>CAVOJB010000001.1:0-156688 GCA_963696175.1 uncultured Actinomycetota bacterium
ATGGGTTCGCTGGACGGTCTCGCCGCCATGTCGATCAGTTGCGGGGGTGGTCAGTCCAGGCTTTGCCGCGAGTCGAATGGTTCTCCGAGTACCGCGCCGTGGGGGGTAATTTCGAATTGGCGCATCTGCTGTAGGTGGGCGCTGCCGCGGGTTTTCAGCACGGTGACGGCGCGTTTGAGTTCGGAGTCACCGCGGAGGAACTGGAGCAGGATGACGTTGTCCGAGAGGTGTGAGATGCCATTCTCGGACAGCCTCGTGACACCGAACAGCTCGGGCACTTCCTGGGTCATCATGACGCTGACGTTCGCCCTGGCGCAGCGTTGCAGCAGGGAGTAGATGTATTCGCGGAACCTCAGTTCGTCGCCGCAGGCCGCTCTGAGGTCGCCCAGGCTGTCGATCGCGACCCGCCTGGCGCCGGTCCGTTCCAGGGTGTCGAAGAAGTCGTGGACCCATTCGTCGAGGTAGAGGTCGACAGGGCTGCGGTACATGAGCTCGATGTTCGGGTCGTTTTGTGTCCAAGAGAACCCGGCCATGATCCGTTCCAGCTGAACGGGATTTTCCTGGAAGGTGGCGATGACGCCCTTCTCGCCCCGCTGGGCGCCGGCGACGACGAAATGCAGCGCCAGCAGGGTTTTCCCGATCCCGGACGGGCCGGCGATGACGGTGGCGGCACCTCGCCAGTAGCCATCGACGAGCATGTCGTCCAGCGCGGGCACTCCTGAGGACATCCGTTGCTGTTCGCCACCGTAGTCGCTGGAATCGACGGGATCGGCGAGCCTTGGGAACACATCGAGACCTGCGGGAGCGAGCCGGTAGGTGTGCTTGCCTGTCTGGTATCCGCTGCCACGGAGCTTGCGGACCTGGAGGATGCGCATTTCCCGCTCTGCGGTGCGATCGGTACCTAGGGCGATGATCGCGTCCGCGACGGCGAATTCGGGTGCCTCGGCGATCTGCGAATCGTCGTACTCGCCGACCCAAAACGAGGACACCGGCATCGCCGACAACATGCCCGCCAGCTGGTGCAGGAACTTGCGGAACGCCCCATCGTCGGGCTCGTAGGCGCGGAGCGCTTTGAAACTGTCGATCACCATCAGCCCGGGACGCCGCTGCTTCATGAGTTCGCCGATCCGAGCGAGCACACCGGGCAGGCCGTCCTGGTTGAGAATGTGACCGAGGTCCTCGTAGAACACCCGGTCGCCCAGCGCGGCGTTGTCGAAGTACTCCAGGGACTGGCCGAACCGCAGCAGCTTGTCCAGCGGCTCGGAAACGGTGGTCAGGTACAGGGCGGGTTGTGCGGCGGTGCCGTTGTGGAACACGTATTGCTGGGCCAGCATCGTCTTCCCTGTTCCCGGGCGCCCGCTAACCAGGGTGATGACGTTGAGCGGCAGGCCGCCACCGAGAATGGAATCCAGCGCTGGCGACCCGCTTGGCAGCCGATCGCTCATCGGAGCGCGGCGCTTCGGCGGAGAAATGCGCTGGTGCCCAATAGGTCCCGGACGGTGGAGACGAATTGCAGCGGCTGCACGGGCTTCTGCAAGAACGCGTCTGCACCCGCTTCCATGGCGGCGTCACCGGAGGCGACGGCGGACACGGCGAGGATGGGCAGGGGGCCCCCGGCGCGCACCTCGCGGCACAGCGCGAGCCCGGCGCCGCCGGAGATCATCAGATCCAGGACGAGCAGATCGGGGCGGTGGTCGGCAACGGCACTGGTGATGTCCTCGCCGTTGCACACGATGGTGGTGAGGTAGCCCTCCGTGCGGAGAAAGTACTCGGCGAATTCGGCGGCGTAAGGATCGCGTTCGGCGAGCAGGATTGTCAGCGGTGCGTCCTCGACCTGCCCGTCCCGGCGGTCGAGATCACCCGACGGTGGCTCCGTGGGGTTCGCCCTGGCCCGCCGTCGCTCCGCGAGTAGTCGATGCGCATCGGCCGGCTGAAGGCCTGACTGGATGTGGTCGCGGACGAACCGGAGTTCCTCGACATGGTCCCGCGTGTACAGTCTTTGACCGCCCGCGCTGCGGACCGGGACGATCAGCACATAGCGGTCTTCCCACGAGCGCAGTGTCTGAGCCGGCACGTCCACCATCTTCGCCACAGCCCCGATGCTGTAGACGCCGGTGCGATCCTCGTCTGCGTCCACACCGACGATCGTGACCTACTTGCTGCTCACTGTCTAGGTCGTCGCAGCGAAATTCCTTCTGCAGTTACTCTTCAACACTTGTCAACATCTGGTCATAGCTCTATATTTGCTCTGCATTACCCGGGCGGCCGCCCATCGGGAGGACGGCTCGACCCGACCGAACGTTCACCGGCACCTCAGCGCCAGGAGTGACCCAGTCATGAGCGCAAGCATCAATGGCACCTTACGGCGTCGGCAGCAGCACCGGTATCACCTACGACGGTCGCAGCAGCACCGTCGAGCGGCACGACCAGTTGAGTACCGAGACCAATGCCTCGACCAAGACCACCGAGTTCTAGGTGTTGCCGCGCCAACTCCCGAACCCTGATGGCCTCGACGTATTGGGCCGCGCGTGCCGGGGTGTCCGCCGGCCTGCATCGGTTCGGATCTGGTGGCAGATCGATCTACGAAAGAGCGCTCCGCATCAGTTATTCGTGTTGATGATCTGGAAGGATCCGACATGGCGCTTACCGAGGTGGTCGACGGCGCTACCCAACTGTCCAATTTGGCGCTCGACGCGGCCAGCGTGTCGGACCCGGGGATGACCGCCGGTCGGGTGGCTGATCTCGCAGTCAAACTCATTCCCTGCGAAGCGGTCGACGTCGTGCGGGTCACCGCAGTTGGCGACTTGCAGGTCCTGGCGTCCAGCGATCCGGGGTTGAGTGAGCTGACCTTGCCCTCGTGGCACCGGTGGCCGCACTTTCCGCTGTCCGACGCGGTGCAGGGGCCGTGCCGTTTGAACAATCACGGCAGCGGTTATCCCGCTGCGCTCCTGGCGGACTGCGGCATTGTTTCCGAGTTGATGTTTGCGCTGCGGGTCGGCGACATCGATCACGGGTATTTGCGTTTCCTGTTTCAGGACAACGTTTCTCGGGTGTCTTCGGTGGGCCGTCTCGCGGCGGCCTTCGCCGTCCAAGCGGCCATTGCCGTCGACCGGGCCGCTCTCCAAGTGTCGGTCATGAATCTGCAGACGGCGGTCGACACGAACCGCGACATCAGCGCGGCCGTTGGCATCCTGATGGCGCAACAGGGCATCAACTACCCGGACGCCTACCAGCTGCTTCGTTCCGCGTCACGGAATACGAACCGCAAATTGCGGAACATCGCGGCAGAAATACTGAAGAGCCACGAGCCGACCACCTGCCGGGCCGGTCGATGACGGTCGTCCTCGATGGAGTTGCGGTGACGCTCGCTGCGGGTGACCGTGATTCCGCGGTGGCGTCCAGCGTGGTCCTGGATTTGCGACCTTCCCAACGGTTATCGAACGACCCGGACAGCATGGTCGCCTTCTTCGGCGCGCACGTGGGTGATTTCGCTGACCTTGCCGCGGTGGTGAGCCGATCGGCCGGCGTCGACCGATCCAGCCGCGCTGGTCCCACCGTCCACTTGGTGGAGGTGAGCTGCCTCGCCGAATTCTCTGCCCGCAATCAAGCCATCGGCGTCCTGGTCGAGCGGGGCCGTACTCGTGATGCAGCGCGACTCGAGGTCCAACGCAGAGCAACCAGCAACGCAGCGACCCTGAACCAGACCGCCCAGGAGATCCTTGACAACCTCACCGGGCCGGCTGTCTCAACCGCGCTCGACCCCTTGGGGCTGACCGCGGTCATGGCCAACCCCGACCTCGACTCGACCCCGAAAAGGGCCGGGGGCGGCCACGAACCCGCCCCAACAATGCACTCGCACCGCGGATGCGGCGACCAACGTCACGAGCGCGGACCGGTTCCCCGCGAGGGGGCGGACCTCACCGCCCCGGAACGGGCCGTGCTCCGTCTGATCATTGCCGGGTCCATCACACCCACGATCGCGGCGGCCCTGCGCCTGCTGCCCGGGACCGTGACCAACCATGCGCACGCCATCATGGTCAAACTCGGCGCGCACAGCAGGGTCGAGACCGTCGCCATCAGTCTCAGCAGCAACATCCTGGGCACAGCATGACCGACGGACGCGACGCCGCGGCCGCGGCCGGCCGGGAAATGACGACGGGCATCTGGACGGTCGTGGGCGGTCGGCCGCTCACATCGGTGCTGATCTGTGATGACCGGCCACCCGCACGCCGGGCAATGACGGAAATGCTGGAGTCCCTGCCCGGGTTGAGCGATATTTCCTGCGTGCGGGAGGGTTTCGCACTCGTCGACGCATTCGCGGTCCGGCCGGTAGACCTCGTGTTGATCGGCATCCACCGTCAGAGCTCTGCCGGTGCTGATGCCACCGACCTGCTGCTGGGCATGCACCCCACAGCGGTGGTCATCGTGTTCGGCTCCGCCAGGGACACCGACATCCTCGCGTCCGTCTACGCCCGAGGCGCCCGAGGCCTCCTCCTTTGGGACTTCGACCATCCAGCCGCCGATGGACTCATCCACTAACACGACCGGCTGCGATGACCAGGAAAGGGGTCGCGGCCCCAGAGACCGTGTCTCCCTGGCGGCGGGGTCTGCATGGTGAGTCCAGCGGTGGTGGGCTTGGTCTTGCGCCCGGGGCGTTTTTCTGCGTCGCGTGCGGTGCGCGTTCGACACCCGGATTTAGGTGAACGCCCGTTGACGGCGTCCGCCCCAGCGCAGCGAGGGCACGCCCAGTGCTGCTCGTTCGTCTTCCGAGTGTCCGCCCCACATGCCGTAGGGCTCCATGGTGTGCACGCCCAGGTTCGGTAGGCGGTGATGACGGGACAGTGGGAGCAGACGGCTTTGCGCGGGGGATCCGGTTCTCGCGTCTGGGAGTTTCGTTCGGCGGTCGGGTGGAAGCAGATTGCGCTGTCATGCCTCGGCAGGCCGCGTCGAGTTGCCATTCATAGGCGTCGAGCGAGGGTCCGGGCAGCCGCCTGGTATCGGCCAATGTGTTGTGGCTTTCTGGCGTCGCGGAGCATCGATGAGCGTGGTGCAGCAGGGTTTCTGGCTTCACGGCTGAACGAGCTATAGAGACAGAAAGGGGAGGGGCGGCATGATCACAACCCCTCCCCCTCTTTGCCTAGTGGCGATGCCTGTCATTCCTTGACCCGCATGCTTTCGTTGTTCTGGTTTGCTGCGGCCCGCTCGATGGGTCCGGAGGTTTCTTTGGTGATCAGGGTGGCGAAGAGGCCGATCGCCCCGCAGACGCCGAAGAAGGTGGCGGCGCCGACCCAGCCGAATGGCATAGAGCAGGGTGTGACGACGAACGGGGTGAACCCGCAAACGACGGCGGAGAATTCGTAGGCGATGGACGCCCCGGAGGACCGCGTATTGGTGTTGGACAGCTCGCGGAACCAGGCGCATTGGGCGCCGGCCAGGGAGTTCTTGACGACGGCGTAGGCGATGACGACGGCGATCACGTTCTGCTCGCCGGATAGCGGCGACGATCCGTGCATTGCTAACCCTTCGCCGGTGTGCCGTGATTGACGTGAAGGTCGTGATGCCGCTTTCCGAGTACGAACACGGCGCCCTCCGGGAGCGGCGGCGCGGCCGGCACCCCCACCGGTGGTGGACCGGTCCTGGTCGCAGTGGTGGGTTGTCCTCTAGGGGGTGAGAGTTGTTGTGTCCATTGAGGTCAGCGGTGCTGCTCGGGCTAGTAGCGCCGAGAGCGGCCCACCCGGCGGTGTCCTGGGTGAGGGATTTGTCCTCGGCCCGGCGGGCGGCGGGTAGGGTCGGGTCGAGATTCGCGGCCAGGATCGACGCGAGGCCGCCCTCCCCGGAACGTTGATGGACGGCGGCGTGTCCGAGGGCCCAGTCGACCCGGGAGCGGTTGGTCAGTTTCGCGATCGACACGGCATGCGCCATCTTCACCCGGATCCGGGAGGGGAGCCGTGCGCGGTAGCTTCTTTCAACCACCCCGGGCTCTTCGTCCCTGGACCGCTGACACACCCTGTCGCAGGTCACGAGATTCTCGGTCCCGCCCGCCCTGCGTGGCGGGAGAGGTTGGACTTCTTGCCACGAATTGTCGCGTCCGGTTTACCCGGCGCCCGGAGGTGAAATTCCTCCGGCCCCGACCCAGATTTGTTCGGTCGCAATATCGGTTGTATTGGGTTCGGGCGCCGCGCGAAGGTTATCTACGCATATACCGGACCGCTTCATAGTTCATGGTTTGCAAAAACTTGCTTTCTGCGAACGCCAGGCCGACTTCGCCTGACGGGCCGGGCATCTCGTCGCAGAACCGCAGATGATGGGCCGTGACACCAGGATGGCGGCACGCTAAGTGACTGGCCGCTCACGGAAAGACATCGTGTTTGTTCGAGCCCCTGAGTGGGAAGATTGTGAGTAGCAATATTCGTGATCAAGTCATGCCGTCCGACAAGAGGGCCAAAATGTTTCGTGTCGACAAGGGCGATTGCAACCGCCAACGAGCCCGTGCACTTGCCCGTGAGTCCAACCAGCGCGGAGCGGCCGTCCTTGGGGGTTGGTTGATCGCGGTAGCGCTGTGCACCGGCTGTGCGGTTCAGGCTTCACCGGTGCTCGGTGGCGCCGAGCTGGCGGCCGCCTCCGCGGCGATCGAAACGGCCGGGACCTCCGTCGCGGTGGTGCCCCCGGCCGATCCCGAGGCATCCACCGCTACGGCGCCGGTCACTCGCCGAAATCCGGCGCCGCTCGTCAAGGCGAAAGCGTTTGCTCCCGGGACGCTGTCGCGGCTCGCCACCGTGTCGTATCCCGACGGCGTCGTGGTCCGGGTTGATGCCGTTCGGAACGGTGTCGAGAACGGCCACGGCGCGGGTGTGTTCAACGCACGGGCCTTCACGGCAGTCACATTGACTGTCGCCAACGGGTCCGCAACACCGGTCGACCTGAACGAGGTGGTCGTCACGGCAACGTACGGCTCACCGGCGCTTGTTGCCTCGCCCGTCTACGAAGACCCCGGGGCGCAGGATTTCTCCGGCATCGCGGTGCCCGGCGGGTCGCTGTCGGCGACCTACGCATTCGCGGTTCCGCCGAGGGATCGCGGTAGCGCCGGGTTGCAGGTCGATTTCGACTCCGCTCACGATCCCGCGGTGTTCGGGGGTGGTCTGCGATGACCGGTCGTCGTGACCGACGCCGCCGGCTGGGTGCCGCGTTGGCCTTGGCCGTCCTGCTGATCGCGGGTCTGCCGTTGACTGGTGCGGGCGCCCTGGCCGATACCGCACCGGCAGTCGGGACACCGGCAACGGTCAGCGCGGACGTGCTACCGACGTGGCAGATCAACGGGGTGGTGTGGAGTCAGGTCCTCGTCGGAAACACGGTGTACGCCACCGGAAGCTTCACCAAGGCCCGTCCGCCGGGAGTGGCAGCGGGCGGTGCCGGCGAGGTGACCGCGAACAACATCTTCGCGTTCGACGTCACCACCGGTAACCGCGTTACGAGCTTCAACCATTCGCTCAACGCGCAGGGTCGCGACATCACGGCGTCGGCGGACGGCTCCACGATTTACGTCGGTGGCAATTTCACCAGCGTGGACGGCGCGGCGCGAGGGCATGTCGCAGCGTTCGACCGCGCCACCGGGACCCTGAAGTCGACCTTCACCCCGAACGTGAGTGGCACCGTGCATGCGTTGAGCACGGGGACGAACGGAACGCTCTACATAGGAGGCAGCTTCAGCTCAGCGGTCGGTCAGGCCCGCCAGAATTTGGCGGCCGTCGCGGCGAACGGCGTCCTGCAAGCGTGGGCCCCGAAGGCGAACAGCTCGGTGCAAGCGATGGTGGTGTCCCCGGACCAGAGCCGGGTGATTGTGGGCGGTGCTTTCACCACCCTCAACGGTCAGTATGCCTACGGGATGGGGTCGCTACGGGCGTCGGGATCGGCAATCGCCGCCACTGACGTGATGCCGTGGGCAGCCAATCGAACCATCAAGGACGCCACGTCGACCGGCGCGATCACCTCCTTACGCACCGACGGTTCATTCATTTACGGTTCCGGCTACGCCTTCGGTTCCGGGTCCAGCTTTGAAGGGACCTTCGCTGCCGATCCGGGTACCGGGAACATCGTCCTGCTCAACGACTGTCACGGCGACACCTATGACGTCGCGGTGATCGGGTCCGTGCTGTACAGCGTCGGGCACGCCCATGACTGCTCGTGGATACACAGCTTCCCGGAAACGAATCCGCGCGTCAATCAGCGTGCTCTTGCACAGACAACAACAGCGAAGACCACCAATATCGGCCCCGACAACTACGGATGGAACTACAACGGCTGGCCCGCGTCGGCCATCCTGCACTGGTTCCCGCAGCTCTATGCCGGGACCTTTACGGGTCAGTCCCAGGCGGCGTGGTCCGTCATCGGCAACAGCAACTTTGTGGTCATGGGCGGGGAGTTCCCCCAGGTCAACGGGACGGCTCAGCAGGGGTTGGTGCGCATGGCGGTCTCGAGTCTGGCGCCGAACAAGCGAGGACCCTCGTACACCACGAGCCCGTCGCGGCCAATCCCCGCGACCACGGCCACATCATCGTCGAAAGGCAACGTCACCGTCACGTTCGGCACGGCATGGGATTACGACAATGAAAAACTGACCTACGACGTGTTCCGCGACGGCAACAACCTCACGCCCATCTACTCCACAATGATCAACACGAACTACTGGACGTTGCCCAACAAGACCTTTACCGAGACCGGACTGACCAGCGGCTCCACTCACACCTATCAGGTCCGTATCCGCGACGCCTTCAACAACACGTTGTGGAGCCCAAAGAGCAGCACGGTAACAGTGAAATAGTCAGGTACTGGCTGAACCGCACGGGCTTTGTCGTATGCAGTGTCGGCGACGGCCGCGTGGCGGGCGGCTCTGTCGGCGAACGCTCGGCCCGGTCCAGTTGCCCGTGATTCTGTCGGCCTCCAAAAGTTCGGCGAGACGGTCCCGTGCCTGACGTAGTCGTGGGTGCGACGCTCCGGAAACCCGGCTTGCATCGGCAGCATCTTCTGCGTTCGGTCGGGGCTTGAATTTGCGACTTCTCTTCCACACAAAGGACTATCGCGTTCTCCGGGGGCGCCAGATACAACCCGACGACATCGGTGCCCTTCGCGACTAGCTCGCGGTCGGTGGAGAACCAGAACGTCTCCGACCGCCACGGCTGCACCCGATGATGGCGCCACGTCCGCAGCACCGTGTTCTTCGCGACCTTCAGCTCATCGGCCAGCAGCCGCGACGATCCGTGCGTCACCCCGAGCCGCATCGGCGGCGGCGTCAACGACGTGGTCAGGAAACTGTTCCGATCGACGGTGAACTTCAGCTCAACTCCTACTGGGTCTTACATGGCCGGCCTCATCGCAGGTGCGCTCATCGCGTCGGCACAGCATTCGTCCTCCGGCGGTCGCTCCGGATCCGGCGCCGCGCAAGGGGCCTATTCACCGAAGGTCGCCAACCCAGGCGCGTGATTCCGAGCCGGCCCACCGCCGAATACCGCACGGTTGGAATATGGCCCACTGCCAGCAACTGCCACTGAACCGGCACCGGCACCGGCATCCACCCCGGACCATGCAGACGTATGCGCAGGACTGGGCGTTATTCACCGACTGGTGCGCCGCCACCGGCAACCAGGCGCTGCCCGCAGCCCCGGACACTGTTTGCGGTTCCTCGCCGAGTGCCCGGCGACCCGGTCCACCCAGCGATGCCGGGTCTCTGCGATCGATCACCACCACGCCGCAGCAGCCGCCGCCGCCGGACAGTCCAAGCCGGGGGAGTGCCCGGTGGTCCGGGCGGCGCTCGGTCGTCCCGCGGGCGACCGGCAGGTATCGCCGGTTGTGCCGGATCAGGTCGCCGCCGCGCTCCGTGGCCTGCCCTCGCACGGCTGGACGCAGGGCATGTTCGGCCGGCGAGACCGCTGCCTGCTCGTGCTGTCCCCGCTGGCTGGGGTGCCGTACAAGCTCCTCGCCACAATCACCGTCGACGACATCACCTCCGCCGACTGCGTCGCCACCATCACTCCCCAGCCGGTCGGTGGTCACTTCACCCTGTCGGCGACGCCGTGCTGTGCGGGTCCGTGCACGATCGCCCGCTGGCTCCGGGTACTCGACCTGGCGATCACCAAGATCAGCACTAACGTCCTGAAAGCGGCGGTCGGCAAAGCCGACATACTCACCCATGAGTCACCGCACCTCTGCCGATCGACCAAGAAGACGAACGGGGCCACCACGACGGCGCCGCTGTTCCCGCCGATCAACCAATGGGGCGCACTCCGTTCCCACTGGAACCCATGACGCCGCACTCCCTGTCCCAACGCGTCCGGGACATCCTCGCCGGCGACCTCGGGGCGCACCGCGGCCTCCCCGTCGACTAGGACGACGACATGGATCAGAAAGCAGCCGGCACCTGTTCCGGAGGCCACGCGGGCGGTGTACAGCCGGGAAGACTCTCAGCGGGCCTGGACCCGCCGCCGGGCCGATCTGGAGAAGATCACGGGAATCGATGACGTCCTGGCTGGGGTCGATGTCCGCGCCAAGGAATTGGAACGTCGCACGGCAGCCGTGTTAGCGCAGGGCCGCGGTTCCGGGCGGTGAAAAACGCTTAGGCTTCAGGCCAGTATTCATGCTTGAGTATCAACCGATGTACAAACGAAAGTAGGTAGCAATGACCGGCGCCGACACCCTAGAGGTACCCCCAACCGGGAAATTTAAGATTGATCCCGAGCGCTCAAAAGTTTCATACGCGGGGCGTCACATGTTTGGCTTGGGTTCAGTTCATGCCACGTTCGCCATCATCTCCGGAGAGCTACTGGTAGCCGACCCTTTCACCGCTTCGACCGTCATCGTTTCCGTGGACCCCGACAGCTTTACCTCCGGGAATGCCAAGCGGGACAGAGACGTACGTGCCGCTGGACTCCTCGACGTGGCCACCTATCCCGATATCAACTTTGCCGCAACGGGCCTGCGCAACGACGGCGACTGCTGGCTGTTAACAGGTGCCGCGACGGCGCACGGCACCGCTGTGCCAGTGGACGTGAAGGTCGACCGGGTATCGCAGGAACCCGACGGAATCAGGATGCACGGTAAGGCCATGCGCCTGGACCGATATGCCTTCGGTGTCAAAAAAGGCAAAGGCATGGTCGGACGTTATCTGGACTTGGACCTCGACATCATCGCCATCCCAGCGTAGTAACGTCCAATTGTTCGCGTTGGACCCGTCGGCCGTTATCCCCAAGACGTCAGCTTGCTGACCAGCCTGTCGACCCCAGGTGTGTTGAGTTGGTCAAGGAACCGCTGCCGGCCCTTGTAGGGTTTCGAGCTGGTGAGGGGTTTCGCGTTGCGGCGTCCTCCGCCTCGCATCGCAGAGGTACACCGGGCGGTAAGCGAGGTAGCGACCGGCCGGGGTGGCCAGCACCGTCGTATCAATCGGTCCGCCGAATCATGCCCGGTCTCGACCGCGGCTTGCTGGCCGTGGCCCACCACGATCCTGACTTTCTATCGAGACAACTTCGAACTGGTACTGCGCCGAGAAGCGGCTCACACTTCACACAACCGGGCCATGATCGCCCAGGCCATCGGCATCCTGATGAGCCGCACCGGGGTGCCCGGACGGATGGGCCACGGAGCGGGGGAGGTTCGGCGATCTTGGGAAGGGTGGGTGAGGCCAGGAGCCCGAAGAACTCGCCCCACCGGTATCGAGATTGCCGATGGGGTGGGTGCGGTCACCGGTCCTGGGTTTCCGAAAGACGGGCGAACGGCCACGCGCGGGCTACGGTGGATCCCCAGCTGGCTCGCCGCGACCTTAGGGTGAGGGGTGATGATCGGGCACTTAGAGTTATTGGACTCAAGTGAGGACCCTCCGTGGTGGCTGACCTGTTACCCATATGCACCTGCGGCTCGCCCGTGAGCTGTCAAATCGTTGATGGGGGAATGCGATGTTGATTGGCGGGAAATATGGACATATGAGTCGACACCCTTGCGAAACAGTGCGGCAGTGGAATGAGCGCGCTACAGCGGTCTACCAGGAATGCGTAGCGGCGGTGGATGCCGAGTCGAAGCGTCTGGGCCTGGACTGTTGGCAGGTCCGGTCCGGTGACCATCCGCTACTGGATGCGGCCTATGAGGCGGCGCTGGAGGACCTTGACGCCGCCGATGACGAACGCATCGCCGCGGCGATCGCCTTACTCCTCGACGATTCAGTGCCCCGCTCCGGGGATTACGGTGGGTTTGCAGCCGCACACGTGGCGGCCCGGGTGGTGTAGCGGGCTATGACCGGTCGATGACGCCAGGCCGCCTGGGATGCGGCCGGGACGTCGTCTTCGGCATTGTGGAACCCAGGACACGCGACGGGCGCGATAAACGCGCCGCCCGCTGTGAGGGGCAAACCCGTGGCCGGCATCAACTGTCCCCACCCGGGCAAGGGGGCGTGATCAGGGCCGGAGGTCCGGGCGTGTCGTCTTCCACGGTATGTGGTTCTGGCACACATTTCGTGATGTAGGTGTCCTCCTGCCACGCTATTCCCGGACCCCAGGACTGGGCCGTGCAACGACCCGGATCATCACCACCAGGCGCCCCAGCCGGATTCGCGGAGTTGTTCCGGCACGCACCTGGTGAGCCGAAGCGGGGGCGGCCCGGGACGGTTTTGGGAACCACGTCGGCGCGGAATGGACCCCTTCTCCTTTTGCCGCTTGTTCTCGGCGGGCTCGTTCTCGGACAGGCTCGGTCGTCCATCGCGGTTCGTTGAACAGGACGCGAATTGGGTTCTCCGGTGAGACACCGGTCGCTCATCCGGAGGGGTTCCCTGGTGAGGTTCGGTCGGTTCAAAAGGTTGCCGGCCGGACCGTCAGGAACGATCAGCGTCGTCTGACGAGCTTGAGCGCGGCCCGGGGCAGGGTTCCGGTCTGGGCCACGTCTGCGGCGATGTCGTGGAGCTTGCGGTTCAGATTCTGGCTGGCGGTGATCAACTGAGCAAATGCCTGTTGGGTGGTGAGCTTGCCGTTGGCCATCAGAATGCCCATTGCAACACCGATTTCACGGTTCGTTTCCAACGCCCGGGTCAGGTGGTTGGCCGTGTCATTCCGGGCGGCCGCGAGCAACGCCATCGAGGCGTATGCGGCGAACATCGACCCGGTCGCGGTGGACTGCTCGGTGAACGCGCCCGGCCTGGTGGCGTACAGGTTCAACGCGGCCCGGTTCTGCTCGGTCAGGAATAACCGGAAGCTGAGCATGCTCCGTACCGGGGTCTGATCCACGATGGCGCGGCCGAACAGCGGCCACCGGTTCTCCGTGCGGAGATCCGGTGCCAACTCGACACCATTGGTGGCGATTGCTTCCAGACAGGGCCCTTCACCGTGCTCGTACTGCAACTGATCCCACTGGTAGGGCAGCTCATCACTGCCCGCGGTGGTCCGCGGCGGCCGGTTGCCGTCGATCATCGTCACCGACGCGTGCTCAGCCCCGGGAATTCCGCGGACAGCGAACTCGACCAGCCGTTGCTGGGTGAACGGCTGATCCGCTCCATCGGCTAATGACACTGCCAACTGCCCGAACTCGTCCGCCATCGCGGCCAACGCATCACCGGTGCCGAACTGCGTCGAATCGGAAGTCATGGGGTTGACAGCTCTCCGGCTGCGACGCGACGCAACCCAGCGACACAACGCGGGTCCCAACGTCAACGGGCCTCGATCGCGACGATCAGGCCCAGCGCGCGTAGCGCGGGTCAAAGCAGGGTGGTGACCAACGGCCACTTGTGGTGATGTACCCCGAATGCCACCATTCAGAACCGTCACGCGACCATCAGTAAGTGGTGACATGGCCCAGCTGGGCGGGCGATCACACTACTGTCCTCAATTAGCGCGCTCAGTTTGTCCGCCCAGGGCTTGACTCTCTTGAAGCGCTTCGAGGGATTCCGTGGGGCGGCCTACGAGGACTCGAACAGACATTGCACCATCGGATACGGCCACCTCCTCCATCGCGGACCCAGCACCCCGACAGACCAGGGGCGTCGCCTGTCCGAGCCGCAAGCCTCTGACCTGCTGCGACGGGACGTACGGAGGTTCGAAAACGGCATCAAGGATGCCTTGCGGAACAGGCCGCTCCATCAGCGCGAAATCGACGCATTGACCAGTTTCGCCTTCAACATCGGTGTGAGCGGCTTTCGAGGCAGTTTGGTTCGCGAGGACCTTGCCCGAACAAACCCGAATTACTCAGCTGTACCCGGCCACCTTCTGAACTGGACGGATCACGGCAACTGCGGCCTGACGAAACGCCGACTTACCGAGGGAAGGTTATTCCGATCCGGCAATTATGCGCAGATCACCCGCTGCTAACTGTCAGGGCAAATACAGCACAGACCCGTCCCTGTCGAGCATTAAAGGCTGGGCCGGCCTGGAAGATCGTCACCGGTAATCCGGATTATCACGCCAGTGCCGGTGCCGGAAGCTTCCAGCGCACCAATGGCACATCATCATCCCGCGCTTACGCACACTAAGGAGCACTATCATGAGCAAGAAACTTGCCTCAACAAGCGTCATCGCCGCCGCGCTCGGTATCAGCTTTCTGATTGCTCCGTTCGCGAGCCAGACCGCAGCTGCGGAACCGCCCAATCGCAACGGGGAATGCACGTCGGGTGAATTCTGCCTCTTCTACAATACCGATCAGCAAGGATCGGTGTCCGACTTCACTAAGCCCGTAGCCGACTACGGGACTACCAAGCCGGCATGCTGGGATTTCAAAGGTCCTGGGGCAGGGAAAGGTCAGTGCGTCAAGAACAATTCGGCGTCGGCCTGGAATCGCACATCACTTCCGGTGACCGTCTTCTACCGCAGTGACTTCGCCGGGCGCAACCTGACGATCCCCGCCAACGGCAGAGCAAACCTCGTCGCATTGAAGAACGAGAACGCCTCTCACCAATTTGGCACCATAACCGCCACCAAAAAGAACTTGTCATTCGCGCTGTACAACGCCAGCGGCGGTGGAATCTCACGTGGCTTCGATGGCTATCAAACGACAAACGGTCGTCATGAAGGAATTGACTCCGCCAGAGGGTCGGCTCCCCGGTCCATGCCCTGGTTGACGGCATAATCACCGCGGTGCGCCCGGGTAAGCTGGGCCGGCATAGCACCAAGGACACTTCCACGATAGCCATTTACAATGCTCGATACAATAGGACTGTTGTCTTGCATACTGCTCCGATCACGGGCTTGTCGGTCGGCCAGACCGTGAGCCGCGGCCAGCGAATCGGCACCGAGTCCTGGCGGGGTGTTTCGACTAAGAGCGACGCCCACGCCCTTGTCGAGATGCGGGTGGGTAAGAAGGAGTATGCAGCCGTTAGTGTCGGCGACTCGAAACTTGATAATCCGAATCCGGCCAAGTTCTGGAACTCCCTCGGATACACCGCTAAGAAGGACCTGCGCGGAAGGGATGCGGGCGAATTCGACACACAGTCGCACGGCATGGTTTCGCCGATTGGTGATCATCGGTGTTCTCTTTGTCTCGCTGGGTCACCGCCGCATCGCCTACATCGATGGTAAGGGCGGGGCTGGTGCGGGCCTGTGTCGTGAACGGTTCGTGACGATTATGCGGTCTCATCGGCTGGCACGGTAGGCGACCGTGACCGGCGGAGACTATTCGTAGTCCCGGGTACACGGGCAGGTGAGTTGGAGAGGAGGATCTTCCACTCCAAGCACGGGCCGAAGCGCCGGCCACGCTCGTGTGGAATCGGACGCCAAACGAGTGAACCCAATCTACAGCGGTTGCCCATGGTCATATTCTGGGTCCTCATTGTGGCCCGCTCATTCAGGGTTCAGCGCACGTCGAGGCACAGCAACGGGGAACAGCATCATCGATTATTGGTAGCAGGGCGGTAGCGGAAATGGTGGGGAACATGTTCATAACGAATCTGTTGAGGGCGGCCGCATTCAGCCCTGGGGACCGGCTGAGGTCGGGGTGAGCACCGTTCTGGTGGTGGACGATCACCGTTCCTTCGCCGAAATGCTGTCCGCCGCGTTGGACACGGTCGGCGGTTTGAGCTGCGTAGGCACCGCCGGGACCGCGGCCGAGGGCATCGAGCTGGCCGCACGGTTCAAGCCAAGCATCGTGATCATGGACATCCAAATGCCCGGGCAGGACGGCCTGATGGCCACCCGGCGGATCCGGGAGGCAGCCCCGGACACGCTGATCGCCGTCGTCACTGCCCACCGGGACCAGCAATGGATCGCCCGGGCGGCTCAGGCTGGGGCATCGGCGTTTATCCCGAAAACCGGGTCGCTGCCGGAGATGCTCGACGTGCTGCGGCGCCTGCACCACGGGTCGCTGATTGTTGCGCCCTCGGCCTACCAGAGCGGGCCGTCCTTGACCTCGCAACCGCCGACCGAGGCGGCACCGGCGTTGACCCGGCGTGAACTGGACGTGCTGAACTGCCTGGGTCGGGGTATGCCCGTCCAGGGGGTCGCCCGGGTGCTCGGGATCACTCCGAATACCTGCCGCGGATACGTGAAATCAATACACGCCAAGCTCGGTGTCAGCTCACAATTGGAAGCGGTCATTAAGGCCAGGATCCTCCGTCTCATCGACTGACCGGCATAACCCTCGATCGGACGGTCCGGCGATCACACTGGCCGCCGACCGAATTGGCCGCACGGACACTGCGGTCCATACGGTGGCCGTGCGGGCCGGTTCAGTCCGCGCTCACTTGGCTGGTGGCTTATTACGGGCAGCAAAGGGAGTCATCGGTCATCAGGTGCGGCAGTAGCCGAGCATCTCGGAAGTGGATACTTCTTCCAAGAACAGCCCGAGGATCGTCGTTCACCCCGGATCCGGGTCGACAGCGACGCCTGACCTTCCAGCGAGAAAAGCGCGGCAGTCCGTGGTTGCCGATCTCCCCGGTGGTTGGCGACAAGTTAGTGCCCACGCGACGGGACGGGCGTTCTTGACGGCGGTGCAGCTGGCCTGCCCAGGTTTCGAGAGAACCGGTGCACCGCCGCGGCGAACCGATCGTTGATCCTGGCCAGCGGTGCCGACGAGGCAATCGGCAAACCGAGGCGCGGGTGCACGAAACCGACAAGACCACGGGGGAACTGCAACTGCGGCACGTACACGTTCAGGAACATCCGATCGATGCACTCGACCTCAAAGGTGACGTGCTGAGCAAGGACATCAACGACGTTCCGGGCGACGGTCATCACGGGTTCCGGTCGGAGATCAGGCGGCCAACAGGCCAACCACTGCCACAGCGCGGTTCATACACCCATCCGGCCCAGCCGTCACGGGTCATCCTGCCCGACCGGAGCCCCCGAAACCCCAGGGCGAGAACTCACGACTCGTCGGGCTGGGGCGAAGCCCCGTTAGGTGTAGGACGCCATCGAGGCGTTCCGGTTTCACGCAGCTAATCGGTCCGACTCGCGGAGTCGCTTGATTGCCGCTTTACCCGTTCGTTCCCCACGGGGGCGAATGCTTCACGCCATCGTGCCGGCTTGGCTTTCACGCAGCCGGATGCGCGACCTGGAACGCAAACTCATGCTGGGAGAGTCACTCGGCGTCGGGGCGGCGTGGGTCGCCCGACAGTTGAACAAGTCCATGCGGTGCATCAGAATGCCAGGTCGTCGAGGCGGCACTGTGAGCGTTGCCGTCGCAGGGGTGGGCGGGATGTTCGGTCGCTGGGACCGCTGCCTCCTCGTGCGTCCCAGGTGGTGCGGGTGCCATACCAGGTGTTGGCCGCGCTGACCGTCGGCGATGTCGAGATCGCGAACGATGCGGCCACGGTCACCACCCGAACCGATGCCTGGACGGTGGTCAACGATCCGGCCCGGTGCTGTGGCCGTGTGCGACCACCCGGTGGGTCCGGGTGGTGGACCTTGCCGCCACCAGGTCACCGGCGGACCATTGCTGCCGCGGTGGACGAGGCGAGCCCGGTCACCGACGAGTCACCGCACCTGTGCGGGTCCACCCGGGCTGCCAGGTTGGCCATCCTGGTGCCGGTGTTCTCCTCGATCAACCAATGGCGCCCTGCCTTTCCCGTTGCACCGGCCCACCCCGCATTCGCTGTCCAGCCGAATCCGGGACCTGCTGGCCGGGCACCTCGGTGCGCACGACACCCGCCGTCGACACCAGGCAGACCACTGAACCGGTGACAACGGCACCCAGCCCGTGGTGGAACGGCCGCTGTTAGGGCGGGCGGATCACCATCGTGCGTGGGCCAGGCGCCGGGCCGACGTCACCGACCTCGCTGGTCTCGACGACCTTCTCGGGGGTCGACGCAGGGGTGAACGACCTGGATTCTGCGGACAGCGGCGATCCTGCAGCATCGACAGCCACCCTGGGCCCGGTGACGGTCCAGGTCCGCGACGCCTTCGGCAACACGGCGAAGGCACCGGTCGGCGGCACCGTGGTCTCACTGACCTCATCAACGACCGGCAGCAAGATCTTCGCAGCAACCCTGTCCGGCGCATCGGTGACCACCGTGACCGTTCCCGCCGGGTCGTCCAGCGTGAACTTCTACTACGGCGACACCAAGGCGGGCACAACAACTCTCACCGCAAGCGGGACGGGCATCAGCAGTGCCGCCCAGACCGCGACCATCGCCGCGGCGGCGGCCGCGAAGCTCGCGATCCCCTCGGGCCCGGTGACCGGGGCGGCGTCCAGCACCGCATCGACCGGGCCCATCACCGTGCAGGTGACCGATACCTTCGGCAACCCGGGCACCGCACCCGCCGGCGGGACCACGGTCACACTCGCCTCGTCGTCCACCGGAACCAAAATCTTCTCCGCATCCTTCGGCGGCCCGACGACCAGCACCGTCAGCATCCCCGCCGGCGTCTCGGGCACCACGTTCTACTACGGCGACACCAAGGCAGCCAGCCCGACCATCACGATCAGCGCCACCGGGCTGACCAGCGCCACACAGATCGAAACCATCACCGGCGCAGCACCAACCCAGCTGATCATCACCTCCGCCGCGGTGACCGGCCCGGCATCGGCCGCCGCAACACTGGGGCCGATGACCATCGCCCTCCGCGACAGCTACGCCAACACCACCACGGCACCCGCCGGTGGGACACCCATTTCGCTGGCATCGACCTCCACCGGGATCGGTGTCTTCTCCGGCACCGCGTCCGGGCCGACCATCACCGACGCAACGATTCCTGCTGGCACAACCGGAATCTCGCTGTACTACGGCGATACCAAGGTCGGCAACCCGACGATCAGCATCACCGGCACCGGCCTCACCGGCGCCAGCCAGGGCGCAACAATCACCTCCGCACCGGTCGCGCAACTGACGATCACGTCAGCCCCGGTCACCGGAACCGCGTCGTCCACGGCGTCGACCGGACCGGTCACCGTGCAAGCCAAGGACGAGTTCGGCAACCCGGCGGGCGCACCGGCCGGTGGGACCGCGTTGACCCTGTCGTCGTCGTCAACCGGAACCCGGATCTTCTCCGCAACGCTGAACGGAACGTCGACAACGACCGTCACCATTCCGGTCGGTGCGTCGAGCGTTGCCTTCTACTTCGGCGACACCCTGGTCGGCACACCGACCATCACGGCCAGCAGAGCGGGGAGTAGCAGCGCAACGCAAACCGTTAGTGTCACTCCCGCAGCTGCCGCCGGGTTCCTGATCTCCTCCACGGCCGTCTCCGGGATCGCCTCTTCGACGGCGTCCATCGGTCCCGTCACGGTCCAGCTGACAGACGCCTTCGGCAACATGGGCGTCGCCCCGGTGGGCGGGACCGTCGCCACCCTCGCGTCGTCCTCGACTGGTACGAAGTTCTTCAGCGCATCGTTGAACGGGCCCTCGACGACGACAGTGACGATCCCCGCCGGCGCGAGCAGCGCACCGGTCTATTACTCCGACACCCTGGCCGGTACGCCGACCATCACGATCAGCAAGGCGGCCTTCGTCAGCGCCACCCAGGTAGCGACGGTCACCGCGGCAGCACCCAACAAGCTGGTCTTCGGGCAGCAACCGACCAGCACCACCCGAGGTGTCACCCTGTCACCGGCCATCACCGCGCGGATCCTGGACCAGTTCAACAACCTGACACCGAGCACCCTGCCGGTGACCATCGCGATCGCCGCCAACCCGGCCGCCGGCACCCTCAACGGCACGAAGACGGTGACCGCCGCGGCCGGGGTCGCAACCTTCACCACCCTGAACATCACGGCCGGTTCCGCCGGAATCGGGTACACCCTGCAGGTCTCCGGGCCCGGGCTGACTGCCGCCACCAGTTCGGCGTTCACCGTCTCATGATCATCATCGATGTCGGCCCGGATGGCCGCCGCTCCCGCGATGCCGGCGGCGCAGCATGACGTGCGGCGATCTCGCGTTCACCGGTCAGCCGCTGTCAACACTACTGATCCTGGCGGTGGCCGCACTGACAGTTGGTCTGCTGCTGATCATCTCAGCTCGGACCCGTCGTGGTCGGAAGGCCCTACTGGCAGTTGTTGTTGTGCTGGCTGCGGTCATCGTCGGGGAACCTGCGGGCCCGGGCATGGCCAGGGCGGCGGAGCCCATCTGTGGAGAGTCCGGGCGTACCGGCGGATTGACGATCCAGGCCCCGACGACACCCGTCCCCCCATCTGGGCAGAACGCCGATACCGCCGACTCACCTTTCGACATCGGCCAGATCTCGTCGAATGTCGGGATCGCGCCGGGTGTCGGAGCAGCACCCATCACCGGGCGGATCGTCAACCACGGGTCAGAAGCAATCTTCGTCGCCGCGATCACCGTCGAGATCGCCTCGGTCACCAAGGCGGCCGGCGCCACAGAAGGGCCTTGCGACGCCACCGACTATGCGCTGAACGACCCGGTCATGCCGGTCGGGCTCACCCTGCAACCAGGCGACTCGGCGGTGTTCTCCGGCGCCTCGATCGGGTTCCTGGACAAACCGCTGAACCAGGACGCCTGCCAGGCGGCAGTCGTCGGACTCGCATATTTCAGTTCGTGAATGCCCGCGCTCAGTTCATTGCCCAGCCTTCAACGCAGGACCCGGGGGTTGAAAGGGAACGCGAGGGTCACCCGGCGTAGCGGTCGGCGACACACTTGCTAGCGGTGTCGCCTCGGGCCGCTCACCCAAGACTCAGGCCCGCCGGAGTGCCTGATTGCTTCCAGCCCTGCGAGCAGTTTGTCCCCAATGGGGCTTTCAGCCCGCGGGGGTTACCATTTGATGTGCTGCGGACTACCGGGGCGGGTCCCGACCCGCCCCATGTCTCGGCATCGAGTCGACGCACCCCCGCGCCGCTCGGGCGGGCAGGTCGACATGGCGCGTCGGGCGCCCACGGAGCCCCTTTGGTCGACCCAACCCTGCCGAACATCGACCTTGCACTGCTGACGGCTGGTTTTGATGATCCCGGCACTGACCTACGCGACGCGGTCACCGCGTTCGCCGATAACCTCGCCGCCGCCGTGCCATCTCTTCTCGGTGTGACGTTCACGCTGGCCCTCGATGGCCTCGTGGTCACGCTCAGCGTTCAGGACGCTGACCTCGCGTTGACCTCCAGGGCATCCCTGAACATCCCCTTTTCCGTGTTGGTACCGAAGGCCGTGGACAGCACCATGGTCTTCTACGCCGCGGACGTTGGCGCATTTGCTGACCTGGCCGATGTCGTCATGAGATCAGCAGGTATCGACGAGCCAGTCCCCACAGGGGATTACTCAGCTGCGCCGCCTTCGGCATGGTCAATAAGGGTCAGCGGCCTTGCCGATTTCACCAGCTATCACGAGACGATCGGCGCGCTGATCGACCAGGGTTACACCCCGGACGAGGTGCGGATGGAGTTCCGCCGCCGGGCAATGCGGAACGAAGCAACCTTGGACGACAACGACCAGCACACCAGGCGAGGAACCGGCCGTGGCCGCCCGGGCTAGGACGCTGGTGGCTCGAGTGCCTGCACAGCGCAGGCGAACCAAGGCCGCCCCGGGTGCGGAGCGCAGCGCCCGAGAACGAGACGTGCTGCGTGTGCTGGTCGCGGGGCTCGGTACCGCCGCCACCGCAGCGGCTCTGTTCGTCTCGCCCGGAAATGTGCGCAATCACCTCCACTCGGTGATGATCAAGCTCGACGCCAGAAGCACAATGCGTTGGTCATCTCGCTCGACGACCTCACTCAACACCAAAGTCCTGGGCCCCTCATGACCGGCGAAATGCCTACCGCGGCATCCGTTTTCCGGACAGGACTCACCGATATCTGGGCGGTCGTCGGCCGCGGGCCGCTCACATCGGTCCTGATCTGCGACGACCGACCGAGCGTCCTCCAGTGTCTGTTCGACATGTTGCGGCCACTACCAGCACTGGTTGACATCGATTGCGTCACCGATGGTTTCGCACTCGTCGACGCCTTCACGGCCCGACGGGTCGATCTGGTACTCAACGGCATCCGCTGTGACAACAATGCCGGCATCGAGGCCACCACCCTGCTCCTGAGCATGCACCCCGCAGCCGTGATCGTTGTGTTCGGCTCACCCACCGATATCGACGTGCTCGCCGCCGCCTACACCCGCGGCGCCAGTGGCCTCCTCCCCTGGGACCCCGACCAACCCGCGCCCAGGACACGTCCGAACTCGTCGCGTTGATCGTTTCGGACTGGGGCCGCCAGTCGGTCATCGCGATCGTGTGCGGTGAGTTCGTCGGTGAGAGTCTGGTTTAGGCACGGGTTTCGCGGTCCTGCCGGAGCACTGCAACAGACTTCTCGAAGATTGGCCGCGCCGCGCCGCCGGTCGCGATCTGCCCGGTCGGCGAGTGCATTGGCTTGGGCCTACTGCCAGTCGGCGCGGTCGGCCTCCACCAGTTCGGGGCGGCGGCGCCTGGGTATCGATGGTGACGCTGACGGGATGCCCTGCGCTATGGAGCTTCTCGGCGGTGGCCTCGATCACGGCGATGCGGGGCACACAGTCAACGTGAACCTAGCTGCCAAGTCCAGCACGGTCGAGGAACTCATCGACCGACTGGTCAGCGCCGACAGCCAGTGAGACGCTCACCGGGGCAATCGCCATGACGCGGTGTCGGTCACCCCACCTGCAGCATCGGCGTCGTGCAACCCAGACGCACTCGGGCGACTTGCTTCGCCGTTTCTTGACTGCGCGGGTGCGGGATGGCGGGTTGGAGAAAGGACCACGCAGCGGGCCCCATAAGCTGCTGAGTGGCTATGCTTTCCCGGCAGTTGACGAGACCCCAAGGAGAGCCGGGGTCGAGATCCGTTGCCAGAGCCGGGTTCTGGATTCGGCCGGGACAGTTGGGGGGTCGGCAGCGGCCTGGTCGGGGGACTGTTGGGCGGGCCGCCGCTTGTTGAGCCTCGTGCCGCCAGCCTTGTCGGCCGATCCACCCACACATGAACATGAACGGGAATCACTCCTGCCCGGGTGATATCGGCGCGATCCACTGAACGGGAACGTGGAATTCGCTGCCGTCCCGGTTGCCGGGCCAACAGACCGGAAAAATGAACCCGGCCGGACCAAGCAGGCCTGTGCGCAAGGCGTCCAGACCCTGGAAGGCGAACGCCCCGGCGAAACTGAATGGGTCACAGGTCAGCACCTCGAAGCCCTCGCCGTGCAAGGTCAGGTCCCAAGATTCGATGTCTCCGAGGCGGATCGGACCGACAACGCGGGTGGCAACGGCAACCAGGAATTCTGTCAGGGACCCATCGGTCAAGCGTTGGAACAGCGATGGCACGGAACCCACAAAGGTCTCCCACAGTCAGGACGCGTCCCGGCTCGCCGGGCTATCACAGTCATCGCTCTGAGTAGTTCTACCGTTACAGCCGGTAGGGAGGTCTGGATTCCGCCGCCCGGTATGCCGGTCACCCTCGGTGAACACGGACCACCATCGGGCAGAAGTCCGGCACGAACGACTGATCGCGGGGTGAACCCGACCGGTTCGTAATTAGGGTTTCGTCAAGGGTTTGAGCGCCATCGGAAGGAGTCGGATTTGGCACTGTCAGACCGGGCGGACGAGGACCCGACTCTGCCGGGCACCCTGACCGGGTCGCCGCCGTCTGCGGCCCCATTCGGTAGGTCCCGACCTGGGGCTGCGACGCCGGATACCGCCCGGGGTGGGGACGATCCCTGGTGTGTGGCACCGTTCCTCGCACTGAGCACCGGCACGGAAGGGTGGCGATGGAGGGCGGCCTGCGCTGACTCCGGGGACGTCCCGTTCTTCGCCCCCGACCGCGAACAGGCAAAGGCCAGGGTGTCCCGGATCGCCCGAGCCAAAGCGATCTGCGCACGCTGCCCAGTCATGGCGCAATGCCGCGCCTACGCGCTGCAATTTCGAGAGCCTTTCGGCATCTGGGGCGGGCTGTCCGAGGACGAACGCGACCAATCGCTCTCGATCGTGCTTCGAGACAACAAGCCCCACGCACACCCCACCCCGCTTGCCAATGGCCTTAGGGTGGCCCCCGGCATCAGGACGACGGTGGGGGTCAGGTGATGATGCCGGCGCGGTGGGCGATGGCGACCATGTGGGCGCGGTCCCCGACACCAAGTTTGCGACCGATCCGTGCGAGGTGACTTTTCACGGTCAGCGGTGACACCGTCAACCGGTAGCCGATCTGCTTGTTGCTCCAGCCATCGGCCACCAGGCCCAGGATCTGGATCTCACGCTCGGACAGGTCCGGAAAACCAATTGGAGGGAGCGTTATGCCCGGTTCGACCGCAAGCCTTGACAGCACTCCGGTCGCGCCAGCAGCGACCGCAGAGATGGCCGGTCCGGTCGCACGGGTCGGGGTGAGCACCAGGACCCGCTGCCAGCCGGTATCTTTGAGTAGCCGGATCACCTCATCGGTGTCCTGTCCGAAGACGGAACTGACCACCGCCAGGGCCCCGGCGACCAGCCGTGGGAGCATCTCATGGACTGCCGGCAGGGAACTGGCGAGCAGAACCCGATGCGCCCCGATCCTGGCCAGCGTGCGTTGGAGTTCCCCGCTCACGGCTTCAGCAGGAACGACGACCAACACGGACCCGACCGGACCGGCCATGGCCGCCCATCCCGGTGCGCTCCGTTGGGCTGGCACCGCACTCGGCGGCCGCTCATGTACCAGATCCGTGGTCGTCGGCCCGGGCGCCAGCGAAAAATGATCCACAGTAATCGTCACCAACCATCCGTAAAAAGGGGGAACGGGAGCCGGAAAAGGGGACAGGGAGCCGGAAAGGAACCAGTCTGGGGAGAAATGAAGGACAGCGGCCAGACTCACTGCGGGCGGCACATACCGGCGTCGGACCGCAGAGCCTGCCGTGACAGACCCCGTCCTCTACCAATGGTAACCAAACCGGTACCCGTTGGTGAGCAAATCGAGCCCGACGGTGGGTGGAAACACCACACGGCCGCTGGGAGTTGACATGATCATGACCTTCCCGGTCGCCCGAGTTGCGAGAACATAATCGCTGCGCGGCAATGGTTTCAGTGCGCGGCCACGGCTGCGTCGAATCCGATAACGAGCTGGCACCTCCGGTGAGCGGTGGGGATCGCACATTCGCGACCTGCTTCACAACCCTGTGGTCGCGGCGATCTGCATCTGCTGCCGGGGTGAATTCCCGACCCCGGCGGAACGAGTCCCGGACATGGTCCATCGCACGTTCGAGCCGGGGTTGGATGCGAGGACCGCAGTCATTCGCCGGTCAAAGGCCGAACCCGTGGCGTGACCCCCCACGTCCCCACGGAGGACTAAATGACATTTAGGTGAATTGTCCGGAAATAGGATGACTCAGCGCGACAATATTGATACTGTGCGTGACACAGTTCTCCCCAACCGCCACGGCGGGCTCGCTTGGTGGTGGCAGCACCAGGCACTGGGGGGCGCGGGCCTCGCGGTGGAATTGGGCCAGGACACGACCCCCACCCGGGTTCCGTGCGGTCGCATCACGAAATCCCACCACGAAATGTGAGAGCGAGTCATCGGTGCACGATCTGCCATACCCACTGCCCCCGACCAGCACCGTGTTGATCTGCGACGAGAGACCCCAAGCCCGCCAGGAGTTGACTGCCCTTCTCACCTCCGGCGCCGCCCCGTTCCGGGTCACCACGACCCCGGACGCGGACGGAATGATCCGGCAATTCGGGCACACACCGGCCGATGTGGTCATGATCAGTGTGCAGGACCGAACCGGGTTCACCTCGATGACCCTGCTGCTCGATCCGCACCCCTCGGCGCTGGTCATCGTATACGGCCAGGTGCAGGACACCGCGCTGCTCACCTCGGCCCTGGCCAGCGGTGCGCGCGGGATGTTGATCTGGGACATCGGGTACCGACACCATTTCGTCACCCCGCGCCCGGGTGGCAGTCCGGGACACCGGGCGGCCGTTGCGTTAACCGACCGGGAACTGCAAATCCTGAAAGGAATGAGCCTTGGCCGGTCCAACAGCACCATTGGCCGCGAGATTTACATTTCCGAGGACACCGTGAAAACCCACGCCAGACGCATGTTCACCAAGATCGGTGCCCTGGACCGCGCCCACGCCGTTGCGCTCGGCCTCCGTAGCGGTCTGATCTAGCCGCCGGGAACCGCCTCGATAAACGGTGCTCGGCCCGGTCATGACCGCCGCCCCGCGGTTGGGGGGCCACCGAGGTGCTGCAACGCATCCCGGTACCTGCCGGGCCGAGCGCGTTGATGCAGGAGCACCGGAGGTTCGGTGTTCTCCTGAGCCCATCAGGCACAGGGCATGCGCCCGCAATGCCCAGTGATGGCGGCAAGACCGGGCGTTGATCAAGGTATTTGCAACTGCACCGGCATTTGGCTGCCGCCGATGAGGTGGCCGGGATCACTGCTGACAACCGCCGCGCTCAGGCAGGTTCGGTCAACCCCGGAATCGTCGCGGTCCGGGCCCGTGTTGAACGCCCCGTTGATGACGACCACCGGGGGCGCGAAACCCGCGCGGGGCCCAAACCGCAGAAGTGGTCCGCCTGATCGGATGCCGGCCGACGGGCAGCTCGTTGATCCTTAGCCCTCGACCGTTCTCGGAGCGATCACCAGCACACACGAGGACGAAATGCCGAACGGAGAAGCCGCCGCCGGAAGGTGTCGCGACTTCGCGCGGGGACCTGCCATATTGGCGTGACCGAAACGTGCCACGTTTGTGGAAAGGGACCTTCACCCTTCCGGTACGTGGGCCGGGGTTACACCGGCGGATACAGCACCCTGGCCCGCTACCTACGGCCATGGCGGCCCGTCGATGCGACTGCGGGATTGCCACCACCACCAGCGCCGCCGGCGGTTCGGCAGGTCGCCGGTCGGATCGCCGGTCTGCCTGGCCGTCTCGACCCGGCTGATGCCGTGCGCCTGAACGAGATCCGAACCCGCTGCCCGGAAGTGGACGCTGCCGTGCGGCACGGTGCGGGCTTCGCGCGGATGATCAAAGACCTGTCCGGCGACAGGGACACCCTCGCGGTTTGGATGGATGCCGTCGACGCGGACCTGCCGGCACTTCGATCGTTCACCGCCGGATTGTGCCGCGACCTGCACGCCGTGGTCGCCGGGCTAGGTCAAATGTTCGCCGATGGTTTCGAACTGGCTGACGCATTCACGGCGCATCCAGCCGATCCGGTCTTCGTCGGCTTCGAGGTGGACGCAGATGCCGGAACTCAGGCCGTCCAGTTGTTGTTGAGCCTGCACCCGGCCGCGACGGTGCTGGCATTCGGATCGCGAGGCGCGGGCAACATACTTGCCACGGCCGTGACCATCGGCGCCCGCGGGCTGATGCTGTTCGACGTCGCGGAGACCGGCCGCGCCACGCCAACCGCCGGGCCGCCACTGTTCTCCAGGGGTACCAGCGGTACCAGTGACACCGGCGACAGCGGCGCGCCCTTGACCAGCCGCGAGCAGCAAATCCTGACCGGGATGAGCCGCGGACGGTCGAACGCCGAGATCGGCCGTGCTCTCTTCCTGTCCGAGGACACCATCAAAACGCACGCTCGCCGCGTGTTCAACAAACTCGGCGCGCACGACCGGGCACACGCCGTCGCGCTGCACCATCACGTCCAGCTGTAAATCGGGGGCAACGCGAGCGCCTGTTCGGCGTCGCTCAGCCCGATGACAGTGCAGCCGGCACGCTTTAACTTTGTGGTGAGCAGGCCAAGCCGATCTGGTTCGTCCTCGACGAGGAGCACCACCGGGATCCTCGTGCCCGACCCGGTTCCTTCCGCGGGGATCGGTGCCTGCTCGTCCGGTGTGCGACGGTGGTTCATCGGGACCCGCCGCTGGTGGTGGTGCGGCGAATGGCGACCAGGGTGACGTCGTCGATCAGCGCTTTTTCCTTGGCGGCCAGCGCGGTGACGCGCTGGACGAGATGGCCGCAGTTGGTGGACCCTGCCACCAGGGCGGCTACGTCGGTGAACGCATCGGTGGTGCCGCCGAGGAGGTCGAACAGGCCGTCGCCGACGGAGACGAGGGTGTCACCAGGACTCAGGGTGAGCTGCTGTTCGGTCCACGTCCCGTCCCTGGTCACCCCGAGGGGCAGGTCGCCACCGGCGTATCGGGTGAAGGTGCCGTCGACGCGGACGTGCAGGGTGACGAAGGTTCCGGTGTCCTCCAGGTCATGCAGCAAGGACAAGGCGGCCTCCTGCAACGCGGCTGCCGGGCGTCGCGTGCGGTCGACGCCGCGCATGACCGCGCGGACGGTGGCGGTGACGATGGCCGCGGGGATGCCCTTACATATGACGTCGGCCACGGTGAAATCGACGCCGTCGCTGGTTTCATGCCAGTCGTAGAAGTCACCGCCGATCGCGAACGATGGGATGCAGGTGCCGGCGAAGTCGTACCCGGCCAGGGTGGGGGCGGTGCGGGGCAGCAGGTCTTGTTGCACCTGCGCGGCGCGGTCGAGTTGTTGGGACAGGCTGGTCTGTTCGCCCATCACGGCGGCCAGGTCGAGCAGCATCTGCCGTTCCAGTCGGATGACGTCCGCCGATTCGGTAACGGTGAGGTCGATGTCGGCCAGGGCGCGGGCGGTTTGCCTGGCGGCGGCGCCGCGTTCGGCGAGCCGCGGACCTTGGGCACGAGCTCGGCTGCGGTGATCGGTTTGGTGCGGAACTCGTCCACCTGGTGACGGAGCGCGCCGACCGCGTAGTCAACGCTGGCGTGCGCAGTCATCATTACGATCGGCAGGGCGGGCTGGGTTTTGCGGATCTCGGCGACGAGTTCCATGCCGCTCATCCCGGGCATCTAGATATCGGTGACCAGCACATCGACGGCCTCGTCGGTAAGGATCTGCAATGCGTCGCGGCCGTTGACCGCCAACCGCACGTGCCGGTCGGAGCGTCGTTGAAGGGCCGTGCGCAGGAAGTTCCCCAGGTCCGGATCATCCTCGGCGATCAGCACGATCCCTACCTCGGTCATTGGAGTGTCCTTCGTCGAATGGGCGGGAGTGGGTGAGAGAAAAGCTGGTCGGGGTGCCCCGCCCGGCCGTCCCAGGTGGGTGGTTCGCCGCTCATCGGGGTATCCAGCGGAACAGGAACCGCCGGCGGACCATGACCCACAGGGCGGCCAGTACGAGGGTGAGGCCAGGGTGTTCAGCAGGATCGATCCCTGTTGCAGGCAGGAATATTGGCGATCAGCACGGCGAAATACACGTGCATGATGAATACGTAGAGGCTGGCCTGGCCGAGCGGAATGAGGAATCGGCTCAGCGCTGCGTTGATCGGCTTCCAGAACGCGGTGAGCAACGCGTAGAGCGTGACCACTGCGGCAAACACGTTGAGCAACCGGCTGAGGCCGAGGTAGGTGCGGGTGAAGTACGCCTGGCTAAGCCCTGGTCGGGTGTTGAGCATCGTGCTGGGGTCGAATCTTTGACGGGACAACAGTGGTCGCACACCTCCCGACGGGAAAGGGGTCCGGGTCAGCCCGCGGGATGATGCGGTGAATGCCTACTACGGGTTGACGACGGTGCCTGGGTGGACCGGGATTCTTTGGGTGTATCCGGAAGGCCCCGCCAGCGAGTAAGCCGCTCGCCGGTATGCGGCTTCATCGAGCCGCTATTCACCTGTCGCATGGCGCCGATGTGACAGGTGAGGCGGGGCCGGAGCGGTGCATGCATTACCGCAGCGGCTGGTGAGACATCGACGACAGGATCGATGTCTAGCTGGCAGCTGACCCAAATCGACAATCCATTTCCGAAGGGATTCAACAATGCCTATTACCATTGTTTCCGATCGCCCGACCGCCGAGGAAATCGGCAATGCGCTGGCGAAGGGAGCCACATCGCCGCCCGGGTACGAAGCGGCGCCGGACCCGGCTCCCGCCGCCGCGGGTGTTGCGCCTTCGCCCTGTGGCCGCCGGCTGGCCGACATCGTGTCCAGCATTGATGAGCTGAGGTTGCGGGTGAGTGTGCTGGAACGCGGCGGTCCGATTAAGCCGCTCCCCACGCCGTCCCCGATCCCCGTGCCATTCCCGGTGGACCAGGACGCCCCGGTCGGCAATCACGGTGCCGTGGAGCTGCGACGCATCAACGACGGCGACAACGTTGACGGCCCGGTCGTTGATCCGACCCCGCCGGTCGTCGTGATTCCGCCGGTCATACCGGCGTTGTCGAAGAATCAGGGCGATGACCCGGTGGCACATATCGGGTACATGCGCAGCACCGCCACACTGAGTCGGGACGGACGGTTGAGCGTGTCCACCACGACATGGAGCGTTCAGGACCTGGCCGGTTTCACCGGCGGGGTGTTCGTCGTCGCCTACGACGCGAACGGATCGATCCCGGGCCGGAGCACCATCCACCAGTTCGGGGTTGACGGGAAGTGGGTGCCGTGGAGTCAGAGCAGCCGCACTGGCAACTGGAGCGAGGATTTCGGCGTGAACGCCGCGGTCTCGGCGACGTGGCTCGGGATCGTGCATCTGCACGCACCGCACCCGCGGTTCTTCGAGGACCTGGCCTGGATTGTCGACAAGGTCATCTCGGTGGCCGAGCTCATCGCGAAGCTTTGCGCCGCGCAGCCGTTGAGTTGATCTGCGGCGGCGTTGGCGACGGCATTGGCGTTGTAGGGCTGCAGGTCATGACGATTGACAGCGCGACCCGCCCGGCCACTCCACCGATGCTCCCGCTACCGGTGGGGTGCGAACCGGTATCCGGTTACCGACCCCGGCAGGGTCGGGAGGAGGCGCAGGAACTTCCCGTCCTAGCAGGACGACCAGAGCCTTGCCGGTGAGTGGCTCAACATTGACGGGTACCCGGCCGATAAGTCCGGCGTCGCGCAATGGTTCAACGGTCGGGAACTGGCCGGCATGACGGCGACAACCCTGCAATACCTTCTACGCGGACGTGGAGGAAAACATCCGGCCCTGGACCCCACCGGCACCGCAATTACCGACCCCGGAAATCACCGATGCGCACACCACTACGGTGCCGACCCCGATCCAAGGACTTCCGGTCAACCGCGTCGTGAGGCCATCAGTGAACCAACCCGGGTAGTGGCACTCTTCGTCATGCGTGAAAGACCGGGACCTGGCGGAAGGACGGCGTCACCGTTTGGACCTTCCGAAGCAGGACTTTTACGCCTCAGCTTGCGCCTTGAGGGAAGGCGTAGTGCGGTTAGCGCCGGAGATTGGTGGTGACTACCGGACAAGTGCGGCGAGGTGTCGGTCGTTCGCTTGACAGCCGGCCGAGCTGCCGTGGCCTGCGCAAACGTCGGAAATTCCTGGTCAGAGGTGATGCAACTACTCAGAGCGGGCGACGAGAATCGAACTCGCGCTATCAGCTTGGGAAGCTGAAGTTCTGCCACTGAACTACGCCCGCGTGGTCCGGCGGCCACTATACCTGGGCCGCGCGGCCCGGCCGTGCACCGCCGGGAGGCCCGTCGTTGGCCGGGAGGCCGACCTCGAGATCACGGGGCGGTGCGGCGCACCTCGTCGACATGGGTGAGCGTGTGGTGCTCGAGATCAGTCGGGTCGATCGTCGCGCTGACCGTCGGCACCCCGCCGAGGAACGACCGGCTGACATGCAGCGCGCACTCCACCGGCAGCTTGCAGGCCGGACACTGCACGAGGACGTATGTCTGCGGGGCGCGGTCCTGAGCCGCCGCTGACCTGAACGCAGTGATGCCGCTCGAAGCCGGCGCGCTTGCCCTGCAGGTAGACGATCGGCAGGCCGGCCAGCAGCGCAACGGTCAGTAGAGCCTCCAACATTCTCGGTCCCCTCGGCTGGGATGGATCGACGGCAAATGGCGGTGGGTTTGCGGTAGTGCTGGGGCCGCAGGGCGTCAGCGTTGACGTGCTATCGGCAGAGCGATCGACGGCGCCGCTGCCGGCACCTGTCGTTACTTCAGCGTGACTGAGCCGGCGGTGAACGACAACGCGATTTCCATCACGCGCTCCACGTTAGGCTTCCGCCCATGCTGCTGTCCGACCGTGACCTACTCGCGGAGATCGATGCCGGAACCCTCGGCCTCGACCCGTTCGACGCGTCACTGATCCAGCCGTCCAGCATCGATGTCCGGCTGGACCGATACTTCCGGGTTTTCAACAACTCTCGGTACACACATATCGACCCGAAGGTGCAGCAGGACGATCTGACCACCCTGGTCGAGGTAGACGGCGAGGATGCGTTCGTCCTGCACCCGGGTGAGTTCGTGCTGGGTTCGACGTTCGAGAGCGTCACGCTGTCCGATTCGCTGGCCGGCAGGTTGGAGGGAAAGTCTTCGCTGGGTCGCCTCGGCCTGCTCACCCACTCGACCGCCGGTTTCATCGATCCGGGATTCAGCGGGCACATCACCCTCGAACTGTCGAACGTGGCGAACCTGCCGATCACCCTGTGGCCTGGGATGAAGATCGGCCAGCTGTGCCTGTTCCGGCTCACCTCGCCGGCCCTGCACCCCTACGGCAGCGCCGAGTACGGCTCCCGGTACCAGGGTCAACGTGGGCCGACCCCGTCCCGCGCGCATCTGAATTTCCGGCAGGACGACACCCGCCGGTAATGGCGTGCCCGCTGCGCCGGGGCAAGTGGTAGAACGGCGAGTGAGGGCGAGTCAGACTCGCACTTCACGGCTTCGGCGCCGAACGCCGCGCTTGGGGAGCGTGCCATGTCCGACTTTTTCGATTCCATTCCAACCTGGATCTACCTGCTCGGCGGCCTCGTCGTCGTGGTGTTGGTGATCTGGGTGGTCTTCAAGTCCGTCTGGAAGGTCGCGGAACCGGACGAGGCGCTGATCCTGTCCGGGCTGAGCGGGCGGAACAACGCCACCGCGGAGGGGCTCGACTTCAAGATCGTCACCGGCACCGGGACGGTGGTGCTGCCCGGTCTGCAGACCGTCCGCAGCCTGAAGCTGTCGCTGTACGAGACCCCGCTGGACGTCACCTGCGTGACGACGCAGGGCATCCCGGTGATCGTCCGCGGCGTGGTGATCTTCAAGATCGGCGACACCCAGCCGTTCATCGCGAATGCCGCCCGACGGTTCCTCGGCCAGCAGGATCAGATGAAGGGTCAGGTCTACAACGTCTTCGAAGGTCACCTGCGGTCGATCATCGGCAGCCTGACCGTCGAGGAAATGATCCGGGAGCGGGACAAGCTCGCCTCCAAGGTCCGCGAGGCCAGCGGCACCGAGATGGAGAAGCTCGGCCTGGTCGTCGACTCCTTGCAGATCAAGGACTTCGAGGACCCGACCGGGTACATCACCAACCTGGCCAAGCCGCACATCGCCGAGGTGCAGAAGAACGGCCAGGATCGCCGAGGCCTCGAACAACCGGGAGGCCTCCGAACGCGAGGCCGAGGCGGCCGCGCAGATCGCCGCCGCGCAGAGCGAATCCAAGATCAAGCAGTCCCGGGCACGGGCGGAGGCCGAGCGGGTCGACGCCGAGGCGGCGCAGGCCGGCCCGCTGGCCGATGCCACCGCCCGCCAGCAGGTCGTCGTGCAGGAGACCGAGATCGCCAAGCTGGAGGCGGCCCGGCAGGAACAACGGCTGAACGCCACCGTCTACAAGGAGGCCGATGCGGCCGCCTACGCCAAGCGGGTGCAGGCCGAGGCCACCAAGTCCGCCGACATCAGCGCCGCGGAGGCGAGCGCCCGCAAGGTCGAACTGGCCGCCACAGCCGACGCGCGGAAGGTCGAGCTGGCCGCCAATGCGGAGGCGACCGCCGCCGAATCCAGGGCACGGGCCACCCGCACCACCGGCGAGGCCGAGGCTGCGGCGACCACCGCCCGCGGCACCGCGGCCGCGTCCGCCAGCCGGGCGATGGCGGTCGCCGAGGCGGACGGCATCGAGGCCAGGGCAAACGCCCTGTCCACCAACCAGGACGCGGTCATCGCCCAGCAACTCGCGGAGCAGATGCCGGAGATCGTCCGGGCGGCGGCGGAGCCGTTCGCGCACGTCGGCCAGATGACGGTGCTGAACGGGGCCGAGGGTCTGAACAGCATGGTCAGCCAGCATCATCGCCCAGGTCGGTACGCTGCTGCCGCAGCTCACCTCCGCACTGGGCAAGAACCAGCCGGTCAGCACCCCGCCCAGCACGAACGGCACCCGACCGCTCCCGCAGGCCGCCGCAGAACGGACCGAATGTCGCCAGACAAGCAATGACCTGGTCGGCAAGATCGGCCGGGTCACCGGGCGGATCACGCCCGGTGAGACCGGTGAGGTGATGATCGCGATTCGCGGTGGCACCAGCGCTTATCACGCGCACCCGGCGGACGGGGCGAGCCAGCTATCCCGGTGGGCGAGCAAGGTGCTCGTCATCGACTTCCGTTCACCGCAAACAGTTTTCGTCGACGAGCTACCGGATTTCCTGCGCTGACGGAAGTCGGCATCACGGCTCGCTGTTACCACGGCGCCGACGACCTGCGCAGCGCGTTGGACGCCGGACAGTCCTTCACCCGAGCGTGAGCTACTGCAGTTCCGTGGCGCGCTGCCGGTAGAGCTCCCGCTCCTGCGCATTGCGGGTCAGCTCGGCTGCCCGTGTCGAATTCCGCTCGTGCCTCGGATCGGCGACCGAGCTTGCCCAGCAGGTCGCCCCGGACCGCGTGGAGTTGCGGGTAGGTCGGCAACTTGTCCTGCTCGACGAGGCGATCGACGTACGGCCAAGCCGGCCGCCGGTCCGGCCGACATCCCCAGTGCGACAGCACGATTCAGCTCGACGACGGGCGAAGCCCACAGTTGCCCGAGCACCTCGTAAAGCGCGGCGATCCGTCGCCCAGTCGGTGTCCGCGACGTGCGCCGCCCGGGCATGGCAGGCCGCGATGTCGGCCTGCACGGTGTACGGCCCGATGGGGGTCGGCAGCGTCTCGGCGCGCTCCAGGGACGCGAGCCCGCGCCGGATCAGCAACCGGTCCCAGCGCCGGCGGTCCTGATCGGGTAGCAGCACCGGCTCACCGCTCGGGCCGATCCGGGCGAGCGACCTGGACGCCTGGATCTCCATCAACGCGACCAGGCCGTGTACCTCGGGCTCCTGCGGGACCAGTCCGGCGAGCACCCGGCCGAGCCGCAGCGCCTCGTCGGTCAGTGCCGGCCGCATCCAGTCCTCGCCGGTGGTCGCCGAGTACCCCTCGTTGAACACCAGGTAGATCACCTGCAGCACCGACGCCAACCGGTCGGACATCTCCTGCTGGCTCGGTAGTTCGAAGGCGACACCCTTGGCGGCCAGGGTCCGCTTGGCCCGGACGATCCGCCGAGCCGCAGTCGCTTTCGGGATCAGGAAGGCACGCGCGATCTCGTCCGTCGACAACCCGCCGAGGCAGCGCAGGGTGAGCGCGACCCGGGACTCCAACGGCAGCACCGGATGTGCGGCGGTGAAGATCAGCCGGAGCAGATCGTCACCGATGTGATCATCAAGGGCATCGTCGAGCCCCGCCGAGATCGGTTGCACGCCATCGGCAATCTCCCGGCCGATGACGTCGAGCTTGCGCTGGTGCACCGCCCGTCGGCGATGTGCGTCGATGCCGCGGTTCTTCGCTGTCGTCATCAACCAGCCGGCGGGGTTGGGCGGAATGCCGGTACTGGGCCATTGCTCCAGCGCGACGACCAGCGCGTCCTGAGCGAGGTCCTCGGCGAGCCCGAGATCACCGGTGACCCTGGCGAGCCCGGCGATCAGCCGGGCCGATTCGATCCGCCACACCGCCTCGATGGCACGCCGAGTTGCGGCGGCACCAGCCTCGTTCGCCGTCATGGCTGCCAATCCAACACCGCAGCCCGAATACCGTCGCGTCCAGTCGGCACTGCCCCCGAGCGTGTGCGCTCGGGGGCCGGCCTGGATCTGGCTGGTCAGGAGGCGGGCGGGGCGAAGTCCTCGGGACCGAAGACCTTGAGCACCTCGCATTCGCCCTCCCAGCCGGGGACGAACTCCTGGTGCACCGCCATGAACCGGGATGCCCACTCGACGGCCTCGGCCTTTGACCGCACCTCGTACTGGGCGTAGCTGATGAATTCCTTCGCCTCGGCGAACGGGCCGTCCATCACGCTCAATTCGCCGGCGCTGAGCCAGACCCGGGCGCCGGTGGCGCCCTGGGCCAGCCCGGCATTGTCGATCGAGCGCACCGGCCGCGGTGGCTTCTTCGCCGAGCTTCATGATCGCTTCGAAGAGTGCCGGCGGCGGGTTGGTCAGCTGCTGGGCCTTGAGCAGAACGATGTAGCGCATGGTGGTGCCTTTCTGGATGTCGGTGAACAGAATGTCAGTACGGGATCGGCGGGTGCGATCAGACCTGGCGGTAGCGGTTGATGGCGACGGCGCTCGTCCACGTCCACACGAGAACGATCGCGACGGTGAACAGCAGGTTGGCCAGCGGCAGTCCACCGCTGGATGCGAGCATCGCGAAGGAGGCGAAGAAGACGATTCCCGTCACCCGGGAGAAGACCGCCAAGCCGCGGTTGCGCTCGGCTGAGTATCGCTCGGCGATGACGAAGCAGGCGATCGCCAGGCAGCTGAAACCGACGCCGCCGGCGGCGAAATGCAGCAGCCCGTGCCAGGACACCGGGCCGGGACCGTCGGGGGTGCCGACCGGAAAGCCGAGCGCGGGGTCGGCGCGAAACGCACCCGCCGCAATCAGGCTGGCGCCGTAGACACCGATCAATCGAGGAGCCCAGCGCGCACCGATGCCAGGGCGCAATGCGCGGCGCAGCCCCACCGCGAAGGCGATCACCATCAACCCGGTGACGACGAAGTTGGCGATCTGGATCCACCCAGGTCCGCCGTTCGACAGCAGGCTCCACTGATGGCGGGAAAGGTCGAAGCCCTCCCGGGTCAGTGCCTGGGTGAGCGCAACGGCAAGGTAGAACGGCCCGGCGATGACGCCGTAGCCGAGCAGCGATTTCGTCACGCGGTCGGCGGGCGTGCACTCGGGCGACGTTCCTGCCGAAGACGTGCCGATGGTGGCGGTGGAGGCGGTGGTCGGGTTGGCTGTTCCGGCGTTGCTGTTCATGGCGGATGCCTCTCGGTGGTGGCGGGAGGCCTGCTGCGCTCCCGCCGTCACCACCTCCACGAGTGGCGCGACCACCGATCGACAACCGGCACGGATTTCTTTTCGACATTCCTCCCGGGTTTGCGCCGCCCGTTCGGCCTTGGCTCAGCCGTCGAGCTGAGTGACGCTGACGTTCTCTGCGGTCGCCTTGCCGCCACCGGCAAAGAGGGCGACATCGTCGTCCCCTGGCGCCGGGAACACCAGCGAGCTGATGACGGCCTTGCCGTCACCGGCGAAGACCTCGACGCTGTCCCCGTCGACGACGATCCGCAGGGTGAGCTTGCCGTCGGTCATCGCGACCGGGGCCGCCGACCCGAGCGAGAACGCGGGGGAGAACCCGGTTTGACCGGACGTGGTCCGATCGACCTGCAGGATCCCGGTTTCGGTGACGTACTGGATGCGGGTACCGGTCTTGCCGGTCGACGAGCCGAGCACCGTCACCCCGGATACCTGCGCGGCACCCGGGATGAGGGTGGCCTGGATCAGCAGGTTGGTGCCGCTCGCGGTGCTGTCCAGCTTGCGGCTGCCGTTGGTGATGGGCACCGAGTCCTTGGCGTAGGCCGGTGGCGTTGCGGCGAAAGCGGTCGCTGCCTCGGCGGGGATCGCGGACAGCAGACGCGGGACGCCATCGACCGTGCTCAGGGACAGATCCCGGGGCAAGCGACATCGACCCGCGGCTCGGTGACGTTGGGATGGCGTCGGCGTACATCCAGTTGTTCAGCCAGCCGAGCGCCACCGTCCGGCCGTCCGGCGTACCGCTGAACGTCGTTGCCGACGTGAAGTCCGGCGCCCCAATCCATCCAGGAGAACATCTCTCCCGGCTGCGGGGCGCCGACCCCGGCGGGGCCGAGTGGCTCCGGTGTGAAGGTCTTGCCGTCGAACGATCCGACGAAGTACTGGACCGCCGGGCCGGCGGTCGGTGGAGCCGTCGGCTCGCGTTGCTGCCGGGTCGGCGGTGACGGGGGTACCGGCAGCCTGATCTGCGTTGATGCTGACCGGCATCACCCACTTGACGTTGGCCGGATCTCCGTCGAGAGCGAGCGGGAACAGGTCCGGGCTCTGCCACGGGCCCGCCTGCGAGCCGACTCCGGTGACCTCGCTCAGGTAGGTCCAATCAGTCAGGTTCTTCGACTTGTACAGCTGCACGGCGAAGCCGTCGGTGACGGTCGCGACCAGCACCCAGTACCCGCCCGGCTGGTACCAGACGACCTTGGGATCGCGCAGGTTCTCCCCCGATATGCCGGACTCCAGCACCGGATTGCCGGAGTACTGCTGCCAGCTCTGGCCGTGGTCCGTGCTGTACGCCAGCGACTGGCCGTCGTCGACGGCGTTGGTGTAGATCGCGACCAACGGCGGCTCGGCGTCGGTGCCGAGACCCGAGGTGTTGTCGGTGTCCGCGACGACGGATCCGGCGAGCACCTGCTGCGTCCTCGGTCCCAGAGATGGCGACCGGTTGTTCGGTCCAGTTCACCAGGTCGGTGCTGGTGGCGTGCGCCCAATCGACCGCGCCCGCCGCGTCCTCGCCGGACGGGTTGTGCCGGTAAAAGGCGTGGTAGGTGCCGTTGTCGTCGACAAGGCCGCTGGGATTGCTCGACCATCCGGTGGCCGGCGCCAGGTGTTGCGCCGGCAGCCACCGTTGTGCGTCGGGTAGCGGAGCCGCCGTTGTCGGCTCCGGGGTCGGCGAGTAGGTGGCTGACGGGCTGGCCGTGCGAGGAGTGGACTCGGTTGGGCCGGCCCCGGTGGCCGAAGAGCTGCATCCGGCGAGCAGTACGGCTGTGGTCAGCAAAAGCGCCGCTTGGGCGCGTAGATCGAGATGTCTTCATCATGAGAAAGGGATCGCTTTCGGTCGGCATGCCTTTTCGTCGGCCAGATCGAGGATCCTGACGCCCTTGTCAGCGCTCGTCCGAGTCCCCAGGACCGGGCATGTTGGCTGTGAGCAACTCAAATTTTACCGACGATGACGACACAAACCGCCCATTCGAGTGATGGCTTCGTCACTCACCGTCGCTGACCAGGCAGGATGGGCCGTAGTCGCTCACAGATGTGACCATGGGCACGGCGGGTGTGATGTTCTTCAGGGCATTTCTACGCATAAGTTACTGGTCAGTAACTGCCATGGGTCCTTCGAACGGCACCCGCTGGTACGTCAAGACTTTGGAGATGAGCCTGCCGATGACGTGGTGGTCGTTGGTGTTGGGGTTGATCGCGGTCGCGTTCATCGTGGTCGGGTTTCGGGATGCTCGCGCGTGCGTCGGTGCAGATGTACGCCCATGTCCGGTTGGGGGCTGCTGATCCGTTCCGGGCGGGTCCGGTGGTTCCGCGGTTGGTGACGTTGGTGAAGGAGTTCCTGGGTCATACCCGGATGTTGAAGTGGGGGTGGCAGGGCGCGGCGCATTGGTTCGTGATGGTCGGTTTCGGTGCCCTGGTGTTGACGTTGGTGCAGGCGGTCGGGCAGATGCTTCGACCCGGCTTTCGAGATTCCGTGGTTGGGGCATCAGGCCTGGTACGGGTTGTTCGTCGAGTTGATCGCGTTGACCACGGTGCTGGGGATCGGGTACCTGATCGTGCTGCGGCAGGTGTCGTCGCCGCGCCGGTCGGGCCGGAAGTCGCGGTTCACCGGGTCGAACGCGGGGCAGGCGTATTTCGTCGAGGCGGTGATCCTGTCGATCGGGGTGTGCATTTTCCTGATCCGGGGTTTCGAGTCCTCGACCGGGTTGTTGCCGTTCCCGACGTGGGCCGCGCCGATCTCCACCTGGCTGGGGTCGTGGTTGCCGGCGTGGGTGGCCGCGATCTCGGTGATCGCGTTGGTGAAGGTGATCATCTCGATGGTCTGGGCGATCGTGATCTCGAGGAACCTGTCGATGGGGGTGGCGTGGCACCGGTTCCTGGCGTTCTTCAACATCTACTTCAAACGGGAGGACACGGGTCGGACCGCGCTCGGGGCGCTTGAGGCCGATGATGTCCGGTGGTGCGGTGCTGGACCTGGAAGAGGCGGACCCGGAGAAGGACTCGTTCGGGGTCGGGAAGGTGGAGGACTTCTCCTGGAAGGGCTGGCTGGACTTCGCGACGTGCACCGAGTGCGGGCGGTGTCAGTCGCAGTGCCCGGCATGGAACACGGCGAAGCCGTTGTCGCCGAAGCTGGTGATGCTCGCCCTGCGGGACCACTCCTTCGCGAAGGCCCCGTACATCCGGGCCGGCGGCGGGATCGACCTGGCCACCGGGGAGGAGAAGCTGTCCGAAGCGGACCTGGCGGCGTTCGCGCACGCTGGATCCGCTCGGCGATGCTCGAAGCGCAGCGACCATTGATCGGGCCCAAGTGAGCTCGACGATCAGGGGCGGGAGATCGGCGGGATCATCGACCCGGAGGTGCTGTGGGATTGCACGACGTGTGGGGCGTGTGTGGAGCAGTGCCCGGTGGACATCGAGCATGTCGATCACATCGTGGACATGCGCCGCTACCAGGTGATGATCGAATCGGAATTCCCCTCTGAGTTGGGTGGCTTGTTCCGGAATTTGGAGAACAAGGGCAACCCGTGGGGGCAGAACCAGAAAGACCGCCTGGGCTGGGCGAAGGACCTGGACTTCGAGGTCCCGGTCGTCACCGATGTGATCGATCCGGATCATGAGTACCTGTTCTGGGTCGGCTGCGCCGGGGCGTTCGAGGACCGGGCGAAGAAGACCACCCGGGCGGTCGCGGAGTTGATGCACATGGCCGCGGTCGGGTTCGCCGTCCTCGGGACGGGGGAGACCTGCACCGGTGACCCGGCCCGTCGGGCGGGGAATGAGTTCCTGTTCCAGATGCTGGCGCAGGCCACCGTGGAAACCCTGAACGAGGCGTTCGGGGAGCGGACCACCCGGAAGATCGTGGTGACCTGCCCGCATTGCTTCAACACCCTGTCCAACGAGTACGGCGACCTGGGCGGGAACTACGAGGTCATCCACCACACCCAGCTGTTGAACCGGCTGGTCCGGGACAAGCGGTTGATCGTGAAGAAGGACCCGGGCGAGACGCAGGAAGGACGTCACCTATCACGACCCGTGCTACCTGGGCCGGCACAACAAGGTCTACTCACCACCGCGGGAGCTGATCGAGGCCTCCGGGGTCACGTTGAAGGAGATGCCGCGGAACTCCGCCCGGTCGATGTGCTGCGGTGCCGGTGGGGCGCGGATGTGGATGGAGGAGAAGATCGGGAAGCGGATCAACCTGGAACGCACCGACGAGGCCCTCGCGACCGGGGCCGAGCAGATCGCCACCGGGTGCCCGTTCTGCAAGGTCATGCTCACCGACGGCCTCACCGCCCGGCAGGGCCAACCCACCGCGGAGATCACCCGCAACATCGAGGACGTCGAGGTCCTCGACGTCGCCCAAATGCTCCTCGCCGGCGTCAAGGGCGAACGCTGACCGCCCGGATCAACAACCCCCGCGCGGATCAACCAGCCGGGAATGTGACGGGTGAGGCAGAAGTCAAGCAGTTCATCCGCGTTGTAGAAGTTGATCCGCGCGAACAGGTCGGGGGAGGGCGAGGATCGCAACGAGCAGCGCGACCAGCACAATGCCGGCCCCGATGCCCAACGCCAGCCGGTAGCCGTCGGTCAGTGCCACCGCCGAGGGTGACCCGGCAGCGAGGGCCAGGTTTGCCCGGCCGGCGGCCAGCGAGGTCAGCACCGCCAAGCCGAGCGCTCCACCGACCTGCTGTGTGGTGTTCAGCAATCCGGAGGCCACCCCGGAATTGCCCGCCGTCGCGGCCGACATACCCAGCGAGGCAACGGCCGGCAGGGTCAGGCCGCCGCCGGCGCCCATCACCGTCGTCGCAGGGAAGACGTCGACCAGATAGTGGCCGTCGACGGGCATCCGGGCGAGAACGGCCAGCCCGAGCCCGATCAGCGCCACCCCGGTGATCAGCACCGGCCGCCCTCCCCACCGCACCAGCGCCCGTGGCGCCAGCACCAATGAGAAGACGCCGATCACCACGGTGATCGGCAGGAACGCCAGACCCGTGCCGGCGGCGCCGAAACCCAGCACGTCCTGCAGGTACAAAGCCACCATGAACTGAAACGCGAAGAGTGCTCCCACCACGAGAAATTGCACCAGATTTGCCACCCATACGGCCCGGTTCCGGAAGATCGCCAAGGGCAGCAGGGGATCTCGAGCAATCCGCTCCCGCAGCACGAAGCCGCCGATCAATGCCAGGCTGATGCTCCCGAACAGCAAGGTGGACAACCACTTCCCACCATTCGCAGGGCTCTCGGTGATCATGTAAACGGCGAGCATCAACCCCGTGGTGATCAACACCGCGCCACTGACGTCTCGCCGCCGACGACCCCCGACGACCGGTCGATCAACCGGCAGCATGCGAAGAGCCATCCCCAGCGTGACAACGCCGATCGGCACATTGACCAGAAAAACCCAATGCCAGCTGAGCGTTTCGGTCAACACCCCGCCCGCCAGCAGGCCGATGGCCGCGCCTGCAGCGCCGACGAAGCTGTAGATGCCGATGGCCCGCGCGCGCTCCCCGCTCTCCGGGAACAGCCCGATCACCATGCCGAGAATCACCGCCGAGGCCACCGCCCCTGCCGCACCCTGCAGCAACCTGGCAACGATCAGCATCTCCGGGCCGGGCGCGAGACCGCACAACGCCGACGTCACCGTGAACGCCGACACACCGATGACGAACACCCGCCGCCGTCCGGTGAGGTCACCCATGCGCCCGGCGAGCAACAGCAAACCGCCGAACGGAATCAGATAGGCGCTGACCACCCAGCTGAGCTGCGCGGCCGAGAACCCGAGGTCGCGCTGAATCGCGGGCAACGCGACGGTGACGACCGTGCCGTCCAGGATGATCATCAACAGGCCGGAACACAGCACCAGCAGCGCGATCCAGCGCCGACGGGCCGACCGGCCGGCCGCACAGTACGAAGCGGTTTCGGCTGACCCCTGCGCGGGAGTCGTCAGATGTGTCGCCCTGGTCGTCATAACTGCGACCGTATCAGATCATCCGAGATCGGATGATTAAGGATGGGACGAATTAACCGTGGGGTCCGGGGTCAGGTCAGCCGGTGCGCTGCCGTACTGGCCGCTCGACATGCGACGGTTGCGCGAGGCGACCGCCGACCAGCGCGATCAGGCTGCGCAGGAAGACCTCCCGATCGTCGTCGGGCAGCGGGCTGAGCACGTCGTCATACATGGCGGCGACGATTTTCTGGGCCTTGGCGACCGCGCGTCGACCGGTCGGGGTGACACCGACGATCCGCGCCCGGCGGTCGCTACTGGACAACCGCCGTTCGGCGAGGCCGGCCTTCTCCAGTCGGTCCAGGGTCGCCACCATGGTGGTCTTGTCCAGCGCCGAGAGTTCGGCAAGCTGAATCTGGGTGGCATCGCCCTTGAGTGCATGCGACAGCACGCAGAATTCCCGCGGGGTGATCCCGACACCGGCCAGGGCGCCGGCCATCTCGGCGGTCAACGCAAAACCTGCCTGGTTGACCAGGAACATCAGGTCGACGTCGATCGGGGCGGAATGCGGGGTGGTGGGCGGCATGGGATTCATCGTAGCCGAGATGATTTGTACCCGAGATAATCCCAACCAAGATCATCCGGTGAGCGCGCGGATTGCAGACCGGGAGTGTCGGCTACCAGGCGTCGATCAGCGCCGTCACATCCGCTATCAGCACATCGAATTCGTGTCGCAGTGTTGCGATGAGTCCGGCGAACCCACCGGCGCCGGTCGGCGGCGCAGCGGATGCCGCGCTGGACGCGGGCGGCACCGGGGTTGTCTCCATCGCTGGTGGCGGTGGCGTTTCTTCGGTCGTGCCCGGGCCAGCTGTTGGCGTTTCGACGGTCGGGCCGGTCGCTGCGTCCGGCACGGTGTTCTCCGCGGCGAACACAGCCTGTGCTGCGGCAGTCGCGGTGCTCCGCATCCCGTCGAAGTCCGGCCGGTCTGCGGTCTGCAGGATCGCGACAAAGTACCTGTCGGTCCAGCCCACCGAATGAATCTCCGCGGGTTCCGATGATCCGGCGTCGGCGTCCGTCCAGCCCTGCTTGGACCCGTGATCTCCTGGCAGGGTGTTCATCCCGAAGAACTGATCGGAACCGTCGGCTCCGGTGCGAGCGGTGCCGGCCATCGCAGCCAGCAACAGCGGGGCGACCACCGGGTCGTTCGACATCTCGAAGAGGAACTTTGCCTCGTCGTCGGCAGTGATGGTTTCCCAGCCCCAGTCGTGCGGGCCGGTTTGCGGGCCATTCCGGGTGTCCGCGAGTCCGTAACGAGCGGCCATGCTGGGCACGATGTCGACATTCCACAACGAGGACTCGATGTCGTCGTCGGAGTTGACGATCATCGTTCGGAGCGTCTCCGCCATCGAATCGTCCGGTTGGCCGCCGGCCTGCACCTCGTAGTAGGCGACGGTGAACAGCTTCACGATGGATTCGGAGATGTACTGCTTGTCGCCGCCGCTGCTGGCCACCGGGGCCCCGGTCGCCCGGTCGACCACTGCGATGCTCTGCTCGATGCCCTGCGCTGCGGCCGCAGCGACCGAGCCGTCGACAGCCTGCTGCACTGCTGAATCGGTGGCGGCGTCCGCCGGACTCGCGACGAACAGACCCGTCGACAGCACAAGGGCGAAGGCGGCAAGATGCTGCCCCGCCTGACGACGGCGTTGCCCCGGGATCCTCATTCCAGCCGACACTGCCAGTCGTGCAGGTCCAGGGGAAATCCGTCGAACGCCGCCCTTACATCGATCCGGCGGAAGCGGCCCTTCGTTGGCCTGACGAAGGGCCACCAGTGCCGGATCGATTGCCGGCCGACCAGGGACGCTCAGGAGGCAAGCAGGCGCCCGGCGGCCAGCCGCTCGAGCAACTGCTGCTTGATCGCCGGCCGAGTGCCGAAAACCAGCAGGAATCCGGCCTCGCGATAGAGCCGCTGAGCATGGTGGTCGGTGAGCACCGATCGACTTCCGGACTGCACAACCAGGGTCGTCGCTGCCCGCACGGCCAGCAGGCTGGCCTGCGCGCGGGATGCCGGAATTTCAGCCGGAGCGGCGGTCAACAGGTCGATGCGGGCCCGCGCCAGTTCGTCGTCGAGCGGGCTCGGCCCGATCAGCGCGGCGCATCGCGCCGCGACGCCCAGGGCGAGGAATCCGTTCAGCGAGGACCCGAAAGCGTCCTCGCCCGCCCACTGGGCGAAGGGTTGGGTGTGCGTGAGGCGATCCGCCGGGACGAAGTGTCCGTCGAAGCGGATGGACACGGTGCTGCTGGCCTGCACCGCCATCAGGTGGGTGCCGTCGACGGTGAGCGTCGGCGATTCCACCGCGTCCAGCAGCAGGAAGTGAATGACGTCGAACTCGTCCCGGGCGGCAACCTGCAGGGTGTCGATCAGCCCCCAACCGGTCACCCAGGCGGTCTCGCCGGTCACCAGGTAGCCGCCCGGTACGGCCGCAACGTGTACCTGAGCCGGACCGGGCCGGAGCCCGGCGAGCGCGATCCCGGCCCGTCGTTCACCCCTGCACAGTGGCCCGAGCCAGCGGTCCCGGATGGTGGCCGATGGGCTCGATGCCACCGATAGTACTGGGCCGAAGTGTTGCAGCCCAACGAATGTGGTGGTCAGGCAACCTCCGGCGAAGGCGCTGACAATATCGGCGATGGTGTCGTAAGCGCCGAGACCGAGACCACCGAGATCGGCTGGTGCAGCGAGGCCGTAGAAACCCTCGTCTGCCAGCAGGTCCAGGTTCTGCCGCGGAGATTTTTCCCCGCGATCAACCGCGAGTGCCGACGGGAACAGGGTCTCGTCGGCAATCTTGTTCGCGGTTACCCGCCAGCGCTCGGTATCAGCCATGGAGCCATTTTCGCAGGTGGATGTTGCCCGGTGGTAGCGGCTAGCACCCGCCGCCGCCGTCTCCTCCACCACCACCGCCGCCGTCTCCGCCGCCGAATCCGCCGCCATCCCCGCAGCCGCCATGACCGCCGCCGAAGCCGCCGTGCCCGCCACCGAACCCGCCACCATCTCCGGCCGAGTACCAGGCGGTACCGGTGTACGGCCGTCCGCTGTGCCAGCCGGCCCTGCCCCGGCGCCGATCGATAAGCGCTGCCACGGCCAGTACCACCAGAACGATTCCCACGATGAAGAAGACGAGCATGACGCACCTCCGAGTCGTTTCGATGGGATCAGAGTGGACAGCACCGAAAGCCGGGCTCCTGGGTCGCCGGGTTTTCAACGCTGTCTGCTGTGCTGAGCCCCTCCTTTGTCGGGTCCGACTGAACCCGGGTGACTGCGGTACCGCTTCGTCGCCGGCGATGGAATGACAGTGACAGCCGAAGGGCACCAGTGAAAGGGGGATTGCAATATTGCACGCGAGGTTCCAGGTCCTGGACGTCGGGCTCGCTGAGTTGCCTGTGGTTGTCGGCCAGGCAAAGACCTGGATCCGCGATACCTGCTGTCGGGCAGTGTCAGTCGTGCGGGCGTTCCTGTACTCGACCGAGCAGCTCGGCGAGCGCCCGCCGTTCGTCGGGCGTCAAGGCGCCGAAGAGTCCGTCGCCGGCCGCGGCGCGGGCCTGCGACATGGCGCGTTGTCGGTCCCGGCCCTGTTCGGTGAGGGTGACAAGGACCGATCTCCGATTGGCCGGATCGACGGTTCGCTCGACCAACCCCGACTCCTGTAGCGCATCGACCAGGCCGGTTGCCGACCGTGGAACGACGCCCAGGGTCGATGCCAGCTCACCCATCCGGATCGGCTGCCCGGCCTTGGAGATCGTCCGCAGCGCCCGACTCTGCGCAGGCGTCAGGTCGAGCGGGGCGAGGTTCGTCATTGCCGACCGGCGGATCAGGTGAGCGACCCGCATGACGCGTTCGGTCAGCTCGGCGGCGCTCACGTCACCGCCCGAATCGATGGCACTCCCGCCGTCATCGTTGCCGAGTGGCATTCCGGTCTCCCACTGTGACGGACATCGCAGGACTCCCTATTGTGAGGAAGCCTCACTATGAGGCATACTCAGCATATGCAAAACTAGACGAAAGGAGCGCCCATGACAATCACGGCGCCCGATACCCAGGCCCGGAGGCCGCAGACGACCTCCACCACCACAATCAGCACCCTCGCCACCAACTCTCCCGCCGTGACCGCACCGGCAGATTCCCCCGCTCCAGTACCGACGCGGTCGGAGCCGACCAAACTTTCCCGGACTCGCAGAGGCGATGTCACACCGCCCCGCGCCGGCAAGCCGGGCGAGGTCCGCCGCATCGTCCAACTCTTCGCCGAGCACAAGAGCCGGCTGCTGTTCGTCGCCGTGCTGATCATCGCGTCATCGCTGATCTCGGTGGCCTCGCCGTTCCTGCTGCGCGAGGTGCTCGACGTCTCGCTGCCCACCCGGAACACGGCGCTCACCGCGATGCTGGCCGGCGGGATGGTGCTGATCGCGATCGGCACCACCGTGCTCGACGTCATCCAGTCCCGGCAGTCGACGCTGGTCGGGCAGTCCGTCATGCATCGGCTGCGCACGTCGGTGTACTCGCACCTGCAGCGGCTGTCGCTCGGCTTCTACACCCGTACCCGCACCGGCGAGATCCAGTCCAGGATCGCCGGCGACATCGGCTCCATGCAGGCCACCGTCACCAGCACCGTCACCAGCGTCGTGTCCTCCGGAACCACGGTCATCGCAACGCTTGTCGCGATGCTCGCGTTGAACTGGAAACTCACCCTGGTGTCCCTGGTGCTGGTGCCGATCTTCGTGCTGATCTCCCGCAAGGTCGGCGGCATGCGCCGGCAGATCGCCACCGTCCGGCAGGAGCGGATGGCCGATCTGTCCAGCCAGGTCTCCGAGTCGCTTTCGGTCTCCGGCATCCTGCTCACCAAGACCATGGGTCGCAGTGCCGCCCTCGGCGACAAGTTCGCCGAAACCTCGGCCGACCTGGCCGATCTCGAGGTGCGCTCGTCGATGACGGGTCGCTGGCGGCAGTCCAGCATCGGCATCATCGTGTCGATCCTGCCTGCGGCCATCTACCTGGCAGCCGGGATCACCATCGCCGGCGACGACCGGCCCGGTCTCCATCGGCACCCTGGTCGCCTTCACCGCACTGCAGGGTGCGTTGTTCCGGCCGATGGTGTCGCTGCTGCGCACCGGGGTCGACATGCAGACCTCGATGGCGATGTTCCGCCGGGTGTTCGACTACCTGGATCTGCCGGTGGAGATCGACGAGCCGGCCAACGCGCTGGAACTCCCGGGCGGTCGCGGGGAACTGCGATTCGACGATGTCACCTTCAGCTACCCCGGGTCGCAGACGCAGACCCTGTCGCACATCGACCTGACCATCCCGGCCGGCAGTCATGTCGCGGTGGTGGGCTCGACCGGCTCCGGCAAGACCACCCTTGGCTACCTGGCCGCCCGGCTGTACGACCCGACCAGGGGGTCCGTGCTGCTCGACGGCGTCGACATCCGGGAGCTGGGTCTGCAGGACCTGGCGTCCGTGGTCGGCATCGTCTCGCAGGAGGCCTACCTGCTGCACGCGTCCATCGCGGACAACCTGCGCTTCGCCCGTCCGGATGCCAGCGATGACGACATCGTCGCGGCGGCCCGGGCAGCACAGATCCACGAGCTGATCTCCTCCCTGCCGCAGGGGTACAGCACCGTGGTCGGCGAACGCGGCTACCGGTTCTCCGGCGGCGAGAAGCAGCGGTTGGCAATTGCCAGGATGATCCTGCGCAACCCGCCGGTGCTGGTGCTGGACGAGGCGACCAGTGCGCTCGACACCAGGACCGAGGCCGCCGTCACCGCAGCTCTTGCCGAGCTGGCCGACGGCCGAACGACATTGACCATCGCGCATCGGCTTTCGACCGTTCGGGATGCGGACGTCATCGTGGTGATGGAACACGGTCACATCGTCGAGAGCGGTTCGCATGACGAGCTGCTGGCGACCAACGGCAGGTACGCGGCGCTGGTCGCGCGTGACGTGCCCGACGCCGGCTGACCACCCCGGCCTGACCACTCGCCCGGCCCGATGCCCTGCCACTCCGGGGGAAACCCTGAGTCGCGGGGCCTTGGCGTCTGCAAGAGTGGGCGCTGAGAGTCGATGCCGCAGTTTTCTCCAGTCGACCGAGTCTTCTCCAGTCGACATGTCTTATCCGGCGAAACGGGGTGCTGCCTGATGGAGATCGGCATTCTCGGCACCCTGGAGGTCAGGTCCGGCGGCCGTTCCGTGCAGATCACCGGCGCGCGGCTGCGCGCCCTGTTGACCCGGTTGGCCGTTGACGCGCCCGCGGTCGTTTCCACCGCCGAACTTGTCGACGCGGTCTGGCCGGCCGGCCCGCCGGCGGACAAGGTCAATGCGTTGCAGTCGCTGGTCTCCCGGGTCCGCCGGGTTCTCGGGGAGCCGGGTTCGATCCAACAGGTGGCCGGCGGCTATCGGCTCGCCGTTGACCGTGGTGCCGTTGACGCGGCGGTGTTCTCGGACCTGGTGACGGCCGGTCGCCGCGCCCTGCGCGACGGGGCGACGATCAGTGCGCGCGACACCCTGGTCAAGGCGCTGGCGCTCTGGCGGGGTGACCCGCTGGTCGACGCCGGCGATGCCGGCTACGTGGCGGCCCCGATCGCCCGGTTGACCGAGCAGCGGCTGGACGCGCAGGCGGATCGACTCGAGGCGGAACTGCTGCTCGGCCGCGGCTCGGACGTCATCGCCGATCTTGAAGCACTGGCCGCCGCCTACCCGCTTGCGGGAACGATTCGCCGGTCAACTGATGCGCGCACTGGCCGCGACCGGCCGGACGGCGGACGCGCTGGCAGGTGTACGAGCGGTGCGCGACCGGCTGGCCGAGGAGTTGGGGGTCGACCCGGGAGCCGAGGTTCAGGCACTGCAGCTCGCGGTGCTGCGCGGCGAGATCGCCCCGGACGTCGATCCCACCCCCGACGTCCGACGCAAACGGAGCAACTTGCGCTCCTCGCTGACCAGCTTCATCGGCCGCGAGGACGAAGTCGCCAGAGTGTCCGGATTGCTCGACGTCGGCCGGCTCGTCACCATCGTCGGCCCGGGCGGTGCTGGTAAGACCAGACTCGCGAGTGAGATTGCCGGACAGTGGGTTTCGCGGCTTCCCGACGGCGTGTGGTTGATCGAGCTGGCCCCGGTCACCGACAGCAAGGCCATCCTGCAGGCGATGCTGGGTGCCCTCGGGCTGCTGGACGCGCGGGCGGTCGACCGCCGGGTGGGACTGCAGTCGCGGGATTCCACCGAGTACCTGTTCGAGGTGCTGGCCGATGCCGACTGCCTGTTGCTGGTGGACAACTGTGAGCACCTGATCGGGCCGGTGGCCGTCCTGATCGACCAGTTGCTGGCCGGGTGCCCACACGTTCGTATTCTCACGACGAGCCGCGAACCGCTTGGCATCGTCGGTGAGGCGCTCTGCCTGCTGCCGCCGCTCGGCCTGCCGCCGGTCGGCGTCTCCGCGGCCGACGCGGTCGACCATCCGGCGGTGCGGCTGCTGATCGAACGGGCGCAGGCGGTGAGCGCTGGCTTCTGCGTCGACGACACCACGGTCGCCCATGTCACGGAGATCGTTCGCAGGCTCGACGGCTTGCCGCTGGCGATCGAACTGGCCGCAGCGCGGCTCCGGGTGATGCCGATCGGGGAGATCGCCGCCCGGCTGTCCAACCGGTTCCGGCTGCTCACCGGTGGCAGCCGCACGGCGATGCCGCGCCATCGAACGCTGCGGGCCGTTGTCGAGTGGAGCTGGGATCTGCTGGCATCCGACGAGCGGCTGCTCGCCGAGCGGCTCGCCGTCTTCCCGGCGGGGGCGACGGTCGCGACCGCCGTCGCCATCTGCAGCGACGACCTGCTGCCCGGCGGCGACGTCGGCGATCTGCTGTTGGCGTTGGTGGACAAGTCGCTGCTCACGATGATCGACGGACCCGAACTGCGGTTCCGGATGTTGGAGACCATCAGGGAGTACGGCAGCGAACAGCTGGCCGATCGGGGGGAGGCCAGGGCCGCCCGTACCGCCCATGCCTACTACTTCGCCGGAGTCGCCGCCGAGATGGATCCGGTGCTGCGCACGGCGGATCAGCTGCGGGCCATCGAGACTCTCCGGGTCGAACGGGACAACATTCTGGCCGGCCTGCGGTTCCTCGCCGAATCCGATGATCCGGCGGATCGTGGAGCGGCCCTGGATTTGGCGCTGTCGCTGTCCTGGTACTGGACGATGATCGGCGCCAACAGCGAGGCGGCGGTCTGGCTGGGATTGGCGCTGACCGCGACGGAGGGCATCGACCACCCCGAACGGTTGTGGGCGGAGGCCGCCTGGTCGCTGTCCACCGTCTTTCTCGGAGCGACCGATCCGGCGGTCAGCATCGACCAGCTGCAGATCGAGATGTGCGCCCTGGCAAGGCGACTCGGTGACGAGCCGGCCCCGCGGATCGTCGCGTCGGGCATCCTGCAGCCGATGCTGGCGTACTTCGGTGGGGATGTTGCGTACGCGGAATCGGTGATGGAGTCGATTTTGCAATCCCCGGACGGCTGGTACCGCGCCGCGGCCAGGGTCAGCCGCGCGCTGTTCGCCGAGAACGAGGGCAACCTGGCCCAGGTGCGAATCGACGTCGACGCCGCGTACGAGGACTTCGCGCAGATCGGCGACCGTTGGGGGCTGGCGTCGGTGCTGTCGGCGCGCGGCACCTTGCGGGCCCAGGATGGCGATCTGCCGGGTGCCATTGCCGACTACGAGACCGCCCTGCATATGGCAATCGAGCTCGGATCGATGGACGACGACGCGTTCATCCAGCTGCGGCTGGCCGGTTTACAGTTGCGATCCGGCGACTCGGTCGGTGCGCGAAGGCTCATCGAACAGGTTCGGTCGGACGGCGTTGGCCGCACCCAAGGGTTGGAACGGGGCCTGTTCGCGGACGGGATCCTGATTGCGATCGAGCTGCATGACGGCAATCTGGACGTCGCCTCGGCAATGGCGCAGGAAATGCGCCAGCGCCTCGCTCAGCATCCGCCCAATTATCTGCAGGCACACGCCGCGGCGGTTTTCAGTGCCACATCGGCGATTGTCGCGGCCCGGGTCGGGGACCTCGACCTGGCGATGACGGACCTCCGGGCGGGTTATCCGCTCGGTGTGCTCACCGGCGACATGCCGATCATGGCGGCCGTCGGGGTGAGCGTTGGCTGGCTCGCACTTGCACTCGGGCGACCGACGGACGCGGCGCAGGTGCTGGGCGCGGCGGCGAGGTTGCGGGGAACCGAGGATCGCACCGATCCGGTCATTGCCGAGTTGACGACGAACCTGCGGGCCGCGCTTGGCCAGGACTTCGACGAGATGTTCGACCGCGGAATGGCTCTCGACCGACCGGCCGCGATCGCCAGGCTGGATCCGGAGTTGCTCACTGCGATGACGGCGGAAGCCTCATCCTGAGTCGGGCCCACTTTGTCGGGCGAGAGTCGGACGCGGTCCGAGGCCGGCCGCGGTGAACAGGGCGGTGACCGCGCTGCCGTAGTCGTCGGCGAGCGGCAGCCCGCTGAGTGCGTGCTGCATGACGAAGCCTTGGACCAGCGAGAGGAACAGCGGCGTCAGCTGGGCCGGCGTCGTCGGCAGGTCGCCGCCGGTCGCCGCGGTCCACCGTTCCAGCATCCCGGCGATCTGTACCCGCAATCCGCCGAGGATCTCCTCCGCCACCGGAATCAGCGTCGGGTTCCGGGTCGCCTCGCTCCACACCGCGAGCAGCAGCGGAAACAGGTCCGCCGGCGCCTGCTCGCGGGCCAGCACCGGCTGCTGCACCAGGAAGGCGGCGATCTCCGCCGGGCTGGGTGGCGGTTCGTGTCGGGCGAACTCGTTGAGTCGGCCCTGGATGCCGCCGAACACCTGGGTCGCAACCGCAACGATGATCTCGTCCTTGGAACGGAAGTACAGGTAGACGGCCCCGGCCGACAGGTTCGCCTCGCGGATCACGTCGGCCATCGAGGTGCTGTGGAAGCCGTTGCGGGAGAAGCACTTCCAGGCGGCAACCAGGATCTGCTCGCGTCGTGACTCGCGGTGGGCGTCGGTGACCTTGGGCATCGTCACATCCTAAACCGAATATTCGTTCTTGACGAACCGGGGTCGAGGGGGCATGCTTCGAACAACAAAACGAACGATCCTTCTTGGAAAGGGAGCGGATCATGTCACTGTCGAGTACGACCAACGCGTCGACCGGGACCACCGTCGGGAGCCGGTCACGAGGCGCAGCGCCCAGGCGGCCGGGTCGCCGTCCACGACCACCCGGAGGCCCGCAAGGCAGTGGCGCTCGTCCTTGCGCTCACCGCCGGACTTTCGCTGATCCTCGCGCTGTTCGTGAGCATCGCGGTCAACTCGGGGCCGAACGGCATCCGGCTCGCCGTTGCGGGACCAGCCGCGGCGGTCGAGCAGATCAAGGCCGGCGTCACCCAGGCCGGTGGCGCCGACGCCTTCGAGGTCTCGGTCGTCAGCGACGAGGCCGCGGCCCGGTCGGCGTTGCAGGACCGGACCGTCGACGGCGCGATCGTCATCGGCCCGAACGGCCCGACGTTGCTGACGGCGAGCGCCGGTTCACCGGCCATCACCCAGCTGCTGACGGCCGCGGCCGCTCATCTCGGCAACCCCGCAGCGACCGGCCCGCCCGTCGTCGACGTCGTTCCGCTGCCGTCGGGTGACAGCCGCGGCGTCGGATTGGCCGCCGGTTCCTTCCCGATGATCATTGCCGGTCTCGCCCTCGGCGTCGCCGCGGCGCTTGCCCTGCGCAACCGCTGGCTGGTGCTCGGCACGGTCGTCGCCGGCGCGCTGACGATCGCCGTCAGCTTCGCCGGAATCCTTGCCTGGCTGGGTGTTTCGGGTGGTCACTTCTGGGACGAGTTCTCCGCGATCTCGCTGACCATCACCGCGTCCGCACTGGTGGTGGCCGGTCTGGTCCGGCTGTTCGGGGCGGCGGGTGCGGGGCTCGGCGCGCTGCTGCTGGTGATCGTCGGGAACCCGCTGTCCGGTATTGCGACCTCGCCGCGGCTGCTGCCCGCGCCGTGGGGTGAGTTCGGCCAGTGGCTGCCGACCGGTGCCGGCGGGACCCTGGTCCGGACCGTCTCGTACTTCCCCGATGCGTCGGTGTGGATGCCGTTGCTGGTGCTGCTCGGCTGGGCCGTCCTGGGGGCGGCCGGGGTGATCTTCGGCAAGGCGCGCGTTGCCGGGGCGCACGGCAAGGCCGACAGTGCGGAAACCGCGGCTCGTCCGGCCGCCGTCACCGCGTAGACCCCCGCGCGGCTGAACTCGGCAACTCGCGTCACACCGGTCACATCACGGCCAAGTTGATCCGCGCTGTCGATGTTTGATCCGCGCAAACAAGGGCCCGGTCCGTCGAGATGACGGACCGGGCCCTTTGCTGCTCCGGGGCAATCCCGGACTGGCAGGTTCGGAGTATCAGGTGCGCTTGCGGTAGGCGCGCAGGGCCAGTGGCACGAACACGATCAGCAGGATCGCCATCCAGACCAGCGTCCACATCAGGCTTTCCGCGACCGGTCCGCCGATCATCAGGCCACGCATGGTGGTGACCAGTTGGGAGATCGGATTGATCTTGACGAAGGTCTGCAGCCAGCTCGGCATGGTGTCCGGGTTGACAAAGGTGTTGCTGGCGAACGACAACGGCAACACGATCAGGAACATGATGCCCTGCACCGCGCCGGACGTCCTGACCTTCATCCCGACGAACACCGAGATCCAGCAGAAACACAAGCGCGAAGGCGATCGAGATACCGACGCCGGCCGTCGCGGCCAGCGCGTTGGTCTCGATCCGGAAGCCCATGATCATGCCGAAGCCGAGGGTGACGACACAGAGGATCAGATACCGACCGATGTCGGCGATGACGGCGCCGACCAGCGGCACCGAGCGGCCGATCGGCAGTGAGCGGAACCGGTCGAAGACGCCCTTCTCGATGTCGGCGTTCAGGTTCTGGCCGAGTGACACACCGGCCTGGGCGATCGACTGGGCGAGCAGGCCGGGCAGCAGGAACTGCAGGTAGTCGGCGGACGAGCCGCCGATGGCGCCGCCGAAGATGTAGGTGAACAGCAGCAGGAAGATGATCGGCTGCAGGGTGACGTCGATCAACGCCTCCGGCGTGCGGTACATCTTGATCAGGCTGCGCTTGGCGATCGCGACGATGTGTCGCAGGTAGCCGCCGCTGGCGGCACCGGTCACGGTCGCCTGCGGGACGGGTTTGCGGGATGTCGCGTTTGCGGCGGGTTTGATGGCTGTGTTCGTCATGCCGCCACCTCCTTGGTGGTGTCAGTTGCCTGGGCGTGCGCCGCGCCGTCGGCGCCGACCCGCTCGCCGGTGAGCGTCATGAAGACCTCGTCCAGGGACGGCAGGTGCAGGGAGAGTTCGGTGACGCCGATGCCGTCGGCGGCCAGCCGGCCGACGGTGGCGGCGAGGGCGTCCTCGCCGTTGACGGCGACGGTCAGTTCGTCGCGGCCGGAGGCCTGCGGGGCGTTGCCGCCGATCTCGGCCAGGATGCGGTGGACGTCGTCCAGCCGGGTCCGATCAGTGGGTCTGACCCTGATGCGTTGCCCGCCGATCTTGCGTTTGAGGCCGTCCGGGGTGTCGTGCGCGATGACCTTGCCGTGATCGATGACGCTGATCTCGTCGGCCAGCGCGTCGGCCTCGTCCAGGTACTGGGTGGTCAGCAGCACGGTCGAGCCGTCGGTGACGAGCCGACGAAGGACGTCCCACATGTCCTGTCGCTTGGCCGGGTCGAGGCCGGTCGTCGGTTCGTCCAGGAAGATCACCCGCGGCCGGCCGACCAGGCTGGCGGCGAGGTCGAGCCGCCGCCGCATGCCGCCGGAGTAGGTCTTGGCCCGGCGCTGCGCCGCGTCGGCGAGCCCGAACCACTCCAGCAGTTCCAGGCCCCGGGCCTTGGCGTCCCGGCCGCTCAGGTTGAGCAGGTTGCCGATCAGCACGAGGTTCTGGATGCCGGTGAGGTCCTCGTCGACCGAGGCGTACTGGCCGGTCAGGCCGATGGTGCGACGGACCTTGCCGGCGTCCTTGACGACGTCGTAGCCGTCGATGGTGGCGCGGCCGGCGTCGGCCTGCAGCAGGGTGGCCAGGATGCGGACGGCGGTGGTCTTGCCGGCGCCGTTGGGGCCGAGGACCCCGAGGACGGTGCCCTCCCTGGCCGAAAGGTCGACCCCGTCCAGCGCCTGGGTGGTGCCGAAACGTTTCTTGAGGCCCTCGGCCTCGATGATGTTGGTCATGGAAATACTCCTGTCTTGCTCAGTCACTCCTACGTTCCCAACAAGACAGTGCGCCGACGCCCTGACATGGCGCGCACACGGCGCTGATACGGGTCTACCGAACGACCGTCCGCCGCTCGTCAGCGGTGGTTTTCGGTCTCCGCGACCTGGGCGGCGAGGTCGTCCGGCGACAGGTGTGCCCGGCCGAAGGCCGTGTTCAGCGGTAGTGCGAGGTGCAGGTCGGTGGCCAGGCACAGCTCGAGCGTGCCTCGCCGGATCGCGTAGTCCAGCACGTGTCCGCCGTGCGTGCGCGCTTGGTCGATGAAGTGAACGTGCCCACCCGGAACGCCGATGCCCTGCTCATAGAGCGGCGTCCGGAATCCGGCGACGAGACCGCTGACGTCATTGAATTGCATGACCGGCTCACCCTTGGTCGCCGCCCTCAGTGGTGGGTATGGCTTCGTCTGCCTGGCGGCGGTTCGCGTCCGCACCCAGTCGAACTCGCCGGTGATCCGCATGGCATAGAGGTAGTTCTCCGACGGGATGAGATCGCCGACGATGCCGGCCACCTCCGCTCGGGAAAGGTTGGCCGGCAACGTCTTCGTGATGGTGGGGGCGAAATGGGTGACAACGGCGAACGGTGTGCACAGGGCCGGGTCGGCGACCGATGCTTCGCCATTTCCGCGCAGTTGATAGCAGATTGAATCCAGGACGACCATTTCACCGTCCAGCGCATTGAACGTGCCCAAGCCGAAATCGCCGTGTCCGAGCAGTTCACCGATCGTCATTTCGCCGTCATAGACACCGTCGAGCAAGGCGCTCATCAGGCTGGTCTGAAACACGGTGTGGCGCGCTGGTACCGGGATGTCGGCTGGCAGAGTGCCGGAGTCGCTCATGAAGGGCAATTGTCCGGTCGGCCCACCCCGAAGATCAGCGCGACAGGCCGACAGGTCGACTTGACCAGCGCCGCCGAAGCCGCAGGAGTGCCGCGACCACGAGAGTTCCGGTCACCACCAGAACCGCGATGCGCCTGACCGGTACCTGCGCGGCCGTGCCAAGGTCCATTGCCTGTCCCGAATTGCACGGCGCTGCTGCCGGTGACGATCCGGCCGAACCGAGACTGCGTGCCATCGCCGAGCCGAACCAGCACACCGTCAGGACCGCGCACGTCAACCCGCAGGCCGGCGTCCCGCAGCGCGGTGGCCGCGCGACCCAGCGCGGTCCGCCCGGTCCGGCCGGAAACCGCAGCCGGCAAGCGCGATCTTCCGCACGTCGCGGAATAACAGGCGGGGATCGCTGGTGTGCACGACGAGGGACTGCCCGTCACCGACGAGCTGGACGCTATGGCCGTCGGTTTCCAGCCGCAGGTCGGCAAACACCGACAACGGGTGGGCCGCTGCCGTGTTCGCCTCCCCACTCGGGATCACAATGCTCATGCTGCGGAGGCGTGCTCCGCTGGTGGTGATCCGCAGCGTGCCGTTCAGCTTCCAGCTCGCGCGTTCCGCGTCCGGTCCGGTTGCCCGGGGGACCTCGACCGTCATGTCGACGAACTCGTAGTTGATGGCAGCGCCGCGATCGGTCAGGTAGGTCCACAGTTCCTTGCCGAGGTCGGCAAAGCTCGACTGGTTGTGCGGTGCAGTGTGCAGATCGGTCATCGATGGCTCCCTGAAAAAGTCTGTCGCACTGGGCGTCGCCCAACGATCAGACAGCACAGGTACTCGCCAGACGGTCCCCGCAGATGCGCGTTGCCCGGTATTGATTCCGGCAGGCAGGTGTGCCGCTCAGTGCAGCTTGAGGACGACCACCTCGTACGGGGGCGCACTAACCGGCCTTCGTCGAACTTGCTGTCCACCACGTACAACCGGCTGCCGCTGAGCTTGCCGGTGGTGAACACCCGGTCATCTGCGGTCGGTGTCTCCTCGCGCAACTCGGCGGTTGTCCATTTGTCGGCGAGCTTGAGGGTGCTGATCGACTTCGAGAAGTTCCGGATCACCAGCAGCTTGGTCCCCTTCAGCACCAGGCCGTCGGCGTTCGTCAGATCGGCCGCGGGGCTGACCGTGATGCGGGTGACCGCCTTTGTTCGAAAATCGATCCGCCACAAGGCCCCGACGTTCCCCTGCGCGACCACCAGCGCCCGCCCGTCGGGGGTGGCGACGATGCCGCCGAGGTTGAAGCCGGCGACCGGGGTGATCGTCCCGGTGGCGTCCACGAAGGTGCTGACGTGCCAACCCGTCCGGTCCTTGGCGACCCGGAACACCTGCGGGGCATTGGAGTTCGTGAAGTAGGCAGCGCCGTCCGGGCCGATGGCGACATCATTGAGGAAGGCGCCAGGCACACCGACGTTCAATGCCGCCAGCAGGGCGCCGGACCGGGAGTAGACCCACAGATCCGGTGCGTCGGGGTGGTCGGGCCCCCTGTTCGGCCCGCCCGCGATGTAGACCTGACCGAACCGGTCCACGGTGATCCCACGAGCCGTGAAGCGACCGTCCGTGCCGTTGCCGTCCAGCCAGGGCTGCGCCGCGTCGCGCCGGATGTTGCCCCGGCTGATCTCGCCGCCCGTCGTCTCACTGACGTAGAAGGTGCCCGTCCGCTCGTCCAGGCCGATGCCCTCGAACCTCGAGCCACCGGCCGTGATCGTCCGGGGAGCTGTGATGGTCGCTGTCTCGTCATCGCGAGGGTGAGCACCGGCGGCCGGTGCGGTGGCCAGCGACTGCTGCGGCTGCCACCAGCGTCGGCGACACCGACGGTCTTCGGGCGGGACCAGCTTGCGTTTGTCATCTTTCCCCTCACGGACAGTTACTGGAGTTGTCCTGAGGTAACGACGGCTGGCTGGCCAGGGGTTCAATCGACAGGCGCGAAACCGGCCGTTGCACCGGGCGTTCAGCGCCGCGGATCCACCGTGCGGCCGAAGGCCACCCGCCACAACCGATCCCACTCGATCCGGGTCTTGGGCGCTGGCACACCGGGACGATGGCGCGGCAACACCACCCGGAGCGCACCCGGTCGAATCGTGCAGTGCACGGGCGTGCTGACGGTCACGGCCTCGCCGTCGATGCCCACCGGGATCTCGGCCGCGTCGGCCTCGATGATCACCTCGGTGGCCGTCAGCGAGGCGAGGGACTCGCCGTTGAACCGGCGGAGCATGCCGATGGCGCTGCCTGCGCTGTCCAACCGGCCGGCGACCACGCCCAGCACGCCCTGGTCCAGCCGGTTCCGCCGGCCCATGTCGATGAGCCGCCCGGAACCGTAGGGGTTGTTGCTCACCAGGACGGCCTGCCTGCCGTCGACCTCGCGGTCACCGACTCGGACGGTCAGCGCGGGCCCGCTGCCGACCAGCAGGTCGGGCAGCATCGACAGGATCGTGCCCTCCTTGTTGTCCCGGTATTCCGGGCTCTGCACGATCTCCGCGTAGGCACCGAAGGAGGCGTTGTTGACGAACGGGCGGTCCTCGATCATGCCGAGGTCGACGCGCACCTCGACGCCGTCCCGCAGGGCGTCCAGGCAGGTGGACGGGTCGTCGCGATCCAAGCCGAGGTCAAGGGCGAAGTGGTTCCGGGTGCCGGCGCTGATCACCAGGAACGGCAGGTCGTGTTCGGCGGCGATACCGGCCACCAGTGCCTGGGTGCCGTCGCCGCCGGCGACACCGAGCAGGTCCGCGCCGCCGGTCGACGGCCGCGCGCACGATGGCGGCGACGTCGACATGGCCAGGACCGTCCAGCAGGGCGACCTCGGCGCCCAGCGCCTCGGCCTTGGCCTGGAGCCCGAACTTGACCACCTTGCCGCCGCCGGAGCGGGGGTTCATCACGATGAACGCCCGTTGCACCCGGGGGGGCGGCAGTTCCGGCATCCACGACGCTCGTCGAAAGTGCAGCGCGACCCTCGCCGCCGCCCCGCCCAGCACCATCAGACCGATCGAGATGAGCGCGCACTGCAATCACATTCGCCCGCGCGTAGCTGTAGACCACGAAGACGATCGCCAGCACGGCAACCGCCAGGCCGATCCACCGGATCACCCCCCGCCGAGCCAGGAACCAGAAGGCCCCGGCCAGCAGAGCGGCCGCACCGACCAACCCGATGACGACGAGGAAGAACCCGGTGATAGCCAGCGGCACCGACCACCAGCAGGGCCGCAGCGGCGAAGGCGAGCAGCGCGATTCGCGCCATCCATCGTTGTCGGCGGGTTGCCACAGTTGGCGCTGTGGCGCTGGAGGTCACGGCCAGGACGCTAGGGCACGGCCGTTTCGGCCGCATCACCCGAGTCGAGGGGCAACAGCTGCAGTTCGGCCAGCGGGCGGCACGTCGTCGTCAGCACCTGTCGTTGCTAGAACCTGCCGCCGCCGCCGCTCACACTGCCGCCACCGCCACCGCCGCCACCTCCGAAGCCACCGCCACCGAAGCCGCCCCCACCGCCGAAGCCACCACCCCAGCCGCCACCGCCGCGTCCGCTGCGGCCGGAGTTGAGCACCGAGCTGAGGATGATGCCGCCGAGCACGGCGCCGTTGACCCCGCCGCCGCGCTGGCCGCCGCCACCGCCGCCCCAGCCGCCGACGTCCTGCTGGGCGAGATCCGAGGCCTCCCGGGCCAACGACGACGCCTGCTGCGCCTCGGCCAGCCCGGCCGAGGCATCGGATCCGGCCAGCGATTCGGCGTTGGCCAGATGCCGCTGCGCCTCGGCCAGCCGGGTGCGCGCCTGACTCTTCGACGGCACCGCGTCGGGTCGAGATGAAGTCCTCCGCCGAGCCGACTTCGGCCCGCGCGGCCGAGCAGTGCCTGGGCAAGGCCGGCCTGCGCCCGTTGCTCCTGCTGCTGGGCGTCGCGGGTCGCGGCCAGGATGGTGTCCAGGGCGAGATCGGCCTCCTCGACCTTGTGCAGCGCGGTCAGCGGGTCGGCCGCCCCCTGCGGTGACCGGGCGACACCGAGGATCGCCTGGATCTGGTCCAGCTGGGCGCGCAGGCTGCTCTCGGTGGCACCGGCCCGGGCGGCGCTCAAGGTCCCGCGGACCGCGGCGAGTTCCTGATCGACCGCGGCGCAGGCCGTCTGCCAGCTGACCGACAGCCGTTGCCAGGTCGGTGTCGGCGTGTTCGATCGCGTCCAGCAGGGTCTGCGCCTGGCGCGACGGCCTCCTGCGCGGCACCGGCGGCGAGGACGGCGGGCGCACCCGGGTTCTGCGTGGCCGAGGGTTGCGCAGGCAGCGGCTGGGTCGCTGTCGGGCCGGCCGGCACCCGCGCCGACGCAGTTGCTGTGCCTGCCGCAGGCTGGTTCTGGCGAACGACAGCCGCTCGGTCGCCTCGATCGATGTTGCTCGGTGACGTTCGCCAGCGCGGTCGGTGCGTACTGCTGCTGCAGGCGATCCAGCGTCGCGGACACCGCGGGTATCCGGGCCTGCTGCGTGTCGATGCTGCCTGGCAGCTCGGCCAGCACCTGGGGCAACCGGGAGCGCAGGTCGCGCAGCTCGTCGAACCGGTCGCTCTCCGCCTCGAGCTTGCCGGCGGCGTCGGCGCACCGGTGCAGGATCTCGGTCATCATCGCGCGCTTGGTGGCGTCGTCCTCGGGGACGTCGTCGTCCACCCGCTGCCGGATCTCGAAGGCCGCGGTCAGCGATTCGCGGGCGGAGTCGAAGGCGCCGCGGAACTCGGCGACCGCCGTCCTTGCCGAACTCGGATTCCGCCGCGGAGAGCTCGAATTCGCTTGCCCGGACGGCATTGTCGGTGTCGATGAGGGCCTGCACGCTGCGTGCGGACAGTTGCTCGAATGGCTCCAGCGGTGCCTGCGGCTGCCCGTCCGGACCGGTCCCGGACGCACCGTCGGCGTCGGTCTTGCGCCGCGAGCGCCGGTAGATCAGGTACCCGCCGCCACCGACGACGACGATGCCGCCGGCCACCCACCACCAGGTGGTGGACGATCCGCCGAGCGCCTCCCGGTACCCGTTCGCGGCCGCGATGGCGGCACCGGCCCAGTCGTCGTCGACCAGCTGCGGACGGATCTCGTTCTCGGCCACCTGGTCGAGCTGGCTGGTGCTGAGCTTGAAGTTCGGTGGGACCCGGACGCTGTAGTCGCGGCCGACCGGTGGCGATCGCCAGCAGCATGTCGTTGGTGCCGAGATCGGAGGCCAGGTAGGTCTGTTCCGCCCAGGCCTGCGCCGCCGCTCGGGTTGTCGAAGGTGTCGACGTAGACCACGAACAGGTTGACGTTGTCCTCGGACGAGAGCTTGTCCAGCGCCGCCTGCACATCGGCCTGGTCGCTGCCGCTCAGCGCGCCCGCCCGGTCGGTGATCTGCGTCGGCACCCGGAACGGTGGTTCGGCCTCGCCGCTGCCGTTGGCAGCAACAAGGCGCAGAGCACGGCGATTGCTCCGGCCAGTCCAGCCAAAGCACGCGTCCTGGCCATCGGTCCCCTTCCACACGGTCGGACCGAACCATACCCAGCGCGGGCTGGGGCGGCCGGAAGGTGCGGCCGGAGGTGGGGTCGGTGGCGTGCGAGTCGGGGGGTGCGTCTGCGGGTCGGTCAGGCCTGCCGGTTGGCCGGGGCGAAGCCGTGCGCCCGGGAGCGCTCCTCGGCCCGGATGACGTGGGTGACGGCGTTGATCAGCGCCAGGTGGGTGAACGCCTGCGGGAAGTTGCCGAGGTGCCGGCCGGTGACCGGGTCGAGCTCCTCCGCGTACAGGCCGAGGGTGGAGGCGTGCGAGAGCAATCGTTCGCACAGGGCGCGGGCCCGCTCGTCCTCGCCGATCTCGACCAGCGCCGACACCAGCCAGAACGAGCAGATGGTGAAGGTGCCCTCCTCGCCGGCCAGGCCGTCGTCGGTCTCCTCCACCCGGTACCGCAGCACCAGACCCTCGTGGGTGAGTTCGTCGGCGATCGCCAGCACGGTGGCCCGGATCCGCGGGTCGTCCGGCGGCAGGAAGCGGACCAGCGGGGCCAGCAGCAGCGAGGCGTCCAGCGCGTCGGAGCCGTAGCGCTGCACCAGCACGCCGCGCTCGTCGACGCCGTTGGCCAGGATGTCGGCGTGGATCTCGTCGGCGATCGCCTGCCACTTGTCGGCGATGTCGTGGGAGTCGTGCAGCCGGGCCAGCCGGACGCCGCGGTCCAGCGCGACCCAGCACATGATCTTCGACGCGGTGAAGTGCTGCGGCTCGCCGCGCACCTCCCAGATGCCGCGGTCCGGCGCCCGCCAGTGCGCGGCGGCCTGTTCGACCTGGGCGATGACGATCGGCCAGAGTTCCTCCGGCATCTGCTCGCGGGACCGGGTGTGCAGGTAGATCGAGTCCAGCAGCGCACCCCAGACGTCGTGCTGCTGCTGGTTGTAGGCGCCGTTGCCGATCCGGACCGGCTGGGCGTCGTCGTAGCCGGACAGGTGGTCGAGGGTGCCCTCTTCCAGATGCCGCTCGCCGCCGACGCCGTACATGATCTGCAGGTCGTTCGGGTTGTCCCGGCAGACGTCGTGGATGAAGTAGAAGAAGTCGTTGGCCTCCCGGTCGAAGCCGAGGGTGTACAGGCCCCACAGGGCGAAGGTGGAGTCCCGGATCCAGGTGTAGCGGTAGTCCCAGTTCCGTTCGCCGCCAGGGGTTTCCGGCAGCGACGTGGTGGCCGCGGCCAGCAGCGCGCCGGTCGGCGCGTAGGACAGGCCCTTCAGCGCCAGCGCCGAGGACTGCAGGTACGAGCGCCACGGATGGTCGGGGAAGGTGCCCTGGCTCAGCCATTGCCGCCAGTACTCGCCGGTCCGCCACATCCAGTCCTCGGCCTCGTGCGGTGTCTGCCGGCGCCGGCAGGTCGGAGAACGCCAGCGCGACGTAGTGCACGTCGTCGCGCCGCATCTTGGTGCGGGCCATCGCGGTGCGGCCCTCGAGCCCGATCCGCAGGGAGCTGGACAGCTTCAGCGTCGGCTGGCCCTTGGCCGTGGCGACGACCTCCGAGTAGTCCGACTTCGGGTAGCTCCACTTCGCGCCCTTGCGGGCGTAGTCGAAGATCGGCTCGCAGCTCATCTGCAGGTCGACGTTGCCGTAGATGCACTTGATGGTGCGCAGCAGCACATGCGCGGCGTCGTAGTCGGTCGGCGACCGGCGGTGCGTCTTCGACCGCTGGTCGGTGTTGTGCCAGGGCGCCATGATCAGCGCATCGCGGACGATCAGCCAGCCGGTCGGGGTCTGCCAGGTCGTCTCCAGCACCAGCGTGCCCGGCAGGTAGCGGCGGGCGGCCGGCACCGCGACGCCGAACGGCGCCACCCGGAAGGAGCCGCCGGCCCGGTCCAGCAGGGCGGTGAACACGCTCGGCGAATCGGGCCGCGGAATGCACATCCACTCGATGGCCCCGGACGGCGCGATCAGGCAGTTCGCCTCGCAGTCGGAGAGGAAGGCGTAGTCGCCGATGCCGGGGAAGTTGCCCGGAGCTGTGGTGCTCGGCCGGCGGCGGCGCTGCGGTGCTGCCGGTTCCCGATAAGGGGGCGCCGGCTGTGTTGATCCCCGCAGGGTCCAGTTCAAGAGAACCGGGAACGGTCGCGCTGTCGACGGCGTCGGTGTCGGTCACCGGCCCATTCTCGGGCATGGCTGTCCGATTGTGTGTGGCGGGCGGATCACGAGGTGGTGACGAGCGGGTTGACATCGGCTGAGGACGATGGCGGCGCCGGCTCGGGTGCCGAAGCCGCGGTCGGTACCGATGGCGCAGTCGTCGTTGTTGCCTGGTCCGTTGTTGCCGGGTCCGTTGTCGGCGTCGCCTGGTCCGTTGTCGCCGGGTCCGTTGTTGCCGGGGCCATTGTTGTCGTGGTTTCCCCGCCGGTCGGCTGCGGACCGGCGGTGTCTGCCGGCGTGGCTGCCCGGGCATTGTTCTGCGGGACTTCCGGCACAGCCAGGGCCCGCGGACTTGCCCCGGATTGCACGACCCGGCACTGGATCAGCGTGTTGTTGCCCTCGGCCACACCGATCGCGAACACGCAGATCGTGTTCGCGCCCGGCCCGAGCGTCACCGACCTGGCGAATCCGTGCCGACCGGCGATCCCCATCACCGCGTTCACATCGGCCCTCGGATCGTTGCCGACGAACTGGTAGCCGACTGGCCAGGCGGGCTCGGTGACACGTAGATGTGCACGGGTATCGAGACATTCGGGGAGTTCGGATCGAACACCCATCCGGCGACCTGGGCGGTGCTGCCGTTGACGGTGATCGAATCGAGGGTCCCCCGGGCGGGTACGGAATGTAGACCGTGCGGCAGCCGATGACCGGGTCGGTGATCGGCGGGTTGACGTTGATGGCGATAGACGCAGACCTGGTTGTTCGCCGTAGCCCATGCTCGGCACCGTTCGGTGGAATCCCTGCGTCGAACCCGGCCCAGCCGAGTACCCGTCCGACATCCGGCCGGGAGTCACCGGTGAAGGTGCCCGATGTGCCGCTGGTGCCGTTCGGCCCGGTGACGTAGATGTGCACTTCTTCGCGGCACCCGGTGATGCCGGGTCGGCGGCCCAGCCCCGACATCGATCTGATTCGCTGAATTCCGGCTGGCACCGTCCACCGAACCGATCGGTCCCGGAATGCCGACCGCGAGACAACCGATCTGCGGATTGTCGGTCCCGCGACCGACGTTGATGGCGTAGGCGCAGATGGTGTGCAGCCCCGGGCCGGTCCACGGGCAGGATGGTCACGAACCCGAATTTCCCGACCACGTTGAACGCGCGATTCACGTCGTCTCTCGGCTGGTTCGCCAGCCCGTTGCCGTAGGCGGCCGTCCCGAACGGACCCTGGTCGTAGAAGTGGATCTGACCGATGTCCGTTGATCGCGTCGGGATCGAACGCCCAGCCGGACACCCGGATCCCGGTGCCCTGGATCGTCGCGGCATCCAATGATCCGAACGGGTTTCGGCCCGCCTCGCCGCGTGCCGGATCGGTGGGGATGCTGGTGCAGGCCAGTGCGCCGCGGCCGCCGCCGGGCACCCAGGGCAGGTCGATGGGCGGTACATCCTGATTGTTGTTGACTAGGTCGGTCGCCCGGACCTCCCACTGCGCGTAGAAGTCGGGATGGTTGCTCTGCTGGACCGCGTCGGCGGCATCGGTCGGTGCCATGGTCTGCCAACCGGCGACGTCGAGCAGGCCACCCTTGGGGGCGGCAGTTCGGGACCCGCCGAAGAAGGCCATCGCCTCCCATCGCGGGTCGAGCAGGCGCTGCACGACGCCCTCCGGGTCGGTGGTGCCGGTGCTGTCGCCGTAGTTGCCCCAGCCGTAGGCGGGTCGCTGCTGGTACAGGCCGATGGAGTCGGTGTCGTGCGCCCCGTCCCGGGCGCCGAACAGGTCATGCGGGTATTTCAGCGACAGCCGGGTGACGCTGAGCCAGTAGTCCCGGCCGGGCGCCGGCCATGACGGACTGGGTGCGTCGTGCCGTCGTTGGCCAGGTTGCGCATCGACGACTCCTGGAACATCACCATGACCGCGATGATCTGACCCTTGACCGGCACACCCATGCGTCTTCGCGACACCGATGGTGGTCCGCACCGCAGCTACACCCGATGACTTGGTCGGTACCGCTGCTCCGCTCGAGCGCGACAGAGCAATCGGTGGCTGCGACCGCCGCCCGACCGGCGGCAGCGGTCTGGGGGATGGAGCTCGCCGGCGGCGGTGCCCGCCGGAATGACCAGCCCGAGCCGCGACCATCGCCGCGATCGCCGCCGTGAAGAACGGTCGGCGCCAATAGCGGGACCGTCGGCGGCTGTCAACGGCACTGTCGTCCTGCGTCACCGGGATCCTTCGATCTCTCCGTCGGAAGCTGGTCGACAAGCAGCTGCGGTGCGGCCCGCTTTGCCGCTCCCGCCGACGAAGACGCGGGCCGTTCCAGGCATTCGCAGCATAGTGTCACCGGTCGTCGCCTTGGGTGACGAACAGTGTCTCCGTTGGTCCGTCACCAGGGCGGATCTTGTTCGCGATCGCGGGAATGAATGCCCGCGTCATGCAGTTGGAACGATCAGCAAAGTTGAGCGTCCCCGACTCAGGTCAATTGACACTGTCGGGGTACGCAGGCATTGTGGAGTCAGAACACTCAAGGTGTGCCGTTCGGCCGGCGCGAAGAACCACGGCGCCGGCTCGGACATTGCGTGTGGACCAACCGGGCCACGCGAGAAAACCGAAGACCCGCCAGTGCAGTCGCGGCGGGGCGTTCAGCAGGAGGATTGCATGTCGCGTGCCGTCGGTATCGATCTCGGTACCACCAACTCGGTCGTCTCCGTCCTGGAGGGCGGCGAGCCGACAGTCATTGCCAACGCCGAAGGCGCTCGCACGACCCCGTCCATCGTCGCCTTTGCCAAGAACGGCGAGGTGCTGGTCGGAGAGGTCGCCAAGCGTCAGGCGGTCACCAACGTCGACCGGACGATCCGGTCCGTCAAGCGTCACATCGGAACGAACTGGACCGTCGACATCGACGGCAAGTCGTACACCTCGCAGGAGATCAGCGCCCGGGTGCTGGGCAAGCTGAAGCGGGACGCCGAGTCCTACCTCGGTGAGCCCGTCGTCGACGCCGTCATCACGGTGCCGGCGTACTTCAACGACTCGCAGCGCCAGGCCACCAAGGAGGCCGGTGAGATCGCGGGCCTCAACGTGCTGCGGATCGTCAACGAGCCGACCGCCGCCGCGCTGGCCTACGGCCTGGACAAGGGCGACAAGGAGCAGACCATCCTGGTCTTCGACCTCGGTGGTGGCACGTTCGACGTGTCCCTGCTGGAGATCGGTGACGGCGTCGTCGAGGTCAAGGCGACCGCGGGCGACAACAAGCTCGGCGGCGACGACTGGGACGAGCGGGTCGTCAAGTGGCTGGTCGACAAGTTCAAGCTGGCCAATGGCATCGACCTGACCAAGGACAAGATGGCCATGCAGCGGATCCGGGAAGCCTCGGAGAAGGCCAAGATCGAGCTGTCCTCTTCGCAGCAGACCTCGATCAACCTGCCGTACATCACGGTCGACGGCGACAAGAACCCGCTGTTCCTGGACGAGTCGCTGTCCCGCGCGGAGTTCCAGAAGATCACCTCTGATCTGCTGGACCGCACCCGCAACCCGTTCCACCAGGTGATCAAGGACGCCGGCGTCAAGGTCGGCGACATCGACCACGTCGTGATGGTCGGCGGCTCCACCCGGATGCCCGCCGTCACCGACCTGGTCAAGGAACTGACCGGCGGCAAGGAGCCCAACAAGGGCGTCAACCCGGATGAGGTTGTCGCGGTCGGCGCTGCCCTGCAGGCCGGTGTGCTGCGCGGCGAGGTCAAGGACGTGCTGCTGCTCGATGTCACCCCGCTGTCGCTGGGGATCGAGACCAAGGGCGGCATCATGACCAAGCTGATCGAGCGCAACACCACCATCCCGACCAAGCGCTCGGAGATCTTCACCACGGCCGAGGACAACCAGCCGTCCGTGCAGATCCAGGTCTTCCAGGGTGAGCGGGAGATCGCTGCCTACAACAAGAAGCTCGGCATGTTCGAGCTGACCGGGCTGCCGCCGGCACCGCGCAACGTGCCGCAGATCGAGGTCACCTTCGACATCGACGCCAACGGCATCGTGCACGTGTCCGCCAAGGATCTCGGCACCGGCAAGACCCAGTCGATGACGATCACCGGCGGCTCCGCGCTGCCCAAGGACGACATCGACCGGATGATGCGGGAGGCCGAGGCACACGCCGAGGACGACAAGGCCCGCCGCGAGGAGGCCGAGATCCGCAACCAGGCCGAGGCGCTCGTCTACCAGACCGAGAAGTTCATCAAGGACAACGACGAGAAGCTGCCGGAGGACCCGAAGGAGCGCACGAACGCCGCGCTGAAGAAGGTCACCGAGGCGCTCAAGGGCACCGACATCGCGGCCATCAAGTCCGCGGTCGAGGAGCTGGCCAACGAGTCGCAGCAGCTCGGCTCCGCGCTGTACGCGCAGACCCAGGCCGATGCGTCCGCGGCCGGTGCGTCAGCTGATGGTTCGTCCGGTCCGTCCGGCTCGTCCGGCAGTGGCTCCTCGCAGGAAGAGGAGATCGTCGACGCGGAGATCGTGGACGAGGCTGAGAAGAAGTGAGTGGACACGGCGCCGAAGGCGCGCAGGGCGAGGAATCGGAGCCGATCATCAAGAGAAAGCGGGGTTTCCCCGGGAACCCGTTCTCGGGGCGGCACGCAGCGGACCCAGGCGACCCGATCAACGCCAGCCAGCCGTTGACGCTCGACCTGAGTGCCGCCGAGCTGGACCTCGCCAAGCAGGAGGCGGCCGAACGGACCGCCGACCTGCAGCGGGTGACGGCCGAGTACGCCAACTACCGCAAGCGGGTCGACCGGGATCGGGAGTCGGTGATCACCGCCGCCAAGTCGAGCGTGATCATGGAACTGCTCACGGTGCTCGACGACCTGGACCGGGCGCGGGCGCATGGTGATCTGGTCGGCTCGTTCGGTGCGGTTGCCGACAAGCTGACCGGTGCACTGACCAAGCTCGGGCTCAAACCGCTCGGCGCGGTCGGTGATCTGTTCGATCCGGCCGTGCACGAGGCCGTGCAGTTCGGCACCTCGACCGAGGTGACCGAGCCGACGGTCACCTCGGTGTTCCGCAGCGGCTACACGCTGGGTGAGAAGTTGGTGCGCCCGGCTGTTGTCGTGGTCACCGGTCCCGAGCACGAAACCGTCGCAGAGTCGGTTGTCGCCGAGCCCGTCGTGGCCGCGGAGGCATACGGTTCGGCGTCGGCGGAGCAGCCCGACCAGGAAACCGCTGGCAGTACAGACGGTGGTACAGAACAACGAGCATGACCGTGTCTTCAATGACGGGAGGTGCCCAGGTATGACGCCAGGAATGGGGTCGTCATGCCTGGGCATTCCCGTTCGATCAGCCCCGTGGGCGACGCCCAATGGGGAATCGCCCACTGGGTATCGCCCAATGGGAATCGTCCTGTAGGGACCCATATTTTGACGATCCAGATTGTGACTACGACGAAGGGAGGTTCCGGGTGAGCGCGAAGGACTATTACGAAAAGGACTTCTACAAGGAGCTTGGCGTCACGAAAACAGCGGACAGCGCCGAGATCAAGAAGGCGTACCGCAAGCTCGCCCGGGACCTGCACCCGGACAAGAATCCGGGCAACAAGCGGGCCGAGGACAAGTTCAAGTCCGTCTCCGAGGCCTACGACGTGCTCTCCGACGACACCAAGCGCAAGGAGTACGACGAGGCCCGCAACCTGATGTCCTCCGGCGCATTCCGTGGCTTCCCTGGCGGCGGCGCCGGTGGCGGCGGTGGAGCGACAACCGGTGGCTTCGACATGAGCGACCTGTTCCGCAACGCCGGCACCGGTGGAGCTGGTGGGACGGGTGGTGCCGGAGGGTTCGGCGACCTGTTCGGCGGCTTCTTCCGGCAGAATTCCGGCGCCGGCAGTGCGCGTCCGACGCGCGCCCGGCGTGGTGCGGACATCGAGACCGAGGTGCGGATCGCGTTCGCCGATGCCGTCACGGGCGTCACGGTCCCGCTCGGCATCACCGAGCGGACCACCTGCCCGACGTGTCACGGCGTCGGCGCCCGCCCAGGTACGTCACCGAAGGACTGCCCGGTCTGCAAGGGCACCGGGCTGACCACCAGGAACCAGGGTTCGTTCGCATTCTCCGAGCCCTGCTCGAACTGTCACGGCACCGGTTCGATCATCGACGACCCCTGCCCGACCTGTCACGGCGAGCGGACAGTGGTGCACAGCCGGCGGCTGACCACCCGGATTCCGGCGGGCGTGGCCGACGGGCAGCGCATCAAGTTGGCAGGTAAGGGCGAGCCGGGATTCAGCGGCGGACCGGCAGGCGATCTCTTTGTGGTGGTGCATGTGTCGGGTCACGAACTGTTCGGTCGCAACGGTGACAACCTCACGCTCAGCGTTCCGGTGACCTTCCCGGAGCTGTCGCTCGGCACCACGTTGACCGTCCCGACGTTGTCTGGTGTGGTCAGCCTGCGGGTACCGGCAGGTACCTCGAACGGTCGGAAGTTCCGGGTCAAGGGCGCCGGTGTGCAACGCAAGGACGCCACCGGGGACCTGATCGTGACGGTCGAAATCGCTGTGCCACAGCGTCTTTCCGCCGACGCCAAGGCCGCGCTGGAGGCCTTCGCCAAGGCGCAGGCCGATGATCCCCGGGAGGCGATCACCCGGGCGCTGCGAGCTCGCGACGGAGCAGGTGCGTCCTCGGCAGGTGCTGCAACAGGGAATTCGTCGTGAGCGCGCCGCGCGGCGGCCGTCCCGGTGACGGACCGGCCGCCGGTTCGGTAGCCGCCGGCTCGGCAACCGGCGGAGCGGCTGCGCGCGGCGTGGGCGGTGATCGCACCGGCCCAACCGGACCGACCGGCTCCAGGGGATTCGAGATGGACGCGCCGTTGTTCGTCATCTCCGTCGCCGCCCAGCTCGCCGGGATGCACGCGCAGACCCTGCGGTCCTACGACCGCGAGGGTCTGGTCTCGCCCGGCCGCACCACCGGCGGCGGGCGGCGGTACTCGCAGCGGGACATCGAACTGCTGCGTGAGGTACAGAAGCTCAGCCAGGACGACGGCGTCAACCGCGCCGGCATCCGGCGGATCATCGAGCTCGAGGCGCAGGTCGACGCCCTGCGCGAGCGGTTGTCGGAAATGGTCACCGAGACCGCCATGCTCCGGGAGGAGTTGCTCGAGTCGCGGATGGACGCGGCCAATGCGGCGGCCAACGCCGTCGCCGGGTTGCGCCGCGATGTCGTCCCGTGGCAGGAGTCCAGCACCGCGCTGGTTGCCTGGCGCCGGCCGTCCCGCCGCGGATAGCGGCCGGATCGCGCTGAGCGACTCGCCGATTTCGGCTGTTGACCGGCGCGACGAGCAGTGGATCCTGGCGAATCGATTCGGGACTGGTTCCCGAACAACCCGTCCGCTCGTCGCGAACAGCAACGCGCGCGGGGCACGCGGCTCCTACAGTCGGTTGTACGGCGAGCAATAGTGATGCCAAAGGAGCTGACAATGGGCGAGGTCATCGCGTTCCCCGAGCGGCGTGCTCACTGGAACCCCGAGGAATCTGTTGCGGCGCACCATGTCCCGCCGGTCCGCACGCTCTCGCCTGAACCTGGACCCGGGTCGGTCCCGAATGGATCCCGCACCGTTGCCCCCGGTGAGCCACTCTGGCGCGAGGTGACCGGCGCCGTCCTGCGCGACGAACGGCGCCGCCAGCAGCGGACCCTCGGTGACGTCGCCGCGCGCGCCGGTATGTCGATCCAGTACCTGTCCGAGCTGGAGCGCGGCCGCAAGGAGGCGTCATCGGAGATGCTGGCCGCCGCCTGTGGCTCCCTCGGGCTGGGCCTTGCCGAGTTCGCCCGCCGATGCGCCGACACGCTCAGTTCGGTGGCCGCGCCCCCCACCGGGCCGGTGCTGCTGGCGGCCTGAAGACTCGGTCCGTCAGCGTGAATGAGGCACGCCCACCCACTGAACGCCCTGCAGGGTCGCAGTGCCGGCGGGGGCAGTATTGACCTGCAGAACGTTCAGTCGAGCCGGACGGATCGCGCGAGCCGCGACGCGCGCCTCGCGCCGGTCGCCGCCTCGCGCCGGGCCGCCCGCCTCGCGCCGGGGCCGCCCGCCTCGCGCCGGGGCCGCCCGCCTCAGGCCGGGCCCGCCCGGCTCAGGCCGGCCCGCCTCAGGGCCCGGGCCGCCCCATCAAGCCGGGTGCGCCAGCGCGAGCTCCCGGCTGGTGATGATGTGATCGGCCAGCCCGTAGTCCACCGCCTGTTGTGCGGTGAAGATCTTGTCCCGGTCCGTGTCCGACCGCAGGGTCGCAACGTCCTGCCCGGTGTGTCGGCTGAGCACCTCCTCCATCTGCGCCCGCACCCGAAGCAACTCGTTGGCCTGCAACGTCAAATCCGAAATCGTGCCCTGCCCACCCGATGACGGCTGGTGCAGCAGCACCCTGGTGTGCGGCAACAGGTATCGCCGCCCCGGCGCGCCCGCCGCCAGGATGACCGCAGCGGCGGAGGCGGCCTGCCCGACGCAGGTGGTGGCAACCGGCGCCCGCACGAACTGCATGGTGTCGTAGATGGCCGTCATGGCCGACATCGACCCGCCCGGCGAGTTGATGTACAGACCGATCTCCCGATCCGGGTTGTCCGACTCCAGGTACAGCAGCTGCGCGACGATGACATTGGCGACGTCGTCATCGATCTCGGTGCCCAGGTAGATGATGCGGTCGGAGAGCAGCCGACTGAAGACGTCGACAACCCTTTCGCCCGAAGGGGTTTTCTCGACAACGGTCGGCACGGTGTAGTGGCCCATGATCAGCTCAGCCCGATCCGCTGCCGGTCCGTTGCCGGACGAATGTCGGCGACGGATTCCAGAACTCTGTCGACGAACCCGTAGTCCCGGGCCTGCTCGGCGGTGAACCACCGGTCGCGGTCGGCGTCCCTGGCGATGGTTGCCAGGTCCTGGCCGGTGTGTTCGGAGATCAACCGGATCATCAAAGCCTTGGTGTACTCGAGGTTCTCGGCCTGGATCTGCACGTCGACGGCGGTCCCGCGAATCCCGGCCGAGCCCTGGTGCATCAGGATCCGGGCGTGCGGCAGCGCGTACCGCTTGCCGTGCGTGCCCGCCGAGAGCAGGAACTGACCCATGCTGGCGGCCGTGCCCATGGCCAGCGTGCTCACGTCATTCGGAATCAGTCTCATGGTGTCGTAGATGGCCAATCCGGCGGACACCGATCCGCCCGGGGAGTTGATGTACAGGCTGATGTCCCGGCGCTGATCCTCCGCGGACAGCAGCAGCAACTGTGCGCAGATCCGGTTGGCGATGGGATCGTCAACCTCCTGTCCGAGCACCACGATGCGTTGGTGCAACAGCCGGGTGGCCAGCTGGTCGTCGAACGGCCCGGGCGGTGCAGCCTCGGTCGTCATGTGGGCCGTACTGAACATGAGCCCTCCTGTCATCGAGCGTTCCGGTTCTGCCCGGCTGACACCACTGTTGGCCGGCGGTGCGCCCAGCCGCTACCGGATCAACCCGCAGCGGATCTGCCGTCGGCAGATGAGCGCTGTTCGGCCACCGTCGTCAGGTTGCGCTCCAATCGGCGCAGCAGTCCCGTCGTGCGGTCCGTTGAGCAGTCGGGCCACTCCAGGTGGGCGACCTGTTCGCGGGCCCGTTCGATGGCGCGGTCCAAAGCCGGCGGCGTCAGGTATTCCACCCGGCCCACCAACTCCAGCCCGCCGGACAACGCCCAGGCCGCCGACGGATGTCCGATCGCGGCCAGCACGCATCCGGCCCCGAGTACCGTCTCGACGTTCTGCCGGTCGGCCGGTTGCGGTCCCTCCGCGGGAATGCTGCGAGCAAAGCATTGCAGCGCAAGGGTTGTCATTCCTGAACCCAAGGCCGCCCAGCCACGGGCCAGCAGGTAACGCGGCGGGGGTTGATCTGTGGGGGTGACGGTGTCCGACACCTCCAGTGCGTCGGTGAACCGTTCCAGGTTCACCAGGGCGAGGGTCAGGGTGCTTCCGGTGGCGGTCCGGTCGGCCGATGCGGGCATGGCATCGAGGTAATCTCGCGCCTCATCGATCGCGGCACCTGCCAACTCGACCCGTTCGGTGACGGCGTGGATCAGCCCAGCGGTAGCCAGTGCGCGGGCCAGCAGGTCGGCGCCGCCGGTCCTGGCCGTGCTCACGGCGCGGTCGGCAAGCACTCCGGCCTCCGCCGAGCGGCCCTGCGCATAGAGTTCAAATGCCCGAACAGCGACAGGGCCGTCACCGATGACTCGGTTTCCCCGGCGGCCTCGAGAAGCGGTATGGCCAGTGCGGTGTCGGCCAACACCAGGGGTGGATCGTGATGCAGCGCCAGCGCCGCCCGCTGAGCCTGCACCCGCGCCCGTTCGCCGGAACTGAGAACATCGCTGTCCAGCACCCGGCCGATCCACCGCAGGCCGACGGCCTGGCCCCCGGTGAACTGCCAGAACTGGGTCAGGGTCAGCGCGATGTCGGCCAGCGTGGTCGCGTCCCGGGCCTCCAGCGCCGTCCGGAGCGCCTCGAGGTAGTCGTCGGCCCTGTCCCGGACGTCCTCGACGAGGTCGACGGAGGCCACCCGCCAGCGTCCGGCATGCCAGCGTCGATGCAGGGCCTGGGTCGCGGCGAGTTCGTCGGCGACGAGACCTTCCGACGCCAGATCGCGGACCGTGCGCAACAACCGGAAATGCAGCCGGGACGCACTGCTGCGTTCGATGTGGATCAGTGCGTCCCTGGCCAGGGAACGGACGATCTCGCCCACGTTGTCGATCGGGCCGACGACGGCCGCCGCGTCCGGCAGGCCGAAATGTCCGAAGTACACGCTGAGCCGGCGCAGCACGGTGGCGTGGTCGGCATCGAGTCGACCCATGCTCCACTGCAGCGTGTCCCGCAGCGACCGGTGCCGGGCGTTGCCGGGCGATCCCGACGCCGGAACATCCAGCGGCGATTCGAACAACAGGGCGATGTCGGCCAGGCTGCGACCCGACGCCTGACCTGCGGCCAGCTCGAGGGCCAACGGCAGGCCGTCGACCCGACGCGCGATCCTCGACAGTAGAGCGGCCGAAACCGGCTCGGCGTCGACGGCAACCGCCCGGTCGTTGAGCCGCTGCACCAGGAACTCCACTGCCGGCGCCGCCATGATCTCCGCGATCGCCGCGTCGTGGTCCGGGCATTCGAGTGGCTCGATCCTGATCAGCAGCTCGCCGAATAGTTCGAGCGGCATTCTGCTGGTGAGGACAACCTGCACGCCCGGGCACCGATCCAGGATCCTGGTCAGCACCGGCACCAGCGGGTCGATGACCCACTCTGCCTCGTCGATGAGCAACAGCCAACTGCCATCGACCAGCGTGTGAATCAACGCGTCCAGCGGGTCCCGCCGGTCGGTGACGACCCCGTGGGCGACCCCGACGGCCTCGGCCAGCTCATCGGACGAGTTGGCGGTCAGGCCTGATAGCGCCGTATAGACAAGAGCTTTCGGTCCGCGGTAGCGCATCCCCAGCTCAACCAGCAATCTGCTCTTGCCAACCCCGCCCGGGCCGACAAGGGTGATCAGCCGCCGCCCATCGGCCATCGTGTCGAACAGCCGGGTCAGTTCGGGCCCCCGCCCGATCAGCGGGTTGACGGGCGTCGGCAGGCTGGTGGCCGTGACCGGTACCTGCATCGGAACTGGCACCGGCGTCTCACGGTGCTGTGCGTCCAAGCTGGGGTCCTGCCGCAGGATCTTCGAAAACAGCTGTGCGGTCGCGGTTGCGGGTTCGATGCCCAGTTCCGATCGCAGCCGGCGCCGCAGGTCGTGGTAGGTCGCGGCCGCGTCCGCCTGCCGGTCGCAGCGGTAGGCGGCGAGCATCACCAGCTGATGCGCCCTTTCCCGCAGCGGGTGCGCACTGATCAGCGCGGTGGCCAACTCTCTGGCCTCCGTCGCGGAACCCGATTCGGGATGATCGAGCAGAGTCGCCGCCAATTCCTCCGCCGCCGCCGCCCGGAGCTCGGTGAGCCGGGCACGGTCTGCCTCGACAAGATCCGGCCGTACTCCCTCGAAGGCCTCCAGCCCGCGCCACAGTGCAATGGCCTGCCGGTAGCTGTCGCAGGACTCGCGGGTGCGCACCGCACCGGGTTGTCCTCGCGCAGACCAGACCAACTGGGTGAACGCATCCTCGTCGGTCGTTGCCCCGACGTCGATGCGATAGCCGCCGTCTCGGGAGCTGATCGCGGCCGACCCCAGCAGTCGGCGAAGCCGGGCGACGACCGTGTGCACAACGGAGATATCGAGCCCGGCCGCTTCATCGGCCCAGACCAGATCCAGGATCACCTCGGCCGGGACGGGGCGACCACGGCGCTGCAGCAGCACCACGAAGACGTCCCGTAACCGGCCACCGCGCGGGGTTACGTCGCGATCACCGACCCGAACGGTCAGCGGGCCGAGAACCCCTACCTGCATGCGGTCACGCAACCACGTGCGGCGTTGACTTCAGCTGTTCAACAGCGGCCGCAAGGGTTCGGTCCAGGCGGTTGAGCAAGCTGGTCGTCGGCTCTACCGAGTGCGTGCCGGCGGCCGGTCGGGCGAGTCGCTGTACTGCTGTCCGCACCGTGCGGCTCATCGCGGGCGGCACCACCAGCTGGACGCGTTCGGTCAGCTCCAATGCGGCCGAGATGGTGTCCGCCGCGTCCGGGTGACCCAGCTCGACCAGCGCACAACCGACACCGAGATAGGTCTCGGCGCTCTGCCGATCGGCGATGCCCGGTGCATGGGTCGGAGTGCTGGTGAAGAAGGTCTCGAGCGCTGCCGACGCCGCACCACAGCCAAGTTCCGCCCACCCCTGACACATCAGGAAGAAGTCGGGCGGTCGGCGTCCCGTCATCGTCACAACGTCCGGACGCACCATGTCGAGCAGTTGCAGGGCCTCGACCGGTCTGTCCAGATTGAGCATGGCGAGGCCGATGTTGGTGTGCGCGATGATCCGGGTAGCCGGCGTCGTTGTCTCGGTGACCAGGGACCGGACCTCGGCAACCGCCTCGCTCGCGCCACGGACGTCACCGATGACCGCGTGCACGTTGGCCTGTGTGCTCAGGGCCTTGATCAGGGGGTCGCCGGCCGCCCGGCGCGCGATCCGGACAGCGGTGTCGACCTCATCAACAGATGGGGGCCACTGCCCCTTGGCGGACAGTTCAATCGAGCGAATGACATGGGCGAGCACCAGCAGCGGGTCGTCCGGATAGGCCGTCAGGACAGCAATAGCGGCCTCGGTGTCGGTGAGCACGAACTCGGGAAAATGGTGCAGGGCCAATGCGGACCGTTGCACTTGCACCCGCGCCCTGTCCTGAGCACCGAGCGCGTCACTGTCAAGCACCCGACCGATCCACTTGAGACCCACTACCTGGCCACCCGAGTACCGCCAGTATTCGGCCATGGTCAGGGTGAGGTCGGCCAGCGTGCTGACGTCCAGGCTGTCCAGTGCAGTCCGCAGCGCCTCCAGATAGTCGTCCAGGCCCGCGCGCACGCCCTCGACCAGATCGACGCTGCCGAAGCGCCCGAGCCCGGCGTGCCACCGCCGGTGCAGGGCCTGGGTGGCGGCGAGCTCGTCTCGGGGCAGGCTATCGAGTGACAGATCGCGCACCGTGCGCAACAAACGAAAGGTGAGCCGGGACGCATTGCTGCGTTCGACATGAATCAACGCTTCTCGAGCCAGTGACCGCACGATCTGTTCGACATCGTCGACTGATCCGCAAACGGCAGCGGCGGCTGCGAGATCGAAGCTGCCGACGAACACGCTGAGTCGCCGGAGCACCGTTCGGTGTGCTGGGGCCAACCGGCTGACGCTCCAGTCGACCGTGTCCCGCAACGATCGATGACGAAGGCTGGTCGATTGCACGGCGGCCGGGACGTCCAGCAGGGCTTCCGCCAGCACGGCGATGTCGGCCAGGCTTCGACCTGATGCCTGGCCGGCCGCAAGTTCAAGGGCAAGCGGCAGACCGTCCACCCGACGGGTGATCTTCGAGAGCAGGGCAGCCGACGTCGGTTCGGCGTCGACCGCGACAGCGCGATCGGCAAGTCGCTGCAGCAGAAATTTCACCGCGGGGGTGGCGAGGATCGTCGGGACGTCAGCGTCGATGCCGGGACATACGAGCGGCTCGACCCGGATCAACATCTCGCCCGCCACGTCCAGCGGCATTCGTGATGTCACAAGAATCTGGACGCCAGCGCATCGGGCAAGGATTCTGCTCAGCACCGGTACCAGCGGTTCGATCACCCACTCCGCCTCGTCGATGAGCAGCAACCACTTGCCGTCGGAGAGCGAAGCGATCAACGAGTCAACCGGTGTTCGGCGTGGATCCAGCTCGAAATGGCCGACCGCGATTGCTCCGGCCAGTTCATCCGGGCCCACCTCCACGAGGCCGGACATCGCCGTATAGACAAGATATTTCGGCCCGCGGTAGCACTGCCCGACCTCGGCCAGCAGCCTGCTCTTGCCGACCCCACCAGGACCGATGAGAGTGATCAGGCGGCGCCCGGCGGCGAGTGCATCGAGCAGCCCAGCCGTTTCGGCGACCCGGCCGATCATCGGGCTGATCGGTACGGGCGGCCCGACCGCATCGGCCCACGGCGGTAGCGGCGACGACCCTGCAGGCCGGTCCACGTCCAGGCTGGGGTCTTGGCGGAGAAGCCTTGAATGCAGCTGAGCGGTTGCCCTGCTCGGCTCGATCCCGAGATCGGCACGCAACCGGCGCAGCAGGTCCTGATAGATCGCCAGCGCTTCGGCCTGCCGATGGCATCGATAGGCCGCGAGCATCGCCAATTGATAGGGCCGTTCGCGCAACGGCTGGGTGGCTATCTGGGCAACCGCCAATTCCAGCGCCTCTGCGTGGGCACGGGGGTCGGGCTGTTCCAACAGATCTGCCACAAATTCTTCAGTTGCTGTCGCGCGCAACTCGGTGAGCCGGGCGCGGTCGGCCTCGACGAGTTCCGCGCGGGCACCGGCATACGGCTCAGGACCACGCCAGGTGTTGAGGGCTGCGCGGTATTTCCGGCGAGCACCTTGGTGATCCCCGCGATCCAGGCAGGCCCGGGCGGCAGCGACAAGTCCGGTGAAATCGTCCTCGTCGGTGGCCACCCTGCGGTCGAGCAGGTAACCGACGCCGTCCGACGTGATCGCGCTGGGTCCGATCTGCCGTCGCAGCCGAGCGACCACGGTGTGCACCGCGGAACCGTTCAGGCCGACTGCGGCCTCGCCCCACACCAAATCCAGCAGCACCTCGGCAGGTACCTGCCGACCACGACGTTGCACGAGCACCACAAGGACGTCCCGCAGTCGCTGCCCGCGGGGCGTCACATCGCGATGATCGACCCGAACGGTCAGCGGTCCGAGAACCCCTACCTGCATCCGGACATGCAATCACAGAGCGGGCCCCGCGAGCATCGATGAATCCCTTCACTCAATGTGGAGTGACGGTGCCGGCTCATCGACCGCAGTCAACAGGGACCGCACCGGCAGCCGTAACAACCCGCGGTCGTACGGGTCGATCGTGCCGCCGTAGGACAGCGTGCGGGCCCGGAGATCGGCGTTCGACTCGTCGATGTAGGCAAGAAAGCACTGCACGCCGGCGGCCAGCGCCGATCGTGCGGCGCGCGCGGCCAGTTGCCGGCCGATGCCGCCGGATTGCGCAGCGTCGATCACCTCGATGGCCAACTCTGCGCTCTGCGGCTCCTCCGCGAACCGAATCCAGCGGGCGATGCCGACCGGCCGATCGTCAAGGACGGCGACATGGGCTTCGTGGCAACCGGGCCGGACGTCTGCGAGTCTTTGTTGCACCCGGACCGGCAGCATCGAACGACCGGCATGAAAGCGCAGGTAGCGGGATCGCACCGAGAGTCCCTCGAACACCGCCCGGATGGTGCCGGTATCGCCCGCCGCCAGGTCGGCGAACCGCAGCGAGGTTGAAACCTGTTGCCGCGCAGAACAAGTGAAACGAATCACGGGACCTCCCGACCGGGTTCTCATCGCGAAAGGCAACCTTCCCCGCGCGGCCTGTCACGGATCTGTCGCGCCGCTGTCGGGCCGGCCGCTCACTGCGGGCGCTCTCGGGCGGAGCGCGGGGGGATGTGCGGAGAGTGTCGACTGGGTCACCCTCTGCTTGACAACCTCGTCATACAGGCGTTGGCTCAGATCGCTGGACCAACAGCCGCCTGGGAAGGGCGTCGCCGCCTTGGGCCGCGATGCCGTTGGAGATCAGTCTCAACGCCCAGATCTGTCGGGTTCCTCGGGCTGTCAACCGCGAGAAGCAGGACCGTCGGTCGTCGTTCCGCTCATCACACCGGTTCGGCGCACCCGGCCCTCAGCCCTGGCGACGCATCCCGGAAGATCCACCACCGTTGGAGCCACCAGTGACGATGATCGAAACCGTTCCCGTCTCCGCCGGCGGCGCGCCAACCGCACGGGGACAACGGACCGTCGAGCGCTTCCGGGGGGTGCTACCCCAACAGACCCACTCGGTCGAACAGGTGGAGAGCGTGCTGCGCACCCTCCCGTCACATGGCTGGGCGGCCGGCTGGATCGGCCGTCGCGACCGTGCGCTGTTGGTGTTGTCCCAATTGGCGGGCCTGTCCTACGGCCAGATCGCCGCACTCGCCGCCGGTGACCTGTCCATCGGCGACGGAGTGGCAACGATTCGCACGGCCGGCGGCAGGACCACCCTCCGTCAGGTCGATGACGACCTACTGTGCGGCCCTTGCGGACTCGCGCGATGGGTGCACGCGCTCGATCTGACGGTGGTGTATCCGGACGGCCGGGTGATCGCCGCGCTGATCGCCCGTGCCGTACCGGTGACTTCTGATTCCCCGCACCTGTGTGAGAGCAATAACGGCATCACCGAGCCGACACGGCGGGTGGCCCTGCTGCCACCCGTCGACCAATGGGGGCATCCGATCCGGATCGTGCTCGAGCCGCGGCCAGCGGTCCGGCAGGCGGCGGTACAGACCAGAATCTTGACGACGGTTCCGACCGACACCGACAGGCGCGCGCAAGCGCTCGAACAGCGGGTCGAGGAATTGCTCGATCCGGCCCCCGACCGCGGGTAGATCGTTCGAGTACGGCCAAGGCGGCCAGACACTGATCTGTGGTGAACTGCGCCCGTTCCGCCGGTGCGACCAGGTCTTCAGGCGTTCACCTTTCGCGCGGCCGATCCCGGGATCGGCCGCCAGGTCGCCGTTGACTGGGAAATGTTGATCCGGAGAACACCCGCCGGGTGCGGCGCTGACGCGGCGCCGACGGGTTGCTGCCTGTTGAGGAGAAAATCGATGGCGCGTACGGAGTCCGCCACCGGCCAGGGGCCGCGGCTACCGACAATATGGCCCGATCCGACCGAGTGCTGCCGGTGCCGCCCGTCCGAATCCGCCCAGGGGGCCGTGACGTCGGGGACACATGTGATGGCCGCCGAATAGAGGATCGGGCGTGATCGTCTGGCCCTTGCGGGCGGCCATTCCGATCGGCGGGAGCAGGACGTAATGCAGCGTCATCAATCGATATCGCTGACCGCGGCGGACCGTCCAACCGTTGGTGGTCAGACCCCGAACGATCATCCTGAAGGGCGGCGCGACGTCACCGCAGTCGACGCTCAGCGTGGCGATCCGAGTTGGTTTGCCGGGCCCGCGCTCGGTAGTCGCCCCTCCTCGCGTCTTTGCCCTCGGCATGGTCGGGTCCGTGTCGCCCACTGCTTGGATCGGGGTAGGCACGTCCGGTGCGACGGCCAGTTCGACGGGACGGGGCGCGGCCGCCAGATATTCCGCCTCGGTCAGCCGGCCGAGTTCGAAGTCCACCAACAACGCGACCTCGGCCCGGGACGGTCGCCAATCCTCGTAGTAGCCCACAGCCAGTCGGCGGACCACGCCCTGGCGTCGGCCGTAGTCCAGTTGGGCGAGGAGATCCCAGAAGGGGTCGGCAATGCTGGCCGGCTGGGGGATCCTGACCGGTAGGAAATTCGTGTCGTTGTCCTGCGCCTGCGACATGGTCGACCCGTTCGAAACGTGGTCGCGCTGCGGTTCCGTCACCAACCGGGAGGAGCTGGGATCGGGAGCCGAGCGTGACCTGGTGACCTCGTCCGCTCGGTGCGGGCGCACCTTGCACGCTGCGGGCGAACAGTCTGCACACAATCCGGGCGAAGAGTGGCACTCTCACGGCGTCGCGGCGAGCTGCGGCGGCACCGTTCCCGATCGGCTGATGGTTCCAGCAGCCTCCAGAGAACTCCACCATCAACAGAGTGTCAAGACTGCTGGCTCTGCGTACCGGTATCCGATGCTCACAGCGCTCTGATCATCCCGTCCAGCGGGAGAAGAGGCGCGCTACCAGCGGGGATGGATGTCGTTGCGCAAACGTGCGTCGTAGGTGTGGCGAACCGCCGCAGCGAAGTCCGGACTGGTGCCCGCGGAGCGGCCGGCCGCTGCGTTCCCGCGTGGCCTGTTCGGGGTTGCGGGCGCCAGGGATCACGGTGGTGACTCCCGGCTGGTCGATGATCCAGCGCAGGGCGGCCTGCGGCAGCGAGGCTCCCGCCGGCAGCGCGGCGGTGAGATCGTCGACGGCGGCGAGCCCGGTTTCGAAGTCCACCCCGGAGAAGGTCTCGCCGACGTCGAAGGCCGCCCCCGCCCGGTTGTAGTTGCGGTGATCGTCCGCGGCGAACGTGGTCGACGACGTGTACCGGCCGGACAGCAGCCCGCTGGCCAGCGGCACCCGGGCGATGATGCCGACGCCGGCCGCCGCCGCGGCCGGCAGTACCTCGTCGAGCGGCTTGAGCCGGAACGCGTTGAGGATGATCTGCACGCTGACCACGCCCGGCCGGGCGATCGCGGTGAGCGCCTCGTGCGCAGGTCTCCACCGAAACGCCGTACCCGGCGATTGCTCCCTCGGCCTGACCAGGGCGTCGAGCACGTCGAAGACGGCGTCGTCGCTGGAAGGTCGCGGTCGGCGGGCAGTGCAGCTGCACCAGGTCGAGGGTGTCGGCGGCCGAGGTTGCGCCTGCGACCGGTCGACCCAGGCCCGCAGATTTGCCTCGGTGAACGTTTCCGGCGCGAACGGATCCGCCCGCCGGCCGATCTTGGTGGCCACCATGATCTGGTCCGGCGGCGGATCCGAGCCCGGCGAGGAATCGGCCGATCAGTTGCTCGCTGCGTCCGTCGCCGTAGACATCGGCGGTGTCGAAGAAGTGTCACTCCGGCATCCGACGGCGGCCCGCAGCACGGCCAGGGCGTCGTCCTCGGTGACCTCTCCCCAGTCCGCACCGAGTTGCCAGCAGCCGAGCCCGACCACGGACGCCTGCGTGATCGGGCGGCGCCCGAGCGCTGCCAGCCGGGGGAAGGGGCGTTGTTCGAGGGTTGCTGACGGTGTCGTTGGTCACCGCTGCACGGTACCCAGTCGGGCTCGCGTACCGCCAGTGGAATCCGGCCATGACGCGGAGTCGCCACTGCCGGATTTGTCGGCTTGTCACGAACCCGGTGGGCGATGCGCGACAATAGGACACGGCTTCACCCAGCACCGCGCACAGTCCACGTTCGAATGCGTCCGGTCGGCGCCAGCCGCGACCGGTGCGGAGTGATCCCGAGTCGGTAGGAGCGCCAGTGCTGAATCGCGACACCGACGCCCGCGGATCTTCCGCGCGTCCTGAAGGCCCAGCGCGCGATCACCGGCTCGCCCGGACGCCGGCTCGGCCAGCTGCGGCAACGCCTTCGGCCCGATCCCGAACGGCGTGACCTCGCCCGCGTCGGCGGGTCGCCATCTGGCTGGTCAGCATCGGTCGGCTTTCGTGCTCTACACGGTCGAATCGGTGCTCCGGCAGCAGCAGTTCAAGACGTCCGTCGACATCACGATCTTCCAGCAGGCGATCGCCAACTACGCGCAGCGGCGACACCCCGAACGTGCTGGTCAAGTCGCAGGAGCCGTTCAACATTCTGGGCGACCACTTCAGCCCGATCATGATGGTGCTGGCGCCGTTCTACCGGATCTGGCCCAGCGTGCTCACCCTGCTGGTCGCCCAGGCGTTGTTCCTGGCGATCGGCGTGCACGTCGTGACCAGGGTCGGCGGTGCGGCGGCTGGGTGGTCTCGGCTATTACCTCGGGCATCTCCTTCGCGCTGTCCTGGGGGATTCTGAAGGTCGTCGACTTCGATTTCCACGAGGCCTGCTTCGCGGTGGCGTTCCTGGCGCTGGCCCTGGAGGCGCTGATCGACGATCGGCTGGGCTGGATGCTCGGCTGGTGCGGGGCGCTGCTGCTGGTGAAGGAGGACACCCCGCTGTACATTGCCGGCATCGGCCTGGTCTTCGCGGCGATCGGCAATGGCGCTGGGCGGCCGGGTTTGCTGGCCGGCAGCGTCGCTGGCGTTCGCGCTGCTGACGATGATCGTCATCCCGTCTTTCAGCTTCACCGGCACCTATACCTACTTCGCCTCGGAGGTCCGGACTCCGGGCTCGGTTCCGATGGTCGGTACCGTGCTGGGAAATCTGTTCAGCATCAACGGCGTCGCCCTGCTCGGCGCACTGGCGATCACGGCGGCGCTCGGCCTGCGCTCGCCGTTGATCCTGGTGCTGGTGCCCACCCTGCTGGCCCGGTTCGTCTCCCATCGGGAGGTCTACCTGGAGATGAAGTACTACTACGACGGTCCGCTGATGGTGGTCTGCCTGTTGGCCCTGGTGGTCGCCCTGCAACAGCGCCGGATCCGGCTCGGCACCACGCCGGCGCAGATCAGGGCGTGGTGGTCCAGCGCATCCGGACTCGCCGTTGCGGTCATGCTGGCGGTTCTGGTCGACTACAACGTGCACACCACCGAGCTGCCGCAGACGTTTGCCGACGCCCTCGTGCCGAGCCAATGGCGGGAGGATGCGCGGCGGCTGATCGAGGAGATCCCCGCCGGGCGCGACGGTGATCGCCGACGTCGGCCTGCTGGGAAATATCACCGACCGGAATCCGGTCACCCTGGCCGACGGCCGACTGGCGGGATTCGACGCACATTCCGCTCGCGCCGCTCGATTGGGTGATCCTCAACCTGGCCGGCGAGCGACAAGGCCTGGAAGATCGCGCGCACCGAGCAACTGCAGGCGGCGGGTTACCAACTGGTCGACCAGGCGGGCACATTGGTGCTGCTACGCCGGTAGACCCTTGCTCTGGTCAGCTTTGTCCGATATGCCCCAGCCCGCTCTCACGGGTTACTGCGCGCGCGTACCGCTGTCCGAGAACGGCCAGGTGCGTGACGAGTTCGGGCGGTTCAGCGACGTGGAAATCGATGCCCAGCATGCCGATGTACACGGCGACGATCTCGATGCTGTCCGCCCCGGTGACCAGAATGCAGGTGTCGTCGTCGACCTTCTCGACGACCCCGACGGTGGCGTTGATCCGGGACAGCACCTCTTCGGCCGGGGCGAAGACGGTGATCCGCGCATGCACCCGCCACCCGGTGGACGCCACGTCATGGAGCAGGAACGCCGTGTAGTCCTCGCCGGGCAACGGTCGCGGGGTGAAGCGGCGGTTGCTGCGTTCGCCCGGCGCCACCCAGTCGAGCCGGAACGTGCGCCAATCGCCCGACTTCGGTTCGCGTCCGACGAGGTACCAGCGGCGCATCCAGCTGATCAGCCGGTAGGGCTCGACGGTCGTACGGGCGCCCTGGTAGTCGAACCGCAGCCATTCCTGGTCCCGGATCGCGTTTGCGGCGGCGGCCAGCGTGGCCGCGTCGATCTCCGGGTCCTCGACGTTGCTGTCGATGTTGTCCGGGCCCCGGGAGATGGCGTCGTTGATCGCGGTCACCTGCCGCCGCAGGCGGTGCGGTAGGACCTGTTCCAGTTTGGCCAGCGCCCGCGCGCTGCTCTCGCCGATACCGGTGACGCCGACGGCGACCCGCAGTCCGATCGCGACGGCTATGGCCTCCTCGTCATCCAGCAGCAGGGGCGGTAGCTTCGCTCCCACCCCGAGCCGGTAGCCACCCGCGGCACCACGGTCGGCGTCGACGGGATAGCCCAACTCCCGGAGCCGGTCGACGTCGTTGCGCACGGTTCTGGTGCTGACCGCCAGTTTCTCGGCCAACTCCGTCCCCGACCAGGTCAGCCGCGATTGCAGCAACGACAGCAGCGCGAGCAGCCGCGCAGAGGTCTCCAACATGGGCAGAATTCTACTATTTATATAGGAATCGAATGTTCCTATATGCCTTCTACGGTGTTCCTATGACAACCACCCAGAGCACCGGCTCAGACATCCGGCCCTTCCGTATCGACATCCCGCAGGCCGACCTCGACGACCTGAACGACCGCCTGACCCGAACTCGGTTCGCGCCCCCGACGCCCGGCGACACCTGGGACTACGGGATGCAGACCGAGTACCTGCGGGACCTGGTCGCGTACTGGCGCACCGAGTTCGACTGGCGGGCGCAGGAGCAGCGGATCAACTCCTACCCGCAGTTCGTCACCGAGATCGAAGGCCAGACAGTGCATTTCGTCCATGTTGTATCGGCGGAGCCGAACGCGACGCCGATTGTGCTGACCCACACCTACCCGGGAACCTTCGTCGACCTGCTCGATATGGTCGGTCCGCTGACCGATCCGGTCGCCCACGGCGGGCGGGCCGAGGACGCGTTCTCGGTGGTGATCCCGTCAATTCCTGGATTCGCCTTCAGCATGCCGCTTCTGGACCGGGGCTGGACGATGGCCAGGGTGGCGCGGACCTGGGACGTGCTGATGCGGCGGCTCGGGTACGACAGCTATGGCACGCACGGCAGCGATGCCGGGGCGATGGTCTCCCGGGAGCTGGCCCTGCTCAATCCCCAAGGATTTCTGGGTGCCCATGTGTTGCAACTGTTCTCGTTCCCGTCGGGGGATCCGGCGGAATTCGAGAAGATGACTCCGAAGGACTATGCGGCGCTGGAGTTCGCCGGTTGGTTCCAGGACCACGCCGGCTTCTCCGCGATGCTCGGATCCCGCCCGCAGACGGTGGCGCACGCCCTGGCCGACTCGCCGGCCGGGCAGCTCGCCTGGAACGAACTGTTCCAATCTTTCGGCGAGGGCAGCCTCTTGACCAGGGACCAGATCCTCACCCAGGTCACGCTGTACTGGCTCACCAATACGTCCGGCACGACGGCCCGCTTCTACTACGAGGAGCTGCACGCCGTGTCGATCAGGGATGTCAACGAGCAGGCCGTGAACAGCGCGCCGACCGGGGTGGCCGTCTTCGCGGACGATTTCCAGTCGATGCGCCCGTTCGCCGAACGGGACAACACCAACATCGTGCACTGGACCGAGTACGACAAAGGCGGGCACTTCGCCTCGATGGAAGTGCCGGAGGTCGTCGCGGCGGATGTCCGAACGTTCTTTGCCGGGCTCCGCGCACAGTGACTGCTCGACTCCGGGCCAACCTAGCCCACGATGATCACATGCAGCGTCCGGGGGCCGTGCACGCCCTCCACCCGCTCGAGTTCGATGTCGCTCGTTGCCGATGGTCCGGCGATCATCGTCAGGGGCGCGGTGGGCGTGAGCAGGGCGATCGCCTCGGCGACGGTCTCGACGATCTGGTCCGCCGTCAGGATGATCACGTGCCGATCCGGGACAAGCGTGATGGCCCGCCGGCCCTGACCATCGCCGCCGTCCAGAACGATCGTCCCCGACATGGCGATGGCCACCCTGGCGGTGGTGACGACGGCGTCGATGACATCGAGCTGCTGGGGCGACAACACCTCCGGCGCAGAGTCTGTCGTCACGACCCGGCCCTCGTCGGCGCAGGCGGCGACGATGTGCTGATCCAAACCCGGTCCGACGACGACGCTGATCATGCCGGTCAACGCCAGGTTGATCGCGCCGGGCAGACCCTGGCGGTCGACCCGGTCGACGCGAGCCTTGTAGTCCACCAGTCGATCGACAAGGAGTTCGATCACCGGCTCGCTGCCCGCCGCGCGGGCAGTTCGGATGTACTCCCGCGGTACCGGTGTCGGCGCACCGTCATTGACCAGCGCTGCCCGGATCTTCCCCAGCACAATCTCGCGGCTGCTCATTGTTCGCCCGCCTCGGCGTGGTCGTTCTTCCACCAGTCCCGGAACGTTTGTGCCGGTGGTGCCGGAACGTCCCTGCTGGCTGTCCAGCCGGACATCGGTGGCGGCAGGTGCCGGATGCGGTGCTTGCGGCCGCCGAGCACCCTGCCGACGGCTAGACCCTTTTCCGCTGCCGCGAAACGCTTCTCGTCGCTCATCACCCAGGCCGCGGCCTTCATGGCCGCGTCCCACCCGCCGGGGATGGTGCGATCCCGGTCGGCGTCCACTGCTCGGGCCCGCAGTTCGACGAGCAGGCTGGGGATGTCGATCTTCACCGGGCAGACGTCATAACAGGCGCCGCACAGGGACGACGCATACGGCAGCGACGAGTTCGGGTCGTCATGACCGTGCATTCCGGTGAGCTGCGGGGTGAGCACCGCACCGATCGGCCCGGGGTAGACCGAGCCGTAAGCATGCCCACCCGTGCGGGTGTAGACCGGGCACACGTTGAGGCACGCCGAACAGCGGATGCAGTGCAGCGCAGCCCTTCCCACCTGATCGGCGAGGGCGTTGGTGCGGCCGTTGTCGAGCAGGATCAGGTGGAACTCCTGCGGCCCGTCGCCGGGAGTGACGCCGGTCCAGAGCGAGGTGTACGGGTTCATCCGTTCACCCGTCGAGGACCTCGGCAGTAGCTGCAGAAAGACCTCGAGATCGGTGAAGGTGGGCAGTAGTTTCTCGATGCCCATGACCGTGATCAGGGTCTGCGGCAGGGTCAGGCACATCCGGCCGTTGCCCTCGGACTCGACAACGGCGAGGGTGCCGGTATCGGCAATACCGAAGTTGGCCCCGGACACCGCAACCCTGGCGGTGAGGAACTTACGCCGCAGATGCTCCCGTGCTGCCATCGCCAGTCGTCGTGGCTCATCGGTGAGATCAGCTGGAGCATCTGCCATTTCGGCGAGGAAGATGTCGCGGACCTCGGTCCGGTTGCGGTGGATCGCGGGGACCAGGATGTGTGACGGTTTGTCATGCGCCAGTTGGACGATGAGTTCGGCGAGATCGGTTTCCACCGCTGCGATGCCGCGTTCCTCCAGGTACTCGTTGAGCCCGATCTCCTGGGTGGCCATGGATTTGACCTTGAGCACCTCGGTCGCGCCTGTTGCCCGGACCAGGTCGGCGACGATCCGGTTGGCCTCTTCGGCATCGACGGCCCAATGCACGACCCCGCCCCTGGCGGTGACGTTTGCCTCGAGCTGCTCGAGAAGTTCCGGCAGCCGGGCCATCACGTCGGTCTTGATCGCAGAGCCGCGTGTCCCGCAGCGCCTCCCAGTCGGGCATCTCGCCGACAACCAACGCACGCTTGGCCTGGATGGTAGACGTGGCGTGGGCCAGATTGCGGCGCAGCTGACCGTTGGCGAGCTCCTTCTTCGCTGCCTTCGGGAACGACTCCGTGCCACGAAGTGGAGATTCTTCTTCTTGCGCCGGCGCCGGATCGGCACGCCCAGGAAGGTGCTGGTCATGCTGGGTTCTCCCTGGTCGAGGCCAGGATCGTGGCGAGATGCACTGTCTTGGTCGGGTTGTCGCGATGACTCAGGCCGCCGCCGATGTGCATCAGGCACGACGAATCGCCGGCCGAGCAGACGCTGGCACCGGTGCTCAGGACGTTCTTGATCTTGTCGTCCAGCATGGCGCTGGAGGTCCCGGCGTTCTTCAGGGCAAAGGTGCCGCCGAAACCGCAGCAGACATCACCCTGCGGCAAGATCCACCAGGTCGATGCCCTCGACCGCCCGCAGCAGGGACAGCGGCTTGTCGCCGACCCGCAACATCCGAAGCGAATGGCAGGTCGGATGGTAGGTGACCCGGTGCGGGTAGTAGGCGCCGACATCGGACAGCCCGAGCACGTCGACCAGTAACTCCGACAGTTCGTACGTCCGCGCGGCCAGTTCGGTGGCCCGTTCGGCCAGCGCGGTGTCGCCACCGCGGCGCGCGACCATCGCCTGTTGGTGCCTGATCGACCCGACACACGACCCCGACGGTGCGACCGCTACGTCGAAGTCGGTGTCGGAGAACACGTTCACGTGATTGCGAACGACCGGCAACGCCTCGGTGAGGTACCCGGTGTTGACGTGCATCTGCCCGCAGCACACCTGCCCGGCTGGAAAGATCACCTCATGCCCGAGCCGCTCCAGGAGCGACACGGTTGCCCTTGGGACGTCCGGGAACATTGCGTCACCGATGCAGGTGGCGATCAGAGCAATACGCATGGTGCCTCCCAACCGGGTCTGCGCGGCGTGCAGGACCGGGTCTGCTACCCATTCTCAGGGTTCCCGCTGGTGATCGCTGCGTCGGACGCGGCTTCGTCGAGGTGAAAGACCTCCGGCAACAGTTGAAACGCCTGGTCGGCGGGCCTGCCGGCGGTCCCGACGAAGAAGCCTGCCATCTCGCTTTGCCAGCGCGCATTGACCTCGACGGCGTCCATCGCGCGCTGCGAAGCGGCGAGATCCGCACATTCGACGTACCCGATGAGCAGCCCGTCGGACCGCAGGAACAACGAGTAGTTACCCCAACCGGTGTCCCGCAGCGCGGCCTGCATCTCCGGCCACACCCGCCGGTGCCGCTCGGTGTACTCGGCGATCAGTTCGGGTTTGACCTGAAGACTGAAGCAATAGCGCACAGGGTCTCCGTTCATGAGTTGGCCGGGACCGGGTTCCGGACGGGTGCGTTGGGTAGGTAGGTCTCGGTGCTGATCGACGCCCGGAGTTCGCGCCGCAGCGCCCACAGATCACCGTCGAGCAGCCCGTGCGTCCTGGCCTGGACCAGGAGGTTTCCGAGCGCAGTCGCCTCGACCGGCCCGGCTATCACCGGTAGCCCCGCGGCGTCCGCGGTCAGCTGGCACAGCAGTCGGTTCTGCGAGCCGCCGCCAACAATATGAATCACTGCGACGTCAACGCCGGAGAGGCGTGCAGCTTCAACGACCGTCGCGGCGAAGGCCGCGGCCAGACTGTCCAAGATGCAGCGCACCAGCTCGACCGGGGTGATGGGAACCTGCTGACCTGCGGCCGCAAGAGCAGCGGCAATGCGTCCTGGCATGTCCCCGGGTGGCAGGAACGCAGGATCATCCGGATCAAATATCGGCCCACCAACCGGGAGAGCCCCCGCGTGGTCGATCAGTTCGGCGAGTTCGAGGGTGGTGCCCTGCAGCTCCCAGGTTCGCAGTGTCTCACTGAGCAACCACAGACCCATGACGTTGCGTAGATACCGGATGGTGCCGTCCACGCCGCGTTCATTGGTGAAGTTTGCTGCCCGGCTGCCTTCGGTGAGGACAGGTGTGTCGAGCTCGACGCCGACCAAACCCCAGGTGCCGCAGGAGATGTACGCGAAATTCGGGGACTCGGACGGCACCCCGACAACTGCGGAAGCGGTGTCGTGCGAACCGACCGCGGTCAGGGTGACGGGGTGATTCATGCCGATCTGAGCTCGAATCCGGCCTGTCACTTCACCAACCACCGCGCCCGGCGGCACCTGCCGCGCCACCAGGCTGCCGGGGATTCCAAGGGCGTCGATGAGCTCGGTCGCCAGGCTTCCGGTGCGCGCATCCAGAAGGCCGGTGGTGGACAGGTTGGTGTCCTCGGTGACCCGTTCACCGGTGAGCCAGTATCCGAGCAGATCCGGGATCAGCAGGGCCTGTACGCCCGGCTCCTGCACCCGGGGATCGGCAGCTGAACTGGTAGAGCGTATTGAACGGCAGAAATTGTAAACCGTTGATCTCATAGAGCTTCTCGGGTGCGACCCTGGCGTGTACGGCGTCGACAGCGGCTGCACTGCGCGGGTCCCGGTAATGCCGCGGGTTACCAATCAGCACCCCATGGGGGTCCACGAGGCCGTAGTCCACCGCCCAGGAATCGATCGCAATGCCGACGATCTCGGGCTCCAGCCGGGCAGCCTCCCGGAGTCCGGCGATGACATCCTGGTAAAGGCCAAGGATGTCCCAGTACAGCCCGTCGGGCAGGGCGACGGCTCCGTTGCGGAAGCGGGAGACCTCCGTCATCTCCAGCACGCCCGGGCCCACCCGGCCCAGGATGACCCGCCCGCTGGACGCCCCCAGGTCGACCGCCACCAGGGAGGCCGACCGATCGACCGCGGACCCGGAAACCGAGTGCGGCGGCTCCGCGCCCGGTACGGCCTGGCTCATCGCAGGAATGCGGCCGCGACGCCGGAGTCGACGGGGATGTGCAGGCCGGTGGTCTGGGAGAGGTCGCCGGCGGTGAGGGCGAAGACGGCGTCGCCGATGTGCTCGGGAAGGACCTCTTTGCCGAGCAGGGTGCGCTTGGCGTAGTAGGCGCCGAGGTCTTCTTCCTTGACCCCGTAGACGGCGGCCCGGGAGGCGCCCCAACCGCTGGCGAAGATCCCGGAGCCGCGGACGACGCCGTCCGGGTTGATGCCGTTGACCCGGATGCCGTGATGGCCCGAGTTCGGCGGCCAGCAGGCGGACCTGGTGGGCCTGGTCGGCCTTGGTGGCGGAGTAGGCGATGTTGTTCGGTCCGGCGAACACGCTGTTCTTGGAGGAGATGTAGATGATGTCGCCGCCGAGTTGCTGCTCGATCATCACCCTGGCGGCTTCCCGGGAGACCAGGAAGGAACCCTTGGCCATCACGTTGTGCTGCAGGTCCCAGTCCTTGACGGTGGTTTCCAGCAGCGGCTTGGACAACGAGAGACCGGCATTGTTGACCACCAGGTCCACCCCGCCGAACGCGAGGGCCGCGGCGGCGAACATCTCCGCAACCGCGTTCTCGTCCGAGACGTCGGCCCTGACGGCGACGGCGACATCCGGTCCGCCCAGTTCGTCGGCCAGGCTCTGTGCGCCCTCGAGGTTGAGGTCGGCGATGACGACGCAGCCGCCCTCGGCGGCGATCCGGGTGGCGATGGCCTTGCCGATGCCGGACCCGGCGCCGGTGACGACGGCGACCCGGGTGGCCAGGGCCTTCGGTTTCGGCATGCGTTGCAGCTTGGCCTCTTCCAGGGCCCAGTATTCGATGGCGAACTTCTCCGCCTCCGAGATCGGTTGGTAGGTGGAGACGGATTCGGCGCCGCGCATCACGTTGATCGCGTTGACGTAGAACTCGCCGGCGACCCGGGCGGTTTGCTTGTCCTTGCCGAAGGAGAACATCCCGACCCCTGGGACGAGGACGATCGCCGGGTCCGCACCCCGGATAGCCGGTGAATCGGGGGTGGCGTTGCGGTCGTAATAGCCCTGGTAGTCCTTGCGGTAGGCCTCGTGCAGCTCGACCAGCCGGGCCTTGATCTCCTCCACCGACGCCGACGCGGGGAGGTCGACGACGAGCGGCTTGACCTTGGTCCGCAGGAAGTGGTCCGGGCAGGACGTGCCCAATTCGGCCAGCGCAGCGAGCTTCTCCCGGGACAGGAACTCCAGCACCACAGTCGAGTCGGTGAAGTGCCCGACCTGCGGCCGGTCGGCCGAGGCGATCCCGCGGATCGTCGGCGCCAGCGCGGCGGCTTTGGCCCGTCGCTCGGCCTCCGGCAGGGCCTCGTAGCCCGGGACGACCTTGCCGAACGGCTCCGCAATACCGTTGTCCGGCAGGTACTTCTCCGCGGTGCGGATGATCTCCAGCGAATTCTGCTCGGCCTGCTCGCTGGTGTCGCCCCAGGCGGTGATGCCGTGCCCGCCGAGGATGCAGCCGATGGCCTGCGGGTTCGCGGCCTTGATCGCCGCGATGTCCAGTCCGAGCTGGAACCCGGGGCGCCGCCATGGCACCCAGACCACCCGGTCCCCGAAGGCCTTGCGGGTCAGTTCTTCCCCGTCGACCGCGGTGGCCAGCGCGATCCCGGAATCCGGGTGCAGGTGATCGACGTGCGCGGCGTCGACCAGGCCGTGCATCGCGGTGTCGATCGACGGGGCGGCGCCGCCCTTGCCGTGCAGGCAGTAGTCGAACGCGGCGACCATCTCGTCCTCCCGGTCGATCCCGGGGTAGACGTCGACCAGGGCGCGGAGCCGGTCCAGCCGCAGCACCGCGAGGTTCTTGCTGCTCAGGGTGCCGAGGTCGCCGCCGGATCCCTTGACCCACAACAGTTCCACCGGCTCACCGGTGACCGGATCGATCTCGGTGCCCTTGGCGGAGGTGTTCCCGCCGGCGTAGTTGGTGTTCCGGGCATCTGCGCCCAATCTGTTCGAGCGGGCAATCAGATCGTCAGCTGCGGTATCGGTGTCACTCATCGAGCGGTTCTCCTGGGTCTGTGCGAAAAATGGTCGTGGCCGGACGGTGCGAGCCAACAATCAGGCGCCCCAGCTGGCCTGGGTGCCGCCGACCCGATCGGCCGCGACCTTCGCGGCGTACCCGGACTCGGCGAACGCCCGCAGCGGATCCCGCGGCAGGCCGAGGTTCTCCCGCCGATCGGCCAGGATCCCCCGGACATCGGTCTCGTAGGCGTCCATCAACACCCCGTGCGCACCCAGGATGTCCCCCGCCGCCTGCGCCGCCTGCAGCGCGTCCTGATCGACCAGCAACGCCTTCGCGGTCGCGGCCTGCACATTCATCACCGACCGGATCTGCCCGGGGATCTTCTCCTCGATGTTGTGACACTGATCCAACATGAAATTCACCCCCGACCCGGGCAGGTGCGCCTTCGCCTCGGTGATCTCGAACATGATCCGGAACAACTGGAACGGATCCGCCGACCCCACGATCAGGTCATCATCGGCGTTGTACCGGGAATTGAAATCAAACGCCCCCAACCGGCCCTGCCGCACCAGCTGCATCACGATGAACTCGATGTTCGTGGACTGCGCATGATGCCCGGTGTCCAGGATCACCTTCGCCCGCTCACCCAACGCCAGGCAGTGCAACAGACGAGGTGCCCCAGTCCGGGACGTCCATCGTGTAGAAGTACGGCTCGAAGATCTTGTACTCCAACAACAACCGCTGATCGTCATCCATCGCCGCGTAGATCTCCGCCAGGGACTCGGCCAACCGGTCCTGCCGGCCGGCCAGCGAATCCTGCCCGGCGTAGTTCGTGCCGTCCGGCAACCAGATCTTCAGATCCAACGACCCCGTCGCCCGCATCACGTCCAGGCACTCCAGGTGGTGCGCAATGGCCTTCGCCCGGATCTTCGGGTCCTTGTTCGTCAGCGACCCCAACCGGTAGTCATCGTCCTGGAACAGGTTCGAGTTCACCGACCCGATGCTGACGCCGAGTTCCTTGGCGTAGGCGGCCAACGCCGTAGTCCTCGACCTTGTCCCACGGAATGTGGATCGACACCTTCGGCGCCAACCCGGTCATCGCGTTCACCTGCGCCGCGTCGGCGATCTTCTCCCACGGATCCCGCGGCGTCCCCGCCGTGGTGAACACCTTGAACCGGGTGCCGGAATTGCCGTACGCCCAACTCGGCACCTCGATGCCAAAGGTGTCGAGATCGGCAGTGCGGCTGATGTGCGTCGCGTCATGAGCTTTCGTCCTTCGGTTCGGATCGGGCGTGTCGGATCGGGTGAGGTCCGGTGTCACCGCGATCCCCCGTACCTGCGGTTGGTGATGCCGTTGAGCAGCGCAGCGAAGATCAGCACCGACCCAGGGCCAGCAACTGATACTGCGATCCCTCGTTGCCGACGAAGGCGAGCAGGATGCCGGCGTTCAGCCAGACGATCAGCAGGGTGGCCAGCACGACGCCGGCGACCCGGCCGATGCCGCCGGTGATGGCGACGCCGCCGAGGACGGCGATGGTGATGGCCGGCAGGGCCATGCCGCTGCCGGAGACCCCGGCGTCGGGCCGGGCGGAGGCGAACTGGGCGACGGTGACGACGGCGACCAGACCGGAGATCACGCCGGCGTAGACGTACGCCTTGAATCGGGTGTCCTTGACCGGCAGCCCGGCCCACTTCGCCGGCGGTGTCGTTGGTGCCGATCGCGTACAGCCGGCGGCCATAGGTGGTGCGGGCCAACAACACCCAGACCACGATCGCGGTCGGGATCAGGAAGGTGAAGATGCCGAGCGGGACATCCGGCAGGTTGACCGCCGATCACCGGCAATTCGACGGACTGGCTGATCGAGAACAGGTCCTGGATCGGCTTGGTGCTGATCGGGCGCTGGTTGTTGATCACGATGGCGAGCGACTTGAACGCGTAGAAGGTGGCCAGTGTGGCGATCAGCGCCGGGAAGCCGATGTAGGCCACCAGGAATCCGTTCAGCGCACCGCACAGCCCGCCGAACACCGCGGTCAGGATGATCGCCGCCCACAGCGGCCAGCCCCACTGCCCGTAGGCGAAGCCGAACACCATGCCGGCCAGCGAGACGATCGCGCCGACCGACAGGTCGATGCCGCCGCGGCCGGACAGGATCACCAGCAGCTCGGCGAGCCCGAGCATGGCCAGCGGCACCGCGTTGATCAGTGACGACGCCATGTAGTCGGTGTCGTAGGGCGCGGTCAGGTAGCCGTCGGCGTCCATGATGAAGAACACCACGACCACGACGACGATCAGCACGGCCAGCAGCACGATCCGTTGGGTGAGCAGCGCCCGAACGACCCGGCTCGACCAAGGATTCCGCGGCCGGACCGGCGTGTCGGTGCTGGGGTGTCGGGTTCTGGATCACAGGTCGGCGCTCATTTCGCTCTCCTTGCCCGCTCGCGGATCAGGTCGGCGCCGACCGCGACGATGATGAAAATGCCGACGAACAGGTCGGACAGTTGCGAGTTCCAGCCGAGCTGGGTGACGCCGGAGGTGACGGTCTGCACCAGCAGCGCGCCGAGCAGGGTGCCGAGGACCGAGCCGCGGCCACCCATGATCGAGGTTCCGCCGATCACCACGGCGGCGATCACCGCGAGTTCCTTTCCGGTGCCGACGCTCTGGTCCAGGGTGGAGGTGCCCTGCGCGATGACGAAGCAGGAGGCCAGGCCGACCAGCAGCCCGGTGATCAGGTAGGCGAGCAGGATGCGGCGCTGCACCCGGACACCGGCCAGCCGCGCGGCGTGCGGGTCGCCGCCGATGGCGTAGAAGTGCCGGCCGCCGGCGGTGTGCCGCAGGTACCACCAGGCGATGGCCGCGATGATGACGGTGATCAGGAAGGCATGCGGAATGCCGAGGGTCCGCCCGGCGACGCCGCGGCCGAAGACGTCGAAGGTCTGCGGGATGTTGTTGACCGTGCTCGAGCCGAAGATCTGCAGGCCGAGGAACAGGAAGATGTTGGCGGTGCCGAAGGTGATGATGATGGCGTGCACCCGGCCGTAGGCGATCAGCAGACCGTTGACCAGGCCGAGCACGCCGCCGACCAGCGACGGAGACGATCACCGCCAGTGGCAGTGACAAGCCCCTGGTCGACCAGCAGTTTCGCGGTGATCACGGCGCAGACCATGATCGCCGCCCCGACCGAGACGTCGATCCCGCCGGTGATGATGATGATCGTCATGCCGACGCCGACCAGCGCGATCGGCGCCATCGCCACCAGCAGTGGCTGGATGGAGCCCGGCGTGAAGAACGCCGGGGTGGCAAACGCCAGAATGATCCACAGCACGGCGATGACGCCGATCAGCACCAGTTCCTGACCGGAGATCGCCGACGGCAGCACCCGGTTGCGGGCTTGCGGGGCGTCCGCCGGCGGTTCGCCGGCCGGCAACCCCGGGTCCGGCCGCTCACCGTTGACAGTGGTGCTCATGCCGCATGTCCCTTCCTCGTCGACGGCGCCGGCGGCGGCCGCGAGGACGTCGACCTGGGTGGCCTCCGGCCCGAACTCCACGGTGGTGGTGCCGCCGCGGACTACCTGCAGCCGGTCGGAGATGCGCAGCGCCTCCGACAGATCGGACGTGACGACCAGTACGGCGGAGCCGCTCTCGGCCAGCTCGGTGATGATCCGATGGATCTCCTCCTTGGCGCCGACATCGACACCCTGGGTCGGCTCGGCCAGCACCAGCACCTCCGGACGCTCGACCAGTTGCCGGGCCAGCACGACCTTCTGCGCATTGCCGCCGGACATGGCGCCGATGGCCTGCCGCTCGTTCGGGGTCTTCACCGCCAGCCGCGTGATCAGGTCCTTGGCCACGGTCTTCTCCCGCCGCCGGTCGACGAACAGGCCGAACCGGGACAGCAGTTTCAGGTGCCCGGCCGAGATGTTGAAGGCAATGGACTGGAAGGAGAACATTCCCTCGAGCTTGCGGTTCGCCGGCAGCAGCGCGATGCCGAGCTTCTGCGCGTCCTGCGGCGAGCGGGGTGAGATGGCCTTGCCGTTCAGCAGGATCTCGCCGCTGGTGGCCCGGTCCATGCCGTAGATGCAGGCCGCGATCTCGGAGACCCCGGAGCCGACAAGTCCGTACAGGCCGACGATCTCGCCACGCTTGACGGACACGTCGACGTCGTGGAACTTCCCGGTTCGGGTCAGGCCGGACAGCACCAGCGCCGGTTCTCCGTCGGGGACGGTCCGCTCGGGGCGGTCATCGGACAGAATGCCGCCGACCATCAGCTCGGCGATCTGCCGTACCGACAGCTCTTCGATCGGGTAGGTGCCGATGGTCTGACCGTCACGCATGACGGTGACCTGCTGCGCAATCCGGAACAGTTCGTCAAGCCGGTGCGAGATGTAGATGACGGATACGCCGGACGCGGTGAGCCGGCGAACGACAGCGAACAGCACTTCGATCTCGGCGTCGGTAAGAATGGCCGACGGCTCGTCCAGGATGAGGACCTTGGCGTTTCCGGCCAGCGCCTTCGCGATCGAGACCTGCTGCTGCTCGGCGATCGACAGTGCGCCGATCGGTACCGTCGCGTACTTTGCCGGCAGGCCGAGGAGTTCCAGTAGTTCGACGACTTTCGCGTTCTGCGCCGCCCAGTTCACCCGGCCGCCCTTGCGGATTTCGCGGCCGGTGAAGATGTTCTCCGACACCGTGAGTTCGGCGAAGAGCTGCGGCTCCTGGTACACGGTGGCGATGCCGAGGGCCATCGCATCGGTGGTGGAGGAGATGGCCGATCTCGGCGCCCTCGAATTCGATGGTGCCGGTATCCGCCGACTCGACCCCGGAAATGATCTTGATCATGGTCGACTTGCCGGCGCCGTTCTCCCCGACCAGCGCGTGCACCTGACCGGCGTTGACGGTCAGATCCGCATTGCGAATCGCCCGCACCGCGCCGAATCTCTTGGAAATACCGGTCAGCCGAAGCCGCACAGTGCCGGACTCCGAGGACTCGTTGCTGGATGGCGTTGCCGCCGTCGGAGGATTCTCGTTCGTCACGTTTCGGGCTCCGTCTCTCACTTGTTCTGCTCACCAGGCGGTCCGGCCGGGAATGCCCCGGCCGGACCGCTGATTGGTCAGACTTTCCGATGCTCAGACTCTGGTGCTGGCGAGCGGAGTCAACTCAGTAGCTGAAGCTGTCCACGTTGTCCTTGGTGATGGCCAGTGCCGGCCCCAGCAGCAGCGTCTTGGTGGCGGCGTCGTACGCGACGGCGGGCAGCTTGGTGCTGACGTCGTTGGTGGCCGCGATGGTGTTGCCCTCGGCCAGCTGCGCGCCGGTCCATGCGGTCAGGTAGCCAAGGTTCTCGACGTCCCACAGGATTGCCGCTGAGGAGGAACCGTCAGCCAGGTACGGCTTCATCGACTGCGGGGTGCCGAGGCCGACGGTGAAGACCTGTGCCGATCTTGCCGGCGTCCTTGACCGCCTGGGCGACACCCGGTGCCGACGAGGTGCACTCGCCGACCAGACCGGTCAGGTCCGGGTGCGCGTTCATCAGGTCGGTGGCCATCTGGGTTGCCTTGGCCTGATCCTCACCGGCGTAGACGGTGTCGACGATCTCGGCGTCCGGGTACTTGGACGCGGTGTAGGACTTCTGCACGTCGATCCAGGCGTTCAGGTTCGCGGCCGACTCGCCGCAGGAGACGATGGCGTACTTGCCCTTTCCGCCCATGGCGGTCATCAGCGCATCGGTCAGGCCCTCGCCGATGCCGTCGACGCTGGCCTGGTTGACGAACGCCTCACGTACGGAGGTCGGGGCATCGGTGTCGGCGGTGGCGACGTGGATGCCGGCGTCCTTTGCCTGCTGCAGCAGCGGTGCCATCGAGTCAGGGTCGTTCGGCGCGACGATGAGGGTGTCGACCTTCTGCTGGATGAAGGACCGGACGATGTCGGCCTGCGCGGCCGCGTCGGCCTGGGTCGGTCCCTGGTACAGCCACTCCACGTTGCCCAGTTCCTCGGCCGCGGCCTTGCCGCCGGCGTTCATCGCCTCGAAGTACGGCACGCCCTGCAGTTTCGGGACGAAGGCGACCTTGATCTTGGCGCCGGAAGCGCTGGCCGGTGCGCCCGAGGACGCGGCAGCAGACGCCGCCGCAGCGGTGCTGCTGGTGGGTGTGTCCTCGTTCTTCTTGGTACAGGCGGACAGCGCGAGGGTGGCCGCCAGTCCGATCGCGACGAGGGCGGTGATCCTGTGGACAGGACGCATGGTGTCTCCTGGGTGGGGCGGCGGCGCGCCAAGGCGCCGTGAGTGAAATCCACCGGAATCGGTGGACCGTGACAAACAAGCCGGCGATACCGGCTCTGGGTGGTGATCCGACAAAATGTCGCTGCCGGATCGCCGGGTTAACGACGCGCGGGTGCAGCCACCTTTCGAGGTGATCGAGACTCAAATGTGGACGAGTTGGCCCGCTCAGTGGATATGAGATGCACTGGCACGCCGAGTTTTTCCCACTCTGCGACGAGGGTTGGCGGGACCTTGTCGTTGGTGTACATCGCCGTGATGTCCTTGACCGCGGCAAAGGAATGCAGGCCGAACCCGCCGACCTTTCCGGAGTCGAAGAGTCCGATGATCCGGTCACAGGAATCGGCGAGGAATCTCTTGGTTTGGGCCTCTTCAGCCGACATCTCCATCAGTCCGTGCATGGTGGAGATTCCGACGACGCCGAAGAACCCGGTGGAGATCCGGCCGCGGCCGGCGAGCACGTCGCCGATTGGCCCGACCAATGACCCCGAGGATCGGCGCAGCAGTCCGCCGGGAACAAGGACTTTGGCCGTTGACTGCTCCATGAACAGGGTGGCGACCCGCAGGGCGTTTGTCACGACGACAAGGTCTCTGCGGTCCAGGATCTCCTGCGCCAGGTAGAAGCCGGTGGTCGACGCGTCGATGGCCAGTACATCGCCGTGGCGGACGATTGCGGCTGCAGCCCTGGCGATAGCCCTTTTGGCGTCGGACGATTGGCGCATCCGCATCTCGAACGAACCCTCGTCGCCGCCGTCGACGCTGACCGCGCCGCCGCGAACCCGGCGCAGTAGGTTCCGCCTTTCCAGGCCGTCCAGATCCTTGCGAATCGTGACGGTCGAGACACCGAAGGTCTCGGCGAGTTCGTTGACGACAGCGTGTCCGGATGATTTGAGAAGCGTCATGATGGCTTGCTCGCGGGCGAATTCGTCCAGTGAGGCCACCACAACCACCTCCTCGGGGTCTTTCGAAAGTTTCATCTGGTGGATCCGCGGTCATCGCGTCCGGCGGGATGCGACCTGTGTCACAACCCAGCGAGAAAGCTAACCGCCGACGAACCTTGCGTCAACGGACAGCTGATAAACGAAAGTCACCAACCTTCGTTGTGCTGCTCATCTGCTTACGGTTGGTGAACGGGCGGCGGCCGGAGCGGATCCCATGGTCGATGGCCTGTGCATTTCCGGCGCGCCGGGGACCCAGGCTTGACAGCCGGTGCCGGAGAGCGTTGGCTGAATAGTGCTGGACACAACAGCCACCTGGGAACGTCATCGCCGCCCGCTCGTCGCGATCTCGTGGGACTTGCCCCGAAGCCCAGGTCTGCCCGGTCAGGGTCGGATCCGTTGTACTCCGCGACAATTCGTGCGAAGGCTGCCGCGTTTTCGGTCTTACGGCCCGGCGCACGACTATGGAGCCAGGGCATCGGGACCTCCATTGCCTGGGTGACAGCGGAGCCGGAAGTCGGGAAGTCCTGCCATGACCACGATCAGCAAAAGGCCAACGCGGAATCGCCGACCGGCGCCCGCGGAATTGCCAAACAGCGAGCCGACCAACGAGGAGCGCCGCGCTCGGTGGCGCCGCGAGGCCGGGACAGCGGCTTGGCAAGACGAGACCGGCGACTGCTCGGGGGCGCCGGCCCCGTCGTCGGTCTGAGGTTCGCGTTGGTCAAAACGGTGGCGGGTCTTCGATGGTCGGCCAGGATTGCGCGTTTGGAGCTGAGTCATTGGGCCCTGCATTCTCGCCAAATGCGGCATCACCCTGGTTGACGACATCGTCGTTGATGGCGCTGTCGTTGATGGCGCTGTCGTTGATGGCTCGGCTATCACCGATGGCGTTGTCGTTGACCCTGGGGTCGTATTCGTAGGGTGGCCGGTTCAGCTCATGTCGGAGCAGCATTGTGGTGAGGATTTCCTCAGGCACATTGCCCCCGCATTCTGTCTCATTGGTGACGTCGACGGTGGCCTTCATGGTGTCGAGTCGTTCAGCGAGATCCGTGGCGGCGGTGGTGACCCAGATGTCCGGTGGGGTCGCCAGATTGCGCCCCTTGGCATATCGGTGGCCGGTAGGGCTGATCCAAATAACGGTTGAGCTGTTGAGGTCTGGGCGCGTCTGCCATTCGGTGTGGTGCTTGAAAAGATGGTGGCGCCTGCAGTATGGGTCGGTGTTTTCTTTGGTCGTGTGTCCGCCCTGTTCGGGATTCTGATGATCGAACGGTTGTCGATGATCTATGTCGCAGCGCCACACGGGTTGTCGGCAGGAGGGGAATTGGCAGGTGCCGAGAAGTGCGGCAATCTGATCCCGGAGCGCCTGCCGAGGACGATAAACCAGGGCTCCCGCTTCGGTGATCGAACCGGATTCGGGATCAGTGAGCAGGGCAGTGATGGTCGCGACCGATTTCGCGATGCTGCGGGCAAGGCCAGGCGGGATCGCGCCAAAACCCGCGAGCTTGCCGGGGAGATCGTCCAACCCGGCCAGGGTCCCCAGGCCGAGCGTGACCGAAAGGTGCGGTCTTCGGCCCTGCTTGGTGAATGACCTTTCATTTCGACCGCTGGAACCGCATGCTGCACAGGGCTTGCCGGTACCGGACAGCGCAGCCGGATTTGCCGGGCTCGCATTCCGTTTTCCCCTGGCCGACCGGATTCGGGACGAATCGGTGCCGGGCTCAGCAACAGTCCGGCTGTCGCCTGCTGGAACCTCCGGGCTCGATGCCGGGCAGCCAAAGGTGGACTTCGGTCGCGTGGTGCTGCCGTTGCGGAACTGTTCAGGTGAGGTTTGGGCGACTGCGTCGTTGTCGGTGCGGCCGAGGTCGGTGGAGCGTTCAGGTGCTGCTTCGTCAGCTTTGTGATCGTTGCGCGCGACGTCGGCGGAGGGCTCAGGCGTTGCGTCGTCAGTGGTCTTGTTGTCACCTTCAATGTCTGCGGGGTGAGGTGGGTCAACGTTCGTCGAGTGTGGATCGCTATCGCTGCTGCCGACGCGGTCGTCATCTGCGGCCACCTGAAAGGCTGGGGTGCCGTGGTCGGGCAGCGGGTTTCCCAGGTAATAGCTGAGGTCGAGATGTCCGAGGGTGAGCAGTTGGTCGGCGACGTCGACGAGGGCATCGATCCGCCGGGCACCGATGCCGCGGTCGTCCCCGTGAGCGCCGGCGGTCGCGGTGGCGAGCAGGTCGGCGAGTTGGAAGATCTTGACTGCCGCGTCGGCGGGGAGGAACGCCTTCAGGGTTGCCATGGCATCGGGCAGGGCTTTCATTGCCAGTTCCCGGCGCGCGGCGGCCGCCCGGTGCCTTTCATCGCAACCATCGGGGTCCACGGTGATGACAGCCTGTCCGGTGATATCGCGCAGTTCGCTGGTCGTTGCGGCACCGGCAAGGGGCAGGACGAGCCCCTGAACGGCGGTTTTGTTGTCAGGACTCAGTGGTTCGCAATGCTCTGCGATGACTCGCGCCTTGCCGCGGTCGAGTATTCCGGCCTCCAGGGCATTCAGCGTGGGGGCCAGGACGGTGGTCATCGTGCCTGCTTCACGCACTCGGATGCCGGCGGTGACCGGTGAGATACGCAGGGCCGCGGCGACTTCGGCCGATGCCAGCGATATCGCCGCGTCCGGGATCAGCAACTGGACCATCTCGTCGGAGTCGCCGTCCCTGATCGCGCAGTTCTTCCGGGCCAACCGGGCGGCTAGTCGCATCGGGTCGCCGGCGACGAACGGTTCCGCGAGGGCAGCGAGGAGCCGCATCTGGGTGCCGGCCAATAAAGAAAGCGCCTTCTCACTGGCGACGATGGCGTCGACCAACGCGGGGCCACCCAGGGCGGCCGGGTCAACGTCGGCCAGAGCCGCGAGGGAGTCGGCATTTGCGGCCGAGCTGGCGTGCGTCGCCCACCCGGCAGCTGCGGCGACGGCGCCGGTCTCTCCACGCTCAACCATTCCCACTCCCAACTCGATCGAGTGTTCGAATTATATGTGCTCAACGGCGGCGAGTCAAGATGGCGGGAAGGGCTGATGATGAAACAGCTGGAACGGTCGTGTGGGCCATCGCGTGGCAGACCGACCACACCCAGCTGGCGGTGGCGGTGGCGATGCGGCCGACCACAACGGTTCGACCGGATCGCCGCTGGTGAGCCGTCGGGACCGCCGATAGTGCGCCATCTAGGGTCGTCAGCTTGAGACAGGGCCGCTGGAATCAGTACCCGAAGGTCAGGTGATGGGCGGGAAGGAATCAGTCACACATGTTCCCGGGGGAACCGCCCTCGGAAGCGTCTGTTGGCTGACAATACTGGCAGGTCGAGCCGACCGGCCCAGTTTGTCGACCGGTTCAGCGGCCCAGTTCGCCGACGAGCTCGCCGTCCTCCACCCGATCCCAGACGTCGGAGAACTCGTCGAACGCCCCGTGCGACATCGCCTGCTCGAAGGCATGCAGGCGGCCGAAGATGAAGCCGGCCACCCCATCGGTCGCGTCGTCGAGGGCCAATTCGGCCAGCAGAGTGGCCGCGTAGCCGGCGTCCTGGAACTCACCCAACGATTCCTGGATCTCCTCGAGAGCAGACGCAAAGACCACCGCATCGGAACCGAGCGCGACAATCGCGCCCTCCGTTGCATACCTGATGGTCTTGGCCGACTTTCGGACGTCATGCACGAGCGTCACGTTGCCAGGGTCGGTCAGGGCGGAATCTGCCTGATCCCGCAGCCGTTGCCAGCTCGCGCTGATCAACGATGGCAGTTCGGTGATCGCGGTCCGGTGCCCACGCCGGGACAACGGAGGCTGACCGATCAGTGCGTCCAGGTCGCGCAACATCTGCAGGTACTCGGCGGAATCAATCAGCACCCTGACCTCGGTCCTGGCCGCGGTGAGTCGACGTCCGAACGCATCATCAAGGCGCCTGCGGGCCACCGCGGCGTACTCCTGGGGCTCCTCGTCAAGTTGCGCGATCAGCCTGCGATGCGCCACCTCGAGGTCGCGGGCGGTACTGAGGGTTGAGCCGAACTCTCGCAGGGTCGACCGCAGCGCTGGAACGGAGTCGCCCTCGAACAGCGGGGCGTACACCGTGATCATCGCCCGAATCCGGCGCGCGGCGGATCGTGCGTCGTGCAGGGCGCCGGGCGCAGCGTCCGCGCCCTCCCTGATACCGCGATCGGCGACGATCAGCCAATCCCGCTGACGGCCGAGCGCGCCGAGTACGACGGTGCCCGCCGACTTGCTCCGCCGGGCGGCCGGCGGTTCAAAGGCAAGCGCCCGGGCCAACTTTGACGCCGATGACGCCTTGCTGGCGCCCGCGGACATCAGCACGTCGACCGTCGCCGCGAGTTGATCGCGGGTGCCCTTGATGATCTCCGCCTCGAGCTCGCGCCACTGGGACGGTTTGGCGCTCCCGGCAAGTAGCGGGGTGGCTGTGACGTGATCGTCGGCCACCTCGATCAGCGTGGTGCCGGCGGCGTCATGCAGGTGTCGAACCGTCCGGTCGTTCACCAACCTGGCGACCGGGACCAGCTCTCGGCCGCGGGCCGCGCCGCGGACCAGGCCCGCCAATTCGGCTGGCACATCGCCGGGGTCTCCGGCGGACAATGGCAAACCCACCTCGGTGCGCGCACCCTGCACCGCGGGGAGCTTGAGGTGCCAACCGGCGTCCGGCCCGCCGGTGCGCCGTCGCAAGGTCATCTTCGACCGCAGCAGATCCAGGCCTGCCGTGTCGTAGTAGGTGGCGTCGAGTTGGTAGGACTTCGGCTCCTGCGCCCCAGCGATTCCAACGGCCGCCAATCGGCGACGCTTGGACAGTGACGGCAGCTTGGCCGTTGGGTCGATCTCCAGCTTGGTCTCGATCTCCGCCTGCCTGGTCGCGGAGGTGGAAGCCGCGCCGGCCCGGAGTTCGGCGTCCGGCGTGGTTGCGCCGTCGTTCACGACGCTCCCGGCCGATCCGGAGACCGATTCAGTGGGGGGCTTCTTGTGACGGGCAGCCATACCTCCGTTGGTACCCGCTTCGGCCGGGCATGGCTAGTCGGACACGACCAACGAATGGATGCAATCTGGATGAACAAATAAAGCCCTGGCCTGGCCGCGGCAAGAGGGCGCCGACAGTCGCCGCTGCGCCGAGCCAGTCGTCGTGCCGTGAGGGCACCAGTTGACCGGGCGCCGTCGGCTAATGCTCGGGCGGCGGCCCGGTTGAGCCGCGGATTTGCAGGGTGGGTCGGATCAGCTGCTCGGTCGCGTCGGTCGACGGATCGGCGATCCGGCGCACCAGTGCTCTGGCCGCCAACTGGCCGACCTCGACGCTGGCATTGTCGACGCTGGTCAGCCACAGGTGTCGGATCTGCGCGAGCGACGTGTTGTCGTAGCCGACGAGCGAGACATCCTGCGGCACGCGCAATCCCAACTCCTGGGCGGCCGACATCGCGCCGATGCAGGTGATGTCGTTGACGGCGAAGATCGCGGTCGGTGGATCGCGGCGACCGAGTAGGCGGACCGCGGCGCGGTAACCGCCCTCCTCTGTCATGTCGGAGGTCTCGATCAGGTCATGCTCGGAAAGTCCATGCGCGCGCATGGTGTCTCGGTAGCTCCGGCGGCGTAGATCGGCGACCGCGCCGCGGGCGCCGGCGAGGTGAGCGATGCGGGTATGCCCGAGTTCGATCACATGATTGACCGCCAGTTGCGTGCCGATCCAGTCGTCATTGGCGATGACGTCCACCCGGGGAAGGGTGATATCCCGACTGGCTGCGACGACGGTCGGCACGGCGGACGCCGCCTCGGCAATCGTCGGTGACGACGACATCGCCCCCACCAGGACCAGACCGTCGACCCGTAGCTGCAGAAATCCTTCCAGCAGCGAGTCGTCGGTGCGCCGGTCCATCCGGCCGTCGGCCAGCAGGGTGCGCAACCCCTGTTCGTGCAGCACGGAGGTCAGGCCCTCCAGACAGTCGATGAACCAAGGATTCCGCAGATCGTTCAGCAGGACGCCGACCATATTCGTGCGCCGTTCGGTCAATTGCCGGGCGATCGCGTTGGGCCGGTAGCCGAGTTCGTCGATAGCCTGCTGCACCGCTTGTCGCTTGCCGGCGCTCACCTTTCCCGACCCCCTGAGCACCAGGGAGACAAGGGACTTGGACACACCCGCGCGCTCGGCCACGGTTCGTATGGTGGCCGGCCTGGACGCCGGCGGTGGAGGCGTAGCCACGCAACGGCCCCCTTCGGCAGGACGTGTCGACCAACTTGGACCGGTACATTGTAGCTAGGTGCGCGGATGGGCAGCTGCAAGCATGGGCGATCGCGCAGCACCAGTGACATTCCGTCCTGCGGAACGCCAATTATCAGCCGAAAATGGTTCTGCGCTCTTGGCTGTCGCTCCCATCGAGGTGTCGGTGGGAATTCGCTCTTGACACGATTCGGCGCGCTTTGGCAAGATGTCTAGACATTGGACCGGTCCAACTAATCGGTCGAGCGGCGAGGCGAGAGACGCCTCCACAAGGAGTCCACGGAGGACGCGTCAGTGAATAGTCCGAGCCACGACAGAGTTGTCACCGGCCCGATGCCACGCGAGGCGATCGGGGTCGCGGTTGCCGGGTTCGGCTGGATGGGTCGGGTGCACACCCAGGCGTACGCCCGCGTCTTGCACCACTTCCCGCAGTTGACAGTTGCACCGCGGCTGGCGCTCGTCGCAGACGAGGTTCCGGGTCGCGCGGAGGAGGCGGCCGCGCAGTTCGGGTTCGCCGGCGCCACCCGCGACTGGCGGGACATCGCCGCTGATCCGGACGTCCGCGCCGTCAGCATCGCCGCACCGAACTTCCTGCACAAGGAGATCGGTGTCGCGATGGCGAAGGCCGGCAAGCACATCTGGATCGAAAAGCCGGTCGGCCTGACCAGCGCCGATGCAGCGGCCGTCGCGGACGCCGCTCGGGCGGCCGGTGTGCAGAGCACCGTTGGCTTCAACTACCGCAACGCGCCCGCGGTGGCGGCGGCGCGCGAGCTGATCGCCGCCGGCGAGCTCGGCTCGATCACGCATGCCCGGTTCCGGTTCTTCAGCGACTACGCCGCACACCCGGAGAGCGCGCTGAGCTGGCGCTTCGAACGGGAGCGCGGTGGCAACGGTGTGCTCGGTGACCTGGCCTCGCACGGCGTCGATCTGGCCCGTTACCTGCTCGGCGATATCGCATCGCTGGTGTCGGACACTGCGACGTTCCTGACCGAACGTGCCCGGCCGACCGGTGCGACCAGCGGCCACGCCAGGGCGACCGGTGGCGAAATGGGACCGGTCGAGAACGAGGATTACGTCAGCAGCCTGCTGCGCTTCGCGTCCGGCGCCCGCGGCACCCTGGAGGCCAGCCGGGTCGCCGTCGGCGAACAGAACAACTACGGCTTCGAGATCCACGGCACCAAGGGCGCTGTGCTCTGGGACTTCCGTCGAATGGGCGAGCTCGGCGTCAGTACCGGCACGGCCTACCAGGACCAGCCCATGAGCACCGTGTACGTCGGCCCGTCCGCCGGTTTCTACAGTGCCTTCCAGCCGGGGTCTGCCAGCAGCATGAGTTATGACGATCTGAAGGTGATCGAGGCCTACAACTTCCTCCGGTCCATCGCCGACGGCACCCCCTACGGCAGCACCCTGGACGATGCCGTTCGCAGCGCCATCGCGCTCGATGCAATGGCCGAGTCCGCCGCCAGCGGGTCCTGGGTGTCCCTCGGATGACCGTGCGAGTGGGCGTGATCGGCGCCGGCATCATGGGTGCCGATCACGCAAACACCCTGCACAGGATGGTTTCCGGCGCAAGGGTCAGCATGGTCGCCGATGTCGACTTGGCCAGGGCGCAGGCCGTCACCGCGGCCATTCCCGGGGCGCGGGCGTCAGCAGATGGTTTCGCGGTGATCGCGGATGACTCGGTTGATGCCGTCTTGATCGCCTCGCACGACTCGACGCATGCCGCACTGGCTGTTGCCGCGGTCCGGGCCGGCAAGCCCGTGCTGTGCGAGAAACCCTTGGCACCAACGTTGGCGGAGTGCGTCGACGTGGTGCGGGCCGAGCGGGCCGCGATCGGGGAGTCCGGTGGGTCGCTGATCTCCCTTGGCTTCATGCGGCGATTCGATCCGGGGTACGTCGAGCTGAAGCAGGCGCTCAGCGGGAATCTTTGCGGCGCGCCGCTGCTGATCCACAACATCAGCCGGGGGGTGAGTTCGGCGCCCGGCGCCACCGATGAGTCCAGCGTTACCGGATCGGCGATTCATGAGTTCGACGTGGTGCCATGGATTCTCGATTCTCCGATCACCGAAGTCAGCTGGAATGCGGCGCGCAGTTCGACGCAGGCCCAGGGGTTCCGGGACCCGCACCTGATGCTGCTGCGTACCGCCGACGGGGTGCTGAGTACCGTCGAGGTCTTTCTCAATGCCCGCTACGGATACGACATCCGCTGTGAGATCGTCGGTGAGCAAGGGACTCTCGCACTCACTGAACCGGCAAAGATGATCATCGACCGGAGTCGTGGCCGGACGGTCGGATACCCGGCCGATTGGCGGCCGCGGTTCGCGGAGGCCTATCGACTGGAATTGCAGGCATGGATCGATGCGGTAGCCGCCGGCACCCCGGCACCGTTGGCCACTGCCCATGACGGACTGGTCGCCACTGCGGTCGCTCAAGCGGTCATTGCGTCGATGCGCGATGGCGGAGGTTTTGTCGCGGTTGAGGTGCCAAGGGTTTGACGCCCACTGAATGTGACGAGAGGGCCACGATGTCTGCGTTTCCCACGGTGATGCCCCAACCCCGCACACCGGATTCGATGGACGCCCCACCGCTGCGTTGGGGCGTCATCGGACCCGGGTGGATTGCTGAGCGGTTCATCAGATCGCTGCAGCAGAACACCAGGCAGGAGGTGGTGGCGGTGGCCTCGCGCGATATTGCCAGGTCGACGGAGTTCGCGGCCAGGAACGGCGTTGCACGTGCCTTCGGGTCGTACCAGGAATTGGTCGATGATCCGGATATCGACGTCGTCTATATCGCGACGCCACACAATGGGCACTATCCGTGTGCCCTGCTGTCGCTCCGCGCCGGCAAGCACACGCTGGTCGAGAAGCCGCTGGCACTGAACGCAGCGCAGGCGACTGAACTGGCCGAACTGGCTGCAGCGCAGGGTGTCTTCCTGATGGAGGCGCTCTGGACGATGTTCCTGCCGAAGTTCGACGTGATCCGGCAGTTGCTGGAGGCCGGCGCGCTCGGCGAGATCCGGACTGTCATCGCCGATCACGGTGAGCACTTCACGTCAGAACACCGGATCCTGCGCCACGAACTGGCCGGCGGCCCGCTCTTGGATCTCGGCACCTACCCGATTTCCTTCGCCGCCTGGATTCTCGGGGCACCGGCGACCGTGTTGGCCGCCGGTCAGCCGCACCCGGCCGGTGTCAACGGTCAGGTCTCGGCCGTTTTGGTCGGGACCGATGGCGGACAGGCCATCATCAACACCACCGTTTTCAGCAACACGCCCACCATCGGGGTGGTTGCCGGTACCGCCGCGACGCTCACGATTCCCGGTCCGTACTACCAACCCGGTCCCATGATGCTCACTTCCAACACCGGCGAGGTGCTGACCTACTCCGAACCGCAGATCTCCCACGAGGGACTGTATTTCGAGGCCGCAGAGGTGGCCAGGTGCATCACGGCTGGACTGTCGCAGTCCCCGCTCCGGCCGCCGGCCGATTCCATCGCGACGTTGCGGATCGTGGACGAGATTCGTCGGCAGTTGGGCATCGTCTTCAACGAGGAGCAGTGAGTCATCGATGGTGGCGACATCGCAGCCACCCGAACGGTCCTGCGTCTACTTCGACACGGTGAGGCGTAGAGCGAGCACGGGGCACGCCGCGGCCGCGGCCTTGGCCCGGCGGACCAATTGTCGCGGTACTGGTCCGGCCGGCATGATCGGGTAGCCCCATTCGTCCAGGCTGATCGTCTCCGGTAGTTCCTCGGCGCACAGACCGTGTGCGCGGCAGGAGATCGGGTCCAGTTGCAGGGTGCGCACAGTCATGCCTGTCCTCGCTTTCCGGGTCGGCCGGCAGCCGGAACGGCCGGTCCCAAAGGAACGACCGGCGGCGGCGCCGCGCACCGTCCGGTGTTCAGGTGCTGGGCGAGGTGGCCCGGCTCCCGGACGGTCAGCGCGGTCAGCGCACTGGCCGCCAGCGTGACGGCACCATCCGGGTGTCCGCAACCGCCGCGCCCATTGATCACCGGGAGCCGTCGCTCGAGCCGGGTCAGGGCCGCCCGGTCGCCTGAGCCGAGATCCGTCATGTCCGCCGCGATGGCCGGCAGACCGAACATGCACGGCCCGCACTGCCGCGCGCCGGCGTGCGCCTGAAACGCGAGAATCCGCGCGGTCTCGGTCAGAATGCAGCCGCCCGGCGGCAGTAGCACGATCGAACCGACGCCTCTGGTGAATCCGGCGGCCGCGAGTGCTGCTGTGCTGTAGGGAATGTCGGCGTACTGCTGCAGGTCGAGCCAGCGGCCGGAGACGCCCCCGAGCAGTGCCCAACCGGTCGACAACGCACCGGCACAGGCAAGCACCTCGCGCAGCGGGGCCCCGTTGGGCACCTCGACAACACCGGGCCGCGGAACCGCGCCGCCGATCGTCACCAGGCAGGTGCCGGGTTCGGCGGAGGTACCAACCCCGGCAAACCATGTCGGTCCGAACCGGGCGAGGAGGGCGAGCTGGGCAAGCGTCTCGGCGTTGTCCACCAGGGTGGGGCGCCCACCGACGCCGGATTCCCAGATCGGGATCAGCTTGCCGGCCGGCCGGGCGTCACCGGTGTTCAGGAATCGGACGAGTGACGTTGCCTCGGAGGCGATGTAACGGCCTGGGATGCCGACGACTTCGAGGGCAACGGTGCGGCCCGGGCGCTCAGCGACGGCCGATCTCAGGGTCAGTTCCGCGCCGGACCCCTCGTGGGCGGTCAGGATCACCCGGTCGGCGCCGACAGCGGCGGCAGCCGCGATGGCCCCGTCGATGATCAGGTGGGGCGAATGGTGGACGAGAACCTGATCCTTGAGTGACGTGGGGTCACCTTCGCAACAGTTCGCGACCACAACAGCCGGCAGCCGGAATCGTCGCACCGCGGCGATCACGGCGGAGATCTTGCGACCGGTGGGAAAGCCGGCCCCGCCGCGGCCGAGCAGGCCGGCGAGATCGAGATTGCTTGCCAGATCGGCACTCCCGGTAGGAGGGGTGCCGAACGGGCCGGCCGCCGACCCGAGCCGTGCCTGGTGTTCACGGAAGGACCGGGCACCGCCGGTGGGCAGTAGCCGATCCGTGCGGTTCGCCGGCTGGGTTGGATGCTGGTGCGCCGCCTGACGCGGTTGGGGGCGGGTCATGCTCGTCATCGGTGCCCTCCGGCTGGGGTCGACGGGACATTCGGCGGGCGGGTGGATGGCGGGTGGACCGCGTCGGCGGCGGCCCGGGCGATGGTGTCGGGGTGCTTGTCCGGCCGTAGCCGGTACGCGACGGCGCCGATGACGGCTGCCAGACAGGCAATGTCGAGAGCGAGCATCCAGGTCTGCCGGCCGTCACCGCCGGCCACCCCGAAACCGTGCAGGACGGCCAACGGCCACATTGCGTACGCGGACAGATGCACGACCCGCCAGACCCGCGGCGACAGATGACGGCGCAGTGCGCTGGTGATGCCGATCGCGATCAGCAGGTCGACGGCGACCGCGGCCAGGCCGATCCACAGTGGATCGAAGCCGGAGCCGAACGGCACGATGACGTCCCAGTAGGTGAGGTCGACGTAACCGTCCGCGATGGCCGTGACGACGTGCACCGTCAGGAAGGCCATCGCCGTGAGGGTGATGGTGCGATGCAGGCGCAGCAACCCCGCTCGCGGCAGGCCGGCGAACGCGACCCGACTGGAGGTGGCGATGCCGAGCACCATGACGGCGGTGAACAGGACCAGGGACACCGCGCCCGTCGCCCGGCTGGTGTACCAGAGGATCTGGGTGTTCATCGGGATTCCTCCGCGGGCCATCCGGCGACCGTTGTGACCGAACCCTGCTCGTCGACCAACAGGGCCGGCAAACCCAAACTGGACAGCCACTCCGGAGCCCGTTGACCGAGAATGATTGCGGCGGTGGAGGCCGCGTTGGCGTCGACGCAACTGGCCGCGGCGACGGCGGCCGTGCGCCACAGCGGCTCCGGGTTCCGGCCGGTTCGGGGATCGACAACGTGATGAGCCCAGCCCGCCGACGTCCGCCACCGGCGGGTCTGGGTCGAAGAGGTGGCCAGCCCACCGGAGGTGATGGAGACCAGTTGGTGGGTCCTGGCGTCTGTGGTGCAGCGGTGATCGTCGGCGATCGAGATCTTCCACCCGCCCGTTGGTACCTCCCCGGCGACCGCGATGTCGCCGCCGAGGTTGACCAGAACCCCGCCGTCGACGATGGCGGCGATCCTGGCCACGGCTCGGTCGGCTGCGAAAGCCTTGGCGGTGGCGCCGAGATCGAGACCGATACCCGGCGGGACGAGCAGTTCACTTGTGTCGGCGTCGTGCTGCAACCGCCACGCGCCGGGTGCGGGTTGGTGAGCATCCGTCGAAGGCAGGCCGATCGGGCCGGTGTCCCAGGACCGGGACAGCACGCCGCCGATGTCACGGTCATAACCCAGGGCGATCACCGCCGCGGCAACGGTCGGGTCAACCAGATAGTCGGTGGCGGCAGCTACCCGGAGAGCCTGCGTGATAGCCGCATTGAGCGTGGGCGAAAGCGTGACCCGCTGGCCGGGGTGTGCGAGCACCCTGCAGATTTCCGAGTCGGCACGGAAGCGGCTGCACGTCGCATCGATCGCGGCCAGTTCGTCGTTCAATTCGGCGAGTGCGGTGTCGAAGGCTGCCGGATCGGTGACGATCAGCGTCGCGGTGGTTGACCAGACGTCGAAGTCCACCCGGCAATTGGTCCGGGTCGGGGTCGCCAGGCCCGCAGCCGCATCGGTCAGGATCGTCTGCGCCAGCAGTGTGCTCATCAGGACCCGCCCGATTGCGTGTGGCTGCGACCGGATCCGAAGAGCGGTGCCTGTTGTGGTGCAACGAGCTGGGTTGAGCTGGGCGCCTGCGCGGTGCTGGGTGCCGGTGCGGCGTTGGGCGCAGTGGTGATGCCCGGTTGTACCGCCGGTGCTTGGGCTTCGCCTTCTGCTTCTTCCTCTGGTAGCGGGGCAACCGGCGATCTCGTTCGACTGTTCGCTGAACTGCTGCTCGTGCTTGTGGGTGTGTCTGTTGTCGCCGACGAACTCGATGCGGCGGGGTCGTCGGTTGCCCAGGCCAGGTTGACGGTCAATGCCGCAGCCGCAACGGCCGCGGCGCCGACACATGCGGCGGTGATCCGTCGGACCCGTCGCCGAAGGGCAGCGGCGGACATCGGAATTCTTGGCTTATTTGCTGTCATGAGTGGACTCCTTCACTGAGCGATCGCAACGCGGGTCGACCGCACCTTCGATGCTGCGGGATCCAGGTCAGACAATTCTCAGATCAGGCCGAAAAACGGTTGGGTCACAGTAGGTTCACAGCCCGAGTTGGCGAAATTCGTACGGTCACCTCGAGTCCGGTTGGCAGGGATCGGCGAGACCGCTGATTTACTGCGGCCCGGCCACCTGCTCCAGCCAGCGCGTCAGCAGGTCGGGGATTCGCTCGACCATTTCGATGAGCATGACATGCGTGCCCTCGTCGAGCACGCCGTCGGAGTTGGTCATCGGCCCATCTGGATGGGCCCGCTCGATGAGCAGTATCCCGGCTCGCAGCAGCTGTTTCAGGGCGACGAGGAAGGCGCCGGATGCGTCCGCCAGTCGCCTGCATGAGGCGTCGATTCGGTCGATGTCTGCCGAGGTCGGCAAGGCTGCGCCGGATGCCGCCATGAGGCGGTCGCGCAGGTCGTTGGGCAGGTTCATCGCGGCTGTGGCAGCGGGACTGGACCAGCGTCGATCCATCCGGGTCCTCAGCCAACCGGAGGATGCGCCGTCCGGGTGAGCGGCCGCGGTCACCCGCCACAGTCGATCGGTTGCCGCATCCGTAATTGGCCGCAGGTACTGCGTGACGAACCGCTCGAAGGTGTCGACGCTGCGTTCGAGCAGATACGGCGATCGGGGACTCTCGGGCTCGCGGGAGAGGCCGATGCCCCGGCTGCAGGCCGTAGTCCTGGCGCAACGCGTTCTGCATCTCGACTACCAGGACGAGCAGGTTGGCCCACGTGTCGAAAACCCGCGCGGCCGATCCCGGTTGGCTGCTGTCGATGAGCGACGCCGCCCATTCGGGTGTACTGAGGCTGCCGATCCGGCAACGACCCAGAGCGACGGCCGCGGCAGTGCTGGCGGAGTGCAACCGGTGGTAGGCCTGGGTGGCGTCGCGCCCCGCATATCCCTGGAGCACCATCGGCCCGCCGGGATGTCGGCGAAGAAATTCAGTGACGTCATAGATCTCGCGGTCGATGCTGATCCAGTACCCATGGTCGTCGTCGTTGTGCAGTACCAGTTCTGACAGTGGAAAGGACGTCTCGGTGCCTGCCGCCGCCGGCGATTTCCGAGCCGCGCGAGTCGGGGCCGCTTGCTCAGCACCGCCGCGTTCGGCCTGGGACTTCTCCAGTTCGCGGTCCACCTGGGTCCAGGTGCGGTCCTGCAGTGCGCCGGAGAAGCCGCCGATCGTGACGCCGCGGCCGACCTTGAAGGCGATCTCCAGGTAGCCGAAGACCTTCCGGCGGTGCCGGGAGAGGAAGCCATCCGCACCGGCATACGCGTCGAGGGCCGCACCGAACGCGTCGCGAAGGAGCGGATTGCCGCTGCGCTCCACATACGAGGCCGAGGGCGACCTCGTCAACCGCGGTCAGGAATTGTCGCCAGTGCTGCGGATAGGCCGCCCGGTGCCCCAGGATCTCCCGGCCGAGTTGGCTGCGCTGCGTCGGTCGCTGGAACAGACTGTCCAACAGATTGAACAACGGAGCGGCCGTTCCACTCGGCCCGAGCGCTCCGGGGGCGATGGGGACTGCGAAAGGTGCCACCGTCCTGGCCCACACGACCGGATCGACGTAGCTCCGACTGCCAGGCCGTGGGTTGATGGTCGGCAATGACGACCGGGTGGCCTTGCGTAGTGCAGCGGTGATGATGGCCAGGGAATCTGCGACCCCATCGGGATCGTCGCTGCCGGATTACGTCCCCGATACGGACGGCCGCCGCACCACAGGTGTGGTCCGGGCCAGGATCTCCGTCTGCGTCAGGTGGAAGATGTGCTCCTCTTCGTTGTCGACGGTCGGAACCAGCATCCGGAGGTTGTCCACCCGCATCGGGTCGGCGGCTGCGGGATCGCGGAGTCGCCAGTTGCAGACAACGAGGTCGACGTAGGACAGGTACGGCCCGGACCGGCCCAGTCGACGGCAGACCTCCGCCCACGGCACGGCGATGGCCGGGGGTGGCGGCGACGGCCGGGTCGGTGAGAGGTGGAAGTAGGCGTGGGCCAGCAGCCCGAGTACCACGGCCGCTCGTTGCAGCGACCTCGTCAGGTAACGCCGAGCGATCGGCGGGCAGCACCGGCATCCGGTCGATGGCCGTTCGCACGGTCAGCCTCCGGTGCAATTCCGGTAGTGCCGCGGCCACCTCGTCCCATCGGGAATGTGACGGCGGGAGCGCGACATTGGATCCAGGAGGGGGTAGGAAGCCGTACTCGGCCGACAACGGGCCAAGATTCTGGTGCCCGACGAGCTGGTTGTGGTGTTCCGCGGCCAGTAGAACGGCACCTGGAGTCCTACCTCTGTTCCGCCATATATTCCGGATGGCGGTGCCCGACCGCTGATACAGCAGGATCCACCGCATCGAGCGATCGTGCGGCAAAGTTGAGTGGAATAGACTCAACTTATGTGCGTTGCATCTGTTGGGTGGCTGCGTAGGCTCGTAATGCCGAACGCGACTGCCCCATTGACCACGCAACGAGCGCAAGTAGGCCGCACAGAAAGGCACCACCAGCCGTGAATCTCGAGAACCTGACCACCAAGAGCCGCGAGGTCGTCACCGCGGCCGCGACGGCGGCGACGTCGATGGGCAACTCATCGGTCGAGCCGGCGCATCTGCTGGCCGCGCTGCTGGTCACCCAGGGCTCGACCGCCCCGGGTCTGCTGCGCGCGGTCGGCGCCGACCCGGCGAACGTGAAGTCAAGGGCGGAGACGATTCTGGCCCGGATGCCCAGGGTGAGCGGGAGCACCGTCGCCCAGCCGGGGTTCTCCCGCGCCGTGGCGAACATCCTGACCGCGGCCGAGCAGATCATGCGGTCCGCGGGTGACGAGTACCTGTCCACCGAGCACCTGCTCGCCGCGTTGGCCCGGCCCGGCACGGACGTCGGCGACCTGCTGACCGGCCTCGGCGCAACGTCCGAAGCGCTCATCGAGGCGTTCCCGATCGTCCGCGGCGGCGACCGCAAGGTCACCTCGCAGGATCCGGAGGGCAGCTACAAGGCGCTGGAGAAGTACGGCGTCGACCTCACCGAACGCGCCCGCGAGGGCAAGATCGACCCCGTCATCGGCCGGGACTCGGAAATCCGCCGGGTCGTTCAGGTGCTGTCCCGCAGGACCAAGAACAACCCGGTGCTGATCGGCGAGCCCGGCGTCGGGAAGACCGCAGTCGTCGAAGGTCTCGCGCAGCGGATGGTGGCCGGTGACGTGCCCGAATCACTGCGGAACAAGCGGCTGATCTCGCTGGACATGGGTTCGATGATCGCCGGCGCGAAGTACCGGGGCGAGTTCGAGGAGCGGCTCAAGGCCGTCCTCGAAGAGATCAAGGGCTCCGACGGCCAGGTCGTCACCTTCATCGACGAACTGCACACCGTTGTCGGTGCCGGCGCGACCGGTGAGGGCGCGATGGACGCTTCCAACATGCTCAAGCCCATGCTCGCCCGCGGCGAACTGCGGATGGTCGGCGCCACCACCCTCGACGAATACCGCGACCACATCGAGAAGGACGCCGCCCTGGAGCGCCGCTTCCAGCAGGTGCTGGTCGGCGAGCCGAGTGTGGAGGACACGGTCGGCATCCTGCGCGGCATCAAGGAACGGTACGAGGCGCACCACGGCGTCCGGATCGCCGACTCCGCACTGGTCGCGGCGGCCACCCTGTCCGATCGCTACATCACCAGCCGGTTCCTGCCGGACAAGGCCATCGACCTGATCGACGAGGCCGCGTCCCGACTCCGGATGGAGATCGACTCCAAGCCCGTCGAAATGGACGAACTGCAGCGCGTTGTCGACCGTCTGACGATGGAAGAACTTGCCCTGCAGAAGGAATCCGACCCGGGCTCGATTGAGCGGTTGGGCCGGTTGCGGCGGGATCTGGCGGACAAGAGTGAACAGCTGTCGGCGTTGACCTCCCGCTGGGAGCGGGAGAAGTCGGGCCTGAACCGGGTCGGCGAGTTGAAGAAGGAGCTCGACGACCTGCGCATGCAGGCGGAGCGGGCGCAACGCGAGGGCGACCTGGCGAAGGCCTCCGAGTTGCTGTACGCACGCATCCCGGTGCTGGAACGCGAGCTCTCGCAAGCGGTTTCGGCCGAGGATGAGGTCGACGAGATCGAGGCTCCGATGGTCAGCGAGGAGGTCGGCCCCGACGACATCGCCACCGTCATTGCCGCCTGGACCGGCATTCCGGCCGGCCGCCTGCTGGAGGGCGAGACCGCAAAGCTGCTGCGCATGGAGGAAGAACTCGGCCACCGGGTGGTCGGCCAGAAGGAGGCCGTCCGGGTCGTCAGCGACGCCGTCCGACGGGCCAGGGCCGGCATCTCCGATCCCGACCGGCCGACCGGATCGTTCCTGTTCATCGGGCCGACCGGTGTCGGAAAGACCGAACTGGCCAAGGGCCTCGCGGACTTCCTGTTCGACGACCCGCGCGCCATGGTGCGCATCGACATGAGCGAGTACTCCGAGAAGCATTCGGTGGCAAGGCTTGTCGGTGCCCCGCCCGGTTACGTCGGGTACGACGAGGGTGGCCAGTTGACCGAGGCGGTGCGCCGCCGGCCGTACTCGGTGATCCTGCTGGACGAGGTGGAGAAGGCTCATCCGGACGTCTTCGACATCCTGCTGCAGGTTCTCGACGACGGTCGGCTGACCGACGGTCAGGGCCGAACGGTCGACTTCCGCAACACCCTGCTGATCCTGACGTCGAACCTGGGCAGCCAGGCGCTGATGAACCAGGACCTGACCGAGGAGCAGCGCAAGGAAGCCGTCATGTCCGTGGTCCGGGTGGCGTTCAAGCCGGAGTTCCTCAACCGGCTCGACGACATCGTGTTCTTCCACGGCCTGGACATCGAACAGCTCGGGGCCATCGTCGACATCCAGATCCAGGTGCTGGCAAAGCGTCTCGCCGCTCGTCGGCTGGTCCTGGAGGTCACCCGGGAGGCGCGCGACTGGCTCGCCATCGGCGGGTTCGATCCGCAGTACGGGGCGCGACCGCTGCGCCGGCTGGTCCAGTCGGCAATCGGAGATCAGCTGGCCAAGGAATTGCTGGCCGGCCGGATCCGGGACGGGCACACGGTGCTGGTCGACGTGAACGACGACGATCCGGGCGCGCTGATCGTCCGGCCGGTGGAAACCCGGGAAGGGCTGCCGCTGACGGTGTGACGGTCAAGCGGAATGGGGTGGACCGAATTCATCGGTCCACCCCATTCCGTATCCCGGTCACTTCTCGGCTGTGCTCACATTTCGAGGGCCTCGAAGATCTCGACCGTGCCACCGGCGGCCAACTGCGGGCAACCCTTGGCGAGCGCGGTAGCCGCGTCCAGGGAATCGGCCGTGATCACCGTGTAGCCGCCGATACCGGTCGATGAACCGCTGCCGACCGACCCATCTGCTGCGACCGCTGCTGACGCGCCGAACGGATTGCCGGGCTCGACGATTGCGGCACCCAACTCGGTGAACCAGGCCGTCCAGGCCTGCATGACCTGTTCTTGCGCCTCCGGGGTCTCGGCCATGCCGCCGCCGGTGTAGAGGTACACGTACTTGGACATCGGGTGTGCTCCCTTGGTCTGGGCCGGAGGCCGTTCGGCTCCCGGACTTGGGTGAATGCCTTGTAGACGGATGGGCCGGTACGGAATCGACAACCGACGGCGGTCATTGACAGACGCTGTTCGCGCCGATCCGAGGAAACCCACAGAACCTGCACAGCCGCCGGGGCGACGGTGGGTGCTATGAGTCAGGAAACAGGGGCCAATCCCACGCCAACGGCAGAGCGCGGCACGCAGGTCGAGCCCGGAACGCGGGCAGAGCCCGGCATGCAGGTCGGGCAGCCCGGCACGCAGGCAGACGCCCAGGCAGCGCAGCGCGGAGCCCGGCACGCAGGCGGAGCCCGGCACGCAGGTAGGGCCCGTCACACCTTCGGAGCCCGGGTGGTGGCACCCAGCCCAGCAGGCAACAGCAAACCAGGCCAACCCCTCCCGGCTATCCGTATCCGACCGGTCCGGCTCAGCTGCCACCGGTCTACCCGGCACCGAGCTTCGACCGACAGCCGCCCGGCGCACCCACGCGGCCGGCCGCTGAGACCACGAAACCCCGCGGCCGCGGCGCGCTGATCGCCGCCGTCACCGTTGTGGTCGCGCTGATCGCCGGGGCCGCCGGCGGTGTGGTTGCCTACCGGGTGCACTCGGATTCGTCTTCGACGGCGACCGCGCAACCGGCGTCCTCGCTGGTGACCTCCCCGACGGGATCGGGGAATGCTGCGCCGGCCCCCGCCGGCTCGGTGGAGCAGGTCGCCGCAACCGTGTTGCCGTCGGTGGTGTCCGTGCTGGCCTCGTCCGCCGACACATCCGGTGAGGGTTCCGGCGTCATCCTGTCCGCCGACGGCCTGATCCTGACCAACAACCACGTGATCGACGGCGCCACCAGTCTGGAGGTTCAGTTCAACGACGGCAGCACGGCGACCGCGACGGTGGTCGGTGCCGACAGCACCGATGATCTCGCCGTCATCAAGGCCCAGTCGGTGTCCGGGCTGACCCCGGCCGCGCTCGGTAGCTCCGCCGACCTACAGGTGGGCCAGGGTGTGGTCGCGGTCGGGTCGCCGCTCGGCCTGTCGGCCACCGTCACCTCCGGCATCGTCTCCGCACTCAACCGCCCGGTCGCGACATCGAACACCCAGCAACAGGACCCGCAGCAGCAGCTTCCGCGGCGGGGGCAGGCCCAGACCCCGGCCGCCACCCAGGCAACGGTGATCAACGCCATCCAGACCGACGCCGCGATCAATCCGGGCAACTCCGGTGGGGCGCTGGTCGACATGAACGGCAAGGTCATCGGTATCAACTCCGCGATCGCGTCGCTGTCGACCGGCGTGAGTGATGAGTCGGGATCCATCGGCGTTGGCTTCGCCATCCCGATCGACCAGGCCAAGCGCATTTCCGACGAGATCATCGCCACCGGCAAGGCCTCACACGCCGTTCTCGGTGCCTCCGTTGGCGACGCCACCCTGGACGGCAACCCGCTGGTGACGACCGGTGCGACCGTCAGCGCGGTGACCGAGGGCGGCGGCGCCGCGGCCGCCGGTCTGCAGGTCGGTGACGTCATCACGAAGCTGGGTGAGCTCAAAGTCGAATCGGCCGACGCGCTGGTTGCGGCCGTCCGATCGAGCGCGCCGAACGGTGCGGTCGACGTCACATACACCAGGGACGGCGCCGAGAATACGGTCAGCGTCACCTTGGGGTCGTCGACCGGCTGACGGCAGCAGCGCCGGAGAGGGATGGAAGGTGGCGCAGATCAATCGAGCACCCAGCAGAACCGCGGCCGGCGTCGCTTGGCTCCGCGCCGCACATCAGATCGTCGACGACCCGCCCCGCATCCTGGACGATCCGATCGCCCCGCGACTGCTGGGCGGGGCCGGCCAACGCGCACTGGTCGAACGACGAGCCGAGTTGTTCGAGCCGGGTGTGCTCGCATTGCGCTCGCACGTGCTGTTGCGCAGTCGGTACAGCGAGGACCGGCTGGCGGCCGCGGCCAGTCGAGGTGTTGATCAGTTCGTGATTCTCGGTGCAGGCCTCGACACATTCGCGTACCGGCAGCCGGGATGGGCCGCAGGGATGCGGATCTTCGAGGTTGACCAGCCGAGCAGCCAGGCGGTCAAACGGGACAGGCTCGCGCGGGCCGGTATCGAGGTGCCGTCGAATGTGACCTACGCGGCTGTCGATTTCGAGTCCGAGGACCTCATGACCGGTCTCGTGCGTTGCGGCGTGGATCCGACCCGGCAGGTCTTCATTTCTTGGCTGGGCGTTTCGATGTACCTCACCGGCGCGGCCGTCGCTGCGGTGTTCCGGACGATTGCCGCCTTTCCCGCCGCGACCGAGCTGGTTTTCACCTTCGCGCAGCCGCGCCGGCCAGGGCCCTCATTGGCGGATCGAGCGGCCGCTGTCGGTGAGCCCTGGCTGAGTTACTTCGGACCGGATGAACTGCGAGACGCGCTGACCGACGCTGGATTCACGGCGGTGGACTTTCTCGGTGGTGCAGCAGCGGCACGATATTTTGCCGGCCGAACTGATTCGCTGGCCGCTCCCCGGCGGGTGTCGATTGCCTGGGCCCGGGTGTAGGGATGTCGGGCCTCCTTCATGGGTCACGGGGTTCTTACCTGCTGCGGCTACCCTGAATATCGAGAGTTTCGCCGCCCCGGGAATCCTGACGAAATTCTGAACGTTTGCGGCACATTGATGGGATTGGTCCTATGGCACCAGAATGCGTGAAAGGGCGGCGATCGTGACGGCGCCGCCGGTCACGCCAGCCGCGCCGACCACGCCGGCAATGACAGTTCCCGCGCCGACCACCGGCGCACCTGTCCCGAATCCCTTCGCGATCGATCCCGGAGCACCGGTCACCGACCCGGACACCGACCACGACGGCCTGACGGACGCGTTCGAGCGGCTCGCCGGCACCAACCCGCTCAGTGCGGATTCCGACCAGGACGGCCTGACCGACGGATTCGAGGCGTTGTCCAGCCACACCGACCCGCTGGCCGCGGACACCGACCACGACGGCAGCTCCGACGCCGCGGAATGGGCCGCGCACACACCGGCCGGGACGATCCCGGGGATCGCCGGGGTGTCCGGCCTGGGTGAGCACGCGCAGAACGTGCGCGCCGGTGTCACCGACACCGACTCGGACGGCCTCACCGACGATTACGAGAAGCAGATCCACACGGACCCGACCCAGGCGGACTCCGATCACGACGGGTTGTCGGACAGTCTGGAAACCACCCTCGGCACCAACCCGCTGTCCAATGACACGGATCTGGACGGCCTCACCGACGACGCCGAAGTGCGCTACGGCACCAACCCGCTGGCGGCGGACGCCGGTACCGGGCCGGTCGCCACCCCAGCGCCGACGCCGGTGGTCGCCATGCCGGCGCCCGCTCCCGCAGCGCCGGCCGTTGCCGCTCCCGTTCCGCACGCGTCCGACGCGGCGACCGGCAGCGTCCAGCAGATGATCGACGACGCCCTGGCGCAGAAGGGCGACACCTATGTGTTCGGTGCGGATGTCGACGTCAACGACCCGAACCCGACGACGTTCGACTGCTCGAAACTCACCGAGTGGGCAGCTCACCAGGTCGGGGTGGAAATCCCGGACACGTCATACAGCCAGTACCTGGACCTCAAGGACAAGGGTCTGCTGATCCCGGTCGACCAGGCCGCCAACACCCCCGGCGCGCTGCTGTTCCACTTCTCCAGCGAACCGACGCCCGGCGGCGGTCGGCCCGACGAGGCGCACGTGGCCATCAGTCTCGGCAACGGGCAGACCATCGAGGCCTACGACGAGAACCACGGGGTCGACACCTTCGACATGGGCAACCGCTTCAACTACGCCGCGCTGATCCCCGGGCTGAACTACGACGACATCAACGCGGGCAGCGGAACTGCAGGCGCCACCGCTGCAGCGCCGGTGGCCGCGGCTCCGGATCAGCCGGATCCGGTCGACATCCCGACCGGGCAATTCGACGACACCGCCATCGGCGCGCACTACGACGCCAGCCATCTAACGGTCGACGCGGTCATCCACGGCATCATGATGCAGGAGTCGGGCGGCGACTACACCGCGCAGAACTCCACCAACTCCGCGTCCGGCGCCTACCAGTACATCGACGGCACCTGGGACAACTACGGCGGCTACGAACACGCCAAGGACGCCCCGCCGGAGGTGCAGGACGCCAAGATGCGCGCCGACATCACTGCCTCCGCCGAACATTTCGGCGGCGACTGGGACCGCGTCATCGCGACCCACTTCGCCGGTGAACCCGACCAGGAGGGCCCGAAGACCGATTGGGACAAGGTCCCCGGCTACGACTACAACCACAATCCGTCGATCTGGGACTACGTCAACGGCGTGCTCGATCACATCCATGATTCGAACCCGGAACTGCTCGATCCGGGTGCCGGCGCTGCACCGGCACCCGCGGTCCCGGCCCCGGTCACCGCCCCGACCACCCCGGCCCCCGCCGCGGCGGCCGCGTTCGCCATCGACCCGGGCACTCCCGTTGACGCCGCCGACACCGATCACGACGGTCTCACCGACGCCTTCGAGAAGGCATCCGGCACCGACCCGTTGAGCGCCGACAGCGACCACGACGGACTGACCGACGGATTCGAGGTCAGCGGCAGCCATACCGACCCGCTGAACGCCGACAGCGATCACGACGGTTTGACCGACGCCGTCGAATGGATGACCGGTCACCCCGCGGGGACGTCACCGGCCGGCACCGGCGGCACACCGGCCGTCCCGGGCGCTGCTGGTGCCGTCGTCGACACCGACCAGGACGGCCTGTCCGACGCCTACGAGCAGCAGATCCACACCGACCCGAACGTCGCCGACACCGATCACGACGGCCTGTCGGACAGCTTCGAGGCGACGCTCGGCACCGATCCGCTGAACCCGGACAGCGATCTGGACGGCCTCACCGACTCCTCCGAGGTGCACTTCGGCAGCAATCCGCTGGGTGCCGATCACTGGCTGACCAGCCCGGTGGACGACGGGCTGGGAGGTGCCGGCGACGGCCACGACGTGGCGGCAGCCGTCGCGGATCTGGGAGCGCATTAGGTCGGACCCAACGCATTCACCCTGGCTGGATGACGCATTGCCCGATTTGTCGGCGGAGAATGATCTTCCCGAGACAATTGTCAGGAATGATCCTGGTAGTGGCACTCGCAGTTTGGTACGCACAGTGCAGGTCGACCGAGCCAGGAGGTGTGATGAGCAACAGCTCTGACGCCGATGCCGTCCTCGAGCCGACTGCTGCGGGGCAGCCCCCCGAGCTGCTGAGCAAGGCCGTCCACCTGGCGGTGGGGACGGCGTGGTGGGCCACCGGCCCGGTGCGGCTAGGTGGCCGGTTGGCCGCCCGCACCGCCGAGGCTGTCATTTCTGACGCCCGAAAACGAAGCCCCTGGTTGCACCTGCGAACTCAGAGCCGCAGCGGACAGACGCTCGCCGCGACCGAGCAGCTGATCCAGGCGATGATGCGGCCCGTCATCACCAGGGTGGTCGACGCCGCCCTGGCCGAGCTCGACCTGACCAAGATCATCCTGGACAACGTCGACCTGGACGCCGTCGCCGCCAAGCTCGATGTCGAGGCGGTGATCAAGCGGGTGGACCTGGACGGTGTCGTCGCCACCGTCGATCTGGATGCCGCCGTCGCGAGGGTGGATCTGGACCAGATCGTTTCGCGGATCGATATCGATTCCATTGTCGCCGGGGTCGACATCGACGCGGTGATCGAACGGGTCGACGTCGACTCGATCGTCAAACGGGTCGATCTGGACGCCGCGGTCGCGCAGGTCGACCTGGATGCCGCCGTCGCCCGGGTCGACATGGAACAGATCATTTCCCGGATCGATGTCGACTCCATCGTTGCCACTGTCGATCTCGAAGCCGTCGTCGATCGGCTGGACATCGCGGCGGTGGTCGCCAAGGTCGACCCCGACCCCATCGTCGCCCGGGTGAACTTCGACGCTGCCATGGCCCAGATCGACTTGATCGGCATCGCCCAGAAGGTCGTCGACGGCATCGATCTCCCCGGCATCATTCGGGATTCGACCGGCTCGCTGGCTTCGGAGGCGGTGCACGGAGTGCGGGTGCAGGGCCAGCAGGCCGATGATGCGGTCGGTCAACTCGTCGGTCGGGTGTTCCGCCGACGTGCCGCGCTGGACGGGCTGCACCCCTCGTGACGAAGGCCGATGAGCACGTGATCGCCCGGGGTGCCGAACACCGGCCGGCCGGCATCGTCACCCGGGTTGCGGCCATGGGTGTCGATATGGCCGTCGTCATCGTGCTCGGTTCGGTGGTTTATCTCACGGTCGCCGGCGCCAGGCTGGTGTGGTCGCCCACCACCTTCAGTTGGCCGGACGTCCCGTTCTGGGTCACCATCATCGTCGAGTTCACGATCGCGGTGCTGTATCTGACCGGTTCCTGGGCGATGACCGGCCGAAGCTACGGCGCCTCGCTGCTCGGCCTTCGGGTGCTGTCCCGCCGTGGCCGAATACCAGGGTGGGCGCTGGCGTTCGTTCGGGCGTTGTTCTGCGTCTTCTTCCCGGTCGGCCTGTTCTGGGTGATTCTGAGCCCACAGCGGCGATCAGTTCAGGACGTCGTGCTGCGCACGGTGGTCGTTTATGACTGGCGGGGTGCCGAGTAGTTGCCCAGTCGGCTGACAGCCGTCAGTCGGTCGCCTCGTCGGTGGACGGACACGTTTCCTGCCAACGTGTGTCGCTCGCGATGGCGATGTAGTCGGCGACGAGTCCGTGGTTGGTCAACTTGTCGAGCAGGGTATCGACGTCGCGCGGTTCGTTGGCACGGCCGGTGAGCACGCTGTGCTTCGGTGCGGGCTGCGTGGTCAGCTCGGGGAGCGCAGCCTGCACGACCGGCCCGATCAGCCCGGTGACGTGGAACTCGTACATCTGCGCCATTGCGATGACCCCTCTTGCGCTAGACTGTCGGTTCGTCCGACAGTCGCCTGACCTCGATCAGATCGAGCCCGAGCCGTTGCAGGCGGTTGATGATGCCGTGCAGTGCGGCCTGATCCGTCACGGGTCCACGAAGCACTGTTTGCACTGGCTCGACAACGACGTGGACGCCCTCGATCTCGGCGAGCAGCGACGGCGGCACGAGGCCCGACACCCGGATCTCGTATTCCAGCGGGGTCACGATGGCGTCCTTCCAGTTGGTTTGCTGACCCTTACTGTTCCGGGTTCGGGTTCGGTACGCGTCACCCCGAATGGATAGACGCAGACTCGCAGGCCCCTTTCGCAAAATCGATGTTTAACTGTTGAGTTTTTGGGAACCGTGGTGAGCCCGTACGATCTGGAGACGCCGCGCAGCGGCTGTTCCGGCAGTTTCAAGCGTCGCCCTCAGTAGCGGCGCGCCGCGGGATTGGTCCTTCGAAGGGTGATCAGTGGCCGATCAGCTTCAGTCACTGGTCTTGCTGAAGTCGCAATCCCCAGCTGTCCCACCCGGTCTGGTTCGGCGTCGGCGGCTGGAGGACCGGCTTGCCGAGGGCACCAGCAAGCCGTTCACCCTGGTCAGCGCGGGGCCTGGCTCCGGCAAGACGTTGGCGGTCGCGGCGTGGATCGGCGCCGGCCGCGCACCTGGACCGGTGGCCTGGCTCAGTCTGGACGTCACCGACAACGACCCGGCAACCTTCTGGACGGACCTGCTGCAGTCCCTGCTCGGCAGCGGCGGCATTCCCGAGGGCAATTCGCTGCGGGACATCATTCCGGCGGCCGTCGTTCGGCGTCGTCGAGGCACGCGAGGTCAGGACGCGGCTCGCCGAACTCACTTCGCCGGTCGTGCTGGTGCTGGACGACTTCCACGAGATCACCGGTGAGCAGGTGCTGGAGGCCTTCGGTCAGCTGGTCGACCACCTGCCGGACAACGTCCGGCTGGTGCTGCTGAGCAGGGCGGACCCGATGCTGCGCCTGCACCGGTTGCGGGTCAGCGGGCAGCTCACCGAGGTCCGCACCAGTGATCTCGCCTTCACCGAACCGGAGACCGCCGAGCTCTTCGACTTGCAGGGCATTCATCTGCAGAAGGAGCAACTCGGGGTGCTGCGGTCGCGCACCCAGGGCTGGCCGGCGGGTCTGCGGCTGGCGGCGATGTCCCTGGACCCGACCGACGTCGACGGTGGCATCGCCCGTTTCTCGGGGAATGAGCGGTCGGTGGCCGACTACCTGGTCGGTGAGGTGATCGAGCGGCTGTCCGCGGAGGATCGGGACTTCCTGCTCAAGACCAGCATCACCGAGAAGGTCAACGGGAACCTGGCCGACTTCCTGATGAACCGGACCGACAGCCAGTTCACCCTGGAGAAGCTGGTCGGCGCCAACGCCTTCGTGGTCGCCATCGGCGGTCAGAACGAATGGTTCAGCTACCACCCGCTGCTGCGCGAACTGCTCCGGCACCGGTTGAACCTGGAACAACCGACGACCGCGCCGCAACTGCACGAGCGGGTCGCCCGCTGGATGATGCAGCAGGGCGAGCCGATCGAGTCGATCCGGCATTCCGTCCTGGCCGGAGACCTGCAGGGTGCCGGTCGCACGCTGTTGTCGGTGGTTCCGCGCATCCTGTCGTTCGAAGGTTCGGCGCTGGCCGCGGCCATCGAACCGCTGGCCCGCACCGCGATCGACCGGCCGGACCTGTGTTCGTTGCTGGCGTCCGCGACGGTCCACTTTCACCGCTGGGAAATGCAAGCGATGATGCAGGACGTCGCTGAGGCGCAGGAGTACCTCGACGAGTCGGACCCGGATCTGGTGTCATCGGCCGAGGTGCTGATGCTGCTGTTCGAGATCGCCGCGGCCCGCCAGCACGGCGACGGGGCTTCCGTGGTGAGCGCCGCCAATCGGGTCATCGACTATCTGGATCGAACCCCGCGGCGGTTGATCCCGGCCGGCCGGCACATTCCGGGTGATCGCCGAGGTCAATCTGGGCGGCGGCCAGCTGTGGACCGGCGACCTGGACGCGGCGGAGCAGGTGCTGGCCGTCAGTGCGCCCGCCGCGCTGCAGTTGGGTCTACCCCTGCCGAATCTCAACGCAATCGGCCACCTGGCCGTCGTCGAGGCCTTGCTGGGCCGCTGCCGGCAGGCCCACCGCCGCGGACTGGAGGGCATGAGCGTCATCGAACGCCGCGGCTGGGCGTCCGAACCACAGGCAGTCGCCTCGTTCCTGGCGTTAGGTCTCGTGGAGCTCGCGCGGCACCGACCCGCGGAGGCGGCGACCCAGATCAATCGGGGGCTGGCGGTCGTCGGCGAGCGGTCGGACCGGTCGATCCGGCTGGCGCTGGCCGCCGCGGCCGTCCAGCTCGCGGTGCTTCGCGGGGACGCCGAGGGTGCCCTGGCCGCGGATGCGCGGCTGCGGGCCGGCCTCGCGCGGACCCAGCACCCCACCGATTTGCTCGTCCGCTGGGCGTCGGTCGCCGGCGCCGAGGCGCTCTTGCTGGCCGATCGGCCGGCTGAGGCCGTCGCCCGACTCGGCAAACCGGCCGACGACTCCGGCTTCGCGGGGTCGTGGGAGCGGGTGACACTGGCCCGGGCCCGGCTCGCTCTTGGCCAGCACGGCATGGCCGATGAACTGGTTGAACCGCTGCTCCAACCTGGCTGGCCCTACCGGGAACCGGCGATCCAGGCGCGGTTGATCCAGGCGCAGGTCGCCGATCGTCAGCACCGGGATACCGCGGCGCTGTCAGCGATCACCGCCGCCGTCGACCTGGCCCAGCCGGAGGGCATCCGCCGCCCGTTCCTGCTACCGGGCGGGGGACGGTTGGCCGCGCTGCTGAGCCGCTACCAGCACCTCGGCGGCCGGCATGCCGCCTTCGTGGCCGACCTGGTCGACAGTCTCGGCCCCGCCGGGGCCGAACCAGAGCCGACGGCCATGATGGTGGAGCACCTGACGGAGCGGGAGCTGATCGTCCTGCACTACCTGCCCACCATGCTGAAGGCCGGTGAGATCGCCTCTGACCTGTACGTCTCGGTCAACACCGTGAAGGCCCACCTGCGGTCGATGTACCGCAAGCTCGGCGTCAGCAACCGGCGGGAAGCCGTTGAGCGGGCCAGGACGGTGGGCTTGCTCTGATGGTGCGGCGTCTACTCGGTGACCTCGGGCGGCAGCGGCCTCCCGGTCCGCAGACCCGCGGGATCCATTGCCCTGATGAGGGTTTCCAGCGTTTTCCGGAATTCTCGGATGTCGGCGCCGGCAGCGGTCAGAATGTCGTCGGTCAGTCGCTCGCCGGTGTCGAACATTTCGGCCAGCAGCGTTGAACCGGCGGCGGTGAGTTCCACCACGCGCCGTCGCCGGTCGGCGGGGTCGGACCGCCGGATGACGTGACCGGTCGATTCCAGGTGCGCGATGGTCCGGCCGATCGTCTGCTCCGTGACGTGCTGATCGTCGGCCAGATCGCGCTGGCTGGTCGGCCCGCGGCCGAGGGTGGACAGCACGATCAGCCCGGCATGGCTGACGCCGTGCTCACGCAGCCGCGCGTTCCAGGAGTGTTCGACCAGGCGGGCGGCGGTACCCAGCAAACGCCCGGTGACCCACTCGTCGCGGTCCCGTTCCGGCGGCATGTCCCTCCTCTGGATGTCGGGATCGACGGTACCTGTGGCACCATGATGAAATTACTCAGCCTGCTGAGCATCCAACTGACACCTGCGCCACGTAGTCATTCGTGTAGGCGATGACCGACCGGTCCGGACCTGCACACCGCCACGCGCCCCGCCCGTCCGACAGAACGGAACCCGTTATGCCCACCGGGTCGAAAGACACCACCGAGGACTCCCAGGCCATCGTTCCGCCTCCTTCATCGCCCAGCTCGACTCCAGGGCCGGCCGGAGCGCCGCACTCCAGGCGTAACGCCGTGCTCCGCGCCGTCGGCCTGGTCGCTGTCGTCATCGCCTGGTTGGCGATCGCCGGGACAGGTGGGCCGGCCATCGGTTCACTGTCCACCGTGCAGTCCAACGACCAGGAATCCTTCCTGCCGACGGGCGCAGAATCGGTGCGGGCGGCTGACGCGGCTGCGCAGTTCGACGATTCCGGGGAGCTGCCCGGCTTCGTCATCTTCGAGACCGACGGCGCCGCAGCCACTCCCGAGCAGCTCGCGGCCTGGGGCGCGTTCACCCAGAGTCTGGCGACCCAGCCGGTTGACCCGACCAAGCCGGCACTTGGCGTCGTCGGCGACTACTTCATCGACAGTCCGGTGCCCGGCCAACCCGTCCCGGTCCCGCTGATCCCCTCTCAGGACGGCCAGGCGGCGTTGGTTCTCGTCCCGCTGTCGGCGGACAAGGTGACAACGGTCGACGCGGAAGGAAAGAATCCGCTGAGCGCCGTGATCGGCGGAATCAGGACCGCAGCCGAGGCATCGGCCGCCGGCGCCGCCGTGCACATCGCCGGACCCGCCGGACTGATCGCCGACCTGAGCGCCGCCTTCGCGGGCATCGACGGGCTGCTGCTCCTGGTGGCGCTGGGTGCGGTGCTGATCATCCTGTTCCTGGTCTACCGGGCCGTCGCGCTGCCGTTCGTCGTGCTGTTCACCTCGATCAGCGCACTGGCGCTGGCCGGCGGTGTTGTGTACCTGCTCGCCAAGAACGACGTCATACCGCTGAACGGGCAGAGCCAGGGGATCCTGTTCATCCTGGTCGTCGGCGCCGCGACGGATTACGGGTTGTTATTGGTCTCCAGGTATCGGGAAGAGCTGACCAGGGTCGAATCGACCTGGACGGCCGTCAAGGTCGCGTGGCGCTCCTGCCTGGAACCCATCGCGGCCAGTGCCGGCACCGTGATCATCGGTCTGCTCTGCCTGCTGCTGTCCGACCTGAACTCCAACCGTTCCCTCGGGCCGGTCGGAGCGATCGGGATCGCCTCGGCCTTCGTCGCCGCGATGACCCTGCTCCCGGCCCTGTTGATGCTCGGTCGCTGGTTGTTCTGGCCACGCATTCCGCACCCGGCATTGCCGACCGATGGCGCGAAGGCAAAGAAGCACGGCATCTGGGAGCGGGTATCCGTTGCGGTGGCCCGGCACCCGCGCCGGATCTGGGCGATCACGGCGGCCGGCCTGATCGTCGCGTGCCTGTTCGTGCCGACGCTGAAGGCGTCCGGAACAGCCCAAACCGACGTGTTCCTGACCGACGTCGACTCCATTGCCGGCCAGCAGGCGCTGTCCGACCATTTCCCCGGCGGCTCGGGCAATCCGGTGGTCATCATCGCACCGGAGGCGGCTGCCGATCAGGTTGTCAGCGTCGTGGCCGGTGTTCCGGGCATCAGCGGTGAGCCATCGGTCCTGACCGCGGCCGGTACCGGTCCGCAGGCCGCAGGGGCGCCGCCGCTGGTCGTCAACGGCGAGGTCCAGATTCAGGCGACCCTGACCGGTATCGCCGACGGAGAAGAGGGTGAAAACACCGTCCGCGCCGTCCGCGACGCCGTGCATGCCATTCCTGAATACGGCAGTGCGATCCTGGTCGGCGGTAATACGGCGATCCAGATCGACACGGTCGACACCTCGGCACGCGACCTGCGGGTGATCATCCCGGCGATCCTGATCGCCGTGCTGATCGTGCTGATCCTGTTGTTGCGCTCACTGGTGGCGGCGCTGCTGCTGGTGGTGGCGACGGTGCTGTCCTTCGGTGCGGCACTGGGTGTGTCGGCGATCGTGTTCAATCATGTCTTCGACTTCCCGGGGGCGGATCCGGCGGTACCGCTGTTCGCCTTCGTCTTCCTGGTCGCACTCGGCATCGACTATTCGATCTTCCTGATGACCAGGGCCAGGGAGGAAGTGGCATTCCACGGGCCGCACGACGGGGTGATGCGGGGGCTCCGGTTGACCGGTGGCGTGATCACCAGCGCGGGCATCGTGCTCGCCGCGACCTTCGCCGCGCTGGCGGTGATTCCGATCCTGTTCCTCGCCCAGATCGCGTTCATCGTGGCGTTCGGTGTGCTGATGGATACCTTCATCGTCCGCACCTTGTTGGTCCCCGGGTTGGCGATCGACATGGGCTGGTTCACTTGGTGGCCGATCCGGCCGAAGCCGACCAAACACCAGTTGGAGCATCGGGGGCCGGCGAAGATCTCGGCGGGCAGGTAGTACCTGGGCGGGCCCGAGTGAGCCGGCAGGTGGCACCGGCCGGGCCCGCCGTGCTGAAGCGCTGCTGAAGGGGCGGAGTGCCGGCCGCAGCGGGTTCGATGTGGGCGAGGAACCCATCAGCAGGGTTTCAGCGGCCCCGGCCGGAACCGGCGCTGGTGCCCGCCATCGGTCGCCGCCGCCAGCCGAGTCCACCGCGCAGGGCATACTGCTACCGCCGTAGCTTTCCCCAGGTTGAGCTCACGAAGGGACCCGTCAGCGTCATGGCTGCCGCCACTGCTGTCAGTGCTCAGGATTGCGCCGATGCTCTTGCCGCGGTGCGGGAGCAGGCTCCCCTCGTCCAGTGCCTGACGAACATCGTCGTCGCGCAGTGGACCGCGAACGTGCTGCTGGCGGTCGGGGCTGCGCCCGCGATGGTCGACAACCCCGAGGAGGCAGGACCTTTCGCGGCAATCGCCGGGGGAGTGCTGGTCAATCTCGGGACGCCGTACGCGGAGACGGTGGCGGCGATGGAGCTCGCGGTGGCGTCGGCAGCCGCGGCCGGGACCCCGTGGGTGCTCGACCCGGTCGCCGCCGGCGCGCTCGGCTGGCGCACCGGGGTCGCCCGGAAGCTGCTGGCCAAGGGCCCAACCGTGTTGCGCGGCAACGCCTCCGAGGTGATGGCGCTGACCGGTGGCACCGGTGGCAAGGGCGTCGAGTCGGTGGACACACCGGAGGCGGCGCTCGCGGCTGCGGTGGAGCTGGCGGGCGCGAACAACACGGTGGTCGCCGTCAGCGGTCAGGTTGATCACGTCACCGACGGCACCCGGGTGGTCAAGGTGAGCAACGGCCACCCGCTACTGACCAGGGTCACCGGGGTGGGGTGCGCGTTGGGGGCGTTGATGGCCGGGTTCGCCGCGGTGGTCGACGACCCGCTGATCGCCGCCGTGGCGGCGACCGCCACGCTCACCGTCTGCGGCGATCGGGCCGCGTTCGACGTCCCGGGCCCTGGCTCGTTTGCCGTGATCCTGCTCGACAAGCTGGCCTCGTTGACGCCCGCCGACCTGGCGGCAAATGTCCGGCTGAGCTGACCGTGCCAAGCCGTCGACCCGATCCGAAACCGCACATCGCCCTGCCCCTGCATGACGAACGTGCCGAGCGCCGTCGTCCGGCCACGCGGCCGGAGCGCGCGACGACACCCGATCTGCGCCTTTACCTCGTGACGGACACCGTGCTGTGCGGTGAGTTCGGTGCCGCCGCAACGGTTGCCGCCGCGGTCGCCGCCGGCGTGACGACTGTGCAGCTCCGTGATCCCACAGCCACCGATGAGGCGTTCGTGGAAATGGGCCAAGCGCTGGCCGCTGTGCTCCGCGGGTCCGGCGTACCGCTGATCGTCAACGACCGGGTGCATCTGGTGCGGGCGATCGGGGCCGACGGGGCGCATATCGGCCAGGGTGATCTGGATCCGATTGCCGCCAGGGCGATCATCGGACCCGATGCGCTGCTGGGACTTTCGGTCCAATCGATGGAGCATCTCCGCGCGGCCGAGCGGCTGCCGCCGCGGGTCATCGACTATCTCGGTGTCGGCCCGGTCTGGGCCCAGACCACCAAGCCCGATGCCGCCGAACCCGGCGGGTTGGCGGTGTTGGCGGACATCGTCGCCACCAGTCGGTGGCCCTGTGTGGCGATCGGCGGCATCGACGCGGAGCGTGCGGCATTGGTGCGCCGCACGGGTGCGGCCGGGGTCGCGGTGGTCAGTGCCATCTGTGGGCAATCTGATGTCGGCTCTGCCACCAGGCGACTCCGGCTGGCCTGGGACGCGAGCACCGAGAGTTAGGGCTGCACAGGCTGTTTGTGGCGCGGACCGGCAAAGGGCAAGGCGACGAGCACCGCGATCGCGAACGAGGTGAGTGAGGCCGACAGCCAGGGGTGATCAAGGGTGTGCAACCAGGTTCCGGCACGTGCCCAGGCATCGGACCAGCCAGGGATCGCGCCCGGATTCACCAGTTGGTAAGACGCGAACCCGGCGGCCCAGGCGAGCAGCATTCCCGGCCGCACCGGCGCGTCCGACGAGGTGTTCCAATTCGCGCCGCGGGTGCGCAGCCAAGCGGCGATGAGCGCCCCGGACAGCGGGATGAAAACCGCGCCGATCAAGTACAGGAAGTTGGTGTACTGGCTGATGTCGATGGTCAGAGCCGCTGCGACAGCGAGGGTTCCGATCGTCACCGTCAGGATTCGCCGATCCGAGCGCGGTGCCATGTTCTGGATCGAAACGGCCGTCGAGTAGACGTTGGCGAAGCTCTGGTCCGTCTCCCGGAGCACCAACACGGCGAATGCGGCAACACCCAGCGGCACCGCTAGGAAGAGGTCGAAGATCTGGTCGGGGTCCTGCTGCACCTGGGTGAGTGCGACGACACCCAGCAGCAGACAGGCGATCTGGGCGAAGCCGTAACCGAAGAAGCCGCCGGCGAAGGCCGCGCCGCTGGTCCTCGAGTGCCGTGAGTAGTCGGCTCCGAGCGGTACCCAGGAGATCGTCAATGCCACCGCGGCGTCGACGGCCAACCAGAAACCGCTCCAAGAGCCCTCGATCGCGGGCACCGGGTGACGCAGCACACCAACCGCCAAAATGACCAGGGCAATGACGACCAGCACGGACACGTACTTGCGGATCACCCGGATGGCCCCGAGTGGCCAGATGGTCAACGCGGTGGTGATCCCGCCGGCGATCAGCACGCAGACCCAACGGGCGAGGTAGCCGCCGGTCAGCGCCTGCAGGCCGGCCGCGATGACCACCAGCTCGAAGACCGCCCAGCCAAGGCACTGGGCGATGTTCAACACGGTCGGCAGGAACGAGGCCTTGGCCCCGAGCAGCCCGCGTAGTAGCACCATCGCCGGAGCCCCGGTCTTCGCGCCGATGACGAGCGACGTGCCGAGGATCGCCCCGCCGAGCGCCGTGCCCACCACGATGGCCGTGATCGCCGCGGGCAGATTGAGTGGCTCGACACCGAACGGAGTGAGGATCGACAGCGCGCCGGCAAAGCCCAGCAGGCTGACACCGAGGTTGCCCCAGAAGCCGAGTTGGTCGAGCAGCCCGAGCGTGCGCGGCGCACGTTCGGTGAGCGTGAGCGGAGCTTCCGTTCCGGTCGGCGCTCCAGCCGTTCCCGGGCCGGCGGCGGTGTCCTGGGAAGCGGTGCTGTTGGATTCCGAAGTGCTGGACGAGGGTGCAGACATGACGGACTACCTCTCCCTGCGCCGGTACGAGCCGGATCAGGTTCAAGCGGTCGGCGGACCAGGACCCGGCACGACACGAGGCCGCACCGGGCAAGCCGCCCTCTCAGCCCGATTGGTCGGGCTCCCGCGGGGACGTGCCAAGGATAGAGCGTGCACGGCCGTCGTGGATGTGCGCTGGTGCTCCTGGACTCAGTGCAGCCGCGGGTGTCGTCGGACAGCCAGGGCGATGAGCAGGATGCCGGCGACGATCAGCCCTGAACCGGTCCAGCCGTAGGCAGCGACCGGCACACCCGTCGCGGCCAGCGACTGGGTTGGCGTCACGACCGCGGCGGCCGCCGCCCAGCTGGTGGTGGCAGCGGTGACGGTCACCGTTGCCGTGCTGGTTGCACTGGCCGTCGTCGGGTCGGCGGTGACTGTCTGTGTGCTGGCCGGGCTGCTGGACGTCGGTGGTGGATTGAGGCAGTCCGGACGGGGCACGACGGAGCCGGCGACCGTGCTCAGGCAGGCGTCGATATTGGCCGAGTTGCCCGGAACCAGTTGCGCGCCATGCTCAATCGCCCAGTCATAGGCGTTGACCTGCGAGTCGTCCGCGGTCAGGGTCGCCAGGTCGACCCAGACGTTCCGGTAGAAGACCGGTTGTAGCGCACCGGCGGGCGGCGTGGGCGGTGGGCCGTCGAACTGGCACGGCTGCTCGGGCGGGCCGAAGGCGGCGATGAAACCGACGATGAACTGCATGTTGTTGGGCAGACCGGTCGCGGTCCAGTTCCCGCCCGCATCGGCGACCGAGAGCTGACCCTCGCCGCTCGGGCCGAGCGCGAAGACACACGTGTAGGGCGCAGGTCCGCCGCCCGGCACCGTGACCCGACCGGAGAGCACGGCCGGTTCGGCGCAGGTGACGACCAGGGCGGTCTTGCTCAGGCACGCCTCGGTGCTGCTCCCGGCCTTGACCTGGCTCGCGCCGTCGGCGGGGGTGACCTTCGCGGGATCGTTGCCGGTCATCGGTTTGCCCAGATACCAGGACGGTAGGTAGGACGTGCCGATCGCGCTGTTGCAGTTGTTGTCGGTCCGAATGTAGAAGCCGATGTCGAACGGACCTGGCGAGCTCGACTGGAAGGACCAACTGCCGTCGCCGTTCACCCAGGCGATCTGGTTGCTGTCCAGGCTGCCCGCCGGGCGCCAGATCACGCAGCCCTCCCCCAGCGGTGCCGCCGTGTCGGCGTCCCGGAGGAACCCGGACGTGGTGATCGGGTCCCGGTATTCGAACGGAAATTGCTTGCTGGTACCGGCCGGGGTGGTGACCGAGACCTGGACGGTGCCCGCCTGTCCGGCCGGCAGAGTGAAGGTCAACGAGGTGCCGTCCGGGGTGACCGAGACGTTCTGGCCCTGCGCAGAGCCGATGTTCACGGTGGTCTGGTTGGGCACAAATCCGGTTCCGGTCAGGGTGACGGTGCTGCCGCCGGATGCCGGCCCGGACGTGGGGCTCACCGCCTGAAGGATTGGTGCTGCCGGGGTGGCACAGGAACTGCCGGCCAGGGTGAGTATCCCGGTTTCGGTGTAGGTCGCGGTGGTGACCGAGATGCTGACGGTCAGCGCAGCAGCGTTGGCCGTGTTGTCGGTGAGGACGATCGGCGGCGTCGTGATGGTGGCTGTGCCACTGGTCAGCGTCACCTCCGTGATGCCGTCGGGATCGAGCTGAAATGGCGTGCCGTTCAGTGAGTACGACGTCGGGGCAGTGATGGTGCCGCCGGGCTTTTGGCCGATCAGGCACTCCACCGACGTGTTGGCCTGGGTGAATCCGAGAACGTCGCCGGCCACGGTGATGTCGGGGTTGACGACGGTGGATTGTGCGGCTGCGGTGCCAGGACCACTGACGGCGGTGGAGTCGATGCTGAGCGCCTGGGCGATCGGCAGGACGCCGATCACCCCGGCGAGGTCGACGCTGATTGCCGTCTGGGCGCCGGTCAGAGTGACGCTGCTGTCGGGGGGAGCGGTCACCGATCCGATGTCGTTGGTGACCGGGACGGGCGGATCGGGGCTGACCACGAAGGACAGGTCCGAGTCGAAACCGGTGGCGGCGGAGGCGCCGGCAACCGGGGCGGGGGCAGCGGTTGCGGTCGCGGGCAGGGCTGTCGACGTCAGGACGGGCAATGTCGCCACGAGGACGGCAGCCGCGACCCGTGCCACTCGTGTGAAGCGCGTGGGTCCATCTGTGGCTGGAACCATCAGAATTGCCTTCCCTCCGTCATCGAACTGCCCCCTAGCGTGGAAAATGTACCGTTTGGCGGGTATCCACGCGCGGCGGACCAGGACGTATGGTGCCGCAGCCCTGTGCCGGTGGTGGCACGGCGGCCGCTGAAGTCGGGTCCAACGTCCCGATGGATCGGCCCAATGTCCTCTGCCCGGCCGCATCGTCGATGGCGATGCTGGCCCCAGGAGGTGGGTTCGATGGACTCCAGGTTGGCCGCACGTCGCCGTGCCCCGGGCAGGCGGGTGACGCACTACGCGTTGATCGTGCTCGAAGTACTGGTTGCTGTTGGCGCCGTGTTCGGTGGCGTCGGATTGATCGCCGACAACGCGATCGGCATGTTGCCGGAATGGTTGGACGGCACTCCGTTCGCCTCTTGGACGCTGCCTGGCGTGTTGCTCCTGCTGGTGGTCGCGCTTCCAATGGCGGGCGCGGCGTTTGCCGAGATCCGCCATCTGCCATGGGCTTTCGTGATGTCCGTGGTAGCGGGCGCGGCGCAGTTGGGGTGGATTGTCGCCCAGTGGCTGATCATGCAGAGGTTCTTCTTCCTGCAACCGGTGATGTTTGCCGCCGGGGCCGGCGTACTGGCGCTGGCTTTGGTGGCGCACCGTGGCGAGTCACTTCGGGACTCGTGGCGCGCCTGAAGCCGGCCGTCACCCGGCCCGTACATGGCGCGAAAAATCCCCGCCACGCGGGACTTTCGCCCCTGTTCGGGCGGTGGTGGCGGCCCGATGCTGAGCTCAGGACGTCTGTCCCGGGCGTCCGAATGAACGTGCGAGCTAAGGAGTCGTCATGACTGGCGAGCGCCACCAGGTCGTCCTGGTCGGAGTGGATGGTTCACCGGAATCGATGGTGGCCGCGGGCTGGGCGGCCGACGAGGCGACGCGCCGTCACCTGGGGTTGCAGTTGGTGCATGCGTACGTCGTGTCCGCGATCGGGGTGCCTGCCTACGGCATGCCCCCGGACATCAGCGGGGCGTTCCGGACCGAAGCGGAGGACGTTCTCGCGGCCGCGGCCGCGTTGATCCGGACCTCGCATCCCCATCTCGACGTTGCCGCTGACCTGGTGAATGCCGACCCACGGCCCGCGCTGGTGCAGGCATCGGAGCACGCGACCCTCACCGTGGTTGGCACCAAGGGCGGCGGTCGCATCCCCGAGGTGGCGATGGGATCGGTCGCTTTGTACGTCGCCGCCCATGGCAGGTCCCCGGTCGCGGTGATCTCGAAGGCTGCCGCGGGGCCGGCGATCGGCCCGGTTCTCCTCGGGGTCGACGGATCCGCCACGAGCGAGGCGGCCGTCGAGTTCGCCTTCGACGAGGCAGCTGTCCGAGGCGCCGACCTGGAGGCCGTTCTGGTCTGGGACGACCTCGCGATCCGCGGGTTCGCGAAAGGCGAACCTCTGATCGGTCGGCTCGAGGACGACGAGGAACATGCCGTGCTGTCCGAGCAGTTGGCCGGGTGGCGGGACAAGTATCCGGACGTCACGGTCCGGCAGGTGGTGCGCCGCGGTCGTGCTGCTGACGCCCTGATTCGTTACGGCAAGCTGCTGCCGGATGATGCGCGCCCGCAACTGGTCGTGGTGGGCAGCCGGGGCCGCGGCGGGCTGACCGGGCTGTTCCTCGGCTCGACCAGCCAGACGCTCATCTGCCATTCACCGTGGCCGGTTGTCGTCGTGCGCCCTGGAGTGACCGGCTGACCCGGCAGCCACGGTCAGGTCGGCTCAGCCGGACTGCGGTCCGGGAAGCTGCCGACCGGCCGGCTCGACCTTGTCCATGATGCGATCCGCTGCATCCCGCAGGCCACCGAGCTGCGCGGGAGTGAGCGCGTCGAAGACCAGCGATCGCACCGCCGCGACGTGCCCGGGCGCGCTGGCCACCACCGCGGCCAGCCCGGCGTCGGTGAGCACCGCGTTGGTAGTGCGACCGTCGGCAGCATCCGGCAGGCGCACGATGAATCCCTGACCCTCCAGGCGTCTGGCGACGTGCGACAGCCTGGACAGCGATGAATTGATGGTGCCGGCCAGTTCGCTCATCCGAAGCTGCCTGTTGGGTTGCTCGGAGAGCATGGCCAACACCATGTATTCGATGTAGCTCAGGCCGGCGTCCCGCTGGAGCTGGGCGTCCAACGCCGCCGGCAGTTTGACCAGCACGCCGACCAGGCTCAGCCAGGCCGCGCGTTCGTCGGGGCTCAGCCAGCGTGGCTCGTGGGGCAGGTCGGTGTTCACGACGATGAGCCCGAGCCACATCCGTCAGTCGTCATGTCGCTCTCCCCGCTGTGACTTGAAGTTTCAACTTTAATCCGGGAGGGGTCACCGGCCTCGGCGCGTTCACGGTGGGCGTATTCGGGAATGTAGATCCCGCAGCGACGGTAGAAATCTGTGTGGACGAACCTCTCGCCACTACTTGCGCCCCGATGGGGCGATGAGAACAGGAGTGCTTCATGACGACGCCCAGCCAGTTGATCGCCAGTGCCTCGGGCACGTTCGCGCTCGGCGGTGACCTGCCGGTGCACCGACTCGGATACGGCACGATGCAGCTCACCGGCCAGGGGGTGTGGGGAGATCCGGCGGATCCGGCCGAGGCGATCCGCGTGCTGCGGCGCGCTGTCGAGCTGGGCGTGACGCTCATCGACACCGCCGATTCCTATGGCCCGTACGTCACCGATGCGCTGATCCGTGCGGCGCTGCACCCCTACCCGGACGACCTCGTCATTGCCACCAAGGTCGGCTTCACCAGGCAGGGTCCGGGGCAATGGGTGCCTGTCGGGCGACCCGAGTTCCTGCGCCAGGAGGTCGAGCTGAACCTGCGCAACCTCGGCATCGAACGCATCGACCTGCTGCAGTTGCACCGGATCGACCCGAAGGTCCCCGCTCAGGACCAGATCGGCGAGCTCGCCGCACTCCAGTCCGAAGGAAAGATCCGGCACATCGGTCTGTCCGAGGTCAGCGTCACGCAGATCGAGGAGGCCAGGCAGATTGCGCCCATCGTCTCGGTGCAGAACCGCTACAACCTGGCGGATCGGGCGGCCGAAGATGTGCTGGAGTACGCCGCAGCCGAGAACATCGCGTTCATCCCCTGGTTCCCGCTGGCCACCGGGCAGCTCTCGGCCCCCGGCAGTCCACTGGCCGATCTGGCGAAGCAGCACGACGCCACCGCTTCCCAGCTCGCGCTGGCCTGGCTGCTGCACCGTTCACCTGTCATGCTGCCGATTCCCGGCACCTCATCGGTGGCGCATCTCGAGGACAACCTCGCCGCGGCACGGATCGAGCTCACCGACACGGAATTCGACGCCCTGACCAAGGCCGTCTGAACGTAGCGCCGGTGACGCCGGAGCGGGTGGATCCGGGTCACCGGGTCACCCGGTGGTCATGGTTCGGTTGGGTTGCAGGAAGAGCCTGGCGGTCAGTCGAGCGTCGGTCATGACCCCGGGGGAGTGCATCGCCGGTTGCCACCGCGGTCAGCACCGAACTGAGGGCCTTGAGGGTGATCGGCTTGGCCAGGTAACCGTCCATTCCGGCCGCCAGCAGTCGGTCGCTGTCACCGGAGAGAGCGTTGGCGGTGACCGCGACAATTCGTGGTCGAGGCCGCCCGGTCCGGGTAGAGAATGCGCCGATTTCTTTCGTCGCGGCGATCCCATCCATCCTGGGCATGTGCACGTCCATCAGGACCAGGTCGAACTCGGCCTGCGCGACGGCGGCAACGGCCTCCTCACCGTCCCTGGCGACCACCGCTGAGGCACCCAAACGAGCGAGCATACGAATGGCGACCATCCGATTCGTTGCATCATCCTCGGCAAGCAGAACGCGAAGACCCGCAACGTCAACCGGCGAGGTGACCCGATCGTCCGACGCGGCCGAGGCCGAGGCGGCCGCGACCGGGACGATAGGTACCCAGAAGGTGAAAATGGAGCCTTCGCCCGGGCAACTTTGCACCTCGATGGTTCCGCTGAGGTGCTGCGCGATCAACCGACATATCGACAGGCCCAGCCCGGTGCCGCCGTACTTGCGCGTTGTCGATGCGTCCACCTGGGTGAACGGAAGAAATATCCGCTGCTGCCGGTCGACGGCAATTCCGATTCCGGAATCCGCGACCCGAAATCGCACGCCGTCCGGCCTGGAACAACGGATGGCTACGTGGATCCCGCAGCCAACCCGGCACATGCGGACTTGACCCAGGACGAACTGCTGACGCTCGCTGCAGCCGATGTGCAGGACCTTTCCCCGGGGGAGGACGGCGGGGTTGGGCCAACCTGGCTCGGGCTCGCCGCGACCGCCCTACTGCTGATGGTGAGCGGACTGCTCATTCGCTGGCGTTCTCGACGTCACCCCGACGGTGACGAGGAACCGGGGCACAACGACGACGGCTCACCCAAGGCTCCGCCGCCCAACGATCCGCCGCCCAACGACTTCCCACCCAGCGACGATCACGATCCCGACGTCGGAGGGTCAGCACCGGCATCCGCCGGTGAACCGTCCCCGGCGCCACTGATGGAGGCCCACGAATGATCACCACCCCGCGCCGGATCGTATTTCTCGGCACGCACGGCCAATACAACGTCGGCGACGAATTGCTCCTCGAAACCTTCCTCAGCCAACTCGGTGCCGAGCATCATTATGTGGTCAACAGCTACGACCCGGAATTCACCCGAGAGCAATTGGCCGGACGTTTCGACGTCGAGGTGATCGACACGACGCGGGACCGAGTGCAGCTCGCTCGCGAGCTGTTGCGCTGCGATCTGCTCTGTTTTGGTGGCGGCAGCATCATCAAGGAGCTGTATGCCTCAACGGGCCGAAATCGCTACTCCACGCTGGCGATGATCCTCGCGATTGTGACATTTACCCATTGGATCGCCCGCAAGCCGATCACGATGCTCAACGTCGGGGTTGGTCCCGTGCGCACCAGGCAGGGACACCGGCTGGCCAAGCTGATCCTGTCGCAGGTCGACCTGCTCACGGTACGGGACGGGAAATCATTCGCGACCTGCCGCGCTCTTGGCGTCGATCCGGTGCAGGCAACAGACGCGGTATTCGCCACGGACCGGCACTGGCTGCTGGGCGGTGTCGATGTACCCACGGCGCAGAGAGCGGATGTTGCCCGACCCGGTCCGCTGCGCATCGCGCTGAACCTGAACTTCGATATCGAAAACCCCGAGAACTGGGAACTGTTCGTCGAGCGACTTGCCGCGGGCCTCACCGAGGTCAACGCGGATCATCCGATCGAGCTGCATGCGTTGCCGATGCAAAAGGGATTCAAGCAGCATGACGACGCAGAGATCCTCGACGCCTTCGCCGCCAGGGTGCCGGCAATACCGATGCACCGGCATGAGATCCGCACCCACGCTGACGCCGCTCGGTTGATCGAGAGCTGCGATCTGGTGGTCAGCGAGCGACTTCATGCCATCGTGATCGCCTCCATCCTCGGGGTGCCCTCGTACGTTCTCGCCTATGACGTCAAGGTGCGTGAGCTGGCGGGGATGCTCGGCCTGGAACCGTGGACCACCGACATCAACCAGCCCTTTCCAGCGGCGGGAATTCGCGGACCGCCTCCGCGCGCTGATCGAGCAGCGCGTAGAGGTCGGCATCAGGGTGCGCGATCGAAGTAGCGCGGCCGGCGCCGAGGCTCGGCTGAATTTTGCGGCGGCCAGAAGCTGGGTGGTGGGAACTGACAAGAGGGCTGGAGCCAACGCCTGACCGAGCAGGCGCAGGAGGCAAGGTGATCGGTCACCGGGCCGCTCGAGGCCGGATTGCTCAGATCGGGCAACCGGGACGTTGTACCCTAGCCCGGCTCCCGGGCGACGGTCATGGTGGACTTGTCGACCTTTCGGTCGGTGAACTGTCGACCCGAAAGGTCCACGATGGCAACCGCAACATTCCCCGAACAATCGGTCGTTCCCAGCGCTCCCAGTTTTGCTTCCGGGATCGCGGACCCGGGCCCACTGGGGCTGGCCGCTTTCGCCATGACCACCTTCTTCCTGTCCAGCGTGAACGCCGGCTGGTTGCCTGCGTCCGTCGAGGGTGTTGTGCTGGGGCTGGCGTTGTTCTACGGCGGCATCGTCCAGGTGCTCGCCGGGATGTGGGAATTCGCGAAGGGCAACACCTTCGGCGCGGTGGCCTTCAGCTCCTACGGCGCATTCTGGCTGTCCTTCTGGTACCTCGTCGCGCACACCGACCTGTCTGCGGCCGAGAAGGCGGACGCGGGAAAGGGCGTCGGATTCTTCCTGTTGGGCTGGACCATCTTCACTCTCTACATGTTGGTCTGCTCCCTGCGGACCAACACTGTGCTGGTCACCGTGTTCGCCCTGCTGTTTGTGACCTTCCTCTTCCTCACCCTGGGAAAGCTGTTGCCCAGCACCACAATGACGACCGTCGGCGGGTACATCGGGCTACTGACCGCCGCCGGTGCCTGGTACGGATCGATGGCCGGCGTGATGAACGCGACCGTCAAGCGCGTTGTGCTCCCGGTATTCCCCAGGGGCTGATTTCGCGGGTTCACCGTTGGTTGTGCTAGTTCCCGGAACATCGCAGTATTCGGGTCGAAATTTTTCAGGACATTGACGTCTTCAGAGAGCAGGAATTAATGAGTGACACACTCAGCCCACCCGTCGTTCCATCCATCAGCCTCGATCACGAATCCCCGACCCTGGACAATTTGGGGACGGAGGATCGGGTGTTCCCGCCGTCGGTGGAGTTCGCGGCTGCGGCGAATGTGACGGGGGAGGCGTATGAGCGGGCGGCGGCGGATCCGGAGGCGTTCTGGGGTGAGCAGGCTGGGCGGTTGTCGTGGTCCAAGCCGTTCACGACGGTGTTGGATTGGTCGGACAAGCCGCACGCGAAGTGGTTCGCTGATGGTGAGTTGAACGTTGCGTATAACTGTGTGGACCGGCATGTGGATGATGGGTTCGGCGACACGGTCGCGATCCATTGGGAGGGTGAGCCGGGGGACTCGAAGACGATCACGTATGCGGATCTGCAGCGGGAGGTCAGTAAGACCGCGAACGCCCTGATCTCGTTGGGGCTCAAGACCGGGGATCGGGTGGCGATTTATCTGCCGATGATCCCGGAGGCGGTGTACTCGATGCTGGCGTGCGCCCGCCTGGGGTTGGCGCAAGCGGTGGTGTTCGCGGGGTTCTCCGCGGAGGCGCTCAGGTCGCGGATCGGGGATGCGCAGGCGCGGGTGGTGATCACCGCGGACGGGCAGTACCGGCGCGGGACGGCGGTCACGTTGAAGGCGGCGGTGGACGAGGCCGTCGCGGACGCGGATTCACCGGTGGAGCATGTGCTGGTGGTCCGCCGGACCGGGATCGAGGTGGCATGGACCGGTAAGGATGTGTGGTGGGACGAGCTGGTCGATGCCCAGTCCGATCTGCATTCTCCGGAGTCGTTCCCGGCGGAGCAGCCGTTGTTCATCCTGTACACCTCGGGGACGACGGGGAAGCCGAAGGGCATCCTGCACACCAGTGGTGGGTATCTGACGCAGGCCGCGTACACCCACAACGCCGTGTTCGACCACAAACCCGGGGCGGATGTGTACTGGTGCACCGCCGATATCGGGTGGGTGACGGGGCATTCGTACATCGTGTACGGGCCGTTGGCGAACCGGGCGACCGAGGTGATCTACGAGGGCACCCCGAACACCCCGCACGAGGGTCGGCACTGGGAAATCATCGACAAGTACAAGGTGAGCATTTATTACACGGCGCCGACGTTGATCCGGACGTTCATGAAGTGGGGCGCCGACATCCCCGGCAGGTACCAGCTGGACTCGTTGCGGGTGCTCGGGCAGTGTGGGTGAGCCGATCAACCCGGAGGCGTGGATGTGGTACCGGGACACCATCGGGCACAACCATTGCCCGATCGTGGACACCTGGTGGCAGACCGAGACCGGTGGCATCATGATCTCCCCGCTGCCGGGGGTGACCGCGACGAAGCCGGGGTCGGCGATGACCCCGCTGCCCGGGATCAGTGCGACCGTGGTGAACGACGAGGGTGTCCCGGTCGGGAAGGGTGAGGGCGGGTACCTGGTCATCGACAAACCCTGGCCGGGCATGCTGCGGACCATCTTCGGTGACGACGAACGGTTCACCGACACCTACTGGTCCCGGTTCGCCGCGCAGGGGTACTACTTCGCCGGTGACGGCGCGAAGTACGACACCGACGGTGCCCTGTGGTTGTTGGGCCGGGTTGATGACGTGATGAACATCAGTGGGCACCGGATCTCCACCACCGAGGTCGAATCCGCCCTCGTGTCCCACCCCAGCGTTGCCGAGGCCGCCGTCGTCGGCGCCGCCGACGACATGACCGGCCAGGGCATCGTCGCCTTCGTCATCCTCCGCGGATCCGCGACAGCGGCGGGTGAGGATCCGGAGGTTCTGGTTGCCGAACTGAAGAAGCACGTGTCCCACGAGATCGGCCCGATCGCCCGGCCCAAGCGGATCCTGATCGTTCAGGAACTACCCAAGACCAGGTCCGGCAAGATCATGCGCCGGCTGCTCCGGGACATCGCCGAGAACCGCGAGGTCGGCGATGCCAGCACCCTGCAGGACACGAACGTGCTGAGCCTGATCACCAGCGGTCTTTCCGGAGCGACATCGGACTGACAGCACACGAGACACGCCCGACGGGAGGAGCGCCGGCCGAAACGGCCGGCGCTCCAATCGTGGTCTCGCCCTGCCGGACCCCTCGGCCGGCGCACGAGAACCTGTCGGCCCGCTGGACGAGTAAGGGGAGTCCCGCCCGTCCGAGCCAGCGATCCGGGTACCCGGACCGCTCAATATGACGATTCGGAGTCGGATGGCTACTGGATTGGTAGTTTTTTCCTGAGATCAATGGAGGCCAACGCGCCGCCCCTGATCTCCACCCGCTGCGTTGCGTCGCCGGCCCGGTCCAGAACCCAGTACGAGCCCGCGACAAGTTCAGCGAAGACAGCCGCCGTCACCGCTTCCGACCCGGATCCGCGCCGCCAGACGCCCGTGTGAACGTCGGCCAATGGACGGGACTCGGACCGCAGGTGCAGCTCGGTCCCGAGGGTGTCGTCGTCCATGGTGGCCACCAGGGCGCCGACGTCCCCGCCGATGTCCAGGACGGTCGCGCCGCCCTGGACGTGCGCGTAGGACTCCCCGGAAAGACCCCCATGCGGATGCGGATGTTCGTGCTGGTGATCGAACCGCTTGGCGGGCGCCTGGACGTCCGTCATGACGCAGCCGCAACAGACGGCGGCATGACGTCATACCCGCTCTTCGGGTGATCCAGGTACGGGAACGTGCCGAGGTAACTGACGCTGGCCGGTGTTCCCTTGAGGGCGTCGGGCCCGGTCTTCTCCCCGCTGATGACGTCGTAGAGGATCCCGGCTGCCCCGTCGGGGGTGAAGGTCGGGTCGACCAACGGGTAGAGCGCACCCGCGATGGCCCGCAATTCGATGGCCACCACGTTGTCGAACACCCGGCGCCCGTTGGGGAATCCGGCCAGGTCACCGTCGATCAGGCCGTTGATCAGCGGCTTCGCTGCCGGCGGGATCGCCACGTTCAGCCGCAGCATGTCGCCCTGTTTCGGACCCGTGTAGTTCTGGAAACCGGGAATCAGCCCCGTCGGGATGCCGGTCAGCAGAATGGCCAACAGGTCGGCCCGATCCTTGGTCAGCTTGGCCAGGTTCGGGAAGACTCCTGGGTACAGAACCGGCAGCAGCTTGGCCAGTTCGGGCTGGGCAACGTACTGGGCGAACTCAGTGTCCTCCCGGGGCTCCACCTTGTTCCAGCGGTCCTTCTTGCTCATCGGCACGATGACCTCGTTGAACAACGGATTCCCGAGCCGGGAGACCTGAGTGAAAGGACCGGTGCAGTACGTGCGGTTCGCGTCCTGGTAGCGGCCCTTCTGGCGGTGAGCCGAGGCCCAGACGCCGATGACGGACTTCGCGTCGGCGACGTTGGTGGGCTTGGCGCCGTTGCGGGTCAGTTGCTTGATCGGCACCTGGATGGCGATGGTGTGCACGTTGAACGAGCGCACGGCGTTGACCGGGGTCCCGTCCGGGGTGGGGATCAGGTGCAGATGCTGGAACGGACGGAGCACGGCCAGGTCGAACACCGCGCCGAGGTCGACATAAAAGCCGTCGAGACGCTGCCCGGCGAACACCTTGATGCCGGAGCCGACCCCGGCGATCGTCGAGTTCGCCAGGTCGGCGTAGTTGGGGGTCGAGCGGGGTCCGATGTTGCATGGTGGTGTCGGCAGATTCTTGCCCAGCACGGTGCGCTTGCTGCCGCGAACCTCGGTGACGGTGAAGGTCTGCGGCCGGTTGAAGTTCGGGCTGCTGACCTTGTCGATCGGCCCGGTGTTGTAGAGGAACGTGTTCTTGTTGACGATCTTCGTGGTGAACCGGAACTCGTAGGAAATGTCCGCCCGGCCGTCGCCGGTGTTGTCGATGTTGATCTTGTACAGCACGTCGTCACCGAACTCGAAGAAGTTCGGTCCGCCCGCCGGATCCTCCAATGGGATGTAGTTGCTGATGATCGTCACGGTGTCGGGCCGGTCGGGGCTGACAAACGCGTAGGTGTCGGTGTTGTCGGCGACCGGGTCCTTGGAGATTTCGGGCGCTTCGCGGTGGGATGACATGGTGTTCCCCTCAGTCCCGGGCCGAGCCGGCGGCGGTCAGGATGCGGGCCACCAGTTGGCGGTCCCGGACGATCACTTCGTTGGCACCGTGCAGGATCGACACTTCGCCGCGCTGGGCGTCGTGAATGCAGAACATCACCGGTTCGTCCGGTAGCGCCGCGACCGCAGATCCGCTGCTGGTAGCGGTCGCGGGTGTGCCGGCGGAAGCCGTGGTGGAGCCGAGTGCCGCCATGGGAACCGCAACTGCGGCGCCGGCCGACACCCGCAACAGACTTCGTCGGGACCATTCGGTCATGGGTCATCCCTCATCTCTGCCCGGCAGTCGGCTGCTCCGGCTGCTCAGAGGAGGGTTCGTGACCTGCTACCACTCGGATGGGTGACGACGGGACAAATCCGGCGAGAAGGTCGTGGCAATGCGTCACGGCTGAAGATGCCGCCGTCGACCGCACATCGACCCGGCGATGTCGGGCGAATCGATGAGGGGCAGTTGGCTTAGTAGGGCGCGGCGCCCCAGACGTAGACGGAGTCGCCGACCGACAGGGTGTCGAAGAAGGTCTCCGAGGCATCCCAGGAAAGGTGGACACACCCGTTCGACTGGTCGTACAGGCTGCCCTCGTGGAAGGCGATGTCCCCGTCGAAGAACACCGAGTTCGGCATGGGCGCGTTGTTGAACAGGCTCGACTTGTGGTTCTTGTCCAACCAGAACACCGAGAACGTGCCGGTCCGGGTCCTGGACCCGTAGGCGCCGGAGGTGATCGGCACCGGGCCGTAGGTGATCTGTCCGCCGGACTGCAGCCAGGCCTGTTCGTTCGACAGGTCGACACAGGCCGATGCGGTCGCCGGGCACGGGTTGCCCGCCTGGGCGGCCGCTGCACCTGCGGCGTTCGGGTTGGCCACCGGTTCTTTGACGGTCAGGGTCGCGCTGCTGGTGTTCGGCTGGAATCGGACGTCACCGGCGTAGCTGACCTGGATCTGGTGATCGCCGGCGGTGACAGCCGCGGCGGTGCCGCTGAGCTTGCCGTTCTCGTCGACCGCGCCGGCCGCGATCTGGTTGCCGTCGTAGGTGATGGTGGCGTTGCCGCTGGGGCTCTGCGGGGTCCCGATGACGTCGGCGGTGATCACGGCGTCCCCGCCGGGCAGCAGGTTGTCGGTCCAGGAGATGGCGATGTCGACGTTGGTCTGAGTGGACTGCACCGCGAACTGGCTGGTCGAGGCGTCGACAGTGGCGCCGCCGGAGTAGCTGATGGTGTACGTCTTCGACCCCGGGTCGGCAGTGTTGTAGATGTCGAGCGACGCAGTGCCCGTTGCGTCGGTGTCGCCCTCGGCGACGACATCGGCTCCGTCGGCGACGGTGACGTGGCCGGTCAGATCCGTCCCCGCGGGAGCGCCGGGTGCCTGCACGGTGATCGCGAACGTTTCCTGATCGCCGTACCGGATCGAGTCCTTGCCGACCGACGCCGAGAGCGACGACGCGGCCTTGGCCGCGGAAAACGCTGCGGTGCCGGATGCTGCCGAGACCGCGGCCGCATTGTCCGGCGCGAAGGCGGCGGACGCGGAATGGTCGCCCACCGACAGCCCAGCTGGAATGACGATGCTCGCCCGGCCGCCGGCAACGGCCGCGGTGCCCAGCACGGTTCCGTCGACCGAGAAGGTGACCGACCCCGTCGCAGGCACACCGGTCGAGGTGCTGAGCACTGCGAGCACGGTCGATCCGGCGGCGTCCGGGGTGACGGTCAACGCCAGGGAGGCGGTCGCAACGACCGGAGCCGCAGATGGCGCCGACGATGCCGAGGACGCGGCGCTCGGTGCGGAAGCGGCGGATGGGGCAGGAGTGCTGACGGACTGCAGGGTGCCGGATCCACTGCTGGCCGGCCCACAGGCCACCAGGGCCAGCGAAAGCACGCCGGCGGTCAGGATTTTTGCGGTCGTACTCAGTCTGCTGCCGGACATCGGTTGGCCCCCATCGTCAGGTCAATCGAGCTGCTGGCGAAGTGTCACGCCCGCATGTCGGGTGGTCCCGAGCTGTTGATCTGGACGTTCCGCCGGCCGGTGAGTTCCGTCTGACCCGCAGAATCGCCCAGATGGGGCTGGACGGTACCTGCTCAGTCGCCAACGACCGAAATCGTGAGCGCGGGGCCGGGTCGGTGCAGCAGCGCGAACCAGCGGTCCTCGGTCACCTGCTCGGCTCGTTGGCCGCGGCCACCAGGGAGGCGAATCCGGCGAGAACGCCAGGCCAACCCTGGCCGTATTCGTTGGCCGCAGCGGCCGCGAGCTCCGGGTCGGCGAGGACGTCCCATCCGCTGTGCTCCACCGTCACCAACGTCTGCTCGCCCTCGGCGCTGAAGGTGACTCGAACAGAGGTCGCCCGCGCGGGGTCGGTGCCCGGGTGCCAGGTGAAGCCGAGGGCTCCGGGCGGATTCCACTCGGTGACCTGGGCCCACACCGACACCCGGTCACCGGACCGCTCGACAATCTCCCGGTTGCCGGGAGTGGAACCTTCAAACGCAACCGTGCCGTCGCCGAACACGCCGAATCTCGCCAGTGGCCACCAGTCGCCGATGCGCCCGGTGAACAGCTCGAAGGCCCGGTCGGCCGGGGCGGCGACCAGAATCTCCCGGCGGATGGGTGCGACCGTCATTGTTCAGTCCTCGATTCTGGGGCGGTGGTTTCGGTGCCCGTCCCGTCGGTCATGGCTGGGTCCGGGTTGGCGACGAACTGCGCAAAGGAGTTGAGGCTGGTGTCCCACAGCCCGATCAGCCAGCTCTGCACCTCGCGCAACCCGTCCGGTGCGAGCGCGTACAGGTTCCTGGTGCCGCGCGCGCTGTGCTCGACGAGCCCGGCGTTCTCCAGCACCCGAAGATGCTTGCTCACCGCGGGTCGGCCGATCGGAAGTTCGGCAGCCAGTTCACCGACCGGCAGGGCACGAGTGTTCAAACACTCAAGGATCCGCCGGCGCATGGGATCGCCGAGCGCATCGAGTGCAGCCTCTACAGCCGAATGGTTACTCATGGGCAACCGTTACTCTAGAGCGACCATTCCCGATGCGCAAGCGGCGGCCACCGACGGTGATCGGAATGCCGTCACGCAGCAACCTGTCGTGCGGTTCGTCACTATCACGGCGGGCAAATTCACAAGGTCTTCCCGCTGGATGGGAATGATGGGACCATCAGGCGATGAAGATTATCGAGCGGGTCCCGTCGGGCGGACCCACCGATTCCGGCCGCGGACCGGTCAAACCACGAACCATTGCCATCGTCGCGGTGGCGCTGATCGTCGCGGCGCTGGTGGCCTGCGTGCTCACCCATGGACCGATCTCGCTGGCGTTCTTCGGGTTGGCCTTCGGCGCTTCGCTGTGGACCGGAATGATCGCCGGCGCCTTCGAGCTCGATCGTCGCCGCCGGTTGAATTACCTCCGCGGCAACTGACGCGGTCGCTGGTCAGCCCCAGCAGTTAGTGGCGCAGGCCGAGCCGATCGTGCAGTCGGCGCAGCGGAGCGGGCGCCCACCAGTTCCATTCACCGAGCAGCGTCATGGTGGCCGGCACCAGCAGGCATCGCACCAACGTCGCGTCGATCGCGACCGCAACCGCAAGGGCGACGCCGGTCTGCTTGATCACCAGGAGTTGGCCGGCCACGAAACCGGAGAACACCAGCACGACGATCAGCGCCGCCGAGGTGATGATCCGCCCGGAGCGCTGTAATCCGGCGACCACGGCCTCGTTGTTCTCCATGCCCTTGTCCCGGAATTCCTTGATCCGGGACAGCAGGAAGACCTCGTAGTCCATGGACAGTCCGAAACCCAGTGCCACAACGAGTATCGGGATGATCGTTTCGATGCCGCCGGTGGATTTGAAGCCCGAGCAGCGATTCGCCGTTGCCGTCCTGGAACACCCAGACCAGGACGCCGAGGGACGCGCCGAGTGAGACCACGTTGATGATCAACGCCTTGATCGGCACCAGGATCGAACCGGTCAGCAGGAACAGCAGGACGAACGTCGCGAGCATCACGACGGCGATCGCGTACGGCGCCCGGGCGGCCAGCGCGTCGGTGAAATCGACCAGCGCAGCCGTCTGACCGCTGACCCAGATCGGGTAATCGGGCCGGTCGCCGCGCACCGTCGCGACCACATTCTTCGCGGCGGCGCTGCCCGGGTCGGAGTCCGTCATGTAGACGTTGACCACGGCGTGCTGCTCGCCAACGGGACGCGGTGGCGGCACCAGCGCGACGCCGTCCATGGACCTGATCGACTCAGCCAGCGGCGCCATCTCCTCAGCGGTGGTCTGCCCGACGACCTGAATGGTCGGAATCCCGGACGCCGGGTACTCCTCGGCGAGGGTGTCGAAGAATTGCCGATCGGGCGCCGACGGCGGCAGCAGTTGGGCCCCGGAACTTCGTAGCTCCATCCGCAATGCCGGCGCGGCCAGGATGCCCAGGATCAGCAGGACCCCGCCGACGACCAGCCACGGCCGGCGCTGCGTCCACCGGGCCAACCGCGAGAAGAAGCCCTCGTCCGGGGCGACGTCACCGAGCCGGTTCGTCAGCTTCCGAATCCCGGGAACCCGGTTGAGCAGGCTCGGCCTGATCATCCGGCCGCCCGCCACTGCCAGCAGGGCCGGTACCAGCGTCAAGGCGACCAGCAACGCCACCACGACGACGCTCACCCCGGCCGCGCCGACGGCCTTCAGTATCCGGGCCTCGAAAATCATCAGGCCGGACAGGCTGATCGCCACGGTGATGCCGGAGAACATCACCGTTCGGCCGGCTGTTGTCATCGTCGCCACCAGGGCATCGGTGCGGGCCGCTCGGGTTGATCTGGTGGTGCTCGCCCCGAGATGACGGCGCAGTTCCTCCCGATAGCGAGACACGATCAGCAGGCCGTAGTCGATGCACAACCCGAGCCCGAGCACCGTCACCACGTTGACCACCGCGGCGTCCAGATCTATCAGGTAGGAGAACCCGAGCAGCACGGCAAGCGCGCCGCCGATGGAGGCGATCGCCCCGGCAATCGGCATCCCCGCGGCCAGGAAACCACCGAACACCAGCACCATCACGAGCAGGCTGACGGGCAGCGCGATCAGCTCGCCGGCAACCAGATCCTTCTCGACCTGGCCGGTGATGGCGGTGAACAGCAGGGTGCCGCCGCCCACCTGGCTGGTGGCGCCGGGCACGAGCTGGGTGATCTCGCTGCCCAGCTGTTCCAGCCGCGCCTGCGTCGCGTCCAGCGACGAGTCCTGCACGTCCTCCGGCAGGTCCGCTTCCAGGGTGGCGCTGACCAGGAAACCGTCGCTGTCCTTGGCGATCAGGCCGGCAGCCGTCGCGGCCGGGATTCCGCCCGGGACGGCGAGCGGGTCAACTACCTGGGCCATCCCGGGGATGGCCAGCAGATCGGTGCGGGCGGCGGCCAGCGGGTCGGCAAGGATCGGATCCGCCGGGTCGGCGTGCTGCACGATCAGGCTCAGTGACGGGCCGGTCGTCGACGCGGCGTTGAGGATCTCCCGACCTTCGCTGGACTCGCTGGACACGGTCGCCTCGCCGGCATTGAGCCGGGCGAACAGCCCCTCGCCGATGGTCCCTGTTGCGGCAGCGAATCCGGCGATGGTGAGGACGAGCCAGACGAGCACGATGAGCCCCGGGTGGCGGGCAATCCCTCGGCCCAGCGCTGCTAGCACCTGGAGATGGTGGCAGAAATCCCGACGACTGCCGACCGCAGGTACGCCGGCCCGAACACGGACTTCACCGGCGTTGGCGCAAAGTCACCGGCGGCTCACCCGACGTGCACCTTTGGTCGCAACGACCGGTCGGGCTCGGCCCTGCGCAGCACCTCGCGGGTGGTCGGCGCGATCTCGCCGTCACCGAGGAACAGGAAGCGCAGCAGGTTCGTCACCGGGTTGCCCTCTGTCCATTCGAAATAGACGTTCGGCTTCACCCCGTATTCGTCACGCAGGTGCAGCAGCAGCGCGGCGATCGAGTTCGACACCACCGGGCTGGTCATCTCCAGTACCCGACGGCCGTTGCGGGTGCTGCCGGTGACGTGCAGTTCGCTGGTGAAATCTGACGCGTCCAGCAGTGTGACCTCCAGGAAAATCACCGGGTCCTCGGACGGTATGTGGTTCTCGGCCCGCTGCTGGCGTTCCTTGAACCCCAGGGTCTGCTCACCGGCCGCGTCCGGGTCGTG
>CAVOJB010000002.1:0-633383 GCA_963696175.1 uncultured Actinomycetota bacterium
CTCGTCGTTACGACAGCTACCACCTGCTTGGGCGGTATGCCGAACGACTCCACCCCCTGTATGGGTGAATAGATCGTCAGAAGGTTCGGTTTCGGTTACTATCAATGACGACAGCCGCGCGTTGGAGTGAGGCGTCCTCGACGATGCGGATGGATTCCGATCTGATCGTGCGGGCATCGGACTTGACCTCGGAGGACCCCCGTGAGTTTGCGCATCGGCTACGCCCCTGGCGCCTACGACCTTTTTCATGTCGGGCACCTCAACATCCTGCGACACGCCAAGAGTCAGTGCGACTACCTCATCGCGGGCGTCGTGTCCGATGAGATGTGCGAGCTGACCAAGGGCCGACGACCGGTCATCCCGTTGGCCGAGCGCCTCGAGATCGTGTCGCACATTTCCTATGTCGACCAGGCGGTCGCCGAGGTGGTGCCGGACAAGCTCGAAACCTGGGAATCGGTTCGCTTCAACGTCCTGTTCAAGGGTGACGACTGGCGCGGAACGCCCAAGGGTCTGAAGTTGGAGACCGACTTCGCGGCCGTCGGCGTCGAGGTCGTCTATTTCCCTTACACCATGCACACGTCCAGCAGCCTGCTACGCAGGGTGCTGGCCGGCATCGATGGTGAGCGCGAGCGTTCGACGGCAACAGGCTAGTCTGTCCACGTAGTGCGACGAGATTGATCGTTTCGAGAACGGCGCAGTCACTCTAACGGGGGAGTCAACGCGCAAAGCCTTCCATTTTCGGTTGCTGAGAGTTAGATTCATTGCATCAAGAGGGGCGCGGGGGCGCCCTTCGACGCACAGACAGTTCGATGGGGAATTGTTCGCAACACCCCACTCAGACGGGTCTGGCCAGCTTGAACGGCCTTGCCGTTCACTCGCGCACCGCAGCAAGACATAGGGGATCAGACATGGCGCTTACGACCGAACCGGTCGTATCAGGCAGACGCGCGTTCAGGACGTTCTTCACCCGGACTGCCTCTCCCGCCCGCGAGCTGACATCACCTTCTGGTGCGGCTCGAAGCCTCCGAACGCGCCGATGCGCTCACACCGGATACCTCCTCCGGTAAGCGGCGTGGCTGGGGACGTCGCTACTCCGCCCGGCTGCTCGTGACAGACTTCTTTGCGCTGCTGGTCGCGTCGGTCGTCGTGCATCTGATTCGGTTCCCCGCAGTCACCGCGGACGGCACCATCGACCAGATCTATGTGCCCTACGTTGCCCTGACCGCCGTTTTGCTCGTTGTCTGGATGTTGGCGCTGACCTGGTTCGGCAGCCGAGACCCGAAGACCATCGGATACGGCGCAACCGAATACAAGCGGATCATGCACGCCACCTTCGCGGTGTTCGGCGCGGCCGCGATCGTCGTCGTATCTGTTCAAGCTCGAACTGCCGCGCAGCTACCTGCTCGTCATGATGCCGGTCGGGATTGCCGCAGTGGTCGGTTCCCGGTTCGGCTGGCGTCGGTGGCTGCACCGGCAGCGGGACGCCGGGCACTACCAATCACAGGTCCTGGCCGTCGGCAACATCCACACTGTGACCGAGTTGTTGCACGATCTGCGTCGCGCGCCGCAGGCCGGCTACCGGGTGATCGGCGTCTGCATCAGCCAGCCCGCCATGGCAGTGGATGCCGATGGCGGCCGGCTGCTGGAGATCGACGGTGTGCCGGTGCTCGGCGGCTTCGACGACATTGCCGGGATCGTTCGATCCTCCGGCGCCGACACGGTTGCTGTGACCAGCACGGCGTCTTTCGGGCCGAGTCGGGTGCGCAAGCTCAGCTGGGAACTCGAAGACACCAATGCCGAGCTGATTCTGGCCCCGGCCCTGACCAACATCGCCGGCCCACGCGTGCATACCCATCCGGTCGCCGGCCTGCCGTTGATCCACGTTGATCGCCCGACCTACCGAGGTGCCAACCAGATCCTGAAGAAGTCCTTCGACATTGTCGGCAGCCTGTTCCTGATCGTGCTCTTCTCGCCCGTGCTGCTCGGCTTTGCGATCGCCATCAAGCTCACCAGTCGGGGTCCGGTGTTCTTCCGCCAGGACCGCGTCGGCATCAATGGCGAGATCTTCCGGATGATCAAGTTCCGGTCAATGGTGGTCGATGCCGAGTCCCGCCTGGAGAAACTGCAGGACGAGAACCGGGACGCCGGCAACGTCGTCCTGTTCAAGATGAAGAACGACCCGCGCATCACCACCATCGGCAAGTTCATCCGGCGTTTCAGCATCGACGAGCTGCCGCAGCTGTTCAACGTCGTCAAGGGTGACATGAGCCTGGTCGGGCCGCGGCCGCCGTTGAAGGCCGAAACCGATCTCTACGGAGTCGAGGCACGTCGGCGACTGCTGGTCAAGCCGGGCATGACCGGTCTGTGGCAGGTGTCCGGTCGGTCGGATCTGACCTGGGACGACACTGTCCGTCTCGATGTCTACTACGTCGAGAACTGGTCCATCACCGGTGACATGGTGATCATCTGGAAGACCGCGAAGGCAGTCGTTTCCTCCGCCGGCGCTTACTGATCGACCGCCGCCCGCGGTCGGCGACGACTCAACGGCTTTGTTGCAGGCGGGCGGGCGGTCGAGGGATCTCGCCGCCCGCCCCACCACTCCCGACGCAAGGCCAGGAATCCGCCCAACACTGTGCAAAGGTGTCAGGGTGAGTTCGCGCGCCAGGCACGGCCGGCGGAGGACTCCGAAGAACCCCGGAAGGTGGCAGGAGTGCTGTCTGCACGTCGATTCGTCTCACGTCGGTCCCTGACGGTGCTTGCCTGCGTCGCGGTCGTCGGCCTCAGCTCGGCCGGCTGCTCCACCCAGGCCACCTCCGCGGCCGAGGTCGGTGACGTCTCGATCTCCGAGGCGTTGATCTTCGATCGGACCACCGCTCTGGTGCAGCAGGCGGTGGCGGCCGGGAATCCCACGCCGGACGCATCGACCCTCGCCGAGCTGAACCGTCGGCAGGCTACCTCCGCCATCCGCAGTGAACTGCTGGAGCTGGCCGCGGCCGACGCCGGTGTCGTCGTCACCGATGAGCAGGTCAACGCCGCCCTCGCCGACACCTCGGCCACCGATGCTGCCGCCCAGCTCGGCACACCCGCGACGATGGTTGATCAGACGGTGCGGGACCTGCTCCGGCTCGAGGGCCTGGTGTCCACCCAGCCGGCCCAGGGCGCGCCGATCAAGAACGTGGTGGTCAACATCGACGGGGTGTCGGTCGCGACCCGGGATGAGGCGGTCGCCACCCGATCGCAGTTCCTGGCAGATCCGCAATCCGTCGACGGCGTGATCGCCGCCTCGAAGGCTCCCGTCAAACCGCAGACGGCGAGCACGTTGACCACGCCGACGGTAGCGCCGACCGGGGTTTTCCATGCCGAACCGGGTGATGTGATCCTCTTCCCGAACGCCGATGGCTATTACGTCGTGCGAATCCTGGACCGATCGGTCGAAGACGGTGTTGCTGACCGCGGCCGACCTCACCCCGCAGGACCTCGGCGGCAAGTTCGACCTCGGTGCCTTGCTGCTGCAACCGTTCGCCGAAAAGGTCGGCGTCTCGGTGAATCCGCGTCTCGGCGTCTGGGATCCGCTGACCCTTCAGGTGGTCCCGGGCGGCAGCGGGCTGTGAGCGGCGCGGTCTCCGGCGGCACGCCGATCCAGCCTGCCGAGCGCGCCGAGTCGACTGCGGTGACGGGCAGCCGACTGCTCGACGCCGTTGCCGTCATGGATCGGCTGCGCTCTCCCGGCGGCTGCCCCTGGGACGCAGAACAGACCCACTCCTCGCTGCTGCGCTACCTGATCGAGGAATGCTACGAGCTGGTCGAAGCCGTCGAGCTCGGCGACCCTGCCGCGATCCGCGAGGAACTCGGCGACGTCCTGCTCCAGGTGCTGTTTCACGCCCGGATCGCGGCCGAAACCCCAGCAGGCGACGGCGGTTTCACCATCGACGACGTCGCCGGCGACCTGGTCGACAAACTGGTCCGTCGGCATCCGCATGTCTTCCAGACCGACGCCACACCGGTGTGGACGGCCGCCGACCAGCAGCAACGGTGGGACGAGCTGAAGAAGACCGAGCAGGGCCGCTCCGGCGTGCTGGACGGGGTTGCGTTCGGGCAGCCGGCAGCGGCACTGGCCGGCAAAGCTCGGGGCGCGGGCAGCGAAGTTCGGCGTCACCGTCGATCCGCCGGTCGGTGAATCACCGGCCGAGGCGATGTTCCGCATCGCCTACGCCGCGGGTGCCCGGGGCGAGGACCCGGAATCGGCGCTGCGGGCCGTTGCCATCGCGCATGCAAAGGCCCTCGCCGCCGCCGACGGTGTCGGCAGCGACGAGTACGCCGGGTACGCTTGACGGCTCGGTCGTCAATTCACGTCGCGGCGCTTGAACCCGGCGATACCGATCCCGATCAGCGCCGCCGCCACCAACACCAGCACGATGACCGGCGTCCAGCGCATCTCGGCCGTCGGCACCTGCGGGATGTGCGTGTACGGCGACAGGTCCATCAGCCATTGCGGGAGTTGGAGCAGCTGGCCCAGCTGCCCGAGCAGCAGCGCGACGACCAGCGCGGCCCAGGCCAGGGCGGTGAACCGGGGGAGCCAGCCGAACAGTGCGACGGCGAGACCGCCGAGCACCAGGGTCGCGGGGACCTGAACGAGCATGGCACCTACCGCGGCACCGAAACCGCCGCTCATGTCGCCGACCAGCGCGCCGTTGAGCAGGCCGCCGACGACCCCGGCAACCGCCAGCAGGATCGGCGGGTCCGAGGACGACGAACAGCAGGTGGCCGGCCATCCAGCGCGGCCGGCTGACGGCGGTGGCCAACACCGGCCCGACCCGATCGGCCGTCTCTTCGCTGCTCATCCGCAGCGCGGATGAGATGGCGTAGCCGCCGACGATCAGCCCGGCGAGGACTCCCATGGTGGACAGCAGCACGTCGGTGATCGCCCCGGCACCGCCGATCTTCGCCATCAGCTCTTCCAGCTGCGGGTTGCCGGTCAGCAGGTCACTGCTGGTGGAGGCGACACCGCCGGTGACGGCGCCGAGCGCGGCCAGCCCGACCACCCAGCCGATGAACGATCCGCGCTGCAGCCTGATGGCCAGCGCCTCAGGGGTCCGCAGGCTGGGGTTGCGTGGCGGGTCCGAGCCTGGCGGGGAACAGGGCCAGTCCGAGGTCCCGGCGATCCAGCAGAGCGCCGGCAAGCAGCAGGGTCGCAACGGTCGCCAGCACGAACAGGCCGAGAACCGCGAAGTTGTTGTCGCCGTACGGCTGAATGTGGCTCGCCCAACCCTGCGGGCTCAACCAGGTCAGCCAGCTCAGCGAACTCTGCACGTCACCGATCGCCCGCAAGCGCGAAGGTGCCGGCCAGCACGGAGCAGGCGATACCGATGGCGGTGCGGGAACTCTCGGCGAGTTGGGCGGCGACGGCGGCCACCCCGGCGAAGACCAGGCCGCAGCCGGCCATCGCAGCGCCGAAGGCCAGCGATCCGGCGGCGGACTCACCGCTGCCGATGCCCGCCACGGTGATCAGCAGGCCGATCGCCAGGCTGGCGCCGATGGCGACGGTGACGGCGGCCGCCAGCGGGGCCGCCCGGCCGACGACGGCCGAGGACAGCAGTTCGGTCCGGCCCGTCTCCTCGTCCGCCCTGGTCCGGCGAATCACGGTGAAGATCGACATCAGACCGACCATCGAGGTGCCGATGGCGCCGATCCGCCAGGCGGAGATGGCACCGATGGAGGTGTCCGAGATCGGGCCGGTGATGGCCAGGAAGGCTGGGTTGGTCGAGATGCTCAGCGCCAGGGTGGCGCGTTCGGCCGCGTCCGGGTACAGCGAGGCGATGGTCGAGAACGTCGATGCCGCAACGGCTCCGATGCCCAGCACCCAGACCAGCAGCGGAATCCGCTCGCGCCGCAGGTTGAGCCTGATCAATGCCCCGGTGCCGGTGAGCCGGTCGCGGGTGGCCCGGCCGGTGACCGGCGCCGGCTGAGAGCGATGGTGGCGGTCATCGTGCCGCCACCTTCTGATGACGGCCGAACCGCTTGGCCTGGGCGTGGTCCTCGACCGCGGTGAGCTGCCCGGCGTCCGGCTCGACATGCTCGCCGTAGTGCCGCAGGAACAGCTCCTCCAGGGTCGGCGGGGTGGCCGTCAGGCTGCGCACGCCGCCGTCGACCAGGACCCGCATGACCCGGTCCAGCTCGGCCGAGTCGACGTCGAACTCGCACCCTGGCGCCCTCGACGACCAGGTCGTGCACACCGGACCCGGCGATCAGGCCGGGCGGCACGGAGTCCAGTTCGGCGCTGATCGCGGTCCTGGTCAGGTGCCGCAGTTCGGTCAGGGTGCCGGTTTCGACCACGGCACCGGTCCGGATGATGCTGACCCGGTCGCACAGCGCCTCGACCTCGGACAGGATGTGGCTGGACAGCAGAACCGTTCGGCCGCGGTTCTTTTCGGCGTTGATGCAGTCCTGGAACACGGCCTCCATCAACGGATCGAGGCCGGTGGTCGGTTCGTCGAGAATGAGCAGTTCGACGTCGGAGGCAAGTGCCGCAATGATGGCGACCTTCTGCCGGTTGCCCTTGGAGTACGCCCGGCCCTTCTTGCGGGGGTCGAGCTCGAACCGCTCGATGAGTTCGTCGCGGCGAGCGGTGTCGATGCCGCCGCGCAGCCGGGCGAGCAGGTCGATCACCTCGCCGCCGGACAGGTTTGGCCACAGGTTGACATCGCCGGGCACGTAGGCGAGCCGGCGGTGCAATTGCACCGCGTCGCGCCACGGATCGCCGTCCAGCACCCGGGCCGTTCCGGAGTCGGCGTGCAATTGGCCGAGCAGCACCCGGATGGTGGTGGATTTGCCCGAACCGTTCGGGCCGAGAAAACCGTGCACCTCGCCGGTGGCGACGGACAGGTTCAGGCCGTCCAGCGCGCGAACCGCGCCGAATGTCTTGACGACGTCGGTGACGTCAATTGCGGTACTCATCACGCTGGGCCTTTCTCCAGGCGTCATACAGGAATGGAACTGGTGGCCTCGTTCGGAGGCGGGGTTGGTGTTTCAGGCGCGGCGACGCAGGTCCTCGACGGGATCCGGTACGGCGCCGCCTAACCGGTCTCGGGTGGTGGTCGACCGCCCCGGTGGGCCGGGTGGACCGGGTGGACCCGCGGCTGAATCGACGTCGACGGCTGCGCTGTGCTGATATGCCGTGAAAGCGTCCAGATAGTCCGACGTGGTGAACATGCCGTGGGTGAAGAGTTCCAGGGTCGGCACGGTGAACTTCTTCGAGATCGCCAGAATGTCGATGTCGCCGGGCTGGCCTCCGGCCGGTGGCGGAACAAGATATCGCCCGAGCAGATACATGCCCAGTTTGAAGGTGCTCAGTACTTCGGCCCTGGCCCGCTCGTCGTCGGTGGGTCGGACCTTCCCGGCGTCGACGGCCGCGCGAAGGTAGGTCTCGGTGTCCTGCACCAGTAGGTTCCACAGCCTGGTCGCGAACTCGCCGCCCTCGGTGATCGTCTGGATCATGTACGGCACCAGCGGGCTGAGTTGCGGGGTCCTGGACATCAGGTCCATCAGGTCCCCGGCCTCCAGATGGGTGGCCGCGTGCTGGGTCAGGTCGTCGATGCAGTCGCTGGCGTAGTCGTCGCAGGCCTGTCGCAAACCGTCCTTCGATCCGAAGTGATGGATCACCAGGGCGGGGGAGACCCCGGCATCGGCGGCGATCGCGCGCACCGTTGCCGACTGGAACCCGTGCCGACCGAAGTAAACGATCGCCGAGTCCCGGATCCGGGCGCGCGCCGTCAGGTCATCAACGGGCTTGCGAGCTGAACACATGGACAGAATACTAAACACGTGTTCAGTCACTTGGCAAGTGGATGTCGTCGACGGTGCGGTGTGACGGTCGCGACAGCCTTTCCAGCTTGCCTCCGGCGACTACTCGCCGGGGTAGCGAACCCCGAGTTGCTGCCGGACTGTGTCGATCGTGCGCAGCACGGACACGGTCTCGGCAAGCGGCAGCAGCGGCGATTCGGTCGCACGGTCGCCGATCAGGGTGGCGAAGTGGGCTGCCTCGTAACACAGACCGTTGTGCCCGGTGATGGCGTCCTGGTCCCGGATCAGGTGCTGGTCGTCATTGCCGGTCAGTGTCAGGACGCCAGGACCGTAGAAAGGACCGGATATCTCCAACCTGGCTGCGGAGCCGGAGATCGATGCTGTGGTGGGGGTTTTCGCCAGCAACGTGGTGTTCAGCACGGCCTGCGCCGGTCCGGTGGTCAGCACCATCGAGGCCTGGGCGTCAACGCCGGTGGCGGTGAGCGAGCCGGTCGACAGCACGCTGTCGGGGTTACCAAGGACGAACGAGGCGAAGGACACCGGGTAGATCCCCAAGTCGAGCAGTGCGCCGCCGGCCAGGCCAGGGTTGAAGAGCCGGCCGGCCGGATCCGGGTCGAACGACTGGCCATGATCGGCAAGAACGGTGATGACCTCGCCGAGAATGCCGTCCGCGAGTAACTGCCGGATGACATCGGACTGCGGCAGGAACCGGGTCCACATCGCCTCCATGGCAAGCACTCCGGCCGATCGTGCGGCGTCGGCGACCTCCTGGGCCTCGGCCGCGTTCCTGGTGAAGGACTTCTCGACCAGCACCGGCTTGCCGGCCGAGATGGCCAAGAGGGCCTGCGCCCGGTGCTCGCTGTGCGGCGACGCGACGTACACCGCGTCGACATCGGGATCGGCAACCAGTTCCTCGTACGACGAATATGCCCGTTCCGCGCCATGCGCGGTGGCAAACGCCTGGGCCCGCTCCAGCGAGCGGGACCCGACGGCCACCAACCGTTGTCGGGTGTGCCTGGCCATCGCGTCGATGAACGAACCGGCAATACGTCCCGGGGCCAGCACGCCCCAGCGCAGCGGAGGCGCGTCCATCGGGTCAGGAATGCGGGTGATCGGGAAGCTCGAGGGGAAGTCGCTCACCCAAGGGATGCTGCCATGCCGGCGGGGTGCGTGACTGCGCAAGGCAATCGACTGGCCACCATCGGTCGGTTTTCGGCGAAATCAGGCTTCGGTATCGGCCAGTGGATCCTCTGGTTTCGTCGACGAAGGGACTCTCGTCGACGTTCTGCGCGGACGCGCCGTCTCTTCGGGAAGAAGTTCGCGACACGCCGTACCCGATATGTGGTGGTGCCGACGATCCCGTACCCCCACATGTATGTTCAACTCGCTGAAGGTTCTCCCGCCCGATCGTTGGACGGGGGAGGCAAGAGGGAACCCGGTGCGAACCCGGGACTGCCCCGCAGCGGTGAGTGGGAACGACCGCCGTCCCACCGGGCCTGCCAGGTCCGGTGCGTCAGCACTGGGGGCTCCAGCAGAGGTGCAATCACCCCCGGGAAGCGACGGCCAGTAGGCCACCGGGATCGAAAGATTCCGTTGCCCACAAGTCCGAAGACCTGCCTTCGCGCGTGCCTCGTCCAGGGGTGCGTCTGTTGCGCGACCCCGAGGGAGGGTCGGGTGCGAAACGTGCGACCCTTCGTGTCGGCGACGCATCCACTCTCTTTGAGGCCTTCCTCGGTGTCGGGCAATGCCCGGTAGCTTTTTCTCGCGAGGAGAGAGAATGACCCCCAGCACCAGCACGATCCCCAGCATCGCCGTCGACGATCCACAGCCGATCGCGCCGCACCCCCAACAGAGCAGCACCGGCATGACGGTGCTGCGCCGCAACGGCAGCATCGCGGAGTTCGACCCCGGACGGATCGCCGTCGCCATCACCAAGGCGTTCCTGGCAGTAGAGGGCGAGTCGGCCGGCCGGTCGTCGCGGCTCCGCGCGCAAGTGGTCGAGCTGACCGATGCCATCGTCGGAACCTTGAGCCGCCGGTACGGAACCGACGCCCCAGGGCGCCCCGTCGATCTGGAGGAGGTGCAGGACCAGGTCGAACTCGCACTGATGCGCGGCGGCCACGCGGCGGTTGCCCGTGCCTACATCCTCTACCGCGAGGAGCATCGTCGGGTACGGTCCGAACGCACCTCGCTGCCTGCCACCGAGAGGATCAGCGGCGCAGCAGGTCTCACCGTCACGACAGCAGATGGCAGTCGTCGCCCGCTGGACACCGTGCGGCTTGCGACCGTGATCGCCGAGGCCTGCGACGGCCTCGACGACACCGACCCCGATGCGGTGCTGGCCGGGACCCAGGACAACCTGTACGACGGGATCTCCGAGCGCGAGCTGGGTCTCGCGCCGATCATGGCCGCCCGTGCCCTGGTGGAAACCGAGCCCCGGTACTCGCAGGTAGCGGCACGGCTGCTGAACGACACTCTGCGGGCCGAGGCGCTGAGCTTCCTCGGCGGCAGCCCGACGGTGGCCTCGGCCGGTCAGATGGACGAGCTGTACGCGGGGTACTTCGCGGCATTTGTGCGGCGCGGAATTGACCTCGGCCAGCTCGACCCAGTGCTGGCCGACTTCGATCTCAACCGGATCGGCGCCGCATTGGACGGCCAGCGGGACAACCAATTCACCTTCCTTGGGCTGCAAACGCTCTACGACCGTTACTTTCTGCACGATCGAGGCATCAGATACGAGTTGCCGCAGGCGTTCTTCATGCGGGTCGCGATGGGCCTTGCCATCCGGGAGATCGACCGGGAGGGCCGGGCGATCGAGTTCTATCTGCTGCTGTCGTCGTTCGATTTCATGTCATCTACCCCCACCCTGTTCAACGCCGGCACCACCCGGCCGCAGCTGTCGTCCTGCTTTCTGACCACCGTCTCGGACGATCTGGATGACATCTTCCAGTCCATCAAGCACAATGCACTGCTGGCCAAATACTCCGGCGGCCTCGGCAACGACTGGACTCCGGTGCGGGGGATCGGCGCACATATCAAGGGCACCAACGGGTTGTCCTCCGGGGTGGTGCCGTTCCTGAAGATCGCGAACGACACCGCTGTCGCGGTCAACCAGGGCGGCAAACGCAAGGGTGCCGTGTGCGCCTACCTGGAGGCCTGGCACGTCGACATCGAGGAATTCCTGGACCTGCGGAAGAACACCGGCGACGACCGGCGCCGCACCCACGACATGAACACCGCGAACTGGATTCCCGACGAGTTCCTGCGCCGGGTGGAGGCGGACGGTCAGTGGACGCTGTTCTCGCCCGACGAAGTGCCGGATCTGCACGATCTGGTCGGGCTCGACTTCGCGGCGCGTTACGCCGACTACGAGGCCGCCGCCGATCGCGGCGAGCTCCGGGTGTTCCGGCGGGTGCGGGCGGTTGAGTTGTGGCGCAAGATGCTGACCTCGTTGTTCGAGACAGGGCATCCGTGGATCACCTTCAAGGACCCGTGCAACCTGCGGTCCCCGCAACAACACGTCGGGGTGGTTCATTCGTCGAATCTGTGCACCGAGATCACCCTGAACACCCGCTCCGGCGTCGAGGCCGAGACCGCAGTGTGCAATCTTGGCTCGGTCAACCTGCCCGCCCACGTCGGACCCGACGGGCTGGACGTCGAGCGGTTGCGCCGGACGGTGACGACCGCCGTGCGAATGCTGGACAACGTCATCGACATCAACCTGTACACCGTGCCGCCGGCCCGCCGTTCGAACCTCGCCCACCGACCGGTTGGCCTGGGGCTCATGGGTTTTGCCGATGCGCTCTACACACTGGGGGTCGCCTACGCCTCCGCTGCCGCGGTGGAATTCGCGGACACGTCGATGGAGCAGCTGTCGTATTTTGCCATCTCCGCGTCATCGGATTTGGCGGCCGAGCGCGGTCGTTACGCCTCTTACGAGGGCTCATTGTGGAGCAAGGGCATCCTGCCGATCGACTCTGTCGAGATCCTCGCTGCCCACCGCGGCGGCGACCTGGACCAGGACCGCACCCAACGGCTGGACTGGAACGGGTTGCGGCAGAAAGTGTTGCGGCAGGGCATGCGAAACTCCAACGTCATGGCGATCGCGCCGACCGCGACGATCTCGAACATCATCGGCGTCTCGCAGTCCATCGAGCCGACCTATCGCAATCTGTTCGTCAAAGCGAACATGAGCGGCGATTTCACCGTCGTCAACGAGCATCTTGTCCGAGAACTGAAGCGCCGCAACCTGTGGGACGAGGTGATGGTCGCCGACCTGAAGTACTTCGACGGCTCGCTCCGGCCTATCGCCCGCATCCCGGCAGACGTCAAGGAACTGTTCGCCACGGCCTTCGAAGTTGACGGATCATGGTTGGTGCGGGCGGCCTCTCGCCGGCAGAAGTGGATCGATCAGGCGCAGTCGTTGAACCTGTACGTCGCAGCGCCGAATGGTCGCAAGCTCGACCAGCTGTATCGGCTGGCCTGGCACATGGGCTGCAAGACGACGTACTACCTGCGCTCGACATCCGCGACGCACGTGGAGAAGTCGACGCTCCGCGGGACCGATGGTCGGCTCAATGCGGTGTCTCCGACCGGGCCCGGGCAAGCCGCAACCCGGGCGGCCACCACGACAGCGCAGCCGGAGCAAGCGGCGGCCGCCGCCGTGAGCACGCCCGAGCTCGTCCTGGTCGGGGCGTCCTCGGATGACGCCCTCGCCTGCTCGATCGACAACCCGGACTGCGAAGCCTGCCAGTGACCGCGCGGATCAACTGTCGCCGCACGGATCAACTTGGCCTGAATGTGACTGGTGTGACCGAAGTCAACGAGTTCAACCGCGCAGTGGAAGTTGATCCGCGCGGGAAGCCGCGCCTGGCCGCCCCGGCCTGGCCCAAATAACCCACATCTCTGAGAGGCATTACCGTGAGCGACTTTTGGAACTCCTTTGACGAACCGGGGGCGGCACCAGCAGGCACGGGAGTCCGTGCCGGCACGCTGGAGGCGTCTATGCCCAGCGTGCCAGCACCGCCGCCCAGCCCCTCGCCTGTGCTGTCGGTGCAAGCTGCATCCGATACCAGCTCGGGAACAACAGGTCTCGGCTCGATCGACCGCGAGGGCGGCCGGGTGTCGGTCGGTGAGAAGGCGATGATCAACGCCAGGGCCGACGTCAACCAGCTGCTGCCGCTGAAATACCACTGGGCCTGGGAGAAGTACCTGGCCGGCTGTAACAACCATTGGATGCCGACCGAGGTGTCGATGCAGGCCGACATTGCCATGTGGAAGAGCAAGAGCTCGGATGCGTCGACGTCGCTCACTGAAGCGGAGCGCACCATGTTGAAGCGCAACCTGGGGTTCTTCGCCACTGCGGAGTCGTTGGTGGCCAACAACATCGTGCTCGCGGTCTACCGCCAACTGACCAACCCGGAATGCCGGCAGTATCTGCTGCGGCAGGCCTTCGAGGAGGCCGTGCACACCCATACCTTCCAGTACATCTGCACGTCCCTCGGGCTGGACGAGGGCGAACTGTTCAACATGTACCGGGAGGTCGACTCGATCACGGCAAAGGATGCCTGGGCGTTGCAGTACACCCAGCACTTGGAGGACCCCGATTTCCGCACCGGCACGCCCGAGTCCGACCAGGCCTTCCTGCGGGACCTCGTCGCGTTCTACGTGATCTTCGAGGGCATGTGGTTCTACACCGGGTTCGCGCAGATCCTGTCTCTCGGCCGGCGGAACAAGATGGTCGGCATCGCGGAGCAGTATCAATACATTTTGCGGGACGAGTCGATCCACCTGAACTTCGGTATCGATGTCATCAACCAGATCAAGATCGAGAACCCCGACCTGTGGTCGGAAGCATTTAAGGCCGAGGTCCGGCAGATGCTGACCACCGCCTGCGAGTTGGAGATCGCCTACGGCCGGGACACCATGCCGACCGGAATGTTGGGGTTGTCAGCGGACCAGTGCGCCAGCTACATGCACTTCATCACCAACAGGCGTTGTGCGCAGATCGGGCTGGCTCCGCTCTACCCGGACACGGAGAATCCGTTCCCATGGATGAGCGAGATGATGGATCTCAAGAAGGAGAAGAACTTCTTCGAGACCCGCGTCATCGAATACCAGACCGGCGGCGGCCTGGCCTGGGAGTGACGTCAGACGAGATGTGCGATCGCCGCGCGGGTCGTGGCCTGGGCCGGCGGTCGCACATCAACCTGCGGGCACGGCGTCGGTGCGGGCGCCGGAGTCGGCAGCGGACCCCTCGGGTAGTTGTCCGCGGCAGACAGCACCAGATCGCTCACCCTGCGCTTGGCCTTGCGCAGCGAGCGAACCTGCTCGCGGGTGATGACCTGGTCGCGGTAGTACAGAACTGCCCACAGCACGCCCTGGGGGTCCTGTTCGACTTGGCCGACGTATGTCGCGACGGAGCTGCTCATCTCACTACCTCCCCCAGTCTCGTCTCTCAACACCCGCCGGTCGCTGCGAGGTTGATCGAGGAAATGGCCGGTCTCGTTCGGTGTTGGAATGCACCATTTGGCTCAGCTCAATTCTGGGCTCCATCGCGCAACGACACCAGTCCCCGTCGGACTACACCTTGCCCAGTTGATGTGACGCGCTGTGCTGGCCTTCCCCCTAAGGAGCTGTCAATGGCACTTTTTGTCCTCTTCGGTGCGCAAAAGAGCGATGCCGTGAGGAGTACCGGTCACAGTTCGCATCTCAGCACTATCGATCCATTGTCGGGCCACCAGCCCGACCGGCACCGAGGATTGATCCATGCTGTGGTCCCGATTGATGGCCGTGATGGCACCCAGTCGCGCGGACGGTGTGGAGATGGATGACCGGATTCAGGCGGGGATGACGGAACATATGGGAGTGAAACCCGGAGACCCCGCCGAAGCGGCGTCGGAGTCCGACAACATCGACCGCAGATTCGATGTGAGCCGGTCCCGTCGGCTTGCCATCCGATTCGGCCTGCTCGGCCCGGCATTTGTTGCGGCGGTTGCCTACGTCGACCCCGGTAACGTGGCGGCGAACCTGCAGGCCGGCGCCCGCTACGGCTACCTGCTGGTGTGGGTGCTGGTCGTCGCAACGGCGTCGGCCGGTGTTGTGCAGTTCCTCTCCGCGAAGCTGGGCCTGGCCACTGGATCGTCGCTGCCGGAGCTCGTGGGCAGCCGCCTGGGTCGTTCCGCCCGGTTGAGCTACTGGTTGCAGGCGGAGGCCGTGGCGATGGCCACCGACCTCGCAGAGGTGATCGGCGGGGCGATCGCGCTGAATCTGCTGTTCAACATTCCGCTGCTGCTGGGTGGTCTGATCGCCGGGCTGGTGTCGTTGGGTTTGCTGGCCGTGCAGAACCGTCGCGGGCAGCGGCCGTTCGAGCGGATGATCACCGGATTCCTGTTGATCATCGCGATCGGCTTCCTGGCCGGGCTGTTCGTCGCGCCACCGTCGCCGGCCGGCGTGGCGGCCGGTCTGATTCCCAGGTTCGACGGCATCGACTCGGTACTGCTGGCCACGGCCATGTTGGGTGCCACCGTCATGCCGCACGTCGTCTATCTGCATTCGGCGCTGACCCGGGACCGGTTCGGGCACGTCGAGCCTGGTCCGGCCCGGCGCCGACTGATCGGCGCAACCCGGACCGACGTGGTCTTCGCGATGGTCCTGGCCGGCAGCGTGAACATCGCCATGTTGCTGCTGGCTGCCTCCGCGCTCCGTGGTCAGGACGGTGTCGACACCATCGAGGGTGCGCACGCCGCGGTGACCAACACTCTCGGGCCGGTCGTCGGGGTGCTGTTCGCGGTCGGTCTGCTGGCCTCCGGGCTGGCCTCGACCTCGGTGGGCTGCTACGCGGGCTCGGTCATCATGGAGGGCCTGCTGCACCGCAAGGTCAACCTGCTGGTACGCCGGGTCGTCACCTTGATACCCGCGCTCATCGTGCTGGCCGCCGGGGCCGATCCGACGACGGTGCTGGTCATCTCGCAGGTCGTTCTGTCGTTCGGGTTGCCCTTCGTGCTGATCCCCTTGCTGCGGTTGACGTCGGATCGCTCGCTGATGGGGACGGACGTCAACGGGCGGGCGGTGACGGGCATCGGCTGGTTGATCACCGCAGCGATTGTCGCGCTCAATGCCGTGCTGATCGTCGGGGTGTTCGCCGATCTTTGATGGCCTCACCGCACCGGCCGGCGGCCCGATCCGCCGGGCCAGGTGGTGATCACCTAAGGTTCGCGCAGCCGGCCGTCACCTGACCATCGAGAGGAGAGCGCCGTGCGCACCCTGCTCTTCATCATCGGTGGATTCTTCGTCTACTTCCTGCTGCTGCTCACCACCAACCGGTCGGACAGGGCTGCCGTCGCCCGCATCTCGCTGATCTTCATCGTCGGGTGGTTCGTCGTCGCGGTCGGCAACCTGGTCTACGGCGTCACACAGGCCGGCTACGGCGTCGCGGAGGAACTGCCGATCGCGCTGCTGATCTTCGTCCCGCCGGCGATACCGGCGGCTGTGCTGTGGGCGCGGAATCGCCGAGGGTGACCGCTCGTTCTCGGTGCGTACGCACTGTCCCGCGGCTGGGCAATGCGCAGCGAATTCGCCGCGACCGACCGTCGCCGCCGCCGCGGATGATCGCTACACTCGCCCGCAGGTCTTGAGTTCCAGCAACAGCCCCGGCTTGCTGGGCGGCAACCCTCCACACGCGGTGGGGTGCCCCGGGTGATGACCAGGCGCATCACGGGTCTTCGTGTCCGAGAATTTCGGGCGGTGACGGCCACCGATGCGCAAGCGCGGGTCCGCGAATCGTCGGGCCCTGTCAGATGTGAGGGTGGCGATGACGCCGGACAGGAGTGCCGCAGTGCGGACCACCAGTTGTTGTAGCGGCTGACCCACCCCAGCGGCCGCACCGGCCGAACCCGGGTTCGCCAGAATCAATCCGAGCCCGTAGCCCGACCCACCAGGGTGTCGTTGTGGGCACTCGCGGTGGCGCGGTACCCGCCCGCCAGGGCTCGTCATTTGTCCTGTACCACCCGTCCCACCTACCCGGTGGACATCGTCCGCCACGCTCAGGAGTGAAATCCATGACCCCGAACTGGTCCTTCGAGACCCGCCAGATCCACGCCGGCCAGACGCCGGACCCGACCACCAAGGCCAGGGCGCTGCCGATCTACCAGACCACGTCCTACGCCTTCGACTCCTCCGAACACGGCCGCAAGCTGTTCGCGCTCGAGGAGCTCGGCAACATCTACACCCGGATCATGAACCCCACCCAGGCGGTGGTGGAGGATCGGATCAACTCCCTCGAAGGTGGTGTCGGTGCGCTGCTGGTGGCGTCCGGGCAGTCTGCGGAGACGCTGGCCATCCTGAACATCGCGGAGGCCGGTGACCACATCGTGTCCTCACCGCGGCTCTACGGCGGCACCTACAACCTGTTCCACTACACGCTGCCGAAACTCGGGATCAGCGTCGATTTCGTCGAGAACCCGGACGACCCGGCCTCCTGGACCGCCGCGGCCAAGCCGAACACCAAGGCCTTCTACGCCGAATCGATCTCGAACCCGCAGCTCGACGTCCTCGACTTCCGTGCGGTGGCGGATGCCGCACACGCCGTCGGCGTCCCGTTGATCATCGACAACACCGTGCCCACGCCGTATCTCATCCGGCCGATCGAGCACGGCGCGGACATCGTCGTGCACTCGGCCACCAAGTACCTCGGTGGCCACGGCACCGCCATCGGCGGCGTCATCGTCGACTCCGGCAACTTCGATTGGGTCGCCAACGCGGAGCGTTTCCCGAACTTCAACACCCCGGACCCGAGCTACAACAACCTCACCTGGGGTCGCGACCTGGGTCCGGACGGCCTGTTCAAGTCCAATGTGGCGTTCATCTTCAAGGCCCGGCTGCAGGGGCTCCGCGACATCGGCCCGGCCATCTCGCCGTTCAACGCGTTCCTGATCTCGCAGGGCATCGAAACCCTGTCGTTGCGGATCGACCGGCACATCAGCAACGCCACCAAGGTCGCCGAATGGCTCAGCGGCCGCGACGAGGTGGCATCGGTGTCCTACCCCGGGCTGGAGTCCAGCCCGTGGCACGCCAACCAGCTGAAGTACGCGCCCAAGGGTGGTGGCCCGATCGTGGCGTTCGAGATCAAGGGCGGGGTGGAGACCGGTCAGGCGTTCACCGACGCGCTGGAGCTGTTCACCAACCTCGCGAACATCGGCGACGTGCGTTCGCTCGTCATTCACCCGGCATCGACCACCCACGCCCAGCTCTCGCCGGCCGAACAGCTGACCACCGGCGTCACACCGGGTCTGATCCGGCTCGCCGTCGGCACCGAGCACATCGACGACATCCTGGCCGATCTGGAGGCAGGCTTCACGGCCGCCAAGGGAGAGTGACTGGCCCCACTAGCATTTCCGCACCACCGGGCAGTGCTCGGCGGTATGCGACGGTCGGCCCCATGGTGACCGAGTCCGGTGAACGGCTGGACTCGATCACCATGGCCTACCAGACCTGGGGCGAACTCAGCCCCCGGCGGGACAACGCGGTACTGGTGCTGCACGCCCTGACCGGTGACGCACACGTCGTCGGCCCGACCGGCCCCGATCAGCCGACCCCCGGCTGGTGGGACGGTCTGATCGGGCCCGGCGCCCCGTTGGACACCGATCGGTACTTCGCCGTCGCCGCGAACGTGCTCGGTGGGTGCCGCGGCAGCACCGGGCCGTCATCCCAGGCACCCGACGGAAAGCGTTACGGGTCAAGGTTTCCGCGGATCACCGTGCGGGACCAGGTCGCTGCCGAGGCGGCGTTGGCCGACCTGCTCGGCATCGAGACGTTCGCGGCGGTGCTCGGCGGTTCGATGGGCGGCATGCGGGCGCTGGAGTGGGCGGTCGGTTACCCGGACCGGGTGGGCAGCGCGATCGCGATTGCGACCTGCGCGTACTTCACGGGTGACCAGATCGCCTGGAGCGTCCCGCAACTCGCGGCGATCCGGGCCGACGGCAACTTTCGCGGCGGCGACTATTACGACCATGCGCCGCCGCTGGCCGGGATGGCGGTGGCGCGGGAGATCGCCCACATCACCTACCGGTCGGCGCTGGAGCTGGACACCAGATTCGGTCGGACCCATCAGGGTGACGAGAACCCGCTGACCGGTGGGCGTTTCGCGGTGCAATCGTACCTGGAGCATCACGGCCGCAAGCTCGGCCGCCGGTTCGACCCGAACTCCTATCTGGTGCTCACCGAGGCGATGAACTCCCACGATATCGGCCGCGGTCGGGGCGGCGTCGATAGAGCGCTGCAACGGATCTCGGCGGAACTCACGGTCGCCGTCGTCGATTCGGATCGGTTGTTCCTGCCCGCCCAGGGGGAATTGATCGCCACCGCCCCGACCGCGCGGCCGCTGATCACCATGCATTCCGACTACGGGCATGACGGGTTTCTGATCGAGGCCGATGCCATCGCCAAGGTCGTCCGGGACGCGCTGGCGGATTAGATCGTGTCTGCCCAACAGCGGCAGACGCGATACCAGCGGGTGAGCAGAAGTCGGGACCAGATACCGGATTGAGAAGGCATGGTGCGCCCGAGATGGGACAGCATCCATGGCGCGGCTAAAGTCGCAGTGTTTTGTGCAGGTGGTGCAGAAGTCGCCGACTTGAGCCGCGCTGGGAAAGATGATCCGCGCGAACAGGGCCGGGCGACACGTACTCATTGAGGAGAGCGGCATGCCATTGCGTTTGGGCTACAAGGCTTCTGCTGAGCAGTTCGGGCCGGTCGAGCTGGCCGATTTCGCGGTCGATGCCGAGCAGGCGGGTTTCGATTCGGTGTTCATCTCCGATCACCTACAGCCGTGGCGGCACGACGGCGGCCACGCCCCGGCCGCGCTGCCCTGGCTCGGGGCGGTCGGTGCCCGGACCGAGCGGGTGCTGCTCGGTACGTCGGTGCTCACCCCGACCTTCCGCTACCACCCGGCCGTCATCGCGCAGGCCTTCGCGACGCTGGGCGTGATGTACCCGGGCCGGCTGATCCTCGGCGTCGGGTCGGGAGAGTCGCTCAACGAGGTGCCGCTCGGCCTGGAATGGCCGGACGGCAAGGAGCGGTTCGCCCGACTCAAGGAAGCGGTCACGCTGATCAAGGAGCTGTGGTCCGGGGAGCGGGTCACCTTCGACGGGACGTATTACCGCACCGACAAGGCCACCATCTACGACCGGCCGCGAGACCCCGGTGCCGATCTACATCGGCGCGTCCGGCCCGGCAGCGACCAGACTCGCCGGCCGCATCGCGGACGGGTTCATCACCACCTCCGGCAAGGCGCCAACCCTGTACTCCGACACCCTGCTGCCCGCGCTGGCCGAGGGCGCAGGCAAGGCCGGGCGGACGCTGGACGACCTCGACCTGCTGATCGAGATGAAGGTGTCCTTCGACCCTGACCGGGCCAAGGCGCTGGCCGACACCAAGTACTGGGGCGCGCTGGCGCTCACCCCGGAACAGAAGAGCGGGGTCGAGGATCCGATCGAGATGCAGAGACTGGCCGACGCCCTCCCGGTGGAACAGGCGGCGTCGAGGTGGATCGTCTCCACCGATCCCGACGAGCACGTCGAGAAGATCAAGACCTATTACGACCTGGGCTTCCGGCACCTCGTCTTCCACGCCCCCGGCCCCGATCAGGCCAGGTTCCTCACCCTGTACGGCGAACAGGTGTTGCCGCGGCTGCGGGCGCTGGAGCTGGATTAGTCGCGCGCGACGGCATCGTCGGGCGTCGTCCCGGCCATGTCGCCGAGCCGCAAACGGCCCCTTGCTGAGCGGCAAGACTCGCCCGGGACACCAGGACGGGCGAGTCCGACAGGACCGCTGAGCCCTTCGCCTCTAGGCTGAGTCCCGTCACGGGTCGAGACCGTCGCGTGACGCATTCGTCATCGATCCGTTCCTATCGACGCACTGCACCATCATCCATCCAGCACGACCACCCGTAAGCGAAGGGATGTGCCCTGTGGCGGCCATCGAACTCATCGGCGCTCGCGAAATCCTCGACTCCCGAGGCAACCCAACAGTCGAGGTGGAGGTGGCCCTGGACGACGGGTCGCTGGCCCGCGCCGCTGTTCCATCCGGCGCATCGACCGGCGAGCACGAAGCCGTCGAACTGCGTGACGGCGACTCCGCCCGTTACCTCGGCAAGGGCGTCCTGAAGGCCGTCGAAGCTGTGCTGGAGGAGATCGGGCCGGCCCTGATCGGCTACGACGCGATCGAACAGCGGGTCATCGACCAGAAACTGATCGACCTGGACGGCACCCCGGACAAGGGCCGGATCGGCGCCAACGCGATCCTGGGCGTTTCGCTGGCCGTCGCCAAGGCCGCGGCCGAATCCGCCGAGCTCGAACTCTTCCGCTACATCGGCGGACCGAATGCGCACATCCTGCCGGTCCCGATGATGAACATCGTCAACGGTGGCGCGCACGCCGACAGTGGCGTCGACGTCCAGGAATTCATGATCGCGCCGATCGGCGCCCCCACCTTCCGCGAGGCCCTGCGCTGGGGGGCGGAGACCTACCACTCACTCAAGTCCGTGCTGAAGAAGGCCGGGTTCTCCACCGCCCTCGGCGACGAGGGTGGCTTCGCGCCCGCAGCCACCTCCAGCAAGCACGCGCTCGACCTGATCTCCGACGCGATCAGCAAGGCCGGCTTCACCTTCGGCACCGACATCGTCCTCGCGATGGACGTTGCGGCCACCGAGTTCCATTCCGACGCCGGCTACCAGTACGAGGGCAGCATCAAGTCGGCCGACGAGATGATCGCCATCTACACCGATCTCGTCGCCAACTATCCGATCGTCTCCATCGAGGACCCGCTTGTCCGAGGACGACTGGGACGGCTGGATCTCCATGACCACCCAGCTCGGGTCGAAGATCCAGATCGTCGGTGACGACCTGTTCGTCACCAACCCGGAGCGGCTGGAGGACGGCATCGCCCGCGGCGCGGCCAACGCCCTGCTGGTCAAGGTCAACCAGATCGGCACCCTGTCCGAGACCCTGGATGCGGTGACGATGGCGCACAACGCCGGCTACCGCTGCATGATGAGCCACCGCAGCGGCGAGACCGAGGACGTCACCATCGCCGATCTCGCGGTGGCCACCGGCTGCGGCCAGATCAAGACCGGCGCGCCGGCCCGGTCCGAGCGGGTTGCCAAGTACAACCAGCTGCTGCGGATCGAGGAGAACCTCGGCGACGCGGCCCGCTATCTCGGGGAGCTGGCCTTCCCGCGCTACACCGCGGGGTCCTGACACCACCATGAGTCAGCATCCACAGCGCCGCCCGGGACCGAGCTCTCGTGGCTCACGCACGTCCCGGGCGAGCGCTGCGGGTGACCGCACCGCACCGACGGGCTCCACCCGACGCGGCAGGTCCGGATCATCCCGGCCCGTCGCCGCCCGTCCGGCCACCGCGCCGGCGGCCTCCGCCACCGGAGTTGCCCGCCGATCCGGCCGCAAGGTCACGCTGCCCGCCATGCCGGGGCGGAACCTGCTACCGCAATCCACGCTGGCCAGGCAGGTGGCGATCCTCGGGTTGGTGTTGTGTGCCGTGGCCCTGTCGGTGGCCTTCCCGCTACGCAGCTATCTGGAGCAGCGCACCGAGCTCGCCCAGGCGGTGTCCGCCCAGCAGGACCTCGAGCAGCAGCGGGACGAACTGGAGGCGCGCAAGATCGCGCTCTCGGACCCGGACTACATCGCGGCCGAGGCCCGTCGCCGGCTGCAGTTCGTGACGCCGGGTGACACCGTTTTCGTGGTCCACGCGCCGGCGCTTGCGCCGTCCGCTGACGAAGTGGCCGCGGCGGCGGACTCGGACCAGCCCTGGTACGGCAATCTCTGGGACACCCTGTCCGAGGACGGCAACCCGTAACCGTGCCATTTTCCGAATACCGTTCGTCAGCAGCACCCGGGTGGCCGCACTGGTGGGAACCCGTCACCGATAACGACCGCGAGCTGCTGACCCGGGAATTGGGCCGGCCGCCGCGTGGCCTGCTCGCCGTGGCCTTTCGCTGCGACCACGGTGTGCCGGCGGTCGTGCAGACGTCACCGCGGCTGCCCGACGGCACGCCCTTCCCGACGATGTTCTACCTGTGTTGTTCGGCCCTGAATTCGGCGGTGAGCCGGATGGAATCGGTCGGCGTCATGCGGGAGATGACCGCGCATCTGGCCGCCGACCCCGAGCTGGCGGCGCAGTACCGGCTGGCCCATGAGTCCTATCTGCAGATGCGCAATGACCTCGACGATCTCGGTATTGCCGTGACGGCGGGCGGGATGCCCGACCGGGTGAAGTGCATTCACGTGCTGGTGGCGCACTCGCTGGCCGTCGGCCGGGGCGTCAATCCGCTGGGCGACCAGGCCGTCGATGCGTTGCCGGACTATTTTCGCGGCCAGCCGGCCTGTGCCAGGCTGGCCCCGATCGGCACTGCCTGACGCGCACTCCCGCAAGCGTTCGTTGAAGATCAACGTGGTTGGCCCTTTCGCGTTGCGGCACAACTCGAAAAGGCCACGGACGTTGATCGAGCGCCTCTGCGTCGGGCTCAGCCACGATCAACCGGCGGGGTTCGGTGTCACCGCGGCGACGATCCCGGGCAAGCTCGATCCAGCACCCACCGGCAGCTCGCCGAAGACCCGGTCACCGCGCCCGCCGAGTCGGGTCCGGCAGTAGAGCTCGGCGATCTCGGTAGGTGCCTGCCGGATCAGCAATGACGCGGCCAGGGTCCTGGCGGCCAGTGAGGCCACTCGACGGGCGGCACCCTGGTCGACGTCCCCGCTGAGCATGGCGCCGAGTTCGGTGACCGCTCGGTCGAAGTCGGCGAAGGCACCTGTCGCGCTGGCGAGTTCGGCCAGCAAGGCGTCCCTGGACGCCGGCGACCTGCCGAGCGCGCGCACTGCGTCGAGTGCGGTGACGGTGCCGGATCCCTCCCAGATGCCGTTCAGCGGGGATTCCCGCAACAGCCGCGCCATCGGGTAGGTCTCGACATACCCGTTGCCGCCCAAGCATTCCAAGGCCTCGGCGACCATCGGGACGGTGCGCTTGCAGACCCAGAACTTCGAGACCGGAAGGGCCAGCCGCAGCAGGGCGGTCGCCTGCTGGTCACCCTCGAGGGACACGTCAACCAGCGCGGCCAGTCGGATCGCGGTGACGGTCGCGGCCCACGATTCGACCGCCAGGTCGGCCAGCACCGCCGTCATCGCCGGTTGTTCGACCAGCGGACGGCCGAACGCACTGCGCCGGGACGCGTAATGGGCCGCCTGCGACAGCGCGGCCCGCATCTGCCCGGCCGACCCGAGTACGCAGTCCAGCCGCGTCATCGTCACCATCTCGAGAATGGTCGGCACGCCGCGTCCCTCGGCGCCGACCCGCCAGCCGACCGCGTTGTCGTACTCGATCTCGGCCGAGGCATTCGACCGGTTCCCGAGCTTGTCCTTCAGGCGTTGCAGCGCAATCGCGTTGCGGGTGCCGTCCGGCAGGACCCGCGGCAGCAGGAAGCAGGTCAGTCCGGCGGGGGCCTGCGCCAGAGTGAGGAACACGTCGTTCATCGGGGCCGAGGTGAACCATTTATGGCCCGTCAGCCGGAACTGCTCGCCACCTGCAGAATCCGGCACCGCGGAGTCCGGAGTCGCCCGCGTGGTGCAACCCCGCAGATCCGAGCCGCCCTGCTTCTCCGTCATCGACATGCCGGCCAGCAGGCCGGTCTTGGTCGCCGGCGGCCGGAGGCCGAAGTCGTAGCGACGCGAGGTGAGCCCGGCTTCGTACTGTCGGGCAAGTTCTGGGTTGTGGCGTAGCGCCGGGATGGCGGAGTAGCTCATCGAGATCGGGCACAGGTGTCCGGATTCGGTCTGGGTCCACAGGTAGAAACCGGTGGCCCGCCGCAGGTGCGCCCGCTCGCCCGAGCCAGGTGCCCAGGGCGCCGCCTGCAATCCGGCGTCGACGGCGCGTGCCATCAGCTGGTGCCAGGCCGGATGGTATTCGATCTCGTCGACCCGGACGCCGCTCCGGTCGTGGGTGCGCAACACCGGGGGATTGGTCTCCGCCAGCTGAACGGCCTCCGTGAACTCAGCCGAGCCGGCGTCGGCGGCCAACGCTTGCTGGTCATCGTTCAGCGGTGCCCCAGCGGCGCCAAGTGCGGCGTGCAACGCGGGGTCGGCGGCGCTGACGTCATGCCCGACCAACGGTGGCACCTGGTTGATGACTACGTGGGTCGGCGGCACTGGAGAGGCCTCCTTTGGTGCGGCGGGTCGGTCGGAGCAGGCGACCGAGGCGTACGACGCGCTGCGGTACGGTCCGATCATGACCCACCGGCACGCCGTATGACGGCCAGCAGCATCCGGGTGGCCGCGATCGACTGCGGGACGAACTCGATCCGGCTGCTGGTCGCCGACGTCGATGCCGGTCCCGATGGCGCTCCGGTGCTCGTTGATGTCCATCGGGAGATGCGAGTAGTGCGGCTCGGCGAGGGCGTCGACGCCACCGGCCGGTTGTCCACCCATGCGTTGGACCGGACCTGGCGGGCGCTGGCCGACTACGCGGCGGTGATCAGCGCGTCCGGTGCGGTGCGCGTCCGGATGGTGGCCACGTCGGCGACCAGAGACGCGGCCAACCGCGGTGATTTCGTCGAGATGGTGACGTCGACGTTGGGCCAGCAGCCCGAGGTGATCACCGGTGACGAGGAGGCCGAACTGTCCTTTGCCGGTGCGGTCGGCGAGCTCGACCCGGCGACCGGGCCGTTCCTGGTGGTCGACATCGGCGGCGGCTCAACGGAATTGGTCATCGGCAGCCGGCATCGCGGGCAGAACCGGATCAGCGGGGCCGTCAGTCTGAACATCGGCTGCGTGCGGATCACCGAGCGCATACTCCGGTCGGACCCACCGACGGCCGCCGAGCGGGACGACGCAACCCAATGGGTCCGTTCGATGCTCATCGATGCGCTCGACGTGCTGCCGATCTCGAGTGTGCGCCGGTTGGTCCCGGTGTCCGGAACGGCAACGACCGTTGCCGCCGCTGCGCTGAAGCTCTCGACGTACGATCCCGCCCGGATTCACCTGTCGCGGATCCCGGCAGATCAGGTGCACAAGGTCGCGCACTTCCTGATGAGCGCCAATCGGTCGCACCGGGCGGCGCTGGGATACATGCACCCCGGGCGGGTGGACGTGATCGGGGGCGGGGCGCTGATCCTGTCCACGATGGTCACGCTGGTCCAGGAACGGGCGCCGATCACCGACATCACCGTCTCCGAGCACGACATCCTGGACGGCATAGCGCTGTCCCTCGCGCCCACCGGCTGACCGTCGCGACCCCGGCTGTTCCCGCGGGCCGCCGTCTCCTACCCTGACGGTGCCGTTGTTGCGGTGCCGAGCGACGCCCCCGTAGCCCAATCGGCAGAGGCAGGCCACTTAAAATGGTTCCAGTGCGGGTTCGAATCCCGCCGGGGGCACGTCTTTGCCGAATCGATCGGTACCCAAGGCGCCCGCCATCACGAACCCGGCAACCCGGCAACGTGTTGCGCTATTCGCCGGTCAGCTCGAGAAGCTGCTCCGCTGCTGTGTGATTTCCGTTGTTCGCCAGCCGGCGCAATTCGCTCAGGTCGCCGAGTTCGGTGGCGACCTGGATCAGCTCGTCGGCAGCGGTGTTGTTGCCGCGGTCCGCAAGCCGCCGAAGTTCCGCCACATCACCGAGCTCACCGGCGAGTTGAATCAGCTCGTCGGTTGCGTCCGAGCTACCGCCGTCGGCCAGTCGGCGAAGCTCCATGACGTCACCGCGTTCGACGGCGAAGCCGATGAGCTCGTCGACCGCGTCCCGGTCACCGTTGTCGGCGCGTTCGCGCAGCTGGGACAGGTCGGGTTGGGTCATCGGAGACAACCTTTCATTGGTGGGTTCATCACTGACGGGGGTTGGGCAGTAGTCCCGATGCCAGGAGCTCGTCGCGATGGGCGTGCCATTCGTCCCGTAAGGCCGGCAGCCGCTGGCTGAGGAAGTCCTCCAGGGCGACCATCTCCGCCAAGGGGGCCCGCCGCTCCGGCGCAGCGTCGACCAGCAACTCCAGGCCTTCACGGAACAGCGCCGCATGCTCGACATGGATGGCGGAATCGAAGTTCTGCGGCTGCTGACTCGCCGGATCCAGGCTCACCCGGTCCACCCGCTCGCCTGCGACCCGGCTCCGTCGGGCGATTCGGGAGCCCTCGAGAAGTTTCACCGCGCCAGCGATCGCACTGCGACTGGCCAGCAATGCCTCACTCAACTCGTCGATGGTTTGCTGGGGAGGGTCGCAGACCAGCAGGTATCCCAGCAGCCGGCCGGCCATCGGTGGGAACGCGTACCGGCGCGCGTAGAACCGGCCGACGTGATCGGCGAAGATCAGTTGCGCATCGTGCGACACCTACCGAAGATAGCAGTTCTGACTGAAATAACAAAAATATGTGTCATTTCAGTAGGTGGCAGCCGACCCTAGGGCCGATGCGCTGAAAGGTCGGTGACGGACTCCGACCGTGGCGGTCCGGCTTGCCCGGGGATCTGGCGTTCGTGGGAGGGTGGATCCGGCTGTCCATTCGCCGCCGGTGGGCTGTTGCCGGCCTGCTCCAGCACCCTGTCGTGGTGGTCCAGCTCGTCGAGCCGGGACCGCGGTTCATGTCGGGCCAGCAGTTCGTTGATCGCCTGGCGGCGGGCGCGTCGTTCGGATTTTCTGCTCATCGGCCTCGATCCCTTCGGCCGCGGCCCGGTTTGAGCCGTTATCCAATGATTCGTTGCCAATACCCGATTGGATGGGCCAAAAACGCACTATCACAGTAGTTTTCGTCGCGAAATACGTGTCGCCGAAATAATGGCCCAATCAGCAGAGACTCATGCTTCCGGTCCACAGCGCAGGTCACCCAGAGCATGCGCCAGCAGGGCGGCGACATCCGCCGATGGTGCAGCGGTCAATGCGGCAAATGCGCCGCTGCTGCGGCCGACCGCGACACCGATGAAGGCCGCGGTGATGAGCTCGGCCCGCAGGCGGGCGTCCTGCACTGCACAGTCGCTGCCCAGCCGGCGCTCCAGGGGCTCGATGAAGCGTTCCGTCAGCAGCGCGCGCGCCTCGGCGTCGACGACCGGGTCCGAATGCGGTCGCAGCGCGGCGTCGTAAATTGGCCCTGTCCCGCGTCGATCGATCCGGTCGAGAAGCATCGGCATGCGGTCCGGCTCGAGCAGGTCGCGCAGGGCGCCCGGCTCCTCGGCCGCAAAGTCGGTGCGCAGGGTCGCCAGATACAGCGCGGCCTTGCTCCCGAAATAGCGGGTGATCAGCGTCGGGTCCAGCCCGGCGCGTTCGCCGATGTCCCGGGTTGTCGACCGGTCGAAGCCTCGCTCCGCGAACAGCTCCCTGGCGGCTTCCAGCAGTGCCTGCCGGCTGTCGGCGGCGTTGCGCCGCCGCCGGGGCGCCGGGCCGGGTGCTGCGGCGGTCTCCGACCGCCGGGGTCGTCATCGCCGGATCGCCACGAGTTCACGAGTTCCACCAACGTGCGACGATCCCACGGCGCCCTCGGATTCCGTGTCGACGGCATCGGTGTCCAGCAGCATGACGCCGCTCGCCGCCCCGTCAACACTCTCGTCGATCAACAATCGCTCCTGCTCAGCGTCCACCGCGGACAGCTCGGACTCCTTCTTCGCCCGGCGCGGCAGCACGAAGCTCAGCACCGCCGTGAGCAGGCACAACGCTAGGCCAAAGAGCGCCGAGACGCTGTACCCCGCGTCGGTGGGCAGTGGATCCGGCGCGACGGTGTGCCCGGTCAGGATCGCGGCACCCAGTGCGCTGCCGATGGAGAAACCGATCTGCCGGACAACCTGGTTGACACCCAGCGCGCTGCCGGTTTCGCTGCCAGGCACCGACCGGACGATCAGTCCCGGGATGGCGGCGAAGATCAGACCGGTGCCGAGCCCGGCGACGCCCATGATCAGGAACGACTCCCACAGTTCGGTCCGGGCGAACAGGAAGATCACCATCGAGGTCGCCAGGAACAGCGCACCCAGCGGCAGCACCATCCGCCGCCCGAGCCTGCGCGCCACCATCGGGAGCAACCGACTGGCGGAAACGCTGGCGATGGAGAACGGCAGCAGGACCAGGCCGGCGACGACGACCGAGGTGCCGAAGCCGTAACCGGTCGAGGTGGGTGCCTGCACGTAACGGGTGACCATCGGCAGCAGCAGGTACATCCCGAGCCCGGCGAACAGCCCGGTGGTGTTGGCGGTCACCACCGCCCGGTTGCGCATCAGGTGCAGGTTGACCAGCGGATATGACGTCCGGAGTTCATGCCACACCCAGGTCGCGAGAATCAGGACCGCGCCGAACACGATCAGCAGCAGCCTGTCGGAGGTCCAGCCCCAGGTCTCGCCCTCGCTCAGACAGAGCAGCAGGGCGATCAAACCGGCGCTCAGCAGGATCGCTCCGACGCCGTCGAGTGGCCGCCGCTTCAGATGCGCGCTTCCCGGCAATACGGCGGCGGCCAGCAGTAGGGCAAGACCACTGATCGCCGCGCCGAACCAGAACGGCGCGTGGAAACCCCAGCGGTCGGCGAACAGGCCCGTGAGCGGATAGCCGAGGCCGACACCGGCCGAGGCGGTGATCGACAGAATTGCGACGGTACTGCGAGACCTCGCCTCCGGCAGGTGATCCCGGGCCAGCGTCATGGCCAGCGGCATCAGGCCGAGGCCGACGCCCTGCATCCCGCGCCCAACCAGCAGGGCGCCGTAGCTCAGCGGCAGCGCGGCCAGGATGCTGCCGAGCATGACCAGAGCCAAGGTGCCGAGCATGACCCGGCGCCGGTCGGGACCGTCACCCAGCCGGCCCAGGATCGGGGCGGTCACCGCGCCAACCAGCAGCGCAATGGTCAGTGACCACTGGGCTCCGCCAACGCTGACGTCGTAGTCGACCGCGATGGACGGGATCAACGGGGCGCCGAGGCTGCTGACGACCGCGACGACCAGGCCCATGAACATCAGCACCGGCACCAGGGCGCTCTCCCGCCAACTGGGGTGTGGGTGGGCGTGTCTGCCGTGACCACCGGTGGTCGGGATCGCTGCTGCGGTACTGGGGCTGACGGTCAAGGACACGAGGTGGAACCTTTGCTCAGTGATGTCTTCAGATGATGTCTTCAAATGATGACATAGCTCGTTAGCCTAGCGCACGGATTGTGGTCGAAGCCACGAGCGAAGTGAGACCGGCCTGTCCGGCTGACCGGGATCCGGGCCGCCCACGGTCTAGCCTGACGACCATGCCTACCAAGATCACCGTCATCTACGACAACCCGACCGATCCCGTCGCCTTCGAGTCGGGATACGCGGAAGAACAGGTCGCCCTCGCCAAGAAGGTGCCGGGCCTGCAGCGGATCGAGACCTCGAAGGTCTGGCCCAAGGAGGACGGCAGTCCGACGCCGCTGTACCGGATGGTCGACCTCTACTTTTCCGATTACGACGCGGCCAGCGCGGCCGTGACCACACCTGAGGCGGCCGCCCTGTTCCCGAGCATCTTCGGGCTGGCCACCGGCGGTGTCAGGATCGCCTTTTCGGACATCGAAGAGTCCTAGTCGACGAGGGAGGGGCCGCCAGTTGCTCCTAGGTGGAGCGACCACCGAACGGGGCCAGTAGGTTCAGATCCGGCCGGTCAGGTAGACCGCGCGGCGGCTGGAGGAGCACGACGTGACGCAACGGGTCCTGATCACCGGTGCCGGCGGCAACATGGGGGAGCTGTTGCGCAGCCGGTTGGCCGTGCCGGGCCGGACGCTCCGGCTGCTCGACCGTTCGCCGGTCGCACCGGCCGGGCCGGACGAGAACGTCGAGCCGGTCGTCGCCTCGGTGTCCGACCTGGACGCGATGGTGGCCGCCTGCGAGGGCGTCGATGTGATCATCCACCTGGGCGGGATCAGCAAGGAGGCCCCCTTCGAGGAGATCCTGGACACCAATGTCCGGGGCAGTTACCACATCCTCGAGGCTGCGCACCGGCAGGGCGTGCCGCGGGTGGTACTGGCCTCCAGCAATCACGCCGTCGGCTACTACCGCCGCGACGACTCACCGCCGGATGGCATGCCCGCCGACCTACCGCCCCGCCCGGACTCTTATTACGGGTGGAGCAAGGCGGCGATGGAGTCCCTGGGCCGGCTGTACGTCGACACCTACGGGATGGACGTGTTCTGCGTCCGGATCGGGTCCTGCTTCGTCGAGCCGTTCGACGTTCGGATGTTGACGACGTGGATGTCGCCGGACGACGGCGCCAGGCTGATGGAGGCCTGCATCGGGACCGACCAGGGCGGCTTCCAGCTGGTCTGGGGCATCTCGCCGAACACCAGGCGGTGGTGGTCGATGGCCGCGGGGGAGGCGATCGGCTTTCACCCCGTCGACGATTCCGAGGTGTTCGCGGACCAGTTGATCGCACAGTTCGGTCCGGCCGATCCTGCGGACCTGCTGCACCGGTTGGTCGGCGGGAAATTCTGCTTCGTGCCACTCGGTGAACGGATGGTGTAGCTCGTCAGGGCTGGAGTCAGTGCCCGAGTTCCGCGAGGTCGCCCAGCATGTCGAGCTGGGTCCGGTTGGCGAGCCCCAGGTGGTACAGATGCAGTTCGTCGGCGCCGGCCGCCAGCACTGCTCGCGCATGCTCCTGCGCCGTGCCGAGGTCGGCGGGTGGCAGCACCGTCACATACGCCCCGACGGATACGTCGGCCGGCGCGAGCCTGCGGGCGGCGGTGATCGCCGCATAGGTGGCCGGAATGGCCGGCCAGGCCGGAATCAAAACGGCATCAACCGAACCTGCCGCTGACTTGGCCAACGCTACGGACAGCGCCGGTGACGGGCCGGTTGCCCAGTGGTCAGGCTGACCGTGCAGGGTGATCCTGGCGCCCGGTGCGACCGTCGCCAACGCATCGAAAACCCCGGCACACAAACCACTCTGGCTGGCCAGTCGGACACCCAGCAGCGCGGATGCCAGCTCGCTGCCGACGATGTCGTCCATCGCGGCATCGGCGGCTCGCACGCCGTCCTGCACCGCCAGCAACCCGTCCCGCAACCTGCCGATGACCTCCTGCGTGTCCAAACCCGCTGCCGTCCAAGCCTTTTGGCAGCCGGTACAGCAACAGACCGAGAGGATCCGTTGGGCGGCCGGGCCGTAGGCCCCGTCGGTCTTCTCGTGCAGACCGTTGTGGGCGAAACCCATTTGCCCGAGACCCTCAACGGACACTCCGGAGACGGCAACATCCCGTACCGCCTCCACCGCGAGAGTTGTTGCATAGTCGACGACCTCGCCCTGCGAGGGGCACAGGGCGTAGGAATAGCGGTCGCCGAAACAGTTGCGGACCACCAGGTCCGGTCGCAGCGAACCCAGCCGGGAGGAGTGGGCGAGCACCACCCAGGCGTTCACCCACAGATCCCTGGCCGTCAGCAGTTCGGCGGCCGTGCCGAACGGGTCGGACGAATCCACCCAACTCGCCGCGACGGGCCGCAGGCGGCCTGCGGCCCAGGCGCTTTCCCGGACCGGCCGGTACAGGGCGGCATGTGGTGCCTCCACCAACCGGTGTGCCGGATGCAGCGGCGTTGCCGCCCGGGTCCCGTGATACGTGGCGGCCAGGCTGACCTCGCGCAGGCCGAGCCCGATCACCCGATCGACGAACTCAGGATCCCCGATGACGTCCCAGGTATAGGCGTGCCCCACCACCCGGGTCGCTTGCTGCTGCACAGGCTCGGCGTCGTTGTCGCGCTCCATGTGTCGCACTATGGCAGATCGGCACCGGGCAGATCCCGCAGTGCCGTCCGCTGGCCTACAGCTTCAGTGCCGCCCGCAGCCGGGAAACGTCCATCGTGCCGGGGCCGGCTGCGGACCCATCGAACGAATTGAGCAACCGCAGCAGGTCCTCGCGTCGCGTCGGGTCGATCGCTGCCTGTCGCGGCGTCAGCCCGGCAAGAGCGGGGATTTCCATGTCCAGCCAACGGTTCTCATAGTCCGCGGTCACCTGCGCCAACGCGGCGGCCACGGCCGGATCTGTCGGGTCAGCGAACGGTGACCGCTCATCCGGGGAATCACCCTGCTGCCGACGCTGTGCGGCGACCTCCGCAAAGGGTGTGCGGGTTTCCGATGAGCACCCGGGCAGCCGGATCCGCGGCCCACACCGTCGCCATCGCCTCGTCGAATCGCCGTTCGCTGCTCGACGCCACCTGCAGTCGGCGACCGGTCAGCGTCAGCGAGGCCAGGATCCGGTCACCGATGGGCGCCGGCGCGGTGATGTTCCAGTGGCCGAACTGCCCGGTTTCCGCACCGGGCTCGCCGTCAGCCGCCGTCGGTTCCTCGGTTGGGCCGAACCGTTCGTTCAGCTGGGCAACGACGTGATCGATTGCGGCGGAGGTGATCTCGACTTCCGCATTGCACAGCACCAGCGGATCGCCGTCCCCGGTGTTGACCCGGGGCGGCGCGAAGCGGGCGGACAGGACGCTGATCAGCTCGAACGGATCGACCGGCGCGCCGTCGGTGGCGTCCAAGACCTCCAGGGTCTCGTCCAACAGGTGCAAAGGGACCGGTTCCACGCTGCTGTGGATCTCCACCCGGTCGCCGACCGGCAGCAGCCGGGTGCAGACCAGCGCACCCTTCTTGACCGACCTGCTCAGTTCGACGTCGGGAACGTCATGCGTATCCCCGGTTCTGAGGTCCTGCAGCGTCACCGCTGTTCCTGGTCGACTGTCGGTGACCTCGAAGACCGACCGCTCGACAAGCAGCCAGGAGGCGGCGAGCAGTTGCTCCGCCTCCGGCAGGAGCACCCCCCGGGTTTTCAGGAAGCCGGCCAGAACGCCGCCCTCGAAGAGCGTGACATCGAGCACGGCCCGATCGCTGGTCGCCGCCATCGGATCTCCAGCGAGCGCCTCCGCCCGGATGACGGCCAGGTCGAGCAGCATCTCGCCGTGTGGTGCGTCGTGCGCGAAGTGCACCGCCTTCTCGTACAACCATGCGGCCTGCTCCGACGGAGCGAGTTCGGCGTGGCCTCCCCCGTACGAAACGGCTCCGTGGCAGCGCTTGTACTTCCGCCCGGACCCACACCAGCAGGGATCGTTGCGTCCGACGTCCGTTCGTTCGACCGGCAGGTAGGCCCGGAGCTGATCGACGATCGGGTCCCCGTCCGAGAAACCCGCCCGTTCGAGAAGCGAAATTGCCCGAGCCGCATCGCCGCGGTCGGTTGCGTACCGCGCCATGTCGATCAATGCATTGTCGAAAGTGGGGTCCAGCGAGAGGCTTTCGTCAAAGGCGGCCTCGGCCTGCAGAATGCTGCCCAGTCGCTCCAGGCTCTTCCCGCGGAGCCAGGCCAACGCCGGACGTACCCGGCGGGTGGCATGCGGCTCCCACGACTCCACCAGCGCGCCGAGCGCGACGGCCTCCCTGACGCCTTCGCCGACGGTCTCCCAGAACACTGCCTCCGCGACGGCGGCGTCGGCGAGTTCCAGGGGAACCTCGGACAATTCCAGCAACAGCCTGGCGTGGCCGACGCCCTGCAGATCCACGCCCCGTTCGCCGGAGATCGACTGCTCATCGACGAGCTCCAGCACGTCCAGAAACGTGTTGCGAATGATCACCACGGCCGCTGCCTGCAGGTCGGTGAGCTCGTAGGTGCGGGCGATTTCGGCGAGCCGGTGGCCGACACCCCAAGTGCTGAAGTCGAACCCGGCCGGCGCGACAACGTCCCCCGACCGTTCCAGCCCCCAGGAGTCCAGGAGTTCCGTCAGCGGTGGAAGCGGCTCGACGAACGCCATGACGTCGTCGCTGCAGATCCGCCAGATCAGCTCGTCGAGCATGACGGGCAGCCCGCCGCCTTCATCGTCACGCTCGACACTGGCACCCTCACCGTCGACACCGGCGTCACCGTCGATACCGGCGCTGTCGGCGATACCGGCGCTGTCGGGGAAACTGGCGCTGACCCGCGCCACGAGGTCGGCCGGTGGAACAGCAAGATCGCCGATGGGCAGGATGCGTAACCCACCGGCGGCGACGCCGACTCCGATCAGATCACCCGGCCGGGCCGCCGATAGGGTGCCCGCGGGAACCCTCAATGACCCGGCCGGATCACCGGACTCTCCACTGAACACCTCGTCAACGGGCGACCCGTCCTCCCACCTGTCGAAGGGCGGTGCATCGGTGAGCAGCATCAGCGGTTTGAGGTCGGGTTCGATGGTCAGGACCTCGGCCGCGATTTCGACCGCGGTGACGCGGTGGGTGAAGACCCGATCTTCCAACAGGCTGTCCAGCGCAACGAATAACGGCTCGTCGTCATAGGTCAATTCGACAACGTGCGGTATTTCACCCGCGTCCAACAGATCGGCGAGGTCATCCTCGGTCAGCGGGTACCCCTGCTGGACCAGTGCCGCGATCAGGGCGTCGGCGGTCTTCGGGCCACCGAAGAAGAGTTCCTGATGGACCGCGGCGGCCGTGGGATCCAGCTCTTGATCGGCGGAGGCGTGGTCGTCATCGCCGGGACTGGACATCGAAGTGGTTGGCACCGTCGACATTCTTCCGCAGCGCGAAACCGTTCAACGCCATCGGGCAGTCAGTGCATCCAGGCCGGTCGGGCCAGGGTCTCGGCGGCATCAGCCTCGGCCAGCACCAGATCGCTGACCCGCCGCCGGCCATGCCGGGCGGATCGAACAATCTCCCGGCTCAGCGGCGATCTACTGCAGCCGGCGGGTTCGGCGTACAGCACCGCCCAGAGGACTCCGTCGCAGTCGCGTTCCAGCTGTCCCACATATGTGGGTGCTGCGCGATACGCGTGCCGGTCCATGACTCAAGGGTGCACTACGAACACCAACAGTGACTACCCAAATGCGAAATGCGGATGACTTTTTCATGAATTGGACACCGGTCAGGCATCACCATCCCCGTCATCACCCGGACTCGTGATCCACATGCCGAACGCCGCACCCCCGCAGGGTGCGGGGATGCGGCGTTTGTTCTGCAATTCCGCTCGCCCGACGACTTCGTCGCAGGCGATTGTGCTCAGACGAGCTCAGAAGGCGTCAGGCCTGGGCGGGCAACAAATGTTCCTTGTGCTTGTCGGTGGACAGGTCCAACGAGCAGATGTAAGCGTCGTGCGCCTCGCACTTGACCATGTCGGGACGCTCGTACTCCTGATGGCACACGTGGCAGGTGAGGGTCTCGCCGGACGGGTTGCCGTCCTCGTCGAACATCGCCAGCGGGATGCCGTCGCTGTCCCGCCGCAGGTAGTACTTGCCCTTGGTGACGATGGCGATCAGCGGGGTCAGCACCAGTGCGAGCACGATGGCCACGATCGGTGAGAACGGCTCGATCCAGGAGCCGAAGGCGCCGAAGAACACCAGGATCGACAGCCCGGCGGACAGGATCACCGAGCCGAAGCCGACCGGGTTGATCGCATAGAGCATGCCGCGGCGGAATTCCGGGACCGTCGGCGAGATCTTCAGGATGCTCTTGTTGATGACGATGTCCGCGGCGACGGTGACCACCCAGGCCATGGCGCAGTTGGCGTAGAAGCCCAGGATGGTGTTCAGCACGCTGAACATGTTCAGCTCCATCAGCAGCAGCGCGACCGCGAGGTTGAACAGCACGAACACCAGTCGGCCGGGGTAGACCTTGGTGAGCCGGGTGAAGCTGTTGGTCCAGGCCAGCGAGCCGGAGTAGGCGTTGGTGACGTTGATCTTGATCTGGCTGATCACGACCAGGAGACCGCCAGGGTCATGGCGGCCCACTCCGGCAGGAACTGCTCGTAGACCGTCAGGAACTGGTGCACGGGCTCGTTGGCGGTGGCGGCCGCGTCCGGGGTCAGCTTGGCGATGATGTAGACCGCGACGAACAGGCCGACGATCTGCTTGATCGCACCGAAGATGACCCAGCCCGGTCCGGCCAGGATCGACCGCGCGCCACCAGGAGCGGCGGTTGGCGTCGGTCCGCGGCGGCATGAACCGCAGGTAGTCGATCTGCTCGGCGATCTGCGCCATCAGCGACAGACAGACGCCGGCGGCCAGCATCATCGAGGCGAAGCTGGGTGCGCCGTCGCCGTCCGCGCCCTGGTAGGCGAAGAACGTCTCGACCGAGTCGGGGTGGCTGACCAGCAGATAGACCATCGGGATGACGAACAGGATCAGCCACAGCGGGGTGGTCCAGACCTGCAGCTTGGCCAGGGCCTTCATCCCGTAGATCACCAGCGGGATCACCATCAGGGTGGACACCGCGTAGCCGATCCACAGCGGAATGCCGAGCCCGAGCTGCAGGCCCTGAGCCATGATCGAGCCCTCGAGCGCGAAGAAGATGAAGGTGAACGTCGCGAAGATGACGTTCGTCAGCACCGAGCCGTAGTACCCGAAGCCGGAGCCGCGGGTGATCAGGTCGAGGTCGATGTTGTACCGGGCGGCGTAGTAGGCCAGCGGGAACCCGGTGACGAAGATGATCATCGCGGCGATCAGGATGCCCCACAGCGCGTTGGTGGTGCCGTGCGCGATGCCGATGTTGGCGCCGATGGCGAAGTCGGCCAGGTAGGCGATGCCGCCGAGCGCCGAGGTGGCGACGACGCCGGTGCCCCACCGCCGGTAGGAACGCGGCGCGAACCGGAGGGTGTAGTCCTCCAGGGTTTCGTTGGCGGCCTTGCCCTCGAAGTGCTCGGTCGGCGTGACGGTCGGGATCGAGCCGGGGTCGTAGTGCTCGGCCGGCTTCGGCTCGGTGGACGAGCCGGCTGGGCCGGTCGGTTCTCCGGAAGCTTCGGTCTGGGTCACGGTGCATGTCCTCCTCAAGAACGTGTTCGCCCAGGACAGGACGACATGCTCTGTGTGTTGGGTGGCGCCCGACGGCTGTTGGACAGGCGTGCGGGCCCGCTGGGTACTGGAGAAAGCGCACTTCGCGGAGCGACGGCGCCCATGCTGCCGGCCTCACTCCCATGCGGAACGTAGGAGGGGTCTGTTTCGCGGATGGTGCGCGCTCCGTTACCGGCAGATCACAGAACGTGCCAAACCTCTCGAATAGTCACAAACGGTGCTGCAGCAGTGATCAATCAGCGGGAACTAGCGCCGCAGCGGATTCGTTGCACAAAATGGAGCCGGCCGAGAAAACCCGATGCGTCGTCATCGTTCGGTGATCTTTCTCGGTTAGGTTCTTTCCAGCAACACAGCAAGTACCACCAACACCGCCTCACCGGAGGTCACCGTGCAGAGCAGCAGTAACCCAGCCTTCAAGAACATGGACAAGGTGATCGACGCGCAGCAGCAGGCCGCGCCGAGCGCCGAGTACCTCGATCAGATGTACGGCCAGCCCGCCTACCAGGCGCCGGCCGCGCGAGCGTTTCCTGACCGTCGACGACGTGGTCACCAAGACCGCCGTCATCCTGGTGCTGGCCGCGGTCGCCGGGTTCGCCACGGCCTGGTCCGAGCTGTACTGGCTCGCGTTGCCGGCCGCCCTCATCGGGTTCGGCATCTCGATGTTCATCATCTTCAAGCGGAAGATCAGCCCGCCGCTGATCGTCGCCTACGCCGTGGTCGAGGGTATCTTCCTCGGCGCCATCACCGGCGTGTTCAACCAGTACTACCCGGGCATCGCCGCGCAGGCGATCGTCGGCACCATGGGCGTCTTCGGCGGCATGCTCGTCGTCTACAAGACCGGCGCCATCCGGGTCACCCCGCGCCTGACCAAGATGATCATCGGCGGCATCATCGGCGTCGCCGTGCTGATGCTGTTCAACCTGGTGATGAGCCTGTTCGGGGTCAACGTCGGCCTCCGCAGCGGCGGCACCATGGCGATCGTCTTCTCGATCATCTGCATCGCGCTGGCTGCGTTCAGCTTCCTGCTGGACTTCGACTCGATCGACAAGGCGATCAAGGAGGGCGCGCCCGGCCAACACCGTCCTGGTACTTCGCCTTCGGCCTGATGGTGACGCTGGTCTGGCTGTACCTGGAGATCCTGCGGCTGCTCAGCTACATGCGGAACTAGTCGCTCAACCACACAAGGCCGGGCCCGCGGTTCGACGTTCGTTCGTCGACTGCGGGCCCGGTTTTGTGCTGTGCAGTGCTGCCTTGCCCAGTGCGGCGGGCCTCCGCCGGCCCGAACGATTGATCGGGCCGACTGATCAGGCCGACAGCGGATCCACGTCGCCCGCAGGTGCACCGGGACTCCAGCCCGCTTCCTGCTGGGCGGCTTCCAGTTCATCGATGACCGTCGGCAGCATGGCCGCCATCGCCCGACCGTAGCCGGCACCGGACGGGTGGAAATGGTCTCTGGCGAACATCTCCGGTTTGCCGGCGAACTGCGGTCCGACCAGCCGGCCGAGCGCGACCGTCGCGCCGCCGGCCTCGGTGACGGCTCGATCCTGCAGCGCGGCCAGACCGGTCGACCAGGTGCCGAGCAGCCCGCGCAGTGGTTGCGGGATCCCGATGATCACCCCGAAGTCGGGGCAGGTGCCGGCCACCACCGGAATGCCGAGTGCGGTGAGTCTGTGACTGCCTCACCGAGCAGCGCGGCCGAACGCCAGGGCGGAACCATGTCCCGCAGGTCGTTCGCACCGATCAGGATGATGGCGATGTCAGGCTTCAGGGCGATGCAGATCTCGAGCTGGCGGGCCAGGTCGGTCGTCCGCGCGCCGGTCAGGCCGACGGACCGCATCCGAACCGGACGGTTCAGGTGGCCTGGCAACGCCGCGGGCCAGGATCACGCCGGGAAGTTCGTCGGGGGATTGGGTGCCGTACCCGACGGACGTCGAGTCACCGAGCATGACCAGCGTCAGCGGTGGGATCGGCCCGTCAGTATCGACCGCGTTCGGGGGCCAACAGTTCGTAGGCTTCGCGACCAGCGGGATCGGCGTCCTGATCCTCCCGGCGGAGCCCGTCCGGCGCGTAGACACCGTCGCCCTGCGGCAGCCGGACGTGGACCAGATGATCGGCCAGTCGTTGCTGCGCCGTGGTCCCGCCGGGCACCGATGGTGGGACGAGGGTGCCGTCGGCGAGCGCGGCCTCCAGTGCGGCCGCCTCGATCGACTTGGTGGCGCTGCGGGCCTGGCCGATCAGGGCGACCACCGCGCTGCTCAGACCGGCCAGCACACCGATGCCGGCCATCGCGCCGACGCCGAGACCGGCTGGACGTTCGGCCGACTCGGTTGCGCCGGGCGCAACCGGGTCACCGAACCCAGTGACGGGATGATGCTCATGACTGCCCCCTGCCTCATCTGTCGCGCCGCCGATCCTGGGACCGGGCTGCCGGACGGTATCTCTTTCGTCCTGCTAAACGCTAGTCGAACAGTTTCAACGCTGGTCGGGTCAGGATGTTCCTTGCCCTGCGTAGCATTCCCACCATCTTCCGCCGTGAACCGTCATTAACAGTTCCCCTGAATGGGGGGCACTTGGTGACATTTCGACAGCGTCCGGTCGGTCATCACTCGACTGGTCGTGCGATCGAGTACCTGGACTGCTCTTGCTTCATCAGAGGATCCAACACACCGGGCTGATACCCGCTGGCAAACTGCCGTTAACACATTTCTCGACACGGTTGGACCAGGTGCACCGCCGGCGGCGGATAGCCTGATCCGGCAGCCCGGCTGGCGACCATGTGGTCGGCCATCGAGCTGGGAACCTTGCTGAGTACCGACCTGTGCTGAACACCGAGGAGAGCGTCCGTGCGCTACGCCCAGTCCGTCGTCGACCTGGTCGGCAACACCCCGCTGGTCAAACTCGGGCCGCTGGCCCGGGACGTGGCACCACTGGTGCTGGCCAAGGTCGAGTACGTCAATCCGGGCGGGTCGGTCAAGGACCGGATCGCGCTGAAGATGATCACCGCGGCCGAGGAGTCGGGGGCGTTGCGGCCCGGCGGCACCATCGTCGAGCCGACCAGCGGCAACACCGGCGTCGGGCTGGCCCTGGTCGCCCAGCAACGCGGGTACCACTGCATTTTCGTCTGCCCGGACAAGGTCAGCGAGGACAAGCGGAACGTGTTGCGCGCCTACGGCGCCGAGGTTGTCGTCTGCCCGACCGCGGTCGCACCGGAGGATCCCAACTCCTACTACTCGGTGTCCGACCGGCTGGTCCGGGAGACACCGAACGCCTGGAAGCCCGACCAGTATTCGAACCCGCAGAACCCGGCCAGCCACTACGAGACGACCGGCCCGGAGATCTGGGCCGACACCGACGGCAGGGTCACGCATTTCGTCGCCGGCGTCGGCACCGGCGGCACCATCTCGGGCACCGGCCGCTACCTCAAGGACGTGTCCGGCGGCCGGGTCAAGGTCATCGGCGCCGACCCGGAAGGCTCGGTGTATTCCGGCGGCACCGGGCGGCCCTACCTGGTCGAAGGCGTCGGCGAGGACTTCTGGCCGGACGCCTACGACCGGACCGTGACCGACGAGATCATCGCGGTCTCGGACGCCGAGTCGTTCGCGGTCACCCGCACGACTGGCCCGGGAGGAGGGGCTGCTGGTCGGCGGCTCCTGCGGGATGGCGGTGGCCGCCGCGCTGCGGCTGGCCGAGCGGCTGACCGCCGACGATGTGGTGGTGGTGATCCTGCCCGACGGCGGCCGCGGGTACCTGTCGAAGATCTTCTCCGACGGCTGGATGGCGTCCTACGGCTTCCTGTCCCGGGACGGCGAGGCCACGGTCGGCGAGGTGCTGCGCGGAAAGAGCGGCCAGCTGCCGTCGCTGGTGCACACCCATCCCAAGGAGACCGTGCGGGACGCGGTCGAGATCATGCACGAGTACGGCGTGTCGCAGATGCCGGTGGTCAATGCCGAGCCGCCGGTGATGGCCGGCGAGGTGGTCGGCTCGGTGTCCGAACGGGAACTGCTGGACGCGTTGTTCGCCGGGACGGCGTCCTTGTCCGACGCGGTGTCCAGCCACATGGCTGCGCCGTTCCCGCTGGTCGGGTCCGGGGAGAACATCGCCACCGTGCGCGCGGCGCTGCACGACAGTGACGCCGTGATGGTGATCGACGACGGCAAGCCGGTCGGCGTGCTGACCAGGGCCGACCTGCTGGCCTTCCTGGCCGGGGAGCGCGGATAGGCGCGCGGTTTTCGACGGGCAGCGGGCGCGGGATCGACTCATCGTTTCGTCGGCCTGCCGCGTTACGATGGACCTTCGAAGCCCGCGTGTGGCTCTGGAGGTGTCGTGACGTACCTACCGGCCCCGTACGAGTCGCCGCAGCAGGACGATCTGTCCGCGACGCTGTGCGCGATCCTGACCACCACCGTCGGGCTGATCACGTCGTGGGTGATCGGGCAGCAGGCCTACCCGGTGCTCAAGGACTACATCGACGCCGCCATGGGCAATCTGAGCTCCGATCAGGAGGACGCGCTCAAGGCCTCGCTGGACACGGCTCTGGTGCCCGCCGTCGGCTGGGCGCGTCGCCGCCGTGCTGATGGTGATCGGGTCGTTGCTGCTGCTGTTCCGCCGCGGTCGCGGGCCTGCTGGTCTTCGGTGCGTTGATCGCGATCGCGACGACCGCCTGGGCGCAATTCGGGCTCGGCTACGGCGGCGAGGACGCCGACCATTCCGGTCAGCCAATGGCCGCTGTACTGGGGCGGGGTGGCCGTTGCCGTGCTGGCGTTGCTGCCGGCGACGAACCGCTGGCTGGGCCGCAGCCGAAGGACCCCACAACAGTCGACCGTGATCGGGACAACAGAAACGGGCGCTATTCTGTGGCCTGGCATGTGATTCGCCGGTCTAGACTCGGTTTCCCGCTCGATTCGACGGTCACCCTCTTGTAACGGATCTCCCGGGGCCACTAGGCTTGCGAGTATGAGCCTGCCCTCCGATGACGGTTTCTCCACCCGCGCCATCCACGCCGGCCAGGACCCGGATCCGCTGACCGGTGCGGTGTCGGTGCCGATCTACCAGACGTCCACCTACGCGCAGGACGTCGTCGGCGAAACCCGCGCCGGATACGACTATTCGCGGGCCGGCAACCCGACCCGCACCGCCCTCGAGCAGGCCCTGGCCAGCCTCGAGGGCGCCCGGCACGGGTTTGCCTTCGCCTCCGGAATGGCCGCCTCCGACACCATGATCCGGGCCGTGCTGCGTCCGGGCGACCACCTGATCATCCCGGACGACGCCTACGGCGGCACCTTCCGGCTGATCGACAAGATCGGTGTGCCATGGGGTTTGACGTATTCGACGGTGCCGCTCGGCGACCTCGACGCGGTCCGCGCCGCGATGCGCCCGGAGACCAAACTGATCTGGTGCGAGACGCCGACCAACCCGCTGCTCGGCATCGCCGACATTGCCGGGCTGGCCGCGCTCGCGCATGGAGCGTGCGGCGAAACTGTTGGTGGACAACACCTTTGCCTCGCCGTACCTGCAGCAGCCATTGGCCCTTGGGGCCGATGTCGTGCTGCATTCGACCACCAAGTACATCGGCGGGCACTCGGACGTCATCGGTGGGGCACTGATCACCGACAATGACGAACTCGGTGAGGCGTTCGCGTTCCATGCCAAATCGATGGGCGCCATCGCCGGTCCGTTCGACGCCTGGCTGACGCTCCGCGGGGTCAAGACCCTTGCCGTTCGGATGGACCGGCACTGCGACAACGCCGAAGCCGTCACCGATCTGCTGGTCGGGCACCCGCGCGTCGGCCGGGTGTACTACCCGGGTCTGCCGGCGCACCCCGGTCACCAGATCGCCGCCGACCAGATGCGCAGGTTCGGCGGCATGGTGTCGTTCACCGTCGTCGGCGGGCAGGAAGAGGCACTCAAGGTCTGTCAGCGGACCCGGTTGTTCACCCTGGGTGAGTCACTCGGCGGGGTCGAGTCGCTGATCGAACACCCCGGGCTGATGACCCACGCGAGTGTTGCCGGTTCCAGCCTGCAGGTGCCGAACGACCTGATCAGGTTGTCGGTCGGCATCGAGGACATCGAGGATCTGTTGCAGGACCTGCAGGACGCGCTCGACTGATCCCCGCAGGCGCCAGGTTCGGTCGGCCGGTTGGTATCGGCGTTGGTCCGCGGCTCGGGTGGGCGGCGGGCAGAATGCGCGGATGAGCGCAGACAGTTCCCGCCAGGTCGGACCCGACGAAGGAGGGGCCGCCATCAAGAACAGATGGACAGCACGGCAACAACCTGGCGACGGAGCAGCCGGTTTGTTCGGTGGTGTCCGCGCCCTGGCCGTCGACATCGGCGGCACCAAGTTCGCCGCAGCCGTCGTCACCGGGGACGGTGACATCGTTCTCAGCCGACGGGTGAACACCCCGCGCGGCACCGACCCCGAGGTGCTGTTCGACGCGCTGGCAGGCGGCGATCGACGCCACCCTTCAGGCGTCGGGTCTCGCTTTCGGCGACGGCGAACTGACGCCGGCGATCGGAGTCGGCACCGCCGCCCCGCTCGACCTCACCAGCGGCACCGTCTCGCCGGTCAACATTCCCGGCTGGCGGTCGTTTCCGTTGCGGGACAGGCTGTCCGAGCGGTACGGGGTGCCGGTCGGGATGATCGGTGACGCCGTTGCGGTGGCCGTCGGCCGAGCACTGGAAGGGCGCGGCCAGAGGGCACGACAACGTTCTGGGCATGGTGGTCTCCACCGGTGTCGGTGGCGGGCTGATCCTGAACGGCCGGGCGGTCATCGGCTCGACCGGCAATGCCGGGCACATCGGGCACGTCAGCGTCGATCCGGCCGGCCCGGACTGTGTCTGCGGCGGAAACGGTTGCCTGGAGGCGATTTCCAGCGGGACGTCGCTGGCGGCGTGGGCGTCGGCCAACGGTTTCACCGGTGGTGACGGCACCGCCGAGGCGGTCGCCGACGCCGCCTTGCGCGGGGAAGCCGTTGCGCTGCAGGCCTTCCGACGTTCCGGGGAGGCGCTCGGGTTGGCCATCGCCGGCGCCGTCACCCTGCTGGATCTCGACCTGGTGGTGATCGGCGGCGGGGTGGCCGCGGCCGGCCCGCTGCTGTTCGAACCGCTCGCAGCAGTCTTACCGACGTTATGCCGCTTTGGGTTTCGCGGCCCAACCGCGGGTGGTGCCGGCGGAACTCGGTGGCGCCGCCGGTCTGATCGGGGCAGCGGCGGTCGTGCTGGCGCCGGACGCGTACTGGCCGTCGGACACACCGACGTGAGCGGCGACCGATCGGCAGAATGACCACCCGACCGGCTGTCCGGGCACAGTCGGCGGACCTGACGGGCCCTGCGGCTGGCAGGATGCAGCCCATGGAGCAGGTCAGTGTGCAGGACGTCCGGGCCGCCGCCGAGCTGTTGCGGGGTGTCGCTCGCTACACGCCGATGGAGTCATCGAGGCCGCTGGAGCAGGCCGTCGGCGGGCCGGTCTATCTCAAGTGCGAGAACCTGCAGCGCACCGGATCGTTCAAGATTCGCGGCGCCTATGTGCGCATCGCCCGGCTGACCGATGCAGAGAAGGCGGTCGGGGTGGTGGCGGCATCGGCCGGCAACCACGCGCAGGGTGTTGCCCTGGCCGCCTCCCTCGTCGGTTCCACGGCCAAGGTGTACATGCCGGTCGGTGCCTCCATCGCAAAGTTGACCGCTACCCGTGCCTACGGCGCGGACGTCGAACTGGTCGGTGAGTCGCTGGATGATGCCCTGGACGCGGCCCGCGCCTACGCTGCCCGGACCGGTGCGGTGCTGGTGCATCCGTTCGACCACCCGGACGTGCTCCGCGGGCAGGGCACCGTCGGACTGGAGATCCTCGAACAGGTGCCGGACGTGGCGACCGTTGTCGTTGCGGCCGGCGGCGGCGGGACTGATCAGCGGGGTCGCGGCGGTGCTGCGCGAGCTGAAACCCGACGTGCGGATCGTCGGCGTGCAGGCCGAACAGGCCGCCGCCTGGCCCGGTTCGCTGCGGGCGGGCCGGCCGGTGCGACTGCGCGGAATGTCCACCCTGGCCGACGGGATCGCCGTCGGAGAACCGTCGGCCTTGACGTTTGCGCACGTCAGCGAGCTGGTCGACGAGATCGTGACGGTTTCCGAGGATCAGCTGTCGCAGGCCATGCTGCTGTGCCTGGAACGCGCGAAGCTGGTGGTCGAGCCGGCCGGGGTGGCTGCGGTGGCCGCGATCATGGCCTACCCGGAGATGTTCACGCCTCCGGTGGTCGCCGTGCTGTCCGGCGGGAACATCGATCCGCTGGTGTTGCTGCACGTCACCCAGCACGGGTTGGTGGCCGCCCGGCGGTTCCTGTCGCTGCGCATCGAGATCATCGACCGGCCCGGGTCGCTGGCGTCGCTGCTGGCCCTGGTCGGGGAGCTCGGCGGGAACGTGGTCGACGTCGAGCACTCGCGGGTCGGCTCGTCGCTGCCGCTCGGGCGATGTCGAGGTCGCCCTGCGGTTGGAAACCCGGGGTTCGCCGCATTGCGAGGAGATCGTCAAGGCGCTGACCGCCGGCGGGAGTCCGGGTGATCGAACAAACCTAGGACCGACCGGACGGCACCCCGTGGGACGCCGAACGGCCGCGCCCCCTGCCGATTGAGCTGGTAGAGGAGCGCGGCCGTCAGCGCACAGTTCGACGGGCTCGGGTCAGCCGCCGAAGGGCTTCGCGTCGAGCACCGCGACCTTCTGCACCCGGCCGTTCGGCAGGATGTACTCACGGGATTCGCCCCGACTTGCGCCCTGAATGGCCTGGCCGAGCGGGGATTGCGGCGAGTACACCTGCATCGATCCGTGTACGCCCTCCTCGCGGGAGCCCAGCAGGAAGGTCTCCTGGTCTTCGTCGTCGCCGTCATAGGCAATGGTCACGACCATGCCGGGTTCGACGACACCGTCGTCGGCGGGCGAGACGCCGACCTGGGCGCTGCGCAGGATCTCCTGCAGGTGCCGGATTCTGGCCTCCTGCTTGGCCTGCTCGTCACGGGCGGCGTGGTAGCCGCCGTTTTCCTTCAGGTCGCCTTCTTCGCGTCGATCGTTGATCTCGGCCGCGATTACCGGGCGATGAGCGACGAGCTCGTCGAGCTCGTGCTGCAGACGGTCGTGTGCTTCCTGGGTCAGCCAGGTCACGACGGTGCCGGTCATGGCAACTCCTCACTACTACAGATAATCGCCACAACACCGGGATCGGTGCAGTGGGGTTACGGCCGTGCCTGGTGTCCGCGAGCCGGTCGCGAGGCGCGTTGCCGCACTCATATTTGGCACAAGAAACACGTCACGGCCCCGTCGGGGGCCGTTGGCGTGAACCTATGCTAACACGGTAAGGCAGGTCACAGTCCGATTTTGCACCCTCGGTCGGTGCGGCGCCAGGTCGTCACCGACGGTCCATGTTGACCGGCTGCGGGGCTCTGACCTGCGACGATCGGTCTTGGCGGGCGCTCGCTCGGTTGGGCGTCACCGCACTGTCGGTGTGCAGTGGAGAATGGGTATGTCCCGCGGAAACGAGCGGGAACGGAAGGGATCGGCAGACCGTGACCAATGGCACGCCCATATCGACAGTCCCATCGACAGCTGTGCCCGCCGCCCAGGCGGGCCCGGCGATGAGGTGGCGACGACCGCAGAACAGGTAGCCCCCGGCTCCGTGCTCGCCGACGCCGCTGCCGCCCGGGCCGAAGCCGCCCAGGTGGCGCCGCTGCGGCTGATGGCGGTGCACGCCCATCCCGACGACGAGTCGAGCAAGGGTGCCGCGTCGCTGGCGAAGTACTCGGCCGAGGGCGCCGGCGTTGTCGTCGTTTCCTGCACCGGCGGCGAGCGGGGCGACGTCCTGAATCCCGAAACTGGACGTCGAGGGCGTCGACGTTCCGGCCCTGCGCATTACCGAGATGGCCAGGGCCGCAGAGATTCTCGGCGTTGCGCACGTGTGGCTCGGGTATCACGACTCCGGGTACCACGAGGGTGCACCGGAGACCTGGACGCTGCCGGACGGCTGCTTCGGCGCCCTCGATCCGGACGAGGAAATCGCCGCGCTGGTCAAGGTGGTCCGGCAGTACCGGCCGCATGTGATGACGACGTATGACGAAAACGGTGGCTACCCGCACCCGGATCACATCCGTTGCCATGTCGTCTCGGTGGGGGCGTTCGAGGCGGCCGGCGACCCGGAGGCCTATCCGGAGGCCGGCGAGCCCTGGCAGCCGCTGAAGCTGTACTACAACGTCGGCTTTTCCCGGGAACGGATCCTGGCGATCAACAACGCGGTGAAGGAGCGGACCGGGGAGGGCCCGTTCGACGAGTGGATTCAGCGGTTCGCGGACAATCCGCGACCCGATCCGGCGAGCCGGATCACCACCAAGGTCCCGGTCGCGGAGTACTTCGGCGCGCGGGATGCTGCGCTCAAGGCGCACGCGACCCAGATCGACCCGGATTCGCACTGGTTCGCCGTCCCGCACGATCTCGAGGCCGAGATCTGGGGAACGGATGACTACGAGTTGGCCCGGTCGCTGGTCGACTCCCCGCTGCCGGAGGACGACCTGTTCGCCGGAGTCCGCGAGGCGGTGCGGCAATGAGCCATCTGCAGTGCGCTGCTGGCGCTGGCGCCCGTGCCGCCGGCCGATGTCGATCCGAGCACCGGGAAGGGCCCGGAGTGGGGCAAGGCCGCGCCGATCGGGCTGCTCGTCATCCTGCTGTTGTGCATTGCAGTGTTCTTCCTGCTGCGCTCGATGACGCGGCGGATCAATCGGGTGGCCGGGGAGTTTGCGGCGCGGGAGAGCGCGGCAGCCGACCAGGTTATCGATGAAGATGCACCGACTGCTGCGGCTGTTCCGTCGCTGATCGATGAGCACGCGGGGGGCGCTGGGTCAACCGATCCCGATCCTGGATCGCCTGGGCTGGTCAACGAGCGATCCGGGTAGTCTCCGTGGCTTCCCGGCTGGCCGGTTCCACCTCGACCTATCTGGCTCAGCATGCCGACAATCCGGTTGACTGGTGGCCGTGGTCGCCGGCGGCGTTCGACCGGGCCCGCGAGCGCGATGTGCCGGTGTTGCTGTCCGTCGGCTACGCCTCGTGCCACTGGTGTCACGTCATGGCCCACGAGTCGTTCACCGACCCGGTCACCGCGGAACAGCTGAACGCGAACTTCGTGGCCATCAAGGTGGATCGGGAGGAGCGCCCGGACGTCGATGCCGTCTACATGAGCGCCACCCAGGCGCTCACCGGCGCCGGCGGTTGGCCGATGACCTGCTTTCTCACCCCGGATGCGCAGCCGTTCTATGCCGGCACCTACTACCCGCCGGAGCCCCGGTCCGGTTTGCCGTCATTTCGGCAGCTGTTGGCGGCCATCTCCGAGGCGTGGGCCGGCAATCGCGACGAGGTCCTGGCCGCGGCGGGCCGGATCGGCGAGTCGCTGTCGGCCATGAGCGGGTCGCTCACGGCGGGCGTGATCGGTGCGGCCGAACTGGCAGCGGCGGCCACCGAGATGCTCGACCAGTTCGACCCGGTGCATGGCGGTTTCGGTGGTGCGCCCAAGTTTCCGCCGGCGATGGCCATCGAATTCCTGCTCCGCCACCACGAGCGGACGGGTTCGGCGCAGGCACTGGCCGCTGCCGATCTGACCCTTGATCGAATGGCGCGGGGCGGCATCTTCGACCAACTGGGCGGCGGTTTCTCCCGGTACAGCGTGGATCGGTCGTGGCATGTCCCGCATTTCGAGAAGATGTTGGACGATAACGCCCAGCTGCTCCGGCTGTACGCCCACCACTCCCGACTGACCGGATCGGCCCTGTCGGACCGGGTCGCCGTGCAGATCGCCGAGTTCCTGCTGCGGGATCTGCGGGTGGAATCCGGGGCTTTCGCCGCGTCCCTGGATGCCGACACCGCCGGCGTCGAGGGTGCCACCTACCGGTGGACCAGGCAGGAGCTCGTCGAGATCCTCGGCGAACCCGACTCCACCAGGGTGGCAAACCTTTTCGCACTGCCGGCCGGCGGCCAGCCGGACGGCACCGAGCCCGCACGCCCAGGAGGGTGACGACCTCGCGGCCGAGGTGATCCGGCTGCCGCGCGATCCAGAGGATCCGCGCTGGTTCGAGGCGATGCGGAGCCAATTGTTGGCCGTCCGGGACCGCCGACCGCAACCCGGTCGCGATGACATCGTGGTGCTCCGGTCCAACGGGTTGGTCATCACCGCGCTGGCCGAGGCGGGGCGGCAGCCGGGCACCGGGCCTGGGTCGATGCCGCGGCCCGGGCCGCCGATCACCTGCTGACGGTGCACCGGGTGGACGGGCACTGGTATCGCAGCTCCCGGGGCGGCCAGGTCGGTCCCGGTCGCGCCGTGCTGGCCGATCTTGGCGACTTCGCATCTGGCCTGCTCGCCCTGTACCAGGCGACCGGCGACGGGCGGTGGCTGGCGGAGGCGACCGGCGTCATCGACCACGTCGTCGAGCACTTTACGGACCGCTCGGCGGGGCCTGGCGACACGGAAACCTTGATCGGCTTTTTCGACACCGCCGACGACTCCGGCCCGCTGATTCTTCGTCCCCGGGATCCCACCGACGGGGCGGTGCCCTCGGGTTTGTCCTCGGTCACCCACGCCCTGATCACCGCGTCCGCGCTGACCGGGAACTCCGATCACCGGGCGCTCGCCGAAACGGCGCTGGCCTCGGCTGCATCACTGGTGCAGCGGTTCCCCCGGGCCGCCGGCTGGCACCTGGCCGCGGCCGAATCACTCGTCGCTGGCCCGTTGCAGATCGCGGTGTCCGGTGAACCGGGTCCCGCCAGGGAAGCCCTGGCCGGCATCGCGCGGCGGCACGCGCCGGCCGGGTCGGTCATCGACGTCGGACGTCCGGATCAACCTGGTCATGAGCTGTTGGCCCATCGCCCGACGATCAACGGCCTGCCGACGGCCTACGTCTGTCGAGGCTTCGTCTGCGATCGGCCCGTCAGCACCGCCGACGAATTGACCTCCGTCCTGAGGCGGCCGGCCGCCACTGAACGGTCTGTTTCCTGACGTCGGACGCCTTTCCGTCGCGTTGCCCGGATGCCCACGAGCACCGAGACATCGGACGCCGTTGGCACTCGATGCGCCTGCGTGACCCGTGTGACTGTGACCGGGCTCACACCGTTGGTCGAATCCCTTCCGGAACAAACACGCCTGCGGCTACAGTTACAGCAGATGTAACGTTGTAATCAGTGCAACGTACAGAACAGAGAGGGAGGATCCCATGAAGGGATACTTCGCAGCTTGGGGCGAGGGCGAGCAGCCCGGCCCAGAAGAAAGAGGTCCGCACGGACATGGCGGACGAGGCGGTGGCCCCCGTCGTGAGGGCAGCCGCGAGGGTGGCTCGCCGAGAAGGTCGCGGCGGGCCCGGTGGCTATGGCCCCGGTCGTGGATTCGGTCCGCGTGGCCGCGGACGTGGCGGAGTGCCGGAGGCACCCGACGCATCCGATGCCGCGGCCTGGTTCACCGGGCGGCTCCCGGAGGAGTGGTTCACGCGGCGCCCGACCGTGAGCGTCGATCGGGACGAGATCATCGTCGTCGGTGAGCTGCCGGCGTTGACCGACGAGTTCGCCGATGACGCGGCCAGGGCGGCCGCAGAGGCCGGCCGGATCTCCCGGTTCCGGGAAGACACCCGCGAACAGCGCATCGAGATCGCCAGGCAGGGTCAGCATCGCTACGGTCGCGAGATTTCCTGGGGTGCCCGCCTCGGCGGGACCGAGGAGCTGTTCACCACGCTGTCCGCGCCGGTGATGACACGGCTGCGGCAGCCGGAACGGCAGATCCTGGACACCCTGGTCGACTCCGGTGTCGCCCGGTCCCGTTCGGATGCGGTGGTGTGGGCGGTTCGGCTGCTCGGCCAGAACGCCGATGCCTGGCTGGGCGACCTGCGCAAGGCCATGGAAGAGGTCAACCGGCTCCGTGATCAGGGCCCGGACCTGGGCTGATGCCAGCCCGGGGCGCTGTCCACGGTGGTGGCCGACGCTGATAGGCGTCGGCCACTGCTCCGGATGGTCTGCCCGCCGGGCTCAGCTCACGGGGAACAGCAGCAGCCAGATCGCGACACAGTGGCACAACGCCGCCAGCGACACGCAGGCGTGGAAGTACTCGTGGTATCCGAAGGTCTTCGGCCAGGTGTTGGGCCGCCGGGTCGCATAGAAAATGGCGCCCACCGAATACAGCAGGCCGCCGATCGCGATCAGCACCAGCACCGCGACGCCGCCGGCGGCCAGGATGTCCGGCAGCACGAAGACCGCCACCCAACCCAGCGCCAGGTAGAACGGCACGCCGAGCCAGCGCGGGGCATGCGGCCAGACCATCTTCAGCGCGACGCCGCCGGCCGCGCCCACCCAGACCACGATCAACACGACGGTGCTGGTCGGCGGGTGCAGCGCCAGCGCCGCCAGCGGGGTGTACGAACCGGCGATGAACACGAAGATCATCGAGTGGTCGGCCCGCTTCATCCAGGTGCGGGCCCGCTCCGAGGTCCAGATGTGCCGGTGGTAGGTGGCGCTCACGGTGAACAGACCGATCAGCGTGATGGCGTAGACGGTGCAGGCCAGCGCCGCGCCGACGCCGACGAAGACGAAGGCCAGCGGGATCAGCGCCAGGCTCATCACCGTGGCGGCGATCGCCGAATACAGGTGGATCCAGCCCCGGGCCCGCGGCCGGCCCAGCCCGGCGAAGGTGCAAGGTCGGTCGCCTTTGTGGTCCGCACGGTCATGACTCCATCGTCCCGGACCGGTGCTGGTTTGCCCAGGGAACCGGGTGGTGATCCCGATCCCTGAATGCCGATGCCGGCCCGCGCCGAGCGGAGTCTGCCCGCCATCCCGGGCGGCACCCGCTGCTTCGTCGTGGGCGGGGCTGCGCAAGTAGGGTCAACACCCGTGAGACTGCCGTCGCTGCTCTACCGCGTCTACGAACGCAAGTTGACCCGCGAACTCGTCGGAGCGCAAATTCCGCACCACGTCGGTGTGATGCTGGACGGCAACCGGCGTTGGGCCCGCAAGGCAGGGTTCACCAATCCCGACCGAGGGTCACCGCGCCGGCGCCGAGCACATCGCCGATCTGCTGGAGTGGTCCCAGGAGTCCGGCATCGGCATGGTCACCCTGTGGCTGCTGTCCACCGAGAACCTGCGCCGGGCCGACGACGAACTGCAGCCGCTGCTGGAGATCATCACCGACGTCGTCGACGAACTCGCCGCCCCCGGCCAACCGTGGAAGCTGCGCATCGTCGGCGCCCTGGACATGCTGCCGCCGCCGATGACGACCAGGCTGACCGCCGCCGAGATGCGCACCGAGAGCCGCACCGGCCTGCAGGTGAACATCGCGGTCGGCTACGGCGGCCGGCAGGAGATCGTCGACGCGGTCAAATCGATGCTGGAGTCCGGTATCGAGCAGGGGCACGGCATCCGCGAGGTGATCGACTCGCTCGAGGTCGAGACGATCGGCGAACACCTCTACACCTCCGGTCAGCCCGACCCCGACCTGGTCATCCGCACCTCCGGCGAGCAGCGGTTGTCCGGTTTCCTGCTGTGGCAGAGCGCGCATTCGGAGTTCTGGTTCTGCGAGGCCTACTGGCCCGACTTCCGGCGGGTGGACTTCCTCCGGGCGCTGCGTGACTACGCCGCCCGGCACCGCCGCTACGGCGAATAGTCAGCCGGGTCGGCACGGTGCGGTGGTGCCTCCCGACCCTGCGCGGATCATCATCGCTCGCGCAGCTGAACTCGTTGACGATCGTCACACCTGTCACATCCGCGGACAGTTCGTCCGCGCTGCGCTGGTTGATCCGCGCGAACCACGGGCCGCTAGCCTGGCCGGATGGATCTGGTCACCGAATATCTCAAGCTCGGCCTGCGCTTCGACCGGGTGGTCGACGGCTTCGTCGACGCCTTCACCGGTGATCCGGCACTGCAGCAGCAGGTCGCCGACGAGCCGGCGCCACGGCCGGCCGACCTCTCCAGGCAGGCAGCGAACTGTCGGCGGCGGTGCCGAACACCGATCTGCACCGCCGACCGCGCGGCGTTCCTGACCGCGCACCTGGATGCGCTCGCGGTCGCCGGCCGCCGGCTGGCCGGCGAGCAGATGTCGTTCATCGACGAGGTGCAGAGCTACTTCCAGGTGCGGATCGGCGAGATCGACACCGAGGTCTACGCGGCGGCGCACCGGGAGATCTCCGACCTGCTCGGCGGGTCCGGCCCGCTCGACCAGCGGCTTGCCGCGGTTCGGACGGCCGAGACCTGTCCGCCCGAGCTGGTCGAAAGGGCCGTCCGCACCGTGGCCGCCGCACTGCGGGACCGGGTGACCGGACCGACCGGGCTCGCCGGACTGCCCGAGCACATCGACTTCGAGATCGCCCGGGACGTGGCCTGGAGCGGGTTCAACTACTACCTGGGTGGCTTCGCCTCCCGGGTCGCGGTGAACGCCGACATCGGTCACCGGATGAGCCAGTTCGGGGTGCTGGTGGCGCACGAGTGCTACCCGGGCCACCACACCGAGCACTGCCGCAAGGAGGACCTGCTGGTCAACCGGGGCGGCCAGGCCGAGCACACCATCTTTCTGGTGAACACGCCGCAGTGCCTGATGGCCGAGGGTCTCGGCGATCTCGCGCTGACCGCGGCGGTCGGCCCCGGCTGGGGGCGGTGGCTGGCCGAGGTGCTCGACGGGGTCGGGCCGGCGTTCGATCCGGACCTGGTCGAGGCACTGGAGGTGGCGTCCCGGCCGTTGAACACGGTCCGGCAGAACGCCGCGATCATGCTGCACGACCGCGGTGTCGACCCCGAGGACGTCGTCGCCTACCAGCAGCGGTGGTCGCTGGCCAGCGAAGAGCAGGCCCGGCAGCGGATGCGGTTCATGACCGACCCGCTCTGGCGGGCCTACACCTCGACCTACGTCGAGGGCGACCGGTTGCTGCGACCGTGGCTGGCAGCGCGCGACCCGGGAACGACGGCGCTGCAACGGTTCCAGCGACTGCTCGACGAGCCGCTGACGCCGTCCGTCATCCAGGCGGAACTGGCCGTCTCCGCCTGAGCAGTGACGCCGCGGCTCGCGGCCCGAACTCGCCGATCCGGCCGCGTCACCAGCGCCGGATTGTACCGCAGCGTGACCGGTGCGGCTCGTCATCAGCTCTCATGCCCCGTTCCCATGGGATTCTTCCCGGTGTCAGGTCCGATTCTGATGAAGTAATCGCCGTAGCTGCGCGCTGCCGTCCCCCGAGCGGCGCTCCCGAGAAGGGAGTCTGCGCATGACTGGTCAGGCCCGATTGCTGGTTGTCGATGACGAGCCGTCACTGCAGGACATCGTGGCGACCTCGATGCGGTTCCTCGGCTACCAGGTGGCCGTCGCGGCCACCGGCCGGGAGGCGGTCCGGCTGGCCACCGACACCCATCCCGACCTGATCATCCTGGACGTGATGCTGCCCGACTTCGACGGCCTCGAGGTGATGAAGCGGGTCCGGGCGGCCGGTGTCGGCGTCCGGCGTGGTGTTCCTGTCCGCCCGGGACACCCCGGCCGACAAGATCGCCGGGCTGACCGCCGGCGGCGACGACTACGTGACCAAGCCGTTCGGGCTGGAGGAACTGGCCGCCCGGGTGGCCGCGGTGCTGCGCCGGACCCGGCCGGACGCCGATGACGACGGGGTGCTGCGGGTCGCCGATCTGCAGCTCGACCCGGAGACCTACCAGGTCACCCGGGGCGGCACGCCCATCGAACTGGCGCCCACCGAGTACAAGATGCTCCGGCACATGATGATCAACGCCAATGTCGTGCTGTCCCGGCAGCAATTGCTGGACGCCGTCTGGGGCACCGACTTCTACGGCGACGACTCGGTCGTCGCCACCTACATCTCCTACCTGCGACGCAAGGTCGACGCGTCCGGCGAGCCGCTGATCCACACCCACCGCGGGTTCGGCTACGTGCTGCGCGGGCAGCGGCACTGACCGATGCACGGCATGACCAGGATGGTTGACGCCGACGGACTGGCCGGCGCAGCAGCCGACGGCCGGTCCCCGGCGCGGCAGCCAGTCGGCGCGGCGCGGCCGGGTCGCCGCAGCCGGCCACGGGACCCATCGGCAGTGACGACACCGGTCATCGCTCCGGTGACGGCCGTCGGTCCGCGACGCGAGGCGTACCCCGTCCAGCCGCGGCGCTGGAGCCTGCGGGCCCGGCTGATCGCCCTGGTGGTCGCCACCGCGGCGATCGCCCTGGTGGCCGTGAACATCGTGCTGCCGCTGGTGGTGCGGGACGCCGCGATCGATGCCAAGGATGCGACGCTGGCGGCGGTGATCACCGCGGTCAGCCGGTCCAGGGTGAACGCGCAGGACCTCAGCGACCTGAGCAACCTGGCCCAACTGCGCGGCGAGATCGGCTGGTCGACGGTGTCCGAGTCCGGCATCTCCCAGGTGCAGGTACCGACGGTCAGCGACGCCGGGGCCAACCCGGACTTCAGCGACAACATGGACTGGCTGCTCGAGGCGGTCACCGTCCCGGATTCCTCCGACGCCAACAAGCGGTACCGGGCACAGGGCGTGCCCGTTCAGGTCGACGCACGGGCGACGGTTACCTGGTCGCCTGGATGTCGTTGAGCGATGTCGACAAGACCTTCCAGCGGGTCATTCTGGTCGAATTGCTGATCACCGCCGGGCTGCTGCTGCTGCTGGGCGTGACCGCCGAGCCTGGTGATCCGCCGGGAGCTCAAACCGCTGGAATCGATGGCGACCGCCGCCGACGACATCGCCAGGGGCGACCTGAACCGCCGGGTGGACGAGTCCGACCCCAGCACCGAGATCGGCCGGCTGGGGGTCGCGTTCAACGACATGCTCGACGGCATCTCGACCCTGCTCGACGAACGGCGCCGCAGCGAGACACCGGCTGCGGCAGTTCGTCGCCGACGCCTCCCACGAACTGCGCACCCCGGTCGCCGCCGTCCGCGGCTACACCGACCTGTACACGGCCGGCGCGCTGCCGGACGAGGCCGCCGTCGACCGGGCGATGCAGCGGATGGGGTTCGAGTCGCGAGCGGATGGGCGCGCTGGTCGACGACCTGCTGACGCTGATCCAGGCCGACGCCGAACGCACCCTAGACGCACGACCGGGTGGATCTCGCCGATCTGCTGACCGGCGTCGTCGACGACGCGGCCGTCATCGACCCGACCCGCACCTGGCGGCTGGCCGGCGGTTACGGCCCGGCGATCGTCGCTGGGCGACCGGCTACGGCTGCATCAGCTGTTCGCCAATCTGCTGGCCAACATCCGCACCCACACCCCGACCGGCACCGTCGCCACCGTCGCCGTGCTGCCCGGGCTGGACGAGATCGCGGTCAGCGTCAGCGACAACGGGCCCGGCGTGTCCGACGAGGCGCTGCATCGGCTGTTCGACCGGTTCTACCGGGTCGACGCCGTCCCGCAGCCGGGAGAACGGCGGCACCGGTCTCGGGCTGTCGATCGTCGCGGCGATCGTGCGCTCGCACGGCGGCCAGATCCTGGCCTCGCACACACCGGGCGGTGGCCTGACCATGACGGTGGTGCTGCCCCGGCCGACCGGAACGGCCGCGGTTCCGCCGCCGGTGCGCCGCGGCGCGGCCCGGCGGCCCGGTGCAGCCGCTGCGCCGACCGGCCGGACCGGTGTCCGGCCGACGCCGCAGATACCGGCCTGGACGGCAAGGGTCCGAACGGGGTTCCTGCGCGACCTGCGTCAGCCCGGTGACGCTGCCCGGAAACCTGATGTTCACCGGGTTGTTCGCGTGTTTGGCCGGTACGGCGATGTCCCGCGAGGTAGCGTCCGATACGTGAGCCGCACAGACGCGGCCCATACGGGAGGCCCCGATCGTGCGTGCCGCTAGCGCAGCACCGAGCACGAGGGGGCCGGCACCGGGCCCCCGTGCCCACCGACAATCTGTCGGTATCGGGCCACAGGGACACCGCCGGCCCTTCTCGTAGAACCGGACGTGGTGGTTCTCGTCCGTCTGGGAGCCGCTCGTGGTCACACGTAGTTCCGCCTCACTAGGTATCGAATACCGCAGTATCCGACCCAGCAGTCCAGCCAGCAGATCAACGCAGCATCATCGAGCAGCGACAGCAACCGATCCAGCACGCCATATCCCCGGCCGTGGCGGGCAGCACGCCGCCCGAGCGCCATCCCCGATGCGCCGCCCGGCAAGCACCAGCCGGAACGCGACCGGCTCACCTACGTCATCGACACCTCGGTCCTGCTGTCCGATCCCTGGGCGCTGAACCGGTTCGACGAGCACGAGGTCATCCTGCCGCTGGTCGTGATCGGCGAACTCGAGGCCAAGCGGCACCATCCGGAGCTCGGCTACTTCGCCCGGCAGGCGCTGCGCATCCTGGACGAACTCCGGGTCGAACACGGCCGGCTGGACGCCCCGGTCCCGGTCGGCGCGCCCGGCGGCACCCTGCACGTCGAGCTGAACCACACCGACTCGACCGTGCTGCCGGCCGGATTCCGCAATGACAGCAACGACTCTCGGATTCTGGCCTGCGCGCTGAACCTGGCCCTGGAACGGCCCGCCGGCCGGGTCACCCTGGTCACCAAGGACATGCCGCTGCGGGTCAAGGCGTCGGCGGTCGGGCTGGCCGCCGACGAGTACCGGGCGCAGGACATCGTGCCGTCCGGCTGGACCGGGATGGCCGAACTGCAGGTGCCCGCCGAGCAGGTGGACACCCTGTTCCACGCCGGGCTGATCGACTCCGACGAGGCCAGGGAGCTGCCCTGCCACACCGGCGTCAAGCTGGTCACCCCGTCGAGTTCGGCGCTGGGCCGGGTCACCCCGGGCAAGCAGATCCGGCTGGTCCGCGGCGAGCGGGAGGCCTTCGGGCTGCGCGGCCGGTCCGCCGAACAGCGGATCGCCCTCGACCTGCTGATGGACGACGAGATCGGCATCGTCTCGCTCGGCGGCCGGGCCGGCACCGGCAAGTCGGCGATGGCGCTGTGCGCCGGACTCGAACTGGTGATGGAACGCCGGGCGCATCGCAAGGTCGTCGTCTTCCGGCCGCTGTACGCCGTCGGCGGCCAGGAGCTCGGGCTACCTGCCGGGCAGCGAGAACGACAAGATGCAGCCGTGGGCGCAGGCGGTGTTCGACACCCTGTCGGCGGTCGCGTCGCCGGCGGTCATCGAGGAGGTCATCGCCCGCGGCATGCTCGAGGTGCTGCCGCTCACGCACATCCGCGGGCGCTCGTTGCACGACTCCTTCGTCATCGTCGACGAGGCGCAGTCGCTGGAACGCAACGTGCTGCTGACCGTGCTGTCCCGGCTGGGCACCAACTCCCGGGTGGTGCTCACCCATGACGTCGCCCAGCGGGACAACCTGCGGGTCGGCCGGCATGACGGCATCGCGGCCGTGATCGAGACCCTCAAGGGGCATCCGCTGTTCGCGCACGTCACGCTGACCCGGTCCGAGCGGTCGCCGATCGCGGCGCTGGTCACCGAGATGCTGGAGCTGCCCGACCTGCCGTAGATCCGGCACCCGATCGAACGGCAACCTGGCCATCCGCCGTCGATCAACCGATCGGCAGGGTGGCCGTTTCTTCATGCCCGTCGGCGTCCTTCTCCGGTGCACCGAATCGGGCCAGCACCAACGCACCGGCCAGCACCAGCAGGAAACCACCGACGGCGGGAACGAGTCAGACCCGGCCGCCGGCCGGTCACCGCAGACGACCATCCCGAGCACCGCGCCGAGGATGGTCTCGGTGGCGACCATCGCGGACGTCACCGACACCACCGAGGCGCGCTGCAGGGCCAGGGCACCGAGCAACAGGCCGAGCACGCCGGCGCCGCCCATCGCCCAGGCCGACGGGTCGGCGATCAGCACCGTCGGGGAGAAGCTCTCGCAGCAGCCGGGCGCCGACGGCGAGCAGTCCGAAGCAGCAGCCGGCCAGCACGCGCCAGCACCAGTCCGGACCGGGCCGGGTTGGCGATCTTCAGCGCCGCAGCGGCGCACAGCGCCACCAGCACAACGGCACCGAGCAGGGCGAACCGGGCGGCCGTGCCGACGTCGGCCGGCGCCTGCGGGCCGGCGGTCAGTGCAACCACCACCAGACCCGGCCCCGATCGCGACCACCGCGACCACCTCCGGCCACCGCAACCGGACCCGCAGCAGCAGCACCGACAACACGGCCGTGACGCCGAGGCTGGAGGCGCGCCCGGCCTGCACGACGAACAACGGCAGCGTCCGCAGCGCCAGGATCGACAACCCGAACCCGCAGGCGACCAACACCAGGGCGAGCAGGTAGCGCGGGCTGCGGGCGAGCCGGACCACGAATCCCGCGCTGACCGAGTCGGCGGTCGGCAGCCGACTGACCGCGGACGCCTGCAGCACGGCCGCGCTGCCGGAGCAGACCGCCGCCGCGGCCACCGGCGAGCAGCGCCAGGTTCATCGGCGACTCCGGTTCACGGGGGTCCGCGGCGGTCGACCGGTCGGGGTCGGCCAGTCGCGCGGCTGCGACAGTCAGTCATCGGTAGGCTAACCCGGCAGTCTCACCCGTCCGGGGACGATTCGGCACACGGCGAGGAGGCTGAGCGCGGGTTGCGCGTCAGCCGTCCCGCACGTGCGTCGCCGCCGCGTCAGCTCAGCCGGTCGGACGCCGGTCTGGCCGGTGCTCGCCGCCTTCGCCGTCATCGCGGCAGTCCTGACCGGCAGTGGTCACCATCGGGTCGTCGATCGACGGGCCGTCGCTGCCCTATCTCGACGGCCCGATCTGGCTCGACGGCTGGTCCGAGGGTGATTCGGGCTGGTACTACGGCATCGCCACGTACGGCTACTTCTACAACCCCGGCCAGCAGTCCTCGATCGCGTTCTTCCCGAGCTACCCGCTGACGGTGCGCGGCGCTCGGCGACGCTGATCGGGGGCGATTACCAGATCGCCGGCTCGCTGCTCGGGGTGCTGTCCGGCGCGGCTGCGGCGGTGCTGTTCGCGCTCTGGGTCTGGCGCAGGTTGCCGCGGGGCGGTGCGCTCACCGCCATCGCCGTCCTGCTGCTCTACCCGTACGCGTTCTTCCTGTACGGCGCGATGTACTCCGATTCGTTGTTCATCCTGACCGCGCATCGGGCGCCTTCGTCGCTGCTGGAGCGGCGCTACTACTGGTTGGCCGGCTGGTCGGTGCGCTGGCGACGGCCGGCCGGCCGGTCGGCGTCGCGGTCGCCGTCGGGCTGGTGGTGCGGATGCTGGAGATGCGGGCGGAGGCCCGGTCGCCAGTTCGCCGGCCCGCCGGCGACGCATCGACCGGACGGGATCGGCCGTCGCGCAGACCGCCAGCACCACGGTCGACTGCCGATCACCGCGCCGAATGACGCCGACGCGGACCGGCTCGGCCGGGCTGGCGCGATCTGCTCGCGGCCATACCGGCGCGTCCGCTGGCGCGAGGCCGGCGTGCTGGTGTCCGGGCTCGGGCTGGCCGCCTGGTGCATCTACCTGTGGGTGCAGTTCGGCGATCCGTTCGCCTTCGCCACCGTGCAGGAGGCGCCGGGCTGGTACCAACGCGGCGGCCCGCACACCTGGTTCAAGGTCGTGTACATCGGCACGATGCTGTTCGGGCCGGTCGACGTCGCGCATCCGGCTGACCGCGCAGGCGCTCATGTGCCTGTTCGCGGTGTTGCTGCTGCCGCGGGTGCTCGGCTGTTCGGCTGGGGCTACCTGGCCTACTGCGTCGTGGTGCTGGCGATCCCGATCATCGGGACCAAGGACTTCATGGGGACCGGCCGGTATGTGCTGGCGGCCTTCCCGGTGATCGCGGCGGCCGGTGAGTTCCTGGCCACCCGCCGGCAGCGTGGTTGCGGCCGGTGGTACTTTCGCTGCTCGGGCTGGGGCTGTTGGTCGCGACCGCTGGCCTTTTCGATGGGAGTGGCGGTGTCATGACGAGACGGCAAGTCGATGCGGAACGAGATCGGCCCGAACGGTTCGAGAAGTTGTCGATCTTCTTCCCGATGTGGAACGAGGAGCTGTACATCCACCGGGCGGTCCGGGCGGCGCACGGAGATCTGCGAGCAGCTGGTCGACGGACAAGGAGATCGGCGACTACGAGCTGATCATCGTCGATGACGCGTCGACCGACCGGACCGGCGAATACGCCGATGGAGCTGGCCGAGTCCGACACCCACGTCCGGGTCGTGCACCACGACCGCAACCGCAAGCTCGGCGGCAGCATCAAGAGCGGATTCGCCGCGGCCACCGGCGATCTCGTGCTGTACACCGACGCCGACCTGCCGTTCGAGATGATCGAACTGGTCCGGGCGGTCCGGGTGATGCGGACCTACGAGGCGGATATGGTCAGCGCCTACCGGCTGGACCGGACCGGCGAGGGACCGCGCCGGGCCGTCTACTCCTGGGTCTACAACTGGCTGATCCAGCTGACCTTCGGCACCCGGCTGCGGGACATCAACTTCGCGTTCAAGCTGTGCCGGCGCTCGGTGCTCGAGCGCGATGCACGCTGTCCAGCGAGGGGTCGTTCATCGACGCCGAACTGGTGATCAGGGCGCAGAAGGCGGGCTTCTCGATCGTGCAGATCGGCGTCGACTACTTCCCGCGGACCCGCGGGGTGTCCACCCTGTCCTCGCCGGCGGTGATCAGGAAAATGCTCGGCGAGATGACCCGGCTGCGCGGCGACCTGAAGGCGCTGCCGCCGGCGCCCCGTCACGGCGGACCGGTGAGCGCCGGGACGGGTTGCTGATCGTCTCGGCGGACGATCTCGGGCTGACCGACGGGGTGTGCCGCGCGGTGCTGCGCGGCCACCAGCAGGGCATCGTCACCTCGACGTCGCTGCTGGCGGTCGGCCGGTCCTTCGACCTCGCCGTGCGGATGCTGCTCGACCACCCCGGCCTCGATGTCGGTGCGCACCTGGCCATCGTCGGGGAGGATCCACCGCTGTTGACCGCCCGGGAGATCCCCACCCTGGTGGACAGCCGCGGCGCGTTCCCGCTGTCCTATCGGACCGTGATCCTGCGCGGCCTGGCTCGGCCGGATTCGATCCGGATGACGTCCGGCGGGAGTTCGCCGCCCAGCTGGAGCGGATCCGGTCCGCCGGCGTGACCGGTGTCGCATCTGGATACCCATCAGCACACCCACCTGTGGCCGGCGGTGGCCGGCGTCCTCATCGAGCTGGCCGGCAGCACGACATCCCGGCGGTGCGCACCCCGCAGGAGCCAGCGCACTGCTGCCGATCGGGTTCGGGGTCAACCTGCTGTCCGGTCGGCTGCGCCGGCGAGCTCGGGCAGGCCGGCCTGCTCACCACCGACGGCTACACCGGACTGGACGAGGCCGGATCGTTCGACCAGGCCCGGTTCGAGCGATCGCTGCGGCCTTGGACCGGCCGCTGACCGGAGTACCGGCCAGCGGTCAGCACGCGTGGAGATCAACACCCACCCGGGCGAGGCCGGCGATCCGGACCTGGCCCGGTTCGACTGGGGTTACCGCTGGTCCGACGAGCTGGCGATGCTGGTGTCGCCGGCACCCGCGCAGCTGATCGAAGCCCAGCGGCTACCGGCTGGGCTCCTTCCGGGACCTCGCCGCCGAGCCGGTGACCGCAGCGAACCGGCATGACGAGCCGCCGAGTCCGGTCGGCCGCGGCCCGGGTGCGGCGGCCCTGCGCGGCCTACCGGCAGAGCCCGCTGCCGGACCGGCTGCACGCCACGGTGCGGTGGTGGAGCGCGCCGTTCCCGGCCGTCGAAGCCGCGCTGCCGCACGCCGGTCGGATCCTGGAGATCGGTTGCGGCCACGGGCTTTTCTGCACCTATCTGGCCCTGGCGCGAGCCGGCCCGCGACGTCGTCGGGGTGGACATCGACGCCGACAAGATCGCCGCAGGCCGGCGGTGGCCGAGCGGCGCTCGCCGGTGTCGACCTGTCCTTCGAGGTGGCCACCTCGGGCGCGGTGACCACCGGTCCGTGGGACGCGATCGTGATCGTCGACATGCTGTACCTGCTGCCGGCCGCCGACGCAGCGGGCGCTGCTCGACCGCGGCCGCCGCGCAGCTCGCACCCGGCGGGGTGCTGCTGATCAAGGAGATGAGCCCGACGCCGCGCTGGAAGGCGCGGTGGAACGTCCTGCAGGAAACCCTGTCGGTGTCCGATCCTCGGCATCACCGAGCGCGCCGACCGTGACCGGCGGCGGACGACCGGCCGAGCCCGGCCAGGCCCCGGTTCGACTTCGTCGACCCGGCGGAGATGGCCGGTTGGCTGCGCGGAGCTGGGCTGACGCACGACCGGTCGGCGGCTGGACCGGCACCAGCTGCACCCGCACCACCTGCTGATCGGCCGGCGCAGCGCGCGTGATCCTGACATCGACGAACGTCGTGCGCAGCGATGGTCGTGTCGGCGTGCACGTGGCGGGGTCAACCGGCACAGTGACAGACGCACCGGCGTACCGGCAGCCGGTGACGACGCTTGACCGTGACGTCGACCTGCTTGGCACACGTGACAGTTGGAAAGGTACCGATGAGTCGAACTCGATTTGCCGCCGCGGCACTGGCCGCGGTGACCACCGGAGCCGCGGCGCTGTTGCTGACGCTGGCCCCGGCGCAGGCGGCGGCACCCGATGCGAGCACGTCGCGGCCTGCCCGGCGATCCAGGCGGTCCCGACGACCGTCACCGGCGCGACGGCAAACCCGGGCTGATCGTCGACCCCACCAGCAATCTTGCCGACAGCGGCGCCACGATCACGGTGACCGGCGCCGGGTTCGACCCGACGAAAGAGCTCTACATCGGGGTCTGCGCCGCCGACATGGAGTCTCCCGACGACCTGACGCGACTGCGTCGGCGGGGCGATCCCCGGACGGCAACACCGACGACGGCGTGGGCGCACATCAGCGACGACGGCGACTGGCACGGGCGGGGTCAAGGCCAAGCTGGGTCGGCGACGGGGCTTCAACGTGAAGCTGACGCTGCCGTCGGTCGCCGACGGCGAACCCAACTGCGTGACCGGCGATTGCTCGGTCTTCGCGCGCCTACGCGACGAAGACCATCCGCCGGGCTCGATCCGGTCCCGCTCACCTTCGCCGCGGCACCGCCGCCGTCGTCCTCGTCGTCGAGTTCCGCGCCCGCCGACGCACCCGGGACCGCCGTCGTGCAGAGCGTCGCGACGCCGTCGATCGTCCCGGGCGCCACCCAGAACGTGCTGTTCTCCGGCTTCAAGGCCGGCGAGCAGGTCAACCTGACGCTCTTCTCCGCGCCGGTCACGCTGTCCCCGGTGAACGCCGACGGCACCGGCGTGGCGAACGTGTCGTTCGTCGTCCCGGCCGACTCCGAGGTCGGCACGCACCGACTGGAGGCCATCGGCCAACAGTCGGGCACCACCGGGGTCGCAATCTTCCAGGTCATCGCGCCACCGGTGACTCCGAGCCCGACGCCCACGCCGTCGCCGACCCCGTCACCGTCGCCGACCCCGTCGCCGACCAGCAGCAGCGTGGCGCGCCAGCAGCAGCGCCCCGGCCGTCGTCCAGCGCGGTGACGTCGAGCAGTGCAGCCGCCGCCACCGGTGATGACAGCGGCAACAGCCTCTGGTGGCTCTGGCTGATCATCGCCATCGTGGTGATCGCCGGGATCATCACCGGCGATCGTGGTCTACCGGCGCAATCAGCAGGCAGCAGCGCGAGCAGGACGAGCAGGAGATCGCCGACGCGGCCGCCCAGGAGCAGGCCGCCGGACCGGTGCCGCCGGCCCGATCCGTACGGTGCGGACGCGCCGACGGTGTTCCTGCCGCCGGTGCCACCGGGCCCGGCGGACCGCCGCCGGGTGCCGACCCCTACGGACTGCTGTCCGGGCGTGATCACCCCGACAACCCGACGCTGTACTCGGGCGACCCGGCCGGGCCGACCGAGGTGATCGGTCAGGGCCAGGTCGCCGCCGTACGGCCAGCCGCTCGGTCAGGGCGGTCCGGCGCACGGATACGGCCCGAACCGCCGGGATCATCACCGCCCGCGGTCGCCGCGCGCCGGCCGGGGTCAGCCGGCCCGCCGCCGGCGGGCCCGACGGGGGCGGCCGCCGACCGAGGCGTTGCCGCCCGCCGGCCGCAGCGCCCGGCCCGGCCGCCGACCGGCCCGGGTGGTGCGGACGGCCCCGGCACCCAGGCCTGGGCGCCGGACTTCGATGACACCGACACCGGCGAACCCGGCGGCACCGACCCAGCGGCCCCGACGGACGGCCCGACACCAGGTCGGCCCGAACGAAGTGACCGGACCGATCGTCGCGGCAGGACCCGCCGGCACGCTGGCCGAGCGGGAGACGATGCTGGCCTTCCTCGACTACCACCGGCTGACCCTGGCGCAGAAGCTCGCCGGGCTGTCCGGCGAGCAGGCGATCACCCGCAGCACGGTGTCCGGGTTGACGCTGCTCGGTCTGGTCCGTCATATGACCGAGGTGGAACGCGGCTGGATCGCGGAGGAGTTCGGTGACGGCTACGGCACGCCATCCGGGCCGGCGGAGCTGCCGCCGCTGTACTGCCGGCCGGATTCGCCGGACGCCGATTTCGACGAGCTCGACGCCGAGCTGGCTGGAGCAGGATCTGGCCACCTGGCGAGCCGAGATCGCCCGCACCGACGGCATTGTCGCGGTCCGCTCGCTCGACGACACGATCCACAGCGAGCGCCGCGGGCCGTTGTCGCTGCGCTGGGTGCTCTGGCACGTGTTCGAGGAGTACGCCCGGCACAACGGCCACGCCGACATCATCCGCGAGGCGATCGACGGGGCGGTAGGAGAGTAAGGCTCGGTAGAGATTCGGGTGGAGCTGTGCGTGCACAGCAACGACCCGGCCGAAGCCGGCCGGGTCGGTGCCTCGACGTCAGGTCACTCAGGGATGCGTCATCGACAGCACGTCGAGCGCGGCGTCGAGCTGCTCCGCGGTCAGCGTGCCGTTCGCGACATGTCCACGTTCGAGCACCACGGTCTTGATCGTCTTGTTCTCCCGCAGGGCCTGCTTGGCAACCTTGGCGGCCTCCTCGTAGCCGATGTACTTGTTCAGCGGCGTGACGATCGACGGCGAGGATTCCGCGTAGGCACGCAGCCGATCCACATTGGCCACGATGCCGACGATGCACTTGTCGACCAGCACCCGGATGACGTTCGACAGCAGGTTGATCGACTCCAGCAGGTTCCGGCCGATCACCGGGAACATCACGTTGAGCTCGAAGTTGCCCTGGCTGCCGGCGAAGGCCACCGTCTGGTCGTTGCCGAAGATCTGCGCGCAGACCATCATGGTGGCTTCCGGCAGCACCGGGTTCACCTTGCCCGGCATGATCGACGAGCCGGGCTGCAGGTCGGGCAGCTGGATCTCGCCGAGCCCGGCGGTCGGACCGGAGCCCATCCAGCGCAGGTCGTTGCAGATCTTGTACAGGCTGACGGCGATGCTGCGCAGTTGCCCGGACGCCTCGACCAGGCCATCCCTGGAGGCCTGCGCCTCGAAATGGTTGCGGGCCTCGGTGAAGGTGAGGCCGGTCGCCTCGTTCAGTTCGTCGATGACGTCGGCGGCGAAGCCGGGCGGGGTGTTGATCCCGGTGCCGACCGCGGTGCCGCCGAGCGGCAACTCGGCGATCCGGGGCAGCGAGGCCTGCAGCCGTTCCTGGCCGTTACGGATCTGCGCGGCGTAGCCGCCGAACTCCTGGCCGAGGGTGACCGGGGTGGCGTCCATCAGGTGGGTGCGGCCGGACTTCACCACGGTTGCCCACTGGACCGACTTGGCCTCCAGCGCGCCCTCCAGATGCACGAGGGCCGGCATCAGATTGCGGACGATGGACTCGGTCGCCGCGACGTGGATCGACGTGGGGAAGACATCGTTCGACGACTGCGATGCGTTGACGTGGTCGTTCGGGTGCACCTTGCCGCCCAGCGACTCGGCCGCCAGTGTGCCGATCACCTCGTTGGCGTTCATGTTGGAGCTGGTGCCGGACCCGGTCTGGAAGACATCGAGCGGGAAGTCGCCGTAGTACTCGCCGTCCGCGACCCGGTCGGCGGACGCGACGATCGGCGTCCGCGATGTCCTGCGGGATGACGCCGAGTCGTGCGTTCACCTTGGCCGCGGCCGACTTGATCAGGGCCAGCGCCCGGATCTGCGAGCGCTCCAGCGTGCGGAACGAGATGGGGAAGTTCTCCACCGCGCGTTGCGTCTGCGCCTGGTACTTGGCGTCCTTCGGAACGCGCACCTCGCCCATGGTGTCGTGTTCGATGCGGTACTCCGCCTCGGGCGCTGTCCCGTTCGCTGATGCTGTCGGTCCCGGGGTTGCGGGTGGAGCCGTCGTTGTCGCCGTGGTGGGCCGGAACTCGCCGTTGTGTTCTGCCATGCCGCCACGCTAGTGCGGGCGATTGCCGTCGGACCAGCGGACGGGGCCCCGATTCCGTCACATTGGTGTCTCGGACGCCGTTGGCCGGCTCATTTGCGCTCAACCGCCCGGCGATGTGCTGAATACCGCAGTCTGTCCTCCGGTGCTTGATGGTGCGCTTCGCGGCTCGACCTGGTCAGGTGCCTCGCAGGCTCGGGCAACTGGCGCGGCACTCGATCGCCGTGTCACGATGGTGGGGTGGCAGACCGGCGACCCAAGACGTTGCGGGACATCACCATCTCGATGGTCCTGCTCGCTGTCGTCGCGCTGGTGCTGGTCGGTATGTACGGCGGGGTGAGTTTCTCGCCGGGACGGGCGACCGAAGGCCAGGCGCCGACCGCCGACATCAACGGCGGTCTGCAGCGAGCGGCCCCGCTGATGGGATTTCCGGTGGTGATCCCTGCCGGCCTGCCCGCCACCTGGAACCCGAGTTCGTTCTCCTTCACCGATCAGACATCCGCCAGCACGGCTCAGCCGGCGGCCGTTCGCGCCGGTTGGCTGACCGATCAGGGACGGTTCATCACCGTGATCCAGTCCGACGGGGTGGTCGCCGACATCCTGGCCGCTGAACTCGGAACCGTCGCGCCACCGACCGGGACCGAGCAGGTGGGCGCCGCGGAATGGACGGTCACCACCGGTCGGCGTGCGGAGGCGGCGTGGCTGCGCACCGACGGCGATGTCACCTTTCTGATCACCGGGACCGCGTCGCCGGAGGACTTCCGCACGTTGGCCACGGCGGTGGCGGGAGCTGGCTGACGATCGGCACATTCGTTGCGGAATCACGCCTATGGTCATGTTGTCGGCCACGATTGCGTGGCCACGCCTTCGTGCTCAGCTTCGATCGATTTCAGAGCGCTCGGGTTGCCCAATCTCGTCGTGTACCCGCGCGTCGAATCGAGCAAGAACCCATAGCCTTGACCGATGCTGGGGCGAATGTAGGTGGCCCGCGTGAGCAATGACCAGATTGCTGATCAAGCGAATTCGGCGTCCGCCGAGGATGCGATCGGGTATTCGGCGCCGCCGTTCGGCACGTTCCGCTTTGACACCCATAGCGGGCGGATGTCCTGGTCGGACTCCTTCAGCGCCATCCTGGGCTTCGTCGCCGGGGACATTGTTCCCAGCCTGGACCTGCTCGCCGCCCACCAGCATCCGGACGACCGCGCCGCACTGGATGAAGGGCTGCGGCTGTTGCTGGAAACGGGGGAACCGCTCGCTCGCCGGTACCGCATCGTTGACGCCCGCCGTCAGGTCCGGTTCGTGCTGGCGACCGGTTCCGCGGAACTGGGCCGTGACGGCACGGTGGTCGCCGTCAGCGGTTTCCTCGTTGATCTGACCGAGGGTCTGCGCGATTACAACGCCGACCAGGTCACCCGCGCCGTGTTGCGCTCTGCCGAATCCCGGCCGACCATCGAGCAGGCCAAGGGCATCGTGATGGCCAGCTTCGATCTCACCGACGAGCAGGCCTTCAACCTGTTGCGGCTGCATTCGTCGTACTCGAACGTCAAACTGCGCGACGTGGCAGCGGCTGTTGTTCGGGGGATTGCCGACCCCGCCTTGGCCGCGCTCGCGCCCCGGCCCAGGGTGGCCAGCATTCTGACCGCTCTCGCCGGTGATCGGCTACCGGTCTTGCCGGTGCCGCGCAGCGGCCTGTCCGCGCCCGATCTCGACCTTGCGGCGAAGTCCGTGAGCAAGGGCCTGTCCGCCGCCGACCTGCCGCGGACCCTCGTCCGAGCCGTCGCGGGCGCCGGCCTCTGCATCACGATCGCCGACTTCCTGGCCCCGGATCACCCGCTGGTGTACGTCAATGACGCTTTCGTGAAGCTCACCGGATACGCCGCCGAGGACATCGTCGGGACGAATTGCCGGTTCCTGCAGGGCCCGGACACGGACCGCGCCGCAATCGCCGACATGCGCAGGGCGCTCAACCGCGGCGAGGATGTGCTCACCGTGGTGCTCAACTACCGACGGGACGGCAGTCCGTTCTGGAACGAGCTGCACCTGGCGGCCGTGCGCGACGAGACCGGCCGGGTCACCCACTACATCGGCTACCAACTGGACGTTTCGGATCGGGTCGAGCGGGAGCGGCAGCTCGGGCAGCTGGCGAACTTCGACCTACCGTCAGACCAAGCGGAATCCTAGTCGGACCCGACGAAGGGGCCGCCATTCAAGCACGAAGGACAGCACTGAAGAAGCCTGGCTACGCAGGGGCGGGTTTCAGTGCCGTCCTTCCGCAGCGGCCCAGTCCAGTAGCCGGTCCACCGGCCAGGTGTTGATGATCCGGTCGACCGGCACCTCGCATTCGGCGGCTCTGGCGCAGCCGTACGGTTGCCAATCCAGCTGACCCGGTGCGTGCGCGTCGGTGTCGATGCTGAACAGGCAACCGGCCTCGACCGCCTGCCGGAGCAGCCTGCGCGGCGGATCGAGTCGCTCGGGCCGGCTGTTGATCTCGACTGCCACCCCGTGCTCGGCGCAGGCGGCGAAGACCCTGGCCGCGTCGAACTGGCTCTCCGGCCGGGTCCCACGGCCGCCCGTGACGAGTCGGCCGGTGCAGTGCCCGAGGATGTCGGTGTGCGGGTTTTCGATGGCCCGCAGCATCCGACGGGTCATCGATCCGGAATCCGACCGCAGCTTGGAATGCACGGAGGCGACGACGATGTCCACCCGGCCGAGCAGTTCGTCGGTCTGATCGAGGGTGCCGTCCTCGTTGATGTCGCACTCGATGCCGGACAGCAGCCGGAAGTCGCCGAGGTGCTTGTTCAGGGTTGCGACGATCTTGAGTTGTTCCCGCAGCCGATGCTGGTCAAGGCCGTTGGCGACGGTCAGCCGCGGTGAATGGTCGGTCAGCGCCTGGTATTCGTGGCCGATCTCCACCGCCGTGATGGCCATTTCCTGGATCGGGCTGCCGCCGTCGCTCCAGTCGCTGTGCGAATGCAGGTCGCCGCGCAGCGCCGCCATGATCTCCTCGCCGCCCTCGACGAGTGGCGCGTACTTCTGCTCCAGATCCGCCAGGTAGTCCGGGACCCGACCGTCCAACGCCTGGCTGATCACCAGCGACGTCTTCGGGCCGATGCCCGGCAGCTCGGTGAGACTGCCTGCCCTGGAACGGCTTTCAACCTCGTCTTGGCTGAGCGTCGCCACCGTGAGCGCGGCGGTGCGGAAGGCCTTCACCCGGTACGTCGGTTCCCTGGATCGCTCCAGCAGGAAGCCGATCCGGCGCAGCGCGGTCACCGGGTTCATGGTTGGCAGATTAGCCGGACCAAGGTCGCCGGGCATCAGCCGAGCCCGGCAGCCCGCCGAGTCCCGTCAGGTGGTCAGACCGAGTTCGACCGCCCTGGCGGCAGCTTCCCGCCTGGTCCGCACCTGCAGTTTGTCCAGCACGGCGGCCACATGATGGTCGACGGTCCGCACCGAGAGGACCAGCCGGGCGGCGATCTCGGAATTCGTCATTCCGCCCGGCAGCAGGGCCAAGATCTCCAGCTGGCGACCGGTCAGACCGTGCGGGTTCGCGCGAGCGGTATCGCTCGGTCCGCGGGGGATTCGGGTGATCCCTGCGGCCCGCATGGTGGCCCTGACCATTCTGGCCAGGGGTACAGCGCCAAGGCCATCGGCGATGGTCAGGGCAGTCGCCAAACTGTCTGCGGTGCCCCATTCCAGGAGCGCGCGCGCCTGGTCGTAGGGACGTCCGATCCGCTGCCACTCCGCCGCTGCGGCCGCCGGCCGACCGGTCGTCTGCAACAGGAACGGGTTGTCGCCGTCCGGTGGTGGCTCTTCGATGCCGGCCTTCCACCGCCAGTAGTTGAGCTCGCCCAATGCCCAGCTGTGTCCCCGATCCTGGGCCACCAACCAGGCCTCCTGGACCACGGCCGGGATCTCCGCGGCACGACCGCTCAGCCAGGCGAACTCCGCTCGTACCAGGGCAACCGGAAGGAGCCGCTGCAGGGAGTCCGCCCCGCGCACCTCCTCGACCAACCGATCGATGAGTTCGGCCGCGGCATCGTCACCGGTCCGAACCCGGACGGCCGCCACCGTCGAGAGGGCCAACGCCGTCGAAGCGACCGGCGTCCCGTCCAGTGACTGCTGGGCGACGGTCAGCGCGGCCGCCCAACGGCCCGTATGCAACAGCAGCTGTGCCTGGTGGGTCTGCAGGAAACGCAGGAACGCCAGTTGCTCGGTGTTGTCGGCATAAGCGACGGCCTCGGCGAGCAATTGTTCCGCCGCGGGGTAGTCGGGCTCGTCGAGGTAGGCGCCGATCCAATTGACATAAGCGCGGCAGGCGTCTTCATCCAGCCGCTCCGCCAACGAGATCCGCAGGCTCTCGGCGAGCAGATCCGCCCCCTGGGCGGCGTCGCCCTCCCGCCACCTGGTGACGCCCAGGTTGTTCAGGGCGTGCGCGAGGACCACCGGGTCCGCGCTGGCCCTGGCCAGCTGCACCGCGATGGGCGCGAGCCGGCTGGCTTCGGCGTCGCGGCTGGCCAGCATCGCCAGCTGGGCAGAGTTGCTGTGCGCCCAGGCCAACTGGACCGGATCGCCCGCGGCGGCAAGAACCTCCAGCGCACGCTGGGCCGCTTCGCCGGCCGGCGCGTCCTGCCCGGCGTACCACAGCAGCCTGGACAGCCGGCGCAACGCGGTCCCCAATGTGATCCGGTCACCGATGACGGTCCGGATTTCCACCGCGCGTTGCTGTGCGGTCACCGCTGTCGCAGCATCACTGACCAGGTAGCTCTCCTGGGCGTAGGCCTCCAGCAATTCGGCCTGCTCATCACGGGTGTAGGAGGCCAATTCGTCCAGCACCCGACGGTAGTGCTCGACGGCCTGCCGATGTGCGCCTGACGCCGCGGCGTCTCGGGCGGCTCTCGGACCGAAGCCGACCAGCGTCTCGCGGTCACCCACCGCCGCGGCGTGATGCAGGACCAGCGACGGGTCGGGGTGCGGCCGAGCCAACAATGCGGCCAGCACTCGCTGATGCAATTGCCGGGCCAGCACGGCAGGGAGCGACTCCAGCACGGCGCGCCGGGCCAGCTCATGACGGAAGGTCACCCGCTGTGGTGTGACGGTCAGCATGCCGGCCGACTCGGCCTCCGCCAATGGAGTCACCACGTCGTCCAACAGCACCTCGAAGTCCTGGTGCCGAGCGCCGCCCGGAATGACGGAGAGCTGTTGTAGCGCATGCTGTGTCGCGGGAGTGAGGGCGTGCACCCTGGACAGCACGGCTGCGGCAACGGTCGGCGGCACCTCCGCGGACGGGTTCGCCAGGATTTCGGTGACGAAGAACGCATTGCCGCCGGTCCGCCGAAAAAGGTCGACCACATCGACGGCGTCCCGCTCGACCGCCGGCCCCGACCCGGTGCGGGCGGCCGTCGGCGTGCTCGAGGCAACAGCCAGTTCGGCCACGCCCTGCTGGGTCAGATTGTTCAGCGGGAGACGGATCACCGGAATTCCACTGAGCCGGCCGAGCACCCGCATCAATGCGTGCGTGCCGCTGATCTCTTCCGGCCGGTAGGTCAGCACGAACACGACGGGGAACGACTCGATCCGCCTGGCCAGCCAGGCCAGTACGTCAACCGTTGCATCGTCGACCCAGTGGGCGTCCTCGACGATCAGCAGCACCGGGTGTGGCGGGCTGGTCAGCTCCGCCCGCAGGGCGTCCAGCAGGAGCTCCCGGTCTGTCGACCCGGCGAGCGTCGCACGCAGTGGTCCCGTCGAGGCCCCGGCGAGGTCTCTGATCGGGCCGAGCGCGCGGCTGGTCAGCAGGTCGTCGCACGCGGCGACGAGTACCCGGGCGCCGCTGCACCGCGCCTGCCGTTCCACCGCCCGCACCACACTGGTCTTGCCGACCCCGGCCTCGCCGCTGATCAGGGCAAGCGCGCCCCTCCCTCGCGCCGCCGTGACCAGTGAATCGGCGATCGTCGCGAGCTCGGCATCCCGCTCGATCAACGGTGCGATTGGTGCAGTCATCTGCGTCGTTGCCTCCCGGCTGATCCTCGCATCCGCCGGCGCGGCAGTGTGGGCGACCTACCAGGCCCGCCTCGACGGGCGAGGGGGGCCGAGGTCGTGGCAGGCTCGCCGGATGCACACCCCTGACGGTCGGCATCGGGTTGCGGTTGTCACCGGCGCCGGCAGTGGAATCGGCGCGGCGACGGCGCTGGCGCTGGCCGGCGACGGTTGGCAGGTGCTGCTGGCCGGACGACGGGTGGGTGCGCTCACCGAGGTTGCGACCCGCGGTGCCGCCCTGCCGGGCGGGCTGTATCCGGTGCCGACGGATGTCACCGACGAGGACTCCGTCGCCGCACTCTTCGACCGGGCGGTCGCCGACCACGGGCGGGTCGACCTGTTGTTCAACAACGCGGGGATGTTCGCCCCGGCCCGGGACCCGGACGAGATCACGCTCGCCGAATGGAATGCCATCGTCGCGGTCAACCTGACGGGCGCGTTCCTGTGCACCAGGGCGGCGTTCCGGGTGATGCGCAACCAGGATCCGCAGGGTGGCCGGATCATCAACAACGGCTCGATCTCCGCGCACGCGCCGCGGCCGGGGTCGACGGGCTACACGGTCACGAAACATGCCATCAGCGGCCTGACGAAGTCCACGTCGCTGGACGGTCGCCCCTACGACATCGCTTGCGGGCAAATCGATATCGGCAACGCCGCGACCGGGCTGGCGAATTTCGGGGACGGTATGCGGCAGCCGGACGGCAGCGTTCGGCCGGAGCCGAGCATGGACGTCGACGACGTCGGCCGGGCGGTGCTGTACATGGCCGGCTTGCCGCTCAGCGCCAATGTGCCGACGATGACGGTGATGGCCACCAAGATGCCGTTCGTCGGGCGCGGCTGACCGTCCGGTCTGCGGTGAACGGGTCTGTGGATGTGACCACATTCACCCGCGGGACCCGACCTCGTCGTGTGATCCTTGACTGCGGCCCAATTCCGGGGCGTTTGCAGCCGGATCCCAGTGCTGGGAGGCACCGATGCTCCGTCCGATGCTCATCGGCAAGATCCACCGAGCCACCGTCACGGCGGCCGACCTCGACTACGTCGGGTCCATCACCATCGATTCCGACCTGCTCGACGCCGCTGATCTGCTGCCCGGCCAGCAGGTCGACGTCGTCGACGTGACCAACGGTGCGCGGCTGACGACCTATGTCATCGCCGGTGAACGGGGACAGGGTGGCGTGGCGATCAACGGGGCCGCCGCGCATCTGGTGCACCCCGGCGACATCGTCATCGTCATCGGGTACGGCATGCTGACCGACGCGGAAGCGCGCGAGCGGGCGGCGCACGTGGTGTTCGTGGACGCCGACAACCGGATCGTCGAGCTCGGCACCGACCCGGGCGACGTGCCGCTCGGCTTCGGGTCTGATGCCGTCGGGCATCGGCCGGTCGTAGCCCGCATTCCATCGGGGCGGCTCCGTCGTCGGCCCGACGTCGTCAGCTCTTGCGGGTGAAGGTGCCAAGGCCGTAGGCGTCCAGCATTTCGATCTGGATGGTCTGCGCGGCACCGCCGGCGCCGCCGCCGAAGGTGACCGCCGACACCGGATCCCCGTTTCCGCCGGGTGCCAGCCAGCTGAAGACGTCACCGTCGTAGTGGGTCAGCGGGGCGTTGAGCCCCTTCGGCCCGACCTGAACGGTAAGCGTGTCCCCGGTCGCCGTGACGACCACGTCGCCCGCGTAGTCATTGGTGTAGGTGCCGATGTAGTCGGCGGTGTCCCTGGCCGGCGACGGGTTGGCCGGTGCGGGCACGGCCACCGAACTGTGGTTGACGAACAGCGTCTGGAAAAGCGGTCCGTAGTAGCCCAGCCAGTCGCGCTCGATCGTGCCGGTCCGGACCAGATCGGAGAAGCTCGTCGTCACCGTTTCGGCAGCGCCGACGGGGGCGGCGTTGGTCAGCACCACGATGCCGACGTCAGCGGCCGGCAGCATGGCGAATGCGGTGCCCGCGCCGACGAAGAACGCCCCTGAATGCCCCCATTTGACGTGACCGGTTGAGGTCGTCTCGATGTTGAACCCGTACCCGTAGAAGCGGCTGCGGGCGTCGGCCTCCTCGGCCGGGACGCTGGTGATCTGTGGCGTGTGCGCCGCCTGCAGTGCGTCGGGGTCGATCAGCGGCTGCCCGTTCACCTCGCCGGAGGCGAGGTTCATGTTCATCCACTTGGCGAGATCGGTGACGTTCGAGCTGACGCCGCCGGCGGGTGACTGGGCGTCGGCGTCGCGGATGTACAGCGGCTTGAAGGTGCCGGAGTCGTTGAAGTGCAACGTGGTTCGATCCGTGCGGCTGAGGAAGTCCGCGTAGGTGGAACTGGTCGACGTCATTCCGAGCGGTTCGTACAGTTCCTTTGCCGACAGCTCCTCCCACGGCATTCCGGCGGCAGTGGCCACCGCCTCACCACCGGTCGTCATCCCGAAATTGGTGTAGCCGTAAGTGACCCGGAACGGTTTCAGCGGGAACAGCCGGAGTTTGTCGATGATCTGCTCGCGGGTGAAGCCGATGCCCTCCAGGTCATCGCCGGCGGTGGTCGGTATTCCGCTGCGGTGGGAGTAGAGATCGCCGATCGTCACCATCTGCGTGACGGCAGGATCGGACAGCTGGAAGTTCGGTAGGTACTTGACCACCGGGTCGGTCCACTTGACGATGCCGTCGCTGACCGCGTGCGCGACGACCGTGCTGCCGATCGATTTGGACACCGACGCGAGCTGGAAGACGGTGTTCTCGTCGACCAGATCCGGCTTCCCGACCTCCCGCACCCCGTACCCCTTGGTGAACACGACCTGGCCGCCGTGCACGACGGCGACCGCCATCCCTGGGACGCCGGTGCGGCTCATGACGTCCTGGGCGATGCCGTCGACCTTGGCGATCGCCGCGGTGATCTGGGATTCCGGGATCGGGACGGCCGAGTACTGATCCGGATCTGCCTGTGCTTCGGGGGCGTCGGGTGGCTGTTCCACGTCCGAGGTCGGCGACTCTCCCACCGGCGGCGCAGCGGCCGATGACGTCGTACTTGGCCCCGCGTTGACCCCGGTGCAGGCGGCGAGCAGCACCAGGGCGGCGACGAGACCGGAGATTCGGCTGGTTCTGGAAGTTCGTCGGATCGCCATGGTCACGCCTCTCGCCGCCGGCAGGTCGTCGGCGCCGAGCATGCCGCTGCGCGCCGATGATGATCAGCAGACTGTGCCAGAGAGTGGAACGCCTTGGGTAGGTCGGGCAGCACAATTGCCCGGTGCTAGCTACCCCGATTGTCCGCCGCGGATTTCTCCAGGGCTGCTTCGACCCGCTCCCGGGCGCCGTCCAGAAAGCGCGTGCAGACGGCGGCCAGATGCTCGCCGCGTTCCCACAACACCAGTGACTCGTCCAAGGACAGGCCGCCCGATTCGAGTTTGCCCACGACGGCCGCCAACTCGTCCCTCGCGTGCTCGTAGCTGGCGGCGTCGCCGGTCGCTGGTGCCGCTTCACTCATGAGAACTCCACAACTGCAATGGTTGTCGGACCTGACGTGCTGTTCATTCTGCCTGCTCGGTCCCGGAGCTGATGGCCAGGACCGCGCCGTCGGCCACCCGGATCCGGAGCTCGGTACCGGCTGGCGCGTCCTCGATCGCCCGCACAACCCGGGCGCCTGCCTGCACCACCGCGTACCCGCGAGCGAGGGTCGCGGCCGGCCCGAGTGCGGACAGCTGCGCCCGCCGGTGGGCGATGTCCCGGTCGATCCGCTCCAGGATCACCCCCACCTGCACTCGGCCGCGGTCGCGCAGCCGATTGATCTCGCCGGCGCGGACGGTGATCGGGGTCAACGGATCGGCCAGCACGGTGGCGGACGTCAGGCGCCGCAGCCTGGCCTGTTCGGTGGTCACCCAGCCGGTGAGCGCGCGCCGGGCGCGGCCGCGGAGCTGCTCGACCTGCCGGAGTTCGGCGGCGGCATCCGGCACCACCCGCTTGCCCGCGTCGGTCGGGGTGGAGCACCGGACGTCGGCGACGTCGTCGATGATCGGGTGGTCCGGTTCGTGGCCGATCGCGGACACCACCGGGGTGCGGCAGTTGGAGACCGCGCGGCACAGCGCCTCGTCGGAGAACGGCAGCAGGTCCTCGACGCTGCCGCCGCCGCGGGCGATCACGATGACGTCCACCTCCGGGTCGGCGTCCAGCCTGGCCAGCGACTCCAACAACTGCGGAACCGCCGAAACGCCCTGTACGGCCGGGTTCTCCACCCGGAACCGGACCGCCGGCCACCTGCGCCCTGGCATTGGCGAGCACGTCGGATTCGGCGGCGCTGGCCCGGCCGGTGATCAGACCGACGACACCCGGCAGGAACGGCAGTTTCTTCTTCCGCTCCGGAGCCGTCAGTCCCTCGGCCGCCAGCAACTGGCGGAGCCGTTCCAGCCGGGCGAGCAATTCACCGAGGCCGACCGGATGCATCTGGTCGACCCGGAACGACAGCGATCCCCGGGCCGGATAGAACTCGAACCGACCGTGCACGACGACCCTGGAGCCCTCGGTCGGCGGCGGGGAGAGCGCGGTCAGAACGGATCGCGAACACACCACCTGAAGCGACATCGAGACGGACGGATCGCGCAGCGTCAGGAACGACATCTGGGAACCGGACCGCACCGACACCTGGGCGAGCTGACCCTCGACCCAGGCGGCCGGCGACTTGGCCACGTAGTCGGCCATGCGCTGGGCGAGAGCACGTACGGGCCAAGGGTTTTCCCGGGTCGTGTCGCCGGCCTTGACGGGCGGGCCGGTCCGCTCCGGCGCTCCCCGGGGGGCGGGCGCGGTCACTGGCTCTGGGCGTCCAGCGTGACGAGCCGATTGCTCAGCAGGGTGAGGAACGGCGGCCGGGCGTCGCCGTCCTGTTCGTACCGCAACAGTGCGGACACCTCGTCCGAACTCAGTTCGCGCAGGTGCCCGCGGACCTGGGCCAGCGTCATCTGGTCGTAGTCGGGCAGCGCGTCCGGGCCGTCGGCGTCCTGGGCCCCTTCGTCGGCTTCGGTCGCTTCGACAACCTCCTCCAGCAACTCGGGCGGCACCGGCAGGCTCTCCGTCAGCTCGCCGGTTTCCTCGAAGACGACGGGGTTCTCCGTGAAGTCTTCTGGGTCGATCGGTCGGTCGCTGCGATCGCGCGGATCAGGGCTGCATCGATGAGTGCCGCGGTTTCGTCGGACACAGCAGCTGTCGTGTCTGCGGCGAATTCGGCCTCGAGATCCTGCGCTGCGGCGTCTTCGAGCGCCTCGGTGACTTCGGCGGCGACCTCCAGGGCGACCGCGTCCTCGAGCGCTTCGGTGACCTCGGCCGCGACCTCGAAGGCAATGGCTTCTTCCAGTGCTTCGGTGACTTCGGCGACGACTTCCGCGTCAATAGCCTCATCCAGCGTGACCAGGTCCGGCGCGGGGGACTCGTCAACGGCGATCAGGGCCTCGTCGATCACCGCGTCCCCGACGTCGATCGCCGCGTCCATCGCGGTGGTGATCACCGGCGGCATCGAGCTGGCTTCGGGCGTTGTCAGTTTCGGCTCGTCCGCGGACCCATGTCCGGGCTCGGGATCAACCGCTGCCACCGCGCCGGCTTTCCTTCCCGGCTGCGGTGACGGGCCCGGCTTGCCTGGTGCCGATCGATGAGGGGTTGGCTTCGCGGAGGTGGTGTCGGTCTCCGAATCCTTTGCCGACTCGGCCGTCGGCGCGCTCTTCAGCTTTGTGACGGGCCTGACGGGCTTGACCGGCTCGTCATCGTCGAACTTGGCCCAGGCGGGGTTTTCCTCGGCTCCGCCGATGACCCCGCCGAGCAATTCATCTCCACGGGTGGCGAGAGTGGCGATCTCCTGCTGGACCTTGATCGACAGCTTCATCGCGTTGCCGACCAGGGTGACGGGCAGCGCCGGGATGTCGTCCGGTAGCGAACGCACCAGGTCGATTCCGGTGCCGAGAATGCCGGCGGCAACTCGAAAGGGCAGGGGGAGCGTGATGGCCATGACACCAGCCTGCCCCATGACCGTCGGGAGTGGTACGGCGACCTTCGTCATGGGCCGGGCTGTGCTCGGGATTGCCGGGTAACCCGGGTCACGGTCGCCGTCGCCGTGGTCCTCGGGACGTCCTGCCCGCCTACCATGAACCCATGACGTTGCCGACTCTTGATCCGTCCGCGCCCGCCCGCCGCGTGCTGCTGGCCAGCCCGCGCGGCTACTGCGCTGGAGTTGATCGGGCCGTCGTGACGGTCGAGAAGGCTCTTGAGCAATACGGCGCCCCGGTCTATGTCCGCAAGCAGATCGTGCACAACAAGCATGTGGTGGCCGGGCTGGAGGCGCGTGGGGCGATCTTCGTCGAGGAGACCGCCGAGGTGCCCGAGGGTGCGCTGGTGGTGTTCTCCGCGCATGGGGTGTCGCCCGCCGTGCACGAGGAGGCGGCAGCACGCCAACTGCAGGTCATCGACGCGACCTGCCCGTTGGTCACCAAGGTGCACAAGGAGGCAAGGCGGTTCGCCGCTGAGGATTACGACATCCTGCTGATCGGTCACCGTGGTCACGAAGAGGTGGAGGGCACTCAGGGTGAGGCGCCCGAGTCGATCCAGGTGATCAACGATCAGTCCGATGTGGACAACGTGGTGATCCGGGACCCGGAAAGGGTGATCTGGCTGTCCCAGACCACCCTGTCGGTCGACGAGACGCTCGACACGGTCGGGTTGTTACGGCAGCGCTTCCCGTTGATGACGGCCCCGCCCAGTGACGACATTTGTTACGCCACCCAGAACCGGCAGGAAGTGGTGAAGCAGATCGCGCCTGACTGTGACCTGGTCATTGTCGTTGGGTCGAAGAACTCCTCGAATTCCGTCCGGTTGGTGGAGGTCGCGCTCGATGCCGGGGCACGGGCGTCCCATCTCGTCGATGACGCCGGGGAGATCGATGAGAATTGGCTGGACGGCGTGCGCACCGTCGGTGTCACCAGCGGTGCGTCAGTGCCTGACGATCTGGTGTCGGGTGTGCTGGACTTCCTGACCGAACGTGGTTATCCACAGGCCGAGGAGTTCACCGCCGCCACCGAGACCCTGACGTTCTCGCTGCCGAAGGAACTTCGCAAGGATCTCCGCCCCGCGACCGCGTAGTCGCTGTCGGTAGGGGCCCTGTCAGGCAGTGACTGACACCTGGTGAACGGAACACCGGCGCGCCTTCACGTCGATCAGCCCGAGAACGGTTGCAGGACGCCACGAACGGTGTGGTTTGTGGATTTGGGTAGTCCGAGAACCGTTGCAGGAACCCCGAACTGTGGTGCTGATGGGTCGGTCAGTCCGAGAATCGTTGCAGGACATCCCGAACTGTGGCGCTGATGGGTCGGTCAGCCGAGCAACGTTGTCGTCACGAACGGTGTGTGGTTTTGCGATTGGTCAGTCCGAGAACCGCTGCAGGACATCCCGAACCGTCTGGTTCATGGTTGGGCTGCCCTTGTGTCCGGCGTCGTCGATGACGATCAACTCGAGCTCGGGCCACGCCCGTTTGAACGCCCACGCATTAGCTAACGGGCAACTCAGGTCCAGCCGCCCGTGCACGATGACGGCCGGTATCCCGGCCAGCCGTCCGACGTCGCGGAGCAACGCTCCGTTCTCGAGCCAACCATCATGCGCGGCGTAGTGCGCACAGATGCGAACGAAAGCCTGCAGGGCATCGGTGGGACGGTTGCTGTAGGGGGTCGGTTTACCCTGCGGTTCCAGGGAGAGGACGGCGTCCTCCCACGTGGCCCATTCCACCGCGGCGCCGGCCCGCACGTCGGGATCGGGCGATTCCAGCTGCCGGACATACCCGGCAACGATGTCGTCGGAGCGCCCACCCTGCGCGGAACCCTTGACGAATCTCTCCCACTCCTGCGGAAACATCGGGCTGACCCCACCGCGATACAGCCAGTCGGTTTCCGCCCGACTCATCGACCAGAACGCCGGCAGCACGATTTCCGACACGCGGTCCGGATGCCGCTCGGCGTAGGCGAGGGACAAGGCTGACCCCCACGACCCTCCATGAAGCAGCCAGCGTTGGACGCCGAGGTGCTCTCGCAACTGCTCCATGTCTCGCAGTAGGTGCTCGGTGGTGTTGAGCGACATGTCGGTGCCGGGATCAGCGGCATGCGGGGTGCTGAGCCCGCAACCACGCTGGTCGAACAGGATGATCCGGTACCGCTGGGGATCGAACGACCGGGGTGAGCCAGATGGCCGACCGGCCCCAGGGCCGCCGTGCACGATCACCGCAGGCTTGCCGTCTGGGTTGCCGCGCCACTCCCACGAGACAAGATTCCCGTCTCCGGTGTCCAGAACTCCGCGTTCAGTGGCCACGTCCGAGGAGAAGGTCCGCGTCATATGGGTCCGGTGAGTGTCCGCTGACATCCCGACAGATCAATCGGACAGCAGGCCGACGGGTGGTGGCACACCCCGCGGGGGCCTGCCGCGCGCCCGGTCGTCCGGACCGGGGGAAACCGCATGCTCAGGCGTGCGACGGCGGGGTGTGCGCACCTTGCCGAGAGGTTGATCGCAGCGGCTGGGCGACGATCCTGATCAGTCCGATCAGAACGGCTGCCGCGGTGCCCAGTGCCATGGTCGGGAAAGTGCCGATGATCTTCAACGCAGTCCCGTACAGCCCTCCGGCGTTGGTGAACAACATGCCACCGAACACGATCCCGATGACCAGGACCAATGGAGGCTGCACCATTGCGGTGAAGATCGACCTCCGCCGAACCATCAACGCAGCGGAGATGACGCCGAGGTAGAAACCGATCCGCAAACCCCAGGCCAGAAGGCCGGTGGTCGCTCCGTCGACGGCGGTCCCTCCGAGGGTCAGGACCAGGGCCAGCAGGATGACCGCCCATGACGGCCACCCCCGAACGCTCGGGAAAACGGAGGCGTCGGCCGTGGTGAGGCGGGCAGCAGTTCTCGTGGTCACCCCTCAACGGTAGCGTCCCACGCTCGTCTATCGGCACTTCTCAAGGGCGTGACCTGCGCAGCGTCCGCTGATTCGATGCCAAATTCTGCGGCCTGTGGTCGTCGGGGGACTGTGTCGACCGGTTCCGGGGCCGCTATTTGCTCACCCGTGACACCGAGGTCAGAGAAGCGGCGGGCCGTCACCAGGACTCGGGTCTCCATCGAACGCACCGTCTGGTTGTACGACTGGACGGCACGCTCGAGCCCGGCTCCCAGACTGTTCAGGTGACCGGCGACGGTGCCCAGCCGGCCGTGCAGTTCGCGACCGAGGGCGTGCACCTCGGCCGCGGAGGCAGAAAGCCGTTCCTGCCGCCAGGTGAAGGCGATAGTCCGAAGCAAGGCAATCAGCGAGGTCGGTGTCGCGATCACCACCTGACGACCGAATGCATGGTCCGACAATCCGGGGTCCATGGCGAGTGCAGCGTCCAGTAGTGGTTCGCCCGGCACGAACAGCACTACAAATTCCGGTGCCGGTTGAAAATGCCGCCAGTAGGCCTTCGCGGCCAGAGCGTCGACATGTCCGCGGAGAGCGCGGGCATGGGCCGCCATCAGGGCACCGCGACGGCGATCGTCGGTGCATTCGAGGGCCTCCAGCCACGCGGCGAAAGGCACCTTGGCGTCGACCGGGATCTGCCGCCCGCCGGACAGTCTGATGATCATGTCGGGCCGCACCGCGCCGCCCTCGACACCACTGCCGCGGGCGGTCACCTGGGTGTCGAAGTCGCAGTGCTCGACCATCCCGGCGAGCTCCACCACCCGTTGCAGCTGCACCTCGCCCCAGCGCCCGCGGATCTGCGGTGCCCGCAGCGCGCCGACCAGTGACCTGGTTTGGGTGCCCAACTCGGTCGAGGTCCGATGTAGAGCGGCGACCTGCTCGCGAAGGCCTGCGTAGGCGCCGGCCCGATCCCGTTCCACCTCCTGCAGCCGATGCTCGACCCGCAGCAGAGCATCGGATGCCGGCGCGAGCAGCGCGGCGACATCCGCGGTCGGGTTCGCGCTGGCGTCGGCCCGGGATGAAGACCGGCCGATCAGCAGGCCGAGCACCAACCCGACGACGAGCAGCAATGCCCCGACGAGCAATGCGGTTGAGTCCATGGCTGAGAGCATGAACCAGACCCCCGACAGCCGGTCTGCATCACGCTTCACATGCGTGTCGCGCGCGAGGGGCAGTAGGGCTGCCTCAATGCAGGCGCGTGTTGTCCCACGGCTCATTTCCGCAGTGGGTAGGGGGCACCCCGCGCCGGGTTACCGCAGGTTGCGCGGGATAGTCGGGCGCCGCGCCGTGTTTCCGCGCGCCGAGGCCAGGCGGGGCGCGCCGAGTATGCGCACCCCGCGCCGGGTTCCGCAGGCTGCGCCAGAAAGTCGTGCGTCGCGCCGGTTCCAGTCAACGCGGGGTGCGGATTCTTGGCGCGGAGTTATCAGGCCCAAGTGGCGCGTTGTGCCCCTGTCCGAGTTTCATCCACATTCGGCGTCCGGTTGACGGCGTGCGAACGACGGGGCTCCACCATCGTCAGCATGGCTCAGCCGCAGGAAATTATCCGACCCAGAATCCTTCTTCGTTCGGCACTGTTGGCGAACGGAATGAGTCCCGACGACATTCAACGCAGAGTCCGGCGCAAGGAATGGGAAACCTTGCGGCCGGGTGCCTATGTTCGCCCTACAGAACTCAAGAAGCTGGATGAGCGGCACCGACACCTGCTGTTGATCTCGGCAGTCGCTCCCGGCATACCCGCAGATGCGGTTCTCAGTCACGGCTCGGCAGCTCAACTGCACGCAATCCCGCTATGGGAACCCAACCTTCGAACGGTGCAGGTCACGAGGCCGGGTTCGGGAGGTGGTCATCGACGCCGCACCGTACACACCTTCCGCGCCGGCCTGGAGCCCACTGACATCGTCACCGTGGACGGCCATCAAGTCACCAGTCCGGCCCGCACGATCGTGGATCTCGCGCGTCAACTCCCGTTCGAGAAGGCAGTCGTGGCAGCAGATGCCGCTCTGCACAGTGAGCTGACGACACTTGACGAGCTTTTGCACGAAGTAACGGCGGCCGCCCGCCGTCCGGGCATGTGCAGGGCGCGGGAGGTGATCAACTTTGCCGATGGGCGCGCCGAAAGTGTTGGCGAGTCACGGAGCAGAGTCGCAATCTGGCGCGGCGGACTGCCGATGCCGGAGCCGCAGTTCAAGGTTCACGACAGGGCCGGAGAAGTGTTTGCCCGCAGCGACTTCGGCTGGGAGGAGTTCAAGACTGTTGGCGAGTTCGACGGCGCGCAGAAGTACGGTCGGCTGCTGATCCCCGGCGAGCCGCCGGGCGACAAGATCTATCAGGAGAAGCTCCGCGAAGACCGGATCCGTGACGCCGGGTGGCAGGTCGCGCGCTGGACGTGGGACGAACTGCAGGATGGCACCACCGTCATCGACCGGATCGTCCGAACGCTCGAACGGGGTCGCCGGCTGGGCTGAAGGAACGGATAGAAGAACACTCCGCGCCACGGATTGGCACTGGTCCCGGGGAGCATGCACGTCGCGCCGGTTCCAGCGAACGCGGGGTGCGCCGCAGTGGCGCGGGGTGCGCCGAAGTGGCGCGGGGTGCGCCGAAGTGGCGCGGGGTGGGCCGCAGCGAACGCGGGTTGCGGCGCCGGAGGCGCGGCCTGCTCGAGGGCGGAATGGCGTGCCGGGCAAGTCCAGGCGTGCACCTGCTCGAGGGCGTTGCGGCGCGCGTCCTGTGTTCCGGCTCGACGGGTGGGCGTCATGGGGGAGGTTGCGCGACGGGCACAGCAGCAACTCCTGCGCTGGCATCATCAGCACCGTGAGCGCAACCCTGCTGGCCCGCGGACTGGCCGCCGCATACGGCGACAAGGCACTGTTCGGCGGGCTGGATCTCGTTGTTGCCCCGGGGGATGTGGTCGGCCTGGTCGGCGTCAACGGGGCGGGCAAGTCGACCCTGCTGCGCCTGCTAGCCGGCCTCGACACCCCGGAGGAAGGCAAGGTCAGTCTCAGTCCGCCGGACGGGACGGTCGGCTATCTGCCGCAGGAGGTGGAGCGCCCGGTCGGCGAGACGGTCGCAGAACACGTTGCCAGACGCACCGGCGTCGCGGCCGCGGAGCGAGCGATGGACGCAGCTCGCAGAAGCTCTGGCCGCCGGCCAGAACGATGCGGACGAGCAGTACTCTGTCGCGCTGGAGCGTTGGCTGGCACTGGGTGGCCCTGACCTTGCCGAGCGGACCGAGTCAATGCTCGCCGATCTCGGACTCGCCGTCGACCCAGGGATGCCGATGACCGGCCTGTCCGGAGGCCAGGGAGCGCGGGTGGGACTTGCAGCGTTGTTGCTGTCCCGGTTCGATGTGCTGCTGCTCGACGAACCGACCAACGATCTCGACCTGGACGGGCTGCAGCGCCTGGAATCGTTCGTCATGGGGCAACGGGTCGGCATGGTCGTCGTCTCGCACGACCGGGAGTTCCTGGCCCGGTGCGTGACCAGTGTGGTCGAACTCGACCTTGCCCAGCACGAAGTCAGCGTCTACGGCGGAGGCTACGAGGCGTATCTGGCCGAACGGGAAGTCGGTCGGCGGCACGCCCGGGAGGCCTACGAGGAGTACGCCGACCGCAAGTCCGGCCTGGAGGAGACGCGGCCGGACGCAGCGCGCCTGGATGGACGCCGGCGTGCGTAAGGCAACGAAGAACCGCAAGGACAACGACAAGATCGGCCGCAATTTCCGGATCGAGCAGACCGAGAAACAGGCCGCCAAGGCCAGGCAGACCGAGCGACTGATCGAACGTTTGCCGGAGGTCGCCGAACCGCGCAAGGAGTGGGAGCTGCAGTACTCGATAGCCGACCGCGCCGCGATCCGGCAGTGTGGTGGCGGTGGCGAACGGGGCGGTGGCGCAGCGCGGCGATTTCACCCTGGGCCCAGTCACCGTGCAAGTGGACGTCGGCGACCGGATCGGCGTCACCGGTCCGAACGGCGGCGGGAAGTCGACACTGCTCGCGCTGTTGCTCGGCCGGCTGGAACCGACAGCGGGGAGAGCGTCGTTGGGTTCCGGGGTGGCCGTCGGTGAGGTCGACCAGGCGCGCGGCCTACTGCTGGGGCCGGCCACGGTTCTGCGGACCTTCGCCGATCTGGTGCCCGGACTGGGCGGAATCCGACGTTCGTACCCTGCTCGCGAAGTTCGGCTTGAAGTCCGAGCACGTGCTGAGGCCGCGCTATCTCGCTCTCACCCGGCGAGCGGACCAGGGCGGCGCTTGCGTTGTTGCAGGCCAAGGGGGTCAATCTGCTGGTCCTGGACGAGCCGACCAACCACCTCGATCTCCCGGCCATCGAGCAACTCGAGCAGGCACTGGAGGCATACACCGGGACCCTGCTGCTGGTCACCCATGACCGCAGGATGCTGGAATCGGTACGACTGAACCGCCACTGGCAGGTCGAGGACGGCAGCGGTCGAGCAACTCTGACCCGTGGGTGATCAACCGGGTTCATGCAAAGCGCGCCCGGGCCGCGGCCGACCACCGGCGAGTTGACGACTGGCTCCCAGGACGCGATACTCTCTCCCGCATGACGGGCCGGGGACTGCTGCTGGTGAGCTGTCGCGAGGTCGACCTCGCCCGCGTTTCCAGCGCCACCTGTCCGGACATCACCTGCGCCGTCTGAGTCGTCGACCGGAATCTGCCTCCCGTTCTCGAGGCAATCGGTCACCCTGTTCGGACCGGCGCAGCGCAGCGCGGCCCTTTCGGCACATATCGTGCCCATCATTTCATCCGCATCATTCTCGCCCCGCTGATCTCCGACGAGGACAATTGATGGCCCTTCCCGATTTCCTGATCATTGGCTCGCCGAAGGCCGGCTCCACCGCGCTGCACGTTGCGTTGGCGCAACATCCGGACCTTTTCCTGTCCAATCCCAAGGAACCGAAGTTCTTCATGTGCGATCAGGCAAAACCGGATCCGGCGCATCAAAAGGGTCCGGGTGACGCGCACAGCGCGCAGGAATGGGTGTGGGACCTGGCCGCTTACGAGCGACTCTTCGCCGCGGCGCCGGCGGGTACGCTTCGCGGCGAGAGCACGCCATTCTATTTGTGGGACAAGGACTCCCACCGGCGCATCCATGAGTTGATCCCGGATGTGAAGATGATCGCGATCATCCGGGATCCGATCGACCGGGCCTATTCGAACTGGGGCCACCTGTGGTGTGACGGCCTGGAACCGGAGAGCGACTTCCTGACGGCCTGCGACCTGGAACCGTCGCGGATCGAAGCGGGTTACGCACCGTTCTGGCGCTACCTGGAAACCGGACTCTACGGACAGCAACTCGAGCACTTGTACGGAATCTTCCCGAAAGAACAGATCTTCGTGCTGCGTTATCGGCAGTTGATCGACAACACGGCGGCGGTTCTCGACGAGATTGCCGAATTCCTTGGCGTGGCCACCGGGAAGGTCGCCAGCATTCCGAAGTCCAACGTCTCGAACTGGGTGCCCGACACCCCGGTCAACCGCATTCTGCAGAAGACCGTGCGAGCGGGCGCCGCGATCGGTGCGCACCTGCCGCCGAAGGTCTGGCGGCAGGCGCAACGACCGTTACTGGCGGCGCTCTACCAGGGTGGTGGGCGGCGCCCGTCGCTCTCGGTGCAGGAGCGAAAGACCCTGCTGCCCTACTTCGAGCAGGACAACGCCCTGCTCGGCAGGCTGACCGGCATCGACTTCGCCGACTGGATGAACGAGAAGGGGCGCGGCGCCTTCACCGAGCGGCAGCAGTAGCGCCGCCCGGGAAGGAAGCGCCTACTTGGGGATGTGGTTGAACTCGTCCGGGTTGGGTCCGGTGCGCTCGTCCTTGTTGAGGGCCGAGATGAGCGCCAGGTCCGCGTCGGTGAGCTCGAAATCGAAGATCTCGAAGTTCTCCTGCACCCGGCTCGCGTCGTCGACTTCGGGAACACGATGTTGCCCAGCTGAATGTGCCAGCGGAGCACGACCTGCGCGGCCGACTTGCCGTAGCTGCGGGCCAACTCGGTGATCACCGGATCGCCGAGAACGCCACCCTGAGCGATCGGTGACCAGGCCTCGGTGGCGATTTCGTGCTCGGCATTGAACGCGCGGAGCTCGTCCTGGGTGAGGTAGGGGTGCACCTCGATCTGGTTCACGGCCGGGATGACTGTGGTCTCCTCGTGCAGCCGGCGCAGGTGGTGGGCCTGGAAGTTGGATACCCCAATGGCCCGTGCCCTTCCTTCGGAGTAGATCCGCTCGAGGGCCCGCCAGGTCTCGACGTAGTCGCCGACCTTGGGCAGCGGCCAGTGGATCAGGAACAGGTCGATCTTCTCCAGCCGCAGGTCGGCCAGGGTCTGGTCGAACGCTTTGAGCGCGTCGTCAAAGGCATGAAACCCGTTGTTCAGTTTGCTGGTCACGAAAATGTCGGCCGGATCCAGATCGGACTCGGCGATCGCCTGCCCGACCTCCTTCTCGTTGCCGTACATCTCTGCGGTGTCGATGTGCCGGTAACCGACCTCCAGCGCGGCGGTGACGGCGGCTGCGGTCTCGGCGGGCTTGATCTGGAAAACCCCGAAACCCAACTGCGGGATCTGCACGCCGTTGTTCAGGGCGACGTTCGGTACCTGGGTGGTTGCTTCCGCTGTCTCGGTCAATTCGAGCTCCTGTCGTGTCGATTCGTCATGGTGTCGTCGCAGACGTTCCGGCGGCACCGGCGTGGAGCCCAGAAAGGGACCGGGCTCGACCGCCGCGACGACCGCTGACGGCAAAGGGTGGTGTGCCCAGGGCCGCACCTCTCCGAAACCGCCGTGGGTCGGTAGGCATTCCCCGTGTCGCTGACTACATGACTATTCGCCGCGCTACCAGCACTGTTCGCAGGTCGTTCGCGCCGTCGTCGCGCGCGGTCTCGAAATAGAGCCGCAGCCCGTCATCGGTCCGGGCGATGGTGACGTACCGCAACGTCCGGCCGTCCCGTTCGAACGGCCCGGCGATGGGCACGAACTCGTCGGGAGTGGCGCCGACCGCGAAACCTGTCCGCTCGAACCAGTTCTCCGCCGCAGAGGCCCGCCCGTCGTAGCTGGCGAACCACTTGCCATCCGATTCCCAGGCGCTGGTGATCCGGGCGCCCCGTCGATCCCAGGCATCGGCGGTCGGCCCGAGGGCAACCCGCTCGGCGGTCCAGGTGAGTCCGTCACTGCTGGTCAGGTAGACCGACCGCATCCGGTCGGCTTCGTCGTCGCCCTGGTCGAGCAGGTGCTCGCAGGCCCACATCCGCCACAGCCGGACCGTCCCGGACGACCACGACGTCCTTCCAGGCCGAGTCCTTGCTGCCGGGCAGCACGACGGTGCGAACCCCGTGCTCCAGCTCTTCGGCACCACCGCCTGGTGGAGTGTCAACTGCCTCTACCCACCAGTGCTTGGAACCGGGCGTCGAACAGCTGACGTACAGCCGCCAACCACCGTCCGGGCGCCTGATCAGTGCCGGACGCTCCAGCGACGCGCACTCGAAGGTGGATGCGAGCACGGTCGCGACCGGCTGGAAATGCACGCCGTCCGTGGATCGCGCCACCACGTTGGCGTAGCCGCGGCCCTGGTCCACCGGCCGACGCAGGCGGTAGGCGAGGTGAAAAACCCCGTCCTCGTTGACCACGCTCGGGCCACCGGCCCAGAAACCGGTGCCGGCGCCGGGCGGCTCGACGACCACGTCTGCTGGACCGTTGGTCAGGGCATCGCTGATCCGGTCGATGATTGTCACGGCGCAGAGCATACGAACACTGGACCTGGTCATGACGCCAGGCGTCGTCACCAGTCTGCCCGCCGAGAACGTCGTAAAGCGCCGAATGGGTACACCTGCACACGATCAATCCCACATTTGCTGCCGCTATCGGCAAGGGTAAGGCCAGGCAATATCGCGGTATGCTCACCCCCATGTGTGCCCAGGGAGTGGTCTTGGTGTCTTGCCGCGAGGTCGACCTCGTGCGCGTCGCCAGCGCTGCCTGTTGTTCCGCCGCCTAACACCCCGCCGCTCGTCGCGCCGGGCTGTTGTGTCGGCGCGCTGACCCCGCCGTGGGTTCTTCGTGTTGCTGTGACAGCTGCCCGGCCTGTCCGCAAGGATCCCTGTGCCCACTGTTCAGCCCGACACCCAGGCCGCAGCCGATCACGCTGCGCGTTCGACCGACCCCACCCCGGAGTCGACCGGCTCCGCGCCGGCGGCCGCCCGGCCGGCTCGGCGACCGCGTCCCACGGTCGCGCGTGGGCAGGGGCAGTGGGCGCTCGGCCATCGGGAACCGCTGAACGTCAACGAGCGGATGAAGAAGGACGACGACGGCCTGCACGTGCGTCAGCGCATCGAGACGCGCTACCGCTACACCGGTTACGACGGCATCGACCCGGGTGACCTGCGCGGCCGGATGCGCTGGTGGGGGCTGTACACGCAGCGGGCGCCGGGTATCGACGGCGGTCGCACCGCGATCCTGGAGCCGGAGGAACTGGAAGACAAGTTCTTCATGATGCGGGTCCGGATCGACGGTGGGCAGCTGACCACCAGTGCGCTGCGCACCGTCGGCGAGGTGTCCACGAAGTACGCACGGGACACCGCGGACCTCACGGATCGGCAGAACGTCCAGCTGCATTGGGTGCGGATCGAGGACGTTCCGGACATCTGGCAGGCGCTCGAGGGTGCCGGCCTGTCCACCGCAGAGGCCTGCGGTGACGTGCCCACGGGTCATCCTCGGGTCGCCGGTCGCCGGGATCGCCTCCGACGAGATCATCGACGGCACCCCCGCGGTCCACGAAATCGTGCAGCGGTTCATCGGCAGCGAGGAATTCTCGAACCTGCCGCGCAAATTCAAAACCGCGATCTCCGGTTCGCCCCGCCAGGACGTGGCCCACGAGATCCACGACATCGCATTCTTGGGCGTGGTGCATCCAGAGCACGGCCCCGGGTTCGACCTGTGGGTCGGCGGTGGGCTGTCCACCAACCCCATGCTCGGCCAGCGGCTCGGTGCCTGGGTCCCGCTGGACGAGGTGGCCGACGTCTGGGCCGGTGTGATCTCGATCTTCCGTGACTACGGTTACCGCCGGCTGCGCAACCGGGCGCGGCTGAAGTTCCTGGTCGCGGACTGGGGCGTCGCGAAGTTCCGCGAGGTGCTGGAGCAGCAGTACCTCAAGCGCACGCTGATCGACGGCCCGGCACCCGAGCTGCCGACCGGTCCCCGTGATCACGTCGGCGTCCACCCGCAGAATGACGGCAAGTTCTACGTCGGCATCAACCCGACAGTCGGCCGGGTGTCCGGCACCGTGCTGACCAAGATCGCGGACATCGCCGAAGCCCATGGCTCCCAGCGGATCCGGACCACCACCGATCAGGGCCTGGTCATCCTCGACATCGAGGCCGATCAGGTCGATTCGATCACCGCAGCGCTCGACGAGCTCGGTCTTTCCGTCAAGCCCTCCACGTTCCGGCGGAACATGATGGCCTGCACCGGGCTCGAATTCTGCAAGCTCGCGATCGTCGAGACCAAGGCCCGCGGCATCGCGCTGGTGGACGAACTGGAAAAGCGGATCGGTGACCTGGACGTGCCGCTGACGATCAACATCAACGGCTGCCCGAATGCCTGCGCCAGGACCCAGATCGCGGACATCGGCCTCAAGGGCATGATCGTCACCGACGCCAGTGGCGCCCAGGTCGAGGGTTTCCAGGTGCATCTGGGCGGCGGACTCGGGCTGGACGCCGGCTTCGGTCGCAAGGTCCGCGGGCACAAGGTCACCGGGGACGACCTGGCCGATTACGTCGAGCGGGTCATCAAGACCTTCGACGCCCAGCGCGAAGACGGCGAGCGGTTCGCCCAGTGGGTCGCCCGGGCCGACGAAGAGGCCCTGGTATGAGCCGGCAAGTGAACGAATCATGAGTGAAAACAGAGCGCCCGCGCAGTACTGCCCCTACTGCGGCGAGACGAACCTGTGGCCGCACGAGGATTCGCACGGCGCGTGGACCTGCCGGGACTGCAACCGAGTCTTCGCGGTGCGGTTCATCGGGATCGCCGGCCGCTCGTCGTCACCGGCACCATTTTCGGTCCAGCCGGAAGGGGTGACACCGTGATCAGCACCCTGCGCAGCGGAGCGGAACTGGCGGCGATCGCCAAGTCCGCTGCGGTGGAACTGGCCGATGCGTCGGCGCAGGACATTCTGCGCTGGGCCGCAGCGGAATTCGGCAGTGGCCTCGCCGTCACGGCGTCGATGCAGGACACGGTGCTGGTGCATTTGGCGTCGAAAGCCCTCCCGGGAATTGATGTGCTTTTCCTGGAAACCGGCTACCATTTCATCGAAACAATCGGCACCGCTGATGCTGTCGAAGCCGTTTATGACGTGACCTTGCGGCGGCTCCTGCCGTTGCAGACGGTCGCCGAACAGGACGCCCGACACGGTAAGGACCTTTTCGCGCGGGACCCTGACTTGTGTTGTGCCCTGCGCAAGGTTGCGCCCCTGGACAGGGCAATGAAGGGTTACGAGGCCTGGGCGACGGGAGTCCGCAGGGCAGAGTCGCCCACCCGTGCCAACACCCCGGTCGTTCAGTTCGACATCAAGCGGCAGAAGGTCAAGATAGCGCCGCTGGCAACGTGGTCCGACGATGATGTCGCCCGCTACATCACCGACAACAATGTGCTGGTCAATCCGCTGCTGGGACCGGACTATCCGTCAATCGGCTGCGAACCCTGTACCAGACGCGTATTGCCAGGCGAAGACTCCAGAGCCGGCCGATGGGCCGGATTGGCCAAGACCGAATGCGGGATCAATACATGACCACCATACAGACACTATTCCCCGCAGCGAGGTCGATTCGGTCGACCTCAGGCAGCGAGGTGCGACGTTATGGCTCACCGGCCTGCCGAGCGCCGGAAAGACAACGTTGGCGCTTGCTCTGGCCGATGTGCTGCCGCGCCCGAGGTTCGGACGTCGAGATTCTGGACGGCGACCAGGTCCGGACGTACCTGTCCGCAGGGCTGGGATTCTCCCGGGAGGATCGCGAGACCCAGGTCACCCGAATCGGTTTCGTCGCCGAACTGCTGGCCCGGCACGGTGTCACCGTGCTGGTTCCGGTGATTGCTCCGTATGCGGACGCCCGGGAGAAGGTGCGGGCCCACCATGACGGGGCACGGTACGCCGCTGTTGCAGGTTCACCTGTCGACACCGGTCGAAGTCTGCGCGGAGCGGGACGTCAAGGGCCTGTACGCCAAGGCGTTCCGCGGTGAGATCAGCTCGATGACCGGAGTTGACGACCCGTATGAAATACCGGAGAACCCCGACCTGCGTATCGACACCTCGGCCATCGACCAGGATGCCTCTGTCGAATTGCTGGTTGAACTGCTGACGCAAAGGGGACTGGTATGACGACCATCATCGACACCGCCGCCGCCTCGCCGGCCAAGGTCGCCAGCCCGCATCTGCGGGCCCTGGAATCCGAGGCCATTCATATCCTGCGGGAGGTCGCCGGCCAGTTCGACAAGCCGGTCATCCTGTTCTCCGCCGGCAAGGACTCGGTGTTGGTCCTGCACCTGGCGCTGAAGGCGTTTTACCCTGCGCCGTTGCCGTTCTCGCTGTTGCACGTGGACACCGGCCACAACTTCCCCGAGGTCATCGCCTACCGCGATCGGGTCGTCGCCGAGGGTGGTCTACGACTGCAGGTCGCCAAGGTGCAGGACTGGATCGACGACGGTCGGCTCACCGAGCGGCCGGACGGTACCCGCAATCCTTTGCAGACAGTCCCGCTGGTCGACACCATCGCCGATGAGAAATTCGACGCGGTGATCGGTGGGGCGCGCCGCGACGAGGAGCGTTCCCGGGCCAAGGAACGGATCTTCTCGCTGCGGGATTCGTTCGGTGGCTGGGATCCGCGGCGGCAGCGGCCCGAACTGTGGGGTCTGTACAACGGCCGGCACGCACCGGGCGAGCATGTCCGGGTGTTCCCGCTGTCCAACTGGACGGAGCTGGACGTCTGGAACTACATCGAGACCGAGAACATCGACCTGCCCGAGATCTACTACGCGCACGAGCGGGAAGTGTTCCAGCGGCAGGGCATGTGGCTGGCGCCCGGCGAGTGGGGTGGCCCGACCGACCGGGAGCGGCTGGAGCGCCGGCAGGTCCGTTACCGGACCGTCGGCGACATGTCCTGCACCGGGTGCGGTGGAATCCGACGCCACCGATGTGCGGGCCGTGATCGAGGAAATCATCGTCACCGGATCACCGAACGCGGCGCGACCCGTGCCGACGACAAGCTCGGCGAGGCAGCCATGGAAGACCGAAAGCGCGAGGGGTACTTCTAATGACTGGGTCCATCACGATTGACGCCCACGAACTCGCCGAAGAGCTCACCACCGCACGGGGCTGCTCCGGTTTGCCACGGCCGGATCCGTCGACGACGGAAAGTCGACCCTCGTCGGGCGGCTGCTGCACGACTCGAAGTCCGTGCTGTCGGACACCTTCGATGCCGTGCAGCGCACCTCGGAGGCCAGAGGTCTGGACGACCGTTGATCTCTCGCTGCTGGTCGACGGCCTGCGGGCGGAACGCGAACAGGGCATCACCATCGACGTTGCCTATCGGTACTTCGCCACCCCGTCGCGGACGTTCATCCTCGCGGACACCCCGGGACACGTGCAGTACACCCGGAATACCGTCACCGGGGCATCGACCGCCGACCTGGTCGTCATCCTCACCGACGCCCGCACCGGCGTCGTCGATCAGACCCGCAGGCACGCAGCGGTCGCCGCGCTGCTGGGCGTCCCGCATCTGCTGCTGGCCGTCAACAAGATCGACCTGGTCGGACTACGACCAGCAGATCTTCGACGACATCGCGACCGAATTCTCCGCCTATGCCAAGGAACTCGGCATCCACGAGGTCACCGCGATTCCGATTTCCGCGCTGCACGGCGACAACGTCGTGACCCGCTCGGAGCGCATCGGTTGGTACACCGGCAACAGCGTGCTCGAGCACCTGGAAAATGTCGACCTCACCGACGATTCCGCCAGCGGCCCGTTGAGATTCCCGGTGCAGTACGTGATCCGGCCACGGTCGGACGCGCTGCCCGATTACCGCGGCTACGCCGGCCGCGATCGCCGCCGGCACCGTCCGGCCCGGCGACGAGATCGTCGCGCTGCCGTCCGGGCTGCGCTCGGTGGTCACCACCATCGACACCGCCGACGGAGAAAAGGATGTCGCGGTCGCGGGGGAGTCGCGTCACGCTGTTGCTGGACGGCGATGTCGATCTGTCCCGCGGGGACCTGATCTCCGGCGTAGCGGATGCCCCGAAGCCTGTCACCGAGTTCACCGCGACTGTCACCCAGCTGGCCGAGCGTCCGCTGCGGGCCGGCACCCGGGCGTTGCTGCGGTACGGAACGACGACGACCCGGGTCGTCGTTTCGTCGATCGATCATCTGCTGGAGATCGACACCCTGACCTATGTCGAAGCGCCGAAGGCGTTGACGCTCAACGACATCGCGCAGGTGACCCTGCGTACCGCCGAGGCGATTCCGGTCGAGGCCTACCGGCCAGGCGGTGCCGTCGGATCGCTACTGATCATCGACCCCGCCGACGGAACCACGCTGTCCGCCGGCATGGTCGGCGACCGCAGGGCCGCGCTGCACCCGACCAGCTACATCCACCCCTGCTCAGGAGGAATCAGCATGAGTGAACGTCACATTGCCCACCGGGCAATGGCTCTGGAGCGATGTCCGCGCTCGGCCTGTACCGGCCGTGCGTATCCGCTCAGCCCCAGCAATGCCCAGACCCCCGGTCCCTAAGGGCCACTGAACCACCGCAAAGGACTCCCGTGTCGATTTTCCGCACCCTGCGAACCACCCGTCTCAAACCGTCGCGCATCATCGCGGTGGTATCAGTCGCCGCGCTGGCCACCGTCGCGGCCGCCTGCTCCTCCAGCACCACCAGCGCAAGTTCGGACTCGACCAGCGCGAGCGCCGCTGCCTCAGCGGTCGGCTCCGCCGCGGCCAGCTCCGGTGAGGCCCTGGCCGGCACGTCCGCCGGGTCTGCCGCCGACGCAGCCACCGGCACCCCCGCCGACACCCTGAAGTTGGGTTACTTCCCGAACGTCACGCACGCCTCCGCAGTACTCGGCGTCGCAGACGGAACGTTCCAGGAGGCACTGGGCAACACCAAGCTGGAGACCTCCACCTTCAACGCCGGACCCGCGGCGATCGAGGCGCTGCTGTCCGGCGCCATCGACGCCTCCTTCCTCGGGCCGAACCCGGCCATCAACGCTTACGTGAAGTCCAACGGCGACGCGCTGCGGATCGTCGCCGGTGCCACCAACAACGGTGCCGCGTTGGTCGTCAAGCCGGAGATCAACGGCCCGGCAGACCTGAAGGGCAAGACCCTGGCCACCCCGCAACTGGGCGGCACCCAGGACGTTGCACTCCGGAAGTGGTTGCTGGACAACGGTTTGAAGGTGCAGACCACCGGCGGTGCGGACGTCGACATCGTCAACCAGGAGAACTCGCAGACCCTGGACCTGTTCAAGTCGGGCGAGATCGACGGTGCCTGGCTGCCGGAGCCGTGGGCGTCCAGGTTGGTGCTCGAAGCCGGTGGCAAGACCCTGGTGGACGAGAAGACGCTGTGGCCGGACGAGGAGTTCCAGACCACGATCCTGATCGTCTCGCGGCAGTTCCTGGAAGATCATCCGGACACCGTCGCAGCACTGATCTCCGGCGAGGTCGCTGAGACCGACGCCATCAAGGCCAATCCCACCCAGGCGCAGACCGACCTGAACAAGGCAATCGGTGACCTGACCGGAAAGCCGTTGGCGGACACCACCATTCAGGCGGCGTTCGCGAACATCCAGCCGACTTGGGATCCGCTGGCCGACACGCTGAACACCATCGCCGAAAACGGTGTCGAAGCAGGCACTCTCGCCGAGGTGCCGGATCTCAAGGGCATCTACGACCTCACCCAGTTGAACAAGGTGCTCGTCGCCGCAGGAAAGCCGCCGGTCTCCGCTGCCGGCCTCGGTACGGAGTAAGGGACACATCACCATGACGACATCGGTCACCTATACAGCCGGCGAATCCGACCTCCAGTATTACGAGGACGACCCACGGGTCGTCCCGCTGCTGCCCGAAGAGGACCACAGTGGCGATGCCGCGGTCACCATCGATGCGGTGACCAAGGTCTTCACCGGTCGGCGCGGCAAGGTGGCCGCCCTGGACAACATCAGTCTGTCGGTGGCGCCCGGGGAGTTCGTCTGCCTGCTGGGCGCCTCCGGGTGCGGGAAGTCCACCCTGCTGAACCTCATCAGCAAGCTGGACTACCCGACCACCGGCACTGTGACGTCCGTCGGCAGGCCGGCGCTGATGTTCCAGGAGGCAGCGCTGTTCCCGTGGCTCACCGCGGGACAGAACATCGCCCTGGCGCTGAAGTACGCGGGCGTCCCCAAGAAGCAGACCAAGACCAAGATCAACGAACTCCTTGACCTGGTGCGGCTTTCCGGGCACGCAGACCGAAGGGTGCATGAACTGTCCGGCGGCCAGCGGCAGCGGGTGTCGCTGGCCAGGGCACTTGGCCAGAACAGCGACGTGTTGCTCATGGACGAGCCGTTCGCCGCGCTGGACGCCATCACCCGCGACGTCATGCACGACGAGCTGACCCGGGTCTGGAAGGAAACCGGGAACAGCATCATCTTCGTGACGCACAACGTTCGGGAGGCCGTCCGCCTCGGGCAGCGCGTCGTGCTGCTCTCCTCGCGACCGGGTCGGGTCGTCGGGGAGTGGAAGGTCAACATCAAGGGCCCCCGCACCATCGAGCACCCAGCCGTCGGAGCCCTCGCCGCCGAGATCACCCTGCGACTGCGTGAGGAGATCGCCAGCCATGCCCGCACTTGATGATTCGGTGATCACGAAGGCCGAGGTCGAACGCGAGGACACCCAAGCGGTCGGCGCAGGTCTGGACGTTCTTGAAGAAGAGGACAACTACCGCGAACCGTGGTGGCGGCGACTGGGCAGTTCGGTCATCCCGCCGATCCTGGCGATGGGCGTTGTCCTGGTCATCTGGGAGATCGTCTACCTGCTGAAGCTGAAGCCCGAGGTGATGCTCCCGTCACCGAAAGCGGTGCTCACCGAGCTGGGAAGGCTGCTGGAGAGCGGCCAAGCCTGGGAAACCATCTGGACCAGCCTCTCCAGGGGCCTGTTCGGGTTTCTGATGGCCATTGTCATCGGCGTGCCGATCGGCCTGGCCATCGCCCGATTCAGTTGGCTCCGGAATTCCTTCGGACCGCTGCTGTCCGGTCTGCAGTCCATGCCGTCGGTTGCCTGGGTCCCGTTGGCAATCCTGTGGTTCCAGATCAGCCCGGCGATGATCTACATGGTGGTGCTGCTCGGCGCCGTGCCGTCCATCGCCAACGGGCTGATCGCGGGAATCGACCAGGTGCCGCCGCTGTACTCGAGGGTCGGCCACGTGCTCGGGTTGAACTGGTGGGCGCAAACCAGGCACGTGCAAATTCCCGCCGCGCTGCCCGGTTTCCTGGCCGGGCTGCGGCAGGGATGGGCATTCTCCTGGCGTTCGCTGATGGCAGCCGAATTGATCGTCACCTCGTCCAAGCTCGGCTTCGGGCTCGGCCAGTTGATGAATCAGGGTCGCGACCTGTCCGATGCACCGCTGCTGTACTCGGGGCTGATCCTGATCTTCGTCGTCGGTGTCGGCGTTGAACTGATCATGTTCCGGCCACTGGAGCGGGCCATTCTCGATGCCCGCGGATTGTCCACCAAGAAGCGTTAACTCGATAGCTTCCCCAGCACCGGGCCCGGAGCGCTACGCGCTTCGGGCCCGATGCGTTTCGGGGCTAGATCTGTGATCGGCCCCTGACCTTGCGTGACGACTAGCCTATGGATTATGCCGTCTCACCTGCCCCCGCTGATCGGTCTCGCGCACGGCAGCCGGGATCCACGTGCCGCGCGAATGATCGCCGAGGTGATGCGCGCAGTGCAGGCATTGCGGCCGGGCCTGGTCGCGGTCCCGGCATTCCTCGACCTCTCCGAGCCCGACCTCACCGCGGCGGTGGCCGCGTTGCAGGAGGACGGGCCGATCCCCGAGGCGATCGTGCTGCCACTGCTGTTCACCGAGGCCTTCCACGCGAAGGTGGATGCACCGACGGCGGTCAGCGAGGCCGAAGCAGCAACGGGCGTCGCGCTTCGGCTCGGCTGCATCCTCGGCATGGGCGAGGACGTGCTGCAGGCGCTGGAGGATTCCGCCGGCCGGGCGCACATCGGTGCGCACGAGGCAATCCTGCTGCTGGCCGTCGGGTCGAGCCGGGACAGTGCGAACGAAACCGTAAAAGAACTGGCCGAGCGGTGGAGCCGGCTGCGCCCCGGCCCGGTATGGGCCGGCTTTGCGACCACCGGGGAACCGCAGGCCACGGCGGTACTGCAACGTGCCGTCAAGGAACGCCGACGGCTCGGCGTCGTTCCGTTGTTCCTGGCCCCTGGGCTGTTGCTGGATACCACTGCACGCCAGGCGATGGAGCTCGACATGGAGGTCGCGGAGCCACTGGGCACCGCGCTGGCCGGCTTGGTGTTGCGCCGCTACGACGAGGCACTGGCGCTCGCCCGCGCGTAACCGACCTCTTTGGTGTTGACCGCCAGGAGCTAGTTCCCGGTAGTAGTCCCGGTCGTCACGACGACAATGACAATGATCAGCGCGATTGCAAGGATGACGGCAACGGCGATCGTTCCCCAGAACATGACCCGGGGCCTGGCTTCGACCTCGGCCCCGATCCACTCGATCTCCTCGGCTGGAGTTCGGTGATGTTCCTGGCTGGGGTCGGCGGGGTGCTCTTCGCCCGGGGATGTGCTCACGGTGCGGAGTCTATCGAAGAGACCGCCCGGCGCGGACAGCTGCGCCCATTGGCGGCCCCTCCTTCGTCGGGTCCGACTAATGGACTGAACCGGTGACGCCGCGCTTTCCGTCCGTCAAGGTTTGCCCGGACTTCAGGGTCCTGGCGTCCGCCTTCTTCCGCGCAGTCTCGGCAAGCGCAACCTTCCAGAGGTGCATTCCCGCGTAGGAACGGTACGGGTGCCACTTCGACGAGTACCGGGCGAGCGCGGCCGGTCGTCCCGGTAACCCGAGCAGCATCGCACCGGTCCGGATCACCAAATCGCCGGTCAGCAGGACATCTGGATCGGCGAGCAGTCGCATTGCGACATAGCCGGCGGTCCACGGACCGATGCCCGGGCGGACGATCAGGTCCGCGGTGAGCTCCGCGGTGGTCCGTTCGGCAGTGACGACCAGTGAGCCGTCGGCCATTGCCGCGGCCGCATCGCAGATCGCCGTGGCGCGGCGCCGGGGCCCGGCGATCAATTCCGGGCCGAGGTCTGCGATGGCCGCCGGCGAGGGGAACAGGTGGGTCAGCTCCCCATCGGGGAAGGGCAATCGATCGGCAGCCGCCGCGGTGAGTCGCGCGGCGGCCGTCTGTGCCCCGGCGACCGAGACCTGTTGCCCCAACATGGCCCGGATGAGCATTTCGGGGCCATCAACCGCCCCTGGGACGCGCAGCCCTGGCGTCCTCGCGACCGCCGACGCCAGCGCAGGGTCCGTCGCTAGGGCCGCATCGACTGCCTTCGGATCAGAGTTCAGGTCGAGAATTCTGCGACACCGCGCAACGGCGGCGGGGAGATCAGCCGGGTTCTCGAGCCTGATCACCGCGGCGATGGGGGCGGTGTCATCGTGCTGCGGGACGGTCATGGCGACCGTTCCGGTTCCCGCCGGCAGCCGGAGCGCCCGGTAGTAGGTGCGGTCACGGACATGTTCAACCCCGGGCACCGTATGAGTCGACAGAAATGCCAGCATCGCATCGGCAGCAAAGGGTCTCGGCACCTGCAGCCGAACAAGTTCGCTGATCACCACGTCCACTGTGCCAGCACCCACTGATGCCGTGCCGTGTCAACCTGGGTAGAGTCCGATTCGTCCTCGGCGGCGGAAAAGCCCAGCTGCCAACGGTGCAGGGAGGCTGCATGACGGGTCCTACCCAGTCCAACGCGCTCGGTGATGCCGGGGCGAGGAATCTTGCCGATGTCACCAAGACCGTTCCGCAGATGGCGACGATCACCCCGCGGTGGTTGGTGCATTTACTGGCGTGGGTGCCGGTGGAGGCCGGTATTTACCGGGTGAACAAGGTGAAGCACCCGGAGGAGGTTGACGTCGTCTGCAGTAACTATGACGAGTCGCCGTTGCCGACAACGTTTGTTGATTACGAGGAAAACCCGCGGGAATACAGCCTGAATTCGGTGTCCACAATTCTTGATGTGCATACCCGGGTATCGGATTTGTATTCCAGCCCGCATGATCAGATCAAGGAACAGTTGCGGCTGACGATCGAGGCGATCAAGGAACATCAGGAGGGGGAGTTGATCATCAGCCCGAATTACGGGTTGTTGGCCAATTGTGCTCCGTCGCAACGGATTCCGACGCTGGCCGGGCCACCGACGCCGGATGATCTGGACAATCTGATCACGAAGGTGTGGAAGGAGCCGGGGTTTTTCCTGACGCACCCGGAGGCAATCGCGGCGTTCGGCAGGGAATGCACGCGGCGGGGGGTGCCGCCACCAACGGTGAGCCTGTTCGGGTCACAGTTCCTGACGTGGCGGGGATTGCCGATCATCCCCAGCGACAAGGTCCCGTTGGAGAACGGAAAGACGAAGGTGTTGCTGCTCCGGACCGGGGCGGCCCGCCAAGGTGTTGTCGGGCTGTATCAGCCGGGGTTGGCCGGCGAGCAGGGTCCGGGGTTGTCGGTGCGGTTCATGGGGATCGATCGGAGCGCGATCGCGTCGTATCTGGTGTCGCTGTACTGCTCGTTGGCGGTGCTGACCGACGATGCGCTTGCGGTGTTGGACGATGTCGCAGTCGACAAGTTCCATGACTACGCCCCGACCTACCGCTGACCTGGTGACGTCCCCGACCAGCCTGCCGCACGCTCCGGAGCTGCCGGACTGGCTGCCTGACGAGTCCACGTTGAACCGGCTGGCGGGGGAGTTCTTCGCCGCCCTGCCGGGCACCGCGCCGACGGGTCCGGGGGTAATCGGTTCGTTACCGACCGGGTCTGCGCCGACAGCTGCTGGCAGCCCGGCCCCGGCTCGGGCCGGGGAGGTGGAGCATGCACCGCGGGTCGATGTGCCTGCGCGTTCCAATTCGATCTCCCGCGTCCCGGGTGACACCGGTGCAGACCCGGTGGCGCCTGTTGGTGGCGCGCCTGCCGGGTTTCCGGCAATCGACCTACCCGGGGTACAGGTGGCCGATCCCGTTGCTGCGCTCGGTGTTTCACCGAGCAGATCGGTACCGGACCTGACGGAATTGGCCTCGTCCGTGCTCGGTGTTCACGGCTTGGGTGCGCCTCTGCCGGAGGAACCGATCGTGCCCGGATTGACCGGGTTGGATCTGGGTGCGCCAGGGGAGTTCACGCCGTCGGGTGCTGGACTGACCTCGCCGCTACCGGGTGCGGGTGCGCCGGGTATCCCGGCGAGCGATCAGCTGGTGGGGGCGGGCGGGTTGCCGAACGGTCCGCCGGACGTCACCGCTGCTGCCCCGTTCACCAGCGGATTCGGCCCACCGGTGGCGTCGCCGGAGTCCGTCGGCGCAGTGCCGTTCACCCCGCCGGGCGGATTTGCGGTGCCGTCCGCACCCGGCGGCGAAATGGTGCCGCCGCTGCAGGGCTTGTCCGCACCGCTGCCCAGCGCCGGTGTGCCGGGCGTGCCGGCCAGTGACCAGATCCTCGGCAGCGCAGGACTTCCCGGCGGATCCCCGGACATCACCGGTGCAGCACCACTGGGCGCGGCAGCGTTAGCCGGACCACCCTTCACCGCGGCCGAAGGTGCGTCCGCCTCGGCAGGCAATCCACCGTCCGCAGGAGCGGCGCCGGTCAGCGGTGCGCCGTTCGCTCCCACCGGCGGTCTCGTCGCGCCCGTGTTGCCTTCGGTTCCTGAGGTTCCGGGGATGACGGGCGCGACCGGGAAACTCCCCACCGCCGCAGCCGGCAACGCCGCGCCCGGTACCGCTGCGCCGACGACGGGTGTGGCGACTTCAGGTGCCGCGCTGGCTGACGCGCCGCCGGTGGTGGATCCGTCGGTTAATCCTGCCGGCATTGTCGACGCCATCCCGATGCCGTCGTTGCCGCAACCACCGGTCCCGGTGCCGGATGCTCCCGCACCGGTGCCGACGCCCTCGTCGCCGTACTATTTCATCGCAGAATCCAGCCCGTACCGGGGCGCCGGTGACGGCGGTTTGGACACCCTGGTCGGTGCTGCGTTGAACCCTGCCCAGGTCGCAATCCCCGTCGCTGGCCCCGACCGTTGGTGCGGCCGGTGGATTCCCGGCAGGCTACGACCAGGCAATGAATGGTGCTGTTCCGGGTGCACCATCCGGGGCGGACGCCGGCCCAGTCCCCGGGGTATCCCCGGCGTTCTATTTCCTGGACCGGCCGGCATCGACCTCGACGCCCGCATCAGGACCGGCCGCGTCGTCTTCGGCGCTGGGCTTCGACCCGCATCCACCGTTCGATGTGCGGTTGGTGCGTCGTGATTTCCCGATCCTGTCCGAGCGGGTGAACGGGAAACCGTTGGTGTGGTTGGACAATGCGGCGACGACGCAGAAGCCACAGGCGGTGCTCGACCGGTTGACGCATTTCTATCGGCATGAGAATTCCAATATTCACCGAGCGGCGCATGAGTTGGCGGCGCGGGCGACGGATGCGTACGAGGGTGCACGGAAGACGGTCGCGAGGTTCATCGGGGCCGGGTCGGAGAAGGACATCGTGTTCGTCCGGGGGGCGACGGAGGCCATCAACCTGGTGGCGAAGAGTTGGGGGAAGAAGAACATCCATCGCGGTGACGAGATCATCGTTTCGCACCTGGAACATCACGCGAACATCGTGCCGTGGCAGCAGTTGATCGCGGAGACGGGCGCGAAGCTGCGGGTGATCCCGGTGGACGATTCGGGTCAAATCCTGTTGAACGATTACGCCAAGCTGCTCTGCGAGAGGACGAAACTTGTTGCGGTGACGCAGGTGTCGAACGCCTTGGGGACGGTCACACCGATCGAGCAGATCGTCGACATGGGCCACCGGGCCGGCGCGTGCGTCCTGATCGATGGTGCCCAGTCGGTGCCGCATCTGCGGGTGAACATGCAGGCGTTGGGTGCTGACTTCTTCGTGTTCTCCGGGCACAAGATTTTCGGCCCGACGGGGATCGGTGTGTTGTACGGGCGGCCTGAGGTGCTGGAGTCGATGCCGCCGTGGGAGGGCGGCGGCAACATGATCGCCGACGTGACGTTCGAGAAGACGGTGTTCCAGCATCCGCCGAACCGGTTCGAGGCCGGCACCGGGAACATCGCGGATGCGGTCGGGTTGGGTGCCGCACTGGATTATGTGAATCGGCTCGGGTTGGAAACCATCGCGAACTATGAGCATTCGTTGCTGGAGTACGCAACACCCCGGATGCTCGCGGTGCGGGGGTTGCGGATGATCGGTACCGCGACCAACAAGGCCAGTGTGCTGTCGTTCGTGTTGGACGGTTACCGCACCGAGGAGGTGGGCGCCGCCCTGAACCAGGAGGGGATCGCGGTCCGGTCCGGGCATCATTGCGCCCAGCCCATCCTGCGGCGGTTCGGGGTCGAGGCAACGGTCCGGCCGTCGTTGGCGTTCTACAACACCCGCGAGGAAATCGATCTGCTCGTCACGGTCCTGCACCGGCTCGCTGCCAACCGCGGACGACGCTGAGCCGCGGCCCGCCCGGTCCGGGCGGAGCCGCTCCCAGCTTCAGATGTAGATCGCCGGATCATCGAGGTACGCCACATCGACCACCGAATCCGGGCGAGGTCGGATCCTCGCCGGGATCCCCACCGCGACGTGATCGCGGGGAACGTCGGTGATCACGACGGCGTTGGCGCCGATCTGGGCGCCGGAGCCGATGGCCACCGGTCCGAGGATCTTCGCGCCCGCGCCGACGGTGACGTTGTCACCCACTGTTGGGTGGCGCTTGCCCCGTCGCATCGACCTGCCGCCGAGCGTGACTCCGTGGAAGAGGAGCACGTCGTCGCCGACCACCGCCGTCTCGCCGATCACGACTCCCATGCCGTGATCGATGAACAACCGGCGGCCGAGTTGCGCGCCGGGATGGATCTCGATCCCGGTGACCGCCCGCACCGCCTGTGACAGTAGCCGTGCTGGCAACTTGAGAGCGGGTTCCCGCCACATCCGATGAGAGATCCGGTGGAACCAGACCGCGTGGATACCCGGGTAACCGAGCGCGATTTCGACGAGCGACCTCGCCGACGGGTCATGGTCGCGGGCGGCCACAAGATCCTCGCGCAACACTTCGAGCGCGTCCCGAAAGCGTGCCATCAGTCCATCAGATCGGCGTACAGCACCGACGTGAGGTAGCGCTCGCCGAATGACGGAATGATCACCACGATCAACTTTCCGGCGTTCTCCGGGCGCTTGGCGAGTTGGATCGCTGCGTGGATTGCGGCGCCGGATGAGATGCCGACCAGGATGCCCTCGCGCTTGGCCGCGTCCCGGGCCACGGCCACGGCCGTTTCGGCATCGACGTCGATGATCTCGTCGTAGACGGTTCGGTCGAGAATCTCGGGCACGAAGTTGGCGCCGATGCCCTGGATCTTGTGCGGACCGGGGGCGCCGCCGTTCAGGATCGGCGACTCCGCCGGTTCGACTCCGACGATCTGCACGCCCGGCTTGCGTTCTTTGAGAACCTGCCCGACGCCGGTAATCGTACCGCCGGTGCCAATGCCGGCCACCAGAATGTCGACGCCACCATCGGTGTCGTCCCAGATCTCCACAGCCGTTGTCCGACGATGGATTTCGGGGTTCGCCTCGTTGGCGAACTGCCGGGCCAGGATCGAGCCGGGCCGCTCTTTCGCGATCTCCTGTGCCTTGTCAACGGCACCCTTCATGCCCAACGCGCCGGAGGTCAGAATCAGCTCGGCACCGTAGGCGCGGAGCAATGCACGCCGCTCCTTGGACATGGTTTCGGGCATCGTGAGCACCACGTTGTAGCCGCGCGCTGCGCCGACGAAGGCGAGCGCAATCCCGGTGTTGCCACTGGTTGCCTCCACGATCGTCCCGCCCGGCGGCAGCTCTCCGGACCGTTCTGCCGCATCGACAATGGCGACGCCGATGCGGTCCTTCACTGAGCTGGCCGGGTTGTAGAACTCGAGTTTGGCCACGATGGTGGCGTTCAGGCCCTCCGTCAGCTTGTTCAGCCGCACGAGCGGGGTGTTACCGATCAGTTTGGTCACGTCGTCGTAGATCTTTGCCATCAATCCTCCTGGGCTGGTGCAAGCGGGCGTTCTCTGTGACAAGTGCGGCTCGGATCGACCCGGATCGATCCACGACATGAGTCAGACAGTTGGGGACGAACCGGCATCCTACCCGGCCGGGACCCGCCCTACGGGACTGATCGACGACCTGCAGAACGGGCCATTTTGCGCTCGAGTACCAGCGGTCGATATATAGGCGGGCCGGTTCGGAGGAGGTCGTCCGGGCGCTCTTTCCAGCCGTCACAGCGGCGGAGTGCTTGCAGAATCATCATCGATCGACATCGGTCCGAAAACCCTGATCGGCGGGACCGGCCCGGCGAATCGCTCCACCTGCACCAGGGTGCTGTGGGCGCTCGGTCCCTGGGCGAGGCGGGAGGTGCCGCGGTCTGGCGTCAGCACATTGGGATTCCCGTGGACCTCGAGGCCACCGGGCACAACCGGGTCGTACCAGGCGCCCGTCGCCAGCCGCACCACCCCCGACCGGATCTGGGTCGACAGCACGGCTCCGGCCAGGCACTGACCGCGGTCGTTGAAGACCCGCACCACGTCTCCGTCGCCGATCCCGCGTTCGGCGGCATCCGCGACGTTCAGCACGATCGGTTCGCGGCCGGAGACCTTGCCTGCGCGAGAGTACGACCCGTTGTCGAACTGGGAGTGCAGGCGTCGAGATGGCTGTCCGGACAACAGGTGCAGGGGATGCCGTCCGTCGCCCACCGCGCCGAGCCACTCTCTCGGCGGCAACCACGTCGGATGACCTGGGCAATCGGCATAGCCAAAGGAGTCGATGGTGCTGGAGAAGATCTCGATGCGGCCGGACGGGGTTGCCAACGGATGTGCCGCAGGATCCTCGCGCAGCGCGCGATACGGCGAGACCGGTAACGGCACAACGGGCGTGGCCACGGTTCCCAGTCTCCGGAGCTCCTCCCAAGCAGGCAGCTGCCCACCGACGTCCACCGCCCGGACCCGCGTTCTCTCGTAGAGCTCGCGGACCCATTCGTCGGCGTCCCGCCCTTCGGTGAAGGCCCGCCCGAAACCGAGTCGGTCGGCCAGCCCGGAGAAGATCGCATAATCGGTCAGCACCCCGTCCGGCGGCTCGACGGCCTTGACGATCGCCGAAATGTACGGATCCGTGCTGGCCGCGAAGTCGTTGCGCTCCAACCAGGTCGCCGCCGGCAACACGATGTCGGCATGCCGGGCAAGGGCATTGGCGAAATGGTCGTGGACAACGATGGTTTCGGGTCGCTGCCAGGCCCGGACCAGTCTGTTCAGGTCCTGGTGGTGGTGGAACGGGTTGCCGCCGGCCCAGTAGACGAAGCGGATGTCGGGATAGGTGTACCGACCACCGTCGTAGTCGAACGGTTCACCGGGATGCAGCAGCATGTCGGCGATCCTGGCAACCGGAATGAACGTGTCAATGGGCCGGCGGCCCTGGGCGAGCCCGGCCGGGTGGAAACCCGAGGGCGCAACACCGAGCTGATGCAGCGCGCCGAGACCGCAACCGAAGCCACCGCCTGGCAGACCGAGCGTGCCGGTCAGCGCAGCGAGGGTGAGCGCCATCCACGGCGCCTGCTCGCCGTGATCGGCGCGCTGCAGCGAGTACGAACAGGCGAACACCGTGCGCCGCTGGGTGATCCGGTTCGCCAGGTCAACGATGGCGGCCCGGTCCAGTCCGGAGATCTCCGCCGCCCACGACGCGGACTTCGGGACGCCGTCGGTCGAACCCAACAAATAGCGCTCGAACCGCTCCCACCCCACGGTGCAACGGGCGAGGTAGGCGCGATCATGAGCGCCGCGGATGACGATCTCATGGGCCAGGGCCAGCATGATCGCCACATCGGTGCCGGGCCGGGCGGGCAGCCAGGTGGCTTCCAGGGCCGCGTCGGCGTCGCCCCGTAGCGGCGAGATCGACACGAACTCGGCCCCGGCCGCTCGAGCCCGACGCTGCGCGCTGAGATTGTCGTGCGAGCCGATGCCGCCGCTGTTGACCTGGGTGTTGTGCGGTCCGAGACCGCCGAACGCGATGACAAGTGATTGCTGTTCGGCGATCTCGTCCCAGGTCGGGTTCGACGACAGTGCAGCGTAGTAGCCGCCGCCGACCCGCCGCAGGATCACCTGCATCGCCGCGGACGAGTACGACTCGACCGATGCCGTATAGCCGCCGAACTGGTTCAGGAAGCGGTGGATCTGCGATTGCGGGTGGTGGAATCGGCCCGCGGACCCCCAGCCGTAGGAGCCGCCGAAAATTGCCTTGTTGCCATGCTCGGCTCGCACCCGTTGCAACTCCGCGGCAACCAGGTCGAAGGCCGTATCCCAGTCCACCTGCACATAGGGGTCGTCGCCCCGACGCGCGGTGCCACCCGGCCCATCGTGCAGATAGCCCCGCCGGACCAACGGGCGAGTCAGCCTGCGACGGTGAGCGCAGGGTGGAAGGGACACCGCTGCCGATGTCGGATGGATCCGCGTCCGCCGGTGACGGCAGCAGTCGATGGACCCGGTCCCCGTCCGTCTCGGCCAGGTAGGCACCGAAATGACTCGCGGTCGGTAGCAGACGTCGTTGACCGGGCGCTGATATCGACACGAGTCGAACCTAAACCCTTTGCGGTCGCGGTAGTCCGAAAGTCTCCGGCAGCGTGACGTCGTCGTCGGTGTGGAACCGCCCGCGCTCACGCCCGGCGGGTGTCCGCGTGCCATCATGCGCCCATGACCAAGCAGCCACCCCTCGATCCGCCGCCGCCGACCCGCTGGGAGCAGACCGTCACCGGCGATCGCTGGGACTTCTACGTGGACCGATTCGCCCGGGAATTCGCCGACGGCGCCGACCTGGAGGGCGAGGCCCGATTCGTCGACGTGCTCGCACCCAGGCAGCGCGAGGATCCTCGACGCCGGCTGCGGTACCGGCCGGATTGCGGCGGCGCTGCACCGGATGGGCCATCGATCGGTCGGCGCCGATCGGGACGCCGGATTGGTTGCTATCGCCGTCGAGCGGTACCCGGGTCCCGTCTTCATGGCAGCGGACCTGCTGGCGTTGACGCCGGAAAGGCTCACCGCGGCAGGCGGTCCGGATGCCTTCGATGTCATCGTGCTGGCCGGCAACGTGATGGTGTACCTGGCGCCCGGTACCGAGCAGGAGGTGCTTCGATGCGCTGGTGGGTCTGCTGGTTCCGGGTGGCCGGATGGTGACAGGGTTCGCCACGGATCGGGATTACACCGTCAGCGACCTCGACCGGGACGCCGCGGCGGTGGGTTTGATCACCGCAGCACCGGTTCGCCACCTGGCACCTGGATCCCTGGGTCGACGACGCCGACTGGGCGGTCACGGTGCTGCGGCGGGGAGAGTGACCCGCTCGCGATCCGTAGACTGACGCCTCGTGAGTCTCACCCTCGGCATCGTCGGCCTGCCCAATGTCGGCAAGTCCACCGTGTTCAACGCCCTGACCCGTGCCAATGTGCTGGCGGCGAACTACCCGTTCGCCACCATCGAGCCGAACGTCGGTGTGGTGCCGATCCCCGATCCGCGGCTCGACCAGCTCGCCGAGGTGTTCCACTCGGTCAAGACCGTGCCGGCCGTCGTGTCGTTCGTCGACATCGCCGGCATCGTCAAGGGCGCCAGCGAGGGGGCCGGGCTGGGGAACAAGTTCCTGGCCAACATCCGCGAGGCGGACGCGATCTGCCAGGTGGTCCGGGTGTTCGCCGACGACGACGTTGTGCATGTCGATGGCCGGGTCGACCCGCTCGCCGATGTCGAGACGATCAATACCGAGCTGATCCTCGCCGACCTGCAGACGCTGGAGAAGGCGATGCCGCGGCTGGAGAAGGAGGCCCGGAACGCCAAGGACCGCAAACCGGTGCTGGAGGCCGCGCAGGCCGCAAATGCGTTGCTGGATCAGGGGAAAACGCTGTTCTCGGCCCGGGCGACGTTGGATCTCGATGTGCTGAAGGAACTTTCGCTGCTCACCGCGAAACCGTTTCTCTACGTGTTCAATGCGGACGAGTCGGTGCTCACCGACGATGCCAAGCGCGCGGAATTGGCGGCCTCGGTCGCACCGGCCGACTCGGTCTTCCTGGACGCGAAGGTCGAATTCGAATTGCTGGAACTGGATGACGAATCCGCAGCCGAACTGCTGGAGTCCGTCGGCCAGTCCGAACCCGGGCTGCATGCGTTGGCGCGCGCCGGGTTCCACACCTTGGGCCTGCAGACCTACCTGACCGCCGGGCCCAAGGAATCCCGGGCCTGGACGATCAAGAAGGGCGCTACCGCGCCGCAGGCGGCCGGTGTCATCCACACCGATTTCGAGCGCGGATTCATCAAGGCCGAGGTGGTTTCCTTCGCCGACCTGATGTCGTACAAATCGATGGCCGCCGCCAAAGCCGCCGGCAAGGTGCGGATCGAGGGCAAGGACTACGTGATGGCCGACGGCGATGTGGTCGAGTTCCGCTTCAACGTCTGAACGAGTCGCAACACAGATCAGGCCCAGGTAGCGCAATGTCCTACGAGCCGAACCAGTTGCTCGGGCGACTGGTGGGCAGAAGGCTCAACGCCGTGGTGTTCTCGATGGATTACGTCATGCTCTGGTTCGACAGTGATGCCCCAAGTGGCAACGTGGTCCTGCATTGCGATGTGTATCCGAAGGTGGAGCGCGGCGGGGTTGTGTTTGCTGAGCCTGATGACGGTTACGGGGATCATCTACGGTCATTCATCCCGGAGGAGGTCGTCGGCACGGCCGAGCAGACCGGTACGGGAATCGTGATCTCATTCGCATCCGGCCGGTTGATTCTGCATCCGGCGGCGGAGGAACTGGTTGGCCCAGAGATCGCGATGCTCAGTGGTTTCGCCGACGGCAGCTGGATGGTGTGGCGGCCGGGCGAGGACTCTTTCGACGACCTCGCTTGACATGAATTCCGGTCGAGTTCCGGGTCAGCGTCTGACGTCTGGCGGGCTGCCGCTTCGCGTTCGGCGCGTCGTCAGCGACCGGTGAAGAACGACACCGCCTGGTCGATGGCCAGATCGGTCAGCACCGGGTCGTGCCGCGGTCCGATGTCGCGCATGAACGCGTGCTCGCCCCCGGCGTAGATGTGCAGTTCCAGGTCGGTGTGCCCGGCGGCGTACAAGGCTGACACGATCTGCAGTCGAGCGTCGGCGGGGACGTGCGGGTCCAGGGAGCCGAAGACGATCAGCAGTCGGCCACGGATGTCGCTGGCGCGGGCCAACGAGCCGGCGTCGGGATCGGCGCCGAGCGAGCCGTTGTGCACCCCGGTCGGGTAGAAGCACACGGTCGCCGAGACCCGCTGGTCGAACGCCGCCCGGAACGCCAGGTGACCGCCGATGCAGAACCCGGTCGCGAACAGTGCGCCGACATCGCTGCGCTCGTCGAGGAAGTCGAGCGCCGCCACCCGGTCCGCGTCGAATTGGGCGATGGTGGTCGCCGCCGCGCCGGCCATCCCGGCCTGTTTGCCGGCGTCATCGAATTCCAGTGCCCGACCGGCCAGGTCGCCGTGCGGGTAGATCTCCGGGACGCAAACGACGAAGCCGTAGGCGGCCAGTCGGCGGGCGGTCCGCAACGTCGACTCGGTCAGTTGGAAGATGTCGGTGTAGAGCAGCAGCCCCGGCCAGGAGTCGTCGCCCAGCGGGCGGATGACGACGGCACGGATCGGTCCGTCCGGGGCGGGAATGCTGACCTCTGACTCCTGCAGCTTCACGAGCGGGGAGTGTAGACCCGCTTCGACTTCCAGCCGGATGCGAGCAATCCCAGCGCTGAAGGGAGGGTGATGGATGAGGAGGCTCGGTCAATCTTGGTTGCCGCGGTCGACGAACGGTGGTTGGGGAAGACGCCGCAGCGACGACATCGGTGAGCGTTGTCTCATTGCTCGCCGCCCCATGCCTGCGGGCCGCCTGGAGAGGGTTTGCAGGCGGCGATCGAGAGGATATTGACCGACGTTCTCGGACGGCGTTCCTCCCGAACGGTGCCGCGTTCAAAGCCATCGACCAATGCGTAGACCAACTGGGATACCGCTCAGCGCATGGAAGCCTTGGGCGCGCGTTCCGCGGCGCCGACCAGGAGTACCGAGACGAGTTTCGGGAATGGGACGTCGCGATGGTGGACGGACAAGATGGCAACTGATCTCCGGCGAGGGATTGTGGTGTGGGCCGAGCTTGATCCCGTGCGCGGGCGGGAGCCGGCCAGACGCCGGCCCGCGCTCGTGATCGCGAGTGATATCTACCTGGAGCAGGCCGACACGCTCGCGACCATCGTTCCGGTGACCAGCACCAATCGCGACTGGCCGAATCACGTGCTGTTGAGAGGCCCAGGTCTGGCGCTTGATCAGCCGAGCTTTGCTATGACCGAACAGCCGCGGACGGTCACCCGCGACCGACTCTTCGACCTCGCGGGCACCGTCGATGGGGCGACGATGAAGGAGGTCGACGGCTGGCTTCGTGACTTCCTCGCACTCTAGTGGCATGGAAAGCATGAGTGCTAGCATTGACAGCACGAGGAGGGAAAGATGGCAACCATCACCGTGCGGGATTTGCCGGATGACGTCCAACGACGGCTGAAGGAGCGAGCGGCGGCCAACGATCGCTCGATGGAAGCCGAGGCGCGCGCGATCCTCAGCGCAGCGGTCGCGGTGACGGGTTTTGGTACAGCTTGGCTCGAACTGGCGGCAAAATCTCGAGGCGCCGAACTTCCACTTCCTCCGCGATCGCAGCCACGTGACATTGATCTCTCGTGATTGTCCTGGATACCAACGTCCTCTCCGAGCCGTTCAAGTCAGACGCGGATCAGGGAGTGCTCGGCTGGATCGCGGCTCAGGATGAGATCACCACGACTACGGTCACCGTGGCGGAATTGCTGACCGGTGCGCGGCGATTGTCATCTGGAAGGCGGCGTGAGGCGCTGCTTGTGGGCATCGAGCGAGCATTGAGCGCGTTTCCGGCAAGCGTCTTGCCCTTCGACGAGGCGGCCGCCCGCAGGTATGCCGAGATGCAGGAGTCGCGACGGTTGGCCGGCGCCCCGCTGAGCGTGGAAGACGGCATGATTGCCGCGATTTGCTCCTCTCGATCCCTCGTGTTGGCTACCCGAAATACAAGAGATTTCGAGGGGCTTGGGCTCCGGCTGGTGGACCCTTGGGCTGCTGACGCCTGAAGTCGCGAGGTGAACCAGCCGAACCGGGCTCAGGCCCGATATCCCTGAGCCTGCGCGAGGTGTCCCTGCGCCGCCGCCTCTAGGTGGGTCAGGTCCGACGCGATCGAGACGAAGGTGAAGCCTTCGGCCAATCGTTGGGCGGCGGCTGCGCCGCTGTGCGTGTGGATGCCAGCGGCCACGCCGGCCGCGATGGCCGCCTCGCGAATCCGCCGCAGCGCTGCCTCGAAGTCCTCGGCCAGCGCGGGGTCGGTGGGTGTGCTGCCACCCAGGGATATTCGCAGGTCGTACGGCCCGATGTAGACCCCGGCCAACCCGGGCACGGCACAGATCTCCTCGACATTGGCCAGCCCATCTGCGGTTTCGATCATCGCCAAGACGGCAACCTGTTCGTGCGTTTCGGCCGGATTCGGCCCGATCCTCAGTGCCGAACGCATCGGCCCGTAGGAGCGCAGACCGGTTGGCGCATAACGGGTGTACTGGATCGCCCTGGCTGCCTGTTCGGCGTTGTCGATCAACGGGACGATGACGGCGACGGCGCCGGCGTCCAGTGCCCGACCGATCAGGTACTGATCGTTGGCGCCGACCCGGACGACCCCGACGGCACGTCCGCCGGCGTCGACGGCCATCAGGCCGCGGAGCAGGCCGTCATAACCGATCAGCCCGTGCTGGGCGTCGAAAGCCACATAGTCGAAGCCGAGCCGCCCGATCCGTTCGGTGGAGACCGGTGAGTCGAGCGCGATCCAGTAGCCGATCAGCGTCTCGCGTGCGCGGAGTCGTGCGGCGAACCCCTGGTACGGGGTCGCAGCACCGGTGACGGATGATTCATATCCGCCGGTCGGTCATCGGCGGTGAGTTCGGGTCGGGCCGGTGTGCATTCGCACAACGTAAGGGCAGTCGCGTCATGTCGCACCCGACGAGGGCAGGGCCGCGCCGCAACAGGCTGCCCGGTCGGGTACACCTGAGCAGACAAGACTGTGAGCCGGGAGGCCAGGTGCACGGGGACGGTAACGGCTGGATTCGGTGCGGCCTGGGACATCGCCATTGGGGCGTCAACGGCGCAGCCGGGCTCCTCCTTCGGCGCCGGGACGTCGATGGACAGATCGCTGTGCTGATGCAACACCGGGCCGGCTGGACCAGTGACGGCGATACCTGGGGCATCCCCGGCGGCGCCCGGGACAGCCACGAGACGCCGGTAGCCGCAGCTCTTCGGGAGGCCGCCGAGGAGGCAGGCGTCGACGCCGCTGCCGTGGCGGTCGTTGCCGAAAGGATCGACGACCACGGTGGCTGGGCTTACGTCACGGTCGTCGCAACGGTGGTCCGCCCGCTGACCATCGTGCCGAACGCGGAAAGCACGGAACTGCGCTGGGTGGTCGAGGCAGAGGTGACCGGGTTGGCTCTACACCCCGGGTTCGCCAACAGTTGGCCGACGCTTCGGACCGACCAGGCGTCGTCCCCCAAGACACCAGAGGGCCGAATCGCAGGGTCGCACTGTGCACCCATCTGGCCCGATGCACCAACGAAAACCTGACGAAGCGACAGTGGGTTGACAATGACTCGGACGATGACGATTGTTGGCCGGGTGTCCACCGCGATGAATCACCGATCGCGAGCGTGCTGCGTGCTGATCCGCCGCCGCTACCTCGACAACATGCGCGGCTGCGCGACCCTCTGTCGATAGACCTTCATCGGCGCATCGCCACCGGCACGTGTCTCACGCCGCCGCGTTGCAGACGTCGGCCAAGCCGGCAGCGCAGTGCCTTGTGTTCGAAACATCCACCCATCGAAGGGCTTTCCCCATGACCGTGACCGATGAACTGCTGCAGAACGCAGAAACTTACGCCGCCGCCTTCGACAAGGGCGACCTGCCGCTGCCGCCGGCCAAGCACATTGCGATCGTCGCCTGCATGGACGCCCGACTCAACGTCTACGGACTGCTGGGACTGTCCGAGGGTGACGCGCACATCATCCGTAATGCCGGCGGCATCGTCACACAGGACGAACTCCGGTCGCTGGCGATCAGCCAGCGACTGCTGGGTACCACGGAGATCGTGCTCATCCACCACACCGACTGCGGCATGCTGACTTTCACCGACGACGCGTTCCGGTTGAGCATCGAGGCCGAGACCGGGGTCAAGCCGACCTGGGCCGCCGAGGCCTTCACCGACCTTGATGCCGACGTCCGGCAGAACATCGCCAGGATCAAGGCCGAGACGTCGATTCCGCTCAAAGACTCGGTCCGGGGGTTCGTCTACGACGTCACCAAGGGGACCCTGCGCGAAGTGGTCTAGTACGGCACATTCCATGCCGCTCGAACAATTCTCGAGCATCGTCCAGGTTGGCGATGACCACGTCGGCGCCGAGCCCAGCCATCGAATCGGCGGCATGCCGGCCGGTGCCGACGAGGGCGCAACGGATGCCAAGGGCCTTTGCGCACAACAGGTCTCGCGGTGTATCGCCGACGATCCAGCACTGTTGTGGTGAGTAGTGCCAGCCCGCGTCGGCCAGCAGGCCGAGCGCGTGCCGGGCAACCTCGACCCGATCGAGCCCGCTGTCGCCGAAACCACCCCAGCTGGGCGTCGATCGGTGGAATCAGTGCAGCGGCAGCCAGTTTCATCCGCGCAACGCTCTCGATGTTGCCGGTGACGATGGTCTGCCGGACGCCGGCAGCGGCCAACAGAGCCAGCGTCGAAGCGACTCCGGGCAACGGTTGGACCCGCTGACGCAGTTCGTCGAACCGGGCACTGGCGTTCTCGTGCAGTCGGGCGAGTACCTCGGGAACCAGGCGCTCGTCCGCATCGACGGAGTTGAGCAGCGCGACGGCAATCTCGGGGTCGATTCGCCCACCCAGGTCCAATCCGCGACCCTCCGGCCGACGACCGACAACGTCGAACACCGCATCGAGGAAGGCGCCGGCGAATCCACCTCCCGGAACTGAGCAACGTGCCGTCGATATCCCACAACACTGCTGTGACAGGCGTTCTGGCGCTGTGGGTCACGACTGCGTGGCTGGCGACTGTGTCGTTTGTCCCCGCGGACGGGTATTGCCCCACTGACCCCAATGCACGACACCTTCGACCGGCTGCCGTTTCGGCTCGGCCCACCGTCCGCGTTGCGGATAGCCAAGGGGGAGCAGCGCCATCGTCAGCGCGTCCGGCGGCAGCCCCAGCAGCTCGCGGACCTCGTCCTCGTGACCGACATACAACGAGGTGAGCGTGGTGCCGATACCGTAGGCCCGGGCTGCGAGGATGAGTTGTTGGACTGCACCGTAAATGGACGAGCCAAGCCTGGGGTTGACCGAATCAGCCGCGTTCTGCAATACCGGGAAGATCCATACCGGCGCATCTTCCACATGCTCGGCCAGGTGCTCGGCAGCCAGGAATGCCCGTCTGCTCATACCGGTGTCCGACTCCGCCGATTCCAGAATCTCCGCGCGTCGGTGTCCGTAGGCCCGCTGCCAGCCCTCGCGGTACCACCGGGCGATCTGCTTCTTGATCCCCGCATCGGTGACCACCACCCAGCCCCAGGCCTGCCGATTGCCGCCTGTCGGGCCGCGGACCGCCGCATCAAGGATTGCCCACAGCACGTCGTCGGGAATGGGCTCGGCAGACAGGTATCGCCTCGATGGGGTGGAGTGCAGGGCCTCGATCAGCGAGATTGCGCTGGGATCCAGCTGCGGCACGTCAGGTCCTCTCGGCTGTCTCCAGGCGACGGGGCCGCCGGGAGCGGAACATATGGCAGTTCGCTGATGTTGCGTTCCAGAAGGTACTTCATGCGCTCATGGCGTTGGTTCTATGGATGGAATTCACGATGGCGGAACTCACGATTGAACAGGCTGGTGCCCTCGCACCGCTGGTGACTGCGATCGATGGCGCGCAGCGCGTCGCCTCGGGGGCAGTGTTGATCGATGTCCGGAGCGAGGCGGGCAGACGGTCCGGGGGTGAGTTGATCGGCGCGATCGTCGTCGGTAAGGACGAGGTTGCGACCAAACTCGGCGCCGATTCGCCGGACCGTATTGCCGACGTCGACTCGACAACAACGCCGATCGTCGTTGTCTGCGGGTCGGTGCGTGGATCCGGGCCGGTAGCGGCCCAGCTGATCACGTGGGGATACTCCAACGTGGTGCACGTGGCGGGTGGATTCCCCGCCTGGAGGGAAGCAGGCTTCCCCACCGGAGCCGCGGCGTCCGATGTCGTATCGGCTGTTGGCGTGGGTTCGGCCCGATGAGCAACGCAGCAACGAAATTGCTCAGGTTCCCCAATCCCGTCAACGAGTATGCAGCGCGATCGGTGGCCGGCATGGTCGTCATGCTGTGCATCCTGACCCTGATCTTCCGGACTGAGTGGCTGCTGTGGCCGCTGGCGCTGGGGTTCGTTGCCCGTGTCGCCGCCGGCCCGAGGTTCTCGCCGTTCGGTCAGTTGGCGACAAAGGTCATCGCGCCGCGCCTCGGGCCGGCCCGGTTGGTTCCGGGACCGCCCAAGCGGTTCGCGCAGGCAATCGGTGCGACGCTGTCGGTCGGCGCACTTGTCGCGTTCTACCTGGGCGCGCCGACCCTGTCCTGGATCCTGGTCGGCCTGATCCTGGTCGCGGCAACCCTGGAGTCGGTATTCGCCATCTGCCTCGGCTGCATCATCTTCGGCAGGCTGCAGGCCATCGGCCTCATCCCGGTGTCGGTGTGCGAGGCCTGCAACGACATCCGGTTGCGGTACAGCTCGCCTGCGGCCGATTGATTCCATTTGTTGACCGATGACAGCATTCCCATCGGCGGTGACCGTCGGTGAACGCGATAGGGACCTACGAGGCTCCGTATCCGTCAGTGGCCGGGATCAAGGATCACATCGCCTTCTACCCGGACCGGGTGGACAGCATGACCGTCGAATCGATTGGCTGAACCCGGGTCTCGCTGGTGAGCATGCTCAGCGGACCGCCTGGAATTTTGCTGAATCTCTTGGAAGACCGTCCTTTTTCGCCAAGTTTCGCCCGCCGGGCGTGCCCAATGCCGCCACGATGGCCCCGAAAATGGTCACTGCGCCGGCGATCTGCCCGACGGAGAGTGCTTGCTGAAGGACGACCCAGCCACTGAACACGGCGACCACCGGACTGAGCAACGACAGGAACGTAATGGACCCCACCGGTAGTCCGCTGATCCCGCGGAACCACAGCGTGTACGCGAGCACCGCGCCGATGAGCGCGAGGTATCCGTAGCCGATGACATTGGTCACCGTCACGGGCTGATCCGGTATTCCCTCAACCCACAGGGCCACCGGCAGCAGCACGAGTCCGCCGGCAATGAGCTGCCAGGAAGTGGTGACCATGGGACGTTCCGGCTGCCCCCACTTCTTGGCCAGGACGATGCCTGACGCCATGCTCAGCACGCCGCCGAGCGCGGCCGCAAGGCCGATCGCGTCGAGCGCGCCGGTGGCTTGCAGAACCAGCAGGGCGACCCCTGCGACGCCTGCCGCGCCGGCCAGCACCCGTCGCCGGGTGAGGGCTTCGCCGAGGAACTTGGCTGCCAGTAATCCGACGACAAGGGGTTGGATTGCCCCGACAGTGGCGGCGACGCCGCCGGGAAGTCGGTAGGCCGCGATGAACAGGAACGCGAAGAACGCCCCGATGTTCAGTGTTCCCAGCACGGCGGAACGCCACCACCAGTCGCCCCTGGGCAGCGTCCTGGTCACCGCGAGGATCAGCAGGCCGGCGGGCAGAGCGCGCAGCACCCCTGCCGTCAGCGGTCTGTCCGCTGGGAGCAGCTCGGTGGTGACCAGGTACGTCGTTCCCCAGGCCAGCGGCGCCAGGGCCGTAGCCGCTATCAGTCGGGCTCGATTGCTAAGCACTTAGCAATAATAGCTCAGTGCTTAGCGAATGTCTACGATGAACCGATGGACGAGCAAGCCAAAGACGGTGTCGATCTGATCGTCGATCAGTGGAACCGTGAGCGACCAGACCTGGACGTCTCGCCGATGCTGGTCTTCGGGCGACTGGCCAGGGCGAACCGATTGATGGAGCAGCGCCTGGACGCGATCTATGCGCAGCACGATCTGGACTCGGGGTCCTTCGATGTGCTGGCCACTTTGCTCAGAAGTGGCCACCCGTACCGGTTGACCGCGGGGCAGCTGCAGCGCACCGCGATGATCACCTCCAGCGCCGTCGCCCAGCGGCTCAACCGCCTGGAAGGACGAGGACTGGTGGAACGGACGCCGAACGAGTCGGACGCCCGGGCGACGGATGTGACCCTCACCCCATCGGGGTACGCAGCGATCAGTGCCACCCTGCCCGACCACGTCGCGAACGAGCATCGACTACTCGGCGGATTGACGGCGGCACAGTCCGCGCAGCTGGCCGAACTCCTCCGCGAACTCACCCGCTCATTCGAGGCCAACGGCGAAAACGTTGTCCGGCAAAAGCTTCCGCCCGCTCACGAAGCCTAGCTCTTGTCGATCTTTGCCACCGTGAGCAGCACGACCGCATCCTCCACGGCCAGCAGGGAATGCCGCCTTGGCGGGATGAACAGCAGATCGCCCTGCCGGCCCTCCCACTGGTTTCCATTAGAGTCCAGCCGCACCCGACCGATCATCACCTGCAGGGTCGCCTCGCCGGGGTTCTCGTGCTCGGACATGGCAGAGCCCGCGGTCAGCGCGATCAGCGTCTGTCGCAGGACGTGTTCGTGCCCACCCCACACGGTGCGCGCGCTCCGCCCGCTGGAAGCGGCCGCCGCCAACTCCTGTTGCTCGCGAGCCAGCGCCTGCAACGACATCTTCTGCATTCCCCCAGTGTGACCGCGAGCCGTCCGCGGCGCTGAGGAACCAGCTCCCGTCCTCAGTAGGTTGAGACGGTGACCAGGGTGCTCATCACGGGGATGTCGGGGACCGGCAAGTCGGCCGTGCTCGTCGAACTCGGCAGGCGGGGCCACCGGATCGTTGACACGGACTTCTGCGGGTGGAGTGAGGAGGTAACCGGGCCCGATGGCTCCAGCCAAGAGCAGCTGTGGCGCGAGGATCGGATCGAGGCGCTGCTGGCGGAACAAGTCGACGGTGCACTCTTCATCGCAGGCACGGTGGCCAATCAGGGAAAGTTCTACGACAGGTTCGATGCTGTTGTCCTGCTGAGCGTTCCGGTGGAGGTCCTGCTGGACCGCATTGAGTCCCGGTCCACCAACGATTTCGGGAAGGCACCCGATGAAAGGTTGCGAGTCCTGCAGGATCTCGAGGCCGTCGAGCCGCTGCTACGTAGGACCGCTTCGATCGAGATCGACACCGACCGGCCGCTCGCTGACGTCGTCGATGCTGTGGAGTCGTTCGCTCTCGGGATTGATCCATCATGAGCATGGCGGCCGATGAGGTCGTCATTGACGGACACGAGGCCGTTGTCGCGACGGTGCCGACCTTCATGTGATGCACTGCCAGCGTGACGCTCGCCGAGGCCCCGCCGGAACGCGGCCGTATCGCGCTCTTCGGCGATGTCGGCGGTCAGGCGAAACCCTTCCGGCAAGCCCTCGTCGCGCTGGGTGCCGACGACGACACCTTGCAGCTTCCGACGGATCTGACCGTTGTGCAGGTCGGGGACCTCATCCACCGCGGGCCGGATTCGCCCGGCGTGCTCGACATGGTGCGGACGGCGATGGCAGCCCAGCCGCGGCAATGGGTTCAGCTGGCCGGCAATCACGAAGCCCAGTACCTGACGCCGCCGAAGTTTCACTGGCCCGAGCGATTGCCCGAGGACGATCTCGAGATGCTGTTCGAGTGGTGGAGGACCAAGAAGATGCGGGTCGCCGCGGCCATCGACGTGGGTGCCGACTGCGACTACCTGGTGACGCACGCCGGACTGACCGAGGGCTTCTGGCGGCACTTCATCGGAATGCCCGACAGTGCCCTGGCGGCTGCCAAGGCGGTCAACGGCCTGGTCGGCCGCATTCACGAAAGTTGGGTGTACCGGCCGGGAGTGATGCTCACCGGCGAGGTGGACCTGTCGGCCGGTCCGCTCTGGGCATCCGCCCCCGACGAGCTGCTGCCGTCGTGGCAGTTGTCATCGGCACCGGCCCCGTTTCACCAGGTCCATGGCCACAGCAGCACGATCGACTGGGTCACCGGGCGTCGTTACGGCCGGCCGGACCGGCCCGTCGAGATCACCGAGAACGTCGAACTCCGGCATGCCAGCGCCGTCATCGAGGGCCGGATCATCGTCGGCATCGACCCAGGGCATGGCCGCCGGCCGGCGAAGCAGTGGGGCCCTTTGGTATTCGACAACGCCCGGGTCCTCTAGGTCTCAGCGCTGATGTGTGACTTTTCAGATGTTTAAAACTCGTTGTCGCGCAACTCCTTTGATCAACGCGGCGAAAGTGGCAGGACCGCTGCCGCGACCCAACGGGATCCGTCGAACACCAGCAGGCTGCCGGCCCCGATCGCGGTGGTGACCGGCAATCCGGGTCCGATCGCGGCCTGCGCAGCCTCCTTGTCCTCCGCCAGCGCAATCTCCGTCACTGTCAGGTGGGGGATGGGTTCGGCATGAGCGCCCCCGTACGGCGGCGCCTCCGGCCAGCGGGTTCCCATCGCGCTGGTCAGCCGGCGGAACGGAGCTGCCGGCGTCGGATCGAGGTACAGCGGCCCGGGGCGACCCGGCTCTGCCGGAAATTCGCCGAACCCGGCAAAGGTAACGTCGAACGCCGATTCCCCGGCGAAGACCGCCAGTAATGAGTGTGTTACCCCGGCGTCGATCCGGTCCAGGGCAAGGAAGGGGTACAGCACCGTGACATGCGCTGGGACCCCGAAGCCTGCTGAGACGTCGAAGCGTGAACGCCATGGTGCGACCAGCGATTCCAGGGCCGGCACCGGCACGATGACCGCGGTCTGCCCGATGGGATACGTCATGGCACCAATTCTGGCGCTGTTGTCGAGCAGGTTTGGCAACCCGAGGGCTAGGCACAACACACTTCGGTACTGCAGAACTCAGATGGTTCGCTCGGCACCGAGTGGAAAGTCCAGCAACCGATCATTCAAGCCGGCCGAGTCGAATGCGGCCCCGAAGTCTTCGGGCCTTCGGAGAAATGCGCCCAACCGCGGACGTGCGGTGGGAGAACCCAGGTGGCTCCGAGGATGATCGCCGCCCGCGCCGCGTCAGTACTGGTCAGCGTGAGCGGCGCGCCGTCGCGCGGCCGCCGCCGGGTTGCTCAGTATCAGCGGGACGGTCTCCAGGAAAACCCGACCGGCCGGATCCAGGTTGTCGGCGTGCTGATCGTGGGACAACAGCACCGCGTCGATAATGCCGATGGAATCCCTGCCAACGGCTGGCTTCTCGGTCTTCGTCAGCGGATGGGCACCGTCACCGCATTGAATCTGGTGACCCTGCGGAGCCGGAACCCAATGGCGAGATACAGCCCGATCGCGGTCAGATTGTGGGCGGCCGCGTGCAGCAGCACCCGGTCGCCGCGATCGGCGATGCCGGCGCCCACCGCCGAGACCAGCCGGGTGGCCAGTCCCTGCCCGCGGTATGCGGGATCGGTGCAGACGGCGCTGATCTCGGTCCAGCCCGGCGGGTGCAGGCGTTCGCCGGCCATCGCGATCAGCGCACCGTCCCGCCGGATTCCCAGGTAGGTGCCGAGTTCGATCGTTCGCGGGTCGGAACGGGCCGGGCTGGGTGCGGGCGACCAGGTCGAGCATCTCCGGCACGTCGTCGGCGGTCGAGCCGGACCGCCTCCGGATCGGGCTCCTTGACCAGGTCGACGTCGACCAGCTGCACCCCTTCGATTCCGCGGCCGACGTCCAGTCCGGCCGGCGGCGCGACGTCAGAACCGGCGATCGCGAAGGTCCCGCCAGGACCGACCAAGGTCGGCTGCGTCGAGCCAGCTCTGCGGATCCCGATGGTCGGCCAGCGCGACGAACGGCGCGACGTCGGGAGATAGCGGGCCGCGCCGCCGCGCCGTTCGCTGAACCGGCGATGCGGCCCGGTCAACGACGCCCAGGCCGCGTTGTCCAGGATCTCGTCGCCGAGCGTCGGATCCGGTACCAGCGCAGGTCAGGTCGGTGACCGTCATGCCGACGCCCGATCGCCTGCGCCGAGCCCGCTCGCGCGGCGTCGGGAATGGCTCAGACCGAGATGCTCGCGCAGGGTGCTGCCCTCGTACTCGGTGCGGTAGACACCGCGCTCCTGCAGGATCGGCACGACCTTGTCGGCGAACTCGCCGAGCCCGTCCGGGGTGATGTGCGGGACCAGGATGAAGCCGTCGCTGGCATCGGCCTGCACGTATTCGTCGATGGTGGCGGCAACGGTTTCCGGGGTGCCGATGAAGTTCTGCCGGGACGGTGACCTCGACGACCACCTCCCGCAGCGAGAGTCCCTTGGCGGCAGCAAGTTCCCGCCATCCGTTGGCGATGGCGATCGGGATCCCCGTTGATCCGGACGCTGGCCCGACCCTGGCGATGGTGTTCTCGCCGACCAACGGATCGATCTCCGGCAGCGGTCCGTCCGGGTCGTACTCGCTCAGATCGCGGTTCCAGAGTTGCTCGGCGAACTTGATCGCGGTCTGACCGCTGACCTGTGCCCGCCGGACCTCGTACGCGTAGTCCTGCGCCTCCTGCTCGGTGTCACCGAGGATGAAGGTGGCGGCCGGCAGCACCAGCAATTGCTCGCGGCGTTCGGCCGTAGGCCGGCAGCCGTCGCTTGACGTCGGAGTAGAACGCCTGGCCGGCCTCCAGGGTGCCGTGCCGGCTGAAGATCGCGTCCGCGGACGCGGCAGCGAACTCCCGGCCGGCGTCCGAGTCGCCGGCCTGGAAGATCACCGGGCGGCCCTGCGGGCTGCGCGGCACGTTGAAGTGTCCCTCGATGTCGAAGTGCTTGTCCTGCACGGCGAATGCGCCCGGGCGCGTCGTCGGACAGGAACTGTCCCGTTCTCCTTGTCCGCGAGCACTTCGACTCCCGACCAGGAGTCGAACAGGGTGTTCGCGGCGTTCAGGAAGGACTCGGCCCGCTCGTACCGCTGCTCCTGGGCCAGGAATCCGCCGCGCCGGAAGTTCTCGCCGGTGAAGGCGTCCCAGGAGGTGACGACATTCCAGGCCCCGCGGCCGCCGGACAGGTGGTCCAGGGTGGCGAACTGGCGGGCGACGTCGTACGGCTCGTTGAAGGTCGAGTTGATGGTGCCGGTCAGTCCGAGCTTGTCGGTGACCGCGGCCAACGCGGCGAGCACGGTGAAGGTGTCCGGCCGGCCGACCACGTCGAGGTCGTAGATCTTGCCGTTCTGCTCCCGCAGTCGCAGTCCCTCGGCGAGGAAGAGGAAATCGAACTTGGCACGCTCGGCGATCTGGGCGAACCGGACGAAGGACTCGAACTCGATGTGGCTGCCGGACCGCGGGTCACTCCACACCGTGGTGTTGTTGACGCCCGGGAAAGTGCGCGGCGAGATGGACCTGCTTGCGGGGCTTGGTCATGCCGATGACTCCTTCGAGAATGGCCGTGTCAGTCGAATCCGGCGCGGCGTAGCGGTTGGCGGGCCGGTCCAGGCCGAGCAGGCCGCGCAGTGTCGTTGCCTCGTAGGCGTGTCGGAACAGTCCGCGGGCCTGCAGTTCCGGGACCAGCCGCTCGGTGATGGCGGCCAGATCGTCCGGCAGCGCGCCTGGCCGCAGCCGGTAGCCGGTGATGCCGGCCTGCTGCCATTCGGCGAGCAGATCGGCGAGTTCGCCGGCGGAGCCGGTGAAGATGCGTGCGTCGGAGGAGTAGGCGGCACCGTCCAGTCGTCCAGCCGGTCCTTGCGATCGGCACCGGACTCGGCGTCGGTGTCCAGGAACACCACCAGGTCGGCGAACACGTGCAGTCGTCTCGCCGGGCCCGGCCCGCGAGGGCCTGCTCGACGCCGACCTGGGCGACGATCTCGGCCGCGCTGCGCGAGTCCGTTGGCGTGACGAAGACGACGTCGGCGCTACGGGCGGCGAATCGGTACGGGATCGTCGAATGCGCGAGCGCGGTCACGATCGGTTGACCCTGCGGCGGGCGCGGCACGATCGACGGGCCCTTGACCGACAGGTACTTGCCGTGGAAGTCGATGTAGTGCAACTTGTCCCGGTCGATGAAGCGGCCGGTTGCCGCGTCCCGGATCTCGGCGTCGTCCTCCCAGCTGTCCCAGAGCCGTCGGACGACCTCGACGTATTCGGCGGCCTCGTCGAACAGTTCGGCGATCAGTTCGGTCACTTCAACGGTCCCGATGTCCTGTCGGATCGAACTCCGGGATATGGCCGGCGGCCGAAGTGGTCGCTCTCCACGGCCCGGCCGGAGATCTGCGCGCGAACGCCGGCCCGCCCGGTGCTGACGTAGTCCAGGGTGGCGATCGCCTTCGAGACGTGGAACGGCTCGGTATGGGTGACCAGTGCCGTCGGCACGAAGCCGATGTGCGTGGTCTTCGGGGCGACCCGGGCCGCGATCAGCACAGCGTCCAGCCGGCCGCGGACCTGGTCGGTGCGGTGGTCCTGACCTTGAAAGCCGGTGGTCTGCAGGCCGAACGAGTCCTCGATGGTGACGAAGTCGGCGAGCGCCCGCTCGGCCTGCAGGGCCAGCTCGGTCCAGTAGCCGGGGCTGAACAGATCGGCCGGACGGGCGTCCGGCTCGCGCCAGGCGGCAGGATGCCATCCGGTGCCGTCCAGGGCGACGGCGAGGTGCAGGTGGGTCATCTTCAGCTCTTTCGGGATCGATTGTTGTTGGCGGGAGGTGGAAACACGTTCATGCCGTTGCGTCCGCAGGTGTCAGTGCTGCCTTGCGCGCGGCCAGGGCGGCAACCGTCCCGGCCAGCAGGGTTCCGTGCCGGGCGACGTACCCGGCTATCAGGTCGTCCAGCTGCGGCAATTCTGACTCCTCGACCAGCAGCGACGGGGCCGGGCTGACCGCGCCCAGCTCGGACAGCACCGGCCGCAGCTGGATGTCGGCGAGGTGCCGGTGCGCGGGCCCGCCGGAAACGATCAACGGAATGACCACCGTGCCGGACAGCGATCCGGCGGCGAGGGTGTCCAGGAACAGCTTGAGCAGGCCGGTGTAGCTGGCCTTGTAGGTCGGCGTTGCCAGCAGCAGAACGTCGGCCGAGCGGGCGCTCTCGCCGGCCGCGGCCCCGGCGGGCGAGAGTCGCCATGGTGCCAGCAGGCCGTCCGAAATGGTCGCCAGGTCAACTGTTTCCACCGTCGGCGGCTGGGTGCCACCGGCCGTGTCCCAGATGCCGGCCAGCGCATCGGCGAGTGCCGTTGCGGCCGAGAGCGTCCGGGATCCGGCCTTGGGATTTCCGACCACGGTGGTGATGCGTATCGGCTGCGTCATGTGTTCCACACTCGGCTCGGGTAGGCGGATTTCAGGACCGGCAGGACGTCGCCGACGAATCGTTCGACGGAGTCGTGGTTGAGATCCGTCGGCAGCCCGGCGTTCTCGATCGCGATGCCGGACAGCTCATGACCGAACGCGGCGTGATACCGACCGAATTTGTCGATGACCTGCTCGGGGGAGCCGACCAGCACCGAGCCCTGTTCCAGGAATTCCTCCAGGGTGCTGAACGGCAGCTTGTTGTGCTGCGCACCGGGAGACGCCATGAAGGCATCGAAAACCGGCCGGTAGGTGTCCAGCGCCTCTTGCGACGTCTTGGCGATGTACAACCCGTTGAAACCCGCACCGACGACGGCATCGGCCGGGTCCCGACCGTAGTCGACCCACCGTTGCCGATAGTGATCGATCAATCCGGCGTACTTGGCCAGCGGGTGAAAACCGTTCGCGGAGAACAGCGGATCACCCCACTTGGCCGCGAGTTCGGTGGATTCGGTTGATGACGCAGAGCCGTGCCAGATGGGTAGCGGCGCTTGCAGCGGCCGTGGCTGGGTGGTCGCGTCCACCAGGTCGGGACGGTATGTCCCGGACCAGGTGACGTCTTCCTCGCGAAGCAGTCGACGCAGCAACTCGTATTTCTCGGCGTTCCGGTCCCATTGACCGTCGAGGTCGTACCCGAAGAGCGCATTCTGATCGGGATCGTTGCCCTTGCCGATGATGACGTCCAGTCGGCCACCGGACAGCTGATCCAGGGTCGCGTAATCCTCCGCCACCCGTACCGGATCAAGTAGGGACAGCACCGTCACCGTGGTGAGCAACCGGATCCTGCTGGTGGATGCGGCGATGTAGGCAAGAACGACGGGTGGCGAGGAGGAGATGAATCGCTGGGCGTGGCGCTCGCCGACGCCGAAGCCGTCGAAACCCAGTTCCTCCGCCCACTGCGCCTGCCGGACGACGGCCGCGAATCGCTCCTGCGTCGTCAGCCGTTCTCCGGTGATCGGGTCGGGTGAGTTGTCGATCAGGGTGAACGTACAGAACTTCATCCCTGCACCTGCTCCGGGTTTTGCTGGTCGTCGACGGCCCGGGTCGGAGAATCGCCGGTCACCCGGATCGGTGCCTGCTCGCCGGCCGTCACCGGAACGGAGATGTGATTGCCGGGTACCGGGGCCGGGCAGGTACCGAATTCGGTGAAGGAGAACGGGAGATTGACAGTGCGGTTGAAATCGACGACCAGTGAACCGGTCTCGGTCGGGATCGACGTGCTGACCACCCGCCAGCGGGCCGTGCTCAGGCCGTTGGTCGGATCGGTGAAGGAGAGGTTCAGTCGCCCCTGGTGCCCGGCCGTAGCGACGAGTGAGTAGGTTGCGCCGCCGATCTCGACGTCGACCGTGCCGACCGCGGTGACCTGCTGACGAAGGTCGTCGCGGGCGGTGTCGACCGTGACCTTCTTCGGGTCGGCGGCGGTGAACTGACCCGGCCTGATCCAGTCGGGATCGACCGGGAAAGCGGGCACCCCGTGGAAGGCCGGCAGTTCCGGGGCCGCTGGATCGCGCAAACGGATGGCAAAGCGACCGCCGCGGAGGACCAGTTCGACGATGACGTCGCCGATGCTGATCCACCGCAGCGAGCCGGCCTCGGCCACCGACGCGGTGACGGTTCCATCGACGGTGCGGGCGAGTCGGACTCCGCACCAGGGTCAGTCCGTCAGCGGCAGCAGCCTCGAGACCGCATGGCCGTGCCGGACTCGGAGGACCAGCGACCGGGAAGGCCGTCAACCGCAGTCGGGTGCCGCCTGCAGCCAGTGGAATCCGGTGATGCTGAGCCAGCCGTGCTCTTCCCGCAGGTCGAGCTCGCGGGCGGCGTGCCAACGCGTCCAGGCGGTGGACAGTTCCTGGTGTGCAACGGTTGTGGTCATCGAGAGCTCCTTTGCGATGTGAGTGGTTGGGGCTGCCGTGACTGTCAGTGGGCGCTGGCGAGCGCGCCGTTGGCTGCGCCGCGCAGGTCCGGTCGATGTCCGCTGCTGCGCGCTCGGCCGCCAGGGCCGCATCGCGCTTGGCCACCTCGTCGCGGACCAGCGGGATCACGTAGCGGCCGAAATCGATGGCGTCGTCGTAGATGTCGTAGCCACGTGCGGACAGCAGATGAATTCCGAGGTCGTAGTAGTCGAGCAACGCAGCGGCCACGGTCTCCGGGGTGCCGACGAGGGCGGTGGAGTTGCCGCCGCCCCCGGTCACGGCGGTGGGCGCAGTCCACAGCGCGCGGTCGTGCCGGTCACTGCCCGCCGTCGAGGCGAGCAGACGTTGGGAGCCGGCATTCTCCGGGGCCTTCCCGGCGGCCGGTCGCGGGAACGGCGACCGGCTCCTGTTGTCGTTGATCCGTCCGAGGATGGTCTCGGCCTTCGCCCAGGCCTGTTCCTCGGTCGGCGCGATGATCGGCCGGAAGGCGATCTGCAGGGTGGGCCGGTGCTCGCGACCGGCCGCGGTCGCCGCTGCGTCGATGGAGGCGATCTGCTCGCGCGTGCCGGCCAGCGGCTCGCCCCAGAGCGCGTAGATGTCCGACTCGGCGGCGCCGACCGCGTAGGCGGCTGCCGAGGAACCGCCGAACGAGATGCGCGGCCTGCGGCTGCTGCAGCGGCGTGATGTCGGCCCGGAAGTTCTTGAGCTGATAGTGCCGGCCGTCGTAGTCGAAGGGCTCGGTGGAGGTCCACGCCTGCTTCACGATCTGGATGTACTCCCGGGTGCGGTCGTAGCGGGTGTCCTTGTCCAGGTAGTCGCCCTCGGCCGCCTGATCGGCGGTCGATCCGCCGGTGATGAAGTGCACCTCGAATCGGCCGGCCGAGATGTGGTCCAGGGTGGCGAACGTCTTGGCCGCGTAGGTCGGTGCCGACACATTGGGCCGGTGGGCGAGCACCAGGTTGATGCGTTCGGTCTGTCCGGCGATGTAGGCGGCGACGATCGCCGGGTCGGGCGAACCGGAGTGGTAGGCGAACAGGATGCGGTCCCAGCCGTTGTCCTCGTGCGCTCTGGCCAGCTTCCGGGTGTAGTCAAGGTCCAGGCTGCCGCCCTGCCGCGGCGTGACCTCGCTGGCCGAGTTGGTGCCGGCAATTCCGAGAAACTCAACGGGCATGGTGGATCTCCTTTGATCGTGCGAATGCAGGTCGGTGACGAGTTCGAGAGGTATTGCCGGGAAGGGTGTCTGCAGCAGCCGCAGGATCTGCCTGGCCACCGCGTCGTTCTGCCGGAACCCCGGCCCGTTGAATCCGGGCCGGGAGAACCCGGCCGATCCGGCCGAGCCGGAGACGGAAGGCCCGAGCAGGAACCTGCGGGGATGGACCGATCCGTCGGGTCGGACCGCCCGGCAGGTCGCGTCGGCCAGCAGTTGGCCGCCCACCAGGGGCTGCCCGTCGGCCCGGTGAGTTCCTCGGCGGCCAGTTCTCCTGCTGCGAGCAGACTTCGGATGACCGGGTCGGTGGCGGTCTTGACGTCGGGTCGGGGGAGTCGGGCGTCGACCAGCGCCCGGGAGTGAATCGATCCCGGGGCAGCCGGTGACGAACCGACGAAACCGTCGGCGGCGACGTCGATCCGCAGTTCGGGTCCGGCGAAGTGCACCAAACCGGCCCGGTGCAGCGCCAGCAGTTCGGCGAGCCGGCGCGGTGGCGGCCCACTGGCCAGGAAGGAGAACAGGCCGTGGAACTCGCCTTCGACGTAACGCACCCGATCGGCCGGACTGATCTGGCCGTTGGTGAGGGAGATCGCCAGCACTCCGTACACCGTGAGCAGGGCGTCGAAAACCGCGGCGTCGGCCGAGAAGTAGGGATCGGCCCGGCGGTCGCAGGTCCGCGCCGATGTAGTCCACGACGGCCGCCTCGAGATCGGTGATCGACCCGAAGGCGGCCTGGCCAGTGGCCGGTCGATGAGCGGGAGGTCGAAACGGTCCTCCCGCTTGGGGACCGCCTGCTCGGCTGCCCGCGCAAAGGACTCGGTGGTGACATCCGCAGCGTCCAGCGACGTTCGAGAAGTCCGGCCAGGACACCAGCGTCCGCTCGGGATGCGCCGCGAACAGTTGCCGGTAGTGGGCGGCGGTCAATTCTTTCGCGATCAGCGGCCAGATCTTCGGACCGGAAGTCCGGGTGGCGACGACCGCCGGCCAGGGCGGCCACCGCAGCCGGGGTGAAATAGCGCGGCGGCGTCGGTGCCCGACCGGGCAACGCATAGCCCAATTTCGCGTGATAGGGAACGCCTCGGCGGGAGCCGACAAATAGCAACGGTTCTCGACCACTGGGGTGGTACGTCAGGGTCTCGGCGTCGCCGGCAGCGGAACCGCCATTCGACGCTGGCTCGCTGGAAAACCGCCCGCCGCGGCCCTCGCCCAGCAGGACCATCAGGTCGATGAAGGCCAGGCCGAATCCTCTGACCAGCACCGGTTCGCCCGCGCGCAGGTCGGAGAGGTCGACGTCCGCGGTGTATCCGGGCGGAATGTAGGTCAGTCCCAACCGTTTCGCCGCCGAGCTGAGTGCGGCCTCCTCGCTGGTCGGTTCCCGGTCCAGGAAGCCCTGGGCCAGGACGACGATGTCGGCTGTCAGACTCCCGCCGTCGGCCAGCAGAATCCGCTGCCCGGAGTCGGTTTCCGCCAGACCCACCGCCTCGGTGCGGTGTTCGGTGACGTGCACATTCCGCGGTAGGGAACGGACGGCCCGGTCGTGTGCCCATTTCAGGTAGTGGGATTGAATCTGCCTGCTGGCGAAGTCGTCGGATTGCAGTGCTTCGCCCTGGTTGCCGAGCCCGGCTGCGATCAGGATGTCCTTGCCCTGGTCCTTGACCCATTCGTCCAACGCGGGTCCGGTGACGATCGGTCCTTCGCAGGTCACCGAGTCGTCGGTGAAGATGGTGACGTCACGGGCCATCGAGTTCATCCACAGCAATTCCGACTGGGCGGTCTCGCCAGATTCGGCCGCCGCCGGCCGGGTGCGGGTCGATGATGTGGATGTGCACCGGATCAGGACCGAGCAGCTCCGAGGCGTTGGCACTCAACCGTTCCAGCAGGCAAACGGTGCGCGGACCGCCGCCGACGAAGGCAATGGCGCGATGGCGTCCAGGACTCATCGAGACAGCCCGTTGACCAGTTTGGTGTGGACGTGCCGGCGATCGTCGATGTCGACGGTTTGATCCTGCCGAACGATCTTCCCGGCCGAGCCGTTGGGATGGTGCAGGGCGGTGTGCAGCGGGCTCGACGGGTTCGGAATTGCAGGCTTGATCAGATGTTTTCGCCGATCCGTTCCAGTCCGGCAGCCCGGCGCCCGGGACGATCTCCTTGCCGAATGCCAAGGGCCCGATGGTTTCCGGGTCCGCCGTTGCATCGAACCGGGGCGTGTAGCCCGATGCCAGGTAGAGGCTGCGCGCCTCCGGTTGACGCGGTCCGGTTGTCAGGTGCATCCGCGGTAGCCGAGATTGGCCGCGGCGGCCTCGAGTTCGGCCATCACCCGCCGGGCCAGCCCGCGGCGGCGATGCCGGTGCGACGTCCACACCCGCTTCACTTCGGCGGTTTCGGTCGTCATACCTGCGGATCGCGCCGCCGGCGACGGTGACGCCGTTCTCCTCGCAGGATGAGGAAGGCGCCGAACGGTTCGACGAAGTCGGATGCCGGTACCTCGGTGAGTTGCGAGTGTCGGTGACGGCCGACCGTATCTGGTTCCGTATTCGACGATCAGGTCGGCCAGCAGCGGTTGCAGGCGCGGGTCGCCGACCGCGACCCGATGGACCTGCAGAGTCCGGGTACCCGGCGATCGGCGACACCCGGTCGCCGCCCGGCACGTCAACCCTGGTCGGGACGGCCGCGGCCGCGTGCCGCTGGGACAGAATGGCCAGGAATTCGTCGGTCACCTGGGCGACCGGGGCGAGGGACGCCGGATCGATCAGCACGCCGCCGTCGGCCCATTGCCGGATGTGCGATGACGGGAACGAACCAACCCTGCCCGACGTGCGCGGCGCCGAGGTTGGCCAGCACCGGCCGTAGCGCGTAGTCGACGGCCAGGACGTGGGCCGGTGACCCGCCGGTGACGATCGGCAGGACCGCCTTACCGCGAAATGCGAACTGCGGCAGCAGATCGAGGAAGACCTTCAACAGGCCGGAGTACGCCGCCTGGTACACCGGGGTGGCGACGATGATCGCGTCCGCGTCGGCAACCGCGGCGATGGCCTCGGCGATGGTCGGGTCCTTGAGGTCGGCGGACAACAGGGCGCGTGCGGGCAGATCCCGCACCTGCAGGGTCCGGACGGTATGGCCGGCACCCAGCACCCGCCGATTGACGTGGGTGAGCAGCGCATGCGTGCTGGAAACCTGCTGCGGGCTCGCTGAGATACTCAGAACGGTGGACATATGGCTCCCTGCTTGATTTTTCGCTGCTCGTCCGTTCGCACTTCGGTCTTTTCCAGCCAGTGGGTTCGACACCACTGGCTCGCCGCTGCCTACTCATCGCGACCACCGCCCACCGTGACCGGCTGGCGCGCTCGGCCAAGGGCGAACAGGTCCGGAGCGTCCGCGGTTCCATTGACCAGCCCGGCGACCAACTCGCCGATGGCCGGTGCGAACTTGAATCCGTGGCCGGAGAACCCTGCCGCCACGGTGATGGGTCCCCGTCGGTCGACGACGAAGTTGTGATCGGGTGTTGTGGTGTACAGGCAGGTGGTGGCGCTGGCGGTCGTCGGGTCGACGCCGGGCAGCCAGTGCGCGGCGTACTTCCGGAGCCGGGCGACGCCGTCCGGGTCCGGCAGGAAGTCCCGGGTGGCCGGTTCCACCCGAGGTCCGGTGCCGTGCTCGCCGATCTTGATGCCGTCGCTGGATGACAGACCGTAGATGCCCGGTCCCTGGTACTCCGCTCCCGGATGATGGATGAAAGCCGGCCAGCCGACGGGTGTTTCCAGCGGGACGAAGTGCGCGGGCTGTTCCTGGGTGGTGCTCAGCTCGGGGATCTCGCGGGCAAGATGGGTCTCCGCGGCAAGGAGATCGGCCGTCCAGGCCCCGGCTGCGACGACCACCTGGTCGAACCGGATGGAGCCGGATGCGGTGAGCACCCGGACCCCGGAGGCGTTCATCCGGATTCCGGTCACCGGCGAGTGGTGCCAGATCTCGGCTCCTTCCGCACTGGCCCGGCGTTGCATGGCGGCGACCGCGAGGTCGGCGTTCAACCGACCCGCCTCGGCGTGGTGCAGCACCATCGTGTCGAAACGCAGCCCGGGCCACTGCAACTCGGCCGCGCTCGGCCGAAGCAGCGAGTGCTCAAGGCCGGCTTCGCTCAGCCGCTGGGCCAGCGCGTGCAGGCTGGCCGGATCGCCGTGGTCGACGGCGCCGGTTCGGGCGTAGAAATGCTGCCCGTCGACTCGTTCGAGCTGCCGCCACAGCCGGGCTGCCCGCGCCGCCAGCGCAACGTACCGCCGGTTCGGGTAGGCGTGCCGGAAGATCCGCGAACTGCCGTGTGACGCACCGCGGGTGTGGCCCGGGCCGTACTGCTCGAAGAGCACGACACGATGTCCACGCAGCGCCAGTTGCCAGGCGGCGGCTGATCCCATTGCCCCGCCGCCGATCACGGCAACGGTCCTGCTGGGGACGGTGGACATCGTGTCGACTCCTCTCAGTTACTCATGCAAAGTTCAACTCGTCTGGAATGGATCAATTCCTGCGCTGTGACGTCCTCCAGCTTCAGCCGGCGACCTTGGGCAGCCCCGGCGGGTTGACCTCGGACGTCTTCACTGCCTCGGACTGGCCAGGTTCCAGCGATCGAGAACCTGCTGGTAGGTGCCGTTCTCGATGGTGTGATTGATGGCGTCGACGAAGGCCTGGTTCAGGCCGTTGCCGGACTTGCTGAGCACCGCGATCTCGCCCTGCAGGGCGTCGCCGGCGCCGGAGAAGGTGCCGATGACCTTTGTCTCACCGGCAGCTGGCCACGTGGTACTGGGCGGTGGGGTTCGGGCCGAAGTAGCCGTCGATCCGACCCGACGACAGGGCCAGGTAGTAGTCGGTGGAGTTCTGGAAGTACTTGATGTCGATCGGCTCGAGGCCCTCGGCGACATTGGCCTCGTTCCAGTCGACCAGGATCTTCTCCTGGTTGGTGCCCGGAGCCGACCGCAATGATCTTGCCGGCCAGGTCCTGGCGGCCGTTCACCGTCCAGTCGGTGTCCTTCTGGGTCTCCAGGGCCAGGGTGTCGAGCCGGTAGGTGGCGAAGTCGTACTTCTCCTTGCGCTCCTCGGTCACGGTGACGTTGGAGATGAAGGCGTCGGCCTCGCCGGAGTCGATCCGGACGAAGTTCTGCGCCCAGTCGGCTGCGCTGTACTTGACTTCGAGACCGAGCACGCTGGCGATCAGATAGGCGAAGTCGATCTCGGAACCGATGATCGTCGTATCGTCCGTGGCGTAGAAGCCCAGCGGCGGGGCGGTTCCGGCAGTTCCGGTGACCAGCAGCGTGCCCCGGTCGCGGATCGCCTGCGGGACCTCGGCGGCGATGGTGTCGACCTTCTCGGTGGTGACGCGGTTCTGATCGGGGGTGAGATTGAAGTGCGACGACGTCGGCGGCCGGCGAAGCGCCACCTGAGCTGACGGCGGGCTGCGGCTGCGGCAGAGGAAGTCGTGTCGGTGGTGCCAGTGGAGCCGCCGCACGCGCTGACCGCCAGTGCAGCGGCGATCAGCGCCGAGCCAAGGGCGATGATGGCGTCGAGTACGGGAGAGCATGGGTAGTTCCTTTCGGTTGACTGCTGGTGTGGACCTGGCACCGCCGTTGCGGAGCGCAGGGAACTCGAAGTGTCTTCGTCACAGCACCTTTGACAGGAAGGCTCTGGTTCGTTCGTGTTGCGGGTTGTCCAGGACCTGGGCCGGCGAGCCCTGTTCGACGATGACGCCGGCGTCCATGAAGACCACGGTGTCGGCGACCTGGCGGGCGAAGCCGATCTCGTGGGTGACGATGATCAATGTCCGGCCCTCTTTGGCGAGTTGCTGGATGACGTCGAGCACTTCGCCGACCAACTCGGGATCAAGTGCCGAGGTCGGTTCGTCGAAGAGGATGACCGCCGGGCGCAGGGCGAGTGCCCGGGCGATCGCCACCCGCTGCTGCTGGCCGCCGGAGAGTTGCCGGGGATAGGCGTGCAACTTGTCGCCGACGCCGACTCGGCGAGCAGTGTCCGGGCCTCCGCGTCGACCTCTCTGCGATTGCGGCGCTGCGCGGAAATGGGCGCCTCGACGACGTTCTCCAGGACCGTGAGGTGCGGGAACAGATTGAAGTTCTGGAAGACGAATCCGACCTTGGACCGTTGATGCAGAATCTCCCGTTCCTTCAGTTCGTGCAGTTTGGTGCCCTTGAGCCGGTACCCGACCGGGTCGCCGTCCACCAGGATCAGCCCGGAGTCGACCTTCTCCAGATGATTGAGGGTCCGTAGCAGCGTCGACTTTCCGGAACCCGACGGCCCGAGGATGGCGGTGACCTCGCCGCGCCGGACGGTCAGATCGATACCGCGAAGCACCTCGAGCGCGCCGAACGACTTGTGCACACCATGCACCTCGACCGCATAGGCGCGGTCAACCGCCCGTGGTGCCTCCGATATCTCGATGGTGCTCATCGGACGCCCCCGAAGGATGGCTTCCTGCCGGCCGGCGTTGATGTTCGTGATCTTTCGTTGGACCTTTTGCCACGGGGTCAACGGCAGGGTACGGACCGCGCCCTTGGCGTAGTGCCGCTCGACGTAGTACTGGACGATCGACAGCACGGTGGTCAGCAGGATGTACCAGACCGTCGCCACCATCAGCAGTGGGACCACCCGGCCGTTGCGCCCGTAGATCACCTGCACCTGGTAGAACAACTCGGCGATGGCCATCGTCGAGACGATGGAGGTGCCCTTGAAGAGGCTGATCACTTCGTTGGCCGCATTCGGCAGGATGCCGCGCATCGCCTGCGGCAGGACGATCTTGAAGAACTGCCGGCGCTTCGGGATGCCAAGAGCGGCAGCCGCTTCCAGTTGGCCCTGGTCGACCGACAGGATGCCGGCCCGGATGATCTCCGCCGAGTACGCCGCCTGGTGCAACCCGAGGCCGATGACGGCGGCGGCCATTCCGCTGATGGTGGCGTTGACGTCGAAGCTGAAAAACGATGGTCCGAAAGGGATACCGATCGACAGGTTCTGGTACAGGTAGGCGATGTTGAACCAGAACAGCAGTTGGACGATCAGCGGAATCGAGCGGAAGGCCCAGACATAGGTCCAGGACACTGTCTGCAGCACCGGGTTCTTGGAGAGTCGGGCCGCGGCCAGCGCCATCCCGAGGGCGAACCCGAGAACCGTTCCGTAGACGGTCAATTGGATCGTCAGCCACAGGGCGTGCAGCACCGCCGGCGCCGTGAAGTACTGCGCGAAGGCTGGCCAGTCCCAGCCGGGATTGGTGACCAGGCCGTTGATGAACTGCGCGACCAGGATCAGCATCGCGATCGCAGCCACCCAACGCCAAGGGTGACGCGACCGGACGACCGTCAAGGTCGCCGGGTCGACCTCCAGCTGCGAGAGTTGGCGCGCCGGCAGCGACGCCTGCGAACCAGCGGATGCCGGCAGCTGGGCGGAAGGTCCCGACTGGGTGGGGATGGCCTGGTTGGGGAGGGTCGACGAGCCCTGAGGGGCCGCGCGACCTCTCGAAACTGGTGGTGTGCTCACGGAACATCCTTGGATTCGAGACTGAGGACGGACAGGCGTGAAGTCATGTGTCCCGACGTTGGCGTTCATCCGACGATCGGAACCCACATTCCGGCCGGTCGGATCCGCCGAAGAGTGGCTCCACCAGACTCGACGGTCAGGCTGGGGTCAGTGACAGGACAGTGCGCGACAGATGACAGGCTGCGGCGACAGCGGACACGTGCGCGACAGGACGGTGCGACAACACAGCGCGCTGGAGAGGCGTCCCTGGTCGACATGGCGTCGTGACACCGCGACGAAACGTCGCCGAAACTGCAGATGCCGCTGTAGACAGTCATCGTTTCCTCCGCTGGTCGTCAACCAGGGTCCGATGGCACGGACCCGCGCTTGCGGCATTCCCCGGGCTCGGTAGAGCGATCGGTGGCTGTCGCCTGGTCTTCACCCGGAGCACCCCGCCGCGGTGGGAGGGTTGCCGTCCAGCAAGCCGGGGCTGCACGTATTCGAGACGCGACGCACTGGAACTCATGACCTGTTGTCACCATATGCTTCGAGATGGGTTGACGTCAAACGCTTCCCGCTGCGCCGGCCGGTGACTGCGTCAACTCCCGGGCCAACTCCTTGGCCATTTCCCGGCGAAGCCGGACGCTCTACTTCGGCCAGCCAGGTGTGCGGATTCAGGATGTCCTGCGGGTCGAAGGCAGCCTTGATCCGGCGTTGCAGATCGAGGCTGGCGGCACCGAGTTCCTGTTCGATCCACGGGCGTTTGGTGATGCCGACCCCGTGCTCGCCGCTGATCGTCCCGCCCAGCGACATGGCCGTGCGAACGAGTTCGTCCGCGGCAATCGTGCAGCGACCGCGGCGGGATCCCGCCGTCCGACGGATCTTTCGCCAGCGAGAACAGGGGATGCAGGTTGCCGTCGCCGGCGTGCGCGACAACAGCGGTCGCCAATCCATGATGCCGGCCGATCTTCTCGATGGCGGTCAACATGGCTCCGAGGGCGGACCGCGGAACGGCGACATCCTCGCCGATGAGCCAGCTGTCGGCGGAGAGCCCGCGACCGTGCCGGCGAAGCCACAGGTAGCGCTCGCCGGCCTCGTCATCCGAGAAACTCGACGTCACCACCGGCGCTGATCAGGGCCTGCCCGATGGCGTCGATCTCGCCGTCGGCGCCGAAGCCGTCGGTCTGCACGATCAACAACGCGTTCGCCGCGCCGGGAAAGTGTCGGTGCCCTGGGCGTCATCGATGCCCGACAACGCGCCCGCGTCAAGCAATTCCAGCACGCTGGGCTGTGCCCCGGACCGCATCGTCGCGGTGAGACCGGCGCTCGCGGCCACCGTCGACGGGAAGAAGGCGACCGCGGTGCGGGTCTTGACCGGGCGGGGCCGCAATCGGACGATCGCCTCGACGATGATCCCGAGGGTGCCCTCCGAGCCGACGAACAGCGCGGTCAGGTCGTACCCGACGACACCCTTGATGGTCTGCCGACCGGTGCGGAGCAGGGTGCCGTCCGCCAGCACGACGGTCAGGCCGAGCACCGACTCCCTGGTCACCCCGTACTTGACGCAGTGCAGGCCGCCGGCGTTGGTGGCGATGTTGCCGCCGATGGTGGAGATCTCGATGAGCTGGCGGGGTCCGGTGCGTACATCAGGCCGTGTTCGGCGGCCGCCGCATCGAGTTCCGCGGTGATGACACCGGGCTGCACAAAGGCGATTTCGTTGTCCGGGTCGATCCGTACGATGCTGTTGAGCCGTTCGGTGGACAGCACGATGGCGCTGTCCGGTGCGGCGGCGGCGCCGGACAGGCCGGTACCGGCGCCTCGGGGAACGACGGTCGCCCCGGCCGCACCGGCGACCCTCAGCACTGCCTGCACAGCTTCGATGGTCTGGGGCCTGGCCACCACCAGTGGTCGGCCGGGCAGCCGATGTCCCGATCGGTCGACGGCGTTGTTCTCGAGATCGTCATCGTCCAGACTGATCTCGGACGGCTTCAGGACGTCCAGCAGGCGGTTGACCAGCCACCGCTGACGTCTCGCCGACAGTTCGGTGAATTCATCGATCGGGCTCCGCGCGGGTGCCGTCATCAGTTCACCGTCACTTTCGCCGACTCAGGATGGACATCGACGCCGAGATGGCCCAGTAATTCGGCGCGCAGCGCGACAAATGCCGGGTCGGTGACGTCCCTCGGTCGCGGGAGTTCCACCCGCGCCTCGTGGGCGATGACCCCGTCCTTCATCACCAGGACACGGTCGGCCAGCTTGATGGACTCCTCGACGTCGTGGGTGACGAGCAGCACCGCGCACTGATGCAGTGCCCACAGGTCGGCGACCAGTGCCTGCGCCGTCAACCGGGTGAGGGCGTCCAGCGCCGAGAACGGCTCGTCCAACAGCAGCAGATCCGGCTCGCGGACCAGTGCCCGGGCGAGGGATGCTCGTTGCGCCTCGCCGCCGGAGAGCACCTTCGGCCAGACGTCGCTGCGGTGGGTCATCCCGACCTCCGCGAGCGCGGCCTCGGCCCGGACTCGGTCCGGCTTGCCGGGAAGGCCGAGAACCACGTTGCGCCAGACCTTTTTCCATGGCATCAGGCGTGGCGACTGAAAGGAGACCGCGCGTCGGGTGGCGACCACGACACTGCCGGAGATGTCCCGGTCGAGGTCGGCGAGGATTCGCAGCAGGGTGCTCTTGCCGCAACCACTGGCGCCCAGCAGGACGACGAACTCACCGGGTTCGATGTCGAGGTCGAGATTTCGGATGATCTCCCGATCGCCGAACTTCTTGCCAAGACCGCGAACCCGGACGGCACCGACTATCGGATCGGCCTGCACCTGTCGAGTCGGGATCTACGTCCCGGTAAACGTCGGTCGCCATGCCAACAACACCCTTTCCAGATACCGAACGATGACATCGGCGATGAGTCCCAATATCGCGTACAACACCAGGCAGAGCACAATGGTGTCCGTCTCGAAGAACTCCCGTGCGTTGTTGATCAGGAAGCCGATTCCCGTTGTTGCGTTGATGGTTTCGGCAAAGACCAGGATCAACCAGGAGACGCCGATCGAATACCGCAGACCCACCAGGCCGTTCGGCACCGCCGCCGGCAGCACCACGTTGCGCACCAGTCCGAATCGGCTCAGGCCCAGTGTCCGGCCGGCCTCGATCAGGGTCGGATCGGTGCCACGGATGCCGGCGAACAGGTTCAGGTACAGCGGGAAGAAGACGCCGAGCGCGATCAGGATCAGCTTCGGCTCGTCGCCGATGCCGAACCAGATGATCAGCAACGGAATCAACCCGACGACGGGCACTGTCCGGAGCATCTGCAGCGGCGCGTCGATGATGTCCTCACCGACCTTGAACAGCCCCGATATCAGCGCCGCGACCAGCGCGGCGGTCAGCCCGATGAGCAATCCGAGACCGACCCGCTCCGCGGAAGCCAGGATCGCTTCCTGCAGCTCACCCGACTCGATCAACTCGCCGGCCTTGGCGATGACGTCCTGTGGTGGCGCCAGGGTGTTCTTGGAAAGCCACCCGACGCTGCTCGCGACATACCACAGCAGCAGCAGGACCAGCGGGCTGATGGCCTTGATCAGCGTCCGGGGTATCTTCCGCCGACCTCGGGACGTGCGAGACTCCCTGATCGCTGCGGATCGTGGTCGTCGGCACCGTCCGATGGCGGGCGATCAGCCCGTCGGTCCGACGACCGGCAGACGCTGCCCCGGCGGGTCCGGTGCCCTGTACCGGCAGCAGAGCCCCTTGACGTGTCCGTGCGCCGGCTCGGCAGCCCCCTGGTGCCGTGGCAACCGCCGAGGTCCCGTCAGCCGGCAACGTACTCGCCCTCGATCTTGGTCAGATCCGGGTTGAACGCGTCCGTCCAGTAGTCGCCGATGTCGAAGGTGGACTTGAGAATGCCGGCCTCGACGAAGGTGTCGAGAACGTCCTGCTGGGACGCGATCGCCTCCGGCGAGGTGGGGACGAACTTGCTGGGGCGTTGTGCCTCACCGTCGACGAAGGTCTTCAGCGCTTGGTCGACGGGCTGCTTGGTCTGCTCGGCAATGACGGCCGCCCAGGCATCGGGGTTGGCCCGCGCCCAGTTGAATCCCTGCTGCAGGCGGGAGAAGAAATCCGCGATCGCGGCCTTCTTGGCCGGGTCCTCGATCACCTTCGGCACCGACACATAGACGAAGTTGCCGGACAGGATGTCCTTGGCATCCACCAGCGTGGTCGCGCCCTTGGCGTGAGCCGCGATGATCGCGTTGCCGTAGGACGCCAATGCGTCGACCTGATCGGACAGCAGGGCCGCGAGTCCGTCGCTGGTCGAGAGCGGAACGGCTTCGATGTCCGACCAGGTCAGTCCGGCCTCTTTCAGTGCCTTCAGCAGGAAGTAGTGCGCCGTGGTGTTCTGCACGTAGGCGACCTTCTTGCCCTTCAGACCGGCGACGTCGGTGATGGTGCTGCCCTCCGGGATGACGACCTCCTGCGTCAGCGTCGTCCCCTCCCGCGCGGCAATGATGTCCAGGGACCCCGGCCCGCCCGACTGGGCGGCGAAGATCGGTGGGATCTCGCTGGCGCTGGCCAGGTCGAGCGCGCCGGCGCCGAGTGCTTCCAGCTGTAGGTTGCCGCCCTGGAACAGGCTGAAGTCGGTCTGGTACGGGGTATCGGCCAGTCCGGCCTGCTGCAGCAGCAACTCCTGCTGCTTGTAGCCGGTCTCGCCGATCCGCAGCGTGACCCCGGACAGATCGACGCCTGACGCGGCAGCGTCGGCAGCACCCGAAGCGGCTGCCGCCGTTGAGTTCTGCGCCGCGGGCGAGACGCCGCCGGCGCTGCTGCTCGGGGTGCTCGCCGTCTGGGACGAACCGCAGGCCGTGAGCACGACCGCCAGTCCAAGGGCGGTGGTGATGGCGGTGGCGAGGCGCCGCTTGCTGGGGCGTCTGGTCATCGGAGGCCTTTCTGGTGGTGAGAGCAGGGGGTGGGGGATTGGGCTGGCTGGTTTGTGCTGGGAGGGGTGGGTTGGGGTAGAGCTGGGCAGGGTCAGCGCAGGGATGCCAACGCGTCGACCAGGCGGTCGACCGCGAGCGGCAGGTGCTCGATCGGGGATGCGGAATACGCGAGCCGCAGCCGGCGATCCCAGGTTGACCCACCGGTCGCAGCAAAGTTCCGACCGGCCGTCAACAGCAGTCCGTGTTCGGCCGACCGGAGCAGGAGCTGCGCGGGATCGATGGAGGGATCGATGATCTCGGCCCACAGGAAGAACCCGCCGACCGGATCGGAGAATTCCAGGACGCCACCGAGCTTGGCCCGGATGGCATCGCCGAGGATCGCGGCGCGCTCGGCGTATTGGCTACGGCCGGACGCCACCAGCCAGTCGAACCAACCGGGCCGACCGACCAGTTCGGTGATCAGTCGCTGTCCAAGGACCGACGAATGGAAGTCCGAACGCCGCCTGAGGTTCTCCAGGTGCGGCGCCAGCCAGGTCGGCGCGACCAACCAGCCGAGCCGTAAACCCGGGCCCAGGGTCTTGGTGAACGTGCCTACCCGCACGACGTTGTCGGACTCGGCGGAGAAGTCCCGCTCGGTCCGGCCATCGAAACCGTATTCACGGTAGGGATTGTCGGAGACGATGACGAATTCGTACTCTTCGGCCAGTTGCACTAGACGGTCACGGGACGCCGCGGGGAGAACGCCACCCGAAGGGTTGTGGTAATCCGGGACGGTATAAAGGGCCTTGATGCGCTGGCCAGAGCGCAGCCGCCAGGCGAGGGCATCGACATCAAGGCCGTTCTGATTGACCGGCACGGGCAGCACCCTGGCGGAATGCAGTTCTGCAATGCGAATGGTGTCCGGGAATACCGGATCGTCGACCGCGATGGAGTCGCCTGGTTCCAGCAGCGCGGCAAATGCAAGAGACACACCATGCAATCCGCCGTTGGTGATCAAGATCCGGTCGGCGGTGACGCCCTCCCTGTTGGCGACCCATTCGCGCAACTCCGGCACGCCCGAATGTGCTCCGTACCCGAGGGCCTCTGGGCCGGCGACGGGATCATTGAGCAATGACGCGGCGACATGCGCGTAGTCGGCGAGCGGCAGTGCCGAAGCGGCCGGCGCACCGCTGACCAAGCGGATGGTGTCAGCGGCGAACCCCGCTGCGGGAATTGCGTAGGGGGCGGCCCGCGATAGCGATGCGACATGCGTGGATAGCAAAGAAGTGGTGGATGCCGAAACCGTGGCGGCGGCGAAAGGGATGGAGCGGCGACCGTGGCCGTCATGGGTTTCTCCAAGGGGGTACTCAAGCGCTGATGATGAGGTCACGCCTGCCATATCGACCACCAATGGGGTGGCGGACGCCAAAGAACGCGCTGGCGGGCGTGGTTTGCGATACGCGCCGGCACGGCGAGCACGACAAGACGGGGGATCACGGAATTCGTGAAGGCCGGGCCTTAGTCAGCGCAGCAGTCGTTGCTAGCGCTCGGCAGAATGATTCAGCTGCAACAACAGAGGGCGCTGGACACCCGCTGCAGATCGACATGAAGTCGGCAAACGCAGGGCGCTGACCACAGTGGTGTGGCGGCCGTGGTTGCTGGTGTCCTCATCGTGAGCCTTCGTTCGTTGGTTCAGGCTCGTGGTGCTGAGCCCGCGCTTGCGAATCCCGCTGCTGGGATCTGCCAGGTCTTCACCCGGAGCACCCCGCCGCGGTGGGAGGGTTGCCGTCCGACAAGCCGGGGCTGTACGTCGGAACTCGTGACCTGTCTCGAAAGGTAGTTCATCGTGTCGCATTTGGTCAACACGGACGCGTTGGGGTCACGCTCGTGATGGACGCCACACCTCCTACGGCACAGGGGTTTTGCCGCGCAGCGGAGCAGGCCGCCGAACTGCTCGAATCGAGCTGCACTACTATCTGCGTATGAAGGCAGATAGCAGCCCAGCTGCCCGATCGCTCGCCGACGGTCAGGTGGCGTCAGCGGTCGAGGTATTCCGAATGCTGGCGGACGGCACTCGCATTCAGATCCTCTGGGCGCTGGTTGACGGCGAACGGGCAGTCAACGAGCTCGCCGAGGTCATCGGAAAGCCCGGGCCTGCTGTCTCACAACACCTGGCGAAGCTGCGAATGGCCAGACTGGTCCGGACCAGGAGGGCAGGGAATCAGATCTTTTATGAGTTGGAGAACGATCACGTCAAATGGCTGATCGTCGACGGGATCTACAACGCGGCACACGCCGGCTCCGTTGTCCGGCCCACGACGCTCTCAATTCAGTGAGCCACTGCACCAGAACCCCGGGCGGGCGATGGGCAGCAGGCAGGACCGCAGACCTCAGCCGTCCGATTGATCGACCGCATCCGCGCCGGCAAGTCCGCGCGCACGAACGTCATCGAGGCTGTGCACTGATGCGATCGGCGGGCCTTGTTCCAACGGCACGCCAAGGTCTTCCGGCAGCGGTGCTCGATCACTGAGTCTGCGCGGCAACGGGTTCCGGGGCTCCCGGTCCCCCGCACTGCCGCCGCCCTCGTGCCGCACCGTCACAACGACAGTGTCGCCACGATAACGCTCGGCCCCCGGCGCTGGGTCCTGGCCGGCCACCACCCATCGACCAGACGACGCCAACTCCTTGATCGGTCGAGGTGGATCCGCCACGGCAAGGGTGAAACCGACAATGGCAGCCCGACGCAGCGCGCCGGCAACGATGACGCCGGAGAGGTCGGGGACAACGATGCGGTCCGGGACATCCCGGACATTCGCCAACTCGCGGCCTCGGCTCATCGCGACCTCCCGGTGCGTGGACTGTTCAATCCACGCTACCGCCGTTGGTGAGGTTTGTACCGGTTGTTCGCAATGAGCGAGAATCCGGCGTGTGACGGTTCCGGGTCGCTGAACTCTGCTCACGCGACCAACGTGACAGGAGCTCCTTCCGGGACGCCCAGGTGCTGAACGATCTTGTTGAGTTCGAATTGGTAGTACAGCGGGGTCAGACCGAAGATGAACAGCAGGATGAATCCAATCCACGGATTCGCCGTTGGTGTCAGGCCGGCGGCCCGCTGCGCGGTCGCAATTCGGTTCCCTGTGTTGAAGTACGACACGAACGGCGGCACGATGATGATCCAGCCGAAGAGAATTGTCAGCAGCGAGCCCGCAGGCTTGATCGGCTGACGAGGGTCGAGTCGAAGCAGTTCCGCATGGATCTTGTAGTACCAGACGAAATGGTAGATACCCAGAGTGATAATGGGCCAGACGAGCCAGACCAGAATGGGATTGCGCAATTTCATCTGCCGTGACGCACCGGTCGTTATACCCGGGGTGTTCATCGCGTAGGGCACCGCCGGGTGGCGGGGCGTCCGGGCCGTTCTTGATCGTCTCGTCGAATGCCGCCATTTCGGTTCCCCCTGCTGCTCAATGTGTTTGAGGGTGCAGCGTAGTCCGTTACGGAGGTAGTGAGGTGAATTCGGAATTTATTCGAGCGGATGCCCCTTTTGGGTGGGCGTTGTCTTCCATGCGGTGTCAGAAATTAACGCTGTGTGCCGTTTGTTGCCCATCGGAGTGACTGCCGCGAGAGATCTCGCGTGCTTGCTGGCCACTGCGTCATGGGCTTCGTCGGGAGATTCTGCTCGATCGATCCGGCAGCGCCGACGATCCGGCTCGCAAAGTGCCGGCCGGTTACCGCAATCTCTGCAGGTCAGGCCAGCCTTTGCTTGCTGGAAACCGCCTCGAAATGAGACCAAACTGGAACAGTGACCACGTCAGATGACACCGCCCGATCCGACCCGCAGGACTCACCGACCGGCATACCGACTACCGACCCCGGCCACCACGAGCCCCATGACGCCGGGCTGGCCGGTCGGTTGAACTGGCTGCGGGCGGGAGTGCTCGGCGCCAACGACGGCATCGTGTCCACGGCGGCGATCGTGCTCGGCGTCGCCGGGGCGACCGACTCCCGCGGCCCGGTCATCCTGGCCGGGACTGGTCGGCTTGATGGCCGGCGCCATGTCGATGGCCGTCGGGGAGTACGTGTCGGTCTCCACGCAGCGGGACACCGAGAAGGCGGTCCTGGACATCGAACGCCGGGAACTGTTGGAGACGCCGGATGAGGAGCTCGACGAGCTGACCAACATCTACGCGGCGAAGGGGATCGATCCGGATCTCGCCCGCCAGATCGCCGTGCAGCTCACCGCCAAGGACGCCCTCGGTGCGCACGCTGAGGCAGAACTCGGACTCGATCCCAACGATCTGACCAACCCGTGGCATGCCGCCCTGGCCAGCTTCGTCGCGTTCGTGGCCGGCGCGTGCATCCCACTGCTCGGCGTTGTGATCAGCGCACAGGCCTGGGTGACGGTGCTCGCCGTCGCCATTGCACTCGCCATCACCGGGTCGCTCGCGGCCCGGCTGGGGTCGGCACCGGTGCCGAGGGCCGTCATCCGGAATATCGCCGGCGGTCTGCTGGCCATGGCTGTCACCTACCTGCTCGGCGGTCTGGTCGGCGGACTGCTGCCGACGTAGGCCTCGCTCGACCGGGTGTCGACAGCGGCTGCCGGTCGTCCTGAACGGCGGCAGCCTCTCGAACGGCAACCTCCGAAGGGCGGCAACCTCCGAACGGCGGCGCCGCGACCAGCCGAGTCGCGCTCGATCACGACCATCGCCGCCCTACGATCAGCTGGCGGACCCATGCCGACGCCGGTCGCAGTGGGGGCACCGCTGGGTGGAGGTCGGTTCGTCGTGCTCGGCGCGCTGCAACGGTTCGTCGCATCGTCATGGGCGCCGTGGGTGCTGTTGGCCGTCACCGGGGTGCTGCATGTCCTGGCGACGTTGGCTGGCGGCGATCCGTTCCTGATGGTCGACCTGGCTGTCTATGTCGACGGGGCCCGTCATCTGACCGACGGCACCCTCTACGACTTCTTCTCCGAGCCACTGCATTTGCCGTTCACCTATCCGACGTTCTCGGCGATCATCTTCACGCCGATGACTTGGCTGCCGTGGACCTTGCTCCGAATCCTCTGGCAACTGGCCTCGTTCGGTGCGATCGGGCTGATGGCCTATTCGACTCTGCGGCTGCTCGGCCGGGCCGGACCAAAAGCCCCGCAGCCGTTGCAGCACGTCCGGGGCATCGTCGTCACCATCACGGCCCTCGGGCTGTGGCTGGAACCGGTCCGCACCACCTTCAACTACGGCCAGATCAACCTGTTCCTGTGCGCCCTGCTGTTGGCCGGGGCCGTCGCCGGCAAGGAGTGGATGGCCGGGGCCTCGGTCGGCATCGCGGCCGGTGTCAAGCTCACACCGGCCATCACCGGTCTGTACTACCTGCTGCAAAAGCGCTGGTCAGCCGTCATCTGGTCGATTGTTTTCTTCGCCGGAACCGTCGTGGTCGGGCTTGTCCTGCTGCCCGCCGAGACCTGGCGGTTCTTCACCAAGCTGATGCTCGACCCGGCCCGCACCGGCCCCGTCTGGTCGGCGATCAACCAGTCGTTGCGCGGTGCGATCGCCCGGATTGCCGGCGCCGACCTGACATCGGTCTGGTACGTCTTTGCTGCCGCAGCCGCGGTCCTCGGGGTGTGGGCGGCGTGGGTCTGCCTGCGTGCCGGGGATCGCACGGCCGGGCTGCTCGCGGTGCAGTTCACCGGTTTGTTGATCTCGCCGATCTCCTGGTCGCACCACTGGGTGTGGGTGCTGCCGCTGCTGCTGTGGTGCCTGTTCGGACCCCGCCAGCGACTCACCTCGGTCCGGGTGTTGGCCATCGCCTGGGTGATCGGCACCTGCAGTTACATCGTCAGCATCCTGATCGCGATGCAATACATCGGCCAGTTGGCATCCCGGCCGTGGTGGCAGGCCTGGCTCGGGTCGATCTACCCCGTGCTCGGCGTGGTCACGCTGGTGCTGCTCGCGGTGGTCAATCTGCGGGTCCGGGTAGCCGGAACCGGCCCGGACCGATCTGCCGTGCTGCCGCCCGAGCCGGGCATCGCGTCGCAGTCGTAGGCAGTTCGGTTCTAGGATGGGCTCCGACACGGGAGTCCGGTGCGCCGGGCTGAGAGCGGGACACGAAGTCCTGGACCGTCGAACCTGATCCGGATCATGCCGGCGCAGGAACGTCCTCTCCTCATCACACCCGTGCTGACTCCGCACAGGCGGGAGAGGCACAGCAATGAACAAGAACCATGGCATCGGACCAAGACATCGCCGGATGACGGCAGGGCTGGCAACGGCCGCGCTGGTCGGCATCTTGCTGGCCGCCTGTGGAACGTCCGCCGGCAGCTCCGCCGGTACGTCGGAAGTCCCGGCCGGGACCACGGCGGTTGCCACGACCGGACCCGGCGCTGCGGCGGCGGGCGGGGGTGGCGAGGTCACCCTGGTCACCCACGACTCGTTCGTCGTCGACGAAAAAATGCTCGCCGACTTCGAGGCGTCATCCGGCCTGACCGTCACCGTGCTGGCCCAGGGCGACGCCGGAGCGATGGTCAATCAACTCCTGCTCACCGCCGCCAATCCACTCGGTGACGTGGTGTTCGGCATCGACAACACCTTCGCCTCCAGGGCCCTGGACGCCGGCATCCTGACCCCGTACACCTCGCCGGCTGCGGCGAACGGGGCCGCGACGTTCGGTACCGGTGACGATCGGCTGACGGCGGTCGACTACGGCGACGTCTGCGTCAATGTCGACCATGGTTATTTCGCCGCCAAGGGATTGGCCGAACCGGTCTCCTTCGAGGACCTCGCCAAGCCTGAGTACAAGGACCTGTTGGTCGTCGAATCACCGGCCACCTCCTCGCCCGGCCTGGCGTTCCTGCTCGGCACCGTGGCGCATTTCGGTGCGGACGGCTGGCAGTCCTACTGGACCCAGCTGAAGGACAACGGGGTCAAGGTCACCGGTGGCTGGACCGACGCGTACACCGTTGACTTCTCCGGATCCTCCGGCAAGGGTGCACGGCCACTTGTCGTTTCCTACGCCTCGTCGCCACCGGCCGAGGTGACCGACGGAGCCACGAGTGCACCAACCGGAGCACTGCTGGACACCTGCTTCCGGCAGGTCGAGTACGCCGGAGTCCTGGCCGGCGCGGAGAATCCGGCCGGCGCCCAGCAGGTCGTCGATTTCCTGCTCTCGCCGGAATTTCAGGCCTCCGTGCCGGACGGAATGTATGTCTATCCCGTCGATTCCGCGGCGGCGCTGCCTGCCGCCTGGCAGCAGTTCGCCCCGGTGGCGCCCGCTCCGGCCGAGCTGGACCCGGCGGTCATCGCGGCCAATCGGGAGGCCTGGATATCTGCCTGGTCCGATCTGGTGGAAGGCTGAGCGAGCGCCAATGACAGTTGCGGCAGCGACCACCCCGAGGCGGACCCCCGGGCCGCCCGGGCAGCCGGCTGACAGCCGGCCGGAGGGCACCGGCCGGTCGATCAGCACGGCTGCCCGGGTTTTGGGCTGGCTCGTCATTGCCGGCATTCCGGTGGCCATGTTCGCACTGTTCTTCTTCTATCCGGTCGGATCCCTTCTCGGTCGGGGACTCATTCCCGCCGGGGCCGTCGATCTTCAAGGGGTGGTCGACGTCCTGGGCAAACCACGGGTGCAGCGCGTCGCGTTGTTCACCGTGTGGCAGGCCGCAGTGTCCGCGGCGCTCGCCGTGGCGCTGGGCCTGCCGGGAGCATATGTGTTGTACCGCTGTCGCTTTCGTGGACGGACAGCGGTCCGTGCGGTGGTCACCGTGCCGTTCGTGCTGCCCACCATCGTGGTTGCGCTGGCGTTCCGGACACTGTTTGCCGCCGATGGGCCGCTCGGATCGTGGGGTTGGGACGGTTCGATCGCGGTGATCCTCGCTGCGCATGTCTTCCTCAACTATGCGGTGGTGGTCCGCACCGTCGGATCCAGCTGGGCGCACCTGGACGGCCGTCCGGCGGAAGCCGCGCGCAGCCTGGGTGCCGGACCCGTCCGGGTCTTCGTCACCGTCACCCTGCCCTCATTGCTGCCGGCAATTGCGGCGGCCTTCGTCATGGTGTTTTTGTTCTGTGCCACCAGTTTTGGGATCATGCTGATCCTCGGCGGCGCGCAGTACGGCACGCTGGAAACCGAGATCTACCGCCAGACAGCGCAAATCGGTGATCTCCGAGCGGCCGCCGTGCTGTCGATCCTGCAGCTGGTGCTGGTCGTCGCGGTGCTGGCGGGCGCCTCGGCGATTCGCCGGCGGGGTGAGGCGACCCTGCGGCTGCGCGCAGCGGTGGATCTTGCCCGCCCGATGCGCAGGGCCGACCTGCCCGCCGCGGCCGTGACGGCAGCGGTCGGCTTGCTGCTGATGGCCCCGCTGGTGGTGCTGGTGGTCAGGTCGCTCCGGACGCCGAGCGGCTGGGGCCTGGAGAACTACCGGGCCTTGTCCGGAATCGGCGAGCACAACGTGCTGGTGACGCCGGTGACCACCGCGCTGGGCCTGTCGCTGCGGACTGCCCTTGCCGCTGCGGCATTGTCGGTCCTGGTCGGGGTGCTGCTGTCGGTCGTGCTCGCCCGCCGACCGCGCCGGCCATTGGCCAGGCGAACCATCGGCACGCTGGACGCTTTGGTCATGCTTCCGCTCGGAATCAGTGCGGTCACAGTCGGTTTCGGATTCCTGATCGCGTTGGACGCGCCGCCGCTCGACCTACGGTCGTCGCCGTTGCTGATCCCTATCGCCCAGGCCATGGTGACCATTCCACTCGTGGTGCGGATGGTGCTGCCGGTCCTCCGCGCCGCAGACGACCGACTGCGGCAAGCTGCTGCAGTCCTTGGTGCCGGCCCGATTCGGGTGTGGTGGTCCGTCGACCTGCCCATCATGTCCCGGGCACTGGCCGGGGCAAGTGCGTTCGCCTTCGCAGTGGCGCTGGGCGAGTTCGGTGCGACGACATTCATTGCCAGACCGGAGAATCCGACGCTACCGGTGGTGATCGGCCGGCTGATTGCCCGTCCTGGATCGACGAATGCCGGGATGGCCCTCGCGGCGGCCGTCATCCTCGCCGGGCTCTGTGCCGTGTCGGTCTTCCTGGTCGACGCCGCCGTCGGCGGACGCCGCGGCGAGCCGGGGATCGGCGGCTTCTGATGCTCGAGATCCGTTCGGTCACAGTGACCTATCCAGGTCCGGCCGGTGCCGTACCGGCAGTGTCGGACGTCAGCCTCGAGCTGCTGGACCGCGGCGTGCTGGCGCTGCTCGGACCATCGGGCTGCGGGAAATCCACGCTGCTGCGGGCAATTGCCGGCCTCGAACCGGTCACCGCCGGGCAGATCTGTTGGGACGGTGCCGATCTGCGCCGGGTGCCGGTGCACAGGCGGGGATTCGGGTTGATGTTTCAGGACGGCGTGCTCTTCCCGCACCGGGACGTGGCCGGCAATATCGCCTACGGTTTACGCCGAGCCGGCCTGGGTCGGCCGCAGATCGCGGCGAGAGTTGGTGACCTGCTCGAGCTTGTCGGCTTGCCCGGTTACGGTCCGCGTCGGGTGGCAACGTTGTCCGGCGGAGAGGCGCAACGCGTGGCGCTGGCCCGCGCACTCGCCCCCCGACCTCGGTTGCTGTTGCTGGACGAACCACTTGCGGCGCTGGATCGGTCATTGCGGGACCGCCTGCTGACAGACCTTCGCGCCGCCCTGACCAGTACCGGCACGACAGCGGTGTTCGTCACCCATGACCAGGCGGAAGCGTTCGCCGTTGCCGACCGGATCGTCGTGATGCGGGCGGGAAAGGTGCGGCAGGCCGGCTCGGCCAGCGAGGTGTGGGCGCAGCCCGCGGATGCCTGGGTCGCCGGATTCATCGGATACAGCTCGGTGCTCGATGCAGCGGCGGCCCGGTCCATCGGCATGCCCGTGGCGGCCGGCGAACTCGTCGGCCTGCGGTCGACGGCGCTGATCCTCGACACTGCCGGTCCCCTGCGCGGTCGGGTGCTGCTGGTCGTGCCCGCACCCGACGGCGTTCGCGTGATCGGTGCAGATCGACGACGTCGGAACGGTGCAAGCCGTTGGGCCGGTGGATCCGGGTCTCGTCACCGGCGCCGTTGTGCGGATGCGACTCGAGCCGAGCCGCACGGCGATCGTGGGCGGAGGTCGTCCTCGGTGAACGCCGACGGCCCGATAGTTGCAGCCGCCGGCTGAACGCTCGCCGGGCCGTGGACTCGGGCCGCACGCGGCCGCAACCCGGCAGTGCGCTGGTACTCGTAGGGTGGACCACCGTGACTGCCCCGCGCGCCGTTGTTCCGTTGCGGGCCACCGCGTTGATCGACGCCCCGGAGGGTGCCGTCCGCAGCGCCCTTGTTCGGACCGATGTCTGGACCAGGACCGCGCGGGCGGCCGGCGCCCGCGCAGATATCGGCGCGGCTGCGGGAATTCCGCCGAATGCCGGGCCGCGATCGCCGCTGCGACCGGGGCAACTCATCCGGGTACGGATGGACGGACCAGCAACCGCAGCAGGCCCGGTGGCCGGCACATCGATGGTCAGCCGCGACCGGCTGTGGCCCGCCCGCTCACTCATCTTTCGGGTCGAGGCCGATGCGGGTTCGATCGACACCGACAAGCCCGGGCCAGCACTGCCGATACTGGCCTACCTGGCCGGGCCGCTGACATCCGGCCGGATCAGCCTGACCACCGCGTCGACCGGGGCGGGCACGCTGGTCACCGTCGACTGCCGGGTGACGGCGGCGCCGGCGATCCTGACGCCGCTGCTGCGCCGTCGAATTCTGCGGACGGCGCAGCTGTTGCTCGGTATCGCAACCCTGGCTGCCCGGGAGATCCAGGTGGTCGTCGCCGGCGCGATTGTGCAGAACGGCGCCGTGCTCGCAGCCCGGCGGACCAGGCCGCCGGAGCTCGCCGGGCAGTGGGAACTACCCGGCGGCAAGGTCGAGCCGGGGGAGACCGACCAGGACGCCCTGGTCCGCGAGCTCGCCGAGGAACTGGGGACAACGGTCGCCGTCGGCGAGCGGATCGGCGGCGATCTCGATATCGGCGACAACCGCGTCCTGCGGTGCTACCTCGCGGAGATCATCTCCGGCGTGCCGGTTCCCACCGAACATGATGTCCTGCAATGGATCGGCCCCGAGGAATTGGACGGCCTCAATTGGCTCGATGCCGATTGGGCGCTGCTGCCGGACCTGCGTCGCAGGCTGAGCGCGTCTTAGGACTGCACCGAACAACCCAGCTCCTGCACGGCCATGTTTCTTCGATGCCGGCCTCCTGTGTTGAACGCCCGCCTGCTTCGTCGGGTCCGACTACTAGAGTGACTGCGTGTCCACAGCGAAGATCAGCGGACGCACGGCACACGACATCGTGGAGAGCGTGGAGGCTGCCGTCCAGGACGGACGACTGGGTGTCGGGGAGGTCCTTCCCTCGGTGCGGGCTCTCGCCGGTGAACTGGGCATCAGCCCCGCGACGGTGGGCTCTGCCTATCGGGACCTGCGGTTGCGCGGGGTGGTCGCGTCCCAGACCCGGTCAGGGGACGAGAGTGGCGGCGCGGCCGCCGCTGCTGACGCCGGCCAGGGCGACGGTCATCGAACCCGGAACCAGGGACATCAGCCAGGCCAACCCGGACCCGGCGCTGTTGCCCGACCTCGGCCGGGCGTTGCGCTCGATCGCGACGGATCACGTGCTGTACGGCGAGCCGACCTCGACCCGCAGATGGTCGAGCTGGCCACCCGATGGCTGGCCGATGTGCTGACCGAGCACGACCGGCGGACACCGAGATCTGTTTGACCGGTGGTGCTCTCGATGGGATCGAGCGCATCCTGCGGGCCCGGACCAGGGCCAACGACGAGGTTGCGGTCGAGGACCCCTGCTATTCCGGAGTGCTGGACCTGGTGCGCGGCATCGGCCTGCGTCCGGTCCCCGTCGGCATGGATCAGGAGGGACCGTCCGCCGTCGATCTCGCGTCCGCGCTGAACCACGGCGTCCGGATCGCCATTTTGACGCCGCGGGCGCAGAACCCGACCGGAGCTGCACTGAGCAAGCCGCGGGCGAGCCGGCTCCGACAGGTGCTGCGTCGCCATCCCGACGTCCACGTCGTCGAGAACGATTATCTCGCAGACCTTTCCGGCGTGCCGTACCTGGGTTTGTCCGCCGGCCGGTCGTCCTGGACCGTCGTCCGGTCGTTCAGCAAGGCGCTTGGCCCGGACCTGCGGATCGCGGTGCTCGCCGGCGACCGGCGGACGGTCAGCCGGGTGCAGGGGCACCAACACCTCGGGACGGACTGGGTGAGCCACATCCTGCAACGGATTGCCGTCAACGTGATGGCCGATCCGGCAACCGACAAGCTGCTCGATCTGGCCGGCAGGCTGTATCGAGAGCGCCGCGAGAACTTGATCGCAGCCCTGGCCGCGCAAGGCATCCCGGCCGTCGGTCGGTCCGGGTTGAACGTCATGGTGCCGGTGGTCGAGGAGGTGCCGGTGATGCTGGCATTGCGCCGGGCCGGCTGGCAGGTGCGGGCCGGCGAACGGCACCGGATCGACTCGGGCCCGTTCATCCGCATCACCTCGGCGACACTGAACCCCGCCGACGCCACCCGGTTCGCCGCTGACCTGGCAGCCGCACTGCTGCCGGACGCTGTCAGCCACTCTGCGTAGCCCGATCCAGCCGGCTCGGTCGTCCCGCAAACCACTCCTCCGCCAGGATCGCGTACAGCATCCCGTCGAGCCATTCTCCGGAGCGATGCAGCGAATCCCGGACGGTGTGCTGCTCGCGACGCATGCCGATCCGTTCCATCAGGCGCCAGGACGGGACGTTGTCGGCGAAGCACTGGGCGATCACCCGGCGCAGGCCGAGTTCGGCGAAGCAGATCCGCAGCAGGGCGCGGGCCGCCTCCGAGGCCAGCCCCCTGCCTGCCATTGCCGGATCGATCAGCCACGCAAGTTCGGCCTGGACGCCGCGCGCCCGGTCGGCGACCTCGGTCTGGGCCCACGCGTCCTGCACGGCCAGCATGAGATCGCCGATCACCGCTCCGTCCAGCTCCATCACCAGTGTTCTGGCGAGCCGGTCCGGATCCAGATATCTGGCTTCGTACGAGGCCGGGTCATCGGGGGCACTGGTCAACCACTGGCTGACAGACGGAATACGCCGAATGCGCCAGGTCGCGTCGACATCATCGGCCGTGGCCATCCGGATCAGCAGGCGCTCGGTACGGACGGGCCAATGCACGGCGCTCAGATCCTGGGGCACGGACTCAATGATGGAGGAGTTGAGCCGGCTTCCGCCGGGTGTGCTGACGGATGAGCACGATGAACGACGGCACCATGATCCCGGTGGCTGGCGAAAAGGAGCAATTGTTGGTCTGGTGCGGGACCCAGCCGGCTGCTAATGTACTAGCACACTGATAATAGATGTACTAGTACAGCGCGGCAGAGGTTGACTGGCTGGTTGCCGACGTGCAACCCGTCGACACCGTTGTTGTCGTCCCGTTTTCGCTCTTGACATCCGTTGCCAGGCAAGCAGATCCGTTACCGGAGAGAGAAATGAACCTGCCTGCCCCGAGCATGGATATTCGGTCAACCGAGATTCCGGTCGCGTTGCCGATCCGTGATCGAGCCGGACGGTTGGGTAACGATCGACCCGTCACGGGGTGTGCGGCCAGCGCAACGCTCGGTCGTGAACCGCCACCAACCTTGGTATCCACGGGCGAATCGTGTCCGAATCAGCCGTTTCAGTCGGCTCATCGGACGGGTTCGGTGTTGTATTTGTTTCGTCATCGTCACATTGGCGGTACCGCGAACGTGGCAGGATGCCTCGGATGCAGTAATGCGGAGGTGCCCGACCCGGGTTCCTCGTCAACGTCTCACTGGGAGTGATCTTGAAGGACAGCCCTCGACGTCATCTACGATTCGCACTGATTGCCGCCACCGCGGCCGGTGCGCTCGTACTTTCCGCCTGTGGTTCCAGCAGTAGCAGCGACAGTTCCTCGACGTCGGCCGCGGCGGGCGGTGCAACGGTCTCGGCTTCCAGCGGACCCGACGTCGACGCGGCCAAGGCCGCACTCGTCGAGCCCGGCTCGTTGACGATGTGTACGCAGCTGTCGTACAAGCCCTTCGAATTCACCGATGGCGATCAGGTCGTCGGCTTCGACGTCGACCTGGTCGACCTCGCCGCGGCCAAGCTCGGCGTGACGACGAAGGTCATCGATACTCCGTTCGAAGGCATCAAGTCCGGTGAAGTCACGGCAACCGGCAAGTGTGATCTCTCTGCCGCCGGCATGACGATCAACGACGAACGCAAGAAGGTGATCCTGTTCTCGGTGCCGTACTTCGATGCCACCCAGGCCATGGTCGTCGCTGGATGCCAGCACTGCGACGACGCTCGCCGATCTCAGGGGCAAGCGGGTGGCCGGTCAGACCGGCACCACCGGTCTCGAGTATCTGAAGAAGAATGCCGACGCGAACGGGTACGAGATCGTCGAGTACGCCGACTTCCCGTCGGAGTCCGATTCGCTGCTGACCGGGCAGGTCGACGCTGCGGTTCAGGATCTCCCGGTGTGGAACCAGTTCGTTGCGGACAACGCCGGCAAGGTCAAGGTCGCAGCGCAGTTCAATACCGGCGAGCAGTACGGCATCGGTATGAAGCTCGGCAACACCGCATTGGAGACAGTCGTCAACGACGCGATCACCGAGGCCAAGGCTGACGGCACGTACGACGCAGCTCTTCGCCAAGTGGGGATTCCCGCCGCCCGCCAGCTCCAGTGGCGCGAGCAGTGCAGCTCCCTCCAGTAACTGATCTCCCCGCGGCCGGTGGCCGGGCAACTCGCCCGGCGACCGGCCGCGGTTCCATGACAGTCCTGTTGCGTCTTCCCACAGGGAGTTTCGATGGCAGTTACGCGTCGTCAACGCGCCAAGTATTTCCGCTGGGTCCAGTACGCCATCGGCATCGTGATCCTGATCGTGATCGGCTTCCTCGCCGACTGGTCAGCTTTCGCCAAGGCGTTCCTCAATGTTGATGTTGCAATCAAGATGTTCCCGGAGGTCATCACCACGGGCCTGAAGAACACCCTGATCTACACGGTCCTGGCCTTCATCTTCGGCTTCGTCCTCGGCGTGATCATCGCGCTGATGCGGCTGTCCTCGGTGCGGGTTTACCGCATTCTCGGCGGTGCCTATGTCGAGCTGTTCCGCGGCCTGCCATCGCTGCTCGTGCTGTTCCTGGTCGCGCTGGGCATCCCGCGAGCATTCCCCGGATTCCAGTTCCCGGGTGGTTTCTACGGACAGGTGATGGTCGGTCTCGGCCTCACCGCCGCGGCCTACATGGCGGAGACCATTCGCGCCGGCATCCAGGCCGTGCCGAAGGGTCAGGTCGAAGCTGCTCGCACACTTGGCTTCTCGCCGGGCCGCACGCTCCGGGTGATCGTGCTGCCGCAGGCCTTCCGGATCGTCATCCCGCCGTTGACCAACGAAATCATCCTGTTGGTCAAGGACTCCTCGCTGGTCTACGTCCTCGGCGTCACGTTGAGCCAGTACGAGCTGACCAAGTTCAGCCAGAGCAAGGTCGTCGAGTACGCGAGCTCGACACCGCTGGTGGTCGGTGGTCTGCTGTACCTGGTGATCACGCTGCCGCTATCCCAGCTCGTCCGCCGCCTCGAGATCCGCCACGCAAAGGCCAGGTGAGGAACATGACAGAGACATCCACGAAGACTCCGGCCATTTCGATTCAGGGTCTGGTGAAGTCCTTCGGGCCCATCGAGGTGCTCAAGCACATCAATCTGGACATCTACCCGGGTGAGGTGGTGTGTGTCATCGGGCCGTCGGGTTCGGGCAAGTCCACCCTGCTCCGCTGCGTCAACATGCTCGAGACCCCAACCGGGGGAAAGGTTTTCATCGGCGACGATGAGATGACCGACCCCGATTGCGACTTGGACAAGGTGCGCACGCACATCGGGATGTGTTTCCAGAACTTCAACCTGTTCCCGCACCTGAACGTGCTGAAGAACCTGACCATCGCGCAGACGCAGATTCTCAACCGGTCGAAGACCGAGGCCGAGAAGATCGCCAGGGAAAACCTGGAACGGGTCGGCATGGCGCACAAGGAAGAGTCATTCCCGGCTCAGCTCTCCGGCGGCCAGCAGCAGCGCATCGCCATCGCGCGATCGCTGTCGATGACGCCGAACCTGATGCTCTTCGACGAGCCCACCTCGGCGCTCGACCCCGAGTTGGTCGGTGAGGTGCTGGCCGTCATGAAGAGTCTGGCCGCCGATGGGATGACGATGATGGTCGTCACCCACGAGATGGCCTTCGCCAGGGACGTCGCCGATCGCGTCGTCTTCATGGACGGCGGCTTCATCGTCGAGGAGGGAAGACCCGAGGACGTCATCGGTAATCCGCAGCACGAACGGACGAAGTCGTTCCTGCGCCGGGTGCTGAACCCGACCGATGTCTCGGTGGAGGACGTCGGCACCCTGCCTGAGCCGCTCAAGGAAGCGCCCGGCGTCGCAAGGCCGCTGGACACGAACCTGGAACCGATGCCCGGTTTCCCGAACGTGCGACCGGACTGACCGCTCGACTGCGACAACAGCATGGGGAACGGCCCGCGACGCACCGGCAATGGGTGCGGCGCGGGCCGTTCGCCATTTCCCGGTCCCCGGGACGCCGAGTTCGATGTGCTGGCCGAGATCGCCGGAATCGAAGTCATCTGGTCTGAGGTCTGAGCCGTTAGGGGGCGTGCGGGTCGGTCCGCTCCAGGTCGGCCAGCTCTTCTTCGGGCCTGGGCGGGACGTTCTCGTCGTCCTCGAGCACTCGCAGCGGCAGGTCCGGGAGGCCGTCCTTGCCGATGGGGTAATCGCCGGCTGGTGGTTGCGCCATGGGTGGAATGTAACGGACAACACCGGTCGATCGTCTGCTCCGACCCGAGGTGGCCGTCCGCCCCGGTAGACTGGGAAGGCTGCACTGCGTCGGTCATACCGGGTGGGTGGCCGATCCAACGCTCCTTTGCGCGCAGTGCCGGCGCTACCGGAGCGTCACCCGAACCCGAGGAGTACTTCAGTCGTGGCTGCCCGTTCGATACGTTCCGACCTGCGCAATGTCGCCATCGTGGCGCACGTTGACCACGGCAAGACCACCCTGGTCGACGCCATGCTCTGGCAATCCGGGGCCTTCCGGATCGGTTCCGCGCATACCGACCGCGTCATGGACTCCAACGACCTGGAGCGGGAAAAGGGCATCACCATTCTCGCGAAGAACACGGCCGTCCGCCGCGGTGACATGGTCATCAACATCGTCGACACCCCCGGCCACGCGGACTTCGGCGGCGAGGTGGAGCGGGCGCTGATGATGGTCGACGGCGTCGTGCTGCTCGTCGATGCCTCCGAAGGTCCGCTGCCGCAGACCCGGTTCGTGCTCCGCAAGGCGCTGCAGGCGCACCTGCCGGTCGTGCTGGTGATCAACAAGACCGACCGGCCGGACGCCCGGATCGACGAGGTCGTCGACGAGACCTACGCCCTGTTCATCGACCTGGACGCCACCGACGAGCAGATCGAGTTCCCGATCGTCTACTGCGCGTCGCGGGCGGGCCGGGCCTCGATGAACAAGCCTGGCAACGGCGAAATGCCCGATCACGAGAACCTCGACCCGCTGTTCGACACGCTGCTGGCGACGATTCCCGCCCCGGAATACACCGAGGGTGCGTCGCTGCAGGCGCAGGTCACCAACATCGACGCGTCCCCGTTCCTCGGCCGGATCGCCATGTGCCGGGTCATCGAGGGCGTCATCACCAAGGGCCAACAGGTCGCGTGGATGAAGGCCGACGGCACCGTTGCGCGCACCAAGATCACCGAACTGCTGATCACCGAGGCGCTGGACCGGATCCCGGTCGAGTCGGCCTTCGCCGGCGACCTGATCGCGGTCGCCGGAATGGCCGAGATCACCATCGGCGAGACCCTGGCCGACCCGGAGAACCCGGTCGCCCTGCCGCCGATCACCGTCGACGAGCCGGCCATCTCGATGACGGTCGGCATCAACACCTCGCCGTTGGCCGGCCGGGACGGCGGCACCAAGCTGACCGCCCGCCAGGTGAAGAACCGGCTCGACGCCGAACTGGTCGGCAACGTCTCGATCCGGGTCCTCCCGACCGAACGACCGGACACCTGGGAGGTGCAGGGTCGCGGTGAGTTGGCGCTGGCCATCCTGGTCGAGACGATGCGTCGCGAGGGTTTCGAACTCACCATCGGCAAGCCGCAGGTGGTCACCCGGATGGTCGACGGCAAGATCCACGAGCCGTTCGAGCGGCTGACCATCGACGTTCCGGAGGAGTACCTCGGCAACGTCACGCAGCTGCTGGCGGTCCGCAAGGGCCGGATGGAGGGCATGACGAACCACGGCACCGGCTGGGTGCGGCTGGAATTCCACGTGCCGTCGCGCGGCCTGATCGGGTTCCGTACCGACTTCCTCACCGACACCCGCGGCACGGGTATTGCCTCGGCGATTTTCGACGGCTACGGGCCATGGTCCGGACCGATGCGCGGCCGGCCGACCGGGTCCCTGGTCGCCGATCGCCCTGGCAAGGCGACGCCGTTTGCGATGTTCGCGCTGCAGGAGCGCGGCACGATGCTCATCCCGCCGACCACCGAGGTCTACGAGGGCATGATCATCGGTGAGAACTCGCGGTCCGACGACATGGACGTCAACATCACCAAGGAAAAGAAGCTCACCAACATGCGCCAGTCCAGCGGCGACGAACTCGTCCACCTGGTGCCGCCGCGCTCGCTGTCTCTCGAGCAGTCGCTGGAATTCTGCGCCGACGACGAGTGCGTTGAGGTCACCCCGAAGGGGGCGCGGATCCGCAAGGTGGCGCTCACTGCCACCGAGCGCGCCAAGACCCGGTCGAGGAACAAGGTCCCGGCCAGCTGACCGAGCCGGTGCCGGGATGACCCGGCCTTGTTTTTGGGCAACCGAGGCATGCAGTTCCGTAGGGTGAGGCCGTGCTTGCCCTGGGATCGCAGCGCCGCGCCGGCCGGCTGACCGGCCGCCGCGCGCGGTTCCGGCAGATCCTGCTGGTCGCTCCGATCGCCCTGGTGCTCACGGCCTGCACGCCCCCCGGGCTGCCCGATCCGATCACGCCGTCGGGGGTGACATCGGTGCCCACCTCGCCGCCGGCCGCTGGCACGGTCGTGATCGGACTGGACGGCACCGCCGGACGGATCGCGGGCTTCAATCCCTACTCGATCGCCGATTTCTCCCCGGCGTCCCAGGCGGCGGCGTCCCTGGTGCTCCCATCGACGTTTGTGGTCGCCGCCGACGGGACCGTGGTTCCCGATCCTGACGTCATCGACAAGGCGGAGGTCACCACCCAGGATCCGTTCACCGTTACCTACACCTTGGATCGAAAAGCATCCTGGTCCGATGGGACACCGTTGACCGCCGAGGACTTCTCCTATCTGCGGGACCAGTTGGTCAGCCAACCCGGAACGGTCAATCCGGCCGGTTACCAATTGATCAGCGCGATCCGGTCGCGTGACGCCGGCAAACTTGTCGAGGTCGAGTTCAGCGAACCATTTCCGGATTGGCCGACACTGTTCTCGCCGTTGTTGCCCAGTCATCTCATGAAGGACTTCCCCGGCGGTTGGAGTGCGGCGCTCGGTGCCGACCTTCCGCTGTCCGCCAACCGCTTCAAGATGAACTCCTACGACCCGGTCACCGGGCAGATCTCGCTGGCGCGCAACGACAAGTACTGGGGGACTCCGCCGCAACCCGCGGCCGTCGTGTTGCGGCTCGGCGACCCGGCGGACCTGTTGGCCGCGTTCTCCCGCGGCGACGTCCAGGCGTTGTGGTTCGCGCCGACCGGTGCGATGGCGTCCTCGCTACAGGACACGGTGCCCGCCGACCAGCGCACCGTCGTGCCCATTCCGGCGTCCACGCAGTTGATCTTCAACACCACCTCGGGGCCGACCGCGGAACAATCCATTCGAAGTGCCGTTGCGGCCGGCGTCGGCCAGCCCGCTGTAGCAGCGGACCTCACCGGGGGTTGGTCGGACGGCGGGACAACGGTGACCTCGCAGGTGGAGCTGCCGTCTGAGTCCGGGAACGGCGTCGACGGCGGATCAACCGCGCAGTCGCCGGTGGTGACCGGTGAGCAGGCGGCCAGTAGTGCGCTGGCCGGCGCCGGCTACGCCCGCAACGGGGTGTACGTCTCCCGCAACGGGGCGGTGTTGCGAATGACCCTCGGCTATCCGAGTGGCGATCCGCGATTGGCCGCCGCAGCGAGGACCATTCAACGACAACTCGGCGTCGTCGGCATCGAGATCGATCTACTGCCGGATGCGACGCCCAACCTTGTCGAAACTCGAATCGCGTCCGGTGCAATCGATCTCGCCCTGCTGTCGCGGCCACGGGGGATCTCTGACGCCGCTTCGGCAGCGTCGGCCTTCGGATGCCCGACGGACAGCGTCCTCGGGATCGGCTCCACCGTCACCACCACAGCGGTGACGCCCAGCGCGGCGGCGAACGACGCCAATGACGGTGGGACGACGGACGGCGCGACCCGGCCGACAGATTCCGATTCCGGTTCTACGACATCGACAGCGACGACATCGACCCCGGCAACGCCGCCCGACGCCGGCGGCGCCACGCCCAGTCCACGGACCGGCAATCTGTCCGGCTATTGCCGGCCGCAGACCCAGGCAATCCTCGCCGGTGCCATCAGCGGACGGGCCGCGGTGACCGCGGCCGACCCGTCGCTCTGGGCGGATCTGCCGGTGCTGCCGCTGATTCAGCAGTCCGCCGTCTTTGCCGTTGCAGAGCCGCTGCGCAGCGTGCTCGCCGGTCCACACGACGGATGGAACTGGAGCGGGCCGCTCAGCGGGCTGTCAGGTTGGCCGGTGAACTAGAGAAGCGAAGAGATCCGCCGTTTGCCCCGGGTGATGACCGATTCGTCGCAAATCGGCTTGCGAACGGTCACCCTTGGATAAAGATTCGCGGGGCCGCCGCGACGTGAGTGAGGGTTAACTCGTAGGGTCGACACGTTGGCCACGATGGGTGACGAGGTGTCACGCCAGTGTGCTGGGCAGTCGACGGACCGCCCAGTAGGTGGATGGACGTTCACAAGGAGGATCGTTGAAAACCAGGACTCAGGCTCGGCGCGTCATTGCGCTGGCGGCCGTTGCTGCATTGGTAGCTGCGTGCAGTTCGGTGGGCAGTAGTTCCGGAACTTCCTCAACCGCGGCCGGAGGTTCCACGGCGGAAACCACAGCGGCCGAGGGGTCCGGAACGGCGACCGGTGGTGCGACCGCGGACACCATCAACATCGGTCTCGAGCAGGCGCCAGGCGGGTTCAACGGTGTCAGTTCCGCGGCCAACAGCGTCTACACCGCCTACGTCGACAACCTGACGCAGAGCAACTTCGCGGTGATTCAGCCGGACCTCACCATCAAGCCGAACACCGAGTACGGGACGTACGAAAAGACGTCCGACGATCCGTTGACCGTCAAGTACACCTTTGACGACAAGGCGGTGTGGTCCGACGGCGTGCCGATCGACTGCGATGACGCCATGCTCCTGTGGGCGTCCCAGTCGGGCAGCTACCCGACCGGCACGAAGGACGATGCCGGCAACGACGTCGACCTGTTCCAGCCGGCCTCGACCAACGGCTTCTCCCAAGTGGAGAAGCCGACCTGCAAGGCGGGCGACAAGTCGTTCACCTTTGTCTACAAGCAGCCGTACGCGGACTGGGAGGCGTTGCTGACCGGTTCCAACATCATGCCGGCGCACATCGCCGCAGAGCAGGGCGGTCTCAGCTCGGCTGACAACGGTGCGGCGCTGATTTCGGCGATCGAGACGGACAACACCGCGCAGCTCACCCCCGTCGCGAACTTCTGGTCAACCGGCTGGAACTACCAGCCGGAGCTCCCGACTCTGCCCGATGTGGCGCTGCTGCCGACCTCCGGCCCGTACAAGTACGACAACGGCGCGAACGGGACATTGACCGTCGTCAAGAATGACAAGTGGTGGGGGACGCCAGGGAAGACGGACACCTTCGTTTTCAAGACCATCAGCCCCGAAGAATGGGTGCAGGCCATGGCGAACGGGGAGATCGACCAGTACGACCCGTCCAACCCGACCCAGGACGTGGTTTCCCAGCTGGAAGCCCTGGGCGGCAAGGTCAATTACGACGTCGGTGAGGGGCTGTCGTTCAGCCACTTGGACTTCGACTCGTCCCCGCAGGGCAGACTCGCCGACATCAAGGTGCGGCAGGCATTCCTCAAGTGCATCCCGCGGCAGGAGCTGGTCGACAAATTTGCGAAGCCGGTCTTCCCGGGTGCGCAGATCCTGGATCTGCGGGAGTTCCTGCCGGCGCAGGCCAACTACCAGGAAATCCTGGCCCAGGTTCCGGAGGCGACCACCTACGACACGGTCGACATCGCCGGTGCCAAGCAGTTGCTCACCGAGGCCGGCGTGACCCAGCCGTACGACATCAGGCTCATCCGGGCCTCGACGTCGGATCTGCGCGGTCAGCAGATCGCGGTGATCAAGGGATCCTGTGATCAGGCCGGGTTCAACATCATCGATCAGCCCGATCCAGATGTCTTCACCACACTGACGACCCGCGGTACCTGGGACGCGGCGATCTTCGGCTGGTCGCAGTCCGGTTTGGTGGCCTCCGGTGAATCGATCTACATCACCGGCGGCGAGCAGAACTTCGGCGGTTACAGCGATCCGACCGTTGACTCGTCGTGGGCGGAGGTCGTCAAGACGGTGGATCGGGAGAAGGCCGATCAGTTGAAGGTGCCGATGGAGCAGGCGTTGTGGACGAACCCCTACAACGCAACGCTGTATGCGACACCGAACCTCGCGGCGTCGGCGTCGTCGATCCAGGGCGTCGTGATCAACCCGACTCAATTCGGGTCGACCTGGAACGCGGCCACCTGGACCAAGACCGGCTGATGACTCACGGTCACGGCCACCCGCGGGGGAACCCGCCGGTGGCCGTGGCCGTCATCGGTGTACCGATGACGTTCCGGGTGCGCTGCGGGTCGTCTTCCTGTACTGCAGGGATTACCTTCATTTGTTGACGCGGTTCCGACGCTGGTGGTGACGACATGCTGGTTTTCATCACACGACGACTGGTCGTCTCGTTCTTCATTCTGTTGGCATCAACGGCTTTGACCTTTTTTCTGGTTGCCTATTCCGGTAACCCGTTGCAGGACCTGTTGGAACTTCGCGGCCCCCAGCGCGACGCCAAGATCGCCCAGCGCACCCAGGACCTGAATCTCGATCAACCGGTCTGGATCCGGTACCTGTTGTGGCTGGGAGATGTGGCCAGATGCATCACGCCGTTCGGCGGAGAGTGCACGTTGGGCAGTGACCGGAACGGCGGCGCGGTGCTACCGCAGTTGCAGTCCGCCATCGGTTCGACCCTGCGGCTGGTGGTGGTTGCCACCATTCTTGCGTTGATCATCGGTGTCGTCACCGGCATCGTCACTGCCCTTCGTCAGTACAGCGTCTTCGACTATGGCGTGACATTCGTTGCCTTCCTGTGCTTCTCGCTACCGGTCTTCTGGGTATCGACCCTGTTGAAGCAGTACGTCGCCATCGACCTGAACACCTGGTTGAACAATCCGACGATGACCACCGGCGGGATCCTGCTGCTGGCCGTTGTCGTCGGCGGATTGTGGGCGCTCGTCATCGGCGGTGACAGACGCCGCATGCTCACCGTGTTCGGTGCTGCGGCGCTGGCCACCGCGGTCGTCATGTACACGCTGCTGGTCACGGACTTCTTCCGGGAGCCGTACTTCGGGATCCTCGGAATTCTGGTGTTCGGTGTCGCCGCGGCGGTCGGTTGGACCGCGTTGTTCGCCGGTCTGCAGAAGCGTGCCCAGCCGGTGCTCATCTCGTCGGTGGTGACGGCCGTCATCGGAGCGGCCATCGCCTTCGCGCTCGGCGAGGTGATCGCGGACGGCGGATGGCTGGTCGTCCTGCTGGTCAGCCTCGGTGTCATCGCGGCCGGAGTGGCCGCCGGCTATTTCCTGGGCGGCCCCACCAAGCGGCTCGCCATGCGGGTGGGTGGAGTCACCGGCTTCACGGTGTCCATTCTCATCGTGGTGGATCAGTTGCTGCAGGCCTACCCCGCGTTGTTCGAGGCAACCAATGGTCGGCCGATCAAGACCACCGGGTCGGCGACGCCCAACCTCACGGCCGGGTTCTGGGAAACCCAACTGGACTACCTGATGTATCTGATCCTTCCGACCTTCGCGATCATGCTGATCTCATTTGCGCAGTACACCCGATATACCCGGGCCAGCATGCTGGATGTGATGGGTCAGGACTATGTGCGGACCGCGCGGGCCAAGGGCTTGAACAACCGGACCGTGATTGTCCGGCATGCCTTCCGGAATGCGCTGATCCCGTTGGTGACGCTGATGGCCTTTGACTTTGCCGGTATTTTCTCCGGTGCCATCGTCACCGAAACGGTGTTCGGCTGGGCGGGAATGGGCAAGCTGTTCACAACGTCCCTGACCAACATCGACCCGAATCCGGTGATGGCCTTCTTCCTCGTCTCGGCGACCGCGATCGTCCTGTTCAACATGCTGGCGGACATCTCATACGCGTACCTCGACCCGCGCATTCGATTGGCGTAGCGATGACTGACGATCTCGAGCCCTCTCTGGACAGCGACTCCGAACGGATGCCGCCGCCGAACGTTCCGGCCACCGAGCTGGAAATGGCCAGTTTCGTCGGTATCGACAACGAGACGGCCGAAGCCGGGCTGGGCCCGAGCCCGGTCCGTCCACTGGCGGCCAAGACCGAGTTCAGGATCGTCGCGCGCCGGTTCTTCCGGCACAAGGCCGCCCGGGCCGGTCTGATCGTGCTCGGACTGATCATCTTGTTGGCGTTCACCTCGATCGGATTCGGTCCGATTCCAGGGTGGTGGAAGTACAACTACACCGACTTCGAACCGACGCTGACCGATGGTGGGGCGCCGACGCTGTCGGTGTGGCCGCCGGCGTGGGGTAACCACCCCTTCGGTCAGAGCAATGAGGGGCGGGATTACTTCGCGCTGACCATGCGCGGCCTGCAGCAATCGATGATCATCGCCTTCATGGTCGGCATTGTCAGCACCGTTGTTGGCACGCTCATCGGAGCGGTTTCCGGCTACTACCGCGGCAGGACCGAATCGATTCTGATGCGGTTCACCGATGTGATGATCACGATTCCGCTGCTCGCCATCGCGGCGGTGATCAGCAACCAGATCGGTGGCTCGGGTGTCGTTTTCCTGGCGGTACTGCTGGGGCTGGTCACCTGGACCGCATTGGCCCGCATCGTCCGCGGGGAATTTCTGTCGCTCCGGGAAAAGGAATTCGTCGACGCCGCCCGCTCCGTCGGTGCGTCGAGCCGCCGGATCATTTTCCGGCATATCCTGCCCAACACGGTCGGGGTGATCATCGTGTCGGCGACACTGGCAATTTCTGGCGCCATCCTGCTGGAAGCGGCCCTCAGCTTCCTGAATTTCGGGGTCAAGAGTCCGGATATCTCGCTCGGCCTGTTGCTGCAGCAGTACCGGCAGGCGATGGACGTCCGGCCGTACCTGTTCTGGTGGCCCGGGTTGTTCATCGTCGCAATTTCGCTCTCGATCAACTTCATCGGTGACGGCCTGCGGGACGCATTCGACCCGAGGCAGAACAGGGTGAAGGCGTGAAAGGGGAGCACGTGGCCGGTACCAGCGTCTTCGATGCCGGATCCGAGGCGTATTCGGGCGAACGCGTACCCATTCTGTCCGTTCGCGGACTCGGGGTGGACTTTGCGGTCGAGGGCGCCTGGGTGATGGCCTCAGAGGACGTCGACTTCGACATCTACCCGGGCGAGGTTCTCGCCGTGGTGGGGGAGTCGGGCTCCGGAAAATCCGTCTCCGCCATGTCCATCCTCGGGTTGCTGCCGAAGAACGCGCGGGCCAAAGGCAGTGCGACCCTCGAAGGCAAAGAGCTCATCGGGGCGAAGGAACCCGCGCTGCGGGCCGTGCGGGGCAAGGACATCGGCCTGATCTTCCAGGAGCCGATGACCGCGCTGAACCCGGTGCTGACCGTCGGCTTCCAGATCAACGAGACGTTGTTGAGCCACTTCGACCTGTCCCCGCAGGCCGCCCGCGAGCGGGTCATCGAACTGATGAAGCTGGTCGATCTGCCCAATCCCGCCGACCGGTACGACCTGTATCCGCATCAACTCTCCGGCGGTCAGCGGCAGCGCATCATGATTGCCATGGCGCTGGCCTGCGACCCCATACTGTTGATCGCCGATGAGCCGACAACTGCACTGGATGTGACCGTTCAGGCCGAGATCCTCGATCTGCTCAGGGATCTGCACCACCGACTGAATTCCGCGATCCTGTTGATCACCCATGACATGGGCGTCGTCGCCGACCTCGCTGACCGGGTGGTGGTCATGCGCGAGGGGCACATCATCGAGACCGGTGCCGCACAGGACCTGTTCTCGTTCCCGCAGGAGAAGTACACCCAGGACCTGTTGGCAGCGGTCCCGCACCTTGGTTCGGAGATCTCCGACCGAGAACCGAGCGCGGCCACCACCGCGCGACAGCAGGTGAACCACGCGCTCGAGGTCACTGATCTGATCCTGGAATATCCCGGGCGCGGCCGGGTGCCGCCGTTCCGGGCGGTTGAGGGTGTCAGTTTCAGTGTGCCGCCCGGTGAGATCCTTGGCCTGGTCGGCGAATCCGGCTCCGGCAAGTCGACGATTGGTCGTGCGGTTGCCAGCCTGCTGCCGGTGACCGGTGGGTCGATCAAGATCGCCGGGAAGGACATCAAGGGGCTTTCGCAAAAAGAGCTGATGCCCATGCGACGCAAGGTTGCCATTGTCTTCCAGGACCCGGCATCGTCGCTGAACCCGAGAATGTCGATCGGCGAGTCGATCGGCGAACCGCTTTTCATCCACGAGAAGCTGCGGAAGGCGGAGTTGTCCGGGCGAGTGGAGCAACTACTGGATTCCGTGCACCTCAGGCGTGACTACCGCTACCGGTACCCCCACGAGTTGTCCGGCGGTCAACGCCAGCGGGTGGGCATTGCGCGCGCGTTGTCCCTCGGGCCCGAGTTGCTGGTGGCAGACGAACCGACCAGCGCCCTCGACGTGTCGGTGCAGGCGCACGTCCTCGAGCTCTTCAAGGACCTGCAGGAGCAGTACGGTTTCGCCTGCCTGTTCATCAGTCATGACCTCGCGGTCGTGGAAATCCTGGCGAAGCAGATCGCGGTGCTGCACCGCGGAAAGCTCGCGGAGATCGGTTCCCGGGAAAGGATTCTGCGGAATCCGCAGGATCCATACACGAAGCGACTGCTGGCCGCCGCCCCGGTCCCCGATCCGACCGAGCAGGGTATTCGCCGCGAGGAACGGCGGGTGCTGATGGCGGCCGGTGCCGACCCCGACGACGACGGCCATCAGCACAATCCGCAGATGTGGAATCCGCCGACCGGGGAAGGCACTGCCGGCTAGCGAGCGCAGGCCGTCACGTCGGGTGCTTGGTGGCGCTGGTGGGGGCGATTTCAGACAAGCGCGACCACCAGGGTTGCCATCGCCGACACCACAATAGCCACGAGAATGCCTGTCGCCCAACGGACGTGAACGTGTGTCGGATCGTGGGGGCGCACCAGTTCAGGATTGCGTTGCGGATCCCATCGTGCGCCTGATCGCCGCGGCGGCGGCTCCGGCATCGCTGCGCAAGGCAGCACTCGACGGGATGTCCTGCTCGGGTCCCGACCACGTCAGGGACCTGCGCTCCTCCTCGGTCATGCGAGCGGCGCCGAGTCGACCCCCGGCCGGCGCCGCCCAGGCCTGGTAGCGCTTTCCGTCGGTGGTGGTCAGGGTCAGTGCGTATTGGGTGTCGACCCGCGCGAGGATCTGCAGGGGGATGGTGACATCACGAATGACGTTCACCAGCACCACCTTGGTCGGGCCGACGCAGACCTTCGGGCGGATGAACAGGGCGTAGACCGCGACGGACGTCAAGCAGATGATCGGGATGCTGGCGATCGCGGTACTCCAACCGTCCCGCGCGGCGACCACGATCCACGCTGCGGCAACGATCGCCCACCCGATGCCGACCAGCCTGCCGCTGCGGGGCCGGAACTCGAAGGTGCCCGGCTCCGTGGTTGGTCTGCCGGGTTTCACCCCTGCATCGTGGCATGGCTCAGGTGGGCGTCGGTGACCGACTGCGACGGCGCGGCATGTTCGGTGCGGACTACGCGAAGCGCGCAGATCTACGGTGCGCACACATGCAAAGTGTAGGATTTTCAGCTAGTGAACCTCGCATGTCTGCTTTGTCCTAGTTGTGTGCAGGGGTCGAAGAAGATTTGATTACCCTTTGGTAAATGCCTACCGGCGAGTAGTACCAGATGGTGAGACGGTCGTAGAGTGCGGCGGTTGGACAACTTTGATGATCTCGGTATCCGGTGTTGACCGTCGATCAAACAGATCTGGCGGACATCGAATCCGAGTCGCTCCGAGGAGGAACCTGTATGAGAAGGACACGAGCAGTGAGCATCGCTGCTCTAGCAGCTACGGCGGCCCTGATGGTGGCGTCGTGTTCGACGGCGGAGCCTTCGACCGGTGGGCAGACCGGTGGAGCGGGTACCAGCGCCGCGGCGACATCGAGCTCAGGATCGAGCGGCGATAGCGCCGCCGGATATACCCGGCCCGCGGTGGCGTCCAGCGGCAATGTCACCGTCGCCGTCGAGGAGCCTCCGCACGACTACAACAACAGCACCGGTTCGGCGAACAACTTCTCCAACAGCCTGGTCACCGGGCTCACGCTGCCGTCGCCGATCTACACCACCAGCGATCTGACGCTGACGACAGACAACGACCTGATGGCCTCGATCGAGCAGACCAGCACCAGCCCGCAGACGGTCGTCTACAAGCTCAACCCGAAGGCTGTGTGGTCGGACGGCACCCCGGTCAGCTGCAAGGACTTCTACCTGCAGTGGTTGGCCGCCAACTCGAAGGCAACGACTCCCGGCGCCGACGGCGCCCCGGCCCCGTCCTTCGACCCGGCGAGCACCACCGGCTACGACCAGATGAATGCCCCGGTCTGCTCGGACAACGGCGCAACCATCACCACCACCTACACCACTCCGTACGCGGACTACAAGAGCCTGTTCAGCGGCAACGCTCCGCTGTACCCGGCGCACGTGATCGAAAAGGTTTCCGGCGTCGCGGATGTCACGACGATCAAGCCGGATGACACCACGGCGGACGCCACCAAGTTCGCCGAGGCGTACATCAAGAGCTGGGCCGGCTTCAACAAGGAGTACGACCTGTCGGCCGGTCCGTACATGGTGGACACCTCCACCGACGAGCAGACCGTGCTGGTTCGCAACCCGAAGTGGTGGGGTAACCCCGGCGGTCCCGAATCGATCACCCTGATCACCAACAGCAACGGCCAGGCGCAGGTGCAGGCGTTGCAGAACCAGGAAGTCCAGGTCATCCAGCCGCAGCCTGACGCCGCGCTGGCGCAGCAGTTGCGCTCGACGGCCAATGTCGAGTTCAACGCGTACCCGGGCCAGACCTACGAGCACATCGACTTCAACATGGGCCTGCCGCTGTTCCAGGGCGACGACGGCAAGGCTCTCCGGCAGGCGATGTTCTACTGCACCGACCGGACGGACATCATCGAGAAGCTGGTGAAGGAAGTGAACCCGGACACCAAGCCGCTGGGTAACTTCCAATTCCTGTCGAGCGAGAAGGACTACGTCGATCACTACGCGGATTACCAGACCGCGAACATCGACAAGGCCAAGCAGGTCATGGAGGCCGGCGGCTGGACCCTCGGCGCGGACGGCGTCTACACCACGGCCGGTGGCAAGGTGGCGACCTTCCGGCTCGGCCACAAGGTCATCGACAACCGCGAGAAGATCGCTCAGCTGGTTGGCAGCTCCTGCGCCAAGGCCGGCATCAAGGTGACCGACGACCAGGATGCGCAGTTCAACGCCACCCGCCTGCCGGCAAGTGACTTCGACGCCGCGCTGTTCGCGTGGGTCGGTACGCCGTTTAAGTCCAGCGCGACCGGTAACTACAGCACCGGTGGTGGCAGCAACTACAACAAGTACTCGAACCCGGAGGTCGACACGCTGTTCCAGCAGGCGAACGTCGAGCTCGATCCGGCCAAGCGGGTCGAACTGCTCAACCAGATGGACGAGGTGATGGCGGGGGACTTCGCGTCCATGCCGCTGTACCAGTTCAGTGACATGGTGGCCCAGAGCACCGCGATCACGCCGACCCTGACCTACCTGGGCCAGGCCGGTGGCGCCCTCTGGAACGCCAACGAGTGGGTGTACCAGCAGTAATAGCATTACGTCTCAGCGCCGTGGGGGCGGTCGAAGCAGGATCTCGACCGCCCCCACAGCTTTGGGGCCACCATGGGTTACCAACTGCAAGTTTTGCCGGGCGGCACCCGCCGCATTGCTGACCGGGAGTGCGTCGAATGGTTGCTTTTGTCGTGCGCCGATTGTTGATATCGGTTGTCCTGCTGCTCGTGGTTTCGTTTGTGTGTTTCGCGTTGGTGCAGATGCTGGGTGACCCCATCGCCGAGTGGGCGACCGGCCAGCGGCAGCGAAATCCCAATGGAGCCGACGCGGCCATCGCCGCCGCCTATCAGCGAGCCGGCCTGGACACCTCGTTCCTGTCCCGGTACTGGACCTGGCTGACGAATTTCTTCACCGGCAATTGGGGGACCACGGTCAACCCCGGCCAGACTCCGAAAGACGTCCAGACCCAGGTGATGCATTCCCTCTGGATCACCGTGCGACTGGTCCTGGTGGCCGAGGTGCTGGCCATCATCGTCGGATCGATCGTGGGCGTGCTGACCGCCGTCAAGCGGTACAGCTGGTTCGACTACATCATCACGGCGTTCTCGTTCCTGATGTTCGCGCTGCCGCTGTTCTGCCTCGCGGTGATCCTGAAGATCGGTGGCATCCAGTTCAACAACGTCCTGCAGGCCAACGGCTTCAATCGTTGGCTGGTCACCTCGGGCTATCCGCCCGGCGGATTCACCGGCTCGTTCGGTAATCAGGTCTATCAATACCTCGGTGTCTATCTGCTGCCAACGTTGTGTCTGATGGCCATTTCCTTCGCGGTGTACGCCCGCTATCAGCGCTCGTCGATGCTCGATGTGATGAACTCGGACTATGTCCGTACCGCACGGGCCAAGGGCATCAGCAACACCCGCGTCATCTGGAAGCATGCCTTCCGCAATGCGCTGATCCCGGTGGTGACCGTCGGGTCGCTGCAGATCGGCACGGCGTTCGCCGGTGCCATCATCACCGAGACCGTCTTCGGCTGGCAGGGAATGGGCTACATCCTGGTCCAGAATGTGAACCGCAAGGAGCCTTACATGATTCTTGCGTTCCTCATGGTGACCGGCGTCTTCATCATCCTGTTCAACCTGCTGGCCGACATCGCCTACACACTGCTGGATCCGAGGGTTCGCCTTGACTGACATCCTGCGCGCACAAGTCCCAGACGCCGAGGCAGAAGGGGCGACCGAACGCGAGTTCACCGTCGCCGCCCGATCGAGGCGACAGGTCGTCACCCGTCGATTCGTTCGGCACAAGACGGCACTGATCGGCTCGATCATCATGATTGCGCTGGTCCTGTTCGCCACGCTCGGTCAGTTGTTCTGGTCGGCCGGGATCAACCCGGATTACGGGTCATTCCTGCCGCCGTCAGCGACGCATCCGTTCGGCACGGATCAACTCGGCCGGGACATGCTGGCGCTGATCATCAGGGGAATCCAGTTCTCCCTGCTCATCGCGATTGTGGTTGCGATTCTCGTTGTCGTGATCGGGGTGACGCTCGGCGCCGTCGCCGGCTACCTGGGTGGCTGGCAGGATTCGCTCGTCAACCGACTCGTCGACCTGATGCTGATCCTGCCGGCAATCGTGGTGGTCGGGGTGATGGCAGTCCGCTTCCAGGGCAGTTGGGTGATGGTGGCGGTCTTCCTCGGGCTGACGACCTGGATGACCCTGACCAGGATCATCCGCGGGATGGTGTTGTCGTTGCGGGAGAAGGAGTTCGTCGAGGCCGCAAAGGCTTTGGGCGCCTCCACGCCGCGGATCATCTTCAAGCACATCGTGCCCAACTGTTCAGACGTCATCATCGTGAGCGCGACATTGACCATCGCCCAGGCCGTGCTGCTGGAGGCGGCGTTGTCCTTCATCGGCCTCGGCGTCAAGCCACCGGACACGTCGTTGGGGCTGTTGTTGAACGAGACGCAGAATTACCTGCCAACCGCAAACGCGTGGCTTTTCTGGATCACCCTGGCCTTTGTCGTGCTTGGTCAGCCTTTCGGTCAACTTCATCGGTGACGGCCTGCGCGATGCCCTCGACCCACGTCAGGACAAGGTGCGAGCATGAGTACACCGGCAACCGGCGATGTTCACCAAGGCGCCGTCCCGAACCGGCGAGATCGCCCTTTCGGTCAAGAATCTGTGTGTCGATTTCCCCACCGACGACGGTGTGGTGCACGCCGTCCGGGACATCTCGTTCGACCTGCGGGCAGGCGAGGTGCTCGGTGTCGTCGGAGAATCCGGGTCCGGCAAGTCGGTGTCGTCGATGGCCGTCATGGGGCTGCTGCCGAAGAACGCGAAGATCACCGGCTCCGTGCTGTTCGGCGAGCGGGAAATCGTCGGCATGTCCGACAAGCAGATGCGGTCGATCCGCGGCAACGGCATCGCGATGATCTTCCAGGATCCGATGACGTCGCTGAATCCCGTCTACACCGTCGGCTGGCAGCTGGCGGAGGCCTATCAGTCGCATCACAAGGTCAGCAAGCAGGTTGCGGCCAAACGGGTTCTGGAAGTCCTGGACATCGTCGGCATTCCCGCAGCCGGACCGCAGGGCCAAGCAGTATCCGTTCGAGTTCTCCGGCGGCATGCGGCAACGGGTGATGATCGCGATGGCCGTGATCAACGATCCGAAGATCATCATCGCGGACGAGCCGACGACGGCGCTCGACGTCACCGTGCAGGCGCAGATCCTGGACACCCTCCGGTTGCTGCGGGACGAACTGTCCGCGGCCATCATCATGATCACCCACGACCTCGGAGTCGTCACCGGCATCGCCGACCGGGTGCAGGTGATGTACGCCGGCACGATGGTCGAGACCGGAAATGTGCGAACGGTTTTCACCGAACCGCGGATGCCCTACACGGTCGGCCTGTTGTCCTCCATTCCGCGTGCGGACTCGGTGGGTCTGCGGCTGCGGCCGATCAAGGGCGCGCCGCCGTCATTGGTCAACATGCCGCCGGGTTGCCCGTTCAGCCCGCGCTGCCCGTTGACCCGGCCCGACTGCAACGACAGTGAACCGGAGCTGGTGGAGGTCGACACGCTCGACCACCGGGCCCGCTGCAAGCACTGGGACGAGGTCGCGGCGACCCCGGACCCACGTTCGCTCTTCGACACCAGCAGCGACGCCGACGCGATCCTGCCCGGCGACGACGCGATCCTGAGCGAGGAGATTGCCGAATGACCGAGGTCCTGAACAAGCCCGACGAAGCCGCCGGCAAACGTGGCGAGGCATTGCTCTCGGTGTCCGACCTCGTCAAAAGGTTCCCGATCAAGGGTGATCGGATCTTCAAACGAACGGTCGGCTTCGTGCACGCCGTCGAGGGCGTCTCCTTCGACCTGCACAAGGGCGAGACCCTCGGCCTTGTCGGTGAGTCGGGCTGTGGGAAGTCGACAACCGGCCGAGCCGTGCTGCAGCTGCACAAACCGACGTCGGGCTCGGTGAAGTTCGATGGCAAGGAACTCACCACGATGTCGACGGCGGATCTCCGACCGGTCCGGCGGGATATGCAGATCGTGTTCCAGGACCCCTACGCCTCGCTGAACCCGCGGTGGACGATCAACGAGATCATCGCCGAGCCGTTCCGGATCCACAAGATCGGTGAGCCAAAGGAAATCGACGAGCGGGTCCGCGAATTGCTCCGCCTGGTCGGTCTCAACCCGGAGCACCGCAACCGCTACGGCCACGAATTCTCCGGTGGCCAGCGGCAACGGATCGGTATCGCCAGGGCGCTCGCCCTCAATCCGAAGTTGCTGATCCTGGACGAGCCGGTGTCCGCGCTGGACGTTTCCGTGCAGGCCGGCGTGGTCAATTTGCTGGAGGATCTGCAGGATCAACTCGGTCTTGCGTACCTGTTCATCGCACACGACCTCTCGGTGGTTCGGCACATCTCCGACCGGGTCGCAGTGATGTACCTGGGCAAGATCGTCGAGATCGGCGACCGGCACGACATCTACGAAAAGGCGCAGCACCCTTACACGGTGGCGCTGCTGTCGGCCGCGCCCGAGGCCGACCCGGCCGCGATCAACGTCGCGCGAGCGGATCATCCTGTCCGGCGACGTGCCGAGCCCGATCGATCCGCCGTCCGGTTGCCGGTTCCGCACGCGGTGCTGGAAGGCCCAGGACCTCTGTGCCCAGGAGGAGCCTGCGTTGGTCGATCGCGGCTCCGGGCATCCGGTGGCCTGTCATTTCCCGGTGGTCGATGTGGAATTGGAGTTCGTCGCGGCCGACCGGCACCGCACCGTATCGGAGGATCTGTTCGAGACGCTCCGGGAGGCGCGCACCGTCGACTCGGCGCTGCCGGGCGACGGATCGGCCTCGGACGGCTGATTCACCGTCCGTTCCGGCAGTAGCCTTTCCGCTGTGTCCCGTCGCCTGCTCGCCGTCCATGCGCACCCCGACGACGAGTCGCTGACGATGGCCGGCACGCTGGCGCTGGCCGTTGCCGACGGGATGCGAGGTGACGTTGGTCACGGCCACTCTGGGCGAGCAGGGCGAGGTCATCGGCGACGAGTTGCAGGGGCTGGTCGCCGACCGGGCCGATCAGCTCGGTGGCTACCGGCTGACCGAGCTGCGCGGCGCTTGTGCGGCGCTGGGGGTGGCCGATCAGCGGATGCTCGGCGGGGTCGGGTGCGTTCCGTGATTCCGGGCATGGCCGGCACGCCGTCCGCGGCGCACCCGCGAGCCTTCGTCCGGGCGGCGCCGGCGGGCCCGACCACCAGCGGGCGGTCGACGCGCTGGTTGCCGTCATCGACGAGATCCGGCCGCAGGTGCTGCTGACCTACGACGCCGACGGTGGCTACGGACACCCGGATCATGTTGCGGCGCATCAGGTTGCGGTCGCCGCTGCGCAAGCTGCGGGCGTGGCGGATCCCACGGGTGCTGGCGGTCATTCGGCCGACGGACCGCGACCGTCGGCGCATTCGCCGACTTCGCCGTGCCGACCGGCTACCTCGACGTGCCGACGCGGATCGAGGTCGGTTTCCTTGCGCCGAGACGACGGCTGTCGCGGTCGCTGTCCCCGTCGCGCCCGTGACGGCGACCCGGCGGCTGGCGCTGGCCGCCCATGCCACCCAGGTGGAGTTGCTGCCGGCCGGGTTCGCGTTGTCCAACCGGATCGCGCAGCCGCTCCCGGACACCGAGTTCTACCGGCTGCTGGCCGGTGCGCCGGTGCCGCCGCGGCAGGATGGCTCGCCGGCCGACGACGTTTTCGCGGGCCTGGCATGACCGGGGCGGCCGAGCTCGGCCAGTCCCGACCAGACGCTCGACGGCCGTCCTGGACCTGCCGAGAACGATGTCACGGCAAGCGTTGTGGCTACCCGGAGGCCGGCGCCGCCGATCCGTCACCGACCGCCGCGTCGGCACCGGGCGCTCCTGTCGACTGGCTGCTGGTGGCGCTGGATCACCCTGCTGGCAGCGGGCACCGCCGTCGTCGGGATGGCCTTTCTGCCGCTGTACATCGGCTCCGTTCCGCTCCCGATCAGCGCGCTGCTCGGGGTCGCGGCGATGATCCTGGCGCCGCGGGCCTGCTACCGACTGACCGGCTCGCTGCTCGCGGCGCTGCTGCCGGTGGTGGCCTGGTTCGCGGTGTCGGTGTGGCTGGTGCTGGCGAGAAACAGCCTGATCGGGGCGACCGATGCCGCAGGCGCTCTGGTCGGCCTGACCGGTGTCGGTCAGCACGGGCAATGGCGGGTGATGGTGCTGCTCGGGCTTGGGGTCGCTGGCCGCCGCGGCGACCGTCGGGTTGATCTGGGGGGACCGGCTCCGCGACCGGCTGGCGGCGGAGCGGGCGGCGGCCCAGGCCCGGGACGATGCGGCCGAGCGGGCCGCCGCGGCAGAACTGCGCTGAGACTTGCGTCAGACCGCGTGCAGTTCGGCCGGGCGAGTTCAACGGAACGGCCTCCGACGGGTGATACTTGTCCGTGCCCTCTCGGCCGCCACCATGGCGGCCCGACCCGAGCGTGGAGAACCGCCGTGACCTATGTGATCGCCGAGCCGTGTGTCGATCTGCTCGATCGTGCCTGCGTCGAGGAATGTCCCGTCGACTGCATCTACGAAGGCGGCCGGATGCTCTACATCCACCCCGACGAATGTGTCGACTGTGGTGCCTGCGAGCCGGTATGCCCGGTCGAGGCGATCTTCTACGAGGACGATGTCCCGGCCGAATGGGCGGACTACACCCGGGCGAACGTCGACTTCTTCGACGATCTCGGGTCGCCGGGCGGTGCCTCCAAGGTCGGCAAGATCGCCAAGGACGACCCGCTGGTCGCCGCCCTGCCGCCGATGGGGGAGGAGAACTGACCCCGCCCGATGACGACCGGTCCGGCGTCGACTTCACCAGGGCCGACGAGCGTCAGACGGCGACCCTGAACCCGGCAGCCGCAAACCAACGGGGCTGGCCGGTGGCCGCGCCGCCGCATCGCCGATCAGCCGGCTGCCCGACTTTCCCTGGGACAGCCTGCTGCCGGCCAGGGCCGCAGCCGCGAAGCACCCCGAAGGCCTGGTCGACCTGTCCGTCGGCACACCGGTCGACCGGGTGCCGCTGCCGGTGCGCACGGCCCTCGGTGACGCCTCCGAGGCCCCCGGTTATCCGATGGTGCACGGCACCGCCGCCGTCCGGCAGGCCTACAGCGAATGGCTCAGCCGGGCGCACGGGGTGCCTGACCTCGATCCGGTGAACGTGCTGCCGACGATCGGTTCCAAGGAACTCGTCGCGTCGCTGCCCACCCAGCTCGGGCCTGCGGCCCGGTGACGTCGTCGTCATCCCCGAACTGGCCTACCCGACGTACGAGATCGGCGCGATCATGGCCGGCGCGACCGATCGTCCGGGCCGATTCGCTGACGGCGCTCGGACCGGAACGGGTCGCGCTGCTCTGGATCAACTCGCCGTCCAACCCGACCGGCCGGGTGCTGCCGGTCGAGCACCTGGCCAAGATCGTCGGCTGGGCCAGATCGCGCGGCACCATCGTGGCCTCCGACGAGTGCTACATCGACCTCGGCTGGGAATCGACGCCGGTGTCGATCCTGCATCCCGACGTCTGCCGCGGCGACCACACCGGGCTGCTCGCGGTGCACTCGCTGTCCAAGCGATCGAACATGGCCGGCTACCGGGCCGGCTTCGTCTCCGGCGACCCGGCGCTGGTCGCCTCGCTGATCGCGGTACGCCGGCACCTCGGTGCGATGGTGCCCACGCCGGTGCAGGCAGCGGCCCGCGCCGCACTGGACGACGACGGCCACGTGCTGGCCCAGCGGAGCCGCTACGGGCACCGTCGCGAACTGCTCCGCGATGCGCTGGACGGCGCCGGCTTCCAGATCGTGCACTCCGAGGCCGGCCTCTACCTGTGGTGCACCAGGAACGAACCGGCGATGCGGTCCGTCGACTGGTTCGCCGAGCGCGGGATTCTGGTCGCGCCGGGCACCGTTTACGGTCCGGCCGGGGCGAACTTCATCCGGGTGGCGCTCACCGCGTCGGACGAGCGGGTGACGTCGGCCGCCGCGCGGCTGGAGAAGAAGTCCCGCCGCAGGTAGATCGCTCAAATGAGGTCTTTTTGAGGGATTTGTAAGGTTGTTGAGGGTTCGGGCCAACCCTAGAGTTGGTCGTACCCACCCGGGGCCATCACTGTGCGCTACGCCCCTGACCTTCAACGAACAGGACAGTGCGAGAAGATGACCGCTTCCACCGCCCGCCGCCCCTCGCAGACCTGGCTCAGCAGGGACGACTGCGACATCGCCGAGTTCCGCGCGCTGGTCGAGGTGCCGACCGTGCTCGCGGACTACCCGCACGCCGATGCCGTCGATCGCAACGTGCTGATCTACGGCCAGACCCTTCGGGCCGCCCTCGATACCGGTCGCGGACCTGCGCGAGGTCAAGGCCGAACTGGTCCACGCGCTGATGGACGGGCCCGGGATCGTCGTCTTCAAGCATGCGTACCGCGACACCACCGTCATCGACCGGGCCACCGCGGCGTTCAACGAGCTGATCGCCGACCAGAAGGCCCGCGGGGTCGCCGGCGGCGACCACTTCGCCAAGCCCGGAGCCAATGACCGGGTGTGGGATGCCCTGGAGAAGCTGGCCGCGCACCGACCGGAGGTGTTCGCCGACTACTACGCCAACGACGTCATCGCGCTGATTTCGGCGTCCTGGCTCGGCCCGAACTACCAGGTCACCTCGGCCGTCAACGTCGTCAATCCGGGCGGCGAGGCGCAGACCGCGCACCGCGACTACCACCTCGGCTTCATGCCGCTGGAAACCGCGGCGGGCTATCCGGCGCACGTGCACCGGCTGTCGCCGGTGCTGACCCTGCAGGGCGCGGTCGCGCACTGCGATATGCCGGTCGAGACCGGCCCGACCATGTACCTGCCGAACTCGCAGAAGTACCTGCCCGGTTACCTGGCCACCGACCTGCCGGAGTTCGCCGAGTACTTCCAGGCCAATTACGTGCAGCTGCCGCTGGAGAAGGGCGACGCGGTCTTCTTCAACCCGGCCCTGTTCCACGGCGCCGGCACCAACCACTCGGCCGACGTCAAGCGGATGGCGAACCTGCTGCAGATGTCGTCGGCGTTCGGCCGGGCGATGGACTCGATCGACCGGGTGCGGCATCTGCACCGCGATCTACCCGACGCTGCTGCAGCGCAAGCAGGCCGGCGCGTCCGAGCAGGAACTGCGCACCATCATCGCGGCATCCGCCGAGGGGTACCCGTACCCGACGAACCTCGACCTGGACCAGCCGATCGGCAGCATGAATCCGGAGTCCCAGGCGGAGCTGACCTGGCGCGCGTTGCAGGAGAACTGGGACCAGGAGACGTATCTGGCAGCGCTGAACGCGCAGCAGGTCCGGCACCAGGGCGCCTGAGGTAGCGATAGGGCCTAGGGTGTGGCCGTGAGCGACGAGACCGCGGGCGGTTCTCCTGCACCTTCAGTGCCGGAACCAGACGCCAAGGACTGGACCTGGGTGCTGGACAACCCCTGTCCGGATTGCGGTTTCGATGCGACGGCTGATCGAGCGGAACCACATCGGCGGACTGGTCCGGCAGGCCGCGACCAGTTGGCAGCAGGCGCTGGCCGGCCGGAGGTGCGGCGCCGGCCCAGCCCGACCACCTGGTCGGTGCTGGAATACGGCGCGCATTGCCGGGATGTCTATCTGATCTTCGGCGAGCGGATTGACCCTGATGCTGACGCAGGATGATCCACAGTTCGCCAACTGGGATCAGGATGCCACCGCTCTGGAGAAGCGTTACTGGGAGAGCGATCCCGAGGTCGTGGCAGCGGAACTCGCGCACGCAGCGGCATCGGCCGCCGACGGATTCGACGCGGTCAGCGGGGCACAGTGGGCGCGCACCGGGCGGCGCAGCAATGGATCGGTCTTCACGGTCGAGACGCTGGGCAAGTACTTCCTGCACGACCTGGTGCACCACCTGCATGACGTCGGACAGCCCATGGTCGCGGATCGATCGGGGCCCTGAATTGTCCGGTCAACAGTGTCAGCTGGCGACGGGGTCGTTTGCGGCCAGCAGGATTTCGCCGACGGCTGTCTCCAGGGCGCGGTCGAGGCCAAGTGCCTGCAGGTGGGAGATCCGCACGGAGAGTGGCCGGTCCGACGTCGCGATGGTGTGAATCCGCTTCTTGGCCTCGAAGTCGATGTGCGCCCTGTCGAGCAGGCTGAACAACCGACCGTCCACATCATTGGCGGCGAGCTGCGGGTTGGGGCCGACGATGACCCGCAGCGCATCGGTCACTGCCAGGTCGCCGACGGAGAGGGAGATCCGGCCGGGTTCCCGGCTGACGTCCGCGTCCGAGCGGAACGTTGTTTCCACTGGCAACCGGATCGGATCCGGCGTCCAACCCGAGAAATGTCAGGGTCCACGTCCGTCGCCCGGGCAAGCAGCCGAGCGCGCCGTACGCCGGGCCCACCGTCACGCAGCCACTCTGCTGGTCGAACGAGATCGGTGTCCGGGCAACAGTTTCCGGGTCCAGTCCGGACCCGGAGCCGTCATCCTCGATCGACGCTCGAACGCAGCCGTCGGCGCCGACGACGACCAGCACCTCAAGGGACGGCGGATTGTCCGGCGAGTTCCCGGGCACCAGCGCGCCGGACAGCGGAATGATCGCCCCGGGCGCGGCGAGCACCGGGATCTGCGGTCAGATCACGGTGCAGCACCACCTGCCGACCGCCGTCGTAGACCAGCGACGGTGAACACGTCGATCCAGCTGCCGGCCGGCAGCCAGGCGCGTGACGGAGCCCAACTGGGTTCCGGCGTCCTTCGGCACGGTGATCGGTGCGACGAGAAGTTCGGTGCCGAAGGCGAACTGGTTCGGAACCTGATACGCATCGCTGTCCCGCGGATACGACCAGTACATCGGCTGCACCACCGGTGACCCATCACGGGCCGCCCGGTGGTTCATCGTGTGCAGGTACGGCAGCAGCCGGTGCCGCAGCCGCAGGTAGTGCGTCATCACCGAGTGGGCTTCGGGTCCGAACCGCCACGGTTCCTTGGTGTTGAACGGGCTCAGGCTCGAGTGCAGCCGCAGGATCGGCGAGAACACGCCCAGCTGAACCCATCTGGTGGCGAGTTCGTCGTCCTTGCCACCGAACATGTGCCCACCGATGTCGTGACTCCACCAGCCGTAGCCGATGTTCGAGGCCGTCGCGGTGAAAGTCGGCTGGAAATCCAGTGACGCCCAGGTCACCAGCGTGTCGCCGGAGAATCCGACCGGGTAGCGATGGCTGCCCGGCCCGGCGTACCGGGAGAAGGTCAAGGGACGCTTGCCATCCCGGGCGTTGTCCAGAAAATGGAAATGGTTCAGCATCCACAGCGGATCGATGCCCGCGACCCGTGAATGCGGACCGGACTGCCAGTCGATCCACCAGAAGTCCACCCCGTCCCGCTCCAGCGAGCGGTGCAGGATGTCGAAATACGCGCTGAGGAATGCCTTGTCGGTGACGTCGAAGGCGATCGCGTCGCCGCTGGCCGGATCGACGCCGAGCGCCTGCGCCATCGCCGGGTAGCTGTCCTCGAAGGCGCGCACGCCGTCCGCCGGATGCACGTTGAGGGTCACCCGCAGGCCCTGCTCGTGCAGCCAGCCCAGGAATTGCGCCGGGTCGGGGAACAGTTCCCGGTTCCAGCTGTAACCGGTCCAGCCGCTGCCGTACTTGGCCTCGACATCGACCAGGTGCCAATCCATGTCGAGCACGCTGACCGAGAACGGGATGCCCTCGGCCGCAAATCGCCTGATCAGGTTCTCGTACTCGACGGCGCTATAGCGGTGGTAGCGGCTCCACCAGTTCCCGAGGGCGAACCGCGGGAGAACCGGTGTCGGGCCAGACACGGCGTAGAGCGCCCGGACGGCGTCGGGATAGTCCCAGCCGTAGCCGAAGAAGTACAGGTCGGTCCGGGTGCCGTCCCGCGGGGCGACCCAGCCGTCGTCGTCCAGCACCAGGGTTCGGGAGTCGTCCAGCACCGCGAAGCCCCAACGCGAGACCACCCCGGATTCGAGAGGCACTGCGCCGTCGGCCATGTCGAGCGTTCGCGCCGTCCCACCCAGGTCGCCCGGCGCATCGCCGAACCGCCAGACGCTGTGGTACGAGCTGATGTTGCCGCGAACCTGGATGCTGAGCCCGCTGGTGCTGAACGGCCCGCGGTCATACACCAGGTGCACGCGATCGGTCAGGACCTCCAGATGGTTGGCGCCATCGATCACCCGGAACTGCGGTACAGGTAGGTCACGGAATACGGCGAAGGCGCTGGCCCGGTCCTCGAACATCCCGTCACCGGAGTACTCGAGCCTGAGCAACCCGTCGGTGAGCACGGTGATCCGGAATTTCTCACCCTGGATGACCGCCGCCGGGTCGGCGACGGGTCGGGTCGGGATGCGGTAGGGGGGACTCATTGCCTGCCTTCGAGATGCGACACGCCGACCGGTTCCGGTAGCTCAGCTAAGCAAAAGCCCTGCGGCCGGCGGCCTCCGCCTTCTTCCAGGCCGCCGGGTACGCGGCCCGGGCGGCGATGCGCCGCTCGTGGCAGCCCTGGATCACCCGGCCGGCAGCGATGCCGGCGCGCGGATCACCGGACTCTTCGACGAGTTCCCGGAGCTTGTCCTCCAGCACGCAGGCATCCTGATGATCGCCAAGGACCTCCTGAAACGCGGCCAGCGCCTCGAGAAAGCTGCTGACGGCACCCTTGTCGTGCAACAGCTCGGCGGCGTAGCGGGCCCGCTTGCCGTAGATCCGCAGTTCGTGCAGTTCGTCGTTCGGCGGGTTCTTGCCGAACGTGCGGTGCAGCTTACGGTGGGCCTTGTCCAGCACCCACCATTCGTCGGCGGCAAGTTCATGCAGGTCCGCCCACGGGTCGGCGACCGGCGGTTGCAGGGCGGCCTCTTCGAGTTCGGCCAGCAGTGCGGTGTATGACGGGTCGTCCAACTCGCTGATCAGCTGGTTACGGCCGGCGATGCGTTCGGTGTCGAGGCGGGTGATCAGGTGCTCGAGTGCGCCGGTGTCGGGATCGCCCAGCAGTCCGGCTTCGATGTGCAGCCGGTGGATCATCACGTCGTTGTCCCGGATCACCCCGAGGGTGCCGGCGAGCTCCCGGACATCGCCGCGGAGGCGATCTGTTGCCACCCGGTCGAGTGCCGGCCGGGCGGCCTTGAGGTAGGCCCGCACCCGGCGGGTCGCGACGCGCATCTTGTGCACGTCCTCGATGTCGCCGCCGCGCCGGCTGCCGTCCTCGTGGGCCTTGATGTCGGCGATCGCCTTACCAAGGACCGGCCCGATGGTGTCGGCGATGTCCGTGGGGATCAGCCCGGGCCGACGGGGCGCGGGTATTGGCGGGGCCAGCAGTGCATGCTCGAGTTCGTCGACCGCTGCGGGTGGCGCTGTGGTTGGTTCCGTGACTGATGGCGGGTGCGCAGCACCGTTGGTGGTCGCCTTGTTGGCCGCCGACTTCACCGCCGGGTTCGGGGTGACGTCCTTGCCGTTGGCCGGGCGCCGTTTCCGACCGCCGTTCGCCTTCGGGCGCTCGTGCAGCGCTTCCTCGGTGTACATGTCCTGGTGGACGACGGGTGCCGGCCGCGGGCTGACTCGACCTCGGGTTCTGGTGGGCACCCGTCAAGTATTCCGTACAGCAGGGCCGAGGGTCGTCGGACCCGCCGCAGCGCTGGCAAAGGGAGGTTCTGCTACTGCGCGTGCAGCGCCGTGTTCAGTCCGCCCCAGGACCCGGAACGGGGGACTGCCTCGACCCCGCCGGTGAGCGAGTTGCGCCGGAACAGCAGGCCGGCAATGCCGGACAGTTCCCGAGCCTTCACGACGCGCTCGCCACCGTCGGCCTTGAGCGTCAGCTTGGTGCCGGCGGTCAGATACAGGCCGGCTTCGACGATGCACTGGTCACCCAGCGAGATACCGACGCCGGAATTCGCGCCGAGCAGGCAGCCCGCCCCGATGGTGACCTGTTCCTTACCGCCGCCGGACAGCGTGCCCATGATCGACGCGCCGCCGCCCACGTCGCTGCCGTCGCCGACGATGACACCCTGCGAGATCCGACCCTCCACCATCGAGGTGCCGATCGTGCCGGCGTTGTAGTTCACGAAGCCCTCGTGCATGACGGTGGTGCCCGCCGCCAGATGTGCACCGAGCCGAACCCGATCGGCGTGTGCGATCCGCACCCCGGACGGGAGCACGTAGTCCGTCATTCGCGGGAATTTGTCCACGCCGAAGACCGACAGCCGGATCCCGGCGTTGACCGCCTCGAGTCGCACCCGATCCAGGTCATCCGCCGGGACCGGGCCGAGTGAGGTCCAGGCGTTGTTCGGCAGCACGGCGAAGATGCCGTCCAGGTTGATCGACCGTGGCTGGACGAGTCGCGCCGACAGCAGGTGCAGCCGCAGGTAGGCGTCCGGCGTGCTGATTGGAGCATCCGCGAGCGACGCGATCCGGCCCTGCATGATCGTCAGCCGGACTCCGCGGATGTCATCGCTGCGTTCTGCCAGCCGCAGCTCCGGCTGCTCGGTGATCGGGGCAGTCGAGGAGAACAGGGCCGGCGCCGGGTACCAGACGTCGAGCACGGTCCCGTCCGGGGTGACGCTGGCCAGCCCGGTTCCGTAGGCGCCGTCGGTGATCAATTCGGTCATGATGCTGACCCTATCGGGCGAGGCGGAGTCGGGCGCCGGGCCAGTTGCCGCCCGTTCTGCGCCAACAGGTGGCGCAGAACCGGTCGCTCTGTGCCGGCAGACTCCCGCATCCAGGCAATGTTTCGCGTTGCGCAGAGTCACTCGTCGGACGCCGAATGCCCACGCTGCGTAGTGGGTCGGTGTTACGCTCGATCCGGGGAAACAGTCAGCGGCTCTCTTTCGTCGACCTCGAAAATGTCGTATTGGACGGTCAGTCATTCGGGCGGAGAAGAGATGGTGTTGTTACCGAGGTGGCAGTCGTCGTGAGCGACTTCCTGCCCGATGACAACCCAATCGTGGTCGATTCACTATTCCGTGATGTGGTCGAGGAAATTCCCTACACGGTGTGGACGGCAACGCCGGACGGTATGACGGAATACGTCAACAGGCACGGGCGCAGTTATGCTGGACAGGTAGACCAGGTGGGCCGCGGACAGGACTGGATATCGTTGGTGCACACCGACGATGCCGAAGCGGTTGCGCTGGCCAGGGCTCACGTTGCCGAAACGAACGTCTCTTATCGCATCGATTGCCGAATCCGACGATTCGACGGCGAGTTTCGATGGCACGTGCTCAATGGAATTCCGGTCATCGGTGAATCCGGCGGTCCGGTCAGGTGGATCGGCACCGCGATCGATATCCACGACGCCACGGAATTGGCGAGAGAACTTCGCAACGAAGTGCACAGCGCCACTCGGACCCTGGTCACGCTGCAGACATTGCAGTCCAAGGCGCCGATCGGGTTCGGATTCGTGGACCGGGATTTTCGCCGGGTGATTGTCAACGAGGCCCTGGCGTCATTCAACGGGATGACGGTGGCGGAACAGGTCGGCCGCCTTGTCCCGGATCTCAGCCCGCTGAACTGGTCACTCCTCGAGCCGCTGTACCGCCGTGTTCTGGATACTGGCGCTGCCGTCCTTGACGTCGAGGTCGACGGCCCGTCGGAGACCGATCCGCTGCAACCCCGGCACTGGCTGCTGAGCTACTACCCGGTCGACGTCGAAGGGGAGATCATCGGGATCGGCATCGTTGCGCTGGACATCACCGACCGCAAGAAGGCGGACCAGGAGCGGCGCCGGCTCGCCGCGATTGTGGAGAGCTCGGGCGATGCGATCTACGGCACCACGACCGAGGGGGTTGCAACGAGCTGGAACGCCGCAGCAGAGCGACTTTTCGGGTACACGGCCAGTGAGGTCATCGGGTCGTCGCTGAAGATCATCATGCCCGACGGTCAGCTGCCGGAACAGACGCGGGCGCGGCTCAAGGCCGGTGGCCCGACGGAGCGTTACACGGCGACCCGTCGCCGGAAGGATGGCAGCCTCGTCGATGTGATGGTCTCGGCCTCCCGGTCTGTTGACCATGCCGGGAACGTCGTCGGGTTGTCGCTGATCACCCAGGACATCACCGAGCAGGTCGCGGCCCAGGCGGCTCTCGCCGCCAGCGAACGCAGGTTGGCCGACGCCCAGCGGATCGCGGGGATCGGGAGCTTCGAGATGGACCCCATCAGTCGAGAGATGGCCTGGTCTGCGGAGTTCTACCGCATCCTCGGGCTCGACCCCCAGCTGCCTGCGAGCACCGAACTCTTCCTTTCGGTCGTTCATCCCGACGACCTCGGGGGACTGGCCGAGGCGTGGCAGGCGGCAACCAGCACCGGCGACCCGGTTGACATCGCCTACCGGATCATCCGCGCTGACACCCAACAGGTGCGCTCGGTGCGGGCCCGTCTGCAGCCCGTACCGAACGGCGCGGCCACCCATCGGTTGGCCGGCACACTGCTGGACGACACCGACCGGACGGCCGCCGACCTGGACCGGCGGACCGCCGAGTCCCGTTTCGAGATCGGCTTCGAACAGGCCGGGATCGGTGCGGGAATTCTCGCCCTGACCGGAATACCCATGCGGGTGAACGCAGCGGCCTGCACCATTCTCGGCCGATCGAACGCAGAACTGACCGGAGGATCCTGGCTCGAATTCAACCACCCGGACGAACGGCCGCTCGGCGAGGTCATGGTGCCGTGGCTCGCCGCCGGCCACGACACCTACACCGCGGAACGACGATTCCTGCTGCCGGACAACAGCGTCGTGTGGACGTCCTTACACGTCACCCTGGTGCGGAACGAACTCGGCGAGCGGTGGTATTACCTTGCGCAAATCCAGGACATCACCGAATCGAAGCGAATCGAGCGCGAGCTTGCCCATCAGGCACTGCACGATTCGCTGACCGGCCTGCCGAACCGCGCACTGCTCACCGACCGGTTGAATCAGGGCCTTGCCGGGACCAGGCGACGCGGCTCGCGGCTCGGGGTGATCTTCCTCGACATCGACCTGTTCAAGATCGTCAACGACTCGCTGGGGCATGCCAGGGGTGACGACCTGCTCAACCAGGCTGCCATCCGGATCAGGGCCGTCATTCGGCAGAGTGACACCGTCGCGAGATTCGGTGGCGACGAATTCGTCATCGTGTGTGCCGACGTGGCGGCGACGGAGACCATGCACATCGCGCAGCGCGTCCACGAAGCAATCGGCCGGCCGTTCTTCCCCGGCCTCGACCAGACCAGCGTGACGGCCAGCGTCGGCGTCGTCATCGCCGATGGCGACGCGACCCCAGAGCACCTGCTGCGGGACGCCGGTGCCGCGATGTATCTGGCGAAATCCCGCGGCCGGGACCGCATCGAGCTGTACGACGAGGTGTTGCGCTCCCGGGTCGAACAGTGGACGGCGAGCGCGTCGGAACTGCGCAGTGCGTTGGAGTGCGGGGAGTTCACCGTGCATTACCAGCCGATCGTCGACCTCACCACCGGCGCGCTGGTCAGTGCCGAGGCGCTGTTGCGGTGGGCACACCCCGTTCGCGGGACGGTCGGTCCGGTTGACTTCATCCCGCTCGCCGAGGAAACCGGCCTCATCGTGCCGATTGGCGCAATGGTGCTCCAGCAGGCCTGCGAACAATTGGCGAACTGGCAGCGAGCTGACCCGGCGATGACGGTCTCGGTGAATCTTTCGGTACGCCAGATTGTCGCGGCCGACATCGTCGAGGTGGTGGCGGACACTCTGCTGCGCAACGGAATTCGACCACAGGGCCTGTGCCTGGAGATCACCGAGAGCGTGTTCATGAATGACGTCGAGTACTTCGGGAAGACGCTCGGCAGGCTCAAGGCGCTTGGCGTGAGCCTGGCGATCGACGATTTCGGGACCGGCTACTCCTCGCTCAGCTACCTCAAACGCTTTCCGGTGGACGCGGTCAAGGTGGACAAGACGTTTGTCGACGGTCTCGGGGCGGATCCGCATGACTCGGTGCTGGTGGCGGCGATCGTCGCGATGGCCGATGCCCTCGGGTTGGTGGTGACCGCCGAGGGGGTGGAGAACCACGAGCAGTTGGCGATCCTGCGCAGGTTGCAGTGCCAGCGCGCACAGGGTTACCACCTGGCCCGGCCGATGCCTGCCGAGCAGCTGGGTCAGTTGGTCGAGGAACGTCACCGCTGGCTGGTCGAGTAACACCACGCTGCTGTTGCCTGCTCACTGCGCGACGGTGATCACGACCTGCGCAGGATCGGCAATCGGCCCGGCCGCGACCCACTCGTGATCGACCCAGTGCCGGTCCTGGACCGCAACCTCCGTGACGTTCATGCCGATTCCGTGGGCGACGCCCCAGGCCGCCAGCGTGCGACCCGCGGCCGTCGGTGCCAGCTCCGGCACCGTCACGTCGACGGTCGCCGTCATCCCGTCGTCGGACACCTGGTCGACAGCCAGGCCACCGAGCTCGGCCTGCGCTGCCGCGAGGGTTGCCGTGAGCTCCGGGGTGGCCGCGTCGGTCCCGGTCAGCGGCGGCCGCTGTTGGGTTTCCGAGGTCGGCATCCGCGAACCTGAGCTGCACGTGAGATCGGGCACCGTTGTCCCACTCAGCCCTCGGACCAGGGTCGTTGCCTGCGGTTCCCATTTGGCGTAGGCGTCCGGAAAGGCGGAGTACTGGACGGCCTGCGCCGCTTCGGTGAGCGACATGTCCTGCCAGTCGGGGACTTCCAGCAACGCGTCGTAGAACTTCCCGGACGAGTACACGGGGTCGATGATCTGTTCCGCGGTACCCCAGCCCTGCGATGGACGCTGCTGGAACAGGCCGACCGAGTCACGGTCGCCGTTGGTCCGGTTCCGCAGGCTGGACTCCTGGTAGGCGGTCGCCACCGCGATGATCCGGCCCTGCTCGGAGATACCCCTGGCCAGCCCGACCGCGTTGATCGTCGACGCGTGCTGCAACTGCACAACGGTGAGTTCGACGGTGGGTACGGCAGCGGCGTTGGCGGAGTCGCCGGGCACCGTACATTCCGGGCCGGACAGGAACGAGGGTCGCCAGAGCAGAAGCCCGGCGGCGACAGCGGCGACCAGGACGACCACCAAGCCCACCGCGGCGAGGCTGATCTTCACCGACTTGCGCACGACAACGACGGTACTGTGCGCAGCGTGTCTGCATCCCCGTCAGTTCAGCCCAGCGCGCCAGTTCAGTCCAGCGCGGCAGTTCAGTCCGGCGCGTCGGTTCAATTCAGCGCAGCCGAGCCGTCGGCAGCCGTTGCCGCACTCGACCTGCGATCAGATCCGGCCGCGCTGACCGCGGCGTTCGTCGACATCGCGTCGGTCTCCGGGACCGAGGGCCCGATCGCCGATGCGATCGAGGCCGCGCTGCGCGGTCAGACCAATCTTCAGGTGGAGCGGCTGGGCAACGTGGTGCTCGCCCGGACCAACCTCGGCCGGCCGACCAGGGTGCTGCTGGCCGGGCACATCGACACCGTCCCGATCGCCGACAACGTGCCGTCCCGGTTGGTCGGGGACACCCTGCACGGCTGCGGCACCACGGACATGAAGTCCGGCGACGCGATGCTGCTGCACCTGGCCGCCACCCTGCCGGAACCGGCCCGGGACCTGACCTTCGTGTTCTACGACTGCGAAGAGATCGAGTACGAACGCAACGGGCTGACCAGGGTGCAGGCGGAACGTTCCGAATGGCTGGCGGCCGACCTGGCGATCCTCGCCGAACCGACCAACGGCCACGTCGAGGCCGGCTGCCAGGGCACCGCCGCGGTCGCCCTGACGATCCGCGGCCGGCGCTCGCACTCGGCGCGATCATGGTTGGGGGACAACGCGATTCACAAATCGGCCGCCGTGCTGAAGCGACTCGCGGCGTTCGATGCGCGGATCGTCGACATCGACGGTTGTGAGTACCACGAGGGGTTGAACGCGGTGTCGATCGAGGGCGGTGTCGCGTCGAACGTCATTCCCGACGAGTGCACGATCCGGGTCAATTTCCGGTTCGCTCCCGACCGCAGCGCGGCGGACGCCGTCGCCGTGCTGCAGGAACTGTTCGCCGATGTCGAGATGACGGTGCTGGACGTGGCGGCCGGCGCCCTGCCTGGACTGACCGCCCCGGCCGCCGCCGAGTTCGTTGCTGCGGCCGGCGGCAGGGCGCAGGCGAAATTCGGCTGGACCGATGTGTCCCGGTTCGCCGCGTTGGGGATCCCGGCGGTGAACTACGGCCCGGGCGACCCGTCGCTCGCCCACACCCGCGAGGAGTGGGTCTCGATGACCCAGATCCGCGAGATGACCGAGGTGCTCCGGACTTTCCTCGCCTGATGCGGTGCGGGCTCGGTTGTGCCGTGAGCCCAGATCAGATGAATGCCTGGTGAACGCGGTACGGCAACTGTTCCGCACCGCTCGGGGGAGCGCGGCCGTCGGTCCGCGCTGCGTCACTACTGTGGCCGGTGTGACTGAATTCGAAGACCCGCCGAGCCCGCCCGCTGACGGCCAGGTATCCGAGCGATTCCGCGGCCCGGTGCGGCTGCGCGGCGACCAACGGGACCAGACCAGCAGCACCACGGACCAGCGATTGCTCGACTCCCGCGGACCCAGCGACTGGGTACACACCGACCCGTGGCGGGTGCTGCGGATCCAGGCGGAGTTCGTCGAAGGGTTCGGCGCGCTGGCCGGCCTGCCGCGCGCGGTCACCGTTTTCGGCAGTGCCCGGACCAAACCGGGGACCAAGTACTACGGCAAGGCCGAGGAGATCGGCGCCGCGCTGGCCGAGGAGGGTTTTGCCGTCATCACCGGTGGCGGTCCCGGGATCATGGAGGCCGCGAACAAGGGTGCCAAGCAGGCGGGCGGGATGTCCGTCGGGCTGGGCATCGAGTTGCCGTTCGAGCAGGGGCTCAACCGGTACGTGGACCTCGGCATCAACTTCCGGTACTTCTTCGCCCGCAAGACGATGTTCGTCAAGTACTCGCAGGCCTACGTCTGCCTGCCCGGCGGCTTCGGCACCCTGGACGAGCTGTTCGAGGCGCTGACCCTGGTGCAGACCAAGAAGGTCACCAAGTTCCCGGTGGTGCTGTTCGGGTCGGAGTACTGGGGCGGGCTGGCCGACTGGATCGAGCGGACCGTCGCCGAGTCCGGCAACATCTCGGCGCCGGACCTGAGCCTGCTGCACGTCACCGACGACGTCGACGACATGATCCGCGTCGTGCACGACGCCTACGCGGCCTGGGAGGCCGCGCACTGACCTGCCGCGTCGCATCGACCCGTCGGTGTGGGCGTCTGGCGGGACGGTCGATTGGTGACGGTCGTCCTGGGCCGGTCGCCGCGGACTCGCCGGTCTGCCTGGCGTGGGAGGATGGCGCGCGTGTTGCGCTGGCTCACCGCAGGTGAATCTCATGGTCCCGCCCTGGTTGCCGTCCTCGAAGGACTGCCGGCAGGTGTTCCGGTGACGTCGTCCGACATCGCCACCCAACTCGCCCGCCGTCGCCTCGGCTACGGCCGCGGCGCGCGGATGAAGTTCGAGCAGGACCAGGTCACGCTGCTCGGCGGGGTGCGGCACGGCATCTCGATGGGCGGACCGTTCGCGGTGCAGATCGGCAACACCGAGTGGCCGAAGTGGGAGCAGATCATGGCCGCCGACCCGCCCGAGGACGAGGCCGCCGCCGAGGCGCTGCGCAACCTGGCCCGGAACGCGCCGCTGACCAGGCCGCGACCCGGGCACGCCGACCTGGCCGGCATGCAGAAGTACGGATTCGACGACGCCCGACCGGTGCTGGAGCGGGCCTCCGCGCGGGAAACCGCGGCCCGGGTGGCGCTCGGCACGGTCGCCCAGCAGTTCCTGCGGGCCGTGCTCGGGCGCCGAGGTGGTCTCGCACGTGGTGTCCATCGGCGAGGGTGACGCGGTCGACGGGCCGTTGCCGACGCCGGCCGACCGGGACGCCATCGACGCCTCACCGGTGCGCGCCCTGCACCCGGATTCCGCGGCGGCGATGATCGCCGAGATCGAGGCCGCCAAGGCCGACGGCGACACGCTCGGCGGCGTCGTCGAGGTGCTGGTCTACGGGCTGCCGCCGGGGCTCGGCTCGTTCGTGCACATGGACCGCAAGCTCGACGCGCGGCTGGCGGCCGCCGTGATGGGCATCCAGGCCATCAAGGGCGTCGAGATCGGTGACGGTTTCCTCACCGCCCGCCGCCGCGGTTCCAAGGCCCATGACGAGATCGACCCGCGCCATCCCGGGGTCACCAGGCGGTCGAACCGCGCCGGCGGCATCGAGGGCGGGATGACGAACGGCGAGGTGCTGCGGGTCCGCGCCGCGATGAAGCCGATCTCCACGGTGCCGCGGGCGTTGGCCACCCTGGACGTGGCGACCGGTCGAGCAGGCCGTCGCGATTCACCAGCGCAGCGACGTGTGCGCGGTGCCGGCCGCCGGGGTGGTTGCCGAGGCCATGGTCGCGCTGGTCGTCGCCGACGCGGTCACCGAGAAGTTCGGCGGTGACTCGGTTCCCGAGGTCCGTCGCAACGTGCAGGCCTACCTGGCGACGCTCGCGCGACACCTGCCGATCTCGCGGGATCTCGGGCCGTGCCGGCGAGTTCGCCGGACGAGGCGAGCGCTGTCCGCGGTGCAGGTTCGATGACACCGGTGGTGGTGCTGGTCGGCCCGCCTGGTTCGGGCAAGACCTCGGTCGGTGGCGCGCTGTCGCCGGATCACCGGCCGACCGCTGCGGGACACCGACGCCGACATCGTGGCCAGCGCCGGCCGGCCGATCTCGGACATCTTCGTCAACGACGGCGAGCCGGTCTTCCGGGCGATGGAACGCGACGCGGTCGCCACCGCCCTGATCGAGCACGACGGCGTGCTCGCGCTCGGCGGCGGGTCGATCCTGGCCGAGCAGACCAGGGCGGCGCTGGCCGGGCACACGGTGGTGTTCCTCAGCCTGACCATGCCGACCGGGGTCAAGCGCACCGGGCTGGCCTCGAACCGGCCGCTGCTGGTCGGGGTGAACCCGCGGGCCACCTACAAGGCCATGCTGGCGGCTCGGCTCCCGATGTACGAGGAGGTCGCGACGCTCGTGGTGCAGACCGACGACCTGTCGGTCGACGAGGTGGCCGCCGTCATCGTGCGAGAAGTTGGGTCTGCAATGAGCGAGTCAATCGCCGTGCCGGAAATCCACTCGGCGGACGCCGTGACACCGGCCGCGCCGGTCACCGTGCGGGTCGAGTCCGGTTCGCCCGTATGACGTCGTCATCGGCCGCGGACTGCTCGACGAACTGGTGCTGGCCGCCGCGGCGACCGGGGCCGCCAAGGTCGCGCTGATCCACCCGCCGCCACTGGCCGCCACCGCCGAGGTGATCCGGGACGCGCTGTCCGACGCCGGCCTCGACGCCCACCTGCTGCAGGTGCCGGACGCCGAGGACGCCAAGAACCTCACCGTGCTGGGTTTCTGCTGGAACGTCTTCGGCCAGATCGGCCTCGACCGGCGGGATGTGGTGATCGGGCTGGGTGGCGGTTCGGTCACCGACGTCGCCGGGTTCGCGGCCGCGACCTGGATGCGCGGCGTCAAGGTCATCCAGGTGCCGACCACCCTGCTCGGCATGGTCGACGCCGCGGTCGGCGGCAAGACCGGCATCAACACCGACGCCGGCAAGAACATGGTCGGCGCGTTCTACGAGCCGACCGCCGTCATCGCCGACATCGCCACCCTGGAGACGCTGCCGCCGCACGAGCTGGTCGCCGGGATGGCCGAGGTGGTCAAGTGCGGCTTCATCGCCGACCCGGAGATCCTGACGATCATCGAGGCCGATGCCATCGGCCGCCGTCGATCCGTCCGACGACCGCAACTGGCCGAGCTGGTCCGCCGGGCGGTCACCGTCAAGGCCGGCGTGGTGGCCGCGGACCTGCGGGAATCGGACCTGCGGGAGATCCTCAACTACGGGCACACGATGGCCCACGCCATCGAGAAGCGGGAACGCTACCGCTGGCGTCACGGGGCGGCGGTGTCGGTCGGACTGGTGTTCGCGGCCGAGCTGGCCAGGGCCGCCGGCCGGCTGGACGACGAAACGGCGGACCGGCACCTCACCGTGCTGCACACCCTCGGCCTGCCGACCACCTACGACCCGGACGCCCTCGGCGAGTTGGTGACGATCATGGGATCGGACAAGAAAACCCGTTCCGGCACCTTGCGTTTCGTGATTCTGGACGGGCTGGCCAAGCCCACCCGGCTGGTCGGACCCGACCCGTCGCTGCTCGCCGCCGCCTACTCGGTGATCGCCGGGCAGAAGTCGAAGGCCCGCACCATCGACCTGTAGGAGATTGGCGGTTTCGAGGCCGGCGAGCACCTCACGGGATGTTGATCATGGCGCTGGCTGCTGGGATTTCGGCGTGTCGCCGGCGTGTCGCGCAGCCTTCGTCATGATCAACTCTGGGCTGGACGCCGCCGCCGAGCAGCCTTGGTCATGATCGACTCTGGGCTCGACGACGGCGCCGAGCAGCTGCGCCGCCTACGATCTGGGACGTGACGAACGGGACCCATGCGCGACGCCGGGCGCTGCTGCGAGCGAAGCTGGCGCATTCCGGCTTCGATGCACTGCTCGTCACCGACCTGATCAACGTCCGGTACCTGACCGGGTTCACCGGCTCCAACGCCGCGTTGCTGGTGCTGGCCTCCGATGACGAGTCGGGCGACCCGGAGACCGTCATCGACATCCGACGGGCCGGCCGGCGATCCCCGCACCCTGTTCTGCACGGACGGCCGCTACACCACCCAGTCCGCCGACGAGGTGCCCGACCTGCCCCGGCTGATCTCCCGGCCGTGCGACCTGGCTCTGCTGCGCCGGGCACCGGAGGGCGTCATCGGGTTCGAGGCGATGTCGGTCACCGTCGCGGCCCACCACGGCCATGGTGGCGGCGGCAGACAAGCAACCCGGCAGGGATCGACCTCACTCCGACCACCGACGTCGTCGAGGGGCTCAGGGCGGTCAAGGACGACGGCGAGATCGAGTCGCTGCGCCGGGCCTGCGCGGTGGCCGACCAGGCCCTGGCGGAGCTGATCGAGGCGGGCGGAGTCCGCCCGGGCCGGACCGAACGTCAGGTCGGGCTCGACCTCGACCAGCGGATGCGCGAGCTCGGCGCGAGCGACCCGTCCTTCGAGACGATCGTCGCGGCCGGTGCCGAACAGCGCCATCCCGCACCACCGGCCGACGGCGGCAGTGCTGGCCACCGGCGATTTCGTGAAATTCGACTTCGGGGCGACCGTCGACGGCTACCACTCGGACATGACCCGCACGTTCGCTGCTCGGCACCGCCGGCCGACTGGCAGCGGGAGATTTACCAGCTGGTCGACCGGGCCCAGGCGGCCGGCCGGGCGGCCTGCGTGGCCGGCGCCACCGGCGACGAGATCGACGCGGCGGCCCGCGATCTGATCACCGACGCCGGCTACGGGCCGCAGTTCTCGCACGGCCTCGGGCACGGCGTCGGGCTGCAGATCCACGAAGCGCCGAGTTTGGCACGCGATTCGGCAAGTATCATGGTCCCGGACATGTGCGTCACCGTCGAGCCCGGGGTTTACCTGCCGGGGCGCGGCGGAGTTCGCATCGAGGACAGCGGCGTGATCCGCGCGGACGGCTATGACGTCCTCACGATGACCTCCAAGGACCTGATCGTGCTTGCCTGAACCACTCCGGCGAGTGCACCGATCATGACGTGACGCAGCTTGACAACAACGAAAGGCACAACGGACTCCACCATGGCTTCCACCAGCGACTTCAAGAACGGCCTCGTGCTCAATCTCGAGGGCCAGCTCTGGACCATCACCGAGTTTCAGCACGTCAAGCCGGGTAAGGGCCCGGCCTTCGTGCGGACGACGCTCAAGAACGTGATGACCGGAAAGGTCGTCGACAAGACGTTCAACGCGGGCATCAAGGTGGAAACGGCGACCGTCGACAAGCGGGACATGACGTTCCTCTACAAGGACGGCGGCGACTTCGTCTTCATGGACGGCGACACCTTCGACCAGATCACCGTCCCGCAGGCCACCGTCGGTGACGTCGCCAACTTCCTGTTGGAGAACCAGGAGGCGATGGTCGCGCAGAACGACGGTGTCGTGCTGTACGTCGAACTGCCGGCCTCGGTCGAACTGCTCGTCTCGCACACCGATCCCGGGCCTGCAGGGCGACCGGTCAACCGGCGGCACCAAGCCGGCGACGCTGGAAACCGGCGCCGAGATCAACGTGCCGCTGTTCCTGAACACCGGCGACAAGATCAAGGTCGACACCCGCGACGGCCGGTACCTCGGCCGCGTCAACAGCTGACACTCGCACCGAACGTCCCACCCAACCGAAGCACCGTTAACAGGAAGAGCCGGCCACCAGTTGTCCGCCCGCAGCAAGTCCCGCAAACGCGCACTCGACGTGCTGTACGCCGCCGAGGCCCGCGGGGTCGACCCGTTGGTGGTGCTCGCCGAACGGATGGAGCCGCCGACCGGGTCCCGACCTGCACTCGTACGCGGTGATGGGTGACTACGCCGAATCGATCGTCCGCGGGTGTCGTCGAGCACCAGGGCAGGGTCGACGCGCTGCTGTCCGAGCACTCGCGCGGCTGGACCCTGGAGCGGATGCCGGCCGTCGACCGGGCGATCCTGCGGATCGCCGTCTACGAGCTGCTGTATTCCCTCGACGTGCCGCCCGCGGTCGTGGTGAACGAGGCCGTCGACGCCGCGAAGTTGCTGTCCACCGACGATTCGCCGAAGTTCGTCAACGGCGTGCTGGGGCAGATCGCGGTGATCACCCCGCAGTTGCGCGGTGCATGACGCGTGTCGCCTGAAGGGATGTTGATCATGGCAATCGCTGCCGAGACCTTGGGCGTGTTCCCGGCGTGTCGAACAGTCGAACGTCATGATCAACTCCGGGTGGGACCGGTTCCGTGCCCGATGACCTGCTGATCGCGCGCAACCCGGAGCCGGACTCCACCCTGCCGTTCCTGGTGCGCATCCCGCTCGGGCCGCGGGGGATCGTGGTCAAGGCCAAGCAGACCTGGCCGCGGGAAAAGAAGATCTACTGCCATCGGGCGCAGGGCTGGCCCGACGACGCGGAGATCGTCGAACGGCTCGAGGTGCGGTCCTGTGTCCGCCGCGGTCCGGCCATCGACCTGGTGCTGACCAGGGCCAGGGAGAACCGCTCGCAGTTCGTCATCGCCCAGGCCAGGGGGCGCGAAATGATCTTCTGGCAGTCACCGCGGACCGCCAAGCAGGCCCGGCCGGCCGTCCGGATTCCGACGGCCCGCGCGCACGGGCAGGTGCTGGAGATCGTCGTCGACACCGCCGAGAAGTACCCCTACACGTTCAACGGTCAGCAGGCATCCACCAGCCGGCGGCGACTGCCCGCCGGCGACTACGCGGTGCTGATCGGTGGACAGGTGGTTGCCGCGGTCGAGCGGAAGACGATCGAAGACCTGTCGTCCAGCCTGCTCTCCGGCAAGCTCACCTACGCGCTGGCCGAGTTGACGGCCCTGCCAAGAGCGGCCGTGGTGGTCGAGGACAGGTACAGCCGGCTGTTCAAGTTGGAACACGCACCTGGCGCGCGCGTCGCCGAATCCCTGGCCGAGGCGCAGGCGCGGTTTCCCGCGGTGCCGATCGTCTTCTGCGAAACCCGGCCGCTGGCGCAGGAATGGACGTACCGCTGGTTGGGAGCGTGCCTGGCCGAATTGACCGCTGCCGACGATCACCAGGACCTGGAGCAGACCTTTGCCGCGGGCGCCCCCGTGACGGAACAGAGCTCCGCGCCGGTGACACTTCGTCCGGTCAGGGCAAAGCCGGAGTTCGAGCCCGCCGAGATCCGAGCCTGGGCGATCGACATGGGGCACCCGGTCAGCGACCGGGGTCGCATTCCCGCCGAACTGGTGCGGGCATTTCGGGACCGGAACAGCACGCCGAAGGGCGTTGCCGACACACCCGGCGCACCGTGACGCCGCGTCATCGAACGCCGGGCAGCCGGTGCCCGCACCGAACTCAGTCGAGTTCGGTGCCCATCGGTAGCACGCCCCAGCCCATCAATTGGTCGGTCAAATCCTCGGCGGTCATGTCGTAGATCACGGCGAGTGACCGCAGATCCTCGGACCTGATGGTCAGGATCTTGCCGTTGTAATCACCGCGCTGGGACTGAATGGCCGCCGCGTACCGCGCCAGCGGACCGGCCTGGTGGGTGGGCAATTCGGCCAGCCGCTGCAGGTCGATGACGAGCTTCGGGCTCGGTGATCCGCGCCTGGTTGCGCGCGCGTCGGGGAGGAGTTCAGCCACTGGAACGCCGTAGAACTCGGCGAGTTCGGCCAACTTGGCGACGGTGACCGCCCGATCGCCGCGCTCGTACGAACCGACGACCACGGCCTTCCATCGGCCCTCGGATTTCTCCTCGACGCCGTGCAGGCTCAAGCCCTGCTGTGCCCGGATGGCGCGAAGGCGCGCGCCCAGGGCATGCGCATAGTCCTGAGACATAGTGACTCCTTGTTGCGCCTCGACCGACAATTCTGCCGCTGTGTACGCAGAGTAGTCGTACTCGGCAGATTGGTGCCAACTGGACGCGCCGACCACCGATGCCAACTCGCCCGGACAGGGTGCCTCGGACGCCGTGGTTCCATGCCGTGGAACGCTGCCGGGGAGCCTCGCGGCGGCCCGAGCATCTGCTGGACGTTGGTAGCATCAGCGGAGCATCGGCGCAGGGCTGCGTACCGCGCCCGTTGTCGATGTCCCAGACATCCTTTAAGGACCGTCCAGTGAGGCGGGAAAGGAGGTCTCGAGTTGGCGCACCCACGCCCTGCTCAGGCCAGCACCTCGCGGGTACCCGCATCCCCGGTCCAGCTGTCATCGCCGGGCCAGTCCGTGCAGGCCGAGATCCTCACCGAAATTCTCAGCCAGGCCGACATCGCCAGGACCATCGACCGGATCGCACACGAGATCCTGGAACGCAACGGTGATCGCCCGGTCGTCCTGCTCGGCATCCCCACCAGGGGGGTTTACCTGGCTCGCCGGCTCGCCGAGCGGCTGACCGCATTTGCCGATCGACCAACCGCCGTCGGATCGCTGGACATCACGCTGTATCGGGATGACCTGCGCCGGCACCCACCGCGCGCGCTGGAGGAGACCCGACTGCCCGTTGGCGGCGTCGATGACGCCGTCGTGGTCCTGGTCGACGACGTGCTGTACTCCGGGCGGACGATCCGGGCCGCGCTCGACGCATTGCGCGACCACGGCCGGCCGGCCGTCGTCCAGCTGGCGGTGCTCGTCGACCGCGGTCACCGGCAGCTGCCGATCCGGGCCGACTACGTCGGTAAGAACATCCCGACGGCCTTCGGTGACGACGTCGCCGTGCATCTGGTCGAGATCGACGGCATCGACAGCGTCGAACTGGCCCGCGCGGTCCCCACCGCCGGCCACGAACGCCAGGGGGCGTCATGACGACAACCGTGCGACCGGTCAGCGCCATCGACCGCGGCGGCCGCCTCGCCGATCGTTACTGCCTCCGACTGCCCCGATCAACCTCCCCCGCCATCTGCTCTCGGCCGGCGACCTGGACCGGGCGACCGCCGAGCACGTGCTGTCAACGGCCGAGCGGCTCGAGCAGGCCATCGCCGGCCGCGAGGTCCGCAAGCTGCCGACCCTGCGCGGGCGGACAGTGGTCAACCTGTTCTTCGAGGATTCGACCCGGACCCGAATTTCCTTCGAGCTGGCCGCCAAGCGGCTCTCGGCCGACGTCATCACCTTCTCCGCGAAGGGTTCGTCGGTGTCCAAGGGCGAATCGCTGAAGGACACCGCCTGGACGCTGCAGGCGATGGGCGCCGACGCCGTTGTCTGCCGGCACTCGTCATCCGGTGCGCCGCAACAGCTCTCGGCCTGGGTCGACGGGCACGTGATCAACGCCGGCGACGGCACCCACGAGCACCCGACGCAGGCGCTGCTCGATGCCTACACGTTGCGCCGGCACCTCGGTTCGCTGATCGGGCGGCGGATCGTCGTCGTCGGCGACGTCCTGCACTCGCGGGTCGCGCGGTCGAACGTGCTGCTGCTGTCCACGCTCGGCGCCCAGGTCACGCTGGTCGCCCCGCCGACGCTGCTGCCCGTCGGCGTGCAGGCCTGGCCGGTGGAGGTCTCCTACGACCTGGACGCCGCGCTGGTCGGGGCGGACGCGGTGATGATGCTGCGGGTGCAGCGCGAGCGGATGAGCGGCGCGTTCTTCCCGACGGCCCGCGAATACAGCAGGTCCTACGGTCTGGATTCCCGGCGGCGGGACCTGATCGCACCGCACGGCATCGTGCTGCACCCCGGCCCGATGAACCGCGGCATGGAGATCACCCCGCAGGTCGCGGACGGTGCGGGTTCGGTGATCGTGGAACAGGTGGCCAACGGGGTCACGGTCCGGATGGCGGTGCTGTATCTGCTGCTGTCGGGCGAGATCGAAACCACCGGAGGCAACGCGTGACCGCGGTACTGATCAGGGGCGCCGCCCCGTACGGCGAACAGGTCGTCGATCTGCTGTTGGCCGACGGCGTCATCGCCGTCGTCGGAACGGCGGCGAGTACCGATCCGCGGGCCGCCGACGCCGAGATCGTCGACGGCGCAGGTCTTGTCGTGCTGCCCGGGCTCGTCGACCTGCACACCCACCTGCGCGAACCCGGCCGCGAGGACGCCGAGACCGTGGAAACCGGTTCGGCCGCAGCAGCTCTCGGCGGCTACACCGCCGTCTTCGCGATGCCGAACACCGACCCGACCGCGGACACCGCCGGCGTCGTCGAGCAGGTCTACCGGCTCGGCCGCGACGTCGGCCTGGTCGACGTCTTCCCGATCGGCGCCGTCACCGTCGGCCGCAAGGGCGAGCGACTGGCCGAACTCGGGGCCATGGCCAACTCCGCGGCGCGGGTCAGGGTCTTCTCCGACGACGGCGACTGCGTGTCCGACGCGCTGCTGATGCGCCGCGCGCTGGAGTACGTCAAGGCGTTCGACGGCGTCATCGCCCAGCACGCGCAGGAGCCGCGGCTCACCCAGGGCGCGCAGATGCACGAGGGTGAGGTGTCCGCCCGGCTCGGGCTGACCGGCTGGCCGGCGGTCGCCGAGGAGGCGATCATCGCCCGGGACTGCCTGCTCACCGATCACGTCGGGTCCCGGCTGCATGTGTGTCACCTGTCGACGGCGGGCTCGGTCGAGGTGGTCGCCGCCGCCAAGAAGCGCGGGACCACCGTGACGGCCGAGGTGACGCCGCACCACCTGCTGCTGACCGACGAGCGGGCGGTCGGCTACGACCCGGTGTTCAAGGTCAATCCGCCGCTGCGGACCGGCGCGGATGTGACTGCGCTGCGGCAGGCCCTGGCCGACGGGGTGATCGACATCGTCGCCACCGATCACGCGCCACATGCCAGTCAGGACAAGGAAACCGAGTGGGACAACGCCAGTCCTGGCATGCTCGGCCTGCAGACGGCGCTCTCGATCGTCATCCAGACGATGCTCGAACCGGGGTTGCTCGACTGGCGGGGCGTCGCCCGGGTGATGTCGGAGGCGCCCGCGCTGATCGGCGGGCTGACCGACCACGGCCGGCCCATCGCCGCCGGTGAGCCGGCGAACCTGGTGCTGATCGACCCGGCCGCGACGTGGACCGTCGACGGGGCGTCGTTGGCATCGCTGTCCAGCAACACCCCGTTTCAGGGCATGCAGTTGCCCGGTCGCGTCGTCGCCACCTACCTGCGCGGGCGGTGCACGGTGTCCGCCGGCGCACTGTCCGGCGTCTGAGGAGCGGACATGGAACGCGCAGTCTTCGTCATCTTCCTGGTCGCGCTCTGCCTGCTGGCCATGTTCGGGCTCTGGGCCGGCTGGCGTCGGCGGGCCGCCCGGCAGTCCCATCTCGCCGAACTACCCTCCACGCCAACCGATCTCGGCCCCGATCTGGTCGAGCCGGTGACCGGCATGTACGTCTCGACGACGACCTCGGGGGCCTGGCAGGACCGCATCGTCGCGCAGGGGCTCGGCCGCCGGGCCAACGGCGCGATCAGGCTGTCCGCTGAGGGTGTCTGCATCGAACGGGATGGGGAGCGCGACATCTTCGTCCCGGTCGGCGATTTGCGCGCTGTGACCACGGCGCCCGGAGTCGCCGGCAAGGTCATGGGAATGGCCAACGGCGTGCTGATCGTGCGCTGGTCATTGGGCGGGGTGTCCGTTGACAGCGGCTTCCGGTCCGACGACTCGGCGGCCCAGGACCACTTCATCGACGCCGCAATCGCCCTGATCGCCAAGGGCCAGGACGGCGGACGGCCCGCCGACTCACCCAGCACCAACGGAGCACCCTCATGAGCACGGTCCCCGCCCCGCCGGCAGTCCTCGTTCTCGAGGACGGCAGCGTCCACCACGGCTCGGCGTTCGGCGCGACCGGAACTGCCTTCGGCGAGGCCGTTTTCAGTACCGGGATGACCGGCTACCAGGAGACGCTCACCGACCCCTCCTACCGCCGGCAGGTGGTGATCGCCACCGCCCCGCAGATCGGTAACACGGGTTGGGTCGCCGGTGCCGGGACCGATTCGATCGGCGCCGACGGGTCACTCGGTCTCTCGGACAACGAGTCGGACAAGATCTGGGTCGCCGGGTACGTCATCCGCGAACTGGCGCCCCGCCCGTCCAACTACCGCGCCACTTCTTCCCTGCCTGCGGAGCTGGAACGGCAAGGGGTGGTCGGGATCTCGGGTGTCGACACCCGCGCGCTGACCCGGCTGCTGCGGACCTCCGGTGCGATGCGCTGCGGCATTTTCTCAGGCTCTGCGGTGACTTCCGTTACCGAGATGCTGGCCGATGTGCGTGCGCAACCGCCGATGGCCGGCGCGGACCTGACCGGCGACGTCACCACTACCGCCGGCTACGTGGTGCCCGCGGCCGGCGAGGAGATCTTCTCCGTCGCCGCCATCGATCTCGGGATCAAGGCGAACACCCCGCGCATGCTGGCCGCCCGCGGCATCCGGACGCACGTGCTGCCCGCGTCCACCACCATCGCGGAGATCAAGGCGCTCGGTGTCGACGGGGTGTTCCTGTCCAACGGCCCGGCGACCCGGCCACCGCCGACGCGATGGTGGAGTTGACCCGCGGCGTGCTGACCAGCCGGATCCCGCTGTTCGGCATCTGCTTCGGCAACCAGATCCTCGGCCGGGCCCTGGGTTTCGGCACCTACAAGCTGAAGTTCGGGCACCGCGGGATCAACCAGCCGGTGCGTGACCACTCGACCGGCCGGGTGCTGGTGACCTCGCACAATCACGGCTTCGCCGTCGACGCGCCACTGGACACGGTCACCGACACCGAGTTCGGCCGGGTCCAGGTCGCCTTCAGTTGCCTGAACGACGGGGTCGTCGAGGGGCTGGAATGCCTTGACCGACTTGCCTTCTCGGTGCAGTTCCACCCGGAGGCGGCGGCCGGCCCGCACGACGCCGGGTACCTGTTCGACCGGTTCGTGGATCTGATGGTCGAAGACACCGGAAAGGTCGCCCGGAGGGTCGGCCCGAGTTGGAAGGTGACCGCCTGATGTCCGGAAGAATTGCCGCTACTGGCACAGTCGTCCGCCGGGTCTGTCCCGCTTCGACCGTCACCGCCCGGAAGGTCACCGCCTGATGCCTCGCCGCACCGACATCTCGCACGTTCTCGTCATCGGGTCCGGCCCGATCGTCATCGGGCAGGCCTGCGAATTCGACTATTCCGGCACCCAGGCCTGCCGGGTGCTCCGCGACGAGGGCATTCGCGTCTCCCTGATCAACTCCAACCCGGCGACGATCATGACCGACCCCGAATTCGCGGACGCCACCTACATCGAGCCGATCAACGCCGAGTTCGTCGAAAAGGTGCTCGCCGACCAAGCGGCGCAGGGCTTTCCGGTTGACGCGGTGCTGGCCACCCTCGGCGGCCAGACCGCACTGAACACCGCGATCGCGCTGGACGAGCGCGGCGTGCTGGAGAAGTACGGCGTCGAGCTGATCGGCGCGGACATCCCGGCGATCAACCGCGGCGAGGATCGGCAGATCTTCAAGGACGTCGTCCGCTCCGTCGGCGGAGACGTGCCGAGGTCCGCGGTCTGTCACACCATGGACGAGGTCCGCGCCGCCGTCGCCGATCTCGGTTTACCAGTCGTCGTTCGCCCTTCTTTCACCATGGGTGGCCTCGGATCCGGAATGGCTTACACCCTGGACGATCTCGAGCGGATCGCCGGTCGCGGGCTGGCCGCGTCGCAGGCGTCGTTCGGGCCGGCAGTAACCGTCGGAGTAAGTCCGACAAAACACGACGGTCCCGCCAAGTCCACCGGACATGCCGCCGGCCATGTCGGCAACTCGCATGCCTCGGTGCTGATCGAGGAAAGTGTGCTGGGCTGGAAGGAATACGAGCTGGAACTGATGCGGGACGGCAAGGACAACGCCGTCGTCGTCTGCTCCATCGAGAACGTCGACCCGATGGGTGTGCACACCGGCGACTCGATGACCGTCGCGCCGGCGATGACGCTGACCGACCGCGAGTACCAGCGGATGCGTGACCTCGGCCTGGCCATTCTGCGGGCGGTCGGGGTCGCAACCGGGGGGTGCAACATCCAGTTCGCCATCAACCCGGTGAACGGCCGGATCATCGTCATCGAGATGAACCCCCGGGTCTCCCGGTCCAGTGCGTTGGCGTCCAAGGCAACAGGCTTCCCGATCGCGAAGATCGCGGCGAAACTGGCCATCGGGTACACCTTGGACGAGATCGCGAACGACATCACCAGGGCGACGCCGGCGGCGTTCGAGCCGTCGCTGGACTACGTGGTGGTGAAGATCCCACGGTTCGCCTTCGAGAAGTTCCCGGGCGCAGACCCGACGCTGACCACCACCATGAAGTCGGTGGGCGAGGCGATGTCGATCGGCCGGTCGTTCGCCGAGGCGCTGGGCAAGGCCATGCGGTCCATGGAGACCAAACTCATCGGTTTCTGGACGGGCCCGGAGGTGGCCGTTGGCGATGTTGCCGCGCTGCTGGCGGAACTGAAGGTCCCGCTGGACGGCCGGATCTACAACATCGAGCGGGCCCTCGGTTGGGGCGCCACCGTCGAGCAGGTGCACGCGGCGACCGGAATCGATCCGTGGTTCCTCGACCAGATCGACCTGATCCGGGAGATCGGCAACGAGGTGCACGACGCAGAAGAGCTCACCCCCGAATTGCTCCGGAGCGCCAAGCACTACGGTCTGTCGGATCTGCAGATCAGTGCGCTGCGGCCGGAGTTCGGTTCCGAGAAGGCAGTCCGGGAGTTCCGCTGGGCCAACGACATTCGCCCGGTGTACAAGACCGTGGACACCTGCGCGGCGGAATTCGCCGCGAGCACGCCCTACCACTATTCGACCTACGAGACCGGTCCAGCGCCCGAGTCCGAGGTGGCGCCGCAGACCGAGCGGCAGAAGGTGATCATTCTCGGCTCCGGACCCAACCGGATCGGGCAGGGGATCGAATTCGACTATTCCTGCGTGCACGCGGCGCTCGCGCTGCGGGACGCCGGCTACGAGACGGTGATGGTCAACTGCAACCCGGAAACGGTGTCCACGGACTACGACACCTCCGACCGGTTGTACTTCGAGCCGCTGACCATCGAGGACGTCCTGGAAGTCATTCACGCGGAACAGCTTTCGGGCACGGTGGCCGGCGTCATTCCGACGCTCGGCGGCCAGACCCCGCTCAAGCTGGCGCAGGAATTGCTGGATTCCGGGGTGACCATCCTGGGCACCTCCCCGGACGCCATCGACCTGGCGGAGGACCGCGGCCGGTTCGGCGACCTGCTGACCGCAGCCAACCTGCCGGCCCCGGCCTTCGGTCTGGCGACGTCCTTCGAGCAGGCGAGGGCGGTGGCCGCACGGGTGGGGTATCCGGTGCTGGTCCGGCCGTCCTACGTGCTGGGTGGACGAGGGATGGAAATCGTCTATGACGAGCCATCACTGGCCGACTACATCGACCGGGCCACCGAAATCACCGACGACCACCCGGTTCTCGTCGACAGGTTCCTCGACGACGCGATCGAGATCGACGTGGACGCCTTGTGTGACGGCACCGAGGTCTACCTCGGCGGGGTGATGGAGCACATCGAGGAGGCCGGCATCCACTCCGGCGACTCGGCATGTGTGCTGCCGCCGATCACCTTGGGCCGCAGCGATGTTGCCACCGTGCGGTCGCACACCGAGGCCATTGCACTGGGCGTCGGGGTGCGCGGTCTGCTGAACGTCCAGTACGCGCTGAAGGACGAGACGCTCTACGTGCTGGAGGCCAACCCGAGGGCGTCCCGCACGGTGCCGTTCTCGTCCAAGGCGACGGCGGTGCCGCTGGCGATGGCCGCGGCCCGGATCATGCTGGGTGCCACCATCGCGGAGTTGCGGGCCGAGGGCATGCTGCCGGCCCGGGGCGATGGCGGTTCGCTGCCGGCCGGGGCACCGGTGGCCGTCAAGGAGGCTGTGCTGCCGTTCCATCGGTTCCGCCGCCCGGACGGCACCGGCGTCGACTCGTTGCTGGGTCCGGAGATGCGGTCCACCGGCGAGGTGATGGGCATCGACACCGCCTTCGGCCCGGCGTTCGCGAAGTCGCAGACCGCGTCCTACGGCTCGCTGCCGACCAAGGGCACGGTGTTCGTCTCGGTGGCCAACGCCGACAAACGCGCCATGGTCTTCCCGGTGAAGCGACTGGCCGACCTCGGGTTCCGCATCGTCGCGACCGAGGGCACGGCGGAGATGTTGCAGCGCAACGGCATGGATGTCGAGGTGGTGTCCAAGTACTTCGAGGGTGAGGGCACCGGCGAGGGCACCGTCGTCGAGCTGATCCGGGCCGGGCAGATCGACCTGGTGATCAACACCCCGTATGGGCAGTCCGGGCCGCGGGTCGACGGGTACGAGATCCGCACCGCCGCGGTCTCGGCCGACATCCCGTGCATCACCACCGTCGCCGGTGCCGCCGCCGCGATCCAGGGCATCGAGGCGCTGACCAGATCCGACGTCGGTGTTGCCCCGCTGCAGGTGCTGCACGCCCGGCTGCGGGTCAGCCGGGAGCGGGAGGCAGGATAGTCCGCGATGCGCAACGACTCGGGGGATCGGTCATGGGGGTGACCCCATGCGGGTAACGGGGCTGGCTTACCGGCACGTGGCCCGGCCGGTGCTGTTCCGGGTCGGTAAGGGTGACGCGGAGACCGTGCACCACCGCACGTTGCGTGCGCTCTCCAGGGTGTCCCGGTCGAAGCGGGCGGTGGCCGTGCTGGGCGCGCTGCGCAAGGAACATCCGGCGCCCCGCACCGTGTTCGGGGTCGATTTCCCGTCGGCTGTCGGTTTGGCGGCCGGCATGGACAAGGATGGCGTGGCCTTACGTGCCTGGCCGGCGCTGGGGTTCGGGTTCGTCGAGGTCGGCACGGTCACTGCGCACGCGCAGACCGGCAATCCGCGCCCGCGGCTGTTCCGGCTGACAGAGTCCGAATCGATCATCAATCGGATGGGTTTCAACAACTCCGGTGCCGCGGAGCTCGCCTCGAACCTGCGGAAGATCGGGGACATCGGCGTACCGCTGGGGATCTCGCTCGGCAAGTCCAAGGTCACGCCGGTGGAATCCGCTGTCGGCGACTATTTGACGTCATTGCGCGCCGTCTATCAGTACGCGGACTACATCGCGGTCAACATCTCCAGCCCGAACACACCGGGGCTGCGCGGTTTGCAGGACAAGGGGCCGTTGGACGAGCTGCTCGGTGCGTTGACCGCGGAGGCCGGGAGCCTGGCCTGGACCCATCACCGGGACGACAACCCGGTTCCGGTGCTGGTCAAGATCGCCCCCGACCTGACGGATGAGGCCATCGGCGAGCTCCTGGAGGTGTGCGCCGACCGGGACATCGCCGGGGTGATCGCCACCAACACCACCATCGACCGGCACGGGGTCACCCAGGCCGAGACCATGGTGGCGGCGGAAGCCGGCGGACTGTCGGGGCGGCCGCTCGCTGAACGCTCTCTGGAGGTCGTCCGGTTCGTGACGTCGCACTGCGATCTGCCGGTGATCGGGGTCGGCGGCATTTCCAGCGCGCAGGATGGGCTGCGGATGCTGGATGCTGGAGCCAGCCTGTTGCAGCTGTACACGGGGTTCATCTATTCGGGTCCCCCGTTGCTGTCCGAGCTGAATCGAGCGATCGCCCGACGCAGCCGAGTTCTCGCCGAGTAGGGGTAGGTCAGTTGTCCATCATGGAACCGTTCGGCCATCGGTTGGTCACCGCGATCGACACCCGCGGGCCGCTGTGCGTGGGGATTGATCCGCATCCGGGCCTGTTGCAGGCGTGGGGTTTGCCGACTTCGGTGCAGGGCCTGGAACGTTTCGCGATGACGGTGGTCGAGGCCCTCGGCCCGACGGTGGCGGTGCTCAAACCGCAGTCGGCGTTCTTCGAGTCGTACGGATCGGCCGGAATCGCCGTGCTGGAAAGGGTTCTCGCCGACACCAGGGAGGCCGGGGCACTGGTGCTGCTGGACGCGAAGCGCGGCGACATCGGTTCGACCATGGCCGCCTACGCCGCGGCGTATCTGACCGCGACGTCGCCGTTGGCCGCCGATGCGTTGACGGTGTCGCCCTATCTCGGCTTCGGATCGTTGTTGCCGGCCCTGGACGTCGCGCTGGCGGAGGGACGTGGCCTGTTCGTGCTGGCGCTGACCTCCAATCCGGAGGGCAAGCAGGTGCAGCACGCCCGGCACGACGACGAGAAGACCGTGGCGCAGTCCATCGTGGATCAGGTCGGCGCGGTGAACGCGGGGGACTACCCGATCGGCTCGATCGGGCTCGTCGTCGGCGCGACCATCGGCAAGACCGGGGTGGACCTGTCCGGGGTGAACGGACCGATCCTGGCGCCCGGGCTGGGAGCGCAGGGGGCGACCGCTGCCGATCTCAAGCTGGTCTTCGCCGACGCGCACGGCGCGCTGCTGCCGACGACCAGTCGGGAGGTGCTCGGCGCCGGGCCGACGGTTGCCGGACTTCGCGAAGCGGCGCAGCGGACGATCGACGAGGTGCGGGCGGCCTTGGGCTGAGCCGGACTGCGCGGGGCGGTCCAGCGGACGGTCGACGAGGTGCGTGCGGCCTTGGGCTGAGCCGGACTGCGCGGGGCGGCGCAGCGGATGGTCGACGGTGTCCGGGCGGCGCTGGTCTGAGCCGGACTCTCGGAGTCGAGACGCCCCCCGGCTTTCGCCACGCTGTTCGAACTCAATGGTTGAGCAGGTCGGTGACGCGGTGGGTGTTGTTGCGTCTGGGTTGTTGCTCCGGATCCACCCACGGTGGGGGGATGAACTCGGGGATGCCGTCGGCTCCCCATTTGATCTTCCAATACCCCTTGTGTACCTCTGTGTGATGAAAACGGCAAAGCAGGCAACCGTTCTCGTAGCAGCTGATCCCACCGTCCAGCCAGCTCAAGACGTGATGGGCGTCTGTCCAGGCCGGTGGCCGGTCACAGCCGGGGAAGCAGCACCCCCGATCGCGTTGGGTGATCGCCTTGCGGATCGGGGCGGTGAACAACCGCCGGGCGCGGCCGACGTCCAGGACCTCGGACTTCCCGCCCAGCACCATCGGGATGATCTCCGCGTCGCAGGCGAGTAACCGCACCTCCCCGGCGGTGATGACGCCGCCGAGTTCGAGGTAGGCGGAGCCGATCCGGTTCCGCAGGTCCTGGAAGTCCATCGTCAGGGTGATGTGCGGTCGTTCCCCACCATGCGTGGGTGCCTCCCCGACGTTCAAATACCTTGTGAGGACTTCTTTGAGCGCCTGTCCCCGCCGGACGGCCGGGGTCCTGCGGTCGGGGGTGCCGTCCTTGCCGGGCTCAGTGTTGGTGAGTCCTTCGATGGCCTTGCCGAGCAGTTCCACACCGACGTCGTCCAACTGTCCCTTGAATCCGGTCATCCCGGTGTCCGGGTTCCGCACCCCGATGGTCAGTTCGACCCGGTCGGAGGGTTCGGTGTCGGGTTTGCCGTCCAGGTCCAGGGCCTGCGACACGGATTTCGCGAACGCCGCGAACGGTTTCGGTTCGGTCACCGCCCCGGCCTGCACGAGGACCTTCTTCGCTTCCGCGAGCATCCCGGGGTCAGCCTTCCCGGACGCACCCTTGATGGTGGCGACGATGGTCCGGGTTTGGTCGACACCGATGGCCCCGTCGGACAGCGCGGCGGCGAGCTCCGGCAGGACCGGGTCCGCAACAGTGCCGGAGGGTTGCAGTCGGGGCAGGACCATGGTCGCGGTGTTCACCCTGGCCCGGGCGTCCGGGGCGGAGATCGTCAACGTCTCCCGGAGCAGCGCGACGGTGGACGCGGACCCGAAGTTCGCCGCGATGTGCCGGGTGTCGATCTCCCCGGCCACCCGCACCTGCGCGGCGTACCCCAACCGGGCCAGCCCCTCGATCGACTGCGCCAATCCCAGCAGATCGAGCTCGGGGATCTTCCAGAACTCCAGCTCCTGCAAGTCCCGCAGGGCGGCGCACGCGGTCGTGACTTCGGCCTGCGCCGAGTCAAGAACGGTGTCCATCCCCATACCAAGAACCTACCCGAGGGCACCGACAGTGCCTTTTCTGCAACGGTTCTCGCGATTCGTCAATGACTGGAACGATGCTCGAGCAAGTCACCTGGCGCTCAACCGGGACTGCAGTCATCCGAAGAGAGGGCGCAACACCCCATCAGCACCCATCCAGCCATCCGCGCCTGCCGTGACACGCCGACGACCTGCCACCTGATCAGACCGGCACCGCAACCGGCTGGCCGATGGGTGCCCAGGTGATGCTGTCCCGGATCTGCTTCGGCGCGGTGGCGAATTCGGCTTCGATCGCGGTCCGATTCTGCCGGAAGTGTGTCCAGCCCTCGTAGTGGACCGGGATCACGGTCGTCGGTGTGAGCAGACCCGAGCAGTTCGACCCCGTCCCGGGCGGTCATCGAGTACCGGACCGGCCCGGTGACGCCGAACCGCACCGCCGCCCAGATGCAGCAGCGCGGTGCCGACCTCGAACCGGTCGGCGACCTGCCGCACGCCGTCGTAGAGCACCGTGTCGCCGGAGATCCAGAGTGCGCCGTGGTCCTGTCCGTCCCACCGCAGCGCGAAGCCGATGACGTCACCGGTGATCGGCCGACTACCGGGTGGGCCGTGCCGGCAGGGTGTCGCGGTGACCTCGATGGTCGGGCTGCCGGCCTGTTCGAGGCGAGTTGTCGACCAGGGTGCAAGCCCGAGTGCGTTGCCGCCCAGGCGTTTCGCACCGGAGGCGGTGGTCACGACGGTCCCGGCAGTCGGCAGCAGCGCCCGACCGGCGTCGTCGAGGTTGTCGGCATGGTGATCATGGCTGAGCAGCACCAGCGTCGATCGGCCCGACCTCCTCGGCGGCGATCGACGGCCCGGTTCCCTTGCGCGACGCCGACCCCCAGCCGAAGGTGTACCTCCGGCCGGGGGCGTCGAACGTCGGATCGGTCAGCAGGCGCCAGCCGTCGAACTCGATCAGCACCGTCGGCCCGCCGATGTGGGTGATGCGGACGTCGGTCATCGGCGCGTCGGCGAGTTGCCCAGCGCACGGTTCGGGGTGATGACCCGCTGCGCTGCCGGCGATGTGCGCGAGCGCCCAGTCCAGGGCGTAGTCGGCGACCTGCTCCCAGCCCTCCTGGGCCGGCAACAGGTGCGGTCCGTCGAATTCCTTGATCTCGGTGATGGTCGCGGACTTGTAGTGCTTGGCGTTGGACCGCTGGATGCTCGGCGGCATCAGGTGATCCTGCGTGCCGGAGATGAACAGCAGCGGCGCCCGCTTGTCGTTGTGGTAGTTGACCCAGTTGTCCTGATGGCCCGGGGTGACGTTGGCCAGCGCGGTGCCCCAGAAGATATGTGCCCGACGCCGGAATGTGGTAGCGCTCGTAAGTGCCTTCGACTGCTCGTCGGTGAAGGTGTTGGTGAAGGCGTACGTCCACTGGTCGAGCGTGAAACCGACTGCGCGGTGCCGGTTCGCCGGGTTCTTCAGCACCGGGAACGTCGACTTGACCTGGGACAGCGGGATGACCTGGACGCCCTCGGTCGGCGCCGAGTTGATCGCGACGCCGGCCGCGCCGAAGCCGTGATCGAGCAGGATCTGGGTGAAGACGCCGCCGGCCGAGTGGCCGATCAGGATCGGTGGCTTGTCCAGGCCGCCGACGATCTCCTCGAGATGGCCGATGATCTGCGGCACGGTGACCGCCTCGATCGGTGACGGATCGGCGTTCAGTGCCTCGACCTCGACCTCGAACCCGGGGTAGGCAGGCGCGAGGACCGTGTAGCCCTTGGTCTCGTAGTGCGTGATCCAGTCCTCCCAGCTCCGCGGGGTGACCCAGAAGCCGTGGATCAGCACGATGGTGTCGGGCGCGGTCGGATCGGTGCTGGTTGCTCGGTGCTCATGCTGCTCCTTCGGGAGATGATGCAGGACAGGCGGTTTCCCCGTGCTACGACGACCCCCCGGACACTTGCGACGCGTTGACGAGTCCTCAGAAAGGTCAAGAGGTCTGCCGAGAGTTCCTCCTTGTGGGTGTCGGTGATGCCGTGCGGTGCGCCCGGGTAGACCTTCAGTACCGCACCGGAGATCCGGGCCGCGGATGCCTGCGCCGCCCACCTCGAGCGGCACCACCTGGTCGTCGTCGCCGTGGATGACGAGGGTCGGGACATCGATCCTGTCGAGGTCCGGCCGGAAGTCGGTGGCGGAGAAGGCGGTGATGCACTCCAGGGCGTTGCGGTGGCCGGCCTGCATGCCCCTGCAACCAGAAGGCGTCCCGCATTCCTGCGTGACGGGTTCGCGCCCTGCCGGTTGGCGCCGAAGAACGGTCCGTCGGCCAGATCCCGGTAGGTCTGCGAGCGGTCGGCCAGCGATCCGGCCCGGAGACCGTCGAAGACCTCGATCGGGACCCCGCCGGGATTGTCCTCGGTCCGCAGCATGAACGGTGGAACCGCGGAGACCAGCACGACCTTGGCCACCCGGCCGGTGCCGTGCCGGCCGATGTACCGGGCGACCTCGCCGCCGCCGGTGGAGAAGCCCGACCAGCGCGAGCGTCCCGCAGATCGAGCGTCTCGATCACGGTCGGCCAGATCGTCGGCGTAGGTGTCCATGTCGTTGCCATTCCAGGTCTGGGTCGACCGGCCGTGACCGCGCCGGTCGTGGGCGATGACGCGAAACCCGTTGGCGGCCAGGAAGAGCATCTGTGCTTCCCAGCTGTCGGAGTTGAGCGGCCAGCCATGGCTGAGCAGCACCGGCGGCCCGCTGCCCCAGTCCTTGTAGAAGATCTGCGCGCCGTCCGCAGACCGTGACAAAGCTCATCGGCATCCCTCCGCCCGTTGGCTGTCCACAGCATGGAATGCCGGCGGCCGGTGCGAATCACGTACTGCTCGTAGTCACGACCTGTTCGACGAGCGGGTCAGTGAGCTGTCGTGCGCGGGATCAGCCAAGCGCCGCCGTCAACTGCCGCCGGGAGGACACGCCCAGTTTCTGGTAAATCTTGCGCAGGTGATAGTCGACCGTATGCGGACTGAGGACCAGCGCGAGCGCGATCTCGGCATTCGTCGCGCCCTCGGCGGCCAATCCGGCCACCGCATGTTCCTGGGTGGTGAGAACGTGCCGTGCCGACCCGCGAACCTCCCGAGTCCAAGCCGCCGATGGCCGCCAGTTCGCGACGCGCCCGAGCGGCAAATGACGCGGCGCCCATGTCCTGGAAAAGGTCGAGGGCGGCGGCCAGTTCGATCCGGGCGTCCTTGCGGCGCTTCCTGCGGCGCAGCCATTCGCCGAGGAGCAGATGAGTTCGGGCGAGGTCGGCTCGGGCCCGGGTCCGGCTGAGATGGCTGATGGCGGAACGGTAGTGCGCCGTCAGGGTCCGCGGCTTCGGTCACCAAGCCTCTCGACCGCTCGAGAACACCCAGCCCCCAGCCGGTGCCGGATGCCGTTGCAACCACGGTCAGCTCGGCCAGCGCGGCCTGCGCCTCGTCCCCATGTCCCGATCGGACAGCCGCCTCCACGAGGTCCGGCAGCACGCGGATGCTGATCTGCATGAAGCCCGCATCGTGGATCTTGCTGGCGATCGAGTAGGCGCTGTCGTAATCTCCCTCGGCAATGATCCAGCACCAGGAGTCCGTTGCCGGCAAGTGTCTCCGCGCCTCCGATGCCGAGGTACATCGCTGCCTGGCTGGTCGCCTCGATGACGTCCCGCACCGTGTCGTCGCCGCGCCAGCCGAGGTACTCGCCATTGCGGAACATCTCCTGTTGGGCGGGCGTGATGCCGAGTGCCTCGCGCACGCGGGTCAACTCCGCCAGATACTTTTCGGCCGAATCCAGTTGTCCGAGAGCGGTTTCGTTGATCGAGAGGATGAACAGCAGCTGATCGAGCAGATGCAACGCGCCCAATTCGCGGGCCGCGTCGGCCGCTCGGACGACGATCTGATCGCGTGCGGCGTCGTCCCACAGGGCGGTTGTCAGTGCTGTGCCCAATACGGCCGAGCGAAGGATGTGCTCGATCGGCGCTTGCGCGCTGAGCATGGCATCGACAGCGGCACGCAGGTGTGGCTTCGCCGTCGGAAACCGATCAGCGGCAAGCTTTCCCATCGCGGTGAGGATGAGGTTGGGGATCGATGGCTCGGTGAGGTCCAGCCGTGCCGCCCGGTCGGCGAGTTCGGTGAGCGAGGTGCCCTTCGTCATCCATTCCGATGCCAGCGATCGCTCGAACGCCGTCAGCAGGGCGTCCCTGGCCAAGGCCGGCGATGTTGGTGCGAACTCCGCAGCGGCAGCGACGCAGATGGCCGAAACCCGCGCCATGGCACCAGGCTGGCCGGTGAACGCCTGGGCAGAGCCGCGGATCATCAGGCTGCGGCCGCGCTGGACGCCGGACAGTGCAGCGGCATCCAGGCCGTCGAGAATGGCAATTGCCTGAACTCCGCGGCCGGCCATCAACGCCGCATCCGCGGCGGACAGTGCACGCTCGACGTGGCCCGCGCCTTCGGGAGAGAGTTCGACGGACCGCGCGAGAAATGACGCCCGTGCCGAATAGCCGCCGCGCTCCCGTGCCCGTTCGGCGGCCTGTTCCAGCAACAGCGCGACGTTCTCGTCCGTACCGACGCAGCCGGCCGCCAGGTGCCAGGCCCGACGGTCCACGTCACGCTCGCGTCGGATCACTGCGCCGAGCGCATTGTGTACCCGCCGGCGTTGGCTTCCGGTCGCACCGGTATAGATGGCCGACCGCACCAGCGGATGCCGGAAGTCGATGCTGGCGCCGATCGTCACAAGATTGGCTGCCTCCGCGAGATCCGCTGTATGCACATCGATCCCGAGCACAGCTGCGGCTGATGCCACGTATGCGGGATCACCGGTCGGTTCGGCCGCGGCCACCAGTAACCACATTTGGACATCGACATCCAAGGCCAGGGTCTGGCGCAGGTAGTGTGCCTCCAGGTGGCTCCCGATCGGCAGTGGTTCCGGCAACATAGTGAGCCCGACGAGCTGGTGCGTTGACAGTTCCTGAGCGAGATCGATGATGGCCAGCGGGTTCCCGCCAGTGGTCGTGACGATCTGGTTCGAGATGCGCGGGTCGAGACGGCGCGTCACCACCCGGCGCAGCAGGCTGAGCGCATCCGCACCCGCCAACCCGGTGACGTCCAACGTCTGGAATCCCTCGAAGGCGGGTACCGGTTCGTCGAGCCGATGGCCGACGACCACGCCGATGCCCTCGCTGTGCAGTCGACGTGCTGCGAAAGCCATTGCGTCGATTGATTCCTGGTCCAGCCATTGCGCGTCGTCGACGAGCAAGAGGAGTGGGCCGCGGCTCGCGATTGCCCCCATGAGGGAGTGCACCGCGAGCCCGATCAGGAAGCGGTCGGGTGGGGGACCGGAATCGAGCCCGACCGCCACTCGTAGCGCCGCGCGCTGTGGGGCTGGTAGCGCGTCGTAAATGGCACCAGCGGATTGGGCCAGTCGTTGGATGGCGGCGAACGGCAGATTGGCCTCTGCTGCCGCGCCGCTCAGCCGAATAACGGACAGGTCGTCATGTGCCTGGCTGAGATGGTCCAGGAGGGCGGTTTTCCCGATGCCCGCGTCGCCCCGGACCACCAGGACCACGCTCCGGCCGTCACGTATCTCCGCCGCCAGTCGGTCAAGGGCAGCACGTTCTGCGGCCCGTCCGATCAAACCGTCATCCGGAGCGGGACTTGCACTGTCGCTATCGGCCACGTTTTCAGAGCCTCTTGTTCACGGAGACAACAAAATAGCGCACCCGGCATCTGTTGGCGACAGGGGCGGAGCATGTGCAAGTGACAGCTTGCACCAGCCAGGTCATTGTGCAAGGCTGAACTTGCACATGCTCAGGACGAAAATGGAGGCGTTGTGAAACCGGATCGGATCGAACGCGAGATCGTCATTGCCGCACCGATCGAGCGTGTGTGGGAAGTTGTGACCAAACCCGAACATGTCGGGGTGTGGTTCGGCCAGGGTCAGCCGGCCGAGATTGACCTGCGACCGGGCGGGATCATGGTGCTCGATCATGGGGTGCACGGGACTTTCCCGACCAGGATTGTGACAGTTGAAGCGCCGCATCGGTTCTCGTATCGATGGGCAAGTGCCTTCCCCGGCCAGCCGGCCACCGAGGACAACTCGACGTTGGTGGAGTTCACGCTGACCGCAGACGGTGACAAGACCCGGTTGGTCGTCGTCGAGACCGGCTTTGCGGCGCTGGAAATCCCGGTCGAGCGAGCGGCCACCGCCAGCTACGACAGCCACACGGCAGGCTGGCTCGAGGTCACCGGCAACCTGGCGAAATACGCGGAACAGCCTTAGTGCCAGTGCCTTTGGAGCCGCCGGATGGTCACAACGGTGCCGATGCTGTCGACAGCGTGCTGGCCGCCCTGGCCGACCCGATGCGTCGCCGGATTCTCGACCTCCTGGCCGGCCATGCCGAGGCGACCGCGACAACGCTCTCCGGCGAACTGCCGGTGAGCCGCCAGGCGGTCGTTCAGCACCTTGCGGTGCTGGAACACGTCGAGCTCGTCTCCAGTCTGCGGGTCGGTCGGGAGCGCCGCTACACCGTGCGACCCGAGCGGCTCACGGCAACTGCCGACTGGATGACGCGCATTGCGCAGCAATGGGACTCGCGGTTGAACAGGATTCGTGAACTGGCCGAATCGGCGGATCCGCCGACCACCGACTGAAATGTTCCACCGCCGGCATCGGACCCGGTTTCGACGCCACGACCCCGAAACTTCGCCAGCTGCAGGAACTGCCCTACTCCGCGGGCGGCGGGAAGATCTTGTCGATTTCGACCAGATCGTCCGGCGTCGGCACGTAAGCCGTTGCTGCAGCAACATTGGCCACCACCTGCTCCGGGCGCGTCGCGCCGGCGATCACCGACGCCACCTGCGGTCTGGCGAGCAACCAGCCGAACGCCACCTGCAGCATGGTCACCTCCCGCCGATCGGCGAAGTCCTGCAACCGTTCCAGCGAATCCCACGGCGCCGAATCCAGCAGTTGCGGCTTCAGTTCCCGCAGCCGGCTGCCGGCCGGCGCATCCGCCCGGCCGTACTTTCCGGACAGCAGCCCGTTGGCCAGCGGGAAGAACGGCAAAACGCCGATCCCGAATGCCGCAGCGGCCGGGAGAAGCTCGCGCTCGATGGCCCTGTTCAGCAACGAGTATTCGTTTTGGGCGGAGATGAACGGCGTCCGTGACGACGAACTCGCCACCCAATCAGCGTTCGCCAACTGCCAGCCGCTGAAGTTGGAATGACCGACGTAGCGCACCAGTCCGGCCGCGACCAATTCATCGAGCGCTGCGAGTGTCTCTTCGATCGGGGTCAGCGGATCGGGTTGGTGCAGCTGATACAGGTCGATCCAGTCGGTGTTCAACCGGCGCAGCGATGCCTCGACGGCAGCCCGGACGTAGCGTCGCGACCCCCGCGCGCCGAAATCGGGTCCGTTGGCGCCCTGGGCGTCCATGCCGAATTTTGTTGCCACGATGACGTCACCGCGCCGGCTGCCCAATGCCGCGCCCAGCAGTTCCTCACTGCGGCCGGCGGGTTGGCCGTAGATGTCGGCGACGTCGAACAGCGTGATCCCGGCATCGATCGCCGCATCCACGACGGCGCGGGAGCCCTCGAGGGTCTGGGTTGCGGTACCCGTCCGACCGAGGTTGTTGCAGCCCAGTCCCGTTGCTGACACCGCGAGGCCGGAGCGCCCGAGGCGCCGAAAGTTGTTCTCACCCATGGCCGGAAGATTACGGCCAGCAGCTCAGCTACTGGTCAACGGCGGTCCGACCAGCCACGTGGGCATGACCGCGGCGAACTGGAGCGGGTTGTCTCAGCGTGGCGGTGCCGTCGTCCCACCCAGGTGGAACGTGCTGCTGAACCGGACCGACTCCGGCCGGCCGCCGTCAACCAGGTCGAGAACCGCTCGCCCGGCGGCCCGGCCCTGTTCGGCGGCGGGCTGCACCATCGTGGTCAGATCGTGCGGGATGATCCGGTCCAGCGCGATGCCGTCGAACCCGACGACGCTGAGATCGGCCGGTACCTGCAGGCCGAGTTCCTCGGCGGCCCGGATGACGCCGGCGGCCAGCAGATCGCTCTGGGCCAGGATCGCGGTCGGCCGATGTGCCGGATCGTCCAGCAGGGCGTGCCCGGCTAGCATCCCCTCGTCGACATAGCTGCCCGTCGTCACCATGCCGCCGCTGCGCGGGAAGACGGCGCGGACACCACGCAGCCGGTCGAGTGTCACCTGGACCGTTCCCGCTTGTTCCCGTTCGGGGGTCAACGGGCCGCGCTCGTCATCGCCGTCCACGCCCGCCAGGGGGAGGGCCACAATCGCGACATCCGGGTGGCCGAGATCGGCCAGATGCTGAGCTGCCCGTTCGCTCGCGGATTCGTCATCGAGCGAAATGGTCAGCACACCGTCGAACTGCGGACCGCCGAGCGCCACCGCCGGGATGGCGCGTCGACGCTGGATGTCGATCGACCGGGCGATCCGCCCGCTGCAACCCAGCAGGATGACCCCGTCCATCGACGCGGATTCCATGGCCAGCGCGCTCTCGCCGACGTCGGTCAGCAGCAGCAGGCCGCGGCCGTCGGCGGTGGTCTCCTGCGCGATGCCGTCCAGAATGGCGATGCGAATCGGATCGCGGAAAGCCGCCAGCACCCGCTCCTCCATGACGACGCCGATGATGCCGGAACGGCCCTGCCGCAGAGAGCGGCCGCGAGGATCGGGCCCGGCGTAGTGAAGTTCCTCCGCCGCGGCCAGCACCTTGTCCCGCGTGCTGCCGGAGACCGGACCGGACCCGCTGAATGCCAGCGACGCCGTCGAGACCGAGACCCCGGCGCGTGCGGCCACTGCGGCCAGGGTCGGCCGCTTGGCGGTGGGTGCGGCGGGTTTGAAAGAGGTCATCCCGGGTCAAGACCTGAGGCTTGGTGAGCAACGCCGTCGGTTGTCATGCGTCCGAGGATAGTCGAAACGATTCGATAAACCGGTTACCCTGACAGCTGACGCCTGACAGCATCGTCAACGAGGGTTGCCGAACCACCGATATCCGTCCCTGTCCGTGCCAGAGCAGAACCCGAGGAATGCCGTGTCCCACCCAGCACCCGCATCCGGCCAGCACGGCCGGATCCGAGGTACTCACCCGATCGCAGATCGTCGCCTGGCGCAACGCCGTCTTCGTGATCTTCGCGTTGTCCGGAGTCGGCATGGCGAGCTGGGTGGCCCGGACGCCGTCCATCCGGGATGCGCTGGGGGCCAGCACCTTCCAGATGGGCCTGATCGTCTTCGGGCTCGCCGCCGGTTCGATCGTCGGCCTGACCACGTCCAGCCACGTGCTCGCCCGGATCGGCTCCGCGGCCACCATCAGGGCCAGCGTCATCGGCGCCGGGCTCGGTCTGGCCCTGACCGGTGTCGGGGCGTCCGTGACCATGCCGGCCCTGGTGGTCAGTCGGCCTCGCGCTCTTCGGGCTCGGCGTCGGGATGTGTGACGTCTCGATGAATGTCGAGGGTGCCGCCAATGAGCGCCAACTCGGCCGCACCGTGATGCCGTTGTTCCACGCGTTGTTCAGCGGCGGCACGATCCTGGGCGCAGCCCTTGGCGCCGCTTGCCGAGCTCGCCGGGATCGTCGATTGCCGTTCATCTGGGCATCATCGGTCTGCTGATGATCGTCACCGTGCTGATCGCGGTTCGCTACCTGCAGCCCGATCCCGCTGCGGCGGAGGCCGACGCTGCACACGCCGCGCAACAGGCCGAGGCCGGCGCTGCCACCACCGGCTGGCGATCCAGGATCGGCATCTGGCGCGATCGGCGCACCCTGCTGATCGGGTTGATCGTGTTGGGTATGGCGTTCGCCGAAGGCAGTGCCAACGACTGGCTCGCGCTCGCCATGGTCGACGGCCACGGGGTCGACAACGCAACCGGCGCCCTGGTTTTCGGCATCTTCGTGACGGCCATGACGGTCGGCCGGGTCTTCGGCGTCTATCTGCTCGACCGGTTCGGCCGGGTACCGGTGCTGCGGGTGTCCGCGGTGTTCGCGGGGGTCGGCCTGGTCGTGGTGATCTTCGCGCCGGTCGCCTGGCTGGCCTGCATCGGCGTGGTGCTGTGGGGCCTTGGCTCCGCGCTCGGCTTCCCGGTCGGCATGTCGGCGGCAGCAGACGATCCGCGCAACGCCGCGGCCCGGGTCAGTGCCGTCGCCACCATCGGCTACGTGGCATTCCTGGTCGGACCGCCGCTGGTCGGCTTCGTCGGCGAGCATGTCGGTCTGCTGAACGCGTTGCTGATGGTGCTGGTGCTGGTGGCCATCGCCGGGATCGTCTCACCGGCGGCGCGCAAGCCGGAGCTGACGTCCGCCCCCTGATGCCGCGAATGCAGCGGTCAGTGCCCGACCCCCAGCTTCAGCGCCAACGATGATGAACCCCATGAAGACATTGAGCAGCATGGTTCTGGTCAGCGCCGGCCCGGAGAGCCTGGCGTTCCGGACTGCCGCGTAGCCCCAGAGTTGCTGCTCGGCGATCGCCACGATGAGCGCGGCCCACACACCCTCGGAAAGCGGTGATATCGGGGATCAGGCCGGCGATCAGCGCGGCAACTGCCGGCGGAATGGCGGCGAACGCGACCGGCCACTCGTGGGCCATTCCGGTGCGGATCGCACCGTAGTGCCAGCCGCCGTGCACCGAGGCAACGGTGGCGGCGTAGACGTGCGCGATCCAGAACACCAGACCGCTGGTGATCAGCAGCGACGGCGAGGGTCACCGGCTGACGGAGGTCGCCCGCGCTGATCACCACCGATCGCGGCGAGAACGGAGCCGTACACGGCGGCCGCATAGTTCTGTTGGTGCCGCGGTTGCCGCGATGCCTGGACGGGTGTGGTGATCCCCATCGCCGCTGCGGCAGACGCTGCCGCAGCCGCGGCGGCGGCCTTCGGCCCACCGCGGGCCGCGCCTTGAGATTCGTTCGGGCTGGTGAGGCCGCCGGCCACCGCCTGCTGCACCGGTTCGGCCGGCGAACCGGCCTGCGGTGTGGCTTCGATCCGGGCCGTCGGTGTTCCGGCGGCAGCGCCGTCGACACCGGCGGGATCCGTTTCGGGATGGCTCATAGGGCCATCTTCGCTGCAAGCGCGCCGTGAACAAACCCGGTGTCCCGGATCGGTCGATGTCCCCGACGGTGTCCGGGTGCCGGATACGGTGGTCTGGTGAGAAGCAATCCTGATGATCGTGAGCCGCGGGCCCCGGCAATCGCGGTCTGGACGGTCATGGGCCTGTTGGTCGGGCTGGCCATCTCCATCGTGATGGGTAACTTCCCGCTGCCCGTCGTCATCTGCGGTGCGATCGGACTTGCCTTCGGGCTGTACATGACGAGGGTGAAGTACACCCCCAGCGACGACTAGACCGGGGCGCACCGCCTGCTGAGTCTTGGTTCGGCATCGCGGGAGGGTGCTGGTGGGGCCGTTCATGAGCAGCGCAGACCCGCCGACGTGACGCGACGAGCGTCCGCAATGAACCAGTCACCGGTGTTCCGCCCGGTACCCTGACGGGTGACATGCACGCCCGGCTGGGCGTCCGGTGCAGGGTGGAACCCGAGTCCGGCCCTTGCGTCCGCAACAAGCGGCGCCGTCGAGCCCTTGAGGAGCACTGTTGTCCGCATCAACCCTGCCTGCCGTCACCCTGACCGTCGATCGTTTCGGCGATCTCGACTACAAGGTCGCCGACCTTGCGCTGGCCGAATTCGGCCGCAAGGAGATCACCCTCGCCGAGCACGAGATGCCCGGCCTGATGGCGCTGCGCCGGGAGTACTCCGAGGTCCGGCCGCTGGCCGGGGCCCGCGTCTCCGGTTCGCTGCACATGACCGTGCAGACCGCCGTGCTGATCGAGACGCTGGTCGATCTCGGCGCCGACGTTCGCTGGTGCTCCTGCAACATCTTCTCCACCCAGGACCACGCCGCCGCCGCCATCGCGGTCGGTCGGTACGGCACCCCGGAAGCGCCGTCCGGCGTCCCGGTCTTCGCCTGGAAGGGCGAGACGCTGCCCGAGTACTGGTGGTGCACCGACCAGATGCTGCGCTGGCCGGACGGCCAGGGCCCGAACATGATCCTGGACGACGGCGGCGACGCCACCCTGCTGATCCACAAGGGCGTCCAGTACGAAAAGGCCGGCATCGTCCCGCCCACCGACGAGAGCGATTCCGAGGAGTACGCCGTCATCCTGGATCTGCTGCGCCAGTCGCTGTCCAGTGACGCCGGGTACTTCACCCGGACCGCGCCGAACATCAAGGGCGTCACCGAGGAGACCACCACCGGCGTCAACCGGCTGTACCAGCTGGCCGCGGCCGGCGAACTGCTGTTCCCGGCGATCAACGTCAACGACGCGGTCACCAAGAGCAAGTTCGACAACAAGTACGGCGTCCGGCACTCGCTGATCGACGGCATCAACCGCGGCACCGACGTGCTGATCGGCGGCAAGGTCGCGGTCGTCGTCGGTTACGGCGACGTCGGCAAGGGTTCGGCCGAGTCGCTGCGCGGCCAGGGCGCCCGGGTGATCATCGCCGAGATCGACCCGATCTGTGCACTGCAGGCGCTGATGGACGGCTACGAGGTCACCACCGTCGACAAGGCGGTCGACCGGGCGGACATCATCATCACCACCACCGGCAACAAGGACATCATCGGCGTCGACCACATGAAGCGGATGAAGCACCAGGCGATCCTGGGCAACATCGGTCACTTCGACAACGAGATCGACATGGCCGGGCTGGCCCGCTCCGGTGCGTCCAGGATCGAGATCAAGCCGCAGGTCGACGAGTGGCGGTTCGCCGACGGCCACACCATCATCGTGCTGTCCGAGGGCCGGTTGCTGAACCTGGGCAACGCCACCGGGCACCCGTCGTTCGTGATGAGCGCCTCGTTCTCCAACCAGGTGATCGCCCAGATCGAGCTGTTCAGCAAGCCCGACGAGTGGGACAACGAGGTCTACCGGCTGCCGAAGCACCTGGACGAGAAGGTCGCGAAGATCCACGTCGAGGCGCTCGGCGGCGAGCTGACCAAGCTGTCCAAGGATCAGGCCGAGTACATCGGCGTCGACGTCGAGGGCCCGTTCAAGCCGGATCACTACCGGTACTGATACCGAGTCGCCCCTGCTGCGTTGATCATGACGAAAGCTGCCGGCAATTCGGCGTGTCGCCGGTGTGTCGAACAGTTTTCGTCATGATCAACAGCAATTGGGAAGCCGGCTACTTCACGTCCAGCAGGTCGATGACGAAGATCAGCGTCTGCCCGCTCAGCCGGTGACCGCCGCCCTCGGGTCCGTAGGCCAGCTCCGGCGGAATGGTGAGCTGCCGCCGGCCGCCGACCTTCATCCCCGGGATGCCGTCCTGCCAGCCCTTGATCAGGCCGCGGAGCGGGAACTCGATGGACTCGCCGCGATTCCAGGACGAGTCGAACTCCTCGCCGGAGGAGAACTCGACACCCGAGGTAGTGCACCCGGACGGTGCCGCCGGGCTTGGCCTCGGCGCCGTCGCCGACGGTGATGTCGACGATTTCCAGCACGGTGGGTGGCTTCGCCGTTGGGGAAATCGATGACCGGTTTGCTGGAGTTGGCTGCTGACATGCCGTCCATCCAACACGACGGCAACGGGTTGGGCCTACTCGCACCCCGCTCATCAGCTTGCGGATCGGCGGCGTGAAGACCAGCAGCACGATGCCGACCACGATCGCGATGCCGCCCAGGATGCCGAAGTAGGCGACCTGGTTCTCGTCGGAGTAGTACTCGGCCAGCACGCCGGCCATCGCGGTGCCGAGCGCGATCGACAGGAACAGCAGCGCCACCATCTGGGTGTGGAAGACCTCCGGCGCCAGCTTGGTGGCCAGCGACAGGCTGACCGGCGAGATCAGCAGTTCGGCCACGGTGAAGACGAACAGCACGCCGACCAGGCCGAGCAGCGGTGCGCTGTTCGGCACGGTGCTGGCCATCGGGATGAACAGCAGGAAGGCGATGCCCATCACGATGACGCCGGCCGCGAACTTGATCGGGGTCGGCGGCTGCCGGTCGCCCAGCTTGGTCCAGATCCAGGCGAACACCAGGGACAGGATCATCACGAAGACCGGGTTGATCGATTGCACCCAGCTGACCGGCATTTCCCAGCCGAAGATGTCCCGGTTGAGTTGCTTGTCGGAGTACTCGGTGACCACGGTGAACTGCTGTTGGTACAGCGACCAGAACACCGCGCTGACGATGAACATCGGGATGAACGAATAGACCCGTCGACGCTCGATCTTGGTGATCTTCTTGCTGCTCAGGATCACCGCGAAGTAGATGATCGCGGCGATGATCGTGATGACCACGACGATGGTGGCCAGCCGATCGGCGCTCAGCACACCGGTGAAGGCCAGCACCGCGATCAGCACGACGGCGGCCAGCGCCGCGCCGATGACCAGGCCACGCTTGTTGGCCGGCAACGGGTTCGGGATGTGGTGGGAGCTCTCCGGCAGGTTCTTCCGGCCGACCGCGTAGATCGTCAGCCCGATCGCCATCCCGACGGCGGCCAGGCCGAAGCCCCAGTGGAAACCGTCGTTGGTCTGCAGCAGCCCGGTCAGCAGCGGCCCGAGGAAGGCGCCGAGGTTGATGCCGAAGTAATAGATGGAGAAGCCGGCGTCCCGGCGTGGGTCGTTCTCGGAATACAGCGTGCCGACCAGGGATGTCGCATTGGCCTTCACCCCGCCGCTGCCGAATGCGATCAGCACCAGCCCGACCCCGACTCCGGTGATGCCGGGAATCAGCGACAGCGCGATGTGCCCGCACATCACCAGTGCGGCGGCGTAGAACAGCGTCTTCTCGGCGCCGATGATCCGGTCGGCCAGCCACGCGCCGAGGATCGTCGAGAGGTAGACCAGGCCGCCGTAGGCGCCGACGATGCTGGTCGACGCCACCCGGTCCAGCCCGAGCCCGCCGTCGGAGATCGAGTAGTACAGGTAGATCAGCAGGATGCCCTGCATGCCGTAGAAGGAGAACCGCTCCCACATCTCGACCGAGAACAGCGTCGCGAGTTGGCGCGGCTGGCCGAGGAACGTCTTGTGGTACTCGGGAGCCGGCGGTAGCTTGGCGTCGGGGTTTCTGTCGTCACGCGCCAGAGCCTGCCACCAGCGTGGCTCACATGACTAGTGACACGGCGTACCGGTCTGGTCACTGTTTGATCGCACCGGCGGAGCCGGGGCGCAATCGATACCGCACAGCGGAGGGTGCAGCGGGCACGTAGGGTCCACGCCGTGGGCCAACTGATCGTCATCGAAGGACTGGACGGGTCCGGCAAGCGCACCCTGACCGAGTCCCTTGCCGGCGCAGTGGCGGGCGGCGGGCCGAACGGTCGCCACCATGGCGTTCCCGCGGTACGGCATCGACGTGCACGCCGACCTGGTGCGGGACACCCTGTACGGCCGGCTCGGCGATCTCTCGGACTCGGTCTACGGGCCGGCGCTGCTGTTCGCGCTGGACCGGCGGGCGGCCGCCCCGGAGATCCGGGATCTGCTCGGCAGCCAACGACGTGCTGCTGCTGGACCGGTACGTGACGTCCAACGCGGCCTACGGCTCGGCGCGACTCGGCGGGCCGGCGGTCGACACCGGGTTCGCCGACTGGGTCCGGGACCTGGAGGTCGACCGGTTCGAGGTTCCGTTACCGGATCGGCAGATGCTGCTGGCCACCCCGTTGGCGGTGGCCGCCGAGCGGGCCAGGGACCGTGCGGCCAACAACGCCGACCGGGCGCTGGACAGTTTCGAGGCAGACGCGGGTCTGCAGCAACGCACCGGCGCGATGTACCGGCGTTGGCCGCGCAGCGACTACCTGTCGCCCTGGACCGTGCTGACGCCCGGCGCCGGACGGTGCGCTCAGTATCCCGGCTGGAATTGGTGGGTTGATGCCCGGCTCCAGGTGCGGCAGCGGTCGCCGCGCGATCCGCAGGGCCTGGTCGAGGTGCTCGGTGCGGATCCGGACGTCGATGTACAGCAGTGCGACCACCGCGCCCGTCCAGGCCGCCGCGAGCCCGCTGACGACGACGCCGACGAGTTGGGTGACGACCAGCACGGTCACCGCGCTCCGACTGGGCGACCAGCCCGGCGACCAGGGAGGTGATGACGGCGCTGACCACCGAACCGGAGATCATGGTCACCGCGACGGTGCCGAGGATCACGGCCGCGGTGCCCCCGGGTGAGCAGCCCGCTGCGGCGCAGCGACTGGGAAACCGATGCGCGTTCCATCACCACCGCCGGCGCCGCGAACACCCAGATCAGGTACGCGATGACGCCGGGAATGACCACCACCATCAACCCGACGGCGACCAGGACGCCGACGATCGCGGCGATACCGAGCAGTACAGCCCAGCGACCACGCAGTCGTTCGGTGACGGCTCCCCGGCCGTCCCGGCCGAGCGCCTGAGCACCGGTGTAGGCGGTCGCCATGCCGGCCACCACCGGCCCGCCGATGGTCGTCACCAACAGCCCGACCAGCGCGGCGAGCAGGATCCCGGCGGGTGGCGATGTCGAGACACCGTCGAGCAGGTCGGTCAGCCAGGCGCCGTCCGCATAGGTCTGCAGCGCGCCAGTGCCGGCGAGCAGGCCGAGGGTGACGACCGTCGACAGCAGCCCGACCAGCATGGCCGCCCCGCCGAGCGGCACGAGGTGACGGCGCACGACGGTGACGGCGGCCCCGAGGATCTCGCCGACCGTCAGCGGCCGCAGCGGGATCAGGCCCGGCTGCTCCCAGGAACTCCGGGCGCCGGGTCTGCCGTACTGCTCTGGGCTGGGAAATTGCGGCAGGCTCACCCGTCCATGGTCCCACGGGGAGCGGAAGTGGCCGTCCCGATCGAGTGGGATCCGGCCGATCTCACCGACAGCCGCCCGTATCCGCGCGGTGAAGACCCCGCTCACCTGCGGGGGATGTCACCATGGAGAGCATGAGAGCGCGTGTGTTGGTGGTCGACGACGACCCTGCCCTGGCCGAGATGCTGACCATCGTGCTGCGTGGGGAGGGTTTCGACACCGCGGTGGTGCGGGACGGGTCCAAGGCGCTCGACGCGTTCCGAGAGGTGCACCCCGACCTCGTGCTGCTGGATCTGATGCTGCCCGGGTTGTCCGGATTGGACGTCTGCAAGGAGATCAGGGCCGAATCCGGGATCCCGATCATCATGCTGACCGCGAAGACGGACACCGTCGATGTCGTGCTCGGCCTGGAGTCGGGCGCTGACGACTACGTGATGAAACCGTTCAAGCCGAAGGAGCTGACGGCCCGGATCAGGGCCCGGCTGCGCCGGGCGGACGTCGGGTCGGCCGAACGGTTGCGGGTCGCCGACGTCGAGGTCGACGTCCCCGGCCATCAGGTCACCCGGGACGGCGAACCGATCTCGCTGACCCCGCTGGAGTTCGATCTGCTGGTGGCACTGGCCCGCAAGCCCCGGCAGGTTTTCACCCGTGAGGTGCTGCTGGAACAGGTCTGGGGCTACCGGCACGCCGCCGACACCCGGTTGGTCAACGTGCACGTGCAGCGGCTGCGGTCGAAGATCGAGAAGGACCCCGAGCACCCGGAGGTCGTTGTCACGGTCCGCGGAGTGGGATATCGGGCCGGTACGTCGTGAGCAATGGCACGACATGACACACCATTCCCCATGACGCAGGGCACGTCATGAGCGATCGGTCGGCCGGCGATCTGACGCGGGCCGAGAACTCGGCCGACGACCTGGGCCTGCCGCCGCTTCCGCCGCTGACTCCGCTCGCATCGGAGGCCGGCTCCGACGACGACGGCGCCAGCACCGGGCTGGCCGCCAAGGCCCGCCGAGCGTTCGATCGGGCCCGGGTTCGGGTGGTGTTCTGGAGTCGCTCGCTGCTGGTCAGGGTCGTCGTGCTGACCCTGTCGTTGTCCACCATCGTGATGCTCACGCTCGGCCTGATCCTGCAGCAGCAGATCATCGCCGGGCTGCTCCGTTCCAAGATCGATGCGGCCACCGCCGAGATCGACAGTGCCCGGCAGACGGTGCAGAGCAGCCTGTCCGGTGCCGATTCCGACCCGAGCTCGCTGCGCGAACAACTCCGCCTTGCGCTGACCGAGATCGGCCGGGCGGACGGATCGTCCGGAGCCCAGGGGTCGACGGCCGGCGTCTTCGAACCGGTGATCGTGCCCAGCCGGGTCGGTTCCGAGTCCGACCTCGCGATCACCCAGCCGACCGGCGACGTGCCGGCGGAACTGCGCGCCCGCATCGGCCAGGGCCAGATCGCCTACCAGTACACGACCATTCGCCGCGACGGGCAGAACATCCCGGCCCTGGTGATGGGCAGCCCGGCCCGGACCAGCACCGATTCGTTCGAGGTTTACCTGATCTTCCCGCTGGCCGGTGAACTCAGCACCGTGCAGGTCGTGCAGCGGACCCTGCTGGTGGGCGGCATCGTGTTGGCGGTCGCGCTGACCCTGATCTCCGCACTTGTTGCCTCCCAGGTGGTTCGGCCGGTCCGCAGGGCCGCGTCCAGCGCCCGCAAGCTCGCCGCCGGCGATCTGGCGGAGCGGATGCCGGTCACCGGGCCGATCGAGTTGACGACGCTGGCCAGTTCCTTCAACGGCATGGCAGAGGCCATCCGGGTGCAGATCCGTCAGCTCGAGGAATTCGGAAAGCTGCAGCGCCGCTTCACCTCTGACGTCTCCCACGAGCTGCGGACGCCGTTGACCACGGTCCGGATGGCGGCCGACGTGCTGCACGCCGGGCGGGAGGACTTCCCGCCGCACCTGTCCAGGGCGACAGAGCTGATGGTGGACGAACTCGATCGGTTCGAATCGCTGCTCGGGGATCTGCTGGAGATCAGTCGGTACGACGCCGGGATGGCCGAGCTCAGCGCCGAACCCATCGACATCAGATCGAGCATCAACAACAGCATCACGGCGGCCGCGTCGTTGGCCGAGCAGTTCGGCATCCAGATCGTCACGATCGTGCCCGACCACCCGGTGGTCGCCGAGATCGACACCAGGCGGGTGGACCGGATCCTGCGCAACCTGATCTACAACGCGATCGATCACGCCGACGGCAAGCCGGTCGAGTTGGAGTTGGCCGCCGACGACGAGGTGCTGGCGATCACGGTGACCGACCACGGCGTCGGCCTGCGCCCCGGCGAGGCGGGTCTGGTGTTCAACCGGTTCTGGCGGGCCGACCCGTCCCGGCAGCGGCAGACCGGCGGGACCGGTCTCGGCCTTGCCATCTCGTTGGAGGACGCCCGGTTGCACGGCGGCTGGTTGCAGGCCTCCGGGGCGCCGGGGGAGGGCGCCCGATTCCGGCTCACGCTGCCCAGGCGACATGGCGGGCTGATCACCCAATCCCCGCTGCCGTTGCGGTTGGGTGCCGACCCGGCGCAACCCGCCGCAGGTTTGGTGATCGGCGGCCACAGTGACCCGCGGAACCACGTCGAGGCCGTCCGGATGATGGTCGAGGACGGCACGTTGAAGCCGGCGCCGAGCGATGACGAGCTGCATCCGGCCTCCGTCCCGGAGGCCGGACCGACGGCGGCGCTGACGTCAACCGAACAACCGGTCGCGGTGCCGGCCGGGACCGTCGAGACCGCCGGATCAACAGTTGCCGGCGGTTCGACGGCCGCGGGGGGTGCCGGGTGAACGGGTCCGCAGCCAGGCTGCGCCGGGTGATCGTGCTGGCCGCCGTGCTGATGCTGTCCGCGGTCGGCGTTGCCGCCTGCTCCGGCGTGCCCGGGTCGAGCGCCGCGTTCGACGTCACCCAGATCGCCGAACAGGTTGCGCCGGTCGGTCCGGACGCCCCGACGCCCGGCCAGCAGCCCGACCAGATCGTTCGCGGTTTCATTGCGGCCAGCGCCCGGCCGGACCTGGACTCGGCCTCCGGGTCGAGCTTCGCCGCCGCCCGCGCCTACCTCAGTCCGCAGGCGCAGAGCACCTGGCTGCCGTCCACCATGCCGGTCGTGGTGCTCGGCGACGGCTACCGGACGATCACCGACCCGGCAGCGCCGGGGACGGTCACGGTGACCGGCCTGTCGCCCGGGGTGCTGGACACCGAACGGTCCTTCCACACCGACGCCGCGACGACCTATACGCAGGACATGCACCTCGTCCAGGTGGACGGCGAGTGGCGCATCGACGATCCGCCACCGGAGCTGCTGCTCACCAGTTCGGAGTTCTCAACGGCCTTCCGGCAGCGGGTGCTGTATTTCCTGGACCGTTCGGGGACGGTCGTGGTGCCGGACGTCCGACATGTGGTGCTCGGACAGACGCCGGCCAACCGAGCCAACCGGCTGCTGACGCTGCTGATCCAGGGACCGAGCAATGGCATCAAGGGCGCCGTTGACTCCCAGTTCACCGCGAAGTCGCAGCTGCGGTCGAACCCGTCGGTCGATTCCGAGGGTGTGCTGCAGGTCGATCTCACCGGGGTCGACGTGTCCACGCCGGAGGCGCGGCGGGCGCTGGCCGCGCAGATCGTCTGGACGTTGTCGCCGACATCGCCGCGCATCGCGATCACGGTCGACGGCGAGGCGCTGGATCCGGCGCAGCCGGTCTACACCATCAATTCCGTATCGTCGTTCGACCCCGACCGGGTGGCCGGCACCGGCCAGGTGGCGTCGGACCCGTTCTATGTTGCCCCGAACGGCGGGATCGTCGGGCTACTGGACGAGCAACCGATCCCTGGCGAACTGGGTCTGGGCACCGTCCCGGTGATCAGCGCCGCGAAGTCCTCGGCGACCGGAACCATCGCTGCGGTCGCCGCTGACCCGGCCGGTGGTCAGGTCCTGCTGATGGCACAACCGCAGTAGCCCGAGCAGGCCGACCCGGTGCTCAAGGCCGGCACCTTGACGGTGCCGAGTTTCACGCATGCCGGCGACGAGGTCTGGGTGGTCCAGAACGGCACGACAAAGCCCGAGGTGTACCGGATCTCGGCCAGCGGGAATGCGAGCCGGGATCGGGTGGGGTCGGACGCGCTGACCGGCAAGGGCCCGGTCACCGCGCTTGCCCTTTCCCCGGACGGCGTCCGCGTCGCGGTCGTCGCAGGTGAGCGGCTGTACCTGGGAGTGGTGACGCCCGTCCCGGCCGACGCACCCGCAGCGGCGGCCAGCACCGGTGCGGTGCCGTCGCCCGACCCGGCCGCCGACACAACGGCGGCGCCTACTCAACTGGAAATCACCAACCTGACCCTGCTGCGGTCGGACCTGGTGCACGTCGGGCCGGTCACGTTCGCGAACTCCCGGGAGATCATGGTGGCGGCCTCCACGACGCCGAATACCTATCGGTCGATCTGGGACGTGTCGATCGACGGGTTCGAGTCCCGGAAGATCACCGATCAGGGGGTCTTCGGCGACATCGACGGGCTCGCGGTCGCGGTCGGGGAACCCATGCTGATCACCTTCGGTGGCCGGGTCTGGCAGCTCCAGGGCACCCAGGCCGACGGGCAATGGACCTCCCCGCTGCCCGACCAGCCGTTCCTGAACGGTTCGTCACCGTTCTACCCGAGTTGAATCATGATCGTGAAAGGCTCTATCCCGCAGATGATTTCGATAGAACTGGCATCCGCACTGAAAACCGCCGGCCTGGTCTGGCACCCGGCGACCGGCGACCGGTTCACCTTGATGACCGGTGCGTTCGACGGCGAGGTCTTCACCCTGAGCGACATGGTCGTCGAGGCACACGAGTCGCGAACCGGGACCGTGCTCGGATTCAACGGCACCACCGAGTGGGCACTGGACGCGACCGAGGCGACCGACGCCCTGTGGCTGCCGCGGGAGGACCAACTCCGGGACCTGCTGGGCTCGTCATTCCGGTCGCTGGAACGGATCGACGACGGCTACCGGGTGACGTCGGTGCTGCCGGGTGACCCATCGGGCACCGATACTCAGCATGCGGCCTACTGGGGCGATGAGCCGGCCGAGGCCTACGCCCGAGCGCTTGCTCGCCCTGATCCGCCGGGCGACGGACTGACACCTGGCCCGCGCTGGATCAGGTTCCGTCGGCGCTTCCGCGGGGCACTATCCATTCGACCGGCTGATCGGTGACGGTCGCGATGAGGTCGTCGTCGTGGTCGTCGTGCAGCCGTGGTCCTTTGCAGTTCCACAGCTGCTGAGTTGTCCACATTCGCGGGGCCTCCGGTTGCGCCTCGTCCCGCGCTGGCAGGGTTCGGCCATGGCATCCGATCGACCGACCGCGCTCGGCGTGCTGCGTGGCGCCGTGGCCTCGGCGATGGACCTGGTGCTGCCGCGGCCGTGTCCCGGATGCGGTGGCCCCGGGCCGTGGTGTGACGGCTGCAACGCGACCATCCTGGGCCGCCCACGGCAGCTCAAGCTGCCCGAAACGACCAGCGGCCCAGACAGCATTGCTGCCGACCGGTGTGGGCGCTCACCCGGTACACCGACCCGGTGCGGTCGGCCATCCTGGCCGGCAAGGAGCACGGCCGGCGGGACCTGCCGGCGCTGCTCGGACCGGCCCTGGGGCGCGCGGTGCTGCGGCTGCACCGACTTGCGATACTGCCGGACCCGGTCTGGTTGGTGCCGGCGCCCAGCCGGCGGTCAGCGGCGCGCCAGCGCGGCGGGGATCCGGTGACGGCGATGGCCAGGGCGGCGGCCGAACTGGCGGCCGGTCGGCGGACTGCCCGACCGGGGTGGCGCCCTGCCTGGTGACGGCCGGTTCGGCCCGCGACTCGGTCGGCCTGGACGCCGCCGCCCGTGCCGCCAACCTGGCCGACCGGGTGCGCTGGCTGCCCAACGCCGCGCCCCCGCCGGCGGCGACGGTGCTCCTCATCGATGACGTGTTCACCACCGGCGCGACAACGGCCGCGTCCTGCTCGGTGCTGCGCAGTGCGGGCAGAGCGGTCGCGGGGGTGTTGGTGCTGGCCACCGTGCCCGGCTTTGTGGTGACCCGATGACGTCCGGTTTCGTCCATTCGTGGCGTCCGCGTGCTGGTTTGGACCACTTTCCGCGTTGCGGAGCGTCAGGGCTGCGGAACCATTGGTGTGGATGGCCGGATCACACCCGCTTGCTCTTGCGGGTTTCCGGCCGGACGGTAGGTTCGATGTCATCCCGGGCAAGCCCGGACGACATGCCGGCTGGTCGGGACAGCTTTTTCCCGCGCGCGCCGGCAGGGTTTGCAGTTCCCTGCCAGACAGGAGGACTTGTGGACATTGTCGTCAAGGGCCGAAATGTGGAGGTTCCCGAGCATTTCCGCGTTCATGTCGCGGAGAAGCTGAATCGCAGCGAACGGTACGACCCGAAGATCATCAGGGTGGATGTCGAGCTATCCCACGAGACCAATCGGCGGCAGTCCAAGACCTGCCAACGCGTGCAGATCACGCTGGCCAGCAAGGGCCCGGCCGTGCGGGCGGAGGCCACCGCCGACAGCTTCTACGCCGCACTCGACGCGGCGGTCACCAAACTCGAGAACCGGCTGCGTCGGTCGGCAGACCGCCGGCATGACCAGCAACACGGCCGGACACCGATCACCGCCGTCGCCGCGACCCCGGAGGAGATCCTCGGCGGTGCCGCGCCCGTGCTGAACGGGACGGCGACCGCGGTGCTGGAAGGACAGCAGGTGGCCGGCGCCTGGCTGAACGGATCGGCCAACGGCGTCACCGCGGAGCCGGCGGACGACGGACTCGAGGACGCCTGGGCCGCCGCCGCGGACGGCGGGCCCGGCCGGATCGTCCGGATCAAGGACCACCCGGCCGATCCGATCACCGTCGACCAGGCGTTGTTCCAGATGGAACTCGTCGGCCACGACTTCTACCTGTTCAACGACGCCGACACCCAGCTGGCGTCGGTGGTCTACCGGCGAAAGGGCTTCGACTACGGGCTGCTCCGGCTGACCTGACCGGGATCGCCGCCAACTGCCGTGAAATGAGAACCAGGTGCGAATGCGCGCCGTCCTGGCCGGTGGAAACCCCGTGGCCAGGGCGGTGCGCCTACCATGGTCACCGCTGGGCCCAACTCCGAGCCCGGTCGACCGCAGCACCCGGCGCGCCTGTGTGGCTGGCTGCTGTCGGTCCTGTAGTTCCCGCCGATACCAGCGGCGGGGCACGATCCAACCGAGGGTGACACACGTGGTTCTTGGCAGACTGCTCCGGGTCGGCGAGGCAAAGACACTCAAGCGTCTGCGCACGATCGCCAACCACATCAACGATGTGGAAGACGACTACGTCGCGATGTCCGACGACGAACTGCGCGGTCAGACCGCCGCCTTCAAGGAACGCATCGCCAAGGGCGAGACGACCGACGACCTGCTCGTCGAGGCCTTCGCCGTGGTGCGGGAGGCGGCCAAGCGGACGCTCGGTCAGCGGCACTTCGACGTCCAGTTGATGGGCGGCGCCGCGCTGCACCTCGGCGACATCGCCGAGATGAAGACCGGCGAGGGCAAGACCCTGGTGTCCACGCTGCCCGCCTACCTCAACGCGCTCGAGGGCAAGGGCGTGCACGTCGTCACGGTCAACGACTACCTGGCCAAGCGGGACAGCGAGTGGATGGGCCGGGTGCACCGCTTCCTCGGCCTCGAGGTCGGCGTCATCCTGTCCCAGCAGACCCCCGAGGTCCGCAAGGCCGCGTACGCGGCCGACATCACCTACGGCACCAACAACGAGTTCGGCTTCGACTTCCTGCGCGACAACATGGCCTGGTCGAAGAACGACCTGGTGCAGCGCGGTCACCACTTCGGCATCGTCGACGAGGTCGACTCGATCCTGATCGACGAGGCGCGGACCCCGCTGATCATCTCCGGGCCGGCCGACTCGTCGTCGAAGTGGTACTCCGAGTTCGCCCGGCTGGTGCCCAGGCTGCGCAAGGGGCGAGGGCGGCACCGACGTCGACTACGAGGTCGACGAGTCCAAGCGCACCATCGGGGTCAGCGAGGAGGGCGTCGCCAAGGTCGAGCAGGCCCTCGGCATCGAGAACCTCTACGAGTCGGTCAACACCCCGCTGGTCGGCTTCCTGAACAACGCGCTCAAGGCCAAGGAGCTGTACAAGAAGGACCGCGACTACATCGTCGTCTCCGGCGAGGTGCTGATCGTCGACGAGTTCACCGGCCGGGTGCTGCACGGCCGCCGGTACAACGAGGGCATGCACCAGGCCATCGAGGCCAAAGAGGGCGTCGAGATCAAGGCCGAGAACCAGACCCTGGCCACGATCACCCTGCAGAACTACTTCCGGCTCTACGAGAAGCTCTCCGGGATGACCGGCACCGCGCAGACCGAGGCCGCCGAGCTGCACCAGACCTACGGGCTCGGCGTCGTGCCGATCCCGCCGAACCGGCCGGTGCAACGCGCCGACGAGGCCGACCTGATCTACAAGACCGAGGACGCCAAGTTCGCGGCGGTGGTGCAGGACCTGGCCGAGCGGCACGAAAAGGGCCAGCCGGTGCTGGTCGGTACCGCGTCGGTGGAGAAGTCCGAACTGCTCAGCAAGCTGCTGCTGCGGGCCGGTGTCCCGCACGAGGTGCTGAACGCGAAGAACCATGCCCGGGAAGCGGCGATCATCGCGCAGGCCGGCCGGTCCGGCGCCGTCACCGTCGCCACCAACATGGCCGGCCGCGGCACCGACATCATCCTCGGCGGCAACGTCGACTACAGCGCCGATTTCGAGCTCCGGGCGAAGGGTTTGACGCCGACGGAGACCCCGGAGGAGTACGAGGCCGCCTGGCCGGACGCCGTCGAGGAGGCGAAGAAGAAGACCAAGGCGGAGGCCGAGAAGGTCCGGGACGCCGGCGGTCTGTACGTGCTGGGCACCGAACGTCACGAGTCCCGGCGTATCGACAACCAGCTGCGTGGCCGGGCCGGTCGGCAGGGCGACCCCGGCGAGTCCCGGTTCTACCTCTCCCTCGGTGACGACCTGATGCGCCGGGTCGGTGGCGGCACCGTCGAGATGCTGATGACCCGGCTGCGGATGCCCGACGACGTGCCGATCGAGCACAGCTTCGTCTCCAAGGCGATCAAGAGCGCGCAGACCCAGGTCGAGCAGCAGAACTTCGAGATCCGCAAGAACGTGCTCAAGTACGACGAGGTGATGAACAAGCAGCGCACCGTCATCTATGACGAGCGACGCCGCGTGCTGGACGGCGAGGACCTGCACCTGCAGGTGCAGAACATGATCACCGACGTGGTGACCGCCTACGTCGACGGCGCGACCGCACAGGGCTACGCGGAGGACTGGGACACCGACACCCTGTGGACCGCGCTGCGGACGCTGTACCCGATCTCGGTGACCCCGGATTCGATCGCCACCTCGCACGGCGACCTGACCCGCGCCTCGCTGAAGGAGGCCGTCCTCGCCGACGCCCGCAAGCAGTGGGCAGCTCCGCGAGGAGACGCTCACCCCGCCGATCACCCGGGAGCTGGAGCGCCGGGTCGTGCTGTCGGTGCTGGACCGCAAGTGGCGCGAGCACCTCTACGAGATGGACTACCTCAAGGAGGGCATCGGCCTGCGCGCGATGGCCCAGCGGGATCCGTTGGTCGAGTACCAGCGGGAGGGCTTCGACATGTTCGCGGCCATGCTGGACTCGCTCAAGGAGGAGTCCGTCGGCTTCCTCTACAACCTGCAGGTCCAGGTGGTGCCGGCCGGCGAGTCAGGCGCCGGTCGCGGTCGACGGGGCGGCCCCGGTGCTCCGGTGCTCACCGCTGCATCGGCGGCGGCAACGGCGACCTCGGCCGCGGGCACCGCGTTGACCAACGGTGGCGCCAACGGCGGTTCCGCGCCAGCAGCGGCGCCGGCGCCCGCGGCACCCGTCCGGCGCCGGGTGCGGCCGGTCGAGCCGCTGCCGACGCAGCAGGCGGCCGCGGCCGCGAGCGCCGCGGCGGCCAGCACCAAGACCGCCAGCCCGGTCGCCCTCGGCGGCAAGGGTCTGGGTGGACCGGCGAAGGCGACCCCGTTGACCTACAGCGGCCCGCGCGAGGACGGCGGCACCGAGACCGCGCAGCGGAAACGGGTCGGCGCCGCCAGGCAGGGCACCGCGACCGCGACCGGCTCGAAGGAGCCGTCGCGCAACGCGCCGTGCCCCTGCGGGTCGGGCAAGAAGTACAAGCTGTGCCACGGTCGGCCGGGCGCCGTCTGAGATTCGGGCCTTCGAAGGGCGGACAGGGCTGCCGGCGGTGGTCCGGTCCGCCGGGCTCGGCGCCTGTTCGCCGGGACTGGGACGCCCTGCGTTGGACGGCCCGGTGGGCCGGGTGAATGCTTGTCGTCATGAGTGACCCGAACCGCGAATCCGACCGGCTGCCGCATTGCCCCGGAGAACCAGACCATCGACCAGTGGGCGCAGCACGGGGTCGAGGAGCTCACCGAGCGGGAGGCCGAGGAACAGGCCGAACTCGGGGTCACGGTCGACGAACCCGCCGACGACTGATCGGCATCCGTGAGTCGGGACCAAAGTCCCGTCCAACCACCTCCTTCGCCCCTGAGGTGAGGCCCGCTGCGCGCGGAGGGTGATCCTCAAGCCGGACACGCCGGGTGCCCGCCACGTGCGAGGAGCCCTCATGGATGCGACATATGCGTTGGCCGGAGCCCAGGATCCTGCCACCTATCTGAGCTGGGGATGGCTGTCCATCTCCGTCCCCAATCTGATCGTCATCCTGCTGATGATCGTCATCTTCGTGCTGGCGCTCGTGCTGCCGTTCCCGAAGGACCGGCATCAATCATGACTGCCACCCTGCCTGCCCCGGGCGTTCCCGACCTCCCGGTAGCGCAACCGGGTGCCGCCGACCCGGAATCGACCATGTGGACCTCGCGGCTGCGACGGGCCTGGCTGCGCAAGCTCCCGCCGGACAAGCTGCTGCCGGATCGCCAGCCGGCCTATGTGGCGTCCTGGATCTACGTCTTCGGCGTGCTCACCATGGCCGCGTTCCTGGTGGTCATCGTGACCGGCCTCGGGCTCGCCTTCGCCGGGCCGGCTTGGTATCACACCTCGTCGCTGGGCAGGTTGACCAACAGCCTGCACTTCTGGAGTGTCCAGCTGTTCTTCGTCTTCATGGTCATCCACCTCTGGGGGAAGTTCTGGATGGCGGCCTGGCGCGGACGGCGGGCGATGACCTGGATCACCGGTGCCGTCGCGTTTCTCGCGTCCATCGGCACCGCCTTCACCGGATATCTGGTGCAGACCAATTTCGATTCGCAGTGGATCTCGTTCGAGGCGAAGGATGGGCTGAACGCCGTGGGGATCGGTGCGTTCTTCAACGTCACCAACCTGGGCCAGATGCTGTTGCTGCACGCCTGCCTGCTGCCGCTGGTCGTCGGTGTCATCGTGGTCTGGCATGTGCTGTTGGTGCGTCGGCGTGGTGTTGTACCGCCGATCGACGCTGTCGAGAGTGCGCCCACCGCAACAGTTCCGGTGGCGAGCGGGGCCGATCAGGCAACGGAGGTCCGGCCATGACAACCACACGTACCAGGGACCGCGGCCGGGCGAACGATCTCGCCGCCCGGGAATGGCAGGGCCCTTGGCGCCGCTACGACATCATCAAGGAAGGTGTCATCGCCGTCGTCGTCGTGAGCATCCTGACAATGCTGCTGGCTGCGGTCTTCAGCTCACCCGACGAACCGCAATTGACGTTCCAGGGTTGGGCGACGAGCGCACCGGACAACTTCTACGCCACCACCGTCCAGGAACTGGCCGGCACCAGCGAATCCACCGGCTACGGGCCCCCGTACAACACAGCCGCCGACGGCATCTCGGTCGGCGGAATCGCTCCGCAACAGTGGTTCGGCGTCACCCACCCGGTGGACGGCGCCAATGATTTCGTGATCACGCCGCTGCGAAGCCAGCAGCAATCATCCGAGGTGACCACCGCACTGGCGGCCTGGGACGCGGCCAGCGCCGACCAGCAGGCCACGTGGGCCTCTGGCTACGACACCGCACTCACCGACGCTGAGGGCGACCCGACCGCCGTCGCCGCCGGCGACTACGGGCCCGTCCCGGTGCTGGCCCGCGGCCTCACCGACCTGGCCGCCGCAGGCGCGCTCGACGGGATCCTGATCTCGCAGGGTGGCTTCTATCAGACCGATTTCACCAAGCAGATCCTGTTCCTCGGCGACGGTTCCTACCTCGACGACGCCGCGACGGCGGCAAACCTGCAGGGCAACACCTGGGGAATGATGAACGAGACCGGCAGCTACCCGGGCCAGGCGTGGCTATGGCTGTACTCGTTCTGGTATCAGATTCCGCAGTTCAACTCCGACAATCCCGACGACTACCTGACCAGCCATGCAGACGCGATCATCTTCTACGTGATGGCGGTGCTGTCGATCGGATTGGTGCTGGTGCCATTCATTCCCGGCGTCCGGTCGCTGCCGCGGTGGATTCCGATCCACCGGCTGATCTGGCGGGATTACTACGCAAGCCAGCAGAAGGTCCCCCGGTAATCACCGGCGACCTTGTCGGCACGCCCGCGTCAAGGCGGCGGGTGCGCGCCGGCGGGACCGGAGAAGTGTCCCGCCGGCCGGTTGATCCACGACGACGCGGTGGGCAGCAGGGCAGTGGCGGCACCGACGCCGACCAGCAGCGCCACCACGATGGCGGTGTACCGCCAGCGCCGCCGGCGGGCGGCCGGCCCGCGCAACGCACCACGAAGTTCCGACCACGACGTCGCCGCCGCCTGAAACAGATGACCGAGCACGTGCACCGTCATCAGCGCGACCCAGATCCAGAAGCACGTCTGGTGCGCCGTCAGCAAGGCGCCGGACCCCGATGTGCCCACGATGATCAGGGCGATCCCGGTGCCCAGTAGCGCGAGACTGGACAGGATCACCAGCGGCCCGAGCACCCGGAGCAGCAGATGCGGCGGGCCCTTCCGGCGGTAGCTCGGAGCGCCCGTGTAGTACCGGGTGAACCGGTACATCGTGCTTCCCGTCTTGAGCAGCACGGGCCCGAGCAGCAGCACACCGACGGCGATGTGCAGGGTGATCATCTGCCGCACGCTCAGGATCGTGACGCCCTCGACGGCGAGCAGAACCAGCAGCACCATCCCGGTGGCTGACGTCAATCTGCTGTTGCCTTCGACGCCCGGCGAGGCGTCGGGGTCGTCGACCGGGTCAGCCTCGCCGACTATGGGCGTCGCGATCCATCCGGGCAGGTTCATGAGCAACTCCCGAGGGTGATCGTGATGGGCTGACCGGGTCAGGCTGCACCTGGGATCTCAGAGAATCCTCAATTCCCGGCGGAATGCCATCAGGGGTTCTCGTCGGCCCTGGCCGATGTCGGTACCTGGTCGTTGCAAAGGTGTTTGTCACCGATCCTGAGGGTCCGACATGATGGGGCATCTGCACCGGGGCCGGAAGGCCGTCGATATGCCTGGGGTGAGGAATGGACGGGTCGCAACCGCAGTGGGATCAGCCGGCCGCCCGGAGCGGTGACCCTCTCTCGGCCGACAATCTCGAACGCCTTCGGCCATATGTGGTGAACCTGACCCTGGGTGAATTCTCCGATGACGGCATCATGCAATCCTCCGCGGGAGACGTGGACGCCATTTTCGACGTGCATCTGCCGGCCTTTATCGAGCGATCCCGCGCAGCCGGCGCGACCGGTCCGGTGCCGCTGGTCTTCTGGGCGCATGGCGGCGTCGTCTCCGAGCGGGCGGGCCTGACGATCGCGGTCAACCAGGTGCCATGGTGGCTGGACAACGGTGCCTACCCGATCCACTTCGTCTGGGAGACAGGGTTTGTCGAAACGCTGAAGCAGTTGCTGGGCTGGCGCGGCGGGCGGGACCTGGCGATGGGGGATGCCGACCACGCCGCCGAGTTGCAGTCGGGTCCGGTTGGCTGGGGCCTGTGGAAGGCGGTCAAGGACAGCGCCGCCCGCGCGTCAGGCCCGAATGGTGCGGCGCGGTACCTCGGTGAACGCCTCGCCCAGTTCTGTGCCGACAACACCGGCCGAGTGTCGGTCCATGCGGCCGGGCATTCGGCAGGAGCCATTTTCCTGGCCCATTTCATCCCCACTGCTCGCGCGCTGGGTGTGCCGAGTTTCTCCACCCTGCAACTACTTGCGCCGGCCCTGCGGGTCGACGGGTTCCGTTCGCAATTACTGCCGATGGTCGACCGGGACATCAACAAGATCACCGTCTACACCATGAACATGACGGCCGAGAATGACGACAACTGCTTCCACATCTACCGGAAGTCCTTGCTGTACATGGTGAGTCAGATATTCGAGCCCGAAGACGATGCACCGATTCTCGGGCTCGAGCAATCCATTCGGAACGACCCGGAACTCATCCGTGCTTTCGGCTTGACACCAGGATTGCCGGGACTTGTCGAAGTTCTCTGGTCGCCGACCGCGCCGGATGCGCCGCCGGACTGCCGCACCAGCGCGACCTCGCACGGCGATTTCGACAACGACCCGGACACTATGGACAGCGTCGCAAGGCGGGTGCTTCGGCGCACCGACATCGTCGAATTTCCGTCACCCGGTCGCCGGCATTCTGCGCGCCGGCCAGATCCCGCCTTCGACCTGCCGGCGGACGCCGGCAGCGCGACCCTGCTCGGCACCCCGCGGTAACGGCCCCAATGTCCGGTCAGCCCCCTCCCGGCGACGGTCAATTGCTGATCGCGGGGGCGGCGTTGACAAAGCTGGTATCGGTCAATTGCGCGATGAGAAACGCCGCGATGTCGGTCCGGGTCATGGCAGAGAAGATCTTGTCCCGGCCCAGGAAGCCGACCCGGAGCGTTCCCGTACCAGGCCGGTCGACCGGCTTGATGATGCGGGCGATCGTCCAGTCAAGGTCGGAACCGGTCACCGCGGCCGTCATCCCCTGAATTTCCCGGAGCGCGCCCGGAAACATGACCTTCGCGGTCAACAGATGAAACCTCGCCCTGATCGTTCGGCCGTCCCGGCGGTCGGGGACGACCGGCGTGGCGAGACCGATGTAGCGCCGGACGCCCTGACGATCCATCTCCGCGACGATGGCCCGGGTCCCGTCGGTGATCGCGGTCCCTCTGGTGCTGCGCTGGCGTGCCGGACCGAGCGTGCTGATCACTGCCGCGCTGCCGGTCACCGCCCGCCCGATGGACGTTTTGTCCGAGAGGTCGCCGACGACGACGGTCAACTGGGGATGCGTCCACGGAATTCCCGCCGGATCCCGGACGTGGGCCACGACCTCGCTGCCGTCATCCAGCAAACGGTCGACGACGAGACGACCGATCCGTCCACTCGCGCCGAACACCGTGACCCTCATCCCGTTACCGTGCCATCCGGTCCTGATGGCCGGGATTCCGGTCAGCTGCCGAGCGCGTCGATTTCCTTCTTGAGCGCATCCGTGTCGGCCTGCACCTCCTTCTTCAGCGTCTTCTTTGCGCGGACCAGAGCCTTGTCGATCCGGGCCTGGACGTCGGTCGCGGCAATGAGGATCAATGCGCTGCCGCCCTCGTCCAGCAATTCGCCGAGATCCTTGAGATCCGCCCGGCTCATCCCGCCGGCGGCATGCCCGGCGATTGCGCCGACCCCGGCGCCGGCCGCGCTGCCGACCAGCATTCCGGCGCCCAGCAGGACGGCCGGGAAAACGGCGACCAGTGCGCCGACCGCCAGTCCGACATAAAGGCCTTTGACTGCGCCATCTCTCGTCGGCTGTTCGTGCTTCTTCTCGATCTTGACCTTGCCATCGGCGCCCTTGCTGATGACGGCAGCGTCGTAGGTGTCGATGATGTCGAGCTCTTCGTAGACATAGCGCACCGCGTCGTAGTCGGCGATCGCGTCGTCGAGTTCGTCGTACTGGGCTGCCACCAGGACGAAGGTGTCCAAGGCCATGGGATTTCCTCCAGAAAGTGTTTCTCTCTCGCGCATGCCGCGCCCGTCGGCCTCATCTTGGCCCGAAAGCAGGCCAGCCGCTGAGTCGAGGCTGCCGGGTTCCCGGGAGCGGTCCGACCGAGGCCGCAGCGATGTCGTCAGACCTGAAGGCTGGGCCGTCTGGGCTGGTTCTGCCGGGCGGTGCGATGATCCGACCAAGGCCGCAGCGGTGTCGTCAGACCTGAAGGCTTGGGCCGTCCGGGCTGGTTCTCCCCGGCGGTGCGATGATCGGCTGCAACAGCGGTGGTCCCGGTGTCACCGGGCGCACCCAACGAAGGACGTTTATCCGACTGCAAGGGGAGAGCGCTGATGTTTCGACGACGTGGACGGCCAGGACTGTTGGGCACCGTCGCAAGGACCGCTGTGGTGGCGGGCACCGCCACCGCCACGGCCGGCGCGGTGAACCGGCACCAGGAGCAGAAGCAGGCCGAGAAGCAGGCCCAAGCGGATCAGCAGGCGGCTGAGCAGGCGGCCCCCGAGCAGGTTGACCAGGCCCCGCCACCCCCGGTCTACCAGGCCCCGCAGCCGGTCTACCAGGCACCGCCGCCGGAGCCGGCTCCCGCGCCAGCGCCGGCCGAGGACGATCTGGTCGGGAAGATCCAGCAACTTGCCGGCCTGCGTGACGCCGGTGTGCTCTCCGACGCCGAGTTCGCTGCCGCCAAGGGCAAGCTGCTCGGCATCTGACCGGATCAGTCCTGTCTGATCAACCGACCTGCAATGCCGTGATCCGCCACCGACCGTCGACGCCTTCGATGCGAAATGCCATGGCCCGCACCCGCTCTGCGCGACGGAACGCGACACTGACCTCGGCGACCCCGTCCGCTGGTTCGCAGACCCGGACGGTCAAAACGTGGGGTAGGGCCTGCTGACCGGTGAACGGCCGCTCCAACAGTCCGGCGTAGATCTCCGGCGCGCAGTGCACACGGAGCTGCGCAACCGGGCGCTGTCCGGACAGGATCTCGACCAGCGCCCTGGCCAGTACCTGGGCCGCCCGCTGGGCGTCCGGCAGGTGGTCGGTGGGCGTCCGCTGTACCCCGATGTCAGCCTCCGAGGACCACGGCGGGATGCCCGGTGACGAGATGGTCGTCGGGCGGTTGCTGCGGGGTGCTGTGAGCACCGATCCGCCTGCCGCTGACGTACGACCGAGCGTTGACGCCCGACCGAGCGCTGCGGGTCGTTCCCGGCGCGTGCCGCCGGCCGGCCGGTCCGGCGACTCGCGAGTCCGGCCCGCCGGTGCCGTGCCGCGCGGTGCCCTCGCGACCGCCCCTGTCGTTGCCGGGGTCCGAGGAGTGGATGGCGGTACCGGATTGGCCGGTGCTGTTTCCGGTGCGACGGTTGCCACCGGTGCTGCGGACGGATTGGCGGCCGGCCGCTGAACAACGGCGGGCGTGGTTCGGTCCACCCGCGGCACCGAATGCCCGAGCCGGCCGTGCCTTCGAGTTGTGTCGGAGGCCCCGAGTTCGTCGTCGAAGGGCGGCTCGCAGTCGGGCACCGGGACCAGGTGCGGAATGCGGCGCTCCCGGTGTGCCGTCACGCTGAGCCCGCCCACCGAACCGGCCGACGGATTCGCAGTGCCAGCCTGCGAGGGATTGGGCACTACCGGATGCGACGGTGCCAGAGCGGCGGGAGCCACGGCTGCGGTCATGATCAACGCCCCATTTCGGGATCGGGAGGCAGCAGCAACTGCCCGGGCTGAATCAGGTCGGGGTCATCGCCGATGACCTGAGAGTTCGCGGAATACCAAGCACGCCAGGCGGTATCGATGTCCGCGTCGGTCGCGTCAGGAGTCAGATGGTGCTGGGCGACGGACCACAGGGTGTCGCCGGGCAGCACTGTCACGGCAGCGGAATCCGCATCGGCCGGCCGGCTCGCCGCCGCCGCAGGTGCCGCGGGAACGGCCGCCGGTTCCGCTACATCGGGGCCGGCCGGTTGCCCCTGGTTTGCCGGTACCTGGTCGGCAACAGCCGGTGGCGGGCTCGGGGCGATGGGGCTGGTCGCAGTGGGGCCTGCATTGCTCGCCTGTGCCGCGGCACTTCCCTCGGTGTTCGCCGACCCAGCGGCGCTCGCGGTATCCGGCGCCCTGCCGGCCGAATCAGGCGCCAACGGGGTGAGTGGTACGACGTCGGTGGGCAGTGCGGCGTCGGCCGGCCCGGTAGTAGCGACCGGCGGTGAGTTCTCCGCCGGCGGTGAGCTATCCAGCTGCGGCGACTGGTCTGTCGGCGCGGCGCTGTCCACCGTGCTGGTCGGCGCAGCCACCGCCGGCCAGTCGATGGTGATCGATGACAGCACGTCGGCCAGGTCACCAGCGTTGACGGGCGTTGACGGTGCGGTTGCAGGCGCGGTCGTTGCGGAATCAACCACCCCCGCCCCGCCCCCGAGCGAGGCGGGAGTGGAAGCCGTTGAGGACGTACTGACAACTTCGGTGCTCGCGTCCGACCCGAGATCGGCGATTTCCGGGACGGCGCAGGCGCTCGTGCCCGCCAGTACGGACACTCCGACGGCGGCGGCAACGATCCGACCGGCGGCGGCCGGTGCGATCCGGCGCACGACCGCCCGCCCGCACCGTCCGGGTGCCCCCGGAAGCCGACCGGCTACTGCGGCAATCCATACGACGAGCACCCACACCAGAAGGGCCCACGTCAGCGCAGCAGCAATGACCAGGATGGCGGCCTCGGCGGCCGCGCCGACCGAAACCAGCCCCGTCGTCCGGGTCGGGACCTCGATCAGCAGCCGGGTCCAGCTTGCCGGGCCAGGCAACACCACCGTCAGTCCGATCAAGCCGACGACGCACCCGAGAAGCTGTGAAACGGCCGACGCCGGCCTGGTCGCGGTCGCCGCGATTCCCGCGGACTGTTGGACGTCGATCTCGGAAGATCGCCAATCAGTCCATTTGACATCGTTTGACATGGGTTGAAGTGAAATGGAACACCATGGTGTTTGTCAAGTCGCTTTGGCGTCAGCTTGACCGCTGACGCTCTGATGGTCAGGGTGGGCGCATGCGTTGGGACCGACTGTTCACCGACCTGGAGGCCCGCTTCGACGAACTCGTCGACGCCGAAGCGGCCGCGGAATCTGCCGATCGTGAGCGCGTTGCGGTCGGCGCGGTCCGGGCGACCCAGCGACTGGCCGGCTCGATCGATCGACCGATCAGGGTTCGACTGGCCGGTGGGGCATCCGTCAGTGGCGTGCTGCGCAGCGTCGGCCCGGACTGGCTGCTGGTGACCGAGGGGCAGGGTCGCGACTGTGTGGTGGCGCTGGTAGCGGTGACCGCGGTGGAGGGTCTGACAGCAGCGACGGGCCCGGAGATCAGTGGTTTTGCGCTCCGTCTTGATCTACGGCGGGCCCTGCGCGGCCTGGCCAGGGATCGTTCGCCCGTTGCGGTGGCGATGACCGGTTGGGCCGCCGGAACGGCGGGGCCCGGTACCGGCGCCTACGGTCCGATCGGTGCCGGGGAACTGACCGGCACCATCGATCGGGTGGGCGCCGACTTCATCGAAATGGCCGTCCATGCGGCGTGGGAGCCGCGCCGGGCGGGCGCGGTGCGCTCCGTCGCTTTGGTCCCACTCGGCGGGATTGTGCTGGTGCGGGCCCTGCCGCTCGGATGATTGTCGGGCAGCGAAGCAGCCGGGTCATTCAGGCGTCGCTCGGTAGCGTTGTCGGGAGCTCGGACAGGTTCGACGCCGTTTTGCGATACGCCTGCTCGATGTATTCCTCGAGTTTTGTCCGCTCGACCCGCCACTGGTTTCGGCCGCCGATCTGAATGCCCTGCAGGTCGCCCCCGCGGACCAGGGCGTAGGTCTGGCTGGCCGAAATGTTCAAGATCTCGGCCACGTCCCCCAGCGTCAAGAACCGGTCGGAGGTCATCGGGCGTTCCCCCCGCCGTCGGTCGCGGTCACGTCACCAACGTAGGCGTTCCCCTCGGCGGGCAGCGTCGACAACGGGCCGGACATACCATCGGCCCCGTCGACAAGTGGCAGGAACCTCTCGTTGGTCACTCGCAGCGCATCCCTTCTGGTACTTGCCGACTGTCGACCAGGCGTTGTCCACAGCCAACCGTGTTGTGAGTCGCCAGTTCGAGTGCTTTTGACACTGGTTGGCCATCGATGATGTAGTTTGCCACGAAGCAGTGTGCCATAGTCAGCCGCCCCACGCATCGGGTTGTCCCCGACGAGGATTGCGGACGACCAGCATGAGCACCACGAGGGGGGAGGCGCCGCAGATGGCGTTACCCCCTGCACCGACACCTCGCAGGATGTCGCGGCCGAAATGGCTCAACGTCCGAGTGGTCGGCGGGATCCTGCTGGTGATCGCCGCCGTCGTGCTCGGCGCCAGGGTCATCGGCGCCAGTGCGCAGACGACCGCGGTCTGGGCGGCCAAGCACGACCTCGCCAGCGGGACGGTGCTCGACGAGGCCGACCTGACCAGCGTCGAGGTCAATCTCGGTGACAACGCCGGGTTGTACCTGTCGCCAGGGTCAGCGTCGCCGGTCGGAATGACGATGGTCACGTCGATCGCGGCCGGCGAGCTGCTTGCTGCGTCGTCCGTCGAGGAGTCGGGCACCGGCCGGATCGTTGCCATCGGGGTGGAGCCCGGAAATCATGCCGCCGGGTGTGGCGCACGGTTCCACCGTCGACCTCTACCTCACCACCGGCGGGGTAGCGGGTTCGGAAGCCCAGGCGAAGACCGAACTCATCGGGCGGGACATCACCGTCCAGTCGGTCACCGCCCCGGCGTCGGGCGGCCTGTCCGGTGCCACCTCGAACCGCTATCAGCTATCGGTGCTGCTACCCGCCGACGTTGCCGACAAGCTGGTCCGGATCCTGCCGACCGGGGAACCCATCGTCGTCCTGGTGAGCGGCGGGTGAGCACCGGGCTGCTGACCGCGGGCAGTGGTCAGGGTTGGGAGAACGAACTGGTCGCCGCGCTGGATCGCCCTGGATCGTCGATGACGGTGCTCCGTCGGTGCGTGGACATCGGCGACGTGCTGGCTGTGGCGACCACTGGTCAGGCGGCCGTCGCGATCGTCTCGGCCGACCTGCGCCGGTTGGATACCGAAGCCGTCGCCAGGCTGCGGACGTCCGGTGTCGCCGTTGTCGGTGTGCATCCGGCCGGCGACGAACGGGCCCGTACCCGGCTCGAGCGAATCGGGATCACCGCACTGGTTCCCGACGACGCCGGTACCGACGCGGTGCTTGCCGCCGTCCGTGCAGCTGTCACCGACCTGGCCGGCTGGCACGAGCCGGCCCCGGGTCTGTCCGACCCGCGGATCGCGCTGCCACCGCCCGGATCCGTTGTCGACATCGAGGTCATGGACGGTCCGGTTCGCCGCGGCCAGGTGGTGGCGGTGTGGGGACCGACGGGCGCACCTGGCCGGACAACGGTCGCAACCTGCCTTGCTGTCGAGTCCGCGCAGCTGGGCCTGCCGACGTTGCTGATCGACGCGGATGTGTACGGCGGCGTGGCGGCGTCCGCGTTCGGGCTGCTGGACGAATCACCTGGCTTGGCCGGCGCCTGCCGAATGGCGGCCAACGGGCGGCTCGATCTCGGATCACTGACCTCGCTGTGCTGGTCGCTCGGCGACGACCTACGACTGCTGACCGGAATCGCCCGCGCGGACCGCTGGCCCGAGGTGCGGCCGTCCGCCATTCCCGGAGTGCTGAAGGTGGCAAGGGAGATGGCGCCGCTGACCGTGGTCGACTGCGCCTTCGCTGTTGAAGCGGACGAGGAGATTTCCTTCGACACGATGGCGCCGCGGCGCAACGGCGCCACCCTGGCCGTGCTGGCCGACGCGGACGTCGTGCTCGCGGTCGGGTCCTGCGACCCGGCCGGGCTCGAGCGGCTGATCCGCGGACTCGCCGAACTCGCCGACGCGGTGCCGGAGATCAATCCGCAGGTGGTGCTGAATCGCTGCCGATCGGCCGTCGGCTCGACGGCGGAGGCGGAGGCCGCCCTCGACAGGTTCGCGGGCGTGCGGGTGATGGCCAGGCTGCCGGAGGATCGGGCCGCCACCGACCGGGCGTGGCGCCGCGGGGTGTCGCTGGCCGAGGCCGCGCCGCGCTCCCCGCTGCGGACGGCGGCCCGGGACCTGGCGCGGACGCTGATGCAGGTACCGGATCGCGGCCGGCGCTGAGCATCCAGCGATCCGATTACCCGGTGCGGATGGCGGCAACGGGTGCAGCGTTGGAGATACTTCACGCTGTGGCCGAACGAGTGACTTCATGAGCGCTGGACGACCGACGGACGCGCCGCCCACCAGTGAGCTGTTCGACGTCCCGGCGGGTGCGCAGCCGACGGAGGCCGGCGGCCGCGGCCCGTTCGTCAGCCGGGTGCGGTGGCAGCATTCCGATGGGTCGACGGCGACCTGGGAATCCCGCACGGCGCGCAAACGCGGCTTCATCGAGGTGCTGCGGGACGGCATCGTCGAGCGGATCCGGGCCCGACCCGCGGTCGCCATCCGGCTGGGCCGGTGCAACACCGTGTCCGGTCTTTCGTTCTTCCTCGGCGGCGGGCTGTTCACCCTCGGTGCCGTGCTCAGTGAGCTGGGGGACACCCCACCGACAACGTTGAACTGGATTTTTCTGGTCGGTGGCTTCTTCTTCTCCACCGGTGCCTATGCCGCAATTGTGCAGGAACTCAACTCGCCGCGGGGCATCGACGCGGACGGCTCGTTGACCGAGAACCGTTGGCGCTGGTGGGCTTACGAGCCGAATCGGCCCGGCTGGGTGGCGGCGTTCGTGCTGTTCTGCGGCACCCTGGCCTTCGCCGTCAGCCTGGTGGACGTCTTCATCAGCGGCCTGGAACGCGCAGCAGATCAACCGGCTGATCTGGGCGCCGGAAATGGTCGGTTGCGTGCTGTTCCTGGTGTCCGGCCACATCGGGATCATCGAGGTCTGCCACGGCAGGTTCCGGCTGCTGCCGAGTTCGCTCGGCTGGTGGATCGTCATCGTCAACCAGATCGGGTCCTGGCTGTTCTTCGCCTCCGGTCTCGCCGCATTCGTCCGTCCGGCGACGGGTGAGGTGATCAGCGTTTCAATCATCAACTGGGGTACCGCACTGGGTGCCGCCTGCTTCAGCCTGGCCGGTCTTGCGCAGTTGTTCGAGCGGCCGGACAGTTCGACGGAGACGAGTGAGCATCGCGGGCGCGTCGGCGCCGAGGAGCGGAACGAGCCGAGAGTCGACCAGTGATCGTGGAGACGAAGGCGAGTGAGCATCGCAGGCGCGCGGCGCCGAGGAGCGGAGACGAGCCGAGAGTCGACCAGTGATCGTGACGAGCCGAGAGTCGACCAGTGATCGCGGTGCCCGTCACCTCGGCGGCTCCTGCCGGTCGGACACCGGGGCCGACCGCGGCCCTGTGAACTGCGCGGGTTGCTGTGCCACGATGGCGGGATGACCGACCGGCTCTCAGCGACGGATGCCTCTTTCCTGTACGCGGAGGATGCCGGGACGCCGATGCACGTCGGCGGCGTCGTCATTCTCAAGCCGGACGCGGACGGGCCTGAGTTCCAGTACTCGGAGATCATCGACCTGATCGAATCGCGGCTCGATCTGGTCCCCAGATACCGGCAGAAGGTTCGCTTCGTGCCTGGTCGGCTGGCCCGGCCGGTCTGGGTGGACGACGAAGATTTCGACATCACCTATCACGTACGGCGTTCCGCAATCCCGAAGCCCGGGACGGACGTCGAGCTGGACGAGCTGGTCGGCCGGCTGATTTCCCGCCCGCTGGATCGGACCCGGCCGCTATGGGAGGTCTACGTCATCGAAGGGTTGACGGGTGGCCGGATCGCCCTGGTCAACAAGACCCACCACGCGATGGTCGACCGGATCGGTGCGGTCGATGTGGCCGCCGCGATTCTGGACGTCAACCGTCGCTCGCGGGATCTGCCGGAACAACCGTGGATCCCGAACCCGTCGCCCAGCGACATCGATCTGGTTGTTGATGCTGTCGCCGACCTGACCAGCCGGCCGAGCGAGGTGCTGGACATCGCCCGCCTCGCCGCGCAGGACGTCGGTGCGGTGATGACGAAGGTGCTCAGCGCGGCCGGCAGTGCGTTCGAGGTGCTCCGGCGGACGGTGAGCCCGGCTCCGCGATCGTTGCTGAATGACGCGAAGAGCGGGCAGCGGCGGTTTGCCACCCTGCACGCGGACCTCGCCGACTTCAAGACGGTGCGCCAGGCGCACGGCGGCTCGGTGAACGACGTCGTGCTGACGGTGATCACCGGTGCCTTGCGGTCCTGGCTGCTGTCCCGGGCCGAAGCGGTCACCGCGCACACGGTGGTCAGGGCGATGGTGCCGATGTCCGTTGCGGCCGCGCCCGGCGAGGAGGGCGGGTCCGTCGCGTCCTACCTCATCGACCTGCCGGTGTCCGAACCGAATCCGGTGATGCGGCTGCACCAGGTGTCGTTCGCGATGGGCGCATTCGTCGAATCCGGGCAGCAGGTCGGGGCCGATGCGCTGGTCGAGCTGGGCCGGTTCTCCCCGCCGACGTTGCACGCGCTGGGCGCCCGGGTGGCCGGTCAGCTGTCCCGGCGGATGTACAACGTGCTGATCACCAATGTTCCAGGGCCACAGGTGCCGCTCTACGCGGCCGGGTTCCCGGTCGACGCCATGTACCCGGTCGCGCCGCTCGGCCTCGGTCAGGCGCTTGCCGTGTCGTGTACCTCGTACAACGGCGGGGTGTTTTTCGGTATGACGGCCGACCGGGACGCGATCCCGGATGTCGAAGAATTCGCCGTACAGATCCGCGAGGCCATCGAGGAACTCGGGTCCACGGTTCCGCAGGAGACGGGTGCGCCAGTTCCGGGTTCGCGCCGCGGGCGCCGGTCCCGGTCGACGTCATGATTCCGCTCCGCGAAAGTGCCCATCAGGCAGAGGTTCTCAGCTGATGCGTGTGTACCTGCCATCGACCATGTCGGGGATCCGGTCTGCGCTCGACGCCGGCTCGATTGCCGTGCGATCGGGCGTCGGGTTCGCCGTCACGGCGCCGCTGCGGCTGGAATACCCGGACTGGTCGGAGGAGGAACTGGAATACGTCGCGATGCAGGACGCGTCGCGGGCCTCACTCCGGCTGCTGGCCGCTGCCGACGACGATGAGCCCCCGCTGCGGGTGGTGATCGCGGCCGAGGTCCCCGACTCCGTGGTCACCCCGCGGCCGGAGGCCGACCGGGCTGTAGTCGCGGTTCGCGGACTGGTGGACTTCGCCCTCGTCGCCGCCGTTCATATCGACGGCGCCGACGCCGGCCCGGCCGTCCGGGAAGCCACCGCCGCCATCGACGCCGCTGACCTCGGCGACCACGACGCTGAGTTTATTTTGGGTTCGGCCGAAGATTTTGACCTGGCCTGGTACGCGCCTGGGGAGATCAGGTATTTCGTGGAGGAGGTCGACTCCGAGTAGCGGCCGAAACGCTCGGCCGAAGATTTTGACCTGGCCTGGTACGCGCCTGGGGAGATCAGGTATTTCGTGGAGGAGGTCGACTCCGAGTAGCGGCCGAAACGCTCGGCCGAAGATTTTGACCTGGCCTGGTACGCGCCAGATCAGGTACTTCGTGAAGCAGGTCGACTCCCAAATATCGTAGAGAACGAAAAATCCCGGCTGACAAATTAGCCAGCCGGGATCTTCAACAGGTCAGCCCCCGAGCGGCACCCCTCTACGAGATGCACAGGCCGCTCGGTTGGCCGTCAGGTCCTGCGTCGTTCAGTGCAATTACTCGGCGTTCTTGACGAACTCCAGCTCGAGGTCGATCTCAACCTTGTCGGCGACAACAGCATTGCCGGCACCGAAGGCGGCTTCGAAGCTCACGCCGTAGGACTTGCGGCTGATGGAGGTCTTGGCGGAGAAGCCCGCGCGCGTCCCACCGTAGGCGTCAACGGTCTCGCCGAGGAACTCGACGGCCAGCTCGACCGGCTGGGTGGTGCCGCGGATGGTCAGGTCGCCATTGAGGACGAAGTCGTCGCCATCCTGGCTCTTGAGGCCGGTGGAGACGAAGGTCAGGACCGGGTGGTTCTCGACGTCGAGGAAGTCGGCCGAACGCACGTGCGCGTCGCGCTGCTCCTGCTTGGTGTCGACGCTGGCGGCATCGATCTCGGCGGTGACCGAGTGAGCACCGTTCTCGTCGACGACCAGGGTGGCGGACTTCAGGGCGAAGGTGCCCTTGGCCTTGCCGACCGCCATGTGGCGGACCTTGAACGAGACATCCGAGTGAACGGCGTCGGCGACCCAGGTGCCGGCGGTGACGACTGGAGTGGTGACTGAGGTGGTCATCTTGGTTCCTTCCGAGTAGTGGTTGCTTGAATGTTCAACAACTCTGCCGCCAGCATATTCCGAAGAAGTGGACTCGTCATCTACCTTTCGCTCCGAACACTGGGTGACCCTCGTCACACCGACGGTGATCGGCGCATGGGGGGCGAAGAGAAGGAGTGTCAGTCGGCGTCGGGGTAGCCGTCGTTGCCGGACCGCGAGGCGAGCAGTCGCCGGAAGGACGCCAACCTGCCCGGACTGGAGCCGCCGGCGGCGACGAAAGCATCCAAGGCGCAGCCGGTCCCGGTGGTGTCCGTACCGCCGTCCGCGCCGGTGTGATCGCAGTTCGGCGGGCAGTCGACGGTTCCCGGCAGCAGGTCGTCGAATGTCTCCAGCAGGTCGTCCGGCGTGACGTGGGCCAACCCGAACGAGCGCACACCGGGGGTGTCGATCACCCAACCACCGGCCCGCAAGGGCAGTGCGATCGCAGACGTGGAGGTGTGCCGGCCCTTGCCGACCCCCGTCACGCTGCCCGTGGCCCGCTTCGCGTCCGGCACCAGTGCGTTCACCAGGGTCGACTTCCCGACCCCGGAGTGCCCGACCATCACCGAGACCGAGCGGTCCAGCCGTTCACGCACCGCGTCGATGCCGTCGACCACTCGCGAACCGTCGGCGGCAACGCCACGCCGGGTCACCAGGATCGGCAGATCGAGGTCGGCGTAGATCTCCTGCAGGAACGCCGGGTCGGCCAGGTCGGCCTTGGTCAGCACCAGCACCGCGTCCAGATTGCCGGTGTACGCCGCGACCAGGCAGCGGTCGATGAATCCGGTTCGCGGTACCGGGTCGACCAGCGCGCAGACGATCACCAACTGGTCGGCATTGGCCACCAGTACCCGTTCGGCCGGGTCGGTGTCGTCCGCCGACCGGCGCAGCACACTGCGCCGCGGCGTGATGCGGACGATCCGGGCCAGCGTGTCGGGTGCGCCGTCGGTATCGCCGACCAGATCGACCAGATCACCCACGGCGACGGCGCGGCGACCCAGTTCCCTGGCCCGCATCGCCGTCACCACATGCGCCCGCTTGGTGCCCTCGTCGACCAGACAGGTGTACCGACCTCGATCGACGGTCGTCACGAAACCGCTGACCGCGTCGGTATGGCTCGGTCTGGTCTTCGTGCGCGGCCGGGAACCGCCCCGGGTAGGCCTGACCCGGACGTCGTCGTTCTCCCAGTTGTCGCCGAGGGTGCTCAGTGCGCCACCGCCGGTTCGCCGGCCAGCATCCGGGCCCACATGGCGTCGAACCCGGGCAAAGTCTTTGCGGTGGTGGCGATGTCGTCGACCAACACGCCGTCGACCCGCAGCCCGACGATGGCACCCGCCGTGGCCATCCGATGGTCGGCGTAGGCCGCCCAGTTCCCGCCATGCAGCGGCCGCGGGGTGATCGTCAGCGAATCGACTGCCTCCTGGACCTGCCCGCCGAGGCTGGCGACGTCGGCGGCAATGGCGGAGAGCCGGTCGGTCTCGTGACCGCGGAGATGCCCGATCCCGCGCAGCTGGCTGACCCCGTCGGCGAAGACCGCCATCGCGACGATCGTGGGGGTCAGCTCGCCGACGTCGTGCAGGTCGACGTCGATGCCGCGCAGTGCGTCGGGGCCGGTGACGGTGAGGCCCGTTGCGTCCAGTCGAACCGAGGCGCCCATCGACGTCAGGATGCCGCGGATCGCGTCGCCGGCCTGATTCGTCCGCGCCGGCCAGTGCGGGACCGTCACCGTTCCTCCGGTCACCGCGGCCGCGGCCAGGAATGGGGTGGCGTTGGACAGATCCGGTTCGATGACGGTCGTCCACGGGGCGACCGGGCCCGGCTCGACCCGCCACTGGTTCGGGATGCTGTCATCGACCACCACACCAACCGACCGCAGGGTTTGCACCGTCATCTCGATATGTGGAAGGGACGGCACCGCAGCACCCTCGTGCACCACGTGCACGCCATCGGTGAAGGACGGCGCGGCGAGCAGCAGCCCGGAAACGAACTGGGATGACGCGCTGGCGTCGATCCGGACGGTCCCGCCCCGCAAGGCCCCGGTCCCGCGGATGGTGAACGGCAGGGTGTCGCCTTCGATGTCGGCGCCGAGCGCCCGGAGCGCATCGAGCACGGTCACCATCGGGCGACGCCGGGCGGCCTCGTCGCCGTCCATCGTGACGGTCCCAGTGGCCGTCGCGGCCAGCGCCGGCACGAATCGCATCACAGTGCCGGCCAGCCCGCAGTCGATGGTCGCCGGACCGGCCAGTTGGGCGGGCGTCACCAGCCAGTTGTCGCCCTCATCGGTGATGACGGTGCCGAGCGACCGCAACGCGGCGGCCATCAGTTCGGTGTCCCGGCTGCGCAGCGGGGCAACGATGAGCGAGGGTCCGATTGCTTGCGCGGCAAGGATCAGCGCCCGATTGGTCAGCGACTTCGACCCCGGGATCGGCACCGCGGCCCGGACCGGCCCAGCGGCGACGGGTGCCGGCCAGGCCGATGGCAGCGATGTCCCCGGAACAGCGTTCATCTGCTCATGATCTCCCATACCTGGTTGACCGCTCGCCCATGACCCGGCCGGCGTTCCTGGCTGTCAGTACACCTAGCCATGCGCCAGCGGCGCGGCGCCGTGCCCGATCAGGGATTCGACAAGCGGTGTTCCGTTTGCTGATTCCGCCCAGCAGCTCTGGGCGAGCACCTCCTGGTGATCGGTGATCAGCAACTGCCCACCAAAAGTGGGATCGCTGGTACCGATGATGGTTGCCGCCAACGCCATGCATGACGGTCGGCTCGGGACGTCCTCCGACTTCAGTACCCGGAACGTCCTCGGCGCGGGCGCATCGGTCAGCTGCTCGGCCAGATGTGGTGCAGTGCAGGTCATCACGGCTCCGCCGACCGCGTTCGCACAGGTCCCGAGGATGGCAGGCGGGTGTACCGCGGCCCGTGCACCGGCGATCGTTCCGGCGAACTCGATCGGACCGTCATGCACGTCGGGAACCACCTGGCAGGTGAACCACCGTTGGCCAAGACCCCATGCGGCGCGGCTGGGGACCGACACCTTGGTGTACGTCCGCGGCGCCACCCGCCATCGGGCGTTGTCCTCGAACTCACCCAGGTATCGACGCGCCTTGTCGTGGCAAACCCGCTGTGCACGTTGCATTTCAGCCGTGCCGATCAATTCCCGATCTGCTCGGAACGGGTAGTCGCTGCCGACCAGCGATCCGACGAAGAAGATCTCCGACGAATGTGGATCAGCGCACGGCACTGCCTGGACCATGTCGACCGGTGCGGCCAACTGGACGTCATCTGTCATCCGGCCGAGGCATGTTCCCGTCACGGGCTCGGCCGGCGGCGGAGCAGTGACCGCCGTTCCCGGGGTTTGCCAACCTGCGACGGCGTGCGCAATCGAACCGGCCGCGACAAGGACGGCCAACAGCGCGACGCCGAGTAGTCGTCGATCGATTGCCATGGCAACTCACCGCTGTCGTCGAACCGTGTCCAAGACCCCGGATGCAAGTCTCCTACCGCAGGAACCGCGGTAGGAAGGGACAATTTCCCGTCCTGGCCGGTGTCGGATGCGGGTGGCTGTCGGACCTCGATGGCACCATGCAGGCATGTGCGGTCGGTACGCGTTGACAATGGAACCCGAGTCCCTCTACGGGCTTTTCGAAGCCGAGCCGGACCCGCGGGCCGGTGGTGCCGAGGGTCTGTACGGCGGTGATCCGGTTCGACCGCGGTACAACATCGCCCCCACGATCACGGTGCCGGTGGTCCGATTGGAACCCAAGGTGGCGCCGGATGAGGCCCATCGGCAGATCGAGCCGATGCGGTGGGGGCTTGTGCCGTCCTGGGCGAAAGACCTGTCGGCCGGCAACCGGATGTTCAACGCGCGGGCCGAGTCGCTCGCCGAGAAGGGGGCGTTCCGTACGGCCCTCGCCAAACGTCGCTGCCTGATCCCGGCCAGCGGATATTTCGAGTGGAAGCTGCTCGGGCACTCGGCGACGCAAGCTTCCGGCGGGACCCGAAAGGCGCGGCCGAAGCCCGTCAAACAGCCGTACTTCATGACGCCGCAGGACGGTTCGGTGATGGCCTTCGCCGGGCTGTGGGAATACTGGCGCCCAGCGGAGGGGGATCCGGTGGTCTCGATGACGATCATCACGACCGACTCGGTCGGTCCGTTGCGGGACATTCACGACCGGATGCCGCTGATCCTGCCGGCCTCCGAATGGGCCGCCTGGCTCGATCCACGGATGGAGCCCGAACAGATGCTGGCCCCGCCGACGGAGGACCTGGTTGCTGCGCTGGAGTTGCGGCCGGTGGGCGGCCTGGTCGGCAACGTCGCCAACGACGACCCGAGCCTGCTCGAGCGGGTGCTGGCGTTGGAACCCATTCGCGTCCCGGAGGAGGCGCCGACGCTGATCTGACGGGTGACCATCGCGGAAATGACGTTCCAGGGGGTATCTGTACGGGCTAGGCGTCACTCCTTTGGATGGCCTCGGGCGTGACGTTGCCACGAGGCGTGACAGTGGTGCTCGGCCTTGGTTATGGTTCATCATCGGGTCAAATCTCGGATGGGGGTACGGCACGTGGTCTTCGCCGCGGGCGAGGAATTCGCCGGCTACACCATCGAATCGGTGCTCGGAACCGGTGGCATGGGTGCCGTTTACCTGGCCAAACACCCGAGATTGCCCCGTCGGGACGCACTCAAGCTGCTGAACCCGGCATTCTCCGGTGACCCCAATTTCCGAACCCGGTTCGAGCGCGAGGCCGACCTGGCATCCGGCCTGATCCACCGCAACATCGTCGCCGTGTACGACCGCGGCGCCGTCGACGGGCAACTGTGGATCTCCATGCAGTACGTCGCCGGCGTCGACGCGTCGGTCGCCTCCCGGGCCGGGGACGGGTCGATGACACCGCACCGGGTGGTGCACATCATCAGCGAGACCGGCGCCGGCCTGGACTTCGCGCATCGGTCCGGGCTGCTGCATCGCGACGTCAAACCCGCGAACATCCTGCTGGCGGCGCCCGACGACCCGAGCGAGCCCGAGCACGTCCTGCTGACCGATTTCGGCATCGCCAAGTCGACCGACGAGGTGCAGCATCTGACCGGAACGGGCAACCTGCTGGCCACCTTGGCCTATGCGTCGCCTGAGCAGATCGAGGCCAAGCCGCTCGATCACCGGGTGGACATCTACGCGCTCGGTTGTGTGCTGTACGAATTGCTCACCGGGAGCGTGCCCTTCCCGGAGGCATCACCGTTCGCCACCATGACGGCGCACCTCAAGTCCCCGCCGCCGCGGCCCTCGGAGAAGGTGTCCTGGTTGCCGCCGGGATTCGACGCGGTGGTGGCCAAGGCGATGGCCAAGGACCCCGACGACCGGTACAACAGTTGCCGGGAGCTGAGTCTCGCGGCCCGTGCGGCGCTGGTCTCGGCCGACCCGTCGGTCTCCACCCCCACCCGCGCCGAGACGGCGGTGCCGCCGATCGCCGTGCAGGTGGGGGAGCGCGAGCACACTGCGGTGGAGTCCGCTGCCCCAGCGCCGGGCGCCGCGGGAGCGGACGATCCCATCGAGGCGGTGTCGTTGACCACGCCGCGGCCGCCGTACACGGTTTCGGTGCGGCGGACGTCGGAGGCGTCGGGCACGGTCTCCGAGCTCGGCCCGGTCAGCACCAACTACCTGGGGACGACGAACCGCATCGCGCTGGAGGAACTGCTGCACCGGTCCCGGTTCTTCGACCTGCCGCCGCGGTTGCCGCTCGTCGAGGTGGTCCCGGGGGACGTCCTGCAGGAGATCACCGTCGGCAACAACGACGTCACCCGCACGGTCGTGTACGAGCGCGACGGCGCCCGGCGCCCCAAGGAACTCGACGAGATCGTCAGCCTGCTCGAGCGGCTGGCGGGCTGGCAGACGATCCGGCAGTCGACGGCTTTGCCGCGCTCGTCGGCGGCGTCGTGGACGCCGACCGGCACGGTCCCGCCACTGGGCGCCGGTTCGGTGCGGCCCACCGAGGCCTATGGTCCGCCGCCAGGGCAGGGCGGCCGTGGCACCGGCCCGGTTGGTGCCGGGTACTACCCCCCTGCCGGGACGACTGGCCCGGTCGGCCCGCCGATGGGCGGTCCGCCGCCCGGCGGGAACTACCAGTCCGGACCGCACACCGGCTACTCGCAGCAGTTTGCCGCGATCCAGCAGACCGGTCCGGCAACTGCCATGCCGAGCCCGTCCAGCGGGTCGAAGAAGTGGATCCTGATCGGACTGGTCGCGGTGCTGGTCATCCTCGGCGGCGCGACCGCCGGCTACTTCCTGACCAGGGACAACACGCCGGTGGTGGCCGCGCCCGCGACCCCGACCGGCCTCACCGCAACGGCCAACGGCCGGGACATCGCCGTGACCTGGTCGGGCGTCACGGGGGCGACGGGCTACACGCTGCGCCGCAGCGGCGACACGGTCTATGCCGGGGTCGCCACGAAGTTCACCGATGCGAATGTGCTGCCCGGAAAGTACGACTACACCGTCACCGCAACGAATGCGGCCGGTCTTGAGTCGGGACAGACCGCGCCGGTCCACGTGACGGTGACGGGGCCGTGGGGGCCGGTCACCGCGCTGGTGGACGAATTCCCGGACCTGCTGCCCGCGACGCCGACCGCGACCGGATACGACTCCGCGTCCTGCTCGATCGGCAGTGATCTGGACAACAGCAACGCGGACGGCATCATCGTGTGCAACGACCCCAACGGCGTGTATTTCGAGATCGATCACTTCGCGTCCGAGGCCGACAAGGACGCCTACCTGGAGCGGGACTGGGCAGGCGCGCCGGTCATCGAGTCGTGGAACGTCGACGGTGACGAACAGGGCAAGCTCTATCGATCCGCGGATGACGAGGCCGTCCAGCCCTACATCATCACTACTTTCACCGATCCGGCGCGGGCGCAATACCTGCTGTACGCGCACTGGAAGGACCACACCATGACCGACCTGATGGACAAGTGGTGGAAGCCGGCCGACTTCTGACCCGGTCAGGTCCGCAGCGTTGATTCGGTGGGTCGGGGTCATCGCCGCCGATAATTGCGCATAGGATCCGTCAGGGTTTGGTGGATTCCACCCCCTTTGACGGGCTTCCGTCGCACCCGTTCGCCCTCTCTCGACCCGAAGGAACCGCCATGTCCAACTTCTGGGACATCATCGCCGACATCTTCTACATCTTCATTTTCGTGGCGTACCTGATGGTGCTCTTCCGGATCTTCGTCGACATCTTCGGTGATCATCAGCTGGCCGGTGGGTGGAAAGCGGTCTGGATCATCGCCCTGATCTTCGCCCCGCTGATTTCGGCACTGGTCTACCTGATCGCCCGTGGACGCGGCATGGCAGAGCGCCAGGTCGCCGCAATGCGTCAGCAGCAGAGCGCGACCAACGCCTACATCAAGCAGGTTGCCGGCAGCGGCGGCGGCAAGTCCTCCGCAGAGCAGATCGCTGACGCCAAGGCACTGCTCGACAGCGGCGCGGTGACCCAGGCCGAGTTCAACACCCTCAAGGCCAAGGCGCTCGCCTCGGTGTGACGACCACGGTCGGCCCCGCGCTGACCTGCGCTGATGCACGACACCGCACTCTGGCGGCCGGATTCGGAGCGACGAGCTCCGGCGCCGGCCGTTCTGCGTTTGGCAGGGAACGCAACAACGGCGGTCAGACGCGCGCACCCGCCCGGAGCGCCGCGATCCGATCGGCCACCTCGAGAGCCGTCGTCGGGCGGTCCTCCGGTGCGGCCAGGCAGGCCAGCACCAGGGCTGCCTCACCTGGAGTGAGTGATGGGTCGACCGTCGGCGTGCTGGTCTGCACCCGGCGGATCGCCAGCAACGGCTGCCGTTCGGGCAACTCGCCGTACAGGCCCCTGCCGGTCAGCGCCCGGTGCAGCGTCGCCCCGAGTGCCCAGATGTCGGTGGACCGGGACGGCGGATCGCCGAGCAGCAGCGACGGGTCGAGGTATTCGACGGATGTCTCCGGCGCCATCCCGGTCAGCGCCGCACCCGCGGTGAAGACCCGGGCCAGGCCCAGGTCCGAAAGCTTGCCGCCGCCGTCGTGCAACATCACGTTCCCCGGTTTGACGTCGCCGTGCGCGAGGCCGGCCTCGTGCAACGCGTGCACCGCTCTGGCCGCGTGTTCGACGGCGCGCAGCACCTCGTCCCGACCGAGCGGCCGAGCGGGCGCGGCCAACGAGCCGAGCGGGAAGTACTCCATCGCGTAGAGGAAGTTGTCCTCGAGGACCGCGTCGTACACCCGGGCCAGGTAAGGCGAATCGACCGCCGCGAAGGCTCGCAGTTCCCGGGTGCCCCTGCGATAGGCATCCTCGCTGCATTGCCCGGCGAAGACCTTGACGGCGACGAACTCGTCCGGGATGCCAAGTCGGGCAGGTGGCTGCGCGAGGTAGAAACGACCGTGGTTGCCCTCGCCGATGAGCCGGACAACCCGGAAGTCGGCGAGCACGGGTACGGATTGAACGGGCGTGTCCTGCAGCACCACGTCGGACCCTCACAGACACTCGGGCGCAGATCGGGAGGCCGAGCCCGAAGGTTCTTCCGAGCGCGGCGTTGCTGATCCTAACGGGCGATCCCTGGGAGCCGCAGAGCCATTTCGACGGCAGCTTGTCGATCGGGGTCGAGCATGACACGGAAGATTGAATCTGGTGGCGCTGCGGTATCCCGAACGCCGGGTCTGCCTCACACTGAGTGACGTCCCTCCTTCACGCCCAGACAGGACTGCGCCGCATGCACATCGCCGGGCTGGTCTTCATCGACATCGCGATCATCATGATCGTCGCGCGCCTGTTCGGCCGGTTGGCCAGGGCGGTCGGCCAGCCACCCGTCGTCGGCGAGATCATCGCCGGAATCGCCCTCGGTCCCAGCCTGTTGGGGCTGCTGCCTGGCGATCTGGACGGCAAGCTCTTCCCGCCAGAAGTGCTGCCCTACCTGAACATTCTGGCCCAGCTCGGGCTGGTGCTGTTCATGTTCATCGTCGGGCTCGAACTCGACATGTTGCTGATCAAGGGCCGGGAGAAGCTCGCCGGCACCATCTCGGCCGCATCGGTGGTGCTGCCCGTTCGCGCTCGGCGCCGCCCTGTCGATGCTGCTCTACCCGAGCCACGACGAGACCGCCGCCGGCCCGGTCGCGCCGCTCGCACTCGCGCTGTTCCTCGGCGTTGCGATGTCGATCACCGCGTTCCCGGTGCTGGCCCGGATCCTCACCGACCGGGGCATGCACCGCACGTCGACCGGCGTGCTCGCGCTGGCCTGCGCCGCCGTCGACGACATCATCGCCTGGACCCTGCTGGCCTTCGTGGTCGCCGTGGTGCAGGGCAACGGACCGCTGGACGTGCTGCGAATCGTCGCGCTCACCGCGGTGTTCGCCGGCGATCATGTTCGGACTCGTCCGGCCCGCACTGCGCAAGCTCAACGACTGGTACCACCGGGTCGGCCGGCTGACCCCGGACATCCTGGCCGTCGTGCTGATCGGTGTGCTGGTCTCCGCGTACATCACCGAGATCATCGGCATTCACGCCATTTTCGGGGCGTTCATCTTCGGCGCGATCATGCCCCGGCAGGGTGCCGCGGAGATGACCACCGAGATCCTGGAGCGGCTGGAGCAGGTCAGCGTGCTGCTGCTGCTGCCACTGTTCTTCGTCGTCACCGGATTGAGCACCAACATCGGCGGGATCACTGGATCGGGGCTGTGGCAACTCGCCCTGATCCTGCTGGTCGCGATCGGCGGGAAGTTCGTCGGCGCCTTCGCAGCGGCCAGGGCGATGAAGGTACCGAGCAGACAGTCCGCCGCCATCGGCGTGCTGATGAACACCCGTGGCCTCACCGAACTGGTGATCCTCAACGTCGGCAAGCAACTGGGCGTGCTCGACGACGAGCTGTTCACCATGATGGTGCTGATGGCGCTGATCACCACCGCGATGACCGGCCCGCTGCTGAAGCGGGTCTACTCGGACCGGGTGATGCAGCGCGACATCGAAGCGGCCGAACGCGCCGCGCTGGGCGTCATCGACTCCTATCGGGTGCTGGTGCTGGTCGACGATCAGCAGCGTGCCCGGGCGATGGCGGCGGTGGGTGCCGCACTGTTGGGCACCGGCCGGCCGGCCGAGGTGGTGCTGACCCGGCTGATCACCCGGCCGAATGCTCCGCTGGAGGTGGGCGCCGCGCTGGTGCCGGACCTGGCGCGAATGGCGACCACGGTGGACGAGCTGGGGCAGCTGTCCGCAGAGCTGACCGGCCGCGGGGTGAAGTGCTCGGTGCTGACCAGATTCACCGCCGACCCGTGGAGTGACCTGGTCGCGCAGGCCGATCGCGGTCGAGGCCGACGTCGTGCTGGTCGACCGGCAGTTCGTGAATCAGCCGTCCGGGGTTTCAACGCTGCCGGTCGACCCCGCGTTCACCCTGGCCATCGCGGACCTCGGGAGCGAGGTACTCGGCAGCCGGAGATGCGGTCGCCGTGGTCGTCGACAACGACGCCGACGGCCGGACGGCGCTCGTTCTGGCATCGGCCGCGGCGGGTCATCTGGGTGGGTCGCTGCTGGTGGCGACCCGCGAGGGTGGCCGGGTGATGCGCCGGGTGACGGCCGCGCTGGAACCGCTACGCACGGCGGGGCTGCAGGTGCAGATGCTGGACGGAACCCCGACCGCTGCGCAGGCACCACTGCTGCTCCTCGGTTCGTCCGCACGAGGCGAGCATCGCGTGCGGGCAGCGGTACGACCGTCACCGTGCAGGCCGGTCTGGACGACCGTGAGGCCGAGCTCATTGCACAGTTGGCCAAGCTGGCGTCAGTTGACTGATTGCGGGCCGCTGCGATCAGGCCTGCCGCGACGCTCTGTCACAACCTCGCGTGCGCGGATTCGAAGGTGAACATCCGGCGCCCGGTGCGCACATGGGTGCCGGGGGACAGCACCACCGGGGTGTTCGGCGCCAGCCGGTTCCAGCCCGCCTGACCGCTGGCGGCGATGTAGGTGCCGTTCGCCGACCCCCGGTCGATCAGCAGCACGTCCCAGCCCTCGAGCCGGATCTCCGCATGCACCCGGGACAGGGTGCCGCTGTCGTCGTCGAGCCGGATCGGCCGCAGCCGGCTGCGGATGACCGCCTCGTCGACCTCGGGGTTGCGACCGAGCAGATAGTTGTCGTCCAGGACGAACGTCGACCCGATGTCCAGCACCAGCAGGCCGAGCGGCGGCCGTCGGCCGTCGATCAGGACGCCGGTGCGCTGGTCCATCCGGATTCCGCAGACCGAACAGAACGACACCCGGGGGTCGTTGTGGTGGTTGCGTGAGCAGCGGAATCCCTTGACGACGACGTGCGACGGCGCGTCAGCGGCACCGGGCCGGGGGGCGGGCTGTTTGACGCCGGCGATCGGCAGCGGCGGGCGCCGGGCCTCGTGCACGTGCGAGCCGTGGATCTGCTCGAACACCCTCGGCGGGCGAAGCTTCGGCGGGGCGGCGCCCGGCGGTGGAGGAGGTGGCGGTGCGGCCGGCGGCGGCGGGCGAGGCGGCCGGCGGGCCGGCGGGCGGTACGGCCGGGATCGGGCGGGCGGCGGTGCGACCGGTGCGGGTGGTGCGACCGGGGCGGGTGGCGTGACTGGGGCGGGCGGCGCGACTGGGGCGGGCGGCGTGACCGCGGGCCTGGGCGGCGGACCGGGGGCGCAGGGTCCGGCCGGGCGGCCGGATGCTCCTGCGTCGGCTCCAGTACAAGCTCGGCGGCCGGTGGGTGCCGCCATCAGCGGTTGCTGCGCAGGCGCCGGCGCCGGCGGCATCGGCGAGTGGTGCCGCCCGCCGCCGGGCTTGCCGCTGACCGTGCTGCGGGCGCCGAGCACGATTCCCTCGCCGGGCACCAGACCCTCGACGAGCCCGGACCAGCCCAGCACGCCGATCGCCGTGCTGCCGCCCTCGGGATCAGGGGTCGCCCCGGCGGCCAGCACCAGCGGACCGGCCGGCCAGGGCAGCAGGCGGTCGACGGTGAACGCGGCCGTCCGTCCGGACAGGTGCAGCAGTTCGTTCCCGGAGGTCGCGCCGTCGGTCGGCAGTTCGGAGACGCTGACGTCACCGTGCAGGAACACCGCGATGCCCTCTTCGGTGGCGGCGATGGTGCCGAAGCCGGGCACGGCGCTGGTGCGTCACCACCCATTCGGTGAGCAGCCGGGCGAGGTCGCGGCCGGGAGCCGGCGAGCCGTCCTGCGCGGCCTGCCTGATCAGCGCGAGCAGGTCGGCCGATGACGCCTGCCCGGTCCCTTCGTCCCGCCGGATGACGACCACGATGCCGGGCACCCGGGCGACCAGGTGCCCACCGGGCAGCACCTCGCCGCGAATGTCGTCGAAGCTGACGGTCACCAGAATCGGCCTCCCCGGAATCGCCAGCGCGAGAAGAAGATCTGCACCGGACCGTTGGCCACCAGCCAGACCACCAGCCAGGTGGTGATGAATTGGATCAGGAAGGCCGACAGCGGGACGTCGCCGACGCCGGGTATCAGGCCGGCCTTGATGAACAGCCAGACCACGATGCCCTCGTTGATCATCGTGAGCAGTCCGAAGAACGTCGGCCAGTCCTTCTCCCACCGGAACTGCTGCAGGCCGTGGTAGACGAACTCCCAGATCACGCCCAGCACCAGCACCGTCAGCAGGATGAGAAACGTTGTCTGGTAGGACTTTCCGAGCGGTTCACCGGTCGGCAGGAACGGCGTGATGAGCAACGTCCAGATGCCGCCGACGACGACCAGCAGCACGATCCGCGTCTGGATCCGCCCGTACAGAGTGGGTACCACCGCTGCCCCTCCTAGATCTTCTGGTGGCGCGCCCAGCGCCACCATTGCCTGGTCGAGGCGGCCACCCCGAATTTCTTGCAGAACCCCAGTTTGGCCAGATCGTCGCAGATCTCCTGGGCGGCGATCTGCAGGCCGAGGAAGGTGTCGACGCCCGGGAAGTAGCCGCCGAGGGTGGCGCTGCCGGAGGCGTACAGCTTGCCGGGTTGGCTGCGGGCGCCGATCACCTCGAAGTTGCGGTCGACGTCGAGCCGGCCGCTGGGATTGCGGCCGACGCCGCTGTGGTCCATCAGGTCGGCCAGCACCCGGTGCTCGCGGATGTCGGCCTCCAGCCCGGTGCAGTCGATGACGAAGTCCGAGTACACCTCGACCGGCCCCTGGGCCGTCTTCAGATCGGTGACGACGCCCTGGTTTCCCCGGCCCGGCCGCAGTTCGGTGACCTCACCGGTGATGGTGCGGTACCAGCCCTCCGCCCGACCGCGCTTGAGCTGGGACTGCCACAGCTTGCGGACCGGGGTGTTGGTGCCGCCCATCACCTTGTAGGCCTCGGCCCGTTCCTCGCCCTCGAGGCCGCGGATCTTCGCCTTCAGCTGGCCGCCCCAGACCGACTTCGGGTAGTTGAAGCCCTGGTAGGCCCAGCCGTCGCCGCCCTTGCGGCGCATGAAGATGTTCGGCCCGTGCGCGCCGGTGATGTAGGTGCGGAAGACGTGGATGATCTGCGTCTGCAGGCCGAGCCTGTCCCGGTCGTCGATCAGCCGTTGCAGCACCCGGGAGGCCACGATGCCGCCGCCGCGGATCACCACGGTGCCCGGCCGCAGGGCCAGTTGCTGGTAGACGTGCTCGTGCGGCTCGTAGGCGTTGACGACCTTCGACGGGTCCCGGTAGTACTCCCGGTAGCGCTGCAGGTCGGGCAGCAGTTTGAGCCCCGGGTAGCCGATCGCCACGTGCACGTACGGGCTGCGGTAGGCGAGCCGGCGGGTCGGGGTCGCGCCCTGCGGCGGCGTCAGGATGGTGAAGTAGCCGCCCTCGCGGCGGCGCCGGACCATCCGCACCTGGCCCTTCCGGACGCACTGCGGGTAGCCGATCCGGTCGTGCTCGCGTTCCATCGTCTCGAACGCCTGACCGGCCTTCGGGGTGTAGTAGTCGGACAGGATCGGCTCGGTGAGCACGTTCCACAGCGGCGCGAAGAACCCCTTCACCGACTTCGCGCCCAAGGCCTCGCGGACGGCGTAGCTCGGGAATCCCCAGATGTTGTCGGGGGTCGACTTCGAGTCCGAACGCAGCCGTTCCTTCCGCGGAATCTGCGAGACCCTGGTCAGGTACTCGTAGCTCGACCACGGCGTCTCCAGCTGGGTCAGCACGGTGATGTCGGACGGCCGGCACGCCGTAGATCCGCAGGAAGTCGACGGTGACGAACGAGCCGATGCCGCCGCCGACGGTGACGAACTTGGTGTCGATGATCGGAATGCCCGCCCTGGCGACCATCTCGTCGGTCCAGATGTCGGTGTCGATCAGTTCGGGGGTGAGGTCACCGGGTTGGCTGCCCTGGCCCTGGCCGGCCTGCCCTGTCGGGCGCCTGACCCTGCACCGGTGCAGCACCCTGCCGAGCCGGTCCGGGCGGCGGCGACCCGATCGGACCGCCGGGTGGCGGTGGTGCTGGCCGAACGGGCGGATGGCTCATCCGGGATCCCCCTCTTGCTGCGCCGGCAGGCTGGCTGAGCAGCTGTAACGGCGAGTTCTGTCGGCCGGATTCTCCGGATAAACGTGATCATCACTCATCTGGCCCTGCGGGGCCAGCAGTAGGCACAACTCGCAGTCAACTCGTTGCGATGTCGGCGACCGTCGCCCGGCACTGCGCGATCAGGTCGGCCGGCGCGAGCTCGACCTGCAGGCCTCGCTTCCCGGCGCTGACCATGATCGTCGGGTAGCCGTCGGCGCTGGCGTCGATCACGGTGCGCAGCGCCTTGCGCTGGCCCGAGCGGCGAGATCCCGCCCGCCACATAGCCCGACGACCGTTCGGCGTCGGCAACCTTGGCCATGCTGCGCCTTCTTGCCGCCGGCCGCCGCGGCCAGCGCCTTGAGGTCCAGGTGCGCCGCCACCGGCACGATGCCGACCACCAGCGCGCCGTCGACCGAGGCCACCAGCGTCTTGAACACCCGCTCCGGGTCCCAGCCGAGGGCGGCGACCACCTCGTCGCCGAACGCCGTGGTCGCCGGGTCGTGGTGGTACGGGTGCAGGGTGTGCGCGACCTTCGCGCGGATCAGCGCGGCGATCGCCGGAGTCGGTGCGGCTGGCATGCGCAGAGGGTAGCGGTGGGGTCGCGAAGCGCCGAACGGGCCAGCTCGCCGAGATGGAGCCGGCCCGTTCGGCGGCGCTGCGCCGGCTGACGAAACGGCCGGTCGCGATCTCGGTCACCGGCCACGCAGACGGCGACCGCAGCTGCGGTCAGCTCAGGTTGGCGGCGACCCACTCCTGGGCGACCTGGGCGGAGTCCTGCTTGTCCACCTGCACCTTGGTGAGCAGCTCGATCAGGGTCGTCGGTGTCCAGCTTCGCCGAGACCGCGTTCAGGGCCGCCGTGACCTCCGGGGTCGCCAGCGGTCGGCTGATCAACGGCAGCACATTCTGCGCGGCGAAGTTGTTCTTCGGATCCTCCAGCACCACGAGGTCGTTCGCCGTGATGGCCGGGTCGGTGGTGAACAGGTCGCCGGCCTGAATCTGGTCGCTGGTCAGCGCACCGACGGTCAGCGGGCCGCCGACGTCCAGGGCCTTGAACTCCTTGAAGGTCAGGCCGTACTTCGCCTGCAGACCGGGGACGCCGTCGGGCCGGGTCTGGAACTCCGGCGGACCGCCGAGCACGAAGGTCGGAGGCGACCGGTGCCAGGTCGGCGATGCGACTTCAGGTTGTTGGCGTCGGCGGTTTCCTTGGTGACGACGATCGCGTCCTTGTCCTCGGCGGCGGACTTGTCCAGCACCGTCAGGCCGGCCGGGAGCTTGGCCTGCAGCGCGGTGTAGACGTCGTCGGAGGACGACTGGCGGTGGCGGTCGTGTCGAAGTACTGCAGCAGGACGCCGGTGTACTCCGGGACCAGGTCGATGGAGCCGTCCTGCAGCGCCTTGATGTAGACCTCGCGGCTGCCGATGTTCAGGTTCGTGGAGACGTCGACGCCCTTGGCCTTGAGCGCCTCGGCGTAGATGTTGGCGATCAGCGCGCTCTCCGGGAAGTTCGGCCGAGCCGATGACGATCGGACCGCCGGCGGCGGCCGAGCCGGAAGCCCGACGCGGCAGCCGAGGCTGGCGGCGCGGTGGACGAGCTGGCCAGCGGGTCGGAGGAACTGCCGCAGGCGGACAGGGCCAGCGCGGCGGCGAGGCCGACGGCGACGACCGCGCTGCCTCGGGTGAGCAGTGGAACGGACGGACACGGGTACTCCTTGATCGTGGTCGGGCCGGCGGTGCTGCCGGCCGGAGACTGACGGTTGCAGCTGATGGGCGTTCAGGTGTGGTCGGCGGAGTGGTGTTGGCGCAACAGCATGCCGGTGAAGGCAGACATCGGAACCGCTGGTGCCGGTGGACGGTCATCAGCCGGCCGCACGCTGCGCTGGCCGGCGCCGAGCACGACCATGTCGGCGGTGGTCGCCCTGGCCCGGACCTTGCGACCGGTCAGCCCTGGGGACACCACGAAGTGCGCCGATGAGCGCCAGGATCCGGTCGCCGATGATGGCCAGCAGCGCCACCAGGAAGGCGCCGGCCACCATCATCGAGTAGTTCTGCTGCGTCAGGCCGTCGAGCACGTACCGGCCGAAACCGCCCAGCGAGACCACCGCGGCGATCGTCGCCGTGGCCACCACCTGCAGGAACGCCGACCGGATGCCGGAGATGATCAGCGGCAGCGGCGACCGGCAGTTCGACCTTGGTCAGCACCTCCGGCCCGTCATGCCCATGCCCCTTGGCCGCGTCCCGCACGGCCGGGTCGACGTTGGCGATCCCGGCGTAGGTGTTCGACAGGATCGGCGGCACCGCCAGGATCACCAGCACCGCGATCGCCGGACCGAGAAGCGCGAGGTTGCCCTTGAGCGTGTCCAGTCCCCACAGCGCCAGCAGGATCAGCAGGCCCAGGGTCGGCAGCGCGCGCAGCGCGTTGGCCAGCCCGGAGACCAGCCCGGTCAGCCTGCCGGTGTGCCCGATCACGGCGCCCAAGCGGCAGCGCGATCACCATCGCGATGACCAGAGCGAGCATGCGTGTACCAGAGGTGCTCCAGCAGCCGGCTCCAGACGCCGCTGGTCCCGGACCAGTTCGCGCCGGTGGTCAACCAGTCCCAGGCCCCTACCATCGGTCGCTCCCGGTTCGGTGCTCGCCCGCCGGCGCTGGGTCGCCAGCCGGTCTCGGTCTGCGTCATCGGGCCTTCACCGCCCGCGCCACGGCGTGGCGAACCGCACCGATGAGCTGGATGACGATGTCGAAGACCGCCGGCCACCAGCAGACACAGCACGATGCCGGCGATGATCGGGGTGTAGAAGTCCAGCTGGAAGCCCGGTGGTGAACAGCTGGCCGAGCTGCGGGATGCCGAGCAGCGCCGCCACCGACACCAGGCTGACGTTGGACACGGCGGCCACCCGCAGGCCGGCCCCGATCACCGGGATGGCGAGCGGCAACTGCACGGTGATCAGCGAACGCAGCGGCCGGTAGCCCATCGCCGACGCGCTCTGCACGACCAGCGGCGGGACCGAGTCCAGGGCGTCGGCGACCACCCTGACCAGCAGCGCCAGGGTGTAGAGGGTCAGCGCGACGACGACATTCAGCGGGTCGAGGATCCGGGTGCCCAGGATGGCCGGCAGCACGACGAACAGCGCGATCGACGGGATCGTGTACAGCAGGCCGGCGATGGTGATCAGGGTCGCGTAGGACCAGCGGTACCGGTGCGCGACGGCGCCGATCGGCAGCGCGATCAGCAACCCGAGCATGGTCGGCAGCAGCGGCCAGCCAGAGGTGCGTGCACCAGCCAGGACAGGATCTGGTCGGTGTTGCGATTCAGCCAGGCCCAGTTCACGAGGCTGCCTCCGCCTTGGCGGCGCGGCCTTCCGGCACCGGTCGGCGGCCGTCGCCGGCCGCCTCGGTCGCCGCGGGCCTGCTCGATGGCGTCCAGGACATCCCGGGCGGCGACCGTGCCGATCACCGTCTGCGTCGCCGTCGACCGCGACACCGCGCCCGGACGGCGAGGACAGCGCCGCGTCGAGCGCGGTCCGCAGGGACGCGTCCGGCCCGGCCAGCGAGCCGCCGAGCACCAGATCGTCGACGGTCACCCGATGACCGGCCGGCACCGTCAGGCAGTCCAGCCAGCCCCGCGGCTGACCCTTGCTCGTCGACCACCAGCAGCCAGCGGCCGTGCGCGTCGCCGATACCTTCGGCGGCCGAGCCGGCGTCCGCCGGAACCGGTTCACCAAGGGCCAGCGTCGGCTCCGGGTGCAGGGGCAGTTCTCCCGATGCGACGAAGGACAGTGCGCGGTAGCCGCGGTCGCGGCCGACGAAGTCCGCGACGAAATCGTCCGCCGGCCGGCTGAGCACCTCGGACGGCTCGGCGTACTGGGCCAGCCGACCGCCGACGGCGAAGACCGCGATCCGATCGCCGAGCTTCACCGCCTCGTCGATGTCGTGGGTGACGAACACGATGGTCTTGCCCAGTTCGGCCTGCAGTCGGATGAACTCGTCCTGCAGTTGGGCGCGGACCACCGGGTCGACAGCGGAGAACGGCTCGTCCATCAGCATGACCGGCGGATCGGCGGCCAGCGCCCTGGCCACCCCGACCCGCTGCTGTTGCCCGCCGGACAGTTGGGCCGGATACCGCTGACCCATCGCCGCGTCCAGCCCGACCCTGGCCAGCAGTTCAGCGGCCGCAGCTCTGGCGGCCTTCTTGTTCTGCCCCTGCAGCACCGGCACGGTCGCAACGTTGTCGAGCACCGTGCGGTGCGGGAAGAGCCCGGCGTTCTGGATGACGTAGCCGATGCCCCGGCGCAGGGTCGGCGCGTCGATGCTGCGGGTGTCCTTGCCGTCGATCAGCACCGCCCCGCCGGTCGGCTCGATCATCCGGTTGATCATCCGCAGCGACGTGGTCTTGCCGCAGCCGGACGGGCCGACGAACACGGTGATCTTGCCGGTGGGGATCTCGATCGTCAGGTCCTCGACGGCGGGCGTGCCGTCCGGGTAGACCTTCGACACTGACTGAAAGCTGATCACGGCGGTCCCTCTCGGGTAGGCCTGGGTGCTGGGCGGCTGGAGCTGCGCGCGGCGGTCGCCATTGACGCCGGAGCGACCCCGACGATCGGCCGGTGGTCGCTCGAGGCAGACAGTACCCGGTGCCGCCGACAGTGAACCCGATCAGGGTTGCGACGTGCAGATGTTGCCCGGTCATGACGCCCGAGTTGGCCAGTTGGCGGACCGCCGTCGCCAGCAGCGACACTGTGCAGGTGATCGAACTGGGCACCGGCACGCTCACCTGCGAGCAGATCGTGGCCATCGCCCGGGATGGCGAGCAGGTCACCCTCGCACCCGCGGTAGCGCACAGCGATTGATCGACAGTCACGCCGCGGTGCTCCGGCTCGCGGCGACCGGACCGGTGTACGGCCGGTCGACCGGCGTCGGTGCGCTGCTCACCGCCCGGCTGCTGGATGACTCGGGATCGGTCCCCGCCACGGTGGGGCCGAACCCGCACCTGCCGACCTCCGACCTCTCGGATGGCCTGCTGCGCAGTCATGCGACGACCGCCGGTCCGCCGCTGCCGGCCGAGCAGGTCAGGGCCATGACGGCGGTCCGGATCGAGCAGATCGCGGTCGGTCGCAGCGGCCTCGGGCCCGGCACCGCGGCCGCGCTGGTCGACCTGCTCAACGACGACCGGATGCCGATCGTCGGCCGGTTCAACTCCCTCGGCACCGGCGACGTGGCGCCGCTGGCCCGGCTCGCGCTGACCCTGCCGGCCGACGCGCTCGACCTGGGCGACGGCCTGGCGCTGATGTCGTCCAACGCGCTGACCATCGGCCGGGCCGCGCTGGCGGTCGTCGACCTGGACCGACTGCTGGCCGCGGCCACCGTCGTCACCGCGCTGACCTTCCTGGCCCGGGACGGAGCGGCCGGCGCATTGCACCCGCAGGCGGCCGGGCCGTTCCCGGGCCCGCAGCGGGTCGCCCGGGTGCTGCGCCGGCTCGGTGCCGGCAGCCGAGTGGCGGCCCGGCTGCAGGACCAGTACGGACTGCGGGCGGCGCCGCAGACGCTCGGCATCGCGGTGGACGGCGCGGCAACGCCTGCGCGAGGTCGTCACCGCGCTGTCCGCCGCCGGACTGGAGAATCCGCTGGTGATGAGCGACCCGCCGGCCGCGGTCGTGCATCACGGCGGGTTCCACGCTGTGCACCTGACCGCGGCGCTGGACGGCGCCGCCCTCGGCCTGGCCCGGGCCGCGGTGGGCTCGGTGAACCGGCTCGCGCTGCTGACCGAGCCGCCGCCGGAGCCCGCTGATCAAGCCTATCGACCAGCCTGACGGAACAGGCCAGGGCGTTCCTGGCCGGCGGACCGCTGACCGCCTCCGGGATCATGGTGCTGGAGTACACGGCGGCCGCCGCCCTCGGCACCGTTCGCGCCGCCGCGATCCCGGCCGCGACCCAGACCGCCGGGCTGTCCCGCGGGATCGAACAGGACGCCACCTACGCGCCGCTGGCCGCGGATCAGCTGGAGGAGGCCATCGGTGCGGCCCGGGTGCTGGTCGCGGTCGAACTCGTCGCGGCGGTCCGGGCGATCCGGCTCCGCGGGCTGCCGGTGCCGAGCTCAGCTCGCCGGCGCCTGGCCGGTCTGCGCAGGAACTGCCGGCCGAGATGCACGACCGGGATCTCACCGGAGGATGTCCGGCTCGCCGAGCGCTTGCTGGACCTGCTCGCACCGTTCGGGTTGGACACGGGGGACGATCAAGCGCAAACCCAGCAAGAAGTACGCCGGCTCAACCAGCAACCCGACAGTCAGGACGGCCGCATAGTGACCGACGCCCTGCATTTCCCGCTGATGTTCTCCCGGGACGGATTGGACCCGATCGCCGAACTCGGCGAACGCCGCGCCACCGAGCCGGTCTCCAAGCTGGAGTTGCCGTTCGGCATCACCGCGTGGCTGGTCACCGGCTATGACGCGGCCAAGGAGGTGCTCGGTGACCCGGCGTCGTTCAGCAACGCCTTCGGCAACCTGACCACCTCCGGCACCGACGACGAGCAGGATCCCGGCGGCCTCGGGATGACGGATCCGCCGTACCACACCCGGCTGCGCAAGATGCTGACGCCGGAATTCACCATGCGCCGGCTGAACCGGCTGCAAGCCGCGGATCGAGGAGATCGTCGATCAGCAACTGGACGCCATCGAAGCAGGCCGGCCAGCCGGCGGACCTGGTGGAGACCTTCGCGATGCCGATTCCGTCGCTGGTGATCTGCGAGTTGCTGGGCGTTCCGTACGCCGATCGGGAGGGTTTCCAGGCGCTGAGCACCGCCCGGTTCGATCTCGGCGACGATTCGCCGCTGGACGTCATCGGGACGTCGCTGGACTACCTGCAGGGCCTGGTGGTCGCCGAACGGGCCAACCCGGGGGAGGGTCTGCTCGGCATGCTGATCCGCGAGCACGGCGACGACATCAACGACCGGGAGCTGGCCGGGCTGGCCGACGGACTGCTGACCGGTGGCCACGAGACCACCGCCAGCTCGCTGTCGCTGGGCGCGCTGGCGCTGATGCAGAGCCCGGAGTACTTCGCCCGGCTGGGCGCCGCCGACGACGACACCGTGCATCTCGCGGTCGAGGAGCTGCTGCGCTACCTGACGGTCGTGCAGGTGGCCTTTCCGCGGTTCTCCAGGACCGAGGTCGTGATCGGCGGACAGCAGATCCCGGCCGGCGCGCTGGTGCTCGTGTCGCTGTCGGCGGCCGACCGGGATGCGGTGCTGGCCGGGCGGGCGGTGCTGCGCCACCCGGACATGGAGGCGTTCGACCCGACCCGCCCGGCCACCTCGCACCTGGCGTTCGGCTACGGCATCCACCGTTGCGTCGGCGCCGAGCTGGCCCGGATGGAACTGCGGATCGCGTTCCCGGCGCTGGCCCGGCGGTTCCCGACCATGCGGCCGGCCCTGCCGATGGACGAGCTCAGCTTCCGGAACTCGTCGATCGTCTACAGCGCGGAGACGATGCCGGTCGTCTGGTAGGGACGGGTTCGTCTGACCCAGCCGTCCGGCCCAGACTTGGTCGGCGCAAAATTGTCGACCAGCCCAGCAACGAAGTCTCGACGAACCCATTCGACAACAGGAGGCACATGCCCATGTCAGCCGATCCCGTCTACCTGCCCGGTGCCAGCAAGCATGCCAACGACCAGGTCCGTGACTACGAGGCGACCGACGGCGTCAAGGCCTGGGACATGCGCGGCGTCCCGGTCGTCATCCTGACCACCCGGGGCCGCAAGAGCGGTGCGCTGCGCAAGGCCCCGCTGATGCGGGTCACGGACGGCGAGAAGTACGCGGTCGTCGCGTCCAAGGGCGGAGCTCCGGAGCATCCCGTCTGGTACCTCAATCTGCTGGCCGACCCGGAGGTGACGCTGCAGGACAAGGCGGTCAAGCGGAAGTACCTCGCGCACACCGCAACGGGTGCCGAGCGGGAGGAGTGGTGGGCGCGGGCCGCTGCGGTCTGGCCGGACTACGACAATTACCAGACGAAGACGGACCGGGAGATCCCGATCGTGGTGCTCGAACCGGTGCCCTGACGGCGCTCTGTCGCGCCGCCGACTGCGGCAGGTGTCTGTGCGCTGACCGGAATAGCGCCCCGTCCGTGTGACGTTGCCACGATCAGAAGCCGGGAAACCGGCACCGGACACTTCGGAGGCTGCGCACATGACAGTTCTGCTCGCCGACACCGACACCACGGTGACAGCAGCGGGGTCGCGCGCAACCCGGGCGGTGCCTCGGATCACGTCGCCGGCCCGCCTGACGGGTCCGTCGCGCCAGGTACCCTCAACGCTGCGCCGTGGTTCACGCGACGCGGGGATCCGGACCCGGCCGGCGGTAACAAGGCAGGTGAATCACGTGGCCACAACGTCAGTTGACCCCGCCGTTGACGACGACCTGGGCCAGCGGTTCACCGACCAGGCCATGCCGTTGCTCGACCAGCTGTACGCGGCGGCCCTGCGGATGACGCGCAACCCGGCCGACGCCGAGGACCTCGTCCAGGAGACCTACCTGAAGGCGTTCGCCGCCTTCAAGAGCTTCACCCAGGGCACCAACCTGCGGGCCTGGCTGTACCGGATCCTGACGAACACCTACATCAACGGGTACCGCAAGAAGCAGCGGCAAGCCGATCGTCAGCCCGACCGACGACATCACCGATTGGCAGCTCGCGGCCGCCGAGTCGCACACGTCGACCGGTCTTCGGTCCGCGGAGATGGACGCGCTGGACCGGTTGCCGGATTCCGACGTCAAGGAAGCCCTGCAGGAACTGCCGGAGGACTTCCGGCTGGCGGTCTACCTGGCCGACGTCGAGGGTTTCGCCTACAAGGAGATCGCCGAGATCATGGGCACCCCGCTGGGGACCGTGATGTCGCGACTGCACCGTGGTCGCCGGCAACTGCGTGAACTGTTGACCGAGTACGCCAAGGAGCGCGGTTTCCTGCGTCCGGCACGCGTCCCGGCGGTGGCGGATAGCAGTGCGGTTCCGCCGATGATGAGGGTGTGCCCGTCGGCGTCGATGGCGGGCAGGTCATCGGGGACGAATCCAGCGTCGGGGACGATGGAAGGGATGGTCGCGGCGATGGCCTGCGGTGACCCGATGGACCTGAACGACGAGGACTCCCAGTGCACCGGCGTCCTGCGTGACGTGTGGCTGTTCCTGGACGACGAGATGGACCCGGAGAACCGGGCGAAGGTGCAGCAGCACCTCGACGAGTGCTCACCGTGCCTGGTCGAGGCCGGCCTGGACCAGAAGCTGAAGGAGTTGCTGCACAGGAAGTGTGGCGGCGATCGGGCGCCGGAGCAGCTGCGCCAGCGGTTGGTCGCCACCTTGCACTCGGTGCGGGTGACCAGCGTGACGGACGAGGGCATCGAGCAACTGACGGTGCAGTCGGTCCAGGTCACCCGCGGTCCGTCGGCTGAGCCCAGGATCGGGCGCTAGACGCCGACACTGGGTGCGGCCGCTGCCACGCGTCCTGCCGCGAAGCCCCCACCTGGTCGTCACGGCCGCCGCTGGTCAGCGGCAGCGCGGGCTCCGGTGCACCCGGTCACAAAAAGGGCGACCGTCGCCGATCGGCAACTGGCGCCCTTTGTGATGCGGCAGGAGATGTCCTGCACCCGTGAACGGCGTGCCGTCAGGAGTTGGGACGGTTGCCGTGGTTCGCGCCGTTCTTCTTGCGGGACTTCTTCTTGCGACCGCGCTTGCTCATGTGGTTCTCCGATGCTGATGTCGCCGCAGGTGCCAGGAATCCGAACATCCCGGGCAGCGATGCTTGCCGAAATACTGCAGCCGACGACCAGGCTGGTCGCGGCATTCACCCCATTTTGCCACGTCGCGAGCGACGCCGCCGTCCGCCTCGACACCATCGTGGGAGTGACACGCTAGCGCCTCGCAGGGATGGAAGGATGGCGCATGAGTCCCCGTGGCGGCCGCCGGCCGACCGGGGAGGGAGCGTGCAGAGATGCACCCGCACACTGCGAACGAGAGGAACGGCGATGGCCGAAGAAGTCCGCGCCGAGATGGTCGCCAACGTCTGGAAGGTGCTGGTTGCCGAGGGCGATGCCGTCGTCGACGGGGACACCCTGGTCATCCTGGAGTCCATGAAGATGGAGATCCCGGTGCTGGCCGAGGTCGACGGCACCGTCTCCAAGGTCGCAGTCGCCGAGGGTGGCCTGGTCCAGGAGGGCGACCTGATCGCGGAAATCTCCTGACCATCACTCCTGAACAGCCCGCCCTTCGCCAAGGTTGTCGCCCGAAGCATTGGGCGGTGCACCCGGCAGGCAACAACCGCGAGCCAATGACGGTCAACTGCCCAGCCGACGATGACATCTGGATTCGCTCACTGTGTCGACCCTGTCCGACGTACTTGCCGAGCACTCCGTGCTGTCCGGCTCCGCCGTTGCGCACCTGCAGACCGTTGTCTCCGAATGGCAACTGCTCGCCGACCTGTCCTTCTCGGACCTGCTGCTGTGGGTACCGACCCAGGACGACTGGCTGGTCTGCGCCGCCCAGGCCCGGCCGACGACCGGTGTGACGGCGTTCGCCGACGACCGGGTGTCCGCGACCAAGCGATTCTCCGACTTCCCGCTGCTGCGGCACGCCTGGGAGGAGGAGCGGGTGATGTCCGAGGAGCCGCCGATCGACGCTCCGGGCAGCTGGATCCGCCGGCAGGTCATCCCGGTGCGCTACCTCGACGAGGTCATCGCGGTGATCGAGCGGGACACCAGCAGCATGGTCGGCCGGGAGAGCAGCCTGCTGGAGACCGCGTATGTGGACGCTGCGGACGACCTGTTCCAGATGGTGTCCGACGGCACGTTCCCGCCGGCCGAGAATCCGGGGGAGATGCACACCGGCCCGCGGGCCGGCGACGGACTGCTCCGACTCGACGCCGACGGCAAGGTCGTGTACGTCAGCCCCAACGCGTTGTCGGCCTACCACCGGCTCGCCTACAACGGCGAGGTCCTCGGCCAGAAGCTCACCGCGCTGACCCGCCCGTTGATCGACGATCCGTTCGACGCCGCTGAATTGGTCGAGCGGATCGGCGGTGCGGTGCAGGGCCGCGCCAGCCTGCGGATGGAGGTCGAGGCGAAGGCCGCGACCGTCCTGTTCCGTGCCCTGCCGCTGCGGCCGATGGGCCGGCCGTCGGGTGCGTTGGTGCTGGTCCGGGACGTGACCGAGGTCCGTCGTCGGGACCGTGCGTTGTTGTCCAAGGACGCCACCATCCGGGAGATCCATCACCGGGTGAAGAACAATCTGCAGACCGTCGCGGCTCTGCTGCGGATGCAGGCCAGGCGGTCGGGTGACCCTTCGGTGCGGCAGGCCCTCAGCGAGTCGGTGCGCCGCGTCGCGTCGATCGCGATGGTGCACGAAACGCTGTCGACCTCGCCGGACGACCGGGTCGACCTTGATCAGATCGTCGACCGGTTGGTGCCGATGATCTCCGATGTCGCCGCCGCCGAAACCTCCGCCCGGGTCCGCCGGATCGGCACCTTCGGCATCCTGGGAGCCGAGCTGGCGACGCCGCTGGTCATGGTGCTCGCCGAAGTCGTGCAGAATGCACTGCAACACGCTTTTGTGCCGGAATCGCCTGGCGGGTTGGTCATCATCACGGTGAACCGGTCCGCCAAGCAGCTCGACATCGTGGTGTCCGATGACGGGGTCGGCCTACCCGAAGGGTTCTCCGTGGAGCACGCCTCCGGGCTCGGCCTGCAGATCGTCCGGACGCTGGTCGAGGCCGAGCTGCTCGGTTCGATCGACATGGGGAACCGCGATGATTCGTGGGGTACGTCGGTACGGATCATCGTGCCGTTACGCGGGCGCAGTTGAAACCCCGCGGAATCCGCGGGGTCGCTGGCTCTGGTCGTCGGAAAGAGGTGGGGAAACTGGGAGTGGTTACAGGCTCCTGGCCCGTGCGCGAGCCCGGCGGCGCTTGAGGGAACGACGCTCGTCTTCGCTCATTGCGCCCCAGACGCCGGCGTCCTGCCCGGTTTCCAACGCCCAGCTCAAGCATTCGCTCGTGACCGGGCAACGCTGGCAAACGGCCTTGGCCTCTGCGATTTGCAGGAGAGCCGGACCGGAGTTGCCGACGGGAAAAAAGAGCTCAGGATCTTCGTCGCGACAGATCGCGCGGTGACGCCAGTCCATGGGGTGTACTCCTCGGTGCATCGCCGGGTTCGTGTTCCGGCTGGATATCGGAGGTCGCAAATGCGGGTTCACCGCACGACCTTGTGAATGGTTTCACATGAGACGGTAGTGTCAAGGGTTTGTCACGTCGGGGTTACGGACGTCACTAGTGGATGGTCAGCTCGCGTCCCCGGCCACCATGATGCCTGGTCATCACGATTCAGAACAGAGCTGGAGAGAAACTGCCGAACACATCACTGGACTCGGCTCCGGCACTCAGAGTACTAAGCGGAGCGCATTCGGGACAGAGGTGAACTCCACCGAGTTCTTTTCGCCGAGGTAATCACCGTCCGCTTGCATGCCGACGGGTTCACTGCATCTGACGGTTGCCCAGGGCTCGTCATGGGCGCGGATGATTTTTTTCGAGTTCCCCTGCCGACCGCTGAGGATCTCGCCTGCAGCCCGCAGGCCGTTGGGCACGCTCATGCTCGTCACGGCGAAAACCCCGAGTCCGCCCGAGATCGATGTTCCCGGGTTGGTGCGGATCGGGTGGTTCCCGAAGTAGGTCCAGGGGTCGACGTTGGAGACGAACACCATGTGCACGCCGGTGATCGGATCCCGGCCGGGCAGCTCCAGCGTGAGCCGGGGGTGCGACCGGTCGGAGCGGAAGTAGCGGGAGATCGTCGCCCTGGCATGCATCGCGTTGGAGATCTCGCTCCCCGCCCGCCGCCGCTTTTCGACGGCGTGCACCGCCTCGGCGTCCAGCCCGAGGCCGGCATTGAAGGTGAAGTACCGGTCGTCGGCGCGGCCCAGGGACACCGTCAACGACCGGTTGTTCGCCAGCGCCTCCAGGATCTGCTCGGTGGCGACGGTCGGATCGGGATCGATTCCCACCGCCCTGGCGAAGACGTTGGTCGATCCGCCGGGCACCACGGCGAGCAGCGGGGCGTCCAGCCGAACCCCGCGGTACATCAGCCCGTTGACCACCTCGTTGACCGTGCCGTCACCGCCGTGCACCACGACGACATCGACACCGCTGTCGGCGGCCGCTGCCGCCAGTCGCATCGCATGGCCGCGGCTCTTGGTGTGCGCCACCTGCAGCTTCATCTCGCCCGCCAGCGCGTGCGCGAGCAGATCGCGCCGCCGCTCGTTGGTCGAGGTCGCGTGGGGATTGACGATCAGCAGTGCGCGCATCGTCGGGCAGCCTACGTCCAACGGGCCACCGTGATGTTCATCCGTCGGTAGCGTGATCGATGTGAGCTATTCAGCGGACCAGCAGTACAGCGACCCACCGCCGATCAGCATCCCGCCGCCGCGACCGGTCGTCGTTGCCGCCGTCCTGGTGCTGGTCGAGGCGGTGGGGCTGCTGGTGCTGGCCGGGACGACACTGGTGTCCGGGTTGACCGAGGACATCGCGGTCGGCCGCACGCTGGCCCAGACGGCCTACTACGTGGTGCTCGCCGCACTCTTGGCCCTGTGTGCGATCGCGGTGCTCCGCGGCCGTCGCTGGGGTCGCACGCCGTGCCTGATCACGCAGATCGTGCTGGTGCTGATCGGCGTCTGGCTGATCGCCCCGAGCGGTCAGTACGGCTGGGGGATCGGCCTGATCGCGGTGGCGGTGTCGCCGGATATCTGCTGGTCAGCAAGCCGGCGAACGCCTGGATCAACCGATTTCCGCTACCCTTTTCAGCGCCGGACCAGTGAGCCGGAAGACCGTCCAGCCGTCCATCGGTTCGGCTCCCAGGGATCGGTAGAAGGCGATCGACGGGGCGTTCCAGTCCAGCACCGACCACTCCACCCTGGCGTAACCGCGCTCGTTGGCGACGCCGGCCAGCCCGGCCAGCAGCGCCCGGCCGAGGCCGGACCCGCGTTGATCCGGGCGCACGTACAGGTCCTCCAGATAGATCCCGTGCACGCCCTCCCAGGTGGAGAAGTTCAGGAAGTACAGCGCGTACCCGACCACCTTGTCGTCATCGATCGCGACCAGTCCGAACAGCGCCGGTGACGGCCCGAACAGGGCAGCGGTCAGCTGGTCCTCGGTCAGGTGGCAGAGCTCGATCAACCGCTCGTATTCGGCCAGCTCGTAGACCAGCTCGACGACGGCGGGCACGTCATCCGGGGTGATTGCCCGGATCCGCGGGTCAGGCATGCCCCAGCCCGGAGTCTGCCGTCTGGCGTATTTGTGGTGTCGTCTTCCTCGGCGTCGAAGCCCTCGTCGGGCGTCTGGCTGATGTGCGGCGGCCGGAACGGAACGACGTTGGCGTGCTCGATGCACGGTGCGTCGTGATAGGTGCCGAGGATGGTGATGGCGGCCGGGTTCATCAGGATCATCCCGCCGTTGGCCACCGGCAGCCCGACCCAGCGCATGGCCAGCACCCGGGAGATGTGACCGTGGCAGAACAGCGCGACGTCACCCTTGCGGAGCTTCTCCTTGGCCTGGGCGAGCACCCGGTCGCAACGGACGGCAACGTCCTCGGGGGACTCACCGCCCGGGGCGCCCTGGGTGAAGATCGACCAGCCCGGGTTGGTCTCGTGGATCGTCTTGCTGGTGATGCCCTCGTAGTCGCCGTAGGCCCATTCCGCAAGGTCGTCGACGATCTTGTTGACGTGCAACCCGGCCAGCGCCGCCGTGCGCTGGGCGCGCAGCCGCGGGCTGCTCCACACCGTGGCCGGCGCCAGGTCGAGTCCCCACAGCAGGTTGGGAATCGTCATCGCCTGGTGGACGCCCTCGTCGGTGAGGTCGATGTCCGTCGTCGACGTGTGCTGGCCGCTCTTGCTCCACTCGGTCTGGCCGTGTCTGATCAGCGCAATCCTGTGTGCCATGAGAGTTTTCCGCCTCGTTGCGAGTGGGTGGGTGGAGCACTGGTCTACCGCACGACCGCCTGTTCGGCCGGTCAGGTCAGGGTGGCGACGTACTCCCGGCAGGCATCCCAGGTCGGCAGCAGACCGCTCTGAGCCGCCTCGGCAAGCGTAGGGGCGGCCGCGTCCTTGTCGGACAGCAGGAAGTCGACGCCCTCCGGCAGCGGCAGCGCAAGGGCCGGGTCCAGCGGGTTGATGCCATGCTCCCGACCCGGGGCATACCCGGTGGAGCACAGGTAGGTGAGCGTCGAGTTGTCCTCCAGGGCGAGGAAGGCATGCCCAAGTCCCTCGGAGATGTAGACCGCCCGCCGGTGCTCGGACTCCAGTTCGACCACATCGACGATGCCGAATGTCGGTGATCCGACCCGGGTGTCCACGATGAAATCCAGCACGGCCCCGCGCGGACAGGTGACGTATTTGGCCTGGCCGGGGGGCACATCGGCGAAATGCACGCCGCGCAGGGTGGCTGCCTTGGACACCGAGAGGTTGGCCTGGGCGAGCGTCAGCGGGTGCCCGACGACCTCCACCAACTTCTCGATCTTGAACCATTCCAGGAACAGCCCCCGGCCGTCGCCGTGTTGGACGGGCGTGAATTCGAATGCCCCTGGCACCAAGAGTTCGCGAACATGCATGGTCGCGAACTCTATCGGGATGGGCCCCGGTCGACCCGCTGGTGGACCCCGCTGGCGGCCACCCACCGGCCGTCGGGTGCTCCGGACAGTGAGCAGACCTTGACCCCGGTGCCGGTGGGAGGGCAGCGTAAGGATCATGACGTTGCTCAGCTCAGCCGAAATCGCGGACTCACTGGAAAAGCTCCCCGGATGGGGCGGCAATACCGACGACATTCGGTGTCGCTACACCGCGCCCGATTTTCTGGCCGGAATCCGGTTGGTCGACGCCGTCGCGGAGGCCGCCGAGGCGGCCGGCCATCACCCCGATATCGACATCCGCTGGCGGGATGTGCTGTTCGTGCTCGCCACCCATTCCGAAGGCGGCGTCACCGCGAAGGACATCGAACTTGCCGCCCGGATCGACGCCCTGGCGCGCGAGGCGTCCGTCGGGACGGCGACCGGCTGACTGGACCCCGGCCGACCCCGGCCGACCGGACCCCGGCCGGACGAACGAGCCGAGACCGGCGGTGTTCCGCGCGGCGATTGGGATTCGCGGCGCTCGTCCGGCATCATGGTCGATACCCCGTCAGTACCCGTACGTCCTGTGAATCACCGAACAGCCCGATGGACCGATCAGGCCCAGCGGCAGCGGCAGTCGATGTCCCACCGTGACCGACCTGTCGTTGTCGAACGGAGCGATTCGCGCCCGAACGCCGATCAGCGGCCGGGCCCGAGCTCCCGCCCCTCGCAGGGGTTTCGCGGCATTCTCCAACGAACGCCCGGCCGACTTCTGGTCGGCAGGCGGACGCCCGGATGCCGTACGGCCCAGCGATGCCCGCCTGCTTCAATCGAGTCCCGGAGTCGACATGCTCACCACCAGCGATCCCAGCACCGACACGACCACCATGCCGGCCGGCACGGCCGGCCATCCCAGCCTGGACCGCCCGGCCCGGCCAGCGGACGTCCCGGCCCGACCGACGGATTTCACCGCCGATGACGTGCTCGACGCGCACCGGGGTGGGAAGTTGTCGATCTCGTTGCGGGCGCCCCTTGCCGATCGGCGCGACCTCTCGATGCTGTACACCCCGGGCGTTGCCGGCGTCTCCAGTCTGATCGCGACCGACCCGGCCGCCGCCCGTGAGTACACCTGGGCGTCCCGGGTGGTCGCGGTGATCTCCGACGGCACCGCTGTGCTGGGACTCGGCAACATCGGACCGAAGGCCTCGCTGCCGGTGATGGAGGGCAAGTCCGCCCTGATGAAGTCGTTCGCCGGGCTGGACTCCGTGCCGATCGTGCTCAGTACCACCGACCCGGACGAGATCGTCGCCGCAGTCACCGCGATCGCGCCGTCCTTCGGCGCGATCAACCTCGAGGACATCTCGGCGCCGCGCTGCTTCGAGGTGGAACAACGCCTGGTCGAGGCGCTGGACATCCCGGTGATGCATGACGACCAGCACGGCACCGCGGTCGTGGTGCTGGCCGCCCTGATGAACGCCTCTTCGGTGATCCAGCGGGTGATGGTCGACCTGCGGGTGGTGATCGCTGGTGCCGGTGCCGCCGGGATCGCCTGCGCGAAGATCCTGCTGGCCGCCGGTATCCGGGACCTGATCATCGTCGACTCCAAGGGCGTGCTGTCCGTCGGCCGGGACGGAATGCACCCGGTGAAGGCCGAGATGGCAGCCTCGAGCAACCCGCGTGGCGTCACCGGCAGCCTCGCGGACGCCATGGTGGGGGCGGACGTCTTCATCGGAGTGTCCGGCGGCAGCGTCGACCCTGCGCTGGTGGAGACGATGGGCGAGCAGCCGATCGTTTTCGCGCTGGCCAATCCCACCCCGGAGATCGACCCGGCCGCAGGCCGTCGCGCACGGCGCTGCGGTGGTGGCCACCGGTCGCAGCGACTTCGCGAACCAGATCAACAATGTGCTGGCCTTCCCCGGGATCTTCCTCGGCGCGCTCGACTGCGGAGCCCGGCGGATCACCGAGGGCATGAAGGTGGCCGCCTCCGGCGCGATCTGTGCCGCGGTGCCGGGCCGGGCGACCGCCGACCGGATCGTGCCGGACCCGTTCACCCCCGGACTGGCCCGGATGGTCGCCGACGCCGTGATCGCCGCCGCCAGGGCCGAGGGCGTCGCGGAGTAAGTCGGCACCGTCCCCACACTCCGGTCAGGTCAGGTCAGGCCGGGCCGGTCGGCCGGGCCGGGCGGGACCGGGCCGGGTCGGGGCGGGGTCGAGCCGGGCGGGGCGGGGTCGGGCCGCGCTGAGCCAGCCGGGCGCGCCCACTGAACCTTCTGCAGGGAAACCGTTGCCTGATCTGGCCCCTCGGCCCTGCAGGGCGTTCAGTGGACCCGGTCCGGTGCCCTCCCGCCGATCGCCGTGGTGACGTCACGCGCGCTGCTCCGCACCGGCGCGGCCAGCTCGGCGAAGTCCTGGTCACATCCACCCTCGTCGGCCGCAGCGCACCGGTGCCCGACCGTCACGCCGACGGCGGCGATCGGCACTGCATTGTGGTCGAAGACCGGGGCGGCCACCGACGCGGTGCCGGACGACACCCGGCCGTCCTCGATGGCCCAGCCCCGGCGCCGGACGGCCGCCAGATCGCGGCGCAGCGCGGGCAGCGAGTCGGGGCCGCGTCCGGTGCGGTCGACGAAGGCCAGTCGATCCGGGAACAGTGCCCGCACCTGCTCGGCCGGCAGGTGGGCCAGGATCGACAATCCGGTCGCCGTCAGTGCGGCCGGCAGTCGGACACCGACCTCGGTGACCAGGGTCGGACCACCCAGTCCCGCCTTGTCCTTGGCCAGGTACAGCGTCTGCGCACCGTGCAGCACGCCAAGGTGGGCGGTACCCGCCGTCCGGGCACAGAGCCGGGCCAGCACCGGGCGCCCGGCCCGCTCCAGCGGTTCGCCGCGCAGGTACGCCGTGCCGATCTCGAAGGCCACCACGCCGAGACCCCAGCGGCGTTCGGCCGGCAGGTGGACGGCGAAGCCGGCGGCGGCCAGTTCGGTCAGCAACTCATACGTGGTCGACCGGGGCAGACCCAGCTCCCGGGCGATGGCGCCGGCCGACACCGGAGTCGCCCGGGAACCGAGCAACCGCAGGACGGCCAGACCGCGGCGCAGCGCGGGTGCCGCGCCGGCCGCCGGCGTCGTGACAGCATGCTCGTCCGAACTCACCTGTCCGGTATACCGGACACAACCCCGGCTTGCCCTCTCGCGTCCCGGGCCGGAACGGCATCCAATGAAGGCGGTGACAATTCACTACCACACCCAGCCGCCCGCCCCCCAGTCGTCACACGTCGACCTGCCGCCCGTGCTGCTGGGCACCACCCCGCTGGACTGTCGACCAGATCGTCGACGTCGCCCGGCACGGCCGGCCGGTGGAGATCGACCCGTCGGCGACCGCGGCGATGGCGGCCACCCGGGCCATCGTCGAGCGGCTGGCCGATGACGTCCGACCGCACTACGGCATCTCCACCGGGTTCGGTGCGCTGGCCACCACGTCCATCCCGCCGCACCGCCGGGCCGCGCTGCAGACCTCGCTGATCCGGTCGCACGCGGCCGGCAGCGGCGAGCCCGGTCGAACGCGAGGTCGTTCGCGCGCTGATGCTGCTGCGGCTGGCGACGCTGGCCCGCGGCCGCACCGGTATCCGCCCGCAAACCGCGGCGGCCCTGGCCGCGATGCTCAGCGCCGGCATCACCCCGATCGTCCCGGAGTACGGCTCGCTCGGCTGTTCCGGCGATCTCGCGCCGCTGGCGACGGTGGCGCTGGCGCTGATCGGCGAGGGCGAGGTGATCGACCCCCGCGGTCTGCGCCGGCCCGGCCGCCCAGGCCCTCGCCGAAGCGGGACTGACCCCGGTGGTGCTGGCCGAGAAGGAGGGCCTGGCGCTGATCAACGGCACCGACGGCATGCTCGGCATGCTGGTGATGGCGCTGGCCGACCTCGACATGCTGCTGGACGCCGCCGATCTCGCGGCCGCGATGTCGGTGGAGGCGCTGCTCGGCACCGACCGGGTGTTCGCCGCCGACCTGCAGGCGCTGCGCCCGCAGACCGGTCAGGCGATCAGCGCCGCCCGAATCGCCGCCGCGCTGGCCGGATCGGAGATCGTCGCCTCGCACGCCGGCGACAAGGACACCCGGGTGCAGGACGCCTACTCGCTGCGCTGCTCGCCGGCGGTGCACGGCGCGGCCAGGGACACCGTCGGCTACGCCACCCTGATCGCCGACCGGGAACTGGCCAGCTCCATCGACAATCCGGTGGTGCTGCCGGACGGCCGGGTGGAATCCAACGGCAACTTCCACGGCGCACCCGTCGCCGCCGTGCTGGACTTCCTGGCCATCTCGGTCGCCGACGTCGCCGGCATCGCCGAGCGGCGCACCGACCGGATGCTGGACGCGTCCCGCTCGCAGGGGCTGCCGCCGTTCCTCGCCCACGAGGTCGGCGTCGACTCCGGGCACATGATCGCCCAGTACACCCAGGCCGGGATCGTCTCGGAACTGAAGCGGCTGGCCGTGCCGGCCTCGGTGGATTCCATCCCGTCGTCGGCGATGCAGGAGGACCACGTGTCGATGGGCTGGCATGCCGGGCGCAAGCTGCGCCGCGCCGTCGACGGCCTGCGCCGGGTCCTGGCCATCGAGATCCTCACCGCGGCAAGGGCCCTGGATTTCCGGGCGCCGCTGCAGCCCGGCCCGGTCACCGCCGCCGTGCGGGATGTGGTGCGGACCAGGGTCGCCGGCCCCGGACCGGACCGTCATCTCGGCCGTCGAGATCGACGCCGTCGTCGAACTGCTCGCCTCCGGCGCGATCACCGCCGCCGCCCACCGGTCCGTCACCACACCCAGTCTGCTGACAGCCACTTCCACTCAACTCACCGCTGTATCCGAGGAGCCGTTCATGTCACAGACCACCCGCTTCCGCTTCGAACACGTCCGGCCCGCGCCCGGTCCGGGCCGCCCGCGGCACCACGCTGACCGCGAAGAGCTGGTCCACCGAGGCGCCGCTGCGGATGCTCTGCAACAACCTCGATCCCGAGGTCGCCGAGGACCCGGACAACCTCGTCGTCTACGGCGGCACCGGCAAGGCGGCCCGCAACTGGGCCAGCTTCGACGCCATCTGCCGGGAGCTGACCACCCTGGAGCAGGACGAGACGCTGCTGGTGCAGTCCGGCAAACCGGTTGGCGTGCTGCGCACCCACGAGTGGGCGCCGCGGGTGCTGATCGCCAACTCGAACCTGGTGGGGGACTGGGCGAACTGGCCGGAGTTCCGCCGGCTGGAGGCCATGGGCCTGACCATGTACGGCCAGATGACGGCCGGGTCGTGGATCTACATCGGGTCGCAGGGCATCGTGCAGGGCACCTACGAGACGTTCTCCGCGGTGGCCGAGAAGCTGGCCGCGGCGCGGGCGGACAACGGCGGCACCGGCGGGGCCGGGCTGGCCGGCACGCTGACCGTCACCGCCGGCCTCGGCGGGATGGGCGGCGCGCAACCGCTCGCCGTGACGATGAACGGCGGCACGGTGCTGTGCATCGAATGCGACCCGGTCCGCGCGCAGCGCCGGTTGACCACCCGTTACCTGGACGTGCTGGCCGACACCCTCGACGAGGGCATCGCTCTCGCGCTGGACGCGAAGAAAAAGCACAAGGCGATCTCCATCGGCGTGATCGGCAATGCCGCCGAGGTGTTGCCCGAACTGCTGCGCCGCGGCGTCGAGATCGATATCGTCACCGATCAGACCAGCGCGCACGACCCGCTGGCCTACCTGCCGATCGGGGTGAGTCTGGAGGACTGGCACGACTATGCCGCCGCCAAGCCGGAGGAGTTCACCGATCGGGCCCGGACGTCGATGGCCACCCATGTCGAGGCCATGGTCGGCTTCCAGGACGCCGGCGCCGAGGTCTTCGACTACGGCAACTCCATCCGCGGCGAGGCGCAACTGGCCGGGTACGCCCGGGCCTTCGATTTCCCGGGCTTCGTGCCCGGCCTATATCCGGCCGTTGTTCTGCGCCGGCAAGGGCCCGTTCCGCTGGGCCGCGCTGTCCGGCGACCCGGCCGACATCCACGCCACCGACGAGGCCGTCAAGCGGCTGTTCCCGGAGAACGACAGCCTGCAGCGCTGGATGCGGCTGGCGCCGGAACGCATTGCCTTCCAGGGACTTCCGGCCCGGATCTGCTGGCTCGGGGCCGGCGAGCGGGACAAGGCCGGTCTGGAGTTCAACTCCATGGTCGCCTCCGGCGAATTGTCGGCGCCGGTGGTGATCGGTCGCGATCACCTGGACGCCGGGTCGGTCGCCTCGCCGTACCGGGAGACCGAGTCGATGGCCGACGGCAGCGACGCGATCGCCGACTGGCCGCTGCTCAACGCGCTGGTCAGCACCTCGTCCGGGGCCAGCTGGGTGTCCATCCACCACGGCGGCGGGGTCGGCATGGGCCGGTCGATCCACGCCGGCCAGGTGACGGTCGCCGACGGCACCGCGCTGGCCGCCGCCAAGGTCGAACGGGTGCTGACCAACGACCCGGCGATGGGTGTGCTGCGGCACGTCGACGCCGGCTACCCGGAGGCCGAGCAGGCCGCGGTGGCGCAGCACCTGACCATCCCGATGAACGGGGCGAGATGAGCACCAGAGGTCGGCTGTCCCGGTCGTCATCCCGACGGGCGACACACCAGTCGGCCGTCGCCACCAGAGCGTAGGGAGCCACCCATGAGATTCGGCCTGCAGCCCGCCGACGCCAGCCGGTTCGCCGCCGCATGGTCGGATCTGGCCGGTGTCGGTCGGGATCGGCTGCGGGGCGGGTACTCCCGGCATGCCTTCGACGACGCCGACATGCAGTTGCGGCAATGGTTCATCGAGCAGGCCGAGCGCCGCGGCCTCGAGGTCGAGAACGACCGCAACGGCAACGTCTGGGCCTGGTGGGGCTCACCCGGCACCGACGCTGTCGTCACCGGATCGCACCTGGACTCGGTCCCCGGCGGCGGCGCCTTCGACGGCCCGCTCGGCGTGGTGTCCGGCGTTGCTGGCCGTCGACGAGCTGCGGCTACGCGGGGTCACGCCGGCCCGGCCACTGGCCGTTGCCTGCTTCGCCGAGGAGGAGGGTGGCCGATTCGGCCTGCCGTGCATGGGTTCTCGGCTGATGACGGGTGCCGTCGACGCCGATCAGGTGCGCCGGCTGCACGACGGCGACGGCGTCTCGGTGGCCGACGCCGCCCGCCGGGTCGGGTTCGACCCGTCCACGATGGGCCCGGACCCGGCGCGGCTGGCCGCGATCGGGACCTTCGTCGAACTGCACGTCGAACAGGGCCGGCTGCTGCAGACGGCCGACGCCGCCGGCGATCGTCGGGGTCGGCTCGGAGATCCTGGCGCACGGCCGGTGGCGGATCACCGTCACCGGGCAGGGCAATCACGCCGGCACCACCCGGCCGGCCGACCGCAAGGACCCGATGATCCCGGCCGCCGCGGCGGTCTTCGCCGCCCGGCGGGCGATCACCGAGCACGACGGCGCGGTGGCCACCGTCGGCCGGATCAACCCGATCCCCGGCGGCACCAACGTGATCGCCTCGGCCGTGCAGCTCTGGCTGGACGTCCGGCACGAGTCCGGCACGGTCACCGCGGCGATCGTGGATTCCATCGTCGCGCGCGGTCCGGGACGAGGCGTCGGCGGAGGGCTGCACCGTGATGGTGCAACGCGAGTCGATGGTGGACCGGGTCGTCCTTCGACCCGGGACTCGGCCTTCAACTGTCCGAACTGCTTGCCGCGCCGGTGATCCCGACCGGGGCCGGGCACGACGCCGGCGTGCTGTCGGCGCACGTGCCCGACGGCGATGCTGTTCGTCCGGAACCCCAGCGGGGTGTCGCATGCACCGGAGGAGCATGCCGACGCGGCCGACTGCCTGGTCGGCGTCGACGCACTGGCCGATGTGCTGGAGAACCTGGTCCGGTGACGGAAGCCCTGCCGCGCCAGCCGTTGCCACCGGCGACGTGCTACCGCTGCGCCGCCGCCTGGATCGACGGCCAGGTCCGCCGGGACGTCGATATCACCTGTGCCGCAGGCGTTATCGCATCAGCTCGGCTCGGGCTCGGCGCGGTCGATCTCGGTTCGGACCGGCGCCGATGAACGGGACGGTCGAGCACCTGCCCGGCCTGGTCATCCCCGGATTCGCCGACGCACACTCGCACATCTTCCATCGCGGCCTGCGCGGCCGAACCCATGACGGCAGCGGCACTTTCTGGACCTGGCGGGACCGGATGTACGAACTGGCCGGCCGGCTCGACCCGGACGGCTTGCGGGAGTTGGCCTTTGCCGGGTACCTCGAGCTGCTGTGCGCCGGGTACACCGCGGTCGGCGAGTTCCACTACCTGCACCACCCGCCCGGCGGCGGCCGGTACGACGACCCCAACGCCATGGGGCTGGCCCTCGGCGGCGGCGGCCGGCGAGGCCGGCATCGGTCTCACCCTGCTCGATATCGCCTACCTGGCAGGTGGTTTCGGAATCCCGGTCATCGCCGGTGCAGCAACGATTCTCGGACGGCACCGCCGACGGCCTGGGCAGACCGGGTCGCCGACCTGCCGCCCGGCCTGCGGGTGGGGGTCGGCATCCACTCGGTCCGGGCCGTGCCGGCCGGCGGACCTGCCGACGGTGGTTGCGGCCGCCGGTGACCGACCGGGTGCTGCACGTGCACCTGTCCGAGCAACCCGCGGAGAACGCCGATGCGCTGGCCGCAACCGGCCGCACCCCGACCCAGTTGCTGGCCGACGCGGGCGCCATCGGTCCGCGCACCGCCGTCGTGCACGGCACCCACCTGACCGACGGCGACATCGACATCCTCGGCGCCGGCCGGTCGTTTCGTGGTGATCTGCCCGACGACCGAGGCCGATCTGGCCGATGGCCTGCCCGCCGCCGGGCGGCTGGCCGCTGCCGGTGCCCGGCTGTCGCTGGGCGGTGATCAGCAGGTGGTTGTCGATCCGTTCGCGCAGGCCCGCGGGCTGGAATACGGCGAGCGGTTGGCCGGCGGCCGGCGCGGCGTGTTCCCGCCGCCGCGCTGTGGTCGGCCGCGCTGGAGAACTCACACGCCGCGATCGGCTCACCCGGTGGGGTGCTGGCGGTCGGTGCGCCCGCCGATCTGGTTGCCGATCCGGACCGACAGCGCGCGCACCGCCGGCGCCGACCTCGAGCAGCTGGTGATGTGCGCGTCGGCGCAGGACGTCGAGGTCGTGGTGGTCGGTGGATTGGTCCAGGTGCGGTCCGGGAACCATGTCCGGTACGGAGATCCGGGGCCGCTGCTGGCGGCCGCGATCGACAACGCCTGGAGATGACTATGCCCCGCTGGACTCGGCAGCTGCCACCCCGCCCTCCGATCGACGCTGCTGCACGGCATCTCGGAGCTGGTGACCAACGATCCGGGCGCCGGGCCCGGGTTGCTCGGCATCGTGCCGGACGCGGCGGTCGTGCTGCAGGACGAGCAGATCGTCTGGGTCGGACCGGCCGCCTCGGCACCCGCCGCCGACACGGCCGTCGATCTCGGCGGCCGGGCGGTGCTGCCCGGCTGGGTCGACTCGCATTCGCACGTCGTCTTCGCCGGGGACCGGGCCGCCGAGTTCTCCGCTCGGATGGCCGGCCAGCCGTACCGGGCCGGCGGCATGCAGGCGACGGTGTCCGCCACCCGGGCAGGCGCCGGACGCCGGAATTGCTGGCCATCGCCCGCCGGCACCGCGCCGAGATGATCGCCGGCGGGACCACCTGCATGGAGACCAAGACCGGTTACGGGCTGACCGTCCATGACGAGGTCCGCTGCCGCGACGACCGCCAAGGCCGCCGGCTTCGACGAGATCTCCTTTCTGGGCGCACATGTCGTTCCACCCGAGTACGCCGGGGACGCCGACGGCTACCTCGATCTGGTCTGCGGACCGATGCTGGACGCGGTCGCACCGCACGTGCGGCTGGATCGACGTGTTCTGCGAGGACGGTGCCTTCGACGAGGCGCAGACCCGGCGGGTGCTGGCCGCCGGACGACGAAAGGGGCTCGGGCTGCGGGTGCACGGCAACCAGCTCTCGGCGGGCCCCGGGGTGCGGATCGCGGTGGACACCGGCGCGGCGTCGGTCGATCACTGCACCTTCCTGACCGACCGGGACATCGAGGCGCTGGCCGGTTCGTCAACGGTGGCCACGCTGCTGCCGGCCTGCGACCTGTCCACCCGGCAGCCGCCGGCGCCGGCCAGGGCGCTGGTCGACGCGGGCGCCCGGATTGCGCTGGCGTCCAACTGCAATCCGGGCTCGTCGTACACGTCGTCGATGAATCTGGTTGTCGCGCTTGGCGTTCTGCTCTGCGGGCTGTCCACCCAGGAGGCGGTGTACGCCGCGACCGCGGGCGGGGCGGCGGCGCTGCTGCCGGGACGACGTCGGCGTGGTCCGGGTCGGGGCACGCGCCGACCTGCACGTGCTGGACGCGCCGTCCCACGACTACCTGGCCTACCGGGTCGGCGTGCCGCTCACCCATGCCGTGTATCGCAAGGGCACCCTGGTCGCCGGCGCCGGCGCGCGCTGAGTCGATCAGTTGGCCGGTACCGCGCAGGCGTCGTCCTCGCAGCCGGCACCTGCATCGCCGACGACGGTGAGCGGTTGCGCGTCCGACCAGGCCTTGTCGAGCACCTCGGTGAAGAGCGCGGTTTCCTGCGCGCCGGACATGGCGTACTTGCGGTCGAACACGAAGAACGGCACCCCGGTGGCGCCGAAGCGCCCGGGCCAGGGCGATGTCGGCGTCGACCTCGGCCGTGAAGGCGTCGCCGTCGAGCACCTCGGCCGCCGTCTGCCTCGTCCAGGCCGACCTCGACCGCGAGTCGGCAGCAGTTCGTCGCGGTCGACCGATGCGGACGCCCTCGGAGAAGTACCCGCGCATCAGGCGTTCGGTCAGCTCGTTGCCCAGCTCCTTGGTGGCGGCGAAGTGCAGCAGCCGATGCGCCCGGAAGGTGTTGGCGGGGTGCGCGTCCTGCAGCTGGAAGTCAAGGCCAACGGTCGCGGCCATGTCGGAGACCCGGTTGTTCATCGCCCTGCGCCTGCTGCAGGCTCTGACCGTACTTCTGCGCCAGCATCTGCTCGAGGGTGAGCTCGGAGGTCGCCGGGCTGGACGGATCCAGCTGGAACGACCGGTAGGTCACGGTCACCTGGTCGGCATGCCCGAACCCGTCGAGGGCCTCCTCCAGCCGGCGCTTGCCGATGTAGCAGAACGGGCACACGACGTCCGAGAAAACTTCGATCTGCATGCTGAAGAACCCTTCATATCGTCACGACTTGTACGCATCGTCTCCATTGACCAACCTCGCGCCGCGAGCTTGCATTCCCTTCCGGGTTCCGGACCAACGACGCATGATGAACCACGTGCGGCTTCTCGGATCACGGATGACGGCGGTGCTGCTGATCGCCGTGTTGGCCACCGGTTGTTCGACCACGATCAACGGCACAGCGATCTCGGTGACTCAGGACGGGCCCAGCGCGGTCGAGTGGGATCTCAGCACGCCGGCGGGGCTCGTCCCCGCCACCCTCTCCGCAGGGATCGACGGGGTGCTGGTGGGCGGCGCAACGACGGGAGATCCCCATCAGCCACGGTTGGCGGTTCTCCGGGCGGGTTCCTGGCAGGACGTACCGGCTGCCGCCGCGACCGTGTACGGCGGCCAGGCGACCATCGTCCGGGGAGCGATGAGCCAGGACGGACGAGTGGTGGCGATCGGCACCGTCACCGGCGGTGCGCATCTCAATCCGCGGTGGTCGGCCTGGATCGGCACGACGGCCGGCGTCAGCGAGGAACCGCAGACGGTGGAGACCTTCGGCGGCCCGGAGGCTGGCGGGATCACCGGTGTCGTCAGTGACCCGGACCCGATGGTTGTCGGCACCTGGAGCCTTGCGCCCGGGGTCATCGGGGTCGCGAACTGGCTGCACCAGGACCGGACGTGGCTTCGGCAGCCGAGCCCACCGGTGCTGGCCGGCGCCCCGAACGAACTCACCACCGCAACGGCGGTTGCCAGTAGCGGGTCGAACGCCGTCATCGGCGGGCTGGCGACGACCTTCCGCGCCGGCATCGTGCACCAACAGGCACTGCTCTGGGTCTCCAAGGGCCAGGATGACTGGGCGAGGTTCGACCTGGACAACTCGGACGAGGACAGCGCGGTCACTGACGTCTCGTGTGCAACCGGGTCGTGCCTGGCCGTTGGCCGGCTCGGCGACCGGTTGGCCGCCTGGCGGGTGGCTCTCGGCGGAGCTTCGATAGTCGTCGGCGTCGAGGATCTGCCCGATCGTCAACTCGACCACTACGCCGGCCAACCCCGGGTCGGTGTCGATGCGACCGCCGTGGTCATCGCACCGGGAACGTCGGGTGAGGTGCTGGTGACCGGACCAACCGGCTGGACTTCGCTGCCGGCGCCGGCCGGCGAGCAACGTCAAGTCGGCATCAACGACGGCAAGGTCTACCTGCTGCTCCGCCCATCGGCCGGCCCTCAGGCCGTCTACGCACGGAGCAGCGGCTGACCGGTCGGCATCCAACGAGCAGGCGAAAACGGTCCCGCCGCGTCGTCACGGTCCCGCCGCGTCGTCACGGTCCCGCCGCGTCGTCACGGTCCCGCCGCGTCGTCACGGTCCCGCCGCGTCGTCACGGTCCCGCCGCGTCGTCAACGGTCCCGCCGCGTCGTCACGGTCCCGCCGCGTCGTCACGGTCCCGCCGCGTCGTCAACGGTCCCGCCGCGTCGTCAACGGTCCCGCCGCGTCGTCAACTGCCCCGCCGCGTCGTCACTTGAACCGCCGCGCCGCCAGCCGAACCGCGCCGACAGCTGAGAAACCTTCTCGCTACTTCGCGAACGCGGCCCCGATCACTGCCGCCTGCTCCACCTCGTGCACCCGGGCCGAGCCGGCCGACGGCGCGGCCATCGCCCGTCGCGAGCACCGCTTGATCCCGGTGAGCCTGGGGATCATCTCCGGCAGCGCGAGCGCCAGGAACGTCCAGGAGCCCTGGTTCGCCGGCTCCTCCTGCACCCAGCGGAAGTCGGTGACGTTCGGGTACGCGTCCAGCAGGTGCGCTAGCTTGCGGCGGGGCACCGGGTAGATCTGCTCCAGCCGGACGATGGCCGTGTCGGTGACGTTGTGCGCCTTGCGGTAGGCGTCGAGCTCGTAGTACAACTTGCCGCTGGTCAGCAGGACAGTCTTCACGTCGGCCGCGTCGACCGTGTGGTCGGCGATCACCGATTCGAACTTGCCGCCGGTGAAGTCCTCGACGGACGACACCGCGGCCTTGTTGCGGAGCATCGATTTCGGGGTGAAGACGACCATCGGCCGGTGCACGCCATCGAGCACGTGCCGGCGCAGCAGGTGGAAGTAGTTCGCCGGGGTTGACGGCACGGCGATGGTCATCGAACCCTCCGCGCACAGCTGCAGGAACCGTTCGATCCGGCCCGATGTGTGGTCCGGACCCTGCCCCTCATGGGCGTGCGGCAGCAACAGCACAACGCCGGACTGCTGGCCCCACTTGGCCTCGCCAGAGGACAGGTACTCGTCGATGACGGATTGCGCGCCGTTGACGAAGTCGCCGAACTGCGCCTCCCACATCACCATGGCATCGCGGTTGGCCACCGAATAGCCGTACTCGAAGCCGAGGGCCGCATACTCCGTCAGTGCCGAGTCATAGATCAGCACCCGCGCCTGATCCTCCGAGAGATGTTGCAGCGGAAGATATTCGGCGCCGGTCTTGTGGTCGATCAGCACCGAGTGGCGTTGCACGAAGGTGCCCCGCCTGGTGTCCTGGCCGGAAAGCCGGACCAGCCGGCCCTCCATCGCGATGGAGCCGAGCGCGATGAGTTCGCCGAACGCCCAGTCGATCCCGCCGTTGCGGGACATCTCGACCCGCCGTTCCAGCACCGACTTCACCCGCGGGTGCGGGGTGAAGCCCTCCGGGAACTGCACGGCAACGTCGGCGACCCGCTGGAGCATGGCCGGGCTGATCTTGGTCTCCACCTTCGGCGGAATCTGCTGCTCGGCCTCGACCGACGGGGACGGGGTCGCGACCGCCTTCTCCAGGTCCCGGACCTCGTTGAACACCCGTTCCAGCTGGGTGTGGTAGTCCCGCAACGCCTCTTCGGCGTCCTCGGGGGACAGATCGCCGCGGCCGATCAGGGCCTCGGTGTAGATCCGGCGGACGGAGCGTTTGCCGTCGATGATCTGGTACATCAGCGGGTTCGTCATGGACGGGTCGTCGCCCTCGTTGTGCCCGCGGCGCCGGTAACACACCATGTCGATCACGACGTCCCGGCCGAAGGTCTGCCGGTACTCCACCGCGAGCCGGGCCACCCAGACCGCGGCCTCCGGGTCGTCGCCGTTCACGTGGAAGATCGGCGCCTGGATCATCTTGGCGACGTCGGTGCAGTATTCGCTGGACCGGGAGGCCTCCGGGGCGGTGGTGAACCCGACCTGGTTGTTGATGATCACGTGCAGCGTGCCGCCGGTGCGGTACCCGCGGAGCAGGGACAGTTGCAGGGTTTCCGCGACGACGCCCTGGCCGGCGAACGCGGCGTCCCCGTGCAGGGCGATCGGCATCACGGTGAAGCCCTCTTCACCGAGGTTCAGCATGTCCTGCTTGGCCCGGGCGACGCCTTCCAGCACCGGGTCGACGACCTCCAGGTGGGACGGGTTCGCGACCAGGGTGACGTCGACCTGCCCGTCTCCGAACGGCCGGATGTACTTACCCTCGGCGCCCAGGTGGTACTTCACGTCACCCGAACCGTGGGCCTGGCCGGGGTCCATGTTGCCCTCGAATTCGCGGAAGATCTGCGAATACGGTTTGCCGACGATGTTGGCCAGCACGTTGAGCCGGCCGCGGTGCGCCATCCCGAGGACGACCTCGTCCATGCCGTACTCGGCGGCCTTGTTCAACGCCGCGTCCAGCAGGGCGATGACGGTCTCCCCACCTTCCAGGGAGAACCGTTTCTGCCCAATGTATTTCGTCTGCAGGAAGGTCTCGAAGGCCTCGGCGCTGTTCAACCGGCCCAGGATGTACTTCTGCTCGTCGATCGGCGGTTTCTCGTGTTTGACCTCGACCCGCTGCTGGATCCATTTCCGCTGCGTCGGGTCCATGATGTGCATGTACTCGACACCGACGGTGCGGCAATAGGAATCACGCAGCACCCCGAGGACGTCGCGGAGTTTCATGAACTGCTGGTCGTTGAACCCGCCGACCGGGAATTCCCGGTCCAGGTCCCACAGGGTCAACCCGTGCGAGAGGACGTCCAGGTCGGGGTGCCGGCGTTGCCGGTAGTTCAACGGGTCCGTGTCGGCCATCAGGTGCCCGCGGGTGCGGTACGCGTCGATGATCTCCAGCACCCTGGCCGTCTTGTCGACCTGCCCGTGCCGGCCGACGTCGAGGTCCTTGACCCAGCGCACCGGCTCGTACGGCAGCCGCAGCGAGGTGAAGACGTCGTCGTAGAAGCCGTCCTCACCGATCAGCAACTGGTGGATGCGGCGCAGGAACTCACCGGACTCAGCGCCCTGGATGACCCGGTGGTCGTAGGTCGAGGTCAGGGTGATGATCTTGGAAATACCCAGCTCGGACAGCGTCTGATCCGACGCGCCCTGGAACTCGGCCGGGTATTCCAGCGCACCGACGCCGACGATCGCGGACTGCCCGGCCATCAACCGGGGGACGGAGTGGTTGGTGCCGATGCCACCGGGGTTGGTCAGCGAGATGGTGGTCCCGGCGTAGTCCTCGGCGGTCAGCGTGCCCGCGCGGGCCTTGCGCACGACCTGTTCGTAGGCCGACCAGAACTGGGTGAAGCTCATCGCCTCGGCCGACTTGATCGGCACCACGACCAGGTTCCGGCCACCGCCCTTGGCGGGCAGGTCGATCGCCAGCCCGAGGTTGACGTGCGCCGGGGTGGCCATCTGCGGCTTGCTGTCGGTGATCATGAAGTGCCGGTTCATGTTCGGGAAGTCCCCGATCGCCCGGACGATGGCGTACCCGATCAGGTGGGTGAAGGAGATCTTGCCGCCACGGTTCCGCTTCAGGAAGTTGTTGATCACGATCCGGTTGTCGGCCATCAACTTCGCCGGCACCGCCCGCACCGAGGTCGCGGTCGGCACCTCGAGCGAGGACGTCATGTTCTTCACCACGACCGCGGCAACACCCCGCAACGGTGTGGTGGTCATGCCACTGCCCTCGGCATCGTGCGCCGCCTTTGCTGCCTTCGCTGCCTTGGCCGCGACCATGTCACCGGGGTTCGCCGTGGTGGCCGGCCTGGCGGGCCGGGCGGCCGGCGGGGAGGCGTCGGTCGACTCCTTGCCGCCCACCCGTGGCTGGGAGACGGGCTGGGATGCCACGGGGGTTTTGGCTGAGCGGGTGGGTGCCTCCGGCCCGTTTGCGGCCGGCGAGGTGGGAGCCGGTGCAGCCACTCGCGCCCGGGTGGGCGGCGGTGGTGGTGGCGGGCTCGATGGTCGGGTTGAGCTGGTCATGGTGGATGCCATCTTTGGTTGTGGTGCGGGAGCCGCCTTTGCAGGCGACGCGGTTGCAGTCGATGTCGTTGTCGTTGCGGTCGTGGCTGATGCGTTCGCTGGTGGGGCGGTCACTGTGGTGCTCGTCGGACGGGCCGTCTGCGCGGCGGCAGCGGTGCCTCCATTGCCGGCGGGATCCCCGCCACGGGTCTTGTTCCCCGATCCGTTGTCAGCAAAAAAGTCGCGCCAGATGAGGTCAACGCTCTCCGGGTCGGCGAGGAACTGCTGATACTTCTCCTCGACAAACCAGTCGTTCGGACCGAATTCGGGCACTGCTGCTGACGACACGGTGGTAGTCCGCCTGTTCTGAGAGTCGGGGTTGGCCAATCCAGGCTAAACCTCGCGGGCCTACCGTGGATGAGCGGTCATGGTGTCGTCCGCGACAATTCCGTGCGTCAACGGGTGATTCACCTGGATGCGGGCCTCGAAAGAGGGGCATTCGCGACAGGTGGTAGGGGTTTGACGACGATCGATGCCGGTGCCACGGCCGCCGGCCCGGCCTCGGCGTACAGCCGGGCGTAGGCACCGCCGCGACGCAACAACTCGTCATGCTGGCCGATCTCCGCCACCCGGCCGTGATCCATCACCACGATCCGGTCGGCCCTGGCGGCGGTGGTGAGCCGGTGCGCGACGACCACGGTGGTCCGGCCCCTGGCCAGGCGATCGGTGGCGGCGAGCACCGCGGATTCCGCCGCCGGGTCGAGGGCCGCGGTGGCCTCGTCCAATAACAGGATGTCGGGGTCGACGAGTTCCGCCCTGGCCAGCGAGACCAACTGGCGCTGCCCCGCTGACAGGTTGCGGCCACGTTCGGCGATCGGGTGCCGGAACCCGCCGGCCAGGCCGGCGATCGCATCCAACGCACCGACCGCCCTGGCCGCAGCCTCGATCTGCGCATCGGAGGCATCCGGACGGCCATAGGCGATGTTGTCCCGGACGGTTCCGATGAACAGATGAGGTTCCTGCGGCACCACGCCCAACCGCCGGCGGTAGGCGCCGAGTTCGAAGCTGCGGATATCGGTGCCGTCGACGGTGATCGAGCCGGACGTGGCGTCGTAGAACCGGGCGATGAGTTTGACCAGCGTGGATTTTCCGGCCCCGGTCGCACCGACAACCGCAACGGTCTGGCCGGCAGCAATCTGCAGGTCAACCCCGACCAGGGCCGGGGCGGCCCCGGCGTCGGCCGTCCCGTAGCTGAAACCGACACCGACCGCCCCGATGTCCCCGGACAGCGGGGGGACCGGCAGCGGGTGCTCGGCCGCGGGCGTCGACGTCGGGGTGTCAAGGAGTTCACCGATTCGCACCAGACCGACCTGCGCCTGCTGGTAGGAATCGAACACCTGGGACAGCTGCTGGATCGGTGTGAAGAACGAGTCCAGGTACAGCACGAATGCGATCAGGGTGCCGACAGTCATGGTGCCGGCGACGACCCGGACAACACCGGAGCCCAGCACGGCCGCGGCGGCCAATTCCGACAGCAGTGCGACGAACGGGAAGTAGATCGAGATCGCCGTCTGCGCCCGCATCCGGGAGCGGCGGTAGTCGTCACTGCGGGCGGCGAACCCGTCGGCGTTGGCCTGCTGCCGACCCAATGCCTGCGAAACCCGAAGGCCAGCAACGTTTTCCTGCAGGTCGGCGTTGACGATGCTGACCTTCTCGCGGGCGTCGGTGTACGCCCGGGTGGAGAATCGCCGGAAGATGACGGTGGCGATGGCGACAAACGGCAGTGCCAGGAAAGCGATCAGCGCAAGCCCGGCGTCCATCACCACCAGCACGACGGCGATGCCGGCGAACGTCGCCAGCGAGACCACAGTGGTGACCAGCCCGGTCTGCAGGAAGCTGGACAGCGCGTCGACGTCGGTCGTCATCCGGGTCATGATCCGGCCGGCCATCTCCCGTTCGTAGTAGTCGAGGCCGAGCCGTTGCAGGTGCGCGAACTCCCGTAACCGCAGTTGGTACAAGACGTTCTCACCGGCCCGACCGGCGACCAGCAGCTGGAAGCGCTGGATCAGGTAGTCGGCACCCACGACGGCCAGGGCCACCCCGGACGCCGCCCACACCACGGACGCCGCACCGGCCGAGACGCCGTTGTCGACGCCGTACCGGATCAGCACGGGGAGCATCAGGTTCGCGACGGCATCGGCTGCCACCAGGATCAGCGCGATGACCAGCAGGCCGAGCACCGGCCGCAGGGTGCGTTTGAGGCTGAACTTCCGGGTGTCCGGCGGAATCTCCTTGGGCTGATCAACCGGTGGCGGCAACGCTTCGACCTGCGCCATCAATTCCGGCGTCGCGGGGCCGGCGCCGAGCATGCCGCCCATCATCCCGCCGCCGCCCATGCCGCCGCCGCGGGCGCCGGTGCGCGCTCCGACCCGGTCCGCTGCGGCGGCGGCGAGCCGGGCTGACTGGTCGGCGGCCGAGCCGGCGGCACCGTCGGCAACGGCCGGCCACAACTCGGGCGTGACGCCGTCCGGGCCTGGGGCCCACCCACGCGGCACCGGGCGGGCGGTGCCGCTCTCGGCGCCGCGGTCCTGGTCGGGACCGTCTATCGCGGCAGGCTCGCCCGCGGCGTCCGCTGCCAGATCCCCGCCGAGCAGGAACCGGTACTGCGCGCACCTGGCAACCAGATCGTCATGCGGCCCGACATCGACAACGCGGCCGCCGACGACGACGGCGATCTGATCGGCCAGGGCCAACGTCGACCGCCGGTGGGCGATGAGAATCGTTGTCCGGTCGGCAGTCACCCGGCGCAGGGTGGCGTGGATGGCGGCCTCGGTGATCGGGTCGACGGCACTGGTCGCGTCGTCCAGTACCAGCACCCTCGGATCGGTGATCAACGCCCTGGCCAGAGCGAGGCGTTGCCGCTGACCCCCGGACAGGGTCAGGCCGCGTTCGCCGATCACCGTGGCGTACCCGTCGGGCAGCGCCTCGATGAAATCGGCGGCCTCGGCACCGACGGCCGCCGCACGGATCTCCGCGTCCGTGGCGTCCGGACGGCCGTAGCCGATGTTCGCTGCGATGCTGTCGGAAAACAGGAACGCCTCCTCGAACACCACGCCGACCGCACCGCGCAGATCCTTCATCGCGACATCACGGACGTCGAGCCCGCCGACCCGCACCACGCCGTCCTGCGGGTCGTAGAACCGGGGCAGGAGCAGCGAAACGGTCGACTTGCCAGATCCGGATGCGCCGACCAGCGCCACCGTCGCACCGGCGGGCACCCGCAGGTCGAACGATGTGAGGACCGGATCGTCGGGAGAATATCCGAAGCGTGCTCCGCGGAACTCAACGGCGAGCGGGCCGCTCGGCAACGGCACCGGATCGGTCCGCTCGGTGATCTCCGGCAGGGAATCGATGATTTCCAGCACCCGTTCCACCGACGCCCTGGCCTGCTGACCGAGAACCAGCAGCATGGTCAACATCCTGGTCGGTGCGACCAACTGGGCGAGGTAGAGAGTGAAGGCCAGGAAGGTGCCCAGCGAGATGGTGCCGATCAGCGCGAGATATCCGCCCAGCGCCAGCACGCCAACCTGGCCCAAAGCCGTGAGCGCCTGCAGGCCGGGACTGATCTTGGCGGTGAGGCGGACGGCGCGCATCCGGTTCGAGTAGAGCCGGCGGGCACCCTCCCGGAGCCGGCCAAGCTCACGATCCTCCTGGCCGAAGCCCTTGACCACCCGGACGCCGGTGACGTCCTCCTCGACAATCTCGGCGACCTCCGCGGCCGACTGCTGGGCCGCCCAGGTCGCCGGGAACAGCACCGTTCTCGTTGCCCTGGTCACCAGTACAACGGCGGGCACGACGAGCAGGGCCATCAGGGTGAGCAGCGGTGAGAGCCACAGCATGATGCCGAGCGACACCACGAACAGCACCACCTGGCCGGCGGACAGCGGAACCATGGCCAGCAGGGACTGCACCATCTGCAGGTCGGTGGAGGCCCGCGAGACCACCTGCCCGGTACGCAGCTTGTCCTGACCGGACCCGTCCAGCCGTTGCAGCGAGGAGAAAACGTCCTGCCGCATGTCGTGCTGCACATCGAGCGACAACCGGCCGCCCGCCCATCGGCGCAGGAACGACGAGCCGAACCTGATCAATGCCAGTGCCACCAGACCGGCGATCACCCAGCCCAGATTGTTGGTGTTCCCACTCGTCGCGTCGTCGACGGCGATCTGCGTGAGCAACGGAGTCAACGCCCCGAGTCCAACACCGCCCACCGCGGACAGCCCGGCGAGCAGGGTGATCCGTGGGTGCCGCCAGCAGTAGCCGAACAGTCGGCGTAGCCAACGCGGAGCCGGCTGCTGACCGTCCGTAGTCGTCGGTGCGCCCGGCAGGTCATCCCGGCCGCCGGTATCGGCGTCGGTGGCGGTGGTCGTCGAAGGTGGCACGAATATCACGGTAGACGCGCGCACCGACACCCGATGGTGAGCCGGCCTGCCGGCACCTCGGGCCGGCTCGGACCGCCGTGTCGAAGCAGTCCGTGCCACCGACCGGGGTCGGTCCGTGACAGTGTTGGCAACGTGCACGAGGAGGTGGCCCGGAACCCTTGGTGGCGGCAGGGCAAGGTGTGGTGGCGGATCACGCGTGACGTCATCTCCATTGCCCTTGCTGTTGTGCTGCTCGCCTGGGGCCTGCCCAAGGTGGCCGGCGTCGGCTGGACCGAAATCATCGAACCGCTCCGCCGGCTCAATCCCGGCGCACTGCTGCTGCTCGCCGGTATCCAGCTCAGTGCGCTACTGGCCTTCACTTTCACCATTACCGGTGCGCTGCCGGGCATTTCCCACAGCAGGGCGCTGACTGTCAACCTTGCCGGTTCGCTGGTCGCCAACACCTTGCCCTTCGGTGGCGCCCTGGCCATCGGCGCCACCTACGCGATCTGCCGGTCGTGGGGCTTCTCCCGGGCGGCGATCGGCATCTCGGTCGTGCTGGGCGGTGTCTTCGCCACCGCCGGCAAGGTCTTGTTGCCGATGGTCGGCCTGGCCGCGCTGCTGTTGCAGGGCGGTCACATCAGTCCCGCACTCCGGGACGCCGCATTCTTCGGCGTGCTCACCCTGGTCATCGTCCTTGTGCTGTTTGTCACGGTCATGGTCAGCAGCCGGGCGGCGCATGCCGTTGGCGGATTCATCCAGCGGGTTGCGGAGGCGGTACTCCGGTTGATTCGCAAGCCACGGGACTTGGGCTGGGAGACGGCCATCGCCCGGCTGCGGGACCAGACCAGGGACGTCGTGCGCACCGGCTGGTTGTCCATGACGCTCGGCACGATCGGGTATTTCAGTCTCTATTTCGTGTTGTTCTGGCTCTGTCTGCACATCTGCGGCCTGGTCACCGGGGTGGGAACCCTGCTCGCGGCCTTCGCGCTCGGCCGGTTGCTGACCTCGGTCGCGGTCACTCCCGGCGGGCTCGGGGTGGTGGAGGCCGGGTCCGTTGCGTTGCTGGTCGCGATGGGTGCGGAACCCGCTCAAGCGGCGAGCGGGATCTTGCTGTTCACGATTTTCACCCACGTCCTGGAAATCCCGTTCGGTGTGGTGGCGTGGTTGTCGTGGCTGTTCGGCCGGGGCGCCAACGGCAAACGGCAGGGGGTCGGCACCGCCCGCGACCGGGCCAAGGCGGTGACGGCCGGGAACGGCGAGGAACCCGCGTCACGATTGGGCTCAACGCCGACCGGCGACGGCCGGATCGGACCGGCATCGCCGCCCTGATTCAGTCGCCCTGATCCATCCGCCCTGATCACGCCAGGGTGTCGAACACTCCGGTGAACCGCTTTGCTCCTCGATCATCCAGTCCCGCTTGCCGGTACCACTCCCTGCCGAACACCCAGCCGAACAGCGGCGGCGGTATCCGGGTGAACACGCCGAGTGTTCGGGGTCCGCTGTCGGCGGTCGCCTGACTGGCATGTGCCCGCATCGACGCGCGCCGCGCCTTGGCCTGGTCGCGGACGTCGATGCAGTGGGTGACCTCGGCCGCACTCGAGTACGCGTGGGCCCACGGGACCAGGTCAACCTTCCGGGAACGGGGGAGGAGTCGGTTCGCCGCTCTGGCCGCCGCCAGCAACCGGTCACGCGGGACCGTCGCCTCCAGCAGGACCGGAGTCGACGCCAATTCCGCTGCCCGGGCGCCGGCCCGGTGCACCGCCAGGTGATCCGGGTGCCCGTAGCCACCGTTCGCGTCATAGCTGGTCAGCACACTGGCGCGTTCCGAGGCCAGGATCTCGGCAACCTGCGCTGCCACGGTGTCGATGTCCGCGTCGGCGAGCCTGGGTAGCCGTCCCGCCGGTGGTTGGGCGGTCGGTGCTTGCGCCAGCCCGGAGTCGGCGTACCCGAGGACTTCCGTCCGGCTCACCCCCAGGGCGTCAGCCGACGCCCGCAACTCCGCCAATCGACGCTCGCCCAAGGCGCCGTCCGCGGTGAGTTCCTGTGCAGCCAAGCCGCCCTCGCCCGCCGTGGCGACGACCAGCACCACCCGGTGCCCCTGCGCTGCCACCTTCGCCATGGTCCCGGAGGTGAGCAGAGCCTCGTCGTCGGGATGGGCGTGGAAGAAGACGACAGTGTGCGACACCGGGCTAGCATGTCGCAGGGTTCGGATCCAGGCGGACCCGCGGCATGAACGTCCATCACGTCGCGCAACACGTCGGGCATCGGTGAGGCGGGTGGGGTGGTGCGGATTGCGCACATCTCGGACTGCTTCGTTCCCCGGCTGGGTGGTATCGAAATGCAGGTCAATGACCTGACCAGGCGGCAACAGGAAATCGGCCTGGAGCCGGAGGTGATCACCGCCACCCCGCTGCCCCGGCGGATGCGCTCGCGGGAATTCCCGGTGCCGGTGCACCGCTTCGGGATTCCGATCCCGGCGGAAATCGCCAACAATCCGATACCGTCCCGCCCCATCGAAAAGGCGCTCAGGCGTGGCAACTTCGACATGGTGCACGTGCATGCGGGCGTCGGGTCCCCCTTTGCCGCTGCAGGAGTCCGGGTGGCCCTCGCGATGGGCTTTCCCGTCACCGTCACCGTGCACTGCCTGCCGGCCGCGTTCCGGCTGCCCGCATGGCTGACGCCATGGAGCACACCCGATGTCGCCCGCCGGATCGCGCTCAATTCGGTGAGTGAGGCAGCGGCCGCACCGCTGCGGGCCCGCACCAGGGCGACGGTGACCGTGGTGCCCAACGGGTTGGACCCGCAGGATTGGCAGGTCTCACCTGCCGAGCACGACCCGGCCGTCGTGCATGCCGTCTCCACGATGCGATTGTCGGTCCGCAAACGGCCGTTGCCGCTGCTGGCCGCCGTGCTTGGCCGCGCAACGGCAACTTGCCGAGTCGGGATCGCCTGTCACGCTCAGGCTCTCGGTTTTCGGCGATGGAAAGCTGATGCCCCGCATGCAGAGATTCATCTCCCGGAATTCGATGACGGACACGGTGACGCTGGCGGGTCGGGTCGATCGCGAAGAGTTGAAAACGATGTATCGCCAGGCCGATCTGTTTGTCGCGCCGGCATTCCTGGAGTCGTTCGGCATCGCCGCGCTGGAGGCCAGATGTGCCGGCCTGCCCGTCATCGCGATGCGCGGCACCGGAATCACCGAGTTCGTGGCCGACCGCCGAGAAGGTCTGTTGGCCGATGGCGACGGCGCGATGGCAGCGGCGCTGGTCGAAATGTCCGCGAACACCGAACTCCGCCGGACGATCGCCGAACACAACCGGACCAGCTTTCCGCCGACGGCGTGGCCTACGGTGCTCGACCGCGTCAATGACGAGTACGCCAGAGCCGTCACGATTCGGGCCGCGGTTGCCTGACCGGGCCACCGCACGCGCGCGAACCGTTGGGGGCCCCGCCGACTGGCGGGTAGCGAATACGGTGGGGGGACAATGAGCCCCGACCCGAACCCGAGGTGCCCACGGCGGTCACCACCCGGCGGTCGGCGAGGAGCTGATATTCGATGAGTGCACCCGATGTCGTGGTCGTCGGCGGGGGACACAACGGTTTGGTGGCAGCGATTCTCGCCGCGCAGGCCGGCAAGTCGGTGACACTGCTGGAACGCTCCCGGCAGCCCGGCGGCGCGACGGTCGGTCAGCGATTGTTCCCGCCGCACGAGGCCCGGCTCAGTCGTTACTCCTATCTGATCGCGCTACTGCCCGATGAGCTGATCCAGCGATTGGGCATCAGTCTCTCCTTCGCCTCCCGGTCGATCTCCTCCTACACGCCGGTTCGTCGCGGCGGCCAACCCAGCGGATTGTTGGTGGAGCGGGAGCCCGGTGTGGCGACCGAGGAGTCCTTCCGGGACTTCACCGGTTCCGACCAGGAGTATCGCAGCTGGCGGGACTTCTATACCGAGATGCACGCCATGGCAAAGGTTGTCGCGCCTGCGTTGACCGGTCCGCTGCTTCGCCGGTCCGAGGTTCGGGACGCGGTCATCGCCGCCGCCGGCGCGCAGATCTGGACCGATGTTGTCGAGAAGCCGATCGCCGAGATGATCGTGCGCCGGTTCCGCGACGACACGGTGAGAGGAGTGGTGGCCACCGACGCTGTGATCGGAACGCACACCTCCCTGTTCGATCCCGAACTGCTGGCCAATCGGTGTTTCCTCTACCACCTGATCGGCCGTGGGACCGGCGAATGGCTGGTGCCGATCGGCGGGATGGGTGCGCTGACCGACGCACTCACCGCGAGGGCGCGCGCGCTCGGCGTCGAGATTCGTTGTGGCGTAGACGTTCTACACGTCGAGGAGAGCGCAACCTCAGTCACCGTGACCGGCACCGTTGATGGCGACGAGAGCGCGGTGACCGCATCCCACGTGCTGGCCGCGGTCGCGCCTGCGGTCATCGATGGTTGGCTCGGCCGGGCGCAGGAGATCCCGACCGGTGCCCAGATCAAGGTCAACATGTTGCTGGAGAGGTTGCCGAAACTGGCGTCGGGCCTCGACCCGACAATCGCCTTTGCCGGCACCATGCACCTCGAGGAAGGCTTCTGGGATATCGAAACGGCCTATGCAACAACAGCTGCCGGGAACCTGCCGGCGGTCGTGCCGAGCGAGGTCTACTGCCACTCGTTGGCCGATCCGTCGATCCTGAACGGCCATCCGGGTGCGACGCTGACGCTGTTCGGGCTGCACACCCCGGTCGAGTTGTTCCGCTCGGATCCGGCGGCCAGCCGGGCGCAGGCCGCGCAAGCTGCGCTGACCGCCCTGCAGAAACACCTCGCCGAGCCGCTCCTTGACTGCCTCGCGCGTGACGCCGACGGCCGGCCGTGTCTGGATATCTCGTCGCCGGTGGACCTGGAAACGGCCATCGGAATGCCCGGCGGCAACATTTTCCACGACGACCTCAGCTGGCCGTGGCTCGCCGACCACTACCCGGCGGACAGTCCGGCGGCCCGTCACGGAGTCGAAATCCTCGGCAGCAAAAGAATTCTGCTGGCCGGAGCGGGGAGTCGGCGGGGCGGCGGGGTGTCCGGGTTGGGCGGCGCGGCTGCCGTCGACGCGCTGCTGGAGATGAGCTGAGCAGGCCCGTCGAGCCGGTGATGTCCCCCCATCGGTGGACAGTCGGATCACCCAGGTGGAGGCCCGGTCGGCGGATCCACCCTCGTGGCGCAGTCGATCAGAGTGGATGGGTAGCCCGCCCCCACTCCCCGAAAGACGTGATCACCCATGTTCGGCCGCCCCGGCACGACCCGCAACGGCACCACCAACAGCCGCACCACCAACGGCGGCACCACCAACGGCCGCACCACCAACAGCGGCACCACCAACAGCGCGCACCACGCAACGGCCGCCTGACCACCGGCAGTTCCGCAGCCGAGCAGCCCAGCGCCCGACCTCCGTCCACGATCAGCGGCTGGGCAAGGGCGATCGGCTGGGGTTCGCTGGCGGTGGCCGGCTGCGGGGCAGTGCTGCTGCTGGTCGCTCCGGTTGAAATCGTTGGCGCCGATCCGCAACCCTGTGAGCAGGTTCGCGATCAGGTCAGCTGTTCCCTCGTCCAGTCCGAGGTACCGTCCACGGCGGTACCGACGATGGTCAGCACACCAGGCCAGGTACCGTTTGCCCGGAGTCCGACCCGCTGAACACCGTTGCAAAGCCGGAGGTCCCCGTGAGCGCTGCGTTGTCGCCCGATGCGATGTACCTGGCAGCGGCCGTCCGGGCGGCCAAACAGGGGTTGTCGGAGGGCGGCATCCCGATCGGCGCCGCGCTGGTGGTCGACGGGGGAGTGCTGGCCACCGGCTGGAACAAGCGGGTCCAGCTGGGCAGCGCGATTCGGCACGGCGAGACCGACTGCCTGGAGAATGCCGGCCGGTTGCCGGCCACTGTATACGCGAGATCCACCATGGTGACGACACTCTCGCCCTGCGATATGTGTACCGGCGCCATCCTGCTGTACAAGATCCCGCGGGTCGTGATCGGCGAGAACCGGACGTTCTACGGCGCGGAGGACCTGCTGCGGTCCCGCGGGGTGGAGGTCGTCGTGCTCGATAACGACGAATGCACGCTGATGATGACCGAGTTCATCGCGGACCGCCCGTCGCTGTGGAACGAGGACATCGGCGTCCCGGACTGAACCGAGGCCGGGCGGGCGGGAGAATCGTTCAGCCGATGAGGGTCTCGAGCCAGAGGTTCCGGTAGCCCCGGGCGTCGACGGTCAACGCGACATCAACCATCGTCGGCTCGGCGTGCAACGGGTGGGGCGCGATCTGATCCGGCCAGGCGCCGGCGATCGACAACCGTCTGGCCCCGGGTGTAGCCGTGGCCGAGTTCGACTCGAACGCCGAGGCGCTCGGTGCCGAGGCCGTCCGGATCGGCGATCGCGCAGACGGTTCCGGCGTCGCCGATGGTGGCGGTGTCAGCACCCTTGGCCCGGGCGACGATCAATGCACCGGCCAACTGGCAGGCCGGGTCCAGCCTGGAACGCAACATCGCTGCGTCGGCCAGGTCCACCTGGACCTGCTCGAACACGTCCAGGCCGTACATGGTGACGGGGATATCCAGGTCCCTGGCCGCGGCCAGGGTGATGGCAGCGGCCTCCGGGTCATGGAACACGTTGAACTCGGCGACAGCAGTGACGTTGCCCGAAGATGCGGAGCCACCCATGAAGACGATGCGTTCGATCCCGGCGGCGACTTCCGGATGTGTGCGCAGCAGCAGGGCGATATTGGTCTGCGGACCGGTGGCGACCAGCGTCACCAGTTCGCCGTTGCCGATCGCCGCCGACAGTTCGTGGTGGAGCAGGTCGACGGCCGCCAGCGGGGACGTGCGGCGGTCGGAGGGCCTGGAGAACCCGCCGAGTCCGTCCTTGCCGTGAAAGTGCCCGGTGTCCGGGACCGGGGACAGCAGCGGCGCCGTCGCTCCGCGACCCACCGGGATGTTGTCGGCGCCGGCCGCATCCAGCACGTAACAGGTGTTGGCGACGACGTGGTCCACGGTTGAGTTACCCGCGACACAGGTCACCGCCCGGAGGTCGATTCCGGGATGACGTACGGCGAACATCAACGCGAACGCGTCGTCGATTCCGGTGTCGACGTCCATGATGATCGGCACCATGGGTGTCGGCGGCAGGCTCTCCGCTGCCGTCACAGCGTGGCGCCGTGCAGTGCTCGACGCATCCGCCGAGCCCGGCGGATCCTGATGGTCGCGAGCACGACGAGGACAACCGTGAACACCGCCGGGATCACCCACCAGATGAGCGGTGCCTGAAACGTGATGACGAGGCAGAACGAGAAGAACGCGAGCATCAGGCTGCCGAGCATGATGTTGCTGGATGCTGGAACGGTGGACATGCAGCCAGCCTGCCACCACTGGGCGGCGGGAAGACGCCAGGAGCTCGCACCCGACCGGAGAACGGGTAAGCTACTCACCAGTAACTTAGCCGGGACGGGCGGTCCGCCGCCCGCAGGGCATGATGAATCGGCCGCCAGACAGCCGAGATCCCACTGTTCGACCGGGCTACCACCCGCACAACGTTCCGTCAGAAGATGAGTTCACAGAAGGGCAACCCCAGGCGATGAACATCGCAGTGCTGATCAAACAGGTCCCGGACACCTGGTCCGAGCGAACCCTCCACGAAACGGATTGGACCCTCGATCGGGACGCCGCCGACGCGGTGATCGACGAGATCGACACCCGTGGCGTCGAAGCCGCCCTGCAGTTGGTCGAGAAGCATGGCGGTGAGGTCACGGTCGTCACGATGGGACCCGATCGGGCCACCGATGCGTTGCGCAAGGCGCTGGCCATGGGTGCCGACAAGGCCGTGCACATCAACGATGACGGACTGGCCGGATCCTGTGCGCTGCAGACCTCTGCAGCCCTGGCCGCTGCCATCCGCACTCTCGCGGTCGACCTGGTGATCACCGGCAACGAATCCACCGACGGCCGCACCGGATCGGTGCCGTCCATGCTGGCCGAACGCCTGGGACTGCCGCAGATCACCTCGATCCGCACCCTGGACGTCGACGGCAGCACCCTGCGGGCCGAGCGGGTTCGGGACGGCGGCTACAGCGAGGTCACCGCGACCCTGCCGGCCCTCATCTCGGTGACCGAGAAGATCAACGAACCGCGGTACCCCGGGTTCAAGGGCATCATGGCCGCCAAGAAGAAGCCCGTCACCACCCTGGGCATCGAGGACCTTGGCCTGGCCACCGGGAGCACCGGCCTGGCCAACGCCTCGACCGTGGTGGTCGATGGGGCACCCCGCCCGCCACGGACCTCCGGCGAGAAGATCACCGACGACGGCGCCGGCGGCACCAAGGTCGCCGAATTCCTTTCCGCCGCCCGGCTCATCTGACATGGCCGCCCGGCTCATCTGACATGGCCGCCCGGCTCATCTGACACAGTCGCCCGGCTCATTTGACACAGCCGCCCGGCTTGTTTGAGCAGTCGTACGGCTCGCCCGAAGCATCGTCAGCCCCTTCATATTTCGCCCGTCAGCGGGGAAAGGAACACCACAGATGTCCGAAGTACTGGTTCTGGTTGAGCACCACGACGGGGTGATCGCCAAGGTCACCGGTGAGCTGCTGACCGCGGCCGCCCGGCTGGGCAGCCCGGCGGCCGTCGTCATCGGCAAGCCCGGCACCGCAGAATCGCTGGCCGGTGAGCTCGGCACGCTCGGCGCCGCAACCGTCTACGCGGCCGAGTCCGACGAGGCCGCAGGCTTTCTGGTGACGCCCGCCGTCGCCGGTCTCGCGGCTGCCGCTGCCGCCGGGTCGCCGACCGCGATCCTGCTGCCGGCGACCGTGGAAGGCCGAGAGGTCGCCGGCCGATTGGCCGTCCGGTTGGAGTCCGGATTGCTCGCCGACGCTGTCGACGTCGCCCTTGAGGACGGTGTCGTGGTGGCGACCCAGTCGGTGTTCGGCGGCGCCTACACGGTCCGCTACCGAATTGCCGTTGGTACGCCGATCATCTCGATTCGGCCCGGCGCGATCGAAGCCGCGCCGGTAGCCGCTACGCCGCAGGTGGTACCGGTGGACGTGGTCATCGATCCGGCCATTTCAGCGATCGTGGTTGCCGATCATCCCGAGCCAGTTGGGGATCGCCCGGACCTGACCGGTGCCGCCGTTGTGGTGTCGGGCGGCCGCGGAGTCGGGTCTGCGGAGAACTTCCACGTGGTCGAGGAGCTGGCCGATTCGCTCGGCGCAGCCGTGGGCGCGTCCCGGGCGGCCGTCGATTCCGGGTACTACCCGCCGCAGTTCCAGGTCGGGCAGACCGGCACCACCGTCTCGCCCCAGGTCTACATCGCGCTCGGCATCTCCGGCGCGATCCAGCACCGGGCCGGCATGCAGACCTCGAAGACGATCATCGCGGTCAACAAGGACGCCGACGCGCCGATCTTCGAGATCACCGACTTCGGTGTGGTCGGGGACCTTTTCAAGGTGGCCCCGCAGCTGACCGGCGCGGTCAACGAGCGCAAGGGCTGACGGCAACCGATCGACCACCTCCGGCCTTGCCCGGCCGGGGGTGGTGATGTCGTTTCTCCCCGCCTGAGAGCAACTCGGGGGTTCACCTGAGCGTCACGCGCTATCCACCCGATCGTCGGCCCCCGCTTGCCGGGAGGCCGGATGATCGGGAAACGTGACCACGAATCAGTTGCTTCTTGAGGCGCCGCAACACCCCGGAGACCACGCCCTTGGCTCCGAGTCCCTGGGCTACCACGTCCGGCTGGCTACCACGGCGGACGATGTCCTTGCCGCGCAACGACTCCGCGCGCTGGTCTGCACCCGGGAATGGCCGAGGAGGAAACCAGTCCCGGCCGACACCGATGCCGAGGAGTTCGACGACCGCTGCGATCATTTGATCGTCTGGCACCGGAGCCGCACGGCAGCCCCGCAAGCCGTGGCGACGTGCCGTTTGCTACCACCACACGGCAACGACTCGTCGCCCCGCGGATCGGGCCTGTCCGCGAACCTGATCTTCGGGCTGATGCCGATGGAGCGTCTACTCGACGGTGCGGTGGAGGCAGGCGCAGCCTGTGTCCGCGCCGATCACCGTACGGGCGGAGCTGTTTCGCTGCTGATGGGCGGCGTGGCCCGGTATCTGCACCTGACCGGCTACCGCTACCTGCTCGCGGCGGTCCCCATGGAGGTGGCCGACGGCGGCCGGAATGCAGCGTCGTTCTGGGACTTTGCACTGTCTGGATACCTAGCGCCGGCCGAGCGGCGGTGCCGGCCCCGAGAACCGATCGCGATCGGCGGCATCCCGCGCGCGGCCGAGTTGCGTATCCCACCGCTGCTGAACCACTGCCTTCGGTTGGGGGCGAAGATCTGCGGTCCGCCCGGGTACGACGACACCTTCGACGCAGCAAGCTTTCTCCTCCTGCTCGACACTGCTACTGCGAACCCACGCCGGTTACGTCGCTTACTCAACACCGATGGCTGAGCCGGAACGCACGGTTCTGCGGTCGGCCGTGCGTGGCGCCCTGGTTGTGCCGCTTCTGCTCGTCGGGTGGGGCGGGGTGCGTCTGCTGACCGCAGTCCCCGGGTATGGCCACGCCCGTCGCGGATCCCTAGCGCTGCAGGGGTTCTCTCGATTGGTTCTGCGCGCGTTGGGTATCCGCGTTGTCAGTCGGGGTTACCCGCGCTCGGGTCCGTCATTGGTGGTGGCGAATCATGAAAGCTGGCTTGATGTTCTGGTGTTGGCCTCCGCCGGTCCGATGGTGCCGCTGGTCGAGGCGATTCTGCGACGGCCGGTCGGGCCTATGGCAGGCAGGATGGGCGCGATTGTCATCCGCCCCGGGATGTCCCGGAACCTTGCCGCAACTGTCGAGCAGGTCACCGCCGCCCTACGCCGGGGTCACCGGGTCCTGGTGTTTCCCGAGTGCGGGCGGCCGCAGGTTACGGTGCAACAGCCCGGCAATGAACGGGCGCAATTCTCCAGGGTCGCATTCCAGGCCGCGATCGACGCGGCGGTCGTCGTCTCGCCGGTCGCGATCAGCTACCGCACCGCGGCAGCGACCTCGACGGCGCCGGATGACGTGTTCGGCCTGCTGTGGCGAATCCTGCGGGCCGGCCCGCTCACGGTCCGGGTGACCTGGTTACCCGTGATCCCGGCGATCTCCGGTCCGGGTCATCGTTCGGGCCATCGGGACGCAGCGGCCCGACGGACGGAATGGGCGATCGACCGGGCTTTGGGCCGCGGGGTGGCGACCGGTCCGGCACCACGGGCGGTGGTCGTGCCGGCGCCGGCGCTCGCCCTCGCCTCCTAGCCGTCGGACCCGAAAGAGTCGGGTTATCAGGGCATTCCTAGCGCCCGGTCCCACCACAGTTCGAGCACCGTCCGCGGAAGATCACTTCCGCCGATTCGACGGTGAAGTTCAAGGGCAGTTCCGGGAGCGGCACGGCCTGGGCCGGCACATCGAAGATGGCATGGCATTCGGTGCAGACCAAGTGGTGATGAATTCCGGCGACGTTCGGGTCGTACCGGGTCACCCGCCCGCCGGTCTGCACGGCGAGAAGTTCGCCGGCGTCGACCAATTCACCGAGGGTGTTGTAGACGGTCGCCCGGCTGATCTCGGGGAGTACGGCCACCGAACGCTCCAGGACCTCGTCGGCGGTCAGGTGCAGGTGTCCGTCGGGAGCGACGTCGAAGACGCCGGCGATGACCCGCCGCTGCGCCGTCATCCGCCAGCCCCGGGCCGCCAGGCGCTTACTCAACGTGTCCACAGCCATGGATCTTACCCGCCGGATTCACTCACCTGGATCTAGTCCAGAACTGGACAAGGTCTAAAGTGGACCGAAGATCACCACGGCGCCAGTGCCGACGGAGCGCCGTGACGAGGCAGCGCCAAGGAACGCCACGTCAGAACACCGACCAACGAAGGAGCGCTGATGGCAACCCCAGCAGTGAACCGTTTGACCACCGCCGCCGGTGCGCCGGTACCCAACAACCAGAACTCGCAAACCGCTGGCGCCGACGGGCCTGTCCTGCTGCAGGACCACCACCTGTTGGAAAAGCTCGCGCACTTCAATCGCGAGCGCATCCCGGAGCGGGTGGTCCATGCCGTCGGTATCGGCGCCGGCGGAATCTTTGAGGTGACCAAGGACGTCACGCAGTACACCGAGGCGAAGTTCCTCTCCGAGATCGGCAAGCAGACCGAGGTCTTTGTTCGGTTCTCCACGGTCGCCGGATCTCAGGGCGCGCCCGACACCGCCCGTGACCCAAGGGGTTTCGCGGTGAAGTTCTACACCGAGGACGGCAACTACGACCTCGTCGGCAACAACACGCCGGTCTTTTTCATCCGCGACCCGCTGAAATTCCCGGACTTCATCCACACCCAGAAGCCGGATCCGCGAACGAAGGTCCAGGAGCCGGACAATGTCTGGGATTTCTTCGGGTTGTCCCCGGAATTGACCCACCAGTTCACCTGGTTGTTCGGCGACCGGGGCCGGCCGGCCAGCCTGCGCCGGATGGACGGGTTCGGCTCGCACACCTTCCAGTGGATGAACGCCAAGGGCGAGGGGGTCTGGGTCAAGTACCACTTCAAGACCGACCAGGGCATCGAGTGCCTGTTCGATGACGATCTGCTCGAGCGCACCAAGGGCAACCCGGAGTACCTGCTGTCCGAGCTGCGGGATTCCATCGACTCCGGGAGTTTCCCGTCCTGGACGCTGATGGTGCAGATCATGCCGTTCTCCGACGCTCCGAACTACCGGTTCAACCCTTTCGACCTGACGAAGGTGTGGTCGCAGAAGGACTACCCGAAGATCGAGGTCGGCACGTTGACGCTGAACCGCTGGCCGGACAATTTCTTTGCCGAGACCGAGCAGGTCGCTTTCAATCCGGCGCAGTTCGTTCCCGGCATCGGCCCCAGCCCGGACAAGATGCTGCAGGGCCGGCTGTTCGGTTACGGCGACACCCACCGCTACCGGCTGGGCGTCAACCACCACCAGATCCCGGTGAACGCGCCGCATGCCGCGCAGGTGGCCAACTATCAGCGCGACGGCTCGGTGCGCGTCGACGGTAATCGCGGCGCCGCGAAGAACTATGAACCGAATTCGTTCAACGGGCCGGGGCAAACCGCGACAGCGCTGTACACCGGGTTGCCGACCGACGGTGTCGCCGGCACCTACCCGTGGACCCTGCACGCGGAGGACAACGACTTCGTCCAGGCCGGAGATCTGTACCGGCTGATCGACGAGGACGCCAAGGTGCGGCTGATCAAGGCCATCGGCGGTTCACTGTCCAAGGTTTCCCGGGACGACATCGTGGAGCGGGCGGTCGCCCATTTCCGATCGGCCGATCCGGACTATGGCGCGCGGGTCGAGGCCGAGGTGAAGAAGTTACGGGCCGACCTGGTCAAGAACGATCCACAGCATGAGAGCGCGATCCCGATCCCGGACGAAAAGGCCTGATCAAGCACCCCTGATCGGGCAGTGGATGGGCCCCGGCGGCAGTCTCAACGGCCGGCGAACGGGGCCCAATCCCATCCGGTCATGAGTCCCGGCTCGCTCAGCCCGTCTTGCCGGAGAGCGCCACCAGGACGCCGGCCACCGCAAAGTATTTGTTGGAGCCCAGATCCCGGACGGTTTTGATACCCAGGTTCTCCAGCAGTGCCTTGTCGTCGGCCTCGGTGAGGCCGGCCAGCGCCGACGGCGGGGCGGCCAGGATCTCCTCCAGCGTCGAGCCCTCGTATGCCTTGTCCAGTGCCTTGTCCAGGTTGACCGAGACTGCCATGGTGATGCTCCCCTCAGCGGTGGGTCGCGTCGTCGCAAACCCTCGGCACCCAGAGTGGATCATGATCGCGACACCGGCAACGCGAAGCACCCTGCTGCGACCGCTTACCCTGGAGGGCGATGACCTACCTTGACCATGCCGCCACCACCCCGGTTCTGCCGGCGGTGGTTGCTGCCATGTCCCGGGCGATGCTGCTGACCGGCAATGCTTCGTCGCTGCACAGCTCCGGCCGGGCCGCGCGGCGCCGGGTGGAGGAGTCCCGGGAAACCATCGCGGCAGCACTCGGCGCTCGGCCCAGCGAGGTGCTCTTCACCTCCGGCGGCACCGAGTCGGACAACCTGGCGGTCGCCGGCATCTTCCGCGCCCGCCGCAACGAGGACCCGATGCGCCGCCGCATCATTGCTCCGGCCCTCGAGCACCACGCGGTGCTGGACGTCATCGATTTTCTGGTGGAGACCGAAGGCGCGCTCGTCAGCTGGCTGGAGCTCGACGACTTCGGCCGGGTGCATGCCGATACCCTCGCGGCAGCGATCGCGGAGAACCCGGCGGACGTCGCCCTGGTCACGGTGATGTGGGCCAACAACGAGGTCGGCACCGTCAACCCGATCCGCGAACTCGCCGACGTTGCCCACGGACAGGGCATCCCATTCCATACCGACGCCGTGCAGGCGCTGGGGCAGTTGCCGCTGGATTTCGGCGCCAGCGGTGTCGATGCGATGACGGTCACCGGCCACAAGGTCGGTGGACCGACCGGTAACGGCGTCCTTCTGCTCCGCAGGGAGGTCGCGGTGGTGCCGCTGTTGCAGGGTGGCGGTCAGGAGCGAGGGGTGCGGTCGGGCACGTTGGACGTCGCCGGGATCGTCGGCCTCGCCGTTGCCATCCAGGACGCCGTCACCCATCGCGCCGAGCGTGCCGCAGAGCTGACAGTCCTGCGGGACGACCTGATCGAGGCCGTGACGGCCATCGTCCCGGACGTGGTGCTCTCCGGTGACCCAGGACAGTCGCTGGTGGACGGCGGGCCGTCCCGGCTGCCGGGCAACGCACATCTGCGGTTCCCCGGCTGTGAGGGCGATTCCCTGCTGATGTTGTTGGACGCCAACGGCATCGAATGCTCGACCGGGTCGGCCTGTACCGCCGGCGTGGCCCGACCATCACACGTGCTGCTGGCCATGGGGCTGTCCGAGCAGGACGCCCGCGGGGCCCTGCGGTTCTCCTTCGGGCACACCTCGACATCCGCCGACGTGGCCGCCGTCGCAGCGGCTATCGGGCCGGTGGTGGAGCGCGCCCGCAAGGCCGCTCTGGCCGGGACCCGGCGACGCTGATGCGTGTGTTGGCCGCGATGAGCGGCGGGGTGGACTCCGCGGTTGCCGCGGCGCTGGCGGTGGACGCCGGCCATGACGTCGTCGGCGTGCACATGGCGCTGTCCCGCAACCCCGGCACGCTGCGCACCGGATCCCGCGGCTGCTGCACCGTCGAGGACGCGTTCGATGCCCGTCGGGTGTGCGACCTGCTGGAGATCCCCTACTACGTCTGGGATCTGAGTGACGACTTCATCGAAGATGTGGTCGCCGACTTCCTCTCCGAGTACTCGGCGGGACGCACGCCGAATCCCTGTCTGCGGTGCAACGAGAAGATCAAGTTCGCCGCGCTGCTCGACCGCGCCATCGCCCTGGGGTTCGACGCGGTCGCCACCGGGCATCACGTCCGGCTGCAGAACGGAATCCTGCATCGCTCCGTCGACAAGGCCAAGGACCAGTCCTACGTGCTGGCGGTACTGCGGGCAGACCAGTTGGCGCACAGCATGTTCCCGCTCGGGGAAATGACCAAGCAACAGGTGCGGGCGGAGGCGACCAGACGCGGGTTCGCGGTGGCAGCCAAGCCGGACTCCTACGACATCTGTTTCATCCCGGACGGCGACACCCACGGCTACCTGGTCGACAAGCTCGGCGCCAGAACGGGTTCGGTGGTGGACTCCGAATCCGGTGAGGTGCTCGGTGAGCACGACGGCGCCTTCGCTTTCACCATCGGCCAACGCAAGGGGCTCAAGTTGGAGCGACCAGCGGCAGATGGCCGGCCGCGGTACGTGCTGGGCATTGAACCGGTGTCCGGCACGGTGACCGTCGGGCCCGCCAGCGGACTGGACGTCAGCATGATCACCGCCGACCGGGTGGTCTTCTCCCTCGGCGTTCCGCCCGAGTTCCCGCTGCGGACGGTTGCCCAGTTGCGCGCGCACGGCGGGATCGTCCGCGGCTCGGCCGATCTGGTGGACGGCCGGATCCGGTTGACCCTTGATGAGCCGATCAGGGCGGTGGCGCCGGGACAGACCGTTGTGCTCTACGACGCCGCGGACACCTACGTCATCGGCGCCGGCACCATCGTGCGGACCGCCTGATGACCGAGAGCCGGGCCAGACTCGAGATGCCGGCGGGTGGCGAGCGGGCACCGCTGATCGAACTCTTCCCGGTCCGGCGGGCGTGGAACCTCACGGCGGCAACGGGTGTCGGTTCGCTGCCGGGCACCGACCCGATCGAGGCGGCCGGCATGGTGGCCGGTGAACTGCCCACCCTGCCGCACCTGGTGGAACTCCCGGACCGTGGCGTCGGTGCCGACATGGTCGGCCGGGCGATCGGCATGCTGGTCGACATCTACGGCGAGGTGGTGCCGTCGGGATGGCGAATCTCGCGCCGGCCGGGGCGGGACACGAGCCGGGCCAAGGACTTTCTGTCCTGGGACGCCGACGCCGCGCAACAGCAGTACGCGGGCGCCGAGTGGGTCAAGGTGCAGGTGTGCGGACCCTGGACGCTGGCGGCGATGCTCGAGGTACCGTCCGGACACCGGGCGCTGACCGATTTCGGCGCCGTCGACGACATCGCGACCTCGCTGGCCGAGGGACTGGCCGCCCACATCGCCGACATTGCCAAGCGGGTGCCCGGGGCCGGGATCGTCGTGCAGATCGATGAACCATCGCTGCCCGCTGTCCTCACCGGAAACCTGCCAACCGCAAGCGGTTTCGGCACCGTCCCGGCCGTGCAGGCGGTCCGGGCGATCGACGTGCTGTCCCGGATCACCGATGCCCTCGGCGCGCACCCGTCGATCGCCCACTGCTGCCACGCCGCCGCGCCGCTGCGGCTGTTCCGGGCGGCCGGGTTCGACGCATTATCGGTGGATATGACGATCCTCGGAAGCTCTGCCGCGGTGCTCGACCCGATCGGTGAGGCCGTGGAAACCGGTGCGATCCTGCTGGCCGGCACCGTGCCGTCTGTCGTGCCACCGAACCCGAGAGCGCCACTGAAGACCTGGGCGACGCCGATCCTGCAAACCTGGGATCGGTTGGGTTTCCCGCGAGAGCAGTTGGCCCGCACCGTCGTCCCGACACCGGCCTGTGGGTTGGCCGGTGCCGACCGGAACTGGGCCCTGAAGGCCATGAAACTCACCGCCGAAATGGCGCAGGCACTCCAGGACCTGCCCGAGGGCTGGTAGCCGTTCGCGCGGTCGGGCTCAGCTCAGCTGCGGGTCGACCGTCTGCTGACTCGCGCCAACCGGTCGTGAATGCCGTACTGCCGGATCTTCCGGTAGATCGTCGCCCGTGACATCCCCACCTCTGCCGCCGCCGCTGATCCCCGCGTGGATCGTGCTGGCCGCGGGCGCTGATCCGACGACGGTGCTGGTGATCTCCCAGGTGGTGCTGTCCTTCGGGTTGCCATTCGTCCTGATCCCGCTGCTGCTGTTGACCTCGAACCGGGAGTTGATGGGCGTCGACGCGAACGGCCGGGCATCAAGCTGGTGGGCGCGCTCATCACCGTCGCGATCGTCGGCCTGAATGCCGTGCTGACCTACGGCGTCGTCACGGGACGCTGAACCCGCCACGCTTACCGGGATCGAACACTCGGTCCCTATGTTCAGTCATATGACCACGCCAGACCGGCCGCCGCGAACAACCCGCAGCATGACCGTCACCACCCTGCAGCGTTTTCTGATCGCAACCCTGGCCGGGATCGTGATAGGAGCCGCGGTCGGCCTGGTTTGCCGGCTGGCGGTACGGCCTGCTCGCCGGCTGGGTGGCCGGCGCAGCAACATTTGTCGGCTGGACCTGGCTCACGGTCTGGCCGCTCGGCCCGGAGCAGACGGCCGCGCATGCGGGCCGGGATGACCGGGGGCGGGACATCCTCGACGTGCTGGTGCTGGCAGCCGCGGTCGCCAGTCTTGGTTCGGTGGCAATCCTGTTGGTCGACAAGGCAGACAATTCCGCTCTCGACGCGGCGTTGAGTGTGGGTAGCGTTGCGCTGGCCTGGCTTTCAGTACACACGGTGTACCTGATCCGGTATGCCAGCCTGTACTACGACGGTGCACCCGGCGGCATCGACTTCAACGAGGACGACGAACCCCAGTACAGCGACTTCGCCTACCTCGCCTTCACCCTCGGCATGACGTTCCAGGTCTCGGACACCGACCTGAAAACCAAGGTGATCCGCGCGACCGCCCTGCGGCACTCGCTGCTGTCATTCCTGTTCGTGGCGATCATTCTGGCGGTGACCATCAACCTGGTCGCCGGTCTGGTCAAGTGACTGATCAGAGCAACTCCGCCAGCATCGCGGCGGCCCGCTGCGCCCCGTCGGTCTCCACCGGTCGGTACTTCGGTGTGCTGGACAGCTCCGCGATCACCGCGTCCGCCAACAGGTCCGGCACCGAGGCATCCGCGTAATCCAGGTACCGGCCCGCGTTGTACTGCTCCAGCCGGTGCCGGACGTGGAAATTCTGCTCGAAGTGATGCCGCAGCGGCACATAGACGAAGGGCGTCCCGGCCGCGGTCAACTCCATGCAGGTGGTCAATCCGCCCTGCACCACCGCGACATCGCAGGACGCCAGCTCCCGGTACAGATCCGGCAGGTAGCCGACCGTGCTCACCCCGTGCATGGGCGGCAGGGCGGCCGGGTCGAGGCGCGGTCCGGTCACCACCAGGACGTGCAGGTCAGGTACCCGTCGCCGAATCAGCGGCACCGCGTCCAGCACCCGGCGCAGCAGATCGCCGCCGACGCCGGATCCGCCGACCGTCACGATGCACAGCCGTTCGTCCGGTGCACATCCCCAGCGCTGCCGCAGCTCTGCCGGATCCCGCAGCCCGGTTGGGTCGAAACCCGTGACATATCCGGAGAAGTCGAAGTTCTGTCGGACCCAGCCGCTGATCGGCGGCAGGCCGGGACCGAAGTCGTCCGGCACCACGTCGGCCGGATTGCCGACGAAGATCGACCGGTCCCGGACGGGCCCGAACCTTGACCGGTGCTCGATCATCTCGGCATTGAGGTCGGCGGTGAGGAACCGTTCCCGATCGTCGGCGTCCGGCATCGGTAACCAGCCGACGAAGTCGGTCAACCAACCGAACCGGAAGCGTTTGAGCTCTGGGTTCTCATGGAGGAAATGGTCGACATCCCAGGCCTCGTCACCGATCACCAGGTCGAAGTACTCGGACTCGACAAGTTCGGAGAACACCATGAAGTTGTTGACCAGGATCTCGTCCATCCGGCGAATCGCCGAGAATGCGTGCAGATCGTGCTCGCCGCACTCACTCTCGATATGTGTCGATTCGTTGAGCAGCGCCGCAGAGGCCGGGTGGATCCGCTCCCCGTGCCCGTTGAGTACCCGGGTGACCGGATGCTGTGCCAGCCAGTCGATCTCGACATCCGGCCGAAGGCTGCGCAATTCACGGGCGATGGCGACGTCCCGCTGGGCGTGACCCAGACCGATGGGCGAGGACAGGTACAGCGCCCGCCGCGGCCGGCCCGGTGCCCGCACCCACGTCGCGCGTTGCGGTTTCATGCGGTCGGCGGCAAGGGCTCGCGACTGCAGTCCGGCAACTGCCACGGCGCGGACCAGGTCACCGATGAACCTGTTGATCAGCACCGGTTCCCGGGCCGGCAACGCATGTCCGGCCCCCTCGACGGCGAGCAGCGACCCACCGGTGAGCTCGGCCAGTCGCTCACCGATCGCAAACGGCCGGATCCGATCATCGGTGCCGTGCACCACCGCGACCGGGCAACGGACCTGCCGGCAGTCGTTCTCCACCGACGTACACAACGCGCCGTCCAATCCCAACCGGCCCGAAGTGGCGTCCGCCAACAGCGACGGATCGGTGTCCGCCGACCAGTCCAGGAAATCCTCGATCTGTTTGGTCGAGTGCGGCTCCGAACACATCTGCTCGAAAAAGAACCGCCGGAAGGCGGAGAAATCGTCGTTCAACCAGAAATGCTTGTTGTACATCGCCCAGCCCTGAGCTCCGTCGACCGGCACATCGAAGCGGTGTCCGTCGCGGCGCAGGTCCGGAATCGGGAAGCCGCAGGTCGGCGAGATCGCGACGATGCCGGCCACCCGCTCCGGGTATTTCGCCGCGGCACGCACCGCCCACGGGTTGGCGCAGGAGAGTGCGACCAGCACAGCCCGTTCGGTGCCCGTGGCGTCCAGGACCGCGATGATGTCCTCGGCGCATTCGGCGTCGGCATAGGCTGCCGCGCCAACTGGCCTGGACGATCCGCCGGTGCCGCGGCCGTCGTAGGTGAGCACCCTGCCGTGCCGTCGCAGCGTCCCGACCTGCAGTTTCCAGAATTGCGATGCAATGATCTGCCAGGTCGGGAGCAGCACGACAGTTGGCAACTCCTGCTGAATCGATTGGCGCCTGGCTCCTTCGTCGCAGTCGCGAATCGATTGGCGCCTGGCTCCTTCGTCGCCGTCGACCAGAGCCGTCTCGGCGCCGTCCCGCGGCCCGTCGAACACCTCGTACGCCAACCGCACGCCGTCGCGCTCGGCGAACCCGGTGGACTCCGGGACGACCGCACGTCGTTGCGTTCCGTTCATCATCGGATTGTCCGCCCGGGCCTCCGCCGCACACCAGTTCTGGCCATTGTTCTTACCGCCGGACCTCGATGACCAGGTTCAGCGGGGTTTGCGCGGCCACCCGGAACCGGGTGAAACCGGCTGCCGTCGTGACGTCCCGCAGCCGGGCCGGTCCGGCCTGGGTGCCGAGGGCGAGACCGACGTCCTGGGACAGCGATGCCGGCGTGCACAGCAACGTCGAGAATCCGTAGTAGGCGCGGCTGATCGGATTCAGGTTGTCCTCCAGCCGGTCCGCGGCTGCCGGCTCGACCAGCAGCCAGGTGCCCTCCGGCGCAAGGCTTTCCCTGATGTGCCGGGCGGCGCCCACCGGATCACCCATGTCGTGCAGTGCATCGAAGGTGGTCACCAGGTCGTAGCCGGCTCCGGTGTAACCGCCGGCCGGCGCGACCTCGAAGCCGACCCGATCGCTGACGCCAGCCGCATCGGCCCGGTCGCGGGCGGTCGCGATCGATCCGTCGTGATAGTCCGACCCGACGAACCTCGATCGCGGAAACGCCTGTGCCATCACGATGGTCGACGCGCCGTGCCCGCAGCCCACATCCGCGACCAACGCGCCCGTCTCGAGTTTGTCGACCACGCCGTCGAGGGCCGGCAGCCAGGACGAGACAAGGTTCGCGTGGTACCCGGGGCGGAAGAACCGCTCGCAGCCGATCAGCACATCGGTGTTGTGCAGGTGCCAGCCGATGCCGTCGCCGCGCCGGGCCGCGTCGATGACCCGGTCGGAGTCGCGGACCACGCCGGCCGCGATCTGGAAGAACCCGGGCAGAAAGGCCGGGCTGTCCTCGTCCGTCAAGGCAATCGCGTGCTCGGCAGGCAGCGTGAACAGTTGGGTCGCCGGGTCGTAGGTCAGGTACCCACCGGCCGCTTGGGCGGACAGCCATTCCCGGGCGTAATGGGTGTTGGTGTCGGTGCGCTCGGCCAAATCGCCGGGTGTCGCCGGACCCTGCTCGGCGAGTGCGCGGTAGTAGCCGAGTTTGTCGCCCATCACCACAAGGGCGGTGTTCAGGGTTGCGCCGACCTCGTCGATCGCGCGCAGGACAAACCCCATCACCTTGTCCTGGTCGACTTCGGGTTTCTGGACTTCAGCTTCGGTTGTCGGCGGGATCTGCACTGCGGTCATCCGTGCCTCCTGATGTGGTGCCTGACGGTGTCCAGGTGACCTTGACGCCGCACGGGCCGTCACCGCATCAGGTGCCCCACCTAATCGGACCCGTTGAATGGCCAAGCCTTACGCTCGGCGCATGCTGATCGGGCGGGAGTCCGAGCGGGGCATCATTTCCCCGCTGCTGGCCGGTGCCCGGGTCGGTGAGAGTGGTGTGCTGATCCTCACTGGCGAGGCGGGCATCGGAAAGACCGCGCTCCTCGACTGGGCGGCGGCCAATGTCGGCGGAATGCAGGTGCTACGGGCGACGGGCATCGAGGCGGAGCAGGAAGTGCCCTTCGGCGGCTTGCTGCAATTGCTGCGGCCGGTGTTCGATCTGCTGGAGTCGCTGCCCGGCCCGCAGGCCGATGCGCTGTCGGCCGCGCTCGCGCTGCGGGCGGGTGCCGCTGCCGACCGGTTCGCTGTCGGGGCCGGCACCCTGAGCCTGATCTGTCGGGCGGCCGAACGTCGGCCGATCGCATTGTTCATCGACGACGCCCACCTGCTCGACCGGCCGTCGGCCGATGCCCTTGCCTTTGCCGCTCGGCGACTGCTGGCGGACGCTGTGCTGCTGCTCGCCACGGTTCGGACCGGGGAGACCTGCGCACTGACCGAATGCGGTCTGCCGGAGGTGCGCATCGGCGCGCTGGATATCGCCGCCTCCGGTGCACTGGTGATAAGCCGGGCCCGGTCCGACCTGCCGGCCGGTCTGGTCGACCGGTTGCACCGCGCCACCGGCGGTAATCCCCTTGCCCTGCTGGAACTTTCCACCGACCTCGAGAACCTGCTGCGGCTGCCACCGGATGCGCCGGTACCCGTGCCGAACACCGTGGCGGCCGCCGTTGCCCGGGAAACGGGCAGCCTTGATCAGGCGGCGCGGACCTCGCTGTTGATCGCCGCCGCCTCCGGCGGGGAACTGCCACTTGTCATCCGGGCGATCGAACAGCTCGGCATCGACCCGACGGCCCTGGAACGAGCCGAACAGGCCGGCCTCCTTGCAGTCTCGGCCGACCGGATCCTGTTCCGGCACCCGCTGGTGCGGTCATCGGTGTACGCGGCGGCCGATCCCGGGGCCCGCCGGACGGCACACCGGGCGCTGTTCTCCGTGCTGCCCGTCGACGACCTGGAACGCCGGGCCTGGCACTTCGCCGCGTCGGTCGTTGGACCCGACGCGCAGGCCGCGGACATGTTGGAGCGGGTCGCGGTGCGGGCGGGCAGCCACAGCGCGGATGCCGTCGCCGCGACCGCCTTCGAACGTGCGGCCAGGCTGAGCGTGGACGATGCCAGCGGGATCACCCGGCTGGTGTCCGCGGGTGAGGCCGCCTGGTTGGCGGGCCAGCCGGACCGGGCGCGCGGCCTGCTGGACGAGGCCCTACGACGACCGGGCTCGACGCAGCAACGGGTACGAACGCAGGAGGTCCTCGGCGCGATCGCTGCCCGGAGCGGGTCGCTGATCGATGCCCGGGACACCCTGTCCGCGGCAGCCCTTGATGCCGAGTCCTTTGATCCGGATCTGGCCGTGACCTTGTTGGCGGATGCGGTGAGTGCCTGCTTCTATCTCGGGGACGCGGCGTGGGGACTATCGGCGATCGATCGAATCGACCGACTGCTGGCGAGCGCCGGGACCGTCCGCGCCCAGATCCTGGGACTCATGGCGGTCGGTACCGCGCAGTTGTTGGCGGGCACCGGTGGGTTGGGCCCGGTGCGCAGGGCCATCGATCTGCTCAGCGGGACAAGCGAACTGAACGACGATCCGCGCCGACTGGTCCTGCTCGTGCTGGCCCCGATGCTGCTACGGGAGTCTGGAACCGGACGGGACCTGATCAACCGAGTGGTGGAGGAGAGCCGGCAGCGGGCTGCCATCGGCACGCTGCCAAGGCTGTTGTTCCATCTGGCCCGCGACGAGGCCGCGACCGACCGTTGGGCGGCGGCGTCATCGGAGTATCACGAGTCGATTCGGCTTGCCCGCGAGACCGGGCAGAGCACCGAACTTGCCGCGTCGTTGGCCGGCCTCGGCTGGCTCGAGGCGCGGCAGGGGCTGGGTGTGAAATGTGTTGCACACCTTGAGGAATCGGCAAGGCTGTGTGACGAACACCAGATCCACCTGTTCCGGGCGTGGTGTTTTCACGGGCTCGGCGACCTCGCGGCTGGGCAGGGCTTGATGGAACCCGCGTTGGCCCACTTCGATGCCATGGCAACACATCTGGACCGCAGCGGGATTCGGGACGTCGATCTGAACCCGGCTCCGGAGCGGGTCGAACTGCTGGTGCGGCTCGGCCGTCCGGACATTGCCACTGAGCTTGCCGAGGACTTTCTGCAGCGGGCCACCGCGAAGGGTCAGCCGTGGGCCATGGCAAGAGCGGAACGAACGATGGCCCTGCTCGAATCGGACGAGCGCGCCGATGCCCGGCTGGCCGCCGCGATCGGCTGGCATCGAGAACACACTCGACGAGTTCGAGCGGGCGAAGACGTTGCTGGCACTGGGGTCTCACCTTCGGCGTAGCCGCAGGCGGACGGCCGCGCGGGCGCCGTTGCGGGCGGCGCTGGCGATCTTCGACGCACTCGGCGCTGCGCCTGCTGCCGGCCAGGCCGGCAATGAACTGAGGGCGACCGGGGAGAACCCACAAACCAGGGGTGCGAGTCTGCTGGCGGAGCTGACCCCGCAGGAGCTGCAGATTGCCACCATGCTGGCCAACGGCCGAACGACCAGGCAGACGGCCGCCGCCCTGTTCCTCAGCCCGAAGACGGTCGAATATCACCTGCGGCACGTCTACACGAAACTCGACGTGCATTCACGGGAGGCATTGGCCGGATCACTCAATTCTTCGACGGCCCTGAACGACTGAACAGAATCGCCGGGCACGCCACGACACTCCCGGTTTTACCGCGGGCCTCCCGGTTTTACCGCGGGCTGCGCCGAAGTTCCTGGGCAACGAGCTCTGCCACCTCAGCGCGACTGGGCCGCCAACCCTCGTAGTAGCCAACCGAAAGTCGGGCAATCAGTCCGCGGCGGCGACGACTGCTCAAGGGTGCCAACAGGTCCGCGAAGCGGTCGGCAATGTTGGGTGTCGCGCCGGCCCGAGTGGGGGTCGGCTGACCGAAATGACCATCGTCGGCCGGCATGCTGGGGAAGTAATTGAGCTCGCTGCTCATTTTCTCGCGCTCCTCGCCGACAGTCAGTGGATGAATGACGTGGGTTAATCCGGGGTCCGGGGATCGAAAACCATTACATGCGGGATGCGGTCACTGTGGTGGATCCGCAGATTTCGTGCGCAGTCCACAGATGCCCGGGGGTCGAAGACCCCCGGGCATCCGGGGCTCGAGGTGCCGCGGCGGCTCGGTCGAGCGGGCCGCGACAGGTGACGCAGGTGGAAATTACTCAGCCGGGGTGAGCACGGCGATCAGCTTGTCGGTGGTCGCGCGCTGCTGGGCGAGCACCTTCTCGTAGAAATCGAACGTCGCGGAGGTGATGTCGCCGGCGCTGGGCAGGTCAACCTTGGGGAGCTCGACGGCAGGCTTCGGGAGGGCCGGAACCTGCTTGACGAAGGTCTCGACGGCCTTGACGTATTCTTCCTGAGCCTTCGCCAGGGTCGCGAGGTACTGCTCGGTTGCCTTGTTGGTCTCGGCGATGTAGTCGGTCATGGGGGGTGGTTCCTCTCGACTCTGCTCATCTGGACATTGCCCAGTGTGCCAAGCAAAATGCGGTCTGTCAAGCATTTTGCTTGGTCAATCAAGCAGAATCTTTGAGAGTGCGGTACATGTGCAGCAGGGCGTCCTTTTTGTCCTGCGTCAGCGACTCGTCCAGCCGGATGGCCTCCTCGACGGTGGTTTTCGGCGCCTGATCGTCGTCCGTATCCAGAAGCCCGAATTGATTGAACAGGGCAGCGGGTGCCATGCCGAGCGCCTGCGCGATGCCACGCAACACTTCTGCGGACGGTCGATATTGCCCGCGTTCGATCTGACTGAGGTATGAATCGGACATCCCGCTGGCCTTCGCGAGTTGCCGCTGAGAAATATTCGCCAACTGCCGTTGCGCCTTCACGAAGGCCCCGAAGGCCTCGGCCATGTCGCTCGACTTCTCCATGAGTTAAGATCGTAGGGTCGATTGCGATGCATGCCAAGCAAGCTCACGGACAGTCACCGCCGCCGTCACTGCAATCCACCACAACAGTGCAGCACAGCACACCGTCTTCGGGTCGATGTACTCGACCGCAGGCGTGGCCGCCGGGACCCCGTGGCCGAAACTGGCGGTAGCCGGACGCGTTCATCGTGTGCGTGTAGAGAGATCAGGTGCACTTTTGACCCCAACGACGCGGCGGTCGCGCACTCCGGCCGTGACGAGCGTGGACGACGACGCGGTAGCAATCGGTTCCACCGTCGGCGGGGGTGCCGAGGTCACGGGCAAGGTCCTGGAGCTGAGTCATACCGAGCCGGCCGGCGTCCGGACCTACCAGCTGTTTGTGCCGTCCGGCTACCGCGGTGAACCGGTTCCGCTGATCGTCATGCTGCACGGCGGTGAGCAGAAGGCGGCCGATTTTGCGGCCGGTACCGGGATGAACGACCTCGCCGAGCAGCACACCTTCCTGGTCGCCTACCCCGAACAATCCAGGGAGGCGAATCGGGATGGCCTGTGGAATTGGTTCCGCGCAGGCGACCAGCGCCCTGGCGAGGGCGAGCCGTCGATTCTCGCGGGAATTGTCGAGCAGATTCAGCGTGACTACGTTGTTGATCCGGCACGGGTTTTTGTCGCCGGCCTTTCCGCGGGTGGTGCGATGGCGGCAATCATGGCTGTCGCTTATCCCGAACTGTTTGCCGGTGTCGGGGTCCATTCCGGACTTGGCGTACGGCGCCGCAACCGATGTCGGTACGGCGATGATGGCGATGATGGCCGGTGGCTCCGGTACGAAGGGTGCCGCATTGCCGCTGATCGTCTTCCACGGCGACAGCGACTCCATTGTTGCCGTTGCCAACGCCGAGAGTCTTGTCACCGCAGGTCTTTCCGAGTGGGGAATGCCGACGAGGAAGGCCGATCGAGTGGCCAGTACGAGCACCCGGATCGAGGTCGACGGTGCGCGTCCACACACCAGGACTGTGCACGCGGACAGCGATGGCCGGGTCGTCATCGAGGCCTGGATTGTGCACGGCGGTGGTCACGCCTGGTCGGGCGGCGCCGCCGGCGCCGGTTATACGGACCCGCAAGGTCCGAATGCGTCGGCCGAAATGGTCAGATTCTTCCTGGCACCGGACGTCGATTCCGCGCCTGCTCCCTGACTGAGCGGCCCGGTTTCGGGGCGCCGTCCTCAGGCGTGCCCCATCACTTTGTCCACGGTGATGGTCAGCACCACCCGGTGTGGATTGATCCGCGGTACCCGATACCGCAAGCCGTAACGCCGTTCGGCGTCGGCGACCTGTTCGGGCTCTCGACTGACCCCCGCGGCTCCCTCCAGGGTGAGCCAGCGGCGGCCATCGACCTGACACACGGCAGCCCGGCTCGGCGAACCATCGCCGGCCGGGCGCTCTGCGTTGCGCACCTTGACCGATCCGTCGCTGGTGATCACCCGCGCGATGCCGGATTCCCGGTCGAAGGTGAAACCCACCGCGATGACGTGCGGCGAACCGTCCCGGCGCAATGTCGTCAAGGTGGCGAGGTGCCGTTCGGCGAGAAAGTCCAGCACCGAGTCGTTCAGGTCGTGAGGATTGAAGGCCACCCGTTCAGCGTGCCATCTCCGGCGCGACAGCAGGCCCGTGACGGCACCGACGACAGCTCAGGGCGTCAGCCGACGAGGGTCGGTGCCGCCCGGTTCAGCGTGCGCTCAGCCGGCGAGGGTCAGGGCCGCCCGTCGCGGGCCGAGTTCGGCGTCCATCCGGGCAATCTCGGCGAGCATCGCCGTGATGTTGCCCGAATCGGCCGGGGTGGGCACGAACTCACCGTCGACGACCTGCCGGTTGGCCCTGGCGATCGCGACGGTGTGCCGCGCACAGGTCATCCCGAGTTGGCTGGTGATCGGCAACAACATGCCAGCAGCCCGAGCGCCGCCGCCCAGTCCGCCGCCATAGCTGACCATGCCGAGCGCCTTGTTCTGCCATTCCGCGTGCAGGTAGTCCAATGCGTTCTTGAGCGGTGCCGGGTAGCCGCCGTTGTACTCGGGGGTGATCATCACCAGCGCATCAGCGGTGTCGATGTCGTTGGCCCAGGCCAGGGTGTGCGGCTTGGTGTACCGGCCGAGCTTGGGGTGATGCGGCTCGTCCAGGAACGGCAGATTGATCTCCGCAAGGTCGAGAATCTCCACCTCGTCGAAGTCACCCAACTGCCTGGCCTGCCCGGCCACCCAATCGCCGATCGCCGGCGCGATGCTGCCGGGCCGGGTCGAACCAAGAATGATCTTCAACGTGCTCATCGTTATCGCTCTCCACTGGACGTACCGACCACTGACGAATGTCGGCCAGCTCCGCGGCGGGTGTGACCGACTTACATGAGCGTTCAACAGAATCGATCCAGAAATGTTCCCGAACGACCGGGTGAGCTGCTTCACCCTGACCTGAGCAGCGCGCTTCGGACCGGATCCCCTGGTCCGGGTGATTGTCGGTGGCCGGTTCTAGGGTGTTGGGGTGACGAAGACCTCCCGACCACCAGCCGAAGCCGACCGGGCCGCGACAGATCCGGCTGCCGGGGACACCACCGCCGTGGCTGCGTCCCTGGCGTCTGTTCCCACCGTCGATGCTCCGCCGGAGGCAGCGGGGCGTCACGCCCAGTTGGCCGAGAGGATCGGTGACGCCCAGTTCCGGTATTACGTGCTGGACGAACCGACCATGGCAGACGGCGAATTCGATGCGCTGCTGAAGGAGTTGGAGGCGCTGGAGGCGCGGTATCCATCGCTGTTGACGCCGGACTCACCGAGCCAGCGGGTGGGCGGCGGTTTTGCCACGGGATTCGCCGCCGTTGAGCACGCCGAGCAGATGCTCAGTCTGGACAACGTGTTCTCCGCGGACGAGTTGGCGGGCTGGCTGGAGCGGACGGCGCGGGACGCCGGCGCGCCGGTCAGCTGGCTGACCGAGGTCAAGATCGACGGACTCGCCATCAACCTCACCTATCGGCAGGGCCGGCTCGTGCGGGCAGCCACCCGCGGCGACGGTCGGGTCGGCGAGGACGTCACGCTCAACGTCCGCACCATCAAGGCCATCCCGCATCAACTGCGCGATGACGGTGCCCACAGCGTCCCGGAGCTCGTCGAGATCCGCGGCGAGGTGTTCTTCCCGCTGGAAGGGTTCGCCGAGCTCAATGCGTCGCTGGTCGCCGCGGGCAAGGCTCCATTCGCCAATCCGCGCAACACGGCGGCGGGTTCGCTGCGGCAAAAGGATCCGCGGGTCACCAGGTCGCGGGGTCTGACAATGCTCTGTCACGGCATCGGTGCCCGGATCGGTTTCGACATCGAAAGGCAGTCCGAGGCCTACGAACGACTGCGGTCCTGGGGGCTGCCGATCTCCGAGAACAACAAGGTCGTGCACACCGCGGCGGAGGTCGCGGACCGCATCGCCTACTGGAACGAGCACCGGCACGACCTCTCGCACGACATCGACGGTCTCGTCGTCAAGGTCGACGAGATCGCTGTGCAACGGCGGTTGGGGTCGACCTCCCGAGCGCCGCGCTGGGCGATCGCCTACAAATACCCGCCGGAAGAGGCGACCACCCTGCTCAAGGACATCAGGGTCAACGTCGGTCGCACCGGTCGCGTGACGCCCTTTGCTTTCCTTGAGCCAGTGGTGATCGCGGGGTCGACGGTCGGTCTGGCGACGCTGCACAACGCCGACGAGGTCGTCCGCAAGGGGGTCAAGATCGGCGACACGGTGATCGTCCGCAAGGCCGGCGACGTCATCCCCGAGGTGCTGGGACCCGTTGTCGGGCTGCGGGACGACGGCCGGGTGCTGCGGGACTTCGTCATGCCGACGAACTGCCCGGACTGCGGAACCGAACTGCGGGCCATGCGCGAGGGTGACGTCGATATTCGTTGTCCCAATGCCCGCAGCTGCCCAGCGCAACTGCGGGAGCGGGTGTTCCATCTGGCCGGCCGCGGCGCGTTCGACATCGAGGGCATGGGTTACGAGGCCGCCAGCGCGCTGCTCACTGCCGGCGCGATCACCGATGAGGGGGACATTTTCCCGGGAGAGCTCGACGGTGAGCAATTCGGCCTGACCGAAGAGGTTCTCCTCCGTGTGCCCCTGTTCACCACGAAGGCGGGTGTGCTGTCGGCCAACGGCGCCAAGCTGCTGAAAAATCTGCGTCAACAACGTGCCCAGCCGCTGTGGCGGGTCATCGTCGCGCTATCGATCCGGCACGTCGGCCCGACCGCGGCCCGCGCATTGGCGCAGCAATTCGGCTCCCTGGACCGGATCCGCAACGCCTCCGAGCAGGAGTTGGCGGCGGCAGAGGGAGTGGGTCCCACCATCGCGGCAGCGGTCATCGAGTGGTTCACCGAGGAGTGGCACCAGGCGATCGTCGAGCGGTGGACCGCAGCGGGCGTCAACATGCAGGACGATCAGACCGACCGGCCGGAACAGACGCTGGCGGGCCTTTCGATCGTCGTTACCGGTGGGCTGGAAGGGCTTTCGCGAGACGAGGCGAGGGCAGCGTTGCTCGAGCGCGGAGCGAAGGCGGCCGGATCGGTGTCGTCCAAGACGGCATTCGTGGTGGTGGGGGAGAACCCCGGAACCAAATACGACAAGGCGGTATCGCTGAAGGTGCCGATCCTCGACGAGGCTGGTTTCGCGATCCTGCTGGCCGACGGACCCGATGCCGCTCGAGCCGTCGCGCAGATCGGCGGGGCGCAGATCGGCGGGGCGCAGATCGGCGGCGGCGGCCGCGAGGCCGACGGCGACGATTCGGCCTCGCCGGGACCCGCCGCCGGAACTGAGCCGCCCCCCGGCGTCCCGGATCCCGATGCCCATCCCTGACGCCTCCGTGCCCGCCGAGATCGATTTCGCCGCACTGGGTTTCGAACCCACCAACCCTGCGTTCATCCGCAACCCGTACCCGGCATTCACGGCCATGCGCGAGCTGGGCCCGGTGCTGTACTACCCGCCACGTGGGGTTCACTTGCTGACCCGGTTCGAACACGTCCATGCCGCATTGCGCGACCGCCGACTCGGGCGCGCCTACCGGCACAAGTTCACGCCGGAGGAATTCGGCCAGCCCGAGCCGGACACCCGTTGGCCGCGGTGGACGGAATCGGAACGGTTCTCCCTGCTCAACCTCGAACCGCCCGACCACACCAGGCTCCGCCGCCTGGTCAGTGCCGTCTTCACGGCCAGGGCCATCACCGCCCTGCGACCCGACATTGAGCGGCTGTCCGCGGAGCATCTGCGCCGGGCCATGGATCTCGGTGACTTCGAGGTGATTGCGGACTACGCGCAGCCCTATTCCGTCGCGGTCATCTGCACCCTGCTGGGGGTGCCCGTCGGCGATGGCGCCCAATTGCTCCGCTGGTCGCATGCCATCGTCAAGATGTACGAACTGCAGACCGCTCCGGCTCAGCAACAGGCAGCGGAAGACGCAGCGGCGGAATTCATCGACTACGTCCGCAGCCTGATCGCCGCTCGCCGGCAGCAACCGGCGACGGATCTCGTCTCCGAACTGATCCAGGTCGCGGACCAGGGCGACCGGCTGACCGACGACGAGATCGTCGGCACCGTCATCGTTCTGCTCAACGCCGGGCACGAGGCGACGGTGAACACCCTCGGCAACGGTCTGCGTGCCCTGCTGACCCATCCTGATCAATGGCGCCGGATACTGAGCGGCGAGGTCGACCCGGCCGTGGCGGTCGAGGAGATGATCCGCTGGGACGGGCCGTTGCAGATGTTCGAGCGCTGGGTCCTCGCGGACGGGGTGCAGATCGCCGGTCGTGAGTTCGGCATCGGCGATCGCATCGGGATGCTGTTCGGGTCGGCCAATCGTGACCCGGCCAGGTTCGCCGCGCCCGACACCTTCGACATCGGTCGGGGTGACGGTACCCATATCGGATTCGGCGGCGGGATGCATTTCTGTATCGGCGCGCCGCTGGCTCGCCTGGAAATCGCTGTCTCGCTGACGCAGCTGCGGGACGCCGCCCCACGGCTCCGACTACTCGTCGAACCGGACTACCAGCCGTTCTTCGTCATCCGCGGGCTGACCGGACTGCGCGTCGGTGTGCGCTGAGCGCGCGCAAGATCCCGGCAGCGGCGGCGCGCGCGGGTAGCGTTGCCGACGTGTCCGACGACTCAGTACCCGACCAGCAGATCAGTCGACCCAACAGAGGGGTCCTGCTGGACGTCGGCACCCCACAGCCGATGAAGGCGATGGCGTTCAACAGTTGGCCGTTGATCATCGGGGTACTGGCTGCGTCCTATCTGGCCGCGCTGTTCTTCCCGGCGGTTGCCGGTCTGCTGCTGCTCGTGATGCCGGTCGCCGTCATCGCCGCATTGGTCGCCGGCGGGATGCGGGCCAAGAAGATCCGACTGACGGTCACCGAAGAAATGATCAAGGTGTCCAACGGCAAGGACGGCAACGCCTGTGCTCGATCGCATGTGCAATCGGCCGTACTCGTGGAGAGCTTCGCCCGTCGTCGGTGGAGCCCCCGCACCGCGACCCTGATCCTGCTCGACCGGGACGGTCGCAACGCGTTGCTGCTGTCGGGTTTGCTGTGGCCACCGGCCGTCCTGGAGCAGGTCATCAGATTGATGCCCGACGTGCCGGTGGAACGGCTCGAGGGAACCCAAACCCCCTACACCCTCGCGGCGCGCTATCCGAAGATCCTGCAGAACACCGACGGCAGCGAAGACGGACCGAACCGGGAATGAAGGTGGTGGAACGGACCCCGCGCTCCGGTCGTCGCCGCGGACCGAACCGGGAGTGATGGTGGTGGATCGGGGCCCCGCGCTCCGGTCGTCGCCGCGGACCGAACCGGGAGTGATGGTGGTGGATCGGGGCCCGCGCTCCGGTTGTCGCCGCGGACCGAACCGGGAGTGATGGTGGTGGATCGGGGCCCCGCGCTCCGGTCGTCGCCGCCCGCATGCTCGAATCTGCGGCATGGATTTGTTGCCGATCTACCGCAGCGCGGTGCGCCAGTTCGATTCCCGGGTCCGGGCGGTGCGTCCTGAACAGTGGGCGGTCAGCACGCCCGATGACGACTGGGACGTTCAGCGCCTGGTGCGGCACGTCATCGTCGGTCAGGCGAATGTCCCCGATCTGCTGGCCGGCCGGACGCCGGCACGCCTGCCCATCGATGCGCAGACCGCCGGCCCGGACCTGGTCGACGCACTGGGCAACCGCTTCCGCCGCCGCGGTCGCCGCGCTGACCGCCCTGAGTTCGCTGGACACCCCGATCCAGTTGCCGGACGGCCCCGTGCCGGCGGAGGAACTGGGCTGGCGGCTTGCCATCGACCTCACGGTGCACGCCTGGGACCTGGCCAGGGCGATCAACGCGCCCGACGAGTTCCCCAACGACCTGCTGGCCCACGTCCTTGACCAGGCGAAACAATCAGCGGACCGGTGGTTCCCGGCGGACCGCTACGCGACGCCGATCCCGGTGCCTGGCTGCACCGACGACCTCACGGAGCTGCTGGCGTTGACGGGCCGGAACCGGTGGTGGCGGCGGCAGACCTGACCGACGTGCGCGGGGGTTTGCGGGGAATGCCGGACTTGAGGATCCGCTCGACCGCCTGCGCCGCGCGTCGTTCCCGGGTGACGGGCCGCTTGGCCTCGCCCACCCATTCCGCGTATTCGCGGGTGTGGCTGAACGACAGCCCCTCGAAGGCAATGGTCGCGTCCGGGTTGGCCGCCAATGCCGCCGCCAGTTCGGGCGGCACCTCGGCCACCCTGGGTACCTGGTCCAGCTCCACCGTCATGGTGATCTCGTCGCCCTCGCCGACCATCAGGTCCTCGCGCTGCGCCTTGCGAAGCCCGATCCAGCCCTGCCCGCCGTAGCTGGCCACGGTGGTGCGAAACGGCTCGTGGCCGGGGACCGTGACCACCACCGGCGCCCGCGCCCGGCCGAACACCTCGACGGCATCGAAAGGCACCGCGACGGCGTGCCCCGGTCCGTCGTCGGGGCACAGCACCGTTGCTGTGAACGTACGAGAGGTCACGCCAATCACCGAGCCTTCGAGGTAAAACGTAGGTAGTAGCCGTCTGGATCCAATACCCGGAAGTCCTGAAGTCCCCAGGGTCTGCGCATGATGTCCTCTACGATCGGCCATCCGGCGTGCCGGAGCCGATCCCGTTCGGCGTGCAAGTAGTCCACTTCGAGCACGATCTCCACTCCGGTCGGTGGCTGCCGGTGTGCCATGCTGCCTCCCGGAACGGTCACCGCACCGATCCGGACGTCATCCCGCTGCAGTGCCAGGTACGGGAGAGCGTCGGCCCGACGATCGGAGACCAGCGCAAATCCGAGCAGATCGACGTAGAACCGGACCGTTGCGTTCAGATCTGCGGGAAAGATCTCAAGACGCAGGCTGGTTGGCACTGTTCGACTCTCTCACGCATCGGCGCTGCTCTGGTGCTGTCACTGTCCGACTCAGACGGATTGAGACGCTCGGATGCCGCCCATCCAGCCCGTCTCAACCCATTGCATCAGGAGAACGCCCGTGAAGCGAACCGCCGGCCTGCGGGTCGAACTGCCCGTCGCCGGCCGAGATGTCCTCGTGGTCGGCGGTGGACCTGCCGCGCTGGGCAAGATTGCGCTGCTCCGCGGCAGCGACGCGAACGTGACGGTGGTCGCGTCGACCGCGCTGGCATCGATCGCGGACCTGGCCGAACGGGGGCTGATCCGCTGGCACCAGCGCGAGCTGCGCTCCGCCGACGTCGATGAATGCTGGCTGGTCTACGCGGCGACCGGTGACGACGCCGCCGATGCCGACGTGGTCGAGCAGGCCGCCGGCCGGCAACGGTTCTGCCTACCCGGCTCGGGCGGAGTTGCCGCCCGCTGACCCGGCCGGCCGGAAGAGATTGGGCGGCCGGGTGGTGCTGGTCGGCGGCGGGCCGGGCGATCCGGGCCTGATCACGGTGACCGGGCTGACGGCGATCCGTGAGGCGGACGTCGTCGTGCACGACCGGCTGGCGCCGCTGGCCGTGTTGGACGAGGTGCGCAAGGGCGCGGTGATCATCGACGTCTCGAAGATCCCCGGTGGCGCGACGACGCCACAGGAGGAGATCAACCGGGTGCTCATCGAGCACGCGGCCGCCGGCAGGAGCGTTGTGCGGCTCAAGGGCGGCGACAACTTCGTCTTCGGTCGAGGCGGCGAGGAGTGGCAGGCCTGTGCGGCCGCCGGCATCGAGGTGCAGATCGTGCCGGGTGTCAGTTCGGCGTTGGCGGTGCCGGCGCTGGCCGGCGTTCCGCTGACCCATCGGACCGCCAATCAGGGGTTCACCGTCATCACCGGTCATGTGCCACCGGGGGATCCGCGGTCGATGCTCGACTACGCCGCGCTCGCCAGTGCCCGCACCGCGTTGGTGATCATGATGGGAGTCGGCAATCTGGCGGCCATTTCCAGCGAGCTCATCGCGCAGGGGATGGATCCGCTGACACCTGCCGTCACCATCGCCGACGGCAGCCTGCCCGGACAGCGCTCGGTGCTGGCGTCGTTGTCCGAGATCGGCGCGGCCACCGCGGCGGCCGGGGTGCGGCCGCCGGCGATCACCGTCATCGGCTCTGTTGCCGCGTTCGACCCTCGCGTCAGCTTCTGATCTGTTCGACTTTGCTCGACTGCCAAGTCCTCGGCATCATTTCGCCGTCACAGGCCGAACCGCCCCAATCCGGTGACACCCGTTGCCCGGGCGCTTGATCAATCAGCCAGGATCCCCAGCGGATTCCGGCCGGTGACAACCGACGTCAAACCGGCCAGGTGCGCCAGCCTGGCGACCTCGGAATCGCGCATCGCCGGTCCGCCTGGGCGCCCGACGATCACCGCGGTATCCGGATCCCAGAGCGGAGCGGCGGCCATTTCGGTGCCGATCGCCTTCCAGTCATCCGGCACCCACGAAGCCTCGCTGTCCAGCACCGTCGCCTTGTCGACAGGTGCCCAGCCGGGGACGACGCCCGTCAGGTTGGGCACGCCGCCGCCGCCGGCGAGCAGTTTGATGGTGCGGCTGTCCCCGTTGGAGTCGGCGATCCCCGAATCGACCCGGACCACGATGGCCCAGCCGGCCCGCAGTACCTGCGGCAGCATCCGGGCAAGGATGGCCACCGCGTCCTTCGGCTCGGCAGCGATGGCCTCGACCAGTTCCCATTCGCGGTGCCTGGCGGCAACTCCGGGGTCGGGTCGAACGGACTCGACCCGGACGCCGGGCACGGTCTCCGCGGCGGTGATCAGCACATCCGGCTGCCGGCCGGACGGCAGCGAGACGACGATGTCGTCGACCGCCTGTTTCGGCGAGCGTTCGACGATGTCCATCGCGAGGATGTCGGCGTCCACGAGACCCAACGCGGTGGCCACGGCCCCCAATGTGCCCGGCCGATCAGGTAGCAGCAGACGCATCACATATGACATAGCGGTTCGCTCGCCTCCCAGGTGGCGGCCGTAGTGCACGCTGTACGCCGATCAGCCCGTGGTTCGGGCTCGGCCGGGTACCTGTCGCGCCCATCTTGTCGGAATTGCGTTTCGATCAGATCACCTCCGTGCTTCCTCCGCGATTCCCGGGTGGATCGACCTAGCCGTCCTGGTTGACAGGGGTGCGTGGCCGCCCCTACTAGAACGAGGTCGCCCGCGAGCGGCCGAACTCGTTCTCGGTGCTGACTGGGCGGGCTCGTTCCTCGCCCCGACTAGGATGAGACGTTCGCCTGGGAAGTGGCTGCCGGCCAGGACAGTGAGGGAGGCGCCACCGACCCCCGTGACCACCCCATCCAGCGACCCAATCAATGCCGAACCGCCCGGGAGACCAGTGTCCAGCGCCCCACCACCCAGTGACGACGAGCAAGCCGGTGACCTCCCGGACATACCCGGGGCGGGCCCGTGACGACACTCACCCGTGACGACGTTGCCCACCTCGCCCACTTGGCACGACTGGAGCTGACCGATGACGAACTCGACCTCTATGTCGGCCAACTCTCGGTGATCCTCGACTCGGTCGCGACGGTCAGCGCGGTCGCCGCCGCGGATGCCGACATCGAGCCCACAAGTCACGCGGTTCCGCTGACCAACGTGTTCCGGGAGGACGTCGTGCGGCCGGGACTGAGCCATGAGGCCGCCCTGGCCGCCGCGCCGGCCACCGAGGACGGCCGTTTCCGGGTGCCGCAGATTCTGGGGGAAGAGCAGTGAACGAGCCTTGGCGAGCCGATCATCGGCACAGTGCCGGCCGCCCGCGAGGAACGAGCGGAGGGACGGCATGAGCGCTGGCATGACGGCCGAGCTGACCAGGATGACCGCGCAGGCATTGGCCGGCGCGATCGCCGACGGCAGCGTCAGCGCGGAAGAAGTCACCCGCGCGCACCTGGATCGCATCGGGGCCGTCGACGGTGCCGTGCACGCGTTCCTGCACGTCTCCACCGAGTCCGCGCTTGCCCAGGCCCGCGCGGTCGACGACGCGAGGGCGAACGGGGCGACGCCGGCCTCGCCGCTGGCGGGTGTACCGCTGGCGCTCAAGGACATCGTCGTGCAGAAGGGGATTCCGACGACCGCAGGGTCGAAGATCCTCGAAGGCTGGATCCCGCCCTATGACGCGACGGTGACCACCAGGCTGCTGGACGCCGGCGTCGTGATTCTCGGCAAGACGAACCTGGACGAGTTCGCGATGGGCTCGTCAACCGAGAACTCCGCCTACGGGCCGACCCGCAACCCGTGGGACCTGTCCAGGATCCCCGGCGGCTCCGGCGGTGGTTCGGCCGCCGCGCTGGCCGCCTTCGAGGCGCCGCTCGCGATCGGCACCGACACCGGCGGCTCGATCCGGCAACCGGCCGCCGTCACCGGCACCGTCGGCACCAAACCCACCTACGGCGGGGTGTCCCGCTATGGCGTCATCGCGTTGGCGTCCTCGCTCGATCAGGTCGGGCCGTGCGCCAGGACCGTCACCGACACGGCCCTGTTGCACGAGGTGATCGCCGGGCACGACCCGCGCGACTCGACGTCGATCCCGCAACCGGTGCCTCGGGTGCTGGACGCGGTCCGCCTCGGGCAGCGCGATGGCGTTGCCGGCATGCGGATCGGGGTGGTGAAACAGTTGCGCGGCAAGGGTTACCAGGCCGGCGTGCTGTCTTCGTTCGATGACGCGGTGGCCACCCTGCGAGGCGGCCGGGGCCGAGATCGTCGAGGTCGACTGCCCGCATTTCCAGTACGCGCTGGCCGCGTACTACCTGATTCTGCCGAGCGAGTGCTCGTCGAATCTGGCGCGGTTCGACGCCATGCGGTACGGACTGCGGGTCGGAGATGACGGCAACGCCTCCGCCGAAGAGGTGATGTCGTTGACCCGGGGTCAGGGATTCGGCGCTGAGGTCAAGCGGCGCATCATTCTCGGCACCTACGCGCTGTCCGCCGGGTACTACGACGCCTACTACGGCTCGGCGCAGAAGGTCCGCACGCTGATCAAGCAGGACTTCGAGAATGCCTTCGCCACAACCGATGTGCTCATCTCGCCGTCGTCACCGGTGACGGCGTTCCCGATCGGGGAGAAGGTCAACGATCCGCTTGCCATGTACGCCAACGACCTCGCGACGATTCCCGGGTCACTGGCCGGCATCCCGGCGATGAGCGTGCCCAGCGGTATCGCGTCGGACACCGGCCTGCCGGTCGGCCTGCAGATCATGGGCCCGGCGCTGGGCGAGGAGCGGATCTACCGCGTCGCCGCTGCCTTCGAGAGCGCCTACGCAGCAGCACATTCCGGGCTGGTCCCGGACTTCGCACCCGAATTGGAAGTGATGACGTCATGACCGGCGCGCTGCGGGCTCCCGACGGCCTGATGGATTACGACGAGGCCATCGAACGGTACGACCCGGTGCTCGGTCTCGAGGTGCACGTCGAATTGGGTACAGCGACCAAGATGTTCTGCGCCTGCCCGACCGAGTTCGGTGCGCCGCCGAACACCCAGGTCTGCCCGGTGTGCCTGGCCCTGCCAGGGGCGATGCCGACGATCAACCGGACCGCCGTCGAGTACGCCATCCGCATCGGCCTGGCGTTGAACTGCACGATCGCGCCCTGGTGCCGGTTCGCCCGGAAGAACTACTTCTACCCGGACATGCCGAAGAACTTCCAGACCTCGCAGTACGACGAACCGATTGCCTACGACGGGTACCTGGATGTCGACGTCGACGGTGAGACCGTGCGGATCGAGATCGAACGCGCGCACATGGAGGAGGACACCGGCAAGTCCCTGCACGTCGGCGGATTGACCGGCCGGATCTCCGGTGCCGAGTACTCGCTGCTCGACTACAACCGGGCCGGGGTTCCGCTCGTGGAGATCGTCACCAAGATGGTGACCGGGACGAAGGCGTCGGCCCCCGCGGTTGCCAAGGCCTACGTTGCCGCACTCCGGGATCTGCTGAAATCCCTTGGGGTGTCTGATGTTCGGATGGACCAGGGGTCGCTGCGGTGCGACGCGAACCTTTCGCTGAGCCCGGCCGGCAGCGGGATTCTCGGCACCCGGACCGAGACCAAGAACGTCAACTCGCTGCGATCGGTCGACCGGGCGGTGCGCTACGAGATCACCCGGCAGGCCGCAAGGCTGGCCGCCGGGGGAGTGATCAAGCAGGAGACCCGGCATTTCGACGAGTCGACCGGAACCACGGCATCCGGCCGGTCCAAGGAGACCGCGGAGGATTACCGATATTTCCCCGAACCCGACCTGGTGCCGCTCGCGCCGGCGCCGGAATGGGTGGAGGACATTCGCGCCGCGCTGCCCGAATTCCCTTGGCTGCGACGAAACCGGCTGCAGACCGCCTGGGGCATCACCGACATGGAGATGCGCGACCTGGTGGCCGCCGACGCCGTCGAGCTCGTCGCGGCGACGGTCGAGGCGGGAGCATCCCCCTCGGAGGCCAAGTCCTGGTGGGCGTCCTACCTCGGTCAGCAGGCGAACACCCTCGGGGTGTCGCTCGATGAGTTGCCGATCACCCCGGCGCAACTCGCGGACGTCATCGGGAAGGTGTCCTCCGGTGCACTGACCACCAAACTGGCGCGGCAGGTCGTCGACGGCGTGTTGGCCGGCGAAGGTAGCCCGGACGAGGTGATCGCGGCGCGGGGGCTGGCGGTGGTGTCGGACGATTCGTCCCTGCAGAAGGCCGTCGACGACGCGCTCGCGGCTCAACCCGCGGTCGCCGACAAGATCCGGTCCGGCAAACTGCAGGCTGTCGGTGCCATCGTCGGCGCCGTGATGAAGGCAACACGGGGCCAGGCCGATGCGGCCAGGGTCCGGGAGCTGGTGCTCAAGACGCTGGGTATCGAAGGCTGACAGCAGCGGCCAACCCGGTCGCTGGACAGTGCGTCGCCCGCGACCGGTGGGTGAGGATCGGCAGCACACAATCGGTACCTGACAGGAAGGTCGCGACGTGCGGATTGCCCTTGCACAGATCGTCAGCAGCATCGACCCTGAGCGCAATCTCGGTCTGGTCGCCGATGCGGCCCAGCGGGCAGCTGAGGCGGGCGCCAGGGTGGTGGTGCTGCCGGAGGCGACAATGTGCGCCTTTGGCGTGTCCCTTGCGCCGGTGGCCGAACCGCTGGACGGACCGTGGGCCGACGCGGTAAGGGTGATCGCCGCGAAGAACGAGATCACCGTCGTCGCTGGGATGTTCACGCCTGGCTCTGGTGGTCGGGTGCGCAACACCCTGCTCGCCACCGGGCAGGGGGTGGAAGCGTCCTACGACAAGATCCACCTGTTCGACGCCTTCGGCTTTCGCGAGTCGAAGACGGTTGCCCCGGGGGTCGACCCGGTGACCATCGTCGTCGACGGGGTCACCGTCGGCTTGGCGACCTGTTATGACGTCCGGTTTCCTGGCCTTTTCCAGGCGCTCGCCGACCGGGGTGCGCTGATGACGCTGCTGGCAGCGTCCTGGGGTGCCGGCACCGGTAAACGAGCGCAATGGGACCTGCTGACCAGGGCAAGAGCTTTGGACAGCACCACCTTCCTGCTGGCCGCCGCCCAAGCAGACCCGGCCTCGGTCGGTATCAGTCCGCGGGGTTCCGCACCCACCGGAATCGGGGGCAGCGTCGCTGTTTCGCCGCTCGGGGACGTCATCGCCCAACTCGACGAGCAACCGGACCTGCTGGTGGTCGACGTCGATCCGCAGCAGGCGATCGATGCGCGGGCCGAACTCCCGGTACTGGTGAACCGCCGCTTCTGAGTTGGTTGGGTCCGTCCCGAACGACGTCGGGGCGGAGGAACTATCGCCGGAGCATTGGCAGGGTCATCGTCCCGAGACCTGGTGACCGGCAGGTCCGGGCCATCTGGGACGGGAACTCACGCCCACGGCCCGACTCTCGACGAGAGCGTGAATGGCCTGGCGCCGAAACCCATTCGCACGCAACCTATTTGTTCGGACGGCCTCATCGGTAGTTCGAAAGACTTGGTTAGAACGGTGGTGGGTCGTCGTCGGCAAGGGTGGTGGTGAATCCGCTGCGGGCGCGGAGTTCGGCGACGGTGGTGGGGATGTTGGTGAGGGTCCAGGCGGGGTGCTCTTTGGCGTGCTGTAGGTCCGCACGTTGGTCGGCCGCGGTTGGTCGGCCGCGGTTGGTCGGCCGCGTGTTGGTCGGCCGCGTGTTGGTCGGCGAGCTGGCCGGGGTGCCGGGGCGCTGGTCGTTGGAGCCCGGGTTGGCGGGCGAGGTCGTCGTGCTGGTTCCCGAGGTGTTGCGCCCGGTGTTGGTGGGCGAGGTCGTCGTGGCGGTGCCCGAGGTGTTGCGCCCGGTGTTGGCGGGCGAGGGTCGTGGCGATGCCCGAGTTGTTGCGCCCGGGTTGGCGGACCAGGTCGTCGTGGCGGTGCCCGAGGTGTGGCCGGGTCTGGCGGCATTGTCGTCGGCGGTGTTTTGTAGGCGTCGGAGGTTGGCCAGTCGGTGCAGGACTCTTTGGCGGGTGTCTTCGCGGTCGGCCAGTCGGATGGTGTAGCTGCGGGACCGGGTGTCTTGTTCTGCTTGTTCGGCGACTTTGTCGTCGGGTGGTTCCAGGTGTGTTGTGGTGCATCGGTTTCGGTGTTCGGTGTCGGCCAGGCCGATGGTGGTTCGTGGTGTTGGGGTGGGGGTGAGGAGTTCACCGGGGAGGGTGATCTCGCGGGGTGGATCGGTGTAGGTGTGGCCGGTGGGGCTGCGCCAGGTCATCGTGCCGTCGGGTTGTCGTTGTTGGGTCCAGGTGCTGTGGTGCTTCATCAGGTGGTGCCGCCGGCAGAGCGGGTCCAGGTTGCAGGGGTCGGTTGGTCCGCCGTTGTCGGGGTGCTGGTGGTCGAAGGGGGTGCGGTGGTCGAGGTCGCATTTCCAGGTGGGTTGCCGGCAGGACGGGAATCGGCAGGTTTCGGTGATGGTGCCGACGATGTCGCGGTGGTGTTGGCGTGGCCGGTAGTACTGGTGGCTGCTGGCGTGCAGGGGGTGTCCGGTGCTGGGGTCGATGATGGCGAGGTTGAGGCTGGCGGCGCAGTTCATGATCGCTTCGGCGAGTTCTGCGGTGATGGCGCCGTAGCCGTCGAGGTGGCCGGGGAGGCGGTCCAGGGCCATCAGGGTGGACATCGACATGGTCAGGGTGAGGTGGGGTCGGCGGCCCTGCCGGCGGAGTAGTCGCCGGGAATCTGCCGGGGGCGGTTGCGGGGGTTCGGCAGGTGCAGGCGGTGCAGCGGGTGCCGGCGGTGTCGGTGCTGGATTCGCTGCCGAGGTCGGGGGCGTTGCTGGGGGTTCGGCGGGACTGCTTGCCGGTGTGGCGGTGTCCGGCTCGGCCGGGTTGTTCGCGGCCGGGTGTCCGGGTGTGCTGGACACGGTTTCAACGCCGGTGTCACCGTCACCATCGGCGCCGGCGGCAGGGCAACCAGCGTGGCCATTGGCGACACCGGTGTCCGTGCCAGTGCCAGTGCCAGTGCCAGTGCCGGTGTCGGTTCCAGCGCTAGCGCCAGCATCGGCGTCGTCACCAGCGTCGGGTCCGGTGCTTGCGGTGTCGGCGGCGTATCGGAGTGGTTGTCTGTGCTGCGACCGGTCGCGGTGTCCAGGTTGTCGTCGGGCCAGTCGCAGTTGCTGGTGACGGGGCCGTTGCGGTTGCTGGTGGTGGGGTCCGGTTGGTCGTCGTCGGAGGAGTCCTCATCGTCGATGTCGTCGATGCTGTCGATGTCGTCGATGCCGTCGATGTGGTCGTGGTCGTTGGTGTCGGTTGGTTCGAGCAGGCCGCGGAGGTCGATGTGGCCGTGGGTGAGGAGTTGGTGGAAGACGTCGGAGAGGGCGTCGGCGCGGCGTTCGCCGATGACCCGGTCGTCGCCTTTGGTTTTCTTCCCGGCGAGCAGGTCGATCAGGGTGAACACGGTGACGGCGCAGTCGGCCGGTAGGAGCGCTTTGATCAGGGAGACATCCCATGTCAATTGATGTCAAGCAGCGACGGTCATGTGGTGCTGCCAGGCGGTGTTCTCGTCGTATTTCGTGCCAGTCTTGAGGCAGCCGTGGAGGATGCCGACGAGACGGTTCGCGAGCTGCCGCAGAGCTGCGTGGTGACCGATCTTCCTAGCCCTGAGCGCGTCGTAGTAGGCCCGAGCGCCCGGTGATGTACGAAGCGCTGAATAGGCCTGCTGGTGCAGTGCGTCACCGAGTCGACGGTTGGTGGCATACCTGGCCAGGACGATCGACTTCTTCCCCGAGGCCCGGGTGATGGGGCTCTGCCCGGAGTAGTTCTTCCGCGCCTTGGCGTCGCCAAACCGTTTCTTGTCATCACCGAACTCCCCGAGGGCGCGGGCCGCGAGGACCACCCCGAAGCCCGGCTGGCTGAGATAGATATCAGCGGCCGGGTGCCGACCAAAATGTTCGGCCACCACCTCTTGTAATTGCGAGATCTGTTCGTTCAAGGCGGCAATGATGCCGACCTGCCCGATAACGACGGCCGCGTAGGCGGCCTCAATTGTCGCTGGTTGCCGCAGCCCGGGTGCACGTAGAACGGCCAGCAATACGTCCGCCTTGGCCTCGACGTGATGCCGGCGGGACGCCCGCAAAGCGGATACCACCTGGCTACGGGTCAGTTTTGCGACCCGCGCTGGTGATGGTGCCCGTCCTAACAGGACCAGAGCATCCTTCGCCGTCAGGTCGTCGAAAGCCTCCACCGCAGCTGGGAAGTATTCCAGCAGCGTGGATCTCAATCGCAGAACATGGCGGGTCCGTTCCCAGACCGCGGTCTGATGGGCGCGAGCGACCAGCTTCACCGCATCCACCAGGTCTGTGTCCCCGGCGATCTGCCGGTGATGATCACGATCCAACCGGACGATCTCCGCGAGCACATGGGCATCGCCAGCATCGGACTTCGCGCCCGAAGTGGAGTACCGCTCCCGGTACCTCGCCGAGGACAACGGGTTGATCGCAAACACCTGATAACCGGCCGCCCGCAAAGCAGAAACCCACGGACCCCGGTCGTGCTCGATCCCAATGATCACCCGGCCGGCGACCTCCTCCGACGGCAGCTCAGCCCAACCAGCCGGGGCGTGCTGCGCGACCAGCGCATGGAACCGGGTAATGCCCTCCAAACCTTCCGGCAGCCGGGCCTTCGCCAGTCGCCGGCCGGACTCGTCCTCAAGCTCAAGGTCGTGGTGATCCTCGGCCCAGTCGTCCCCGATGAACAGCAACACCTGCAGCAACTCCCTCAGATCACCGAACCCGGATCACAGCACCCGGCGACACCTGCAACCTAATGAACAAGTGCTCACGCCAGAAGCGGGCACGACATCCCATCAGCAGTTCAGTCACCGGCGAACCGGCGGGCGCACGATCTCCCTGGAGGTCTCACGAGAGGACCAAGTTGGTTGAGTGCTGACCCGCCGGCCGCTGCTGGCCAAAGCCTCCCAGAGAAGGCCCCGGCTGGTCTCATTAGAGTTGGTCTTTGAGTGGGCGGTGGGTGACTTCCCGGGTTCTGCGGGCTTTCTTGACGCGCCGGTCGGCGGCGGTGGGGTCGGCGGTGATCACGGCGCGTTCGATGAGTGGGCGGAGCCGGCCGGCGGTCCGGATTTGGGCTAGTGGGAGCACGATGTTCTCGACCTGGGTGCGGGTGTCGGGGTCCAGGATGTCGGTCTGTTCGGCGATGACGGCGGCGCGGCCGCGGTCGATGAGCCCGGTGGTGAGGGCTTGGTGGGTGGCGGGGAGGCCGTCGTGCAGGTCGATGGCCTTTTCGACCCGGCCGCGGGCGGTGATGGGGGAGATGTGCAGGGCGGCGGCGATCTCGGCGGCGGCCATGCCGTGGGCGTGGTCGGTGACCAGGATGTGCAGTAGGTCGGGGTCCAGGGTGCCGTCGGTGGTGTGGGCGGCGCTGCCGTGTTCGGTGAGGGTGTCGACGATGCCGGTGATGTCACCGGCTCGTCCTGGTCGGGCGAATTCGGTGAGCAGGGTGGTTTGCCGGCCGGCGAGGTGGGACAGCAGTCGTTCGGTGCAGGTGATGGCGTCCAGCAGGTGCGCGGGGGTGAGCGTGGTGATGTCGGTGTCGGTCAGTGCGGTCAACGTTGCCGGGCCCGGGGGTGCGGTGGCCAGCGCGGCCCAGTCGATGGGTGTGTTGGTCGCTCCCGGCGTATACATCTTGAAACCTCCCTCGACCATCTCGTCCGAACGTATGTACTGGCTAGTTGCTTGAATCAAGTCAGAATGGAACGTCCACTGCCGCAACAGGATTCCGTAGCTCCGCGAGGGGGTGCGGGTCGGTGTTCACGGCTTGTTGGAGGAGTCGGTAGAACAGCAAACCGCGACTGGTGGAGCGTGCGGCGGTTGAACCGGAATGTGTACTCGTCCAGGTAGTACGCCAGGTGTTCCTGGGACACCGCGTAGTGCAATGTGCCGGTCAGCCACCTTTTGAGCAGCGACCCGACCATGTGGACACCGGGGAGGTTCACATGGGCGGGTTCTTTGCTGTCGACGCCGATGAAACGCTGGTGTTCATAGCCGAGGCCGGCGAGGCGTTTGAGGTTGGTGGCACCGTCGGTCTTGATGGTCGAGCCTTCCTCGATGACGTTCATCGCGAAGCCCACCAAGTTGGCCGATCGAGCGGTCTCTGCGACTTGCAGACGCACCCGACCGAGCTTGCGGTTGGACAGCGACTCCACCGCGATCATCACCGCCGTGTTGTCCTTCACCCCACCGGCCTTGCCGCGAGACTCATTGCCCACGAACACTTCATCAAGTTCAACAACACCGGAGAGTAGGTCCCGGTCAGGCCTGACCATGGCCCGGCGGAGCTTCTGTAACCACGCCCACGCAGTCTCGTAAGACCCGAACCCGAGCACCCGCTGCAGACCCAGCGCGGACATGCCGTTCTTCTGCGAAGTCAGGAACCAGATCGCCGCGAACCAGGTCGACAACGGTGTGCGGATCCGGTGAAAGATCGTCCCGGCGGTCACCGAGGTCTGGCGGCCGCAGGCGGTGCACATCCACTTCGCCTTGGCCGTCCGCCAGGCGCCTTTCGACCCACAGGAGGGGCAGACGAAGCCGTCGGGCCACCGCAACTGCTCCAGGTACAGCAGGCAAGCCTGGTCGTCAGGAAACCACGATTGGAGCTCCTGAAACGTCCGCGGATAGTCGACCCCACCGACCGGATGAGGGCGGATCGGCTCGGTCATCCCCAAATCCTACTTGATTCAAGCAACTAGCCAGTACGTATGTTCGAATACTATCGAACAGTCAGGTGGTGGTCAAGAGCTTTGTCAAGGAGTCGAAGAAGCCGCGAGCAAGGCGCGGTGTGGACGACGGGGAAGTTTAGCCAGGCCAGGCCGATCAGTAGCGGCAAGCACCGGCCCTGAGGAGGTCAGTCGGGCTGGCCTTCTGCGTCGGTATTCGCTGGTCGCTCGGCCGGGTGGAGTGACGCAGCGTCCGTCAGTCGGGCTGGCCTTCTGCGTCGGTATTCGCCGCCGCTCGGCCGGGTGGAGTGACGCAACGTCTGTCAGTCGGGCTGGCTTGCTGCGTCGGTATTCGCTGGCCGCCCGGCACTCTGTAACGACGCAGCGAGCGTCAGTCCGGGCCGCCCTCGCCGCCACTACTGCCGGACGGCACCACAACCACCCGATCGTCGCTCGATACTGGCGTGCCGAGACCGTCCTTGTTCGACGTGGTGAGCCACAGCAGCCCCTGCGTGTCGCCGATGACGCTCAAGAGCCGGCCGTACCGGTTGTCCAGCAGAACCTCCGGCGACCCGGTGAAGGTGCCGCCGGCACCCAACTGGATCGCGGTGAGCTGCTGCTTGTCCAATGACGTGCTCGCCAGGACGCCGGTGCTCATCGAGCAGTCGGCCGCCCCGCCGTCGGCGGCCGTCCACGTCCAGAGGGCCTCGCCGTCGGCGACCGTGGCGTAGTTCTTCCCAGCCTTGAGCGGCAACAGCAGATCCTGCGTTGGTCGTCGGTCAAGGGCTGCGACCGAGCCGTCACTCGTCGGGCACATCCCGGCCACCTGGGTGAACCCTGAGGCATAAATTGCCGAGTCGGGCGTCGGGTTGGACTCCGCCGGCTTGCCGAACTCGTCCAGTCGCAACACCTTTCCGGCCAGCGATGTCGGGTCGACGGCCAAGGCGGCGACCCCGGTGTCGCCGGTCCCGACATACAGCGAACGGTCGGCCGCGAAGGCGATCCGGCCGCCGTTGTGGGTGGCGCCGCGCGGAATCCCGGTGAAGATCGCCTTCGGCACGTCGCCCCTGGCGACCCGAACAATGCGGTTGTCGGTTGCGGTGGTGACGTAGGCGTAGATCAGCCCATCCTCGTCATAGGAGGGAGACAGCGCGATGCCGAGCAGGCCACCGTCTCCGCTGGCGTCGACGCCGTCGATCTGGGCGACCAGCACGGGTTCGGTGTCCTTGGCGACCTGCAGGATCCGGCCGGTGGTCCGTTCGCCGACCAGCGCCGATTTTCCGTCGGTCATCGGAGCAAGTCCCCACGGTGCGCTCAAGCAGGTGGCGATCACTGCCGCGTCGGTCGGGGCACAGGGGTCGGCGGGGGCGCCCGATCCGCTCGGCGGGGGAGTCTCCGGGGCCGAACCGGTGGGGCTGCTGGGCGGTGACGTGCTGAACGGCGATCCGGGTGAGGTTTCATCGGGCACCGCGGCACGTGCGGTCAGCGATGGTTGAACGGTGAAAGTGGATGCCTCGCTGGAGAAGTCGGCGCAACCGGCGGTGAGGGTCAGTATCAGCGCACACATCACCGCCGGTGCCCGACGGCGCAGTGACCGCTTGCTGCGGGCGCGCCGGATCGCGTCGGCGGCGGCTGGTGAGGAAGACATCGCTGTCCAAGGTACGGCCAGTGGGTGTCTGGTCGCTGTGACGAACTGCTGAGCCAGCCGATGACGGGCCACTTATCCGTGCTCCGCGTTGGCGGGAACGGGCGCGTCGTGCACCGGTGTGGCCCGCTTCGCCGGATGGGTGTCGCGGCCGACGACGTGGCAGAGCAGGAGAGCGTCGTCATCGGCCATGTAGCGAATCTTGGCGATCCGGCCGGAGGAGAACTTCATCTTGAACCCGGCCACATGCGCCCTGGCCTTCCACGGCGAGCTCGACCACTCAGTGCTCTGCACGCCATTGCGGTGCGCGATCACGGTGTTGCGGGTGATCAGCCTTCGCCACCGCAGGACCACCGAATCGTCATCGACCCGCCACCTGGCCTCGCGCGGCCTGGCGTAACCGAGTGCGAAACCCAACGGCAGCGGGAGAATCGCCAGCAGCCGCCACCATCCCGGCAGCAACAGCAGCAGCAGGGTAAAGCCCGCTCCGTATTCCAACGGGAGCGTGAAATAGCGGCGGTACACCCGGGTGGGCAAACGCAGCAACGGCTCGCTGGGCCACGGCAGTTCGGGCAGCGCGCGTCGGATCATCGCCTCAGCGTGATTGGTCCGCACCAATGGGAAAAGCATGCGCTGATTGGTGTTTGCCCGTCCGATCCCGGCGACCTCCATCTGCAGGCTGCAATAGCCAAGGGGCAGTCGCCAGAATCCTTCGACAATGCGAACGGCCTGAATCCGCTTGATCGGGATGGTCGCGGACTGCTTACCCAGCAGTCCGCGCCTGTTCCGCAGCACGTCGCCGTCCCGGATGAGGGTGAACTGGTTCAGCCGCAGCGCGCCGAACACGACGCCGCCGACAATCGCCACGACGATCAGGGCGATCAGCACGGCGAGAATCCCACGCGGCTCAATGGTCTCGTTCATGAACTCCGCCGCCCGGTCCGGGACGAACTGCGAGAACCGGAACCAGATCACCAATGCGCCGGCGAATATCAGTGGGATCACGTTGTTGGTGACGGCGGCGATCAGCATTTCGGAGGTCTTCAACACCGCTATCACGTCCGGGCCGGACCGTACCGACGAGGTCCGTCGCCACGCAAGATAACGCTGGATCGTCGACGGGAGACGATCGGATTCGCCCTCTTTCGCCGGCTCCGGCGCTGCTTGCGTTGTCTGCTCAGGGAGGTGCCCGGATTCCAGGACGGCCCGCAGTTGATCGAGCCGGGACCCGGACAGGCAACCGAGGATCAGCGCGGCGCCATTGCGATCGCCCGGCGATTGCACGGCGAGTTTCCAGACGCCGACGAGGCGTTGGGTCAGTGATTGCGACGCCGCGAGGGCGGTAATCCTGGTGATCGGTACCACCCGGACCATTCTGTTGACCAGCCCGCTACGCAGCCGGAGTACGCCGCTGATCACCGAGTATTTCTTCACGTGCCACTGGGCGACCGCGATCACCATGATTATCGCGAACAGGATCGTGTTCACCCACCAGGGGGCGCCGCCGAGGATCGTCACCACCAGGAAGGGAATTGCCGAGCGGAGTGTTTTCGCGGTCTCGATGATCAGGTAGATCGGATGGAGGCGGGTGTCCGGGATGGCAACCCCGCCAATCCGTTCGGTCCCGCGTTGCTCGGTGAGGGGCTGCCCAGCCATAGCCGGCACCTCAGACGTCGTCAGCGACGTCGGACAACCGGCTGATCCGGTCGCACAGGACGTTGGCCTCGGTGCGGTCCAGGCCGCTGATGGTGACCGAACCCGCAGCGGTGCGGATCTTGAGGTTCGTCATTTGATAGTGATCGGCCATTGGACCGCGCTCGGTCCGTAAATTCTGTACCCGGTGCATCGGGACGACGCTGCGTTTGATGAAGATGATGCCGTGCTGAATGTCTATTTCGGTGGGTGAGATGGCATACCAGAAAACCCGGTAACGGATCGGCGGCACGAAAATCATTCCGACGACGATCAGCGCGAAGACGATGCCGACAATTCCCCACCGTAGCCACCACGCTCCCCATGGGATGACGATCGCCAGGCTGATCAAAAGCAGGAGCAGTGGTAACGCCCCGAACAGCACGCGCCAGCGCCAATATCTGGTGACCCGCCTCGGCAGTTGGTGCCGTTCTGCGGGGGAGTCGCCGGCCAGCGGAGTGGTGGCCGGAGCGGTGCCGGGCGGGCTGGTGGCCTGGTGCGGTGCCGGGCGGGCTGGTGGCCGGTGCTGAGCCTGCGGGCGGGCTGGTGGCCGGTGCTGAGCCTGCGGGCGGGCTGGTGGCCGGTGCGGTGCCGGTAGCGCTGGTGGCCGGCTGCGGTGCCTGGGCGGTATTGCGGGGGCCGTTGTTGCGGAAGTCGGTGTTGCGTTGGCCGGTGTAGAAGAAGTCGGTGGTGCGGTGACCTGACCGTCCCCGGCCGTCGGGCGCGGGTTCGGCTCCACCGGGACCGGCGATGCATCGCCGACCGGGCGGGTTCCTGAGCGATCGCGAGCGGCCGACTGCGCACCGGGTGTCAGCCCGGTCGCGGGTTGGCTCGTCACGGGGATCAGAGTACGGTGCCCTGCACTCGGCGGGGACGGGTCAGCTACGCGGCGGCACCGGCTGCGGTGCGGCGTCGCCGGACCGGAAATCGGGTAGCGACTCTGGGGCGTCCGCTGACGCTCCTTCGGTCGGCCGAGGTTGACCCGAATCGCCGGAGACGGCAGCCGGTTCGGCCTCGTCGTGGTCGGCCACCCCCGTATCGCGACCGGCCGCGCCGCCGACGGCGGAGTCTGGATCCGCGGTCCCGACCTGAGCATCCGCGCCCAGCAAGAGGCTGCCGCCGGATACTGCGGTGAGCGCCGGTAGGTCGCGGGGCCGCACCATCGGCAGTCGCAGTCGCCGACCGTCGGTGCCGACCGCGATGGCCCACCGGGAATCGCGAAACTCCAGCCCGTCCATGTCGGACCAGGCCATTTTCTTGGAGCCCAGCAACCCGTGCGCCGTCACGCCGGTGGGCGTGGCCGTTGTGCGGGCGATCAGCACCCAGACCAGGGCTCCGGCCGGGACGGCGAACAGCACACCCCACCAAGGGCCCGCCGTTGCCAGCGGGGTGATGCAGAAGAACAGCAGGATCGGCAGGAACAGCGCGACTGCCGGCAGCCGGAACACTGCGCGGTCGGGACGGGACATGACGTCCATGGTGGCACCCTGCGCGACGGGGCCGTGTGCACGGCGGTGGTGCGCACCGTGACGGCGGGCCCGTTGGCCCGCCTGCCGTGTCCACATGTTGGGATGCGCGTCCCGTCTGGTTGACATCGGATCGAACCGCGTCCTACCCTTCGTGTGTGTCCCAGCTCCTCGTAATCAGCTAGCGCGTCCCCGCCTACCGGCGGAGGCGCGCAACCCCTTGGTCACCCACCGGTGACGAGGGGTTTTTTGTTGTCCGGGGCCGGTCACAAGCCAGGTCAGGGCAACAAAGCTACTGCTGATCGAGCACTGGGCAATGCTGGACGAGAGCCACCCAGTCCCGAACGAAGTACCGCATCAACTCGCTGAAGAGAAGGTTCCGATGACGCAGGGCCGCATCGCCGAAAGTCGACAGACCGTCGTTCCCACCATCGCGACGACGGGATCCCCGGCGGTCGCGCCGGCCGCCCGGCCGGTCGAATACCTCACCGGCGCCGCCTCGGTTGTCCGGTCGCTCGAAGAGGTTGGCGCCGAAATCGTTTTCGGGATCCCGGGCGGCGCAGTGCTCCCGGTGTACGACCCGCTGCTCGACTCCACCAAGGTGCGGCACGTACTGGTCCGGCACGAGCAGGGTGCCGGCCACGCGGCGACCGGATACGCGCAGGCCTCCGGCAAGGTCGGTGTCTGCATGGCGACGTCCGGCCCGGGCGCCACCAACCTGGTGACCCCGATCGCCGACGCCCAGATGGATTCCGTCCCGATGGTGGCGATCACCGGCCAGGTCGGCCGCGCCATGATCGGTACCGACGGCTTCCAGGAGGCCGACATCTGCGGCATCACGATGCCGATCACCAAGCACAACTTCCTGGTCACCGATCCGGCCGAGATCCCACAGACGATCGCGGCCGCGTTCCACCTGGCATCGACCGGCCGACCCGGCGTCGTGCTGGTCGACATCCCCAAGGACGTGCTGCAGTCCGAGACCACGTTCGTCTGGCCGCAGGACATCCACCTGCCCGGCTACCGGCCGACCATGCGGCCGCATTCCGGCCAGATCGCCGCCGCCGCCAAGTTGATCGCCGCTGCCCGACGTCCGGTGCTCTATGTCGGCGGCGGGGTGTTGAAGGCGCGGGCAACCGAGGTCCTACGTCAGTTGGCCGAGCTGACCGGTATCCCGGTCGTCACCACCCTGATGGCCCGCGGCGCGTTCCCGGACTCACATGTCCAGCACCTGGGGATGCCCGGGATGCACGGCACCGTTGCGGCAGTGGGCGCAATGCAGCGCGCCGACGTCATCGTCGCGCTCGGCGCCCGGTTCGACGATCGGGTCACCGGGCAGCTGTCGACGTTCGCGCCAGGCGCGACCGTCATCCACGCCGACATCGACCCCGCCGAGATCGGCAAGAACCGGGTCGCCGATGTGCCGATCGTCGGTGACGCCCGCGAGGTGATCACCGAGTTGTTGGCCGCCGTCGCCGCCGAGCAGCAGGCCGGCGTCGTTGCTGATCTCACCGCCTGGTGGGCCGAAATGGACGGGCTGCGGCAGACCTTCCCGCTCGGGTACGACTGGCCGACCGACGGCTCGCTGTCCCCGCAGTACGTGATCGAACGGCTCGGCAAGATCGCCGGCCCGGACGCCATCTACGCCGCAGGTGTCGGACAGCACCAGATGTGGGCCGCGCAGTTCATCTCCTACGAGAAGCCCGGAACCTGGCTCAACTCAGGGGGTTTGGGCACCATGGGCTACGCGGTGCCGGCCGCCATGGGCGCCAAGATGGGTCGCCCGGACGCAACGGTGTGGGCCATCGACGGCGACGGCTGCTTCCAGATGACGAACCAGGAACTGGCCACCTGCGCCATCGAGGGCATTCCGATCAAGGTCGCGATCATCAACAACGGCAACCTCGGCATGGTCCGGCAGTGGCAGACCCTGTTCTACGGCGAGCGCTACTCGCAGACCGACCTCGGCACCCACAAACACCGGATCCCGGACTTCAAGATGCTGGCCGAGGCGTACGGCTGCCTCGGGCTGCGCTGCGAATCCCGGGAGGACGTCGACAAGACGATCGAAGCGGCGATGGCCGTCAACGACCGTCCGGTTGTCGTCGACTTCGTGGTCGGCGCCGACGCCCAGGTGTGGCCGATGGTCGCCGCCGGGACCGGCAACGACCAGATCATGGCCGCCCGCGGCATCCGGCCACTCTTCGACGAAGAATGAGTTCGCAGTCCGTGTCCCTGTTCGACGAAGAGTGAGTAGGAAAAAATGAGCGCACTGCAGGAGGCACCTAGTGCCCACCCTCCGGGGCACGCGCCACAACCCGTCGGATACGCCCCGTGGGCCAGGGTGTTCACCAAACTCGCGCCCGTCGTTCACCCGGAATCGGACGATGCTGGTCCGTCGGTCCCGGCCAACCACCCACCCGCCCTTCAAGGAGCAGATGTCGCTGTGACCCGCCATACGCTGTCGGTCCTGGTGGAGAACAAACCCGGTGTGCTGGCACGGGTTTCGTCGTTGTTCTCGCGTCGTGGGTTCAACATCCACTCGCTGGCCGTCGGCCCGACGGAGAACCCCGAGGTCTCCAGGATGACGATCGTGGTCGCCGTCGAGGGACTACCGCTCGAGCAGGTGACCAAGCAGCTGAACAAGCTGATCAACGTGCTGAAGATCGTCGAGCTGGCGCCGGCTCAGGCGGTGCAGCGTGAGTTGCTGTTGATCAAGTTGCGCTCCGACGGCGCCACCAGGCCGCAGATCGTCTCGATCGTCGAGATGTTCCGCGCCCGGATCATCGACATCACCCCGGACGCGGTGACGGTCGAGGCCACCGGTACCAGCGACAAACTGGAGGCGCTGGTCAAGATGCTCGAGCCGTTCGGCGTGCGCGAGCTCGTGCAGTCCGGCATGGTGGCGCTCGGCCGCGGGCCGCGGTCGATCACCTCGGCCAGCAGTCGCGCGGATTCGTAGGAACCCGGCGCCGCGCTATTGTCCGGCCCGGAGAAACCAGACAGCACAACCCGAGTGGACAGCAGACCGCTGTACCCAACAGAAAGCAGGATCACCAGCAATGGCCGTGGACATTTTCTATGACGACGATGCCGACCTCTCGATCATTCAGGGGCGCAAGGTTGCCGTCATCGGCTACGGCTCGCAGGGCCACGCCCACTCGCTGAGCCTGCGCGATTCCGGCGTCGACGTCCGCGTCGGGCTGCCAGAGGGCTCGAAGTCCAGGGTCAAGGCCACCGATCAGGGCCTGCGCGTCGTCACCCCGGCCGAGGCGGCCCAGGAGGCCGACCTGATCATGATCCTGACCCCGGACCACGTGCAGCGGCACGTGTACGCCGAGTCCATCGAGCCGCACCTGACGGCCGGCAAGGCGTTGGCCTTCGGCCACGGCTTCAACATCCGGTTCGGCTACATCAAGCCGCCGGCCGACGTCGACGTCATCATGATCGCGCCGAAGGGCCCCGGCCACCTGGTTCGTCGCGAGTTCGTCGACGGCAAGGGCGTGCCCTGTCTGATCGCCGTCGAGCAGGACTACACCGGCGGCGCCAAGGCGCTCGCGCTGTCCTACGCCCGCGGCATCGGCGGCGCCCGGGCCGGCGTCATCGGCACCACCTTCACCGAGGAGACCGAGACCGACCTGTTCGGTGAGCAGGCCGTGCTCTGCGGCGGCATGTCGCGGCTGGTCCAGCTCGGCTTCGAGACCCTGGTCAACGCCGGCTACCAGCCGGAGATCGCCTACTTCGAGTGCCTGCACGAACTCAAGCTGATCGTCGACCTGATGTACGAGGGCGGCATCGCCAAGCAGCGCTGGTCGGTGTCCGACACCGCCGAGTACGGCGACTACGTCTCCGGCCCACGGGTGATCGACGACCATGTCGCGGCGAACATGCAGGGCGTCCTCGCCGACATCAAGGACGGCACCTTCGCCGCCCGGTTCATCGCCGACCAGGACGCAGGCGCGCCGGAATTCAAGAAGTTCCGTGCCGAGCAGGAACAGCACCCCATCGAGGAGACCGGGCGCAAGCTGCGCGGGCTGATGAGCTGGGTTGCCAAGGAAGATGACTACACCGGAACGGCGAACAGGGGCTAGCAGTAATTGCTGACGCATGGAAAGCCCCCGGATCAATTCGACCCCGGGGGCTTTTCACTGCTTGGGTGGCTATTTCCTGCGTTTGGTCGGTTTGCTCGTTGCGTTGGCCGGCTTGCGGATGGTCACCGAGACCGGGCTCAGTTTCCGTGGGGGTGGCACCACAATCGGCTGGTGCCGGTTGGCGTAGGCCCGGAACGACGCGAAGAACGCGACGCCAGCCGCAACGATGCTGACCACCGCGCCGGTGATGGTGCCGCCCGTGACCGGTCGGGACGCCGCCAACAGGAAGATGGCGATCACCAATTCCAGGGCGCCCAGGATGGCCAGCGTCGGCCAGGTCGCCAGGTGTGCTCGTAGGGCTCGGACCGCGAAGACCGTCAGGGCAGCGGCCAGAATCGCCAGGGGTGGGACCAGGATCCAGAGTCCGGTTTCGTTGCCGACCCAGGCCAGCACCATCAGGAAGAACACGGCCAGCGTGCACTGGGACGGCAACGATCAGGCCCAGCACACCGGCAGCGATGCGCAGGGCCCGATCAGAACGCGGATTCATGCTCAGAACGTCTTACCGCCCTTGACCTTGAACCATGCCTTCGACGCCGCGTTGAGCATGAAGACCACAATAAGCACCGGAATGACGAACCCGAGCAGCGAGGTCACCCCGAAGCCCGAACCGAACAGCGAAATGATAGCCAGGGCGGCGTACACCGCACACGCGATGACCAGGATCTGACCGTTCTTGCCGTTCAGCGCGACAACACCGCCCCAGATCATCAGTCCGGCGATGATGATGGTGCCGATCGTGATGATGATCAGGAACGGCCCGATGCTGGTGACGGAGTTACAGGTCGCCGAGTCGCTGGCGGTCAGCGAGCTGTCGTTACAGATGGCGCTGCTGGCGGAGGTGATGAAGGTGCCGGCCGCGAGGCCGATCAGACCGAACAGGATGCCGAGACCGCCCCAGATGAAGGCGAGAACCGCAGCGGCCGTGACCATTCCGGGGCGGGTGCCCGGGGTCGGGCCGTAGCCCGGCTGACCGAACGAATTGGCGGCCGGGTAGGCGGCGTTGGGTGCCGGGTACTGCGCGTACTGATCCGGCGGCGGGTACTGACCGGGCTGCTGGTAACCGGGCTGTTGATAGCTGGGCTGGCCGGCCGGGGGGTACGAGGCAGGGGAACTCGGCGGGTTGTAGCCGCCGGGCTGCTGGCCCGCCGCGTATGGATCGTTGCTGTTCCCCGGGTAGCCGGACGGTGTGGTCATGGCTGGTTCCGTTCTGTTCGCCGCTCCTGGTCGACCCGGTGTCGACCTGGTGTTCTTCGGTGATGGGTCCTGCGGAGTGATCCATACGGGTGTTCGTCGAATCGTGGTGCGCGACTCGCTGTGATTCAGGAGACACGCCTGACTGTCACGGATGGACGATAACGCCGCAGATCACCTCCAGGAGGGTTTCGGGATCATCTTGATACCGCCACTCGTGTGAATCACCCGACCGGGGACGCGACAGGCCCGGCAGGTAGTGGGCTGCGTGGGCGGGACGAGCCGGACAGGCGGCCGGGAACGGTTAGCATGGTCCGCCGGGCATTGCCGACCCAGCGGCTCCTCCGGGGCCGCCGACGCAGTGTTCGCGGTCGCGCCGGTGACGCCGGCCACGCTCCCGGCCCCGCCCAGATACCTAACGGAGATGACCAGCTGTGCCCAAGCCCGTCGTGCTGATCGCCGAGCAACTTGCCCAATCCGCGATCGATGTGCTCGGTACGGAATTCGATATCCGGCACGTCGACGGCGCCGATCGCGCGGCGCTGTTGCCCGCGCTGCTCGACGCCGACGCCATCCTGATCCGGTCAGCGACCACCATGGACGCCGAGGCGCTGGCCGCCGCGCCCGCCCTGAAGGTGGTCGCGCGGGCCGGCATCGGCCTGGACAACGTCGACGTCCCGGCCGCGACCGCCCGCGGCGTGCTGGTGGTCAACGCTCCCCAGTCGAACATCATCACGGCTGCCGAACATGCGCTCGCCCTGCTGCTTTCGGTCGCCAGGATGATCCCGGCGGCGGATGCGTCGCTGCGCGCGGGGGAGTGGAAGCGGAGCCAGTTCACCGGTGTGGAGATCGCCGACAAGACGGTCGGCGTTGTCGGACTCGGCCGGATCGGCCAGCTGTTTGCCGCCCGGGTCGCCGCGTTCGGCACCATCGTCATCGCCTACGACCCGTATCTGCAGCCGGCAAGGGCGGCAGCGCTCGGTGTCCGGTTGGTCGACCTGCCGACACTGCTGGCAACGGCGGACATCATTTCGATTCATCTGCCGCGCACGCCGGAGACCTTGGGGCTGATCGGTGCCACCGAGCTGGCAACCGTCAAGCCGGGGGTGCTGATCGTGAATGCCGCACGAGGCGGGCTGATCGACGAGCAGGCCCTCGCCGACGCGCTGACCACCGGTCGGGTTGCCGGCGCCGGGATCGACGTCTACGTCAAGGAACCGTTGGCCGCGGACAGCCCGCTGCGAACCGCGCCGAACACCGTGTTGACCCCGCACCTCGGGGCATCGACCGCCGAGGCGCAGGACAAGGCCGGCACCGCAGTCGCCAAGTCGGTCAAGCTCGCGCTGCGCGGCGACTTCGTCCCCGACGCGGTCAACGTGCAGGCCGCCGGGCCGGTGTCCGACGAACTGCAGCCGTGGATCCCGCTGGTCTCCCGGTTGGGCACCATCCTCACCGCCGTCGCCGGTGGCGTGCCGAGCCAGGTGGTCGTCGAGGTTCGCGGTGACCTGGCCGCGCAGGACACCTCGATTCTGCAGTTGGCCGCCGTCCGCGGCATTTTCGGTGGCGTCATCACCGAGGCCGTCACGTTCGTCAACGCGCCGGCGCTGGCCGCCGAGCACGGGCTGACGCTGACCGGAACATCCACCGAAGAGACCGGCGACTACCGCTCGTCGGTGAAGCTGCGGGCCGCGATGGCCGACGGTGATTCCCGGACGGTGTCCGGAACGCTGTCCGGCGAGAACCAGGTCGCCAAGTTGATCGAGATCAACAACCGCCATTTCGACCTCCGCGCGGAAGGCAATCTGCTGGTGGTCGCGTACGCCGACCGGCCCGGCGTGATGGGCACCGTCGGTGGGCTGCTGGGTCAGCAGCAGATCAACATCGAGGCAGCGCAGATCTCCCAGGAGCTGGACGGCCGGGCCTCGATCATGGTGCTGCGGGTCGATCGGGTGCCGGATCAGGCGCTGCTGGAGCAGATCGGCGATGTCGTGGACGCCAGCGCCATTCGCGGCATTCCCGCGCACTAGGAGTCGCGGTCTTGACCCGTTAGTGCGCGCCGGTTGCGGAAAGCGACGGTGGGACGGATACCCTGACCCGGGCCCGGCATGGCTGTGTGTTGAGTTGTGCCCGGAACCGTCTTTCCTCACCGCACGTGATTTTCAGTACGAGAACACCCAGCGAACACACCAGCACGGCGGCCCGTGGGTCGCCCTCCGCGGTCAGCGCGGCAGAGAGGTCAACGATGAAGCTCGCGGTCATCCCCGGTGATGGCATCGGTCCCGAGGTAGTTGCCGAGGGTCTCAAGGTGCTGCGGGGCGTCGTGCCCGGCGTACAGACCACCGAATACGACCTCGGCGCTGCCCGCTGGCACCGGACGGGTGAGCTACTCCCGGACTCCGTCCTTCGTGAACTGCGCGAACACGACGCGATCCTGCTCGGTGCCGTCGGCGACCCGACGGTGCCGTCCGGGATTCTCGAGCGGGGCCTGCTGCTGCGGATCCGGTTCGAGCTGGACCACCACGTGAACCTGCGCCCGGCGCGGCTGTACCCGGGGGTCCCCGGGCCGCTGGCCGGTGACAAGGCCATCGATCTGGTGGTGCTCCGCGAAGGCACGGAGGGCCCGTACGCCGGTAACGGTGGTCTGCTGCGCAAGGACACCATCCACGAGATCGCCACCGAGGTCTCGATCAACACCTACTTCGGCGTCGAGCGGGTTGTCCGGGACGCCTTCGAGCGGGCCGCCAGGCGGCCGCGCAAGCACCTGACGTTGATCCACAAGACCAACGTTCTGGTGCATTCCGGGTCAGTTGTGGAGCCGGGTCGTCGAAGAGGTCTCGATGGAATACCCGGACGTCTCGGTCGCCTACTCGCACATCGACGCCGCGATGATCCACCTGGTCACCGACCCCGGCCGGTTCGACGTCGTCGTCACCGACAACCTGTTCGGCGACATCTTCACCGATCTCGCGGCCGCCGTGTCCGGTGGCATCGGACTCGCCGCATCGGGCAACCTCGACGTGTCAAGGACCAACCCCAGCATGTTCGAGCCTGTGCACGGCTCCGCACCGGACATCGCCGGCACCGGAACCGCCGATCCGACCGCGACGGTGCTGTCGATCGCGCTGCTGCTCGACCACCTCGGGCTGCCGGAGGCCGCCCGCCGGGTGGAGGCCGCCGTTGCCTTCGACCTGGCCACCAGGCAGAGCGGATCGATTTCCAGGACGTCCGCGGTCGGCGACCGGCTGGCCGCGCTCGCCTCTAGCTGAGCTGGAACATCTCTGTCACAGAACACGAAACGAAGATGAAACCAACCATGATCAGCTCAACGACGAGCCAAGGACGGCGGACCTCGCCACTCGGCGATGCCTTCCATGTCTTCGACACGACCCTGCGGGACGGCGCCCAGCGGGAGGGCATCACGTACTCGGTCGCCGACAAGATCGCCGTCGCCACGCTGCTGGACGAACTCGGCGTCGGCTTCATCGAGGGCGGCTGGCCGGGGGCGATGCCCAAGGACACCGAGTTCTTCGCCAGGGCGATGGCCGGTGAGCTCGATCTGCGGACCGCGTCCTGGTCGCCTTCGGTGCGACCCGCAAGGCCGGTATCCGGGCCAAGGACGACCAGCAGGTGCAGGCCCTGCTGGACTCCGGCGCGCCGGTCATCACGCTGGTCGCCAAGTCCGACGTCCGGCACGTCGAGCGGGCGCTGCGCACCACGCCCGAAGAGAACCTGGCGATGGTGTCGGACACCGTGCAGTTGCTGGTCGGGGCTAGGTCGCCGGGTTTTCCTCGACTGCGAACACTTCTTCGACGGCTATCTGTTCGACCGGGACTACGGCGTCCGGGTTCAGGAGGCGGCGGTCAAGGCCGGCGCCGACGTCGTCGTCATGTGTGACACCAACGGTGGCATGCTGCCGATGTCCGTCGAGCGGATCGTCGGCGAGGTGCGCGACCGCACCGGTTTCCGGCTCGGCATCCACTGCCAGGACGACACCAGCTGCGCGGTCGCCAATACCGTGGCCGCCGTGCAGGCCGGCGCCACCCACGTGCAGTGCACCGCCAATGGCTACGGCGAGCGCGCCGGCAATGCCGATCTGTTCGCGGTTGTCGGGAACCTGATGACCAAGATGGGGCTGCCGGTGCTGCCGGACGGCGCGCTGGCCGACATGATGCGCGTCTCCCATGCGCTGGCCGAGTTGGCCAACATCACCCCGAACACCCACCAGGCCTATGTCGGGTCGTCCGCGTTCTCGCACAAGGCCGGACTGCACGCCTCCGCGATCAAGGTCGATCCCGGAGCTGTACAACCACCTGGACCCGACCAGGGTGGGCAACGACATGCACATCCTGATCACCGAGATGGCCGGCCGGGCCTCCGTGGAACTGAAGGCCCGCGAGCTGGGCGTCGATCTGTCCGAGCCATCCGGAGGCGGTCGGCCGGATCGTCGACACCGTCAAGATCAGGGAGGCGCCAGGCTGGTCGTACGAGGCCGCCGACGCGATCATTCGAACTGCTGGTCCGTGACGAGATCGCGACCGAGGCGGCCGATCCGGCGGCGCCGCAGGGCGTTCCGCTCGGAGTCCTACCGCGTCATCGTCGAAAACACTGGTGGCGCAGTGACGTCAGAAGCGACGGTGAAGGTCCACGTCGGCGGGAAGCGGATCATCGCCACCGCCGAGGGCAACGGGCCGGTCAACGCCCTGGACTCTGCGTTGCGCAGCGCCGTCGCCGAACAGTTCCCGGAGTTCAACCAGGTCGAGTTGGTCGATTACAAGGTGCGCATCCTGGCCGGGTCGGCCGGCACCGACTCGATCACCCGGGTGCTGGTGTCCTCGGCCCGCGGCGGTGAGGGAGTGGACCACCGTCGGGGTGCACGCCAACGTCGTCGAGGCGTCCTGGCAGGCGTTGGTCGACGCGCTGGTCTACGCGCTGCGGCCGACCGAGTCGGTGCCGTCGGATTCGCTCGGTCCCGTCACCACCTGCCATCGCGGTGCCGGTACACGCCGCACTGACGTCTGATTCCTTCCTGAGTTGATCTTCCTGAGCTGGCGGTCGCCGGCTCGGCAGTCGTCGTTGCAGCCAGTATCGAGATCGAGGAGCAGCACCATGCGCCTGGCCAGGATCGCCCACCCCGAGGGCGTTGCATTCGTCCAGGTCGACGGCCGGGAGGGCGCCGAAATCGCCAGGGAGATCGAGGATCACCCGTTCGGCAACCCGACCTTCACCGGCCGCAGCTGGCCGCTGGCCGATACCCGATTGCTGGCGCCGATCCTGCCGTCCAAGGTGGTCGCGGTCGGCCGCAATTACGCCGATCATGCCGCCGAATTGGGCAACGACGGTGCCGTCCTCGCCGATCCTCTTCATCAAGCCGTCGACCTCGGTGATCGGCCCACGGGCGGCGATCCAGCTGCCGGCGTCCTCGCAGCGGGTCGATTACGAAGGCGAACTCGCCGTCGTCATCGGCCGACCGTGCCGGGACGTCAAGGCCGAGAACGCCAAGTCGGTGATTCTCGGCTACACGATCGCGAATGACGTCACCGCCCGCGACCAGCAGACGGGCGGACGTGCAGTTCACCCGCGGTAAGGGCTACGACACCTTCTGCCCGTTCGGCCCGTGGATCGAAACCGAGCTCGACCCCTCGGATCTCGAGGTGACCACCGAGCTGGATGGCGACGTCATGCAGGACGGCCGGACGTCGGACATGGTCTTCACCGTCGGCGAGATCGTCGAGTTCGTCTCCGGAATCATGACGTTGCTGCCCGGTGACGTGCTGCTCACCGGTACGCCGGCCGGGGTCGGCCCGATGGTCGCCGGGCAGACGGTCTCGGTCACTGTCGAGGGCATCGGCACGCTCACCAATCCGGTCGCCAACCGGCGGTGACCGGGCAGTCGTTGTCTGGGGTACGTCGGCGCGGTTTAGGGTTGTAATGCCATGACAGACACTCTCGAGACCACTTCCTGCCCGCGCCCTGTGCGGGCCCGCTTCTGCCCGTCACCGACCGGCACCCCGCACGTCGGGCTCGCCCGCACCGCCCTGTTCAACTGGGCGTTCGCGCGCCACCACGGCGGCACCTTCGTCTTCCGCATCGAGGACACCGACGCCGCCCGCGACTCCGAGGAGTCGTACGAGGCGATCGTCGACGCGCTGACCTGGCTCGGCCTGGACTGGGACGAGGGTCCGAATGTCGGCGGCCCGCACGCGCCGTACCGGCAGAGCCAGCGCGGCGCGATCTACCGCGAGGTCGCGGCCGAGCTGCTCGCCGCCGGCCACCTCTACGAGTCGTATTCGATGAACGACGACGTCACGGCCACGGCACGTCGCGGCCGGCCGCGATCCCAAGCTCGGCTACGACAACTACGACCGCACCCCGGATCCCGTGCTGATCGAGGCGGCCATCGCCGCCGGTCGCACGGCCCGTGTTGCGGCTGCGGATGCCGGATCGGGACATCAGCTGGGACGACCTGGTGCGCGGCCGGATCACCTTTCCGGCCGGCAGCGTGCCCGACCCGGTGCTGGTCCGCGGCTCCGGTGACCCGCTGTACACACTGGTGAACCCCGTCGACGACGCGCTGATGGGCATCACCCACGTGCTGCGCGGGGAGGACCTGCTGCCGTCGACGCCGCGGCAGATCGCGCTGTACGAGGCGCTGATCGCGATCGGCCGGGCCGAGATCGTTCCGCAGTTCGGTCACCTGCCGTTCGTCACCGGGGAGGGCAACCGCAAGCTCTCCAAGCGGGACCCGCAGTCGAACCTGTTCCAGTACCGCGACGACGGGTTCATCACCGAGGGCATGGTGAATTACCTGGCCCTGCTCGGTTGGTCGATCGGTGACGACCGGGACATCTTCACCCCTGCCGAACTGGTCGCCGCGTTCGACGGCCAGCGGATCTCCGGCAACCCGGCCAGGTTCGACCGCAAGAAGGCCGAGGCGATCAATGGGGCACACCTGCAGGCTGCTGACTCCCGAGGACTTTGCCGCTCGCCTGCTCGGCTTTCTGGTAGCCAGTGGCGACTTGCCTGCGGAGCCTTCCGCCGAGCAAGTCGCGCTGGTCACGTCGGCCGCGCCGCTGGTACAGGAGCGCTCCGCGCTGCTGTCCGAGGCGGCGCTGATGATGCGGTTCCTGATCACCGGGGACTTCGCGGTGGACCCGGCGGCGGCGTCGAAGGTGCTGACCGCCGCGGCGCTGCCGGTGCTGGCGTCGACCATCGCGACCGTGCAGGCACTGCCGGAGTTCTCGGCGGCAACCCTCGAACCCGCCCTGAAATCGACGCTCGTCGACGAACTGGGGTTCAAGCCGAAGGTGGCCTTTGCGCCCGTCAGGGTGGCCGTCACGGGCCGGACGATCTCGCCGCCGCTGTACGAGTCGATGGAACTGCTCGGCCGGGAGGTCACCCTGCTGCGCCTGCACGCCGCACTGGACCTGATCAGTTCGCCGTCGGTCGCGCCTGGTGGGTGACGCGGGCCGCCGGTCGGCGGCGGTGTTGTTCGATGTCGACGACACCCTGGTCGACTTCGGCGGGGCGGCACGGCTCGCGCTGGCCGACGTCGTGCTGGCGCACCTGGCCGACGACGACGTCGACCCCTCGGCACTGCTCGATGCCGCGCACGTTGCCTGGCAACAGGTCTCGGACACCGAATACGACCGGTTCACCACGGGCGAGGTCGACTTCGAGCAGATGCGGGTCAACCGGATGGCAGCGTTTCTGGGTGCGATCGGGCGTCCGGGCGCCGACCGGCTCAGTCATGAGCTCTTGGTCGGACCCGACGAAGGAGGGGCCGCCAATCGATACACCTGGAGAGCACTGAAACAACCGGACGACGAAGGAGTCCGGTTATTCAGTGAGCTCTTGGTCGGACCCGACGAAGGAGGGGCCGCCAATCGATACACCTGGAGAGCACTGAAACAACCGGACGACGAAGGCTTCCGGTTATTCAGCGAACTCCTGGAAGAACGGCGCAATTCCGCGATCTTCGGGCACTTCAAGGTGTTCGACGACGTGCCGGAATGCCTGCAGCGGCTGCGGGACCACGGAGTGACCGTGCGGGTGCTGTCCAACAGCGACGGCGCCTACCAGCGGGTCAAGCTGGCCGCGGTCGGGTTGGCCGACCTCGGGGAGACCGGGTTCTACTCAGGTGAACTGGGTGTGGCCAAGCCCGACCCGCACATCTTCCGGATCGCCGCGGATCGGCTGGGCCTCCCGGTCGAGCGGATCACCTATGTGGGGGATCGCTGGGAGGTTGACGTGCTGGGGTCGGCGGCTGCCGGAATGCGGCCGGTATGGCTGAACCGCACGGGCCTACCCAGGCCGTCGACCGGGCCGCAGCAGCCGCGGGTGCCGGTCGTGGAGATCGCCTCGCTGGCCGAACTGGACATCCTGGCGTGAGAGAAGGTGCCTCGCCCGGGGATTTCTCCCCAGGGCCGCACGCAGGTAGTATCGTTCCTCGGCGCCCAGCCTGGCAGAGTCTGTCAAGGGGCCCTTGGGGTATGGTGTAATTGGCAACACTAGGGATTCTGATTCCCTCATTCTAGGTTCGAGTCCTAGTACCCCAGCTGGTTGTGTCAGTGATCATGGTGCTGCCCAGGCAGCGGGTCGTGTAACATTTCCAAGCGGACTCAGGCAGGTACTGCTGAGTCCCGAGTGTTTCTGTGCAGCTATTTCTAGGGCCCCGTCGTCTAGCGGCCTAGGACGCCGCCCTCTCACGGCGGTAGCGAGGGTTCGAATCCCTTCGGGGCTACAGCAAGGCCATCCCGGCAGCGCAGACCGCGCGCCGGGATTCTTGCTTTTCCGGGGTGGTCGGTCGCCGCTCGGGTGTTGATCATGACGTTGGCTGCCCAACACACCGACGACACGCCGAAATTACTGCAGCCTGCGTCATGATCAACCCGGCGGGACGAGTTCGGTCGAGGCGGTGGCACACCGATGACGGCCTCACAGCCGGGCCGTCAGGGCGTCGGCGGCCTCGACCAGGTCGCCCGCCCAGCGCGCACCCGGCCGGCGGCCGATCCGCTCGACCGGCCCGGACACCGAAACCGCCGCGATGACGGCGCCTTTGAGGTTGCGCACCGGCGCCGACACCGAGGCGACGCCAGGTTCCCGTTCGGCCACCGACTGCGCCCAGCCGCGCCGCCGGACCTCCGCCAGGGTTCGCTCGGTGAAGGACGCCTCGGCCAGTACCGCCCGCTGGGTGGACGGGTCCGCCCAGGCGGTGAGCACCTTGGCGCCGGAGCCGGCGTTCATCGGCAACCTGGAGCCCAGCTGGACGGTGTCCCGTAGCCCCGACGTTGGTTCCGCGACGGCGATGCAGATCCGGGACAGTCCGTCCGGGCGGTAGACCTGCACGCTCTCCCCGGTGCGATCCCGTAGCCGGGGGAGGACGTCGGCGGACGCCGTCACCAGCGGGTCGGGGGCCCCGGCCGCCAGCACGGCCAGCTGCGGCCCCGGGCACCACCTGCCGTTGGCGTCCCTGGCCAGCAGGCCGTGTACCTCGAGACCGACCGCGAGCCGGTGCGCGGTGGCCCGCGGAAGTCCGGTGGCAACGCACAGGTCGGCCAGTCCGGTCGGGGCGAGTGAAGTGACCCGAAGTACTTCAACCGCTTTGTCCAAGACGCCGATGCCGCTAGACTTTCCCATGGAGCGATACTAGATTCTCGCATGCTGAGATGCCAACGACGCCGGGCCGCCGCTCGTCGGGTCGGGGCGCCGCAGTTGGAAATGCCCGCCGCATGCAGTGGGCCCGCACAGTTGAGAGAAGGTCGGCAATGGGGCAGACGCTCGCCGAAAAGGTTTGGGACGCACACATCGTGCACGCAGCGCAGGGCGAGCCCGACCTGCTGTACATCGACCTGCACCTGGTGCACGAGGTCACCAGCCCACAGGCGTTCGAGGGCCTCCGGTTGACCGGGCGCACCGTTCGCCGGCCCGATCTGACGCTGGCCACCGAGGACCACAATGTCCCGACGGAATTCGGCGGCGGCTCCATGCCGCGCGGCCCGTTCATCGGCAGCAATTTGCTGATCAAAGATCCGATTTCGCGTTTGCAGGTCGATACGCTCCGCGCGAACTGCGAGGAATTCGGCGTTCCGCTGTATCCGATGGGTGATCTGGAACAGGGCATCGTGCACGTCGTCGGCCCGCAATTGGGACTGACGCAACCCGGAATGACGATCGTCTGCGGCGACTCGCACACCTCGACGCACGGCGCCTTCGGCGCGTTGGCATTCGGCATCGGTACCAGCGAGGTGGAACACGTGCTGGCCACCCAGACGCTGCCGCTGAAGCCTTTCAAGACAATGGCAATCACGGTCGAAGGCGCGCTCGCGCCTGGCGTCACGGCCAAGGACATCGTGCTGGCCGTCATTGCGAAAATCGGCACCGGCGGCGGTCAGGGCTATGTGCTGGAATACCGGGGCGAGGCTATCCGGGCGCTGTCCATGGAGGGCCGGATGACGATCTGCAACATGTCCATCGAGGCCGGTGCCCGCGCCGGAATGATCGCCCCCGACGAGACCACCTTCGCCTACGTCCAGGGCCGGGATCATGCACCGAAGGGCGAGCAGTGGACCGCGGCCGTCGACTACTGGTCCTCGCTGATCACCGATGACGACGCCGTTTTCGACGCCGAGGTGATCATCGACGGCGACGCCCTCACGCCTTTCGTCACCTGGGGCACCAATCCCGGGCAGGGGCTGCCGCTCTCGGCATCGGTGCCGGACCCGGAACTGATCGGCGACGACAACGAGCGCAGCGCCGCCGAACGGGCACTGGAATACATGGGTCTGACGGCCGGCACGCCGCTGCGCGACATTCACGTCGACACGGTATTTCTCGGGTCCTGCACCAATGGCCGCATCGAGGACCTGCGAGCCGCCGCGGAAATCCTGCGTGGCCGGCATATCGACCCGAGCTTGCGGATGCTGGTCGTGCCCGGTTCCATGCGGGTGAAGGCGCAAGCCGAGGAGGAGGGCCTGGACGCCGTTTTCACCGCGGCCGGCGCGGAATGGCGCAGCGCGGGATGCTCCATGTGCCTGGGGATGAATCCCGATCAACTCGCGCCGGGCGAGCGCAGCGCATCAACGTCCAACCGGAATTTCGAGGGCCGGCAGGGCAAGGGTGGTCGTACCCACCTGGTCTCCCCGCTGGTTGCCGCCGCCACCGCGATTCGCGGAACTCTGTCCTCGCCGGGGGATCTCGGGCCGGTGCCGGTGCTCGCTACACAGTCCACCTGACGAATCCGTTAGATGCCCGTGGCTACGCAGACACGGCACCCCCTTCCGACAACCGCTGTCCGGGCCGCGATCCGGCCCCGAGCAGCGCACGAGCCTCCAGGAGAGAAACGATGGACGCTTTTCACACGCACACCGGAGTCGGAATTCCGCTGCGCCGCAGCAACGTCGACACGGATCAGATCATCCCGGCGGTCTATCTCAAGCGCATCGCCCGAACAGGTTTTGAGGATGGGTTGTTCTCCGCCTGGCGCGCGGATCCGTCCTTTGTGCTGAACCACCCGGCCTTCGCGGCCGGGTCCGTGCTCGTCGCGGGTGCCGACTTCGGGACGGGATCCTCACGAGAGCACGCGGTCTGGGCCTTGATGGACTACGGCATCAGGGTCGTCATCTCGCCGCGATTCGCCGACATCTTCCGCGGTAACTCCGGTAAGGGCGGACTGCTCGCCGCCGAGGTCACCCAGGACGATGTCGAGCTGCTGTGGAAGCTGCTGGAGAACGAGCCGGGTACCGAAGTGACGGTCGACCTAGAGCAGCAAACGATCTCGGCCAAGTCCCTGGTGATCGGTTTCCAGATCGACCCCTACATCCGCTGGCGACTGCTCGAAGGGTGGGATGACATCTCTTTGACCCTCCGGCACGCCGAAGAAATCAACGAATTTGAAAGTCGCCGGCCAGCCTTCGCGCCGGTCACCGGATGACCTGCCGATCCCCCCTGGTGAGATCGGTTTAGCACGCGAAAGACCTTATGAGATAGGGGATTTGGCTGCAGACGGAGACCTTGGTAGGGACCGCGCATCTCGGCTGAACAGTCGGGATCCGGCCCTTGACGGCGGTGAGAACCGTTAGAACACACTGACTCCTGTGCGTGGCGGGCTGGCGCTCCGGCGTTTTTGCGCCTACCGTGAGCGACCAATCGGCCCCCACCTGCCGTGGGCCGGAGAGTCCTGGGAGGGACAGTGAACAAGACCGATCTGATCAACCAGCTCGCCGAGCGGTTGGACGGGGACAAGAAGGCCGCGCAGGCCGCGGTCGAAGGCTTTATCGACCTGGTCCAACGTGAGGTTCAAAAGGGCCGAAGCGTTTCCATCTCCGGCTTCGGTGTCTTCGAAAAGCGGTTGCGGGCGGCCCGTACGGCCCGAAACCCGCGCACCGGTGAAGCCGTCAAGGTGAAGAAGACGACCGTCCCCGCATTCCGTCCCGGCAAGTATTTCAAGGACGTCATCGCCGGAACCGTGAAACTGCCAAAGCCGACGGGCAAGCCGACCAGTGCGCGCGCCGCAGCCGCGGCCGCAAAGGCGCCGGCAACCGCCGCCGCTGCCAAACCAGCCACCACTCGGGCGCCGCGGGCGGCTGCTGCACCAAAAGCAGCCACCACCACGGCAACGAGGACGAGGGCCGCCGCCAAGCCGGCGGCGACCACCACGACCGCCAGCCCGACCCGGACCAGGTCAACCGCGGCCAAGGCGGCGACCGCAGCACCGGCCAAGGCAACGACGACTCGCGCACCTCGGGCGACCGCGGCCAAGGCAGCACCAGCAGCCAAGACGGCAGCCGCACCAAAGGCGGCAGCGGCAGCCAAGCCGGCGACCCGCAGGGCGCCGGCCAAGGCCAAGGTCTGAGTGTGTGACGCGCCGAGCTGAGCCAACCCGGCTCGGCTCGGCTCGCCATGAGGCCGTCAGATTCGGCGGGTAGCAGCGATTCTCGGCTACCCGCCGAATTCTGCTTTTGCCGTGCAGCCGCCTCAGACCGCCGGCGACGGGTAGGAGTCTGCCTGCACGAGCCGGCGACCGTCGAAGGACAGAAACCAGTACGCGGCCTTGGGGGTGCTGACCTCACCGATCGGCACGTCGGATCGCCCGGCCAGGGATTTGACCACTCCGGGGATCACCCCGCCTTGACTGCAGACGACGACGCTGCCACCGTCGACCTCGCTGGAGGCCAGTTCGACAAGCCTGCGTCGCGCACCTGCCGGATCATCGCGGTAGGCGTCCTCGGCCAGCACCGGTTCGACAAGCACGTCCTGGCCCAATGACCCCGCAAGCGGGGCAACGGTTCCGCGGCAACGCTCCAGCGGAGCGCTGCGCACCGCGTTCGGCAGGAACACGCCGAGTTCACCCACCAGTGCCTCGGCCTGCCGGCGCCCTTTCGCGTCCAGCGGCCGCATTTCGTCGGGTCCGTCGTACGCCTCGCGGTGTCCTGCACGCGCATGCCGAACCAGCACAACCCCGGTCAACGCCGCCGGCTCCAAGGAGAACGTGCTCAGCACGGCCTGGTCGAACTCGTAGGTCATCCGCTCGGCCGCTTTCGCGGCGGGTAACCACTCCAGGCGGTCGACCTCCTTGTTGGGGGCGAAGATCCCGCCCATTCGTCGGGCGGCGAAGTACTGCACGGTCTTCGGGCCCCCGTTGGCCTTGTACGACACCGTTGTCAGGCAGCGACCGATGGCGGCCCGAAAGCCGGTCTCCTCCTCCACCTCCCGGGCTGCGGTCACCGGCGGCACCTCGCCGGGTTCGGCCTTGCCCTTCGGTAGCGACCAGTCGTCATAGCGTGGTCGGTGCACCAGCGCGATACGGACGCCGTAGCGCCGGGAGGGACGCCAGAGCACCGCCCCCGCCGCTCGAATCACCGTGCCGGCTGCGTCATTCCCCACGCGCGGCGCCCCGCTTGAGCAGCTCTTCCTGGATGTCCCTGCCGGATCCGTCGGCGGGCGATGGTACCCAGCCGTCGGGTCCCAGTACCCAGCAGCGGGTGTCGGGCCGGGCGATCATTTCCAGCAGCGCCGCCATGCGTTCGGTGGCCGCCTTGTCCTTGACCTGCACGAGGGCCTCGACCCGTCGATCGAGGTTGCGGTGCATCATGTCCGCGCTGCCGATCCAGTACTCCTCACCGCTCACCGGTGGTTCCTGGCCCTCCACCGCCTCCGGGGTACCGCCGTTGCGGAAGTAGAAGATCCGGGAGTGCTCCAGGAACCGCCCGACAATCGAGCGCACGGTGATGTTCTCACTCAGGCCGGGCACACCTGCGCGCAGCGCGCAGATGCCGCGCACGGTGACGTCGACCTGCACCCCGGCCCGGGAGGCGCGGTACAGCGCATCAATGACGCCCTCGTCGACGATGGAGTTCATCTTCAACCGGACAACGCCGCCGCGGCCGGCTCGCTGATGCTCGATCTCCCGCTCGATGCGGGCGACAACGCCGCTGCGGATGGAATGCGGTGCGACCAACAAGTTCCGGTACTCGGTCTGCCGGGAATAGCCGGTCAACACGTTGAACAGATCGGTGAGATCCGCACCGATGTCCGGATCGGCGGTCAGCAGGCCGAGGTCTTCGTAGATGCGGGCCGTCTTGGGGTTGTAGTTGCCGGTGCCGATATGGCAGTAGCGGCGCAGGGTCTTGCCCTCCTGGCGGATCACCAACGCCGTCTTGCAGTGCGTCTTGAGGCCGACCAGGCCGTACACCACATGCACGCCAGCACGTTCCAGGGCCTTCGCCCACGAGATGTTGGCCTGCTCGTCGAACCGGGCCTTGATCTCGACGAGGGCGACGACCTGCTTGCCGGCCGCCGCAGCGGAAATGAGCGCATCGACGATCGGCGAGTCGCCCGACGTGCGGTACAGCGTCTGCTTGATCGCCAGCACCCGCGGGTCGGCCGCCGCCTGTTCGATGAACCGCTGCACGGTGGTGGCGAACGACTCATAGGGGTGATGCAGCAGCACATCTCCGTCGCGCAGGGTGGCGAAGACGCTCTTCGGGGTCTCACCCTCGGCGAACGCCGGGTTGGTCGCCGGGACGAACGGCGGGTCCTTCAGCAGCGGCTTGTCCAGCCCGTACAGCTGCCACAGGCTCGAAAGATCAAGCAAACCAGGCACTTCCACCGCGTCTGCCGGGTCGACATCGAGCTCGCCGAGCAGCAGGTTCATCACCCGCTCGCTGGTGGTGTCGGTGATCTCCAGGCGAACCGGCGGGCCGAACCGGCGCCTGGCCAGCTCCCGTTCCAGTGCCTGCAGCAGGTCCTCGTCGCGATCCTCCTCGACCTCGAGGTCCGCGTTCCGGGTGACCCGGAAGACCTGGTGCTCCACGACATCCATGCCAGGGAACAGTTCCGCCAGGTGCGCGGCGATCAGGTCCTCCAACGGCAGGAAATCGTTCACCCCACGCCGCACCCGGACGAACCGGTCGACGTTGTTGGGCACCTTGACCCTGGCGAACCGCTCGGCCTTGGTTTCCGGATCCCGGACGATGATCGCCATGTTCAGGCTCAGCCCGGAGATGTACGGGAATGGGTGGGCCGGATCGACCGCGAGCGGGGTGAGGACCGGGAAAATCTGTGCGGTGAAGTAATCGGCCAGTCGTTCGCGATCCTCGGGGTCGATGGAACCCCAGTGCACGATGCGGATACCGGACTCCGCCAGTGCCGGCATGATGTCGTCGGTGAAACAGCGACCCTGCCGGTCGACCAATTCCTGGGTGCGGGTGGAAATCAGCGCCAGCTGTTCCGAGGCGGTCAGTCCGTCGGCGCTCGTGACGGACAATCCCATGTCCCGGCGACGCTTCAGGCCGGCCACCCGGACCATGTAGAACTCGTCCAGGTTGGAGGCGAAGATCGCCAGGAATTTGGCTCGTTCCAGCAGTCGCTGACCCTTGTCCTCGGCCAGCGCCAGCACGCGGGCGTTGAAGTCCAGCCAGCTCAGCTCGCGGTTGGAGAACCGGTCCTCGGGTAATGGTTCTTCCTCGATGAGCGATTCCTGGACCGCCTCGGACGGCCCGCCGTGAAACGGCTCGATTGCGGCCTCTTCCACCAGCAGACGCCCGGCGAAGGGGCCAAGGCCGTCCGACAGAGTGGATCCAGTGTCGGTCTTCTTGGCGGCGCTGCGCGCGGAACGCGTGGGGCGCGGGGAGTCGCCGGTCCTGCTGGCGGTCGATCTGGAATTTCTGCTGGCGGTCACCTGGCCATTCTGGCGTGTCCGGGACGCGGATTGCCACAGCGCGGCGTGAACAGCAGGTATCGGCCGGATCTTGCTGCGTGTTTCGTGTCCGGGACACGACCGGGCCATGATCTTGGAAAGCCTTGAAGAAACCCGCTCCTGCGTCGCCTGGTTTCTTCAGTGCTGTCCGCTGTATCGGATGGCGTCCCCTCCTTCGTCGGGTCCGACTACTAGTGTTACTTGAAGCATGCCGGCGCGGGCCCTGCAGAAAATCTCGCCGGCCCGGGCGCTGGCGAAGGAGCGGATGGTGGCGCACAAACCAGCGGTACACGAAAAGGGCAACGCGTGGCTCACCTTCTGCCAGGTGGTCATGTACCCGGTGTCGTTCCTGCTCGGCCGGAAGAAGACCTCAGGACGTAAGAACGTCGAGATCGAGGGCGGCTACCTGCTGGTGGCGAACCACATTTCGCACCTCGACCCGTTGTACGACTCGGTGGCGGTCCGCAAGTCCGGCCGGGTGCCGCGATTCATGGCCAAGGCCTCGTTGTGGAAGGTCCCCGTGCTGGGTCGGGCGCTGGCCGGCTCTGACCAGATCCCGGTCGAACGCAGCGGCGCCGGTGCAGGTCAGCATGCGCTGGAACTGGCCACGGAGGCGCTCCGCAACGGAAAGGTGGTGCTCATCTACCCGGAGGGCACCGTCACCCGCGATCCCGGGCATTGGCCGATGAAACCGCGCCCGGGCATCGGATCGCTCGCGCTGGCCGGCGATTTCCCGGTCATCCCGGTAGCGCACTGGGGGTCGCATCAGGTGTACGCGTCCTACGTCGAAGGACGCAGATTCAAACCGTTGCCCCGCAAGGACGTCTACACCGTTTTCGGCGAGCCCGATCGACCTGACCGAGCTCCGGTCCAGGCCGGTGGACGCCAGGTCGATCCGGGACGCCTCGCTGTTGATCATGACGGTGGTGCGGGACATGGTCGCCGAGATCCGCGGCGAAGAGCCGCCGGTCGAGTTCTACGACCAGAAGAAGGCCGACCGGCTGGCGAAGCGTGCGGCAGAGGGCACAGACAGCGGTGGGCAGACAGCGGTGGACACAACGTGCGGTGGGCACAACAGCGGTGGACACAACGGCGGTGGACGGGTCGAGCAGTTGACCCCAGGTCGGGGGCCGATCGAGCGGGTTGCCGTGCTGGGGGCCGGGTCCTGGGGAACCACCTACGCCAAGGTGCTCGCCGATGCCGGTCGCTCGGTCACGCTCTGGGCCAGGCGGGAATCCGTGGCCGCCTCGGTCCGCCGGGAGCACCTGAACAGCGACTATCTCCCGGGCGTTCGGCTACCCGAGAACGTCGGCGCCACTTCGGATTTCGACGAGGCGCTGGAGGACGTGGACGCAGTGGTGCTCGGCGTGCCGAGTCAGGCGCTGCGGGAGAACCTGCGGGTGTTCCGGGATTCCCTCCCGCCGACGGTGCCGATCGTGTCCCTGGCCAAGGGCGTGGAGATCGGTACCGGCCTGCGGATGAGCGAGGTGATCGCCAGGGTCGGCCAGGTCGATCCGGCCCGGATCGTGGTGCTGACCGGGCCCAACCTGGCCGTCGAGATCGCCCTCGGCCGGCCGACTGCGACCGTGATGGCCTGCACGGACCACGAACGCGCCTTCGCCGTACAGGTGGCCAGCGCCACCCCGTATTTCCGGCCGTACACGATCACCGACGTCATCGGGGCCGAGATTGCCGGCACCGGCAAGAACATCGTCGCGCTGGCCTGCGGTATCGCCGACGGGCTCGGGCTCGGGCTGAACGCCTCCGCATCGCTGATCACCCGCGGGCTCAACGAGGTTTCCCGGCTGGGCGTCGAATTGGGCGCGTCACCGGCCACCTTCGCCGGCCTCGCCGGACTCGGCGACCTGGTGGCCACCTGCTGGTCGCCGTTGTCCCGCAACCGCACACTCGGCGGTCGGCTGGCCGCGGGCATCGGGCTCGACGCCGCCATGCAGGCGACCGGCGGTCAGGTGGCCGAGGGTGTGGTCAGTTGCCGTTCGGTGCGCGACCTGGCGCTCCGGCACAAGATCGACATGCCGATCACCGAATCGGTCTACCAGGTCTGCTACCGGCATCTGCCGCCGACGCAGATGATGAGCTACCTGATGGATCAGCCGCACAGCCAGGAGTGAGGCGGCCGGTGTGCGACGGTCCCAAACGGACCGGCGCCACCCCGTCGCGGCGGACCGCTGACGTCACACCGATCATCTAGGGTTTGACGCCATGACCTCCGAGCGGATCCGGGTGGCCGTCGTCTTCGGTGGCCGCAGCGGTGAACATCCCGTTTCCTGTATCTCCGCCGCGGGTGTGCTGGCCAACATCGACACCACCGCCTTTGACGTGACGGCGATCGGCATCACCCCGGAGGGCAGCTGGCTCCGGATGGACTCCGACGCCATTCCGGCCGCTGCCGGGCGTGAACTGCCCAAGGTCAGCCACGGATCCGCCGTCGCACTGCCGGCCGATCCGACCGCCGCTGCGCTGGTTTCCCTGGTTCCCGGTGCCGCCGTCGATCCCGCTCTGGACGTGGATGTGGTGTTTCCCGTCCTGCACGGTCCGTACGGCGAGGACGGCACCATCCAGGGCCTGCTCGAGCTGGCCGGGGTGCCCTATGTCGGCGCGGGCGTGCTGGCCTCGGCGACGGCGATGGACAAGGAGTTCACCAAGAAGCTGCTGGCCGCCGAGGACCTCCCGGTCGGGAGCTGGGCGGTCCTCCGGCCGGGCGTCAAGACCCTCAGCGAACTCGACCGGAAGCGTTTGGGGCTTACCGGTTTTCGTCAAACCCGCCCGCGCGGGTTCCTCCCTCGGGGTCAGCCGGGTCGACTCCTGGGCCGACCTGGACCGGGCGATCGACTATGCCAGGCAGACCGATCCCGAAGGTGCTGGTCGAGGCGGCCGTGCTCGGCCGGGAGATCGAATGCGGCGTGCTGGAGTACCCGGACGGACGGATCGAGGCCTCGCCGACGGCTGAGATCCATGTCGGTGGCGACCACGATTTCTACGACTTCGACGCCAAGTACCTCGATGACGTCCGCAGCCACCTTCGACATCCCCGCGGTGCTGTCCGATGACGTCACCGCCCGCATCCAGGACCTGTCCCGGCGCGCCTTCTCGGCGCTGGACGCGCAGGGCCTTGCCCGGGTGGACTTCTTCGTCACCCCGGCCGGCGACGTCGTGATCAACGAGGTCAACACGCTGCCTGGCTTCACCCCGATATCGATGTACCCGCGGATGTGGGGTGCGGGCGGCATCTCCTACCGCGACCTGATCACTGTGCTGATTCGGACCGCGCTCGTCAGGGGTACTGGCTTGAGATAGTTCTCGGGTCCTGGGCGGACATCAGGGCGCGATCGTGAGGACGGTGATCTGGTTGTTTTCGCCGAACTCGAACAGGAAGCCCAGTCTGACGGGGCTCCCCGGAAAGTCGCCGGCAATGACCACCGATGCCAAGTAGACCTCGGCGGTGTTCTGCCAGACCTACCTGGTCGGCCCGCGGGACACCGGTGACGTCGGCGCCTGGCGGACGGAGATCGGCTGGCCGGTCTTTCGGACCGGCTGAGGTGGGGGCGCGGCATCGTCAGCCGCCGTCCGGGGTCGCCGGCACGCCGTCCACGCAGATCGGCCGCTGTTCGAGCGTCCCGCCGATGATCTTCGACATCTCCTGCCAGGGACCGGTACTCGTGCCGTCCGGGATGGTCAGCGCGACCCTGACCGGCCGGTCGACGGCCAGGTAGGTGGTGACGCCGGAGCCGTACAGCGGCAGCCAGGTGACACCGTCAACCACCTGAACGGCGGCCGAGCAGGTCAGCTCCTGTGGCGTCGGGGTGCCGCAGCGCAGGATCACCGCAGGCTCACCCCAGGCCGCCACGCCCGTCAACAACGGATCGTCGCCCTGCACCAGCTGCCGTCGGGGCAGCTGGCCGAGCGGATCGGGCAGCGCCGCCATCAGCGTCGTACAGGCGGCGGTCGTTGCGTCCGGGGCATCCACCGACGAGACCGGCAGCGGGTCGGTGACGTCGGTCACCGGCTGGGAATTGATCACGCCGGCGAGCACGACGATCGCGATGATGGCCGTCACCGGAAGCGCGATGGCCGCCACCAGGCGCCATTTCGGCAGGCTCGCCCGAACTGGTTGGCCGGGCTGGTGTCGTGGCAACCCGTCCGGTCCGGGCGGTACCTGCCCGTCGATGGGAGGGGTGGGTGGTGTCAATGCCGCTTCAGTGGGCCAGGGCCCGGTCAGAGGTGCACGACCGGGCAGGTCAGCGTGCGGGTGATCCCCGGCACCGACTGCACCCGTGCGACGACCAGTTTGCCCAGCTCATCGACGGTGTTGGCCTCGGCGCGAACGATCACGTCGTAGGGACCGGTGACGTCCTCGGCGCTGGTGACCCCGGGGAGCTCGGCGATCGCCTGGGCCACAGCTGCTGCCTGCCCGACCTCGGTCTGGATGAGGATGAACGCCTGCACCACGGTGTGCCCCTTTCGCCTGACTCGCGACCTGTTCGCCGCCCGAGCCTAGCGGGCGGCGGCACGCGACCGCGAACAGGCCGTACGCCACCTGGCTCTGTAGCCACTCACCCCGGCCGGATGGTCGGTCCGAGAGTCGAAGTCGGGCACGATAGGGAGCAGTTCAGCTCGCAGCCGCGACGCGTCACCGCGGTGGCGTCATTCAAGTGAGGTGCCAGATCAGCACACCCCAACGCCCCGGCGACCGGACTACCCGCACATCGTCATCCGCATCCCCACCAGGGCCGGCAGTCAGCGCACCGTCGACCACCGACGCGACCGGAACGATGGCCTCGGCCGGTGAGTTCGCCGTGATCGACGCCGTGACCGCCGGCATCCCGCAGCCGTCCAGCACCCTGCTGGGGCCCGGTGACGACTGTGCGGTGATCGCAACCCCGGACGGCCGGGTGGCCGCGAGCATCGACGTGCTGGTCGACGGCGTGCACTTCCGCACGGATTGGGCGACCGGTGAACAGATCGGCCAGCGGGCCGCATTGGCCGCGATGGCCGACGTTGCCGCCATGGGCGCCGCGCCGACCGCTCTGCTCGTCGGGCTGAGTGCGCCGCCCAGCACGCCGGTCGATCTGGTGACCGCAATCGGCCGGGGGCTCAATCAGGCGGCGGCCATGGCAGGCGCCGGAGTGGTGGGCGGCGACCTGACCCGCTCGGACGTCCTGACCATCGCGGTCACCGCGCTCGGCGACCTCCGCGGCGCCGACCCGGTATTGCGCTCCGGGGCGCAAGCCGGCGACGTGGTCGCGGTGATCGGCCGGTTGGGGTGGGCGGCCGCCGGACTTGCGGTGCTCTCCAGGGGCTTTCGCTCGCCCGCCGCGGCGGTCGGTGCCTACCGGGTGCCGGAGCCGCCGCTGGCGGCTGGGATCGTCGCGGCCGCATCAGGTGCGACGTCGATGATCGACGTGTCGGACGGCTTGCTGGCCGACCTGGGGCACATCGCGGATTCCTCGGGCGTCGCGATCAACGTTGTCACCTCGTCGCTGCCGGTCAATCCGCGGCTCGTCGAGGTCGCATCGGCACTCGGCCGGGACCATTTGGAGTGGGCGCTCACCGGCGGGGACGATCACGCCCTGGCCGCGACCTTTCCGCACGGCGCGCCATTGCCGCCGGGCTGGACCGGCATCGGGTCGGTGTCCGCGGGCAGCGGGATCACGGTCAACGGCTCACCGTGGCAGGCCGCCGGCGGCTGGGACCATTTCGGCTAGCAGTGCCGTCTGCGGTACCCGGCGGCCCCTCCCTTCGTCGGGTCCGACTGGGCCGCACCGGTAGCCTGCCGCCATGCCGGTTCCATTGCGCACCATCATCGACGACGACTGGGCCGCGGCGCTGGAGCCGGTCGCCGGTCGGATCGCGGCGATGGGCGAGTTCCTGCGGGCGGAGGTGGCGGCAGGCCGGCAATACCTGCCCGCCGGGCCGCTGGTGCTGCGGGCGTTCGAACGACCGATGGCCCGGGTCAAGGTGCTGATCGTCGGCCAGGACCCGTATCCGACCCCGGGCCACCCGATCGGGCTGTCGTTCGCGGTCGACCGGCATGTCCGGCCGGTGCCCCGATCGCTGGGCAACATCTACAAGGAACTGCGCGCGGACCTGGGCATCGTCCCGCCGGTGCACGGCGACCTGACACCCTGGTCCGACCAGGGTGTGCTGCTGCTCAACAGGGTGTTGACGGTCGAGCCTGGCCGGCCAGCTTCGCACCGGGGCAAGGGTTGGGAGCCGATCACGGAGGCCGCGATCAGGGCGCTGGTCGCCCGGGGCGGCCCGCTGGTGGCTGTGTTGTGGGGCAAGGACGCGCAGACCCTGCAGCCACTGCTCGCCGACACCCCGATCATCGCATCGGCGCATCCGTCACCGATGTCGGCCGACCGCGGATTCTTCGGCTCGAAACCGTTCTCCCGCGCGAACGCGCTGCTCGCGGAGCGGGGCGGCGGGCCGGTCGACTGGGCGTTGTGACGGATTTGCCGGGGAGCGGGCCTGCGTCGGAAAGTGCGGTGCCCCGCAATGGTTTCCAGATGGCGGCGGCTGCGCCGGTGACGGACTCGGATTCGCGGCGGCTGACGGCCGCATTGTTCGCGGGTGGTATCGCCACCTTTGCCGAGCTGTACGCGGTGCAGGCCGTGCTGCCGGCGTTGGCCGGGAATGGCAGTTGACCGAGTCGACCGTGTCGCTGGCGGTGTCGGTGGCGACCGGGGCGCTCGCCATCTCGGTGCTGCCCTGGGCCGCCGTCGCCGACCGCATCGGTCGGGCCAGAGCGATGACGATCTCCGCGGCGATCGCGGCGACGGCCGGCATGCTGGTGCCGCTCGCGCCGTCCTTCGAGGTTCTGCTGGCCCTGCGTGGCGTGTCCGGCCTGGCCCTCGGCGCGCTGCCGGCGCTGGCCATCGCGCACCTGGTCGCCCAGGCCCGGCCGGGCAGGGTGTCGGCGATCGGGGGCCTGTACATCGCCGGCACGACGATCGGCGGGTTGACCGGCCGGGTACTCACCGGAGCCGTCGGCGGGGTGGCCGGCTGGCGGTGGGGGCTGGCGACCACCGCGACGCTGGTGGTGATCGCCGCCATCGTGTTCGTCATCCTGCTGCCGCGCGATCACCTCGACCCCGAGGCCGCGCGGACCCGCCCGCGTCCAGGACGCAACCGGGGGCGGATCCGGCTGGCGTTGGCAGATCGGACCGTCTGGGTCTTCTATGCGCAGGCGTTCTTGCTGATGGGCGGATTCGTCACGGTCTACAACCTGCTGGCGTTCCGGCTGCTGGACGACCCGTACCGGCTGCCCGCTTCGATCGTCAGCCTGCTGTTCCTGACCTACCTGGTCGGCACCGTCGGGTCCTCCGGGGTCGGCCGGATGGTCGGCCGGCTCGGACGCAAGGCGGTGCTGGCAGCCGCCGGCTACGGGATGGCGTTCGGTGTGGCATTGACGCTGGCGACACCGCTGTGGTGCGTGCTGGCCGGACTTGGTCGTCGCGACCTTCTGCTTCTTCGTCGCCCATGCGATCGCGGCAACCTGGGCGGGCGAACGGGTGCCAGCCGCCAGATCGCAGGCCTCCGCGCTGTACTCGCTGTCGTACTACGCCGGATCCAGCCTGGTCGGCTTCCTGGGAGCTGTGGTGTTCGACAGTTTCGGCTGGACCGGGGCGATGACGATGGTGATCGCGGCCACCGCGCTGGCAGCGAGCATCGCGATGCTCGGCGCGCCGCGCTAGGTCGGGGGTGGCCATTCGCGAGATGGTTCCTGACTATGACCGCCCTGCCCGAGTTGCCTGCATCCAGACGAACCGCGGTGAAGGTTGTTGCTGCGGTCGTACTCAGGGTCACCGTCTCGATCATCCTGCTGTTTGCCGCCTACTATCTGATTCCGACCAAGGGGGACGGCGGCGAGTCGGACTTACCCTGGCTATTCCTCGAGTTGGCGGTTTTCGCGATTATCGTCGCCATTCAGGTGCCCATCATCGTCAAATCGGATTATCCGGTGCTCCGTGCCGTCGAGGCGCTGGCCGTCACGATTCCGCTTGTTCTTGCTGATTTTTTCGCGAATTTACCTGTCCAACTTCGTTGGCCAATTCCGATGCGTTCAGCCAGCCGCTGGACCACACCACTGCCCTGTATTTCACGGTGACGGTTTTCGCCACCGTGGGATTCGGCGACATCGTCGCGACGACCAACAATATGAAGCTGCTGGTGACTCTGCAGATGCTGCTGAACCTGGCGGTGCTCGGTTTGGTCATCAGGCTGGTGACGTCGGCTGCCCAGCGCGGGGTCGCCCGCAAGAACGAAGTACGGCGCGGTGGGCATCACGACCAGTCGCCCAGCTGACAGCTGGTCGCGCTCGACGAAACCGAGGATGCAGGTAGGACGCACGGACGCGGCCTGCGACGGAAGAGCATGGCCTATTCAGTGCGCTCCTATCTCCCCTGGAGGTACTTCTTCCGACGGTGCCGGTCCAGGGCGAAGTAGAAACAGATCATCAGGAACCAGGGGGTCAGCGCGCCGGCCGTGACGAAGAAGTAGACGTTGATCGGCGACGGGGTGAGAAGCCCGGCGATCACAAAGGCAAGAATCAGGCCGACGAACATCATGCCGAGTACTCGCGGTGTCAGCCGGCTTTTGGCAGGTTGCGGATTACCTTCCGGCAAGCGTTCGATAATCTTCATAGTGAAATTGTTCCAGTGTTTCGAGATGGTCGCAATTGATGCAGCTTCAACCATTTCGGCGGAAAGCTTCGAGCACTCGGGTCAAGCCGGTCGAACGGCCGGGCTTGTCTGATTTGTCGCGCACGCGGGGTGACCGATCATCCGGCGACCGGGCAAATTCCACCAATCCGGGGAATCAGGACGATAACTGCGCGTAGTTTGCCGACCACACAGATGGTGTGACATTTTCAACCTGCAGCACGTTTCGCGCCGACGGCAGGCAGCAGATCCGGCTCTTTCGGGCCCGGGTGTCGGCAGCACCATCGTGATGACGAACGCCACGACAACCGCGATGATGACCTGCGGGGTGACCGAGACGCCGTCCGCGCCCAGCAGCACGGTGGCCAGCAGGGCCGAGGTCAGCGGCAGTCGCAGCATGGTGGCGCACATGGCGCCGATGCCCATCCCGATGGCCGGCGCCAGGCTCATGCCCGGCAGTCCACTGGCGGCGATGCCCAGGCGGCCCCGATGAACATCGACGGGAACACCGGTCCGCCGCGGAAGGCGCTCAGCGAGATGCCGTAGGCGGCCGCCTTGCAGACGATCAGCAGGATGAGGGCACCAACCGAGTACGTCGGACGGCATTGGCGACCAGGTCGGGCAGGAAGTCCTGTCCGGAGAACAGCACCTGGGTGAAGCTGTTGCCCGCTGATCAGCTGATAGGTCATCGCCAGCAGCCCGATCAGCAGGCCGAGACCGGCCGTCACCAGCACCCGGTTGAGGTGCACGATCGGCCGCAGCGACAGGCCGATCCAGCGGACCACCCAGCCGAGCAGTGCGCCGACGACGCCCATCACCAGCGCCCACGCCATGGTCGCCAGGGTGGGGTCGACGGCCGGTGGCACGGTGACCAGGGCGAGGGAGAAATTGCCGAGCCCGGTGAAGGAGTCCAGCCCGACGAAGATCAACGCGCCGATGCCGGAGGCCAGCAGGCCCGGGCAGCGCCACCAGGCTCAGCGTGACGCCGCTGATCCCGGCCGCCTCCATGATCAGGAAGGCGCCGAGCAGCGGGGAGCCGAGCAGGGTGCTGATCGCGGCGAAGCTGCCCGCCGACGCCAGGACGGTCGCCGCCATCGGCGGCGCGTCCTTCTTCGCCAGGTGGATGGCCAGCGCGCCGAGGCCGCCGCCGATCGCGATCAGCGGGGCCTCCGGGCCGAGGACCGCGCCGAGGCTCAGGGTGGTGAGGGCGGCCAGGAAGACGCCGATCAGTTCGGGCCCGGTCGGTGGGCCGCCGCCGGTCTTGAATCCGAAGGCCGGGGAGTGACCGGCATTGCCCGGCAGGTAGCGGATCGTCAGGGCGGTGAGCAGGCCGCTGAGCAGCCAGCCAGGGCAGCGGCCACCAGGCCGGCGCCGGTCCGCCGGTGACCTGGTTCGGTAGATCGTCGAACACGTAGTGCTGGATCTTGCGACCAGCGCGAGGAAGCCGTAGGCGATCGCCGAAACCGGGATGCCGAGGATCGCGGCGAAGATCAGCGCCGCCAGGTAGGGCTTCGACCGGATCACGGCGACCGGGTCGAAGTTCGGCGCTCGCCAGCCTGGCGCTGCTCCGGCCGGCGGACCGCCGGCGGGGGTGGGCGGACCCGAGGGGCCGTGCGAGTCGGTCATCAGATGTGCCTCTCCTGACGAGATCACGGTCCGACCGTCGTGTCCACCCAGCAGGTCAAGTGACCGGTACTGGCGAGTGCGTCGTCGTGCCGGCCACCTGGACAATGCGCGGTAAACATAACGCCCGGCCGTGCCGGCCTGCGCCGGCATCAGCGGGTATTCACCTGAGGAGGGTGAGACCGGCCCGACGGTCGCCTGTCACGGAGCAGCGGACTTCGGCGCGGCTACAGAGCAGGTTGGCGTCCCAGGACGTGATCGCCGACGACGATCGGGCCGCACCGCGCGCGGTCCGGTCGATGTCGTCGAAGGCCTGCGCTGCTGCGGCCAGCGCCGGCACCACCAGCAGCGCGCCCGACCCCGGAGTGCCCGGTGATGGACCAGTCGGTGAGCGGCTCGCGGCCGAGCAGATCCAGCAGCCGGCGGTGCCCGCGATCGGGCGCCAGCGATGTTGCCAGCAGGTAGTTGTCGGCGCCCGGAGCGAGCCGGTGCGCGAGCACGGCGGCAACCGTGCTCGGCATGTCGTGGATCATCACCGGGGTGCGGCGAATCGCCGACCTGGGCGATGAAGCCGGTCAGCGCGGCGAGGTCCGGCCCACCGCCGGTGCTGCAGCATGCTCAGCACGTCGGAATCGCCGCGCCGGACGCGGAACAGCGCGTCCCGCACCGCGGCCGCCTTCCGGATCCAGGCCGCGTCGTCGATGCCGGACCCGCGGGACGTCGCGTCCACCGGTTCCATGCCGGTCAGCGCCGCGGTCAGCACGGCCACCGGAGTGCTGACCCCGACCCCGCAGACCGCGCCGATCAGCAGATCGGCGCCGGCATCGATCTCGGCGTCGGCGATCCGCCGACCGGCGCCGACCGCGGCCAGTCAGTTCGTCCTCGGTCATCGCGTCCTGGGTGTCGATCCGCCGGCTCGGCGCGGGCGACCGGATCCCGGTCCGGCACCGCGTCGCTGGGTGCGGACATTCCGACATCGACCACGGTGATACCGACGCCGGCCGCGTCGGCCAGTGCGGCCGGCAGCCCGATCCGGCCGTCAGGTCAGCCGGCCCGGCTGCACGGTCTCGGCCGGCCAGCGCTGCCGAGACGCCGATCTCGGCGATGTCGTGGTCGGCCGCGAACACCACCAGTTGCGGGCGCCGCGGGGCCAGTGGACCCGCCGCCGATCCGGCCGCGGCCGCCAGCAGGTCGATCACGGCGCCCCAGACCCCCAAGGCACCGACCGGCAGGTACTGACGGACCTCGGCTGACGCCGCGGCGGCCGCGGCATCGAGCGGTGGAACGTCCGGCAGGTCCAACGACATGGGCGCTCCAGGGCTGGGGTGGCTCGGCGGACAGGGGTTCGGCGGGACTGCTCGACCTGCTGTGTATATCGGTATCGGACCGTGACTGCTGTGGCCCGCGTGGTTTCCCGTCATAGCGGCCGGTGGGTATGACGGTAAACGGATATGAAAGCCCGCCGGTCACGACCACGACACGACCGCCCGGGTTACCGTCGAATCACCGGTCCAAAGGTGGCCGCAACATGTGAACAGGAGTGCGAAATGGTGTACCTGTGGCGCTACGCGGACGAAGCCGGTGTCGTCGCCGACGGTCCTGCAATGTCGTTCGGGTCGCAGGAGGAAGCGGAGTCCTGGCTGAGCGAGAGCTATGTCGATCTGCTGGACGAGGGCATCTCCGCGGTCTCGTTGTTCAACGATCTGCAGGCCGTCTACGGCCCGATGGCGCTGGCCGAATAGCTGCCCGGACGTCGCCGAGGCCGGCCAATCCCGGCTGTGATCCCCGTCACCACGCTCTTGTTAACCGCGGTTCACATGTGACATTCTGGCGTCACCATGACCGACTTTGCCGAACCCACCGAGTACGCCGATCTCCGCGCCGCGATTCGCGAGATCACCCTGTCGCACGGCCCCGCCGAGTACGCCGAACACGGCCGGACATCCACCCCGATGTCCGGCCTGTGGGCTGACCTGGGCAAGGCCGGGTTCATCGGTATCAACGTGCCGGCGGAGTTCGGCGGCGGCGGCGCCGGGATGGCCGAACTGGCGATGGTGGCCGAGGAATCCGCGGCGGCCGGCTGCCCGTTGCTCACCTTGCTGGTGTCCAGCGCGATCGGGGTGGAGATCCTCCGCCGGCACGGCACCGCCGAGCAGCAGCAGGAATGGCTGACCGCGACTCGCTGATGGCGGCACCAAGGTGGTCTTCGCGATCACCGAGCCGGACGCCGGCTCCAACTCGCACCGCATCACCACCACCGCCCGGCGGGACGGTGACGACTACCTGATCAGCGGGCAGAAGTACTACATCTCCGGCGTCGACGAGGCCGCCGCGATCATCACGGTGACCCGGACCGGCGTCGACCCGGTCACCGGGAAGGCGGAGCTGTCGCTGTTCCTGGTTCCGGTCGACGCGCCGGGGCTGAGTTGGAACCGACTCGACGTCGCCGCGCAGATCCCGGACCGGCAGTTCACCGTCTTCTACGACGACGTCCGGGTGCCGGCGACCGCGCTGATCGGCGAGGCCGGCAAGGGTTGGGCTCCGCTGTTCGACGGGCTCAACCCGGAACGGATCGCGGCGGCCGCGATCGGCGTCGGCATCGGCCGGTACGCCGTCGACACCGCCGCCGACTACGCCCGGACCAGGAATGTCTGGGGCCAGCCCATCGGCGCCCACCAGGGGGTGTCCCACCCGCTGGCCAAGGCCAAGATCCAGGTCGAACTGGCCGCGCTGATGACGGCGAAGGCCGCCTGGCTGTACGACCAGGGACTGCCGGCCGGTGAGGCGTCGAACATGGCCAAATACGCCGCCGCCGAAGCGGCGACCGCCGCCGTCGATGCCGCCATCCAGGTGCACGGCGGGCAACGGGCTGTCCGCCGAATACGGCCTGATGCCGCTGTGGGGGATGGCCAGGCTGCTGCGGATCGCCCCGGTGAACAGCGAGATGGTGCTCAACTACGTGGCCCAGCACAGCCTCAAGCTGCCCAGATCGTACTGAGCGAGTCTGACCAGAGAGTGTCCGCCCGAGCCATGCGGTGTTGATCATGGGCGGCAACACAGAATAGTCGGCGTGTCGTCGGCGTTTCGGGTGCGGAGTCCCATGATCAACACAACTGGGTGGCTGCGGGCAGGCGCCGGGAGGTAGCGGTCCGGTGAGCGGCCGGGAAACGCGCTCGCTGCGCACACATAAACTAGCCAGGTGACTACCACCGCCGATCGTGACGAGCTGCCGGGCCAGGACATGGCCAGCAGGGAACTGGCAACGCAGTACGACCCGGCGGCCGTCGAGGTACCCCTGTACCTGCGCTGGCTGGCCGCCGGTTACTTCCACGCCGACGAGCAGAAGGTGCTCAGCGGCGCAAAGAAGCCGTTCTCGATCGTGCTGCCGCCACCCAACGTGACCGGCAACCTGCACGTCGGTCATGCCCTTGAGCACACCCTGATGGACATCCTGGTGCGTTGGCAGCGGATGTCCGGGGACGAGGTGCTCTGGCTGCCCGGGATGGATCACGCCGGCATCGCCACCCAGAACGCCGTCGAGCAACTGCTCGCAAAGGACGGCAAGACCAAGCACGACTTCGGCCGCGATCTGTTCGTGCAGAAGGTGTGGGACTGGAAGGCCGAATTCGGCGGGGCGATCCTGGGTCAGATGAAGCGCTTGGGGGACTCGGTCGACTGGGAACGCGAACGCTTCACCCTCGATGATGGCCTTTCCGGCACCGTGCAGACGGTGTTCAAGCGCATGTATGACGACGGCCTGATCTATCGGGCGGAGCGAATCATCAACTGGTGCCCTGGTTGTCGGACCGCGCTGTCCGACATCGAGGTCGACCACTCCGAGGACGCCGGCGAACTGGTCTCGATCCGCTACGGCGACGGGGCCGATTCCGTCGTGGTCGCCACCACCCGGGTGGAGACCATGCTCGGCGACACCGCGATCGCGGTGCACCCCGACGACGAGCGGTACCGGCACCTGGTCGGCCGCACCGTGCTGCTGCCGATCATGAATCGGGAGATCCCGGTGGTGGCCGACGAGCACGTCGACCCGAAGTTCGGCACCGGCGCGGTCAAGGTGACCCCGGCGCATGATCCCAATGACTTCGAGATCGGCCGCCGGCACAACCTGCCGATGCCAACCATCTTGGACGAATCGGCCCATATCACCGATACCGGAACACGTTTCGACGGGATGGACCGGTTCGAGGCGCGGGTGGCGGTCAAGGAGGAGCTGCGCGCGCAGGGCCGGATCGTGGCCGAGAAGATCCCGTACATCCACGCCGTCGGGCACTGCTCGCGGTCCGATGACGTCATCGAACCGCGGCTGTCCACCCAGTGGTTCGTGCAGGTGGCGCCGCTGGCGAAGGCCGCCGCCGACGCGGTGCGGGACGGGCGGACCGTCATTCATCCGGCGGAACTGGCGCCCAGGTATTTCGACTGGGTCGACAACATGCACGACTGGTGCATCTCCCGGCAGCTGTGGTGGGGGCACCGCATCCCGGTCTGGTACGGCCCCGACGGCGAGATCCGTTGCGTCGGACCGGATGAGGTCCCGCCGGGTGAGGGCTGGACCCAGGACCCCGACGTACTGGACACCTGGTTCTCCTCCGGCATGTGGCCGTTCTCGACCATGGGCTGGCCGGAGCAGACGGACACGTTGAAGGCGTTCTACCCGACATCCGTGCTGGTCACCGGCTACGACATCCTGTTCTTCTGGGTCGTCCGGATGATGATGTTCGGGTTGTACGCGACCCGGGACGACGACGGGCAGCCGCAGGTGCCGTTTCACACCGTCGCGCTGCACGGGTTGGTGCGCGACCAATACGGCAAGAAGATGTCGAAGTCCAAGGGCAACACCGTTGATCCGCTGCAATGGATCGAGGACTACGGCGCCGACGCGGTGCGCTTCACGCTGGCCCGCGGGTCGAACCCGGGTGCCGATCAGGCGATTGCCACCGAGTGGGTGGCCGGCTCCGGCAGGTTCTGCTCAAAATTGTTCAATGCCACCAAGTTTGCGCTGGCTAACGGTGCGGTCGTGTCGACCCAGCCACTGGACCAGGCGACGCTCACCCAGGCGGACCGTTGGATCCTGGACAGGCTCGACGAGGTAGTAGCGCAGACCACGGACCTGCTGGGCGATTTTCAGTTCGGCAAGGCCGCGGAGGGTCTGTATCACTTCGCCTGGGACGAGGTCTGTGACTGGTACCTGGAATTGGCGAAGGTGCAGTTGCCCAAAACCGGTGGCGATCCCCAGCGGGAGGCGACAACCCAACGGGTTTTGGGCACGGTCCTCGATGGCCTGTTCCGGTTGCTGCACCCCTTCGTGCCGTTCGTGACCGAGACCCTGTGGACGGCGCTGACCGGCGGGGAGTCCCTGGTCATCGCCGCTTGGCCGACGCCGTCGGGGCGGGAGAAAGAGCCGGCCGCCGCTGCATGGTTGACCGACATCGACCAGCTGGCAACCGAAATCAGGCGATTCCGGGCGGCCCAGGGGCTCCCGCCGAGTCAGCGGGTGCCGGCAGTGTTGGACTTCGACCGGGCGGACGGAGGCTCACGAGGGGATCTGCTGACCTACGGTGCGGCGCTGACCAGGCTGGAGCCGGCCGGCGAGTCCTTTTCGGCGAGTGCGACGATCCAGGTCGACCTGCCGACGGCCGGAGCTGTGACGGTTGCGGTCGACACCTCGTCAACGATTGATGTCGCGGCCGAGATCGCCAGGGCTGTCAAGGATCTCGCCGCTGCTGATAAGGAGGTCACGGATACCGCGGCCAAGCTTGGCAATGCGGCGTTCCTGGGCAAGGCTCCGGAGAAGGTCGTGCAGAAGATCCGCGAACGGGCCGCCAAGGCCGATGCCGATGTCGCGAGATTGACCCAGCGACTGGGGCAACTGCGCGGCGAAACATCGTGACGAACGGACCGGCGGGCCCCGGCGGCAACCTGCCGGACGATCCGGACGACCGCTGGCGATGGAATCCCCTGGGACGCCGGCAATCTTGGCGTCCCGGCCGAGCCGTCCGACGCTGTCGACGACGACCCGACAGGGGAGATCGCCGCTGCCACTGCGGATCTGGACGAGGATGTGCCGGTGGGCACGAGCATCATCGTGCCGGATGCCCCGCCGCTGACGCTGGGCATGGTCGAGTCCGTGCTCGACCGGCGGCGTAGCGAGGTGCAGATCTCGCCAACGCTGGAGCGCATCACCGCCCTGCTGGACCTGCTGGGAAATCCGCAGACGTCCTACCCGGTGATCCAGATCGCCGGTACCAACGGGAAGACATCAACCGCCCGGATGATCGACGCGTTGCTGGACCGCTCCGGACTGCGGGCCGGCAGGTTCACCTCGCCGCACCTGCAACTGGTCACCGAACGCATCGCCATTGACGGGGCACCGATCTCGGCCGACCAGTACGTCGAGTTCTACACGGACATCGCGCCCTACATCGACCTGGTCGACGCTGACTCCGCGCTGACGGACGGTCTACCGCTGTCCAAGTTCGAGATCCTCACCGCCATGGCCTACGCCGCGTTCGCCGACATTCCCGTCGATGCCGCGGTGATCGAGGTCGGGCTGGGCGGCACCTGGGATTCGACGAACGTGGTCGACGCGAAAATCGCGGTGATCACCCCGATCGGCATCGACCACACCGAGTACCTTGGCGACACGCTGACCGAGATCGCCGGCAACAAGGCAGGAATCATCAAGGCGGACTCGATCGCCGTCGTCGGACCGCAGGAACCGGAGGCGTTGAACGCCATCCTGCGCCGGACCATCGAGGTGGACGCGTTCGTCGCCAGGTTCGGCAGCGAGTTCTCTGTGCTGGACAGGGCATTCGCGGTCGGCGGCCAGCGGCTCACGCTGCAGGGGCTCGGCGGCGTGTACGAGGACATCTTCCTGCCGCTGGCCGGGGAGCATCAGGCAACGAACGCCGCGGTGGCGCTGGCCGCCGTCGAGGCCTTTTTCGGCGCAGGTGCCAACCGGCAACTCGATATCGCCTCCGTCCAGGACGGTTTCGCGGCGGTGGCGTCACCCGGCCGGCTGGAACGGGTGCGTACCTCGCCGACGATCATGGTCGACGCGGCGCACAATCCGCACGGCGCAACTGCTCTCGCCGCGGCGCTGGCCGCGGAATTCTCCTTCACCCGGTTGGTCGGGGTGCTCGCGGTGATGGCCGACAAGGACGCCCGCGGCATCCTCGAAGCACTGGCCGACTCCTTCGATCAGGTGGTCGTGACCCGCAATTCGTCACCGCGCTCGATGGGGCCGCTGGAACTCGCCGAGCTGGCGATCGACATCTTCGGCGAAGAAAAGGTGCACGTGGCCGGGCGGATGGATGAGGCCATCGCGATGGCCGTCGATCTCGCCGAGACCGACACCTATGACGTCACCGGCACCGGCGTGATCATCACCGGATCCGTGGTGTCCGCCGGTGACGGGCGCACCCTGGTCGGGTTGGAGCCGGCGTGAGCGAGCGCCAGCGAGCGAACAGTGGGCCAGATGCCGGCAATCCGCGAGGGACGAGCGGAGAGCCGGCGTGAGCGAGCGTCAGCGAGCGAACAGTGGGCCGATGGCGGCAATCTGCGAGGAACGAGCGGAGAGCCGGCATGACTGAACCAAGTGGACCCGACCCGGAGACCGGCGCGCAGGAGCCTGCAGCACCGCCGCCGCAGCGGCGGCCGCCGGACCCGGAGAAGGGCCTGCGCGGCATCATGTCCGCGACGTTGGTGCTGGAGGCGATCACCGTCCTGCTGTCGATCCCGGTCGCGGCGAACACCGGCGGCGGGGCCGGCCCGCTCGGTATCGCGGTGATCTGCCTGCTGGCGGTGCTGCTGATCGCGGCCTGCGCGATCGTGTCCAAGCCGTACGCCCTGCAGGTCATCCTCGGCCTGCAGGTGGTGATGATCGCCTGCTGGCTGATCACCCCGCCGCTGGGCGTCATGGGGATCGTTTTCGGCCTGGTATGGGCGGTGATCCTGTGGTTCCGCGGCGAATTCCGGCGACGGCTCGCTGCCGGTACGCTGCCTGGGCCGCCGCAACCGAGCGGTCCGTAGCCGGCCACAGGTCGGCCCCCAGCACGGCACTACACAGCACTGCACCACCAGACACAGCACTGCACCACCAGCGCGGCCGACCGGCCGCCCGAAGCAAGGGAGCCCCTGCTCAATGTCGGAACGAACTCTGGTCCTGATCAAGCCCGACGGAGTCGAACGCGGACTGGTCGGTGAGGTCATCTCCCGGATCGAGCGCAAGGGCCTGACTCTGGTCGCCCTCGAGCTCAAGGTCGTCGAGCTGGTCGTTGCTCAGGAGCATTACGCCGAGCATGCCGGCAAGGGCTTCTACGACAGCCTGCTGGAGTTCATCACCGGTGGACCGCTGGTGGCGATCGTGGCCGAAGGCCCGCGCGCCATCGCCGCGTTCCGTCAACTGGCCGGCGGCACCGACCCGGTCGAGAAGGCTGCGACCGGCAGCATTCGCGGCGACTTCGGGCTGGAGACCCAGTTCAACCTGGTGCACGGCTCCGACTCGCCGGAGTCCGCTGCCCGGGAGATCGCGCTGTGGTTCCCGGAGCTGTGACCGGAGCGGGCGCGTCGGGAAATGGCGCGCCACCGGTAGTGGCCGATCCGGGCGCCGCCCCCGACGAGCCGGTGCTCCGGATCGACCGGGCCGGGCCCGGCGGGGGAGTGCCGTCCGACAATGCGTTCGGGGTCGCCCTGGTTTCCCTGTGGCAGCGCGTGATCGAAGCCGGCGGACCTGTCGGGTTCGCGCCGCCGGTCGTTCGCCCGGAGGTGGCCGGCCGCGCGGCCGGACTGGTTGACGAGGTCCGCACCGGTCGGGTGATCGCGGTGGCGGCCAACCGTTCTCATCGGCTCATCGGCGCGGCGCTGTTGCGTCCCGGGCGCGGCAGCGCCGCACACACCGGTCACCTGGAGCTGATCCTCGTCGACCCCGCGCACGTCAGGAGCGGCATCGGCGGGCAGTTGCTGACCGAACTGCTCCGGCTGGCCAGCGACCGTGGGCTGCAGGCGGTTGACCTCGACGCCGCCGACGGTGCTGGCCTGGACGCGTTCTTTTCTCGTTTCGGGTTCGAGCAATGGGGTCGGCGGCCGGGCTGGGTCCGGTCCGGACCCGACGATGTCCATGACGAGATCGTCTGGGGAGCGACGCTGTGACGAGTTCCGAGCAGCCCGGTGTGCGTCGGCGGATTGTCGACCTGTCGCACGTCATCACCGACGGGTTGGTGACCTACCCGGGCATCCCCGCTCCCGTCATCGGTGCGCATCTGACCTTCGACGAGTCGGCTTCGCACTACGCCGCCGGTACCGAGTTCTCGATCGGCACCATCTCCATGGCGGCCAACACCGGGACGTACCTGGACACGCCCGCCCACCGGTACCGGGACGGCGCGGACCTCGCCGGGCTGAGCCTGGACCGGATGGTCGACCTCGACGGTGTTGTCGCGAGGGCACGGGTCCGTCCCGGCGCAGGTGGTCGGGCCATCGACGAAGCAGACCTGCTCCGGGCACTCGACGGCCTCGACGTGGCGGGTGGCGAACTTGCTGGCCGCGCGGTGCTGATCGACACCGGGCACAGCGATCATTGGGGGACACCGGCCTACTTCGCCGATCACCCGTATCTCACCGATGACGCCGTCGAATTCCTGGTGTCGGTGAAGCCGGCGCTGGTGGGCATCGACTCGCTGAACATTGATTCGACGCATACCGGGCGGCGCCCCGCGCACAGCTGGCTGCTGGCCGCCCAGATCCCGATCGTCGAGCATCTGACCGGGCTCGATCAGCTGCCGGACACCGGTTTCCGGTTCACCGCTGCGCCGCCGGCGGTCCAGGGGATGGGTACCTTCCCGGTGCGGGCGTTCGCCGTGCTGACGTAGCCAAAAGGACCCGGAGGAGCTATGGGTTCAGCGGTGCTGGCCGCGCCGGCCGGTGGCCAGGAAGGCCCAGCCGACCATCAGCGTGCCGAGCAGCAGGGCGACCAGGCCGATCACCACCGGCACGGTGATGTCCAGTCCCGTGCTGGCGAGCATCATCGGCGCCGAGGTCGGGGTGTCCGGCACGACCACCGGCGCCTCCCGCAGATCGGCGGCCGCCGTCGGCGCCGCCAGCAGGGCGACGGCGAGGCTGACCAACGTGAGGGCGCAGACCGTCAGCCAGTTGCGGAGGGAGCGGGAACCGCTCATCGCCGTCTCCACCTTTCCGTGATCGTAGCTAGCTGCTGCCTGCACCGGTCGACTCGTCGGGCCGAACGACATCGGCAGCCCGCCCGGATCCGGGCAGGGCACACCTGACGATTGCTGGACGTTCGTCACGGTGTCCGGGTTGCCTACCGAACGTGGCCGTCTGGGTGAATTTCCTCCAGGGTAGCGATGTCGGGAGGGGGCGAGCACGAACCGCGCCGGGCCGGCGTCGGCTCGGACTGCGGGCGCGCGGGGTCATCCAACGGTGCCTGTCGTGGCCCGCGGGTACCGTCGGGCACCGTGAGGTCCTGGAGTTCGTCGAACCGCGGGAATCGCCTTGCGGCGGGCGGTCGCGCGGTCACCGCCCCGCGTTTCGACCCACGACGCATCGGCCGAACTCCCGGCACCGATGATCATGGCCAGCAACCTGCGCAAGAGTTTTCCGGTGAAGTCCGGTGCCGATGTCGAGGCGGTGAAGGGCATCGATCTGCGGGTGGCGCGCGGGGAGTCCTTCGGCTTTCTCGGCCCGAACGGCGCGGGCAAGTCGTCCACCATGCGCATGATCGCGTGCGTCTCGCCCCGTACCGGCGGCGAGCTGAGCATTCTCGGCCTCGACCCGGACCTGGACGGGGTGCGGATCCGTGGCCGGCTGGGCGTCGTACCGCAGCAGGACAACCTGGATGACGAGCTGACGGTCCGGGAGAACCTGATCGTCTACGGCCGCTACTTCGGCATCTCGCGGTCGGAATGCCGGCGGCGGGCGGTGGAACTGCTGGACTTCGCGCAATTGGTCGACAAGGCCGACAGCAAGGTCGAGACGCTCTCCGGCGGCATGAAGCGCCGGCTCACCATCGCCCGGTCGTTGATCAACGATCCCGAACTGCTGCTGCTCGACGAGCCAACAACCGGCCTCGACCCGCAGGCTCGACATGTGTTGTGGGACAGGCTGTTTCGCCTGAAGCACCAGGGTGTCACGTTGGTCGTCACCACCCATTACATGGACGAGGCCGAGCAGCTCTGCGACCGGTTGGTGGTGATGGACGGCGGCAGGATCGTCGCACACGGGTCGCCGGCCGAGCTGATCGCGGCGCACTCGTCCAGGGAGGTGCTGGAATTGCGGTTCCGGCCCGGCGCTCAGGACGGGGCCCAGGAGCAGGTCGATGGCCTCGTCGAGCGGATCGAGGTGCTGCCCGATCGGCTGCTGCTCTACACCGACGACGGCGACGTCACGCTGACCGATGTGCAGGCGCTCGGGCTGCGGCCGTCGACCACGCTGGTGCGCCGGTCGACGCTGGAGGACGTCTTTCTGCGGCTGACCGGACGGAGCCTGGTGGACTGATGGTGTTCACCCCATCGTCCCGCACGCCGGCTACCACCCCCGGTGGTCGGTTTCTGGTCTGGGAGTACCTGGTCCGCTGCTGGCGGCGCTATCTGCTGTCCAGCCTGGCCGAGGCCGTCGGCACGCCGCTGCTGTATCTGTTGGCACTCGGCGTCGGGCTCGGCTCGCTGATCGATTCCGGGCCCGGACCCGGAATCGCTGGGCGGCATCAGCTACCTGGACTACATCGCCCCTGCCCTGCTCGTCGCGGCGGCCGTTCAGGTCGCCGTCGGCGAGTCGTCCTACCCGGCGTACAGCCGGTTCAAGTGGACGCCGGGTCTTCTGGGGGGTGACGGCCACCCCGGTGACGCCGGCCCAGGTCTGCGAAGGGGAGGTGCTGTTCATCGCGACCCGGATGGCCGCCGGGTCGACCCTGTACTACCTGGTGCTGCTGGCGTTCGGGGCCGCCGGCGGCGCGACCGGGGTGCTGATGATTCCCGATCGCGATGCTCACCGGGTTGGCCTGCGGGGTATGGGTGCTCGCGCTCGGGTGCCCGGATGCGGTCCGAGGGCGGCGCGTTCAACGTCCTGTTCCGGTTCGTCATCGTCCCGATGACGCTGTTCTCCGGGTCGTTCTTCCCGATCACCGAGATGCCGCTGGCGGTCCGCTGGCTGGCCTGGATCTCGCCGCTGTGGCACGGCAACGAACTGGCCCGCGGGGCCGCGCTCGGTGGCCTCGGGTTCTGGCCGGCCGTCGGACACCTGGCCTATCTGCTCGCGCTGCTGCTCGCGGGCGTCATCGTCGCCCGACGGTGCTATCGAGCGCGGTTGATCGTATGAACGCCTCGGTGCAGAAGACCACGGGCAACCGCGGGCAGCCGGCGCCGCTCGTGCTCAGGGTGATTCCACTGCAGCTGTACGCCGGCCGCGCCTCGGTGGTGCTCGAGCGCAACCTGCGGGTCTACCGGCGGGCGTGGTTGATCATCGTCTCCGGCTTCTTCGAGCCGGTCTTCTACCTGCTGGCGCTCGGCGCGGGCCTCGGCTCCCTGGTCGGTACGGTCGACGCCGGTGCCGGCCCGGTCAGCTACACCGCCTACATCGCGCCCGGGTTGCTCGCGACCTCAGCGATGAACGGCGCGTTGTACGACTCGACCGTCAATGTTTTCTTCAAGATGAGGTACGCCAAGCTGTACGACGCCATGCTGGCAACCTCGCTCGGCCCGATGGACGTCGCCCTCGGCGAGATCGCCTGGTCCCTGCTCCGCGGCGGGCTCTACTCGGCCGGATTCGTCACTGTCATGTTGTTGATGGGACTGCTCGAGTCGTGGTGGGCGGTGCTGGCCGTGCCGGTCGCGCTGCTGATCGCGCTCGGTTTCGGCGCGGTCGGGATGGCGATCACGTCGTTCATGAGGACCTTCCAGCAGCTGGACTGGATCAACACCGCGATCCTGCCGATGTTCCTGTTCTCGACGACGTTCTACCCGCTGAGCGTGTATCCGCCGGCGATCCAGGCGGTGGTGCGCTGCCTGCCGCTGTACCAGGGCATCGAACTGATGCGCGGGCTCTGCCTCGGCATCGTGAGCTGGGGGCTGCTCTGGCACGTGCTGTATTTCCTGGTGATGGCCGCCGTGGGAATCCTGCTGACCTCCCGACGGTTGGAACGGTTGCTGTTGCGATGAGTGTCCGCAGCACCGGTCAAGGTTGTCGAGGCCGCGCCTGACGACCGCTCACCTGGCGTGTGGGATACTCGGAAGCGGTTCGGCGTCGCACACAGCGGCGACGAGCCCGGGCATGGTGGGTGGCGGCGGCTCGTTACTGGCCTCGGTGGGTGAGACACCGGGCGCGAACGTACGGAGCTGCTGCGGAACCGATCGGCCCGACAACCACCCAGACTTCCCGTGGTGACGGCTCGAAACATTCGGGCATTTGCCGCGGGCAAACGAAATGTACGAAGCCCCTGTGCGGACGCGTCCAGTACGCGCCCGGGGGCTTCGGAGAGGAACCGTCTCAATGACACCTACCCTAGAATCCGCCCTGGCCGGGTTGCCGGCGAAGCCGAGAGTGCACGAGCTCTCCAAGCGCATCGGCATCAGCAACAAGGAGCTAATCGCAGCGCTCGCCGACCGTGGCCTGACCGTGAGCAGTGCGTCGTCGTCCGTGCCGTTGGCTGTGGCGCAGGAACTGATCAAACAACTGGTCCTCGTCGAGGACCCGGTCGCTACGGACGTGGATCCGGTCCACGATCAACAATCAGCGCACGTCGAAGCACCGCTCTTCGAAGCGCCAGCCGAAATCCCGGGCGACTCGCCCGGTCAGGCGGGCCACGCCATCAACCCGCTCTTTCTGCCGCCGGCCGAGTTCGAGGGCGTTGCTGGACAACAGGGCCGGGTGCCGCTTGATCAGGACGCAGCCGAAGGAGAGGCCGGCCCGCAGGCTCGCTCCGGATCCTCACGTCGGCGGCGCGGCCGGTCCGGTGGCGGGCGGCGACAGGCGCCGGACAGTGCAACCCAGGACAGTGCGGCGCAGGACAGTGCTGACGATGAAGCACCATCAGTTGACGACGCGGTTCCGGTCCTGGTTGAAGCCGGCCCGTCGGACCAGCCGCCGGTAGTGCTCGTCGAGGGTGGCGACAGTCCGGACACGGACGCGGCGCCGGCCGATCCGGGCCAGTCCGTGGAAGCTCCGGACACCGACTCGCCGAGAGCCGAAAGCGACGGCGACAGCGACAGCGATGACGATTCCGGGTCGCGTGGCAGGCGCAGGCGCCGGGGCCGACGCGGCCGCGGCCGGGTGTCCGACACTGACGATCGAGGTGAGGATCAGGGTTCGGCTGACGGGCCGGCATCGCTCGAGGCAGATGGCATTGCTACGGAGGCTTCACCTGTCGTCGCCGAGGTGGCTTCGGAGGATTCCGAGGACGACTCCGACGACGATTCCGATACCGACACGGACACCGGGTCGGGCAGCGGTGCCGGCAACCGCCGGCGGCGTCGTCGTCGGCGCCGCTCCACCGGTGACGAAACCCCCCGTGAGGACGATCCCGACAACACCGTCGTGCACGTCAGGGAACCGCGGCTCTCCCAAGCCGGTTCGTCGGCCTCGGGCTCGGCAAACGCACCGTCCAACGAGGTGCAGGGCGTCCGCGGGTCGACCCGGCTGGAGGCCAAGCGGCAGCGCCGGCGCGACTCGCGGGACTCCTCCCGCAGGCGCCCGCAGATCCTGACCGAGGCCGAATTCCTGGCTCGACGGGAGTCCGTGGAACGCGTGATGGCGGTCCGGCAACGGGGCGACCTTGCGCAGGTGGCCCTGCTGGAGGATGGCATCCTGGTCGAGCATTTCGTCTCGCAGACCGGGTCCGATTCGATGATCGGCAGCGTCTTCCTCGGCAAGGTGCAGAACGTGCTGCCGTCGATGGAGGCCGCGTTCTGCGACATCGGCCGCGGCCGCAACGCCGTCATCTACGCCGGCGAGGTGAACTGGGACGCCGCCGGGCTGAACGGCAAGGCGCGCCGGATCGAGACCGCGCTGTCCAGCGGCGACACCATCCTGGCGCAGGTCTCGAAGGACCCGGTCGGGCACAAGGGCGCGCGACTGACCACCCAGATCTCGCTGCCCGGTCGCTTTGTTGTCTACGTACCGGGCGGCGGCGCGACCGGGATCTCCCGGAAGCTGCCGGACACCGAACGCAAGCGGCTGAAGTCGATCATGGACCGGATCGTCCCCGACGATGCCGGCGTCATCATCCGGACCGCCGCCGAGGGCATCGCCGAGGAGGAGCTGGCCCGCGACGTCGAGCGCCTGCAGTCCCAGTGGGCGGAGATCACCCGCCGGGCCGCGGAAAAGACGAGTGCGCCGACCCAGCTCTATGCGGAGCCGGGAACGCTGATCAAGGTCATCCGCGACCTGTTCAACTCCGACATCACTCGACTGGTCATCGACGGTGACGACGCGTACGAGCCGGTCGCCGAGTACATCAACGCGGTCGCGCCCGAGCTGGCCGACCGGCTGGTGAAGTACGAGGCCAATCGGCCGGGCGGGCCCGACGTCTTCGCCGCCTACCGGATCGACGAGCAGATCGCCAAGGCGTTGGAACGGAAGGTGCACCTGCCCTCCGGCGGCTCGCTGGTCATCGACCGGACCGAGGCGATGACGGTTGTCGACGTCAACACCGGGAAGTACACCGGGTCCGGCGGCAACCTCGAGGAGACCGTCACCAAGAACAACCTGGAGGCCGCCGAGGAAATGGTCCGCCAGCTCCGGCTGCGGGACATCGGCGGCATCATCGTCATCGACTTCATCGACATGGTGCTGGAATCCAACCGGGAGCTGGTGTTGCGCCGGTTGACCGAGGCGCTCGGTCGGGACCGCACCCGCCATCAGGTCGCCGAGGTGACCTCGCTCGGCCTGGTCCAGATGACCAGGAAGCGGATGGGTACCGGGCTGGTCGAGGCGTTCTCCGAGCCGTGCCCGCATTGCGGGGGTCGCGGCCTGGTGCTGCACGACCTGCCGGTGGTCGCGTCGCCGATCGAGGACAACTACAGCGATCGACGCGCGGGCAAGACCGGCCGCCGGCGCGGCCGCGATGGGGACCGGGTCGAGGAGATCGTGGTGCCCCGAGTGGTCGAGCCCGTCGGCCGCCGGCCCGATCCGCGTGGACCCAGGGGACCGATCCCGGCTGGATTGACCGGCGGACGGCAGAGCGAACCTGATCAGGTCGTCGTCGATGAGCCAGCGGTCGACGCCGTGCCGACCAGTGTGGAAGGCGCCGAAATCGATTGGATCACCGCCGCGGCATCGGCGGGAATTCAGGCCGCAGAGGATGCCGACGAGGATGGTTTCGAGGCGCACCAGCCGGTGACTCGGGACGCCGACGCCGGCAATGACAGCCGGGATGAGCTGGCTCCCACTGAGGCCGAGGAGATCGTCGTCGAGTTGGACGGGGCGGGCCTCGGCGATGGGGCTGCCGGCAGTGACGACTCGGGTACGCAGGACGTCGAAGCAGACGCCGCGCCGGCGGACGCTGCAGCCGACTCCGAGCCAGTGCTGCAGGAGCCTGCACCGGCCGCACCGCGGCGTCGAGGACGGCGCAGCGCCGGCCGCCCGGCGGGTGCTCCGCCCGCAGCGCAGCCCGTCGACATGGTCATCCGGGATGCAGTGCCGGAATCGCAGCAGGCGTGGACTGCGCCGGCAGCGGAGCAGGGTTCCGACGAGCACGCGACCAACGGCCACGACGAGCATCCGGCGACGGGCGACTCAAACGGCTCGGCGGAGACTGCATCAGCACCCGCAGCACCCGCGACACCGCCGCGCCGACGCCGCGCGGCGTCGCGCCCGGCGGGACCTGCGGCCGGTGAATCGGCCCCGGAACCGGTGGTCATCTCTATCCCGACCGAGCAACCGGTGAGTTGATCGGCCGGTGCCCGCTCGGTTTGCCCCGGCAGTACCAGGCCGCGTACTGTAGGCGATCGGCACGCTGCTGCGCAGCGGGCTTTGCGGTGCCCTGGTTCGCTTGTCCCGTACTGGCGGATCGAACCCCCGAGATCGTGGGGAGTTCGTCGGGGGCGCCACCGACACTGATCGCCTGACGCACCACGGGTTGTCCCGCGGTGCCGATGGCGGCGGGCGTCGGGGGAGACCCTGGACGGCCAGCTCAGCAGTACGCACCACGCACGCGAAGTACGAAGACAAGTAGTCCACCGAAACCGGGCAACACCGGCATCACAACAGGCAGGAAGGCGCGTCCACGATGTACGCGATCGTCAAGACCGGCGGCAAGCAATACAAGGTCGCCGAGGGTGACGTCATCGAGATCGAGAAGCTCGAAGGCGATCCCGGTGCTGCAATCACCCTGCCCGCGGTGCTGCTGGTCGATGGCCCCTCGGTCACCGCCACGCTCGACGCACTTGCGGCGGTGACGGTCTCGGGTGAGGTCGTCGCCCACACCAAGGGCCCGAAGATCATCATTCACAAGTTCAAGAACAAGACCGGCTACCACAAGCGCCAGGGCCATCGCCAGCCGCTGACGCAGGTCAAGGTCACCGGGATCTCGGTCGGGTCGGCCAAGGCCGATTCCGCCAGCTGAGCACATTCACTAGAAAGGCGCCACCACCATGGCACACAAAAAGGGCGCATCCAGCTCCCGGAACGGCCGCGATTCCAACGCTCAGCGGCTTGGGATCAAGCGCTTCGGCGGCCAAGAGGTCAACGCCGGCGAGATCCTGATTCGTCAGCGCGGCACCAAGTTTCACCCGGGCGAGGGCGTCGGCCGCGGCAAGGACGACACCTTGTTCGCGCTGATCCCCGGCGCGGTGGAGTTCGGTAGCAAGCGCGGTCGGAAGACCGTCAACATCGTGACCAAGGCAGCCGTCGAAGCTGACCTTGCCGTTCCGGCTGGGGTCTGACCCCTCGGCGCATTGTGATCATCCCTGCGAGGGGCGGACCCGATACACCGGGACCGCCCCTTGCGGCATGTTTACGGTCGGTTGTTGGTTGCACCAGTGGTTGTTCGTTCCGTTCATGATTCTTTGAGTTCCCCAGGAGGTGACCGTGGCCAGGTTCGTCGACCGCGCCGTCCTGCATCTGCAAGCCGGCGACGGTGGCCACGGGTGTGCGTCGGTGCATCGGGAGAAGTTCAAGCCGCTGGGTGGTCCGGACGGCGGCGACGGCGGTAACGGCGGGGACGTCACGCTCGTCGTGGACGACAACGTGCACACGCTGCTGGACTTCCACTTCCGCCCGCACGCGAAGGCCGGTAACGGCCGGCCCGGGCAGGGTGACGACAAGGACGGCGCCAACGGCGAGGGCCTGGAGTTGCGGGTCCCGTCCGGCACGGTGGTGCTGTCGGAGGACGGCAGCACTGTGCTCGCCGATCTGGTCGGTTTGGGTGCAACCTATACGGCCGCGCGAGGTGGCCGTGGTGGCCTCGGCAACGGTGCACTCGCTTCCCGAGCACGCAAGGCTCCCGGGTTCGCGCTGCTCGGCGAACCCGGTGAGGCCGCCGACGTCATCCTCGAACTCAAATCCGTCGCCGATGTCGGCCTGATCGGCTTTCCCAGCGCAGGTAAGTCCTCGTTGGTGTCGGTGCTGTCGGCGGCGCGGCCGAAGATCGCCGACTACCCCTTCACCACGCTCGAGCCCAACCTCGGCGTGGTCACGGCCGGGTCCGAGGTCTACACGATCGCCGACGTCCCCGGCCTGATCCCCGGCGCCAGCCAGGGTAAGGGCCTCGGCCTGGAGTTCCTCCGGCACGTCGAGCGTTGCGCTGTGCTGGTGCACGTCATCGACTGCGCCACCTACGAAGCGGGCCGGGATCCGTTGTCGGACATCATGGCGCTGGAGTTCGAGCTCTCTGAATACACCCCGGCCCTGGCCACCGACTTCGCCGCCAAGCCGCGACTGGTCGTGCTGAACAAGATCGATGTGCCGGAGGCGCGCGAGCTGGCGGAATTCGTCACGCCCGATCTGGAGGCCGCCGGGCATCGCGTCATCGCGATTTCTGCTGTGACACACGAGGGTCTGCCCGAGCTGCGGTTCGCGCTCGCCGAGGTCGTCGCCGCTGATCGCGCCGCGAAACCGACCGCGCCCGCCCCGCGGATCGTGGTGCGGCCCAAGGCGATCGACTCCGAACAGTTCCAGGTCGAGCCCGATCCCGAGGTCGACGGCGGGTTCATCGTCCGCGGCTCCCGCCCGGAACGGTGGATCCTGCAAACCGACTTCAACAATGACGAGGCCGTCGGCTTCCTCGCCGACCGACTCGCCCGGCTCGGTGTCGAGGCGCAGCTTGCCAACCACGGAGCCCGGCCCGGCGCGCCGGTCACCATTGGCAACGTCACCTTTGACTGGGAGCCGACCACGCTGGCCGGCGTCGACGTCGTGCCGACCGGTCGCGGCACCGATCTGCGACTGGACCAGGTCGAGCGGATCGGCGCCTCGGAACGCAAGGTGCTGCACCGGTTGCGCCGCGGGCTGGATGTCGAGGGACACAGTCTCGAGGAATTCGGCTCGCAGCATGACAGACGCGATGACGATGTCCGCGAGGACGGCGATTCGTGAACGGAACGGCGGGCGGGGCTCTGCGTTCTGCACCGGTGCCGGGCGCTATCGCTGAGTCCGGGCCGTCCCTGTCTGCTGCCCGGCTGGCCGTCGGCCGGGCCAAGGTCGTTGTGGTCAAGGTCGGTTCCTCTTCGCTGACCACCGCGGCCGGTGGGCTCGACCCGAACCGGCTCGATGCCCTTGTCGACGCGGTTGCCGGCCGGGTGGCCGCGGGCTCGCAGGTAGTGCTGGTGTCCTCCGGCGCCATTGCCGCAGGTCTGGCCCCGCTCGGCATCGCCCGACGCCCGCGGGACCTGGCCACCCAGCAGGCCGCTGCGTCGGTCGGTCAGCAGTTGCTCGCCGAGCGGTACGCCGGATCGTTCGCCCGGCACCGGCTGACCGTCGGCCAGATCCTTTTGACCAGCGACGATGTCGTCCGCCGGGCACATTACCGAAACGCGCAGCGGACGTTCGGCAAGTTGTTGTCGTTCGGGGTGGTACCGGTCGTGAACGAGAACGACACTGTCGCGACTGCCGAGATCCGATTCGGCGACAACGATCGGCTGGCCGCACTGGTCGCCCACCTGGTCGGGGCCGGTGCGTTGATCCTGCTGTCCGACGTCGATGCGCTCTACACCGGCGATCCGCGGCTTGCGGAGTCCACTCCGGTGCGCGAGGTGTTGGACGCCGGCGCTTTGGCAGACGTCGGAATTGCCGCCCCCGGCAGCGATGTCGGCACCGGTGGGATGGAATCCAAACTGACCTCCGCGCTCACCGCCACCGGTGCGGGCATCCCGGTGCTGCTCGCGTCCGCAGCGGATGCCGTTGCGGCGCTGCGGGTGTCGAATGCGACGGACGACACCGACGGTCCGGTCGTCGGGACGGCCTTCGCGCCGGCGACCCGGCGGACCAGTGCCCGGCTGTTCTGGCTCCGGCACGCGGCCACCGCATCGGGCTCGATCAGCCTGGACAACGGCGCCGTTGCCGCGGTGCTCAATCGCCGGAAGTCGTTGCTGCCGGCCGGGATCACCGCCTTCTACGGCGACTTCGAATCCGGCGACGTCGTCGACCTGTTGGCGCCGGGCGGCGAGATCGTCGCCCGCGGATTCGTCGGCCACGACGCAGCGGAGATGCCGGGGATCATCGGCCGCACACTCTCCGATCTCCCGACCGAATTGCGGCACCCGGTGGTGCATGCCGACGATCTGATCGCCGTGTCGAATGCTGCCGGCCCCACGAAGACTCTTGATGCACTGAGCCACTCGGCGAGCGAAGGAGCCCAACCATGACCGTGATCCAACACGCTGAGCAGGCCGCGACCGTTGCTGTCCCGGTGGCTCAAGGCGCCGGAGAATCCGGCTTTGGCGCGACCCGGGAGCAGGTGCTCGAATCTGCCGCGCGGTCCCGGGTTGCCGCGGCCGGGTTGGCGCTGCTGAACCGGGCCGTGAAGGACCGCGCCCTGCTCGCGATGGCCGACGCATTGCTGGACCGGCGGGCGGAGATCCTGGCCGCGAACGAGCTCGACGTGCAGGCCGCGGCTGAATCAGGAGTCGCCGGATCGTTACTGGACCGGTTGCGGCTCAACTCTTCTCGGGTCGATGGGATGGCTGCCGGGCTGCGCGAGCTGGCCGGCCTGCCCGATCCGATCGGCACCGTCGTCCGTGGTTCGGTGCTGCCCAACGGGCTGCATCTCACTCAGGTGCGGGTGCCGCTCGGCGTCGTCGCGATCATCTACGAGGCGCGACCCAACGTGACGGTCGACGCTGCCGGTATCGCGTTGAAGGCCGGAAACGCCGCGCTGCTGCGGGGGTCCGCGTCCGCATACCAGTCGAATCGGGTGCTGGTCGGGATTCTCGCCGATGCGGCCGTCGGGGCGGGATTGCCCGCTGATGCGGTGCAGTTGGTGCCGGGCACCGACCGGGAATCGGTGAAACACCTGATGACCGCGCGGGGTCTGGTCGACGTGATCATCCCGCGCGGCGGCGCCGGGCTCATCCAGGCCGTCGTCAACGGCTCCACCGTCCCGGTCATCGAAACCGGGGTCGGCAACTGCCACGTCTACGTCGACGCCACCGCCGACACGGCGATGGCGCTGGAAATCCTGGTCAACTCCAAGGCCCGCCGCCCGTCGGTCTGCAACGCGGCCGAGACACTGCTGGTGCACGCCGAAGCGGCCGCCACCTTCATCCCGGCGGCCGTCGCGGCGCTGCGGGAGGCCGGCGTCACGCTGCATGCCGACCCGGCCGTGATCGAGATGGTGGGCGACGTCACGGGTGTCGTACCGGCAACCGCCGAGGACTTCGACACCGAGTACCTGTCGCTGGACATCGCGGTGGCGGTGGTCGCGGACCTGGGCGAGGCGATCACCCACATCTCGCAGCACGGCACCGGCCACACCGAGGCGATCGTCACGTCCTCGGTGGCGGCGGCCAACGAGTTCGTCGCCCGGGTCGACGCCGCCGCGGTGATGGTCAACGCCTCCACCGCGTTCACCGATGGCGGCGAGTTCGGCTTCGGCGCCGAGATCGGGATCTCCACCCAGAAGCTCCATGCCCGCGGGCCCATGGGGTTGGCCGAGTTGACCAGCACCAAGTACGTCGTCACCGGCAACGGGCAGATCCGGGCGTCCTCGTGACGCGGTTGGTGTGGGGTCGCGCGGTGTCCGGTGGCTGACAGCGGCCGACGCATCGGCGTGATGGGTGGCACGTTCGACCCCATCCATCATGGGCATCTGGTTGCGGCGTCCGAGGTCGCCGATCAGTTCGCGCTCGACGAGGTCATTTTCGTGCCGACCGGTCAGCCGTGGCAGAAGAGCGGGGAAAGCCCGGCCGAGCACCGCTACCTGATGACGGTCATCGCCACGGCCGCGAATCCGCGGTTCACGGTGTCCCGGGTGGACATCGACCGACCGGGACCCACGTATACCAAGGACACCCTGACCGACCTGCGCGCGGCTGAGCCGGGCGCGGAGTGGTTCTTCATCACCGGCGCCGACGCGCTCGCCGCGATCATGTCGTGGAAGGACGTCGACCAGCTGTTCACCCTGGCGCATTTCGTGGGCGTGACCCGCCCGGGTTACACGTTGCACGACCTGCAATTGCCCGACGGGTCGGTGACCCTTGTCGAGGTGCCCGCGCTGGCGATCTCGTCCACCGATTGCCGGCAACGGGTGATCAGCGGGGCGCCGGTCTGGTACCTGGTCCCCGACGGCGTCGTCCAGTACATCGCCAAACACGGCTTGTACCAGGGGGATTCGTGATCGTCACCGCGATCGGCAGGATGGACCCACTATTTCGCACACGCTTCAATTCGAAGAACGCAAACACGCAGGGAGAAACATGACCGCCACCGAAACCGCCATGACGTTGGCCCGGGTGGCCGCTCAGGCGGCCGCCGACAAGCTGGCGAAAGACATTCTGCTGGTGGATGTTTCCGACCGGCTCGCGATCACCGACGTCTTCGTGATCGTCACCGGGGCGAACGAGCGCCAGGTTGGCGCCATCGTCGACTCCGTCGAGGAGAAGATGCGGGCCGCCGGTTCCCGGCCGCCGCGCCGCGAGGGGGAGCGGGACGGGCGCTGGGTGCTGCTCGACTTCGTCGACGTCATCGTGCACGTCCAGCACGCCGAGGAGCGGGTGTTCTACGCCCTCGACCGGCTGTGGAAGGACTGCCCGACAGTGGCCTTCGTCGACGCGGCGGCCCCGGCAGCCGAGGCCGGTGCCACCGAAACGCCGGCCGGTCCCGCAGAGCCGGCCGATGTCGTGGCGTCGCCATGACCTTGGAGCACCTGATTCTGCTGCGCCACGGTCAGACGGACTGGAACCGGGATCAACGGCTGCAGGGCCACCGGGACATCGCACTGAATGCGGTCGGCCACCACCAGGCCATCGACGCTGCGCCGTCGATCGTTGCCCTCCGACCGGACGTCATCGTCTGCTCTGACCTGCAGCGGGCTCGGGAAACAGCCTCCGCCGTCACGGTTCTCACCGACGTGGAGGCGACCTTCGACGAGCGCCTGCGGGAGACCTCGATGGGTCTGTGGGAAGGCCTGACGCGCGACGAGGTGGTCGCCGACTGGGCCGACGAGTGGGACAGGTGGCGGACCACGTCCGCCCATGCCGCCCCGCCGAAGGGGGAATCACGCTGGCAGGTCGCGCAGCGGGCCAATGAGGTGGTCACCGAACTGGATGCCGGAACCGCGTCCCGGGCACTGATCGTGTCCCATGGTGGGCTGATCGTCGGCCTGACCGGCTGCCTGCTGGCGTTGCCGGAGGACAGCTGGGGGACGTTGATCGGCGTCGGAAACTGTCACTGGGTGGTGCTGCACCGGTTCGCCGGTGCGTGGCGGTTGCATTCGTACAACGCAGGTCTCGGTGGTGTGGTTTTGCCGAGAGGCGAGGACGAGGTCGCTGGAACGTGACCTCCTGGTCGTGGCGAGCGCGCTGCCGGCCCCAGGCGACCGCGATCGACCATGTACCCGACCGATAGCATTGGTAAGGAATTATTCGTGACGGCATTGCGATGTTGCGACGCGTGTGGTGTCGGTTGAGGTCGTGTCCTAGTGCGCAGGAGTCTTGTGATGAGCCCGTTGTCTGAACTTCCCGTGATCACCCTCGATGGGCGGACGAGCAGCTTCGGCGAGCTCACCGGTGGCAAGGCGGCGCTCGTCGTGAACGTCGCCAGCCGATGCGGAATGACCCCGCAATACCAGCAGCTCGAGGCACTGCACCGGACATTCGGCGATCGGGGCTTCACTGTGCTGGGCTTTCCGACGAATCAGTTCGGGGGTCAGGAACCCGGTTCCGCCGAGCAGATCGCGGAGTTCTGCTCGGCCACCTATGGCGTCACGTTCCCGATGTCCGACAAGATCGACGTGAACGGGCAGGGCCGCGATCCGATCTATCAGCAGCTCACTGCGTTGCCCGATGAGGCGGGTGTTGCCGGGGACGTGCAGTGGAACTTCGAGAAGTTCCTCGTCGCACCGGACGGCCGGGTGGTCGGCCGATTCCGCCCACGGACGTTGCCGGACGCGCCGCAGGTGCTGGCCGCCATCGAGGCAGTTCTGCCGCGCTGATTTCGCCGGTCGATCGGGCATCCACCGGCCGGTGCGTGGCAGCATGCCGGGATGAGCAACGCTGACGAGGACCTGGCGACCACCGTCAAGCACGAGCTGCAGCGGAAACTGCAGATCGACCGCGATGCGCTGTTGGCCAAGCTGGACGGGCTCACCGAATACGACCTGCGCCGGCCCATGACGCCGACCGGAACCAACCTGCTCGGCCTGGTCAAGCATCTGGCCGGAGTCGAATACGTCTACCTGGGCGAATCTTTCGACCGCCCGACGCCCGAGACGCTGTCCTGGGTGGACGACGGCTCCATCTGGGACGGCGCCGACATGTGGGCCGCAGCAACGGAGTCCAGCCAGTACATCATCGGGCTGTATCGGCGGTCCATCACCCACGGGAACCGCACCGTCGACGAGCTCGATCTGGACGCAGTGGGCTCGGTGGCTCATTGGCCGCCGGAGCGGCAACTGACGACGCTTGGTGTCCTGCTGATCCGGATGCTCGAGGAGACCGCGCACCACCTCGGGCATGCCGACATCATTCGCGAGCTGATCGACGGCGCAGCCGGTGCCGATCACGACGACTTCGGCGATGACAACAAGTGGCGTGACTACGTCGCCCGGATTCAGGCAGCCGCCGACATGTTCAGGTAGGACGACCCGGAAAACCGACTCCCGGCGCCCAGATCGCGGACGTGCGCTCGTTGGTCAGGTCTCGGGTCGTCGGTAGCGGAGCAGGACGACCCCGTTGCCGAAGGCCCGTGTCTCGACGAGCTGCAAGCTGAGTTGATCGTCTGACGGTCGGAACAGCGGGTTGCCGCGCCCGAGGACGACCGGGTGCACATAGATGCGGTACTCGTCGATCAGGTCGAGCCGCCGGAACGATGCGGCCAGATCCGCACCACCGAGGGCCAGGTCGCCACCCGGCTGCGCCTTGAGCTTTCGGACGTCGTCGGCCACCACCTCGCGGACGATGGTGGTGTTCCAGTCGGCCTTCTCCAGAGTCGTCGAGTACACGATCTTGGGCATCTCCCGCCAGATCCGGGAGAACTCGGCCATCGGACCGGCGTTCGCTGGATCCTGGTCGGCCGTCGGCCAGAACTCCGCCATCAATTCGTAGGTGACCCGGCCGTCCAGGAACGCGCCCATCGTGGCGAGCTGTTCGTTGAAATGTCGGTGCACTTCCTCATCGACCAGGTGCCAGTCGATCTCGCGGTTCGGACCCTCGAAGAAGCCGTCGATGGACACCGAGATCATCAGGATGATTTTTCGCACTGTGTTCTCGCTTTCGGCAGTGTCTTGGACGGGTGGGGTGTCGGGTGATAGACCGCCGATACCCTCGCAGATCATCGGTGCGGGGCCAGTGCCGGAACTCAGACGGTGTCCAGGTAGGTGCCAGACCCCGCGTCCAGGTAGATCGGCGACTCGGCCCGGCCGTCCACGAAATACCTTTGCGCCGCCCGCAACGGCCGCATCAGCGGCGTACCGGCCACCAGCTGGTCGTAATACTCGTCCCGCTGATGTGGTTTATATCTGCGCCCGGGAGCGGGAAGATGACGCCGCTCGGGCCACACGACATCGTCAACGAGCACCAGCTGGCCACCGGGGGCGCTCCGCACCGTGAGCGGCTGGAGGGCGCTGTCGTCGCCGGCGATGGCGAACGGTCGGAACAGGTGCGATCGAACCTCGGCGTCATGGAGCAGGATCAGCCCGCGCAGCCAGATGAGGCCGGCGACGATCCGGCCGTCGGTGGAGTCGCCGCGGTGGCGGTAGTACCCGACGCCGTCGAGCTGTTTTTCCCGCTCCTCGAACCGGTACAGGCAGTTCAGGACGTGCTGCACCTCGGTCCAGGCGGCGTCCTCGTCATTGCGGTCGTCCGCCGACTGAAGTGCGTCCATCGATGCGTCCAGAGCTGAGGCCAGACGCGCTCGGGAGGACATGTTCCGGACCATAGCAACCGGGACCGACGCCGCGTGATTCGCCGACGCTGGTGGGTTGTTCCCATGTCCGTTTTCTGTCCACACTGAGCCGATCCCGTGCTGGGTTGTTGGTGCTGATGCCTAGCGTCCAGGTGGTGCGCCCCCGCCCGGATCCGATGAGCCGCCTCCTGGCGCTGCGGCGGCCGCTGGATACCGGGGCAGCTGGCAGCACCCCGTTACGGGCCGGAACGGATCCGATGTCCACCGACGAGTCACCGGTGCTGCCGGCCCTACTGAAAGCCGCGACCGGATGGGTTCCAGGGCCTGACGTCGTCGAGGGTGCTGGTGGAGGTGGCGAACGTCTGGAGTCCGCTACTCAGGTGACCGCCGGCCGTCATCGATCGGCGCTTGACAATGATCCGCTTGGCGAGCGGCGCATAGCTGTTGATCGGTCGACCGGTCAGAAAGCAATGAGCGAGCCGGTTCTCGGTGCCGACCGGCGCCGGCCGCCGGTCGGGGGTTGGGTGCCTGCCGGGAATGCTGGACGACATCCCAGCGACCCCGATCCGCGGCCGGAGGTGACGTCCGGCATGAGGTCCGACCGGACCGGAGGAGAACCGTTGGCCTGGCCGGACCCGGCGGAAGCGTGGAACGACGATGAATGGCCCGACGCGGAAGATACGTCCGATGTCGAACGGTCGGTCACCGAGGTTCAGGTGGTTCGAGTTGGGTCGTCGGGTCGACAGGTGCGGCCGCCGGGTCACGAGCAGGTCACTCGCCCCGACGAAGTCCCCGACACTGACATCGATACAGACGCCGACGCCGATCTCGCCAATCCCACCCCGGGGCGCACTCCGTTCGGCGTGCGCCGGATAGGCCGCCACTGGGGACGATTTGCCGAGCTGTGGGTTCCGGAATCCTTGCGCGACGCGCGGGTCGACCCCGGCCGACGTGGTGCGCTGATCCTGCTGCTGGTGGCGGCACTGGCCGCCGTGGTGACGGCCGTCGGGGTCTGGCGGGATCGCCCCGAACCCCGGGCGGTCGAGACGTCCGCGATCGCTGCACTGGCGGAGGCGCCGCCTTCGGCCGATACCGGAACGGCGGACAGCGCCGCTGCCGGGAGTACGGATTCGGCGGCCACGAATGCGCCCGCCCCGAGCTCTCCGACGGCCACCGCCCCTGCCGAGATCGTCGTCTCCGTCACCGGTCTCGTCGGACAACCGGGTCTGGTGACGTTGCCGACCGGTGCCCGGGTGGCGGACGCCATCGCGGCAGCGGGCGGTGCAAGCGCCGACGCCGACCTCACCGGGGTGAACCTGGCCGCGCGACTGGCCGACGGTGATTCGGTGGTCGTCGCCAGCGCGCCGGCGCCCGGCGGTGTTGCCTCCGGCGTCACCGGAGGAGACGCAAATGCCGGCGGGGCAACGGATGGCGGGGCCGCCGCATCGGGCCTGGTGGATCTGAACACCGCCGACGAGGCAGCCCTGGACACCCTGCCGGGGGTGGGCCCGGTGATGGCGCAGAACATCCTCGCCTGGCGGGAGGCGAATGGGAAGTTCACCACTGTCGAGCAATTGCAGGAGATCAGTGGAATCGGGCCGTCCCGCTATGCGCAGATTTCCCCGCTGGTCACGGTGTCGTGACATGACGGGGGACGCTTCGATGACAGTCCGAATGTTGCCGGTCCGCCGCGCGGCACAGCACTGCACCCGCCCGGTCGCGCAGACTGCAATCGGTTGGCGGGTCTGAATGAGCGCCGTGCGGGGCCGGAGGTGGGTGGAGGACGAATCACCACCGCCCGCCGATCTCCGGCTCGTACCCGCGGCTGCGGCGCTGTGGGCGGGCTCCCTGATCGGTCTGCTTGCCGGCCAGGTTGCTTGGTGGACAGCGGGTCTGGCCCTTGCCGTGCTGGTCGGGTTGAGCCTGGTCCGGGTAAAATGGCGACCGGGTTGGCTCGCGATCGTCGCGTGCCTGGCGGCTGCCGTCATCGTGTCGGCGCTACGCGTCTGGTCGCAATCGGGTGACCCGCTGACCGATGCGGCTGGTCACGGCTCTTGGGCCACACTGACGGTGTCGGTCGCGGGATTCCCGCGTGCCGTCGATTCCGGGTTCGTCGTGCCGGACAACGGCAACAATGCCGACCGCGATCCAGGATCGGCCGCGAGAGGACCAATCGCGGTGGCGGGTTGAGGTGATCACCGAGCAGGCTCAGGTCGCGCGGCCGGTCATGGGCGTCACGGGTCGCACTGACCATCTACGGCCAGGGGAGCGCCTGGTCGAGCGTCACCCCGGGCGAACAACTTGTCACCTCGGGCAGGCTTGCCGAGCAGGCATTCGGGCTCACCGGGCAGGCGGTGCTGCACGCCCGCGATCCGCCGCACGTCACGGCGGCGGCGCCCTGGTGGAACACGGTCGCCCTGCGGATCCGAGAGTGATCTGTCGGACAACGCTTCCCGCCTCGACGGTGATGCTGCCGGGCTGCTTCCCGGGCTGGTCGTCGGGGATACCAGCGGCATCAACGACCGGCTCGACGCCGATGCGAAGACGACCGGGGTGACGCACCTGCTGGCCGTCTCGGGGTCGCATTTCGCCATCCTGTGCGGAATGGTCGTTGTGGTGCTCCGTCGATTCGGGCCGCGTACCGCGGCGGTCGGCGGCACGCTCACCCTGGTGGGCTTGGTGATCCTGGTCGGTCCCGCGCCCTCGGTGCTGCGCGCCGCGGTCATGGGCGCGATCGCGATGCTCGCTCTGCTGACCGGTCGAACACGATCGTGCGTGCCGGCGCTGGCCGCGGCGGTGATTGCCCTGTTGCTCATCGACCCCGAGTTCGCGGTCAGTGTCGGGTTCGCGTTGTCCGTCCTGGCGACCGGTGGGCTCATCCTCATCGCTCCTGCCTGGTCGGAATCGTTGCAGCGCAGGGGAGTTCCGCAGGGTTGGGCGGATCTGCTGGTCGTTCCCGTTGCGGCGCAGATCGTCACGATGCCGGTCATTGTGCTGATCAGTGGTTCCGTCTCGGTGGTCGGCGTGCTGGCCAACCTGCTGGTGGCGCCCGTGGTCGCACCGGCGTTGGTGCTGGGCGTGCTGTGCGCGCTGACCGGTCCGTGGTGGCCCGGGGCGGCCGCGGTGTCGGCGCAGCTGGTCGCCCCGTTGCTGTCCTGGATTGCCGGCGTTGCGCACACGCTGGCCCGCTGGCCGAACGCCACGGTTCCGTGGCCGGCCACTCCGGTGGGGGCGCTTGTTCCTCGCCGGATTCTCGGTGGCTGCGGTGATGTTGTTGCGCCATCGTCGGTTTCGAGAGCTCATCGCCGCCGCGGCTGCCGGCGTGGCGCTGGTACTCGTTGCCTCCAGGGTGGTTGCCCCGACCTGGCCGTTGGCGGACTGGCTGCTGACCGCCTGCGAGGTAGGCCAGGGTGACGCCATCGTGCTCTCGACGGGGGAGGAGGGAACGGCCGTCGTCGTCGACACCGGACCCGAACCGTCGCTGGTCGACTCCTGTCTTGATCGACTGGACATCGGAACGATTGCCCTACTGATCCTGACGCACCTGCACGCCGACCACATCGACGGACTGTCCGGCGCGATGGACGGGCGGTCCGTCGGTGCGATCGCCGTCGGGCCGGGACGCGAACCGGCGATTGGGTGGCAGGACGTGCAACGTCAGGCCGCCGATCGCGGAATACCCGTCGTCCCGCTGACGTCCGGAATGCGTTGGGCCAGTGGGGAATTGACGTTGACCGTGCTCGGGCCGACGAAGGAGTTCCGCGGTACGGACTCCGATCCGAACAACGATTCAGCGGTGGTGATGGCGCAGCGGGACGGCGAGCGAATCCTGCTGACCGGTGATGTCGAGATCGAGGCGCAACAGGCACTGCTGAATTCCGGGGTGGCACTGGATGCCGACGTACTGAAGGTCCCGCATCACGGGTCGGCCAAGCTGCTGGACCGCTTGGTGCGAGCGGCGTCGCCGAGCGTCGCGGTGATCGGCGTGGGTGCAGACAATGATTACGGTCATCCGAGCCCGAAGGCGCTCGACCTTCTTGCGCGGGACGGGGTCACGACCGTGTTGCGCACGGACCAGCAGGGTGATGTGTCGGTCGGTCTTGTCGACGGCGAGCTGACGGTGGCCGCCCGGGGTCCGACGACGAGGACGCGATGAGACTGCTAGCCGGGTTGGACGGTGAAGCAACTCGTCTGAACCTTGATCGAGTCGTCAGCGAAGACAAACGTGTCAACACCGTCCGAGATGGATCCGGTCGACGAGCTTGCGGTCCAGTTCACCAGCAGGGCATTTCCCCCGGACACGACCGAAGTGGCGCTCAGTTGCAGACCCGGGAGCATCGCCAACGCCTGAGCGTAGAACGATTCGACCCCCTCGTGTCCGAGCAGGGCACCCTGCGGGGTGAGCAATACGGCGTCATCGCTGTAGTCCTTCAGCACACGCGGCATGTCGCCCTCGGTGACGGCGAGGACGTGCGCAGTCAGGATCTCTTCCGGAGTACGTGTCATAGCCGGGTCGCCTTCGGTGTTGTCGGAGGCCTTGGATGCTGCTCCCGGGAGCCCGCGAGGTCAACGGGAGTCACTCGAACCGAGCAACCCGGAGACGCCACCACTTCATGAAGACCGTTGAATCAGGCCTCTTGCAGGTCCGTTCGGCACAGGTCGCGGAGGGTCACCGATCCGCCGGCCAGGTCTGGCGACCTGAACGTCACGGTGTAGGAGTACAGGCCCATTCCGGTCATGGACACGATCTCGCCGGGAGTGCCTGCCTTGATGGGCGGCGAGAACCTCTGCAGGAGGTCGTGGGCCGCCTTGACGGGGATGGTGCTCTGTTGCGTCATGCGCGCTCCTCGGTAACTTGGTGGTGATCACACTGAGTGTAGGAGCACTGCGCGAACGGGTGATAGACCTCGAACGGGTAGGCAATGCCCTCGAAAGGATGACTTAGGTCATCGAGTTGACTAATCCGGGTCGAGGTCCGATTCGGCGCCGCGTCGGGGGTCCGGATCGGTGATCGCCGTCTGGTCGTCATCCGGGCACCTGAACGGCAAGTGCAATGAGAAAGCAGATGAACGCCAGGATCGCGGCCGACGACCGGAAGACGTCGATTCGCTGCCAGCGGCGCACAGTTGCCTGCCAGTCCGACGGCGGACTGTCGACCAGCCAGTCATTGACCTGGATGTTGATCGGCACCGTGCCAAGAAATGAAAACAGCACAAATGCGACCAGCGCAAAAACGCCGGCCCAGCGGAACCCGATGCCGTCACCGGTACCGGCGACCATCAGGACTGCGACTCCGACCAGCACCGTTGGGATCATGATGATCGGCACCAGGACGCGGAGTCTGCGCACCAGCGCCTGACGCGCCAGGATGTGCGGCCGGTCGTCCAGGGAGCTGATTGCTGGCTGCACGCCGTATCGGACGACGAACTCCTCCCCGGCCAATAGGCCGGCCAGTAGGACCCCGAGGGTTTCGAGCGCGATGGTCGTCACGTGGGTCAGCCTACCTGCCGGTAGGTAGGGCGGTTCGGTACGCTCATCAAGTGACCGGGGCGCAGAAGCGGACAGGCGCGCAGACCAAGGCGGAGGCGCAACGGGTCGCGCTGTCCTTGTTCATCTCCCAGGGGTATGAGGCGACCTCCCTCCGGCAAATCGCGGACGAATTGGGCATCAAGAAGGCGTCGCTCTACTACCACTTCGCGAACAAGGAGGAGATCGTCACCGCTGGGATGGCAACCCGGGCCGCCGAGGCGGCGGACCTCCTGAACTGGGCTCGGGCGCAACAGCCCGCGCCGGACCTGCTGGACCGCACCGTTCTTCGCTGGGTCGACTCGATGTCAGTCGACAAGCTGCGCGGTATCAGATTCGTCAACGCCAACCCTGTGCTGATACGGACCCTTGCCAGCAACTCGGGTCGCGATATTCGCGACAGCCTCAGCGCAGTGGTCGATCTCCTGGCCGGCGTCTCCAGCGACCCGGTGCGGACATTGTTGATCCGGATGGCCCTGCTGAGCATCAATGCCGCGGTCAGTGCGGCTGCCGGGACAACGATGAGCGATGACGAGATCATTGCCTCGGCCAGGCGAGCCTCCTTGGCGATTCTCGGTGCTTTGTCGACCGAGGGTGATAGCGCCGCTCGTCCGCAAGGCGGCCGAGATCAGTAACGGCGCTGCCCTTGCTGGACAGGGCTTCGCTCGTCGTGCGGCCGGTGCGCGGGGTGGCTGGCGGTAGGGCTGTCCAACAGCAAGCACAGTCGTTCACATCGAGCAGCGGGGGTGACCTGTTACTGGCCGCCGATCAGTCACGTGAGCAGGTCGGTGACGCGGTGGGTGTTGTTGCGTCTGGGTTTCTGCTCCGGATCCACCCACGGTGGGGGGATGAACTCGGGGATGCCGTCGGCCCCCCACTTGATCTTCCAATACCCCTTGTGGACCTCTGTGTGATGAAAACGGCAAAGCAGGCAACCATTCTCGTAACAGCTGATCCCACCATCGAGCCAGCTCAAGACGTGATGGGCGTCTGTCCAGGCCGGTGGCCGGTCACAGCCGGGGAAGCAGCACCCCCGATCGCGTTGGGTGATCGCCTTGCGGATCGGGGCGGTGAACAACCGCCTCGGCCCGGCCGACGTCCAGGACCTCGGACTTCCCGCCCATGCACCATCGGGATGATCTCCGCGTCGCACGCGAGTAACCGCACCTCCCCGGCGGTGATGACGCCGCCGAGCTCGAGGTAGGCGGCGCCGATCCGGTTCCGCAGGTCCTGGTAGTCCATCGTCAGCGTGATGTGCGGTCGTTCCCCACCATGCGTCGGTGCCTCCCCGACATTCAAATACCGGGTGAGGACTTCCTTCAACGCCTGCCCCCGCCGCACGGCCGGGGTCCTGCGGTCCGGGGTGCCGTCCTGATCGGGCTCAGTGTTGGTGAGTCCTTCGATGGCCTTGCCGAGCAGCTCCACACCGACGTCGTCCAACTGGCCCTTGAACCCGGTCATCCCGGTGTCCGGGTTCCGCACCCCGATGGTCAGTTCGACCCGGTCGGACGGTTCGTTGTCGGGTTTCCCGTCCAGGTCCAAGGCCTGCGACACGGATTTCGCGAACGCCGCGAACGGTTTCGGTTCGGTCACCGCCCCGGCCTGCACGAGGACCTTCTTCGCCTCCGCCAGCATCCCGGGGTCAGCCTTCCCGGACGCACCCCTGATGGTGGCCACCACGATCCGGGTTTGGTCGACACCGATGGCCCCGTCGGACAACGCGGCGGCGAGCTCCGGCAGGACCGGGTCCGCAACACTGCCGGAGGGTTGCAACCGGGGCAGGACCATGGTCGCGGTGTTCACCCGGGCCCGGGCGTCCGGCGCGGAGATCGTCAGCGTTTCCCGCAGCAGCGCGACGGTGGACGCGGACCCGAAGTTCGCCGCGGTGTGCCGGGTGTCGATCTCCCCGGCCACCCGCACCTGCGCGGCGTACCCCAACCGGGCCAGCCCCTCGATCGATTGCGCCAACGCCAACAGATCGAGCTCGGGGATCTTCCAGAAATCCAGGTCCTGCAGGTCTCGCAGGGCGGCGCACGCGGTCGTGACTTCGGCCTGCGCCGAGTCCAGAACGGTGTCCATCCCCATACCAAGAACCTAGCCGAGACCACCGACAATGCCCTCTGAGCAACGACTCTCGCCAGAAACACGGCGCGGAGTGCGCAATTGACGGCGTGTCGGCAAGACATGCCGGACCTGAAACGGAACGCCGGATGAAAGGTGATCACCTACTGCCAAGAGCGCCGTTCTCTTGGCCTTAGCTATTTCGGGGCAGCGCCTCGAGTTCAGCTCGGACCTTGGCAAGTTCGGCCGCCAGGGCGTCGGCTCGGGCCTGCGCGGCCATTCGTTGCTCGTCCAGAATTCCACCGACGGCGGTGATCAACGTGGGTTCCTCGAGCTGCCTGACCAACTCCCAGACGCGGGCCGGCGAAACGGATCCGGAGCGCAGCACCACCCGAGCCCCAACTCGGGCCTCGATTCGCCATTGGGTGGGTTCGGCCTCCGTGGTAGCGATGCTGATGGAAACCGGCGGGGTGCGGCGGGCACCGCGCGGACTCTTGGCCCGCGGGTTGGTGGCGGCGATGCTGCTCGGGCTTGCTGACGAACTCACACCGGGCGATTTGGCAGGGCCGGGCGACTTGGCAGGGCCGGGCGACTTGGATGGGCCGGGCGACTTGGATGGGCCGGCGGAACCGCCAGGGCCGGCGGAACCGGCAGGGCCGGCGGCGGGGCCGGGCGAATCGGCTGGGCCGGCCGAATCAGCAGGGCCGGACGGGCTGGTGGCGGGTGAGGGAACAGCAACCCGTTCAGCCTCGTGCTCCGGAAGGTTGGTCGGCGGCGTTTTCCTGCTCGGCAGTTCGGCGTCGGCGGAGCCCGGGGATCGTTTCGGAATTGCTCGTGCGGCGGGTGTGGTGCTTGCCGGCTCCGGAGCCGGCTTCGCCCGGGTGGCTGGCGTCAGGTCGGCCGGCATGAACGGCAGGATGTCCCGGGTGCCGTTCAGGCTGAGCTCGACCTGTACAAACTCCTCGCCGTCGACCTCAGGGTTGCCGACGTGCCGCACCCGGCCGGTGCCGCCGTCCGGGAACTGCGCAGACCGGCTGATCCCGACCCGAACGATCTTGCCCTCAGCGAGCTTTCGACGCACCGACTCGACATCGATCGGAATTGGGGCTGGCGCGCGACGGCGGGGAGGCATATCGCTGATCTTGCCACCGCGCCCCGACAGGACAGCGGAGCCGACCGGATGCGGGGTCTGCTTTTCCGGCGCCACCGCGTATCAACTGACCGAGCAGGTCGGCAAGCGGTGTGACTCCGTATGCCGGCCAACGGTGACGAAATACACCTGGGGAAGCCGCGCGACAGTGTTCGATTCCACCGGCGTTGGCCGTCGGCTGGGCATCGCAGCCAACAAGGCCACCGCCACCAGCGCCGATCGCTGCGTCGAGTGCTTGGACGACGATCGTATGACGGCAACGCGAACCGGTACCGCGCTATCCCAGCGCCACCGCGGCTGCGCGCGCGGCCGCCGGGAGCGCCGCCGCAATACGGTCGATCGCCTGTTGATCATGGGCAGCCGAGACGAACCACGCCTCGAAGGCCGACGGCGGCAGGTAGACGCCCGCGTTCAGCATGCCGTGGAAGAAGGCTGCGTAGGCCACAACGGACTGCTGGCGAGCCTGGTCGTAGTTCTCCACCTTGCCGTCCGCGAAGAAGATCGAAAACAGGTTGCCGGCCCGTTGCAACCGGTGCGGGACGCCGGCCTCGGACAGTGCAGCGGAGGCCAGATTGCCGACAGTCAGCGCAGTTTCGTCGAGGTGGGTGTAGACAGCGGCATCGCAGCCGCGCAGATTCGCCAGCCCGGCCGCGGTGGCGATCGGATTACCGGACAGCGTTCCCGCCTGGTACACCGGTCCGATGGGGGCCAGGTAGGCCATGACGTCCGCGCGGCCACCGAAGGCACCGACCGGCAGGCCACCGCCGATCACCTTGCCGAACGTCATCAGGTCCGGTCGCCAACCCTCGACGGCGGCGTCCAGCCCGAACATCCCGGACCGGCTCAACCGGAATCCGGTCATCACCTCGTCCGAGATCAGCAGCGCACCGTCGGAATGTGCGATCTCCGCCAATGCGCCATTGAAGCCGGGCTCGGGCGGAATCACCCCCATATTGGCAGCGGCGGCCTCGGTGATGATCGCCGCGATCTCGCCGGGGTGTGCGGCGAACGCCGCTCGCACAGCCTCGATGTCGTTGTAGGGCACGACGATCACCTCGGCCGTGGTGGCAGCGGTGACACCGGCCGAGTCGGGCAGCGCGAAGGTCGCCACTCCGGATCCCGCCGGAGGCAAGCAGGGCGTCGACGTGCCCGTGGTAGCAGCCGGCGAACTTGATGATCTTGGATCGTCCGGTGAAGCCGCGGGCCAGTCGAATGGCCGACATGGTGGCCTCGGTACCGGATGACACCAGGCGAACCTGTTCCACCGCTGGCACTCTCGCGACGATCTCCTCCGCCAGCAGCACCTCGCCCTCGGCCCGGTGTACCGAACGACAGGCCGCGGGAAACGGCGGCTGTCACGGCATCGATCACCGCCGGGTGGGAATGCCCGAGGATCATCGGACCCCAGGATCCGACGAGGTCGACGTAGCTGTTGCCGTCGGCGTCGGTGATCTCTGCGCCCTTGCCGGACACCATGAAACGCGGTGTGCCGCCGACGGATCGGAACGCCCGGACGGGGGAGTTCACCCCGCCGGGGGTGACCCGCAGGGCCCGCTGGAACAGCCCGACACTCGCCGTCGCCCCGGCGTCCAGGTCCGGAATCTGATCGAGTTGCTCCTGCCCGACAGTGTCTTCGCCGTCGGCATATGTTGCGTCCGTCATAGTTCCTGTCCCCTGTGCAGTTTCTCCGCGATTTCGGTGGCCCAGTAGGTGAGCACGATCTGCGCGCCGGCTCGCCGGATCGACGTCAGGGACTCCACGATGGCTCGGTCCCGGTCGATCCAGCCGTTCGCCGCGGCAGCCTCGATCATCGCGTACTCACCCGAGACCTGATACGCGGCAATCGGAACCGTGACCGTGGACGCGACGTCGGACAGCACGTCGAGGTACGACATCGCGGGCTTGACCATCACCAGGTCCGCGCCCTCGGCGATGTCCAGCGCCACCTCGCGGGCGGCCTCCCGGCGGTTCGCCGGGTCCTGCTGGTAGGTCCGCCGGTCACCGACCAGGGCCGAATCCACCGCCTCCCGGAACGGACCGTAGAACGCTGATGCATATTTCGCCGCGTAGGCGAAGACGGCAGTATCGGTGTGCGCGGCGTCGTCCAGGGCCTGCCGGACCGCACCCACCTGGCCGTCCATCATCCCGGACGTCCCGACGAAGTCGGCGCCGGAAACCGCTTGCGCGACGGCCATCTCGCGGTAGCGGGTGAGCGTTGCGTCATTGTCGACAGCACCCGACGGGGTGAGCACGCCGCAGTGGCCGTGGTCGGTGAACTCGTCCAGACACAGGTCCGCCATCAGGACGGTGTCGGCGCCGACCTCGGCCCGCAGGTCCGCTAGGGCCACGTTGAGAATCCCATCCGGGTCGGTGGCCTGCGAACCGACGGCATCCCGGATCCGCAGGAATCCCGAAGATCATCAGCCCGCCGACACCGGCCGAAACGGCCTCCACCGCAGCCGCTTTCAGCGAGTCTCGGGTGTGCTGCAGGACGCCCGGCATCGAGCTCAAGCGGGGCCGGCTCGGTCAGCGTCTCCTTGACGAACATCGGCAGCACCAGGTCGGCCGGGTGCAGCCGGGTTTGCGCGACGAGCCGTCGGATGGCCGGGGTCCGGCGCAGCCGTCGGGGTCGGACGGTCGGAAAGGAACCGGGAAAGGTCATGAAATCACTCGCGTCTCGGTAGTGCTCGGTGGGTTCGGGGACTGCACGGGTGCGGCCTCGGCTGCCCGGTCACGTGCGGCGGCGACCAGGCCGTCGACCAGTGCTGTGGCAGTGGGCTGCGACGCGACGAAGCTGACCAGGTGTCCGGCGGACGCCGCGGCAGTGGCGGTCGGCTTGCCCGATGGCGCCCAGTAGTATCGCCGGCCCCAGCGGTGCGTCGGCCAGCGCGCTGACCGTGCTCGGCGACGTCAGCAGAATGGCGTCGAACCGGTCCGCCGCCAGGTCCGTCATCAACTCGGCCGGCAGGGGCAGCACCACGGTCCGGTAGGCGGCCACCGCCTCGACGCGATACCCCTTGGCCAGCAACGCATCCGGCAGGGCGGGTCGGGCAATGTCGGAGCGGGGCAGCAGCACCGTCTCGCCTGACCGGGCCCTTGGCCACAACTCGGCGATCACGTCCGCCGATCCCTTGCCCGTCGGTACCAGATCGACGGGCAACCCGGCACCACGAAGCGCCGCGGCAGTGCCGGGCCCGACCGCTGCCACCCTGGTGTCCGCCGGAACCGCGGGGTCGATCCCCAATTGGGCGGCCCGTCGGACAACGGCGTCGACCGCGTTGGCCGACGTGAAGCCGACCCAAGTGAACAGACTGCTGCCGAGATCGACGAGCGCAAGGTCGAGCGGCCCCGGATCCGTCGGCGGCTCGATCGCAATCAGTGGCACCGCAACAGGTTCCGCGCCGACGGCGCGCAGCAACGAGCTCAGTTCGCCGGCCTGGTCGATCGGTCGGGGTATCAGCACCCGCCACCCGGTCAGGGGACCGGCGCCAGCCACCCCGGTCATCCGAGCACCGCCCGGCAGAACCCCGACCGATTCACCGAGCCGCCCCGAGCAATTCCCCGGCACCCCGAGAGAGCAACTCGAGCGCCAGATCCCGACCGATACCCGCCGCGTCACCGGCCGCGCCGGACCGCTCGCCGGCAACCTGCGCGCTGCCGTCGACGGCAATCACGGAACCGGTGACCGTCAGGATGTTGTCGGCGACTCGCGCCCAGGCGCCGACCGGCGCAATGCACCCGGCCTCCAGGGTGGCAAGCAAGGCCCGCTCCGCGGCGGCCGCGGCCCGGGTGTCGGCACTGTCCAGCGCCCGCACCGCCGTTCCGTACCAGGCGGTGTCCAGGTCGGCAGAGCGGCATTCGACAGCCAGTGCGCCCTGTGCGGGCGCTGGCAGCATCACCTCCGGGGTGAAGGTCTGGGTGATTGCGCCGGCCCGGTCCAACCGGGTCAACCCGGCGACCGCCAGCACAACGGCGTCCACCGCGCCGTCGGTGACCAGTCGCAACCGGGTGTCGACGTTGCCGCGAACCGGGACCACCTCCAGGTCCGGCCGGTGCAGCAACAATTGCGCCGCGCGGCGCGGTGAACCGGTGCCCACCCGCGCGCCGACTGGCAGGGTGGCCAGGGTGTGTCCGTCTCTGGCGCACAGCGCGTCCGACGGGTCCTCCCGCTGCGGTACGGCGGCCAACGTCAGGCCCGGGGCGGGGGCGGTCGGCAGATCCTTGAACGAATGAACAATGACGTCAACGCGGGCCTCGGCCAGTGCGGCTCGGACGGCCGTGACGAAGATGCCGGTGCCGCCGATTGCCGCCAGTGGTCCGCTGTTGACGTCACCCTCGGTCTTCACCCGCACGAGTTCACTTGCGGAGCCGGCATTCTCGGCGATGCGAGCCGCGACCGCCCCCGATTGCGCGAGAGCCAGTGCGCTGCCCCGGGTACCGACGCGCAGGACCCTGTCGGTCACCGGCTCATCGGTTCTTTCGTCCCGCGGATCCCCGATGCGACCAGCAGCGCGGGATCGACGTCGAGCCCGCTCCAGTCGGCAGCGGAGTCGACCGCCGCGGTGGTCGGTTTCGTGGTCCGGGAGTTGGCGCAACACCGGGACGCGCAGAAGTCGGGCCGGCGGGCCGCGCCGGGCAGCACGTCCTCGATAGCCGGGCCGAGGCCGAGGCGTTCGGTGATCAGATCGGCGAGGTCGCTGACAAACCGGGGATCGACGCCCGGGGTCCGGACGCGGGCAAACCGCAGGCCGTGCTTCGCCGCGGATTCCGCGGCTTCGTTGTCCAGGTCCCAAACCACCTCGACGTGATCGGAAACGAAGCCGATCGGCACCACGACAACGGCTCGCCGGCCGGCCTCGGCGAGATCATCGATCACATCATTGATGTCGGGGTCCAGCCACGGCATCGACGGCGGACCGGACCGGGACTGATAGGCCAACTGCCAGGTGGGGGATTCGCCGAGTTCGACGCGCAGGTGATCCATGACGGCATGGGCAACGGCCAGGTGCTGGGTCACGTAGGCGCCGCCGGGCCGGTGGTCGTCGAGCTCGGCCGAGCCGGAGGTGTCGGCCATCGTCAGCGGCACCGAGTGCGTGGTGAAGATGACTTCCACGTCGGTGATGTCGATCCCGGCGTCGATCGTGTCGCGGACCGCGTCGACGGTGCCCTCGGCGAACGGCAGCCGAAAGCCGGGCCGGTCGAAATAGGGTCGCACCTTGTCGATGCGGACCGATCCGACGAGTCCGGTGTCGGCGAGAGCCATCCCGAAGTCCTCGCGGTACTGCCGGCAGGACGAGTAGGACGAATACGCGGACGTGGCCAGGCCCAGCAACCTGACCTGACCGTCGCGGTGGGCCGCCGAGACGACATCAGCCAGGTACGGCGCCCAGTTCCGGTTGCCCCACAACACCGGGACGGTGACCCCCCGACGCTCCAGTTCGGCCTGCAAAGTTGTTCGCAGCAAACGGTTCTGCTCGTTGATGGGGGAGCTGCCGCCGAGCGCCTGATAGTGGTGGGACACCTCAACCAGCCGTTCCTCGGGGATGCCGCGGCCGCGAGTGACGTTGCGCAGGAACGGCATCACGTCATCCGGGCCCTCCGGACCGCCGAACCCGGCAAGCAGCACGGCGTCATACCCGGGCCGTCGTGGATCGACCGTGACGTCCTGCCTGGTCGGGGCGACGCTGCTCACAGCAGCACCTCGACGACGCCGGCCTCGTCGATGCGGCGGCCGGAGAAGAACGGGATCTCTTCCCGCACATGCATTCTCGCTCCGGAAGCGCGCAGATGCCGCATGAGATCGACGGTGTCGTGCAGCTCGTCGGCCTCCAGGGCGAGCAGCCATTCGTAGTCGCCGAGGGCGAATGCGGCGACGGTGTTCGACAGCACCTGGTTGTACTCGCGGCCCATCATCCCGTGCTCGACGAGCATGCCGCGGCGCTCCGCGTCCGGCAGCAGGTACCACTCGTACGACCGGACGAACGGGTACACCGTTGCCCAGTTCTTGGCGGCGGCCCCGGCGAGGAACGCGGGGACGTGGCCCTTGTTGAACTCGGCCGGCCGGTGCAGGCCCATCGCCGACCAGGACGGCGACAGGGTTCGCCCGACGGCCGTGCGACGCAGCGACCGGGCGGCTGCCTGCAGGGCCTCGGCGGTCGGCGCGTGCCACCACACCATCAGGTCCGCGTCCGCCCGCAGTGCGGAGACGTCATAGAAGCCGCGGAGAGTGACGCCCCGCTCGGCCAGTTCGGCGACCAGGTCGACGAGCTCGGCGGTGGCCTTGTCGGCCGGTGCGTCCAGGTCGCTGACCCGGGAGTACACCGCGAACGCGGTGTAGACGATCTGCGCGTTGATCTCCCGGGCGGTCGGCTTGCCGGCGGCGGGCCGGCCCTCGTGGCTGGCGATCTCGGCTGCGCTGCTGGGGTCGGTGTCGGTGCTCACCCGTCCATCCTCCCCCACCCGTCGACCGGTATCAGGTCAGTGGTCGTTCAGCGCGACGCGATAGAAAACACAGCGCGCACTGCATCCAGGGCCGGTTGATCAGCTCTGCCGCATGCCGTCGTCCAGCAACCGTGCTGCCGCCCGCCGAGCGTCACCCACGACGGCGGCCAGCCCGCTGCCGGCGACGGCCGCGCCGACGATGGCCAGCTGTACCTCGTCGAGGTCCGTGCGCAGCGTCTGCACGGCCTGGGCATGACCGGGCCTGGGTGCCGGCAGCGCGGATGGCCAGCGAACCACCGCGTGGTCGACGACGTCCACCGGGCGCAGGGCCACGCCGAGCAGTTCGGCGGCGTCGGCCAGTGTCACGGCGGCGAGCTCGGATTCGGCCGGCAGGTCCGTCCCGTCGCCCCGTCCGTACGACAGCCGCAGCACGTGCCGGCCCGGGCCGGCGAGCTCCGCCAGCCACCGCCACTTCGCGGTCGCATGGGTCAATGCCTTGGCCCGGACTCCGGTGGCATGGGCCGACACCAGCACGCCGGTCCCGCGCGGCGCCGGGTCGAGGCGGTGGTCGTCGACGACCAGAGTGCAGATCAGGACGGCCGTGATCGGCGCCTGCAGCACTGCGGATGAGACCCCTGGCGCAGCCCGCTCCAGTAGCTGCGCGGCTGCCGCAGCCGGCAGTGCGACGATCACCCGATTGGCGAGAATGCTTGTGCCGTCGATGATGTCGACTGCCCAGCCGCCCGGTCCTCGACGCAGGTCGGTGACCGCGGCACCGGTGCGCACGACTCCACCGGCCGCACCGATGGCGGCCAGGAGGGGATCGACGAGGGTGTGCAGCCCCCCTGAGAGGGTGGCAACCGCGGACCCGGGGCGCTCGCCGCCGCCGCGCAGCGACAATGCTGCACCGGCCAGCGTGCCCGCCGTGACAAGCGCCGTGGACAGGCCGGGAGCCACCGTCGCGACCTCCAGCGCGTCCGGATCCGCCGCGTACACACCACCGGCGACCGGCTCGACCAACCGATCGAGCACCCGGCTGCCCATCCGGGACCGGACCACCTGGCCGAGGCTCGTACCCGGTGCAAGGCCGCCGCGGGTCGGCAACACCCTGTCCAGTCCGCACCGGAGGACACCGGGCAGCCCGATCACCCGGCGCACGTCGGCCGCCCAGGGATGGCCCGGGATGCCGAGGAATCCGCTCGCCGGTAACGGGGCGGTGCCGGCCCGGTGGCGAACCCAGGCGCCGGTGGGGTTCGGTGCGACCACCCGGTCGGCGAGTCCGAGCTCGGTGATCAGGTCGGCGACCGGGGGGCGTGCGGTCGCGAACGATTCCGCACCGGCATCGAGCGTCAGGCCGGCAACCCGGTGCGCGGAGACCACCCCGCCGCAGCTGTCATCAGCCTCGAGAACAATCGGCCGCAGTCCTGCCCTTGCCAGGTCGAGCGCAACCACCAACCCGGCCATCCCGCCGCCGATCACCACAATCCGGGCGACCGCTCCGTCCCGAAGATCGTCAGGCGTGTCGTGCGGCCCAGTCATGCCAGCTCAGTCATGCCAGCTCAGTCATTCCAGCTCGGTCATTGGCACGCTGTGGACGAACTCGACCAGCCGTGTCAGCACGTCCGGATCGGTGTCCGGCGGAACCCCGTGGCCTAGGTTCACCACATGTCCGGGCGCTGTTGCGCCGCGCCGGATGACGTCCGCGGCCTGGGCATGCAGGGCGTCCGGCCCGGCGAACAACAAGGCCGGGTCGATGTTGCCCTGCAACGGGGTTCGGCCACCCAACCGGTCGTTGGCGACATCGAGCGGTACCCGGTGGTCGATGCCCATGACGTCCGCGCCGGCGTCCCGCATCGCGACGAGCAACTCACCGGTGCCGACGCCGAAGTGCACCCTGGGGACACCCAGGTCGGCCACCGAGCTCAGGACTGCCGCCGAGTGCGGCGCGACGAAGCGGGTGTAGTCGGGGAGCGACAAACCACCCGCCCAGGAGTCGAAGAGTTGCAGGGCAGAGGCCCCGGCAAGAGCCTGGGCGCGGAGGAAGGCGGACGTCACCCTGGCGACCCAGGCGGCAAGGGCGTGCCAGGTTTCCGGATCGCCGTGCATCATCGCCTTCGTCCGCAGGTGCTCGCGGCTGGGACCGCCCTCGACCAGGTAGGACGCGAGGGTGAAGGGCGCGCCGGCGAACCCGATCAGTGGCGTCGCGCCGAGCTCGGCAACTGTCGCCTCCGCCGCCTGGATGATCGGCAGCAGGGCGGCCGGATCCAGCGGTGGGAGGCCGGCGACGTCGGCCGCGCTGCGGACCGGGTGCGCGACCACCGGACCGGTGCCCGGGACGATCTCCACCTCGATGCCGGCCAGCTTCAGCGGGATGACGATGTCGCTGAACAGGATTGCCGCATCAACCCGATGCCGCCGGACGGGCTGCAGGGTGATCTCCGCTGCCAGATCCGGGGTCAGGCAGGCCTCGAGCATTCCGGTGCCGCCGCGCGCCGTCAGGTACTCGGGGAGTGACCGCCCGGCCTGCCGCATGAACCACACCGGCCGGGTCGCCGGCGTCCGGCCGCGGTAGGCCGCGAGCAGCGCGGAACCCGCGGTCCGCCCGTCACGTAACGGGTGGGTGGTAGGCAGCGCCGGAGTGGACGGCCCGGCTGACGGGCCGGCGGCGACGGCCGGCGAGGTGGCGGCGGGGGTGGCAGTCATGATCGGTCCATGGTGTCACCCTGTTCGCCGGTCGCCCGCCGAGGTGCCGCTGCGAAGACGGGATGCACCTCACTTCGGCGAATAGCCGCTGGTCAGGGCACCGTCCGGAAGCGAGGTGAGGCTTGCCTTCGTACCGAAATCGATTGCGCCCCCGATACTATTGATCACATGCTCATGGTTCTTGGTGCCAGCCACCACGATCTCGGGCTGACGCAATTGGACCGGCTCACCGGAGACCCCGATCTGCTCAGCCGATCGTTGGGTGGGCTCGTGGCGCGCGAAGATTCGCCGGTCACCGGTGTCGTCGTCGTCGCGACCTGCAACCGGCTGGAGATCTACCTGGATGCGGCCCGATTCCACGACGCGATCGACGTCGTGACGGCCGTCATCTCGGAGGCCACCGGCCTGACCACCGACGAAGTCAGCGGCTCGTTGAAGGTCCGCGTCGGGGCGCCGGTCGCCGCGCATTTGTTCACCGTCGCCGCCGGCCTGGATTCGATGGTGGTCGGTGAGGCCGAGATCGGCGGGCAGGTCGCGCGGTCGTTCCGGGACGCCCAAGCCGCGGGTACCGCGTCGCCGGCGATCAACCTGTTGTTCCAGTTCGCGGCCCGCACGGCGAAGCAGGTGGCCACCAACACCGGGCTGGGTGCCGCCGGCCGCTCGGTGGCCTCGGTCGCTCTGGATATTGCCGCGCAGTCGGTCGAACTGGTCGGCGCGCGGGCCGTTGTCATCGGGACCGGGGCGTACGCCCGGGTTGTCGCCGCCGAACTGCGGGCCCGCGGCTGCGGTGACCTTTCGGTGTTCTCGCCCAGCGGCCGGGCCGCCGGTTTCGCCGACCGACACAAGGCCGTCCCGCTGGACGCCGCCGGACTGGTCGATGCTGTTGCCGACGCCGACCTGGTGGTCACCTGCAGCGGCACGACCACCCGCGTGCTGGACGAAGAACTCCTCACCACTGCCGTCGCCCGGCGGGAGAAACCCCTGCCGGTCATTGATCTCGCGCTCCATGCAGATGTCTCGGCCGCGGCCCGGTCGGTGCCCGGTATCCGGGTCATCGACTTGCACACGGTGGCCGAACAGGCCGACCCGTCGCACGTCTCCGCGGTCACCGCGGCGCAGGATCTGGTGATTGCCGGTGTTGCCGCATTCGAGGAACGGCTCGCGATCCGCCGGATGGATCCCGCCGTTGTTGCGCTGCGCCAACACATCTCCGGTGCCGTGGAGAAGGAAATGGTGCGGCTTCGGGCCAAGTACCCCACCGATGTCGTTGCCGACGTCGAACTCGCGCTGCACCGCGTCACGCAATCGTTGCTGCACACTCCGACCCTGCGGGCCAAGGAACTTGCCAGGACCGGCGATGGGGCCGGCTACGTCCAGGCCCTGCACACGGTCTTCGGCATCGACATCACCGACACGGCGGGTGCGGCGCACCCGGACGGCGTTCGACTTTCCAGCTGATCAGTCGCTCTACCCACCTGCCCGCAGGCACCGCGGCGTCGCCCGCGTCCCAGTAGATCCGCGTCCCCAGTAGATCTCGCGTCCCCTGGATTCCGTGCGCGCAACGCGCCGTTCCGCTGGTTAGCGTTCGGGCAACGCCGCGTTGCGAACCTTGCTGAGTGGTGGTCATCAGGATCGCCACCGCATCACCGAGATGGTGCGAACACACAGTAGGGGGAGTCATGGCATTCGGTAAGACGAAGGACGTTGCGATCAAGTTCGTCAACGCAACGGGCCAGACGGTGAGCATCGCGCGTGAGGGGCACCGGGTGAAGAACCCGGGCTTCGGTGGGGACGGGTGGGGGGATCTCGTCCTGGGTGGGTCCATCAACGACCTTCCGGACGGCGGTTCGCGGACCGTGGTCCAGGACCTGAGCGTCAACAGCGACGACGACATTCAGTTCGAGATCCATTGGGGCGCACGCGGGGACCGCGACTACGTCCAGGTGTTCAGCGGGCAGAACATCAACGACAAGAACGCCACCCTCACCCTCACCAGGCACTGACCGACGCATCGGACGGCACTGAAACCCGGCCCCTCGTCGGGTTCGACGAGCCGTTGGTGGGGCGCCCGGGCCGAGATGGTCCGGGCGCTCTGCCGTGCGCAGGCCCTTGGCCGCTTGAGACGAATCCGACCCGCGCGGAGCTGCTCACCCGGTGCGCCGCTGCGTCATCCTGGTCGGGCCGGCACCGAATCCGCGCTGGTCGCGAACCTCAAGCAACCCCGACAACTGTTGCAGCAAGATGGATGTCGCCTTGTCGGGCGATACCCCCAACTCGTGCAGCGCCGAACGGACCAGCTGCCGAGCTCGCGCCATCTGGACCGGATTTCGGCCACGGAGCGCCGCTGCCAGGACGAGCCGGTGTCCGCGGGAATCGAAGGGTTCGAGCGACAGCACCCGCTCGCCGAGCGTCAGGGCCGGGGTGGGATCGCCGGACACCATCGACAACTCGCCCAATTCCAGGAGTTGTTCGACACATCTTCTCCTGATCTGATGACGACGGCCGGCGACGTCCGGGTCATTCACGAACTCCAGGTCGGGCAGTGGTTCGCCACGGAACAATTCGATGGCCGTCCGCAGAAGTTCTGCGGCTCGGTCGATGTCGCCCCGAAGGCGCGCCTGTTGGACATCGGTCTCCAGTCGGTCGAACGACCAGAAGTCCACCGTGAGCGCGGTCGAGGGCACGAGGCGGAGTTGCTCACCCAGTGCCTGCAGGTGGTAGGACGCGCCGCCGACGCGATCGGGTTCGAGCAGGTGGCGCAGATGGGTGAGGGTGACGCGGAGGTTCCTGGCCGCGCTCGTCCGGTCAAGACCCGGCCACAGCATGTCCATCGCGCGATCGCGGGACAGGGATCGGTACAGCACCAATGCGCCCAGCAATTGTCGGACCCTGGTCCGCCGCAACTCTGGGGCCGCCACATCGACCCCGTCCCTGGTCAGTCGCAGCGGACCCAGGACCGAGATACCCAGCGCGTGCGTCGGCGGGGTGGGCAGTGCTGCCGTCAAGCTGACGGCTCCGCTGACGATGTTCTGATCATCGGAGTGGATAGCCACGGAAAGTTGGCGATGGAACGCCGGGCCGATCGTGGTGGCGAGCCAACCGCTCAGTGGAAGCCCGCGGTGCCGTCCGGACGATTCGAGCCTGGCGCACAGTTCCACCGACCACGGCAGCGGCAGGAAACAGAGCGCGTGTCCGGTCGGCAGCCTTGTTGCCGGAGTCAGGTCGCCGTTGCGGGCAGCGATCAGGGCACGGCCGGCCGTTCGGGCCAGGTCGTGCGCGGGGCCGAGATCGGCCGTATCCCAGAGGGTTCGCAGTGCGGGGCAGAGCACGTAGCCGAGGGTCAGGAAGCGCCGGAGATGCCGTTCGGTGAACCGATCCGTCGGTGGCCAGGTGCGCACAAGCTCGTCGTAGGCGTGCGCTCCGGCTCTGTCGTCACCCCGCGCCACCGCGACCGCGGCCTCGGCAGCGCAAGCCAGTACGGCATCGCGGGCGTTCTGCTGACCCTGGGCGTTCCCGCAAGGCCGGGATGGCATGTGCGACGTTTCCCCGCACGAGGCAGCGACGACTGCCGCCATGGCCGCCGCGACGAAGGCGTCCCGAGCGGTTGTCGGGTGCTGACCCGATCCGGCGCCGGGTTGGTTGGTCTCGGGCTTGTTGATCACGGTGTGGTTGATGACCGGCGTCCCCAGCTCCCGGAGCCGGGCGAGCTGGGACGGATCGCCGGCGAACCACCTGGCTATCGGCCCGGAAAGGCTGACTCGCGGGTCACTTTCATCGGCGAGGCAGCGGTCGGCAAGGTCGGCGGCTTCCAGCCCGCGCCCCACCATGTTCAAGCAATGGAACTGGAATCGCAGCGTGAAAAGAGCCACTGGACGCGGGACGTCGTTGACCGGCGCCATGGTGAGGTGGCCAAGGGCCGTCTCCGGATCGCCGCTGACCTCGGCCAAGACGCTGGCGACGCTGTGACGCAGCAACGACACCACCGGGTCCTTCGCGAGATCGCTCAACGTGTCTCCCCATCGAGCGATCTCGACCAATCGAGGGATGTCCGCGCGGGTGTGCGCGGCGATGACCGCCTGCCCCAGGACGGCTGCCGCGCCGCGCTCGTCCTGTCGTCCACGCATGCCCAGCCAGGCGCGATTCAGCGTCATATCGATGCCCTCGTCGGCGAAGTTGTCGGCGTGCGCCGCCGCGGCGGCGAGCAACAGGAAGGCCGGCTCATCGTGCACGGTTGGCGGAATCGCGGCCAGCCACCGCCGTGCGACACCGACGGGGAGGGTGGACAGCGTCGAATGGACCAGCGTGACGGCCAGCTCCGCGAGCAGTTCCCAGTCCTGTGCCTGGCACGCCGACGCCCCTGCCCTGGTCAAGTCGCCCCGCGAGGCGAGAACACGGGTGGCGCGTTGTCGCGTTATCCGTTGCTGTTGCGTGGTGAGCATTTTTGCCACTGCGTCGGCCCACAGCTCGTGGGCGCGGAACTGGCCGTCGTCCAGGACCGCCAGCAGCGGTATTTGCGCGGCCAGGTCCGCCAGCTTGGCCGGGACTCCGGTGACCGCCTCGACCTCGCCGGCGGTGGCAGTGCCGAGTGCGGCGAGCGCCGCCAGGGTGAGAATTTGCTGGCTCTGCAGGCGGCTGAGGATTTCCTCCCTGGCGTAGTGGGCCGGCGTGGCGGGACCGGCCGCGAGCGCCAATCGGACGAGTGCGGGCCAGCCGTGCAACGCTTCGGCGAGACGGGCCGGGCGGCCCTGTCGCCTGGCCAGCGAACCGACCTCGACGTCGGTGAAGGCGAGTTCCTCGGCGCCGACCCGGAGCACCTCGCCCGCCGCCGCCAGCCGCGCCATCGGCAGTTCCGGGGTCCCACGGCCGGACAGCAGCAGGTGAACGGTGGTCGGGAGCATTTTCAGCACCGTGGCCAGGAGGTCCGCACCGGGGGAGCCCGCGGGGATTTCATGGACGTCGTCCAGGATCAGGCAGACCTCCATCGGTGCCGGTCGACCGAGTTCGGCAATGACGTGCCGGGCGTCGGGGAGTTGTCCAGCTGGCCGGTTCGAAGCGGCCAACCCGGGCGACATCGCCTGCAGGATCGCAAGCGCCAAGCGGTCCGAGCGCTCGTACTCGGCCGTGCAACTGACCCAGACGTCGAGTCCGTGTGGCTCCAACTGGTGCGCCCTGACGGCCTGGGCCAGCAAGGTGGTCTTACCGAAACCTGGACCCGCGGACACCACCGTCACCGTGTGTTCCCAGCGCTCGTTGAGTCGACGCACCAGCCGAAGACGCGGCAGCTCGTTGTCCAGGGGTCGCGGTGCGCCGGCTGAAACCCGTTCCCGGGCAACGGCAATTGCGTCGTCACCGGGCTGGTGGGCGCTCGATGGCAGGTCGCGGGTCGTCGTGACGATCGGTGGTTTCACGGCCTCAGGAGAGCGCTGGGGCCGGTGGCGATACCGCCGGGTACCGAGGCTCAGGCGAGTCCGGCGGCCTCAAAGGCCGCAAGTGTTGGCGCGATGGTGGCAGTTGGGCCCACCACGTTGGCGATCGCGTCCAACGTCTTCAGCCCGTCACCGGTGTTGAACACCACTGTCTCGGCGTCCGGATCGAGCTGACCGGTCGCCAGCAGTTTCTTCAGCACCGCGATCGTCACGCCGCCAGCTGTCTCGGCGAAGATGCCCTCGGTCCGGGCGAGCAACTTGATGGCGTCGATGACCTCGTCGTCGCTCACGTCCTCGACGGCGCCACCGGTCCGGCGGGTGACATCCAGCACGTACGGGCCGTCGGCGGGATTGCCGATCGCCAGTGACTTGGCGATGGTGTCCGGGCGGACCGGGCGGACGGTGTCCTCGCCGGCCTTGAAGGCGGCGGACACCGGAGAACACCCGGTCGCCTGCGCACCGAACACCTTGTACGGGGTCGGCTCCACCAGGCCCAACTCGCCCAGTTCGGTAAACCCCTTGTCGATCTTGACCAGTTGCGCGCCGGACGCGATCGGGATCACGAGTTGTTCCGGCAACCGCCAGCCGAGTTGTTCGGCGACCTCGAAGCCGAGGGTCTTGGAACCCTCCGCGTAGTACGGCCGCACATTGACGTTGACGAACGCCCAGTCCTCCTGCTCGGCGGCGATCTGCCCGGCGAGCCGGTTGATGTCGTCATAGTTTCCGTCGACGGCAACCAACGTGCCGCCGTACGCCGCTGTCGTGAGGATCTTCTGCTGTTCCAGGTTGCTGGGAATCAGCACCACCGAACGGATGCCGGCCCGCGCCGCAGCGGCGGCGACGGCGTTGGCGAGGTTGCCGGTGGAGGGGCAGGCGAGTACCGAGAAACCGAGTTCGCGGGCGGCGGCCAACGCGACGGCGACCACCCGATCCTTGAACGAGTGCGTCGGGTTACCCGAATCGTCCTTCACCCACAGCGTTTTCATGCCGAGCTCGCGGGCCAGGTTGTCGGCCCGGATCAGTTTGGTGTTGCCCGGGTTCATGTTCCGGGTCTCGGCGATACCAGCGGGTACCGGCAGCAGCGATGCGTACCGCCAGATGTTGTCGGGTCCGGCTTCGATCTGCTGGCGGAGCGCCTCGCCGGAAAGGGCGAATTCATAGGCGACTTCCAGCGGCCCGAAGCACTCGGTACACGCGTAGTACGGACCGAGGTCGATGCGGTGACCGCATTCGCGGCACGACAGCGCGACCGCTGGGCCGAGGTCGATTCCGTCCTTCGGGCCGGCGGAATCGCCGAACGAAGCGGGTGTGGGCAGGACAGTAGTCATGGCGAGGCCTTTCCTCATCTTCCCCGCGGGTGCGGGACGGATGTGGCACCTACTGTCGATCGGCCTCGCTCGGGCTTACGCCGTCACGAGAAAAGTGATCATCGACAGTGGTTGCCGGGGCTTCATCGGGCCGTGTCCCTCTGCCCCTCTGGATGAGTGGGTGATGCAGTTGTCCGGTCATCGTAGCGCACCAATCGGACCGATCGGGCGCCTCGGCCGGCGACCCGGATGCCCCGGTCAGTCCGCGATGGTGATCGTGCTGATGATGACCGGTTGGGCCGGCGCCCCGTCCTTGCCGCCGTTCGAGGTGCCCTTGGCGGCGATTCCGGTCAGCACGTCGAGGCCCTCGGTGATGGTGCCGAACACCGTGTAGGACGGCGGCAGCGTCGAATCCGCGTACACCAGGAAGAACTGCGAGCCGTTCGTATCGGGGCCGGCATTGGCCATCGCGACGGTGCCCGCCGGATAGACCATGTCCGGGTTGGTCTCGTCGGCGTAGCTGTAACCGGGGCCGCCGCTGCCGGTGCCCGACGGATCCCCGCACTGCAGCACGCTCAAGGTGGGCGACGACGTCAGCCGGTGACACGGCGTGTTGTCGTAGTACCCGGCCCCGGACAGGAACGCAAAGCTGCCGACCGTGCAGGGCGCCGTTTCCCGATCGAGTGCGATCTGCACCGTGCCGCCGGTCAGCGCAATGCTGGCGGTCGAGGCACCGGTGGCCGGCTCCTGCGCCGGCGGGGTGCCGACATCCTTGGCGGCGCCGCGTGGGCTCGGCTCGTAGCTGCAGTCGGCGGTGCCCGCGGCAGCACCGTCGGAGGCTGCGTTGGACGCCTTCGATGCTGACGCGGAACTGGACGTCGTTCCGCCGGTCGACGATCCGCAGCCGGCAATGCCAAGGGCGATGACGCCTAACACCAGGACGCTGAGCGTCCTGGTGAGGGAGGACGGCCGACGGGAGGTGAACTGGTGTGGGTGCAAGGCGGAATTCCTCATCGGCCGGGGGCTGGGGCATGGGGGTACAGGCGCGGTGCGACCAGCAGCCTACCGAGACGGACTCTCCGCGCTGGCCGAAACGGCCGTCTCGACAACGCGCCCCTTCGAGTCAACGGCTCCTCCACCGACTCCCCGACAGAACTGTGGACTCGACAGAACGCGCGGTGCGGTCAGTCGGTGTCGGTGCCCCCTGGCACGATGACGGGATGGCAGCCAGCGACGAGCGGGACGCACCAGCGGGACTCCCCGCCCTGGTGCTGATCACCGGCGACGAGTCGCTGCTGGTCGACCGTGCGGTGTCGCGGGCCACGACCGCTGCCCGTCGGGTCGATCCGGGTGTCGAGCGCCGAGACGCGCCTGGCGGCCGGCCTGCGCCGCGGGGGAGTTCTGGGATCTGGTGGCGCCGAGCCTGTTCGCCGAGCCCAGACTGGTGGTGATCAGGGGTGCGCAGGAGTCGGCCAAGGACCTGGCGTCGGCGCTGGTGTCGTACTCCGCCGAGCCGGTCGAGGGCGTGACACTGCTGGTTCATCACGTCGGTGGAGCGCGCAACAAGGCGCTGGCCGACGCTATGACCAAGGCCGGCGCGACCGTGGTGGTCTGTAACAAGATCACCAAACCGGCCGAGCGCATCGATTTCGTCAGGTCCGAGATTCGTCGGGCCGGCGGCACCACCACGCCGGACGCGGTGGCCGCGCTGGTCGACGCGGTCGGCTCTGACCTGCGGGAACTGGCGTCGGCGGCCAGTCAGTTGGTCGCCGACACCGGCGGACATGGTCGATGAGAGCGCGGTTCGCCGCTATCACACGGGTCGGGCGGAGGTCACCGGATTCACGGTCGCCGACGCCGCGATGGCCGGCGATCTGCCGGGCGCGCTGGAGTCACTGCGATGGGCCTACGGCGTCGGGGTGGCGCCGGTGCTGATCGCGGATGCGCTGGCCGACGGCGTGCGGACCATCGCGAAGGTGTCCGGGGCAAGAGGGGGCAATTCCTACGCGCTGGCGTCCCAGCTCGGCATGCCGCCGTGGAAGATCGACAAGGCCAGGCAGGCCGGCCGCGGCTGGTCCTCCGACGGGCTGGTTGCCGGGATGGCGGTGGTCTCCGAGTTGAACGCGGCCGTCAAGGGGGCGGCCGTCGACGCTGAATACGCGCTGGAGAAGGCGGTGATGGATCTGGTCGCGGCCCGGCATCGACGGTGAATAAGGGCGGCCGGGTATCACGAGCCGCGAGCAACGTCGAGAGACAACAAAGCTCAGCCGGTTGAAGCGCGGCTGAGCATGGTGTGCAGGCAGCAAGCTCGGCGACAGCTGTCGCCGGACTCCTCGCTACGGGTCCTAGCGGAAAAGCGTCAGAGCGAGTTGACGAGGCTGGCCAGCGCCGACTTGCGGTTGGCGGCCTGATTGTGGTGGATGACGCCCTTCGACGCGGCCTTGTCCAGGCTGCGGGAGGCAGCGACGAGCTCAACCTGCGCGGCTGCCTTGTCGCCGGAATCGGCGGCGGCCCGCACGCGGCGGACAGCCGTCTTGAGCGCAGACTTGACCGACTTGTTGCGCAGTCGCGCAGCCTCGTTGGTGCGAATGCGCTTGATCTGGGACTTGATATTGGCCACGCCGGATTGCCTTCATTTCGTCGGGGGGATAATTCTTGCGATGCCGTGCGCCGGGATCCGGCGCACACGATCTTCGAGGTTACCAGCTGGGCGGAGTCCCGCCCAAATCCTGACGGGCCGGCGGTGTTCGCCTGCGGCCGGTCCTGGAGCCGGCCAGCGGTCGCGGTCGGCGCTGACGTCGACTGAATTCGACCAGGTCAGCGGCAGGACAGCGTGGCCGGGTCCGGTACTCCGCCGCTGTTGAGTGCGTCGACGGTCCAGGCGATCACACCCGGATCGGCCGGCAGCGCGATGTGGTCGACGACCTCCCCGGGGCATTGATCCTGAACGATGACGGACCGGACACGGTCGGCCGGACCCGCCGGGACCTGCGACGCGACCGGCGTCACCACGGTGTCGTTCAGGCTGGATACGACCGCGTACCTGACCTCACCGTCGAGATCGCCGCCGGCGTCGAGCTCGGTCAGCAGCGCGGAACCGGCGATCTGGTCGGCACAGGCCGGGCAGGCTCCCGCCGGCAGCGCGTTGAGCAGCGTCGACGGTGCTGCCGTGAAAGCTCGGGGCGATCAGCACGGCCACGGCGACCTTGTCGGCCAGGCCGTCCTGCCGCAGGGCGGTTCGCAGCACCAGGCCACCCTGGGAGTAGGCGATGACGTCCACCTGGTCGGCCCCGGTCGCGGCGAGCACCTCATCGACGAAGGCCGTCACCGCTGCGGCCGACTCCTTCACCGGTCGCACTCCGCCCGACCCGTAGTCGATGCCGAAGACACACCGGCCCGCGGCCTGCAGCGCCGGCGTCATCGCCGCGAAGTTCGACTGCACCGTCGAGAACGTGCCGTGCAGCAGGACGACGGGCCGCTGCTCGGAACTGCAGGCCGGATCGTTCACCCCCGGCAGGCCAACCGGGCCGAACGGCGACGGGGCAGCACCTGATGAACGGGTGGGCGTTGCGATGGGGCTGACCTGGGTTTCGGTAGTAGTCGGCGGCGGCGCGGTGGTGGTGGCGGCCGGCGCGTCGGCTGATGCCGGTCGGCGCAGCTGTCGTGGAGGGCGCGGCCGTGGCCGGCGTGGCTGTTGAAGTCTGGGACGTCGGCGCAGCGGCGGTGCCGCCTGCCGAGCAGGCCGTCAGCATCAGCAGGCTCGCGGTCGCCAGGACCAGTGATCGTCGTCGCCCGGTTGTTCGCATCCCCAGCCACGGTAGCGGTCCGCCGCGGGTCACGATCTCGCGTCGGCCACCACTGACGCGAGAAGTTTGACCCCGTCGGCTATTTCGCTGGCGGTGCTGGCCGCATAACCGAGGACCAGGCCGGCCGCGCCGGGTCGTTGCCGGTGCCAGGACAGCGGATGAACCTTGACGCCGGCGTCCAGGGCGGCAGTGGCGAGACCGGCGTCGGAAGTCGAATCACCACCGGGGAAGGTGATCGTCAGGTGCAGACCGGCTGCGGCGCCGTGGATTCGTGCCGCCGGCAGGTGTTCGCCGATCGCCGCCACCATCGCGTCGCGGCGTCGACGATGCCGGCGCCGGACGAGCCGCAGGTGTCGCTCCAGGTCGCCGGTGTCGAACATCCTGGCCAGCACGAGTTGAGTCAGGACCGCATTGCCCAGGTCCGTCTCCCGTTTGGCGGCCACGATCGCCTCCCGGTAGCGGTCCGGAACGACCAGCCAGCCAACCCGCAAGCGCTGGTGCCAGCAGTTTGGACACACTGCCGGCGTAACAAACCTGCTCGGCGATCATCGAGTGCAGGGCGGGCGTCGGCGGCCGGTCATAGCGGTGTTCGGCGTCGTAGTCGTCCTCGATGATCAGACCGCCGGTCGCCGCCCAGGACTGGAGTTCGCGTCGTCGGTCGCCACCGAGCACGACTCCGGTGGGGAACTGGTGTGCCGGGGTGAGCAGGACCGCCCGAGCGCCGTCGGTCCGCAGGTCGTCGACTCGGATCCCGTTGCCGTCAACCGGGATCGGCGGGGTCGCGACGCCCCAGCTCTGCAATTGCAGTCGCGCCCCGCGTGATCCAGGGTCCTCGACGGCGATCCGGTCGATGCCGTCGGCGCGCAGCACCCTGGCCAGCAGGGCGAGCGCCTGCGCGACGCCGGCCACCACGATCACCTGCCCGGGCGAAACGCTCATGCCCCGATTGCGCGCCAACCAGCCGGCAATGGACCGACGAAACGCCAACGCGCCCTGCGGGTCCGGGTAGCCGAACGCATCGGCCGACAGTCTCGGTCAGCACGGCCCGCTCGGCCCGCAACCAGCCGGCCCGCGGGAAGGCCGCCAGGTCGGGTGCCCCGGGCGTCAGGTCGATGCGGGCCCGCGCGGCGCGAAGGGCGTCGAACATCGAATTATCGGCGGTACCGGCGAAGAGTGCCTCGGCCGTCGGTGGAGAAGGAACGGTGCCGGTGGGTCGTGGGGTCGCGGTCGTTTGCTGCAGTACCCCGGCGATGACGACGGTGCCGCGCCGGCCCCGACCGTCGAGCAGGCCCTCATCGGTGAGCCGCTGGTAGGCCTCGGTGACCACGCCTCGGGAGACCGCAAGGTCGGCAGCAAGGACACGGCTGGCGGGCAGCGTGCAGCCGATCGGGAGTCTGCCGTCCGCGACGGCCGCGCGGAGTTCCCTGGCCAGCCAGTCGGCCCGGCCACCGGCCGGGGCAGCGGCGATGCTCATGTGCAGGAAATCCGAGCCGCTCTGCCTGGTCGCCTCGTTGGTGGCCGGCAGACCGTCTTTGGACCTGTCGAGAGCGACATGTTTGGACCTGGTCATTGGTCCATTATGCGGACACAGTTGGCCCGTGACGATCTCTGTTCCGGCCATGGCTCGCACCGACAGCCGAACCTTGTGGCGGCCGATCGCCGCCGGCACGGCCGGGATGATCGTGGTCGGATCGAGCGTCGGCGTCTCCCGAACACTGGTGGACGCGCCGCTGTTCACGGCCCAGGCACTGCGTTACTGGGCCGCGGTGCTGATCCTGCTGCTGGTTGCCCGCTGCCTCCGCGTGCGGATCGTTGCGCCCCGCGGGCGCGAGTGGCTGTGGTTGGGCGGTGTCGCGGCGACCGGCCTGGTGCTGTTCAACGTGGCCGTCGTGGGCGGCGTTGCGCATGCGGAGCCGGCGGTGATCGCCGTCGCGGTGGCCTGCGCGCCCGTGCTGATCAGCATTCTCGGGCCACTGCTGGAGAGCCGCCGGCCCAACGGGCGACTGCTGGCCGCGGCCGGGGTGGTCACCGCGGGCAGCGTGCTGGTGGCAGGTGCCGGCCGGGCCGACCTGGTCGGGGTGGGCTGGGCGGTCGTCGCGCTGCTCTGCGAGGCCGGTTTCACCCTGCTGGCACTGCCGGTGTTGGGACGTCTGGGGCCGTGGGGCGTTTCGATGCATGCGGTGTGGATGGCCGCCGCGGGGCTGACGGTGCTCGGGGTATCGGTCGAAGGGTGTCCGCGATCAGCGACTATCACTGCGGCGCAATGGGTTGCAATCGGATACCTGGCGGTGATGGTGACGGCGGTGGCGTTCCTGCTCTGGTATTCCGCCGTCGATGCCTTGGGCTCAGGTCGGGCGGCCCTGCTCACCGGCGTGGCGCCGGTGGCGGCGGCGATCAGCGGCGCGCTGCTCGGCGCCGGCATACCCGGCATCCCGGTGTGGCTCGGGATGGTCGTGGTGATCGCCGGATTGGGCATCGGGCTGCTGCGGCGCCCGGCACCCGTTCCGCAGGGCACCATGAACCGGTGATCACCACCCGCAGCATCAGACTGTTCCTGATCGCGATCCTGACGACGTCCGGAGTCCTGCATTTCGTCCGTCCCGGGCCGTTCATCTCGATCGTGCCGCGCTCCCTGCCGCGGAAGAAGGAACTTGTTGCGGTCAGCGGGGCGGCCGAACTGGCCTGCGCCGGGCTGCTCGCGTACCCGGCCAGTCGGCCGATCGGCGGCCTGGCCAGTGCGGTGTTGTTCGCGGCGGTCTTCCCGGCCAATGTCTCCATGGCGCTGCGGTCGGGATCAAAGCCGGGCTGGTACCAGGCGGTGGCCTGGGTCCGGTTGCCGCTGCAGATCCCGCTGGTGCTCTGGGCCCTGCGGGTGGGCCGGGAACCCACCGCCTGAGAGATCACGCCTGAAAATCGCCGCTTCGGACCGTTGGGTCAGGTCGGTCACGCCAGCACATGCCCCACCCGGGCTGTCTCGTCGTAGGCGTAGACCTCGCGACCGGCGATGTAGACCCGCAACGCCCGTTGCATGACGTCCAGCGGGTCACCGCTCCACAGCACCAGGTCGGCGTCCTTGCCCACCGCAATCGAACCGAGCCGGCCGTCCAGCCCCAGCACCCGGGCCGGGTTGATGGTGATCGCCCGGAGCGCGACATTCCGGTTCAGGCCTTCCTTGACGGCGAGGGCGGCCTGCACGCACCAGGAAACCGATCGGCACGACCGGGTGGTCGGTGATGATCGAGATCTCGATGCCGGCCGCGGCCAGCCGGCCCGGGTTGGCCAGCGACCGGTTGCGCAGCTCGACCTTCGACCGGGACGTGATCAGCGGACCGATCAGCACCGGAATTCCCTTGCCCACCAACAGGTCCGCGATCAGATGCGCCTCCGTGCCGTGGTCGATGACGAGCCGGTAGCCGAATTCGTCGGCGATCCGGATCGCCGTCGCGATGTCGTCGGCGCGGTGGCAGTGCTGACGCCAGGGGATCGACCCGGTCGAGCACCAGGCCCAAGGCCTCGGAGGTCAGGTTCCTGGCCGGCGGAGGTTTCCCGGCCTCGGCGAACTCCTGTGCGTTCAGGTAGTTCCGGGCCTCGACGAACGCCTGCCGGATCACCGCAGCGGTGCCCAGCCGGGTGGACGGGGTCTTCTTCTGATCTCCGTAGACCCGCTTGGGGTTCTCGCCCAGCGCCGACTTCAAGCCCGGACGGCGAGCGCAGCACCATCTCGTCCACCGTCCGGCCGTGCGTGTGGACGGCCACCGTCAGGCCGCCGATCGGGTTGCCCGATCCTGGATTGACGTTGACGGTGGTGATGCCGCCGGACAGTGCGTCGGCGAACGCCGAGGTCGGCCGGGTTGATGGCGTCCAGGGCGCGCACTGCGGCCGTCACCGGGTCGGTCATCTCGTTGGTGTCGCTGCCGGCCCAGCCCTCCGCCTCCTCGTGCAGCCCGACATGGGTGTGCGCGTCGATGAACCCGGGGAGCAGCCATCGGCCGTCCGCGTCGACGACCGTGGCGCCGGCCGGGACGGTGATCTTCGAGCCGAGCGCGACGATGCTGCCGTCCCGGACGCGCACCATCCCGTGGAACGGATCACCGTCGATCGGGCACCACGTGCGCGTTGACGAACGCCAAATCGGTCATGGTCCGACTCTGCCACGCGGTGTCCGAGCGTGAACGATGAGATTGCCGCCGGTCGGCGGTCGAACTGCTGACCAGGAAGACGGATGACGGGGAGGGGTGCCGGGTGGCTGGAGTGCTGCTGGACATGGCAATCTCGCTCGACGGTTTCGTCGGTAGGAACGACGAGACGGATCCGGGGCTCTACGACTGGTATTTCGATCCGCCGGCGGAGAGCAAGCCGGTGATCGACGAACTCGTGCGATCAGACAGGGGCGATCGTCATCGGGCGGGGCGCCTTCGGGACCGCGGACGATGCTGCCGGGTGGGACGACACGCCTTATCAGGTCAAGCATTTCGTGCTCACCCACCGGCCACCGCAGCCATTACCCGGCGGACCGGTCGAGTTCGTCTTCGTTCCGGACGGGGTGCACCGGGCCATCGAGCTGGCCCGCGCGGCCGCTGGCGACCGGTACGTGACGATCGGCGGGGGAGCGGACGTCGCCCGTCAGTTCCTGGCGGCCGGGCTTGTCGACGAGCTGCAGCTGCACGTGGTGCCGATCCTGCTCGGGCGAGGGCGTCACGTTGTTCGACGGGCCCGATCGGCGAGCGGCTGGGCACCCGTCGCTGAGCAGGATCCGGGTGGTCGACTCACCGGTCGTCACGCATCTGCGCTATCGGGTGACGAACGCCGCAGGTCCGGGGGTATAGCCAGGTCGGGTACCCGCGTCACGGGTGTTTGCCCGGATGCGACCGTGGGACGATGGGACGTCCGCTCGTCCTGCCAAGAAAGATTCCTGTGACCTCTGGAAGCCTCGCCGTCGCGTGCGCACCGCACGTTCACCCCGCCGGAGCTGATCCGGAACTTCTGCATCATCGCGCACATCGACCACGGCAAGTCGACCCTGGCCGACCGCATGCTGCAGCTCACCGGGGTGGTCGACGGCCGGGACATGCGCGCGCAGTACCTGGACCGGATGGACATCGAGCGCGAGCGCGGCATCACCATCAAGTCGCAGGCCGTCCGGCTGCCGTGGGGCGTCCAGGGACCGGGCGGCACGCAACCAGGACTACGTGCTGAACCTGATCGACACCCCCGGTCACGTCGACTTCACCTACGAGGTGTCCCGCTCGCTGGCCGCCTGCGAGGGGGCGGTGCTGCTGGTCGACGCCGCGCAGGGCATCGAGGCGCAGACGCTGGCGAACCTGTACCTGGCGCTGGAGAACGACCTGCACGTCATCCCGGTGCTGAACAAGATCGACCTGCCGGCCGCCCAGCCCGAGCGGTACGCCGAGGAGATCGCGCACATCATCGGCGGCTCGCCGGACGACGTGCTGCGGGTGTCCGGCAAGACCGGCGCCGGGGTCAAGGAACTGCTGGACAAGGTGGTCGCCGACATCCCGCACCCGATCGGCGACGCCGACGCGCCCGCCCGGGCGATGATCTTCGACTCGGTCTACGACATCTACCGCGGCGTGATCACCTACATCCGGGTGATCGACGGCAAGATCACCCCGCGCGAGCGGATCCAGATGATGTCCACCAGGGCCGTCCACGAACTGCTCGAGGTCGGCGTCATCTCGCCGGAACCGATCCCCACCGTCGGGCTCGGTGTCGGCGAGGTCGGCTACCTGATCACCGGGGTGAAGGACGTCCGGCAGTCCAAGGTCGGCGACACCATCACCTCGGCCGCCAAGGGCGCCACCGTCCCGCTCGGCGGCTACCGCGAGCCGCGCCCGATGGTCTACTCCGGGCTCTACCCGCTGGACGGGTCGGACTACCCGTTGCTGCGGGACGCGCTGGACAAGCTGCGGCTCAACGACGCCGCGCTGACCTACGAGCCGGAGACCTCGGCGGCGCTCGGTTTCGGTTACCGCTGCGGCTATCTCGGTCTGCTGCACCTGGAGATCACCCGGGACCGGCTGGAGCGGGAATTCGGGCTCGACCTGATTTCCACGGCGCCCGAACGTCGTCTACAACATCACGATGGAGGACGGCGCCGAGCACATCGTCACCAACCCGTCCGACTGGCCGGCCGGGAAGATCTCCACCATCAGCGAGCCGATCGTGAAGTGCACGATCATCACGCCCGAGCGAATACATCGGCACGATCATGGAACTGTGCCAGTCCCGCCGAGGTGCGTTGGGCGGCATGGACTATCTGTCCGAGTCGCGGGTCGAGCTGCGCTACACGATGCCGCTCGGCGAGATCATCTTCGACTTCTTCGACGCGCTGAAATCCCGCACCCGCGGTTACGCGTCGCTGGATTACGAGGAGATCGGCATGCAGCCGGCCGACCTGGTGAAGGTCGACATCCTGCTGCAGGGCGAGGCGGTCGACGCGTTCTCCGCGATCGTGCACCGCGACTCCGCCTACGGCTACGGGGTTTCGATGACGGCCAAGCTGCGCGAGCTGATCCCGCGGCAGCAGTTCGAGGTGCCGATCCAGGCCGCCGTCGGCTCCAGAGTCATTGCCCGCGAGACGATCCGGGCGATGCGCAAGGACGTGCTGGCCAAGTGCTACGGCGGTGACATCACCCGCAAGCGCAAGCTGCTGGAGAAGCAGAAGGAGGGCAAGAAGCGGATGAAGATGGTCGGCCGGGTCGAGGTGCCGCAGGAGGCCTTCATCGCCGCGCTGTCCAGCGAGCCGGCCGGATCGGCCGGTGGGCGGGAGAAGAAGTAGGGATCGACCAGGCCGGTGACGTCCCGTCCCGGGCGTGGCCGGCCGTCACACGTGGATGATCAACTTCCGGAACACCTGCTGTCGTGGAGCCGCGTCGGGCCGGCGGGGTGGGTCTAGACCCCCCACGGTTGGTTCCCTGGGCCGATGGTACGGCCGGTCTCCGGAGCGAAGCATGATTCGATGACCACCGACTTCACCTGGACCGCGACCCCCGAGTCGCCGCGACGCCGTCCAACTCGCCCGGCCGCCAGCGGAACGGATCTGCGCTCGCCGCGGTCCTGGGCCGAACTGCTGTACGCGGTCCTCGATCTTGCGCCGGCGATCGCGTTCTTCGTCGCTCATCGTGACGCTGCTGTCGGTCGGCGTCGGGCTGGTCGATCATCTACGTCGGGGTGCCGATCATCGCGCTCGCACTGCTGGTGGCGCGGCTCGGCGGGCTGGTCCAGCGCTCCCTGGCCCTTGCGCTGCTCGACCTGCCGAGCACCGTCGCCGGCCTGGGCGGCGCCGCACCGGCCGGGCCCGATCAGTGCGCTCGGCGCGGTGCTGCGCGATCCGGCGGGCTGGCGGGCGGTTGCCTACTTCGTTCATCAAGATCGTGCTCGCGCCGCTGACCTTCGGCGTGGCGGTCGGCTTCTACGCCTACGGGTTGGGTGCACTGACCTATTCGCTCTGGCGACCGTTCCTGCCCGAGGAGATGGCCTCCGACGGATCGCTGCACCGTGGGCGATCAGTGGTGGCCGGACTTCTTCGTCGACAGTTGGGCCAGCATGATGCGTGCTGGCGTTGGTCGGCGCTCGGCGTGCTGTGGTGCGCACCGCGGGTGGTCGCGTTCCTGACCACCATCGACCGGGTGCTGATCGCCACCCTGCTGTGTGCGCGGAGAATTGACCCCGGTCAGGTGCACGATGGGCGGATGCGGGCGAACGCGTGACCCGGCACGCCGCCGGCGGGCCAGCGGCTCGTCCGAGGCCACGGGATCCCGCCGACCCTGACCGCCGCAGCGGTCGGCGCCGGCCACGCGGTGATTGCCGCTGCGGCAGTGCCGGCTGCCTGCTCCTCGTTCAATCCGATAGCCGGACAGGCGACGTTGCGACGCAGCTGGTGCAGGCGTCCGGGATCGTTGCGCTGATCTGGGCCTACGCCGGACTCGTCCTCGGCCTGCTGATCGGTATCCGGCCCGCCCACGTTGGGCGGCGGTCGAGGCCAGCGCCCGGCCGGTCGATCGTGCTCAACCTGCACCGCCAGTTCAACGTGGTGGTGGTGGCGCTGGTCCTGTTGCACGCCTTGGTGTTTGCCTTCGGCAGCCGGGCGGCTCGGTGTCTGGACGCTTTCATTCCCGGGCATTGCCGGGCCGCAGTCCCTCGGCTACAGCTGGGGGTGCTCGCGCTCTACCTGGCGTTGATGCTCGGCCCCAGCTACTACCTCCGTGACCGGATCGGCCGGCGGACCTGGTTGATCGCCCACCAGTTCGCCGCCCTGAGCTACGCAGTGGCACTGTGGCATTCCCTGGCGCTCGGCTCGGACGTCCGGATGGCGGGCGTCGGTCAGCACGTTGACCTGGGCGCTGCAAATCCCGTTGCTGACTGCTGATCGTGCTGCGCCTGTTCCGGCCGCGTCGGCCGGCCGACCAACTCAGCCCGGTACTGCGCCGCGGCCGCTACCCCGGTCCGCGGAACGCGCGCCTGCGGGCGGCGATCGCCGTTGGGCTGATCAGTGTCGGGTGTCTTGATCCTGCTGATGGCCCTGCTGGCCGGTACGATCGGTGAGCACATCAGCGGCTAGACGGACGCGACGAAGGAGGGGCCGGGCAGGCCTAGCCCGGGCAGTGCACGTCCGGTGGTGGGCAGGCGGATCGGGTAGCGCACCATGGTCAGGCTGTTGCCGTTCATGTCCATGCCCCGGCATCGAACCGCTGCCGGACGGCATCGAAGGTAGGGAGCCGATGAGTGTGAGCCTGTCCCCGGTCCTGACCGATCTGCTGGCGACAGTGCCGCGTGCCGGCCGGTGCGGTCATCGACACCAGCAATCGTCGTTACAACGTTGACGGGACCGACCTGGAGGGTTACCTGGCTGTTGATGCCTCGTCGGACGAACCCGACCCGGGGTGCTGGTCATCCACGACTGGCTCGGCGTCGGCGGTTATGTGCAGGCACGCTCGCAGATGCTCGCCAGGCTGGGCTACGTCGCGCTCGCCGCCGACATCTACGGCGCCGATCTGCGACCCCGACCACAGGAGGCGTCCGCCGTCGCCGGCCGGTTCTACGGCGATGCACCGCTGGTGCGGGCCAGGGCCGCGGCCGGGCTCGAGCAGTTGCGAGCGAATCCGCTGGTCGACCCGGACCGGATCGCCGTCATCGGGTACTGCTTCGGTGGTTTCGTTGCGCTGGAGTTGGCCCGCAGCGGTGCCGACATCGCCGGCGTGGTAACGTTCCACGGCGCCCTGCGCAGCCCGACGCCGCAGGACGCCGGCAACATCCGGGCGAAGGTGCTGGTGCTGGCCGGCGCCGCGGATCCGGTGGTCCCGGACGAGCAGGTCCTGGAATTCGAGAACGCATTGCGGGCCGCACCCGCATGTCGATTGGCAGTTGATCACCTACAGCGGCGCGATGCACGCCTTCACCCAGCCGGAGGCGAATGCACCCGACCACGGTGCGGCCTACCAGGCAACTGCCGACCGACGATCATGGGCCGCGATGCAGGCCTTCTTCGCCGAGATCTTTTCGCTGAGATCACCCTGACGGCCGGGTGCCGATCGGGTCGCCGGCGCCGTGTGCCGGACGACCGAGGCCACGCAGACCACGGGCGAACGCCGCAAGCAGGGCCGCCAGCACGCACCCGACCCCGATCAGCAGGAACCCGACGGCCGGTCCGTACGCGTCGACCATCGGGCCGAACGCGAGCAGCCCGAGCGGCCCGGCGGCCAGCGCCAGGGCCGTGTAGCTGCCGATGACCCGACCGCGCAGCCGTTCCGGGGTGCGGGACTGGATGATCACCGCGCACAGCGGGTTGATCGGCCCGGTGACGACGCCGGCCAGACCCGCCAGGACGATCATCACCCCGACCCCCGGCAGCAGCGCGAACGCGCCCAGCGACAGACCCGGCTAGGGCAAGCGCGCCGACCAACGCGGCCCGGGTCGGCAGCTGGTGCGCGACAGCGCCGTAGCCCAGCGCACCCGCGATACCGCCGCCCGCGTAGGCCGCGAGGATCGCGCCGAACGCCGCGACCTGCCCGGTTTCCTGCAGGAATGCGTTCAACACCACCGTCTCGAACGGCAGGATGAACACCCAGATCACCGCGGCGACCAGCGTGACGGCCCGCAGGGTGCGATCGCGCAGCACGTACAGCAGTCCCTCCCTGACGGACCGCAGGTACGGCTGTGGCTCGGGGCTGGGCGACAGGTGGGCGGGCACGGTGATCGCCGTGACGATCAGCGCGAGCAGGAACAGCACCACCGACGTCCACAGCGTGCCGAACCCGCCCACCAGCAACAACAGCAGCCCGGCCAGCGCCGGACCGGCCAGGTAGCCGATGCCCTCGGCGGCCTCGCCCCAGGCGTTCACCCTGGCCAGCGGCCGTCCGGCATGCCGGGCGACATCGGGACGCAGCGCCTCCCGGGCGGCCGCGCCCGGGCTGTCGAACACCGCGCCCAGCGCGACCAGCACCAGCAGCAACGGAATGCCGAGGCCGATGGTCAGATCGGCGATCGGGATCGCGGCCACCGCGAGCGCGCTGAAGGCATCGGCGATCATGCTGCACCGGCGTTTGCCGATCCGGTCGATCAGCGCCCCACCGAAGACCGCCGAGAACACAATCGGCGCGATCGCGGCCGCCCCGGCAAGCCCGGCCAGGGCCGCGCTCCCGGTGCGTTCGAGGACCAGCCAGGGCACCGCGATCGCCACCACGCTGTTGGCCGTCACTGACATCGCAGTCGACGTCAGCACCCCGAACAGCGGGATCAGCTGCCGGATCGGGACACCCATCGCGCAACCGTAAGGCCGGTGCGGCCAGGGGCTTCAGCTGCACCGGGGGCGGGCTCAGTTGGTCAGTACCAGCTTGCCCGGCGACCCGGTCTCGAGCAGTTCCAGCGCCGCCCGCCCGTCCGTCAGCGGGAAGGTGCGATCGACGACCGGTTGCACACCGGTAGCGTCGCACAGCGCGATCAACCGGCGGAATTCGTCCAGGGTGCCCATGGTCGAACCGATCACCGAGATCTGCAGGAAGAACAGCCGTTGCAGATCGGCGGACGGATCGGGGCCGCTGGTGGCGCCGCAACAGACGATGACGCCGCCCGGCCGGACCGCTCTCATCGAATGCGACCAGGTGGCCCGGCCGACCGATTCGAAGACCCCGTCGACCCGTTCCGGCAGTCGGGCGCCGCTGTCGAACACCTGGTGGGCGCCCAGGTCGGCAGCCCGCGCGCGGCCCTGCTCGGTGCGGGCGGTCACCCAGACCCGCATGCCGATGGCGCGGCCCAGTTGGATCAGCGCGGTGGAAACGCCGCCGGTTGCGCCCTGCACCAGGATGGTCGATCCGGCCGGCAGCCCGCTGCGCGTGACCAGCATCCGGTAGGCGGTCAGGTAGGTCGTGCCGAGGGTCGCCGCCGCCTCGTGCGTCATCGACCCCGGCAGGGTGACGGCATTCCTGGCCGGCACGACGACGTACTCGGCAAACGTGCCCTGGTACTTCTCGGTGAGCAGAGTCCTTGCGGGGTCGGTGGTTTCGTCACCGGTGGAGCCCGGCGGGACGACCACCGGGTAGATCACCACGTCGCGGCCGTCGTCGGTGACGCCCGATCCGTCGCAGCCCAGGATCATCGGGAATTGATCCGGCTTGATGCCGACTCCGCGCAGCGTCCACAGGTCGTGCCGGTTCAGCGATGCCGCCTTCACCCGGATCCGGGCCCAGCCCTCCGGCACCTGCGGGTCTTCTCGCTCACCCACCCGAACAGCGTCGAGCGGGGCATCGGGCAGCGGTTCGGCGGCGTAGACGGCGAGCATGGGGCCACCGTAGACCGGTCCGACCAGAGTCTGTCTGCCAAACACGGCAGACAGGCTCTGCCGTCTTGGATGGCGCCCGACGACTTCGTCGCGGGCGACTGGCCGGTCTTGTCAGCGGCCTCGAGATGGCGCCGTCCCCGGCGGTGGCGGCGGGAGCCGCATCGGGATGGGTGGCGGCGGTGGCGAGTGCGGTGGTCGTGGCGGCCAGGACACGGGGTGCGGCCGAGGTGGTGGTGTTTGCGGTGGTCGCGGCGGCCAGGCCGGTGGTTCGACCGGGCGGACGTGAACCTCCGCCGGGGCAGCGGCCTGCGCGTTGATCGGGGACACCACCGGGGCAGCGGTTCTCGTCGCGGCCGGCTGGGCAACCGCCGGTTCCGGGTCGTCGGCGACGCTGATACCGAAGTCGCCGGCCAGCCCGGCCAGCCCGGCGGCGTATCCCTGGCCGACCGCCCGGAACTTCCAGCCACCCGCCCGGCGGTAGAACTCGCCGCACACGAAGGCGGTTTCCGTTGTGGCGTCGGTGATGTCGAACACCGCGAGTGATGCGCCGGCATCGTCAAGGACCGCCAGGGCCAGACCAGGGACGGCGCCGAAGGTGCCACCGTCGGCCGATGCGGCGATCAGCACGGTCCCGATGGCCGCCTCCACCGCGCTCAGGTCGACCCGGATGACGTCGGTGGTCACCGATCCGGCGGCCGACTTCCCGCCGTGTGACACGGCGCCGGATCTGTGCCGCGGCTGGTTGTAGAAGACGAAGTCGTCATCGTTGCGAACCCGTCCGTCCTCGGTCAGCAACAGTGCCGACACGTCGACGTCGGGTGTCCCCGGACCTGCGGTCCAGGTCAGTGCGGCACGGACCGAGGACGCTGTCACCGGCAGGTTGGCGCCCTTCTTCAGGGCGGGTGTGTTCATCGCCGGCCTGTTCGTTGGCACTGAGTTCTAGCCGGGAGGTCGGACGCTGACACGTTTGACGCAGTCATGCCGACCATGGTGCCGGGCGGGATGGGTCACCGCCGCACCAACCGCGCCGGGCAACGGCGTGGGCGCCACCCGGTCCGGCCAGCCGTTAGCCTGGCGGGGTGATCTGGCAGACCGTCCTCGACGTGATCGATGCGATCGAGTCCTGGATTGCCGGGCAGTCGTACTGGGTTCAGGTCGTTGTGTTGCTGGCCGTGTTGGGACCGCTGTGCTACCTGCTCGCCGGCCTCATCGACCGGGTCGTCGAGGCGGTCTTCGCCTGGCACGGCAGGCGGGAGCAGTCCGCGGGTACACCAGCGGGCAACCGGCTGAGCCACGCCGAAGGCGAATCGTGAGCAGACGCCCGCTGCCCGTGCTCACCCGCCGGTGGATGACGTTTGCGCTGGTCGCGCTGATGATCGTCGCGGTGGTCGTCGCCGTCAGTCGTTGAGTGACCACGCGGGTGGCCGTTTCTCGGCGAACGATCGGCCACCCTCCAAGGCCTCCGCCGAGGCGAACTGCGTCGCGGAGATCTCGAGCAACCGCCCGTACCGCTCTTCGGAGTCGTCGAGCCCGGCCTGCAGCAGCGCCTTCGTCCCGGCCAGCGCCGTCGGTCCGCCGGCCAGCAGCGAGTGGACATAACGGCCGACGCCAGCGTCGACGTCGTCCTCGACCGCATTGACCAACCCGATCCGAAGGGCCCGCTCGGCGCCGAACACCTCGCCGGTGAGCAGCAATTCCCGCGCCGCCCACGGCGCGACCCGGTGCAACACCGGCACGGTGATGACGGCCGGGATCAGCCCGATCCGCACCTCGGAGAAGGCAAAGGTCGCGGACCGGGCGGCCACCACGATGTCGGCCGCCGCCAGCAGGCCGACGCCGCCGGCCCGAGCCGGACCACCGACCCGGGCCACCACCGGTTTCGGGCATCGGGCGACCCGGCGCAGGATCGCCGGTAGTTCGCGAACCCCCTGCTCACCCGGCCCGGCGACGGCCTCCTCCTTGAGATCCATCCCGGAGCAGAACACCGGACCGCGATGAGTGAGCAGCACCACCCGCACCGCGGGGTCCGACGCCGCAGCGTCCAGCGCCAGCCGCAGTCCGGCGCGAACCGCTGCGGAGAGCGCATTGCGATTGGCCGGAGAGTCCAGCGTGATCGTCCCGACGCCGCCGGCGACCTCCAGCGTCACCAGCTCGCCCGCACCCGCGTCGAGGCGACCCTGATCAACGCCACCGGGATCGGCACCGGCACTGCTGTCGTCCATCGGGACCTCCGGACTGGTTCAGACTGGGTGGGTGCCATCTACCCTGCCCGACGGCGACCCGGTTCCCGCCGACGGGTCGCTGCCCGACCAGGCGTACGAGGCGATGGCCGGCCGCAGCCTGTCGTTCTACCTGCATGTCCCGTTCTGCGCGACCCGCTGCGGGTACTGCGACTTCAACACCTACACCGCAGGCGAGCTGGGCTCTGCGGCCTCCCCGCAGTCCTGGCTGACCGCGGCCCTCGCCGAAATCGATCTGGCAGCAAAGGTTCTCGCAGCCGAGGGCGATCACCGACCGGTGTCGACGGTCTTTGTCGGCGGCGGCACACCGTCATTGGTCGGCGCCGGCCCATTGACGACGCTGCTGGCGGCCGTCCGGGATCGGTTCGGTCTGGCGCCCGATGCCGAGGTGACGACCGAGGCCAATCCGGAGTCCACCGATCCCGCCCTGCTGGCCGCACTGCGAGCCGCCGGCTACACCAGGCTCTCGCTGGGGATGCAGTCGACGTCGTCCAGGGTGCTGCAGATCCTCGACCGGACGCATACCGCGGGCCGGGCACTTGACGTGGTCGGGTGGGCCCGCGCGGCGGGGTTCGAGCACGTCAACCTCGACCTCATCTACGGCACGCCAGGGGAGACCGACGCCGAGTTCGGCGCCTCCCTAGGCGCGGCCATCGACAGTGGCGTCGACCACGTTTCGGCCTACTCGCTGATCGTCGAACCGGGCACCCGGCTCGCCCGGCAGGTGCGTGCCGGAACCCTGCCGATGCCCGACGAGGACGTGCTGGCGGACCGTTACCTGCTCGCCGACAGCATGCTCACCGGCGCCGGGATGTCCTGGTACGAGGTGTCGAACTGGGCCCGGGACGCGGCCGCACGCTGCCGGCACAACCTGGCCTACTGGACCGGCGGCGACTGGTGGGGGATTGGGCCGGGCGCGCATTCGCACGTCGGTGGGGTCCGCTGGTGGAACGTCAAGCACCCGGCCGCCTACGCCGCGGCCGTCGCCGATGGCCGGAGCCCGGGGCAGGCCAGGGAGGTGCTGGACGCCGACGCCCGGCGGATGGAGGACATCCTGCTGCGCCTGCGGCTGTCCGGCGGCCTTGACCTGCGGAGTTTGACGGCCCGCGGCGTGGATACCGCCAGTCAAGCGGCGCGGGACGGACTGCTCGACGCCGATCGGCTGGCCGACGGCCGGGCCGTGCTCACGCTGCGCGGACGCCTGCTGGCCGATGGAATCGCCCTTGGATTGATCGACTAGTGGTTGGCCAGCCACGCGGATCGCTCAGCTGCGGGTCGCCGGTTGCCGTGCCGCGGGTGGGGATGGCGCGGGCGGCGGTGCCTGTCCGGGGACGGGCTGAGCGGACGCTTCGATGACGTCGGCGCCCGCCCGCAGCGCATCCAGATTCAGAATGCGGACGTGGATGACGGTCCGCTGTTGTAATGCCGCCCGGAGCGCCCGATGCAGGCCGTCCTCGAGATAGATCTCGCCCTCCCAGCGCACCGCATGTCCGAACAGGTCGCCGTAAAAGGTCGAGTCCTCATCCAGCAGCGCGTCCAATCGCAGTTCACGCTTGGTGGTGATCAGCTCGTCCATCCGGATCTGCCGCGGTGGGATCCGGGCCCAGTCGCGCATCGACAGGCCGTGCTCCGGGTAGGGGCGCCCGTCGTGCACGTCCTTGAAGATCATCGGCCGTCCTCCAGTTGCGTTCGGCGCGCTCAGCGTATCCGTCGCCGATATCACCTGCCGGTCTGGTGCTGTCGCGCGGGGTGACAGCGTCGTCGGGCGCTCTTGGCCGCGCGGGGCAGGGGCCCAAGACCCGGTCGAGTCGCCTGATCCCGCTGTGCCGCAGCGGCAGCCGGCTGGCGATTACACTTGGCAGGCAAGCGCTCGGAGTGCCAGCGCGCCCATCGGTGAATCCGACCGCGGCGGCCGCTGCTCGCAGCACCGAACTCTCACGACCCGGAGGTGATGATGTCGGCAGACGACAGGCGTTTCGAAGTTCTCCGGGCCATCGTCTCCGACTACGTCGCCACCCGGGAGCCGGTCGGTTCCAAGTCCTTGGTCGATCGGCACCACCTCGGCGTTTCGCCCGCGACCATTCGCAACGATATGGCCGTCCTGGAGGACGAGGGGTACATCGCGCAACCGCACACGTCGGCGGGCCGGATTCCGACCGACAAGGGCTACCGGATGTTCGTGGACCGGTTGTCCCAGGTCAAACCGCTGTCCGCGGGGGAGCGTAAGGCCATTCAGGCGTTCCTCTCCGAGGCGGTCGACCTGGACGACGTGCTGCGCCGGTCCGTCCGGCTGCTCGCCCAGCTGACCCGGCAGGTGGCGGTCGTGCAGTACCCGACGCTGGCCCGCTCCCTGGTTCGGCACGTCGAAGCGGTGGCGCTGGACCAGCGGCGACTGCTCCTTGTCGTCATCACCGACACCGGCCGGGTCGAGCAGCGGCTCGTCGAACTCGAAGACGACATCACCGATGACGCCCTGGCCACGCTGCGATCCCTGCTGGCCAATCAGGTATCCGGGCGCCGGCTCGCGGATGCGGCATCGGCCGTCACCAACCTGGCCGCGCTGGCCGACCCGGCCGTCCGGCATGTCGTCGTGCCGTCCGTCAGCGTGCTGCTCGATGCGCTCGTCGAGCACCCCGAGGAGCGCTTGGTGTTGTCCGGTACCTCGCACGCCACCGGCGCATGGGCCGATTCTCCGTCCAGCCTGCACGGCGTGCTGGAAGCATTGGACGAGCAGGTGACGTTGCTCAAGTTGTTGGCGGCGCTGGAAAGCCCGGACGCCGTGATGGTGTCGATCGGCCGGGAGAACGCCGACGTGAATCTGTCCACGTCAGCCCTGGTTTCCGCGGGGTACGGCAGTGGGAACACGTTGATGGGCGGGCTCGCGGTTGTCGGGCCGACCAGAATGGATTACCCCGGAACAATGGCCGCCGTTCGGGCGGTTGCCCGCTATGTCGGAGAGATCGTCTCCGGTCGGTGACAATCAACCGGTGAATAACGGCATCCGCGCGGCGGATCCGGGAGCAAAGTAGGGACGAGGCATCGGGCGCGAGCCCGGATAGCGAGCGTTGTGCGGGCCAGACCCGCAGGAAAGGCAACTGGTGCAGAGGGTGGCACGGGACTATTACGGCCTGCTCGGCGTGGCCAAAGGCGCGTCGGCGGACGAGATCAAGCGGGCCTACCGCAAATTGGCGCGGGAACTGCATCCCGACGTCAACCCTGATCCGGCTGCCCAGCAGAAGTTCAAAGAGGTCACGGCAGCCTACGAGGTGCTGTCCGATCCGGCGAAGCGTCAGGTGGTCGACCTCGGCGGCGACCCGTTGGGCGGCAACGGCCAACCCGGTGGTGGTGGCGCTACCGGCGGCATGGGCGATCCGTTCGGCGGGATGGGCCTCGGCGACATCATGGACGCCTTCTTCGGCGGCGGTGGTGGGGGTCGCGCGCGTGGTCCCCGATCCAGGGTCCGGCAGGGTGACGACGCGCTGATCCCCATCGAACTGACCCTCGAGGAATGCGCGACCGGCGTCGCCAAGGATCTGGCCGTCGACACCGCAACCCTGTGCTCGGTGTGTCACGGCAACGGGTGTGCCGAGGGCACGAGCCCGGCGACCTGCGACATGTGCAAGGGGTCCGGCGAGGTTCAGCAGATTCAGCGGTCACTCCTCGGGCAGGTCGTGACCTCCCGGCCGTGCCCGGTCTGCCGTGGCTTCGGTGAGGTCATCCCCGATCCCTGTCGGCAGTGCAACGGCGAGGGTCGGGTGCGGGCCCGCCGGACCGTTCGGGCCAACATTCCCGCCGGCGTCGGTGACGGCATTCGGGTCCGTCTCGCCGGCCAGGGCGAGGTCGGTCCAGGTGGCGGCGCCCCGGGCGACCTGTACGTCGAGGTCCAGGAACTGCAGCACGAGCGGTTCACCAGGGACGGTATCGATCTGCACTGCACCGTTCACGTGCCGATGTCGGCCGCCGCCCTCGGCACCTCGATGGGCCTACAGACCCTGCACGGCGTCGAGGACCTGGACATTCAACCGGGCACCCAGTCGTCCACCGTGATCACCATGCGGGGTCAGGGCATGCCGCGGCTGCGCGGAACAGGCATCGGGAACCTGCACGTGCACATCGAGGTCGTCACCCCCACCAAGGTGGACGGCAGGCAGGCCGAACTGCTCAGGGAGTTGGCCACCCTGCGCGGGGAGGAGCAACCCGAACTTGCCGCGCGAGCCCATAACGGCGGCTTCTTCTCCCGTATCCGCGACTCGTTTGTCGGGAAGTGAATGCTGCTTCCGGGCGGCGATCCCCTGCAGCACCAGATGACGTGGCACCGGACGAAGCAGCGCCAGGTCGGCGCAGTGGGCTTGGCGTGCCGTACTTCCTGGTCGACCGCCTGCCGGCGCCCGGTCCTTTCGCGCTGACCGGGGCCGAGGGGCGGCATGCCGCGACGGTCCGCCGGTTGCGGTCCGGTGAGTCTCTGGTCCTGACCGACGGCCGCGGCGGAGTCGCCCGTGCGACCGTGACGGACGTCGGACGGGGGGAGCTGTCCGTGCAGGTCGACCTGGTTGAGCGGCACGACCCGCCGGCGGTCCAGGTCACGCTCGTCCAGGCGATCCCCAAGGGTGATCGGGGCGAACTCGCCGTCGAGCTGGCCACCGAAGCCGGCGTCGACACCCTGGTGCCGTGGGCGGCGCAGCGGTGCGTCGTGCGGTGGTCCGCGGACCGGGCAGCGCACGGCGTGCAGAAATGGCGATTGGCCGCGCGTGCTGCCGCCAAGCAATCCCGTCGGCCATTCGTCCCGTCGGTCACCGATCTGGCCTCGACCGCGGACGTCGTCGGGCTCGTCGGCAGGTCCTCGGCGGCGCTCGTGCTGGACGATGCCGCGTCTTCCGCGCTGCGGACCGTGCAGTTGCCTGAGTCGGGTGACGTGGTACTCATTGTCGGGCCAGAAGGTGGCCTGACCGAGGAGGAGCTCACGGTGTTCCGGACGGCCGGTGCGCGTTCCGGTGCGATTGGGCCCCCAGGTGCTCCGGACCTCGACCGCCGGCGCCGTCGCCCTCGGCGCGCTCGGCGTGCTGACCGGTCGGTGGACATGAACGTCGAAACACACCAGTACCAGTACGGGCCGCACCCCAGCCAGACCGTCCGGCTGTACCTGCCGACGGGTGCTCATCTGCCGGTGGCGGTGGTCATCCACGGTGGCTACTGGCGCTCCACCTACGGGATGGAGCTGGCCGAGCCGCTCGGCCGCGACCTGACCAGATTCGGCGTAGCCGCGGCCGTCATCGAATATCGGCGGGTGGGCGAGGGCGGCCGCTGGCCGACGACGCTGGCCGACGCCGCACGTGCCGTCGATTCCCTCGCCGGTCCCGGGCAGCGACTTGGCGGAGGGTCGCTTACTGCTCGACCGGGTCGCCGCCGTCGGGCACTCCGCCGGCGGACACCTCGCGGCCTGGCTCGCCCACCGAGGTTCGCTCCGCGCCGGTACGGCCGGTTCGGTGGGCCCGGGGGAGTCGCACGTTCCCATCGTCGGAGCGGTGACGCAGGCCGGACTGCTCGACCTGGTATCGGCGTCCAACGAGGGGCTCGGCAACGGCGCGGTCACCGCCTTGATGGAAGGAGAGGCCAGGTCGCTGCCGCAGCGGTATCACCACGCCTCCCCGCTGGCGCAGGTCGGCGACGGTGCCCGGGTCGTGTGCGTGCACGGCGACGCCGACGACACCGTCCCGCTCTCGCAATCCGAACGCTACGTCGAGGCGGCACTGCTGGCGGGTGATCCGGCCAAACTGATCGTGCTGCCCAGGATCGGCCATTTCGAGCTCATCGATGTCCGCCACCCGGCCTGGGACGCCTGCCGCGATCAGGTCCTGCGAATGGTCTGAGCGGCCATTTGCGTCATTGCGTCATCCTTGTCATCGCACCCTCGATGGCTCGGAGGATGTCGTCAAGCGCCCGGCCCGCAGCACCATGACGGCGGGAATCGCGACGCCGATCAGGATTGCCGACAGCATCAACAGGGTCAGCGAATCCGGCCTGACGATTGATTGACCGCGCAGCGCCTGCCAGGTGACGAGCGCGACGATCGCCGCGTACCCGCCCGTTGCCAGCCACATCAACCGGGCGCGGACGGCGCCGTCGGCCAGCACGGCGAATCGCCGGGACACTACCTCGAGAGTGATCAGCAGCAACGGAAGCAGTTGCAGCGCATGCATTCCCACGAAATGCGGGATCCGCAGATCGCCGCCCACCGTACTCCAGCCGAGCAGCGGCAGCCCCGGTCCGCCGTCAGCCAGGCCGACCGTGTGTGCCCCGACAATGCCGTTGTCCGCCTGGATCTGGGCCGCCGAAGGAATCGTCATCAGGAAGCCGAGCGCCATTCCGATCACCGAAATCACCGCCCCGGCACGAATTGCCAGGTTGCGCGCCCGGTCAGGGCCGGGATTGGCGAACAGCAGCACGCTGATCACCAGGGTGGCCACCCACACCAGGGCGATCGAGCTGCCCATCACGCTCCACAGGGCGGCGTCGAATGGCGTGCTGACGTTGAAGTGACTGGTGGTGTAGCGCAAGGCCTGTCCCACCACGATGACCATTTCGACAGCCAGGAAGACCGCGGCAACGGTGCCGGCCCACCATGCGACGCGCCGTCCCCGACGGAGCTGACCGATCAGCCACCCGAAGGTCAGCGCGTAGATCCCGACAGAGACGGCGAACTTCAGCGGCTTGTCCCACAGCGGCAGGCCGGTGATGGTCCGATCGTCCAGAAAGAGTCCGACGAGCGCGACCGTCGCCGTCGCTGCCATCACCGCTGCCAGCAGGAACAGCGGGCGGTGGGCACGGACGCCGGAGGCGATGGACGGGACGGTCGGTGCTGGGGCGACGGCGAGTCATGGTGGTTCCTCCTGAGGGCAGGGCAGGGCAGGGCAGGGCAGGGCACGGAAGCGCGGGACGGGTGATGCTCAGCTGGGCTGAACCGGTGGTGCGCGGTCAACGACTGTCAGTCGGTGGATCCGGGTGGGCGGCGTGACGAAAGGCGTTGCGAGGAAACATGTTCCTGAGCCATTCGGCGCAGGTGCAGGGTGAGTGCCTCCCCGACGACCATGCCGATGACGGCTGTCTCGACCATGGCGTCGCGGTCACCGGCCGCTGCGACAGCGTCCAGATCGGCCAGGGCAGCGACTTCGGCCGCCCTGGCGTACGGCTCGAGGACGTTGGCAAGGAGCGGTTGCTGCAACGTCTCCAGGGTGGCAAGGACGGCCGCGGCGCCGTCCCGACCCGCGTTTTCCGCCGAGACGTGCCAGTCCAGCCGCTCCACCAGGTCATCGACCCGCTGACGGGCGGCCAGGAACTCCGCCGTCTCCGGGACGCTGGTCGCCGGTGCCATGGCGTGCTGGGCCAGTCCGAGCACGTTGTGCACGCTCTGACCCGGCAGGTCGATGACCCCGATGACGCCCCTGGCCGCGGCCACGCTCAGACCGCCGACCTCGATCAGGGCGCGGATCAACCGGATGCGCCGCAGATGTGCCTCGCTGTACAGGGACTGGTTGGGGTGGGTGCGTTCGCCGGCCGGCAGCAGCCGTTCGCGCTGATAGAACTTGATGGTGGCAACCGGGACCCCGCTGGCCTCCGAGAGCTCCTTCATCCGCATGAATGGATAGTAACACTATCGGATAGTGATGGTATCTATCCGGGATGACCCTGAATTCGGTCAGGGTGACCCCGGTCCGCCGATCCGGGGCGCTGTCAGCGCTGATAGGTCCGAGTCGATAGGTTGATCGGCATGCCGTACACCCGCGACGACTGCCTGTTCTGCAAGATCGTCGCCGGGTCCATCCCGGCCGATCTGGTGCACCGTGACGACCATGTCGTCGCCTTCCGGGACATCAACCCGCAAGCCCCCACGCCACATCTTGCTGGTCCCGACCACGCACTACGAGAACGCCGCCGAGGTCGCCGCCGACGATCCGCACGGCCTGGCCGCGCTGGTGGTGACCGCCAAGGCGCTGGCCGAGGCGGACGGCATCGACCGGTCGGGCTACCGACTGCTGTTCAACACCGGTGCCGGCGCCGGTCAGACGGTGTTCCACGCCCACCTGCACCTGCTCGGCGGGCGAGCGATGACCTGGCCGCCGGGCTGAGCCGCCGACCATCCGCGACGGACTGCCGTTGGGGTAGAACCGTCAGCGTCACGGTAGAAAGGGTCTGCGATGCCGACGCTGAACATCAAGAACCCCAGGGTTTACGAGCTCGCGCACGAGCTCGCCGAAGCCACCGGCACATCGATGACCAGCGCAATCGAGAGCGCGCTGGAACGGATGCTCGACTCAGGTGCGGGTCCGCAAACAAGCCGATCTCGACGCCAGGCGGGCCGCTGTGATGACGTTGCTGGACGATATGGCGGACCGGTACGGACCAGTGGACGACGATCCGACCGCGTTTCTGTACGACGAGGAGACCGGACGTCCCCGTGGTGATTGATCCTCCGGCGATTGTCGCCATGGCAACCCGCCAGCCAGAGCGAGAGCGGTTCCTGCAGGCTTGCTTTGACCCGCGACATCCAGCTCTCGGCGGCGGGGTTCGTCGAGGCAGCCCTGGTGCTGGACAACCGTGCGGACCCGATCCTCTCCTCGCAGCTTGACCAATTATTGGCTCATTTGTTGGTGATCGTCGTCCCTGTTACCGCAGGGCAGGCACGGCTGGCTCGTCAGGCGCATCGGGATTATGGCCGCGGATCCGGCCATCCGGCGATGCTGAACTTCGGCGATTGCTTCTCCTATGCACTGGCCAAGGAAACCGGGGAACCGCTGCTGTTCAAGGGCACCGACTTCGCGCAGACCGACATCACCTCCGCGATCTGAGGTCCGGCCACCAGGTATCGGGTCATGCCGATCAAGCTGCCGATGTGGGGCTGTCGATCAAGTAGTCGATCAATACGTGCCCCGCTGTCGGTGCCCGACGGTAGAATCAGGGTGTTAGTCACGAGATCCACCACCGATACAAGACCAGTGAAAGTAGGCAGTGCACCAGGTGCCGGATTCCCCGTCGGCCGCAGCGCGGTCCGACCTTCCCCGCGGTGTCGCCCCCACCGTCGATGCCTCCGCTCCCGTCAGTTCTGCGAATCCGGTGCCCAGTGCCGCGCAGCTGTCTGCCCGCACACCCGACCGGACGGTCGGTGAGTCGACGCTGGTGGTCGCTGACGAGAGACAGATGATGGGCCTGCTCGGGTCCCGCGACTCGTTGCTGCGGCTCCTGGAGGAGAATCTTGCCGCTGACATCCACGTCCGGGGGAACCGGATCACCCTGCGCGGGCCGGCGGAGGATGTGGCGTTCGCCGAGCGGACCCTGCGCGAGCTGCTCGCGCTACAGGAATCCGGTTCGGTCGTCACTCCCGACGCGGTGCGCCGGACGATCGGCATGCTGGCCGACCCGGGCCCGAACGGTGATGCCGCCGAGTCGCCGAGCCAGGTGCTCGGGCTGAACATCATCTCCCGCCGCGGCCGGACGATCCGGCCGAAGACGTTGAACCAGAAGCGCTATGTCGACGCGATCGACGAGCACACCATCGTCTTCGGGATCGGGCCCGGCCGGCACCGGTAAGACCTACCTGGCAATGGCCAAGGCCGTGCAGTCGCTGCAGGCCAAGCAGGTCACCAGGATCATCCTGACCCGACCCGCGGTCGAGGCCGGCGAGCGGTTGGGCTTCCTGCCCGGCACCCTGTCCGACAAGATCGACCCCTACCTGCGGCCGCTGTACGACGCGCTGCACGACATGCTCGACCCGGAGTCGATCCCGCGGCTGATGGCCGCCGGCACCATCGAGGTCGCCCCGCTGGCATACATGCGTGGTCGCACGCTTGAACGATGCGTTCATCATTCTCGACGAGGCGCAGAACACCACGCCCGAGCAGATGAAGATGTTCCTGACCCGGCTCGGGCTTCGGCTCCAAGATCGTCGTCACCGGTGACGTCACCCAGGTCGACCTGCCCGGTGGTCAGCGATCCGGACTGCAGGTGGTTCGGGAGATCCTCGGACGACGTCGACGACGTCAATTTCTCGTTGCTCACCTCGTCGGATGTGGTCCGGCATCGGCTGGTCGGGCGGATCGTCGACGCCTACGAGCGGTGGGACGCGGAAAACACCGAAGCGGCCCGACGGTCAGCAGCGCCGACTGACGCGGCCGGATCACCGCAGCGCAGCGCGGCGGCCCGTCGACGGGCACCAAGCGGGAGACCGGTCGATGACGATCGAGGTCGCCAACGAGTCCGGGGTCGGCATCGACGAGATCGAGCTGGTGTCGGTGGCCCGGTACGTGCTCGACCGGATGCGGATCAACCCGCTGGCCGAGCTGTCGATTCTGCTGGTGGACGTTCCGGCGATGACCGAACTGCACGTCAAGTGGATGGACGAGCCCGGGCCGACGGACGTGATGAGCTTCCCGATGGATGAGCTCGACACCGCCCGTCGCCCGGACGAGGCGGGCCCGGGGCCGGCGCTGCTCGGCGATGTGGTGCTGTGTCCGGCGGTGGCCGCCGATCAGGCAGCGCAGGCCGGTCACAGCCTGAACGACGAACTGCATCTGCTGACCGTGCACGGCTGCCTGCACCTGCTGGGGTACGACCACGCCGAGCCGGCCGAGGAACGCGAGATGTTCCGGTTGCAGAACGAACTGCTGGACACCTGGCGGGATCATCGCGCGGCGCTCGCCCGACGGGCCCGGCTGGCGGCGGTGGACAGCGCCGTCCTGGACACCGTCGGGCTGGCCGACGGCAGCTGAAGGCGACGTCGAGCCCCTCGAGCGGACGGGGCTGATCCGGACGTGGACAGCATGGATGTGCTGTTGCTCGTCATCGCCGCAGCGCTGGTTCCGATTGCGGGGCTGCTCGCCGCGGCCGACGCGGCAATCACCATGGTCTCGCCGGCGCGGCGTGGAGGAGATGGCCCGGGAAGGTCGGCGCGGGGCGGACGCCCTTGCACACGATCACCGAGGACCGACCCCGGTATACCAACCTGCTGCTGTTGCTGCGGACCGGCGCGGAGATCACCGCGACCGTCATGGTGGCCAAGGTCGCACTCAGCACCTGGGGCTTCCAATTCTGGGTCGGTGTCGCGCTGGTGACGGTCATGGTGGTGATCACCTACGTCGCCATCGGCGTGCTGCCCAGAACTCTCGGCCGACAGCACCCCTACACGGTCGGGCTGGCGCTCGCCGGGGCGACCCGAGGGCTGGCCAAGGTGCTCTCGCCGGTCGCCGCGCTGCTGATTCTGATCGGCAACGCGATCACCCCCGGCCGCGGTTTTCGGGAGGGTCCCGTTCTCCTCGGATATCGAACTGCGCGAGCTGGTCGACATCGCCGGCAGCCGCGGCGTCGTGGAGGAGACCGAGCGCGAAATGCTGCAGAGCGTCTTCGATCTCGGCGACACCATCGTCCGTGAGGTGATGGTGCCGCGGACCGAGGTGGTGTGGATCGAGGAGGACAAGTCGCTGCGGCAGGCCCTGCACCTGGCCACCCGATCGGGCTTCTCCCGCATCCCGGTGGTCGGCGAGGACTTCGACGACGTGCTGGGCGTCGCGTACATCAAGGACATGATCGCGCGGGCGTTGGCCCTCGAGCCGGGCGAGCGCGGGCCGATGCTCGGTGAGGTGATGCGGGCCCCGGTCTTCGTCCCGGAATCCAAGAACGTGGACGCCCTGCTGCGTGAGATGCAGCGGGACCGCACGCATTTTTCCATCGTGGTGGACGAGTACGGCGGGCACGGCCGGAATCGTCACCATCGAGGATCTGATCGAAGAGATCGTCGGCGAGATCACCGACGAGTACGACGCCGAAACCCCTGCTCCGTTCAGCGCCCTGCCCGACGGCTCCTACCGGGTGTCGGCGCGGTTGCCGGTGGAGGACCTCGGGGAACTGTTCGACGTCGAATTGCCCGATGACGATGTCGACACGGTCGGTGGGCTGTTGGCGCAATTGCTCGGTCGCGTTCCATTGCCAGGTTCGGAGGCGTCGGTCAGCACGCTGCATCTGCTGGGAGAGCCCGGGGTCGACCGCCGCGGCCGACCGCATGTGCAGACGTTGCTGGTGCGGCGGTTGACGCCGCAGGAGTTGGGCCTTGGCGACGAGGACGAACAGAACGGGCGCCGCGAGAACGGCCGGTCCGACAAGTCGGACAAGGCCGACAAGTCCGAGAAGGCTGATCGCGCGGAGAGGGCGGAGAAGGCGGACCGAGCCGACAAGGCAGAGAAGGCCGAGCGGGCCGAGAAGGCCCAGAAGCAGGAACGCACCGATAAGGCCGAACGCGCGGAAAAGGCGGCCAAGCTGGACAAGGCTGAGCGGGCAGCCAAGGCGCAGAAGGCGGCCAAGGCCGATCGGTCCGGTGGACCGGACGTTCCGGACCGGCCGCCCGCGCAGCAGCAGGTGTCGGATTCGGCTGCGGCTGCCCCGGTTGAGGTATCGAGCAATTCCGCCGCCGGCGGCACCGAAGAACGGAATGTGGCCAGATGAATGTGGAAAATTCTGCGTCGGAGGTCCTGGTCCTCGACGCCGAGGACGCGAAGTTGGTGACGCTGGCCCGCGGCGCGAAAGGGCGGGCCGGCGGCGCCGAAGGTGCAGCCGTTCGCGACGACGACGGCCGGACGTATGCGGCCGCGACGGTGGAACTACCGTCCTTACGGCTCACCGCCCTGCAGGCCGCCGTCGCAGCGGCCGTTTCCTCCGGCGCCCAGGCCCTCGAGGCGGTGGCCGTGGTCGGTGCCACGGAACAGTTGGATGCGGCATCGGCAGCGGCTGCGGCAGACCTCGGCGCACCGGTGATCATCCTGGCGGCGGCCGACGGCAACGTTCGCTCCCGGACCAGCGGATGACGGCGCCGGACCTCACCGGGTCGAACAGTCGCCGCGGCAGCGGTACCGCCAAGGCCGCGCACCCCAAGACCGCCAGGTCAACAGCCGGCACGTCGACTGCCGCCGGCCAGGAAGCATCCGAACACCGTTCCGGCTTCGCGTGTTTCGTGGGCCGACCGAACGCCGGCAAGTCGACATTGCTCAACGCGATGGTGGGCGAGAAGATCGCGATCACGTCGGACAAGCCGCAGACGACGCGCCGAGCCGTTCGGGGCATCGTGACTCGGCCTGGCGCGCAACTGGTCATCGTTGACACGCCGGGCATGCACCGGCCTCGCACCCTGCTCGGGGAACGGCTGGGCGATCTGGTGCGGACGGTGTGGTCCGATGTCGACGTGATCGGTTTCTGCCTGCCCGCCGACGAGCAGGTCGGGCCGGGTGATCGGCGGATCGCCGCAGAACTGGCCGAACAAGCGAGCAGCACGCCGGTGATCGGCATCGTCACCAAAACCGACCGGGTATCCCGGCAGCGGGTGGCCGAGCAACTGCTGGCGGTATCCGGGCTGGCCGACTTCGCGGACATCATCCCGGTCTCCGCGGTGGCCGACGAACAGGTCGATCTGCTCACCGACCTCCTGGTGGCCCGGCTGCCGGTCGGTGAGCGGCTCTACCCGGACGCCGAGATCACCGACGAGCCACTGGAAACCCGGATCGCCGAACTGGTCCGTGAGGCCGCTTTGGACGGGGTCCGGGAGGAATTACCGCATTCGCTGGCCGCGCTGGTCACCGAAATCGTGCCCGCCGGTCCGAACGGTGATCATTCGTCGAGTGCGGTCACGAAGGTTTTTGCAACAATCTTCGTGGAACGGTCATCGCAGAAGGCAATCATCCTGGGACACAAGGGAACTCGGCTGGCGGACGTAGGTCGTCGGGCCCGGCTGCAAATCGAACCGCTGCTCGGAACCAGGGTCTATCTTGATCTGCATATTGCCATCGCCAAGGATTGGCAGCGAGACCCCAAGCAATTGCGCAAGCTGGGTTTCGATCACTGACACTTTCGTTCCCAACAATTGACCGGAACCTGTTTGGCCAGTAGCAGTCCGGTGCCGTCCGGATCTCTGCCGGGTACGTCCCACACCCTAAGGTGTAGAACCGGAAAACCCGGCGGCCAGAGTCGATGCGATGTGTCATCATCCGGGTATGGGGAGACATGCCCGGGGGGCTGCTCATCTGCGGGTTTCGGTGTCGACGGTCGTTCTGGGAACGCTGATCGTCACGGTTGTCGCGGTGGGTTCATTGTTCAGTTCGCACGCGCAACCAACGCCGATTGCGGCACAGGGTGTTGAAAGCACGGCCGTTGTGGTGTCGTCGTTGGCGTGCCAGGACGGTGCCGGCGCCACTCAAGTCGACGTCCTGAGCCCGGCGGGTTTGCCTGCCGGAACGACGGTGCGGGCGAGCCTGGATGGCTGCGGCTACCAGGAAGGAGAGCAGATCGCCGTGCAGTTTGCGGCCAGTGACCCCACGCGGGTCACGTTGCTCGGGAACCCGGTCGACGAGACCGCGACGGCCGGCCGCCTGTTGCCCTACGGACTGATGCTGGCTGCGCTACTCGCTGCCGGGGCAGCGGCCGCGGTCTTCCTGGACGCTCGCCGGAGTCGGCGGGCCCGGGCGGTACCCCAGGTCGTCGACCTGGAATCAGGCAGGTCCGAGTCGGGTACGGCCGACACCGGTTCGGCCGACGGCGGTTCGGCCGACGCCGGTTCAAGCGTTGCAGATTCGAGCGTTGCTGATTCGAGCGTTGCTGATTCGAGCGGTGCCGGTTCGAGCGCGGCCGGCGACAACACCTGGTCGAGCTTCGCAGTCGGCTCGGTCGGCGAGACCATGCTGCTCCCCGCCACAGATTCGGCTGGCCGGGGGGATGCCGTCCGTCCAGCGGGCCGCCATGCCCGCCCGGATCCCGATCGCGGTGACCGTCGGTCGACGAGGGATTCCCCGTCGTCGCTGCTGGTGCTGACGTCACAGGACCCTGGTGCCGCGATCGAGTCGGGAGATCCGGGACGGCAGCAGGGATCCGGTGACTGGGAACTGTCCAGTGTCGACCTTTCGTTCCCGTTCACCGCGAGCCTGGCCGACAGCCTGCACGACGAGCTGTTCACCCATCGCACCGTCTGGTCCTGAGACTTCGTTCCAGGCCACCGAAGCGCGGCGACTTTCCTCGTCGGGGTGCGCGGTTAGGGTGAGGCAGTGACTCCCACCGCAACAACCACCCGCACGAAGCGGCCCGTGGTTCGCATCCCGCGTGCCGATTACCCGGTCGAACGCCTGCAGTTGGCCAACGGACTCCGGGTCCTGCTGGCCCCGGACAAGGGAGCAGGTGTCGTCGGTGTCGCCGTGCATTACGACGTCGGCTTCCGGTCGGAACCCGAGGGGCGGACCGGGTTTGCCCACCTGTTCGAGCACCTGATGTTCCAGGGCAGCGAGTCGTTGCCCAAGCTCGAACATTTCCGGTTGGTGCAGTCCTCGGGCGGGGTCTTCAACGGTTCAACCCATACCGATTACACCGACTACTTCGAGGTCGTTCCGGCCGGCGCGCTGGAACGCGGCCTGTTCCTGGAGGCCGACCGGATGCGGGCCCCGCGCATCACCGCGGAGAACCTGACCAACCAGGTGGACGTGGTGAGCGAGGAAATCCGGCTCAATGTGCTGAACAGGCCTTATGGCGGATTTCCGTGGATTCAACTGCCGGCAATTCTGTTCGACTCGTTCCCCAACGCGCACAACGGATACGGGGACTTCGTCGACCTGCAGGCGGCGACCGTCGCCGATTGTGCGGAGTTCTTCGAGACCTACTACACGCCGGCGAATGCTGTCTTGACCGTCTGCGGGGATTTCGACGTCGCGGTGGCCACCGAGCTGATCCACCGACATTTCGACGATATCCCCTTCCGTCCAGCACCCGTGCGACCCTCATTCGACGAGCCGTGGCCGACGTCGGTCCGCGAGGCCGAGCACATCGACCAGCACGCGCCGTCCCCGGCACTCGCGGTTGGTTGGCGACTGCCGGATCCGGTCGCTGACCTGCCCGGTTATTTGGCATTCGTCGTGCTGGCCAGCATCCTGTCCGACGGCGAATCGTCCCGACTGCAGTCGGCTGTCGTCGCGAAAGCCGGCCTGGCGACCGATATTTGGGCCAACCCGGGGCTACTCGGCGGCGCCCTGGACTCGCGCGATCCCGATGTCTTCGTGATCGGCGCCATCCACCAGATCGACGTGCCGGCGTCCGCGGTGATCGACGCTGCCAATGAGCAGATCCGCAAACTGGCCACCGACGGTCCCGATGACCAGGAGATGCAGCGAGCCCGCGCGCGGTTCACCTCGGCGCTCTACCGGGAAAATGATGGGGTTGCCAGCCGCACCAGATCGCTCGGTTCCCTGGAATTACTGCACGGTCGAGCCGAACTACTCAGCGAACTGCCGGATCTGCTGTCGGCCGTGACCGCAGAACAGGTCGCGGATGCCGCGCGGTCGCTCGATCCCGATCGTTGCGCAGTGCTCCGCGTCGTCCCGGCGCAGGCAAACTGATGACGCCCCGCACCGCCGAGGAAATCGGCAAGAGCCCGATCGGTCCGCGACAGATCCCGCCGATGACGCTGGCCACCCGCACCAGGGCGCCATCCCTCGCCCGAGCGACGCTGGACTCCGGTTTGACCGTGGTCGCGGTCCGAAAGCCGCGCAGTCCGCTGGTCGAGGTCCGGCTCCGGGTGCCGTTCGCCGGAACCACGCCATTGCACAGCGCGCGCGCCGAGATGCTGGTGGCGACAATGCTTCTCGGAACCAGCACCCGTGACCGGGAGCAGGTCGACGCCGACCTCGCGTTGGTCGGTGGTCACTTGGACGCCTCGGTGGACCCGCAGCGGTTGAGTATCACCGGCTCCGTGCTGTCGACCGGTCTTCCGGTGCTGCTGGAGGTCCTCGCCGACTGCCTGACGGACCCGGCCTACCGCAAGAATGACGTCATCGGCGAGCGCGAGCGACTGGTCGAGCACCTGGCCATCTCGGCAACCCAGCCGTCCACGGTCGCGCACAAATTCCTGCAGCAGCGCCGGTTCGGCGATCACCCGGCAGCCTGGGATATGCCGGAGGCCGAACTGGTCGCCGGTGTCGGCCCCGCCGCGTTGCGCGGGTTGCACGGCAGGGCGTTGCTGCCGCGTGGTTCCACCCTGGTGCTGGTCGGCGACCTGAGCCCGACCAAGGCCATTGCGGCCGCGGGCGCTGCCCTGGCGGGGTGGTCGGGCGGACCTGATGCCCGGGCGCGCACCCTCGCCGCACCGCCGGCGATCGTCGGCGACGACCTGCTCGCTCATCATCGGGAAGGTGCGGTGCAGTCGCAGATCCGGTTGTCCGGCGCGGCCGTGCCGCGGACCGATCCGTCCTATCCGGCCCACCAACTGGCGAACCTGGTCTACGGCGGGTATTTCTCCTCCAGGCTGGTCGAGAACATCAGGGAGGACAAGGGTTACACCTACAGCGCCCGTTCCTCACTGGAGTTCTGGCCTGGGGCTGCGGCCGTGACGATCGCTTTCGACACCACAACGCCGTCCACTGCACCCGCGCTGCTCGAGGCCCGTTACGAACTCGGCAAACTCAGTCTGCTGGCCCCGACTGAGGACGAGGTCAATTCCGCCCGGAACTACGCACTCGGAACGCTCGCCACGTCACTGTCCACCCAGTCCGGGCTGGCCTCGACGCTGTCCATGCTCGCTGGGCTGGGGCTTGACGAAACCTGGCTCCGCGATCATCCGGGCAATCTGGCCGCGGTGACGGTCGACGATGTCGCGGCCGCGGCCGCGTCGATGCTGGCGCCCGCGCGGTTCACCGGTGTCGTCGTCGGCGATCTCGGGGTGCTGGAAGCGGAACTGTTGGGCCTGGGGAATGTGAGTTTCGCGTGACGGAGCACAGTGAGCGGGACGGGCAGACGCTGTCCAGGGAGCCGTCCCCGCCGGCCCCACCGGCCACTCCGACGACCTTCACGATGGCCACTCCCACGCTGTCCCGCGGCAATGCCGACCGCTCAGAGGACCTGCGCGAACCCGGCCGGCTGCACGAGAAGTGGTCACAGGCAAGGCTGTTGACCATGAGCGGCGGCGGCCAGGTGCAGTTGGACCCGGCCGGTGAGCGATTGCAGTTCCTGGAGGCCGCATCGGTGGCCCCGACGCCACCGCGCGGGGCCGTGCTGTTGGGCGCTGTCGACGGCGTCGATCACTGGGCGCTCCCCGGCGACGTCGCGAACGGTAGCGGCCTGCGCGAACTGGGCTCCTTGTTGTCCGACACGGACGCTGGTCTGCTGGTCACCGCAACGGCCCTGCTGACGTGGCACGCCGCCGCCGGCTTCTGCCCGCGGTGCGGGTTGCCCAGCGAATCGACGCCGGCCGGTTGGTCGCGGATCTGCCCGAATGGCCATGAGGATTTTCCGCGCACCGACCCGGCCGTCATTGTGCTGGTCCACGACGGCGAGGAGTCGATTGTCCTTGCCCGGCAACCAATCTGGCCCAAGGGTCGGGTCTCGGTGCTCGCCGGTTTCGTGGAGGCGGGGGAGTCACTGGAGGGCACGGTTGCCCGGGAAATTCTCGAGGAGATCGGGGTGCATGTGACCGATGTCAGCTACCTGGGATCGCAGCCCTGGCCGTTCCCGCGCTCGCTGATGGTCGGGTTTGCCGCCCGCGCCGAGCGGGGTGCCGAACTGCGGCCCCGGGACGGCGAGATCGAGGAGGCGCATTGGTACGACCGCACCGCGGTGCGCGCCATGATCGCCGCGGAGGACCCGGCCGTCGCGGACAACTGGGGTTCAGCGGCACCGGTGGTCGGCCGGGGTGACGGCTCGGCGTTCACCATCGTGCTCCCCGGCCCCGTCTCGATTGCCCGACGGATGATCGAAGGCTGGGCCGCGCAGGAGTGATCGGCTGTGAACTGGACGTCATCCAGTGTGTGGGTAACTCCATTTCGTCGTACAGGTGTGCGAGCATGTTCCGGTGAGAGTGGATGTGCTGGCCGGCCTCGACGACGGGCAGCGGTCGGCGGTGCTGGCCCCGTCCGGCCCGGTGTGCGTGCTCGCGGGCGCCGGTACCGGCAAGACGCGCACCATCACGCACCGGATCGCCCACCTGATCGGCACCGGGGCGCACCAGTCGTCTGAGGTGCTGGCGGTCACCTTCACCACCCGGGCGGCAGGCGAGATGCGGGTGCGGCTGCGCTCGCTCGGTGTCCCGGGAGTGCAGGCCAGGACCTTCCATTCCGCAGCGCTCAAGCAGCTGCGGTACTTCTGGCCACGGTCGGTCGGGGGTCAACTGTGGCCGGTGCTGGAGCACAAGCTGCGGTTGGTGGCGATCGCTGCCCGGCGGGCCAACGCGGGCACGGACGCCGCGACCCTGCGCGACCTGGCAAGCGAGATCGAATGGTCGAAGGCGACGCTGGCCGGTCCCAAGGACTACCTGGCGGCGGTGGCGAAACATCAACGGGACACCCCGTTGCCTGCCGAGACGGTGGCCAAGGTGTTCGAGATCTACGAATCGGTCAAACAGGAAGCGCAGCAGCTCGATTTCGACGATCTGCTGCTGCACACCTGCGCCGTGCTCGAGGACGACGAGCAGGTCGCCCGCGAGTTCCGTTCCCGCTACAGGTCTTTCGTCGTCGATGAGTATCAGGACGTGACCCCGCTGCAGCAGCGGACGCTCGACGCTTGGCTCGGCGGCCGGGATCAGTTGACCGTCGTCGGTGATGCCAACCAGACCATTTACTCGTTCGCGGGGGCGTCCCCCGGTTACCTGCTCGGGTTCGAGCGGAAGTATCCGAACGCCACTGTGGTGCGCCTGGAACGGGACTACCGATCGACGCCGCAGGTGGTCACGCTCGCGAACCGGATCATCGCCGGCTCGACCGGAGTGGCGTCGAAGTACCGGCTGAAGCTGACAGCGGTGCTGCCCGACGGCCCGTCGGCCACGTTCAACGAATACCCCGACGAGCCGACAGAGGCGAACGCGGTCGCCTCGGCGGCCGCGGCCTTGATCGAAGGCGGTGTGCCCGCATCCGGGATCGCCATCCTCTACCGGATCAACGCACAGTCCGAGGTCTACGAGGCTGCGCTGACCGGTCAGACGGTGCCCTACGTCGTCAGGGGCGGCGAGCGGTTCTTCGCCAGAGCCGAGGTCCGGCAGGCCCTGAGCGTCATTCGCACGGCCGCGCAACGCGGGCGCGACGAGGTCGAGGACGTCCAGGCCGAATCGGCAGGTCCCGACGCTCCCCAACCCGTGTCCAGGCTGGTGCCGACGGTGCGCGCCGTGCTGAGCACCGTCGGACTCAGTGATGAGCCACCGCCGCCGGGGGCGCTGCGCGACAAGTGGGACTCCCTGGTGGCCATCGTGACGGTGGCGGAGGAACTCGCGGACGCCGACCCCGCTGCGACACTCGCGACGCTGGCGGCCGAACTCGACCAACGTGCAGAGGCGCAGCACGCCCCGACGGTCGAAGGGGTGACGCTCGCCTCCTTGCATGCGGCCAAGGGCCTGGAATGGGACGCGGTCTTTCTGGTCGGCCTGACCGACGGCACGATGCCCATCCAACATGCCGAGACACCAGAGGAGATCGAGGAGGAACGGCGGCTGTTCTACGTCGGCGTCACCCGCGCCCGAACCCGACTTGCCCTGTCCTGGGCGCTGTCCCGGACCGAGGGCGGGCGGCGACCGCGTCGTCGCAGTCGATTCCTGACGGGCATCGCGCCCGATTCGGCAATGCCGAGCCCGCGCGGCGCGCCCGGACGATGCCGGCAATGCGGGGGCCGATTGCTGACCCCGGCGCAGGTGAAGATCGGCCGCTGTGCGGATTGCCCGTCGTCGGCCGACCCCGAATTGGTCGATGCCCTGCGTTCCTGGCGCAAGACCCGCTCGACCGCGGCGTCGGTGCCCGCCTTCGTGGTCTTCTCCGACGCCACGTTGCTGGCCATCGCGGAACGCCGCCCGACGGACAACGCAGCACTGCTGGCCATCCCGGGTATCGGCCGGGCAAAGCTGGACGCCTACGGCCAGGACGTCATCGGAATCGTGAGCCGCACCCGCTGACGCGCGGCGTGAGAAGTTTCTGAGATTTCTGCATAAATGAGTTGCGTGGTCGTGGTGCCGAACCCTAATGTCGTTTCCGGTTGGTGCAACGGCAGGTCCAAAGGGGCCGCCGGCGGTTGACCGGAGCAAAGGCAGTGAAAGCGGCAGTGGTCATCAGGATCGCTGCAAGCTTCCCGCAAGGCGGGCCGCGTACGCAGAGGAGGTGCCGAATGTACAACATGACGATGATCAACGGTTGGCTCGGTGCCGGCGTCGCGGACCCTGCGGTGATCGGTGGCCCGGCCACCGCCATGGCGCGGCCGCGCCACGGGCAGGTCGTTGTCTTTGGCAACGCCCAGGCCCGACGGTCCGGAGTGCAGCAGCAGGCTTAGCAAGCCGCTTGCTCGCCCCCCGGCCGCGGATCCGCCCAATTGGGACAGATTTCCGCGGCCTCGGTGTATCTACCGGTCCGTTCCCAGACTCCGACCCCTATACCGGGCCAATCCAGGTTCGGTTCACCACCCATTCCTCTCACGGAGAAGAGACACCCGTGATGCAACTGCTAGAAGTTCCCGACCAGATCATCATCGAAAATCTGCCCTGCCACTCGGGCGACCCGGACTTGTTCTTCGCGGAACGGCCGGACGAACTCGAGCAGGCAAAGGCACTGTGTGTCGATTGCCCGATCCGCCAGCAGTGCCTCGCGGCCGCCCTGGAACGCGGTGAGCCCTGGGGTGTTTGGGGTGGAGAGATCTTCGACCACGGAGTTGTGATCGCCCGCAAGCGGCCAAGAGGTCGTCCGCGGAAGATCGCAGCGTGACGCCGATGACCAGGCAACTCGGCGGCGGCCGCGCCACGCGGACCGTCGTCACACCTGATGCCGTTGCACTGCAACGACATCCGCGAAACCACAATGACAGCAACCCTTTTCCGCACGGTTCGACCCGGGCGGTACTGCCTTGGAGGCACGACATGAGTTTATTGATCGAAGATCTCGCTCGAGATCGAATGCGCCAGATTCAGCGGGACAGCGAACGGGCACGGCAGATCCGGCAGGCGCGGCAGGCGCGTCGGGCGGCAAAGGCCAATTCGCAGCGATGACCACGTGCGGCGGCACCTCCCGCGCCGCCGCACCCTGGTAGATCGATGACGCAGTATCCCGCAGTGAGGCCGGGTCCCCGTGTTCAGCGGAGACCCGGCCTTATTCATCTTCAATCGAACCGCGACTATCGTGCTGAGATGACCGCTGCGGATTCGACGGGCGCGAGTTGCTCGATGTGCGGGACGACGGTCGCCGAGCCGCCGCTGACCTGGATGCTGGAATCGGATGCACGTCGCGGATCGGTCTGGGTGTGCGACAGGTGCGCACGGGAGAATCTGCGAGCCATCGAATCCAAACTCGACCAGGCCTGGTGGTAGCCGGGCGGTCGGCCTCGACGAAGGAGGGGGCCGCCAATCAACACGGGGACAGCCCTGAAGAAACCAGGCGACGCAGGAGCAGATTTTTGGGGCTGTCCTACTCGGGTTCGGTGAATCCCGGCAGATACCGCGTGACGATTTCCCGGAACGGTGCTGTCGCGTCGAGCTGGCAGAGCACACCGATGGAGCCGAACGTCACCCGGTGGATCAACAGGTAGGACGGCGGCAGATTCAGCCGCCTGGCCATCTTGGATTCCTCACTGGAGAAATTGGACATCCGGGCGGCCTGCTCCTGCATCCAACCGCGGGTGAAGTGGAAGGTCTCGTGCCGTAGCGGCTCGATGAACGGAACGACGTAGTTCATCAGCATGTCAGGGTCGGGGAAGTAGTCGGGCGCGACGAACCCTTCGTCGCGGAGCGCCTCGAGAACGGCGGTCGGCCCGACCGTCGAGCGCGAGCCTGGTGACTCGGCCGACGATCGGCGGAGCCCCGTCCGGCAGTCTGGCGACGGAGCCGAAGTCGATCACGGCGAGTCGGCCGTCCGCCGTCAGCATGTAGTTGCCGGGGTGCGGGTCCGCGTGCAACAAACCCACCCGCTCCGGCGCTGCGAAATGCAACTCGGTCAGCAGCGTGCCGGCCCTGTCGCGTTGGTCGATGGTGCCGGAGGAGATGATCTTGCCCAGCGAGATGCCCTCCACCCATTCCGACACGATGACCTTCGGAGCGCTGGCCACCACCCGGGGGACGACGAAATCCTCGTCACCGGCATAGCCAGCGGCGAAGGCACGTTGGTTGTCGGCCTCCTGGGCGTAGTCGAGTTCCTCCAGGATCCGGTCCCGCAGCTCGGCCAGCAGGGGCCGGATCTGCATACCCGGCACGACGACGCCGATCAACGGCGCGACCCGGAACAACTGATCGAGGTCCGCCCGCAGCGCCGCCTCGGCCCCGGGGTACTGAAGCTTGACCGCGACCTCCCGGCCGTCCTTCCAGATGCCCCGGTGCACCTGCCCGATGCTGGCAGCGGCTGCGGCGTTGTCGTCGAACTCGATGAACCTCGAGGTCCATCCGGTGCCGAACTGTTGGGCCATCAACCGGTGTACGGTGGCCGCCGGCATCGGCGGTGCCGCGTTCTGCAGTTTCGTCAGCGCCTCGCGGTAGGGCGCCGCGTACTCATCCGGGATCGCGGCCTCGTAGACGCTCAGGGCCTGGCCGAACTTCATCGCCCCACCCTTGAGGGTGCCGAGCACCTCGAACAGCTGCTCGGCCGTTCGTCGCTGCAATTCGGTCGAGATCTCGTCCCGATCGCGGCCGACCAACCGTTGCCCGAGACCGAGAGTCGCGCGCCCCGCGGCGGACAGGGGCAGGCTTGCCAGGCGCGCCGTTCGGCTCAAAGCGCCCCGCGGAATGTCAGCCACTTGTCCATTGTGACAAAGCCTGCCGCGGGCCAGGGGATGATTGCGGCCCGGCGGCCATCACACCGTCGTGATCTTGGTTTCCGGACCGCCCATTGACCGCCAAAGCAGGCGATAGCGCGTGCCGCAGGTCTCCTATCCCGGAACGGCGTTCACCGGCCGGACCCGGTCAGCCCGGCGCAATTCGGCAGCCACATTCGGGGTGTGCCGGCCAGCTGCGCCGTCGCGGCGCTGGGTCACCCGAACGCCATTCCAGGGTGCCGTCGATCGTCCTGGGCTTGCCGATGCCGTCGATGTGCTCGAGCACCTCGCCGACCGCCAGACATGCGGCGGCCGTCGTGAGGAAGGCGGAGGTCCGGGGTGGGTCGTCGGCGAGTTGCCTGGCCACCATCGGCCACTCCGGGTCGGCGTCGGTCCGGTGGCGATGCGCGCAGGACAGGCAACTGGACCGGCCGGGCAGCACGAGTGGCCCGACGACGGTCCGCGCGACGCCGGCGGTGACCGCCAGGTGCGGAACGTGGCTGCGCACGAAGCTCGCCGCGAGGCTCAGATCCGGCACGGCATCGCCGGCCATCACGACGATGGTGGGGTGCTGGTGGGCGGCCGGCCGATGCACCCGGACGGTCGGGTAGGTATCGCGAAGACGGGCGCTGAGATAACTGCCCTGGCGAGCACTCGGACCACGACGTTGCGTCGATTGGCCGCTCGGTGTCGCGGGAGTCTGTTGCGTTGGCTCGTGATGAAGGTGGCCGATACCGGCGGCGGCCAGGCCGGTTGCGATGGCCGCGACCATCGGGGAGTTGCCGCGCACCACCACCAGCGCGTCGTCACGGGCCTGCAGGATCCGCACCGCGGCAGCATGTCCGTGCCGATGGGCCAGCCCCGATCGCTCACCCGCCAGATGTCCGCCGGGAACAGAGGGGATGTGTGTCCGGTCGAGCTGGTCGACCGGCACCAGCAGGTCCGCTGCCACCAGCTGACCGAGCAGGGAACTCCACACCAGGGGATCAGCGTCGTTGGCCGAGAAGTACCTGAGCCACGGTGCTGCCCCCGTCCAGGCCGCCGAGGACGGGGATCGAGTCACCCGGGGCGTCCATCACCACAACGCAGCGGGGAGCGTCAGTGCCGATCTGCACCGCATTGCCGGAGCGTGGTATCACCCGCGCACCCGCCGACAATGTGTACCGGCGGCTCATGTCGATCCGCCCTGGCAGATTCTCGTTCACGTTGGCCATCACCCCGCCCGACAGGGTGCCGCATCGATCGTGCACTGCCAGCAGGTTGTCCACAGCAGCCGGCCGACCACCCTGGATCACGAAAGGTGTCCACAGGTGACTGCCCAGGACGACCGGCATGGTGCATGCTGCGGGTTTCGGGTCCGGGCCCGAGTGAAAAGCATCGCCGCCCGGCGATGTGCCGGGCGGCGCGAGGTGCCGGCGGATCAGGCCTTGCCGAGGATCCGGTTCATCTTCGTGCCGCACACGGGGCAGATGCCCTTGGCCATGCGGCGTCCGTTGGTCTCGTGCACTTCGCCCTCGAAGTCACGCTTTTCCTTACATTTGACGCAGTAGCCGTTGTAGGTCTCGGCCATCGGCCTTCCTTTCGTCGGGGTGCCGTGTCGCGAGGATGGCACCGGAGTTCACAGCCTGTAGCCAGAGATCCGTCGATCGGACCGGCGCCCACCGTACCCGCCGCTGAGCGTGGAAATGGGGATTTCTGTGCTCGGCAGGTCCGGCAATGTCCGGCAGTCCACCCATCTGCCGACCTCCGGACGCCCTGTGCCGGACGGTGCAGGTCTGAATGCACCCGCTCGGGGAGTTCCTGCAAGACTGATGGCATGAGCTATCTCGCCGCATCGAATCGTTACGACGCCGCTATGCCCTACCGCCGGGTCGGCCGGAGTGGACTGCACCTGCCGGCGGTGTCGGTCGGGCTGTGGCAGAACTTCGGGGACGTCGATCCGTTGGCCAACCAGCGGGCAATCCTGCGTCGGGCGTTCGACCTCGGCGTCACCCACTTCGATCTGGCCAACAACTACGGGCCGCCCTACGGCTCGGCCGAGACCAACTTCGGCCGGCTGATGGCCGAGGACTTCAAGCCCTACCGGGACGAACTGGTGATCTCCACCAAGGCCGGCTACGACATGTGGCCGGGTCCGTACGGCGATTTCGGTTCCCGCAAGTACCTGCTGGCCTCGCTGGACCAGTCCCTGGCCCGGATGGGTCTGGATTATGTGGACATCTTCTATTCGCATCGGGCTGACCCGGAGACCCCGCTGGAAGAAACGATGGGCGCGCTGCACACCGCGGTGACCTCGGGTCGGGCGTTGTACGCGGGCATTTCGTCCTACTCCCCGGAGCGGACCGAGCGCGCCGCCGCGATCCTCGCCGACCTGGGGACGCCGTTGCTGATCCACCAGCCGTCGTATTCGATGCTGAACCGATGGGTCGAGGACGGCCTGCTCGACACCCTCGGCGCTCTCGGCGTCGGCTGTATCGCGTTCTCCCCGCTCGCGCAGGGCATGCTCACCGATCGGTACCTCGACGGCGATTCCGGCCGATTCGCGGGCATCACGCGGCGGGTCGCTGTCCACGAAACTGCTCACCGACGAGGCTCTCGCACACATCAGGTCGCTCAACGACATCGCAAAGGGACGCGGGCAGTCGCTTGCTCAGATGGCGTTGTCCTGGGCGTTGCGCGACCCGCGGGTGACGTCGGTGCTGGTGGGCGCGTCGTCGGTGCGCCAACTGGAGGACAACCTGGCTGCTGTCTCGAACCTGGCCTTCGACGCCGAGGAACTGTCCATCATCGAGAAGCACGCGGTGGACTCCGGCATCAACCTCTGGAGCCCCTCCAGCGCTGTCTGAGCCCAGCGAACTCCGCCGATGCGCGGAGCCGCGAGGTCCAGGTCGCGTCAGACGGGACGGGGCGCTGGGCCGTCGTCCGGCCCCTTGTCCTCTTCGGGCTTGTCGGCTTTCCCGGCCTCGGGGGTGTCGGCGCCGTCGGGCGCGCCGAGCAGCTCTGACTCGATGTCGTCCAGCCCGGCCAACAGCGCGGTGAACTGCTTGTCCCGGTCGACGAAGCCTGCAGGATCGTCCAGATCCTTGCCGGTCGGCAACAGGTCGGGATGGGCCCACAGCGCATCCCGACCGTCCGAGCCGCGGGCGGTGGTGATCTCCCGCCACAGGTCCGCGGCGGCCCGCAGCCGCCGGGGTCGCAGTTCGAGGCCGATCAGGGTGGCGAAGGTCTGTTCCGCCGGTCCGCCGGTCGCCCGGCGGCGGCGAAGGGTCTCGCGCAGCGCCGGCGCACCGGGCAGCCGATCACCGACGGCGTCGGCGACGACCGTGTCCACCCAGCCCTCGACGAGGGCGAGCAGTGTCTCCAGCTCGGCCATCGCGGCCTGCTGGCCGGGCGTGATGGTGGGTTCGAACATGCCCTGCCCGAGGGCGGCCTCGATGCTGGCCGGATCGTTCGGGTCGATGGAGGACGCAAGTTGCTCGACCGCGGAGAAGTCCACCGAGATGGCCTTCGCGTAGTCGGTGATCAGCGCGATCACCCGATCCCGCAGCCATGGGGTGCCGGCGTAGAGGCGGTGGTGGGCGGCCTCCCGGGTGGCCAGGTACAGCCGGACCTGATCATCAGGAAGATTCAGCCCGGAGCCGAACTCGGAGATCGACAACGGCAGCAGCGCGGCAGTGCCGACAGGTCCGAGCGGCAGGCCGATATCGGTGGACGTGAGAACCTCGCCGGACAACTGGGCAAGTCCCTGGCCGAGCTGGGAGCCGAAGGCCATGCCACCCATCGAGCCCATCATCGCGAGCAGCGGGCCGGCCTGTGCCTTCGCCTCCGCCGGTAGACCGTCGACCCAGGCGCGGGACACCTGCTCGGCGATGGGGGAGCACAACTTCTCCCAGGTCGGCATGGTGGCGTCGATCCACTGCCGGGGCGTCCACGCGGTCGAAGTCTTGACCGCGGCCGGCAGCGAGGTCGCGCCGTCCAGCCACACCTCGGCGAGCGCAATCGCGTCGGCGACCTTGGCCACGTCGATCGATGACGCCGGGTGTGACGCCGGCACCTGCGATGTCGCTATCTGCCTGGCGAGGTCGTAGTTGACCGGCCCCGCCGAACCGCCGGACGCACCGGCCTGGGACATCATCTGGCCGAGCTGGGAGAGCATCGAGCCGAGCTGGTTGAGGTCGAAACCGGCGGGACCACCGGGCCCCTGGTTCGGCTTGCCCTCGGGGTCGTCGTCACCGGAGGGGGAGAAGCCGAACGGCAGATTCGTCATACGGCCCACGGTACTGAAGATCCTTCGTCGTAGGTGACGGGAATGTGACCTGATCGCCACGGGCGAAACGTGACTTTCCAGACTGAACTCGATGTGAACTCCGGTCGAGTCCGGCGGCCCGGGCCCGGTTGTGACCGGTCAACGCCCACCAAACCCCTACGCTCGTGGATCAGGTCCGCGGTCTTGTCGAAAACGCGGGCTGATCGAGTGTGAGAGACGAGGAAGCCCAGCCGTGAAAAGTAGTGCGGCTCCAGCCCGGACTCTTCGGCAGGAGCTGTCGTGAAGGGTCCGGCCTGGTTCTCCCGGATGACGCTGCGCGGTCGTACGGTCGTTGTCGGTTCGACGGTGACCGCGGTGCTGGTGCTGGCCGCGGCTGCGATCCCGATTCCCTACGTGGCGATCGGACCCGGCGTCACCTACGACACCCTCGGCGCGGTCGACGGCACCGAGGTGATCAGCTTCAGCGGCGACGGCATCCCCGCTTCGGCCACCCAGGATTCGCCCGATCGCGGCCACCTGAACATGACGACCATTTCGATCACCGACAACGTCCCGCTGTTCGAGGCCCTGGGGCTCTGGGCCACGGGCAGGTACGCGCTGGCCCCTCGCGAGGACTACTTCCCGCCGGACAAGACGGTCGAGCAGGTGCAAGGCCCAGGATGCGCAGGCCTTCAGGGATTCCCAGTCGGCCGCCGAGATCGCCTCCCTGCGGTATCTCGGATATCCGAATGTGACGTACGTCGGCGAGATTCCGGACGGTTCGCCGAGCTCGGGTGTGCTGCAGCCGCAGGATCAGATCGTCGACGTCGACGGCACTCCGGTGACCGATTTCGCGTCCCTGCAGGCGGTCCTGGCGGCGACCACGCCCGGCCAGATCGTCGCGGTGACGGTGCTGCGCAACGGCGAGAACGTCACCGAAAAGGTCACCCTCGGCAGCAATCCGGAAGTCGGCGCGCACGGCTTCCTCGGGGTCGGCGCGGTCGAACGCCCGATCGCTCCGTTCACGACATCGATTGCGCTGGAACGCATCGGCGGTCCTTCGGCGGGCTTGATGTTCACCCTCGGCATCATCGACAAGCTCACCGATGACGACCTGACCGGCGGCCGGTTCATCGCCGGCACCGGGACGATCGACCCCGACGGCACGGTCGGGCCGATCGGCGGCGTGCTGCTGAAACTGATCACCGCACGAGATGCCGGCGCCACGGTGTTCCTGGTCCCGGCGGACAACTGCGCCGAGGCGGTCACCCAGATTCCCGACGGTCTGCAGCTGGTCAAGGTCGCTTCGCTGACCGATGCCATGACAGCGCTGGACACCCTCAAGTCGGGCGGCACACCGCCGGGTTGCTGACCGCACGGCTTGCTTCGATCGACAGCCCGGGCGGACGGGTTGGTGCAGGTCAAGAGGTTGGTTGAGGGCCGCTCAGGCTTCGAAGGTCAGTTTGAGAGCTGCCAGCAGATTCGGCGCCAGGTCGCCGCCCCGGAGCGGAGCGTCGTCGTGTTCGCCGCGCATCCGCATCAGGCAGGCACCCCCTGGGCCGTCCCGGAGTACACCGGCGGCCAGTCGCGCCTCAGTCCGGTGCGGGTGCCGCGCGGCCTGTTCGGCGGCGGTTTCCGGGTCGTCCGACAGGTTCTCTTCCGCGCCGGGCGGCAGCACGACGATCTCCTGCACGAGCACGCAGCCGGCAACTTCGTCCGGCCAGGAGATCTGCGCAAGGGCATCGGACAGTTCGCCCTCCGGCAACGAGTCCTGCGCGATAGGGGTGTAGACCGTTGAGCCGACGGACTCGGCCAAGCCCGGTTGTGCCGCAAGAAGATCCGCGGTAGCGACCAACGCGAACAGTTGCGGAGGCGCATCCCAACCAGCGCTGCCGACAAACTCCTCGACCTCGGCGACGGCGACCGCGAGGTCGGCGTCCTCCCACCAATCCGGGGTCCCTGGTGCACTCACGTCGATGATCTTTGCACGCGGCTCACAGGTGGTTCGACTGTGCGGATGGTCAACTGCCACGGGTCTGCTCACACGCGAACGGGGACCGAAGCACCCCCGCAGCGTCGCTGATCCTGCTCTTCCGCAGTACAACGATCTCGTTCCGACCCGCCTGGGGCGCCAGGGAACCTCTGGGCTGTGCTTACAGTTGAGCAGGCGGGCGCCCGAGAAACATGTGCCCCGCACAACCGTCCGGTGGGCGTCGTTCGACCTTCGCGGCGGGCTGATTGCACCAGAGTTTCGACCTGAGGAGTTCACCCGTGGCCATGCGGCCCCCCGTCGGTTTGCCCACGATGTCCAAACGCGCCAAACGCGTGCTGATCGCGTTGGTCAGCCTGGCCGTGCTCGGCATCCTGTGGTTTCAGTTCGTCGGCATCTACGTTGACTGGCTCTGGTTCGGCGAGGTGGGATTCCGCGAGGTCTTCACCACCCAGGCGATCAGCCGGATCATCATGTTCCTGGTCGCGGCGATCGGCGGCGGTGGTCTGGTCTTCCTCTCGCTGTACCTGGCGTACAAATCGAGGCCGGTCTTTGTCCCGACCAATGAGGTCGATCCGCTGGCCCCGTACCGCACGATCGTCACCACCCGCCCCAAGCTCTTCGCCTTTGGCATTTCCGGGGTGATCGCCCTGATCTGCGGTCTGTCTGCGCAGTCGGACTGGACCATTGTTCAGCTGTGGCTCAACGGCGGTGACTTCGGGACGGTCGATCCGCAGTTCGGCAACGACGTCGGCTTCTATATTTTCACGCTGCCGATGATCCAACTCGTGCTGGGCTGGCTGTTCGTCATCATCTCCATCTGCTTCATTTGCGTTGCTGTCGTGCAGTACCTGTTCGGTGGCATCCGGCTGTCCGGTCCGGGTCGCAAGATCACCTCGCAGGCCACCCTCCAGCTGTCCCTCCTGGTCGCAGCGTTCGTGCTGCTCAAGGCGGTCCAGTACTGGTACGACCGGTACGAATTGCTGTTCTCGAATCGCGGCGGCACCTTTACCGGGGCGTCCTACACCGACATCAACGCTGTGTTGCCGGCCAAGCTGATCCTGATGCTGATCGCGGCGATTTGCGCGATCGGCTTCATCGTCGGGGCGTTCACCCGGTCCATCAAACTGCCGGCGATCGCGCTTGGCCTGCTGGTGCTGTCCAGCGTGCTGATCGGCGGCGTCTGGCCGCTGGTGCTGCAACAGGTCGTCGTCAATCCCAACGGCATCAACCGTGAGCCCGAATACATCGCCCGGAACATCGACGCGACGCGAACCGCATACCAGATCCGCGACGATCAGATCGACTACCAGACCTACCCCGGCACCGGTGATCCGGCGGCGATCGTCAACGACACCGACACCGTCCCCAACGCTCGGCTCCTCGACCCGAACGTGCTCTCCCCGACGTTCACCCAGCAGCAGCAACTGCGGAACTTCTACGGCTTCCCCGATCAGCTGGCCATGGATCGCTACACGGTCAACGGTAAGACCCAGGACTATGTCGTTGCTGTGCGGGAGCTGAATGCTGACGGACTGAATGACGCGCAGAAGAACTGGATCAATGAGCACATGGTGTTCACCCACGGCGATGGTTTCGTCGCCGCGCCGGCGAACACCGTCGTCAACGGTTACCCGGACTACACCATCTCGGACATCTCGACGCAGGGTCAGCAGCAGGACATCCCGGTTACCCAGCCTCGGACCTACTACGGCCAGCTCACCACCGACTACGCCATCGTCGGCGCGGAGGGCGGGGTCGCGCGGGAGTACGACACCGACGCGCAGCGGTACACCTACTCGGGCGCCGGTGGTGTCAATGTCGGGAACCTCTTCCAGCGGGCGGTTTTCGCCACCGAGTACGGCGAGGCGAATTTCCTGTTCTCCTCCGAGATCAACTCGAACTCGAAGATCCTTTACAACCGGGATCCGATCGAGCGGGTGAAGAAGGCCGCACCGTTCCTGACGGCCGACACCAAGGCGTACCCGGCCGTTGTTGCCGGCCGGATCGTCTGGATCGTCGACGCGTACACAACGGCAGCCAACTACCCGTACGCACAGGCGGTCACGCTCTCCGATGCCACCAACAACTCGCTCGCTGCCCGCGGGGCGGCCGGGCAGGACAACACCCAGGTCTCCTACATCAGGAACTCGGTCAAGGCCACCGTCGATGCCTATGACGGCACCGTCACGCTGTACGAAAGTCAGTCGGGCAGCTCGGATCCGGTCCTGAAGGCCTGGGAGGGCGTTTTTCCCGGCCTGGTGAAGCCGGTCAGCGACGTGACGCCGGAGTTGCAGTCGCACTTCCGCTATCCGCAGGACCTGTTCGAGGTGCAACGCTCACTGCTGGTGCGCTACCACGTCGACGACCCGGTCGACTTCTTCCAGAGCTCCGGCTTCTGGAAGGTGCCGAACGACCCGACGGTGCCCGATGCCGTGCAGGCCCCGCAACCGCCGTACTACCTGCAGGTGAAGACGCCCGGCGCGGACAGTTCGGAATTCCAACTGACCAGCGTGCTGACCGGCTTCCAACGGGAGTTCATGAGTGCGTACTTCTCCGCGTCGTCCGACCCGGACAATTATGGAAAGTTGACGGTGCTGACGTTGCCCACGTCGACCCAGACGCCGGGCCCGACACAGGTCCAACAGCTGTTCCGAACGACGCAGGAGATCAGCCAGCTGGTCACCTTGTCCAGTCAGCAGGGTGGGTCCAGGGTCATCTTCGGAAACCTGCTCACGTTGCCGGTCAACCAGGGGTTGCTGTACGTCGAACCCTTCTACATCCAGGGCCAGTCGTCCTCGTCGTCCTACCCGCAGCTGAACCGGGTGCTGGTCTGGTACGCAGGTCGGGTTGGTGTTGGTCTGACCCTCAAACAGGCCCTGACCAACGCCGCGCAGAGCGCGCCGGTGCAGACGCCGGCGATCGGTGATGGGTCGGCAATTGCCGATGCGGGTTCGGGCCAGGCGACGTCGACGACGCCGACGACGACTGCGGCACCGCCACCTGCCGATCAGGCAGCGGCTCTGGCGGCGCTGGACTCGGCGGCCAGTGAGCTCGATGCCGCCAAGGCGTCGGGCGATCTCGGTCAGATCGGTGCGGCCAGCCAGAAGCTGGAGGATGCCGTGAACGCCTACCTGACGTTGGCCGGTACGGCGCTGCCCAGCGCCAGCCTGGCGCCGGTCTCGACACCGGGCGGCTGATGACTTCTCTGCTGATGCTGGGCGGCAATCCGTGAAATTCGGATTGTCGCCCAGGTCACAGCCGTTGTGCCATAACCGATTTGGTTCTGGTGACATGTGCTTGTTACAGTCATGTCATCACCACAACGCGGGGTGGAGCAGCTCGGTAGCTCGCTGGGCTCATAACCCAGAGGTCGCAGGTTCGAATCCTGCCCCCGCTACCACGTGAAACAGCCCCCGGACATTGTCCGGGGGCTGGTCTTTTTTGGCCTGTGTGCCGCTTCAGGCAGCGGTCGCGCCCGCCGGCCCATGGCGGCGTCATCGGGGTTGATGGGGCACGTCACGACCGCGATGCGCCGCCCCGTCTCTCCTTTCGGCCCCGGCAACTGTGTTGAGTCGCGGCTCCGGCACGCGATCCCGCAGAACAGCGAGAGACGTTGGGCGCCAACCCGCAGATGCAGCGTGCCACGCCGCAGATCCGCGATCGGTCGGGCGGCTTCACCAGCGGGCTGGCCCTACCTCCCCTACGGTTGGGAGCAATGGCCGGGCGAGCATCGCCGCCACCGGCACACGGAGGGAGACCCGCATGCCGGACCTCGGCCACGAGCTGACGTTTGGCGTCTTCCTGCCCAACCCGGCCTCCCAGGCCGCCACGGTCATCCGGCTCGCACAGCTCGCTGAGCAGCGCGGGCTCGACCTCATCGGCATCCAGGACCACCCGTACAACCCGGACCTGCTCGACACCTGGACGCTGCTTGCCCACCTGGCCGCTGCCACCGACACGATCCGGCTGTTTCCTGACGTCGCGTGCCTGCCGCTGCGGCCTCCGGCGGTGCTGGCCCGCGCGGCCGCGAGCCTTGACCTGCTGTCGGACGGGCGGGTGGAGCTGGGATTGGGAGCCGGGTACTTCCTGGATCCGATCGCCGGGATGGGCGGCCCCCGGCTGACAACCGGCGAGTCGGTGGACGCACTGGAGGAGGCCATCGGCGTCATCCGGGCCATCTGGACGGCGGACGGACCGATCACCATGACGGGCCGGTTTCACCGCCTCGAGAATGCCTCGCCGGGGCCGACGCCGTCGCACGACATCGGGATCTGGGTGGGGTCGTACAAGAGCCGCATGCTGTCGCTGACTGCACGGCTCGCCGACGGCTGGGTACCGTCCCAGGCCTACGCATCGCCGGAAGAAACCGAACGGCTCAGCGAGCGGATCGATGTGCTGGCGCAGGATGCGGGCCGGGAACCCGCCGACATTCTCCGCATCTACAACGTGAACGGCCGGTTCGTGCCGAACGGTCGCGGTTTCCTGGACGGGCCGCCGGCGCAGTGGGCCGAGCAGCTGGCCGAACTCGTTCTGAAGCAGGGTTTTTCGTCATTTGTGCTCGGCGCGTCCGGTGACATCATCGCCTCCATCAGCACCTTCGCCGACGAGGTTGTGCCAGATGTGCGCGAACGGGTGCTGGCGGAGCGTTCCGGGACTGCCATCGAAGCTGCTGGTGGCACGGCCGCGGGCGATGCGATCGTCGTTGGTGGAGCCGAACAGGGTGAGCCGCCCGGCGAAATCAAGCTGGAACGGGACGGAAACTGGGGGAGCGCCGGGGGTTTGCCGGTCGCCGACCGCCCGCGAGCCGTGCGTGCCGAATCCGGTTCCTCGACAACGGGTTCCGCTGCCACGGGTGCTGCCAACCCGGCGGCGCGGGACAACCACCGCAACCTGGTTGCGATTCATGATCATCTGCGTTCTGAGCTGGAGCAGATCGGTCAGGCCGTGAATCAGGTGGCCAACGGAGAACTCGCTCCGGCGGCCGCGCGCTCGCTGATTGCCCGGATGACGCTGCGCCAGAACCATTGGACGCTCGGCTCTTTCTGTGCGTCGTACTGCCGGATCGTCACCATCCACCATGCGGTCGAGGACACCCATATGTTCCCGTCACTGTCAACGGCGGCGCCCACCTTGCAGCCGGTGCTCGACCGACTGGAGGCCGAGCATGTGGTGATTGCCGGTGTGCTGGAACGGTTCGACCGCGCCCTGGTGGACCTGGTCCGCGAGGACGAGGAAACGGCGGTGCCGATTCGCGGCGGTATTGACGAGATTGGGGAATTGGCAACGGAACTCGGCGAGATCCTGTTGTCGCACCTGGCCTACGAGGAGGACGAACTGGCCGAGGGGCTCGCGCTGATGCCGTCCTCGATCTGAGGAATCGGCAGGCCGGCGGCAACCGGGATCGTTCAGCTCATCGCTGGGGCCGTCAGTTTAGGTTGACACGCACCGTGTGTCAGTCTAGATTGACGCAATGACGGAGACGCGAGATTGGCCGGTGGGGGATTCGCGATGACCGGGGACGGGATCCCGACGATTCGGGTCACGGACCTGCGGATGCGTTACGGCAACCAGGACGTCCTGAAGGGCGTGGAGCTCATCGTCGAACGGGGCGAGATCCTGGCGCTGCTGGGTCCCAACGGTGCTGGCAAGACGACCACTATCGAGGTCCTCGAAGGCTTCCGGAGACGCTCCGCCGGAGCGGTGAGCGTGCTGGGTATCGACCCGGCCGCCGGTGGCGAGGCGTGGCGAGCCCGGGTCGGGATCGTCCTGCAATCCTGGCGTGACCACGGCAAATGGCGGGTGCGACAGTTCCTGGCCAACCAGGGATCCCTGTACACGCCGTTCAGTACCGCACAGGTGCCGCGCCCATGGGATGTCGACGACCTGCTCGCCTCGGTGGGTCTGACAGGCCAGGCCGACACCCAGGTGCGTCGCCTGTCCGGCGGCCAGCGTCGGCGGCTCGACGTCGCCGTCGGTCTGGTCGGACGTCCGGAACTGCTTTTTCTCGACGAGCCAACCGCAGGCCTGGATCCCCAGGCCCGCAGGGAGTTTCACGATCTGTTGCGAGGTGTAGCCGAGAACCTCGAGGTGACCGTGCTGATCACGACTCATGACCTCGCAGAGGCCGACAAGGTCGCCGACCGCATCGCAATCCTCGTGGCCGGCCGCATCATTGCCGAAGGCAGCTCGGACCAGTTGTCCCGACGGATCGCCGGCCAAGACCGCGTCCAATGGGTCACCGACGGCCGGCGATTCGAGGAAAACACCTCGGACTCCACAGCTTTCGTCCGCGCCCTGTTGCAGGATGACGGCGGATCGGTCACCCAGTTGGAGGTGCACCGGGCATCACTGGAGGACACCTACCTGGCGTTGGTGCGCGACGCCGAGCGCGGTACGACCGATGCGCAGGTCGCGGCATGACAACAACGAGAACGGCCGCGGTCCTGCGATCGGGACTGGCTCGTGGCCTGATCGAGTTCCGGCAAGCCTTCAGCGGTGCCGAACTGATCGGCCAACTTCTCTGGCCGCTCGCGGCGCTGTTCGCGATCTACTGGTTCCGCGACAGCAGTATCGGTGCGGGGGACGTGACGCTGGGCACCATGATGTTCCCGGGAGTGCTCGGAATGTTCGTGGCCTTCGGGATGTTTCTGGCAATCCAGATTCTCGCTGCGGAGAAAGAGGACGGCACTCTGCTGCGGGCCAAGGCCACGCCCGGTGGCATCCCCTCGTATCTGCTGGCAAAGCTCGTCAACGTCTCGTTGACCATCATTGTTTATCTGCTGATCATTGCAGTCCCGGCAAGCCTTTTCGTCGACGGTCTCGACGCGACATGGTTCACGTTGACCTGGGTTCTGCTGCTGGGGCTGGCCGCCACCCAGCTGCTCGGCGCTGCCCTCGGGTCCATGGTGTCCGGTCCGCGAGCGGCAAGCTACATCGCATTGGTGGTCCTCGGTCTCACCGCCGTGTCGGGCATCTTCTACCCTCTTGCCGCATTGCCGATGTGGCTGCAATGGCTGGGCCAGGCCTCCCCGATCTACTGGCTCGGCCTCGGCATGCGATCCGGCCTGCTTCCCGAAGGGGCCGCCGCCATCGAAATCTCCGAATCCTGGCGGACCGTAGAGACCTTGACTGTCCTGGTCTGCTGGACCGTCGTCGGGCTCGCGATCGCCCCGATCATGCTGCGTCGGATGGCGCGGCGGGAGTCCGGTTCACGGCTGACCGACCGACGAGAAAAGTCGGCGCACCGAGTCTGATGGGGCCGGTCGACGGCCCCGCCAGGTCACGAAGGCAGCCTGGACGCGCCGGGTTCAGTTGTCCTGGTCTGCCGACCGGCGCCAGCGGATACCGGCCTCGATGAACTCGTCGATCTCGCCGTCGAACACCGCGGACGGGTTGCCGACCTCGAAGTTCGTCCGCAGGTCCTTGACCATCTGGTAGGGGTGCAGCACGTAGGACCGCATCTGGTTGCCCCAGGAGTTGCCGCCGTCCTTGAGGGCGTCCATGGTGGCCTTCTCCTCCTGCCGGCGCCTGGCGAGGAGCTTGGCCTGCAGCACGGTCATCGCGGATGCGCGGTTCTGGATCTGCGAGCGCTCGTTCTGGCAGGACACCACGATGCCGGTGGGGATGTGGGTGATCCGGACCGCGGAGTCGGTGGTGTTCACGCCCTGCCCGCCGGGGCCGGAGGACCGGTAGACGTCGACCCGGAGTTCCTTCTCGTCGATCTCGACGTGGTCGCTGGTCTCCACCACCGGGGCGACCTCGACGCCGGCGAATGACGTCTGCCGGCGACCCTGGTTGTCGAATGGGGAGATGCGGACCAGCCGGTGGGTGCCCTGCTCGACGGAAAGGGTGCCGTAGGCGTAAGGCGCCTTGACCTGGAAGGTGGCGGACTTGATGCCGGCCTCTTCCGCGTAGGACGTGTCGTACACCTCGGTCGGGTAGCCGTGTCGTTCCGACCAGCGCAGATACATCCGCATCAGCATCTCGGCGAAGTCCGCAGCGTCGACACCACCGGCCTCGGAGCGGATGGTGACAAGGGCCTCGCGCTCGTCGTACTCACCGGAGAGCAGGGTGCGGACCTCCTGGGCGTCGATCTCCTTCTGCAAGGAGATCCGCTCCTCCTGGGCCTCGACCAGCGTTTCCTCGTCCTCGTCGCCGAGTTCGAACATGACCTCCAGGTCGTCCAAACGCTGCCGCAATTCCTGGATCCGCTTGAGTTCCGCCTGCGCATGGGACAGCTTGCTGGTCACCTTCTGCGCGTTGTCCTGGTCGTTCCACAGGTCGGGTGCGCTGGCTTCCTCGGACAGCTGGTCGATGCTGGCCTTGATCTTGTCGACGTCCATGACGGCCTCGATGCTCGTCAAGGTGGTGTCCAAGGCCTTCAATGCAGCTGCGTCGTCAAGATTCACAAGGTGTCAGCCTACGCGGCTCACGGTGTGACCCCGTCCGGACAGCTCGGTCGTCGGCCGGTCGGCGGCGTGCTGATCCGGGCAGAAACGGCCCGCGGTGAGGGACCTTTGGCCCTGCCGACGGCGTCTGCCCGCGGCCTACCGTCGGGTTATCGAGGGCTCAACATGGAGCCTGCGTAGACGAGGAGACAGCCATGACCACCCACGGTGCTACCGGAATCGTTGTCGGCATCGAGGGCACAGCGGCCAGCCAGGGTGCCCTGGAATGGGCGATCCGCGAGGCCGCTGTACGGCAGTGCGAGCTGACTGTTGTGCACGTGTGGGACTACATCCCCGCGCGTGATGCGGGCCGGATGTCCGAGCACGAGGAACGGACCGCATCCGATTGCATGCTGGACGCCGCAGTCGCGTCCGGGCTTCGGGCAGCCGGGGTCTCGCCGGAAGTCGTGGTGCGCAGCGTGCGCGGATCGGCCAGCAAGGTGTTGCTCGCCGAGTCCGAGTTTGCCCAGCTGCTGGTGTTGGGTCGGGGCCATCGGAACGGCGCCATCGATGTGCTTCGGCACTCCGTGACAGCCGAATGCGTCCGTCGGGCAATGTGCCCGGTGGTGGTCATCCCCAACGTCCCGGCCCGGTGCACGCGCACGCTGGGTAGTTGAAGTTGAAGCCGGCGCAACGCAGATTGCACGGAATCGAGTGCATTCGGATATCGGCGATGTCTTCTCATCCGATCCCGTTTTCTGGTAATCAATGCACTAAATTGGAAGCGGTCGCACCCGGACCGATGACCTGGTGAAGACGACAAGTGAGCCCTCTTGAAGGTCAGCCGCCAGGCAGGTTTGCCAAGACCAGTGCAACTATGGTCTTGGGGGCTCTTGAACCTGCGCCGCAACAGGATCACGCTCGGAAGCCGATCGCCGCTCGTTGCCAACAACTCGCCGAAATCCGTATCGGAAGTCAACAACACCCGGCCTTCCAACCGAGAGAAATTCATGACAGCTTGATCAGGTTGGCCCTGAAGCCCGGCATCGAAAACGTGAATCGCGTCGTTTCCCGCTCCAACAAGTAGCGGCACGACCTGGGCGCTCACGCATTCATCCACCAGGATTCTCATGCGGGTAGCTGCAGTGGCAAGTGCCTCTCATCAACCGCTTCGGCGGCGAACTGTAGACATGCGAGGACGTCGGCTATGACCAGCTGCGGGTAGTAGTCAAGGACTTCTGCCGTAGTGGCTCCTTCGGCCATGTACCCCAGAATTGTGGCCGCCGGGATCCGAGTTCCTCGAATACATGGAACCCCACCCATGATGTTGTGGTCGATGACGATTCGATCTGTGGCCATGGTATGCATCCTTGCGCTCTGCATGCGGTTTTCTTGTTGTGCATTCGGGATTTGGTTTATTGATCAGCTTATCCGCCAGGCCCCACCAGCACGATGCGATATTCGGCGACGTCGAAGGCGTCGTTGCCGGTGGCGTTGAGAGTTGTTCCGCCAGTGACGCCGGTGTTGGAGGCCCACGTGACGTTCCAGGTGGAGGTGGCGGTGATGGGCCAGGTCCCGGTGCCGTTGGTGCGTTCTTTGAGGGACCGCCAGTGGAACATGTGGCCGCAGGGTGGTTCGGCTTTCCAGTCGTAGTTCACCGGTGGTGGGGTGCCCGTTCCTTCGCAGGTGACGGTGACCGGTGGGCCGGGGGAGTAGCCGTTGCCGGTGCTGCCGGGTTCGCCGAGGGACCAGGTGACCGACGCTATTGTTGCTACTGCAGTGACCGACACCCCGCCGGCAGCGACTGTGACCGTCTGTGGGCCGGGGTTGTCGATCCACAACCAGGTCCACAGGTTGACGGCGAGTTTGCTGCGGTCCGGACCAGCGCCGATTGCTGGCATGGGAACCTGCAAACGCCCTATGGCCTGCTGTGCAAGTACCGCAGGATCTGGCGGGGGAGGAACCACGACCGCGCCATTCGGAAAGAACTGCAATTCTACAGGACGGCCGTCTAAGTTGCCGGGCCCGCCTGGGGCTCCAGGGAACAATACTGCAGCAGCTCTTAAACTTCACTCTGCCCGTGCTCGGATCGTTACCCGCCCAAGCCGGATCGCCAGCTGGCAGTCGGCGTGCAATGTCGTCCAACCGCACCACTCGTCATCTGACGCTGTCCGAGACCTGCCATGGGTCATAGTCTGCGAGGTGTCGCCGCCCGACGTTTCGGCCGACCGTGTTGCGTCGTCTGCCGGAGCATCTGCCGCGATCCTCTCGGTGGCCGCCAATGTCAGAATCGAGTCAGACACCCCGTCGTCGGCCCGAATTTCCTCCGTCGATCGTAACATCCGTCCACCGGGGGCGAAACTGTCGGCCCCAGGCTGAATGGCGACAGCAACAGAAGTAGATACGAGGCCCAGTGCAGTGCCAGTTGCGCTAGCACGGAACGTTCTCCAAGATGGTTGAACATTTTGGACTCGCCATGTACCGTCATCTCCTCGAACAAAGCCCGCCTGCAGACTGTTCCGTTCGACTCCGACTGATCGTTTCTCGCCAGTTGCAACGTAGACGGACCCATAGTTGACTTTGATCCTGGCAGTCGCGCATCACCGCAATCGGCTGTCCAGCGACTGGAGTGCACCCAATATGGATGTTGAATAACAGAGCCGTAGTAGTCAAGACCCTTGTGCATCAAAGCGCTCGGCCGCTTCGAGTATGTTGGTCTTATCGGGTCGACGCTGACTGTATCCAGAAGGGCTCAGATCGTTCTCGGCTGGTGTTCGGACAATTCCGTTATAGACAGCTCCAGAACTTCACCCACTGCGCCTCGATCGCTGCTCGGTCGGCAGCTTCTTGCGCCGCGGGATCGAGCGAGGTTGGCGGCGCCGACGATGAGGTGGGCACGTCGATCACGCTGGGGGTGGGGCTCGCCGGGGGACTGCTCACGGTGGCTCCGGAGGTGGCCGCTGAGGGGTCGACCACCGAGGCGCTCGGTGTTGTCCCGCTCGACGACGTGCTCGGTCCGTCGGCTGAGCTAGACGTACACGCCGTCACGCCAAGAGCAATCGCGACGCCACACACCACCGCGCGCCATCGCACACCCGGTCTGGTCATATCAGGGTCCCTTCGGGGCCGGTTGGAACAAGTGCTTGGTCAAGGCCGTCAACAACGCCCGACGCGTTGAGCCGGAGGATCGGTTGGCTGGTCGCCGTCGCGGTGCGAGGAATGGTCGGGAAACCGAACAACGCGCCGAAGGTGATCGGCGCTTCGTTGTTGCACTGCGCGCTGATGCGGTCGGCCCCAATGGTCACGACGGCACCGACATCAGGTCCGCGCACCCGAAGGTATTCGTTGGCGGCGGCGATCGGGTCGGCCAACCCCACGCCTTCACCCGACGACCGATTCGGATTCACCACGCCCACCGCCGCCGCGACCGCGCCGTCACACAAGCGCTGCAGTCGCTGCCCGGCGAGGAAGGCCGAGCCGGCAGCGGTGACTCCGGCGGTGAGCAATAGCAGACAAACCATCATGCCCAGCACCAGCGGAGTGACCGATCCGCGGTCCGTGGTGGGCTTGGCGGCCTGATCGGAGCCGGGTTCACGACCTCGCGCCGGGCGACGCGGGTATGCGGCACGAAACCTCATGTGCCCTCCCGGAAATCGCCGACGTGCAGGGTGAAAACCCCGGTGACGGTGTTCTGGCTGCCGGTCACCACCGACGGCACACCGGGGAATGTCACGAGCGCGACCACGCATACGTCGTAGACGTCGCCGGGATTCAGACTGGGCGCGATCTGCGGTGCCGACACACAGTCGGTTCCGGTCGACACGAAGCGCACCTGGAGGCCGTCGGCGGGAACCCGCTGGTCGGCCAGTGCCAATTGAGCGATCTCCTCGGCCCGTGCCACCCCGTCGGCCACCGTTGGTGCGGAGTCGATGACCCGGCCGGCGTCCCGCGCCGCCTGCGACACCGCGAAGGTCGCCGCCTGGATCCGCATGACTGTGGCCAGGATGTACACGGTCGGGATCAGGATGAGAACGGCCAGAAAGACAACCTCGATCATCGCCCGGCCGGCATCGCGATCCTCGACCTGTCCCGGAGTCCCGGCCATCTTTTGAGCCTTGGCCGTCGTCATCCCAGGGTTTCCTTGGCGGAATGGCCCGTCACGTCCAGGGTCGGCATGACGCCGTCGAGCAGGCTGATGATCCCCGGGGCCTCCATCGTGCAGTTGACCGTCACCAGCAGGCCATCAATACCGGAGGTGCAGGCCAACGTCGATCGGGTCGCGCCGGTCACGCCGTCGCCCATCAGGTCGGACACCTGGGCCGTAGCCGCGGCGGACGGTGCGTCGTAGTTGGCCGCGATCCGGGCGGCATCCGCGGCCGCCGAGGTCAGCAACGTACGGGTGTACGCCCACAGGCCGACCGACAGTAATGCCAGGAACAGCATCAACAGCAGGACCAGGACCAACGCGAACTCAGCGACCGCGGAACCACGGTCGTTGTCGCCGCGATCAACGGACCGATCATGCAGACCTGGGCGCCCGACTTTCAGTCCGCGAGGCAGGCCCGGATCGATGGTGGCCAGGGCAGCGTTGCTCAGCCGGCGCCGGATACCGATTGGAAGGCGTTGGTCACCGCGTCGATGACCTGAGTGCGAAACACCCCGAGCAACGCGATCACGACAATCGCGGTCATGACGGTGATCATCACCCAGCCCGGGACGTCGCCGCGGTCGTTCTCGTCCGACCCGTGGTTGCCCGGCCCGGCCGGAGCGTTCAGCCGGGCAAGGAACGTCAGCGTCGTCGCCAGCCATAGCTGCGCGGTATTCGTGATTCTCGTGGTCATCTTGGCCTCCTAGGGTGATCGACCGCCGGTGCGGCGCGATCATGTGAACGGGTGAGGGACGGTTGGTTGCGGTTTCGGGGCGACAGCTGGAAAGTGCTGAGAATCGATCGTCATTGGGCAACCGCCGTAATGGCGAGCAGGCCCGGATAAAGGGCGAAAAGAATGGTGATCGGTAATACAAGAAACACGACGGGCACCATCATCGCTATTTCCTTGCGCCCGCCGGATTCCAGCAATTGGCGTTTACCGAGGGCGCGAACATCCGCGGCCTGGGCGCGGAGGACGTCGGCCAGTGGTGTGCCGCGCTCGATGGCGACGGCCATCCCGTCCAGGAATCGGGCGAGAGGTTCGAGCCGGGTTCGATCGCGCAGATGCGTAATCGACGTCAGAAATGGTGTACCGGAACGGGTTTCGGCGAGGACGCCGGCGAGTTGATCGACCAATGGGCCCTGTGCGAGGCGGGTGATGCGGTCGATGGCGCTCATTGGTCCCTCGCCCGCGGTGACGGCGAGGGCGAGCATCTCGGCGACAACGGGGAATTCCGCGATGATCTCCTCGTCGCGCTTGCCGACGGCTTGGCTGAGCCACCAATCCCGGCCGAGAACGCCGCCGGCGGCACTCGCCACGATCAGCAGCACCAGGATCAGTGGGTTCGATTGGCCGACAAAGACGGCAAGGAGGCCGACGGCAGCTCCAACTGCAGCCCCGAACGCACCCCACAGGACCTGTTCGATGCGGAACTGGTCGACCGTGAGTGGCGAATCAAGCGCGGAAAGCCTGCGCTCGACGGACGTCCGACCGCCCAGGATCTTGTCGATGAACCGGACCGCGTCCCGGATCAACGGCGCCGTCAGTCGGCTGAGGGCTGACGTGGTTCCGCTGGACCCAGTCCCGGTGAGCAGTCGCGACGGCTTGGCCGCGTCGATCAAATAGGGAGCGATGCGGTCCGCCATGGTTGGCCGGCGCATCACCGGCGTCGCGAAGAAAGCAATCAGCAGACCAGCCGCGGCGAGTCCGCCGACCAACGCGCCGATCACGGCCAGGCTCATCGGAGAACCCGCCGGTCCTCGGGCAGTCGGCCGATCCTGATCATCAGCCGGTAGGCGATGAAGGACAGCACGGCCCCGGCCGCGAGGATGAACGTCCCGGTCGGGGTGTCGTACGCCTGCAGAGTCTCCTTCTGCGTGGCCAGCAGAAGCAACACCAGCCACGGCGCCGCCACTGCCATGCGGGCGGCGTTCACCGACCACGACTGCCGGGCGAGGAGCTCGGCTCTGGTCCGGGCATCGTCCCGCAGGAACCCGGACAGGGTCGACAGCAGACGGCCGAGATCGGTGCCGCCAACCTCACGGGCGACCCGCAGGGACTCGCATACCCGGTCGCCGACCGGGTCGGCGAGCGCGTCTTTGAGGCGATCGAGACAGTCGTTGAACCGGCCGGTGGTGCGGTAGTCGGAGCCGAATTGCTGGAACGGTTCCCGCAGTTGCTCCGGTCCCCGGACGCCGATCGCGGCTAGCGCCTCGGGTAATGACAGCCCGGCCCGGACACCGGACGTGAGGTTGTCCACCACCTCTGGCCAGAGTTCGCGGAGATCCGCCTGACGTTTATGGCGGAGGCGGGAGACAACGAGGCGTGGAACGCTGGCGGCAAAGATGGCGAAGACGGCGGTCACGCTCAGGGACTGGGTGAGTGCAACGCCCAGCACGCCGACCAGCAGGAACGCCAGCACCTGCAGCGCGAGCAGCTGGGCGGGCGAGACACCGGGTAGTCCGGCCTGGATCAGATGTTCGCGGGTGCGGGTGGACCTGACCCTCGTTCGGGGGGCTGACGGGCGTGCGGTGAGGCCGTGCCACACGAGCAGCACACCCAGCCCGGCGATGAGGCCAAGAAAGGCTCCCACTACGGTGCACCCCCTTCACGTCGGTGGGCGTGATCGGGTGACCATACCTATGGAGTGGGGATAGAAAAAAATCTCACTGTGCGTAATGTGGATAACTGTTGATCTTGAATGCCTCAATGGAGATCAATGAATCATTGCTCTGCGTGTTGTTGTTTTGCCGTTGGAGTAACGCGTCCTGAGTCGGACTGCGCAAAGGCCGCGCAGCATCTTCCTGCCGACGGCTCAAAGTTTCGTCCAGACCCTGGTGCGCCACGAACGAGTGAACCGGTTTGACCGTCCGTAGGGTGCTGGTCGGTGAGGAAATACGGTGCGATTCGGCCCGCCGCTCCGTAGCGTTTTCGGTATGCCGTCGCGCATCACCCGGAAACCCTGGTTCGGCCCGAAAAGAACATTTGGGTGGGGCTGGAGTCCGGTCAGCTGGCAGGGCGTGCTGGTCATCATCGTCACCGTCGTGCTCAGCCTGGCGAGTGTCATTGTCTGGCAGGGCTGGGGTGCGGCAGTCGCCGTTCCGGTCGTCATCGGGTGCTCGCTCGTGGTCATCCTGCTGACCGGAGATCCACCGGGCGGGCACTGGTAGCAGGCGACGTCGACCCCGGGGTCGTCCGATGGCTTGTTGACGTGAATCACGCAGATGCGGCCTACCCCGGCCCCCAGACGCTCAACTTCGCGGCCAGCGGACCAGGGAAGACCTCCTTGCCCCAGACCTCGCCGATGGTCTCGAACGGCTTCAGGTTGTCGTGGGTCGACGCGCCCTTGCCGGAGCCCACCGCCGTCGGTCCGAGCGACATCCCGCCGCCCATGATGTCGTTGTATTCGCTCTGCCTGATCCCGTAGGACTTGTCGCCGCTGGCGGCGGGGCCGGCGACATGGTCAAGACCCATGGCATGGCCGAACTCGTGCGCAACCGTCACCTGCTCGTTGTTGACCTTGGTGCCGTCCTTGTGCTGCAGGCTGGTCTTCTTCCTGTCGGTGTCACCGACCTGCAGTTCGCCGGTTCGTTTGGTCGCGCCGGGCGGCAGGTGCTGGTCGACGTTCGAGCGAACGCTGGCAGTGCCGCCGTACACCTTGAACGAAATGTGCTCGCCGCCATCGACCAACACCACCGAGACCCTGGTCGCGAACGACGGCACCTTGAGTCCCTTGGTGACCGGCTTGACCGGGCCGGTGCCCGACCAGCCGGCCTCGATGGCCGCCTTGGCGCTCGGCCCGAAGGCCTGAAAGGCGGCCAGATTGTTCTGCTCCCAGCCCTTGCTGCCGACCGGGTCACCGCTGTAACTCTGCCCTTCGACCATCTCCATCCGGATTTTCATGATCAGCGTCATGGTGCCGGTGGTCGGGTCCACCAGCGCATCGAATCGGCTGTCGAACTTCGACCGGTCGAACGTCCTGACGTCTGCCGGGGCACCGACATACCTCATCAGGTCGTCGATCTGATCGAGCGGCAACGCGGCCATCTCCGTGGTGTTGGCGGCCGCGAAGGCCTGCCAGTTGCCCTTGGTGTTGACCGCGTGGATCGCCACCACCAGTCGGGGACCGCCGACGAATGCCGCCGCCGCCTCGTCGGCCCGCACCTCCGGCGGCAGTCTGGCAACGTCCGGCAGCAGGGCGAACATCGCCCCGCCCTGAATGGCAGCGAGTGCCTTCTCGTTCTCCGGACTGCGCTGGACGACCGGTTGCTGATTGGCGGCAGACTGGCGTTGCACCGGTGTTTGCCGTTGTCCAGGTGACGGCCGTTGGGTAGGCGATTGCCGTTTATTGGGCGATTGTTGGTGTGCCGAAGGCCGTTTCAGCAGCGCGCCGACCGACGCGTTTCCCGCCGACCGCTGCAGGAGCAGGACGGTTCGGGCCCTGCTTCCACCGTCACCGCGATGAATCGGCTGGGACGTGGAGACTGGTGCGGAATCGGCAAGGACCGGCGACGATCGGAACCTCACCGGGCAGCGTGGTACTCGGAGCGTGCGTTCGCGTTGCTGCTGTCTCCGCCGCCGCCGCGTGGGTCGACTCCACACCTGGAATGTAGGTCGTCCGGTGTGTGCCGCGATATGCCGGACGCCGGGCCGTTCGCGCGCAGTTGGTTGCCTCATCGGGCAACCGGCCTCCGGGTGAAGGCAACGTCGGTCGGTCCGCGAACGGGGCACCTACGACACCGACCTGGCGTGACGGACCGGTCACCTGCCACACCGGAACGCGCGGCCTGATCCACGGGACGTCATGGGCGTGGCGGTCCGGCGTCGATGCGGGCCCGATGCCGCTGGACCGCGTCCGGTCCCATGGACCAATCGGATTCCACCCACCAGGTCGCACCGGCCGCGACCCATTCCCGGAGCAGATCGTCACCGGCCCGGCCAGGTTCGCTGATCCCTTCCGCCACCACGTCGTAGCCATCCCAACTCAACCCGGCCGCCTCCCGCAGCGGCCGCACAGCGGCCACCACATCAGCGAGATCCTCGGGCGTGAAGGGTGTCTCGGCGGCAAAACCGACTTTGGTGGAAAGCAGGCCGTCCCACCTGGCGGCCCTGCCCAACGACTTCGCCGACGGGTAGGCGCCGACCACCCAGACCGGAACCCTGGGTCGCTGGACGTGCGGCGGCGGCGTCAGGAAATCGGTCGGCGTCACCTGATAGTGCTTGCCGGAGAAGGAGTATGGCTGGCCGTGCATGAGACCGTCGTAGATCGCCAGGCCCTCGTCCAGCTTCTCGGCCCGGACCTTTCGACCCTCATCGGCCTCGAAGGCGAGCCACCCCGGGTGCAAGGCACCCATCCCGACGGCCAGTTGCACCCGGCCACCGGACAGATTGTCCAGGGTGGCGACCTTGCCGGCCAACTCCCAAGGGCGATTGCGGGGCAGCGGAGTCAGCATCGTTCCGACGCGGATCTTCTCGGTCACCATCGCCGCGGCGGTCAGGGTGATCCAGGCGTCCTGCCCCCAGATCGCCTCAAAGGTGAAAATCGCATCCCAGCCGGCCCGCTCGGCCGCGACGGCAAGGTCGGCGAACTCCCGGGGAGTGCCGGCGCTGATCACGATTCCGCTCCGTAGGTTCGTCATGCCGGCACCATCCCACGAGGCACCGACAATGGCGCCCGGGCCGGAATCGGCCCGCAAGGATCGGCTGGGTGAAACCGAATCGGCCGGCTAATCCGGCAGCACTGGCATGGATACGTGCTGATCACGACCGAGCAACACCGCCCGGGTCACGGAGGAAGACCCGAAACGGTCGCGGACACCGTCCAGCGCGGTGTCCAAGGCCCTCCCGCCACCACCTCGAAAGCCGCTGCGATCGGGGCCGCGCTCGTCGAAGGGCAATTCCAGCTGCAGCGATTCGTGATCGTCGAGATTGCCCACCGCGATCCCGACGAGGGTGAGACCGCGAGCCTCGATCATCGGCATGGCCGCGGCCAGCAACCCGCGAACGGTCGCCAGGATGGTGTCGGTGTGGGCGGTGGGCCGGAGCAAGGTGTGCGATCGGCTGACCCGGGTGAAATCGTCGAACCGCAGGCGCAGGACGACCGTCCGACCGGTGCGCTCGGCGGTGCGCATCCGCCGGGTGACCCGATCGACCAGTCCGACAACGACGGCGTCGATGTCGGCCGGTTGATGCCGCGACCGACCCATCGCATGCTGGGACCCGATCGAGCCGCGCCGGTGTCCCACCTTGACCCGCCGTGGATCCCGGTTGTGCGCGAGCGCATGCAGGTGCCGGCCGTAGCCCTGGCCAAGGACGGAGATCAGTCCGGCCTCGCCCATTTCGGCCACCTGGCCGACGGTGTAGATGCCGATCGCCTGCAGCTTGGCGGTGTTCTTCGGTCCGACCCCCCAGAGTTTCTGCACCGGCAGCGGGTGCAGAAATTCCAGTTCGGTTCCCGGTGGAACAACGAGCAGGCCGTCGGGTTTCGCCACCCCGCTGGCGACCTTGGCCAGAAACTTTGTCACCGCAACGCCGACGGTGATCCGCAGGCCGACCTTCGTCAGCACCTCCTGACGCAACCGCACCGCGATCTCGGTCGGTGTCCCGGACACCCGGCGGAGCCCGCCGACATCGAGGAACGCCTCGTCGATCGAGACGCCCTCCACCAGCGGGGTGGTGTTGCGGAAGACCGCGAAGACGTCCTTACTGGCCTTGGTGTAGGCCGACATCCGGGGCTCCACCACGATCGCCTCCGGGCAGAGCCCACGTGCCCGCGCCCCGCCCATCGCGCCGCGAACACCGCGTGCGCGTGCCTCATAGCTGGCCGCGAGCACCACCCCGCCGCCGACGATCACCGGCCGTCCGCGCAGGCGTGGGTTGTCCCGTTGCTCGACCGAGGCGAAGAACGCGTCGAGATCGGCATGCAGGATCGTCGCGTCACCGGGCACGAACATATGTTCGCATCTATGCCTGGGAAATGCGAGCCCCACCCCGGCGTGGGCCCGGCGTGTCAGGCCGGGTCGGCGCCCCGGTAGGTGCCTACGCTCCAGGCGTTGCCCTCCGGGTCGAGGAAGGCGAACTCCCGGCTGCCGTAGTCGGTCTCGGCCAGCGGGCGCAGCACCTCCCAGCCGGCGGCGGCGACCCGTCCGGCGAGCCCTTCGACGTCGTCGGTGGCCAGGTACGCCGTTCCGGTCCCCGGTCCGCCGGCCCGCTTCGACCAGCGCTCACCGGTGGGTTCGGAGCCGAACATGATGCCGCCGCCGTCGGGCCAGTGCAGTTCGGCGTGCGAGATCGGCCGATCCGCATCGCCCCGATAGACGACGGCCTCGGTGAAACCGACAACGTCGACCAGGTAACGCAGCGCCGCTTCCGCATCGCGGTAGGACAGGCTCGGCCAGACACCGAGGTGCCGAATACCGGTCTGATTGTTGCCTGAGCTGGTGGGGGTGGAAGTCGTCATGAACAGATGATGACCGCCGGCCGGGGCTCACGTCTTGGAAAAATGCGACCTGTCGTCATGGTGGTGATCGTCCGGTGCGAGCGTCGGCAGCTCGCCGGCAATCCACTGGCCAGGCGTGCAGCCGGCGAATTCCCGCCACTCGGCCGTCAGGTGCGATTGATCGGCGTACCCGCAGTCCGTCGCGACGTCCGCCAGCGGCCGGCGATCCGCCATCAGCATCGACCGGGACCGCTGGAATCTGGTCACCCGAGCGAAATCTTTTGCGGCAAAACCAGTCTCGGCCCGCAATCGAGCGGTCAGGTGACGTCGGGACCAGCCGACGTCCTTGGCAACCTCACCGATCCGGCACCGCCCGCCGGATCCGACGATCAGCTGCCATGCGCGGAGCAGCTCGGCAGGCAGCTGGTTCGGCGATGCCTGCGACAGTCGTCGATCGAGCCACCGGGTGACCAGTGCGGCCGCCGTCGGGCCGTCGACGTCGTCGATGAGACGTTCGCTGAGCGCAGCTCCGTCACCGACGAGGTCGGTCAGTTCCAGGACCTGCCCGGTCAGCTCCGACGCCGGTAGCCCGAACAGGGCGCGGGCGGCAAAGGGGTGCACCGCCAGCTGAATCCCACGCTGCAGCGACGCCCCGCGCCCGAGCGCCTCGACGGTGGGCGGGAGTAGCACCGGGCGGGTGTGCAGGCCGCCGACCGGAGTCGCGAAGACACCGGTCCGCAACCGATCGCCGTCGGGTATGTGGATTGGCAGCGGCCCGTTCAGGGAGAACACCAGCGTCAGGTACGGGCTGGGTAGGCCGCGGTGCACACCCGGCATGGCGGGCATCCGGTAGCCGAACATCTGGGGCACGGCCGCCGGCCGCAACCGGCGAGCGGCGCAGCGAGCGAGAGCCGACTGTGCCCAGAGTCGTCGCCAGCCATACGACTACGGTAGGCCGAGTCTCGCGCCTGGACACAGAAAGTGGAAGGACGTCGCCCGTGGCCCCGGAATCGCCATCGCTGTTCTCGCCCGGATCGTGGGCCGAGGGCAGCCGCATCACCGCCGTGCTGCGCAAGGAAACGGTCGGCGGCGCCCTGTTGTTGGTGGCAACTGTCATCGCCCTGGTCTGGGCAAACGTGTGGACGGACAGCTACTTCGCCCTGCTGGACGTCGAGGTGGGTCCGGCCGCGTTGCATCTGAATCTCACCCTCGCGACCTGGGCAGCTGACGGCCTGCTGGCGATCTTCTTCTTCGTCGCGGGTCTGGAACTCAAGCGCGAATTCGTGGCCGGCGACCTGCGTGACCCCAAGCGTGCTGTGGTGCCGATCGCGGCCGCTGTCGGCGGCATGATCGTCCCGGCGCTGGTCTACTTCGCCATTGCCGGGAGCACCGGCCCGAAGGGCTGGGCCATTCCCACCGCGACCGACATTGCCTTCGCACTCGCCGTTCTCGCGGTCATCTCGACCCACCTGCCGACCGCGCTGCGGACCTTTCTGCTGACCCTGGCCGTGGTCGACGACCTGCTGGCCATCACGGTGATTGCCCTGTTCTATTCCAAGGACCTGCACCTGCAATGGTTCCTGCTCGCCCTGCTGCCGCTGGCGCTGTTCGCGCTACTGGTGCAACGCGGCATCAGCCATTGGTATCTCCTGCTGCCACTGGCATTCGCCACCTGGGCGCTGGTGCACGCATCGGGCATCCACGCCACCGTCGCGGGGGTGTTGCTCGGGTTCATGGTCCCGGTCCGGCCGCGCCGATCGAAATCGGGCAAGCCGCCGCCGGCGGATGAGACCGGGATGGCCGAACATTTCGAGCACCTCGTCCGGCCGGTCTCCGCGGGGTTCGCCGTCCCCGTCTTTGCCTTCTTCTCGGCCGGGGTGGTGCTCGGCGGCATCGCCGGGCTCAAGTCGGCATTCGCGGATCCGATCGCCGTCGGAATCATCGCCGGACTGCTCGTCGGCAAGCCGATCGGCATCGTGCTGGCCACCTTCATCACCTCGAAGGTCGACCAGACAGCCGCTGCAGAAGGGCCTGACCTGGCCCGACGTCACCGGGGTGGCGATCCTCGGCGGCATCGGGTTCACCGTGTCGCTGCTGATCGGCGAGCTGGCGTTCGGCGGCAATTCCGAGGCCGACGACCACGTCAAGATCGCCGTGCTGGCCGGGTCCGTCGCAGCCGCGGTGATCGCCGCGATCCTGCTGCGAATCCGGAACAAGCACTACCGGGTGCTGTGGGAGGAAGAGAACCAGGACACCGATCACGACGGCATCCCGGACATCTATCAACGGGAGTAGCCCTCGGACCGCCAATGACCCGGCCGAACGCCCATCACGTCACCCGGAGCAGACACGTGAGCCCGACCCGCAAAGCCCCCATCCGCCGGGCCCTCATCCGCCGACCGTCACCGCGCCTTGCTGACGGACTGCTCACGCACATCGACCGGGTCGCGGTCGACCCGGACCTGGCCCGGCAGCAATGGGCCGGATATGTCGGCGCGCTGACCGATGCGGGCTGGGAGACCGTCGAGGTCCCCGCCGCCGACGACTGCCCGGACAGCGTCTTCGTCGAGGACACCGTGGTGATGGTCGGCGACACGGCCGTGTTCAGCCGTCCCGGTGCTGACCAGCGCAAACCCGAGATCGATGGCACCGCAGTCACTCTGACCGCCCTTGGCTACCCCATCGAGCGGATGACCGGGGGCACCCTGGACGGCGGTGATGTGCTCAAGGTCGGCACCACGATCTACGTCGGGCGCACCCTGCGGACCAACGCGGCGGGCATCGCGGAATTCCGCCGGATCTGCGAGCCGCTCGGTTTCACCGTCATCGCGGTGCCGGTCAGCAAGGTGCTGCACCTGAAATCGGCGGTCACCGCGCTCCCGGACGGCACCATCATCGGCTACCCGGCACTGGGTCGACGATCCCTCGTTCTGGCCGCATTTCCGGCCTATGCCGGAGGAAACAGGTTCGCACGTGGTGGATCTCGGTGCGGGCCGCTTGCTGATGGCGTCCTCCGCGCCGCGGTCGGCGGAGCTGATCGCCGACCTGGGCTACACGCCGGTCACCGTCGACATCTCCGAGTTCGAGAAACTCGAGGGCTGCGTCACCTGCCTGTCCGTGCGGCTGCGGTACGCGCCGCCGATCTGAGACCCGTGGTCCGCGGCACAATGACGGACCGGGCCAACCCGCAAAGAACACGGAGCGAAATCCAGCCCGCCGAGCCAGGTCTGCCATGGCAGGAGATGCCGCTGGGGTGCAAGATCGACTAGACCAGGGCTGGGTTGTCCGGTCTGTTCATCAACCAGGTTCCGATCAGCGTCGAGAGGACTGTCGTGAAGAAGATCATCAACGATCCGACCACCGTGACTACGGAGGCCCTGCAGGGCATGGCCGAGGCCCACGCGGATCTGATCACCGTGCAACTTGAACCCGCCTTCATCGTGCGCGCGGATGCGCCGGTCCAGGGCAAGGTCGCGCTGGTGTCCGGCGGCGGCAGCGGGCACGAACCGCTGCACGGCGGGTTCGTCGGTGAGGGCATGCTGGCCGCCGCCGTACCCGGGCCGGTCTTCACCTCGCCGACCCCCGATCAGGTGATCGCCGCGACCCAGGCCGTCGACGGTGGCGCCGGGGTGCTGCTGATCGTGAAGAACTACACCGGTGACGTGCTCAATTTCGAGACAGCCGCCGAACTGGCCGAGGCCGAGGGCATCGAGGTCAAGACCGTGGTGATCGCCGACGACGTCGCCGTCAAGGACTCCACCTGGACCGCCGGTCGGCGCGGCGTCGGCGGCACCGTGCTGGTGGAGAAGATCGCCGGCGCCGCCGCGGCCCGCGGCGATGATCTGGCCGCGGTGACCGCGATCGCCGAGCGGGTCAGCGCGCAGGTCCGGTCGATGGGCATGGCGCTGACGCCCTGCACCGTGCCGCATTCGGGCGAGCCGTCGTTCACCCTCGCCGAGGACGAGATGGAGATGGGTGTCGGCATCCACGGCGAGCCGGGCCGGGAACGGGTCAAGCTGGCGCCGGCCGACGAGATCGTCGCCACCCTGCTCGATTCCATCGTCGGCGACCTGCCGTTCGCGTCCGGCGCTAACACCCTGCTGTTCGTCAACGGCATGGGGGGCACACCGCAGATCGAGCTGTACCTCGCCTACCATTCGGCCCGGAAGTACCTGGCCGACAAGGGCATCGAGGTGACCCGGTCGCTGGTCGGCAACTACATCACATCGCTGGAGATGCAGGGCATGTCAATCACTTTGCTCAAGCTGGACGACGAGATGACCGAACTGTGGGATGCCCCGGTGCACACCGTCGCGCTGCGTTGGGGCGTGTGAGTCGATGAGCTGCGATGCCGCTGGCACGGTGGCCGCGATCCGCGCGGTCGCCGCGACGGTCGCCGAGCACAAGGTCGAGCTGACCCACCTGGATCGGGAGATCGGCGACGGTGACCACGGGGAGAACCTGTCCCGCGGGTTCACCGCGGTGCTCACCAAGCTCGACGCCGGGCGAACCGGAGCACCCCGGGTGACGGTGCTGAAACTCGTTGCCACCACACTGATCTCGACGGTCGGCGGGGCCGCCGGTCCGCTGTTCGGGACCGCCTTCCTGCGGGCGGCGACGTCGGTCGGCGACGGCCGAGACCCTCGACGCCGACGGCGGTTGTCACCGCGCTGACGGCGGCCCGGGACGGCGTGGTCGCCCGCGGCAAGGCCGAATCCAGCGACAAGACGATGGTCGATGCGCTGACCCCGGCGGTGACGGCGGCCAAGGCGGCCGCCGAAGCGGCGGCGAAGTCGGCGAGGTGCTGGCCGCCGCCGCCGAGGCCGCAACCGCCGGTGCGGCGGCGACCATCCCGCTGCAGGCCAGGAAGGGCCGGGCCAGCTATCTCGGTGAGCGGTCGATCGGGCACCCCGACCCGGGCGCGACCAGTACGGCTTACCTGTTGCAGGCACTGTCGGATTCCGCCGGCGGCTGAGGCCGCCGGTTCGCTTCGTGCGGCTTGTCGTTCCTGCCCGACGTCTTCCATACAGCCAGAAGGGTTTGTCAGTGTGACGAAGTCAGTAGGGATGTCAGTGTGTTGAAGTCAGTAGGGATGTCACTGTGACGAAGTCAGTAGGTATGTCACTGTGACGGTCGGTCTGGTCCTGGTGTCGCACAGCCGAGAGTTGGCGCAGGGGCTGGCCGATGTCGCGGGCCAGATGGCACCGTCGGTGACGATCGCGCCGGCCGGTGGGCTCGAGGACGGCACGATCGGCACGTCGTTCGACCTGATCACCGCGGCGATCGCCAGCGCGGACTCCGGTGACGGCGCCGTGCTGCTGTACGACCTGGGCAGTGGCTACCTCACCGCAGAGACCGCCGTCGAATTCCTCGAGCCGGACCAGGCCGAACGGGTCGTCATCGTCGACGCGCCGTTCGTCCTCGGCGCGGTGTCCGCCGCGATCGCCGCGCAGGTCGGCGGCGACCTCCGGGCGGTCATCGCCGGTGCGCTGGATGCGCGGACCGCCAACGGCCCGGGCGGGGTGCGCTCGCTGGAGGATTGAGGAACCCGTCGGTCAGCCGACCGCGCCGCGGGAGAGCGTGGCGGCCGGCTGACCGAACAGTGCGGTCCGGACCTCCTGCAGCCCGACCTCGATCGCGCCGTGCAGCACGCCGTTGTCGAGCACGGTGGACAGCACCACCTCCGGCTTGACGAAGCTTGATTGCCGCATGTTCGCGACCACCTTGTCGAGGAGCCGCTGCCCGCCGGCCAGCGCGACCGGGCCACCGAGAATCAGCAACCCTGGGTCCAGCAGCGTGGTGACAGCGGTTGCGCCCAGGGCGATCCCGTCGGCGAGTTCGGCGAGGAACGCCTCACCGTGCTCGGTGTCGGCCAGTGCGGCGTTGACGATCGCGGCCGGTTCCGCCCCGCGAATACCGTGCTTGCGAGCGAGCACCCGCATCCCCTGCCCGCCGACGAGTTGCTGGAAGCCGCCCGCAGCGCCCCGGTCCACCCTGGGGTGGTCGACGCCGGTCACCGGCAGGTAGCCGATCTCGCCGGCGCCGCCGTGCGCACCGGTCCGAACCGCACCGTCCAGCACGATGCCGAGCCCGACGCCGCGGTCGAGCCACAGCAGCGCATAGTCGGTGCGGTCCCGGGCCGACCCGAGCAGGCCCTCGGCAACCGCCGCCAGGTTGACGTCATTGCCCTGACTGACCGGGATACCGAGGGTGTCGGTCATCAGTGCGGTCAGGCCGGGGGTCTCCCAGCCCTTGATGTGCCGGGCGTGCCGGAGGTGCCCGGTGACCGGGTCGATGACGCCCGGCGTCGCGACGACCACCCGGTGCACCGCGGTACGGGGGAGCCCGGCCGCCGCGAGAACGCCGTCGACGGCGGCGGTCATCTCGTCGATCGGGGCGGACTCGCGCCGTTGCCGCACCTCGACCTCGTGCCGGGCGATCACCTCACCGGTCAGGGTGGCCAGCCCGGCAATGCTGAGGTGTTGTTCGACGTGCACCCCGATGACGTAGGCGGCCCGCGGGTTCACCGCGTAGATGCGCGCGTTCGGACCAGGCCCGCCCTCGACGACGCCGGTGGTGGTGATCAGTCCACGTTCGTCCAGCCGGCCGAGCAGGGACGACACGGTCGGCTTGGACAGCCCGGTGTGTTCGCCGATCCGGCTGCGGGTCATCGGACCCTCCGCGAGCAGCAACCCGAGGACCACCTGGTCGTTGATCTCCCGCAGCAGGCGGGGCGAGTCGGCGCTGCGCTGCGGGGACCGTGCTGGTTCCATGGTCATGATTGTGACGGGTCGGTCGCCAACCCGAGTGCGGTCAGCACGGCGTTGGCGTTGGCGAGCGTCGCGCCGTAGCTGGCGATGGCCGGCGCGGGTATCCCGGCCAGGCCGGCGTTGCCCATCTCGACCAGCACCGCGGCCGGTTGAATGCCTCGAACCTGTTGCAGCACAAGGGCCATCCAGTCGTGTCGGTGGCTATCCCGGGTCAGCACCAGCACAGTGCCGGCCGCCCGGATCGCCTCCTGCGGCAGTGCTTCCCCCGGCCGGATACCAACCTCGCGCACCGTGATCGGGGCATCGCCGGACGACAGGCCGTTCCCGGCGCGGTGGCCGCCGCCAGTCCCCACGGGATGTCGCCGACCGCAAGGTTGGTGGCGTCGTCACAGCGCAGCACCAGCACCGATCCGCTGAGCTGGGGCAACGGTCCGGCGATGTGCAGCGCCGCCGCCGCCACTGCCGAACTGGCGAGCGGATCCATCGACCTGGTGGTGTCGTCCGCCCGTCCGCCGGCGAGCCGGCGGACCCTGGACACGGCGTCCCGAAGGCGCTCCAGGCTCAGCCGACCATCCCGGACGGCGCTGACAATCGCGTCCCGCACCTCGTCCAGCATCCGTTCGCCGGCGTCCTCGCCGCCGAGGCACAACAGATCGGCGCCGGCGTTCAGGGCCATCACCGCACCCTCGGCGATCCCGTACGTCCGGTTGATCGCCGCCATTTCCAGCGCGTCGGTGACCACGACGCCGTCGAAACCCATGTCCCCGCGGAGGATCTCGGTGAGCCAGCGATGGGAAACACTGGCGGCCAGGTCGTCAACGGCCGGCACGACGAGATGGCCGGCCATCACGCAGCTGACATGCCGCTCGATCGCCGGCCCGAAAGGGTGGCAGCGCAATGGTTTCCAGGCCGGCCAGGTCGGTGTCGACGACGGCTACCGCGGTGTGCGAGTCGGTCGCAGTGTCTCCGTGCCCGGGGAAGTGTTTGACGCAGGCATGGATACCCGCTGCCTGGTGGCCGGCGATGAAGGCCGCGGTGTGCCGGGAAACCAGGGCGGCGTCGTCGCCGAAGGCCCGGGTTCCGATCACCGGGTTCGTCGGGTCGACGGCCACGTCGGCGCTGGGGGCGAAGTTCAGGTTGATGCCAGCGTCCCGCAGCAGCGAACCGACCTGGTACCCGATCTCTTCCGTGAGGTGCACATCATCGGCCCGGCCAAGGGCGGCGGCCCCGGGGAATCGGGATCCGGTGGCCGCGTCCAGCCTGGTGACGTCGCCGGCCTCCTCGTCGATCGCGATGACCAGGTCCCCACGGCTCGCTCGCAGTTCCGCCGTGAGCGCGCGGACCTGTTCGGGTGAGCCGATGTTCCTGGAGAACAGGCAAACGCCACCCAGCGATCCGGATGTCCTGCGCAGCAACCAATCCGGTGCGCTGACTCCGTCGAAACAGGGCATCAGCACCCCGTCGGCCAGCGAGGTCAGGGCATCGGTCGGCGGCACACCGGTCCGCTGCGGGTCGAGCACGGTGGGGGTCATCCCTTCACCGCGCCGGCGGTGAGGCCGATGGCGACCTTGCGCTGAATGATCGCGAACATGATCACGATGGGCAGGGCGACGAGCGTCGAGGCCGCCATCAGCGCACCCCAGTCCACGCCCTTGGTGGTGATGAAGGTGTCCAGCCAGACCGTGATCGTCTGCTTGTTGTTCTGCTTGAGCAGCACATACGCGAACAGGTATTCGTTCCAGGCCTGGATCACCGCGAACACCGCCGTGGCGACCAGTCCGGGTGCGGCCAGCGGCAGGATGATCTTGCGGAACGCCTGCCCCCTGGTGCAGCCGTCGACCATCGCGGCCTCCTCGAGATCCACCGGAACCGCGGCGATGAAGCCGCGCAGCATCCACACCGTGAACGGCAGCACGAACGACAGGTACGCCAGCGTCAGACCGACCGCCGAGTCGGTCAACCCGGCCTGATTGAGCATCAGGTACATCGGGATGATCAGGCCCTCGATCGGCACCATCTGGATGGCGATCACCAGGATGATCAGCGACGTCCGTCCGGAGAAGTTCATCCGGGCAAGCGCGACCGCGGCCAGGAATCCGATGGCCAGCGCGATCAGCGCGGTCGCGGTGACGACCAGCAGACTGTTGCCCAGGCTGGTCAGGAAACGCGGCTGATCCAGTGCGCGGCTGTAGGAATCGAAGGTGATCGGGTTCGGGAACCATTGCGGGTCGACCCGACGCAGGTTGATTCCGGTCTTGAACGAGCTGGAGATCATCCAGTAGACCGGGAAGATCATCACGGCGGCGACGGCGAGGCCGATCAGGTTCCAGGCGGTCTTGGCCAGCGCGCGGCGGGGATTGTGCCGCCGGACCGGTCCGCGCGGCGGCGGCGCCGTCGTGCCGATGCCGGATCCGACTGCGGTGTCACTGGCGGCGTCTTTGGGGGCGCCTACTGCGGTGGTTCGGACCATGGTCATCGCGTTCCGTCCTCGGTGACTGAGCGCAGCACGTGCCGTACAGCGAGTGCTGACATGACGCCCAGCAGCACGACACTGATCAGCGCGATGGCAGCGCCGAGCCCAAAGTTCTTGTTGGAGAAGGACTCCACGTACGACCAGATGCCGATCGTGAAGTACGCGTCCTTGTTGGCGCCGATGTCCCGCAGCAGCCAGATCTGCGCGAAGACCCGGTAGTCCCAGATGATCGACAGCGTGGTGATGATCATCAGGGTCGGCTTGATCGCCGGAAACGTCACGGCGGTGAATACCTTGAACGCGCCGGCGCCGTCCAGCCGGGCGGCCTCGATGTGCTCCTTCGAGACGGCCGTCAGCGCGGCGTGCAGAGCGATCACGACGAACGGCAGCGCGCCCCAGACGACGATGGCGGTGATCACCATCCAGCCGGTGACCGGCTGGGCGAACCAGTTGAAGCTCCGGGTGGGCAGCAGTCCGACCTTGTTCAGCGCGTAGTTCAAAACGCCGAACCGCTGGTCGATCAACCAACGCCAGATCGGCATCGCGATGATCGGCGGCATTGCCCAGACGGCGATCATCGACAGCAGCATGATGATCCGCACCCAGCCGCTGACCTTGAGCAGCAGATGGGCGAGCAGCAGGCCGAGGACGATGGTGATGGCCACCGCCGCGGCGACGAACTGGACGGTGATCCACAGCGACGACCAGAACTGCGCGGACGAGAGGACCTCGGCGTAGTTGTCCAGACCGACCCAGACGGCCGGCTGGCCGCCCAGGATCTGGTCAAGGCCGTAATCCTGCAGCGAAACGACGATCAACCGCACCAGCGGGATCAGCAGGACAAGCCCGAGCACCAGGATCAGCGGCGTGACCATCAGGTACGGGGCAAAGGACCTGCGGCGCTTGACCATTGCGGGCGGGCGCGGCGGGGAGGGCGTCGGTGCGGTGTCCGGCGCGATGCTCTGCATCGGTGGGTTTCCCGTTCGTCGAAGGTCTTCGGGCACTTTTGTCGGTGGTGCAGTAGTACGCACTGCAGGCCGGCTCGGAACCCAGCTTGGCTGGATTCCGAGCCGGCGGCTGCTTGATCTCAGCTGTTCAGCAACTCGGTGATCTGGGCGCTCGCCGCGGCGGTGGCCTCGTCAATGGTTGCCGATCCGGTCAGGATCGAGTCGAACATGTTCTGCAGGACGTTGCCGTCCTCGACCTTGGTCCAGTTCTCCGAGTTCGGGATGAACCGGCCGGTGGAGGCCGCCTTCACCACGACGGCGGCCGTCTCGTCGCCGGCCTTCGGGGTGAACGTCGTCGAGTTGGCGATGTATCCCTTGTCGGCCAGCGCCTGCTGGTACTTCTGTCCGGTCAGCATTGCCGTGTAGGCCTTGGCCAGTTCCGCGTTCGGGGTCTTGGCGTTGATCGCGATGTCCGAACCGCCCAGGAACTGCGGCAGCACCGTGCCCGGCTTTGACCCCGGGACGACGAAGATCTTGACCTGGTCCTTGAGTGCCGGGTTGCCGGTCTCCGGATCGGTGACGACGCCGGGCTTCCAGGAGGCGTCGATGAACATCGCGGCCTGGTCCTGCGCCATCACCAGGGCGTCGTCGGCCTCGTTCTGCCCGTCGCCGCCGCGGGAGGTCGCGGCGACCAGATCCTTCAGCCGCTGCAGGCCGGCCTTGGCCTCCGGTGAATCGAGCGTGCCGGTCCAGGTGCCGTCCGCGGCCTGCGTCGCGACGTCGCCGCCCGCGTCCCAGACGAACGAAAGGCCTTCGTACCAGTACTGACTGGGGTAGTACAGCCCGGAGAACGAGCCGTCGTCACCGTGGGCGGTGAGCAGCTTGACGCCGGCTGCCTGCATCTCGTCGAGGCTGTTGAACGGCGGCGCAGCGTTGGCGGCCGCGGCCAGATCGGCGCGGTAGATCCCGACCCGGACGCCGGCGTAATAGGGGACAGCGATCAGCTTGCCGTCGTACGTCGCCGACTCCGCCAGCCCGCCGAGCCAGCTGTCGGAGTTTTCGAAGTCGGCCTTGTCCAACTCGGCGAGCGCGCCGGCCCCGGCGAACTGGGCGACCTGGGTGTTGCCCAGTTCCAGAACGTCGGGAGCGGCGTCGGTGGTGTCGGCGAGCCCGGTCGTCACCTTGGTTGTGTACTCGCCCCAGGTCTGCTCCTGCAGGTCGACGGTGACGCCAGGGTGTGCCGCCTCGAATTCTTTGTTCAGCGCGGTGATGTCGATGTCCTTGAGGGTGTCGCCCTGCATCCAGACCCGCAGGGTGGCGGGTTCGGCGCTGGCACTGCTGGTCGCCGCATCGGCTGCCGAACCGGCGGCCGACGACGAACTGGAGCCGGACGCACAGGCGCCGGCCGTTAGCAGCGCGGCGGTCGTGACGACGGCGGCCGCGATCTTCAGCGCGGAGGGCGCTGCTCTCATGTGGTCCTCCTGATGGGGCCGGGTCGGGTCGATCCGGAATGGTTAGGAAAGTTTCCCTATCTAATCCGAGGACGGTGTCGCCCGTCAAGCCGGCCATGGTCACAATTGGTGCAGACCAATCTGGACCGATTCAGCCGGGCGAGAAGCATTCGGCCGTGGTGTCGGCGGCTCAGGCTGACTCCCTCAGTAGCGTCAAACGTTGTCCCGCAGGCGACCTCGGCAGGGCAATGCCCCACGTCGGCTGTTCGGTCCCGATCGTGATCAGCCGGTGGTCAGCACGATATGACCGCTGCTCCCGTCGACGGTGACGACTGCGCCGTCGGGCAGGGCCGTGGTTGCGCCATGGACGGCCAGGACTGCGGGTAGGCCGTGTTCCCGGGCGACAATCGCGGCGTGGGAGAGCAGACCGCCGGTCTCGGTGACGACCGCCGCGACCACCCCGAACAGCGCGGTCCAGGCCGGGTCGGTGGTCCGGCACACGAGGATGTCGCCGGGCCGGACGCGGGCGAAATCGTTGGGGGAATTGACGATGCGTACCGGGCCCGTTGCTCGGCCCGGGCTCCCCGGGGTGCCGTTGAGCCCGGCGCCGGCCGGTACACCAGCGGACGGCGCAGGAGGGCGCCCGGGCAGATCGGCGGTGATCGGGCGGGCCTGGAGGATCCAGATCCGACCGTCGGCCATCGCCCACTCCACGTCCTGGCGGCGACCCAGGTGTCGTTCGATCTGCTGGCCGACCCGGCTGAGGGCGAGGACGTCCTGGTCGCGCAGGCACGCCCGGTTCCGGTCGACGGCCGGCACCGGACGGGTCACGACCCGGTTGCCCACCCTGTCGATCCGGCTGCTTTTTGCGCCAACCGCCCGGTCGTCGATGGCGTCACCGGCAACCACCCACATGTCGGGGGTGACCAGGCCGCTGACGACGCTCACACCGAGCCCCCACGAGGCTTCTATGCGGGTGACGGCACCGGTGAACAACACTCCCGAAACGTCGGCGTCGACGAGGCGTTGCACCAGTACGGCGGTCGCGGGAGGGACAGCGTCCGGCCCGGCCAACAGGTGGCCCCGATAGGCAACCGCACGCTCGGACCAGAGCGAGGCCCAGCACTGTCGCACCGCCTGCACCACCTCATGCTGGCCCCGGACCGCGAGGAAGGTGTCGTGCTGCCCGGCCGCGGTGGCCTCGATGCCGTCCTCGGTGTGCGCGGAGGAACGCACAGCGACGTACCCGTCGCCCGGCGGAGTACTGATCCGGCTCAAGGCCACGGAGATCTCATCGACGAGCTCTGCCCGGAGCAGTGCCTTTTCCACCAGCCGACGCGCCCGGTCGGCGCCCTGCCGGGCAGCGCCGACGACATCGACGCCGGCGAGCGCCTGCTCGTAGACGGACGTCGGCACCACGAACCCCGGCGGCACCGGCAGCCCGGCCCCGAGCAACGCGGCCAGCGGGGCAGCCTTTCCGCCCGACGTCGCGAGGGCGGCGTCCGCCAGGTTGATCAGCACGGTTCCGCCGGCAGCGGCGGCCTCGGCGTCATGGCCGCGCACCCGGCGGGAAGCCCGTCCACCGCAACGTATCCGGGAGATGGCTCAGGTCGTTGAACATCACGATCGTCGGCGGCAGAGCGTCGCGGTACTCGATCACGGTCAGGGCGGCGTTGGCGCTGCCGGTCAGGCTCAACCAGCGTGCGGGCGCCGCGTCCATCGCGTGCCGCAGCAGCCACGCAATGGGGTAGGCATGCGTCACCAGGACCTCGTGCGTCTCCCCGGACCGGCCGTCTGTCGCGGTGTCGGCGGTCCTGGCGAACCTGGCCACCAGCGCCTCGGCGAGAAGTCGACCGGTGTCGGCCTCCCTGTGGTCGTACCCGTCGAAGAACCCCGCCCAGGACAACGGCAAGTCGGCCGCGCCTGGCACGTGGGGGACATGGTCGACGAGCTCCTCGGCCGCGGCCACCGAGGCGTTCGGCAGGTGGCGCGCGATCTCCTGTGCGCTGCCCGCGGCTCGTGGCAGCGGCGAGTGCCACACCGCGGACACCGGCACCCGGGTGAGCCGTTGTCCCAGCAGACTCGCCTGTCGGCGGCCGGTGTCGGTGAGCTCACCGAACGCGTCGGCCAGACCGTGGCGGGCGATGTAGAGGACCCGGGTTGCCATGCGTTTGTCACTGCTCACGATTCGGCTCGGCGCCGCGCGCGATGCCCAGGGTCGAGAGCAGGTCCTCGTGCAGCTGCATCCACACGGTGTGGCAGGACATGACGCCGATTCCGGCCACCCACTGCACCTGCCCTGCACGGGCACGGGCCAAGGCGGCCGAGAACCGTCCGGGATAGTCGCCGAACCGCGGGAGTAGAACAGCGAGCCCGCCGACGAGCCGGTCCAGCTCACCGTCGATGACGGTCAGCTCGCGCAGCACCCGGCCATCCCACGTCGGATCGTCATGATCGTTGGCGGCGAGCTGATCGCTCCCGAGTGGGCGCAGCTGCCAGTCGGTGCACGCGCGCACCACCCGTGCGTTCAGCGGCTGGAACGCCCGGTGCGCCTGCTCGACGGCGCCGCGCGCGCCGGTGCCGGCCAGCTCTTCGGCCAGCACCCTGCAGTCCTCGTCCCGGCCGCGCTCGGTCAGCGTCCAGCCACTGGTGCCGGCGAACTCGACGTGTGTCATCCAGCCGTACGCCTCGTAATCCAGGAGCAGTTCCCGGACCGTGTCCCGATCGAGACCGGTGTGCTGGGCCACCACGTCGTCATCGGCGAGCCCCGTCACCCGCACGATGTGCAGCGCGAGCGAACGGCCGTCGATCACGGTGCGTCGGTGCGTGAGGTCACGCGCTCGAACCGCTGCTGAGCGGCCTGTGGTGACCGCACCCCCAGGTGCTCGGCGATCTCGGGCCAGGTGAGTCCTTCCGCTCGGGCGACGAACAACAGGCCGGCCTCCAGGGCGTCCATCTCGGCGCGAGCGGACTCCAGCAGCCGCAGTGCGGCCTGGATGTCCTGCGGCACCTCAAGACCCTGCGCCTGGTTCGCCCGCCACAAGGCGTACCGGATCAGCGTCACGTCGTCGTGCGGGACCTTGCCGGCCATCCAGGGAAAGCGGGGCAGGTTTCCTGCGCCGATCTCGGTCAGGCGATGGCGGGCGGTGACCTGACGCGCGGTGTCGGCGCCGTCGGGGGACGCAGTGGCTGGCATCCCGCAACAATGCGGCCTCAACGGATCGTTGTCAACAACTTGTTGTCAACAACTCGTTGAGGGGACGTCGGTGTGGTCTACGTGGCGACCGCCACGCAGAACGCGAGCAGGCCCGCGGTGACCTCCTCGATGATCGGCACCATGTCTGCGTAGTCGGGGTGAAAACTCTTCGGGACGGTGGGCCGCTCCCGACCCCATTCGATGGTGTAGCCCAAGACCTTTCCCTTTGCCGCGTCGACGATGCTGCGGGACAGCGCATAGTCATCGGACGTGCCGGACGTGGGGTACAGCCCGATCGCGCCTTTCACGCTGTACTGCCGGCCATGCGCGGCGGCGATGGCGTCGCGCATGGTGGCGCCGAGGGCCTGCACCGTCGAAAGATCCTGGGCCGGAAGGTATTCGCGGTATTTCTCGGGGTCGCCGCCGGGAGTGCTGTCCGGGATCCCGCGCTGACCGTCATAGGCGGGATTGTGGAAATTCATGTTCGGGTCGACGCTCTGGTCGTCGTCGTCACCCCAGTTGTAGAGGATGTCCTCCCCGAAGGAATGGATGTCGATGAAGAAATTCACCGACGACGACCGGTCCAGCAACCACACCACGTTCTGCGTCTCCGGCTCCGAATGCGGCGCGGGACCCCGGTAGATCTCGCTGCACGGGTCGGTCGACGTCTGGATGGGTGCCTGCGGACTGAACTTGACGGGGAAGTCCCAGACAAAGTCGTAGTTGCGGTTCAGGTCGACGCCCGGTCCGTTTCCGCCGCCGACGGCGCAACGCGGGGCACCGGATGCCGCCCTGCGCCGGTTCTTTCGCCACATCGGGTCGACCGTCATGGAGTAGTGCCGGCCGTCGGGATTGGCCTGGGGAAAGATCACCAGGTCGAGGGTTTCCACGATGCCACGGATCTCGTCGGCGTCAAAGGTCTTGCTGCCCTGGGTGATTCCCGAGCCGTCCCGGTAGGCGTCGGTCAGCAATTGGATCAGATTGACCAGGATGTCCGAGCTACCCCACTCCCTGGCGTGGACGCCGCCGAGCAGGTAGACACCCCGCCGCGCGGCTGGGCCCTGATGAATGCGGATGGCCCTGCTGGTGCGTCCCTCCCACGTCTGGTGGGGCAGAGTGATCAACTCCGTGAAGGCAGCATTCGCCGATCCGGCGGCGAGAGTCGTTGCGGTCTCTACTTCCTCGACGTTCAGGTAGGGCATCGACAATCACTCCCCGGGAGCCTGGCGGTAGCGATTACCCGTGCCGACATCGCGCAGACTCTCCTGAGCGACCTCGTCGACGTCTTCATGCTGGTCGACGGTGTAGCCGGCGGCCCGCAGCTTCTTGATCATGGCGTCGTCGGCGATGGCCTGGACCTGACAAGTCTCTGGCCGTTCCTGCAGTGTCTGGGCGTACACCCGCGTTCCGTGGAGCCGGACCAGATCGGCCATCGAATTGCGATCCGTACCGTGCACAGTGACGTGGTAGTTCGGCATGACGACCCCCATCGTGACGGCACCAGCTGGTGTGCTGCGGTGGGGCAGTTGTTCCCCGGGAAGAACTCTAGCCAGCGGGACCGGAGCCGGCAGGGGACTCGAGGGGCGGTAGCCGCGTGCGGGGTGCCTGCAGACGACTCCGGGCGCCTCTTCCGTAGAAGATGCGCCCGGATTTCGGTCAGCTGGCCAAGCGTTCGATGAGGGTCATCGAGGGGTAGATACGCTCGCGACGCTTCCCGCGTCGCAGGTAGGTCACCTTGGTCAGGTCGAGTCCGTAGGCGGCCGAACCGCGGGTGTCGCACGTGCCGAGCTGCTCGACCTCGTCGAGGTGGACCGCCCGATCGCCCAATCGCACCGTGCTGCCCGCATCGAGATCGGCGAGCGTGGTTATTGATTTCTTTCCTGTTTCGTTGTTGTGGTTCATGGTTCTAGGACGTGGCAGGCTCCGGCGGGGTTGTGTACGGCGCGGCGAAGATCGTTGGTGAGGTCGTACTACTGTTCGGGTACGGCGTTTGGACTGCGATGACGACGCTGGTGTGTGGCCTGTCACCCTGGCTCGCCATCGCTGCCGGATGTCGGGTGTTCGCCGATCCCGCCCGCAACCGCCGCCCGCTCGGCGGCGTCGATGGCGCCATCGGTCAGTTGCCGCATGACGATGACCATCGCCAGGCTGAGGGTAGCCATGATCGCGAACACCGCGCGCAGCCCGACCAGCTGGGCGAGAATTCCGCCGACTGCCGCGCCCAGCGGCATCGTGCCCCAGGCAACCAGGCGGTAGCAGCTGTTCACCCGGCCCAGCAGCCGATCCGGAGTGATGCGTTGCCGCAGTGAAACCGTGACGACGTTCCACACCACGATGGTGACGCCGCCGACGAAGAACGCAACGGCTACCACGAACGGATTGTTGGTCAGCGCCGGCGTGCCGACGATCAGGGCGGTCCCGACCACCGTCAAGACCAACGATCGGGATCTGCCCAGCCGTCGTTCGATCCGCTCCGCAATGAAGGAACCGAGCAGGCTGCCGCCGGCGGCCGAGGTGAGCAGCAGGCCGTAGGCAGGGTCCGTGAGACCCATTGCCGAGCTGGGGCCGGCGGCATACAGCACGAAGACCGCGAACATGGCGTTGCTGGCAAAGTTGAAGACGCCGGTGAGCACGGCCAGGGTGCGCAGTACCGGGACCCGCCAGAGAAAGCGCAGGCCCTCGACGATGTCCGCCCGCAGGGTTGTCCGGGTCTGCACCGGAATCCGAAAGCGTCCCCTGACGAGCAGCAGGACGCCGACGGCTGCGATCCACAGCGCGGCCGGGGTGATCAGTGCGGCGACTGCACTCGCTGCTACCAACAGGCCGCCAATCGGCGGGCCGACGAACTCGTTTGCGGTCAGCTCCGCGGCGTACAGCCGGCCGTTCGCGCGCGACAATTGTTCCCTTCCAACGATCTTCGGCAGGATCGACTGCGCCGAGGTGTCGTAGATCGTTTCGGCGACGCCGATGCAAAACGCGGCGACGTAGAGCGCGACGATGGAGCCGAAGCCCAGGACGACGGCCGCCACCAGCGCAACGAGCAACGCCGACCGGACGAGATTCGCACCCAGCATTGCCCGCCGGCGGTCCAGTCGGTCGGAGATTGCTCCGGCGGGCAGGGCGAACAGCAGCCAGGGCAGCGTCAGGGCAAATGCCAGTCCGGCAATGACCGTGGGGGACTGGGTGTATCGGATTGCGACCAACGGAAGCGTGATCTTGAAGATGCCGTCGGCCAGGTTCGACAGGCCGGAGGAGGTCCACAGTCGCCAGAACGAGCCGCCCAGCGGTCGCTGGCGTTCGACGACCGCCGATTCGGGTGCACCGCCGGAATCGGAGTTGGTCACGGATTGAGAATCGCACATCGATGGGGAAAATTCAAGGTGATGGGTGTTTGTCTACCGATGGGCTATTTTGGTGAGATGAGTGTCGAGCCGGTTGCGCCAGGAGCACCGGTCGGGTTCCCCGACCGTCCGGAACGACGAGTGGCCACACCGCGCGAAGCCAAGGCGGCCGCGCATCCGTTGCGGCTGCGGATCCTGCGACTGTGTGGGCAGCAGGAGCTGACCAACAAGCAGCTCGCCGACCGTCTCGATCGTGATCCGGGGACCGTGCTGTACCACGTCCGGCAGCTGCTGGACGCTGGGTTCCTCGAGTCGGCACCGGTGCGCACCGGGATCAGTGGGGCGCTGGAAAAGCCCTACCGGTCAACGGGTTTGTCCTGGCGGCTGTCGCTCGACGGAACTGAGGCCGATGGTTCACTTGCGCCGATCGAGGCGTTTTCCGACGAGCTCCGTGAGGCCGGACCCGGCGCGGTCAAGAAGTGGTCCCGCTTCGCGCTGCATCTCTCGCCGGAGGATGCCGAAGAACTTGCCCTGCGGATTGTCGGGATACTGGATGAGTTCGTCGCCACGGACGCGCAGCGTGCTGACCGACCCGCTCATGGCGGGCTCTTCGTGCTGCATCGGCTTGCTGATTGAACCGCCCGGTCACATGACAAACCTGTCATTACTGTCTGCCAGCAACAGCCTGCGTGCTTAGCATCACAGCGTCGGGAATTGGCCCGCGCACCTGGCAACACGGGTCGCTGGCCCGGCAAATGTCGTGTTTTCCGCTGCGATTCCGAATGTCTGCGCTGCGCGAATTCGCGTCATGGGAAGGGTGGGTTCGTGACGATTCGGGTCCTTGTTGTTGATGACAACGACTTCGTCAGAAAGTCGGTGGTCAGCGTCCTTGACCTCATCGACGGGATTGAGGTCGTGGCCGAATGCGCTGATGGCATTGACGTCGCGATGACAGCTGAGCTGGTCCAACCGGACGTCGTGGTGATGGACCTGCAGATGCCCATGATGTCCGGGATCGACGCCGCCTGGCTACTCGGGACCTCCCAGCCAGCCATTCGGGTGCTGATGCTCAGTGGACTGCTCAACCCGCGCAGTGTGGCGGCGGCGGCCAGGGCAGGAGCGGTCGGGTTCCTGCAAAAAGACGGTGACGCAGCGAATTTGGTCCGCGCAATTCTCGCGGTCGCGGCAGGCGGAACGGCCTGGCCCGACGCGTTGATGACAGTCGGCGGACCCCTCGTTGGCAGCGTCCGGCGATAGGCCACGGTGCTGGACTTTTCGGGCCCAGCACTTTGCGGTGGTCGGTCCCATTCTGCACATTCTCCGCCGGTCGGCGGACGATCTCACCGCCGCTCAGCCCACGACGACCACATCGGCGATGGCCGCGGGCTGCTGGACTTCGTTGACCCGGACGGCCGCGGTGATGCGCCACTGGCCCGCCGTTGGTACTTCAACCACCGCCCGGTAGCTGCCCGGCGTTGCTCCGGGTTCGACCTCGGCGGTCAGTGGTCCGAGACTCAGGTTCGGCTCGGCCACGCTGACCTGCGGCATGCCGAGCGGCACGATGGGAGTCCCCCCGGCGTCGGTGAGATCGAAGGTGATGACGTTGACTCCCGCCGTCCCCGGGCTGAACTGGCCGGTGAGGTGGCCGGTGCCGAGTTCGGCAACCAACGGGGTTCCGTCCGGAGCCGGCCCCTCGGTCCCGGCGGGTGCCGGCTCCGGGGCCTCGGTCGCCCGCGGGTTCTGCAGGGTCAGCGCCGAGGTGAGACCAACGACCAGTACCAGTCCGACCGCCTCGAGCCGAACGGCCCGGACCAGTTGGACCCAGCCGCCGGAGGCATCCCTCGCGCGCCCCAGGCTGGGGACCAGCGAGAACCTGTTCCACGCCGCCAAACCGCCGATCACGGCGACGAGACCAACCTTGATCAACAGCAGCCGACCGTAGGTACTGCCGACCAGCGCAGGGACCGATCCGACGATGACCACGGCCAACGCAATCCCGGTCACTCCGAGCAGCGCCACGAGAACACCGGCCAAGGTGGAGAACCGACCCAGCACGACACCGGCCTCGACCGGGTCGCGCTGCTGCCTCCGGGCGCGGGCGAGGTACAGCCCCAGTCCGACCAATCCGCCCAGCCACACCGCGGCGGTCGCGGCATGCACCAGGTCGGCACCCATCACCAGCCAGGTGGGGCCGAAGGTTCGGGTGTGACCGACTGGCAGCACCGAGGTGAGAGCGACCGCGGCGCCCAGCAGCCGTGCCCAGAACGGGGCGCCGCCCGGCAGCCGGTCGCGCCATAGCATCAGTGCGACCCCGCTGGCGGCGAGGACCATGGTCGCCGCGGCCGGCCCCGCCCATCCTGCAATGAGGACGACCGGGTCGAGTAGCGCCCCGAGGCCGGTCCCTCGCTCCCGCATCACCGTGACGGGCACCAAAACGACGTAGGCGCTCGCGGCGACGGCCCCGGCAACCCGGGGCAGCCGACGGCCCGCGGCGGTGGTGCGGGCGACGAACAGGTCGAACACGGTCAGGCCCACGAGGCAGAACAGGCCCAAGTAGCCGAGGGCAGTGAGCAACCCGTACAGGACGGTCACCGGTCGAGTAGCGGTCTCGTCAATGGCGGCCGGTGCCGAGGCGTCGGCGCGGCCTATTGCGAACGACAACAGCCCTGACTCGGGGTGGGAATCGTCGGAGACGACCCGCCAAAACAGTACGTAGCTACCGTCGGCGAGGTCGGCGGCAGGGTGGCCCGGACCGTCGCGTCCACCGCCTCGGCAAACACAGTGCGGTGGCCGCCGCTGCCGTCGTAGAGCTGGAAGCCATCGGGGACGAGGAAGACCGGTTCGTCGAAGGTGAGTTCCACCGAGCTCGGGGCGGTCGCGAGCACCGCACCCTCGACGGGGTCGGTGGACAACAGCTCGGCGTGCGCCGAGGCCGGGGACGCGGGCAGCCCCAACCCCAGGGCCAGCACAAGCAGCAACAGCCCGAGTAGCCGGCGGACCAGGTCCCCGGGCTGGTGTGCCCGGCGCGCTGGGCTTGATTCCAGACACGATGAGTCTCCTTGGTCCTGCGTGACTGCGTGATGGCAGGGCACCACCGCCGCCCGGCTCCCGACACCCGGGCGGCGGTGGTGCGTTCGTGGGAGGTGCTAGTTGAGGCCCGTCGTGAAGGTCCAGGTGACGGGGCCAGCGGGTTGCCGGCGGTGTCCTTGATCCCGCTGGTGAGAGTGACGGTGTACTGGGTGTTGGCCAGCAGCGTGCCGCTCGGGTTGAGCGTTGCCACTCTCGTGGCGATAGCTGGCCACCGAGGTGAAGGCAGCGCCGGTCGACGTCGCTTGATGGTGAAGTTCCCGCTCGCCGCGGCCGTGCCCGGCAGGCCGGTCACCGCCTCACTGAAGGTTGCGGTGATGTTCGCCGTCCGGCTGACCCCGGTGGCGTTGACCGCCGGTGTCCGAGCCGTCACCGTCGGGGCGGGGCCCGTGGTGAAGGTCCACGTCTTGGCGGTGATCGGGTTGCCGGCCACGTCTTTGACCGCGGTTGTCAGCGGACAGCGTGTAGGTGCGGTCGGCGAGCAGTGGGGCGTCCGGGGTCAGAGTTGCGACTGTGGGAGGTGGTGTTGTAGGCCACCTTTGACGCAATTGTTGCCGTCCCCAGCTTCAGGGTGAAGTTGCCGGTGCTGGTCGCAACCGTTGGCAGTCCCGTCACGGCCTCGCTGAACGTTGCCGTCAGCGGGGTCCGGGTGGTCGTCGTCCCCAGGCCGACACCGGTGGCTCCGGTGGCCGGGTTGGTGGTGGTGACCGTTGGGCTGGGGCCCGTGGTGAAGGTCCACGTCTTGGCGGTGATCGGGTTGCCGGCCAGGTCTTTGACCGCGGTTGTCAGCGACAGCGTGTAGGTGCGGTCGGCGAGCAGTGGGGCGTCCGGGGTCAGGGTGGCGACGTGGGAGGTGGTGTTGTAGGCCACCTTTGACGCGATCGTTGCCGTCCCCAGCTTCAGGGTGAAGTTGGCGTGCTGGTCGCGACCGTTGGCAGCCCCGTCACGGCCTCGCTGAACGTTGCCGTCAGCGGGGTCCGGGTGGTCGTCGTCCCCAGGCCGACACCGGTGGCTCCGGTGGCCGGGTTGGTGGTGGTGACCGTCGGGCTGGGGCCCGTGATGAAGCCCCAGGTCAATGCGGCCAGCGAGCCGCCTGACACACTCTTGATGGCCGTAGTCCAGCGAGAGTGTGTAGGGCTTGTCCGCGGTCGAGCGCCGCCGTCGGGGTCAGGGTGGCCGTCCGCGTCGTCGGGTTGTAGGTGACCGCGGCCGCAACGGCTGAGGTGCCCTGCTTCAGGGTGAACGTGGTGTTGCTGACCCCGGTGACGGGCTCGTTGAACGTGACCGTCGGGTCCGGATCGTTGCTGTGAGCGCCACCCCGGTCGCACCGGATGCGGGGCTCTGGGCGGTCACCTTTGGCGTGGTGGACGCGGTGTACACGGGTGCGGAGACGGTGTTCCCTGCCGCGTTCCAGGCCGTCACCCGGTAGGCGTACTCGCCCGGTGCCGGCGGTCTTGTCGGTGTAGGCAGTCACGTTCGCCAGTGCCGTGGCGAGCTGGGCGTAGGCGCCGAGCGTGCCATTGACCAGTGGTGCCCGCTCGATCTTGTAGCCGATCTCGTTCTTTGCGTTGCCCCAGGTGGTGGGATCGGTGATCGACACCGGGGTCCCGTCGGTCCAGCTCAGCTGGACGTCACTGGCGGGTCGGGTGAGGCTCGCCACCGACGCGTCGGGCAGGGTCCGGGGCGCGCTGACCGAGATGGGCCGCATCATGTCCATCTCTTCGTGGCTGAGGATGTGGCAGTGCCACACGTACTCCCAGCCAAAGTTGGTCATGGCGTTGGTGATCGGGTCGATCGGGTCGCCATTGGTGTCGGTGTTGTTGAACCCGGCTTCGGACCCGTTCGGGCCGGTCGTCGAACCCTTGGCGCCCAGCGGCATCATCGGGTTCAGCGGCCGGATGCTGTCCGGGATGGCGAACGGCAGCTTCGGCAGGATCGGTCGCACCGCGACGATCGTGTCCTCCAGCGGACTCACCCGGACGGTGTCCTTCCAGCCGAGCTCGGTCGGGATCGGGCGGGATGATGATGTTGTCCCACGTCACGCGGTTGAGCACCTGGACGTCGTTGAGGTGGAAGTGCAGCGGATGGGTGTCAACGCCGTTGTGGGTGATCTTCCAGATCTGCGTCCCGTCGGGGTTGGGCCGAGATCGGGGTCACGTTCAGGCGGTCGGTGCCCTTGGTGCCGTCCAGAGTCTCGGTGGCCGGGTTCACGTACGGATACAGGATGACGTTCTGCAGCAGCGGTGTGGCCCCGGGCGCCTCCAGCCCGATGTTGCCGCTCATCCGGCCCCATTCGTCGAAGTTCGCCGAGTTCATCTCGTCGTGCACGCTCTTGCCCTCCTAGGAATGCTCATCTGGTTGCCCGAGAGGGTGTCGAATTTGAACTTGTCGCCGCCCTGCTCGGCGATGCGGGCGAAACCGTCGCACTTGGCGGCGGGGTTGGTGGTCGCGTTGCAGGCACCGCTGCCGACGAAGGCTTGCCGTAGGCCTGGTTGTACGCGGCCTGGCCGACGACGATCGGGTTCTGGCTGGACTCGAAGACCCCGAGCGGGCTTGCCGTTGGCGTCGGGTGGTGGTCGAACGCGGCCATCAGCTTGCCCATCTGGTCGGCCGTGGTGTTCGGCCGGTCGAAGGCCAGCGCCGGGGCGGCGCTGGAGACCTTGACCTGCATGACCGTCCGGGTGTCCGGCCCGTAGCCGGGCAGCGTCGACGGGGCGCCACCGGGCGTCAGGTCAGGGTCGCCGGCGCGGTAGTCGTAGCCGGGGATCCGGCCGGGGAACGCCGCCGGGGCGTCGTTGTAGAGGATCAGTGTCTTGCCCCGTAGGCGGAGAAGTCGACGACGACGTCGGCCCGTTCGGCCGGCGCCAGCAGCAGCGAGTGCTGGTCGACGTTGCCGACGTCGAACCGGGTCGGGTCGGTGATCCACGTGGTCTCGTGGGCGGGCACCACGACGGGCGTGGGCAGGAAACCACCTTCGTTGCCGATCTGGATCCAGTCGGGTCCCTTCGGGCTCATCGTGGTGTCCGGGGTCGGGCTGATGGACGTATCGGTCAGCGCGGCCTGGACCTCGCTGGCCTTCAGCGCCACCTCGGTGCCGGTGGCGGGGTCGGCCACGTACCAGGAGAGGTTCCAGAACCGGTCGTCGGAGCCGTTGAGGATCCGGAAGCGGTAGGTCTTCGGGTCCATGGTCGTGGTCGGGTAGGCGGTGCCGTTGACCAGCGGGGTGTCGTGGAAGGCCTCCATGCCGACCGAGTTGTTCGGCGTCGAGGGGACCAGCGCGGGCTCGCAGAAGTCGGCCACGTTCGGGTCGCAGGTGGGGTCGTAGTAGGGGTTCGCCATGGGCGGGTACTTCGCGTCCTTGGCCGGCGGCCAGAACCACGGGCCGTAGAACCAGCGGCCGAACGAGCTCATCCCGCTGGGGTCGCCGGGGTTCTGCGCGGGCATGTAGACGTGCGGCTGCCAGAGGTTGCCCTCGCCGCCCCACTTCTTGGCGTCCCAGGTCGGGTCGAGCTGGGCCATCCGCTTCGCGCTGGGCACGAAGGTCTTGTCCTGGATGGTGAGCGAGGTGCCGGTGCCGAGCCCGTCGAGCGCGGCGCCCGGAGCCGTGAGCGCCTTCTCCGTGTCGTCGGTGATCATGTAGCCGGCTTCCTCACCGGCGTACACGTTCAGCCGGGTGATGCCCCACGAGTGGTCGTGGTAGAACATCATCCGCGCGCTCTGCTGGTTGGTGTAGAAGAACGTCTCCGCGCCGGGTCCGGGGTCCGGCATGTCCGGGACGTTGCTGACGCTGACGCCCTTCGGGTACGCGGTGTTCTCCCCGGTAGGGGTGGTCCACTGGTGCGGCGTGCCGTCGCTGATCCACGGGGTGATGCCGCCGTGCAGGTGCAGGGTGGCGCGGTTCTCGGAGTAACAGGTCGTCGGCTTGGGCGTCTGCGCCGCACATCGGGTTGCGGACGCCGTCCAGCGGGCTGTTCTCGTCTGTCGGCCATGTCCATCGGAACGCCGTTGTTGTCCAGCTGCATCATCTTCGGGCCGGCGCCGGCACCCATCACCGTGGTGTCGACCGGCAGGAACAGGTCACCGGCGACGCCGGTGGGCAGCAGGTTGCGGAACAGCACCCGCACCGGTCGGTTCTTGGTGGCCATGATGGTCGGCCCGAGATAGTGCGGCTTGTCCACCCCGGTGAAGTTCGTGATGGGTGTGTCGGCCTGCGTCGGGTCCAGGTTGGCGTTGCCGAGGGCGATCTTCTTGCCCGGCACGACACTCGTCGAGAGCTGCACGTAACCACGCAGCAGGGTGGCGGGCAGGTCCCGGTGGAACTTCATCCGGTACTGGACGACGGCGATCTCGTAGTAGTCCGTGCCCGGATAGGTGGTGGTGTCGGGCTGCGCGACCGGGATGTATTGACCGAGGTCGTTCGCCTGGGACTCACCAACGCCGGGCAGGGTGTCGACGAACTTCTTGATTCCCGGGGTGAGGTAGCCCGCGCCGGGGGTGGTGACCGTGATGCCGGTGACCGAGCCCTTGACGGCCACCCGCGCGGTTGCGCTGGCGCCCTTGTCGGCAGTGCCGACGGTGTCGGCAATGGTCACAGTTGGAGCGGCGTCGTAGCCCTGACCTCCGTCGGTGAGGTCGATCCGGGTCACCCCGATGGTCGCCGTGACCACGGCGAACACGTCCGGATCGTTCTTGCTGGCGTCGGTGATCTTGACGGTCGGGGCCTTGGTGTAACCGCTGCCCGGGTCGGCGATCGTCACGCCGGTCACGACGTGGTTGGCGTCCATGGTCGCGCTGGCCGTGGCCTGCGTGCCGTCGGGGAGGTCGGGTTTGGACAGCGTCACCAGGGGCTGGGCCTGGTAGCCCGAGCCGCCGGCGTCGAGGGTCAGGTCGTCGACCATCCCGCTGGCGACGGCCTGCGCCTCGGAGCCAGGCGTCGGGTTTCCGCCGGTGAGGGTCGACGGCTGGAGCGGTGAACCCGTAGCCGCTCTCGTTGACGTCGACGCCGTTGATCACGCCGGTGGCGATGGTGGCAGTGGCGTGTGCGACTGCGGTCGGTGTGACACCGGCAGTAGTGATCTCAACGGTGGGCGAGACGGCATAGCCGGCCCCTGGACTGGTGACGTCGATGCCGGAGATGGCACCGGTCTTCGGGATCGACAGAGGCGGTGGCCTCGGCGCCGGTTCCCGGGTCAGCGATCGTCGGGGTGACGTCGGCCGCGAACGAATAGGTCCGGTCGTGGGAGAAGTTCGGGTAACCCGGGTCCCCAAGAGTGACGCTGGCGCCTTGGGCCGGCGGCACCGCAGTGGCCAGGCTGGGGTCGCTGCTGGCCGGGGTGCTCAGCGTGTCGCCGTTGGCGGGCACCTCCGTGTCGACCGGCACACCCTGGCCGTAGAAGCCGATGACGTCGTCCTTCTGCACCGCCACCGGGGCGGCGAGGGGTAGGTCGCAACCTCGCCGGTGGCGATCGTCGGGGTGGGCACGGTGAACTTGGCGACTGGTGTAGACAACGGTGTAGCCACCGGGCGTTCCGGTGGGCCGCAGGACGAGGGCGTGGAACGCACCACCTGCCGAGGTCCGCGGGCTCCCGCCCTGGTTGCCCTGGTTCCAGCTCCGGAAGTCGTTCAACGACCCGGCGGGCAGCGGCGCGTGGTCGAGCACGACCAGGACGGGTCCTAGATCACCGATCAGATCGGCATAGTCGGTGGCAAAGAGGCGCTCGATCAGCGGGTTGCCGAAGGACACCGGCGTCGGAGTGCCGACGCTGATCTTCACCATCGCATCGGCGAGCGTCTGCGGGCTGTTGGCCCAGTTGGGGTACGGCCCGAAGTAGTGCGGCACCACTGACTCGTCGGTGGCGCTGGTGGGGACCGCGGCCGCCGCCATGGCGTTGGTGGGGCCCGCTGCCTCGGCCACCACGGGCCGGAAGAGGTTGCGCACCCCACCGCCAGGATCGATACCGCTGACAAGTAGCGCAAATACCACCACGAAGACGAGGACGGCCGGCCGGGCCGAGCGACGCCACGAACGACGGTGAAGAGACTGACGGGCAGATGGGTTCATGGTTTTCCCTCACGATCGGAGCGCGGGGTTGCGGCCCCCGGTGATGAGATTGCGCGACCGGCCGCCAGAATGGGCAATTTATGACACAAATGTCATCGAGCCAGAAATATCGCAGGCGTGGTGGGCCGTTCTGCTGACCGTCAGTGCCCGATTGGTTACTGGGTCAGTCCCGACAGGAAAGGGCCGCGTACCTCGACGAGATACGCGGCCCAGTTTGCAGGATCGGTTGGAATTGCTACCTATTCAGGAGATCGACCGTTAGGCGTCGACGACCATTGCCGCGGGAGTCTCCACCCACTTCTTGTTCGGCTTGTTCGGCATCGGGAATGTCAAGGTGAATAACGTTCCTTCGCCGAGGACGCTGTCCACCGACACCGTCCCGCCGCGAGCCTCGGTAATCGTCCGGACGATGGCCAGTCCAAGCCCGCTGCCAGCCCGGTCTCCAGCATTGCTGCTCGTCTCGAAGACGTCGAAGACCTTGCCCACCTCATCGGCGGGTATCCCCGCCCCGCTGTCCCGGATCGACAGGACGAGCGTTCTGTCCTTCGTTGCTGCCGACACCTCGATCTCGTCGCCGACTTCGGTGAATTTGATGGCATTTTCCAGTAGGCAATCGAGTGTCGATTCCAGTCGCTCGGCGTCGGCGAAGACGATTCCGACGGAACTCTCCGTCGTCCACCAGCGGTTCGCGGTCACCGACCAGCGACTGACCACCACCTCGATGAGGTCGTCCACGTCGACAGGAGTTTGTGGTGACGGCTGAGCGACCCTGACCAGCGTGAGCAGATTCGTCGCCAGCACTGATGCTTTGTCCAATTCGCGGACGACAACGTTGGCATCCGATTGCACGTCTGGATCGGTGCTGGAGTCGGCGATCAGTTGGGCAAAACCGCGGGCGATCGTCAATCTGGTTCTGACCTCGTGCGAACCGAATCGCGTCGCGATCTCCCGCTGATCCGTTTGCCGCCGTTCCTCGGCCTGAATTTCCAACAGGCGGTCGCGGGCCGCCCATTGCCGATTCACATGCCAGATCAGCAAGGACATGATGACACCCATCAAAATGATCTCGCTGCATTCCGACCAGCCGATTTCGCCATCGCTCGCATGCATGATCAACGGAATCCCGGTGATAACGGTGATCAAACCGAAGATGGTCCAAGTCAACGTTTTCGGCCAAGGCCAGAATCCGAAAAGCAGGGCAAAGCTCGCCCAGATGATGTGGTAGGGGATCGTCTCCTCGCCGGCCATGGTGAACACCAGAATGGCGTTCACGACCGCGCAGACGACCCACGCCGCCGAAATCAGGATTCTAGTGCGAGACAAGGCGGTACCCCACGTTTCGGACGGTCTCGATCTTGCCCTGCGTCAGCTTCCAGCGCAGACGCTTGACGCACACGTCCACGACGTTGGTGCCGCCGTCGAAAGATGTTCCCCAGACACCCATCATCAGCTCGGCCCGTGAGCAGACCGCTGGCGCTCGTTGCAAAAGGTAGGACAGCAGTACGAACTCCCGCTGGGTCAGTTCGATGCGCTTGCCGTCCGAGATGATCTCGCGTCGCTCGAGGTCGAGCTCGAGGCCGCCGCGTCGCAAATGCTTCGGCCAATCAGACTCCGGCGGTGGGTTTTCGTCTGTTCGGATACGGGCTCTTACCCGGGCGAGCAGCTCGGCATTGGCAAATGGTTTGGCCAGGAAGTCGACAGCTCCACCCTCCAGGACGCCAACCCTGGTGGCGATCTGGGTGACCGAGGACAGCACCAGTACCCGGCTCCCCGGCCTGGTGGCCATCAATTCGGTGAGCACTGATTCGCCGCGCATGTCGGGCAGGATGAGATCCAGGATGACCAGGTCGGGGTCGGTGGCGCGGACGGCTCGAAGCGCTGCCGTGCCGGTAGCGGCTCCGGTGACTTCGAACCCGGCCGCGGTCAGAATCCGGGACAGGAGCCGGGCGAGCGATGGTTCGTCCTCGACAACCAGAATCTGGCTCATTTTCACCGTCCCCCTTGCGCCGCGAATGGGCCATCAGTGGATGGCAGTCACAATCCGTGTGCCTTGTAGTAACACGAGCACGGCATTGAGGACAAGAGGCTTCATCAGTTAGGGGTGCTGTTGCAATTCTGATAACAGCGAGTAATTGTCAGCGAGGCGCGGTCGTGGATGACGTCCTTGTCAGAAAAGGTGACCTGAGGCAATTCCTGCTGGACAATCCGTCGCTGCCGTCGACGGCGGGTGAATCCTGACCATGGTGTGGCCGAAACACCTGAGGTTCCCGAGAAGCGCCGAGTGAGGGCTGACCAGTTGTGTCTTGCGCCAGTTGTGTCTCGCGCCCGAGCAGGTCCACCGCGGCTCACAAGAGACCGGTCGATCGAAGGGGGATCCGTAGGTTAGCCTCACCACACCACTGACGAGCTGGCCGGAGGATTCATCGATGGGTGCAAGATCCAAGAAGGGCAAGCCCTCGCGAGCGGGGAAGCCCAAGAAGGAATGTTGCATCTCGAAGCCCAAGTGCGGACGATGCCCACTGCGAATGCTGGCCGAGGGCACCCTTCCTGATGGTTACACCGTCAAGCGTCGCAAACTCGTCAAGGCCTGAAGTCGGCAAAGCCGCCGTTCGACATCGGCGGCGGGTCAGCGCGGCCACCCAGCAGGGCCGCAAGATCGATCCCGTACTGTTCGAAACGGTCCGGATGTGGCGGAAAGCCCTGTGCGCGAACAAGTTTGCCGTCCACCGAGGCGAAGATGTCTTCAGTCTCGACCACCCCGCCCTCGACCCGTCCTGGTAGGGCGACGATCTCCCGAACGCGACGGGATCCATTGGGCTCGACGCCGATCTGCACCACCAGGTCGATGCAGGAGGCAACGGTCGGCACCACGAACTGGCTGGTGACGTTCTCACCGGCCAGCAACGGCAGCGTGCAGAGTTTGATCACGGCCTCCCGGGCCGAGTTGGCGTGCACGCTGCACATCCCGGGAAGCCCCGAGTTCAGCGCGATGAGCAGGTCAAGGGACTCCTCCTGACGGACCTCGCCGACGATCATCCGGCTGGGCCGCATCCGCAGCGCCTCCTTGACCAGCCGGCGCAGCCGGATCTCCCCGTGACCCTCCAGGTTCGGTTGCCTGGTCTGCATCGCGACCACGTCTGGCAGATTCGGGCGGAGCTCGAAAACCTCCTCGCAGGTGATCACCCGTTCCCGGGCGGGGATGGAGTTGATCAGGGTGTTGAGCAGTGTTGTCTTCCCCGCCTGGGTTCCGCCGGCCACGATCACGTTGAGGCCGGCGGTGACGGCTGCTTCCAGGAATCTGGCGGCATGGGCGGTGATGGTGCCCAACGCGACCAGGTCCTCCAACCCGTTGGCGGCGACCACGAATTTCCGGATGTTCAGGCTCAGGTGTTCGCGGGTGATGTCGGGGATGACGGCATGCAGTCGGCTGCCGTCCGGCAGCAGGGCGTCGACGAACGGCGATGACAGGTCGAGTCGGCGACCGGAGGGCTTCAGCATTCGTTCGACGAGGTCGCGGACGTCATCGGAGGACAGCACAACGGTGGTGAGTTCGGACCGGCCGTTGCGGGCGATGAAGACCCGGCCGGGCTGATTGATCCAGATTTCCTCCACCGTCGGATCGTCCAGGAACCGCTGCAGCGGACCGAACCCCGCCAGTGAGTCGAAGACCTGCCGGATGGCGCCGGCCCGGTCGAGCAGGGGCGGCAGTGACGACAGCGGCACCCGCTCGTCGTAGTGCGTGACGACTTCGTCGATCAACTTGCGGGTGGAGCGGGGGTCGGTGACCGGGTCGATGCCGCGCCGCCGGATCAGCTCCTTGACCTCGTCATGGATGTGTTCGGTGGCGGTCGTCGCGACCATCGGCGTTACCCCCGGGTATGAACGGCGCAGGTGAATTCCTCGATGACCGTAGCCCGACCCGGGTCTGGGCAGGCGCAATGATCCACAGCTGCCCGCCCCGCCGAGATCGTCGCGCCGCGCCGCCCGTGCCGGCCATTCGGGGCGCTCACCGATGCGGTTGTCGCACCCGTCAGAATCAGCACATGGGCATTGCGACCGCGCCGGCCAACGGCATCAGCATCGCCTACGAGACCTTCGGCGATGTCGGCGATGTGCCGGTGCTGTTGGTGATGGGTCTTGGCGCCCAGATGCTCGCCTGGCGGGACGGCTTCTGCCGGCTGCTCGCCGACCGCGGGCACTACGTCATTCGTTTCGACAACCGGGATATCGGCCTGTCGACCCATCTCGATGACGAGCCGCCCGGACGGCCGATTGCCGCCTTCCTCGGTCGTCGGCCGACCTACCTGGTATCCGACATGGCCGAGGACACAGCGGGTCTCGTCGATCGGCTCGGCGTTGGCAGCGTGCATGTCGTTGGTGTTTCGATGGGCGGCTGCATCAGCCAGTCGCTGGCGATTGCGCACCCGGACCTCGTGCGGAGCCTGACCTCGATCTCCTCGAGCACCGGCTCACGCCGGGTGGGGCGGCCACGATTCGACATCGCCAGGTTCATGGTGGCGCGCAAACCGGCGAAGGACCGCGAAGGAGCGATCGCGTTGAGCGTCGAGACGTGGCGCCGGATCGGCTCGCCCGGCTATCCGTTCAACCTGGAGGTGGTGCGGCAGTTGGCCGGCGAGGCCTATGACCGTCGCTACGACCCGGCCGGCGGGGCCCGGCAGTTTGCCGCCATCCTCGGTTCACCCGATCGCACGGCCGCATTGCGCACGATCGACGTGCCGACGCTGGTACTGCATGGGGAGGCGGATCCGCTGATCACCGTGTCCGGCGGGGCAGCAACGGCCGGCGCGATCCCCGGAGCCCGCCTGGTCACCTACCCCGGCATGGCCCACGACCTGCCGGAAGCACTCTGGCCGACGTTCATCGAGGAGATCAGCACGGTGATTGCGGAGGGCGAGGGTAGGCACGCCAGTGAGGTTGGGCCGTCACAGCCCAATCCCACCGACGCACCGTGAGTGGTACGTCGACCTGGTGAGTGGGACATACCCCGTGGTGATGGGCGACCGTGGAAGGTTGGTCGTTCCTGTTGAACTCCGTGAACGGATGAAGGTCGCGTCCGGATCACCGCTGCTGTTCATCGACACCCCGCGCGGCGTGTTGCTGGTGACCAGGGATCAGGCTCGCGAGCTCGTTCGAGAATCGATGAACGGTCACGACCTGGTCGCGGAGCTGCTGGCCGACCGTCGGCGCGCAGCTGCCGCGGAAGACGGATGAACGTCTTCGACGCGTCCGCACTGTTGTGTTTTCTCCATGCTGAGCCCGGCTCGGAAACTGTCGCAAGGGACTCGGGCAAGGCGGGCGATGCAGTGCCGCCAATTGGTCCGAAGTGGCGCAGAAGGTGCTCGCGGCGGGTGGCGACTGGGAATTGGCAGCGGGTCTACTGCTGAGCTACCCGCTGGACGTCGAACCTGTGCTCAGGTCGGACGCGGAATTGGCGGCACGACGGTGGGTGCGAGGTAGTGGGCTTTCGTTGTCGGACAGGTTGTGCATGGCGACCGCCGAGCGGCTCAACGCGATCGTATGGACGGCCGACACCGCTTGGGGCACAGCAGCACCCATCCGTCAGGTCAGGTGAGCAATCCATCGACAGGGGCCGCCACATAGTCTTCCCGGATGGCCAACCCTGCTCTGCCTTCCGCCCCGAACCTGCGGGACGACCTCGCGCTCGCGCTGGCCCTGGCGGACGCCGCCGATGCAATCAGCCTGCCCCGGTTCCGGGCCGCCGACCTGCAGGTGACCGCCAAGCCGGACCTGACCCCGGTGTCAGACGCCGATCTGGCCGTCGAGCGGGCCATCCGCTCGATACTCGCCGTGCAGCGGCCGGATGACGCGATCGTCGGGGAGGAGTTCGGCGAATCCGACCCGTTCGCGGCGTCGATGTCGGACCGGCGCTGGGTGGTCGACCCGATCGACGGAACGAAGAATTACGTGCGGGGCGTGCCGGTGTGGGCGACGCTGATCGCCCTGTTCAGTGGCGACGACGTGGTGGTCGGCGTTGTCTCGGCGCCGGCCCTTGCTCGCCGCTGGTGGGCAGCCACCGGTTCGGGTGCCTTCGGTCAGTTCGGTCAGGAGCAGCCACGCCGGTGCCGCGTGTCGGCCGTTGCCGAGCTGTCGGACGCCTCGCTGTCGTACTCCGAGCCGGCCGAATGGCGGCTGGCGGGCCGTGAATCAGGTTTCACGGCGCTGTGCGACAGCTGCTGGCGAACCAGGGCGTACGGCGACTTCTACTCGTACATGCTGGTCGCGGAGGGTGCGGTCGACGTCGCCGCGGAGCCGGAGCTCAACCTGTGGGACGTCGCAGCACTGATCCCGATCCTCACCGAGGCGGGGGGCGCCCTGACGTCAATCGACGGTCAGCCATCCGGCGGCAGTCTGCGCAGCGCACTGGCCTCGAATGGACTGCTGCACGGGCAGGCCCTGACGCTGCTGAACAGGTGACGGACGCCGGGCAGCGGCCTTGCCTGTGGATGAAAGTCCGCGAATCGACGGGATCGTGCACCGTTTGTTTGTGTCCGTTTGGCGGTCAGATTACGTAAGGATAACGACTGAGCGTTTACACTCCGTGCTTGTGATTCATTTGTCGCACGTCTCAAAGTTCTACAAGGCCTCGACCAGGCCGGCTCTCGACGACGTCACCATCGACGTCGACAAGGGCGAATTCGCCTTCGTCATCGGCCCGTCCGGGTCGGGCAAGTCGACTTTTCTGCGTTTGTTGATCCGCGAGGATGTGCCAACATCGGGTTCGATCGAGGTCGACGGCAACGACCTGGTGCACCTGCGCCGGTCGAAGGTGGCCGCACACCGCAGGCGGCTCGGCTGTGTGTTCCAGGACTTCCGGTTGCTGACGAACAAGACAGTCGAGCAGAACGTCGGGTTTGCCCTCGAGGTGATCGGCCGGTCCCGGGCGTCGATCAGGCAGGTGGTGCCCGAGGTGCTGGAAATGGTCGGCCTGGAGGGCAAGGCCAACCGGCTGCCGCACGAACTCTCCGGCGGCGAGCAGCAGCGGGTCGCCATTGCCCGGGCATTCGCGAACCGGCCGATGCTGCTGCTGGCGGACGAGCCGACCGGCAACCTGGATCCCGATACGAGTGCGGACATCATGCTGCTGCTGGAGCGGATCAATCGCACCGGGACCACCGTGCTGATGGCCACGCACGACAACACCATCGTCGATTCCATGCGACGCAGGGTGATCGAACTGCAGCTGGGCAAGGTCGTTCGGGACGAGGCACGCGGGGTGTACGGGGTGGGTCGGTAGCAACTGCGTAATTTGCGTCCGACTTCACCCATGCCAGGGCGGCACACGAGAGGAACCCATGCGCGCCGGATTTGTCGTCACCGAAGTCCTGAACGGATTTCGACGAAATATCACCATGACCATCGCGATGATCCTGACCACGGCGATTTCGCTCGGATTGCTGGGCGGCGGGCTGATCATTGCCCGGATGACCGACCAGATGCGGGACATCTACGGCGACAAGGTCGAGGTCACCATCTACCTGACGCCGGACGTGTCGGCGCAGGACCCGGACTGCCGAGCGTCACCATGCCAGGACATCAATGAGGCGTTGCAGGCCAACACGGACGTCGAGAGCATCGACTTCGAGAGCCAGGCCGCGGCGTTCGAGCGGTACAAGCAGCAGTTCGCCGGGCAGCCGGAGCTGCTGGAGATCGGTACGGCCGAAGCACTATCTGCGTCCTTTCATGTCAAGCTCTTCGACCCGCAGCGGTACCGGGTGATCGCCGAACAGTTCACCGGTAAGCCCGGTGTGCAGTCGGTTGCCGACCAGAGTGCGTTCCTGGACAGGCTGTTCAGCCTGCTGAACGGCATCCGCAACGCGACGATCATCGTCGCGCTGGTGCAGGCGCTGGCCGCGTTGCTGTTGATTTCCAACATGGTGCAGATCGCCGCGTACACGCGGCGAACGGAGACGGCGATCATGCGGCTGGTCGGTGCGTCACGCTGGCGAACTCAGCTGCCGTTCATGCTCGAGGCGGTGATCGCCGGCCTGATCGGGGCCGGGCTGGCCATCGCCGGGCTGGTGGCCGCCAAGTTCCTGTTCGTCGACCAGGCGCTTGGCCCGGTGATCAGATCCGGGATCCTGCCGGAGATCGACGGGGCAACGCTGGTCTGGGTGTCGCCGATCCTGTTGGCCATCGGGGCCGGGCTGGCCGCCGTTTCGGCCTACGTGACGCTGCGGTTGTACGTCAAGGTGTAGCCGCGGCGGCCCCGACCGAAAAAGCCGGTGGCGTCGAGCAACTATCCTGAACCGGCCATGGCAACGAACAGCGCACCGACCCGACCGACCCGCAGCAGCAACCGACCAGCGGGCCGGCAGAACATTGCCGCCAACCGCAAGGCGTACCACGACTACTCGATCCTGGACACGTACGAGGCCGGGATCGCACTGACCGGTACCGAGGTCAAGTCGCTACGGGCCGGCCGGGCCTCCCTGGTCGACGGGTTCGCCAGTGTCAGTGACGGCGAGCTCTGGCTGCGGAACGTGCACATTGCGGAATACGCGGAGGGCACCTGGACCAACCATGCGCCGCGCCGGGCCCGCAAGCTGCTCCTGCACCGGCTGGAGATCGACCGGATCGCGGGTCGGCTCCGCGAGGGCGGGCTCGCGCTGGTGCCGCTGTCGATGTACTTCTCGGGCGGCCGGGTCAAGGTCGAACTGGGCCTGGCGCGGGGCAAGAAGGAATACGACAAGCGGCAGACGATGGCGAAGCGGGATGCCGACCGGGAGCTCGAGCGCTACGCCGGCCGTCGCTCCAAAGGCATGTCTGATTGATTTCACGGCAAGTCTGATCGATACGGCGGGTTGACGGCGGCAATGCAACCGAACGCTGCCCGGCAGCCGTCCTGACCGCATGAGACTTTCCTGGTCCGGCGCCGTCTTCTCGTTGATCGGCGCTGTTGCCTTCGGCGGGCTGATGGCCGCTTGTGCCAACCAGTCGGTCGCCGGCACGGGCAGCCCCGGCGCCCCGCTCGGACCCGGCAGCACGGTCATCGAGGTGCCAACCAGCACGGCGGGCTCCGACCTTCCGCCGTCGAGTTGCCCGCCAAGCGCGCTGACGCCGGGCGAAACGCCGGTGCCGACTCCCACCGGCACGCCATTGATCACGGTCACGCAGGGCACCAATTCCTGGATCGCCAGTGACCTGACCCAGCCGTACGCGATCGCGGTGTACCCGGACGGCACCGCGATCCGGGCCGGGGACCAGGGGATCTTGTCCGAGCCGCTGCCCGAGATGACGATCGGCCGGTTGGACGGGTGCCACCTGCAGGAGGCCGTCGCGGGGATCCGGCGGTTGGCCGGTGTCGATCTCGGCGAGGCGAGCGTGACCGACCAGGGCACGACCACGATCACGCTGCATGACGGGGACGCCGACGTCGTGCTGGACATCTACGCCCTCGGCGTCGGCGACGAATTCGTCCAGCCCGACCAGCGGGCCGCCCGGCAGCAGGTCAGCGCACTGATCGACAACCTGACCACGGGGATGACGCAGACGTCGTCGTGGACGCCCGACCGGCTGCGGATCAGCGTCTACGGCACCCCCGCCGATCTCACGGGGGGCACAACCTGGCCGCTGGACGGCACGATCACCACCGTGCTCGATCAGGGCGGCCGCAGGCCGTGCGGGGTCGTCAGCGGCGCCGACGCCGCGGCGATCCGGGCCGCGCTCGGCAATGGTGAGGTGGCGTCCAGTTGGACGGATGGAACGCAAACCGTGGTGCTGGCCATCGGGGTGCTGGTGCCAGGTCAGGACTGCTCAGCGAGGTGAACCGCATCCCGTCACGAGACCAGGTATGCTGGTAGAGCTGTTCTCCCCTTGGGGGTGATCGGTCTCGACAGCGTTAGTCGAGTGTGGGGAAGCGGGCCGAGGAAGGCAACGATGATCTCGTTAACCATCCGTTGCAAAAAAATAAATGCCGCTAAAAAGCAGCAAGCTTTCGCCCTCGCCGCCTGAGCGAGTAAGGAAGCCGTCAGACCGGGAGTTCCTCCGAACCGGATTCTGACGTCATCAAGGGGGATTACCGCAAGATCCGGTCGCGGGATCTTGCGGGACATCAAACAGCGACTGGGCCTGTCGCACCAGCACGTTCGCAAGACTGGTGAGGCCGAGTAGGGACGACGCGAACTGCGCCCGGAGAAGCCCTCACGAAGCAACGTTGGACGCGGGTTCAATTCCCGCCACCTCCACGATCATGTGGATGCATGTCGAGGTCGGCCCCGCCGCCGTGATCACATCACGACGGCGGGGCCGATTCTCGTTGCTGCCAGGCTTCTGGTGCTGCGCTTCCGTGCCGTTGCGCTACAGCGACGCGATGATCGCGTCGGCGAGTCGATCCGCGGACCCCGGCGCCATCGGCAGAAAGAGTTCCGGCTCGATCAGCTCCAGCTCCATCACCAGCGGCGCACCGGCCGACCCGACCAGGTCGACACGTGCATACAGCAGGGTGGCCGCCATCGTCGATGACACGGTATCCAGCGCAACCTGCGCCACCGCCTGTTCCGCCAACGTCGCGTGATGCGGGAGATTGCTGGCGCCATAACGGGTTTGCACCCGGAAGTCACCCGCCGCCGGCACCTTGCGGACGGCATGCGAATACCGTCCGCCGAGATAGATCAGCGATCGCTCACCGTCGCGGACGGAGGGCTCGAACGCCTGCACCAGCGCGTCACCCCTACTCAGCAGGTCGGCGAGATGCCCGGCGGCCTCCCGTGCGCCGGCGTCGAACAGGCCCACCCCGCGGGAGCCGGCGGCAACGGTCGGTTTGACGATGATCTGCGCGGCATCGAGCTCCGGCAGCTCGGCCGTGTCTCCGCGCCGGAGCAGCACCCCGGGAACCACCGGCACGCCGGCGTCGGCCAGCTCGACCAGATAGCCCTTGTGCGAGTTCCAGCGCAGCACGGCGGTCGGGTTGGCCACCCGGACCGGCGAAGCCTCCAGCACCTCGAGGAATTCGTCCCGGCGGAACGTGTAATCCCAGGTGGTGCGCACCACGGCCAGCTCGGCGTCGATCGGCCAGTCATCGGTCCTCGACCACACCAGCACCGTTGCGCGCACGCCACGCTGAGTCAACGATTCGGCCAGCAGAGCGGTGTCGAGGTCCTCGTGGGGGAGCGATTCGGCGGTCAGCAGCAGCACGGTGGGCACCGGGGGAGTGTTCCATGCGACCGGTCAGATCCCGGCCGGCCCAGCTGTCCTCGGTCGAGTTTGTCGTCGGTCAGTTTGTCGTCGGGGATGGGCCGTCACCGGCCGGGAGCGGGTCGGTATCGGCCGGTGACGGCCCGTTGCCGGCGACCTGTCCGGGTTCGACGTCGGGATACGGATCCTTCTGTCGCCTGGATTGCGGCTGCTGCTGCTTCGCCGGGGACTTCGAACGGCCTTTGCCCTTGTCCGGGGCACGCTTGGCCGGCTTGTCCGTCGACCCGGGGTTGGCCATCTCTTCGAGGTCCGAGCGCAGCCGCTCGAGTTCGCCGCGCAGGTAGTCCCGGGTGGCGACCTCACCGATCGCCACCCGCAGGGCGGCCAGTTCGCGGGCCAGGAACTCGGTGTCCGCCTTGGTCTGCGCCGACCGGTCGCGGTCCTCACCGAGGGTGATCCGGTCGCGGTCGTCCTGCCGGTTCTGGGCCAGCAGGATCAGCGGCGCGGCGTAGGCGGCCTGCGTGGAGAACGCCAGGTTGAGCAGGATGAACGGGTACGGGTCCCAGCCGAAGCCGACGCCGACCATGTTCAGGGTGATCCAGATGACGACCAGCAGGGTCTGCCAGAACAGGAACGTTCCGGTTCCCATGAACCGGGCCAGGTTCTCGGAGAACCGGCCGAAGGTCTCCGGGTCGATGTCGACGGCGAACCGCCGGGCATTACGCGGTTGATCCAGTCGTCGGCGGTCTCGGGTGTCAGCCACGTCCACCTCCGTGGGCGGGCCCGGGTGCTCCGGGCGCGCGATCGGCCTCGCCGCGGGCGGCGATCGACCGCAGGACGGCACGGCCGCCGCCGCTCCGTTGGGCGCCCGGCTGAGCCTCGCCGCCTTCGGCATCGGACTGCCCGGTGTCCAGGCCGTCGTCGCGCCAGTTGTCGGGCAGCAGATGATCCAGGACATCGTCGACGGTGACGGCCCCGAGAAGATGATCCTCGTCGTCGACGACGGGGGCGCAGACCAGGTTGTAGGACGCGAAGAACCGGGTGACCTCGGTGAGTGCAGCGTTGGGCGACAGCCGGGCCATCTCGGTGTCCAGTGCGCCGGCCACCAGCTCGAACGGCGGCTCACGCAGCAGTCGCTGGGTGTGCACGCAGCCGAGGTAGCGACCGGTCGGCGTCGCCTGCGGCGGCCGGCAGACGAACACCATCGAGGCAAGGGCAGGCGTCAGATCCGGTGACCGGATGCGGGCCAGCGCCTCCGCAATGGTGGCGTCGGGGGTGAGCACGACCGGCTCCGGCGTCATCAGACCACCGGCCGATTCCGAGGAGTACTGCAGCAGCCGCCGCACCGGGGCGGATTCCTCCGGTTCCATCAGCCCGAGCAGTCGTTCCTGGATGCCTTCGGGGAGTTCGGCCAGCAGGTCGGCCGCGTCGTCCGGGTCCATCGCCTCCAGGATGTCGGCGGCGCGGGCCTCGTCCAGGTGGGCGAGCAGTTCCTGCTGGTCGTCCTCGGACAGTTCCTGAATGACGTCAGCGAGCCGGTCGTCGTCCATCGCATCGGCGACCTCGTACCGTAATTCGGCGTCGAGATCCCGCAGGATGGCCGCCGCATCGGCAGCACGCAGGCCTTCGAACTGAGGCCAGCACCTGCTGCGCACCGCGAATCGTGTGGCCGGTGAGTTCAGAGGGGTCCATGCCGCGGACGTCCGTCCAGCCGACGACCTGAACCGGTGCGCGCCGGACGATCCGCCTGGTCCGCTCCCGCACCGCCAGCCTGGACACCACCCAGTCCCGGCTTCTGGTCCGGTCGATCGCCACATCGACGACGACCGCGGAACTGGCTGTCGTGGCCAGCTGTACCTGAACCCCGAGCAGTTGTGCGATGAGCCGCAGTTCGAGGGTGCGCTGCTCGAAGCGGCGCAGGCTGACCGACCCGGTTGACAGGGCGACAGCATGTGATTCCAGGCTGCCGACCCGCAACATCGGCACGAAAATCGGCCGCCGGGTGGGCAGTTCGACCACCAGGCCGAGGACGCGGGGCGGCTTTCGATCGAGCCGGAGGGCGACCACGATGTCCCGGACCTTGCCGATTGATTCACCGCTCGGACCGAACACCGGCAGCCCGGCGAGCTGCGCGACGAAAACTCTGGTGTTTGGCGGCACGAGGATCAGGTTAGGGCGCGCGGCGGTGAAACTGTCACCCGGCGGTCCGTGGCGCGTCACCTCACCTGCCGTGACCCAGTGGGTGGCGGGGTAGCGGTGGCCGCGCGTCCACCCACGGCTCGCCCATGTGGCACACATCGAGCGAACAGCTCGGGTGCGTAGGGTTGCGGGTTGTTGTCCGGCGTTGGCAGTTGTGTGGTGCGGTTGAGTGGTGCAGTTCTTGCGGTGCCGATGTGTCCGATCGCCCCCTGTAGTCCCCCCGTTGTCGAGAACCGAGGATTTCTGATGCGCCTGCGCGCCCTGTTGCTTGTCGTTCCGCTGATCATCCTTGCTGCCTGTTCCTCGGGCAGCGGATCCGCGGACTCCACCGGAGCCACCGGCGCCACCGACGCTTCCGGTTCGTCGAGCGCGGCTGCGACACTCGGCCCGGCGGTGCCGCCAGCGACCGCGGTTGCCGCACCGGTCCCGGCCGAACAACTGCCCACCGCAAGCGGCGCGTTCGGGGAGAAGCCGACGCTGACGTTCCCGGCCGGCAACCCGGTGCCGAGCCTGCAGCGGGTGATCCTGTCCGAGGGCACCGGCCCGGTCACCGAGGCCGGCCAGTGGCTGATCGTCAACTATCTCGGCCAGATCTGGGGCGGCGCGGTCTTCGACAACTCCTACGACAAGGGCACGACCTTCGCGTTCCAGATCGGCGCTCAGAAGGTGGTACCGGGCTGGGATACCGCGCTGGTCGGGGTCCCGGTCGGCAGCCGGGTGATGCTGAGCCTGCCGCCGGCGGACGGCTACGGCTCGACGGGCAGTGCGAGCGCCGGCATCAAGGGCACCGACACCCTGGTCTTCGTCGTCGACATCGTCAGTGCCGTTGCCGTCGAACGCCGGCGGTCAGACGGATGCGACGCCGCAGCCGGCGCCGGCCAACGCACCGGTGGTGACCGGCGATCTCGGCGTGGCCGCCACGGTGACGATTCCCGCCGGTCTGGCCGAGCCGACCGCGCCGGTCGTCACAGTGCTGGCGACGGGCACCGGCGCGCCGGTCGCTATCGGCAACGTCCTGGTGCAGTACACCGCGGTCACCTGGACCGGCGAATCGGCCGGGACCACCTGGCCAGGGGCGGACGCCGCAACCAGCGGAACCGGACCGCAGGAGCTGCCGGTGGCAACGGGCGGCCCGTTCGCCGGGCTGGTCGGCGTTCCGCTCGGCAGTCGGGTGCTCGTCCAGGTCCCCGGTCAGACTGATCCATCGACCGGGCAGCCGTCACCGGCCATCGCTGCGGTCGTCGATCTCCTGCTGCAGACCTCCACCGGGACGGGCGCCGGCTGATCCGCAGGCCCGTCGCCACGCTCGGGTGCTCTCGTGGGGGCCGGGTCGCCCGCTGGCGGCCCAGCTCTCAGTGGAAGGCCGGGACGATCAGGTAGATCCCGTACAGCGCAATCAGGCCGGCCACCGTCAGGCAGGCAAAACCGGCAATCCGGGTGAGTCCGACGCTGTGCCCGCCAGCGGCCCGGCTGTCGGCCGCACCGAGCGCGGCCACGCCGATCGAGAAGATGCCGACGATGGAAACGGCAGCCACGACAGTGGTGACGGCCACCAATGCCAGCGAGGCCCAGTCGATCTTCACAGGTCATTCACTTTCGTTCACGCAGGGTGGGACGGGTGACGAGCAGAATGCCTGCAGATCAGCTTGCGTACGGATCGGTTACGCCGACAGCGTCGACTTCTCCGCAGTCGACTTCTCCGGGTTGATGACGACGTCGCGGGAATCGTTGACGTTCGTCGGAGGAGACCGGCGCGCGCCGGGAAATGGTCCAGATGGTGGCGGAACCGACCACCAGTGCGGCGAACACAATGACCAGACCGATCGTGCCGGTCACGGCGATGGCGGCGGCGATCCCGCCCATCAGGCCGGCGGCCGGCAGGGTGAGCAGCCAGCCGTACACCATCTTGCGGGTTGTCCCCCACCGAACGTCGGACCCCTTGCGACCGACACCGGAGCCCACGATCGAGCCCGCACAGACCTGGGTGGTCGACAGCCCGAAGCCCATGTGCGACGACGCCAGGATCGCCGCGGCCGAGGTCGTTTCGGCCGCCAGCCCCTGCGGGGACTTGACGTCCACGATGCCCTTGCCCATCGTCCGCATGATCCGCCAGCCACCCGAGTAGGTGCCAAGGCCGATCGCCAGGCCCGCGGTCGCGATCACCCAGAGCTGCGGTCCGGTCCCGGACTCCTGGTACCCGGCGGTGATCAGCACCAGGGTGATGACGCCCATCGTCTTCTGGCCGTCCGAGGTGCCGTGCGCCAGCGCGATCATCGAGCCCGAGATCGTCTGCCCGCGGCGGTACCAGCCGGCCGCCGGCTCTTCGTCGGCCCGTTTGAGCCACTTGTAGATGAGGTAGGTGGCAAGTCCGGCCGCCAACCCGGCGACCAGCGGGGCGACCACCGCCGGCAGCAGGATCTTCGAAACAATGACCGAGAAGTTGACCCCGGACGTGCCGGCGCCGACCAGCACCGCACCGATCAGCCCGCCGAACAGGGCGTGCGAGGAACTCGACGGCAGCCCGAAAAGCCATGTCGTCAGGTTCCACAGAATGGCACCGACGAGGCCGGCGAAGATCATCACCGGTGTGACGACCGGGTCGTTGACGATGCCACCCGAGATCGTTTTCGCCACCTCGGTCGACAGGAATGCGCCGACGATGTTCAGCACGGCGGCGATCAGAACCGCCGTCCGCGGGCGCAGCGCCCCGGTCGCCACCGACGTCGCCATCGCGTTGGCGCTGTCGTGGAAACCGTTGGTGAAGTCGAAGACCAGCGCGGTCAGCACGACCAACGCCACCACGAACAACGTCGTCGTCATGCACATCTCTTCTGCCGGAGGGGTGGGACCGACGAATCGGAACTGCCGGGGATCGGCGCTGCAGCGATCTTTCTGGCGACGTTCTGACTGCCGCATTGCTCAGCAATGGTGACACGTTGTTGGGCTGACGGCCGACGAAGGTGACACCAAGTGAAAGTGCAGGGTATTACCGGGGAAACAGCTAGTGCACCCGAGGGATGAAGTTATCGGTCGTTAGGCTGGCGGGGTGAACCAGACGCGGACCGTCTCCACGGCGCGAGCTGGTCCGCGACGTCGTCGGTCTGCTGGCCAGATTCGGGCTGGCGGCGCGTCTGGCTGATCTCCGGCTATCTCAAGGCAGTCGACCCGAGGACGACCGTCGTCGCCGTCCGCGGCTACCAGATCTTCCCCGAGTCCCTGGTGGTCCCGTTCGCCTCCGTGCTGCCGTACCTGGAGATCGCGCTGGGGCTGCTGTTGCTGGTCGGTCTGGCCACCCGGCTGACCGCCGTGCTGTCGGCGGTCGTGCTGGTGGCGTTCATCGCCGGGGTGATCTCCGCCGCTGCCCGCGGGCTGTCCATCGACTGCGGCTGTTTCGGCGGCGGCGGTGACGTCGCGGCCGGTCAGACCGCCTATGTCCAGGAGATCCTGCGCGACCTCGGGTTCCTGGCGCTCGCCGGCTACCTCATCATTCGGCCGGACACGCCGCTGTCCGTCGATCGCTGGGTCCATCGCCGATCCGGACAACCGGCATAGTTGACCTCACCATCGGCACTTTGATCTGCGGCCTCGAGACCGAGTCGCGTTGGCAGGACGAGAGGATGCGCTGTGGCGCAGGACGGCAACAAAAACGGCAAGGGCAAGTCGGGCGGCTCGAGTGCGAATCCGGCAGCGGCAGTCCCAGGCAGCGGCAGCGGCGTCGGCGGCAGCCTGGACCGAACGACGACCCCAAGCGGCGCCAAGGCCGCCGGCGCGAAAGCCGGCCGGCCGGCAGTCCGTCGCCGCGGCGCGAAAGTCTTCCGAACGGCACGAACCGCACCCAGCTGATCATCGGCGCCGTCGCGATTGCGGTGATCCTGGTGATCGTCGTCGCCGGCGTGGTCATCACCAAGAACCAGTCCGAGGTGCAGGCGGAGGGTTACGGCGGCTCGACCCAATCGGTGGCAACGGCGTCCGCCGACGGGGTGGTCACCGTCGCCAAGCCGGGTAGCAACCCCAAAGGTGACCATCGACGTCTTCGAGGACGCGCTGTGCCCGATCTGCGCGGCGTTCGAGACCCAGTTCGGTCAGCAGATCAACCAGGAAATCGACAGCGGGTCGCTGGCCGTGAACTACCACATGCTGAATTTCCTGAACTCCAGTTCCTTCTCCGGCGACTACTCGACCCGGGCCGCGGCCGCCTGCTCTGCGTCGCCCAGGAGAGCGGTTCACAGCCCGGGCTGTACATGGCGTATCACTCCGCCCTGTTCAACACGCGACAACCAGCCGGCGGAGCAGGGCACCGAGGATCTGACGAATGAGCAGTTGGCCAGCCTGGCCACCTCGGTCGGCGCGCCGGCGGCGGCCACCACGTGCATCAGTTCCGGTCAGAACGTCGATGCCGCTGCCGCCTCCGCCACAACGTCGAGCGCGACGTTGAGCGCGGCGACCGGCGGGCAGGTCGCCACCCCGACCGTGTTGGTCGACGGCGCACCGGTCAAGCAACTGACCACCGACTGGCTGACCACCCTGCTCGGGCAGTCCTGACGACTGCCGACGATCGAGCCGTGCCGCCGATCCGCCCGCGCCGCCGTGATCTGCGGCCGGGCGGTCAGGGCGGAGCTCGATTAGGTCAGTGCCGGGGTGCTTGATAACCTTCTCGGGCAGCTTGGGGCTGTGGCGCAGCTGGTAGCGCACCACACTGGCAGTGTGGGGGTCAGGGGTTCGAGTCCCCTCAGCTCCACTCATTGGAGGTCCCGGATTCCGGGACCTCCATTTTTGTTCTCGGCCCGCAGGGGAGTGACCATGTTCGATCAGCTTCCGACGTTGCGGTCGTGTTCGCCCTGCTGGCCGCGGCGATCCACGTGCTGTTCTTCGTGCTCGAGTCGGTGCTGTTCCTGCGACCCTTCGCCTGGCGGACGTTCGGCATCCGTTCCCAGCAGGACGCCGAGACCACCCGGGACTGGGCCCTGAACCAGGGCTTCTACAACCTCTTCCTGGCGGTCGGCGTCGTCGTCGGAGTCGTGCTGGCCGCGTCCGGCGATCCGGCGACGGCCGGGGCCGGGGTCGGAATGGTGCTGCTGGCGACGGCGTCGATGCTGGCCGCGGCGATCGTGCTGCTGGTGACCAAGCCGACACTGCTGCGCGGCGTTGTGATCCAGGGCGCTGCGCCGCTGGTGGCCATCCTCGGCATCGTGCTGCTCTGAATACCGGCGCAAAAGCCGCATTCGGGCCTGATCACGCCTGCGGCGACCGGGCGGCTTCGGTCATCGCTTCGGGACAACAACGTGAAGAACCGCCCCCCTGACACGGTGTTCTACGCAGTGTCGGACTAACATCGACTCGTCGCGGGTCTGCCCGGGATCTGTGCTTGCGCCAACCCGCTGGAGGCCATTTTGACCGCCGTCGCTCCCCGTCCCGTGGTGACTCGGCCGTACCCGGTTCAGCGCGCTCCGCGCGGGGCAAAGTTCCTGCAGTACCTGCACACGACGGACCCCAAGGTCCTCGGCGTCATGTACATCGCGACGTCCTTCGCCTGGTTCATGATCGGCGGCCTGATGGCCCTGTTCATGCGTGCGGAGCTGGCCCGTCCCGGCATGCAGTTCCTGACCCCGGAGCAGTACAACCAGCTGTTCACCATGCACGGCACGATCATGTTGCTGTTCTATGCAACCGCGGTCGTCTTCGGGTTCGCCAACTTCGTGCTGCCGCTGCAGATCGGCGCGCCGGACGTCGCGTTCCCGCGGTTGAACGCGTTCTCCTACTGGCTGTACTTCTTCGGCGCGATCATCTCCACCTCCGGGTTCTTCACCCCGAACGGTGCCGCCGCCTTCGGCTGGACCGCCTACCCGCCGCTGTCCGGCGTCGAGCATTCGCCCGGCGTCGGCGGCGACCTGTGGATCATGGGTCTCGCGGTCTCCGGTCTCGGCACCATCCTCGGCGGCGTCAACATGATCACCACCGTCATCTGCATGCGGGCACCCGGCATGACGATGTGGCGGCTGCCGATCTTCACCTGGGCCATCCTGGTGACCTCGGTGCTGATCCTGATCGCGTTCCCGGTGCTGACCGCGGCGTTGATGGCGCTGGCCTCGGATAGACATTTCGGGTCGCACGTCTTCGACCCGGCCAACGGCGGAGCCATCCTCTATCAGCATTTGTTCTGGTTCTTCGGGCATCCGGAGGTGTACATCATCGCCTTGCCCTTCTTCGGCATCATCTCGGAAGTCTTCCCGGTCTTCTCCCGAAAACCGCTGTTCGGCTATCGAGGGATGATCTATGCCCTCTTGGCGATCGCCGCGCTGTCAGTGGCGGTGTGGGCGCACCACATGTTCGCCACCGGCGCGGTGCTGCTGCCCTTCTTCAGCTTCATGACGTTCCTGATCGCCATCCCCACCGGGCTGAAGTTCTTCAACTGGATCGGCACCATGTGGAAGGGGCAGATCAGCTTCGAAACGCCGATGCTGTTCGCCTGCGGCTTCCTGGTGACGTTCCTGTTCGGCGGTCTGACCGGCGTCATCCTGGCCGCCCCCGCGCTGGACTTCCACGTCTCGGACTCGTACTTCGTGGTGGCGCACTTCCACTACGTGCTGTTCGGCACCATCGTGTTCGCGACCTACGCCGGCATCTACTTCTGGTTCCCGAAGATGACCGGCCGCTTCCTGGACGAACGGCTGGGCCGGTTGCACTTCTGGGCCACCTTCATCGGCTTCCACATGACGTTCCTGATCCAGCACTGGCTGGGCAACATCGGTATGCCGCGGCGCTACCCGGACTACCTGCCGACCGACGGGTTCACCACGTTCAACACCATCTCCACCATCGGTGCGTTCGTGTTGGGCGCCTCCACGCTGCCGTTCATCTGGAACGTCATCCGGTCCTGGCGGTACGGCGAGATCACCACCGCGGACGACCCGTGGGGTTACGGCAATTCGCTGGAGTGGGCGACGAGTTCGCCGCCGCCGCGGCACAATTTCACCTCGCTGCCGCGGATCCGGTCCGAGCGTCCCGCGTTCGAACTGCATCACCCCTACATGATCGAGCGGATGCGCACCGAAGCTCACCCGGCCCGTGGCTGGAAGGCGTTGGACGAGGCCGAGGCAAGTTCCCACCTGAAGATTCAGGAAGGCCAGGGCTCGGGGTCGGCGACTGCGCCATTCGGGGACTGACCGAACGCCTTATCGTTCCGCGAGTTTCGGGTCTGACGAACTGGGTTCGGGTGTGAGATGTCATCGGTGCTGATCACCGTCACCGGTCCCGACCGTCCGGGTGTCACCGGAGAGCTGTTCAGCGCGCTGGCCGCGCATTCGGTGGATGTGCTGGACATTGACCAGGCGGTCATCCGCGGGCAGTTGACCCTCGGCGTGCTGGTGGGCACGGCCGAGGACCCGGTCGGGCTGCAGGACGACGTCGAACGGGCCATGGGCTTGCTCGGAATGAGTGTCCGGGTTGCCATCGACCAACCGGGAGACGACCGGCGGCGGTTCCCGACGCACGCGATCGTCGTCCTCGGCCGGCCGCTGCAGGCCAGGGCCATCGGTGAACTGGCACTGCGGTTCGGGCACCTCGGGGTGAACATCGAGGCGATCAAGCGCATCGCCGACTACCCGGTGACCGGTCTCGAACTGTCCGTGCTCGCCCCTGATGACGAGGCCTTGCGGGCCGCCGTCGTCGAGGTCGGTGCGACGGCCGGGGTGGATATCGCGGTCGAGCGGGTCGGGATCGCCCGGCGGGCAAAACGGCTCATCGTCTTCGACGTCGACTCCACCCTGATCACCGGCGAGGTGATCGAGATGCTCGCGGCGCACACCGGCACGCTCGCCGAGGTCGAACACATCACGGCGGCCGCGATGCGCGGTGAACTCGACTTCGCTGAATCGCTACGGGCCAGGGTGGCGATGCTCGAGGGCCTTGACGCGTCAGTGCTGGACGAGGTCGGCGCGGCGCTCGTCCTCACCCCGGGTGCGCGCACCACGGTCCGCACGCTCAAACGGCTCGGCTACCGGTGCGGCATCGTCTCCGGCGGCTTCACCCAGGTCACCAGGCATCTCGTCGACGAATTGGAGCTCGATTTCGTCGCGGCGAACACCCTCGAGGTGGTGGACGGCAAGCTCACCGGGCGGGTGGTCGGCGACATCGTCGACCGAGCCGGCAAGGCACGGGCGCTGGAGCGGTTCGCCGCCCAGTTCGGCGTCGGGCTGGGCCAGACGGTCGCGGTCGGCGACGGGGCCAACGACATCGACATGCTCTCCGCTGCGGGTCTGGGTATCGCGTTCAATGCCAAACCCGTCGTGGCCGGATTCGCCGACACCACCCTGAACCAGCCGTTCCTGGATCCGGTGTTGTTCATCCTCGGCATCTCCCGGGACGAGATCGAGGCGGCCGACGCGGCCGACGGCACCCTGCGCCGGGTACCCCTTGACTGACAACGAGCCTGCTACAGATCCTGCTGCCGGCGACGCGCCGATCGGTGCCGCGCTGGCGCCACTGCGGCTTCGCTACGCGCAATGGATGGGATTGGACCCCGACTCCGTGCTGGCCGACCGGGAGGAACCCGCCGACGAGATCCGGGCCATGCAACTCATCGTCCGGATCGAGCGGGCGGAGCCGCCGTCGTGGACGTTGGCCCTGGCGGCTGCGGCGACCGGTGCTGCCCTGGTCTGCCTGGACGGCAGGAGTGCGCCCGGCGGCGAGTGGTTCGACGCCGTCGCCGCATATTGCAACGGGCATATCCGAAAGGTCACCCGCAGAGCCAGGGCGGGGCAATGGGCCGCCTGCGCGGACCTGCCCGGCCTGACCGTGCACCAGGTTGGTGTGGCGGCGGCCTCACCGGCCGGGCAGTGGCAGCCCGGCGCACCTGCGGGCGCCGACTCGCCGGAACGACCGGTCGAAGCGGCTGAGCCGACCGAACCGGTGGTCCGTGCCGAGGTGCGGGTGTTGGTTCCCACGCTTGTCACCGAACTGGATTCGCGGATCAGCCGGTTGCAGGTGGGCGGCACCGACGTGCCGACCGACACGGCCGTTGTTCCCGACCAGGATCAGGACGCCGCGCTGCACATCTGGCTGCCGCCGGAGCCCCAGATGACGCTGGGCAAGACAATGGCCCAGACCGGTCACGCCGGGATGATTGCCGCCGCCCTGCTGGCCGGTGACGATCAGCAGGCGACCAAACGGTGGCGGGACAACGGCTGCCCGACCGTCGTGCACGGCCGCAGCGACAGCTGGCCGGCGCTCAGCTCAGCGGTCAGCGACGCCGCCGCCGGCTGGCGGAACGATCGATTGCTCGCCGTCCGGGATGCGGGATTCACCGAAATCGCACCCGGCACGGTCACCGTCATCGCGCGGGCGCCCCGCGCTACCTGACCCGGGTAGGTCCTTCGGCCACCATCGGCCGATCGGCAGGAATCAGTCGGCGACCAGCCACAGCACTCCATAGGGATGCAACCAGATGTTACCGTCCGGCCCCGGGTGAATGTTGTTGCCGCTCAAGGCGTCCCGGGCGCCGGTCAGGCCCAGTTCGTCGAGTCGCCAGCCGGGGAACGACCGCCAGCCGTCGGTCACGTTGAACAATTCCAGCAGCGCACCCAGCGGGTGTCTGCGCAGCACCGGCAGGATCCCGGGATCGGACAGCAGTGGTACCTCGGCGGCCACCGTCGACTCGAGGTGCGGCAGTGACGCGCGGACCTGAATGAGGTGCTTGAGTCCGAGGAAGACCCGCCCTTCCACCGTGTGCAGTTCGTGCCGTCGTTCGGCGCGGGCCCAGTCCATCCGCGGCCGATGCGCCCACCGGTTGTCGCTCTCGTGCCCCGGTTCGGCGGCCCAGTCCGGGTCGTTGACCATGGCGATCTCGTCGCCCATCCAGATCACCGGGATGCCGCCCCAGCCCATGATGATGGCGTGCGCAAGGAACAACCGACCGACGACCAGGTCGAGATCAGCTGCTGTTGAACTGCTTTCCAGCCCGGCCAGGCTCGCGGCAGAACCGCTGATCCGGCGGTCACCGGTCGCCGGGTTGGCCTGGAAGACCAGCCCACGGGCGGGTGAACCGGGGTGGATGCCGGAGTAGTAGTCGGACAGGAACGATTGGTGCCAGAACCCGTTCAGCCCGACGGCGGCGGCGTCCGCGGCGTCAATGGCCCAACCGATATCGTCATGGCACCGGATATAGGTCACCCACGTCGTCGTCGACGGCACCGGTGGGATCCCGCGCAACGCGTGCGCCGCGAGGGTCGCGTCCTGGGTGGCGAGCATCGACCAGATCTGCACCATCAGGCTGTTGTGGTACGCGATGTCGCTGACCTTGCCGTGATGCGCGCCCTGGCCGAGATAGTGCACCAGGTCCTGCGGCGCGACAATCGCCTCGGCCTTGAAAAGAACTGCTGGACAGGCGATCCGGGCGATCGCACGGAGCGCCTGGGTGATCGGGTGGACCTCCGGCTGGTTCTGGCAGTTCGTCCCGAGCCGCTTCCAGACGAAGGCGATCGCGTCCAGCCGCAGCACCTCAACGCCGGCGTTGGCCAGGAACAGGATGATGTCGGCGTACTCCGCGAACACGTCCGGATTCGACCAGTTGGTGTCCCACTGCCAGGTGTTGAACGTCGTCCAGACCCAGCCCGCCAGCTCGTCGGAATAGCTGAAGCTGCCGGGCGCGAAATCCGGGAAGACCTCCGGCAGCGTCGCCTCGTAGCGATCCGGTTCGGTGCGGTCCGGGAAAACGTAGAAATAGTCCCGGTACTTCGGGTCGCCGGCCCGCGCCGCCGCCGCCCATTCATGTTCGGCCGCAACATGATTCAGTACCAGATCCATGACGAGGCTGATGCCGTTGGCGCGCAGGTTGGCTGCCAGCTTGCGCAGGTCGTCCATCGTGCCGAGGTCGCTGCGGACCCGGCGATAGTCGGCCACCGCGTACCCGCCGTCGCTGTCGCCGTCCCGCGGCTGTAGCAGCGGCATCAGGTGGAGGTAGTTGACCCCGAGTTCGGAGAGGTAGTGGATCTTCCCGTTGATCCCGGTCAGGTCGCCGGCAAATCGCTCCGCGTAGGCGGCGTAGCCGAGCATGGATTCGTCCTGGAACCAGGCCGGATCGAGAGTGCGCTGCATGTCAAGCCGGTGCAGCTCGGGATCGCGATCACGAAATGCCGCCGCCGCGAGTGTGACGAGACGATTTTCCAGTTCCGCGACCTGGTCCGTTCGGTACACCGCAGACAGGCCGTCGTGCAGATCCACCCACCAGCGGTCCAACCGCATCCTGAACAACTCCCGAGCATGGGTCGGCTCGTCCTGCAGGTGGTGGTCGGCGAGAGTGTGGATGTGGGCCGGCGCGAGTTGCATGGCGAGATTGTGCACCAGCGCCGATCAGCCCGCGCCCCGCCTGGGCCACCAGTGGACGACACGAGGACCCAGTGCCACAGTTCAGTGCGGGTGAGGTGACATTCTCGCACCTAGCTACAGGATTCGGGGATTCACGGCGGTGTTAGGTCCGTCCCCAGACTTCAGATGAGTTCGGGCCGGCAGTGCGACGACCACCGGAAGGGCCGTGCGATGGCTGACAAGTTGCGGCGACCCACGATGAACGACGTCGCCCGGGCGGCCGGCGTGAGTCTCAAGTCCGTCTCCAGGGTGATCAACGACGAGGTCGGTGCGTCGCCGGAGACCCGTGAGCGGGTCCACCAGGCGGCGAGTGAGCTCGGGTATCGGCGCAATGACGCCGCCCATGCTTTGCGCCGATCCGACGGCCGGTCGGCGTCGATCGGGCTCGTCCTGGAGGACATCAGCAATCCCTTCGCCGCTGTGCTGAACCGGTCCGTGGAACGGGTGGCGAGCGGGCAGGGGAGCCTGGTCCTGGCCGTCAGTACCAATGCGGACCCCGATCGCGAGGAGTATCTCGTCCACCGACTGCTCGCCAGGGCGGTCGACGGCCTGTTGATCATGTCGTCGCGGCGGGACCACGAGTTTCTGCAGCCCGAGCTCGACCGGGGGTTGCCGATCGTGTTCGTCGACCGGCCGCCGCGCCGGCTCGCCTGTCCGACGGTCCGGGTCGCGAACAGCAAAGGGGCCCATGACGCCACCGCCCATCTGATCGCCCGCGGCCACCACCGCATCGCCTTCCTCGGCGACCGGCCCGCGCTCTACACGGCCGACGAACGTCAGCGCGGGTATGTCCGCGCCCTGCATGAGGCCGGGTTACCCGTGGATTCGGATATTTCCTGGCGGGGCCAGGCCGAGCCGGAGCCGGCGGCTGCCGCGTTGTCGGCCATGCTCGACCTGCCCGACCCGCCGACGGCGGTGTTCGCGGGCAACAACATTGTCGCGGTCGGGGTGCTGTCCGCCCTGCGGCGCCGCAAGGCGCTGCGGAAGATCGCGGTCGTCGGGTTCGACGATCTCGATCTGGCAACCATTGTCGAGCCGCCGCTGACCGTGATCGACCAGGATCCGGAGACCATCGGCCGGATCGCCGCGGAGGAAATCTTCGGTTGGCTCGGCGGAACGGCGCCGACCAGGGACGTTGTGGTGCCCGTCCGGCTGATCGAGCGCGGCTCCGGGGAAATCCCGGGCCCGTTCCACCGGTCCTGATGGGAAACGAGAAGGTCACTCGACGAGAGTGACTCCGGCGTCACGCATCTGGGCTATAGCCTGCTCGGAATCGCCGGGACTGAGCTCGACGAACCGGGTCATCGACAGCGGCACAGTCACCCGGTAGCCCAACCGGATTCCATCGATGGCAGTGGATTTCACACACCAGTCGCCGGCCAGCCCGACGATGGTGATCGCCATGATGCCGTTCTCGTCCAGTAGTGCGGACAATTCGGTTTCCCGGTTTTGCCCCGTCGGCAGATGCAGCACCGAAAAGCCGCTGTAGCCGTCCTCCGGGCCGGAACCCTTGCGTACCACCGGCCCGTCGACCGGGATACCCGGGAGCATGTCGGCCCCTGCTGACTCGATGACGCAGTGCACGGGCCAGAGCCCACCGAACGCGGCGAAATGCGGTGTCTGCTCCGGATGCCAATCCTGGGTATAGACGACATAGCCACCGGCGGAACGGGTGTCGGCAATTGCCTTGGCGATGGGGGCGATGATGTCCTCCGCACCCTTGACGTACAGCGACCCGTTCGGATCGCCGAAATCGTGCTGCATATCCACCACGACCAGCGCCTGCTCTGCGCTGTCCGGGAGACCAGAATCTGTCGTCATGATCAGGCACCTTGCTTGTTGTCGACCGCGGGACCGCTGGGGGTGATCAGAGTGGTGGGGATGGCCGGTTCGCCGGCGGCGATCGTCAGACCCTCCCAGGGCAGGCCGACCATCGACTGCCGCAGGCGCTCGCGGGATTGCTCCAGAGTCGGCAGGTTGTCGACCGCGCGGCCCCCGCGCATCATCGGTATTTGCAGCAATCTGTCGGTGTCCTGCGGATCCGGCACCGTCGCCCCGACCACCACGATGACCTCCTCGGTGGCGGTGCCACTGTCCTTGTGCCGGCGCAGCGCGGTCTTGCGTCCGCCGTGGGATTGCTTGTCCGCACTGCGTTTTTCCACCGGCCGACCGTCGACGGCAACCAGTTTGTAGACCATCCCGGCCGTCGGCGCACCGGATCCGGTGACCAGCGAGGTGCCGACCCCGTAGACATCGACGGGGTCCGCCCGGAGCGCGGCGATCGCGAACTCGTCGAGGTCACCGGAAAGGACGATCTTGGTGCCGGTCGCGCCCAAATCGTCCAACTGCCGGCGAGCCGCCCTGGTCAGTACCGCGAGATCCCCGGAGTCGATGCGGACGGCCCCCAGTTCCGGGCCGGCCACCCGGACGGCCGTCTCGATGCCGGCGGTGATGTCGTAGGTGTCCACCAGCAGCGTGGTGCCGACGCCCAGCGTGGCGACCTGCGAGGCGAAGGCGGCTGCCTCCGAATCGTGCAGCAGGGTGAACGCATGCGCGGCGGTGCCGGCCGTCGGGATGCCGAACCGCCGGCCCGCCTCAAGATTCGACGTGGCCGAGAACCCGGCCAGGTACGCAGCCCGGGAGGCCGCGACGGCTGACTCTTCGTGCGTCCGTCGGGTGCCCATCTCGATCAACGGCCGGTCGCCGGCAGCCGAGGACATCCTGGCGGCCGCCGAGGCGATGGCGCAGTCGTGATTCAGGATCGACAACGCCAGCGTCTCCAGGATCACCGCGGTCCCGAACGACCCGGTGATGGCCAGCACCGGCGAACCCGGGAAATACAGTTCCCCCTCGGGATATCCGTCGATGTCACCGTCGAAGCGATAGGCCGCAAGGTACTCGAGCGTCGCCGGGTCGAGAAATGGCCGCAGCGAAGCCAACTCGTCCTCGCCGAAGGTGAAGTCGACGATCGCATCGACCAACCGGCCGGTTCCGGCCACCACGCCGTACCGGCGCCCGGCCGGCAACCGCCGGGCGAAGACCTCGAAGACACAGGACCGGCCGACGGTTCCGTCGGCGATGGCCGCCTGCAGCATCGTGAGCTCGTACCGGTCGGTGAACAGTCCGGTAGAGCCCCGCCGACGCTGCGCCGCCGGCCCCGTTGGTGGTTCTGCCGGTGTGCCGGTGGTGGACGACGGTGGGCTCTGCGCCGAGACGGTCATCCCGAAAGAGTAGGCACGTCCCGTTCCGGGCAACGAGCGGCGCCGAATCGGGGGGCTCACGACGACGACGCGCGGTCGATCTGGCCGATGGTGTTTCCGGACCGGCTTCGGAGTGCGAAAATGAAGACGTGGTTGGCATGGATCAGTGGATTGTTCACAGCGCAGCGGCTGGGGTACCGGCGGCGACCCCGCTGGCGACGACGAAAGGCCCAGCCGGTCCGCCCGGCGCGGTCCTGACGGCACCCGCACTGACTGCGATGCCAGCACTGACAACGGCGCCGGCGCCGCAGAAGACCGAGTACACCGAGCCCGTGACCGAGGCCGAGGTGCCCTGGGTGACGATCGTCTGGAACGACCCGGTCAATCTGATGTCGTACGTCACTCTGGTCTTCCAGAAACTGCTCGGCCACCCGCGGCCGAAGGCCGAGGCGCTGATGCTCGACGTGCACCACAAGGGCCGGGCAACCGTGTCCAATGGTCCTCGGGAACAGATGGAGGCCGACGTCGCCAAGCTCCAGGGAGCCGGACTCTGGGCGACCATGGCCAAGGACAGCTGACCGGTGCGTCCGTTCCACCGCCGATTCGGCCGCTATACCGGCTGGCTCGAGCCGGCCGAGGCTTCGCTGATCGCCGACCTGGTCGACCAGGTCCGGCAGTTGCTGGCCAACCGTCGCACCGAGAGCCCGGCTGACCCGCTGGCGGAGCTGACCGGGATGACCCTCGGCCCGTCGACCCGACCAGAGGACCCGGCCGTCGCCCGGTTGCTGCCGGATTTCCATGCCGATGACGCCGAACTGTCCGCCGGGCTGCGGGTGCTGCACGAGCCGGACCTGATCGCGGCGAAGGACGCCGCCGCGGTGGCGCTGCTCGACTCGCTGCCGCGGGGCGGTGGCCAGGTGCGCCTGGACGAGGAGGCCGCCAACAGCTGGATCGCCGCGCTCAACGACGTCCGGTTGGCGCTCGGGGTTCGGTTGGAGATCACCCAGGACGACGCGTTGCCGCCGGGTGCCGAGGACCCGGACAGCGCGGAGGCGGCGATGTACAACACCTACCGCTGGCTCTCCGCGGTACAGGACTCGCTGGTCACCGCGCTGCTGGACTGATGGTCGCGAGATGTTCAGGCCGGCGAGGAGCCGACGGATAGGCTGACCGGCGTGCTACGGATCCCTGCCGAGATGGTCGACGCCATCGTCGCCCACGCTCGCGCCGACCATCCCGACGAGGCCTGCGGCATCATCGCCGGCCCGACCGGTACCGACGTGCCGACGCGACTGGTGCCGATGACGAACGCCGAACGGTCGCCGACGTTCTACCGGTTCGATTCCGGTGAACAACTGCGGCTGTACAGGAAATGGACGCCGCTCGACGAGGAAGTTGTCGTCGTCTACCACTCGCACACCGGCACCGAGGCCTACCCGAGCCGGACCGACATCTCCTACGCCGGCGAACCCCAGGCGCACTACGTGCTGGTCTCCACCCGTGATCCGGAGACCCACGAGTTCCGGTCGTACCGGATCGTCGACGGTGTCGTCACGGAGGAGTCCGTCGAGATAGTGAGCTGACCGGGCCTGTTTGCCGGCCGGCTGGTTTGACGACATGGAAATCAATCCGGCAGGTTCTGACGTTGCAACCACCGGGGAATGCGCGGCCACCTGAGGTCCGTCGGCACCACCCGGATCAGCCACAATATGAGCAGACGATTGCTGTGACCCGCGCAGCAACAGCACTGAGGAGAATCTTGATGAGCGTTTCGGTGTCCGTGCCGACCATCCTGCGACCGGTGACGAAGGGGGAGAAGACGGTCTCCGCCGAGGGCGCCACGCTCTCCGAGGTGATCACCGATCTGGACAGCCGGTACTCCGGGATGGGCGACAAGCTGATCAAGAACGGTGTCCTGCACCGCTTCGTGAACATCTACGTCAACGACGAGGACGTCCGGTTCACCGGTGGGCTGGAGACGACCGTCGCCGAGGGTGACAACGTCACGATCCTGCCTGCCGTCGCCGGCGGCGACAGTTCAGCAACAGTCGCCGGCGGCTGAGCGCACGGAGTCTGATTCTCGTGGCCCGGTACAGCAGTCTGATCGACGCCGTCGGCGGCACCCCGTTGGTCGGGTTGCCCCGGCTGTCGCCGTCACCGTCGGTCCGGCTGTGGGCCAAGCTCGAGGACCGCAACCCCACCGGGTCGATCAAGGACCGGCCGGCGCTGGCCATGGTGGCGGCGGCCGAGGAGCAGGGCCTGCTCCGGCCCGGCTGCACCGTCATCGAGCCGACCAGCGGAAACACCGGGATCTCGCTGGCCATGGTGTGCCGGGTCAAGGGCTACCGGCTGATCTGCGTGATGCCGGAGAACACCTCGGAGGAACGCCGGCTGCTGCTGCGGGCCTACGGCGCGCAGATCATCTCCTCGCCGGCCGCCGGCGGCTCGAACGCCGCGGTCGCGATGGCCAAGGAACTGTCCGCAGACCACCCCGACTGGGTCATGCTGTACCAGTACGGCAACCCGGAGAACGCCGGCGCGCACTACGCGACCACCGGCCCGGAGTTGCTGGCCGACCTGCCGACGATCACCCACTTCGTGGCCGGCCTCGGCACCACCGGCACCCTGATGGGCGTCGGCCGGTACCTGCGGGAGAAGGTGCCGGACATCGCGATCGTGGCCGCCGAACCGCGGTACGGCGAGCTGGTCTACGGGTTGCGCAACCTGGACGAGGGTTTCGTCCCCGAGTTGTACGACGCGTCCGTGCTGACCTCCCGGTTCTCCGTCGGCCCCGACGACGCGGTCCGCCGGACCCGGGAATTGCTGGAGGTGGAGGGCATTTTCGCCGGTATCTCCACCGGCGCGATCCTGCATGCCGCCCTTGGCATCGCGGCCCGGGCGGTCCGGGACGGCGTGGAGGCGGACATCGCGTTCGTGGTCTGTGACGGCGGCTGGAAGTACCTGTCGACCGGCGTCTACGAGGCCGGCGACGACGCCGCAGCCGCGCACGGGCTCGAGGGCCAGCTCTGGGCCTGACGGGGCACCACATGGGTTGGGGACCCCGGTCAAATGGGGGTTTAACCCCGAGTCGGCCCGGCTGTCCGGTCGGTAGCCTTGAAGAATGAGTACGCCGACCCCGGATTCCTCGCTTCCGTTCAAGTTTCCGCTGCCGGCGTCACCGTCGGAGCCGTTGGCCTCGAGCTACGGGACCACCGGAGCTACGGGCTCAGCCCGAGCCCGTCGACCCCGCCCGCGAAGCGGCCATCCGCAACGGCCCAGCGGGTGAAGCCGGCGATCATCACGATCGGCGTCCTCGCCGCGGTGATGATCATCCTGCAGACCATCAACTGGGCGACGGACTACCGGCTCGACGCGTGGGGGATCGATCCGCGTAGCTGGGAGGGCCTGCTCGGCGTCCTGTTCGCCCCGTTGCTGCACGGCTCCTGGGGTCATCTGTGGTCGAATCTGGTGCCGCTGGTGATCATGGGCGTGCTGATCATGCTGAGCGGGATGCGGCAGTTCGTCGCGGTGACGGTGCTGGTCTGGCTGGTGTCCGGTCTCGGGGTGTGGCTGGTCGCACCTGCCAACACCACCACCGTCGGCGCGTCCGGCATCGTGTTCGGCTGGCTGGCTTTCCTGATCGTCCGGGGTATCTGGACCAGGACCTGGCAGCACATCGTGCTCGGCCTGGTGCTGCTGGCCGTGTACGGCAGCCTGTTCTGGACCGGGATCGTGCAGGTGGCCGCCGCCGACATCACCGGCGTGGTCACGGTTTCCTGGCAGGCGCACCTGTTCGGCGCGATCGGCGGTGTGCTGGCCGCGTTCCTGGTGGCCAAGGCCGACGGACCCCGGCGCGCGGCCGCGAAGGCGGCGATCCGTTCCTGACCGGGAACGCCCGGCCGGTAGCGTCGTGCGGGTGACGACTGGGTCGAACTTTGCCGGAGTTGATGTCGACGCGCCGATCGGGATCTTCGATTCCGGGCGTCGGCGGTCTGACCGTCGCCCGGGCGATCATCGACCAACTGCCCGGCGAACGGGTCCGCTACGTCGGCGACACCGCGAACGGCCCTACGGCCCGTTGACCATCGCCGAGGTCCGCCGGCACGCGCTGGCGATCGGCGACCAACTGGTCGACAGCGGCGTGAAGATGCTGGTCATCGCCTGCAACACCGCGTCGGCGGCCTGCCTGGCGGACGCCAGGGAGCGCTACGACGTGCCCGTCATCGAGGTGATCCGGCCCGCGGTGCGGCGCGCCGTTGCCGTCACCCGGACCGGTGATGTCGGGGTGATCGGGACGTCGGCCACCATCGAGTCAGGCGCCTACCAGGACGCCTTCGACGCAGCGGCGGGCGTCCGGGTGCACGCGGTCGCGTGTCCGTCCTTCGTTGACTTCGTCGAGCGCGGCATCACCTCCGGCCGGCAGGTGATCGGCCTGGCGCAGGCCTACCTGGCGCCGCTGCAGCGCACCGGTCTGGACACCCTGGTGCTGGGCTGCACCCACTATCCGTTGCTCACCGGTGCGTTGTCGCTGGTGATGGGGGATCAGGTCACGCTGGTCTCGAGTGCCGACGAGACCGCCAAGGACGTCTACCGACGGCTCACCGAACTCGACCTGCTCTCGCCCGGCCCGACACCGTCGGCGCCGCACGAATTCCTGGCCACCGGTGACCCGGAGCCGTTCGCCAGGCTCGGGCAACGCTTCCTCGGGCCGGAGATCAGTTCGGTGAGCGGAATGATCCTGCCCGTCTCCTGACGGTTGATCGACTCGCCGCAACCGGCTCTGCCCATCGCGGTTTCCGAGCAGGTTCTGGCGAATCGTCTTCGCCGCTGGGTGTTTCGGCCTGTGCGGGCGTCAGTGCCGGTCAGATCCGGGCACTAACCTTCTGGGCATGAACAGAGCTGACGGCAGGGCCGATGACGAACTCCGACCGGTGCGTTTCACCCGCGGATTCCAGCAGCACCCGGCTGGGTCCGTGCTCGTCGAGTTCGGCGGCACCAAGGTGCTCTGCGCCGCATCGGTGACCACCGGGGTACCACGCTGGCGCAAGGGTTCCGGCCTCGGTTGGCTGACCGCCGAGTACGCGATGCTGCCGTCCGCCACCCACGAGCGGAGCGACCGGGAGTCGGTCAAGGGCCGGGTCGGTGGCCGCACGCATGAGATTTCCCGGTTGATCGGTCGGTCGCTGCGGGCCTGTGTCGACCTGCGGGCGCTGGGCGAGAACACCATCGCCGTCGACTGCGACGTGCTGCAGGCGGACGGCGGCACCCGGACCGCGGCCATCACCGGTGCCTATGTCGCCCTCGCCGACGCGGTCGCCTACCTCCGCGATCGCGGCAAGCTGGCCGACCCGCAGCCGCTGTCCTGCCAGATCGCGGCGGTGTCGGTCGGCGTGGTCGGCGGCCGGGTCCGGTTGGACCTGCCCTACGAGGAGGACGCCAGGGCCGAGGTGGACATGAACGTCGTCGCCACCGATGTCGGCACGCTGGTCGAGGTGCAGGGCACTGCAGAGGGTGCGACCTTCTCCCGCAAGACCCTGGACGCCATGATGGATTCGGCGCTCGCCGGGATCGAGCGGTTGACCATCCTGCAACGCGAGGCGCTGGCCGAGCCGCTGCCCGCCCGGACCCCCAACGTGGTGTCGTGAGCGAGAAATCAACTCCCATGAGCCGGGTCCTGCTGGCCAGCCGCAACGCCAAGAAGCTCGACGAACTGCGGCGGATCCTCGGCCCGCACGTCACGGTGCTCGGGCTCGGCGACGTACCGCCGTATGCCGAGGAGCCGGAGACCGGCGCGACGTTCGAGGAGAACGCCACCGCCAAGGCCGAGCAGGCCGCGCGGGAGACCGGGGAGATCAGCCTGGCCGACGATTCCGGGCTCGCTGTCGACGCGCTGAACGGGATGCCGGGGGTGCTGTCCGCGCGGTGGTCCGGTCGGCACGGCGACGACCCGGCCAACACCGCCCTGTTGCTCGCCCAGATCGCGGATGTGCCGGACGAGCGGCGCGGCGCGGCGTTCGTCTGCGCGTTGGCGCTGGCTGGTCCCGAATGACACCGTGCGGGTCACGCGCGGTGAGTGGCGCGGCCGGATCATTCGAGAACCCAAGGGCAGCAACGGTTTCGGTTACGACCCGGTGTTCGTGCCGGCGGAGAGCGACGACGGCCGGCGACGGCCGCAGCTCGGCCGAACTCAACCCGGCCGAGAAGGACGCGCTGTCGCACCGCGGCCGGGCGCTCGCGTTGATGCTGCCGGAACTGCGTGAAGCGCTGCAGCCGATCACGGTAACGCGAGACGGCGGGTGAGCACGCCCCGATCGGGGCGCACCCACCCGCCGTCCGGCGAGCGATGCGACGAATGACTACGGACGACCCCTGCGCCGTCCGGTCGCCCGGGCGATGATCACGGCGCCGCTGGTGCCGAGCAGCAGCAGGCCGAGGATCGAGCATCCAACCGGTGATGCCCCAGACGACCATTTCCGGCCGGGCGAACAGCCGGTCGATGGTGCTGGCCACCCGGTCGGCGCCGTCATACCAGGCGATGGACCAGACGCCGGCGGCGGTCAGGGCCAGCCCGGCGGACAGCGTCGCCCACGGTGACCAGCCGTTCAGCAGCACGGCGAGGAAGATCAGCGCGGCACCGGTCGACGTCCAGACGATGTCCCAGGTGGCGGGCTGGCCACCGACGTTGAGCATCACGTCGAAGATCCGGAAGCCGAACTCGCCGATCAGGTACAGCCCACCGGCGACCAGCAAGGTGCCGAGCACCGCGCTGACCAGGCCGCGCGATCGCGCGGGACTTGGTCTGCTTGCCGGAAGTCGACCGGCGCAGGCCGGGCCGCCTCCGGAGCCGGAGCCAGCGTCATCGGCGTGGCGATCGGCCTCGCCGTAGCTGTCGTAGGACGTCGCCGGGTATTCGCCGGCCGCACATCCGACGGCAGCGGCTCGTACGGGCTACCGGTCCAGGTGGTGGCCGCCGCCTTGGTCGACGATGCCGTAGGGACTGTTGGGTGAGTCGTCGGAGAATGGCGTCGCCGCAGGGTAATGCAGGCGAGTGCGTCGCGGTGGTGACACCGCCGGCGGAATCCCGTCGTACCGCGTCCCCGTCGCTACCGCCCGACGACTTCGAGATGTCCGGTCCGGTCATGTTTGCCCCTCTGTCAACGACTTGGTGCCCCCACCTGCATGGCGGGGGCACGTCCTATCGTCCATCGCTGCGGCGACTGGGTGCGGGAGCACGGCCCCGCGTGTTGCCAATTGATTGATCCATCACCAGGCGTCACCATCGGTGCTGCAGTCGACGACCGGGCGGCGTCTCAGGACCCGATTCGCGGCAGGTTCCAGCCCTGCCAGGCGCTGATGATCCGCAGCAGGAAACACACCGCGAACCCCAGGGCCATGGCAATTGCCCGCGGGGCGCCCAGACGCAGCGCGATGACGGTGCCGGCCGCGCCGGCCAGGGCCGCAACCGCATAGATGTCCTGCTGCAGGATGGTCGGGACTCGATTCAGCAGGATGTCCCGCACCACCCCGCCGCCGACCGCGGACACCATGCCGAGCAGCGCCGCCACCAGCGGATTGAGCGTGAAGTCGATGGCCTTGGTGGCGCCGACCACCGCGAACAGCGCGAGCCCGGCGGCGTCGGACCAGAGCAGCAGTCCGGCGGGGATCCCTTGCACCGCCTCATGGACGACGAAGACCAGGATCGCCCCGCCGAAGGCGATCGTCGGGTACCAGGCGCCGCGCAGCGATGCCGGCGGCGTGTAGCCGATCAGCACATCCCGGATGATGCCGCCGACCAGCGCCGTCACGAACGCGATCACCAGGATGCCGAACAGGTCGAGGCCGCTGGCCGCGGCGACCAACGCACCCTCGATGGCGAACAGGAAGGTCGCTGCCTGGTCCGCGACGGTCAGCAGGCGACCGGCCGTGATGCGCACTGGCGGACCGTAACAGCTGACGACGGGGTGGGGCCGGAGGGACTCGAACCCTCACTGGCACGGACCTAAACCGTGTGCCTCTGCCAATTGGGCTACGGCCCCGTCGCGTCGATCGGTCCGCGAGACAACGGCCGATCGACGCCTGCTCAGCTTGCCAGACCGAGTTCCTTCAGCACCCGCGCCACATGCCCGGTGGCCTTGACGTTGCGCCAGGCCTGCTCGATCCGGCCGTCGGCGCCGACCACGAAGGTCGACCTGATGACGCCCTCGACGGTCTTGCCGTACAGCTTCTTCTCGCCGAACGCTCCGTAGGCGGCCATCACCGACCGGTCCGCGTCGGACAGCAGGGTGATAGTCAGATCCTCCTTGTCCCGGAACTTGGCGAGCTTCTCCGGCTTGTCCGGGGAGATGCCAAGGACGACGTAACCGCCACCGTCGAGCGGGGTGCGGGCACTGCTGAAGTCGCAGGCCTCGGTGGTGCAGCCGGGGGTCATCGCGGCGGGGTAGAAGTACACGATCACCGGCTTGCCGGCGAAGTCGCCGAGCGAGACGGAGTTGCCGTCGGCGTCGGGCAAGGTGAAGGGCGGTGCAATGTCGCCCACATCCAGGGTTGAGCTGTCCATGCCGCTAGGGTAAACACCCCCGGGACACACGCGAACCGGCTTGAGAGTTTGATGTCCGGGTAACTGAGTCATCAGACCCGCTGACCAGAGCAAAGGAGGCCGCAGTGGCCCGCGACGCGGAAACCATCCAGGCCGAAATCGAGCGCGCACGTGACTCGCTCGCCACGGCGGTGGATGAGTTGACGACCCGTGCGAACCCCAAGCGGGTCGTCGAGCAGGGACGCCGCACCCTGACGGCAACGCTGCAGGAGCCGAAGGTCAAGTATTCGCTGATCGCGGTGGGCGCGCTGCTCGCCATCGTGGTCGTTCGCCGACTGTTCCGGTAGCGACTCCGCCTGCGCCGCCAACCCAGGACCGCCTCGAGCGAGCACGCGAGCGGCCGGGTGAGTTCACGCGGGATGAACGTGGGCTCGGGTTACCCTGGGCGCTGGCCGGAACTTCGATCGGCTGCCGTGGCGACGGGCTGTCCCTGTCCGCGGTTTTTCCATGCGACGGACACTCCACGCGATAGGGCGGTTAGACGATGATGGGTGCGCGCAAGAACGCGCCGAACAGGAACGCGCCGCGGGCCTTGCTGGTGGCGATCGTGGCCGTGTTGGCGGTCCTGGCCGGTTGCAGCAGCGGCTCGCTGTCCGGCACCACCACCGTGACGTCCACCGCCGGCGGGCCGGACTCGCAGGGGTCGACCGCGAGCGAGGGGCCATCGTCGTCGGGATCCTCGTCGTCGAGCGCGTCGCCGACGCCCACCGTCGTCCCACCGGTCGCCTCGATCACCGCGACCCCGGCGCTGAATTCCACCGGATCTGTCGCCGATCACGCCGATCTCGTTCACCGTCGTCCAAGGGCACCATCGACGACGCCACCCTGACCAACCCGGAGGGCAAGGTCGTCGTCGCGACCATCTCGCCGGACCGCACCACCTGGTCACGGTCGGTGAGGTCCTCGGCTTCGGCAAGACCTACACGCTGGCCGGCACCGCCACCGGCACCGACGGCAAGCAGATCCCGATCGCCGGCACCTACACCATGGTCGGCGAGGACACCCAGGTCCGGACCACCATCAGCCCCGGTGACGGGGCCGTCGTCGGGTGTCGCCGCACCGATCAACGTGGCGTTCGGTGTCGAGCCGGAGGACCGCGCCGCGATCCAGAAGCTCGTCACCATCACCACCGTCCCGGCGGTCGAGGGTGCCTGGGGCTGGGTTCCGCAGGACGACGGCCGGTGGGCGATGGTCTACCGGACCAGGGACTACTGGCCGGCCGGCACCACCGTGCACGTCGACGCCAAGCTGTACGGGGTCAAGTTCAACGACACCTCCTACGGCGCCTCCGACATCACCAGCGACTTCACCATCGGCCGCAATCAGGTCGTCATCGCCGACGTCAACTCGCACGAACTGGTGGTCCAGCAGAACGGTGCCACCGTCGCCAGCTACCCGGCCTCCTACGGCCGCGGCGAGGACACCGGCGATCCCAACCTGATCACCCGGTCCGGCATCCACGTCGTCAACGAGTTCTTCGAGACCAAGCTGATGAGCAACCCGCGGTACGGCTACTCCAACGAGCCTGGAACGCTGGGCCGTCCGGATCAGCAACAACGGCGAGTTCATCCACGCCAACCCGGCCAGCAGCGGCGCCCAGGGCAACTCCAACGTCACCCACGGCTGCGTCAACCTGTCGCTGGCCGATGCGGATGCCTACTACCACTCGGCGATCTGGGGTGATCCGGTCGAGGTCAGCGGCACCTCGGTCACACTCGGACCGGCCGACGGCGAGATCTACATCTGGGCAATGCCGTTCGACGAGTTCAAGACCCTGTCGGCAATCTGATCCCGTCGCCCACCGCGCCGGCCAGGACATGGCCGGCCAGGACATGGCCGGAGGGGCATGACGGACATCCGCATCGTCGGAGCGACCATCGTCGCCGACCCCGAAACCGTGCTCGCTGATGCCGAGATCGCTTTCTCGACCGTCACCGGGCGGATCAGCTATCTCGGCCCGCCGCGGGGTGCCGGTGGCCCCGCGGACATCGACGGAACCGGACGGATCGTCGCGCCCGGGCTGATCAACGGGCACACGCACGCCGGGATCAGCCTGCTGCGCGGGCACAGCGACGACGAGCCGCTGCAGCAGTGGCTGACCCATATCCGGGCCTTCGAGGTGCGGATGACCAGGGACGACATCCGGGCCGGCCTGCTGCTGTCGATGGCCGAGATGATCAAGTCCGGCACGGTCGGGTTCGTCGACATGTTCCATTGGGACAATGGTCTGCTCGCCGATGTCAGTGCGGCCGGGAATGCGGGTACAGGCGGCACCCGCGGTCTTCGGGTACGACGCCGTCGGCTTTCCGCTGGCCAGCACCCTGACCGGCGCAGAGGTGCTGGACCGGCACTCCGGCCCTGGCCGCGGAATTCGCCGGCGACGAGTTGATCTCGGTCAGTTACGGTCCGCACGCGCCCTACAGTTGCGGTCCGGAACTGCTGTCCGACGTCGCCCGGCGGGCCGCCGGCAACGGATTGGGCGTGCAGATCCACCTGTCCGAAACCCGGATCGAGGTCGCTGACAGCCTGACCGCGCACGGCCTTTCGCCGATCGCGCTGGCGGCAGACCTCGGGTTGTTCGCCGGGCAAACGCATGTCGCGCACGCCGTTCACCCGGAGACCTGGCGACGCCGAACTGCTCGCAACGGACACCGTGACGGTGTCGCACAACCCGATTTCCAACCTCAAACTGGGTGCCGGGATCGCGCCTGTGCCGCAGTACCTGGCGGCTGGAATCACGTCTGGCGCTCGGCACCGACTCGATGGCGTCGAACAATTCGGCGGACCTGTTCGAGGAGATCAAACTCGGCGCGCTGGTGCAGCGCGGCCTGCATCATGACCCGGCATTGCTCAGCGGGGTGCAGACGCTGAGGATGGCCACCGCCGGCGGCGCCCGGGCGATGGGCAACGGGCTGTCGGGTCGGCTCGCGGTCGGTGAACCGGCCGACCTGATCCTGCTGGACACCGCAGGTCTGACCGCCACCCCGCTCCCGGACCCGTTGGCGTTCCTGAGCTATGCCGCCCGGGGCAGCGACGTCACCGACGTGTTCGTCGCCGGACGCCGGCTGCTGGCCGACCGGACCCTGTGCACGCTGGACGAAGCGGCGATCCGCGCCGACGTGACTGAGCGGGTCGCTCGAATCCGGGCCGAACTCCGATTGCCGTGAACCACGAACGGGCCGGTCCGGCACAGCAGCTGCGGATCGGACCGGCCCCTCTGTCAACCAGTGGTTCAGATCTTCGACTTCACCAGCGACGCGGCGTGATCGGGGACGTACTTGAATTCGTCCCGCGGCGGCCGGATGTAGCTCGTCGCCTTGGGGCGCTTCGGAATGGTGACCGGCTCCGGCTTGATGTGCTCGTACGGAACCTTCGACAACATGTGCGAGATGACGTTGATCCGCGAGCGCTTCTTGTCCTCGCTCTCGACGGTCCACCAAGGCGCCTCGGGAATGTCGGTGTGCACGAACATCTCGTCCTTGGCGCGGGAGTAGTCCTCCCACTTGCTGATGGATTGCACGTCCATCGGGGAGAGCTTCCAGCGCCGGTTCGGGTCGGTCAGCCGTGAGTGGAACCGCCGCTCCTGCTCGACGTCGGACACCGAGAACCAGTACTTGAAAACCAGAATGCCGTCCTCGACCAGGAGCCGCTCGAAGATCGGAGCCTGGTGGAGGAACCGGCGGTATTCGTCCGGTGTGCAGAACCCCATGACTCGTTCCACACCGGCCCGGTTGTACCAGGAGCGGTCCATGAACACGATTTCGCCGGCGGACGGCAAGTGCTGGATGTACCGCTGGAAGTACCACTGCGTGCGTTCGCGTTCGGTCGGCGCCGGGAGCGCGACGATCCGGGCCAGCCGCGGATTCAGCCGCTCGGTGAAGCGCTTGATCGCGGAGCCCTTACCGGCGGCGTCCCGGCCCTCGAAGATCGCCAGCACCCGGGTGCCGGAGTCCTTGACCCACTGCTGCATGGTGACCAATTCCGTTTGCAGCCGGGCCAGTTCCGTCTCGTAGGCCTTTTTCTTGATCTTTGGCAGCTTCTTGAGTTCGTCCGTGCCGGTCGAGTCCTGCGGGGCCATGGGGGTGCTCCATCCAGCGGGTGCAGTCGTGGTGGTGCGCGGCGCCACACGCGTGGCCGCGGCATGAGCTTTTCACGCACCCCGGTGGTACCGCAGCGCGGGTCCGGCAGCGGATCCTCCCGGTTTCAGGCGTGTTGCGTATCGGTGCTGACCCTCGGCGACCTGGCCCAGAAGAAGCAGTAGATGCCGAACGCGATCAGGCCGAGCGCCATCAGCGTCAGCAGCACGGCACCGAACGGTGCGTCGTGCACGGTACGCAGCGCATCGTCGAGGCCGCCGGCCTTTTCCGCGTCGTAGGTGATGCCCGCCCAGCCGAAAAGCCCACCGACGATGGCGTAGGCGATGCCCTTGACGATGTAGCCCACCTGCCCCAGCCGCACGACATTGTGGCTCACACCACCGGCGAGGTCTTCGGTGAACTTCTTCTTGATACCGCGCCGGATCAGTCGAACGCCGAGCACGACAATGGCGATGCCGATCGCGATCACCAGCGAGACGTCCGAACGGGTTGGACATCAGCCGGGCCGAAATGCCCTCTTCCTTGCTGTCGCCGGAACTGGCGCTTCCCGCGGCGGTGCTGATCGCTGCGATGGCGATGACCGCGTAGGAAATTGCCCGACCGGCGGACCCGAGTTGTTTGCGGATGCGCTTGATGCCGCGGGGCCGATCGCGATGCCCCCAGATCGCCTCGATGCCCTGCCAGATCGTCAACGCGAACAGACCGATGACGACGATCCACAGCAGGGCCGCCCCGAAGGGTTGGCCGGCCACTTCGGCCAGGGCGCCCTTTTGCGACGCCTCCTGGTTCTCACCCTTGCCACTCCACGCGATCTGCAGCGCGATCCAGCCGATCAGGATGTGCACAACGCCGTAGCAGATCAAGCCGACCGTCAGCAGCACCCGGAACGGCTTGCTGGCGATCGCCTGCTGGCCCGCGTCCTCGGCCGAATCGGCTGCCCGCTTGCCGGCGTCCTTGGCCCGCGCACCTGTGCTCCCGCCGGCTCCCGACGCCGCGCCGCCCGCGCTCATGATCCGTCCTTGTCCAGGGCCTCTGGCCGGTGCACGGCCTCCCGACCCGACTTCGCGCTCTTCACCAGATACTGCGGGTCCTCCGCATCGGCCCGGACGGTCCGGCCAGCAGCTTCGGTGTCCGAGGTGATCTTCTCTTCGACGGTGCCGGTGGTGGTGGTGCCGTGCGTGTGCCAGGTAACCCGATCGCCCTTGTGCAGTTCCGTGTCATCAGCCATGGGCGATAAGTACCCATTGGCACGCTGGATCAATCGTGGCCGGCAGACAATCGGCGCCTTCGTCGGGTCAATCCCGGAACCGAGTGTTCTGATGGAGCGGAACGGGCGAGCGGAGGACCGATGACAGACATCGATGTGTCGACGACGGTGGCAGCACCCTCGGTCGGGCTCGGCCGGATCCGCCAGTCCGGCATCTACTCGCGCGGGGTTTTCGGGGCAAGGCCCCGGATTCCGACCAGCTGGCCGGACCTCGATCGGCTCGGCGAGCGCAAGCTGTCCGCCCGTGCCTACGGCTATGTGGCGGGCGGCGCCGGCTCCGAGCACACCATGCGGGCCGACCGGGCGGCGTTCGAACGGTGGCAGCTGGTCCCGAGGATGTTGCGTGACGTCTCGGTGCGGGACACGTCGGTTGAGCTGTTCGGCCGCCGGTTCCCGGTGCCGATCCTGCTGGCGCCGATCGGCGCGCTGGGCATCCTGCACCCTGATGCGGATGTCGCAGTCGCCGAGGCCGCGGCCGAACACGGTGTGCCATATATCTTCTCGAACCAGGCGTCGCGTTCGATGGAAGACTGCGCCGCGGCGATGGGTTCTTCCCCGCGCTGGTTCCAGCTGTATTGGTCCACCTTCGACGAATTGGTGGTGAGCCTGGTTGCGCGGGCGGAAGCGGCTGGTTGCGAGGCCATTGTCGTCACCCTGGACACCACGATGCTCGGGTGGCGGCCGCGGGATCTGAACCAGGGGTATCTGCCGTTTGCCCTGGCGGACGGCATCGCCCAGTACACCAGCGATCCGGTGTTCACCCGGCTGGCGGCGCAACCGCGCACCGGCCCGGCGCCCGCGGCGCCACGATTGCGGGAGCTCCCCGCGTTGATCAGGTCGCTGGCGCGGATGTCGGCGAACGTCCCTGGCCGTCGGGCCACCAATCTCGGTGTGGCCCGCGCGACGGTGCAGACATTCCTCGACTCGTATTCGCGGCCGTCCCTTACCTGGGATGACTTGCCGAGGCTCCGGGCGATGACATCCCTGCCAATCGTGCTGAAGGGAATTCAGCGCAGCGACGACGCGCGACGGGCGGTGGCCGCCGGAGTGGACGGGATCATCGTCTCCACCCACGGTGGCCGGCAGGTGGATGGCGGTCGTGGCTCGCTGGACAGTCTGCCTGGGGTGGTCTCCGCCGTGGACGGTGCCATCCCGGTGCTGATGGACTCCGGGATCCGTGGTGGGGCAGACGTTCTCAAGGCGCTGGCGCAGGGGGCGGCGGCCGTTTGCCTCGGCCGGCCGTATGCGCTCGGCCTCGGCCTGGCCGGCCGGGACGGGGTGAGCCAGGTGCTGGCGAACGTCATCGCCGAATTCGATCTGACGCTGGGTCTGTGCGGATACGCGTCGGTGGCAGAAGTCGATCGAGATGCCGTCCGGCCGGCGTTGACCTAGCCGTTGTTGGCGTCGAAACCGCTTGCAGCGGGATCGATCTGGACCGGATACCCGGCCGAGAGGGCGGTCAGGCTGAAGGGTGGGGTGATGACGTCGGCCTGGCCGTTGATCGGCCGGCGGAGGGCAGGTCCATACCCCTGCGGCGACCAGGGAACGACGGCGTTGCCAACAATGAGCCCGGGTGTGCCCTCGAGCAGCACGAAAGTTCCGTCCGGCAATTCCGTCCAGGCACGGGCGTGCAGCCGTCGGCGATGGGTGCCGCGAACCAGTCGCTCGGCGTGCAGTTGTCGGTCAACGTCCTTGGCGCCCAACGACTCCGACCCGGCGGCCGCATCTCGGAACGCCTGAAAGGACGCGCGACGGCATAGCGCGCACGGGCGGTGTCCGGCCGCCAAGGCGACGGCCTCGTCATGAAAGAACAGCACCGTGTAATGCCCAGGAGCCCATTGCGGCGCCCGCCAATCTTTGTACTGCAACGCGCAGCTGATCCACAGGTCGCTGCGGTGAAAGCTGACGATCTCGGTGCCGCGGTGCAGGATGCCGCGGTTACCCATCCAGCTGCCGCGCAACGGGGTCGCGACGATGTCGCCGAGTGGTGTGACCCGGTTCCGCTGCGCGTGGCGGACGGCGTTGTCCATCCGGCCATCCTGCCGCAGCCGGGGCGCGGCACGTGCCAGGAGCTTGGCGCTGATTGACACCTATGACGAGAATTGGTCGCTAGGGTTGGGTGGTGGAAGACATCGTGAAATCGCCAGCAAAGCCGGTCCGCAAAAAGTCGGCGGAGGCCGGTGAAGGCCCCGTGCGCGGCGCCCGGCGCGGGCTCGTCGAGGCCCAGATCATGGAAGAGGCCACCCGGTTGTTCGCCGATCGGGGATTTGCCGGCACCAGCCTGCAGGACATCGCGGAGGCGACCGGGTTGACCCGACCTGCCCTCTACCACTACTTCGGCAGCAAGGATGATCTCCTGTTTCGGCTGGTCAGCGAGTTGGCAGAGGGTCCGGCCGAGCAGTTGGAGCAAATCGTCGGCAAGGCAAACGTCGCAGCTTCGGACCGGTTGCGGGAAATGGCGTTCGCCGTTGCCTTCCAGCAGGCGTCGCATCCGAGCCGCTTCCGATTGCTGGTGCGCTCGGAGAACGAACTGCCGGACAGTTTGTCGAAGGTCTACGCGCAGGCCCGGCGGCGAGTCCTGCTGGCTTTCTCGGCGGTGATCGAAGAGGGCGCCAGAACCGGCGAGCTGCGCCCCGTCGATCCTCGGACGTCCGCGCTCGGGATCATCGGGCTGTGCAACTGGGTCGCCTGGTGGCATCACCCCGCAGGGGAACGCGCGGAAACCGAGGTGGCACAGGCGCTGGCGGAGATGGCGGTCGCATCCGTGGTCGCGCACGACAGTCGGGTGGCCGAGGGCGAAGGGGCGGCCCGGGCGGTGCAACTGCTCAAACAGGACATCGCCCTGTTGGAACGTGCCCTTGTGGAACGCGCCCTGCCCTCTGCACCGAATGGCGGCCCTCCTTCGTCGGGTCCTTCCGGGTCGTGATCAGCGGCACAGGACCTTGACTAAACCATCACTAGTGTTGAATATTGGTCATGAACGTCAATGGAGATGAGGCGGCATGATCACGCACCGGATCGGTTTGGTGGTTCCCAGCTCGAACGTCACGGTCGAGACCGAGATCCCCGCACTGTTGAATCAGCACGCAGACGCACGCTTTTCGTTCCACTCCAGCCGGATGCGTATGCATACCGTTTCCGCCGCCCAGCTCCGGGCAATGAACGCGCAACGGGAGCGGTGCATCCTCGAACTCGGCGATGCCGGCGTCGACGCGATGCTGTATGCCTGCCTGGTGGCGCTCGCGGTCGGCGGCCCTGGGGAGCATCAACGTGTGGAGTCGGCCATCGCCGAGCAGTTGGCCACCGGCGGCGCCACCGCGGTGGTGCGCTCCAGTGCCGGTGCTCTCGTCGAGGGATTGCGGGCATTGGACGCGCACCGGATTGCATTGGTCACTCCCTACCTCCGCCCGCTGGCGCAGCAGGTCGTCGAATACCTGGAAGCGGAGGGATTCGAGGTCGCCGATTGGCGTGCCCTCGAGGTCGCGGATAACACCGAGGTGGCGTGTATTCCGGGAGATCGGGTGCTGACGGCAGCGAGATCCCTCGACCTGGATGGAGTCGATGCCCTGGTCATTTCAGCGTGCGTGCAAATGCCGTCGCTCGACCTGGTGGAGTCGGCCGAGACCGAATTCGGGATTCCTGTGTTGTCGGCCGCGACCGCAGGTGCCTACAGCCTGCTGACCGCGCTCGGACTTCGGGCCGATCTGCCCGGCGCCGGTCGACTGCTGAAACTTGCTGTTCCGCAACCCGTCTGACGACGTGAAAACACTTCGCACAAGGAGGTCCTGATGACCGATCTCGAGCACCGCGTCCGCGGCGTCGACCACGTCGCTTACCCCACCTTCGATCCGGCAGGCACGGTCGCGTTCTACCGCGATGTGCTCGGCTTTCCGGTCGTCCATTCGATCTGTGCGGCCGGCTGGGGTCCGGAGAAGCATCCTGATTTCATTCACTTCTTTTTCGATATCGGTAACGGCGACCGGCTGGCGTTCTTCTATTACTTCGGTTTGGAACCCTTCGACGGCGGCCCGCAGGGCGATGCCTATTCACGATTCGGTGCTGAAGTCCCAACCTTCTTCATCAAGTCCCGCCACCTGGCGATTCACGTCGACAATGAGACGGACCTGCTGGAGTATCGGCGTCGCCTCGACGGCAGCGCGTGGCCGGTCGAAATGCAGATCCAACACGAGACCATCGAGTCGATCTATACCCATGATCCCAATGGCTACATGATCGAGGTGACCAGGGCACTGCGGCCGGTGACCCCGCAGGAGGACCTGGACGCCGAGTTGACGATCGATGCTCTGCTCGATGTTGTTGCCGGACCGGATCCGAGCATGGCGGCGTTGTTGGTTCGTAAGGCCGAGCTGATCCTGGAGCGCGCACCGGTCTGGGAGCGGGCGCAACCGGGGGAGCTGACCCAGGTATGACCACTCTCTATGTGCTGGATGTCCCGGAGAACGTGCCGGTGGTGGACGTCGCCGCCACGAACCCGGCGGTCACCATCGGACGCGTCGGCCCGTATTTTGAAATCAGTTCGCAGGGAACCATTGTCATTGATCGGCGGGCCACCGGCTGCCGGCATGCGGTCTGGTACAGCAGCGTTGCCGGCCTTGGCCGCTCGCGGATCACCCAGCACGACAAGGATGCCCTGCGGGTCGAGTCCCTGCCCCTCGAGTCCCTGCCCCTCGAGTCCCTGCCCCTAGGGTCACTGCCCGGGCCAAAGCCCGCGGATCCGCGGTGACCCTGGCCGGGGAACGGTTGGGGGCCGGTCGCTGGATCGAGGCGGCAGCACAACCGCCCACGACAATCGAGTCGGTGCATCAGCTGACCACCTCCGACGGTGCCACCGTGAGTGGGGTGCTGCGGACCGTGCCGGGCGCGCGAACGGTCGTCTGCATCATGCATCCGCGGCAGGACGTGACCCATCATGTGCTGGTCCCGGAGCTGCTGGCCCGTGGTTTCGCCGTGTGGACGCAGGGCACCCGTTCGGTCAACAACGACCTGTCGCTGCTGCACGAACAGGCACTGCTCGACGCGGCCGCCGGGCAGATCTTTCTCCGGGAACGCGGATTTGACGCGGTTGTCTCGCTGGGCCATTCCGGCGGCGGCACCCTCTTCGCGTTCTATCACCAGCAGGCGGAACTGCCCACCGCCGATCGGATTTCCAAGGGGCCGGGCGGTCGCCCGACCGGTCTGGGCGAAACCGTCATGCCCGTACCCGATGCGGCGGTGTTCATGGCGCCGCATCCCGGCCAGGGCGCCCTCTTGCAGCGCCTGATCGATCCATCGGTCCGCGACGAGAGCGACCCGCTGTCGGTGGAGCCGAGTCTGAACCTGTACGACCCGGCGAACGGATTTGTTGATGCGCCCGCCACGTCGCACTATTCGGCGGAATTTCTCGATCGGTACCGCCGGGCCCAGCGTGCGCGGATCGCCAGGCTCGACGCGGTCGCCCGCGACCGGGTCGCGCACATTGCTGCCGCCCGAGAGGCTTTCGCCGTGACCGGTGACCCGGCCGATCGTCGCGCAGGGTTGGCCCCCCGGGTGCTGACGGTGTACCGGACGGATGCTGACCCGCGTGGTGTCGACCTGTCGATCGATCCCAATGACCGTCCCTACGGGTCGTTGTTCGGCCGCCGGCCGGATCTGACGAACTACGGTCTCGTCGGGTTCGGCCGGCTGACGACACCGGAGGCCTGGTTGTCGACCTGGTCCGCGGTGAGCACCAACGCGGATTTCCTCCGCTGTGCACCGGGGGTTTCGGCGCCCACCCTGCTGGTCGAACTGTCCGGCGATCAGGCCTGCTACCCGGTGGACATGACGGCGATGGCTGCGGCTCTGGGCGCGCAGGATCTGACGAGTGTCCGGGTCGCAGGCACGCATTTTGGCGGTCCGCTGGTCAAGGGCGGACCTACCGGCAGCAGCCTCGCCGCGGCGGAGATCGGTGCCTGGTTGGCCGACCGCTTTCCGGTCGGGTCCGTCTCACGCTGACCCCGGGATCGGTAGCCTCTGTCGACGCCAACCGACCGGAAGAGGAAGCACATGTCGTCAGCTCGCAGCGGTCGGGGCCGACACACTGCCGATTCCATCGTTGCCGGGACGTCGTACGACCTGGGTTCCTACCACGTCACCGAGAACGAGATCATCGAATTCGCATCGCGGTGGGATCCGCAGGATTTCCACATCGATCGGGCCGCCGCTGCCGACGGGCACTTTGGCGAGGTGATTGCCAGTGGGGTCCATACGCTCGCGATCTTTCAGCGGCTGGCTGTCGATGCGGTCTATCGGGATTGGGCCGTGATCGGCGGACGCCGGCTCAGCGACATCGAATTCCTCGGCCCGGTTCGTCCCGGCACGACGCTCATCGGCACGCTGCGGATCGAGAAGAATGCAGCGGACAGTGAGATCCGGTCGCTGGTCGCTGCCGTCGGCACGCTCTCCGCGGCCGGCGATGTCGTCTTTTCGCTGACCGTTGAGCTCTACCTCTCGCGTTAGGGAGCAACAGGTGTCGCGATTTCCTGCGCGATCCACTGGCGAAGAGTCTTCTTGTCGATCTTGCCGATGTTGGACTGGGGTAGTTCGGTGACCCACTCCAGACGTTCGGGCCACTTGAATTTCGCCACCCCGAGTGCAGCGAGATGGTCGCGGATCCGCTCGAGGGTGACCGGCTCATCCCGGGCCACCAGAAATGCGCAGGTGCGTTCCCCGAGCCGGGGGTCGGGCATCGCGACCACGGCGACCTGCAGCACCGCCGGGTGACTGATCAACAGCAACTCCACTTCCTCTGCGTTGATCTTCTCCCCGCCGCGGTTGATCACGTCCTTGATCCGGCCGTCGATGGAGAGGTACCGGATGTCGTTCACGATGCGAACGCTGGCCAGGTCACCGGTGCGAAAGAAACCCTCGGCGGTGAAGGCAACGGCGTTGTGTTCGGCGGCATCGAAATAACCCGGCAGGGTGTACGGGCCGCGGCAGCACAATTCACCGGTGGTGCCGTCGGGCAGTTCGGACTCCGTGCCGGGGTCTAGGATGCGGAATTCGTCCAGCGCGGACAGTGGAGTCCCGACGGTGGTCATCCTCGCAGCGCGCGGCGAGTCGAGCCGGGTCATCGCGAAGAAGCCCTCCGCCATCCCGAACAGCTGGCCGGCCCAGATGCCGAGGGTCTCGATCCGCTCGAACAGGTCAGGCGGCACCTTGGCTCCGGACAGCACCACCCGACGAACCGACCCGGACAGCGCGGTGATGCCGTCCGCGATGGCTCGGTAGTGGGCGTGCCCGATGAGTACGTCGGTGATCTGCTCCTCGATCAGCAATGGCATCGATGCTGCGGCGTCCGGGGTGCCGAGGACGAGGCAGGCACCGACGCTGTGCGGGGCATGTACCCCGCAGACAATTCCGGCGTTGTGGATGATCGGGATGAGGTGGGCGACCCGGCTGTGCTCGTCCCATCCCAACCGCTGCGCATAGGCGGCCGCGTTGTACCAGTATTCGGCGTGCCGGCGCGGGATGACCTTCGGGACACCGGTGGTCCCGCCGGAGAGTTGGAAGACCGCAACGTCATCGGGGTCGATACCCGACTGCACGGCCGCCACGTGGTTGCGGGCGCTGACCGGATCTGTCCCGGAGGCCAGGTCCTCGAGGCTAATGGTCCCGGCGGACTGCCGGGCCGGCACCCACGGTGAGCACGTGCCGCACCGTCGGATACTGGCCGCGGTGCTCGATCGCGAAGGCGACCAGGTCGAAGGTGGGGTTCTGTGCCTCGACCAGGTGCGCGACCGCTCCGGTGCGGACGCCGACCTGACTGATCTCGTGCATCCGATGTGCCGCCAGCGTTGCCACCGGGACGAGGCCGGCCTTCAGCACCCCGTACCAGGCGACGATGGTGTGCAGCCGGTTGCTGACCTGGAACAGCACCGGATCACCCGGACGCAGCCCGATCCGGTGCAAGCCGACCGCCAGCTGATCGGTCCGCCTGTCGAGCTCGGCGTAGGTCAGCCGACCGTCGATGCCGACGACGGCGTCCCGGGCGGGGAATCGCTCCGCTACCGCGTGGAACTCCTCGGAGATGGTTCGGACGCCCCAGGTTCCCGCAGTCCGGTACCGCTGTACGGAGTCTGCCGGAAAGGGCGGCAGCCGTCCCGACCAGTGATTGGTGTTCATCCGCCGCCACCCACGTCGCTCAGTCTGCCGAGGTCGCCGGTGCTGGGGGAGACCTCGATCAGGTCTGTTCGCCCGGCGAGCAACCCGGACGCCAGGTCAGACAGGTGCCGCTCGGGTGCCTGCACGATGACCGTGGCGCTGAGTTCCAGCCGCAGCCGCTCGGCGAAATCGAGCCGGTCGAGGACAGCGTCACGGTCGCCTCGACCGGACAGGCGCAGTACCCGGGCGCCCGAGCTCAACCTTTCAGCAGCGTCGGTGATGACGGCATCGGCTTTGATTCCCCATGGGTCCGCCTCCGGGTACTCGATGGTCGCGGCCACCAGATGGCCTGGTGCGTGGCGGGTTGCGGTGACCGTGCCATCTGCTCGGAGTGGCTGCCCGATCACCAGGTCGACAATGCCAGCTGCGTCGACCGCGGCCTGCCGGCCGGCCGATGGCGCGGACCCGTACTCCTCGAGTGCGCGGTCGACGATCTGTGGCGTGCTCCGTGCGAAATGCTCAAGGGACACCTTGCCCGCGCGCGTCATGTACGACACCAGGAGCTGATTGATCGGCAACTGCATGCGGTGCGGGAAGGAGTCCCACCAGCGCTGGCTGCGGGCGGCCACCTCCTGCAGGTGCTCGACGGCTGGCCGTCGCTGAGATTCGAAGTCCTGCAATGCCTCGCCAAGGACAGCAGCCTGTTGAAGACAGCTGACCAGGGCGATCGCGTCCTCCATGGCCAGTTTGGTGCCTGAGCCGATCGAGTAATGGGCGGTGTGCGCGGCGTCGCCCAGCAGGACGACATTCCCACTGTGCCAACGTTCGCAGCGCACGGTCCGGAACCGCAGCCATCGGGTGCGGTTGCCGATCAGTTGATGGCCCTGCAGGACATCGGCGAAGACCCCTTGCAGGTAGTCGAGGGACCGCTGGTCCGACTGGTCGGTGCTCACCTCGGTGCCGGCGGCGCCCTCAATGGCCGTGTCTTGAGAGGCGGTGTCGAAACCCGCGCGGCGCCAGGTCTGTTCGTCGGTCTCGATCAGAAACGTGCTGCGGTCAACTGCGTACGGATATGCGTGGGTGACGAAGGTGCCGTGTGCGGTCGTGACGGGCTGAAAGACGGCGCTGGGCAGGGCGAAGTCGGTGCCGCACCACAGGTACAGGCCGCCCCCGGTGTCGATCTGCGCGCCGAACCGACCCTGACTGTTTTCCCGGGTTGCGCTGCTGACCCCGTCGGCGGCGATCACCAGGTCCGCGTCGAGATCGTCAACGGTCATGCGATCACCGAAATGCAGTCCAACGCCCGCTTCGGTGGCCTGCGCCTGCAAGACGGTGAGCAACGTGTTCCGGCCGATTGCCCGGAGGTTGTCATTGGCCATCCGGGCGACCTGGTCGCCGACCCGCAGCAGCATGTCGTGCCGGTGGCTGTGCCGGATGATCGCATCGAGCGAGATGGCGTCGGCGGCCCTGAGGTTGCGCTGGGTGCCGGCGGCAAGTCCGACACCGAATCCGAACGTGGCGTCGGGCTGGCCCTGTTCGTAGACATCCACCACGCAGGTGGGGTCGGCGAGCCGGAGCAAGCGGGCCACGTACAGGCCCCCCGGGCCGCCGCCCAGGACGGCGACCCGGCGCACCCTCATCAGGATTCCGCGAGCGCAGGCAGCAGCCGACTGAGCTCGGAGATGTGGTCGGGATGCTCGACCGGTACGACGCTGGAGTAGATCGCGCCCAGGCAGTTGGGGCAGCAGTACTGCCGGAACACCACTTCGTTGTCGATGTAGGCCGCAGGGTCTGAGGTGACCTGCGGGCCGGCGTCGCTGGACGGTCCGTCATACCGGGCAAGGGAAAGGGTTTCCGAGATTCTGCGGTCACCCAGCCGTTGTCCGCAGTGTGCGCAGCCGACGATGTGATGGCCGGCTTCGGTGACCAGGACCAGGTTCTCGTCCAGCCGGCGTCCGCTCGACAGGTCAAGGGGTCCACCCGGAATGGGCTCATCGAGGATCACCCGCTCCCGGCGGATGGTGCGAAGTCGTTCCCTGGCCAGGTCTGTTCCGGCCGAGTCGACCAGGCCTGCGCCGTCCAGCACGACTCCGTAGGTGTCCGTGGCGCCGGTGATGGTGACCTTGCCCTGGCGAAGGTCGGCGGCGACAGCGTCCGGCTCGCGGGTCAGCGGGTCTCCGTAACCGCCACCACCCTGCCAATGCATGTACAGCACGTCGCCAGGTGCGAGGTAGGTCTGCGAGTAGTTCTGGCCGAGTTCGTGGTCACCGGCCAGGTCGGTCAGGTTCGACGGCATCACGCCATCGGCGAGCAATGCCCTGACATCTGTTCCCCTGGCGAGGATCTCCTTTCCGGTGTTGCCCGGATAGCCGCCGGCCAGGCCGTTGTTCTGGGCGACAGCCTTCCCTGCGGAGGCCAGCACGAGGCCCATGGGCACACTTGTTCCGTAGGGCGTCATGGCGAGCGATGCACTGACACCTCCGCGGTGCTGCCCCGGTCCACCGGAGTCGGCTTCCTCCCGCCGCCACAACACCAGCATCGGATAGAGGAACTCGGACATCTCGGTGTCCGGGATGCGGCCCATCGGGATGCAGAACAGGCCACCGGTGTCCAGCCCGTCGACATGCGGGCGGGCCCCGTAACCGCCGGCCATCGGTTCCATCATGATCGACAGGAAGGGCGCCGGAAATGCACCGCGTTCGTCCAGGCCGGCGATCACGGCCGTATCCCAGGTGCCGCAGCAGGAGGCCTGCACGCTCTTGCCGAGATCGACAGAGCGATCCAACATTTGCGAGAGGCATTCCGCAACAAGGGTTCCGGTGAGCCAGGCCGGACCGATCGGCCCACGGCTGACGGCGGCCGGATATGTCGCATTGTTGATGGTGCCCTCTTCGGCGATCAGGTCGAAACAGCGCATCAGGCCGCCGGCCGACCACGGGATGTCGCCGGCCAGGATCGGCAGCAGGGCGAGCATGACGCCGCCGCGCATGCCGGCGTAGGTGCAGTTGATGACACCGGCCTGCTTGTCCGTTCCGGTGAAATCGAAGATCAGGTGATCGTCGCGTTTCGTCATCGTCAGGGTGATGTTGTGCAGGCCGCGGTCGCCCTCGTGGGACTGATCCTGGTATCCGGTCGCCTTCCAGGTGCCGTTCGGCAGGCTCGTCAGCTTGGTCCGGCAGTCGGTGTTCGGCGTCGTTCATCATGCGCTTCATGACGGCCTTCACGGTGTCAGCGCCGTACTGGTCGATCACGGCGAGCAAGCGTTCGCGGCCCACGTTGTTCGAACCGACCTGGGCCCGCAGGTCGAGGCCGACCAACATCGGCACCCGGGACCGCCGGACCCAGAGGTCGGCAGATATCGCGCTGCAATTGGAAGTCCCGGACGACCTTGACCGGAGGGGTGGGCAATGATTCGGAGAACACGTCCTGCGCGGCGGGGGAGAACGAGCCGAGGCCGACGCCGCCGAGATCCGGTTCGTGGCAGATGGCACTGGTCCAGCCGAAGAGTTTGCCGTCATGGAAGATCGGCTGGTAGACGATGACGTCGTTCTGGTGCAGGCCACCGCCGACCCAGGGGTCGTTGCACAGGAACATGTCTCCCCTGGCGATGCCGGGGTTCTCGGCGCGGTTCGCCAGCGTCCAGTAGATCGCCAGGTCGACGGCGCCGACCAGCATGGTGTTGTACAGACCGACCTGAACCTCCTGACCCAATTCGTCACCGATGGCGAAGTCGAAATCGTTGGCATCTGTCACGATCGGCGAACCGGACATGCGCTTGAGCGCTTCCCCCATCTCCTCGGTGACGGACCAGAGCCGGTGCCGGATCACCTCGTAGGTCAGTGGGTCGAGCGCGTCAATCTGGTCCTGGGTGACGGTATGGATCTGCAGTGACGCGGGGAGCGAGGCGGCCAGCTCATCCGGGTCAACCGGACGGCTGGAGAATGCCTCGGAACCGGCAACGGGCATGGTCATCGAGCGGACTCCTCATGGGTGATGATCAGGTTGCCGAGCCCGTCGACCAGGCCGGTGGTACCGGCCGGAACGACGACGGTCGTGGTCGGCACCTCGACGATGGCCGGACCGGAAATGAGATGTCCGGCAAGCAGTTTGCTGTAGTCGTAGATGTCGGTGGTGGCGAAGCCGTTGATGCCGAGGCGAATCTGTCTGGTGCCGATGTGGGCGGCACTCGGGTCGGTCCCTGCCGCCCTGGCCACGCTGGGGAGCGAGGGGGAGAACGGCAGCACCCCGACGGCGCGCACCCGGTAGGTGATGGCCTGCATGCCGGCCTCGCGGAAACCGGAACCGGCGCCGAACATCTCGGCATACCGTTGCTCGAATCGGGCTGCCGTTGCGGCGATCTCGGTGTCGTCGATCGGGCCATCCCCGACCGGTGCCGCGAGTTCGGCAAGTTGCATCGAGTACCGCATGTCGATTTCCCGGAACAGCTCGACTCTGGCGAACCGAATTCCCTGACGGGCCAGTGAGTCCCGTACCTGGGACTCCAGTTGGGCGAAGTTCTTCTCCACCCGTACCGAGTCCATCGGGAACGGTAGCGGGTCGGAAAGCTCCGCGGCCAAGGCAATGTCGGACGCGGCCAGGCCGTACGCGGAGAAGGCGGAGGCCACCTCCCCCAGCGGCACGACGACCTGGCGAACCCCCACCTCGGCGGCATATGCGGCACAGTGTGCGGGACCGGCGCCGCCGAAGGCGTACACGATGAAGTCGCGAGGGTCGTGGCCGGCTTCGACGACTACCTTGCGCAGCAGATCCCCGGTTTGCGCGTTCTGGATGGCGTAGATCGCCGCCGCTGCGTCGTCCACCGACAGGCCGAGTGGCTCGGCGATCCGGGTCCGGATGGCCGCCCGACTCGCGGCGATGTCCAACGTCTTACGACCGCCCAGCAGGCCACGTTCGGTCAGAATGCCCAGCACCAGATTCGCGTCGGTGTTGGTGGGCTCGAGGCCGCCCTGGCCGTAACACGCGGGACCCGGTACCGCTTGCGCGCTGTGCGGACCCACCTGCAGGTTGCCGCCGGCGTCGATCCAGGCGATTGCCCCGCCACCGGAGCCGATCGCGTGCACCTGCAGCGTCGGCACATTGATGGGGTGATGGTTGATGATCGTGCTGCTCGCCCGGACCGGTTCGCCGTCGACGATCAGGCCGGCCAGGAACGTGGTGCCGCCGACGTCGGTGCTGATGATGTTCCGGTGGCCGAGCTGATGTCCCAGTGACACCGAACCGACGATGCCGCCGGTCAGGACGGAACCGATGGTGCTGATCGCGGTGGCCGGTGCTTCGGCGGCGGCGACGGCGCCACCGTTGCTCTGCATGACCAGCAGTGGACCGGCGAGCCCAAGCCCGCGGAGCTTGCCCTCCAGGCTGGACAGGTAGTCGCGCAGGCCGGGTCCGATCTGCGTACTCATGATCGTGGTGGCATTGCGGGCGAATTCCCGGATTCGCGGGCTCACCTCGGAGGACAGCGAAACGAACAGGTCGGGGTTGATCTCGCGGACGAGCTCCCGGATCCGGCGTTCGTGGACGGGGTTGCGGAACGACCACAACAAGGACACCGCGATGGCGGCCACCCCGTCGTCGACAAGGGATCGGATGGCCGTGCGGGCTTCCTCCTCGTTGAGTTCGACCACGACCGTGCCGTCCCGATCGAGCCGCTCGGTGACCTCGAAGGCATGTCGTTTGGGGATCAGCCCGTGAGACTTGTTCTGGACCAGCACATTCTGCAGTTCCTCCGGCGAGCGGCCCAGGTACCGACCTTCGACATTCATGATGTAGATGGAATCCCGATGACCACGGGTCGTGATGAACCCCACCGGCGGAACGTTGCCCATCACCAGGGCGTTCAGCGATGACGTCGTTCCGTGCGCAATGTGATGGGTCTGACTCAGCAGTTGTTCCACCGACAGGTCCATCTGCTCGGCCAGTGATGCCAGCACGTCAAGGACTCCGACGGAATAGTCGGGGGGTGTTGACGGGGACTTCGCCCCGAGGACATTGCCGGCCTCGTCGGCCAGCACCGCGTCGGTGAACGTCCCACCGACGTCTACCCCAATCACGTAAGCCACGGGCAACGCTCCTTTGCGTCCAATGGAGCGACCCGATGGTCACTCCTTACGGCAATGTCGAGTATTCGACACATCCTTCGAACAGTCAAGAGCGAGTTCGGAGCGTGGTCGTCAGTCGGACCCGACGAAGGAGGGGCCGCCATTCAGCGCACAGGACAGCGTTGAAGAACCTGGCGACGTAGGAGCGGGTTGTTCAGTGCCGCCCTACAGCCGTTCGATGATGGTGGCGTTCGCCATACCGCCGCCCTCACACATGGTCTGCAGGCCGAATCGACCGCCGGTTGCTTCCAGTTGGCCGAGCATGGTGGTGAGCAATCGGGTCCCCGATGCGCCGAGCGGATGGCCGAGCGCGATGGCGCCGCCGCGCGGGTTCAGCCTTGCCGGATCCGCTCCGAACTCCCGGGCCCAGGCAAGGGGCACCGACGCGAAGGCCTCATTGACCTCGTAGGTGTCGAGGTCCTCGATGTCCAAACCACTGCGCTGCAGAATCTTTCGGGTGGCCGAGATGGGTCCCGTCAGCATGAGCAGCGGATCGTCACCGGTCACGGCAAAGGCGTGGAACCTGGCACGCGGCCGCAGGCCGAGGGATTTGGCCCGATGTGCGCTCATGATCAGCACCGCGGAGGCGCCGTCGGTCAGCGGTGACGAGTTGCCGGCGGTGATCTGCCAACCCACCTCCGGGAACCGTTCGGCCATGGCGTCCGTCCGGAACGCGGACGACAGGTTGTGCAGACTCTCCTGAGTCGTCCCAGGCCGAACCGTCTCGTCGACGAGATGGACTTTCCCGTCAGGATTGTCGACGCTGGGGGTAGTGACACCGACGAGTTCGGAAGTGAACCGGCCCGACGCAGCTGCGGCGGCCGCGCGATGGTGGGAGAGCGCCGCAAATCTGTCCAATTCGTCGCGATCCAGTTTCCAGTGTGCCGCGATCAGTTCGGCCGATATCCCCTGATTCACCAGGCCGAGCGGATACCGGGCGCGAACGCCGCCGCCCGACGGGTCCCGGCCTTGACTGCTACTACCGATGGGGACTCTGCTCATCGACTCAACGCCACAGGCGATGACCACGTCGTACGCTCCGGCCAGCACGCCCTGGGCGGCGAAATGGGCCGCTTGCTGACTGGAGCCGCACTGTCGATCCACCGTTGTCGCCGGCACCGATTCCGGGAACCCGGCCGCCAATACTGCGTTACGGGCGATGTTCGCCGTTTGCTCGCCAGACTGACCGACACAACCGGCGATCACGTCGTCGATCATTGCCGCGTCGAGACCGTTCCGCCGCACCAGCTCTGCCAGTGGTACGGCAAGAAGGTCGGTGGGGTGGACCGCCGACAGCGCGCCCCCTGGCTTTCCGCGGCCGCTGGCCGTGCGTACTGCGTCAACGATGACAGCATCGATCATGAGTGCCCGTCCCGGGTGAGTTGGTCGCGGGGTTGGAACGACGAATCCGACGCGATGTCGAGCCCGGACAACCCCTCGTGCCAACTGAGCTTACGCAGACGTTGAAAATCCGACGTATGATTCAAGACACGATCAGGTCCTCGTCGCCCGCGACGAAGCCGTCGGGCGCCATCAAACAGGAGGACAGCACCGAACAACCCGGCGACGTAGCAGTCGGTTTTTTCAGTGCCCTCCTCGGGCCGGGCGGCCGGGTTGCTGGACTTACCGGCCGTAGTTAGCGACTCTGACGGTCATGTCCATCGAGATCGATCTTTCGTTCTGGGAAATACTCTTTGTGATCATCTTCGTGCTCGGCGTCGGCGTTGTCTCGGGGCGCATCCTCGGGGTTCACCGCGGATTCATCCGCGCAACCGTGGCTGGGATAGTCGGCAGCGTCATCGGGTTCCTGCTCGCCGCAGTGGTGCTCAGTCGTGACGCGACGGCCGATGAAGGGGACCTGCTGCTGATCTCGTTCGGCTTCGCCCTGCTCGCCACCATGGTGCTCAGTGTCGCGCTGGAAGTGCTGCTGCGGCCGCGCCGCACCGTCAAGCGGCGGTCTTTGCGGACCAGGATCCGGACCTTCTTCACCGTCGGTGGCCGGCTCTTCGAGGTGACCCGGATCGCCCGTCGCCACGGCCTCGCCGGACCGAGACTGGCTTCCAAGGCTGCATTGTCGAGTCCCGAGGGCGGGCTGCGGATCCGCCTGTTCCTGGAGGAATGCGGCGGGATGTTCATCAAGTTCGGTCAGATCGCGTCCACCCGTTCGGATCTGCTGCCGGCGCCGGTCGTCGCCGAACTGGCCGGCCTGCAGTCCAGTGTTCGACCGGTCCCCGTGACGCAAATTCGGGCATCGATCGAGAGTGAACTGAACAGAAGAATTTCGGAGGTCTTCGCCTCGTTCTCCGACGAACCGCTGGCAGCTGCGTCGATCGGGCAGACGCACGTCGCCGTACTGCACACCGGACAGCGGGTGGTGGTCAAGGTGCGGCGGCCCGATGTCGAGGTCGGAGTGGCAAGGGATTCCGCCGTGCTGCGCTGGGCGACGCGGGCCGCCGTCCGACGATCGGAGGCCGCCCGGTCGCTGGGCCTGGTGGCGCTCTCCGATGAACTCATCCGGTCGGTTGACCAGGAGCTGAACTACGTGCACGAGGCTGCGAATGCCCGCGCGCTGGGCGCGGTGTCGAACGGGCCGGGTGTCGAGGTTCCGACAGTGGTGACGGAGTTCAGCACCGAGGCAGTGTTGGTGTTGGACCGGGTGAATGGCAGCCCGGTCTCCAATGTGGCGGCGGTCGATGCTTGCGGCGTGCCGAGGGCGGAGCTGGCCGATCGGCTGCTGGCGGCTTTCCTGAACCAGGTGCTCTCGGCGGGGGTCTTTCATGCCGACCCACATCCGGGGAACATCCTGATCGACCCGGAGGGAACGTTGTGGCTCATCGACTGCGGCGCCGTCGGGCTGATCGACCCCGTGACCATGGAATCGCTGCAGCTGATGGGGGCCGGGCTGGCGACCGGTCAGCCTGCCCTGCTCGCCCGCGCGCTCCGGACGATCTCCGGATCTGGCGGTGATTCGATCGATCCACAGGCGTTGGAGGCGGAGTTGAGCCGGGTGCTCAGCGAACAGCTGCATGCCGGCGGCTTCGACCCGCGCAGCCTGCAGGACATCATCGACATCATGGGTCGGCATGCCATCCCGGTGCCGGCCCCCTTCACATTGCTGGCTCGCGCGCTGGTCACGCTGGAGGGCACCCTGCGGGTGATCGACCCGAAGGTCGATCTGGCCACAGCGGCCGCGGTTCACCTCGGCAGCTCGATGGACGTCTCGCCCGCCAGCGCGAAGGAAGCCGCGCAGAAGGAACTGTTGCGCAGCCTGCCGTCCCTGCGAGCGTTACCAGCACTGACCGAAGATGTTGCGCTGCAACTGCGATCGGGTCGGATCCGGCTCCAGGTGGACGCGTTCTCCGGCCCCGGCCGAGCCCACATCACCCGCTGGATCGACCAGGCCATGTTCACCGCTGTTGCCGCAATCGGTCTGCTGGCGTCCACGCTGATGCTGGTCGGGTCATCCATCGCCGGTCCGGAGCGCGAGAGTGGCGTGCTGCTGACCGTTGGCTACGTCGGCTTGATCATCTCTTCCGTGATGTTGATGCGGGTGGTTGCGCAGGTGCTGCGTCGGGAAGCCGAAGTGGCCTGAGCAGTAGCAGCAGGGGCAGTTCGGCTTGGCAGGGTGGGAAAGTCAATTCACACTGGGTGAACGGGAGCGCGGCGACAGGCAGGATCGGACGATCGAGTGGACTGGTACCAGAAGGTCTTTGTCGACACCGGCCGGGCGCCCGCGTTGTGGGCGCTCATCGGTTTCCTGCTGGCGTTTGCCATCACCCGCGGGATCACCCGCCGGATTCGGGCGAAAAATGCTCAACCACAGGACAAACCGGATGACGGCGGGGGCTTCTCCGACATCTATATCGGGGGCGTGCACGTCCATCATCAGGTGTGGGGCATCCTGCTGGTCCTGATCTCCGGCCTCTTGGAGTTCCGGTTCAACCCGGCTTCGCCGTGGACGGAGGTGCTCGCGGCGCTGTTCGGCATCGGAGCGGCGCTCGCCCTTGACGAGTTCGCTCTCTGGTTCCACCTCGACGACGTCTACTGGGGCGAAGAGGGGCGCAAATCGATCGACGCGATCCTGATCGGCGGCGCACTCGGAATTGTCCTGCTGATGGAAGCGTCCCCGGTCGGATCCACGCAACAGGAGGATGTTGACACCTGGCTCTACGCGCTCTTGGTCTGTTTCCACCTGGCCACGGCCGGTGTGTGCTTCGTCAAGGGCAAACTCGCGACCGGCCTCATCGGGATCGTCGTGCCCGTCGTCGCCACCGTCGGTGCGATCCGATTGGCCAAACCGTCATCGATCTGGGCCCGCAAGCGCTACCAGGAAAGGAAAATGGCTCGTTCCCATCGTCGCTTCGACGTCGACTATCAACGAAGGCGCGACCGGATCCGGGACCTGCTGGGCGGCACGCCGGAGCCGGCGGCACCGCGGGATACCAGGCCCCACAGCAAGGTGAATCAGAGCGACTCGGGCAGCGACCTCAGCTGACCGGCGCTGGATCGGACGAATGCTTCCGGTCCGGTTTCGCCACCGGTGGGTAGTACTCGAGCAGGGCGTTGTTGAACTGCGCACCGATGATGATCGCCATCGAGATGAAGTAATAGAACAGCAGGAACGTGATCGGCGTCGCGAGCGCGCCGTAGGTCAATCCGTGGCTGTACACGTAGGACACGTACAGCCGCAGGCCGGTGCCGGCAACGAGAAACACCGCCGCTGCCAGTGCCGCTCCCGGTAGTCCCCGGTAGAAGGCGTGCTTCCGCTTGGGTGCGACCTTGTACAGGATGGTCACGAGCAGGATCAACCCGAGGGCGAGACCCGGGTAATAGACGTATCCCATGACGAGATTGACCGCCGGCCGCACGGATTCCGGAAACAATTGCGGTATCTGCTCGGGCCCGATGGCCAGCAGCGGAACGATCACGATTTCGGCGGACAGCGCCATGACGTAAAGGCCAAGGGCGAAGAGCCGCTCCAGCACCGGATGGCGGACCTCGTGTTGGCAGTACGCGATGGTGATCGCCTCGATGAACGCCGAGATCGCCGATGATCCGGCCCACAGGCTGATGATCAATCCGACCGAAACAACCTGCGTGGTTTCGTTGTCCAAAATGGTGTCGATGGTGCTGCCGAGCAAATTATTGGCGACTTCCTCGTTGAACACGGTCTTGAGAAACTCAATGGCCTGGGTCCGGATCGCCGTTGTGCCATCCGGGCCGAACAGCCAGCGGGCGAAGACGCCGGACAGGCCGAGTAGCGCCAACAGGAATGGCGCCGTTGACATGGCCGACCAGAACGCCGCCTGCGAACTCATCCCGAAGAGCGAATCTTCCCAGGACTTGCTCAGGGTCCGGATGACGATCTTGCGCCAGCGGTGGGTAACCGGGCCGTCGGCGGTGGGAACGGGACCTGTGCCATCCGGATGCCATGGAATGGTGACCAGGGCGGATGGTCCGGCTGCTACGGTCGCCGGCTGGGTCGTCACCGGCTGGGTCGTCGCCGGCTGGCCGGCCGCCGGCTGGGTCGTCACCGGCTGGCCGGCCGCCGGCTGCGCGGTTGTCGGCTGTGCTGAATCGGGTCCGATGCCGACCCGATTCGCCCCGGACTCAGCACTCTCGGCGTCCACCCCAACAGGACCTCCGGGCTCGCGCGTGGCCTCCGATTCACCGGTGTCGGGCTTGACCATGGACGGAGACCTCCCAACCTTGTTCCTCGGAGGTGCGCCTCGGTGGACCTGACTGGCTCCTGCGACCACGAAAGTATCCCGATTCTGCGCCGCTTTCTCGATCGTTCGTGGCCTCATCGGCGTGGCATCGCCGCGCGGGCGACCTTACGGCGGGACGATGCGGACAGAGCGCGTCTGCCCAACGCAAGACCCGCTCCTGTATCGAATGGCGCCTGACGACTTCGTCGGAGGCGACTTGACTCGAGACGAAGGAAGGTGCGGCATGCGACGAGTGGTCGCGATCGCCAATGGCAAGGGCGGGGTTGGCAAGACCACCCTGACCGCCGGTCTCGCCGGCCAGTTCGCCGCCGCCGGCCTTCGGGTGCTGGTGGTCGACACGGACCCGCAGGGCAACATGGGCCGCGACCTCGGTTACGGCCTGCAGGACGGCAGCAGTCTGGGTCTGGCGATCACCCACGGACTGCCGCTCGCGGTCAGCCGGGGTGTTCGCGACCGGCTCGACGTCGTCGCCGGCGGACCCGCCCTGTGGGATGTTGCCGCGGCGTTCACCTCTCGCGGTGCGCGCGGAGCTTCGCTGCCGGGGCTGCGGCCGGCCCTTGATCTGCTCCGACCGGACGGCACCACCGACGACTACGACATGGTGCTCATCGATACCCCGCCGGGCGAACCGATCCTGCAGGAGCTCGTCTTTGCCGCGTCGGATTACCTGATCATCCCGACCCGGTCGGACGAAGCAAGCCTTGACGGTCTTGTCGTCGTCGCGCAGCGATTCGCCGCGGCCCGTGCCGTCAATCCCGATCTGACCCTGCTCGGGGTGGCGCTGTTCGGCGTTCGCGCGGGCAGCACCAGGCTGATGGGTCGAGTGCGGGCCGCACTGACCGAAACCCTCGGCGGTGCCGCGCCGGTGTTCACCACGTCGATCCGTTACCTGGAAAGTGCCGCCGTCGACATGCGCAGTCGCGGACTGCTGCCCAACGAGCTGGAGCAGGTCCATCGCGGAGACAAGACGCTCCGGATCAAGCGGCTGCGCAAGGGCGTCAAGGTCGACACCGGCGACAGCCTGCTGAGCAGGGATTCCTCGGTGGCCGGACTGGCCGGCGATTATGCCAACCTTGCCAAGGAGATGCTCGACGCCATTGCCGAGCAGCAGGACCGGGCCAGAATCGAGGTCGCAGTATGAATCAGCGTCAACGAGTCAACGGCGGGGTCGGACGATGAGTGCCGATCCGCGACCGAATCTGGGCGGACTGTTCAACGGCAGCACGCCGCCGGAGAGGTCCAGCAGCATCTCCGGCGCCTTCGGGCCGAGGTTCCTCAAGCAGTTGCCGGTCGAACAGCCAGCCGGCGAGGTACCGCCTGAACCTGCGCCGAGCGCCAACATCGTGCCTTCCGAGGAATCGGCGACCGACGCCGACACCGAAACGGCAGCCGGGCAACGGTGGCAAGGGCTGAGCTCGATGGACCCGAACAGGATCGTCGAGCAGTACTTCGCGTTTCTGCAGGTCCTGCTGGACACCAACCGCGAGTGGGCGGTTGCGCTGACCAGTACGGTCATGTCGTTGCCGAAACGCGTTCGCTCGCAACGGTAATCGTCCTCGCACTGTGGGCTGCCCCCGCCGTTCGCCAACACCATTCCGGCGACGCTGGAGAAGGTCAGCGACTTCGATGACGCCGGCCCGATGTGGAGTTGGAGCTGGGATCAGCAGCGACAACGGTTCCTGGTGGTTGGCGAAGGCTTTCCGCGGTCACTGATCTGACACTGCGCCGCTGCCCACTGCGATCGCCCGGGTGCGCCTGTACCGCCGCCGTCCGGGTCCACTCAGGCTGCGCCGGAGATCCGCTGGGTGATCGCGTTGGCGACATCGCGCATCGAGCTGCGGCGATCCATGGCGGTGCGCTGGATGAACCGGAACGCATCCTGCTCCGAGAGCTTCTCGTGGGCCATCAAGAGTCCCTTGGCTCGCTCCACGACCTTTCGGGTGTCCAATCGGTCCCTGATGTCGGTGACAGTCGCTCGCAGGGTCGAGACATCCGCGTTGCGGGCGGCGGCGACCTCGAGTGTCGGAATCAGCCGCTCCGCCGTGAACGGCGCCACGACGTAGCCCATTGCGCCGGCGGCGATGGCGCGCCGGACCAGTTCCGGATCCGCGCTGTCGGCCAGCACGACGAGCGGCAGGCCCAGCTGAGCGCCGGCGAACAATGCAGGCATGTTGTCGTCCGCGCACACATGCACCAACAGGGTGTCCGGTCGGCAATTCGCCGCGAGCCCGAGGGCATCGTCGGTCGCCGTGCTCTGACCGACGACGTCGATTCCTGCCTTGTCCAACGTGCCGGCTAGATCTCGTGACGCGGACGACTTGCCGATCATCAATAGCGAGCGGTGCCGTGCGGCGGCATTGGCGTCGGCAGCGCGCCGGCCGCTATCGGTTGATGCCGAGTGCGCTGCCTTGGTGGACGGGCTGTGGTGCGGTGCAGTCTGCGTCATGGCTTCCCAATCACTGGATCGATACAGAAATTCTACGACTCGTAGTCGCTCCAATGCGTACGGGTCTTAACGATCATGTTTCGGCTTGTCCCTGGAAGCGCGGCATTACGGACATAGCGGTCTGAGCTGCAAGTTCGGTGGTCCTGTCGAACGGCAGACCATTGCTGTCCGGGTCCCGGTGGCCGCGGATAGTCTCGGCGTCATGAAACCGCCGACGATCGTCACGTGCACCGTCTATCCCGTAGCCGGGCACGACAGCATGGAGCTCAATCTCAGCGGCGCCCACGCCCCCTACTTCACCCGCAACATCCTCGTGCTCGAAGACTCGCTGGGAAACATCGGTGTCGGTGAGGTGCCCGGCGGGACGAGGATCACCAGCACCCTGCAGGAATGCGCGGCGATGGTGACGGGGGCGAGCATCGCCGACTACCGGACAATTCTGAGTCTGATCCGCAACACATTCGCGGACCGGGACGCGGCCGGTCGTGGGTTACAGACCTTCGATCTGCGAACCACCATCCACGTCCTCACCGCGGTGGAATCGGCCCTCCTCGATCTGTTCGGTCAGTTCGTCGAACTCCCGGTTGCCGCCCTGCTCAGCGGCGACGGTCAGCAACGGGATGCGGTCCGGATGCTCGGATACCTGTTCTATGTCGGTGATCGCAGAAAGACCGACCTGGAGTACCTCGGCGACGAGCGGTCCGATACCGATTGGTATCGGCTACGTCACGAAGAGGCGCTCACTCCAGAGGCGATTGTTGCGCGGGCCGAGGCGGCCCAGAAGCGTTACGGGTTCAAGGATTTCAAACTCAAGGGTGGTGTGCTGCGCCGGTCCGGACGAGGTGCTGGCGGTCACCGCCCTGAAGAATCGGTTTCCGGACGCCCGGATCACGCTGGATCCGAACGGTGCCTGGTCCCTGTCCGAAGCCGTCAGTCTCTGCGGGGACCTGCACGGCGTGCTGGCGTACGCAGAAGACCCCTGCGGCGCCGAGAACGGCTTTTCTGGCCGGGAAATCATGGCCGAGTTCCGCCGGGCGACCGGATTGCCGACCGCAACGAACATGGTCGCCACCGACTGGCGGCAACTGAACCACGCTCTCGCCTTGCAAAGCGTCGACATCCCGTTGGCCGACCCGCATTTCTGGACCATGCAGGGCTCTGTCCGGGTCGCGCAGATCTGCCAGCAATTCGGTCTCACCTGGGGATCGCATTCCAACAACCACTTCGATATCTCGCTGGCCATGTTCACCCACGTCGGCGCGGCTGCTCCCGGCGAATACACCGCCCTCGATACCCACTGGATCTGGCAGGAGGGCATCGACCGGCTCACCAAGGAACCACTGACCATCGAGGGTGGCGAAATCCGGGTGCCCGACAAGCCGGGCTTGGGTATAGAGGTTGATTTCGATCAACTCGGGGCCGCTCATCAGCTCTACCTGGACAAGGCCCTTGATGGGCGCGACGACGCGGCCGGCATGCAGTACCTGGTGCCGGGGTGGGTCTTCGACAACAAGCGGCCGGCACTCGTCCGCTGATCCACCGAGAGGTGCCTTGTCGACGACGGTCGGTCCCGACACCACCGCTGTGGTTCGGCAGAACGGCCAGCAGGCCCTGGTCAGGCCGCAGTCGCGCCCTTCAGCCAGGGCAGGTCCTCGGTGTCGTGCCCGGGCCCCGGGGTCCACGACATGCGGCCACGGGCCAGCGTGCAGGCCGATTCCAGGAACTCGTCGGCCAGCGTCGGGGCGAACGACGAGTCTGCCGCCGCCGGCGGAAGGGGTGCGGGTGCTGTGCTGGTGTCAGGGCGCATCGGGTTGTCGTACATGCTGTCGTTCCCTCCTTCAGCGGGGTGGCGACCCGTGCTGCGGGCCAGCTCTGTTAGCAGATTAGCTGAATGACTGGCTAACCAGCTAACAACCCAACTGACCTGTCGTGTGACGGTGCTCATATGACGGCCGTGCGCAGATGACGTGCGGTGCTCCACGAAGGGTGGTGCTCCTCGAGGGTTGACGCCAATCCCGATCACGGCGATCCGTTGCGTCCACGACAGTGGACACTGACCACTGAACGGAGGTGATCGTGTCAACCCCATTGCTGGAGACCAAGTTCCATCTGCCGAGGCGGCGACGCGGTTTGGTGGGGCGCCCCAGGCTGAACGAACGCCTGAACCTGGGGGCTGAGTCGGCGCTGACGCTCGTCTCGGCGCCGGCCGGCTTCGGCAAGACGACGCTCCTGGCCGAATGGCTCGCCGCCGCGGCTGGCGGTGGGCGGTCTGCGGCCTGGCTCTCGCTGGACCAACGCGACAACGATCCCGTGGTGTTCTGGACCTACCTGATCACCGCGCTGAAAACGGCGGCGCCGGGGGTTGGCGACGGCGCGCTGTCGCTCTTGCGTTCATCGCAGCCACCCATCGAAGCAATCCTTGCAACGTTGCTCAACGACCTGGACGCCCTCGACAACGATGTGGTCTTGGTTCTGGATGATTACCACCTGGTCGATGCCAAGGATGTCCACGAGGGAGTGGCGTACCTGCTCGAGCACCTGCCCCCGCAGACCCACCTGGTCATTGCCGGTCGAGCCGATCCGGCCCTGCCGCTGGCGAGGTTGCGGTCCCGTGGCGAACTGGTCGAGATCCGCGCTGCCGAATTGCGTTTCACCCCCGCCGAGGCCGCGGACTACCTCAATGGGGCAATGGGGTTGGCGCTCACGGCACAGGACGTCGCGGCCTTGGAGGGTCGCACCGAAGGATGGATCGCCGCGCTGCAGCTGGCCGCGCTCTCCCTGCGCGGGCGGTCAGACGTTGCCTCGTTCATCGCGGGCTTCGCCGGTGATGACCGGTACATCGTCGACTACCTGGCCGAGGAGGTGCTGAACCGCCAGCCCGAAGATGTTCAAGAATTCCTGCTGCAGACCTCGATCCTGGACCGGCTGAGCGGCCCGTTGTGCGATGCCGTCACCGGCCAGGAGGGTGGCAAAGCCATGCTGACCGCGTTGGAGCGGGGGAACCTCTTCCTGGTCGCACTTGATGACCGACGAAGGTGGTACCGCTATCACCAACTTTTCGCCGACGTGCTGCAGGCGCACCTGCTCGACGAACAACCGGACCAGATTGCCCAGTTGCACGGGCGGGCGAGTATCTGGTGCGAGCGCAACGGCGAGCAGTCCGGTGCGATCCGGCACGCCTTGGCGGCCAAGGATTTCCAGCGGGCGGCGGACCTCGTAGAGCTGGCGATTCCGACGATGAGCAGGACTCGCCAGGAAGCAACGGTGCATGGCTGGATCGCCATGTTCCCCGACGACGTGGTCCGTGCTCGGCCGGTGCTCGGCATCGGGTTTGCCGGAGCGATGCTGTCCGTCGGTGAGCTGACCGGAGTGGAGGCCAGGCTGCTGGCGGCCGAGCGGCTGCTGACCACGGAAGGCCGCCGCGAGGATGCGTCGGGCATCGAGGAACGGGAGCCGCCGTCGTCGGACCTGGTTGTCGTCGACGAGCAGGAATTCCGACGCCTGCGGGGGATGATCGAGCTCTATCGCGCGGCGTTGGGCCTGGCTCGAGGTGACGTGACCGGCACCGTGCGGCACGCCGAACAGGCATTGCACTATTCCCCGCCGGACGACCTGCTGATCCGGGCCGCAGCCGCAGGACTGTTGGGGCTCGCCTACTGGGCAAGTGGAGACCTCGCGGCGGGGCATGTCGCCTACGCAGAATGCATGTCCGGGCTGTACTTGGCCGGCCACGTCGCAGACACCTTCGGGTGTGCCATCGCGCTGGCGGATATTCGGCGGACGCAGGGTCGTCTGGGCGACGCCACGCAGACCTATCAACACGCATTGCAGCGTGCCACGGAGCAGGGTGGGCCCGTGCTCCGCGGAGCTGCGGACATGTACGTCGGCCTCAGCGAGATCCTCCTCGAGCGGGATGACATCCCTTCCGCGACAGAGCAATTGCTGCACAGTCAACGGCTCGGCGAGCACAACGGACTACCGCAGAACCCCTATCGCTGGCGGGTTGGGATGGCCCGGATCCGACAGGCGCAGGGAGACCTGAGCGGTGCACTCGACCTTCTCGACGACGCCGAGCGTCGCTATGTCAGTGACTTCTTTCCCAACGTGCGACCGATTCCTGCGCTCCGGGCACGGTTCTGGGTGTCCCAGGGGGAGCTGGACAAGGCGCTCGCCTGGGTTCGGGACCGTGGTTTGTCCGTCGACGACGAACTCAGCTACCTCCAGGAATTCGAGCACATCACCCTCGCTCGAGTGCTGATGGCCCACTCCAAGAGGGAACGTCCGCCGGTGGAACTCGACGCATTCCTGGAGCGCCTCCGGCGCGCGGCGCAGGACGGATCGAGGACCGGCAGCGTCATCGAAATCCTTGTACTGCAGGCGCTCTCTCAGCAAGCGACCGGTGAAACCACAGCTGCGCTCGCCGCTCTGCAGCAGGCACTGGCCCTGGCCGCGCCGGAGGGCTATGTGCGAATCTTCGTGGATGAAGGTGAGCCGATGGGCTCGCTGCTGCGGAGGGCCGCCACGGGCGGGGGTGCCACCGCCTATATCAACCGACTGCTGGCAGCCTTGGACAAGAGCGGCCGCACCCCCGGCGCCGATCGGCCCGCCAAGCAGGCCCTGATCGACCCACTGAGTGCACGCGAACTGGACGTGCTCCGATTGCTCGGCACCGATCTGGACGGGCCGGACATTGCTCGCAAGCTCTTCTTGTCCCTGAACACCGTACGAACCCATACCAAGAACATCTACGCCAAGCTCGGCGTCAACAACCGGCGGGAGGCGGTTCGCCGCGGTAGCGAACTCGAACTGATGAGAAGACCCGACGGGAGGTGAACCCTGACGGAGCCACGAATCCATCCGACGGTTGGCCGTATGGCCGGCAGCTGTCGGTGGTTCATCGGACCCGCGTGACAGGCAGGATCGCCACGCCGCCGATGATCGCGCACACCCCGGCGAACGCGTACAGCACCCCGTAACTGCCCCCACCGATCACCAGGATGACCGGTGCAATCGCCGGCGCGACCGAATAGGGGAGCGCACCGGCGATGTTCAGCACGCCGAGATCCTTCGCATTGTTGGCCTTGTCGGGCAGCACGTCGGCCACCAGGGCGAGATCGACCGCGACGTACATGCCGAAACCGATGCCTCCGATCGCCATGCCGACGAGAAAGCCATTGAAGTTGCTCGCGATCGCGATGGCGAACATCGCCGACCCGTAAACAATCGCGGCAACCAGGACGAAAATCTTCCGTCGACCCGTCCGGTCGGACAGTCTGCCGCCGATCAGGGACGCGGCGACGATGAAGGCGGCCTGCACCAGGGTGCCGAGAAATATCTGTTGCGGCACATCGGCTTCGGTGCTGCCGATCTTGTCCAGCAGGTAGTAGGCCTGGTAGGTGGTCAGGAACGCATAGGCGAGGACGAACAGGAAGCGACTGGCAAAGGCCCAGGCGAAGTCCGGACTCTTCCGCGGGTTGACGTAGAACGTCCCCGCGAATTCTCGCAGCGACCAGCTCGGCCGGTCCGCCTTGATCAGCCGCCGGTCGTTCAAAATGACGACGAACAGCAGGATGAAGAACCCGCTGATCGCGCACGGGGCCAGGAACATCGCCAGCTCGTTGCCGGTGAACAGTTGCACCAGGAAGGTGCCGGTCACCGACGCGATGGGCAGGCAGACGCCCAGCACGCCGGAAACCAGACCGCGTTGCACGGGCGGGACCTGGTCGGGCAACACGGCGATCATCGCGGCTAGCAGCGCATTGAAGAACAACTGCGCGATGCACCATCCGATCAGGACCACCGCGACGCTGGGCGCCACTGCAACAATTCCGATGCCCACCGAGCCGCCGAACAGGCCAATGACCATCCAAGGGCGCCGCATACCGAACGACGAGGATGTCCGGTCGCTCATCTTGCCGAAGAACGGATTGGCCACCATCGACAACAGGGCGCCGATCCCGGTCACCAGGGCCAGACTGTTGGGTGCCTGATCGATCCCGACGAGTGAGTTGACCTTGAGGGCCAGGGTCACCAGCACGGGTGCGAGGAACAGCAGGCAGGTACCCATATACGCGAGGGTGTACAGCGAGATGAAGCCCCACCCCACCCGGCGCAGCACGGAGACTTCCGGCATGGTGCCTTCCCTGGGACGGTATCGAGCCTGCGGGGTGAATGCCGCATCGTCGTTGCCAGTCGTGGTCAGGCCGTCAGGCCACAACTTCTTCGTCAAAGCCTCTCACTCTTACGTGGCTGAAACAACCAGAGTCGGGCCGAAAGCCGATTACCCAGCAGCACAACTCATCACCCGTTGGTGCAACTAAATTCCCTGCGACGACTGATAATAATTGGGGGGGACAAAAATCGGCATTCGCGCAGTCGTATGCGCGGGCGACGACCTGTCACGGGGGAGTTGTGCCATGGACCTCAACACCATTGTCGACGTCGTTCGACGGCCGGCGGACCGACCAGGGGCCAAGTGGCGCCCGGGGGACGCCTGGCTGGCCGGCGGGACGTGGTTGTTCTCCGAGCCGCAGCCGGACCTGCGTCGACTCGTCGACCTCGCGCCACTTGGGTGGGACACCCTGACGGTCAACGACTCCGGTCTCGAGATCGGTGCAATGTGTACCGTCCGTCAGCTGTATGCCCTTGCGGCACCGCAGGGATGGCGGGCCGCGCCGCTCTTGGCCACGAGCTGTGAGGCCTTCCTGGCATCGTTCAAGGTGTGGAATTCGGCCACCGTCGGGGGCAACATCTGCATGTCATTGCCGGCCGGTCCGATGGTCACCCTGACGGTTGCCCTGGAGGCCACCTACACGCTGTGGGGGTCGGACGGATCCGAGCGCAGGATAGAGGCGGTGGATTTCGTCACGGGGAATCACTGCAATGCCCTCGAACGGGGGGAAATCCTGCGTTCAATTCATATCCCGGCCGCGGCCCTGCGGAAACGTCAGACGCATCGCCGGTTCACCCTGACCCACCTCGGCCGGTCGACGGTGTTCCTGATCGGCACGCAGCGCCCGGAAGCTGACGATCTGCTGCTGACGATCACGGCAGGCACCACGCATCCGATCCGCTTCAAGTTCGACAGCATGCCCGACGCCGACACCCTGCAGGAGATCCGTCGATGCGATACCCGAGGCAGTCTGGTTCGACGACCCGAACGGCACCCCCGACCACCGCCGCCATCTGGTGAAGCATTTCGCCGAGGAGATCCGGGTCGAGCTCAGCACGGGAGGCCGGTCATGACGTACACGGTCAACGGCACGGAATTCCAGCAGCAACCGAATCCCGGGCAGTGCCTGCGCACGTTCGTCCGCGAGCTCGGCCACCACGGCGTCAAGAAGGGTTGCGACGGCGGCGATTGCGGTGCCTGCACGGTCTGGCTGGACGGCGCCCCGGTGCACAGCTGCATCACCCCCGCCTTCCGCGCCGACGGGCGCGAGGTGACCACGATCGAGGGTCTCGGTACGCCGGAGAACCTGCACCCGATGCAGCGGCAGTTCCGGGACGCGCCCGGATTCCAGTGTGGCTTCTGCACCGCCGGGATGATCATGACCGCCGCCACCTTCACCGATGCGCAGAAGGAGGATCTGCCGCGGGCACTTGAAGGGCAATCTCTGTCGCTGCACCGGATACCGCGCGATCGAGGATGCCGATCAATGGCAAGTCGCCGCGATCGAGGACGCGCCGCGCCGGCAGCGCGGTCGGCAGGAGTGTCGGCGCGCCCGCCGCCACCGACGTGGTGACCGGTCGCGCGGAGTTCACCATGGACACCGAGATGGCGGGCATGCTGCACCTCAAGGTGCTGCATTCCCCGCACGCCCACGCCCGGATCGTCTCGATCGACAAGTCTGCGGCGCTGGCCGTGCCGGGCGTGCAACGGGTCTACACCTGGCAGGACGTTCCGCGGAAGCGGTTCACCACGGCGATCCACACCGACCATCTCGTCGATCCCGACGACACCTACATCCTCGACAACGTGATGCGGTTCGTCGGCCAGCGGGTGGTCGCGGTGCTCGCCGACACGATCGCGGCCGCGGAGGAGGGCTGCCGCCGGGTGGTCGTCGACTATGAGGTGCTGCCAGCGGTTTTCGACCCGGAGGAGGCGATGGCCGACGGGGCGCCGCAGCTGCACGGCTCCGCCGATCCGTTCGTCCAGGATCCGGTGCACAACATCCTGCTCGAGCTGCACGGCCGAGATCGGCGACGTGGAAGCAGGTTTCGCCGAGGCCGACGTCATTCACGAGGGCACCTACTTCTCGCCGCGGGTGCAGCACGCTCATCTGGAGACCCACGGGTCGATCGGCTGGATGGAAAACGGCCGACTGAATATCCGCACCAGCTTCGCAATCGCCGTCGATCGCGAAGGTCAAGCTTGTCCCACCTGTTCGATCTGCGGCCCGATCAGCTGCGGGTGTTCTGCAAGCGCGTCGGCGGCGGTTTCGGCGGCAAGCAGGAGGTGATCGCCGAGGACCTGGTCGCCCTGGCCACGCTCGACACCGGACGCCCGGTGATCTTCGAATTCACCAGGGAGGAGGAGTTCACCACCGCGTCGCCCCGGCACCCGATGACGCTCACCGTCACGCTCGGGGCCAGGGCCGACGGCACCCTCACCGCGTTCCAGGTGCGGAATGTGTCGAACACCGGCGCCTACGGCAACCACGGCGGCGAAACACTGTTCGCCGGTGGGGCCGCGATCGCGATCTACCGCTGCCCCAACAAGAAATTCGATGCCTACTCGGTGTACACGAACACCGTGCCCAGTGGTGCACTGCGCGGTTACGGCATGACGCAACCGGCGTTCGCGGTCGAATCGGCCATGCACGAACTGGCGATCGCGCTCGACATGGATCCGCTGGAACTCCGCCGCCGCAACATCGTTCGGCCCGGTGACGCGCTGCTCGCATTGGACGACCACCCCGACGACGTCGCGTTCACCGAGGACGGTCTCGGCGCAGTGCATCGATCTGGTCGACGCCGCCTTGCGCGACCAGTCCCAACGGGCATGCGCTCGGCCGCGACTGGCTGATCGGCACCGGCACCGCGAGTTCGGTGCACGAGACCGCGCCGCCGACCGAACACATCTCCGAGGCCTGGGCGACGCTGGGCGAGGACGGCATCTACGAGATCGCCGTCGGCACCGTGGAATTCGGCGAGGGAACCTCCACCGCGCACGTGCAGATCGCGGCCAGCCAACTCGGCACCACGCCGTCCCGGATTCGATCTCGTGCAGTCCGACACCGACCGCACCGGATTCGACACCGGCGCCTTCGCCAGCGCCGGTCTGTTCGTCGCCGGTAACGCGGTGCTGCGGGCGGCCGATGCGCTGCGCGACCGGATCCTGGGGTTCGCGGCCGCGCACACCGGGGTACCGGTCGGTGCGTGCTCGATGGACGACGACGGCGTCACGGTGCGGCGACAGCACCGGCTCCCCCTGACCGAGTTGCTGCTGGCCGCCCGCGCCCGCGGGTATCCGATTCACCGAGGCGCGGAAGGCCTACGGCTCACCGCGCAGCGTGACGTCCAACACCCACGGCTTCCGGATCGCCGTGCACCGCGTCACCGGCGAGATCCGCATCCTGTACAGCGTGCAGGCCACCGACGCCGGCGTGGTGATCAATCCGGCGCAGGTCCGCGGGCAGATCGAGGGCGGTGTCGCACAGGGCATCGGGTTTGCGTTGACCGAGAACTTCCACGTCGACGGCAACGGCGTCATGATCAACGCCGAGCCTGCGCAACTACCGGATCCCCACCTACGCCGATGTCCCGCGGACCGAGGTGCTGCTGGTCGACTCCACGGATTCGGTCGGGCCGATGCGGTCCAAGGGCATCGCGGAATGCTGCATCAACCCGGTGGCACCGGCGCTGGCCAACGCGCTGCAGGACGCGACCGGCGTGCGTTTCCGCGAACTGCCGCTCACCCCGGAGCGGATCTACCGCACGCTCGGCACGAACCTGATGGCCGACCTGCAACGTGAGCCGGAATAGGAGGAACGTCGTGGACACCAAGAACTCAGACCGATGTCGCCGCAACGGTGATCATCGGCCAGAAGGTTCGCGCCGGTTCGGAGCAGGCGTTCGAGGCCTGGCAACAGGAGATGAACGCCGAGGCGTCCAAGTACCCGGGATTTCTGGGCGCCGAGATCAATCCACCGACGGCCGTGCAGCCCGACTGGGTGGTCGTCTACCGGTTCGATTCGGTCGCCAACGTGCAGGCCTGGATCAACAGCGCCACCCGGCAGGATTGGCTCGACCGCGGGCCACCAGTACTTTGACGGGCCAGGCACCCAGCAGGTGATCGGCGGCGGAGCCAGGGCGACGGATCCGCTGGTGACCGTCGTGGTCACCCATCGGGTGGATCCGGAGAACGTCGACGACTTCCTCGCCTGGCAGGACCGACTCCGGATGGCGGAGAGCAAGTTCGCCGGCTTCCGCGGCACCGAACTGTTCCGCCCGGTGGAGGGGGTGCAGGAGGAGTGGACGGCGCTGTACCGCTACGACAATGCGGCTGACCTCGATACCTGGCTGGTGTCGAAGGAGCGGCAGGACCTGCTGGCGGAGGGCGAGCAAATTCTCCGACTTCCAATCGCGGACCATCGACAATTCCTTCGGCAGTTGGTTCGCGTTCGACGAAAACGGCGACGAGGCGCCGCCGCCCGTCGGAGACGAAGACGTCGATCGCGGTCTGGGTGGGCCTGTACCCGACCGTCGTGCTGCTGACCCTCGCGTTGTCGCCGCTGAAGATGCCGCTGTGGCTGGGGTTGCTGATCGGCAATCTGATCTCCAGCTTCGTCATGAGCTTCGTGACGATGCCGTACTACGTGAACCCATTGCTCAAGCGCTGGCTGCGGCCGCCACCCAAAGTCTCCGAAGGCCCGAAACGACCTGCGGGGCATCGGTATCGCGGCCGGGGTGACGGTGTTCTGGGTGGTCGTTTTCTACCTGGTGACCACCCAGTTCTGGACGCTGCCCTAACGAAATCGGCAACTCCCATCACCTCGCGTGACGACATGGCCCGGCCGCGTGCCGACTCCGCCGGTGAGGTGATCCCGGGCTCGAGGACACGCCTGACGGCGTAGCACTCCGTGCCGCATTTCCGCACCCCGTGCTGGCAGTGCGCACGCCGAGCCCGTTCCAGTCAACGCGCAGTGCGGAGTCTTGGCGCGGAGTCAGCGGCAACGAACTGCCCTGCATGACGGATTGCCGGGCGTCCCCGATTTCCCACTGCCCCGATCGCGCGTTGATGATCGGCAATCAACAATCGAGGCCAACCGAACGAACAATCTCACATCAGGAATCCGCGTTATCTCGATCACTCAATCCCTGGCACAGCCTGGGCACAGGCGCAGCACTCCTGGCACTCAGTCGTGACGTTGATGATCAACGCAGGCGCGTGTCGGACCGGGGCCTGGACGGCAGCGGTGATGCGACTCCGGCGCGCGGGACATCAGCTCTGTCAGGTGTGAGGGAGAGGCGGCGCGGTGACCCGGTTGCTGATTGTCGATGACCACGACTTTGTGCGCTCGCAGCTCGTCGCGATTTTTCAGCCGGTCGATGACATCGAGGTTGTCGGGGAGTGTTCGGCCGGCGACCAGGTGATCCCGGCGGCGACCAGCGTCCAACCTGACGTCGTGTTGATGGACCTGCAGTTGGGTGGCACTTCGGGGATCGAGGTGACCCGCTCCCTGTTGGCCGTCCGGCCATCGGTCCGGGTCCTTGTCCTGACAGGGTCGAGAACCAACACCGCGCAACAGCAATCGCTGGATGCCGGGGCGTCCGGGTTCCTCCTGAAAGGCGGCGCGGCTGACTGTCTGGTGTCCGCCGTCAGGACCGTTGCGCGTGGCGGAACGTGGTGGCTGCCGGGCCGTGGCATGCTGAACTGCGAACAATGAATCGCACGCGGTGGTACGGCGCCCGAAAAACGATGCTGTCGACCCCGCGAACAATGATCGGAAGGCCCGCACCATGTCCCACGCCGTCACCCTGGTTACCGACGATCGGAACCGGGTCCGGGCGCAGTGCCGCTGTGCCTGGCAATCACCGTGGATCACCCCGGATCAGCACTCCCAACCGCGGAAGACCGTTGCCGAGCGGGTGGCCGGGCGGCACCTGCATGAGACGGCACGCTGACTGAATGGGTTGCCCTGCACGGCGGTGAACACGGCAAATCCCGCTCCGGTTGACCGGAGCGGGAGTGCCGACGCGTCAGTCGATCTACAGTTGCGACAATTGCGCCTGCGGCAGGGTCACCGTCCGCGATGCCCAGGTCCAGCACCGTCTTGCCGTCGACCGTGCTGGCATGGGTGGACAGCCAGTCCTGCTCCGCCGGTCTCGGGCGCCAGTCGCGCCGCCTGCGGCGCCGTCGATCTCGACGTCGTCGCCGTCGCCGCCGTCAAGGACATCGGCACCGGGTCCGCCGAGCAGCACATCGTCACCCGCGCCACCGATGATGGTGTCGTTGCCGGCGCCACCGATCAGCACGTCGTCGCCGGCGCCGCCGTTCAGCGTGAGCAGCGCGGAATCGGCGGCTACACCGGAGGCGTCGACGACGTCGTCGCCGGCCAGCGTGTTGACGGTCACCCGATCGTTGGCCGGCAGTCGCGCCGGTGACCGAGATCCTCGCCTGCAGCCCTACGACATTCGGCGTCGCCGGTCTGACCTTCGAGCACCACGACGTCGTCGTCCTGCGGTGGCGTTGACGACGACAGTGTCGGCCGCCAGGTCGTCGCCCCCGCCGGCCGCCGCGAGGTTGGCGCCGATCCGGGTGAGGTCGGTGCCACTGATGTCGTTGACCACGAGGTTGTCCGCGCCGCCGAGCGCATTGACGTCGATCGCCTCGACGTCGTTGGTATCCATGGTGATGTTGGCGACGTTGCGGAACAGTCGCACCCGCGCACCGTTGGCCGAGATATCGATGTTCTCGGCGGCGTTGCTGCCGTTGAAGGTCATGGTGTCGGTGCCGGCCTGGCCCTCGACGGTGTCGCTGCCGTCACCCGGATCCCACTTGAAGGTGTCGTCGCCAGCGCCGAGCAGGGCCGACGTCGTTGCCCTGGTTGCCGTCGACGACGTCGTTGCCGTCGCCGCCGAGCAATACGTCGGCGCCATTGGAGCCGGGGAGGGTGTCGTTGCCGCGGCGCCGCCGTCGACGGTGATCTTGATCAGCGCAGCGAGATTGCCGGTCGCGCTGAAGGAGTCGTCGCCGCCGTTGGCATTGAGCACCAGGTTCTCGGAGGTGCCGATGTCGAGCGAGAAGGGGGCCGGAGTTGACCCGGTCGAAGCGGACCCGAGCGCCGTTGGCGGTGGTGGTGAATTGTTCTGCGCCGTTGCCGCCGTTGACCTCGACGGTGTCGGTCCCGCCGCCGCCCTCGTTGAGATCGGTGTCGTCGCCGGGATTCCAGATCATCCGGTCGTCGCCGCCCTGGCCGAAGACCTGGTCGTCGCCGTCGCCGCCGGTTGCGGTGTCGTTGTCGCCGCCGCCGAAGAGCTGATCGGCTCCACCCTTGCCGAGCATGGTGTCGTTGCCGCTCTGCCCGAACAGCAGGTCGGCGCCCGAACCGCCGGTCAGCACATCATTGCCCGTCGCCGCCGGACAGTTCGGCCGACGGCAATGCGCCGTTGGTCTCATTCAGCGCGATGCACGTCGTTGCCGCCGAGTCCGAAGACCGAGATCCGTGTGGTGTTGGCCACTGTCGGTGTGCCGCCGGCAACCGAGATCGCGCCGCCGTTGACCAGGATCGCGCCGGCCGCATTCCGGCTGATGGTGATCGCGTTGTCCGCAGCTGTCCGCGCGCACCGTGAGGATACCGGCGGCGAAGCCGGCCGTCGTGGCCGCGCTGGCTGGTGCCGCGGTGGCCAGGATTGCGCCGCCGCTGATCACCGCGGTGCCGAGCAATGGGCCAGCCTTTCGGCGCCAAAAGCTGTTTCGCTGTGCTTGCACTCTTCGATCTCCGTTCGATGTGTCGTGCTGCCGGCCCAGGCGGCCGATCACCCAGCGATACGGACGGAGATGAGGAAACGGTTCTCGGATCTTCGGCGGCTCGACGCGCGGTGGAGAACACTTCGCAGGACGGCACACTCGGTCCGCTGGGTCTTCGGTACCGGCCCGGTGCAGCGAGTGGGTCGAAGTTATGCTGCCGGGACCTGTGGCGTCACGCAGACAGTCACTCCAGACAACGGAGGCAGTACATGGGCACGATCACCACATCAGACGGCACCGAAATCTTCTACAAGGACTGGGGCACCGGCCAGCCGATCGTCTTCAGCCATGGCTGGCCGCTATCGGCCGACGACTGGGACACGCAGATGCTGTTTTTCCTCCAGCACGGCTACCGGGTCATCGCTCATGACAGGCGCGGACACGGGCGGTCCACCCAGACCGGCGAAGGTCACGACATGGACCACTATGCCGACGACCTGGCCGAACTGACGGCACATCTCGATCTTTCCGGCGCTGTCCACGTCGGGCATTCCACCGGCGGCGGCGAGGTCGCGCACTACATCGCCAGGCACGGCGAGAGCCGGGTTGCGAAAGCTGTGCTGATCAGTGCGGTGCCGCCGCTGATGGTGCAGACCGACGCTAACCCGGGCGGCCTGCCCAAGAGTGTGTTCGACGGTCTGCAGGCGCAGTTAGCCGCCAATCGCTCCGAGTTCTACCGGGCACTCCCGTCAGGACCGTTCTACGGGTTCAACCGGCCCGGCGTTGAATCGTCGGAGGCGATCATCCAGAACTGGTGGCGCCAGGGGATGATGGGTGGGGCAAAGGCGCATTACGACGGCATCGTTGCATTTTCCCAAACCGATTTCACCGAGGACTTGAAGAAGATCACGGTGCCCGTTCTTGTCATGCATGGCGACGACGACCAGATCGTTCCGTACGCCGACTCCGGGCCGTTATCCGCAAAGCTGGTACAGAACGGCACGTTGAAGACCTACTCAGGCTTTCCGCACGGCATGCCAACGACGGAGGCCGCAACGATCAACGCCGACCTGTTGGCCTTTATTCAGTCCTGACCCGTCATCATTGGGGAGACCGTGGCGCGGGTGGCGCTGTCGATCTGCACACCAAGGGTTGGTGAGCCGTGCTGTATTTCGATGCCGACAAACCAGTCACCAGGGTCTTCGCCGCCGGCTTCCTGGTAAATGGCTGTCGGGAGCGGGATCCTTGACACCCGGACGGAAACTCTCGGTGCGAGAACCAGACATGACCAACGCTGACGGGGAGTCACTTGCCCCCAACCGGTTTCGCCGGGTTGTCGACGACAGCTCACATCACCGTGATGACGACCTTGCCTCGGGCATGACCGGCCTCGACGTATCGCAGCCCCGCCGCCGTGTCGACGAGCGGGTACGTCCGGTCGATGACGGGCCGGAGCGTGCCGGCCTCGACCAGGTCGGCAATGTCAACCATGTCACCCCGGCTCCACGTCGTCGCGACGAATGTGATCCGTTGCCGGACAAAGATGTTCACCACGGCGGCGCGCAGGATCCCGCCGACCGCGCCGATGACGCGGCCGGGGGATCCGCCGCCGTTGAGCAGGATGATCCCGGTTCCCGTCGTCGCGTGGCGGAGATCGCTGATCGATCTGTTTCCGACGTTGTCGAGAATCACGTCGTAGGCAACTGACCCATCGGCAAAGTCGGCCGACGCGTAATCGACCACGTGGGCGGCGCCCAGCGACCGGACCAGCTCGACGTTCCGGGCGCTGCACACTGCGGTGACGTCGGCGCCGAGTGCGGCCGCGATCTGAACGGCGCAGCTGCCCACCCCGCCCGCGGCGCCGTTCACCAGGACCCGCTGTCCAGGTTGCACGCGTCCGCTGCCGCGGATCGCGTGCAGGGCGGTGACGGCGGCCATCGGCAGTGCCGCCGCCTCTTCGAACGACAGGGCCGTCGGCTTGCGCACCAGCAGAGCAGCGTCGGCTGCGGCAAACTCGGCAAACGAACCCCGGGCGAACCCGAAAACCTCATCGCCCGGCCGGAGGTCATGCACCTCTGTGCCGACCGCCTCGACCCGGCCCGCGACATCGACGCCCGCGATCCTGGCCTTTGGCTTCGTCAGGCCGACAGCACCCATCAGCCGGGCGATGCGCGGGTCGCCCCTGAGGACGTGCCAGTCATACGGGTTGACCCCGGCGGCGTGCACTTCCAGAAGTACGTCTCCCGAACCGATCTCGGGCCGATCCGTATCGTCGAGTCGGAGACTGTCAGGGGGGCCGAATCTCTCCTGCACGATCGTCTTCATCAGGCCACCTCACGGAATCTCGTCAGAATCGGATGAAAAGGTCAACTGGGACATTAACGGTGGGATCTCGGTGGCACATCGGGGACAACCCCTAGTCGCCTGCGACGAAGGAGCGGGGCGGCATCCGATAGGCCAGGGCCGGTCAGGCGTCGATCCGGCGGAGTCGCCAAGCGGCGAATCCGATCAGGATGATCGCGTAGCCGCAGAGCACGGCGAAACCGGTCCAGGGGTCCAGCGGGTGGGCGAGGCCGGAGGTGCTGCCGGTGAGGACTCCGCCGAGGTTGGAGGGGAGGTATTGCACGAAGTGGTCCGTGACCGAGGCGGGTAGCAGCAGGGTGAGGGTGGGGAAGACGAAGAAGACCGCGACGAATGTGGTGATCGCGGCCGCGGTGTTCCGCAGCAGGGCGCCCAGTGCGAGCGCGGTGATTCCCGCGACGGTGACGTACAGCGCGGCGCCAACCACCGCGCGTAGCGCGCCAGGGTCGGACAGTGACGCGTCCACTTGCTGCCCGGACAGGACTGCCTGGCCGGCGTAGAACGCGGCGAAACTGGCGAGCAGCATGGTCAGTAGCACGACACCGGCGAAGACCGCCAGTTTCCCCCACAACATGGGTAGTCGGCGGGGCACGACGGTCAACGATGAGCGGATCATGCCGGTGCTGTACTCGCCGGTGATCAGCAGTACTCCGAGCACGCCGATGGCCAACTGCGCGAAGAACATGCCGGACAGCGATATCGAGACGGCGGATTCGCCGGGTCCGAACCCGCCGGGTTGGTTGGCCGTGATGGCGGTGATCATCGCGCCGAGACCGATCATGAAAACGACGGCCATCAGCAGTGTGTAGACGGTGGACCGCAGTGACCGGAACTTGGTCCATTCGGACAGCACGACCCGCCGCCCGGTGACCCGCAGGCGGGTGGGGGTGGGGCTGGTTGTCGTGTCGGGGGTCAGTGTTTCGGTCATGACGTCGCCCCGGTTCCGGTGGCGACCGTGGTCCCGGTGCTGGCCGGGGCAGTGGTATCGGTGGAACGGTATTCGACGGCGTCGTTGGTCAGTGTCATGAATGCTTCTTCCAGGGAGGCCTGTTGGACGGTCAGTTCGAAGATGGGGATCTGGTGCTGCCAGGCGATCGTGCCGATGTGTTCGGCGGTCAGGCCGTCGACCCCCAGCACGTCGGGTTGGGTGGTGCTGATGGTGATGTCCGGCCCGATCAGCAGTTCCCGAAGTCGCGCCGACTCCGGTGTCCGGACGGTCACGAAATGGTTGGCGGCGCGGGCGACGAATTCGTCGACGGTGGTGTCGGCGATCAGCCGGCCGCGGCCGATGACGACCAGTCGTGTTGCGGTTTGGGCCATTTCGCTCATCAGGTGGGAGGACACGAAGACGGTATGGCCGTCGGCGGCCAGGTCCTTGAGCATGGTGCGCATCCACCGGACGCCCTCGGGGTCAAGGCCGTTCACTGGTTCGTCGAGGACGACCGTCTGCGGGTTGCCCAGCAGTGCCGATGCCACGCCCAGTCGTTGGCCCATGCCGAGGGAGAACCCGCCGACCCGTTTACCGGCGACCTCCCGCAGGCCGACGGTGTCGATCACCGTGTCCACCCGGCGGGCCCGAATGCCGTTGGTCTGGGCAAGTGCGAGCAGGTGGTTGCGGGCGGACCGGCCGGTGTGCACCGCCTTTGCCTCCAGCAGCACCCCGAGTTCGGCCATCGGGGCGGCGGCGCAACGGTAGTCGCCGCCGTTCACCCTGACCCGGCCGGCGGTGGGTTTGTCGAGGCCGGCGATCATCCGCATGGTGGTGGATTTCCCGGAACCGTTCGGGCCGAGGAAGCCGGTGACGATTCCGGGTTGCACCACGAAATTCAATCCGTCGACCGCGAGTTTGTTGCCGTATCGCTTGCTGAGATTCTCTACTTCGATCATGGGGTGTCCCTTTCAGGCGTTGGGAGGGCTGCTGCAGCCGAATCGGAACGAGGGTCAAATGGTGGCGTGACCGGCCGCGGTGATTTCGGCTGTGATGCGGCAGGGCTTGAAGCCCTTGAAGGTCAGGTAGACACCGAGCGAGAACTCCCACACGGCGATCAGGAGCGCCCCGAGCGCCGACCACACGGACAACTCGTCGTAGAGGCCGAAGTATTTCGCCAGGACGGACGCGAAGATGATCGGCGCTCCGATGAGGCCCAGGATCGGCAGGATCCGCGGGACGAGGCCGGACTTGTACATCAGCGAGCCCAGCAGCACTGCGTTGATTCCTGGCAGGAGCGCTTGTCCAAGAGTGAACATCCAGTGGTACTGGGCGTTCAGCACCTGACCGGCGACCAGCGCATCCGGTCCGGCGCCGGCCTGACGCACCGTCGTGATGGAGAGCAGGCTCATGACCCCAACGAAGATGGTGGCGGCCTCCAGGGTTCGCATGCTGACGAAGCCCAACGCAACTCCGGGGTTCTGCCTCTTGATCACCGGATACAGCGTGACGGCGGTGCCGATGCCGGCCAGGGCCACAATGATTTCCAGCAGACCGCCAATGAGCACCTGGGTGTCCGGACCGGGGCCGACAATGTAGTTCGCCTCCTTCGCCGCGGCGTACAGGCCGAAGGTGGGGATCGAGACAAAGGTGATCAGGTAGAAAATGCCTGCGGTCAGTGCGGTCTTCCGCAACGAAGCTCATCGGAACTCGTTTCGTTCCTGTGGTTTTCACGGTTGCTGTGCTGGTTGCCATGTCGTTCTCCTTGTGAATTGTGCTGGGCTATCGGGGCTGAGTTGGTGACAGTTGCTCCGTGGGGGAACGGAAGCTGCCTCCTCGGATTCGATCCGGGTGACGGAAAGCAGAGGTACGCCGAGGTCGCGCACCTTTTGCAGCAGGCCGTGCAGGGCGGACTGGTCCGCGACGAGGCCGCGAATGACGGTGCTGCCGTCGCTCTCCTTCGTGAGGGCCAGGCCGTCGAACCAGCTGGCCCATCGGGACTCGAGGTGCCCCTTGAGGCGAATCTCGTACCGTCCGGCCCCGTTGGCGGTCGATATTTCGCTCATGACGCTCCCCTCAAAGCTGACTGCCTTGATCAATCTCCCGCCCGGATCTCGGACGTTCTTTGATGATCGAAAGGTAGGAGCAGATGTGGTGACCGGGCATCACCACATGTGGTGATTGAGGTGATGACCCGGTGGGGTATGAGCCGAGCCGGGACAAGAGAGGCACTTGGGTCCCGCTTGATTCTGATGGCAAAATTCTTGCCGATGGCGGTGCCGGGCCGCCCGGGCGGGAGCGTGATGACCATCGATCGTCCCGTCCGGCCGCTGCTCACCGTCAAACAGCTGATCCCGCCGGTCCGGCCGGGTGCGGTGCGGCGCGCCCGATTGGAGCGGCGACTGCGGGACGCCGACACCGGCCTGACCATCGTGGTGGCGCCGGCCGGCTGGGGGAAGACCAGCCTGCTCAGCTCGTGGGCGTCGAATCCGGGGGAGCGGGTCAGGGTCGCGTGGGTGTCCCTCGACGAGAGTGACGACGAGCCGACCCGGTTCTGGAGCTACGTGCTCACCGCGCTGCGCGGCGCCAGCGACGAGATCAGCCCCGCCGCACTCGACGCGTTGGCAGTGCCGGGAGCCGACCCGATGGACCTGGCGCTGCCGATCCTGCTCAACGAACTGGCCACATCGTCGATCCCACATGTCCTGGTGCTGGACGACTTTCACGTACTCGGCAGACCCGCGGATCCACGAGAGCGTCGAGTTCCTCGTCACCTATCTGCCGGCGTCGTTGCGGCTGGTGGTGGCCGGCCGCGCCGATCCGCCGCTGCCGATCGCCCGGATGCGCGCCCGCGGGGAGCTGACCGAGCTGCGCGCCGCGGATCTTCGGTTGTCGCCCGACGAGGCGGCCGCGCTGGTGTCGGCCGTGTCGGGATCCGACCTGGACGATGCGCGAGGCCGCCGAGGTCTGGGACCGGACCGAGGGCTGGGCGGCCGGTCTGCAGCTGGCCGGCCTGGCCCGCCGGGGCAGCGGCGGCACCGGCCGCCGACCCGAGTGCGCGGCGACGATCGGCACCTGCTCGACTACTTCACCGCGGAGGTGTTGCCCGCCATCACGCCCGAGCAACGCGACCTGCTGGTGCGGGCCGCACCGTTGGAACGACTGTCGGGTTCGCTGTGCGACGCCGCACTGCAGGTCACCGGTTCCGAGGAGGTGCTGGCGGCGCTGGACCGGGCCGACCTGTTCCTGGTCGCCCTCGACGCCGAGCACGAGTGGTATCGATGCCACCACCTGTTCCGCGACGTGTTGCTGCGCGAACCCGAGGCCCGATCGGCAGCCGAGCACCCGCGAGGTCCTGCGCCGCGCCGCGGCGTGGTTCGAACAGCACGACCAGATCGACGAGGCGGTCCGGCACCTGCTGCGGGCCGACGACGCGCCGGCAGCAGCGGCACTGCTGGAGTCGTCGGAGCCGTGGTTCTTCGAGCGCGGCGCCGCCGCCGACGTATCTGATGCTCGGCGAGCAGCTGCCCCACGCGCAGGTCCGGCCGCAGCTGGCGATCGTGCTGGCCTATGCGGCGGCCACCAGCGGCCGGCTCGACCGGGTTCCGCACTGGCTCGACATCTGCGACGAGCAGATCGCCCCGGACACCGTGGTGCGGGGCTGGCGGCAACCCCCGGGCGGCCGCGCTGATGATGCGCGCCGTCATCGGCACTCCGGACACCGAATCCGCCCGGGCGGTCGAGCTGTGCCGAGCAGGCGGTCGACGCTGGAGACCGATGCCGGCGGCACGGGCGGCCGATCGCGCTGATGGCGCTGGGTAGCGCCCTCGCCCGGGACGGCCGGTTCGCCGAAGCGGTGGACGATCCTGCTCGGCATCGTGGCGGCAACGGGACCACGCCACCTGGTCGCCCGGGGTCACCCTGCAGATCGGCGGCAACCTGGGTCTGAGCCTGCTGGAACTCGGCCGGACGGCGGACCTTGACGCCTTCCTCCGGGAGGCCGGTCCCGCTCGCCGACGCGCGCCGAACGGACGTGGGGCGAGGCCGCCGGCCCGGTGATCGCACTGCTGCGACTCGTGCAGGGCCGCAACCACTATCAGCAGGGCGACGCCGGCGCAGGCAGGGACATTGCTCGCCCGGGCGGTGCTGGCTCGCCGAGGTGGCCGCGCTGCCGACGTCGCTGGTCCTGGCGCTGGTCTTCCTCGCCGACGCCGAACTCGGCTGCGGTGATCGGGCCGCCGCGCGGGCGGCCCTGGCCAGGGCGCGGGAGAACGTCGACGACGAGCCGGTGACCCCGTTCGCGATGCGACTGCTGCACGAGGCGGAGACCCGGATCGGCCGGGTCGCCGTCCGATCCGCCCGCCGGTCCGGGGCGCTGGCCGAGGAGCTGACCGACCGCGAGCTGTCGATCCTGCGGGTGCTGCCGGGCTCGGCGAGCCAGCGGGAGATCGGGCAGGCCATGTTCCTGTCGGTCAACACGGTCAAGGCCTACAACAAGAGCCTCTACCGCAAGCTCGGGCGTCGCGTCCCGGCAGGAGGCGGTCGCCGCCGCACGAGATCTCGGTCTGATCTGACGCTGGATCAGCACGCCTGGAGCGTCGGTCGGCCGGCCGGACCAGCGGGCGATCGACCATCGCCAGCACGTCGTGACCGGAGTCCCACAGCATGATCATCACCGCCCGGACCGCCGCCTGATCGACGTCGTCGACGGTCAGCACGGTGTTGTCGCGCGGTCCGCGTCGCGACGCCGTCGAACCGCGCGCGGATCGCGTCGATCACCGAACGCGCCAGCGGGCCCGACGACCGTCAGTACGCAGCGCTGTTCGCAAGTCATGGTCTCATCGAGTTTCTGTCGCCTCACCTGGTGCTGGTCGATGCGGCCAACGATCCGGCCGACCGGGGTGCCTGCGCATCACCCGCGCGCAGCGAACCACCCCGGGTGCAGTCGCTACGCCGGGTGGGTGCTGCGTCACCACCCCGGTGGGCTCGCACTGCTCTGCCAGTGACCGGAGGCCGGCAGCCACGGCCATCGACCCCTCGAGCGGAGCAGCGAACACCATGACGACAACTCGGAACGACCTGAACGACCGGCGAAACATCGACGCCACCGGCGACGCCGACCCAGCGATCGTCGGCACGGCTGGTCCCGGCGAAATGTGCTGCGAGCCTTCGGTCTCGGCGCGGCCACCGTGGTGGTCGCCGGCACCGGTGCGCTGAGCTACCGGGTGTTCGACACCGCGGTGCTCGACCCGGGCAGCGGGAAGGCCTACGAGCCCTGGCAGCAGTGGCGGGACACCCCGGGACCACTCGGTGCGGTCGCGGCGGCCGTCCTGGCAGCGAGTCCGCACAACACCCAGCCGTGGATCTTCGGCGTCAGCGCCGACCGCGATCGACGTCTTCGTCGACACCGCCCGGACCACCGGCGACCGTCGACCCGCTGCGGCCGTGAGCAGTACGTCGGCCTGGGCTGCGCCCTGGAGAACCTGGTGCTCGGCTGCCGGGCCCGCGGCCTGCAGCCGGAGGTGACGCTGCTACCCGACGGCGCCGACGGCGCCCGGGTGGCGCATGTCGAGCTGTCCGCCGCCGCCCCGACTGCCGAGCCCGCTGTACGACGCGATCGGCGACCGGCACACCAACCGCGGCCCCTACGACGGTCGGCCGGTTCCCGCCGAGACGCTCGCCGCGCTCGGTGATGTCACCGGATCGCCCGGGACTCGCGGTGCAGTGGATCACCGATCCCGCGCCCAGGGCGGCCATGGGCGAGCTGCTCATCGACGCGGCCGAGGCGCTGATCGCCGACGAGCAGCAGTCCCAGGACGGCTTCGTCTGGTTCCGCAGCAGCAACGACGACGTGCAGCGCTACCGGGACGGCCTGGTGCTGGACGGCCAGGGCGTCAGCCCGCTCGTCCTGGGCATCGCCAAACTGCTCCCGGCGTCGTCGCAGGACCGCCGGCGACCAGTTCTGGGTCGAGCAGACCCGCACCGTGCACACCGCGACCGCGGCCGCCTACGGCGTGATCACCACGACCGCGCCGGACGACCGAGGCACGCAACTGAACGCCGGGCGCCTGCTGCAGCGCATCCACCTGACCGCGACCAGCAGCAGGGCATTGCGCTGCAGCACATGAATCAGATCACCGAGCGGATCGACCGGGAGTCGACCACCGGGGCCGCGCCCACCTTCGCGCCCCGATTCGCCGCAGCTGCTGCCGCCGGGCGCGCATCCGCTGCTGACCTTCCGGGTCGGGTATCCGGTGCGGGCAGGCCGGCCGACCCCGCGCCGCTCCGTCGCGGAGGTGACCCGATGACCGTGGACGTGAGCCCGATGAGCCGGCGCAGCGGATCGACACCGGTTGGTGGCCGTGCTCGGCCTCGCCGGCAGCGCCCTCGGCGTCGTCGCCGGCACCGTCCAGGCCACCGTCGGATCGCAGATCCCGGAGTGGACCGGCGCCAAGGCGTCACCGATTGCGTTGGGGCTGCTGACGATCGGGCTCTCCGCGCTGGCCGGATGGGCCGCTCGTACGGCAGCGGAATGCCGGGCTGTCGGTCTGGGGACGGACGGCCTGCGCGCTCGGACTGATCGGGCCCGGGACTGCTGTGCCTGAGCACGGTCGGCCGGCTCTGGTACCCGTCGGCGGTGCTGCTGGTCGTCGCCGGCGCGCATGACGATCGACAGCTGGCGGGACACCGCGAGGGCGTTCGCCGACGACTGGTTCCGGGTGCTGCTCACCGCCCTCGGCGGGTTCGAGATCCTGATGGCGGCCGGCGCCGCGCCGTTGCTGATGGTGGTCGGCACCGCGGGCGGGATCGCGCTGATCGCGGCCGCGTGGCTGCGCTCGGCTCCTCGGGGCGTTCTCGTCGGGCTGGTCGTCGTCGGGACGGTGCCGTTCGCGGCGCTCGCCTGGACCGCGGTCGTGCCGCGTGCTGCTCGCCGTGGTGGTGCTGGCCGTGGCGGTTCCGGTTGTCCGCGAAGGGCGTCCGCGAAGGGCATGTCCGCGAAGGGCTGCCGCACCCGCGGTGAACGCGGTGACCGGCTCGACGTCCGATCGGCGGATGCGGTTCGCGGTCGTGGCCGACGCGGACCGATGGCGACCGGACTCCGGTCCGGTCGGCGGCGCAGTGGGTGCGGTTTCTCGTCGGCTTCACCGTCCTGCTGACGGTGCTGCTGGGAATTTCGGAGATCGACGCCACCGGCCGGTTCGGCCTGGTGATCCTCGCTGTCGTGTTGGCGCGTTGGCCTGGCCGTCGAGCGGCTGCTGTACGGGACTGCGACCTCGGGAAGCATTGCGCCTGTTGGGTTTCGGCCGTCCCGGCGGTCGGGCACTGCTGGCTGCGTTCGTCGTCGGGGCGCTGGTGCAGCTCGTCTACCCGCTCACCGCGTCGATCACCGGTGCGAGCATCACCCTCCGCCCGGACTGGCCCTGGCTGCTGATCGGCATCTTCGCCTTCCACGGCCTGGCCGAGGAATTGGTGTGGCGCGGCTACGCCTACCGGCGGCTGCGGGTGGGTCGATCGTTCCGGGCCGCGGTGCTGTGGACGATGCCGCTGGTCGCGGTCGCGCACGTGCCGATCGTGATCACCTCCGGCCCGGTGGTCGGCGTCGCGGCGCTGACTGTCGCGGCGGTCACCTCGGTGCCGCTGGCCTACCTGTTCGACACCGGACGGGCCACGATCTGGGCACCGGCCGTCGTGCACACCGCGATCGACAGCTTCAAGCTGGTCATCGTCCCGGCCGCGGCCTTGACCACGTTCTCGCTGCTGCTCTCCGCGGTCAGCATCGTGGTGCCGCTGCTGGTCCTGGTCGTTCCCCGCAAGCTCCTGCAACCCTCCCGGCAACCGCCATCCAACCGAGAAACTCAGCCCAGTCAGCAATCGTGACCCACCCAACACCGTGACCCACCCAACACAATGAGGAGAACAAGATGGACACCAACCCCCTGCCCGCCCGTACCGAGGTGGCCATCGTCGGTGCCGGCCCGACCGGACTCACGCTCGCCGTCACCCTCGCGGCGGCCGGCATCGAATTCGTCATCGTCGACCGACTGGCGGAGGGCGCCAACACCTCTCGCGCGGCCGTTGTGCACGCCCGCACCTTGGAGGTCCTCGAAGAGTTGGGCGCCGCTGAGTCGTTGATCGCTTGCGGAAAACCGATTACGCATTTCACCGTCCGGGACGGATCCCGGGTTCTGCTCACCGTCCCATTCGACGGACTGCCGACTCCGTATCCCTACACGCTGATGGTCCCGCAACAGGTGACCGAGGCCGTGCTGCTGGCTCGGCTGCGCGAACTCGGTCACGACGTGCACCGTCCCTACCAGGTCAGTAGCATCGCGCACGACCAGGCCGGCGTGCGGCTGACCATGGACAACGGTGAAATACTCAGCGCCGCATACGCTGTCGGCGCCGACGGCATTCACAGCGTGGTGCGTGAAGCGTCGGGCATCGGATTCTCCGGAAGCAGTGACACCGAGTCCTTCGTCCTCGCCGATGTCACGATGGACTGGTTGCCGGGCGCGGAGGAGGTCTCACTCACCTTCGGTGAAGCCGGGCTCACGGTCGTCGCGCCGCTCCCCGGCGGCCACTTTCGGATCGTTGCCACGGTGGACGATGCCCCGGCCGAGCCAGACCTCACGTTCGTTCAGCGGTTGCTGGACGAACGTGCCCCTGGCCGGGCGAGAGTGGCCGGCCTGACCTGGTCGTCCAGATTCAGGGTCCAGCACCGCGTTGCCGATCACTTCCGGGAGGGCCGACTGCTGTTGGCCGGGGACGCGGCCCACGTGCACAGCCCGGCCGGCGGGCAGGGCATGAACACCGGTATCCAGGACGGCTACGCCCTTGGCAGCGCCTTCGCCACCAGCCAACTGGACGGCTACGAGGCCCAGCGTCGGCCGGTCGCCAAAAGGGTGGTCGCATTCGCCGATCGAATGACCAGGATCGCGACCACGCACAACACCGCGGTACGTGGGGCGCGAAACATCGCCCTGCCCCTGCTCGGGAAACTCCCGGTCTTCCGCACCAGGCTCGCCACCGAACTCGCGGAGCTCAACTACCGATGATTCGTGGGCCGTCGGGCGATGAGTCCAGCATGCTCCGCTGGTCCTATCTTCCGTATCGCCCACATTCGGGCGGTGATACGAGGAGGTCGGGATGGCGAAAGTCATAGCGGGAATGACGGTGTCGCTGGACGGCTTCATCTCCGATGCCGATGGCAGCACTGCTGCGCTCTACCCGGATTTCGCGGAACTGGTGGACGCGCCGTATATGAAGGCGATGCAGGACGAGACCGGCGCCGTACTGATGGGCCGGCGGACCTTCGGGATGGCCGAGAACCCGGATGACTACGCCGACAACTACGAGTTCCAGGTACCGATTTTCGTCGTCACGCACGTGCCTCCGGCGGTGACACCGAAACGCAACGAGCGGTTGTCCTTCACCTTTGTCCGGGACGGTGTCCGCGAAGCCGTCGCCAGGGCCATTCAGGCTGCGGGGGAGCGTGCGGTGACGGTCGTCGGCGGAGCCGACCTCACCGGGCAGTTGCTCACTGCTGGCCTGGTCGACGAACTGCGGGTCGACGTGATGCCGGTGATCCTCGGGTCCGGCCTGCGGCTGTTCGGGGATAAAGGCCCAATCGCCCTGGAGAAGCTCGGCGTCGACGAGGTAGGTCCGCGTACCACCCTGCGATTTCGAGTGAGCGAGCCAGGGAACGGATTTGGTTCCACGAGATAATTCCTCGCTCCATCTGCAGGTACGGGCGCCGACCTATGGCTCCCGCCGCGATGAGTATCAGCTGGTTCTGCGGTCCACGTTGAATGACGATCGTGATCGGCGACATCACCATTTCTCTTGACGGATTCGTCACCGGTCCAGGTGCCGACCTGGAGCATGGCCTGGGCCATGACGCCGACGGCCTGCACGCCTGGGCATTGGACAGCGACGACCCCGTCGACCGCGGCGTCCTGGAACGGCACACTGCGGACTCCGGCGCCGTCGTGATGGGCCGGAAGACCTTTGACACCGTGGACGGAGCGTGGAGCGATGAGCGCGGCTACGGTGCCGATCGTGACGGCAGACCGCCCTTCTTTGTGGTGACCAGTCGGGCGCCGGCGTCCCATCGTCTGGCCGACTCGCATGACTTCACCTTCGTTGTCGATGGGCCGGCCGCCGCCATTGCGCAAGCCAGGAAGGCGGCCGACGCCCGCGACGTCTTCGTGATGGGCGGTGGCGCGTTGGTCGGTTCCTGCCTGCGTGACGGGCTACTCGACGAATTGCGCCTGCACGTCTCGCCGGAGGTGCTCGGCGCGGGTACACCACTATTTGCCGGCGTCGGTCGGCACCGGCTTGTCCAGACCGCGGTCGCAGTCTCAGCGGTCTGCACCCATCTGACCTACCGAGTCGCCCGCGCGTGACCGCGCGACACCAACCGAGCGGTTCAGGCCGTGGTCGAGAGTACGACCGCGAGGCCCACGGTTGCTCCCATGATTGCCAGCTCGCCCGCTCCGAGCCTCAGTAGCGGGCCGAGTCGACCGCTGCTTGCGGCACTGACCGTTCGTTGCCGGTGTTGGTACCCGATGGCGCAGAGCACGACCAGAGCCAGCGACTTGGCGAGAATCAATTGGCCCCTGCTGGTTCCGAACAGCGACTGCGGTCCGTCGAGCATGACGTATCCGGCGACGATGCCGGAGAGTCCAACCGCGACGACGCAGACCAGAGCGGCAGTGCTGAACCGCCGGACGGCTCGCCCGAGTTGGTCAGGGAATGGCCGCAGATGCACGATCAGGGTGAAGAGCCCGCCGACCCAGATCGCCGCGGCGACGATGTGCACGCCGAGCGAGATCGTGGCGATCGCCGGCGAGTTGTGGTGGCTGGAGTGGCCGGTGAGTGCGGCGGGCAGAAGGGCCGCGGCCGCCGCGACCATCAGCAATGCAGAGGTGGTCGCACTTGAGGTCCGCGCTGCGAACATCGCCACGAGCAGGGCAACCCAGAATGTCGCAATCTCGGCGAGAACCCTTGTGGTGTCCAGCGCAATGACGATGAAATCGGCCCGCCCGGGAAGCCCGGCCACCGGCACGCCGATGAGATCGGACAGCGTGAACACGACCCAGGCGGCGGTACTTCCGGCCCAGACGACGCTCCACCTGGCAGCCATTCGGCCAAGATGCCGATGGCCCGGCGTCGACTGCTCACCGGGCGACAGGCAGCGAACGAAAAGCAGTCCGACAACGATGACTCCGGCGATCTCGGACAGATATTGGGCGATGGGCAGCCCGATGTTGGTCACCGTTCCCTGGTCAGGGAGACCGTCCAGCACGGGTGTATCCGACCCCACCCACCACCAGGCGTACAGCACGGCAGTGATCCCGGCGGCCAGTACCGAGATGATCACTCCACGAGCGCTGATGATCCTGTCGCGCTGTATCGGACCGCTTGGCGCGGCTGGAGGCATTTCCCCGTCGGAAGGGTGAACCGACGGGCTGTTCGCAAGGCGCTCAACCATGGAGTTGCCCCTCCGTTGCAGGATCGCGGTCGACAGGGGTGCGCAGGCAGGCAACCCCCAGGCAAATGTGGCGGGTCCGGGTGGATATCGGAACCCCCGTTTGAGGGAGGGTGGTACCCCCCCAATTTTGGGATACCGGGAAGGGTCCTTTTTGGCTAGTGCGCCCACGCAGTCCGTCGGACTGAGTCGCGGCCCTTCGATGCTCAGGCTTCACGAGCAACTTGTTGCCAAGCTGGTCGTGTAGTTGCATAAGGCATGAAGAAGATCGGATTCCTGTCGTTCGGGCATTGGACGCCGTCGGCGCAGTCGCAGACCCGGTCGGCCGCTGACGCCCTGCTCCAGTCCATCGAGCTAGCGGTGGCAGCTGAGGAGCTCGGGGCCGACGGCGCGTACTTCCGGGTACATCACTTTGCCAACCAGCTTGCCGGGCCGTTCCCACTGCTGTCGGCGATCGGGGCCAGGACCAGCCGGATCGAGATCGGGACCGGCGTGATCGACATGCGCTACGAGAACCCGCTGTACATGGCGGAGGACGCGGGAGCAGCCGATCTGATCTCTGGTGGCCGGCTTCAGCTGGGCATCAGCCGCGGCTCTCCGGAACAGGTGATCGATGGGTTTCGGTACTTCGGGTACGAGCCCGCAGCGGGCTCCGACCACGCGGCCATGGCCCGTGATCACACCCGGGTGTTTCTCGATGTGATCAGGGGCCAGGGATTCGCCGAGCCCAATCCCCGGCCGATGTTCCCGAACCCGCCCGGCCTGCTGCGACTGGAGCCGCACTCGCCTGGTCTCCGCGACCGGATCTGGTGGGGTGCCGGCACCCGGGCGACCGCGGAATGGACCGCGGAGCAGGGCATGAACCTGATGAGCTCTACCTTGCTCACCGAAGACACCGGGGTACCGTTCCATCAGCTGCAGGCAGAGCAGATTCAGCGATTCCGGGACTCCTGGCAGGCGGCCGGCCATACCCGCGAGCCGCGGGTCTCTGTCAGTCGCAGCATCTTCCCGGTGGTCAGCGACATGGACCGGCTGTATTTCGGACGCGAGACCGGTGGCCAGGACCAGGTCGGTCACCTGGACGGAGGTCGGGCCCGGTTCGGCAAGACATACGCGGGGGAGCCGGACCGACTGGTCGCAGAACTCGCCGGGGACGAGGCGATAGCGGCCGCCGACACGCTGCTGCTGACGATTCCGAACCAGCTGGGTGTGGAGTACAACGCACACCTGCTCGACAGCGTGCTGCGGCACGTCGCGCCGGCCCTCGGTTGGCGGTGAGCTGCTGACTGCCGCCGCGCGGTCGCTGGCGACGTGATATACCGTTCCTTAGCGTGCGGAAGTTCCTTCGCAGGAGTCGTCTCCACGGCCTGAATGATGGCTAACCAAAACAGCTTTCGACGATAAGGGGAAGTGCAGATGCCGAAGCCGACGATTGTGCTGGTGCACGGGGCATGGGCCGACGGATCGAGTTGGAACGCTGTGGCGTCCGCGTTGCAAGGCGATGGCTTCACGGTTCTCACGCCGCCGAACCTTCTGCGCCGGGCACCGGTTGACGCGCCTTACATCGCCTCGTTTCTGGCACAACGCACCAGCGGGCCGGTCGTCCTGGTCGGCCACTCCTATGGCGGGTTCGTCATCAGTAATGCGGCAACCGGCGGCGGCGATGTGCGAGCTCTGGTGTACGTCGACGCGTTCATTCCGGACGAAGGCGAAACGGTCTTTCAAATTTTGGGTGGTTCGGGTTCGGCACTTGATGTCCCCGACCCGACAACGGTGCTGGACCTAGTGGGATACCCGGACGCACCGGAAGGTGACGCTGAGGCCTTCCTCAAGCCGGACACCGTGCACAATTCCTTCGCCCAGGATCTTTCCGAGCAGGATCGCTGGTTGATCATCGCAAGCCAACGGCCGATCACCCTGAGCGCAAACACCACCCCGTCCGGCCCGGGCGCCTGGAAGGTGCTGCCGAGTTGGGCTGTGATCGGCACCCAGGACCTGGTCATTCCGCCCGACACCCAGCGCCGCATGGCGGAGCGGGCGGGCGCGACGATCACCGAGGTGGCAGGTTCGCACGTCTCGATGGTGTCCCATCCACAGGTGACGATCGACGCGATTCTTGCGGCCGCGGCAGCAGTCGGCGGCTGACCTCCACCCACGGCTGACCGGCCGACCACCGAAAGACCGTCATGGCCATCAGCCGGTCAACTCAACAGGTGTCCGAGCACGTCGTGCAGTGTGCGGGCGAACGCCTCTGGTTGACCGGCGTAGCCGTGCTCGCCGCCCAGGAAGCCACCGTGGTGGCTCGGGAAGACGGTCGCCTGCTGGCCGAGCAGTGTCGGCCATCGCGAGCGCGGTGCGTCCGGTGAAGGTATCGCCGGTCTCTTCGCCCACCGCGATCACGATGCGGGTTGGCGCGGCGGTCAGCGCGTCGACGTCGGGGCGGTAGTCGCTGATCGCCCAGGAGCGGTCGGACAGCAGCGGGTCCCCGCGAGAGCCGTCGTCCGCGGCGGGCATTCCGAACATGGCCGGATCCGGGATCGGGCTGGGCGAAGAAATCGTCGGTGTACTCGCCCCGCCACGACGTCATGGCGATGAAGCCGGCCATGCCAGCCCCGGACCCGCTGGCCTCGTAGGGGTCTCGCACGGCGGCGCGGGCGCGTTCGGCGGCTTCGGCGTCGGGGAGCACTGGGATCAGGGGCGGCTCGTGGGCAACCAGAGTGGTCACGTCGTCCGGGATATGCCGCAACCAGCGCAAGAGCGGTCACGGCGCCGCCACTGCTGGCGAACATGTCCACCGGTCCGACCGAGCGCCCCGATGACAGGGTGGACGTCGTCGGCTTGGACGGCGGGTGACTGGTCGACCCGGCCGTCCCGTCGGCTGCTACGACCGAGGCCCCGCGGGTCATAGGTGATGACGGTGCGGTCGGGGAAGTAGGTCGCCAACGTGCGGAAACCGTCGGCGGTCATCGGTTGGCCGATCATGAACAACGGCCGGCGACCATCTGCGGTGGGTAGTGGGCCGTCGACGTCATAGGTGATGGTGGCGTCCGTGGTCTCCAAGGCTGCTTCGTCGTCATGAAGGGTCGACCTGTCCGCCGTTGCTGAAATCATCGGGGTCAGTGCCGGAGCCGTCGACCTGACGGAAAGCCCCCCGGCACCTGGCATGTGGAATCGTCGCGGAAGGTCCCGATCATCCGATCTGTCGACCGGCATGAATTCATCGCCGCACGGTCGGCCGGGTTACGTGAGCCGTTGACCCTGCGGGCGGGATATGGTGCTGTTACGGTTTAGCACTCACGATCGTCGACGTTCGAGGCCGCAGATCAGGGCTGCCGCTGGTGGGCGTCCCGTGCCTTTGCGGAGGTAAGTATGCGACGTCGTACATCCAGCAGAATCGTTGCCGCGGTCGTTCCGGTGGCATTGGTGGTGGCGGTGAATCAGGTGCCCAGCGCGTCGGCCGCGGCAGTGGGCGTGACGTCAGTGACTGTCGCTGGGTCTTTCAATTCCGAGCTCGGGTGCTCCGAGGATTAGCGGCCACCGTGTCCGGAGGCCCACCTGACTGCCCGTCCAGAC
>CAVOJB010000003.1:0-54247 GCA_963696175.1 uncultured Actinomycetota bacterium
CGCTCGTGTTGGTACCAGGTCGAATCTGCGTCCGGCGCCGAACAGGCTGACGCAGAAACCGGCCACGGCGTCCTGGCCTTCATATTCGAAGGGCATCGGTGGCATCGACATGAAGACGTCGTCGGTCAAGAGCGTCCACCAATGCGTCGACGTCGGCCGATTCCCACGCGCTGACGAACCTGCCGACCATCGCGACCTCAACGGGTGAATCGGCCGCAGGAGGCCGTTCCGTCGCGGCCGGGATTCGTTGTCGCAGGGTGGCGCGGCCGCGTTTGAGGGCACTGTTGACGGATTCGACGGTCGACTCCAGCATCCCCGCCACCTCACTGGCGCGGAACCCGAGGACGTCGCGGAGGACGAGCACGGCGAGCTGCCGTGGCGGGAGGAGCTGAAGCGCCGTCACGAAGGCCAGGGAGATGGATTCGGACAGCTCGTAGCGGGCGGCCGGGCCGAGTGGGACGCGCGCAGCATCGCCGAGCAGGGCGTCCGGATATGGCTCGCGCCAGAGGATTTCGCCGAGCCGGGTCGGTTCCGGCGGATCAACCTTGGGCACGTCCCACTCCTTGGCAGGCCGGCGGCTGGCCGTGCGACGGGCGTTCAGGCACCTGTTCGTTGCGACCTGGTAGAGCCAGGTGCGAATCGAGACCCTCGAACCCGCCGACGCCCTGCCAGGCGGCCAGCAGTGTTTCTTGGAGGGCGTCCTCGGCGTCCTGCAGGGAGCCGAGCATCCGGTAGCAGTGCACATGCAGCTCGCGCAGGTACGGCTCGGTCAGCTGGCGGAATGCCTCCATCACCGGCCCGCGCCTGTTCGATCAAGTTGGCCGTCACCGGCATTCCCGTCCCATCATCCGCACGAGTTCTCTTCCACCCTTGTATGGACACCGGCGGCGGGGCCAACTGGGCGGTCGCAGACCGCCCCAGTTTCCCGGTCTTGCGGTGCCTTCATGAGTGACAGCTCATGCCATCGACGAAGGAGAACCGACATGGGAAAGATCGTGATCAGCACGAACGTCTCGCTGGACGGAGTGGTCCAGGACCCGGACGGCGCGGAGGGTTTCCCGCTGGGCGGCTGGTTCACCAGGTCCGGGGGTCGGGACCTCGAGGCGTGGGCCAAGATCGAGTTCGAGGAGGCACTGCGCACCGAGGCGCTGCTGCTGGGTCGGCGGAGCGATGCCTGGTTCGCCGCACGATGGCCGGAATCCCGGCCAGGTGAGTGGGCGGCCAGGCTGACCAGCCTGCCGAAGTACGTCGTGTCCTCGACCCTGGAACATCCATGCTGGAGCAACGCGTCCGTCCTGAAAGGTGACGTGCTGCAGGCGGTGTCGACGCTCAAGCAGCAGCTTGCCGGCGACATCGTCGTCTACGCCAGTTATCAGCTCGGGCGCACGCTGATCGAGCACGGCCTGGTCGATGAGTTGCGGCTGTTCGTCTTTCCGATCGTGCTCGGCGCCGGCGAGCGCCTGTTCGGGGAGACCGGCGGCCTGAAACCTTTGCGGCTCATCGACACCCGCACCGTCGGGGAGGGCCTGATCCAACTCACCTATCAACCTGTCAGAGACAACGATTAGTCTCCAGTCGCCAGGCCGCCATCGATTCACGGTGGTGGCTCATGGCGACGGACAGGAGTGTCGACGTGACCACGGCCTGGTCTGCGGAGGATCTGACGCGAATCGGACGAGCCGACGAGCTGCAGATCGGCACCCGACGAGCCGACGGGTCAATGCGCTCCTGGGTGCCCATCTGGGCTGTCTGCGTTGGTGAGCAGGTGTTTGTGCGCACCTGGAACCGACGGGACACCGGTTGGTTCGGTCGAGTGGTGAACCTGCGGCGAGCGCGGATCCGCGTCCCGGGTCTGGAGGTCGATGTCAGCGCCCGGGACATCGGCGGCGAACACAACACCGAACTGCGTGCGGGTGTCGATGCCGCCTACCGCGCCAAGTACGCGCGCTACGGCAGCGCGACTGTCGACCGCATGACGACCGACGCCGCCGCGGCCACCACCCTGCAACTCAGTCCCGAAGCTGGTCCGAGGGTTGAGCGGACGGGGTCAACTCTTGGCCAGTAGGTCGTCAAGCCAGTCCAGTGCCGCGGTCCAGAACACGATGGGGGCCATGCCCTCGCAATGTCCCTCAGCCCCCTCGGCGACGGTGAACCGGCGGAACTCCCTGGGGCACACCAGGTGGTCGTAGAGCACCTGGCCCTGCCCGGTGGAAACGCTGATCGGTTTCGTTGTCCGTGACATAGGTGGGGCAGCTGATCTTCGGTGCGGCGTCCCGGTTGTGGTACCTGGTCATGTCCTTGAAGTACCTGCGGACGGTCGGCGTTCCGTTGAGTTTAGCCGTTGGGGGGCCAGAAGCGTTGCCATGGCAGGGTTGTCGAGCATGCCTGGAACATCGGGTCGGCCGTGGGATCGTCGAGCCGCTGGGCCAACGGTCCGAGCCGGGTCATGACGTCCGCCCCGATGTCGTACTGCCCGGGATCGACGACAGCGCCGCGAGTCGCCGCTCCCCCGACGCACCGCGGGGCGCGATGACCCACCGAACGACCGACCGACCAGGATGACCCGCTCCGGATCGACCTCGGGGTGCTCCAGTAGCGCGTCCACCATTGCCGGTACGACGTTCTCCCAGTCCGGGCGCATCGGGATCCGTTGGTCATAGAGGACTCCGCCCTGGCCCGGGCCCGTCGATCGCGGCGAAGGCATAGCCCCGCTCCAGCGCCGGGCCGACCGGAGGCGTACAGCTCCTCGGCGGTGCCGTCGTAGCCCGTCGACGTGCAGCAGCGTGGGCACGGGCCGGCTGCCTGCTGGGTGAACAGGTATCCGGTCAGTGCCGCCGGTCAACACCTCCGCCCGGTGGGTCCAGACAGCGGCAGCGCCTGGCCCGGAAGGCTGGCGACGCTCGGCGGAATAGGCCAGCCCGGAGTTCGTTGCCGTCCAGGTTCTCCCGGTGGAAGAAGAACGCCTGGCGCAGGTACTCGGTGGCCCGTAGGTACTGCTCCACGGGCGCTGACCCGGTGCCCCGCGGCGAGGGCGGTCTCCCTGTTCGAGCAGTCGGCAACCCGAATTCCGACCATGCCCGGTACCAGCTGTCCCGGTCCACCGTCGGTGATCTGGGCCGCGATCGCCAGGCACTCACCGACATTGGCCATGCCGGCGTCGGCCTTCCCGACACTGCGCTGCACTGCCCGTCGAAGTTCTGGTCATCGAAGAACAGCTTCATTGGTGCTTCGCTCCCTTGCCCGATCTCATGCCATCGTCGCGTGCCACATTCTCACTGTTGCTGTGATGGCGCGCACAACCGGTCCCGGGTACAACGACCCTTCCCTGGCCTACATCCGTGGCGCAGCATCAACAGTGAAAGGCGATCGGCACAGCACCCAGGTCCACATCGGTGGGCCCACCGCAGCACCCAAGTCGGCTCTGGATTCGATGGGCGTAATACCCGGCAAACGGCGGACCCGAAAGGGCCGCGGCAGTCAGATCGAGCGATGAGCGGGGTTCGATTCCCCGCTACGACACGAGCACCATGCAGCCGATGATGACTGCGTCCCTCAGCCATTCCAGTCGGTGCAGTCCTGCTGTATCGACTGGCGCCTGACTCCTTCGTCGCAGGCGAGTCTGGATGGCCGTCTGGGACGTGCGGCCCGCTGCTTCGCACCATCGTCATCATCACCGGTTGACGTCAGCACCGGTTAAGGAGCGTCATGTCCGAACGTCCTACCAAGCTGTCCAAGGGCCTCAAGCAGCGACATCTCACGATGATCGCGATCGGTGGCGTCATCGGCGCCGGTCTGTTCGTCGGCTCCGGGGTGGTGATTGCCGACACGGGCCCGGCAGCGTTCCTCGGGTACGCCCTGACCGGCGTCCTCATCGTCCTGGTGATGCGGATGCTGGGTGAGATGGCCGCGGCGCACCCCTCAACGGGTTCCTTCTCCGACTACGCCCGGCGAGCGATGGGCGGCTGGGCAGGATTTTCGGTCGGCTGGTTGTACTGGTATTTCTGGGTCATCGTCGTCGGCTTCGAGGCAGTGGCCGGCGCCAAGATCCTGACCTACTGGATCGATGCCCCGCTGTGGCTGCTGTCCCTCGGGTTGATGGTCCTGATGACGGCAACGCAATCTCTTCTCCGTCTCATCCTTCGGCGAGTTCGAGTTCTGGTTCGCCGGCATCAAGGTCTTCGCCATCATCGCCTTCCTGGTGCTCGGGACCTTTTTTGCGATCGGCCTGTGGCCGAGCAAGGGCTGGGACTTCAGCAACCTCACCGCGCACGGTGGGTTCTTTCCGTTGGGCGTCGGGGCGATCTTCTCCAGCATCGTCGTGGTGATCTTTTCGATGGTCGGGCCCGAAATCGCCACCATCGCGGCGGCGGAATCCGATAATCCGGCGAAGGCGGTCGTCAAGGCCACCAACTCCGTGGTTGCGCGGATCGCCGTCTTCTTCGTCGGCTCGGTCTTCCTGCTCGCCGTGATCCTGCCCTGGAATTCCACCGAACTCGCCGCGTCCCCGTACGTCAGCGCCTTCGAGGTGATGGGCATCCCCTACGCGGCCGACATCATGAATGCAGTGGTCCTGACGGCCGTGCTCTCCTGCTTGAACTCCGGCCTCTACACCGCTTCCCGAATGCTCTTCGTGCTGGCCGCGCGCCGCGAGGCGCCGATCAAGTTGATCGCCGTCAGCAAGCGTGGCGTTCCCATGGCGGCCATCCTGACCTCGACCGTTGTCGGATTCCTCTGCGTCCTGGCCGCCGCCATTTCCCCGACAACGGTGTTCCTTTTCCTGCTGAATTCCTCCGGCGCGGTCATCCTTTTCGTCTATCTGCTGATCGCCGTTTCACAGCTCATCCTGCGCCGACGCACCCCGCCCGATCAGCTGAAGGTCAAGATGTGGCTGTATCCCTGGCTGACCCTGCTGACGATTGCCGGCATCCTCGCGGTGCTGGTGATGATGTTCTACGACGTGAGTACCCGAGAGCAGCTCTTGCTCAGCCTGCTGGCCTGGGCCGTTTTCATCGGCCTCTATGCCATCACGAAGTGGCGTGGCGGATCGGTGGGCGCCGACTTCGATGACGGCCAAGACGAGGTCGTCACCCCGCCCGTGCAGCCGCCCGTGCCCATTCGGTAACGCCGCCGCGTCAATCGGGCGGCCGTACGACCACGCAATTTCAGGAAGGACCCACGATGCTGCAGCTGGGCAGATCGACAACGCTGGCCAATTGGCAGGACGCACCCTTCAACCGGTGGGGCTTCCTGCATGTCGACCAGATCCTGCCGACGGTTCCGATCGAACGGGGCGGCGCACCGACCGCACCGTTCGTCGTGACCGCGCGACCGATACTGCAGCTTCCGGTGACCAGGACGAGCGGCGACATCGGTAGCGTCGGCGACATCCTGACCGGCACCGAAACCGACGCGTTCCTGGTGCTGCACGACGGTGTGCTGGTGCACGAGAGCTATTCGTCGTCGATGACGCCGGACACCAGGCACCTGCTGATGTCGGTCAGCAAATCCTTCATCGGTGCCGTCGCCGGGATCCTCTCGGGTCGCGGAGTACTTGATCTCGACGGTCTGGTGTCCGACTATGTGCCGGAGGTCATCGGGTTCGGCTATCAGGGCGCGACGGTGCGCAATCTGCTCGACATGCGTTCCGGCATCGCCTTTTCCGAGACCTACCTCAACCCGGACTCCGAGATCCGGGTGCTGGAACACCTCGCCGGTTGGCGACCGAACGCGGCCGGGTCGCCCAGCTCGACCTACGACTACCTGGCCCGGCTGCCGGCCGACCGGCCGCACGGCGGCGGGTTCAAGTACCGCTCCTGCGAGACCGACATGTTGGGTTGGGTCTGCGAACGGGCCGGCGGAACCGACATGGCCACCCTGCTGTCGGAGTTGATCTGGCAGCGGCTCGGTATGGGCAACGACGGCTACATCGCGGTCGACCTGGCCGGTGCGGCGATCCACGATGGTGGCCTGTGCGCCACCGCCCGGGACGTCGCCCGGTTCGGTCAGTTGTTGCTCGACGACGGTCGGGCCCGTTCGGGAGCGCAGGTGCTGCCGGACTGGTGGACCCAGGATGTGTTGACCGGCGCTGCCGATGCCAAGGACGCGTTCGCGCACACCAGCAGTTTCGAGACCGGCATGCCCGGCGGCCATTACCGGCACCAGCTCTGGGTGCCGTTCGCCGGCGGTCAGGTCGTCGTCGCGCTCGGCATTCACGGGCAGATGGTGTACGTCGATCAGGCCACCAGGACCGTCGGCGTCAAGCTCTCCACCTGGCCGCTCCCGCAGAGCGCCGACCGTTTCCACGACACCCTCACCGCATTCGGCGTCATCGCCGCGCACCTCGGCCAGTCATCTGGCGTGCCGTACGCCGCTGCATCCCGCTCAACTGCATTCCACCCAGCCACACCCCCCGATCCGGGTCACACCGAGGAGACGTCATGAACACCACCAGCCGCACACTGCGCAACATCCCAGAGATCCGAAGCTTCTTCCGCACCAACGACGAACCCGTCTACTTCGTCGGCCCGACGGCCTTCAACCTGCTCGGGATCGACCGCTGGGTACGGCATTTCAACTACATCACCTATTACGACGCGTGGGACGGCGCGCACCCGCGGATGATCACCCCGAAGTACAACCGGGAGGCCGATTTCACCTCCTCCGAGGACATCGTCAATTTCCTGCTCCGGCACCCGGAGGTCCAGGCACGGATCAAGGCCGACGGCGGCACCAGGCCCAGGATCGCGGCGGTCTTCTTCGACGAGGAGACCGAGAGGATCTGCGCCGAACTCGGCTACCAGCTGATCCTGCCCTCGCACGCCCTGCGCAGCCACCTCGACTCCAAGATCACCACGACCAGGTTGGGCAACGAGGCGGGCGCACCCAGTGTGCCGAACGTGCTGGCCGCGGTCGCCGACTATTCAGGTCTCCTGCAGATCGCGGATGACGCGGGCCTTGGTGACGACCTGGTGATCCAGATGCCTTACGGCGACTCCGGTAAGACCACCTTCTTCGTTGCCGACCAGGCGGGCTGGGACCGGCATGCCGGCGCGATCGCCGGCCACGAAGCCAAGATCATGAAACGGATCAAGCGGAACACCGCGATCGCGGTCGAGGCGGTCATCACCAGGCACGGAACCATCGTCGGGCCGTTCATGGTTGACCTGACCGGCTATCAGGAGCTCACGCCGTACCACGGTGGTTGGTGCGGGAACGACCTCTTCCCGGCGGCGCTGGGCCCGGATCATCGGGTCAAGGCCATCGACCTGGTTCGGCGACTGGGCGACCGGCTCGGCGAAGAGGGTTACCGGGGCTTTTTCGAAGTGGACATCATGGTCGACCTGGACGCCGACGAGGTCTACCTCGGCGAGCTGAACCCCCGGATCTCCGGGGCCTCGTCGATGACCAATGTGACGGCCGGCGCTTATGCGGACATCCCGCTGTTCCTGTTCCATCTTCTCGAGTACATGGACGTGGATTACACGATTGACGTCGACGAGATCAACGAACGCTGGCGCGAATTGGCCGCCGTCGACGTGTGGAGTCAGTTGGTCATGAAAGACCCGACGGGTCCGGTGGAATTGATCCTTTCGGCGCCGCGGACCGGGCAATACAAATTGGAAACCGACGGCCGGCTGACGTTCAAGCGACCCGCCTGGGACTGGCACGGTCTGCAGGACGAAAGCGAATTCTATTTTCTCCGGGTTTATGGACCGGGCGATTACCTGTTCAAGGGCGCCGATCTCGGGCAGTTGGTCACCAAGGGGCGGCTGCAGACCGACGATCCCGAGGATCTCAACGAACGGTGCCGCACGCTGATCAGCGGTATTCGGTCGCTCTTCGTCACCAGCCCGATCGCGGAGCCCGTTGCCCAGGTGCCGATGATCAGCCTCAAGGGATCCGGATTGTGAGGGTCGGGGCCGAGCCGATCGAGGCCATGGGAATGAGGGTCCGATGGTTGTCAGTGTTTCGGTCCGCTGGCTGACCGAGCAACGACAACTCGGCCTTGTGGTGCTTGCCGGGGCAACGGGGCTCGACCGGCGCATCGAGTGGGCGCACAGCATCGAGCTGGCCGACCCGTCGCCGTGGCTCCGCGGCCACGAATTGCTGTTGACGACCGGACTCCGGCTGTCGCCCACGGCCGCCGACGAGCAGCGCACCTATGTCGAAACACTGGACCGCGCAGGCGTTGTCGCGCTCGGATTCGGCATCGGTCTCTCGCACGACCGGGTACCCGAAGCCCTGGTTGCGGCGGCGGAGTCGGCCGGCCTGCCCTTGCTGCAGGTGCCGTTGCCGACCCCGTTCATTGCCGTGATCCGGGCGGTGACGGAACGGATCGCGCAGCAGCAGTACGAGGGAGTGACCCGCGCGTCCCGCGTCCAGCCGAGAATGACCCGGGCAGCCCTGCACGGCGGCAATCGTGCGGTGCTACGGGAACTGGTCGCCGCGATCGATGGCAGCGTGCTGCAGTTCGACGCAGACCTCGACCTGATCGCGGACTACCCGGCCGGCGCGGGCGTCCGCGCCGGGCAAGTGGTCGAGAATCTTCGACAGGGCACCGGGTCCACGGGCATCCCCAGTTCGGTGGCCAGCATCGTCCAGTGCCGGTCCGACCGGGGTGCTGACGGCCCTGCGACTCCAGGTGGGTCGTCGCCTTCATGGTTACCTGGCGCTGGTCTCCGACAGGGCGCCGACGCCGATCGACCACCTGCTGCTCGGCCACGCCGCCTCGCTGATCTGTCTCGAACAGGAGAAGCCGCTGCGGTTGCGGGAGGCGCAGAACCGGTTCAACGAGATGCTGGTCGGGTTGTTGCTCGACGACGCGCTCACCGACCGGCAGACTGCAGACCAACTGCGCATCACCGGGCTTCCCCTCCGCGACGGGGTCGTTGCGCTCGCGATCGGCGGCGGTGATCCGCGCCGCGCGTTGACGGCCGTCGACCTGGTGTTGCAGGGCCTGGAGCTGCCGTTGGTCGGCGCGGTCAGCGATGACCACGCTGTCGCGCTGTTGCCGGCGGAACCAGCGGCGTTGATCGACGACGTGCTCGCCGGCGTCGCCGGTGTGGCGCCCGCAGCGGCCGGATTTGCCAGGGCCGACACATCGGCGGACATCGTCGGCGCGCTGCGCCAGGCGGTCACCGCGGCCCGGCTTGCGGCGCTGCGGGGCACCTCGGTGGTGAACGCTGACACCATGGCCGGCCGCTCCCTGTTGGCGGTGCCCGCCACCCGAGCCGCACTGGTGGCGTTGGCCGAGGATCGTTTGCGACCCTTGGCCGGGAACCCGCAACCGGGCGATACCGACCTGGTCGGGACTCTGCGGGCGTTCCTGGAGTATCACGGGCATTGGGAAGCCGCGTCCGCCGCCATCGGCATCCACCGGCACACCTTGCACAAGCGGATCGATCGAATTCAGGATCTGCTCGGCATTGATCTCGATTCCGCACACGAGCGCGCCGAACTGTTGCTGTGCTTATCCGTCTGGTCGGCGGATCCGTGAGTCCTGAGCGTGCCTTCAGTGGACCGGGTCGGTTTCCGCCGCGATGGCCGCACCGAGCACCTGCAGCGCTTCGGCGAGCAGCGCGTCGGGGATCGACAACGGCGGCAGGAAGCGAAGCACGTTGCCCCAGCTTCCCGCGGTCAGCACGAGGACACCCTGCTGGTGGCACCGCCTGGCGATGCGGCCGGTGAGCGCCGCATCAGGAGTGCGGTCACCGTTGCGCGCCACCAGCTCGATGGCCATCATGGCGCCCCGGCCGCGGACGTCGCCGATGACGTCGAACCTGCGCTGCAGGTCGAGTAGTCCGGCGCGCATGAGCCGCCCCACCTCGACGGCGCGGGTCAGCAGGTCACCGTGCTCGATCTCATCGAACACCCCGAGGGCGGCCTCGCAGGAGACCGGGTTCCCGCTGAACGTGCCGCCCAGCCCGCCGGCCGGGACGGCGTCCAGCAGTGCGGCCCGGCCGGTCAGCGCGGCAATCGGCAGCCCGCCGCCGAGCCCCTTGGCCATGGTGATCAGATCGGGTTGCAGGCCCTCGTGGTTACTGGCGAACCAGTCGCCCGTGCGGGCGATCCCGGCCTGCACCTCGTCGGCGATCAGCAGGATGCCGCGCTGCGCACAGATCTGCGCGACGGCCGGCAGGAAACCGGTGGCGGGGACCACACACCCGCCTTCGCCCTGGATCGGCTCGACGATCACCGCAGCGACGTTGTCCGCCCCGATCTGCCGGTCCAGCAGGTCGGCCAGCAGGCCGGCCGCCTCCCTGGCGCAGTTCTCCGGACCCGGTCGACCATCGGTAGGGGTAGGCCATCGGCGTGCGGTACACCTCAGGCGCGAACGGCCCGAAACCCTGCTTGTACGGCCGGTTCTTGGCCGTCAGCGACATCGTCAGCTGGGTCCGGCCGTGGTAGGCGTGATCGAGACCGACGATCGCCGAACGTCCGGTCGCGGTGCGCGCGACCTTGATCGCGTTCTCCACCGCCTCGGAGCCGGTGTTGAACAGCACGGTGCGGGCGGGCCCGGCGATCGGCGCAAGCCGGTTCAGCCGTTCGCAGACCGCGATGTAGGACTCGTACGGGTTGACCAGGAAGCAGGTGTGGGTGAATGCCTGCAGCTGCCGGGTCGCGCGCTGCACCACGCGCGGCGCAGCGTTGCCGACCGTGGTGACGGCGATCCCGCTGCCCAGGTCGATGAACGAGTTGCCGTCGGCATCGATGACGACGCCGCCACCGGCGGCCTCGATGAAGACCGGCAGCGCCGACCCGACACCGGCAGGCAGCGCGGCGAGCTGACGCTCCAGCAGAGCCCGCGAGCGCGGGCCGGGGATCTCCGTGCTGACCCGGCGCACCTGCGGCAGCTGCGGACCGCCGACAATCCTGCCGGTCTCTTCGAGGGCGAGAGTCATGCGATCTCCGGATCGGTCGGTACTGCGGAAGGTGCGGCGACCGCCAGCCAACGCGGCCGACTGCCGGGCGTCGATGGCCGGTTCGGCATTGCTAGTGCGGATATCGGGCCGTTTCGTCCACTGCGGTCGATGCCACCGCAGGCCCACCCTGAGGGGGCGAGCAGGGGCACGAGTGGACGGAGCACACAGTGACGCAGACCGCGAACGCCGTGACCGGGCGGGCAGACCATCACGAGCCGCCGACGGCACCGGAACAGTTGCGGCACTTGGTCGGGGGCCGCTGGCGCGGCGGCACCGGCGGCCAGCTGGTGGACAGCAATCCGGCCCGGCTGGACCAGGTCGTTGCCATCGGAAAGCTGGCAGGGCCGGCCGATGTCGACGACGCCGTGCTGGCGGCCCGGACGGCGTTTCCTGGTTGGGCGGCGATGCCGCATGCGCGCCGCGGCGAGATTCTGCTGCGGGCCGCAGATGTGTTGGCCCGCAACGCCGATGCCTGGGGCGCCGAACTCGCCCGCGAGGAGGGCAAGACCAGGGCGGAGGCCGTCGGTGAGGTTCGCCGGGCGGCGGAGATCTTCCGCTACTACGCGACCGAGTCCACGCGGTCGATCGGCGAGGTCTATGCCTCACCCCGCGCCGGCGAGCAGATCCAGGTGATCCACCGGCCGGTCGGCGTCATTGCCGTCATCACCCCGTTCAACTTCCCGATCGCGATCCCGGCGTGGAAGATCGCCCCGGCCCTCAGCTACGGCAACACAGTCGTCTGGAAGCCGGCCAGCACCGTGCCGTTGCTGGCTGTCCGCTTGGCCGAGGCGCTGGTGCAGGCCGGATTGCCGGACGGCGTGTTGTCCCTGCTCTTGGCTGACGGCGGCGTTGGCGGGCAACTGGTCGAGCACCCCGGCGTCGACGCCGTGACATTCACCGGATCCACCACCGTCGGGCGGCGGCTGATCGCCCGCTGCGGCGAACTGGCGCGCCCGATCCAGGTGGAGATGGGCGGCAAGAACGCCGCGGCGGTGCTGGCCGACGCCGACCTCGAACTGGCCGTCACCGAGGTGATGGCCGGAGCCTTCCGCTCGGCCGGGCAGAAATGCACCGCAACGTCACGACTGATCGTCAGCGACCGGATCGCCGACGATTTTCTCGCCCTGCTGGTCGACCGGACGCAGGCCCTGCGGGTGGGTGACCCGCTGCACCCCGCCACCCAGGTCGGCCCCGTCATCACCACCCAGGCCCGCGGGGACATTGAGCTCGCCGTTCAGCAGGGGCTCAGCAGGAGCACCGTGCGGCTGCTTGCCGGCGCCGGTCGGTACTCGGACGGCGACCGGGCGGTCGGGGCCTATGTCGTTCCCACCGTCGTCGAGATCGTCGGCGCGGCAGGATTCGACGACGCGGATGCGCCGGAAACCCTGCTGCAGGAACCGCTCTGGCACGACGAATTGTTCGGCCCAGTGCTCACGGTGGTCCGGGCCCGGGACGACAACCAGGCACTGGACCTGATCAACGCCAGCCCCTTCGGTCTCTCCGCGTCGGTGTTCACCGACAACCTGCGGGCAGTCGCCGCGGCCGTCGAGCGGGTCGACGTCGGTGTGCTGCACATCAATTCCGAGACCGCGGGGGCCGATCCGCACGTGCCGTTCGGCGGCGTGAAGCAGAGCGGCTTCGGGCCCAAGGAGCAGGGTGGCGCCGCACGGGAGTTCTTCACCACCACCAAGACCGTCTACCTGCGCGCGTCCAGCGGGTTGCAGCGGTGACCGCCGCCCCGGTGACCGGCCCCTCACCCGCCGGGCCGAGATCCACCCACCACCGATCACAGGAGAACACCATGAGCGCCGCAACACCGATGAGGGATCCGCTCGACCTGCTGGACATTTCCTGGCTGCTTGCTGAAGAGGAACGCGAAATCCAGTCCGTCGTAGCCGGTTTCGTGAAGGACAGGATGCGTCCGCACGTCGGTGAATGGTTCGAAGAGGCGCATTTCCCCCGGGAGATGGCTGTCGAGCTGGGCAGGCTCGGGGTCCTCGGGATGCACCTGGACGGCTACGGATGCGCGGGGGTCAACGCTGTCAGCTACGGGTTGGCCTGCCTGGAACTCGAGGCCGCCGATTCTGCCTTCCGGAGCTTCGTCTCGGTCCAGGGGTCACTGTCGATGTATTCGATCTGGCGATTCGGGTCGGAGGAACAGAAACTCGAATGGTTGCCCCAATTGGCCGCCGGCACGGCGATCGGCTGCTTCGGACTCACCGAACCCGACTTCGGCAGCAACCCGTCCGACATGCGGACCCGGGCAGTGTCCGACGGCAGCGACTGGGTCCTCAACGGCAGCAAGATGTGGATCACCAACGGTGGAATCGCCGACGTGGCAACGGTATGGGCGAACACGCAGGACGGTGTCCGCGGATTTCTGGTGCCACGGGGGACACCGGGATTCACCACCAACGACGTCAAACACAAGATGTCCCTGCGGGCTTCGATCACCTCGGAGCTCGCGTTCAACGATGTCCGGCTGCCGGCCTCGGCGCTGCTGCCGGCGGCGAAAAGTCTTGGGGCGCCGCTGGCCTGCCTCAACGAGGCCCGCTTCGGCATTCTCTTCGGTGCGGTTGGCGCCGCCCGGGACTGCCTGCAGTCGGCTCTGAGCTATGCGGATTCCCGGGTTCAGTTCGGCCGCCCGATCAGCGGCTTCCAGCTGACCCAGAAGAAATTCGCCGACATGGCCATCGCGCTGAACTCGGCCATGCTGCTGGCGTTGCACCTGGGCCGGCTGAAAGAGGCCGGACGCATCAGGCCCGCGCAGATCAGCGTCGGCAAACTGAACAATGTGCGAGAGGCCATCGCGATCGCGAGGGAATGCCGCACGATCCTTGGCGCGAACGGGATCTCGCTGGAATATTCGCCGCTGCGGCACGCGAACAATCTGGAGTCCGTTCTCACCTATGAGGGCACCAGCGAGATCCACACGCTGGTCATCGGCCAGGCATTGACCGGGCTACCGGCTTACCGCTGACCAGCAGCATCTCACTGAGTCGGTGAAGAGCTCAGTGAGATGACGGCGTTGTCTGTCGGCTCAGCCGGTAACCGTCAGGCGCTGCTTTTGCGTGCCGACGTTGCCGGCAGCATCGGTGGCCGAGACAACGACGGTGTGGGCGCCAGTCGTGAGTTGCGGCGACGTGACCGTCCAGGTTCGGGTCGACGACACGACGACCTCGAGAGCGACCTTGTCAACAACGACCTGGATCTTGCTGCCAGCCGGCACATTGACCCGCCCGCTGATGGTCGGGGTGCCCGACTTGGTCGATGCCACCGAACCGCCGTCGATCACGATGGACGGGGCGATGGTGTCGACAGTGAGGGACTGCCGCGCGGTGCGCACAGTGCCGGCTGAATCACGCACGCTGGCCAGCACCGGGTAAACGGTGGACGGGAGTGAGGACGAGTCCACGGACCAGATCCCGGGCGCCGCAACGGTTCCGGTGAGCGACTGTCCGGCGACCGTCACTGTGACGGCGGTGCCGACGGGAGCGTCGGTCGTTCCGCTGATCGTCGGGGTCGCGTCATTCGTGAGCCGTGACGACCCACCATCGATTGACAGTGCCGGGACCACCGTGAGGCGCTGCTGCACCGTGCCGACGTTGCCGGCAGCATCGGTGGCCGAGACGACGACGGTGTGGGCGCCGGCCGTCAGTTCCGGCGATGCCAGCGACCAGGTTCGGGTCGAGGAGACGACAACCTCGTGGGAGACCTTGTCCACGGCAACCTGGATCTTGCTGCCGGCCGGCACGTTGATCCGCCCGGTGATGGTCGGGGTGGTTGTCCTGATCGACACCGTCGAACCGCCGTCGATGACGATTGCCGGGGCGATGGTGTCAACGGTGAGGGTCTGGGACGAGGTCGCGGTGAGGCCGTTCGAAGCCGAGACCTTGACAACGACTCGCTGATTCCCCTGGGCTAGTGCTGTCGGAACGACACTCCAGTCACCCTTCGGTGAGATGGTGCTGGTGAGAGTCTGTCCACCGATGGAGACGGTCGCGGTGCGGCCGGCGACCCCCGTGGATGTTCCGCTGATCGTCGGCTTGGCCTGGTTGGAGAGAACCGTCGCGCCCCCGGTGATGGTGATGGTGGGCGTCACTGCAGCCGGGGTCGGGGTCGGAACCACGATCGGTGCCGGGATGGCGATGGTGAGTTGCTGGGTCGCGGTGCCGGTGTTTCCCGCAGCATCCGTGGCCGAGACGGAGACCGAGACCGGGCCTTCGGCCAGGACAGCGGGTGTGATGCTCCAGGTGCCGTCGGCAGCAACCGTTGCCGACAGCTTCTGTGAACCGACCAGGACGGTCATGGTCGAGCCGGCCGCAGTGTCCGTGGTGCCGGACAGTGTCGGGGTCGTGGTCGCAACCAGCGCGGTCGGACCGCCGGTGATGGTGACCACCGGGGGAGTGGTGTCAATCGGGGTGACGGTTGAAGCGGAGACGTTCCCGACGAGGTGCGTGTCGACAACCGAACCGGACGACGCGGTGAATCCGAACTGGTAGGTCGCCGGCGCGGCGTCGGTCATCGTGTACTTCAGGACCTGCTTGAGGTCCGCATCAGCGGGGAAGGCCGCGTAGACGGTCACCGTCGGGAAGCGGTCAGGCGAGACGGTGACGCGGAACTTGCGGGCCATGGCGGGCGTGATGATTGCCGGGTCGTTGAGTGTGACGTGCAGCTTCTGCGACGCCGTCGGGAGGTTGGTCGACGCCAGGAAGCAGTAGCCGGACTTGCCCGAACCCGGCCCGCGCAGAACGACCGAGTTGGGCTGGAGGGCCGCGGACTGGCCCGTCGCGCATCCGGTGCCGTGCCCGTCGCCGGAGCTGGCGAAGACGCCATGCGCGTCGAGCCCGACGCCCAGGTACGCACCGGCGATGCCGTTCGGTGCGGGCGGCATGTTCGTGTTCTGGGCGTACCCAAGGGCACCGCCCTGTCCGCCCGGTGTGGTGATGCTGGCGGCACCGTCGGCGATGAAGAAGCTGAGGCCGTCGCCACCGTAGTTGGCGGAGCCGTACTGCCACTGGTCGAACGTCACGTCGAGGCCGAGAGCGGATGCCGATGCCTTCGTGTACACCGCACCGCCCTTGCGGCTCCCGGTGGCGTCGGTCAGCTGCAGGTACCCCGTCGTGGCGCCGGCGGACGGCGATCCGACGCGCAGGGCACAGACGCCCAGGGACGACGCGGATGCTGCCGGGGCCACCGTTGCGCGGGTCAGACAGCCGTCGCCCAGCGCACGCCACGAGCCATCGGTCACGGTCGAACCGCTGAACGATTCGGCGACAAGAGCCGAACCTGTTGCCGGGGCGACGGGTGCTGCGGAGGCTGGGGCAGCGACGGCGACGAGCGCACCGAACGCGACCACGGCCGGCGCCAGGACGCCGACAACCAGGCGCTTGACGATGGACCGGGCGCGCTCTGTGGCCATATTGCTGGAAGGCACGGTATTCCCCTTGCATTGCACGGTGTTCGAGACACTTGGCGTGCCGCGTGAGCTGCTGTACTGGGATTGACGGTAGGGGCGGCACATCGTGCTGCCGTCAGCAATTCGTCAAGGTTTGATCAAGCTCGGCCGATCGGTGCCTGGCGATTCGAACCTGGTTACTTTCTGGTGTGCCGCCGTGGCGCCAGCGACCGGCGTGCGCGAGGCTCGGTTGCGGCTGCCGTTTCCGTCGAAGGGCGCTCCCGATCAACCCAAGCGCCATACCGGGAGGCGAACGGCTCGGCGGACAGTCCGTGCAGGATCACGCTGAGCAGCACGGTGATCGCAAGGGTTGAAATTGCGGTGCGGAGCGACGCGTCAACCTCCAGGTCCTCAACAGCAAGCAGCGCGAAAACCACAGTCGCCAGGCCGCGAGGTCCGAACCAGCCGATGAATGCGACGCTCGGTGCTCGCAGTCCGGACCCGATCAATGACAGCGCTACGGGCGCCATTCGGAAAACTGTGAGCGACAGGACCGCGAACAACACTTCACGCCAACCGATCTGGTTCTGAATCAGCGGTAGCGCGGCCACGCCGAAGACCAGCCAAACGGCGAAGCCCAAGAGTTCGGAAAGCCCCTCCGTCCGGTCCAACGCCGACACTTCCTGATCCACCCAGGAGGCGGCCGCGGTAAACGCGGTCCCTGCGACAAACGCGGCCACGAAACTGTTGCCACCGATCACTGCAACCAGGCCGTACGCCAGAATCGGAAGGACAAGCACCCCAAGGGATCTGGTTTCTTGCGTACTCAGGTCACGACGGCGGGACCAACCGAGGAGGAGGCCGCCCCCGGCGCCGACGGCGGCCCCCAAGGCAGCACCAACCCCGAGTTCGAATAGTCCCGTCAAGACGCTGACGCCCGCGCTCAAACCCTCTTCACCGCTGGCCGCGGCGATCGCGAACAGCACCACCGGGGTGATCAGCCCGTCGTTCAGACCGCTCTCCACATTCAAGGCCCGTCGAATCCGCACCGGCACTACCGGATTCAACACGGTGGCGGCACCGAGGCCGGCGTCGGTCGGTGCCAACGCCGCCGCAAGCAGCAATGCGATCATCACCGGCATCTCGGGGAACACCAGCCGGGCCGTGAGCAAGCCGAGCAGCACGGTCAGCGGTAAACCCACCAATAGCAAACGGAGGACCAACCCGCGGTCGGCCTCGATCTGCCGGGGCCGCACCTGCGCCGCGTCGTGGAACAGGATCAACGCCAGAGTCAGCTCTGCGACAACTTTGATCCCCGCGGCGGCATCCACGCCCACAGCCGGAGTCACCGCTGAGATCACCGCACCAGCCACGACGAACGCAATCGGCGCGGTCACGTAGACCCTGCTCAACCAACCGGCGGAGACACTGAAGGCCAGGACCAGGACGGCAAAGACCACGGCGATCGCGCTCATCGTAGAGTCACCGAATTGGTGCTCACGGAACAGTTCCGGCACGGGCACGCACGGGGTTGACCGCCCGCGGAGCATCGACAACGGCTACCGCCACCGCACGTCGGCGGCGGATTACTTTGCTGGCCTCGATCACGACAGGAAGCAGCGCAGCCAGCCCCACGCATTCCAGCCACTGCAGGCCGGTCAGGGACGTGGTCAGCAAACCGGCCTGCAGGCCGGGTAATTGGGTCGCCAGCACGATCATCGTGACCGGCACCAGCGAAATCGCCAGGGCTTGCAGGATCGGCGCTGTCAGCCCACTGGTGGGGTCGCGGCGGTTGGTCAAAGCATTGAACACGGTGCCGAGCCCCATCACCACGAAGGCCATTGTCATGGATGCGCTTGCAGTCTCGACGCTGGGTTGGTCCGGGCCCGGCGACGAGCGGTATCAAGGCAGCCACGAAAAGGACTGCGCCGTAGAGGATCCAGAACAGCACCGCCGTTCGGTTGGTGATCGGGATCTTCGGGTCGCGGGGTGGGTGGTTCATCACGTCCGGGTCGCCTGGGTCCACGGTGATGACCACGACCCCGGCCGCGGTGCAGAAGAACAGCAGGAACAGCACCATGGTCGGTGTCAATGCCACGCCTTGATTGATGTCGAACGCGGTGGCGGCGATGAACAGCATCACCAGGGACAGCAGCTGGGTCATCTGGAACCGCACGTAGGACACGATCTTCGCGTAGACGCGGCGGCCGAGCTCGACAGCATGGACCAGAGTGCCGAAGTTGTCGTCGGTCAGGATCATCCGGGCGGCCTGTTTGGTGACCTCACTGCCGCTGCCCATTGCCACCCCGATGTCGGCCTGCTTCAGCGCCGCGGCGTCGTTGACCGCGTCGCCGGTCATTGCGACGATCAGCCCCTGGCTCTGCATCACGCGGGCCAGCCGAAGCTTGTCCTCCGGGGAGACCCTGCCGAAGACATGCAATTCGGGGAGTCTGCGTTTCAGGTCGTCGTCCGACATCGCCTGCAGCTCAGCACCACTGATCGCTCCAGGGCCGAGGCCGAGCGTCTCACCGATCGCCTTGGCGGTGACCGCGTGGTCGCCGGTGATCATCCGGACATCGATCCCGGCGTGCAACGCGGTGGCCACTGCGGCCTTGGCCTCCGCGCGCAACGGGTCGATGATGCCCACCATCCCGACGAACGCCAGGTCATGAGTGAACGACATCGGGTCGTCCGTCATCGACTGCGACTGATCGTCGGTGACCAGCCTGGCTGCGAAAGCCAGGACACGTAAACCTTTCTCGCCCATTCGGGCATTCGCCGCCTCGATGCCGGCCCTGGCGTGTTCGATCGGCACCTGGCTGCCGCTCAGCGGTCCTCCGGATTGAATGCAGCGGGCCAGCACGACATCTGGACCACCCTTGACCAGCTCGATGACGTGATCGGTTCCCTCGACCGGGAAGCGGTGGAAGGTCGCCATGAACTTGTACTCGGAATCGAATGGCACCTCAGCGATCCGCGGATACGCCCGCCGCGTCTCCTCCGCATCCACACCGAGCTTGGCGGATAGCACCACGAGTGCGGCCTCGGTCGGGTCGCCGACCACCGACCCGTCATCGGCAACCGTGGCGTCGCTGCACAGCACGAGCCCGAGCGCCAGCCGGGTGAAGTCCGGAACCTCGATGCCGGCGACCGACAGGATGGCACCGGACTTGCGGTAACCCGAGCCCTCGACGGTGAACCAGGAACCGTTCGCATGGATGGTGGAGACCATCATCTGGTTCATGGTCAGGGTGCCGGTCTTGTCGGTGTTGATTGCGCTGGTCGCCCCGAGGGTCTCCACATCGGTGAGGTTCTTCACGACGGCCTTGGCCTCGGCAAGTTGCTTGGCCCCGTACGACAGCATCCCCGAGACGAACGCCGGCAGCCCGGTCGGGATGGCCGAGATGGCCATGGCCGTGCCCAGCAGCAGCAACTCGCTGATCGGCATGCCCCGAATCAGCCCGACGATCACGATGAACGCGACCGCTGTCCAAGCGATGATGCCCAGCACCCGGGTCAGGGTGTCAAGCTCCTTCTGCAAGGGAGATCGAGTTCGCGTGACCGACGTCAACATGGTGGCGATCTGACCCATCTGGGTCGTCATGCCCGTGCCGGTGACCACCATCGACGCCGTGCCCCTGGTCACAGATGTGTTCTGGAACAACATGTTTGTGCGGTCCCCGAGGGCGACATCGCCGGTCAGGACTGTGCTGTCCTTGCTCACCGGGGCGCTCTCACCGGTCAGTGCGGCCTCCTGTGCCTCCAGGGTCGCGGACCTGACGATCCGCCCGTCCGCGGGAACGATGTCACCGGCCTCCAGTTGCACCAGGTCCCCGGGAACCACCTCGATGGCCGGGACCAGGAGAAGTGCACCGCCCCTGACCACCTTCGCCTGCGGCACCTGCAGATTCGACAGCGCGTCCACGCTCGCCCTGGCCTTGAGTTCCTGTCGGGACCCGAGGACCACGTTCAGCAGGATGAGGAGCGCGACGATGACGCCGGTGGAAACCTGACCGATCGCGAAGCTCACCGCGGTGACCGCGATGAGCATGATGTTCATCGGGTTCCGCAATTGGGTCAGTGCGATCACGACGATCGATGGTGGCTTCTCGCCCGCGATCTTGTTCGGGCCCCATCGGGCCAGCCGTGCTGCGGCCTCTGCGGTGTCCAGTCCTCCCGAAGGGTCCGTCCCCCACTCGGAGGCGACGTCGGTGGCCTCTCGAGCGTACGGGGGGACAGCGTCATTCGATGCTCCGGTTACGAGGTCCAACCCACTACTGCTCATGATGGCTCACCCATTTCTCGGCAATCGGAAGAATCGAGCCAGTGGCGAACGGTCGAAGATGGCGATCTCCCATCAGTCCTTCTGCGAGTGATCCATTTCCCGACCACTGACAATGACGATGGGACACTGGCTGTGCGCGGTGAGAGAGCGGCTGGTGGAGCCCATGACCAGCGCTTCGAATTCCCCTCGCGGGCGCCTGCCGACCACGACGATTGAGGCCGAACGACTGAATTCCAGCAGTATCGTTGCGGCCCGGCCCCGGGACACCGATTCGGTGACGACCAACTCCGGGTATTTGTTGCTCCATCCGGCAAGGGTTGCCGATAAGACCGATGCCACCCGTTGTTCGATCGCGACCACTTCGCTGTCGGAGGAATAGTCGGGAAGGCTGTCCTTGAACGCCGCCGGATTCCAGGCGTGCACAGCAATCAGCTCAGTGTTCCGGGCAGCGGCCTCGGCACATGCGAACTCAATGGCCGCTGAGCTCGCGCGTGATCCCTCAATTCCGATGACGACCGGGCCTTGCCCGTCTATCAGGTGATCGGGATGAACAACGGCGACAGGTGCGGGATTAACGGCAGCGATCGCCGACGCGACAGACCCCAGAAGTGCTCCGGCCAGGCGAGACGACTTCTTTGCCCCGACGACGGTCAAAGCCGCGTCGACCGATGCGTCCCGGAGAGCGTCCACCGGTGCGTCCTGGATGAGACGGGTCGTGATGTCGAGGAGTGGGTGTTCACGGCGAGTACTCTCGGCGATCCGGTCGAGCAGGGCGGACGCCTCGTTGAGCAGCAGTTCGTCGACATCGTGCTGGACGGGTTGCCCGAGCTGCGGAAGCGGGTAGGCGTGGACGATGCGGAGACCTGAATGCCGTCGTTCGGCTTCGGCCGCGGCCCACCGCACCGCGTTGTGCGAACTTGTCGATGTCGAGTATCCGGCCACAACAGGCCCGATGAGGCGGTCGGATCCGGAGCCGGGCAAGGGGTCGGTCATTGGTATCGATGACCGAGAAGCTCTGCGGGGCAACGGCTGTGTCGTTTGACCGGCCTCAGGAACCTGCACGGCCTGCGAAGCCGATAACGGGGGACTCGGCACGGGTCACACATTCTTCATGTCCTGCCCATGGGTGGTCAACGCCCAGATGACGAACACGTCGAACGCAATGATGATCAGTGCCCACACCGGGTAGTACGGCAGCCAGAGGAAATTCGCGACGACGCTCAGCGCGGCGATGATGACCCCGAGGAGTCGGGCCCAGAACGCCCCCATCAGCAGGGCAACACCTGTGGCTGCGGCAATCAGGCCGAGGAGAATGTGCACCCATCCCCACGTGGTGACATCGAATTCGAATAGCCACCGTTGGGTGACGACGTAGAACTCGTTGGTCGCCAGGGCGACGACGCCCTGCATGGCGTTCAGCACTCCCGCGAGGATGAGAACGACAGCGGCCGCAGTGATGATGCCGACGGCCACGGCGTCCGGACGGGCAGCGGTACTGCTGGATTGGCGTGCGGCCATGACTGGTCTCCTGTCTGGCGAAGCTCCGGTGGGCTCCAGCTTTTCGCGGAGGAGGCTCGGTCGCCTCATTCGTTTGGTATGAGGTACCGCGGACACGACAGGGTCGTAGGGTCGGCTAATCCAGCATGTTCAGGGCCCGCGCTCGATCGACCGCTCCCCGCCGGTTACTGACGCCCAGCTTGCGGTAGATCGCCCGCTGGTGGGTCTTGACCGTGTTGACGCTGACAAAAAGGTCAGCAGCGATCTCGGCCGACTTGAGCATGGTCGGCAGGTAAGCCAACACAGCCATCTCCCGTTCGGTGAGCGGCTCCAGGAAGGGTTTGGGGTTGGGGGAAGGGAACCGCTCACCGGTGATCACCGCCGCCAGACGCTTGGTGAAATCCGGATGTCTGGCTACGACGTGCCGATGCCGGTCGAGTAGTCCTGAGACCTGCGGACCGGCTGTGAGGAAAGGCCTGACGATCCCAACATTGTGCGCAAGGCCGATGGCCTCCGTCATGAACTTCAGTGCGGCCGTGTCCCGGTGCATCCGGTCGGTGGCGACAGCGGCAAGAATGCGCGCCTCAATTGCCGGCCCCCGAAAGTGGGGAGCCGCGGACAGCACGGGGTAAAGGGCGTCGATCGCTTCCTGTGGTTGGTCGAGCTGCAGTCGGGCCTTGGCCAGCACAACCCGACCGAGCGCGTCCGGATATGTACACCCGCTTTCGATCATGCATACCCGGCCGATCGATTCGGTCCACCGACCCGCTGCGAGGGCCGCCGCAGCATTCCCGGTGCCGCACCACCGGGCCAGCAGCGGCGGCAGGCGCCCGGCCTGCAGCGCAATTCCCTCCAGCCGCACCGCTGCCTCGTCGGCCAGGATCGCATCGCGGACCGCCGACGCTTGGTCGACGGCCACAATTGCCAGTGCGAGTCGACACGCCACGTCGGTGCCGGGGCCGGCCGCGATCTCGTCGTCACTCACGTTTCCGGTGAAGTCGAAGCTGCCTCGTTCGAGGTTGATCATCGCTAGGGCGACGTGCAGCCCAAGCGCCTGGGGCTCGCCTGTCCATCCTCGCCGATCGGCAAGTTCGAGGGCGGCCTCGGTGCGCTCCGCCGCCGCTGGAAGTCGTCCATGGATGACGTCGAGCAGGGCCAGGTGGCCGTGCACGCTGAGTTCGGTCAGGCCGATGCCCAGTTCGCGGCATCGTCCTTGCACGGCGAGCAGATTCGATGCCGCCTCATCGAGATGGCCGGCCCAGAGTTGTCCGACCGCAAGGTTATTCGTCGCGATCACCCGGTGGTGCTCGGTTGTCGGGGATGAATGTTCGGCCGGCCGATCCAGCGCCGTCAGCTGGTTGCGCGCGGCACGTTCGGTGTCGGCCGGGTGCAGGATCCGGGAGTGCGCAATGCGGAGGGTGCCGATCAGGCATTCGACAGCCATGCGATCTGCCGACGGGACATCGTCGATCATTTTCTCCGCATCGTCGCATTCCCGACGCATGGATCCGAATTCGTGCCGCTGATAGTGGCAGACCGCGGCAGCCAGCAGGGTGTGCACCGATGGGCTTCCTACCGCCATCTTCATCGCCGGTTCCAACGCGGCCGCCAGCGCAGTTCTGCTGGGCGTCAACGCCAACGGCCAGGCAATGGTGGCGAGTAGGTGCCCGACGAGTTCCCAGTCCCGCGCCTGGGAAGCGTGCCGAATAGCCTGCACCGCGTCACCTCGTGCGGCGAACCATTGGGCCGCGCGCAGGTGGAGATTCTCGACTGTTTGTGGTTGCTCCAGTTCCAGCCGGCGGAGCAACAGGGCCCGCAGCATTGGGTGGAATCCGAACCATTCTGAATCTCCACCCAACTCGAGAACGAGGGCATTCTGGGTGACCAGTTTTTCCAGCACTTGCCGACTGTCGGCCCGGTGCGTCAGTGCGCTCGCCAGTTGGGGGCTGATTCTTTCCGCGACGCTGGTCGCCAAGAGAAACTGGCGATCCGCCCTTGGTACCCGATCGAGCACTTCCTCCATCAGATATTCGGCGACGAGCCCGTTGTTGCTGGTGAAACGGTCGATCGCGTCATCGATGTCGTCCGCGTCGATGGAGAATGTGGCCAGCCGCACTCCGGCGGCCCATCCCCGCGTGCGGGTCAGCAGGGCCGCAAGCTGGGTGCCGGTGAGATGAATACCGTTGCCGGCGAGCAGCTTTCCGATCTCCAATTCGGTGAATGCCAGGTCGTCAGCACGGATGTCGGTCAGTTCCCCGGCGACCCGCCGCCGCTGCAGCCGGATCGGCGGGTCGGAACGGGTCGACAGGATGATGTGCAGCTGCGGCGGCTGATGATCCAGCAGCCGTTCGAACGATCTGAGGACCCTGCTGTCGCTGATGGCCTGGAAGTCGTCGAGGACAAGAACGACAGACCCTGGGAGACCGGCGAGTCCGGCACTGATCAGCCCTGGTGCCGGTACGCCGAATCGTGTACCTGGGATCAGTTCGCGGAGCGAATTGTCCAGTGGCACGGCAGTGCTGTTAGTCAGTGCAGTGAGGAGGTCCGACCAGAACGCCTCAGGGTCGTTGTCGGTGTCGTCCAGAGCCAACCAGGCGATATTTTTCCCGGCTCGATGCTGGAGCCATGACGCAAGGGTCAGCGTCTTGCCATGGCCAGGTCCCGCACAGAGCAACGTCAGCGGCCGAGACACCGCGGCAGTCAACAGCTCCTCGAGCCTGGGCCGTTCGAGGAATCCTGGTGGCACGACCGGGGGCGTCGTCCGCAGCCTCAGCAAGTTGATCATTGGCTGGCCCGACGTCCTTTCCGGGGGCTGGGCACCCCGCGAACCGGCGTTGTCTGACACCCCGCGTTCGGCACCGGACGCCGAACAGATGCGATTCGGACATTGTTTCCCAAAAGCAACCAGCGGGGAACCCCAAGGTGGTCGATTGGTCGATGTTTCTCATTCGTCGCGGATGAGTCGGTTCCGCGGTCGGTATGGCACCGTTTCGGTCGAGAAGCGGGGCCTCGTTCGAGTGGGAGTTTATATCGATGGCAGGTCTTCAGGTCGAGATCCGGATCGTGGGTGCTGTTCCGGCCGAGTTGTTGGAGGAGCTCGCCGGTGTCGAGGTCATCCGTCAGACCATGGAGACCGTCCTGCAGGGTTCACTGACGGACCAGGCCGCGTTGATCGGCATCATCAACCGGCTGCAGGGCCTCGGTGTCGAGCTGCGCGAGGTCCGCCAGCTGGGCGACGCCACATAGGCATCACGGAAGGTTGTGACCGTGCCGGACTACGAGATCACCATTGCCGGGCGAATCGGCCCGGTCGTCGCATCATGCTTCCCCGGTCTGCGCGCCGTGCCGACCTCTTCAACGGTGCTACGTGCGATCGTCACCGATCCAGCCGTAGTGCCAAAACTGCTGCGAATACTGGCGGATCACCGTCTGGCAGTAGTCGACATACGGATCAACCCGGCATCGATCAGCGTGGTCCGCTGAGCCGAGTCTTCACCCCGGGTGGAGCTCAGGTGGTCCTCCCAGTGTCTCGGTCAAGCCAACTGCAAGAAGATCACGCCCAGGCCGTTCACCGCCCAGTGGGCCAGCATTGGCGCCAGCAGGCTGTCGCTGCGGACCCGCAACTCACAGAACAACACCCCGGCCGCAGCGGTGAAAAGGATGGTGCCGACCAACCGAAACAACAGTCCGACCCGTTCCACCACCAACGACGGCGTCGACCGCCTGATTGGCCGACCCCGGTGGACCCGCCAATCGCGTCCCGGGTTGCCGGGATCACCAGCGCCACCCCATACCCACAAGCGGCCACGGCAATGCAGACCCCACCCCAGCGCAGCCCCGCCGCCCACGTCGACCGGGTCAAGCCGAGATCAGCCGCGCCCAGCCCGCTCCACCTGGCCAACACGGCCATCCCGCCGGTCACCGCGAGTCCGATCGCCACGCTCCCGGCGGACCACCGGTTGAAGGCCACGTTCGCGCAAAACATCAGCCCCAACCACACCGGCAGCGCTGCCCGCAACGACATGCCGCGACCGTAACCACTGGGGGCCCGGCGGTAAACACCCGTAGCCCGTTGGATCGTAAATGCTCGCCGCGGAGGACGCAGACAGGAAATTCACGACCAAGGTGACAAATGAACACCTGGCAACAAAACGGCGAATGATCCGCGAATCATTCGCCACGAGGCGCCGACGGAACTCCTTGGACCGAGGTACCGGACACCGCCGGGGTTGCCGGTCGAACCGCCTTCTGTTGCTGTTCTTGCGTGTCAGTGCTCTAGTGACTGCTACGGCCATGAGGCCACGGCGGCACCGACCCGGCGCCAAAGTCGTTGAAGCCCCCGAACGTTCGAATAGTTCCGACCCTCGACCGACGAGTATTCCTGGAGAGCGCGATGACTTATTGCCTGGCAATGCGGCTGGACGAAGGTCTGGTCTTCATGTCCGACACCCGCACGAATGCAGGGGTCGACAACATCGGCACCTACCGAAAGCTCCATGTGTTGTCACCGGGCCCGGATCGGGTGTTCATTCTGCAGTCGGCCGGCAACCTGGCCACCACCCAGGAGGTGTTGGATCGTATTCAGGTTGATATCGACACGCCTGGGGACCACGAAAGCCTGCTCAGCGTCAGACGGATGTTCGAGGCCGCACTCTATGTCGGCCGGCTTGGCCGGGAAGTGAATCAGCGGCATCGTGATGCCTTGAACTCGGTCGGTGCCGACGGAACTGCCACGTTCATTCTGGGCGGGCAGATCGCCGGGCAACCAGAGGACATCCTGCTGGTCTACCCAGAAGGCAACTACATCCGCGCCTCGGACGACAGGCCGTTCCTGCAGATCGGCGAGAGCAAATACGGCAAGTTCCTCCTTGAAATGGCGGTCGAGGCGGAGGCCGGACTGGTCACGGCATCAAAGATCGCAATCGGGTCGATGATGAGCACGGCACGCGCCAATCTGGCCGTCGGGCCACCTTACGATTTGGCCATTTATCCCGCCAATTCCTTCGCGATCGAGGAATTCCGGATTTTGCCCGACTCCACGGTGCTTGCCCGGCTGCAGACGATTTGGCAGCGTCACATGGTTCAAGTCGTGCAGGACATGCCGAGTGTGCACGACCTCGATGAACTGGACCGGCGTATCGAGCAGGATCGCAACGGCACCTGACAGCACCTGACAGCACGTCAATGCCGGCGCCTAGCGAGATTGAGGACTCGGCGGCTTCCGGACTCAGCGCTCGTTGACGACTGTGACGTCACGCCCATGCGCAGTGAGGGCCCAGATCACAAAGAAGTCGAAGACGATGATGACCACCGCCCAGATCGGGTAGTAGGGCAACCATGCGAAATTCACCAGGATGCTGACCGCGGCGATGATGACACCCAGGGTGCGAGCCCAGACCGCCCCGGAGAACAGGCCGATGCCCGCAAGAACTGCGACCAGGCCGACAAGGATGTGGATCCAGCCCCAGGTTGTGACGTCGAATTGAAAGATCCATTTCTGGGTCGCAACGTAGAACTCGTTGGTCGCCAGACCGACGACGCCTTCCATGGCATGCAGAACTCCGCCGATGATCAGAAAGATGGCTGCGGTGATGGTGACACCCACTGCAAGGCCGCTGACTGACGCGTTTCTGGGTGCTCTCGTGGACATGACGGGACCTTCCTGGCGACGTATGACGGAACGGCACGAGCGTATCGACCTTATTGCTGCTGTTCATCCTTTTCGACGTCGGAGTGTCGCTGCCCTGGATGGGAACCGCCATGGTCGAGCCGTTTGCCTGCTCTGTGGACGAGATGCACAGCCACGCAATGCTTGTCACGCCGGGCCGCAGCGGCCCCAGACCGTGTCTCGGCTGCCTGCCCTGTTGCGCATGAGCAGCGGTCATTTCAGTGGGTTAACCCGGCTGGTCTCACGCCGGTGGTGGTGTCGACATCTCGCGGAATCAGGCCGGGCCATCGGCGGTCAGCTGGGCGTACTCCGCCTGAGTGATCGCACCGGCAGTCAGCAGTTGCTGCGCCGTCGCGATGCGCTCCGCGGGCGATGCCCCTGCCTTGCTCGTGATATGCGTGATGTACGAGTCGGTCTGCTCCATTGCCAGGGTTGCTGCGGCGACCGTTCGGCCGGCCATCCCCCGGCCGCGATCACCACTATTCCGAATGAGGAAGCGGCCCCATCGGCATCGTCACAGTGCTGTCAACTTTCCTCGGCCAATCGGATCCACACGAACCCCGCGAAAAGGAAAATGATCACTCCGCCGATGATGAGGAATCCACCCCACGAAAAGGGGGTACCGGTCAAGAAGCTCACCACGATCCCGGCGAGCAGGAAAATCCCGCCGAAGCCAGCTACCAACCAGGTCGCAAGGTGCCGGCGAGACGTCGCGCTGCGGCGTTGCTCGGGGCGGTCAGGGACGGTCATCAGCTGCACCCCGCACCCGAAGGGTAATCAGCACATCGTTCACTGGCCTGGCGCATCTGCAGCCCCTTCCTGAGCTCAACTCGGCTAGCATCCCATGTCGCTCGGCGGCATCCGGCACCGCACCGATACCACTTTGTCAGGTCCGCGGCCGCTCGTGTGGATCAGTTGGACGGCTACAGTCCCACGGCGCGAGTCTGACCGCTCGTTGTCCAACTTCGGGCGGGTGAATGGTGGGTGAACTATGCGTGTACGCCCAGTTCTCAGCGCTCTAGGGCTGTCGCGGCCTCCTACGATCGTCCGGTGCCGGATGGCAGTCCGGCGCACGGCACCGATGTGCAGGTCATTGGCTTGCCCTCGCTGGTGCCGGCGATTGCCGCCACCGGTTCCGTCCTCGGGGTCGGACGGCACGGCCTCGCAAGCTTCATGCGCGACACTGCCGTTTCCGCCGTGTCGAGTGCCGCCATTTTCCAGGGGAGAACACATGACCGAAATCCCGACGCCAGCAACACCCGGTACCAGAACCGCCGAACACGCCCGGCTCGCTGAGGCCACCGGGGCGGCGGAGGACGATCTGTTCGAGGCCAACCCGTGGTACGAGTGGGGCCCGTACCTGTCGGAGCGGGCGTGGGGGACGGTGCGAGAGGACTACAGCGACAGTGGTGATGCGTGGGACTTTTTTCCGCATGACCATGCCCGGTCCCGTGCTTACCGCTGGAACGAGGACGGCATGGCGGGGCTGTCGGATATTCGTCACGACCTGTGCCTGGGGTTGGCGCTGTGGAACGGGACCGATCCGATCCTGAAGGAGCGGATGTTCGGGCTGACGGGCCCGCAGGGTAACCACGGGGAGGACGTGAAGGACTACTGGTGGTATCTGGACGCGTTGCCCAGTCACGCGTGGTTGCGGTGGCGATACCACTACCCGCAGGCAGCATTCCCCTATCAGCGGCTCGTCGAGGAGAATGCCCGCCGGTCAAGGGACGAACCCGAATTCGAGCTGCTGGACACGGGAACCTTCGATGAGAACCGCTACTGGTCGGTGGATGTCGCGTACGCGAAGGCGTCACCGACCGACGTGCTCGCAAGGATTACTCTGCTGAACCACGCCGCAGACGAGGCGACGCTGTCGGTGTTGCCGACCTTGTGGTTTCGCAACACCTGGCAGGTCTCCGGCAAAAGCGCGCCGGCCCTGTTCCTGGACGGCGCCGGCATCGCCGTCGAACACCCTCGCCTGACCGGCTACCGGCTTGACGCAGCTGTCACCGCTGACGGAGTGGCACCGGAAGCCCTGTTCTGCGACAACGAGACGAACACCGCCAGACTGTTCGGGTCGGCCCCGTTGACCAGCCATCCGAAGGACGGGATCAACGACCACGTTGTCTCTGGTGCGGACACGGTGAACCCGGACCAGGTGGGCACCAAGGCCGCCTGGTGGTACCGGGTCACGGTGCCCGGCGGGGGACGGGTCGAGTTGCGACTGCGGCTGCACCGCCCGGACCCGGCACGCCCGGACCCGGCAGCGCCCTGGCACGGCCGATTCTTCGACGACACCATGTCCGCTCGAGAGCAGGAGGCCGACGAGTTCTACACGGCTATCGCCCCCGCGGACATCGACCAGGAGCGGATGCGGGTGCTGCGGCAATCCTGCGCAGGGCTGGTCTGGAGCAAGCAGATGTACCCGTACCGGGTGAACCGGTGGCTGGATGGCGACCCCGGCCGGCCGGCGCCGCCGGCCGGCCATCGCGACGGCCGGAACACCGGGTGGCGACACCTGGACTCCTTCGACGTCCTGGCCATGCCGGACCCATGGGAATACCCCTGGTTCGCTGCCTGGGACCTGGCGTTCCACACGATTTCTTGGGCGCACCTGGATCCGGCGTTCGCCAAATATCAGCTGCTGGTGCTGCTCCGGGAGTGGTTCCAGCACCCGAACGGCGCCCTGCCGGCCTACGAATGGAGCTTCGACGACGTCAACCCCCCGGTGCACGCGCTGGCCGCGATCCGGGTGTTCGTCATCGACGGCGGGACCGACATCGGCTTCCTGAAAAGGGTCTTCCACAAGCTGCTGTTGAACTTCACCTGGTGGCTCAACCGTCAGGACCCCGATGGGAACAACCTTTTCGGTGGCGGGTTCCTCGGCCTGGACAACATCAGCCCGATCGATCGTTCCCACCTGCCACCGGGGTTCAGCCTTGACCAAGCGGACGGGACCGCGTGGATGGCGTACTACTCGGTGGCCATGCTGACCCTGGCCACCACGCTCGCCGAACACGATGACGCGTACGAGGACATGGTGGTGAAGTTCCTCGAACAAACCGTGCTGATCATGGATGCGCTGGAGGACTCCGGGTGCTACGACCCGGAGGACGGGTTCTTCTACGACCAGCTCACCGACCCATCCGGGCACCGCGCGGCGATCAGGGTGCAGACGCTGGTCGGGGTGATCCCGGCGCTGCCCGCGGTATCCCTCCCGACCGGTGACACCGACCGCATTCGCCGTTTGCGGAAACGTTTCGCCCGCCGGTTGGAGCAGGCAGATCGGCACGAGATGCTGGACTGGCAGGTCCGCGGCACTGACGACACCCGCAGGCTGCTGCTGTCGGTTGTCCCCGTGGACAAGCTTGCCCGGGTGCTGCGCATCCTGTTCGACGAGGACACATTCCTGTCACCGCATGGGCTGCGGTCGATCTCGAAGCAGCACAGCACCCCGTACACCGTGCCAGGCATGCCGGACGCGGCCATCGAGTACGAACCCGCCGAATCACGCACCGCGATGTACGGCGGCAACTCCAACTGGCGAGGACCGGTGTGGTTCCCGGTCAACTACCTGGTCATCCGGGCCCTGCTGCAGTACGACCAGTTCTTCGGGCCCGACTTCACCATCGAATACCCCAGCCGATCAGGGCAGCAGGTGACCCTGCGCGCCGTCGCCGGCGACCTCGCCGACCGGCTGGTCAGCATCTGGCTCCCAGGGCCGGACGGCAGACGGCCCGTCTACGGAGGCGTCGAGCGGATGCAAACCGACCCCGCATGGAAGGACAACCTGCTGTTCTACGAGTACTTCCACGGTGACAATGGCGCCGGTCTCGGCGCCATGCATCAAACCGGGTGGACCGCCCTGGTCGCAGACCTCATCATCGACCCACCCAGTCACGGCAGGCGAATGATCTTTCCGGACGAGCGAACCGAACCAACGACAACGAAACCACCCACTGGTTTCCCACAGCCCTGAGCCGGCCGGGCACCGCTGCCGTTTCTTGCGATCCAGATCGCAGCGTGTGGCTCACCCGGCACACTGCTCCGGGCACTGAGGTCGATACATCGGGTGGCCACTGTCGCGTCATCGGGTGGTCGCACCGCAGTCGGTGACCTCGCAGGCGCCCGTCGAGAACTGTCCGTTTCATTCGGTTAGGGGGAGCCGGGGGCGGGAGCGGCATGGGAGCGTCTTTCTCCACAAAGGCGAAACGCGGCGGCCGGAGTTTGTTTGATGACGCAGACCCAGGAGCCATCGGAGAGGGATCCCAGATGACAGCACAACCGAATGCTGGCCGCTCGACGGATCCGCCGCTCAATCGGCGGCTGGCAATACTGCTGGCGATGGCGATGTTCGTCCTGGTTGTTGACACCTCGTTGATGAACGTGTCGATCGCGGCGGTCGTGCATGACCTGGACACCACCGTCAGCGGCGTGCAGTCGGCGATAGCGTTGGAAGCACTGGTGTCGGCGGCATTCATCCTGATCGGCAGCAAGGTCGGCGACCTCATCGGCCGCAAGAAGGCCTACGTGCTGGGTCTTCTCGGATACGCAGTCGGTGCCCTGGCGATGACCTTGGCGCAGGGTTTGACGGCGATCATCATCTTCTGGGCCGTCGTCGGTGGCCTCGGCGCCTCCTTGTTGCTGCCGGCCATGCAATCGCTCATCCACGGCAACTTCCAGGGCGCAGCGCAGAAGAAGGTCTACGCGCTGGTCGGTGCGGCAGCGGCGATCGCCGCCGCCGTTGGCCCGCTGTTGGGTGGCTTCATCACCACGTACCTGTCCTGGCGGGTGGGTTTCCTGCTGGAAGTGGTGGTCATCGCCGTCGTGCTCTCCGGTGTCAAGCTCATCAAGGACGTGCCGTACACCGGGCCACGGGAGGTCGACGTCGTCGGTGCGATCCTGTCCGTGCTGGGCATGGGCGGGATTGTGCTCGGCATTCTGGTCTGGCAGGAAGGCGGCGAGGCTGTCGGGGTGCTGCTCGCGGTGGGCGCGGTCGCGATGGCCGGTTTCGGCTATTGGTTGGTGCGCCGTCAACGCCGGCACAAGGCGACGCTGATCGATCCGGGCCTGTTCCGTTCGAAGGTCTTCCGGTTCGGTATCACCGAGCAGATGCTGCAGCAGATCGCGCTCGGCGGCACCATGATCGCGCTGCCGATCTACCTGCAGATGGTGCTGGAGTACAACGCGATGCAGGCCGGTCTGTCGTTGGCGCCGCTCTCGCTGACGATGTTCGGCGTTGCGATCCTCGCGGGCAAGAGGGCCGGAAAGAGGCGGCCGGCGGGCATCATCCGATGGGGCTTCCTGCTGCTGACCGCCGGGTTGGTGGTGCTGATTCCGGTGGTGCCGCGGGCGGACTCCGGGTGGTACCTGCTGCTCCCGCTGATCGTCGCGGGATCCGGGCTGGGGTTGCTGGTGTCGCAGCTGAACAACTACACGCTGGCGCCGATCTCGGAGGAACGGGTGAGCGAGGCTGCCGGGGTGAACTCAGCGGCCGGGTCGTTCGGGTTGTCCTTTGGTCTCGCTTTCGCCGGGGCGATCATGCTGGCCGCGCTGTCGTTCTCCTTCACCAGCATGGCCGCGTCCAGCAGCGTGCTGTCGGCATCGGAACAGCAGCAGGTTGCGTCCGCCCTGGAGGAGGACGCTGAGGTGATGAGCAATACCGCACTTGCGGGGCAGCTGGCCGGTCAACCCCCGGCCACCCAGGCCGAAATCATCCGGATCAACACCGAAGCGCGGCCGCTGGCACTGCAGGTCGCGCTGCTGATCCCGATCCTCGCCGGGTTGATCGGGTTGTTCAACTCGTTCCGGATGATGCGGCTGCCAGACCCGAAACCGTTGGGGTCGGCCGAGGGGATGATCCTCGGTTGACCGGATACACCAAGTGCGCCACTGCCGTCCGGGGCCAGGTCTGGAAGAGCTCGACGTGAGGAGCGATGCATGGCATTCGAGATAGCGAAGCGGGCTCCGGCCGGGCAACGGTGGCTGGCCCGGGCCGCCTTCGGCGCGGTATTCGCGGCGTTTGTGGTGCTGGTCGGCTCGGAAGGTGCGATCGGCCTGACCCTGCTCGGCGTCGGGGTGGTCGGGTCGGCGGCGATCCTGGCGGGCGGGTTCTGGTTCATCGCCAAGAGCGACTTCCGCCGGTGGATCGGCCTGGCGGTCGTGTTGATCGCGGTCGTACTGGTGGTGGCCACCTTCTTCCGGGAGAACGTGCTCGTGGTGGCCCTGGTCTGTCTTGGCTTGCTGGCGGCGGGTGGGATCGCCGCCAGGCACGCTCTGCGGCACACGCCGGAGCCATGGATGCCGGTTGCCAGCAGCACGCCGCCGCGGAAGCCGTTCATCGTCATGAACCCCCGATCTGGTGGCGGGAAGGTGGTGCGGTTCGACCTGGTCGCAAAGGCAAGGGCACTGGGCGCAGAGGTGGCCGTGCTCGACGGCCCTGGCTATGTCGACGTCGCCGCTATCGTGCGGGACGCGGTGCGCGGCGGGGCTGACCTACTCGGGGTGGCCGGTGGTGACGGCACCCAGGCGCTGGTCGCGGGCATTGCCGCCGAGCACGACATTCCGCTGCTGGTGATCAGCGCCGGGACCCGGAACCATTTCGCGCTCGACCTCGGCCTGGACCGCGACGACCCGTCGACCTGCCTGCAGGCGCTCACAGACGGTGAGGAGGTCCGGGTCGACCTCGGGATGATCGCCGACCGGCCCTTCGTGAACAATGCCTCCTTCGGCGCCTACGCAGAGATCGTGCAGAGCCCGGAGTACCGCGACAACAAGAACCGCACCATGCTGGCGATGCTGCCGGACCTGCTCAGCGGGCCCGGCGGTGCGAACCTGACGGTCCGGACCGGTGGTCGCACGCTGAGCGAACTGCAGGCCGTGTTGGTGAGCAACAATCCCTACGGCTCCGGCCGGGTGCGCGACATGGGTCGGCGGGCCAGGCTCGATCAGGGGACCCTCGGCATCCTGGCCGGGCGGCTGTCCAGTGCGACCCAGGCCGTCGGACTGCTCCGCCGCCGGGAATTCCGGTCGATCACCAGCACCACCGGAACAGGCGAGGTCATCGTGGATGCGGACGCATCGACGATCCCGGTGGGAATCGACGGCGAAGCGGTCACGGTCGATACTCCGGTGCACTGCACCATCCGGCCCCGCGCGCTGCGGGTGCTGTTACCGAAAAATCGGCCCGGTGTTCCGCCGCCACAGCCGAGAATCGACTGGAAACGACTGTGGCACATTGCCTTTGCGTTCTAAGATCGGCGAGCGCGAAAGGTGGCGTGCGGCCGTCCGAGGCAGCTGCCGTTGCGCGCCGAATCGTGACCTCGAAGAGGAATAATCGCTAGTAATAGGGCGAAATGGGATGAAATGGATGAATCAACATGGTGACGCCGGCCGGGAACACCGACGTCCAGGAGTCAGCGCCTGACAGCCCTGATCCGGCGGTGCAGACCGCCGAGGCAGACCGGAACGCCGCCGCGGCTTCGGTTCGAGCGCCGCGACGCCGGTTCCGCTACACCCTGCCGGGGGCATGGGTCGCGGTGGTTTTTGTCTGCATCTCGTTCACCCCGTCGCTGGTGCCGCGTCCCGGCGCGTATCAGGGCATCATCTGCGGCATCAGCGCGGCGATCGGGTACGGCCTCGGCGTCCTCGGCGCCCGGGTCTGGCGGGACTTCGCCGACCGGCCGGCGCGGCCAACGCGTCCGCGATCGTGGCGGGTGTTCCTCATCGTCGGTGCAGTCCTGTTGGTGGTCTGCTACCTGCTCGGGCAGCGGTGGCAGGGGCAGATCCGTGACCTGATGGACGCCGAACCGGAAGGGTTCGGCTCAAAGCTGTGGCTGCCGGTGCTGGCGGTGTTGGTCTTCGTCGGCCTGGTCGCTGCTGCCCGCGGCATCCGTCGGTTCTTCCGGTGGGCGGCCAGGACGCTGGACCGTTGGATGGGACCACGGCCCGCGAAGGCCCTGGGGTGGGTGCTGGCCGCAGCAGTGACGGTTGGCCTGTTCAGCGGGGTACTGGTGGACGGGATCCTGGGCGTCACCGACCGGATCTTCGCGGTGCGGGACACGGGCACCAGTGATGACACGGTGCAGCCCACCACTGGACTGCGATCTGGTGGACCCGGGTCCCTGGTGCCCTGGGACACGTTGGGTTACCAGGGACGCAAATTCGCCGGCCAAGGCCCGACGGCGGCCGAGATCGGCGCTTTTACTGGCACGACGGCATCGGAGCCGATCCGGGCCTATGCGGGAATCGCGTCCGCGGATAACGTCGAGGAGCGCGCTCTACTGGCCGTGGACGACCTCGAACGGGCAGGCGGGTTCGACCGCAAGTACCTGCTGGTCGCGGGCACCACAGGCACCGGCTGGGTCGACCCGGCCGCGATGACCAGTTTCGAGTACGAAAGCGGGGGCGACGCTGCGACCGTCGCGATTCAGTACTCCTACCTACCTTCCTGGGCATCGTTCCTGGTCGATCAGGAGAAGGCGCGGTTGGCCGGTCGGGCTCTGTTCGACGCGGTTTACCAGCGATGGTCGGCCTTGCCCGTCGGGCAGCGACCCGAGCTGTACGCATTCGGATTGAGCCTGGGCTCGTACGCGGCCGAGGCGCCGTTCAGCGGCGAGGCCGACATGGCCAACCGCACCAACGGCATTCTGCTGGCCGGACCGCCCGCCTTCAACCCGCTCAACCGGGAGTTCACCGACGGCCGTGACGCCGGCTCTCCGGAGGTGCAGCCGGTTTTCCGGGACGGTCGGACGGTCCGGTTCGCCAACGACCCGGCGTCCGGAATACCGCCCACCGGTCAACCATGGGACGGCTCCAGGGTGCTGTACCTGCAGCACGCCTCCGACCCCATCGTCTGGCTGAGCCCCGATCTGATCCTGCATCGCCCGGACTGGCTCGCCGAGCCTCCCGGCAACGATGTGATCAGCGAAATGATCTGGATACCGTTCGTCACCTTCTGGCAGGTCACGGCGGACATGCTGGAACCGGTCGACACCGCGCCGGGGCATGGGCACACCTACACCCAGGAATTCGTCGACGGCTGGGCCACACTGCTGCAGCCACCCGGATGGACGACCCAACAGGCCGACACACTCCGCGAGATCGTTGGTCAACTGCACTGAGCGCCTCCCGCCACGACGATTCGCCACCGGATGACCGATCCGGCCGACTCAGAAAAATCTCTCTTCAAGTATTCCTTGCGGCCAGCGTTTCGATTGATCGAGCACGTGCACCACCACGCGGACCTGGCGGACTCGGTATTTCCGCGTCAACGGCCAACTCGATTTCGACGACCTGCGATCAATGTTGCCAGGAATACCGCCGGCGTGATGAAGAAGCATCCGAACAACATTCTCAGCGGTAACCCAGGACGGGGTGGGATTGTGCTCCCGGGATCCGGCGGTGGTGGATTGAGCCGCAACCGTGGTGTCACGTGCCGCCAGTGGAAAATCTCCAAATACATGGTGTACCAACTCCAAACCCACAGGATCCCGCTGACCCACCGGACCGCCATCACCGGAAAATCCCGAGGAGATTGCCGTTCAATTGATTCATCTCATCCACCCGTCGATCCACCCGGTTCAGGAGGTCATCGCTTCCTGCCAGGTCTTTTGAGGTCAGTTCGACGCCAGCCCGGGTCCGCTGACCAACCTGCCTGCTGTACACCCTCCTCTCCGGAACCGGCGACTGCCGTTCCTCTCGGGTACTGCGTTTGGGGTACTGCGTTCTGATCACCCTGGAACGGCAGATGCCAGTGCGTCCCACGATCACTGCGCGAGGGTCGCACCACCGCCTCGCCTGCGGGTGGGGTCCAAAGCCCCTAATTTGCCGGGATGGTCCGGTGGCAGTCTTGACGCCAGCATCAATTTCATTGCGATCAGTCTCCCGCACGAAAATCACGATTGTCCGTGGAAACCAGAAGCGGTTCCATTGCCAATCGTGCTCCGGTTTTAGATTGACCAGGAAGGAAGGAAATGGGAAGGTCGGCCGTCGTGGCTCTCTCTGTGGTCGCGCTCGTGGCAGTCATTTTCGGCGTTGACATTACGGCACTTCGCCCCACCCATGGTGACAGGTACCGACCCAACGCAGATCCCGCTCATTGAGATCATCGTGCCGATTGCCGCGACGGCCGTGACCGGATTTATCTGCCTTCATGCCGCCGGCACGCCTCGGGGCGCCGTCGTGAACAAACTCGACGTTACCGGGCATGACCAGCCCCCGCCGTCGTGACAGGGAGGATGTCGCACACGCAATCGCCAGTCGGTAGGACATTCGCCTGGAGGCGATGAATGGCCCCGGGGCGGCCAATGACGTCGACCATTGCAGCGTGATGTGTCTGCGTTCGTGTTGGCATCTGCATACAGGTTGCTGTTCCGGAGTAGGGCCTATCGGACCACCTGACAGGTGCCCGTTCCTTCCGTCGACGGTGCCCGACGGCCGGGTGAATGGAGCGGGATCAGGCCAGCTGGACGAAGATGACACCTAGTCCGTTAACCGCCCAGTGGGCCAATACCGGGGCGAACAAGCTGCCGCTGCGGACCCGCAGTTCGCAAAACAGTACGCCGGCAACACCGGTAAAAACGACGGTGCCGGCCACCCTGAGAAGCAACCCGAGACTCCCGCTGCCGACCAGGGTGTCGAACGCTTCGTTCGCTGAGCCACCGCCAAGAGCGGGCGCGACGTGCCAGAATCCGAACACGGTCGAGGATACGAAGGTGGCGGACCACCGGCCCCATTCGCGGTGGGCCAAGCCCCACAGTATTCCGCGGAAAGCGAACTCCTCGGGGATGATCGTGCCCAGCGGGATCACCAACAGTGCCGCAATCATGGCCTGCGGCCAGGACCCGGCCGAACCGGTGACGGCGGCTCGGGCAGCCGGAATCAGCAAGGCAACCGAGTAGGTTACGGCCGCCACGGCGACGCAGACCGCGCCCCAGCGCAGCCCGGACATCCAGGTCTCCCTGGCCAACCCCAGGTCGGCCACACCAAGCTTCGCCCACCGGGCCAGCACGGCCAACGCCACGGTCGTGCTCACCCCGACAAGCACGCTCCAGGTCGGCCAGCGGTGAAACGAAACGTTGGCGAGCAATATCACGGCCAGGCAGACCGGAATGGTTATCCACCACACCATCGGGTGGCCGGGTGTTGGCTGCTTGACTACGGGATCCGGGTGCATTGCCGTCAGCGTGGGCTGCGGGTCAGCTGGCGATGTCTCGGCCATGGACGGTGAGTGCCCAGATGACCAGCACGTCAAGGGCGATGATGAGCAGGCTCCAGATCGGGTAATAAGGCAGCCACATGAAATTCAGGACGGCGCTGATTGCGGCAATCCCTATTCCGACTGCGCGGGCCCACACGGCGCCGTTGAGCACGAAGAACCCGGCGACCGCGACCGCGATGCCGATGATCAGGTGGACCCACCCCCAGGTGGTGAGGTCGAACTCGAATATCCATTTCTGCCCGACGGCGTAGAAGTCGTCGTTGAACAGAGCGACGAGTCCTTGAATGATCTGGAACACGCCGAGCATGATCATCGCGACTGCAGCGAAGACGATCAACCCGGTAGCGACCGCGCTGCGCGGCCGCTCACTGGTTTGTGACATGACGTACCCCTTGCGGTGTGAGAGGGCTTGATGCGGGCGGGAGCCCGCACTGTCACCCTTTCTCCGACCGCTCCTGCGTCACTCATCCAAACCGGGTGAATACCCACTCCGGAACGCACCGGCCGCTTCCGATGATCACATGAGGCCGAGTTCGCGGCCGCGGTCGACCGCATCTCGACGTGACGAGACACCGAGCTTGCGGTAGATCGCCTGCTGATGGGACTTGACGGTATTCACCGACAGGTACAGATCGGAAGCGATCTCCCCTGCCTTCAGGTGGGTGGCCAAGTAGGGAAGGACCGCCCGTTCGCGGTCCGTCAGGATCCGCTGGCTCGCACCGGCTGGTGACGCTGCCGTGGACTTCGCGGGTTGCAATGCCTCCAGCAGGGAGTCAGCGAACTCTGGATGACGTGACACCACGGTTCGATGCCGGTCAAGCAGCGGTAGCAACTGCCCTCCGGCGGTCCGGAACGGCCTGATGATGCCGGGTTCTGCTGCCATACCAACGGCGTCGGTGAACAGTTCCAGCGCTTGCGCGTCCAGCCGCAACCGTTGCGCCGCCAGGGATGCAACGATCCGTGCTTCCACCGCGATGGTCAGAGTAGGCGGCGCAGGTCGGCAACGACGAGGTCAGTGTCCGCAACGCTTCCGCTGGGTTGTCTTGGGCCAGTAGGCATCTGGCCAGACTGACCACGCGCCGGGCGTTGGCGAAACCGGTGCTCGGTACCTGATTCAGCAGCTCTCGGGCGGTATCGACCTGACCCTGGGCCAGCAGGTTGTCGGCCTGCACGACGGTAGTCCATCCGGCCAGCATGGGCGGCAACAATTCCGGCCGCGGGGCCAGGTCGGACAGTGCGGCCGCCCACCGCGCGGCCTGTTGCTGGTCATTGCGCGCGAGGGCGACCTCGACGGCCAGGGCGGCGAACGCGACCCGGGTCGCCAGGTGCGGGTTCGTTCCCCTGGTGCCAAGGGTGATCAGGCGATCGGCATCATCCAGTCGGCCGGTGTCCAGGGCAACCATCGCCAGCGCGATCATGTGTGCGGACGCCTGCGGTTCGGGCGACCAACCGTGCTGATCGGCTGTCGCCCTGGCTTGATCGGCCAGGTGCCCCGCCAGCGGATGCTGCCCATGCATGGCTGCCAGGAGCGCCAGATGACCCTGCGCTGACAGCTCGGACAAACCCAAACCCCATTGTCCGCAGGATGTCTCGCCCTCAGTCAGTGCGGTCTCTGCTGCCCGGAATTCACCGTCCCAGAGCAGACCGAAACCCAGGTTGGTCGTGGCGATCGCCCGGTACCGCTCCAGTCCCGGGACCTGGTGCCGCGAAAGCTGGTCGATGACCTTGAGGACATGCCTGGCCGCGTCGGTGAGCGCATCTGGTTGATGGGCGTGGGAGTAGGCCATCCGGAGGCTGGCGATCAGCAGATCAGCGCCCAGCGACGCCCGTGGCGTTTCGTTGTCCACCGCGGCCTCGGCGGCCTGGACGTCCCGCAGCATCGCCGCATAGTCATGCCGGTGGAAGCTGCACAGAGCTGAGGCGAGCAGCGTGGTCGTTGTCGGGTCGACGTCGGCGCGCGCGGCCACCGGCGCCAGCGTTTCCACCAGGGTCGGGGCCGCGGCCGTCACGACATCGGGCGCCACCCACTCGGTCAACACTTGACCGATCGCGACCCAATCACCCGCAGCAGTGAGATGGCGGATCGCGGCCAGTGGGTCGCCATGCTCAACGAGCCAGACAGCGGCGCGCCCATGCAGCTCGCTCGCCTGGCCGGGATGTTCCACGGCCAGCTGGTGCAGGAGCAGCTCCCGAAAGAGCGGGTGCCACGTGAACCAGGAGCGTCCGCCGCCCAATCCCACGATGAAACCGTTACCGACCTCGACCTTTTCCAGCTGGGCCTGTGCGTCGGCTTCGCCGGTCAGGACCTGTGCCAGGTCTGCGGTCACCGGGTCGGCGACGCTGGACCGGAGTAAGAACCGGCGTTCCTGGTCGGACAGTTGGTCGAGCACCTCTTGCATCAGATAGTCGGCGACGGGCCGGTCGCTGCCCCTGAGCCGGGTCACCGCCTCCTCTGGCGCGTCACGGTCCAGGCCGGAAAGCGCCAGCCGGAGCCCGGCCGCCCAACCGCGGGTTCGGTCGACCAGCCGGGCGGTGGTCCCCGGAGCGAGGTGCAACCCGCCAGCGGATAGCAACTGCCCGGCCTCGGCGTTGGTGAAGGCCAACTGATCGGCTCGGATCTCGGACAGCCGCTCGGAGATCGCCAGACGCTGCAGCCGCAGCGCTGGGTCATACCTGGCGCTGAGGACCAAACGAACAGTCGGTGGCAGTCGGTCCAAGAACCGCTGCATCGATTCCAGAACGTCCCGGTCGCGGAGGTGCTGCACGTCGTCGAGCACGATCACCAAGGGCGCCGGAAGCTCCGCCAGCGCATCGACCACTCGCATGGCATCCTCGACGCCAAAGCTGGCCGCCGGGGCGAGATCGGCCAGAACACTCCCAGGCTCGACGCAACCGCACGCACGGATCGCTGCGATCAAGGCGGACCAGATCCCGGAAAGCCGGTTGTCGGATGGTTCGATGCTGAGCCAGGCAACGCGATGAGCGAGTGTGTTCCGTCCAGTCGGCCAGGGTCAACGTCTTCCCGTTTCCGGGGCCGGCGCTGACCAGGGTCACCGGACCATCGACCGCTCGGTCAAGCAGTGCGTTGAGCCTCGTCCGTCGAACGAACCCGCCCGGAACCATCGGCGGCGCCGTCCGGAAACGCAGCCCAGTACCCACCTGATCCGTCAGGATCGTCACCATCCTTCACCGCCAAGGCCATACCGCATGACTAGATGCACGGTATGCCACCGCGATGTCCGGATTCGACCGGCCGTGCGTCAACACGCTGCCGGTCACGGCCGATAGGTGCCAAGGTTCGCCGCCAGCAGAACGAAGGACTGCGTCAGGCTTCGGCCGGACCGGTCAAGCCGTCCGATGCGAAATTGTCCATCCACACATCGAGTGGCGTCAGCCCATGTCGCCCAAGGATTCCCACAATCGCGGACATATCCTGCCCCGGCCCCAGCACCCCCCGGATGATGGTGACCCGCGGTTCCGGGCCGGTGGTGAACCCCTCGATCCCACCGGCCAGCCACGCCGGGTCCACGTCACCCGCGACCAGGATCTCGACGTCGAACATCACAGGTGTCCGGCGACTCGGTCGGCGCCGGCATCCCCGCCGCTGGCCGCGATCTGCCGGACCTCCCGCACTTCCACTCCGAGCATCTGCAGCCAATTGATGATGCCAACCAGGGCAGCCTGGTCCTTGACCGGACCCTGCAGCACCGTTTCCACGCCCCTTCGGACGATGTGCGCGTCCTGCAGATCAGCCAACACCTGCGCCGACACCGGGCCGGCCACTCTGATCTCGAAATCGGTCATCACCACCACCCTCATCCAGCAGTCACGTGTCGCACCAGCGCCCAGCCAGAACGGCCCCGAGTGATCCGGTGGGCACCACCGGATGGACGGCTGTTCGCAGCTGACTATCAGACTCAGAGTCAAGCACCCGGTGCACCAACAACCAGTCATCCAAACCGGATGAACCACCCACGGCGACCGCTCGTGCTTCCGACACCGTGAACCGCCGCCCGGTGAATCGACGTCTTCCGGCCCGATGCTGCGTCGGAATTTCGTAGGCGCGCGCATATTGGCAATCGCCCGGTCTTCAGTCGTGACCGTCACCGACAGACAACCAACTCCTGACAGGCTGACCAGGAACAATTCCGATAATGTGATCCACTGGGTGGTAGCGGGCACCCACGCGCCAGCAGACTGATCGCCCAAGGTTCAGCCGATCAAAGGAGCTTCATGTCCGAACTCATTGTCATCGGGTACGACAACCCGGTGCAGGCCCGATCCGCATACGAAGAGGTAATGGCGATGCAATCAGACTTCATCGCCGATCTGCGCGGTGTGGCCATCGTGACCGTCGACGCCGAGGGAAAGAGCCACGTCGAGAGCCCCGGCAAAATCGTCGGACTAGGCGCCGCTTCGGGCGCCCTGTGGGGGATGCTGATCGGCCTGCTCTTCTTCGTGCCTTTCCTCGGCGCTGCACTGGGCGGTGCAATGGGTGCGCTATTCGGCAAGTTGGCGAAATCGGGAATCAACGACGAATTCCGCAAGCAGGTCCAAGAACTCAACCAGCCAGGCAAGGCGACCATCGTCATCATGGCCGAGAAGATCACTGAAGATAAGTTCGCCGAACGGATGGCGCCCTACGGCGGAACCCTCCTGAAGACGTCGCTGTCAGAGGCGGACGAACGCGAACTCGGCCATGACTTGAACCCCACCGCGACCCCGGCACATTCCTGACGCCTGGCGGTCGGCCGTGCAATCCGGAATACTCGGTGGGTCTGCGTCGCCGCTTGTCGACCTGGGCCAGCGGTTCAACAACTGCCGCCGATAGAACTCGGCGGCGCCGAGATGAGACCCGAAACGGCTGTTAGCCTCTCAGCAGGTGGAGCCATCGGGGACGGTCAGCAGTCACACGCCGTTTTCCACTGAGGTGAACAGGTCTTCCGCCGCTGCCCGGTGGCGGTGATCGCTGTCCCCACCGCCCGTTCGATATCGTCGAATTCGAACGCCTGGAACCACATGTTCGAGCGCTCTTGGCGATGCTGGAGCCGCCGCCATTACTAGGCGTCCAGTTCATTTCTTTCTCCAGCTCATTGTGTTCGTCCTCGGGCAGCAGGCCTTGCTGGGTATGATGCAGTCCCGCAGATCAGGCGGCCAAAGCCTTGGCCTTGAGCTGTTCGAACTCTGCCTGCGTGATCGCGCCGCTGTCGAGCAATCCCTTCGCGGACGCGATCTGGTCCGCCGTGCCTGGGCCGGAAGTCCCCGCGACGGACTTGATGTACTCGGTCTGGGCCCGCTGCATCTGGATGGCCTGTTCCAGTTGGCGTTCCTGCATTCCCCGTCCCCGGGCGATCAAGTACACCAGGATGCCCAGCCACGGAATGAAGATCACGAACAGCACCCAGAGGGTCCTAGCTACCCCGCCCAGGTCCTTGCTGCGGAAAATGTCCCCGAATATCCAGAAAAGGCACATGAACCAGGCGAAAAACAGAAAGATCTCGAGTAATGCGAGCAGGAAGGATCCGTTGTTGTCGAACACTGGTCAGCCTTTCGACGAGTCGGAGCGCGCAGTGGAGGAACTGTCGTCGCGGACGCGGTCATCGTATGTCGACGAAGATGACCTCGATAGCGTTGTTGCCGTATCCCAGTCGGTTCCATGGCGGTACTTCTGGTTGCACGTTCCCGGCGGCGTCGGTGGCCCGGGCGCGGAGTGTGTGTCTTCCGGTGTCGGCGGCGTCCCAGGTGTAGGCCCAGTCCTGCCAGTGGTAGGGGCCCGTTGGGGGTTGTAGCTGAGCCGGGTGCCAGTCGCCTTCGCCGGTGAGGCTGACCTCGACGCTGGTGACCGGGCCTTGGCCGGACCAGGCCTTACCGCGGACCGTGTAGGTCCCGGGGTCGAGGGTCGACTCGGCGGGCGGGTCGGTGATGCGTGCCCGGACCCGCATGAGACTGACGATTTCCTGCGGCCGGTCGGGCCATTGGTACATGTAGTGGCCGGTCTGGAACTCCCCGACGAACGGTTCGGTGAGGACTTCGATCTGTTTGAGCCACTTGACCGACGCGACGGCGTACCAGTGGGGCACGATGACACGGAACGGCGCGCCGTGGTCGGGACGCAGGGGCTGACCGTTCATCTCGTAGGCGATCAAGATCTGTGTCGCGGGATCCGCGGCCAGGGCCAGCGGCAGGGCGCGTTCGAATTTGAGGTCGGTCCGGCTGGTGTCCGGCAGGACCGGGTTGAGGTGGTAGGCACCGTGGTCGGCGCCTTCGAACTTGACGTCGGTGCCATCGGCTGATGGGTTCGCCAAGGCCAGCACGTCGGATAGCAAGGCACCTTTCCAAAGGGCGGTGGACACCGCGTAGTCGCCCCACGGCTCCCCGGTCGGCAGTGGCCTCATTGCCAGCCGGCCATTGCCGGCGCATTCCAGGGTCACCGCGTGCTCATGGGCGGGCAGCGCCCGAAGGTCGTCGATGGTGAGGGTGATCGGGTTCTCGACCGCGCCGGTGATCTCCAGTCTGCCGTCATGAGTGGGCAGCGGGAAATTGCTTCGGACGTAGTGCAAGTCGGTCGGGGTGATCTCTTCGGCCATGCCGGCCGGCGGTGCCTCCGCGTTGTAGGGGGCGGGGTTGATCATCACCAATGCTGCACGGTTGGCTTGCAGGTCCTCGGTCACTGTCATGTGCTGGCCTCTCATTGGTTGGGGTGATGGCGCCTGCGGTGCCGTCGGATCAGCAGTGGGGTCGGGTCAGAAGTCGGAGTCTTGGAAGGTTGGTTCCCGACCGTCGTTGAAGGCGCCGATGCCTTCGATCCGGTCGGGATGGACGGCGGAGCGCCAGTGGGCGTCCATCATGATCGCGATGGCCTGTTCGATGGGTTGACCTTCACCCAGCTGGACTGCTCGCTTGACCGCCTGCACTGCGGTGGGGGAGTTGCTCGCGATCGTGTTCGCGATCCGTTCTGCGGCCGGCATCAGATCACCCGGCGGGTGGATCTCGTTGACCATGCCGAGTCGGAATGCCTCCTGGACGGTGATCGGATCACCGGTCATGAGCATCTGGAGGGCCTTACCCCGTGGCAGCAGACGGGGGAGTAGGGCCGGTGAGCCGCCGCCGGCCGCGAGGCCGAGCATCGCCTCGGGTTGTCCGAAGGTCGCGTTCTCGGACGCGATGATGAAGTCGGTGCTCTGGGCGAGTTCGCTGCCGCCGCCGTAGGCGATCCCGTTGACTGCGGCGAAGATCGGTTTGCGCAACTGCCTGACGGTGTACAGGGTGCGGTCGAAGTCCTGCCGTTGCCGCAGCCAGTCTTCCTTGGTCATGCTCTTCCGCTGGCGCAGGTCGCTGCCGACGGAGAAGGCCCGGTCGCCGGCTCCGGTGAGGATGACTGCGCGGACCGCGGTGCGCACCGCGATCGACTCGACCACTTTCGTGAGGAGTGCTCCCATCTCGGTGGTGATGGCGTTGTCGGCGTGTGGTCGATTGAGGGTGATGACCGCGACCCGGTCGCCGGATCGGTAGTCGATGAGCACGGGCGGTTCGGTCTCGACGAGATCTGCTGCGGGTGGCGTGAAATCGAGTGCGTCCCATCGGTCGGTCCTGGGTGAGCCGTCGGCCATAGTTGTGCCTTCCGTTCGGTCGGGGTGGGTCACGATGGGAGGTCCGCGAGCCAGCTCATCGCCGTCAGGCTCGGGGCGAAGCAGTATTCGCCGCCGCGTGTGACGACGAACGGCGGCAGGCCTTGTAGCCGTCGGCGGATCGGCTGCTGTGGGATGGTGAAGCTGCCGGAACCGTCGTTCGCTCCCACGAGGGGGTCCTTCTCCGCAGGGGCGCCGATGAAGATGCCGTCGTTGAGCCATTGGGTCTTGACGAACTCGAACTGCCGTTTGAGGTGGGCCCCGGCGAAGACGAAGACGATCCCCCTGTCGAGCCCGTCGTCTTCGAGCACGTCCTCGGGCAGTATCGGCCCGTAGCTGGTGCCGCGCCGGATCATCCGGTGGAGTCGGACGTTGACGCTGCCGTCGTCATCGAAGGCGTCACGTGGGTTGGCCCGTCGGGCGTGGGCTCCGACAGGGCATTTGAGGCCGCGCGGGTCATCGGCATAACCGAAGTCGTTGTGGCGACGCGTGTCCTGGCCAAGTTCGGGGTCGTCACCGGTCGGGGCGAGCGCGAGCGGTGCGCCACTGGGCCAGCGTCCGACCATCTTCGCGCCGAGAAGCGTCTCTTCGGCACGGCCCGCGGCCCGGTCGCGCAGGTACTGGCGATAGGCGGCCACCTTCGTGTGCAGTTTGCGGAAGACCACGTAGGTGCCGTTGCGACCGAGAACCGCCGGCGTCGGCATCGGCGGCAGCTCACCCGTCTCATCGGGGTAGCCGAGGATGATCTCGCCGGCCTTGAGTGGCTGCTCTCTCGGGTTCGACGAGGGCCGTCCGCTGCCTTCGACCGTGGGCTGGCCGATCCCGTCCTTGAACCCGAACGAAGTCCGGCCGGTCGGGAGCTGATAGCACTCCTGTCGCCAGATCAGTGCGACGCCCGGGAGCTCTTCCTGTGCGCGCCAGGCCTTTTCGGCGGCGGCACGCAAAACGGCGGGGTCAGGGGAAAGGGCAGCGATCGCGACGTGCACCTCGCCGGTGCCCAACGGCTTCTCCCAGTTCCCGGGGCTGCTTTCACCGGTGTCGCCCAGGATGGCCGCCCTCGCCGCCATCCCCTCCCGGAATTCGGGAGCGAAGCTGTCCAGTGATTCCTGTGGCACTCCGAGCGCCACCAGCCCCGTGTAGGTGAATGCGACCGTGATCGATGTCCCTGCTGAGGGTCCGAGCGCGGAATCTGCGGAGTTGATCAGCCGGTGTAGTCGCCGCACAAGCTCTCGGCCGTCGGCGCGGTCATCGATCCGCAACAGGAGATAGGTCCCGACGTACGGCGAGGGCCGCTCGAACAGTGCCCCGGCCTGGATGTCGTGGAGTTCGAGTGTTGGCTCTGCTGTTGCAGTCACGTCGTCACACCCCTGCGATCGCTAGTGGTGGTGGGCGGGGAGCTTGGGCGGATCGGGGTTCGGCTCCGAGAGGTACGGAAAGGCCCGCCCGGCGGGTCGGCTGGAGTGGTCGACCCCGTCGCGGATGACCGGACCGTTCCCGGCGTTGATCAGCTGGGTGAACAGCGTGTCGATGACGTCGTCGTTCAGCGCGCGTCCCCCGCAGGTTCGGTGTGGTTCGCCGCGACGGGCCGCGAGTTCGATCTCCAGGTACGACCCGTGTTCGGCATAGGGTTTGGTGATGTCGACGACGAGGAAGTCGGCGAGAACCAGCTCTGTGAGCGGGTGATTCCCCGTTTCGTCCAGCGTCCAGTCCGTCTTGCCGTCGAGGCCGTCCCAGAACGCGAGGTTGGCGTTCAGCCTGGCCCGGTACGCACCCTGGTAGCTGTCACCCAGGTGGAACGCGTCTTCCATGTTGTACAGGTCGCGGATCTCCAGATCCCGGTTCACGGTGTCGAACTGCTTGGGCGCCAACATCATGTTCTTGACTTCAGGTCTGCCCACGCGTTCGATCCGGACGTTCAATCGACCCCGGGTCAGCGTCTCCGCGACGACACCGACCAACGGGGCGTCGCCGAGCGCACCAGTATCGATCTCGACCACGATGCTCAGCACGTTCTTTCCGTCGAGATAGATTGCGCTCGGGTCGGTGAACGCCAGCTTCCGGGTCGCGATCGTCTTCAACGCCGCGGGTGCGTCCATGATGAACGGGTCCCAGCGCACGCCAGCGAAGGCGCGGATTCCAGGCCCGGAAACACCTTCCGGGTCGCCGACCCGGAAGGTGACAGATTCGCCCGCACTCGTGGTGCAGGTACCCCTCTGCGCCGGGAACCCAGCATCCTGCTCGCTTGTCGGATCGGAGAAGACGCAGTCGATGACGAATTCGTCGCCGCTGGTGTCGAACGGCGCCCGGTAGCCGCCTGGCGCGGTTGGTTTCAGGGGTCGGATCCGGAAGCGGTAGATCAGGCCATCGGAGAACAGGTCGGACGGCTGGGCGAACGGCAGCGTGTTCATCACCAGGACGAGGTTCTGCGGGTCCGAGGGACTGGGGAACGCGTACAGGTCGGTGATGTCCGCGATGGGGTCTGCGAGGGCGCGTGGACCGGAAATGTGGTCAGACATTGGCGGCCGCGGTCCGTGCCCGTGACCCCGTCGGCGGCCTAATCGGAGGCCTCGGCCAACAATGGCTGCAGCGCGGGATGCTGCAGCGCCTCCGCGGCCTGCGGGTGGTCGAGCACCTGCTGGAACGCCGCGTTCACCCGTTGGGCCTTCTTGATCTCCCTGACGGTGCCGCCGTAGTTCCGCGCATACGCGGCAGCACCCTGCTCCGCGCCGAGAACGAACGTTTTGACCGCTGCAAGGTCGGGCAGCCCGTCGTAGCCCTCGGTGTGCCGGAAGACGGCGTCGAACAACCCCAGCGTCGGTCCCGACGTGAAGAAGTCCTCCATGTAGGCATCCCATGGGCCATCGAAGCTGGTGATGAACGCGAGCCGGGTGTCATCGTCGAACAGGACGAACCGCGCCTCATGGATCGACTGGATCGTGATGCCGTAGTCCCCGGGCCGGTACCCGGGAGTGTCCTGCAGTGCCTGCAAAGCCGCCCGCAACGCCTCACCTTTCCCGGGCTTGACGCGGAAAAACAGGCTGAACTCGCTCGTCGGTCCGACACTGCGCCCGGGCTGCGAACCATTCGTCGCAAGCGACGTCATCAAGGCCTCCAAGAGGAACGAAACCGCGATCAACCGAACTGTCGACCAGAACCCGGAGGCTGGTCGCGCCGCGCGCCGGGAGTTCAACGCTGTTGACCCTAGCCCGGCGCTCATGGCTCCATCTCGTACGTAGTGGGTGACTTCGAGGGTTCTGCGACGGGTGATCGGTCGCGAAACACCCAGCCCAACAGACACATGGCTGGCGCGAAACTCGGTCCCTGTATCTAGATCCCAGCTTTCGCCATTGCGGCAATGCGGCGGTCGATACTGGGGCGCCTTTCGATCGGTGCGATGTCACGAACCTGCTCGAGCATCATCCGTAGCCTTCGTTGAACCATGGGGTGCATCTGGGTTTCTGCGATTTCGACGGTGCCGGCGGCGAGGAAGTCGTCCCAGTCGTAGGCATCGAAGATGACTCTGCAGGTGTCGGTGTCGTCGTCGATCTGGCCAATGGCGAGGTCTCGACCAACGAGAACCGTCAACAGGTTCTCGATGGCGTCCAGCGTCTGCACCGCCGTGGCAGGGTCATTGATGGCCGGGGACATTGCGCGCAAAGCGATGTCGTTCAGCAACCTGAATCCGAACATCGGGTCCTGGTCGATCGTCCGATCGATGCCGAGCTCGAAACACTTCAGGACCAGACCTTGCTCGGGTGGCGTGACGGGGTTCCAGACCTCCAGGATGACCGCGTTTTCGCGGACGAGGTCACCTGGCTTGAGAGGTAGCCGGAAGGTCGCATCGACCTGCTGGGCAAGGCGGATCAGCTGCGGCAGGTCGACTTGGCGCAAAATCCGCTGAGGGCCGGGCCAGCGGATCTGGATCGAGTGGCTCGGGCAGTGCCACTGGCGGTTCGGACGATCGCGAAAAGGGTTGGCCGTACAAGCGGTCGATGACCGTGCGAGTGCGCGTGGTGACCTGGTCCAAAGTTGTTGCCAGGTCCACGGATCCGAGAGCATCTAGTTGCAGTCGCCGGGTGATGGCCACCGCCAGAACAACAAGGACGATCACCGAGATCGGCACCAGCACGGACGTGGTCGGGTCGTTGGCGGTGACCACTACGCACGTCGTCGCGTAGACCATGACCCCGATGACCAGGCCCAATGCATGCCACACCAGCGGGCTTGTCGCGGAACAAGTGCAGTCTCGGAGACTGTGCCGTCGCCGCGAATTGGACGACCAGAAACAGCAATGCGAAGACGATGCCGGTCAGCGCGAGCAATCCTGCAGTGACTCCCGCCAGCAACGCCGCAACTTCGACGCTCGGGATCCGGGCGCCAGCGTCGAGCGTCGGCACCAGCAGGCCTAGCCCGACTCCGGCGGCGATATACAGCAGCTGGGTCAGCCCGGCCCGCAATGACCGCCGGCGCCGCAGCTGCTGCACCAACGCGTGGCCGCGACCTCGGTCATTAATCTGCATGAGGGTTCCCCTGACCGTTGTGTCATGAACCGCGGGGTTGATCAAGGTACATCCCCCACGCGAGTCCTGTGGCGGTTGGTGACTCCTCAAGCCGAGCGCGACATGCGAAGCGGACTCGAGACGGCGTCATCTGGTCGCCCAATACCTGCAATCAGGCCACACCATAGACTGGGCACAACTCCGACCGACACGCCGAATGCACTGGCGTCCTGTGCTGAAAGCGTCGCGGGTTGGATCGCCTCCTACTGCGGCTCGTGACGCTCTCGATGCCTGCGGTGCCTTGCCTTTGGATGCCAGCATCACTGACGTGCGTCACCGAAGCCGTCAGAGCCAGAACGCTTTGTACCGTGAACGAGCCACGAAATGCTCTATGGCATCAGCGAAATGCTCCACGATCACCCCGGATGCGATCGCGGCGGAAGGCGAAGTTCACCTGCTCGGCCTTGGGGAGCCGTCGGGTGCATACTGCAGCGACACCGCGGCGGATCCTGGTCAGGGTCCGCTCACAGCATCTTGGTATGGCAGTCGACCCTCGACTGGGACGGAGTCATCGCGACGATGGATCTAGGCATGAGGCAAATTTCGCGCGGCCGGCGCCGCGTGTTGTGGGTGCCGGCGATGATCGGCGTGTTGCTGGTGCTCGGCGGTTGCGGAGGGTCTGGCGGAGGTGCGCTGCCCAGTCGAACTGCGTCGGCGGACGTGCCGACGGTCTCCCGGTCGATCGACCGCACCGAGTCGGCGACATCGACCACGGTCGAGGCGTCGACAACGGAACCGACGCCGGCCCGTTCGCCGATCCTGAGCCAGCCGGCTACGCCCGCGGAGAGCACACCGCCGGCCGAGGACACGTCGACCGAGACTCGGACATCGCCCGTCGCGTCGACTGAATCAACGACGGCACAGGTCACCCGGACCACGCAGGTGACCGAGACGGCGCAGGTGACGGAAACGGCGCAGACCACGGAGACGGCGCAGGTCACGGAGACGGCGCAGGTGACGGAGACGACGCAGACCACGCAGACCGCCCTGGCCACGGAAACGTCGACGGGGCCGACCCCTGTCTCGACTCCGACCGAAACGGTGACCGTCGCCCCGACCGAGCCGTCGACGACGTCGGTGGAGTCCGCGCAGCCCGTGCCGACCGCGTCCGAATCCTCGGCCTGGCCGTGGTGGCTGCTCGGTGCTGCCCTCGTCGCGGTCGCGGTTGCCGTTCCCCTCCTGACGGGCGCGGCGCCGCCGGAACTCCTGGAACGCGCAGCTTTTGGCGGCAACAGGTGAGATCGTTTGGTTTGCCCGACAACTCATTCCGCAGCTGCAGGGTGGAGGATCTCGGGATCAATTGGCCGGCGCCTGGCAGGTTACCCGGGACCGGGTGGCCACGCTGGAGGACACGTTGACCGGGCTCCAGTCCACAGCCCCCAACGAGGAGGAGACGACCAGGGCTCGTGGTCTGCGGGACGCGGTACGTCAGGCGCGGACACGTATCGACGCGGCCGCCGAAACAACCGGGCCGACCGTTGATATCACCACGACCCGATACGAACTCGGCGAGGCCAGATCAATTCTCGAAACGGCGCTGGTCAACAGCGAACCGGGACACCAATCGGCGGGCAGCAATCCCGAGTCCTGATTGCCCCCTGCTGCGGGACGCCCTGGCGGAATTGCTGGTGACGGGGGTCCGAATCATAAGAAGGTCGTCGGACTCCACCTCGCTGACCGTGGATCACAGTTGACTCTCCGGGTTGAGCCAGCAGTTGACGTACGTGACCGCCAAGACCGGCCGAATGTTCGGCGACATTCCTGGCGGCCCCTAACCGGCGGCCGGGAGTTTCCATGCCCGGACAGGCAGGGTGCCGAGTCGTGTCAGCGAACAGTCCTGGTCAGCCGACGGTGTGCTCTTGTTGGTCAACGGGACTGATCTTTTCGAACGGTTGCCGTTCATGGTCCGTTCACCGGCAGGGTCTACCGTCGCGTCTCCTGGGCCGGCGCCGACCAGAGGCGGCGTCGTTCTTCGCTCCCCGCGTGGGAAGGTGACGGCACGGATGGCAAAGAAACAGGATGTCGTCGTCACCAGTCGGCGACTGTCGAGAATGCTGCTCCGAAAGCCACACCACGAGCGGTGGCAGCACACCAAGGCCGTTGCCAACCAAGCGGTGAAGGTTGCTGTCACCGTGCCGGAATCCGATCGGAAGGTGCTTGTCGCGGCGGCCTGGCTGCACGACATCGGGTACACCCGCAAACTGAAGAAGACCGGGTTCCACCCCCTGGATGGTGCGATCTACCTGCGCGACAACGGCTGGGATCCGCGGATTGTCGCCCTGGTGGCGCACCACTCCGGGGCCAGGTTCGTTCCCGTGGAACGCGGCTTCGCCGCGTTGATGGCCGAGTTCCCGTTCGAGGAAAGCCCGGTCAGCGATGCGCTTACCTACGCCGACCAGACCATGGGCCCGTACGGTCAGCCAATGACTGTGCCGTACCGGATCAACGAAGCAATTACCCGACACGGCCCGGACTCGCCCAACGCCCTCGCCCGGGTCGACCGGGTCCCATACCTTCTCGCCGTTGCAGACCGGGTTGAGCATCGGCTCACGCAGGGCAGAATGACTTAACTCCGGTGGATCAACGCCGTTCCGGCGGTTGAGGTCAAGATCGCCCCCTGGGACCCGAGCGCTTCACCGCGCCGGACACCGGTCACCAACAAGAAGCGCCACAACGTTGAGAGCCGACAATTGCATGGCGGCTTCCCGTCCAGCGGAGATCATGGACGCCGGGTTCCTCAGCGAGTCATCTTTGGCTGGCAGGGGGACCTTCGACGCGGTAGCCAGTGACACCCCGCCTGGCGTGTGACCTCGGACAACCTGACAAAGAACAGCGTGCCCGAGGCCTACTCCTGCGAACCATAGACTGGCCTTTTCGTAGGCTTTCGTATCAGCTCTCGGGTGCCGGGAATGATCAGGCCGCTTCCTCCGGTTATACGAAACTCTTTCGCTAATTTGGGGGGCTTTTAAGGATTGACGAGGGACTTCTGCCCCGACAGAGTCGTCCACAGCACCCAGCGAAAGACGAAACTTTCGCGCAGAAACGGTCAGGGTGTTCCGCCTTGCA
>CAVOJB010000004.1:0-1444320 GCA_963696175.1 uncultured Actinomycetota bacterium
TAGGTGGCGGCGGCATCGGCCTGGCGGCTACCGGTCTGCAGTTCGGTCATGTCTGGTTCTCCTCGTTGAGTCTTCGCCCGGTCTCAGGCGGTGTGTGACTAATGAAAGCGTTGATTCGGCGCCACGTCTAAGACGTGGATCCGATACGGGTGATAGGCCTCACCTATGGGTTTGGTGTCCGGATCGGACTGGGGCGGAGCTGCCGCAGCGCGGCGGATCGCCAAACGCGGCCGCCGCAAATCGCGGGGGTGAAAGCTCCCGACCCGGCGGTCTCCATGTATTCCCCGCGATAGAGGTTTTCTGCGGGACGCCATGGGTCCCGTAAGAAGAACGTGTCGGCGGTGGGCGGGGATTGTCGGTGCAGCAGGGCCGCGGGAACAGGCGGCCGGGACGGGTGCGGGGCAGGACCACGTTCGGCGTGACATCGAACCTCCCAGTACGGCCGTCCCCGGCCCTGGCCGGGTCGGGTCGAACGGACTTACCGATAGGTCGCTGTGGGCCGGCGCGACCTCATCGATCTGGGTGTGCGAGAAGGCTCTCGCGCGGCGTCGCGGCACTCCGGCTAGCGGCAAACTGCTCCCAGGCGGCTGTTTTAGCTTGTCCGACAATTCCCATGGGTCGTCGGTGTCAAGTGGAACACACTCGCGGTCAGCTCAGTAGAAATGTTGGGTGTCAACGACATTGATGAGTTCCTCACCGTTGATTGACCGGCGCAGGTTGGTCGCGAACAGCTCCACGATTCGCCGGTCCTCATGCGGGCTCAGTGCTGCGGTGTGCGGGGCAATCACCACCTGCGGCATCTCCCACAGTGGGGAATTGCCGGGTAGCGGTTCCACCGCGAAGACATCCAGGAACGCCGCGCTCAGCTGCCCGGACCGCAGGCCGTCAACGAGGCTGGGTTCGTCAATGACGTCGCCGCGGCCGACGTTGACGATGACGGCACCGGGTTTGGTCGCGGCGATCATTTCCGCGCCGTACAGGCCGTTGGTTTCTGCCGTGCCGGGCAGGGTGAAGACGATGGCGTCGGCCCGCCCGACCAGCTCCGGTAGGTATTTCGTTGCGTGGACCTCGTCAACGTGCTCGACGGGGGTGGGCCGACGCTTGGTGCCCAACACGTAGGCACCGAAGGCCTTGGCCAGTCTGGCTGTTTGCGCTCCGATGCCACCCAGACCGCAGCGACCAGGATCGGTCTGTTCGTGGACCTGCTTCATCGCCCACCGGCTGGTCCATTGCCGGTTGGCCTGCTGGGTCCGCAGGCGTGGCAGGTCTTTGGCGCCGGCAAGGACGCCGAACATCGCGAACTCGGCCAGGGTGGGTCCGTGCACGCCCGCCGAGGTCGTGAACACCACCCGGTCAAGCTCGTCGCTCGTCAGTTTGGCCGCTTTCACCTGCTGCTCCGCCGCCGGCGGCCATGGTGTGCACCCACCGCAGCCGGGGGTTCGCGCGTACCGCCGGCCCCAGGGCCGCCGGGTTGGTATCCGGGATCCGTAGAAGATGTCCGCCCGGCTGAGCAGGCGATCGAACGCCACCTGTTGCTCTGCTGATCGGACGAAGTCCGGATCGAATTGATGATCACCGGGGATTCGCTGCACCGGTAGCAACGAGTCATCAACCAACAATTCGACCGAGGGGTCGACGTCGGTGATCACGTGTCGAAGGGATGGGTCCAGCGGGGTGGCGATCGCGACCTTGATCGTGGGCGGCACACATTCTCCTTGGATTCCACCGCCCGCTGATGTCAGGTGTCCCGGGATGAACGGTGCAGATGCACGCCACCGACCGGTTGGGCGTCGACATCAATAAAGGAGTACGACCCAGCGCCGCGTCCAAGACGAAGAACCGATACCCCGCATAGGCCGCACCTATCAGTGGGTGACGACCGCCGAGCTCCCCTTCGTTCCTTGACGGATTCCTGCCACCGCTCGGCGCAGAGGGAAGAGCCTCAGTGTTGTTCCGCTGCATACTGTTTGACCGTGTCAAGGAATGCCTCGGCGGACGGCGTCAGCGGCGGCTTCCGATAGACAAGCGCGACCCGGAGGTAGGAGGGCGGGTTGATCGCGAGAACGTCCGCACCAGCCCGACGGGCGAGTCCGGTCCAACCGGCGGGAAGAACCGCGTCGGCGACACCTGCCAGGACCAGCGGCAGGATCGACGTCCGGTGTGCGACTTCGGCAACCACCTTTGCGCCGACACCACTGGACATCACGTCGTCAACCATGGTTCGCATCAGGGAACCCCGTTGCGAAGCGATCAGTCGGTGTCCCTCGAGATCGGCAGGCGAGATGCTGTCCCGGCCGGTGAATGGTCCACCCGGTGCGGTGACCAGCACCAGTTGCTGATCCTCGATCGCGCAGGACGTGCAGATCTGCTGCCTGCGTGACGGTGGGTGCGCCCAGCAGGCCGATCTCGCTGGCCCCGGTGCGCACGGCATGCAGCACCTCTTCGGGGACGAAGGCGCCGTCGACGCTCATCGAGATGTTGGGATGACGTTTGACGAACCGTTGCATGATCGTGCTGAACGGTTCAACACCTGGCGAGGGCATGGTGATGATCTCCACCCGGCCACTGGTCACCCCTTTCACGGCGTCCATTGCGGACTGGGCGGTAGCCAGATCCCGCAGCACCTGCCGTGCGGGTCCGATCAGCTGCTCGCCGGCGTCGGTGGGCAGCACGCCTCGGCCGACCCTGTGGAACAGTGCGACGCCAAGTTCACGTTCCAAACCGGCGATGGCCTGGGACAGCGATGGCTGCGCGATGTAGAGCTGCTCAGCCGCGCGACTGAACGCCCCCGTAGTCGATGACCGCGAGGAAGAATTTGAGCTGCCGAGCATCCAACGGCCTACTCCTTCGGTGTCCCGGTCAACGTCGGACACCGACGATCAGATCACCTGTCGGTCTACGGCGCTCCGCGCCAGCCAGCCGAGCACGTGCTTGAACCCGTTGGGTCGTGTCGGCCGGACCTGATCGCCCGGAGTCAGCAGCGATGATTCACGTTGAACCCTCACCGGTTCTGGGACCTGCGTCGGATCGTCGACAGGGTTCGCCCACGTGCGACAGCCGGGCGGTTGTTCACGTGGATCGAGAAACAACCGGTTCACAATCCTGGCGCTCCGCTGTACCGCAGGCCGAACCGCAATCGGGACGACCGGCGGCCCAATCTTGTGGTCGACGCGACCAAGATCATCTTCGTTCCGCAGGGGATCCTCTCGCGGGAAGGGGCGGATCGCCAATCATTGGAACGTCTGGCGGCACACCCGTCGCGGCGACACGTTCGTCCCCGTGATCATCGACTCCGATCGACCGTCCCGACGCTGCTCTTTCCGTGCAGCGACGACGGGCCATGGGGAAGTGGTATTCGCTGGGTGGCGCCGAGGCAATCCAACGCGCGGATTCAGGCGATCTTCTACTCCGGCCCAGGATTGGACGAAATCCTCGACCAGCGCGGGATTCCCGTGCCAGTCGGACTTCGAAGGCGCGCGACCGCGGTCATCGACTACCTCCCGTGGCAGATCAGGGCAGTATTCTCACCAGCGCTGCCTGCACGTCGACCCCGACCAGCGCACTGCCTGCGGCCACGATCAGACCGTCGTCGTCGTCCTGGACGAGCACGGAGTGTCCGGTGTCGAAGGCGCCGAAGAAGTCCACCGTTCGGCGGCCGCCCGATCCGAAGTCGGGATCGAGTACGCCGTTGCCGTCGTAGCGCACTAGTGCGAGGTCGGCCCCGGCGGGGAACGCCAGCTGCGCGGTACCGACGACGACGATCTTCCCGTCCGCCTGTACCGCGACGTCGAAGCCGAATTCGTCCTGGGATGCCGGTCCGGTTGTCTCCGCGAAATCGGTGGCGAGGATCCCGTCGCCGTCGAACGACCCATCGAGCTGACCGTCGGTCAGCAGCCGCGCCACCGCGAAGTCAGAACCGCCGCCCACGAAACCGCTCTGCACAGACCCCGCGAGCACGATCCGCTGCTCGGCATCGATCGCGACGCTGTTCAGGCTGATGCCGAGATCAGACCCGATCAGTGCCACACCGTCCGACCCGAACCCGGGGTCAGGCACGCCGGCCGCGGAGTATCGAACGACGGCGCTGTCGTCGCCGGTCTCGCCCACGACAACGAGCTGGTCGTCGGGCTGGGCCACGAGATCGTTGCCGAAGTCCTGTTCACCGATGTCGGTGGTCACCGTGCCGTCCCCACCGAACGTGGTGTCCGGCGCGCCTGCGGCCGTGTACCGGGCCACGGCGAAGTCCTGCCCACCGCCGGGCAGTTGGGTGAACCCGGCCACCGCGATACCGCCTTCGGCCAGCAACGTCACCCCACGCGGCTGATCCAGGGAGCCGTTGAAATCGGTAGTGACCAGGCCGTTCTGGCCGAAGCCGAAGTCGGGCGCGCCGACGCTGTCGTACCGCCGGACAGCGAAATCGTCGTCGGTCGTCGGGTTGCTGACGACGCCGGCCACGACGATCTGGCCGTCGGGCTGGACCACCACATCCGAGGCGTTGCCGACGAATCCGGCGTCGAGTCCGGTGTCGACGACACCTTCGATACCGAAACTGTCGTCCAGCGTGCCATTGGTGTCGTAACGGGCCAGCGTCGAGTCACGCGCGACGACCAACTTACCGTCTGGCTGCTGAGCCACCGCCTCCAGCGGGCCCAGTTCCGGCGAGATGGCCAACCCGTTCGCGCCGAAGCTCGCGTCGAGGTCGCTGTCCGGCACCCGGACCACGCAGTCGACGGCGACGTCGGTAACGTCGGCGTCCGCGACGATGCCGGCGCCATTGGTCACCGAGCAGATCTGGTCGCTCGGTTGGACGGCCACCGTGACGTCGTAAGGGAATCCGGCCGGCAGGCGCTCGGCAAAGGCGAACTGTCCGTCGATGGGGCTGACGTCCTCGCCCAGGTTGCGCAGCACTAGGTCGCCGCCGACAAGACCGGACACCGTGCCGCCGATGGCGAAGGAGGGCGCCGACTCGTCGTCGCTGATGGTGACCACTGCCAGGTTGGGTACGCCGATCTCGGCGCAATCCGACTCGGTCATCTCGAGCGTGAACGTCTCGGTGCCCTCGGCGTCCTCGTCCTCGGTGATGGGCACCCGAACCAGCCTCGGGACGTCGTCGCCATCCCCGAAGGTGACCACCGTGCCGACCGATTCGTAATCCGACCCGGCGGTTGCCGTGCCGACTGTGCTGACGACCAGAGCGGCTGCTGGCCCGCTGGCTCCGCCCACCCTCTCGACCAGGATGACCGTTGAATCGCTGGCGCTCTCGTCCGTGGTGTAGGCGTCCGCGCTGAAGCGGAGTTCGCCGGCGGCCGGGTCGATGCCGATCGGGCAGTTCTGCGGAAGGACGTCGCTGTCTGCCGGTGCCGTCACCAGTGGGTCGGCCGCGGTGACCACACCACGGACACGCGTCTGAGAGCTGGTGAAGTCCAATGGATCGGCGAAGCTCGCCGTACTGCCGGCAACTGGGAAGTGGTTGTGCAGAACGGTGATGGTGGTGACGGCACGCAAGGTGAAGGTCTGGCCAACGGCGACTTGCCCGAGGAACAAGTCTATGAAGAGTGGCGCCCGGATGTCGACGACCTGCTCCTCGTCGTTGACCGACACATCCTGGAAGTTGGCGTCCCGCCACAGAGGTGCACCTTCATACCCTTCCGCCCACACCGCCGGTTCCGACCAGGCACCAGCCGAGCCATGGCTGAACACCGTTCCGGACTTCCGCTGGTAGTACTCCGTCGCGTCATACACGCTCACCTCGACGTCGATCCGGGCCGCAACGTCGCCGCAGGCTGCTGCATCACAGCTGCCCGGCGGTGTCAGGTCCTTGAGCAGCAGCAACGCCTGCGTCACCTCGAGCTGGATGCGAGCGTTGGGATCGAATTTGGTAAACGCCTGGTACTGGGTCAGTTTCACCTTGTTGCCACCAAGGCCCTGCTCGGTCGTCGACGACGCAGCCCAGTGCTCACCGTTCCGGCTGGAGAAGACAGTGCCGATGGCATCGCCACCGAATGGCGAACCCGCGATCCCGAAGGTGTGCGCGACGTCGACCTCGCCGACAACCTTGCTGCCCTCTTCCACGACCTCCTCACCCGCGAGGGAGCGGAATTCGGAGAACTGCCACATCCGAAGCGGAGGCTCACGATTTGCGCCCACTGTCATCGCGGAGAGATCTCGCGCGGACGGGCTGCGCTCCTGCCGCGAATCTGCGGAGACCACGGTGTTGACGAACAAGCCGGTAGCCACCGCGAGGAGGATGCTCAGCCTGACGGTACGGGTCGATCTCATGTCTGCCCCTTCGGCGCGGTGCCGAAGGCCGCTTGCGTGATGTCGGTGGACGAATCGGCGTCGATGCGATGACCAATGGATACGGTGTGAACTGCCGTACGGTTCTCAGCCGCGGCCGAGCGGTGAACGAGCGCCTGAACACGCGCGGCGGAGCCGTCCGCTAGTAGTTGCGTGCCGATGGCAGGCGCGCGCCCTTCGAGGTCGGAGCGGCTTGCTCGAATGTCATGCCGCATGACGAACCCATACTGCGAAGCAGCAGGTCACGGATCTGTCGTTCGGGCTGGTGTCCCACATGACCCGCCCGATGCGGATTCCCGGTCAGGCCCCGCTTACGGACGCGCCCTGACGGCGGCCAACGCAAACTTCAGCTACATCTCCGGCGCGCTCGCCCCACCGAAAGGTCAGGACGGTGTCCACCGAGGCGCTCGGACTGGACTGAGTCGCACCTGCCGACACCAATCCGGCGGAAGCAGGCGAGTTACCGGCGCACACCGCCGGCGCGGCGGCCGAGAACCTGCTGTCCTGCAACGGCTCTCCCGGCAGGACAGCAGCCCCGGCGGCTGGCATGGGATGCGGTGGCGGACATGACCGGAGCGCCCGTCGTGGTCCCGGAAGGACTCGACGCGGGGACGGCCCAGGATGCGGCGCGTCTTGTTGACGAAGCCGGGTGGTGCGACTGCGGTGTCCCGGCGATGGGCTTGCGAAATGAAATTTGCGGCAACGCAGGATGGCCATTTTGGTCAGCCCCTCATGCCGTCTGACCTGCGAATATGACCCACAAGACCGCACTGTGCGAGCCTCGATCATCGACCCGACAGACGGTGCGTGGGGGTTTGAGCGTGTCCGAGGGGGGACTTGAACCCCCACGCCCCTTAGGGCACTAGCACCTCAAGCTAGCGCGTCTGCCATTCCGCCACCCGGACAAGGTGTTCACGGCACCGTGCGCCGCGACGACCGAGCTTACTCGATGGTTGGCGTCCGCCCAACCGCGCCGACCGGCGTTGAGCGAACATCGTCGAGTGGTAGGAAAGGCGGATGACCGGTCCCGATGCAGCACGACGCACACCTGAGCCAACGGCGCCCGACGCGCCGGGTGGGCAATCCGCGGCGGAGAGCGAAGTGGTCCAGCTCTGCAGCGAGCTGATCCGGATCGACTCGGTGAACACCGGCGATCCGGACACCATCGGCGACGGCGAGACCCGGGCCGCCCGGTACATCCAGGCCAAGCTCGACGAGGTCGGGTTCGAGACCTCCTTCCTGGAGGCCGTTCCCGGTCGAGGCAACATCATCTGCCGGTTGGCCGGCGCCGATCCCAACAGGGGAGCACTGCTGATCCACGGGCACGTCGATGTGGTGCCTGCCGACGCGTCCGAGTGGACCGTCGACCCGTTCTCCGGCGCGGTAAGGGACGGCTACGTCTGGGGACGCGGCGCCGTGGACATGAAGGACATGGTCGCGATGATCGTGGCGGTCGCCCGGGACTTCAAACGCTCCGGCTACGTTCCGCCGCGCGACCTGATCTTCGCGTTCATGTCCGACGAGGAAGCCGGTGGCACCTTCGGTGCCCAATGGCTGGTCGACCACCATCCCGACCTGTTCAGCGACGCAACGGAGGCGATCTCGGAGGTCGGTGGATTCTCGGTCCCGATCGGTGACGATCGGCGCGCCTACCTGCTCGCTGCCGCCGAAAAGGGCGTCGCCTGGGCACATCTGACGGCGAACGGCCGGGCCGGGCATGGTTCGATGACGAACGACGACAATGCTGTCACCCGGATCGCGACCGCCGTCGCAACCCTTGCCGCGCACGAATTCCCGATCACCCACACCCCAACGGTCGATGCGCTGCTGGCATCGGTCACCGAACTCACCGGATTGGAGTTCCCGGAGGAAGACCTGGAGAGTTCGGTCGCGAAGATCGGGCCGGTGGCGCGGATCGTGAATGCAACCCTCCGAAACACGGCCAACCCCACCATGCTGAAGGCCGGGTACAAGGCGAATGTCATCCCCTCGACCGCATACGGCGACCGTGGACTGCCGCGTGCTCCCCGGCTCGGAGGAGCATTTCCGCGAGGAGGTCGCCCGCATTGTTGGCGACGGTGTTGACATCGAGTGGACCTGGCAACCACCCCTGGAATTCCCGTTCGAGGGCGACCTGGTCGAGGCGATGAAGGCGGCGCTACTGGTCGAGGATCCGGGCGGAACAGCGGTGCCCTACATGCTGTCCGGCGGTACCGACAACAAGGCTTTCGCCCGGCTCGGAATTGCCGGTTACGGGTTCTCGCCGTTGCGGCTGCCCGCCGATCTCGACTTCACCTCGCTGTTCCATGGGGTCGACGAACGGGTCCCGATTGACGCGCTGACCTTCGGCACCCGGGTGCTGGACCGCTTCCTGCGCACCTGCTGAGGCTGGTGCAGTCAGCCCGCTGAACGTTGTGCAGGGACTTTCATGGCCAGCGATCGCAATTGCCCTGCAGAACGTTCAGTGGACGGGCACGCAGCCGCGGGCCACCACGCGTCGCGTAGTCAACTCCCCGGCACCCACATGCGCACCAGCGCGGTGGTGAAGGCCGCCAGCGCAACGACCACCAGGAACGGCCAACGCCGCCAGACGGCAATGCCGGCAACGGCGAGCCCGGCCGCCCTGGCATCCAGCACCAGCCCGGACCCGGTGGAGAACGTCTGTACCGCAACCAATGCCGAGAGCAGCACAACGGGAAGCAGGGCAGCGATGCGCTGCACCTTCGGTCTCTCCAGCAGGGTTTTCGGCACCGATAGACCGGCCAGCTTCAGCAGATAGCAGCCGACCGCACCGACCAGGATCCCGATCCAGAGCGTCATGACGCGCTCTCACCGGCGGTCTCGTCGACCTCAGGGGCCGGCCGTTCGCCCGCACCGTGTCGGCTCGACGCGGCGCGGCATCAGCCCGACGATCACACCGACAAGCGCGGCGATCAGCACCGGGAAACCGACCGGGACGAACGGCACCACGATCAGCGCCACCATCGCCGCCGCCAGCGCGACGGCCCAGGCCTCCCGGCCACGAAGCCGCGGGGCCAACAGCGCGAGGAACGCGGCGGGCGCGGCGGCGTCCAGACCGAGCAGCCGAGGGTCCGACAGCCAGGAGGCGCCGAGCAGCCCCACCGCGGTCCCGATGTTCCAGCAGAGGAAAACGCCGATCCCGGTCGCGTAGAAACCCAGCCGCGCAGCCCGCTCGGTGTCCCTGCCGATGGCCATCGCTGTCGATTCGTCGATGACGAGTTGCGCCGCCAACAGCCGGCGAGACCCCGCGGACCATCAGCAGTTCCGACAGGCGCAGCCCGTACAACGAGTTGCGCACACCGAGCATGATCGCGGTTGCCGCACCGGCGAGCGGTGCACCGCCGCCGGCGACCACCCCGATCAGTCCGAACTGGCTGCCGCCGGTGAACATCAGCAGGGACAGCGCCATCGTCTGCCAGAAGTCGAGCCCGCCCGCCAACGCGATGGCCCCGAAGGAGATGGCGTAGGCGCCGGTGGCGATCGCGACACCCGCGGCGTCCCGGAGCACCTGGGAGCGGGTCAGTCGCCACGAAAGCGCGGGCTCGGCGTCCACCGGCGTGTCGGCCGGGACAGGGTTGTCCGCAGCGTCGTCAGGAGTCGTCACAGGTGGTGGTGTACCCGGCCAGCGTCAGGGAGTGACGTCCGGCAGCAGGCCGGGGGAGCGGCGGCGGCGCAGCCACACCCGGCGACTGCCGTCGGAGTAGCGCAGCACCCTGGCCAATTCCCAGCCGGAGAACTCCGCCCGGATCGCCAGCATGGTGGCGGCCGCGGATCGGGAGACCCGGGCGTCGATCCGCAGCGGCTGATACTCGTACTCATCGGTGGCTGGGCGCCAACTCCCTGCGACCGACGGCCGATGGCCGGGAGTTGCGTCAGCACCGGCATCGTTGGTCTCGATCGGTGATCCCTGACCGGCGATGTTCCTCACCTCCGTGACCCTGGGTCGGCCGTGCCGACCCGAACGTTTGCGTTGGGTCGAGTGTGCACCGCCGAGCGGTCGAGCGCGAAAGTCGAGCCGTCGTGTCGACAAATTCCGTGGCGGGCCGGCCGCGATCGGAACAATCAGTCGACGCCGAGCATGACCTCGGTCGACTTGACCAGCACTGTCGCGGCGATTCCCGGTTCGAGGCCGAGCTCTTCGACGGCCTCCTTGGTGATGGACGCCGTGACGATCTGGTTGCCGCCGTCGAGGCGGACCCTCACGGTGGCCATCACGGAACCGAGGGTGACCTCGGTGACGATGCCGGGGAGCTGATTACGGGTGGACAGGCGCATGACAGTCCTTAGGTTGTGGGTCGGGCTGGTGATCGGGGGATCGAGTTGGTCACGCTGGATGCCGCTGCATAGATCGTCACCTCCGTTGCCTTGACCGCGTAATGAACCTTCTTGCCAGGTACCAGGTCGAGGTCGGCCGCTGCCGCAGCGGTGATGTCGGCGATGAGATCGCCTGCGCTACCTGGCGTGTCGGCAGCTGCAGCATGCACTCGTAGCAGCTCACCGCGCGGTTCGAGTTCGGCGATGGTGACGGCCAGATGGTTCCGCGGACTGCCGGTCGGCGGGTCGAGATGAACGGCGACGGCGGCCGGGCTGAAGACGGCGACCGCGGGTTCACCCGGCAGGCAGGACGGATCGAGCAGGCCCTCGATGTGCACACCCTCGGTCGTCAGCAGGCCGTGCTGATCGGCGACGCCGCTGAGCAGGTCGATCCCGGCGATCCGGGCGGCGAACGCCGATCTGGGTTGGTTGAGGACGACGCGGGTGGGACCGTCCTCCACGACCCGGCCGGCCTCGAGCACGATCACCCGATCGGCCAAGGACAGTGCATCGATCAGGTCGTGGGTGACGATCAGCGCCGTCCTGGGCGGGCCGTCGCCGTCGCGCAGCACTTTCTTCAGCAGTTGCCGCAAGGCGGGGGCGACCGCCACGTCGAGGGCGGCCATCGGCTCATCAAGGAGCAACAACGCGGGATCGGCCGCCAAAGCCCGGGCGATCGCGATCCGCTGGGCCTGCCCACCGGACAGCTGTGCCGGTCGCCGGTCGGCGAATTCCTCCGCGTCGACGGCCGATAGCCATTGCAGCGCAGCAGCTTTGGCATCGGCACGGGATGCACCTTGGCTGCGCGGGCCGAAGGCCACGTTGGCGGCGGCGGTGAGGTGGGGAAACAGCAGGGCCTGTTGGGCTAGCAGCACCACGCCGCGCTGATGCGGCGGCACCCACACCCGACGTTCGGTGTCGACCAGCACTTCGCCGTCCAGCAGGATCCGGCCGGCATCGGGTCGCAGCAGACCCGAGATCAGCGAGAGCAACGTCGATTTGCCGGCGCCGTTGCCGCCCAGGATCGCCACCACCTCACCCGAGTGCACCTCCAGGGTGAGGTCGACGTCGCGATCGGCCACTGTCGCCGCCAACTGCAGCGCGCCCGCACTCCGCGCGACCGGGCAGGCCGGCGTATTCGTCACAGCGCCCCTTCGTTGGCTCGACCCCGGGTGGCCAGCACGATCAGCACCGCGACCACCACCAGGACCAACGACAACGCTACGGCCGCGTCCGGATCCGATTCCCGTTGCAGATAGATCTCCAGCGGCAGTGTTCTGGTGACGCCCTGCAGGCTACCGGCGAAGGTCAGCGTGGCACCGAATTCGCCGAGCGCCCTGGCGAAGGACAGCACCGCGCCGGAGATGAGCCCGGGGAGCACCAGCGGGATCGTGACCCGGCGGAGCACGGTGGTCGGGTTCGCGCCGAGGGTGGCGGCTACCGACTCATAGCGACGGCCCGCGGTTCGCAGCGAGCCCTCCAGGCTCAAGACCAGGAAGGGGAGCGCGACGAAGGTCTGCGCCAGCACCACCGCTGTGGTGGAGAAGGAGATCCGGATGCCGAGAAAGTCCAGGGTGCTGCCAAGTAGTCCCTGCCGGCCGAACGTGTAGAGCAGCGCGATGCCGCCCACCACCGGGGGCAGCACCAGGGGCAACAGCACCAGTGACCGAGCGAGTTGCAGACCGGGGAATTTCGCCCTGGCCAGCACCAGCGCCATCGGCGTGCCCACCAGCACGCACAACACGGTCGCTGCGGTCGCGGTCTTCAGACTGAGCCACAGCGCCGCCACCGACGACTCGGAAGTGATCAGCGCCCAGAACTGCGACCACTGGACCCTGGCCAACATGGCGACCAGCGGCAGCACGATGAAGATCCCGCCCAGCAGCGCCGGCACGAAAACCCAACGCGGCAAACCGGATTCGGTTCCTGCCCACCCCCGTCCGCGCCGGGCAGGAACCAATTCCGAGCTCACCTTCTGGGTAGTCATAGCGGCTGGGGTGCCACGAGATCAGGGGGCGGGCTGGAAACCGGCGGCGGCGAGCACTTGCTGACCCTCCGGGCCGGTGACCAAAGTGACGAATTTGCCCGCCAGGTCGGGCTCGGCGGCCTCCACCAGGGTGGCGATCGGGTAGACATTCACGACCTGGGCGGCCTCCGGGAACGCCACCGCGGTGACCTTGTCGCCGGCGTTCTTCGCATCGGTGACGTACACCAGTCCTGCGTCGGCGTCACCCGTGGTGACCTTGCCGAGGACGTCGGTCACCGAGTTCTCCTCGCTCACCGGGGTGAGGGTCACGCCCGTGTTGGCCTCGACCTTCTGTGCCGCGGTTCCGCACGGCACCCCGGTTGCGCACACCACAACGGCCAGGTCGGCGTTCGCCAGATCCACGAAAGACGTGATGCCCTTGGGGTTTCCGGGCTTCGTCACGATGGTCAGAGTGTTGCTGGCGAAGTTCACCGGCTCTCCGGCGACGAGCTTCGCATCGGTCGCCTTGGTCATGTTCGCGGTGTCCGCGGACGCGAAGACATCACCCGGCAGGCCGCCGGTGAGCTGGGTGACCAGATCCGAGGACCCGGCGAAGTTGAAGGCCACCGTCGTACCAGGGTTCTGCTGTTGGAAGATGGTGCCGATCTGGGTGAACGTGGCCTTCAGCGACGCCGCTGCTGACACGTTCAACGTCGTCCCGCCGGCCGGCGCGACCGAGGCGGCGGAGCTGGACGCGACCGCGGAACTCGACGGCGTGGAGCTGGACGCGGCCGCCGAACCAGCCGAACCCGACGCGGCTGAGCTGGCGGCCGATGTGCTGGACGCGGCAGCGCTGCTGTCGGAACTGCAACCGGCCGCCAGCGTCACAACACACAGCGCCGCAACGGCCGAAACCGCCCCGCGTAGCACACGTCTCATGAGGATCCTCCGGGAGTTTCAATGATCACGGTGGTCGCCTTGACCACGGCGACGGCCAGCCGGCCGGGTTCGAGCTGAAGCTCGCGGGCGGCCTCGCTGCTCATCAGCGACACCACGGTGTGCGGACCGCACTGCAGTTCGACCTGGGCCATCACCCCGTCGGCGACGACCCTGGTGACGAGGCCGACGAATCGGTTCCGCGCCGACCGGCCGATACCCGACGGATCCGGCGCTGGGGTGGCGGCGTGCAACCGGGAGAACTCCGCCAGCGCAACCCCGTCGATGACCTTCCGGCCGACGTCGTCCTTGGTCGCGGGCAACGCTTCGGAGTCGATCCAGCGCCGGACGGTGTCATCGCTGACACCGAGCAGTTCGGCGGCCTGGGCAATTCGGAACTGCGGCATAACCGGCACTCTAGGTCCGCATCTGCGGCTCCAGCAAATCTGTCGATCAGCAAGTGCGTAACGACAAATGTGATCAGTCCGGATCCGGCAGTTCGTCCTGCTCGGGGATCGGTGCCGGCGAGGAGATCGCGGCCATCTCGGTCGTCAACAACGCGGCCAACCGGGTCCGGCGGGGGATTGACCCGATGTGTTTGACGGCGCGGGCCAGCATCGGGCCGGCGGCGTGCACCACCGACAGGTGTCGCCTGGCCCTGGTCAGTGCGGTGTAGACCAGCGGCCGGGACAGCATGGAACCGGCCTCCGGCGGCATCACCGCGACGACGGCCTCCCATTCGGAGCCCTGCGCGCGGTGCACGGTGATCGCCCAGCCGTGCAGCAGGTCCGCCAGGGCCTTGCCGCTGATCTCGGACTCGCCGCCGGTGAACGCCACCCGCAGCGAGTTGTCGCCGCAGGACATCACGGTGCCGACCTCGCCGTTGGCGTACCCGGTTGGCTCGGCGTCGATGTGGTTGGCGGTCGCGACCACCCGGTCGCCCTTGTCGAAGCCGCGCACCGTTCCGGTTCCCGGGTTCAGCACCGCCTTCAGCGCCCGGTTGAGGGCCTGCGTGCCGGCCGGCCCCTTGTGCACCGGGGTGACGACCTGGACCTGGTCGCCGTCGCAGTCGAAGACCCGGGGGATCGAGTCGGTGACAAGTTGCACCACCCGGCGGGCCGCTTCATCCGAGCCCCTGGCCGGTACGACGACCACCTCGTGCGTCGGGTCGTCGACCCGCAGCAGATCACCGGCGCGGACCGCGATCGCCAACCGGGCAATCGCCCCGCCCTCGGTCTGCCGATACAGGGTCTTGAGTTCCGTCATCGGCACGGTGCCGCTGTCGATCAGGTCGCCGAGAACACGACCCGGCCCGATCGACGGCAGCTGCGCCGGGTCGCCGACGATGACCAGGTGGGTGCCGTCCGGGATCGCGGCGATCAGCGCGGCCGCCAGTTCGCAGTCCAGCATCGACGCCTCGTCCACCACCACCAGGTCCGCCTCGATCTGGTTGAAGGCGTCATGGTCGAAGACTGACCCGGTCGCACCCTGCACCGGTGGCCTGGCGCCGAGCAACCGGTGCACCGTGGTCGCGTTGTTGCCGGCCAGTTCCTCCAGGCGTTTCGCGGCCCGGCCGGTCGGGGCGGCCAGCGCGATGGAGGCGTCGACCTTGCGGCAGAGCGCGACGATGGCCGCCACGGTGCGGCTCTTGCCGGTGCCCGGACCGCCGGTGAGCAGGCTGACCCCATGCGCGGCAGCGAAAGAAACTGCGCCCGCCTGGACGTCGTCCAGCCCGGTGACGACGCCCTTCACCGCCCGTTCGCCGGCCATTGTCGAGGCCGTTCGAACCAACCGTGCCAGCCCATCGGCGATGGCGGATTCCGCTTGGGCCAACGACTTTCGGGCCACCCACGGTTCGTCGGAGCCGCCCGGATCGGCCACCCGGGCGACGCCACCGGTGGCCAGCGCCGCGCCGATGGCCAACGGTGCGTCGACCCCGAAGGGGCGCATGCCGTCCGCGACGAGCGACTCGGGAGCCGCGGTGTGACCGTCCCTGGCGAACCTGGCGAGCGTCCATTCGACCAGCGCCCGGCCGCGGCGCGGATCGTCCCGACGGACATCCGGTTCGATGGCGCGGGCCAGCCGGTCGGCCTGCCCGACTGCCGCGTCGGGCAGCGCCAGCAGCCGCCACGGGTCCGCGCGCAGCACGGCACCGGCGTCGTCACCGAGCGCCTCGGCCAGCCGGCCCGCCCAGCGAACCGGGATCTCCTCGGGGACCAGCATTTCGGCGATGTCGTACAACTGGCCGGCGCCGATGAAGCTGGTCACCAGTCGGTTGGCCCGCCGGTCCGTCATTCGGGGCAACGCGGACAGCTTGGGTGCGGTCACGTCAGCAGGACCGTGGATGCCGGCGTCGGCCAGCTTTCCCGCCATCGCCTGGCCGACCCCTGGCCACAGGCCGGCGGCGCAGAACTCGGCGAAGACGTCAGGCACGCCCGGACCCTACCTGCGCGTGGCCCGGCATCAGTCCCACCTGGACGGGCCCGGGCCCCTGGAGCGCACGACGTTCGCGCAACCTGGCGCCTCAGCTACGAGCTCGGCTCCACATTTAGATGGCGCCCAGCTCTCGTTGGAGGCGCCGTGTCTGGGTGGCAGCTGACCCTCCCGCATGGAAAGGAGCTGGCCGGCCTATTCAGCAGCTGCACTTTCGGCGCTGACATCGTCGAGCGCGCTGCGGATCTCGGCGGGCAGGGTGATCTCCTCAGCGGCCAGCGACCCGAGCAACTGCGCGCGATCCCTTGCCCCGATCACGACGCTGCTCACCGCGGACCGATCCCGCACCCAGGCGCAGGCCACGGCCAGCGGCGAGGTGCCAAGCCCCTCGGCCGCCGTCGCGACGGCCTCGACGACCCTGGCCGCCTGGTCCGTGCGGTAGCGACCGACGTAGCGGGTGAACTGCGGTGACGCGCCCCTGGAGTCGGCGGGCGTGCCGTGCCGGTACTTGCCGGTCAGCACCCCACGACCCAACGCGGCCCAGGCCAGGAAACCGAGCCCGTGCACCGCGGCCGCCGGCAGCACCGACTGTTCGGGCGACCGTTCGAGCAGCGAATATTCGGACTCGACGGAAACCAGCTGGTTGCCGACGGAGCCTGCCGTCAGGCAGCCGGCCAGTGTGGCCAGCTGCCAGCCGTTCACCCCGGACACCCCGACATAACGGGTCCGGCCGGAGTCGACCGCCGTGCGCAGAGCAGAGCAGGTCTCCTCGAACGGCACAGCGGCGTCAAAGCCGTGCACCTGCCAGAGGTCGACATGGTCGGTGCCCAACCGGCCCAGGGAGGCGTCCAGCGCGGCCAACAGCCGCCCACGACCGCCGCCGACCCCCACCGTCGTGGTCGCCAGCACGACCGATGACCGGCTGACCACGTCCGGTACCAGGGTGCCGAGGATCGACTCCGCGTCACCGTCGCCGTAGATGTTCGCCGTGTCGATGAGCGTGCCGCCGGCGCCGACAAAGGCCTCCAACTGGGCAGCCGCCGCATCGGCGTCGGTATCCCGGCCCCAGGTCATCGTGCCCAGGCCGAGCCGGGACACCTCAAGGCCACTGCGGCCGACGCGACGCGAATCCATGACGGCCAACCTATTCGACGCGCGCCACCGGATCCCGCGCGACGCCCTGATGAACGAACGTCGGGCGTCGCGGTCGCCGAGTCAGGGCACGGAACCCGGTACCGTGACCGGGGCGTTGCGGCAGTCCGCCCGCGCACGTGAGTCGAGGACATCAAGGGGCGACCAGCAGCGTGGGAAAGAAAATGCGCATCGGCCTGAATATCGGATATGTGACGACGGCCGAAGAGTTGGCCGACAACATCGCGCTGGCCCAGGCGGCCGAATCGTTGGGCTATGACAGCGTGTGGGCCGCGGAGGCCTACGGATCGGACGCGGTGTCCGTGCTGGGCGCCATTGCCGCCCGCACCCATCGGATCGGCATCGGCTCCGCGGTCCTGCAGATCCCGGGCCGGACTCCGGCCATGACCGCCATGACAGCGGCCACCCTGGACGCCCTGTCCGGCGGCCGATTCACCCTCGGGCTGGGTGTCTCCGGCCCGCAGGTCTCCGAGGGCTGGCACGGGGTCCGCTTTGCCGACCCGCTCGGCCGCACCCGCGAGTACGTGCAGATCGTCCGGCAGGCGCTGAAACGTCGCCGGGTCACCGCGGGCGGCACGCACTTCACCCTGCCCCTGCCCGACGGCCCCGGGAAGTCGCTTGTCCTTGCGCTGCAACCGGTCCGCTCTGAGATTCCGATCTACCTCGCCGCCCTCGGCCCGAAGAACCTGGACCTGACCGGGGAGATCGCCGACGGCTGGCTGGCGATCTTCTTCGACCCGGAGACCGCCGCCGGGTCCGTCACTCGCATTCATGACGCCGCACGGGCCGCCGGTCGCGATCCCGCCGAGATCGACATCTGTGCGTCTGTCCCGGTGTCCATTGCTGACGACCCGCAACTGGCCGCCAACCGGGTGCGCGGGCACGCCGCCCTGTACATCGGCGGGATGGGGTCGGCCAAGACGAATTTCTACCACCGCACCGCCACCGAGATGGGCTACGGCGCCCAGGCCGATGAGGTGCAGGAGCGGTTCCTGGCCCGCGACTATGCCGGCGCCGGGGCGGCGGTGCCCTTCGATTTCATCGACCGCACCAGTCTGCTCGGCAATTCCGAGCGGATCGCCGAGCGTCTGGAACGGCTCGCCGCCGGCGGCGTGACGTCCACGAACATCATCTGCTTCGACCGCGACCTGGAGTCCAAAATCGCCACGTTGACCACCGTCATGAAGGCCGCCGAGCAGTCCGGGGTTCGTGGGTGAACATCTTCCAGGCCATCATTCTCGGCATCGTCGAGGGCCTCACCGAGTTCCTGCCTGTCTCCTCGACCGGTCATCTGACGATCGTGGCGAAGATGCTGGGCCTGTCGATCGACGATCCGTCCGTCACCGGCTTCACCGCGGTGATCCAGGTCGGCGCGATCCTGGCCGTCGTCATCTACTTCTGGAAGGACATCGTCACCCTCGTCAGGGCGTGGGCCCGTGGACTGTTCAATCCGAAGAACCGCGCCGATCCCGACTACCGACTGGCGTGGCTGGTGCTGATCGGGTCGCTGCCGATCGTCGTCGTCGGGTTCCTGGCCAGGGACCTGATCTCCGGGCCGCTGCGGAGCCTGTGGGTGGTGGCGTTCTCCCTGATCATCTGGGGTTTTGTCATGTTGGTGGCCGAGGCGGTCGCCAAGCAGAACCGCGGCGAGCGGGACCTGAATCTGGCCGACGCCCTGATCATCGGGTTCGCGCAGTGCCTGGCCCTGTTTCCCGGAGTGTCCCGGTCGGGGGCGACGATCTCGGTCGGCCTGATGCGCGGGCTTGATCGGGTGACGGCGACCAGGCTGGCGTTCCTGCTCGGCATCCCGGCCCTGCTCGGGGCCGGGGTGTACGAATTGCCGGCCGCTCTCAAGGACGGCGGCGTCGGCTGGCTGCCGACGCTGGTCGGCACCGTGGTGTCCTTCGTCGTGGCCTATGCGACCGTCGCCTGGCTGCTCAAATACGTGGCCGGGCACACCATCCGGGTGTTCGTCTGGTACCGCTGGGCGCTCGCCGCGGCGATCATCATCGCGCTGAGCACCGGCGCGCTGGCGGCGACCTGACCATGACGGACCAAGCAACAGCACCGGTTTCCGTAGCAGCAGCCGACATGGAACCCGTCACCCAGGACGGCAAGCCCGCTGACCAGCCCCGCCCGCCCGTCATCACCGTGGTGCTGGTCCGGCACGGCCGGTCCACCGCCAACACCGCGGGCCTACTGGCCGGTCGCACCCCAGGCGTCACGTTGGATGACTTCGGCAAGGGACAGGCCGCGCAGATCGCCGAACGGCTTGCTGGTACCCGGTTCGACCGGCTGATCTCCTCACCGCTGGAACGCTGTCTGCAGACCGTGACACCGTTCTCGCAGGCGGCTGGCCTGGACATCGAGATCGAGGACCGTTTCGTCGAGGTCGATTACGGCGACTGGTCGAACCGGCCGCTCAAGGACCTCGGTACCGAACCGCTGTGGAAGACCGTGCAGCAGCACCCCTCCGCGGCGGTCTTCCCGGGTGGCGAGGGATTGGCGACGGTGTCCGCGCGGGCCGCCGCCGCGATCAGGGACGTTCGGCTCTCGGCGGACAAGGATCAGACCGTGCTGATCTGCTCGCACGGCGACGTCATCAAGTCCATCCTGGCCGACGCGCTCGGCATGCACCTGGATGCCTTTCAGCGCATTGTCGTTGCGCCGGCGTCGATCTCGGTGATCCGGTACACCCCGCACCGGCCGTTCGTCGAGCGGGTCAACGACACCGGCGATCTGGGGTCGATCAGCCCATACCCGGCAGCCACGGCCACAACCGGACCGGAAGCGTCATCATCGGACGCCGTTCCGGGCGGGGTCACCCGATGACCGTCCACTAAGCTCGAAGGTGCCATGCCACGTCAGATACACGTCTTCCGCTCACCCGACAGGTTCCTCGCCGGAACAGTCGGGCAGCCCGGCGAACGCGAATTCTTTCTGCAGGTCGTCGACGGCCGGCGAGTGCTGTCCGTCAAGTGCGAAAAGCAGCAAGTCGCGGTGCTGGCGGACCGGCTCGGCTCGTTGATCACCGAGGTCGCCCGCCGGTTCGGCGCCCAGGCCGAAGCGGAACCCGCACCCATCCCGACCGCTGAGCTCACCCTGTCCACCCCGGTGGACGCGGAGTTCCAGGTCGGCACGATGGGTCTCGCCTGGGACGGCGAGGGTTCTCAGGTCATCGTCGAACTGCTCGCCCTGTCCGAGGAAGAGGTGGGCGAGGAGATCGTGCTCGAGGACCGTGAGGAAGGACCCGACGCGCTGCGGGTCTTCCTGTCCCTGAGCGAGGCGCGTGACTTCGCCCAGCACGCCGAGAAGGTCGTCGCGGCCGGTCGCCCGCCCTGCCCACTGTGCAACAATCCGCTCGACGCCGAGGGTCACATCTGCCCCCGGCTGAACGGCTATCACCGCGGTGCCATCGGCTGATCCGGCGTCGACGGGAGCGACACCTGCGCGAGCGTCGGATTGCGTCGAACCGCAGGCTGCCACGGGATCACCGGACCCCGGGATCGACGCGCTTCCGGACGCCGCCGCAATGGATGCGGCGGTCACCGAGGTCATCACCAACGGTGACATCGCCGTCACCGGGAGACTGAGCGATGCCTCCAACCTCACCCTGCTCGGTGAGGCCACGCTGGACGGTTTGACGGTGACGTGCATCTACAAGCCGGTCCGCGGCGAGCGGCCGTTGTGGGACTTCCCGGACGGCACGCTGGCCGAACGAGAGTTGGCTGCCTACTTGGTGTCCCGTGCCGCCGGTTGGAACTGCGTGCCGCTGACGGTGATCAGGGACGGACCGTACGGCCCCGGCATGGTGCAACGCTGGATCTCCGATGCCGACCCGGAGGACGTCGTCGACCTGGTTCCGGTGGACAACATTCCGAACGGCTGGATGCCCGTGCTGCGGGCGATCGACACCAACGGCGATGACGTCGCTGTGGTGCATGCCGACACGCCTGCCCTGGCCACCCTGGCCGGCTTCGATGCAGTGGTCAACAACGCCGACCGGAAGGGCTCGCACGTCCTGCCGACGGCCGATGGGCGGATCCTCGGTGTCGACCACGGCCTGTGCTTCCACACCGACGACAAGCTCCGCACCATCCTCTGGGGCTGGGCCGGTCGCCCGCTGCCCGACGACGTGATGGACGGCATCGCGCGGCTGACCAGCGCATTGGACGACGACCTGGGGGAGCGGCTCGACTCGCTGATCACCACAGCGGAAATGGCCGCGCTGCGGCACCGGCTGGACCGATTGGCGGCCAGGAAGAAGTTCCCCAAGGCGCCAACCCACCGCACGCCGATCCCTTGGCCGCCGCTATGAGCGAGCGTCAGCGAGCGAATCATGGACGCCGCTCCGGCAGTCCACGAGGGACGAGTGGAGTGCTGGCGTGAACGTGTTTGCCGGGCTCACCCGAACTGCGTCCCGCGCAGTAGGTGGCCTTGCTCTTGACGTCTCCAGCGGGCTCGCCCGGGCTGGTGAAGCCACCAGGGCGGCGCTGACCGGCGAGACGATCGGACCGGCGACCCTGCGGGTGCAGGTGGTGATCCTGTCCGACGAGGCCGGGCGGCCGCTCACCACTGCGGAAGCGATGACCCCGTCGCTCGACCTCGCGGGCAACGTCCTGACCGCGGAATCCGGGATCCGGGTGCGGCTCACCGGGATCCAGGTGATCGACGAGCCGGCCCCGCCGCGGGCGCTCGATCCCAGGGCGAACCGGCGACTGCTGCTGGACGACGTACTCGGCCGGACCGAGTTCTATCGACGGCATTCCGCGCCCGTCGACCTGTCGTCGGCGGTGGTGGGCGCCCCCGTGACGGTGGTCGTCGTACGGCACATCGATGGCCGGGTGACGGGGTGTTCGTTGGGCATTTCCGCGGACTGGGTGATCGTCCAGGCGTCGTTGTTCGACCGGGATCAGCCGGTGACCTATGACGAGACGGTGCTGGTCCATGAACTCGGGCACGCGCTGAACCTGCCGCACTTCAGGGATCGGCGGAACCTGATGTTCCCGGCGTCATCACCGCCGGGCGACGTGCGTGGGACCAGGCTGCAGGGTTGGCAGACGGCCATCCTGCACTCCAATCGTCACGTGGTGCCCGGCGTCGCGCAGTAGGACGGTGCGCGACTCGTGCGAGGTCTTCGGTCCCCAGCAGCGCGATCTGCGACGATCCCGTCCGGAGGCGCGGCCGGCCCCGGCGGCCCGACTTCCTGTGGCCCATCGTCGGCCGCGCGCACGATTAAGGTGGAGCGGTGCTGTCCTGGACCCGTCCTACCGTTCCCGCCGTTCCCGGAACTCCGTCACCGCTGCGGTTGTATGACACGGCGGCGGCAGCGATCGAACCCAGCTCGCCGGGTGAGTTGGCAACGATCTACGTCTGCGGAATAACGCCGTATGACGCCACCCACCTCGGGCATGCCGCCACCTACCTCGCGTTCGACCTGGTGCAACGGGTGTGGCTGGACAACGGGCACCGGGTGCATTTCGTGCAGAACATCACCGACGTCGACGACCCCCTGCTGGAGCGCGCCGCCAGGGACGGCATCGACTGGCGCGATCTCGCCGCGAAGGAAATTCAGCTGTTCCGCGAGGACATGACGGCGCTGCGGGTGCTGCCGCCGCAGGATTACATCGGTGCCGTCGAGGCGATGGACGAGGTGTCAGCCGCGGTCCAGACCCTGCTCGACAAGGGCGCGGCCTACCGGGTGGACGATCCAGACCATCCCGATGTGTACTTCGACATCGCCTCCGCCCCGAAGTTCGGCTACGAATCCAGGTACGACCTGGAGACCATGCTGACCTTGTCGGCCGAACGGGGCGGGGATCCTGATCGGCCCGGCAAGCGGAACCCGCTCGATCCGTTGCTCTGGCGCACCGAGCGCATCGACGAGCCGAGCTGGCCGTCACCGATGGGGCCGGGGCGGGCCGGCTGGCACATCGAGTGCTCCGTCATCGCCACGAACCGACTGGGCCCGACGATCGACGTGCAGGGCGGGGGCAGCGATCTCATCTTCCCGCACCACGAATGTTCCGCGGCGCACAGCGAGGTGCTGACCGGGGTCGCACCGTTCGCCCGGCACTACGCGCACGCCGGGATGATCTCGCTGGACGGCGAGAAGATGTCGAAGTCCAGGGGCAACCTGGTGTTCGTCTCCCGATTGCTGGCCGACGGCGTCGATCCGATGGCGATCCGCACCGCGCTGCTGGCCGGTCACTACCGGGAGGACCGGCCGTGGTCCGATGATCTGCTCGCGTCGGCCCACGACCGGCTCGCCCACTGGCGACGAGCCGCCACAAGGACCGGGGCGGCGACCGAAGAGGCCGTGACCGCACTCCGCGAGGCCCTCGCCGACGACCTGGACACCCCGACCGCGCTCGGCGTGCTGGACTGGTGGGCGGCCGATGAAACGCTCGACGGCGCACTGGTCGCCGCCGCCGCGGACGCACTGTTGGGCATTAACCTCAAGTAGAGATCGAGGGTTTCGCCTGGCTCGTTCGGGTCACTGTGCGGGTGGCAGGCATCCACTATCAAGGAAGAAGGATCACCATGACCGACGAACAAGCACACCGTCCCGAACCGACCGAAGAGGAGAAGTTCGCGGCGGCGGGAGCCGAGGATTACCTCGGCGTGCCGATCAGCGACAAGGAATTCGCCGATGTCTGGACCTCGACGCCGGACGAGGACGAGAAGCCGCAGGCCTGACCGCGGAGCTCGACACCCGCGGGCCGGGAGATGTGGCGGTGGCGCTCAGCGGGCGCGGCCGCCGGCCTCGCCGGGTCGAGGACCACGCCGGCGCAGATAGCGCTCGAACTCCGCGGCGATCGACTCGCCGGACGCCGGCTTGAGCGGCTCGTCCTCTTCTTCACGTTCCTCGAGGGCCCTGATGTACTCGGAGATCTCCTCGTCCTCGGCGGCAATCTGCGAGACCTCGGTCTCCCAGTCGGCTGCCTGGCTGGGCAGCGTGCCCAGCGGCACCTCGATGTCGAGGATCTCCTCGACGCGGTGCAACAACGCGAGGGTGGCCTTGGGGGACGGTGCCTGCGACACATAGTGCGGCACCGACGCCCAGAACGACAGTGACGGGATCCCGGCCTGGACGCAGGCGTCCTGGAACACCCCCGAGATGCCGGTCGGACCCTCGTAACGGGACCGGGCGAGCCCGAGCCGCGCAGCCGTTTCCTCGTCGTGCGCCGAGCCGGTCACCTGGATCGGGCGGGTATGCGGAACGTCGGCCAGTAGCGCGCCAAGGCCGATGACCTGGGTCACCTGATGGTCAACGGCGATCTTCAACAACTCGTCACAGAACGCGCGCCAGCGGAAGTTCGGCTCGATCCCGTGCACCAGGATCACGTCATTCGGTGAGCCGGAGAGCCGGCAGGCGGAGAGTCGGGTGGTCGGCCAGTCGATGGTTCTGGTGACTCCATCGATGAGCCGAACCGTCGGCCGCGTCACCTGGAAGTCGTAGAAACCTTCCGGATCCATCTCCGCCAGCGGGGTCGCGTCCCAGGTCAAACCCAGTTGTTCGACGGCTGCGGTTGCGGCGTCACCGGCGTCATTCCAGCCTTCGAAGGCGGCGATCATCACCGGGTTGCGCAACATCGGGAACTCACTCACGCAGGTCAGCCTACGTGCGTCCCCGGGCGGTTGTGACGGCCGCGCCGACGGCGGCCGCAATATCCTGCCGCGTCCTGCTAATACCCTGTGTCGGTGACCACGCTCCCCGGAAGTGCCGAATCCGTGGCCGCCGATGCCTCGGCGGCCGGCGCCATCGAGCGACTCGAGGCCGTGCTGTTCGACATGGACGGCACGTTGATCGATTCCGAGCCGATGTGGTGGGCCGCAATGGACCGGGTCGCCTCGCACCTGGGCGGCACCCTCTCGAACGAGCTGCGGGTGGCGACCACCGGGCAGCCGATCCCGACATCCGTCGAGATGTTGTTGGCGCACATCGGGTCCGACCACGACCCGGCGGCGGCCGAGGAACTGCTGCTGACGATGACGGGGGAGTTGTTCGCCGACGAAGTGCGGTGGAAACCCGGCGCCGAGGACCTGATCGACCAGATCCGGGCCGCCGGGCTGAAGGTTGCGCTGGTGACCAACTCGCCGCGATCGGTGGTCGACCTTGCGCTCGAGCTGCTCGGCGATCACCGGTTCGACCTGACGGTTGCCGGTGACGAGGTGGCCAGCGGGAAGCCGGATCCGGAGCTCTACCTACTGGCGATCAATTCGCTGGGCCTGACCCCGGGGGTCTGCCTTGCCGTGGAAGACTCCGAATCGGGAACCGAAGCGGCCGTCGCGGCAGGTGTCGCGGTGCTGGTCGTGCCCTCCGAGGTGCCGGTACCCGACGGGCCGGGCCGGATCTTCGCCTCGTCACTGCTCGGGGCGACGGTCACCGAATTGCGGCACATCCACCGCGAGTTCCGCCGATCGCGGCACCGTCCGACATCCGGGTGAAAGTCACCGTTTCCGCCTCCGGGGCGGCCGATCCCGATGCGGTCTGGGACCGGTACATCCACCCGGCCCGCTGGCCCGAATGGTCGCCGCAGATTGTCTCCGTCGACTACCCGGATGCCGCGATCGGCGTCGGTGGTGCCGGCACGGTGCATGGTCCCTGCGGCGTCGCCGTTTCGTTCGAGATTCTCGCGATCGACAACGAAAAACGTTACTGGAGTTGGCGTGTCAAGATCGTGGGTATCTCGCTGACCCTCGATCATGACGTCCGCGCGGTGCACACCGAGAAGGCGGCCGGAACCGTCACGACGCTGGCCATCAACGGCCCGGCGCCGCTGGTCGTTGGCTATGCGCCGATCGCCCGACTCGCGCTGGGCAGGCTTGTCCGGTAACAATTCGACACAGTTGATCTCCAAGGCATATATATGGCTGCGACGGGGGGTCGGTTGACTCCTGCCGCGTCTGCGCCGGACCAACGGCGGCTGACCGAAGGAATGAGGCTGACATGTCCACACAGCAGTTCCGTCGGGCCGCTCTGGCCGCAACGTCCGCCACGCTGTTTGCCGGAATCGTCGCGTGCAGCACCACCACCGCAGGCACCGCCGCGGTCGGCACCGATTTCACCCCGACCAGTTCGTCGGCCACCAGCACATCGACGACGGCAACCACCACCCGGTCGTCCCGGCCGACGACGAGCTCGGCGGCAACCTCCTCCTCGGCGCCGGCCACGGTGACGGTCACCGCACGGCCGACAGATACGGCAGGCTCGCCGATGCCGTCGGCGACGACCGACCTGCAGGTCGGCGACTGCTACACGATCGGCGATCAGAATGTGGTGACCGCCATCGATTGCGCCCAGCTCCATGACGGACAGGTGATCTTCATCGACGTCGAGCTCACCGGGGTCAGCCCGGAGGAAACCGATTCGTCGAAGCTGTTTGACGCCGCGACTCCGTCCTGCACCCCCGAGTTCGAAACCTTCACCGGCAAGGCGCTCGGCTCCGAGACCAGCGACTACGACCTGGCGATCGTCATCACCTCTGAGCCCGGTGCCCGCACCGTCGTCTCCTGCGCCGTCGTCGACAAGACCGGGGCGCAGTGGGCTGGGACGGCCGAAAGCGTCAGCGGGTCGTACAGCGGAATCGACGTGGGCGATTGTTTCGACTACCCGACCCAAACCGCTGATGCAGCCGAACTGCCGTGCGACTCGCCGCATGATGCGGAGATGTACCTGCTCGACGCGGCGTTGCCTGCTGCTCAGCAGGATCCCGCGGCCGCCTACCCGACGGACGCGGAATGGCAGGACCTTTCGTCAACGGTCTGCCTGACCGGCTTCACCGACTACACCGGCCTACCGTTCGACACCTCGACAACGCTGTCCTTCTCCTACGTCTATCCGTTGGCGGAGGACTGGTCCGACATCGACAAGCGGAAGATGAGTTGCGTCGTCATCGAGGAAGACGGCACCAAACTGGTCGGGTCGAAGAAGGCTCCCTGACGGCAGCGCTGCCCAGCTGTGGCCGTTGATCAACGTCCTTGGCCATTTCCGGTTGCGCCACAACATGAAAGGGCCTCGGACGTTGATCACACGCTGATGCGACCGGCTGATGCTGCCGGCCGGCATGGGCAATCAGGGTGCGGCCGACCCGCGATCTCGTTCCTGTAGGACGAGCAGTTCCAGGTCCTTGAGCCGGTCGAGCCCCCGAACCGCTTGCGCCATCCGGTGATTGCCGGCGAACTCGCTCCGATGACGGTCGAGGAACGACCAGTAGCCGGCGGTGAACGGGCAGGCCTTGTCGCCGACCCGAACCGCCGGCGAGTAAGCGCAGTCCGCCGCAGTAGTCGCTCATCCGGTTGATGTAGGCACCTCCGCCGGCGTACGGCTTGGTGGTGATCTGGCCCCCGTCGGCGTATTGCGACATTCCGACCACATTGGGCACCATCACCCAGTCGTACCCGTCGACGAAGGCGCGGTGGAACCAGTCGGTGACCTGCGCCGGGTCCCAGCCCCGCTGCATCGCATAGTTCCCCAGCACCATCAACCGCGGAATGTGGTGCACCCAGGCGTGGTCGCGGATGTCGGCCAGAATCGAGGAAAGGCAGCGCGCCTGGACCGCGTCGGCATCGAGCTCGGCGAACCAGTCGGGAAGATTTCTCGCTGGCGTGCAACGCATTGCGGTCTCGGTACTCCGGGCCCAGATGCCAGTACAGATTCCAGATGTAGTCCCGCCAGCCGATCACCTGCCGGACAAAACCCTCCACCGAGGCCATCGGCAGGTCCGTCTTCGCGGTAGGCCTGCTCGACCCGGTGCACGACGTCGAGCGGATCGAGCAGCCCGAGGTTCAGCGAACTGGACAGCAGCGAGTGGGCCATCCACGGGTCGTCGGCGAGCATGGCGTCCTCGTACGGCCCGAAGGCGGCCAGCCGGTTGGCGAGGAAATGCTCGAATGACGCCAACGCCTCCTGCGCGGTCGCCGGGAACAGCCGCGGACCATCCACCCCGATGAACGAGACGTCACCGTCGCGCTCCCAGCGGTCGAGGTCGCGGCGCACCTCGTCGTCGATCTCGTCCTCGACCGGCCACCAGGGTGCGGCGACCCCCAGTCCCGGCACCCCGCGCCTTCGGCGGCGGTTGCCGGTTGTCCTCGTCGAAATTCCACCGGCCACCGACCGGTTCGTCGCCGTCCATCAGCACGTCCAGCCGCCGCCGGGCGAGCCGGTAGTGATCCTCCATCAGCAGTCGCCTGGCACCACGGCTGTCTGCCCAGTCGGCGAACTCGGCCATCGAGGTGGCGAATCCGCGGGCCTCCAGCACCTGGACCCGGGGAGTCCGGCGGACCAGGTCGAGTGCGGCGTAACTGGTCGGGTGGCAGACCGACAGCGTGCCGCCGTCGTGCGTCACATCCCGGACGGCCGCGGCGTACGTCGACGACCTCCGGTAGTCGCACCGCTCACCCAGTTCGGCGGCCCGGTGCCGCATCGCGGACAGCACCAGGTGCGCCTTCTGCCGGTGAAACCGCTTCCGGGCGAAAACCTTCCGGGACTCGATCAGCAGCACCCGCTGGTCGGGCGAATCCAGGAAATGTGCGCCGAGTTGGTCGCCGAAGAGCCAGCGGACGATCACCGGCCGCTGTCGCACGCCGGTCGAGGTGTCATTCGCCGTCCGGCGCGACGACGACGGCGGTGTGCGGCTGGCAGCGAAAGGTTCTCGTCCGTGTACCTCGGCCCCGGCTTGGGTGGCGAGCAGCAGCGATCCGGCCGGCCCGGCGAGCGGGATGGACTCTGGTCTCGTCGGACATGTTGACGGCGATCTCGCAGTCCGGAACGATCGACCAGCAGCCACTTCTCGTCGTCGTCGAACGTCCGTGTGTTCCGGCTGAACCGCGGGATCGGTCAGTTCCGGCCGGCTCCGGCGCAGCACCGCCAGCTCCCGGTACAGCTCCAGCATCTCGGCATGCTCGCCGGTCAGCGGCTCCGCCAATCGAGCTTGGAATCCAGAAACGTCGATATCGGCCTGCGGGTCGGGCACCAGATTCGGGTCCCAGCCCATCCTGGCGAATTCCGTCAGCCGGCCCTTTCTGGTGGCCTCACCCAGCTCCTCGTCCGGGTGCGAGGTGAAGAACGCCCACGGCGTGGACGCCGCCCATTCCTCGCCCATGAACAGCATCGGGGTGAACGGGCCGGTCAGCACCAGCACGGCGGCGATGGCCAGATCGTCGAAGGACAGCTGCGCGGTCAGCCGGTCACCGATCGCCCGGTTGCCGATCTGGTCGTGATCCTGCGAGTACCCGACGAACCGCCAACTGGGCGTCAGCAGCGTGTCCACCGGCCGGCCGTGTTCGCGGCCGCGGAAACTGGAGAAGGTGCCGTCGTGGAAGAAGGCCTTGGTCAGCACCTTTGCGATCGCCGACATCGGACCGAAATCGGCGTAGTAGCCGTCGGTCTCGCCGGTCAGCGCGACGTGCAGGACGTGGTGGAAGTCGTCGTTCCACTGCGCATCCAGACCGTACCCGCCGGCCTCCCGCGCATGATCAGCTTCGGGTCGTTGAGGTCGGACTCGGCGATCAGCGTCAGCGGCCGGCGGACGTGCGCGGACAGCGCGTCGACCTCGATGGCGATCTCCTCCAGCAGGTGCACCGCATGGGTGTCGATCAGCGCGTGCACGGCGTCGAGCCGCAGGCCGTCGACGTGGTAGTCGCGCAGCCACATCAGCACGTTGTCCAGGATGTACCGGCGGACCTCACCGGAATCGGCGCCGTCGAGGTTCATCGACTCGCCCCAGGTGCTCTGCGGGCCCTCGTCGTTCAGGTAGGGCCCGTAGCGGGGGAGGTAGTTGCCGCCCTTGCCGAGGTGGTTGTAGACGACGTCCTGGATGACGCCGATGCCGCGTTGATGGCAGGCGTCGACGAACCGCTGGTAGGCCTCCGGGCCGCCGTAGGTCTCCTGCACGGCGAACCACAGCACCCCGTCGTAGCCCCAGTTGTGCACGCCGCTGAACGCGTTGACCGGCAGCACTTCCACCATGTCGACACCGAGAGTCGAGAGGTAGTCGAGCTTCTCGATCGCGGAGTCGAGGGTGCCGTCGGGCGTGAAGGTGCCGATGTGCATTTCGTAGATCAGGCTGCCGGCCAGCCGGCGACCGGTCCAGGACTGGTCGCCCCACCGGTAGGCCGACGGGTCGAAGGTCCGGCTCAGACCGTCGACGCCGTCGGGCTGCCGGCGCGACCGCGGGTCGGGCAGGACGACGTCGTCGTCGTCCAGCCGGAATCCGTAGTCGTAGTCCTGCTGCGTGGTCAGTGGCGGGCAGTTCCGCCGACCACCAGCCGCCGTCCTCGGCGACCATCGGGTGTGCTCTCGTCGCCGATCACCAGATCGACCTTGGCGACCCGCGGCGCCCACACTCGTGCGGTTCCCGCCATCATCGCCTCTCAGGTTCGCAATCCGTTTGCGGTCAAACAGTTCGGATCAGCAGGGCCACCGGGTAGCGACCAAGGACGGCCGCAACCTGAACCGGTCCGCCGGTGAACTGCCGTCCGGTCAGCTCGTCGACCCAGGCCCCGGCCGGTAGGTCGACGGTGGTGTCCCGCCAACCACCGCCGTTCGCCAGCCCGACCGGCAGCCGAGTCGCAAGGGTCAATGCCCCGCCCCGATCGAAGGCAAACAGGTGATCCGCTGCGGATCCCGGTCGCGGTGATCGGGGTGTACCCGGTGAACAATTCGGGCCGGTCCCGGCGCAGTCGCAACGCCCGGCTGGTCACCAGCAGCTTGACCGCGCCCTCGTCGTCGACCATCGAGGTCGGGGGACAGACCGCCGTCGATCTCGGCGAGCAGTTCGGCCCGCCTGGCAGTAGTCGACCGGCCGCCGGTTGTCCGGGTCGACCAGCGACAGATCCCACATCTCGGTGCCCTGGTAGACGTCCGGTACGCCCGGACCGGTCAGCTGGATCAGCTTGGCGGACAGGGAGTTCGACCGACCGAACGGGATGAGCCGAGCTGCCATGGCGGCAATCTCGGCCATGCAGTTGCGGGTCGTCGTAGACGGCGTCGACCAGCGCGTGCAGGCGTTGCTCGAAGACGCCGTCGGAGTCGATCCAGGTGGTGGACACCCCGGCTTCCCGGGCGGCCTTCTCCGCAAAGGCGTGCAGCCGTGGCCGCTCGATCGGCCACGCGCCGACCGCTGCCTGCCACAACAGGTTCGCCAACGGGCCGTCGCCGAGTGGAGCGAGCCGATTCCACGACCGGACGGCCGCCGCCCAATCCTCGGCGATCTCCGAGATCACGGAGATCCGGGCCCGGACGTCTTCCGATCGTTTGGTGTCGTGCGTCGACAGTGCGGTCATGGTGTTGGGGGAGCGATCCAGCCGCGCTCGCTGCACCTCATGAAACTCCTGCGGGAGCAGCGAGAACTGCGCCGGTTCGCCACCGACCTCGGTGAGCGACGTGAGTCTGGTCCAGCGGTAGAACGCGCAGTCCTCGACGCCCTTGGCCATCACCATGCCGGACGTCTGCTGGAATCGCACCGAGAATTCGGACCCGACATCGCCCAACCGGTCGGCGATGTCGTGGATCGAACGGGCGAGTTCCGGGCGGGCCGAAGTTGCGCGTTCGAACGGCCTCGGCGAGGTACTCGGCACCCAACGGCAGGTAGGTTCGATACACGCTGAAGGAGCTGAGCAATTCGGCGATGGCGTCGTCGGCCTGCGCAATGTCCGGCACCAGCCGGGCCAGCCGCAGCACCTCGGACCGCAGAATCCCGTCGGCGACAGCACGTTTGGTGGATCGGGTCATCGCCGGCCAGTCCACCCGCAACCCACCGCGTAACGCCGTGTCCAGGTCGTCGAGCACGGCCTCACCGGCCGGATCGGTGAACAGCCGATCGAGCGCGGCGAGCGCCTCGTACCCGGTGGTGCCGGCGCAGGCCCAGGATTCCGGCACCGTCTCATCGCCTTCGATGATCTTTTCCACCAGCACATACCGATGGTCGATCAGCGTCGCCAGATCGTCGAGATAACCGACCGGGGTCGGCGAGCCCGTCCGGATGGTCGATGCGGAGCCCGTCCACCCAGCCCGCCTGCACCCAGCGGGCGATCTCGCGGTGCGACTCCGCGAACACCTCCGGTATCTCGACCCGGATCCCGGCCAGGGTGGTGATGGCGAAGAACCTGCGGTAGTTCAGCTCCGCGTCGGCCCGCCGATAGTTCATCAACTCGTAGTGCTGACGGGCATGCACCTGCTTGCGGCGTGCCGCTCGCGGTGCCGTCGGCAATCGGGAACCGATGGTCGTAGTAGCGAAGCTCGCCGTCGACGACCTGCAGTTTCGACAGTTCGTCGTCGCCGTCGCCGAGCATCGGCAACCGGATCTTGCCGTCGCCGGCCGCCCAGTCGATGTCGAACGCCTTGGCGTGCACCGACTCCGGGCCTGCATCGCAGCACGTCCCACCACCACAGCGACAGCGATCGGGGTGGCGACGCCGACGTGGTTGGGCACGATGTCGACCAGCACACCCAGACCCGCATCGATGCGCGGCCCCGGTAACGGCAGCCAAACCCGCTTCCCCGCCACGGCTTTCATCGACGGTGTCGTGGTCGACGACGTCATAGCCGTGCGGCGAACCGGGTTCGGCAGCCAGCACCGGCGAGAGATACACCCAGTCGGTGCCCAGCGCCTGCAGGTACGGCACCAGCGCCGCCGCGTCCTGCAGGTCCCAGTCCTCGGTGATCTGCAGGCGGTAGGTGGAGTGCGGAACCTTCATCACTTCTTTTTCGGTCGACGGCGGGGCGCCGGCTTGGCCGGTGCGGCTCCCGGTTCAGTCGGGTGCGCGGTTCGTCCGGCTCCCGGTGCTCGACCGGGGGCAGCGGCGCTTCCCCGGTCAGCGCGGTGTTGCCGGATTCGGCGCGCATCGACACCGGAACCGGCGCGATGGTCGGGACGTCGGCCGCGGCGTGGCCCGGGGTCGGCGCCTCATTGGCGGCGGCGAGGGCCTGCAGCACCACCATGCCCTTGCTGGCGACGGCGACTTCGCTGCCGCCGGCGATCGTCTCGGGCTGGTCGGGGACACCGGAGGTGTCGATGACCAGGCGCCAGGCCGGGGCGAATTCCTCGGGCGGCAGCACCCACTGCATGCCCTCGTCGTGCGCATTGAACAGCAGCAGGAAGGAATCGTCGACGACGGATTGTCCGCGGGTGTCCATCCCGCGGATCCCGTTGCCGTTCAGGAACATTCCGATGGACCGGCCGAATCCGGCGTCCCAGTCCTCGGGCTTCATCAGCTGGCCCATCGGGGTCATCCAGACGATGTCCGGCAGCGGCTCGCCCTCGGCCCTGGCGACCGGCCGGCCGTCGAAGAACCGGCGCCGACGGAACGTCGGGTGCTGCCGCCGCAACCTGGCAACGGAGGCGGTGAACTCGACCAACGGCTCATCGGCCTCGAGCCAATGGATCCAGCTCAACTCGGAGTCCTGGCAGTAGGTGTTGTTGTTGCCCAGTTGCGTGCGGCCCAGCTCGTCGCCGTGCGCGATCATCGGGACGCCCTGGGAGAGCAGCAATGTCGCGATGAAGTTGCGCTGCTGCCGGCCGCGGAGGACCAGCACGTCGGTGTTGTCGGTCGGACCCTCGACGCCGCAGTTCCAGGACCGGTTGTGCGATTCGCCGTCCCGGTTGCCCTCGCCGTTCGCCTCGTTGTGCTTCTCGTTGTACGAGACCAGGTCGGCCAGGGTGAACCCGTCATGGGCGGTGACGAAGTTGATGGACGCGACCGGCCGGCGCCCGGACGTCTCGTACAGGTCGGCAGAACCGGTCAGCCTGGAGGCGAATTCGCCCAACGTCGCCGGCTCTCCCCGCCAGAAGTCGCGGACGGTATCCCGGTATTTGCCGTTCCATTCGGTCCACTGCGGCGGGAAGTTGCCGACCTGATAGCCACCAGGCCCGATGTCCCAGGGCTCGGCGATCAGCTTCACCTGCGAGACAACCGGGTCCTGCTGTACGAGTTCGAAGAAGGTGGACAGCCGATCGACGTCGTAGAACTCACGCGCCAAGGTGGCGGCCAGGTCGAAGCGGAAACCGTCGACATGCATCTCGGTGACCCAGTACCGCAGCGAATCCATCAACAGCTGGAGCGAATGTGGGTGCCGGACATTGAGTGAATTGCCGGTCCCGGTGTAATCCATGTAGTACCGCTTGTCGTCCTCGACCAATCGGTAATAGGCGCCGTTGTCGATTCCGCGGAACGACAATGTCGGGCCCATGTGGTTGCCCTCCGCGGTGTGGTTGTAGACCACGTCGAGGATGACCTCGATGCCTGCGGTGTGCAGGGCCTTCACCATCGCCTTGAATTCCTGCACCTGCTGACCACGCTCACCGAACGCGGAGTAGGTGTTCTGCGGCGCGAAGAAGCCGATGGTGTTGTAACCCCAATAGTTCGACAGGCCCTGATCGATCAGCGTGCTGTCGTTCACGAATTGGTGCACCGGCATCAGTTCCAGGGCCGTGACGCCGAGGCGGGTGAGGTGGTCGATCACCGCGGGATGTGAAACGCCGGCGTACGTGCCGCGCTGGTTGGCCGGTACCTCGGGATGCAGCGCGGTGAGGCCCTTGACGTGCGCTTCGTAGATCACGCTGTCGTTGTACGGAATGCGCAGCGAGCGGTCGCCGGTCCAATCGAAGAACGGGTTGATCACCACGCCCTGCATCATGTGCGGGCCGGAATCGGCGTCATTCCGGGAATCCGGTTCGCCCATGTTGTACGAGAACAGCGCCGGGTCCCAGTCGATGGCACCGGAGACGGCCTTGGCGTAGGGGTCGAGCAGCAGCTTGTTCGGGTTGCACCGTGAGCCGTGATGCGGCTCGTACGGTCCGTGCACCCGATAGCCGTACCGCTGACCGGGCTGCACCGTCGGCAGATAGCAGTGCCACACGTAGGCGTCGACCTCGGGCATCGCGATCCTGGTCTCGCCGCCGCGCTCACCGATCAGGCACAGTTCGACCCGCTCGGCCGACCTCGCTGAAGATGGCGAAGTTCGTGCCAGTGCCGTCGAACGTGGCTCCCAATGGGTAGGGCTTCCCCGGCCAGATCTCCATCTGCGCTCCTTGCATACCGTGCGAACAATTTGTTGATCGCTGTCGTCCTGATACTGCGAAACCACCGTCGAACGCCGAGGCGCTGAATCGGTCTTGCACCGAAGCGGCGACCCGGACCCGGGACCACGACCTCGGGGCCGGACGGCCGATGGCGCCCGTCCAGCGGGCATAACCCTATCCGGGCCGCGCGGCCCAAGTCGGCTCGACGGCTGTGGTCATGATTACCGGTTGACCGGGCCGGCCCGGGGTATCTTCGCCCTCCACCAGCGGCGCAGACGCCGGATGGGCCGCATTGTCGCCGGTGGGGATTACCCTCGCCGATGTGCCGGATCCAGCTCTCTACCGCCCCGCCCCGGGCACGATTCCGGACTCGCCCGGCGTCTACCGCTTCCGCGATCCCGGGCACCGGGTCATCTACGTCGGCAAGGCCAAGAGCCTGCGGCAGCGGCTGAATTCGTACTTCGCCGATCTCGGTTCGTTGCATCCCCGGACCGCTCAGATGGTCACCAGCGCGGCGGGTGTCGAGTGGACGGTGGTATCCACCGAGGTCGAGGCGCTGCAGCTGGAATACAACTGGATCAAGGAGTTCGACCCGCGGTTCAACGTGCGGTACCGGGACGACAAGTCCTACCCGGAACTCGCCGTCACGCTCGGTGAGGAGTACCCACGGCTGCAGGTGATGCGCGGACCGCACCGCAAGGGTGTCCGGTACTTCGGGCCCTACGCCCACGCCTGGGCGATCCGGGAAACGCTGGACATGCTGCTGCGGGTGTTCCCGGCCCGGACCTGCTCGGCCGGGGTGTTCCGGCGGTCGCAACAGATCGGCCGGCCGTGCCTGCTCGGCTACATCGGCAAGTGCTCCGCCCCCTGCACCGGTCAGGTGACCGCCGAGGAACACCGCGAGATCGTGATGGATTTCTGCGACTTCATGGCGGGCAAGGCCGACCCGCTGATCCGCCGACTGGAGCGGGAGATGGCCGCGGCGGCGGCCGAGCTTGATTTCGAGAAGGCGGCCCGGCTGCGGGACGACCTGGGCGCGCTGCGCAGGGCGGTGGAGAAGCAGGCGGTCGTGCTCGGCGACGGCACCGACGCCGACGTGGTCGGCATCTCGGCGGACGACCTGCTCGCCTCGGTGCAGATCTTCCACGTCCGCGGCGGCCGGGTCCGCGGGCAGCGCGGCTGGATCGTCGACGTGGACGCGGACAGCGCCGGCCCGGCAGGGCATGGCCTCGTTGGTGGAGAACTTCCTGCTGCAGTTCTACGGCGGCCGCGCCGACGACGACGGCGCCACCGCGGTACCGCGGGAGATCCTGGTGCCGGTGCTGCCGGCCGAAGAGGCCGCCACCGAGGCGGAACTGACCCAGTGGCTCTCCGACCTGCGTGGATCGCGGGTGTCGCTGCGGGTCGCCGCAGCGGGGTGACAAGCGCGCACTGGCCGAGACGGTGACCCGGAACGCCGCGGAGGCGTTGACCCAGCACCGGCTCAAGCGCGCCAGTGACCTGACCGCCCGGTCGGCGGCACTGACCGAATTGGCCGACACCCTCGGGATGGATGTCGCCCCGCTGCGGATCGAGTGCATCGACATCTCCCACGTCCAGGGCACCGATGTCGTCGCGTCCCTGGTGGTCTTCGAGGACGGCCTGCCCAAACGCAGCGACTACCGCCGGTTCGCGATCCGGGAACACCCCGGCGACGACGTCGCGTCCATCGCCGAGGTGGTCCGGCGGCGCTTCACCCACGGCAACGGCCGCTCGACAACGGGGTCGGCCGAATCGACCACCGGCCCGGTCATCGGGGATCTACCAGGCCTGCTTGCCGGCAGCACCCCGCCCGACCGCCCCCGCGCGGCGGAGGACACAGAGCCCACCTACCGGCGCGGTATCGACCCGGAAACAGGCCGGCCACGCCGGTTCGCCTACCCGCCGCAGTTGCTGGTGGTCGACGGGGGAGCGCCGCAGGTCAACGCGGCGGCCACCGAACTCGCCGAACTCGGCATCGTCGACGTGACGATCTGCGGACTGGCCAAGCGCCTGGAGGAGGTCTGGGTCCCCGCCCAGGACGACCCGATCATCTTCCCGCGGACCAGTGAGGCGCTGTACCTGCTGCAGCGGCTGCGGGACGAGGCCCACCGGTTCGCCATCACCTACCACCGGGCGAAGCGCTCCAAGTCGATGACGGTGTCGGCCCTGGACAACGTGGCCGGCCTCGGTGACGTCCGGCGCAAGGCGCTGGTCCGGCATTTCGGCTCGGTCGGTGCGCTGCGCAAGGCGACGGTCGAGGACATCCTCGAGGTGCCCGGAGTCGGGCGCCGGACGGCCGAGGCGGTCGTCGAGGCTCTCGCTGCACCGGTCAAACCGTCGCTGCCGGCGCCAGCTCGGCCAGCGGCGGCGACGGCGCCGGATTCGACGAGAACCCCATTGCCGCGGGCGCCGCAGCCGGCCGTACCGATACCGTCATCAGGCACGCAGGAAAACGCCGATCCGGTCAACGGACTCGGCGACGGGGTGACGGACAGGGGCCTGACATGGGAAAGCCGGACGACGACCAGATACCCGTCGACACCGCTGAGCCGGCGCCGCCCGGCGACCGGGAGCCCAGTGCCGGTATCCAGGTCGCGATCGTGTCCGGGCTGTCCGGCGCCGGTCGATCGACCGCCGCGAAATGCCTGGAGGACCTTGGCTGGTTCGTCGTTGACAACCTGCCGCCCGAACTGATCACCACCATGGTCGATCTGGGCTCAAGGACCAGCGGTGACGTCACCCGCATCGCCATCGTGCTGGACGTCCGGTCCCGGGCCTTCACCCACGACCTGGCCGAGGTGATCAAGGATCTGGACGCCCGCGGCTACCGGCCCAGGGTGCTGTTCCTGGAGGCCAGCGACGCGGCGCTGATCCGCCGCTACGAGGCCAACCGGCGGTCCCACCCGCTGCAGGGCGGCGGCCGGCTGGCGGACGGGGTGGCGTCCGAACGGGCCGTGCTGGAGCCGCTGCGACAGGAGGCGGACGTTGTCGTCGACACCTCCGAGCTGTCCGTTCACCAACTGCGGGCCGAGGTCGAGCGGGCATTCGCGCACACGTCCGCAGAGCGGAAGTCGTCACTGACGGTGGTGTCGTTCGGCTTCAAGTACGGGCTACCGCTGGACGCCGACCTCGTCATCGACATGCGCTTCCTGCCCAACCCGTACTGGATACCCGAACTCCGCGACCACAACGGCCGCGAACAGGAGGTGTCCGATTACGTGCTGTCGCAGGAGGGTGCGACCGAGTTCCTCGACCGGTACGTCGAGCTGATCGACCTGATCAGCGGTGGCTACAAGCGCGAGGGCAAGCGTTACCTCACGCTGGCGGTCGGCTGCACCGGCGGGAAGCATCGCAGCGTCGCGGTGTCCGAGGAACTCCGGCGCCGGCTGGAGAGCGACACCCTCGCCGTTCAGGTGGTTCACCGCGACCTGGGCAGGGAGTAGTGGCGACGGTTCGCCCGCCAGCGGCGGCAAGGTGGTCGCCCTCGGCGGTGGCCACGGCCTGCACGTGATGCTCACCGCGCTGGTCCGGCTGCACGTCGACATCACCGCCGTGGTGACCGTCGCGGATGACGGTGGATCGTCCGGCCGGCTGCGGCGGGAGGTGCCCGGCATCGTCCCGCCGGGTGACCTGCGGATGGCGCTGACCGCGCTCGCCGATCCGGACGCGACCGGGCAACTGTGGGGTTCGACGTTCCAGCACCGGTTCCGCGGCGAGGGCGCGCTGGCCGGCCACCCGGTCGGCAACATCGTGCTGGTCGGCCTGAGCCAGGTGCTCGGCGATCCGGTCGCCGCGCTGGACGCCGCCGGCGCGATCATGGGCGCGCGGGGCCGGGTGCTGCCGATGTCCTGCCAACCGCTGGACATCGTCGCGCAGGTCGAGGGCCTGGACGAGGACCCGACCGCGCTGCGCCGCATCCGCGGCCAGGTCGCGGTGGCCAGCACCCCCGGCCACGTCCGGACGGTGACCCTGGCGCCGGCCGATGCGACGGCCTGCCCGGAGGCGCTGGCCGCGATCGCCGACGGCGGATCTGATCACCTTCGGCCCCGGTTCGTGGTTCACCAGCGTGCTGCCGCACCTGATGTTGCCGGACATGGCGGCCGCGATCATCGCCAGCCGGGCGCGGCGACTGGTCGTCCTGAACCTGGCCGCCCAGCAGGGTGAGACGGAAGGATTCTCGCCGGAGCAGCACCTGGACGTACTCTCAGCACACGCCCCGAACCTTCGGGTCGACTCGGTGCTTGGCGGATCGCGGCTCGGTTGCTCTTCCGCAGCGACTGGCGTCGGCCGCGGCTCGGCTCGGGGCGACCCTGGATCTGCACGACGTGGCCGTTCCGGGAACCGCACGGCACGACCCGAGCAGCGTTGTCGGCGTCGCTGGCTGCGGTCCTGGAGCGGACGCGTGGTGGCGGGCACCAGACGCCTGTTGTGGGGGAGTCGTAGCGATGACGGACAGGGAGTGCCCGGGATGGCGATGACGGCCACCGTGAAGGACGAGCTCAGCCGGGTGGCGGTGAGCAAGGTGTCGGCACGCAAGGCGGAGGTGTCCGCGCTGCTGCGGTTCGCCGGAGGTCTGCACATCGTCGCCGGCCGGGTGATCGTCGAGGCGGAACTGGACACCGGCGCGGTGGCCAGACGGCTGCGGAAGGAGATCGGCGAGCTGTACGGGCACGTCGCCGACGTGCAGGTGCTGGCCGCATCCGGGCTTGCGCAAGGGCACCCGGTACGTCGTGCGGGTGGTCGCCGGCGGCGACTCGCTGGCCCGGCAGACCGGGCTGATCGATCAGCGCGGCCGGCCGGTCCGCGGGCTGCCGCCGCAGATCGTCGCCGGCTCCGTCGGCGACGCCGAAGCTGCTTGGCGCGGCGCGTTTCTCGCGCACGGATCGCTGACCGAACCCGGCCGCAGCGCCTCCCTCGAGGTCACCTGCCCCGGACCGGAGGCGGCCCTCGCGCTGGTCGGTGCGGCCCGCCGGATGGGCATCGGCGCCAAGGCCCGCGAGGTCAGAGGAGCGGACCGGGTGCTGGTCCGGGACGGCGACGCGATCGCCGCGCTGCTGACCCGGCTGGGCGCGCATTCGTCGATGCTCGCCTGGGAGGAGCGGCGGATGCGCCGCGAGGTGCGGGCGACCGCCAACCGGCTCGCCAACTTCGACGACGCGAACCTGCGGCGGTCCGCGCGGGCGGCGGTCGCCGCGTCGGCGCGGGTGGAACGTGCGCTGACCATCCTCGGCGACGAGGCCCCCGATCACCTCAGCCAGGCCGGTCGGCTGCGCATCGCGCACGGCCAGGCCTCGCTGGAGGAGCTCGGCCAGCTGGCCGACCCGCCGATGACCAAGGACGCGGTCGCCGGCCGGATCCGCCGACTGCTGACGATGGCCGACAAGCGGGCCGCCGATCTCGGCATCCCGGACACCGAATCCGCCGTCACCGCGGACATGCTGGACAGCTGAACGGATTCAGCACGACAGCTGAACGGATTCAGCATCGTCGATGATCATCCCCACCGCCGGTGTCGGAACCAGGTCGAAGTTCACCGACCCGACGGCCACCGCCGTCATCTGTCCGTTGACCCGGTGGTGTGACGCAGTCTGAGCTTTCGGCTGTTGCCGAACACCGGGCCGACGTGCCGGGGTCATGTGGTGCCGATACAGTGATGCCGTCGTTGCCCTCGGCTACGTGGGCGGCGTCACTTGATCGATCCCGTCGGGGTCAAGATGACCCTGCTTCGGTAATCCCTATGAGGAGGGCGACACACGTGACTGTGCGCGTCGGTGTGAATGGATTCGGCCGGATCGGCCGCAACTTCTGGCGAGCGGTGGATTCTCTCGATCACGACATCGAGATCGTCGCCGTGAACGACCTGACAGACACCAAGACCCTTGCCCATCTACTCAAGTACGACTCGGTGATGGGCAAGCTGCCCTACGAGGTCGCCGCGGGTGACGGCGAAATCAGTGTCGACGGGAAGGCCTTCAAGGTCATCTCGAACCGCGACCCGGCCGCACTGCCCTGGAAGGAACTCGAGGTCGACGTCGTCATCGAGTCCACCGGGTTCTTCACCAAGGCCGAGGCCGCCAAGAAGCACATCGAGGCCGGGGCCAAGAAGGTCATCATTTCCGCGCCGGCCAGCGGCGAGGACATCACCATCGTCGTCGGCGTGAACGACGACAAGTACGACGGTTCGCAGAACATCCTGTCGAACGCGTCCTGCACCACGAACTGCGTCGCCCCGATGGCCAAGGTGCTGCACGAGAACTTCGGTCTCGTCCAGGGCCTGATGACGACGATCCACGCGTACACCAACGACCAGGTCATCCTGGACTTCCCGCACTCGGATCTCCGCCGGGCCCGGGCCGCCGCGATCAACATCATCCCGACCACCACCGGCGCCGCCAAGGCCACCGCGCTGGTGCTGCCGGAGCTCAAGGGCAAGCTGCACGGCTACGCGCTGCGGGTGCCGGTGCCGACGGGTTCGGTCACCGACCTGACCGTCGAGCTGGAGAAGTCGACCACGGTCGACGAGATCAACGCCGCGTTCAAGGCCGCCTCCGAGTCCGGGTCCCTGGCCGGCAAGTTGGTCTACTCGACCGATCCGATCGTCTCCACCGACATCGTCGGGGCGCCCGCGTCGTGCACCTTCGACTCGCCGCTGACCATCGGGCTGGGCGGCAACTTCTTCAAGATCGTCGGCTGGTACGACAACGAGTGGGGCTACTCGAACCGGCTGGTCGACCTGACCGCCATCGTCGGCGGCACGCTCTAGGACGCACTGCTCGCGGGTGGCGTCCGGCCGGTGAATTCCCGGCCGGGTGCCACCCGCGCACTGTCTGCACCGAACAGCCACGGCACATCCGTCAACCCAGATCTGCCTAGGAGTTCTCCCGTGCACACGCTCGACGATCTACTGGCCGCCGGTGTTGCCGGTCGTACGGTGCTGGTCCGTTCCGACCTCAACGTCCCCCTCGACGGCGACGTCATCACCGATGACGGCCGGATCAAGGCCTCGCTGCCGACCCTGCAGGCGCTGATCCAGGGCGGGGCCAAGGTGGTCGTGACCGCGCACCTCGGCCGCCCCAAGGGCGCCCCCGAATCGAAGTACTCGCTGGCCCCGGCGGCCGCCCGACTGGGCGAGCTGCTCGGCGTCACCGTGCCGCTGGCCACCGACCTCGTCGGGCCCGTCGGCCACGGAAACCGTTGCGGCCCTTGGATCCGGCGGCATCGCGATGCTGGAGAACGTCCGGTTCGACGCCCGCGAGACCGTCGAAGGACGCCGACGAGCGCGCCGCGCTGGCCGACGACCTGGTCGCCGTCGTCGGTGACGGCGCCGCGTTCGTCTCCGACGGTTTCGGGGTGGTGCACCGCAAGCAGGCCTCGGTCTACGAGATCGCCCAGAAGCTGCCGCATTTCGCCGGCTACCTGGTGTCCGCGGAGACCGCCGTGCTGAAGAAGCTGACCGTCGACCCGGAGCGGCCGTATGCCGTCATCCTCGGCGGCTCCAAGGTCTCCGACAAGCTCGGCGTGATCACCTCGCTGCTGCCGCGGGTCGACTCGCTGCTGATCGGCGGCGGCATGGCGTTCACCTTCCTGGCCGCGCAGGGCCTCGGCGTTGGCGCCTCCCTGCTGCAGGAGGACCAGATCGAGGTCTGCAAGAACCTGCTCGCCGAGAACGGCGACAAGATCGTGCTGCCAACGGATGTCGTCATCGCCGATGCGTTCTCCGCGGACGCCGCGGTGCAGATCGTCGGCGCCGACGGAATCCTCGACGGCTGGCTGGGCCTGGACATCGGACCGGAGAGCGCGGCCCGGTTCTCCGAGATCGCGGCCGCGTCCGCGACCGTCTTCTGGAACGGCCCGATGGGCGTCTTCGAGCTCGCACCGTTCGCCGACGGCACCCGCGCGGTCGCCGAGGCGATCTCCGCGTCACCGTCGTTCTCGGTGGTCGGCGGCGGCGACTCCGCCGCCGCGGTGCGCATTCTCGGCGTCGACGAATCCGGTTTCACCCACATCTCGACCGGCGGTGGCGCGTCCCTGGAGTTCCTCGAGGGCAAAGAGCTCCCCGGCCTGGCAGTTCTGGAGGCATAACGCATGGCCCGCAAACCACTGATCGCCGGCAACTGGAAGATGAACCTCAACCACCTCGAGGGCATCGCGCTGGTGCAGAAGATCGCGTTCACGCTGCCGGACAAGTACCTCAAGCACGTCGAGGTCGCCGTCATCCCGCCGTTCACCGCACTGCGGTCGGTGCAGACGCTGATCGAGGCCGACAAGCTCGGGCTCGCCTACGGCGCCCAGGACCTGTCCGCCCACGACTCCGGCGCCTACACCGGGCGAGATCTCCGGGCAGCATGCTGGCCAAGCTCGGCTGCACCTACGTGCTGGTCGGCCACTCGGAGCGGCGCGAGTACCACAACGAGTCCGACGAACTGCTGGCCAAGAAGGTCAACGCCGCCTACAAGCACGGGCTGATCCCGCTGCTCTGCTTCGGCGAAGGACTGGAGGTCCGCGAGGCCGGCAACCAGGTCCAGCACTCCGTCGATCAGATGCTGGCCGCGATGGTCGACGTCACACCCGAGCAGGCCGCCACCATCGTGCTCGCCTACGAGCCGGTCTGGGCGATCGGCACCGGTCGGGTGGCGACGCCGGCCGACGCGCAGGAGGTCTGCGGCGCCGCCCGCGCGGCGCTGGCCGAGAAGTACGGCGCGGAGATCGCCGACGGCATCCGCATCCTGTACGGCGGTTCGGTCAAGTCGGGCAACGTCTCGGAGATCACCGCGCAGCCGGACGTGGACGGCGCGCTGGTCGGTGGCGCATCGCTGGACGGCACCGAGTTCGCGAACCTGGCCGCCAACGCGGTCGGCGTGCTTCCGTAGACGTGCCGACGGCTCCTGCACGGGCAGGCGATCCGACCGACGGCACGGCCGGGCCGGCCAGGGCCGGCCCGTCGGTGACCGCTCGTGGCCCGGCAACCGGGTTAGACTCGATGCCGATCCCGGTCGAACCGGCCATTTCGCGGCATCTGGGACGCGCCGACGAGTCATACGAGCAAGGCAGACATGACAATCTTTCTTGAACATCCTGCTGGTCATCACCAGCCTGGCGCTGATGGCGCTGATCCTGCTGCACCGCGGCAAGGGCGGCGGCCTGTCGTCGTTGTTCGGCGGCACCATGCAGTCCTCGCTGTCCGGGTCATCGGTCGTCGAGAAGAACCTCGACCGGCTGACCCTGTTCGTTGCCTCCATCTGGGCGATCTCGATCGTCGGGGTCGGTTTGTTGTTGAAGGTCGGGGCCTGAGCTCGAGCACCATCGGCAGGCCGGCTCCGATCTCTGAGCCGGCAGGGCTTTAGCTGGGCGAGCCCAGCTCCTTGAACAGGCAGGTCGATATGGCGGGTGGCAATCCGATCCGCGGTTCGCGAATCGGCGCAGGGCGAATGGGTGAGTCCGACCGCGGCGAATCCGCACCGCGGCGCCGACTCGAGTTCTACTGCGCCAACGGGCACACCACCCGGCTGGCCTTCTCGATGGACGCCGAGATCCCGGACACCTGGGACTGCCCCAGTTGCGGGCTGCCGGCCGGGCAGGACCGCACCACCCCGCCGCCGGCGACCAAGGTCGAGCCGTACAAGTCGCACCTCGCCTACGTCAAGGAACGACGCAGCGAAGAGGACGGCGAGGCGCTGCTGAACGAGGCGCTCGCGAAGATCGCCGATCGGCGCACCCCGCAGGCCTGACTCACCGCGCCCGAGACAGCGTCACCGGCGCCTACAGGATCTTCAGCATCCTGGTGTTGCCCAGGGTGTTCGGTTTGACGTACGGCAGGTCGAGGAACTCGGCGACGCCGCGGTCGTAGGACGACCGCAGCTCGGCGAACGCCTCCCTGGACAGGTCGAGCTCGCGGATCGGTTCGAACCCGAGCGAGCGGAAGAACTCGGTCTCGAAGGTCAGCACGAACAGCCGGTGCAGGCCCAGATCCCTGGCCTGCGCGATGATCTCCTCGCACACCGCACGACCGACGCCGTGCCGGCGGGCAGCCGGGTCGGTGGCCACCGTGCGGATCTCGCCGAGGTCCTCCCACAGCACGTGCAGCGCCCCGCAGCCGAGTGACCTCGCCGTTCGGCCTCGGCCACCCAGAACTCGGTGACGTCCTCGAACAGGTTGGCCAGCGACTTCTGCAAGCAGGATCGGACCGGCGTAGGCGTCGACCAACTCCTTGATCCGCCTGACGTCGGTGACCTTCGCGCGATGCACCACCAGAGCCTTCGGGTCGTCGACGGTCACGGCGCCCAACCTTAATCGGGCCAGGCGGGAAGCGGTCAGCCACCCGTCGCCGGGGCCCCCGCCGCCACCCGCCCGCGCCCGCCGCCGCCACCCGCCCGCGCCCGCCGCCGCCACCCGCCCGCGCCCGCCACCCGCCCGCGCCCGCCGACTGAACGTTCTGCAGGTGAATTCCGCCGTCAGCTGCCCGTTCGCCCTGCAGGACGTTCACTCGCCGAGAACGACACCTGGAAGGGAGCATCAGCCACCCGCCGCACCGCGCCGATTCTGGAATGGGCCATCTCACGACTAGGGTGAGGCAAGTGTCCCCCCGCAGTCCTTCGGCGTCGCCTACTCGCGTCAATCTGGTGACCCTCGGGTGCGCCCGCAACGAAGTGGACTCGTCCGAGATCGCCGGACGGCTGCAGGTCGGCGGATACGAGCTGGTCGCCGATCCGGCCGGCGCCGACGTCGTGGTGGTCAACACCTGCGCCTTCGTGGCCAGCGCCAAGAAGGATTCGATCGACACCGTGCTGGCCGCGGCCGACACCGGCGCCAAGGTGGTCGCGGTCGGGTGCCTGGCCGAGCGATACGGCGCCGAGCTCGCGCAGGCGCTCCCGGAGGCCGACGCGGTCCTCGGATTCGATGCCTACCCGGACCTGGCCGCTCTGCTGGGTGACGTCGTCGACGGCCATCGGCCGGCCGCGCACACCCCGGTCGATCGCCGGTTGCTGCTGCCGATCTCGCCGGCCGCCCGGCCGTCCGCTGCCGCCGAGGTGTCGCTGCCCGGACACGCCCCGGCGTCCGGCCCCACCCTGCTGCGTACGCTGCTGCACTCCGGCCCGGTCGCCCCGCTGAAGATCGCCTCCGGCTGCGACCGGCGGTGCACGTTCTGCGCGATCCCGTCATTCCGCGGAGCGTTCGTCTCCCGGCCGATCGACGAGATCGTCGCCGAGGCGCACTGGCTCGCCGGCCAGGGCGTCCGGGAGATCGTGCTGGTCAGCGAGAACTCGACGTCCTTCGGCAAGGACCTGCCCGGCGAGCGTCAACTCGAGGACCTGCTCGGCGCACTCGCGGCCGTTCCCGGGATTCTCCGGGTCCGGCTTGTCCTACCTGCAGCCGGCGGAGACCCGGCCCTGGCTGATCGAGGCCATCGCCAACATTCCCGGCGTCGCCGACTACTACGACATGTCGTTCCAGCACGCCTCCGAGCCCGTGCTGCGGCGGATGCGACGGTACGGTTCGCGGCTGTCGTTCCTGAGCCTGGTCGAGCAGATCCGCGCCGCGTCGCCCGGAAGCCGGCATCCGGTCCAACGTCATCGTCGGCTTCCCCGGGGAGACCGAAGCGGATCTCGCCGAACTCGAGGCGTTCCTGATCGGTGCCCGGATGGACGCGGTCGGCGTCTTCGGATACTCCGACGAGGACGGCACCGCGGCCGAATCCTGCCGGACAAACTCGACGACGACGTCATCGCCGAGCGGGTGGAGCGGGTCACCTCACTGGTCGAGGAATTGACCGCGCAACGCGCCGAGGACCGGATCGGCACCGAGATGCTGGTGCTGGTCGACGCCAACGACCAGACCGAATCCGGCGGCACCAACGGCGCAGGCGGCGCAACCCAGGAGATGTTCGGGCGCGGCCCGCACCAGGCTCCCGATGTCGACGGCAACGTGCATGATCCGCACCGGGGCCGGGCCGGCGGCATCATTGCGGCCCGGCGACCTGGTCCGCTGTCTGGTCACCGGAAGCGACGGCATCGATCTGCTCGCCAGCGCGATCGAGGTGGTCCCGCACGACCCGCGGCCGGCGCCGGTCCAGGTCGGCAGATCTGCGGGACTGCGATGACCGACCGGCCGCCACCACCGGTGTCGTTGGTCAACCTGCCCAACGCGTTGACGGTACTGCGGTTGATCCTGGTCCCGGTGTTCCTGCTGGCGTTGTTCGCCGAGGGCGGGCACGACACGACCTGGCGCTGGATCGCCTGGGGGATCTTCGCGGTTGCCGCCATCACCGACCGGTATGACGGACACATCGCCCGCAAACGCGGGCAGGTCACCGACTTCGGCAAGATCGCCGACCCGATCGCGGACAAGGCGCTCACCGGTTCCGCGCTGATCGGGCTGTCCATGCTCGGTGACCTGGCGTGGTGGGTGACGTTGGTCATCCTGATCCGCGAGGTCGGCGTCACCCTGCTGCGCTTCGCGGTCATCCGGTACGGGGTGATCGCCGCCAGCCCGGGCGGCAAGGCCAAGACCTTCGTGCAGATCATCGCGATCGGCCTGTACATCCTGCCGCTGCCGGAGAGCCTGTACTGGGTGCAGGTCGGCGCGATGGCGCTGGCGCGTCATGCTGACCGTCGTCACCGGGCTCGACTACGTGGTGCGGGCATGGCACGTGTACTCGACGGCCAAGACCGGCCACGTCGACCAACCACCGGCGCCCGGCGCGGGATGACCGGACTGGCGTCCGCGGTCGGCATGTCCGGACGCCGACGTCGCCGCACGTGCTCGCGGGGTTCGCCCGCCGCGGTCTCACGATCGCGACCGCGGAGTCGCTGACCGGTGGGCTGCTGGCGGCCGTGCTCACCGAGGTACCCGGCTCCAGTGCGGTCGTCCGCGGCGGACTGGTGGTGTACGCCACCGACCTGAAGCACCAGCTGGCCGGCGTCGACGCGGATCTGCTCGCCGAACGCGGCCCGGTCGACCCGGAGGTCGCCGCCGAACTGGCCGACGGCGCCCGCCGGGCATGCGGATCCGACGTCGGAGTCGGGCTCACCGGGGTCGCCGGACCGGATCCGCAGAACGGCATCGGGGTCGGCACCTGGTTCTGCGCGGTATCCGGGCCGGACGGGCACCGGGACCTGCGCAGCGGGTCGCCGGCAGACCTGACCGGACCCGAATCGGAGACCGACCCTTCCGGCACCGGCACCCGTGCGCAGGTGCGCTCGGCCGCCGTCCGGGCGGCGCTGGAGATGTTGACGAACATCGTCGAAATGGATTCGTAACCCGCTGTTGACCAGAACCCTGGAACATCGCTGGCAGGGTTCACGTTGTGATCAGTGTCGGGACAGTTGTACCGGCGAGACCCCGAGCTTGTCGGCGGGACCGCCAGTGGTCCCGTCGGGCCACCCGGTAGCGTGGAACTTGTTCCGTACGGAGGTTCGTTGTGAACCAACGGTCTTCGGACCTCGTTTTGTCGATAGGTTCTGGAAATTCCGACAGCAGGAAATGACCGGCGATCCTGCGGTCGGTGCAGCACACTTGAATGACGGCCCACCGGTCGTGGCACCGTCAGACGACTAGCAGGGAGGAGGTGCGACATGCTCCTGCGTGATGCACTGGGAGAAACACTGCGCGACGCTCGAAACCGGCAGAACCGAACGCTGCGGGATGTGTCGACCGCAGCGAATGTCTCGCTCGGGTACCTCTCCGAGGTCGAGCGCGGCCGCAAGGAAGCCTCCAGCGAACTGTTGGCTTCGATCTGTGATGCCCTGGATCTGGAGTTGTCCGACCTCCTGGATTCGGTGAGCCGCACCATGCGCACCGACCTGGTCACTGCCGACAAGAGCGGCGTCATCAGCAACTCGGTGAAGACCGGTCTCGGCGGATCCAACCGGGCACGGTTGGGCGGCATGAACACGACGCACATCGATCCGACACTGCGCATCGTTGTGCCTTACGGTTCGACCCGACCGGGCGCGCCGGTCGGCTGACCTGGTTCGGTTCGCCTGCGTCGTCAGTCCGGGTGTGTGCCGAGCGCTGCCAGCGCGGACATCGCTGCCTGTGCTCTGCCGGTTGGCACAAACAGGTGGTCGTGGTGAAATCCCGCGATGACGTTGCAGGAAATACCGTCCTGCGTCAGCGCGGTCGCGAACGCCGCGGTCAGTCCGACCGCCTCCAGCGCCGAGGTCACGGTGAGGGTGATCCACGAACAGCGGAAGCTGCCGGCGAGACCGGCCCGCTCCGCCTCGTCGATCGGCAGCACCAGCGTTGTGCCCTCGGCCTCCAGCACGGTCGCCACCGGATGACAGCCGGCGGGGATGGGCGAGCCGGGCGGAATGCTGCAGAACTCATACTCGCCGTCGTGCAGGTGCGGATCGCATCGATGACAGCAGCGTCTGCAGGTCGTGGATCGGCACCCGGCGGGCATAGCTGACGAAGGCGTACCCGTCGGCATCCTCGCGGGCTGTTTCCTGCCAGACCGACCGGTCGATCTCGGGAAAACGCGTGTCCCCGGCCACGTCCGCGTCGACCTGGGTGATTTCCAGCCGGTCCGCCAGGTGCATCGTCTGCCGGTAGATCTCGCCGCCGCCGACCACCATCACCGCCCCGTCCGCGGCCGTGGTCGCGGTCGCCAGGTCGATCGCCCGGTCCACCGAGTGCGCGACCGTGACATCCGCGGCGGTCCACCCGCGATCTCTGGTCACCACGATCGTCCGCCGCCCGGGCAGGGCGCGGCCGATCGATTCGAACGTCTTGCGCCCCATGATCATCGGTGTGGCCCATGGTGAGCGCCTTGAACCGCTTCAGGTCCGCCGGCAGCCGCCACGGCAGGCCGCCGTCGGCGCCGATGGTGCCGTTCCGCGCGACGGCGGCGACGAGGGTGATGTCCGGTTGACCCGACGTCATACCGCGATCGGCGCCTTGATCCCCGGGTACGGCTCGTAATTCAGGATCCGGATGTCGTCCGCACCGAAGTCGTCGATCTCGGTCACCCCGGGCGTCAGCTCCAGGGTGGGCAGCGGTCGGGGAGTGCGGGTCAGCTGCAGCCGGGCCTGGTCGAGGTGATTCGAGTACAGGTGCGCGTCGCCCAGGGTGTGCACGAACTCGCCGGGCTGCAGCCCGACCACCTTGGCCATCATCTCCGTCAGCAGGGCGTAGGACGCGATGTTGAACGGCACCCCGAGGAACACGTCGGCGGACCGCTGGTAGAGCTGGCAGGACAGCCGGCCGTCGGCGACGTAGAACTGAAACATGGTGTGGCACGGCGGAAGTGCCATCTCGGAGACCTCGGCGACGTTCCAGGCGGAGACGATGTGCCGGCGGGAGTCCGGGTTGGTCCGCAGCGACCGGACGACCGCCTCGATCTGGTCGATATGACGTCCGTCCGGCGCCGGCCAGGATCGCCACTGATGCCCGTAGACGGGCCCGAGCTCGCCCTCGGCGTCGGCCCATTCGTCCCAGATGCTGACCCCGCGGTCCTGCAGCCAGCGCACGTTGGTCGACCCCTGCAGGAACCACAGCAGCTCGACGACAACCGACCGGACGTGCACCTTCTTGGTGGTCACCAGCGGGAAACCCGGCGGACAGGTCGAAGCGCATCTGGTGGCCGAAAATGCTGCGGGTGCCGGTGCCGGTGCGATCGGTCTTCACGGCGCCGGTGGTCAGGATGCGGTCCATCAGATCCAGGTACTGCTGCATGGGTCTCAGCTTAGGTCCCGGCCACCCGTAGCTCGGTCAGGCTCGGCCCGCGCAGTCCCGGGTCGGCGGGGGCGACCAGGAGCCAGCGGGCCGACGCTGATACTGGGGCAGTGAGCAATGACGACGCAGCCGGCAGCACGCCCGGGCCAACAACGTGGATCGATACGCCCATCACCGCGGACCTGCTGCGCGGCGCGCTGGAGCTGGAGCGCACCGACCACGGCGTTGTGCCGCACCGGCTGCCCGCCTGGGCGCGCGCCCAGTGCACCGACGGTCAACTGGCCATGGCGGAGGCCCAGCCGTCGGGCGTTCGGCTGGTGTTCCGCACCAGGGCCACGGCCGTCGAGCTGGACACCCTGCGAACGAAGGTGGCCTACGTCGGCGCGCCGCCGCGGCCGGACGGCGTGTACGACCTGCTCGATCGACGGCGACCCTGCCGGGCAGGCGAGCGTGACCGGCGGGAACGTCCTGCTGGTCGACATGTCCACCGGCTCCATGGAAACCCGGCCCGGTCCGGTCGGCACGGTGCGCTTCGACGGCCTGACCCGCCGGGCGAAGGACATCGAGATCTGGCTGCCGCACAACGAGATCACCGAACTGGTCGCGCTGCGCACCGACGCCCCGGTCGAGCTCGCACCGGCCACCGATCGCCCGGTGTGGCTGCACCACGGCAGTTCGATCAGCCACGGCTCCAACGCCGCCAGCCCCACCACGACCTGGCCCGCGCTGGCCGCGGCGCCTCGGCGGCGTGGACCTGATCAACCTCGGCTTCGGCGGCAGCGCGCTGCTCGACCCGTTCACCGCCCGCGCCATGCGGGACACCCCGGCGGATCTGATCAGCGTCAAGATCGGCATCAACCTGGTCAACACCGACGTGATGCGGCTGCGCGCCTTCACCTCCGCCGTGCACGGTTTCCTGGACACCGTCCGCGAGGGCCACCCCGGCATTCCGCTGCTGGTCGTCTCGCCGATCCTCTGCCCCATCCATGAGGACACCCCCGGCCCCAGCGTCCCGGACTTCAGCGGTCTGAGCAGCGGAATCGTCCGATTCCTGGCCGGCGGCGACCCCGCGGAACGATCGGCCGGCAAGCTGACGCTGACGGTGATCAGGGCCGAACTCGCCCGGATCGTGGCGCAACGGGCCGCGGACGACCCGCACCTGCACTACCTCGACGGCCGCGAACTGTACGGCGAAGCGGACGTCGCTGAGCTGCCGTTGCCGGATCGGCTGCATCCGGATGCGGCCACCCACCGGCGCATCGGACGACCGGTTCGCCGACCTCGCCTTCGCGACCGGCGGGCCCTTCGCCACCCAGCGGACGGTGGCGACCAGGGGGTAAAGCAGACGAAACACCGCGGCAGCGTGTGTTCACGTCAGCGACATGACCCGGCCCTAACTTCACCAGGGTCCACCGTCGGTCATCCCGCGCGCGCCCAACGGTCGCACGTCGGCCGCACCCGACTCCCGACCAACGCCCTGGAGTCCCGCATGACCGCTCCGACGAAGACCCGTGCGCCGATGAAACACCCGGTCGACCAGGTACCGCCGGTCCCGAAACTCGCGCTCTACGGCCTGCAACACGTCATGGCGTTCTACGCCGGCGCCGTGTTGGTGCCGATCCTGGTGGCCAGCGGGCTCGGCCTGTCCGGTGACCAGCTGATCCACCTGATCAACGCCGACCTGTTCACCTGCGGCATCGCGTCGATCATCCAGTCGGTCGGCTTCTGGAAGGTCGGCGTCCGGCTGCCGCTGCTGCAGGGCGTGACGTTCGCCGGCGTCGCCCCGATGATCGCCATCGGGGTGGCAGCCGGCGGCGGCACCGACGGCCTGGTGATGATCTACGGCTCGGTCATCGTGGCCGGCCTTGCCACCTTCTTCGTCGCACCGTACTTCGGCAAGATCCTGCGATTCTTCCCGCCGGTGGTGACCGGTTCGGTCATCACCATCATCGGCATCACGCTGTTGCAGGTCGCCGCGAACGACGCCATCGACACGGGCACGTTCGACGAGAACGGGCAGCGCATTCTCGACCCGACGGACCCCAAACTGCTGGCCTATTCACTCGGCACACTGCTGCTGATCGTGCTGATCCAGCGGTTCTTCAAGGGCTTCATCGCGAGCATCGCGGTGCTGATCGGACTGGTCGTCGGGACGACGGTGGCGTTCATCATGGGCGACGCGCACTTCGGTGACGTCGCCGCCCAGCCGTGGGTGGGCGTGACCACCCCGTTCTACTTCGGCTGGCCGAAATTTGGTCTGGCCGCGATCATTTCGATGCTCGTCGTCATGCTGATCACCGCCGTTGAGACCACCGGCAGTGTGTATGCCACCGGCGAGATCGTCGGCAAGCGAATCAAGAAGGACGACATCCCGAAGGCGCTGCGCGCTGACGGGCTGGCCACGACCATCGGTGGCGTCATGAACTCGTTTCCGTACACCTGCTTCTCGGAGAACGTCGGTCTGGTCCGGCTGACCCAGGTGAAGAGCCGCTGGGTGATCGCCGCCGCCGGCGGGATCATGATCATCCTCGGGGTGCTGCCGAAGACCGCGGCCATCGTCGCCGGGATTCCGCACTCCGTGCTCGGCGGGGCCGCCCTGGCGTTGTTCGCCACCGTCGCTGTTGTCGGCATCCAGTCGCTGGCCAAGGTCGACTTCAACGACCACCGGAACATGGTCATCGTCAGCACCAGCCTCGGCATCGCGATGTTCGTGACGTTCGCGCCCGGGGTACAGGGCGCCCTGCCGGATTGGGCGTCGATCCTGTTCGGCAGCGGCATCACCGCGGGGAGCTTCACCGCGATCGGTCTCAACATCCTGTTCTTCCACGTCGGCAAGAGCTACGGGCCGGCCGTCGCCGGCAGCCCGGGCGGCGTCATCCGGCTCGATCAGGTCAACGAGATGACCGAGGAGGAGTTCGCGGAGACGTTCGGAGGTCTGGTCCAGGGCTCGCCGTGGGCCGTCGAGCGAGCATTCGAGCAGCGGCCGTTCGCGGACACACTGGCGCTGCGCGCCGCGTTCCAGGATGCATTGCTCACGGGTAACACGCAGGAGCAGCAGGAACTGATCAAGTCCTACCCGGACCTGGGCAGTGAGAACGAGATCGGGCTGGACAGCGCACAGGATCACGCGATGGCCGGCCTGAGCAACCTCGACGAGGACGAGCGGGCCGAGGTGGTGGAGATCGCCACCGAGTACAAGCAGAAATTCGGCTTCCCGTTCATCGTCTGCGCGCGGGAGATCGACAGCTACCAAAAGGTCGTCGACCTCGGCTGGTCCCGGATGGCCAATTCGTCGACCATCGAGCATTCGACCGCGCTGATCGAGATCGCCAAGATCGCGAACTACCGGTTCGACGACCTGGTGGCCGACGCCAACCCCATCGCGACCGCCCGCACCCTGCGCTATCAGGAGGCGTACCGGGGCTGATCGTCTCGTTCTGCGACCGGTCACCAGAATTAATTCGTTCCGTTCAAGTGTTTTCCGGAATTCGGTCACGCTGGCCGAAACGGGATCCGACGTGCACGATAGGGTGGGCCGGATTCGACGGAGGGAAGCCCGCGGCCGGTGCGGGCGTGACGAGGCGTGGGGCGCGATGGACGATTCAGCGACATCGACGCCGTCGATTTCTGGCATGACGGCTCTTGCCGACGCGCCCACGAGAGAGGCCCTGCTCAGCAGTGCGACTCAGCTCTACCGGGATGTGGTCGCGGATCCGAAGACCTTCGGACCAGCAGCCACGACGATCGTCCAACAATCCCGGGCGGCCGGCCATCCGGAGGCATTGGTCCTGGCGCTACGTGCGCAGGCTTGGGTCGAACGCGCAAATCTCGGCATCGAAAGAGCCAAGAAGCTGCTCGATGACGCCGCTCGCATCGCCCGTCGCCACGGCTTCGAGGAGGGCCTGAGCGAGGTCCTGGTGACGCGGGCGGCGGTCAACCTCGAGCTGGGTCGGTTGATTCCGGCACAACGTGACCTCGATGTCGCCGGCCGGCTCGGTCAGCGGAACACGACCGCGGAGATCACGTTCCAGCAGGCTGCGCTGTACCACAATCTCGGCCGGCTCTCCCAGGCGGCCGACCTGTATCGGCGGATTCTCCACGATCACGACGCATCTGTCGTGATGAGAACAAAGACGGCCAACAATCTGGCGATTATCGAATCGCAGGTCGGCCGCCCCGACATCGCGCAACAGCTGGTCGATCTGGCCTCGGCGCTGGCGCCGGCAGCGGGGCCTCATCTGACCGCAATCGTGGCATCGACCCGCGCCTGGATCACGACCTCGACCGGCCGGTTGACCCAGGGTCTTGGGGAGTTCGCCGAAGCGGCGCGCCTGCACACCGCGGCTGGTCTGCCATTGGGCGAGCACTACCTGGAATACGTCGATGCCTTGACCGACCTCCGGCTACTACCGGAAGCCCACCGGGTCGCAGTTCAAGCCGCCGATGAGTTCGACAATCACGCTGTGCAATTGATGGCGGCGGAAGGAATGCTGCGGGTGGCGATGCTGGCCGCGTTGCTCGGGCTGGAGTCCGCCGCCGATACTGCAGAACGTGCCCGCCGGCGGTTCGCCGCCCAGCGCCGGATTTCCTGGCGGGCACGAGCCGATGTGGTGATCAGCGATATTGCCTTCGCGGCCGGCGAGGCAACACCGACAACTCTGGCGACGGTTCGGCGAGCAGCTGCGACCCTCGATCGGATCGGGCTCATGTCGCACGCCATCGATGCGCACCTGTCCGCCGGCCGCGTCGGCCTGGCGCTGGGCAGGCGCCAGGGCGCACTGGAAAACCTCGGGCGGGCAACAGCTCTCAGTCGAACGGCACCGGCCCTGTCGAGGCTGAAAGGCTATCTGGCCAGCGCTCTTGCCACGACGGAACCCGATCGGCGACGGCTGGCACATTGCCGGGCGGGGCTGAATGATCTCGCCCAGCATCGAGAGGCGTTTGCCTCCATCGAGCTCAGGGTACGAGCGTCCGGACACGGCGCCGAACTGGGTCGTCTCGGTCTGCAGGTGTTGATGCGGAACGGGTCGGCAGCCCAGGTGCTTGCCTGGATGGAACGCACAAGGGCCGCCGCCCTGGTGGCGATCGAACCGGCCGGCGATGTCCGGATCAATGACGAATTGGCCGAGCTCCGCGCCGTGCAGGGTGAATTGCTGGCCGCGCAACAGACTGGAGACGGCGAGCCGCTGTCATTGTTGGCACGGCAACGGGGCATCGAGGAGCGCATTCGCCGAATAACCTGGAGCAGCGAGAGCAAACCGACGCAATCCCAGCAGCCCAGTTCGCTCAGCGAACTGCGCACCGGACTCGATCGATGGGTGTTGGTGGAGTACGGAGTTCTCGACGGCCGGGTGTTCGCCGTACTCGTCGACGGACGCCGCAGCCGAATCGTGCAATTGGGCGTCTTATCCGATATCCAGTACCAGGTCGACGTGGTGATGTTCGGTATCCGCCGGCTGCTGCGGCCGGCACGATCTGCAGCCGCCTTGGCGGCAATAAAAGTCAGCATGAATCATGCGCTGGATGTACTTCGAGGGCTACTACTGACTCCGCTGAAGGTGCCGAACGATAGCTCCATCGTCATCAGCCCAGCAGGTGGTCTTCGCCGGATCCCGTGGTCCGCGTTGCACCAGGGCCCCATCGCCGTCGTCCCCGCCGCGTCCTTTTGGCGGCGAACGCTGCGCCGCCCGGACGTTGAGGGCGACGTTCTGCTCGTCGCTGGCCCGGAGCTACCGGGCGCCGTCGAGGAAGTGACCAGGGTCGGCGAACTCTATGACAGACCGACCGTTCTGCTCCCACCCGACAGCACCATCGACGCGGTGCTGTCCGCGTTGTCAACCGCAGGTCTGGCGCACATGGCCTGCCATGGCCGGCTTCGGGTGGATAACCCGGCCTTTTCCGCCCTGCAGGTGAATGACGGACTACTCACCCTTCATGAGATGGACATCCGGGGTGTTGCGCCGCCCCGGATGGTCCTGGCAGCTTGCGACTCGGCCATGGACGCGACATTCGAGGGCAATGAGGTACTGGGCTTCGTCTCGGCATTGATGGCGCGTGGTACCTCGGCGCTGGTTGCCAGCATCGTGGCGGTGCCTGACGCTGCGTCTGTGCCGTTGATGCGTGGATTTCACCGGCAGCTGAAACGAGGAGATCGATTCGCGGACGCGCTATTCAAGGCCCGGGCGAATATGGATCTCGACGATCCGCATGAATTTGTCAACTGGTGCGCATTCAACGCCTACGGCGCGGCTTGAGCACCAGCCCATTGGCACCAACCTTTAGCACATCCGCCAGCCATCCCCAGCCCGACGAGTGTCCGCCGATAACGGCGACAGGAGGATTGCACCATGAGCTTTCCGGAGGCACCGCAGCCGACCCCCAAGGAAACCGAGGGCGCTGCAGCGCAAGCTCTTGCGCTCAGCAGGAACTACCTGGATCCAGGAGTTATTGCTGAGCAGCGGGATTTGACGGACACAAGAATCTCCAGAGGTAACGCGATCAATAGTGCCAACCTCAGGCGAACTGTCTCAACTGCACCGCTGGCCAAAGTTCGCGACGACGGCGGCGGTGGCCGGATCGCTGGCGGCGACGGCGATGGCGATGGCGATGGCGGGGGCGGGGGCGGAGACGGAGATGGGGGGGTGGGCGACCTCAGTGGTATTCCCCTCCTCACGCAGGCCGAATTGCTGGTACGAAAGGCGGATTACGACTCGGCGGTTGACCGTGGGGCCGGGACACTACGGTCGTGGCTGCCCGCCGATCTGACCGAGGAATCGGCCCTCGAAGACCAGATCATCCGACTCACCCAGCCCGACGTGAGTGGAGGCGGACTCACCGCCGCACAACTGGACCAAAGAGCCAACGAATTGGAAGCAGTCGCCCGCACCCTGCGCGCGGCCGGGTTCGACGCAACATTGAACCTCATCGTCCCGCTCGGTTACATCGCCAAGGCCTCTGCTGGGCCCAACGGCCCGGAATACTCCGATCGCGCCGAGAAGCCGGTGCACCCCGATGTCGAACCTGACGATCGATACCGGGTTGGCATCATCGACACCGGCATCACCGATCGGCCGCGCACGGACGGCTGGCTGAGCGATCTTGCGAGCGAAGATCCAGACAACATCGACCGGCTCTACGAATTCACCAGAGCGGCCAATGAGGCGGCCGGCCGTCCGGCCGACGAGACGGATCCGCCGACTCTCGACCTGGGCGCCGGTCACGGGACGTTTGTTGCCGGCATCGTCGAGCGGGTATCACCGGAAACCACCGTGAAGATGTACAAGGCGGTTGACGGGGACGGCAACGGCTCCGATCTTGATGTTGCCACGGCAATTCTGCGGGCCTATGACGATGGAACCCGAATTCTCAATCTGTCCCTCGGCACCATCACGCCTTCCGATCAGCCGCCGTTGGCGATGTTGGTCGCGTTGGAGATGATCGCAGAACGTCGCAAGACGGCGGCCGACAAGACCGACCTGGTGATTGTGGCTGCGGCCGGCAATACTCAAAATAATCGTCCGGTCTTTCCCGCCGCCCTCTGCTCCCGGCGATTCGAGGGCGTCAGGGTGATATCCGTCGCCGGGCTCGACAACAACCTGTTGGGCTCGCACTTCTCCACCCGCGGCTATTGGGTGACCTGCTCGACGATCGGCCAGGGCATCCTGTCCACCTTTGTCAATGGTACGGAGAGCCTCCTCCAGGATCACGACCCCGAGTTCTGGCCAAACGGTCAGGATCCGTGGGCCATTTGGACGGGTACCTCGTTCGCAGCACCGCAGGTTGCGGCCGCCATTGCCAGGGAGTGGCGCCGCAACGGGCACCCGTCGGCGATCGCGGCACTGACGGCCATTCTGGCCGGCGGTGTGCACATCCCGGACTTCGGCATCAGGCTGAGCATTCTGCCGGGGAGCTGAACCGACCGAAGCGACCCGGCGTATCGTCTGCCCATGCCCGGTTCCGGAACGAAGGAAGACCCCTGGCAGCTGAAGACGCCGCCGGGATCATCGAGCTACACCATCCACCGTGACGACAGCGTCGACCCGCCCATCCTGGTCTGCGTCGTCGGCAAGACCACCTTGACCTACCTGGCTCGCTGCCTTGACGACCTGCGGGCGATGTTGGGCGCGGCGGGGGACTGGGTGCCCCTCGGCGGCGCTGACGAGCAGAAACCTGCGCCGCCGGGATCCGTCGAGGCGTGGGGCCGCGCGCCGGATAATCCCGTCGGTGGTTGGTACGGCCTCAAGAAGGGGCTCCGTGGGCGGTTCGGCGTGTACATCCCGCCATTGATGGAGGAGCTGGGCTTTGCCGAGTTGGAGCACAACGCTCGCGGCAATCGGATGCGAGCGCTCTAACGCATTTTGGCCGCGCCGGTGGCTGTCGCATATGTGAGGATTGCACCGGCAGCGGCCGACCGGGCCGGGGTACTCGCGTGAGGACGCCGATGGACTTCATCCTGGAAAAGTACATCGACCCGATCAGCAGCTTTCTCTACACCTATGTGTTGATCTACCTGCTGGTCGGCGCCGGCATCTATTTCACGTGGAAGACCAAGGCCGTTCAGGTCCGGTATTTCGGTCGCATGATCAAACAGATTTTTCGGTCCCGATCGAACAGCGAGGGCGGAATCTCGTCCTTTCAGGCGTTTTGCGTCGGGCTCGCATCGCGGGTCGGCACCGGCAACATTGCCGGGGTGGCGATTGCCCTCACCCTCGGCGGTCCGGGGGCGATCTTTTGGATGTGGGTGGTGGCCGCCCTCGGCATGGCGACCGCTTTCATCGAGGCGACGCTGGCCCAACTTTTCAAGGTCAGGTCCGAGGACGGCTCCTTCCGTGGCGGGCCGGCCTTTTACATTCAGCGGGGCCTGAATTCCCGCGCCGGTGGCGTGCTTTTCGCCGTGCTGCTGATCTTCACCTTCGGTGTGGCGTTCAACATGGTGCAGGCCAACGCGATCAGCGATGTCCTCGGCTCATCGCGCGAGATACCGCCGGAGTGGACCGGTGTCGTGCTGATGGTGCTGACCGCACCGGTGCTCTTCGGCGGGGTCCGGCGGGTCGCCAGGGTGGCCGAATTGGTACTGCCGGCGATGGCGCTGCTGTACGTGGTTCTTGCCCTGCTGATCGTCCTGCTGAACATCAACCGGATCGGTGAGGTTTTCACCATGATCATCGGTGGCGCCTTCGGGATCGATGAACTCGCCGGCGGATTTGTCGGTGGTATCGCGGCGGCCATGTTGAACGGCGTCAAGCGTGGTCTGTTCTCCAATGAGGCGGGCATGGGCAGTGCCCCCAATGCCGCCGCCACCGCGACCGTGTCGCACCCGGTGAAACAGGGTTTCGTGCAATCCCTTGGCGTTTTCGTCGACACCATGATCATTTGCACGTCAACCGCTTTCATCATTCTGGTGTCCGGCCCGGACGTCTACGACCCGGCGAATACCGGTGGAATTGCCGGTGCCACCCTGACGCAGTCCGCCGTCGCCGCGGCGCTCGGGCCGTGGAGCAGTTATCTGATGACATTCCTGATCACCATCTTTGCGTTCTCCTCGGTGCTCGGAAACTATTCCTACGCCGAGGTCAATCTGTTCTACCTGGGTGCCAACAGACTCGTCCTCACGCTCTTCCGGGTCGTCGTGCTGCTGGCCATCGCCATCGGCGCAATTGCCGCGTTGGCAGCGGTTTGGGCGATTGCTGACGTGGCGATGGCACTGATGGCGATGGTCAACCTGGTCGCGATCAGCCTGCTCGGAAAGTGGGCGTTCGGCGCCTTCAAGGACTACCAGCGGCAGGAAGCGCTCGGCCAGGATCCCATCTTTGTCGCCGACGCCAATCAGGACCTACCCGGCGAGTTGCCGGGCGAGATCTGGAACGCCGAGAACGGCCGATCATTCGCCGCACAGGCCGGCGGGCCACCCTGATCTAGGCAGCCCTGAACTACCTGGTTCCTGCGTCGCCAGGTGGATCAGTGCTGCCCTCCTGTCTTGGCTGGCGCACGACGTCTTCGTCACGGGCGACTGAGGACGGCGCCCGACGACTTCGTCGCCGGCGACTAAGGTCGGACCGTGCGTCTTGTCTCCCTGCTGCCGTCGGCGACGGAGATCGTGTATGCGCTGGGGCTCGGCGAACAATTGGTGGGCGTCACCTTCGAGTGTGACGAACCCGCCGCCGCCCGCTTGGAGAACGTGGTGGTGGTCGGCGGCCGGGACACCTCGGCCATGTCGCCGCGGGAGATCGACAGTTACGTCCGCGCCGCCATGGCAGCCGGCGAGGATCTCTACACCTTGCGCGCACAGGCGCTGGCCGGCCTGGACCCCGACCTGATCCTCACCCAGGATCTGTGCCGGGTCTGCGCACTGCCGTCGGGTCAGGTCGAGCAGGCCCTTGGTTTCCTCGGGTGCGAGGCGGATGTGCTGTCCCTCGACCCGCACTCGCTCACCGACGTCCTGACGACCATTCAACTCGTCGGCGACCGGACCGGTTGCGGTCACCGGGCAGCGGAACTGGTCGCCGGGATGCGGGCGCGGCTCGGCGAGGTCGAGTCAGCGGTTGCCGGGCGCCGGCGACCACGGGTGACCATTGTCGAGTGGGTCGACCCGCCGTTCACGGCGGGACACTGGGTCCCGGATCTGGTGTGGGCCGCGGGCGGGGAACCGGTAGGTGCGCGTCCCGGCCAGCGCTCGGTCCAGTCGACGTGGTCCGACATCAGAGCGGGCGCACCCGACCTGGTGATCGTCGCTCCCTGTGGGTTCCACCTCGACGGCTCCGCCGAGCAGGCGAAGGCGGTTGCCGCCGAGTTCCCGGACGTGCCGATCTGGGCAATCGATGCCGACGGCGTCGTGGTGCGGCCGGGACCGCGACTGGTCGACGGTGTCGAGGCGATTGCAGCGATCCTGCATCCGGACCTTGTGCCGCCGTCCGCCTCGATCCGTCGCGTCGCCTGACCGCCGGGTGGATCAGCGCCGGGTGGATCAGCGCCGGGCGTTGGCTCCCGGGTTGCGGCCGGTGACCAGTTTGTAGACCCCGGTCACCACGATCGCGCCGACGATGGATCCGATGATCCCACTGGGGCGCAGCGCGATGCCGTCACCGTTGATCAGGCTGATCAACAACCCGCCGACGAACGAACCGATCAGACCGACAACGATGGCCACGGTCCAGTCGACCGGACGCTTCCCGGTGCGGAAGATCAGCTGGGCGGCGGCGCCGGCCAACATGCCCAGCAGGATGATCGCGATGATGAGCACGGTGACAACCTCTCGATAAACGCCCGCACGGTCGGCGGACGGGTCATTATGCCTCGTTTCGGCCGGTTGGCCGTCACCCGACAGGCCACTGGATCATCGTTCGGCCTGCGTCGTCCCTCATTTCCAGTGTTCCGGCACCGACCGGAACATCGAATGCCACCCGGAACTCCGTGCTGCTGCCACCGGAAACGGAGCCAATCGAGGTCGAACCGGTGACGGCGCCAGAACCGACCGGCGAGACCGGTTGCCCGGCGGCCGGGATGAACACGAAGAGCTGCTGATCGATGATCCCGCTGGACGTCTCGCCGGTGGCCGCGATCGTCAGATCGGCAATCAGGTAGGTGCCGCTGGCCGGCGGTTGTCGGGCGACGTCGCCGGCGGCATCGACCCAGCTCGTTGCCGTCAGCGTCGTGGTGAACGGGGGCTTGCCGATCTGCGCCTGGACCGGTACGGCCGGCGTGCCGGTGACAACGGCCGCCGGCGTGCCGGTCAGGTTCCAACTGGCCAGCGGGGGATTGGTGTATCCGCTCTTCAGGCTGAGAGTGCCTGCCGTCGCTGATGTTTCGAAGGCCAGGTAACCGGCAAGCGGGTTCTCAGGAGTCAATGACGCGGTGACGATCGACGGTTCGAAGCCGCTGATGATGTTCATGGTCAGGGCGGCGGAACCGTCGTCCGGGGTGAAACTCCAGTAGACGAACGGGATCGTCGTCCGGCCGCCGGATTGCAGGGTCGCCGCAATGACCAGGTTGGGTTGCGCGGCAGCTGGTGATTGCCAACCGCTGCCCGGTTGGGTCTGCGCGCCGCCGATGGTGATTCGCAGGTCGACATCGTCGTAGCGCACCGTCAGCGGCACATCCACTGTGCCGAGAACGGTGTCCGGCGTCGAGCCAGGGAAATCTGGAATCGACGATCGAACGGACGAGAAGATCGCGACGACCACTCCGGCGATTGTCAACAGCACGAAGATCGCGACAACCGAGAAGCACCCCAGTCCAACCCGTCGTACGGTGCGTTCGGTGGTGCCGGGTTCGGCGCGTACCGGGCCGGGGAAGTAGCCACCTGCACCGGGCGGCGGGCCCGCGACGGGAAAACCGGGTGCCTGCCATTCGTCGGGCCGTGTCCAGCCCGCTGCGGGTGGTGGCGCCGTTGACCAGGAGCTATCCGGTGGGCCCGAGACAATCGGCTGCGATGGAGAGACATAGGCGGACGGTGCCGCGCCGTCCGCGCCCGGCATCAGGACCGGCGCGTCGCCCCGGTAGAAATCGTCGGCGTCGCCGGCGTTGTTGCGCCGGAACCAGCCCATTGATCCCGCCCTCATCCATCGTCCAGGCACCAAGCGCACGGACTTTGCGTGACCGCAGACTAACGCGCCGACGCCTTCCTGCCGCGGAAGATCCGCGGCACCGAACGGGGGAGCACCGCTGGCCCGGTGAGGGTGAGCCTGGTCAGCTCGTCGAGTTTCGGCCGATCGGCGGCCGGCCCGGCCTGTTCGAGGATGACCTGGGCCGTCGGGCCGTCGAGTCGCAAAGTCATCAGATCGTTGCCGAAATACGGCCCAGCCAGTCTGGTCCATTCCACGCTCGGTTGCGGCACCCGGGCAACGACCCCCAGAAAGACCCGCGTCGAGCGCTCGGCGACGGCGCTCCACGCGCCGCGGAACATCAACTTCATCGCCAAGGGGACCCGATTGTGCAGGGGTGAGCAGGTCAGCTGGTAGACGGCGGACCGCATGTCATCGCCATATTCGGGGCGGGCTATGTAGGCGTGGTGGACGTCGCCGGACAACACGCAGACAGTCGCCGGTGCCGTGCCGCCCACCTCCGCGAAATCTCCGTGGCCGACCCGCTGGATCATCGACGACAGCCGCTCGAACGATTCCCGGAATGATCCCCAGTGTTCGAAATCAGCCGCCCGGCGCAGTCTCTCGGACAACCAGGCGATCACCCTGCCCCGGTGGCCGTCGGCCAGCAACTCATTCCACGCCTCGATGTCGTGGAACGCGCGGGGCAGCAACCAGGGCAGCGAGGTGCCGATCAGCAGATGCTCGTAGTCGCCGGAGAGCTGGGTTTCGATCCAGTCGAATTCGGCCTCGCTGAGCATGCTGCGGCGGCCCTGGTCCAGGATCCGGCCGCAGCGGGAGTCGATGACCAGCAGTCGAACCTGGCCGAAGTCCCGGCGATAGGACCAGCGGGCGCCCTTGGCGCCGTCGGCTTCCTTGTCGGCCGCCTCGGCGAACTCCCGGAGCAGCAGTTCCGCGTCCCCGTCAAGGGTGCGGACGCGCTGGTAGAGCGGATTCGCGGCGAGTTCGGCCGGCGCGAGATTGCCGAGGTGCTGATAGACCCAGTACGACGAGAGCGCCCCGACAATGCGCTCGTGCCACCAACTTTTGGCCTTCATGTCCGCGCGCCAGGATTTCGAGGTGTTCCAGTCGTCACGCACGTCGTGGTCGTCGAAAATCATCGACGTCGGGACGGTGGACAGCAGCCAGCGCACCTCGGGGTCGGTCCATGATTCGGAATACAGCCAGGTGTATTCCTCGTAGTCGGCGACCTGCTCCTTGGCGCCGGCGGTGATGTCCCGACGCTGCCGAATCCGCTGTTGGGTCTGCGGCGAGGTCTCATCGGCGTACACCTGGTCGCCGAGCATGACCAGGGCGTGCGGCCACTGGTCCTCCGGCAGCGCGGCAATCTTCAACGCGTATCCGTCGAGGGCGTCGGCATCGAAGCGGTGGTCGGGCAGCACCGCCGCCGCCGACGCGTACCGGCAGGAGCCGAACGCAATCTGCACGACGTCACCGCGAGCCGCCGTCCGAATGCGGCTGGGCGGCAGCGATTCCGTTGACGGATCCGCCGGCAACGGCCACACCACGTCGCCGTCCAGCCGGACCTGGTAGGGGGTGGCTGCTCCCGGCTCCAGCCCGTCGATCACCACCAAGGCGTAGAAGTGCCCGGCGACGGTCCAGGTTTGCTCGCGGAACCCCAGGATCTCGACCTCGCAGGGCGCGGCCGTCTCCACCCAGACGGTCGCGTCCGTCGCACCGACGTGTCGCAGCAGCGGGCCGAGCAGTAGTCGCGTCACCGGATCTGTCTACCACCGCCACCTGCCGGTCGTGCCCGGGTTTGGGCAGGTGGGTTTCGGCGAGCGGGATTGACCCGCCCACGCGAAAGCCGGCAGCGGCGGGTCGTTACGGTGGGTTGGTGCCCACGATCAACCCGGACGTCATCGACCCGCAGCATCCTGATCGCGGAGACGATGCGACGCTCACCGACGCCGCACTGGCCGGTGCGTTGGTGCAGGCGGCCGGCCGGTTGGCCGCCGGCATGCTGCTGGACGGGCTGACCGTCGATCGCAAAACCAGCATCAGCGACGTCGTCTCCGACGCCGACAAGGCCGCGGAGGCCATGATCGTCGGCCGCCTTGCGCTCGCCCGACCCGACGACGGAGTGATCGGCGAGGAAGGTGCCGCCGCGCCCGGTCGCCGAACCTGGGTGATCGACCCGGTGGACGGCACCTACAACTTCGTGTCCGGGTTGCCCGCCTGGTGTTCGGCGTTGGCGCTGATCGACGGCGACCATCTGCTGCTCGGCGCGATCTACCAGCCGACGACCGACGAACTGTGGGTTGGCGGGCGTGATCTGCCGACCACGTTGAACGGTGTCCCGGTGCCGCAGATGCTGGACCGGTCCCTCGCCGATGTGGCCATCTCGACGTATCTGCACCCGACCCGGGTCGGTGACCTGCCGCTGCGGGACGGGCTGCTCAGGTCGATCGCCGGTGCCGCCTCCGTCCGCATCATCGGCTCCGGATCGGTGGAGTTGGCGGCGGTGGCGGCCAGTCGGCTGGGTGTCTGGCTGCACGCCGACACCCCGACGTGGGACTGGTTGCCAGGTGCCGCCATCGTGTCCGCCGCCGGCGGCGTGATCGACGTGTTCCACCACGGCGGCCATCGGTGGCACGTGGCCGGCCCGCCGACGGGTGTCGCCCAGGCCCGCGCAGCCGTTCTCGGGACCAGCTGAACCGGGGCCGACCGTGCACGACACCCGAGCGCAGACCGAGCTCCGGCTGCGTCGATTCATCGCCGAGCGGATCACGCCGGCGATCTACCGCCGCCGGGTGCCGCTGGCGGTCACCGCCTGGGCCGCCGACGGGGAACCGGTGTCCTTCGCGGAGGCATCCCGCGCGTCCTACACACCGCTGGCGCCGGGCGAGCAATGGGGTCCGCCATGGGGAACCACCTGGCTGCGAATCACCGGAAGCGTGCCGAGTGACTGGAGCGACGCCGATGGCACCCTGGCCCCGGGCACAGAAGTCGAGGCGCTGATCGACCTGGGCTTTCACGGCAACTGGCCGGGCTTTCAGGCCGAAGGGCTGGCGTACACGACAGACGGCCGGACGATCAAGGGCATCGCACCGCTGAACAACCACGTCCGGTTGGACCTTCCACCCGGCGGGCGGGTCGACCTGTTCGTGGAGGCGGCATCGAACCCGAGGATCGAGGGCGAAGGCGTGCTGAGGTATTCGCCGACCCCACTCGGGGACGTCGGCACCGCCGGCTCCGAGCCGCTGTACCGGTTGGGCCGCATCGAGTTGGGCCTGCTCGACCTCGAAGTCTGGCAGCTGGCACGGGACCTCGACATGCTCGACGGTCTGCTGCCGGAATTGCCAACATCTGCGCCGCGCCGCGCGTTGCTCCTGCGTGCGGCGGAACGCATGTTGGACCTGATGGACCCGGACGACATCGCCGGCACCGCGGCTGCCGGGCGGGCCGAGCTGGCGGGCGTGCTGGCATCGCCGGCGGTGCCGAGCGCGCATCATCTGCATGCGGTGGGACATGCGCACATCGATTCGGCGTGGCTGTGGCCGGTGCGGGAGACCATCCGCAAGTGCGCCAGGACGTTTTCCACCGTCGTTGACCTGATGGATTCTCATCCCGAATTTGTCTTTGCGTGTTCGTCCGCGCAGCAGTTCGCCTGGATCAAGCAGGACCATCCGCAGCTTTTCGACCGGATCAGGGCGAAAGTTGCTGCCGGACAGTTCGTTCCGGTGGGCGGTATGTGGGTCGAGTCGGACACGAACATGCCGGGCGGCGAGGCGATGGCCCGACAGTTCTTGGCCGGCCAGAGCTTCTTCCTCGAGGAGTTCGGGATCGAGTGCGCCGAAGTCTGGTTACCCGACTCGTTCGGCTATTCGGCGGCGCTCCCGCAGATCGTTGCCGCGGCCGGTTGCAGGTACTTCCTCACCCAGAAGATCTCCTGGAACCAGACAAATCGCATGCCACATCACACGTTCTGGTGGCAGGGTATCGACGGCACCAGGGTTTTCACGCATTTCCCGCCGGTCGATACCTACAACTCGCAGCTGGTGCCCGGCGAACTGCTGCACGCCGAACACAACTACGCCGATCACGGCCACGGCTCGATGTCGTTGGTGCCGTTCGGATTCGGTGACGGCGGCGGCGGACCCACCCGGGACATGATCGCCCGTGGCAGGCGCGCCCGGTCCCTGGAGGGCCTGCCGACAGTGGAGTTCAGCAGCCCACGTGCCTTCTTCGACGCGGCACAGGCCGACTACCCGGACGCTCCGACCTGGGTGGGGGAGATGTACCTGGAGCTGCACCGCGGCACCTACACGTCCCAGGCGAGGACCAAGAACGGCAATCGGCGCAGTGAGCACCTGCTGCGCGAGGCCGAGTTGTGGTCGACCGCGGCGGCCGTGCTGCTGGGCGCCGAATACCCCTACGAGCGGCTCGAAAAACATTGGCACACAGTGCTTCTGCAGCAGTTCCACGACATCCTGCCCGGCTCGTCGATCGCCTGGGTGTACCGCGTTGCCGAGCAGAATTACGCCGCGCTCACGGCCGATCTCGAGGAATTGATCGTCGATCGAATCACGCTGCTCGCCGGCGGCGGTGCTGCCACCCACCCTCGAGCGATCACGTTCAACGCAACGCCGCATCCGGCTGCAGGTGTCCCGTCACTCGGCGCGAACACCGTCGCCGTGAACCCCGAAGGAGCCGTCACGGCCGAGCAGATCGGCGACCGAACGGTGATCGACAACGGACTGCTCCGGATGGTCATCGACGGCCGCGGGCTGATCACCTCATTGGTCGACCTGGCCAGCGGTCGAGACGTCATCCCCATCGGCCTCGCCGGCAATCTGCTGCAGGTTCATCGCGACGTCCCCAACGAGTGGGACGCCTGGGACATCGACGCGCACTACCGCCGCACCGTCGTCGACCTCGACGTTGCGCAATCCATCACCGTCAGCGCGGATGCCGACCTGGCCGTGGTCCGGATCGGCCGTTCCTTCGGCAGTTCGACCGTCGAACAGCAGATCAGCCTCGCCAGAGGCGCGAACAAGATCGACCTCCGCACCACGGTGGACTGGCATGAACGGCAGAAACTCCTCAAGCTCGCGTTCCCACTCGACATCCAGGCAGACCGCTCTGCGTCGGAAACCCAGTTCGGGCACGTGTTCCGGCCCACCAACACGAACACATCGTGGGAAGCGGCCCGGTTCGAGATCTGCGCGCATCGCTGGATTCACGTCGGGGAGCCCGGTTTCGGCGTCGCGATTGCCAATGACCGGACCTACGGCCATGACGTCCGGGCATCCGCAAACCCGGCGGACGGCGCTTCCGGGTCGATCACCACCGTCCGGCAGTCGTTGCTGCGCGCCCCGCTGTACCCCGATCCGGATGCGGATCAGGGAACCCATGTCTTCCGCTCGTCGGTGACACCGGCGGCCGACATCGCGGCGGCGGTCCGGGCCGGCTACGACATCAACCTGCCATCCCGGTCGGTGCCGGGTTCCCGGGATGTCGCACCGATCGTGACGGTGACCAATCCGGCGGTGGTGGTGGAGGCGGTGAAGCTCGCCGAGGACCGGTCCGGCGATGTCGTCGTGCGGCTCTACGAGTCGCTCGGCGCGAGGTCGACCAGCACCGTCACCGCCGGTTTTGCAGCGTCCGGTGTCACGGTGACCGACCTACTCGAACGACCCACCGGGCCCTGCGACGACCCGTCCGACCCGGGTACCTGGCCGCTCGATGAACCTGACGTTCCGCCCATTCGAGATCGTCACCCTCCGGTTCGCCCGAGGCTGAACGGCCCGGTCGGTTCCGGCGCCGGCCCGGATGCAACGATCAACGAATGCATATGGCCGTCTGGATTCTCGCGCTGGTCGCGACGGTGACCGTCGTCAGCGCGGTCGCCAAGCGATTCGACCTGCCCGCGCCGCTGCTGCTGGTGGTCATCGGCATCGGGGCGTCATTCCTGCCGTTCGTCGAGCCGTTCGAGCTGAGCCCCGAACTGGTGCTGATCGGGTTGCTACCGCCGCTGTTGTATTCGGCTGCCATCAAGACATCCCTGGTGGACATCAAGGCGAACGTGAAGGCGATCGCCTTTCTCGCCGTCGGCCTGGTCATCGCCACCACCGCGATCGTCGGCCTGGTCGCCTACTGGCTGCTGCCGATACCGCTGGCGGCGGCGTTCGCGTTCGGTGCGGTTGTCGCGCCGCCCGATGCGGTGGCCGCCACGGCCATCGCCCGCAAGATCGGGCTGCCGAGACGGATCGTCACCGTCCTGGAGGGCGAATCACTCCTGAACGACGCGACCGCGCTGGTCGCGCTCCGTACTGCCATCGTCGCGTTGTCGGCCGCGGTCAGTGTCGGCAGCATCACGCTGGATTTCCTCTGGGCTGCGTTGGGCGGCGCAGCGATCGGTGCCGCGATCGCCTTCGTCATCGCACTGATCCGTAAGCACATCAAGGACCCGCTCATCGACACCGCTGTGTCGTTGATGGCCCCGTTCGCGGCCTACCTGCCGGCCGAGGAACTGAAGGCCTCCGGGGTGATTGCCGTCGTCACCGCCGGGTTGATCCTGGGACACAAGGCGCCGGTCATCCAGGACGCCACCTCCCGGTTGAACGAGCGGATCAATTGGGAAACGATCCAGTTCCTGCTGGAGAACAGCGTTTTCCTGCTGATCGGCCTGCAGGTTCGGAACATCCTGGATGGCATCGCCAAGTCCGACCTGTCGCCCATGACGATCGCCGTTTTCTGCGTCGGTGTGCTGTTGACGGTCATCCTGGTGCGACCGCTATGGGTGTTCCCGGTTGGGTACTTCCTGATCGCTCCCAGGCGCACCCGCGACAAGCGGCCCTATTCCTGGCGGACCTCGGCCATCGTGTCCTGGGCCGGGATGCGCGGCGTTGTCACCCTGGCTGCGGCATTCGTCCTGCCGGCAACCGTGCCGAACGTGGAGGTGCTGGTCCTCGGTGCGTTCGTGGTGACGGCCGGAACACTGCTGCTGCAGGGTTTGTCGCTGCCCTGGCTGGCCAGGACACTGCGCATCGAGGGTCCCGATGCCCGGGAGGATGCGCTGGCCGAAGCGACCGTGTTGATGTCCGCGGTGGAAGCCGGCCGGGCCGAGCTGGACCGCGTGAAGACCGAGAAGGACGACCAGGAGATGCTGCAGCTGCTGCGGGATCGGGGCGAGTCTCGGCTGAACAAGGTCTGGGAACGACTGGGCCGAACGGGCGGTGACGACGATGAGACGCCCAGCGAGCAGTACCGCCGCCTGCGGATGGCCATGTTGGGTGCCGAACGGGAGGAGGTCATCCGGATTCGCGACCACGGGACCACCGACAGCGACGTGCTCGACGAACTGATGGAAGCCCTGGACGTCGAGGAATCGATGATCGACCGGCGGGCGGCTCGGGCGGAGGCAAAGGACGGCAAGACACTGATCACCCCGGCCAAGACCGCCGGTGCCTGCGACGATCTCGACGCCCCGATCGCCGAGGTGACGCCGAACAGCCTGGAGGGCTGCATCGACTGCCTGCGCGAGGGCACCAAGTGGGTGCATCTTCGACTATGCGAAACGTGCGGCAACGTCGGCTGCTGCGATTCCTCCGAACGCAAACACGCGACCCGGCATTTCAAGTCGACGCTGCACCCGGTGATGCACAGTTTCGAGCCGGGAGAGGCGTGGCGGTGGTGCTTCGTCCACGAGGTGCTCGGCTGACCTACTGTCTCCATTCAGTTTGACGCGTAGGGCATCTGCGGTAGTTCGACGGCCGGCCGCATGGACAGGCCCGTCACCATGGCGGCCTCCCGCTTGAGCAGCGTCACCAGCAGCCGGAGCCGGTCGTCAACCGACACCGCCGCCAACAGCTGTTGTTTGTCGGTCATGTCCAGGATCATCGACGCGGCCAGCAGGTAGGCAAGCTCGCCGGGGTCATCCGGCAGGTCCGGGACCTCGTCCAGCCCGTCTTCCTGGACCCCCTGGGCGGCCAGCAGTGCCTCCCGATACCCGATGAAGAGCCGGCCCGCCCGCGCGGCCAATGACGCCGACCGCTCCGACTGCGGATCAGGCAGCACCTCGATGACAGCGCGCATCGGTTCGGCGACCTCCACATCGAGCAACCGGAACCGCTCCATGCCGGTAACGATGATGTCGTACCGGCCGTCCGGGTAGGCCTCGGCGTATCGAAGCTCTGCTGTGCAACCGATGTCGTGCAGGGCGATGATGCCGTCGGTGCCCGCGTCCCGACCGGCCTTGATCCCGACAATGCCGAAAAGCCTTGAGCCATCCTGCATATCCAGCAGATCCCGGACCAGCCTGCGGTAGCGCTCCTCGAAGATGTGCAGTGGCAGCATGACCCCCGGATACAACACGAGTCCCAGCGGGAACAGCGGCATCGAGATCGGGGCCATGGGTCAATCTACTTCCCTCGGCCCCGAACCGTCACGGATCGGGGCCGAACCGCTGCCGGTACCCGTGGCTATCCGCCGTCGGCGGGGGCCAGTTCTTCGGTCTCCGGCAGAGCGTCCATCGGGTGTGCCAGCTCGTCGGCGCCGAGCCGGGCGATCATCAGTGTCGCGACGGCCAACACCGTTGGCACCAATCCGGCAAACAGGAAAGCGGGTGCGATACCGACTGCCTCACCCACCGGACCGGCGATCGCCATCGACACCGGCATCAGGGCGAGGGACACGAAGAAGTCCAGGCTGGACACCCGGCCCAGCAGGGCGTGCGGCACCCGCCGCTGCAGCAGGGTGCCCCAGAGCACCTGAGCACCCGAGAACAGGAATCCGCAGACGAACAAGGCGATGACCATCACCCAGAGTTGATCGGTGAAGCCGATGATGGCCAGCGGGACACAGCCCACCCCCCAGGCCAGGATCATGAACGTCATGTACCGCCGGGGCATCCGGGACGACGCCACCACCATTGAGCCGATCGCTCCGCCGATGCCGAAGGCACCCAGCGCGAAGGCGAAGGCCCCCGCGCCGCCACCGGTCTGGTCCTTCACCGCGAACGGCAGCAGGACCTCGATGGGTCCCATCACGACAAGCACCAGGACGATCGCGAACAGCAAGGTGGCCAGCAGCCACCTGGTCCGCAGCATGTAGGAGAATCCGTCGCGGATGTCGATCGCCGCGCTGACCAACGGATGCCGGTCACGTTTGAGGTCGCGCCGGACGGCGGTGGTCCGCATCAGCAGCAGGGTGGTGGCCGCACCGATTTGAACAACGGCGACGACCAGGAACGCAATTCCCGGCGACCAGACCGCGATGATGACGCTGGCCAGCGCTGGACCGGCGGCCTGCATGATCGTCGGGCGCAGCACACCTTCGATGCCGTTCGCGGCGAGCAACTCATCCTCGTCGATCAGCGCAGGCAGCCAGGCGGAATAGGCAGGATAGAAGAATCCGTCGGCGATACCCAAGGCGAATGCGATCGCCGCGAGTTGCCAGATCTGTACGACGCCGCTCAACGAAAGGACGGCAGCAACCGCAAACCCGATGCCGCGCACCACTTCCACCGTCAGCATGATGAATCGTTGCGGAATCCGGTCGGCGGCTGCGCCGCCGATCAGCACGGACAGCACCAGGCCGAGGCTGGCGCCGGCGGCGACCAAGGACAGATCGGTGGGTGAGCCGCCGAGGGCAATCACCTGCCACACGGAAGCGACCAACCAAATTCCGACACTGAGCATCGAAAACACCAATGCGCCGGCCAGCAGGCGGTACTGACCACTGGCGAAGGGTCGCAACGCACGCGGCAGCCGCGTCCCTCTGGTTGTCTCGTTCATGATCACCCTCCTTCGCTGTGGTCGAGCCGTTGTCTGTCCCGCAAAGTGCGGCCGATGCTCGGCCCACTATTGCAAGAACAGCATCGGGCGGGCCAGCGAGATTCCCGGCCCCGGTCGCCGACATTCGCCCGGTGATCACGCGAGATGCCAGTCACAGGTTCACCCACCAGCGGGTCCTGAGCCATTTCGCAGGTGTCGGCGTCATACGATGAAGACTCCCAGTCCGCGACGAAGTCATCGGGCACGTTGCCCGCCCTGTGGTTGGCACCAGCCCGTCCCACGTTTGTCATTGCGGCACAGCATGTTCTCGCCGCCGAGTGTGAAAAGAGAGCCGACAACACGTGTTTCCCACCGGGTCGATCCGCCTGCCGACGGCCGTCCGCCGCTACCTGGGCGCCGAGCTCACCCCCGGCAGGTGGGTCAACCGGCGCCACGCCGGCCCACACGGGTCTCGGCAATACGACATCTACCTGCCGGCCGGGTTGTCACCGGGAGCCAGGGTGCCGATGGTGATGCTGTTGCACGGCTGCCGGCAGACCTCCATCGAGTTCGCCGTGGAATCCGGATTCGTTGCGGCGGCGGACGCCTCTGGGTTCGTCGTGGTCGCCCCCCGACAGGAGTTGCAGCATCAGCTCCAGCGCTGTTGGCGCTGGTACGACTCGGCCCACCAGCGGCGGGACGGGGGTGAGCCGGCGATCCTCAAGGACATCGTCGACGAGGTGCTTGCCGACACTGTGGAGTTCGCCATCGATCGGCGACGGGTCTACACGGCAGGCTTGTCCGCCGGGGGAGCAATGGCCCTCATCCTGGCCACCACCTACCCCGATGTGTTCGCGGCGGCGGGTGTCCACTCCGCCACCGCGTATCGCTCGGCGACGCAGAGCTTCAGCGCGCTCGGAGCGATGGCCGCCCGCCGGGCCGTGCCGTCACACGGCGGGATCAGGGGTGAGATGGCACCGGTCGTCCTGATTCACGGGACGGACGACCGGGTGGTGCGCCCGCCGAATGCCGACCGCATCGTTGATCAGTGGCTGGCCTCGCGGGACGCCAGCGGCCCCAAGGGTTTGAATCGGGTGCGACCACTGGCCACCACCAGGGCGTTCGTCGTCGACAGCCGGCGCTGCATCCGGACCCGCTGGTACACCGCCCGTGGGCGTCGGGTCCTGGAATACTGGCGGATCGACGGGCTCGGACATGCCTGGTCGGGCGGCCAGTCAAAGGGATCGTTCATCGACCGCACCGGTCCGCGAGCGGCAGAGGTGATGTGGACGTTCTTCCACCGTCATCGACTGTCGGTGGGATTCGCCGATCCCGATGACGTCGTCAGCGACCACGATGTCGCCTTCGAGGACGGGCTCCGCGGCGTCCTCGGCAACTGACACACCCGGCGCGGTCCGGCGACGCCGAGCTATTTCCAGTGCGACGGGTGGGAAAGGTTGGGGGAGAGCTGTGTTGCGCCGCTGCCCATTGCTGCGTTCAGTTGGGATTGCAGGAGAAAGATGCAGCCGGTCAGATCGGCACCGGACAGCTCGGCATCCCGGAGGTCTGCGCCGATCACATCAGCCATTCGCAGGTCGGAATCCCGCAGATCGGCACCGATGAGGTAGGCGCCCCGTAAATTCGCGGCGTACAGGTTGGCTTTGCGTAGATTTGCGCCGATCAGATCCGCACCTCGATGCTCTTTGCCGACGTTCTTGGTCGCCTTCCTGCGTCCCGGTGTCAGGGCGGGTCGCTTGCTCCGCGATCGGGCGCGTTCACTGGTCCGCAGCAGCAGGTCGTTGACCGAGCTCCGGTGTGCAGCCACGTCGAGGACCAGCAGGTGCTCCGGGGTGCCGCGGGTCAGCGCGTCGATCGCGCCGAAGGCGCTGGTCAGTTCCGCGAGCAGCGCACGCTCCGGTTCCAGGGTCAGTGCTTCCGTCAGGTACCAGAGCAGCTCATGCAACTGGCGCATGACGGGAAAGACCGCAAACATCGTTCGGGCCGTCTCCGGTGCCTGCCGCCAGTCCCGCCCACCGAAGGTGACCTGCGCGACCTGCTGCCCCGCGCCGAAGCAGTCATAGACGGTGCATCCTCGAAAACCCTTGTCCCGCAAGTGCGTATGGATTCCGCAACGGAAATCCGGGCGCAGGTGCGTGCATGGTTCCCCGGCGTCCTTGTCGATCGCGAAGTCCACCGAAGCCGAGAAGGGCAGCGCGACACAGCACAACCCGAAGCAGCGAGAGCAGTCCGCGAGCAGGTTCTTCCGGTCGGCCGGACGGTCGGACCGGTCTGCGTCGTCGGTCATCGTGGCCGCCCTCCTGTCCGGTCGATGGGGTTGCTGTTGCGTCACTCTCGCCGGTCGACGCGGGCGCCGTCAAACACCTCGCGGCACGATGACGACCCGTTCACCCGGCACGGTCGGGGCGGTCCATGCCTGTTCGGCGTCGGCGAGCGGAACCGTCACCGGGTTGACGGTGAACGCGCCGTTGGCGATCTGGGCGGCTAACGCGGGCAATTCGGCCACGATCGCAGCGGTGCTCACGGAGCCCTGCCCACTGCCCAGCACGCGAAGGTTGGCGGACCGGAAGGCGATGGACGGTAGGGCCGCCGTTGGCCCGGCGACGGAGCCGATCTGGAGCCAGGTCAGTGCCCGACTCCGATCGTGACGGGCTGTCAGCAGCGCCGGTATGGCGGCCGCTGTCGGTGCGCCCCAGAGGTAGTCGATCACCAGGTCGACCTCGGACGCCGCCTCGCCGAGCCGTCGGGCCGCCGCGTCGGCATTGCCGTCCAACGACACCGTCGCGTCGGCGCCCAGCCCGGGCAGCGTGCCGAGAAGGGCCTGATTCCGTCCGGCACCAATGACGTGTCCGGCGCCGAGGTGCTTGGCGATCTGGACGGCCAGTTGACCAGCGCTACCCGTTGCGCCCATCACCAGCACGCTGCATCCGGGCTGGAAATCGAGCCGTCGGCGCAGACCCACCCAGGACGACATCCCCGGATTCATCGCAGCGGCCAGCACCACCGGGTCGAGATCGTCGGCCAGCAAGACGCTGCGCCGCAGGTCGATGACGGTCTGTTCGGCCATCGATCCCATCGTCGTATCGGGCAGGACGAAGTACACCTGGCGCCCGTCGGCCAGCCGGCCGACGCCGTCGATGCCGGGCACCAACGGCAGCTCGTCGGTGCTCGTGTAGTGCGAGCCGTTGGCCTGTGAGCGCACCCGGGGATGCAGCCCGGCGGCCAGCACATTCGCCAACACCTCGTGTGCACCGTGCGGCTCGGGTGCCGGCATCTGCTGGTAGCTGGGCGGGTTGTCGAACGCGTTGACGACGGCGGCATACATGAATGAGTCTCCCGGCGGTAATAGTTTGTGCCACCAACAATATAGTTGGTGGCACGTACTACTTGCAAGTAGGCTGCCGGGGTGGATGCGGAATCAGCAGAGCCGGGATTCGTGGACGGGCTTGTCCAGCTGTCGTTCTCGGTCCAGTCCACCCTTGCCAAGGCGGCGGCCCGGCACGATCTCACCGTGCCGCAGATCCGTCTGCTCGGCATTCTGCGCGACCGCGAACCCGGCATGCTGGAACTCGCCCGGTACCTCGGAATCGACAAGTCCAGCGTCACCGGCCTCGTCGACCGAGCCGAGCGACGCGGACTGGTGCAGCGCGGGTCAACCACCGACGACGGCCGCGTGGTGCGGGTGTCACCAACAGCGCTCGGCCGCCGGATGATCGACCGGGTCGGCGCCGAGATCAACCGCGACGTCAACGGTCTCGGCCGGCCACTCGCCGCCGCAGAAAAGTCACTGCTGATCACGCTTGTCAATCGACTGCTGACAGACGAGTCGGGCATCGGTCTCGGGACACGGCACACCAGTCCCGACGGCCCCGACGGCCCCGACGGGCAGTGATCACCGGGGCCCGGTCGTGAGATCGGCCGAATCCGCTCGGTCCGTGCAGGATGTGTCGGTGGAACAGCCATCTCGATCCCGCGTCATTGCAGGGCTGCTGATCCTGTTGGCGCTGACCGGGCTGACCGTGCTGAGCATCGCCAGCGTTTCCCCGCCGGCGATTGTCGGTGCGGACGCCCCGGCCGACGAATTCAGCGCGGACCGCGCCTACGTCCACGTCCAGCGGATCGGCACACAGGTGCACCCGGCCGGTTCACCTGCCGCCGGCGATGTCAGTGACTACATCGCCGGCGAATTGACCGCGATCGGCCTGCACCCGGAGTTTCAGGATGCGGTCGGCTACGGCGATGAACTCAGTGGTCCCTTCGGCATGGCCAGGGTGCGCAACGTCGTCGCGGTGCTGCCCGGGACCGCGTCGACCGGCCGGGTGGTGCTGTTCGCGCACTACGACTCGGTGCAGGTGTCCTACGGCGGCAACGACGATGGGGCCGGGGTGGCGACGTTGCTGGAGACGGCCCGCGCAGTGCTGGCCGGGCCGCCGCCGGTGAACGACCTGGTGTTCCTGTTCACCGACGCCGAGGAGGCCTGCCTGTGCGGTTCCGAGGCCTTCGTCAGCCAGAGCCCACTGGCCGCCCAGGGTGGGGTCGCGATGAACTTCGAGTCCCGCGGTTCCACCGGGCCGGCGGTGATGTTCGAGACCAATCGTGGCAACGCGGACGTCGTCGGTGTGTACGGCAGCGCGGTGCCCTATCCGGTGGCGACCAGTTTTGCCGTCGAGATCTACCGCATCCTGCCGAACAACACCGACTTCACGCCCGTTTCGGGAATCCGGCCGATTCACCGGTCTGAACACCGCCTACATCGACGGCTCGCCGGTGTACCACACGCCGCAGGACAAACCGGCGACGATGAATGTGGCCAGCCTGCAGCAACATGGCGCCAATGCCGTTGCCCTGGCCCGGACCTTCGGGGCCGCCGACATTGCGGCGCTTGCTGTTCCGACGTCCTACGATTCCACGTATTTTCCGGCGCTCGGCATTCTGCGTCCGCTATCCCGGCTGGCTGAATTGGCCGCTTGCCGTGCTGGCTCTGGTTGCCGTTGGCCGCATTGGCATTCGTCGCGCGTGCGCCGGGAACTCGTCAGTTGGCCGCGGGTGGCGGCCGGATTCGGCGTGCGCGATCATTCCACTTGTGCTGGCACCCGTTGTGGCGCAACTACTCTGGATGCTGCTCGTCGCGTTGCGGCCCGGACTACGCAAACATGTCCGATCCGTGGTGGCCGGGCTGGTTCCGGCTCTGCGTGCTGGCGCTGGTCGGTACCGTTCTCGCTCACCTGGTACGGACTGCTGCGCCGCCCACTTGGATCGTGGACGCTCATCATCGGCGCTCTCGGCGTGCTGGCGGTGCTCGGTGTGCTGCTGGCGGCCGTGACCCCCGGTGGTGCCTACCTGGCGTCCCTCCCCGCGTTGGCCGCCGCCGTCGGCGGCCTTGTCGCGGTGACGGCGTCCAGATCATGGGTGCGGTGGCTGGCCGTGGCCGTCGGCGGGGCAGTCTCGGTGATCATCCTGGCGCCGACGGTTTACCTGTTCTTCCCAGCGCTCGGCCTGGAAACCGGTGCCGCCGGGGCACTGTTCGCGGTAATGCTCGGATTCACCCTGCTGCCGGTCTTCGAACTGAGTCTACCCGCCGGTGCCGGCGCGACCCGGCCGGGCGGCCCCGCCGGACCCTGGAGACGGCCAAGGCGCAGTCCGGCGTCATCGATGGTGGGCGGCGACTCCCGGCCTGATCGCCGGCGTGCTGGCGATCACCTGCCTTGGCCTTGGGCTGTCCGTTGACCATTTCGACGCGGACCACCCCGCCCCGGCGCAGCTCGCCTACGCCCTGGACGCCGACTCCGGGCAGGCCCGACTGGGTCAGCACGGACGCGCGTCCGGGGGAGTGGTTGCAGCAGTACATCACCGGGAAAGAGGACCTGGGCGACGCGTTCGGGCTGTTCGGTGCCGGCGTCGGGACCGGACCGGCACAGGTGGCGAACCTGCCCGCTCCCGAGCTGACCGTCGTCTCCGACAGCACCGCTGCCTCCAGCTCCGCCGCCGACACCACCGGCCAGCCGCCTCGGCTGCTGACCATCAATGTCCGGTCACAGCGCGATGCCCGGCTGATCTACCTTGACCTACCCGATTCTGTCGTCACCCGGGCAACGGTTGATGGCAGGGAGGTGCCGCCGGAAGGCCTGGACGGCCGGTTCGGGTTCGTCTTCCACGCGCCGCCGGACGACGGGCTGACCGTGACCCTCGAACTGGGGTCATCGGCGCCGGCCCGGATCCGGGTGATGGACGGCACCGACGGCCTGGACGGGTTACCCGGCTTCACCCCCCGCCCGGACGGTGTCGGCGTCCAGGGGTCGCACACCTCGGAACTCGTCGTGGTGGCCACCACCGTCACGGTGTAGTTCGGCCACTGCCTGAGACGTCCAGTCATGCCGGGCGGCAACACCCTGCACTCACAAGTCGGCACCGAATCGTGTCCGGGATTCCGCCGGGATCAGCGGCTTCGAGGCGCGGGCCTTGATCTGCTGCACGGCCCAGCTGTTTCCGTCGGGATCGACGAAGCCGAAAAAGGTACCACCGTCCCGTTCGTCGAACACCGTGATCTCGCTGGCCTCGACACCGCGGTCGATGAGTTCCTGACGGGCCACCGTCGCATCAGCGACAACGAGCTGCAATCCGCGCATCGAGCCGGGCGCCATTTCGGACTGACTCGGCAGATCCCCGATGACGATCGAGCAACCCGATCCGGGTGGCGTGAGCTGCACGACGTGCATGTGCTCGTTGCGGGTGTCGTGGTCGAGGGTGAAGCCGAGTTTGTCGCGGTAGAACTCAACAGCACGATCGATGTCGCTGACGGGCAGTACAACTACTTCCAAGGTCCAGTCCACAGTTATTCTCCAGGTCACTAGTATTGCGTGGCAACGATTGTCGAAGGCAGTTAGTTGACGAGCAGGGCACTCGCGACTTCCTCGAGCCGCTCGTAGCCCTCGGTGAGCCCGACTTCCATGTTGCTGGCCACCATGCCGTCGCGGGCCTCGACGGTGGGGTAGACGCTGTGTCCGCGCAGCCGGGTACGACCGTCGCCGAGGTCCTCGAAGCGCAGTGATTCGATGCTGACCACGTCCGGGAAGCCCTCGAATTCGAAGGTCTGGATGGCGAACTCGTTGTCCCGCACCACATGGAAGACCCCGTTGAAGGCATACTCTGCGCCCTTGTCGTCCCGATGGATGTAGCGGTAGCCGCCACCGGTGGTGAAGTCGTAACGCTCGATGTCCATCTCGTAGCCACGTGGGCCGAGCCACTGCTTGATCAGGTCCGGTTCCTTGTGCGCACGGAACACGGCCGCGACCGGGGCGTCGAATTCCCGCTCGAACTCGATGAAGGGAACCCCTTCTGGCGCGGTGATGGTGACTGCGTTGGTCATGGTACTTCCTCCTGATGCGTGGCCCTGTCGGTGGTTTCACCGGCAGTGGGGCTGCTGGATGGTGGAGAGCAGCACGTCCAGGCTGCGGAACTGCTGCTCGTGGATCAGTCGGTACTTGTCGATCCAGGCGGTGAGTGCCTCGAGTTGAGGTGCATTGAGGTGCACTGGACGCCGCTGCGCGTCGCGGCTCCGAGTCACCAACTCCGCTTGCTCGAGCACCTGGATGTGCTTGGAGACGGCCTGTTTGGTGATGTCGAAGGGTTCGGCCAGCTCGTTGACCGTTGCCGGACCCCGACTCAGGCGGGCGATGATCCGGCGCCGGACCGGGTCGGCCAGGGCCGTGAATGCCCTGTCCAGCCGATCGTCTGCGGACGGATCAATGATCACTTGTCAACTGCTTCCTTTATCAACTGGTTGATTGACTAAGCAGTACGGCCACGGATTCGTCGCTGTCAAGGATCCAGGGCAAGATCTAGGAAACCGGTCAACAGGCGCAGGAGGAGACCATGGTGACGGTGCACGCGTCGGTGAGATCCGGCGGTCGTTCGATCGGAGCGACGGCGCCGATCACGGCTGATCGGCACTGGCTCATCCTGTTCACGGTGTTACTGACCTCCTGCAGCGCAACCACCGACCGACGACTGGTCGAGGGGATTACCGAAGAGGGCGACTCGTCGTTCTATACACCGCCGAACCCCGCACCGGCGGGCAAGCCGGGCGAGATCGTCAGGACCGAACGCCTGCTCAGCGCGCCGGACGGCACCAACGCCTGGCGCGTTCTCTACCACTCCACCGATGTCACCGGAGCGGACATCATCGTCTCGGGTGTCGTCATCGCGCCCGATGACGACGCACCGGCCGGTAGTCGAACAGTGGTCGGTTGGGGACACCCCACCACCGGTGCCGCGGCGAAGTGCGCGCCCTCCAATGGTATTGACCCGTTCGACCTGGTCGAGGGCATGCGTGCCGCTGCTGGCCGCTGGCTACGTCGTCAGCTATGCGGACTACCCGGGCCTCGGTATCGAGGGGCCGAATTCGTACCTGATCGGCACCAGTGAGGGCAACAGCGTGTTGGACGCGGTCCGCGCCGCCCGGAACATTCCGGAGACCGCCGCCGGTAGCGATGTCCTGCTGTGGGGACACTCGCAGGGCGGGCAGGCGGTCCTGTTCGCCGGCCAGGACGCCAAGACCTACGCACCCGAACTCCGGGTGCACGCCGTTGCTGTCGCCGCGCCAGCGGCCGATCTCGCCACCTTGTTCAACGACGACATCGCGGACGCCTCCGGCGTCACCCTGGGTTCCTACGCCTTCAACGCCTTCGAGTCCGTCTACGCCGGCCAAGTATCCCGGCCTCGCCTCACCTCGATCCTGACCGACGCCGGGGCCGCGGCAACGCCCGGGAATGGCCCAGTTGTGCCTGCTCGGTCAGCACACCCAATTGCACGACCAGGCACTTGCATTGGTCGGCAATTACATTCGCAGTGACCCGGCCACCACCGAGCCGTGGGCCACCATGCTGGCGGAGAACAGCCCGGGCGCAACACCTCTCGGGGTGCCACTGTTCGTCGCGCAGGGCGAGACCGACACCCTGGTGCTGCTCAGCGCGACGCAGGGTTTCGTGACGAAGCAATGCGCGGCCGGCGAGCACGTCATCTTCAAGACCTTCCCGGATACCGGTCATGGCACCGTCGCGCTGAAGGCGGTGCCCGACGTGATCTCGTTCTTCGATGCGGTGCTGGCCGGGAATCCGCCGGCATCGACCTGCTGACCGCGAGGACGACGCCCGAGGACTTCGCCGCGGGCGACCAGAAGTGGATGGCTCCCGGCGACTTCTTCGGTGGCGATTAGCCCATCGAGTTGATCTTGTCCGCGGAGATGGTCAGCAGCAGCCGCTGCTGATCCCGTCCGCCGAACCATGGATAGGGCCTACCCATGTACCGCTGGGCGAGTTTCTCGATGTGCTCGGCCGCTCCCAGGGTGGTGACCGTCAGCACCCGGCCGCGAATCTCGAAATACCGGGACGGCCGGTCCGGGTCGGAGATCGACACCGCAACCCGGGGGTCCCGGTCGATGTTCTTCACCTTCTGATGGCCCTGGACGGTATTGATCAGGACGTGCTCCCCGTCCGTGTCCACCCAGGTCTGGGTGAGTTGCGGTGACCCGTCCGGCATCGAGGTGGCCAGGTAGCAGGGACTCGGCCGGTTCAGCAGGTCCAGCAGTCTTTCGGGGAGCGTCATGGTGTCGATGTCATCCTTCGATCGGAGCGGGGCTGGGGGTTGCCCATCCTGTCGCCAGTACCCGGCGGCAACTGTTCCCACCCGCGTGCCGAGGACGGAGTTGCGTCGACTTTTCGGCCGTACTTGAGCAGAAAACGCTCGAAAAAGCTACCCAACTCCGGCGGCGCCGGACAGCGAGCCATGCGTGCCGGCATCGGCCGCGGTCATCGGTGACGTGCTCTCGGGGTTCGTGCCGGCGGTTCGCGACTCGCCGACGATTTCCCGCAATGCCAGCACGTGGCCCTGGAACGCCTCCCGCCCTAGGGCCGTCAGTCGCACCCAGACCCGTTGCCGTCCGTCCCGGGTACCCCGGCGCAGGATGACGTACTTCGCGTCCTGCAACTGCGATAGTTGTTTGCTCAGCACCGAATCGCTGACCTTGATGACGTCCCGCAGAGCCGAGAATTCATATTCGTCCCACGGCTCCAACACGGCGCAGATCCGCAATCGATGGGGCGCGTGCACGATCGGGTCGAACAGGGGAATGGGCTGTTCGGACATGCTCAGGCCGCGGGATGGGCCGGGGCGTCGATCCCGCGCTCGGACAGTCGGCCGAGCCACACGGTCAGCACTGCCACCAGTAGAAGGGCCATGGCAATCGGCCACCATCCGCCAACCGACCGGAAGCCGATGATGCCGACCCCCAGTACGGCGATCGAGGCAACGATAGAGATGATTCCAATGCGCTTGGCGCGCCGGTTCCAGTTGAACCGGAGGGCCGGGTACCGATGCGCCAGCTTGGCCTCGAGTAGGAGCGCGACGACGAAGACCGTCACGGACGCCCAACTGCCCGCCAGTTCGCTGGCCACGAACAGTGCGACAAAGACCCCGACTTGGAATACCGCGACGAAGTACCAGAACCACCACGGTGTGCGCAGCCGCCTTGCGGCTGCACGCTGGGTGCGCACCACCTCGCCGAGCGCACTCACGGCCTCATCCCGCGACGTATGAGTTTCCATGATGGAAAGTCTACGCGTGACTTTCCACTGCTTCAAGAGAAGGTGCGGGCTGCTGCTTCGATCGTCGTGGCGGGTAGTACTCGAGCAGGGCGTTGTTGAATTGCGCGCCGATGATCACGGCCATCGAGATGAAGTAGTAGAAGAGCAGGAACGTGATCGGCGTGGCCAGCGCGCCGTAGGTCAGCCCGTGGGCATACACGTAGGACAGGTAGATCCGCAGTCCGGTGCTGGCGACCAGGAACACCGCTGCCGCCAGGAACGCTCCCGGAAGGCCGCGTTTCCAGGCGTGCTTGTGTTTCGGTGCGACCTTGTACAGCGTCGTGAGCAGCAGGATCAAGCCGATCGCCAGCCCGGGGTAGTACGCCCAGCCGATGATCGAGCTGACAGTGGGCCGCCAGCCTTCCGGGAAGACTCGCGGCAGGTAGTCGGGCCCGATGGCGAGCAGGGGCACCAGCACGATGCCGGCCGCGAGTGCGCCGACGTACAGCCCGAGCGCGAAGAACCGTTCGACGACCGGGTGCCGGAACTCATGTTGGCAGTAGGCGATGTTGATCGACTCGACGAAGGCTGTCATCGCCGATGATCCGGCCCACAGGCTGATGATCAGCCCGACGGACACCACGTCCGCCTGTCCGTTGTTCAGGATGACGTCGACGGTGTTGCCGAGCAGTTGGTCGGCGACTTCCTCGTTGAAGATGGTGTGCAGGAAGACCGTGATCTGCGCGCGGACGTCGGACATCGTGTTCGGGCCGATCAGATTGGCGACGTACCCGGACAGACCGAGCAGGGCCAGCAGCAGCGGAGCGGTGGACAGCGCGCACCAGAACGCGGCCTGCGAGCTCATCCCGAACAGCGAGTCGTTCCAGCCCTTGGACAGGGTTCGGCCGGCCACCTTGCGCCATCGGCGCCGCACCGGACCGTTTTCGGTCGGGAACGGCCCACTGCCGGCAGGATGCCAGGGCTCGGTTCCTTTCAGGCGGTCCCGACGGGCGGCCAGATCGCGCTCGGCCTCCTGAGCACCATCGGGACGGGCCGGGTCGTCCTGCTCGGTGCCGGTCTGCGAGGTGCCGGGTTTCGGTGGTGCTGCGGGCTCAACGGGGTTGGGGTCGATCATGGGTGCGCCTCCCTCACGCGCGATAGGTACCCGCATCGACCCGGCTTCACTCCAATGCCGCACGTGCTTCGCACAGGACTGGCGAGAGTGCTTGACCAACAACGGTATTCGTCTGTTCGCCGAGAGCGCAGCAATCGCCTGTCCGGAACAGAATTAGCCCCGCGTACCGTTGGGGCTCATGCGACTCACCCCTCCAGCCGGGCTGCCGACCACCGTCGGGGAGCTCCGCGCCAGTGGTCATCATTTGGTCGGCGTCAAGGCCGAGATCCGTGCCAACCTGCTGGCGGCGCTCGGCGCGGGGATTGATCCGTGGCCCGGGATTGTCGGATTCGAAGGCACGGTGCTGCCCCAACTCGAACGGGCGTTGATTGCCGGACACGACGTGGTGCTGCTCGGGGAGCGCGGCCAGGGCAAGACGCGGCTGTTGCGGAGTTTGACCGGCCTGCTGGACGAATGGACCCCGATTATCGCTGGCTCCGAGATCGGTGAGCACCCGTACGACCCGATCACGGTTGCATCGCAACGCCTTGCCGATGAATTCGGTGATCAACTACCCATCGGCTGGCGGCACCGCAGTGAGCGGTACACGGAAAAGCTGGCGACCCCGGATACCGCGGTTGCCGACCTGATCGGCGACGTCGATCCGGTCAAGGTGGCCCAAGGTCGGTCGCTCGGCGATCCGGAGACCATTCATTTCGGTCTGGTGCCGCGGGCGCATCGGGGTGTGATGGCCATCAACGAGCTTCCCGACCTGGCCGAACGCATCCAGGTGGCCCTGCTCAACGTGATGGAGGAGCGGGATATCCAGGTCCGCGGCTACACCCTGCGACTGCCGTTGGACGTGCTGCTCGTCGCCTCCGCGAACCCGGAGGATTACACCAACCGTGGCCGCATCATCACCCCGCTCAAGGACCGGTTCGGTGCCGAGGTCCGCACCCACTATCCGCTGGAACTCCGGGATGAGATCGCCGTCATCACCCAGGAAGCCGATCTGGCGTCACCGGTTCCGGAGCATCTGCTCGAGGTCATCGCCAGGTTCACCAGGTTGCTCCGCGAGTCGAACGCGGTGGACCAGGGGTCCGGTGTCTCGGCGAGGTTCGCCGTCGCCGCCGCGGAAACCATTGCGGCAGCGGCGCTGCGGCGATCGGCAATCACTGGTGAGTCGGTGGCGACGGCACGCCCCATCGACCTGGAATCCGCGCTTCCTGTGTTGCGCGGCAAGCTGGAGTTCGTCACCGGCCAGGAGGGCCGGGAGGACGAGGTCCTCGAGCACCTGCTGCGGCGGGCCACTGCGGACACCGCCCGCCGCCGGCTCCGCGGTGTTGACCTGACCCCCTTGGCCGAAGCCGTCACCAAGCACCCGCTGCGCACCGGGGACCGGGTGACCGCGGCCCAGGTGGTCGCCGCGTTGCCGCAGGGTGGACGTCCTCACCGCCATCGCACAACGGCTAGGCGCGGCCGGTACGGAAGACCCCGGACCCATGGCGTCGGCGGCCGAGCTCGCCCTTGAACTGCTCTTCCTGACCCGGAAGCTGACCAAGGAACCCAGCGATGACGGGGCCACGGTGAGTTATGGCTGAACCCATCCCGGACCCGGAGTGGCCAGAAGCACCGCGTCGCGGCCGACGTCGGGGATATTCGTATGGCCCGTACGTCGATGGCCCGGATCCGCTGGCGCCGCCACTTGACCTACGGGCCGCGCTGGACAAGATCGGCCGGGACGTCATGGAGGGCAGCTCGCTGCAGCAGGCGCTGCGGGAGCTGCTGCGGCAGGGCACGGGGGACCGTCGGGGACTCGACGACCTGACCCGCGAACTCTGGAAGCGGCGTCGAGACCTGCAGCGCAACAACAGGATCGATGGGACGCTGCAGGAGGTCAGGGAGCTGCTGGACAAGGCGCTCACGGCCGAAAAGGCGGCGCTGGCCCGGCAGGATTCCGACGACGCGCGGTTCCGGGAGCTCGACCTGGAGACGCTGCCGGACAGCACCGCGCGAGCGGTGCGCGCGCTCAGCGAGTACGACTGGCAGTCGGCGGAGGGTCGGCAGGCGTACCAGGACATCAAGGACCTGCTCGGCCGGGAGCTGCTCGACCAGCGCTTCAGCGGCATGAAACAGGCGATGCAGCAGGCAACTCCGGAAGATGTCAAGCGTATCCAGCAAATGCTCGACGACCTGAACGACCTGCTGGCGGCGCATGCGTCCGGCGCCGACACCGCGGGGCAGTTCGACGACTTCATGCGCAAGCATGGTGATTTCTTCCCGGAGAACCCGCAATCTGTTGACGAACTCATTGACGTGCTTGCCGCCCGATCCGCGGCCGCGCAACGCATGATGCAGTCCCTCAGTGCCGAACAGCGCGCCGAACTGGCCGAACTGAGCCAGCAGGCGTTCGGCGACCCCCGGCTCGGGCAATCGCTGAGTCAATTGGACGCCCAACTACAGAACCTTCGCCCCGGCGAGGACTGGTCCGGGTCCGGTCGGTTCCGGGGCGAGTCACCCATGGGGCTGGGTGAGGCAACCAGGGCCATGGAGGAGCTCGGCCGGCTCGAGGACCTGACGGATCAGCTGAGTCAGGGCTACCCCGGTGCCAGGCTCGACGACATCGACCTGGACGACCTGCAGGGCGCGCTGGGTGAGCAGGCCAGGGCCGACGTCGAAGCGCTCGCCGAGCTGGAACGGGAACTCCGGGAACAGGGCGTCTTCGAACGCGCACCCGACGGCTCACTTCGACTGTCGCCCAAGGCTCTTCGCCGGCTGGGTGAATCCGCCTTGCGCGACGTGGTTGACCAGATCGGCGCCCGCCGCGGGGAACGCGCCACCCGGCGGTCCGGTGCGGCGGGAGAGCCGACCGGCGCCAGCCGGCCATGGGCCTTCGGCGATACCGAGTCATGGAACGTGCCGCGGACCCTGCTCAACGCACAGTTGCGGCAGGCCGGTGGCGACGACCGGGTGATGGACGTCGCGGACGTCGAGGTGATCGACACCGAACAGCGAACCAGAGCCGTTGTGGCGCTGTGCGTCGACACGTCCTGGTCGATGGTGCAGGACGGCCGTTGGGTGCCGATGAAACGCACCGCACTCGCGCTGCACCAGCTGATCTCAACCCGATTCCGGACGGATGCGCTGCAGCTCATCACCTTTGGCCGGGGCGCGGAGAAGGTGGAGCTGGCCGACCTGATCGGCCTGGAAGGTGCCTACGTGCAGGGCACCAACCTGCATCACGCGTTGATCCTGGCCGGGCAGCACCTGCACCGTCATCCGGACGCTGTTCCGGTCGTGCTGGTGGTGACCGACGGCGAGCCGACCGCCCATGTGGCGTCGGATGGTGCGTTGGAGTTCTCCTACCCGCCGCAACCGGAAACGTTGCGCGCCACTGTCATCGAGCTCGACCGGCTGACCGCCAAGCGCGCGGCCATCACCTTCTTCGTCCTGGGCGAGGACCCGAAGCTGGCCAGCTTCATGGATGCCCTTGCCCGCCGGAGCCATGGCCGGGTGGTGGCACCGGATCTCGACGGACTGGGCGCCGAGGTGGTTGCCGACTACCTCCGCACCCGGCAGTAAGGCCTACTGCCAGCCAGTCGGCCGACGTCAGCCGGCCCGCCAGAAACCGGCGTGCACCGCGCGTGCCTCGGCCAGCTCGAACGGACCCTGCACGGTGATCTGCCGGCGACCAGCGGCAAACACCGTGCGGCACGGTAGTTCCAGGGTCAGGTTCGACTCGTCATCACCGGTGTATTCGTACAACGTGGTTTCGGCGAGGGCATAGGTCACGCCGCCGATGCCGGACCAGAAGATCGCGCCGGAGCACATCGCGCAGGGTTCGGTGCTCGTGTAGAGCACCATCGCCCCCAGTTCCGCGACCGAGAACCGCGCGCTGGCCAGCCGGACCAGATTGGTCTCGGCGTGGCCGGTCGCATCGGCATTCGTCACCACGGTGTTCTCCGCGGTCAGTAGCACCTGCCCTGCCGCGTCGGCGAGCAGTGCTCCGAAGGGATGGTTGCCGTTGGCCCGAGCCTGCGCCGCGATGTCGATCGCCTGCAGCAACAGGTCGCGATCAGCACCGGACGTCATCGGTGAACCCCGGTCGCCGGCCGACGGACATCTTCCTCACTACTGCGGGCCGATGTTGACCAGCCAGTTCACGCCGAACTTATCGGTCAACATGCCGAAGATGGCACCCCAGGGCGCTGCCTCCAACGGCACGGCGATAGTGGCACCGTCCGTGAGCTTGTCCCAGTAACCGCGGAGTTCGGCCTCGTCGTCGCCACTGAGGGAGACCGAGTAGTTGTCGCCGGGGTTGTAGGACATGTGGCTCGGCGTATCGGAGCCCATCAGCGTGTACCCGCTGGGTGATTCGAGTTGGCCGTGCATGATCAGCTCCTGCTCGGCAGGAACCTCACTGGCATGCATCTCGCCGAACGTGCTGAGCGTGAGCTCGCCGCCGAAGACGGTTTGGTAGAACTCCAGCGCCTGCCGTGCGGTGTCGTGGAAGCCGAGATACGGGTTCAGCCTCGTCGTCATCAGAATCAGGTGTCCTCTCCGTCGGGTTGGCCGATTATCGACCGCCCGCAGGATGAGCACAAACCAGGAGCAGTGGTGATCGCCTGATTGGACGTCCAAGCAAGATCCTGACAGTGCGGACCCTGGCTGCGCTCAGCCGGGGCACAGCTTGGCTGCTTAGAAACAGTTCATGCTTCCTGACACAGCAGCACCACCCGCCCCCGCACAGCGACCGACCACACGAAGACGGATCCGACGGATCGTCATCGCCAGCGTCCTGGCCATCACCCTGGTAGCGGGCGGGACCTCGGCCTGGGCGCTGAACCGCTTCGTCATCGATCACGTGGAGATCTCCGACGTCACCGCCTACGAGGCCAGCGTCGCCGCGGCAGCTGGTTCGACGGACGCCGGCAGCACTGCATCCAACGGCACGGCCGGCAGCGCCGGCTCTACCGCGACAAGTTCCGACACCGCCGATGATTCCGGTGTCGCACCCGTCATCACCGACACGTCGTACGTCTCCGACGACAGCACGATCAAGATCTCGACCGTCGTCACCGGCTCGGGTGATTCCACCGTCACCTATTACGTGGCGGACGTCGTCCTCGATGACGCGACGGACCTGCAATCAGCGTTCGCGGACAACAGTTTTGGTGAGAACATCGTCGAGAACACGTCCGATATCGCCGCCGACAACAACGCGATCTTCGCGATCAATGGGGACTACTACGGGTTTCGCGACTCCGGGATCGTCATCCGCAACGGGGTGATCTTCCGGGACGACGGCGCCCGCCAGGGGTTGGCTTTCTACCGCGACGGCACGGCCCAGGTGTACGACGAGACAACAACCACCGCAGCGGATCTGCTCGCCGCCGGCGTCTGGAACACCCTGTCCTTCGGGCCGGCCCTGCTGGCGAACGGTGAGATCATCAGCGGCATCGACAATGTCGAGGTCGACACCAACTTCGGCAATCACTCCATCCAGGGTGCACAGCCGCGCACCGCGGTCGGCATCATCGCACCGGACCACCTGGTCTTCGTGGTCGTCGACGGGCGATCCCCCGGTTACAGCGCCGGCGTCACGATGACCGGCCTCGCGCAGATCATGCAGGACCTCGGCGCCACCACCGCCTACAACCTGGACGGGGGCGGGTCGTCAACGATGTATTTCAACGGCGAGCTGGTCAACAATCCGCTGGGCAAGGAAGAGGAGCGCGGCACCTCCGACATCCTGTACATCGGGGCATGAGGCACCGATGATCGTCCTCATCCCCGCCTACGAGCCCGGGATCTGTCTGGTCGAACTGGTCCGTGAGCTCCGTGAGGCGGACAACGAGATCGACGTCGTGGTCGTCGATGACGGCAGCGGGCCGCGCTACCGGGGCATCTTCGATGCTGTCGCCGACCTGGGGAGTGACGTCCTGACGCACCCGAGGAACCGGGGCAAGGGGGCTGCGTTGAAGTCCGGGTTCAGCTACATCGGGGAGTGCTGCCCGGGCCAGCAGGTGGTCTGCGCCGACTGCGACGGGCAACACACCGTCGCCGACATCCTGCGGGTTGCCGATCACCTGCGTCGGTCGAATCGGCGGCCATGGTGCTCGGCGTCCGCGCCTTCGCCGGACAAGTGCCGCTGCGGAGCAGATTCGGCAATTCCGTGAGCCGCGCGCTGTTCCGGGTCGCCACCGGCCGGGATTTACCGGACACCCAAACCGGGCTCCGGGCCTACCCGGCGCCGATGCTCAGCTGGCTGCAGTCGATCCCGGGGGAGCGGTACGAGTACGAACTGAACCTGCTGACACACGCCGCAGATGCCGGCATGGCCATCGAGACGGTCGAGATATCCACGGTTTATCTCCATGCGAACGAATCGTCGCATTTTCGCCCGGTGGTCGATTCGGCGCGGATCTACGCGCCGCTGCTCAAGTTTGCCCTTTCGTCGATCACCGCCTTCGTGATCGACACGGCCGCATTGCTGGCCCTTATGGCCGCGACCGGATCACTCGTTCTTTCGGTTGTCGGCGCAAGATTTCTCAGTTCATCGGTCAACTTTGCGATCAACCGGCGGGCGGTCTTCGAGCACGGCCGGGACAAACCGACACGGACGGCGGCAACACAGTATTTCGCCCTGGTGATTGGCCTGCTCGGGCTGAACTACCTCTCGCTGCTGGTGCTACAGGCATTGGGGACACCGCTGCTGCCGGCGAAGTTGCTCACCGAGATGCTGCTGTTCGTCGTCAGCTGGGCGGTGCAGCGGCGATTTGTCTTCGCTCGGCGGCCACGGCAGCGCGGCCTGCACGCACCGGATGGGGATGCCCGAAAGGTCGCCACCGGAACAGGTTTCGCGGATGCCGGATGACCGGCGACAGGGGAGGTGATCGATTCACTGCGGCAGGGCAAGGCCGGCCGCAACGAAGACGACGCCGGCGGCCGCGGCAACAAGCAGGGTCGGCACGACGCCGCGACGGAGTAGCAGTAGAACGATCGCCGCTCCAGCCAGGATGACGTATTGCCACGGTTCGCTGAGCGCACGGGCCAGACTGATGGCCGAGCCCGCGATGGCGCCGATGGCCGCCGGGCCCGCCCCGTCGAGAAAGGCACGGGCACTTGCGTTGGCGCGCAACCGGTCGAAATGTCGGGCACCGAGCAGGACGAACACGAACGATGGCAAGAACGCGACGGCTGAAGCCAGCAGCGCCCCGGTGAGCCCGGCCGCGGCGTAGCCGACAACCGCGACGGTCTGGACGACCGGTCCTGGGGTGATCTGGCCAAGGGCGACGGCGTTGAGAAACTGTCCGCTGGTCATCCAGTGGTATCGATCGACGGCGTCGGCTTGCATCAGCGGGATGATCACGAAGCCACCCCCGTAGGACAGCGCCCCGACCTTGAAGGCGACCCAGGCAACCGATGCCAGCACCCCGACACTGATCGCGGACGTGGCCAACATCGGCATCGGCAGGAATGCGGTTGGTCGGGTGTTGCGCGGCACCCGCGCGGTGAGTTCGATGACGCCGCAGGCGAGCAGGACCAGCACAACCCAGGGACCGACAGCCGCTGTCGCCACGACACCGGCGATGACATAGGCAGACCAGCGCAGCAGTCTGGCTCGGCCTCCAGCGTTGGCGCGTTTCCAGCTTGCTGGAACCAGGCCGGCGGCCGCATGCACCGCGACCACAGCAACAGCAGAACCGGCGCCCGCGCCAGCGGCTAGCAGCCATGGTGGTGGGGAGCCGACCAGGAACAGCGCGGCGAGGACGAGGATGACCAGGAGACCAGGGACGATGAATGCGAACCCACCAATCAGTGCGCCGGGCCGCCCGCGCACCCGCCAGGCGCAGAAGATCGACAGCTGGGTGGATGCGGGGCCGGGGAGCAGGTTGCAGGCGGCAATCGCATCTTCGAACTCAACCGTGCCGATCCACTGCTCGCGCTCGACACAGAGCTCACGCAGCAATCTGATGTGGGTGGGTGGGCCGCCGAACCCGATGCACCCGATCCACCCCCACCGCAGCAGCACCGTTGCCAGGCTCGGCCGTGAGTGATCGAGCCGATCCTCGGCCGGGTCGGCGTCAGTCACCGCTGTCGTCAATCACGGTCGGTCTCGGTCACGGTAGGTCTCGGTCACGGTAGGTCTCCTTTCCCGGCTCCGACGGCTCACCTCTCGTTGGGCGCAGCCGCCACTGGGACGTTCCGCTCGATATCGGCCAGCCAGACCGCAGCATTGCCGTCCGACGGCGCCCGCCAATCCCCACGAGGGCTCAGCGATCCACCGGCAGAGACCTTGGGGCCGTTGGGCATTGCCGAGCGTTTGAACTGGCTGAACCCGAAGAACCGTTTGACGAAGACCACCAGCCACCCCCTGATGGCGGGGAGGTCGTAGGAACGTCTGCGCTCCGGTGGGAAGCCGACCGGCCAATTTCCCGCCGCCACGTCGCCCCAGGCATGTGACGCCAGGAAGGCGATCTTCGACGGCCGGAACCCGTGCCGCAACGTGTAAAAGAGGGTGAAGTCCTGCAGTTCGTAAGGCCCGATGGACTTCTCCGTGCTCTGCGGAACCTCACCCTCCTTGACCGGTATCAGCTCGGGGGAGATCTCGGTGTCGAGGATGGACAGCAGGATCTCGTCGACGTCATCGGAGAAATCCTCGAGCCCACTGACCCAGCGGATCAAATGCTGGATCAGTGTCTTGGGAACACCGGAATTGACGTTGTAATGGGACATCTGGTCGCCGACACCGTAGGTGCTCCAGCCCAACGCCAATTCCGAGAGATCGCCGGTACCAAGGACAATCCCGTGGTGATGATTGGCCAGCCGGAACAGGTAATCAGTGCGGAGCCCGGCCTGCACATTCTCGAACGTGACGTCGTAGACCTCTTCGCCGCGGGCGAAGGGATGTTCCAGGTCGGCCAGCATCTGCCGGGCGGCAGGTCGAATATCCAATTCGGCTGCGCTGACCTCCAGCGCGCGCATCAGCGCCCAGGCATTGGCCTTCGTGGAGGTGCCGGTGGCAAATCCTGGCATGGTGAACGCCAGGATGTTCGTCCGCGGCAGGCCAAGCAGGTCCATCGCCCTGGACGCCACGATCAGCGCGTGGGTGGAGTCCAGCCCACCGGAAACACCGATGACGACCCGCTCGGTGTTGATCGCCCGCAGGCGCTGCACCAGTCCGTCGACCTGAATGTTGTAGGCCTCGAAGCAGTCCCTGGCCAGCCGATCGGGGTCCGCCGGGACGAATGGGAACCGCTCGATCGGGCGCAGCAGACCCAGGTCGTCATCGGGGGCGCCCAGGCTGAACTCGACGGTCCGGTAATTGTCCGCGCCGCCGACAATCCGCCGGTTGTCCTCGAAGGTGCCCTGCCTGGCCCGCTCCTGCCGCAGTAGATCGAGATCGACATCGGCGATGGTGAGTTGCGGGTCCTCGTGGAATCTCGCCCCCTCGGCAAGCAGGGCGCCGTTCTCGAAAATACTGGTCTGTCCGTCCCAGCTCAGATCGGTCGTCGACTCGCCCTGACCGGCCGCCGCATACAGATAGGCGGCGAGGCAGCGCAGAGACTGGCTGCGGCACAGCAGGCTTCGGGTCTCGGACCGGCCGATGGTGATCGGGCTGCCCGACAGGTTGGTGAGCACGGTCGCGCCGGCCAACGCCAGCGAACTGGACGGCGGGACCGGCATGAACATGTCCTCGCAGATCTCCACCCCGATCTTCAGACCCTGGATATCCGAAGCGGCGAACAGCAGGTCCGTCCCGAACGGCACCCGGCGCCCCGCGACATCGATGTGCAGGCCGGTGATGCCATGCCCGGAGGCGAACTGGCGGCGCTCGTAGAACTCGCGGTAATTCGGCAGATGCAACTTCGGCACCACACCGAGCACCTTCCCGCGGTGGATCACCACCGCCGTGTTGAACAACCGGGCCTGCTGGCGCAGCGGCGCACCCACGACGAGCACCGGCAGTAGGCCGGCGGACGCCTCGATGATCTGCGCCAGGCCCTCATGTACGGCATCGAGCAGGGCGTCCTGACCCAGCAGGTCGTCGATGGCGTAGCCGGTCATTGCCAGTTCCGGGAACAGCGCGACCGCGACGCCCAACTCCGAACAACGCCGGCTGACGTCGACAATGCTCGCTGCGTTGCGCATCGGGTCGGCGATCGCGACGTCGGCCGTGCACGCGGCGACGCGGGCGAAGCCGTGGCTGTACAGCGAGTGGAACGTCATGGACCACATCCTGCCTGCCGCGGTCGGTGCCGACTCAGCGGGCGCCACCGAGCAGCGGAACGGCCCAGACCACCCGGCGCAGCCGCCCGTCGCCTTCGGGTTCCATGTCCACGATCGCTGCCTGGGTCAAGGTCAACTCCTCGCCCGGATGCGACTGCGCCGCCCGGGTTTTGGTCACATGTGCCCGATAGTTGGGGCCGATGAACTCGGGATCGTCGAAGACCGCGCCGATGTCGGAGAGCACCGCAACCAGTCGGCAGTGCAGGTCGTTGAGCCTTGGCGTTGGTTCGACAACCGACACCGGGATTCGCCCCGACCGACCGAACCCCTCGTCCCGACCCACCTCGACGCGCAGCGTCCGCTGCGACCGCAGGACGGGCGTGAGTGCGGCCGTGACCGCATTGAGGTCAGCTGTCACAACGAATGTCGGCGCCACCGTGACGTGCAGCGGCCAATCGCTCAGCGAGAATCCGTCGCCCACCGTCAGCGGTTGCAGGGGGAGGACGACGACCAATCGGGACACCAGCGCAGGGTAGTCAGTCAGTTGGATCACGGATCAGACTGCGCCGAGGTAGAACCATCGGCCGTTCTGCTTCACGAAGCGGCTGTTCTCGTCCTGGCTGTGCTCCGTCCGGCCGACCCGGTAGGTCGCGCTGAATTGGACAGTGCCGGTGGTTTCCAACAGGCTGCCGCCGGTACGCCCGACGATCCGCAGGCCGACCCAGCGCATCCGCTGGTCCAGCTCGAGCGCGGGCGGGCGAGTCGAAGGGTGCCAGGTGCTGAGCAGGTACGCGGTGTCCCGCAGTGCGAAGGCGGAGTAGCGCGAGCGCATCAGGCGTTCAGCCGTCGGCGCGGCGGCCGCGCCTCGGTGGAAGGGGCCGCAGCAGTCCTCGTAGGACAGTCCGCTGGCGCAAGGGCACTGGGCAGGCATCGATCGAGTGTGTCAGGGCCGCGAGCATCGCGGCGACAGTCAGACCGGCCGTCATCGAAGGCTTGGCAACGTCAGATCGCGGCGAGCAGGCCGGCCAACGGGCCCGGCACCCGGGCGAGGTCGAGGGCCTGAACGAGCACCGGCGCGTAGTGGATCTTGCGGCCGCCGCGGGTACCCATGAACCGCCGGAGCCGGGCCTGGTCTGACTTTTCCTGCTGCGCGGGCTGTTGCTGGAAGGTTCGAAAGGACGCGAGATCGCCCTGTTCGGAAAGGATGTCCTCAACTCCGGCGACGCCGAGGCTGCGGATCAGTTCGTCCTCCAGGTCGCTGACGCAGACGAAGAACCGACGGCTTTCCAGTTCGGCCTCAGTCAGCCCGCTGCCGAGCCCGGCGCGCTCGAAGCCGCGTTGAAAGAATCGAACTTCGCCCTGATCGCACAGCCCGGCCAATCCGAGGTCCGACCCGTGCGGGCCGAACCGCTCCAGAAAGTGGCCGATGTTCGTCGCGCCGCCCATTGGCTGCAGGAGTATTCCCTCGGCGGCCAGATTCCGGTCGTACCGTTCGGCAAGCGCCTGTACGGCGAGCTGATCGCTCACCCCTTCGACGAGAACCACTGTCCGCCTGCTGACGACCAATGGTTCCTCCTTCTGCCACCGGCAATCTTTTCACCCGCTGCGGACGGTCGTTCCGCCGGGGAACACCGTCGGCGTGTGCACGATCGATTGGTGCGCCTCGGGGAGGTCGGACGCGGCGAAATCCCGGTGAGATGCGGTCAGTTGGTCCGCGATGCTGTCGGCCCACGCCCTGATCCGGTCGAAGTCGCGGAAATCGCCCGCCATCGAGCCCTTCGCCATCTTGCGGGCGAGGAAGCCCTTCGCTGTTGCCGGCTCCAGGCGCCCACCGAACGTCACCGGGGGAGCGATCCCGAGTTGATGCGCCGCCTGGCGCACCCGCTTGGGTGCGACCACGTCATGTTCGGCCGCGGCCTCTCCGCAGGGTCCGCTGTGGAACAGCCAGGTCGGGCTGGACCCGATGTCTTCGCTCTTGTCGACGATCAGGCCGACGACCCGGACAGCGTCCGAACGCCAGCGGGTGTTGTAGATGGCACTACCGACGACGACGGCGTCATAGCCGTGCACGGTGGTGACATCGCAGGCGTCTCGCACCTGCACGTCCAGGCCGGCGCGCGCCAGCTCGACGCCGATGACCTCGGCAATCTCCTGTGTTGAGCCCATCTTGCTGGCGTAGGCCACCAGAACTGTCGTCATCATCGTTTCCTCTCTACCGCAGTGAATCCGCTGCACCCACCGTGTCCCGTGCGGGCCATACCGGACAGGGGAGGCGGACCCTGCGACACCGGGCCAAAGGTCCCGATTGCGCCCGGGCGGCCCGCCTGATCCCCGAGCCGCTGCGCAGTTGGCCCAACGGCGGGACCAACGGCCCTGTTAGCTCGCCGGAATCGCGACGATCGTCAGTGATGTGCAGCACCGATGTCCAGCACCAGCAGCACCAGCGGGGAGGAGCCGAGATGAACAGCCAGCGAGCGGTTGTCGCCCCCGATGGTGTCGGCGCTGATCCTGTTGGCGCTGACCCTGTCGGCGCTGACCCTGTCGGCGCTGATCCTGTCGCCGTTGTCGGCTGCGCTGCCGACTCCACGCTCGGAGCGGACCTGCAGGACCAGGTGGTTCAACAGCTCTTCGCGATCGGCTTGGCGCTGCAGAGCACCCACCGCAAGGAGCAGTCACCGGAGCAGGCCCTGCGGATCAGCGCGCACATCGACCAGCTGCACGACGTCCTGGAGAAGATCCGCAAACCTGCCGGATGATCGACGACTCCGGGTGGCGTCGCGGAACAGTAGGCAGAGGTCCCAGATCCGTCAGCGTTCGCCGGATACCTTGCTTCGGTGACCGATGAAGCCCACCTGCAGAACACCCGCGACAGCTACGACCAGGTCGCCGAGCGAGTACACCGAGTACATCCTCGAGGTGTTCCCTACCGACCGCGTCGACCGGGCAATGATCGGTCTGTTCGCCGACCTCGTTGGCGATCACGACAATCGCCAGGTAGCCGATATCGGGTGCGGGCCGGGACATATCAGCGATTTCCTGGCCCGGCGGGGGTTGACCGTGCGGGGGATCGACCTGTCCCCGGAGATGATCGGACTGGCTCGCCGCGCCCGGCCGGACCTGCGCTTCGAGGTGGGTTCACTGCTCGAGCTCGACATCGGCGACGGAGACCTGGGCGGGGTTTTGGCGCACTACTCGATCATTCACACCCCGCCCGACCGGGTGCCCGCAGCGTTCGCCGAGTTCTCCAGGGTGCTGGCTCCCGGCGGCTACCTGCTGGTGTCGTTCCAGACCGGCGACGACTCCCTGCCCGGCTGGCTGGCGCACGACCACCGGGTGGCGCGGTCATACCGCTGGTCGCTGACGGCAATGGCCGGGTTCCTGGCACCCGCCGGGTTGGCCGAGGTGGCCAGACTGCGGGCGGAACCTGGTCCGAGCAACCGTTTCCACGAGGGACATCTGTTGGCCCGCAAGGGAGGTTGATCCGGTCGAGGCGGCTATCGACCCGACCAGACCGGTTCGATGGTCTCCCATTGCCGATCCCAGTCGTTGGCCCGGCGTGTGTTCAGCCGCCACCGGACCGCCAACCACGACACCAGGAGCAGCGCCCCCCAGGCGAGCCAGGCCGCGACCGTCGCCCCGACCATCAGCACGGCGGCAACCCCGGTGTTGATCGGTGGGTCGGCGATTCCGCCGGATTTGTCGATCCAGATCGGCTGCTGATCGCCGCTGCGCGCACCGCCGGCCGCCTCCACCGACCCGGTGTGCAGCCGGCCGTCGGTTCCGGTCCATTCGGCGCTGACCGGAACCGTTGGGCCGATCGGGGTTCCGTACTCGGAGTTGTAGGAGTAGTCCGGTGCGTCGGCGAGCAGGTGCGATGTGACCATCGTTCGCGTCTGTTGCTGGACGGTGGCCTCGTCGCTGATACCAGACCAAATGATCGATGCCGCAGCCGCAACGATCGGCAGGGCGATGAGCCAGCAGGCGACCGCCAGCAGCAACAAGCCTGCCTCGGTGCGGTCGGAGGATCGGGCCAGCGGATTGCGCCACACGGCAAACGTCTTCCGTCGGGGCCGGCGTTGATCGTCAACGGGGTCAGTATTGATCGATGCCATCGTCAGGTCCCTCTCTAGTCGCCTCCGACTAGAGAGGGAGGCGCCATTCAACACAGGAGGACAGCGCTGAAGCGACCTGGCGACGGAGGCGCTGGTCGTTCAGTGCAGTCCAAGTCATTGGCCGCTGCCGGTGCTGTGCGCCGACCGGCACGTCCACCATGGTCGATCCGCGCGGCCTTCAACTAGGGCCCAACGGCCCCTTTCCAGGGTGCCTGACGAAGACGGCGAACTCCCGCTCCCTCTACCCGGGCGCTTGAGGACTTCGTCACAAGGCTCCAGCTGTCGGCGATCAACCCCGCAGCGGTCGCCGGGCGACCCGGTGTTACGAGGTCGTGAAGATTCGTCCCACTACGGCGCGGCTGGTTCGGTGGCCGGCTGGGCAAAACTAAAATCCAGCACGACCGCTCCACGCAGAACGGCTACCGACGACCCGATGGAACTCCTGTGACTATTCGCATTCAGCAAACCCCGACCAAGACCAAGATCCAATTTGTCCTGCCGGACGACATTCACGATGGACCGGTTTCGGCCGTCGGCTCGTTCAACGACTGGCGCCCGGGCGTGCACAAACTGGTTCGGCGCAGCAACGGCACCCGCAGTGTCAGCGTCGACGTGCCGCGCGGCGAGGAGGTGCGGTTTCGCTACCTCGGCGACGGCGGCGTCTGGTTCGACGACCCGGACGCCAACGAGATCACCAACGAGGGCGCCCTCGTCCGGGCCTGACGGCCGAACCAGCCTGCCGACATCGTCGGGGGCGCGTGGGACCGAATTGACGGAGTCCGGGTAGCTGCGCGACTACTCTGAGCACCGCAGCTACCCGGCTCTTTTCGACCCCTGAGGAATCCCGTGCCTGAAACGCCCACCTTGCGTCCTGACGCCACGGAGCCGCTGACCGCGCTGCTCCAGTCGCGGATCCTGGTGCTCGACGGCGCGATGGGCACGATGATCCAGCGGCACACCTTCAGCGAGGCCGAGTACCGCGGCGAGCGGTTCGCCGACTGGCACCGCGACCTCAAGGGCAACAACGACCTGCTGACGCTGACCCAGCCCGAGGCGATCAGCGGGATCCACCGCGCCTACCTCGAGGCCGGCTCCGACCTGGTCGAGACCAACACGTTCAACGCGCAGAAGATCTCGCTGGCCGACTACGGCATGGAGGCGCTGGCCTACGAGCTGAACTACGAGTCCGCCCGGCTGGCCCGGGCCGCCTGCGACGAGGTCGACGGCCGACCGACCCGAGCCGGCCGCGCTACGTCGCCGGCGCGCTCGGGCCGACCAACCGCACCGCGTCGATCTCGCCGGACGTCAACGACCCGGGCGCCCGCAACGTCACCTACGTGGAACTGGTCGAGGCCTACCTCGAGCAGGCCAACGGCCTGGTCGACGGCGGCGCCGACCTGCTGCTGATCGAGACGATCTTCGACACGCTCAACGCCAAGGCGGCGATCTTCGCGGTCGAGACGCTGTTCGAGGAGCGCGGCCGCCGCTGGCCGGTGATGATCTCCGGCACCATCACCGACGCCTCCGGCCGGACGCTGTCCGGCCAGGTCACCGAGGCGTTCTGGAACTCGGTGCGGCACGCCAAGCCGCTGCTGGTCGGGCTGAACTGCGCGCTCGGCGCCGCGGAGATGCGGCCCTACCTGGCCGAGATCTCCCGGATCGCCGACTGCTTCGTCTCCTGCTACCCGAACGCCGGCCTGCCCAACGCCTTCGGCGAGTACGACGAGGCGCCGGACCAGACCGCGGCGATCGTCCGCGAGTTCGCCGAGAGCGGCCTGGTCAACCTGCTCGGCGGCTGCTGCGGCACCACCCCCGAGCACATCGCCGCGATGGCGGCGTCGGTCGACGGCGTCGCCGCCGCGGGTGCCCGCCGAGCGGCCGCCGGCGCTGCGGCTGTCCGGGCTCGAGCCGCTGAACGTCACCGCCGAGTCGCTGTTCGTCAACGTCGGCGAGCGCACCAACATCACCGGCTCGGCGCAAGTTCCGCAACCTGATCCGCGACGGCGACTACAACGCCGCGCTGACCGTCGCCCGCCAGCAGGTCGAGAACGGCGCGCAGATCATCGACATCAACATGGACGAGGGGATGATCGACGGCGTCGCCGCGATGGACCGCTTCGTCAAGCTGATCGCCAGCGAGCCCGACATCAGCCGGGTGCCGCTCATGGTCGACTCGTCGAAGTTCGAGGTCATCGAGGCCGGGCTGCGCTGCGTGCAGGGCAAGCCGATCGTCAACTCGATCTCCATGAAGGAGGGCGAGGAGAAGTTCCGCGCGCAGGCCCGGCTGTGCCGCAAGTACGGCGCGGCGGTCGTGGTGATGGCCTTCGACGAGGACGGCCAGGCCGACAACCTCGAGCGCCGCAAGGCGATCTGCGAGCGGGCCTACCGGATCCTGGTCGACGAGGTCGGCTTCCCGGCCGAGGACATCATCTTCGACCCGAACATCTTCGCGGTGGCCACCGGCATCGAGGAGCACGCCAACTACGGCGTCGACTTCATCGAGGCCACCCGCTGGATCAAGCAGAACCTGCCCGGCGCGCTGGTGTCCGGCGGCGTCTCCAACGTGTCGTTCTCCTTCCGCGGCAACAACGCCGTGCGCGAGGCCATCCACGCGGTGTTCCTGTACCACGCGATCGCCGCCGGCATGGACATGGGCATCGTCAACGCCGGCGCGCTCGTCGTCTACGACCAGGTCGACGCGCGGCTGCGCGAGCGCATCGAGGACGTCATCCTCAACCGCCGGCCCGACGCCGCCGAGCGGCTGCTCGAGATCGCCACCGAGTTCGCCGGCGACGGCAAGAAGACCGAGGCGGCCAACGACGAGTGGCGCGCAGCTGCCGGTCGACGAGCGGATCACCCACGCGCTGGTCAAGGGCATCGACGACTACGCCGAGACCGACACCGAGGAACTGCGCGCGCTGATCGAGGCCCGCGGCGGCCAGCCGATCGAGGTCATCGAGGGCCCGCTGATGGCCGGCATGAACGTCGTCGGCGACCTGTTCGGCGCCGGCAAGATGTTCCTGCCGCAGGTGGTGAAGTCGGCGCGGGTGATGAAGAAGGCGGTCGCCTACCTGATCCCGTTCATCGAGGCGGGCAAGTCGCCGGAGGACGCCGGCCGCAGCAACGGCACCGTCGTCATGGCGACGGTCAAGGGCGACGTGCACGACATCGGCAAGAACATCGTCGGCGTCGTGCTGCAGTGCAACAACTACGACGTCATCGACCTCGGCGTGATGGTGCCGGCGCAGAAGATCCTCGACGCCGCCAAGGAGCACGACGCCGACGTCATCGGGCTGTCCGGGCTGATCACGCCGTCGCTGGACGAGATGGTCAACTTCGCCTCCGAGATGGAGCGGCAGGGCTTCGAGATCCCGCTGATCATCGGCGGCGCGACCACCTCGCGCGCGCACACCGCGGTCAAGGTCGACCAGAAGTACCACGGCCCGGTGATCTGGGTGAAGGACGCGTCGCGCTCGGTGCCGGTCGTCGCCGCGCTGCTGTCGGACGAGCAGCGGCCGCAGCTGCTGGCCGACGTCGCGGCCGACTACGACTCGCTGCGCGAGCGGTACGCCGCCCGCAACGACGCCAAGGTGATGCTGCCGATCGAGAAGGCCCGGGCGAACCGCACGCCGATCGACTGGACCGGCTACCGCCCGCCCCGGCCGCGACTGCTCGCCCAGCAGGCGCCGGACGTGCACTACCAGGGCGAGCGGCGGCGTCGACCTCGGCGACGCAGTTCGTCAAGACCTTCCACGACTACCCGCTGGCCGAGCTGCGCGAGTACATCGACTGGCAGCCGTTCTTCAACGCCTGGGAGATGAAGGGCAAGTTCCCCGACATCCTCAACAACCCGGCCTCGGGCGAGGCCGCCCGCCGGCTGTGGGACGACGCCCAGGCGATGCTCGACCAGATGATCGACGAGAAGTGGCTGCGGGCGTCCGGCGTCTTCGGGCTGTTCCCGGCCAGCACGGTCGACGACGACGACATCGAGGTCTACACCGACGAGCACCGCACCGAGGTGCTGACGACGCTGCACGAGGTGCGGCAGCAGACCGAGCACCGCCCCGGCGTGCCGCACCGCTCGCTGGCCGACTTCGTCGCGCCGAAGGAGACCGGGCTGCACGACTACGTCGGCGCGTTCGCGGTCACCGCCGGGCTCGGCATCGGCGACAAGATCACCGAGTTCAAGGCCGCGCTCGACGACTACAGCGCGATCCTGCTGGAGTCGCTGGCCGACCGGCTGGCCGAGGCGTTCGCCGAGCGGCTGCACGAGCGGGTGCGCACCGAGTTCTGGGGCTACCAGCCCGACGAGGACCTCGACAACGAGTCGCTGATCAAGGAGAAGTACGTCGGCATCCGGCCGGCGCCGGGCTACCCGGCCTGCCCGGAGCACACCGAGAAGCAGACGATCTGGGAGCTGCTCGACGTCGAGGCCAACACCGGCATCGAGCTGACCGAGAGCATGGCGATGTGGCCGGGCGCGGCGGTCAGCGGGCTGTACTTCTCGCACCCGCAGTCGCAGTACTTCGTCGTCGGGCAGATCGGCCGCGACCAGGTCGAGGACTACGCCAAGCGCAAGGGCTGGACCGTCGCCGAGGCCGAGCGCTGGCTCTCGCCGAACCTCGGCTACCGCTCCGACAACGAGTAGTCGCTTCCCGGATCGGGTGGAATAAGCCCGACCGGGCGAGGGTTTCAGCACGTGGACATCAGTATCGAGTGATCGCGAAGAAACAAGGGAGCAACCCGATGACGGAACTGACTGAAAAGGCCATCCTCGCGGGCGGCTGTTTCTGGGGCATGCAGGATCTGATCCGCAGGCGTCCCGGAGTCGTCTCCACCCGCGTCGGCTACACCGGCGGCGAGGTGCCGAACGCGACCTACCGCAACCACGGCAACCACGCCGAGGCCATCGAGATCATCTTCGACCCGACCCAGACGTCGTACCGGGATCTGCTGGAGTTCTTCTTCCAGGTGCACGACCCGACCACCAGGAACCGGCAGGGCAACGACATCGGCGCCAGCTACCGCTCGGCGATCTATTACACCGACGACGAGCAGCGCCAGGTCGCCCTGGACACGATCGCCGACGTCGACGCCTCCGGCCTGTGGCCGGGCAAGGTCGTCACCGAGGTCGAGCCGGCGGGCCCGTTCTGGCAGGCCGAGCCGGAGCACCAGGACTACCTGCGAGCATTACCCGAATGGCTACACCTGCCATTTCGTGCGACCGAACTGGAAGCTGCCGCAGCGGAACAAGGTCAGCCAGTAAATCAGTCCAAAACAGTAATCAACGCAGCTGGATCCAGATCGTCTTCGTCTGCGTCCACTGGTCGAACGCGGCGAGGGATTTCTCCTTGCCGCCGAAACCGGACTGGCGGTAGCCGCCGAACGGCACCGTCATGTCGCCCTCGCTGTAGGTGTTGACGGAGACCGTCCCGGCGTGGATCGCTCTCGCCATTCGGTGCGCCCGGTCGATGTCCTTCGTCCAGACGGATGCCGCCAGGCCGTAGTCGGTGTCGTTCGCTTGCTCGATCGCGTCGGTCTCGTCGGTGAAGGTCGAGATGGTCACCACTGGACCGAAGATCTCTGATCGTTGAATCTCGGAATTCGCCGGCCGCGCCGATGATCACCGTTGGCGGGTAGTAGAACCCGCCCGAATCGCCCAGCACGGGCGCACCGCCGGTGCGGACCTCCGCACCCGCGTGCCGGCGCGCTCCACGATGGCGGCCACCCGGTCGAGCGCCGCACGTGATCAGCGGACCGATCTGCGTCGCCGGATCGGCCGGATCGCCGATCACCGGCAGCCGCCGCAGCGACGACCCGCTCCGTCACCTCGTCCGCGACGCTCTGCTGCACCAGAATCCGGGAGCCGGCCGAACAGTTCTCGCCCATCGTCAAAAAGGCCGATTCCAGCACACTGTCGATCAGCGCATCGCCGTAGACCAACGCGTCGGCGAAGAGGATCTGCGGGCTCTTGCCGCCCATCTCCAGCGATACCCGTTTGAAGTTGCTGGTGGCGGCAGCGGTCAGGACGGCCCGTCCGGTGGTCGTCGATCCGGTGAAGGACAGCGCACCGATCAGCGGGTGCGCGGACAAGCGCGGCACCGGTCACCGGGCCGGTGCCCGGCAGCACGCTGAGCACACCGGGCGGCAGACCGGCCTCGTCGGCGAGCCGCCAGATGCAACGCGGACAACGCGGTGGCGTCGGCGGGTTTGAGCAGCAGGCAGTTACCGGCCGCCAGCGCCGGCCCGATCTTCCAGGCGGCCATTGCCAGCGGGTAGTTCCACGGCAGGATCGCGGCGACGACGCCCACCGGTTCCCGCAGGGTGAATCCGACCTGCGCAGGACCGGTCGGACTGACGTCGGTGTACAGCTTGTCCGCGGCCTCGGCAAACCAGCGGATCGACTCGATCGCTCCCGGGACGTCGTTGTTCCGGCATTCGGTGATCGGCTTGCCCGCCTGCCGACTGTCGAGAGAGGCCAACAACTCGGCGTCCCGTTCCATCAGATCAGCCAGTCGCAGCAGGATCGCGGCACGCTCTCGGGGCGCCCGCTCGGACCAGACGCCGTTGCGATGAACCTGGTCGGCCGCGACGACGGCCCGATCGACGTCGTCGGCGTCGCACGCCGGCATTGCACGATGACAGTGCCGTCTGCGGGGTTGATGCTGACCAGTTCACCGCCACCGGTGTCTGAGGTCCAGCGGCCGGCGATCAGAGCCTGCGGTGCTCGATGATAGCGGTCATCCGGCCAGCTCCAGCCGTCCGTCGACGTCGACGACGTCACCGCGTTCGATCAGTTCGCGCAGGTACGCCTGGTGACCCTTGACGCCCTTGCCCTCGAAGAACGGCATCAGGACGAACAGCATGTTGGGGACCGCCATCACTGCCCGGACCAGGTAGGACTCCCGGGGCTTCGGGTAGGCCTCCAGCCGCGGCCGGTCCAGCAGGCGCATCATGCGTCGCCGCAACCACCTCGGGGGTCTGCGGCGGATCCTGGAACTGCAACAGGTTGCCGCCGCTGATGGCCTCCCGGTGCAGCATCCGGGTGTCGGTGGCGGACGGCAGCACGGAGCTGACCGTGATGCCCTCGGCGCGCAGGTCCATGGCGATGGACAGCATCGCCCCGCGCAGCGCGAACTTGGACGCACAGTAGATCGGGCGTTTCGGCCTGCGGGAAGATCCCGGCCAGCGACACGGTGCGTGATCACCCGCGGGTCGGCGGAGCAGCCGGAGCAGCGGCAGCGCCAGCCGGGTGACGTACAGCGGCGACAGGGTGTTGACCAGGATCTCGCGCTCCATCGACTGCCAGGCTGCGGTCGCCGAACCGTTCGGTGCTGGTCATGCCGGTGTTGTTGACCAGCACGTCGATCCGCCCGCAGTGCTCGCCGACGCGCTCCATCACGGCTTCGATCTGCTGCTGGTCGGTCAGGTCGGCCCGGATCGACAGGTGCCCGGCGTTCGCCGACGGCAGGTCGCCGACCAGTGCCTTGGCCCGCACCTCGTCGAGGTCGACGATGACCAGCGTCGCGCCCCAGCTGGCCGCTCGCCGGGCGAATGCGCTGCCGATGCCGCCGGCGCCGCCGGTGACCACGATGACCTTGTCGGGGTAGTCGAACGCCTTGCGGCGCAGCCGCCGTGAGCTCCGCGCAGCGCTTCGCGGATCATCGGTGACCTTCGCGGTCGCGGCCGGCGTGGCCAGGCTGCTCCGGCGTCCGTCGTGGGGCCGGGTCGTCGCGGTGCTGCCAGCCCATTCGGCTCGAAGACCGCGTCGCGGTAGTGGGTGAGCGCGTGCGCGTCGACGTAGCCCTGGTGCCGCGGCGACTTGTCGAACTTGATGCCGCCGCTGAGGTCGGGCCGGTCGGCGGCGATCATCGCGGCGAACTCCGCGGCCCGCTCGGGGCGCCGCTGCTGGTCGTCGAGGTAGCTGGCGATCATCTGGCCGAAGGCGTCGAAGTGTTGGTAGGCACCGCTGTTGGTCTCGATGAAGCCGACCCCGAACAGGCCGGTGTGCTCGCGGGAGAAGGCGCGTCAGGTAGAGGTCGGGGTGCTGGTCGCTGCCGAAGTACTGCTGGGCGTACGGAACGGCATGCAGATATCCGGTGGCGTAGATGATCAGGTCGAAGTCCTCGCTGCTGCCGTCGACGAAGGTGACCGTCGACCCGGACGTCGTGACTGATGCCGGGTTTGGCGGTCACGTCGCCGTGCTGCAGGCTGAGGAACAGGTTGCTGTTCAGCACCGGGTGGGTCTCGAACAGCTTGTGGTCCGGCCGTCTGCAGTCCGAGCTTCTCGGGTTTGCCGTACAGCACGTTCAGCAGGGTGCCGAACACCCGTTGCTCCAGCCAGGCCGGCAGCTTCGGCCCACTGTCGGCGAAGACATCGGACGGGACCCCGAAGACGTGTTTGGGAATGAACCAGTAGCCGCGACGCATGCTGATCACGGCCCGCGCGGCGCCGCGGCCGGCGTCGACCACGATGTCGCAGGCCGAGTTGCCGCCGCCGACGACCAGCACCCGCTTGCCGCGGACCTGGTCCAGGTCGCGATACTCGCTGCTGTGCAGGACTTCTCCGCTGAACGAGCCCGGGCACCGGCGGCATGTTCGGCACCCATTGCGCGCCCGAGCAACAGACGACGGCGCGGTAGCGGGCGGCCCGGCCGTCCGGCCGGATCACCCGCCAGGTGCCGTCGTCGAGCTTGGTCACGCTGTCGATCGGGGTGTCGAACTCGATGGTGCCGCGCAGGCCGTAGGCGTCGGCGAAGTCCCGCAGGTAGGACAGCACCTGCCGGTGCGACGGGTAGTCGGGGAAGTCGTCGCTCATCGGGAAGCCGCCGAACCCGGACATCGTCCTGCTGGAGATGAAGTGCGCCGCTTCGTACATCGGGCTGCCCGGCGCGTCGATGTCCCAGAGTCCGCCGACGTCGGTGTGCCGTTCGAACTGGTCGTAGTCCAGGCCGCGGGCCCGCAGTGCCCGGGCGGTGGCCAGACCCGGCCGGACCGGCGCCGATGATGCAGACAGCGCCGGTGCGGTCCGGTCGATGTCGATCGGTTCACGAGCTCATGGTCCTTCATCGTGGCAAGATTGCGGCGGGCGTGGTCGCTGGCGGGTGACGGTGCGGCGCGGTTCCTCACAGCGGCACCGGGATGGCCGGTCTCGACCGAGGTCCGGCCAGTCGAACCGGTCCCGCAGGTCGGCCAGATACGCCTGGTAGGTGTGGTTTTCGACGTAGTTGGCATGCCGGGGGCTGTCGACGTAGGCGACGCCACCGCGCAGATCCGGGTGATCGGTCTGCTTCAGCGCGCGCAGCTCCGCCCGATGGACGCCGGTTTCCCGGCCCGGATGTCCATCACCACCAGCTGGACCATCTCGTCGAACCGGCGGTACGCGGCGTCCGCGAACTCGATGAAGCCCAGCACGTAGAGGCTGTCGTGCTCCCGGGAGAACACGTTCAGGTACAGGTCAGGATGACCCTGCTTCCAGGTCAGCAGGGCAGGGTCCAGGAACGGCAACCGGTACTCGTAGCCGGTGGCCAGCAGCACGACATCGACGTCGACGTCGGAGTTGTCGGCGAAGACCGCGGTGCTGCCGGACAGTCGCAGCAGGTCGGGCTTGGCGACCAGGTCGCCGTGCGCGAGGTGATGCAACACCTGGGTGTTCATGATCGGGTGGCTGGTCAGCACGTCATGGTCGGGCGCCGGCAGGCCGAGCCGGGTCAGGTCGCCGACCATGGTGTCGACGAGCTCGTTGAGGTCGCCGGACAGGCTGACGCCCTTGGGCGGCTCGAAGATGCCGGCCAGCACGGCGTCGGTGGGCAGCCCGAAGATGTGCTTGGGGATGTACCGGTAGCCGCGACGGACGGACAGGTACGCCGCGTCGGCGTGCCGGGCGGCGTCACAGGCGATGTCGACCCCGGAGTTGCCGGCCCCGACGATCAGCACCCGCTTGCCGCGCAGTTCTGCGCCGTCGCGAAAGGTGACCGAGTGCCGGATGCTCGCCGGTGAAATCCTCGCGCGCCGGGGATGACCGGGACGTTCGGGTGCCAGGTCACTCCGGGCGCGGCGATCAGGCCGTCGTACTGCCTGACCTCGCCGGTGGACAGGGTGACCGCCCACCGGTCGTCCGGCAGCGGCTCGGCACCGGTCACCGCGACGGACAGCGTCACCAGGTCGTACAGGCCGTAGTGCCGCGGCGAAACTCCTGATGTAGTCGCGGATCTGCCGCCAGCTCGGGTAGTCGGGATAGTCCTCCGGCATCGGATAGCCGAAGAATCCGCTGGTGTACTTCGAGCTGATGAAATGCGCGCTCTCGTACATCGGGCTGCCGGGGCTGTCCATGTCCCAGATGCCGCCGACGTCGCTGTGCCGCTCGTACCAGTCGAACGGAACGCCCTCCGCGACCAGCGCGCGGGCCATCAGCAAACCGGCCGGCCCGGCACCGACGACGCAGTACCGCCGCTGGTAGGCGACCGGGACGGCTGCGCTCGGCGGTGCGATGCCGCCGGCGAAGTTGGGAGGCCGCGATCGCGGCGTAGACGGCGGGCTCCCGACGACGCAGCCGGACCGCGACCAGCACGCCGGCCACCGCCGCGACGATCAGCAGCGCCGGGACGGCGTCGACCAGCACATTGGTCGACCCGGTCAGCGTGCTGTAGTGGGTGACGGCGAGGGTGAAACCCGTTGCCAAGCCCGATGAAACCGATCAGCGGCGCGATGATGCAACGCCACAGGTTGCGGTCCGGGCGGCGCCAGAAGAAGACCACGACGGCCAGCGCCGCCGCGGCCTGCAGGGCGATGATGCCCAGCGTGCCGAGGCCGATGAAGCTGGTGGCGAAGACGGTGTACGGATCGGCGCCGAACAGCGCCATCGCGAGGGTGGACGACCGTGGCCAAGCCCGGTGACCCACAGGCTTGCGACGTACGGGGCTCTGGTGCCGCGGGTGATATCTGCCCAGCGCGGCCGGGCACCACGTGCTCCCGGCCGAGCGCGAACAGGTACCGGCTGGCCGCGTTGTGCAGGGCGAGCGCGGAGGCCAGCACGGAGGTGCAGAACAGCACGGCGGCCAGGTCGTACAGGACGGTGCCGCCGGCGTCCAGGATCAGGTTGAAGACGAAATTGCCCAGCTGTTCACCCGCCAGTTCCGGGGCCTGCGTGCCACCGGCGGCGCCGATGATGATCCAGGTGGTCAGGATGTAGAAGACCCCGATGGTGATGACCGCGATGTAGGTCGCGCGCGGAATGCTCCGCTCCGGGTTCCTGGTCTCCTCGCCGTAGAGCGCGGCCGATTCGAAGCCGACGAAGCTGGTGAAGGCGAACATCAATGCGATCCCGATCGACCCGGAGAACACCTGGGCGCCGGTGAACGAGACCGCCGGAAAAGCGTTGCCTGCCGTGCTCGCCGACCACCAGCAGATCGAAGACGATCAGCACCGCGAACTCGGCGATCATCAACGTGCCCAACACTTTTGCCGACAGATCGGCCGAGCGGTAGCCCAGCGATCCGATGATCGACCACGGCCACCGCACTGTAGACGTACCAGGGAATGTCGAGGCCGAGTTCGAGCAGCACCAGCCGGGTGAAGTACCCGAAGGCGCCGACCAATCCGCAGGTCAGGCCGGCGTAGGCGACGACCGCGACATAGGCGGAGCCGATGCCGGCCGGCTTGCCCAGCGCCCGGGCAATGTAGGTGTAGAAGGCCCCGGTGTTCACCACCCGGCGGCTCATCGCGGCGTAACCGACGGAGAAGCAGAGCAGCACCAGGGTGGCGATCAGGAAGGCGACCGGGAGTCCGACACCGTTGCCGTCGATCAGCGCCAGCGGCACGTTGCCGACCATGGCCGCCAGTGGCGCGGCCGCGGCAATCACCAGGAAGACCACCCGACCGGTGCTGAGCGATCGTCGGCTCCGCCCGGTGACGGCCGTCAGCCACGACTGGCGCGGAATCGACCATGGAGACCTCGCCTGCCATTTCTTCGCAAAGGACCCTGACCGGATCCGGGGATGGTCCGAGAAGTGTGCATTGGCCCTATGACTTGGTCAAGTGGCCAGGTCAGTTGACCAGAACGCTGTTAGGGTTTTCCCATGGAAACCCAGCGGTCGCCGAAGCGCCGGCCCGACGACGGGCGACGCGCACAATTGATTGCCGCCGCGACCCGGGTCGTTGCCCGGGAGGGCGTGGCGGCAGCGACAACTCGCCGGATCGCGCAGGAGGCCGGCGTCCCGCACGGGATGGTGCATTACTGGTTCTCCGGCAAGGACGAATTGCTGGAGGAGGTGGTGCAGGGGATGCTGCGGCAACTCGAAGCGGTGACCAGTCAGCCCGCGTCGGGTCCGTCGGGTCGCAGCGCCGCCGATGATGTCGTCGACCGGTTCCGCTCGGCCTTCGCCGTCGTCGAGGGGGACGATCGTGGGCGGCAGATCGCGCTGTTCGAGTTGACCACCTGGTCGCTGCGGTCCGCGGACCATCGGGAGGTGGCACGTACGCAGTACGCGGCCTACCGGGCGACCGCCGCATCGATCACCGGGCCCTGGCTGGCCGAGCATGATGTCGAGCTTCCAGGCTCACCGGATGTTTTCGCGCAGTTCGTCGCCGCGCTGTTCGACGGAGTCAACCTGGCCTGGCTGGCCGACCCGGACGGAACCCAGCCGGATGAGATCTTCGCCTTCGCCAGCAAAATGCTCGCGCAATTCGCCCGGGCGAGCGAGGCTGCGGTCCGATAGTCGGCCCCGACGAAGGGGGGCCGCCAGTCGACACAGCAGGTCTCCCGGACGTCGCCGTTCACCGACTCACGGCCGGACTCCGGGCACGACCAGGCCGGACTCGTACGCGACGACCACGGCCTGCGTGCGGTCCCGCAGTCCCAGCTTGCTCAGCACCCGGCTGACGTGGGTCTTCACCGTTTCCTCGGACACGACGAGCCGTGCCGCGATCTCGGCATTGGACAGGCCCTCGGCGACCAGCCGTAACACCTGGGTTTCCCGCGGCGTCAGCTGCGCCACCGCAATGTCGAAACCTGCTGGCGCCGCTGGGACGCCGGGAGCTGCTGTCGCAGAACGGCTTTCGTTCTTCGCCCGGAGTACCGCGAATTCACCGATCAGCCGCCGGGTGATGGCGGGCGCGAGCAGGGCGTCCCCGGTGGCAATCACTCGGACCGCCTCGAAGAGCCGCTCCGCCGTGACGTCCTTGAGCAGGAAGCCGCTGGCTCCGGCGCGCAGCGCGTCGTACACGTACTCATCAAGGTCGAAGGTGGTCAGGATGAGAATCCGCGGCCCGTCCGGCCTACTGCCCGGACCGCTGATCTCCCGGGTGGCGGTGATGCCGTCCATTCCGGGCATCCGGATGTCCATCAGGACGACGTCCGGGTTCAACTCGGTGCACAGCCGGACCGCCTCGGCGCCGTCGGCCGCTGTCCCGACGACGACGAAATCCGGCTGAGTGGCGAGTAACCCGGCGAAACCGTCCCGGACGATCGGCTGGTCGTCGGCGACGACGATGCGAACCGGCGGTTCCGCTGTGGCCCCCGCGGGCGCGGTCACCGGCTGGATTCCGAGGTGGTCGGCAGGGTGGTCTCGACGAGAAATCCGCCGCCCGCGGCGGCACCGACCTGCAGCCGGCCGCCCACCGCGGCGGCCCGTTCCCGCATACCTAGCAACCCGTGCCCCAGGGGCACTGCGGGCGACGATGGTCCCGGTCCGTTGTCCCGGATCCGCACCAGCAGCGCGACGTCGGTGTATTGCAATTCAACGTCCACGGCGGCGCCGGGAGCGTGCCGACGGGCGTTGGTCAGCGCCTCCTGGACGATCCGGTAGGCAGCCAGTTCAACACCTGGATCGAGCGGGTCAGGCGAACCGGACAGGATCAATCTGGTGGCCGCGCCGGAGGTCGACCTGGCCTCGTCGAGGAGCTCGTTCAGCTCACCGAGACCCGGTTGCGGCTGTCGCTCGACCGCATCGCCCGGCACGTCCTCCCGCAGCACGCCCAGCAGTCGCCGCATTTCGGTCAACGCGGCGCGCGCGGTGTCGCCGATCTGCAGCAGCCGTTGCGCCCCCGCGGCCGGCAGGCCCGGCGTGGTCAACCGGGCGGTCTCCGCCTGCACGGCGATCATCGAGACATGGTGGGCGACAACGTCATGCAATTCCCGGGCGATCCGGGCCCGTTCCCCGCGGGCGGTGTGCTCCAGCAGGGTTCCGAGGATGTCCTCGCGGGCCGCATGGTATTCCCGTGACTCTTCCCGCCGCCGCACGGCTGCACCGGCCAGCGCGGCCATCGGGGTCAGCGCCGCTACCGCGACGGTGAGTCCGCTGTTGCCGGTGTCCGCCAGGAACAGCAGCAGGAAAGGCAACGACAGCAGGATGGCCACCAGTTCCGGCCCGGAACGGCCGAGCCGGTAGCCAACGATCAGCTGGGCGCCGAGCCCGGCGAGGGTCAGTGAGTGAAACGGCATGACCGACAACAGGTTCGCCGCGGAGACGACGATCGCCGCTGCCATCGGCCCTGGCAACGCCAGCGGCAGCGTGCCGCCCAGCGCCAGCAGGCAGAGCACGACGACGAACAGCGCGCCGTCGCCACTCCCGGCGGTCTGGATGATTGTTGCGATGACCGCCGCCAAGCCGAGCACTGCGGCCACGCCGGCTCGTACCCGCGGCGACCGGGACCAGCGTCGTTCCCTCCCGACCCATCGGCCACCCAAGATCTGCCGCTCATCCATGGAGATCATTGTGGTCGCCGGGCAGCCCCGGTGGCGTCCCTCCCGTGAGGGATGTGCCGGGAAAGATCGCTCCCCGGGGTGACGACCCGGGCCGGTCCACTGCCTAGCGTTCCGCAGATGTCGAGTATCGAAGTCAGCGGCCTGCGCAAACGTTTCGGGTCTGCGATCGCCCTGGACGGGTTGTCCTTCACGGTGCAGCCGGGACAGGTCACCGGATTTGTCGGGCCCAACGGTGCCGGGAAGTCCACCACCATGCGGGTCATCCTCGGCCTGGACGCCCTCGACGCGGGCACCGCGTTGGTCGGCGGCCGACCGTACCGCACCCTGCACCGTCCACTGCAGCACGTCGGCGCCCTGCTGGACGCCGGGGCGCTGCAGTCCAGCCGAACTGGTCGAAACCACCTGCTGTGGCTTGCCCATTCGCAGGGCCTGCCAGGAACACGGGTCGACGCGCTGCTGGATCAGGTCGGGTTGCAGACCGCAGCCAGGCGCCGGGCAGGGGGGTACTCGCTGGGCATGCGGCAGCGACTCGGAATAGCCGCAGCTCTGCTCGGCGACCCGCCGACCTTGATCCTCGACGAGCCGTTCAACGGGTTGGACCCGGAGGGCGTCGTCTGGATTCGCACCCTGCTGCGGTCGCTGGCGGACGAAGGCCGTGCGGTGCTGGTGTCCAGCCACCTGATGGCGGAGCTGCAGGACACCGCCGGGCATCTGGTCGTGATCGGCCGCGGCCGGCTCGTCGCCGACACCAGCGTGGCCGAGTTGATCGCGGCGGCATCCGGCGGGCACATCACCCTGCGGACAACCGCGCGGTCAGCGGCGATGACCGTGCTGGCCAACGCCGGTGCCACCGTCGCGGTCACCGGACCGGACACCCTGACGATTTCCGGTTTGGCCGCCGAACATGTCGTTGCCCTGTTGACCGACGGCGCAGTGCCCTTCTCGGAGGTATCGGCGCACCGGGCGACTCTCGAAGAGGCCTACATGGATCTGACCAGACAATCCGTCGAATTTCGAGCCGGCGATGTCCAGGTCGATGATCCGGCGGCGAACCCGGAGTCGGTCCGATGACCGCAACCGTCCACCGCCCCGAGATCGCCACCACAGAAGCAGGTTTCAGCCACCTGGTGCGAGCGGAGTTGACAAAGTTCCGGACCGTGCGTGGCTGGGTGCTCGGGCTGCTGCTCGCAGTTGTGCTGACCGTGCTTCTCGGGTTCACCGTGTTGGGCGGCCCGACGCCATGCGTCGCGGCGACCGACTGCATGGCAATTGGTCCGAATGGCGAGGCGGTGGTCGACCACTTCTCTTTCGCGGCGCAGGAGCTGACGGCAGACGGCAGCATCACCGTCCGGGTCAGCTCGATGACCGGCCGGATTCCCGATTTCGACGCCCCGGAGGGTGCGGACCCGGAGCCGGGCCGCTCCACGCCTGGGCTCGTGCCGTGGGCCAAGGCCGGGGTGATCATCAAGGCCGGCAACACCCAGGGATCGCCCTATGCGGCCGTCATGGTCACCGGCGGGCACGGCATTCGCATGCAGGACAATTTCACCAATGACGTTGCTGGTAGCGCGGTCTCGGCGGCAGACCCGCACTGGTTGCGGCTGACTCGAACTGGCGCAAATGTCACCGGGTACGAATCCACCGACGGAACGACCTGGACTCAGGTCGGCACGGCGCAGCTGGCCGGGAATCCATCCACAGTGCTGGTCGGGATGTTCGTCGCGTCCCCGGAGTACGAGGTCACCACCCAACAGATCGGCGGAACCAATTCGATCGGCGATCAGAGTCAGGCAACCGCCACGTTCGACAACGTCACCCTGGACGGCGGCGACGCCGGTGCCGACTGGTCCGGGTTGACCATCGACGGCGAGGACACCGGCGGCGCCGATCAGGGGTCGGGCGGGAATGTCGGAAACAGCCCGGACCGGGGAGTTGCCGCGGCCCCGGCAATCCAACAATTCTCCGAATCCGACGGCACAATCACGATGACCGGTTCCGGCGACATCGCCCCGGCAGTCGCCGGTCCCGGCGGAAACACCATCGAACGCGGTCTGGTCGGCATCTTTGCCGGGCTGGTGGTGGTGTTGGTGGTCGCCACCTCGTTCGTGACGGCCGAGTACCGGCGTGGGCTGATCCGCACCACCTTCATCGCCACTCCCCGCCGTGGTCGAGTGCTGGCCGCGAAGGCCGTCGTCATCGGCGCTGTCACTTTCGTCGTTGGATTGATCGCTGCCCTGATCGCAGTGGTGGTCATCACGTGGGTGCGACGCAGCCAGGGCGGGATCGTCATCCCCGTTTCGTGGCAGACCGAACTTCGGGTGATCGGAGGGACAGCCGCTCTGCTGGCACTCGCCGCGGTGTTCGCCGTGGCCGTCGGCACTATCCTGCGGCGCAGCGCCGTCTCGCTTGCTGTCGTCATCCTGCTGACCGTGCTGCCGTATCTGTTGGCGGTCGCCTCGGTGCTACCTGCCGGTCCGGCCGACTGGTTGTTGAGGATCACCCCTGCCGCCGGCTTCGCGATCACCCAAAGCACACCCGAGTACCCGCAGGTCGACGCCGCCTACCTGCCATCGGTCGGATTCTTCCCGCTGCCACCCCTGGTCGGTTTCGGTGTGCTCTGCGGGTGGACGGCGCTCGCTCTCTTCCTGGCGCACTTTTTCCTTCAGCGGCGGGACGCGTGAACGCGGCGCTGCACGCGGAATGGACCAAGCTACGCACCACCCCGGGGACCGGTTGGCTGCTGCTGGCGGCGGTTGTCGTGACGATCGGGCTGAGCTGGCTGGCATCTGCAGCAGTGCACTTCCAGACCGGCGGACTGCAGGACCCGGTGAAGATCAGCCTCACCGGAGTGCAGGCCGGTCAGGCGATCGTCGCGCTGATCGGGGTGTTGATCATCACTGGCGAGTACAGCTCCGGGCTGATCCGCAGCAGCGTGGCGGCGATGCCACAACGATGGACGATGCTGTCGGCGAAGGCAATCATCCTCACCGGTCTGGTGCTGCTCAGCGGCACCGTCGCCGTGCTCGGCTCGTTCCTGATCGGCCGCTTCCTGCTGCCCGGAAACGGTTTCGACCCGACGCACGGCTTCCCTTCGCTGACCCTTTCCGACCCGGAAACGTTGCGGGCGGCCGCGGGTTCGGTGATCTACCTCGGGTTCATCGGACTGCTCAGTCTCGGGATCGCCACCCTGGTCAGGGATTCCGCGGTGGCCGTCGGCGTCGTCCTCGGGGTGCTGTACCTGTTCCCGATCGTGATTCAGGTGGTCGCCGACCCGGACTGGAAACAACATCTCCAGCAGATCGCACCGACCAACGCCGGCCTCGCCGTTCAATCGACGGTCGATCTGCAGAGTCTGGCGATCAGCCCCTGGCTGGGTCTCGGCGTCCTCGGCCTGTGGGCGGCCGGGGCGATGCTGGCGGCCGGGGTGACGCTGAACCTGCGTGACGTCTGACCGGTCAGGCACGCCAGCCGAGCGCCGGACCCAGCTTGGTCGCGATGTCCGTCAGGATCTGCACGTAGTCCGCATGATCGAAACTGAAGGGCAGCGCAAAGGCGACCTCGTCGATCTCCCGGAACGCAGCGTGGGCGTAAAGCCGTTCGGCGATTTCGCCTGATGTCCCGACGAAATCGACCTCGAACATCAGCCGCGCCGGGCCCTGCGGGGTTGCGGTTCTCGGCGTCCGAGAGTCCGCGTACTGCAGGTACTTCGACCGCTGCTCAGCCGAAGCGGTGTCCGTCGGTATGACGACGAGTCCTTGGGAGACACGGGCTTTGGCACCGTCGGGGTGATGCTTGCGGAACGTCTGAATATGCGAGAGCTGAATGTCGGCGAAATTCTCCGATTCCTCGGCTTTCACGACGCTGCTCGCCAAGAGGTTCATGCCGTTCTCGCCGGCCCACTGGGCGGATCGCAGACTGGCGCCGCCGTACCACATGCGGCCGGCCAACCCGGGGGAGTGCGGCTGGATTCGATCGGAAAACACCTCGATGCCCTCCACACCGCTGAAACCGGTGACGACCTCGCCGCGGACGAACCGGAGTAGCCGCTGTACCCGCTCGTAGCTGAAATCCTCGATGTCCGCGGTATCGGGATACAGCGCCGCCTTGACCTCGTCGTAGCGCATCGGTGGTCCGACGCTGACACCGGGATTGAGCCGGCCGCCGGACAGCAGATCAACGGTGGCCAGGTCCTCCGCGAGCCGCAGGGGGTTCTCCCAGCCGAGGGGGATGACGGCGGTGCCGAGTTCGATCCGACTGGTCCGCTGGGAGGCGGCGGCCAGGATGGCGATGGGCGAGGAGATCCCGTACTGCAGATGGCGATGCCGCAGCCAGGCACTGTCGAACCCCAGTTGTTCGCCGAGTTGGATGATCTCCAGAGTGGACTCATGTCCGGGGCGGGGGTCTGCGCCGTCGAACAGTCCGATGGTCAGGAAGCCCAGTTTGATCAGTGGCTTGGACGGCACGGGCATGGACACTCTCCTTTGTTCACGCCGCATTCTGCCCGACGCCCCGTGGCGCGTTCGCCCGCCCGACAATCAGCCGGACCACCATGGTGGGGAGCTGCGTGCGGTTACGGCGCGAACAGCGCAGGGTGATTCGCAACCATGTTCATGGCGAGCCCGGCCGGCTCGTTCATGTAGTCCGGAACGGCGACGCCGAACGTGCTGAGTATCGTCGGTGCGATATCCAGCACCGAGACATTTGGTCGCTCTTGAGATTTCACCGACTGGTCCAGCGGGTCGTAGATCGCGAGCACTCCCTGCGGTACGTGATAGGCGGTGGTGTCCGATCGTTCCTCGATCTCCACGGAGTGCAGGCCCAGTTCGGCGGGCGCCCGGATCACGCCGGCGACCCGAACGGCATCGGCCTGGTCGTGAAGGTTGGGATGACCCCAGTCCATCGAGAAAAAGCCGTTGTCGGCTCGGCGATATCGCAAGGGTGCGCCGGCCACGGTGATCTCCCGCAGGGCCGACTCGAAAAGTGCGGCCCAGTCGGCGTCGACCTGGACGTTCCGCTGCGGCAACATCGCCGGTCGCTGGCTCCAGGCGTTTGCCGGCACAGCCGAAGGCCGCCATGAACGTGGCCAAGTCCTGCAAGTACAGCTGCGTCTCCAGCGGCTGGGCCAGGGTCGGTCCCTGCCCCATGCTGGAAGCGATCCACAACTCGTACTCCGGGTTGGTCTCCACGAAAGTGGCCAGCCGGCCGATCATCTCGTCGGCTCGGGCCATCGCCCATGGCACCTCGCCCCGGTACCTGTCCATCCATTCATCGTCCAGGTCGATCTGCTCGATAGTCGCCTGGGTGCCCGGCCGCCCAATAGCGATGCATGGCCGAGGCCACGTGATTGGTGAAGAACGTACTGAACGCCGGTCGGCTGTTCTTCAGCTGCTTTGCGAACAGGTCGAAGGCGAACACCGATTGGAACGATCGACGCCGCGTACTCATCCATGGATGTCGCCGCTCGGCCAGCAACTGCCGGGTCAACGCGGCGAAGGTGCGCGGTCGGATGCCGATCCTGGGGGTGTGGCGCAGGAATCTCAGCGCGGCGGCACGCGGGATCGAGGTGTCGACGTTGCGGGACGACGCAGCGACCATCCTCAGGTTGAATTCCTGGAAGGCCTCGAGTTCGGCCGGAAATGCCGTGGGTTCCAGGGCGAACGTGTCCGGCAGGTAGAAGCTGTAGGTCGAGATGTCCTCCGGCGCCGGGTAACTGTGCAGCGACGCCGCAGATGCCGACGGAGACTCCGGCATTGTGGAGCAGCTGCCAGACAGGCGGATAGCACTCGTCGACCTGCGCCCGGTCCTGGCCGAAACTGCCGATCATGTGCTGCTCGTCGTTGACGCCGCGGTGCAGCGTCGGCCATGTCGTCCACGGCGACAGGTGGCCGCGATCGGCAGTGATCGAGGTGTAGTTCCGGCTTCCCGGCAGGATCCGGGCCAGCGCCGAACCCGGGTGGTCCGCGACGTACTCATCGACGATCCGCCACGGAACTTCATTGAGCTCGAACAGGACAATTCGACGCGTCATCTGCCCGAACTTACTGTTGGGCCCGGTCAGCTTCGTGAACAACACGCGTGTTGCCGAAGAAGAACGAATTCCGTCAGTGACCGCTGTCGGTGCCCGGTCGTACCCTGCTTCGCATGAGCAAACTCACGGGAAGAGATCAGACGGCCCTGCTGGTCGTCGACGTGCAGAACGACGTGGTCGGCGCTGCGTGGCAGCGCGACGAGGTGGTGGGCCGGATCGGCGAACTGGTCGACCGGGCACGAACGGCCGAGGTGCCGGTGGTGTGGGTGCAGCACAACGAACCGGAGATGCCGATCGGATCGCCGGGCTGGCAGATCGTCTCCGAACTCGTTCCGGACGCCGGCGAGCCACGGATCGACAAGCAGTACGGCGACTCATTCGCCGATACCGATCTCGAGTCGGTGTTTTCCGCTCTGAAGGTCGGGCATCTGGTGCTCTGTGGCGCGCAGACCGATGCCTGCATCACGGCCACTCTTTACGGCGGCATTCATCGGGGCTACGACGTGACGCTGGTCGAGGACGCGCACACCACGGACGACACCGAATTTCGTGGCCAACCATTGCCGGCTGAATTGCTGGTGAATCACCTGGTCCGGGCGGCGAAGTACAGCGAACTGCCTGACGTCGCACTCACGGCCGAACCGGCCTCGTCGGTGTCATTCTGACCGAAGGTCGCCGACGATCGGCGGATCACCGGGCGAGGGGGTCGCCACTTTTCGCTCGTCCTGGATCTCGATGTCAATTCGCGAGCGATGGGCGGCCGGGTGCCAGATCTCCTCGAACGGACCCGCCACTGAACTGCTGATCCGGCGACCTCGTTGCCGCCGGGTCAACCACGCCAGGCAGCCCATCACCGCGGCAAATGCCGCGACGACGGCGACAATTGCCAGCACGTCGGCCATGTGGTCGAGCCTAGCCGGAACCGACGAAGGAGGGTCCGCGATGAGCAACAGAGGACGATCTGCCGCCGACCGCGAACCCGGACTCCCGGTCAGGGACCGGCTGGGTCGGTGACCGACCGGCGGCGGCCCAGCACGAAATACGCAACGGGGCCAACGAAGTTGATGAATGAAACGGCTCTCCACAGCCCGCGGGGTCCGTTCACTTGATCAGGCCTGCGGCGGCCGATGTCAATCTGGGCAGCCGCCAACAAACCGAGCTGAACGATCCCGCCGACAACGATCGCCGCCCTGGCACCAGGGCCGAGATCCTGCCAGCGCTTGTGTGATGCCATCTTCCACCTCCGTGGTGCCACCCGAGTGCCAACGCGGTAGGCGCGGTGCCCGGTAAAGCACTGTTCGACCGATGTTCCCAGTGAATCCAACCCTGGCCTGGACCGGAAGGGTCGAAGGTCATATTGCCTGCGCGACGCGCCGCCGAGATTTCGCGGCCAGCCAGGATCGACCGATCCGACCTCGGTTCAACCGCTCAGAATGTGCCGGAAGAGAAGTCCATCCATGGCAAGCCGGCCCTGAGGTGACCTTGCGGTCACCGTCGCCGGGTTGTTGGGTGTTGTTCAAGAGTTGCTCGGAAAGGAGTGCCCCGATGAGTGGTGTACGAGTGTTGGTCGGGACCCGGAAGGGAGCGTTCGTCCTGACGTCGGATGCAGCGCGCAAGGATTGGGATGTCAGCCGGTCCACATTTCCCCGGGCTGGGAGACCTACCACGTGTCCGGGTTCACCGGCCGATCCGGACCGGCTCTACGCCGCACCGTCCGGCGGCTGGTTCGGCCAGGTGATCCAGCGATCCGACGACGGCGGACTGACCTGGGAACCGAAGGGCAACAAGTTCGGCTACGAGGGCGAGGTCGGTCCACACAAGTGGTACGACGGGACCCCACGGCCCTGGGACTTCACCAGGGTCTGGCACCTCGAACCGTCGCTGACCGATCCGGACACCGTGTACGCCGGGGTCGAAGACGCCGCGCTGTTCCGTTCGGTCGACGGCGCGCAGACCTGGCAGGAGCTCCCGGGGCTGCGCACCCACCGCACCAGCGCGAGCTGGCAACCGGGCGCGGGCGGCATGTGCCTGCACACGATCATCCTGGATCCGAGCAACCCGGACCGGATGTACGCCGCCATCTCCGCGGCCGGCGCCTTCCGCAGCGACGACGCCGGCAACACCTGGCGGCCGATCAACCGCGGCCTGCTGTCTGACGGGATCCCGGTCGAGGACGCCGAGGTCGGCCACTGCGTGCACCACATCGCCATGCACCCGGCCAGGCCCGAGGTGTTGTTCATGCAGAAGCATTGGGACGTCATGCGCAGCGATGACGCGGGGGAGTCGTGGCAGGAGATCAGCGGGAACCTGCCGACCGACTTCGGCTTCCCGATCGCGATTCACGCGCACGAGCCGGACACCATCTACGTCGTGCCGATCACCAGCGACTCACACCATTTCGTGATGGACGGCAAGCTGCGGGTCTACCGGAGCCGGACCGGCGGCAACGAGTGGAAAGCGCTCGACCAACGGTTTGCCGCAGAACAATTGCTACGTCAACGTTCTGCGCGACGCGATGGCGGTCGACTCGCTCGACGAGTGCGGCATCTATTTCGGCACCAGCGGTGGGCAGGTGTATGCGTCGGCGGACTCCGGTGACACATTGGGCGCCGATTGTCCGGGACCTGCCGGCCGTGCTGTCCGTCGAAGTGCAGACGCTGTCATGATCCGGGTCATCCTGCCGGCACACCTGCGGGCGTTGGCCCGCATCAACGGCGAGGTGCACCTCGAGGTCGACACGCCGGTCACCCAGCGCACGGTGCTGGACGCACTCGAGGTCGCAGTATCCGATGCTGGCCGGCACCATGCGCGACCACGAGACCCAACAACGCCGGCCGTTCGTCCGGTTCTATGCCTGCCAGGAGGACCTGTCGAACGATTCGCCGGACGACGAACTGCCGCCCGCCGTGACCGATGGGACCGAGCCTTACCTGATCATCGGGGCAATGGCCGGCGGTTAAGCCGGGCCCGTTGCTGGACGCCGGTCAGATCGCCCACAGCCCGCGTGGCCGCACGGAGTGGGCGTCGGGGACGGTTGACAGCGGTGCGGGCTCACGAACACACGCCGCGGCGGGCGTGCCGCTTTGCGCGGCGGATGCAGCCGAACAGCCAGCGACCCCGGTCAGGGTCAGTACCGCGATGAGCGCGCAAACGGCCTTCGAGTTCATGGTGGCTCCCCAGTAGGCATTCCTCGTTGTGGATTTGCGGATTCGAGCGCTCGCCCCTGGAGTTTCTCGGTTCCGCCGTTGGTGGGTCCATTCGCCTTTTGGCGTATTTCTGACTCGACCCGCAATCGGTAGGGTCTGCGGTACCGGCCCAAGGAGCGGTGATGGTGACCCAGGAATCGTCGAACAGCGGCGACTTGCACGCCTTGACTGCGTTGATCGCGCGGGCGGCCGGGGATGACCCCGGCCCGATCGTGCCCTGGTCCCTGTTGCACGATTTGGCCGCGCTGATTCCGGCTGATGAAGTCTCCATTGCCGAGTTGGACATGAGGAATGAGGTGCGCGAAGTTCAGCAGGGCGTGATCGAGCAGAATGTCCGTTGCGAGATCCGCGCAGAGCAGGACGAGCCAGATGCACATGAGATCTTTTGGAAGCACTACGAATCGTTCTGGGCGGGTGCGGCACCATCTCGGGCTGGGCAGGTTCGTCGCATGTCCGACTGGCATCCAGCGCGCGAGCTACACGCAAATCCACTCTATGAGGACTTCTTCCGGCCGGACGGAGTCAAATACTTTCTCTCACTTGGATTTCCCACAGCCGCAGGACACGAGCGGAACCTGCTCTTCTTTCGGCACAGCGGGCCCGACTTCAGCGACCGCGAAAAGAACCTGTTGCAATTGCTGCGCCCTCACCTGATAGAGATTCATGCCAATGCGGCCCGGCGGCGGCTCGGTGCGCTGACTCCACGGGAATGGCAGGTCCTCGAACTGGCGGCCGAAGGCCACAGTAACGCCGCTATCGCTGCATTGTTGTTCACATCGGTCAGCACGGTGCGCAAACACATGGAACACATCTTCGACCATGCAGGGGTTCGCAACCGCAGTGCCGCGGTCGCCCGCATGATGCCTGATTACCCACGATTGTCGAGCTGATTCGCATGAGGATGGAGCACCATTCCCCGACCTGAATCTCCCAGCAACTGGTCAGACCCGGCCGATGGCGGTCCAGGCGGATGCGGCAATTTCAATTGCTCCCGTTGGCAGGAGTTTCGCACACTGATCTGCCAGGTCGGATCGCTGTTGCGGCCCCAACCGCGCGACATAGTTTCCGGCCGGCCCGACACCAAGCGTCAAGGGCTCCCACCATTGCGCAAAGCTGCCGTAGTCGACCCGCACCGTCAGGACCGTGGCCTGAACCTGACGCAGTCCGGCCTGCGCGAAGAGTTCTGCCAGGTGACCTTCTCGGGCACCCGCAAGGCCTGATTCATCCCGGGCGTCGGGGTCGATCGCGGCGACCGCACGCCAGAAGACGGAGAGCGGGCCGGTGCCGCCCGCGTGATCCCAGACGCACGCGGCAATCAGCCCATCAGGACGGGTCACGCGCGCCATCTCGGTCAGACCGGCGACGGGGTCCGTCATGAAATGGACGACCAGTTGAGCGACGGAGCAATCGAACTCGTCATCGGCGAACGGCAGTGTTTCGGCAGATGCGCGCCGCGCATCGATGCCGGGAATCCCGGAACTGACTGCCGTCACAAAGGATTCGGACGGGTCGACGGCCGATACGGCGGCCAGTCCAAGATGTCGGACCAACTGCCTGGTCAGCGCACCCGGCCCACACCCGACGTCCAACACTCGCTGACCGTCCCGAAGATCCAGCAGCGCGGCGAATTCCGCCGCCAACGGCTCGGAATAGCGACCCATGAAACGGGCATAGGCGTCGGCACTGACTTCGAAGCTCACCCACCGAAGCTAGCCCCTTCCTTGGCCTGCCGTCCTGCGGCGGTGTGCATCGAAGCGGTCGACAACTCGTCCAACGGATACGCAACCAGAGGTTGCGCAATCGTGTCACGGCGGGTTACCCTTCATGCAACCAAATGTTGCAGGAGGACATCTCATGACGGTCGCAGTCGACGACGACCTCTGGTCCGCGATCGGGGATCCAACCCGGCGACGGATGCTCGACCTGCTGTTGACGGATGGGGACGGCACCGCGACGACCCTGAGCGAAAAATTGCCAGTCACGCGGCAGGCAGTGTCGAAGCATCTCGGCGTGCTCGACCGCGTCGGTTTGGTCAACGTGACGCCGGCCGGTCGGGAAATGCGATACCGGGTTGACGATGCACAACTCACTCGTGCGGTCGCTCAGCTAGCTGCAGTCGGAGCCGCCTGGGACGCCAGGTTGCAGCGCATCAAGCACATTGCCGAAGCACTACAGCACCACCAAGACGGGTACAACGACAAGAAGGAGTGAACAATGGTGGACATTCTGCACAAGGTGGGCATCGAAACATCGTCGGTGGACGATGTCTATGCGGCACTGACCACGGTCGACGGCCTTTCCGGCTGGTGGGCCGACAACACACAGGGCGATAGCCAGATCGGCGGTGTCCTGCAGTTCCGTTTCGACGCCGGTGGTATCGACACCAAGGTGCTTGAACTCCACCCCGCCGAGCGGGTGCGGTGGGAAGTGGTGGACGGTCCCGAAGAATGGATCGGCACGACCATCAGTTTCGATCTCAAGCAGGACGGCGACTATGTCAGCGTGCTCTTCAAACACCAGGGCTGGCAGGAACCGGTGGAGTTCATGCACCACTGCAGCACCAAATGGGCCATCTTCCTGATGAGCCTGAAGTCGCTGGTGGAAACCGGTAAGGGTGCGCCGGACCCGCGCGATGTGAAGATCGACAGCTGGAACTAGCCACCCGGGACGAGTAGTTGGACACCGGCTGTGGTCACGGGACAACCTGCCGAACTGTTGCCCACTGACCACGGCGGTGTTCCGACGGTCCGGCTTGCACCATGGGGCACGATCGCGGGAAACCCGCGACGAGACGACCTGCGCCCAATACCATGAAGATGGTCGGGCGCCGATCGGGCTCGTGACCTTGCCCTGGGGGTGCCCATGCCGCAGGCGGCGAAGAAGCAGCCAACATCGCAGCGAGGGTCGTCCACCACAGCCAAGGGCGACACGACAAAGCCAGCGTTGGCCGCCGTGCTGCAGCGACAGGCGGGCAATCAAGCCGTCACCGGCCTGGTGCGGCAAGCGCATCCCGCCGCCCGACTGCTCGCCGGGAGCGCCCAGAACGGCCAGGCCACGGGACTGTCCGTGTCCCGCCTGCTGGATTCGCAGGTCGTCCTGCAACGAGCACCGGGTCCGTTGACACCCGCCCAAGAGAAAACCGCCATCACGTTCAACCGGGCGCAGTACGACGTCAATTCCGTGCGGGTCATCCAGGTGATCGTCGCCACGACCGTGGACGGCCAATTCGGGCCGATATCCGCCCAGGCGGTGGCCACCTTTCAGCAGACCAACGGCATCGTCGCGAGCGGCCAGGTCGATCAACCGACCCTCGATGCGGTGGTCGCGCGCTGCGTGACGAACGGCCAACAGGACTACGGGATCTACGCCGCAGCAGACTTTTTCGCCATTCCGACCAAGGCCAACGCGCTGACCGTGAGCTTCAAGGCGGGGCAGGCAGCCGCTGGCGCCAACAGCTTCGAGGCCGGCGGCCTCCGGGTGATCACCCTGGGCCCGACGGGAATGACGAATTCCGCGAAGATCCGCGACACGATCAACGCGCAGCTCGCGCTGCCCGCCCCGGCCGTCGCCGCGCCTGGCCCGACACCCACCCTGCTGACGGCCAAACAGGAGAAGGCCGCGATCGCCTTCGACCGCGCGAAATGGCATGACCCGCGGTCGATCCGGGCCATCCAGGCGTTCATCGGCGCGGCCCCGGACGGGATTTTCAGCGCCGATACCGTGCAACGAATCGCGAACTTCCAGAACGGCGCCGGCCTCAAGGAGGACGGACAGATCGGCCGGATCACGATCAACCCGCTGGTCATGGGCATGGCGGGCGCCGGCAGCCAGAACAGCGCCATCCGGGCGATCCTCGATTTCTATCGGCTGGATGAGAACGGTTTGGTCGACATCCATTTCGACACCGCCGACCCGAACAACGCAACGACAACCGATCAGGCCATTCCCGGGAATTCGGCCATCACGATTTCGCCGAACGCCTTCACCCAGGGATTCGCCGGTCTGGTGCACACCATCGCGCATGAGATGGAGCACGTACGGCAGAACCGGGTCGGTATCGCCGACCTGCCGATCAGCGAGTTCCTCGGGGAGCGGATCGAGATCCTGTCCAAGGGCATGGACGAGGAGGACCTGGCCGGGTTCATGGATGACGCCGGCCGGGCGTTGCGGGAGTGGAACAAAATGCCGGCCGCGCAGCGCCGGGCGAATTTCGGCAAATTCGTCGAGGTGCGGAACAAGGTACGGGCCCGCCTGGCCAAGGCACCGCATCCGCTGTCCGCTGCCAACCAGACGGTGCTGACGGGTTACAACGCCGTGGTGAAGCCGTGAATCCCGCGGCAGACCTCCGACTGGACCTCGAACTGCCGACGGGACCGCTGCGCCGTTCGGTGGGTGCCACCGTGATGGTGCGGTTGACCAACGACGGCTCCCGGCCCGCACTGATCAACCGCCGAATGAGCCCCGGATATCTGGAGAGCATCTCCAGGGAGATCTACTTCGATCTGGACGCCGATTACAGCCGACGCAAGTACGACCGTGACCTGCCAGGCCCGGCGGACTACGGATGGCTGCAATCCGGCGAAACCCTCGGCGCCGCCATCGATGTGCTGGCGTGGTACCGGAACGTCGAACCGGGCAGCTACCGGCTCACCTGCCACTACCAAGCCGACGAACCGGGCACAGACCCACCGGAGGGCATTGTTCGGGGCGTCGTGACCAGCCGAACGACTCAGGTGACGATCGTCTAGACGAATACTGGTTTGAACCTTCGGACGATTTCCGGCCTTGTAGACAGACCAGTACCTGCCAGACTGGTGGCATGTCCATTCCTCCTCGAATAACCCGCCACGCCGAGCGGGCCCGTGCGGACCGCGAGGACCTGTACCAGGTGCTGGATGCGGGGCACCAGATCGGCACCCTCAGCACCGTCGTCGACGGACGACCATGGGTCGTTCCGATGCTGTACGCGCGGGTGGCCGACCGAATCCTGCTGCACGGTTCCACGGGAGCCGGAGCGTTGCGGCACGTCGCCGCCGGTGCACCGGCGGCGCTGTGCGTCACCCACCTGGACGGCTGGGTGTACGCACACACCCTGTTCGACTCCAGCGCCAACTACCGGTCGGCCGTTGTCCATTCGACCCTGGTGGTGCTGACCGGCGAGGACGCGGCCCGCGCCCTGACGGACCTGTCGGAGCGAATGCTGCCCGGTCGAAGTGCAGAGGTGCCGGGTCACACCCGCAAACAGCTCGCTGCGACGCAGGCGCTCGCCATGAACATCACCGACGGCCAGTGGACGGTCAAGATCCGCCACGGCGGACCGGGGGAGCCGGCGAACCAGGACGACGTGCCACCCGACCTGTGGACCGGTGTCCTACCGATCACCTCGGTCTACGGCGATCCGATCCCGGCCCAACGGGTGACGGGCGACGTGCCTCCGTCGCCCTCCATTCAACGGCTCATCGCCATTCGCTGACCTGTCCCTTCACTGCAGGTAGCGGGCAAGGAAACCGAGGTACCACGAATGGCCAGGACATCCACCGCGTTCGTGCTGCACCTGGAGCTCGAGGATGGTCCGGCAAAGCTCGCCGGGCGGCTGGCCGCGGCTCTGGTCCGCGCCATCGCCGCGGCCCAACTGGTGGACGGCGACACGGCGCCCTCCACCAGGGTGGTCGCGCACCATCTGCGGATCGCCCGATCGGTGGTCGTCGAGGCCTATGACGAGCTGATTGCGGCCGGATTCTTCCTGGCCAAGCCGGGATCGGCGACGCTGGTGGGGCAGGGTGCCGTTGCGGCCGCTCGGGCTGGGGCCTACTCGTCGGCGGTGGCACCACCGCCTCCTCCCGTACAGGCTGACGACCGGTTCGACCGCATCCAGTTCAACCTGCTGCCCGGGTTCCCCGACACGACGTTGATCAGCGTGAAGGACTGGAACAGGTCCTGGCGCTCCGCGGCCGTGGACTCGCTCGCGGATTCGGCGAGACCCGTTGCCCCGACGATCCTTTCACCGCATGCATCGGACCAGTCGCCACCCGGTTCCGTTGCCCGGCTGCGCGTTCAGTTGGCCGACCACCTCAGGCAGAACCGGGGGATGGTCGTCGATCCGCACGATGTCTTCATCTTTCCCGGCGTGAACGCCGCCATCCGCACACTGAGTCGAGCAGTCAGCAAACCCGGGCACACTCTCGCGTTCGAGGACCCCGGCTATCCCGCCGGGCGCCGCGCCTTCGCGTCCGCCGGAAGCAACATTCGCCCGGTGCCCGTTGACGGTCAGGGCTTGCTGGTGGAGCAATTGAACGACCACGACTATGGCGTCTACGTCACGCCGGCCCACCAGTATCCGCTCGGCTCGAGGTTGTCGGTGGAGCGCAGGACGGCGTTGCTCAGTTGGGCGACGGAGCATGCCGCAGTGATCTTCGAGGACGACTACGACGGCGAGTTCCGTTACGACGTCGCCCCGATGCCGGCCTTGCGGGCGATGTCGGACGGCGCTGACCGGGTGATCTACCTCGGCACCACGTCGAAGATCCTCACCCGCGACCTGCGGATCGCCTGGGCCGTTGTGCCGGCGTGGCTGCGTTCGACCGTCCAGCAGAGCCAGGCCGACGCGGGGGAGATGGTCAATAGCGTCGCGACGGCAGCTTTGGCCGCCCTGATGCAGTCGGGGGCTTTGCGACGACACATCGCCGCCAGCCACCGCACCTACGCCGCGCGACGCGACCGGTTCGCCGCCGCCTGCCGAAAGCTGTTGCCCGGGGCCAGTTTGCACGGGATCGACGCCGGGTTGCATGTGGTGCTGACGTTCGGGCCCGGTCTCGACGACATCGCCACGACGCTGGCTCTGCGCGGTGCTGGAGTGGCCTGCGCACCGCTGAGCCAGTACTACGACGGCGACACCGGCACGCCCTTGCGCGGTCTGGTCTGCGGATACTCCAGGCTGCCCGAAACCCGGGCAGCGGACGCCGTTGCGATCATTGGTGCCATCATCGGCCGTGGTTGAGACACATCGCCGGCGAGACATCACATCTCGATCACCGTCATTCCGGGACCGGAGCCGGAATCCATGGCGGCGAGGGCCTCACCCGCCTCATCCAGCCCGATGACGGTACTGACCAACCGTTCCGGATGTAGCGCGCCCGAGGCAATCAGCCCCAACAGCGCCGGATAGTCGACGGCCGCCATGCCGTGCGAGCCGTAGATCTCCAGCTCCTGCGCGATGACCCGGTCCATCGGCAGCGCGGTGAGCGCGTCGTCACCCAGCAGCAAACCCACTTGGACGTGCCGCCCACGGCGCCGCAGCGACCGGACCGCCGCGGCGGCGGTGGCGGGCGATCCGACCGCGTCGATGGTGACATGTGCTCCACCGTCGGCGATCTCGCCGATGGTCCGGTCGGTGTCAAACCCGACCTGCAGGGCACGTTCAGCGCCGAGGTCAGTGGCCCGTGCAAGAGCGGCCTGACTGGCATCGATCGCGATCACCCGGGCGCCGATCGCAACCCCGATCATCACCGCGGACAGGCCAACACCGCCGCAGCCGTAGACGGCCAACCATTGACCCGGGGCGATTCGACCGTGCACGGTGATCGCGCGGAACGCCGTCGCGAACCGGCAGCCAAGGGCCGATGCGGCGACGAATCCGACCGTGTCCGGTAACCGCACCAAGTTCATGTCCGCGCCGTTGACCACCACCTGCTCGGCGAACGATCCCGGGTCGGTGAATCCCGGCTGCCGCTGCTGCGGGCAGACCTGGGCATTCCCCGCCCGGCAGTAGTCGCAGCGTCCGCAGCCCTGGACGAACGGCGCCGTCACCCGCTCTCCGACGAAGAAATTCGTCACTTCCGGGCCTATCTCGGCGATGACGCCGGCGAATTCATGCCCAGGGACGTGCGGCAGGACGACGGGGTCGTGGCCACGCCAGGCATGCCAATCGGACCGGCACACGCCGGATGCCCGGACGGTGATGATCGCTCCGTCTGCGGGGCACATCGGATCGGGGACGTCGCGGACCCGGGGCAATTCGCCGTACTGGGAATACAACAGCGCCTTCATGCGACGCAGAATTCGTTGCCCTCGGGATCGAGCATGACGACATGATCGAGCAGCCCGCCATAGGATATTTCACGCAGGACTCTCCCGCCGCGGGCGGCCAGCTCGGCGACCTTTGCGCGAATGAGCTGTTTCCGTTCCTCCATGTCCCACGGCGGTTCGCCGGCCACCCGGATGTCGATGTGCATCCGGTTCTTCGCGGTCTTCGGCTCCGGCACCCGGAGGAAGCCGATCGCCGGACCCTTGTCGTCGGGGTCGATGATGGACGCGCCGTCCACTTCGTCGTAACCCGGTTCGTCGACATACCCCAGCGCAACCACCCAGAAAGCAGCCAGCAGGTGGGGGTCGGCAGCGTCACAGCCCAAGGTCCAGTGTGTGGCCATCAGCGCAAGGTACCTGTCTGGATCATCCGATCCGCCATGGGTGCGTTGCGGGTTCAGGCTGGGCCGAACCACCGGCGCAACGCGTCGATCAATCCGGACACGGATTCCTCGGACGCGTCCTCAGCAGTCCAGCCGACATATCCATCGGGTCGGGTCAACATCCCACCGCCAGTGCCGCCACCACCCACCCCGAACCTGGTGCCATTGATCAGGTCGACCCGGCCTGACCAAGCCTTGGCCGCTTGGGTCAACATCGAGTCGCCAGTGACGTCAACAAGAATCGCTCGACCCGACACCATCGCGGTGGCGAGCGCCGCGCCGATGCCTTTCCCCGTCAGGACATCGGCGGCCCAGCCGCCGACGAGCGGGGACGCCTTGGTTGGGCCCGCGGGGGAGGGATGAGAGTCATTGCCTTCCAGACATTCCGCCAATTGCAGGACGGTGGCCGGGTTCCGGAGAGTGTCCGTCAGGAGTTCTCGCAGTGCACCCATGTTTTCGCCCGCCGACGACAACGCTGCCTGGGCCCGGGTTTGCCGGATCGCGCGCTGGCCGGCGGGGCGCCGTTCCGCCTGGTAGGTGTCGAGCAGTCCGTCAGTCGCCTGTCCGCGGACGTCGGCTGCAAGCTTCCAGCCCAGATTGAATGCATCGAGCAGGCCGACGTTCAGCGCGGACCCACCGGCCGAGAACACGTGTGCCGCATCGCCGACGAGAAACCGGCGACCAACCCGATAGGCCGATGCCTGCCGACTGTTGGCGACGGTGCTCCTGACCCAGTCCGCCTTTTGGATGGGCAGGTCGGCACCAAGCACCCGGTGCACGCTCCGACGAAGGTCGTCCAGGGTGAGGCCTCGGCCGCGCTCATCGGACGCACGGCGCTCCGCGGTGCTGAGAATAAAAGTGTCCGCGTCGGCGGACGGATCCAACATGGCCAGTGGGGCAAGGGTGATCGCGCCGGTCGACGTGCGGTTCGGTCGGAACGTTTTCAGCGTGAGCTCTTTGTTGATCAGCACACCGTCGCCGACCGCGGTGACCGCTGATGCGGCCAACGTTACTCGCGCCATTCGTGATATCTCATTGCTGGTGATCCCGGGGAACTCGATGCCGCTGTGCTCGCGGACGAAGCTGTGTGCTCCGTCGCAACCGATGAGATACCTTGCGGTGACCAGGTCATCGCCGGACGGGCCGGTAATGGTTGCCACTACCAGCTCTGACGTTTCCTGGATATCCGTGACCTCGTGACCCCGGCGGAGGATTGCGCCGAGCGCGAGCGCTCGACTCTCCAGCATCGCCTCCAATCTCCGCTGCGGGACGGGCAACACGTGCAGCGGGTTGAGCCGCAAGCCGGCCAACTCCAAGGAAAGGGGTCCGAAGGGGAATCGCGGTGGACTGAGTGGAAGCAGATCGGGTTGATCATCGAGAAGGCCCCGCGCGGCGAACACTCTCACGATGTGCCCGACCAATCCGTTGGCCTTGGGCAGGTCGGAAGGCCGGCCATCGCGTTCAACGACCAGGGCACGAACTCCGGCCAGCCCCAGTTCACCGGCGAGCATCAGGCCGGTCGGACCGGCTCCGACGATCAGCACGTCGGTCTCCATATCCGCTGCCTCCCAAAGATGATCGACGTCGACGTCAAGCTGGACTGACATGTGACTAGTGTCAAGATAGCCTGACAGTCGATTCGGCGTCAAGGCAAACTGACAGCGGCTCGAGGAGCCGGCCCGGCGCGTTCGCCGAGCCATCTCGCGTCACCCACACGATTGCGCGTCGACTAGCTTCGATGGAGAACGCCGTACGCGTCCGGGGCCGTGATGCGGTGGGGATGGAATCGGCTCGATCTATTGTTGATGCTTCAACCAGACGGTGCCGCAATGCGCCTCGGACCAACAGGAGGACACCATGCACGTCGGCGTCGACAGTTTCGTTTCAACCGTGACAGACCCCACCACCGGACACGCGGTCGGCCCGGCGGAGCGGATCGAGCACCTGCTGGAGGAAATCGCGCTCGCCGACAGCGTCGGGCCTGTATTCCTTCGGAATCGGTGAGCACCATCGCGAGGAGTACTACGATTCCGCACCGCCGGTCATCCTCGGAGCTGCCGCTGCCCGGACCTCCCGGATCCGGTTGGGGAGCGCGGTGACGGTGCTCAGTGCGGCCGACCCGGTGCGGGTCTTCCAACAATTCGCCACCCTCGACCTGATCTCCAAGGGCCGCATCGACCTGGTTGTCGGGCGCGGCTCATTCACGGAGGCCTTTCCGTTGTTCGGCCTGGACCTCGCCGACTACGACACGTTGTTCGAGGAGAAGCTCGACCTGCTGCTGAAGATCCGGGACTCGACCCGGGTCACCTGGTCGGGTGTGCACCGGCCGGCCCTCACCGGGCAGGGCGTGTACCCGCGTCCGGTGCAGAACCCGCTGCCGATCTGGGTCGGCGTGGGCGGCACCCCGGAGTCGTTCGTCCGGGCGGGCCTGCTCGGGCTGCCGCTGATGGTGGCCATCATCGGCGGCCAACCGCGCCAGTTCGGCCCGTTGATCGAGCTCTACCGCCGTGCCGGTGCCCAGGCCGGACATGCCCCGGAGAGCCTGCAAGTTGGCCTGCATGTCTTCGGCTACGTCGGCGACAGCGTCAAATCGGCCGCCGACACCATCTACCCAGGGTGGCACCAGATGTTCACCCAGGTATCCCGGGAACGTGGTTTTCCGACGCCGACGCGCGCGCAGTTCGATGCCACCAGCGGTCCGGACGGTGCGTTCTTCCTTGGCGACCCGGACACCATCGCCACCAAACTTCGGCGTATCTCGCAGCAATTGGGTGGCGTGGACCGCGTCTCCCTGCAGATGACGAATCCGCGCCTGGCCCACGCCGACCTGCTGCGCGGCATCGAACTCCTCGGCACCGAGGTCGCGCCCCAGGTGGCCGATATCTAGCGGCCGACTCGAATCAGCGCGCCTGGTTGATCCGGACGTGGTTGCCGGCGGGATCGCGGAAGGCGCAGTCGCGCAACCCATATGGCTGGTCGATCGGCTCCTGGATGACCTCGGCGCCGCTGGCCTGCAGCCGTTCGAAGGTGCCGTCGAGGTCGGGGGTCGACAGCACGATGGTGGCGTAGGTGCCCTTGGCCATCATCTCGACGATCGTCCGGCGCTCATCCTCGGTGATGCCGGGGTCGACGGCCGGCGGGGCCAGCACGATTGATGTGCTCGGTTGGCCGACGGGGCCGACCGTGATCCACCGCATGTCGCCGTATCCGACATCGAGCCGGACTTCGAAGCCGAGGGTGTCCCGGTAGAAGGCGATGGCGGCTTCCGGGTCGTCCTGCGGAAGGAAGCTGGATTGAATGGTGATGTCCATGCGTTTAGGCTAGTTGTGGCTCGGTGACCGGCGCTTCTCGATTCCTGATCGGCCTGGTGACCTGTTTCGTCACGCATGACGGCATCTCCGCCGTCGCCGGCGCGGCCTGCCGTCGGTAGACGCTGGGTGGCACGCCGACCAGTTCGGTGAACCGCGTGCTGAATGTGCCGAGTGACGAGCAACCGACGGCGAAACAGACGTCCGTGACGCTGAGATCCCCACGGCGCAGCAACGCCATCGCGCGCTCGATGCGCCGGGTCATCAGGTAGCTGTACGGAGACTCGCCGTAGGCGAGCCGGAACTCGCGGCTGAGGTGGCCCGCCGACATGTGCACGCCGCGGGCCAGCGCATCGACATCCAGCGGCTGCGCGTATTCCCGGTCCATCCGGTCGCGAACCCGGCGCAACAGCGCGAGGTCGCGGAGGTGCTGGGCCGTTGCCGGAGTGGTGCTCACCCGCCCAATCGTGCCATAAGGGACGGTCCGTGGAGCGGGACGATGATCTGCGCGAACCAAAGGGATTCGTCCGGTGGCCCCGCCAGTTGGGTCATAACACATGGGCGAGAACCCCTTTCAGGCCGTACGTACTGATGCGGACTCCCAGCCGAATCCGTCCGGGTCGAGGCACGGGCCGATATCGCCACCGATGACGATCCGATGCGATCCACCGCCGTCTGCCGGCACCCCGGCGTCCTTGGCAAGAGCCCGATGCCCGTACAGCGCGAGCTTGACCACATTCGACCCGGCCGCGAACTCCACATACTTACGCCCGAAACTCTTGGCCACGGCGAGGCCTCGGTCAACGTAGAACCGCTTGCTGGCAGCCACGTCCGCGGCCCCCAGCAGCAACACGATGTCGTCGAACTGCCGGCTGGCCGGGCCGGTGTCCTTCTTCGACGACGTCGCGACCTTCCAGATCGTCCCGTCCGGGGCCTGCACGACACCGCCAAAGCCCCAGAACGACTTCGCGGCCGGCTTCAGCACGGTCGCGCCGGCGTCGATGGCCGACCCGATGAGGCAGTTGACGTTCGCGGGCTGGGATGTGGTCAGCGACAGCGTGAACCCACGGAATCCGGTGGTCGGTGCCGCCGAGGCCCGCAGTCGCACCGGTAGGTCCGGGCCGAAGACGGCGGTGTAGAACTCGTCGGCATCCCTGAGGTTCGGCACCTCGATGGTCACGGATTCGATGCTGGCCATGGCAAATTCCTTTCACTGCAGCGGTCATGTTGTTGTGGGGATTCGGGCTCAAATTCCCTGGTCATCACGCTAAATGCCGAGCCGCTGCCGAGCTTCTCGATTCCTGACCGGTCCGATCACCCCGTCGGAGGATCACCGCAGACTCCGACTGGACGGCCAGCATCGTCCCGCTCGCCGAGCACCCACCGGCGGCACCGACCACCGGTGGCCAGGGTGACGCGGTCCTCGTCATCGCCGATCCGGCCACCAGCGTTGCGCTGGCGCATGACAGTGAGGGGGAATTCTCGGTGGTGATCTACAACACCGACGGCACATCCCTGACGATCCACGAGGCCGGCCAGTACAACGACTCGGTCGCGTTCGAGTCGCCGGGGATCATCACCGTCGTTGCCGACGGCTCATGGATGATCACCGCAACGTAGGTCAGGAGCTTGTCAGGACGACGAGTTGCTGCGTCGTCCGGGTCATCGCGACGTAGCGGTCGACCGCCCCTTCGATGCCGTTGGCGAATGTCTGGGCGTCTGACCTTTGGGTGTCGATAATGATGACCAGATCGAATTCGAGGCCCTTTGACAGTTCCGGCGTCAGCAGGCTGACTCGAGGCTCGTCCCGGTAGGCGGCCGCTGCTTCCGACACATCGGTCCCGATGACGCAGGCGATCCCTTCGGCATGTGTGGCGAGCCAGCCATCAAGGACCTGGCCAAGGTCCGTTGTGGATCCGTGAATGACGGACAGTCCGTTGCTCCGAACAGAAGTCGGCACGTTGGCGTCCGGGAGGACCGCCCTGATCACCGGTTCCGCCTCGGCCATCACCTCTTTCGGCGTCCGGTAGTTGATGCTGAGCGTCGCCAGGTCGATACGGTCGAGCCCGACCCGCTCGAGCCGTTCCCGCCATGACTCGGTGAACCCGTGCCTGGCCTGGGCCCGGTCCCCGACGATGGTGAAGCTCCGGGATGGGCAGCGGAGCAGCAACATCTGCCATTCCGCGTCGGTCAGTTCCTGCGCCTCGTCCACCACGATGTGCGCGAACGGGCCGGCCAGCAGGTCGGGGTCGGAACCGGGCAGCGTGTCCTCGTCGACCAGCACGTCCTGCAGGTCCTGCCCGCGCAGCATCGACATGACGGCCATCTCGGAGTCGTCGGACTCGATCAGGTGCTCGACGACCTGTGCCATCGAGTCCTGCCGGGCGGCAACAGCGGCGCTCCGGCGACGGCTGCAGGCCCGCCGCATCCGGGTCACCGAGCCGTTGCCGCGCCGCGTCCAGCAGCGGCAGGTCGGACACCGTCCAGGCCTGGGCGTCCCTGCGCTGCAGCAGCCTGACCTCGTCGGGGCGCAGCCACGGGGCACACTTGCGCAGGTAGGCGGGAACCGACCACAGGTCTCCGACCAGGTCCGCCGCCTCGAGCACCGTCCATGCCCTGTTCAGCGCCGTGCGCAGCTCCCTGTTCTGCTGCAACGACTTTCGAAGCATCCCGGTCGGGGCGTCGCCGTCGTACTTGTCCATCAGAATCTCCAGCAGCTCCGCCCAGATCTCCTCGCGCGCCTCGTTGTGCGGGGTTCCGGGTTCGGCTGCAGCGAACGCCTCGGCCCAGTCGTCGGCGCTCAACCAGATGTCGGCCCAGTCGGTCTCGACCGTCATCGGATTGGCTGGCGGTTCCTCGTAGAACCTGACTGCCGTCTCGATCGCCGTCACCATGTCCGCGGACGACTTCAGCCGAGCCACGTTCGGGTCGGTTTCGATGGTCGCTGCGGGCCCCTCTGCGACGAGGTCCCGCAGGGTGCATGTCTGCACGCCCTCCTCACCGAGGCTGGGCAGGACGTCGGAGACGTAGGCCAGGTAGGGCTGGTGCGGACCGATGAACAGCACACCGCCCCGTTGGTGACCCAGCCGGGGGTCGGAGTAGACCAGGTAGGCGGAGCGGTGCAGGGCGACGACGGTCTTTCCGGTACCCGGGCCACCGTCGACGACAAGTGCGCCGGCCGATCCGGCGCGGACGATCGCATCCTGCTCGGCCTGGATGGTGCCCAGGACATCGCGCATCCGGGTGGACCGGTTGCTGCCCAGGCTGGCGATGAAGGCGGACTGGTCGTCGAGCGCCGGGTAGCCGGCAAACCCGTCAACCCCGTCGGTGACGAACACTTCGTCCCAGTAGTCGCTGATCCGGCCAAGCGTCCAGCGGTATCTGCGTCGGCTGGTCAGCCCCATCGGGTTCGCGTGGGTGGCTCCGAAGAACGGCTCGGCAGCGGGGGAGCGCCAGTCGATCAGCAGCTGCCGGCCGCCGCTGTCCGTAAGACCCAGCCGTCCGACGTACACGGGCTCAGCACCGTCCGTCCGGACGATGCGCCCCAGGCACAGATCCAAACCGAATCGACGCAGTGCACGTAGCCGGGTGGTCAGCCGGTGAATTTGCTGATCGCGCTCCATCGCCTCCTGGCCCTGACCACCGGGTAGCCTGCGCTCGGCGTCGAGCCGGTCGGACAACTCGGCGATCGCCTGCCCCAGGCTGTCCGCGATGGCCGCGAAGTGCTGTTCGTCGTCGGCGATCAGCGCGGGGTCGGCCTTGGGGGAGAGGTGGTCGGGTAGATCAAATGCACTGACGGTCGGCAACACAACACCCATTTCGCAACTCCACTTTCCCCAGAATCTGGCTTCGGCCAGCGATTCTGCGGCATGACCCGGGTCTTGCGGCAAGCCCCCCGGTGCGCTATATGTTGAAATGGGAACGGAGCAGGTTAATTCGTTCCGGCGCTCTACGGAGCGTTCGGGGATCGGGGAATCCGCTGTCGTACCCGTCCCGGTCGACCATCAGCTGCGTCAGACCGTTCAGAATCTGTTGCAAGACAACGACATCAGCCGTCTTGCGGGGTCACCGAGGCGACAAGTCGATCATCTGGATAACGGCAGATCACCGCGGATTCGGCAACGCCAGGAACCAGGTCCGACACCGGTTCACCCGCCGCCAGATCGCCGAGAGTACTCATCCGAACCCGCTGCGGCCGGATTGGTTTGCGGCTCCGCGGGGTGGGCTGTGCTCTTTAACGTTCGTCAGCACGCACGTGAAATTACTGTGGTCGACGATGTCGAGACCGGACCAGCGGCTCCGTCCCAGGGGTACACGCGGACCGCATGGCCGCAACGCACAAGAAGGAGACCAGCATGAAGTACCTGCTTCTCAAGCACTATCGCGGCGCCCCCGGGGCCGTCAACGACGTTCCGATGGACCAGTGGACGCCGGAGGAGATCGCGGATCACATGCAGTACATGTCCGACTTCGCCGCCCGGCTCGAAGGGCACCGGTGAATTCGTCGACGGCCAGGCCCTCTCGCCCGAGGGCACGTTCGTTCGGTACGACGGTGCGGGCCGACCACCGGTCACCGACGGGCCGTTCGCGGAGACCAAGGATCTGATCGCCGGGTGGATGGTGATCGACGTGGACATCCTACGACCGCGCCGTACAGCTGGCCGGAGAGCTGTCGGCCGCCCCCGGCGCCGGTGGCAAGGCCCATCCACGAATGGCTCGAGGTGCGACCCTTCCTGAGCGCACCGCCGACGGTCAGCGAGTGACCGGTCCGGCCGGCGAAGATCGGGTCATGGACGAACTTCTGCTGCGGGAGCTGACTCCGGCGGTGATCGGTGTCCTCGTGCATCGCGGGGTTGACTTCGCGACGGCCGAGGACGCCGTGCAGGAAGCCCTCGTCCAGGCGACGCTGACCTGGCCGGACCGGCCACCGGCCGACCCGAAGGGATGGCTGGTCACGGTTGCCTGGCGCAAGTTCGTGGACGCCCACCGCTCGGAGACCTCTCGTCGCGAGCGTGAGCGGCGGGTCGAGGTCGAGCCGCCGCCGGGACCGAGCGAATCCGCCGACGACACGTTGCAGTTGTTCTTCCTGTGCGCCCACCCGTCGCTCACTCCGGCGCTCGGCAGTGGCTCTCACGTTGCGCGCCGTCGGTGGCCTGACCACCCGGCAGATCGCCCAGGCCTACCTCGTTCCGGAGGCGACGATGGCACAGCGGATCAGCCGAGCCAAGCGCGCGGTGAGCGACGTGCGGTTCACCGAGCCCGGCGACCTGGCGACAGTGCTGCGGGTGCTCTACCTGGTTTTCAACGAGGGCTACACCGGGCACGTCGACCTGGCGGCCGAAGCGATCCGGCTCACCCGGCAGTTGGTGGCGCTCACCGAGGAGGACGGGACCCAGAACGACGAGACCGTAGGGCTGCTCGCGTTGATGCTGCTGCACCATGCGCGACGCCCGTCTCGCACGAGGCGCGACGGCAGCCTGGTTCCGCTGGCCGAGCAGGACCGATCCCAATGGAACACCGAACTCGTCGCCGAAGGGGTCGACATTCTGCAGACGGCGCTGGCCCATGACCGACTCGGGGAGTACCAGGCCCAGGCCGCCGTCGCCGCGCTGCACGCCGACGCCATGAGGGCCGAGGAAACCGATTGGGTGCAGATTGTCGGCTGGTACGACGAGCTGCTCCGGATCACCGGCAGCCCGGTAGTCCAGCTCAACCGGGCCGTCGCGATCGGCGAGGCAGATGGTGCCCGGGCGGGTCTCGCGGCCCTGGCGACCATCGATCCGGGCCTGCCTCGCCACCGCGCCGCCTCGGCGTACCTGCACGAGAAGGCGGGCGATCTTTCGTTGGCGGCACGGCTCTACGCCGACGCTGCCAGGTCCGCCCCCAACCTCGCCGAACGTGATCACCTCACGCGGCAGGCGGCACGGATCAACCAGCTGCTGCGAGGCTGAAGGTGCAGGTCCAGCTCGCGTCGGTCGGGTGGTTCGATGGGGCAATGACCTTCCAGAGCCACCCGCTGACGCCGGACCGCTTCGAGGACTTTGCGGACGTCATCAACCCCAACCGCCGGACCACCCACTGCTGGTGCCTCTCACATCGCCTGCAGGCCAAGGACATCGAAGAACTCGGCAAAGGCGATCGGGAGCAGGCGATGCGGCGACTGTGCGAGCGAGAGGACCCGCCGGGCGTGGTCACCTACCTCGACGACACTCCGGTCGGTTGGTGCAACATCGGATTACGCGCCGACATCCCGCGCCTGGCACGGTCAAAACTCATCCGCCCGATCGACGACGTTCCCGTCTGGAGCATCATTTGTGTCGTGGTCCGGGGCGGTCACCGGAAGAAGGGCGTCGCCGCCCACCTCATCGAGGGTGCAGTTCAGTACGCCGCGTCGCGCGGTGCACCGGCCGTCGAGGCCTATCCCGTCGAACCCGAGGGCCGGATGGACACGACAATGGCATTCGTCGGGACCAGATCGATGTTCGAGAAGGCCGGCTTCACGGTGATCGGAACGACGGACGCGGTCGCCTCGAAGTTGCCGCGACTCATCATGCGCCGCACGCTCACGGATTAACTGCTAGAACGGCTCACCGCCCGCCCATGCCCAGAAATCGTCACAAACGGGAACCTCGCTGCGTACCGCGGCCTGAATCTCCGGGGCCAATTTCCTGGGATAGAAATTCATCGCGGGCCCGGCCTCTGAACGTTCCCGCGCGAATTCCTCGACGATGTGCTGCGCCGTCGCGTCGTCACCGGGGGCGACATTCACCATCATCGTGCCGTATCGGGTGTAAAACTCGCCGAAGGCAGCGGTGGTCTCGAGAGCGCCGCGAGCCAGCTCGGCGCCCCCCTCGTGGGTCGGTGGCGGTAGTTCCTGGAGGCGGGTATTGGCCTGATTCATCTCGGTACCAACTTGCAGGATGTACGCCGCATTCTCCGGAAAGGGGTGCGAAGTCTGCAGCCAATTATTCGTGCCGACCAGGTTATTGAAGCCGGGACAGAGAACCGCGTACCAATTCGCACTCGCAGCGTCGAGCGAAAACGAACTCGGGGCAGTACTCGCGGGCACCGATGACGTCTCAGCGTTTTCCGACGTCGATCCCGCCGCTTGAGAGGCCGGAGCCGGCGATGCCGCCACCACCGGTTGACCGGTCTGGCTGGTGGACGAGAGTCCACATCCGATCAGCAGCCAGCCTGCCGCTGCGATGACGCCGACTTCAGCGACCAGTCGCGCCATACGGTTCCTCACTTGATGATTGTTCCGTTCAGCGAGGGGGTGTTTGCAAGTGGAAGTAAAGCAGGCGATCGGCTGCTCGTCATCCCGTGCGTGCCAACGTCGGCTGGCGGGTCGCTCGGCGAGGTTGGCCCTGTGGCAGCCTGTTGATCATGAATGACGTCACCGATGCCGTCGTGGCGCCGACCGCATGACCCGTTGTGGGTCGCAGCTCGCAGGGCGTCGGCGACGATTGTCCAGCCATTGCCCGCTGAGCGTCGTCTGATGCCGCAGGTCCAGAGCAACCGAGAGACTGGACCAAGGATGGCCGGGTGTGGAGTCGCTGTTGCATCTTGATGCAGTAGACACTATCCTACTTGACATAATCTCGCTTATCGGCACTTGCCTGGGAACTGAGGCTGTGTGCGTCGACGTCGGTACACCGGTTTCGGCGTCCCGGCGTCGAATGCTCACCGCAGGATCCATAGGCGGTATTACACTCCGGACAATTCCAACGTCGTCTCTGGTCGGCGCGACACAATCCGATTCGCCGACCCCGGGCTGGTCTAACGCTCACGGACCGAATCGAGCCCGGGACGCCAACTGTTGGGCATACGATTTCAAGACATTGCCTCGGCCGGGCGCGCCCCTCCGGCTTTCCCCACCCAGAGGCGTTTCCTCAATTTGTCACAGTGACGTATTGCGATGCCCGCAGAGCCTCAGTGGATGGGCGCCAATCCCGGTATGCGGGCCGGAATAAATCCAAAATGAAGAAAGCACCTGCCCCGCCAACCCGGACCTGTCCACAGTCAAGGTCCGACCCGCACCCCTCGACGGCGCCAGTTGGTCAACGCAATCAGTCCGGGCAGCAATGGCAGCAACAGCGTCGCCGCCCGCCAGATCACCATTGCCGCAACCATGTCGGCGGGGTCGGCGACGCCCTCCGCGTTGACCAGGACGATCAGGCTCGCGTCGAGCACCCCGAGGCCGGCGAACGGGAAGATGGTGAGCGGGTACAGGCTCAGCAGTGCGGCCAGCACCGCGAGGTAGCCGACGTATTCGCCGGGCACACCGACGAACCGCAGGCAGGCGACCAACACAGTGCCGTCGACCACGATGAACGCGAGCATGGTCGGCGTCGCTTTGCCGATCCGACCGAAGAGCCCGGCGGCGGATTCCTGCTGGAACCTGATCAGGGCGGCCGCCCACGCCTCCGGATCGACGCTGGGGCGCAATCGTCGGACGACGACGGCGGCACCTCGGCCGAAGCCACCTGCAGCCCGCTCACCCTTGGAGATCACCATCAATGCGAGAACCAGCAGAATGGCAGCGACAGCACCGCCGAGCGCCATCCAATACTGGATCGGCTCCACCGCAAGCGCTACCAGGGCCAGTGCCAGACCAATCACCGGCGCGACGAACCGGGCGAGATAGAAAACCAGCGTGTCGAGCACCAGGGCAGCGGCGCCACGGGTGGTCTCGACCCCGTACGACCGGAGCATCGACAGTCGCAGAACGGCATCGGCCGGCGGCGGGGTGAACGTCTGGATCAGCGTGCCCGACAACGCGGTTGACAGTGCATGGGACAGTTTCAGTTTCGGTACCAGGATGACCAACGTCGAGGCGTTGACGGTCTGCCGAACAGCGACAATCATTGCCACGACGACGATTTCCCACCACGTCAGTCTGGCCAACGCATCGCCGACCTGCTGCCAGTCGACCTGCCGCAGTGCTTGGACGGCCAACCACACGCCGGCCAGCACCAGCAGGATCTTGCCGAGCATGATCAGCGGCGCCCGCCACCGAGGCGGTGGCGAGGCGTCGTACTTGATTGCCGCTTCGTCGGTCACCGGCTCGGCCACCCAGAGCGCAGACGACCGACAACACCGGCCAGGAATCGTGGTCGACGGGCACGCATCCGCCTATCATCGCCGACCACGATCCTTCAGCCGCTACAGGGCCGGTCCGCTCGCGAGGGTGACCGAGGCAGATTCCGGAGCACCGGACGTGCCGACCCAGGTGATCGTCACGGTCTCCCCCGGGCTGTGCCCGGCCAGCGCCGCGGTCAGCCCGGACGGGTCGTCAATCGTCGTCCCGTCGACCGCCGTGATGGTGTCACCCGCGGTGATGCCCGCTGCGGCGGCCGGCGCACCCGAAACCACGCCGCTGATCAGGGCGCCCTGCGCCGTTGCCTGCGAATACCGGCCGGTGTTGGGAGTGGAACTGCCGGACGTCGAACTCACCTGCACGCCGAGGAAGGCCGGCAAGCCGATGACGATGTTCTCCGAGGCCTGTCCGTTCTGGATCTGCTGGGCAATGCTCAGTGCGGAGGCGATCGGGATGGCGTACCCGGAGGTTCGCACGCCACCTGCCGACGCGGCGGTGTCGATGCCAACAACCTCGTCATCCGCGTTGTACAGCGGACCGCCGGAATCACCGGCCTGAATGTCGGCGTTCGTCTCGATCAGCCCGTGCAACGTCTCCGCCGCCGCACCGGATTCGGCCTGGGTCGTGATCGTCTGGTTCAGCGCGGTCACCGTTCCGGGGGACGACGAAGAACTCCCGCCGTCTCCGCCCGCATTGCCGACGCCGGTCACTGCGTCGCCGACGGCCACCGGAGACCCGTCGGCGAACCTGGCAGTGTCCAGGTTGGACGCGCCGGACAACTGCAGAACCGCGATGTCATCTGTCGCGTCGGTCCCGACGACCGTCGCGGGGTACTGCTGGCCGCTCGAGACGATCGTCACCGTGATGCTTGTCGAGCCTTCGATGACGTGGTTGTTGGTGAGGATCGCGCCGTCGGTGGTGAGCACCAACCCGGTGCCGGCGGCCTCCGCCCCCTCGTAGCCGAGGACGGTGTCGATGTCGACGACGCCCACCTCCTGCTCGCTGGTCGCGGTGCCGAGGGTCGACGTGCCGCCCAGGCCCGACCCCAGGCCGCCCAGTTGACCGCCACCGAACTGACCCCCACCCAGTTGACCGCCCGTACCGGAATCGCCGCTACCGGAATCAGCACTGCCCGAATCAGCACTGCCCGAATCGCCACTGCCCGACTGGTCATCGGAGCCACCCCAGGGGATCAGGCCGTATCCGCCGCCAGGTGACACGGGCTGACCGGCCGCGGCATCGGTGTTGACCTGTGCGGTCGCGGCGACGGCGGTCCCGGCAATCGTCGAATTCTGGGCGACACCGAAGACCGCGCCAAGACCGACGACCGCGGCGACCGCGAGCGCGCCGGACGCGATGGCCACCCTGTGCCGGTTCGGCGGACGTCCGTTCGTTGCGGAGCCGGGTAGTCCCGCTGTGTTGTCGTCAGCGGGCCAAGACCCCTGGGGGCGTTCGTGCAAGTCCATCGCTCTGGTCCTCTCGGGGGTTCCTACTCTCGACGGCCCAGCCAAGACCCCGATCATTCGGTTGCCCTGTGCACAGGTTCCAGAAAGCACCGCCGGATCCCCTGAGTTTCCTGTGAAACCTCATCAATCAGTGGGGGCCGTTGTTCAGTCGGGCGTGCTGACGTCGACCGGCGAACCCAGGAAGTGCCCATACCCCGCCGCCGACGCGGACAACGATTTCCTGGCCGCAGTGGTGAGCGGTTCGAACGGCAACAGCGTGAGGGTCACCTTCGCCGGTGCGGACTTCCTTCGCCAGGTGCCGACCACCCGACCTCCGGCGACGATCGTCGGCTGGAAGACCCCGTTGTTGCCGGGCACGATCGCCTGCCAGTGCTCGGCGGCGAGGACGGCGCTGCGATCCTGGTAGCCCAGCAGATATTCGTCAAAACCCGGTAGCAGATGAACGCCTTTGGATGTCCGATCGGGCAGGTCCGGCGCCATCCAGTAGCTGGTCCCGTCAATGACGAGTTCCGCCAGCTGGTCCTTGGCAATCGCCAGGCCGATGGCCGCGTCCCGCAGGGGCAGTTTCGTCCACCAGGCGAAGTCGCGCATGGTTGCGGGACCGTGGCTGAGAAAGAATCGTCGGACAAACTCCCCGAGTGCCTCCTCCCGGTCAAGTCTCCGCGGATGCGGCACCCAGTCGTCCATCAGCACCACCGCCTGATGCACCCCTATCATCGGCCCGAGACACAGTGTGCGGTCCTGGCACAACCTGCCAAGGAGGTGTGGAGCGCGCTGGCCCGCGGTGGAGATGCCAGCTTCTTCGAAGAGCTCGAACAGCTCGGCCCGGGGCAGCGCCCGGCCACCGTCCAGGACACTGACCGCGACCTCCGCCGCACGTTGGAAGGTTGCTTCGTCGAGCTCCAGTTCGCGGTAACGCCTGGCCAGGGACCGCACGGTGCGGGTCGCCGTGAGCTCCAGCATCCAGCCGATGTCCTCCGCGGCGACGAGATGCAGGGTCCCGCGCATAGGCCAGGAGCGGATGACGGAGCCGTCGGCGAGCGCCGCATCGACGTCAACCAGGGTCGTGCCCGGCGCCCGCAATGCGACCGACCATTTGGCTCCGGCCAAGTCTTGCGCTTGCATTGCCAGCATCCATCGGACGACTTCGACCGCACCGGTGAACTCGCTGTCCTCGATCCGTTGGGAAGCCAGTCGAACGGTGCGGATTGTCGTCACGGTCGCCATGTGGATCATCGTTGCCTACCGCACCGACACATCGGCATTGCGGTGGCACCGGTTCCAGGACGCGGTCCGCAATAAACAGCACGGCCGCTCGACGCGGGAGGCATCGGGCGGCCGTGGTGGACGATCCCCGGACAGTGCGCCTCTCGGCACGTGGTCGCTCTCGGCGACTAAAGGGGTGGAGCCCGGGGCATGTACCGGGGACCGTCACATGGTGTAACTGCGAGTGACTCCCGGAGCTTCCCCACCAGAACGTGACGTCCGCCACCCCTTTCGGTCCCCAGTCTCGGGAACCGGCTGACGCCCACCGGTCCCTCGATGGTCCGTTCAGATCCGCGCCGCCCCCTCCCCGCCGATGGGTCGCCGTAACAGCGCCGGCAGCAGGGCGGCACCGGGCGGTTTTGCCTGCCGTCCGAGCCGATCGTCCGGGTTGTACAGGGCGCAGACCTTCAGCGATAGGCATCCGCACCCGATGCAGGTGTCTAGTCGATCCCGCAAAGCCTCGATGGCGGCAATCTTCTCGTCCAACCGCCCTCGCCAATCGCGCGAGATGCGATGCCAGTCAGCAGTTGTCGGCGTGCGTTCGGCAGGCAACTGGGCGAGTTCGGCCCGCACCTCATCCAGGGTCAACCCGACGTTGCGTGCTGCCCGGACAAACGCCAATCGCCGCAACACGATTCGGTCGTAGCGCCGTTGATTGCCGGACGTCCGGGTGGCCGCGATGAGACCCTCCCGCTCGTAGTACCGCAGCGCCGAGGCCGCAAACCCGCTGCGTGCCGATACCTCGGCGACCGTCAAGAGGGTCTTGGCTGGCATGCGAATGAAACTACCTTGACTTGAAGTTGACTTCAACTTCAATGATGGACGCATGGCCCGACATGGTCCCGGGATTCACCGGGACCTGCCGTTCGAAAGAGGAGAACCATGCCAACCGCATTGATCACCGGCGCATCCGCCGGGCTCGGCAGAGCCCTCACCACAACACTTGTCGCAAGCGGCTGGGATGTCGTCATCACCGCTCGCGGCGAGGATCGACTCAATGCCGTCGCCGCACAGCTGCGCGACTCGATGCATCCGGGACACCGGGCGTGACAAGGACCGTCATCGCGGTTGCTGGTGACGTCACCGATCCTGAGCATCGGGCCAGGCTCGTCGCCGCAGTCGGCCGAACCGGTTCGCTCGACCTGCTGGTGAACAACGCCAGCACGCTGGGGCCCGCCGCGCCGGGCCGCACGCCGCTGAGCGCGCTCACCGACCTGTCCCCTACCTCGTTGACGCAGGTGCTGTCGGTCAACGTCATCGCGCCGTTCGCCTTGACTGCCGCGCTCCTGCCCGCGCTGTCCCGGGCGGGCGGGATCGTCATCGACATTTCCTCGGACGCCGCGGTCGAGCACTATCCGGATTGGGGTGGCTATGGCGCGAGCAAGGCCGCCCTGGATCACCTGACCCTGACCTTCGGCGTCGAGAACGTCGATATCGCCTGCTATGCCGTCGATCCCGGCGACATGCGGACCGACATGCAGCAGGCCGCGTTTCCCGGTGAGGACATCAGCGACCGCCGCTCCCCCGACGAGGTGGTGCCAGCGTTCCTGGAATTGATCACAACCAGGCCACCCAACGGTCGATACCGAGCCGATGATCTGCTCGCGTCGTCCGATCTCAGAGCGGCCTGCGGTGGTGATCGCGTGATGACTGCCGCGCTCCAGACCCCGACCACCACGTTCAGCTCGCCGGACGACCGCACAGCAACCGAACCGCCCGAATACCGCGGGTTGGCCAGGGATCAGGTCCGGCTGTTGGTCGCCTCACCCGCCGGCATCACGCATGCCCGACTTCCGGGACCTTCCGCGGTATCTACGCGCCGGGAGACCTGTTGGTGGTCAACAACTCCGGCACGATGCCCGCCGAACTCGATGGCCACTGGCGGGCCGGACGACCGGTGGTGGTGCACCTGGCCACGGACCTCGGGGATGGCAGCTGGGTGGCTGAACTGCGCACCGCGCCGGACGCTCGGTCTCCCCTCCTGACCGCAGAGCCGGGCCAGGTCGTCCAACTCCCCGGCCGAGTGCACCTGCACCTGATGACGCCCTATCCTCATCCGAATTCCAGCCCGACCGGGTCGGGTAACCGACTCTGGCGGGTACGGATCGTCGGCCTGCCGGACGTGCCGGTCGCGCCAGTACCTGCATCGCCATGGTCGCCCGATCGCCTACGGCTACCTCGATCGGCGCTATCGGACTGGCGGACTATCAGACCATTTTCGCCAGCCGGCCGGGCAGCGCCGAGATGCCCAGTGCCGGGAGGCCTTTCACCCCGGAATTGGTCGCTCGGTTGGCCGCGGCGGGGATCGGCGTCGCGTCGATCACCCTGCATACCGGGGTGTCGTCGCAGGACGCGGGTGAGGCACCGCAGGCCGAGTGGTACGAGGTCACCGGGCGCACCGCGGCCCTGGTCACCGCGACCCGGCAGGCGGGCGGCCGGGTGATCGCCGTTGGCACCACCGCGACGCGAGCCCTGGAAAGCGCCGCCCGGCAGGACGGTTCGATCACTGCGTCCGAGGGCTGGACGAATCTGGTGATCGATCCGTGCCGCGGCGTGCGGGTGGTCGACGGGTTGATCACGGGCTGGCACAACCCGGAGGCGTCCCACCTGTTGCTGGTCGAGGCGGTCGCGGGCGGTCGAATTGACCCAGCAGGCATATGACGCGGCGGTCGCCGAACGCTATCTGTGGCACGAGTTCGGCGACGCTGGGCTGCTGCTCGGCCGCTGACCGGAGACTCGGGGTGCTGTCGGCGGGGGCTGATAGATTCCGCTTCGCCGGGCAGGTGGAGCCCGGTGTCCACTCCTGGTGAAAGTGGCGGGAAGCGATGTCCGGTTCGATCGTGCGCTGGCTGCACCGGCACGACCCGGAGTGGAATGCCCTGCACAAGGCGATCAAGGTTTCCATCGCGGTGACGGTTGGTCTGGCCATCGGTACGGCAATCGGCAACGGCCAACTCAGCTTGTTTGCCAGTTTCGGCGGGGTCGCGCTGCTGCTGTTCGCAGATTTTCCTGGTAGCCGGATATCGCGACTCGGTGCATATATCGGGCTGATAGCCGTTGGGGCGGTGCTGATCACGCTGGGAACGCTGGCTTCCAACGTCGCCTGGCTGGCCGTGCTGGGGATGGCGGTCGTCGGGTTCCTGGTGCTGTTCGCCGGAGTGCTGAGCGCGGCGATCGCCGGTGCTACCAGGGCCGTTCTGCTGGCCTTCATCCTACCGGTGACGGTCATTGGATCGGCCGCGGACATTTTGTCCCGGCTCGCCGGCTGGGGCATCGCGGCGGCGTTGGCGCTGCCGCTGGCGATTCTGGCCTGGCCGCCGCGGGATCACGACAAACTGCGCGAACGGGCATCGCAGGCGTGCGCGGCGTTGGCCGGGCAACTGCACGCTCAGACGTCGGTTTCCGGTGCCCGCACTGGTGAGCCGCCGATCGGCGCGGTCGACACGCACGCTGCGATACTCGCTCTGCGCCAACAGTTTCGAAGCACAACCTGCCGACCCGTTGGCCTGACCACCGGCAGTCGAATGCTGATGCAGCTGCCCGACCGGCTGGAATGGCTGCGGGCGGTCGCCGACCGGGTGCCACGGCCGCCACCGCACGGCTGGCCGTCAGCGACGACGGACCTGCTCGAGGGGTGCGCCGAGGTTCTACGGGCATGCGCCGAGGTTTTGGCGGATCCCGCGCACCGGCCGACGTCGACAACCCGGGCACGCCTGGCGACGTCGCTGCGCAATCTCGATCAGCATCGGGCAAAGATCAGTTCGTTCCTCCAGGTGGTGGCAGCCGCCCGACCCGGGACCGAACAGCCACCGGCCGATCCGGATCTGCTGCGGCCGTCGGTTGCCCATGAGTTGGCCTACACGGTGCATCTCGCCGGCAACACCGTCTCGGTGTCCGCCGCCGCAGATGCCCGCCCGCTGCTCGACCGGTTGCTCGGTCGGCAGGCACCGGGCGCGGTTGACGGGCCGATTGCCGCCGCCCATCGCATCGCTGCCGGTCACATCAGCAGGAATTCGGTGTGGTTCCAGAACAGTCTGCGCGGCGCCCTGGGGTTGACGATCGCGGTGCTGTTGGCGGAGGTGACCCAGATCGAGCACGGCTTCTGGGTGGTGCTCGGCGCGATGTCCGTGCTCCGCACAACGGCGCTGACCACCGGGTCGACCGCCCTGCGCGCACTGGGCGGCACGTTTGTCGGCTTCGTCGTCGGTGCGGTGATCATGACCGCCGTTGGGACGACGCCGTGGCACCTCTGGACGCTGTTGCCCTTCGTCGTGCTGATCGCCGCCTACCTGCCGGAGGCGGTGTCGTTCGCCGCCGGGCAGGCGGCGTTCACCCTGATGGTGATCATTCTGTTCAACATCATCCAACCCGTCGGCTGGTCGGTCGGGCTGGTGCGTATCGAGGACATCGCGCTGGGCTGCGCCGCCGGGCTGGTTTCCGGCGTCCTGCTCTGGCCGCGGGGCGCCTCGGCGCAGATCCGTGGAGCGCTGGCCGACTTCTACCGGCGATCCGCGGACGCCCTGGAGGCCGCGGCCGATCGGATCTGTCCACCCGCCGCCGGCAGCGCGCACACTCGATGAGGTGTTGACCGACGCCAGGGCAGCCGGTCTCCGGCTGGACGATGCCTTCCGTGAATACCTGTTCGAACGTGGGACCAAGTCGGTGCCGATTGCCGAACTCACCGCCGTCTCGAACGGCGCAAGCCGAGTGCGGCTCGCCGCCGAAGCCATCGTTGCGATGCCACCCCCGTCGCAAACGTCGCCAACGCTGGACACCGCGGGTGACGTACTGACGGGGTCGGCCGCAGCGGCCGCCGGATGGTTCCACCAACTGGCCGACGTGCTGGCCGTATCCAAGGAACCCCGTCCAGTGCTGGCAGCCGAACTACCGGTGAGGGCCGAATCCCAGGTGCTCGACACTTTTCGCGAGAACCCTGGCTCGTTGACCAGTCAGGCCCATGCAGCCCAGGGCCGCACCTTGTGGTCGGCGTCGCTGTACGTCGATGACGTCACCCGTCTTCAGACCAGGCTCACCTCGTACGTCACCGTCCTGAATCAGCCCGGACATGCGGGAACACCCGCTGAGATCGGACCAGACCCCGCCCTTGACGACGCTGTCTCGGCCGGTCAGCTCCACGCGGGCACGGCGACATGACGACCGCCGCCGACGACCAAGCCCACGGCCGACCACCCGCCCTGTCCGGGTCGGACCGGCAGCCGCCGGCGCCCGCCGGCCGTCGGGGGCGGCCGAGCGCCTTCATCGGTGTCGTCGTTGTGGTGCTGGTGCTCCTGCACGGGCTGCCGTGGTGGCGCCTGGTGCTGGCCCCGCAATGGCCGGAACCGGTCACCATCGTGGGCACCGTCGTCGCCGTCGTTGCGCTGGTCGGGTTTCCGCTGGCGATGGTCCGAGGGCACGGCCGGCACCATTCGGACGGGTTGGCCGTCGTCGGCGACACCTGGCTGGGCATTGTCTGGCAGCTGTTCGCGTGGACGGTCATCGGCGAGATCCTCGGCCTTGCACTACTTGTCGCGGGTGTCCCGGCTCCCGATCGGCAACGGATCGTGGCCTGCTGCTGTGCTGGTCGTCGTCACGGTGTTGTGTTGTTGGGGCAACTACCAGGCTCGGAAAGTGCCACGGATCCGCCGGACCGACATCGTCATCGACCGACTGGCGGACGGTCTGGACGGCCTGACGATCGCGCTCATCGCGGACACCCATTACGGCCCGATAGAACGCTCCGGGTGGTCGGCGAAGATGGTGGCTGCGGTGAACTCGCTGGCACCCGATGTCGTCGTCCACGCCGGTGACCTCGCCGATGGTTCGGTCGAACAACGCCGCCGACAGGTCGCTCCGCTCGAGTCCGTTCAGGCGAGGTTCGCCCGGGTCTATATCACCGGCAATCACGAATATTTCTCCGGTGCCGTGCAATGGGTCGATCACATGACGGCGCTGGGCTGGACCGTTCTGCACAACAAGCACGTGATGATCGAGCGTGACGGTGCCCGGTTGGCCATCGCCGGGACGGACGATCTCACGGCCGCCGGTTCGGGTATCCCCGGGCACCGATCCGACCTGCCCGCCGCGCTTGCCGGCATACCCGATGGGATACCGGTGGTTTTGGTGGCGCACCAACCCAAAGAAGTGCGGGAGGCAGCGGCCGCCGGGGTGGACCTGCAGCTGTCCGGGCACACCCACGGTGGGCAGATCTGGCCGTTCCAACTGATCGTCCGGGTCGAACAGGGTGCGCTACAGGGACTTTCCCGACACGGTGCGGGCACCCAGCTCTACACCACCAGGGGTGTCGGCTTCTGGGGACCACCATTCCGGGTCTTCGCACCCAGTGAGATCAGCCTGCTCACGCTTCGTTCTCCCGCCGGCTGAGCGACGCGCCTGGGTGAGGAGAGGGCTGGTTACTGAGGGGTCAACCCGCCGCGGGCTTGGCCGCCAGCGAATCAAGCTGCTCCTTCATGCCGTCAGCGGCGGGGTCGCCCAGTTTTTCGAACATCGGCTTGACGAACGGCTCCGCCAGCTTGGCCAGCCCCTTGAGGGTGAACTCGGCGTGATAGGTCACCTCGGCACCAGTCGTCGTCGCGCGCACCGCAATGGTGTCGACGCTGATCACCGTCTTGTTCTCGCCCCGGAGCTGGATCCGGTCCTCACTCAGCTCGGTGACCACATAATCGATCGGCTGCCGCTTGCCGCGGAACTCGGCAACGGCGTGGTATTTCGAGCCGATAGCGACCGGGCCGGGAGTCTGCTTCTCCACCACGGGAGTTCCGGGATCCCACGTGGGCGTGTGCTCGAAGGCGGACAGGTAGGCGAAGGTGGACGGCGCGTCCAGGGTCGTCTGCACAACACGTTGCACGGTGATCATTCCTGGACTGTACCGACGCCGGGGTGCGGGCCCGTCGTCGCAAGACCGGCGAGCACGAACCGGCACCGCCCCGATCATGGGCTTCTCCCCCACTGAATGGGGGGTTACACCTACTCCACATGACTTCGGTGGGCGAGAAGAATGGAGCCATGACGGACACCGCCCGACTGCCCCCGCCCCGACCGGCCGGCCGCTGGGCGCTGTTCGGGATCGTGCTGGTCCTGCTGCTGTTGCGGATCGCCGGGTTCGTGCTGCTGGCGTTCCTGATCGCGTCCACCGCACTGCTGGTCATCTGGATCGGCTTACCCCTGCTGCTGGCCTTCCTCGCAGTGCTGCGCGGGTTTGCCCTGCTCCATCGCAGGCTCGCCAGTCGAGTCCTTGGCACCGTCATCGTGGAGCCCTACGCCGTCGGTATCGGCGGTGGCCTGTTCACCAGGCTGCGGTTCCGGCTCAGTGACCGGGCAAGCTGGCGTGACCTCGCGTGGCTGTTGGAGGTGCAGACGATCGGGTTCGCGGTCCAGCTGGCCGCGTTGATCGCCTTCCCCTTCTTGCCTCTTGGCTGGTGGGGTTCACCGTTGCTGCTGCGCACCGACGCATCGACCACCCGGCTGCTCGCCGGTCCGCAGGACAGCCAACTCCAGCAACGCATCGGCGAACTGGAGACCTCCCGGGCGGACAGCGTCGATCATTCGGCCGCTGAACTCCGCCGGATCGAGCGGGACCTGCATGACGGCGCGCAGGCCCAGCTGGTCGCCCTGGCGATGAACCTCGGCCTTGCCCAGGAACTCGTGGTTCGCGACCCGACCGCCGCAGCGGCACTGATCGGCGAGGCCAGGGAGTCCTCGACCACCGCGCTGGCCGAATTGCGGTCGCTGGTCCGCGGGATCCACCCCCCGGTACTGGCCGACCGCGGCCTGACCGGCGGTATCTCCGCGCTGGCCCTCGCTCACCCCCGGGATGTCGAGGTCGACGTCGACCTCGACGGTCGCCCGCCCGCGCCGGTGGAATCGGCCGTGTACTTCGCAGTCGCGGAGGCGCTGACGAACTCCGCGAAACACGCTGCGGCGCAGCATGCATGGGTGTGGATGCGGCATGACGGCGGAACGCTGATCGTGATGGTCGGCGATGACGGGGTCGGCGGCGCCCAGCTCACGCCCGAGGGTGGGTTGATCGGCATCGAGCGCCGGCTGTCTGCGTTCGACGGAACGATGTCAATGGCGAGCCCGCTGGGTGGCCCGACGATCGTGACGATGAAGGTGCCCTGCCAGTTGAAGTCCGTCGCCAGCGCCTGACCGGCTATTGCCGGCTTGGCGGCGCCGGCGTTGGTGCATTGCGCTGCGGGACTCCCGCACATCGCTGCCCACGGCCTACGCTCTCCCCCGGGTTACGTTGTCGAAGACGTCAGGAGGCAGTCGCGTGCGCGTCGTACTGGCCGAGGATCTCGTCCTGCTGCGCGACGGGATGATCCGGCTGTTGACCGCCTACGACTTCGATGTCGTCGAGGCGGTGGACAACGGTCCGTCGCTGCTGCGGGCACTGACCGAACACCGGCCGGACGTCGCCGTCGTGGATGTGCGATTGCCGCCGACCTTCACCGACGAGGGCTTGCGGGCCGCACTTGCGGCCACGGGCCCAGATCCCCGGCCTGCCGGTGTTGGTGGTCAGCCAGTACGTCGAGCAGCTATACGCCCGCGAGCTGTTGTCCCAGGGCACCGGCGGCGTCGGCTACCTGCTCAAGGACCGGATCTCCGACGTCACGCAATTCGTCGACGCGATCCGCCGGGTCGCCGCCGGCGGCACCGCCATGGATCCGGAAGTGATCAGCCAGTTGCTGTCCCGGCACCGCGAGAGCACGCCGGTGTCCTCGCTGACGCCGCGCGAGCACGAGGTGCTCTCGCACATGGCGGAGGGCCGGTCGAACGCGGCCATCGCCGGGGCGATGTTCATCACCGAGAAGGCGGTCGGCAAGCACACGAATTCGATCTTCGGCAAGTTGGGCCTGGAGATGAGCGAGGACGACAACCGGCGGGTGCTGGCCGTGCTCGCCTACCTGGACGGCACACCGCGGACCTGATGGGTCCCGACTGCGGGCGATGCGTACAAATGTGAGTGACTGGGCGCCGTGTCGCCTCGGGGCGACTGTCCGACGTGGCTCCGGACCGGTCTTGCGACCGCGGTGGTCCACGAAGGCTGTTTATTTGTGAGGCCCGGGGATACGACGCCCAGCCAAGGGTCTCAACGGTCCACCCCTCGATGTTGTTCCCCGCCCGGAAAAGGATTTCGGCCAGGTTCCGCATTGGGCCAACCTGCCGCGCGGACGAACTCGTTGGCTCTCGTCTCCCCCGTCACATCCAGGCCACATCATCCGCGCGTGAAAGTTGATCCCCGCGACCAGGGAGCGACGTGATTCGAAGTCTCAAGCTGTAGTTGAGAGTTAGGGTTGAAGTCAGCGAATTCGTTCGGCGGACCGCGCAGCGGCCAGCATTTCCGAGACCAACGGAGCCAGTTCTGCGGGTCCGGCCCGTTCGGCCAACGCGGTCGCCACATCCTCTGCGGCGCAGCGCACCTGATACAGCCGGTCGGCCAGATCGTCACGTTCCTGCTGGGTCAGCACCACGGCATCGGCGGGGATCGCTCCCCGTTCCAGCGCGTTGCGGTTCTCGTAGGCACGCTGCCGGCAGGCCTGCGCGCAGTACCGGCGCCGACGGCCGACCCCGGACGCCGACGGCAGCTCCCGGCCGCACCAGAGGCAGCGAACCGGGCCCGACCTGGAATGACTCGGTGCTGGCAGAACTAGCTGAGCTGACTGAACCGAGATGGCGACCGACACCGCCCGACGGTATGTCAGCGACCCGTTCGTCACGGTGACGACAAGCCGATGGCACCCACTCTTCTGTGTCAGCAGATTTCTGTCTCCACCCGACCTGCCAGACTGCGACCATGCGCGGCTTTCTCGACGGGAGCACCCCACGGGCCTTTGCCCATCGCGGCTGGCACATCGGTGACCTCAGCGGCCTGGAGAACTCGATGGCGGCCTTTCGGCACGCATTCGACCAGGGGTACCGCTACCTGGAGACCGACGTACACGCCACCTCGGACGGCCGGCTGATCGCCTTCCATGACCCCGCCTTGGACCGGGTCACCGACCGGCGCGGAGTGATCGCGGACCTGCCGTGGAGCGAGGTCCGGCGGGCCAGGATCGGCGGCACCGAGCCGATCCCGCTGCTCGCCGAGTTGCTCGAGGAGTTCCCCACCGCCCGATTCAACATCGACGCCAAGGCCGGTGCGGCCGTGGCCCCGCTCGCCGAGCTGATCGTCAGCGCGGACGTCCTGGACCGGGTCTGTCTCGTGTCATTCTCCGATCACCGGCTTTCCCTGCTCCGGGCCGCCCTCGGTCCGGACGTGGCGATGGCCCTGGGGCCGCAGGCGATCTTCCGGCTTGTCCGGGCCAGCGCGCTGCGCCGCCGGTTTTCCACGACGGCGGTCGCGGCCCAGGTTCCGTTGGCCTACCAGCGCGTCCCGATCGTCACCCCGCGGTTCATTGCAACGGCCCACGCCGCCGGGCTCGAGGTCCATGCCTGGACGGTTGATGAGCCGGACGAGATGCGCCGATTGCTGGCCATCGGCGTCGACGGCATCATGACGGACCGGCCCGAGCTGCTGCGGGATGTGCTGATCGAACGCGGGGATTGGCACTGAGGTCGAGTTGTCCAGCGTGCCCCGCGATAGGAGCACCCCGACGCCGCTACAGTGCGCGGAATGCATGACGGGTGGGGACGGCCAACGTCCTCGGACAGCGTCGTCGAGAGCAGCGTCATCGAGAGCAGTGTCGGCGGGGGCGGCGCAGGCACGTCCGACGGCATGGCTTCCTCGACCGGCCACTCGGCCCTGTCCGCGGTGCCGGCAGCGGGGACCGGACGGCGCCGATTCGCCGGCGGGACCGTCAAGTTCTTCTACGGGCCGATGGACTGCGGGAAGTCGACGTTGGCCCTGCAGTTGGACTACAACCACTCCCAACAGGGTCGCTCCGGGATGTTGCTGACGAAGCTGGACCGGTCCGGCCCGGCCAAGATCAGTTCCCGGATCGGCATCAGCCGGCAGGCGGTCGAGGTTTCGGACGAGCAGGATCTGCTGGAACTGGTCAGGGACACCTGGTCGCGCGGCCTGCGGGTTGACTACCTGATCGTCGACGAGGCGCAGTTCTTCACACCCGGCCAGATCGAACAACTCACGGTGCTGGCCGATGACGCACAGGTCGACGTGTATGCCTTCGGCATCGCGACCGACTTCCGCGGCCGGCTGTTTCCCGGTTCGGCCCGACTCTTCGAACTGGCCGACGAGGTTTCGCCGTTGCAGGTCGAGGTGCTCTGCTGGTGCGGGCGCGTCGGTCGCTTCAACGGGCGGGTGGTGGACGGGCGACTCGTCCGCGACGGTGCCACCGTCGTGGTTGCCGACACCGGAACCGGCACCCCCGACGCGGCGGCCACCCGCTACCAGGTGCTGTGCCGGATTCACCACCGCTCCGGGCTGATCGGCCCGGAAACGGCGGCCGGTGACGCCGCCGCCGACGCTGACTTTGGTTAACCGGCCCGTTCACGGCATGCTGTTGCCGAACCGTTATCCGGCGCCCGACATCATTTCGAGTTTTCGCGTCACCACAGCCTGACTCGTACGTCTCCTCTCCAGAAGCAACGTCCGGGCGGCGGTCCAGGTGAGTGAAAGATCACTCATCCGATAGCGCCGGCTGACTAGTACTGACAGGTAAGACCAAACCACCCGCCCCGCGGGAACGAACCACCCTCGAACAGCGTTACCCACCGGTAGAGAGTCGATGAGGCTCATTCGCCGGCGTCAACACCGGAAAGCTCCGCCACACGACGAGCGGCAGCATCGCAACACAGCAGCAGGAAAGGAAACATCATGGCCGACCGTGTCCTGCGCGGCAGCCGTCTCGGTTCGACAAGCTACGAGGCAGATCGCAACCACGATCTCGCTCCTCGTCGCACGGCGACCTACCGGTGTCCCCGCGACCACGAATTTGCAGTTCCCATGGCAGACGATGCCGAAGTGCCCGCAGTCTGGGATTGCCGGATGCATGGGCTGTCGTCGATGTTGATCGACGGCTCGGTCCCGGAAGGCAAAGCGGTCAAGCCGCCGCGCACCCATTGGGACATGCTCCTGGAGCGGCGCTCCATCGAGGAACTCGAAGAAATTCTGAACGAACGGCTCAGCGAGCTCAAGAGCCGTCGCACGGCTTCCTGACCGACGGCGAGCCTGCTCGCCGCCGCAGCGATTCCGGCCAGCGCCGTCCACCGACCAGGGTGGGCGGCGTTTGCCGTTTCTGCGGCACGGTCCCGGTGCTACGTGACGTCGGATGCGGCGGTCCGTGTTTTTCGCCTGCGGGACAGGCCCAGCGCGACCACCAGCCCCAGCGGCGTCGCGAGGGCGATGATCCATTCCAGTGGGCCACCAACGACCGTCCCGGGCGTTGTCGCGGTGATCAGCGGGACCGTCGGCGTCATGAATCCAGGCGTGAACAGCGGAATGCTGGACTCGATGCTGCCGTCCGGCCGGATCACCGTCGAAACGCCGCTGGTGGACGAGATCAAGACCTCGCGGCCGTGCTCGACGGCCCTGACCCGGCTCATCGCCTGCTGCTGATACGTCTCGTTGGTGTAGCCGAACGTCGCGTTGTTGGTCTGCACCACCAACACCTCTGCGCCCCCGTTGACAACGTCCCGGACCAGATCGTCGTAGACGACCTCGAAGCAGATGACGTCCCCGACGTTGACCCCGGCGATCTCCAGGTTGCCGGGTGTATCGCCCGGCAGGAAGGTGCCGCGGACCAGGTCGACCTTGTCGGAGAAGATCCGGAAGAACGATCGGTACGGCATGTACTCGCCGAACGGCAGCGGGTGCCGCTTGGTGTAGGTCGCCCCGGGCCCGGTGACCGGATCCCAGACGATCCCCATGTTGTAGCCCTCACCGGGGTTGTCTGCCTGCACTACGGCACCGACCAGGATCGGCACCCCGATGTCCTTGGCGGCCGCACTGATCACCGCGTTGGCGTCGGCGTTGCGGTAGGGGTCGATGTCGGTGGAGTTCTCCGGCCAGATGACCAATTCGGGCTGCGGCGACGTGCCCGCCCGGACCGCCGCCGCCAGCTCATGGGTGCGCTGGGCATGCATGTCCAGCACCGCCCGCCGCTCGGCATTGAACTCCAGGCCGGGCCGTGGCACGTCACCCTGGATGACGGCAATGGTCTTGGTCGGCGCACCGATGCCGTGTTGAACGGTGGCCAACCCGATCAACCCCAGCACGAACGGGAGTACCAGCATGAGCGTGGCGCCGAGCACACCAGCGGACCGCCAACTCGCCCGTCGAACCACCAGCGCCCGGATCAGATAGGCCAGCGCGAACCCGGACAACGCCACCAGGAAGCCGAGACCGGTTGCGCTGAGCAGGGACGCCACCGGCAACAACGGTCCGTCGGGTTGGGAGAAGGCAACTGCACCCCAGGGGAATCCGCCGAACGGGACCCTGGCCCGCACCGCCTCCCCCGTCATCCAGGCACCGGCCGCCCACGCCGGCCACATCCCCGATCGACGCGACGGCAACCGGCGGGACGCCGCGGCGATCAATGCGCCGGCCGGTGCGGTGAGCAACGCCTCCATCACGCTCAGCGCGTACCACGGAAAGTCACCGACATAGATGTTGGTGAAGCTGAGCAGGGGCAGGAAGAACGCCAGACCGAAGACGAATCCAAGGCCGAACCCGGCCTTCCAGCTGCGACCGTCGAGCGCCAACCCGAACAGCGCGAACCCGGCGATCGCCATCCACCACTTGGTCGACGGCGCGAATGCGGCGAACAACGCCAGCCCACCGGCGACGGACGCCAGGATCCGCAGCCCGCCCGGACCGATCAGCGATTGCCGCCAGCGGGTCAGTCGTCCCGGCTGGCCGGCCGACTGTTCCTTGCGGAGCCGGCGGACGGTCCTGGCCGGGACGTCCTTCGGGACGGGGGTGGACGGGTCGTTGTCCACCGTCGGAGAGGCCACCCGGCAAGGGTAATGCGAACCCGTGCGGCGACGCGCCCACGTCGCCGACTGGTCAGCGAGCCGTGGGGACAGGGGCCAGGGACAGTCCCTCGACCGGCCCGGCAACGGCCTGCTTGAAGTACCGGCTGGCATCGTCGACGAGCACCTCGGTGCTGCCCAGTTCGATGCCATCGACGACCGCGGTGGCGACGTCACGCGGATCGAGCTTGGGGGCGGTGACGCCTGTCGTCATGTCCGTGTCCGCGTATCCCAGATGGACTCCGACCACCAGAGTGTCCTGCGGGGCCAGTTCGAGCCGCAGCGAGTTGGTCGCGGACCAGAACGCCGCCTTGGACGCGCCGTACGCACCGGCTCCGGCGATCCAGGTCAGTGCCGAATGGATGTCGACAAGTGCGCCGCCACCGTTGCCCTGCAGCACTGGCGCAAATGCCTTCGCGACCCGGATCGCACCGAACAGGTTGGTGTCGAATACCTCTCGCATCTCGTCGATGTCGGTCCCGAGCAGCGGGCCGGCGCCGCCGACGCCCGCATTGTTGATGACGACCGAAACGTCACCGGCGAGGGCAGCAAGAGCCGCGACCGAGGCAGCACTGGTCACATCGAGGGCGACCGGAACGATGCGCGGGTCGTCGCTGGCCTTCGGGTGACGGGCACTCGCGTAGACCTTTGTCGCGCCACGCTCGAGAAGTTCATTGACAAAAGCCTTTCCGAGGCCGCGCTGCCCCCCGGTGACGAGTGCGATTGATCCCTTGATGGTGACCATGGTGACTCTCCAGTCCGTCGTTGACCATCCGTTTGACAGAGGCGTTTGCCTGTTGCCTGTGTCATTGGTAGTTGACGCCGCCGACATAGTCAAATAGTCTTGAGCTATGTCACATTCGGCCACCGAGAGACTGCTCCTACAGCCCGCGCCACGCGGATTGGCCCTGGTGCAGGACCTGTTGAACACCAGGGATATCGGCCGGAAGGTGCCGGATCTGCTGGCGACGGTTGATCTTGCGCGCAGCTGGCTGAACGACGCTCTCCCGCTCGATGCCGATCGCCGTTGGCTGATCGACCTCTCGGACCGTGACCTGGTGGGCCTGCGGGCGCTGCGTTCGGACGTCCAGAACCTCATCGCCGGAATCGACAACCGTTCGGCGGCATCGGTTGTCACGAAGCTGGGGCTGTCACTGCAACCGACCGGCGAGCTCCGGGTCGCACCGACCGGCGTCGGCGGCCGACGGCTCGCCTCTACCGTCTGGAGCGAGATCTTCCTGGCCCAACAGGCCGACACCTGGAAGCGGCTGAAGCTCTGCCACCAGCCCGCGTGCAGCTCCGCATTTTACGACCGGTCCAAGAACAACAGCGGCGTCTGGCATGACGTGAAGATGTGCGGCAACGCCGCCAATCTGCGTGCCTCCCGGGCCCGCCGCAAGGTTGCGACGGCCGGCCCCGATGTCCGGTGAACCGGCCCCGCTGCGGTTGGGCGTCGGTTGAGCAGTTCCGGAGGTGGGCATTGATCAATCGATGGCTGTAGTGGAGTTTCGCCGGGCTCGGACACCGTCGGGTCACTGAGTCACGAGAGGTTCGGTCCTCTTCCCGGGGTCTAGCTGCGTGGTGGTGCATGATGCCCTCAGGGTCGGGGTGTCAACTGAGGGGAACCACATGACGGCACGTTGTTGCGGCCGGGTGGCGGTCCTCGTGGTGGTCATGCTCGTCGCGGGTGTCGGTACAGCCGGTTGCAGCACAACCACTTCGGGCACGGCAGCCACCCCCGCCCCAGGCGTTACCGGCTCCGCGGCGCCGCCTGCGACGGCGCCAGGGTCGCTGCCGCCGTCAAACCCGGCAACCTCGACCGTGACCACGACAGTCACTGCAACGGATACCGCAAGAACAGCACCCGCCACCACCCCTGCGACACGGCCTCCCGCCTCCGCGAGATGTACCGCCCTTAGTGGTCTGGATAGTCTTTTCGCCGGGGGTTCCAGGTCCGGGGCTCCGACTCCCACTCCCAGGATTGGGTGTCACCGCGACCATGGGATCAGCTGTCTCCCACCTGGTTCCGCCACTTCGTCGGTGTTCCCTTAGAGGCGCACCACGACGTTGCCGAGCTTGTGTCCACTGTCGACCCGACGATAAGCCTCCGCGATGCCGCCGAGGTCAAAGCTCTGGTCGTGCACGACGCGGATCTCGTTGGTGGCCACCAACTGCAGCAGGAAGTCACAGTCGGCCAGGCGTTCGGGCGCGCTACCGGCGACGACGTTGCCGCGTGCCCGAATGGCGTCCCCCAGGCTCGCTACAGCCAGCACCAGCGTGCCGTTGCCGCGGAGCAGTCGGCGGCCGGAAGTGATCGTCAGGTTGCCGACGGTGTCCAGCACGACATCGAATCGCTCGGCGGTGGCGCCGAGGTCGCCCTTCGAGTAGTCGATGACATCGTCCGCGCCCAGGCCGGCGACCAGCTCCACGTTGGCCGTACTGGTCACCCCCGTCACGCTCGCACCAAAATATTTGGCGAGCTGCACCGCGTTCGTGCCGATGGCGCCGGACGCACCATTGACCAGCACCGTTGTTCCACAACCGACGGATGCCTTGTCGCGCAGGAAGAACAACGCGGTCGTGCCACCGAACAGCAAGCCGGCCGCGTCGTCGTGGGACACCTCGGCGGGTTTGCGGGCAAGTCTTGTCGCCGGGACCGCCAGATATTCGGCGTGCGCACCGAGCCGTGTTCCCGTCATGCCGCACACCTCATCTCCGACCGCGACGCTGCTCACCTGCGCGCCGACGGTTTCCACCACGCCGGAGAAGGTGCTGCCCAGAATCGAGCGCCGCGGCCGGACGACGCCGAAGGCCAGCCGCGCGGGAAAACCGAACCCGGCCGGGAATCTCGCCGCACGGATGCGCGCGTCGGCCGACGTCACCGCGACCGCCCTGACCTGCACCAGAACCTCACCGGCACGTGGTGACGGCCGGGGCACCTCCGCAACCCGCACCACCTCCGGTGCGCCATATCTGTCGACAACCGCCGCCTGCATCGCCTCTCCCTTACACCCGTAAGCCTGTGGATATGACGATAGCCTTACGGTCGTAAGCCCGCAAGGCTGCTCCGAGAGGACCCGTGAAATGGCCCGCCGCCCGGCACTGAACCAGGACCGCATCGTGGACGCCGCGGTACGGGTCGCAGACCGCGGCGGCGCCAACCAGGTGAGCATGCGCAACGTCGGCAAAGAACTGGGTGTGGAGGCAATGTCCCTCTACCACCACCTCGCCGGCAAGGACGCCCTGATCGACGCGCTGGCGGACTGGATCTTCACGCAGATCCGACTGCCCGAATCGTCGCAGCCGTGGCGATCGGCCATGGCCGGCCGCGCCGCGTCGGCGCGCGACACCCTCTCCCAGCACCCGTGGGCACTCGGGCTCATCGAATCGCGCCGCTCCCCCGGTCCGGCACTGCTGCGCCACCACAACGCCGTGCTGGGTTGCCTGCGCCACAACGGCTTCTCGATAGCGCTTGCTGCACACGCCTTTTCGGCGCTCGACGCCTACGTCTACGGCTTCGTGGTGACGGAATTGAACCTGCCGATCAACTCCGGTGAGACGGCGGAGGAATTCGTCGACGAGATCCGGGAGATGCTGCCGGCGGACACATATCCGCACTTGGTGGAGATGATCACCGATCAGGTCGTTGGCAAGGACTACGCCTATGCCGGCGAGTTCGAGTTCGGGCTCGATCTCATCCTGGACAGCCTCGAGCGTCACCTCGAAGAGAACACCCGATGACGTCAGAGACCCGGCTACGTCGTGCTCGCCCAATCGACCAATTCCAGCACGTGCTGATACTGCGCTCCGGTCGCGCGGGTCATGCCAAGCTCGCAAGTGCGGTTGCAGGATGCATACGCGTTGAAAGATCCCGAGACAATCTCGGCCGCTTGCGCTTTCGTTGCCGAGGCGGTCAGTTCCGGGTGCAACATTCCGCGGTCGCCGGCGAAGCCGCAGCATCCCCAGCTGTCCGGGACGGTGACGGATTCGGCGACCGCATTCGCGACCCCGCGCAGCGAATCGTTCAATCCCATCCGGGTCGACGAACAGGTCGGGTGCAGTGCCAGCGACGGGATCTTGCGGGTCAGCGTGAGTTTCGGCAACACATGTTCGTCGACAAATGCGACGGCGTCAACGATCTGTAGCGTTGCGTAAACGCTGTCCGGGTGGGCGACCTCGGCCTCCAGCATTTGCCGAAGACCCTCGGTACAGGAGGCCGCGTCACACACGATCGGCAGTTCACCCTGTCGGGTCGCCGCCCACAACGCGGGCAACACCCGAGAGGCCATTTCCGCGTATCCATCCTTCATACCCTTGGAGCGCCAAGGGGTTCCGCAGCACAGGTTCGGCAGATCCGCCGGGTAGGCAAGGGCAACGCCGGCTCGTTCACAAATCTGGACGAAGGATTCCCGCACGCCGGGGCCGGCGTCGCTGGGGCCGAACATGGTGCCAACGCACGCGGTGAAGTACACGGCGTCCGCGACCTGCGCCGCCGGTTGGCCGATGGTTCGCGGTTGCGGCGCAGCCGGAATTGCCTTCTCGCTGCCCTCGGCACTCCGGCGGGGCTTGCCACCGGCCGGCAACTCAGCCGACCAGAGCGGCAGCGTATCCGGATCGATCACCTTGCGGCCCAGCGTGTTCGGTCCCGCCACCAGGGCACTCGGCGTTTTGTTGGCAACCGTCAATGCCAGCGACGCCGCCCGGGTGGTTCCGGCCCAGTGCCTGGCCGCCGTCTTCCAGCCCTTCGCGGCGAGCTTGCCGGCATTGTCGGCCCGCAGTCGTTTCATCAGGTCGCCGGTGTTGATCAGTACCGGGCAGGCGGTCTGGCACATGCCGTCCACCGCGCAGGTATCGATGGCGTCGTACTCGTATTCCCGCTGCAGCTGTCCCAGAAGTGCCGTATCACCGGCCGACTCGGCCCGTCGCATTTCCCGGCGCAGTACGATCCGTTGCCGCGGCGTCGTTGTCAGGTCCTTGCTGGGGCAAACCGGTTCGCAGTAACCGCATTCCACGCATCGGTCAACCTCCGACTCGACAGTGGGCGTGACCTTGAGGTGCCGGATGTGGGCGTCGTCGTCATCGGTGATCAGGACACCCGGGTTGAGCATGCCCCGTGGGTCGCAGAGCCGTTTGATCTCCCGCATGACGTCGTACAGCTCGTCGCCGTACTGCCGGCGGACGTACGGTGCCATCATCCGGCCGGTGCCGTGTTCGGCCTTGAGCGATCCACCCTGTCCCAGAACAAGTTCCACCAAATCTTCGGTGAACCCCTGGAAGCGGTCGAGCGGTCCCCCGCCGCCGAGTTGCTCGGTCAGCATGAAGTGGATGTTGCCGTCCTTGGCGTGCCCGAAGATGACGCTGTCCGCGTAGCCGTGCCGTCCGAACAGTCCGGTGAGCCGCTCGCAGGTTTCCAACAGAGCCGGCACGGGGACGACGATGTCCTCGAGGAGTGCGGTGGTGCCGGACGGGCGGGCTTCGGCCACCGTTGCGTAGAGACCCTTGCGGGTGTGCCACAGTCGCGCCCGCATCCGTGGGTCGGCGGTGAGCTCGGCCGGCCCGGAGACCGGCAATGTCCGCAGCACGGGACGGGCGGCAGCGCTGAGATCGGCAACGGCCGCGGCCGAATCGGCCTGGTACTCCACCAGCAGGGCGGCGTGCCGATCGACGACGATCCGCCGCAGGCTTTCGTCGGCCTTGGCGTCCGCCTGCCCGACCCGCAGCGACGCGGCGTCCAGCAGTTCGATGGTGGCCGGCCCGGTCTCCAGCAGGGCCGGCAGTGAACCGGTTGCGCCACTGAGGGAATCGAAGACCAGCAGCCCGGTCATCGCGTGCTTGAGCAGCGGGACGGTGCGCATGACAACAGAGGCCACGAATGCCAGCGTGCCCTCGCTGCCGACGACCAGGTGGGCCAGGATGTCCGCCGGCCGGGTGTGATCGAGCAACGAGTTCAGCCCGTAGCCCATGGTGTTCTTCATCGAGAACTGCTGCTCGATCAGCGCAGCGGACGTCGGGTTCGCCCGGACCCGGTCACGCAATCGCGACAAACCCTCGTAGAGAACGGGTTCCAGCGAACGCAACCGGTCATCGGCATCGGCCGCGCCGGTATCGATGACGGTCCCGGACGGCAACACCAGGACCAGCGAGTCCATCGTGTTGTAGGTGTTGGCGACGGTCCCGCAAGCCATTCCGCTGGAATTGTTCGCGACGACACCGCCCAGGGTGCAGGCGATCTCGCTCGCCGGGTCGGGGCCGAGCTTGCGCCCGAGGCGGGCCAGCCTGGCGTTCACCTGACGCACCGTTGCGCCCGGACCGATCCGGACGCGCGCGCCGCCGTCGAGAATCTCGATGTCCCGGAAGTGCCGACGGGTGTCCACCAGGATCCCGTCCGTCACCGCCTGACCGCTCAGGCTGGTGCCACCGGAGCGGAACGTCATCGGGACACCCTGGGCCGCTGATACGGCGAACAGCCGGCCAACATCGGCGGCGTCGGCCGGGGTGGCGACGGCACTCGGGGTGAGCGCGAAATGGGAGGCGTCATGGCCCATCGCCAACCGGTCGGTGGCCCGGCTCCGGACCTGTCCGGTCCCTGGCAGCGCGATCCCCAGTGCTGCCAACAGTTCCGGTGATGAGGCCGGCAGCGTGCTGCTGACGCCGACTGCTCGTCTCACGGTGCTCCTCGCCTTTTTCACGTCGGTGTCGATCAGGGCAGACCCGGTCACGAACCCACGACCATCCAGCCGAGGACCGGGGTGGACTGCAAGTAGATCAGCACGCACATGCCCAGCAGCAGGCCGAGGCTCCAGAAGATCACCTTGCGCAGCAGCAGGTGTTCCTTGTGCTCCATGCCGACGACGACGGCCGCGATGGCCAGGTTCTGCGGCGAGATCATCTTGCCGAGCACGCCGCCGGAGGTGTTGGCCGCCGCCAACAGGTAGGGGCTGATGCCGGTCTGGGTGGCGGCAGTGGTCTGCAACAGGCCGAACAGCGAGTTGGCGGAGGTGTCGGATCCCGTCACGGCAACGCCGATCCAGCCGACCACCGGCGACAGGAAGGCGAAGAAGCCGCCGGTGGCTGCGAGGGCAAGGCCCAACGTGACCGTCTGACCCGAGAAATTCATCACGTAGGAGAGGGCGAGCACGCAAACGACGGTCAGAATCGTCCATTTCAATTGCACGATGACGGCGATCAGAGCGGCGAACGCGCGGGACGGCGAAATCCGATAGACCAGTGCGGTCAGGATCCCGGCGATCAGCAACACCGTGCCGCCGGCCGTGAACACATTCAGGTTGAAGGTCGAGGCGGACAACGGTTGCCCGGCGCTGTTGAGCACCTCGAGGCCGGGCCAGGCGAACTTCCAGCCAGAGTGCGCTGGGCTGTTGGGGTCGCCGGGGACTCCTTCCAGGAATTCTTTCAGCGGTCCGAACGAAACCAGGGTGAACAGGGCGACGACGATCAGGTACGGCGCGAACGCCAGCAGGGCCTCGCGTTTGGTGACCGGACCGGTGGCTGCCGGGTCTGCACCGCTGGTCCCGGCGCCGCCAGTACCGGAACCGCCGGTGCCCGAACCGTTGCCGCCCGATCCGGACGAGCGCACCGGGACGAGAGCGTCGGCGCTGTCGTCCGCGTTGACATGGATCGGGTTCTCGGCGACGACGATCTCCGATGGCTGCCAAACCCGCAGCAATAGGACAAGCGCGAGCGCGCCGGCCAGGGCCGCGATGATGTCGGCGACCTGGTAGTTGAAGTAGTTCGAGCTGAGGAACTGCGCTGCCGAGAAGGCAAGGCCGCCAACGAGTGCCGCCAGCCATGTCTGCCGAATGCCGCGCATGCCGTCCACCATCAGGACCAGGATCATCGGCACGAACACGGCCAGGATCGGGGTCTGCCGGCCGACCATCGCGCCGAGCAGATTCGGGTCCAGCCCGGTGATCTTGCCGAGGGTGGTGATCGGAACCGCGATGGCGCCGAACGCGACGGGCGCCGTGTTGGCGACCAGGGCCACTGACGCAGCCTTGATCGGCGAGATGCCGACCGCGATGAGCATCACCGCGGTGACCGCAACCGGGGTACCGAAACCGGCCAGGGCCTCCAGCAGGGCGCCGAAGCAGAACGCAATGATGATGGCCTGGATGCGCTGATCGGGCGACAGCGACCCGAAGGCGCGCCGGAGTACCAGGTCGTAACCGGTCAGTTCCGTCATCCGGAAGATCCAGATCGCGGTCAGCACGATCCAGATGATCGGGAACAGGCCGAAGGCCGCACCCTCGCTGGCCGCAAGCAGGGCCTGCCCGGCCGGCATGCCGAATGCGAAGACGGCCACCGCAAGTGCGACGCCCAGCGAGGCGAGGCCTGCCTGCCAGGCCTTCCAGTGCAACGCGCCGAGCAGGACGAACAGGGTCAACAGCGGTAGGGCCGCGACGAGCGCGGAGAGGGCCAGCGACCCCCAGACCGGATTGGCAACCTGCTGAAACATCGGCACTCCTTTGTGACGGGCCCGGTGAGGCTTTTGAGGTGTCCGGCTGGGTGGTGTCCAGCGAGGTGATATCCGGACGACCGCGATCAGGAGGTACCTGACGGGAGCCACTGGTCGTGACTCACGGTGATTACTCGCGGCGATGCGTAGAACGTGATTGATAAGTTGTAAGACAAGTACACACGTCTGTCAACCCTCAATGCAGATTGCGAGACAATTGCCATCTCGATGGCGTAGCGTCTTCACAGATCCTTTGTCGCATCCGGCATGGCTCGTAGAGGACAAGGTCCTGGTCTGCAGCGATTGCCGGCCAAGGACTGTCGAGAGATCGAGGCGCAGCATGAAGGGCTTGAAGACCGTTTCCGTGGTCGATGCGTTGACCACATCGTTGCGCTCTCGGGTACTGGATGGTCAGATCGACGCCGGGGTCGGGCTGACCGAGACCGACGTCGCCGCCGAGTACGAAGTGTCAAGACCGACGGCCAAGACGGCGATCAGCCAGCTGGTGCAGGAGGGGCTGCTGCGCCGCGAGGCGCACAAGTCCGCACACGTGCCGAGTCTGTCCCGCGAGGACATCGAAGACCTCTTCCTGGTTCGGATGCCGCTGGAACTCGAGGTGGTCCGCCTGGTCGTCGGTAAGGAAATCCCGAGCGCCGCCGCGGATGCCGTCGCCGAACTGGCCGCGATCGCCCCCGAGGCCGGACACAGCAAATTCGTCGAGGCCGATCTTCGGTTCCACCGGGCGCTCGTCCGCGCGGTGGACAGTCCGCGGCTGACCCGCCTGTACCAGGCACTCAGCGGCGAGATTCACCTGTCGATGGTGCAGTCCCGGTACGCCCTCGGTCGTGACCGGATCGTCGCCGAACACGGTGGGGTGTTGGCTGCATTGCAGGCCGGCGACGCGGACAAGGCCGAACTGCTGATGCGTGACCACCTCGAAGGCGCTCGGGATGCTTTGGCCGAACAGTTCGCGAGGTCAACCGACCAGCGCTGAGCCGCGCGGTCCTACAGACCACGGGACCGCCCGCTCAGCTGCCAATCACCCCGTCGGCTCCGCATTCCCGGATCCATCGGTACCGCCGAAGAGGCCCCCATCGAAGACGACCCGGCCGCCGACCATGGTCGCCACTGTTTCCGGCAGCTCGACCCCCGGCGTCAGGTCGGGCAACAGCGGCACCCTGGACCGCGGATCCGTCGACCAGCGCGCAACCTTCGGGTCGGCGGCCGGCCTGACGAGTTCGCCCGCCCGGACAATCGCCAGATGCGCCGGTGCCCCGATGGTGATGGTGCCGATCCCCCGATCCGTTCGGCCGGCCGCCCGATGCCCGCCCCTGGTGTGCGCGGTGAACGCCCCCCGCGCGGACAGTTCACTGCCGGGCGTGCGGTGGTGGGCCGCGGCCCGAACGGCGGCCCACGGTTCGGCGGCCGTCACCGGCGCGTCCGAGCCGAACGCAAGCGCGACGCCGGCGCGGGCCATCGTCGCGAACGGGTTCATCGCGGCCGCCCGATCCGCGCCGAGTCGGCGCGCATACAACCCATCCGGGCCACCCCAGGCGTCATCGAACAGCGGCTGCATGCTGGCAACCATGCCGGCGGTCGCGAATGCGGCGATCGCGTCGTCATCGGCCATCTCCGCGTGCTCGATGCGGTGCGCGCAGCCGGCCAGTCGCACCGTCGCGTTCTCCCCCAGCCGCCGCCCGGCCTCGCGCAGTCCGGCGGCGACGGCGCTGACCGCGTCATCCCCGATGGCGTGGAAACCCGCCTGCACACCGGCCAGCGTGCAGGCGACCAGGTGGTCGGCGATCTGCTGCTCCGTGAGGTACCGCACCCCGCGGCTGTGCGTGGCATCCAGGTAGGGACTACTCAGCGACGCGGTTCGCGAGCCGATAGCGCCATCGACCACCAGATCGCCGCCGAGGGCGTGCGCGCCGGATTGCGCCAGCAGTTCCCTGGCCTCGTCTGGGTCCGTGACCGCGACCGCCAGGTAACCACGGACGGGGATCGGGCCGTCCAACGCCAGCAGCGCGGCCAGGTCGGCGCGCCCGGTGACGTCACCTGCGCCGCATTCATGAATCTCGACGATCCCGTTGGCCGCCGCCGACCGCAGGAACGCGAGTTGAGCTGTTGCGCGCTGAGCGGGTGAGAGTTGTTGCCTGGCAAAGGCTCGAACGGCCGCATGGGCGAGTTGGGTCACCGGCGACGTGGTTGACCAACCGGCCAGCCCCGCACCGTCGGTGATCCGATCGGCCAGCGCACTGCTCACCAGTGCCGAGTGCACGTCCACCCGGGACAGGTACGTCGGCCGATTGCCAACCGCCTCATCGATCTCGGCGCGGGTCGGCGGCCTGTTCTCCGGCCACCGCGATTCCTCCCAGCCGTGCCCCCAGAGCACGGCCGCCGGATGGCTCCCGGCGTACTCCCGGACAGCGGTCAGGCACTCCGCCAGTGACCGCGCACCGGACAGGTCGAGTCCGGCGATCGCGAGGCCGGCGTCGGTCGTGTGCACGTGCGCATCAACAAAGCCCGGGATGACCAACGCACCGTCGAGATCGATGACGCGGTCCGGGGTCCCGGCGACCGGAATGGCGTGTTCACCGCCGATCCAGCTGATGGTCGAGCCGTCGATCGCGATCGCGGTGGCATCTGGATCGTCGCCGGTGTGGATCCGGCCGTTGCGGAGCAGGGTGAGCGTCACCGGCCCTAGTCAACCCCATGAGTGGTGCTGATCCCGATTGTCGGAGGGATCTGTCACAGTAGGTCGGTGAGCATGACGCCCGAATCCACCAGCGTGCGAGTCGACCTCGACACCGGACTCACCGCGGCCGAGGTGGCCGAGCGCGTTGCCCGCGGTCAGATCAACGCCACCAGCCAGGCGTCGTCGCGCTCGCTGTGGGTCATCTTCAAAACGAATGTCTTCACCCGATTCAATGCGATCCTGGGTGCGCTGTTCATCCTCATCCTGAGCACCGGATCGTTGGCCGACGGGCTGTTCGGCGTCGTCCTGGTGGTCAACTCGGCAATCGGGATCACCCAGGAGTACCTGGCGAAGCGGAAGCTGGACCGGCTGGCGCTGCTCAACTCGCCGACCACCAGGGTGTTGCGGGACGGCGCGCTGAGCGAGATCCCCACCGCCGACGTCGTTCTGGACGACCTGATCGAGCTACGAACCGGGGATCAGGTTCCCGCGGACGGCCATATGCTGTCCACCTCGGGGTTGGAGATCGACGAGTCCAACCTCACCGGCGAGGCGGATGCAATCCCGAAGTCCGACGGCGACGAGGTGCGCTCCGGCACAACGGTGGTGGCCGGTATCGGTCGCTTCAGTGCGGCTGCGGTCGGCCCGGACGCCTACATCAACAAGATCGCCGCCGAGGCGAAGAAGTTCACCAAGACCCGCTCCGAAATTCAGGAGTCGGTCAACCAGCTGCTGAAGTACATCACCTGGATCATCATCATCGCGCTGCCACTGCAGCTCTGGTCGCAGTGGCGGGCGATCGGTGACCAGGGTTGGCAGCAGGTGGTCATCCGGTCGACCGGCGGCTTGGTGGGGCTGGTCCCGGAGGGCCTGGTGCTGTTGACGTCGGTGGCGTTCCTGCTGGCGGCCGTGCAACTCACCCGGCAACAGGTGCTGGTGCAGGAGCTGCCCGCCGTCGAGGGCCTGGCCAGGGTCAACATCGTCTGCCTGGACAAGACCGGCACTCTCACGGTCGGCGACATCGCCTACGAGGATTGCGATCCGTGCGCGGAGATGACCGCGGACGAGGTCCGCGAGGCACTGGGTGCGCTGGCCGATGACCCGAACGCGAATGGCACGTTGAAGGCGCTCGCGGCGGCGTTACCCGCGCCGGACGGTTGGCAACGGGACATCACCATCGCTTTCAACTCGGCCCGCAAATGGAGTGCCGCCTCCTTCGACGGGCGTGGGTGCCTGGTCTTCGGCGCGCCGGATGTGTTGTTGTCCGCGGACGACCCGCTGCGTGCAACGGTGAACGAGCTCGCGGGAACGGGCCGCCGGGTGCTGCTGCTGGCCCGCTCCGATGCTGCCTTGCACGGCCAGGAATTGCCGGCCGGCATGGCACCGGTTGCCCTGATCACGCTGACCGAACAGGTTCGGCCGGACGCCGCCGAGACCCTGCAGTACTTCAAGGATCAAGGCGTCCGGGTCAAGATCATCTCCGGAGACAACCCGACGACGGTCGGGGCCATTGCCCGCCGGGTCGGTCTCGACGTCGGGGCCGATGACGTCGTCGACGCCCGTACGATCGGCGTCGACCCGGAGGAACTGCGCGAGATCGCCGAAAAGACAACCGTTTTCGGCCGGGTGTCACCGGAGCAGAAGCGGATGCTGGTGCAGGCGCTGCAGCGCAACGGGCACGTGGTCGCGATGACGGGCGACGGCGTCAACGACGCACTTGCACTCAAGGACGCCGACATCGGGGTCGCCATGGGCAACGGCGCGCAGGCCACCAAGGCGGTCGCCCAATTGGTGCTGCTGGACGGCAAGTTCTCGCACCTGCCGTCCGTGCTGGCGGAGGGCCGCCGGGTGATCGGCAACGTGGAACGGGTCGCCAACCTGTTCGTCGCCAAGAACGTCATGAGCCTGGTCGCCATCATCTCGGCGGCCTTGTTCGTGCTGCCGTTCCCGTTCCTGCCCCGGCACCTGACGCTGGTGTCCGCGGTGACGATCGGCATCCCGGCGTTCTTCCTGGCCCTTGGGCCGAACAAGCGGCGGTACATCCCGGGGTTCCTGCGCCGGGTGCTGCGGTTCGCCGTGCCGGCCGGCCTGGTGTCCGGCGTCGTCGTGCTGGTGTCCTACCTGCTCGCCCGGAACGCCGTCGGCGCGCCGCCCGCGTCGGAATGCCTGGTGCAGACCGAGGGTAGCGACAGCGTCGCCAACGTGATCTGCTGGCAGCCCTCGACCGCCGCCACTGTGTCGCTGCTGTTCACCGCGTTCTGGATCCTGGTCGTACTGTCCCGGCCGTTCAAGCCGTGGAAGGCGGCCCTGGTCGGGTCCATGGTCGCGATCGCCGCGCTGGCCTTCATCACCCCCCTCGGCCAGAGCTTCTTCAACTTCTCGTTGACCCCGACCACGCTCTGGGAGTCCCTTGCCGTCGGCGCCGTCGGCGCGCTGGGGATCGAGATCATCTACCGCACGGAACCGGCGATGCGGGCCGCGGCGGCGGACTGACGCTCACATCACCTCCGCGACCGGCCCGGCCGTGCATTCCGCGCCGCGCCTGGCCAGAATGACGAGGTGCTGAAATTCGGAGTGGTGGCGCTCGGCGTCAGTGACGTCTCCCGGGCCGCAGAGTTCTGGTGCGCGGCGCTGGGTTACGAATTGCGCACCGACGGCTTCGGCGGGTGGTCGACAGTCCTCATTCCGCCCGGCGGCGCACCCGGAGCAATGATCGCGCTACAACGCAGCGAAACTGCACCGGAGCCCCGCCCGCGCCTGCATTTCGACCTCCACGTCGCCGACGTCGATGAGCAGAAAACCGAAGCCGGACGGCTGATCTCCTTGGGGGCCCGGACGGTCGACTGGGACAGCTACCCGGACGACCCCGACTTCGTCGTTCTCGAAGATCCCGACGGCAACCGGTTCTGCATCGTGGACCTGGGCCACTGAGTGTCCTGCGTGCTGCGCCGCGACTGCCGTCGTTGAATCGGTCATCGTTGACTCCTACGTTCCACAGTGAGTAAAGGCGGTGCCGGGATATCGACCGATCGAGTCCCGTAGTCAGCCATGGACAGCACCGGCACCTGCTGCTCGGTCTGACCGTCACGCGGTGCCCCGTGAGGCTGCACCCGCGCTCGACATACAGTGCCCCGCTTCGTGTCCCAGCAGAAGCCAGCTTTGCCAACCAGGGGAAAGCAAGCGTTCCCGACCCCAGCCGATGCACAGGTGAGAGAACCGGCAATCCAGCTTGTTGACATCCAGTACTGAGTGATACACACTAGTGGTAGTACGTACTACTACATACCGAACCGATCGAAAAGGAGGCATCGCCCTGGACAACATCACGGAGATGTTGAAGGGCGTCCTGGAGGGTTGCGTACTCGAGATCATCAGCCGCGGGGAGACCTACGGCTACGAGATCGCATCGTCCCTGCGCTCACTCGGCTTCACCGACGTCGTGGAAGGAACGGTCTACACCATTCTGCTGCGACTGGAGAAGAACGAGCTGGTCAACATCGAGAAAAAGCCGTCCACCATGGGTCCGCCCAGAAAGTTCTACTCGCTGAACGAGGCCGGTCATGCCGAACTCGCAACATTCTGGGCCAAGTGGGACTTCGTCTCACTCAAAATCAACGAACTTAAAGGAGAGCGCACATGGACTTCCTGAAGAAGATCCTCGGCGACAAGAAGGAATGGAGAAGCATGGAGGCGCGCGCCGCGGCGCTGCCCAGCGACTACCGGATCGTGTACGTCGAGACCCAGAAGTACATGTGGAAATTCACCGCCGGCGACGGCATGGACATCATCGCGATCCTGAAAGACCTGCTGGAACTGTTCGAAACCGGCGCCGCGGACGGCAAGCGTGTGCTGGAAGTCACCGGCGAGGACGTGGCCGCATTCTGCGACGAACTGCTGCGGAACGCCAAGACCTACACCGAGAACTGGCATAACGCACTCAACCGCGACGTCATGGATAAACTCCGCGAGGAGGAGGCAAAGTGATGACGGAAATTGTCATCGAAACGAAGGGCCTGCAGAAGTCCTTCAAGGACACCAAGGTCTTGCAGGGCGTCGACCTCCAGGTGCAGCGCGGACAGATCTTCGCACTGCTCGGATCGAATGGCGCCGGCAAGACGACGGTGGTCAACATCCTTTCGACGCTGCTCCATCCGGACGGCGGCACTGCCAGCGTCTGCGGCTTCGACACCGCGAGCCAGCCGGAACGAGTACGCGAGAAGATCAGCCTGACGGGCCAGTTCGCCGCCGTTGACGGCATTCTCACGCGGCCGGGAGAACCTCGTGCTCGTTGCCAGACTGCGAGCCGTCGCCAACCCCGACCAGGTGGCCGACAGCCTGCTGCAACAGTTCGGATTGACCGACGCTGCCAACAAGCGGGTGGACACGTACTCCGGCGGCATGGCCCGCCGGCTCGACATCGCCATGAGCCTGGTCGGAACACCCGCCGTCATCTTCCTCGACGAGCCGACGACCGGACTCGACCCCGAGGGTCGGCTCGAGGTCTGGAAGACCATCAAGAAGCTCGCCGGCGCCGGCACGACGATCCTGTTGACCACGCAATACCTCGACGAAGCAGAACACCTCGCGGACCGGATCGCGATCCTGCACGAGGGAAGAATTATCGCCGGCGGCACCCTCGACGAACTCAAGAAACTGCTCCCGCCCGCGAAGGTCGAATACGTCGAGAAACAACCGACCCTGGAGGAGATCTTCCTCTCCATCGTCGGCAAGAAAGCGAATGAGGTACATCGATGAAGGTCCTTCGCGACACCGTCATCCTGTTCGGACGCTCCATGCGCCACATTCAACGCAGCCCGGACACCATCATCACCGTCGCGATCATGCCGATCGCTCTCATGCTGCTGTTCGTCTACGTCTTCGGCGGCGCGATCAACGCCGGCACCGACAACTACGTGAACTACATGCTGCCCGGCATCCTGCTGATCGCCATCGCGAGCGGCATCTCCTACACGGCCGTCCGGATCTTCACCGACACGCAGAAGGGGATCGTCGCCCGGTTCCACTCGATGCCGGTTGCCCGTTCGTCGGTGCTGTGGGGGCACGTGCTGACTTCGCTGGTGTCCAATGCGATCTCGCTGGCCATCATCATCCTGGTCGCCCTGCTGATGGGCTTCCGGTCGAGCGCAAACCTGGCAGAATGGCTCGCCGCGGTCGGCATCCTCGCCCTGTTCACTCTCGCACTGACCTGGCTGGCGGTCATCCCCGGACTGACCGCGAAGACCATCGACGGCGCCGCCGCGTTCTCCTACCCGCTGATCTTCCTGCCGTTCATCAGCTCCGCGTTCGTCCCCACCGACACCATGCCGACCCCGGTCCGCGTCTTCGCCGAAAACCAGCCGGTCACCGCCATCGTCGAGGCCATTCGCTCGCTGCTGGCCGGCCAACCGGTCAGCAGCGACATCTGGACGGCACTCGCCTGGTGCGTGGGCATTGGGAATCGTCGCCTACTTCTTCGCCATGCGGGCCTACAACCGAGTCCCGGAGACTCCGCGAGCCGTCCTGGTCTAGGCCGCGATCGGACCGAACTGGATCGTTTGATGCACCGAGGTCCGGGGAAATCTTGCCTCATGGCCAAGGAACTCAGCACCAAAGACCGGAAGAAATTGAGTAAGAAATCCTTCGCGCTGCCCGGGAAACGCAAGTATCCCATCCCGGATAAGGCCCATGCCCGCAATGCCCTCGCCAGGGTGGCCCAGCACGGGACAAAGGCGGAGCAGAAAAAGGTCCGGGCGGCCGTCAAGAAGCGGTTCCCGAGCATCGGACGCGAAGGTAAGAAGTCGAAGTGACCCGGCCGTTGGACCCTTCTGTACGCCGGTGTCCCACCCCGCACCACATGATCGGGCCCCATCAAGGTACTGAAAATCGACCCGAGCGCGGGTCCGCGGCCCCTCCTTCGTCAGGCCGGACTAGACCGGCGTCGATGCGTCCGGCGTGAAGGGCGCGCCATGTCCCGGCACGATCTGCACCGGCGCCAGGTCAAGCACCCGCCGGCGGGAGGCAGCCAACTCCGCCCGGTCGATGGCGTAGGGATCATCGACGGGTCCGCTCGCCGACCACCACAGATGCGTGAGGGCAACCACTCCCGCCGCCGTGGTGACCAGGGTGGTGACGTCCTGTGGCGTGTGCCCCGGGGTGGCGACCATCCTGACGGACGGCGACACGTCGAAATCCGGCCCATGGTCGATCCACTCGTCAGCGATGTAGGTCGCCTGGAAGTCATGCACCCGGGCCTGCGGGAACAGGGCGATGTTGACCGTGTGGTCGGGATGGTGATGGCTGAGCACCACGTCCGTGACCCCGTCCGGGTCGATCCCGAGCGCCAGCAACGGGTCCAGGATCTTTGACCTGGCCGACACCATGCCAGGGTCGACAACGATCACCGCATCGCCATCACGCACCAGACACACCGTGCCGGCCACCCGCTGATCGGCATAGCCGACCGTGAGCACATCCAAAATTGCGACCATCCGCTGACTGTATCCACGCACCGCCGGCCGAGCACGTCCGCCCGCATCGTCGTCAGTCGTCGCCGCCGCCGGAATTCCCATTGGCGACCGGAGTATCGTCCGAAATAGATTGCGCAGTCTCGGGGGACGGCGATCACCAGGGGAATTCAGGCGAATGGGCACCAGTACTCCGCGTGCCCACCGGGAGGCGCATGATGAGTGTTTCAATTGCTGGCCGAACGTTCGTGGAATCCCCGTTTGCCGCGACGGCAAATGGGGCTCGTCAGGACATGTATGCACGAATGGCGGATGCCGGTCCGGTACACACCGTCGTCATGCCCTCCGGCCTCACTGCCTGGGTGATCACCGGTTTCGACGAGGTTCGGAGCGCTTTGGCGGACCCGCGACTGGTCAAGGTCGGGCCCAACATGACGGGCGCAGCATCCACCTTGCCGCCGGGCGTCGAACGGGCGATGAATAGCGACCTGCTGCATCTCGACCCACCGGATCACACCCGGTTACGAAAATTGGTCACGTCGGCGTTTACCAGACGGCGGGTGGATGAACTTGTTCCGCGAATGATCCACATCGCTGACGAATTACTCGATGCAGTGGCGAATAGCGTGGCCGACGGCGCCCATCAGGTCGATCTCATCGAGACATTTGCATTTCCGCTGCCGATGACTGTCGTCTGCGAATTGTTGGGCGTACCGAGCGCCGATGCGGGCATTTTCCGCGGCTGGTCGACGACCATCATCACCGGCTCGTTTGCCGACCCGACCGAGTGGAATTCGGCCGCGACCGCTCTGGTCGAGTACATCCGGAGTCTGATCGTCATCAAACGCGCGACGCCGGCGGACGACCTGCTGTCGGCGTTGATCGCCAGCCGGGACGGCACCGACAGATTGTCGGAGGACGAGCTCACCTCGATGGTCGTGCTGCTGTTGATCGCCGGCCACGAGACGACTGTCAACCTCATCGGCAATGCGGTTTACGTGCTGCTGCAGCATCCACGGCAGCTGTCCGAACTGCTGGCCTCCCCGGACACCATCCCGGACGTCCTCGAGGAGGTGTTGCGCTACGAGGGGCCCGTGCAGGTGGCAACACCACGATTCGCCGCCGAACCCCTGACCATCGCCGGTGTGCGGATCCCGATGGGCGCGATGGTCTTCCCCTCGGTACTGGCGGCCGGCCGGGACACTGAGCACATCGAGCGAAGCACTGAATTCGACCCTGGCCGACCGAACCACCAGCACATCAGCTTCGGCCATGGAATCCACTACTGTCTGGGCGCCCAACTGGCGCGGGCCGAGGCCGCCGTTGCGCTGGAACGACTGCTGGCCAGATTCCCCGGGCTGCAGCTCGATCAGCCTGCTGATGAGCTCAGCTGGCGCCCCAGCGTGCTGATGCACGGGCTGGTCAGGTTGCCGGTAGCGCTCGGCTGAGTTCGGTCAGGGTGATGGCTGCGCCGACCCGTCGGCGCTCCGCTCTGTCGCTTGGGCCGCTGACGGCCGCCCGCCGGGCAGCAGGAACGCTGCCGCGACCATGACGACGGCCAGGATCAGCGCGGCGACGAAGACATCGTGCGTCGCTTCCGCCAGCGCGGCCGGGGTGACCGTGCTCGCGGTCGCCCCGCCGAGGGTCGTGTTGGCGATGGCGCCGAAGACGGCAACCCCGACGGCGCTACCGATGGACCGGAAGAACAGGTTGTTGGCGGTGACCACGCCCCGCTCTGTCCAGCCGACGCTGCTCTGCGCGGCAATCAATGTCGGGCTGGCGACCAAGCCCATCCCGAGTCCGACAACGAAGCAGGTTGCGGCGACCTGCCACACGCTCGAGGACGAGCCGAGCAGGGTGCAAAGGCCGGCCCCGGTGACGACGAGAACGCTGCCGATCAACGCCGTCTGACGAAAGCCCAACCGGAGGTAGAGCCGACCCGACAACGCGGCCGAGATCGGCCAGCCGATCGTCAGGGTAGCCAGTGCGAACCCGGCCACCAGGGGTCCGGTGCCCAGAACGGTCTGCACAAACGTCGGGACGTAGGTGGTCAGCCCCAGCAGTACGGCGCCGACCAGCAGGGCGATGACAGCACTGGCCAGCAGCACCCGGCGGGTGAACACCCAGAGCGGCAGCACCGGCTCGGCGGCCCTCCGCTGCACGGCAACGAACAGCGCGATCAGCAACGCGCCGCCGGCCAGGATCGCGATGCTGATGCCAGAGTCCCAGGCCCACGCCTGCCCGCCCTCCAGCAAGCCGAGAATCAGCAGGGTGCAGCCGATGGTCAGGCTCGCGCTGCCCAGGTAGTCGATCTGCCGGCGCACCCTGGGCCGGAGCGGTTCGTTGAACTTCCGGACCAGCATCCAGGCCGCCAGCGCGCAGAGCGGGATGTTCACGAAGAAGATCCAGCGCCACGTCAGGTACTGCGCGAACAGCCCGCCCAGGGTGGGCCCCACCACCGCGGAGATCGCCCAGACACTGGCGAGGTAACCCTGTGCCTTCGCCCGTTCGGCGAGGGTGTAGATGTCGCCGGCGATCGTGACGCTCATCGGTTGGACGGCACCGGCACCCAGTCCCTGGACGGCCCGGAACGCGATCAGCGCCGGCATGCTCCAGGCGAAGCCGCACAGCACGGACCCGAACAGGAACAGCCCGATGCCGAACAGCATGATCGGTTTGCGGCCGAACAGGTCGGCCAGCTTCCCGTACACCGGCACCGAAACCGCCTGGGCCAGCAGGTAGACCGAGAACAGCCAGGGGAACTGCGAGAAACCGCCGAGGTCGCCGACGATCGAGGGCACCGCGGTGGCGACGATCGTCGAATCCAGCGCCACCAGGGACGTGCTCAGCATCAACGCGATCAGGATCGGCCCGCGTTCGGAGCGGAACCCCACCGCCGTCGACGACGCGGCGGACGCGGCCGCGGGCGTCGAGGGTGACGTCGCCATCGGCCGCTCCTCTCTTGCCGGCCGACGTCGCCGACCGCAGAACCTGTTTCCCAGGCTAACGTCTTCAAACCGCGCGTCACCAGGGGCGCTTCGGTTACCCCGAGCGCCCCGGCTGATCAGCGGGTGGGAGCAACTCGAGCCCGGTGTGCTCGGCCGCGAACGCCAGCTGATCGGCGTACTCGGCGGCCAGCGCCCTGGCCGGCTTGCCCATCCCGTGCCCGGACCTGGTGTCGACGCGCAGCAGCACCGGACCGGAACCGCCCTGGCAGCGTTGCAGTTCGGCGCCGAATTTCAGCGAATGCGCCGGCACCACCCGGTCGTCGTGGTCGCCGGTGCAGATCAGCGTGGGCGGGTAGGACGCGCCCGGCACCAGCCGGTGCAACGGCGAGTATGCCCGCAGCACCTCGAAATCGGCACTGTCCTCGGGTGTGCCGTAGTCCGTTGTCCAGGCCCAGCCGATGGTGAACAGGTGGAACCGGAGCATGTCAAGCACCCCAACGGTCGGCAGCGCCGCGGCGAACAGCTCCGGATGCTGGGTCATCGCCGCGCCGACCAGCAGTCCGCCATTTGACCGGCCGTGCACCGCCAACTGCGCCGCCGTCGTCACCCCGGAGTCGATGAGTTCCCGCGCGCAGCCGAACAGGTCGTCGAACACGTTCTGCTTCCGGTGCAGCATCCCGGCCTTGTGCCATTCAGCGCCGAACTCCCCGCCACCCCGCAGATTCGCCACGGCCAGCACCCCGCCCGCCGCGACCCAGGTCGCGAACATCGCGGAAAAGCTTGGCATCACCGGGATGTCGAATCCGCCGTAGCCGTACAGCAGGGTCGCCCGTGGACCGGCGGGCAGGTCGGCACGCCGCAGCACCGTCATCGGAATCAACGTTCCGTCAGCGGAGCGGCCTTGGCGACGCTCGAAAGTGGCTGCGGGCAGGACCATCTCGAGTCCCGGCAGCGGCATGGCCGCCAACGACGACGTCGAGACCGCGAGGTCCAGCCGGTACGACCTGGCCCTGGTGGTGAAAGAGGTGACGCCGACGAAGATCTCGCTGCTCCGGTCCCGCGAGTTCAACGCCGTCACCGAGATCGGTGCGGGTAATGCCGGCCAGTCGCGATGAGCGCCGTCCCGATCGACGATCTCCAGCCGGTGCGCGGCATCGGTGGACCACAGCACCGCGAACGAACCGGCGGCCGGCCGCGCGTCGACCAAGACGTCGTGATCGTGCTGGGCGATGATCTCGGCCCAGGGCGCATCGGGTCGATCGAGGTCGACAGCGACCAGGCGCCCCCGCGGCGCGGCCAGTTCGGTTCGCAGATACAGGATGTCGCCGTCGGATCCGACGACGTGGTGCGCATCGGACAACTCGTCGACGACGACGACGACATCCTCCCCCAGGCAACTTCGGCCCGCCCCGTCCACCGACAACCTGCGGGCATGCACTTCGCTGCGGGAGTCGGTGCCCGGGCTGCTGGTGAAGACGAGCCACCTGCCGTCGGCCGCCACCCAGGGGTCGGCCATCCACTCGTGCGCGTCCGGCCGGGACCAGATCAGTTCGTCGCCGACCGGATCGTCGCCCAGTCGGTGCAGGAGCAATTCGCCGGCACCCATTGCCGCGGTGAACTCACCGCCGACCGGTTGCGGATAGCGCCAGTACAGAAACCCGGACTCGTCGGGCAGCCAGGTCGGGTCGACCCACTTGGTCCAGGTCAACTCGTCGGACAGATCGTTGCCGGTCGCCACCTCCCGTACCCGGATGGTCCGCCAGTCCGAACCCGCCTCGGACAGCGCGTAGGCCAGGTACCGGCCGTTCGGGCTGACCCGGGCGGCGGTCATCGCGACGGTGCCGTCGGGGGACAGCGTGTTCGGGTCGACCAGCAGGGCGGGTGTGTCGAACAATTCGCCCAGCGAGGTGGCGGTGAAGAGCTGGTCCTGGTCCAGCTCGCCGGGGTTCGCGATGACGAAGTACCGGCCGCCCCGTTCCCACGGCGCGCCACGGCGGGGCGCCGTGAGCAGGCCGGTGGTCAGCTCCAGCAGCGGCGCGGTTGCCGGTAGCGCGGCAAGGTAGGGCGCGGACAAGGCATTCTGCGCCTCGACGAAGGCCCTGGTCCGCTCCGCATCCGGGTCCTCCAGATAGCGGTACGGATCGGCAATCGTGACGCCGTGCAGGACGTCGGCGGTGTCGTCCCGCACGGTCGTCGGGTAGGTGATGGGCACATGGTGATCCCATCACGCTGCCAAACTCGATTTCGCGGCGGCTGGCGGGTCAGTGGTCGGCAGGTTCAGTCGTCGTCCACGTCGACCAACTGCGGGCCCGAATCGCCGTCACCCTCGGACAACGGCGGGGTGACCGGGCGGTTCTCGTACGGGGTGGACAGCACGACGGTGGTCCGCGTCGACAGGCCGGCGGTACCGCGAATCTGCGCCAGCAGCCCCTCGAGCGCCGCCGGGGACGCGACCCGCACCTTGACGATGTACGACTCGACGCCGGCGACCGAATGGCACGCCTCGATCTCCGACATCCCGGCCAGCCGCTGCGGGTAGTCGTCCGGTGCTGCGGGATCGATCGGCGTCAGGGAGACGAAGGCGGTCAGCGGCAGCCCGATCTGCTCGCAGTCGATCTGGGCGGAGTATCCGCGGATGACGCCGCGCTTCTCCAGCCGCCTGACCCGCTGGTGGACCGCCGACACGGACAGCCCCACCCGTTCCGCGAGGTCGGTGTAGCTGCATCGACCGTCGGCGGCGAGTACGGCCGCAATCCGGGCGTCGAGTTCCTCCAGCATTCGAAAAGTCCTCTCAGCTCTTATCCGTCGGCACTTGTCCGTCAGCCCGTATCCGTCAACCGCTGACGACGGTCAACACCGTCGGCGCGTTGTTCATCAGCACCGGGCCCTCGTCCCCCACCACCACGATGTCCTCGATCCGGACCCCGAATTCTCCTGGCAGGTAGATCCCCGGCTCGACCGAGAAGGCCATTCCGGGCTCCAGCACGGTGCTGTTACCGGCGACCATATAGGGGTGTTCGTGCACTTCGAGCCCGATGCCGTGACCGGTCCGGGTGATGAAGTATTCCCCGAAGCCGGCCTGCTCAATCACCGACCTCGAGGCGGCGTCGATGGATTCGGCGGTGGCCCCGGGACGAACCGCCGCGACACCCGCTGCCTGTGCCCGGCGGACGAGCTCGTACACCTCCGCCACTCTCGGGCTGACGGTGCCCCCGACCTCCGGTGCAACGACGTAGGTCCTGGTGCAGTCGGAGTAATACCCCGACGGCATGGGACCGCCGATGTCGATCACCACGGGGTCGCCGGGCTCGATCGTCCGATCCGAGGCCTCATGATGCGGACTCGCCCCGTTGGGTCCGGATCCCACGATGACGAAGTCCGGCCGGGCATGCCCCTCGGCGACGATGGCCGCCGCGATGTCGGCGGCAACGTCGTTCTCCGTGCGGCCCGCGTGCAGCCATTCACCGATCCGCCGCTGCACCCGGTCGATGGCGGCGCCGGCGGCCGCGAGTGCGGCCACCTCGTCGACACCCTTGCGCATCCGCAGTTCGGCGATGGCTTCGCCGGCCAGCGTCAGCTCAGAACCCGGCACGATCGCCTGGGCGTTCAGCGCGTGCACCGCTGGCATGTGGTAATCAACCGCCAACACCCGGGCATCCACGGGTAGCAGCGCGGCCAACGCCAGGTACGGGTCCTCGCCGTCGGTCCAGGTACTGATCGGCAGGCCAAGGGATTCGGCCGGGGTGCCGGACCAGCCCAGTCGCTCCAGCGTGGGCACCAGCAACGCCGGTTCGCCGGTCGCCGGCACGATCAGGCAGGTGAGCCGCTCGTGCGAGGCGACCGAATGCCCGATGAAGTACTCCAGGTCCGGACCCGGTGCGATCAGGATGACGTCGGCGCCATGGTTGCCGGCTTGTTCGGCCAGCCGGGCAAGCCGGTCAGCGAACGCAGGAACTGCGGTGTCCGGGCTGGAGCTGGTGTCGGATGGTTCTGCCATCCGGCGAGCCTAATGGCAGCACCGCGGCTGGGTTCCGGTCAGTCCGCTGCCCGGCCCGCTCGCGCGGTGAACGCTCGCGGAGCCCTGCCCCCGAGCATTACCTGGTGACCGCCTGCTCGAGAATGCTCGGGGCCGACTTGGTGCCGTCAAACTGAACGACATCGATCTCCGGGGTGCCGAATTCGTACAACATGGTGGCCGGCGGGGTACCCCACACCGCCCACGGAGTGCCGGCCCGAGTCAGGGCGCGCTGGCGAGCCGCCAGGCGATCAGCGTCCGGGTGCCAGAAGTACTTGCCGGTGACCATATTGGCCTCATAGATAGCACCCTGGAAGGTGACGAAATAGATGACGACGTTGTCTGCCATGATCAGCCCCAATGTAGGATTGTCGAGAGATACGAATGTGATGTTGGTGAACTGCTGAACGCTGCCGCGATATCGACTGCAATTGCCACTGCTGCCGCATTGTAATTATCGGACTTGGCTTCATCGGCAAGTGGCTGCTGCACCCTCAGCACGTCTGCCGCAATAGGGGTAAGGGTGATGTCCAGAAACTCCCTGGTGCCATCGCTCCTGAGGTTGAATCCCTGGTAGACGCCGTTGTCGGTGACCTTCAGTTTGGCCAGTAGTCGACGGGCCGATTCTGCCGGGTCCATCGTCCCCGCCATGTCACCCCAATCGCCTCCGACATCCGCTGAGATCTGCTGCAACATTCCGGTTGACCGGCCGTTGGCTCCGACTTTGTCATGCGGAATGTTGATCGAGCGTCGGAGAATATCCGGCCACTCCGGATGAGAACTGAATCCGGGAGATCCGCTCTCATTGGTGCCGTCGTTGGCATAGATATATCCTGCGGACTCTGACCAGATGGCGAAGGCAAGCCGCTCGCGAGCAGCCCGGTCGGGAGCGACAGCCAAGGCTCGCCTGAAGTTACCTGCCTGAATGCTGTTGATCTCCATCATTCACAGCCAATGCAGAATACCTGCGAGAAAGCTCCCGGCGACCGCTGCCGACGCGGGTAGGCCCGATCGTGCGGGCACTGAATTTCCAGCCTTTTCCCGCCACGCGTCAGCGTCGAAGTTGGCCAGGTCGATCTTACGGTCTGGCGCATATTCTTTGTGGAGTGCCAGGTCCCGCTGCGGGTCCATACCGAAGTAGTCAACCAGCACCCTGGTGAGCTGGTGGATGGCTACGTCAATTGCCTCCGGACGTGGACCGAAGCCCGAGTAGTCGGTTTCGATACCGATGCAATAGGCGTTCCCGTCTTCTTCCGGGATATTACGGAAGCCCCGCCCTGAACCCGCATGCCACTTCAGGCCGGCGGCCAGGACATACACCTCGCCGGTATATTTGATCCACAGCTGCGAACCCTTCTCGCCATTCTGCGACATGAAGTTCGGGACGTCGTCATTGTGCAGTCCCGATGCATCGTGGTGCAGTAGGATTCCGCGAATACTGAAAGGACCAGATTCGCCGCGGGACTGCCAGCCTGGCATTTCAACAACAGTCAAGCCGGCCTCGCGCATCCCTTCGACCAATTCTTCGGTGACGATCATCGACTTCCTCCGTTCTGATTCTTGACGATGGTTATGTGGATCTGATACTGAGGTCGGTCGGCAGATACATGGGCAAGGGTAGGAATGTCACCTTTCTGCCTGCTTGGTTCCCGTGGCGATGCAACACCCGATCCGCCGGGTGGTGTTGCGCTGCCCGCGTCCCGGACTGTGCTGCCGGCGCCGAAGGACCGCCGACAACCTGGGCCCGGCGTCCAGGTAGCGTCCCGGGGATGCTTCAGTTGCTCGACCTCGCAGGAATCTATTTCCGCGCGTTCTTCGCCGTCCCCACCTCGACAACGTCGCCGGACGGCCGGCCGGTGAACGCGGTGCGCGGATCGCTGGACATCCTGGCCAGGGTGATCACCGACGCCCAGCCGACCCGGGTGATCGCCTGTCTCGACCTCGACTGGCGCCCGGCCTGGCGGGTCGAGCTGATCCCGTCCTACAAGACACACCGCGTTTTGGAACCGCAAACCGGTTCCCCGGCAACGGATGTCGAGTCAACAACGCCGCACAGTGGCACGGCCGGACCGTCCACCGACATCGAGGTGGTCCCGGACGAACTGTCCCCGCAGGTGCCGATTCTGCTCGACGTGCTGGCCGCCATCGGCATCCCCACCGCCGGTGCCGTTGGGTTCGAGGCCGATGACGTCATCGGAACACTGACCGCCACCGAAACCACGGATCCGATCGAGGTGGTCACCGGTGATCGAGACCTGTTCCAGGTGGCCAGGGACACCGACCCGACCGTCTGCGTCCGGTACATCGGCGCCGGGATGAGCAAGGCGGCGGTGTACCGGGCGGCCGACGTCGCCAGCAAGTACGGGATCCCGCCGGGCGCCTACGCGGATTTCGCCGCACTGCGCGGCGACCCGTCCGACGGGCTGCCCGGCGTTGCCGGCGTCGGTGACAAGACCGCGGCAACCCTGATCAACCGGTTCGGCTCGATCGAGGGTCTGCTGGCGGCGATGGACGGCCGATCGACGGGGCTGACGGCCACCATGCGGGCGAAGCTGGCCGCGTCGAGGGACTACCTGCTGGTGGCGGGCAAAGTGGTGCGGGTGGCAACTGACGCTCCCGTTGTCATCGACGCTCCGGTCCTCATCGACCCGGCCGGTACCGCCGCGCTGCCGAGCGAGCCGGTTGACCCGGGCCGGCTGTCGGAGCTGGTTCGCCAGCACGGCATCGGTGGGTCGACGGCGCGACTGGTGCGGGCCATCGAGAGCCGCTGACCGCCCGTCCCGACGGCTATGGGGTGCTTCGTCAGGCCGAATCTGCCGCCTGCTGATCCGGACCTTGCCATCGGTGCCCCCACTTGACCAGCGGTTGCAGGGACCTGATCAGATCGGCACCCCGCTCGGTCAGCTGATAACGGATCTGCACGGGCGTGGTCGGCACGACCTCGCGCTGCACCAGGTCCGCCGCCTGCAGTTCGCGCATTCGCTCGGCCAACATCCGGTCGGACAGACCCGGGATCATTCCGCGGATCTCCCCGAACCGCGTTGCTCCCCTGGCCAGGGCCAGCAGGATCGCCGAGTTCCAGCGTCGGCCGATCAGCTCGACGGCGCTCTGGAAGTGCCGGCATTCGTCGTCATCGATGTGTTGCCATGACCCGGTCATCCGGTCAGCGCCTGCGTTGGGGTGTTGTCCGGGGCGATATTGAAGTTGTCCCGGAAGACGTTGTCCGGGTCGATGATCGCCTTCAGTGTCCGCAGCCTGGCCAGGGTCGCCGGCGGGAACGCGTCGTCGAGACGCGCTGCCCGTAGGTCGGTGTCGAAACTGAGGTAGAGACCGTTGAAATGCGGCTGCAACTGGTCCCACTCGTGATCCAGCCGAGCCCGGTCGGCACCCAATGCAGCGATGGAGAAGTTCGCGGAGCGGTTGCCGTAGGCAGTGTCCGCGGACGGCACGTCGGCGACGGCGCCGCCCACGGACCGGATCTGGAAGAAGTACACGGCACCGGAGGCCAGCAGCCGGGCGGCTGCCTCGGCAAAGCCCGGGGTGAGGTGGTCGATCAGGCCGGATCGGGCTACCGGGTCGCCCTGCCCGGCGTGGCCGGCCGAACTGGCGTTCGCCATCACTGCCGCGTAGCTCGTGATGGTGACGGACTGGTCCAGCAGCGGTCCGGCGTCGGCGATGGGCTGTAGCCGGTTGATGATGGTGTCGGGATCGTCGGAGTCCACCATCGCCATGACGGTCGCCACCACCTGCTGCCGGGGCCGCGGCCGGCCCATGATCAGGAAGCTGGTCAGGTCGCGCGGCGCGGCCTCCTGGGCGCTGCCCCAGCGGTGCAGGAAGCCGGCGGTGTCGCTGGCGTCCATGGCCAGTTGGGCCCAACCGACGTCGCCGACCTCGTCCACCTCGAATTCGAAGGAGGTGACGATCCCGAAGTTCGCGCCGGCCCCTCGCACCGCCCAGAACAGTTCGGGATTTTCGCGTCGCACTGATCCGGGTGACAGTGCCGTCGGCCAACACCATCGTGGCGGCGCGGAGATGATCGATGGTCAGGCCGTGCTGGCGGGTCAGCCAGCCGATGCCGCCGGCGGTGGCCAGCCCGCCGACCCCGACCCCGCCGTAGTCCCCGGAGCTGAGCGCCCAACCGTACGGCGCGAGCGCCGCGGCGACGTCCATCCAGCGCGCACCCGCCTCGATCCGCACGCGGCGGGTCTCCTTGTCGGTGACCTCGATCGCATTCATCCGGGACAGATCGATGACGATGCCGCCGTCGTTGGTCGACCTGCCACTGATCCCGTGGCCCCCACTGCGGACGGCCAACGGAACGTCCTGAACCCGCGCAAAAGCCAGCGCGTCGACGACCTGGTCGGTCGATCCGACCTGTAGCACCAGACCGGGCGAACCGCCCCGCAGATAGGTCGACCGCACGCGCGAATACTGCGGGTCGCCGGGTTCGACTGCGCCGGCCGCGAGAGACGTTGGGAGCGCTTCATAGTCGATGCCCGACCGCCTTTTGCCGCGCACCGCAACGCTCCGCGATGACGCGCCGGCGATTGCCCCGGGGGCGCGTTCGTCCGACACCGCCTCGCGCAGTGCAGGTATGACTTCCTCGGCAAATGTCTGCAATGTCCTGGGATCGTCGGAACCCAGAATGAACGTCCCGATGCCGTCCTCGACGGCCAGCTTGAGCAGCACATCGAGCCATTGCTCCACGCGGCCCCTGCAGCGGACCGGTGGTCCGAGACCCGAACTGCCCCATCACATTCAGGATCCGGCGAATGTCCATCGGCGCGCGCCCCGCGGCGACTGCTGCCTCGTCGATGACGGCATTACCGGCAGTCAGGGCGCCGGGTTTCAGATAGCCGAGCGACGGCAGCCAACCATCCGCCTTCCGCCCGACGAGTCGCTGCATTCGCGGCTTGTAGGCGCCGATCCAGATACCGATGTCATGTTCCGGTGCGGGTCCGCGCTTCGCGCCGTGTACGTGATGGAACTCGCCGTCCACCCGCAACGGGGTGCGGTTGTCCGAGTCCCAGATGCCCTTGATGATGTCGATGGCCTCTTCCAGGGCCTGCACCGCCTGGCCCGGTTCGAGCCGGCGGCCACCCATCGCCGCAATGGCGTCCCAGAAGCCACCGGCGCCGAGGGCCAGTTCGAATCGGCCTGCGGACAACAGGTCCAGGCTGGCCGCGGCCCTGGCCAGCACCGCCGGTTGGCGCAGCGGCACGTTCAGCACATTTCCGGACACTCGGATCCGGTTGGTCTGCGCCGCGACCCAGGTGAGCAGGGTCCAGGTGTCCAGGAATGCCGGTTGGTACGGGTGGTCCTGGAACGTCACCAGGTCGTAGTTCAGTTGCTCGCTCAGCTGCGCCAGGTGGACCGGGCTCGTCGCCGGGTCGTTCGACGGGTTGATGAAGGTTCCGAACTCGAGCTCATGACGGTAATCGGGCATGGATCAAGTCTGTCGTTCGTACCGCAGAATCCGCAAACGCCCGGTTAGCCACTTACTATCTGTTAGTGGCAAACCGGGCGACGCTTTGATCATCCAGCTCAGTTCGGCGGGTTGACCTCGTAGAGACCGTTGGCGTCCTTGACCAACACGGTGACCTTTTGGGCCTGCCCATCGATCTTCAGATCACATTGAAAACTGGTTCCTGCCTTGACTTCCTGGCCCGACGGGCAGGACACGTCGGTGACACCGCTGAGCCCGTAGCCGGACGGCGGGGTACCGGTCAACACGGCGGTGACGCCCTGCGAGACCTGACGCTCGTCGAAGACCTTCTTGTTCAGGAACCCGGGCCAGACGAACAGTGCAACGGCGGCCAGCGCCAGCAGCACAACGACGGCCACGATCGCGATGATCAAACCCTGGTTCGACTTCTTCGGCTGATCCGTCGTCGACGGAAATCCGCCGGACTGCGGGCCGCCGGGCTGGTTGTAGGCGCCGTAACCTGCTGCAGCACTCGCTCCGTAGCCACCGGCCGGCTGACCATAGGACGGTTGCCCGTACGCCGATTGCTGACCATAGGGCTGGCCGTACCCCGCCGCGCCCTGCTGTCCGTAGTCGGGTTGACCGTAGGACGGCTGACCGGACGCCGGCTGACCGTAGCCCTGCTGGTCGGCCGGCGGTTGGCCGTAGGCGGACTGCTGGCCGTAGGACGGTGGCTGCCCGTATCCCTGCTGGTCCGCCGCGGGCTGCCCATAGGCCGACTGACCGTATGCCTGCTGATCCGCCGGCGGCTGCTGGTAACCCTGCTGTGGGTACTGCTGCCCGTATCCCGGTCCTGGCTGCTGCCCGTACTGGGACGGGTCGTAGGACGGCGGCTGCTGGTAGGGCTGCTGACTGTAGCCACCCTGCTGCCCGTAGGACGGCTCGGCCGTCGTCGGCGGCGAGTAGGACTGCGGAGGCTGGTTGGACTGCGGTGAGCTGGGTGCTCCGTAGTCCTGGTAGCTCGGTGGCGGACCCTGCGGCCCGCTCGCCGGCGGAACCGTCGCCTGCGGGCCGGTGTCGTCGTTGGCCGCTCCCTGCGCGGGGAATCCGCCGGACGGGCGATCGGGGGAGGCGTCCGGCGTCATGTCACCCGGACGGAACACGGTGGTCGCTCCGGCGTCATCCGGCTGCTCTGGTTCGTTCTGCTGGCCGGACCATTGACGCCCGTCCTGGCCATTCCCCGGCTGACCGCCTTGTGGCGTGCTCATCGCATCCTCCTCGATCACGCCGATCTGGATCGGCGCCTGTGCATGATCCAACCATGACCGTCAGCAGTGAGCGCGAAACGCCGCAGGTCGACGGGCCAGCAACATGTCAATGACACCCGGCCGGCAGAACCAGGGACAGGAAACGGGCCGGTCTGATACCTACGATCGGGTCAGCAGGACGGCACTGAAAGAACCCGCTCCTGCGTCGCCGGGTTCTTCAGTGCAGCCTCTGTGCTGAACGGCTACCCCTCCTTCGTCGGGCCCGACTAAACAGAACCCATCGACACAACCCCGCGGCGCAGCGAACCGACCGCCGACCGGGCCGCGACGCCGACCGCCCCCGGCTCAACTCCACCGACCTGATCCAGCAGGTCGATCACCTGCCGGCACCAGCGGACGAAATCGCCCGCCGACAGGTCGGTGCCACCGGCGACGGCGACCGCCAGTGCGTCGGCCAGCGTGTTGCCCCGGCACCAGGCCGCCACCGCGGCGGCGAATCCGGGGTCCGGATCCCTGGTCGGCGGCAGCCCGATGGCCCGTTCCCGAGCGCTGATCTCGGCCCACACCCGGGTGGTCGCCAGCAGCGCGGAGGCCGCCGACCCGGACGGCGTTCGGGCCGCGCCGGGCGACTCCCGGCGGGATTCGAAGACCAGGCTGGACACCACGGCGGCCAGATCGGCCGGCGCAAGGTCGTCCCAGGTGCCCCGGCGCAGGCATTCCGCGACCACCAGGTCGCTCTCGGACCAGATGCGCGCCAACATCTTTCCGTCCGGCGGTCAGCCGATCGCGGCGACAGATATCCACGTTCGGTCAGCAGGTCGATGATCTCTTCCAGGGTCCTGCCCAGCGAACCGGTTTCGCCGGCCACCTTGGCGGCCAGCGCGTCGTTCTCGATGGTCAGCCGGCGCCACCGGCGGGCCCACTGCAGGTGTTCGTCCCGGTCGGCGCAGCCGTGCACCGGGTGCGCCCGCACCGCCTTGCGCAGCACGGTCAGGTCGATCTCTTCGACCGGTTCGCGGCGGACGCCACGTCCGGTCGCGGTGATCCCCGACGACGCCAGAGCGGAGGCGACATCCCGGCGGACCTTCGGCGAGCGGTGGTCGGTGAACTTGCCGAGCCGCAGCCGGCCGAGACTGGGCACCGGGCCGCGGAAGTCGGCGACGGTCAGCCGCCCGGCCCAGCTGCCGGCGGTGACCACCAGCGGCCTGGCCGACCCGTCGGTCGCCACCCCGGGGTCGAGGATGACGGCCAGCCCGGCCCGCCGGCCGGTCGGCACCTCGATGACGTCGCCGCGGCGCAGTTCCGCGAGGTCGCGGGCGGTCTCGTCGCGTCGACGGGAGGCGCCGGCCCTGGCGATCTCCTTCTCACCCGCGGCCAGATCGTTCAACAGCGCCAGGTAGGACGCGGTGTCGCCCAGATGGCACTGCATCGCCTTCGCGTGCGACGCGATGGCCTCGGTGTTCCGGGCGACCTGCCGGGCCATCCCGACGACTGCCGCGTTGGCCTGGTACTGCGCGAAGGACTGCTCGAGCAGATCCCGGGCGGCCACCCGACCCAACCGGTCGACCAGGTTGACCGCCATGTTGTAGCTCGGCCGGAACGAGGACCGCAGCGGGTAGGTGCGCCGGGAGGCGAGCCCGGCGACCGCCCGCGGGTCCATCCCGGGCGACCAGACCACCACCGCGTGACCCTCGATGTCGATCCCCCGCCGGCCGGCCCGGCCGGTCAGCTGCGTGTACTCCCCCGCGGTCAGGTCGGCGTGACCCTCGCCGTTGTACTTGCTCAGCTTCTCCAGCACGACGGTGCGGGCCGGCATGTTGATGCCGAGCGCCAGCGTCTCGGTGGCGAACACCGCCTTGACCAGCCCGGCGACGAACAGTTCCTCGACGGTCTCCTTGAACACCGGCAGCATCCCGGCGTGATGGGCGGCGATCCCGCGTTCGAGGGCCTCCCGCCATTCCCAGTAGCCGAGCACACCGAGATCGGCCTCGGACAGGTCGATGGTGCGCCGGTCGACGATCTGCCGGATCTCGTTGCGTTCCTTCTCGGTGGTCAGCCGCATGCCCGATCTCACGCACTGCGCGACCGCCGCGTCGCAGCCGGCCCGCGAGAAGATGAAGGTGATGGCCGGCAGCAGCCCGGCGCCGTCGAGCTTTTCGATGACGTCGACGCGGGCCGGCGGCCGCCACCGCGGCCCACCCCGGAAGCCACCGACCGCTGTCCCGACCGCCCGCGCCGCCACCCGGGCCGCCGCGACGGGGTTGCCGCGCCGCCCGTGGAGAACCGTTCGGCCATCGCCTCTGCGTCGTGCACGGCGCGGACCAGCGCCGGGTCGATCCGCAGCCGGGCCCCGGCCGGATCACCGGCGGCCGGGTCGGCGCCGCCGAACAGGTCGAACAACCGGCGGCCGACCAGCATGTGCTGCCAGAGCGGCACCGGCCGGATCTCGTCGACCACGACGGTCAGTTCACCGCGCACCTCGGCCAGCCAGGAACCGAACTCCTCGGCGTTCGACACCGTCGCCGACAGGCCGACCACCTGCACGTCGGCGGACAGGTGCAGGATGACCTCCTCCCACACCGCCCCGCGGAACTTGTCCGCCAGGTAGTGGATCTCGTCCATCACCACGTGGGTCAGGCCCCGCAGGTCGGCCGACCCGGCGTACAGCATGTTCCGCAGCACCTCGGTGGTCATCACCACCACCGGGGCGTGCGAGTTGATCGAGGTGTCGCCGGTGAGCAGGCCGACCCGGTCCGGCCCGTACTGGGCGATCAGGTCGGCGAACTTCTGGTTCGACAGCGCCTTGATCGGGGTGGTGTAGAAACACTTGCCGCCGGTGGCCAGCGCCTGGTGGACGGCGAACTCGCCGACGACGGTCTTGCCGGCCCCGGTCGGTGCGCAGACCAGCACGCCGTGGCCGTCCTCCAGGGCGCGACAGGCGTCGATCTGGAACGGGTCGAGGGAGAACGGCCTGGTGAGGGTGAACTCCGCCAGATGCGGGTAGTTCCGGCGGTCGGCCGCATGGGCGAATCGCTCCGCCGGGGACACGTCCGATTCCTCAGCCCAACCGTGTCGCGTCACCTGTCCAGGGTGACACAGACCGGAGCGGGCCGGCGGCGACGCCCGGTGTCAGCTCGCCGGACCCGAGCCCGGTGCGCCGCCCGGCACAGGCACCGGGCGGGTCTCCGGGAGCCGGATCACCGCGATCAGCGCCCCGACGGCCAGCAGCGCCAGGTAACCGGGCACCACGAACGGGCGCCAACTGCCGGGACAGCACGGTCGCCAGCAGCGGCGCCGTGCCGCCGATGACGGCACTACCGACGCCGTAGGCAAGGCCGAGGCCGGTCGCCCGCACCCGGATCGGGAACTGCTCGGCGAAGAAGGCCGGCAGCACGAACGCACCGATGATCACGCCCACCGCCACGCTGCCGATCAGCAGCGCCGCCGTGGACCCGCCCAGCATCCACAGGTACAGCGGGACGACGGCACGACCGCGAGCGCGGCGCCGCCGCGATCAGCACCGGTCGCCGACCGACGGATCGGCGAGCCGACCGAACAGCGGCGCCGCGACCGCGACCGCCAGCAGCCCGACCAGCGAACAGGACAGCACGGTGGCCAGCGAACTGACCCCGGTCGCGGTGACATAGCTGGGCAGGAACAGGAACCAGACGTTGAACGCAGCGCTGTAGGCGCCGGCGATGACGAAGCAGCGGCGCACCGTCGGTCGGTGCTCGGCCAGCACCGTCATCGGCCGGATCCGGTCCGGCACCGGCCGGCAGGAACGAAGTCCGGCGACTCCGCCAACCGGCGCCGCAGGTACAGCGCCGACCGACACCGAGCGGTATCGCCAGCAGGAAGGGGATCCGCCATCCCCAGGACTCCAGTGCATCCGGGGTCGAGCAGCGCGGCCACAGCGGCGGTGGCACCAAGCCCGGCGGCGAAGCCGACCGCGACGGTGCTCAGGTACCAGCCGGTGTAGGACGCCCGCCGGTCAACCGGCCCGAACTCGGTGAGATAGGCGACCGACACACCGATCTCACCGCCGGCCGAAAACGCCTGCACCGCACGCAGTGCGAGCAGACAGAGCGGCGCCGCAACGCCGATCACCGCCCACGACGGCAGCAGTCCGATCGCCGCGGTCGCGCCGGCCATCAGCAGAATGGTCGCGGCGAGGGTCGACCGGCGGCCCGACCTGGTCGGCCCGCACACCGAGCAGCAGCGAGCCGAGCGGCCGGAACAGGCAGGACATCGCGAACACCGCGAACACCGTGGTGAAGCCTGCCCAGCCGCCCGGGGTCAGCACGGCGGCGATCACCGTGGCCGACCCGGCGAAGAGCGCGAAGTCGTACCACTCCATCGCGTTGCCCGCGCAGACCGCCACCAGCGCCCGCCGGCGCGGCGGCCAGCGACGGGCCGGGTGCGGGCAGAACGTTCGTCGTCATCGTCGCGCAGCATAACCAGGCCAGACAAACACGACATCACGCAGGGACGACAGTCGTTCCACCAGTGCAAAACCGCCGACCCGCTCGGATCAGCCGGCCTCCGCCGCCAGCTCGTCTTCCAGCACAGCGAGCAACTGCTGGGTGGGGATCCGACCACCGGCGACGACCTGGCCGCCGGCCCGCCGCACCGCTGACGCGAACGGTGCGGCCCACAGGTTCTCGTAGATCAGCAGGCCGGCGGTGCTGCCCGGTTCCAGCGCCTCGGCGACGGCGGCCACGTCGTCCTCGCTGAGCAGGTCGGCCAGGTTCGCGCTCCACCTCCCGCAGGTCACCGAAGCACATCGTCGGACATGTCGTCGAACTCGAAGGCCTCGTACGAGCCGTCCTCGTCCTTCTTGATCACCACCAGTTCGAGCACCCGAACGACGCCGCGCTCGACGAGATCGACCATCTCGGGCATGATCTCGCCGGTGAAGTTGCTGCCGGGGAACTCGACGACCAGGTAGTCGACCGGTCCCAGTTCGTCGATGGATTCGGTCATGAAATACCTTCCTGTGATGCCTGGTCCTACGTTGACGGGCTGGCTGCGCTGCGTCAGACGCCCTGGACGGCTTCGATCCGGCCCGACGAGACCGCCGCGGTGAACGCCAGGTAGTCCTTCTCGTTCTGATCCGCGTAGCGCGCGGAGAAATCGGTGATCGACTGGTCGAATTCGTCGCCAGTACCGAGGTACGTCGGCCATCGCGACCGGATCGCCGGACCTGGCGTGCGCGCGGGCCAGGGTCCACCCGCACAGCCCGGCGTAGAAATTGAGCCCGAACGGCTGCATGGTCTCGACCACCGCGGACATCTTCATGTCGCGCAGCTGGCGCCAGTAGAAGTAGCGGTTCGCCTGCACGCCCTTGGACCAGCCGAGATAGATGTCGCTGGCCGCCTGCATCATCCGCTGGCCACGGACCACCCGTTCGCCCGGGTTGCTGGAACTTGGACTTCGGCAGGTGGTCCTCCAGGACCGACGACGTCGCCTCCTTGACCTGCAGGAACAGCGGGTCGTTCTCGTCCCGGCCCTGCAGCAGCACGATGAACGCCCTGGTCCCGACGCTGCCGACGCCGACCACCTTGCGGGCCACGTCGATGACCTGGAATTTCTCCAGCAGGTGCCGACGGTCCACCTCCAGCGTGGCGCGATACTCCCGGAACAGGGTCCGCAGCGACTCCTCGACCTGCCTCCGGGGACATGTTGTACTGCGCGGCGATCTCCCGGAGCGGGACCACCACCGGCGGCTGGCTGACGATCCGGTACCGCCCGTCGACCAGCTCGCCGAGCTTGGACAACGCCTGCAGGCTGTCCCGGGTGTGCGCCTTGCGCAGGGCCTTCTCGGCGTTCCGGATCGCCTTCGCCTCGGCAGATTCGACCGGTTCCTTGCCCTTGCCGGCCTTGCCGCTCTTCGCCGTCCTTGCCACTCTTGGCATCCTTGCCCTTGGCCGGCTTTCCGGCCGGCGCGGCGGCCAGCTTGTCCATGGCGGCCGTGAGGTCGTCCTCGGACATGTGGGCGTACCAGAGTTCCATCGTGCCCATCTGCGCGAACTCGGCCATCGCCTCGCGGTAGGCCCGCACCGAGGCCAGGGTGACGTCCGTTGCCTGCTGCGGGGTGAACCCGTTGTTCCGGGCGGCGATGGTGAAGCTGGCCGCCATCCGCTTGACGTCGTACTCGAACGGCCCGGGCAGCGTCTCGTCGAAGTCGTTGAGGTCGAACAACAGTCGCCGCTCCGGGGAGGCGAAGCCGCCGAAGTTCGACAGGTGAGCGTCACCGCACAGCTGCGCGTCCAGCCCGGCGTTCGGGGTGCCGGCGAGGTCGGCGGCCATGATCTTTGCCGCGCCGCGGTAGAAGGTGAACGGCGAGACCATCATCCGGCCGTGCCGGACCGGCACCAGATCCTGTTCCCGGGTGACGTTCTGCTGCCTCCAGCAGGTCGACCGGATCGAACCGGTCCGCCGGCGGCACCCAGCCGGCATGGCTCTGCGGCGGAGTCGCGATCCGCGCGTCCGCCCCCTTCGCCTGACGGTCGGCGACGCTCGGGTGGGCGACGATTTTCGCGGCCATGCTGTCCAGCTCTCTGTCGGAGTCAGCCTGGTGCTTCAGCGAGGGCGACCGCGTGCCCGCGGCAACCTTGACGCTCAGCTCATCAGAGAACATCAGACCGCGCAGCATGAACCGCGCACATCGCCCGAACTGGGATGACCCTGCGACGAGCGCGCGGTCAGGTGGCGTCGCCGAAGTCGTCGATCGCATGTCGCGTCCGGCGCGTGGCGCCGATGCCGGCTCCGGCTCCGGGATGGCCGCCGCGGCCGCGACCGGTTGCACCTCGCAGGTCGCGATCCGCGCCGAGATCGGTCGTCGGCCAGCAGGTCCGGCAGCGCCGACGCCTCGTCGTCCGCCAGCTCGGCCAGGCCGGCCTTCTTGCTGGCTCGCTTGTCGTGCACCCGGGTCACCTGCACCGACAGCTCGTACAGCAGGATCAGCGCGATCGCCAGGGCCAGCATGGTGATCGGATCGTTGCCCGGCACCACCAGTCCGGCGAAGACGACCATCCCGAAGATGGAGTACCGGCGCCATTTCTTCAGCTTGGCGTGCGAGACCAGCCCGATCTGGTTGAGCATGATCAACAGCAGCGGCAGCTCGAACGACACCCCGAAGATGATCAGCATGGCGATCAGGAAGGAGAAGTAGCTGTCCGGGGACAGCGCCGCGATGGTCGCGTCGCCGCCGAAGCCGAGCAGGACCGTCAGGCCCTCCCGGATCACCACGTAGGCCAGCAGCGCGCCGATGGAGAACAGCAGGCCGCCGCAGCTGACGAAGGTGACCGCGTAGCGGCGTTCCTTGGAGTACAGCGCCGGGGTGACGAACGACCAGAGCTGGTACAGCCAGACCGGTGAGGACAGCACGGCGCCGGCGATCAGCGCCGACTTCAGCTGCAGTTCCAGCGCCGAGAACGGGCCGGTGGCCAGCAGTTTGCAGTCGTCGCCGGCGCCGAAGGTGACCCGCTCGCTGGACGGCACCGCGCAGTACGGGCCGGTCAGGATGTCGGACAGGCTGGGCAGGCCGATGGCCGGAATCCCGTGGCCGAACCAGATGAACCCGATGACGGTGCCGATGAAGATGCCGAGGACCGCGAAGAACAGCCGGCGGCGGAGCTCGTACAGGTGCTCCATCAGCGACATCGTGCCGTCGGCGGACTTGTCCGATCTTCTTGCCGGCGCAGCCCCGGCAGGTGCAGCCGCGGCACGCGCAGCGGCACTGTGTTGCCTCCTGCGTCGGACGGGCATCGAACGGACGAGCGGCTGGACTGATCGGCATTCGCCGCGATCCTACGCCAGCGGACTGCGCCCGATCGGCTGCAAAGCCGGTCGCTCATAGCGCGACCCGGGTCAGGCCGGCTCCGGCGCTCCGGCCCGTCGCTCGGCTGGCGGCCGGGGCCTTCTTCTTCAGCGCGACCTCGACGGCGCCGAAGATCAGCTTCGCGACCAATCCGAAGACCGCGAGGTCGAACATCATCTGGATGCTGACCAGGATCCGGGCCAGCTCGGTCTTGGCTGTGATGTCGCCGAACCCGACGGTGGAGAAGATGGTGATGGTGAAGTACAGCGCGTCGGTCTTGCTCAGCGGCTGGGTGAAGCTGTTCGCGTCGGCGTTCTGGATCAGGTAGTACGCCGAGGCGAACACGATCAGCAGCAGCGGAATCCCGATGGTCAGCGTCTCGAAGGCCCGTAGCCGCGGATACGGCGATCCCATGATCGCCCTGATCTGCCAGAAGAGCACCAGAGCGAGCACCACGATGCCGACGATCAAGCACGATCAGTCCGGATCTCTCCGGGCGGTTCATCGGCAGCGACGTAGTAGCCGACGAACAGCAGGATCGCCACCACCAGGGACCGGAGCACCAGCCGGATGGCCAGCGCTCGGCGCTGCGGACTTGGTCAGGTCTTCGTAGGGGACTTTGACTTTCGACGTTGGCCATGATCGCAACGCTCGCAGCCGGGCCGAGGCCGGAGCAACTTCCCAACAGGGTGAGCTTGCCGCCGGGGTGCCGATCCGCCGCTGACGCCGGGTCAGCTCGTCCGTCAGCGCCGGTAGGCCGCCAGCGCCTCGTCAGCCCGCTTCGCCACCAACTCCGCCAGCTCCGGCCGGTCCTCGATCACGGCGTCACCGCCCAGCGACAGCACCAGCCGGGCCAGCCACTCGTCGCCGGCGGCCCGCATCCGTACCCGCAGCGCCCCGGCCGGCTCGGCCAGTTCGGTGATCTCGTCCATCGGGTAGTACTCGGCGACCCAGCGGGCCCCGCCGGTCAGGATCAGCGTCACCGGCGGGATCTGCGGATCCGGGATGGAAGATCCGCTCCGGGATGTCGGAGTCGACCCACAGCGTGGCCTGCGCCGGCTCGTCGAGCAGCCGCACCTCCTCGATCCGGTCGACCCGGAAATGCCGGATGGCGCCGGCCAGGTGGCAGTAGGCCTCCAGGTAGGAGTGCCCGTCGGTGACCAGCAGCCGCAGCGGATCGACCGTGCGCTCGGTCACCGCGTCCCGGGACGCCGTGTAGTACCGGATCCAGATCCGCCGGGTCTCGTCCAGCGCCTGCCGGACCAGGCCGAGCGCCGGCGCCGGATCGGCCGGCACCACCCGAACCGCGTCGGTCTCGGTCGCCCCCCGGCCACCGGCCGCTCGAGCTTGGCCAGCGCCGAGTGCACCGCCTGCGCGTCGACCAGACCGGGCAGCTCGGCCAGCGCGCGCAACGCCACCGTCAGCGCGAACGCCTCGTCGGCGGTCAGCCGGACCGGACGTTCGATGCCGGCATCGAAGGCGATCGCCACGGTGCCGCCGTCGTCGTCGAGCACGACGTCGATCAGGTCGTCGGGGTAGTAGCCGGGCAGCCCGCACACCATCAGCAGGTTCAGGTCGGCACCCGACCTGCTCGGCGCTGACCCCGAATTCGGCGGCCAGTTCACCGATCGCGACACCCGGCCGGCGGGAGATGTACGGCACCAGCGCCAGCATCCTGGCCAGCCGGTCGGTGGCGGTTTCAGTCATGATTCGCCCGCTCGCATCACTCATCCGGACAACCCCTTCAGCAGGTCGTCCAGGCGCCTCGGCCGCGTTGGCTGCTGCGTCCGGCCGGGCAATGGTCCGCCGGGTGCCCGCGCAGCAGGCGCACCGTCGCGTCGACCAGGTCGGCCGGCTCCTCGACGACCACGTCGGGACCGTGACCGGCGATCCGGCGCGCGGTGTCCCACAGGAGCCCAAGCGGCAGCGTCACCCGGTCCCAGTCCGGGCGCGTCGCCGCAGTCCTGCGACGTCATCGCGGTCCGGCGCAGACCGGCCGCCCGCCCGGATCGGATCCGGACGGTCGCCGTGCGGTCGGCCGGCCGCTCGACACTGTCCGCGACCTCGGCCAGCAGATCGACACCGTCCGGGTGGGTGCACCGCGCCGGCCCGGCCGACGGTCTTCACCGGACCGGCAATCCGGGACAAGCCGGAAGGTGCGCCGCTCACCGCGTTTCTCGTCATGCCCGATGACGTACCAGCGGCCCCGGAAGGAAACCAGGCCCCACGGCTGCAACTGGCGCGGCTCGGCTGCTCCGGTCGGGTCCTTGCGGTATTCGAAGCTCACGGCCCGGCGGGCCCGGACCGCCGCGTACAACGGCGCGAACGCCGGGTCACCGGTGCGCACCCGGGGCTGCAGCAGGGTGGCGGCGGCGATCTCCGGGACCTCCGGGCCGTGCACCGATCGTTGACCGCCCGGCACCGATGGTTGATCGCCGCCGGATCCGCCGTCGGTTCCGACGCTGGGCGCCCGGTCGGCGCCGGCCGCGCGTCCCGGATCTTCCGCAGCGCACCCGAGCCGGCGGAGGCCAGCGCGGTGGTCTCCCAGAGCCGACCGGCCAGGGCCAGCGCGGCGGCCTCCGCCGGGGTGAACGACATGGCGGGCAGCGCGAAGTCGACCGGCGGGATCCGGTAGCCGTCCTCGCCGTCGGGCGGGGTCTGCACCGGGATGCCGAGCTCGCGCAGCTCCTGCTTGTCCCGCTCGAAGGTGCGGAAGAAGGCCTCGTCGTTGGGCGCGTCGGAGTACCCGGCGACCTTGTCCCTGATCCACACCGCCGACCGGTACTGCGGCGAGTTGACCAGGGCGATCACCAGGTTCAGCAGTCGTTCCGCCTTCGCCGTTGCCACGGCATCAGCCTGTCACACCGCGGACCGAGCCCGGGCATCGGATGCTGGACAAACGTTCGCCTTCAGCGAAGGACCTTTCGGCGGCGACCGGCTGACCCAGACCGATCTACATGGCCTCGATCAGCTTGGTGACCCGGTCGTCGTGCGCCCGGAACGGGTCCTTGAGCAGCACGGTGCGCTGCGCCTGGTCGTTGAGCTTGAGGTGCACCCAGTCGACCGTGTAGTCGCGCCCGGCGTCCTGCGCCGCGGCGACGAACTCGCCGCGCAGCCGGGCCCTGGTGGTCTGCGGCGGCACCGTCATCGCCTCGATGGTCTGCTCGTCGGTGACCACCCGCGCGGCCCGGCCCTTGGCGACCAGCAGCGAGTGCAGGCCGCGACCGGCGCGGACATCGTGGTAGGTCAGGTCCAGCTGGGCGATCCGCGGGTGGGTGAAGTCCAGGTTGTGCTTCGCCGCGTAGGAATCGATCAGCTTCTTCTTGATGATCCAGTCGATCTCGGTGTCGACGGCGGAGAAGTCCTGCGACTCGACGGCCAGCAGGGTGCGCTTCCACAGGTCGAGCACCCGCTCGGTGACCGGGTCGTTGCCGCGCTTCTCGACGAACTCGACGGCCTTTCGTAGTAGTCGGTCTGCGCGTCCAGCGCCGAGATGTCGCCGCCGCCGGCCAGCCGCACCGGCTTGCGACCGGTGGTGTCGTGGGAGATCTCCCGGATCGCCCGGATCGGGTTCTCGAAGGTGAAGTCCCGCAGCGCAACTCCGGCCTCGATCATCTCCAGGACCAGGGCGGCGCTGCCCACCTTGAGCATCGTGGTGGTCTCGCACATGTTCGAGTCGCCGACGATGACGTGCAGCCGGCGGTACCGCTCCGCGTCGGCATGCGGCTCGTCGCGGGTGTTGATGATCGGCCGGGACCTGGTGGTGGCGCTGGAGACGCCCTCCCAGATGTGGTCGGCCCGCTGGGACAGGCAGTAGGACGCGCCGCGCGGGGACTGCAGCACCTTCCCGGCACCGGCGATCAGCTGCCGGGTGACCAGGAACGGGATCAGCCCGTCGGCGATCTTGGCGAACTCGCCGCCGCGGGCGATCAGGAAGTTCTCGTGGCAGCCGTAGGAGTTGCCGGCCGAGTCGGTGTTGTTCTTGAACAGGTAGATGTCGCCGCCGATGCCCTCCTCGGCCAGCCGGGCCTCGGCGTCGACGACCAGGTCCTGCAGGATCCGCTCGCCCGCCTTGTCGTGCGCGATCAGCGTCGGCAGATCGTCACACTCGGCGGTGGCGTACTCGGGGTGCGAACCGACGTCCAGGTACAGCCGGGAACCATTGCGCAGAAACACGTTCGACGAGCGACCCCAGGACACCACCCGGCGGAACAGGTACCTGGCCACCTCGTCCGGGCTCAACCGGCGCTGGCCGTGAAAAGTGCAGGTGATACCGAACTCGGTTTCGATCCCCATGATCCGCCGCTGCATGAGCCGACTGTAGAGCAGAGCCGTCGGGCAATGACGTCGCCGCGGTTACACCCCGGGTGTCGCGCGGCGTTCGGGCGACCTCCGGGTCGCGTCCCTGATCTCCCCGATCAGCGCCTCGATGACGTCCTCCAGCATGACGACGCCGCGCACCGCGGCGGCCGGGACCAGGTCAGCGGTCGTTGCGGACTCAGCCGTCGCCGGCGCCGGCTCCCCCACCAACCCGGCGTCAACCAACTCACTGTCGTTCACGTCACTGTCGACCAACTCGCTGTCGACCAACTCACTGTCGTCACGCCCGGTCGCCTCGCTGTCGACCAACTCAGCGACCTCGGCCAGGTGCGCGCCGATCCGCCGCATCCGGTCCAGCGCGGTCCGCAGGTCGGTGCCGGGCACCACGGTCGGCAGCGGCCGGATCTTCGCGGCCGGCACCGGCTCGTCCCGCCTGTCGGCGGGGATGTCGACCACGTCCCGGATGTGCAGGTACCCGGAGAACCGGCCGTCCGGTTCGAGGATCGGAAAGCGGGAGAAACCGGTCCGCGCACAGATCCGCTCGATCTCGGCCGGGGTGACCCCGGGTCGCACCGACACCACCTCGGCGTCCGGCACCATCACCGACGACACCGCGGTGGTGTCGAAGTCCAGCGCCGAGGTGATCCGCTGGTGTTCCTCGTCGTCCAGCAGTCCCTCGCGGCGGGACTCGGCGACCAGGTCGGCGACCTCCTCCCGGGTGAAGGCGGAGATCACCTCGTCCTTGGGCTCCCGGCCGGTCAGCCGGACGACCCAGTTCGCGAACCAGTTCAGGGTGCGGATGATCGGACCGATCGCCCTGGCGATCGCCAGCAGCGGCGGCGCCAGCGCCATCGCGGTCCGTTCCGGTCCGGCGATGGCGATGTTCTTCGGCACCATCTCGCCGAGCGCCACGTGCGCGGACACCACCAGCAGCAGCGCGATCACCAGGGATACCGGGTGCAGCCAGCCCTCCGGGACACCGAGCGCATGGAAAACCGGCTCCAGCAGCGCGGCGACGGCGGGTTCGCCGAGCGCACCGAGCAGCACGCCGCACAGGGTGATGCCCAGCTGCGCGCAGGCCATCATCACCGAGACGTTCTCCATCGCCTTGAGCGTCGTCCGGGCGCGCGAACTGCTCACCGCCAGCGGTTCGATGACCGTCCGGCGGGCCGCGATCAGCGCGAACTCGGCGGCGACGAAGAACGCGCTGGCCGCGAGCAGCAGGACGACCAGGCCGAGCAGCAGCCATTCGGTGGTCACTGTCGACTCACCCGGCTCGGACTCGTCATCGTGTCTGGTGCGTTCAGGCTGACCGCGGACATCACCACGCTGTCGATCCGCCGGCGGTCCCGCCGGTGCACGGTCAGCCGGACGGTGACCGCCCGCGGCAGATCGTCGTCCGGGTGTCGAGCGCGATCGGCTGGTCGTCGGGATGACCGACCTGGCCGTCCGGCACCCCGAGCATCGCGGAGGCGTCCATGGTGGCCTCGACCTCGACGGAGTCGAAGTTCTCCGGCATCCGGCCGAGCCTGGCGATCAGCAGTCCGGCCACGGTCTCGTAGGCACCGGATTCGGGCAGGTGCACGCCGGTGATGTCGGCGATCTCGTCCGGCCGCAGCGATCCGGGCAGCAGCCAGGTGTCGTCGGACCGGCATTCGGCGCGGCCGCTCGACCGGGTCGTGCTCGTCCTTGATCTCGCCGACCAGTTCCTCGACGACGTCCTCGAGGGTGAGAATGCCGGCGGTGCCGCCGTATTCGTCGGCGACGACGGCCATCTGCAGGCCGCGGTCGCGGAGCTGGTCCATCAGGTCGTCCAGCGGCATCGACCCGGGCACGATCGGCACCGGCACGATCAGCTGGTCGACCCGCACCGTGCCGCGGTCCTCCGGCGGGATGGCCACCGCGCGTTTGAGATGCACCAGCCCGATCGACGTCGTCGGAGTCCTCACCGGACACCGGGAATCGGGAGTGGCCGGTCTCCGCCGCCGCGACGATGCACGGCCTCTGCGGTGTCGGTGGCCTTGACGAACCGGACCCGGACCCGCGGGGTGAGCACGTCGTCGGCGGTCTTGCCGGAGAACGAGATGGACCTGGCCAGCAGCCCGGCGGTCGGCTTCTCCAGGGTGCCCTGGGCGGCCGACCGGCGGACCAGGGAGTCGAGCTCGACCGCGGAGCGGGCGGACCGCAGTTCCTCCTGCGGCTCGACGCCGATCAGCTTCAGCACCAGGTTGGCGCGTGCCGTTGAGCACCACGATCAGCGGCTTGAACAACATGGTGGAGATCCGCATCGGGGTGATGACGGTCTTCGCGGTCTCCAGCGGCTCGGAGATCGCGATGCTCTTCGGCACCAGCTCGCCGAACACCATCGACAGCACGGTGGCCATCGACAGCCCGAAGAGCAGGCCGACCGTCTCCGCGGTGACCGTCGGACAGCCCGATGGCCTCGAGCGGGCCGGCGACCAGGTCGGCCATCGCCGGTTGCATGACGAAGCCCAGCGCCAGGGTGGTGACGGTGATGCCGACCTGCGCGCCGGACAGCTGGGTGGACAGCGACCGCAGCCCGATCATCAGCGACTTGGCGCCGCTGTCGCCCTCGGCGGCCTGTTTGGCCACGGTGGCCCGGTCGACGGTCACCAGGCTGAACTCGGCCGCGACGTACAGGGCGGTGCCGGCGATCAGCAGCAGGCCGACACCGACCAGGATCCACTGCGTGATCAATGCTCAATGCTCCATGAGGGGATCAGTCGGGTCGAGTAAGAAAAGACAGCCGCTACAGGCGGCCGGGTCGGTCACCTCGACGGTAGTCGATGCCGGACGCGATCGATGCGGCTGGCGCCGGGAATCGAGCTCCGACCCGGCTAGAGCCCGGCCCCGAAGCAGGTGAACGGCGCCGGGTCCGCGTCATCGCCGGCCAGTTCCGCGATGGCCCCGGCCAGCGCGATCGCCGGGCTCTCGCCGACGCTCAGCCGCTGGTGGTAGGCGGCCATGACGGCCGCCGCGACCTCGTCGGACACCCGGCTGGTGCCGGCGATGACGGTGGAAACGCCGCTGCGCAGCAGGGCGGCAACCAGGCCGAGCGGCTCGCCGCCCGGCCGGTCGTCGGTGCGGCCGACATCACAACTGGACAGCACCACCTGCGCCGGGATCGCCGGGTTCGGGGCAACGTCGTAGCCGTAGAGCAGTCCGTCGGCCAGCAGCACCCCGGAGAACAACGGGTTGTCCGGCTCGTGATGCCCGTGCGCCGCGATGTGCAGCAGACCGCCCGCCGGAATCGCGTCCAGCACTGCCCGACCCGTCGCCGACGCACCGGTGAGTAGTGCAGTTGGCCCTGCACCGACGGTGTCGGCACGATCGTCGGTCACCCGGTACGCCGCGGCGACGCTCTCGACCTCCCTGCTCGCGTGCGGGACCTCGGGGCCGGCCACCACCAGCACACCGCGCCGGTGCTCCTGCCGGGTGTCGCCGATGCCGGTCACGGCGGCGGTCACCGACGGGCTCACCGAGACCGCCCGCCCGGCCAGCCCCGGCAGCAGCGCCCAGGGCACGATCGCTGCCGATCCGGCGGCCGCGACCACGATCGGCCCGTCATCGACGAACGGCAACAGCGGGTCGACGATGAACCGCGCCAACGGTGTCCAGACCGGCCCGCAACGAGATGGTGGCGACCCGCCGCAGGGCCGGCAGGATCCGGTGGTCGGCCAGCACGTTCAGGTCGCCGATGATCCGGTGCAGCAACGGTTCCAGCCCGAAATCCGGACCCAGTGCGATGTACCGGGCGGACGACGCGGTGATCACCAGCACGTGGAACCGGCCGTTGCCGCGGAACGGGGCGACGACGCTGGCCCGGTGTCCGCCGACACCCAGCCTGCGCTGCACGGCGGCCAGCGAGAGCGGCCGGTTGACCGCACCGGTGCCGCCGGCCCCCCACGACCGGGACCGCACCCGCCGGCGCAGCGTGTTCACCTCGTCCTCCAGGTCCGGATCCGGGGTTCCGGCCAGCAGCGCCATCCGTTGCCGGTAGGACGCCATCCGCAGCTTGCTCAGCTCCTTGGCGAGCACCCCGTCGACCGACGGCCGGACCGCGGCCAGCCGGGTGCTGGCGGCCCTGGAACGTTCCAGCCATTGCAGGATCGCGGCCGGCGACCTGGTCTGTAGTGCCGTCCGCAGGCCGAGTCGGGTGAGCTCCAGTCCGTGGATGGCCGACGCGGACTGCAGGTCCTGGGAGCCGAATCTGGCCTGGAAGGCGGCGAGATCGTCCAACCCGCGACGGATGTGCGCCAGACCCGATGCTCGGTCACCGCGGGCCAGGTCGAGCCGGGCGGCCACCACCTGGGTGTGCAGTTCGGTCGCGATCAGTGGCACCCGCCGGGTTCTGTCGGCCGGGCCGTCGCGGGCGCCGAGCGCGGCGGCGGTGTCGGCGGCCGCCGCCGCGGCGGGCAGATCGTCGGCCTCCAGCAGGGCCTCGGCCTGCAACAGACGCACCACCCTGGCGTCCTCCTGCTGCCCGGCCAGCAGGAGATCGCCGGCCAGTTTGTCGGCCACGACGGCGTCCCGGCTGGCCTGCGGTCTGGGTAACGGGCGGGTGCCGGCCCGGACGACGGCCTCGGCCCTGGCCTCCATCACCCGGGCCGCCAGCACCCCCCGCTGATAGCCGGCCGACGCATAGTTGCGGGCGGCGCGCCTTGCTGCCGCCCGGGCGGTGCGGGCCTGCCGTGCCACGATGTCGATCTCCGCCTGGACCAGCAGTGAATCCGCCAGGTCCACCTTGGCGCGTTCGGCGGCGAAGACCCGTTCTGCCCGGTCCGCGTACTCCCTGGCTTCCACCAGCAGCCCGGCATCCCGCAGCACCCTGGCCCGATCGAGCGCCCGGATGCCGGCCCGCACGTCCGAGGACACTTCCTCCGCAACGGTCATCTCGTGCAAGGCGCCGGGCAGGTCGCCGGAGACGTAGCGGATCAGCCCCAGGTTGTGGGTGGCGACCGCGACCGCTGCGTCCATCCCGGCCACCCGGCCGAGCCGAGCGACCACCTCGCAATCGGCCTGGGCCAGCTCCAAGCGGGCCTCGCTGAGGTGCAGCAGGCCGCGCCAGAGCAACGCCCTCACCAGATTGGCGCTGGGCCGGCCGGTCGCGGACAACGCCTGCACCCCTGCATCGAGTTGCTCGAGCGCTTGCGGCAATCTGCCGGTTCTGGCCAGCAGCACCCCGCGGGAGGCCTGCACCATCGGCAGCGCGGTCGGGCTGGCGTTCGTCGCTTCGTCCAGCAATTCATTGGCCTCGGCGGTCCGCCCGAGTTCCACCTGGGCATCGGCCATGGTGACCAGGATGCGGGAACGCAAGACTGCGTCAGTTGCCGCCGGCAGGTGTTCCCGGCGTAGCTGCTCGAGGGCCCGGACACCCAGTCGCAGCCCCGTCGCAGGGCGACCGAAATCCACTCTTCCGCGAGCCTGCACCCACAGATCGGCAGCGGTCCCCGCGTCCGGACTGACCCGAATGGTGGGGGCGTCGGCCACCCGATCACCCTTCGTCACTCGAACAGCATCCTCGCTTCCGGTGCCGACAACATCTCGGGTCCCTCAACCTCGCCGCTTGATGCTCACAGTCCCGCGCCGAAGCAGCTGAACGGCGCCGGCAGCCCGGTCTGCGCACTCGCCGCAGCGACCGCATCGGCCAGCGACTGCGCCGGCCCGGATCCGCTGAGCAGGGCTTCGTGATAGCCGACCATGGTGGCCTCGGCAACGACATCGGCGATCCGGCTGGTACCGGTGATGACGGTCGGGACACCGCTGCGCACCAGGGCCGCGACCAGGCCGAGCGGCTCACCGCCGGGGCGTTCGTCGGTCTGCCCGACGTCACAACTGGACAGAACGACCTGGCCCGGCAGCGTCGGGTTGGGCGCGAAGTCGTATCCGAACAGCAGACCGTCGGCCAGTTTGACGCCGGAGAAGAGTGGATTGCCCACCTCGTGGTGCCCGTGCGCGGCGATATGCACCAGACCGCCCTGCGGTATCGCGGCGAGCACCGCGCGTCCCGTCGCTTGTTCCCCCGTCATCAGGACAGAACCCGCATGCAATGCGGCGATGGCGCAGGCCTCCTTGTCGCCGTTGGTCACCTCGGGTCCTGCGACCACCAGCACCCCGTTGTCGGCGGCGCACTGGGTCGGTGTGCCCAATCCGGACACCGACCGCGTCACCGATGACGACACCGTCACCGGGCGGCCCTCCAGTCCGGGCAGCAACAACCACGGCACGGTCGCCAGCGGGCCGACGGCCGCGATCAGCACCGGGCCGGTTCCGAGCTCATCGACGACCGGGGCGAACACCTCGGCCATCCGGTTCAGTGAGTTGCGCATCGAGCCGGCCGCCACGGACGCGAGCCGGGCGGGAATGCGTTCGTCGGCAAGCAGATCGAGGTCGCCCTGCAAACGGTGGCGGTAACCCTCAACCGCATCGCGCTGCGCCAGCACCAGGTGTTTCGACCGGGTCGCGGTGATCACCAGGGCATGGATTTTGCCGCCGCTGATGAACAGGGCAACAACACCGGCGTCCGGTCGGCGGCCGGCCAACAAGCGCTGCACGGCGGCCAGCGTGGGGGGTCGATCTGCTCGTCCTGACCCGGACACCGTCCACGACCTGGCCCGCACCCGGCGGCGCAACTCGGCCACCCGCTTGTCCGCGGCCGGGTCCCGCTTCCCGGCCAGCAGAGCGGCCCTGGCCTGTTCGTCGGCCACTCGTAGCGCGCCGAGTTCGTCGGCCAGCACTGGATCGGCCGGCGGTCGGACCGCGGGCAGCCGGGTCGTCGCGGCCCGGGCCCGTTCCAGCCACTGCAGGATCGCGGCCGGCGTGCCGGTGGCCGTCGCCGTGCGCAGGCCCAACCGGGCCAATTCACGGCCGTGAATGGCTGCCGCCGACTGCAGATCCTGGGAGCCGAAGCGGGCCTGGAAGTCGGCGAGATCGTCCAGCCCACGGCGGATCTCGGAAAGTCCCGCTGCCCGGCGTCCGTTCGCGAAGTTGACCCGGCCGGCCACCAGCCTGGTGTGCATGCGGGTGGCGAGACTTGCCTGCCGGACGTCGATCCCGGCGCGTATTGCCGCCTCGGCCGCCCCTCTCGGATCACCGGCGTCCAGCAGCGCCTCCGCGCACATCAGATCGGCGGTCCTGGCCTGATCGGTGAGACCCGCTCGGGACAGTTCCGCTGCCAGTAACGCGGCATTCGCGGCGTCATTGGCGGCCTGTCGGAGTGGACGGACGCTATTCGCCGACCGCGCCGAGGACGAGTCGGCCGCAACTTCGCCGGCCAGTCGCAGTTGAGTGCCGGCCCGCATTTCGAGCAGCCGGGCGGTCAGCATGGCGGGCACGTTGCCGCGTCCGGCATAGATGGCGGCCGCCCGACGGGCAGCGATGCGGGCATCAGCTGTCTCCCGGGTCAGCAGTCGGAGCTCCGAGTCCACCAAGTGGGCCTCGGCGAGATCGAGCATGGCCCGATTGGCCCTGAATGATTTCTGGGCATCTGCAACGAACTCGGCCGCCTCCGCGTGCAACCCGGCCGCCAGCAGCACCTTCGCTCGATCCATGGCCTGAACTCCGTGCGCCGTCTCCGGTTCGAGGGAGGCGGCTGCGGACATCGCCCGCAGCGCACCGGGTAGGTCACCGGCCAAGAACGTGACATAACCCAGGTTGTGACGGGCCATCAGGACGACGCCACTTCGGCCCGCCTCGCGGGCGGCAGCCTCGGCCGCTTCCGTGTCCCGTCGAGCAGCCCGGAGCCTGCCTGCCCCCATGTGCAGCACGCCCCGATTCAGCAAGGCGGCCGCGAGGTCACTGGGTCCTGCACCTGGCCGGGCGGTTGCCGCGGTGACTCCGGTCAACGCGTCGATTGCCTTGTCGAGAGCGTCAATCGCTCCGCGATCGCCGCTCTTGAGCAACAGCAGACCGCGGGCGGTCAGGACTGCCGACCGGCTCCCCGGATCGATCGCCAGCGCGCGGTCCAGCATCGGAAGACCCTCGTCGGCCCGACCCAACTCAGATTGGAAGCAAGCCAGGGTGACCAGAATTTGTGCATGTATCTCCGGCCCCGCCGTTGGATCGGTGCCGATTCGCCGCAGCGCGCGCTGGCAGAGCCGGACGGCTGTTGCAGGCCGGCTGTTGTCACCGGCGGCCTGCGCCAGCTTCCACAGCTCGGCAGCAGAACGCCCACGCCGCGGACCCACATTGGCTCGCGTACCGGCGCTCACCCCTCCAGCATCGCCCACCCCTCCAGCATTACTCTTTGCGGAGCCGCCCGCGTCCACGACGCGGACTGCAGTCAGCGCCGAGATCCCTTGAGCAGTCCTTCAACGATCTCGATTCGCTGTTCTGTGCCGGCCGACTCTGGGAGATCCGCCAAGGCCGAAAGGAACCGACCGGCGAGTGTTGGTGCGGCGAAGCTGGTGCCGCTCCAGGTGGCGAAACCCCCGGCATAGCGATCGGGATCGATGGTGCTTCTGGTGCGACCCCGCTCTGTGTCCACGACCGACGCGACGGCTGACAGCCCGCCCTGAATCGTGATCGGCGCGGTCGAAACCACATTGGCGCCGTACTCGTGGGCAACGACCCATGGTCCGTCATTGGAGAACAGCGCGACGGACCGATCCGGATTCAGCGCTGCGACCGAAATCAGCGGGCACATGGATTTATTGATGAAAGGGTGCTGAGTGGCAAATGCCGCCGGATACGACTTTCGCGTTGTCGAATCATTCCCGGCGGCCGCGAATGTCGTCACACCCAATTCGGCGAGGGAAACCAAGAGGTCGAGGAGTCCAGCCGTGTACGTCTGGTCCTGCGGCGATTCCACGTAGTAACCAAGGGACAGGACGAGTGCATCGGTGAAGCCGGGATGTTCGAGCTGATGCAATGCCAGCGCGGTGAGCTCAGTTGTCAACACGTCCTCCGGCACCACGCCATTCGCACCCATCACCCGCAGCACGGTGATCTGTGACTCGGGGGTCAACTGCCGTAACAGGCCGGCGATGAAGGTGCCGTGTCCCGCGTGGCTCGCCAGGGTTCCGGTCATTCGATCGATGACCGCCCCCGCACCCTCCGGGTCGGACCTGATCGACTCGGGCAGGTCGACGTCGATCCCCACATTGACCCCGTTTGCCAGGGTCAACTGCCGCGCGACCGGTTCGTTCGGCGGCAGGAACCAGGGATGCTCTCCAACACCGGTGTCCAACACGACGACTCCCGGCCGATGCGCCACCTGCTGCGGCTGGGGCGCCGGAAGCACCAATGAGACCGGGCCGTGGCCACCCAGCCCCGCGATGCCGTACGACGCTGTTGCACCATTTCCGGCGGCAAAAGGGTTTCCGGCGGTAAAAGGATTACCAGCGGTAAAAGGATTGCCTGCGGTAAAGGGATTACCAGCGGTGAAGGGGTTACCGGCCGTGAAGGGACTGCCAAAAATACCGGCCGAGGACATGATGTGATCGAGCCCGAACACGAGAGCCGGATCGGTGCCGTCGTCCCGCACCCCGCCGGCGCGCAGTCGCTGCAGCACCACCCAGGCGTCGACGGGTTCGGCGGGAGCGCCACCCTCGTCGACGGCCGGTTCCAGATACACCGGGAAGACCGTCGGGATCTTGTTCTCGGCGGCTGCCTGCAGGATCTGGGCGAGCCGGTCGTGCTCGGGTTCGCGCTCGTTGCGATCGAACGGGTGCGGCCCGACACGGCGCACCCGCAGTTCCCGCCCGACGTCATCGATTGCCGCAAGCGCCCGGTCAGCACCCGCCCGGTCGCGTGCCGTGACCATCAACACGTTGGCTCGGTAGGCGGTGGTCTGCGGGGCCGACTGGCCGGGCAGCCGCACGGCCGTTGCCGGATCCAGCACGCGGACGTCGTCCTGCCAGGACGGGCCGTCGGGTCGATTGTCGGGTTGGGACATGAACGCCTCCGCGTGATCGGGTATCGGTGGTCTTGTCGGTAGCGACCAGGTCGGTTATCGGACGAGAGCCGTGCTGCTCGCTGCCTGTGTGAGCCGCATCAGTAACGCCCGCCGGCCGGCGAGAGAATCTTGGGGATGGTCGGCATCATCCAACGAGCTGAGGTACCGGCCGGCGAGGATCGGCGTGGCAAATGAAGTGCCGCTCCAGGCCGCGAACCCGCCGCTGAAGTTGTCCGGATCGACCGCGCCCGCACCCAGCGAACGACGCACGACCGATTGACCAGATCCGTCCAGGGTGACCGGTGCCGTCGAAACCACGTTCACCCCGAGGGCGGCGGATGTGACCCAGGGGCCGCTGTTGCTGAACTCGGCGAGTGAGCCGTCCGGGTTCAGGGCAGCGACAGAGACCACCGGTAACACGTCGGACGCGGCGAACTCTGGATCCACGGCAAACGCCGCCGGGTACGACGGGCGGGTCGTCGCGTCGTTTCCGGCCGCCGCGAACACCGCGACACCGGCAGCGCCGAGTTTGATCAACAACTGCTTGAGCCCGGACGAATAATTGACGTCGTCGGGTGTCTCGTTGTAGTAACCCAGCGACATCACGATCGCGTCGGCCCACCCCGGCTCGTCGAGTTGTTTGGCCAGGACCAGATCCAATGCCCTGATCAACATGTGTTCGGGGACAACGCCATCCGCGCCCATCAGCGGCAGGGCGATGATGTCCGCTGCTGGGCATGCCTGCCGGATGAGCCCGCAGATGAAGGTGGCATGCCCAACATGGGTGCCGAGGGCACCGACCAGCGGATTGGCAACCGGGTCAACGGCCGCAGCGCCACCATCGTCCCGCGGGTACGGATGGATCTGATCGCCGGTCAGCCTTCCGTCCGACATCTCGAACCCGCTGTGCACCGGATTCGCGGCAAACCAGGGATGCTCACCAACGGCAGTGTCGAGGACGACGACCCGCGGAGAACGGACCGCCCGCCGCGGGCGCGGCAGCGATCCGAGGAAGGTGACCGGGCCCCGCCCGCCGAAGCCGGGGACGCCATACGAGTCCAGTCCGACCCGACCGTGGCCGATGGCCAACGGGTTGCCGCCGGGCTGCTCTGCGGTGGTCAGGACGTGATTGAGGCTCACCGCTCGGGACACCGCGGGATCGGGGTGTGCCCGAAGCTCGGTGAGCACCGACCACGGGTCGGGAGCGCCAGAGACGCCATCCAGCGGACGGATCCGGACGCCCGACGTGAAGGCGTCACCCGACGGCACCACCGACCTGCCGGCTGCGGCAGCATCATCGGCCAGCCAGCCGGGCCCGTCGAAGTCACAACCGCTGCCGCGCAACGTCTCCCGCAGTGCCGCCGCGACAAGTCGAGCATGGCCGGCATCCGTGGCCGACACGATCAGGCCCTCCTGGTTGTAGGCCGTCGGGGCGGTGTTCGGCCCCGGCCGTGCCGGATCGAGCAGGCGTGCCGCCGGCGGCAACGCGATGCCGGCCAGTCCAGCTCGGACACCAAATGCTGGATAACTCACGGGGCTACAGGTGTACGGCGGGCGTCACAACCGGCAGGGTCAGCGAGGGATCGGAATCAAGCGTCGGGTGCAGGACCAATTGCGCGGGGCCCGACGGCACCGCGTCGAAGACAAACCGTCCGGACTCGTCACACTCCGCGGTCAGCGTGGCGTCGCCGACCCGCAGCTCGGCATGCAACCGGCCACCGGGTGCGGCCCAGCCGTCCAGTCGCACCGAGCCGTCGCGCTGGGGGTTCACCACCACCATCACGGTCAGTGAGTCGCTGGCGAATGTCACCCGCCGCGCATGCTCCACCGATCGGGTCCCGGATGCGCCGGACACCGCCAGCTCGGACTCCACCAGCCTGGCGAACTCCGCGTCCAGGTTCTGTGCATCGAGTCCGAACAGCACCAGGTCGGGGAGGATCTCCGGCATCGGGTCGACGGTGTCGTAGATCGCCAGCAGATCGGTCAGTATGCGCAGGTCAGCACGATCCATCGGACCACCCAACGGGTCGAGATCGTCGTCCAGCTCGAATGCAACGTCGCCACCGAGACCATCGTCGGGAGAGTTGGCCGAGCCGCCTCGCTCAGGGGTGCCTCTCATCGCCGTCATGTCCAGTCTCCCCCGTCGAGTTGGGCACGTAGCTTTGCCAAGCAACGTCCCCTTGTTGGACCGATGGAACCCACCGGTATGCCAAGGTCCACCGCGATGGTGGCGTAGTCAGGTCGTGGTGCGAACGCGATCACTGCGAGCAGCCGTCGGCACCGTTCCGATAGTTCGCCGACCTTCTCCCACAACCTGCGTTGCTGGTCGGTCAGCACCGCGGTGTGTTCCGCGGATGGTGCGCGCGGCAGGTCGTCATCGGACGGTTCCTCGTTCGATCGCTTCGCGCTGTTCGCCCGCTCCCGCCAGGCCAGCCGGCGCAGGCTCACGGTCAGCCAGCGCACCACCGCCAGCGGATCGCTGACGCTGTCCTTGCTGCGGACGAGCGAGAGAAATGTTTGTTGGACAACGTCCTCCGACTCGGCGGCGGTCAATCCGCACTGCCGGGCGGTGTGCCACAGCAGCGGGCTGACGAGTCGCACCAGGGTGTCAATCGCGCCTGGGACACCCTGCCGGTACTCCTCGAAGGCGGTCCCGGCCCGGACGACCAGGTCGCCGACGTCCTGGCGGCGACGAAGCACGGTGGTTTCGCTGACCGATGCCGCGCCCGGTGCGGGTTCGTCGGGCGCAGCCGGACTCTGCGGGTTGGCCTGCCCGGGGATGACCTCCCCAGCGGCGGATGGGAGCACGGAAGCTGCTCCGCCGACGGCTGCCGGTTGGTGTGTTGTTGTCTGATCGGCCGCGATCACTCTTCGGACCTCCCCTGCTGTAACCACCGGCAACCAGCCACATCCGGCAGGACGCGGGTCACGAAGAGGCAGTTCTCGCGCACGGGTCCTCCCGGATGTGACGGGTCGTCGTGGCGCTGCTTGGTGCTGGACCAGCAGCTCCGGCCTGATTGTCAGGGCCGGTGTGACAACTGTAGGGGTGGTGCATTCCGCTCGGGAAGAACCTGCACCCCTCAGTCAGGCCTTTCCGAACACCCCAGAAGAGGGCGAGGGAGTCGTGCTGATACCGACCGTCACGAAAGTTTTCGCTCCGTAGGTGGCGCGGTGGCACTCCGTGGCCAGTAGCCGCCCGGTTAGCGCTTATTTGTCGGTGGAGTCCGGTTTTTGGCCGGTATCCGAGCTCGGCTCGACCGGCGCATCGGTCGCCACCACGCTGTCCTCAACCGCATCGGAGGCCGGTTCAGCGGCAGCCGTCGCCGGCGTCTCCGGCACGGCCAACAATCCGGCCAGCGCCGCTCCCTGGATGCGCCGGAACGTTCTGCCGGCCACAGTCCGGTCCAGGACGGCGACCTCGAGCTGCGCCGGAAGTAGCTCCCTGGGCGCCCCCTCACCGGCTGTGCCGAGCGCACTGACCGCAGCGGCGAGCGCGGTCCGCAGATCCCAACCGGGCGTGAACGACGCGGTGAGCGCGGTGACCACCGGCTCGGTGACGCCGCCCATCACCACGAACTTCCGTTCGTCGACGATCGACCCGTCGTAGGAGATGCGGTAGAGCTGATCTGCCCCGACGGCAGTGCCGACCCCACCGGCGCCGGCGCCGCTGACCTCCGCGACGCAGAGCTCGACCTCGAAGGGCTTCTGATGCTCGGAGAAGATGGACCCGACGGTCTGGGCGTAGGCATTGGCGAGCCACCGACCGGTGACATCCCGGCGGTCGTAGGAAAAGCCCCGGACGTCGGCCAGCCGAATGCCCGCGGTCCGCAGGTTCTCGAACTCGTTGTACCGGCCGACCGCGGCAAACCCGATCCGGTCGTAGATCTCGCTGACCTTGTGCAGCGTCGGCGAATGGTTCTCGGCGACGAACAGCACCCCGCCCGAGAATGTCGTGACAACCACACTGCGGCCGCGGGCGATGCCCTTGCGGGCGTACTCCGAGCGGTCGCGCATGAACTGCTCGGGTGAGGCATAAATCGGCATCGTCACGGCGAGCGGGCTCCTTGAGCAACGGGATCGGATCAGGGATCAGGCGGCGAAGGCGGGCGGGGAGCTAACCGCCGGGTCGGAGCAGTCGTCCCGCCACTACCGCTTCAGCGACGACGCCCACTTCCTCGTCGGACAGCCGCACCGCGCCGGCCGCCGTCACGGCGACGACCACCGGGTAGATCCGCCGGGTCATGTCCGGGCCACCGGTCGCGCTGTCGTCATCGGCGGCGTCGTACAGCGCTTCAACGGCGGCCCGCACCGTCGTCGCGAGATCGGCACCCGGTTCGTAACGCTTCTTCAGGGCGGACCGGGCGAACATCGAGCCGGAGCCGACCGAGTAGTAGTCGTGCTCCTCGTACTTCCCGCCGGCGACGTCGTAGGAAAAGATCCGGCCGGGTCCGCTGCCCGTGCTGGCCGGGACGTCCGGATCGGCGCCGAACGCCGACGCGTCCTCCACCCCGGCGAACAGCGGCACCACCGCGAGGCCCTGCATCGCCATCCCGAGATTGCCCCGGATCATCGTGGCGAGCCGATTGGCCTTGCCGTCCAACGAGAGTCGGACGCCCTCGATCTTTTCGTAATGCTCGAGCTCCAGCCGGAACAGCCGGACCATCTCGACGGCCAATCCGGCCGTGCCGGCGATCCCGATCGCGGAGTGCGAATCGGCGATGAAGACCTTCTCGATGTCCCGCTGGGCGATGATGTTGCCCATGGTGGCCCGCCGGTCGCCGGCCATCACCACACCGTCGGCACAGGTCACTGCGACGATCGTGGTGGCGTGCGGCAGCGTGGCCAGGGCGGCGTCGGCATGCCGGCCGCCGGGCAGTAGGTGCGGCGCGGCGTCCGACAGGAACTCCGTGAAGGAGCCGCTACCCGGCCGCATGTAGGCGGCCGGAACCGCCGACACCGGCCACGCGTTGGCCTGCGAATCCGGCGTCACTGGCCGCCCTTCTGCACGTACGAACGGACGAAGTCCTCCGCATTGGATTCCAGAACATCATCGATCTCGTCGAGGATGTCGTCGGTCTCCGCGGCCAGCTTCTCCCGCCGTTCCTGCCCGGCGGCGCCGGCTTCCGCCGCGTCGTCACCGTCGTCCCCGCCGCCCTGCTTCGTGGTCTGTTCCTGGGCCATATCGCTTCTCCGATCTGGTCATTCAAGAAGGAAGCTCGTGTCTGTCTGCGACTTTACGCAGCCGAACCGACAGTGCGTACGTCAGCCACCCCGACCGGTCCAACATCTTGGCTACTTCCGGGTCAGCGCATCCACCAACTCGGTGGCATCGGCCGCCGCATCGAGCAGCGCCCCGACATGCGCCTTGGTGCCTCTTGTCGGTTCCATGGTGGGGATCCGGACGAGCGAGTCCCGGCCGATGTCGAAGATCACCGAGTCCCAGGACGCCGCCGCGAGCCGGTCCGCGTACTTGGCGACGCACCGCCCGCGGAAATAGGCGCGGGTGTCCTCCGGCGGATTGGTCATGGCCTCCAACACGGCGTCCTCGGTGACCAGCGTCTTCATCGAGCCGCGGAACACCAGCCGGTTGTACAGGCCCTTGTCCTTGCGGACGTCGGCATACTGCAGGTCGACAAGAGCCAGCCGGTGGGCGCCCCAGGACAGCCCGTCTCGGCTCCGGAACCCTTCCAGCAGGCGGAGTTTCGCCGGCCAGTCGAGTTCGTCGGCGAGGTCCATCGGATCTCCGCCGAGCCGGTCCAGCACGCTGATCCAGCGGTCCAGCACGTCCTGCGTCATGTCGTCGACGTCGGCGCCGTACTCGGCCTCGACGTACTTCGCGGCGGCCTCGTGATAGGCCCGCTGCACGTCCAGCCCGGTGAACTTGCGGCCGTCCACCAGCGGCACGGTGACCTTCAGCGTCGGGTCGTGCGAGATCTGGTGCACGGCCGCCACCGGGTGCGCCAGTTCGACCGACGGAATCGCCCAGCCGGATTCGATCATCGACAGCACCAGTGCCGCCGTGCCCAGCTTCAGGTAGGTGGCGATCTCGGCGAGATTTGCGTCACCGATGATGACGTGCAGCCGGCGGTGTTTGTCGGCGTCGGCGTGCGGCTCGTCCCGGGTGTTGATGATGCCGCGCTTGAGCGTCGTTTCCAGCCCGACCTCGACCTCGATGTAGTCCGACCGTTGGCCCAGCTGGAAGCCGTCGGTCTGTCCGGACGGTCCGATGCCGACCCGGCCGGCGCCGGAGAACACCTGCCGGGAGGCGAAGAACGGGGTCAGCCCGGCGATGATCGCGGGAAACGGGGTGTCCCGGCTGCACAGGTAGTTCTCGTGGGTGCCGTAGGAGGCGCCCTTGCCGTCGGTGTTGTTCTTGTACATCTGGATCGGCTTCGACGCCGGCAGCGCCGCGGCGAGCCGCGCCGCTGCCTCCATCACCCGCTCGCCGGCCTTGTCGAACAACACCCCGTCCAGCGGGTTGGTGACCTCCGGGGCGGAGAACTCGGGGTGCGCGTGGTCGACGTAGAGCCGGGCGCCGTTGGACAGAATGACGTTGGCGGCACCGATGTCGTCCACGTCGGGCTCCGCGGCGCCGAACAACGCGGACAGGTCATATCCGCGGGCGTCCCGCAGCGGCGACTCCACCTCGTAGTCCCAGCGCGGGCGGCGGGCCCGGGGCGCGGCCACCGACGCCGCGTACGCGAGAACCACCTGGGTGGACGAGATCACCGGGTTCACCCCGGGTTCCCCCGGCACCGAGATGCCGTACTCGACCTCGGTGCCCATGATGCGACGCACAGTCATAAGTCGAATCTAGGCCGCGTCTCCAAACAGCGGAGACCCGGCCTAGCGGCCACATCGGCGCCTGACGACTCCGTCGCAGGCGACCACCAGTGCGGCAGGATGGGTGCAATGGACCCCGCACCGTCGACTGTGACCACCGACGCCGCAGTCGGTTCACTGCGGAGCCGGATCGGTCGGTGGTTCCGCACGCTCACCGGGCGTCGCGGCTGGCGGGATCGGCCGCTGTCGGAACTTCTCGGCATCGACAAGAGCGTCCTGGTCCAGGCCCTGAAGATCGCGCTGTCCGCCGGATTGTCCTGGGCGCTGGCCATCTGGTTGCTGGACTCGCCGTCACCGATCTGGGCGCCGATCACCGCCGCACTGATCGCCCTGCTGACGGTCCGGGCCTCCATCCGGGACGCCATCGAGAAGGTGGTCGCGGTGCTGATCGGCATCGTCGTCGCGATCTGGCTCGGCGGCTATATCGGCCTGCACGCCTGGTCCATCGCGCTGATCGTGGCCGTCGGTTTCCTGGTCGGCAAGATGCTGCGGCTGAACGGCGGTGCCGCCGCGCAGATCCCGATCAACGGCCTCTTCGTGCTGGCGCTCGGCACCACCAGCACCAGCCAGGTCACCCAGCGTTTCCTCGACACCATGATCGGCGCCGCCGTCGCCGTCGTGGTGAACTTTGCGATCATTCCGCCGAACTACGTCTCCGAGGCCACCCGCTCGGTCGCGGCGCTGGCCGACGGCCTGGTGGACGTGCTCGCGGAGATAGCGGCCGGCATCACGCGGCCCTGGACCTACGACACCGCGTCCGGTTGGCTGCGTCGGGCCCGTCAGCAGGGCCGGTTCGCGACTGCGGCCGAGAAGGACGTGCAAACGGCCGGCCAGTCGCTGCACCTACACCCGGGCCGGTCGTCCTGGTCGAATGCGCTCGACCGGTTGCAGCAGGCCAACGACACCCTGCAGATCGTCGAGGTGCAGGTCAGAACCCTGGCCAGGACGGTGCGGGACATCGCAACGAAGATGCCCGAACCGGGACGGTTCGCAGCCGCCGATGCCGATGGCGTCGGCGATGTTGACCGCCGCGGCCGGGGCGATCGAGGCGTTCGCCTACACGATGCTGCGCGCCGAGAAGGACGCGAAGGCGGTGGTCGCCGGCGGCGCCGCACACCGGGCGATCGATGCGGCGCGAGCCAAGATCACCGCAGATCAACGAGGACCTCGGGGACATGTTGGCGGCCAGCCTGGCCCGCGGGGTGTTCCTCGGGGCGCTGGTGGTGGAGACAGGCAGGATCCTGGACGAGCTGGAAGCGGGCCTCGACGCGATGACGGGCGACCAGCCGGCATCAGACGCTCCAGCCACCGCCGCCGACAGCTGAACGCCGGCCGCTGCCGACGGCCAGGTCACCGCCAGGGCAGCCCGGACCTACGGGACCAGTACTCAACCGGATCCTCCGGCCGACCGGTCAGCGCCGCAAGATCCTCGTCGTCCAGCACAATCTCACCGGCCAGCAGGTTCTGGGCGAGCTGCTCAACACCGGCTGACCCCAGCAGCACCCGGTCCACCCAGGGCTGAGCCCGGACAGCCGCCAACGCCACCGCATCCGGGCCGGCACCCAGACGATCGGCGACTGCGGCCAGTTCCGGGAAGGGCTCGGTGACCAGCCTGCCGTTGGCCAAGGCCTCTTTCACGATCACCGTCAGTTCCCGCCGCGACGCGACGGTCAGCGCGTCGCCGACGCTGGTCTCCAACAGGTTCCAGGTCGACTGAACGGCCGAGAACACCGACCCACCGGCCCTGCTCAGTTCCAGAGCCCGCAGGATCGTCTCCGCCTGCCCCGGGCCAGACGTCGAGAAGCCAACGGCAACACCGGAATCACGCAGCCGGGCCAGTGCGTCCAGCAGCGCACCGTCGTCGAACAGCGGCGAATCCAGGGTCAGCGAATGCACCTGGTAGAGGTGCAGCCGGGGCAGGGTGTGTCTGGTCAGCGCGAGCTGCTCGGTGAACCGCTCGAGCGAGTGGTCCTTGACCTCATGAACTTCGGCGTCCGGGTTCCAGTCCCCGACATACCGGTAGCCCCATTTGCTGGAGACGGTCGGCGCCGTGCTCGCCCACTCCGGATCGTCAGCGGCTCGGGTCCGCCACCAGTGCCCGACGAACTCCTCCGCCCGGCCGTAGGACCTCGCGGTGTCGATCCAGTCGACGCCGGCCGCGACGGCGGCGTCGAGCACGCGAAAGGTGTTGTCCTCGAAGGACTCGACGCTGCGATCGGCCGGCAGCACGTCGGCATTACCGGCATTGATGTACGCCGGCCGGCCGAGCACCGCGGTGCCCAACGCCCAGCGGGCATGACTGCGCCGACGAATCGGGCCCACCCGCGGCGCAACAATGCCCCCGAACGTCACGGGTTCCGAGTCGTTCGAGGGCATTGCTGGATGCTAGGTCCTTGCGTGACTACAAGTACTGCCCGGTGTTGGACGCCGTGTCGATGGCCCGTGAACCCTCCGACTGCTTGCCGGACACCAGGGTGCGAATGTAAACGATCCGCTCCCCCTTCTTCCCCGAGATCCGCGCCCAGTCGTCGGGGTTGGTGGTGTTCGGCAGGTCCTCGTTCTCGGCGAACTCGTCGGTGATCGCGTCGAGCAACTGCGATACCCGCAGGCCGTTCATCGTGCTGTCACCGCGGACGATCCGTTCCTTGATGGCCGCCTTCTTGGCCCGATCGACGATGTTCTGGATCATCGCGCCGGAGTTGAAGTCCTTGAAATACAGGACTTCTTTGTCACCGTTGGCGTAGGTGACCTCCAGGAACCGGTTCTCGTCGGTTTCCGTGTACATCCGCTCGACCGTGTGCTGAATCATCGCGGTGATCGTTGCCACCCGATCGCCGCCGAACTCGGCCAGGTCGTCCGGGTGGATCGGCAGTTCCGGCAGCAGGTACTTGGTGAAGATGTCGGTCGCCGCCTCGGCGTCCGGCCGCTCGATCTTGATCTTGACGTCCAATCGGCCGGGCCGCAGGATGGCCGGGTCGATCATGTCCTCGCGGTTGGAGGCACCGATCACGATGACGTTCTCCAGGCCTTCAACGCCGTCGATCTCGCTGAGCAGCTGGGGCACGATCGTGGTTTCCACGTCGGATGACACACCGGTGCCGCGCGTGCGGAAGACGGAGTCCATCTCGTCGAAGAACACGATGACGGGCGTTCCGTCCGAAGCCTTCTCGCGGGCCCGTTGGAAGATCAACCGGATCGTCCGCTCGGTCTCGCCGACGTACTTGTTGAGTAGCTCGGGACCCTTGATGTTCAGGAAGTAGCTGGTCACCTTTTCCTCGCCGCGGAGCAGCGCGACCTGCTTGGCGAGCGAGTTGGCGACGGCCTTGGCGATCAGCGTCTTCCCGCAGCCGGGCGGACCGTAGAGCAGGACACCCTTCGGCGGCCGGAGCTGATATTCCGCGAACAGGTCCGCATGCAGGAACGGCAACTCGACGGCGTCCCGAATCTGTTCGATTTGCCTGGTCAGACCGCCGATGTCGCTGTACTCGACGTCCGGCACCTCCTCCAGCACGAGGTCCTCGACCTCGGACTTCGGCACGCGTTCGTATGCGTAGCCGGCCTTGCTGTCGACAAGGAGTGAGTCGCCCGGCTTGAGGGCGATGTCCATCAACGGTGACGCCAGGTGCACGACACGTTCCTCGTCGGCGTGCCCGACGACCAGAGCCCGGCCGCCGTCCAACACCTCGCGGAGGGCGCAGACCTCCCCGACCACGTCGTACTCGCCGGCCTCGACGACCGTCAGGGCCTCGTTCAGACGAACCTGCTGACCGCGCTGCAACACGTCGACATCGACGGTGGGAGAAACAGCCAGCCGCATCTTCCGGCCGCCGGTGAACACCTCGACGGACCCGTCCGGCCCGCTGGAGAGGAACACCCCATAACCGCTGGGTGGCTGCGCGAGGCGGTCGACCTCTTCCTTGAGCTGGAGCAACTGCGCCCGCGCGTCACGCAACGTGACGACCAGTTTCTCGTTCCGCTCAGACAGCGCGTTGATCCGATTGGAGGATTCGGTCAGCTGGCGTTCCAGTGGCCGAGTGTCGCTGGGCACAATGGCCAAGCGGCGGCGCAATTGCGCCACCTCATCGTTCAGTACCCGGATCTGGGCACTGAGTTGGGCCGGAGTCTGCCGATAACCATCTTCCGGGCCTAAGCCCGAGCCTTGTCCGGCACCTTCTGACGAGTCGAATTCGGTCACATTGCCCTCCCCTCAAGTCGGAGCCCTGCAAAGAACAAGACTACCTGCGGCATCCGACAGAGCCGGGGAGTTAACGCCCGACGGGCACGGGTGTTCGATCGCGCAAATGCCGGCGGGATGGCCGACGCAGGCCCTCTGAACAGCCGACTTTCGCTGCAGCTCAGCTCTTCTCGCTCCTCCGGAGAACAAACTGCGTACCCGCATGCGATTCAGATTGTTACCTCAACGACATGCACAGCACACGTGATCCGGGCGATGACTACCGCCCGCCCGACGTCGGTCGGCGCTGCGGCCGCGGCGCGGTGACCCCTGGTGCCAGCCGCCGGGCGGTCAGCAGGAACGCCGTGTGGCCCATCATTCGATGCTCGGGTCGCACCGCGAGGCCCACCAGGTGCCACGGCCGGTGCAACGATTCCCAGGCCGCCGGCTCGGTGAACCCGCCGTGCGTGCGAATATCCTCGGCGATCCGCGACAGCTGGGTTGTTGTCGGGACGTAGACGGTGAGCACCCCACCTGGCACCAGGTGGTCGGCAACTGTGGGCAGTACGGACCAGGGTTCGAGCATGTCGAGGACGATCCGGTCGACCTGTCCGTCGTGCTCGTTCATGTCACCGACAGTCAGCGACCAATTGTCCGGGCGGCCGCCGAAGAACCGTTCGACGTTGCGGATTGCGTGATCGGCATGGTCCTGCCGGATCTCGTAGGAGATCACCCTGCCCTCCGGACCGACCGCCCGCAGCAAGGAGCAGGTCAACGCCCCTGAACCGGCACCCGCCTCGAGAACCGTTGCGCCGGGGAAGATGTCGCCCCAATGCACGATCTGCGCCGCATCCTTGGGGTAGATCACCGCTGCGCCGCGCGGCATGGACAGAACGTAGTCCGTCAGCAATGGCCGGAGCGCCAGATAAGACGTGCCGACCGCGGAAGTGACCAGGCTGCCCTCTGGCTGACCGATCAGGTCGTCGTGGGAAAGACCGCCGCGGTGGGTGTGGTAGGTCGCCCCCGCCTCGAGTACGACGGTGTATTTGCGGCCCTTGGAGTCGGTCAACTGCACCCGATCTCCCTCGCCGAAGTCGCGATTCACCCAGATCCCTTTCTGGCTTGGGCCGGACGGGATGCTGTCCGGCTGGTTCGCTCCCACCAGTGGGAGCGACGCCGGGTGAGCACCGCGATGATGTCCTCCCGCCGCAACACGCCTGCCGGCTGTCCCGCACCGTCGACCAACAGGAAGGCGGCGGCGTTGACAGTACGGGTCCGCTCGGCGATTTCGGCCGGGTCGTCATCGGCGAGCACGATCGTTTCCGGCAACCAGGGCCTGGCCACCAACGACGCGGGGGCCCTGGGGTTCCGCTGCGCGAGCTCGCGGGCGGCCGCAATGTCGAGCATGCCGCGGGCGACGCCGTCCGCCTCGGTGAGGATGACGGCCCGGTCGACGGCCGCATCCAGCGCCTGCGCGACGGGCGTCTCGGTCGGCAGCTGGGCGACGGGGCGAGCAAGGGACTGGACCGAGACATCTGCCGGCCAGACGTACTTGACCTGTCCCGTCCGCTCCGCACCGGCTCCGACCGCGACGAACAGACCCATGGCCACTGCGATCCCGGCCGGCAGCAGGCCTGCGGTGCCGGCATCGATCACCATCAGCACCGCCCAACCGACCAGCGCCACCGCGATCACCAACCCGCCGATCACCGCGGCCGTGGTCCCCGCCCCGCGGTTGCCCGATGCTCGCCAGACGCCGGCCCGCAGCACCCGGCCGCCGTCCAGCGGCAACGCGGGAAGCAGGTTGAACACAGCGACGACGAGGTTGGACAGGGCGAGCAACAGCACCAACAGCCATCCGACGGTGCCCTGCTCGACCGCCTGCAACGCGACCCAGAACACGCCTGCGAGCAGCGCAGACACCGCTGGGCCGGCAGAGGCGATGACGGCCTCCTCGCGGGGTGAGCGGGGGGCCCGCGCCATCTCCGAGACCCCACCGAGGAGGTACAGCCGGACGCCGAGCACCCGCATGCCCAACAGCCGGGCGGCGAGGCAGTGGCCGAGTTCGTGGGCCAGCACGCTGAGGCCGAGCAGCACGCCGAGGATGATCGAGACGACGATCGCGATGACGGTCCCGGTGCCGGGCACCACCTGGGTGATCACCGGGACGCCGAGCGCGACGATGACGGCCACCGACGCCACCCAGGACGGCGCCACGACGATCCGCACGCCGCCGATGCTGCCGATTCCGAACCCGCGCAACGGTTCACGGGCGGTGCCGGCACCGGTCGCGGGGTCGCTGGGCCCGGTCGGATTCACTCTCGAAGGGTAGTGGGCGGGGATCGATCCATCGTCGTCGCGTCGCGGCGCGGGTCCGTCGTTGCGGCCCGTTGTCGGACCCGTCGCCTACCTTTGACCCATGACCACTTCGATCGCCGCACCGGCAGCCATCGCCGCCGCGCCGGCAGATGACGGCGCCATCGGCGCGCCGGCGGTCGGTCCGGTCGAAGGTCGGTCCGGTCGAGGTCGGTGCTGTCGAGGTCGGTGCTGTCGAGGCTGGAGTCGACGGATCGAGGCCAGGTCAACACCGGGCCCCCTGCGCGCCCCCGCCGGCCGCTGGCGCTGTCCCCGTCCCGGGCCAGCGACTTCAAGACGTGCCCGCTGCTCTATCGCTTCCGGGCGGTGGATCGACTGCCGGAACCACCGAGCGCACCGGCGGCCCGCGGCACCCTGGTGCACAGCGTGTTGGAGCAGATGTTCGGCCGGCCGCCCGCTGAGCGAACGCCCAACCGGACCGCAGCCCAGGTCGGGCCGGCATGGGAGCAGCTGTCCGGGGAGAATCCGGAATTGTTGGACCTGCTGCCGACCGCCGACCTGGCCGCCTGGTTGGAGTCGGCGCAGGATCTGGTCAGGACCTACTTCACCCTGGAGGATCCACGGCACTTCGATCCCGAGGCGTGTGAATTCGCCGTCGAGATCGAGTCCGCCGGAGCAGTTCCGATGCGCGGCTACCTGGACCGGCTCGACCTGGCGCCGACCGGGCAATTGCGGGTGGTCGACTACAAGACCGGCCGCTCCCCCGGTCCCGATTTCGAGGCAAGGGCGCTCTACCAGCTGAAGTTCTATGCGTTGATGATCTACCGGCTGCGCGGCATCGTTCCGGCGCAACTGAAGTTGATCTATCTGGCGGACGGCCTCTCCCTGCAGTACGCGCCAACCGAGGCCGAACTGCTCGCTTTCGAAACCGGGGTGGCCGCTTGTGGAAGGCGATCACCCTGGCCCTGGACACCGGCAACTTCCCGCCGCGACCCAGCGGGATGTGTCAGTACTGCGCGCACCGGGCGTTGTGCCCGGAGTTCGGCGGCACTCCGCCGCCGTATCCGGGCGTACCCGATGCCTTTGACTCGTCCCCGGCTGCGCCGGATCGGCCGGCTACAGCCGGCACGACCTGATGTCGGAGGCGAGAATCGCCTTCGCGCCCAGCTCGGCCAGCGCGTCCATCACCGGGTTGACCTCGTCGCGGCGGACCATCGCCCGCACGGCCCGCCAGTGCCGGGTCGGCCAGCGGCGCAACGGTCGGCGACTCCAGTCCGGGAGTGATCGCGGTGGCCCGGCCCAGCAGTTCCAGCGGGCAGTCGTAGTCGAGCATCAGGTACTGCTGCGCGAAGACGACGCCCTGCAGTCTGCTGGCCAGCTGCTTCGGCGGCCGAGGACACCGTCGCCGTCCATGCCGGGTCAGCAGGACCGCCTCGGAGGCGCAGATCACGTCGCCGAAGGCCACCAGTCCGTGCTGACGCAGCGATCGCCCGGAATCGACGACGTCGGCGATGGCATCGGCGAGGCCGAGCTGCACCGAGATCTCGACCGCCCCGTCGAGCCGGATCACCTGAGCGGCGATGCCGTGCGCGGCGAGGTCGTTACGGGCCAGGTTCGGGTACGAGGTGGCGATCCGCTTGCCGGCCAGGTCGGCGATGTGCCAGTCCTGGTCGGCGGGACCGGCGTACCGGAAGGTGGAGTACCCGAAGCCGAGGCTGATCAGCTCGTCGACCGGCGCCCCGGAGTCGGCGGCCAGGTCACGCCCGGTGATGCCGAGGTCGAGCTCGCCGGACCCGACGTAGACCGCGATGTCCTTGGGTCGCAGGAAGAAGAACTCGACGTCATTGGCCAGGTCGAGAACGGTCAGGTCGCGGGACTCGTGGCGCTGCCGATATCCCGCCTCGCGCAACATTTCGGCGGCGGGCTCACTGAGCGTGCCCTTGTTGGGCACGGCAACTTTCAACACTGGAATTCTCCTTCAGGAGCGCCGGGACCGGCGATGACTGCACGGAACGGCGTGACGCGGCGGCGGACCGGCCCGCCGCTACAGATGCCGGTAGACCTGCTCCAGGCTGATCCCGCGGCCGATCATGATGACCTGCGCCCGGTAGAGCAGCTGCGAGATCTCCAGCGCGAGGCTGTCGTCGTCCTCGTGCTCGGCGGCGATCCATACCTCGCCGGCCTCCTCGAGCAGCTTCTTGCCCTGCGCATGCACGCCGGCATCGAGTGCATCGACGGTGCCGGAACCTGCCGGGCGGGTAGTGGCCCGGTCGGTGAGTTCCGCGAACAGGGAGTCGAACGTCTTCACGGGGAGTGATTGTCGCAGAGCGACGGCGCCGTCCCGGACGTCCGTCCCGGCGAACGGTGCGGGTGGCCGTCACCTGGTGAGGTAAACCGAGGCTTCGCTGGTGTACGGCGCAAAGGTGAATGTCTCCTGCAGGTACAGGTCGACGGTGCTGTCACTGTGCCGTAAGTAGCCGATGCTGACGTCCTGCCCGATGGTGAGGGTGTAGTCGCCGCCGCGGGTCGAGAGCAGGTACCCGCCGCGCAATGCCGGGCCCCAGATGATGCCGTCCGGCACCAACCTGTTCAGCTGCTCGAGAATCGGATAGCCGTGGTCCCGGGTTTCCGAGACCGCTGTGTAGGCCTCCGCGTCCAGCACCAGCGCATATGGGCCTTCGACCCCGGCCAGTCGCAGCTCGGTCAACGCCTGCGCCACGGCATCCGGGTAGCCGCGCGGATCCGACGGTAACGCGATCGAGGGATTGCTCGAGGTCGCGCCGATCCCGTCGATGCCAGCGGCCGAGTACCCCTCGAAGACCGCTCGATCCTCGGTGCGGGCAATGCTGGTCGCCGCGTCCTTCACCGGTTGCCAATCCGAATCCTGCGAGCCGCGGGCCACGTCGTCGATCGCATGGCGGTCGAGGGTGAAGGGCACGCGAATCTCGACGAGCGGCAGGACCCTGCGGGACCGGGCCTGCACGCCGTCCGATGGCGCGGCAATCTCGGCGACGTGGCCGGTCGTCACGGACGCGAACGCGTAACCGAATGGCCCCGCCACGTCGACCACCCGGCGGGCGGCCAGGTTGCGCTTGACCGTGCGCGATGCCTCTTCTTCGATCTGTTCCCAGGCCGTGTCCGAGATCGGTGCGAGCGATCGGTGCAGGTTGTTGTCCGTCATTGAGTTGCTCCTTTGAGGCTGCCGATCTGCAGCGATCCGTCGCTGGACTGGGTGATCTCGTCGTCGGCCAGGGATTCCAGCAGGTCGAGCGACGGGACGAAGAACAGTGTTCCGGTGACGGCCGTCGACACGTCGAGGATCCGGTCGTAGTTGCCGGCCGGTTTGCCGACGAACATGTTGATGAGCATCTGTTCGGTCACCGCCGGGTCACTGGCGTAGGCGATGTAGTAGGTCCCGTATTCGCCGGCGCCGGCGTCACCGAACACCATGTTGTCCCGGAGAATGTCGCGTTCCACACCGTTCTCGTCGACGATCGTGTTCAGCGAGACATGCGAATTGTCGGGTTGCGCGTCGTCATCGAGTTCGATGTCGTCCAGTTTGGTTCGACCGATGACGCGTTCCTGCTGCTCGGTGCTCAGCGTCTGCCACGCCGCGAGGTCGTGCACGTACTTCTGCACGATCACGTAACTGCCGCCTTCGAAGTCCGGGTCCTCGGCGCCGATCAACGCGGCGGAGGCCGCGGATCGCCCGGTCGGGTTCTCGGTGCCGTCGACGAAACCCAGCAGGTCCCTCGCGTCGAAATAGCGGAACCCAGTCACGTGGTCCTCGACGGTCACCCATGGACCTATCGCGGCCATGATCTGCCGGCTGAGCTCGAAGGTGAGGTCAGACCGGTCGGCGCGAATGTGGAACAGCACATCACCGGGCGTCGCGGGTGCGTCGTGGACGGCGCCGGTCAACGGCCGGAATGGATGCAGCCCAGCGGGTTTCGGTGTCCCGGTTGGCCGAATGCGGTTCCAGTAGGCACTCCCGAAGCCCACCACGCAAGACAGCGGACCGCTGCCCATTGCCTTGGCAGACTGCCGGAATCCGACCGCGCGGACCAGTCCATTGATATCCGACGCGACGTCCCGTAGTCGTTCGGCGGCGCCGGGGCGGTCTTTCGCGCTGACGACGAGGAAGACGGCGGCCTCGCTCAATGCGTTCAGCACGGCCTGCGGTTCGGGGCCTTCGTCTGCTTCGTGCGCTCCCACCGGAGGAGTATCGCGCACCGGGTTGACCGGCGCGCCGGCGCCCGCGCAGCCGATCGATGCGATCGGAGTGATCACTGCGCACTGCCAGGCGGCCGCCCTCGGCGAGCGGCGTGTCCGAGACGTGCTGCGCTGCGACAAGCGTCGGGCCGCTCGAAAGGGTCCTTGGCAAAAGGCACTTGGTCATTACCACTTGGTCATTAGCACTTGGTCATTAGCACTTGGTCATTAGCAGTTAGTCATTAGCACTTGGCCAAAGGTACTTGGCAGACCCCGCGCGAGAAACATTCGTGACAGGCTCGATCCATCGTCGTCGATCGGAGGGGACCGCTCGTGCCACTGATCGACCCGGGTGAGGGCGGGGACGCCGAGCACCCGACGGGGGATGAAGTCGGTGAGGTCGTCGGCCACCTGGATCAGCGACTGATCGGCACCCTCGACGGCGGTGTCTCACGCCGTCTCGTCCGCAGGTGCCGCGTGACTGCGGCAATTCTGCTGTCGGTGGGGGCGGCGCTTCTGCTCGTGGTTGCCGTCGCACCCAGTGGCGCTGTCTCTGCGTTGCTGGTCCTGCTTGCCGCGACGGTGCTTGGTGGTTCCGTGCAGTTGCTCAGGCGCGCAACGCTGTGGACGGGGGTGGCGGGATCAATGCTGCCGGAGTCAGCGCGGAATGCGTCACCGCAGCCTCGGAATTCGGCACACCACGGCGCGAATGTTCCGCCCTCGATCCCCGGATTGTCGACCACCGTCGGTCCGGCACGGCCATTGTCCCCCAGCGTGGCGAGCGGTCCGATCAAGCGCCGCCTTGGCAGTGCCGTTGTGCCCATCTATGCCGACGACGGGCCAAGTCCCGGCGACGGTGCGCTCGTCGTCCATGCCCGCGCCGACGGGATGGTGTTGACCGAGGGCGACACGGTACTGGTCTGGCGCGCGGGGAACGGCGGCCTGTCAGCACTGCCCGAGACGGTGGAAGGAGCGCGACCCGCTTCCGCGCGGGGGCGGTTTGTGCTGTCCCGGGAATCCGACGGCGAGGTCTTCCTGGCAACGACCCGGCTCACCGACACGTGGTAGTCGTCGCGGACTGACGTGGGATGCGCAGGTCCGGTTGACCTGCTGGCCGGGTCGATGCGAGCGTCCTGGCGACCACCCGAACTGCACCTTTCTGGACGCTCGGCCGGAGGGCTCACCGCAGCGCCGGCCACCGGGTCGATCACTCGGTCATTCGCGCCCGGCACCGGGCCGATTGCTCACGGTGGCCACGGGCCCAACGGCTTTCCGATCTCCCAGTGGTGACCGAACGGATCCTCTATCCGGCCCAGTCGCCAGCCGTGTTCGTCGGCCGCGGGGTACACCTGCCTGGCGCCTGCACTGATTGCTGCGGCGATCACCGCATCTGGATCGGGAACGATCAGTAGCATTTTCACCGTCCCGCCGTTGAGCGATTCGGGACTGAAATTCAGGTGCTCGGGGGCTTCGTCCGATACCCAGAACGACGCACTCCCCACCGTGAGTTGCGAGACCACCGCCTCTGCCTCATCGGTGCCGCCCACCCGGAAGACTTCAACCGCGCCGAATGCTGTTCGGTAGAAATCGACCGCGGCTCGCCCTCGCCGGACTGACAATTGAGCCATGACGGTGATCTGAGCTGGTCCCATGTGATCTCCATTCGGTGGGAATGCGACGTGTGCCACGTGTTCGGTCAACGCTAGAAGAAATCAAGAATGGCTGGACGCGGTCCGGCCATCGCGGCGTCGAGCAGTTGGTGGTCTGCGGTTGAGCCACCTGCCAACAGCCCGGCCCGCCGCATTGCCGCGGACGTCGCGCCGCCCGCGATCAGGACGGCGAGGCCTCGCGGGCTGATGTCCAGGTCCGTACCGGTGGCGGGTTGCCGGGCCGTTGCGGTGCCGGGTTCCAGGCGGGCGTGCCCGCCGTCGAGCACCAATCGGTGACGTCCGGAGTTCCAGGGGCAGACCGGGTCATGGACCGAGAAGTCCACCGTCGCGGTCAGTCCCGCCGGCCAGCCACGTTGGGCAACCGCCCCGGGCAGGTCAACGACCCGTAGCAGGTATTGCCTGACGTCAACGATCGACCATCCCGCTCCCGGAATCAGCCATTGAAGGGGGTCGTTCCCGGACGTCCGGAACCTCAGGGTCGGGGTGACCGCGTCAAACGATCCGATGACCGCCAGCAGCGCTTCGGCCGAGGCCGCATCGTTGGCGTGGATTTCGCTCACCGTGAGAACACCGTCCGGGCCCCACTTCTCACCTCGATTCCAGCTTGCATATCCGGTGACAAGACCGTCGCCATCGATTGCCAGGGTGATGCCGTCGAAGGCGTCAAGCATGTCCTGGTCGCTCGCACTGAAACTTGGTCCGGTGCGAGTCAGCAGGCACGATCCCTCGGCGACGGTCGCAGCGTAAACGGCCCTGATGGCCGGTGCGTCCGCCACCGTCGCCCGGCGAACGGTGATCGGCTCGCGTACCCGGAGTCCGCGGAGCGCTGCTGTCGGCAACTGCGCCGTACAGAGCTCTGCAACCTGTTCATAGCCGAGCGACCGATACAGGGCCGGCGCCGTTCGGAACAGCGTCGAGACGACAGCGCCGCGCTCCCTGGCCTGCGCCGAGCAGGTGCGTCATCACCTGGCGCGCCAAACCCTGGCCGCGATACTCCGGCGCTACCAGGACGCCCGCGGCGCCGGAGGTGCTGACCTCGCTGCCGCCGATCATGCAGGTGTAGGCACGCTCAACGGCTTTCGCGGCGAGGGTCGGTCCGTCGAAAATCCCCCATCGCCGAAAGCCGTTGCCGAAATGGAATGACGACCTGTCCGCAAGCGGCCCGCCGAAGGCATCACGGCTGGCCCGCAGCGAGACGTCAACATCGTCGGCGGTGAGCACGCGCAAGTCCATGCCGCTGGACGGTACCGCGTGGATCACTTTCAGCGAGGTCGCCCGTCAGATGCGACCCGGCAGGCCCCGTCCGCGTCAGCACCGCCTTCACATCAGTTTTGCCGCCTTCCGACGCGCCTTTGTCGCCGCAGCAGCGGGCGAGACAACAGTGGTGGTTCCATTCCGAGCCGCCCCGTTCTTTGCCGGACTGCCGTTCGTCGAGCCGTTTCTGGCGGCCGCCCCGTTGACCACGACGGACTTGTTGGCATCGGGTTTCGTTGTCGTCGGCGCACTTCGGGGGACCTGCTGGTGGCCGGTGTCGATTTGCTGGCGGACGTCCTCGCGGACGTCGCTTTCGGCCCCCCCACCCGTGTTGCGGCTGCTGAACCGTTAGTTGACCCACTTCTCCGCGCGGCAACAGTTCCGCGCCCGGCGAGCACCGGCCCGAGGAACTGCCCGGTGTAGGAGTCGGGGTTCGCAGCGATCTCTTCGGGAGTGCCCTCGGCAATGACCAGACCGCCGCCCGACCCGCCCTCCGGTCCCATGTCGATGACGTGGTCGGCCGTCTTGATCACGTCGAGGTTGTGTTCGATGACGATCACCGTGTTGCCCTTGTCGACCAAACCGTTGATCACCCCGAGCAGCTTCTCGACGTCGGCGAAGTGCAGGCCAGTCGTGGGTTCGTCCAGGACGTAAACCGTCCGTCCGGTTGATCGCTTCTGCAGCTCGGAAGCCAATTTCACCCGCTGCGCCTCACCGCCGGACAGCGTGGGTGCAGGCTGCCCAAGCCGGACATACCCGAGACCGACCTCATCGAGGGTCTTCAGGTGCCGGTGGATGGGACCGATCGCCTCGAAGAATTCGGCCGCCTCTTCGATCGTGGTGTCCAGTACTTCTGCGATGTTCTTGCCCTTGTAGTGCACCTCAAGCGTTTCCCGGTTGAATCGGGCACCCTTGCAGACCTCGCACGGCACATAAATATCCGGCAGGAAATTCATTTCGATCTTCAGGGTGCCGTCGCCGGCGCAGGCCTCGCAACGGCCGCCCTTGACGTTGAACGAGAACCTGCCCTGCTGGTACCCGCGGACCTTCGCCTCGGTGGTGGAGGCGAAGAGTTTGCGGACGTGGTCGAACACACCGGTGTAGGTCGCCGGGTTTGACCGGGGGGTACGTCCGATCGGCGACTGATCGACCCCGACGACCTTGTCCACCTCGTCGACGCCGGTGACCCTGGTGTGTCGACCGGGCACCATTCGCGCGCCGTTGATCCGGTTCGCGAGCACCGCGTGCAGGATGTCATTGACCAGCGTCGACTTCCCGGAGCCCGAAACCCCCGTCACCGCAATCAATGTGCCCAGCGGGAAGTCCACGGTGATGTCGCGCAGGTTGTTCTCCCTGGCGCCGACGACAGTCAGTTTCCGCTTGCGGTTGACCGGACGCCGGACCATCGGCACCGCTATTTCTCGCCGGCCCGAGATGAACGCTCCGGTGATCGATTCTTCCGAGGCCTCCAGGTCGGCCACGGTGCCGGACACCACCACCTTGCCGCCGTGCTCGCCGGCGCCAGGTCCGATGTCGACAACCCAGTCCGCCGTGCGAATGGTGTCCTCGTCATGTTCCACGACGATCAGCGTGTTGCCGAGATCCCGCAGTCTGGTCAGAGTCTGGATCAGCCGATGGTTGTCCCGCTGATGCAGCCCGATCGACGGTTCATCCAACACGTACAAGACGCCGACCAACCCGGAACCGATCTGCGTGGCCAACCGGATTCGTTGTGCCTCCCCGCCCGAAAGGGTGCCCGCCGGACGGTTCAGCGAGAGGTAATCCAGACCGACATCGAGCAGGAATCCCAACCGCGCGTCGACTTCTTTGAGCACCCGTTCGGCGATCATCCGGTCCCGCTCGGACAGGATCAACCCGACGAAGAATCCGGCCGCGTCCTTGATCGACATTGCCGATAGCTGGGCGATGTTCTGCCGGCCCAGCTCCGCATGCTCGATGCTGACCGCGAGGATCTCCGGTTTGAGCCGCGTGCCGTGGCAGGACGGGCACGGCACCTCCCGCATGTACCCCTCGTACTTCTCCCTGGCGAACTCGGAGTCCGTCTGGGCAGCGCGCCGCTCCAGGTACGGGATGACGCCTTCGAATTCCGCGTAGTAGGACCGCTGCCGGTTGTAGCGGTTGCGGTAGGTGACGTGGACCTGCTCCTCGACGCCGTGCAACACGGCCTTGCGGACGTGCGCGGGCAGCCGATCCCATGCGGTGTCCATGGAAAAGCCCATGACCTCGGCGAGCCCCTGCAGCAGGCGGGTGAAGTATTCACTGGTCGTTCCGGCAGACCACGGGTGAATCGCACCGCCACCGAGCGAGGCCGCCCCGTCCGGAACGACAAGTTCCGGATCAACCTCTTTGCGGGTGCCGAGCCCCGTACATTCCGGGCAGGCACCGAACGGCGAGTTGAACGAGAACGACCGTGGTTCCAGTTCGTCGAGGGCCAGCGGGTGGTCGTTGGGACAGGCCAGCCGCTCGGAATAGCGCCGCTCGCGAAGCGGGTCGTCCTCGTCTAGGTCAACGAATTCCAGGATGACCACCCCGTCGGCAAGACCAAGGCCGGTCTCGACGGAATCGGTGATCCGCTGTTTGGCGGTGGGTCGATTGACCAGCCGGTCGACGACCACCTCGATGGAGTGCTTCTCCTGTTTCTTGAGCTTCGGCGGCTCAGTCAGCGGATAGACGACGCCGTCGATCCGTGCCCGGGAATACCCCTTGGACTGCAGCTCGGCGAACAGGTCGACGTACTCGCCCTTACGCTCCCGGATCACCGGGGCCAGAACCTGGAACCGGGTGCCTTCGTCCATCTCCAGGACCCGGTCGACGATCTGCTGCGGCGTTTGCTTGGAGATCGGTTCATCGCAGATCGGGCAATGCGGGTGCCCGATTCGGGCGTAGAGCAAACGGAGGTAGTCGTAGATCTCGGTGATCGTGCCGACCGTCGACCGGGGGTTACGGGATGTCGACTTCTGATCGATCGACACCGCCGGTGACAGACCTTCGATGAAATCGACGTCAGGCTTGTCCATCTGTCCGAGGAACTGTCGCGCGTAAGACGACAGCGACTCCACGTACCGGCGCTGACCCTCGGCAAAGATCGTGTCAAAGGCGAGGGAGGACTTCCCCGAGCCCGACAAACCGGTAAAAACGACCATGGAATCGCGCGGAAGACTGATGTCGACGTTCCGCAGATTGTGCTCGCGGGCGCCGCGCACGATGAGGTGGTCTATCACGTTTCACATGCTATGCGTGGGGTCCGACAGTCCCCCATTCTGCGACCTGGTCCTGGCTTCGACAGGATGGTCGAATGGCAACTGACGAGGGCAGATCGTTTCGCTGGGCGCTGGCGGGGTACGGGGCCGGCGGGAGGACATTCCACCAACCGCTGATCAGCTCCGCGGCCGGGTTGGAGCTGGTCGCAGTGGTGACGGGCGCACCAGAGCGACAGGCTCAGGTACGCGACGACCTGCCGTCGGCCACCGCGGTCGGGACGCTGGCAGACCTGCCCGCGCTGGGTGTCGATGGCGTGACGATCACCACACCAACCGCGAGCCATGCCAGGCTCGCGTACGAGGCGCTCCAACTCGGTCTGCACGTCGTCGTCGACAAACCATTCGCGCTGACTGCCACCGATGCGCAGGATCTCGTCAACCACGCCGCGCAGGCCGGCCGGGTGATCACCCCGTACCAGAACCGACGCTGGGACAGCGACCTGCTGACGCTGCGCAAACTGATTGCCGAAGGTGCGCTGGGTGCCGTGCATCGGTTCACCTCCCGGATCGATCGGTTCCGACCCGTCAAGGGCAGCTGGCACGGCGGCACCGTTGCCGAAGGTGGCGGCACGTTGCTCGACCTCGGTCCGCACCTGGTGGACCAGGCGCTGCACCTGTTCGGACCGGTCAGCTCGGTTCACGCGGAGCTGCGGACGATCCGCAAGGGCGCCGGCGCCGAGGACGAGATCGAGCTGCATCTGATCCACGCAGGCGGAGTGCATTCGACACTTGCTGCCGGCATGGCCTCGGCCGCCCCTGGGCCGCGGCTCCAGGTGAACGGCAATGTGGGTGGGTTCGTCATCGATGGGTTCGACGTGCAGGAAGAGCAACTCAAGGCGGGTGAATCCCCCGCGTCACTCGGCGCGGGTTGGGGGGTGGAGCCCGAGTCGGCGTGGGGACTGCTGTACGACGAGAACGGGTCACGTCGCGTTCCAAGCGAGCGTGGCCGGTGGGACACGTTCTATCCGGCAGTCGCCGGCGCGATCGCGGGCGCGAACCCGCCGCCGGTCGAGCCGATGGACGCCGTGCAGACGGCACAGGTGCTCGATGCGGCACGGGAATCCGCAGCGGAGGGCACTGTCGTCCGGCTTGGTTGATCGGACGGCCACTCGCGGACGGGCCCAGGAAGGTTGCGAGTAAGCGCCGATGCCTGCGGGCCGCTGACCGGCGATACCTGCAGGTGGCTACCTGCCGAACTTCGCAGATAACCATGCTCGGTTCAGCCCGTCTTGGCCCAACCCGTCTCGGCCCAGCCCGACCTGGCCTGGCCCAGCATTTCCTGGCTCAGCATGTCTTGGCTCAGGCCCCGTTGGCCAGCGCCCACACCAGGCCCACGAAAGCCGCCGTTGACGCAGCGGTGCGTGCGATGTTCCCCCTGGTCCATCGGCGTTCAAAACGCCCCCGGATCGCCGTCACATTGCTGATTGCCGCGGTGCCGATTGCTGCACTGCCGATCCTGGCTTTGTCGATCACGGGTCCCTCGGAACCAGCCGCGTCCAACGCTTTGTTGAGCGGGACGTTCACGGAACCCGTGATCACAATCGACAACAGCGACAGCAGAGCCGCGCCACCCAGGGCGATCCGCTGATCGGCGCTGTCGTCGAGAAAAGCAGTGAGCGCGGCTCCGACGGTCAGGATCGGCGCTCCGACGAAGGTGGCCAGAAACCAGCCGTTCAGGATTCGACGATTGACGGATTGCATCACGGCGACGAAAGCCCGGTCATCAACATCCTTGAGACCGGGCATCACCGCGCAGGCGAACCCGTACAACAGGCCGGCGGACAATCCCGTCGCGACGGTTGCCGAGACCAACAGGGTTGAAGGCAGCTGATCGATAGTCATGTCATCGAGTACATCTCGTTGTCGTGAGACGATCCATAGTCTGAACGCTCACATTCATGTCCGTGCGTCTAGACTTTCTCAGATGGATGTCCTGACCAGTCTGCTGAACAGCCCGCGCGCCAACAGCGCGTTCCTGCTCAAGTCTGTGTTGGATCCACCGTGGTCGCTGAGGATTCAGGACGAAGCGCCGCTGACAGTCATCACGCTCATGACTGGGGTTGCCTGGCTGGTCGTCGACGGCGCCGAGCCAGTCCAACTCCGCCCCGGCGGTGTCGCTATCGTCAGGGGCCCCGGGCACTACACGGTTGCCGACGATCCACTGCGGCCGCCGACGGTCGTCATCCATCCCGGCCAGCTCAGCACCGCCATAACGGGTGAAGAACTTTGCGAGGCAATGGATCTCGGCCTGCGAACTTGGGGAACCAGCGCTTCGGGGTCGGCGACGATGGTGACCGGGACCTACCAGACTCCGACCGAAATCAGCCGGTTGCTGCTCGAGGCCCTGCCGGCCGTCATTGTCATTTCGGAAGCAGATTGGGACAGCCCATTTCTCGAATTGCTGAAGAGCGAAATGGTCAAGGACCAACCGGGCCAGGAGGTGGTGTTGGATCGCCTCCTCGATCTTGTCGTGATCGCCGCCCTTCGAGCTTGGCTCGGGCAGGCAGTGACGAACGGCCCCGGAGAACTCACCGCACACCACGACCCGGTGGTGCGAACAGCGCTGAATTTGGTGCACGGCGATCCGGCGCATTCCTGGACGGTGGCGTCTTTGGCCACGGCGACCGGTGTATCCAGAGCGGCTTTCGCTCGTCGGTTCACCAGTGTGATGGGAATGCCGCCGATGGCCTACGTGACGGAATGGCGACTCGCGATGGCAGCGGATTTGCTGCGCGAACCGTCGAGAACAATCGGCTCGGTCGCCCGGGAGGTCGGCTACGGGAGCGCATTCGCGTTGAGTACGGCCTTCAAGAGAATGCGGGGTGTCAGTCCGCATCATTACCGTATTGCCACGTTGTCGAACTGACGCGCAGCGACTCCCGACGGATGCCCGACGTAAGGATCGATTCTCGACGAACGCGGATCTGCCCCTTAACTCCACAACTAAAAGGGCGGAGGATCCTCGTTGGGACCTTCCGGCAAATCGATCGATGGGTCGGGGTTACTGATCGGAGCATCTCCATCATCTGTCGGCCATTGTCGAGGTTGGGTGGAATAGGAACGGCCGGTCGGACTCGTCCAGATGACGGAGGCATCCGAATGCTGGACGCTCTCCCAGAGACCACTGGTCTTCAATCCGTGATGAAAGACGCAGAGGCATTTCAAATTGCAGGGACACGTTGCACCACCATCGGTTTCGCCAGGGCAGAACTCATCGGAATGATCGATCTGGCATCGCTTCGCCGGACGGCGACATCCGGGGAAACGACAGGTCTGGTCCCGGATCGTCACATGGTCCCGTTGTGCCAGCCGTGGACGGTAGACCGTCCGGCCAAGGTCCAAAGCGGTGCCACACCCTGGTTTGATCGCGATCACGGCGATTGTTGAGGCGCTGGCCGCGATTGCCCGCGCCAGGTCAGCGGGAATGGGCCCGTGGCCGTCAAGCTCGCCGGGACGGTCGTCCAGACCCGCAAGGGTGCTGGCGGCGATTGTCACGTTGAGGTGGGTGATGCGACCTTGGTGAGTGCCCAAACCGCTGTCCGGGTATGGCTCCCTGACCGAAGCGCAACTACCACATCCGGCGCCACCGGCCCGGTCATCGGTCACTTGACCTGCACCAGGGGCTGAATGAGCGCTGGCGCTTGAGTCGGCCTGCCCGGCATCGGGAGAGCACCCGGGACCATTCGAGCGTCCAGGCTCACCGGGATCTCCAGTGTTGGTAGGAACGAACGATGAAGTGCCGGTCGAGCTTGGTTGCGGCGGTGCCGAGCCGGTACCACCGGCGCGGCGCCGCGAGGTGCTTCGGATCGTGACCGTTCCCGTCGACGCCAGCTGGTCCATCAGGTCGCTGAAGACGTCGGCCCGCAGGGCGTCGACCCCTCGAGGATCGCAGTTGCTGAGATTCGTCTGCTTCAGCTGATACGCCAGTTGGTCGATGACGCTGTAGGCGAGTTGAGCTTTATCCGCCGGTAACTCGGCCCGGAAGACACCCATTCCGTCCTCGACGGAACGATGGGTCACATTTCTTTCGGCAACGGCCTTTTGGTGGCGCTTCTTCGCAGCGGCCGGGTCGACGGAGATCACCGCTCGATCGACTATCCCCCGCAGTTGGCCGGGGGTTCTCGACGTTGCCTTCGGCAGCACTGCCTGCTCAACCCGCCGTCGCAATTCGGCCGGCAAATTCTGGGTCCGCTCCGCAATGGTGAGCGATCGTCCGCGGTCGATGCTGCCTTCCTCCAGTGCTCTCAACGTGCCGGGAAGATCGACCGAAAACTCCACGGCCTGACAAACCCTGCGCTGAGCCGCCATCGGAGAGAAATGCAGCGCGGCACCGACCTCTGCAGCGGCCACCTTCATTGCAGTCTCGTTGAGCACCGTCTCGACGTCTGGGTCGCCGAACACAGTAGATCCGGACGATGGGAGATCGTCGTCCTGACACAGTCCGTCCTTGTTCCGGGACTTTCTCGGATTCAGAGGTTGCCCGGGCTGACTGGCGTAGGCCAGCAGGTCATTGACCGGGGCAGCAACACCCGGACAGGCAAATGTCGCCAGCCAGCGGTGTTGCCGGGCTTGGATCCAGGAGGCTAGCTTCTCTGTTGCCGCGATGACTGACACCATCGATGTTGGTGACAAACAAGCCGGCTGCAGCACGTCCAGCAGAGCGGCAGCGCGTGGGCCGGGCTCGAGCGATTCCAACAAGCCCGCAGCGGCATCGGCACCCCCATCGAGGATCTCCCGAGCGAACTCCTCCGCAGTGAGTTCGGGAGGACCGTCATCAGGCACATCGAGTGGCTCGTGCCGCGTTCTTTCGATGTCCCTAGCGATTTGGGCAGCCAACCAATCTTGGTCGTCGCCATCCATCGGATCCGGTGGGATGTCTTGATCCGGATCCTCCAGTCCGCTCCACTCGAAGTAGTCGTCATCAGCACCACAATCATCATCATCGGGACTCGATCCATCCCTCGCCATGCCATCCACAACCAGCGCCCCCTCGTTCCTGGCCACAATAGTACATCTGTACTGGCTAGTTGCTTGAATCAAGTAGGATTTGGGGATGACCGAGCCGATCCGCCCTCATCCGGTCGGTGGGGTCGACTATCCGCGGACGTTTCAGGAGCTCCAATCGTGGTTTCCTGATGACCAGGCTTGCCTGCTGTACCTGGAGCAGTTGCGGTGGCCCGACGGCTTCGTCTGCCCCTCCTGTGGGTCGAAAGGCGCCTGGCGGACGGCCAAGGCGAAGTGGATGTGCACCGCCTGCGGCCGCCAGACCTCGGTGACCGCCGGGACGATCTTTCACCGGATCCGCACACCGTTGTCGACCTGGTTCGCGGCGATCTGGTTCCTGACTTCGCAGAAGAACGGCATGTCCGCGCTGGGTCTGCAGCGGGTGCTCGGGTTCGGGTCTTACGAGACTGCGTGGGCGTGGTTACAGAAGCTCCGCCGGGCCATGGTCAGGCCTGACCGGGACCTACTCTCCGGTGTTGTTGAACTTGATGAAGTGTTTGTGGGCAATGAGTCTCGCGGCAAGGCCGGTGGGGTGAAGGACAACACGGCGGTGATGATCGCGGTGGAGTCGCTGTCCAACCGCAAGCTCGGTCGGGTGCGTCTGCAAGTCGCAGAGACCGCTCGATCGGCCAACTTGGTGGGCTTCGCGATGAACGTCATCGAGGAAGGCTCGACCATCAAGACCGACGGTGCCACCAACCTCAAACGCCTCGCCGGCCTCGGCTATGAACACCAGCGTTTCATCGGCGTCGACAGCAAAGAACCCGCCCATGTGAACCTCCCCGGTGTCCACATGGTCGGGTCGCTGCTCAAAAGGTGGCTGACCGGCACATTGCACTACGCGGTGTCCCAGGAACACCTGGCGTACTACCTGGACGAGTACACATTCCGGTTCAACCGCCGTCGCTCCACCAGTCGCGGTTTGCTGTTCTACCGACTCCTCCAACAAGCCGTGAACACCGACCCGCACCCCCTCGCGGAGCTACGGAATCCTGTTGCGGCAGTGGACGTTCCATTCTGACTTGATTCAAGCAACTAGCCAGTACATCTGTTCGACTTGTCTGTCTAGAACTGCTATGATCAAATAGCTGGACGAGATCGCCGCAGACAGGAGACAGACAATGAGGGCCGCAGCGTCGGGTCTTGGTCGGATAGTAGGAACGGTGGTCACCGCCAGTCATGCACCACCAGACTCCGCGCACGGCTTCCCCAGCGTTGGGGACTGCCGACGTCGTACCCGTCCCCCAAGATGGGGAGATGGCAACCCTTCAACCGGCGACAACAACAGCTATCAACACCGTGCGCGAAGCAACTGAGCGACTCCGGTCCGCGATCGACCAAGCAATCGAGACAACCGGAGCAGAAACGATGGCCGGTCCGTCACGGCTTCCCGACTGGACGCTCGGACATGTCGTCACCCACCTCGCCCGAAACGCGGATGGCCTCCGGAGGGTGCTCATTGCGGCAGAAGCGGGTCTGCAGGTCCAGCCGTATGACTCGCCAGCGGTGCGGGTGAACGACATCGAGGCCGGCGCCCGACGCGACACAACGACGATTGCCGGCGACTTCCGCACCGCCACCCAACAACTGGCCAGCACGATCGACCGGGTGCCAGCGGAAACCTGGGAATTCACTGTCGATCTCGGCCGCGGCGGCCCCACCACCGCCGACGTCATTCTGGCGGCCAGGCTCGGCGAGGTGGAATTGCATCACCACGATTTGGGCGTCGACGGCGGCCTCGACCTGCTCGACGATGCACAGGCGAACCACCTGCTTTCGGCGCTCATGCGGTCGTACATCCGGACCCGCGACGTCGACGGGTTGACCATAGTTCCGGACGGTGCCGACGCCGTCAGGATCCGTGGCGGGGGCCAGGAGGTCGCCGGCCCGGCCATCGAACTCGTTGGGTGGTTGTCCGGTCGATCGGACGGTTCCGGGTTGAGAACAGCGGGTTCCCTTCCCGAGCTGCCAAGGTGGTGAATACGGTGTCCCACATGAGCGACAGCCAGAACCCACCATCCGAGAGCTATTCCGGACACGTCGAACCGCAGGGCGCGCCGGCAACCCGGGAGCTATCGAACATCACCATCACCAAACTCTCGGTCGGCCCGATGGACAACAACGCGTACCTACTGGTCTGCAAACACACCGATGAGGCGGTGCTGATCGACGCGGCCAACGACAGCGAGCGGATCGCCACCCTGCTTGGCAACGGGCCGGGCCTACAGGCGCTGCGCAGCATCATCACGACCCACCAACACGGGGACCACTGGCAAGCGCTTCAAGCTGTCAAGGATCGGACAGGCGCCAAGCTCCTCGCCGGCGCTGCCGACACCGCCGGAATCCCGGTGCCCACCGACGTGAGTCTGGAACATGGGGACACTGTCGCTCTCGGTGACTGCGAACTGAAGATCGTCGCACTTCGCGGTCACACTCCGGGTTCGGTGGCGGTCCTCTACGAAGATCCGAAAGGCACACCTCACATCTTCACCGGCGACTCCCTCTTCCCAGGCGGCCCAGGGAGAACCCTTTCCCCGGAGGCTTTTTCGTCTTTGATGAATGACTTAGAGGACCGGGTGTTCGGCACGTTGCCGGACGACACGTGGGTCTATCCGGGTCACGGCGACGACACCACCCTCGGCGCCGAACGGCCAAGCCTCGGTGAGTGGCGCGAGCGCGGCTGGTGAGGCAGTGTCAGTAACCGGCAGAGTCAGTCGAATTGCGCGTGCGACATGTCTCGGAGCCGGACTGTTACGAACGGCGCCACTGGCGTTTCAGCACCTCCGCGGCCGATTTCGGTCAAACGCCTTCGTCGGGTGCCCCTCAGGTAGCAGCAAATGGGGTCGATGGGCAAGGTCGGCTGGGCCGATGAACCATGGAGTCATTTTTTCGCGTTCCTGCATCGACTCGCGATCATCACCTGGATCGAACGGACTTACCGCCGAAACGCAAGCCGAGACGCTTGGGCAAGCTTATCCCGTCGAATTTGAGACGCTCCACCAATCATTGCCAATCCCAGCATGAAAACCCAAATCCGACGAGTGAATTCAACCCGGTGCAGCATCGGCGGCTTCAACAACGAGCAAAACGATCCACGCTGCGTCAGCCCGCCCGTCCGGAGGCGATGAATTCCGCGACGCGCCAGGCGTTGGCCATGATCGTCAGCGTCGGGTTGGCGCCCGTCGCGGTGGGGAATGGCGATCCGTCGACTGCGATAGAGATTGGCGACCTCGTGCGCCCTGCAATATCGGTCGAGGACGGACATCGTCGGGGTCCGTTCCCATGCGCAGCGGTTCCGTGCTGGTGCGAACAATTGCCGGTGACGCGCTGGGCGTAGACCTTGCTGGACGCGCTGTGGAGCCGCGCGGCTTCCAGGATGTCCGCCGCGCGGTCGATCAGGAAGCGCCCCTGCTTCATGATCGTTCTCGTGCGACGTCAGAGTGACGCGGGCCGCCGGAAGACCCCAGGCGTCTTTCACGCTCGTCGTCGAGCTCCACGCGGTTGTCGTGGCTGCGGCATGTCGTGCACGAACCATCGCGACGGCCATGCGAATGGTTGAAAGTGGTCGCGATCGTTCCGCTTAGCCGCAGCGCCCCAGGCCGGCGCGTCCGGCAGACCGCCAGTTGATAGGCAAGGGAATGCCGACGCCCGGCGCAGGCGATGTGGCCGCCGCTGACTATGCCCGCGCTTTTCGTCGTGTTCGTAGAACTGGAAGCTGGAGGCGCTGACGTAGCCGCCACCCGGCCCACGCGTAGATCGGATCGTCGAACAGTCCCGACCGCGGCGCTGTATTCGTGGAAGGTCACGTTGCGCCCGACCAGGTCGCTGCCGTTGGCAAGGCCGTTCGGAAATCTGGCCGACTGCGACAGCAACAGCAGTCGCGCCGACTCGACCGCGCCGCAGGCGAGGATGAAGACGATCTGCGTCCTGCTCGACGAGATCGCCGTCGGCGTCCTGATAAACCGCGATTTCACGGACCCGTCAGCGCCGTCAGCGGTCAATTCGCGGACATAGCTGTCGGCCCGCAGATCATAGCGGCCGGTCTTCGCGGCGTCGGGAACGAACACGTTCAGGGCGCTCGAGCGGGTGCCGGTCGGGTCGCCATGCTGTTGCGCGAACGCGCTGATCGACCGTGGGCGGGACGACCGTTGAACGGCGCGCGACAACGCCGGCCTGGGGCGTCGGGAACGAGTTCCAGCCCAGCGTCATCGCAACCCTCGTGGAATTTCTCGGCGTAGCGGGACTGCGGCATGCGGCGGGCACGGGATACTCCGACGACTGCGCGGACCTTCGAAGGTGTTGGCGCCGGCGCGGCCCGGAAACGCCGAACGCCCATTCGACCTTGGCGTAGTAGGGCTCGAGTTCGTGCGTAGGCGATGGGCCAGTCGGCAAGCGGTGGCGCCCTGCGACATCGCCCGCGATGCGTGCGGATGCGAAAGTCGTCGGGCGTGAAGCGCGGCAGCCAACCCTGCCAGTGCACGGTCCCGCCGCCGACCATCTGCGGCACCGGGCAGAACATCTCCAGGTGCGGCGTTCTCGGTCGGCGAACGTTCGCGCCGGTGCGCGGATTGAGCAGCGGGTCGGGCCAGAGATTGTAGCGGTTGACGTTGGCGAGTTCGTCGCCGCCGAAGCGTTTCCTTGCTTCGCCACGGGCCGCGTTTCCAGCGCGACGACGCGGACCCCGCGTTCGGTCAGCACCTTTGGCGGCGGCCGCGCCCGAAGCGCCTGCCCGATGATGACTGCGTCGACGCGCTCAGGTGTGTTGCTGCGAGCCATGGTGATCCTCCCCTGGGTGATTCCGGTTGTCTGCGAAGTAATCGAGGGTGCTGTATCGGGCCTGGTGGACCTCGGCGAGCGAGCTGGGGCCCGGGAACCCGATGGTCTTCCAACCGATGTGATCCCGGTTGCCGCCGTAGATAGGGTCGGACAGGAACCCCTGCCGGGTATGAGCGACAAGCAGCGCGAAGAATCCCAGGTCTGCCTCTGCCAGGGTCTGCTGGAGTGCCGGTTCGACAGGCCCCTGATAGGTGATCGCGAGGTGTTTGTCAGCCAGCTGCTGTTGGTCTTCTGGCCGCTCGATGAATTGCAGGACGCCGTCTTGTTGCTCGGGTGGGAGCTCTTTGAATGGTCTGCCCACGCGTTCGTGGCTCACCCGGTCCAATTGCTCCACTCCGGCGACATACTTTTGTTGTGCGGACTCCACGCGGGCGCGCCAGGCGTCGGCTTGTTTCCCCCGGAGCACCTCGAATCCACTGCCGTCGGGCAGGGCGTAAATGAATTCGATCCCGGATAGGTAGCGGTCCAGGTATTCGATCGTCCCGGCCTCGCGCGCACCGGGGGTCTCGCCGCTGGGGATGATCCGCTCCATCGCCGCCGAGATGGTCTCCCGCTGGTGCGCGTCGAGAAAGGGTAGGTAGTTGGACGTTGTCGTAGTCATTGATGGTTGCTCCATCCATTGGTGAATCGGCTCGGGCGCACAGCCCAGTGCAGTATTTGCACACGTCCGTGGAGTCATCGGCGCACGGAAGAGGTTTTCGTCCTTGTTGAACAACAGCTCTTTGGAGCCGCGATAGGGACGTAAGGTTCATGCGTCGACCTCTATCCAAGTCCCGTGTTGAGCCGATTCCATGACTGCTTCGGTGAGGCCGGCGGCGCGCAGTCCGTCGGCGAATGTAGGTAGCCCGTCCGGGCATCACCGGCGACGGTTGCGTAGACATCCGCGATGAAGCTGTTGAAACTGTCCGGGTAACGCTGCGGATGATCGGCGGGAGCCGCGCGTAACGCGGTGCGTCAATGGACGTGAGCGTGTCGGGTCCCCGGTTGAGAACCGTGCTACTTCGTCGCCCTCCGATCCACAGCTGCCTGATTCTCACTTGTCCAAGATGGACGCGGATCGTCGGAGATCGACAGCCTGTTCTTGCGGCCGGGCGAAACCTGGCTCACGACAACCGAACCGCTAGCACCTCGATCCGTCTCGAAGAGGACGAGCGCGCCGTCTTCGGTGGCAACGTGCGCTGCCGCGCCCATTGACCCCCGCTTCGGGAACGCGCGGGCCATCCGTGCCGACAGCCGGGTGATCCGGTGCGCGGTGGTGAACTCCATGAGATCGCACCAGTGGACGCCAATGTCACCGGACGGGAACCTCCACCTGCGTCGTGCAACCGGTGGTTATCGGCTTCCGAGAACAAGACCTGAAGGCCGCGCTTGCCGAGCCACAGGGCCTCTGGTACCCGCCGGACCCGGCGCGCGCTCCCGCACTGTGGGGTAGTAGCGGTAGATGAAAGGAACCGCAGCCACCACACCGGCGGCCCGCGCCGCTTCAGAGAGCCGTTGCGCCTCAGCTCTTGTGGTCGACGATCGGCTCGGCACACGACATGTTACCGCTACCAGGGCACGCCGGCGAGATCCGGTGTGTGGCGTCGGCGTGAAATATGGAGTCACCCGCGATTATGTGCTCGGTCTGCGTCTGGACGCGTCACAGGCCAGCCGATCGGCCGCGGCACGGGCTCTGGCAGGTGAGGACGCGGCAACCCGGCTGAGTTGGTAGCCGGCGGCGTGCACGGAGTGCGCGTGGACACCGCCGATGAACCCGGTGCCGATGATCCCCGCCCGGGGCGCTCCGCCCTTCACGGTGGTCACCACCGCCACGCGGGCGAGAGGACAGCTGCCTCGCCGTTGTCGGCGGCCCTGCCGGATATGGCACCGCCGTGCGGCTTGGCCGTCGAACGTCGAAGGGCGTTGCCGGATATGACATCGCCGGGCTGATGGTCGGGTCCGAGGCACTCTCGGTGTCATCACCGAAGTCACCCTGCGGTTGCGGCCGGCGTTGGTCGGTACCCCGCGCACCGTCGTCGGTGCATTCGGCTCAGTTGTCGATGCCGGAAAGGCCGTCGCCCTCATCACCCGCCAGGGTCTGACGCCGTCCGCCCTTGAGTTTTTGGTGTGGGTGTGTGAACGGTCGAGGTGACCGCAGGATGAGGAAGGTAGGGTCAAGTCCGCCGGCTGAACGCGACGGCGGCGATGATGATGGCGCCCTTGACGGCGAGCTGAACCGACGAGCTGACGCCCATCAGCACCAGGCCGTTGTTGAGAATCCCGATCACCAGGCTGCCCAGCAGGACCCCAGGATCGTGCCGCGGCCGTCGAACAGGCTGGTGCCGCCAAGATCACCGGGGGATGACATCGAAGCTCGACGCCGCGGCGACGTCGGGCCGGGCGGCATGTCCCCGGGCGGACAGGATCAGGGCGGCGAGTCCCGCCAGGGCTCCCGTGATCACGAAGGCCACGATCTTCACCCGTTGGACGTTGATGCCGGAGTAACGGGCGGCGGTCGCGTTGCCGCCGGTGGCGAAAACCTTGCGCCCGAACGAGTGAGGTGGAGCAGGACGAAGCCAGCGATGAGCACGATCGCGGTCCAGGCGATCGATGCCGGAATACCGAGGATCGAGCCTTCGGCGAAGATGTCCCAGAACGTGGTGTTGGTGACCAGGACGGGCGCAGCGCCGGTGATGATGAGGCGAGAGCGCGCTATTCCTGAGACGCCGAGGGTGACCAGGAAGGACGGGATTCTCAGCTTCGTGGTGAGCAGCCCGTTGACGAGGCCGACCAGCGCCCCGGTTGCGATGCCCGCGACCGCACCGAGCACCCAACTGTCGGAGATGTCACGCATCGCCAGTGCGGCGACCACGCCGGACAGCGCGAGGTTGGACGCGACGGAGAGGTCGATCTCCGCCGCGATGATCACCAGAGCCATTCCGACGGCGATTATCGAGACGATCGCGGTTTGACGGCCGATGTTCGCGAAGTTGGCGGCCGAGAAGAACACCGGCGAGGCGATGGAGAAGCCGACGATCAATGCGACGAATGCGAAGTAGAGCATGTAGGGCTGGTCGCCCTTGAACAGGCCCCGCACTCTCCCTAAAGAGGAGGTCGATTCGACAGGGCTTTGATTTTTCGTTGCGGCTTCGCTCATGACTTGTTCTCCTGTACGAGGTGGTGGAGGTGCTGCTCGCTGGTGATCGCGGTCCGGGGCATCGCCTCGGTAATTCGTCCGTCGATGACGATGGCACCGGTGGCGTTCGAGCAGCTCGGCAAAGTGGGCGGACCGACAACCCGCAATCCTCCGACGATGCGACGGATCACGTCGTAGATCTCCTCGCGGGCACCGACGTCCACGCCCACGGTGGGTTCGTCAAGAAGCAGCACACGCGGTGCAGGGCCGCGCCATTTGCCGAAGACGACCTTCTGCTGGTTGCCACCGGACAGGTCGCGCAGCCTTGTCTGCACGGTGGGTGTTTTGATGGCGAGCTCCGTGACCGCGGCCTCGGCTCGCGCGGTAGCAGCCTTGCGCTGGAACAGTCCCAGCTTGGTCAACTGCGGCAGTCGAGGCATGGCCACGTTGTGTTCGATGGAGTGGTCCAGCACCAGGCCGGAGAGGTGGCGGTCCTCGGGTGCGAGGGCGATTCCGCGCCGGATGGCGTCCTCGGGCCTTCGTAGAGTGAGTTCGTGTCCGTCCAGCCGTAGGTCCCCTTGATCGCCGGACGGAGGCCGAAGAGCGTCTCCAGTATTTCCGTGCGTCCGCTGCTGATATTGCCTGCGAGCCCAACGATCTCGCCGGCGCCAACGGCGAGTTCGATATCGGTGAGCCGATCGTTGCTGACGCCCACCATCTCCATGACAGGGCCAGTTGATGGTGGTTCGTCCGGCGTACCCACGCCAGGTGCTGCTACGGCCGTGCCTGTCTCGACCGCCATAGTCGCGCGTTCATCCGCTCATGACCGGGACCGACGATGGCCGCGACCAGGCCCGCCATGTCCGTGGCCTTGGTGTCCTGCGTGACGACTCTCTGCCCGTCGCGGAAAACCGTTACGCGGTCGGTGATCTGGAAGACCTCGGCCAGGCGGTGCGTGACGTAGATGACGCCGACTCCTCGTTCGGTGGCGTTCTTGATGGCCGCGAAGAGGACCTCCTCCTCGCCACCGGTCAGTGACGAGGTCGGCTCGTCCAGGACGAGGATCCGAGCGTTTCCGACGAGTGCTTTGGCGATCTCCGTCAGCTGGCGGTAAGCGAACGGCAGGGAGCTCACCAACCGCTGAGGGTCCAACGGCAGGCCGTGCTTCACCAGGGTCTCCCGCGCTTGACGCGGAGTGCCCGACGGTTGACGAGGCGCGCAGCGTTCCTGGGTTCCCGACCCAGGAACATGTTGGCGGCCACCGTCATCGACGGCACTAGACTGAGCTCCTGGTAGACGATTGCCAGGCCGGCGTCTTGCGCGTCGGCGGACTGCGAACTCGCTTACCCGGCGCTCGACCAGAAGCCGGCGCTGGGCCCGGTGCTCACCGGCGAGGATCTTGATGAGGCGGACTTCCCCGCTCCAAGCTGCCCGAGCAGGGCGTGGACCTCTCGGAGCGCAGGTCGAAGACAACCCCGCGCAGGGCCTGCACCGCGCCGTAGGTCTTGGTGACATCGTGAAACTCGATGAGCAGTGCGGACTTTCGTGAATCATCGTCGAGCAGAGCAGCTGCGGCGGTGGTCCCAGGGCCGTGTCCCTACGTTCGCGGGTCATGGCGCGTTGCCGCAGGCACCAGACGCTGCGCAGGCGTCGACGAGCTCGGCGGGCGGCGCCTTGGTAGCGTCCCGCCACGACCTGCAGCAGTCGCCGAACGATCGCGCACGCCGGGGACGGCAACCTGCTTCGCATGATGCTTACCCAGCAGCGCGCCGATTGCTGCATCCGCTTCGGCGAGACCCTGGTCGTAGGGCACCTCGGCGCCGAAACCCTTGACGAGACCACCGGAAGCAAGGTCGAGCGCAACGTCGGAGGCAATGTTGATGGAGACCACCGGAATGTCCTACGGCCCCGGTTGGGGATGAGGACGCCCGGCGGGCCGCCCAGACCGTGAACATGCCGGCGACATCAGGGTTCGCCGTCAAGAAGTTGGAAGCCACGTCGCCGGAATCCGCGGGATCGATGAAGTCGGCGGACTTGATGGTGATGTCGGGCCGGTTCTCCTCCATCCATCCGACGAAACCGCGTTCCCTTTCGTCAGTGACGAAGAAATCGACGCCGAAGCCGATCGCACCAGCATGCCGCCATCGGGAATGCATTTGGCCAGCACTTCCGCGGCCACCGCGCCATTGCCCTAGTTGTCGGAGGAAATCATCGACTGGTACTGGGCCGGATGCTGCAGGCCTCGTGGAACGTTGTCCATGAGAATCAATTTGATGCCCGCTGCACTGACCGACTTGTAGGCCTCAGCGGTGGCAGTATCGTCGACCGGAATGCTGATGATGGCGTCCGGCTTTTGCAGGACCATGTTCTGAATGCCGCGATCGGCTTCGACGGAAATGCTACGACGCGACGACACTGGCGCCGTATTCCTTCAAGCGGTCCGTGATGCCGCGCGCCTGCTGGTCGACCACTCGATGTCCATGGTTTGCATGACGATCCCCACGGGAACGCCATCGCCTTCGGTGGCACCGTGAGCGGTGAGGCACGGCGTCGGGGAGTGCGGCCTCGACGTCATCCGGGCCGCGCCCGACGATGCTCGGCGGAACGAGTGCTGCTGGGTCAACATCGCCGGGACACACGCTGCCTGCTGTCCCTCCGGCGTCAGCTGATTCCGTGCCGCTGCCACCGCTCTGACCCGAACTGCATCCCGCCAACAGGCAGGCTGACGCGGTGGCAAGTACCGCAATGACGCGGGTCAATCTCTTCATCGAGACTCCAAGAGGTGTGTGCGCGCTAGCGCAACGTCGGGCTATTGCGGGGTCCAGGCCGGATCCATCACCGGAGGTTCACACTGGCGCCTTACTGTGTGTGAACGTTCGCCCTATTGCTCGACCTAGTGTGAACGTTCGCCCTCAGTCCGTCAAGACCCCAGGGCGAACGTTCTCATACTGACTCAAGCGCGTGACGGGTTGAGCAGACGCGCTCCATGCCTACGAGCCGTTGATATCCCGCGTCGATGCGTCAGGCCGGAGCGGTCGACCGACGGACGATCAGTTCGGGCGCGACCGGCGCAGGGTCCACCTCGTGACCCTCGATGAGGCCCAGCAGGATTTCCGCACGCCGCCCGCCAACAGTCCCGAAGGACTGCCGAACCGTCGTCAGCGGCGGATACATCTGCGGCGCGAACTCGTTGTCGTCGAAACCCGCCACGGAGATGTCCCGCGAGACCGAGGCGCCGGCCTCGTACAGTGCACGCACGAAGGCCAGGGACATGAGGTCCGACGCGATGAAGATCGAGCTCGGGAGTCCTTCGGCCGCCATCTCCTGGCCGATCCGGTAGGCGCTCTCCCCGGACCAGTCGCCGTACCGAATCAACTCAGCCGGGATTTTGTGTGCATCGAGCTCGGCTCGCCAGCCATGAAGGCGGACCTGACCGTCGAGCCATTCCTGGCTGCCCGCCAGATGCGCCACCTCACGATGGCCGAGGTGGATCAGGTGACGGACGGCAAGTCGCGCACCGAGTTCCTGATCCTCGGAGAACACCGTGATGCCCGGCTGACTGGCCTCACCGGGCGCCAGCATCACCACGGGGATATCCGCCGATGTCTCCTGAGCGACATGTGCCATCGACACCCGCGGACAATGACAAGGACTCCCTCGACGCCCGTTCGGGAAGTCCCGGAAAGGTCCGCGATCAGGTCCGGACCCGGGTTGCTCATCGTGACAACGAGGGCCGTATAGCCCGCGGCCCTAGCCGCCGACTGGACGGCGGCAAGGGTGCTGACCGGTCCGAATCGCGGCGATGCATCCGCGATCACACGATGGCGCGCGACCGGCTCGTCACGAGCGCGCGGGCGGCGTCGTTGCGCCGGTAACCCAACTCCGCGATCACCGCGAGAACCCGGTCGCGGGTGGCGATAGATGCTCGAGGACCGTCGTTGATCACACGGGAAACGGTCTGGTAGGGACACCCGCCCCCCGCGCAACGTCCTTTAGAGAGGGCGGCCTGGTCTTCGACATCACGACGCTCCTTGCTGAACCTATTTCCTAATCGTCGACGCTGGTGGCCGCGCTGACCTCGTCGAGCCGACTAGACCGGGCACAACCGGACCGTAGCGACTTCCTAGTCGGAGCCGTCGAGGTCAACGGTAACGAATGTGCGGGTCACAGTAGCCATCTTTGTGGACGGTACCCGCGCCGTGCCGACAACCTCAGACGTACAAATCATCTCGCCGCCGATCAGCGACCGATATCACCGTCGCTCGAACAACAAAGAGCCGGCCTCGGCTTCCGGGAGCGAGCGACCCTTTGCTGCACACGGCGACCGATCGGTCGTCTTCCGACAGACATGGCCAACCTTGCCAGTGCGGTGCGAGCGCCGGATCGCTGACAGGGGCGCCAGCGCAAGTTAGCCACCGCACGACCGCGCGGCGGTCACCTACCAACGGCCGCTGGCGCCGCCGCCCGACGACCTACCTCCGCCGAAGCTGGTGCGCCGCGACGAACCCGACGACCGACGACTGGACGACGACCTCGAACTGAAGGATCGGTACGTGCGGCGCGACGACCCAGCACCACCGAACCCGTCGCCGTCATCACCACCACCCCCGCCTCTGAACAGCCATGACAGCAGCGCAATGCCGGCGGCGGCGGCGATGATCACGGCCCAAAATACGGTGTCGTTGTCGGACCCGGAACTGTCGGCCTCGGAATCGCGTGAGTAGGAGTAGGCAGGCGCGGCCGACGACGGGCTGGGTGCGTCGTAACCGGCGTCCTCCGGAATTGCTGTCATACGGTTCAGATCGGTGAGCGGATACCCGAGCGCGGTCCGAACCGCGTCTAGCCCCGCCAACACCCCCTGTCGATAGTCACCCGACCGGAAGGCGGGAAGCATCGTCCCACCGACGATCTCCCGCGCCTGACCGTCCGGTAAACGAGCCGTCAGGCCGTCGCCCACCTCGATGCGCATGGCACGATCGTCGAAAGCGACAACGACGAGAACACCGTTGTCGACGCCGGCCTTGCCGACGCCCCAACTGTTGAACACCTGGGTCGCGTAACTCTCGATCGACTGGCGGCCGGTACTGGCGACGATCAGGACCGCAATTTCCTCTGTCGTTGCCTGCTCGTCGGCGGTGAGTAATTCAGCAACCCGGGCACACGTCGCCGCGCCGAGGACCGCCTGATCATCGGAGCAGATGCTGGGCGTAGGGAGCGAGCCGATCGACGCGAGCAAGTGCACGGGAACCGCCGCCGACGACACCGACGACGCCGCAACCGACGAAGACGACACCGCCGCCGACGACACCGACACCGCCGCAACCGACGAAGACGACACCGACGCCGACGCAACCGACGACACCGACGAAGACGACACCGACGACACCGCGGGCACGACAAGCACAGCGGCGCCGGCGCTGGCCGATCCCAACAGCGCCAGCGTCAGCATCGCCGTGACCACGCCGGCAACCCTCGACCACCGAACAGGCCGTAACCACTCATGTGCCCCCACCAGGCGCACCATACGGGCACGGTCCGGATCGCCCAACGTTATTCAGGGCCGAATCCGGCTTTTCCCCTGAGTCGGATCCACGCGACAACGCGGCAGTGTCGGGTTCATGACACCCATCGAAAACTCGTCCAACCGCGCCACCGAGGGACCATCGGCAGACGGAAATGCCACCCCGCACCCGTCGGCGTTGTCCTTCGGCCTGGTCCTCGGCCCGGGCAGCAGCGGCCGGGATTGGGCAAACCAGGCCAGGACCACCGAGGGCCAGGGTTTCACCAGCCTGCTGATGCCGGACACGCTATGGACACCGTCGCCGTTCCCCACCCTGGCCGCTGCGGCGGCCGTCACCAGCACGCTACGGCTGCGGACCTGGGTGATCGCCGCCCCGCTGCGCTCGCCTGCCGTGGTCGTCCGAGAAAGCGCGGCACTGCAGCTGCTTTCAGATGGTCGGTTCGAACTGGGCATCGGCACCGGCCGGCCGGACGCCGAGCGTGAAGCCGAGATGCTGGGCGTGCCATGGGGCACGGCCGGCGACCGGATCAACCACGTCGAGCAAGTCATCAGAGCGGTCCGGGAAAAAGTCACCCCGGCCCCACAGATCGTCGTCACCGCGGTGGGTCCGCGGATGATCGCTGCGGCCGGCAGGTCTGCCGATCGAGTCGCCCTGGCCCTCCCCCCGACGGCCACCGAGCAAGACCTGGCCACCGCAATTGACCGCGCCAAGGCCGCCGGAGCCACCCGGTTCAGCCAGCAATTGTCCGGACTCGCCGGCCGACTGCCCACCTGGCTGAGCCGGAGCGGCCTGGACCCGCAGTCCATGGCCGATGCCGGTGCCGTCGGCATGCTGACCGGCGGCCCGGCCGACATGGCGGAAACCCTGAACCGACGGACCGAACTGTTCGGTATCGACGAGTACATCGTGCCGGGCGACCTGGCTGAATACTTTGCCCCGGTGATCAGCAGGCTCAGCAGGTGAAGCTGCCCAGCAGCTGATCATCGGGGCACATCGACGGACCTGAGATCAGGACCCGGCCAACGCCGCCTTGCGTGACTCCGCGCCCAACGCACCCGTCGCCTCGACATCCACGGCCAGCGCACCTACCGCTTCGACCACCGCTACCGACGTGCCCGCCGCGTCGAGATCCGCGGTGGAGTCACCAGCTCCGGTGTGCCGCAGACCGATGAACGCTGCCACCCCACCGAGCGCCACCAACCCAGCCGCCAGCAACAGGCCCGCCTGGTAACCACCCAGGAACGCGTCGGTGGGCGTGTCACCGCTGGCCAGCAGTACCGACTGCCGCGCCGTCAGCACCGCGCCGATCACCGTGATACCCAGCAGGCCGGACACCTCCCGGGACGCGTTGAAGATCCCGGACGCAACGCCGGCCTCGGCGCGCGGCATGGCGTCGAGCACGCTGGCGGTCAGCGGGACGGTGAGCCCGCCGCCAATGCCGATCACCGCGAAGCTCGGCATCAGCGACAGGAAACTCGCATCCGAACCGAGCAGGCTCACCGACGCAATACCCGCGGCCATCAACAGCATCGCCACCGCGACCACCCGGTAGGCGCCGAGCCGGTGCGACACCCGCTCGGAGACGATCGCCCCGGCCGCCATCAGCAATGCCATCGGGACAAACGCGGCGCCCGCCTTGGTGGGTGAGAAACCGAGCACACCCTGCAGGTAGAGCGAGGTGAAGAAGTAGATGCCGAAGAGACCGAATCCCCACATCATCAGCGCGATCAGGCCGCCGGTGAAGACCCGCTCGCGGAAGAGCGACATCTTGACCATCGGCTCCGCGGACCGGCGCTCCAACTGGACGAAGACAATCCCGAGAACCAACGCAACAGCGAAGGATCCGAGGATCACCGGAGACGTCCAACCGCGGTCCTGGCCCTCGATCAGGGCGAAGGTCAGCGCGAAAAGTGCGATCGCGGAGGTGATCACGCCGGGAATGTCGATGCGGCGCGGGCTGCTGGGCTCCCGCGATTCCCGAATGGCAAAGGCGGCGAGCGCCAGAGTGGCCAATCCGACGGGAACGTTGATGAAGAAGATCCAGCCCCAGCTCAGGTATTGGCTCAGCAACCCGCCGAGCAGCGGCCCGACCGCGAGGGCGAGCGCGCCGACCGCGCTCCAGATCCCGACGGCGGCAGCCCGCTGCCGGCCCTCGGTGAAGGTCGCGGAGATGATGGCCAGCGTTGTCGGGGTCACCAACGCCGCGCCAAGACCTTGCACTGCGCGGCTGATCACCAGGACGTCCACATTGCCGGCGAGTCCTGCGGCCAACGAGGCGACCGTGAAGATCGACAGGCCGATCAGGAACAGCCGCTTCCGCCCCCAGACATCGGCCAGTCGGCCGCCGGCCAGCAGCAGGCTGGCGAACACCAGGATGTACGAGCTCACCACCCATTCCAGCCCGGAGGTGGTCAGGTGCAGATCCTGCTCGATGGCCGGGATGGCCACGTTGATGATGTTGTTGTCGAGATAGGTCATGAAGGTGGCCAGTGCCACCGCCAGCAGGGTCAAGCGGGAACGCTCCATGCGAGGTCTCCTCTACGGTGTACATCTACGCTGTATAGGTAACGCCATACGATGTATAGTTGTCAACATGGTCACGACAATTTCTTCCCAACCCTCGAAAGCGACGACGCCGGCGAAGTCACCGACGCCGGCACTGTCCCGAGAGGCCGTCATCGACCACGCACTGGAGGTGGCGGACCTGGACGGACTCGCCGCGGTGTCCATCAGACGGATCGCGCAGGATTTCGGCGTCACACCGATGGCGCTGTACTGGCATGTGAAGAACAAGGACGAACTGCTCGCCGCCATGGGTGATCGAATTCTCAGTACCATCGAGATGCCCACCGCCGAACCGGATCTCGGCATCGAACAGCTCCGTGAATTGCTGACGGTTCTGGTGGCGGCCCTGCACCGGCATCCGGGCTGCACCGAGTTGGCCATGGTTCGGATTCTGCAGTGCGATATCGGCCAGCAATTGTCCGAACGCGCGCTGGATATCCTTCGCACGGCTGGCTTCTCGGTACAGCAGAGCGCCGATCTGGCCCGGGCCGCCCTTCAGACGGCGATCATGCTGGTCTCCGGCCGGCCGGGTGCGGAGACGCTGGTTCCCCGTGACGAACGGGAAACCGTGATGGCGGGTAAGCGCGCCGCCCTCTCCGCACTGCCCGCCGATCGCTTTCCGCACCTCGTTGAATGCGCGTCAGCACTGACCGGCTGCCCCGACGAGAACGCCTACTACGCAGCGGGAATCGATCTGTTCCTGGCCGGCGTCAGCACGTTGGGGAGAAACGACAGCCCGCGCTGAGCACGGCCAGGCAACAGTTCATGGCTGGTAGGGCGGCGCGACGCCCCAACCCCAGCGCGGCACCGGGGCGTGCGGAACGACATCGGCCCCTGGCTGAGAGTTGGCCTGCGCCAACCTGGTTCCCCACTCGAGATACCCGACGAGAGCGGCCCGAAATTCCGGGTCGTCGGGCAGGGCCGGCGTCGTCGGCGGCCAGGCTCATCAGCGAGGCGAACCGGAATCGCTGTTCCGAGGTGATGCCCAGATTGCGGTGGTGGGCCAACATTCGCTCATAACCACCCAAGCGTCGATGTGTAGTCGGCCGGGCCGCCGAACACCTCGCTCCACCACACGGCCACGTGCGCACGGTGCTCCTCGCTCACGCCGCCCGGAAACAGCGGGCCGAGCAGATCGTCTCGCTCCACGCGGTCGTAGAAGGCATCGATCATCGCCCGCAAGGCCGAGGAGCCGCCCGCCCATTCGTACAGGCTCGGCGTGTTGTCCGTAGTCACGTGTTGTCCTGGCTCACCACCGAAGTGTAACGATGTAATCAGGCCGATGGAACGGCCCGCCGCGCGATGGCGACCATCGAGGCAGGTCGCTGCGAGTTCGGTACGGCCCGCATCGCCTCCACGATCCGTTGCCGGCGCGCGTCGATCGCCCGGCCGATCTCCCGGGCCAGTGCGGGATTGTTGCGCACCAGACCGTCGATGGCCGCCACCGGAACCTGCAGGACGGTCAGCTCGTCGACGGCATTGGCGCCGGCCGTCACCGGCTCCCGGGTCAACGCCGTCTGCCCGATGTACTCCCCCGGGCTCAGCTTGTGCACGATCAGGAAACTGCCGTCGGCCAGTCGCGACGTTCAGGTTCGCCCGACCCGCGATGATCAGCCGCATGCTCTGCGGGACCGTGCCGGTGTGCTGGATGATCTCGCCGGCGCCATAGCGCTCGATCCGGGCCAGCCGGATCAGGTCGTCGATGTCGGACGAGGTCAACCGCAGCGTCGGCGCGACCGACCGGACGGACGACGCCAGCAGTTCGGCGTCGGCGAAGTTGTCGTCGGCCTCGTCGAGGTGCAGGCCGGCCCGGCGGGCCGCGTACCAGGTCCAGCGCTGCAGGGTCGCGGTCACCGCACCGGCCTCCGCCGGGCTGGCGACCTTCACCGTGGTGCTGTAGGTCTTCGGGCCGGTCACGGTCACCGAGGGCGTCGTCCCGATCAGCACCTGCGGCAGGTCGCCGGCAACCCTGGCCAGCAGCGCGCAGCACCGCGTCCGGCCGATCCTGCAGCCCGAAGGTGCTGGCGAATCGTCACCGAGTGCGCCCCGCTCGGCCGGCTCAGATTGGTGAAGCTGGCGCTGGCCAGCGCCGCGTTCGGCATGATCTGGATGCCGTTGCCGGTGTCGATGTGCACGGCCCGCCAGTTGACCTCGACAACCCGGCCCCGGGCAGTCGGCGTCTGCAGCCAGTCCCCCAACTGGAAGGGCTGCTCGAACAGCAGCAGCAGACCGGAGATCACCGAACCGACGGCGTTCTGCAAGGCGAGGCCCGAGCACGATGGAGGTCACGCCGAGCGCGGTGAACAGACCGGCGACGTCGGCGTCCCAGACGAAGGAGAACAGCACCGCCAACCCGGCGATGATGATCACCAACCGGACGATGTCGACGAAGATCGACGGAATCCGCTGCCGCCAGGTGCCGCGCTCCGCGTTCGTGAACAACGCAGCATTGAGCGCCGCCAGCAGCATCAGCAACACCACGAACCCGAAGACGGTCGCGATGATCCGCACCGGAGTGGCCTGCGCGGAGACGTCGCCGACCTGGGTCAGCAGGATCAGCAGCGCGCCGGCCGGCAGCACGTAGTTCCGCAGCAGGCTGACCGGCTTGGCCAACGCACTGCCGCGGCGGACCAGCGCGGTGTGCCACTCGGTCAGGATCACCAGCAGCACCGGCAGGCCGATGACGACCGCCAGCGCCCAGCCGAACCACGGCTGGGAGAACAGGCTGGTCATGATCCGTCCGTCTCGACGCGCCACACCGGCTGCACACCGGATTTGGTCTCGATGTCCCCGGCCGGCGACTGAAGCGCAGCACGTCGCGCATCTGGTCGTAGATCCGGCCGGTGACGAAGATGCCGGACCGGCCGGCGACACTCTGCACCTGGTTGGCGAGATTGACCGCGTCGCCCCACATGTCGTAGACGACGGTGGACCGGCCGACCAGTCCGCTGGTGACCGTGCCGGTGTCGACACCCGGCCCGGAGCGACAGCGAGGTGCCGTGCATCCCGTTGAACCGCCGCACGATGCCGTCCATCTCGATGGCGAAATCGACTGCCCGACGGGAGTTGTCGACCCGCGGCACGGTCAGCCCGACGCTGGCCAGGTATCCGGTGCGCAGCGTGCGGATCTTCTCGACGCCGAGCCGGCCCGCCGCCTCGTCGAAGCTCCGCACCAGCTCGTTGAGCAGCGCCAGCGACTGCTCGGACGGCAGCTGGGCGCTCAGCGCGTCGAATCCGACGATGTCGGCGAAGATCACCGAGACGTCCTGGTGGTCCTGGGAAATGGTCTCCTCGCCCTGTCGATACCGCTTGGCGACCGCCTCCGGCATCAGCGTCAGCAGCAGTCGATCGTTCTCCGCCTGCTGCTCCTCCAGCAGTTCCTGCTTGGTCCGCAGACTCCGGCTCATGTCGTTGAAGGCGCCGCCGAGATCGCCGAATTCGTCCTTGGTCTTGACCGGCACCTCCACCGAGAGGTCACCGGCGGCGACCTGCCGGACGCCGGTGACCAGTCTGCGGACCGGCCGGACGAAGATCTGCGCCAGAATCAGCGACGCCAGGCAGACCAGGAAGATCATCGCCGCGGTGGCCAGGATCAGGTTCCTGGTGAAATCGGTGACCGGTTCGAAGGCCTCGGCGGCGTCGATCTTGGCGACGATCACCCAGCGCAGGCCGTCGATCTGCAACGGCGCATAGGCGACGAGCGCCTCCTGCCCCAGGTAGTCCGTCGGCGATGGTCGTGCCGGTCTGCCCCTTCAGCGCGTTCTCGCACCGCATCGGTGTTCACCGTTCTGCAGCAGCACGGTGCCCCCGACCCGGGCCGCCTTCGTTGGCCATCGCCGGGTCCTCGCCGGCGGCGATCGATTCCGCGGCAAATCTCTCCGGATCCTCCAGCACCAACCGGGACACCGACCGCATCTGCTCGTCCGGCGCCGGCCAGGTAGGTTTCGCCGGTCGTCGCCCAGTCCTTCGTCCGTCCCAGTGCCTGCCACCGGTCATCACGTCGTTGATCGCCGTGATCGGCAGTTGCAGGGCCAGCACGCCGCTGACGACCCCGTCGGAGCCGATCGGCGACACGGCCCAGGCGGTCGGCACCCCGTAGGACGGCTGGTAGCGGCCGTAGTCGGTGAGCTCGACGAAGTCGACCGCATTGGACGCCATCGCGTCCTTGTAGGCGCCCGCCAGGTTGGAATCCCGATAGGGACCGGTCTCCACATTGGTCCCGAGGTCCGCGCCGCCGTAGGCCGAATAGACGACGTTGCCGTTGGTGTCGAGCAGCAGGGCGTCCTCGAACTGGAAGCGATTCGACCAGTTCCCGGAAGTAGTCGTGATACTTGCGCATGCGCCGCCGACCAGGCACTGCCGTCGCCGGCGTCGTCGATCTTGATGGCCTCGTCGAAGTCGGTGAACGGGGCGGTGTAGTTCGCCTGCAGGTACTTCTGCGCCGGGTCGGTCGGGATGAAGCCCGGCCGGATCGGAGGTGTTGCCGGTGTTGTCCTCCAGTCCCTTGATGAACGTGTTGCTGTAGTAGTCGTCCAGAGCCTGGTCCTGCGCCGGGGTGATCGTGCTGCGACTGCCAGCTGCCTCGAATCCCGCGGTGAACGCCTCGCACCGCCTCGATCGCGGTCGAGCCGCGGGTGTAGATCACCAGCGAGTTCGTCAGCTGATCGAAGAATGAGGTGATTTCCCGGGCCCGTGATTCGCGGACCTGGGTCAGCTGGTCGAAGGCGGCATCCTGCAGGGCATTCTTTCCCGACGTGTAGCCGACGAAGCCGACCACCAGGGCCGACAGAATGCTGGTGACCAGCAGCATGACCAGCAACTTGGATTGGATGCCGAACCGAATCCGGCGCCGCGGCCGGCCAGGACGCGCTCCGGCGGAACAGGCTCGGCGGTGACCGTGCGGATCGACCGGCGGCGGCACCCGTGGCGTCGTCGACGGACGCGGTCGGGGCCGGTGGCGCCTCGGCGCTCATGGACAACCTGCGCTCATGGACACCCTGATTCGCTCGCGTCAAGCTCGGTGGACCATGACTGATCTCACACAGGGTGTGAGCTCAGACACCTACAGTAACCGGCCGTGCATTCGCTACGCATAGCGAACTGCTACTGCAATCGAGCGAAACCCGCTCGGCTATCCCCGCCCGGTCACCGCTGCGCCGGCCGACGCCGGCATGGTCAGAGCTTCGATCAGCGGGGCCAGCAGGATCACGGCGAGCAGGACGAAGGCGATCCGGTACGGCGTGGCCGGGGTCTCGCTGAGCCCGAGCGCCACCCCGATCGGATCGCCCAGCCGGACCAGCAGTGCGCCGACCGCAATCCCCAGCCCGGCGCCGAGTTCCTGCAGGGTCGCGTGCAGGGTGTTGGCGTGCGTCATCTTCTCGGTCGGCACGTCGGAGAAGGCGACACTGTTGTAGGCGGAGAAACCGACCGACCGGAAGATGCCGCTGATCGCCAGCACCACCACCATCAGAACGATCGACGTGCTCGCCTGCAGCAGGCTCATCCCGATCAGGCAGGCCGCGGACATCGGCAGCGCGATCAGCAGCACGCTGCGAATCCCGAGCCGCCGCATCAGCGGGGTGGTGAACGGCTTGATGCACAGGTTGCCCAGGAACAACGCGATGACGATGCCGCCGGCCTGGGCGGCGCTCCAGCCGAAGCCGAGCTGAAAGAACAACGGCAGCAGGAACGGAATGGCGCTGATCACCAACCGGAAGACCGTGCCGCCGGCGACCGCGGCCCGCAGGCTGCGGATCTTCAGCGTGCGCAGATCCAACAGCGGTGCCGGTGTCTTCAGCAGGTAGCCGATCGCCGCGGCCAGGGTCAGCGCCGCCAGTCCCAGCGCGATGGCCGCGAAAGCCCAATTGAGCCGTCCGGTGCCGATCTGCTCGAGACCGATCACCAGGGCCGCGACGCCGACCGCGGTCAGCAGGAAGCCGCGCCAGTCCAGCCGCCGACGCTCGGTCGGACCGCACGTCCGGCACCAGCCGGCGGGCGAAGATCAGACCGATGATGCCGAGCGGCACATTGATCAGGAAGATCCAGCGCCAGGACGTGTAGGTGCTGATCAACCCGCCCAGCGGCGGCGCAAGCACCGGCGCCACCAGGGCCGGCCAGGTGAGGTAGGCAATGGCCTTGATCAGGTCGACCTTCGGCGTGGTGCGCAGCACGATCAGCCGGCCGACCGGGACCATCATCGCGCCGCCGATGCCCTGCATGACCCGGAAGATCGGTCAGCACCGTCAGCGTCGGCGCGGTCGCGCAGCCGATGGAGGCCACCGTGAACAGGGCGATGGCGAGGGAGAAGACCCCGCGCGCACCGTAACCGGTCGCTCAGCCAGCCGCTACCGGGGATCAGCACGGCGACGGTCAGCAGGTACGCCGTCATCGCCACGTTGATCTGGACCGGTTGCACGCCGAGGCTGTCGGCGATCGCCGGCGCCGCCGGCGCGATGATCGTGGCGTCCAGGTTCTCCATGAAGTACGCGCCGGCGATCAGCACCGCCAATGCGCGGGAGAATCCCGGCGTTGCGCCCCGCGCCGGGCGACTCGCCGCTCGCGTCCGGCTGCGATGTCGTCACCCGCCCATCCTGGCAAGACCATCGGGCGCTGCGCCAAGTGGGTACGCACCCGTCACTCGCCGTAGGATGAACGAGGCCAAGGGCTTTCCTTGGGGGGAGTAGGAGTCATGGCGCTCTCAGAGGGCGAACAGCGCAGACTCGACGAGATCGAACGCGCACTGACCAGCGACGACCCCAAGTTCGCCGCAACCATCACCATCGACCAGTTTCGGCGGCACCGCGCGGTCGTTGCGGCCGTGCTGTTCGTCGCTCGGCATGGTCGGGCTGGTCGCCGGCTTGGTCGTGACCGATGGCCTGCTGTGGGCCGGGGTGGTCATCAGCGTCGCCGGGGTCGGCAGCCATGGTCGCCGGCGCCCTGATGTTCTTCGGAATTCGCCGGCGGGGCTGAGCCGTCGCGCGGGCAGCGCTGCACCGCCCACATGACAGATGTCATGGTCAGTCGTGACGCGCGGACACGGAGCAGGGCGCCTGCCGCGCGACACAGCTTGATCCATGACAGAGATGAACTTCACCCGTCGGGCGGTCAACCCTCCCCGGACGGTGCGGCAGTCCGGTTGACCGGTCTGCGCAAGAGCTTCGGGAATGTCCACGCCGTGCGCGGCGTCGACCTGGACATCGCGCCGGGCGAGGTGGTCGCCTTTCTCGGACCGAACGGGGCCGGCAAGTCCACCACCATCGACATGCTGCTCGGCCTGACCAGACCCGACTCCGGCCACGGTATCGATCTTCGGCGACCACCCGATCGACTGCCGTCCAGGCCGGCCGGGTCGGCGCCATGTTGCAGGGCGGCGGGTTGCTGCCCGAGGTGACCGTCCGCGAACTGGTCGACGATGTTCGCGGCGCTGCACCGGTCACCGATGCCGGTCAGCAGGCCATGGAACGGGCCGGGATCACCGACATCGCCGGGCAGAAGACGCAGAAGCTGTCCGGCGGGCAGGCCCAACGGGTGCGCTACGCGCTGGCCCTGGTGCCCGACCCCGACCTGATGGTGCTTGACGAACCAACGGTGGCCATGGACGTCGAGGTGCGGCAGATCCTTCTGGGCCTCGATGCGCGATTTCACCGATGCCGGGCGGACCGTGCTGTTCGCCACCCACTACCTGGACGAGGCCGACGCCTTCGCCGACCGGGTGGTGGTCCTGGCGGACGGGGTGATCGTTGCCGACGGCACCGGCGCCCAGATCAAGCAGTCGGTGGCAGGGCGGACGCTGTCGGCGGTGATTCCCGGTGCCGGCCCAGGTCAGTTCGCCGAACTTCCCGGGCGTGGTCTCCGCGGAGCAGGAGGCCAGCCGGATTCTGTTGCACTGCAACGATTCCGATACCGCCACTTCGGGCACTTCTCGAGCGGTTCCCGAACGCACACGACATCGAAATCGCCGCCGGCAACCTGGAGGACGCCTTCCTCGAACTCACCGCACACCAACACCCACCAGGAGACAGCCCGATGACCACCGCCACCGCACCCCGGGCAACCGGTACCATCGGCATGACCGTTCGCTATGCACTGATCTCGACCCGCACGGTGTACCGGAACACCGGATTCCTGGTGCTGACCGTTGCCCTGCCGCTGCTGCTGTTTCTGTTGTACGCCAACCTCTATCAGGGTCAGGACGCCGGCGACGGATTGACTGTTGTTGCCTACCTGATGGTGTCGATGGCGTCCTTCGGTTGCATCGGCGCCGCCATCAACACCGGGGCCAGGGTGGCCGTCGAGCGACAGATCGGTTGGAACAGGCAACTGCGGCTGACCGCACTGCCGGCCCGCTCGTACCTGATCGCCAAGGCCGTTGTCTCCATGCTGGTCACCCTGCCTGCGTTGATCCTCGTGTTCATCGCCGGCGCGACAATCGGCGGGGTATCGCTCAGCGCCGGCGAGTGGCTGGACACCGGTCTCGCCGTCTGGCTCGGGCTGATCCCGTTCGCCGTCCTCGGACTCGTCATCGGGTTCGCCGGCACCGTCGATACGGTGCAGCCGATCTCGATGATCACCTACCTCGGACTGTCCATCCTGGGCGGGTTGTGGTTCCCGGTCGACCTGTTCCCGCAGTTCCTGCAGGACGTCGCGAAGATCACCCCGTCGTACTGGCTCGCCGAACTCGGCCGCACCGTGCTCGCCGGGGACGGCGTGCCGATGACAGCGGTCGTTGTGCTTGCCGGCTGGACGATCGCCCTCGGCGCACTGGGTGCCTTCGCCTACAGCCGGAGCGGCAAGAAGGTCTGAGCGGGTCGGCAACTGGAGGATGACAGTGCGGCAGGATGACAGTGCGGCAGGATGACATGGTGGACAACCCGACCGACTGCGAGACAGCCTCGACCCTGGGGGCAAGGCCCGGATCGCTCTTCCTGACCGGCCGGCCGGAACCGAGGCGCCGGTTCTCCGGGCGGCAGCGGTGGATTTTCGGTGCACTGCTCGCGCAGACCCTGTTGATCTCGGCCTACGTGGCGATCCTGACCTCCGGCCAACAGCTTCCCCTGATCGTCGGCTCCCTCGCGCTGCTGCTGGTGTTCTCCGCAACCTATGTGCTGCTGGTCGGCCGGCTGATGGAAGCACCTCTGGTGCAACGGATCGGGGTGATCGTCTTCCTGTTCGTGCTGACCCTTCCGCAGTTCCTGGTGCTCGGCACCAGCGCCTACTCACTGTGGATCTTCGTTGCGGTGGTGGGTGGTGCGCTGCTGGTGCCCGTCGCGGCGATGTCCCTCGGGATCGCCCTTGGGATGGCGATGCTGGGTGTCGACTTCGTCGCCGGTGATCCGCTCAACTGGAGCCTGGCGCTCACCTTGGTGGCCCTGACGGCGTTCATGGTCGGGTTCAGCAACAACATCAGGTTGAACATCGAGTTGCGCCGGACCCGGGAACAGCTCGCGGTCGCGGCGGTGGCGGCGGAGCGGGAGCGGATCGGCCGCGATCTGCACGACATCCTCGGCCATTCACTCACCGCGATCGCGGTCAAGGCGGGACTCGCCCGCCGACTCGTCGACCGGGATCCGCAGGCTGCGGCCGTCGAAATCGGTGACGTCGAACGGCTTGCCAGGGACGCACTGAAGGACGTCCGGGCCACCGCATCCGGCTACCGGGAGGTCAGTCTGGCCACCGAGGTCGCGGTGGCGGCCGCGGTGCTGCGGGCGGCCGGCATCACCGCCACGCTGCCGCGGACGGTCGATGATGTCGACCCTGACGCGCGCGAGGTTTTCGGGTACGTCGTCCGGGAGGCGGTGACGAACGTCGTCCGGCACTCCGGTGCGCATTCCTGTGGGATCACCCTTGATCAACGCACCATCGAAATTGCCGATGACGGAGCAGGAATCGACGGTACCGATCCGGCCCCATCGGGTAGCGGACTGCGGAACCTGGCCGACCGGTTGGCCGCGCTGGGCGGCACCTTCGAGGCCGGACCGCGGGGCGGCTCAGGTTTCGTCGTGCGCGCCAGCGTTCCCGCGTGACGACCGATTCCACCGTTGCCGCGCCGATCCGGATCCTGCTGGCCGACGATCAGGCGCTGATCCGCGGTGCGTTCGCTGCGCTGATCGGGCTGGAGCCGGACATGGTCGTCGTTGCCCAGGTCGGCACCGGCGATGACGTCGTACCGGCGGCCCTTCGGCATTGCCCGGATGTGGCGCTGCTGGATATCCAGATGCCCGGCCTGGACGGGTTATCCGCCGCTGCATCGCTGGCCGAACAATTGCCGGCCTGCCGGGTGATCATCCTGACCACCTTCGGGCGCCCCGGCTACCTGCGCCGGGCGATGGAGGCGAAGGCCGCCGGTTTCATGGTCAAGGACGCCCCGCCGGAAATGCTGATCGACGCGATCCGCCGGGTGCATGCCGGATTGCGCGTTGTTGATCCCACACTGGCCGCGGAAAGTCTGAGCCTGGGTGAGTCGCCGTTGACCGGCCGCGAGCGGGACGTGCTGGCCGCAACCACCGACGGCGGGACGGTGGCGGAGATCGCCGGTCGCCTCTTCCTGTCCGAGGGCACGGTGCGCAACCACTTGTCGTCCGTCATCGGCAAGACCGGCGCCCGCACCAGGGCCGACGCGGTGCGCATTGCCACCGAGCGGGGTTGGATCTGAGCGGGACTCGGTCATCGACGGCAAGTCCGGCCGCTAATCTCGCTCTGGTGACTTCACGCGATGACGGCCCGCTCCTCGATCTGCGGGGACTCGGCAAGTCGTACTTCGGTACTCCCGTCCTGGCCGGCGTCACCTTCACCGTCGAGCGGGCCGAGGTGGTCGCCCTGACCGGGCAGAACGGGTCCGGCAAGTCGACATTGTTGCGGTGCATCGTCGGCCGGGAAGAACCCGATGCGGGGACCGTGTCGTTCGACGGCGCGTTATTCCAGGACGCCCTGCCGGCCATCCGCGCCGCGGTCGCGGTCGGACTTGACCCGGGTGACGAGTTCGTCGACCTGACGGTCCGCGAGCATCTGGAGTTCATGGCGAGGGCGCACGGGAACCCCGACCCGGATGAGCTGATCACGGCTGTGCTCGCCGAACTCGACCTCGGGCCGTCCGCTGACCGGTTCCCGTATGCCCTGTCGCAGGGCCAGCGCCGCCGGCTGGGTCTGGCGTCATGTCTGGTCCGTCCGCGGCGACTGCTGGTGTTGGACGAACCGGAGCAGAATCTCGATGTCGGTGGCCGGGCCTGGCTCGCCGACAAGATCCTCGCCGAGAAGGCCGCCGGTGTGGCCGTGCTGTTCGCCTCGCATGATCCGGCACTGGTCGATCAGGTGGCGGATTCGGTGGTCGAGTTGTTCGTCGACATGGTGGAAACGCCATGACAGTGCTGAGCGGACCGCCTCGACACGGCGGCGGTCGCGCTCCGTCGGCGACGCGACCCGCATCGTTCGTCCGGTACCTGTCCCGGCATCGGCGGCGCGGGTCCGGTTCCAGCATCAGCTATGAAGTCGTCGTCCTGGTGCTGTGGTTCGGGCCGGGGATCGCGCTCGGGGTGTGGCTGGCGCTGACCGGCGAGCCGCCGCTGACGCCGCCGATCACCATCCCGGCGGCCGCGGCGCTGCTGGCCGCAGGGTCGGTGGGGGTGTGGCTGGTCTGTTGTCTGCTGGGTCCGATCACCGCGCCCCCTGAATGGCGGGCCTGGTTACTCACGACACCGCTGGATCGCGGCGTGCTCCTGACCCGCAGGTACTGGGCAGCGCTGGCGGTTGCCGTCGTTCCCGGCCTGATCATCGGCGCCGTGTTGGCCGAAGCCGCCGGTCTGCGTCGAGGGGCCGCCCTGGCCGGCGTTGTCGCCGGAATCCTCTGCGCCGTCACGGCTTCCGCGCTGGCCGTGCTGGTCGAATCGCAGATCGGTGCCCGGCCGACGATTGTCCTACGGGGGCTGACGGGCGTCATTACTCGGTCTGCTGGTGATCGCCGCCCTCTTGCAGACGGTGCGCACCGGGCAGCTGGGCGACCGGACCTGGTGGACGTTCGCTGCGGTTCTCGGTGTTGCCATGACGGTGTCGACTTTCGTGGCGCGAGGGCGGTTGCGGCACATCCCGGTCACCGCATTGGCGAGAGGTTCCGGGGCATCGGCATCGCTGGCACTGGCGGTGTACGAACAATCATTGGAGCCGCTGGCGCCGGTGGTGAGCCGGGTGCACGTCAGCCGACGGGGCGCGATCGCGTCGCGTCCGCTGGTCGGTGTCGATCAACCGGCTCTTGCGTCCGTCAATCGGTTGTTGCTGCGCCGCCATCGAGCCGTCCTGGTGAGGTGGGCACTGCTGGCAACCGTTCCGTATGCAGCCTTCGGGCTGTTGGCCGGAATCGGCTGGGGACCAAGCGCCTTCGCCGTCGTGACCTACCTGGCCGCGGTCGCCGCAATCAGCGGCCTGTGCGGCACCGTGCGGAAATTTGCGGCGGCACCGTCGCTGGCCGACAGGTACGGGCTCGACCGGGCACTGAGCAAACGCACAGCGATGACGCTCCCCTACCTGGGCGCCGCCGCCTGGGCCGCCGTCACCGCACCGGCCGTCCTGCTCAGCGTGCCGCCGTACCTGGCGGTGCTGATCCCCGCCGCCGCTCTCGTGTTGGTGGAATTCCGGGCCCGGCTGGCACCGTACGAGCCGACCTTCACCATGGGTCAGGAGTACCCGTCCGACCTCGGACCCAGATTCCTGCGTGGACCTCTCTGGTTGGCTGCGACGGCCTTTCTCCTGGCGATACTGGTCGCGAGCTCCAGCTGAATGATCCTGCTCTGATCCGTTGGACACATTGCTGCTTGCAGACTTGCAGACTTCTTCATGTTCAGATAAACCGGAGTCACATGCTTGTCACAACGAGGAGTTCGACTGTGCCGATTCCGCTGTACCAGGCCAAGGCCGAACTGTTCCGCACGCTCGGCCACCCGGTGCGGATCCGGGTCCTCGAGCTGCTGCAGGACGGCCCGAAGGCGGTCCGCGACCTGCTGCTGGACATCGACATCGAGGCCAGCAGCCTCTCCCAGCAGCTCGCCGTTCTGCGGCGAGCCGGAATCGTCACGTCCAGCCGCGAGGGCTCCGCGGTGATGTACCAGCTCGCCGCGTCCGATGTCGCCGAACTGATGGCCGCCGCCCGCCGCTTCCTGACGGAAGTCCTTGCGGGACAGGGCGAATTGCTCGCAGAGCTGCGACGCACAGCCGACTCGACGGCGGGCTAGGCCATGTCCATCATGCCGCCGCGACTAGCGGCGATGCTGCCGGATGCGCAGGATTGGGCCGCCGTCCGCCGGCATCCCGCGACGTGATCTGCGTCGCCGGGCTCACCGTGGCCATCGTGGCGCTCCCTCTTGCCCTTGCCTTCGGGGTGGCGTCCGGCCTCGGCGCGACAGCCGGGCTGATCACCGCAATCGTCGCCGGCATTCTGGCGGCGATCTTCGGCGGATCGAATCTTCAGGTGTCCGGCCCTACCGGCGCCATGACGGTGGTGCTGATTCCGGTGGTGCACCAGTTCGGCACCAACGGCGTGCTGATGGTCGGCCTGCTGGCCGGCGCCGTGCTGGTCGTCGCGGCGTTCTGCCGGCTGGGCCGCGCCGCCCGCTACCTGCCCGCCCCGGTCATCGAGGGCTTCACCGCCGGTATCGCGGTCGTCATCATCCTGCAGCAGGTGCCGGCGATGTTCGGCACCGCCGGGACCGGCGACAAGGCCTGGCAGTCGGCCTTCGACGCGTTCCGCAACTACCTCGCCAACCCGACCCTGGCATCGCCGCTTGATCGCGGTCGGTGTCGCTGCACTGATCCTGCTGGCGGCCCGCTGGCGGCCGGGCATCCCGGCGTCGCTGGGCGTCGTCGTGCGTGGTCACCGTGGTGGTCGACCTGGCGAACATCGACGTCGCCCAGATCGGCGCGCTGCCCGGCGGTTTGCCCGCCCCGAGCCTGGGATTCTTCGACCTGAGCCTGGTTGGCGCATTGATTCCGTCGGCACTGGCGGTCGCCGCGCTGGGGGCGCTGGAATCGTTGCTGTCCGCGACAGTCGCCGACGGTATGACGGTCGGCCAGCAGCACGATCCCGACCGGGAACTGTTCGGGCAGGGCATCGCCAACCTGGCGGTGCCGCTGTTCGGCGGCGTTCCGGCGACCGCCGCGATCGCCCGGACCGCGGTGAACGTCCGCGCCGGCGCCGGCTCACGGCTCGCCGCGGTGACGCATTCGCTGGTGCTCGCCGCGATCGTGCTGGCCGCCGCCCCGCTGGTCGGCGGAATTCCGCTGCCCGCGCTGGCCGGGGTGCTGATCGCCACCTGCGTGCAGATGATCGAGGTCGGATCGCTGACGGCAATGGTGCGGGCCACCCGCGTCGGACGCTGTCGTGCTGGTGATGACGTTCCTGGTCACCGTCGCGGTCGACCTGATCACGGCGGTCGCGGTCGGTGTCGCCGTCGCGGTCGTGCTCGCCCTGCGGTCGGTGTCCCGGTCCGCCCAATTGCAGCAGGTGCCGCTCGACCCGGTCGCCGGTGATCCGGCCGCCTTCGACGCGGAAGAGCACGAATTGCTCGCCGAGCACATCGTTGCCTACCGCATCGACGGACCATTGTTCTTCGCCGCGGCGCACCGGTTCCTGCTCGAATTGACCGAGATCGCCACCGTCCGGGTGGTGATCCTTCGGTTGTCCCGGATCACCTCGCTCGACGTCACCGGGGCCCGGGTGCTCGGCGACGCGATCAGCAGGCTGGAGAAACGCGGCATCATCGTGCTGCTGTCCGGGATCCGGCCGGAGCATGACGACATCCTGGCCACTCTCGGCGTTGCCGATCACCTGCGCGCCGATCATCGGATCTTCGTTGACACCCCGGCGGCCATTGCCAGTGCGCGAGTGTTGGTGGGTAAAGCACCGCGGTGAAACTGGCCTCACGTTTTACTTCGGCGGCGCAGGTTACATTCCAGCCATGAACGAGGCATCGGCCGACGGGACCCAGGAATCGACCGTTGTCGGGCGACGTCAGCGGACGAGTCCCAAGGCGCTCCGTATTCTGCTGGTTTTTGTGGTGCTGGTGATTGCCTGGGCCGTCATCAGTGGCCGGTGGTTTTTGCTGAGTATCTATGCCGTCCTCGGTCTGACCCAATTTCTTCTGTACCTCCGACCGCCAACGGTGGTGTCGGCCACCGGGGTCCAGCGGCCGTGGCGGTTGCGCAGCGTCATCGGCTGGGGTCAGGTCGCATCGGTGGCAGCTCCGATGCCCGGAAAATTTGCCCCACGACTCAATTTGGTCAGCGGGAAGTCGGTGGCGCTCGATGACATTCCAGCAGACCAGTCCGCACTGGTCGCCGCGATCGGTCACCGGGAGCTGCTGCTGCCGCCGCCCTACCAACCTCCCCCACCGTCGTTGCCGTCGCAGCGTCCGCGCACGGACCTGGAGGTCGAGGCGGACGTGGAGCGGCGGGCGAGAGCCCTCGCCGAGGAGCGGCGGCGGCTGGCAGGTGAATCATGACGGCATGAGCGCAACGACAACACTTGGCGTGGTCGGCACTGGCTGGCGGGCGGAGTTCTTCGTCAAACTGGCCGGATTGCTGCCCGAACGGCTGACCCTGGTCGGGGCGGCCACCCGCCGACCGGAGACCGCAGAGCAGGTCGCGCGGCGCTGGGGTGTGCCGTGCTACCTGTCGCCCACTGACCTGGTCAGCCATCGACACCCGGATTTCGTGATCAGCAGCGTCCCGTGGGCGGCCAACCCAGGCGTCATCGGTGCGTTGGTGGCGTCCGGTACCCCTGTGCTCACCGAGACACCACCAGCGCCCGACCGGGATGCACTGCGCGCGTTGTGGTCTCAGGTCGGCGACCGGGATCTTGTGCAGGTTGCCGAGCAGTACCCGGCACTCCCGGGACACGTCGCCCGCGCCGAGTTACTGCGATCGGGAGCGATCGGAAGCCCCACCTCCGTTCAGGTCTCCTCGACCCACGGGTATCACGCGGTGGCGTTGATCAGAGGGTTTCTCGGTGTCGGATTCGAACCGGTGACGGTGCGCTCGACGAGGTTCACGGCCCCGCTGGTCGACCCCCTGACCCGCGGCTCATGGACCGGTGACGACACCCCCAAGGACGCCGGAACCACTTTGGCCACCATGGATTTCGGTGACGGCAGGTCCGGCTTGTATGACTTCACCGACAACCAGTGGCACAACCAGCTGCGCTTCCGGCGGATCATCATCCGGGGCTCGCGCGGGGAGATCGCCGACGACAACGTCGTGCGACTGACCGGGCCGGAGACGATCCTGCGTTCGTCGTTGGTTCGTTCCCAGCTCGGGTACGACCTCAACCTGGACGGTTTCGACACCGAGCATTTTTCGTTCGATGGCCGGGTGGTGTACCGCAATCCGTTCCTCGGGCTGCGGTTGATGGACGATGAGATCGCCATCGCCACTCTGATGCTGGCCACCGCGAGGTGGGCCGGCGGGGACGGCCCGGCGCCCTACCCGTTGGCCCAGGGCTGCCAGGACCAGCTGATCTCACTCGCCATCGACGCCGCCACTGTCGCCGGGGTCCCGGTGACGGTTGACCGCGAAGCCTGGGCACGCTGACGACGCCACCTCAGACCTTCGGTCGGCGGTCGATGATGCGGCGCATCTTGCCGACCGACCGTTCGTGCCACCCGGATCCAGGACGATCGGAATGACCGAGCAACCCAGCCGCTCCGCGGGAGCTGCCGTGGCGAGCTGTGTCACTGCAGCTCCACGTTTCGACAAACCGAACGTTCAGTAAAAGCATGCGGACGGGTGTCGGTCCGTCGGGGGATCGGGACCCATGGTCACCTGCACTCAACCGGGCCGTTGTCGGAGTCATTTCGTACAGTGCTCGGCATGGCATACGACTTTCAGGTGACCGTCGACTGCGCCGATCCGCATGTGCTTGCCGACTGGTGGGCAGACGCGCTCGGCTGGGTCGTGGAACCCAGTGATGAGGCGTTCATCCGGCGCATGATCTCGGAGGGGTACGCAGCAGAGGATCAGACGAAGCAGCACAACGGCGTGCTGGTGTGGAAGGAGGGGCAAGCTATCTCGCCACCGGAGTCGGCCGGCGTGCCGCCCAGGCGGGTGCTCTTCCAGCTGGTACCGGAGGCGAAGACGGTGAAGAACCGCCTGCACTTCGACGTCCGGGTCGGCCCGGACAACATCGAAGCGGAACTGGAGCGACTGACGGCGGTGGGCGCGACTTTCCTGCACCGTGGATCACAAGGTCCGCAGACATGGGTCACCATGGCCGACCCGGAAGGGAACGAGTTCTGCCTTTCCTGAGCGCTGTCGGGACAGAACTGAAGACACCTGGCGACGCAGGAGCCCCTTGTCGTGGTGAGCCGGCCGCGTGCCGGGCGACCGACTTTCTCGACAGCGTGAAGGTCACCCATCGCCGCCACCGTGACATCAGTCAGTTGGCGGATATCCGACCCTTTCCGCAGGTACCACCTGATCGGCCAACCATCGGCAGATCTCCTCGCCGGCCAGCACGCCCGCGGACGGCGCGACCCGTAGATTGGTTGCCTGCCAACCCATTTCGTGCAGCTCGCCGTGCGGCGGGCGGATCGCGGCGTCGGCCACGGCCAGGAATCCAGCATCGAGCGCTCCGTCGCCGGCCGCCAGCAACCGGGCGGCGCCCGTGCGCTGCACGACCTCGACCAGCGCGGCCTCCTTGGTCAGGCCGCTGGGCAGCGCATAGATCTTGCGGCCCTGCATGGAGACCACCCAGCCGCGATCGGCGCACCACGAGGTCCAGCGCGGTAGGAAGTCCGAGGGGAGCCGGCCCAGGTCCGACGACCAGGTAGCAGAAGAGGTCATCGGCGGTCTTGCGGTTGAGCACCCAGCCGCCGGCCGCAAATACGTCGAGGCCGGCAACGATCTCACCGCAGCCCTGCACCGTCGCCGGCGATTCGTTGCTCAACCGAACGGCGCCATGCCTGGTCCGGCTCTCCGTCGACAACGATGCTGCCCGCCGTTGCTGGTGATCGCATAGGGCGTCCTACCGCCGGGCAGTCGTACCCGCTCAAATTGTGCCGGCGTCCTGGTGGTCGTCGGTACCAGCACCGCGTTCGACCTGACCAATTCCAACAGCCGGGCCGCCTCAATGGTCATGTACGACAACGGTTTCCCGTCATACATCTCCACACAGAGCAGCGCCGGCACAACGCCATTCATCGTGGACTCGATCGCCGCCATCGAGTAGATCAGGGTCCGGTCGAGGTCCGTTGCAACCACCGTTGTCGGTTGGGCTGTTGCCACCTGTCTCAGCCCTCACCGGTGTCGCTCGGCGACACCCGGCGAACCAGGCCGACGCAGGAATAGGCAAGGTCCGGAACGACTTCCACCGGGACGCCGCGCCGCTCGGCCAGCAATCGCAGGTGCACATGATCAGGATGATCCGGCTCCCGGACCAGAATTTTCCACGGCACCCGGCGCAGCAGCACCCTGGTCGCCTCCCCCACCCCCGGTTTGACGAAGTTCACCGACTCGATGCCGTATTCCTGCCGGATGCGTTCGACGGCGGCCCACCCGGCGAACGTCACCCGCCGGTCGGATGCCGCCAGCGGCAGCCGTGCCGGCGAACACCTCGGCGGTGACCGCGTCGAACTGGTCGCTGACAGCGTCGAGCAGAACGGTCGACACATCGCTCGCCGGTCAACTCCCGGTAGAACTTCGCGCCGTGGAAATCGGTGGGCCGCAGGATACGCGGGGTTCAGCACGGTACGGGACACCAGGCCGGAGACCGTGGAATTCAGGCAGGCCGAGGCGATCAGGAAATCGTCCCGAGTGCCGAAGGTGCGCACGCTGTGCCCGGGATCGGCCAGCACCGCCAGGTCATCGGAAAATGTCGGACCGCCGTCGGACGTGAGTGCCTGCAACGCCTCGGTGAGCTCCTTGGCGATGGCGCCCTTCCCGGTCCAGCCGTCGACGAACACCACCGACGCCGGATCATGATGGGCGGCAAGGTAATCCAGCGCGACCCGGTCGATTCCCCGGCCCCGCACGATCGAGATCGCATAGTGCGGCAGGTCCAGGCCGTGCACCTGCTGGGCCCAGCGGCGCATCAGGATGCCGACCGGCGTACCAGCCCGGGCCAGCGACGCCAGCACGATGTTCGGCCCGCGTTCGGCGAGCACCAGCTCGGTCACGGCGCCGACAGCCAACGCCAGCCGGCGGGCAGTCTCGGCCAACACCTGATCGAACAGTGCCTGATAGTCCGGGTCGGGCTGGTACTCGATTGGCAAGGACTCGGCGTAGTGCGCGCGCCCGGCCTGGATGGCCGACTCCCGCTCTGCGACATCGGCTTCCAGGTGCAACCCGGACAGGTCGGTCAGCAGCCAGGACACCTCGTCCGGCCGGTAGCTGCCGAACTCCGGGCCCACCAACGGGGGCGGCAGCGCGGTGCCGGGTCGCGACAGCGGGCCAGTCGCCGGTGATTCGCTCGCTGGCTCGCTCACCGGTCCGGCCTCGGCGTCAGCACCGCAAGCACAACCGGGGCGCCCGTCGCCGCGGCAATCGACTCCGCCACACCGTCGCGGCCAGACCACGCGTGACCGTCGTCGACCACGACGATCAGGTCGGCCTCCCGCAAAGCGGCACCATCGCCTCCCGCGCGCCCCCCACCTGCGGCCAGCAGACGTTGTAGACGTGCCGCAGCACCGAGTCCGGTTCGTCAGGACCTGGATCGATCACCCGGCTCCGGAAGTCGATCCGACGGCGGACGGGATACCCGGGCCGGTCGATGGCATGCACCGGCGACCGGGTCGTCGACTGAAACACCACCTGCCGCAACGGGTCCATGGCGAGTGTCAAGTGCCAGCCGGAGCGGCAGGTACATCAATTCCTCGGTGCCGAGCACCAGAACACGTTGCGCCGGGCCGATTGCCGCGGCCAGCACCGCGGCGGCCGAGCGGATTGCTGCGTCGAACGCCTGACGGTGTGCAACGCGGAAGCCGTGCCGGCCCCCGGTGCGGCAGGTCCGCCGGCCACGGCAGCTCGACCGAGGACGGCTCCGCCCGCTCGCTCCGTCGACCCGGGCGCGGTCCCGGCCGAGATCTCCAGCTCAGCCGCCACCCGATCGACAACCCCTGCCGGGAACGACGATCTCGCCCCGCACCAGGGAGACCACGTCGATCCGGCACCCCAGTCGCCGCTCGACCGCCGCCCGGTTGCCGTCATCGCGCTTCCGACCGGACATCGACCAGTCCGGCCAGCACATACCGGCTGTCGGGGAGCTACCTCGTGCAGCGCCTCGATGACGTTGAGCGCCGTCCGGCCGGTGGACAGTTCGTCGTCGACCAGCACGATCGGGCCATCCCCGGCCAGCAGGTCGGGCGGGTCCGGCCGGAGCAGGTGCCCGGTGGCATGCGAATGCGGTTCGGAAAATTCCGCGGCCACCGGCACATCGCCCGTCGCGCCGCCGGGTGGAATGCAGGTATGGCGAGCACAGCTGATCGGCGACCAGGTGTCCGAGAGATGTTGCGGTCTCGGCGAAGCCAAAGGTAAGCACCCCAGCCGTGACGACGGGCGGGGACCTCGTCGAGCAGCGCGATGCAGCGCCGCCGGATCTTCGCCGGACACGGTCTCCCTCGCGGCCCTCGGCCAGGACGCCGGCACCGGACCGGCCGTCCCGTCCAGGGTTCTGGCCCACCAGCGCCCCCAGCAATCTGCCCACCCCGACGATCACCCTCGGATCGGCGGCCAGATGCTTGCCCAACACCGTTGACACCAGAAGTTGCGCCCGCCTCGGGTTTCGCCGAAGGCCGACCTCGATCAGTTCGGCCATCCGCAGGCCGACCGGGGAGCCGTTGTCCTGCAGCACTGATCCCGTACTCGTCGGCCACCCAACTCGCGGCCCCACGGGTGGCAGCGGTGGAACGGCTCACCTGGGCCATCAGTTCTCCTGTTGCGCGTTCATGATGTCGACGTGCGAGATGCCCTGCGCGGCAACACCGAACACGTCAGCCCGCAGCACGGTGCGTTCCGCCCAGTTGCGGTGCGGCCGAATCTCGTTCATCTTGTTGCGGTATTCCGACCGCCGGACCCCGCCGGCGGCCGACTCCGGAGCGAGGACGTCGAGAGCGTCGAGGTATTCCTCGTGCGGGACCACCGCCAGCGCGTGCACCGGGGCGATGTGCAACGGGTGGATCACCGATTTGCCGGTCAACCCGTTTGCCCGGTCCAGCAGGGTTTCCCGCATCAGTCCGTCGAGGTCGCTGCTCATCAGTTGCCGGCGCAGCCCGCCCGCGTGCCGTTCGTCGAACGGGGTCTGCCGCAGCTGCGGGCGCAGGATCCGCTCGTGGTTGGCGAAGTACTCCCAGACCGGTCCGGTGATGGCGTAGCCGGTGCCGTCGCTGCGACCGAGGTGGTTGACCACCTGGGCGATCAGGTCGGCGGCGACACCGACGTCGTAGATCGACAGGTCGCGGTCCCGCCGGATCCCGAACAGTCCGCACAGGTCGGTCGCCCCGATCCGGACGGTCAGCACCCGCTCGCGATGCTCGTCCAGCAGTTCCCGGATCCCGACCAGTTCCGCGTCGCGGGATTCCCGGTACAGCACCGTCGGGGTCTCCAGCACGGGCATGGCATACAGCGGGTGCTCGGATTTCTCGTCGGCATCGGCAACGGCCTGCAGGTAGTCCGCGCCGGCGGAGACGGAGAACTTCGGCAGCACGAAACCGCTGACGACACCGAGCGCGGGCCCGAGCGCGTCGACCAGTTGCCGGATGTGATCGGCCGACCGCACCCGGACGAAGACCAGGCTCTCCGGCGGATCGTCATGCAGGTCGCGCAGGGTCCGCTCTGGTTGAGCGCAGCGCAGTGTCCACCGAGGCGTCGGAGATCGCGTCCTCCAGGTCGATCACCATCGACTTGGCGCCCGCGATCGCCTGCCGGCGGACCGTCCCGGCCAGATTCTCCTTGGTGGCCGGCACGTACAGCGTCGCACCCAGCGCATGGGCCAGCACCGATCGTTCGCTGTCCCGGTCGAAGGAGCACGGCGCCTGATGGAACAACTCCGCGCGGACGTCATCGGCCAGCTGGTCGAAATGCCGCATTCGTTCTCCTCGCTGGTCTCGTTCGGGCTGATCTCATCCGGGCACTGGGGAACTCTGCCATCCCCCGGGGAGTTGGCCCAAAGGATGTTCAAAGGTGGTGTTTGCCGTCTGGATAGGGTTGACCGGGCACGCTGGTTTCAAACCGGATGTCGGGCGGCACGATCCGACTGCTTGGACACTACTGGCCGCGGGAAACTGATCAGGTTCGGACAACGGAGCCGACCGGTCGATGGTGAAAGGAACTGCAATGGGTGTGAGCCTCTCCAAGGGCGGCAATGTCTCACTGACGAAGGCCGCGCCTGGCCTGAAGGCGGTGTCGGTCGGCCTGGGTTGGGATGTGCGTTCGACCACCGGAACGGACTTCGACCTGGATGCCAGCGCGTTGGCTCTGGCCGAGACCCACAAGATCGTCTCGGACGAGTACTTCGTCTTCTTCAACAACACGAGTTCGCCCGAAGGTGCGATCGTGCACCAGGGCGACAACCTGACCGGTGAGGGCGAGGGTGACGACGAGGTCATCAACGTCGACCTTGACACCGTGCCGGCGACCGTCGACTCGATCGTCTTCCCGGTGTCCATCTACGAGGGCGACGCCCGCGGCCAGTCGTTCGGGCAGGTCCGCAACGCGTTCATCCGGGTCGTCGACCAGTCGACGGGCACCGAACTGGCCCGTTACGACCTGTCCGAGGACGCGTCGACCGAGACCGCGATGGTGTTCGGCGAGCTGTACCGCAACGGTGCGGAATGGAAGTTCCGGGCCATCGGACAGGGGTACGCATCCGGGCTCGCGGGCATTGCCCGCGACTTCGGCGTCAATCTCTAGCCACTGGCTGTTCGAGCTATTGACAGGGCCCACCGGTCCCGCCCAGCCGGGCGGTGACCGGTGGGCCCACAGCCTCCCGGGGAAGGCCAGCCGTGCATCTCAAGATCTTCATGTGGTCCTACATCGTCACCGCGATCTCGTTGGTGGTGGCCTTCTTCTACGGCAGCTGGGAAGCTGTCGTCCTCTGCCTGATCCTCGGCGTCCTCGAGGTGTCGCTGTCCTTCGACAACGCCGTCATCAACGCCACCGTGCTGGAACGGATGAGCGACTTCTGGCAGAAGATCTTCCTCACCGTCGGCATCGTCATCGCCGTCTTCGGCATGCGGCTGCTGCTGCCCCTGGTCATCGTCTGGGCCGCCGCCGGCCTCCCTCCGGTCGCAGGCCTTCAACCTGGCGATGAACCCACCACCCGACGACGCTGCCTACTTCCCGGACGGCTCTCCCAGCTACGAAACCCTGCTGACCGACGCGCACCCGCTGATCGCCGCCTTCGGCGGCATGTTCCTGCTGATGCTGTTCCTGTCCTGGCTGTTCGAGGAACGCGAGCACACCTGGCTGACCTGGCTGGAACGGCCGCTGGCCAAGGCCGGCCGGCTCGACGCGATGGCCGTCCTGGTCTCCTGCATCACCCTGCTGGTGGTGTCCGAGACCCTCGCCGAGGACCCGGAGACCGTGCTGTTCTCCGGGTTGCTCGGGCTGGTGGTCTACCTGGCCGTCAACGGGCTCGGCACGTTGTTCGAGAACCCCGAGGTCGAGGAGGGCGAACAGATCCCGCAGGACGTCGACCACGACACCGCGCACGAGGCCAAGAGCGGCGTCACCAAGCTGGCCAGAGCCACCGGCAAGGCCGGCTTCTTCCTGTTCCTGTACCTGGAAGTCCTCGACGCGTCGTTCTCCTTCGACGGCGTCATCGGCGCGTTCGCGATCACCTCCGACCCGATCCTCATCGCGCTGGGCCTCGGCCTGATCGGCGCGATGTTCGTCCGCTCGCTGACCGTGTACCTGGTCCGGCAGGGCACGCTGTCGGAGTACGTCTACCTCGAGCACGGCGCGCACTGGGCGATCGGCGCCCTCGCCTTCATCCTGATGATCTCCATCGGCGTGCACATCAGCGAATTCATCACCGGGCTGATCGGCGTCGCGTTCATCGGCGCGTCCTTCCTGACCAGCATCAGACGCAACAAACGAATCGCCGCCGAAGGCGCGGAAGTCGGGACGGTGCACGCCTGATGTGCACCGCCACATCTGCCGAGAGGAACAGCCGCTACTGATGGCCATCGACTACACCAAGCGACCGAAACCCGAACCGCCCGCCGCGGTTCCGGCCACCCCCGCCGCACCGCCCACCGCCACTGGGGCACCCGCCGCACCGGGGCCAGCGGCCCGCCGCGCAAGGTCACCCTGACCAAGGGTGCGCCCAAGGTCTCGCTGACCAAGTCCGGCGGAATCGGCGGCATCGCCCGGGTCAACCTCAACTGGTCCGCCCAGGGCCCGGCGGCGCCGCCACCGGCCGGTGGCGGGTTCCTGGCCAAGATGAAGAACGCCGCCGCCGCCGTCTCGGTCTCCAAGGGCAGTCGACCTCGACCTGGGCTGCCTGTACGAGCTGGCCGACGGACGCAAGGGCGTCATCCAGGCGCTCGGCAACTCCTTCGGTTCACTGGAGGCGCCGCCGTGGATCCTGCTGGACGGCGACGACCGCACCGGCCAGGTCACCGGCGGCGAGAACATGTCGATCAACCTGAAGCAGCCCGGCCGGTTCCGCCGGGTGTTGATCTTCGCGATGATCTACGAGGGTGCGCCCAACTGGGCCGCGGTCGACGGCGTGGTCACCCTCACCCTGGCCAACGGCCAGCCGGTCGAGGTCAGGCTGGACGCCACCAGGCCACCGTCCCGGATGTGCGCCGTCGCCCAGCTGGTCGACTCCGGCGGTGATCTGGTCCTGCAGCGCGAGGTCCAGTACATCGAGGGCGGCCAGGTCGCGCTGGACAAGGCCTTCGGCTGGGGCATGAACTGGGCCCGCGGCCGGAAGTAGTCAAGGGCCGGCCCGAACGGATTTCTCCGTCGGGCCGGCCCCTGCGCTGCAGACGACGTCCGTTACAGGTCGAACTCCGCTGCCGGAATACCGACCGCATTGCACGCGTCCTTGACGGCCGCCCGCTCCTTCGCGTCGAAATCGCCGTCGGCGCCGCCGATGATGATCCCGATCTGGATGACGGCCCTGGCCTGATCGGGTTTGCTGCGCAGCTTGCCGATGGTGGCGATGGCCTCGACCTTGCCGAATTCGAAATCGCCGGCCAGTTTGCTGCAGTACCAGTCGAACTTCTGCTGCAACTCGTCCGGCGGGAAGATCGCCAGCACCGAGTTACTGCGGATCAACGCCGACGTCTTGGCCTGCTCGGACGGGTCGATGGAGCCGTCGGCCGCGGCGATCAGCGCGCACATCGCCATGCTGCCGTTGGCGAATTCCTTGTTCTTGAACTGGCCCGCCTTGGTGGTCAGCTGGCTGTTCATCTCGCGGGTCTTGGCCTTGAGTGAATCCCAGAACGCCATGGTGAACTCCTCGTTGTCGAGGTGGGTAGGTATCGGTCGACGCTCGGGCACCCTCCGGCAGCCCTACCCCATGTCAACGAACGCGCAGCGAAAGAGGTTCCTACACTTCAGGTCTTTCCTGCGGCACACCGAGCTCACAGCGACTGCAGCGCCAGCGGAACGAGTTGCTCCGCGGTGCGGGCGTTGCCGGGCGTGCCGATGGCGGTGAAGGTCCACCCGGCCCGTACCGGGACAGCCTGGCCATCACGACGGCGGTGTGCGACCCGGAGCCGCTCAGTTCGTACCGGACCAGTTCCCGGTCCCGGTCCGCCGAATCGACGACCCGAGCGGTGGCATTCTCGATCTGCGAGAAATTCTGCCCGCTGAACGAGTTCACCACGAAGACGATGTGCGCGACCGCCGGCGGCACCCGCGGCAGGTCGACCATGATCGACTCGTCGTCGCCGTCGCCCTTGCCGGTCAGGTTGTCGCCGGTGTGCATCAGCGAACTGTCCCTGGACCGCAGGTTGCCGTAATAGACGATCTCCAGCACCTGCCGCTCCGCGGAGATCAGAATCGCCGACGCGTCCAGATCGACGGAGACTTCCTTCATTCCGCCGAACATGCCCTTCTTCTTCATCGCGTCCCAGCCCAGGCCCATCCGGACCTGACTGAGACTCCCGCCGTCCTGCTTCGCCAGGCTGACGGTCTGGCCCTTGCTGAGATTGACGCTCACTATTTCGCCTCTTCCTGTCGTTGCACTGAATTCCCCGACTTGAGCTGCAGCTCTGAAATGCCAGTCAGAGATTGACGCCGTAGTCCTTGGCGATCCCGGCCAGCCCGCTGGAATAGCCCTGGCCGATCGCCCGGAATTTCCATTCCGCGCCGTGCCGGTACAGCTCGCCGAAGACCATCGCCGTTTCGACCGACGCGTCTTCGGTCAGGTCGTAGCGGGCCAGTTCGGTCTGGTCGGCGGCGTTCACCACGCGGATGAACGCGTTGCGGACCTGACCGAAGGTCACGCCGTTGGTCTCCGCCTCGTAGATGGACGCCAGGAAGACGACCTTGGCCAGCGCCGCCGGGGCCAGGGTCAGGTCGATGCGCGATGACCTCGTCGTCGCCGCCGCCTTCGCCGTCCCGGTTGTCGCCCCGGTGCTCGATGGCACCCTCCGGCGAACGCTTCTGGTTGAAGAAGATGAAGTACTGATCGGACAGCACCTTGCCGTCCTCGCCGACCCCGAGCGCGCTGGCGTCGAGATCGAACTTCACCCCGGTGGTGGTCCGTGCGTCCCACCCGAGCCCCATGGTGATCGCGCCGAGATTGGGTGCCGCCTTGGTCAGCGACAGATTGCCACCCTTGACCAGACTGATGCTCATCCGCAGCTCCTTCGGTGCGTCACCATTGCTAGTTCCGTTTGTCACTGGTGACCTTACTGTGCTCGCGCCGACACCTACCCGACGTTGACGCCGAAATCCCGTGGCAATACCGGCCAACCCGCTCGCGTAACCCTGGCCGATGGCCCGGAATTTCCATTCCTGGTTGTACCGGTAGACCTCGCCGAACACCATCGCGGTCTCGACCGAGGCGTCCTCGGTCAGGTCGTAGCGGGCCAATTCCACGTCGTTGGCCAGGTTGACCACCCGGATATAGGCGTTGCGCACCTGACCGAACGACTGCTGGCGGACCTCGGCGTCGTAGATCGACACCGCAAAGACAATCGAGAGTACCGCGGGCGGAACATTCACCAGGTTCAGCGTGATGACCTCGTCATCGCCGTCGCCCTCGCCGGTCAGGTTGTCGCCCTGGTGCTCGATCGAGCCGTCCGGCGACTTCAGATTGTTGAAGAAGACGAAGTAGTCGTCGCCGAGCACCTTGTGGTTCTCACCGAGCGCCAGCGCGCTGGCGTCCAGGTCGAAGCCGTGGCCCGGCCGTCGACCTGACATCCCAGCCCAGCCCGACCGCGACGGATATCAGGTTCGGCGCAGCCTTGGTCAGGCTGACATTGCCACCCTTGCTCAGGCTGACGCCCATTGCCTTGCATCTCCTTGTTCGCTGATCCTGCAGGTTCGTGGGGGTACAGACCCCGTACCAACACCCTACCGACGTGCCCCGAAGGGCGGCTCAGTCGATCGGGGTCTGATCGTCCAGCCAGGTGATCCGGTCGAACCCGTAGCCGCGGCACGCCTCTCGGATCGTCCGGCCGATCAGGTCCATTTCGCTGCGCAGCACCAGCTGACCGCGGATGTTGTAGACCGACGCCAGCACCGCGACGGCGTTCGACGGCGCCATGTCGATCGGCAGTCTCGATGCGGTCACCGCCGAAGGTGGTGACGACCAGCGTGCCGCCCCACCGCAGCTCGTTGCCGTCGCCGGAGAAGGCATACACCACACAGCCGTTCCAGATCGGTGACCTGCCGCAGGTCGAACTCGAGCCGCTCGAACTGCTGCCGGGCGGCCAGCAGCAGCGGCCGCCGGGTTTCGCCGGGCGGCGCGAATCGACGACCGGCCTGGTGCTGCACGGTCGACGATCGACCCGACGCCAGCTGGTAGGCGCAGCCGAGCCGCAGGTCACCGACGCCCGGCGCGGCCACCGCCTCGAAGGTCAGGGTGCCGACCCCGGACTGCACCCTGGTCAGCGTGACGGTCGGCGATTGCGGGGTCAGGATCGTGGAGACTCTCGGCGTGGTGCGGGGTTCGCGCCAGCGGGATGACGTGCCGGTGGCGGCTGGGGCCGGCGGACCGGAACTGCGCGGCCCGGCCGCAGGTGCCGAGGGCCTGGCTGCGCGCCGGCGACAGGTCCAATGACGTGGCGCCACGCTGAGGCCGGTGCCCCGGATCGGACGACCGGCGCCGCACCCGAGATCCAGCGAGGTCGAACTGCCCGGTCGGCCGGCCGCGGTGGCGGCGGCGCCAACGGCGCGGCACCCAGATCGAGCGACGTGGATGATCCGGGCGATGGAGCAGTGCGGCCGGGCCGGCGCCGGCGCGCGGGCCGGACAGGTCCAGCGACGTGCTGGACGCGGCGGCGGGCCGGCCGGACGAGGCCGCACGACGGCGCTGGGCGCTGACAGGTCGAGCAGGTCGCCGGACGACGCGATGGGAGTAACCTGCGCCGGGGCGAGCGGACGGCGCGCAGGGCTCGGACAGGTCCAGCGATCTGCTGGCGGACGCTGCGCGGGCGTGGACTCGCGGCCCGGGCACGGAGTCTGCGCGGCGGCGCGTGAAACTTCTTGCGGCGCAAAGAGATCCAGGCTCGACGACGACGACGCGGGCGCAGGCGCACGGCCCGGCACCGTCGGCCGTCCGGGCGGGAGTCAGGTGTTGCAGGCGCCTGCGCCGGCAGCCGGTGGGGCAGCGGTCGGTGTGGCGGTCTTGGGCCCGGTGTTCGCGTGCGCGCTGGCCCGGCCGGCGACGAAGCTCGGCGATCGGCGAGTTCGCCGACCGGACCGGCCGCGCCCGGTGCCGCAGGAACGGCAGATCGGTGCGTTTGGCCGCCCGGTCGGGCGCCGACGAGTCCAGTCTCACAGCGGGACCCCGTAGTCGGCGGCGATGCCGCTGATCCCGTTGTCGTAGCCCTGCCCGATCACCTTGAATTTCCAGCCGGTCGGGTGCCGGTACAACTCGCCCAGCAGGATCGCCGTTTCCGATCGCAGCGCCGGCGCCAGATTCTCCGACCGCACCAGTTCCTGGCCGTCCGACAGGTCGAGCACCCGGATCTCGCACTCCCGCAGTTGGCCCGAGGGTGCGCTTGCGCGCCCGGTCCGTCGTTGATGTAGAGCGCGACCACAATGCGGTGGATCTCGGCCGGGATATCACCGAGATCGACCTCGATCTGTTCGCGGTCGTCGCCGAGTGCCTGCTCGAGTTGGGCCACCGACAGATCCGGCGAGGTCAGCTGATTGAAGAACACGAAGTACTCATCGGACGGCGCCCGGCTCTCGGCGTCACAGAGAATCGTTGCGGCAACGAGGTTGTCGGACAGTGCCTGCTCGGAACCGGCGTTCCAGCGGACGCCGAGCACCACCCCGGTCAGGCGTGGGGATCTCCTGGGTGAGGGCGACATTGGCGCCACGTTTCATCGGGGGGGCCATTACAGATCCAATTCCGAATGAGCGAACTTGGTCCGCAGGAAACTGCCCTGCGCGACCAACGCATTGGCATCGTCATTGCGGACGGCGGTGAGCACTTCGGTCGCCGAGTCCAGCAGGAAGTCCAGTTGTTCCTCCAGCGCGGCCGTCGGCGTCTTACCGGCCGCGCTCGGCTGCTCGCGGGTCCTCGGGTCCAGCGCCAGGAAGGTGCGCAGCGTGGTCGGCAGGTAGTCCCGCAGGATGCCGTTCAGCGACACCCTGGCGTGGATGTCGAGGTCCCGATCCCTGGTGGTGTGCAGGACGGTGCCGACGGTGTCGGTGATCCGGCGCGATGCGACGACACCTTCTCCCGGCAATTGACCGGCGGAGGCATTGATGAAGCGGTTCAACCGGAACAATTCGGCCGCCAATGCCGCCGGGCTGTCCGGAACCTCGGCCGGTTGCCCGGCAGGCGGCGCTGTTGCCGGTCGCCGTCATTCGGCTGTCGACCGAACAGCCAGTTCATCACCACGCTGTCAGCGTCCCTCCTGCCCCGCGCCTACGCCGGACCTGCATCATCGGTACACCGTCTGCCAACCGGCCTGCTCCACCGGGATCACGAACCGGACCCGAGCTCACCGCGCCGCACCCGCTCGAGATACGGCTGCGCGCGCTCGATCTGGCCCTGCAGCGCCTTCACCGTCTGCGCCATGCTGTCGACCGCCTGCGCGCGGAAGGTGTCGACCGCGTCCATGGTCTGGAACACGTTGTCGAACGCCGCCTGCAGCTTCTCCACCGAGACGGTCGCGCTCGCCGCCTGCTCGTTGATCTGCGCGCCCTGGATCTTCAGCTGCTCGGAGGTGCGCTGGATCAGGTCGCCGGTGGCGGCGTTCAGCCCGGTGATCTGGTCGAGCACCAGCTTCTGCCTGGCCAGCGCCTGGGAGACGATGACCGCGGTGCGCAGCGCGGCGATGGTGGTGGTCTGCGCCCGGTCGACGCCGCGCATCAGTTCGAGGTTGTTCTTACGGACCAGGTCCAGCGCCATGTAGCCCTGCACCGCGACGGCCATCTGCGTCATGATGTCCTGCCGGCGCTGCCGGATCGGGAACAACGCATCGGACTTCAGGGTGTTCGCGTCCTCGGTGCGGCCGTTGGCTTCCAGGATCTTCACCTGGTCCGTCACCGCGGTGTCCAGCGCACTGGCCAGCTCGTTGTACTCGCCGAGCTTGCCCATCAGCGTCCACATGTTGGCCTTCTCGACCTCGATGCTGGCGTTGTCCTTGCCCAGTTCGTCCTTGCCGGACGCCAGCGCCCGGACGATGGCGTCCAGGTGGCTCTGCGCCGACTGGTATTTGGCGAAGTAGCTGTCGATCTTGTTGCCGCCCGGGATCCACTTCAGCACCTTCTTGATGCCGGTCAGGTCGGCCCGGTTCGGGTCGAGATCGGTGATGGTCAACCGCAGGTCGGACAGCGTGCAGGCCACCCTGGTCTGCGCGTCGTTGCCGCCCTTGCCCTTTGCCGCGTTGACCGCGGCCGCCGGCCGCTCCAGCATCCGGCTCGAGACGTTCGCCGATTCCCGCATCTCCCGATCACCGAGCGCGGTGATCGACTCGACCTTCTTGGCGAATTCGGGCGACCGGACATCCAGTGCCGCCAGTTCGATCGCGAACGACGCGGCCCTGGTCTGCAGTTCGGCCTGCGCGGATCGGCGACCGGGACGGCGCCGGCCGCCTGCTCGGGGGCGACGACCTGCACCGGCGCGGGCGGGGTCAGCACCAGCGCGTTGCTGGGCGCTGCGGCCGGCCGGCCGGGCGTCGCGGCGCCGCCGGAACCGAGATCGAGGTCGGTCATCAATGAACTCCTTCGAATGGACGACAGCTCGGCTGCTCGATCTCGATGTCTCCGCCCGACAGCGCTGAACCGCCGAGCAGCACCACCCATCGTAGGTCGGGCACCGCAACGCCGACTCGGTGCGGTGTCCCCGCACTGTTCGGCCCGGCCGAGAACTCGCGCCTGCCGGTCGGCCTTCCGGAGCCCTTCACCGATTCGGATACGTTCGAGGACCGCGCCGGAGCAAATGACCCACGTCCGGCGGTCGACGGCAACGAGGGGGTGAGGTGACGCGATGGCACGGATCACGCAGAAGACCGCGGTCGCCACCGTCTTCGTCGCCGCGATGTTCATCAACATCATCGACGCGACGGTCGTCAACGTCGCGCTGCCGACCATCGCGGCCGACCTCGGGGTGCCGGTCGAGCTCGACCGCGACGGTCAACATCGGTTTCCTGGTCGCGGTGGCGGTCGCCATCCCGGTGGCCGGTTGGCTCGGTGATCGGTTCGGCGCCAGGGAGATCTTCCTGCTGTCGGTCGGCCTGTTCACGGTCGCGTCGGCGGCCTGCGGGCTGGCCCAGACCGTCGAGCAGTTGGTGATCTTCCGGATCGTGCAGGGCATCGGCGGCGGGCTGATGACACCGGTCGGGATGTCGATGCTCTACCGGAGTTTCCCGCCGAACGAACGCGTCCGACTCAGCCGGATGATCAACGTCCCGATCGCGCTGGCGCCGGCCATCGGCCCGGTGCTGGGCGGTCTGCTGGTGCAGAAGGCCAGCTGGCGGTGGATCTTCGGGATCAACATCCCGATCGGCGTGCTGGCCGTGGTCTTCACCCTGATCGCGGTGCCGACGATGGCGCGCACGGACCTCCAGCCGCCTGGACGTGCCCGGATTCCTGCTGGCCGCGGTCGGTTTCGCGTCGCTGATGTTCGCGGTGTCCGAGGGCGCGATCCCGCGGCTGGACGATCGCCGCTCGATCTGGATCTCCGGGCTGCTCGGGTGTCGTGCTGCTGACCCTGCTGGTGGTCGTCGAGGGACGGGTGGCCGCGCCGATGCTGCGGTTGAGCCTGTTCGGCCTGCGGCTGTTCCGCTCGGCGAACCTGATCACCTTCGCCTCGGCGGCCGGCTTCCTCGGCGGGCTGTTCGTCTACCCGCTGATGCTGCAGACGGCGTTCGGCTACTCGCCGCTGACCGCCGGGCTGATGACGTTCCCGGAAGCGATCGGGATCATGATCGGCACCCAGGTCGCGGCCCGGCTGTACCCGCGGGTCGGGCCGCGCCGGCTGATCGCCGCCGGGCAGGCACTGGTGGCGACGGTGCTGCTGTGCCTGGCGTTCGTGATGAGCACGACGATCCCGCCGGTGCTGCCCGGTGCTGCTGATGCTGCTGCTGGGCTTCGGCCAGGCGCACACCTTCATGCCGACCCAGGCCGCGGCCTTCGACACCGTCGCGCCGGAGCACACCGGTGCGGCCACCGCGCTGTACAACGCCACCCGGCAGGTCGGGTCGGCGGTCGGCGTCGCGGTGGCGGCCACGGTGATCGCCACCATCGGGATCAGCGCACATTCGGAGCCGCGGCAGACCGACGAGAGTGCGGCCCTGCTGCCGTTCCGCTGGGCCCTGGTCGGCTGCGCGCTGTTCTCGGTGGCCGGGTCGTTGATCGCCGCCCTCACCGTCCACGACGTGGACGCCGCACCCAGCCGTGGCCTGGCACCGGCGATCCGGGCGGCGGCGGAACGCACCAGCCGCCCCGCCGGCCGACGGACAGCCGTCGGCCGACGGGGCGGTGCACCGGCAGTCGTGAACCGACCAGTGGTATTCGGTGGCGCCGACGACTTCGTCGCGGGTGACTCAGGTGCCGGGCACGGCCTCGATATCGGCGACGTCGTCCTTGCCTGCATTGATCAGGATCAGCGACGCAACGATGGCGACCGCGAAGATGATCGACGACCACATGAACGCGACGCCGAAGCCGTGCACGGCCGCCGCATTCGTCGCCGTCAGGATCGCACTCTGGTCGGCGCCCTGCGGCGGATTCGACGCGAGGAACGACACGGTGGCGGTCGCCGCGATCGTGTTCAGCAGCGCGGTGCCGATGGAGCCACCGACCTGCTGGGTGGTGCTGACCACCGCTGAGGCGACGCCGGCGTCGTCATGATTGACGCCGACCAGGGCCACGTTGGTGGTGGACATGAAGATGAAGCCCATGCCGATCGCGATGATCAGCATGGCCCACAGGATCGTGCCGGTGTAGGTGGTGTCGACGTTGATCCTGGACAGCCAGAACATCCCGATCATGGCCAGCAGCAGGCCGGCCGGCACCACGAACCGCGGGACCGAGCCGAAGGGTCAGCTGCGAACCGATTCCGGCGCCGATGATGATGCCGGCGCTGAACGGCAGGAAGGCGAACCCGGCCTGGATCGGGGTGTACTGCAGCACCAGCTGCAGGTAGTAGGTCAGGAACAGGAAGACCGCGAACAGGCCGGCGCCGACCAGCAGGCCGACCACATAGGCACCTGCCCGGTTCCGGTTCTCCACGATCCGCATCGGCAGCAGCGGGCTGCTCGACCTCAGCTCGACCAGCACGAACGCCAGCAGCAGCACGACCGAAACGGCCAGCCAGCCGAGGGTGTTGATCGAGCCCCAGCCATGTTCGGCCGGTTGGGTGAAGGCCCAGACCAGCGTGCCGAGACCGGCCGTGGCCAGCACGGCACCCGGGATGTCGTAGTGCGTTCCGCCCTCGACCTTCGATTCCTTCAGCACCGGGATGGCCGCCAGCACCGCGATGATCGCGATCGGAATGTTCACGAACAGGCACCACCGCCAGGACGCGTACTCGGTGAGCACCCCGCCCAGCAGCAGGCCGACCGCCGCGCCGCCACCGGAGATGGCACCGAAGACCGCGAAGGCCTTGGCCCGCTCCTTGGCCGCGTGGAACGTCACGGTGACCAGCGACAGCGCGGCCGGCGCGAGCATCGCGGCGAAGGCGCCCTGGAAGGCGCGGGCGATGAACAGTTGCCAGCCGGCCTGGGCGACTCCACCGACGGCGGAGGCGATCGCGAAGCCGGACAGCGCGATGATCAGGATCTTCTTACGGCCGACGTAGTCGGCGATCCGGCCACCGAGCAGCAGCAGGGCACCGAACGGCAGGGCGTAGGCGGTGACCATCCACTGCCGGTTGGCGTCGGAGATGCCCAGCGCTTCCTGCGCCTGCGGCAGCGCGATGTTCACGATGGTCGCGTCCAGGATGACCATCAGCTGCGCGACGGCGATGACGGCCAGCGCCAGCCAGCGCTTCGGGTCGAGCGCGAGGGCGGCATTCGGGATCAACGTCGGTGTTGGTCTCGCCTTTCGCTGCGTGGGCGCCGTATCGCGACGGCGTCCTCAGGGGTGTTGACACAGTGGCTCCGAAATACTGTGCGGGCGGACCGAGTCCCGGATGGGACCCGGCTGATGGGTAGACGCCCGTCGGACGCCGAAGCAATCGGTCAGGGCTCTACCAGTGTGACGACGCCGCTGACGTCACCCCTGATCGCGGAGTATGCGTCACACCGCACCGACAGCGGGTCAATCCGGTTTTCCCTGAGCGCAATGCTGGACGTCGGCCAGGGTGCGTCCCACCTGCCACGATGGGCCGGTCCGAACCGAGTTCGCGTGATCGTCCGAGGAGCTCGAAGATCAATGCCCGAGCTGGAACCGGTCGTCTTCCTGGTCGTCGGCGTGGTGATCGTCAACGGGATCGCCGGCCGGATCCGGGTGCCGGCACCGATCCTGCTGGTCATCGTCGGTGTCGCCGTGTCGTTCATCCCCGGTGTGCCCGACTACGCAGGTCGAGCCCGGAGATCGTGCTGACCGTGCTGCTGCCGCCGCTGCTGTTCGCCGCGGCCAGTCGAATCGTCGGTCATCGCGATTCGCCGGATGCTGCAGGTCGATCACCCAGCTCGCGGTCGGCATGGTGATCGTCACCGCGTTCGCGGTGGCCGTCGTGCTGCAGGCGCTGATTCCCGGAGATCCCGTTCGCCGCCGCCCTCGCGCTGGGCGCGATCGTGGCCCCGCCCGATGCGGTCGCCGCCGTCGCGGTCGCCAGAAAGGCCGGGCTGCCACGGAACGTGGTCACCGTGCTGGAGGGCGAGTCACTGTTCAACGACGCCACGTCGCTGGTGCTGCTGCGGGTCGCCGTCGTCGGGATCGCCGCCGGCTCGCTGGCCTGGGGTCCGGCCGATCGGCGAATTCGCCTGGGCGGCGGCCGGCGGGGTGCTGATCGGCGTCCTCCTCGGGCTGGTGCTGTCCTTCGCCCGGCGGTACGTCGGTTCGTCGCTGGCGAGCACCGCGCTGTCCCTGGTCACCCCGTTCCTGGCCTACCTGGTCGGCGAGCGGGCCGACGCGTCCGGCGTGCTGACCGTCGTGGTCACCGGCCTGGTCCTCGGCTTCCGCGTCGCCGTCCGACCTGCCGCCGGAGGTCCGGCTGACCGTCGGCGCGACCTGGAAGGCGCTGCAGTACGTCCTGGAGGGATCGGTCTTCGCGCTGATCGGGCTGCAACTGTGGGCGATCGTCACCGCACCGGACATCGGCCGCGCCCCGACCCTGCTGATCTCCGCGGTCGTGCTGGCCACCGTCATCCTGATCCGGCCGGTCTGGATCTTCCTGCTGGCCGGGCTCGCCCGGCTCTTCCGCCGGCCCGGCACATTCGCATCCTGGCGCCCGCTGGTCGCCGTCTCCTGGGCCGGGATGCGCGGCGTGGTGTCGCTGGCCGCGGCCCAGACGCTGCCGCTGGACACCCCGTACCGCTCCCTGCTGCTCACCTGCACGATCGCGGTGATTCTGGGAACCCTGGTGCTGCAGGGACTCTCGCTGCCGGCGGTGATCAGAATGCTGCACCTGCCCGGCGACCCGGAGGCCGACATCGCAACGCGAACGGGCCGCGGCCCGCGAGGAGGCCAACCAGGCCATCGCAGCCACGGGTCGAGGAGGTGATCACCGCCGACCATCTGCCGGACAGGGAGGCCAGCCGGATGCGGGCCTGGGCGGCCAGCCGCGACTGGCGGGGGCTCACCGAACGGCTGGACAACGCCGGCGACGACGCCCGGGAACGGCTCGACAAGATCTCCGATTGGCGGCACGAACTGGTCAGCATCGAGCGGGACGTTTTCGTCACCATGCGGAATTCGGGTCGGATCTCCGAGGATGTGCTGCGGGAACTGCAGTACGACCTCGACCTGGAGGAGTCGCTGCTCGACCGGCGAATGGACGACGCCACCGGTCACCTCTCGCAGCTCACCGCGGCCCGGACGACTGGGACGACCGCGACGATTCAGACCGCCACCGGGAGGTTCCGGCTGCGCCCGCCGGATCACCCGCCGCCTGATCACCCGACCCGCCTGAGCAACCGCCGCCACCGGCAGGTAGCGCTGCCCACCAGTCCAGGATCGCGTCGAAGCGTTGCCGCCGATGCACCGGCCGGCCGGATCGGGACAGCTCGTGCCCCTCGCCGGGGAACAGCAGCATCTCCACCTCGGCGGCGCGCTGCTTGAGCGCGACGAACAGCCGCTGGCCCTGCTCGACCGGGCACCGCCAGTCGTGCTCGGAGTGGATGATCAGCATCGGCACGTCGATCTCCGTCGGCGTAGGCGAGCGGTGATGCGCGCCATTGGGTGTCGCGGTCCGCGCCGACGTAGGCGCGGGCGAAGTAGTAGCCGATGTCGCTGGACCCGGCGAAGGAGTCCCAGGCGTTGACGGCGCGTTCGCTGATCGCCGCGGTGAACCGGTCCGGGGCGTGCGAGCACAGCCAGGACGTCATGAACCCGCCGTACGAGCCGCCCATCACCCCCACCCGGGCGGCGTCGCAGTCCGGCCTGGCCAAGGCGGCGTCGAGCAGGGCCAGCACGTCGTCGACGTCGACGGTGCCGAGTGCACCGACCACCGACCGGCCGTGCGCCTGCCCGTAACCGGCCGAACCGCGCGGGTTGCCCATCACCACGGCGTATCCGGCGCCGGCGTAGACCTGCGCCTCGTCGAACAGCGCCGGGGTGTAGGCGGCGTGCGGACCGCCGTGCACCACGAGCAGCATCGGGTGCGGGCCCGGCGCCCTCGGGCAGCGACCAGCCAGCCGTGCACCGGGTAGCCGTCCGGCGCGGTGGTCGTCAGCGGCAGCGGCCGGTCGGATGCCCGCGGCGGTCAGCGGACCGCCGAACTCGGTCAGCGCCCGCTCGCCGGTGCCGGACCCGTCATCGGTGACGGTCACGACGACGACCTCACCGGCCGAGCCCCGTCGGCCAGCACGGCGGCCACCGTGCGATCCCGGGCATCGAACGACCGGACCACGCGGTCACCGCCGATCACCACGCGGCAGATCGGCCAGCGCGAGTCCGGTCGGCGTCCAGCGGCACTGCCCGCAGCGACGTCGCGCCGCGGTCGAGGACGCCGACCAGGACGTGCTCCCCCACCACCACCGGCCGGCCGGCCGCCCGGTCGACGTCGACGGTGTCCTCGTCGGTGAGCCGCCGGGGCGGGCCGCCGGCCAACGGCGCCGCCCACAGCCCGGTGGTGCGCCCGACGGCGTCGATGCCGGCGAATTCCACGCCCAGATAGAAGAGCCGGCCGCCGACGACAACCGGCAATGCGGCCGACCCGCGCGAGGCGACGAGCACCTCACCGGTCACCGGCACCAGACTCGTCAGTCGCGACCCCGTCCCCCGGCACCTCGACAACAGCGATCTCTTCGGTCAGCTCATCGATTCCGGTCGCCCGGACGTACGCGATCCGGCCGTCGTCGATGAAGACCGGATCGGCCGCACCGGCCGGTTCGGCGGTCAGCTGCACCGGCGTCGCGTCCGGCGAAAGATCCAGTACGATACAACCTGTTTCGCCTTGTCGGTGACGAATCCCTCGCCGTCGAGGCGGTAGCTGAGCCGGGTGATCCGCCGCGGCGCCTCGGCGTCGGCCTTGACGTCCTCGTCGGTGCCGTACCGGCCGGGCTCGGGAACCGCTGCGCAGTAGGCGATCCGCCGGCCGTCCGGGCTGAACACGACCGGTCCGGCGCCCAGCGGGTGCTCGGTCAGCCGGCGGGGTTCGCCGCCGTCCAACGGCATCACGTACAGCTGCGCCGGACCGTCCTCCGGGGCCCGCAGGAAGATCACCTGCCGGCCGTCCGGGCTGACCACCGGCTCGGAGTCGCGCGGCCCGAGGGTGAATTCGACCGGCTCACCGCTGCGCCGGGACGGATGCGCAGCAGCGTGCTGCGGTAGATGTTCGCGGCGAGATCGGGCGCGGACGACCGCGACGACGATCGATCCGTCCCGGCAGAGTGCCGGGCGGCCGGGAATGCGGAACAGGGCGATGTCGGCTGGCTTCACCCTCGGCAGGTTAGCTGCTGCCGCCGCAGTATCTGCGGATCGGTTCCCAGGGGTGCCGCTCAGGGTTCGCCCTGGCTTCCGACCCCGCCGCTCCTCTGGCACCCTGGAGTGATGATCGATCATGCCGGGGCCGGGAGCTGCATCCCGCGGCGGGACATCAGCGGTACTCCCACGTGAAGACCCGACTGCGTCGCCTGTTCCGCACCCGTCAACAGAAGATCACCGCAGTCGTGCTGGTCGTCGTCCTGGTCGGGGCAATCGCCTGGATCGCCTGGCCGACCCCGGCACCCGGCGCCGATCGCCACCCGGGACCTGACGATCACCGCACCGGGCGGCCCCGGCGTCAGCCGAACCGGTGCAACTGGACGCCACCCTCTACCTGCCGCAGCAGACTCCGGCGCCGGCCGTGATCATGGCGCACGGTTTCGGCGGTTCCAAGAAGTCCGTCGCCGCGGACGCCGAGCAGATGGCCCGGGACGGCTTCGTCGTCCTCGCCTACTCGGCCCGCGGGTTCGGCGCGTCGACCGGGCGAGATCGCCTCGACTCGCTGGATTACGAGATTCCGGACGCCAGGGCGATTGTCGATTGGCTGGCCCTGCAACCCGAGGTCACCCAGGACGGCCCGGCGACCCGCGGGTCGGCGTCACCGGCGCCTCCTACGGCGGCGCGCTGTCGCTGATGCTGGCCGGCACCGATCCGCGGGTCGACGCGGCCGTGCCGTTGATCACCTGGAACGACCTGGAGCAGTCCCTGTTCCCGAACGCGCAGGCCACTCCGGCCGACCTGGCCGCACCCACCCCGGCCGCCGCGTCCGGCGTCGATGACGGCGTGTTCAAGAAGTTCTGGGCCTCCACCCTGATGGCCTCCATCACCACCGGCGCCGCGCTCTCCGCGACCGGGGTCGCCCAGGGCGACAGCGGCGACAGCGGCTTCGTCCGGCGCGGCGGAACCAGCACCTCAGCCGCCCCGGCCCCGGCCGCCGACGGCACCACCACCGGGCCGGCGCCTGCCGACCGCCGCGGCCGCGGTCGCCGCGCTGTCCGCCACCTGCGGCCGGATGATGGTGCAGCTGTGCGCCGGCTACGCGCAGGCCGCGCAGACCGGCCGGATCACCGACACGTTCTCCGCCCTGCTGGAACGGTCCAGCCCGAAGTCCGTCGTCGGGAACATCACCGCGCCCGACCCTGCTGGTGCAGGGCGAGCGGGACACCCTGTTCCCGCTCAGCCAGGCCGACGCCAACGCCAGGGCCATCGCCGCCAACGGCGCCACGGTCGCGATGACCTGGTACAACGGCGGCCACGACGGCGGCAGCCCGGACGCGGCCACCGAGGCCCGGATCACCGCAGTGGTTCCAGCACTACCTCGCCGGCACCGGAGCCGGTGCCGTCGAACGCGTTCCGGTACACCGTCGACGGCCCGATCAGCGACACCGGCTCGGCGCGCAGCCGGACCCTCGAGGTCGCCGGCCTACCCGGGGCTGGCCGATGGCTCCAGCACCAACCGGGTGGCCATCCCGCTCACCGGCGACCCGCAGTTCGTGGTGAACCCGCCGGGTGCGTCACCGGCCTCGATCTCCAGCCTGCCCGGGCTGTCCGGGCTGGCCTCGACCGCGCTGTCCACCTTCGTCGGCGGCCTGCCCGGGCAGACGGCGCGGTTCGACTCGGCGCCGTTCGACGAACTCTCGGTGATCACCGGGACGCCCCGGATCACCGTGTCCGTCGCCAAGCTGCCCGGCCGCCGCCGGCGTCGACGCCACCGGCGGTGGCAGCTGGTGCCGCGGCGGCCGACGACGGAGCGGTGCTCTACGGCTCGCTGGCCAAGGTGTCCGAGGGCGGCACCCGGACCCTGGCCGGCGGCGCGGTCGCGCCGATCCGGTTGACGAACATGCCGGCCGACGGCAGCCCGGTGACCGTGACCGTCAACCTGCCGGCCGTCGCGCTGCAGGTGGAGGCCGGCTCGACCATCGAGGTCAGCCTGTCCACCACCGACCAGGCCTACGCCGGCCCGACAACGCCGGCCGCCTACCGGATCGCGCTGGCCGACGGCACCGGCGTGCAGGGCGTGAGCGCGCCGAACGGGGTCAACGCACCGGAGGTCGGCGGGGTTCGGGTGTCTGCATCGGAGATCCCGGTCGGCCAGCTGATCGGGCTGATCGTGCTGGCCCTCATCGCCATCGCCTGGTTGATCTTCGGTGGCCGGGTGCGGTCCCGGCGGTCGGATGTCGACCCGGCGCTGGTCGATGTGCCGCTGTCCATCACCGGTCTGGTCAAGGCCTATCCGGGCGGGGTCAAGGCGGTCAAGGACGTCAGCTTCCGGGTGGAGGCGGGCCAGGTGCTCGGCCTGCTCGGACCGAACGGCGCCGGCAAGACCACCACGCTGCGGATGGTGATGGGGCTGATCACCCCCACCGAGGGCGAGATCCGGGTGTTCGGCCACAAGATCGAACCCGGCTCCGAGATCCTTTCCCGGATCGGCAGTTTCGTCGAAGGGTCGGGCTTCCTGCCGCACCTGTCCGGGCAAGGCCAACCTGGATCTGTACTGGAAGGCAACCGGCCGGCCGGACGCCGACGCGCACATGGCCGAGGCGCTGGAGATCGCCGGCCTCGGCACCGCCATCAACCGGCGGGTGCGGACCTACTCGCAGGGCATGCGGCAGCGGCTGGCCATCGCGCAGGCCATGCTCGGCCTGCCCGACCTGCTGTTGATGGACGAGCCGACCAACGGGCTCGATCCGCCGCAGATCCACGCCATGCGCGAGGTGCTGCGCCGGTACGCCGCGACCGGCCGGACCGTGCTGGTGTCCAGCCACCTGCTGTCCGAGGTCGAGCAGACCTGCAGCCACGTGGTCGTCGTGCACCTGGGCCGGACGATCGCGTCCGGCACGGTGGCCGAACTGGTCGCCTCGTCCGGCGAGATGGTGTTCACCGTCGACGACCAGGAGGCCGCCGCCGAGGTGCTGCGACCGATCGCCCGTGACGTCGAGCTGACCGAGAACGGGGTACAGGCCGACCTCGGTCACCTCCCGGTTCCGAGGCCGTCGCCGCCCTGGTGTCGGCCGGCGTCGCGGTCAGCGCGGCGTCACCGCGGAACCGGCTGGAGGACGTCTTCCTGTCGCTGATCGGCGCATCCGGTTCGCGATGGCTCGGTGCCCGACAACGGTCTCGGCCGCAAGCGGTTTCGACGCCGTCAGCCGGATCAGCACGAACACCCTGACGGCACCGGGACCAACGGCGACAGCGATCCACGGACCCCCGTGGGTACCAGCGCACAACAGGGAGGGTCGGAATGAGCCCCGTCCATCAGGACCATTCCGCCGATGCCGCCATCACGGTGATGGACTCGGTCACCGCGTCGGTACCCGTGACGGCCGCGGGCACCCCGGACGGCTTCCGGATCGGGCACACCCTGCCGGTCCGGGTGGAGCTGAGCCGTCAACTGCGGCGCCGGCGGACCCAGTTCGCGCTCGGTTTCATGGCGCTGCTGCCGATCATCCTGGTGATCGCCTTCGCCTTCGGCACCAACACCGGTGGCCGGGGGGCGGTGTCGCTGGTCGACCTGGCCACGTCGGGCGCGATCAATTTCGCGATGGTGTCGCTGTTCTTCTCGGCCAGCTTCCTGCTGATCGTGGTGATCTCGCTGTTCTTCGGCGACACCATCGCGTCCGAGGCGTCCTGGTCGTCGCTGCGCTATCTGCTGGCCATGCCGATCCCCCGGACCCGGCTGATCCGGCAGAAGGTGCTGGTGGCCGGCCTGCTGTCGGCCGCTGCGCTGATCATCCTGCCGGTCGTCGCGCTGATGATCGGCGGCATCGCCTACGGCTGGAACCCGCTGTCGACGCCGGTCGGTGAGCAGTTCACCTTCGGCGAGGGTCTGATCCGGCTCGGCGTTGATCGTCGGCGTACGTGGCGATCCAGCTGACCTGGGTGGCCGGACTGGCGTTGCTGCTCAGCGTGTCGACCGACGCTCCGCTCGGCGCGGTCGGTGGCGCGGTGCTGATCTCGATCCTGTCGCAGATCCTCAACCAGATCGACGCGCTCGGCGACATCCGCAACTGGCTGCCGACGCACTACTCGTTCGCCTGGACCGGCGCCCTGGTCGACCCGATCCGCTGGGACGACATGATCCGCGGCGGGTTCGCGAGCCTGGCCTACGCGGTGCTGTTCGCCGCGCTCGCCGTGCTGCGGTTCCGGCGGAAGGACATCACCAGCTGACCGGAGTCGGATGGTCGAAATGTGACGTGCGCCGCAACCCGGCCCCTGCGTGCTTGACATACCACGCACCGCGCGGCAAGCTACGCATATCAACTTCACCACCAACTCCTACCGAATGGAATCCGACCATGACCTCCACATTCACCGCCAAGGCCGACGAGACCACCGCGACCATCCTGGACACCGTCGCCAAGGTCCAGGACGCGACCCTGGAAGCCGTCACCACCTTCACCGCCAACCTGCCGGAAGCCCCGAAGGTCCCGGCCTTCGAGATCCCCGGCTTCGAGGTCCCGAACTTCGACCTGCCCAAGGTCGACGTCCCCTCCGCCACCGAGGTGGCCGCCAAGTTCTACGAGATCGTCGAGAAGATCGTCGCCGACAGCAAGTCCTTCACCGCCAGCCTGCCGGAAGCCCCGAAGGTCCCGGCCTTCGAGATCCCCGGCTTCGAGGCCCCGAAGTTCGACCTGCCGGAGCTGGACCTGCCGACCGCCGACGAGGTCACCGCTGCGTACTACAACTTCGTCGACCAGTTCGTCGCGAGCAGCAAGTCCTTCACCGAGCGCTTCATCGCCGCCGCCACCCCGGCCAGCGTCTGAAGTAGGCCGTCGGCCGCGCTAGGCCGCCTGCACCGCCAAGCCGTTACCGAAAGGCCCGGTCTCCCAACAGGAGCCGGGCCTTTCGGCTGTCGCGGGCTGCACATTGTGCAACGCGGACTGCCGGGCCTGCTGCGGCGTCATCAGCGGGCCGCGGCGACCACCCCGGCGGAGTCCATGTCCCGGATCTCCTTCTTCAGTTCCTGGATCTCGTCCCGCAGCCGGCCGGCCAGCTCGAACTGCAGATCGCGGGCGGCGTTCATCATCTGGTCGGTCAGCTGCTGCACCAGGTCGGCCAGCTCGTTGCGGGCCATCCCCACCGTGTTGTGCCCGGCGTACACACCCGAGCTCGAACCGCCCGGCTCGCCCGTCGCCTTCCGGCCGCGGGAGGAGTTCCGCCCGGATCCACCCGGCCGGATCGGTGTCGCGCCGTCGACCGCGTCCTCGGCCTCGGCGTACACCCGCTCCAGGATGTCGTTGATCTTCTTCCGCAGCGGTGTCGGGTCGATGCCGTTGGCCAGTGTTGTAGTCCCGCTGCTTCTGCCGGCGCCGGGTGGTCTCGTCGATCGCCCTCGCCATCGACGGGGTGATCTTGTCGGCGTACATGTGCACCTGGCCGTTGACGTTGCGGGCGGCCCGGCCGATCGTCTGGATCAGCGAGGTCTCCGACCGCAGGAAGCCCTCCTTGTCGGCGTCCAGGATCGCGACCAGCGACACCTCGGGCAGGTCGAGACCCTCCCGGAGCAGGTTGATGCCGACCAGCACGTCGAACTCGCCCATCCGCAGCTCGCGCAGCAGCTCGACCCGGCGCAGGGTGTCCACCTCGGAGTGCAGGTACCGCACCCGGATGCCGAGCTCCAGCAGGTAGTCGGTCAGGTCCTCGGACATCTTCTTGGTCAGCGTGGTCACCAGCACCCGCTCGTTCTTGGCGCTGCGCTCCCGGATCTCGCCGATCAGGTCGTCGATCTGGCCCTTGGTGGGCTTGACCACGATCTCCGGGTCGACCAGCCCGGTCGGCCGGATCACCTGCTCGACGAACTCGCCGCCTGCCCGGCCCAGCTCGTACGGGCCCGGGCGTCGCCGACAGGTACACCGTCTGCCCGATCCGGCCGGCGAACTCCTCCCAGGTCAGCGGCCGGTTGTCCAGCGCCGACGGCAGCCGGAAGCCGTGGTCGACCAGCGTCCGCTTGCGGGAGGCGTCACCCTCGTGCATGGCGCCGATCTGCGGCACCGTCACGTGCGACTCGTCGATCACCATCAGGAAGTCCTCGGGGAAGTAGTCGATCAGCGTGGCCGGCGCCGACCCCTGCGGCCGGCCGTCGATGTGCCGGGAGTAGTTCTCGATGCCGGAGCAGAAGCCGACCTGGCGCATCATCTCGACGTCGTAGCTGGTCCGCATCCGCAGCCGCTGCGCCTCCAGCAGTTTGCCCTGCTTGTCCAGCTCGGCGAGCCGGTCGGCCAGCTCCTCCTCGATGGCGGCGATCGCCTTCTCCATCCGCTCCGGGCCGGCGACGTAGTGCGTGGCCGGGAAGATCCGCAGCTCCGGCACCTCCCGGACGACGTCACCGGTCAGCGGGTGCAGGTAGTAGAGGCGCTCGATCTCGTCGCCGAAGAACTCGATCCGGATCGCCAGTTCCTCGTACGCCGGGATGATCTCCACCGTGTCGCCGCGGGCCCGGAACGACCCGCGGGTGAAGGACACGTCGTTGCGGGAGTACTGGATGTCCACCAGGGCCCGCAGCAGGCTGTCCCGGTCCATGGTGTCGCCGACGGACACCGGCAGCGACCGGTCCATGTACGACTGCGGGGTACCGAGGCCGTAGATGCAGGACACCGACGCCACCACGATGACGTCACGGCGGGACAGCAGCGACATGGTCGCCGAGTGCCGCAGCCGCTCCACGTCGGAGTTGACCGAGGAATCCTTCTCGATATAGGTGTCCGTCTGCGGGACGTACGCCTCCGGCTGGTAGTAGTCGTAGTAGGAGACGAAGTACTCGACCGCGTTGTGCGGGAACAGTTCTCGAAGCTCGTTGGCCAGCTGGGCGGCCAGCGTCTTGTTCGGCGCCATCACCAGCGTCGGGCGTTGCACCTTCTCGATCAACCAGGCCGTCGTCGCTGACTTGCCGGTGCCCGTGGCGCCGAGCAGCACGATGTCCTTCTCGCCGGCTTCGAGCCGCTGTTGCAGGTCGACGATGGCGGTCGGCTGGTCGCCCGACGGGGTGTAATCGCTGACCACCTCGAACCGCCCGGAGGTGCGCGGAATGTCGCCGACGGGCCGATGCTCGGAGACGGCGATGACGGGGTGTTCGGTTGCGAATGCCACGAGACAAAGGCTACGCGGGGGGTCCGACAGTCCCCCCGTGACGGGAATCACCGCAGGTCAGCGGCTCAGGCCTGGTCCGGCGACCAGCCCGCTGCCCGCGCCCAGGCCAGGCCACGGGGATACGCGCCGCGGCCAGCCACGGCTCCTTCGCCAGGGCGTACCCGTCGCTGGTGGGGTCTGCTCCGTGGACGGCGACCACCGATCGCTTGACCGCCAGGTACTCCGCAGCCACCGACGGTTCGGCGATCAGCCAGTCACGGAAGATCAACGCCCATCGCCAGCCCGCCGAATCCCTCACCCTCACGTGGAGGTTGAGACTTTGTCCCGGATCGGCGTTTGCGTGGAACCGCTTCAGCCAGAGGTCGGGTCGGCGCCGACCGGATGCGGGGTGTCCTGCTCGACCCCGGGCTGCCGCGGGAAGCCGGCGGCCGCGAGGATGGGGTCCAGCTCATCCGCGGTCTGCAGGTCGGGCACGGTCAGCTGCAGGTCGATCACGTTCTTCGCGGCCATCCCCGGTATCGCGGTCGACCCGATGTGATCGACCCGAGCACCGTGGGCCGCGTGCGACACCCTGGCGGCCAGCCGCCGGCCGTCGTCGGCCCAGTGCGGCTGCGGTTCCACCAGCTCCGGGCCGCCCCGCGGAGCGCGCCGGCCCAGCCTGGTGTTCTGCTCGAACGGCAGCAGTCGGGTCGCCCACAGTTCGCCCACCTCGGCCGTCAGGTCGTCCGGTCCGCCGTGATTGACCAGCACAACGTCGCAGAGCGGTCGCCGTTCGTCATCGCTGAGCTGGGCGGCCATCCGGGCGCGCGCGTCGGCCGCCGACAACCCACGGCCCACCAGTCGTTGCACCCGCAGTTCCGCGTCCGCCCGCACCCCGATCACCAGGTGAAACGCGGCAGCGGCCGGCAGCGTGGTGAGCAACGGGATGTCGTTGACGACCACCGCATCAGCGGGCGCCTCCCGCTGGATCTCGGCGAATCCGGCCCGGACCAGCGGATGGGTGATGCCCTCCAGAACGGCACGTGCGGCCGGGTCTGCGAAGACCACCGATGCCAGTGCGGGCCGGTCCAGCGCGCCGTCCGCGGTGATCATCCCGGCGCCGAAGGCATCCGCAATCGCGGCCAGGCCGGGCGTACCCGGCGCCACCACCTCGCGGGCCAGCTGATCGGAATCGACGACCACCGCCCCGCGATCGCGCAGCGCGGAACTGACGGTCGACTTACCCGATCCGATGCCTCCGGTCACGGCGACGGTGATCATCGACGCTCTCCTGCCGTACTGCTCGAATGTCCACGTTGCCCGTCGACACGCGGTCGGTGCTCACGATTCCGGACGATCCTGACACGTAGCGTCATGGCTGCATGCACCCGACTGCACTGGCAGCCCTTCGGAGGAGAGCCGTGACCATCACCATCACCCGAGCACGGCAGCAGGGGCGTCACCGACTGGGCAGTCCCGGGCTCATCCCCGTCACTGCCCTTGTCGCCGTCGTCCGTCGGGGATTGCTGCGTTCGCTGCTGCGACCCGGGCGACACAGGGCCCGTCGCGTACCCACCGGCGGTTCGCCCGAACCCGGTACCGGTACCTGCCGTCTGACACTCCGCGAATCGTCGCCTGGTCAGCCCTTCAAGATCCTGGCCAGAGCGGCCTCGGCCAGCTGCGGCAGACCTGTCTGCAGCAGAGCCGGATCGATCGGCGTTGTGGAGAATGACGCGATCGCCATCGTCCAGTTGTCGTACGGCATGACGATCAGCTCCGCCATCCTGGATCGAGATGGTCGCCGGGTAACCGCTGACGGTGGCCGGGACTGTTGGTGCCGCCGTTGTCGCTCAGCGTCTGCGCCGTCACCTCGTACTGCTTCTGAGCCGCTGCCGCGTCGGTGTACTGGGTCAGCACCATCGAGAACGCCCCGGTCTTCTGATCGGCCGATAGGCCGTACAGGCAGCGGATCTGGCCGGTCTGCCCGATCTCGTTGCCGCTGACGTCGATCGTTCGCTTGATCCGGTCATTCGGGATGTCGACGTTGAAGATCTTCTTGACGTCGGCGGCACTGATGATGGCGGCACAGTCCACCTTCTGCGAGTCGACCCCGGTGACGATCGGCGCGGCCACAACGGCGGTCGGTGATGGCGACGGAGACGGGCTCGGCGACTCGGCGGCGGAGTCCGAACCGGGTGCCGCGGTATCACCACTCGCCGGTGGCATCCGACGGACGCGGCAGGCGGAACCGTCAGCTCCACTGGACACCGTGACCACCGCGGTGACGGTGCGCCGGGCACCCGACGTGTCGGACCCACATCCGGAAACGATCAGGACCCCGGCGATAGCCGCGGCGAGCACAAGGTGACGTCGCATGTGTCCACCGTAACGGTCGCGTACCGGCCGCACCGACCCAGCCCAACGCCGACTTCACCGGCGTGTCCTGGGGATCTGGAACGCGAACAGGGCCGCCACCCCGTGGGGGTGACGGCCCTGTTCGACCTTGCTGTGACGTTCGCTACCGCGTCGCTGACTGATGAATCAGATCAGCTTCCGGCGAGCCGCTCCCGCAGTGCCGCGAGCTGCTCGTCGTTGACCAGCGACCCGGTCGGCACCTCGGGTCGGCCGGAGCGGCGGTCCCGGAGGAGTAGTTGGACGGCTCGGCGGCCTCGGCGTCGGCGACAACTGCGGCCGCGATCTGCTTGAGGTGGGACTCGTACACCGCAGTGCGCCTCGGAGTACTGCTTCTCCCACGCCTCGCGCTGGGTGTCGTAGCCCTCGAGCCACTCGCCACTCTCGACGTCGAAGCCCTCCGGCGGCACGAAGTTGCCGGACTCGTCGTAGTGATCGACGACGCCGTACTGCGCGCGCACCTCGTCGAACTCGGTCTCGGTGGTGATGCCCTCGTTGGCCTGCTTGAGCGACAGCGAGATCCGGCGACGCTCGAGGTCGATGTCGATGACGCGGACGAAGATCTCGTCGTCGACCGTGACAACCTGCTCGGGGATCTCCACGTGCCGGCCGGCCAGCTCGGAGATGTGCACCAGGCCCTCGATGCCGTCGTAGACGCGGACGAACGCGCCGAACGGAACCAGCTTGGTGACCTTGCCGGGAACGACCTGCCCGATGGCGTGGGTCCGGGCGAAGTGCCGCCACGGATCTTCCTGGGTCGCCTTGAGCGACAGCGAGACCCGCTCGCGGTCCATGTCGACGTCGAGGACCTCGACGGTGACCTCCTGGCCGACCTCGACAACCTCGGACGGGTGGTCGATGTGCTTCCAGGACAGCTCGGAGACGTGCACCAGACCGTCGACGCCGCCGAGATCGACGAACGCACCGAAGTTGACGATCGAGGAGACGACGCCCTTGCGGACCTGGCCCTTGCCCAGCTGGTTGAGGAACTCGCTGCGCACCTCGGACTGGGTCTGCTCGAGCCACTGCCGGCGGGACAGCACGACGTTGTTGCGGTTCTTGTCCAGCTCGATGATCTTGGCGTCCAGCTGGCGGCCGACGTACGGCTGCAGGTCGCGGACGCGGCGCATCTCGACCAGGGAGGCGGGCAGGAAGCCGCGCAGGCCGATGTCCAGGATCAGGCCGCCCTTGACGACCTCGATGACGGTGCCGGAGACGACGCCGTCCTCTTCCTTGATCTTCTCGATCGTGCCCCACGCGCGCTCGTACTGAGCCCGCTTCTTGGACAGGATGAGACGGCCTTCCTTGTCCTCCTTCTGGAGGACGAGGGCCTCGACGTGCTCGCCGATCGAGACGACCTCGCTGGGGTCGACATCGTGCTTGATGGACAGTTCGCGGGAGGGGATGACACCCTCGGTCTTGTAGCCGATGTCGAGCAGGACCTCGTCGCGGTCGACCTTGACGATCGTGCCCTCGACGATGTCGCCATCGTTGAAGTACTTGATGGTCAGATCGATGGCTGCGAGGAAGTCCTCAGCCGACCCGATGTCGTTGATCGCGACTTGCGGGGCGGTGGCGGTAGGGGTGGACATGTGGTGGGGTACTCCGGAGTTGGGGTGTTGGAAGCCGGGCCCTGGTTCCCGCGGCCCTGGTGGCCGTCGGGTAGGTCCAGTTTCGAAAGCGGTCGGCACGCAGCGGGGCAGATTTCATCCGGGCGACCTGAACGACGCCCTGGGAAAGGCGATGCCTTGGTAGCCGAGTCGCCACGTGACGACCGGACGAGTGCGGCCTGCTCCATTCCGAGACAGCACAGACCCACAGCGCGGTGTTCAGCGTACGGCATTACCACCCGAACGGGTAAACGCCCCGGCGCTGGTGTCCGGGCCGCCGCCAGTCCGTTGATCCGATGTCGGCGTCCACCATCATGCAACGATGTTGCGGTGACACCGCAGGCACCCGGCCCATTGGCGACGTCACCGTCGAGAGCGTCATCGGACCCACCCGACCGCGCAAGCGGGGCGCGGACCAGGCGGCCTCCCGGGCGGCGAATCGTCGCTGGTGGGACGCCGACGCCGACGAGTTACCACGCCGAGCACGGTGAGTTCCTGGGTGAGGCCGACCTGGTGTGGTGCCCGGAGAACCTGCGGGAGTCGGACGCTGCACTGCTCGGCGACGTGCGCGGGAAGCGGATTCTCGAGGTCGGCTGCGGGTCGGCGCCCTGTGCGCGGTACCTGGCTCGGCAGGGCGCGGCCGTGGTCGCCTTCGACCTGTCTGCCGGGATGCTGGCCGCACGCCGTCGCGGCCGCCGGCCGGACCGGCACCAGCGTTCCGCTGGTGCAGGCCGACGTCTGCGAGATGCCTTTCGCTGACGCGAGTTTCGATCTCGCCTTCTCTGCGTTCGGGGCGATTCCGTTCGTCGCCGACTCCGCGGGGGCGATGCGCGAGGTGGCCAGGGTGCTGCGGCCGGGTGGGCGTTGGGTGTTCGCCGCGACCCACCCGATGCGCTGGGCGTTCCCCGACGACCCGGGGCCGTTGGGGCTGACCGCGATCCAGTCGTACTTCGACCGGTCGCCGTACGTCGAGGTCGACGAGCAGGGCGTACCGGCCTACGTCGAGCACCACCGGACGATGGGCGATCGGATCCGGGAGATCGTCGCGGCCGGGCTCATGCCTGCAGGATGTGATCGAACCGGAGTGGCCGGAGGACTTCACCGGCGTCTGGGGACAGTGGTCCGCCGAGCGCGGCGAGATGTTCCCCGGCACCGCGATCTTCGTCACCCAGCTGCCAGGTTGACGGGCCGACCGACCGACTCCAGTTGCCCGGCCGGATTGCCTACCTGGTCGGGTATCCGGGGCCCGGCTGGCTGAAGCCCTGCCCGCCACCCTGCTGACCACGTTGGATCTGGTTCGCCCAGCCGCGCAGTTCGGCCAACTCCCGCTGGATCGGCCATTCCTTGAACGCGAAGATCAACAGCATCACGATGTTCAGGATCGGCACGAACATCACCAACACCCACCACCCGGAGTACCCGGCGCGGCTGATGATCTTGACGTAGGCGATCAGGAAGACCACCCAGATGGCGACGGCGAACAGGGCGCCGATCACGATCGCGGTCGTGCTGATTCCGCTGAGGTCGTAGGTGGTGGTGTCCATGTCGATGACCGCCTCGGTTCAGTAGTCAATGCCGGCGGTACACCGGCGAGCGGAGCGTAACCGACGACGCTATTGCACGCACTGAGCGTCAACAAAGGGCGTTGCTGTCATCGTTTGGCTCAGTGCGCGGCGGCGTCCCAGTTGACCCCGGAACCCACCGACACCTCCAGCGGCACGGCCAGCGGGTAGGCCCCGGCCATCTCCTCACGCAGTACCGCCGTCATCGACGTCCTGCTCGTCCGGCCACCACCTCGCAGACCAGTTCGTCGTGCACCTGCAGCAGCATCCGCGACCGCAGGCCCTCGGCCTCGATCCGCCGCTGCACGTTCAGCATGGCCACCTTGATGATGTCGGCGGCGCTGCCCTGGATCGGGGCGTTGAGCGCGGCCCGCTCGGCCATCTCCCGCTTCTGCCGGTTGTCGCTGGTCAGGTCGGGGACGTACCGCCGGCGGCCGAAGACCGTCTCGGTGTACCCGTCCTTCCGGGCCTGCGCGACGGTGTCCCGCAGGTAGTCGCGGACCCCGCCGAACCGGGAGAAGTATGCCTCCATCTGCTCTTTCGCGTCGTCGACGGAGATCTTCAGCTGACCGGACAGGCCGAAGGCGGACAGCCCGTAGGCCAGCCCGTAGGACATCGCCTTGATCCGCCGGCGCAGCTCCGGGGTGACCTCCTCGGCCGGCACGCCGAAGGCGCGCATGGCGACGAAGGTGTGCAGGTCCTCCCCGGAGTTGAACGCCTCGATCAGCCCGGCGTCCTCGGACAGGGTCGCCATGATGCGCATCTCGATCTGCGAGTAGTCGGCGGTCAGCAGGACGCTCGGCCTTGGGTCCGGGGATGAACGCCCGCCGGATCAGCCGGCCCTCGTCGGTCCGGATCGGGATGTTCTGCAGGTTCGGTTCGGTGCTGGACAACCGCCCGGTGGCCGCGACGGTCTGCTGGTAGGTGGTGTGGATCCGGCCGTCGTCGCTGACCGACTTGCGCAGGCCCTCGACCGTCGTCTTCAGCCGGGTGACGTCGCGGTGCCGCAGCAGGTGGGTGAGGAACGCGTGCCCGGTCTGCTCGTGCAGGCTGACCAGCGCGTCGGCGTCGGTGGTGTACCCGGTCTTGGTCCGCTTGGTCTTCGGCATGTTCAGCTCGTCGAACAGCACGACCTGCAGCTGTTTGGGCGAGCCGAGATTGACCTCCCGGCCGATCTCGGCGTAGGCGGCCTTGGCCGCGATCTCCGCCTCGGCGGCGAAGGTGGACTGCAGGTCGTCGAGATAGTCGGTGTCGACGGCGATCCCGTCCCGCTCCATGATGCCCAGCACCGTCATCACCGGCAGTTCCATGTCGGCCAGCAGCGACTTCTGCCCGAGCGATGTCCAGATGCTCCTCCAGCGCGCCGGCCAGGTCGATGATCGCCCGCGCCTTGACCATGTCCCTGGTGTCGATATCCCTGGCGTTGTTCTCGTCCTCGTCGGGGATCAGCGACAGCTGCTGCTCGGAGTTGACCTGGTGATCGGGGTCCAGCGTGCGGTGCAGGTACCGCTGCACCAGGTCGCTCAGGTCGAAGGTGGCCTGACCTGGCCGGGCGAGGTAGGCGGCCAGCGCGGTGTCGCAGGCCACGCCGTCGACCGGCCAGCCGCGGACGGTCAGCGCGTTGATCGCCGGCTTGAGGTCGTGGCCGACCTTGGTGGGCGTCGGGTCGGCGAACCAGGCGGCGAGCGCTGCCTCGTCGTCGGGATCGGCCTGCACGACGTCGATGACGGCCGCCTCCCCGTCGGCCGCGGCCAGCGCGAGGGTGTGCACGTCGCCACCGTCCGGTGCCCAGGTGCCGCGGACGACCAGACCGACCCGACCGGTGCGCGTGCGCGGCCAGCCAGGCCCGAACGGTGCCGGGCGCGAGCCGGGTACCGGCGACCTCGAACCCCTCGGTGCTGGTCTCGTCCTCCTGCGCGAAGGTCTCCAGCAGCCGCTCCCGAAGCACCCGGAACTGCAGGTCGTCGAAGATCCGGTGGACGGCCTCCCGGTCGTACGGGACCGCCGGGAAGTCGGTGGCCGGGTCGTCGTCGATCGGCACCTCGCGGACCAGCTCGGTCAGCCGCCGGTTCATCAGCACACTGGGCAGCGCCTCGCGCAGCGCGTCGCCGACCTTGCCGCGCACCTCGTCGACCCGGTCGACCAGCGTGGTCAGGCTGCCGAATTCGCGGATCCACTTGGCGGCCGTCTTCTCCCCCACCCCGGGAATGCCGGGCAGGTTGTCCGACGGATCACCCCGCAGGGCCGCGTAGTCCGGGTACTGCAACGGCGTCAGGCCGTACTTGGACTCCACCTCCTCCGGGGTGAACCTGGTCAGCTCGGACACGCCACGCTTGGGGTAGAGCACCGTCACCTGATCCGAGACCAGTTGCAGCGCATCACGATCGCCGGTGCAGATGCTGACGTTCATGCCTTCGGCGACCGCCCTGCTGGACAGCGTGGCGATGACGTCGTCGGCCTCGTAGTTCTCCGCCGTGACCCACGGGATGCGCAGCGCGCCGAGCACCTCTTTGATCAGCTCGACCTGACCGTTGAACTCGCTCGGCGAGGTCGAGCGGGTCGCCTTGTACTCGACATATTCCTCGCGCCGCCAGGTCTGCCGGGACAGGTCGAACGCGACAGCGACATGCGTCGGCCGCTCGTCGCGCAGCAGGTTGATCAGCATCGAGGTGAAGCCGTACACCGCGTTCGTGAACTGACCGGTCGTGGTGGAGAAGTTCTCCGCCGGCAGGGCATGGAACGCGCGGTAGGCCAGCGAATGCCCGTCCATCAGCAGCAGCACGCGCGGTTCGGCGTCCGGCCCGGGATCGGTCGCCGGCGTCGCTTCATCTTTGGTCGCGGCGTCTTTGGTCGTCGCTGCATTGGTCACGGGTACAGCTGTCGTCGTTGGACTCACGCGCCCGAGTCTAGGGTCAGGGTCCGACAGTCCGTTTCAATCATCGGCCTCCCAGATCAACGGCCTCCCGAACCTCGTCACGCCGACCCTTCCTTGGAGCATCGATGACCGCCTCACCCGGACCCGCCGGCATGCGCGCCCTGTTGGCCCTTCCGCAGCCGCCCGACCAGCAGGCCGTGCTGGCGATCATGCGAGACATGCGCGGTGAGTTGGAATGCACATGGGCATCGAGATCATCGAGATGTCACGCCGGAGCGGGTGGTGGCGACGATGCCGGTAGCGGCAATCGGCAGCCCTTCGGCCTGCTGCATGGTGGGGCCAGCGCCGCACTCGCCGAGACGATGGGGTCGTACCACGGATCGCTGGTCGGCGGCGGCAAGGCTCCGCTGGGCATCGAGCTGAGTTGCACGCATCACCGGGCGGCAAAGGACGGCATCGTCACCGCGGTCTCGACTCCCCTGCACGTCGGGCGCACGCTGTGCACTTTCGAGATCGCGATCACCGACGACGCCGACCGGCGGATCTGCACCGCGCGGCTCACGGTGTTGCTCAGCAACGTTCAGACCTGACCGAAACCACCCCGGCGAGGTGGGCGTCGGCAGGAACCTGCCGGACTGCGTCGATCATGACGCTGACTGCTCGACACGCCGATGACACGCCGAAAACCGAGCAGCCTGCGTCATGATCAACTCAATTCTGGGGAGCTGCCGATAGACACGTGTGGGACACCGACCGCCGAGCACTGTGTTGTTCCTATGTCCGAATTCCATTCACATCCGTCAACACAGGCTCGATCACGTGAGCGACGTCAGCCAGTGTCCGGGTCGTGGAGAACTTTGTCCCTGGTCCTGCAGGAGCACCTCGCGCATGGGCGGCGGGACAAATCGAGGCAAGCAGTCGATGGCGCCGTGTTCAACGACTGGTCAACGACCACCAGCTTGTCAAGCTCTGGCGCGGTTCCTACCTGACGCCGAATGCTCCGGTGCTGATCCGGCTCACCGCGCTGCAGATGGCCATCGGGTCACAGCTGGTGGCCTGCCACCAGACGGCTGCCGCCCTCCACGGGTTCGGCGTGTTGGACGACGGTCTGCTGCATGTCACAACTCCTGACGGTCGGTCGCTGCGGAAACGGCAGGGTGTCGTTGTGCACCAATGGGTCCCGCGGTTGGCGATGTCGACCATCGGCGGTCTGGCAGTCACTTCGGCCGGCGACACGGCGATTGACGTGTGCTGTACCTGTGACGAGATCGATGTGTTACCGGTGCTCGACGCCGCTCTTCGTGCCGGAGTTGGCCATGGCAACCTGGTTGCGTCGCTCGACGCGGCAAAGGGCCGGCGCGGCGTGAAGGCGCTGAGGCCTGGCTCGATTTCGCCGACGCCGCTGCCGCATCCCCGATGGAGTCGCGAGCCAGATTCAGGGCAATTGCCGGTGGACTTCCTGCGCCGGAACTGCAGGTTCAGGTCGAGACAACCAGCGGAATGCGTTGGCTCGACATGGGCTGGCGGCGAAAGCGGATCGGCCTGGAGTACGACGGTCAGGAGTTCCACTCCGGTGATGGCCGACTTGCCCGAGACAGACGCCGGCACAACGCACTGACCCAGGCCGGGTGGACGATGCTGTACGCCACCGCAACCGATATCTGGAAGGATCCGGCCCCGCTGATATCGCAGCTCCACAGGCTGATCGCCTGAGGCTTTCGCCAACCACCCAATCGGTGTTGATCATGACGGCAGCTGACCGACTCGCCGACGACACGCCGAGAAGCGGGCAGCTTGCGTCATGATCAACACCGAAAACGGCGGCGGCTGGTGCGGGTGCGAGTGCGGGGTGGAGCTGGGTTCGGGCGCGCAGCTGGGCGCGGGTCAGGCGACCCCGAGGTAGGCCTCTTTGATCGCCGGGTCGGCCAGCAGTTCCGGGCCGGGGCCGGTCTTGACGACCTCGCCGGTTTCCAGGATGTAGGCCCGGTCGGAGCGGGACAGCGCCTGCTGGGCGTTCTGCTCCACCAGCAGGATGGTGACGCCCGGTCTTGTTGATGTCGGAGATGATCCGGAAGATCTGCTGGATGATCATCGGCGCCAGGCCCATGGACGGCTCGTCCAGCAGCAGCACCCGCGGCCTGGCCATCAGCGCCCGGCCGATGGCGACCATCTGCTGCTCGCCGCCGGACATGGTGCCGCCCATCTGGGTGCGGCGTTCGGCGAGCCGCGGGAACAGCTCGTAGACCTGATCCAGGGTGGCCTTGTACTCGGCCTTGTTCGGGAACGTGCGGCCGTAGTGGCCCATGTCCAGGTTCTCCTGGACCGTCATGCCCGGGAAGACACCACGTCCTTCCGGCGCCTGGACGATGCCGGCGATCACCCGCAGGTGCGCCTTCATCTTCGTGATGTCCTGGCCGTCGAAGATGATCGAGCCGCGGGTGAGCGGCCGGATCCCGGAGATGGCCCGCATGGTGGTCGTCTTGCCGGCGCCGTTGGCGCCGATCAGGGTGACCAGTTCGCCCTCTTCGACCGACAGCGAGATGCCGTGCAGCGCCTCGATGCGGCCGTAGTTGACCGCCATGTCCTTGATCTCAAGCAGTGGCATCGTCGGGCACCCCCAGGTAGGCGGCAATCACCGCAGGATTGTCGCGGATCTCGTTGGGCAGTCCCTCGGCGATCTTCTTGCCGAATTCCAGCACCACGATTCGGTCGGTCACGCCCATCACCAGCCGCATGTCGTGTTCGATCAGCAGCACGGTGTAGCCGTCGGATCGGATCTTGCGGATCAGGTCCATCAGCGCGGCCTTCTCCGCCGGGTTGAAGCCGGCGGCCGGCTCGTCCAGGCACAGCAGTTTCGGTTCGGTCGCCAGCGCCCGGGCGATCTCCAGCCGACGCTGGTCGCCGTAGGGCAGGTTGCGGGCCTTCTCGGTGGCCCGGCCGCCGACGCCGACGAACTCCAGCAGCGCCATTCCGCGGTCGATGGCGTCCCGCTCCTCGTGGCGGTGCCGGGAGGTCCGGAAGGTGGCACCCGGCACGGAGGTCCGGTGCCGGGCGTCGGTGCCGACGACGACATTCTCCAGCGCGGTCATCTCGCCGAACAGCCGGACATTCTGGAAGGTCCTGGCGATGCCGAGCCGGGTGATCTGGTTGCGCTTGAGCTTGGCCATCACCTGATGGTCGAAGGTCACGGTGCCGGACGTCGGCCGGTAGACGCCCGTCATGGCGTTGAAGCAGGTGGTCTTGCCGGCACCGTTCGGACCGATCAGACCGAGGATCTCGCCGCGGTTGATGTTGAAGGTCACCGAGTCCAGCGCGGTCAGCCCGCCGAACTCGCACGGTGACGTCACTGCAGCTCGACCAGCGGCTCACCGACCTCGGTGTCGATCTCCCTGGTCGGTGCGACGATCTCGGCGACGACTTCCGGGTTCGCCAGTTCCGGCATGACGTCGGCGACGTCGACGGTGACCGCGTCGTCGAGGATGATCGGCCCGACCGGACCCTCGCCGTAGGCCTCCTCCGACATGTGCCGGTATTCCTCGCCGACCTCGGCGCCGGCCTCGATGCCGCCGGGGTCGTGCTCGGACTCCGAATCGCGGCTCACTTCGCACACCTCCGCTTCTTCTTCCTTGCTACGCCGGCGGGCCGCGACATACAACTCGCGACCGTAGGTCAGCAGCTTCTGCCGGACCGGGATCAGGCCCTGCGGACGGAAGATCATCAGCACCATCAGGGCCAGACCGAAGAACAGGTACTTGTACTCGGCGATCTGACTGCCGTTGACCGGGATACCGAGAATCTCGGTGCGGCCGAGGAAGAAGTTCGGCAGGTAGACGATGATGAACGCCCCGAGGATGACGCCGAGCTTGTTGCCCTGACCACCGAGCACGACGGCACACAGGAACAGCACCGAGTTGACGACGTTGAAGTTGGTCGGCACCACGAACTGCACCTGACCGGCATACAGCGCACCGGACATGCCGCCGATCATGGCGCCGATGACGAACGCCCACAGCTTGAACTTGAAGGTCGGCACGCCCATGATCTCGGCGGCGTCCTCGTCCTCCCGGATCGCCACCCAGGCCCGGCCGACCCGGGAGCGCTCCAGGTTCCCGACGAACAGCAGCACGATGATGATCAGCACGATCGACAGCCAGAACCACCAGACGCCGGAATTCAGCGTCTTGCCGACGTTGCCGGCCGAGAACACGCCGAGCGGGAATTCCTCGGTGACGCCGAACCGCGGGTAGGCCACCTGGGAAAGACCACGGCCACCACCGGTGATCTCGTCGAGGTTGTCGGCCAGCAGTCGGACGATCTCGCCGAAGCCGAGGGTGACGATGGCCAGGTAGTCGCCGCGCAACCGCAGCGTCGGCGAACCGAGGATCAGGCCGGACATCGCGGTGATCGCCATCGCGATCGGCAGGCAGGCGAGCCAGGCCCATTCGGTGGACAGCCAGCCGCCCTCACCGGTCTGATTCCACGGGCTGTTCGGGCTGGTCAGCAGCGCGACGGTGTAGGCGCCGACGGCGTAGAAACCGACGTACCCGAGGTCGAGCAGACCGGTCTGCCCGACGACCACGTTGAGGCCGATGGCGATCAGCGCGTACATGCCGAACTGCGCCATCACGGCGCCGAAGTTGGTGCCCTCGGTCGTCAGCAGCGGGACGTTCAGCAGCGGCAAGACCGCGATCAGCAGGATGAACGGCGCACCGAACGCCCACTGCGCGGGCCGCGACAGGGCATTCCACCAACTGCGGAAGCTGTCGCCGACGCCGCCCTTGGCGCGCTGGTCGAAGGAGGGATTGCTCATACCCGCGCCCTCCCCAGGGTCTCACCGAGAATGCCGGTCGGACGGAACATCAGGATCAGGATCAGCAGCACGAACGCGACGACGTCACGCCAGCCGGTACCGAACAGCACCTGGCCGTAGTTCTCCATGACGCCGAGGATCAGCCCACCGAGCAGGGCGCCGCGCAGGTTGCCGATACCGCCGAGCACCGCCGCACAGAACGCCTTGATGCCCAGGATGAAGCCGCCGGAGTAGATGATCCCGTTGGGCACTCGCAGGGTGTACAGCAGGGCGGCCGCGCCGGCCAGCAGGCCGCCGATCAGGAACGTCAGGATGATGACCCGCTCCCGGCTGACCCCCATCAGGGTGGCCGTTGTCGGGTCCTGGGCGACCGATCGGATGCCGCGGCCGAACTTGGTGCGGTTGACGAACAGGTCGGTGCCGAGCGCCAGCACGAAGGCGGAGATCAGGATGATCAGGGTGATGTTGGTGACCGAGGCACCGAAGATGGTGAACTGTTCCTCCGGCGCCACCAGCCGAATCGGCACCTGCGCGTTGACGCCGCCCAGTTCGCCGTTGGTCAGCTCCGGCAGCACGTAGTGCACGAATTCCTGGATCACGAAGGACGCGCCGATGGCGGTGATCAGGAAGACCAGCGACGGCGCGTTGCGTTTGCGGAGCGGCCGGTAGGCCAGTCGTTCCAGTCCGACCGCGGCGCCACCGGAGACCGCCATGCCACCGATGCAGGGCGATGCCGAGATAGATGATCGTCATCAGCGTGCCCTCGGAGTACACGTCGCCGCTCGGGCTGAAACCGAGCAGCATCAGGACCGCGTACTGACCGAACATGCCGAGCATGAAGATCTCGGAATGCGCGAAGTTGATCAGTCGGAGAACGCCGTAGACCAGGGTGTAGCCGACCGCCACCAGCGCGTAGATCGCGCCGTAGGCCAGCCCGTCGATCGTGAGCTGCCAGAAGAGATTGCCCAGCGCGTCGATGTTGAAGTTGATCGGCGGTGCCGCGAGGGACATAAAGCTCTCGGCGAGACCCGTCATCGTGCTCCTTCATGCCCAGATGTGCAGCAGCCGGACGTTCAAGGAGCCCGAACGGCCGGCGACCGGAGGCCCTGAACTGGACCTCCGGTCGCCAGACCGCGCGGTGTGGAGCTACTGAACCTTGTAGATCCAGATCAGCGACGACGACAGCTCGCCGGTCGCATCCCACTTGTACTGCCGAGCCAGACCGAGTCCGTCGTAGTTCTTGACGTAGTCGATCAGCGCCGCCCGATCGGTGATGCCGGAGTCGATGCCGGTCAGCATGATCGTGGTCAGGTCGTAGCCCTCGGTCGAGTACACGCCGGGGGCCGCACCGTTGAAGTCCTGGTACTCGGTGTGCGTAGGCATCCGGTGCCGGACCACACGGGCAGGACAGGATCGCGTCCTTGGACGCGGCGCCAGCCTGGGCGACGAACTGCGGATCGTTGGTTCCGTCAGCGGAGACGAAGGCCGCGGTGACGCCGCCGTCCCGCAGCTGCTGCACGAACGGTGCGCCCTCGGCGTAGTAGCCGGCGTAGAAGACCGCGTCCGGCGCGGCGCCCTTGACCAGCTGAACGGTCGCGGAGAAGTCCTTGTCGCCGCCCTTGACCTTGGCCGCGCAGCTCGAGTCAGCGGCGGCACCGAGCCCGGGATCACCGCTTCGGCCAGCCCGACACCGTAGTCGGAGTTGTCCTGCGACGACGCAGACCTTCTTGTAGCCGAGGGTCTTGGCCATGTAGCTGGCGACTGCCGGACCCTGCACGCCGTCGTTGGCCAGGCCGCGGAAGAAGTTGGTCCAGCCGTTGGTGGTCAGCGCGGTGTTGGTCGCCGACGCGGTCAGCGACAGCAGGCCGGCCTGGAAGAAGATCGGACCGGTCGCCTTCGTCTCGCCGGAGAACGCCGGACCGAGCAGGCCGATGATGTTGGCATCGCCGACGATCTGCGGCGCGACCTGGGTGGCCTTCTGCGGGTCACCCTCGGTGTCGAACTGCTTGATCGTGCACCTGGCAGTTCGGGTTGGCCTTGTTGTGCTCGATCGAGCGCGACCTTGGCGCCGTAGAGGATGTTCAGATGCCGAGCGCGGCGTTCGGTCCGGTCAGCGCACCGGCCATGGCGATCGACGTGGTCGGCCGGCACAGGTGGCCGTGCCGTCCCGGCCGGGCTGACCGGGGTGCCGCCGGCTGCAACCGGCGACCTCGTTGCCGTCCTTGTCGATCTGCACCTGGAGTTCGGCCTTGATCGCGAGCGCGCCGCCGGACCGGCGGCCGCCGATGCGGCACTGCCGGAAGCCGCAGATCCACTGGCCGCCGGCGCTGCACTGCTGGATGTTGTTTCCGTGGACTTCGATCCACAGGCCGCCAACGTCAGGGTGGCAACTGGCCACCAGGACGACGGCGGATCGCATCGAACGTCGATGCACAGGCCACCTCCGAAGATTCTGTTCACCGGACGAACTCCGGCAATGCCGACGACGCCGACACGCGGGGAACCTATCCCACGAATGGCGCAATCTGCTGCACCGGCGTGCCCTCGTAACCAAAATGCGACTCGCGGTTCACATGAGCAGCGCCTGTGGTTCACAGGTCCCTGCCATCTGCCCACTGACCTGCGCAGACGCCGCAGAGCTCACCCTGGGTGACACGAATGTCGGCCATGGTGACCGTGAAACCGCAGGGCAAAGTGCCGGATTGACCCTCATATCGCCGGTTACAGCGGTCTTGTGCCGTGAATCTTCCTGCCAAACGGCAGAGGGCCGGGGAGAAAATTTTCTCCCCGACCCCCGTTCGGTCGACAGATCCTTTGCCAACACGTGACCCAACGTCAGCATGGCGCGAGCGCCGGCTGGCTCAGCTCTTCGCGGACAGTCCCTCCAGCACCGCGCCGGCGACCGCCTGCATCGACGTCCGGCGGTCCATGGCGGTCCGCTGGATCCAGCGGAAGGCCTCCGGTTCGGTCATCTTCTGGTGCGTCATCAGCAGGCCCTTGGCCCGGTCGATGATCTTGCGCGCCTCCAGCCGCTGACTGATGTCGGCGACCTCGAGCCGCAGCGCCGCCGTCTCCGCGTACCGGGCGACGGCGAGCTCGATCGCCGGCAGCAGGTCGGCCTTGGAGAACGGCTTCACCAGGTAGGCCATCGCGCCGGCATCCCGCGCGCGTTCGATCAGATCCCGCTGCGAAAAAGCCGTCAGGATGACGACCGGCGCGATCTGCTCGGCGACGATTTCCCCCGCCGCCTCGATGCCGTCCTTCTTGGGCATCTTCACGTCCAGGATCACCAGATCCGGGCGCAGCTCGGTCGCCATCTGCACCGCCTGCTCGCCGTCGACGGCCTGGCCGACGACCTCGAACCCCTCTTCGGCCAGCATCTCCGCCAGGTCGAGCCTGATCAGCGCCTCGTCTTCGGCGATGATCACTCGTCTCGGAGCGGTCATCGGCCACCTCCCCAACCATGCCGATGGCCGCGGATCGGCCATTGGTCCGGGCGCCAGAGTATCCGGGCAATGTGACCGGCAGGCTAAGTGGCGCGCGTCCGCGATGTGATCTAGAGCGTGTTCCGGCGACGCAACCGACATCGTTGTCAGTGCGTGCTGCTCAAAATCGGCTCTGACTGCCGTCTAAGATGGTTCCTGCCCCCAGCCGGGGCCTGCCCCCGTATCCCAATTGGCAGAGGAAGCGGATTCAAATCCCGCACAGTGTCAGTTCGAGTCTGACCGGGGGCACTCACCAGCGCCAGTCCGGTGCGCAGCGCGCCGGCGGCCTCGACCACCGCCGCCCGGCATCGCGCGGCTCAGCCCGATCATGTTGACGAATCCGTGCACCAGGTCCGGCTGGCGGCGCAGCACGACCGGCACGCCCGCGTCGGCCAGTCGCCGGGCGTACATCTCCCCCTCGTCGCGAATCGGGTCGAATCCCGCCGTCACCAGGTAGGTCGGCGGCATCCCGGTGAGATCGTCGGCCAGCAGGATCGAGGCCCGCGGGTCGCCGCGGTCGACGGTCGGCGGCATGTAGTGGTCGCAGAACCAGACGATGTCGGCATCGGTCAGCAGGAATCCCGAGGCGAACAGTTCGCGTGACGGCGCCCGGTGCACCGCGTCGCACGGCGGATAGAACAGCAGCAGGAAGGCCGGCTCCGGCTCGGCACCGCGGACGGCCAGATGTGCCGCCGCCGCCGCGAGATTCGCGCCGGCACTGTCCCCGCCCAGCGCGATCGCGGCCGGGTCGGCACCCAGTTCTGCCGCATGTTCACGGGCGAAACGGAAGGCGGCGACGGCATCGGTCGATCGCGGCCGGGAACGGGATGCTCAGGCGCGAGCCGGTAGCCGACCGCCAGCACCCGGACTCCCGCCTGCGCCGCGAGGAACCGGCAGACCGCGTTGATGACTGTCCAGGCTGCCGGTCACCCAGCCACCGCCGTGGTGGTACACCAGCAACGGCGAGCCGGGCGGCAGGCCGTCCGGGGTGTAGAGCCGGGCAGCGAGTCCGGGCTGATCACGTGCGCTCGGCCGGAATGGCGATTTCCGTTGTTGTCACACCGGCGACCAGCGGCCCGCCGACCAGCGCGGATGCCACGTCCAGATGCTCACGGCGGCGCTGCCGGGGTGGACGCCGGGGTGCCGGCGTCGGTCAGCCGTTCCAGCCGCAGCAACAGCTGCAGGTCGGGATCGAGCGTCTGCCCGTCGACGCGGATCGGCCCGGCCGGCCAGCAACCGACGAAGCCCAGCCGGGAAGGTCCGGTAGACGATCCGGATCACCAGCTCGAGACCGAGCGTCGAACGGATCCTGGTCGTCACCGGTGAAGCGTAATGGCGGGTCAGGTCGAGAGGGGATCGACGATGTTCCGCAACGACAACGGCTGGTAGACATTGGCCCGCGACGGCTCGCTCGGCCTGGCAGGTCAGCCACTCCGTCGAGGTCTGCTCGACCCGCACCTGCACCTCGACGAGTTCGGCGCCCACCCGCAGCCGAACCAGCGAGAGGTCCGGTGCCGACCACCGGCTGCCCGCCGGCCGGACATCGGCGATCGCCAGGCCCGGTCGCTCACGGTGCGCCAGGGCCATCGCGGCCTGCACCTCGGCGGCAAGACCCACCCGTCCACGCAGGTGCTGTTCCAGCGACGCCGCCGCGTTCGGTTGCATCGATGATCACCTGCGCCGACGGCGAAACGACCCGGCCGTACAGCACCCCGGACGGCAGCACGAGCACGTTGGCCGCGAATCGGTCGCCGCCGACGTGGCTGCACTCCCACACCCGTCCCGGACGGAGCTGGTCGAGCGCCGCGGCAACCGGACGGCCGCGGATCGCACAGCACGCGTCGTGCGTACCGTGCGCGCACACCAGCGTAGCTGGCGGCACCGTCATCGGTTGGCGCCTTTCCGTCGACCAACGGGGCGTCCAGGATCGCCCGGACATCGAGCTCAGTCAGGTCGACAATCGTCGTCGAAACGCCCCCACACCAGGCGTTCTCGACCCGGCCGACAATCGACGAGCGCCCACCTGCGCGGTCCGTCGACGGTCGTTCGGCCGGGTCGGCGGATCGCCACGACACGCACCTGCTGCCGATTCATCCGGGCGATCAGCCGGTGCGCGACGGTCCGGTCGAACCGCGAGTCGAGCAGCCCGGTCCGCCCCCACGGGCCCGGTTGCTCGACCAGTAGCAGCCGGGACGCCGGAAAGGCGGTGCCGAGCATCGGGTCGCCGCGCACGCCTGCCTGTACCGCACAACGCTCCGACCGCTCGATGGTGCGATCAGTCACCCCGTGCACCACCGGGCTCGACCGGCAGCACACCGCTGGTGGCCGGTACCACGACGCCCTCCCGCAGCAGTCTTCGCGCGACCACGAGCTGCTCGTCCGGATCGAGCGCCGGGGAGGTCGGCTGGTCGGAACATGTCGTTGCGCACCACGAACTGCAAGGCCGGCCGACCTGCGCCGGCCAGCTGATCGCGGAATCCATCACGTCGAGCACCACCCGCTGCCCTGCCTCGCGCAGCACGGGGCGCAGCCCCCGGCGAAGCCGAAGTGGGGTGTCGGCGCGCAGCGCCCGGAGGGCAGCGAGCTGGGCCAACGGAGCAAGCGGCGCCGGCCTGGTCTCCCCCGCCTGCCGTTTGCCCACCGACCGTGCGACGACTGCCAGTTGATCCTGGTCCGCACCATCGACCGCCGCGGCAAGTCGCTTGGCGGCCGCTCGCACCTGATCGGTGACAGCATCGAGATCGGTGACGTCCAGGCCCAGCGGCAACGACCGCCGCAGCTCGCGGTCGGCCGCCGCGGCCGCGATCAGCTCGCGGGCCAGGTCGTACGCGGTCAGCGGGTGCACGCCGACGGTCAGGTGGATCGACACCTCGCCCTGGGCGACGGCGGAGTGCAGGTAGCCGCGCGGCAGGTAGAGCGCATCACCCGGCCGCAGCACGGTGTCGATCAGCGGCGGCTGCGGTCGCTCGGCGGCTACCTCGGATTTGCGCTGCTCCCAGGTCTGGCTCGGCAGCGGATCGCTCGATCACCGGCGAATGGATCGTCCAGCGCTTGCTGCCCGCCACCTGCAGGACGAAGACGTCGTGGGTGTCGTAGTGGGCGGCGAAGCCCTGGTTCTCCGGCGGGGTGATGTAGGCGTTGATCTGCACCGGGTGGCCGAGCTCGGCGGCCAGGTCGCTGCCGAATCGGATCAGCGGCGGCCAGGTGCGGTGCAGCGCCTGCAGCACCAGCGTCGCACCGCCGGCGAGTTGAGCGAGCACCTTGTCATCGGCCACCTGATCGGCGATGTCGGCGCCGGCGCCACCGGACCGGGTGAAGGTCGTCGACGGCCAGCACGGACCCGTTCTTGGCCATCCGGAGGAACGGGGTGCGCAGGCCGCGTTCGGAGATCAGCTCGTCGACGGCCGCCGGCGAGAACAGGTCGTCGAAGCCCTGACCGATGCTCGGCGGCCGGCGTGAGCAAAGGCGCTGGTGGCCCAGTACTTTTGCGGCGAACTCGTCGGTCGGGACGGCAATGCAGCGAGCTCAGCGCCATCGACCGGTGCAGCAAGTAGGACGCGGGGACGCCCGGCGAAACCGTTCGTCCCCGCAACGATCGCTATCGAGCCATCAGCTGCCAGCGGCTCCGTCGGCACCGCCATCGGCACCACCGTCCGCACCGCCATCGGCGCCACCATCCGCACCGCCGTCGCACCACCGTCCGCACCGCCATCCGCGCCACCCGGCTGGACCGTCGGCGCCGCCGTCCGCCGGCCCCTCCGCGCCCGCAGTCGGCGCCACCATCAGCACCGCCATCCGCCCCACCGTCGTGCACACCCGGCTGACCGCCGGCACCGCCGTCAGCCGGCCCCTCGGCACCCGAGTCGGCGCCACCATCAGCACCACCATCGGCACCACCGTCATGCACACCGGGCTTGCCGTCTGCCCCGCCGTCAGCCGGACCTTCGGTGACTCCGGCTGCCGGTCGTGATGTCGTCGTCGCTCAGGCTCATCAGGTCTCCCTTGAAGTTCTGTCCCGGGCCAACATCGGCCCGCGGTCTGCGTCGGGCCAGTACCCAACCCGGCCCGATCCCACGCTACCGTGATCACCGCCGCACCCTGCCCGACTCGCTCGGAATCAGCACGCCTCCTCGGTCGTTCTGCCGCGTCTGGGAACCTGGGATTGCCACCGACGCGGGGGCGCTCACCGACCGCCCCAACCAAGAGCTGCGGGACCAAGTGGCCGCGCTGCTCAACTCTTGCCAATTCCCTTCCTGTCGACGGCCGGTATGGCGATGCGACATCGATAACCGCGAGCCCTTTAACCACAACAATCGCTGAACGCGGTGGGTGGACCGACAAGAGCAAAATCGACCGGACCATTTTGCCGGCGCCACCACCTCAACAAGCATCTCGCACGATTGGTCCAACCACTCTTGCGACATCGGCGACCATCCACCCGGCTGCAGCTCGACCAGACCCGAGATTGTACTACGACGCCGACGAAACCATGTGGGACAGGAGAGCCACCGCACAGTCCACCATGGACAGCGACGACAAGGCCGACCGCCGCTGCGGAGCACGACACCGAACTACCCGATGAGTCACCATTCAGTTGGCAGCCACGATGGCCATCGCACGAGCGACCCGAGCCTGCAATGTTGATAAAGAGCGAATCTCTCGGAATCGACCGCCGCGCGGCTGAACAAAATGTCAATCCACGGTTATGCCGCTCTATCAAACCCGTCTTGGCGGGTACGGTCCGCCTCCATTCAACCGACGGCTGAACGCACGTGGTCGACGACATCGCCCAATGTCTTCTCGTCGCGCACGGGTTCTAGCCGACCGGTACCGGCGAACATCGCCCGATCAAGGTCGACCCAACTGCGGCAACCGGCGTACTCCGGCCGAACCGGCACCGTCACCGGCTCGCGAGTGGCCGCGCCCGGACGACGAGCGCCGCCAGTTGACGCCGCGGACGGAAGTCAATCCGGTTACTGCGCACCGACTCTGTCGTCCAGATGTGGAACGGCTCCAGCTCGGCGATCCGCTCCGGACGCCGCACCGGTATGGCCTCGACGACCTCGAGATCGACCCGCACGATCAGCGCCTCGGCGGAGACGTCCGGCAGACCCAGCGGCAGCAATCGAGGCATGCTCGGGTCGCGTCGACTCGGCATGGCTGTGCGCCACCGTCGGGAATACGACGAACCGGGAACCCAGCAGGGCGAACCGCTTCTCGTGGATGCCGCCCTTGCGTAACAGCAGGGTCTGTCTGCCGTCCAGCAGCGCATGAACGACCGCCGCCCATTCCTTCAGGGCCAACACCGGAGCGACTCCGGCGACTGGCTGCCGGCCGGGTCCGCACGGATCCGTCAACGCAGTCGGACCAGGCCCTCTTGCACGACCGTAGCGAGCATCCGCCCTTCCCGATCGAAGAAGTGCCCGGTACCAAGACCCCTTGCCCCGGACGCACTGGGCGAACTGGTGTCGTAGAGCACCCAGTCATCAACCCGGAACGGCCGGTGGAACCACATTGCGTGGTCCAGCGACGCCATCTGGATCCGGTCGAACTCCATCGACAACGCATGCGTGGCCAGCACCGAGTACAGCAGCGTCAGGTCGGACAGGTACGCCAGGATGCAGACGTGCAGCAGGTCGTCATCGGGCAGCACCCCGTCCGCCCGGAACCACACCTTGTTGTGCGCCTCGACCTGTGGACCGGACAGCCGGGACTGCCAGGGCGGGTCGTCGACATACCGGATGTCGAACGGCCTGGGGATCTGTCCCCAGACGGCCATCCGCTCCCGGATCGACGCGATCCGCTCGGCGTAGGTGGGCAGCGACTCCGGGGGCGGGACCATCGGCATCGGATCGGCATGGTCCACCCCGGGCTCGTCGATCTGGAACGACGCGGACATGGTGAAGATCGGCTTGCCGTTCTGGATGGCAACCACCCGGCGGGTGGTGAACGAGACACCGTCCCGGGTGCGGTCGACCTGATAGACGATGGGCTGCCGCGGGCTGCCCGGCCGTAGGAAGTAGGAGTGCAGCGAATGCACCCGACGCTCGCTGGGCACCGTCCGACCGGCGGCGATCAGCGCCTGCGCCGCCACCTGCCCGCCGAACACCCGGACCGGCGACATCGCGGGTGACACCCCGCGGTAGAGGTTGTCCTCCAGTCGTTCCAGGTCGAGCAGCTTGACCAGGGCGTCGACCACGGCCTGCCCGCGGGGAACACCGTCGATGTCGAGAGTCACGCCGGGGCTGTCCGTCAATCAGTTCACTCACGCCGCTCACCGTATCGGTGAGCGGCGCCGGTCGATGACCGAGCCGCCGTGATCGGGACCACGCGCCGTCAGTCGGCGTGTCCGAGCCGGTGGACCCGGATGAGGTTGGTCGATCCCGAGGTGTTGGGCGGCGCGCCGGCCACGATGACCACCACGTCCCCGGCCTCGAAGCCGGGTACCTCCAGCATCGCGATGTCGACCTGCTCGACCATGGCGTCGGTGGTCTGCACCGGCGGGGTGACGAACGTACGGACACCCCAGGTCAGTGACAACTGGTTGCGGACCTCTTCCCGCGGGGTGAAGGCCAGCACCGGCAACGTGGTGTGCAACCTGGCCAGTCGACGCACGGTATCGCCGGAATAGGTGAAGGCCACCAGCGCCTTGGCGCCGATCCGCTCGCCGATGTCCCTGGCGGCGAACGAGAGCACGCCACCCATGGTCCGCGGGGTGTGCGTCAGCGGCGGCGCCGTCACGGACTCGGCCTCGACCGCCTCGATGATCTTGGCCATCGTCTTCACCGTGACGATCGGGTACTTACCGACCGACGTCTCACCGGACAGCATCAGTGCGTCCGCGCCATCCAGCACCGCGTTGGCGACGTCGGACGCCTCCGCGCGGGTGGGCCGGGAATGCTCGATCATCGAATCCAGCATCTGGGTGGCCACGATCACCGGCCGGGCGTTCTCCCGGGCGATCTGCACGGCCCGCTTCTGCACCAGCGGAACCTGCTCCAGCGGCAGCTCGACCCCGAGGTCACCGCGGGCGACCATGATGCCGTCGAAGGCCCGCACGATCGCCTCGAGATTGGCGACCGCTTCCGGCTTCTCGATCTTGGCGATGACGGGCAGCCGCGGCGCGCCGACCTCGTCCATCACCTGATGCACCAGGTCGACATCGGCGGGCGAACGCACGAAGGACAGCGCGATGACGTCAACGCCGAGCGAGAGGGCGAACTTCAGGTCGTCGGTGTCCTTCTGGCTCATCGCCGGGACGGAGACGTTCATGCCGGGCAGCGAGATGCCCTTGTTGTTGGACACCGGCCCACCCTCGGTGACCGCGCATTCCACGTCATTGCCGGTGACCTGCGTGACGACCAGGCCGACCTTTCCGTCGTCGATCAGCAGCCGGTCGCCGGGCCTGGCGTCGTTCGCCAGGCCGGTGTAGGTGGTCGACACCCGTTCCTTCACACCGACGACGTCATCAACGGTGATGGTGACCCGGTCACCGGTGTTCCACTCGTGCGGTCCGTCGCTGAACCGGCCGAGCCGGATCTTCGGTCCCTGAAGGTCGGCGAGGATGGCCAGCGCCTTGTCGGAGGCCTTGGCGGCGGCCCGGAGCCGGTCGTAGATCACTTTATGGTCGGCGTAGTCGCCGTGACTGAAGTTCATTCGGGCGACGTTCATCCCTGCATCCAGGAGGGCAGCGATGCCTTCCTCGGACGACGTCGCGGGCCCCATGGTGCAGACGATTTTTGCGCGGCGAGTCATGGCGGTTACCTTAGCGCCATTCTGAACCGATCATGAGGTGGGTCTCACAGGGTTCACCGGCCGTTCACGACCCGGCGATCCCGCAGCAGGGTCTCGCCCTTGATCAACCAGGCAGCACCGAATGCAAGCCCGGCCAGGGTCTCGAACCAGAACACCGGGTGCAGCCGGCCGAGCTCGTCGTCGAAAACCATCCCGGTGATTCCGGCGCCGATCAAGCACCCGACAACAACCACCCCGCAGACTCGATAAACCCTGTTCCGCAACAGCTTTCGACTTGTCGGCGACCTTTCCGGGTCCGTCCTGGTGAAGATGAAGAACGCGAAGTAGGCCAGCGTCAGGAAGTACACCGTTGCGCACACCAGGTGCACGGCGCCGATCACGGACTGCTGCGGCGTCGGGTCGACCGGGGTGGTCGGCAGCAACGCCACGAGCGATCGCCAGCACGCCGATCAGCCGTCGAGACCACCGAATCCCACCGCCGGTACCGGTATGTGATCAGGAAAACACCTTGTGCGCACAGACTTCCGACGAACACGTCACCCATGACGGTGTAGTAGTACGCGCTGATCGAACTCTGCACGCCGACCCCGTCGAGGGCGAGGCCGCCGACCAGCAGCACGAACGGCAGGGCAATGCCGATGATCCCGATCGCCCGCCGTACCCCGAGGTAGGACAGGACGAGCGGGTCGTCGGTGGTCAGTGAGGCCTCAGCGCAGGTCCACTCATCGCATGGCAACTGCGGTGGGCTCCAACGGGTCCGGCAGGAACGACGAACCGGCGAGGTAGGCATCCACCCCGGCGGCCGCGGACCGGCCCTCGGCGATGGCCCAGACGATCAGCGACTGGCCGCGACCGGCGTCACCGGCGACGAACACACCGGGCACGCTGGTCATGTAGTTCTCGTCCCGCACGATGGTGCCGCGGCCGGAGATCTGCACACCGAGACCGTCGAGCAGGCCCGGCCTTTCGGGACCGACGAAGCCGAGCGCGATCAGGATCAGGTCGGCGTCGAAGTGGGTTTCGGTGCCCTCGGTGGGGATGAAGCCACCGGGGATCCGCTTGCCCTCCACCATGTGCAGGCCGGTCACCTTGCCGTCGGTGCCCTCGATGGAGGTCGAGTTCACTCCGAAGACGCGCTCGCCGCCTTCCTCGTGCGCGGCCGAGATCCGCAGCAACAGCGGGTATGTCGGCCACGGCGTGGACGGATCACGGGTGGGCGGCGGCTCGACGTGGATGTCCAGCTGGGTCACCGATGCCGCGTTCTGCCGCAGCGCGGTGCCGTAGCAGTCGGCGCCGGTGTCGCCGCCGCCGATGATGATCACCTTCTTGCCCTCGGCCGAGACGTCGACCGCGTCCCGGGTGCCTTCGAGCACCTCGTTCTGCTGCGATCAGGTACGGCATCGCCAGGTGCACACCGTCCAGGTGCCGGCCGTCGACGGTCAATTCACGCGGGATGGTCGACCCCGTCGCGATGACGACCGCGTCGAAGTCGTCCTGCAGTTGCTCGATCGTCAGGTCGATACCGACGGCGCAGCCGGCGACGAAGGTGACGCCCTCGGCCGTCCATCTGCTCCAACCGCCGGTCCAGCACCGCGCGTTCCATCTTGAACTCGGGGATGCCGTACCGCATCAGGCCGCCGATCCGGGCGTCCCGCTCGTACACGGTGACGGCGTGACCGGCCCTGGCCAGCTGCTGCGCGGCGGCCAGGCCGGCCGGACCGGACCCGATGACGGCGACGGACCGCCCGGTGGACAACTCGGCCGGCCGCGGCGTCAGCCCGAATCCGGCGGTGATGGCGTGGTCGGCGATCTGCTGCTCGACCAGCTTGATCGCCACCGGCTCGTCACCGATACCGAGCACGCAGGCCGCCTCGCACGGCGCCGGGCAGAGCCGGCCGGTGAACTCCGGGAAGTTGTTGGTGGCGTGCAGCCGATCGGACGCCTCTGCCCACTTGCCGGTGCGGACCAGGTCGTTCCACTCCGGGATGATGTTGCCCAGCGGACAACCCTGGTGGCAGAACGGGATTCCGCAATCCATGCAGCGGGTGGCCTGGCCGCGGAGGTCCTGGTCGTCGAACGGTTCGTAGACCTCGTGCCAGTCCCGCAGCCGCAGCGGGATCGGTCGGCGGGCCGGGCCCTGCCGGTTGAACTTCAAGAAGCCGCTGGGATCAGCCATGGCTGGCCTCCATGATCATCTCGTCGGCGTCGACACCGAGGGCAGCGGCCTCGGCGCGGATGGACAGCACCTTGCGGTAGTCGCGCGGCATCACCCGGGAGAACCGGATCGCGGCGATCGGCCAGTCGGCGAGCAACGCGGCGGCCACCCGGGATCCGGTCAGCTTGGCGTGCGAGCTGATCACCTCGCCGAGCCAGAACACCTCGTCGCCGTCCAGCGGTTCCAGGTCGACCAGCTCCGGGTTGACCTTGGCCGGCTCCGGGTCGAGCAGGTAGGCGATGCCGCCGCTCATCCCGGCGCCGACGTTACGACCGGTCCGGCCCAGGATGACGACCCGGCCGCCGGTCATGTACTCGCAGGCGTGGTCGCCGGTGCCCTCGGTGACCATCAGGGCACCGGAGTTGCGGACAGCGAACCGCTCCCCCACCCGGCCACGCAGGTAGATCTCGCCGGAGGTGGCGCCGTAGCCGATGGTGTTGCCGGCGATCACCTGGGTCTTGACGCCCGGTGCCTGCGACGGCGAGTTCTCGTCCGGCCGGACGATGATCTGGCCGCCGGACAGCCCCTTGCCGACGTAGTCGTTGGCGTCACCCAGCAGGGTGATCGACACGCCGCGGGGCAGGAACGCGCCCAGCGACTGGCCGGCGGTGCCGGTCAGGTTGACGTCGATGGTGTGGTCCGGCAGGCCCCCCGGACCGAAGATCCGGGTGACCTCGGAGCCGAGCATGGTGCCGGCGGTGCGGTCGACGTTGCGGATCGGCAGGTCGATCCGCACCGCCCTGGCGTCCTGCAGGGCGGGCGCGGCCAGCTTGATCAGGGTCGCGTCCAGTCGTCTTGGACAGGTCGTGCTGGGCCGGGTGGGTGCACGAGTAGTCGCTGGGCACGTCCGGGATCTCCAGCAGCGGCGCCAGGTCGAGCCCGCGGGCCCGATGGTGCGCGACCGCGCCGGAGACGTCCAGCATCTCGGCGTGCCCGACGGCCTCTTCGATGGACCGGAAACCAAGGGCCGCAAGGTATTCGCGGACCTCCTCGGCCAGGTAGGTGAAGAACGTCTCGACGAATTCCGGCGTGCCGGTGTACCGCTCGCGCAGCACCGGGTTCTGCGTCGCGATGCCGACCGGGCAGGTGTCCAGGTGGCAGACCCGCATCATCACGCAACCGGCGACCACCAGCGGTGCGGTGGAGAAGCCGAACTCCTCGGCGCCGAGCAGCGCCGCGACGATGACGTCCCGCGGCGGTCTTCAGCCCGCCGTCGACCTGCACCCTGACCTGCTCGCGCAGCTGGTTGAGCCGGAGCGTCTGCTGGGTCTCGGCCAGGCCGAGCTCCCAGGGCTGACCGGTGTGCTTCAGTGAGGTCAGCGGCGCGGCACCGGTGCCGCCGTCGTATCCGGCGACGATCACCTTGTCCGCGTGCGCCTTGGTGACGCCGGCGGCGACGGTTCCGACGCCGGGCACCGACACCAGCTTGACCGACACGTCGGCGGCCGGGTTGGCGTTGCGCAGGTCGTGGATCAGCTGCTTGAGATCCTCGATGGAGTAGATGTCGTGGTGCGGCGGCGGCGAGATCAGCCCGACACCGGCGGTGGCGTTACGGGTGGCCGCGATCCACGGGTAGACCTTGTGACCGGGCAACTGACCGCCCTCGCCGGGCTTCGCGCCCTGCGCCATCTTGATCTGGATCTCGGCGGCGTTCACCAGGAACGCGCTGGTCACCCCGAACCGACCGGACGCAACCTGCTTGATCGCTGACCGCCGGACGGGTCGAGCAGCCGGTCGACGTCCTCGCCGCCCTCGCCGGTGTTCGACTTGCCGCCGAGCCTGTTCATCGCGATGGCCAGCGTCTGGTGCGCCTCGATCGAGATGGAGCCGTAGGACATCGCGCCGGTGACGAACCGCTTGACGATCTCCGAGGTCGGCTCGACCTCGTCGAGCGGCACCGCGGGCCGCTCGCCGGTGCGCAGGTCGAACAGACCCGCGCAGGGTGGCGCCCTCGCGGGACAGTTTGTCGACGGCGTCGGTGTAGCGGCGGAACACCTTTTCCTGCTTGCTGCGGGTCGAGTGCTGCAGCAGGTACACGGTTTCCGGGTTGAACAGGTGGATCTCGCCCTCGCGGCGCCATTGGTACTGGCCGCCGATCTCCAGCTTGCGGTGCTCGAGGGTGCCCGGGTTCTGCACGAAGGCCAGCGCGTGCCGGGTGGCGACGTCGCCGGCGATGGTGGCCAGGCCGCTGCCGCCGGTGCGGGTGGTGGTGCCGGTGAAGTACTCGTCGAGGACATCGTTGTCGATGCCGAAGACGGCGAACACCTGGGCACCGCGGTAGGAACCGACGGTGGAGATGCCCATCTTGCTCATCACCTTGAGGACGCCCTTGCCGAGCGCGTACACGGTGTTCTGGACGGCCTTCTCGCACGTGACGTCGTCGAGACGTCCGTGCCGGGAAAGGTCTTCGGCGCTTTCGATCACGAGGTACGGGTTGACCGCGCCGGCGCCGTAGCCGAGCAGCAGCGCGATGTGGTGTACCTCGCGCGCGTCACCGGATTCGACGACCAGCGCGACCTTGGTCCTGGTCTTCTGCCGCACCATGTGCTGGTGCACGGCGGAGGTGAGCAGCAGGGACGGGATCGGCGCCCGATCGGCAGTGGAGTGCCGGTCGGACAGCATGATCACCCGGGCGCCGGCGGCGACGGCGTCGTCGGCCTCCTGTCGACATCGTTCGATGGCGGCGGCCAGCGCGTCCGCACCGCCGCCGACGTCGTACAGCCCGGAGATCACCGCGGAGGCGAAGCCGGGCAGGTTGCCCTCGGCGTTCATCCCCATCAGCTTGGCCAGGTCGTCGTTGTCCAGCACCGGGAACGGCAGCACGACCTGCCGGCAGGACCAGGGCCCCGGTTCCAGCAGGTTCGCCTCCGGACCGATCACCGACGACAGCGAGGTGACGACGGCTTCCCGGATCGCGTCCAGCGGCGGGTTCGTCACCTGCGCGAAGAGTTGGCTGAAGTAGTCGAAGATCAGCCGCGGCCGGGTGGACAGCACCGCCTCTGGGGTGTCGGTGCCCATCGACCCGATGCCCTCGGCGCCGGACGCGGCCATCGGGGTGATCAGCACGCGCAGCTCTTCCTCGGTGTAACCGAAGATCTTCTGCCGGGCGAGCACACTGCGGTGCGACACGGTGACGTGCTCACGCGCGGGCAGCTCGGTGAGCCGCATCAGACCGGCGTGCACCCAGTCGCGGTACGGCTGGTCGGCGGCCAGGTCGCGCTTCACCTCGGTGTCGTCCAGGATGCGGCCCTGGTCGGTGTCGACCAGGAACATCCGGCCCGGCTGCAGCCGACCGCGCTCGAGGACCTTCTCCGGCGGGATCGGCAGCACGCCGGCCTCCGAGGCCAGCACGACGGTGTCGTCGGTGGTCAACCACCAGCGGCCGGGACGGAGACCGTTGCGGTCGAGAACCGCCCCGAGCACGGTGCCGTCGGTGAACGTCACACAGGCGGGGCCGTCCCACGGCTCGATCAGGGAGGCATGGAACTCGGCGAACCCACGGATCGACGGGTCCATGGTGGCGTTGTTCTCCCACGCCTCCGGAATCATCATCAGCACCGCGTGCGGCAGCGACCGGCCGCCCAGGTGCAGCAGCTCCAGCACCTCGTCGAACGAGGCGGAGTCCGAGGCACCCGGGGTACAGATCGGGAACGCCCGCGACAGGTCGCCGGGGATCAGCTTCGAGGACAGCATCGCCTCGCGGGCCCGCATCCGGTTACGGTTGCCGCGGACCGTGTTGATCTCGCCGTTGTGCGCGATATAGCGGAACGGGTGGGCCAGCGGCCAGGCCGGGAAGGTGTTGGTGGAGAACCGGGAATGCACGATGGCGATCGCGCTCTCGGTGCGCACATCGGTGAGATCACCGAAGAACGCCGGCAGTTGCTCGGTGGTCAACATGCCCTTGTAGACCAGGGTCCTACTGGACAGCGACGCGAAGTAGACACCGTGTTTCTCGCCCGCAACGGCGGCCGTCTCGTGCTCGATGCGCTTCCGGGCCGGGTAGATGGCCCGATCCAGGTCGACACCGAACGGAACGGAGCCGTCGGCCCGGGCAGGCGCGGCGAGGAACAACTGCTCGAACGCGGGCATGACGTCCAACGCCATCTGCCCGACACCGGAGCCGATCGGATCGGTCGGTGTCAGCCGCCAGCCGAGTAGCTCCAGACCCTCCTCGGCGACGATCCCGGCGACGATCTCCTTGGCCTCGGCGCGCACGATCGGGTCTGCCGGCAGGAACGCAAGACCGACTGCGTACGCCTGCCCGTGACGCGGATCGGCGCTGATCGGCAGCTCGAAATCGACGACCGCCCGGAGCAGTTCGTCGGGCACCTGAATCAGGATGCCGGCGCCGTCACCGACAGCGGGGTCGGCACCGGCAGCGCCTCGGTGGTCGAGGTTGATCAGCGCGGTGACACCGCTGTTCACGATCGAGTGACTGCGCCTGCCTTTGATGTCGGCCACGGCAGCGACGCCGCAGGCGTCACGCTCGAATTGTGGGTCATAGAGCCCCTGGGGGGCGGGTGTTGCCGAGTACTGCACGGCAGACCTCCCGTCGTCGGCGGCGTGACCGCCTTGCGGCGGCCGGCACGGTTGGACATGTCACATCGGATACGCGGGTACGGCGGTGCAACTGGACGAGCGGTGCAACTGGAGGAGCAGTCAGGAAGCGCACTCGACGACTGCGGCGGGGCGGCCTGCGTGAACAACGAACCTGCACGCCTTGGCGGGGCGGGCAACAGGGCCATCCGTGGCGAAGGGGTGAGCCACCAGGCCCGAGCGCAGGGAGGTGTGACCTACGGCGGGGTACCGCCCATCGTCACCGTGCCCCACGCCCGAGAGCGCGGAATCGACAGGGACGACGATGGCCCAGCACCCGCCAAAGTTACCGCACTCGAGGCGCGGATCGGTACCAGCCCGGGGTCGGACGCATGCTGTTAACGCAGCCCCGGCCCCTCTGGCTGCGCGGGCTCCACCGGCAGGTCGGTTTCACCGGTGTCCGTGGGCTTGTCATCGTCGGTCACCGGTTCGGTCTCGGCCGACGGCGGCGGTTGGCTGCCCTTGGAATTCTTACCCGGCCGGTCGGGGCCCCACACCAACGCCGGGTCCTCCCGCCCGACATGGCGGCGCAGGATGAGGAACAACACGGCGCCGAGGAACACGATCACCGAGGTGAACACGTTGATCCGCAGCCCGAAGATGTGGTTGGCCGGATCGATCCGGAGCATCTCGATCCAGGTGCGGCCGAGGGTGTAGCCGGCGACGTAGACCGCGAAGGCCCGGCCGCCGCCCAGCTTGAATCGCCGATCGGCCAGCACAACGACCAGTGCAACACCGAGGTTCCAGAGGATCTCGTAGAGGAACGTCGGCTGGTAGACCCCGCAGAGCACCTCGGGAGTGGCCTTGATGTAGTCGGTCGGGAACTCGCAGACACCGGTCCCCGGCACGGTGCCGGCGACACCACCCGGGGTACGGACGAAGACCTCGAGACCCCACGGCATCGACGTCGCCGAACCGAACAGTTCCTGGTTGAAGTAGTTGCCCAACCGGCCGATGGCCTGCGCCACCACGATGCCGGGTGCGATCGAGTCCGCGTAGGACGCCAGCGGCACCTTGTAGTAGCGGCAGCCGATCCACGCGCCGACCGCACCGAATGCGATGGCACCCCAGATACCCAGGCCGCCGTTCCAGATGGCGAAGGCGTTCCAGGGGTTCAGGCCTTCCCCGAAGTACAGCTGGTTGTCCGTGATGACGTGGTAGATCCGACCGCCGATGATGCCGAAAGGCACTGCGAACACGGAGATGTCGGTCACCCGACCGGGCCGGCCACCACGGGCGACGAAACGCTTGTTGCCCCACCAGACGGCGACGACGATGCCGATGATGATGAAGATCGCGTAGGCGCGCAGCGCGATCGGTCCGACGTACCAGACGCCGCGGGAAGGCGATGGGATGTCGGCCAACAGGTGGATCACGACGGCACCGTGGTGGTTGGTTGGGCGGCGGATTCACGAACAGCGGAGCGGACACCGGCGGCGAGTTCGGCGGCCAGCTCCCGGACCGCGGCCGGGCCGCCACGTTCCGCGGCGCTGACAAACGCCGACCCGACGATCACCGCGTCGGCGAAGCCGGCGATCTGCGCGGCCTGCTCGCCGGTCCGGACCCCGAGCCCGACGCCGAGCGGCAGGTCGGTGATCGCCCGGCAGCGGGCAACCAGTTCCGGGGCGGCGGCGGAGACCTGATTGCGGGCGCCGGTCACCCCCATGGTGGAGGCGACGTACAGGAACCCGCTGGTGGACGCCGCGGTCAGCGCGATCCGCTCCGCGGAGGAAGACGGGGCGACCAGGAAAATCGGGTCCAGGTCGTTCGCCGCCGTCGCGGCGAGCCAGGGACCGGCCTCGTCGACGATCAGATCCGGGGTGATGACGCCGGAACCGCCGGCGGCGGACAGGTCGCGCGCGAAGGAGTCGACCCCGTACGCGAGCACGGGGTTGAAGTACGTCATGACGACGGCCCGGCCACCGGCCTGCGTGACCGACCGGACGATGCCGAACACGTCCCGGACGCGGAAGCCACCGGCCAGCGCGGTCTGTGCGGCGTGCTGGATGACGGGCCCGTCCAGCACCGGGTCGGAGAACGGCAGGCCGACCTCGACCAGGTCGCAGCCGCCGTCGATCATCGCGGCCAGCAGTTCCGCTGGAACCGTCGATCGTCGGGTAGCCGGCCGGTAGGTAGCCGACCAGGGCAGCCCGACCCTGCGGCGCGGAGGTCGGCGAACATGTCGGTCAGCGCGGTCATCTGGCTGCCCCTGCTGGTGTGATGTCCCCGGCGTTGACGTCGACCGGCACGGCCTCGCCGGGCGTCACGTCGCCGGTCTCCCGGTTCGGCTCGCCGAGGTGGAACCAGTTGATCGCGGTCTCCATGTCCTTGTCACCGCGGCCGGAGACGTTGATCAGCACGATCCCGTCGGGGCCGATCTCTCGGGCCAGATCCAGCGCGCCGGCCACGGCGTGCGCGGATTCGATGGCCGGGATGATGCCCTCGGTGCGGGACAGCAGCGCGAAGGCGTCCATCGCCTGGGTGTCGGTGATCGATCGGTATTCCGCCCGGCCGATCTCGGCGAGGTGCGCATGCTCGGGACCGACACCGGGGTAGTCGAGGCCGGCGGAGATCGAATGGGATTCGATGATCTGCCCATCGGCGTCCTGCAGCAGGAACGAGCGGGCACCGTGCAGCACCCCGACGGTGCCGCCGCTGATGGTGGAGGCGTGCCGGCCGGTTTCGATGCCGTCGCCACCGGCCTCCATACCGACCAATCGGACGCTTTCGTCGTCCAGGAAGGCGTGGAAAATGCCGATCGCGTTCGACCCGCCGCCGACGCAGGCGGAGATGGCGTCAGGCAGCCGGCCGGTCAGTTGCAGCACCTGCGCCCGGGCCTCGAGGCCGATGATCCGCTGGAAGTCGCGGACGATCACCGGGAACGGGTGCGGGCCGCCGACGGTGCCGAACAGGTAGAACGTGTGGTCGACGTTGGTGACCCAGTCCCGGAACGCCTCGTTGATGGCGTCCTTCAACGTCGCCGATCCGGAGTCGACGGCGATCACCTCGGCGCCCAGCATCTGCATCTTCGCGACGTTGATGGCCTGCCGCTCGGTATCTACCCGGCCCATGTAGACGCAGCACTCGAGACCGAGAAGGGCTGCGGCCGTTGCGGTTGCGACGCCGTGCTGACCTGCGCCGGTCTCCGCGATGATCCGCCGTTTGCCCATCCGCTGGGCGAGCAGCGCCTGCCCGAGCACGTTGTTGATCTTGTGGCTGCCGGTGTGGTTGAGGTCCTCGCGCTTGAGCAGAATGCGCGCTCCGCCGACGTGTGCGGTGAGCCGCTCCGCCTCGGTCAGCGGGCTGGGCCGGCCGGCGTAGGACGCGGCCAGGTAGTCCAGCCGGCCAAGGAACTCGGGGTCCCGGCGGGCCTTGCGGTAGCTGTCGGCCACCTCGTCGAGGGCACCGACCAGTGCCTCCGGGAGCCAGCGGCCACCCATCGTGCCGAAGTACCCGCGTTCGTCCGGGTCGTGTGCGGTACCGGCGAGGCCGTCGGACGGGCGGGGCAGCGAGCTATCAGAACTGACAGACAAATGATCTCCAGATATTCGCGCGGCTCTGCTTGTTGGCGACAGGGCCGATCAACTCCACGTGCTCAGCGAGCGGGCCGCGGGCAGGACGGGTGTGAGCCGGCCGTGACCAGGTCGGCCAGCGCGGCGCGCGGGTCGCCGCTGGTCACCAGCCCCTCACCCACCAATACTGCATCGGCCCCGGCGCCGGCATAGGCGAGCAGGTCGTTCGGACCACGGACCCCGGACTCCGCGATGGTGACCACGCCACTGGGTAATCCCGGCGCGATCCGGGAGAAGACGTCCCGGTCGACGGTCAGGGTGGTGAGGTCGCGGGCATTGACTCCGATGACCTTCGCGCCTGCGGACAATGCGCGATCCGCCTCGGCCTCGGTGTGTACCTCGACCAGGGCCGTCATCCCGAGGGATTCGATCCGCTCCAGCAGTCCGTGCAGCACGTTCTGCTCGAGGGCCGCGACGATCAACAGCACCAGATCGGCGCCGTGGGCCCTTGCCTCGTGCACCTGATAGGGGCTGACGATGAAGTCCTTGCGCAGCACCGGGATGCTGACAGCAGAACGGACGGCGTCCAGATCCGCTAGTGACCCGCCGAATCTGCGGCCCTCGGTGAGCACCGAAATCGCGCGGGCACCGGCACCCTCATAGATCCTGGCGAGCGCTGCGGGATCTGCGATGGCGGCCAGCGGGCCACGAGACGGGCTGGCGCGCTTGACCTCTGCGATGACGCCGACGCCCTGCCCGAGCAGCACCGGCAGGACATCAAGCGGAGCGGGTGCCTTGGCCGCCCTTGCCTTGACCTCGGCAAGGGGGACCTGTGCTTCACGCGCGGCAAGATCCTCTCGAACTCCTACGAGGATCCCGTCCAGCACATTCACCCGATGGTCTCCTCCGCGCTCGACAATCCGCTCGATCATTCAGCCGGGAGCCCGACCGGCGTTGGGGTCATGGTAACCGTCTCCGGATGTGTGCTCTGACACGGCCGGTGGGGTTTCGCCGCTGCCATCGGATGTGCTAGCCGCGGTCGGGTCGTCACCGGCGTCCAGTGATTTCCACCAGTCCCCCTGGTCCGGCGCTCCCTGATCAGCCACAGCGGGCTGCGTGCGGGCCCGCCGTTCGTAGCGCGAGCCCATGGCCTGCCGGGCGCCGAAGCCGAGCAGGACGAGCACACCGGCAGCGGCGAGCAGCAGCCCGGCCAGCATGCCGAGGGTCGGACCAACGGGGTGTAGCTGCGCCGCTCCGGCCGGATCGGCCGGTCGGGTCAGCTGGCTGACCAACGCGGCGGGAGTGCCGCCGAAGAACATCGCCGACCGCACCGCAACGGCCGCCCCGCACAGTGCGATCACCACGCCGACGATGCGTCGCGGCACGCCGCGGGTGGCCAGCGCCGCCCCGAACCCGGCCAACGACACCAACGCCAACGGGATCAACTCGGGGACGCAGGCCGCACCGGATGCGGTGATCGTCAGGGCGCCGGACAGCGGGTCGACGTACTCGGCCGACCACCACGTGAGCGCAGCGGCGATCGCGGCCAGACCGGCGCCGGCCACCGCCAGGATCGCGACCAGACCAAGTTGCCGACCGCGATTGCTGTCAGCCACCGACCGACCTCAGGGTGGCAGCGGCGCCGACGGCGGCGATGACCGCGGCGGCCTTGCCCTGGCATTCCGCGTCCTCCGATGCCGGCACCGAGTCGGCAACCACACCGGCCCCGGCCTGCACATACGCGGTTCCCCGGGCGACCAACGCCGTCCTGATGGTGATCGCGGTGTCGGCGTCCCCGGCGAAATCCAGGTAGCCGACGACGCCGCCGTACACCCCGCGCCGGGAGTGCTCCAGCTCGTCGATGATCTGCATCGCCCGCGGCTTCGGCGCCCCGGACAGCGTGCCGGCCGGGAAGCAGGCGGCGAGCGCGTCATAGGCGGTGCGGCCCTCGGCCAGCCGCCCGGTGACGGTGGAAACGATGTGCATGACGTGGCTGTACCGCTCGATGGTGAAGAACTCGACCACTTTGACGGTGCCGGCGGCGCAGACCCGTCCCAGGTCGTTGCGCCCGAGATCGACGAGCATCACGTGCTCGCTGCGTTCCTTCTCATCCGCCAGCAGGTCCTTGGCGAGCAGCACGTCGTCCTCCTCGGTGTGCCCGCGCGGCCTGGTTCCGGCGATCGGGTGCATCGTCACCAGCCCGTCCCGCACAGTCACCAGCGCCTCCGGCGAGGATCCGACGACGGCGATCGGGTCGCCATCGGGTGTCGGCAGCCGCAGCAGGTACATGTACGGGCTCGGGTTGGTGGCGCGCAGCACCCGGTAGATCTCCAGCGGATCGGCTTCGGTGGCGACGTCGAACCGTTGCGACAGCACGATCTGGAACGCGTCCCCGGCCCGGATGTGCTCCTTCGCGACCTCGACCATGGCCCGGTAGTCAGTGGACGACGTCCGCCTGAGCACCTCCGGCGTCCGGTGGGCGAAGACCGCCGCGGGCAGCGAAATCGGAGCGGCGAGTTGGGCGCTCATCGCGTCGAGCCGGGCGACGGCCGCGTCATAGGTGGCGTCCACCCGCTCGTCACTGTTGTCCCAGTTCACCGCGTTGGCAATCAGCGTGACGGTGCCCTCGTGGTGGTCAAGGGCGGCGAGATCGGTGGCGAACAGCATGACCAGTTCGGGGACACCGAGGTCATCGATCGCACCGTCGCCGGCCGTCGAGGCGATCTTCTCCAGCCGGCGGACGACGTCGTACCCGAGGTACCCGACCATCCCCCCGGTGAGCGGCGGCAGCCCGGCCAGCGGGTTGGTGTGCAGCAGTCGGACCGTCTCGGCCAGCACGTGCAGCGGATTGCCGCCGGTGGGCACTCCGACCGGCGGTGTGCCGAGCCAGAGTGCCTCGCCGTCGCGCTCGGTGAGGGCGGCCGGCGCGGCCACCCCGACGAACGACCAGCGGGACCAGGAGTGACCGTTCTCAGCGGATTCCAGCAGGAACGTCCCTGGGCGATCGCCGGCCAGGGTGGCGTACAGCCCGACCGGGGTGATGGCGTCGGCCAGCAACCGCCTGGTGACCGGGATCACCCGGCGATCGCGGGCGAGCTCGCGGAATTCCTCCCTGGTCGGGCTGATCTCACCCAGGGCACTGAGAGCGCCGCGCGGCGGCGCGACGGAAGGTACTGACATGGCGGTCATTCTGCCGTCCGCCGAGGACTGTCCTGCGCACGAGCGCCGTTCCGGACGGTCGTACGGTGTGCGAATGACCGTCGCGGCCTGGACCGATGCGCAGACCGAGGACGACCTGCGTGGGCGCGGTTCACTGAAATGGTCCGGAACTGCGCCCGGCGTCATCGGCGCCTGGGTGGCCGAGAGTGACCTGCCCCTGGCACCGGCGATCACGGCCGCATTGCAGGGCGCAGTCGCTCAGGGCCTCACCGGCTACCTGCCCGGCTACCTGGACGTCAAGGTCGGCGCGGCAACCGCCCAGTGGCAGGCCAGGTTCGGCTGGCAGATCGACCCGGCCGACGTGCACCCGGTTGCCTCGGTGGTCGGTGGGCTGCGGATCGTGTTGGATCACCTCGTCCCGACCGGCGCCCCCGTCGTGCTCCCGACTCCGGCGTACATGCCCTTCCTGACGCTGCCGGCGCTCGATGGTCGGGAATTGATCACGGTCCCGATGCGGCTGGACGGCGATCGGTATTCCTTGGACCTGCCGGCAATCGCCGCGGCCCTGCGCCCCGGCGCGCTGTTCGTACTGACGAATCCGCACAATCCGACCGGCCGGGTTTTCACCGAGACGGAACTGCTGGCCCTTGCCGACGTCATCCAGGATGCCGGCGCGAAGGTATTCGCCGACGAAATACATGCTCCATTGGTGTTTCCGGGCCACGTCCATCGCCCATACGCGGCACTGTCCGAGGAAACGGCACGACACACGATCACCGGTACATCTGCGTCAAAGGGCTGGAATATCCCCGGGCTGTCCTGCGCTCAGCTGATCCTTTCCAATGACGCCGACCGCGACCGCTGGTCTCGGATCAACCCGGTCGCCTGGTACGGGGCGACCCCGCTCGGGGCGGTCGCGACCGCGGCCGCGTATACGGAGAGCGTCGACCATCTGACCGCGGTTGTCGACTACCTGAGAGTCGGTCGTGATCTGTTTGTCACCGAGCTCCGTCGATCGCTGCCGTCGGCCCGACTGCTGCCGCTGGAGGGCACGTACCTCGGTTGGCTGGACCTTCGCGGAACAGGTTGCGACCCGGCCGATGTCACCCAACTCGCCCGGGTGCGCGGGGTGGACGGCCGGCACTGCGGGACAACAGGTTTCCTGCGGCTCAATCTGGCAATGCCGCATCATCTCGTGGTGCAGATGGCGTTTCGGTTGGCGGCGTGTGCCCCGTCAGTGGGTGCGTCGTCATGACCGGTCTGTCGGTTCCTGCCGTCGGGATGGTTGACCTCGAACGGCTGGCGGCCCGCGGTTGGCAGGGCACCAGCATCCAACGACTCGGAGACTGGTTGTTGCGCGCGGGTTCCGGCTTCACCGGTCGGGCGAACTCGGTGCTGCCCCTTGGATCTCCGGGCTGCCCGCCGGACGTTGCTCTTGGTCGCGTCGAGGACTTCTATCGGCGGCACGACCTTGCACCACAGTTTCAGGTCCCGCTCGGACCGGAAACCAGCTCTATCGACGCTGAACTCGCGCGCCGGGACTGGGCGGCGGTCAATCTGTCCTGGGTGTTGGTCGCTGACCTTGCCGCGTCATTGACCCGTTGCGCGACGCGGCCGGATCTCCCGGCCGCCACCTTCGAGCCGACACCGTCAGCGCAGTGGCTGGCCGGTTATCTCTACCGCGGCTCGCCGCTGCCGGACTCCGCGGTCGCGGTGTTGTGCAACGCGTCGCCGGTGGTCTTCGGGTCGCTGACCGATTCGGGCGGTCACCTGGCGGTGGTACGCGGTGCGCTCACTGGGGACTGGCTCGGCGTCACGGCGCTGACCGTGGCGAAGGACCGGCGGCGCGACGGCGCGGGGACGCATCTGATGGCCGAGCTGATGAGGTGGGCCATGTCGCAGGGAGCGCGCAACGTCTACCTCCAGGTGGCGGCGGAAAACCAGGCCGCGCTGCGGCTCTACGACCGCTTGGGCTTCGCCAAGCACCACGCGTACCACTACCGTCGGCGCTCATTTGCAGGCTGATCACATTCGCCGCGGGTATCAGGCCGCGTGAATTGTCCGAATAAGCCCGTCATCGAAACAGGTTCTCGTCCCCGTGTGGCAGGCGACGCCTTTCTGGTCCACCAGCACCAGCAAGGTGTCACCGTCGCAGTCGCTGCGCACCTCGACGACCCGCTGGGTGTTGCCGGACGTCTCCCCCTTGACCCAATACTCCTGCCGGGAGCGCGAGTAGTACGTCGCCGCGCCGGTCGTCACGGTCCGGCGGAGCGCCTCGGCATCCATCCAGGCCACCATCAACACCTCCCTGGTGTCGTACTGCTGGACGACCGCGCAGACCAGGCCCGCGTCATTGAACCGCAGGCCATCGGCCGGATCCTGCTGTGCCGCTTGCGTTGTCATCGGTCCACCTGGGTCAGCGCCTCGCGCACCGGGTAACCGGCCAGCGCCAACTCACGTTTGACGGCATCGATGCGCAATTGGCCGAAGTGGAATACCGAGGCGGCCAGCACGGCGTCGGCGCCAGCGGCGATGGCTTCCGGGAAGTGGTCGAGTGCACCTGCCCCGCCGGACGCGATCAGCGGCACCCCGACGGCCGCCCGGATCAGTCGCAACATGTCGGTGTCGAAGCCGTCCTTGGTGCCGTCGGCATCCATCGAGGTCAGCAGGATCTCGCCGGCACCGGCCAGCTCGGCGCGCTCCGCCCACTCGACTGCGTCGATACCGGTGCCGCGACGACCGCCGTGGGTGGTCACCTCGAATCCGGACGGGCAGGTCAGGGCGGTCTCGCCGTGCACTCGGCGGGCGTCGATGGCGATGACGACGCACTGCGAGCCGAAGCGGTTCGCCGCCTCGGAGAGGAACTCCGGCCGGGCAACCGCGGCGGAGTTGACCGACACCTTGTCGGCGCCCGCCCGCAGCAACGCGTCGATGTCGTCCGTCGTCCGGACCCCGCCGCCGACCGTCAGGGGGATGAAGACCTGCTCGGCGGTCCGGCGGATCATCTCGTAGGCGCTGCGCCGGTTGTCACTGGTCGCGGTGATGTCCAGGAAGGTCAGCTCGTCGGCGCCCTCCTCGTCGTATCGGCGGGCCAGTTCGACCGGGTCACCGGCATCGACCAGGTCGACAAAATTGACGCCCTTGACCACCCGGCCCTCGGAGACGTCGAGGCAGGGGATGACGCGAACGGCGACGGACATGGCAACAGCCTACGAACCCCCGGCGCTACCCTGGTCCGCGATGTCCTCCTCACCGCCGCCGGATCCCGAACAGCTCGACGTTGTCCGCCTGCTGACCCGCGATCCCACGCTCGATCCACCGGCCGGCTCCGCTGACAGCCCGGCCGATGAGTTCTGCCGGTTCGGTTGCCTGGTCTACAGCGAGGTCGATGGCCCGCAGCGCTGGGAACAGGCCCGCGCAATCCTCTCTGCTCATCCGGATGTCGTCGAGTCGAGCATCGCGGCGGCCGCGTGTGCGGCCGACCCGGCCGCGATCGCTGCACTGTTGGCCGGCGACCCGGAGGCGGCGAATCGCGAGGTCGGGCCGTTCCGCTGGGCGCCGCTGCTCTACCTGGTGTACTCCCGGGTGCATCCGGTCGACGAGCCTGCGGAGCGGTTCGTTCGCTGCGCCCAGCTCCTGCTCGACGCCGGGGCCGACCCCGATGCTGGGTACCTGTGGCGGGGCCTCACGACCCCGTTCACCGTCCTCACCGGCGTCTTCGGGGAGGGTGAGCAGGGTGCCGGCCGGCAACCCCGGCATCCCCAGTCGGACGCGCTTGCCCGCCTGCTGCTGACCGCCGGTGCGAATCCGAACGACGGCCAATCGTTGTACAACAGGATGTTTCGCCCGGATGACAGTCATCTCCAGCTGCTGTTCGAATTCGGGCTCGGCCGGCTGCCGGGCGGCCCCTGGGTGGATTTGCTGGGCGAGTCTGCCGAATCTGCTGCGCAGATGTTCGGGCGGCAGATGGGCTGGGCCATCGATCATGGCTTCAGCGATCGGGTGGAGTTGCTGATCGCCAATGGGATCGATCTTGATTCACCATTGTCGGACGGCCGGACCCCCGCCGAGCATGCGGTGACGGCCGGATATCGCGACATCATCGAGGACCTGCGGGTGGCCGGAGCGGCGGTGCCCGATGGCCCACCCGAATTGGCCGTCCTTGGTGCGCTGCTGGCGGGCGATGGTGACTATGTCGCCGACAACCGAGACGCAGCTGAGCGCCGCGCGGAGTTCTCGACCCACGCTGATTCACGGGGCCAGGACCCCTGCCGCGGTCGCCGTGATCGCCGGGGCCGGGTTCGATATCGATGCCCGCTCGGGCGGGGCGACCGCTCTGCACAACGCCGCCTTTGCCGGTGACGTGGAATTGATCACGGCACTGTTGGCCGCCGGCGCCGATCGCGAAGCGGTGGACCACGAGTACGCGGCCACTCCGCTCGGCTGGGCTGAATACGCCTGCCAACCGGCCGCCATCGACCTGCTTCGGCCGCTCGGTGAACCGTCAGTCCGGGTCTGATCGTCAGCGGGACAGGCGGCGGGTTACCTCGGCGCGATCAACCCCGAGTTCGCTGAGCAGGGTCGCAGCTGGATCCGGCTGCTGCCGCTCCAGCAGGGCGAGCAGCAGGTGCTTCGGCGCAATGCGCCTGACCCCTTCAGCCGTGGTGAGTCGCAGGGTGCGCTCCATGACGGATCTGGACCCCGAGGTGAACGGTGTCCGGATGCCGATCTTGATCTTCGGCGACGGCGAGTAGCCGTCCAGATCGATGCCGATGGCGGCGAGTGCGGCCCGATCCAGGGCTGCGGACTTCTCCCTGGCCGCCTCGACGGTCACCCCGAGCGCCTCGGCCGTTCCGGGATCGTGCAGCAATCCCAATAGCAGGTGATCGGTGCCGATCCGCCGGTCCCCGCGACGACGAGCCTCGTCCGCGCTGGCCGTCACCGCCTCGCGGGCGCCGACGGCAAATTTTTCGAACATGGTGTTCTCCTTTAGGGTCTGTTACTTGCCTGGGCTGTTACTTGCCGTATTTGGCGTGCACGGATTGCCGCGACACCCCGAGTGCGTCGCCGATCTGCTCCCAGGACCAGCCCTGTTCGCGGGCCAGTTGGACATGGGTGGCCTCGACAAGGTCGGCCAATCGATGAAGGGCGCCAACGGCTCTCAGCCCCGAGGCCGGGTCGGTTGATCGAATCTGGGTGAGTAATCCGTCGGTGACCATACTGTCAGTATGGATTGACACGGAGGGTTTGTCAATGCAGATTGACAGGCTATCCCGGCTGTATTGCCATAGTCGCCGCAAGGGCGAGGTTCACGGTGGCGAGCAGAGTTCTGACCAGATCGATCTTCAGCAGCGAGCGATAGGTTCCGGAATCCCAGGAATCGGACAGCCGGCGATGCAGCGGCACGGCCCACCCTCCGGTGACGACGAGAATCAGCGCTACCAAGCCAACGGCCGATACCGCGGCACCGAGCGGCACCGCTTCCGGACGGTCGATCGTCAACCATCCGGTTGTGACGACGAGCGCAGCGAACAGTGGACCGACGACCCGGGTGATCCGCTGCTGGTGGAGTCGCTCATAGGCCGGAAACACCTCTGCGGGGACCGCGGAGAACTGGCGGTACACGACAACGTGGACGGTCCATTGAAACCCGGCGTAGGCGGCAACGAACAGCAGATTGAGCATCAGGACGGCAGGCACGCCCCATCATCTGTCATCAGGACAGGCGACCTTGGCGGCCTTCCCGAATGACTGAGGGCTGACTCCCCCTCGGGGCGGGCTTATTCAGCTCGGCGTCCGAGAGGGAGGCGCACCATCCGGACTACAGGTGTTGTGGTCCTTCGGTTTCTGACAATCCGAACGCAGCACGGGTGCTCCGCCGATTGCGCGTCGCGATCAGCAGCATTGTGCCCACCAGAAGGGCGAGCACAGCAGCGGCAAGAGCAGACGCGGCCGGGAAGCCGGTCGTCGCAAGCGGGGTGGAACTCCCGGCGACCACCACGACGGCAACCTGCGACCCCGAACTGGCGGAGACAGCAGCCGTTCCGGATGATCCACTGATGCAGACCTGCGGTTCGACGGTGAACTCCTCGGTCGCGGTGAAATCACTGAGGGTTCCGGTCGCGGTAATCGTGTGAATACCGTTCTGTTCGCCGGCAATGTCGACCCGCACCGAGAAGCTGCCGTTGGAGTCAGCCGTCACCGTCGCGACGACGACATCGTCCCGCTGGAGAGTGATGGGTTCCCCTGGGGTGAATCCTGATCCCGAGGCCGTGACAAATGCACCGACACAAGGCCCAGGATCGAAGACCGCGAGTTGGCCGGGCGTCGGTGTGGGACTTGTTCCCGACGTCGAACTGATCTCCGACGTTGAACTCGTCTCCGTCGGCGGCGTGGTGTCCGTCGGCGGCGTGGTGTCCGTCGGCGGCGTGGTGTCCGTCGGCGGCGTGGTGTCCGTCGGCGGCGTCGTGTCCGTCGGCGGCGTCGTGTCCGTCGGCGGCGTCGTGTCCGTCGGCGGCGTCGTGTCCGTCGGCGGCGTCGTGTCCGTCGGCGGCGTGGTGTCCGTCGGCGGCGTCGTGTCCGTCGGCGGCGTCGTGTCCGTCGGCGGCGTCGTGTCCGTCGGGTCCGTCGGCGGCGTGGTATCCGTCGGGTCCGTCGGCGGCGCCTCGGCTGTCGTGGCGTTGGAGTCGGCCGTCGGCACTTGGGCCAGTGCTATCGATGGTGTCGTCACGCCGGCGACCACCACAGTGATCGAGAATGCTGTCGCGAGCACAATCCTTCGGGTCGCACTCGGCCGACTCCGGACTGATCCCAGAGGATTCATCACTTGTGCGCCCCTTCGATGACATAGCGCGACGGGCGACCACCCGTTCGCAGGATTGGCCCCCCCAGACGAATGGAAAAGTACCGCATTCTGTGGTTGCCGCAACCCGAGCAGGTGAACGACGTCACAATCTGTCAGCCTTCGCGCACAGTCGAGCGCCTAGGCGGGAGATGCCGACGCGCATTACTTGTGATGGAGAACATCCGTGGGTGAGACGTGTGTTCGAATGATAGCAGTTGGCCTGTGTGGATAACCCGGTCGACTGTCGGTGGTGTGTTGTAGGTTCCTTGGTATGGGGAGAACACGGAAGGTGCCGGCCGGGGGTGCGGCGCGGGTGCTGATCGATGAGTTGATCGGTGCAGCGGAAGGTGCTGGCGCGGGCGCAGGCCAGGACCGCGGAGTTGATGGTGCAGTTCGCCGACACCCGCACCGGGTTGGACCGGCAGCGGATCAGCGGGTTGCGGGCGGGCGGGGTGGATGCCCGGTACCGGCCGGGGAGTTCGCCGCGACGGAGGTCAGCATGGCCTGCAGCACGTCGAAGTTCACCGCGCAACGGGTGATCGCGATGACCCGCCGGGTGCAGGCGCAGGCCCCGGATGTGTGGGACGCCTGGGTGGCCGGGGACATCGATCAGGACAAGGTGGAACGGGTGAACCGGGCGTTGCGCCGGTTGCAGCTGGACTCCTCGAAGGCGCTGCTGAACGCGCTGGTCGTCGACGTCGCGGTGTGTAAGACCCCGGAGATCCTGGGCAGGTGGCTCAACCAGTTCATCCTGGAAACGGAGAAGGACCTGCAGGATGAACGGTTACGCCGCTCCGCGCAGGACCGGTATGTCTCGGTCCGGCCGGACCTGGACGGGATGAGTTTCCTGACCGCGGAACTGTCCGCGGTGGACGCGCACGCGATCGATCAGGTGCTCACCGCGTTGGCCGGGATCGCCGAGCCCGGGGATACCCGGACCGTGCAGCAACGCCGGGCCGATGCCCTGGTCGATGTGTTGCTGGGCCGGGTCACCAACGGGTGTCACGTGGAGTGGGACACCAACACCGACATCGACGACCACCTCGACGACCCCAACGACCCCGACGACCCCGACGACCGACGACCCCGACGACCCCGACGACCCCGATGTCGGCGGCACCGACAGCACCGGGCCGGCGACCGCCGGCAGCAACGCGCGACGCCAGCGACAGCGACAGCAAAGGCCGGGCCGTGTGCGGATCGACGGCGGCGGCCAAGACGAAGGCGACCGCCAAAACGAAGGCGACCGCCAAAACGAGGGCGACGGTGACGATGGTTTCTGCAGCCGCGCGACGTCGACGGCCACGGCGAGGTCGCTAGCTCAGGTGGGAGCCAGGGCAATGCCGGCAGACGACCGGCGCGAGCCGGCGCCGCCAACGACCGGCCAGCCGGCGCCGCCAACGGCGACCTCGGCGGCGACCAGCCGGTCGGCGACTGCGCCGCACCGGCAACCGTCCGGGCCTGGGACGCCAACGATTGGGACCAACCCGCATCGGCCTTCCGGCCCGACCCACGCGACCGCACCGGCCGACCCCGGCACCGGACCCCGAACACCCGGGCCGCCCAGCACAGCCCGACAACCCTTGACCGCAGCCATACCCAGATCCGGGACCTACCCACCCGGCCGGACCAGGATCACCCCCTGCCCCGGCGGCGGACACCCACGCCCCCTCCCGGTCACCATCGGCATCGTCATCACCGCCCAATCCCTGTTCGGATTCAGCAACACCCCCGGCCAACTCATGGACAGATCAGCACCCGTCAACGCCGACCGCGTCCGGGAACTCGCCCACCAACAAGGCACCCTGTTCTACCGGCTCCTCACCGACGACAACGGCAACCTCCTGCGACGCCACCGAACTCGGCCGATTCCCCTCCCGCAAACTCGCCATCGCCGTCAAATTCCGCGACGGCACCTGCACCGGACCCACCTGCACCACCCCAGCGACCCGCTGCGACATCGACCACCTCATCCCCGTCCCCCAAGGAGAAACCACCAGCCAGAACCTGAACGACAAATGCCGACACGAACACCGCGCCAAAACCCACGCCGGACACCAATCCACCAGAACCGGCCCACACACCACCGAATGGACCACCCCAACCGGACACACCTACACCACCACCGACACGCCGTTCCCCGTCGAACAATGGCCCACCCACCCCGACAACGACAAAGATCCGGAATGACACCTGCCGTCCACGTCGCAACTCCGGTTGGCGAGCGGCCGCTGTCCCGACTGCTCGCGCCAACAACGCCGTCCCGGCCCCGACCGCGACCCAGATCAATACCGGCTGATCCGAACTCCTGCCCACCGTCCGGCACCTGTCGATCAATTTTGTCCGAATGGCCAATAATGCTCCGGTCATCACGCGCTCACATTTCCGTTACATGCAACTGAATCACTTCCCGGCACCCCGGCTTCACCACAGCAGGGCGCCGAACGTGGACGACAGCGGCGGTAGAAGCAGTGACTCGCCACACCTTTCGCCAGTTTTCCGACCGAACGCACGGCTGATGTTTCGGTAGGAATAACGTGCGCCGGCCTCGATCCCATCCTGCGCTACGCCAAATGGACTATGGGATCGACCGGATTCATACCGCGGACATGAGAGCGGCACTTCAGTGTCATCTCGGCACCCGAGTGTGAAGTTCTCACGATCTGCTCCAACTTATCGATGCGCTGACTTACAGTTTGACTGTCATCAATCCTCGCGGGTCGATTCAGGGCCGAAAAACACCTCGGGATGCTTCCTACCGACGGGCGAGAGGAACTCCTCCATGTCCTTGGACATCGTCATACCTGCGCACAACGAAGAAAAACGGATCGAACGAACCCTGCGTGCTTACCGAACCGGCTTCCCGCAATCGGACGTGCGCTTTCACATTGCTCTCGACGGCTGCCGGGACCGCACATCGGACATCGTCCGGACACACGCTGACGAAGACGAACGTGTTGTGCTGCATGACTTCCCGAAGCTAGGAAAAGGCGGCGTGCTGATGGAGACATTCCGCCGGTGCGACGCAGATTATGTCGCCTTTGTGGACGCGGATTGCGCGACGCCGCCCCGTGAACTCTCCCGCCTGACCAACCTGGCCGGTGATACCGACGGCGTACTGATCGCCAGTCGGCGACTACCCGCGTCGATTACCCCGTCACCTCGGGGCCGCGGCCGCGCATTGACGTCAATTGGATTCGCCTGGGGCGTGCGGAGGCTGTTCGGTCTCCCCTATTCCGACACGCAATGCGGCGCGAAAATCGTCCGCGGCCATGTCGCCAGGAGAGTCGTCCCGTTGATGTCGTCCCGCGATTTCCTCTTCGATGTCGACCTGCTGCTCGTTGCCTCTCGCCTCGGGTTCCAGATCACCGAGGTGCCCACCATCTGGATCGACCAGGCGGGGTCGAAACTGCATGCGTGGAAGGACACCTCGAGAATGCTCAAGGGTGCGGTGCGACTCTGGCTGCATCACCGGGTGTTGCCGATCGAAACATCTGCTCCGGAACTGAGTCATTCCGACACCGCAGAAACCGGCAATCAGGAAAACGCGCGCCGCGCCGCGAGGGCCCTTCGGGCCATTCGTTCTGCCACCCTACGGCCCCACCAGGTCCAGGAGGTGTCACATGCGGCCTGACGTCGCACTTGTCGCGCCGTACCCACCCGCCGGTGAACTCCACGGCGGGCACAGCGGAGTCGCTTCCTACAGCGCCAATCTCGCCCGTGGACTCGCTCGCCAGGGCATGCAGGTCCAGGTGGTTGCCCCATTCCTGCAGGGCGACCCGGACCGCTTCGCCGACGGCGACGTTCTGGTGCACAGGGCGTTTCCGATGGGCCGGCAGGCACTGGGGTCCGCGATCAAAGCCGCCGGGGAGTATTCGCCGGCCGTCACTCACTTGCAGTTCGAACTCTTCCTGTACGGCGGACCGCCGGCGCTGCTGGGTTTGCTGCCGGCGATGACGTCGGCCAGACGAACCCGGTCGCCGGTGGTCGTGACCCTTCATCAGGTGGTCGATCCACGGACCGTCGACCGGGCCTATACCCGGTTGCACCGCGTGGGGGCGCCGGCACCGCTGGCGAAGATCGGCATCCACAGCGTGCAACAGGCGGTGGTGCGGAATGCCGCGGCGACCATCGTGCACGAGGAACCATTTCGCGATGTGCTGCCCACCGCGACGGTGATCCCACACGGGATCGAGGACGTCCAGCGAATGGATTCCGGCGCTGCGCGCCGGCAGCTTGATGTGGACGAGAACGATTTCATTGTGCTGTGTTTCGGATTCCTGGCGCCGTATAAGGGCCTGGAATTGGTGCTGGACGCGGCCAGGCTCGCAGGACGGTCGATCACGGTGGTGGTGGCCGGTGGCGAGCACCCCAGAATGCAGGGTGTCGGCGGTTATGGCGACGAACTCCGGGCCAGGTACGGCGATATCGCCCGGTTTACCGGGTGGGTGCCGGACAGCGATGTCGCTGCCTGGTTCGCAGCAGCGGACGTCGCGGTATTTCCCTATCCACGGCCATTTGCCGCCAGCGGTGTGCTCGCACTCGCGATGGCACACGGCTGCCCCGTTCTGCTGTCGCCGTCGATGGCGCGTTGCATCGGGGCACCCAACGTGCTCGCGATGCCGATGAACCCGGCCGACCTTGCCGACACGCTGATCCGGCTCGCGAACGACCCCGACCGACTGGCCGAACTCGGTGGCTGGGCGGAAATCCTCGGCCGGGGTCGTCGATGGAACGCCGTTGCCCAGCAGCACGCCCGACTGTACGAGGAGGTGCTTGATGACCAACGTCTTGGTGACCGGAGCGTTCGGGCAGGGTAATCCCGGCGATGAAGCGCTCTGCGCCGTCGTCTGCAATTCTCTCCACGGCCACGACATCGTTGTCGGGAGCAGGGATCCAGCGGAGACCACTCGCCGCCATCGGGTGACGGCGATCGCGTCGTCACACGCCTCGATGATCAGGGCCGCCCGCCGGGCCGACGTGATCGTCGTCGCCGGCGGCACCATCTTCAAGTCGCTGCATCCGACCTCCGGACGCCGGCCGGGCAGCCTGCTGGTGAACACGTCGGCAATGTTGGCCGCGGCCAAGGTACGCGGCACCGCGGTCGCCATGGTCGGCGTTGGCGCCGACGACCTGACCTCACGGTCCACCCGGGCGATGGCTTCCTGGGTGGTCAGGCACACCGACCTGATGATTCTGCGTGACGAGGAATCGGCTGCCGTGCTGGCCAAAGCCGGTGCCCCTGGACCGTTCTGGGTCGGCGCCGATCTGGCCTGGGCGCAGGCCCAGGAAATCGGCACGGTGCAGCCGCTCGGAAAGCGGCGGCCGACCATCACCGTGGCGCTGAGCCATCTCGCGGGTGACGAACGGATGGTGCGCAATCTCGCCACCGCCCTCGCCCCGCTGGCAGAACGGTTCGTCATCCAGCTGCAGCCCTGGCAGGTCGGCGGCAGCGATCAGGACACGCGACTGGCCGAACGAATCAGAGCCCTGATGCTCGGGGATTCCTCGCAGCAAACCGGGTCGCCGAGCATCAGGATCGTCGATGCGCCGGTTGGCCTGTTGGACGCCGCCGCCTCGATGGCCGGTAACGACCTGGTGGTCGCCCTGCGCTTCCACGCCATCCTGGCAGCCGCGCTCGCCGGGGTCCCGTCGATGGCAATCTCCCATGAACCCAAACTCGCCGGCCTGTCCCGCCGATTGCGTCAACTGGCCGTACCGGCCCATTCGTCATCGGACGTACTGTCCGCAGCCGTCAGACACAGCCTGGCAGGTCAGCCCGCCACGGCCGAGGTCATCCGCTCGGAAATGCTTGCCGCCGAGCAGTCCATCGATCTCCTCCGAATGCTGGCCGACCGAGGGGCGATCGACCACCCGGCCGACACCCTGGCCATGAGCCTGACGCACGGGGGTGGGAACTGGTGACCGTTACCTCCCCGATTCGGCGACTGGTGTCGGTCGACACCGCAAGAGCCGTCCGCCCGCAGGTGACAGTGCTGGCTGGTCAATTGATTGCGGGCATCGGGAACCTGGCCTTCGCCATCGTCCTGGCCCATCTGCTGCCGGCGGCCGAATACGCCGCCATCATCGCCTTCCTGGCGCTCTATGTACTACTACATGCACCGGTGGTCGGGTTGACCGCCGCGGGAGCCATGGCTCCCGAGCGACTGGCCGGACTGGTCCCGAGGATCGGGCTCGTCGGCGCCGCCATCGGCGCCGGATTGATTGCCGCTGCCGGGCCGATCAGCTCGGTGCTCAATCTGCCGCCCGGCATCATCGTCGCGCTCGGGGTCGCCGCTCCGGCGGCCGCCCTGTTGAGCGCCTATCGCGGGCTCGCCTACGGCCGTGAGCAGTACACCAGGGTCACCGGCAGCCTGGTGGCCGAGCCGACGGTTCGGCTGCTGGCCGGAATACCGTTGGCGCTGACCGCGGGTGCGGTGGGCGCGGCCGCCGGTGTTGTCCTCGCCGGGTATTGCGCCCTCGCCGTTTGCGCCATCGGTACCCGAAGGGCTGCAACAGATGTCGCGGCGGCATCGCCGACCCGACTGCCGATCAGCGCATCGGCCCCGGTGTTGGCCGGCATTTCGTTCGTCGCGCTTGCGGTCCTGCAGGCGGTCGACCTGCTGGTCGGCAACCGGGTGCTCGATGCCGATGCGGCAGCACAGTTCGGCGTGTTGTCCACACTGGGCGGGGCAGCGTTCTTCGCCACCGCCACGATCCCGCTGGTTTTGATGCCGGCCGTTGCCCGCCTCCGGGCCGGTGCGACCGGCACCGCGATGCTGCTCACCGCTGTGGTCGGCGTGGGCATTTCCGGGATCGGCGCACTCTTTGCCGAGCCGGTCCTGCAGGCCGCGTTCGGCGAGCAGTACGTGGGACTTGCTCCCCTGGTCGGGCCCTATCTGCTCGCCATGACCATGTTGGGTCTGGTCCGGGTCCAGGTGGCGGCCAGTGGCGCCGTCGGGCGCGGCCAGTGGGCCTGCTGGGCCATCGGCGCCGCGATCGTCATCGAGTCGGTGGTCATCGCGGTCTGGGTACGCACGGTTCCCGGGATTGCTACGACCACCTTCGTGACGTCCCTGGCCCTGCTCGTTGTCGTCCAGGCGCCGCAGCTGGCCGCCCGGGTCCGCCGGTCGGGGACCACCGGCGATCACCCGTCGGCCTGGTCAGTGCGTGCGATCTGGGCGATGGTGGGTCTGTGCACGGTGGCCTTCGCCGTTCGTGCCCCGGCCTTCCGCGGCCTGTGGATCGACGAGGCGATCAGTGTCAGCCAGGCGAAGAAGCCCTTCGGTCAGATGCTGACCCAACTGGCCCAGACAGACGTCCATCCTCCGTTGCACCACACCATTTTGTGGCTGACGGTCCGGGCGTTCGGCACATCCGAATTCGCAGTTCGGCTGCCGTCCCTGATCGCCGGCGTCGCGCTGGTGCCGGTGATGTTCTGGCTGGGCCGGATCTGCTACAACCGGCGCACCGGCTGGGTGGCCGCCACGCTGACCGCGGTCGCCCCGTTCGGTGTCTGGTACTCGCAGGAAGCACGCATGTACTCCCTGTTCATGCTGCTGTCGGCGATCGCCGTCGGCGCGCAGGTTCAGGCGATTCGGCAAGGACGCCAACGTGATTGGGCGCTGTACGCCGTCGCGACATCGCTGATGATGTGGACGCAGTACTTCGCGGTACTGCCCATTTTCGTCCAGACCTGTGCCTTTGCCGTGGTGTTCTGGCGACGCCGGAAGGATCGGCCAAGGCGACGCAATCTGGTCAGCGGTTGGCTCACCGCCGCCGGCATTTGCATCGTGACGATGGCGCCGATCTGGCTGATCCTGTCCCAGCAACTCGCGTCCTATGGATCCAGGGGCACCGGGCTGGTCCCGGGCCAGGCCGGAGCGGGCGGATCGTCACTTGACGGAAGCCTGTCGATCTACTCCGTCGGTGCCAACTTCATCTGGGCACTGTTCGGCTACCACGCCGACGGCGTGATGGTGCAGATCGCAGCCCTGTGGCCGCTGGTGATGCTGCTGGCCTTCATCATGCTGGGCCGCGGCAGGTCCGGCGTCAGCGTGCTGCTGCTGTCCCTGGTGATGGTGCCGATGGCCGCGCTGTTCCTGATCGGATCGGTGAAGCGGGACCTGTTCGAGTTGCGGTATTTCTCGGGCGCGGTACCGGCAATGCTGCTGCTGTGCGCCCGGGTGATCACCGCGACGACGGCCCGGCGCGTCGGCACCGTCACCGCGGCCGCGACCCTGACCGTTGTGCTGCTATTCGGACTCGTCGATCAGCAGGTCAACGGCACCAACCCGCGCCGGTACGACTTCGAGGGCGCGTTCGCGGAGATCTCGGCGAAGGCACAACCGGGCGACACGGTGCTCTACGCGCCGACCTACCTGGAGTCGGTGTTCGAGTACTACGTACCGGAACTGCATGCCACGCCATACGGATCGGTCCGGCCGCCTGCTACCGGACGGGTATGGGTGGTTGCCACCGATCAGGTGGTCAACGACCCGAAAACCTCAGCGGAACTCGGCACCCAGCTGGCTCACCTCGAGACGGACCGCGTACTGGTCGACAGCTTTGCGCGACCGAACGTACGGGTCTGGGAATTGGACCAACCATGACCGGACAACTGCTCGCCGCACCGCCGGCCGATTGTCGGCTGGACCCGGTGAACTGGGACGTTGCCGACCTGACCAGGGCCGGTCGACGACGGGCCAGCCTGCTGGCAGTGCTCAGCACCGTCGCGCTCGGCATCTATCTGTGGTGGCTGCTGCAACCGGGCCGGATCGGTAACCCGGTGCTGTTCGGCATCCTGATCGTCGCCGAGGTCTTCAACGTCGGACAGGCCGTCGGGTTCTGGTGGACCTGTCTGCTGGGCCGTCGGCGGGTCCGGGAACGCTTAGGCGACCTGCCGATGCAGCCGACGGTCGACGTCTTCATCCCCACCTACAGCGAGCCGATCGAAATCGTCGAACCCACTGTCGCGGCCGCTGCCCGCATGCACGGTGCCGATGTCCGGGTAGCCCTGCTGGACGACGGCAACCGGCCGGAGATGGAGCAGCTGGCAGCGCGATACGGGGTGCGCTATGTCCGGCGCACCCTGCACCAGGGAGCCAAGGCAGGCAACATCAATCACGCACTCGGTCGCACCGACGCCACCTTCGTCCTGGTCCTGGACTGCGATCACGTCCCGCAGCCGGACATGCTGGAGAAAATGCTGGCGGAATTCACCGACCCGAAAACCGCGTATGTGCAAACACCGCAGTATTACGCGAATACCGCTACCAGCCAGATCGCGGCGGCATCGTGGAGCCAGCAGGCGTTGTTCTTCGGTCCCATTGCCCGTGGCAAGAACACCCACGGCGCGATGTTCTGCTGCGGAACCAATGTGATGTTCCGTCGCGAGGCACTCGCCGATTCCGGCGGTTTCCCCGAGGGTTCGCTGACGGAGGATTTCGCCCTGTCCATCACCCTGCACGAGCGCGGGTGGAATTCGGTATATCTGCCGCAGGTGCTGGCCAGCGGCCTCGGTCCGGAGGACCTGGCGTCCTACGTCAGCCAACAGAGGCGTTGGGCACGAGGATGTATCGGCATGCTGCCGACGATCTTCCGGGCCAAGCTGCCGTTCCGCAGCAAGATGCAGTACCTGCTGTCCGCGTCATATTTCCTGACCGGGTGGACGGTCCTGGTGTACCTCTGCCTGCCGATCGTTTTCATGTTCACGGGATTGCAACCGTTGGCCGGCGCCACTGCCGACAACTTCCTCGCGGTATTTGCGCCGTATTTCGCACTGTCTCTCGCAACGGTGACGGCGGTCGGCGCCGGCACCTACACCTTCGCTGCCTATTCGCTGGCCACGTCGACCTTCTGGATCCAACTGCAGGCCACCACCCGCTCGGTGCTGGGTCGCACCGGCAGGTTCGTCGTCACCCCGAAACACGGCTCCAGCAAACGGCAATGGCGACCGGCAATGCCCACCCTGTTGACCATCGCGGCGCTGGCCTCGGCAGCGGTTTACGGTTTGAGTCGCAGCACAGACGCGGCCACCCTGAACAACGCCGGATTCATTTTCCTGCACATCTGCATCCTCGGCCGCGGGGTGATAGCCGCCATCGTCCCGGCGTTGGGTGTCGCCGCGGCCACTGCTGCCCCCATCACCGCGGGCGTTGTCGAAGCGGATGCGACGGTGCCGGCCGAGGAGGGTACGACGGGGGCTGCCGCCTAGTTGGAACCGACGAAGGAGGGGCCACCATTGAGCACAGAGGACGGCAATGAAAACCTGGCGACGAAGGAGCGGGGTTTTCGGTGCCGTCCTAGTGATGGCCGGCACCCGAGCCCGGCAGGCGGTCGTCGTCCTGGCCGTGCTGCTGCTGGTCGCGGTCGGCTCGGCAGCACCCGCGGTGAGCACGGCGGTCGCCGAGACTGCTGCCAGCAAACAACTCTCGGCGGTCAACCGGTTCTTCGTCGGATATCTGCAACCCGACGGCCGGGTGGCCCGCCGGGACCAGGGCGGCGATACCGTGAGCGAGGGCCAGGCCTACGGCATGGCGCTGGCCGCCGCATCCGGAGACCGCGGGCGATTCGACCTGATCTGGTCGTGGACCAGGCTGCATCTGCTGCGGCCCGACGGTCTGCTGTCCTGGCACTGGTCGAACGGAACGGTCGTCGACCCCAGCCCGGCCACCGACGCCGACCTCTTCGCCGCCGGCGCGCTGGCCAGGGCGGGGGCGACGTTCGGGGACCCGAAATACACCACCGCCGCCAAGACGATGAGTTCAGCCATTCTCCGCAGCGAGACAATGGTCCTGGGCTCGCGACGCGTGCTTTTCGCGGGGCCGTGGGCAATTCCGCAGCGGATCATCAATCCCAGCTATTTTGCTGTCGCAATCATGTCGACACTCTGGCTGACGACCGGCGATCACCGGTGGGCGGACGTCGCCGCGGCATCCAGGGAACACCTGACAACGCTGACCGCGAACGGGGTCCATCTACCGCCCGACTGGGCAACCGTGGCCGCCGACGGCGGTAGTCCGCGGCCCGGCTCGGCACCGTCCGGCGAGACCCCCCGCTACGGATATGACGCCGCCCGGGTGCTACCGCAGTTCGCCGTCGACTGCCGGGCCGCCGGCCAACAGGTGGCGGCCCGGGCCTGGCCGTTCCTGAAGTCGCAGAGCACCGGGACTGTTCTCCCCGCCGCTGTGTACACCCTCGAGGGTCGCCGAATCAGCGCCGGCTCGCATCCGGTAGCGCTGGTGGCAGCGGCCGGTGCGGCGGCCGCGGCGGGCGACTACGCCGCGAAGGCACAACTCCTCGACCGGGCGTCCGCCGTCGATGTGCAGAACCCGACTTACTACGGCGCGGCCTGGGTCGCGCTCGGCCGGACCTGGCTGGACACCAGCAAGCTGGGTGGCTGCCGCCCCGGTGCGCCCACCAGTTGATCCCACGCCCCAACGACCACAGCATCCAAACGACAACAGCCGTCCAACGCGACAGCTCAGCCGGCCCAGGCCGTGAGCTCGATCTCCACCAACATCGCCGGGTCGATCAGCGCGGCAACCACCACCATCGTCGCAACCGGTCGGACCACACCCAATAGTGCGGCATGCGCCTCGCCGACCGCGTCGGCGTCGGCCGCATCGACGATCGACATCCGGGACGCCACAACGGCTTCCGCGCCGACACCGACCGATTCAAGGGCGTCCAACGCCGTCCGCAGCGCAATCCGGGCCTGCAGTCCGGCATCCCCCGGCCCCCGCAGCACACCGTCGACGACGGCGGTGCACCCAGCGGTCATGGCCAACGGCCCGACCCGGACAACCCGGGAGTATCCGTAGCGGTCCTCGTAGGGCCCGCCGGATCCCCGGCGCTCGCCCACCGGCTCAGGCATCGACTCAGCCTCCGACTCAACGACCACCGACACTCAGCCGGCGACCGCTGCCAACGCCTGCGGCAGGGTGAAAGCCCCCGCGTACAAGGCCTTTCCGACGATCGAGCCTTCCACTCCCAGCGGAGCCAGCTCGGCCAGCGCAATCAGATCCGCCAGCGAGGACACCCCGCCGGACGCGACGACCGGCGCGTCGGTCACGGCGCAGACCGCCCGCAGCAGTTCCAGGTTCGGCCCACGCAGGGTGCCGTCCTTGGTCACGTCGGTGACGACGTACCGCGCGCAGCCCTGGGCATCCAGCCGGGTCAGGGCCTCCCAGATGTCGCCGCCGTCCTCGGTCCAGCCCCTGGCGGCCAGGGTCGAGCCGCGGACATCGAGGCCGACCGCGACCCGATCGCCGTACCTGGCGATCACGGAGGCGCACCAATCCGGCTTCTCCAGCGCGGCGGTTCCGATGTTCACCCTGGTGCAGCCGGTGGCTAGCGCGGCCTCCAGCGACGCGTCGTCCCGGATGCCGCCGGACATCTCGACCTTGACGTCGAGCACCCCGACCACCTCGGCGAGCAATGCTGCGTTGGAGCCGCGCCCGAATGCCGCGTCCAGGTCGACCAGGTGGATCCACTCCGCGCCGTCGGACTGCCAGGCGAGCGCGGCGGCCAGCGGGGCACCGTAGGTGGTCTCGCTGCCGGCCCTGCCCTGTACCAACCGGACGGCCTGGCCGTCGGCGACGTCAACGGCGGGAAGAAGTTCGAATGTCACGGGCGCTTACCCTACGGACCGACGGCCCGGCTGGGCGAATCGCTAAGTGGATCGGTACAGCTCGCGGACTGCGGCGTCGATGTCATCGGCGGCCGGGTCGACCGGCTCCATGTACAGCCGGGCACTGGCGATCAGTCCGTCATGGACGGTGAAGATGGTGATTCCGCGCATGGCGAATGACGAACTGTCCTGATGGTGACCGGTCCAGTTCCATTCGCCCCACTCGGTGTCGCTGTCAATCGAGGACGCAACCAACTCGGCCCGGAAATCCGGGACGCCGTCGAAGACGGCGGTCCAGTTGACCAGGACCTGCGCCCGACCGGTGAAATCCCGGCTCGGATGTACCGGCTGAGCGCTGCTGTAGTCCTCGGCGGACAGCGACGCGACCGCCAGTGCGTCATGTGAGTTCCACGCCTGCTCGAGGCGTTCCAGCATGGTCGCCATACCGTCGAAACTAGTCGTCCGCGGGGCCCTCCGCCCGACACCAGAACGCCTGGGCGTCATTCCCGATCCGCGCGATCACCAGGGTCGCCGCCGCCGTGGTCGGGCCGGTCAGCGCCGGACGCAGCCTGCGCCGGAGGTCGTCGGGGATCACCGGGGTGCCGCGTTGCTTGATCTCCAGGGTGCCGACGCCGTCCCGTTTCGCCCAGGCGCCAACGGTTTTCTCCCGGTAAGGAGCGGCATCGAGCACCCGGAAGCCGCGGACACCCGCTGGGACAACGGGCCCGGCCAGATAGGCAAGGTGCGGGTCGATCTGCGACAACCCGTGCCTGGCCGCGTAGTGCCGGACCAGATGTGCGCGGACCACCGCGGCGTCCGGATCCAGCAATGCGTCGCCGACCTGTACCGGTGCGACGTCGGCATCGTCGGGGTCGTCGCTGGTCAGCTGCCAGGACCGCGCCGGGTCGGCCGACACCAGCACCGTCGCCCGTCGCTGCACACGGGCGAGTTCGGCCGGCCACAGCACCGCCTCCCGTGCCCCGCCGTCCAGCGAGACGATCTCCACCTCGCCAGGTCGATGCAGCGCCTCGTAGTCGATCCCGGGCGGCAGCCGCAGCACCGGTGGTCGATCGGCGTGCGCCGCGTCGAGGTCGGCGACCGACGGCAGGGTCGACACCGAGGTGATCCGCCGGCCGGTGCCGTCCCGGCGGGCGGGGTCCGCGTACCCCAGCAGTCCGCGCGACGTCCGGGTCAGCGCATCCCCGACGAACGCCCGGCCCGGCAAGCCGGACGCCGCGAGGTTGTGCCGAGCCATCAGTACCCGCACCGGATCGAGATCGGAACCGACCACCGGGGTGCGCTCGCACGGCGGCCGGCACCGAGCGCCACCAGATCGGCGCCGATCGAGCAGGTCAGGTCGTGGACCCCGACACCCGCCAGCCGTCGCGCCCGGTGCGCGGCGACCGGGGCCGGTGTGGCCTGCTGCAGCGCCTCGTCGGTGAACAGCCAGTCCGCCGCACCTGGGCCGAGTTTGTGCATCGCCCGGCGGCGCAACCGCACCGTCTCGGCGACGACTCCGGCGCGCTCCCCCCATCGCCGGCGCAGTCGGGTGAGGTCGCTGAGCAGCGTGACATCGGTCAGCGCCAGCGGATCGGCCGCAGCCAGCGCCTCCGCACCCACGTCACCGACCAGGAACCGCGCGTCGTCGAGGGTGAACTGGTAGGCCACGGCTCTTCGGTCGGTCGGTCAGCGACCGACGAACTTCGCCTTTCCGGGGCCCTGCTGGACGAAGGACGTCATGCCGATCTTCTGGTCCTCGGTGGCGAACAGCTCGGCGAATTTCCGGCTCTCGAGATCCAGACCGGCGGCCAACGAAAGGTCAAGCCCGTCGTCAATAGCTCGTTTCGCGGCCGCCAGCGCGGCCGTCGCCCCGGCCGCCAGGGTCCTTGCCAGCTGCAACGACTCGGGGAAGACCCGTTCCGGCGGCACGGCTCGGGTGGCGAGCCCCATTGCCAGGGCCTCGACGCCGGAGATCGACCGCCCGAAGAAGATCAGTTCCTTGGCCCGGCTCGGTCCGATCAACCGCGACAGCCGTTGGGTGCCACCAGCACCGGGAATCACCCCCAGGGTGATCTCGGGCAACCCGAGCACTGAGTTCTCGGCCACCACCCGCAGATCGGCGGCCAACGCCAGTTCGAACCCGCCACCGAGTGCGTAGCCGCTGATTGCCGCAATCACCGGTTGCGGCAGCCGGGCGACGGCGGTCACCGCGTCGGTGAGATTCGGTGTGAGCGAGGCAATTTCGGCCGCGTTGAGGTCGGCCATCTCTTTGATGTCGGCGCCCGCGGCGAACGCCCGCTCGCCGCCGTACAGCACGACCGCCCGGATCGCCGGGTCGGCGGCGACCTGTGCGGCAACCTGCAGCAACTCACCCTGGACCACCGCATTGAAGGCATTGACCGGCGGCCGGTCGAGGCGGATCACCCCGACTGCACCGTCAATCTCCACCCGGACGAATTCAGGCATCAGTCAGGGCCTCTCTTGATGAATCAGCGAGCGAAGGCGAAGAACCGACCGGCACGCGACTCCAGCGTCAGGTTCATGCCGAACGTTTCGGACAGCGCTTCCTCGGTCAGTGTTTGCGCCATCGGGCCGGCACTGACCACCTTGCCGCCGCGCATCAGCAGGACGTGGCTGAACGCCACCGGGATTTCCTCGACATGGTGGGTGACCAGAATCGTGGTCGGCGCGAACGGGTCGACGGCCAGCACCGACAACCGGGCCAACAGATCCTCCCGGCCGGACAGGTCGAGACCCGCGGCCGGCTCGTCCAACAGCAGCAACTCGGGATCGGTCATCAGTGCCCGCGCCGCAAGGGCTCGTTTGCGTTCCCCCTCGGACAGGGTTCCGTACAGCCGGTGGGCCAGGCCGCCGATTCCCATCGCGACCAGCAGGTCGTTGGCGCGGGCGAAGTCCAGCTCGTCGTACCGTTCCCGCCATCTGCCGACCACGCCGTAACCGGCCGAGACGACAACATCCAGAACCGATTCGGTCGGGGGGACCCGACCGGCGAGGGCCGCCGACGACAGCCCGATCCGGGTACGGATTTCTGTGACGTCCACCGCACCCAGTCGCTCGCCGAGAATGTGAACGCGACCCGACGTCGGAAACATATGGGCCGCCGCGATCTGCAGCAGCGTTGTCTTCCCGGCACCGTTGGGACCGAGAATCACCCAGCGCTCGTCCACGTCGACGTTCCAGTTGACCGCGTCCAGGAGCACCGAGGCGCCGCGCCGCACCGTGACTTCCATCAGGTGCAGCACCGAATCGGGCCCAGGCATGATCGACGGACGAACGGGGGCCACCTGGCGAGCAGGTGCTGGGGGACTGGAGGTCACGCGCGCCATTGTTGCGCACGTCGGTCGGCGGTGTTTCGCCGCTCCGGTCCCGCCCGACGGACGGGCCATGATCATCGACAGTTTCGAGCCACCGGTTTGACGCCGTGGTTCATGGGAATGCACCGCATCGGGGAGAATCACTCAATGCCTCGCCGCGGACCCACCTCCGAAGCCCTGCTGGACGGTGCAGCCGACGGCGCCCCGGACACCACAACCGTCGACGGTTTCGGCCCGCCGGACAACGCGCCCGACAACGTTGACGGAAAGTCGAGGAAGAAGCGGAAACACAAGGCACACCGCCGACCGGGCGAGGTCGATCCACAGGCGGCGCCCAGGGTCGGCTCGTCGCCGTACCCGGGACTCCCCTACCCGCTCGGTGCCACCCCCTACCAGGGCGGCACCAACTTCGCGGTGATCGCCGACGGAACGCCCGGTGTCTCCGATGTCCAACTGTGCCTGGTCGAGGAGAATGTCCCCGGCGGCGCGGTCCGGATGATTCCGATGGACGAGCGCACCTACGGGATCTGGCACACCTTCGTGCCGGACGTCGGACCCGGTCAGATCTACGGCTTCCGCGTTCCGGCCGCGGATCCCGCCAAGATTCTGCTCGACCCTTATGCCCGGCAGGTCACCTCGACCGATTACGACCTGATCGCCGCCGCCTCCAGCGGAGTGGACACGCTGGGCAAGGTCCCGCTCGCCGTCGTCTGTACCCCCGCCCGCTCCACCTCGGTCCGCCCCTGGGTGCCGTGGGAGCAAACCGTGATCTACGAAGCCCACGTTGAAGGTCTCACCAGGTTGCACCCCGATGTGCCGCCGGAATTACGGGGCACTTTCAAGGGTGTCGCGCACCCGGCCGTCATCGACCATCTGAAGAGTTTGTCGATCACCACCCTGGAACTGCTGCCGGTCCAGGCCAGCACCGCGGAGCCCGGCCTCCTTGCCACCAACCGCCGAAACTATTGGGGTTACTCCACTCTCAGCTACTTCGCACCGCACCCGGGGTACGCAACCGCACCGGGGTCGGAGATCGCCGAGTTCATCGACATGGTGGACGCCCTGCACACGGCCGGCATCGAGGTCGTGCTCGACGTGGTCTACAACCACACCTGTGAGGGCGGGCCCGGCCTGACCGTCGACCTCTCCTGGCGGGGTCTGTCCGCCGAGTCGTACTACCTGCCCGACGGGAAGGACATCACCGGAACCGGGAACACGGTCAACGCCGGCACGCTGCCGGTGGTGCGGATGGTGACCGATTCCCTCCGCTACTGGGCCGACACGCTCGGCGTCGACGGCTTCCGCTTCGACCTCGCATCCGTGCACGGCCGGCCGGGCGGCGGCCCGTTCGATCCAGGTTCGTCCCTGCTCACGGCGATCGCCGCCGACCCCGTGCTGTCCACCCGCAAGCTGATCGCCGAACCGTGGGACGCCACCGGCGAGGGCTACGCCGTCGGCGGTTTCGGTGCCAACTGGACCGAGTGGAACGATCGGTTCCGGGACACCACCCGGGATTTCTGGCGCGGCCTGAACGGCATCCGCGACCTTGGCTATCGGCTGTCCGGGTCGTCGGATCTCTTCGCCCCGAACCGCCGGCCATGGGCGTCCATCAACTTCGTCACCGCGCACGATGGGTTCACCCTGCGTGACCTGGTGTCCTACGACCACAAGCACAACGAGGCCAACGGCGAGGACAACCGGGACGGCACCGACAACAACCGATCGTGGAACTACGGGGTCGAGGGCGAGACCGACGATCCGGCCATCATCGCGCTGCGCACCCGGCAGGCCCGGAACATCGCCGCCACCTTGTTGTTGTCCACCGGCACACCGATGATCACCATGGGCGACGAGATGTGGCGCACCCAGGGCGGCAACAACAACGCCTACTGCCAGGACAACGAGATCAGCTGGCTGAACTGGAACGCGTTGTCCGGCACCGACAGCGGCGCCGTCGCGACCCGGAACATGATCGAGTTCTTCCGGCGAACGCTGGCCATCCGCAGCGAGGCCCCCGCACTCCGGCAGGGCGAGTTCTTCGACGGACGCGCACCGGGCGGCGGCGATGGCATCCCTGATCTTGTCTGGTTCAACCCGTGGGGCCGGCCGATGACCGATGACGACTGGTTCGACGGGTCGAGGCGAACCCTGATGATGTGGGTCGACGGCCGGGACGTCCGCGGACACACCACCGGCGGTGAACCACTCACCGATGTGTCCTGGCTGCTGGTGCTGCACGCCGACGGCGGGCCGATGACGCTGACCCTGCCGGGCGCACCCTACGCCGGCGGCTACGTCCCGGTGCTCGACACCAGCACCCCGACCGGCCAACCGGCCGATCCGACCGCACTGCCGGTTGACCAGCCGGTTGTCATTCCCGGCCGAACTGTCTGGCTGCTGCGGGCGGACCGCCGGCCGAGCAGTTGATGATCAGAACAGCTGGCTGATCCCGGTGGTGACGACGGCGGCGGCGACGACGGCGAAGATCGCCGACATGGTCCGCGGGGCGGTGTGAAACAGCTCATTCACGGCCAGCGCCGGGGCAGCCTTGGTGGTCTGGGCATATTCATTCATTGGTGTGCTCCTTCTCTAGATGGACATAGAGAAGATGCCCGACGTGGGCAGAAGGAGGCGTTCGGGTGGCAGGGGTCACCCCAATGGCTGTGTTTCCTAGGCAGTTGTCACCAAGCCAAGTTCGGCAGATGAGGCCAACAAGTCATGCCGAGGCAGCACCCGCACCGTGTATCCCACGGCGCCGGAGCGGGTCAGCGGCAGCTGCGCCTCGTACCGGTACCCAGTCCCGGCACTGTCGGACGAGTCGATCGCATCGACGAAAGCCATGTCCACGGTGACGATGTCGTGCAGCTGCTCGTTCAGATCCACCCGCCCCGTTACGGACTGCACAACGACGTCCTCCGGGGCCAGCCCGCCGAGTTCGATGTAAGCCCGCACGGTCATCACGTTGCCGAGCGACGGCTCGGTGCCGATCCCGGACGTGTCGACGTTGATCACCCGAACGCTCGGCCAGGCCGCCCGCACCTGGTCCTTCCACGCGGCCAGGCCCTTGGCCACCGTCAGGTCAGAGGTGACGGCCCGGGAGAAGACCGAGGCCGGCCCGTAGTACCCGGTGACGTAGTCGCGCACCATCCGGGTGGCCTGCACCCGAGGCCCGAGATAGGCGAGGGTATGCCGGACGGTGTCCACCCAGCCGTCGGGGCGGCCGGACTCCCCGCGCGTGTAGAACAGCGGCGCGACCCGCTTCTCCACCAGGTCGTACAGCGCGGCGGCCTCCAGGTCGTCCCGCCGGTTGTCGTCGCCCACACCGTCGGCCGTCGGGATGGTCCAGCCGTCATGGCCGTCGTACAGCTCGTCCCACCAGCCGTCGGAGATCGACAGGTTCAGCCCGCCGTTCAGTGCGGCCTTCATCCCGGACGTCCCCGACGCCTCCTGCGGGCGGATGGGGTTGTTCAGCCAGACGTCGGCACCTGCGCAGAGCACGGCCGCCATCCCCATGTCGTAGTCGGGCAGAAAGACGATGCGATGCCGGATCTCGGGGTCGTCGGTGAACCGGACCATCTCCTGCATGTAGCGCTTGCCGCCGTCGTCGGCGGGGTGCGCCTTACCGGCGATGATGATCTGCACCGGCCGGTCCGGGTCCAGCAGGATCGCCTTCAACCTCGCGGGGTCCCGCAACATCAGGGTGAGCCGCTTGTAGGTGGAGACGCGGCGGGCGAAGCCGATGGTCAGGATGTCGGGGTCCAGGATGCTGTCGGTCCAGCCGAGCTCGGCCACCGTGGCGCCGCGCTGCAGGTGTGACTTCCGGACCGTCGCCCTGGCCAGCGCGACCAGCCGCTCCCGCAGGGTGTTCCGCAGCTCCCACAGCCGGTCCGAGGACACCTTGTCCGCTGCCGGCCACACCTCGGCGGAGGCCAGATCCTGCCAGTCGGCCATGTCGCCGGCCACGTCGTACATCTCCCGGGCCGCCCAGGTCGGCAGGTGCACGCCGTTGGTCACCGAACCGATCGGCACCTCGTCCGCTTCGAATCCCGGGTACAGCGGCGCGAACATCGCCCGGGAGACCTTGCCGTGCAGCTTGGCCACCCCGTTGGCGCGCTGCGCGAGCCGAAGACCCATGTGCGCCATGTTGAACCGGCTCGGGTCGTCCTCCGAACCCAGTGCGATGACCTCGTCGACGACGAGGCCCGACAGCAGCCGTGACTTCCCGTCGTGACCGGGGTCGAGGTAATGCCGCACCAGGTCGACCGGGAACCGGTCGATCCCGGCGGGCACCGGGGTGTGCGTGGTGAACACGGTGCCGGCCCGGACCGCGGACAACGCCTCCGGGCAGGTCAGGCCGTTCTCGGTGATCAGTGAGTTGATCCGCTCGAGACCGAGGAACCCGGCGTGCCCCTCGTTCATGTGGAACACCTCGGGCAGCGGGTGCCCGGTGACCTCGGCGAAGGCGTTCACCGCCCGCACGCCGCCGATGCCGAGCAGGATCTCCTGCTTGATCCGGTGGTCCTGGTCCCCGCCGTACAAGCGGTCGGTGGTGCCGCGGAGGAAGTCGTCGTTCGTCTCGTTGTCGGCGTCCAACAGCAACAATGGGACCCGACCCACCTGGGCCACCCAGATCCGCGCGGTCAGCAACCGACCGCCGGGCATCGGCACGCTGACCGAGAGCTGTTCGCCGTCGGCGCCCAGCACCCGGTCAATGGGCAGACCCTGCGGATCGTGCGCCGGATAGTGCTCCTGCTGCCAGCCGTCCGCCGACAACGACTGCCAGAAATAGCCGAACCGGTACAGCAGCCCGACGCCGATGATCGGCACCCCGAGATCCGAGGCGGACTTGAGGTGGTCACCGGCCAGGATGCCGAGACCGCCGGAGTAGTTGGGCAGCGCCTCGGTGACGCCGAACTCCATGGAGAAGTAGGCGATGGCCTTGGGCAAGGACTCACCGATGGTGACCTGGTGCTGGTACCAGCGCGGATCCTGCAGGTAATGGTCGAGATCGGCCGCCAGGCCGTGCATCCGGGCCAGGAACGATTCGTCGACGGCCAGCTCCTCCAGCCGGGAAACGGACACCGCGCCCAGCAGTTTGAGCGGGTCGCCCTCGAACCGGGCCCACAGCTGCCGGTCGATGTCGGCGAACAGGTCCTGGCTGGCCGGATGCCACGACCATCGCAGGTTGCGTATCAGAGCCCCGAGGGGTTGCAACGGCGGCGGGAGTTGCGGTCGGACGGTGAAACGTCGGAGTGCCTTCACGGGAGGAATTTAGCCCTTCGGACCGCGGAAGTACTACTCGCCCGATCCGCGCGGCCGATCGGCGTCGGTTGCTAACCCGCAGGCGGAACCGATTTAGCAGGTCAGCGGCGGGGACCCAACGGGTGTGGGCGAGCGGACCCTGGCCGGGTCTGCGGTCGATCACCATCACCGGTACGTTTGGCCGGTGGCCGGCCGACTCGGACTAAGCGACCTCTCGCCCAGCGTGGCCTGCGGGCGGTACCCGGCAAAGGCCGTTGTCGGCGAGGTCATCACCGTGTCCGCCACCGTGTTCCGCGAGGGCCATGACGCCGTTGGTGCGAACGTCCTGTGGCATCCGCCGGCCGGTCCGGAAGAGCACGTCGGAGTTGCCGGCTTGCCGCCGATCCTGATGACCAGGGAAGCCGACTGGAGCAGCCGATTCACCGGGTCGGTGGTGCCCACCCGGCAGGGGATGTGGACGCTGCAAGTGCAGGCCTGGGGTGATCCGCTCGGCACCTGGCGGCACGCCGTGCAGGTCAAGGCCGATGCGGGCCAGACCGCCGCCGAGTTGGCCAACGACCTGGAGATCGGCGCCCGCCTGCTGGAGCAGGTGATCGCGCGCCCTGCACAGCGGTACGCGGCGGCGATCCGGGCGGCGATCGATGCGCTGCGCGATACCAGCAGGTCGGTCACCGAACGGATTGGGCCGGCGCTGGCCGACGAACTCTGGTCCACGGTGACCGCCGACCCGATCCGCGAACTGATCACCACCTCCGACCCGGTCCGGATCTGGGTCGACCGGAAGCGGGCCGAGTTCAGCTCCTGGTACGAATTCTTCCCCCGCTCGTGCGGCGCCGAGGTGGACGACGACGGCCGAGCACTGCGGCACGGGACATTCGCGGACAGCCATGCCCAGTTGGACCGCGCGGCGGCGATGGGTTTCGACCTCGTCTATCTGCCGCCGATTCACCCGATCGGGAGGCAAAACCGCAAGGGCCGCAACAATTCCCTCGACAGCGAGCCCGGCGACGTCGGTTCTCCGTGGGCCATCGGGTCGGCCGCCGGCGGCCACGACGCGGTCAACCCCGAGCTCGGCACCCTTGCCGACTTCGACGATTTCGTGGCAGCCGCCCGCGACCGCGGACTCGAGGTGGCGCTGGACCTGGCCTTGAACTGCTCCCCCGACCATCCCTGGGTCACGCAGCATCCGGAGTGGTTCACCACGCTGCCCGACGGCTCGATCGCCTGCAGTGAGAACCCACCGAAGAAGTACGAGGACATCTACCCCCTCAACTTCGACAACGACCCGGCCGGCCTGTACGCCGAGATCCTGCGGGTGGTCAGATTTTGGATCGACCACGGCGTGCGCATCTTCCGGGTCGACAACCCGCACACGAAGCCGATCAACTTCTGGGAATGGCTGATCGCCAGAGTGCACGAGACGGTGCCGGACACGATCTTTCTTGCCGAGGCGTTCACCGCACCGGCCATGATGAACGAACTGGCCCGGCTGGGTTTCAGCCAGTCGTACACCTACTTCACCTGGCGGAACACGAAGAGCGAACTCACCGACTACGGTCGCGAGCTGCTGGCCGCTTCGGACTACTTTCGGCCCAATTTTTTCGTCAACACGCCCGACATCCTGCCGATCCAGCTGCAGGACGGCGGCACCGGAATGTTCGCGATCCGCGCCGTGCTGGCGGCCACCATGTCGCCGAGTTGGGGTGTGTATTCCGGGTTTGAGCTGTACGAGAACCGGGCAATCTCCACCGGAAATGAAGCGCAAGCCAGGACCGAGGAGTACCTCGACTCGGAGAAGTACCAGTTGCGGCCCCGCGATTTCGAGGGCGCACTGGCGCAGGGCCGATCCCTGCAGCCGACGATCAGCAGGCTGAACGACATCAGGCGTCGGCACCCCGCGATGCAGCACATGAAAGGCTTGCACTTCCACCAGGTCTCCAACGACAACCTGCTCTGCTACTCCCGTCGGGACGAGCCTTCCGGTGACACCGTCATCGTGGTGGTGTGCGTCGACCCGCTGTCCCAGCAGTGGGGGGAAACCAACCTGTGGATGCCCGCCCTCGGACTGGATTGGAACGATCGGGTAGACGTGGTGGATGAACTGTCCGGTGAGACCTACCGGTGGGGACAGCGAAACGCCGTGGGATTGGATCCACACTGGCGCCCCGCGCACATCCTGGCCCTGGTCAGCAGCGGGTAACGGAAGAAGGAAGAAATTGAAGAGAAGAAGAGGGTGAGCATGACCTATACCGACGACCAAGGCATCGTCCACGAGCCGCAGGCGAGCGACTACCGAAAGGCGCGGCCGATCGCCGGTGGCGACACCGATCGGGAGTGGTACAAGCGGGCGGTCTTCTACGAGGTGCTGGTCAGGGCCTTCGCCGACTCGAACGGCGACGGAACCGGGGACCTGCGTGGCCTGATCGACAAGCTCGATTACCTGTCCTGGCTGGGCGTCGACTGTCTGTGGCTGCCGCCGTTCTATGACTCACCGCTGCGGGACGGCGGCTACGACATCGCCGATTACCGCAAGGTGCTCCCCGAATTCGGCACCGTCGAGGACTTCGTTGCGCTGCTCGACGCGGCCCACGAGCGCGGCATCCGGGTCATCGTCGACCTGGTCATGAACCACACTTCCGACGCCCACCAGTGGTTCCAGGAATCCAGGAAGCATCCGGACGGGCCCTACGGCGACTACTACGTCTGGCGCGACGACGACACCGGATATCCGGATGCGCGCATCATTTTCGTTGATACCGAGCCCAGCAACTGGACCTTCGACCCGGTCCGGAAGCAATATTTCTGGCACCGGTTCTTTTCCCATCAGCCCGACCTGAACTTCGAGAATCCGGCCGTCGGCGACGAGATGATCGACTCGCTGCGGTTCTGGCTCGATCTCGGCCTCGACGGTTTCCGATTGGACGCGGTCCCCTACCTCTTCGAGGAAGAGGGCACCAACGGCGAGAACCTGCCGAAGACCCACGAGTTCCTCAAGCGGTGCCGAAAGGTGCTGGATGTCGAGTACCCGAACGCGATCCTGCTGGCCGAGGCCAATCAGTGGCCGGCCGACGTCGTCGACTACTTCGGTGACCCGGAAGTCGGCGGCGACGAGTGCCACATGTGCTTCCACTTCCCCTTGATGCCCAGGATTTTCATGGCGGCACGGCGGGAACAGCGGTTCCCGATCTCGGAGATCCTGGCGCAGACCCCGGCCATCCCGGAGAGTGGGCAATGGGGCATCTTCCTGCGCAACCACGACGAACTCACCCTGGAAATGGTCAGCGACGAGGACCGCGACTACATGTGGGCCGAATACGCCAAGGACCCGAGGATGAAGGCGAATATCGGGATTCGCCGCCGTTTGGCCACCCTGCTGGAAAACGACACCAACCAGCAGGAATTGTTCACCGCGATGCTGCTCAGCCTGCCCGGTTCACCGGTGTTGTATTACGGTGACGAGATCGGCATGGGCGACAACATCTGGCTCGGCGACCGCGACGGTGTCCGCACTCCGATGCAGTGGTCACCAGACCGAAATGCCGGATTCTCCCGCAGCGACCCGGCCAGGTTGTACCTGCCGGCCATCATGGATCCGGTTTACGGATTCCAGACGGTGAACGTCGAAGCGCAGATGAATTCCACCGCATCGTTGTTGCACTGGACCCGGCGGATGATCGAGATCCGTAAGCGCTACGCCGCTTTCGCCGTTGGTCAGTTCACCGACCTGGGCGGATCCAACCCTACCGTGCTGTCCTACACCCTGGATTTCGACGGTGATACCGGCGGGATCAAAGGCCCGCCGCACACGATGTTGTGCGTCAACAACCTGTCGCGATTCCCGCAGCCGGTTGAATTGGACCTCCGCGACCACATCGACGCGGTGCCGATCGAATTGACCGGCGGCACACCATTCCCGCGCATCGGTCAGCTGCCCTACCTGCTGACGTTACCCGGTCATGGGTTCTATTGGTTCGATATCACCGGCAATCAGGAGGCGAGGTGAGTATGAATACCGTCGGCGCGCCCGATCATGAACTCGTCCCGTTGTTGGTTGAATATCTCCCCCACCAACGGTGGTTTTCGGCGAAAGGCCAACAGCTCGAATCAGGCGCTATTGACGTCACCCATCGCACCGTCATCGCCGAGAATTACTACGACGCCGATATCGAGCAGGTGTTGTTCACCGTCGAAACACCGACCGGATCCCACCGTTATCAGCTCTGGATCGGCTGGTGCTGGCAGGTTCCCGAACGGTTGGCCCACGCGACCATCGGCTCCGCCGGCGGCCGGACCGCCTATGACGCGCTGTCCGACGTCAACGTGTCCCGCCTGCTCCTCGAGGCCATCGACCAGAACCGCGATTTCGGTGACGGGCTCTGGGCCAGGCGCGAGGCGGATGCCGAGATCGACAGCACCGCAGAGGGTCTGGTGATCGGTGCGGAGCAATCCAACACCTCCATCGTGTACGGACATTCCGCCATCCTGAAGATGTTCCGTCGACTGGAGCCGGGGCCGAACCCCGACGCGGAGATCCACCGGGCGTTGCACGCGGTCGGTTCGACGCACATCGCCCAGCCGCTCGGCGAGTTCGTCGGTCCGGTCGATGGCGAGGAAACCACCCTCGGACTGCTGACCGAATTCTTCGCCAACAGCGCGGAGGGTTGGGCCATGGCGACCTCGAGCGTGCGCGATCTGATGAGTGAGGGTGATCTGCGCGCCGACGAGGTCGGTGGGGATTTCGCGTCGGAATCCTTCCGGCTGGGCGAGGCGGTGGCAGCTGTGCACGCCGATCTCGCCCGCGCGTTCGGCACGAATATCGCCCCGCACGACGAGTTGACCCGAATCCTCGACGGGATGCGGGCCGACGCGAATGCGGCCGCTGATCTGGTGCCGTCCCTCGCCGAGCACCGGGCGGCCATCCTTTCGGCCTTCGACCGAGCCTCGGATCACGCGGCCGGGATCAATCTGCAGCGGATCCACGGCGACCTGCACCTCGGGCAGGTGCTTCGCACGCTGAAAGGTTGGAGCATCATCGATTTCGAGGGCGAACCGTCGAAGCCGCTGGAATTCCGGCGCGCCATGCACAGCCCGCTCAAGGACATCGCCGGCATGCTGCGGTCCTTCGACTATGCGGCCCGCGGTCTGGTGATCAGCCCGCATACCGATGCGCAGCACAAGTATCGGGCCGCCGAATGGGCCGAACGCAATCGAAAGGCATTTGCCGACGGATATGCCGCTGCGGCGGGCACGGACCCCCGGTTGGCCGGTAGCCTGCTTCGAGCTTTCGAACTGGACAAAGCGATTTATGAAGTTGTGTACGAACATGGACACCGACCGCTGTGGGAAGCCATCCCGTTGCAGGCCGTTGTCGCCCTGATCAACACCGGAGGTATCTCGTGACCACCACTACCCCATCGGAACCGTCCTCGGGCGCCGAGGAGCCGAAGAAGCCGGCCAGGTCGCGGAAGCCCGCCGCTGCAACCGCCGACGGCGGGGCCGCCAAGCCGACCCGCACCCGGGCAGCGGCCAAGCCGAAGGCGGCAGCGGCCGACGCTCCGGTGAAGCCGGCGGCCAAGCGGGCCCCGGCAAAGAGCCGCGCCAAGGCGCCAGCCGCCGCCGAGACGCCGCTCGCTCCGGAAGTCCCCGCCGAGGTTCCCGCGGTGGACCCGGCACCGCCCGTTGTCGAGGCGCCTGCCGTGGCCGCCCCGCCACCCGGGCCGAGCACGGACGACTACGAGAAGTTGATCGGCGGCGACACCCACAACCCGCACGGCATTCTCGGCGCGCACCCACAGGGCGACGGGACGACGGTTGTCCGCACCCTCCGTCATCACGCGCAGGGCGTCACGCTGCTGCAGGACGGCAACGAAGTCCCCTTCGTGCACACCCACGGCGGCGTGTTCTCGGCCGTCATCGACGGTCCGGTCGGCGATTACCGGGTTCGGGTCGACTATGGCCCGGGCGCCGTGTACGAGGTCGACGATCCGTACCGCTGGCTTCCCACGCTCGGTGACATCGACCTGCACCTGATCGGCGAGGGCCGGCACGAGAACCTGTGGGACGTCCTCGGTGCCCACGTCCGCACCTACGACACGGCGAGCGGACCCGTCAGCGGAACCTCCTTCGCGGTATGGGCCCCGAATGCCCGGGGAATCCGGGTCACCGGCGACTTCGACCACTGGTCCGGCGCCGGTACCCCGATGCGGTCGCTCGGTTCATCCGGTGTCTGGGAACTGTTCGTGCCCGGCATCGGCGAGGGGACCCGCTACAAATTCCAGATCCTCGGACAGGACGGCGTCTGGCGGGAGAAGGCCGACCCGATGGCGTTCTATTCCGAGCAGCCACCGGCCACCGCGTCGGTCGTCACGGTCGCCAAGCACGAATGGAACGACGACGACTGGATGACCACCCGGGCGCAGACGGACCAGCTCAGCGGGCCGCTGTCGATCTATGAGATCCATGCGGGTTCCTGGAAGATGGGCCTTGACTACCGGCAGATGGCCGACGAGCTGATCGCCGAACTGTCCGAGACCGGCTTCACGCATGTGGAGTTCCTGCCACTGGCCGGCCACCCGTTCGCGCCGTCCTGGGGGTACCAGGTCACCTCCTACTACGCCCCAGATTCGCGCTTCGGCGGTCCGGACGATCTGCGTTATCTGATCGATCGGCTGCATCAGGCCGGCATCGGCGTCATCCTCGACTGGGTGCCAGCGCATTTCCCGAAGGACGAGTGGGCGCTGGGCAAGTTCGACGGCACTTCGCTGTACGAGCATGCCGACCCGCGGCGTGGTGAGCAGCCGGACTGGGGCACCTTCGTGTTCGACTTCGGTCGCCGCGAGGTGCGCAACTTCCTGGTCGCGAACGCGCTGTACTGGCTGGAGCAGTACCACATCGACGGTCTGCGGGTCGATGCCGTCGCATCGATGTTGTACCTGGACTACTCCCGCGAGGACGGCCAGTGGCTGCCGAACATCTACGGCGGCAACGAGAATCTGGACGCGGTCGCATTCCTGCAGGAGACGAACGCGACCGTCGGCAAGCGCGTCCCCGGTGTGTTGATGATCGCCGAGGAATCGACGGCCTGGCCGGGTGTCACCCGGCCGACCCACCTGGGCGGACTCGGTTTCCACCTGAAGTGGAACATGGGCTGGATGCACGACAGCCTCGGGTACATCTCCCGGGACGCCATTTACCGGTCGTGGCACCACAACGAGATGACGTTCTCGTTGATGTATGCGTTCTCGGAGCAGTTCGTGCTGCCGATCTCGCATGACGAGGTCGTGCACGGCAAGGGTTCGCTGTGGTCCAAGATTCCCGGTGACGAATGGCAGAAGGCAGCGACCCTGCGGACATTCCTGGCGCATCAGTGGGCCCACCCCGGCAAGCAGTTGCTGTTCATGGGTCAGGAACTCGGTAACCCGTGGGAGTGGAATCAGGCGATCCAGATGCCGTGGCAGCTCAAGGACTACCCGCTGCACAACGGTGTCCGGACGCTGGTCGGCGACCTGAACCGGGTCTACAAGGCCAGCCCTGCGCTCTACTCACAGGACTTCAGCCCGGCCGGATTCACCTGGCTGGACGCCAACGACCGGGAGGGCAACGTGCTTGCCTACCTGCGGTGGGGCTCGGACGGTTCGGTGATCGCCTGTGTGCTGAACTTCGCACCGATGCCGCACAGCGGGTACCGCATCGGCCTGCCGTTCGCCGGCGTGTGGCGGGAAGCGGTGAACACCGATTCCGAGCTGTACGGCGGTTCGGGTGCCGGCAACATGGGCGCTGTGGTGGCCTCCGATCACCCGTCACACGGGCAGCCGGCCTCCGCGACGATCACCATTCCGCCGCTCGGCGCACTGTGGTTGGTGCCAGAATCAGGACAGTGATCATCACTGCAGTGACCGTCGATGACGGGGCCGTGAGCTCCTGAACGCTGCTGACGAGAGACGCCGATCCGGCAGGGTCGGCGTCTCTCGCGCGTCCCGGGTCGTGCTGTTGGTGCTGCTCATTGTTCCGGTCGTGGCGATCGCCACGCTGCTGGTGCTGCCACCGCCCGGCGGCTCCGCCAGTTCAGTCTCGGGCGAGGGGTTCGCGGCGGAGCGCATCGACACCGACCGGCCCGGGGTGCCAATCGCCGTGGTCGGCTCTTTCGGGGCGACGACGCCCGGCATCGACCTGTTGACTGATTCCGCCCACGGCGACAGCGCGGTCAGCGCGGTACTGGCCGACCTGCAGGACTTCTGGACGGACCAGCTGGCCGTCGGCGGCGGACCCGGTTTCACGGCTCCCCGGGGCGGTTATGTCTCGATGGACTCGACCGCGGACTCCGGAACGGCCCTCTGCATCAGCGATCCGGGGCAGATCACCGGGAACGCCTTCTACTGCCCCGGCAATGACGGGATCGTCTTCGACTCCTCCGCACTCGTACCCGTGCTGCTCGCCGGCTACGGCAGCGCGGCCCTCGCCGGGGCATTCGCCCACGAATTCGGGCACGCCATCCAGGCCCAGATCGGGCCGACGCCAGCGGACCGTCGCGCCGAACCGGACCGCTACCCGTCGATTCTGATCGAGGCCCAGGCCGACTGCGATGCGGGAGCGTTCCTGTCCTGGGCATCGGACGGTTCCGCCGCCCGCGTGCACATACCCAAGGAATCCCTGGTCCGGGCGGTCGCCCCACTCTTGGACTTCCGTGACCCGGCAACGGTGTCGCCACGCGACCCGACGGCGCACGGGTTGGGCCTTGACCGGCTGAGTTTCCTGCTGACCGGATTTTCCGGCGGAGCCGCCGCCTGCCACGCCATGACCATTGACGGCCTCGCCCTGACCCTCGGACGTGAGGGTGTGACGACCAGCCCGCCGTCCACGCTGCCCCGATTCGGTTCCACCGCGGACGTGCTGGCCGCCGCAACGACCTCGGTCAGTGATTTCGTGGCCGCCCAGAACGCGCCGATCGGGTCCGGGGCGGTGGTCACCCCCGAGTCGGCCGGTCTCGGCCTAGCAGCACCGATCGGTCAGTTTGCCGCCGCGACAACCGTGGCGTTGTCCGCGGGTCAGGCGATCACCGGAAACCGAGTCGGCGCAGCCTGTTTCACCGGGGCCTGGACCGCGTCGGTGTTCGGGAAGGCCGGCGTCGACGAACTCGGCTCGTGGCCGACCGACGCGGATGAGGCGATGGACCTGATCCGCGCGCGGCCGGACGCCGGCTTCGACGAGTTGGCCGGCTACGCCCGGGGGTTCCATCTGGGACTGCCGGCCTGCTGAACAGGTGCGGCTCATCAGTCTCGTCAGTACAGCGCGGCGGCCAATGCCCGGCGGGCCTTGATCACCTGCTCGTCGTCCGGCGCGTAGAGCGAGAACAGTTCGACCAGGTGCTCGCGGGCGGCGACCCGGTCGTCCCCGGCAGTCCGTCGCACCGTCTCCACCAGCCGGGCGAAGGCACCGGCGACGTCACCGGACACCAGTTGCAGATCCGCGGCGCCGCGTTGCAGCGCGACATCGTCGGGCGCGGCGTCGGCCTGGGCGATCACGTCGGGCGCGAGCTGTTCGACCCTGGACAGCAGACCGGTCTGCGCCAGCGCCGCCTTCGCCTGCTGCGTTGCCCGGTTCGACGGCCAGGATCTGCTGGTAGGCCAACTCGGCGGCCGCGTAATCGCCGTGCGGCCAGCGCATCCTCGGCGGCCACGAACCGCGGGTCCTCCGGCTCCGGCTCGTCGACGACGGCCGGCGGCCCGGCCAGCGCCTCGGCCTGCTTGATGCCGGGCAGGTGCTCCCGCAAGCGCATCCAACAGGGCCGAGATCCATTGCCGCAGCTGGGCTTCCGGCAGCACCGCGGTCAGCGGATCGCTCACCGGCTGACCGGTGGCCAGCGGAACCACCATCGGCAGGGATTGCACGCCGAAAGCCTGCGCGATGCGCGGGTTCGCGTCGACGTCGACCTTGGCGAGGATCCATGATCCACCGGAGGCGATCGCGAGCTTTTCCAGGATCGGGGTGAGTTGCTTCGCGGGCTCGGCCCATTCCGCCCACAGATGGACGACGACGAGCAGTTGCTCGGACGCCTGCAGCAGGCTGCCGAAGGTGGCCTCGTCGACATCGACGATGAACGGTGAGGTCGGCCCGGCGGGCGCACCGTTCGGGCGGCGCCCCCGGGGCCGGGACCCGCAGCGGGTGCGGTGGCGCGCTGCTTCAATGCGGACAGGTCAATGGCGCCGGCAAAGGCCGCGGGCATCGCGGCGGCCTGTTGCCGGGGATCCGGACGGCTCATGGGTCAATCTTCACACGAACGACCGACAGCGGTCAGCACGCACCCCGGGATCCGGGCGGTTGTCGGTGGTCAGTGCAAAACTCCACAGGCATGACGAGAATCGCGTTGTTTCACTCAGTCCTCGGCGTCCGTGCCGGCATCCACCGGGCCGCGGAGGTCTTCCGCGACGCCGGCCACCAGGTCGAGGTCGTCGACCAGTACCAGGGTCGCACCTTCGACGACTACGACGAGGCCAGTGAGTTCGCCCAGTCGATCGGCTACCCCGCGCTGATGGCCAGTGCACTTGCCGCAGTCGCCGACACCGCCGGGCCCTTCGTCGCTGCGGGGTTCTCCAACGGCGGCGGAATGGCCGAGTTCGTGACGGCCAGCCGCGGCGGCGCGTCGGGTGGGGTGGTCGGTTGCCTGCAGTTTTCCGGCGCCTTGCCATTGGCCGAGATCGGCATCGCGGACTGGCCGCCGGACACCCCGGTTCAGCTGCACTACTCGGTCGGCGATCCGTTCCGCAATGCGTCCTGGGTCGAACAGTTCCAGGCTTCGGTGACCGCATCGGGATCATCGCTGGAGGCATTCCTCGACTACCCGATCTCCGGGCACCTGTACACCGACGCGTCACTACCGGCGGAATTCGACGCCGCGTCTGCTACGTCGACGTTCGATCGGGCGTTGGCATTCCTCGACGGCGTCGGCGGACGCTTGGTGGACTAGATTCGCGCCGGCTCCGTGTAGACGCCCCACTCGTCGCGCAGCACGTTGCAGATCTCACCGAGGGTGGCCTCGGCCCGCACCGCGGCGAGCATCGCCGGCACCATGTTGTCCGTCGCCCCGGGCAGCCGCGATCAGGTCCTCGAGCCGGGCCTTGACCGGTGGCGGAATCACGTCCGGCCCGGCGCCGGGCCAGCAGCGCGTTCTGCTCCGTCTCCACCGCGCCGGAGATCCGCAGGATCTCCAGGTCCTCGCCGATACCGCCGACTCGGGAATTCACCCCGACCACCTTCTTCTCGCCCTTTTCCACCGCAATGGTGTAGGCGAACGCGGCGTCGGCGATCTCACCGGTGAAGTAGCCGTCCTCGATGCCGCGGAGCAGGCCGCTGGTCATCTCGCCGACGGGATGAGCACCCGACGGCACCGCCAGCCTTGCGAGGTCGCGAATCCGGGTGAAGATCCTTTCGGCCTCGGCTTCCATCCGATCGGTGAGCGCCTCGACGTACCAGCTGCCACCGAGCGGATCGGCGACGTTGGTGACGCCGGTCTCCTCCATGATCACCTGCTGGGTGCGCAGCGCGATCTGCGCGGACTTCGCGCTCGGCAGCGCCAGCACCTCGTCCAACGCATTGGTGTGCAACGAGTTCGTTCCGCCGAGCACGGCGGCCAGCGCCTCGACCGCGGTCCGGGTGACGTTGTTGTCGGGCTGCTGCGCGGTCAGCGACACGCCGGCGGTCTGGGTGTGAAACCGCAGCCACTGCGCCCGCGGGTCGCTGGCACCGTAGACATCTCGCATCCAGCGCGCCCAGATCCGCCGCGCCGCACGGAATTTCGCGATCTCCTCGAAGAAGTCGATGTGCGCGTCGAAGAAGAAGCTCAACCCGGGCGCAAACCGGTTGACGTCCAGGCCGCGGGACAGCCCGAGTTCGACGTAGCCGAATCCGTCGGCGAGCGTGTAGGCAAGTTCCTGCGCCGCAGTCGATCCGGCCTCGCGGATGTGGTAGCCGGACACCGAGAGCGGCTTGTAGTCCGGCATCTGCTCGGTGCAGAACTCCATCAGATCGCCGATCAACCGCAGATGCGGCTCCGGCGGGAAGATCCATTCCTTCTGGGCGATGTACTCCTTGAAGATGTCGGTCTGCAGGGTGCCGTTGAGCTTGGATCGACGGCTCGACACCCTTGCCGTTCGGCGGCGACCAGGTACATGCAGAACACCGGGACCGCCGGCCCGGAAATCGTCATCGACGTGGTGACCTGGCCGAGATCGATGCCGTCGAAAAGGGTCTCCATGTCGGCGGCGGAGTCGATCGCCACCCCGCAGTGCCCGACCTCGCCGATCGCCCGCGGATCGTCAGAGTCGCGGCCCATCAGGGTGGGCATGTCGAACGCGACGCTGAGCCCGTGGCCGCCCTCGGCCAGGATCATCTTGTACCGCTCGTTGGTGTCGTCCGCGTTGCCGAACCCCGCGAACTGCCGGATGGTCCAGGCCTTGCCGCGGTATCCGGTGGCGTGCAGACCCCGGGTGAACGGGAACTCCCCCGGCCAGCCGATGCGGTCGAAATCCTGCGACGACGTCACCCGGCGCCGGGCCGTAGACCGGGTCGACCGTCATCCCCGACAGGGTCGTGTAGTCGATGTCCTGCACCCGACCCGCGGCCTCGGCGGCGGCGAATCGCCTTTCCCACCGGCGACGCCCGGCGGCGATCGCGTCGGGCTCCGTCAACAGCTGGTCGAATCCATCCCTTGGGTCACGGCCACAGGATATCCGATAGTCGGACTTCCTACCATCTCCGGTCGGGCGGCGCTTGGCCGGCGACACGGCACACAAGTTACCGACGGGTTGGGCCGCGGGGGTTCGGAGCCGCCGACCTTGCTACGGTGACGTAATGAGCGTGAACGTCACGGCCCCGGCGCTACCTTTCGACCCGATTGCCAAGGCGGCGCAAACCTGGGCGGAGCGCATCGGCCCCAGCATCTCGATGTCCGCGGTGACGAACGTCATGCGAGTCCAGCAGATCCTGCAGGCCTCCGTCGACGACCGGCTCAAGCCGCACGGGTTGTCCTTTGCCCGGTACGAAGCCCTTGTGCTGCTGTCCTTTTCCCAGCGCGGATCGCTGCCGATGCGGATGATGGGCGAACGCCTGCAACTGCATCCGACGTCCATCACGAACATCGTCGACCGACTGGAGGCCGACGGCTTGGCCCGCCGGCTCCCGCACCCCAGCGATCGTCGCACCACCCTGGTCGAGTTGACCGACGCCGGCCGGGAACGGCTGACGGCCGCCACCGAAGCTGTCACGTCGGCCGATTTCGGCTTCGTCGGTCTGGACAACGACGACCTGCAGCAGCTGTCGGTGCTGCTCACCAAGGTCCGGCAGGCGGCCGGCGACTTCGCCTGAACCCGTCCGGCAGGCGGCGGGCGACTTCGCTGATCGGCTCGGAATCACCTCAAGCGGTGTCCCAGCGGAACACCCTGGTCGCGATGAAGGTGACCACCGCGGCGAACGCCAGCATGATGACGATCGGGATGAACGGCCGCGGACGGTCCTTCGCCGCGCACCATGACGTCCTTCATGCCCTCGACGAGGTAGCCCATCGGCAGGAACTTGGACACCGTCTCCATCCACTGCGGAGCCGACTCCAGCGGAATGAAAGCGCCGGACAGGAACGCCATCGGCAGCACGATCAGGTTTGCCAGGCCGCTGCCGCCCTCCGCTGTCTTGGCGATGGACCCGACGAGCAAACCGATCGCCAGGAAGGCCAGCGTTCCGGCCACCACCAGCGGCAAGGCCATGTACCACGCACCGTTGAGTTGCAGCCCGAGAAAGGGCAGCACCGAGATGGCGACGAACAGCACCAGTTGCCCGATGGCGACGGCGATCGACACCGTGACCCGGGAGCCGACGACGGTCGCGGTCGACACCGGGGCCAGCCGCAGCCGGCGCAGCAGTTTCTTTTCCCGCCAGGTGATCAGGGTCAGGGCGGCGCCGAACACCGCACCGACTGCGATGCCGTAGGCGATCATGCCCGGCGCGATGTACTGGATCGGTTGCAGCGATTCGTCCTCGACCTGCTGCGTCTGCAGCGTGTAGGTCGGCGGCGCGCCGGACACCGCGATGTTCGCCTGAGCCGACGAACGAGGAGAAAATGCCTTGTACGGCACCGGCTGTCGCGGGATCGGCCGACGAGAAGTTCAGCACCAGGGTGTCGCCCTGCTGTTGCAGCGCCGCGCCCGCGTCGCCTTTCTGCACCTGCTCGAGCGCGGCCTCGCAGCGTCGTCCCCTCGACGAGTTCGACCGCCCGATCCAGGTTCGCCTTCGCCGCCGGTGAAAGGTTGTCGACCAGCGGCACGGCTCCGACCTCGATGACCTTGGGCCTGGCCGACTCGTTGTTCGCGAAGATCGTGCCGAAGATGAGGATGAAGAACAGCGGGAACAGGATCGCGAAGAACAGGCTGAGCCGGTCGCGGTAGAAGCCCTTCAGCATGGCCTTGGACAGACTCGAAACGCCTTCATGATTCGTTCGCTCGCTCACTCATGCGCGGTACTCCCGCCCGGTGAGCGCCAGGAACACGTCCTCCAGCGTCCCGCCCTGCACCTGCAGCCCGGTGAGCGCATCGGCGTCGGCCAACGCCGCCAGCACCTGTGCGGGGCGACGGGTTGTCGATGACGGTCGAGCCGTTATCTGCCGCGACCTGTTCGACACCGCCGATGGCGTTGGCCGACTCGACCGACAGCACGCGAGCCTCCACCGAGATCCGAACGGGTGCATCCAAGGCTCTGACCAGTTCGGCCGGCGACCCCAGCTGCAGGATCTTGCCGTTGTCCATGATGGCGACCCGGTCGCACAGCGCCTCGGCCTCCTCCATGTAATGCGTCGTCAGCACGACTGTCTTGCCCCGTTCGTTGATCGCCCGGAGCACATCCCACAGATTGCGGCGGGCCTGCGGGTCGAGGGCGGCGGACGGCTCGTCCAGAAAGACGATCTCCGGATCATGGATCAGGGCGCAGGCGATGGACAGCCGTTGGGCCTGTCCGCCGGACAGCTTCTCGGCGCGGGTGCCGGCCTTGTCGGCGAGCGCCACCATGTCCAGCATCTCGTCGACCCGACCTGCGGGGGTGCCGTACAGGGCGCCGAAGGTCTCCAGTTGCTCGCGGGTGGTGAGTCGTTCGAAGAACGCCGTGGCCTGCAGTTGGACGCCGAACTTGTTCAGCAGCAACGGATTTCGCGGCCACACCGGTTGCCCCAGCACCTCGACGCCGCCGGCGTCGGCTTGTCGCAGGCCTTCGATGATCTCCAGCAGCGTCGTCTTGCCCGCCCCGTTCGGGCCGAGGATGCCGAAGAACTCGCCGTCCCCCACGGTCAGCGAGACGTCGTCGACCGCGGTCAGTGTGCCGTACTTCTTCACCACGTTGGTGGCGATGATCGTGTCCCCCATGGCTGCTCACGCTAGCCTCAGTCACCGACACCCGACGTCCGCCGCGCCAGCCAGGCGAGCAGCGAAGCCGCCGCCCGATGATGGTCAACAGCGCCGTCGGCGACCGATCGGGCGGCCGCGGCGAGCTGTTCCCGGCCCGCATCGGAATGCAGGGCCGCCTGCACGCGCTCCACTGTGACGGCCTCGATCGCCATTTCCGCCCGTTGCTGCCGGCGGACATTCGCGTCACCGTTGGCCGCCAGGTGCATGCGGTGATCGGTCAGCGCCGCCAGCAGATCGTCGATGCCGACGCCGGTCGATGCGACCGTTGAGACGACCGGCACCCGCCAGGTGCCAGCGGACGGCGCGACCGGACCGGCCGAGCGCCAGCATGCCCTTGAGGTCGCGGACCGTGCCGGCTGCTCCGTCGTGGTCGGACTTGTTGACGACCAGAATGTCGGCGATCTCCAGGATTCCCGCCTTTGCCGCCTGAATGCCGTCGCCCATGCCGGGCGCCAACACCACGAGTACGGTGTCGGCCAGCCGCATCACCGCGATCTCGTTCTGGCCGACGCCGACGGTTTCGACGAGCACATCGTCAAACCCGATGGCGGAGAACAGGTCCGCGGCCGCCGGAGTGGCCGCGGACAGCCCGCCGAGCTCGCCTCGACTGGACATGGAGCGGATGTAGACGCCGGTGTCGGTGGCGTGCTCGCCCATCCGCACCCGATCGCCGAGCAACGCGCCACCACTGAACGGGCTCGACGGGTCGACGGCCAGCACAGCGACCCGGCGGCCGGCGGCTCGATACCTGCTGATCAACGCGGTGGAGAGGGTGGATTTCCCGACCCCTGGTGGGCCGGTGAGGCCGATGATGGCGGCCCGCCGTGGCCGACCGACCAGGGCACCGGCAACCTCCGCTGCCCGGTCACCGCCGGACTCGATCCGGCTCAACAACCGCGCGATGGCCCGGACGGAACCGGCCGCGGCCGCCGCCAGCAGGTCATCGGTCGAGGACGGTGCCCGGGAAACCATTGATCGAACGTAGTGCTTGTGACGCATCCGTCAGGCGACTTCGACCACAGCCGCCCGGCCGCACCGGGTCGTGCGTTGTCGTTCGACGCTACGGTCAGTTGATGACCCTCGACACCACAGCTACTCGACATCATTGCGATCGATCACGTCGGGATCGCCGTGCCAGACCTGGCGGCCGCAATCGACTTCCACACCACCGTGCTCGGCGGAATCCTCGCGCACCGCGAGCGAAACGAGGAGCAGGGCGTCGAGGAGGCGATGATCGCTTTCGGCAGTGGAGCCCAGGTGCAGCTGCTCGCGCCCCTGTCTGCGGAGTCGACGATTGCCCGGTTCCTGGATCGCAGCGGGCCAGGACTGCAGCAACTCGCCTTCCGGGTGCCCGACGTCCGGGTCGCGGCGCAGCAGGCAAGGGCGGCCGGCGTGCGGACGCTGTACGACGAGCCGCGCCGGGGAACCGGGGGTTCGTCCATCAATTTTCTGCACCCGAAGGACGCCGGCGGAGTCCTGGTGGAACTTGTCCAAGCCCCAGCAGTCACAGCAGCAACAGAACACTGAGAAAACTCCGGCGAGCCGTCAGCGGCGCGCGGTGATACCGGCGTTGCGCACGCGGACTAGGCCGTCACGAGTGGGACGATGTGCGCATGAGTTCCAACGAATGGCTTCCCGCCCAGGTTCCGTTTGACCTTGTCCGCCGGGGCTTTGCGCCCGATCAGGTCACCGCACACCTGGAACGCCTTGAGTACGACCTGCGGATCGCCACCGCGAACGGTGACGCGACGAACCAGCGGCTGTCGGAAGTGACGGCCAATTTGCACACCGCACAGTCGGAGGTCGACGAGCTGCGGGCACAGCTGGATAACCTGGCGCGCGAACCTGTGTCGATGACGGGCCTGTCGAACCGGATGCAGCGGATGATCCGGCTCGCCGAGGAGGAGGCCGCGGAAATTCGGGCGCGGGCCAACGCCGAGGCCGAGAAGGGCAAGAACGCAGCGGCGGCGATCGCCGCGGCCACCGCTGCCGAGCGCGAGACGTTCGATGCCGAACGGGAACGCACCCGTCGCCAGCTCGCTGACCAGGTCCGCGACCTGCTCAATGAGGCGACCACCGAGGCTGAGGCCACCCGAAGCTCCGCGCAGCAGCAGTCGCAGGCCGTCCTCGCGGCAGCTACTGCCGAGGCGGAACGGTTGATCAGCGAAGCCACCGAGTCCTCCCGCGCAACGCTGACCGCCGCTCGGGACGAGGCGACCGCAACGCTGACCGCCGCCCGGGAGGAATCGGCCGCCACCCTGACGGCCGCCCGAGCCGAGGCCGAATACACGCTGACGTCCGCACGCACCGAGGCGGAGGCACTGACCAATGCCGCGGCCGCCGAGCGCCTGCGGCTGGACACCGAGAGCAACGAGCGGCGCAACGCTGTTGACGAGGACTTCGAGATCGCGATCAGCGCCCGGCGCGCCGATGCACACCAACGACTCACCGAACGCGAGGAAATCTCCGTCGCGGATGCCAGGCAGCGGGTCGCAGATGCGACCGCCGAGGCCGAGCGCCGCGTCCAGGAGGCGACCGAGCACTCCGCCGAGCTCATCCGTCGGGCTGCCGCCGAATCGCACCAGCGCGTGGCCGACGCGGACGAGGCCGTGCAGGAGCTCACCGCGCTGCGGAGCCACGTGCTCGATCAGCTCGCATCGTTGCGTGACCACCTGGGTCAGGTCGACAAGCTCGCCGCGTCGGCACCTGCGCTGCTCGATCCGCCCGAGTCCGAGAAAGTTCGTCCGGTCACCGCTGACTTCCCTGCCGACCCGCAGGATCGCCCGACAGACCTGCCGGCCGGTTACAACAGCGAACCCGGTCCGTGGGACGAGGTCACGGTCGAGTCGGTCCGTGCCGAGCGCGCACAGGAACAGCGGGCCGCGGGCTCGACTCGGACCCGGGTCGACCCGACGACCCGGCCGACCGACGCCATCGACGCCCTTGCCGCGGACTTCTCGTCGCGGGAACGTGGCGCGAGTGTCGTCGCCACCGATTCGGACGAGTTCGAGACCGACACCTTCCCGAGAATCTCCGACGAGAACGACGACAGCAACGATCAGGCCGGCGGCTCATCGGTACCGGAGCAGCAGCGAACCGGCTTCCGGGCGTTTGCCGAGCGGGCGATCGGCGGGCGCTGAGCACCAGCCCTTCTCTGGACCCCTCGCTTTCGCAGCGCTTGCCCGGCTACACCCGGTCGCCGGACGAGACCGTGGCGAAGATCTCCGGAGCGCGCTCGAGGTAGAGGTCGGCCGTCTTCCCCGAGGCGAACCACAGCGCTACCCCGCCGACAACAGGGCCGAGTATCAGAGCGGCCCAGCCCCACGCCGGCGACAGTGTCAACGACAGGATCACGGCAATGCCAGCCGGGATGGCCACCAGCAAACCGCCGCCCATCAGGCCAAGGGTGGCCGCGAGGGTTCTGCCCTTCTGGCCGGGAACGCTGGAGGCGAACATCGATTTCCGGCTCTGCGGTTGCGCATAGGGCACTCGTGCCGATAGGTAGCAGGCCGCCGCCGTGCTGCCGAGCAACGCAGCGAAGGACAGGCCGATCGCCGCGGGCAGCTTGTCCAGGTCGTCCCGCACGATGGCCTGGACGGCGATCGCGATCAGCACGATCACTCCCCCGGGAATGATCACGGCGATCGCGTGCCCGAGCACCTCGCCGCGCGCGCGGACCCGGTCGGTGATCGTCTGCAGGTGTAGCCAGAGACCGGTGCCCTCCACCCCGTACTGGTTGGCCGCCTGGGCACCGACGAACAACGCCATGAATGCCACCGCGAACACCCCGCCGTGCCCGCGCACGACGATGAACGGCCAGGCGATCAGCAGAACCACCAGGGTCAGCCAGGGCATCCGGCGCATGGGATCCCGCCAGACCAACAGTCGATCCCGGTCGGCGACCACCCGCACGGTTCCGGCCGTGCCGACGGCAACCGAGCTGCCCTCATGCCCACGCCCGGCCGGGGACGAGCTTTCGGTCGTCGACGAGACAGTGGTCAGGCTCTTGCGCAGCGCGCTGGCCCACCACCACCAGGCCAGGCCCAGGGTGCCAAGACCGATCAACGCGGCCAGACCGGCCCGGCCGAACTCCCCCGCCGCCAGCAGCGCAGGCAGATTCGCCAGCGCACCGGGCGGGCTCCAGGCGAGCGCACCCGCGCTGGAGCGGACACCGGACTCCAGGGCACTCCCGTTGCTGCCCGGGTTGTTGATGAACGTGACGAAGGCGAAGTACAGCAGGAAGATCAGGAACCCGACGCCCATGCCGAGGTCCCGGCCGCGGCGACTGGTCATCAGGGCGGACATCGAGGTGGACGCGGCGCGGGACAACACGACACAGATCACCAACTGAACCGCGGCGCAGAGCACGGCAACCGGCAGTACCGACCAGGGAACACCGATGCCGATCGCCGCCCCGACCAATAGCACGACATTCAGCAGCGGCAGGAATCCGATCAGGGACGTCACCAGCAGTCCGCGTTGCAGGGTTTGCGGCCGGATCGGCAGCAGCGCGAAACGGGTCGGATCGACGGTCTCATCGACGCCGAAGGCCACCAACGGGGCAAGTACCCAGGCCAGCAACTGCAAGGCGAAAACGGTTGTCACCACCGGGATCGCGATATCGGGCACGTTGCGGAGTGCGGCCAGCCCGACCGCCAGAAATCCGACGAAGATCAGTGCAATGACGAACACGATGAGCATGCCGGCCTTGCCGGCGCCCTTCGCGGACCGCAGTCGGCTGGTGACCAACCGCCACTTCAGACTTGCGAAGACCCCAACCACGACAGCCCTCCCTCCTCGACCGCCGGCGCCCCGACCAGGTGCATGAAGGCGTCGTCCAGGCTGGCTGCCGAGCCGCGGACCTCGGCCAGTTCGCCGGAGGCGATGATCCGGCCATGCGCCATCACCGCAACGTGCGAACAGAGCCCTTCGACGAGAGCCATCACGTGGGACGAGAACACGACGGTCCCGCCGGCCTTGGTATAGCGGTCCAGCACGCCCCGGATGATTCGGGCCGACACCGGGTCGACGGCTTCGAGGGGTTCGTCGAGCAGCAGCACCGCCGGGGAATGCAGCAGCGCCGCGGCCAGGGTGATCTTCTTCCGCATGCCGGTCGAGTAGTCGGCGACCAGCTTGTTGCCGGCCTCGTCAAGATCCAGCACCTTGATCAGTTCACCGGCCCGGTCATTCACCAGGGCGGCGGGCATACCACGCAACCGGCCGAGGTAGCTGAGCAGTTCCGGCCCGGACAACCGCTCGAACAGCCGCAGCCCGTCGGGCAGCACCCCCATCCGGGCCTTCGCCGCGGTCGGGTCGGCCCAGACATCGACGCCGGCAACGATCACCCGGCCGGCATCGGGCCGCAGTAGGCCGGTGACCATCGACAACGTGGTGGTCTTTCCGGCACCGTTCGGCCCGACCAGCCCGAAGAACGAGCCGACCGGCACGTCCAGGTCGATGTGGTCGACGGCCGGCCGGCCGCCGAATGACTTGGTCAGACCCCGGAGCGCGAGGGCCTGCCCGGAGACGGCCTTGACCAGGTCGGACGCCCCCGGATAGCTCGGTAGTGCTGTTGTAGAAGGTGGGCCTTCGTTGCTGTTCGTCATCGGATTCCCCATATGACCAGCCTGCCACAGAGCTCCGACGATGGATCTTGCACCGGCCGGAAGGGCGTCAGAAGCGGCGAGCCAACCAGCCGCTGAGTGCGTCAGCAAACCCGACCGGGTCCTCAGCGGGCGTCAAATGCCCCACCCCGGGCAGCTCGACAAGTTCGGCCTCCGGCGCTAGTGCGGCCATCTGCCTGGCCACCTCCGGCGGGGTGATGGCGTCGAGTTCGCCGACCACCACCAGCACCGGAACCTGTGTAGCAGCAAGGACTTCGGAGGAATCAGGGCGGGCGGCCATAGCTCGCTGCGCCCACCCGATGGTCGACGCCGGTACCCCGGCCGCGATGCGAGCCAATTCGTCGCGAACCTCGCCGGCCGTGTCCTCGGCGATCAACGGGGCAATGGCGTCGGCGCCCGCGGCGATCTCGCCTCGATCCGCTCGGGTTGCGGCCGAGTTGCGCCGGTCAAGCGCCGCCTCGTCATCGGCACCGCTCCGGGTATCCGCGAGCACCAGCCCGGCCACCCGATCCGGGTATTTGCGCAGGAAGGCCAGCGCGACGTAGCCGCCCATTGACACGCCGCCGACGATCGCCCGCGCGATGCCCTCGGCGTCGAGCAGGGCATGCACGTCATCGGCCAAGAGTTCGAGATCGGGTGCCGGTGGTGGATTCGTCAGGGCGGCAGCGGTACCGAAGCCGCGCAGATCTGGACTCAATAACCAGACCCGGTCGGCGAGTTGGGTGCGAACCGGGTCGAAGAGTCGGGAATCCAGCGGGAAGGCGTGCAGCAGAACCAGCGGGGGCGTCACGCAGCAGATTTTGCCACTGGACAGCGCGAACCGCGGATCGGATCGACGGCCCGGGCTCAGCCGATCGGCACGAACAGCGCGAGCAGGCACCAGGTGACGACTGCCGACGGCAGCAGGGAATCCATCCGATCCATCACGCCGCCATGCCCGGGCAGCAGATTGCCCATGTCCTTCACCCCGAGGTCGCGCTTGATCAGCGATTCGGTGAGGTCACCACCGGTGGCGACGATGGCGACGGCAAGACCGGTGATCAGCCCCTGCCACCACTGGCCGCCCAGCAGCAGCCAGACACACAGCGCGCCGGCCAGCGCCGCACCCAGCAAGGAGCCGGTAAAGCCCTCCCAGGATTTCTTGGGCGAGATCTTCGGCGCCATCGGATGTTTGCCGAACAGCACGCCGGCGATGTATCCCCCGGTATCGGAGGCGACCACCATGATCATGAAGGTGAGGATCCGTTGCGCGCCGTCGTCGGGCACCAGCATCAGAGTGGCGAAACTGGCGAACAGGCCCAGGTACACGGTGACGAAGAGCGACGCCGAGATGTCGGCCAGATAGCCGGCGGAGCCCTTTGCGAATCGCCAGACCATGCAGGCCAGCGCGGTGAGCGCCAGCCCGATGCCCTGCACGGACTGCCCGTACGGCCAGGCCAGCGCAATCGTGGCGACGGATCCAACGGCGACCGGGATCCAGGTGATGGTGATGCCCCTGGCCTGCGCCAGCGTGGTTCGCAACTCCCAGATGGACGCGACAACGGCGGCCGCGATGATCACGATGAAGCTGGGCCGGTAGATCAGCAGGCTGGCGATGCAGACCGCGCCCAGGCCAACACCGACGGCGATGGCCATCGGCAGGTTCCGGCCGGCCCGGGAAGCAGGCGGTGTGCTCGGCGATGGATCGCCGGATTCCGCCCCCTTGCCGCCGGCTGTCTGCGCACTCATCAGACTTCGAGCAGCTCGGCTTCCTTGTGCTTGACCAGCTCATCGACCTGGGCGACGTACTGGTCGGTCAACGCCTGCAGTTCCTTTTCCGCCCGAGCGACGTCGTCCTCGCCCTCCTCGCCGTCCTTGGACAGCTTGTCGAGGGCATCCTTGGCCTTGCGCCGGATGTTTCGGATGGAGACCTTGGCGTCCTCGCCCTTGGACCGCGCCGTCTTGCCGAGCTCACGCCGTCGCTGTTCGGTGAGCTGCGGGAAGACCACCCGTATGACGATCCCGTCCGTCCCCGGATTGACGCCGAGATCGGAGTCCCTGATTGCCTTTTCGATCGCCTGCAGTTGGCCGGCGTCGTAGGGCTTGATCACGGCCATCCTGGCTTCCGGGATGTTGATGGTGGCCATCTGGGTCAACGGGGTTGGGGCGCCGTAATAGTCGATGACGACCCGTCCGAACATGTTCGGGTTGGCCCGACCGGTGCGCAGGGTGGCCAGATCGTCCTTGACGACATGAACGGCCTTCTCCATCTTCTCTTCGGCATCGAAGAGCGTTTCGTCGATCATTCGCTGCGCCTCTCAAAGTCGGTACGGGTCTGGTTGCGCGGTGGCGTCTGTCTGGGGGGTGTGTACACCAGGGTGCCGATGGTGGCTCCCCGCACAGCCTTGCCGATGTTGCCGTTGGTGAGCAGGTTGAACACGATGATCGGCATGTCATTGTCCATGCAGAGGCTGAACGCGGTGGCGTCGGCGACCTGCAGGCCCTTTTCGAGCACCTCACGATGGGTGATCTCGGTGAACATCTTGGCGTCCGGGAACTGCCGCGGGTCGGCGTCGTAGACGCCGTCGACGGCCTTGGCCATCAGCACCACCTCGGCGCCGATCTCCAGCGCCCGCTGGGCGGCTGTGGTGTCGGTGGAGAAATAGGGCATGCCGACGCCGGCACCGAAGATGACCACCCGGCCCTTTTCCAGGTGCCGCTCGGCGCGCCGCGGAATGTACGGCTCGGCGACCTGACCCATCGTGATGGCCGTCTGCACGCGGGTGTCGAGGTTGTGCTCACGTTCCAGGAAGTCTTGCAGCGCAAGGCAATTCATCACCGTGCCGAGCATGCCCATGTAGTCGGCGCGAGCCCGGTCCATGCCCCGTTCGTGCAGCTCGGCGCCACGGAAGAAGTTCCCGCCACCGATGACGACGGCGACCTGAACGCCATCGGCCGCGACATCGGCGATCTGGTCGGCGACGGTGGACACCACGTTGGGATCGACGCCGACCTCGCCGCCGCCGAACATCTCACCGCCGAGTTTGAGCACCACTCGTCGGAAGGGGCGTCGTGGGTGAACGTCTGCCATACGAACTCCAGTCCCGTGATAGCGAAGATGGCCGGTGCTGTTCGCACCGGCCATCTCGACCGAACCAACGATCAGGCCGTTCCGACCTCGAACCGGCTGAAGGCCGTGACGGTGACGCCGGCCTCGGCCAGCAGCTTGCCGACGGTCTTCTTCGAGTCCAGCACCGAGGACTGTTCGGTCAGCACGGCGTCCTTGTAGAAACCGTTGACCCGGCCCTCGACGATCTTGGGCAGCGCCGCTTCCGGCTTGCCCTCCTCGCGCGCGGTCGCCTCGGCGATGCGCTTCTCCGACTCGACGACATCCGCGGGGATCTCGTCGCGGCTGACGTACTTGGCCTTGAGCGAAGCGATCTGCATCGCCGCCCCGCGGGCCGCCTCCGCCGCCGTTTCGCCGTCGCCGGTGTACTGCACCAGCACGCCGATGGACGGCGGCAGGTCGGCGGACCGCTTGTGCAGGTACACCGTGGTCGGGGCTTCGTACTTGACGACCCGACGCAGCTCGAGCTTTTCGCCCAGCTTGACCGACGCCGCGTTGATCGCGTCGGCAACCGTGCCGGTGCCCAGCGGGGCGGCCAGGACGCTGACGACGTCGGCGTCGGAGCCCAGCTCGGCGGCGGCGTTCACCACGAGCTCGGCCAGCTGCTGGAACTCTTCGTTCTTGGCGACGAAATCGGTCTCGCTGTCGAGCTCGATCAGCGCCCCGCCCGCGGCGGCCACGAGGCCCTCCGCGGTGGTCCGCTCGGCGCGCTTGCCGATGTCCTTCGCACCCTTGATGCGAAGGAGCTCGACAGCTTTGTCGAAGTCGCCATCGGACTCATCGAGAGCCCGCTTGCAATCCATCATGCCGGCGCCGGTGAGTTCCCGGAGCCTTTTGACATCAGCCGCACTGGTGGCCATGGTCGGCGGTGTTCCTTGTCTACTCGTGTCTGTTCAGATGAAGGTGCTGCTGCGCTGACTAGTTGAGGTCGGCGCCGACGACGCTGGCCTGCTCGTTCGGGACGATCTCGGTGACGCCGTCGGCCGCGTCGGCCTGGACCTCGAGGACCGCTGCGGCTCCCGCGTCGGTCTCGGCCAGACGGCCGGCTCGTCGCTGACCGGAGCGTCATTGATCGAAGCGGCGGGCACAAAGGCGTCGACGGCAGATGCCTCGGCACCGGACGCGAGCAGTTCGCGTTCCCACTCGGCGAGCGGCTCTTCGCCGGCGGCGACGGCTGCACCGCCGGAGCGGGCCAGCAGACCGGCGGCGACGGCCTCGGCGATGACCTTGGTCAGCAGCGCGGCGGACCGGATGGCGTCGTCGTTACCCGGAACCGGGTAGTCGACCTCGTCGGGATCGCAGTTGGTGTCCAGCACCGCGACGACGGGGATGTTCAGCTTGCGGGCCTCGCCGACGGCGATGTGTTCCTTTTTGGTGTCCACGATCCAGACAGCCGAGGGGACCTTGGCCATGTCGCGGATGCCGCCGAGGGTCTTGGCCAGCTTGTCCTTCTCGCGGGTCAGCAGCAGCACCTCTTTCTTGGTGCGGCCCTCGAACTCGCCACTGGTCTCCATGGCCTCGAGGTCCTTGAGCCGCTGCAGACGCTTGTGCACGGTCTGGAAGTTGGTGAGCATGCCGCCGAGCCAGCGCTGGTTGACGTACGGCATGGAGACGCGGGTCGCCTGCTCGGCGATCGCCTCCTGCGCCTGCCGCTTGGTGCCGATGAACAGCACGGTGCCGCCGTGGGCGACGGTCTCGCGGATGAACTCGTAGGCCCGGTCCACGTACTGCAGGGTCTGCTGCAGGTCGATGATGTAGATGCCGTTGCGCTCGGTGAAGATGAATCGCTTCATCTTCGGATTCCAGCGCCGGGTCTGGTGTCCGAAATGGACACCTGCGTCCAGCATTTGACGCATGGTGACGACAGCCATGAAGGCGCGTCCTTTCGAGGCGGGCGGCCAGCTGTCCGATCGGTCCTGATCAGACGTGCACAGCCGCAGTTTCGGTTGTCGCCGCAGGTCGGGTGACCTGTGGCCCTGACGCCTTCCGGGCGCACCGCCCTTTTCCGCTCGCCTCGCGGCGGCCGGATCGGGACCTCGGTGCACCTCGGGCCACTGGGGGCATCGATCGCGAGAGAAGGATGACCACTGGTAGCGGCAATAAGGCGTGCGAAGTCAGCCCGCTTGTCACGGGCTGCCTGGCCAGGGTAGCCGATGTGGATGACTTGCGGTGAATCCGCGTGCTGTCCACATCTTGTGGTCCGCCGGTTCCGGGCGCGCCTGCTGAGTCACCCTGGCGCGTATGAAGAGGAAGCCAGCGATGTGGCGCACCGTCGGAGTGCTAGCCGTGCTGTTGATCGTCACCGGGTGGGTGCCGGGATCGGGTGCGGCGCTCGCTGCCGGCGTGGCCGCTGCGTCCCGACCCGCAACTGCTGCGATCAATGCCGCCGGTGCAACCGGATTCGTCCTGCCGGTGGCTCCCCCGCCGTTGATCCTGACGGCGTTTACGCCACCGGCCAACCGGTATGGCGCCGGCCATCGCGGCGTCGACCTGGCGGCGCCTCCGGCCTCGCCGGTGGTAGCCGCCGGCGCCGGCCGGGTGGTCTTCGCTGGTCCGTTGGCGGGGCGCGGAGTGGTGTCGATCGAGCACTCCGGCGGGCTGCGGACCACCTACGAACCGGTGACGGCGCAGGTCGCGGCCGGCGCAGCGGTGACGGCTGGCCAGCAGATCGGGGTGCTGGAGTCAGGACACGTCGGGTGCGCCCCGGCGAGCTGCCTGCATTGGGGCGCTCGCTTGCCCGACCGGGTCTACGTGGACCCGATGTCGTTGCTCGCCCCGTGGCGGGTGCGGTTGCTGCCCTGGGCCGGGCGGTGAAGCCGGGACGAGAAGGGTGTCCAGCAACCGGCGCGCCTGCTGCGCATCGATCCGGTCCACCTCGTCGACTGCTGCCGGGTGCCGACCGAACACCCCGTCGGCGGTGTTCAGCGCTTGCCGGGCTTCCGTGGTGGCGTCGCGCTGCGCCGACATCCTCGCGAGGGCGTCGAGCGCGAGCACCTCGACCTGGTGATCGTCGACCAGGCGTGCCTGTTCGAGGAGTGCTTCGAGCTGCGCCTGGCCATCCGTGCTCGCGTTCGGGTGCCGGATCGAGGCCAGCAGGACTCTGGTCAACAGCGCACCATCGCCGCCGCCGGCACGCTCGTACCACCGGTCCGTGCGCTCGAGCAGGGCAATTGCGGCGTCGGTGTGCTGGGTCTGCCGGAGCACTCTGGCGAGGTTCACACTTGCGGTCGCCTTCATCCGGAAATCACCGTCGTGGTCGGCGGCCGCGATGGCCCGGTCGAGCGTATCGGCGGCCAGGTGGAGATCGCCTGATCGTTGCTGCACCCGGCCGAGACTGGTCAAATGAAAGGCCGCCTGGCCGAGAAAGCCCAGCTGCTGGGATGTTTCGGCCGCCTGGGCGTAGTGCCGCGCGGCCCCGTCGAGATCGTGGACGGCCTGCGCGACGGCGCCGAGCATCGCCGCGCCGTGCACCGTTCCCCAGGCATCGGCGATGGGGTCCAGCATGGTCAACGCGAGGCTGCCGGCCTCACGGGCGCGTCCGGCTTCACCGAGCATGATGTTCGCATAGCCGGCCAGCAGCAGGCCGGCGGCCTGCTCCCAGGTCCGGTTCAGCTGCCGATCGATGGCGATGCCCTGTTCGGCCAGCGTCCGGGCGTCGACCGGACGGCCCTGCTGCAGACGCAAAAAGGCGGTGTGCCGGTGGGCATCAGCGGCGAGTTCGGCGGAATGCAGGCCGGCCGCGGCGATTGCGGCCTGGTCCAGGTCGTTTTCGGCCCGGCTCAGGTCCCCGGCCGATGCTTCCAGCCACCCGGCGAGCAGCAGCGCCGTGGTCCGTTCCCGATCCGGAACGACCCCGGTGGCCGCGGCGAGCGCAGTGCGGATCCTGGCCGCTCCTACGATGCCGTCGCCGAGAACCACCCAGCCCCAACCGAACCCGTTGGCGATGTCGACTCCGAGTAGTGGCCCGTGCTCTGCGGACCAGGCAAGAGCGGCGTCGATGTTCGCCCGTTCCTGCCTGATGAAGTCCACCCAACCCTGCTGGCCGGGACCACGTACCGTCGCCGCACATTCCCGAGCTCGGTCGGCATACCACGCCGCATGCGCGGCGGGAGCGTCGTCACGGACGGCGCTGTCGGCCAGCCGAGCCGCAGCGAACGTCCGAATACTGTCCAGCAAGCGGTACCGGACGTCGCCATCGGTGGTGATGTCCGCGTGCACCAACGATCGGTCGACCAACCGATCAACCACATCGACGGCCGCCGAGCTCGGTACCGCCAACGCGGCGAGAACGTGCTCAACAGCGGCCAGCGGTGCACCACCGACGAAACAGGACAGCGCGAACAACCCCCGCTGGTCGTCGGGGAACAACAGGTCATAACTCCAGCCGATCGCGGCGCCCAGGGCGCGTCGCCGTTCCGGGCGCCGGCTGGTTGGGTCCTTCAGGACCGCGAACCTGTTGTCGAGGCGACGCGAAATCTCCTGCACGGACAGCGATTTCACCCGGGCAGCGGCCAGCTCGATGGCCAGCGGCAACCCGTCGAGCGACTGACAGAGGGCGGCGATGCTGGCGGCGGTGTCGTCGTCCAAGACCATCCGCGGCCGGATCAGATGGGCCCGCCCGGTGAACAACAGCACGGAATCCGCAACGGTGAGCGGTTCCAGCGGGTACACGAACTCGCCCTCCAGCCCGAGCGGCAATTGACTGGTAGCCAGGACATGCAGGTCGCTATTGGAGTCCAGCAGCCGGCTGATCAGGTCGGCAGCGGCGGTGACGACGTGTTCGCAGTTGTCGAACAGGACGAGGGTGTCGGCGGCCGAGATCCGCTCCACCAGCGCCTGTTCGCTGGACACGTTCAGCAGTTCGGCAACTGCCTGCGGCAGGGCTGCTTGCGCGTCAACCGTATCGAGGCGCGCGAGCCAGGTGCCACCGGCCGCACCGGCGAGTCGGGCGACTTCGATCGCGAGCCGGGTCTTGCCGACGCCGGGAGTGCCGACGACGGTGACCAGTCGCTGGTCACGGACGTGCCGCAGCAGGTCGGCGACGTCGCCGTCCCGACCGACGAGCAGGGAGGACAGGCCGGGAAGGTTGCCGGACGCCGCCGGGACACTCGATGTCGAGCGGACCTGCTGAGGGTACTGGCGCCGCAGGGTTTGCCGGCGCAGTGGAAGGTTCCACAGACGCAGGAGTTGCCGGGGACTGCTCCCGGGGCGGGGCATCGGCAAGACCGGGATCTTGATCGAGAATTCGCTTTTCCAGCTCCTGCAGGTCATGACCCGGCTGGAGTCCCAGTTCGTCGTCCAGAATTTTCCGCACCCTGGTGTAGGTGGCCAGCGCGTCGGCCTGCCGGCCGCTGCGGTAGAGCGCCGTCATCAGCCAGTACCAGAGGTTCTCGCGCAGCGGGTACAGCCGGACGAGGCTTTCAAGGTCGCCGATCGCGTCGCTGCCGGTTCCCAGCTGAACCCGCGCTGCTGCGTTGTCCTCCAACAGGCTCAACCTGACCTCGTCCACGCGCACCCGGTGCGGCTGCAGCCATTCGCCGTCGCCCGCGTCGACGAAGACGTCACCGCGGAACAGGGCCAAACCCTGCGCCGACCTGGTCAACGCGGTGGTCAGCCGGCCGGACCGCAGCAGATCAGTTGTCTCCGTCGCAACATCGATCACCCGCAACGCGTCGACAGCTGCCCGATCGACGTTGAGCACGTAGCCACCGTGGTCGCTGCTGATCAGCCCGGGCTGCCCCAGAGCGCGACGCAACTGAGACACTTTGGACTGTAGGGTGTTTCGTCCCGTATCGAAAGCGGCGGTGCCCCAGAGGTCCTCGAGGAGCCGATCGGCTTGCACCCGCAGGCCGGCGTCGAGGGCGAGGCGCACCAGCACCTCGGTGGACTTGCCCGACGGCAGCTGGATGACCTCGCCGTCGCGCCGCACCTCGACGGGGCCCAGCACCGCCACCGTGAGCATCGCAAGAGCGTAGTCCGGTTGGTTCTCCGGCGCAGTCGATCAGGCGCGAGGGTGGGCCTGTCGATAGACGGCGGCCAGCCGCTCGGCCGAGACATGGGTATAGATCTGGGTTGTCGCCAGGCTGGCATGACCAAGCAGTTCCTGAACGGTCCGTAGGTCGGCGCCACCCTCCAGCAGGTGGGTGGCGGCCGTGTGCCGCAGGCCGTGCGGGGCGATCTCCGGCGAGCCGTCAACCGCGGCCGTTCTGGCATGCACCAGCGTGCGGACCGCCCGTGGGTCCATCCGCCTGCCGCGTCTGCCGAGAAACAACGCCGGACCGGAATCGTTGGTGCGAATCAGGTTTCGGCCCTGACGCAGCCATGCTTCGACGGCCCGATCGGCCGGCAGCCCGAACGGCACCACCCGCTCCTTCGACCCCTTACCGAGCACCCGCAGCACTCTGCGGTGCCGGTCCACGTCCGGCGTGTCAAGGCCGGTGAGTTCGGAGACCCGGATACCGGACGCGTAGAGCAGCTCGAGGATTGCCTGGTCCCGAAGTTCCACAGCCGCATCGATCGGATCGAGCTCGGAGTTCGGCGATGACGGCACATCGGCGGGCACAGGCGACAGGAGGGCAGCCGCCTGATCGACGCGGAGCACTGCAGGCAGCGTCTTGTCCGGCCGCGGCGAGGCCAGCCGGACGCCGACGTCCGCCGGCATTCGACCCGTGCGGTGCGCCCAGGCGGTGAAGGACTTGGCCGCAGCGGCCCGCCGGCCCATCGACGCCCTGGCCGATCCGGTGCTGCGCTGCCGGGCCAGCCAACTGCGCAACACTCCCAGCGTCAGCCCATCCAGGTCAGGTGGCGACTGGCCGGCCATCCGTCCGAGGTGGTCCAGCATGGAGGCCACGTCAGCCGTGTACGCGGTGACCGTCGCCGCCGAAAGCCCCCGTTCGGCCGCCAAATACCGCTCGTAACCGGCCAGAATCGTTGCCAGCGGGGCGGACAGCGCGTCGCGCATGTCGTTGCTCGACGCCCGCCGTCCCGTCATGCACTGACCGTGCGGGACCGGTGGCTATCGGGTCAAGTCAGCGCGCCGCCGTCGTGACGGAAACTGTGCTGCTGGACTGATGGCCGGCGCTGGGCAAGCACACTGGAGGCACACAGGTTGATGCGGCTGGATGGGACCAGACCACATCAACCTGGAGGATTTCCGTGCGCGCAATGCCTGAACAGAAAGTTCGTCCTACCCGTCGTGCTGTCGCTTGCACTGCTTGACCGGCGCCTGCTCGGCTGCGGAAACCGCAGCCACCGCAACCACTTCCACCGCGACCGCCACCACTGTCCACCGCGGCCGCGTCGAGCAGCACGACCGCCGCACAGACCCTGGCCGAGAACGCGGAGATCGTCGACGCCTCGACGCCAACCGCTGATGCGACGGTGGTCGCCATCACGCTGACCGGCACCAGCGCGACCGCGGACAGCTCGGCCGTCACGGTCAGCGGCAGCACCGTGACCATCACCGCCGCCGGTACCTACCGGATCACCGGGTCGCTGACCGACGGTCAGGTCGTGGTCAACTCTCCCGGCGACGGCACCGTGCGGCTCATCCTGGACGGCGTCGACATCACCAGCTCCACCAGTTCACCGCTGGTCATCACCGACGCCGACGACGCGGTCATCGAACTCGCGGACGGCTCGCAGAACACGCTGAGCGACGCGACCACCTACGTCTACCCCGACGCCGCCACCGATGAACCGAATGCGGCCCTGTTCAGCACCGCGGACCTGACCATCACCGGCACCGGCTCGCTGACCGTCAACGGCAACGCGAACGACGGCATCACCAGCAAGGACGGGCTGGTCATCGATTCCGGGACGATCGTCGTGAACGCCGTCGACGACGGCATCCGCGGCAAGGACTACCTGGTGGTCAACGGCGGCACGATCACCGTCACGGCCGGCGGCGACGGTCTGAAGTCGGACAACGAGGAGGACGCCACCATGGGTTACGTCTCCGCTCGCCGGTGGGACGATTGCGCGTGACCACGACCGGGGACGGGATCGACGCCAGCACCGACGTGGTCGTGACCGACGGGGTGCTGACGGTGAACTCGGGCGGCGGCAGCGACGCCACCCTGGCCACCGACGCCGCATCGGCCAAGGGCATCAAGGGCGGGGTCGAGCGTCGTCATCGAGGGCGGCACGGTCGCCATCGACGCGGCCGACGACGCAGTGCATTCCAACGGCTCGGTGACCGTCAACAACGGCAGCCTCACCGCGGCCAGCGGCGACGACGGCATCCATGCCGACACCGACCTCGCGATCAAGAACGGCACGGTGCTGATCAGCAAGTCCTACGAGGGCATCGAGGGCACGACCGTCACCATCGACGGCGGCGACATCACCGTCAACTCCAGCGATGACGGGGTCAACGTTGCCGGGGACGGCACCTCGACCGACCCGTCAGGCACGGACGCAGCCGCCACGCAGGGCGGCGGAATGGGCGGCGGCGAGGCCGCGAACGCGGCGAACCAGCTGACCATCAACGGCGGCACCCTGGTGGTCAACGCGGACGGAGACGGGTTGGACTCCAACGGGTACGCGACGATCACCGGCGGCACCATCACGGTGAACGGCCCGACCACCAACGGCAATGGCGCGCTCGACGTCAACGGCACCTTCACCATCTCCGGCGGAACCCTGCTGGCGGCCGGCAGTTCCGGGATGGCCGTGGCTCCCGACACCTCGTCGACCCAGGGCTGGTTGGCAGCGACGTTCACCAGCACCGGGCCGGCCGGCACCGTCGTGCACATCGTGGCGGCCGACGGCACCGAGGTGGCGTCCTTCACCGCGACCAAGGCGTTCTCCTCTGTGGTCTACTCCTCCGCTGAGATCACCGGCGGCGCAACCTATTCGGTGCTGGCCGGCGACACCGTCGTCGGCACGTTCACCGCGGACGACGCACCGGCCGGCGGCATGGCCATGGGCGGCGGAATGGGTGGCGGTCGGCCGGGCGGCTGAGCGGCACCAAGCGCACAATCGATCCGTCGCTGGTGGTCCTTCGTTGCACCCACGAAGGGCCACTACCGGCGGATCGATTTGTTGGTGGGCGGCCATCGGCAGCCGGGCGTCGGCTGCCGATGCGCTGGCGGTACTCCCTATGGCGAACCTCCATCACAACGGCCGGGCATCGGCCGCCGAACGCCGATGGCGGATTCGGGTGGTGCTGTGTTCCTGTTCTGCTGTGCTTCGCTGCTGAGCTCGTCAAAGATGGGTACGGGCGGCCGTGCGAAACGGTTCTCGACATTTCGGAGGCCGACTCCTGCCGCCAAATACACCGACGTCCGATGGATCGGGCCAGCGGCCGTCAGCGAATCGTCAGGGAAGCGTCAGCAGTCTGCTCGACAGTCTTCCTATGCCCGATGACGCCGAAACCCTGGTCCGCCGGATGATCGGCGGCGATGAGGAGGCTCCCGCCGACATCCTCGATGCGGCCGGGACCAGCACCTCACCGACCCTGCTGGTGGCGGCCGCACTGCTCGCCCGTGAACCCCGTGATCTGTTGACCCGCGCGGCCCGATCCGCCGCAACCACCCGGGATCGGCAACTGGTCACCATCGCCGCGACTCATCTGGCCGGCGACGAGGAATTGCTGGACGCGCTGGTCCGGGATCATCTCGCCGACCACCCCGACAACATCCTCGCCGCCTGGATCGCCGCCAAGCACACCCCCATCACCCCCACCATCACCAGGAGCGCCTCATGACCGACACCGCACACTCCCAGTCAGCGACCTCGACACACACTTCCGGCCTTCGCGCCGCCGCCCGCTGGATGGTGACGTTCATCGGATTCCCGGCGGGTGGACTCGTCGCCGAACTGGTCGCCGGGCCGGTCGACAGCATCGGCGCCGCCCTGATCGGCGGCCTGATCACCGGTGTCTTCATCGGTGCCGCGCAGTGGTGGGGACTGGGACCTGGACATGGCCGCCCCGCCCCGGTCGCGTGGATTACCGCCACCGCAATCGGTTTCATGGTCGGTCTCGGGATCGGTGCTGCCGCGGTCGGCTACGACACCGGCATCGGATCGCTCGTCATCCAGGGCGCGATCTGCGGCCTCGCGGTCGGCACCGCACAGGCTCTGACCCTCCGTCCACGGCTCGGCCGGTTGGCGTTGGCGTGGCCGCCGGCGCTCGCCGCGATCTGGGCAATCGGGTGGGCGGTCACCACGTCCATCGGCGTCCAGGTCGACCTGCAGTTCACCGTCTTCGGTTCCGCCGGCGCGATCGTCGTCACCGCGCTGACTGCCGTCCTCCCGTTCACCCTCAACCGTCGCTGACCATCCATCAACCCAACCCCCAATACCCGAGAAAGAAGCGAGTCATGGCCCGACACATCGTCTTTGGAACCGGCCAGATCGGCCGCCTCGTCGCCCTGCAACTTGCCGCCGCCGGCCATGACGTCGTCGCCGTCAACCGCAGCGGACGCGGAAACATCCCCGGAACCACCATCGTCGCCGGTGATGCCACCGACCCGGCGTTCACCACCAGGGTCGCGGCCGGCGCCGACGTTGTCTACTTCTGCCTGAACGCCGCCAACTACGGCAAGTGGACGACCGAATTCCCGCCGTTGCAACGCGGTGTGCTCGCGGGGGCGGAGGCTGCCGGCGCTCGACTGGTGGTCCTGGACAACCTGTACGCCTACGGGCCGACCGGCGGCCGGGACCTCGTCGAAACCATGCAGGAGCATCCGAAGTCGGCCAAGGCCGCCACCCGGGCTGCTATGACGGCGGAACTGTTGCAGGCGCATCGGGCCGGCCGGGTCGAGGTGGCGGTCGGCCGGGCATCGGACTACTTCGGCCCCGGGGCGACCATGTCGGCGTTGGGCGAAACCGTCTTCGGCACGGCGCTTTCCGGCGGCATGGCGCAGGTGATGGGCGACCCCGACCTGCCGCACAGCTACTCGTACACACCGGATGTCGCCGCCGCGCTGATCACCCTCGGCACTGAGCCAGGGGCGACCGGCTCGGTCTGGCACCTGCCCGTCGGCGAGACCCGCAGTACCCGGCAGATCATCGACCACGTCTACGGGCTGGCCGGCCACAAGCCCCGCAGCTTCGCCGCCGGGGCGACCACGCTGCGGCTGTTCGGCGTGATCAAGCCGGCGATGCGCGAGTACCTGCACACCCTTTACCAGTTCACCGACCGGTGGGTGGTGGACGACAGCAAGTTCCGGGCGTCGTTCGGCGACCACGCAACGCCACTGGACGACGCTCTAGCGACCACCCTCGACTGGTACCGGAGAACGGCACAGCAGGAACAGGCTCCGAGCAACAGCCCGGCCGGGAACCGCTGAACAGGCCCGACCAGGCGACGCTGCGCCTACTCGATCACCGGGGTGTCGTCGGCGATGATGCGGATCATGAGTTCTACTCCTTCTCCGGAGACCGCCGCGGCGGCACCCGAGACCCGGCCCAGCAACGCGCGTCGGGCCATGGGCGCGGCCCAGCGATACGGCCGCCGGTTCAGCGCCACCGGCCTGGTGCTCGCCCTGGTGGTCTTCTGCTTCTCCCTCACCCCCTCGCTGATCCCCCGGGAATGGCTCTACCAGGGCGTTGTCAGCGGAATTTGCGTGGTGCTCGGGTACGGGTTCGGTGCGCTCGTCGAATGGGTGATCGTCAAGGTCGGATTCCGGATCCGCTGGAACCCACGGGTGAGCCGCATCGCGTGGTGGGTGCTCCTCGGGTTCACTGTTGTGCTGGTCCCGCTCTTTCTCGTGCTTGGCGCGCACTGGCAGAACCAGATCCGGGCGCTGTTCGGGATGGACACGTTGACCGTCGCCCACGGGCCGGCCATTGGCGTGACCACGCTGGTGGTATCACTGCTGCTGCTGCAACTCTCGCGCGGTTTGCGCCGGGTGGTGCAATGGCTCACCGGGCTGGTCGACCGGCTCATCCCGAAGCCGGTTGCCCGTCTGGTCAGTGTCGTGGCGGTCACGGCGGTCGTGATTCTGCTGTTCACCGGCGTCATCTGGAACGGCGCACTGTCCCTGCTGAACAACGTTTACGGTGCGGCAAACCAGAGCATCGACCCGACGTTGACAGCGCCGACCGCGGCCGAACGATCCGGCTCACCGGGTTCGCCCGAGACCTGGGAATCGCTCGGCGCCGCCGGCCGGCAGTTCGTCGCGAACGGTCCGACCCTCGACGAGCTGCGCGCCTTCGCAGCGGCGGGCAACGCGATCGATCCGGCGACTGTCCGGGTGCCGATCCGGGTCTACGGCGGCCTCAACCCGGACGGCGACCTCGACGCAACCGCCGCCGATGTCGTCGCCGAACTGGACCGCACGAACGCCTGGGACCGGTCGATTCTGGTGGTCGCTACCACCACCGGAACCGGCTGGATCGATCCGGGGATGAGCGACTCGCTGGAGTTCATGCACGGCGGCGACACCGCCATCGCGACGATGCAGTACTCCTACCTGCCGAGCTGGATCAGCTTCATCGGCGACCGGTCGACACCTCCGGCGGCCGGTCAGGCACTGTTCGAGGCCGTCTACGCGAAATGGTCGACACTGCCCGAGGCGACCCGGCCGAAGCTGATCGCGCAGGGGATCTCGCTGGGCTCCTTCGGCATGCAGGGAGCCTTCAGCGGGGTGCAGGACCTCACCGAACGGTCGGACGGCGCATTGTTCCTCGGCACGCCCAGTTTCACCGAGATGTGGGCCGACCTCACCGACAACCGTGACCCGGGTTCGCTGGAACGCCAACCCGTTGTCGACGGCGGCAAGGACGTCCGGTGGGGCGAGCAGGTCAGCCGACGGCATCAACCTGCGCTATCTCGGTGACGATTGGGAGGCACCGCGGGTGGTGTACGTCCAGCACGCGTCCGACGGTGTCGTCTGGTGGTCCCCCAGCCTGTTGTGGGCAAAACCGGATCGGCTCAGCGAATCCCGCGGGCCCGACGTGCTCGATTCGGTGGACTGGTATCCGGTGGTGACCTTCTTCCAGGCCACGGCTGACCTTTTCGTGGCCGGCAGCGCCGATATCCCGCAGGGGCACGGTCACCAGTACCGCCCGGAGTATGCCGACGCGCTCGCCGTGTTGTGGGCGCCGCAGTCCTGGTCCGAGGCCGACACCGCCCGGCTCAAGGTCGCGGTCAGCGACCTGATCACCGCAAGCGACGGAAACTGAAAGCCTAGGTAGCGGTTTCACACTCGGGACGTTTGGCCCTGCTGGCGGGCCGCACCCGGGGTGGAGGCTGGAGGCACGGATGAAACTCGTCCGGTAGTGGCACTCGTCCCACCGCAATCTGAGTAGGTGCTCCTCGTGAGCAGAGTCAACATGGCCACCGTCAGCACGGTCGCGGCCGTCGTCGGGTCTGCAGCCCTGCTCAGGCATGGCTACCTGCAGTGGGGAGCGACCCCGGTAGAACAGCAGCAGGTTCTCCCCGGTGACGGATTCCTTCCCGCCGTTGATGTGTCCTCGACCCGCGCCATCACCATCGATACCGCCCCGGAGGCTGTCTGGCCGTGGATCGCCCAGCTCGGCCAGGGACGCGGCGGCTTCTACTCCTATGACTGGCTGGAGAACCTGATCCCGCACGTCGACATTCACTACTGCGGATCGCGTTGTGCCCGAATGGCAGCACATCGAGGTCGGCGGCCAAGTCCGACTGGCGCCGGAGGTTCCGCTGCAGGTGGCTGCTGTCGAGCCGGGTCGGTCGATCGTCCTGCGCGGCGGCGTTCCGATGGGAAATGTCGCGGCGCCCTACGACTTCACCTGGGCGTTCGTGCTGATTCCGCAGACCGACGGGACCACCCGGCTGGTGGTCCGCGAACGGTATGCGTACTCACGACGGTGGAGCGGCCTGATCGTCCAACCGGCGGCCCTGGCCAGCTGTGTGATGACACCGAAGATGCTGCGCAGCATCAAGTCTCGCGCGGAGAAATGACCGCAGAAGGTCATTTCAGGATCACCCGCCATCAATCGCTTGATCGAAAGGAATTCACGATGAGGCCAACACGCATTGTTGCCCTGATCATCGGCTGCCTGATGCTGCTGCCCGGCATCGGCCTGCTGCTGGGTGGCGGCGGCCTCGCCATCGGGTATGCGCGCCGGGCGCAACGACGCCGGTTACTTCCAGTCCACGCTGACCGGTCTGCGCTCCCCCACCGCGGCCATCACGCGCCGAGACCCCCGCCCTGACAACCGATCTGCAGACACCCGGACTGGTTGATCGACGCCCTGGACACCGACCTGCGACTGCAGGTCACCGCCGCCGAACAGCGATACCAGCACCTTCATCGGAATCGGCCCGGCCGCCGATGTCGACGCCTACCTGAGCGGCGTCGCCCATGACGAGATCACCGGCCTCGCCGACGGCGGAACACCGGTGTACCGCAGCAGCGTCGGGAACGCCGAACGTTGCCCCACCAACGGCGCAGACCTTCTGGACCGCAACGACATCCGGTCCCGGTACCCAGGCGCTGAACTGGAGCCCGACCAACGGGCAGTGGGCTGTCGTGATCATGAACGCGGACGGATCTGCCGGTATCACCGTCGATGCGACGGTTGAGGTCAAAGCCGGATTCCTGCTGCCGCTCGCCATGACCCTGTTGGTGCTGGGCGTGGTCATCACCGCCGGCGCCGTCGTTCTGATCGTCGTCGGAGCAACCGGCCGACGAATCGACAAGGGCATGCAGACCTGGCCGCCCGAAACGGCAGGCGCGGTCAACCGGAATCGGAACCGGAGCCGCAACCACCGATCACCCGGTGGCGCTGACCGCCCACCTCGACCCCGGACTGTCCCGGTGGAAGTGGCTGGTGAAATGGTTCCTCGCGATCCCGCACTACATCGTGCTCGCATTCCTGTGGCCGGCGTTCCTGGTGGTCACGGTCGCCGCCGGATTCTGCATTCTGTTCACCGGGCACTATCCGCGTCCGCTGTTCGACTTCACCAGCGGCGTGCTCCGCTGGACCTGGCGGGTCTCCTACTACGCCGCCAGCGGCGGTCTCGGCACCGACCGGTACCCGCCGTTCACCCTCGGCACCGCGCCCGACTATCCCGCCACGCTGGATATTGTCTATCCAGCAACGCTTTCCCGCGGGCTGGTGCTGGTGAAGTGGTGGCTGCTGGCCATCCCGCACTACCTGATCATCGGTCTGCTCGTCACCAACTGGTGGGCCTGGAATTCCACCGCCGATGACGGTCTCGGGTTCGGCCCGGTCGGCAGCGGTGGCCTGTTCGGAATTCTCGTCGCGATCACCGCCATCGTGCTGCTGATCACCGGGAAATACCCGCCCCAGTTGTTCGCCGGGATCGTCGGATTCAACCGGTGGATCTACCGGGTGATCGCCTACGCCGCCCTGATGACGGATGCGTACCCACCGTTCCGCCTCGACCAGGGTGGATCGGAACCGGCGACGCCCACGCTGCCGCTGCCACCGGCAGGGCCCGACGCGCGGCCGCTGCCCGAGCCTGCGATCCAGGGGAGCGGGACCTGACACCCAAACCCTCGGAACGCGCAGCCCACTCACCCCGGTTCGCCGGCGGTGGGTGGAACTGCGTTCCGGGTATTGAACAGCACTGCCGGCATCTGTGACACTCAGGCAATGCGCGGGACCCTGTTCGAATTCGCCGGCGGCTCACCGGCATTCGAGGCCCTGGCTGCCGCGCACCACGCCCGCTGCCTCGCCGATCCGGAGCTGAACCATCCGTTCTCCCACCCGGACCAGAATCCCCAGCACATCGAGCGGCTCGGCGCGTATTGGGCCGAGGTGATGGGCGGGCCGACCACCTACTCTCAATCCTGCGGTGACCAGTCCAGCCTGCTGCGAATGCATGCCGGGAACGGCGACATGAGCGATCTCGGGCGGCGTTTCGTCGACTGTTTCGTCCGGGCAGCGGACGACGCCGGGTTGCCGGTCGATCCCGAATTTCGGGCCGCCCTCCGCTCGTACATGGAATGGGCGGTCGCCGACGTGCTGGTCTACTCGCCCGTCGATGCGGCGGTGCCGGCAGGCGTCGCCATGCCGCACTGGTCCTGGGACGGTCTGCAGCGCGGGTAATCAGCCGACCGAGACCACGAGCCGCGTCGGCTTGCCGTCCACCACGCTCCCCTCGGCGTTGTAGCCGGCTGTATGCACGTCGTCGTAAGGGAACGCATATCCGTCTCCGCCGGCCGTCGCGGCATGTACGAGTCGCGCGTAATGGTTGGTCACCGGGGCACGGTAGAACTGGGTGGCGCTGGCGTCCGGCTGGATCGGATTCGCCAGCAGCGTGCCCCGGTTGAACGCGGCGGTCAGCCGCGCGGTGAGGTTCCCCATCGCGTCGTTGGTGGTGACGAACGGCGCGACGCTGCAGTTGAAGACAGCAAAACTCGACGGCTTGGAAAAGGTCCCGATTCCGGGAAAACGCAGCAGTCCATCCGCGCCGACCCGGCCGACGACGGTGCCCAAGGACGACTGGGTGTCGATGCGCAGGTCGGTGCTGCGGTATTTCTGCCAGACCTGGTTGATGTAGGGGTCGAGGTAGTTGTTCAGCCGGCCGGTCCAGGCGGGCGAATGGGCGGCCATGTTGGGGCTCAGGACCCGAAGGCTCTTCCCCGCCTTGGCCACGATCAAATCGCCCCATCCGGCGTTGTCCGTTGCCGACTGGGTACGCAGCCCGGAAATGACCTGATCCAGCCCGCCGGACACCAACCCGCCGACATCCTGCCGGCCGGTCGCGGTGAACAACGTCAGACCGATCCGCACGCCGACGAAGTCCACGAAACTGATATTCCCGAAGGCTCCGTTGCCGTCGAGGCTGAGCTCGAAGAATCCCCATTCGACATCTGCATTGGCATCGGCCGGATTCGTCACCGATGGCAGTGCCACTCCGCCGCCCGGGTTGACGAAGAACTTGAGCGGCTTGCCAACAGCGAAGAAGATCCGTCCACTGTCCATGGGCGTCAGAGTGACGCGTTTCGTCGTTCCGACGGCACCAAGGGGTATTGCGGTATTGGTGGTCAGTGGCGTCATCGCCGATGTCGCCGACGGTGGAAATACTCTGGTCTTGCCATCGGCTCCCAGGAAGAACCACCGGGCTGTGGGCCGATCCCAGCCGAAGACATGCGCATACACCTGCTGCCCGGCGCGCCGGTTGACCAGATCAAGGGGCAGTGAGGTGACTGCCGCAGCGGTGGCGGGGAGCGCGGAAAGGCCGGGTGCGGCAACGGCCAGGGCGGTGCCGGTGAGAAATGTTCTGCGTGAAACCAAAGGTTCCTCCGTGAGGTTTTGGTGGCGTATTTGAGCATTGTCCGAGACATCGTTGTTCCCCATTGTCAACGCGGTGTCACAAGAGGGTTTCACGAGCGACAATGCCCGCCGGCCACGGATTCGTGGCGCGAATCAACAGTACGATTTTCGCGTTGCCTCGAGTGTGGGAAAGATTCCCACTGGGATGCACAAGACAAGCGTAGCCTTTTCCGCGGTTCGAGGTTGCGCTCGCGGGCGCGCCGACCATGACTGGGGGGTGGGCGGGTGCTACGAGTTGAGCCGTTGACCGCCGACCTTGTGGATGACGCTTCCATGCTGATCGCCGCTGAACAGTCCGCCGCGAGATCAGCGACGCCCGACCTACCGGCCGACTTCACCGATCCCAGTCACTGTCGGACAGTCCTGCTCGACCTGCTGGCAGACAACCATGCCGGCTTCGTGGCGCTCGAAGGTACGCGTGTCGTCGGCGTGCTCTGCGCGACGATCGGCGGCGCCCATGGCGCAATTCCGGCGGAGGCACTGGCCGTCGATCCCGCGCTGACGGACCCCACCGGAGTCCTTGTCGCCCTGTACTCGAGGACGGCGCCGGAGCTCCTTGCTGGCGGCGCGATCCATCACCGTGCAACTCACGTCGGCTTGGGGTCGCTGAGCCTTGGCCTGATGAATCTTGGATTCGGTCGCAGCGGTGTTTACGGATCCCAGCGCAGCCGTCGAACCGTCCCGGACACTACTGTCCGTGTGGGCACCGTCGACGATCTTGACTCCATCGTGGCCTTGTCATTCGTAGAGATGGAATTTCGCTTCACGGCGCCGATCTACTCCCTTCCGCATTCCAGATCACTTGCCGGCGTCAGAGAGCATCACACCCAGCTGCTTGCGGCCGGGGCCGTGCACCTGCTGGCCCATGCAGATCGGGAGGACATCGGTCTTGCCACGCTCGAGTTCACCTCGCCCGCACCGAGGTTGTGCGCGGCCGGACAGCCCTACATCGGTCCGACCGCAACCTACCCGTCCTATCGGGGGCGAGGTGTTGGCCGTTCGTTGGTCGACGCCGCGCTGAACTGGTCGTACCAGCACGACTTTCCCACGGTCTCGGTGGATTTCGACTCGGCCAATCCACTCTCCCGGCCGTTCTGGCTCGGTGCGGGCTTCATCCCGGTGGGTTATCAGGTCGCCCGCAGCATTCATTCTTCGTACCAACAGCGCCGTCCGAGCATCGACTGACCCCCTCAACCCGCCGTCGGGCGTGACCGTGGCGGTCGTCACGGTAAGGGTGGATCAGATGGTGCTGCCGCCTCTTATCATTGCGGTAGCGACAATGTGGCACTGCGGCAGTGAGAATGATGGCGGTACACGCGCCGACCAGCGAGGGGATGGCCGATGACCGAACGGCTGCAACGGATCCATGCACTGCTCCGCGCCGGGCACGTACCGTGCGAGCTCAGCTCCCGGCGTGGCCTTGGTGTGGTGTTGCAAGCAGGGACTCCCGACACCGGAATGTGGGACGTCGTTCTGCGCGATACCGGTACCGAACTGTGGGTTCATGATTCCGGTGGAGCGCGGCAACTGCCTTACCACGCGACGGACGCCAGCGTCGGCGACACCGTCAAGCTTCTGCTCGTGCAGGCGTGGGCCGATCAAGGGAACCCCGAAGCGCAGGCGCTGGTCGCGCAGCTACAGCAAACTGGTTGGCCGCATTCAGGTTTCGACCGGCCGGCCGGCCACGCACAGCACTACGTGAAGTCCGACTTCGCGTCACAATTTTTCGATCCACTACTGGTGGCTGAACGCATGTTCGAAGTCGCCGGTCAGCTCGGCGCCATGCTGCTGTCACCCCCTCGGGGATCGACCGCATTCAGTGTCTGGAGCCCCTGGGGAACTGTGCAGTTCGGCTACATCCGCCGCTGAGTCGACAGCACACCAGAACCGGGATTTCACACCCACGACACTCGCCAGTCATTCGCCCCTCGAGTTACGCCAAACGGGTAATGTCAGTCATATGGCTCTCATCACCCGCGTGTACCTGGTCGACGACCTCGACGGCTCCGAGGACGACGTCACCACGGTGCATTTCGCACTGGACGGACGCAACTTCGAAATTGACCTCAGTGCCCGCAATGACGAACGACTGCGGGAGAAACTCGCCAAGTTCGTCAACGCGGCAACACCGGTGAAATCGCCGAAGGCAGGGCCGGCCAAGCGCAGCGCGAAGGCAGCCGTCGCACCGGTCGCCCGGGACCAGACGCAGGCGATCCGGGACTGGGCCCGCAGCAACGGTTTCGAGGTTTCGAGTCGGGGCCGAATCTCGAAAGCCGTTCAGGATGCGTTCAACTCCGCGCACTGACTGACGGACGCACCAGCCAGGTCAGCGTCATGCCCGAGGTCGTGAACCGACCAGAGCCGTTCATTCCGCGGACGGACCCGGCGGTCCTCGATGACCTCCGTGCCCGGCTTCGCGCGACCCGGTGGCCCGATGCCCCCGAGGACGCCGGCTGGTCGCTCGGGACGGACCTGGCATATCTTCGCGGGCTGGTGAACTACTGGGCGGACGAATTCGACTGGCCGGCGCAGGAGTCCGCGCTTGCCCTGCTTCCCCATTTTCGCGTCCGGCTGGGTGGGCACCGGATCCATTTCGTCCACGCCAGGGCCGCTGAGCCTGGCCCGACCGTGCTGCCGCTGGTGCTCAGCCACGGCTGGCCGGATTCGTTCTGGCGCTATTCAAAGGTCATCCCGCTCCTGACCGACCCCGGTGCGCACGGCGGCGACCCGGCCGACGCCTTTGACGTGGTGGTACCCGATATGCCGGGCTACGGATATTCCGACCGCCCCACCGGCCCGCCGCTGGACTCGATTTCCGTCGCCGGCCTGTGGGCCGAACTGATGGGCGTCGTTGGCTATCCGCGGTTCGGGGCGGCTGGCGGGGACATCGGCAGCCACGTCAGCCGGTACCTCGCGCTGAACCATCCCGACCGGGTGGTGGCCGTCCACCGGATGGATGCCGGAGTCCCGGTTTTCGCCGGCGACCCGGTGGACCTCACACCGGAGGAACATGCCTGGATTGCGGACGGGGCGGCGTGGGGCCAGGCCGAGGGCGGCTACATGGCCATGCACCGCACCAAGCCGCAGACCGCGGCCTTCGGTCTCACCGACTCGCCGGCCGGGCTCGCCGCGTGGATCGTGGAAAAGCTCAGGGCGTGGAGCGACTGCGATGGCGACATCGAGCGGAGTTTCACCAGGGACGAGATTCTCACGAACGTCACGCTGTATTGGCTGACCGAGACAATCGGCGAACGGCCAATGTCGTGCGGGTGACCGAGCCGGCGCGCGGTGGGCACTTCGCGCCGTTCGAGGAGCCGGAGCTCTATGCGGCCGAGCTGCGCGAGTTCTTCCGGCCCTACCGAGCGTCCCCCGCCTCGGGTTGAGGTTGCTGACCTCTGGTGAGGTGCTACTGCAGAGGAAGGGGCGGCTGCCACCACCATGGCAGGTCGTCGTGCTCCACCCGAACGACCCACTTCACCCAGTGATACCCGCGTCGACCCGGCACCACCAGTCGCAGCGGTGCCCCGTGCCCAGGCGACAAAGGCTTTCCCCCAAGCTGCGTCGCCAGTAGTAGGTCGTCGGTCAGCGGCAGTCGGCGGCGGTAGCCGGTGGCACTGATCACTGTGACGGTCCCGGCCGTGCCGGAGGGCAACAGCCGGGCCACCCGCACACCGGTCCAGGTCTGCTCGGTCCACCAGCCACTGGTGCAGTCGAGGACAGCCGTCGACGTGTCGTTCATCGCGGTGAGCATCGGTATCGTCCAGACCTGTCGGTCTTCACCCCGCACGACCTGTAGGCGCCAGGTTGTGGTGTTGATGGTCGGGACCGCGTCGAACAACCAGGATGTGGATGGAATGGCGCTGGGGTCTGTCGATTCAAGGTGATAAGAGCCGGTGTTTTTTCTGGCCGCGCCCGGAAGTGCGAACAGCCGTGTCGCTCCTTCGAGCGAGGCGTAGGCCGCCAGGGCGGCAATGGTCAACCAGCCGCCCCGAACCAGCACCCGCCGGGACAGGTCTGTTGTCCGAGGTCGAACTCGACGGCGGAGTACATGCAGCACAGCAGGCACGATGGCGGCAAGCCCCACCGCAACGTGCAACCAGAGGACGCCCACGCCCGCGAGGTCGAGCAACAGCCCGACGGCGTGCAGCAACCCGGTCAGCAGGGCGAGGATCACCAACCCGGCGAGTACCACCGAGGTGAACTGACCTGGGCGCCGACGACGCAGACCCCGGCGGGCGATCGTGGACTTCCACGGCAACAACAGCACGATTGCGATCCCGACGACAGCGTGCAGCCCGATAACGATCGCAACCGGTCCACTACCGACCAGGAACGCGCCCAAACCGGTCAGCACGGCGAGCGGCAGCAGCAACAGCAGCCCAAGGTTCGTCCGTCGGCCGGCCACACTCGAGAGTACGTCTGCCGCAACTGGTCGGCGTGTTCTACGATCCCGGAACCAACGGAGGGACGTCACAGCCGATGGGCATGTTGGAACTGACGGCCGAACGCGAACGACTGCGCCTGGCGCCGGACTGTGCAAGCTGTTTCGGCCTGTGCTGCGTCGCGCATGGGTTCAAGGCATCGGCGTCATTCGCATTCGACAAACTGCCGGGAAGGCCCTGCCCCAACCTGCTGGCTGATTTCGGCTGCGGCACTTATCGAACCCTGCGGCAGCAGGGGTTCAGCGGCTGCACGGCGTATTCGTGCTACGGCGCCGGGCAAAGAGTCTCCCAGGAGATTTTCCAGGGCACCGATTGGCGGCGGGCGCCGGAGACAGCCGAGTCGATGTTTCGGGCGTTGCCCGTCATGCGCCAACTGCACCAACTCATGTGGTTCGTCACCGAAGGACTTGACCGTTGCTCACCCGGTGCCGAACACCGGCAATTGCTGGAACTACTCGCGGTGACCGAGCGACTGGCGGCCCAGGGCGGCGAGATGTCCTGGGGTGACGTCGATGACCACTGCCTGAACGGCGAAATGTTGCTGGGTCAGGTGAGCGCGACCATCCGGGCAGCCGCGGTGGACGGCGATCGGCCAACGGCCTTTTCCAGCCCGGACAATATCGCGGACCTCTCCCTTGCAAAATTCCGCGGCGCGAATTTACGCGGCGCAGATTTACGCGGCGCAGATTTACGCGGCGCAGATCTACGCGGCGCAGATCTACGCGGCGCCGATTTGTGGGGTGCGGTGTTGTGCAGCGCCGACCTCAGCGGAGCCGATCTGCGCTGGGCCGATCTCATGGGAGCTGACCTCGGCGGGGCAAACCTGGCCGACGCGAGACTTTCGGCGGCCATCTTCCTGACCCAGTCCCAGCTCGAGCTCGCCAAGGGGAATGCGCGAACAATTCTCCCCGAATCCTTACAGACCCCTGCGCACTGGACCAAGCTCCGCTGACTCTCCATTCGTCGGGCGCACCTGGTTGGCCAGGCGAGCGAACTGATCGACCCAGCTACTCGGCCGGCCGCCACACTCCAAGTTTTGCGAGTGCAGTCCGTATGACGTCCCGGGCGCGGTCCTTTGGCTGGTTCCTACAACTACCGGTCTGGCGCCGTGGGAGTGAACCTCAATCTTGATGTCTGCGATTGCGGGTGGTATCGGGTCTATCTCACGCGTTTCGTTTCGTAGGCCCACATGGCGAGTTCGACTCGGTTTCGGGCCGCGAGCTTGGTCATGAGGCTGGCTAGGTGGAACTTGACGGTGCTGATGCTGATGTGGAGTTCCTTGCCGATCTCGGTGTTCGTCTTTCCTCGTGCGACCGTGAGGAGCACTTCTTCTTCACGTTCGGTGAGGGCCTCGACGGGTTGGACTGGCCCGGCCGCGAGGGTGCTGTTCGAGAAAGTGGACAGGAGCCGAGCGGTGACCCCTGGGTCGATGAGCGCGTCGCCTTGGACCGCGGCGTGGATGGCTTGGATCAACTGGTCGGGTGCGGCGCCCTTGAGGAGAAAGCCCCGGGCGCCTGCCTTGAGGGCTCCGTGGATGTATTCGTCGGTGTCGAACGTGGTGATCACCACGACGGCGATCGGATCGTTGATTCCTGGTCCGGCGAGCAGACGAGTGGCTTCGATGCCGTCGAGGTTCGGCATCCGAATGTCGAGCAGGCACACGTCGGGTCGCAGTTCGTGGGCGAGTGCGACGGCTTCGCGTCCGTCGGCGGCCTGGCCGATGACTTCGATGTCGGGGTGGCCATTGAGGATCGTTGATAGTCCGGCCCGGACGATGCTCTGGTCATCGGCGATGATCACTCGGATAGTCATGTCGCGGGACCTCTGCTTGGGAGAGTCGCCCGGACGCCCCACCCGCGGTCTGGTTTCGGTCCAGCCGTGAGTGTCCCACCGAGCAGTGCGACCCGCTCGGTCATGCCGATCAGCCCGAAACCGGGAGGGTTCGGGGCGGTAGTGGTGCGGGCGCCGTCGTCGTTGACCGTCATCTGCACGTCTGTTGCGTTTCCGGTCACTGTGACCTCGACTCGGGTTGCCTGGTGGGCGTGGCGTTGGGCGTTGGTGACCGATTCTTGCGCCACCCGGTAGAGGGCGGCCTCCAGAGCCGGCGGGAGGTTGGTGAGTTCACCGCTCAGCTTCACGTCAATACGCAGCGAGTCGGTGCCGTTCACGCCGAGTCGTTCGATGTCGGCGATGCGACGCCGGGGGGCAAGGGGTGACTGTTGATCGCGGTCCCGCAGGGCGCCGACCATGGTGCGCATCTCGGCGAGGGTTTGGGCTGCTTCACGGTCGATGATCTCGAGCGCTTCGGTTGCCCCGGGAAGCGAGGAGGATCGTGCGAGGAACAGTCCGGCTTGAGCCTGGATCGCTATCGCCGAGACGTGGTGGGCGACGGTGTCGTGGAGTTCCCTAGCCAACTGCGCCCGCTCTTGAAACTTAACCTGCTCGACCATCTGCTCGCGGGCCGTGCTCCGGTAGCGGTTGATCACCCCCAACGCGACCGTGAATAGCAACACGCCCAGCCCGCTGATCAGGTTACCGGCCCCGGTGAAGTCGGTGATGACGCTGGCGACGAGACCGATGGCCATGATCCCGAGCCCGATGGCGGCGTCGCGGCCCGCACCCCACCTGAACAGTGAGTAGGCAAGGACCAGCACGACGGCTGTGCTGTTCAACACCACGGATCCGGCTCCGGCGACGAACGCTGCGACATCCAGTACAGCGGACGTTCCGAAGCCGAACGCCACTGCCATCAGGGGATGGGTTCGCCGGAACAGAACCGCAACCGCCAGGCCGCACCCGAAGCAAAACGCGACCGCCGGCCAAGCCAGATCACGACGCAGGAATACTTCGAACGCGACCGTGGACATCACGATCGCGGCGAGAATCCAGTCCCGCCGGCCGCGCGGCGGCGGGTCCGGCACGGCCGGTTCGGCCCACAGCGACGTCGCAGCATTCCACACGGCTTCAGCGTAGAGAACCCGCGATGGCGGCGGGACAGCCGAACGACCAAACCTGACCTGACCCTTCGGCCAGGTCAGGTTTGGCCAGAGGGCCGGTGTGCCGCAAGGCCTGTCGCGTCACACTGGAGATCGCCCAAATAAGACCTGTCGGTTCACACCCGAGACAATCGGAATCTGGAACCGGCCATCCCCCGACACTTGTCGTTGTCCCGCCAGCAGTTCGGCAGCCGATGCCCGGCCACCGCGGTGAGGACGAAGGCTCATGTGGTTCCACCATCATCACGACAGCCGATGCCCGGATGCCGATGGCGGCAACGGCACCTCCAAAAGCGGGGCATGTCACCCAACCATTGCCTGAGAGGCAAAACACATGATTGAAGTAGAGAATCTCAGCAAGCGCTACGGCAACAAGCTCGCGGTGGACGGCTTGAATTTCGTGGTGCAACCCGGAATTGTCACCGGGTTCCTCGGTCCGAACGGTTCCGGGAAATCCACCACCATGCGGATGATCGCCGGGCTCGACAAGCCCACCGCCGGCCGGGTCACCGTCAACGGCGGTGACTACCGGACATCAGCCGCCCCGATGGCCGAACTCGGGGTACTGCTGGAAGCCAAGGCGGTGCACACCGGCCGATCCGCCCGGAACCACCTGCTCGCGCTGGCCCAAACCAACGGCATCAAAGCCCGCCGGGTGGACGAGGTGATCGACATCGTCGGCCTGCGGGAGGTCGCCGGCAAACGGGCCGGCGGGTTCTCCCTCGGCATGGGGCAACGCCTCGGCGTGGCATCAGCGCTGCTGGGTAACCCGCAGACCGTGGTCTTGGACGAACCGGTCAACGGCCTGGATCCCGAAGGGGTCAGGTGGATGCGAACGATGCTCAAGGACCTGGCGGCAAAGGGTCACACCGTTTTCGTTTCCTCCCATTTGATGAGCGAAATGGCCCAGACCGCAACACGTCTGGTCGTCATCGGCCGTGGCCGGCTGATCGCCGACACCACGGTCGCGGAGTTCGTAGCCCGCGCCTCGAACCACTCCGTCACCGTCCGCACCCCAGAAGCTGCTCGGCTCCGCGAGCTTCTGCTTGGTCCGGACATCACCGTCACCACCGACGTCGGCCAACCCGATGTGCTGGGAGTCGACGGATTGACCGCGGAAAACATCGGCACCATCGCCTGGCAGAACCACCTACCCATCCTCGAGCTCACCGTCCAACAGGCATCCCTGGAAGAAGCGTTCATGACACTGACCAACGACTCCGTCGAATACCGCGCCACCGAGATCGCGGCAACCCCGATCACTGAAACCGTGGCGGCGACGCGATGACCACCACGACTGACTCCCCCACCCCCATCGGCAACCGGCACCGCCCGCGCCCGCCTGCGAGTCACGCCCGCCAGGGTCGTGCTCTCCGAGTGGACGAAATTCCGCTCCCTGCGGTCGACCTTGTACACATTGCTGATCGCCGTCGTCCTGATGATCGGTATCGGCGCCCTGTTCGCGGCCATCACCGCCAGTCAGCCCGGCGGTCTGGACCCCGGTCAATCCGCGGTTTCCACATCACTGATGACCGGTACGTTCTTCGCCCAGCTGGCCATCGGGGTCCTGGGAGTATTGCTGATCAGCGGTGAATACAGCACCGGGATGATCCGCTCCTCCCTGACGGTGGTGCCCCGCCGGCTGCCCATGCTGTGGGGGAAACTGGCGGTGTTCGCCGGGGTGGTGTTTCTGACCATGCTGATCGCCAGTGTCACGGCGTTCTTCGTCGGCCAGGCACTGCTCAGCGGGCCGGGCCTGGCCGCGTCGCTATCCGACCCGGGTGCACTGCGGTCGGTCGTCGGCGCGGCGTTGTACGTGACCGTCGCCGGCATGACAGCCCTCGCGTTGGGGGCGTTGCTGCGGAACACCGCCGCCGCGATCACCACCTTCGTCGCGGTGTTCTTCGTCATCCCGCCGCTGACGCTCCTGCTGCCCGCATCGTTGACGGACCACTTCGTGCAGTACCTGCCGTCCAGCATCGGCGGCGTGTTGGTGACCGGCACCTCCGGTGTGGCCAACTCCCTGGCGCCCTGGACCGGATTCGGCGTGATGTGCGGCTACGCGGCCGTCCTGATCGGCTTCGCCGCCTGGCGACTCCGCCGCGTCGACGCCTGACCCGAAACGCACCTTCAGACCACTTCAGACCGGGGCCACTAAGTTGTCGCAGCACTTGGGCTCGCACGACGCGCAACAACCTCACTTCATGGAGCCCAGACGTCGTCTCCGTAGCGGCATTTGGGACCTCCCAACCGGACTCTGACCAGGCACAGCGTCACGCGGCACCGTTGACCGGATCAACCATCCCAGTTCCAGGAAGTGGGACGCTACCCCGCTCCAACGAGGCAGGCGGTCAGGCAAACGTTCAGGACATGTTTACAGTCCCATCCATGGGCCAGACCGATCGCCCCGGCCATCCGGAGTACCCATGTACCGCAGGTGTCGAGTGCACCACCGGACCCGCTCGGCACCGTCATCGCGGCCAGCGGCGGCACGCATTTGTCGTGATCGCGATGACGGACGAGATAGCGAGATCACGACCGTCACGCGCTGGCGCCGCGTGGGACGTGGTTGGTGGATGTCCATCCTTGCTGCTGGAGCCGTTCGAACCCGTCTAGCAGGAGGTCGAGCGCGAACTCGAACTCGAACTGGTCGTCGCAGCCTGAACCGACGATCGACCCGTCGTCGTGGGCCACTGCGACGGCCAGCTCCGTGGCGTAGGGATCCCTCCCGGCCATCTCGCGGAGCATGACGGCCTGACGGAGAAGCCGCCGGTGCGGAACATGCCGATCAGCGAGTCCAGGTATGGCCAGCACGACCGGTGTCGGGGTGGCTCGAGACTCGATCACGCGAGAGGCCCACGGGTGGCGTGGGAGGGCTCGTCGCGCCGAGAGAATCCGCCGGCGGACGTCGCTCTTCCAGTCGGATCCGCTGACCGGGGGCTGGATCTCGCCGACGATGACGTCGACCGTCGCAGTTCCAAGGAAGTGGGACACAGCCGTCTGGTCGCGGTCGTCCCGCATGCGGATCGGTATGCGGGTACTTCTAATGGACCTTAGAAGAGCTCGTCCGCGACCCACCACTGACCAACTCGCGGCCGATCCAGTCCGCAGCCGGTGAACGTCCCTCGCCGCTCCCGCGGGCCGGGTCGTGGTGGTTGTGTGCTGGCCCCTGCTGACGCCCTGGACACCGGCGATGACCATCAGCCGGGCCACCTCAAGCACGTTACGGGCGAAGCATCGTCTGGGCGATCCCGAGTGTCGGTTACCCGGCGGCAGCCCGAGCGGCAGCCTCCAGCCGGTGGCGGTAGCCGTCCCACCACGCCGCATCCAGACCGTCCGGCAGGTTGTCGCCGCCGGCCCGGAATCCCACGGCGCCGTCCACCAGCTCGCGAACGATATCGGCGTGGCCGGCGTGCCGGTTGGTCTCGGCGGTGACGTGCACGAGAACGAGATGCAGTGTCACCGCACGCTTCCCGGGACTCCAAAACGGCACCTCTCCGGGCGCGTCCAGCGACAGGTCTGTCACCGTGGCATCGGTGATGGCCCAGGCCCGGCGGTAGAGCGCCACCACCCCCTCGCGAGACTCCTCGGCGGTGACCCACATGTCGGCGTTCGGCTCGAGGTCGTCGGACATCCACGGCTCGACCTCAGGCACCGGCCGGCCGAATGTGGGACCGAAGTACCCCATCTCGACAAAGGCCAGGTGCTTGATCAGGCCCAGCAGATTGGTACCTGTCGGTGTCATCGGCCTGCGCACCTGGTACTCCGAAAGGCCGTCGAGTTTCCAGAGCAGGGCGTCGCGCGCCACCTGGAGATACCGCTGAAGATCGGCCTTGGACCCGTCGTCATTCATGCAGTGCACCCTGCCACGTGCCTGTGGATCGAGCTGCAGCGGGAGATCGCGGAGTCCCCCAGACCCAACCGGCGCATCGACCCGCTGATGACCCCAGCCCGAAGCCCGGCGTCGCCGACGACCAAGGGCCGAAGGGGCCTAGGACACGGCAACCCGCGGCAGGGCCGTCTCGACCTCGATATCACTGACCTCGGAAGGTGATCTCCACTACGAAGTGTTTAGGAAGGACGATGGCGGCTGTGCATCAGTCGTTGTCTGCGATTCGGACCAGGCTTTCGGCTAGTGCTACTTCATCTTCTAGTCCATAGCCGCGTGCGAACTGGGCAGCTCCGAGGAGGTTTTTAGCAGGTCCAACTTGGCTTTAGCCAGTGTCGCAGCTTGTTGATCGGCGTCTGGGGTCTTCTCTCGATCTTTGTACGCGGTGCCGACGGTGCTGACGATGTCCGCCGCTGAGGTGATGGCGGAGCCAAATGTTGAACTGAGAGAAACACCCAGGTCTTAATCGACTGATCGACATCTAGCACCACCTGAAGGTTTCGTTATGACGTCCAACTACTCGTCAAATCGAGTTCAACAACGTCACTGTAATCATCCAGAACCGTAATTGTTTTAATTGTTGATCTGTCAAGAGTCCATGGCATCTGACCATCCTCGCCATTCCGGTCTCGAAACGCATCCGGGCGGCGGCACGGGCAGCGGCCCATCTGCCGCCGGGTGCTCTCCGCTTTGGGCCGCTAGACAACGGCCAGCGCTGCACGGTCCGGCCAACGCTCACAACTCCGGCCCGAGCGGTCCGTCGCGGTCTCCTCATTGACCTCGACGCCACCGGCGATACCACTCGCAGCGACCAGGCATTTCAGGACCTCCTCAGCGCACGTGAGCACCCGCCATCTACCTCGCCGAGGCCAGGCGACGACCCCACCGGTGATAGGCGAGTCCGATGACACCGGTCCCAATAGCCGAACGACGACCGGGGACGTTGAGGATCCGGCCGCGTCACGCGACACCGACGACGACCTTCCCGAGTGCGTGCCCTTCACCGACACGAGCGAGGGCGGCAGGCACCTCGTCAAGCGCGAAGACGCGGTCGATGTGGATCTTCACCCGGCCGGCCACGCACAAATCGGCTATGCGGCTCGAAGTGGGCCGGGCCCTCCTTTACCGAGAGCACCCCGATCGATCGGCCGGTGAGTCGCCCGACCACCGGACCGACGGTGAGCACCCTGAGCAGTGTGCCCACCGACGCGCCCACGCACCGATACCTGCCACCGGTCGCCAGCGCTCGCCGGTAGGCGAACACCGACCGGTGCGCGACCATGTCGAGGATCAGGTCGTACGGCTGCGTGGTGCGGGTGAAGTCCTCCCGGCCGTAGTCGATGACGTTGTTCGCGCCCACCGACCGCATGAACTCCTGCTTCTCGGCGTTGTCGACTCCAGTGACGTGCGCGCCAAGATCCGCACAAAGCTGGATGGCGAAGGATCCAGACCCGCCGCCGGCACCGTTGATCAGCACCCTGCTACCCGCCACGGCCGTGCGGACTCCCTGCAGGGCGATCGCGCCCGCCTGCGGGATGGTTGATGCCTCGGCGAACGTGAGTCCGGCCGGCTTGTCCGCGAGTACTGATACCGGCGCCAGCGCATATTCTGCGAAACCGCCCTTGAGCGCGAGGTTGTCGCCGTACACCTCGTCCCCAGGACGGAACAGGGTGACCCCCGGCCCCACTTCGTCGACGACACCAGCGATGTCCGACCCGAGGGTCGGACGAGCCGGGTGACGCAGCCCGCCGATCCGGGCGTACGCCGGCGATCCGCGCAGGCACTCCCAATCGCTGAGATTGACCGACGTCGCGGCCACCTTCACCCGCACTTGGCCCGCGGCCGGCGAGGGGATCGGGACGTCCGCGAGTCGCAACACATCGGGGGCCCCGTACCGGTCGTACACGACCGCCTTCACGCCAACCCCGCTCGACCTGTGGTCATGGCAGCAACCCAATCGGTCCGAGCGAAGCGCGGCCGACAATCCCTCCTCCTCCAACGCACACCAGGATGCGGTATTCGCGGCCACGACGGCAACGAGCACAGCGGTCGCGGTGGGGTTTGCGCATCAGGTGTTCATCGACCACGGCGGCGATCATCCTTGCGCCGAGCCCGCGACTGCGCCTGGCGGCATCCCCGACGAGAGAATCGAGTTCCACAGCCCCGTCCAGCACGTCGACGATCGCAGCGAACTCGTTGAAGTCTTCGGGGTAGTCACGGACAACCGAGCGCTGCGACAACCCGATTCGTTCGCCGTCAACCAGGATAACCAAGGCCTCACCTGGCTCCTCGCCCCCTACGCTCGGCCCAAAGTCTCGCTGAACCCTCTGCGGTCGTGTCGTGATTCCACTAGCGGCGACCAGCGGCTCCCGCAGCCACCCGGTCAGCAACGGGAGCTCTGCTGCGGTCAACAGCCGCCAGGTCAGGGCAACCTCACGCGGTTTATCCACCAGAACACCCTACGGCCACCCGCTGCACCGGTACGGGATTCTTTGCGGGCAGGGCCCGGCCTGGCCGAATTGTCGAGATCGCTCCCTTTGCGTGCTGAGTTCGATGACTTTGGGAGCTGAACTGGACGCAGTGGTTCGTCACCGTTGCCGGTGACTGGTGCAAAGTGCCCCGGGCCGGCCACAGCAATGGAGGTGCGCCATGACGGCGCTTCTCATCGGATACGCCCGATGCTCCACCGACGAACAGGACCTCACAGTCCAACGCGGAGGTCTCGCATCCTTGGGCGTCACCCCAGACCGGATCTACGTCGATCCTGGTCTGACCGGCAGCAACCGGGAACGTCCAGGACTGCGCGAAGCGCTGGCCGCGTGGCGCGACGGCGACACCCTTGTCGTCACCAAACTCGACCGACTCACCCGGTCCCTGCCCGACGCCAGGGCCATTGCCGACGAACTGACCGCCCGGCGTGTCCGGCTCAGCCTGGGCGGCGCGGTCTACGACCCCATCCACCCGGTCGGCCGTCTGTTGTTCAACGTGCTGGCAATGGTCGCTGAATTCGAGGCAGATCTCATCCGGCTTCGGACCCGGGAGGCATGAAGGTCGCGAAGGCGAAGGGCCGGTTGCGGGGCAAGCAACCCAAACTGAACCCACGCCAGGAAGCCCATATGGTCGCCCTGTTGAAGTCCGGCGAATACAGCAGCGCCGAGCTCGGCGACCTGTTCGGCGTCGCGAGGTCGACGGTCTACCGGGCAGTCGAGCGGGACGCAGCTCGAAACGCGCCCAGCGACCAACGACGGCTTCAATTCCTGAACGGGCAATGCAAGCCACCGTGATCACTGTGACGACTGGGGTCTGCCGAACGACATCTCTTTGACTGGCTGATGTCCCGCAAGGTCGCCCCTCCTGCGGGACATCGCTGGCGTCAGCCCGCGACCGCCGACGGTATCCCGCAGGAGGTTCGGCATGCGGAACACCGACAGCCGGCGTCAGTACCCCCATGACGGCACCCACTGGCATAGGTGGTGGGCGGGGACCGGACTCGTTCGTAACCCCGGATAATTGATGATTACGCAACCTAGAGGATTGCGAGTACGTGCAGCCAATGCGATTCGCAACACCGGACGAACGCCGCCCATGGAGCCGGTCAGGCGCCGATTCGTCACGTGACGGGCGACCAAGCGTGGCCGGTCGCTTGCTCTGTGGAGCGGCTGACCACCGACACGCAACCACCGACTCGGGGGCGGGCCAGAATGAGAAGGCCAGGCGTTGTGAGCGTAAGGACCCTGTATTCCGTGCCCGAAGGGGGCGCCGCGATCGCAGGAGGAGCGATGCGTGACGACGACATGCTGAATCTGTCTTTGGAATGCGCCAGACTGGCCGTCCATGGCGAGGACTACGCCGCAACACTCGCCGCCGGCGCCGAATCGATCATGAGAGCAGATGCCGGCGTTGGGGTGATCACGTGGAGGTTGGCGGGGGCAGAGGGTGACCCGCCGGACAACCGCGTACAAGTCGTGGTGTCCGGTATCCCACCGGTCGACGACGCCTATATCGAAGGGGCGGTCGAGGTTGCGGCCCGGCATCCCAGCTTCAGTTACCGCAACTGGTTCGACACACCCACCAGCAGGGTCAGTGACTTCATCACTCCAGGCCGCTTCTGGGACACCGACGTGTGGATGCGGATGCATGGGCATGTCAATGCCCGCTACCCCGCTGCAGTCAATCTGGGATCGCACGGCGGAGTCGCCGTCTTCCTGGGCGTCCAGCGGACCCACAACGACTTCAGCGACACAGACATCGAGGTGCTCGACCTCGTCCGCGGTCCGCTCAGTGCCGCATTGGCCTTCCGGAACGCTTGGGACACCGCGACGCTCCGTCTTCAACGGACCGTCACGCCTCAAAGTGAGTCCCTTACCCCGCGTGAGGCGCAGGTGCTCGCACTCGTGGCTCGGGGCTGGACCAACCGCCGGGTCGCCCACACCCTGTCCATCTCCGAACGCACGGTCCGCAAACATCTGGAGAACATCAACGACAAGCTGGGCACGGTCAACCGCGCATCCGCCGTGAGTCGCTGGGCCGGAGGCCGGACAGGCCCCTGATCGTCGAGGCACCGACACGCCGAACGGTCTACCGCCTTTCAGCGGGTGCAGCTCAGCAGCCGAAGTCCGGGTCGCAGTGCGATCGGAGGATGTAGCCGGTTGCGATCAGAGTTCTGTCCGTGGGCCGAACAGATCGCACATCGACGTGGGCGGGATGCCCGGGTGGTTTGCGGGTGCGAGCATCTGCCGAAGGGCGGGGACGATCGGTCCTGATCGCGGACATCTGCGTCGATGACGGGCTACACGACGGCGCGACTACAGGTACCAGCACGGATGGAAATTTGCGTTGTTCTGATAGCTGGTGCCGACGAGCGCCCAAGCTGCCGGAGCGAGCGTCCGAGTCGTCGTTACCGTCCCGTACACATTGATCGCTGATCCGACGACGGGCCGAGGGTTCAGTTTCGCGAAATCCGATGTCGACTTCTGCCACGTCTCCGTGCAGGTGATCGATCCGGCGCCGCAGTACATGCCGGGCGGACACGGCGTAGAGCCGAAGGTTGCGGTCACCTGGCCAAGGCCTAGCGTCGTGCCCGACTTGGTCAACACGGCGACTGGCTGGAGGGCCAGCCTCGTACCGGCCGGATACGCACCAGCGTTCAGGTCGACGATCGTGCCCGCGCAGTACGCCACCCCCTTGTATGTCACGGTCGGGCAACTTGCGAAGGCTGTACTGGTCGATTCCAGCGTTGATGTGACGGTTGCCAGCGGTCTGGTGGCAGTGAAGACGGCTCCGCTCGCCGCTGGGCTTGCGGCGAGGGTGATGGCGACCGCCAGGCCGATGGCCGTGATCGCGGTTGCCGTGTGACGGATTATCCTGCGGACGATTTGGATGTGCTGCTTCATGGGGGACCTTTCTCCTCGTGGCTCCGTACTTATCTCGGTTGCTCGGTCAGGAAGAGAACGGCCAGGGCCGGCATCCCAAGACGGGCTGCCAGTCCGGCTGTCCGACGTACACACCGGGGGCCGGCGGCACCAGGGTGCGGATCCTGCCTGTGGGCAGCGTCAACACGCTGACGGATGTCGCGGTGCGGTCATCGTTGTACTGCTGGTACACCGCGCGCAGCGGGGATGCGCCGAAGTCTGGCTGGGATTCCCAACCCGGTTGCGGGGTCACCGGCACGAGCTGTTTCAGTTGCGGGTCCGCCAGGTAGAGCCGGGACGCAGTGCCGTCGGGTTCGTCCTGCTCGACAAGGACCGCACGGCCGCCGGGGAGGAACGTCGGGAACCCCGTCGACCCACGGGCGCCAACGTCATCGGAAATCAGAATTGTCGGCCGAGGGCCGGCGAGATCCGGGCGTATTGAGTAGACGGACCAATGGTTATTGGTCGGGTTGAGCGTGGTCACCAGCAACTGGTCCCCGCGAGGTGACCACGTGATGTCGGGAGTCACCAACGGCTCCGGGAATCCCGTGAGGAAACGGTCCTGACCGGTGGTCGGGTCGACGATGTGCACCCAAGCCAACCCGCGGTACGGCTGATCCGCTGGCGGAACAGCGGTGAGGTAAGCGATGCGGGTGCCGTCGGGTGACCAAGTCGGGTATCGGAGGCCGCCGCGCTGGCCTAGCTGGTTCACCACAATCTGAGGTTCGGTCGCGCCCGCCCGCAGCACATACAGCCGGTTGTCCATCAAGACGCCGGAGACGTCGGTCAACCTGCCGGCGAAGGCGACGGACCCACCATCCGGTGACCACGCTGGATCCAGCTCACCCTGCACCGCGTCGGCGCGGTCCCACAGCATCCGGGGGGTCCCGCCGGTCGCTGGGACCGCCATTAGCCGGCTTGAGTTCGGGCCGGCGGTCTGCTGGTTGTACGCGACCAAGCCACCGCAGACGACTTGGCTGGCGGCGGGCGGACCAGCCAGTGCCGGGCTGGCCAACAGGGACGTCGCCAACAGGCCCATCGCGCCAGCTGCCGCGACAGTGGATCGGATTCTGTGCATAGCAGCCTCCACACAGTGACTGAAGGAAGCTTGCCCACTCCCCCGGGTACGCGACATGGGCCGTTCCGCCACCTTGCACCGACGCCGGCAACGGCCTAGCGACCCTGCCCGGAATTCGGGACAATCCACCCACCGGCGCATGGTGGGGGTGGCGATGCGAGAGGACGACATACTTCGACTCAGCCTGAACTGCGCCCGCCTCGTAGTGACCGGACAACCATACGAATCCGTGCTCGCCGACGGCGTGGCAGCGATCATGCGCACCGACGCCGGAACCGGTGTCACCACCTGGGACGGAACACACGCGGATCCCATCGCCGCGGTTGAGGTCGTGGTGTCCGGGATGCCCCCCATTGACCAGGAGGGCAAGAACGCTGCACTGGCCGTAATGAATAACCATCCCACTTTCGCCCGACGGCAATTGCCACCCACTCACCGGCTCAGCGACACCGTCTGTCTCCCCGCGTTCTGGGACACCGACATTTGGCACGTCATGCACGGCCACGGCAACGGTCGCTATCCGGCGGCGGTCATGCTGGCCCTCCACCACGACAAGGCAATGTTTGTCGGAGTGCAACGCACTCGGCGCGACTTCGACGCCGACGACATGGCCACGCTCGATCTACTCCGCGAACCACTGACGACTGCCCTCGCTTTCCGCGCCGCATGGCAGGACGCCACGAAGCGTTGTCGATCCGCCATCAACGATCCATCTTTCGAGCGGCTCACCCAGCGCGAGGAGCAGGTTATCGGGCTCGTCGCACTGGGCTGGACGAACACCCGGATCGGCCGGCAGCTGAAGATCAGCGAACGCACCGTCCGTAAGCACCTGGAGAACATCAACGACAAACTCGGCACTACCAACCGAGCTGCAGCGGTCCACCAGTCCCGGAGCTTCTACGGCGGCGCCAGCCAGCGCGCGCCCAAGAGCTGATTCCCGATAACGCCCAGTTATCCAGGGTCAGGGACTTGGATCGGTCGAGTCCGGCGTCATGCCATGTGAGTCGGCAGTGCCTCATCGTAAAATCCGGCGAGGCGCCCCGCTAGCCGATCCCTGGCGGCACGACATGATCATGAACGCGGAGCCCCGGATCGAGTCGTCGGCGTCCCGATTGCGGTTCGATCCCGCGCCGGGACGGTTTGGGTCCGCGGTCCCGCGACCACTGGGGACAATCGACCCGCGGGCGGGCAGCGGTAGTACGCCCGGTGTTCGCGTCGAATGATTTGGCGGTCGTGGGTTTCTCGGTGTCTTTGAGATGTAGAACTCCCGGCGAATCTCAATGCTGGATCGGCCGAGTGAAAGGAGCTCGGCGGGGTCAATGCACCGCCAAAACTGAACCCTTGCTCCGCCAGGCCCGTGGTTACCACGTGCCCCGATCGTCTCGGGGGCGTTTGGCCTCGAGTCAAGGAGGACTCCATGCGCCGTTCACTGCTGATCGTGTTCACCCTGCTGGCGGCAATGATCGCCATTCCTGCCGCCGCGTCGGCCAGCACGTTGAATGGCCTGACCATCAACCCTGGGGTGGTGAACAACGGGCAGAGCGCCACCGGTGACCTCCAAATGGCGTTCGCCGACCCCAATCCGACCACGGTGCTGTTGTTCTCCAGCGCCCCGTCGGCGGCGCAGGTGCCGGCCAGTATCGTGGTGCCGCCGCTGGTGACGGAGGTCTTCTTCACGATCACGACGACGGCGTCCGCACCACCCACCGGGGTTCAGATCACCGCGTCGGTCGACAACGTCCCTCGGGTCGCGAATCTCTCGGTCAATTTCGCCGTACCCGCTGGCCCGACCCTGAAGGCGATCTCGGTGGTACCGGCGAGCATCACGGCAGGCAGCAACGGCACCGGCACGGTCAGCTTCACCGGTCCGATGAACGACGGCGCCGTGGTCAACCTGACCAGCAGTAACCCCGCCGTTGTGCAGGTGCCGCAACAGATGGTGGTGAACCAGTTCACGGCAAGCGGGACGTTCCAGGTGAGCACCGCGGCGGTCAGCCAGCGGGCCACGGTCAGCCTGACGGCAACGTGGTTCGGCAAGACGGCTACGACGTCGGTGGTGGTCGCACCGGGTACCCCGCCGGCGGCGGACAGAGTCGCGATCAAGAAGGCGCAGTGGAAGCCGGGGCCGGGACCAAACGGAACGTTGACCATCGAGGCGACCAGCACCAACCCGAACGCCATCCTGTCGGTGTTCACCTCCACCGGCAGTTTCATGTTCGACCTGACCAACAACGGCGGCGGCCGGTTCTCCGATCAACGGTTGTTCAGGCAGAACCCGATCCGGATCGAGGTCAGGAGCAACTTCGGCGGTTCCGCTGCCGCGAACACGTAGCCGACGGCAACCCTTTTGTGGCTGCCGGTCGGGTGGTGCCGGTCTCTCGCCGGCCGTCGTTGCGGGGTACCCAACGCGCACCCTCCGCGACGTCCCGCACAGGGATGGCCAATCCCCGGCGGGACGAATCATCGTGGACGTGGAGATCTCATCGCGAGCCGCCGACAGCCCGATTGTGGTTTCGGGTGTTGACATGGGCTGTTGCCGTCATGGCGGTGACAGCAAACGGTCGCAAAGTCGCGTGTTTGATCGCTCGGACTGACCAGATGGGCTCGTCGGCAAAATCAGGGGCTGGTCGGAAATGGTGACCTCGGCGGCGCCGACACCCCCGCGCTCACTACTTCAGACCCCGGCTACTCGTGCAGTCGTTGCGCTGATCCTGCTGGCACAGTGGGAAGGGCCCGACCAACCTTTCAATGGATCGACCGTGGCGAGGTCAGTGAAACTTGACCAGCAGACCTGATCCCGAACCGCCCGCTCGAGAGGCAGATCAACATGTTTAGCCAGCTCAGCGGCGCATCGCGGCTGTTTCCGATCATCGGCGACCCCGTCGAGTACGCCCAATCACCAGTGAACCTCACCCGAACCTTTGCCGAGCGCGGTCACAACGGCCTGTGCGTCCCACTGCAGGTGCAGGACGGAGACCTCGATGTCGTCATGGCAGGCCTCACTGCCTCGCTGAACGTGGACGGGATCCTGGTCACGATGCCGCACAAGTTCACTGCGTTCGCCTTCTGCACCTCAAGTTCTGAGCGAGCCAGGTTGCTCGGGGTGGTGAGCGTTATCCGTCGAAACCCGGACCGTACTTGGCACGGCGACATGCTCGACGGGCTCGCCTTCGTCAAGGCACAGCAAGACCGCGGTGCCGAGATAGACGGGGCGCGAGCACTTCTCGTCGGCGCCGGAGGCGCGGGCAGCGCGATCGCCATCGCCCTACTTGACGCGGGCGTCCGCGACCTCGTCATCCACGATGCCGAACAGGCGCGGGTCGACGCCCTCCTTGGCCTGCTCGCTGGCTCGCTGATCGCCGGGCCACGGCTGGGCCTGCGGATCCCGCCGGCTGCGATCTTGTGTTCAACGCATCACCCATGGGCATGGCGGACGACGATCCACTCCCAGTTGACGGTGCCCTTCTCACGTCGTCGATGTTCGTCGGCGACGTGATCGCTGGACACGGCATGACCCCTTTCGTCGCGGCGGCACACACTGCCGGCTGCAGGACGGCTGACGGCGGGCACATGGTGGAAGCCGTGCAAGAACTCATGTTCGACTTCATGCTTGGCAATGAGCGTTAACGGACCCGACGTGACGAGTATCGACAACAGCTACCCAAGCCCCCAGCACCTTGGTCGACACGGTGCATGGCAGCATCGACTGGCGATCAGCTGAGGCAAGCGGTCGCCGGAAACGCATGACACGCGAACCAAGACTTTTGCGGCGAAGACTATTACCTGCTCGAACTATTCGAGTTGGCCATCGCGTCAGAGTGAGATCTTCTCACGCACGAGCCATGTACCAATGTCGAATGACGACGCACGGCGGTTCCGTTCCCATAGCGGGATCCCTTACGGAACAATGATGGTCATGGAATCGGAGGACCCGGGGTCGAGCCCTTGATGTCCCGACTGCTCTTCGCTCCACGGCGAAGACTCCCCGCCTGGGCTCCGCGGCTCACCACGACGGTCGCCACGGCAGATCCTGCGTACGGTTCGATTTGAGTCGCGGGTCGTTCGGGTCGGCGCCCGATGTGGTTTCCGGTGGCTAGGATCGCGGCGCCGTCAACTATGTGCTCGCGGGGTAGGTCAAACTCGTGTTTTGCGGCGTTGCCGATGAAACCGCGGTGGTTGGCTTGGGTTTTCGCTCAGAATTCGAAGTCTACTTGGATGAGTTGGTCGATGTTGGGTGCGGAGATTTTCAGGATTGCTTGGTGTTCGGGGTTCTCGTTGTAGGTGGCGAGGGCCTTGAGGTTGGCGACGTCGGCGACAACCGCTGCGTCCCAGGATCGTCCGCCGTGCAGCACATCGGTGCCGACCGTGAGCGAGGAGAGTTCTTCGATGTGTTCGGGAAGGGCGCGGAGCCGGTTCATCCATTCGTTGAGGTCTTTGTCTGGGAATCCTGGCTTCCACTTGAAGACGGCGACATGTCGGATCATTATTAGTTTCCCTTACCGGGTTCGAACTGCGGTTGGTGGTTTGTCATTTTCTTCGTGCCCGAGGCGGTCGGTTTGATGTTGAGGCCGAACGGCGAGGACCCACGCGGAGGTCCGTTGTGTTGGACGTTCCGCGTGGGCCTGGTTCCCCTTGGGCTGGGTTAGACGGTTGCGCCGACGAGGTCGGCTGGTTTCTTTCCGAGGTCGTCCATTTGGGTTTTGTTGGTTTCCCGGCCGAGTGCGACGGAGATGCCGGAGATGAGGCAGATGACGCAGACGAAGATGGAAACTGGGATCCAACCGTTGGCGGAATCACCGGCGAGCGCGACGGCGATGGTGGGGCTGAACCCGGCCAGTGCGAAGCCGAACTGGGTTCCGACGGCCATGCCGGACAGTCGCACCTTGGTGGGAAAGATTTCAGCGTAGGTAGCAGGCCAGACGGCGTTGGTCATGGCGTAGAGGAAGCTGTTGAACAGGATGCCGGTCACGAAGATCAGGATCATATTGCCAGTGGTGACGGACCAGAAGAACAATGACAAGGAAAGGGCGCAGCCGATGATGCCACTGATGAACACCTTCTTGCGGCCGATTCGGTCCGACAGGGCGGCGAACATGGGGATGGTGAAGATAGCGATGAAGTTGGACACGATCGCGAGCCAGAGCATGCTGGTCCGGCTGATCCCGATGCCGTAGACGGCGCCGGTGGCGAAAGCGAGACCGAAGACGCTGAACAGGGTTCCGGTGGCGGCGATGAATGCGGCGAAGAAGACCCGCAGGACACCTCGCCAGTGGTCGCGGAAGAGCACCTTGAGTGGGACGGAGGGGACGGTGCCTTCCTCTTCCTCGGCTTCGAAGGCGGGGGTTTCTTCCAGGGTGCGGCGGATCAGGTACCCGACGAGGACAACGATTGCGCTGAGCAGGAACGGGATTCGCCATCCCCAGCTCAGGAGTTGCTCCTCTGAGAGCAGCGCCGCAAGGGGCAGGACGACGGCGGGGGCGATGACCTGGCCGCCGACGGTGCCACTGAGGGTCCAGCTGGTGTAGTACCCGCGGCGATCGTCCGGTGCGTGCTCGAAGGACATCGAGTTGGCCCCGGCCTGTTCACCGGAGGCGGACAGACCCTGCAGCACCCGCAGCAGGACCAGCAGGATGGGGGCCCAGATGCCGATGGAACTGTAGGTGGGCAGGCAGCCGATGAGGAATGTCGACACACCCATCAGCAGCAGGGTGCCGACCATGACCGTTTTGCGGCCGACCCTGTCACCGATGTGCCCCATCAGGAACGACCCGACGGGTCGGGCGATGTAGGCGACACCGAAAGTTGCCAGTGATGCGAGGGTGGCGGTCGTGGGATTGCTCTGGTCGAAGAAGATCTTCGGAAAGACCAGGGCGGCGACGGTGCCGTACACGAAAAAGTCGTAGTACTCCAGTGAGCTACCGACCCAGGCCGCGATCGCAGCCTTCCTGGGCTGTTTCTGGTGCTGCGTGACAGTGGACATTGTGGGACTCCCGCGTCGTTGTGGTGTCTCGTGGATGAGGTGGTGAAACTTTGGATCAGGCTCGTGGTCGTCAAAGCCAGGGCTGGGCTGGGTTTCAAACTGGGACCAGCCAGTGTTGTCGAGATGCATTGCAGTTCATGATGTTTCGCTGTAGCTCAGTGATGCGCCTGGGCGCGACGGTCGGACGAAGGTCAGTCCTTGCGAACCTTGTGCACGATCGCGTCCAATGCCGCGGAATAGCCGCGCCAACCAGCACCGGCCACATACACGGTCGCGCCGCTGGCGAAAATGTCGACCCGTTCCTTGGCGTCGATGGCGTGCCATTGGGAGATGTGGATGACGGCGTAAGGCAGCTCGGTGTCCCGAACGGCGTCCAGCAGTGGGTAGCCGGCCGAGCTGAAGCCGGCGGGGTTGATGACGACGCCGTCCCATTCATCCTGGTTGTCGTGGATGAAATCGATCAGGGTGGCTTCGCTGTTCGATTGCAGGTGGGCGACGTCCACGCCGAGTTCGGCGGCGGTTTTGTCGACGTCGGCCGTGATGTCGGCCAGGGTTGCGTGACCGTATTTTGCCGGGTTCCGCTTTCCCAGTCGATTGAGGTTGGATCCATGTAGAACCGCGATCTTCATGTCAGTGCTCTCTGGTAGATGGGGTGATGGACGGCGTGGTGGGAGTGCTTGTCGAGCACTGCTGTCGCGGGGACGCCTGTAGCACCGTCCGCCGCGACAGGAATGCGCTGGATGCCCATGTCGGGTACTGGCGGAACCCGCAGGGCTCGGAGGCTTGACTCCCTGAGCTGAGAGAAATATATTCAAGGTATACGGAACTGTCAAGAGGGACTCTGATGAATCTTTCAGCAACGAAGTCGAACGTGGCCTACGACCGTGCCAGGCGGGACATCGTGACCGGTGCGATCGCTGCCAACGAGGCCATCGACGAGGTCGCCCTGGGCCAGCGGTACGGGCTGGGTCGGACCCCGATCCGGGAGGCTCTCAAGCAGCTGCGCAACGACCAGCTGATCGTCTGGCCAGACCGGCGTTCTCCCTACGTGCCGGAGATAGGTGTCGCGCAGGTGAAATCGCTCTACGAGGCGCGGTCGATCTTCGAAACGCAGATCGCAACTCTCGCCGCGCAGCGCATCACCGAAGACGCAACCGCACGTCTTGACGGGTTGGTCGAGCAACAAGCTGACTTCGTCGAACGACAGCTGGCCTACGAGGCAGCGGAGGTGGACCTGCTCTTCCACAAAGGAGTGGCCGAAGCGACCGGTAACCCGTTCCTGGTCGACGCTTCCACCAGGCTCAACATCTCTGCTCTGCGGATCTGGCACGAAATGATCGTCACCGAGGGCATGGTCGCGCAGGAGCACGCCGAAATCGTCAACGCGCTACGGAAGCATGACGTCCCGCGATCGGTCGCGGCAGTCGAGGCGCACGTCACCAGTTCCTACAGGCGATACATCCACATGAACACCCGGCTGCACGCAGCACCGGCCGAGCGCGTCGCGGGATAACGTCATGGCAATGAACGGCCAACCCGGCAGCAGCTTGTCGATCAACCCGAAACAACGCGGGTAGCGGGCCGCCGGGTCAACGACGTGCTCCGATCATCAACGATCCACAAGGGGATCCCCAGCGACACGATAACGATCATGAAAGCGGACGCTTCGAAGTCGAGCAAACGGCGTCGCGATTGCGGTTCGGCTCGCGGGAAATGTCGCGATTGACGGGGAGAGTCAAGGCCGGGTCCGTCGAGCGTGAACACTCGGAATGGGAGATGCGCACGCACCCCGAGTGCGAATTGAACGCCTTCAGGGCCGAAGGGACCGAGTGGGCCGTAGATCAGCTCGCGCGGCGTACAGGCCGTTGGGGTTGCCAGGCGCCGGAGTGCCCTCGACGTACTTGACCGTGTAGCCGCTCGACCGGGCCATGGACGTCGATAACCATCCGGTCGTGGCAGGCGTGCTGGCCGGTGCGCTGGCTGCTGAGCCGGCCGTGGTTGTCGTGTTCTGCGCGAGTGACCGGGTAGCGAGTCCGATCCCCGCCACTGCCGCCATGGGTGTGACGTGGTGTCAGTTCATTGATCGGTTGATCAGGTCAACTGTGGCCTTGGGATTCTCGACCTCCAACACGAGCCGCGCGAAGGACTCATCCCGTAATTCGATGACGACGGCTCGTGTCGCATCGTGGACGTCCCAAAAGATCTTCTCGCCGTCCTTGTGAAAGGTGCCTGCCGCGAATACACCGGGAATGTGGGTGCCCGGCGCTCTCACACCTTTGGACTCGCCGACGATGTTGTTATCTGCAGTCGCTCCTCGGACGTGGATCAGCGGCACGGTAATGGTGTTTCTCAGTGCCCAGATCTTATGCAGGCCAGCGAGTTCCACTCGCAGTTCGCCGTTCTCTACGGTGACGCGTGCCATCGTTGCGCTCCTTGGTAGTCGTTTACTTGCGCGGGCGTCGAGATGTGCGGGGGCCGCGAGCAGGTGACCGCCTTTCTAGCCGTCGTGGGTGCTGTGGCGGCGTTCAGGGACTTGGCGTACAGGGGCTTAGGTCAGCGGCATCACGGCGGTGACTGTCATGCCGGACCCATTGCGCTTCAGGTTCACCGCACCATTTAATGCGGCCACCCGATCTCGGGAGTGTTGCCAGGCTGTGGGCGCATCCTTTCCGTCGGAACCACTGGTTTCATTCGCCCAGTCGATGTCACCGTTCACGGTCGCGACCAGCTGATCCTCCTCGACCAGCAATTTGATGACCGAACTGTGATCGGTCGGTGCGACCTCGACGCAGAACAAGTAGCCGGCGGCCTCCACTGCCCGGTCGAGCCGACGGCCGTCGATGTTGTCGACGTCGAGCTGGGCATGCGGGTGCGTGACGTCCAGTTGGGCGGATAGGGCCGGTACCAGCCCGCGCCGATCCAGCAGCGCGGGGAACACACCCCGGCAGATGGTCCGCAATTCCTGCTGCGCACGTTCGGTTGCGTGGATCAGTGGTTCCAGTTGGCCGGGCAGGTGATGATCGCTGTTCGGGCCGGTCGTCAATTCGGCCTCGACGGTGGCGAGGTGTGGAACGACACTGCGCTGGATCGCTCCTGCAATCCGCTCCCGCGCCTCGTCCTCAGCACCGAGCAAACGTCGTCGGGACGCCGACAGTTCGGCCGATTGAGCTTGGCCCTGCTCGATCCGTGCGGTCAGCTCCGCCTCCAGTAGGGCGTTGCGGAACGCGACACCGGCCTGCGCTGCGACGTCCCCGAGCAGGCCCTGCTCGACGGTGCGTAACGCTCTGCCGGGTGGCATGGTGACCTCGATGCTGCCGACTTGCTCACCCGTGTCCAGCACCGGCAGTACCACTGTGGGCACAGCGACGCGCACGGATCCGGAGGTGCTGCCCGTCTCGGACCAGGTCGCGCTGCGCACCAGGGATTGATTCCGCGGATCACCGATTCGCACGTTGACGCCGGCGGCCCCGACGGCGCGTCCGGTGGCCTCGGCGACCCTGGCCGGCAGGGCGTCGGGTGATGGGCTGTCCGCGAGTCGCCGGCTGAGCGTGGCGAGGGCTTCATATGGCGCGGCCCGGCTTCCGTAGACCAGTTGATCCGCCAGCCGGAGTATGTGTTGGCGAACGGGTTGGAACGCGACCGCGACGAGCGCCGTCGCGAGCAATGACGGCCAGTACAAGGTCGATGTGGGCGGGCCGACCGACACGAGCACAGCCCCGATGGCAACCACGACGACGATGTAGCCGGTAGTGGCGAAGACCGCCAGCACTCCGAGTGTGATCGCCCGACTGAGGATCACATCGATGTCGTAGAGCCGGTATCGGAAAATCGCGACCCCGATGCTCACCGAAAAGAAGATGTAGGCCAGGCACGTCACCTCCGGCAGAATCCACGGCGTCGAGCCCAGTAGCAGTTCGCTCAACGCGTAGAGCACAAAACTCACGGCGAGAATCACGGCGGATGTCGATATCCAGCGCAGTTGAAGGCGTTGCCGGCCGATGGAACGCCGCAATCGCAGCGCCAAAGCGACCGCACCGAGGGAAATCGACAGGAGCATCAAGGAGAAGCTCGCCAACAGCAACAGCTCGGCAAGGGAACCCAGTCTCTCGACCGAACCGGGCAGGTAGACGTCGGCGGGTGTGATGGCTATCGCCACGCATCGCAGTGCGAGCGCCGCGACCGGGACGGCGACGGCGAGCTGCCACCGCTTGGACAGGAGCCTTCCGTCCGGCGCAATCATGAAGATCACCGCCATGGCCGTGACCAGGAACGTTGCTCCGAACATGTCGTGGAGGTAGGTCGCAAGCTGGCCGGCCAACGGCGAGGTCATGACACCCTGGACCGCGAGAATGCGAAACGCCTCTGCTGCAAGACCGATGGCGCTGCCCAGCTGACCGACCAGGAGCAACCATCCGATGAGGTTTCGTGGGTAGCGGGATACGATCAGCGCTCCAACGCCGGCGCCGACGATCGCGCCGATTCCCAGGAGCGGAAAGGCCTGGTCGACCAGCACCTCGTAGGAGGTCATCGGGAAGTTCGAAGCGGCCACGAATACGCCCTGTAAAACGAAGATGACACATGTCGCGGCGAAGAGCAGCCATCCCAGGGCGCGCATGTCAGCCCTCCACGATCGGGTGCACGGCGACCCGAGATGCTCCGGGTGCTTCATCTTCAACCGATCGGGCCGATCCGGAGTCCGCCTCGAGAGTGTTTGCGGCCGTTGGAATCCTGGCTTGGATCGTGGTGCCGTGCCCGACTGTTGAGGTGATCGAGACGCTGCCCCGCACGCACTCGATCCGGTCGGAAATATTCAACAGGCCGTTGCCCGTCCGCCTGGTGGGGTCGAACCCTCGTCCGTCATCGGTGACGCCGAGCTCGATCTCCCCGGTGCCGTCAGCACCGCTAGGGCCGCGGATGTCGATAGTGATGCGCGTCGCGCCCGAGTGCTTGGAGGCGTTCTGGACCGCTTCCAGGCAGCTGAAGTACACCGCGGCCTCCACGTCCGGCGCGCAGCGCGGCACATCGGAGGAGGTGAGGATGACTGGTATTGGGCCGGACTCAACGGCGGCGGACAACGCAGTGACCGGCCCGGCGTCGGTCAGCAGTGGCGGATACAGCCCTCTGGACAGCGCGGTCAACGTGTCGATGGTCGCCCTGGCGGCCGCCGCCTGCCCGGCGAGCAGCCGAGCGCCTCGTTCCGGTGACCGGGTGAGCAAGGTCTGGGCCAGCCGCAGGCTGACGAGTAGTGCGATGACCTCCTGCTGGGCACCGTCGTGGATGTTGCGCTCCAACCGTTGTCGCTCGGCGTCCTGCCGGGTGACCAAGTCCCGTCGCGCCTTGCGCAGCTCCTCGGTGCGTTGCTGCAGCGCAGCGAGCTGCTGCTGCAGTTCAGCGCGGAGGCCTGCCAACCGGAGCATCAGCCCGGACTGGGCGGCCAGGCCGGCGAACAGCCTCTCCTCGACGGGAGTGAGTTGCTGCCCGTCATGGACGACCACGGTGAACGCACCGAGCAGTTCACCGCGCTCCCGCACGGCCAGGCTGTGCCGCAGGCCCTCGATGACGGCGACAGGAGCGGCTCCCGGCTTGTCCAGTTCGAGCCTTGGGGCGGTCACCGGCGGGTGCGTCGGCTCACCGGGCCAGCGGGCGGCGAGTTCGAGCCTTCCGTGCACCATGAGCCAAACCTCTGCGCTGGCCGTGCCGGTGCCCTCCGCCAGCACCATGGCCATCCGTTGTGGGAGGTCCTCTGCCGGAATCGCACCAGTCACCGTCATAGGAAAGCGGGCGAGCACCTGGTACGGCGACATCCGATCCTGGTGCAGTGCTGCGGATAGCCGACGATTGACGTTGTTTTGGACAGGTTCGAATGCGATGGCCACAATCGCCGTTGCCACCACCGACAGCCAGAGGCTGGGCGCCCCCGTGTGTCCCAACAGGGCGCCGGAACCGACAACGACCAGGACATAGATCAGCACAACGAAACCGACCATCGCGACGGCGGTCAGCACCCGCAGCCCCCAGACCTGCCTGGTCCGGACGAAAGCCGGCGGCTGGACGACATCTGAATCATCGTCGGTCAGCATGCGCTCACCGTGGACGACCTGTGGGTCACGACTCTTTACCCGGCCCCTAGGTTGTGCAGCATGGAGATCCTGGTCAAGCGGTCGGTGAAGCGCAGCACCTCTAGCGCGGCGGGACGACGTGCTTGTTCATACTGGTCCACACCGGTTTCTCCGGCGCGACCGGTGAGGACGGCTGCCAACCTGGTGGACAGGTCGAAAGCGTCCGCGATTCCGGTATTCATGCCCTGACCGGCCGCTGGGCTGTGCACCTGAGCCGCGGCTCCGGCAAGGAACACCCCGCCGGAGCGGAACCGTTGTGCGACGCGATGCTGTACCCGGAACCTCGACGACCAGGCCGGTTCGGCGGCCAGCCGGGAGTCGATATGGCGACGGCGGAGCAGGGTCTGAACGTAAGCAGCGTCGGGTTTTGCCGGTACCTCCGAGGCTCCGTGGACTGTGGCGATGATCCGATAATTGCCGGACGGCAGGCGGCCGACGACGGTGACGCCTCGCTGTACATGTTGATCGTCACCTCGTCATAGGGAGCAGTTACGGCGATGAGTTCGACGTCGGCCAGGACGAACTGCGACGGATAGGCAGTGCCTGGGAAGTTCTGCCCGATCCCGGACCGGATGGCGCTGAGGCGGATCGCGGCCATCAACCCCGTTGGCCCAGATCCGACGACGAGCACATCGGTGCGTTCGGGCTGGCCGGGGACGCCTGCCATCCTCACCACCACCACCCTAGAGACACACTGTCTCTTAGAGGGCCTACGCTAGCACTTCTGACAATCTTGGGGAAGGTACAGTTCGTATCGTCCGGACAGAAAGAAGAGCATTGTGAATCAGCCGTCACCGGCGACAACCCGCCGCTCCACCTCCGAAGTGCAACGCGCCGTCCACGCTGCCGTGCTGGCCGAACTGGTGCAGGTTGGGTACACCGACCTGGCGCTGGAGCGCGTCGCCAAGCGGGCCGGTGTCGGTCGAGCCTCGCTCTACCGCTATTGGTCCAGCAAACGCGATCTGGTCGCGGATGCGATTGCCGATGCGCTACCACCGCTCGAAAGGGCCCCGGCCACCGGGAATGTCCGGACCGATCTGATCATTTGCTTTCAACAGATGCACGGCCACCTGGACAGCTTGGGCACCCTGGCCATTCAGTCGATGACAGCGGAGCTTCACCGACCGGGCGTGAACCCGTTGGTGACCCTCGTCCGCGATCGTGTCCTTGAACCCCGACTGCAGGTCATTCTGGATGTCCTGCTTGCTGGCGTCGCCCGGGGTGAGGTCCGCCCGGAAGCCGCCGTGCCAATCCTGGCGAGAACCGGCCCAGCGTTGCTGCTGCAACACCTGCTGATGTACGGCACACCGGCACCGGCGAACACGATCGAAGACATCGTCGACCGGGTCATCCTGCCGAGTTGCAGGCCCGCGCCGTAACGCTCGCCGGCGCGAACCCGGCTGTCAGCGCCCTGCCGGTGCCGTCGTCGGGTACCAGCAGGGTGTCACCGTGACCAACTGAGCCATCAGAAGCGACCAACGGTGACCGGACCCCTGGCCCGGTCACCGTTCTCGTCCTGCCCCACCCGATGGTCATCGACGGTGGTCGTTGTGCTCGTCAGGCATCCCGGCGGCGGGCCACTTGCATGGATACGCTCAACAGGACGGCGGCAACCACCGCGAAGTAGGCGAGCGAGACCCACGGACCGCCGTTCAGCAGTCCCCCCGTTGCCGGACCCTCGGCCGTCAGGAAATCCTTCGCCGCATTGAACGGCAGGTACGGGCGGATGGTCTCGCCGAAACCGGGGATGATCTGCAGCAGTTGTTCGGCCATCAGAGACCACACCAGAACAATGGAGACCGCCGCAGCGGTGCTCCTGACCAGAATCGCCACTGCGACGGCGATCACCGCTGCGAGGAGGTAGACCAGTCCGACGCCGCCGACCTGTCGCCACTGGTCGAAGCCACGAAGGGCCAGGTCTGCGTTCGGCAGCACCAGCAGGCTGATCGCCCAGGCCGCGAAGCCGGCGAGGACTCCAATACCCGCTGCGAGCACCGCCACCAGGGTCGTCTTTGCCGCCAGGGCGGATCCACGACGCGGCACGGCCATGAAGGTCGTCCGAATTGTTCCAACGGAGTATTCCGTCGTGACAGCGAGGGCGGCTATCACCATCACGATGGCCATCCCGAGTACATAACCGATCTGGGTGGACGCGACAGTGGGGCTCTGGCCGTTGCCGACCGTCGTCGCCGCCAGCAGGGCGCTGACACCGGCCGACGCGAAGACGGCCGTCCCTGCCCCCCACCACGGGGAGCGGGTGGACAGCAGTTTGATGCGTTCCGCACCGAGAACCGACATCTGGCTCAGCTCCTCGCCCCGGCGAGCGCCGGGGTCTTCTGGTCGAGGTCGGCAGGACCGTCGATGGCGGAATCGTCGGCGGATGCGCCGGCGCTGTACTGCACGTCATGCCCGGTGATGTGCATGAACGCCTCCTCGAGGGAGCCGCGCTGCACCGTCAGCTCGATGAGCGGCAGACCTGCCGCCGCCGCAAGAAGTCCGACGGACGCCGAATCGGATCCGGGGATGAGCAGGGCAGCTTCGCTGTCCGGAGCAGGTGTCGCGATGATGCCCGCACCGCGCAGTGCCGCAGCCAATTCATGAACCCTCGGGCTTGCGACCCGTAACGTCGCCGAGGATGCTGACTCCACGAATTCCGCGGTGGTCGACTGCGTGATCAGCTTGCCGCGACCGATAACCACGAGGTCCGTTGCGGTCACGGCCATCTCAGACAGGAGATGACTGGAGACCAACACTGACCGACCCTCGTTCGCGAGCCGCTTCATCAATTGCCGGATCCACACAATTCCCTCCGGGTCCAGGCCGTTGACCGGCTCGTCGAAGAGCAACACACCGGGATCGCCGAGCAATGCGCCGGCGATTCCAAGCCGCTGCGCCATGCCGAGGGAGAACGTCCCAGCCTGTCGATCGGCGACTTCCGTCAGACCCACATCATCGAGGACGGTGTCGACCCGGCCGGCAGGCAGGTCATTGGACGCGGCCATCCACCTCAGATGGGACCGTGCCGATCGATGCGGATGGACCCATTTCGCATCCAGCAGCGCCCCGACTGTCCGCAAGGGCGACCGAAGGTCCTGGTAGGCCTTTCCATCGATCAGCGCGACGCCAGCGGTCGGTCGATCCAGGCCGAGGACCATCCGCATGGTGGTGGACTTGCCGGCGCCATTGGGTCCGAGAAAGCCGGTGACCCGGCCCGGTTCGATGCGGAACGACAGCTCGTCGACAGCGGTGGTGTCACCGTAACGTTTTGTCAGAGAGCGGGTTTCGATCATGAGCGTTCCTTTCCTTGGTGAGATCCCAACAGTGCCGCGGGCGCCCGGACAGCAGCAGGGGTTCAGCCGCCGACCTCTCCGGGGCGGTCCGCACATCACCGGGGTAGTGGTACCGCACCGCCAGTGGGGTGACCCGACGGGCAACCGGTCAGGCTCAAGCACTCCCGGATTTCCCATGCCCTTGGTCAGCAGATGATCTCGGCGGCCGTCGACACCAACGGTGGCTCGGTGCGCGATGACACCGGCAGGGTAATCAAGCCGATTAACTCAATAGGATTTCCGGCCAGGCCTGGACCCCATTTCGCGGTCGACGCAGCGTTCCGTCCGCGGTCATGCTGACCGCGGGAGGTCCGAGAAGGGAACTAGTACCGGGGGACCGAACCACCCACCGATCCCCACCCCGATGGCCGACCGGTGAGGGATGTTCCCGCTTGTTCGCGGCCGGTCCCGTCACCGCATTCGGTGCCCACAGCATCGCCGCCGTCTCGGGGTCTACTCAGGGCAGCAGCAGGTCCTTGTGGACCCTCGGGGTGCTGCTCGCTCTGTATGACGGCGCGGAGGTACCACTGGAGCCCGTCTTCGGGCCGCGGCCGACCGGATCGGGCCGCGCCCGGTCCTGCACGGCGGGCTCCTCGCGTTCACCATCGCCTCCGCCGGTTACGTCGTGGTCGGGAACCCGGCCCTGCTGGGCGTCGTCCGACTCGGGCATGGCGTCACCGCGGCGGCGTTCTCCCCCGCCGCCGGCGCGATGGTCGCCAGGCTGCCCTGCGGCAACCGGCGGGGGCGGGTGTTCGGCGAGTACAGGGCGTTCAAAAGCCCCGGCTACGCCGCCGGCCCGATCATCGGCGTCCCACTCATCACTTCTGGCGGCATCCCTTGCTCTTCGCCAACCTCGCCGCACGGCCCTGCCGGTCACCGGTTGAGCCGCCCGCGCCGACCCCTCCGTGGCACCGCTCGCCCGGCCCCGGCAAACCGTCCTCGACCTCGCAAAGCGACTCGGCTCAGCGAACTTCCTGCAACCCACGATCACCCTGGCCGGCGACACCGCCGGCCGGGTAACCGATCGGGCATGTCCGTCGGAATGGGCATGGCCGCGCTCGGCATGCTGGCCGGCGCCGTCAGGCCCGGCATCCTGGTCGCCGCTGTGCTGATCGGTGCCGGGACCGGGCTCGCCACTCGGTTGCGTTCGCCCACCTCGCCGGGACCACACCGGCCGAGCGTCTCGGGCAAACCATGCGCGCTGCCGAGGTTGGTCGGAACTCGGTGATTCGGTGGCCCGCTCCTCGTCGGCGCGGTCGCCGCCGTCCTGACCCTGAACCGGGGACTCGCCGCACTCGCCTTCGTCCTCACCATCACCGTCGGCGCCGTCCTGGCCCGCCCAACCAGCATCAACTAGCAGAAACGCTCACGCCCAGAGGGCCTACCGGGTCATGTTCCGTCCAAGGATCCCCCATCGACGCCGAATATATGAGCGGGCCCGGGACTATTGGCGGACTGGCCGATACAGGCCTCGGAACTTTCCACCGGCCAACGCAGTTCCGCACCATGGAAGTGGCGATCCGAGTCGCCGGGTGCCCGCGCTCAATGGTTGGGTTTGGTAGGCCAGCAGGTGCCGCCGGCCGCGATGGTGCGTACCGCCGCTACCAGGTCGTCGGGGCTGCCGCCCTTGAGGATTAGCCCACGGGCCCCTGTTTCGGCTGCGTTCTGCACGGTCACCGACGGGGATGCCGTCAGCACGACTACCCGCACCGTCGGTTGCACGGCCAGCAACCCGCGGGTCGCGGCCAGCCCGGACATCGCCCCCATCTGCACATCCATCACCACCACATCTGGGGCCACGCGGGCAGCGGTACCGATGACCTGCTCTCCTGCCGAGCACTGGCCGACGACCTCGATGTCGTCACAGCTGTCCAAAAGGGCAACCAACTGTGTCCGCACAAAGTCGTGGTCGTCAACAACCAGGACTCGGATCACCTCGATCACCACCCTTACGGCGGCTTCCCCGCCAGGTCTGTTTGCTGTGGATGTTCGTCGGGTCGCCGTCCGATGATTTGAACTGCCCTTACGGGCGTGGGCGAAAGTTGTTGTTTTTCAAGTAATCTCACACCGCAATCTGCCTTGCTTCGGCTGGCTGGACCGCAGCGGACCGCTGGCGACAACGCACTGCATCACCGCCCAGTAGGGACGAGCTCACCCAGACGCTCCCTGCCAGTCGATGGCGACGGCGGGCTGATCGCCGACCACTCAGGCGTCGTGACCCGACGGCAGCGACGTGACTTCACCGGACCCAGAATTAATCTCAGTGCCGTCCGGCATCACGACAGGTATCCGGCCGGCAGCCTGATTTTGCCGATGCGGCGCCATACATCGCTCGGTGGGCTCAAACGGGCTTGACGTGCTCAGACCGCTTCTACCCCGGCTGCACGGTGACTCGGTCGGCCCTTGGCGCCACCAGTAGGATTCATCAGTTCCAAGCGCCACTTTTCGCTTTCACGGACCTTGTGCGCCTGATCGAAAAGGAAATGTTCCATGGGTGGCGTCATGCGGCCGACCTCCTGAGTCGTCCCCCATAGGCCGAATTGTCCGCTTTAGGCGTTCCTGGGTCAACGTTAAGGGCGTCGAATCGACGAAATGACTATTGAGCGTCCCGTCAGATCCATCCCGGGCGACGGCCGACGAAGGCCGCGCGGACTGAGCCCCCGGCGAAATGCGTTGCTGCGTAGGAGGTTCCGGTCACGGGATGGTGATGTCATTGGAACCGGTGATGTGGCGCGGCAAGCGGGGCCGCAGTAGTCCACAATTTCGCACCCACCCGGTCAGCGCGGCGATGTTGGTGCGGGCCGGGTCGCAGGTGACGGTCGTGGTCTGCAGCACCACTCGCCGCATTCCTCTTGACCAAGAAGCAGCAATGCTGTTCTGCAGGTCTGCCAGCCAAGCTCCATGAGTGCCGGCGGCGGACGCGACGGCAGACACGATCAGCGCTGGCAGATAGACCGATCCCCGCACGTCGCCGGTCGGCGCCCAGGCACTGCGCCTCGTCCTTACGGCTTGATGTTCTGGTTGCCGTGGAAGAGGTTGTCCGGGTCGTACTTACGCTTGATGTCGACGAGCCGGGTGTAGTTGCCGAGGTAGTTGTCCTGGATCCGGCCCTGGTCGTCGTCCTGCATGAAGTTGATGTAACCGCCTGGCTCCGAGTGCGGCGCGGTTGCCTCGTAGTAGTCGCGCACCCATTTGATCCGCGCATCGTCGACGGCGTTGTCCTGCCACGCGGCGATGTAGACGGGCGCGAACGTGGCGTGCCGGTACGCGAAGGCGGTCTCGTCGGCGGCGACGCGGTGCGCCGCGCCGTTGATCGAGTACAGGTGCATGGTGGCGCTGACTTCGGGGACGTTCGGACCGTTGAGTAGGTGCGCATCGATGGCCGCGTCGGTCAGTTCGGTGACGTAGTTGCCCTTCCAGTAGCTGCGGATGCCCTTCGGGAAGATCGCGTCGAACGCGCTGTTGAGCCACGGGTAGGGCATGGGGGCCACCATCTCGCCGACGCGCGGCGCGAGGTCTCGGAACGGGGCCATCGCCGCGTCGCCCGCCTCGATCGGCCCGGTGAAGTGCACCACCGCGATGGCGAAGGTGTCGCCGTGCCGGTCTTCAGGTACGAACGGCAGCGGCGGCGCGATCTGGAACGCAGGGAACCCGCCGTAGGTCTCGGGGGCGTTCTTGATCCATTCTCGCCAGAAGCGGAACAGGTCGCCCGCGTGGTCGAGTTCGTAGAAGAACAACCCGACGGTGACGGTGTCGACCGGGTGCAGTTGGAACTCGAAGGACGTTGCGACGCCGAAATTACCGCCGCCGCCTCGGATCGCCCAGAACAAGTCGTCGTTCTCGGTCTTGCTGGCCCGCATCGGCCTGCCATCGGCGGTGACCAGGTCGGCCGAGAGCAGGTTGTCGATGGACAGCCCGTAACCGCGGGTCAGGTAGCCGATGCCGCCGCCGAGCGTGAGACCGCCGACGCCGGTGGTCGACACGATCCCGCCGGTCGTCGCCAGGCCGTAGGCGTGGGTCGCATAGTTGAAGTCACCCCAGGTCGCGCCGCCGCCCGCCCGCGCAGTGCGGCCGGTCGGATCGACGTGCACGTGTCGCATCAGGGACAGGTCGATGACCAGGCCGTCGTCGTTGCTGCCGAACCCGGGCGCGCTGTGGCCGCCACCGCGGACGGCGAGTTCCAGGTCCGTTCTCGCGGGCGAAATTCACCGCGGCCATCACGTCCGCGACCTGCTCGGCGCGGACGACCGCCCGCGGGCGCCGGTCGAACATGCCGTTGTGGACCGCGCGGGCCTCGTCGTAGCCGTCGTCATCGGCGGTGATGACCGGGCAGCGGAGTTGCTCGCGCAGTTGATCGATCACCATCGTCCTACCACCGTTCGCAGCGTCCTCTTGCCAGATGCGCTCGTCGAAGAGAAGTATGCGCCGTTTGAGACCGTCCGTCACTAGTTTGGGAGTTTGAACGCCCGAAAAGTACCCCGAAGGATCGTTATGGGGTTTTGTCGCCTCGCAGAGTCATCACGTTCTGTCACCGAAAGATGACCATTCTGGGGTAAACCCTCGGACCCATGCTGAAAGCCCCGAAGGGACAACAGAACCCACTGTCGCGCCGCTCTCAGGGCGTCGGACGGCGGCAGTGCCAACGGTGGAGGGTGATACAGATGCGATGTGGAAGCCTGCGCACCCGCAGCCATTGCGCGAGCATCGCCACGCGCATGACGGTGTACCCGGCGAGCAGCACACCGATGTCGAGAGACTCGCACGCGTCGATCGACTCAAAACATCTGCGGTGCGCCGAGGGCAAGAATCAGGACGCCGGCCAGCAGCGGTGGCGGGAATGGCGCCTGCACGCTGGCGAAGCTCGCGCCGGCCGCGGGCGCGAACCTAGCGAGATAGACCATCCCGACGACGTTCTCGAGATCGGCGGCGGCCTGGGTGATGACCGCGGCCCCCGTAAGAGTGATCGATGAGCAGAACTGAAACTTCGACGTCGGTCGCGACCGCGCGGACCGCCGCAGCGTCAGGTTCGATGCCGGGCAGCGGGTTTGGCGGCGCAAGGACGTCGTACCCGGCTTGGGAGAGCTCCCGAATGAGGCCCGCGAAGCCGGAGGCATCCGCGAAGGCCCCGTGCACAAGAACCCCAGTCGGGTCGGAGGTTGTGTTGATCGGTTGCACCTTCCGCGAAGGTTGCGGGTCAACGGCCGGGAGAACGCGAAGGCCGCCTCATCAAGGACGATAAGTAAGTCCAGTGGACATTTTGTGGATCATGAGTGGGGGGCCCCGGACGCCTTGCATGGAACGCTTTCGAGCCAGGCGGACACACCGCTACGAAGGTCCGAGGGCTATTTGGACCGGGTCAGCTCGGTCAACAGGTTCTCCGCGCGATGGGCGAACAGATGAGCTTCCCGCATGGTGGACAGCGCTCGAGAGCGTTCCGCGGTCGCACGGACTGCCCCGACGGGTGCACCCTGCGACTGCTGCAACTGCGCCCGGAGCAACAGCAGCAAACCCTCGGCGTAACGCTCGCCGTAGTTGAGTGACTCGTCAGCTCGGTCGAGGGCCTCGGCGGCCTTGGCCGGCAAGTCCGCGGCCAGCAGCATCTCGGCGAGCAATCCGTACATGGCAGCCAGCCCTGAACGAGGCGGGTCCAGGAAGACGGCGGCAATGACTGCTTCGGCCTCAGCAGCTGCGCCGGCCGGGTCGTCGCCGGTCATGGCTCAGGTGGCGACATTTTCCGCACGTCCCAATGTTAATTTGGGCCGTGTAGACAACAACGTCAAGCGCTCCCCGTTTGCCATACGGCCGACGATTCACCTCGGGTTGGACGTTATAAAGCACTCCGCGGCGTCGCGCAGACCGATCCGCTTACGAAGACGGTCGCCGGATAGGTTGCGATCGTGGATCTGATGCGCCGTGACGACCGCTTGTGCGAGACCCTGCTGTTTTCGCTCACTCCTCCGAGATCGGCCACTGCTGCTGGCCGCGTTCAGGAGATCGCGGACGCCGCCATCGCGCGACTGCGAAGGCTGGACCTCGACGGTCTGATCCTCTACGACATCGACGACGAGGCCGAGCGAAACCCAGCGCAGCGTCCGTTCCCCTTCACGCCAACCCTCGATCCCGCGGACTTTCTCGCTGACTACCTAGCCGACTGGCCGACGCCGGTGATCGTCTACCGAGCCGTCGCCAAGTACACCCGTGCCGACCTGCGGTCCTGGCTCTCAGTTCAAGAGCCTTCGAAGGTGCTCACGGTACTCGTCGGCGCCGGGTCGAGCACCGCCAGCGCCGCTACGACCCTTACGGACGCGCAGGCGTGGAGCCGCGAGGTCAATCCCCACCTGGCCGTTGGTGGCGTTGCGATACCGGAACGCCACAGTCGCAGGCGGAACGAACACCTGCGACTACTGGCGAAGCAGGAGGCGGGCTGCCGGTTCTTCGTGACGCAGGTCGTCTACGACGTCAACGCGGCGAAGAACCTCGTCTCGGACTACTTCTACGAATGTTCTGCTAGGGGCAGACCCCTGGTACCCATCGTCTTCACCTTCTCGGTCTGCGGATCGATGCGCACACTGGAGTTCTTGCAGTGGCTCGGTGTGGACGTCCCGCGGTGGATCGAAAACGATCTGAAGCACGCCGCCGACACCCTCGAGGCGTCGTACCAATTGGCCCTGGCCGCGGCCATTGAACTAACGAGCTATTGCCGCAGGCTTGGAATGCCATTCGGCATCAACATTGAAAGTGTTTCGATCCGAAAGGTAGAGATCGAGGCGTCGGTAAAGCTCGCAGCCCATCTTCGAGACGAGCTGAGAAGTGGCGCTCCTACACGGTGACAGACACCTCGAAGCGCCGATCACGGCGAATTGGCGCGCTTGCGTAGCGACTCACTGTCCGGTGCGACTCGGTCCGGGGATCCGTCCGCATCGCCGAAAGCGGATCCGCTTGCGGCGATAGTGCAGTGACCGAGGCGCCGCCGTCGTTCACGAGCGATGCCCGGCGACGTTGATCACGTGTCCATCAGGGCTCCGGACGAAGAATCGACGAATACCCCACGGTTCGTCCGTGATCGGGTGCACGATCTCATATCCACGTCGTTGCGCTTCTTCATACGCGGCATCGACGTCATCGACCGGGAAGATTCTCGGATTTTCTTGTGAGCGTGGGTTAGTCAGCGGGCCATGCGGGTATCACACTCCGTGAGTGGGTGGCATCGGCGTCACCCGTCCGGCAGGGGAGGTCCGGGATGTTAGTCACCAGGGTGCGGCTCGCCGTGATACAGAACCTGGAACAGGTTCACGATCTAGATACGTCCACTCATGGGGGCGCTGAAGAGCTGCGGTGGATACCTGCGGATGCCGAGAACACCACCCGCCCAACGCAACTCGACCAGTAATTGCCCGGGTTTCCTGCGTCGGCGGACTATTCGGCTGCACCCGGTCCATATCCGGTGGGTGAGGTGAGGGGGAGATGCCCAGCAGAGTTGGCCGACTTTATCGGCGTCGCGTCATTCACGTGATGGGGCGACCTGACGCACCGGGCTCTTGGCACCGGCGAACCAGCTCCCGGTACGGTGCGCTCCGACAGAAGGATCTCGGCCGGGATCCAAGCCCGAATGGAACCGTCGCTACCCCGATTCGGCGGCAGATTACACCGGGAATCAACCATTGTCTGATTTGCACCGGCGACTGGTGGATTCGGACCTCGCGCCGACGCCACAAAGCGGCTGGTGTATCAGGTACGCCGAGCATTATCACCCGCAGTTACGAGACAATCCTCAGGGTGACTGGTTGTTGAGTCAATCCCCATGCTTCCCCTCGCCAACCAGGTGTAAACCAGAAACCTGCACGAATTTTACCTTGTAAAGCTGCCTCTGATGTGATTGGCTGTTTACAGGGTGAGAACCCGGCTCAAGCACATGGGCCATCAACTTCCTGCTATCGGAGACGTTGCGCAGCAACGCTTTTGCGAATCGATTCAAGCACGGACCCCGCCGCAGCCAGCGTTGAGTCGTGGTCCCTGCCCCCTACGACAGCCGTACAGAACCACAACAGCCTTAGCCGCACCTTTATCGCAATCGGAAGCGATCAGAGGAGACCGACCCTCACCAGCGTCAATTCGTCGAGTTCCGCATTGCATTGATGTTGTCCGGCAATCACTTGCCGACATCAATTTGCTTACCAATCGCCCCTACGCCTTTGTTGGAGACAGTAATGAGTACTCGCAACACCATGATCCGCAGCTTGCACGACGTTGGTTTGGCGGCCTGGTGCGGCGGCGCCCTGATGGGCGCGGTCGGGCTGAACGGCGCCGCAAATGATGTAGATGACCCCACCGACCGGGCGAAGGTGGCCTCAGCTGGGTGGGCCAAGTGGGCCCCGGTGAACGCCGCCGCGATCGGCGCGCATGTCATCGGTGGTGTCGGCCTCATTCTGGCCAACCGCAACCGTCTCGGGGTGCAGGGCGACGCTCGTACCAACACCATTGTCAAGGCAGCGCTGACTGGAGTCGCGATAGCGAGCACCGTGTTCAGCGGTGTCAAAGGTGCCGCGGTGGCCAAAGCCGGAAAGGTCCCCGCCAAAGGCGGCACCATCCCCTCCGACGGCACGCCGCCGGACACCGCATCGGCGATGCAGCAACTCCGAATCGCGCAATGGGTCACGCCGGCGGTCACCGCTGTGCTGATCGTGCTGGGCGCGCAACAAGGCGAGCAGCAGCGGCCAAGCCAGTTGGTTCCCGCACTCGACGCCTGACCGGCGCGTGACCCTTTCCCGGCGCTCTAGTACCGCCCGATCACAGCGTATTCCCTGTGCGGTTGCACAACCTCAGTACAAACATCTGAAGCAAAGGATCCGTCATGAGTCACCCACCGAACGGCTCGGCCGACGACCAACTAGATCCGACTGGGAGCTCCACTCTCGGATCGGAAACCGTTGCCAGCCAACCGGTCGGTGTTGTCAACGGCCGACCTGCGAACGACCGGGATGCCGATCACATCTCAGCCGATAACCACTACCTGGCGCCGGACACCAGCCTCGACAGGACCGCACCGACACCGGATCGGGCGACCGTGGTGGCCCGGCAGAAGGAAAAGTTCGGCGGGATCAAAGCCGGTTCAGCATTCTTCGGGTGGCTGACCGCGACCGGCATGTCGGTGCTGCTGATTGCATTGCTCGCCGCGGCCGGGGTGGTCTTCGGGGTCGCCACCAACACCGCTTTGAGCGTGGACCAAGCGGTGCAGGAATCGCAAGACGCGACAGCGACGGCACAGACCGTGGGTCTCGTGGGTGCGATCACCCTGCTGGTCGTGCTGCTGGTCGCCTATTACTGCGGCGGTTACGTCGCAGGGCGAATGGCCCGGTTCAACGGCGCGAGACAGGGCCTGGCGGTGTGGGTGTGGGGCATCGTGATGGCCCTGATCGTGGCCGCGGTCGCTGCGATCGCGGGCGCCCAGTACGACGTCTTCGCCCAGTTGAACCTGCCCCGTCTGCCGGTGAACGAGGGTGAGGTCACTGCGGTCGGGGCTATCTCGATCGGCGCCGCCCTTTTGGCCGCGCTGCTCGGCGCCGTTCTGGGGGGCCTGGCCGGGATGCGATTCCACCGTCGGGTCGACAACACCGAACTCGAACTCCTCCACCGGTAACCCCGGTCGTATCGATCAGCTGAACGCCGATCGCGACCCCCAGCAACTCACTCAAGGGAGCAACGTGAATATCGATAAGGACACCATCCTGAACCTGCTGCGCAGCAGCGGGCAAGATACCCAAGCTGATCGGGCGCGGCAGGAGCTGCCCGACCAGGTCGATACCGACCAGCACGCCGGACTTCTGGAGAAGTTCGGTGTCAATCCGGCGGACCTCATCGCGCAGTTCACCGGCGGCCAAACCGGGGCCGGGGTCGGCGGCCTGCTTGGCAAGATCGTCTGACTGGACCGTCACGTGACACCCGACGAGGACGCGGAGCCGGGCTCAGCCCCTGCCCGTACACAAATTGGCGACCGGACGGGCCACCCGGCCGTCAGCCCATCTGATTCATCGGCGCCCGACCCGGACAGCCCGGAAGGGTTAGGGGACATGGCCTCTCCTACCGTCACATCGACGGCCGAGGGCTTCCGCGGGCCGTTGGACCGTCGAACGATCCTGTTGACCGCGATCGGCCTGATCGAGCAGCACGACTTGCGGTACCTGACGATGCGCCGACTAGGTGCCCGCCTCGGTGTCGAGGGCATGGCGTTGTACCACTACGTCCATGGCCGGGAGGACCTGCTGGACGGCATCGTGGAACTCGTCATCGACGATCTCTACGGCGACCCGGAGGTGCATCTCTCCGCCGACCAGTGGCAGGACTATCTGCAACGTCTCGCGCACGGGGTTCGGCGGATTGCGTTGGCCTATCCCCAGGTATTCCCGCTCGTCGCGACCCGACCACCCGCCGCACCGTGGGTGCGTCCCCCACTCCGCAGTCTGCGGTGGATGGAATCATTCCTGGACACCCTGCACCGGTGCGGGTTCTCCGACGCCGGCTGTGTAGGGGCGTACCGGGCGTTCTCCAGCTTCCTGCTCGGCCACCTGCTCCTCGAGGTCTCCGCGCAGGGAGCCGATATCGGCCCCATCGAGCAGGCCGATCCGGACGAGAAGCCAACAACTGATCTCACCGAGTATCCCAGGCTGAAAAGTATGGAACACGAACTGTCCCAGGACCATTCGGCTGCGGAGTTCGAGGAGGCACTGGAAACACTGCTCGAACGCATCGATCTGCTGCCACACCACCGCGCCAGGGGCAAGTCTCCCCCGGTTCAGTAGCGGGCAACCCGCAGACAGCCCAACCCCACCTCGAGGCCCACTTTGGGCCGTCACCACCAAACCGAAAGGCCCGTCATGACCGAAGGATTCCGCTCACCTCCCGCAGCCGCCCCGGCGACTTACGCCGGCAGTTCTGCCGCGCATCAGCAACAAGTGCGGGAAACAGTGCAACGCATCATGGGCGAGGACATCGCCCCAGCCCCATCACCTTTCGCCCCACCTGCCGCATCGCAGAATGGGGACAGCCCGACCACCGAGGTGGCCAAGCAGCAGGCAACCGAGGTCGCCGACACCGCCAAGCAGGCCGGCGCCCAGGTCGCCGGGACGGTCAAGGAGCAGGCCGGCCAGGTCACAGCGGAAGCGAAGAACCAGGCGAAGCAACTCCTCTCGCAGGCACAATCGGAGCTGTCGGAGCAGGCAGCCGGCACTCAGCAGCGGGTCTCGGAGGGCCTGCACGCGCTGGCCGACGAACTGGCCGGGATGGCCAAGAACTCCGAACAGGACGGGGTCGCGACCGACCTGGCGCGGCAGGCCGCGGACAGGGCAAGAACAGCGGCCGGATGGCTTGCCGACCGGGACCCGGGCAGCCTGCTCGACGAGGTTCGTAGCTTCGCCCGGAAGAAGCCCGGCACCTACCTGGCACTGGCTTTGGGTGCCGGGGTCCTGGCCGGACGGTTGACCCGCGGACTGACTGCCCCCAGCGAGGACACCCCCGATACCACAGCCGCACCCACCACCCCGGACTCTCCGGCGTATCAGGTCGGCTCCGGGCAGCTAGCGCTCCATGGAACCGAATTGCCCACCGCCGCAGTGGGTTACAACCCGGAACCGGTCACCGATCCACTGTTGCCTGTCACCCCGCCGATCACCGGTCCGGCTGTCCCCGGCGCGTGGGGCGGCACCCGAGGTGACCTGGCCCCATGAGCAGCCCAGCAGACGTAGGCACTCCCAATCAGGGATCCGTTGCCGACCGGTCATTGGGTGACCTGATCTCCGAGGTGACCCAGGACCTTTCCACCCTGATGCGGCAGGAACTGGACCTGGCCAAAGCCGAACTCCAGCAATCTGCATCCCGCGCCGGGAAAGGGGCCGGGATGCTCGGCGGCGCCGCCATCGCCGGGTACTTCGTGCTGTTGTTCGTGTCCATCGCACTGTGGTGGGCCATCGGGTCCGCCACCGGGCTGGGCTGGTCCGCCGTCATCGTCGCAGTCATCTGGGGCATCATCGGCGCCGTCCTGGCAGTCGCGGGGCGCAAATCCCTGCAGTCGATCCGCGGTTTGCCCAAGACGGCGGACACCGTGAAAAAGATCCCGGATGCCCTCAAGGGCAACGAGTAACCCGCACGAACTGATGATGACGCAATCATTCTTCCTCCCCTCGCAGACAAGGACTACTGATGAGTAACGACCCGGAACAGATCCGCAGAGAAATCGAACGCACCCGCAGCGAATTGAGTGACAACGTCAACGCCCTTGGTGACAAGGTCAACCCCGGCAGCATCGCGAAACGGCAGGTCGGCCGGGTCCGCGGCGCCGCAACATCGGTGAAAGACGCGGTCCTGGGAAGCGCCGCTGACGCCACCGACTCCGGTCAGCGTGTCGCCGGCAACGTCGGTGACGCAGTGGCCGACGCCCCCAGCGCGGTCGCCCGCAAGGCCCAGGGCTCCCCTATCGCCGCCGGGCTGATCGCGTTCGGCGCCGGACTGCTGGTGTCCTCGATGCTGCCGGCCAGTCGGGTCGAGCAGCAGGCCGCCGAGAAGGTCAAGGACACCGCGCAGCCCATGGTCGAGGACCTCACCGACACCGCCAAGGAAATCGCCGGGAATCTGAAAGAACCGGCCCAGCAGGCGATGGAAGAGGTCAAGAGCACCGCGACCGACGCCGCCACCACGGTCAAGGACGACGCCACCGCCGCGGCCGAGGACGTGAAATCACAGGCTCAGGACTCCAAGAACACCCTGCAACAGACCGCTCCGTAACCACCATCAGCCCCACACCACCACCATGGCCCACTTCGGGCCGATATCCAAAGGAGTAGGCATGACGAACGCATCAACGGCCGATCAGTACATCGGTCGCCGGGCCGTCGACCCGCAGGGCAACAAGATCGGATCCGTCGGCCAGGTCTACCTGGACGACAACACCGGGCAGCCGGACTGGGTCACCGTGAACACCGGGCTTTTCGGGATGCGGGAGAACTTCGTCCCGCTCCAGGGAGCCCGCATCGATGGTGACGACCTTTTTCTGCCGTTCGACAAGGACGTCGTCAAGGACTCACCTGACATCGCCGACGCCAGTCACCTGGACACCGACGAGGAACAGACCCTCTTGGCCTACTACAGGCGCTACCAAGGCAACGGCGGCGGCCGCATCACCGACGGCGATTCCACGATCACCGACCGGGACGTCGACACGACCGGCGAGCGTCGAGACACCATGCAGGGCGGGGGGTATGACACCTCAGGCCCGAACACCGACGAGGCGATGACCAGGTCCGAGGAACAGTTGCGCGTCGGCACCGAAAAGGTCGAAGCCGGTCGCGCCCGGCTCCGGAAATACGTCGTCACCGAAAAGCAGACGGTCCAGGTCCCGGTCTCCCGGGAAGAAGTCCGTATCGAGCGGGAACCGGTCACCGACGCCAACCGGGGTGACGCTCTGTCCGGAGCGCAAATCACCGAAGAGGAACACGAAGTTGTGCTCCACGAGGAACGCCCCGTCGTGACCACCGAAGCCGTCCCGGTTGAACGAGTCCGGCTCGGCACCGAGACCATCACCGACCAGGAAACGGTCAGCGGCGAGGTCCGCAAGGAACAGATCGAACTCGACAACGACACCACCGTCGCCAGGGGCGAAACCACCGCCAACCGGAACCGGTAACACGGGAAAGGCGACGACGGCCCCTACGGGTCAAGCTGGCGAGAGGTCAGCGACTCAGACCCGTGTCAGCTGACGCGGCCGCGTCGGTGGCGGTGCACATGGCACCGCCACCGACGGGTCGGGCATCCTCTTCCGAGGTACAACAGCCCCCGTCACGACGCCCACCACCAGGTTTATCGCGACGGGACCTTCGGCTCGCCAGGATCACGTTGAGTCGACGGGTCAGGTGGTCTCAGCGGACTTCAGGCTGTCGGACCAGCCTTGTTGGTCGTTACCCGACGCCTCGTTCCGATTCCACTTCCAGTTCTTCCGGCACATCGATGGGCTCTGGTTCGACGCCCAGGTTGATCTCGATCTCGTCCATCAAGATTTCGATCCTGCCGCGGAGCTCCTCGACTGCTTCTGTCGCCGACTCACTATCGACATCGATCTCGTCCAGACCCACCAGGGCACCGTCAAGCCGAACCAACTCCGCTCGCTGTTCCTCTGCCGTCCCCTCACGCCAGCTCTCGCTGATGTCGTCTATCTGATCTTTGATCTCCGCAAGGGTCATAACATCTCCTGAGGCCGATGGTGGGCGGTGTCGTCACCGGAACCCATGGGATTCCGATATGGATGATTGCTAATTCCAGGCGGGCGGGCCGGTCGATCCGGCCGGGTACTCCTCCAGCGGCACCGCGCCCTGCCGCCACGCCTGCAGCACGGGATCGACGATCCGCCAGCACTCCTCGGCGGTGTCCCCGCGGACGGACAGAGTGGGATCGGAATCGAAGACACCGGCCAGCACCTCCCCGTAGGCGGGCAACCGACCGGGATTGAAGTCCGCGTCCAGCGTGACCCGGTCGATCCCGAACGGGTCGTCCGGTCCGTTGATGTTCAGGTCCAGTGCCAACCGGTCCGGTCCCATCGAGATCCGCAACCTGGTCGGCTCGGCCTCACCGGTCAACCCGGGCAGCAGCCGCGGCACCGGCTTGAAGGTGATCACGATTTCCTTCCGTCCCTGGGCCAGCGCCTTCCCGGAGCGCAACCGGAACGGCACCCCGGCCCACCGCCAGGTATCCACCTCCAGCACCACCTCGGCCAGGGTCTCGGTGTGCCGGGCCGGGTCCACCCCGGGTTCGTCCGCGTACCCGGGCAACTGGCGGCCGTCGATGGTCCCGGCGGTGTACCGGGCCCGCCGGCTCGCCGCGGCCGGGTCGCCGGCCCAGACCCGGCAGGCCCGCAGCGCCTCCGCCTTCCGGTCCCGCAGATCCCGGGCGTGCAGGCTGGCCGGCGGGTCCATCGCGATCAACGCCAACACCTGCAACAGGTGCGACTGGATCATGTCCACCAGGGCGCCGGCCCCGTCGTAGTACCTGGCCCGGTTCTCCAACCCCAACGGCTCGTCGAACACGATGTCCACCCGCTCGATGTGATCCGCGCTCCACAACGGCTCGAACAACCGGTTCGTGAACCGCAAACCCAGCAGGTTCAACACCGTGGACTTGCCCAGGAAATGGTCCACCCGATGGATCTGATCCTCCGGCACCAAGGCGCCGACGATGGCGTTCAGATCGGCCGCGCTGGCCTCGTCCACACCGAACGGTTTCTCCAACACCAACGCCGTGCCCGCCGGCAACGACATCTGCCCGAGCGCGGCGCAGGCCCTCGCGGTCACCGCCGGCGGCAACGCGAAATAGATCGCCGGCGCCCCGTCACAGGCGTCCAGCAGCCGCTGCAGGTCCTCCGGGCGGGTCACGTCCGCGGTCAGATACGTTGACCCGGCGACGATCTCGTCGACCCGCGGACCGGTCGCCGGCACCGAGGCGAAGGCCGCGGCGACCCGCGCCCGCCACGTCGCCTCGTCCCAGCTCCTCGGCCCCCGCGCCGACCAAGGTCAACGCTGCCGGGCCCTGCGGGCTGCTCAGCAACTGCCCCACCGCCGGCAGCAACAACCGCCCGGCCAGATCACCACTGGCCCCCAACACCAACAACGTGCCGATCGAACCGGTCAACAGAGCACCCCCGTCGATACGCCAGCTACGTCATCGCTTCAAACCCACACTCGACGGCCAGGGCGCGCGCCGACGGGACGTCGCCGTGGCCGGGTTCTCGCCGCGTCGAAGGTGTGCCCCGTCACCGGCAGGCTAAACGCGCCGGGGGAACCCGGAAATTCGAACGGTTCCGGAAGCGTCCGACCGGTAGCCTCCTCCAATCCCTTGCCCATCAGTAGTCCAAGAGCAAGCCTGATCTCTCCGTCGTCAATTCGGAGTCGGGTGCGATCATTGGTGCACAACAGTTGTCGTCGTCCAGAGCAGCACCGATACCCGTTCCGGAATGGCGACGACGACTTCGACGGCCGCGTAGTTCCGAGCAAGCGGAATCGGCGGCTGCAACTGTGACCTCCAGCCGCCGATACGCAGACTGGACCTACGTGTAGGAACCTTCGTTGCTCCTCATTGGCGACTCGCGGCAGGTCCCGTCCTGGGTCGCTGGCAACGTCACTCGCCCTGTCCGGACGAGGCGCAGCGGATGGATCTTCGGCATTCTGGGCCTCGCTGCACGCTCCAACGGAAGATCCCAGCCGTCCCCCCGGCGCGGGAACCCTGGGGCGTGCAGCCCCTGAATTGATCAGACCGGCACAACACCGCAAAGGTATGTCGGCTGGCCCGGTCCCGTCGTCGGCTAGGCGCGGACTAATTCGTGCTTACGCGGGGTTTGGTGGGCGGCCGCGAGCTGGCGGGGTTGGGCCGCAGAAGCGACGAACCGGAGGCCGGGCCGTCCGGGGAGCGCCGGCACCGGGTGTGGCTCGACTCATTCCGTCACGTGACGCGGCCCCTGCGCGGCCCCGACCGGGAGGTGAGGTGACGGATCCGGGAAGCGTGCGCGTTGGTAACGACGTCCCACCGAACCGACGGCCGCCCACAGCACGTTCAACGCCGGCGCGTTCCTGAATGGGAGATGGAAACCCACCGCCACGGGGAGTGATCAGATCGGGAATCGCTGGGTCATCGCTATCGGCTTGGGGCGGCCGCTCCGTTGCCCGCGAGTGACGTTTCCGACTCTGGCGCGGCGGGGACTGGGCGTGGGACGGGCTGGATGGATGCGTCGTGGGGTGCTGGCGGGTCCATGCTGCTCGCGATTTCTACCCGGTTACGACCTGTTCGTTTTGCCAGGTAGAGGGCGGAGTCGGCGAGTCGTTCGAGCTGTTCGGCGGTGGTGGCGTGGTCCGGGTATGCGGCGATCCCGACGCTCGCGGTGATGGTGACAGCGTGTCCGGGCAGGACGATTTCGGCGATCGCCGTCCGGATCTTCTCAGCGGTGATGGTGGCGCCGGCGATGTCGGTGTCGGGCAGCATGACGGCGAATTCCTCGCCGCCGTTGCGTCCGGCGAAGTCGCTGTCGCGCAGGACGGACCGCAGGGCTATCCCCACGTTGGCCAGCGCCTGGTCGCCGACCGGGTGGCCGAACCGGTCGTTGATGTCCTTGAAGTGATCCAGGTCGAGCATCAGCAGACAGGCGGGGGTCAGGGTCCGGGATGCCTGGGCGAGCATCCGTTTGAGGGTGTCGGCCACGGCCCGCTTGTTCGGCAGGCCGGTGAGAGAGTCGGTGGCCGCCCGCAACTCGGCGATCGCCAGGTTGCGCAGGTTGGCCAACACGGGCGCGGCCTGGCCGACGGAATCCCGCAGGCGTTGATGTTCAGCCGGGGTGCACCGCCGCGCCCGGTTGAGCAGGACCGATCCGATAACCGACCCACCCACCGTCAGCGGGATGCACACTGATCGGCCCGGACACGGTCCGCAGACCGGGCAGCCGAGTAGTGCCGGGTGCTGCTCGTCCGTCTCTTGTGAGCGACCCGAGCGGACGGCTAGGCAGGAACGAGGTTCGGCATGCTGCAAGCTGTCCAGCAGTGGCGAACCGTCAGGGACGGGGGTGGCCGGTTCCAGGCGGTCAGCGCTGTTGTTGCAGTTCAGGACGGTCACCGTGGCGGCGGGCACGCTGCGTTCCAGGTGCCGTTGCAGCAGGTGGTGGGCCTCGTCCTCGGTTTCGGCGAGTTGCAGGGTGTCGGCGAATTCCATCTGATCCTTGGCCGGTTCGGTGTACCGGCGGATACGGCGTCCGGCGGCCCAACCGATCCCGGCGGTGACCAGGATGGTCAGAGCAACAGCGGCCGCGATGCCCCACGCCATGCGGGTCCCGATCATCAGCAGTTCGGCTTGTTTGTCCTCGGCGTCGACGGTCTCCCGGGTAATCAACTGGTCAACGTGCTGGTCAAGGGCGTCGAACGCGGCGCTGATGTCGGCGATCCGACTGGCAGTGAGGGCGGCCGGGTCCGGCTGCCCGGCCGGGTTGAGCAGGGCCCTTGCGGTCCGCCATTGGTCCGCCAGCAGGCCGATGCCTGCCAGTTCATCGGCCGAATCATCGCGATGGATGCGGGTCAGGTCAGCCACGGCCGCGTCGACCGACGGAATCACCGGGTCGTACAGCGAGGCCGCCACCGCAGCGCGCCTGGCCGGGTCGGCGCTGAGCATCATCGCCAGGACGGTCGAGTACGCCCCATCCACCTGGCGGCCGAGCCGGGACGTCACCGCCGCCGTGGTCATCTCATCCCCCGCGATCGTCGCGCCCAGCGAGGTCGCCGACCAAACCGCGGCCATCCCGGCCGCGCCGATCGCTACGGCAACCACCCCTAAGAAAAGGCAAACCAGGACGATCCCCGCGTTGACCCTGCCGGCGATGCGTGGCAACTCAATCACCGACTTCCCTGTGTCGGCAACGAGCCGTCATTCTCTGACGGCGTGGCTGCCGCTATTCGGGCGGCACAGCACAACCCTGCCTCACGAACTATAACACTGGGTAAGAATTCGTCGTCTTTCGATTACTTTCCGTAACGCGGCGGTTCGCCTGATTGCGCGGCCCGGTCGGCGCGTCCTGCTCCTAAAAGCCGCCATGAGGTGGCTGTCCTGACGACGTGAAGTCCATCTGCTCCCACCCATGACGTCGAAGGACGCGCTGTCCGGACCCGCCGGGTGGTCGCCTCATGCCTCCTTGGCGAAAGGTGGCGGTCCCAAGATCTCGATGCCGCCGTTGGCCTTGGCCGATGTCTGAACAACGGCGAAGTCGACAGTTCCAGGGGTCGGGTTGTCGATGCTGATCGGCTCGCTGGCGTCCCAGTAAAACGCCTGGCAACAGCCCGGTGTGTGCAGGCACAACAGCCGCGCCGTCGCCGACACCACGAGAAACGCATGCGGAACACCCCGGGGCGCCACAGCAACCCCACCAGCCTCGATGTGGTGATCGGTGCCGTCCATGTGCATGACGATCTCTCCGTCGAGGACGATCATCGTCTCGTCGGAGTCCGGGTGGGTGTGCAGGGGCGTCGCCTTCCCACGGTCCATGCTGTCCTCGAACAACAAGAACGCACCGTTCGTTTCCTCCGCGGTCGCCTTCCAGGTGTGCACACCACCGCCGTAGAACCAGCGGCGTTCACCATCCGCGGCGCCCCTGATGATCGGAACTGGGGTGGTGGTCGTAGTGGTGGTCATGACGACACGCTCCTTATGAGACTGATATCTCATGATGAGAGTCCCGTATCATCACGTGGGTGTCAATCCCTTACGAAGCCAACGGGCGCGTCAACCAGAAGCAACGAACCCGCGCCGCGGTCATTCGGGCCGCCCAGGACCTGGTCGCCGCTGGCACCACCCCCACTGTGGAGCAGGCGGCCGTCGCGGCCGGTGTGTCCCGCGCCGTGGGGTACCGCTACTTCCCGAATCAACACGCCCTGCTCGCCGCGGCGCACCCGGAAACCGCCGCAACGACGCTGCTACCACCCAACCCGCCGGCCGACCCGGCCGCGCGGTTGGCCCACGTCGTCAGCGAATTCACCAGCCTGATCACCCGCACAGAACAGCAACAGCGCACAATGCTGCGGCTATCACTGAACGCCGACAACACCTCTCGAGCTGCGTTGCCGCTGAGGCAGGGCCGCGCGATCGCCTGGATCAGCGAAGCACTGGCCCCGCTCCGCGATCAACTCACCGACGAACAGGTTCACCATCTCGCCCTGGCCATCCGAAGCGCAATCGGCATCGAGGCCCTCACCTGGCAGATTGACGTCGCCCACCTCACCCGCGACGAATCCGTCGCACTCATGTCATGGACCGCGCAAGCCCTCCTCCACGCGGCCACCACCTGGAAACCACCCGACCTGCACCACCCGGCCGACCGATAATCAGACGCCCGCCGGCTCGTAGCACGGGCCTCTTATCCGGGGGCCACAAGCCCGAACTGTAGAAGCGACGCCATAGTGCTGAGCCAGGCGCTCGTTGGCCATCAACTCCGCAGTCCGGCCCGCGGGTCGATGCGTCAGCGGCTCCGTACGTCCTCCAGCCTGATGGAAAACTAGGGTTCAACCCGGGCTACACGCTGGATTGCGATGGGCCATCAAAGGCAGCTTTGATCCGGTCCAGGTACCGCTCCAAGAGTTGCGGATAAAAGGTCAGCATCCTTCGCACTCAGGCCCGAAAAGCTGGACCTCCACAGTTATTTCGTCCGCCGTGGGGTGCATGTGAACTCAATGAGAGCAGGTGTCGGCTGCGCATTGTCGGTTCTATCCAATCACCAGGCGGTGCGGAGGACCGACTTCGGTGTACCGGCCCGCGATCACCGTCCCGTCGAGGTCAAGACGGAACGCGTCCCCCGGCCGAGGAGCCGTCATGAGATCCAGCGGTGGATTGCCTCGTTGGCGTGGTCCTGAAAGGACGGGTTGGCCAGATCGGGGAAGATGTCCGATTGGTTGACCAGGGGACCGCTCACCTTGTTGGCCGGGCTGGCATAGAACACGCCGCTGGTCAGGGTCGGGTCGGTGACACCGTCGACCAGTCGCCTCGCTCCCACGTCAAGTTTGTGGGTGATCCCCAGGGCGGGCATGACGTATTTGGCTGCTATCCGTAGCGGTAGCTTCATATCGTCAGCGGCTCGGGTACCGGTGGTGCCCCCGGGGCTCACGGTGACAAAGCGGCGGTCGGGGTGTTGGCGGGCCAGGTAGGCCATCCACAGGGCCCCGATGTACTTGACCTGCCCGAACGCCAGGTTGAAGTCAGCTTTTCGGCCGGCGAAGTAGCTGCCGTCGATGACGGTGGCGAGCTCATCGGCTGACGTTGAGACGAAGGACGGCCGTTTCATCCGCAGCATCGGGACCCCCCTGGCTGCTTCGCTTCCGACCAGGACCGCCACCTCGCCAAGCCGGCCCTCGGCCAGGAGCCCTTCGAGAAGGACGGCGTGGCCAAGAACATTCGTCGCGAACATCGTGGTGACCCCGCCGGCGGTCAACTCCATCGCCTGCGGGCCAATGACACCAGCGTTCATGACCAAGGCGTCGACGGATCCGTCGATGGCCGCCAGGCCGACGCGGACCGAACCCAGATCGGCGACGTCCATGACAACGATGTCGAAGATGGACCGACCGGTCGCGGCTTCGAGTTCGGACTTTGCCGTTGTCGCCCGATCTCGGTTGCGGCACGCCAGGTAGATCCGCCCTATCTCGGGACGTGACGCCAGTTGCCGGGCCACGTCCTTGCCGATCCCGGCGTTGGCGCCCGTGATCAGCACCGTCTTTCCTGCGAGTGTGCTCATCGGGAATACCTCATTCGTTGTGACCCAACTCGTGAAACTGGGTTATGGAACTCACTGTGTCAAGATCCGACTGGGTTGTCAAACTCAGAATCCTGCTAGCATTGGGACATGGTCAACGAACCGAGCGACCGGCCGAAGCTCACCGCCAAGGGAGCACGCACCCGGACACGAATAGTGCAGGAGGCCGCCGCCCTGATCCATGAACGCGGGGTCGCGGGCGCCACCTTGGAAGACGTCAAGGTGGCGGCGGAAGTCAGCGGCTCGCAGCTGTACCACTACTTCCCCGACAAGGACGAACTCGTGCAGGCGGTCATCGACTACCAAGCCGACACCATCGTCAAACACAATCGGCAGGCCCTCGGCAGCCCGAAGGGAGTCGAAGCCTGGCGGAACATGGTCGTCACCGGGGTGCGGAGCAGCCAAGGGAAAGGGGGCTGCGCACTCGGTTCGCTCAGTGGCCAACTCGCCGAGAGCGATCCCGAGGCAAGAGCTCTCATCGCGGCCGGTTTCGATCAGTGGGCAGCCGCCATTAGCGATGGACTGCGATCCCTACACGCCGACGGGAAGCTCCCGTCCGACATCGACCCGGACGACCTCGCCACAACTCTGCTCGCCACCCTCCAAGGAGGGCTCCTGCTCGCCCAGGTGCAACGCAGTACCCGTCCGCTCGAAACCGCGGTCGATACCCTCCTCGCCCTCACCATGAGCAGATGAGCCCAAGCCGGATTCATCACAGTCATCGCGGCGGCCGGCTCACGGATCTTGGACGGCGCGCGTGCATCCACACGATGCGTGTGCGGACCCCTGCTGTTCGCGGGCCCACGCAGTGACGACGGCTCCAGGTGTGTGACGTAGGCGTCCCGCAGGAGGATCCGCTGCGGGCAGCCAGCCGTCTGGACAAATCGTTCACATCGCTGAATTCGGTGATTGCGGCCACTGAACTGAATGAGCGGTTTGCCCCTGCCGGTCACCGGGCAATGCCGGGCTCGGACGGCCCAGCAATGGAGGTCCGCCATCACGGCGGTTCTCATCGGAAAAACCACAGAATGTAAAGTAACTCTGGTTACTTTACATAATAAAGCGTACCGTGGCACGTGACAGTTTCACTGCCACAACAACAGTCACTTTCTTCAGAAGGTTCCCGGGGGTCGGTCACCAGGCCCAGCGGCACGAGCCCCTCTCGATCACCTCGTCATGGCGTGATGATGTTGAACCAGAACGGGAATTGTTCGACCAGCTCGAACAGGACGGCGAGCGTGGCCGGGTCGCCGTTCTCGACGGTGAGGTCACCGGTGTGTTGTAGATCGGCAGGGGTGGCAGACCCGAGGACGAGTTTCGCGAGACCGGCTTTGCTGGTGGTGATGGTCAGGTCAGCCGGTTCGACGGTCAAGTCGGGGGTGTAGATGAGCACCCCGTTAGGGACCTGAATCGGCCTGCGACGCACTCAGCGCTCTCCGCATACCGACGCGGGACCGACTGTGGTGTCAGACTTGGACGATGAAAGCGGTAGAAGCCATCACCAACCTGCATACCGACGACGTTGAGCGGGCGAGGGAGTTCTTTGGGTTCCTCGGGCTGACCGAAGACGGAATGAACCAAGGGTGGGTGGCCCGGTTCACCTCCGCGGACTCCGGCGCGTGCGTCCAAGTCGTTACCCGAGACGCGACGGCGCCAGAGGACTCCGTCATGACCATCAAGGTCGACGACGTCGATGCCGCGTATGAAGAAGCGCAACGACGTGGATATGAGATCGTGCACCCGATCACGGACGAACCGTGGGGTATTCGTCGATTCTTCGTCCGGAGCCCTGATGGACACGTGATCAACGTCGCCAGGCATCGCACGTGAACGACGGCTGAACCTCGCCCACTGCACGATCGCCGCAAACGGATCCCCTGCGGCACGAAAACGATCATGGCAGCGACCACCAGTGGAATAGAACCGATGACACCCGTTTGACGTTCGTCTGACGAGACGGTTGAGGCGTCGGCTGGACGGCGGCGTGGCTAGGCCGGCTCGTTGTAATCGACGGCCAGGATGCGCGCCATGGGGACTCCGGCCAGTCCTGGGGCATTTTCCGGCTTCGCCCACACCGTGCTGCGGAGAAAGTCGAGAAACTTGTTGGCCTGCCCGATGGTCGGAAAGTCGAGGTCGATCATCAGGTAGTGGTCATCGTCGACCGGCCGGCCAACTCGTGCATGGACGACCCCGTCGCTGCGACGTTTGTCGGCAAAGCGGTCGAAGGCCGCCCGCCAAGTACGGAAATCGGTGATGGGGTGTTCGATGTGCAGGGCGTACATGGTTATCCTCCATCGATTCGAGTAGACCAATGATGTTCGGCCACAGATCGCGCGGGCCATCCCGGAAACCGGGGATGGACCACGGGGCATGAACCTGCTCAATGCGGCTGGTCGCCGCGCCGTTGGGCGGATCGCCGACCTGAGCCGGGACCCCGGAACTGACGAACGCAAGCTCCGCGCCGCGATCCTCGACGAACTCCGGGCGCCCATCACGTTCGACGCGTACGCCTGGCTGCTCACCGACCCATCCACCGAGGTGGGTACCGCCCCGTTGGCGGAAGTTCCGAACCTGCATGACCTGCCGCGCTTGATCGCCTCGAAGTACCTGACCACAGTGAACCGTTGGACCGCACTGCCGGCCGGTCACAGTGCGACGCTGCACGAGGCGACCGGCGGGGTCTTGGAACGCAGCCGGTTGTGGCGCGAAGTGCTGAGCCACTACGGCGTTACCGACGTGGTGTCAATGAGCTTCCGCGACCGGTACGGCATCTGGGGCTTCCTGGACCTGTGGCGCCGCGATGCCGCGACACCGGTCTTCTCGCCGGCCGATCGCAGCCTGCTGGACTCGGTACATCAGCCGATAACCGGCGCGCTCAGGTCCGTCGTCGCCACTACCTTCGCGACCGCAGCCGTCAACGAGGCCGCAGGACCATCGGTCATGCTGCTGACCGACGAGTTGGCGCCCCTCGGCCAGACGATTGACGTCGAAGGCCGCCTGCGTGACCTGTTGCCGACCCCGGCAGATCGCAATCCGGTGCCCGCCGCAGCGCTGAACGTGGCCGCTGCCCTGCTCGCTCGCGAACAAGGCATCGCCGAAAGCCCCGCCGCCGCACGCGCTTACCTGGGCCGCGGGCGATGGACCACCGTGAGCGCCTCCCGATTGGCGCTCGCGGCCGGGCTCGGTCCGGCGCCGATCTCAGTCTCCATCGAGCCAATGGGCTCGGGCGACCGGGTGGAACTCTTCTCACTTGCGATCGGCCTGACCGTTCGCGAAAGCGTCATCCTGCGCCACCTCGCACAGGGCAATGACACCGCCACCCTGGCGCGCCGACTGTCCATCAGCGTGCTCACAGTCCAAGACCACGTTGCTGCCATCCACCGAAAAGCAAAAACCCGCCACCGAGCTGAGCTCCTCGCTCGAGCGCTCGGCAGTTGAACCATCCGGCCCGGCCGGCCGGCACCGCGCGCTCCCATAGAAGGTCCTTCCTCCCGGTCAAGGATCCTCTGCGGAACGAAGATGATCAATGCGGCGACACCTCCTGGGGACAGTGACGATGCCGTCCCGCTTGCGGTTCCGCTGACGGATAGCCCGTTGATCGCTGCTGTATTGACTGTCAATTGGCAGCTACGGTCTCGAAGTCGGTGCACCCCCTCGGGAACGGTTCTACGTATCGGGTCGCAGGCCGTGCATCAGGACGCCCAGCAGGCGATCAGCTCGGTCGGCATGGTCGACCAAGGGGGCGACCGTAAAGATGCCGATCAAATGAGCGGCGACGTCCTCGGCGGTGATGTCCGTCCGCAACTCGCCGGCCGCCTGGCCGGCGCGGAGCATGCCATCGATCGCGGCGATCAGGTCAATGTGGGTCTGGGCGTGCGGGATCTCCTCGGACTCGATCATGGCGATCAGGGTGCTCAGCATGCCGTCCTTCGTCGCGATCCAGTGCCCGAACAGGTCCATCCAACGCCGTAATGCCTCAGCCGGCGGGTATATCGCGAGGAGCTCGCGGGCGCCCTCGGTAAGCCGGGCCACCTGGTCGGCGTAGACCGCGGCGACCAAGGCCTCCCGGGTCGGGAAATGCCGATAAAGCGTCGCGATGCCCACCCCGGCCTCGCGCGCGATCTCGCGCAGCGAAGGCTCGGTGCCGGCAGTCATGAAGACACGGGTGGCCACCTCCAGGAGCTGCTTGCGATTGCGTGTGGCATCCGCCCGTGGCGGTGACGATGGTGCGTGTTGCAAAACGGATCACGCTCCGATTAAGCCATCGGAATAGGCCCAGACGCTTACCAGTGCGATCCGACCGCGCGCCCACCAAGTACCCGACAACCGGGGCAGTGAGATTAGTGAGGTAGAACAGCCCCGCCGTCGTGAGAGAAACATGCAGCTCGTTGACCAGAAACAATGCAATCTGCGGTGCTGCCGCCGAAAATCCGAGCCCGGCGAGGAACAACGATATAGTCGCCCCCCGATAGAGAGGCGAGGTGAAGGTTGCGCGAATAGCCGACGGCCGAGCCGGCGCCGAAACGGGTTGGGTCATCGACGCCTCCTCGGGTCACGAAACCCTACATTGTCCGGGTCTCTTCCATGCGCCTTGCCGTAGGGACGGGACTGTCCCTCCAGCCCTCGAAGCCGGAGTGTCGAGGATCTGCTTCGCGGCGCGCGTCAGGATCGGCGCCGTCAGGTACTCCCATTTGGTCATGGGCGACCCTACTGCCGGGCGTCGACGCCCTGGCCTGCCCGTCCGGGGTGACCCGCCTTCTGCGGGTAGAGCGTCTCGCCGCGCGCCAGCATCTCCACCATCTCGGTGATCTTGCGGGCCCGGCTCTCAGCGCGCTTCATGCTCTCGACGCGATGGATCAGCGCGAACCGGTTGGCGCTCGTGAGCACGTCGAACATCGCCTGCGCGTCCGGCTCCGCCGCGATCGCCGCGGCCAGGTCGTCGGGCGCCTGGCGGGTCGCCGGACCGGCGTACGCCGAGGCCCACCGCCCGTCGGCGCGCGCGGCCTCGACCGCGGCGCGCCCGGCGTCGGTCATCCGGCCCTGCTCCTCGAGCGTCGCCACGAGCGCGACGTTTCGCTGGGACCAGCTGCCCTTGGGGCGGCGCGGGGTGATGCGCACGGTGTAGCTGTCCTCGTCGCGCTTGCCGGCCTGGCCGTCGATCCAGCCGAAGCAGAGCAGCTCCTCGACCGCGCTCGCCCACGTGATCGTGGTGTCCGAGCCGCCCTTCTTGGTCAGCACCAGCCGCACGCCGGGCGACGTCGCGTGGTGCTCTTCGAGCCACGCCCGCAGCGCGGCCGGGTCGGTCACGAGCAGCTCGGGCAGCAGGGTTGCCATGGGTCCACGCTAGCCGCGGCCGCCGACACCTGCGTCGCTCAGGCGGCGAACCGGAGGAGGGCGCCGAACACGAGGTCGAGCCTGTCGTGGCCAGTGGAGGTGCTGCTGGCCAGGTTGCGAGGGCTCGGGACTCACCATCTCTTGGCGACTGCACGGATAGTGCAGTATGTTGCACTCATGGATCAGATGACGGCCGACCTGTCCACGGTGATCGGCAGCCAGGGTCAGGCACGAGCGTCAGTCGCGGCACTGGACGCTGGATCAGTTGGCGGAGGCAGCAGGAGTGAGCCGGCGGATGGTGGTCAACGTGGAGCAGGGCGCCGCGAACCCCAGTGTGGGGACGCTGCTGAGGATCAGCGACGCGCTGGGTATCGGACTGCCGGCGTTGGTCGAACCACCCCAGCGCAAGCCGGTCACGGTCATCCGCAGCGGTGATGGTGCGGTGCTGTGGACCGGCGAGGGCGGTGGTCGCGGGGTGCTGGTCGCCGGGACCGAACCGCCGGATGTGGTCGAGCTGTGGGATTGGACCCTGGGTCCGGCAGACCGGCACGTGAGTGAGGCCCACGCAGTCGGGCACCCGCGAGCTCGTGCAGGTCCAGCAGGGCACGATCACGATCGACATCGCCGACGAGCAGATCACTCTGGGTGTCGGTGACGCGGTCGCTTTCCCGGGTGACCTGGCCCATTCCTACGCCAACCCGTATGACGAGCACGCCCGGTTCTCGTTGGCCGTGTTCGAGCCGGGTGTGGGATCGGGCACCCGGTCGGAGGTCACCCATGGCTGACTCCGGGCGGCTTGAGGATGTCCTGGTCGGCGCCTACGTGGATGCCGCGGTGTTCACCCTGCGGCCGGACTACCGCGCCCTGTTGGTCGCTGTTGACGGGCTCGTCCCGGGCCCGAGTGATCCCACCAGCGAGACGCTGCTGCGGTCGGCGGAGTTCAGCGCTCATGAGGCGTTGCGTCATGCGCCGGTCGAGCAGCTCCCCCACGTCGCTGCATGGCGGGAGACCTACCGGGCGTTCGGCGCGAAACCGCAACGCACCCGCAACAGCCTCGAGGCTTTGCTGCGTCGGGCGGCGGACGGGCTGCCCGCGGGTGAACCGGCTCACCGATGCCGTACAACGCGATCTCCGTGCTGCACCAGATCCCTATCGGCGGTGAGGATCTCACCCGATACAGCGGTGCCCCGCGGTTATTGCGCGCGACCGGCGCGGAGTCATTCGACACCGTCTCCGGCGGCGTTGCAGTAATCGAGCACCCCGAACCGGGTGAGGTGGTGTGGTGCGACCAGGTCGGCGTGACCTGCCGGCGCTGGAACTGGCGGCAGGCTCGCCGCACCCAACTCCGTGCGGATACCACCACTGCCCTGTTCATCCTCGATGCGCTCGACCCGACGACCGACGCGGCGCTGCACACCGCCGCCGAGGATCTGCTCACCCACCTGACGAGCGTGGGACCCGACATTCGCACCGCCCGCCGCCTGATCACAGCCGACACCTACTGAAACCCACTGAAGATCACTGAAAGTCACTGAGGGAGAACAACAATGCTCATCCACCCCTGGGACGCCGCGCTCGACCCTGGCGAGTGGCGAACCTGGCTGGCCGGCACCGACCGGTTCGGGATGCTGGTGGTCAACAATCTCGACCCCGCGCAGGCACCGCTGGTGGTGCCCGCCCATTTCACCCTCGCCGGCGATCGAGGTGCTGCTGCATCTGGCCAGGCCGAACCCGGTCTGGCCGCACCTGGAAGCCGCCGCTCAGGTCCGGCTGGCCGTGGTCGGCGACTACGCCTACGTCCCCTCGTACTGGCGGGCCAAGGCCGGCGGCCCCGACGAGGACGGCGTACCGACCAGCTACTACACGTCCGTGCAGTTCGTCTGCCGGCCCATCGTCGTCGACGATCCCCAGGGCAAGGTGGACATCCTCACCGCCCAATTCGCCGACATCCAACCGGAGGGCCAGCACGCCAGGGTGGCAGTCGACGAAGCACCGTACGGGCGGATGCTGTCCGGCATCCGCGGGATCCGACTCGAGGTGCTGCAGGTGGACGCCAAGTTCAAGTACGACGACCACAACCCCGTCGAACACCGCGAACGCGTCATCACCAACCTCCAAGAACGCCATCGCGGATCGGATGTCGGCGCCGCGACACAGCAACAGCGGCGACTGACCGCGATCGGCGACTGGCGAACCCGGAAACTGTCATGAACCGCGCCAGGTCCACCGGGACGATGCCGCCCTGGGCCCTGGCGGTGGGGCAACACTCCGTGCGATCCGCCGGCCCGATATGCCGGCAGTGCTCGGACTGGGCGTCACCACCGGACTGGTGACCATCGCGTTCCTCGCCGCGATCGAACGCATCCCGCTCGGCACCGCCGTCGCGATCAGGGCATGAAGGTCGCGAAGGCCAAGGGCCGGTTGCGGGGGAAGCAACCCAAACTGAATCCCGGCAGGAAGCCCATATGGTCGCCCTGTTGAATTCCGGCGAATACTCCAGCGCGGAACTCGGCGACCTGTTCGGCGTTGCGAGGTCGACCGTGTACCGGGCAGTTGAGCGGGATGCAGCCCGGAAACGCGCGGAGCGACAAACGACGGCTTCAATTCGCTGAGACGGGCCGTTGCCCAGATGGATGCTCCAGTGAGCACCGTCAATAAGCCGCGAGTGACACCTCGTGGCCGGTTGATGTCCCGCAAGCTCGCACCCCTTGCGGGACATCGCCTACATCATTCCGCGCCGCCGGACGGTCTCCACAAAAGGTTCGGCAAACGGGAAAGGGATGTGGCTTGTCCGCTGCCTGGCGAGCTACGTCTTGGTCAGCTTCGTCACGAAGGAGTCGCCCGCCGACCAATGGTGAGGATGCGAAGCCGTGCTCACCGGACCAGTGGTTCCCCGGACGATTAGCCGCGGCGCGACGATGACCTCGCTGCGGCTGCTGCGCTCATGGTTGAGCCGCTCGACCAGGGACCTCATTGCGTTCACCGCCAGCGCCCGGGTGTCCTGCGCGACTGTGGTCAGGTTGATCTGCGGCAGGCCGGCGACGGTGCTGTCGTCGAATCCGACCACAGAGAACGTTCCCGGAACGTCTATCCCCTCTCGGGTCAGGGCATCGATCACCCCTATCGCGCACCGGTCGTTGAAGGCGATCAGACCGGTGGGCAAGTGCTCGGCGCCGAGGATCGAGGATGCGGCATGGATACCGTCCACTTCGGTGAGACCACCTTTGAACAGCCGGATCTCATCCTCCAGCCCGGCATCTGTCATCGCGGTTTCGTAGCCCGATTGCCGCAGCGAGGCAACGGTCCCGCGCGGACCGCCGACGTAGGCGATGCGGCGGTGACCTAGTTGGATGAGGTGGTCGACCGCCTGGGCGACTCCATCATCATCGGCCGAACGGACGACATCAACTGTGCTGGAGGGCACTGAGCGACCTACGACGACCACCGGTACCTGACGGTCCAGGCGGTTGAGGGACTGCTTGGAGCTTTCCGGTCCGAGCAGCACCATCGCTTCGCAGCGGGAATCGAGCAGCGTGTCAATGACTCCGGACTCGTCGGCGGTGCGGTTGATGGTGCTCAGCACGATCTCATACCCATGCTCGGCGGCGGCGTCGTACAGGTCCAGGACGAGCGGGCTATGGAAGGTGTTGCTGATGTCCATCAGCACGCCGATCGTCCGGCTGCGGCGGCTTGCCAATGCGCTGGCCAGCCGATCCGGGCGGTAGCCGAGCCGGTCGGCTGCCTCGAACACCCGTTCCCGCATCTTGGCGCTGGGGCCGGCCAGGCCGCGGAGCACCAGCGAGACGGTCGAGGTCGACACGTCGAGGTCTGCGGCGACATCCTCCAGTCGCGGGCGGCGCCCCGCATCGGCAGTTGTCACGTGAACTCCCTCGCTGCGGACACCTCTCGGCGACTCCATCTGGAGATCAACTGTAAAGCGTTTGAAGCCCAGGCGCCATGGGTCAATAGCGACTTCTCCTGTCTGAGCTGCCCGGTTTGGCGCTGAGATACCTGAACGGGCGACCTATCAGGCCCCAGCGCAACAGCAATGATCGCTGATTCGTTGTGCGAATGTCTTGACAAACCCCTGGAATACGCGTCAGACTACGTCTCAACTTCAAGCGCTTGAGAAGCGCGAAGGTTTAGATCCGGTCTCCTTCGATGACCGGCCCGAGCGCGCAGTGCGGCCTCGATGTCAACGCTCATCGAGCTGCACGCGCGTCGAAATGCATTGGTATGTGACCACTCCCGGCCCCGGGCCGGAACGACCAGCTATCGATGGCAGGTCGTCGACCAGCAGTCCACATCTCAAAGGAGAGACACATGGCGGGTTCATCCGGTCCCGGCCCGGTTGGAACACCAACCAAGGCCCACAATCGCTTTCTGATCAAGCTGACCGTCATCTCGACACTCGGCGGGTTGCTATTCGGCTATGACACCGGCGTGATCTCCGGTGCCCTGCTGTACATGACGGACGATCTGGGTCTGACCACCACCCAGGAAGCCATGGTCGTCAGCGCGCTGCTGTTCCCGGGTGCAGCGCTCGGCGCCCTGCTCGGCGGAAGGCTCGCGGACGCGCTCGGCCGAAAGGGCAGCCTGCTGGTCTGCGCCGGGCTCTTCCTGGTCGGCGCCCTTGGCTGCGCTGTCGCCCCGAACTTCGAGGTGATGCTGATCGCTCGCATCGTGCTTGGTTTGGGGGTTGGCGCCGCGGCCGCCACCTGCCCGCTGTTCCTTGCCGAGATGGCCCCCGCGCACCGCCGTGGGCGAATGGTGACCATCAATGAGCTGATGATCGTCACCGGTCAGATGCTGGCCTTCATCATGAATGCCGTTCTCGACCAGCTGATCCACGACAACCACGTGTGGCGCTGGATGCTCGCGGTCGCCGCCATCCCTGCGATCGCCTTGCTCATCGGAATGTTCTTTCTACCGGATTCGCCCCGCTGGTACGCCATCCGGGGCCGGCTCGACGAGACCGAGCGAGTGCTGAACCTGAGCCGCGACGAGGTCGAGGCGACCGGGGAGTTCACCATCATCTCCGAGCACGCGCAGCGGGACCGCGCCGAGGACAAGGGCGGCGCATGGCGTGATCTGAAGACCTTCAAGTGGATGCGTCGCACGCTCTGGATCGGTATCGGGCTGGCCACCGTGCAGCAAGCGACCGGAATCAACACCGTGAACTACTACGCCCCGACGATCCTGGAGTCCACCGGCCTCGGTACCAGTGCCGCCCTGATCGCCACCATCGCGGTCGGCGTCACCTCCGTGGTGATGACCATCGTCGGCATCATCCTGCTCGGCAGGTTCAACCGCCGCCCGTTGCTGCTCACCGGCTTCACCGGCGTGGTGGCCGCCCAGGTCATCCTGGCCCTGTCTTTCCAGTTGCCCGAGTCCGGCTTCCGCAGTTATCTCATCCTGGCCGCCATGTTGCTGTTCGTCGCCTTCGTGCAGGGCTTCATCGGCACCCTGGTGTGGCTGTTGCTGTCGGAGATCTTCCCGATGGCTATCCGCGGCTTCGCGATGGGCATCGCGGTGTTCTGCCTGTGGTGCGTCAACGCCGCGATCTCGTTCGTCTTTCCGCTGCTGGTCGAGGCGGCGGGCGCCACCGTGACGTTCGGACTGTTCGCCGCCATCAACGTCATCTCCTTCCTGTTCGTGAAGAAGTTCGTGCCGGAGACGCGTGGTCGCACGCTCGAAGAGCTCGAGGACGATTTCCGCACCCATGACGCTGCCCACCTGGTTCACGCCGCGCCCGCCGGCGTCACCGGATCCTGACCCCCGATTCCCGACCTGAAACCGGAAGGACAACCGTGACAAGCCAGCTGGATGTGCTGACCATCGGGCGAGTGGGTATCGATCTCTACCCGCTGCAGGACAACGTGGGCATCAAGGACGTGCAGACGTTCTCAAAGTCGCTGGGCGGCAGCCCCACCAACGTCGCGATCGCCGCGGCCCGGCATGGACACCGCACCGCGGTGATCACCCGTACCGGCCCGGACGGCTTCGGTGAATTCGTGCACGAGGAACTGGGCCGATTCGGGGTGTCCGACGAGTTCGTCTCATCGGTGCCCGGTCTGTTGACCCCGTTGGCATTCTGCGAGAACTACCCGCCCGACCACTTCCCGCTGCAGTTCTACCGGTTGCCGGTCGCCCCTGACCTGGTCATCCGACCCGAGGAGCTGGACCTGGCCGCGATCGCCACGGCGAACATCTTCTGGTCCACCGTCACCGGTCTTTCCGCAGACCCGAGCCGATCCGCGCACCACGCGGCCTGGCGGGCCAGGTCACGCAGGACGCACACCATCCTGGACCTGGACTACCGGGAGGTGTTCTGGAACGACAAGGCAGAGGCGAGCGAGCAGGTCCGGGCAGCCCTGCCGAACGTCACCGTGGCGATCGGCAACAAGGAGGAGTGCGAGGTCGCGGTCGGTGAAACCGAGCCGCGCCGGGCGGCGGAGGCACTGCTCGACGCCGGCGTCGAAATCGCGATCGTCAAACAGGGTCCCAAGGGCGTGCTGGGCATGACCCGCGACGAATTCGTCGAGGTGCCGCCGACCCCGGTCACGCCGATCAACGGCCTTGGCGCCGGCGACAGCTTCGGCGGGGCCTTCTGCCACGGCCTGCTCGAAGGATGGGGCTTGGAGAAGATCCTCCGCTTCGCCAACGGCGCCGGCGCTCTGGTAGCCACCCGCCGCGAGTGTTCGACAGCGATGCCCACCACCGACGAGGTCTGGACCCTGCTGAAAGAGGTTGAACAGTGACGACGTTTTTGTCCAAATACGAACGATTGACCCAAATCCGGGCCACCGACCCCGGTGCGATCAAGCGGGCGGCCGACGCCAGGGCGAAGGCCCCGTTGGTCCCGGCCGACGGCCGGCTGATGATCATCGCCTGCGACCATCCGGCACGCGGCGCTAACGGTGTCGGCGAACGGCCGCTGGCCATGGCGAACCGCGCCGACCTGCTGGACCGGCTGCAGACCGCACTGTCCCGGCCCGGAGTGGACGGACTGCTGGGCAGCCCGGACATCATCGAGGATCTGCTGCTGCTCGGCGCGTTGGCGGGAAAGGTCGTGTTCGGGTCGATGAACCGGGGCGGCCTCCAGGGCGCGACCTTCGAACTGGACGACCGGTTCACCGGTTACGACGCCCAGGGCATCGCGGACATGGGACTCAACGGCGGGAAGACCCTGACCAGGGTCGCCCTCGACGACCCCGGCACGGCGAACACGCTCAGCGCCACCGCACGGGCGGTCGATGAACTCGCCGAACGCGGCCTGGCGGCCATGGTCGAACCGTTCTGGTCATCCCGGGTGGACGGCAAGGTCCGCAACGATCTCTCACCGGACGCGGTGATCAAGTCCGTCGGAGTCTGCGGCGCGCTGGGCCGGACCACGGCCCACACCTGGATGAAGCTGCCCGTCGTGCCGGAAATGGAACGGGTCATGCAGTCGACCACTCTCCCGACTCTGCTGCTGGGCGGCGACCCCGACACCGACCCCGACGAGACCTTCGCCTCCTGGCGCGCTGCTCTCCAACTGCCCGCAGTGCGCGGGCTCGTGGTCGGTCGCACCCTGCTCTACCCGGCGGATGACGACGTCGCGGCCGCCGTCGACACCGCCGCGGCCATGGTCCGCTGACCGGGCGGCAGCAACAGCAGCCAGCGGCAGCGCCATTCCGAAACATTCGAACTGACAAGCCTTTTCATCAAAGGAGCTGAAATTTCATGACGACGATTGCCGATCCCGAGGCGGTCCCGACGGTTGAGGAGCACTTGACGGGCAATGGCGGGGTGCTGCCGCACTGGAAGGGCGGGGCCCCGTTCGCCGGTGATTCCGACCGGACCGCACCCGTGTACGACCCGGCGACCGGACAGGTCACCAAGCAGGTCGTGCTGGCCTCGAAGGCCGATGCGGAAGCAGTGATCGCCTCCGCCGCTGCCGCGTTCCCGAAGTGGCGGGACATCTCCCTGGCCCGTCGCACCCAGGTGTTGTTCCGGTTCCGCGAACTGCTCAACGCACGCAAGCACGAGGCCGCCGAGATCATCACCAGCGAACACGGCAAGGTCCTGTCCGATGCCCTTGGCGAGATCACCCGTGGCCAGGAGATTGTCGAACTGGCCTGCGGGCTGAACCACCTGCTCAAGGGCAGCATGACCGAGAACGCGTCGACCAAGGTCGACGTGTCCAGCATCCGACAGCCATTGGGTGTGGTCGGGATCATTTCGCCGTTCAACTTCCCGGCCATGGTCCCGATGTGGTTCTTCCCGATCGCGATCGCCGCCGGCAACACCGTCATCCTCAAACCGTCGGAAAAGGACCCGACCACGGCCAACTGGCTGGCCGACCTGTGGAAGGAGGCCGGACTGCCCGACGGGGTGTTCAACGTCCTGCACGGCGACAAGGTCGCCGTCGACGCCCTGCTGGAATCACCTGAGGTGAAGGCGATCTCATTCGTCGGTTCCACCCCGATCGCGCAGTACGTCTACGCCACCGGCACCGCGCACGGCAAACGTGTGCAGGCCCTGGGCGGCGCCAAGAACCACATGCTGGTACTGCCGGACGCGGACCTGGACCTGGCCGCGGACGCCGCGGTCAATGGCGGGTTCGGCTCCGCCGGGGAACGCTGCATGGCCATCTCCGCTCTCGTCGCGGTGGACTCCATCGCCGACGAGCTCATTGCCAAGATCAAGCAGCGGATGGCCACCCTGCGAACGGGTGACGGACGCCGCGGCTGCGACATGGGACCACTGGTCACCGAGCAGCACCGGGACAAGGTCGCCGGCTACGTCCAAGCCGGTGCCGACGCCGGCGCCGACCTCGTCGTCGACGGCCGGGTCAGCAACCCCGACCAGCATTTCGACGGCGCCACCGGCGGTTACTGGCTCGGCCCCACCCTTTTCGACAACGTCGCCCCCGACATGTCGATTTACACCGACGAGATCTTCGGCCCGGTGCTGTCTGTCGTTCGGGTCGACAGTTACAGCGAGGGCCTGGACCTGATCAACTCCAACCCCTACGGCAACGGTGTCGCCCTGTTCACCAACGACGGCGGCGCCGCCCGCCGGTTCCAGAACGAAGTCCAGGTCGGCATGGTCGGCATCAACGTGCCCGTCCCGGTCCCCGTCGGCTACTACAGCTTCGGCGGCTGGAAAGCCTCCCTGTTCGGCGACACCCACGCCCACGGCACCGAAGGCTTCCACTTCTACACCCGCGGCAAGGTCATCACCACCCGCTGGCTCGACCCCAGCCACGGCGGACTGAACCTCGGCTTCCCGCAGAACGACTGACAGCGCACCGCACCCACAACATCAAGGCGCGACCGAACCGCCCTGACCGGCAGCACGACTGCTCCGGCCGGCCTCGCACGACCTGCACATCCATCGGGCGACCTGCGTTGCATGCCCACATCGATTCAAGGGAGAACGAACATGACGATCAACGTCGGCATCATCGGCGTGGGCATGATCGGCCAGGACCACATCCGCCGACTGACCCAGGTGGTGACCGGGGCCGCGGTGGTCGCGGTTACCGACGTCAACGCAGAAGGCGCGCAGCAGGTCGCGGCCGGGATCCCCGGAGCCAAGGTGTTCGCCACCGGCCAGGACCTGATCGCCCACGACAGCGTGGACGCGGTCGTGGTCACCTCCTGGGGCCCCACCCACGAGGAATACGTGCTAGCCGCGATCGCCGCCGGCAAACCGGTGTTCTGCGAAAAGCCGTTGGCCACCACCCAGGAGGCGTGCCTGCGGATCATCGACGCCGAGGTTGCCTTCGGGCGCAGGCTCGTCCAGGTCGGCTACATGCGCCGATACGACGCCGCGTACCGGGCCATGAAAGAGGTCGTCGACAGTGGAGCGATCGGTACTCCGGTGCTGATGTACAGCGGTCACCGCAATCCGGAGGTGCCCGCCCACTACACCAGGGAGATGGCCATCACCGACACGGCGGTTCACGACATCGACACCGCGCGTTGGCTTTTCGACCAGGAGATCGTCGCTGCGCAGGTCCTCAAGCCACGGAAGAACAGCCTGGGCGGCGACCTGGAGGATCCGTTGCTGACCGTCCTGGAGACCGAGACCGGCGCCCTGATCCAGATCGAGACCAACGTGAACATCCGCTACGGGTACGACATCCGCGGTGAGATCGTCGGCGAGCAGGGCACCGTCAGCCTGGCCGAGACCACACCGGTCATCGTCCGCAGCGGCGGATCGTTCACCGGTCGGGTCACCCAGGACTGGCGGGAACGGTTCATCCGCGCCTACGACGTCGAGTTCACCGAATGGCTGGACGCCATCGCCACCGGTGGCCAGTTCGGGCCCAGCTCGTGGGACGGATACGCGGCCGCCGTCGTATCCGACGCCGCGATCGAAGCCCTGCACAGCGGTCAGCGCGTCGAGGTCACTCTCGCCGCCAAGCCCGCCCTCTACAAGTAGCCAGCCCGCACCGAGCAGCGCAGTACATCGGCAGGGGCGGCGGGCCCGGAACTCACCCGGACCGCCGCCCTGTCAGCACGAAGCAGACCCATGGTCGGCTGGTCGCCGATCACCCCCCGACGGACCGACCGAGAAGCGACGAGGAACCCAGCATGGCAACGATTCGGCTGACGGTGGCGCAAGCTGTGGTGCGCTTCCTGTCCCAGCAGTACAGCGAACGCGACGGAGTGGAGCAGCGACTCATCCCTGGCTGCTTCGGCATCTTCGGTCACGGGAACGTGGCCGGCGTCGGCCAGGCACTGTTGCAGGCCGCCACCACCGGCGAGGCTGACCTGCCGTACTACCTGGCTCGCAACGAGCAGGGCATGGTGCATGCCGCCGCCGGATTCACCAAGGCCCGCAACCGTCTTCAGGTGCTGGCCTGCACGGCGTCGATCGGACCGGGTTCGGCCAACATGCTGACCGGTGCGGCACTGGCCACTACCAACCGGCTGCCGGTGCTGTTGCTGCCCAGCGACATCTTCGCCACCCGGGTCGGCAGTCCGGTGCTGCAGGAACTGGAACTGCCCAGCGGGTACGACATCTCGGTGAACGATGCGTTCCGACCGGTGTCCCGGTTCTTCGACCGGGTGTGGCGGCCGGAGCAACTCCCGCAGGCCCTGCTGGGCGCGATGCGGGTGCTCACCGACCCCACCGAGGCCGGCGCGGTCACCATTGCCCTGCCGCAGGACGTGCAGGCCGAGGCCCATGACTGGCCGGAGGAACTGTTCGCCCGGCGGGTCTGGCACGTCGCCCGTCCACTGCCGGAGCGGGCCGCACTTGCCAGGGCGGTCGCCGCGATCCGGTCCGCGAAACGGCCGCTGCTGATCGCCGGCGGCGGCGTGATCTACAGCGAAGCCACCGAGCAGCTCCGCGCCTTCGCCGAGGCCACCGGAATCCCGGTCGCCGACACCCAAGCCGGCAAGGGAGCACTGTCGTGGGATCACCCACAGGCCGTCGGTGGCGTCGGCTCCACCGGATCCCCGGTGGCCAACTGCCCTGGCCAGCGACGCCGACCTGGTGATCGGGGTCGGCACCCGGTACTCGGACTTCACCACGGCATCGCGCACCGCCTTCCAGCATCCGGACGTCAGCTTCGTCAACCTGAACGTGACCGCGTTGGACGCGGCCAAACACTCCGGGGTCATGCTGGTCGCAGACGCCCGGGAAGGCCTGCAGGCCTTGGCCACCGAACTGTCCGACTACCACGTCGATGCCACCTACACCGCCGGCTACACCGAGCACCTGAAACGGTGGAACGCAGTGGTGGACAGGGCGTTCCACCTGGGCCACGGGCCGCTGCCGGCGCAGACCGAGGTGCTCGGCGCACTGAACGAGACCGTCGGACCTGATGCCACCATCGTGCAGGCCGCCGGATCCATGCCCGGTGACCTCCAGATGCTCTGGCGGGCCGAGGATCCCAAGCAGTACCACGTCGAGTACGCGTTCTCCTGCATGGGCTATGAGATCGCCGGCGCGCTCGGCATCAAGATGGCCGCCCCCGAGCGGGAGGTGTACTCGCTGGTCGGTGACGGCTCCTACCTGATGATGGCGCAGGAAATCGTCACCGCCGTGTCCGAGAACATCAAACTGATCATCATCCTCGTGCAGAACCACGGGTTCGCCTCGATCGGCGCGCTCTCGGAATCCCTCGGCTCACAGCGGTTCGGCACCAACTACCGGTTCCGCGACGCCGAGTCCGGCCAGCTGGACGGCGACATCCTGCCGGTTGACCTGGCCCTGAACGCCCAGTCGATGGGCGCCGATGTCATCCGGGTCAACGGGATCGACCAGTTCCGCCAAGCCCTCGACGTGGCCCGGGCCGCCACCCGCACGACAGTCATCCACATCGACACCGACCCCCAGGCACCCGTGCCGTCCTCCGATTCCTGGTGGGACGTCCCCGTGTCCCAGGTGTCCGAAATCGGTAGCACCCAGCGAGCTTTCGAGACCTACCAGCACCACAAGGCCACCCAACGGCCGCTCATCACCCCCAGCATCTTCAGCAAGGAGATCCAGCCATGAGCTCGCCCACCTCAGACCATTCGAAGTTGGTCGTCGGAACGGCCCCCGATTCCTGGGGGGTCTGGTTCGCCAATGACGACCATCAGGTCGGCTGGAAGCAGTACCTGGACGAGGTCGCCCTCGCCGGGTACGTCTGGACCGAGCTGGGACCCCAGGGGTTCCTGCCGCAGGACCCGGCGCAGTTGCGCGACGAACTGAATTCCCGCGGTCTGCAGGTCAGCGGTGGCACGGTGTTCGCCGGTCTGCACAAGGGCGGGGCGGCGCTGGACGAAGCGATCACAGCGTTCAGCCAGGAAGCCAAACTCCTCGCCGAGGTCGGCGCCAAGTACTTGGTGCATCTGCCCGAGCAATACACCGACATGCACACCGGGGCGGCCACCGGCTCCGGTGACCTTGACCGCGAGCAGTGGAACAACCTGGTCACCGGCACCAACGAGCTCGGCAAGGTCATCTTCGAAGAGCACGGGGTGCAACTGGTATTCCACCCACACGCTGACACCCACGTCGACACCCAGGACCGGATCCTGCAGTTCCTGGCCGAGACGGACCCGCGATACGTGAACCTGTGCCTGGATACCGGGCACGTCGCCTACTGCGACGGCGACAACGTCGAAATCATCAGGCAGGCCCCGGAGCGGATCACCTACGTGCACCTCAAATTCGTCGACCCCGCTGTGCGGCAACGGGTCCGGGACGAGAACCTGTCACTGGCCGAGGCGGTGCCACTCGGCGTGATGGTGGAACCGCCCTACGGAGAACCCGCCGTCCCGCCACTGCTGGATGCGCTGACCGCCCTGGATCGGGACGTCTTCACCATCCTGGAACAAGACCTCTACCCGGTCGCACCCACCATCCCGCTGGGCATCCAGGCCCGCGCCGCCGGCTACCTCACGGGCTGCGGTCTCGGTCCCATCCGCCGCTGGCCCTACCAAACCTGACCTCACGGATCCATCCGCCGGCGCTGACCCAACCTTTCTCCGCTCAACCCCAACAAAGGAACAGGAAACCTCTTTCGATGGTGAAGATCGCGCTCGACCCTGCGATGTACCACGCCGACCTGTCCGTCGCCGACGAGTTGCGCAAGGCTGCCGACCTTGGCTACGAGTACCTGGAACTCTCGCCCCGTCCTGACTGGTTCTTCTGGCACCGGTATCCCAAGGCCGACGATGCGGCGATCGCCGAGGTCAAGAAGGCCAGCAAGGAGACCGGAGTCGAGATCGTCACCCTGGTACCGGTTTTCAACTGGTCCTCCCCCGACGAGCAGGAACGCCGGTACCAGGTGCGGAACTGGCGGCGGCTGCTGCAGATCGCCAATGATCTCGAGCTCGGCCTGGTCAACTCCGAACTGTCCGGCGATCCCACCAAGCCGTTGCAGTCCGAACATGCCTTCTACCGGTCGATGGAAGAGCTAGCGCCGGACTTCGAGCGATATGGCATTCGGCTCAACCTCGAGGCCCACCCCTATGACTTCTCCGAGACCAACGATGACGCCGTGCAGATCATCCGCGGCCTGAACGTCGACTGGGTGGACTACGTCCTGTGCGCCCCGCACGCCTTCCATCTGTCCCAGGGTGCCGGCGACCTCGCGCGGATGATCCGCTACGCCAACGACGCCGGCAAGCTCTCCCACCTGCACATCGCCGATTGCTACAACCACCTGGCCAACGTCGGCAACCGCTACATCATCAACCCACCCGGGGTCGACGCCCGCATCCACCAACACAACGAGATCGGCCACGGAGACCTCGATTGGGACCAGTTCTTCACCACCCTGCGGGAGGTGAAGTTCGACGGGATCGCCACCGTCTGCGTGTTCGGCTGGGAGGAGAGCGCCGATGACATCCACCGCCGCATGCTGGAACGAGTCCGGAAGGAACTCGCCTGACGATCCCGGACCGCGCCTGGATCACTCGGGGAACGGCACCGGACAGTGCCAACCGATCCTGGCCTCAACTCCAACGAGAACCGTTCAGCAGGGCCGAGCGTCGAGCAGCATTACCACTCCAGAGGAACCCGATGAGCCCGCAACCCCTGATCGTGATCACCATTCACGGTGGGCCACGCGACGGCGAAAGGTTTGTCATCCCCATCAACAGACTCTATGAGGAATCCGTGATTTCCTATCTCGACGGCGCCCAGTACGTCCTCAGCCGCGACCCGGAATCCGGCCGATGGCGAGCGACCCCTGCCAACAGGCGTAGTTAGGACGCACCCGCCTCCCCTCACCGACTGCTGTCGGTCGGCGCCCCAACGCCGACCCCGACCGCGGGCGGGATCCGCTTCCGAACAGCGAGCTCCAGGAAATCAAGAGATCCTCGAGTTGCGCACAGTTCATCGAAGCGCTTGCCCTGCGGCAGCGATGAGCCTAGCGGCCGTTCTCGGTCAGTACCTCCATCGATCCAACAACATCGGAGGAGATCAACATGACTGCCACTTACACCTTCGACGTCTTCACCAGCCTCGACGGTTTCGGCGCCGCAAGCGCCAACTGGACCGGCTACTGGGGGAAGCAGGGTCCCGAGTTGCTCAACCGCCGCCTTGCCTTGTATGAGGTCGAGCAGCGAATGATCCTCGGGACCAACACTTATCGGGAATTCACTGCGATGCTGGCCTCAAGCAGCGAGGAGTCCGAAGTGCGTGACCCATGGGTCACCCGGATGTGGAACATGCCTGTGACGGTGGTTTCGACGACACTGCACGAACCCCTCGAATGGCCGAACGCCTGCGTCGTGAGCGGTAATGCCGTCGACGTCGTCGCCCGGCTCAAGCAGGAGTCCAAGGTGCCGTTGCGTTCGCACGGCAGCCTGTCGATGAACCGGGCGCTGATGGCCGCCGGACTCGTCGACCGGGTGCAGGTGACCCTGTTCCCCGTCATCACCGGTCAGACCGGTGTATCCCCGGTCTTCGGTGGGGCGGCCGACTTCGACATGGAGCTGCTCGAACAGCGGACGCTCGACGGTCGCACCCAGGAACTCATCTACCGGCCAACCCTGCATTGAATGCCCTGATCCACCGACCAATGTGTGGCCGGCGTGAGCGCCCGACGCAACGCTGTGGACGCTGCGACGGGCGATGAGCCTCGCGGTGCCCCGGTCGGTACTGACACCGATCAATCCCACTCCAGGAGAACGACATGAAAGCTACTACCTACACGTTCGACGTCTTCTGCACCCTCGACGGTTTCGGCTCCTACAACGACGACGGCGACTGGGGCGGCTACTGGGGTAAACACGGCCCCGAGTTCCTCGATCGCCGCCTCGCCCTGTACACCGGGGAGCAGCGGATGGTTCTGGGTGCCACCACCTTTCGGCAATTCGAGCAGCTGATGGGCCCGAGCGCTGGAGAGTTGACTGAGGTGGATCCGGTGAACGCCCGCATGCGAAGCTTGCCCACCACGGTGGTGTCGACGACGTTGAAAGGACCGCTCGACTGGCCGGACCTCACCCTGGTGAGTGGTGACGCCGTTGATGTCGTGGCCCGGCTCAAGGAGGAGTCCGAGGTGCCGTTGCGCTCACACGGCAGCCTGTCGATGAATCGGGCGCTGATGGCCGCCGGACTCGTCGACCGGGTGCAGGTGACCCTGTTCCCGGTCATCTCCGGCCGGACCGGGGCGGAGCCGATCTTTGCTGGTGCGGCCGACTTCGACCTGGAACTGCTCGAATACCGGACACTGGACGGTCACATTCGGGAACTGATCTACCGGCCCACTCTGCACTGACCTGCACCAGTGCCACCAGGGAGTCCGACCGGGTTGTCCGCCAGCGCGGATTCCGACCACTGCGCGAACTGCACGAAACCTTCTTTGAGCGTAGGTTGCCGCCTACACCTGGTCTCCACGACGGAACCGGGTGACCCCCGGCCCCACGTTGTCGACGACACCCGCGACGTCCGATCCAGGTCCGACGGGCCGGGTGACGCAGACCGCCGATCCGGGCGTATGCCGGCGATCCCCGCAGGCGCTCCCAGCCGCTGAGGTTGACCGAGGTCGCGCGCCACCTTCACCCACACCTTCTCGGTAATAAGTCGGCGCTCGATCCATTGTCGACTCATCTGTGGGGCAACATGTCGGGCCCGACGTGACAGTTCCAGACCTTCTTCGGTCGTTCGCCAAACTGAGAAACGCACCGCCGGCTGCACCAAGTACGGCGTACTGCTGCGACCTGCCGCCTTCACGGGACTCGGAGGGCCAGTTATTCCGTCCCGGTTGAAAGGTTTTCGTCAAGGCCCGAACCGGTTCTAGGGTGCAGGGGTGGACCTGCGACTCGAATCGGTGACTTTCGAGGTGGCCGATGCGGACGCGGCTGCGGCGTTCTGGTCCGGGCTGCTCGACCGACAGCTCCTCCCAGAGCCCGGCGGAGTGTTGCTACCAGGCAATAAGTTGCAGGTAGGGCTCCGCTTCGTCACCTCCCACAGCAGGCAGGTTGACCGGCGACGGCTGCATTTGCACCTCACCAGCGGCAGCCCCGAGCACCAGCGGCGCTCCGTCGAAACAGCGCTGCGCCTGGGCGGCCGCCATATTGATGTGGGCCAAGGGCCCGACGACCGACACGTCGTACTGGCAGACCCTGGCGGCATCGAGCTTTGCGTGATCGAGCCGGGCAACAACTACCTGGCCGGCACGGGCTACCTCGGCGAGGTCACCTGTGACGGAACCCGTGACGTTGGCCTGTTCTGGCGCGACGCACTGGGCTGGCCGCTGGTGTGGGACGAGAACGAGCAGACCGCGATCCAGTCGCCGCTCGGCGGCACCAAGATCTCGTGGGACTCATGGGGCAGATCGCCGGTGGAACACAAAGCCGGAAGGAACCGGCAGCGCTTCGACCTGGTCACCGCTGACCCCGCCAGCGAGGCAGAACGACTGGTCTCGCTCGGTGCGACCCGACTTTCCGACCTGCCTGACGGCATCGAGCTGGCCGACCCGGACAGCAACGAGTTCAGACTTCACCCGGCCTGAACGCCAAGCGGCCGACTACGTGCCCTGCCTCAAGGGAGCACCATCGCGGTGTTGGCGAAATCGTGGAGCGCTCCGTGCCGGGCCCGCGTTTATGACGGACTACCAGAGGTCGGCTGTTGGCTTGGCGAGGATCTCGGTCAAGGCAGACAAGTCTTCCAGATCAAGATCGAACTGGTCCTCTTCAGACGGCCGTTCAGCACCGGGGCGAGCGATGTACGCGGTGCGGAACCCTTGCTCGGACGCGGCTCGGAGATCCCAAGGATGCGCTGCTACGAACAGCGTCCGTGCCGGGTCGATGCGGAGCGCGTCGATCGCGTACCTGTACGCAGCGGGCGCGGGTTTGAAGGTGCGGGCGGCCCCGGTCGACAAGGCGATGTCCCAGCTAATCAGGTTGGCGTTCGCAAGTCGCGCGAGCGAGTCGAGATCGGCGTTGCTGACCCCGGCGACGAGTCGGTTTCGGCGGAGTGCAGCCGTGGCGGGCGCCACATCCGGCCACGCGGAGTACTCGCAGTCCACGGACGCCACAATGGCCAGGGCAGCGGACGACGGGTTTCCGCCGGCGCTTGTGATTGCGTCGCGTGCGGAGTCGCGGACGAACTCTCGATGCGGCCGCCAGGGGGCGTCGCCGTTCACGACGGCGTTCATGTTGCGTCCGAGGAGTTCCACCCACCGTGCGTGCAGATCCGCGGTCTCGTCCAAACCAGACTCGGCCGCCAGGCGCTCGGCGGCACTCGCCCACGTTCCGTCCTCGTCGACAAGTGTGCCAACGACATCGAACACGATGGCTTCAATCTGGTCCGGAACCGACGCGGCACTCTCCATGACATCCACTCAATCAGATTCTTCATGGCCTGCTGATCGTCGTGGGCTGCTCGTCGCCGGCGGGCTGTACCTCGGCTGGATGTTGATCTTCCGCCGCGAGGTGCTGGATACCGAGCCGGGTGCGACCCCGGAGGCGATGCCGGCCCGGCCGGAATCGACCGAGTGAGCACGCGCCGCAATACCTTCGGCGGTATAGCGCTGTCGATCGCGGTGATCATCACAGCCGCCGGCTGCGGGTCCGATGCCGACACCTCGGACGTCCCGGCCACCCTGTGCACCTCGCCGACCGCCGCGGCCAACGAGGGCCTATTCGGGGCGGCACTGGCGAACCCGATCAACACCTGGCGCACCTCTTTCACAACGGGCTCCATGAAGTTCGCGATCCCCGGCACCGTGGTGGGCCCGTCGCTCGCAGGCAGGCCCGTTGACCTGGCTGCGAGCGGTGAGTCCGTGCTTGGTTCGCAGCCCACCGACGTCGACGACGCGTTCCACATCGGCAGCATGACGAAGCTGTTCACCGCGGCGTTGATCATGCAGCTCGATCAGGAAGGCCTGCTCTCGCTGGTCGGCAGGCGGAATGGTCAGCACGGCAAGGGATCAGGCGAGCTGGCTCCGTGCCCTAGTGGCCGGCGGCTGACCGCCCGGCCGGGCGCGCGGGCCGTCCCGTTTCAGGATCAGCGCGCGGTCACAGGACGTCCCGCTTTGGTGTGATGAGGAGCGCAAGGACGACCGCCGCGGCCGTATACCCGACAAGGACGAGCCCGGCCACGGAGGCCGGCAGTAGCTTCCCGTCGAGTCCCATCGAAGGGCCGAGCTGGAACAGCGCACTGGTCGCTCCGAGGGGCATCCAGCGTCCGACCGCTGGGAACGCGGGGATGATGGTGTACTCGACGGCGGTCATCCAGACCAGCACCCCGACGACGGCGACGATCTGGTTGCGGACCAGGGCGCCGACCGCGACACCGATGACGCCGTAGGCCGCCATGACGACGAACCCGCTGGCGACCACCCCCCAGAAGTGTCCCGCGACAGTCACGTCGCCGTCGCGGGAGCGGATCAGCGTGATCCCGAACGCCACCGACAGGGCGAGCGTCGCGGTGGTGATGACGACGCTGGTGAGGGTCAGCGACACCCACTTCGCGACCAGGACGCGGGTGCGCCGCGGCTCGCCGAGGTAGGTCGAGGTGATCGTGCCGTAGCGGAACTCCTGGGTGACGGCGAGCGTGCCGAACAGCACCATCAACAACTGGGGAACGCCGAAACTGGTCGCCACCGCGTCGGCCAAGAGGTCGGGGTCGCCGAGAGCGAGCGGCGCGTTCTCGGCGCCGACATCCGGGACACTCACCGCGACCGTCAGCGCGACCAGGCCGAGCGTCGCAAGCAGCAGCCCGGCCGTCATCCGCGTGCTGCGCAGCTTGAGCAGCTCCGCGTGCAGGAGCGCCCTCACGACAACGACCCCTCGGCCGATGCAAGGCGTTCCGCCGGACCGGACTCCTCGATGAGCCGGAAGAAGGCCTGCTCCAGGTCCGCGGTCCCCTCGAGACCGTGCAGTGACGAGCCCGTGCTGGGCCGCGAGCTCCCCGACCTGCTCGGGTGTCGCGTCCACTGCCAGCCCCTCGTCGGTGGGACGGTAGCGGTGACCGGCCGCATCCAGGGCCGCGCCGAGCCGGTCCGGGTCCGGCGTGCGGACCAGGGAGCCGACACCCGCCTCGGCGCGGAAGCGCGGCAAGGGTCGAGGACCGGAGCAGCCGCCCGTGGGCCATGACGAGGACGTGGTCGGCGGTCAGCTCGACCTCACTGAGCGCATGGCTGGACAACAGCACCGTGCGACCCTCGTCCGCGAGTCGACGCACGTACCCACGCAACCACCGCACACCCGGCGGGTCGAGGCCGTTCGTCGGCTCGTCCAGGACGAGGACCGCGGGGTCGCCGAGCATCGCGGCGGCCAACCCAAGCCGCTGCCGCATCCCGAGGGAGAACTGCCCAACCCGCCGCCGCCCGTCTTCGGCCAGCCCGGTCTCGGCCAGCACCCGCCGGGGCGCGCCTTGCGGCAGACCCGAAGCCGTCGCCAGGACACGCAGGTGGTCGAGCGCAGTCCGTCCGGGGTGGTAGCCGGATGACTCGAGGACCGCGCCGACCTGACGAACCGGGTCTGGCAGCTCGTCGTACCGCCGGCCGTCGAACGTCGCCGTTCCCCGGTCCGCGGCCACCAACCCGAGCAGCATCCGCAAGGTCGTGGTCTTGCCGGCCCCGTTGGGTCCAAGCAAGGCCGTCACCTGACCCGGTAACGCGACCGCATCGACATCATCGACAGCGAGCACGTCCCCGAAAGACTTGGTGAGGCCGTGAAACTCGATGGCACATGTCACGGTCAGTCTCCATCCGCACCGCGCCACAGGACCCATATCCTCAGGTTCCTTGATATTCAGGCTACCCTGAACAATGTGACACAGCCCCCGCAGACCGTCAACACCATTACCCTGCTCGGCCGTGCGTACAGCCTGCTGGGATTCCGGATCGTCGACGGTGTGGTGGGCGCCGGCTTCCCCCAAAAGCCTGCACACTCCGCAGTTTTTGCGCAGATCGACCCCGAAGGTTCGCGGCTGACCGAGCTGGCCCGGCGGGCGAACATGTCGCCGCAAGCGATGGGCGAACTGGTTGACGAGCTCGAGCAGCTCGGCTACGTCATCCGCCACCCGGACCCGACCGACCGGCGGGCCAAACTGATCACGCTGACCACGAAGGGACAGGCCTGCATTGCCGCCGGCATCGCCACCATCCAAGGTATCGAGGAGCAGCTGACCGACCGCCTCGGCGAACGCGGCCATCGACAGCTGCGCAGCCTGCTCAAACGGCTCCTCGACGACGCTTGAATCGACGTCGAATAGCACCGTGCACCGCCGCTAGTGCCCGTCGATGCCTTGCAGCCGGACCGCCAGCGCAGCGACCCGGCGTGGCGGCGGAAGGACGCGCAGAGCTCGGCGACGACGTCGGCGGGCTCCGAGATCTGCACGCTGAGCAACATTCCGGGCTGACCGGCAGTCGCGGCGGTCAGTGTCCGCAGCCCGCCGAACACCGCAGTCATGACGATGACCATCGCAGCGAAGGGCCGTAGGCGGGTCCTGAAGCCGAAGGGTGGCAAGTGGTCCGAACGGCCTTGGCCGTCGGTGACTCGTGGTTTGATCTCGCGATGGGGTCTTTGGCAGTTTTCGATGGCTCGGCTTTGATCGGAGTTCTCGATGCTCAGCGTGCCGATCGAGGTTTGAGCTGGACCGCACTGGCGAAAGAGCTTTCACTGCAGTCCAGTGATCTCAACGCGGAGTTGGCCGACGATTCCCTGTGCCCGGGAGCTCTCGGACGAACCGCACTACGAGGCACGATGTCCTGTCAGTACGCGCTGATCCTGTTGCGGTGGGTCAACCGCCCGCCGGAGGACTTCCTCACCGGTCCGGTCGTTGAGGTGCGTGACGTTCAGTTGCCGGAGGCAGGCCCGGATCGCCGGCTCCGGTGGGATCTGAGCCAACTGCACGCCTCGTTGAATGCACAGCGGTGTGATCACGGTCTGACATGGTCGGCGCTGGCAGACGAGATTGGCTGCACACCAGGCCGTCTGACGAACCTGCGGACGGCCCGGCGAGCCGATATGGGGCTGACGATGCGGGTCACTCAATGGATGAAGGACCCCGCCGCGAAGTTCGTTCACCCTGCGAGGTGGTAAATGGTCGGCCCGAAACCCTGCGAGCGCCATCGACTCGGTACGAATTGCGGAGATGACCTGTTCGATGATCGCGTGTCGGCGATGGTCGGCCTCCGCGGTCAGCACGGCTCGCCAGCCCCACGACGTCGCCTCGGCCGCGGCCTTCCTGCACTCCGCCCACGCCTCCTGGCTCAACGGCGTCACTCTCGACATCAGCGGCGGCCGGATCATCATCTGAACCGTGCACCGCCGCCAGCAACAAGATCGCTGGTGCTGCCCGTCAGCCCCGGTGCTCATGACGGGGTCAGGGACACAGGTATGCAAAGGATCGTATCCGTGGCATTGCTGTTGCCTTGTAACGTTTCCCGTTCATGGCCTTTGGCGCCATTACCCGTTGGGGTGGGTTGAAACGTACGACTTTGCGCGATCAGGTCACACCCCTAATTGTTAGCCGATTAGCCAGAGAGCAGCTAACGTAGCTAACGAATCGTGATGCCGCTGCCCGGACCCCGCAGCCATCGTCCGGATTCACGCTCGTCAGCAGGCGGCATCAGCCGCGCCTCGCCGTCACCGATTCGACGCATCGTCGGGTCCAGCCACAGGGAGTCCCATGACCACCAGCACCGAGTCCTACACCGCCGTCGCCGGCCAGGCCCGGGAGGCCACCGAGAAGTCGGTCGAGACCTTCAAGCAGGGCGTCGAGAAGTTCACCGAGCAGGCCAATGTGGTCGCCAAGCTCCCGACCGTCGATCTGACCCAGCCGGTCGCCCGGTACTTCGAGTACGTGCAGAAGTCGGTTGACTTCAACCGGGACCTGGCCACCAAGTGGGCCGAACTGGTCACCTCGCTGTCCGGCACCGTCCGGGAGCAGGCCGAGAAGGTCACCGACATCGTCAAGGACCAGACCAACGTCGTCTCCGACCTGGCCGTCAAGCAGGCCGAGAAGGCCGAGGACATCGCGAACGAGCAGGCCAACCTGGCGGAAGAAGCGAAGAAGGAGCAGGAGAAGGCCGGCCAAGGCCGCCGAGCGGGCCGCCGCGAAGCAGGCCAAGGAGCAGGCCCGCGAGCCGTACGAGGGTCTGACCAAGGCCGAGCTGTCCGACATCCTCGCCGAGCGGGAGCTGCCGAAGATCGGGCACCGTCGAGGAACTCATCGAGCGTCTGGTCAGCGCCGACAGCGAGTAATCCTGCTCCAGACCTGTCCCTGTTCCACCGACGACGCCGGTGTCGGCAGCCACTGCTGCCGCACCGGCGTCGTCTGCTTTCGACCGCCTCGGTGGGCTTCCGCCCGCACCCTCGGACCGCCGCCGCCCTCGGCCGTCGGCGTCGGATCGGCGGCTGCCGCCCGAACCGGAGGACCCCTTCATGAGCACGGCAACCATCACACCCCATACCCACTTCCGTTGCAGCTTCGGCCGTTTCACCGCGCCGCACGCTCGCGGCCGTCCCGCGGTCACCCCGACGCTGCACGTGCATCGGGTCGGGGCCGGTGAACCGCTGGTGCTGCTGCACGGCCTGGGCGAATCCCACATCGGGTGGCGGCCGGTGATCGATGCGTTGTCCGAGGAGTACGACGTCATCGCCATCGACCTGCCCGGTTTCGGTCGCTCGCCCGCCCTGCCCGGCAGCGTGTCACCGACCGCGGTCAACCTGGCCGCCGCGGTCGAGCGACACCCTGGACGATCTCGGGATCGGCGCCTACCACGTCGCCGGGTACTCCCTCGGCGCCCGGGTCGCGATCCAACTGGCCGAGTCCGACCGGGTCCGGTCGCTCATCGCGATCGCCCCGGACGGCCTGGGCACCCCGGTGGAACGCCTCCAGGGATTCATCGCCATGCTCGCCGGCCGCGGCGTCGCGATGGCCCTGGCACCGGTCGACGGCTGGTTCCCGGCCGGCCGGTCGCTGTTCTTCGCCGGCACCCGCAGCCTGCCCTGGCAGCTCGCTCCCGCCGACGCCAGGCAGCTGCTCACCGACTTCGCCGACTCACCCGCCTACGACGCGACGAACTGGGCGTCGCTGTTCGACATGCCCACCCACCTGCACACCATCACCCAACCGACGCTGTTCCTGCAGGGCACCGCCGACCCGTTGATGGCCCCGCAGATCGCCCGGTACGTGGCCCTCATCCCCGGCGCGAAACTGATCTACCTGCCCGGCCTGAACCACGTCCCGATCTCCGACGACCCCACACCGGTCGCCCACCACATGCTGACGTTCCTCGACCAGACCGCATCCGGCACGTCCCAGCCCACTGACCCGGGCGCACACGATCCCGACCAACCATCTGCACCGGGAGCAACCCATGCCCACCATCAAGAACGCCGGTGCCGTCATTCCGGTCGTCCTGCTCACCGCGGTCGCCGTCCTCGGCGTCGGAGCCATCATCGGCCTGTCCGCCTGGGCGATCCTGTGACCGCGGACCGACGGCGGCGCCGGCGCAGGCCTACCGCAGTCACGCCGGCCGGTACGACCAACGCACCCGCACCTTCCAGCACTGGCGGGAACAACTGGTCACCCGACTGGCCAGTCGGGCCCGGTGACACCGTGCTGGACATCGGCTGCGGCACCGGCCTGTGCATGCCCGGACTGCAGCACAAGATCGGGCCGACCGGCACGATCATCGGCATCGACGCATCCCCCGACATGCTCGACCTCGCCGCCCAACGGGTCAGCCGACAACGGCTGGCGCAACGTGCATCTCATCAACGCGCCCGTCGACCAAGCCGTCATCGATGGCACCGCCGACGCCGCCCTGTTCTGCGCCGTGCACGACGTCATGCAATCACCCCGCAGCGATCGCCAACGTCGTTCGACCACCTCCGGCCCGGCGCAGCGGTCGCCGCGATCGGCGGGAAATGGCCGGCCCCCTGGCTGTGGCCGCTCCGCGCCTGGGTCGCCGACCTCCACGCCCCGTTCATCACCGACTTCACCGGCTTCGACCAACCCTGGAAACTACCTCGCCGAGCACATCCCCGACCTGAAAGTCCAACAACTCGGCGCCGGCACCGGCTACCTCGCCCACGGCCACACCCCCAGCCGCCGCTAATTATTGTTGTAGGCGCAGTCGGGCGGAGAGCCTGGTGTGGTTGCCTACTCGGACCACTCTTGCCATGCAAATATGCGGAAAGTGTTGCCACCTATGATGTCTCAGATATTGTCGTTTGCGTTTTACAATGCGGCGGAATTGCGCAGTTACGGCGCTGTCAGGTTCTTACCTGGAGGTGGTCGTCGATCAACTCCATGATGTCGCCGAGCTGATCGAGTTGATCCTTCGTGAGTAAGTCGACAAAGTTCTGGCGAACCGCGCGGGAGTGCGCGGCGGTCGCACCGAGGTACGTCTGGCGGCCGGAGATCGTGAGGCTGATGTCCCAACCTCGGTTGTCGCCGCGGTGGGGGGTGCGGGACAGCAGTCCCCGCCGTTCCATTCTGGCCAGGTGGTGTGAGAGGCGGCTGCGCTCCCAGCCGATTCGGTTCGCCAGTTCTGACGACCTCAAGGTCGGGGTGTCGGCTTCGTGCAGAGCGACCAAGATCGGGTAGTCGCTGCCAGACAGACCTGAGTCGGCCATTAAGAGTTGATCAAGGCGATGACGCAGCAAGGCGGACGTCTCGATCAGGCCTCGCCAAGCCCGCAGTTCGGCAGTGTTGAGTTGGCCGTTCTCAGCTTCGGGTGTGACTTTCACCCAGGGACGGTAACAAGGGCCGGCGCTGTTGCTGGCCTCGATCTCGACACCGTCATCCATCCGCTGCCGGGCACATCCAGTGATTGACGTGTCAGTGATTGACGTGTCAGACACATTTGTTATCGTTCGTTGCGGCGGGTAGCGCCAACAAGTGCACCGGGAAGGGAGAAAAGTGGCGACTCTGACCGAGTTGATGCAGGCCAATCTGCTAGAGGTGTTCAATGAGCGTGACGAAGCCAGCCGCCGCGCGGCGATTGCCCGGACCTACACCCCTGACGTTGTCTTCTCCGACCCGGAGGAAGTTGTCATCGGTCACGAAGCACTCAACTCGAAGGCCGAACGGCTGCTGGACGAAGCGCCAGGATTCGTGTTTCGGCCGATTGGCCCGATATTGACAAGCCACGACTTGGGTTATCTGGCCTGGGGTTTCGGCCCAGATGGCGGCGACCCTGTGGTCCGCGGCTTGGATATCGCCCTAGTCGACGGCGGCCTGATCAAAACTCTTTACACGCTGCTCCACGCCGACTGAAAGCAGACCTGCATTGGCCAGGCGAGCCGGACCTCAACAACCATTGCCACGCACGCTGGTACCCATTGGACGATGACGACGCAGACGGGGCCGACACAACGACGAGCCAACCGCGAAGCCCGGAGTTGGACAACGTTCGGCTCGCCGCCGGTGACGTAACGCATCATGGCCGGATCGCAGTCCAGCACGATCAGCAGGTCGGCGTCGTCCACCGTCGGCCATGGCTTGGCGGCCCGGCCTTGCTGGCCGCGGTCATCGAGGAGTCCGGATGCGCAGCTCGCCACTACGGTGTACCTGCCTGTGCCGCGCCGACTGATACCTTAGCGAAAATGCCTGCCGCACTAGACATTCTGTCCGCAGGTCGTTACTGGTCGCCATCGGGCAGGGTTTCCGGCAGGTCCCGTCGCCAGCATTGCCGGTTCGTGATTGCGGACGTGCTCATCGACAGCGGGCTGGGCAGGCCTTGAGGTTCACGTTTTGATCCGATCGCTGCGATCAGCGGCGCTTATTCGCGGTAATGACTCGCCGTGTGTGTAGAGTCAAGACAGGCAGGAAAAGAACCACCGCACCTGATCGGGTTCGATCGGTGTTCGGGGCGCGCCTACTGAGGGTTGGCGACGAATTGAAGAATTCCTATCGCCAGCACGCAATCGCCATCATCGTTGCGTTGTCCGTGGCGCTTTCGGTGTCGGGGGCAACGCCTGCAGCGGCAGCTGATCCGCCGTTCGTTGGTTGGTCGGCGATCATTCCTGCGCTGACTTACCAGTACGAGCCGACCAGCCTGAACGACTGCGTCGCCGGTCGGCCGTCGTGCGTGGCCGGAACAATCCGGGAAATGCAGAACAGGCTCGAGCCGCTGGCCCAGAGCTGCCGTCACGAAGCGTTATTCACCTTGGCCTATCTGCGCACCACCGAGCAGTACCTGAACTTCAGTCAGCAAGCGGGATTTCTGCGGGACCCGGCATTTGTCAATCATCAAGACGTCGCCTTTGCGCAGATGTATTTCAACGCATATGACGACTTTGCGGCCGGTCGGATCTCCCAGGTCCCGCCCGCCTGGCGGGTGGCATTCCGCGCCGCCGCCGGGAAGCAGGTCGACGGCATGGGTGATCTGTTGCTGGGGATGAGCGCCCACGTCAATCGGGACCTCCCCTTCGTGTTGGCCGCCATCGGGCTGACGAATCCAGACGGGTCCAGTCGGAAGCCCGATCACGACCAGATCAACGTCATGCTGAACCATGTCGTGGAGCCACTCGTCAACGAGTTAGGGGCCCGCTTCGATCCCTCCATCGCCATCGCCCCGACACCCTTCGGCGTCGGCTTCACCGGCTTGATGCAGGCGCTTGTTGCGTGGCGCGAGTTGGCCTGGCGGAACGCGGAACTGCTTGTCGCGGCCCCGAATGCGGCCGCCCGAGACGTGGTCGCCGCTGGAATCGAGGCCTCAGCGGAGGCGACCGCCACCGCGCTGAAGGCAGCCAACCTGTACCTGCCGCCGCTGAAGACGACGGTTCGGCGCGACGACTATTGCCTCGCGCACCGAAGCCGGTGACCGAATCCGTCGGCCGGCGCTGGTCGCGATCGATCACATTTCTCGAGCGGACGCAGGATGCGTCGATGTCCGCGGCAATCAACGGTCGACTGCGATTCCTCAGCGATGCCTTGCTGTTCGCAACGACTGTCATCATCGCGGTGCTCACAACATTGAGCGTGTTGCCGACAGAACTGCTGCGGTGGTGCCTGGTGTGGGTCGTTCTCGTGGCGTTCGCTCTGCTGCCGCCGCGCCGGGCCGCCGCGCAAGCCGCCGTGGTGTTGGTCGTCAGTGCGGTGTCGGCCATCCCGGTGCCTTCCAACGCCGGCACCGGGGACAACGATCCTCCTTGGGGCACCACTTGGCTCCTGATGGCGGTCACCGTCGCCCTCATCGGCGTCGTGATGCGCCGGATGAGCCGCTACCTGCACCAGCGGACTGTCATCGCCGAGGCGGTCGCCCAACTGGGCCAACAGGCGCTGACGGTCAGCGAACCGGATGAGCTTCTCAGTGCCGCGCTGGGCGTCGCGGTGCGGGTGATGCACGCCGAGTACGGGACTGCCCTGCGGCGTCTCCCCGATGGCCGGCTCGTGGTGGCCGGCGAGCTCGGCCCCGACTCTCTCCCGACTGGCACCATCATCGAGTTGGCGTCGCACGGCTCGTATGCGCTGCACGTGATCGAGACCGGGACCCCCTTCGTGTCGTCGGATCTGCGGCGAGACAGCCGGATCACACCGCCGACTCCGCTGACCGACCGCGGCATCATCAGCGGGATCGCAGTACCGCTACTGGGCGGCGAAGGCACCGTCGGTGTGCTAGCAATCCACGCCCGCCGGGTCCGCCGATTCACCGCCAACGAGGTTGCGATGCTCCAGGCGATGGCACGTGTTGTCGCCACAGCATGGGAGCAGGTCGCCCTGCGCGAACGGCTCAGCCACCAGGCCCTGCACGACCCGCTGACCGGCCTGCCGAACCGCGCTCTCCTGCTCGATCGCTTGGCCCAGGCGCTGAGCCGGCGGCCGAGCAAGCGCGGCACCACCGCACGGGTTGCGGTTGCACTGATCGATCTTGACGAGTTCAAGGCAGTCAATGACGGGCTGGGACATGCCGCGGGCGACTTCGTGCTCAAGACGGTCGGGAATCGGCTCGCGTCGGCCCTCCGGCCGACCGACACACTCGCCCGGTTCGGCGGCGACGAGTTCGCCCTGCTCTGCGATTCCGTACCCGACGAGCAGGTTGCGATTGCAATCGTGAACCGCTTGCTGGCGGCCTCCTGCGCCCCGCTGGCAGTGGAGGGAGCCGTGGTCACCGTGATGGCGAGCGCAGGCGTTGCACTAACCGCCCGCGAGCACGCACCGGCGACGACAGCCGAATCGCTGTTGCGGGAGGCCGACACTGCGCTCTACCGAGCGAAACACCATGGTGGCGCGCAGGCGGAGCTCTTCGATGAGGGCATGCAGATCCAGGCCCAAGCGAGGCTGACGTTGGAGGCCGAGTTGGGCCGGGCAATCGACCAGGACGAGCTCGTGATCCACTACCAACCCATCCGATCAGCCGTGGACCACCACGTGATGGCCGTGGAAGCCCTGGTCCGCTGGCAGCACCCCACGCGCGGGATGCTCGCACCCGACGTGTTCCTGCCGCTCGCCGAGCAGACCGGCCTCATCGTGCCGCTCGGGCAATGGGTCTTACGCACCGCCTGCCAACAGGCGGCCACATGGCAACAGGAAAGGCAGGGCGGGCCAGGCGGGCCCCTTCGCATCGCGATCAACGTCTCCCCGCGTCAACTCGAGGACCACGAATTGCCACCTCAGGTCGCGGAGATCATCAAGGTCAGTCAGCTGATACCGGGCACGCTCAGCATCGAACTCACCGAGACCGCCCTGTTCAACGAGAGCGACGCCGGGCACGTCGCCCTGACCAGGTTGGTCGCCGCAGGCGCCACCTTGATTCTCGACGACTTCGGCACGGGGTACTCCTCGCTCACCCACCTCGCCCGGTTTCCCATCGAGGCGTTGAAGATCGACCGAAGCTTCACGGCCGGGCTGGACAAAGACCAACGGGACACAGCCATCGTGTCAGCCGTCATAGCGCTCGGAGCGGAACTAGGTGTCAACGTCATCGCCGAGGGCGTCGAAACCAGCGAACAACTGGCGACCCTGCGACGGATGGGTTGCCCCGCCGTTCAGGGCTTCCTGCTCGACCGCCCACGGCCCCAGCCGATCTGGAAACCACACGCCGACTTGGTCCTGGCGGCCGGTCATCCCGATCTGGTGTGATCAGGTCTAGGCGAAACCCCGTTCGTTGTAAAGAACCAACGGTTGAGTCTCGGGCGGTGAAATCTCCTGAAATCGCGAACAGTCGCTGCCGCCACTCAGCCTTGTCAGGTTGCGATGAGCCTGCACATATGGCGGAGGCGGCGGGCGCGCTGCTGGGCGGTGGCGGCGGTGGGTAGGCCTATCTCGAATCCCACGATGGCTGGTGAGCCTGCGGCTTTGAGGCATCGGCTGATCTGAAGCTTGTTCAAGAGGCTGCTTTTCGGTGCGTCTTGGATTTCCTGGGCGGGTAGGTGGGCGTCGATCCAGGGGTATCCGAAGTCGGTTTCCTGGGGGGAGCAGCCGGAGAACATCAGCCCCGAAAGGACGCCGGCGTGGCGGGCCGCCTGGATGTGGGCTTCGGCTGTCTGCGGGTCGTGGCTCTCGATGACGGAACGGCCCCAGTTCACCACGAGTCCGGCTTCATGTCCGGCTGCGCGGAGTTCGGTGAGGACGGCGATCTCGGTGGCGAGGGGCAGGAATCCCTTCTCGGGGACCCGGTCTTGGGCGGGGGCGTCGCAGTGCTCGATGGTGATTCGGGCACCGTTCCATTCCCAGGTGAGGATTTCGGTGAGTGACGTGGTGAGCGCCTCGGCCGAGCCGTGGCCGCGAGGGGCGGTGTGTAGTTCGATGGCCTCGACCCGGTGATCTTGCGCGGTCAGCGATGTGGCGTAGTCGTGGATCTTGGCGGCGTATCGGAGGGCTGCCGCACGTCCTTGTGGGTCTGTCGAGGCGAGCCCGAAATGCGGATCGCCCGAGAGGTGCTGCATGGTGCCGGGGATTGCGGTGATGACGGCCGTCCATGCAGCGGGGGCACCGGGCGGCCAGGGGTCACCACCGTCCCGGTGGTATGGCAGTTCGAGACCGCGGATGGTGGGTTCGTCGGCGAGTTCGGTGAAGAAGGCTTTCCTGTCGACGAGACCGGATGGTTGGGCCGGGTAGGCGCCGACGATGAGACTCATTTGTTCCTCCCCTTCATCACGGATCAAGAGTTGCGGTCCGACAGGATGCACTGACCGGGACGACCGCGCTGGAGTCGAACACGCCCGTCGAGGCACCCGATTGTTGGGTCAGGCGGGCCCCCGCCGTTGGCTGGTCATGCGTTCTCGCACGGGGATGTAATGGGCGCGGATGGCGGCGCGGAGAAGTTCAGGGTCGCCATTTTCGATGGCGTCCAGAATTGCGACGTGCGCGTCGACGGTCGCCTGTAGGTCGTTCGCCGGGCCGAGTGAACGGGCGGCGAATGCGTGAACGTCCCAGAACGCGCCTGTCAGGTCGACCGCGAGGCTGTTGCCGGTGGTCTCCATGAGCAGTAGGTGGAATGCCCGGTCCTCTGCCGGGAATTCCTCGCCACGGGCAGCCTTTTCGGCCATGGTTGCGGTGAGTCTTCGCATGGTCAGCGCCGCTTGTGGGGTGAGGCGCTCCATGATCGGTCCGGCGAGGCTGGTCTCGATCAGCTCCCGGAAGTCGACGAGCTCGGCGAACACGTGCAGGTCGTCCTTGGCGTTGAGCATGCCGCGGAAGGCCAGGGACTCGACCATGGCGCTGAAGCTCATCCGCCCGACGTAGGTGCCGTAGCCGTGGCGTACTTCGACGATGTCCAGGGCTGAGAGGGTTTTGACGGCCTCCCGGATCCGGGAGCGACTGACCTGGAGTTGTTCGCTGAGTTCATTTTCGGTCGGCAGCGGGTCGCCCGGGGTCAGCCGATTCGTCAGGATGTACTCCTTGATGCGATCGACCACGCTCCCGCCGCCGGCCGGCCGGGGCTCTACGAGATTGAGCGCTTTGGGTTGCATCGACGGGTCCAGCCCTTCATGTTGTAGGTGGCGTTCCACCTCTACCAGTGCCTGTCTCATCGTCGAATGTACTACATCCGACGTCTGCTGTCAGATCGATGCGTGACGCTCCAGTTTGGCTGATTTGACCTCTTGTGCTGATCGGTTCGAGGGTTTATCGTCTCCTTCAGCACATAGGACATCAGACGTTCGACATCCGATCAGGAGGCTATTGATGAGCACTACCAACGGAACCGCCCGGGCACCCGGTGCCTGGTACCGGAACCTGTCACGAAGCCAGTGGAAGGCGTTCACCGCCGCGTGGCTGGGGTACCTGCTGGACGGGTTCGACTTCGTCATCATCACGCTGGTCCTCACCGAGGTGATCCACGAGTTCGACCTGACGCCGGTGAAGGGTGCCACGCTGGTCTCCGCGGCGTTCATCTCCCGCTGGTTCGGTGGCCTGGCACTGGGTGCGTTCGGTGACCGATTCGGCCGCAAGAACGCGATGGTGTTGAGCATCGTCCTGTTCTCGGTGGGGTCCGTGCTCTGCGCGATCTCCCCCGGGTACTGGGTGTTGTTCGGGGCCCGGCTGCTGATCGGCCTGGGCATGGCCGGGGAGTACAGCTCCAGCTCCACCTATGTCATCGAGTCCTGGCCGAAGAACATGCGGAACAAGGCGTCCGGGTTTCTGATCAGCGGGTTCTCCATCGGCGCAGTGCTGTCGGCGCAGGCCTACCGGTTCATCGTCCCGGAATTCGGTTGGCGGGCGCTGTTCGCGATCGGCCTGGTCCCGATCGCGATCGCCCTGTGGCTGCGCCGGTCCCTGCCGGAGTCCGAGGATTGGGAACGCGCCCGGGAAGAACACAAGGCCGGCACCCGGACCATCTCGCCGGACATGTTCAGCACCCTGTACAAGGGCCCTCGTTCGGTCCTCAACATCATCTCCACGATCGTGGCCTTCGCTGCGCTGCTGCTCATCTTCACCCAGACCGTCAACACCGCCCCGGCGGTGATCGGGCTCGCCGTTCTCGTCGCGGCCGTGTTCGTGTCCTTCATGGTGCAGTTCGAGGGAGCCCGCTGGCCGACCGGGCTGACCGTGATGCTCGTGGTGTTCACGGCATTCCTGTACTCCTGGCCCATTCAGGCACTGCTGCCCACCTACCTCAAGACCGACCTCGCTCTCGACCCGGCGCACGTCGCCAACATCCTGTTCTTCTCCGGCTTCGGCGCCGCTGTGGGCTGCATCGTGGCCGGTTTCACCGGTGACCGGTTCGGCACCAGGCGCGCCTACTGGGTCAGCCTGCTGGTCGCGGAGGCACTGATCTTCCCGGTCTTCATCGTCGGCGGCAGCAACCTCGCCGTCCTCGCCGCGCTGCTGTTCCTGCAGCAGGTGTTCGGGCAGGGCATCGCCGGGCTGCTACCCAAATGGATCGGCGGCTACTTCTCGGTCGACAAACGTGCCGCCGGACTGGGATTCGCCTACAACGTCGGTGCCCTCGGCGGCGCCGTCGCCCCGGTACTGGGCGCCACCCTGGCCGAGAAAATGCCACTGGGCACCGCGTTGGCGATCCTGTCGTTCGGGTTGACCGGGGTCGTCATCATCCTGATGGCCATCAACGCCCCGCTGCGCGTGCAGCGGCTGATCAAGCCCCGACATGTCTGGCCGACCGACAGCACCGAGAACATGCCCGAACTCGCACCCGCCACCCACTGACAACCATCCCCACCCGCCGCCAACCGTCCCCTTCCCGTCGTCACCCCAAGCAGAGGATCCCCATGAGCACCGCCAGCAAACTGACCGGCGTCATCCCGCCGGTCGTCACCCCCCTCACCCAGGACCGCCGGCTCGACATTGAGTCCTACGAGCGGCTCATCAACCGGCTCATCACGGCCGGCGTCGACGGTCTGTTCGTCCTGGGATCCACCGGAGAGGTCGCCTTCTGCACCGACGAGATGCGCGGGCAGATCCTCACCGAGGCAGCACGGATCATCGACGGCCGGGTGCCACTGCTCGCCGGGGTCATCGACACCCAGACCGCCCGGGTCCTGCAGCACGTCAAGGTCGCCCAGGACGCCGGCGTCGACGCCGTCGTCGCCACCGCACCCTTCTACGCCATCACCCACACCCCGCAAATCAAGCGGCATTTCGAGATCATCGGCGAACGCACCCAGGTCCCGGTCTACGCCTACGACATCCCGGTCTGCGTGCACACCAAACTCGACCCGGACATGCTCGTCGACCTCGGCCTCAGCGGCGCCATCGCCGGGGTCAAAGACTCCTCCGGCGACGACATCTCCTTCCGTCGGTTGTCGCTGAAGAACCGGGCCGCCGGATCGCCGCTCACCCTGTTCACCGGACACGAATTCGTCGTCGACGGCGCCTACCTCTCCGGCGCCCACGGGTCGGTGCCCGGACTGGCCAACGTCGACCCCGCCGGCTACGTCCGCCTCCACCAGGCCTACCTGGCCGGCGACTGGACCGCCGTGCGCACCGAACAGGACCGCCTGGCATCACTGATGGAAATCTGCCTCGCCGCCAAAGGAATCACCGGGTGGGGTGCCGGTGTCGGTGCCTTCAAGACAGCCCTCATGCTGCAGGGCGTCATCACCACCAACCAGGTCCCCGAACCGTTCGACGCCCTGACCGGCGCCGACGTCGAGGCGATCAGCGGCATCCTGGACGCCGTCGGCCCGGCCGGCACCCGCGACACGGTCACCGCCGGCCGATGAACACCAAGCTCGACGCCACCCCCCCGTGCGCAACCACCACCGCGATCGGGGTCGACCTCGGCGGCACCAAGACGGCCGCGGGCCTGGTCCTGCGCGACGGTGGCGTCGAGCTCGGCCGCACCGCACCCACCCCCGCAGCTGACGGCCCAGAGGCCATCATCGGTACCGTCGTCCAGCTCATCACCCAAATCCGGACGAAGGCCCAGGAAAGCGGACTGCCCACCCCGACAGCCGTCGGCATCGGGGCGGCCGGGGTGATCAACCCGGCCACCGGGGCCGTGATATCCGCGACCGATCACCTCACCAGCTGGGCCGGCACCCGACTGGCCGAGCTCGTCGCGGCCCGCACCGGCCTCCAGGTACGAGCCATCAACGACGTGCACGCCCACGCCATCGGCGAAGCCCGCTACGGAGCCGGGCGCGGCCTGGGCTCTGTGCTGCTTGTCGCCGCCGGCACCGGACTCGGGGGATCCCTGGTCCTGGACGGCATCCCCGTCACCGGTGCCCGGCACGTCGCCGGTCACCTGGGCCACATCCCCGCCCCGGAAGCCGACGGTCTGCCATGCTCCTGCGGGCGGACCGGACACCTGGAAGCCGTTGCCTCCGGGCCGGGACTGCTCGCGTTGTACCGGCGGCGCGGCGGAACCGCCGCGGACACCCGCCAGGTCATCGCCCTCGCCGAAGCCGGCGACCCCGTCGCCCTGGACAGCGTCACCCTCGCCGCCCGCGCCCTGGGCCGTGCGATCGGCGGTTGGGTCAACATGCTCGACCCCGACGCCGTCATCCTCACCGGCGGGCTCGCCCAGTCCGGCCCGCTGTGGTGGACCAAAGTCGTTGACGCCGCCCAGGGCCAGTACATCGACGCCGTCGCGGCATGCCCGCTGCTGCCCGCGCAACGCGGAACCCACGCGGCGATCCTCGGCGCAGCAGCCCACGCCCGGCAAACCACCCGAACCAGCCCCACCCAGCTCAGGAGCAACCCATGACGGACCCCATCGCGACCCTGACCGGTGGACTGATCGTTTCCTGCCAGGCCTACCCCGGCGAGCCGCTGCGGCACCCGGAAACCATGGCCCAAATGGCCGAGGCCGTCGTCGCCGGCGGCGCCGTCGCGATCCGCGCCCAAGGACTGGCCGACATCTCCTTCATCAAAGGCCGCACCACCGTGCCCCTGATCGGCCTCTGGAAAGACGGCCACGACGGCGTCTTCATCACCCCCACCCTTCGCCACGCCCGCGCCGTCCGAGACGCCGGAGCCGAAATCATCGCCCTCGACGGCACCCGCCGCCCCCGACCCGACGGCCTCACCCTCGCCGACACCATCGCACGCCTCCGGGACAGCGGGCCGACCCTGATCATGGCCGACTGCGGATCCCTCGACGACGCCCTAGCCGCCAGCGACGCCGGCGCCGACCTCATCGGCACCACCCTCGCCGGCTACACCGACGACCGACCCCGAACAACCGGACCCGACCTGGAACTCCTGACCCAAATCGTCACCCACCTCCCCGGCCTGCCCATCGTGGCCGAGGGCCGGGTACACACCCCCGAACAGGCCCGCGCCGCACTCAACACCGGCGCCCACGCCGTCGTCGTCGGAACAGCCATCACCCACCCCACCACCATCACCAACTGGTTCCGACAGGCACTCGCCAACTAGCACCCACCTGTCGTGGTCGCACATTCGGGCGAAGGGTTCGCAATGACACGCCGATCCGTCCTGATGATTGCCCAATCCTCCGGCACCGCCGTGGACTGTTGCGGGCAGCATTTGGTCGCACGGACTTGAATACCATCGACCGTTCGCGATACAACTTCACCAGATCCGCATTCGTCGCAGGTTTATTTGTAAAATGACCCGTGTAGACATCTACGACACCCCCGTTGCGTTATATTCGCTGATCAACGATCGCGGCGAGCATTCAACCAGCACCCGCAGGCCCAATCAGCATCGACGGTGCCCGCAAAGTGGCCCGTGGCGATTCGATTGAACAGCACTTGCCGACGCGGCAGTTCGATTGGTCGGCGCGGACGCGGGCTTCGGGTTCACTGAGATGCCGTTGAATCCGGTTGCTGTGCAATTAGCCCGTCGAGCTTTGGCAGCGGGTCACCTGCGCGGCAAGAATGATCAAGGTGGCGCCGCCAGCTTCGCATTGCCGACATGCCCTTTGCGGTTCGTTCCGGGACCGTCGGTTGAGTCCTGGCTACTGCTGCTCCCACTGCTCCTTGACGATTTGGTAGTGCAAGCCACCAAGTTCAGAGCCCTCGACCATCATCATGTCCGCAGGAGTGGGAATCACTTCAGCGACCGTCATGCCGACCTTCTCCATCACCTTCTGTGAGGGCAGGTTCAAGAACATCGTTTCGCCCCAGACCAAGCGCACATCGAGTTCGGAGAAAGCCTTCCCCAGCAACGCCCTTGAGCCTTCGGTGGCATAACCCTTGCCCCAAGCCTCCCGGCGCAGCCGGTACCCGAGTTCGACCTCGTCCATCGGACCACCCCGTTCCGGGCGCAGGCAGAACCAACCGATGAATGCCCCGCTGTCCTTCTCGTGCGCGGCGAATAGCCCGAATTTACCGCCGCACCTCTCGTACACACCGAGAATGCTCGGCAGGTGGAGCTCGCGAACAACCGTCGGCTCAGTCGGCTCGCCGCCGGTGAGGAAACGCATCACGGCCGGATCGCTGTCCAGCTCGATCAGCAGGTCAGCGTCGTCCATCGTGAAGTGTCGGAGTGTCAGCCGCTCGGTCTGCATAAAAGGATCCACGGGGCAAGCATTCACCGGGCGGCTAGGGCGTCCTAATAGTTTTCCCATCGGGCCTGCCTGCCGGTCATGCCGGGATGGCAGTTGCGGGCCGTCAGCGTCCTTCGAGTTAACGGCAGCGGGATCTCCGGTAGCTCGATTGACTTCCCCGCTGAACATCACCCGCTGCGCGCCGATCTGTCGGCGTGCCGCGGGATTTCGCCATTTCCGGCGAGCCGAGCCGCCTTGATCGCCGCCCGGTCGTCGAAGTCGAGCTCAGCAACTGAGGAACCACTGATCAATCCCCTGCTGCAGGCCACGGCGCCCTTTGATCAGCGCGTCCCTGGTCCGAGAACGGACCAGCGCGGTCGGTCAGACCTCGGCGACGTCGCCGGTGTAGGTCGTGAACGTCGTGCCGCAGCCCTCCGCGTGGTTGCGGACCTCGGCGCTCTCGGGCGTCGCGGCCCAGGCCTTGAAGGCGTCCTCACTGTGCCAGAACAGCTCGGCGACGAGGTACGGCGTGCCGCCCTGCGGGTGACTGAGCTGGAAGCTGACCAGCCCGGGCGAGGCCTTGACGAGGGGGACGTGCTCGTCGGTGTAGCGGCGGTCAAAGGCCTCTTTGTCGGCAGGCTCGTCATAGACCACGGTCAGTCGGTACATCGGCAGTTGCCTCCTTTAGCGGTTGTCGAATCTCTCGGGTCGTTGGGGACGGCGTACTGGACAGTGCATCGTCCGGTCTCACGCGGTGAGCAGCGTGGTGGCTCCGACGTTCGCGAGTGCGCGTGCGGCGATGCCGCGGCGAAGCCGCGCTCGTGCGTGCGCGAGTGCACGGCGTGATGCGGCAGCGTCGCTGGGCACCTGCCCGGCAGGGCGGGGGTGCCCGGCTCGGCTGGCAGCCGCAGCGCATTCACGGCGAAAGAGATCGCGTGGTACCAGCCGCAGAGCAGAAGCAGGTCGACCGCGGCGTCCTCGCCAACCGCGTCCAGCAGCGTCTGCCACTCGGCGTCGTCGAGGTCGGCGCGCTGGTGCAGAGCGTCTACGGTTGCGAGGACGGCACGGTCTGCAGGGTCGGTCCAGCAGGCGTCTGCTGGGTCCCCGGTGGCCAGCGAGGCGACCTGTTCGTCGGTCAGGCCGGCCTTTCCGGCGTAGACAGCGATGTGGATGCCCCACTCGTATCCTGCGCCGCAGAGTGCGGTCGTGCGGTCGATCGCCAGCTCGCGGTGCCGTAGTGACAGCGCGCCGCGCCGAGACAGGTAGTAGCGCCCCCAGCCTGCGATCGCGTGCGCGCGGTCGGGACGGCGGGCGAACACACCGAACAGCGCGATCGGCGGCCCGAGGATGTCGAGCGCCGCGCGGGTGTCGTCGTCGAAAGGCGGTGCCGTCGGAGCAATCCTCGGATGCTTCGGAATCAGAGGCATAGCTCGAGGGTGGCATGCTTTGCTTTCAGAAGCAATACTTCTCGCATGGCCAGCACTCCGATTCCCGGTCGCCCGGTACGCGGCTCGACCACCGGACGTCCGATCATGGCGCTGTTCGACCTCGTCGGACGCCGGTGGGCGCTGCGCATCGTCTGGGAACTCCGCGAGGGCGACGCCACGTTCCGCGACCTTGCGCACCGCTGCGACGACGTGTCGTCGAGCGTGTTGCGCGACCGACTGCGCGACCTCACGGTGGCCGGGATCGTCGAGCGGGGGGACGGGGGCTATCGCCTCACCGCCGACGGCCGCGAGCTCATGGAGTTGCTTCGTCCACTCGGGCAGTGGTCACAGCGGTGGGCTGCGCGCGCATACGCAGCTGACAGCGGGCACGCCCGCAGCTCGAACGAGGAGGTCCGATGAGCTGTTCGGATTGGATTGATGGACGCCTTCGGATCCTGAACGGCCGGGCGGACCAGATGTCGTCAGCGGGCAGGCCCGGGCTGCTCAAGCCGTTGAGCGTCCACCATGACCACCGCGGTCACGTTTACTCACGGGCCATTACCGTATGCGGCCGCGGGCGCCCTTCAAGGACTCGGCGCGTCGAATGTGACCGTTTGATTCGTCCAGATTCGCTGACGATGAAGGCACTGAGGCGAGGAAGGCATTCAGATGTCGCAGAACGTTCAGAACTCAGGTGACCGTGGCCCGACGTTCGATGGTGTCAGGATCGGCCGACCAGCCACCGGCGCCCTCATCGACGCCGGCTACTCGTCACTGAATGAGCTGCCCGACGATCTCGCAAAGCTGAATCGCATCCACGGTGTCGGCCCCAAGGCCATCAGGCTGCTGGAGAATGCAAGGTGCCGCTGAGGGATCCCATGCGCGACTGAAATGATCACCCCAGCGACCACACCCGGAACGGCAGCGTCGGCGTCCCGCTCGCGGTTCGGCATCAGGGACGAGGGTGCGTCGTGGACAAGTCGTGTCGGGTGAACCGTCTCGGCTGGGCCAGTTGGGTGGCTTCGGACCCCCGGCGAGGGATCTCCCTTGGGTTCCGTTAGGACGCCAGCGCCGGCGGCGGACCTAGACCTCCCAGGCCGAACTGTCCAGAGGCCAAGGGCCCTAAGTTTCACTCCAAACGTAGAGGCTTCGAATCAGGTCAAATGGCATTGACCCGAATGGGCCGCAACGGCATCGGTCAGTAGTTCCACAGACCCAAAAGGGACATTTCGTGTTCCACGGCGTGAACCCGACGAAATGTGGCACTGATTAGGCCGAACGGGGCGTAGTTTAAGTACCAGGGGATAAGAACCAAACATCACGACCGCCCAATAAACTTCCGAGGAGCAGTCAGCTATGGCCTATGAAACACACAGGGTCGCGAGGTAGCCATTCGGAGCAGGCGGCGACGAATGCGATCCACCGAATATCGCTGACGGTCATGCGGAAAAGTGTCGACACATGTGCGGGGAATTTCGATTGCGCCGCACACGGACGAGATATGTGAAGCGTCCACTTCGGACCAATTATATTCTACTGCAACGAGTATCGGCCTGCTCCTCTCGATGATCAACCGGGGCTTACACGCGCTTGTCTCGCGGTAGGAAGTCATCACTAACTACCCTTTGCCAACCGAAAAGGCATCGTCGCCGCCCATATTGCTGGGTCCGAACGGACGGATTACAAATACTGCGTCCGAACAACCTTTGGCGACCCCGGAACGACCGGAAACCAACATTTAACCCTAACGAGAGGAACGCTCATGTTCACCAATCGCCTCACTAGCGGTGCTCACGGAAAGACCCGCCGCGCGAGCCTGGCTCACACCCTGACACTAGTTTCCGCGACGATTCTGCTGATGGGTGTCGTCGGACCACCGACCGCCGGCGCGTCCACTCCGACAATTTCCTTGGGTACCGCAACAAACTTCGCGGTACTCGCCGGAGCAACAGTCACCAACACCGGACCGACAATTATTAATGGTGACCTCGGGCTCAGCCCGGGCACGGCCGTCACCGGGTTCCCACCCGGACAGCTGAACGGCACCCTGCACGCCGCCGACGCCACCGCTCTACAGGCCAAGATCGACCTCGGCACCGCCTACGACGCGGCCGCCGCCCTCCCCAGCACGGCCACCGTACCGGTCGAACTCGGCGGGACCACCAAAACCCCTGGTGTGTACGACTCACCAGCCGGCACCTTCGGCATCACCGGAACGCTCACCCTGGACGCTCAGGGTGACCCCGACGCCGTCTTCATCTTCAAGGCCGCGTCCACGCTCATCACCGCATCGGCCAGCGGAGTGACCCTGATCAACGGCGCGCAATCGGCCAACGTCTTCTGGCAGGTCGGCAGCTCCGCAACACTGGGCACCTACTCCACCCTCCGCGGAACCGTGATGGCCCTGGCCTCCATCACCGTCACCACCGGAGTGACCGTCGACGGGCGAACCCTCGCCCGCACCGCCGCCGTCACCCTGGACACCAACACCATCACCAGCCCCACCAGCGGCCCACCACCAGTGATCACCCCCCCGTCCACTCCGACAATTTCCTTGGGTACCGCAACAAACTTCGCGGTACTCGCCGGAGCAACAGTCACCAACACCGGACCGACAATTATTAATGGTGACCTCGGGCTCAGCCCGGGCACGGCCGTCACCGGGTTCCCACCCGGACAGCTGAACGGCACCCTGCACGCCGCCGACGCCACCGCTCTACAGGCCAAGATCGACCTCGGCACCGCCTACGACGCGGCCGCCGCCCTCCCCAGCACGGCCACCGTACCGGTCGAACTCGGCGGGACCACCAAAACCCCTGGTGTGTACGACTCACCAGCCGGCACCTTCGGCATCACCGGAACGCTCACCCTGGACGCTCAGGGTGACCCCGACGCCGTCTTCATCTTCAAGGCCGCGTCCACGCTCATCACCGCATCGGCCAGCGGAGTGACCCTGATCAACGGCGCGCAATCGGCCAACGTCTTCTGGCAGGTCGGCAGCTCCGCAACACTGGGCACCTACTCCACCCTCCGCGGAACCGTGATGGCCCTGGCCTCCATCACCGTCACCACCGGAGTGACCGTCGACGGGCGAACCCTCGCCCGCACCGCCGCCGTCACCCTGGACACCAACACCATCACCAGCCCCACCAGCACTCACTAGGCAGGGAGCCACGGCAGTAGACAGGGAGCACGGCACACCGATTGGTCCGAGCCGCACCGTTGACACGACATGTCACCGGTGCGGCTCCTGTCTGTCGCTCGAGAGCACCCGAGCGGCACGACCGTAGATCCAAGAGTGACATTCAGCCGATTTGGCTCACGGTTGAAGGCAACGCTGGCTGGTCGTGGAGCCCCGGCTGGGGGCGCGTGCCGCCGCGTACCGCCAGATCATCCTCGTTGTCGACATCGACGCCAGCAGCATTTCGGATCAAAGCCGTGTTCGGCAGACCCTGATCACCAGACACCCGGCGGAGTCGTGGTCGCTCGCCGCCCCGATAGCTGCGCAGGCTAGCCCCGCATCAGGTAGGCATCCCGGTGGACGATCTTCTGCAACACAAAGATGATCAAGGCGCCCACGGTCGTGTGACACCGCCACCGGCGTCTTGGACGGGGTACGTCTTGCGGAACTCCGACAGCCGGCGTCACGTGCCCGAGACCGTACGGCTCGGACGTAATGCCGCCAGTCGCCCTGGATTCGAAGAATGTCATTCGATGATCTAGGACTTGGTCGCTAATTTGTCCGGTAAGTACCGGCGCCAGCTCGGGGGCCTCTTCTTTCGGAATCAAACGATCAAGGCATCACCAAGCTGCAACTGCCCCCGACGCCGGTCGGGTTTGACTTGTGCGCCGAGGAAAGCCCCGAGGTGAACACCCCGGGCCTCGGTCGGGATTTCGTCTAATGAGCGTCAATCAGGATCCCAGCGAAGAAGTCCGACAGTGCCTGGCGTCCGTGCAGCGGGAGCACGTGAGCGACATGCTGGTCGGGGCGGACGACGATGACACAGCCGGTGTCCCTATTGATCCCGCGCAGGTCGAAGATGTCCTCGGCCGCTGGGTCTGGGCAGAAGACCTTCTCGTAGTCGGTGATGCCGAAGGCACCCTTGCGCGGGAGTAGGACGGTCGGCAGTTGGTCGACCTCGAGATCGTTGTGCCCCTGTTGGACGATGGCCCGGACGTCGATCACCGAGTCGGGGTCGGCGCCCTTGGGGGTGTAGCGGGTGATCGGGGACGCGTCGGAGGCCAGGTAGTCGCACAACTCTCGAAAGAGTGAGGTGGCGGAGGTCGGGTCTGCCTTGTCTGCGAAAACATAGAGCCGCCAGGCACCGTCGGCTCGGGCCGCGTGCCCGAGGTGCACAGGTTTGGCGTCGGCCAGCCGGGTGACCTTCGCCGAATGGAACCGCATGCCAATCGGGAACCCCACCGCGAGGTGCTCGAATTGCGGTTCGGCGATGATCATCGACTGGCTGTATTTGGTCGCAACGCCGGCAGTGAAGCGGCCCTGGGTGATGAAGTACTGCTGGAATTCCTCTGGATCAACACCGTCACCCGGGGCTCCATCTTCAGCCGAACCTTCTTCGGTGGGGTGGGCGCTGAACATCTTGGCGAACTCGCGGTCGAAATCGATCAGCTCCTTGGCGATCTTCTGCCGTTCGTCGGAATAGGTGTGCAGCAGTTCGGGTTTGGCCCGGCCCTGCAGCACGGAGGCCAGTTTCCAGCCCAGGTTCCAGGTGTCGTTCATGGACACGTTCATGCCTTGGCCCGCCTTGGCACTATGCGTGTGACAGGCGTCGCCGGCGATGAACACCCTCGGCAACCGACTGCCCATCGCTACATCGGGGACGTCGTCGAACTTGTCGGTCACCCGTTGGCCGATCTCGTAGACCGCCCACCAGCCAACATCTTTCACGTCGATCGTGTACGGAGCCAGGATCCGGTTGGCGACCTCGGCCAGCTTCTCCGGGGTGACGGTGCGGTTCTCCAGCATTTCTCCGTCGCGGACGTTGTCCAGTTCGATGTAGATGCGGACCAGGTAGCCGCCCTCCCGCGGGATGATCAGGATGTTGCCGTCGTTGGCGGAGTGGATCGCGCACTTGCGCCGGATGTCCGGGAAATCAGTGGTGACCAGGGCGTCGAGCACCCCCCACGACTGGTTCATCGGATCGCCGACGAGCTCACGGCCGATCGAGGTGCGGACGCCACTGCGGGAACCATCGGCCCCGACAACGTATTTGGCGCGGATCGTGGAGACCTCACCGGTGGGCTCGAACCCCTTCTGGTGCGCCACGGTGACCGTCACCGGGTACTCGGTGGAGTCGTTTGAGGTGTCGATCTGGATGTCGGTGGCGTGCAGCCCGTAGTGCGGCCTTAGCCGGGTGGGTGAGTTCTCCATGTTCTCCAGCAGGTAGGCCAGCATCCTGGCCTGGTTCACGATCACGTGCGGCATTTCCGAAAGGCCCTCTTCGACATCCCGGATGCGGCCGGTGCGGGTGATCTTGCTGCGGTCCGCGGAATCGGGCCGCCAGAAGGACACCTCGTTGACCGAATACCCCTCATGGATGAGCCGGTCGGCCATGCCGAACGCCTCGAACATCTCGACCGTCCGGCAGGCCACACCGTCGGCCTGACCGACCTCCAGTGGTCCGTCCTTGCGGTCGATCACCACGGTTCGGATCTCCGGGAATTTGGCCAGCTGCGCGGCGAGCACCAGGCCGGCTGGACCGCACCCGACGATCAGCACATCGGCTTCCTGCGGAATGCCATCGGGCCGGTCGGTGATCAGCGGGTCGGGGTCCTGAATGAACGGGTCACCGGGTTTGTAGCCATTGAGATAGAACTGCATTGTTCTTTCCTTTCAAAGGGTTTGAATGCGGGTGATGAGCCAGTGCACCTTTCGGGCAGGCTTGCGCGGGGTCGAGCCGGTTGCTTGCGGGAGAGGGAATACCGCGGGGATCACCGGCCGGCCGTCGGGCCGTTTGTCCTGGGCGGTGAGTCCGGTGAGGTCATGCCGAGAACCGTAAGAGAGCAGATCACGGTACGGGGAGTATTTTCTGCTATCTGGAATCCTAGACGGAACCGGTGACGTCGAGTTCGATGATGTCCCGCTCCACCCCAGCCGCGGCGATATGCAGCGCGCGGACCAGTTTCGGCAGCTGCATCGGCACGTATCTTCCGGCCGGCATGCTGACCGAGATGGCTCCCGCCGGCCCCCCGCCGCGCTCGTGGACGACCACCCCGCAGGCGACGACGGCGTCCTCGCTCTGCTGGTTATTCAGCGCGTAGCCCTGTCGCTTGATCAGCACCAGGTCGGCGGCGAAGCGTTTGAACTCCTCGGCCGGCATGACCTCGTCGGCCAATGACGCCGTGGCCCCCTGGAAGAGCGATTCCAACCGGTCGGGGTTCAGCTCGGCCAGCAGTGCCTTCCCACCCGACGTCAATCGCGCAGGTAGGACGGTTCCCTGTCGAGTGCCGACGCGCAGGATCTTTGGCGACTCCACGCTGGCCAGGAACCGCACCTGGACGCCGATCCGGATCATCAGATTGGTGGTCTCCCCGGTGTGGTTGGACAGCAGCTCCAAGTGCGGCAGTGCCGCATCCCGCAACTCGCGGGTCCAGTCCAACTGCGCCGGCGCCGCACCCAACGCCGGGCCCGGCACGTAGGCCCGGTCGTCGCCCTGGATCGCGAATCCCCGGTACACCAGCATGCCCAGCAACCGGTGCGCCGTTGACGGCGCGACATCGAGCTCGGCCGCCGCGTCGACCACGCGCAGCCGGCCCTGGTCGCGCAGCAGCTGCACCAGGCGCAGCGCGTTGTCGACGGATGCCAGCGCATACGGCGGCTTATTCCTCATAGCAGAATAGTATGGCCCACCAAGTCGGTAACCGGCCAGAGTGCGTCCCATGACAGCCCACCCCGCCGCGCCCACCGCCGCGCACGACGAGGTCGCTTCGGCCGCCTCAACTTCCACCGCCCCCGCCACGTTCACCCGGGCCGGTCTGCTGACCGTCCTGGTCTGCTGGCTGCTCGTCGTCTTCGACGGCTACGACCTGATCGTCTACGGCACGGTCCAAACCACCCTCATCGAGACCACCGGCTGGGGGCTGACCAAGGCGACCGCTGGCACCGTCGGCAGCGTGGCATTCGCCGGCATGCTGGTCGGTGCGATCCTCGCCGGCCGGCTCTCCGACAGCCTCGGCCGCAAACGCGCGGTGCTCGGCTGCGCCGTGGTGTTCTCGGTGTTCACCATCGCCTGCGCCTTCGCCCCGAACGCCCCCGTCTTCGGCATCCTTCGATTCCTGGCCGGCGTCGGCCTCGGTGGCCTGGTCCCGTCCGCAAACGCACTGGCCGCCGGTGTCGTCCCGGCCCGCTGGCGGGCCATGGTCGCCACCCTGATGATGTCCGGCGTGCCGATCGGCGGATCGATCGCCGCCCTCTCCGGCATTGTCATCATTCCCGCCTGGGGATGGCGGGGAATGTTCCTGGTCGCCATCCTTCCGCTGATCTTCCTGATCCCGCTCGGCGTCAAGTACCTGCCCGACCTCCGAAGCCACCACAATCCTGCAGAAGGCACCGGCTTCCGAGCAATCCTCGGGGCCCCATACCTCGCCGTCAGCCTGGTGTTCGCCGCCGCCACCATGGCCACCCTCTTCGCCTGGTACGGACTCGGAACCTGGCTACCCGGACTGATGCAGCAGGCCGGCTACAACCTCGGATCAGCCCTGACTTTCGCGCTGACCCTGAACCTGGGCGCCGTGGTCGGGTCCATCCTCACCGCCTGGGCCGGAGACCGGTTCGGCTCGCTTCCCACCGGTGTGGCCGCAGCCGCGATCGCCGCGGCCGCCCTGCTGACCATCGTCGCCGCACCACCGGTCGGTGTCGTCTACGCCATGCTCGTCCTTGCCGGTATTGGCACCCATGGCACCCAGTGCCTGATCATCGCCGCCGTCGCCGGTCACTACCCAGATCACCTGCGAGGCACCGCACTTGGCTGGGCCCTGGGCATCGGCCGGATAGGCGCGGTCGCAGCCCCACAGGTCGGCGGTTGGATGCTGGCCGCCGGGCTGGGCGTCAATTCCAACTTCATCGCCTTCGCCCTCGCCGCCGGCATCGCCGCCGCCCTGATCGCCCTGGCCTGGCGGTTGACCGGCAAACGCGGTACCGGCACCAAACCCGTTCTCGCGCGGTAACAACCCACCCGAGAACCAACCGTTCAGGGCCAAGGCGCCGTGGACCACGCCAGCTTGGCGGAGTTCCTCGAACGGTTCGTCATCGACCCTGGGTCGCCGTTGGCGGCCGGCATGATTCGGGACCGACCCTCGGTATGTCGCCGGATGAGGGTGGGTCGGGCCGCCGGTCGGTACGTCACCTACGACGCGTCGACCGGCACCTGTTCGGTGCTGGGCACGGGTTGGCCGCGATGCATTCCGAAACAGTCCGGGATGAAGCTCCAGCCGGGTCAGTCCAGGAATGCGGTGAGCAGAGGCAGCAGCAGCTCGGGTCGCTTGGTGGCCTGCATGTGGGTGGTGCCGGGCAGGACCGCGAGTCGCGATCCGGGGATCAGCTCTTTCATCAGGGCGGCGTGTTCCAGGGTGACGAAGTCGTGGTCGCCCTGCACGATCAGCACCGGTGCGGTGATCCCGGCTAGCTGCTCGTCGCTCCAGCCGCGCAGGTCTGCCTGGGATGAGGACAGGGTGGCCATGAACTCTTCGAAGTGTTCCGGGTGCGGTGAGAGCCGCTGGTAGGCCTCGGCGAACTCGGCGAAATCTTCCGGGGTGGGCATCCGGGTCGAGGTGGCGAATTTGGTCGGGTCGGTCAGGTCGGGGTGCATGCCGTCGGGGCGGACACTGCCGGATATCGGCACGACCGAGCGGACCCGGGTGGGGTGGTTGACGGCCAGTTCGAGAGCGACGGCGGCGCCCATGCTGTGGCCAACGATGTGGGCCCGGTCGATCCGGAGATGATCGAGCAGGGCGACGACGTCGGTAGCGGAGTTGGCCGGGGTGATCTCCCGGTCGATGTCGGCGGTGCGGCCGTGGCCTTGCAGCTCGACGGCGATCACTTGGTGCCGCTTTGCCAGGGTCGGGATGAGGCCGGAGAAGTTGATGTCGATGGTGAGCAGGCCACCGTGCAGTAGCACCAACGGTGTTCCCTGACCATGGATCTCGTAGTACAGGTGCAGGCCGTTGACGTCGGCGTATCCGCTGTGATCGGTGGTGGGTTTCGTCATGGTGAGAACCTTTCAGGGCGGGTCATGGTCGGGGCTTCCTAGCCGTCACCTTGTCTACGAACGGGATCCGCCCGGCAGGACAGGCTATAGAGAAGAAACTGGTCTGATGCCGAGCGTGTGCGTCGGGTCGCGGGCTCTCACGCTCAAGGTCAAACGTCGCTGGGTTGCGGTCTTCATCTGAGGTTCGACGATTGCCCGCGATCGGTTGGGACCTCCGAGCGAGTGTTGACCGGCTCGCACGAGACTCATCGTTATCCGACCTGCTTGGCCTGGACCAGGCGTTCGACCGCGCGGGGTGCGGTGCGTTGGAAGTCGTTGAGCCGCACCCAGGTCGGGGTGACCTCGATGCGCACCATCGAGTCGTAGAGCGCGCGCACCTGATCTTCGAATCCGGCGTGCTGCTCCTTCGGCATCGTCCGAAACGACGCTTCCAGGTACTCGTCGGGGACGCCAGGCTCCTCGCGGAGCAGGGCGGTTCCCCGGACGAGCAGGCAGCATGGTGGCGGGTAAACGTCGATGGTGAGGGCGATCCGCGGGTCGCGGTGCAGGGCGGCGACCTTCTCCGAGGTGGGGATTGTGAAAAAGAGGAACTTGCCATCGCGCAGCAGGTAGCCGAGCGGGACTGCCCGCGGGCTCCCGTTCAGCGCGGCGTAAGCGATCTGCGTGATCGGTTGCTTCTCGACAAGGTCAAGGGTGACCAAGTCAGTCAGAATCTCGGTGATGCGTGCGGTGTCCATGCCATCCTCCGGTGGTTGTTGCCTGGTCGATGCGCAGGGGTGCTGCGTGCATGTGCTGACGTGCTGTTCGATCTGTTCCTGGGACGGAGCCGCCACGCCATTCTCGACACCGTCGTCGTGCGATGACCGCACCAACAATGTCTTCGCGGGCCATCCCGACCGGCGCCTCTTGTGCAGGAGGTCACGGCTGGATGGGCCGGTGAAGACCAGCCTGCGTGAGCAGGCACCGGACGTGCTGCGCAATGCGGTGACGTCCGGGGAGATCGCGCCCGGTACTCATCTGGTGGAAACCGAGCCGTCCGCGGCCTTGTCGATCTCGCGGGGCGTTCGATGCCCTTGGTGCGGCCTCCGGATCGATCAACGAGATGGACAAGATCGACCTCGACTTCCATCTGGCGGCCCCAAAAAGTCCATGAGACCCGCAGCGAGATCTCCACCGGCGCTCACGGGCCGGTCCTCACCTCCCCGGCTCCGGGCTGCCGTCCGGCGTCATCCGAGCTGGCTGCCGAACGGCCCCACCTACTCCTTTCGCGAAATCCTCGGCTGACTGTTGACAGTCGACCGAGGATGGGTCATTCTTCTTCCAGCGCTGTTGACTGTTAACAGTCACCACTCCTGGGGACTGCAGCCAGCGATGATGGATTCGCGAAGACGCGGACCAGATTAGGAGCCTCAACGGTGAGCATCTCGCACTCGCATTCCCTCGAAGGCAAGGCGGAGGGAACAGGTCACTCTCGGCAGGTCGCCATCAGCTCGGGAATCGGGGCCACGATCGAGGCCTACGACTTCATCGGCTACGGCACCGCCGCGGCCCTGTACTTCGGGACCTACTTCTTCCCCGGCGCGGACCCGCTGACCGCCACCCTGCTGTCCTTCGCCACCCTCGGCGTCGGCTTCCTGGTCCGCCCGCTCGGCGGCGTCATCGGCGGATACCTCGGTGACAAACTCGGCCGCAAACCGGTTCTCGTCGCCAGCCTGCTCGTGATGGGCGTCGCCACGTTCCTCATCGGCTGCCTACCCACCTACCAGACCGTCGGCATCTGGGCCGGCGTCCTGCTCGTCGTCGTCCGCGTCATCCAGGGCCTGGCCTACGGCGCCGAATGGGGCGGCGCGATCCTGATGACCTACGAACACGCCCCCTGGAAAGCCAAGGGCAAGTACACCGGCATCGTCCAGGCCGGCTTCCCCGTCGGCCTGCTGCTGGCCAACCTCGTCTTCCTGGTCAGCGTCCACCTCCCCGGCACCTGGGCCTGGCGCGTGCCGTTCCTGCTATCCATCCTGCTGGTCATCGTCGGCATCATCATCCGCTCCAAGGTCCCCGAGTCCCCCGTCTTCGAAGAGGTCAAGGCCCGCGGCGAGATCGTCAAGAACCCGATCATCAAGGTCGTCAAGGAAGACTGGCGGAACATCCTGCGCGGCATCGGACTTCGCATCGCCGAGACCGCCGGGTACGCCGTCTCCATCACCTTCATGCTGTCCTACCTCAAGAGCGAGAAACTGGCCGACAACACCCTCACCCTGACCGCCCTGTGCATCGCCTCCGGTATCGGCATCTTCGCCACCTACAACTGGGGCAAAGCCACCGACCGGGTCGGCCGGCGCCGGATCTACCTGTTCGGCACCACCGTCATGGTGATCTTCGCCTTCCCGCTGTTCCTGCTCGTCAACACCGGTATCGCGATCCTCATCGTGATCGCCATCGTGATCGCCTACGCCGTCATCCAGAACTCCCTGGCCGGCGCCCAGGGCGCCTGGTTCCCCGAACTGTTCAACGCCAACACCCGATCCTCCGGCGCCTCCATCGCCTACCAGTTCTCCGCCGTCGTCTCCGGGTTCACCCCGTTCGTCGTCACCCTGCTCTACGCCAACTTCGGCTGGGTCGGCGCCGCCATCCCTCTTCGGCGTCTACGGGGCCATCGGCCTCATCGCCACCCTCATCACCAAGGAAACCTACGGCCCCGTCGAACGCGCCGCCGCCAACCAGAACGACGAAAGCATGCGAGTCAACGCCTGAAAGGCACGCACCCGAAGCGAATAAGGGGAGGGGCGGCGTTCATGCCGCCCCTCCCCTTTCTGTCCCATCGCGGTTTCAACCCGCAACGCGACGCCAGAAACCCTGCTGCACAACGCTCATCGTTGCTCAGCGATGCCAGGAATGCACAGCACATGGCAGATATCAAGCGGCCGCCCGTACCCTCGCTCGACGTTTGGGAATGGCAGCTCGACGCGGCCTGCCGGGGCATGGACAGCGCCATCTTCTTCCACGCGGCCGCCGAACGGAACGCCGACGCGAGAACCGGATCGCACAGGCGAAGCCGTCTGCTCCCACTGTCCGTGATCGCCGACTGTCGAACCTGGGCACTGCATACCGTGGAGACCAACGGAATCTGGGGCGGACTCTCGGAGCACGAAGGGAGTGTCCGATGCACTTGGGCCGTGGACCGGTTGCGCGTCATCAATCCTTCTCCACCGGCGCTAGTCGCCGTTCGAACCACAGGTGCGACAGGACGACCGCGGCGAGACAGATCACCAGGGTGCGGCCGCTCAGGCCTGAGCCGAGTATGCCGAGCAGGATCGGCACGGCGAATCCGGTGATGACGCGTGAGACCGTCCTTTGCAGGTCTGAGCTGTGGCTGACGACGCCGGTCGCGACTCCGACGGCGAAGTAGGCCGCGATCGCGCCGCACAGTAGCCAGCGCTCCTGTCCGGACATCGGTTCCGAGCCGTGCTCGACCACGGATGCCAGCGACACCGCGAGGGTGGCTACCACGCCGGTGATGAGGCAGTGCAGGCCAAGGGCGGCGCGTGCGGTGATGCGACCGGGACGTAGGTGTGGCAGTCCGGCGTACCCGAAAACCACTGATAGGCCGAACATGCCGGCCAGTAACACGAACCCGGCCAGGCCGCTGGCCAGCACGCCGACGTCGTACTCCGTTTCGGCCGCCGCGTGGACGACCTGTACCACCGACTCGCCGAGCACGATGATGACGAACAGCCCGAGCCGCTCGGCGAGGTGTTCGGCATCGACAGAGATGCCGGTGATCGCCGGCGCCCGGCCCTTGCCTCGGGAGGCCCGGCGCTGCCGCCGATCGGAGGTCCGTGCCGTGAGCCTGGCCTGGAATTGGGCCGCCATCCGATGGCCGGACAGCACCACGATCAGGAGCAGGTCCAGCCCGGCTCCCACCGCCCACAGCACGAGCTTCCACGGCTCGTCGACCCAGATTGATACCAACCATGGCAGCAATCCGGCGGAGTACTGAACGACCGGGAAGTCCACCAGGACCTGCCCTCGACGCCATGACTGCGACCCGTAAATCCGGGTGGCCATGTACGCGATGGCGAAGACGTTGAGCGGCAGAGCACTGGTGCCCTCGCCCAGCACGTTGTGCGCCACTCCCGGCACCGCCGCTGCCATGACCCCGAGCCCGAACATCCCGACCAGCAGTCGCATGACGTGCGTCTGCCCGGCCGCGACGTTGCCGTACAGCATGAACGTCGTCCACGACAACCAGAAGGCAAGAAAGAGCAGGGCATAGAGCCCGAGCGTCGCGACGTCCAGCTCGAAGACGAGAACATGAGACAGAGCGGCGACACCGGCCACCGCCACGAGGTCGAAGAACAGTTCGGCCCAACTCGCGTGCCGCTCGACCCTGCTCTGCGCCGATCCGAGGGGGGCGATGGGTTCGCTCACCGACTCCCATCCTTCAGTGTTGATCTTGACCTGGCGGTCGGTGTGTAGCGGAACACGGTTGTTGACGGCCATGACGCATGGCCAGTGCGGTCAGGCTGGCTGAGACGGTCGCGGTGATCGTTCAAGCAACCCGCTCGTCGGTCAGCTGGCCCCGACCTGAAGCTGGGTCATCAGGGCGAGCATGTCGGCGTTGAGCCAGTATTCGACGATCTGGTTGCCCGAGATCCGCAGGATGTCAGTGCCGGAAATGATCACTTCGGTGCCCACGGGTGCGCCGGCCCCTGGGAGGCCGCCGCCGTAATGTCCGGTGGCGATCCAGCGGACGACGACGTGGTCCCTGTCGACGAGGGGGCCGACATCGATGGAGAACACCAGGTCGGACGAGAGGGATCTTGTCTGTCCGACGAAGCCCTTCATTCCGGAGACACCGGCCACGGCGCTGCCATCCCCGCCGTCCAACATCGCGGCGTGCACCCGGTTGCTCTCCGAGATGATCGTATCGGCGACGTCGTAGTCGCCGTTCCACAGCGCGATCCAGGAGTCGACGAGCGCAGTGGCTGCTTCTCGGTCTGAGGTGGTGGTGGCTTTGCCTTCGCTGGTCATGGTCATTTCTCCAGTGGTGTGGGGTGTGTCGGTTGACCGGGTGGTCGTTGGGGCTGGATGGGGGCTGTGGTGTCTGCCCAGTGGGTGAGGGTGACGATGAATCCGCGGACGAGCCGGTCGAAGCTCCGATTCACATCTGCGCTCCAGCGGAAAGCGCCGGCGGTTTCATAGGAGACGAAGCCGTGCAGCGTGGAGCGGAAAGCGCGGATGGCATCAACAGCGTCGTCACCCTGTAAGCGGTAGGCCGTCAGGACGTCGGCAATGACCTGGATCGCTGCCAGCGAGACGGCTTCGTCTTCGATGTCACCGGGCGCGGGCATCAGGTTGGATGCCTCATACCGGGCAGGGTGTGACAGCGCCCACCCACGGTAGGCGTGCGCCATCGCGGAAATGGCGTCGGCTCCCGAACGACCTACCGAGGCTCGGGCGAGCACTTCACCCAGGTCCCGTTTCGCGGTAACGGCAATGTCGCGGTGTAGACCGGCCATCGAATCGATGTGGTTGTACAGCGAGGGCTGACGCACCCCGAGCCGCTCGGCCAGCGCGGCGAGCGTGAGCTTGCTCAGACCCACCTCATCGGCCATCACGGCGGCTTCTTCCGCAACACGCTCGCGGTTGAGTCGTGCCCGAGGAACGGGGATCCCCTCCACCCGTTGACGGCGAGGCCGGGGTGCCGTCGTATTCATAGAGCTATAGTCGACCACCTCTAGACTAATGTCAATAGTACTTTTACTATCGCGGCTAGTTCAGTAGCGACCGATCGAACCTGGTCGAGATGCCGAGCAGGCCCAATCTGCCTCAGATGAGGATCCCTGATCACGGTCGAGAGCGGCCGGATCGTGGCCGTGACACGTCGTGCGGGCGTCATCGATTGACAATCCTCACTTGCTTGGTTTGGGTGATGTGACGGTCATGCCTGGGTTGAGCGATATCCATCAGCACCTGGCGTTCGACGCCTCGGCTGATCCGGTGACCCATTCGAACGGAGACACCAGCGTCCCCGTCCGTGATCGTCAGTATTCAGGGATCCCCTGCGGAACTGATAATGACCATGATCAGAAGCCACGGATCGAGCTGCATGCGTCGCGCTTGCGGATCGGTGACGCGATCGAGGTGACTCACTCACTCCTGCCCTAGAAAGGCCGTTCAAGCTATGAGTGGTTCAACGTCCGGGGATCAGACGTCCAGTTGGGGACTTGTCGGGGTTCCGTCCAGCGCTGCCGCCCACTGGCCCGGGATCGAAAAAGCCCCGGAGGCATTCCGCGCCGCCGGACTGGTCGCGAAGTTTCGCGAGAAGGGTGTGCCAGTCAGTGATCACGGCGATCTGCCGGTTGTGCGCTGGCGCTCGCATCGCCTGGATGACGGACCGAACAATGTGCAGCAGGTGCTGTCTGTGCTGCGCGACGTCGACCACGCCGTCGGAACGGTGATCGACGACCGACAGCGTCCCCTCGTACTTGGTGGTGAGTGCACGGTGGTGATCGGTGTGATCAGCGCGTTTGTTCGGCGGGGCATCGACGTCGGGCTGGTTTACGTGGATGGCGGCCAGGACCTGATGATCCCGGCGGATCACATTGATGAACCGATCCTGGACGGAATGGGGGTGGCCCACCTGCTTGGCCTGGACGGTGTGGTCGATGACATTGCCGGAGTTGGCTCCAGGCGACCGCTGCTGGATCCGGCTCGAGTGACGTTCGTCGGGTACTCGGACGCCGAGGAGGACATCCACGGATTAGTGCCAAGCGCGCGATTTCCTGCGTCGCTGGTCGCCGAAAGCCCGGAGGCGACCGCCGCGGCAGCAATCGTGGCAGTGACGACCCAAGCGGAAAAATACGTCGTACACGTCGACGTCGACGTCCTGGATTTCCTGGACATACCGGCCGCCGACGTCCCTAGTTATGGACGCGGCCTCACCTTGGCCCAGCTACGATCACTTTTAGGGCCGCTCGCCGCCGATCCACGCTGTGTCGCAATCACTTTCGTCGAACACAATCCCGACCACGGCTCGCCGGACGGTTCAACGACTCGCGCATTGGCTGACGCCATGGTGGACGCGCTGGCCGTGGGCCGTCACAGATACGGACGGCCCGCATCGCCTCAAATGTCTTGACGCCGACTGGACCATCGAGCTAATCTCGAACAGTGTTAGATGCTCCGAACAGAGATCGCCGAGCCGAACGCCGCTCAGCCACACAATCCGAAATTCTCGAGGCGGCTTGGGGGCTGTGCGCGGCCAACGGCCTCGCCTCGCTGTCACTGCGGGACCTGGCCCAACAGATCGGGCTCAAAGCACCCTCCTTGTACTCCTACTTCGAATCCAAGAACGCGATCTATGACGCAATGTTCGCCCAAGGCTGCCAGCAACTCCTCGACGGGCGGCCGGCGCACATTCCCAGCGACCTGTTGGACGGCATCAGCGCCATCATGAGGTACTTCGTCGATTTCTGCGTCGCAGACCCGGTCCGGTATCAATTGCTCTTCCAGCGGACCATCCCCGGGTTCGAGCCATCAGCGAAGTCATTCGCAATATCTCAGAACGCCATGCGACTCACCCGCGACTGGTTCGCCGAGCATGGCCTGGACCGACCCGAGGTTGTCGACCTGTTCACGGCGGTGGGCTCCGGCATTGCCGCCCAACAGAACTCCAACGAACCCGGTGGTGATCGGTGGACCCAACTCGTCGACGACGCCGCCCTGATGTTCGTCCGTCACATCACGACCGGCAACGACCGGCCGGCAAAACCGGGGAGGAAGCCCACATGACCACCACCACAACAACAGTCGGTGCGATCCATCGGCTGGAACGTCCCGAGTGCACCGCACTGGCGCTCCTGGAATTCCACCGGATCAGCGAGTTGCTCGCCTCCCTGGACGATGCCGACTGGTCACGTCCCACCGACTGCCCCGACTGGGACGTCCGCGCCGTAGCCGGTCACATTCTGGGAATGGCCCAGACGTTTTCGTCCCTGCGGCAATTTCTCTCGTACATGCCGACCGCTGCCTGGACCCGGCACGGCCGGGAGCTCACCGACTCGTTGACTGCCTTGCAAGTCAAGCGGAACGCCCGCCTCGACAGGTCCACACTGATCAGCTGACATCCGAGTTGTCGGCGCGGCAGCGGCACGCTGGCGCGCCAGCCGACGGCTGATGCGCCGCATCCCGTTGAAGCAACCAATGCCCAATGGCACCGTCGAGACCTGGCAGCTGGGTTACCTTCTCGACGTCATTCTCATTCGGGACCCGTGGATGCACCGAATCGACATCTCCCGCGCCGTCGGCCGACCAATGGTGCTGACCGCCGATCATGACCGTCTCATCGTTGCCGATGTGGTCGCCGAATGGGCCGGCCGTCATGGGCGACCGTTCACGCTGCTCCTGACCGGCCCGGCCGGGGGAAGCTACAAACAAGGCACCGGCGGCGCGGATCTCGAGCTGGATGCCGTCGAGTTCTGCCGGATCCTCTCGCGGCGGGCAGCCGGAGATGGACTGCTGACCGAGTTCGTGCCGTTCTGAAATGCAAGCCTGCGCCGGCGGTGCCAGCGATCGGAAATGGTCCTGACGTCCACCCCACGAAAGGACAGAGACGTTGAAGTCCCAGTGGGGCATCGCCTTTCGGCGATCCGTCCAACCGGGTACCTCCGCGGGCCGGTTGTCGTGTCAGGGCCAGGTGTGGATGCGGGTCGTGGTGCCGGTGGGGCCGGATCTGATCTGGACGAGGTCGCACAGTTCGTGGGCGAGGCGGATGGCACGCTCCCTGGGTGTGGACGGTATCCGGCCGGGGCCCCGGCCGATCATCGGGTCGTGAATTGTCGCGGGATCGCCGATTTCTACGATCATCGCGGCTTGGTCCTGCCAGTGACGGATGACGACATGTCCGGTGTTCTGGTCGGCGGCATGGGCGAGTTCATCGATCGCCACGGCCAGTCGCGTCGACCGGTCGACGGGCAGGCCCGCGCCGGTCGCTGCGTCGAGTATCTGCTGGACGTGCCGGTGGTGGCGGGGGTCCAGGGTTAGCACCGTGGTCGCCGCCGGTGGTGGAGATAACCGGGTACCGAAGATTTTGTCGACGTGAACGGCACCACCGTAATCGGTGCTGCCCCGGTAGATGTCGGACTCGACCAGGACGGGGTGGCTCCGCGTTGCCTCGTCAAGAACGTCCTGGTCGAGGGCTGTGGTGTCGTAGGGGCAGAGCAGCCATAGTGGGGTGTCCGGGGGTACCGCCACGTTCAGTAATGCCTCGTGGAGTTGTGCCTCTTGAATCTCCGCCGGGCGCCGGGCGACCCAGATGGGTTCGCCGATCCCACGGACGGGGCGGCCGATGCCGCCGTGCCGGTCGGTGAAGTCCCGCCAGGCGGGGATGATCAGTGCCGGGTTGTGCCCGAGTTCGGCCATGTCGGCGAAGATGACGTCCTCGGCGTGCTCGCCGAGCGCGGCCCGCAGCGCCTGCAGCCGGGGTTCGGCCACGGCGACCATCACCGGTTCCTGCCGGGTCAGGCCATCCCGGACGAACGGCACCATGGCTTCCAGGAATCCGCCGGTCCCGCTGTAGAACACACATTCATGTCGGTACGTCTGGTGGGCCTGGCCGAGCCCGTCCCGGGGATCCCGCGGCCGCAAGGGGTACACGTTGCCTGGCAGCACCGAGTGAGAGGCATCGGGCACCGCTGCACCAGGGTCGGGCGCGGCTATCCGCAGGTGGCGGCCCGGGGAGAACGGGCGGGTGTGGGTCATCGACCAGCTCGATGAACGGCAACGCCGGTGCATCCAACCCATGGTCGGCAGCGGCGTGGGCGAGGACCTGGTCCAGCACACTTTGATCACTGGCACCGGTGAACACCCTGTCGCAGCCGGGAATGACGCTGTGACAAGCGAAACGCTTTGTAGACAAAGGAATGCAATCCTTACAATTTGTGTCCCACGGCCCAGATTCCGGCCAAGTTGGTCGTCTGGGCTGGCAGCGGAGCTCGTTGGTGAGGTTTTGGATCTGACGTTGCAGGTTGGGCGTTGCCGCTGGTGTCACGGTGGGGTCAGTTGCTGATCTGGGTGCGGCTTGGGTTCTGGTGCTCCAGCCCATGGACGAGGCGGCATTCGACCTCTGGGAAGCCGGGGAGATCGAGCCCTATGCCGAGGCGCGGGCCATGTCGGAGAGACCCCGAGCGGGCGCTCATGGTCTCCCGCGAGCAGCACACCAGGCAATTACCCAATGGCGTGGTGACCGAGAACCACCGATTCTTCATCGGGCGCGTCGGCGGCGCGCAGGTCGGTATGCACTTGGCTCGGCACCGAGCGACAGATGGCGTTCGTCTTCGACGTGGTCGGCGGCAAGGCCCACCGACGCGGGGCTGTGCCAGCGAGCTGTTGCGGGTGGGTGCGCTGTTTTGCGCAGCAGCTCGGCTCGCACGCGTTGGGGCTTAACGTCTTCGGCTGTGACCTCGCGGCCCGGTCGCTCTACCAGTGCCTGGGCTACGACTCGGTCGAGTTGCGCCAGAGCAACAGCTATGACCGGCTGCCCGATCTGGATGGCCGAAATCAGTTGGCGGCGGTGAGCAGGGTTTGCAGGGCCGTATTCGTGGCGCGGCGGGCGTCCCGGAGCCGCTCCGACTCTGTCTCGGACAGGTCATCCTCGAACGTGCGTTGGGCGGCCTGGCGGAGCAGATGAAGCGCCTGAGTGACCATTTCGGTGGCGCGGGTCCGGCAAGTGATCTCGGTTTGCACGTCAATTCCTTATTTCTCGGATGGGTGTCCGGCGCGCCGGTGGTACGTCAGTTGGAAGCGTCAGGTCCCGGACGCGTTAGAGCCATTCGAGTCTCGATGCTGCAAGACTCTGCGGTCAGCTGCCAAGTTTGAAACAGGACCCGTCTCCTTGGAACTGCATGGCGCCTTTGTCCGCGCCGTCTCGGATCGCACATGGGCCAAATCGCACCGTCTCTATCGATATTCTATCTAATTGTTACAATGCTGGTAAAGACTTACTATCGACTATCTCTGACTCTTGTCTGCTAGTGTCCGGTCTCATGCCACGTCCCTATGCAGACCCTGTGGAGATCATCACCGCACCGGTCCCGGCCCAATCCCCGTTTATCCCTGCGGACGCGAAGATCGTGGTGGGGGCGATCGCTCCGGCCTCGCCAGATCCGATTCCGATCGTGCTGCTACCAGGATTCGAGTACCGGATGCGCGAGTGGCGGCACCCGAGCACCCATGAGATCCACTGGCGACTCGAGCGGAGAAAGTCCGGCCAGCTAGGCGAAGCCGACGACTAACCGTGGTTAGAAACCCAGCCCACGAGTGATGATCTCTCACAAGGGGTTTCGGGGCGCCGGCTTGGACAGGATAACGATCACGCGGGCCGCACCGAGCCCGATGAGGGAACATGGGCATCCACGGCGCCGCCACCAGGCCGTGAGACACCCACCAGGTCAGTCACGGAACTTGGCCAAATCCGTCAAACAGGAGGATGGGCGAGCGGTCAACGGGTGACCGGGTCAGGCCTTGACCCAGTTGGTGGCGCAGCCGCTCAGGGTAACGGTGTAGCCCTCGTCCCCGATCACGGCGATTGTGTCGTTGCCGTTCTCCACGATGTCGTTGTTCTGGGCAGTCACCTCCCAGTACGCCATGTCCAGCTGGTTGCTGCCGGTGCCGATGGTCTTGGACTCGGCGCATTGCCAGGTTCCGGACTCGATCTGCGATCCGAGCAGGAACTTCCCGTTCTTGTGCTGGTCGGCCGGTCCGGTGGCCGGGGCAGCGGGAGCTGCGGCTGCCGGCGCAGCGGCGGGCGCAGGCGCGACGGTGATGGTCTCGGTCACGGTGACCGGCGCGGGGGCGTCCGCAGCGGATGCAGTCACGGTGATCGGCGCGGGTGCAGGCGCACTGACGGTGACCGGCGTGGGTGCAGGCGCGGCGGCGTTCGACGACCCTCCCCCGGCGCTGCCAATCGCGATGCCGATGACGAAGGTCGCGACGAACCCGCCGAGTATGGCGATCTTTCGGCCCTTGCCCTTGTTGACTGGAGCTGCGGAGGTGGGGATGGTCTCGGTGCTGGTCATGGGTCTCTCTTTCTGGTGAGTGAGTGGAATATCCCGACGGATGATCGGTTCGGCGGGGTGATGTTGAGACGGCACAAAACTGCAGATGCTTGCTTCGTTATGCCTGTCTCCTCAGCACCGGTAGGCGATCCGGTGGACCGGGCCCGTCCACCCCTCACGGGCGGGCTCGGTTTCGACTCGGTGGGTCAGACCGTCTTCGGCGTCACCTTCGGCGGTCGGCGGCGGCCTTGCCGGGGCCGCTCCATCCGTGTCGGTCTTGGTGCTCAGGCTGCGCGGGGCTGCGACACCGGGCCGGTGCCTGAGCGGGCGGGACATCCTGCGTCCTTGTGATGATGTTCGATGCGGCTAACCCGTCGCGTCTTCCAATGATCGGTATTCTATTTGCCGTCTATGAGTGCGCTATGACATCTCTATCGATGTTGTATGTGTTCTGAGTGCTGGGCTTCGTTCCCATGCCGCGCCCTTGTGCAGACCCGACGGAGATTGTTACTTCGCCGGCGGGCATAGCGTCGCCGGCATGATGACCGCTCCCACCATCAACCTTGCTGTCCCCCGTTGCCCGATCCTCCGCGGGAACGAAAATGATCTTGGCCGGCACAACCACTGCGACAGACCGATAACGTCCCGTCGTTCGGCTATCGGCACAGCTGTAGGCGATGACTCGGCGGTCAGACCGACGTCCCGTTTGCGGTTGCTCTCCGACTCCGAGGCCGCCGACGGGTAGATCCCCCAGCCCGGTGTGGCCCTTCCGGACTATGAGGACTTCGCGGCTGGAGGTGCCGACAATCGTTATCCATCGGGGCCGCCCGGAGCCGGAGGCGCCAGGGCGCCGTTCTCGGTAGCCGGCTGACCCTCCACATCTTTCCGCTTGGCGCGTGCCTGTTCCGGATCAGCGCAGGTTGCTCTGGGCATTGAGGTTGCCGATCTGCTGGCCCGCGACCGTCATGGTGACGCTGCTGATCGGGGCCCAGCCCCGAGAAGAAATAGGGTCAACCCCCACAAGATTGGGGGCCACCCATCTGCTGTATCAGGGCGCGGCAGAGAACACTCAGTACCAACAAGCAAGACCGATCACGCCGATCGGATAACAGATAACTGAACGGCCGAGCCGCAGACGCCCTGCAGAGTTTCCCGGCCACCGCAAAACTCCCAACGCCTGGGACGAAGAACAGCCCCACTCCATGCCAGGAGCGGGGCTTCTTCATGTCGGGCGTCGCTGTGCGGGATCCCCGAGAAACCACAACGATCATGAAATGGGGCTGCGCCGGATCAGGTTGTCAACGCCTAGATTGCGGTTCGGTCAACGGCGCGGCCGTTGTATCTCAACCACGTTGGAAGTGGCGCACACCGGCGCGCTCCAGTCACCAGCCAAGTGATAGATAGTCATCTCCGCGGTTTCGGACCAAGGCCAACGTCGCTGCGTCGGCGAGGCCATGGTCGATGAGTCCGACCTGCCAGCGAGCGTTGAAGGCAAGGATCCAGGCGGCTGCGCCAGCAGCAGCCCGTTGTTCCTGCCCAGATAATGGGTGGCCTCGGACGGTGTCGTAGTCACTCATGAACATCGCCACCTCCTCGGGCGTAGACAACCCGCCGCTGCCCGTTGAGCTGGAGGCGTAGCACGCCGCAGCGAAACCGGCGATGACTGCCTCGGTGTCCGCGACGAGTTCCCAGTCGAAAGTCCCGACCAGCACTTGCCCGGCAGTTAGGGTGTTTCCGGCGTACCAATCGGCGTGACCCACGACAATCTTCTCGGCGTCGCGATGAGCCAGGATCTGTTCGGCTGCTCGTCGCCCAAGGGTGTCGAGCCACTCGAAACCGCCCGGGGTTGACCGGAAATTGACGATCGGGTCGTGAGGAATGGGCCATGGTCCTGCCTGGTAGTGGCACCACGATAGTCCAGCGCCGGCCCGTTGCCACCGAACCGAAAACGGCACGCTCGGTGTCGCTGATTTCCGCAATCTCGGCATTGTCGACAGGCTCCACGCTCAAAGTATGCAGTTGGAGCACCAATTCGCACCGTGGCTGCCGGACGAGCCGGAAAAGCCGGGCTCAATTTGAGCCGACACCAGCCGAAGGTGCAAATGCGGGATGGTGGGTCGCGACATGGCGGGCCCCTGCGAGGTGACCGCCCAAATAGGCGCCGATGGCCGAGACCACGGCCGCACCGAGTGCCAACTTCGCACCCGTATTGTGCCGGCCCCTTCGCCGGGCCACCCACGATGTTGCATAGATTCCGATCGAGAGGCCATTGATGCCGGCGTGGACAAGGCCCACTCGCTTGTCGCGTGGGCCTGCGGTTGCCCACTCTGCCCATCCGGTCCAAGCCGTCGGGACGGCGGCAAGCAGCCCGCTGCCTATCAGTGTTTGGGCCGCCGAAGAATCTTCGGGGCCACCGAAAAGATCAAGAATGCTCGCGGAAGTCCACGAGCCGAGTGCGACGTCGGTCAACAACGGATGAACAGCATGGCCAAGCCATTCTCCGCGGAGCAGCCGGCCACGTTTTCCGCTGCCGAATACGGAGTTAATGGTGGGCTCCAAAGCCCCCACCGGCCGATCGAGCGACTCTGCGTTCTCGAGTCGCAAAGTCAATCGCACAATCCCCGGATCTCTTTCACTGTGGTTCATGATGTCTCCTCCTAGAGGTTCACCCTCGGCACCTAACCTGCTCCGGGATCCCCACCAGGTCAAGGCGCGTAACGCACTTGCTTGCCACATCAATCGGCAACGGGACGTGACAACGACTTCGACCTCCGTCACTTCATCCCGTTGGATGCGGCCTTGCCGTGGAGCGGCCGGTGCGATCATCGCGGCCCCGGGTCCTGCTCGAAGATCTCATGGATCGTCTGGAGATCCTTGCGCAGCTCGCGCCAACGCGACCTACCGAAGGCTTCGATGAGCCGTTCCTCCAGTTCCGGGGCAAGGCTGCGGGCGATGGCGATCACTTCCTGGCCCTGGTCGGTTGCCTGTACCAGCTTGGCGCGCTGATCGTGGGGGTCCGGCACCCGCCGGACGTAATCATGTCGTTCCAGGTACTGGACGAGCTCGGCCATGGCCTGCTTGGTCATTCCGGCCTTCTCTGCCAGCGCGCTCACGGTGGTGCCGCCCTCGTCGAGGTGTTGGAGCACCGCGCCGTGGGCCACTCGTATTGCGCCGTGGCCACGGTTGGCCAGGCGTACCGGGACGATCCGGTCGACGGCGTTGTATGCCTCGCGCAACAGCACAGCCGTGTTCATCGCAACGCGCTCGCGCGGCCTTTCGGAATTCGGGGTTGCCATTCGACAGGCCTCCTGTCTAGTCTGGTGATATGGACATGTTACCTGTCTATCGCCCGGCCAGGCCACGCCGGGACACCCACATCAACTGCCATACCGCCGAAGGAGACACCGACAATGCGTGCCACTTGTTCGACCCAGCTCGCAGATCACGACAGGAACGGGGGCGTTCTCGGGATCGTGCAGGTCACGATCCCGGTGACTGACCTGACGCGCAGTGCCACGTGGTACCGCGACCTCCTCGGGCTGTCCTACGTCCGCGAGTTCGCGGACGACCACGGCGTGACCGGCTGCGCGCTGGCCGACTGGCAGGCGCGGTATTTGATCGCGTTGCGGTTGCGCTCTGACACTGCGCGGGGAGCCGACCTTCGAGGGGAGCACCCGGTGGTCCTCGAAGCCGTGGACGCAGCGGCGGCCGAGCGCGTCCGCGCCCGTGCCGCGGCCAGCGGAATCGTGTCGACCTGCGGCAGCCACGCCGACGGTAGCTGGATCGAGTTCGTCGACCCCGACGGCATCGCCGTCCGGATCGTCCATTCCGCCGCTGGGCCTACGACTTTCCTGGGCGTTCACTTCACCGCGGACGGGTCTGCTGCCTTCTACGACACCCCCCGGCTGCGGTCGTGATGGACCCGAACGAAGGTGTGGGCCGGCGTACTCGGTGGCCGCTTCTACGGCCCCCATCTACGGGAAATCGGCATCCCCGCATGGGCATCGCAACCGCAGCGTCGCGCCGATCTCTGGGTCGCTGGTGAGGCTCTCGTCCAGGACTACCTCAAACCCGCCGCGGACGCGCGGTGATCCCGCGGCACGCGCCGAGAATGCCTCAGGCGCAGAACACCCCAGGCTTGTCGAGGCCAGCTTCACGGACGCGGCTGGATCGACGCGCCCGCCGATGAATCGGTCGAGTAGGTTCGCGGTTTCCTATTCCGTGTCGTTCAGGGCGTGTCACCAGGCCGTTTTGGAGCGCATAGAGGCTGGCTCCGACCCGGTTGGTCGCGCCGATCTTGTGGTAGGTCCGCTCAACGTGGTTGCGGACGGTCTTCTCGCTCAGGACCAACTGGTTGGCGATCTCCCGATTCGTGAACCCGCGGGAGACCAGGCCGAGGACCTCATGTTCTCGCGGGGTGAGGAGGTCATCACGCCGAAGCCTCGATGTCCGGTGCCCGGCGACAACAAGGACCGCATCGACACATTCGGGGTCGAGTAGGCCCGACCTGCTCCTGCTCCGCAGCCGCTCCATGGCCTGCTTCGGCGACATGGCGTCACGGTAGGGTCGTGGCTCCAGCGCCGACTGGTAGGCGACCGCGGCCGCCAGGATGCGTTCGCTGCGCCCGAGCATCGATCCTCCGAGGCCGAGCGGGTACCCGGTGCCGTCGAGGTGCTCGTGGTGCGCGCGGGCGATCGTGCGCACCGGGCCCAGCCCCGGGATCCGGTCCAGAACGCGCTCTGTCAGGTAAGGGTGCATCCGCACTCGCTCCCATTCCGACGGGCTCAGGTCCCCCGGCTCGGACCACACCTGGTTGGAGACGCCGAGCCGGCCGAGGTCGTGCAGATGCCCTGCTCGACGGAGCGTGCGGACGTCCCCGGTGGCCAGACCCAGCGACGTGCCGGCCGCTGCTGAGAGTGTGGCCACGGCCCGCGAGTGGCCCAGTGTGAAGGGGCACTTGAGGTCGACGAAGTCGCCGATCGCGCAGACCAGTTGGTCGAAGCCCTCGTCGGTGAGCCGGACTTCCTGGTCGGGCGCCTGGGCGAGCGCGTCGCCCCACACATCGCCGTCCGGGGCCGGCGCAAACAGCTCGTCGGGGGCGGTCAGCACGGCGTCGACCACGGCTGGGTCGAATTGGCCGCCGCGCCGGCTGCTGGCCATCGCGATCACTGCTTCCAGGCCGTAGATCCGGTGGTGCACCTCGGCGACGTCGGCGAACTGGGCGACCTTCATCTCGATGGGAATCTGGCTCCCGGAGGCGCCGGACGGCAGCCCCCGGCCGTCATAGCGTTCGAAGGTGTAGGCGAGCGTGGTCGCGACCTCCGGCGAGAGGCCAACGTGCTGCGTCAGTGCCGCTGCCGAAGCGCAGTGCGAGTGGATCAGGGTGGCGAGTTGGCCGCGCGCGTCCTGGAACAGCGTGCCCAACACCTTCAGCCGCTGTGGAAGCGCTTCGCCCTTGGCAACATTGCCGAGCAGAAACCGCAGGTAGGGCAGGCCGGACCAGTCGACGAGGTAGGCCTCGCGCCGGACCGCGATGTCATCGCCGAACCAGCGGGCGTACTCCTGGGAGTCTGCATGGCACCCGATCCACATCACCAAAGTGGTGTAGTAGACGGTGCCGCGCTGCTCAGCGATCCAGGCCGAGCCGGTCGGACAGCCGGCAGGCGATCGTTGCCGAGCGGAGCATGTGCTCGGCGGGCTGCCCCAAACCGAGGTCGATAGCAACGGACAGCCCAGCCAGGACCTCGACACGCCGAGGGAGAACCCCGGCGCCGGGTCTGCCCGAACCCTTCATGGGCTGATTCTGCTCCTCTTGGCGATGCTCGGACACGCCGCTTGAAGTTCGCACCGTGCGCCCGCGGCGGGACATACTGGCGAATGCCTGCGTCGGCGGTGTTCGGGCCAGGTTTCGACCACCGACCACCGCGTCAGGGCCGGATTTCGAAGACCCTATTGAAGGGGGTCTGTGCGACGGAAGCGAATCGAGTGAAGCCGCCCGTCGTGACCACGTCGCGGATCCGTGCGGGCCCGGCCTGGGTGCCGAGGGCCAAACCGACCTCTTGGGCCAGCGACGACGGGGTGCACAGCAGGGTGGAGAACCCGTAGTAGGCCCGCCCGACCGGGTTGAGGTTGTCACTGACGCTGTCGCCTGCCATCGGCTCGACGACCATCCAGGTGCCCTCGGGCGCAAGGGCGGCATGGACGTGCCGGGCCGCACCGACCGGGTCTCCCATGTCGTGCAAGGCATCGAACGTGGTCACCAGGTCGAACCCGGCACCGGGGAACTGGGTCGCGGTGGCGACCTCGAACCGCACCCGATCGCCCACACCGGCGTCGATGGCCCGCGCCCGGGCGGTCGCGATGGAGGCCTCGTGATAGTCGAACCCGGTGAAGGTGGAGTTCGGGAACGCCTGGGCCATGATCACCGTGGAGGCTCCGTGCCCACACCCCACGTCGGCGACCGTGGCGCCACGCTCGAGCTTGTCCACGACGCCGTCCAGCGCCGGTAGCCACTCACCGACCAGGTGTGCGTTGTACATGGTGCGGAAGAACCGCTCGCAACCGTCGTGAACGTCGGCGTGGTGCTCGTGCCAGCCCAGCCCGGCATGGTTGCGAGCCGCCACGGAGCACATCGTCGATGTCGTGAGTCGTGCCCAGGGCGATCTGGAAGAAGCCGGGCAGATAGGCCGGGCTGCTCGGGTCGGTCAGGGCGGCCGCCTGCTCGGGAGGCAAGGTGTAGCGGCCGGCAGTGGCGTCGTACTCGACGTAGCCACCGGCGGCTTGGGCGTTGAGCCATTCCCGGGCGTAGGGCTCGCCGGTCCCGGTGGCCGCAGCCAACTGCGCCGGTGTGACCGGTCCCGCGGCCATCGTGGTGTAGTAGCCCAGTTTGTCGCCGAGCACGACCAGGGCCGTGTTCAGGGTGGCGCCGACCTCGTCGACGGCTTTGAAAACGAACGCCATGAGCTTGTCGACGTCGATCGTGGGTGCCTGCTGTAGATCGGTCATGATGTTTCCTCTCGGTGGTGTCGGCTCTGTGTGCGGACGGTGCTGAAAGTTGGTGAGGGCCGTCATCGAAACGTGCTTCATCGCTGGGGTTCTCGACGTCGGGACCGGTGCCGTGAACCGGGCCTGACCGGCGAAGAACAGCCCCCGCTGTGGAAGCCAGAAGTCGCCGAGACGCGTCTGCTCCCGCAACGGAGCAAGGGCGCCCATATCTGCGCCGTCCAGCTCGGCGTGGCCGCCGACGACTCGCCACACCCGCAGCGGCGCTGCTTTGAAGCCTTGGCCGTTGGGAGTGCGACCGTGCAATCTGATCCGCCCCGAGCGCAGGAACCCGGCGGCCATCGATCCCATCGGGCCGAGCACAGCATCGCTGTTCCAGGCCCATTGCGGCGTGGCTCCGCCCATCGATGTCATCGCCCGCGTGGCCGGTGTCGCACCGAGCCTCAGCCGCCACGAGAGACGGGCTCCCATCCGTCACGTCCACGGCCCAGTCGTCTGTCCAGGTCACCTCGATGGCAGGAACCTGCTCCACGGCAGTCACCGAGCCGAAATAGCGGGGACAGCTCGCGTCCGGATCGGTAGTGGTGAAAATGGTCCAGCGGCCCGCGGGGTCGCGATGCCAGATCGCCCGGTACGACTTGCCCAACGAGCTTGCCAGCATGTCGCGAAAGGCGAGGTAGTGCCCCTCTGAGAACGGCACACCCATCGCGCCGTACCCCGTGAAGCGCTCGTCCGACCCCCGGGCGAGTCGTGGGTTCACCTCAATGGTGGAGACCGCTTGTCGTGGTGTCGAAGTCATGACCCAAGCGTCGGCCGGCGTCCCCGCCCGCGCATGAGCAATCGGCCTCAAGTTTCTTGTCAGGCCCGAGTTTCTGGCCGACCTTCGCCAAGGTCGTTTCGGTGGAGGATCCCTCGACGAGATCGTTGCCTCGGCTCCGTGGCTGTTGCACGATCCGATGATCGATGCTGGTCCTTTCGACAGCGGCCAATGCGGCCGCGCCAGCTGCTACGCCGCTGGATGGGCCGGAGCCGTTGTGCGAACGAGGGTGTGCGCCAGCGTCAGGCCTGCCCGTGCTGGGCCGTTCGAACCGAGGTGGGCGGCATTGGTGTAGGCGCCGTCCACCAGGACGGCGAGTTGTTGCCCAAGGGCAATGCCGGCGACTGCCTCCCCGGTGTGGCGCTGAGCGAGGTCGGTGAGCCGGTCGGCGAGTTCCGTTCGGTAGCGGCGGGCCGCCTCTGGATGTCGCAGATCCGAAGTCGGTGGCTGCGGCCGCATCCGTCATCACCCAGGACCTGGGCCGGCTGGACATTCTGATCAACAACGCCGCGGCCTATGTCGAGTGGACCGAGGTCGCGAGCACCGCCGACCTTGACAGTGCCGTTGCAATCCTGCAAGTGAATCTCTTCGGTGCTTGGCGAGTGACTCAGGCCCTCTTGCCGCTGCTTCGGCGCAGCCCGCATCCGCGCATCGTCAACGTTAGTAGTGGGGCCGGCTCACATGCCGACACTGCCTTCGGGCTCACCGTTCGACAGGGGGCCGCCGCGAGCTATGGCATCAGCAAGGCAGCCCTTAACGCGTTGACCTCGACCCTTGCGGCCGAGCTCATCGACACGCCGATCATCGTCAACTCCGTTTGTCCTGGACTCACAGCGACCTGGCCCGGAGCCGAAGACATGGGCGCCCGACCCGCCACTGAAAGCGCCACCGGCGTCGTCTGGGCGGCAACCCTGGCCGACGACGGACCGCGCGGAGGCTTCTACCGGGACCGCACTCCGCTCGGCTGGTGAGACGCTGCGTCCCCAAGCCGGTGAGATCTCCGCCCGTCCACAAATGGGCCTATCGGCGCGGCGCACCTTGTCTTGAGATGCGTCCCGTCACTTTCTGTGTGGGGCGGAATCAACGCGCCCTTGGCCTGCTCGATCGGGCACTGGAGCAGCAACGACTCTTCCATTCCGGGTACGACTTGCGCCCTCAGGATGAGCACGACCTTCGCCTGCTCGTCCTGCTGTCCCAGTAGCCGATCCAGTGCGGATCGATCACGATCATGGGTGTGGCGGCACTGTTTCGAGCGGCGGAGGTCCCGCATGCGGTTCCCTTCCGTACGCAGAAACCGTCTGGCCATGACGGTCACCCGGCACTCCGGGTGGCCTGACCGATGATTTTTCCGGGTCGTGCTGGTCTATGCCGATTACCGACTCGCGGGAGGCTGACGCCATGCGGAGACTGAACTTCGGCATGAACCTGAGCCTGGATGGCTACATCGCCGCGCCCGGTGACGACCTCGGCTGGAGCGTGCCGAGCGACGAAATGTTCCAGTGGTGGTCCGACCGGGTGGGGGCGACGGGGCTGGCGTTGTACGGGCGCAAACTGTGGGAGGCGATGAGCTCCCATTGGCCGACCGCCGACGAACAGCCTGGTGCCACACCGGCGCAGATCGAGTATGCCCACCGGTGGCGGGACATGCCGAAGGTGGTGTTCTCCTCGACGATCAACACGGTCGACTGGAACACCCGGGTGGTCACCGGCGACCCTGTCACCGAGATCACCCGGCTCAAGGCCGAGGACGGCGGCCCCATGGACATCGTCGGCGCTACCCTCGCCGCGGCGCCCATGCGAGCCGGGTTGATCGACGAGTACGTGCTGGTCACCCACCCGGTACTCGTGGGCGGCGGCACGCCGTTCTTCACGGCCCTGGACAGCTGGGTGAACCTGAACCTGGTGGAGACCAGGACGTTTCCCGACGGCGTGCTCTTGACCAGGTACGAAACGAAACGCTGAGCACCTCGAGCCCGGGATCGCTGAGTTCGAGCGGCAGCGCAGGGGCGATCTACTCCACTACGCCAGACCGGGACCGGTGACGTGCGGGGTTCACGACCCGGGCTCTGACAGGATGCTGGGCATGGACAACGACGCCCGGATCACCGCGTTAGAGGCCAGGGTGGAATCTCTGCGGTCCCTCGTCACAATCCTGGGGATCATCCTGGCCGTCGTGGGGATGCTTGTCCTCGTCGGCGGTGCGGCCTGGTTGCTCCTGCTCTAGTGGGCTCCGACCTGGCCAAAGGCGGCAACACGCCCTGGCCGCACCCGCAGGCCGCCTTGCGGATCACCGGCCTGACGGCTGGGGCGAGTGTGCTGGCGTTCCTGGTCACCGCTGCAGGAAGAGTCCGTAGCGATGCAGACTTCGTCTTCTTCAATAACCCGACAGTGCCACGCGACGGCGCCGTCCGCCACGCCGGGGACGTCCGGCGAGGCAAAAGCAGCTGGCGCGGGAAGGCCCAGGTGGGCAAGGAAACCATCGAGATCACACTGACAGCAGAGATTCTCGCCGTGCTGCCAGCGGTGTACTCAGCACAGTCGAATGGCACGGGTCGTTCCGCCACTACCAGACCCGGACGGGGTCCGGGTTTCGGGTGCGGAGTACAACTCCAGGAACTGGACTTCAAGTAACCACTGGCCTACGGGAACCGCGACCCTTTCGCTCTCCGCCGATGCCCCGACCGGACCACCTCATGGATGCCGCCGAACTCATTCTGTGGGAATTTGACAGTCCACTCCGTCACACGTGCCGCTCGGGTCGCGGCACGCCATCCGGTCCGGAGGTCCTGAGCAGGGGTTCGGGCGTGTAGCCGGTAGTGATAGCGACGATCGGCTCGTCCAGTTCAGTTTCAGTACGATGAGCGACGACGCGAATGTAGCCGAGGGTGCGTCCGTGGTCAGCCTTGAGGGCTTCGATCTCGGTGACGTTGGTTGGCGCGACCGCCTGTTGCCATGCGAGCCAATGCTCCCAGCCATCGGTCATCGTGTCGTCGGAGGTCACCTGAACGATGCCGGTGCGCTCCCAATGGTGACGCCACCAACCAGCAGAATGCAGGCACCACAACGCGGGTTCCCACCAGGACCGGAGGTGGTGCGGGACATCATTGCCGAGCTCGTGGACCAGCCCGGCGCCGGCGATGCCGATCGAGCCGTGGGGACGCAGGAAGCGGGCGAGGTAGGCCAGGTAGAGGTCGTCGGTGCCGTAATACACGAAGGAGTCGATCGAGACGATCGCGTCGAAGAATCCGGTCGCGAACGGCAGTGCGCGGGCGTCAGCGTGGATGGGGAACACGCCGTCCGCCGCACCGGCGTCGCGGATCCTGGTCAGGTTCTCGGTGGCTGCGAACCACAAATCCGTGGCCCACACCTGAACCCCGAACTCTCGATGCAGGAATACCGACGACGCAGCCCGGCCGCAGCCGAGATCGAGGACCCGCATGCCCGGGCGAAGATCCATGGCCTCGGACAGCCACTCCGTCAGCCAGAGTGAGTTGGCGCCTCCACTGACCGACGCCTTGACCCAGTCCGGATGGTACGCAGAGGCTTTCGGGAATCGGACGTTGAGCAGGTCGCTCACAATGACCTGCCCAGCGGTCGTCGAGTTGCCTCGGGACTGATACACAAGAGGCGGTCCCCAGTTGACCCAACCGAGGTCATTCGCGTCGGCCTCCTCCGCACGTCCAGTACCTTGCTCGCAGCTCCGCTGGCCGGCCAGGGTGCCTCCGTTGCTGCCGAAGCAGCAGTGGGCTCTTCACCTCGGGTTGGGCCGCTGCATGGCAACCTAGTCGCGAAAAGCGTCCCCGCAAGTCGATTCCCCCACTGACAAAATGATCATGGAAGTCGACGCCCGCCAGTGCGCCACCGGCGCTCCACCGAGGAACATACCTATGCGACGTCGAGGAGTCGGCGCACGGCGATGGCAGTGCGGTGGCCCGATGCCATGGCGCCCTGGATCGAGGGTGTGTCCTGGTGGTCGCCGCACAGGTAGACGCCGTCACCCTGGTCGACCGCACGGCGAAGTTGAAGGGGTGGTCTCGTCAGGGGCAGGGCGTTCGAGATGTCATGTCTGATAAGGAGTTCCCACTCCGTGGTGGCAGTTCGCCAGAGGCGACCGGCCTCGGCGAGAGCTTGGCGGTCCGTGACGCCGGCGGCGGTCAGGGCCGTGAGCTGGACGAGGTTCCGGCCCGACGGGGCATAGCTGGGTGCGGCCGCCGACACGACTGCGGTATTGGCCACCGGGCCGCGGCGGCCGTCGACGCACAGCAACCGATCGCGCGGAAGCCCGGCGGGTGCGCTATCGCCGGGAGTGCCGAACCACCAGGTGGTCAAGCCCCCGGAGATGCGTGCCGGGGTCAGGTTCATCGCGACCGCGGACGGCAGGTCGGTGGCGACAACCACCGCCCGGGCCCGCACGGTGCCGTCACCGGTTCGCACGACCGGACCCGGCCCGACACCGAGGACCTCGGTATTGGTCTCGACCGGGGAGGGCAGCCGGCGGGCGAGTTGTTCTGGAAGGGCCTGCATTCCGGCGCGCGGCAGACCCGGTGTGCCGAGCAGAAAGGATCGGATGAGCAGTCGGACGAAGTTGGCCGACGCCTGAGTCGGATCGTCGGCCAGGACGCCCGTCAGGAACGGTTCGAGGACCTCCCGTCGCAATCGTCCGGTGACGCCGACCGCGTCCCAGGATGCCGACAATGACCGGTCGGCCGCGCCGAGGCTCCGCTGCGGTGCGATCACGGAGCCGGTGGCCCACCGCAGCAACCCCACGATGTCGCGCAGGTCGACCAGTCCACTCCGCAGCGTCGCCGGTAAAAGACGGGGGGCTCGACGCGGGTCGGCCAACACCACCCAACGCTCGCCGAGGTCAACGCGGACACCCGCAGCGAACTGTTGCATTCCGAGAGCAGGAACGTCGACCAGACGCTTGACCTGGGGGTAAGCCGGATTGAGCAGCTGAAATCCGGCGTCGCAGCGGAACCCGTCGATGCAGTCGGTGCGGATGCGGCCACCAACGTGATCGGCCCGTTCCAGGACCCGTACCTCCAACCCGCGGGCTGCCAACTCGGTCGCGCAGACCAAGCCGGCCATCCCTGCCCCCACCACCAGCACGTCCGCGCCGCGTTCCATCAGTCCAGACTGCCATCGATCTTTCCCGTCGCGACCAGAAGGTCGACCTGCCCTGCTGGCTGGAGCCGCAGGTGTCCCGGATCGGTCCGGCCAATGAACTCAGCCACCGATCCAAGCCCGTCAACTCCCGCGGTCGTGGCGAGCCATTACTACGTGGCGGTACGTTCCCGCAGCCCGGTTCGGCTGCGATCACTGCATGCGAAGCCCATCTCGCTGACCTAGCACACATGAATTCACCCTCTTCAGTGGCAAAATCCTCGTGATGCCAATGAGCCGACGGTGGACCGAGATCTCTCCGATGCGGCCCGTCCGAGCAGGTACCCAAGGGGAGGTGCAGGAGTCAAGCACCAACCCTCGAAATCCTTAAACCGCAAGAGGTGTCAGTCCAGAATCGGGATCCTCCGCGGACCGAAGATGATCAATGCGGCGACACCAGTCCGGCACCGTAGAGGGTCGACAGCGTGGGTCGCAGTGCGACCACCGCCGGCCTGCAGCCTCATTGCGGCTGCGGCCTGGGAAACCGTTGCAGTGGAGAGCGGTCGCCCACTGACCATCGATGACCAAATGGGTCGGTAAAGCCTCCCTGACGATGAGTCCCCCACGGGGTGTCGTGCGCGTTGACCGGTTCCACGTCGGTCGCGCCAGCTTGTGCAGCCCGTTCGATGAGTTCGTCGGGTTCATCGATGAACACCTCGATCCGGGTGGTCGTCAATCCCACGGCGGTCGGGCTGGACTCCCGATTCTTGCCCGGCACTGCTTCGTGGACGAAGAACGGCGCGCCGCCGAGGTCGAGCCCAGCAACGCCGCCAAGGTCCCATAACCGGCCAGCACCAAGCGCCGTCGTGTACCACGTCACCGCAGCATCAGCGTCAGACACGATCAACATCACCGACAGGGCGGGGTGCGCACCAGCGCTGCTCATAGTCCTCGAGGATGGCACCGGTGACCGGCGCCCGCGAGTCCGGACGGTGACGATCTGGTCGGCGATGTCGGCCAAACGTAGTTTCCGACGCAGGCCAGGGATCACATCCTGGGAACCCTGCCAGGCGATCTCTCTGATCGGATAGAGGTGGAACACCATCTCGGTCGTTGATGGATTAATGACGGGTACAAGGGCGGCGTTACCTCGGCTGAGAAGCCGAACACGTGGGTCGCTCGAACGAATTTCGACGATCGTCGAGATATCTATGCCCCACAAGTAGTGCGGCCACTCAACACGAACGGCGCAACAGGAACACTGAGCGAAACGCCAATGAGGTGTTTTTGATGGTTCCGATTACTTGACCTGTACTGGGGCGGACCGTCACGCTTATGGAACTTGACCACCGGTTGTGCGAGTGAATGGCCCAGTGGTTCCGCCTTCAAAGTCGATGGATGGAGTTCAGCGTGAAGCTGTTGATCGGTGGCCGGTGGGTTGAGGCCGTTTCGGGTCGGCGGGAGGACGTGACGTCACCGTTCGACGGGTCGGCAGTCGGGTCCGTCTGCGAGGCCGGCGTTGCAGATGTCGAGACCGCGCTGGCCGCGGCAACCGAGGGCGCGAAGATCTGGCGGCGAACGCCTGCCCACCAGCGTATGCAGATCCTTTTGCGCGCAGCCGCTTTGGCGGACGAGCGGGCCGAGGAGATCGGGCAGATCATCAGTTCCGAGGCCGGTAAGGCGATTACCGAGGCTCGCGGCGAGGCCGCACGATCCGGAGAGATCATTCGGTTGGCTGCGTTCGAAGGCACCCAGCTGTATGGCGAGACCCTCCCGCTGGACGCCAATATGGGCACCGGTTTCGACAAACTCGGGTTCACCGTCCGGCAGCCGGTCGGGGTCGTTGCCGCCATTACGCCGTTCAACTATCCCGCTCTGCTGGTGCTGCACAAACTTGCTCCTGCCCTCGCAGCCGGTAACTCGGTTGTCCTCAAGCCGGCCCGCACCACCCCGTTGACGGCCCTGGCCTTGGCCGCCTGTTTCGTCGACGCCGGTCTGCCCGAAGGGGTCTTGTCGGTGATCACCGGATCCGGCGCCGAACTTGGTGATGCCCTGGTCAGCGATCCCCGGGTGAACAAGGTGTCGTTCACCGGGTCAACCGGAACGGGTACCCGGATCACCCAGCTCGCTGGGGTGAAGAGGCTGTCCCTGGAATTGGGAGCGTCCTGCCCGGTGGTCATTCTGCCGGATGCCGACATCGACACCGCCGCAGCGGCTATCGCGCTCGGTGGGTACGTCAATGCCGGCCAGGTCTGCATCTCCGTGCAGCGGGTCATCACCCACCCCTCGATCAACGGCGACTTTCTGGACGCACTGGTGCCGCTGGTGGAGAAGATCAGCACCGGCAACCCCGGGTACGCCGATACAAAGATGGGCACCCTGGTCACCGAGAAGGAAGCCCAGCGGGTGGAACAGTCCATCCGAGCCGCGGTGGGCGCGGGCGGCAAATTGCTGACCGGTGGCGACCGGGATGGTGCGATCATTTCCCCGGCCATCGTTGCCGGGGTCGACCCTGCCTCGCCGTTCAGCCAGGACGAGCTCTTCGGCCCGGCCGTCGCGGTGTCCACCGCGGAGGACTGGCAGAGCGCCATCGCGCAGGCCAACGGCACCGCCTACGGGCTGGGTGCCGGCGTTTTCACGTCGGATGTTTCCGGTGCGGTGCGGGCAATCCGGGAGATCGACGCCGGCATCATCCACATCAACTGGACCCCGCTGTGGCGCGCCGACCTGATGCCCTACGGCGGCTTGAAGGGCAGCGGCCTCGGCAAGGAGGGCCCCCGTTCCGCCGTCGCCGAAATGACCGACGCGAAAACCGTGATCCTGCACGGCCGGCCCTGGTAGCCCGGCACCGAGCCAGGACCACCGACCTGACCCAGCGCTGCTTGTGGCGTCGCCTGAAATCGCGACGCGGCGTTGATGCGCGCTGCCCCAAGCCACCTTTCTCGACCCCAGAATCGAGTTCATCCGCCATGAGTGCTGTCCCGACCGTTCGCCTCACCGTCGCGCAGGCGGTCATCACCTACCTGTCCCGGCAATATTCCGTCGCCGACGGCGAACGCCGCCGGCTGATCCCCGCCACCCTCGGCATCTTCGGCCATGGCAACGTGGCCGGCCTTGGCCAGGCCCTCGACCAGCTGAACGAAACCATGCCGTTCATCCAGGGCCGCAACGAGCAGGCCCTGGTGCACGCAGCGGTCGGGTTCGCCAAGCACTCCCGGCGGCGCGCCACCCTGGCCGTGACCGCGTCGATCGGCCCCGGCGCGATGAACCTGGTCACCGGCGCCGCCCTGGCCACCGTGAACCGGTTGCCCGTGTTCCTGCTGCCCGGCGACACCTACGCCACCCGCCACCAGGGACCGGTCCTGCAGCAGCTGCAGCACCCCGTCGACGCCGACCTGACCGTGAACGACGTCTTCCGCCCGATCAGCCGGTTCTTCGACCGGATCACGCGCCCCGAGCAACTGCTCACCGCACTGCCGGCCGCGATCCGCACCCTGGTCGACCCGGTCGAGACCGGCGCCGTCGTGCTCTCCTTACCGCAGGACGTGCAGTCCCACGCCTACGACTTCCCGGCCGATTTCTTCAACGAGCGCGACTGGATCATTCGCCGACCGGCGCCCGACACCGACGAGATCACGGCCGTGGCAGAACTTCTCGTCGCCGCGAAGAAGCCGATCATCATCGCGGGTGGCGGCGTGATCTACTCCGACGCGACCGCCGAGCTGGAGCAACTCGCCAATGCCGTCGGGGCACCCGTCGCCGAAACCTTCGGCGGCAAGGGTGCCGTGCAAACCACAGCGTGGTGGCAGGTCGGCGGCATCGGGCTGGAAGGAACCCCCGCCACCAACACCCTGGCCAACGAGGCCGACGTGGTCCTCACCGTCGGTTCCCGGCTGACGGATTTCGCCACCGGATCGCACTCCATCTTCGCCAACCCCGACGTCAAGTTCGCCAGCATCAACGTCAACGTGCACGACGCGGACCGGTTGGGCGCCACCGGCATTGTGGGCGACGCGAAGCGCACCCTGGCCGCCCTCACCGCAGCGATCACCGCGCAGCGCAAGCAGGCTGACCCCGCCTGGCGGGCCAGGGTGGAAGAACTCGCCGACGCCTGGGCCATCGAACGGGCCGATGCGCTCAACCCGGACCAGTTGTTCGACAAGTCTTCGGTGGCAGCCGATTCCGATGTGGTCACCACCACCGACGCAATCCTGACCCAGGGCCAGATCATCGGCGTCCTGCAGGAACACGCCCGTCCCGGGGACGTCATCGTCGCCGCCGCCGGCGGCCCGCCCGGTGACCTGCAGAAGGTCTGGGACGCCACCAACGGCCGGACCTGCCACCTGGAGTTCGGTTTCTCCTGCATGGGATATGAGATCCCGGCCGCGATGGGCGTACGGATGGCGCACCCCGATCCGTCTGCCCGGATCACCGCGTTCCTGGGCGACGGCACGTTCCTGATGGCACCCACCGAACTGGTCACCGCCGCGCAGGAGGGTATTGCCATCACCCTGGTGGTCCCGGAGAACCACGGCTACCAGGTGATCCACCGGTTGCAGATGTTCCGCAACGGCCGCGAGTTCGGCAACGAGTTCCGGTACCGCACCCAACCTCTCGACCTGGCCGACGCCACCGAGGTGGACAAGGCAGCACGCATGAACGGGGACTACCTCGCGGTCGACCTGGTGCAGATCGCCGCCGGTCTCGGCGCAAAAGCTCTGCGCCCCAACAGTGCCGACGAACTCCGGGAGGCATTGGACGACAGCCGCGGGTACCCCGGCACGGTCGTGATCGTGGTCCCGGCGATCCCGCACGCCGACCTCCCACCGGCCGGGGTGTGGTGGGACGTCGCCCCCGCCGAGGTTTCCGAGGTCTCCACGGTGCCGCCGCTGCGCGCCGAGTACGAGCGGGACCGCCAGACCCAGCGGTGGCTGGGATGAGCAGCACCCTGACGACTCCGCTCAACGGTGGGGCGCTGGCACGGGCGGTCCGGGCTGGGGACAGCACTCTGGGGACATTCCTGGGCACCGCATCCGCGCTCAGCGCCGAGGTGTGCGCCGCGTCCGGGTTCGACTGGCTGCTGCTGGATCTGGAGCACGGCGCAGGCGGTGAGGAACAGGTCCGCGACGTGGTCCCGGCCGCCGGTTCGTACGGGGTGCCAACCGTGGTCCGGGTGGAAACCGACGCGCGGATCCGGATGGGCCGGGTCCTGGACAACGGCGCCGCGGGAATCATGTTGCCCCGCATCGATTCTGCCGCGCAGCTCGAACAGGCAATGTCGCACTTGCGGTTCCCGCCGCGCGGCGACCGTGGGGTGGCCACCTACAACCGGGCCTGCCGGTTCGGGCTCGACCCGGCAGCCCTGGACCGGGCCGACGAAGAGATCCTGGTCATCGCACAGATCGAATCGGCGGCCGCGGTTGTGGCCGTCGACGAGATCGCCGCCGTCGAGGGTGTCGATGTGTTGTTCATCGGACCCCGTGATCTGTCCCACGACCTCGGTGTCCCCGGGGACACCACCGCCCCGGCGTTCGTCCGGGCACTGGAAACGGTCCTGGCAGCAGGTAATCGATACGGCAAGGCTTGCGGACTGCTGGTCGCCGACGGCGCCGCCGCAGCGCAGCGCCTTTCGCAGGGCTGGACGTTCGTGGCGATCGGCTCGGACTCCACCCTGCTCGCCGCCGCCGCCCGCTCCGCGTTGGGCACCGCCCGGGCCGCCCGGTAACTGCCACACATCCGCATCCAGAGCAACCCATACCCATCATTGGAAAGAGAGATCGTCATGGTTGGACACGTCAACGACAAGGGCATCACCGAACTGGGTGTCGGGCTGATCAGCGTCGGCTGGATGGGCAAGCTGCACAGCCGCGCCTTCCAGGCCATTCCCCTGGTGTACCCGGAACTGAACATTCGGCCCCGCCTGGTGCACGCCGCGGACACCGCCGCCGACCGCGTCGAGTATGCCAAGGATGTGCTGGGTTACGAGAAGGGCAGCACCGACTACCGCGACGTGCTCGCCGATCCCGATGTCGACATCGTCTCGATCTGCGCACCGAACCTGCTGCACAAGGAGATCGGCATCGCCGCCGCCAAGGCCGGCAAGCCGTTCTGGATCGAGAAGCCGGTCGGCCGGGACGCCGTGGACACGGCTGCGGTCGCGGAAGCCGCCCGCGAGACCGGGGTGGCCACCTCCATCGGTTACAACTACCGGCACGCCCCAGCGGTCGAACGCATCAGGGACCTGATCGCGAACGGTGACCTCGGCCGGATCACGAACGTCCGGGCGGTATTCTTCAACGGGTACGCCTCCGAACCCAACGGGGCCCTGTCCTGGCGGTTCAAGAAAGACCTCGCCGGCAGCGGCGCCCTCGGTGACCTGCTCAGCCACGTCGTGGACCTGATGCAATACGTCGTCGGCCCGATCACCGAGGTCAACGGCCTGCTCTCCACCATTCACCAGCAGCGCCCCATCCTGCCGATGGGCAAGGCGACACATTTCGCGGTCATCGAGAACGGCGAACTCGGTGAGGTCGAGAACGATGACTACGCAGCGGCTCTCGTCCGGTTCGCGGAGGACTCCCCCGGGGCCGGCGCAGTCGGCACCTTGGAGGCCTCCCGGGTCATCGTCGGTCCGCAGTGCGGGCTCAGCTTCGAGGTCTACGGCACGGAAGGCTCCGCGTCCTGGAACTTCGAGCAGATGAACGAGCTCAAACTGGCGATCGGCCGCAAGGGGCCGAGTCAGGGCTACACGACCATCCTGGGCAACTCCTCGCAGGGTGATTACGCGGCGTTCCAGCCGGGCCCGGGCAACAGCATGGGTTATGACGACCTGAAGGTCATCGAGGCCAAGAAGTTCCTGGTCGCGGTCACCGGGGGCGAACAGCGCAACTCCACCATCGACGAGGCCTTGGCCGACGCCTCGGTGATCAGCGCGATCGCCACCTCCGCGGTCGAGGGCCAATGGCAGAAGGTCCCGCAGGTTGCGGGTGTCACCTTCGGCCACAAGCAGTTCTCCGGTACCGGCAATGCTTGAGTCCGATCTGCCAGTGGTCGTCGGACTCGGGGTCGTCGATCCCGAATTGGTCAATCCGGTGCTGAGCGGGCACTGCCGGTTCGTCGCGGATCCCACTGAGGCGGACCTGAGGCAGGCGCAGGGTGCCATCGCCCGGGCGGATGCCCTGCTGGACAGTGACTTTCTGGCACGGACTCCGCAGTTGCGGGTCGTGGCCCGCACCGGGGTCGGTGTCGAGAAGGTTGATCTGGACACCGCGAACGCCCGCGGCATCGCCGTGGTGATCACCCCGGGCGCCGGCACCAACGCCGTCGCCGAGGGTGCCATAGCGATGGCGATGAACCTGGTCAAGCGGTTCGGGCGGCTCACCACCCTGGTCCGCGATGGTCAGTGGGCGACGCGCGGCAGCGTCTCGGTCGGTGACCTGAACGGTGCGACCCTCGGGGTCGTCGGGTACGGCCGGATCGGGCAACGGGCCGGCGCCATCGGCGCTGCCCTCGGCATGAAGGTGCTGGCCTACGACCCGGTCAGCGAACCGCCGGCCGACGTTCGGTGCTCCGACCTGGCGGATTTGTTCAGCCGCAGTGACGTGATCACGCTGCACCTGCCGCTGCTCGAGTCCACCCACCACCTGGTCGGTACCGAGCTCCTCGCGCAGGTCAAACCCGGGACGATTCTGGTGAACTGTGGCCGCGGCGGCCTGATCGACATCGACGCGGTGCACGCGGCGTTGCAGGAAGGCCGGCTCGGCGGGGTGGGGCTGGACGTCTTCGAACCCGAGCCCCCGACCCATCACCCGCTGTTCGATCATCCCGATGTTGTGCTCACGCCGCATTTGATGGGGTTGAGCCGGCAGGGCACCGCAGCCACCTTCACCGACGCGGCCCAGGGAGTGCTCGACGTTTTGAGCGGGACCCGGCCGGCCGCGGTCGCCAATCCAAGTTGGGACAAGGCCACCGCAGCCCTGGGGTCGACATGATCGAACTGCTGAGCGGCAAGGTGCTGCTGATCAGCGGCGGCACACAAGGGCTGGGTGCGGCGGTAGCGCGCGCGAGCATCCGGGAAGGTGCCGCGGTCGTGATCTCCGGGCGCAACGGCGAACGCGGTGCGCGGGTGGTTTCGGAGCTTGAGTCCCTAGGCGGGACAGCAAGTTTCGTCCACACCGATGTCAGTGATGTGGCGCAGGCCCAGGCCTCCGTCGCGACGACGATCGAGCGGCACGGACGGATCGACGGTCTGGTCAACGCGGCGGGTCTCACCACCCGCGGTTCCATGCTGGATACCACCCCGGAGTTGTTCGACCAGCACATCGCGGTGAACCTGCGCGCCCCGTTCTTCCTCATGCAGGCGGCGATCGCCGACATGAAGCGACGCGGGGAGCCGGGTGCCATCGTCAATGTCATCTCCATCGACTCCCACGGCGGGCAATCGTTTCTCGCACCCTATGTCGCAGCGAAGGCAGGCTTGGCCGGATTGACCAAGAACGCCGCGCACGCACATCGCTGGGACCGGATCAGGATCAACGGCCTGAACATGGGCTGGTCGGCCACCGACGGTGAGGACCAGACCCAGCGCCGGAGCGGGGATGCACGTACCCGAGGGGCGTCCGGTGACTGGCAGACCGTGGCTGGAGCATCGTTGCCGATGGGCAAGCTCGGTCAGCCCGACGAGATCGCCGACTTCGTCACCTTCTTGTTGTCCGACCGGAGCGGCGTCGTCACCGGGTCGGTCATCGACTGGGACCAGAACGTCATCGGCGGCCTGGGATGACCCTTCGGATCTCCAAGCAGTCTGCTGGGCAACACTTTTCGAGAAGGAGAGCATCATGCGTCTCGGTTTGATCGGGCTCGGCAGGATCGGCGCGTTCCACGCCGACACCCTGTCCACGCTGCCCGGTGTCGATTCCCTCGTCGTCACAGATTTCGTTCCAGCCGTCACCAAGACCATCGCGGAGAAGGTCGGCGCGGAGGCCGCCGACAGCCCCGACACCCTCATCAAGAGCGGTGTGGACGCGATCATCATCGCTGCGGCGACGAATGCCCACACTCAGCTGATCAGGGCCGGTGTCGACGCCGGGATACCGGTGTTCTGCGAAAAGCCGTTATCCGGCGATCTTTCCGAGGCTGCGGCCATTGCCCGGTACGTCAATGACCGGGGCGCGGTCGTCCAGATCGGTTACCCGCGCCGCTTCGATCCGGCGTTCGCCGCGGCTCGCGCGGCCGTCGAGGCCGGTGAACTCGGCTGGGTCCACACCATCCGGTCCACCACTCTGGACCCCGCACCGGCACCACGGGGGTACATCGAGGTATCCGGCGGCATCTTCCGGGATTGCAGCGTGCACGATTTCGACACCGTCCGATGGGTCACCGGCCGCGAGGTCGTCGAGGTCTACGCCACCGGCAGTGCCAGGGGCGACGAGTTCTTCGCCGAATTCGGCGACGTCGCCACCGCCCAGACATTGTTGACCTTCGACGACGGCGCCACCGCCGTGGTTTCCAACACCCGCTACAACCCGCGCGGTTACGACGTCCGGCTGGAACTGCACGGCACCGGCGACAGCGTCGCCGCCGGCTGGAGCGACACCACCCCGCTACGCAACCTCGAGCCCGGTGCCAGCTGGCCGGCCGGCCCACCGGCCACCTTCTTCATGGACCGGCTGGCCTCGGCCTTCCACGCCGAACTGCTCGCATTCACCGAAGTTGTTGCCGGGCAACGGACATCACCGTGCACCGTCGACGACGCAATGGCCGTTGCCTACCTGGCGGAGGCCGCCACCCGCTCCCTGCAACAGCACCGCCCGGTGCAGATCAATGAGGTCCACGTCCCATGAGCACAGCGCAACAGCATCGAATTGCCGGCGCCCCGATTTCCTGGGGGGTCTGCGAGGTCCCGAACTGGGGCTATCAGCTCACCCCGGACCGGGTACTCGCCGAGATGCAGGACGTCGGCCTGTCCGCGACCGAACTCGGCCCGGACGGATTCCTGCCGTCGGACCCCAACCAGATGGCCAAGGTGCTCGACACCCACCACCTGACGGCGGTCGGCGGTTTCACCCCGGTGCTGATGCACCAGTCAGGTACCGACCCACTACCGGAGATCGACCGGATCCTCGCCGGCTACGACGCCACCCACGCCGAAGTCCTTGTGCTGTCGGCGGTGTCCGGTCTCGACGGGTACGACTCCAGGCCGATCCTGGACGATGCCGGTTGGGCGCGCCTGCTGAACAACCTGGACCGGATCTCCGCGCGGGCGGCAGAGCACCAGGTGCGCGCCGTGCTACACCCGCATGTCGGGACCATGATCGAGAACGGCGCGGAGGTGCAGCGTGTCCTGGAAGGCTCATCCATCTCGCTGTGCCTGGACACCGGACACCTGCTGATCGGCGGGACGGACCCGGCTGAGTTGACCAGGCAGGCTCCGGACCGAATCGCCCACACCCATCTCAAGGACGTGGACAGCACCATAGCGGCCAAGGTGCGGGCCGGCCGGCTCACCTATACCGAAGCAGTCATCCAAGGCATGTACCGACCGCTGGGCACCGGGGAGGTCGACATGGCAGCGATCGTGAACACCCTGCAGGGAAACGGCTACCAGGGGTGGTACACCCTTGAGCAGGACACCATCCTCACCGCGGAACCCCGCGGCGAAGGTCCGGTCAACGACGTACGAATCAGCGCCGACTACGTGCGCGGCCTGCTCAACGCAGCCGGCGCGACCTCGCGGTAACCAACGGGGTCCACGCGCCACGGGCCGACGCCGCGGAGCCGGCCGGAGTACCGAATTCACGCAGCATGACAGACAAGGACAAAACTGACATGGAACCGCTTCGGCTGGGCATCCTCGGGGCCGCCCGGATCACCAACCTGGCCGTGATCAAGCCGGCGAAGATCACTGGAACCAACCTCGTCGCCGTAGCAGCGCGGGACCCCAAGCGGGCCAACGCCTTCGCCGAAATGCACGGCATCGGGCGGGTGCACCAGTCGTACCTCGACGTCATCAACGACCCCGAGGTCGAGGCCGTCTACAACCCGCTGGCGAACAGCCTGCACGCACCGTGGAACAAGATTGCCCTGGCCGCGGGAAAGCACGTGTTCACCGAAAAGCCGTCCGCCGCCAATGCGGCCGACGCCGAGGCGGTCGCCGTCCAGGCAACCACCGCCGATGGACAGTTCTTCGAAGGCTTCCACTATTTTTGGCATCCGCTGATTGCCAGGCTGCACGCCATTCTCGACAGTGGCGAATTGGGCGAGCTGGTCCATGTCGAAACGGTGATGGACATGCCCGCGCCCGACGACACCGATCCCCGATGGTCACTGGAACTCGGCGGAGGTGCGCTCATGGACCTCGGCTGCTACAGCCTGCATTCCCTGCGAATGCTCGCCCCCTTTGTCGGCGGCGAACCGGTGCTGATCAGCGCGGCGGGGGCCGAGCGGCCGGGTCATCCCGGCGTCGATGAATGGCTCACCGCGGACCTGCAGTTCCCGAACGGCGTCACCGGCACCGCCGGCTGCAATATGGCCAGCGACCACCACCAGATGAGTCATCGACTGATCGGCAGCGCCGGCGAAGCGGTCATTACCGACTTCGTCAATCCGCACAACGACGACCGGCTCGTCGTCACCACCAAGAACGGAACGCGCACGGAACATCTCGGCAACCGCTCCTCCTACACCTACCAACTCGAAACGTTCACCACAGCAATTCGCACCGGCGTACCGGCACGAACAGACGCCGCCGACGCAGTCAAGACCATGCGCCTCATCGACCAGTGCTATGAGGCAATAGGCATGACACCGCGACCCAGCTGATCACGAGGTGCCACCACCGTTCCCAACGTTGTAGAGACGGAAGTCGTGATGGATGAAAGCTCTCGACATCGGGTGCTCGCACCCCGCACCGCCGCGGATACTCTCCGATGACCATTTCGAAGCCCCCCAAAGGTGTTGACACCACACCGGAGGAGGATCTTGTGACCGGCCAGGACGAGCTGATGGCCACCTGCTGGACATCAGCCGGCGATGCGGCATCCGACCGACCCGACCTGCGCAGCCAGCTGCCGCTCCGCACGCGGATCGAGGCAGCGTCATCGGCCGGTTACCGCGGCTTCGGCCTGCTCTCCGACGACTTACCAGCGGCAGTGGCCATCTACCGGCTGAGCGGAATCCGGGCGATGCTCGCCGACAACGGAATCACCCACCTCGAGCTCGAAGGCATTCCATTCTGGTGGAGCAATGGCTCGCACCGGGAGGAATCCGACCGGGTTAGGCGCAACCTGCTCCAGGCGGCGGAGGTGCTCGGCGCCCGGCACATCAAGGTCACCCCAGACGGGGACGACGGCCCGTGGGACCGCGGGCACTGGGCCGCGAAGTTCGCCGAACTCGCCTGCCAGGCGCAGGAGGCCGGCGTTCGGCTGGGCATCGAATTCTTTCCCTGGTCGAACATCAAGACTCTGCATGACGGCCTACAACTCGTCCAGGACGCCGGTCATGATGCGGGTGGTGTCATCATCGACACCTGGCACATCGCCAGGGGACACACGCCCGCAACGGATCTCGCCACCGTGCCGTTGGACCGCATTATCGGTGTCGAATTGAACGACGCCGATGAACAGGTGATCGGGACACTGTTCGAGGACACGGTCCATCGCCGCCGGTACTGCGGTGAGGGCACATTCGAACTCCCGGCCATGATCGCTGCCCTGCGAACCGCCGGCTGGAACGGACCGTGGGGCGTCGAGATCCTCTCTGACGAACATCGATCGCTGCCCGTAGAGGACGCGCTGCGGCGGGCTGCCGTGACCGCCCGCCACGTTCTCGACCTCCCCGGACCATGCTGACGAGCATCAGAACCGCGCTAGTCGAAGCAATCGCCGGCGTTGAGACCAAACAGACTCACCCAGGTCGCGCCAAGCCCGAACATCAGCGGCGCGATAGCGATGAATCTGCGCCGATTTTCCTCAAGGCCATGATCCGCTCGGCGCCGAGTTTTGTGCGGCCAACGGCGAGCAGGTTGATCAAGACCCCTACTTGTCATCGTTCGGAGCCGCTGCGGCCGATCCCCGCCGCGGGACCACTCGGGCCGAGTTGGGTGGCCAGCGCGGCCAATTGGCTCCTGATTTCCGACAGGTCGCCGACCTGGGCCCGCAGCAGGGTGAGTTCGTTCAGCACATCTGCCAACCCGTGAGGAAGGTTCGCGTCCACCGTCGCGACGGGCGTGATGGTGACGGCACCGGCTGCCGGATCGCCGGGTTCGGAAGTCTTCGGGTCGGCCGCGGACCCGTCCGGTTGCAGGCGGAAGAAGCTGGCCAAGGAACCGGCAAGCAGACCCAGAACGGCAACCCCGGTGAGCATGATCATCACCGCGGCGATCCGACCGGCGGTGGTTTCGGGAACGATGTCGCCGTACCCAACGGTGGTCAGTGTGACGATCGACCACCACAGGGAGTCGCCGAAGGTTGCGAACTCCGGGTTGACCGGATGCTCGGCGTAGTAGGCCCCGACCGCCCCGGCAACCATGACCGAGCCCGCAACCGCGGCAACCCGCCCCAACCGGTCGAACAATTGCCGCGCACCCTTGCTGGCGATGACCAGACGGGCCACCCGGGCCAGCCGCAGCACCACCACGATGCCGCCGCCGGCAACCGATCCGGGGAGCAGGAACCATGGGGCGGTGAGTACCACGATCGCCAGGTCGAAGACCCCCCGCCGAGTACCGAGATACCGCCGCAGCAGACGTTCGTGTATCACGAAGTCCACCACGAACACGAGCCAGGTCACGATCCCGATCACCACCGACACCGGGTTGCCCGGCTCCGGGGCAATGACCAGGGGGAGCAACGCCGAAAGCACCAGCGGTAGCCGAGCTATTTTGTCGTATCGGGCCAGCGCGGCCGCTGCCCGCTCATCACGCGGTTCCCCGCGGTTGATCACCGGTGCAGATAGGTCTTCGATTGGCTCGGTCATTCTCGTATGGTGCCTGGGACCGGACCGAATTTCCGGGTGCCCGCGCCGCGTCGAGCCACGACCAGGGACGCGACAGGCTGTGGGGAGCCCTCAGATCACCTTGAAAGCGCCAGGGATCATCGCTGGCCGCAGGCTGTTCGCGAGATCGATGGCCGAGCTCGGGCCTGGTAACGACCGGATTTCGTTGGCCATGAATTCGCAGCCGTCGGGTGGATTCATCAATAAATCGCGCAAGGCACTGTTGAGTCGCTCCGCGATGTGATCCCCAGGTGAGACGGTGAGACCGGTTCTGGTTGCGGCGATCCGCTCTGCGTTGAAGGGCTGATCGGCGAAGAACGGTACGGCGATGATCGGGGTACCCGCTGCCAGTGCACCCAGGGTGGTACCGGCACCACCGTGGCAGATGACGGCCTGAACCCGGGGCAGCAATTCATCCTGGTTCACCCAACGCTCGACTCGGGTGTCACCCAAGTCTGCGAACTCGCGGACGTCGGCATTCCCGATGGCGAGAATCGGCCGTAGGCCGGCCTTGTGTACTGCGGTGACGGCGTCGCGGGCCAGTGCTGGGAAGAATGGCATGCCGACAATCTCGGTGCCAAAGGTGATGTAAACGCACGGCTCCCTGTCAGCCCGACGCCTCTCGGCCAGATTGGCTCGCACGCGGACGGTACGAGAGCCACCCCAGGAGGGTCGTTCGAAGCTCTCCGGAAAGTAGCTGATCTGTGGCACGTCAAGCAGTCGGCGGGCGTCGGGATCGGCTGGCAAACCCAGTCCGGTGCGGACCTGTGACAGTGGCGCTGCGACCAACCCCTCCCACAAACCGTCGCCGGACATTCCCGGGTGGACTCGAACGACGGGGATTCCATGGAGATCGGCTACCACCCCTCCGGCGAACTCAGCACCTTCACTGAGCACTACATGGGGTCGCAATTCTGCGACGATTGATTGCATGGCGGGCAGCGCCGCCAGTGGGTTGAGCCGACCGAAGACAGCGGTGGGTCCCGCTTCTGGATCATCGGGTCGTTGTACCGCGCGCCGTTCCTCCTCCGTGGCTTCACCGATCGCCCAATGTCGCAGCCCGAGTGCGATCAGACGTTCGGCATGTCGTTGCGCTGTCGCGACGGCGACCTCGTGCCCGGCCGCCCGAGCCGCCAGTGCCAGGGGTAACAGCGGTAGCAGATGCCCGAGACCAACGGTGCTGGTGAACAGAAACCTCATGACAACCTCACTTTACTAGAGTTCATCTCTAGAGGTGAACTCTAGTAAAGTGGCAGACATGGACGACGTCAAGCAGATTCGGCGAAAGAACCCGGCGGCGACCCGCCAGCGCATGTTGGACGCCGCTTATGAGCTGTTCTCCGGACAAGGGTTCCGAGCGACCACGATCGCGGCCATCGCGGAACGAGCAGGCGTTGCCGTTCAGACGGTCTATTTCACGTTTCACAACAAAGATGTCTTGTTGCAGGAGGTCCTCCGCCAGATCGTGATGGGCCCGGCGGCACTTCCCCCACCCGAACAGTCCTGGTACCTCGCGGCCAGGGCCGAACCCGAACCCCGGCGCGCGATTGAGCATGTCGTCGAAGGAATGACCACCATCCTGGCCCGGGTGGCGCCGATGCTGCCCGTCTTCCATGCCGTCGCCGGCGACACAGCCGGCGAGGCATACCGCACGGGTGAACGGCTCAGATGGGAAGGCATGCGTGATCTCACTCGGGACGTTCTGCTCACCAAGCCCGGGGTGCGCGCCGGGACGGAACTCGAGCATGCAGTCGGGCTGGTTTTTGTTCTCCTCGGCCCCGAGGTCTTTCGCTCGTTCGTGCACAACGCCGGTTGGTCAATCGAGCAATGGAAGACCTGGACGGTCGATGCGCTAGTCCGTGATTTGTACCAACCTTCCGATTGATGGCCTGGATATCTGCCGTCGACAACGGTCAGGTTCTGGCGACCTGAGGCTCGCCGGGCCGAAAGCGGTGGATCGCCAACGCTGATCCACCGAGGATCCTGGTTTGGCCAGGTGAGATCGGGCTAGCCATAACACGTTCTAGGGCAGGCCGGATCGTTGAGAGCGGCTGGGACCGGCATCTTCATCAGTACCGATCCGAACCCGCTTGAAGGAGTCTGTACATGAAGGCGACCAACGTCCTTTGTCAATCGATCGCGTGGCGCGTGCCGCGCCGGCCGCTGACGAGCCAGCGGCGGCCCCTCTCGCCAGATATCGCCGCCAGCCATTGCCGTGGGGCATCATCGTCGTTGTCCCGCTGCCGGTTGACGCATTCCCGACGCCCGACCTTGGGTTGTTGAGGAACAGATGTCTCGACCAAACCGTCGGTACAAGATCACCGCCAACCTGTTCGGCATCCCCCTTGGGAATGTGCGGCCTGGCCCAATGCTGGACCGCAGCAGGCAACCTCGACATCACGCCACGTTGGCCAGCAGATGTGCTGTGGGCAACGGCCGCCGGGCGTGTGGGTAGTCGTCGCAAGTGCCTACTTCGGCCGGTACCACCGCCCGACCGACCTGGCCAGGCAACTTGCCGACCCGAAGTTCGGACCGTTTGTTCCCGTGTCAGCGCTTGTGCCAGTGTTGCTGGCCTCGGCATTGTCCCGACATGCACCCACGGCCGGGCACGTCCTGTTCTGGGCCGCGTGTGGTCGTCACCTTGCTGCTCGGCGGTTGGCTTTTCGGTCAGTGGATGCAGTCGGCCACTTCCCTCGCGCAGTGGCACCCCGGCTATTTCCTGCCCACTGTTGGCGGCGGGCTGATCAGCGCCATCGTTGCAATCGGCATCGGTGAGCGGTCTTTCGGACAGCTGCTTTTCGGGTACGGCGATCATCAGTTGGATTGTTCTCGGGCCGATCATTCGACTTCGTCTCTTCACTCAACCCGCGCTACCTGTCCCGCTGCGCAGCACGTTGGCAATCGAGATGGCACCACCGGTCATCGCTGGCATTGCGTGGTTCCAGCTGAACGGGGGGCACGTCGACCTGGTCGCCTATTTCCTTGCCGGCTACGCGTTGCTCATGGTGGTCGTGCAGGTGAGGCTCATCCCGCTGTACCGGCGCATCCCATTCGGGCCGCCCTGGTGGGCGTTTTCGTTTCCCTACTGCCGCGGTCGTCGGCTACGCGATTCAATGGATCGCCGCCGAACACGTCGGGGGCATGACCGCGTGGACCTGGGTACTGCTGATCATCACGACCAGCGCTGCCGTCGCACTTCTCATCCGTACCGGCGTGGCGTTGGCCAGTCGCCGGTTCCTCCCGCTTCGGTCGAGCCGGAGTTGAGCCCCGACTTCAACTCCGGCCAGCAGCAGCCCGTGGGCGCCGTCGGCTAATCGCGCATCCGCTTGGCAGCTCGGTCCGCGGGCGGCCGACCCTGCGCAGCACTGACGCAGTTCGCGTATCGCGATTCGCCAGAGATGACATGTAGCCGCAGCGGTTTCGGCCGAGCTCACCTCGAACACACACCTCACTGAAGGAGTAGGACATGGCTGAACTTGACGGCAAGACGGCACTGGTCACTGGCGGTACCTCGGGTATCGGATTGGCCTCAGCGCGCCGGCTTGCGCAGGAGGGCGCTCATGTCTTCCTGACCGGACGTCGCCAAGACACCATCGACCAAGCGGTCGCTCAACTACACGCAGTCCGGCCAGCGTCAGCGACCGGAGTACGTGCCGATGTATCCGACCAGGACGACCTCAACCGGGTCTTCTCCGCGATTCGCGACCAGGGTCACGGCCTTGACGTCGTCTTCGCAAACGCCGGCGGGGGCGAATTCGCTGCGCTCCCGGACATCACCTGGGAGCACTACACAAACACCTTCAACACCAACGTCGGTGGCACCCTGTTCACCGTTCAGGGGGCGTTGCCGTTGCTGAACCCGGCCGCATCGATCATCCTCAGCAGTTCAAGCACCGATATCAAAGGCAGCCCGTCGTTCAGCGTCTACGCCGCATCCAAAGCGGCCCTCCGCTCTCTGACCCGATCCTGGGCGGCGGAACTGGCCGAACGCGGCATCAGAGTGAATTGCGTTGCACCGGGGCCGACCGGTACGCCAGGACTAGCAGGTCTTGCCACCGACCCAACAACCACCGACGTCCTGCTGCAGGCCCTGGCGTCGGGCGTCCCGATGAAACGCCTGGGAACACCTGAGGAAATCGCCGAAACAGTGTTGTTCCTCGCCGGTCACCGCAGCACCTTCATCACCGGCGCCGAGCTGTACGTCGACGGCGGCAGTAGCCAGATCTGACGCCGATGGCCACCATCCTGACCCCTTCCGCGCAGCCAAAGTCGGTAGATCGTGGTGTCCGTTGCGATCCCTCCGGGAAAGCTCTGGTTGCAAGCCAACCGGTTTCGGCAGGAGCGCTCTCAGCAACCGGGACGATCGGCAGTGTCCTGTCCGGCCGCACTCATGTGAAGAGCGGCGCATGATGATCACCGCATTGCTGTCGGTCATGACTTTCGGTTCGACCTTGGCCGGCGGCCTGTTCGCGTTGCGCCACCGAGGGAAGCTGCAGCGCATTCTTGGCTTCACTTCCGGTGTTCTGCTTGGTGTGGTTGCCTTCGATCTGCTGCCCGAAGTCCATGAGCTGACGCTCTCGACGAACAGTGACTTCACCGCCGCGATGATCGCTCTCGCAAGCGGTTTCCTGCTTTTCTACCTTATTGAGAAGCTCACGGTGATCCACAGCTCACGGGGTGATGCATTCGCCGCCGCCCGGCGGCACCCCCAGATCGGTGTGGTATCCGCACTTGCCCTGTCGGCTCATTCATTTTTCGACGGAGTTGGCATCGGGTTGGGATTTCAGGTCTCCACCACAGTCGGGCTCGCCGTTTCGGTCGCCGTGATCGCACATGATTTCTCCGACGGGCTGAACACCGTCGCGTTGATGTTGCTCAACGGCAATGCCTCCGGTCGCACCTTTAAGCTGCTGTTCCTGGACGCCGTTACCCCGCTTCTCGGCGCTGCATCCACCCTGCTGTTCCACGTGCCCGACGAGGACCTACTGCTTTATTTGGGGTTCTTCACCGGATTCCTGCTGTACATCGGCGCCGCCGACATCCTGCCCCAGGCCAACGCGGACCACCCGTCCCGGCTGACCCTTCTGCTCACAGTCGCCGGAACCGCCCTGATCTACCTCGTCACCCGGGTCGGCTTCCTAGCCGGCTCCGAGCTGTAGCTGGGTCATGAGGTCGAGGCGTGGGCATCGGCCAGTATGCGACGACCTGGTTGCCGGCCACTCGCAGGATGTCTGTGCCGTGGAAGGTGACGGCTGTGCCCACCTGGGCCCCGGCTCCGGGGATTCCACCCCCGTCGTGCCCGGTGGCTGCCCAGCGGACCACGACGTGCTCACCATCGATGATGGGACCCACCTCGATCGAGAAGACCGGATCGACATGGGATCTCATCTGGGTAACGAGGTCGACCATTCGGGAAGCTCCGCCGACGGCACTACCATCCCTCGCCGTCGAACGTTCCACTGCTTGCGGCAACAATGAAGCCGCGAGCGAGACGGCTTCGTTCTTCGATGTCACCGGGCGCGGGCATCAGGTCGGATGCCTCGTACCGGGCAGGGTGAGCCAGCGCCGACCCACCGTAGGCGTGCACCATCGCGGAAATGGCGGTCGGCCTCCCGAACGACCTACCGAGGTTCGGCGGCGAGCACTTCACGCGCAGCAGAGTCCCGTTTCGCGGTGACGGCGATGGTCGCGGCTGCAGACCGGCCATCGAATCGATGTGGTTGTACAGTCGAGGGCTGACGCACCCCGAGCCGCTCGGCCAGCGCGGCGAGCGTGAGCTTGCTCAGACCCACCTCATCGGCCATGACGGCGGCGGCGCTGAAAACCCTTGCCGAGGCGTGAGTGTCACCGGCCCGACACGTCACGGACTATGTTCATCGCCGACTACAGTCGTGCGACGTGGCAGTTCACACACAGTGTCCGCGACCGCCAGGGCGGTCACATCCCTCCACGAACAGCCAGCACGCCCCCGGGCTGATTGATACCCGGGGGCGTGCTGGTGGTGCGCTATGAGAGTGTGGAAGAGGCTTGTCAGCTCGAGTTGCCGGCCTGGATGATTGAGTTGGTCACGCCCATCACGACTGCACCAGAGGTGTCGCTGTCACCGATCTGGGCGTTGACGCGGCCCTCTCCTCCGATGACGACGTTGGAATCGTCGTAGCTGACAACGTGACCTACCCCGGTGACATCCACGGAGAGATCGTCGTAGCCATCCCCTCCGATCACTACTGCCTCGTCACCGCCCGCGGTGGTGCCGGCGTCGTCATCTTCGTCACCCGAAACACTGGCGTTGGCACGCGGGGTCACGATCGCGACTGGCGTGCCGGTTGGGGCTACTGCCACGGGACCAGCCGGTTCGGCGTCGGCGTCGGCGTCGGCGTCGGTTGAAGCTTCGAGGCCTGAGTCCGCATCAGTTACCTCGATGGGTGGCTCGGGTGCTTCAGAGTCTGAGTCACTGTCCTCATCATCCTCGGAGTCCTGCCGGCGTCTTCGTTCTGGTTGCCGGAATGCACGACAGATCCGGTGACGTCGATGACGTTCAGACCGGCCGAGTCGGTATCACCGGTGTTCGCGTTGATCTGACCGTTGCGAGCGATGAACACATTGGAATCGTCGTAGGTCACAACATGGTCGCGTCCCGCGACATCCAACGAATGGTCCTCGTAACCCGAGATGGCGACACCGCGACCGGCCACGCTCTGGGCGGGGTTCAGCCCAGCGTCCGAACTCGATCCAGGTTGGAGTCGGTGATGGAAGACCAGCTTCCCCCGTGGTTGTCGGGGCGGACACGCTCGTGCCGGTAGCAACAGTCGAGTCGGCAACGTCGAGGGCGATGGTTCCACTGGAAGCGGCATTCCCGGTATTGGCCGTGAGGGCACCGTGGTCGCCGGCATAGGCGACTGAGTTGCCGTAGGCAATGACAATGTTGTTGCCAATTGCGGTTATCGAGAAGTCCTGAGCGGTATTTCCACGGTCGCCGGTGCTCACTGCCATGTTTGATCGATTGATCCGGGGCTTCAACGGTGACCAGATTCTGAACAGTTGGCGAGCCGGAGCGGCGTCGACCACGCTGCCGGTGGCGGCCGGCGATTGGTACGCGCACGGCCGCCGGGGCGGCACCGGTGGAACGGTGTCGGTGGCAGAAGTAGCGGTGGCGGCACTGCCACGAGGAACCTCGCACCGGCTCGGCAGACGTGTCAGCAACCGTCTGTCCGCTACCCGAAACTGTTACTGGAGTGGGTGTCTGGCCGTTGAGCGTCAGATTCACGACGGTGGCAGGTGCCGGGCTGCTGCCGGGCCCGCGAGGGTGAGGTTGATGACGACGGGCTCTGTCTGTTCGGGCGCGATCGGTGACAGCACCGCGGCCGGCGCTGCGGCAACCGTTGCCGGAGCGGATTCGGCGTGCATCGCTTCGTTGATCTCGTAGCCCGCAAATAAGGCCGCGCTGAACAACAAACCAATCAGTACTGGTTTCGGGACTTTCATTTGGTGTCTCCGTTCGATGATGACGGTCGGTTGATGAATCAATGGTGTCCGCTTTGTACTTTGCGGAAAAGCCGACTGACCCGACGTTCTTTTCGGGTTAACCCGCAATCTCACTTCGGGCTGGCCAATAGCTGCGACCCGTTTCAGCCGGTCCGCGCCGGCCGATGCGCGCGAGGTCATTGGTGCGGACATACCGGACTGATCTGACAATGGACAACGGCTCAGAACGGGTGGACTATGCGTCACCGTGCGCGTGTGTAGGGGGTTCGTCGTCGAGCAGCAAGGTGGCGCGCACCACGGTGCCTGAGTCGGGTCGGCTGTCGACGGACAACGTGCCGTTGCCCGCCTCGACCCGGTCGAGCAGTCCGGTCAGTCCGGTGCCCCGCCGAGCGTCCGCGCCGCCAATACCGTCGTCACGGACCTCGATGAGCAGGGTGCGGCCGACGACACTGACGTCGACGGTCGCACGGCTGGCTCGCGCATGCTTCGCCACGTTCGTCATTGCCTCGGCAACGATGAAGTAGGCGGTTGTTTCGATCTGCGCCGAGAGGCGTGGGGCGCTGACCCTCACTTCTACCGGCAGCGGGAGGTCGGCCACCAGCGATTCCAGACCGCTGCGCAGCCCGCCGCGGGTCAGCGACGCGGGCAGGATGCCGCGGACGATGTCGCGCAATTCCTTGCTCGCCCGTTCTGCGTTGCTGAGGGCCTCCTCCAGCAAGTCGGTCGGCGAATGACCGGCCCGCACAGCGTCACGGGCCAGTTTGAGCGCAATGATGGTGTGCACCAACCGTTGTTGAGCGCCGTCGTGGACGTCGCGCTGCACGCGACGACGGGTCTCGTCGGCGGTGGCGATGACCCGCGCTCGGGAGGCGGTGAGCTTGGACTTGTTCTCCGCGTTGGCGATGGCCACGGCCGCGAGTTCCGCGAACTGCGCGAGCCGTTCCTCGCTCCCGGCGGGCAATGGTTCGCCCGGCGTGCTGACGACGATGGCTCCCCAGACTTGGCCCTCCACCGTGACCGGCACGGTGACGGTGACGTCAGCTGGCAGGGAGTTCGTTGGCTCGCCGGTCATGTTGTCGCGGAGAACCGGAAACTGCGATCCGACCGGCGCGGGGCTGTTGTGCCCGGCGACAACGACCGCCACATCGGTGCTGTCGTGGCGCAGCAACGAGGTCGCCAGGTTCCCCAGTAATGAGGACGTCTCCGAGGCGATGGCCTTGAAGATTTCGTCGAGGGTGGCGCCGCGGGCGACGAGCTCTGCAACGCGGCGCACCGCGGCCTGCTCGTTGGCGAGCAGCCTGAGTTCCTGGCGTGCGTCCGCGGCGGAGACCGCGGTTCCCGCCAGGTCGGCAAAGTTGGCCAGGTGCTCTTCGATGGACTGCGGGAAAGCCTCGCGGCGCCCCACCACCACCAGCGCTCCCCGGAGTCTTCCGTGAATGACGACCGGCACTGCGGCGCTGGCGTTGAACCCGTGCCGATGCGCGAGTTGCGGCCACACCCCGGACATCTCAGCGAGGTTGTCGACCCTGGCCGGCTTACCGGTGCGCCAAACCCGTTGCACCGCACCATCACCCGTCCCCGGCGAGCGCATCCCGACCCTGACCCCCTCGGGCGCACCGTCCAGGGCGACGATCACGCTGCTGCCGTCCGGCTCGTAGTGCAGCAAGGTGGAGAAGTCCACGCCGGCGAGCGCTGACGCCTCGACGGCGACCGCCCGCAGTATCTCTTCCGCCGGGGCCTCGTGCGCGGCCAGTTCGGCCACCCGGCGCAGTGCCGCCTGCTCGTCGGCCAGCAGCCTGAGCTCCTGACGTGCTTGAGCAGCGGAAATGGCTGTTGCGGCCAGATCGGCGAAGTTGCTCAGGTGCTCGTCGATCGTCTGGGGAACGGGTCCGCGGCGCCCGCAGACGATCAGCGCACCCCAGAGCTTGCCGTGGATGACGATCGGCACCCCGGCGCTGGCCCGGAACCCACGCTCGTAGCGCCAACCGGGGCCAGAGACCGGTCATCTGTCCGAGGTCGTCGACCCGCGCCGCTCGTCTGGAGCCCCAGACGCGTTGCACTGCACTATCTCCCGTGCCAGGCGCGAGCAACCCGATCGCGAAGTTGTCGGGAGCGCCGTGGAGGGCGACGATGCGGTTCGCGCCATCGCGGCCCTCGTATCGGAGCACCATTCCGAATTCGACGCCGGCCAGACCTGACGCCTCGACGGCGACCGCTTGCAGTACCTGCTCCGTGGGGGCGTCGTGGGCGGCCAACTCGGCGACCCGGCGGAGCGCGGCCTGTTCGTCGGCGAAGTCCTTGAGCCGGCCGCGCGCTTCTGCATTGGCGACGGCAGCGGCCATGAGCCCACCGAACTGTTGCAGGCTCTGCTCTGCTGTGGTCAATAGCCGCCGACCGGTGGTGGCCGCACTCAGTACGCCCCACAGCCGGTCGCCGACAATGATTGGCACGCCGACGCTGGAGATGAGCCCGTCGAGGTGATAGTCGTCGGCACTCTCGGCGTGTTCAGGGAACTTCTCCACCCGTGCTGCCAGCCGCGTCCGCAGAATGTGTGACACGACGTCGTTGTCTTCCGCTGCGAGGTCGACGCGGGAGCCGACCGCTGCTGCATCGCGACTATTCCCGACCACCGTGTAGGAGCGCGGCTGAGTCGAACCGGATCAACGTGGTGGCCTCGTTGATGATCCGCGCCGCCCCGCTCGTCACGGAGTCATAGATCGCGTGCTCCTTGGCTCCTCTGGCGATGAGTTCAGCGACGCGTCGAAGTGCAGCCTGTTCATCGGCCATGGCCCGCAGGTCGGCTCGCGCCTGGGCACCGGCGATGGCTATCGCAACGGTTCCCGCGAACGGGGTCAGCCGACCTCTATATCCGCCGGTAACGGCTCGTCCCAAGAACTGGCTGACAGCATTCCCCACAACTGCCCGTCCACCGCAACCGGTACGCCGACCGATCCGCGAAGTCGGGCGATCTCGTTGGCGAATCGATTCCCTGGTGTTTCTCGATAGTTGTCAATGCGAGCCGGTCGACCGGTGCGCTGGACCTGCGCCGTGACGCTGTCCGGGTCGATGAGGAGCCTCTCCCCTGATGCCGGAATACCTACGCCACTGAAGGCAAGGACGTCGGCCACTTCATCGTCGACGAACCGCATCAGGGTGGTCGGTAGACCGTTCAAGACGGTGGACGCCGACTGGACGACCGCGTGGAACACCTCGGTCGGGTTCGCTCCGGCCGCCGCGATTTCGGCGACCCGCAGTAGTTCCGATTGCTCCCTGGCTCGTTCCCGCAGTTCGTCGTTGGCCTGCGCATTGGCCAGGGCCGTCGATACCAAATGGGTGAAAGCCGCAATGCCCTCTTCGATGTCGTCGGCGAAGGGTTCGTCCCGTGCGGAGCCGAGGACACTGACGCCCCACATGCGTCCGTGCAGCGTGATGGGTACACCAACACACCACCGCAGGTCCTCGTCCCCGGCCGACCCACCAAGACGTGACGCGAGCGGCCACCCGTGCGGCCCGAAACGCAGAGCCCGGCCGCTGTCGCGCACCGCCCGGATGTCTTCGCCCAACGGAAGCCGGCGGCTCGAGCGACACAGGGTCGTCAACCAACCCCGATGCGGCCAGCAGCACCGCCGTGTCGTCCGGCCTCAAACCGCAGCATCAGGCTCACATCGACGCCGGCGAACTCTGCGATGACCTGGTTGATCACCGCGACGAGGTCCTGCTCCGAACCGCCGCCGGCGACGTGGGTCGCGACCCGTCCGAGCGAGGCCTGCCGGTTGGCGATCCGGGCCGCCTCTGCACGCGACGGCACCGCGGCCGTCGGGGTCCGGTCGTCCGCGGTTGGCGAGTAGTAGCTGTGCAGTGAGACCAACCGATCTCCCCGCACCCGCAGGACCTCGCAGGTAATGCCGTCCAGGCGCCACGGCACAGCAGGCTCGGCCAGGGCCGAGGGGTTCGGCGAGAGCGCCGCCAACGGGTTGGCAAGTCGGAACTCGGACACCACCGCATCGGGGGACACGGCGACGACCCGGCGGGAGGCCACGGCGACGCCAGGGAAGGCCTGGAGGATTCCGCTGAGGTGAGCGCGCGCGGCCATCCGGCCACGAAGCACTCCTCCGTCGTTGACGATCTCGACTTCCTCGTCGAGGGTGTCGAGCCAGGCATCGAGGTCGCGGGCGTTGAACGCCTCGTAGTACCGGTCCGCCAGCGCCGTACTACGGAACGAATCGCCGACAGGTTCTGGTGCGCTCATCGTTCGACCCCGCTCCGCGGGGTCGAGCCGACGATCGGTGACATTGATTCGCTCGCACGCTCGCTCACCGCCGGTCCTTGTTCTGCAGGTAGGTCAGTACGGCCAGCACCCGACGATGGTCGGTATCCGCGGCCGCAAGGTCCAGCTTGCGGAAGATCGCGGTGACGTACTTCTCCACTGACGCCTGGCTCATCAACAGGGCCTGCGAAATTCCCAGATTCGAGCTGCCTTCCGCCATCGCGGCCAGCACTTCTCGTTCGCGCGGCGACAAGGGGAACAGGGCGTCACCCGGCTTGGGACGACCCAACATCAGCGAGACCACTTCCGGGTCCAACGCGCTACCGCCGGCCGCCACCCGCCGCACGGCATCCACGAACGCCGGCACGTCCCCCACTCGTTCCTTCAGGAGGTAACCGACACCCCCAGGATGATCACCGATCAATTCGATGGCGAAGCTCGGTTCGCAGTACTGGGACAGGATCAAGACACCAGTCCCGGGTAGCCGGCGACGGACTTCGATAGCGGCGACCAACCCGTCGTCCTCTCGACGTGGGGGCATCCGGACGTCGACGATCGCGATGTCCGGGCGGAACGCCAGGATCTTGCGCAACATGTCATCGGCATCACCGGCTCGGGCCACAACGTCAAACCCGGCGGCGCGGAGAATGCCGGCGATCCCCTCCTGCAGCAAGACGTCATCTTCACCGACGACCACTCTCAGAGCAGGAGTTTCCACGTTCTGGGTGTCCATCCGACCTCAACCTTGCTCAAGGAAGTCACGCAGTTCGACGCCGGACAACTCGTCCTTGGGCACGAATCCTGCTGCGCCGGCCCGCCTCGCGGCGGCAAGGTTGGCCGGGTCGGAATCTGACGAGATGAGGATGACCCGCATCGGCCAAGGCATCGCGATGAGCTGCTCCGTCAGCGAGAACCCGTCCCCATCCGGAAGTCCGATGTCCACCAGGACCATCTCTGGCCGTAGCTCTGCGGCCCTGGCCAATCCTTCGGCGACGCTGCCAGCATGGCCGATAACAGCATGACCCCACCCCGTCATCACCCTGGCTGCAAGGTCGCTGAAGGCGGCGTCGTCATCAACAATCAATAGTGTGCGAGCCACACCTTGAGGGTTACACGGAAGAACCCGCCCCGGGGGTAGGGATAACCGGAAACATTCCTATGGTCAGCGGGTCTGGTGGGAGTGCGTCGACGGCTGGGAGCCTGATGAGGTCAGATCGCCGACCGGGAGGCCTTCCATGGAGACCATCGCCTTGTCGGCACCGGCGCCTCATGACCAATCGTGTTGCGCGTGAGGGATCACGGTCATCGGCCAAGGGGTTCGTTACGCAGTAGCACTTCCACCTGCAGGTCCCACTTGTGGCATGCCGCCGCAAGCTGCGGGTGGCACGCTGACGGCCGCGGCCGTTACCACCTCGAACGGCGTGTTTCTTCCGGCCCATGCCGGTCCGGAAGACGCGCGACACACTGCGAATGTCCCTCGCCCAGGCCCTCATTGAGTGGAATCGACTCCTGCTCCACCCGGGAGCGCTGGGGCGAGTACCTGTCCTGCGGTGGTATACCGCCTACCGCCCGCCTTCTGCGCACACCCATCGATCCACCTCGCCGACAACGAAAGGCTCTTCATGGCAACGTATTTGAATGACCACCAGGAACTGGAGGCGCCTTGCCCCGCGGGTCCCGAGAGGGCCGATCTGCCGGATCCTCGACGGTCCGCGGGGCGCGCGGCCAGGATCACTTCCATTGTCGCTGCTCTCGCGATCGCTCTGGTCGGTTGCGCGGAAGCCGGCGCCGCCCCGCTAGCACCGTCGGCCGGTGCACCGAAAATTGTCCTGGTCCACGGGGCGTTCGCCGACGCGTCCAGCTGGAGCGGCGTGGTCTCCCGTCTCCAGCGGGACGGGTACGACGTGGTCGCACCGGCGAACCCGTTGCGCGGCTTGACCTCCGACTCTGCATACATCGCCAGCTACCTCAACCAGTTGGGCGGCTGCGCACTCCTCGTCGGCCACTCCTATGGCGGCGCGGTCATCACCAACGCCGCCTACGACGCCAGCAACGTTCACGGGTTGGTCTACATCGCCGGTTTTGCACCCGATGCCGGTGAGATCCTCGGTGATGTTGAGATGACATCCAAGGACAGCGTGCTGAATTCCGCACTCCTCCCGCTCACCTACCCCACCGGCGCCGGCGGCGGCCAACCCGCAACTGAATACGTCATCGATCCGCAGAAGTTCCACAACGTCTTTGCAGCCGACCTGTCCGCCGACGAGGCTGCACTGCTGGCCGCCACCCAGCGACCCGCAGCCCAGGCCGCCTTCTCCGAGGCATCAGGACCACCGGCGTGGAAGAAACTCCGCTCGTGGGCCGTTGTCGGGACCGATGACACCGCCGCCGGCGCCGACGTCATCCATTCCATGGCCGTACGTGCCGGCGCCGACATTACCGAGATCAGCGCCTCCCACCTCGTGATGGTCTCCCATCCCGACGAGGTCACGACCGTCATCGAAGGCGCAGCGACCGCGGTCCGCCCGACCTGTTGAGCCAGGGCGACACCCACATGCCATGACACATCGGGGTAGCCCGATGCGAAAATTCCGGTTAACCCGAAGACATTGTCGGGCCAGTGGGGCTGATCGATCACTGACCTCATTGCGAACATTCCAGGGAACGAAGAGCAGGAAAGGGTTCGGTCAATAACCGAACGAGCGACAGCACCAACTCGCTCATGCCAAGCCAGCCGCACGGCGGGCAAACGGAACAGCCAAACCAGCAACCAGAAAGGCACCATCATGCCCACAGTCACCGCCGGCCACGAGAACGGCCACGACATCGAAATCTTCTACAAGGACTGGGGCACTGGCCAACCCGTCGTGTTCAGCCACGGCTGGCCACTGACCGCGGATGTGTGGGACGGCCAGGCGAACTTCGTGGCTGCCCACGGGTTCCGCGCAGTCGCGCACGACCGGCGGGGTGGCGGCCGGTCCAGCCAGCCCTGGGAGGGCAACGACCTCGACCACTATGCCGACGACCTCGCGGCAGTGATCGAGTCGCTGGACCTGAAAGACGTTGTACTGGTAGGACATTCCACCGGAGGTGGCGAAGTGACCCGGTACATCGGCCGGCACGGAACGGCCCGGGTGGCGAAAGTTGTCCTACTCAGCGCGATTCCGCCGTTGATGCTCAAGACCGACGCGAACCCCGAAGGCTTGCCCATCGCGCCGTTCGATGAGATCCGCGAGGGCGTCCTGACGGATCGATCGCAGTACTACCACGATTTGGCGTACCCGTTCTACGGGGCCAATCGCGACGGGTCAAACGTTTCGCAGGGCGCGAGGGATGCCTTCTGGCTGATGTCGATGACCGTCGGCATCAAGGCCGCGTATGACTGCATCAAGGCCTTCAGCGAAACCGATCTCACCGAGGACTTGAAGAAGATCGACGTTCCCACACTGATCCTGCATGGTGACGATGACCAGATCGTGCCGATCGGCGCCGCGGCTCTCAAGTCGTCCAAAATCGTGCCGAACGCCACGCTCAAAATCTACCCCGGTGCGCCACACGGGCTGACCGGCACACACGAACAGGAATTCAACAAAGACCTGCTCGCCTTCCTGACCAGCTGATCCGAGCACCCATCCACTCCCGACCAATCCCACCCAACCTCAGAAGGAAGCTTCAGATGACCGAGAATTACTCAGCATCCCCCACCGTCGCCCTCGTACACGGGGCCTTCGCCGACGGCGGGAGCTTCGCCGGCGTCACCGAGCTTCTGCTCGCGGCCGGCGTCAAGGTCCAGGCCCTGGTCAACCCGCTGCGCGGGCTGGCCGCCGACTCCGACTACGTCGCCAGTGCACTGTCCCAGATCGACGGACCGGTCCTGGCGGTCGGTCACTCCTACGGCGGAGCTGTTATCACCAACGCGGCCACATCGACACCCAACGTCGTTGGCTTGGTGTTCGTGGCGGCCTTCGCCCCCGACGAAGGCGAGGCACTGAGCGAGGTCGAAGGCACGTCGCGGGACAGCGCGCTCGGTCCGGCACTGGTCCAACGGCAGTACCCGACAGGGGTGGGCGACGAGACAGCCACCGAGCTCTACGTCAACGCCACCGCCTTCTACGAGGTCTTCGCCCGCGATCTGACCGAGAAGCAGGCCGGTGTCTACGGGGCGTCCCAGAGACCTGTCGCGGCATCAGCTTTCGACGAACGGACCGGCGTCCCGGCGTGGAAGACGCTGCCGTCCTGGGCGGTGGTGGCCACTGGTGACAAGGCCGCCGGAGCCGACGTCATCTTGTCCATGGCCAAGCGGGCGGGCGCCGACATCCTCGAGATCGACGGCTCCCACGTGATCATGATCTCGCAGCCGCAAGAGGTCACCAACGTGATCCTCAAGGCCCTGCAGAAGCTCAGTTGAGCGACATGCAGAATTCCTCAGCGCCGGCCGATCAGCTCGCCGGGAAACTCCATCGCACTGTCCTGCAACATCAACCATCCTCGATCCCCGGCAGAGACATCGTGCAGGTCCTGACGGAGATTCCGGCCGGTGTCGAATCCGGCTGGCATACCCATCCCGGAGAGGAAGTCGGCTACATCCTCGCCGGCACTGTGCAAATGATGATCGAGGGGAAACCGACACTCACATTGCACGCCGGTGATCCCTTCCTGATGCCACCCGGCCAGGCCCACAACGCGCTGGATCTCGGCCCGGAGACCGGCCGGATGCTCTCCACCTACATCGTGGATCCAGACCAACCACTGGCGACCCTGACCGGCGACAACAACCCATCAACCTAGACGGCGTCGTCGAGGCTGACGGTGGTGATGCCGAAGCCGGCGATGTATTCCTTGATGGGCCGGTAGTAGCTGAACTGCACGGTGTAGTCCCCCACTGCGCCGAGGGCGGAGTAGCCGGCGATCCAGGTGCGGACCTCGTGGGCGGAGTGCCCGGCGACCTGTTCCATCCAGTCCGGTGCCCATTCGTCCAGGGGCGAGAGATCGCCGGAGGCAAGGATTTCCATCAGCTCCCGGTCCCATTCGGGGGCGATGTCCATGATGTCGGCCTCGCCCTTGACGAAGGCGTGGGCGGTGTCGATGACCCGTTGCTGCCGCGCGGCGCGGGCTTCGGGAGTGGGGTTCCGGCCGCCGCCGGTGAGCATGTCCCGTTGCGCTGCGGTCGCCTCCGCCAGGCGCGGCACGGGCGGGTCGTGGGACAGCCCCCCGGAGGAGATGAATAGCACCTTCTTGTCCAGGCCGGCCGCCCAGGTCCCGATCGCCTGGCCCAGCGCGCGGATTCGGGCGATCGGGGTGAACGGCGGTGCGACCGAGTTGATGAACACCGGGATGACGGGTTTGGCGGTGATGTCGCCGTAGATGATCTCCATGGGCTGGACCGCGCCGTGGTCGATCTCCATCCGCAGTGAGATCGCTGTGTCCACACCGCTGTCGATGACGGAGCGGGCCATCGACTGGGCCAGGTCGTAGGGCACGTCCAGCGGGCCGGCCTGGCTGTCGTAGTCCCCGATCGCGATCGCTTCGTAGCCGATGCAGAACGGGGGCATCAGGTTGTAGAAGAACCCGTTGTAGTGGTCCGGCGCGAAATTGATGATGAGGTCCGGGTCGAAGTCCTTCACGAAGGTCCGAGTGGCCTCGAACCCTGCTTCGACCTCGGCCTTGACTTCGTCGCTGGGTTGCACGTGGTGCAGCAGCGGGCTGTGTGACATGGCCACAAGAGCGTGGGGCATTGTCTTCTCCCTTGGAGTTGGTGAATTCCTGACTGTCGAGGATGGAGGACCTGCTGTTCAGCGGTCGAGCAGGAAGTCGAGGTGGATCTTGTTGAAGGTCTCGGTGTCCTCGTACTGCGGCCAGTGCCCGCATTCCTCCATCACGGCGAGCTTCCCGCCCGGGATGAGCTCGGCGATCCGCCGGCCCTCGTCGACCGGCCCGGATGGGTCCTTCGTCGTCCACAACACCAGGGCCGGCACCATCATGGCGCGCAGGTCCTCGTCGGTGATCATGTTGCGTTTCCGGATTTCCGGGTTCTGCAACGCCATGTTCGCTTCGCAGGCCTGCAGCCAGTCGGGCTGCTGGAAGATGGCCTGCCGGGTTTTGATCAGGTCGTCGGTGACCATTGTGGGGTCGGCCATCAACCACTCCAGGCGGGCCCGGACCCGTTCCCACGACGGGTCTTTCGCGGCTTCCATGGACAGGGTGTAGAGCCGTTCCATCACCTTGGGGTTGGCCATGGTGCCGCCCATGGTGTTCAGCACGACCCGGTCGACCTTCTCCGGGTGGTCGATCGCCAGGCGGGCTGCGGTCCACCCGCCGAGGGATTCGCCCGAGAAGCAGGCGTGCTCGACGCCGATGGCGTCCATGAATTTCAGGACCTGGTCGACGTAGTGCTTGACCTCCAGCGGGTGGTTGGGCTTGGCGGAGTAGCCGTGGCCGATGAAGTCGATCGCCCACACCGAGAAGTACTCCGCGTGGGATTTCAGGTTCCGGACGTAGGCCTCGGCGTGCCCGGTGATGCCGTGCAGCAGGATCAGGGCCGGCTTGGAGGTGTCACCGGCGTGCAGGTACCGGGTCCGGTACCCGCCGGCGTCGATGAAGCCCTGGGAGAACTCGGTCTGGGCCAGGTCGGACCAGACACTGGTGAACGGGCGGGATTCCGTCATGGAAGTCATTCCTTTGCGTGTCAATGAAAAGGCGGATTCGGGGAACTCGAACCAGGCAGGGTCAGACCAGCGCGGGTTCCTGGGCGGGGGCGCGGGAAGGTTCCGGCTGGGTGCGGGTGGCGAGCACCTGGTCCAGGGCATCGCGGAGCAGGGTGGTGGCCTGCTCGGCGTCCCAGACTGCGGTGCTGACCCGCCAGGCGACGTACCCGTCCGGGCGGACGAGAAGCACGCCGGCTTCGTCGATCTCGCTGATCCGGCGCCAGTAGCAGTACGGGTCGGCCGCTCCTGGTTCACCGATGACGACGGTCCGCAGGAACGGCAGGTCGAGTTCCTTCGCCGCTTCGACCCAGGCTTGGCCGGAGAGGCCGGTGAGGAGTGTGAATTTCCCTTGTCCGGTGACGTCCAGGGTGGACACCCGGCGTCCGTCGGTGCCGACCAGCCAGGCGTGCGGGAGTTTCGCACCGGGCCGGGTGGTGGCCTGCAGGTATAGCTGCTGGTCGCGGGCCCATTGCTCATCGCCTGCGGCCGGGTCGGGGATGACGGCAGCGGAGTCGTATCGCTGGTTCAACTCGACGCCGTGCGCGTTGAACTCGAAGCTCTTGAGCTGCAACGCTTCCTGGATGGCGTCCCGGATCTTCGCGCCTTCGGCGGTGGGGGCGTTGATCTTCGCAAGCCCGGCTGCGACCGGGTCTTCGGTGTCGGTGGTGGCGAACGCTGCCCGCAGCGGTGCGTAGTCAACCCGGGACTGGTTGGCCCGTTGCACGATCTGCTGCCCGACCGGTGCCCGCTCCAGGCTGTAGGAGTCCAACAGTTCCTGGCCGGCGTGCCCGGTGATGACGAACGCGAGTTTCCAGGCGAGGTTGAACCCGTCCTGTACGCACGTGTTGGAGCCTAGGCCGCTGCTCGGTGGGTGCCGGTGGACGGCGTCCCCGCCGCAGAGCACCCGCCCGACGGAGTAGGTCGGGGCGTAGGCCTGGTTCACGTACCAGGGGGCGACGGACACGATGTCGACGGTCAGGTTCGGGTCGCCGACCAGGGCCCGGATCTTCTCCAGCGCCCGGCCGTGGTCCAGGTCCGGGTCGCCGTTCTTCAGGTCGAAACCCCACCCGGCGATCCACTGGTCCCACGGCCGGACGGCGCGGAGCAGGCCCATGCCGATCTCCCCGAACCCGGCGGCCGGGTTCATGATCCAGTGCAGGATGCTCGGCCGGTGCGCGACGTACTCGGACAGGTCGGCGTCGAACCGGGCGTAGACGGTGCCGGCGCGGGCCAGTTCACCGGAGATCTCCAGGCCGATGTCCTCGGCGATCTGCGAGCGGGCGCCGTCGGCGCCGACCAGGAACCGGGCCCGCTGAGTGAAGGTGGTGTCCGAGATCCGGTTGTGCAGAGTGACTGTCACGCCGTCGGCGTCCTGGGTGTGGCTGAGGTATTCGGTGTTGAAGGAGACCTTCGCGCCGCGCTTGGCGGCGTTGGTGATCAGCACCGGTTCCATCAAGGGTTGCGGCACGTCGAGCATGGTGCAGGGGCTGCCCTGCAGGTAGTCCCCGCGCCGGTCGTCGCCGGTGCCCCAGGTCTGCAGCCGGGCGACCTCGGGGCCGCCGAGGCTGGTGGTGAACAGGGTGTCCCCCATCTGCTCCCACGGGGTGGCCTCGAGTTTGGTGGCCTCCTCGACGCCCAGGTCCCGCAGTACCTCCACGGCGCGCTGGTTGATGATGTGCGCCCGCGGGGTGTTCGCCACCCAGTTCCATTTGGACACCACGTGCACCCGCACCCCGTAGGTGGCCAGCGCCAGTGCGGTGGTGCCGCCCATGGGACCGGATCCCACGACAACGACGTCGGTGTCGAATTCGCTTGATGTGTTCATGATTCCTTCTTGCCTTTTTATGGCTGTCGGTATCGGGTGGGGTCAGGTATGGCTGTGGACGTTGGCGGTGGACTTGTCTTTCGCGTAGTCGAGCTGCCGGGCGGCTTCCTTGCGGCCCCACGGTCCGGGCAGCAGGAGCAGCGAGACGATCGAGACCGCTGAGGCGGCCAGCAGGTAGATGACCAGGGCGTTGGTGTTGCCGAAGGCGCCGTAGAGGGCGACGGCGATCAGTGGCGCGAACGCCGATCCGGTGATCTGCGAGAGGGTGTAGCCGACAGAGACCCCGGTATACCGGACCTCGGCCCCGAACATCAGCGAGAACAGCGACCCGGTGGCGCCGCCGGCGGGGGCCATCGCGACACCGAAGACCAGCACGATGGCGAGGGAGAACAGCCAGGGGTTGCCGGTGTTGATCAACGCGACCGCCGGCCAGATGGATACGCCCATCGCCACGGCGCCGATCATGTAGGTGGTCTTGCGGCCGATCCGATCCGACAGGGATCCGAAGAACCCGTACAGGAACACCGCGACCAGGCCGGCCACGAAGACGCCCAGCAGTGCGTAGGTGCGGTCCAGCTTGACGACCGCGGTGGCGTAAGAAACGAAGTAGGAGATGCAGATGTAGGCGAAGATGCCCTGACTGAAGTAGATGCCGGCGACCAGCAGGATCTGTCGCCAGTACTTCTGGAACGCGACCTTGATCGGGAGTTTGACCTCTTCCTTGTGCTCGTGGACGGCGACGAATTCCGGGCTCTCACCGATGGTGAGGCGGATGAACAGGCCGACGACGACCAGGGCGGCGCTGAGCAGGAACGGGATCCGCCAGCCCCAGGTCAGGAACTGCTCGTCCGGGAGCTGCGCGACGGTCAGGAATGCCACGGTGGCCAGTGCGGTCCCGGCGGGGGCGCCCATCTGTGGGAATGCCCCGTAGAGGCCGCGCTTCCCGACCGGTGCGTGCTCGACGGCCATCAGCGTGGCGCCGCCCCACTCTCCGCCAACGCAGAAGCCCTGCAGGATCCGGAGCACGGTGAGCAGGATTGGGGCGAGAATGCCGATGGTGGCGTACCCGGGCAGCAGGCCCATGCAGAACGTCGCCCCGCCCATGCCCATCAGGGAGATGACGAGCATTTTCTTCCGGCCGATCCGGTCCCCGAAGTGGCCGAACACCACCCCGCCGACCGGGCGGGCGAAGAACCCGACCCCGAACGTCGCGAAGGATAAAAGCGTTGCCATCAAAGGGCTCTGCTCGGGGAAGAACAATTTCGGGAACACCAGCGCGGCGGCGGTGCCGTAGATGAAGAAGTCGTAGTACTCGATACCGGTTCCGATGAAACTCGCCAAAGCGACCTTCAGCGGATTGGTTCGGGGGGCGACCGTCGTCGTTGACACGTGAACTCCTGGGGTTCGGTGGGTGAGGGGTCGTGCGGCGTGCGGATCGAGCCAGCGCGGCCGCCCATCGAAAAATGGCGGCGGATTGACGCAGAGCGTCAGAAGGGGTGTGGCACCTGATGTGCCGGCACGGAAATGGCCGGCGGCAGGTACTGATGACAAGCGATGCAGGATCCAGACATGGCCGGTGGGATCGAGATGTGATGCAGGGAATGGGCTTTCGTTGCCGCGAGGGAAAGTGTTGCGTTCATCAACAAGGCCTCCTCGACGTCGTCATTGACCTGCCAGAGCTTTGACCAGATGTGTCCGGTCGGAACGCGGGCCGTCGTGCAATCCGATCGAACCAGCACGCTGTCCTGCTAGCATGCTAGTACTGTAGAGCACGGCGATCGGAGGCACAAGGGTGAACGGGCTCACATTCCTTGGCCGGCTGACCTATCTCCGCCGGTGGCTGCTTCCCCGTCGCTTGAGCCGAGCATCCAGGGGTGGTTCGGGGCCGCAACGCTGACAGTCCGGGTCGATGATGACGGCTGGCCGATCACCCCGACGATGTGGTCGAGATGACGTTGGTGCCGATCAGCCGGCCGCAAGTCACTTGCCCGCTCCGACGACATCCTCGGTGCCCCATCGGCGTCGATCAGCCAGGTCAGGAAATAGCCCGCGATTCGGCGTGAATGATTTCGACGGTGCCGACGATATGGCTCTCCATCTCAATTCGGGCCGTCTCTGCATCACCGTCGCGGAGAGCCTCGATGATCCGGTCATGATCGTCATGTCGTTCGCCGGTGACGGATGCCAACGGGCGCGGCACGCCCGAGGTGTTGATCAACAGATCGGAGAGGTCCCACATGCGTTGGCTGATGTCGGCGATCACGTCCGAGTGCGCCATGGTGTGCACCGTGGCATGGAATTCACGGTTCAGGATTCGGTAGCCATGCGAGCGAGCGGCCGGGTCGGGATTGTTGGCCAGGTCGCCGATTTCCTCGTTGACCTTTTCCAGGTCGACCAGCTGATCCTCGGTGCGACGCAGCGCGGCGACGCCCGGCAACCGCACCTTCCATCGCCCCGAAGATTGCGTAGAAGTCCGTGACCTCCTGCGGCTGAAAACGCACCACCCGGCAACCAACCTGCGGGACGATCTCCACCAGCCCATCAGCGGCCAATCGGTGCAGCGCCTCCATCACCGGTTGTTTGGACACCTCGAACTCGGTCTTCAGTGACTCGACGGATAACCGCTCGCCGGCCTGGTAGGTGCCCTCGAGCAGGCGTTCCTTCAGCATCTCGTACACCACTGGGGCCAGGCGCTTACCGGACGCCGCCGCGACCGGGCGAGCGCCGGCCCGGGTACGGCCGCTGGACGGCCGTCGGCCGGTAGTGGTCATTGACGAAGGGTAGCGAGCCATTCGTAAAGAGTCCTGCATCCCACACGCTCCCTGCTCCGATGCGGACCGACCGAGCTGAGTGGTCGCCGCGAAAAGTTCTGACTGAAGTCTTGCCTTCCGCTCCATCATCTCATACTGTCCTTCTACCACGCTAGCATGCTACTCAGGCTGATGGATCGAACGCCGCCGGGATGTGGTCCGCATCGACCCATTCTCCGCAGCTGTTCCACCGCGAACCCTGTCGTCTCAAAGGAGAGCAATCATGGATTTCTGTGTCGGCACCTGCGCCAAGATCGACCAGGTCGGCCTGATCAAACAGGCAGAAGACCTCGGGGTCACCCACTTCGGCGTCGGCGAAGGGCCGCTGCTGTTCTCCGACCCCTACCAGCAGATGGCGCTCGCTTCGCAGCAGACATCGACCATCAAGATGGGCACCTACGTCACCAACCCGCTGACCAGAATCGCGCCGGTCACCGCGAACTCGGTCGCCACCCTCAACGCACTCGCCCCCGGCCGCACCTTCGTCGGCATCGGCACCGCCAACAACGCGCTGCGATCCATGGGCAACAAACCGGCCACCATCCGCGAACTGACCGACGCCGTCAAGGTCACCCGCGGCCTGCTCCGCGGCGAACGGGTCACCCACAGATGGCGCGGCGAAGAGACCGAGATCGAATTCCTGGACAAGACCGGCACCTGGTACGACATCGCCGATGTCCCGATCTGGATGGCCGCCGGCGGCCCCAAGGGACTCAAAGCAGCCGCAGCGCTCGCGGATGCGGTCATCTACTGCCTCGGCCCGAACCCGGACATGATCAAACTCGTCCGCCGCGAACTGGACGCCGCCGTCGAAGCCGCCGGCCGCGAAAAGGGCTCCGTCAAACTGGTGTCACTGAGCTGGTTCTACCAACTGCGAAAACGGTGAGACCTGGGAAGACGGCATCGACAAGGGCTTCGGCTCCGGACCGATCTCCTCCTGCATCACCAACGCCGGCTTCATGAACGAACACATCGACGAACTCGGCGCCCCCATCGTCGAGGCCTCCACCCAGGCCGCGATGGCCTACCTCGGTGACCCCACCGCGCCGGACCAACCGCACTACCTGGAGACCTGGTCCAAATACCTGCGCGGGCTGGACCCCTCCCACCGGCCGCTGATCACCAAGGAACTCGTCGACTACTGGTGCCTGTACGGCAGCCCCGAAGACCTCCGCGAACAGGCCGCGCTGATGACCGAATCCGGCGTCGACACCGTCGGGGTGTTCCTGTCCAACCCGTTCACCGCCGAACGCGACGTCGAGAACATCGGCAAATCCATCCTCGCCCACGCCTGATCTGTGACGTCGTAACACTTTTCAACCCAACAGAAACTCAAAGGAGAGACCTGACATGGAACTCGACCCGACCCGCACCGCGATCATCGCGGTGCACCTGCAGAAAGACGTCGTCAACGCCGACGGCGCCTTCGGTGGCTTCTTCGCCGCCCAAGCCGTCGAACGAGACGTCGTCGGCGTGAACACCCGACTGCTGGACGCTGCCCGCGCGCGCCGGCTCGACCGTCGTCTACACCCGCGTCGCCTGGCAACCCGGCCTGGCCGACCTCATCGTCAACTCCCCCATCCTGCAGATCGTCCAGCAATCCGGATGCCTGGTCGAAGGCAGCGACAAAGCACAGATCCTGGACGAACTCACCCCACAGGACACCGACCTGGTCGTCACCCACCAGCGGGTCGGTGGGTTCTCCGCCAGCCAACTCGACCACCTGCTCCGCAGCCGCGGAATCGACACCGTCCTGTTCACCGGCGTCGCCACCAACTTCTCCGTCGAAGGCACCGCCCGGCAGGCCTCCGACCTCGGGCTACCGCACCATCATCGTCGCCGACGCCTGCAGCGCCGCAGACCCCGCCACCCACGACGCGTCCATCGCCTCACTGGGCCTGCTCGCCGAGATCACCACCAGCACCGAGGTTCTCGACGCACTGTCGGTGACCGCCAGACCAGAGGCCGTGCACGCGTAACCCACCACCGACCATCACTGCAACTCATCGCCACCATCAACCCCGTTCCCCCCACCAGATCCAGGAGCTCACCAATGAACACCATGCTCGCTGCGCGCCTCCATGACATCGGCAAGCCGATGGTGCTCGAGGAGCTCCCCGTCCCGGAGCCGCGACCCACCGACGTCGTCGTCAACGTCAGGGCCTGCAACGTCGTGCCGAACCTGAAGAACGTGCTCGCCACCTACGCGGAGTGGTTCCCCTACCTGCCGCTGCCGCAGCTGCCGGCGATCTTCGGGCTGGACGCCGCGGGTGTGGTCAGCGCGGTCGGCAGCCACGTCACCGATGTCAAGGTCGGCGATCGGGTGTACGTCAACCCTGGGCTGTCGTGCGGATCATGCCGCTCCTGCCGTCGCGGCGAAGACCAGAACTGTGACAACTACACGTTTATGGGGTACTTCGCGTTCGGGCCGGACGGGCAACGCCAGTTCGACGCCTACCCCTACGGCGGTCTCGCTGAATACCTGACCGCACCCCAGCGGAACCTGGTGAAACTGCCGGACACTGTCACCTTCGAACAGGGCGCCAGATTCGGTTACCTCGGCACCGCCTACTCCGCGCTCCGCAAGGCGGGCGCCGGACCGGGGCGGACCGTCGTGATCGACGGCATCTCCGGAACCCTCGGCCTCGGCGCCTGCCTCATCGCACTCGGACTCGGAGCGAGCCGCATCCTCGGGTACCGGGCGCAACGCCGCTCTTCTTCAAGACGTGAAAGCCCTTGCGCCCGAACGCATCGACGTGCACGCCGCAGGCGACGGCGACCTTTCGGATTGGGTTCGCGAACACAACAACGGAGAAGGCGCGGACATCGTCATCGATGCCGTTGGACCAGGAGCACCCGCCGAGTCCTTCACCGACGCCCTTGCCACCCTTCGCCGCGGCGGGATCGCCGTCGACATCGGCGGAATGATGGAACGACCTGCCCTTGACCTGTTCTCGATGATGTGCTCGCAGATCAGCCTGGTCGGCAGCCTCTGGTTCTCCACCAGCGAAGCCCAGGACATGGCAGAAATGGCCGGCTCCGGTGCCCTGGACCTCTCCGTGTTGGAACACCACGTCTTCCCGCTCGACCAGATCAACGAAGCCCTGGACAGCATTCCCGCCCGGCACGGCGGCTTCACCAACTTCATCTGCCGACCCTCCTGATCAATACCGCCGAAACAGGCCGACTTTGACCTTGCGAACCACCCGACCTCGAAACCGTCGGGACCCAAATGCGTGCTGGTGGGCGAGCGGAAACCGGTGTGCGCAACGACGGCTACACAACGGAGCCCGACCGAATCGAACCGCAATAGTCGGGTGTGTTGTTGGTGCTCTGGGCAGACTTGATGCGGAAGGAGGAGTCCCGTGATCGCAGTTCTGAACCGAGTCATCGATCTCATCGAAGAGCACCTCACCGAGGAGATTGACCTTGCCGGCCTGGCGGCCGATCTCGGCACGACGGAGTATCACGTTCGAAGGATGTTCTCGTCATTGGCCGGCATGCCACTGTCCGAGTACATCCGGCGACGGCGCATGACCGTCGCCGTGGCCGATGTCCTGGGAGATCGCGACCTGTTGGGCACCGCGGTGCGCTATGGATACGGCTCCACCGAGGCATTCAACCGCGCCTTCCGCGCGGTGCACGGCGTCACTCCCGGCGACGTGCGGCGAGACGGTGGCCCACTTCGCACTCAACCACAGCTCAGGTTCCGCCTGACCGTTGAAGGGAACACCACGATGGAGACCCGCATCGCAGATCAACCGGCCTTCTGGCTCATCGGACACGCGGCTCGCGTGCCGCTCATTCACCACGGCCCCAACCCGCACATCGAAGCGCATATCGCCGCCCTGCCCGAAGCCGAGCATCCTCGCCTCAAGGCACTGAGCAATACCGACCCAGCTGGACTGCTCCAGGTGAGTGCCGACGTTGACCCCGACTACGCAGAGGGCAGCGAGCTGACTTACCTGCACGGCGTCGCCGTCAGGAAAGGAACGCCGGTGCCAGAGGATCTCGACACGATCGAAGTCCCAGCCGGTGCCTGGGCCGTCTTCCACACCACCGGACCGTACCCAGCGGCTCTCCAATCCACATGGGCGGCGACGGCCGCTGACTGGTTCCCCTCCAACCCCTGGCGGCTGCGGCCAGGCCCATCGGTCGTGGCCATTCCCGACCGTGCGGCCGACTTCAGCACCGCGACCACCGAATTGTGGCTGCCCGTCGAACGCGCCTAACAACGAGAGCTGATGAAAATCCCCCAGCCAAGCTCGCCAGTCCAGACCGGCCGAGACTGTCAGGGACCCCGTGCCGTACAGCGATCGTGGTGCGGATGTCAGCGGGTTCGGGGTGCGGCGGTGGACTTGCGGGGGATGAGGGTGGGCGTGGCGACGATTGTGGGGACTTCGCCTGGGTGGTTGGGGGTTTCGTCGAGCAGGAGGTCGATGGCGCCGCGGGCGATGTGATTGAAGGGTTCGCGGATGGTGGTCAGTGGGACTGGTAGCCGGCTGACGACGGGGATGTCGTTGTAGCCGATGATGGACAGGTCGTCGGGGATCACCAGTCCGCGGGCGGCGGCGGTGGCCATGGCGCCGATGGCGTTGTTGTCGTTGACCGCGAAGATCGCGGTCGGCGGATCCGGGCGCTCCAGCAGAATGCGGGCTGCGGCCTCGCCGGCCTCCATGGTGTACGCGTCACCGGCGATGAGCGAGTCATCAAGGGGGATACCGGCTTCGGTGAGTGCCGCCCGGTAGCCGGCCCGGCGTTGCACGGCGGTGGTGGCGTGCTCCGGGCCCATGATCAGGCCGATCCGGGTGTGGCCGTGGTCGATGAGTTTGCGCGTGGCGAGGTACCCGCCGAGGTGGTCGTCGCCGATCGACGCGGGGTGGATGCCGTCTGTCCGCAGGACAAGGACCTGCTTGGCGGCGCCGTCGAAGCTCAGCGGAGAACCGATACGCGCGGTGGCCCGGATGATCCCGTCGACCCGGCGGTGCAGCAGGGACTGCACCGCGTTCCGTTCGGCCTCGGGGCGGTCCTGGGTGGTGGCGACGACGGCGAACAGGCCGCGGGCGGCGGCCGCGGCGGCGATCTCTTCGTAGAGCATGGCCATCACCGTGTCGGTGAGCCGGGGCACGATCACCCCGATGGTGCTGGTGCCGGACCGGCGCATCGCGGACGCCAGGGGGTCGCGGACGTAGCCGAGGTCGGCGGCTGCCACCCGAACCCGTTCCGCAGCAGCGGATTTCGAGGCCGGTAGGCGTTCGTCCAGGACCCGGGATGCGGTCGAGGTACTGACACCGGCCACCCGGGCCACATCCCGCAGGGTCGTCACCACACCGGCGAGTTTAGTCGGGCCCGACGAAGGAGGTGCCGCCACTCAAACCTGAGCGATTGTGTCTCACCGCGTTGGTGAGACCCGCTCTCGTCGGGTGTGACGGCGGTCTCGTCGAATGGGGGGTTGACGTCGGATCGGTGAGCGGTCATAGTTGCAATCGTTCCCGTAAACGTTCCAGTAGTCAACACCGACTAGAAACAGGAACGTTCCCGCAAAGCTTCCCAAGGAGGAGCCGACGATGTCTCTCGGAAACCTGGACCTACGTGGTCTGAACCCCGCACCGGTCACCCCGTTCACGGTCGACGGCGACGTGGACTACGCCGCACTGGCCGACCTGGGCAAGTTCCTCGCCTCCGTCGACGGGGTGAAGTCACTGGTCGTGCTCGGGCACGCCGGCGAGGGCACCTTCCTGACCCAGGACGAGCAGGTCAAGGTCATCGAAACGCTGGTCAACGAGGTCGGCGACCAGGTCGCGATCGTCGCCGGCATCACCGCCGAGGGCACCAAGGTCGCCGTCGAGGAGGCCCAGCGGGCCGTCGCCGCCGGCGCCAAGGCCGCCCTGACCTACCCGTCCCACGGATGGCTGCGATTCGGCTACCAGGACGGCGCCCCGCAGGACCGGTACAAGGCCATCTGGGAAGGTGCCGGGCTACCGCAAATCCTCTTCCAGTACCCGGACAACACCAAGGCCACCTACAACCTGGACACCCAGCTGGAGATCGCCGGCCAGGAAGGCGTGTTCTGGACCAAGAACGGAGTGCGGAACATGCGCCGCTGGGACACCGAGATCCCAGTGCTCCGCCGCGAATTCCCCGACCTGCAGATCTTCTCCTGCCACGACGAGTACCTGCTGCACACCATCATGGACGTCGACGGCCTACTCGTCGGCTACGGCAACATCGCCCCCGAACTGCTCGTCGAGTTCATCAAGGCCGGCAAGGCCCAGGACTGGACCGCCGCGAAGGCCATCCACAACCAGCTGCTGCCCGTGACCAAGGCCGTGTACCACCGTGGCTCGCACATGGAGGGCACCGTCGCCCTCAAGCACGCCCTGGTCTCCCGCGGCATCCTGCCCCACGCCACCGTCCGCAGCCCGCTGCTGCCGCTGGCCGAAGGCGCCGACGTCGAGATCGCCGACGCCCTCAAGGCCGCCGGCATCATCTGACCCACACTCATCGCCGGGCCGACGCCCGTTTGATGATTCGGCCGGTCAAAGATCAGTCCAGAGGCATGCCGCCCCCGACCGATCAGACCGTGCCCCGCACCGATCAGCGTCCGGCCCCAACGCCGGGTACGCCGATCACGGGGATGGGGCCGCCGCCCGCCGCGGCGGCCCCACCCACCGGGACCACACCCGTTCATCGACCGGCGCTCTGCGCCTTTTCTGGTGACCCCGGTTCGGAGACAATGCAGTCCCGACGGACTCCGCGCCCAAGCGGAGGGCGAGGAAAACCCAACACCACCATGACAACTCATCTCACCGGCGAGGCAGACACCAACGCCAACGCCAACGCCCTTCTGGTCGGCCGGCTGGAACGGATCCCGGTCACCAAACGACTGCTCTGGATCCGGGTCATCATCGGATCCGCCACCTTCTTCGACGCCTACACCGTCCTGGTCATCGCGTTCGCGATGCCGCAGCTGGTCAAGGAATGGGGCCTGAGCCCCGCCCAGGTCGGGCTCATCCTGTCCGCCGGCTACGTCGGCCAACTCGTCGGCGCCATCGGCTTCGGCTACCTCGCCGAACGCATCGGCCGGCTCCCCACCCTGCTGATCACCATCGTCCTGTTCGTCTCCATGGACATCGCCTGCCTGTTCGCGTTCAGCGGCGCCTCGATGATGCTGTTCCGGTTCATCCAGGGCATCGGCACCGGCGGCGAAGTCCCCGTCGCCTCCGCCTACATCAACGAATTCATCGGCGCCAAGAAACGCGGCCGGTTCTTCCTGCTCTACGAACTGATCTTCCCCATCGGCCTGCTGTTCGCCGGTATCTCCGCCTACTTCCTGGTCCCCAACTTCGGGTGGAAAGCCCTCTTCATCGTCGGCATCATCCCCGCACTGGTCATGATCCCGCTGCGCGTCCTGATGCCCGAATCCCCCCGCTGGCTCGCCTCCAAGGGCCGCATCGCCAAGGCCGACAAGATCGTCACGATGCTGGAGAACGAAGCCGTCAAAGAAGGCAAACCCCTCCCCGAACCGGTCATCCGGCCCGTTGACCCCAAGGCCACCCAGAAATCGGACTGGCGCGAACTGTTCAAAGGCATCTACCTCAAACGCACCCTGATGATCTGGGTGCTCTGGATCGCCGTCTACACGATCAACAACGGGATGATCACCTGGCTGCCCACCCTGTACACCCAGGTCTTCGACGTGCCCCTGCAGACCAGCCTGCTCTACGGGTGGACCACCTCCGCGTTCGGTGTCGCCGCGTCCGTCGCCTGCGCCCTGCTGATCGACAAGGTCGGCCGGAAACGTTGGTACACCGTAGCTTTCCTGCTCGCCGTCGTCCCGCTCGTCGCGCTCGCCCTGCTCGGCGCCACCTCCGCCATCCAGATCCTGGTCGGCGCCACCATCGCCTACGCCATCCTGCAGACCATCGCCTTCTCCCTGTACCTGTACTCCGCCGAGCTCTACCCCACCCGGCTCCGCGCCATCGGCACCGGCTTCGGCTCCGCCTGGCTCCGCGCCGGATCCTCCCTCGGCCCCGTCCTGGTCGGCTTCATCGTCGCCGGCGTCGGAATCCAATACGTCTTCGTGCTCTTCGCCGTCATCGCCATCATCGGCGGCCTCACCACCAAGTTCTTCGGCATCGAAACCAAAGGCCAAGTCCTCGAAGAACTCTCACCCTGACCCCACCGCACCGGACCCCGTCCCGCCCGCAGAACACATATGCGGGCGGGACGGCCCATCTCACGATCCTGCCGCCAAACCGCGTGATCACGCATCTGTGCAGAACCCCATTCCTCAGAAGGCGCGCCTCCGGGCAGCATTGGTGTTGGCGAGCATCGAGCAAACCTGCTGACGTGTGATTGTCGGATCCGCCCTGGCCCATTCGTTGAGAGAGAAAGCCCGGCATATCGGTCGGGCGACGACGAGGGGACAGTGACGATGGCCGACCATACAGCGACCGGCTGCGCGAAACCATTGCGATTCGGGGTTGTCGCCCCGATCATGACTGACCTACCGACGTGGCGAGACCAGTTGCGCCGCATCGCCGACAGCGGTTACTCGACACTTCTGATGCCCGACGTTCAGCAGTGGCAACCGGCCCCGGGACCGACGTTGGCTCTCGCTGCGGCTCTCACCGACCTGCGGGTGGGTACCTGGGTGTACGCGTCTCCGTTGCGGCCGCCCTGGAGTTTGGCATGGGAGGCGCACTCACTGTCGGTGCTGACCGAAGGTCGCTTCGAGATGGGCATTGGCACCGGCAGACCAGGCATCGAAGACGAACTCCGCCAATTGGGCCTGCCGGTTGTGACACCGGGCGAGCGGTTGTCTCAGGTGCGCGACGCCATTACGTCGCTCAGGGACCTCGACGGCCCAGACCTAAACACACCGGTAGTGATGGCGGTGCGTGGTCCGAAAGCCAGGGCCATGGCGGCCGACCTCGCGGACACCGTCACGTTCGCATCGACGCCGGGCGAGTCCCGTGCCGAGATCATGCGACTGGCGGCCGATTTCCGCGCGATCCGCGATGTTGAACTCGCGCTTCACGTACCGGTGGTCGGTAACGCGGTGGCCCCGTTCATGGCACCCCCCGACACGGACCCTGCCGCGCTCCGAGCGGCGGACTCGCTACTGGCACTCCCGGGTGACCGGGCGGCGGCCATCGAAGAAGTCCTGAGAAGACGGGAAGAGGGCGGCTTCTCCTACTTCGTCGTCGGCGCCAACGCCGCCGAAACGCTCGCTCCAGTCGTCGCCGGGCTGACCGGCCAATGAACCGCAGAACGAACGCCTAACTATCCCATCGAGGTTAGGCGTTGTCAGCGATGGAATCTGGTTCACCAGTTCTCATCATGAACAGCCAGGCGCCGATGACGCCGCCGATCAACGCCGCGATGACGGCTGGCACTTCCAGATAGAGGCCCCACTCAACACCAATCGTGGTCAGCAATCCGCCGACGCCTATCAGGGTCATGGTCAACAAGTTCGGACTGAGAGCGTCGAGTAACTGCGCAACCGGTTGCGGGCTCCGATGCCGTTGCGCACGGCGATCAAGAATGAACAACGTCGCCCCGCCCGCGACGGCCAGCGCGATCAGCTCACTGCCGAAGAGCCAGTCGGGCTGGTCGGGGATCGCGAACAATACGGCGACCAGGGTAATTGCCAGGAACAGGGTCAGGGTTTGAGCTGCGCGGCTTCGCAGATCTGTTGACGCCGCTATCACGTCGAGGCGGATCGAAACCGCGACGAACAGCAGTCCGGTCAGGGCAGCGGCCGCAGCGCCGGTGACAACGGCGAACTCTTCCCAGCTTTCCATCGCCCCATCCTTCCTGTTCGAGGCAATGGCGGGTTCGTCGGAACGAAATTGACGTGCCCCTGATCCTGGTCTGGACCTGCACTACGAAACCCCGGAAAGCCCCTACTGGTACTGGCGCGGGTGTTCCAATGGAACACTCGTACCGATGACGCACCAACAACCACCGCAGTGACCACGCCGGCCATGGCGCTGAGTCAGACCAGATCAGTGCTCCCCCACCATCTGATCAGCACCGAGATGTCGGTCTCGGGTCGAATGACACCCGGACCAAGCTCGTTCGGTCAGAGATCACACCGGTGTTCTCGGCGTTAACCGATGGGACCAGCACCCACGATCGATGACCGTAGATCGGCCGGCACCAAACCCCGGCCGCCAAGCGTCAACGGGGAGGTGAAGATCCGCTCGGGTGGTTGCGCCATTCGGTCGGGGTCAGTCCGTAGTGTTTGCGGAACTCTCGGGTGAAATGGGCGTGATCGGCGAAGCCCCACTGGTGCGCAACGGCCGCGATCGTGAGGCGGCGGTTGACCGGCCGGGACAGTGTGTCGGCGGCGGCCGTTAGCCGTTGTTGCCGCAGCCACGGCCGCAGCGTGATCCCGGCTCGGGCGAGCACGGTGTAGAGGTGACGTTCCGAAATTCCGTGGACCGCGGCGATCTTTTCAGCGCTGATCTCCCGATCGGCGAAGTTCTGGCGGAGGTATTCCAGCACGCGTGTCTCCAGGCTGCTGCCAAGGGCGTCCTTGGCCGACTCGTCACCGGCCAGCGAGGTCAACAACGCACGGGTCAGGCTGATCGCGGGTTCCTCGACGGCGTCCCGGGCGGCGCCGCGCATTCTGGGAGCGACCGAGGCCAGTTGCAGCAGGTAGGTGGACACCAGGCGGGCGAGCGGATCACCCGGACCGAAAGGTCGCGCGGACACCTCGGTCAACAGTCGGGCCGGCAACCCCAGTTCGTCGAGCCGGATCATCAGCGAGTGCCGCGTCGTCCCGTGCGGGAAGGTGACCCGGTAGGGCGCGGTCGAGGAATAGACGACGAGGTCACCCGGCCGCAGGTGAGCGGTTCGCTGATGTTGGGTGACGACGCTGCTGCCCCCGCCGAGCACCGACAGGACCAGCTGGGGCGTCGTGTCATCGCGGGCGAGATCTTCGCCGCGCACCACCGTGGCGCCAGATCCGGTGGTGCTGAGCAGACAACTGCTCCCAAGGTCGCTGCTCTGCGATTTCGCCGAGACATTGAGCGGCCGGTGCGGGCGCAGATCCATCGGCAAGCGCCAGCCGAGCATGTACGCACGCATGGCCTCGAGCCGGTCCTGAGGCGACAGGGCAGATATCTGCACGTCCATGCTGAGGCCGCGTTCCGGCCGCCGACGCCCATCACGCGACTGTCGCACATCCGGTCCGATCGGCGGAAGCACCTGTTTCCGGTTTGGCACAACCGGCGGCGGATTTGTTCAAGACCGGCGCCCGGCGACGTCTCTAGTGTCGCCTCGAACAACCGATGCAGACCCAGCGGAGGGCAGGCCCATGACCCTGACCGAACAGGAACGACACGACATCGATCGCGCGAACGAGCTCGGCCGGCAACCGGTCGTCCTCGTGCACGGGCTCTGGCTACTGTCCAGCAGCTGGGATCCGTGGCGGACCCTCATCGAAGAGAACGGCTTCGTCGCCGTCGCCCCCGGCTGGCCCGACGATCCCGAGACGGTCACCGAAGGACGCGAGAACCCGGAAGTGTTCGCGCGCAAGATGATCGGCGCGGTCACTGATCACTACGCGGAGGCCATCTCGCTGCTCACCCGAAAACCGGCGCTGATCGGGCACTCCTTCGGCGGGCTCATCGTGCAGAAACTGGCCGGGACGGGGGTCGCCGCCGCGACCGTGGCCATCGACGCAGCCCCCTTCCGCGGTGTGCTCAACGTGCCGCTCACCTCCATCCGGGCGGGCGCGCCGATCCTGCGCAACCCGGTCAACCGAGGGCGAGCGATCGCTCTCACCTTCGACGAGTTCACCTACAGCTGGGCCAACAACCTCCCCGAAGCGGAGGCCCGGAACCTCTACGACACCTATCATGTCGCCGCGTCGGGCGTCCCGTTGTTCCAGGACGTCCTGGCCAACCTGAACCCCTTCACCGAAGCCAAGGTCGACGTCGACAACCCCGACCGTGGCCCCCTGCTGATCATCGCGGGCGAGAAGGACAACACCATCCCACCGGCCATCAGCACGGCCAGCTTCCATCACCAGCAGCACAATCCCGGCGTCACCGAATACGTGGAGATCCCCGGCCGGGGGCACTCCCTCACCATCGACTCAGGCTGGCCCGACGTCGCCCGGGCCGCCCTGGACTTCATCCAACGCAACGTCTGATTCAACGGAAAGCGCCCGCGCGCCTCCGTCACCACAGACGCGCTTGACAGAAGCCATGCGACACTCCCGCGTTGCCGCTTTCGGATGGTGCCCGGTTCGTACTGCACATGGGCGAATTCAAACCTGGTCGTGCGATGGTGGACTCATGCATTTTGCGAGTATCCGATGACGGAGGATTGGTTCGTCGAAGCGGTCGAGCGAGTCGCAGACGCCGGTCGCCAGGCCCGCCTGGCGATCGACACGGCGGTCGGTGCGTTGCAGGAGGGTTGTGAGGCGCGGAACGCGGGTCGCTCCATCGTCGAAGTCGTCGATGAGTTGATCGCCGCCGGCGGGCGGGAGACTCGGCTGAGCGCAGCTGACGCCTTTCGTGAGTACGAGCGCGCAATCGCCTCGATGCGTGCCGATGTCGTGCGAGCGCTTGTCGATGAGGGTGGTCTGTCGCTGACGGACGTGGCGAAGCGACTGAAGATCTCACGGCAAGCGGCCGCCCGACTTTACGAGCCGGGGCCGGATGGGGACGAAAGTCCCGGCTGAACAGGACCAAGGTCCTCTTGACACACCCCGGGGGTGCGTACCGACGCTTCATTCATGACGACTTCCTCGTCTCCGCGACCCCTGGGCCCGACGTCGGGCTGGTTCGGTGTGACGGTGCTGTTCTGGACCGCCAGTACGCAGAGATGATCGCCGAGTCGATCCCGCACATCGTGTGGACCGCGTCACCCGACGGCGCGACCACGTACTTCAACCGGCAGGGCACGGACTACACCGGTTGCCCGCGGGAAACCAACTACGAGTGGAACTGGGTCACGCTCGTCCATCCCGAGGACGTCGAGCGGGCCGCACAGGCCTGGCAACACGCGACGACGACCGGCACCGACTACCTGCTGGAGTACCGGATTCGCCGCTTCGACGGAGTCTTCAAATGGCATGCCTTCCGCGCCATTCCCCATCGCGATGCTGCCGGTGAGATCGACCTGTGGATTGGCACCGCGACCGACTGCGAAGACCAGAAGCAACTGGAACTCGCCCTGCGCCGCGCGGAGCGGGAGGCCACGCAGGCGGTCACCCTCCTGCAGAGTATCGAGGCGGCGACCCCGATCGGGTTCAAGCTGGTCGATCGCGATCTGCGGGTCGTTCGAATCAACAAGACGCTGGCCGAAATTGACGGCCGGTCTGTCGAGGAGTGCATCGGCCTTGCCGCCTCCGAACTCGTGCCCGAGCACTGGCCACAGCTCGAGAAGGTCTATCGACGGGCACTCGCGGGCGACACGATCAGCAACGTCGACGTGAGCAAACCGACGGCCGCCGACCCGCACCGCATGCGCCACTGGCTCGCCAGCTACTACCCGGTGCGGATCGACGGCGAGACCATCGGTGTCGGCAACGTCGTGGTCGACATCACCGAACGGAAGGAAGCCGAAGAGTTCCGCGCCGTGGTCATGGACAACATGGCGGAGGGCCTCTACGCCCTCGACGCCGACGGGCTCGTGACCTACATGAACCCGGCCGCGGCATCGATGCTCGGGTGGACCGAAGATGAGCTACGCGGCAAACCGATGCATGCGACCGTCCACTTCCAGCGGGCCGACGGCACAAGATCCCGGCCGAGGAGTGCCCTCTTCTTCAGGTCCGCACTCAAGGCCGGAGCGTTCGGATTCTCGACGACGCCTTCACCCGTAAGGATGGTTCGATCTTCCCCGTTGCCTACTCCTCCGCGCCACTTCGAAGCGGACCGGACCCTCCAAGGTGTCGTCGTCGTCTTCCGCGACATCACCGATGAAAAGAAGGAACAGGCCGCGGCCCAACGAGAGCTCGACGCCCTCACCTGGCTCGGACGCATCCGCGACGCGATCGACGAGAACCGGCTCGTCCTGTACTCCCAGCCCATCGTGCCCCTCGCCGACGGCCGGCCCAGCGAGGAGTTGCTCCTGCGCATGATCGGACGCGACAACGAAGTCATCCTGCCCGGCAGCTTCCTACCGGTAGCGGAGAAGTACGGGCTGATCCGTGAGATCGACCGCTGGGTCATCACCCAAGCCACCCGACTCGCCGCAACGGGCGGGCGGGTGATCGAGGCGAATCTCTCCGCCGCCTCGATCGGCACCTCGGACCTCCTGCCGTTCATCGAGCAACAGATCCGGGAAGCGCACGCGGACCCGGCCAACCTCGTCTTCGAGATCACCGAGACCGCGCTCATGCACGACATCACCGCCGGCGAAGCCTTCGCCCGCGGGCTGACCGAACTCGGCTGCGGGTTGGCCCTCGACGACTTCGGAACCGGCTTCGGCAGCTTCACCTACCTCAAGAAGCTGCCCATCACCCACCTCAAGATCGATATCGAGTTCGTCCGCGACCTGGCCACAAACCCCGCCAACCTCCACGTCGTCAAAGCAATTGTCAGCCTGGCACGCGCATTCGGCCTCAAGACGATCGCGGAGGGCATCGAAGACGAACAGGCCTTGACCCTGCTGCGAGCCGAAGGCGTCGACTTCGCACAAGGATTCCACCTGGGCCGACCCGGGCCCATCAACTACTGCTGACGCTCCCCTACCGGCTAATTCACGCGAAATTGTGGCAGTTGCATCCCAGGATTCCTCATCAGAAACATCGCGGGGGGAATGCATTTGAAAATGACCCCGACACCTGCTCGTGCGTTGCTCCGGTTCGAACCGTGCTTGCCCGCCGGGTCATCAACGGCGCCCCGGCACGGAGTACGCACCATGAAAGCGAGCTGGACATGACCAATGCCTGCACCGTTGCCCCGCAGACTTCGGAAGGCGCCGTGTTGATCTGCGATCAGCGATCCGCGGCCCGCCGAGAGTTGACGATTCGGCTGACTTCATATGACGCCTCGTGCCGGGTAACGGTCACCTCGGGCGCGGCGGACTTGATCGAAGAATTCAACACCTGCCCGCCCGGCGTTGTGGTCCTGCTCCGCCTGCATCGCGGGAGCAACACCGGGACCGACGCCATGACCCAGCTACTCAACCGACATCCGACGGCTCACGTCATCGCCTACGGTGCGGTGCAGGACTCCGCAGTGCTCGCCACGGCCCTGGCAAACGGAGCCCGCGGCCTGATGATTTGGGACGTCGGGCAACAACTGAACCAGCAGTCCGAATTCGGCGGTCACAACCTGTTCGGATGCGGCCCAGGTTCCGGACCGCGGAAACCCGCCGCGCCGTTAACTGACCGGGAAATTCAAATCCTGCAAGGCATGAGCAAGGGCCAGCCCAACAGTGAGATTGGCCGAGAGCTATTCATCTCCGAAGACACCGTAAAAACCCACGCCCGCCGCCTGTTCAACAAGATCGGCGCACTGGACCGCGCCCATGCTGTAGCTCTCGGACTTCGCGGCGGCCTCCTGTGACAGGCAATAAGACCCTGACCTTCACGAAGGACCCTGCGCACCTGCTCCCCTGTCAGGGGCCAGGTCACAACCGGCAGGCGCACGATAACAATCATTTTCTAGAATAGAGAATAATATGACCGTTCCGTTCGGCGAGCTGATTGATGACCTGTTGCGCGACTTACCAACCGTTTCGTTGCCGGGCCATCCGGACGGGACCCCGGTCGTGTCGATGTCCGTCGAGGAGGCTTTAGACCTCATCCGGAACCTGGCCTCATAACACTCACGAATCACCGGCGAGCTGAATGACTGTCGCGGTCGTATGTCTCGGTCTGCAGATACGTTTTCAGACCCGTGGCGTCAGCAGTCTGCACCCTCGCCAGAACGGACCAGCGCAGCCCACACATTCGGCGAAATTGTCTGGATGTCACCAAAGGATCACCCCCCGAAGTGTTCGTGGATCTGGCGGACGGCCATCGCACCCTCACCAACCGCCGACGCCACCCTCTTCACGGACCCACTGCGCACGTCGCCCACGGCGAACACACCGGGCCGACTGGTTTCCAGCATCATCGGCTCGGATCGGGGCCGAGGGTGCTTGTCACCGTCGGCATCCGGGTACAGCGCGGCTGCGCCGGTCCGGATGAAGCCGTGGTCGTCGAGTTCGATGGTGCCGGCGAGCCAAGCCGTGTTGGGCACCGCACCGATGAAGACGAAAAGAGCTCGGGTCTGGATCGAGTGCCGCTCGCCTGTTCGTTTGTCCTCGGCAACCACCGCCGTCAATTTGCCGTCGCCGCGGACCTCACGGATCTCGGTCAGCGTGCGGACGATCACGCGGGGGTGCTGGTAGATCTGGTCGATGAGATACCGCGACATGGTCTTGCTCAGGTCGTCGCCACGGATCAGCACGTACACCTGGGAAGTTCGTGCGGCGAGGAAGACCGCCGCCTGACCCGCGGAGTTACCTCCCCCGACGATGACGACGGGCCCCGTTCCGCACAGCAGTGCCTCTTGGACGGTGGCGGCGTAATACACGCCGTTGCCCTCGAAGGATTCGATTCCCGGGACGTCGAGCCTGCGATACCTGGCTCCCATGGCCAGCACGACGGCCCTGGCCACCACCGACCCACCGTCGGCGAGTGTGACCCGGTGCTGACCGCCGTCGGATTCGAGTCTGGTGATCTCCGCGGACAACAGGATCCGCGCTCCGAACTTGCCGGCCTGCAGAGCGGCCCGTTCGGCCAGGTCGGCTCCGGAGATGCCGCCGGGAAAGCCCAGATAGTTCTCGATTCTCGACGACGTCCCGGCCTGCCCGCCGGTTGCGATCCGCTCCATGGCCGCGGTTGTCAGGCCGTCCGACGCGGCATACACCGCGGCGCCCAGTCCTGCGGGACCGGCGCCCACCACGACGACGTCGGTTTCGCCGGCCGCTATATCGGGCACCGGAAGGCCCACCCGGCGAGCCAACTCCGAGGTGGTCGGGTTGCGCAGCACCTCAGTGCCCCAGATCACCACCGGAGCGTCCGAGGCGGTCACCCCGAACCGCTCCAGCAGCCGTTCGGCCTGCTTGTCGCGCTCGAGGTCGATAAAGCGATGCGGCAACCGATTTCGCGCGGCGATCTCACGCAACCGAGCGGTGTCCGGCGAATAGCAGGAGCCGATGATCCGGAAGCCGGATCCCTCCTGAATGAGGAGCGAGCGGCGCAGAAGGTAGGCGCGCAGGATGAGGTCGCTGAGCACCGGATCGTGGGCGACCAGGGTCCGCACCCGTTCCGCCGGGACCACGAGCACTTCGCCGGGTTCCACCGTTTCGGCGGTGTAGAAGGCCGCTTGGCCTTCGAGGTCCCCCAACTCCCCGAGGAACCTCCGGGGACCGTGCACCCGGATCACGTGCCGGCTGCCCGCGTCGTCGTCGGTGCTGACGGCGACCTTGCCGGACAGAATGACGAAGAAATTGTCGGCGCGCAGCCTCGGGCCGAGATCCTCGGTATTCTCGCGTTGGACGATCCGGACGACACGGTGACCGAGGACGACCTGTTGGCCCTGCGCCATGGCAGCATCGTTTTGGCACTTGAGCTTTCCCACCAGCGAACGGTCGCCGAGATCGAACTCCATCTGCGGCGCGATCTTGTCGACGATCTGTTGACCGGCACCGATCGGGACGGGGCCTACGCTCGTGCCGACGCCCTGGGCCACGACCTACGACGGCCCCACCATGTGGTGGTGATGCAAACAGCCGGGCGCACCGATTGCACGCTGCCGGTTGCAGCCGAGCGGGCCGCGACAGCGTTGGATCTGAACTACCTGCTCGGGCGTCATGCGGGTCTCGTTGTTCTGCTCACCGACGGCCGACCCGACCCGCGGGCGTTTCACCACACGGTCAGTGAATTCCTTGGCACGACCAGCAGCGTGATCGGCATCGGCAGCCGTTCCGAGGTTCCCGACGACTTGCCGAGATCTTTCATCGATGCGCGTCACGCGATGAACATCTTGCTGCGTTCGGCCAATCCGGAAGGTGCCGCGGCGTTCGACGAACTCGGCTTTTATCGCCTCGTCGACGCCGCCGCCGAGGAGAGCGGCACGGTAGAAGCCTTCGTGCGCGAATGGTTGGGCACACTCCTGGACTACGACGAGAGCAAGAACTCCGACCTGGTCCTGACTCTCAGCGCTTACCTGGAATCCGGCGGACATTATGTCGAAACCGCCGACGCGCTACACATCCACCGAAGCACGCTGCGCTACCGATTGACGCGCATCACTACGCTGACCGGCCGTGACCTCCACAACGTCGATACCCGGTTCAACCTGCACGCCGCGACACGGACGTGGCGATTCCTGAACCCTGAAGGATGACCGGAACGACAGCAACGAACGAGGGGCAGGGTCGGAATGCCGTCGGGCCTGGGGATGAATGTCGTCCCCTTGCCGATGTGAGCGGCGCGGAAGGTGACCTGGTGTTGATCGGCGTTCGCCCCGCGAGCGATGTCGGCTGACCAGGTATCAACCGACCTGCCGGGTTTGACGACGCCGGCCCCAGGCCCTCGCTGCAAGCATCGAGATCATCAACAGCACAACGCTTCCGGCCACGTCGAGAACATAGTGATTGCCGGTGGTGATGACGACAGCGACCATCACGATGGGAAAAAGCCAAGCGAGCAGCGCGAGCGAGTGATGCTGACCGCGAAGTGACAACCACGCGGCGTAGGCGCCCAACATCGACCATCCGACGTGCAGGCTCGGCATCGCCGAGAAGTGATTCTGACCGTTGGTGAGATCGCGCGAAGCACCTCCGGCGAAGGTGTCGTGTTCGGCGACGATGTCGATGATTCCGGTCAGGGCGAATCGCGGCGGCGAAACAGGCATCAGCCAGAAAACCAGCAGGGCCAACGGTGCCATCACGATCAAGGTGCGCCTGACCGTTAAATACACCTCGGCCTGCCGGAACAATGCCCAGAGCAACACGCCGAACAACGGCACGTAATACCAGCGGTAATAGAGCACCGCCGCCTGCATCAGTACCGGGCGCCCGCCGAGCCAGTGGTTGGCAGCCACCTCGATATCCAGATTCAACGAGCGTTCCACCGACTGCAGCACATGAGCGTTTGCCGTGGCAGATGCAATATCCGTGCCCGCCAGGTTGTGCAACAGCGAGAACAACACAAGCCCGACGACCAGAACGGCCAGTTCGGCAATGGGCCGTCGCCACCCGCGCTCGGCCTGCCACGAGCGCATACTCAACTGTTTCGACCGATCACAACCATGATGCCATCCACTCGGCGACGGTACCCAACGCCGGCCCCGAATGACGCTACCCGCCGTCGGGGCGGCCTGTCCGAACCGTCAGGTTTCGCCCCGGTGCCGCGCCTGGGCCCGGCGAACCGCCTCCTGCACAATTCCGTCAGTGTCCGCTTGTTTCAACAGTCGAGTTTCCGGGTACCTAGCCCTCGGACACGGCGAGAATTTCCGGATCGCCCGGGAGTACCCGCGTTAGAAACGTCCGCCTCGACCGAGGGGGCACGATGAATGACCCCGAGCCGCGCATTGTCACGAACCCCGAATTGTCGCCGGCCGATTCCGACCAAGAATACGATGAATTGCCTTCCGAGAACGAGCCGAGAACACCTCCGCACGGCCCGCGATCCACTTCCGACAGCACCAAGACGATGCCACAGGATGACGCCGACGACGTTCCGGTGCTGCTGTGGCCGGTGTTCGACATTCCCCCGGAACGACCCCCATTGCCGCAAACCCCCTGAGCACGCCGTGGAGTCCGGGGACCGACCCACGATTGGTCAGCCCGGTGCACGGAGGCACTGCCGTAGCCCGATTCGTCACCCTGGTAACGGCGGGCCGACCCTGCCCGGTACGAAATGTGCCGAGCCTCGGCGGGCCGCCGCAACACTATGGGCGTGCTTGACCGATGATTTCGGTCGGTGAGACATGTCGTCTTCGGTGTCCACGTCCATCCGTTCGTGAGGAGTTCATGATGACAAGCATCAAGCCCTGCCTGTGGTTCGACGGCCAGGCCGAAGACGCGGCCGCCCTGTACGTCAGCCTGTTCCCCGACTCGAAAATCCTGTCGGTGTTCCGTTATCCCGAGGGGTCCCCGATGCCCGCCGGTGAGGTGGCGACGGTGGACTTCGTGGTGGCCGGTCTGCCGGTGCAGCTGCTGAACGGGGGCCCACACTTCAGGCTGTCCGAGGCCTTCTCGCTGTCGGTGACGGTCGACGGCGGCCAGGACGAGGTCGACCGGCTGTGGGACGCGCTCATCGCCGACGGCGGTGAGCCAAGTCAGTGCGGCTGGCTCAAGGACCGGTTCGGCGTCTCCTGGCAGATCGTCCCGGTAGAGCTGACCCGACTGCAGTCCGATCCGGACCCGCAGGTCGCTGCCCGGGTCAACCAGGCCATGTTGGCCATGGGGAAGATCATCGTCGCCGACATCGATGCGGCCGCAAGAGGGTGAGCTGGCTCGGCGGCGGCAGCCCGCATATCGACCAGTTGTCGGGGCAGCTATCTCTTTGGCGATGGCCGAACGTCGCCGGCGGTCCGGCTATGGTGTTCGACGCAACTGGTTCATCATCACCAGGTCTCGGGTGTTGGTGAGGCAACAGGGAACCCGGTGTGAATCCGGGACTGCCCCGCAGCGGTGAGTGGGAACGACAGCCGTCAACAAGCACTGGGCGCCGTTTGGGTGTCTGGGAAGCGACGGCCGGTAGGTGATCGGCAGCTTCTTGCTGGTCATGCCCACGAGTCCGAATACCTGCCAGTCGCCCGTCCCGCGACCGTGGGGCGGTGGCATCCGACCTCGCGGGTGGGTCGTCGCCGTCGGTCCGCACCGACGATCTCATCCGTCGAATGCGGCCCCGGTGACGTGCGCACGCGGCGTGGTCAGCGAGTACTCGCGAAGGAGAGTCCTCATGACAATCCCCTCCATCCCTGCCCGGCCCGATCCGGTCGCGACCGTGTACGGGTACCCCCGGCAAGGCCCGCACCGTGAACTGAAGAGGGCCGTCGAGTCCTACTGGGCCGGCCGGACACCAGCTGGATCCGTGCTGTCGACGGCCGCCGATCTGCGGCTGCAACGGTTGACCGAACTGCAGGCCGCCGGGCTGGGCGAGATTCCCAGCAATGATTTCTCCCTGTACGACCATGTGCTGGACACCGCGTGGCTGCTCGGCGCCATTCCGGCCCGGCACCGTGACGCCATTCCGGACATCACCACCCCGAGTGGGCGGCTCGACCGGTACTTTGCGATGGCCCGGGGCACCGAACAGGCTGCCCCGTTGGAAATGACGAAATGGTTCGATACGAACTACCACTACCTCGTCCCAGAACTCGGTAGGGATACCGAATTCACCCTGGACCCCACCAAACCCCTCGCGGAATTCGCGGAAGCCAAGGCCGCCGGAGTGATCACCCGCCCGGTGATCCTTGGCCCGGTGACGTTCCTGCTACTGGCCAAACCGGCGCCCGGCTCCGCGTCGCCGTTCAACCCGCTGTCCCTGCTGGACAGGGTGCTGCCGCTCTACGCGGATCTCCTGACACGATTGGAGGCTGCGGGTGCGGCCTGGGTTCAGCTCGATGAGCCGGCCCTGGTGTTGGATCAACCGCGAGCGGTGCTGACCGCCGTCGACGAGGCGTACCGCGTGCTGACCAACCAGGCGAATCGACCAAGAATCCTCGTTGCCACCTACTTCGAGCGGCTGGGCCAGGCATTGCCCGTGTTAGCCAGATCTGCTGTCGACGGGCTGAGCATCGACTTCACCGGGTCGGCCGCGGGCAACCTCGGTGCCCTGAAAGGGATCGGCGGGTTACCCGGGAAACGTTTGGTCGCCGGGATTGTCGACGGTCGAAACGTCTGGGCCAGCAACCTCACCCGAGCGTTCGACACCCTTGAGTCACTTGTTGGTCTGGCAGACACGGTTGATGTGGCTGCGTCGTGCTCGCTATTACACGTGCCATTGGACGTCGCCCTGGAACGGGACATGGACCCGGAGATCACCGGATGGTTGGCCTTCGCCAAACAAAAGCTCACCGAACTGGTCACCCTGACCACCGGTCTCGCGCGCGGCCGGGACAGCATTGCCGACCAACTTCAGGCCACCCAGGAACGGTTGACATCCCGGGAGTCCTCCCCGATCGTCCGCAATGAGCAAGTCCGAGCCCGCGTCGCCGGCATCACTGACACCGACCTGCACCGGGTCAGCACCTATCCGGAACGTCATGCGGCACAACAGGAACAACTCCACTTACCGCCACTGCCGACAACAACTATCGGGTCGTTCCCACAGACCACCGGGCTGCGCCAGGCCCGCGCCTCGCTGCGGTCCGGGCGGCTCAGCGCCGAGGGGTACCGGGGGGCGATGCAGGCCGAGATACGGGACGTGATCGCCACCCAGAGCGACCTCGGCCTGGACGTGCTGGTGCACGGCGAACCCGAACGCAACGACATGGTGCAGTATTTCGCCGAGCAACTCACCGGGTTCGCCGCCACCCAGCACGGGTGGGTGCAGTCCTACGGCACCAGGTACGTCCGGCCACCGATCATCGCCGGCGATGTTGCCCGCTCGAAGCCGATGACCGTCGAATGGGCAACCTACGCTCAATCGCTGACCGAGAGGCCGGTCAAGGGGATGCTCACCGGGCCGGTCACCATGCTGGCCTGGTCGTTCGTCCGGGACGACCAAACCGTGGGTGACACCGCCGCCCAGGTCGCGTTGGCTCTCCGTGACGAGGTGACCGACCTTGAACGAGCCGGGATCAAAATCATCCAAGTCGACGAACCCGCGCTGCGGGAAACCCTTCCGCTCCGCGCCGCCGGACGGGCGGAGTACCTGTCGTGGGCGACCCGGGCGTTCCTGTTGGCCACCACCGGGGTGCGGGACGGCACCCAGATCCATACCCACATGTGTTACGCCGAATTCGGGGAGATCCTGCCGGCGATCATCGACATGGACGCCGACGTGATCAGCTTGGAGGCGGCCCGCTCCGATATGAGCATCACTGCGGACCTCGCCGCAACCGGATACCCCAACGAGGTGGGTCCCGGAGTGTGGGACATTCATTCCCCGAGGGTGCCGACCACCGATGAGATCGAGGCCCGGCTTCAGGCCGCAGCTGCTGCATTTCCCGCCGGCAGGTTGTGGGTGAACCCGGACTGTGGACTCAAGACCCGTGACTACCCGGAAACCCTTGCCAGTCTGGCGAATCTCGTCGCAGCCGCCGGCCGCGTCCGCGCGAACGCCTGATATCTCAGCGACAAGTTGGGTCGCCCGGCGGAACCGCGCCGGGCGACCCACGTTGCGACAGGTCATGATCAGCTGAACTCGCTCATGAGAACTCAAGGGAGGTGGGAACAGTGCTGACCCTGTGCCATGAACTGAATAACGATCCAGCCGTCAGTTTCCTTGGCCGCCCATCCATTTCGGCCTGACCCGGCTGTACGCCAGACCGGCCAGGCTGACCAGCAGGGTCAGCAGGAAAACCGCCAGCAGTGGGTGCCACCATTCGGTACCCAGCCAATACACGTTGCGGCTGACCCAGCCCGGATCGGCGGGCGTGCCGAACAGGAAACTTCGAACCGGAGGGAATGCCAGGGACACCACCGCGAAGGTGACCGTGCTCGCGACCAGTGCGGTGAACAGGCCCCGGTTGAGTTGCCACGTCCCGAACGTCACCAGATACCCGCCGACTGCGGCCACGACGAGCCCGGCAACGCCGAACAGATCCGCTGATTGACTCGCTGCGGCGATCCCCAGGGCCAGCAGCACCAATCCAACGATGATCAGGTTCCGCGGAACGGCCTTTGCAATGTTGGCGACGCGATACCCGCCGAGGGCGATCGTGTGGGCGGTGGTCACCGCGGGGCGCACTGGCCCGGGCACCTGACTGACCGACGACACCGCCGCCGCACCGGTGGCCGCCGCCTTGGCGACCGTGCGCACCATCAGCGGTGAGCCCATGTCTGTTTCGAATTTCTCATCGGCCACCGGACACTCGTTGAGCAGGACGTCGATGTCGGCGCCCTGCTCGAGAACCTTGCTGGCCCAGGTCAGGGTGCCCGACGGGCTTCGGTCGACCTGCTGGCCGGGCGGATTCTTTCCACCCGGCGGGGTGCCTTCCTGTTGACCGGTGATCACCCTGGCCAATTTCGGCAGCTCGTCCTGGGCGATGCCGCGCTGCCAGGCGGTGGCGAGCCACATCGAAGTGCGCGGGGTACTCTTCGGCACCGGCACTGTGCCATCCAGGAAGGCAAGCTCAGCGAGGATCTCGGTTCGCGTCGGGACTCCGTCACTACCGGTGGATGCGTCGGAAAGCGGTACCGCGCCGAAGGTCTCCAGCTCCGCCAACAGCCAGCTTGCCCTGCCGCTGGTTGTTTGACGTCCAGCGACGGCCAGTAGCCTGCGGGGGTCCAGCAATGCGTGAACAAGCCATCCCGCGCCGTCCAGCCGTCCCCACATCCAGTCGTTGGCCCGCCAGGATTTCTTGTAGAAGGCACCGAAATTGTGGAATTGCAACCCGGTCAACTTGCGCCCTGCCGTCGTCCTGCTTGGAGTCAACAAGCCCCTGGTGTCCGCGCTGACCTGCACTAGTTCGACGGGCTGGAAATGCCCGGCCTCTACCGGGATCAAGGCGTCCTCGGCTGCAGCCAGGTCGAAAAGCCTGACAGCGATCAGGGTCTCGTCCGAATCGAGGCGCAGGTAGTCGAGGTAGGTACTGAGCTCGGTGGCAGCGGCGTTCGTTGCGACGCTCGAGAACAGGACCGATTCGCTCTTCAGTGCGGCGCCCAGCATGTCCCAAGCGTCGGGGTCGACACTGGTGCCGTCGGCCCAGGTGCGGGCGAGAAGTTGGGCTGCCGTCCGAAACGAGGAATCCCCGGACCCCGGCTTGATGCCCTTCTTGACCACGGCTTGGTAGATGTTCTCGACCAGATCGGCGGGTTCTGGTCGGTCGGGTCGGCCCATCGCTCCGTGAATTTTTGCGTTGAGGTCGCTGAAGGCCTGCCGTTCGGCTGGCGCGGTCGCGGCCAAATAGGCGAGGCGAACCACCGTGAGAGCCATGGATTTGGCGTTGTCGTAGGGGCTCTGCCCGAACACCGAGAGCACGACACTCGTTGCGGGCAAAGCACTCGGGGAGGGGATCCCATTCGCGTCCGGAGCCCGCCATTGGTCGTGGAGAACGCCGCGGATTTGCGCCCGACAGACTTGTTCGGCGTTTCCGCCGGTCCCGAGCAGCGGCTCCCATTCGGCCGGGATGCCCACGGAGTCGGGAGCCGTCTGCGGTGGCCAGGTACTCAGGAGTTGCATGGTCGCCGTCACCAATTTCCGGGCCTGTCGCTCGCTCTCCCTGGCCCGGTAGTCCTCGAGCAGGCCGGCTGTCAGCAAGCGTCCGGGCAATATCCGATTTGCCATGTCCGCCAACTGAACTCGTAGATCGGTGCGCGAACCGATCCGATCATTGTGCGCGACGATCGCCCGCAGGCTGGCGCTGATGGATTGACCGGTGGCCGCCGAGACGACCTTCAACAGGCCCTCCAGCAGTCCGTACGGTTTCGCGAGGTCGTCGGCGGGTGCGGCCGCGATCAGGTCAGGTGCCGGACCCGCTGACGGGACAACAAACAACAACACCCGGCGAACCGGTCGGCGCGCCCGTCGATCGAAGATCCGTTCCAGGAGGACATCCAGCGGCTGGTTATTCAACACTCCGCCGTCGACCACCCAATGGTTGCGGGTGATATTCGCGTATTTCCCCATCGCCGGCCGAACAGGAACCTTGCCCTGGGCCGCCGTTGATTCCTGGAACGGGATGAACGACGGCTCAAACGCGCCGGGGAATGACGCCGTGCTGCGGCCCGCCAAGGCGACGGCCCCGGCAAACTCCGGACTCACCAAATCCGTCTCGGTGAAGGTGAATAATCCACGTTGATTCGTGTCCTGCACCAAAGTGCCCATCGCGTCGGTGAATCGCCCCGACTCACCCGTGAGCAGGGTCGTGGTGATGTACAAAGTGGTCGAGGGCGGAACTTGCGGCGGTGTCTGCGAACCGAGACCGGGCAGGGCTTCCTTGAGCTGACGGAACATCCATTGGTCGCCGTAGAGCAGCGATGGCGCATCCTTGTCGGTTGGCTCCCGCAACAGATCGAGTAACGCCCCCAGGTCGAGCCAAAGGTTGCGCAGGCCGCCGAGGTCACCATCGTTGGCCCGGGCAAATGCGAGCATCGCAGCGTTGACCCCACCGGCGCTGGTGCCGGACAGCACATCCACCTCGACGACGACATCCAGCAGCTCGATCAGCTTGGTGTACAGAACACGCTCGGCCTCGTCCGCTGCGCTCAGAGTGCCCCGGCGCTGACCTGCGGCCGGGGTTGGCTGGCTCGCGCCCGGGGTCCGTTGCAGTTGCCGGCGGGTCTTGGACGCCTGCATCAGCAGATCGATCTCGCGGGCAACACCGCCCATCCAGACGGCAAGGCTCACTCCGCCGGTCATTGTGGTCGCGAGTCGCAGCTCCTGGGTGTCCGCCGTCACGGCACTGACGTCGCCGGCCGACAGCGGGGGCTTGGCCTCTGCGTGGGTCATTGGCGGACCTCTCCCTCGGGAATGACGAGGCAATGGTGGCACCGGCCGGGCCGGCGCGCCGCACGGCGGGCTGCACGGCGGGCTGCACCGCACGAGAAAGGCAATGAGCCGGCGTTGTACATCAGAGTGACCCGATTTGGCCCGACCGGATATGGCGAGTGAAATCGCGGGTGGCCGGTGTCGCCATTGGGTACCGGGATCACAAACGGCGGTGAACGTTGTCGGGCAGGGAGGCCGCAGGCATGTTCGGACACGACGAGCAGGGAATGGCCGATCCACCAGCAGTGAGCAACGCGCACGCCAGGCACGACACTCGCCGAGGAAAACGTGGCGAAGCGCGGATTCCACCCGCTGTTGCGGTTGTGGTCGCAATAGCCCTCTACGCACTGTTGCCCGAACCCTTGGTCATCGGTCCGAGGTTCCTGATCCCCTGCCTGGAGTTGGTATTGCTGGTCGCGTTGATCGCGACCAACCCGTTGCGGCTGACCCGCCAAACGCGGTGGTCCAGGCGGGCCTCCTTGGCACTGACCTTCCTGGTGGTGACCAGCAACCTGGCCACCCTTGTGTTACTAGTGACGAACCTGGTTGCCGACCAAAACACTCCCGGCTCGAGCCTGCTGGTCGCGGCGCTACAGGTCTGGACGACCAACGTGATCGCCTTCGCGTTGATCTACTGGGAACTCGACAGGGGCGGCCCCGTCGCCCGTACCCAGAAGCCGCGCGAGGAACTCCCGCTCGCCGATTTTCGCTTCACCCAGGACGAAACTCAAGACACCGTCATTGAAGTCGCGGCAGGATCCAGCAAGAAGGCCGACTGGATTCCCACCTTCGTCGACTATCTGTACCTTTCCACCACGAACTCCAGCGCCTTCAGTCCCACCGACACCATGCCTCTGACCAGCCGCACGAAGATCCTCATGGGTGTTCAGGCAACGGCAGCGCTCATCACCTCGCTGCTGGTCATCGCCCGCGCTGTGGGCGCGCTCGGCGGTGGCTGAAGATGCCAGCTGCACGCAACGGTTGGCGCTGAGGTGGCGCATCGCACCTCGATCCTGCCGCCCGTTCTGGCCGGCGTTGCCGATGCCGGCCAGAATCGGCGAGACCGCACTCATCGACTCTCGTTGGCACGCAGGGTGAACGGGGCTGTGATCACAGTGCCATCGGCGAGCCGGAACTGCGCCCACAACTGATAGATCCCTGCCGTCGGGAATTCGGCGTGCACATCGAGCTCGGGTCCGAAGGTGGTGCCGGGCAGAGCGAACACCGGTCGCCCGTCGGCGTCGACAACCGCCGCATGCTCATGAGCGAAGGTTCGGCCGTCGGCGCGCATGATCACGATGTGCCCGGCGGCGGCGAGGTAGGGCTGCAGGTCGTCGACCGGCCGTCCGTCGGCGGCGTCGGTGACGCTGAAGTGCAGGTCGCTCACACCCCCGGCCTTGGCGTTCCCATCGAGCTGGACCCGGGTTCCGTCGACGATCACGCTCCGCGGACCCTCGAGGGGGACAACTGGGGCCGGGGTGGAGCCGGCGATGGTGATCAGCTGGCGGTCGTGCAGGTCGGCCATCTCGCCCTGCCGCCGGAACTCGGTGTTGATGATGTAGCGGCCCGCCGTCGGGAAGGTGATGTCCACCGCAAGCTCACCGGGTCGGTCGGTGGGCTGCGGGTGGATGTGGGCGAAGGTACCCAGGTCGTCGCGGGTGGCGATGAGGTGCATCCAGGCCTCATGGCTGCGGGTCAGGTCCTCGATCGGCTCGCCGGTGGAGGCGTCGAGGATGGTGGCGACCAACCGGACCGGTTGGCCGGGGCGGACGTCGGTGGGCAGGTCGATGCGGACATCGAGCCCGGCGTCGGCGACATCGGTGGGCGGCACGTCGGCGGTCATCATCACGCTCATGGCCGGGCGCATCGGCATGCCGGTGCCCGCCGCCCAGGCCAGCTGGCCGTTCATGCCGTGTCCGGCGAAGTCCATCCGGGACAACGCCGTCAGCCCCGCGCCCAGGGCAAGAGCGACGACGGCGACACCGACGAGGTAGGCGTACTGGCCGACGCGGGCGCGCAACGGTGGGTGCAGGATCTCGGCCGCCGTGTCCGGGCGGCGGAAACGCCGCAGCCGCAGCGCGTTGGTGAGCACGCTGACCGAGCTCATCGCCATCGCCGCGCTGGCCAACACCGGGTCCAGCAGCAGGTCGTGCCACCAGTACAGGGCTCCGGCCGCGACCGGGATGAGCAGCAGGTTGTAGCCGAAAGCCCAGCCCAAGGCCCTGCTTCATGGTGGTGACGGTTCGCCGGGACAGCGCGATCGCGGAGACGATGCCGCGCAGGTCGCCGCCGACCAGGGTGATGTCGGAGGCGGCGATCGCGACGTCGGCGCCGGTGCCGATGGCGATGCCGACATCGGCCGCGGAGAGGGCTGCGGCGTCGTTGATGCCGTCGCCGGCCATCGCCACGACGTGACCCTGCTGCTGTAGCTGGCGGACCTTCGCCGCCTTCTCGGCGGGCAGCACCTCGGCGAGCACGTGCTCGATGCCGACCTGAGCGGCGATCGCGTGCGCGGTGGCCAGGTGGTCACCGGTGAGCATCCACACGTCGACGCCGAGCGCCTTCAGTTGCGCGACCGCCTCGGCGGATTCGGATTTGACGGTGTCGGCGACCGACAGCACCGCGGCCAGTTCCCCGTCGATAGCGACGAACATCGGTGTGCGCCCGGCCGCGGCCTCGGTCGTGACGACGGGTTCCAGCGCGCCGATGGCCACACCACGGGCAGCCATCAGCGCGGCGTTGCCGACCAGCACGTGCCGGTCGCCGATGACCGCGTCGATGCCGTGACCGGGCACGGCGTCGAAGGACCGCACCGCCGGCAGTCGGAGGGAACGCGCGGCCGCGGCTGCGACGATCGCCTCGCCGACGGGGTGCTCACTGCCGGTCTCGGCGGCGGCAACCATTGCCAGCACCTCGTTCTCGGTCCAGTCGCCGGTGGTGACGATGCCGGTCAGTGCGGGCCGGCCGCGGGTGATGGTGCCGGTCTTGTCCAGCACGACAGCGGTGACCCGGCGAGCTGTCTCCAGGGCGTCGCCGTTGCCGACAAGGATCCCCAGCTCGGCGGCGCGGCCGGTGCCGACCATGACCGCGGCCGGGGTGGCCAGCCCCAACGCGCACGGGCAGGCGATGATCAGCACGGCGATGGTGGTGGTGATCGCCATGGTCAGGCCGCCGGTGTCCGGGCCGAGCAACGCCCAGGCGACGAAGGTGGCCGCGGCCAGTCCCAGCACGAGCGGGACGAACCAGGCCGAGACCCGGTCGGCCAGGCGCTGCAACGGCACCTTGGCGCCCTGCGCGTCCTCGACCAGCCGCACGATCTGGGCCAGTGCGGTGTCCGCGCCGACCGCGGTCGCCCGCAGGACGATGCTGCCGGTGCGGTTGATGGTGGCGCCGATGACGGTGTCGCCGATCGTCTTGTCCACCGGCAGGCTCTCGCCGGTCAGCATGCTCTCGTCGACCGCGGTCGCGCCGTCGGTGACGACACCGTCGACCGGGACCTTCTCACCGGGGCGGACGCGCACCAGGTCGCCGACCACGACGCTGCTCGACCGGGATGTCGATCTCGGCGCCGTCGCGGAGCACGCGGGCGGTCTTCGGCGCCAGGCCGACCAGGGCGGTGATCGCGGCGGCGGTCTGCTTCTTCGCCTTCGCCTCCATCCACCGACCGGCCAGGACGAGCGCGAGGATCACCAGCGAGGTCTCGAAGTACACGTGCAGCGGCAGCCCCCACCGTTCGGCCGTGGCCGGCCAGAGGGTGACGAAAGCGCTGTAGGCGTAGGCGACGCCGGTGCCGAGGGCGACGAGCGTGTTCATGTTCGTCGAGCGGTGCCGGGCGGCGGCCCAGGCGGCACGGTAGATGTCCGCGCCGGCCCAGAACTGCACGACGGTGGCGATGACCAGGATCGCCGGCATCAGCCAGTCCATCGTGTCGAGGTACAGCGGCACGTACATCAGCACCATCAGGCCAAGACCGGCGGCGAGGGTGGCCTGCCACTTGCGCTTGAGCTTGGTCAGCTGCGCCTCGCCGTCCGGATCCCTGGGTGTCGGCGTCCGTCGTTCTTGTCGGCCGGTTCGGCGGGCTGGGTCTCGCGGCGTGGGGTGGCCGTGTAACCGGCGCGGGTGATCGCAGCGGTCAGCTCGTCGAGGCCGACCTGGGCGGGGTGGAAGCGGACGGTGGCGGCCTCGGTGGCCAGGTTGACCTCGGCGGCAGCCACGCCCGGCGACGCGGCGCAGCGCCTTCTCCACCCGGCCGACGCACGAGGCGCAGGTCATGCCGCCGATGTCGAGGGTGCAGCTGGCGTTGCCTCGGTCGCCTCGAGTGGCGCCTGGTCGGGGCGGTCGTCGTCATGACGGTCTCCTGGTGGGGTCGGGATGGGGTTGAGGCTGAGCCTTCGGGGCAGCGGGCGCGCTCGGACCGGTGATTTCGCCAGGTTTGCGCCCAGGGGTGGGCGGACGGCGTCTCAGCCGTGGGCGTACTCATGCGGGCGGAGCAGCATCACCGACGGCCATCGCCGGGAGCATGAGCAGGTGGCCCCACAGCATCAGGGCGTCCTGGTCGATGAGCCCGGAGTCGCAGCGGCACGAACAGCACCAGGAACGGCACGTACATCGCCGCGCCCATCTCGACGATGGGCCGCCAGCGGTGGCCGCGGAACTTCATCCAGGCCGACATGGCGACGGTCATGTTCGTCGCCATGATCAGCGCACCGGTGTAGGGGTTGTGCATCACACCGGTGGCACCGACGGCGTCGAGGACGAACATCCACACCGGATGCAGGACAACCATGCCGACGACCATCGCCACGACCATCTCGGCGAAGTGCAGGGCGAACCTCCTGGCGCTCAACGGATGTACGGGCGGCCGCGGGTCGGACGCCGATCGCGCGAGGCGACCGGTGGGCGCCACGTTCGCACCCGGTGCGGGAGTGTTGTCGGTCATGTCGGGAGGTCTCCAATCTGGTTGGGGCGGGCAGTGTTCACGGGACGAGGGCGTAGCCGGCCTCGTCGACGGCGGCGGCGATCTGAACGCGGTCGACCGGTCGGCAGGCGGTAACGGTGACCGCGCCGGTAGCGAGGTCGACGGCGACGGACTCGACCCCGTCGACGCTGGTGATCTCCTCGGCGACGGCGCGCTGGCAGTGCGCGCACGTCATGCCGGTGACGGTGAACGTGGTCGTGCCGACGAAGATGCGGGGCGTGCTGGACAACATGGGGACTCCTCAGGGGATAGTGGTGTCGTCAGCGAGATTCGCTGCGCATGACGGTGTCTGGCAACACTCGTCTTGGGGCTCAACGCTTCTCGGCCACCCCCAGGCCCGACATCACCCGCTGGCCGGGCCAGCGGCGTGCGGGGCCAGCACGGTGAATCCTGCCTGAACGGTGGCGGCGGACCAGTCTGTCCGATTGACCGGAGCGTTGCTTCTCTAGTGTTCGGCACGATGGGTTGCCGTCGCACCGGCGAAACCGCCGGTATCCCACCGTTCGCGGCTCGACGACAATCCACCGAGGCTTCGCCGGCGTCGGTCCCGATCCGGCGTCAGCCGAGATTCATCCTCGCGAGTTCGCCACGCGAGGTGATACCCGTTTTGGCGAAGACGTTGCGCAGGTGGAAGTCGATGGTTCGTGGACTGAGGAACAAGGTGGCGGCGACCTCTCGGTTGGAAAGCCCCTGTGCGACAAAGGAAGCGATCTGGGTCTCCTGAGCCGTGAGCGCAACGCCGGTGGAGACATCCCGTTTCCGGGCGGTCTCACCGGAGGCCCGGAGTTCCTGCTCCGCCCGGTGCACCCATGGGGCGGCGGCCAGGTCTTGAAAGGTTTGCAGGGCGGCCCGCAACTGGTCACGGGCGTCGACGCGGCGACGGTTCCGACGCAGGAACTCACCGAAGGCGAGGTGGGTGCGGGCCCGTTCGAATGGCCGGTCTGTGCCGGATTCCGCGCCGAGTGCGCGGGCGAAGAATTTCTCGGCTTCCTGAGTGGAGTCGGCTCGGCGGCGAGGAGGGCCCGCCCGTAGGCGACAATCCTGCGGGCGTGGGGTGTGTCGGTGGTGTCGGCGAACTGTTCCAGTTCGCCCAGCCAACGGGCCGCGATGTCGGGGTGACCGGCTCGGACGGCCGCATCCAACCGGTCGTGCGCAGCGAGCCTGGTCAGCGTTGGTTGGGTCATCTGTTCGAAGTGGTGCAACGCCGCCGCGGACTCGCCGTTCAGGGCGGCATGGCAGCCCTGCGCCCACCGCCGGCTGTCCTGCATCAACACACCAAGGATTCCGGCCGGCGCCCCAGCGGTGACCCGATCCAGTTCGGTGAGCAGTCCGTCGTAGCCCGGATCGCCGCGCAAGGCGGCCAACAGCGCAAGTTGGGCCAGCGGCATGGCGGCCAGGGCGGGTTGCCCGGTGCTGCGGGCCAGCTCCACCGCCTCGGTGGCATGTGTCGTTGCGCCGGTCCAGTTCCCACCGGAGAGGTCGGCGAGCGCCAGTCGGGGCAACGCGAACAGCACAAGTCCGATCGCGCCGTCATTGCGGGCCTGTGTCAGCATGCGACTGAAGCACCGGCGGAAGCCATCATCATCGCCGAGGTGGAAGGTGGCGATCCCGAGATTGGTCAACAGGTCCGTCTCGGACAACGACTCGCCGAGGGTGACGGCCTGCCGCAGCGAAACGACCGCGGCGGCAAGTCCGTCGTGGTTGAGCTGGTGGAACCCGGTCAACAGGTGGGTGAAACACCTTGCCCGGGTTGAGTTGTCCTGACTGGTGGAGACGAAGAGTTCGGCGGGGTCGAGATCGGTGCGGTCCTGTTCGGCCAGGAACGTTGACCCGGCGGTGGCGATCATGCCGATTTCCCGCGCCCGCTGCGGGTCGGTGGCCACCACCTCCCGGGCCGCTTGACTCCAGATCCCGACCCCGGCCGGGACGGAGCCAGCAGCAAATTCGATTCGCCCGCGGAGCCGGTCAAGGTCCGCCCGCACGATGGGGTCGGTGGCGCCGGCGCGGGCCGTGGTGGCCAGGCGCATCGCCCGCGGCAGCTGCGCCGCCAGCCACGCATTGGTCGCTGCGGCGAGAAGCCTTGCGGCACGGGGCTGCTCATCGGCGGTCAGCTCCGCGGCTCGTTCGAACGCGGCACTGGCGGCCTCGTAACCACCCTGGGTGACCGCGCGCCGGGCGGCGTCGTCCAGCGCGTCAACGACATCGTCGTCGGGTTCGTCGACTGCGGCGGCAAGATGCCAGGCCCGCCGATCCGCGTCCTGCCCGGCGGTCATCACCTGGGCCAATGCCCGATGTGCCTGCTGCCGAACATGTGTCGCAGCACCTTGATAGACAGCGGAACGGACAAGCGGGTGACGGAAACCGATCTCGGCACCGGTGATGGTCAGCAACCCGGATTCCTCGGCTTCTGTCAACGCGGCCGGACCGACGCCGAGCACTTCGGCGGCCCGCCGTACCACGCTCACCCTGGTCGAATCATCGGCAGCGGCGACGCACAGCAGCGTCTGGGCCTGGGCGGACAGCCGCCGGCTGCGGTCCAGGAAGACCCGCTGCACGCCCTGGGTGAGCGGCAGGTCCACCGGCAAGCGGCTGCTGCCCGCTGAGCTGGGCCGGCGAGAGTGACCCCGGCAGCTCGACCAGGGCCAGCGGGTTACCCCCGGTTTGCCGCATCAACCGGTCGCGCACGTCGTCGGCGACCGGCACACCGCTCTGGTCGGTCAGGAGCAAGGCCGCGGCAGCCGCGTCGATACCACCCAGCACCAGCTCGGGCAGCTCACCGCTATCGAAGTGCCGGACGTCGCCGTCACGGGCGGCGAACACCATGGCCACGCGCTCCTGCCCGAGCCTGCGGGCCACGAAAAGCAAAGCAGCCGTGGAGGCCTCGTCCAACCAATGGGCGTCATCGACAATGCAGAGCACCGGAGACCCTTCGGCCGCCTCAGCCAGCAGGCTCAATGTGGCCAGGAAAATCAGGAATCGGTCGCCGGTGGGAGTGTCGGCTTCGCCGAACGCCCCTCGCAACGCTGTGACCTGCGGCGTCGGGAGGTGCCCGAGCAGCGGCATCACCGGGCGCAGCAGCCGCTGCAATGCGGCGAACGGCAACGGTGATTCCGATTCGATGCCCTGCGTCCGCAGCAGTTGCATGCCCGGCTCGCCTTGGGACGCCCGACCGGCCAGATCGGCCAGCAACGCCGTCTTGCCGACCCCGGGCTGCCCGCGGATCACCAGCGCACCACCGATTGATCCTCGGGCCTCGTTCAGCAGAACCGCGAGGCGTTCCCGTTCCCGTTCCCGACCATGCAGCACCCCGGCAGCGTAGGCGCAGTGCGCCCTCTGTTCTACCCGCGAACCCGGCGATCACACCGGCGCGACCAGACGTGACGCAACCCGACACTCATGACATCACCCACCCCGGCAAGGAGCCCACCGTGACGACTACCACCAAAGACGTCGACCAGCCGAGTGACCAAGTCTTCGATGTGATCGTGATAGGCGGCGGCCAATCCGGCCTGGCGGTCGGACGTCAACTGCAGCAACGGGGCTGCTCGTTCCTGATCGTCGACGCCGGCTCGGAGACCGGGCATGTGTGGGCGTCACGCTGGGACTCCCTGACCCTGTTCACCGCGGCCCGGTACTCCGGCCTCCCGGGCCTGCCCTTCCCCGGCGACCCGGACAGCCATCCTACGAAAGATGCTGCCGCGCAGTACCTCCGCCACTACGCCACGACGTTCGGACTGCCGATCCGGCACAACACCCGGGTCACACGAGTGACCCGGGACGGAGCCGGATTCACGGTGCACACCGACGGCGAGACCTTCCGTGCCAGGCAGGTCGTGGTGGCTACCGGACCGTTCCAGAACCCCGCAATCCCGGCGGTGTCGAAGGCGATCGGCCCGGACATTCTGCAATTGCACAGTTCCGCCTATCGCAACCCGGAACAATTGCCCGCCGGACCGGTTCTCGTCGTCGGCGCTGCCAACTCGGGTCTGCAGATCGCGGCGGATCTGCACCGGACCCGGCCGGTGGTGCTGGCCACCGGTTCACCCACCCGCACCCTGCCGACACGGATCCTGGGCCGCGACCTGTTCTGGTGGCTGACCACGACGGGTCTGTTCACCGCACCCGCCGAGTCCCGGTTGGGCCGGCGATTCCGAAACAGCGGGGAACTGGTCATCGGGACCAGCACTCGGCGGCTGACCAAGGCCGGCGTCACCGTGCGCTCGCGGGTCGTCGCCGCGGACACCAGCACCGTGACGTTCGCCGACGGCAGCACGACCACCCCGGCGGTGATCGTGTGGGCGACCGGGTACCGCCCCGATTACGCGATCCTCGACGTCACCGGCGCCGTCGATGCCGCCGGTGCGCCGATCCACCGGCGGGGCGTCAGTCCGGTCCCCGGCCTGTACTTCCTCGGCCTGCCCTGGCAGCACACCCGGGGATCGGCGCTGCTGGGCTTCGTCGGCGCCGACGCCGCGCACATCGCCGACCACATGGCGGCCGCTCCCGCACCCGTGCCGGCCGCCTGATCGCCGGCCATCCCGGCGATTTCACCGGTGCGACCCCCACCCGCGACGAGCAAGACCGAACCATCCCCTTCCAGGTCAGGAGACCCGTGATGTCATTGCATCGCAGCAGCCTTCACGTTGGTACACCGCCGGTGATGACCACCGGCGACAACGATCCCGAGTCGGAACCATTCACCACTCCCCCCAAGACGACCGGCCCGGCGGACCCGGCCACACACCGGCGGCAGACCCGTTGGCCGATGCGGGCGGTCGTCACGGTCAGCGTGATCACCGGCCTCACCGCGGCCGGCGCCGGGGCGGTCGTCTCGGCGGGCGGGACGGAACCGGTGGTCGACGGACTGGTACTCCTCGGCTTCGCTGCGGGATGGGCGCTGTTGCTGGCGCTGTCCACGCGCTTCACCGACCACCCGCAGAAGTGGGCCGCCGTTCCCGCCGCCGTCATGGGCGTCGGTGGCGCCGCACTGCTGCTCTTCTCCCCCAGCAGCGCCGCGATGGACACCCTCGGCTGGTGGTGGCCACCGGCCCTGCTCGCACTGATGGTCTGGATCACCACCCGGATCCGCCGGCAACTCCCCCGGCGCGGCGGCCGGTGGATGCTCTACCCGGTCATCGCGGTGACCGCCCTCGCCGCGGTCGGGCGGCGGCGTCCACACCGCGACGCAGGCGGTCGACCAGGCAACCGCCCAGTCCCCGGCCGGGCAGCTCATCGACGTGGGCGACCATCGGCTATTCCTGTCCTGCAGCGGATCTGGTGAGCCGACGGTCATCCTGGAACCCGGCCTCGGGGAAACCTCCGCAGCCTGGGGATTGATCGAACCCACAGTCGCGGCACACACCCGGGTCTGCGTGTACGACCGGGCCGGCCGCGGCCGCAGCGAACCAGCACCGAATCCTCAGGACGGCGACCAGATCGCCACCGACCTGCACACCCTGCTGGAACGGGCGGGCGTCACCGGGCCACTGGTCATGGCCGGACATTCCCTGGGCGGGCTGTACGTGCTGGACTACACGGCCCGCTATCCCGAGCAGGTCGCCGGGATGGTGCTGCTGGACGCCACTCCACCCACTGCATTCACCTCACTACCGGACTACCCCGGTTTCTACGACATCTACCGCACCGCAACAGGTGTGTTCCCCGGGCTGGCCCGCCTCGGGGTCACCCAACTCATCTACTCCGGGAGCCACCCCGAACTCCCGGCACCGGCCCGGGACCAGGCACGCAACGACTCATCGACCGCCGGGCAGGCCCGCAGCCAACGCGACGAGTTCGCGATGGTCCCGACGATCATGGCCAAGGCCGGGGCGGTGACCACTCTGGGTGACCGGCCACTGTATGTGCTCACCGCACCGGTAGACGCCCAAACCGGTTGGCTCACACCACAAATGGACATGGCAGCGCTGTCCAGTAACAGCGTCCACCTCGTCGTCGCCGGCGCCACCCACGAATCACTGCTCGACGACCCAACCGTCGCAGCCACGACCAGCCGGGCAATCACCGCGGTCGTCGACGCCACCCGAACCGGCACCTCCCTGAACTGAACCGGGGCGCGGAGATCCACCACATCCCTGTGCGAGGAAGCACCACTCGACCGAACACCCGAACCTGGAATGGAAACGACCATGAAACTTGACGGCGAGAACGCCGCGACGACCGTGCGAGCAGATGGTGCGTTCAGATGATGAGACACAGCTCGCCCGATGTTCCCGCAGGGCCGCAAAGGTCGACAATGAAAAGGCTCTTCACCGACGGCCGGGCACCCCTGGTCTGGGGAGTCATCTGGGGGGTCATCCAAGCCGCCGCGCCACTCGGCTTCTGGTGGCTCCCCCCGGCGACGGTCTACGCCATGTCCATCGCGTTGATCGCAACGGTCTACATCGGCTTCGCGGTGGCCGACGGTCGCCCGACCGTCATCGCCGTCGAGTGCACAGTCGCCGGCGCATTCGTGGTGCTCGCCGCGGCAGGCGTCACCGGGTCGGCATGGCTGATCGTCATCGGCTTCGTTGGCCATGGGTTGAAGGACCTCTGGCAGCACCGCAGTCACTATGTTGCCAACACCCGGTGGTGGCCGCCGTTCTGCATGACCATTGATTTCGTCGCGGCCGCCATCATCGCCGTCGCGATCGTCAGCGGACTCACTCTCCAGTAGTTCATCCCACGGCCCATCGGATGCTGGCGCGGCCCACTCATGACGGGTCAGCTGCCGGAGATCGCCTGCCGGATGGCATCGCCAACGGCGTCCGGACGCTGGTCCAGACGGACCGGTTGACTGTGCCGTCCACTGGACAATCAAGGCCCCCGGACCGACCAATACCCTGGTAAGGCACGAGTTCGACGTCGATGAACAGAGGAGAACAAGGTGAGCGACGAAGAGGCGGCACCCAGAACAGCAGGTGTGACTACGAAGCTACTGGCGACGGTCGATCTGGGGCCTGAGATTGTCGGCATGGCGGGGCGACAACTCCGAATGCGGATGGTGACCATGGAGCCGGGAGGCGTTTTCGGTCCGGTTCATGACCATCAGGACAGGCCAGGCATCGTCTACATCCTTCAAGGAACGATCACCGACCATCGAGACGGAATCGCTACCTCATATGGGCCGGGGGTGGGCTGGCCCGAGGATCGGAACACCAAGCATTGGCTCGAAAACAGGGGAACCATGACCGCCGTGGAGATCTCGGTCGATATAGTCGGCCAATGATTCGCACCCGCATGACGCCTGACGCTGATTGACGGTAGAGAGCGGTTGGACCCTCCGTGGGCTTCCACTCCTTCGTCCCCCAGGCCGATCGGCCGGGTCACAATGCAGGTTTCGGCCGGCGGATGTCGGCCGTCTGACGGAACGAAGGAGCGCGTCGTGACCAGACTTGGCTACCAGATCCCGAACTTCACCTATCCAGGGGTGGCGCCGGATGGGCTGTTCGACGCCGTCCGACGGCAGGCCGTCGAGGCTGATAGCAGTGGCTTCGACACCGTCGCCGTGATGGATCACTTCTACCAACTGGCCGGGCTCGGCACGCCTGACATGGAGATGGTGGAGTGCTACACGCTTCTATCGGCCCTGTCCCAGCACACGTCCCGGGTCCGATTGTCCGCGCTGGTCACCGGAAACACCTACCGCAATCCGACGCTGTTGGCGAAAACCATTACGGCACTTGATGTCGTCTCCGGCGGTCGCGCACAGCTGGGGATCGGCGCCGGCTGGTTCGAGTTCGAGCACGACAGTCTCGGCTACGAGTTCGGCACCTTCACCGACCGCTTCGAACGGCTCGAGGAGTCGTTGCAGATCATCCTGCCGATGCTGCGCGGGGAGCGGGTCACGCTGAACGGCAAGTGGTACACCGTGCGGGACGCGATGAACTCACCTGCGCCACTGAGCCGCATCCCGGTCATGATCGGTGGTGGCGGTGAACGCAAAACACTTCGGATGGTGGCCCAGTACGCCGACGAATCAAACCTGATCGCCAGGCCGGATGACATCCCGCGAAAGCTGGACGCGCTCGCCGCGCACTGCGAGCGTCTCGGTCGCGACCGGTCCGAGATCACCGTCACCTTGCAGCTGAGCGCCTGCATCGGCGCCACCCACGATGAAGCGATCGCCGACGTCGACGCCTACTTTGCGGTCCGCGGCGATCAGATCGCTGCCGCCCGCCGGGCCAACATGCTGATCGGGACCGGTGACGAAATCGCCGAACAATGCGCCCAACTGCTCGCCACCGGGATCGACGGCTTCACGATCAACATGCCGGCGAACGGGCACGTCGAAGGACGCGTCACCATGCTCGGCGAGGCCCTCGCGCCACTGATCCGACCCACCTGATCCGATCCCCTTGATCGCGTTGGGGTGACCGCCGACCGCTCCCCTTCGGCTAGCGCTGCCTGCTGTTCGGGAGCATCGCCTGGTGAGATCAGCATGACGTACTGCGCGGTCGTGTTCCAGATCATGAGATCGTTTCGCCGGCATCGTGTTTGTCGTTGAAGCACGTGGCAGCGATCTGTTCGATGTGCCTCAGGTCGGTTCCGCAGCAGCCACCGAGGATGGTCAAGTGCGGGAACTGTGATCGAAGATCGGCATATTCACGACCGAAGACGATGGGGTCGCCCGAGTCGAGTTCGGTGGCAGCGTCGAGTTCGGCGTGGCTCTTGCGGGAGGCGTTGGCCCGGAGTGCTCTGATGCGGCCGGCCCATGGAGCATCGGGTTCCAGAATCGGAGCGAGGTGCGATGGATGTGCGCAGTTGATCATGTAGTAGGCCGGGTAGGCGTCGGTGGCATCGTCCACAGTCTGAATCGCGGCGGCGAGCGTGCTGCCGTCCGGCAGATTTCCATCGGTCTCCAGCGTGAACGACAACACCACCGGCATGTCGACTTCCCTTGCGGCCTGGGTGATGCCGATCGCCTCGTCGGGGTAGGCCAATGTCATCGCGGTCATCAGGTCGGCCTGGGTGTCAGCGAACGTGGCGATCTGCGGCCGATGGTAGGCGCGGGCCACGTCCGCGGTCATCAGCAATGAGGGCGCGTACCCGTCGCCGCGTGGTCCGACGCACCCGCTAATCGGGTACGGCCGATGAGTATCGGCGTATTCGGCCCGTAGCTCCACCAGCAGATCGATTGCCTTCCGGTTCACCTGGTCCAGAGCGTCGGTGCCGTAGCCCAGCAGTTCGCCCCAGTCCGCGTTTGCCCGCCAGGTGACGGATTCGAGAATCAATCCGACGTCGGCCTGCGCCGCGATGGCCGCGTGGCTGGCGAAGTAGCTTCGCAACCTCTGCCTGCCGTCCGCATCATCCAGCAAAGGGAACGCCGCGAAATGTGGGAGCTCGAGGCCCTGGTTGTAGATCAGTTCAGTTTCCAGGCCGGAGTCGGTGAGGAACAAGTCTTGCCCCAGCTGTGGCAACGCGTCTCGGTAGTGCGTCATGGTGTCCTCTGGATCCGGATGGCGCCATCGATGACAGCGACGCCGCGGCGCGCCACCGACCCGCGGACCGAATCAGTGTCGACTCGTCCCTAGCTGACGTCAACGCTCGACCAGCCTGACCGACCCTGGCCCGATCGGCCGGTACGCCGGGTGCCGGCCAGACCGGTGCCGGAACTCGATCCCTGCTAAAGGTGCAACTCACGCAACACCAGGTGGGACGGCAATATCCCGTGTGAGAACCAATACCGGAACACCGGGGTAGCCGTTGCGGATGTCCATACTTCATGTGGATAGACCTTCACGGAGAATTCACCCCATTCGATGAGTTCGGCGGGAAGGTCCGTCCCGAAATCGAACCCTTTTGCCGGCGGCCGCCCGACAACGAATTGTCGGAAGCTCCCAGCATCAAACTTGCGGATTTCGACCGTCAGGCGACCTCGCCGCCCCGCAGTCTGAATGTATTCCTCCGGCCACTCGTCGAGGTCGATCCCGGGCAGTCGGTGGTCGCCGTCGAACGACGTAGGCAACAGGGCCCAAACCTCGGACCAGGATCGCTTGCCATCGAGATGGGCAAACCGACTGGAGCCGTCGAAGGGATCCCCCGGGTTCCAGCGATTCGGCAATGCCATCGTCGCCCGACCGTCGCGCCCATAGTTGATCTTGACGTGGGTCGGCGTGACGTCGTTCGACATTTCAGCAATAGTGCCAGAAGATTCGGGCAACCTCTCATCGGACTGGGCGTCTATTCACCAACGTCACTCAATGACGGCGTGATGGTCGGCCGGGACACACCGGTCGAGTTGCAGGGTCGGACGCAATCGCCTGCCGGCCAACGGGTATCAACGCGCGTTGTCCATCGGAGGCAAGAAATGCGTTCTCGGCTGACATTCCTCGTCGGCAGCATTGCGGCGCTGGCCGTTTCGATGATCGCGACCGGACCGGCAACTGCTGCGCCACCGATCGCCGAGACGCCGATAACCCGGCCGATGCCACCACCACAGCGACAGGCCGAGTCGCGAGCGCAGTCGGCGCAGCGACGCGCCCTGATCATCATCGACGCCGACCGCCTGATCGCGCAGTACAAGGCCATCCATGACATCCACCTCACCACCGATGACTCCCCCTACTACTTCGTCCCGGATTCGACACCCGCCGGCGGGATCGAGAGCGATACGAACGGCGACGGCATCGTTGACGACATCTATTGGGCGTTCCCCGACGGCACCTGGGAACGGGTTGTCGACGATGACTTCGATGCGGACGCCGATGCTCTCGCCATCGATGTCAACGCGGACGGATTCGCTGACATCCAAATCTGGGACAACGAGGACGGCACGTATTCGTATTATCAGGACTCCGACGGAGATGCCGTCTTCGAGACCGAAGATGTCTTCACCCGCAGCCAGCTCGATGACGCACTACCAGGCATCACCGACTTCCTCGACATCAACTTCGGGCCCATCGGCAGCCAAAGCCCCTGACTCGGTAGCGTGCAGGGTATGCCTATCAAGCTCGAGAACGTCGGCATCGCCGTCCGGGACATGGAAGCGACGATCGCCTTCTTCACCGATCTCGGACTCACCGTTGTCGGCCGGGACACGGTCAGTGGAGAGTGGACCGACACCGCCGTCGGACTCGACGGCAATCGCGCCAACATTGCAATGCTCCAGACGCCAGACGGCAATGGTCGTCTCGAGCTCTTCGAGTACATCCACCCCGACGCGATCGAGACGGAGCCCACCCGGCCCAACGAGATCGGCATGCACCGCGTGGCTTTCTCGGTCGACGACATCGACGAGGCCCTCGAGGTCGCCGCGAAACACGGCTGCCATCCGCTGCGCGGGGTGGCGACCTACGAGGACGTGTACAAGCTCACCTATGTCCGCGGCCCCAGCGGCATCATTGTGATGCTCGCCGAGGAGTTGAAGCCGAGCTGACCGCTCACCATCGATCTGCCTGTGAAGGACGCGCTGGACGCCCGCCGTGACGGCCCGTCACGTGCTGGACCTCTCGAACCGCGCGGGAGGACGGCATGGTAAACCGCGGATGATGACCTCCGCTGAGGCATAGGCTCGGCCCGTGGACTTGGCGACGCTCACCATTCCCGGCTCGGTCCTGGACGGCGCCCGGTACGTCACCGCGGCGGCGCACGACGTCACGATTTCCGTGGACAGGCTCATCGACATCGCCGGCAGCATCCAGGCGCGACTGGCCGCCGGCATTGACGATGTTGACGTGGCCTTCGGTTCGGCCGGCGCGTTGGACCGTGACGTCAACCTGATCCTCTTCGAAACGGCGTGCAATTTCTGCTTCTGGAGCGAACAACCCGAGAACGCGTGGATGGTTGACGTCGACGGCACAGCGGTCGGTGGTTGGTACGGATTGGCGGCGTGCTTCAACTCCAGTGCCCGCAGCGGTGTGCCAGTATGGGACGCCGAGTGGATGGCAAAGCTCACCGTGGAACGAGCCCACAAGCTATTTGCGGGAATCAATGGTTCGATCCCATTGATCGAGCAGCGCGTCGACAATATCGTGGCGGTGGCCAATTTCCTGCTCCGGAAGCACAACGGTCAAGTCCTCGAACTGCTGGAAACCACTGACTTCTCAGCGCCCAGGGTGGCCGCCAGCCTGGTGCGGGAACTGCCGAGTTTCCGCGACGGCGCCTGGTATGCGGGCCGGTGGGTCTGGTTCCTGAAGCGAGCACAGATCTTCCCCAGTGACCTGGGTCAGCTGACCGCGAGATATCCGGAATTCAGGATCGCAAACTGTGATCAATTGACCGCATTTGCCGATTATCGCCTCCCTCAAGTTCTGCGCCATCTCGGCGCCCTCGAATATTCGTCGAGCCTCGCCACGGTTGTCGACAACGGCATCATCCTGCCGGCCGGCAGCGCACCGGAAATAGAAATTCGTGCGTGCACCATCGAGGCCTGTGAACGGCTCAAGCGTTATCTGCCGGGACGTACCAGTGCCGACATCGATCTCGGCCTGTGGCTGATGGGACAGGACCTGCGAGCCGATCCCACATTGCTGCCTCATCACCGCACACCCGGGCAATATTATTGACCACCCGTTGGCGTTGGATCCTGGGTTCGGTGCGGGCCGGCCGGAGAAGAACATGACTCATCCTGGTGGGACCGATGAGTCCACGTGGCCGCACTCGTCTACAGGTGAAGAAGCCCAACCGCCTCGACACAGGAGTAATCATGAGCTCCAAACCCCAAGGCAAGAACGACGTCCAGAAACCGGCCACGAGCACTTCGGCACAAGCTGGCGTCGCCACTGACGCTGCCAGAGGCCATGACCGGCAGGGCAAGCCCCGCGAAGGCGGCGGTTGGCGACAAGCCGGTCTTCGCCTACATCGCCAGCCTGCCGCAACCGCAGCGCGGCATCGCCGAAGCGGTCGATGCGCTGGCGGCCAAGACGCTGCCCAACCTCCAGCGTTCCGTGAAGTGGGGCATGTCGTACTACGGCGTGGGCGACGGGTGGTGCTTCAGCTGCGGCGGCTTCGCCGGCCACGTCAAGCTCATGTTCATCAATGGCGCGGCGCTCGAGCCGGTCCCGCCGGTGACGCCGGTGGGGATGGGCAAGTCGACACGAGGTGTGGAGCTCGAGTCCGTCGACGACATCGACGCAACGCCAGATCGCGGCGTGGATGATCCAGGTCGCGTCCGTTCCGGGTGTCGGTGGCAAGAAACGCTGACCCGAGAACCGGTCAGCACCAGCACGGTGCGCTGATTCGTCCCAGAGGTGCGCGACGAACTCCAGACCAAGGGCGGGTTTACCCGGGCCCTATTCGGTTCAGGGGGTCTCGGGCTCGCCGGGGTCCCGATCCGGGACTGCCGATCGGTGGCGGAAATAGTTGCGGCGGTTGGTCGAATGGGCTGCCACTCACCCGGCAGCCGAATGGATCTGCGGCGATGCCTTCGACCCGTCGCTGGCCGACGACGGCCGGTTCGACGCCAGGTGGCTGGACGAGGTGGCACCGGATCGACCGGTGGTGCTGCGAACCATGGACCACCACACGGCCTGGGTGAACACCGCGGCCCTGCGGCGCGCCGGCATCGACGCGTCGTTCCCCGATCCCTGGGACGGTCAGATCCTGCGCCGGACGGACGGCTCCGCACTCGGCACCCTGCGGGAATTCGGTGCCCTCAACCCGGTTCTCGATCTTATTCCGCCGGCAACCACGGCTGAGCAACTGAGCGCCTTGTCCGAGGTGTCCGGGCGGTTCGCCGCGGCCGGCATCACCTGGGTGCAGGATGCCTGGGTCGAGCACGAGAGCGTCGAAACCTGGCTGGCCGCAGCTGATCTGGGGCTACTGCGGTTCCGGACCAACTTGGCATTCCGCGCGGAACCGGGTGGTTGGAAGAACGACATCGAGGACTTCACCGCCGATCGGGCCAGGGTGGAGGCGCAGGCACCTGGATTCCTGACGGCGCGGACAGTGAAATTCTTCGCCGACGGGGTCATCGAATCCGGCACCGCCGCACTGATCGACCCCTATGACGACTGCCCGCACTCGCACGGCATGGCCACCTGGTCCCCCGAGGAACTCGCCGACGCCGTGGCGGCCGTCGACGAGAAGGGATTCCAGGCCCATATCCATGCGATCGGTGATGCCGGCGTCAAGATGGCCTTGGACGCCATCGCGGAAACCCAGCGGCGCAACGGATCCCGTGACCGTCGACCCACCATCGCGCATGTCCAACTCATCGATCCCGGACGACCTGCACCGCTTCGCCCGGCTCGGCGTCATCGCCAACTTCGAACCACTCTGGGCGCGGCCCGATGACCTGATGACCGAGCTGACCCTGCCCCGCATCGGACCGACCAGGGGTGCCCGGCAGTACCAGATCAACAGCCTGCTGTATTCCGGGGCGCACGTCTCCTTCGGCAGCGACTGGCCCGTCTCCGCGTTCGCGCCGCTGGCCGGCATCGCCACGGCGATCACCCGGCAGACCCCCGACGGCGACCCCAACAACGGGCTTGCACCCCGCCGAGCGAATCACCACCGACCAGGCCATCACTGCCTACACATCAGGGGTTGCCTACCAGGCATTCGAGGAGAACCGATGGGGCGTCATCCGTCCCGGCGCCCGCGCGGACCTCGTTCACCTCGCCGCCGACCCGGACACCGTCCCCGGCCCGGACATCGCCGACATCCCGGTGCTCGGCACCTGGCTCGGCGGAACCCGAACCCACTGACCGTCGGTCCCGACGCGCCGGGACTGAATCGCACTTCGACATTGCAACACCCACTACTGACCCATTCCTGATGTACTTGGCCCCGAGGAGACCCCTACCCATGTCCACCGCCACCGGCACACCCGAGCGACTCGAGCGAGGCGCTCTCGGCGTCCGCGACATCGTGTTCTTCGTCGTGGCCGCCGCCGCCCCGCTCACCGTGATGGCCGGCATCGCCCCGATCGCCATCATGATCGGCGGCATCGGCGCACCATCCGGATACCTGATCGCCGGTATCGTGCTCAGCATCTTCGCCGTCGGTTTCACCGCCATGAGCAAATACATCAAGAACGCCGGCGCCTTCTACTCCTACATCGCCAAGGGCCTTGGCAAACCGGCCGGCGTCGGCGCCGCCGCCCTCGCCGTGTTCTCCTACAACGCCATCCAAATCGGCCTCTATGGAGCATTCGGCTACTTCGCCGCCGTCACCGCCACCGACCTCATCGGCGTCGACGTGCCGTGGTGGGTCTGGGCCGCCGCCGGCATCGCCCTCGTCTGGTTCTTCGGATTCCGCAGCATCACCGTCGGGGCGAAAGTCCTTGGCGGGCTACTGATCGCGGAAACCGGTATCCTGGTCCTGCTCGCCGTTGCCGTCCTCATCCAGGGCGGCGCCGACGGCCTGAGCCTGGCGTCCTTCGCCCCGTCCAACATCATGGTCCCCGGCGCCGGTGGCGTTCTCGCCCTCGCCTTCGGCGCCTTCGTCGGATTCGAAGCCACCGCGATCTACCGCGAAGAGGCCCGCAAACCCGACCGCACCGTCCCCCGCGCCACCTACATCGCAGTCGGGTTCCTCGGCCTGTTCTATGCCTTCATCAGCTGGATCATCATCCAGGCCTTCGGCAATCTCGGCGCCGTCGAAGCCGCCAGCACCGACCCGGCCGGCATGTTCTTCACCGCCATGGACACCTATGTGGGTGTCTGGGCCAGCAACCTCATGCGCGTCCTGATCGTCACCAGCATCTTCGCCGCCCTGCTCGCCTTCCACAACGCCATCACCCGCTACACCTACGCCCTGGCCTCCGAGGGCGTGCTGCCCCGGAAACTCGGCCACATCCACCCCATCCACAAGACCCCGTCGACCGCCGGGGTTGCCCAAACCGTCCTCGCGGCAGTCGTTGTCGGGGCGTTTGCGATCTTCGGTGCCGATCCTTATCTGCAGCTCCTGCTCTGGGTCAACACCCCGGGCGTGATCGGCATCGTCGTGCTGCAGGCTCTCGCCGCATTCGCCGTCCTGCGGTACTTCCGCAAGCACAGCTCACCAGGAATCCGTCCTGCGGTCCTTCGTCGCACCGCTGGTCGCCGGAATTCTGCTCACCGGTGCTGCCTCCCTCATCGTCTGGCAGATCGACCTGCTCACCGGCGCGGGCGACACGGTGAACTGGATCCTGATCGCACTCGTGCCGATCGTCTTCATCCTCGGCGTCGGCTACGCCCTGCGGCTTCGTCGCACGGAGCCTGCGACCTACGCACGACTCGCCACCACCAACGTCGACGCCGAGGACCTGATCAGCACCAGCACGGCGCGCTGATGAGGTCCTGACGTTGCAGCAGTTCGTTGACGGTCGCCCTAGTCGAGGTTCGTTGCGTACTGTCCCCCGCGTGAAGCCCCGCTGGAATCCTAGGTAACTGGGAGGGGTGGCGGGGCTTCACCTGTGGTCGGCCGGATATGGTGCGCACTGCCAGATGCCACTGGCGCAGGCAGGTCTGTGTAGGAGAGAAATGTCGAACGACACCACTGGCGGCGCACCAGGGTTATCACCGGATCAGCTGCGTGCGGCCATCGGACAGCTATCGTCACCCGACACGATTGACTCACCGTTCGGTCGGCTGGACTTCTTCGATGGCGTCCCCACCTCGGACACAGTGTCGAGGGCCTATGACGCGCTGGATCTGATGCGTGGGATCGAGGTGTTCCTGAACGCGGTTCCGGGAGCCTCCTTGGTCGCAATGCGGCGTGGACTGAGATCAGCGGGTGTCACCTCGGCTCGGGTCATCGGAATCACCGAGCCCAGAGCCAACTCACACAGCCTTTTCCTGACGCCCAATACCGAAACCACTTATGGCACAACATTTCTTGATCTACGGGCGTGGGGCCCGACGGTGATCGAGGCACCGCCACAGTCGTTGTGTGTCGTCGATGACTTCTGGTTCCGCTATGTCGCGGACATGGGCCTCGCGGGTCCCGACAAGGGCGCCGGCGGGAAATATCTCTTCGTGCCGCCCGGGTACGACAGCGACCTCCCCGACGGCTACTTCACCTTCCGGAGCCCCACGTTCTCCAACTGGGTCGTCCTGCGCGCCCTTGGCGGCGTCCCCGCGATGAAACAGACCCGGATCTATCCCCTGTCGGAGGCATCGGCACCGGAGAACAACGTGTTCATCAACCTCGCGGAAAAGGTGATGAACACCGTTCACAGCAACGACTTCTCCTTCTTCGAGGAACTCGACGAACTCCTCCAGGCAGAACCCCCGGAAGCGCTTGATGCCGAGCGGGCCGGCCAGCTCGCCGCCATCGGCCTCGTCAACGGGCAGCCGTTCGCGCCCGACGAGCGGATGCGCAGCATCCTGACCCAGGCGGCGCAGATCGGCGCCGGACTTGCCCGCACCGTTGCGTACGCCCCCAGGGACCCGGACGCGGCGCTCTACGGGTCGTGGAAGAACGCCTTCGTCGGCGGCAGCTATGAATTCCTCCGGAACGGGGCCCGACTGCTCGACGCACGCACCCAGTTCCACTACCTCGCCACCGTCATCACCCCCGCGATGGCACACGCCCAGGTCGGTGCAGGGTCGGCCTACGCCTACACGGTTCAGGACAGCAACGGAGATCTGCTCGACGGCGGACGCACCTATCGGCTGCACGTCGACGCGAACCCGCCGGCGAAGAACTTCTGGGCCGTCGATGTGTACGACACGCAAACCCGATCCCTGCTGCAGGTGCCATCGACGATCTGGCCGGCGCTGGCCAGCAACTCCGGCACGTTACAACCCAACGACGACGGCTCCTTTGATCTCTACTTCGGTCCAACTGCCCCCGCGGGGAAAGAGTCGAACTGGGTCGAAACCATCCCCGGCAAGTCCTGGTTTCAGCTGTTCAGGATCTACGGCCCGCTCGAACCATGGTTCGACCAAACCTGGAAACTCAACGAATTCGAACCCATCGCCTGACAGGCCGCCGCCATTCGCACTTGGTCAGCGGTGTCCCTTCCCGATCGAAAGGCCCTAGCGACCTGCGCAAGCCACACAGACGGTTGCCGTTGGCCGGGCTTCGAGTCGACCGGGCGGGATCGGCCGACCGCAGGCGAGGCACACACCGTAGCGTCCGGCTCTGGCATTCGTGAGTGCCGCGTCCACCTCGGCAATGCGGCGTTCGGTGGCCCGCAGCAGACCGTCCAGGCGCGAAAATTCCCCCGACAGCGGTAGACCTTCCGGATCGTGCTCGTCGTCATCGAACCTGTCCGACCGCTGACGCCGGAGATCGGCCATCGTCAGCCGAGTCGCTTCCAGCTCCGCAGTCAGTTCGCGCCGGAGAGCCACCAACGCGGACGACGCGGATGATGGCGATCGGCCCGAGGTCACCTGGAGAGTTCAGCACCGTGCCCGGCCAACCCGCAACTTGCCCAAGTAGGGCTGAGAATTCACCGACACCGCTGCCGGTGAGCCTTCAGTCCGCGTCCGACCTACCTCGGTGAGCGAGCAGTACCTGCACCCGGGAGCCGGCAATGGCGACGAACGCGCCGATCACGACCAGATCGAAGGCCACTTGGATCATGGTGACGACCCTGGCGAGCTGACCGAGCGCATGCACATCCCCGTAGCCGACGGTGCCCAGGGTGATCACCGTGAAATACAACGAGTCGGTACGGGTGACAAGACCGTCGAATTGGGATGGATCAATGCGTTGGATGAGGTAATACGCCAAGGCGAACAGCGCCACCACGGGATAGAGCAGCGTGATCAGACTCCGGATCTTGACACCGTTCGAGCCTGCCGCAAGCTGTTTCATCAACTCCCGGATAATCCACCAGATCAGCAGACCCAGCCCGACAGCGAACAGCAGCAATTGCCAGACTGGGCTCGATTCACCGGTCAGCGGGAAGCAGTAATAAAACAACAGCGCGCCCGCCAAGGTGGCGGCGTTATGCAGGACCTCGACCGACAACGATGGGCTTTTCGTCATCGGTCGATGATCCCTGGCCCTTTCGATCAACGCCGCGGCAGGGCAGGCGAGATCGTCAGACATGACGAGCCCCCGATGCATGGCCCCCTACCCAGTCGCCGCGGACGGAGCGCCGATGATGTGGCTAGCGGTGAATCGGTGCTGCCGCAACGATTTCGCCGATGATCGCGGAGGCTGCTGCCAGTCCAGCGGCCGCGGCGTTGACGACTTGGGCCATCGGTTCGTTGACATTGCCGGCGACCCACACACCTGGAACGGCAGTGGCGCCATTGGGTCCGGTTTCGATGCGCGTTGCGATGACGTGACCGTGGATGGCAAAGTCGGCGGGGAGCAACCCGAGGGGTGCCAGGAAGTCGGCCCTGGCGTGCACAGTGGTGGCCACGACCAACGCGTCGAGGGCGACGTGGTCGCCGTCGCCGAGGCGGACGCCGGTGAGTCGGTCGTCGTGACTGAGCACTTCGGCCACCGTTCCGGTCACCACTGTGATCCCTCGCTGGGCCAGGTCCTTTCGCTGTTCCAGCGTGGGTGGCGCGGTGTGCGCCAGCACCGTCACGTGCGGACTGAGCAGCCGGAACATCATGGCCTGGTGAACTGCCATTGGTCCGGTTGCGAGCACGCCGATGCGTTGGTTGCGCACTTCATAGCCGTGGCAGAAGGCGCAGTGCACAACGTCTTTGCCCCACTGCACGGCCAGGCCGGGCACGTCGGGCAGTTCGTCGCGGCCGCCGGTGGCGACGATGATCCGTCCGGCGGTGATCACCCGGTCGTCCAGTTGCACCGTGAACGCGCCCGCGCTGCCGTGGATTGACGACACGGCGCCGGATACGAATCGGCCGCCGTAACGTACGACCTCAATCTGGCCGAGCCGGTAGAGCTCGGCCGGTGGTATACCGTCGCGGGTCACCATGTTGTGGACGTGGCCGGCGGCGGCGTTGCGAGGGGTGGCGTCGTCGATGACGACGACGGATTGTGCGAACCGGCCGAGTGCGACCGCGGCGCTGAGTCCGGCCGCGCCGCCCCCGATGACGGCAACGTCATAGGCATCGGACCGCATGTCGTCCCGGTTGTCGACCTGCTTGCTCACGGATGCACCTGCCTCTGCTCGGGGGTGGCCACCCAGACGGTCCGGGTGGCGCGGGGTTCCAGCTCGAGGTCGTCGGAGATCCGCTTGAGCAGGTCTTCCACCTCGTCGCGGTCGTCCGCGGTCAGGGCCGTCAGGTGCGCGAAGCGGGCGAACCATTGCTGTGCGTACTCCCGGGCGGCCGGTGTCACGGGTGCGACGGTCGTCACCTCGGATTTGGTCACGGTGAAACCGGCGGCCTCGATGACCGGCGTCCAGTCGGGGTAGTGGTTCCACCCGTCGGCCGCCGCGGCGGCGTGGCAGCGCTGCTCCAGCAGCGCTCCGCGCGGCTGGTTCAAGAAGCGGGGCAAACCGGCGAGCTCGACGACGACGAGGACCCCACCCGGCGCCAGTGCCCGACGAATCCCGGACAGCAGCCGGTCCGGGTGGGCGACGTGGTGCAGCGAGGACGACGCCCACACCAGGTCGACCGGCGTCGACCAGGGAGCCGGCCGACGCGCGGGAAGCCGTGGTCGAGGTCGGCCTGAAGCACGCCAAAACCCTGCTCGCGCAACAGCTCCAGCATCCCGGGTCGTTGTCGACGCACGGTCACGCGGCGTCGGGGTACCGCTCGCGCAGCAGCCGACTGCCCGCACCGGTGCCGGCGCCGAGGTCGACGATGCAGCGTGCCGCCGGCACCCCGGTCAGGTCAAGCACGGCTGCGAGGTTCTCGCCGAACACCTCAGCATCGAGGTCGAGGAAGTCGCTGCTGGTCGTGCGCCGGCTGGCCGCTGGTGCGACTGGTGGTCGTGGTCTCGCGTCGGGTGGGGATGGTGATCCATGCCCCCACCGTAGACACGAAATGCGCCATTGGCATAGCGTCTTGCGTATGAAGCAAGATATTGATGCCCTCATCCGGCAGCGCATCCGCGCTCTGCGCCTGGCCCGCGGGTGGTCGCTGGACGTCCTGGCCGCCTCCTGTTTCCTGAGTCCGTCGACGCTGAGCCGGATCGAGACCGGGGACCGGCGCATCGCGCTCGACCAGCTGGTGCCGATCGCCCGGGCCCTGGAAACCACCCTCGACGAACTCGTCAGCTCACACGAGGACGAGGACGTCGTCATTCGGCCCACAGCCCGCGCACCGCGCGGACGTGACCACCTGGCTGCTCTCCCGCGACCGCGCCGCCGCCGGAGTGGTTGTGGTCAAGACCCGGGTGGGCGCCGGAGCCGCACTCGCGACCAGAAAGCCAGGTACACCCGGGATGGGAATGGTTCACGGTGCTGTCGGGCCGGGCCCGCCTCGAACTCGGCGACCGGGTGCTCATCGTCGAGACCGGCGAGGCCGCGGAGTTCTCCACGATGGTGCCGCACCGGATCGGCGCCGTCCCGGAGTCCGGCGACCTGGAGATCCTGTCGATCTTCAACCGGGACGGGGAACGGGCACACCTGCACGACTCGTGATCGAGCCCAAGCTGTGGTGGTGCGGCGTTGCCCGCAAAATGCGTCGCAAAGCACGCCTGTCAGACGACAGGATGGATCAGTGCCCCAGACGACCTTGCAAACAGAGCGCATTACCCTCGTTCCGCTGAGCGAGGAGCACCTGGAGTTGGAAGTGGAGTTGGACTCCGACCCTGAGGTGATGCGATACCTCACCGGCGATGCGCGAACTCGTGAGCAGGTGATGGCGGCTCACCAGCTGCGAATCGCGACAGCGGAGCCGGTCGACGGCCTCGGGTTCTGGGTTGGGTTCGTCGACGGGCAGTTCGTCGGTTGGTGGCTGCTGGAGCCGCCGGTGGGGGCGCAGGGGCAGGCTGAACTCGGCTACCGGTTGCTGCGTCGGTTTTGGCGTCAGGGACTGGCCAGTGAAGGTGGCCGTGAGTTGCTGCGCCACGCATTTCAGGACCTCGGTCTCGACCGGGTGTTCGCGCTGACAAAGACGGTCAACGCCGGGTCCCGCGCGACGATGGCCGCGATCGGCATGCCATTCATTCAGTCGATCCCGGACGACGACGGCGTCGCCAAGGGCCTGGCCGGTGCAGAGCTCGGTGCGGTCGAGCATGCGATCACCGCGGACGAATGGCGCGCAGCGAACCCGGACTGAGTACTCGACAAACCGTCGGGCATCGGCTTATTCAGATCCGGCCTATTCAGATCCGGGCACTCGTGAGGCGATGGCTACCGATTCGGCGGACCGGGTCGCTGCCCAGGTGGCGAGAATCTTGAGCCCGTCGGCCGTCGGCGTGTCCGGGTCGGCGGTGTAGATGTTGACCTGCAGGGTCGGGTCGGAGGGTAGCTCCAGCGCTTCGAAATTGAGGTCGAGTTCGCCGACTGCGGGGTGCCGCAGCCGTTTTCGAGCGCTGCGATGGAACTTGACGTCCTGCGACGCCCAGTGCTGCCGGAACAGTTCGGATTGCAGGGATAACTCCCCGGCCAGCGTGATGAGGTCCTTGCCGTGCGGGTGACGGCCGGCTTCCAGCCGAACCCAGGCTGGGGCATCGGTGATGGCGTCGAGAACCTGCTGGATGACCGGGCGAGGTGTCGACCTGCACACCCGACTCCTTGGGCAACTGGCCGCGGTTCTGGCGGCCGGTGGCCTGACCGAGTTCCGGGTGCTGGCCACGGCCGGACTGGCCAATGCCGGCGTCGGCCCCGTGGAACTGAAGGAGCTCGTCTACCACGCTGTGCCCTATGTCGGGCTGGCCAGGGCGTTCGACTACCTGCACGCTGTGAACGACATTCTCATCGCCGCCGGGGTCGAGCTGCCGCTCCTCGGCAGGCGACAAGCACTCCCGAAACCCGCCATCAACGCGGCCATCAGGTGCAGGAGCGCCGCGAAGCCCTCAAGGTGATGATCAAGCCCTAGCCATCATCCGATTTCGGTGGGCCATACCGGAAACCCCCTGTCCCTGAAAGACTCTCGAAAGGCTTGTTGGACCATGCAGAACAGAATTCTCGGCCGGACCGGCGTATCGGTCAGCCCCCTCTGTCTGGGCACCATGATGTTCGGGCCGTGGGGCAACGCGGACGAAGCCGACTCGATCCGCGTCATCCAACGGGCTCTCGACTCCGGCATCAACTTCGTCGACACCGCCGACGTCTACTCCGGGGGCGAGTGCGAACGCATCGTCGGAAAGGCCCTGACCGGACGCCGCGACGACGTCGTCCTGGCCACCAAGTTCTTCATGCCGATGGCTGACGAGCCGAATCAACGCGGCGGCTCGCGGCGCTGGATCATCCGATCGGTCGAGGACTCGCCGCGCCGGCTGGGCACCGACTACATCGACCGACGTCCTACCCACCGCCCGCCGACACGGCATGGGCATCCTCACCTACAGCCCAGTGGGTGGTGGCTGGCTGTCCGGCCGCTGGCGGAAGAACAGTGCCGCAGCGCCTACCTCGGCGTCCCGACCAAAGGCGCGATTCGACATGACCACCGAGGCCAACCAGCGAAAGCTCGAGACCGTCGAAAGCCTGGCCCAGCTCGCCGACAAACGGGCATGACGCCGATCGACCTGGCCATCGCGTTCGTCATCAACCACCCGGCCGTCACTGCCGCCATCATCGGACCCCGCACCATGGAGCAGCTGGAATCGCAACTCTCCGGGGCCGACGTCACCCTCAGCGCCCACGTCCTGGACCGGATCGACGAACTCGTCGCGCCGGGCGTCACCGTCAACCCCGACGACATCAGCTACGGAGAAGCCGAACTCACCCCGACCGCGCGGCGCCGAAACACCTGATATCACTACATGACGTCAAAAGGCCGGATTGCCAGCGGCCTTGGGCGTTTTTGCCAGGTGCGCGGTGAGCAGGGCGCCGGGCCAGGACGACGGCGGCGCCTTTTCCAGGCGCTCTGATTCCGGTCGACGCAGTGCCTGCATGACAACGGCGTCGCCCAAGACTGTTTCAATATCCAGCCGCGGATACAGCAGCTCGACCGCATTCCGCAATTCCGGGGCAATGTCTCCGTGGCCGAAGTCGGTGCGCACCCCCAAGCGGACCAACCGGGTCAGCGGCCCACGGCGTTCGGCGATGCCCGGCGAGGTGTGCAGGGCAATCGCCTCCCACACCCGATCGATGTCGGGGGGATCAAGACCTTGCGCCTGCAGGTAACTCGCTGCTGCGTCGGCACCCTCCACCTCGAACCGCTGAGACCCGTTGAAGCGATTGGCGGTGCCGATGTCGTGCAGGACCGCGGCCACGAAGAGCAGGTCGTCGGGGGTGCCAAGAAGGTCGGGGCCGGCGGCGAGATTCGCGTAGACAAAGGTCCGAATACTGTGGTTGAAAATGGCCGAGGGTTCCGATTCTTCGGCCAGTGCCAACGCACCGCGCGCGAGAGCGGTGGCAGGCAGTACCGGCAGTGCGGTCACGGCGGGCTCCGGTCGAATGGCTTGGACACTTGGGCGCTGTGCACTGATTCGCGTGTTGACAAGGGTACGACGCAGCACGAGGTCATCATCGCTGAGCTGGATTCGAGTACTTCCCGTTCGACTCTCACCCGTGTTGGTGGATGCCTCGGTGGCTCTGAGGCGCGAAGCTCGGTCCGTTCACCGACTGGCTTCACCGAAAGGCTGATAATGCGCGTTGCTCATCCTGGCAGGCCAATGCCCGTTCAACGCAGTGCTCGGTCCCGGTTGGTGAGTCTCGTCGCCCTGGTCATGAGCGTGTCGCTCATGGTTGTGGCATGCAGCAACAACGGCCAGACGGAGGACACCTCCTCGACGACCTCCGTGGTCGAGGATCCGGTGGCCATCGCGCAGGCACGGGTCACAGACGCCGAGGCCGGGGCCAGCAGCGCGCAGGAGACGCTCACGGCAGCCCACCAGAACTTCTGCGGCGCGGCCAAGGGCTACGTCGAGATCCTTGACCGCTATGGGCGGGTGTTCACGGATCGGAGTGCGACCGTCGGCGACGTGCAAACCCTCGGTGCGGATCTCGTGGAACCGCGCGACGAGGTGGCAACATCGGCGGACGCGGTCAAGACCGCCAATAACGACCTGGCGACAGCACAGCAGGAGCTCGTCGATGCGCAGGCTGCCCTGGCCGCCGCAATTGCCACAGCGTCGAGCGTTTCGGTCGACTCGACAACGTCGAGCTCGGTCACAACGCCCGTGCTGCTCCCGCCCGCGACGATCGAGCGCGTCCAGGTGGCCGAACAGGACCTCGCCCGCACGGCGCGTGGCATCACCGCCGAAACCGCGCTTGTCGACGCAGGAGCTGCGTACAACTCGGCCGCGCTCGCCCTCGAGATAGCGTGGCTGAACCTGCTCAACGAGGCAGGGTGCCTGTCCGACGAGCGGCAACAGGAAGCCCTCGCCCAGCTGACTGCTTACACCACGGCCTTGCAGACCGATCTCAAGCGGGCCGGATACGACCCGGGGCCGATCGACGGTATTTACGGTCCGCAGACCGTCGCCGCAGTGGAACAGCTGCAGAAGGACAGCGGGCTCCCGGTGACCGGTTTCGTCGACGAGGCGACCGCGCGTGCCCTCCAGGCCAAGCTCGACGCCGTCGGGCAAGCCGAGGCGACGCAGTCGCTCACTCAGACGGCGGCGCTGCAGTCGGCGCTGAAGGTGGCCGGATACTGGGACGGACCGATCGACGGGATCTGGACGGACGCCTTGACCCAGGCTCTGGTCAACCTGCAGACCACGCTCGGGGTCGAGCCGACCGGCCGGGTCGACGCCGCGACCGTTGCCGCGTTCGAGCAGGCCATCGCCTCGCTGCCGACAACTGTGACGTCGGCGGCGACCGCGACCGAGACCGCAACGGAGACCGCGACGGAGACGACAACGGCCACCGCGATCGCGACGGAAACAGCAACCAAGACTGCCATCAAGACAACAACAGAAACCGCAACGACGACCGAGTCGGCGAAACTGACTACACCCGAGTCTGAAAAAACGACAGGCTGACCGGCCGGGCTCCGCCGCCCCCAGCACAGCTATGCGTCTTGCCCATGCGATACCTGGACGATCGGCAACCGCAGCACGCCGCGTGCACCCTGGGGAACGACCGGCGACATCGGTGAGACGGGTGGCGTTGCAACATATTTCGATCCCAGCGGCGGGCGCGGGTCACGCTCGCCGTTGTTGGGCCACAGGGCCATCGCCCGCTCGGCCTGGGCGGTGATCGTCAATGACGGGTTGACCCCGAGGTTGGCCGAGACCGCGGAACCGTCGACGATGTGCAACCCGTCATGCCCGAAAACCCGGTGATAGCCGTCGATGACGCCGTGGTCGGCGTCGACACCGATGCAGCAGCCGCCGACGAAATGCGCAGTCATCGGTGCATCGATGAGGTCGCCCAGTTGGCCCATCGGGATTCCGTCGATGTGGTCGGCGATCCGGCGGGCGGCCTCGTTGCCGGCCGGAATCCAGGTCGGGTTGGGTTCCCCGTCGCCCTGTCTGGACGTGAGCTTCCACCGGCCGAGCCTGGTCCGCATTCCACCGACCGTGAGCGAGTTGTCGACCGACTGCATGACCAAAGCGATGGCGCCGCGTTCCGACCACCGACGAACGTTCAACGGCCGCAACGCATCCGCCGGTCTCGCCACCACCGCGCGCAGCCACACCTGCCATCGCGGCTTGCCCTGCACGCCGTCGGTGAGCACGGTCCCGAGCAGCCCCATCAGGTTGCTTCCCCGCCCGTACCGGACGGGCTCGATGTGCGTGTGCGGCTCAGGGTGAAATGACGACGTGATCGCGACGCCTCGGGTGAAGTCGACATCCTTGCGCCTGGATACCGCACCGACCAGCGATTCGGAATTCGTCCGGGACTGGTGCCCGAGGCGGGCGGAGATCGCGGGGAGATGACCCTGCGCGCGCATCCGGTGCAGCAGTTTCTGAGTGTTGAAGGCACCCGCCGCGACCACCACCTGATCGGCGGTGAAGGTTCGGCGGCCCAGGTTCAACGGACCCGTGCGGACCGCCTCGACGGCGTAACCGCCCGCCGAACGCGGCCGGACGACCGTCGCCGTCGTCATGGGATGGACGACGGCGCCCGCCGCCTCGGCCAGACCGAGATAATTCTTCGGCAGGGTGTTCTTGGCGTTGTGCCGGCAGCCCGTCATGCACTCCCCACACTCGATGCAGCCGGTCCGGGCCGGTCCGGCCCCGCCGAAGTACGGATCGGGCGCGGGCTGCCCTGGCCCGCCGCCGAAAAACACGCCAACCGGGGCCAACCGGAAGGTGTCCCCTACCCCCATGTCGGCCGCCACCTTGGCGAATGTTTCATCCAACGGCGATCTGTGCGGGACGTCGTTGACACCCAGCATCCGACTGGCCTGGTCGTAGTACGGCGCCAGTTCAGCCGACCAGTTCGCGATGCCTGACCACTGCGGATCGTCGAAGAACTCCGGTGGAGGCACATACAGGGTATTGGCGTAGACCAGTGATCCACCACCCACCCCGGCGCCCGCCAGGATCACGGCGTTGGGCAGCAAATGGATCCGCTGGATGCCGTAGAGGCCCAGCCGAGGCGCCCACAGAAACTTGCTGATTCGCCACGAGGTCGCGGCGAACTCGCTGTCATCGAACCGCCGCCCGGCCTCCAGAACGCCGACCCGGTAACCCTTCTCGGTGAGGCGAAGGGCAGTCACCGAACCGCCGAAACCGGAACCGATGACGAGCACGTCGTAATGCAGGTCCGACTCGGGCGAGCTCATCGACGGTCCTCTCGGTTCTCGATCACGTCCGTCGGCATCCCCAGGGTCAGGCGGGCGATGGGGCCGGAAGGGTCAGCCTCAGTTCAGGGCGCGGGTGCCAGCCGGGAGTGTGCCGCCGCCGAAGAGCGCGGCGGCGGCGTCCTGCAGCGCGGTCAACGCGACCCGCTGGGTGAACGGTCCGGTCGACACCCGGGCGACGCCCAGCTCCTGCAGCTCACTGACCGGCAGTGAGGCACCGGGGACGCTGATGAGGGTGAGCTTCTGCGGGCCGAGTCCATCGACGAGCGCGGCGATCTCATCGCGGGCGACCACCCGGGGGATGAAGACGACTGGCGCGCCGGCCTCGAGGAAGGCCCGACCCCGGCGGATCGCCTCCTGCAGCAACTGGCCGCGGTCGGCGCCCTCGGGAGCGCGGACGAAGACGTCGGTGCGGGCGTTGAGCACGAACTCGATGCCCGCATCGCGTCCGGCGGCCAGCACCGCCTCGACGGCGGCAACCGCCTCGTCCAGCGGCTTCATCTGATCCTCGAGGTTGCCGCCAACGACGCCGGCCTCGATGGCCCGGCGGGCGGTACCTCCCGGGTCGCCGTAGCCGGCCTCGAGGTCCATCGTCACGGGCAGCTCGACGGCCGCGGTGATGCGCCGGACCATGTCCAGGTGCAGCTCCAGCGGGATGTTCTCGCCGTCCGGATAGCCGAACGTCGCCGCGATCGAGTGGCTCGCGGTGGCCAGGGCCTTCGCGCCGGGGGTGGCGGCGACCACCTGGGCGGAGATGACGTCCCACACGTTGGCCAGGACGAGGATCTCCGGGTCGGTGTGCAGGGCGAGCAGGGACGAGGCGCGCGTGGCGAGATCAGACATGCGTTCAGCGTAGGAATGCGTGCAAGCCTGCACCTCGCCGGGGCGACGGCACCCAGCGCTGGCCGGCCGTGCGCGCGCTGGACGCAGCGTCGCTGTCCCGGTCGGCGCTGGATTTCCCGCACCAGGGAGGCCCTCGGCTGGGAACCGACGCACCCGAGCTTGCTGAACGACCTGGAAAACATCCGGCCTGACGCGCCGGCCCCGGCACTCCTACGCTGAGCTCAGCGCCCCACCCGAGGAGGAGATCATCGTGACCGCAACCGTGTCCGAACAACTGTCGGTGACTCTGCAATCACCCGGACCACTGCTGTTCAAGCCCGACGTCGGGCCCGACGGGGTCGCGGTCCTGTTCGTCAGCGACGTATCCGCGGCGACCGTCTTCGCCGCCGAATTGCCACCGGAGGCCTCGACCGCGGCCGGCAACGGGGTGCAGGTGGACCAGCTCGGCGTCAAGTTGGCTGCGCTGCTCGGTGTCGAGACGCGGACGACGTGGTCATCCGGGGCCTGGCGGTGCATCCTGTCTCGCACGCCGTGTATCTGTCGGTCGCCCGTGGGCGTGGAGCCAACGCCGGGCCGGCGCTGGTCCGGGCGGATCCGACCGGCGAGTTGACGGTGGTGACCTTGGCAGGCCTGCCGGTGACGTCGTTCGCCCTCGACGATGCGCCCGCGCTCGACGACGAGCGGAAGGACTTCTGGGTGGACGGCACCGATGAGAGTTCTCAACCGAGGGAGTTCAACGGCGTCCACCTGGACGTCGCCCAAGTTCCGTTGCGGCGTTCCACGATCACCGGGCTCGCCTGGGTCGACGGCGTCCTGCTGATCGCCGGGTTGAGCAATGAGGAGTTCACCTCGAGGCTGCGTCAGGTGCCCTACCCGTTCGACGGCTCGGCGCGGGGCACGTCGGTGGAGATCTACCACGTTGACCACGGCAGGTACGAGACGGAAGCCCCGATTCGATCGCTCATCCCGTTCGACGGCGGTGCCAGCATCCTGGCCACCTACACCTGTACGCCGATCGCGGTCTTCTCGGTGGCCGACCTGCGCGGCGAAACCCTGGTCCGTGGAAGGACTGTGGCCGAGCTCGGACCGATGAACCAGCCGTTCAGCCTGGTGTCGTACGACCGGGACGGCCAGGAGTATCTGCTCGTCTCCGGTACCCGCCACCCGCTGTTCAAGATTCCGGCGTCGTCCATCGCCGGCCAGGAGCCGCTGGCCGCACCGGCCGATCGGGAGAACCCGAGCACCTTCGGGATCCACCGCGAGGCGCTCGACTTCCCGGGGGTGACATGGATGGCTTCGCTGGATCGCGGCCACGTCGTGGTCGTGCACAACGACGGCACCGACATCCATCTCCGCACGCTTGCCGCGGCCGAACTCTGAGCAGGATCGACGGCGGCCTGGGCACGACGGAGACCTCTTGGTCGCCGGCGTCGACGACCCGGTGGACCTGGCCGTCGTCCCGGTGCACGCCCTCAGCCTGGCCGATCAGTTGGTGACGACGGCTGGGTCATGGACGCTGGCAGCGGGTACAGCTCGGTTCACCCCGCGCTTTCCGCCGATCCCGGGGACCGTGCACGCGGTTGTCGCGCTGACCGGGATCGGGTGGACCGAGCTCTGCCGGGTCAGCGTGCCGGCCGTTGAGCTGGCGCCGAGCACTCGGGTGGTGAGAGTCGATCCGGGTGGAGATCGCCTGCCCGCCAACGTGTTGCGTTTTTCGGTGACCTTTTCGGCGCCCATGGAGCAGGGCGGCGCTGCCGGTCGTTTGCACCTGCTGGCGGACGACGGCAGCGAGCTGACCGGTGCCCTGCTGCCGATGCCGCCGGAGCTGTGGGATCGGCCCCGCCGCCGACTCACTGTGCTCCTGGAACCGGGACGGATCAAACGGGGATTACCACCGAACGTTCAGGCCGGGCCGCCGCTCGTGCCCGGCACCTCGGTCACCTTCGTGGTGGACGGCCAACTCACCGATGCCGCGGGTGCGCCGTTGGTCAGCGGCGTCCAGCGCACGTATCTAGTCGACGAGCCCATTCGCTCGCGCGTGGACCCCAGTCGGTGGGACGTGCAGTGGCCGGACTCGGCCGGCGATCAGCTGGTCGTCCGGTTCGGGCGCTCCCTTGACCGGGCCCTGGTCAGGCGTTGCCTGAAGATCGTCGGTCCGGATGGCCGAGTTGTCCCCGGGCAAGCAGTCCTCGATCGGGAGGCGGCGATCTGGACGTTCACCCCCGTTATCGGCCCTGTCCTCGGTTGGAGCCTGCACGTCCACCCCGATCTCGAGGACTTGGCCGGCAATTCCGTTCGGCGCGCCTTCGATCGTGACCTGCGGGAGCCGGAAGCCCGTCGCTGGTCCTCTTCCCCGGTCGTGCTCACCGCTGATTATTAGCGCCACATTCACCGTGCGGTGGATCTGCCGCGAGGGTCGCTGCTAGGTGAGTGCACTCCCCTGGACCCATTGATCCCAGGGGATGTTCCAGTCGCCGTAGCCGTCGTCGGGGGCGAGTTGGGTGCTGGTGCCGGTGACCTGGACGATGTCGCCGTAGCTGAAGTTGTCGTAGAACCACTGGGCCGCGTCGGGTGGCATGTTGATACACCCATGGGAGACGTTGCGGACGCCCTGGTCGCCGACGGACCAGGGTGCGGAGTGCGCGAAGATCCCGGAGTTGGACAGCCGCACGGCCAGCGGGATCGCGGAGTCGTAGCCCAGGGCGTAGCTGGTCGGCAGCCCGTAGGACGCGGAGTTCATCTGTTTGACGTCGTACTTCTCCTGCGCGACGTAGATGCCGCTGGGGGTGACGAAGGAGATCACCTCACCGTCCACGGTGATGGAGTCGTCCATGCCCATGCTGACCGGGAACTGCTGGGCGACCTGCCCGTCGACGGTGACGGTCATGATCTTGCTGGCGTCGTCGACGGTGGCGATCTTCGCCGGCCCGATGGTCAGGTTCAGGGTGCGGTCGGTTTCCCCGTAGTTCCCGCCGCCCAGGTCAACCCCGTAGATCTTGGCGTCCACGACGACCTGGGTGCCGGCCTGCCAGTAGTCCTTGGGCCGGTAGTGCACGGTGCGGTCGTCGACCCAGTACCAGGAACCTTCCTGAGCGGGCACGGTGGTCACGGTGAGGGCCCGTTCCGCGGCCGCCTGGTCCGGTGGGGCGGAATCGAAGATCACCGAGATGGGTTGGCCGACACCGACCTGCCCGCGGTCGGGCGACGGTTCGAACGACGGGAAGATCGTGCCGGCGGGTTCGACAGTGGTGAAGGACGCGGAGGACGTGGTGGGCAGGCCGGCGGTGTCCTTGGCGGCGGCCTCGATGCGGTAGGTCCGGCCGTAGCCCAGGGGTTCCGCCGATGACCAGGTGGTGCCGTCCGCGGACAGGGCACCTGCGACTTCCTTGCCTTCGGGGTTGGTGACGGCCACCGTTTGCAGGGTGCCGTTCGTGGCCCGGATCACCACGGGATCGAGCACCGAGGCCCCGGACGAGCCGTCCGTCGGGGTGCTGCTGATCACCGCCTTGCTGACCGGGGCCGCCGAGGTCGACGGGGATGAGGACGTGGGTGAACCGGCGGGCGGCGATGCGCCTGCTGTCGAACCCGACGCAGGGCCGGCCGGCGCAGTGTCCTGGCCGGTGGTGGTGGGGCCGCCGGTGCAGGCGGTGACGGTCAGGGCCGTGGCCAGGACGAGCAGGATCGAACGAGACATGAGGGGTTTCAACGGAACTCCATGACGGGCAAGGGGCGACGGGCAGGATCGAACAGCGACCAGGATCGACCGGCACCCGGGCAGGGTGAGGTCGGAACGGGTGTTCTAAACCCGGATCACGCCCAACGCGAACCGTGGAACTGCCGGTGCCGCGGGATGCCAAGAACCTGCGGCCAGCCCGCCGGGTCCCGACTCGTGCGGGTCGCCGATCCGCCGGCGAATCAACATCAGCAGCACCAACACCGCCGAACCGGCCACCACCAGGAACAACATGCAGCCTGCCAGAGCGCCGCCGCCGTCATCGGACGGCACGATCGGACTTTCCAGGTCGGCGGCCGCCACCAGTTCTGCTAGCCCCGGTAATCCAGTGATCTCTGCAGCACCCAGGGTGTGGACCGATGAATTGCCGGCGAGGACAGCCGTGGGCAGGTCACCGTGATCACCGTGATCGACGGTCAGGACATGCAGGCCGAAGACCGCGGCGATGACGACGCCGAGCAGCAACCACCGGGCCACCAACCGCGGAGCGACGACGGCCCCGTCGGGGCGATGACCGGTCGGTCTGGTGGGAGAGCTGTGCCGTTCCGGTATGAGCTGACCCCCGTTCGGCATGTCCACCATTAAACCTCAATCAACTCTTGGTTGTATACACGCCTCGGTGTACTGTCCCGGGCATGGAGACGGCGACGCATGCTGAGGTACTCGCGAGGTTCGGTGCGGCACTGTCGGATCCGACCCGTTCCAGGGTGCTGCTCGCGCTGCGGGACGCACCCGCGTATCCGGCGGATCTGGCCGATCTGCTCGGGGTGTCCCGGCAGAGCCTGTCGAATCACCTGACCTGCCTGCGGGGTTGCGGGCTGGTGGTCGCCGTCCCGGAGGGTCGCCGGACCCGGTACGAACTGGCCGACGACCGACTGCGGCATGCCCTGACCGACCTGCTGGGTGTGGTCCTCGCGGTCGACGAGCAGTTCTGCCAGCACAACGATCACGACCGGGCCGGGTCCCGCTGATGGCCGTCGACCTCCCCGCGTCGACCGTGACCGACCGGGTGCCGGTCAGGCCCGCCGGGACGTGCTGGCGCGGCGGATCCGCTGGTTCGTGGCCGCCACCATCACCTACAACGTCATCGAAGCCGTCGTCGCGATCACCGCCGGCACCATCGCCTCCTCGACCGCGCTGATCGGGTTCGGCCTGGACTCGGTGATCGAGGTCGCGTCCGCGGCCGCGGTGGCCTGGCAGTTCACCGCGAAGGATCCCGAGACCCGGGAGAGGACGGCGCTGCGGATCATCGCGTTCTCCTTCTTCGGCCTCGCCGCCTACGTCACGATCGACGCCGTCCGGTCGCTGTTCGGGGCGGGCGAGGCGACCCCGTCGACCGTCGGCCTGGTCCTGGCCGCGTTCAGCCTGGTGATCATGCCGTTCCTGTCCTACGGTCAGCGCCGCGCCGGGCGGGAACTCGGTTCCCGCTCCGCGGTCGCCGACTCCAAGCAGACCCTGCTCTGCACCTACCTGTCCGGGGTGCTGCTCGTCGGGCTCGGCCTGAACAGTGCGTTCGGCTGGTCCTGGGCCGACCCGATCGCCGCCCTCGTCATCGCCGCCGTCGCGGTGAGGGAAGGCCGCGAAGCCTGGCAGGGCGACACCTGCTGCGCACCGGCGTTCCCCGTTGATCCAGGTGCGCCCGCGAAAAGCGTTGGGCTGATTGATCTCGCCGCGACGCCGACAGCCGGCGGCGCCCGTTGCGCCGACGACTGCTGCAGTCCGGACGAGCAACGCAAGGAGCTCCGATGACCAAAACCCACCAGCATGACGCCGACCCAGCGGACCACGCGCACGACACCGATGACCACGGCCACGGCACCGCCGGGCATGCGCCCGGTGCTGGCGACGGGCATTCCCACGGGGTCAACCCAAACGCCGACAAGCGTTACCTGTCCGGAGCTCTCGCGCTGATCGTGGCGTTCATGGTGGCCGAGGTCATTGTCGGGATCATCGCCCAATCCCTGGCGTTGATCTCCGATGCCGGGCACATGCTGACCGACGCCGCGTCCATCGTGCTTGCCCTGTGGGCGATCAACCTGGCCGCCCGGCCGGCGAAGGGCCGCTGGACGTACGGGTTCAAACGCGCCGAAATCCTGTCCGCCCAGGCCAACGGGCTCACCCTGCTGCTCCTCGCGGCCTGGTTCATCTATGAGGCCATCAAGCGATTGATCGACCCACCGGAGGTCGAAGGGCTGCTGGTGTTCATCACGGCCCTGGTCGGCATTGCCGTCAACATCGCCGCGGCCTGGTTGATCAGCAAAGCCAACCGCACCAGCCTCAATGTCGAGGGCGCGTTCCAGCACATCCTCAACGACCTCTACGCGTTCATCGCCACCGCGGTCGCCGGCCTGGTCGTCATGCTCACCGGGTTCACCAGGGCCGACTCCCTCGCCGCGCTTGTCGTGGCCGCGCTGATGATCAAAGCCGGGTACAGCCTGGTCCGGGAATCCGGCCGGATCTTCCTCGAAGGAGCCCCCGAAGGCCTCGACCCGGACATCATCGGACCGGCCATGGCCGACCGGCAGGGTGTCGCCGAGGTCCACGACCTGCACATCTGGGACGTCACCTCCGGCATGCCGGCCCTGTCCGCGCACGTCCTGGTCGACCCGACCGGCGACTGCCACCAGGTGCGCCGCGACATCGAGACCCTGCTCAAAGGCACCTACGACATCGACCACACCACGCTGCAAGTCGATCACGCGGACGCCACAACGGCCACGGGTGTCACCCTCGTGGGCCCCGATTGCGAGGCGCCTCATGGGCCTCGGCATCAATCGCTGCAGCCACCGACGCAGCGAGCGGGTTCAGCCCCGCCGCCCCACTGAACGATCGACAGATGGTCCCGCGCGGCAACCTGCGACGGGGCCGGTCACATGACACGACCCCGGTAAGGCTGCATGGCGCTGGTGATGAGTTTTCGGGTCGCCGGCCGTCACACACACTATGAACCCCACCACCGAAGAACTCCGACCCCTGGACGAACGGGCTTTTGGCGCCCGCGTCGAACCGCACCGCCGCGAGCTGCATGTCCACTGCTACCGCCTGCTCGGGTCGTTCGAGGAGGCCGAGGACCTCGTCCAGGAGGCGTTCCTGCGTGCGTGGCGCGGTCGCGAAACATTTCAGGGCCGGTCGTCGGTGCGCGCGTGGTTGTACCGGATCGCGACGAACGCCTGCCTGGACGCGCTCGACAAGCGCCCGCGCGGGCCGCGCGCGAGCGGCGAGATCGCCTGGCTGCAGCCCTATCCCGATGCGCTGCTGAACCAACTGCCCGACCTGCGCGAGGGCCCAGAGGACGTGGCGCTGGCGAAGGAGACCGTCGAGTTGGCGTTCATCGCCGCGATCCAGCATCTGGCGCCGTTGCCGCGGGCCGTGCTCGTACTGCGCGATGTCCTCGATTGCTCGGCGCGGGAGACAGCGCACCTGCTCGAGACGACGGAGGCTTCAGTGAACTCAGCGCTGCAGCGCGCGCGGAGCGGGATCCGAAAGAACCTGCCCGCGAACCGGGAGGCATGGCAACAGCAGTCGACTGCGGCCGAGCGGGAACTGGTTGCCCGCTACGTCGAGTGCAGCGAGCGCGTCGACGCACGTGGCCTGGCCGCACTCATGCACTCCGACGTCCGCTTCTCGATGCCGCCCTACCCCGGTGTCTGGGCCGGCCGAGACGCGGTCGTGCGGGGGTGGATCGACGGCGGGTTCGGATCGGAAGCGTTCGGTAGTCTGCGCTGCGTGATCACCAGAGCCAACGGTCAGCCCGCGGTCGCCGGCTACGTGCGCAAGCCCGGCGACGCCGCGTACGAACTGCTGGCCCTCGATGTCCTGCGGATCAGGGACGGGGTCGTCACCGAGATCGTCACCTTCGACGGCTCCGTGCTCGAGTACTTCGATCTACCCGCCACCCTCGACGCGGCGGCAGGTGCGCGATGACCACTCCAGCCGCCATCACCGTCCGGCCGGTCTTCGTCGCCGACCTCGGCGTCGAGGGCGAGCGGATGCCGGTGTACGTCCACGTCATCGACCACCCTGACGGGCGGGTGCTGGTCGACACGGGAATCAAAGAACTGCACCCTTTGGTGGCCGATATGGATCCACGCCTCCGACCGCTCAGCGAGTGGGATCTCGACCTCGGCAGCATCGACATGGTGGTGAACACCCACCTTCATTTCGACCACTGCGGCGGCAACCACCTCTTCGCCGGCAAACCGATCTACGTCCAGCGCCGCGAACTCGAGGACGCACGCACCCAGGACGACTACACCATCCGCGACTGGGTCGACCCGCCCGGGGTGCGGTACGTGCCGGTCGACGGCGAGCTCGAACTGCTCCCCGGGCTTCGACTTGCCCCCGCACCTGGCCACACCCCCGGCACACAGATGGTCGTGGTCTCCACGGGCGAGCGTCCGGTCGTCATTGCCGGCGACGTTGCAGTGTGGTTCGGCGAACTCGACGAGCCACGCACCGAAGGCCAACTGCTCATCCGGGCGCTCAACCCCGAGAAGGTCTGGCTCGCACACACACACGAGCCTTGGCGACCCCCTACCGCGTGACGCACCGCGCCGCATCGTGTTGGCCGGACCGGTTCGGCAGCTGGGTTCCACGACTTGGTGCTTGGATGGTTGCATGACCGATCTCGATGGTGTTCCGCGCGTGGCAACTGCCAGCCGGGAGATCGCGGCCGGCGCCGGGCAGATCTTCGAGCTCATCGCCGACCCTGCCCTGCAGCCTCGCTGGGACGGCAACGGCAACCTGGCAGAGGCCGCCGCCGGGCAGCGAATCCGGAACGTCGGTGCGGTGTTCTCCATGACCCTCACCGGCGACGGCGCGGTGCGCGAGAATCACGTCGTCGAGTTCGATGAGGGCCGCCTCATTGCGTGGCGACCCGCCGAACCCGGCCAGCAGCCGCCAGGACATCTGTGGCGGTGGGAACTCACGCCGATCGATGAGTCGCGAACCCTTGTCACCCACACCTATGACTGGTCTGAATTGACGGACGAGAAACGCTTTGCGCGTGCACGGCGGACGACCGACGACAAGCTTCAGGCCTCGCTCGACGGACTCGCCGCAGCGGCCGAAGAATGAGCCGACCCCCTGGCCCAAGGTGCGCCGACCCGACGGGATCATCGTGTCCCTGGCCGAGCGAATCGGCTGACGCCACTGCCGAGTTGGAGACTGTAGCGACCGATCGATGGAGGTGCGGATGACGAGGCTGAACCCGGGGGCGCGTGTCGCCGTGATTGGTGCCGGCCCGGGCGGGCTCGTGTCAGCGAAGCATGCCATCGAGGCCGGCTACGACGTCAGCGTTTTCGAGGCGAGCGATGACCTCGGTGGGCAGTGGAATACCGCGGCCGCGCACAGCGGGATCTGGCCCGGGATGCGCACGAACACCAGCCGGGCAATGACCGCCTTCTCGGATTACCCCGCGCCGACGTCGCACGAACTGCACCCCTTGGCCGAGCAGATCCACGACTATCTCCGCTCGTACTCCGACGCGTTCGGGGTCACCGACCGAATCCGGTTCAACACCCGGGTCAACGACCTGCGGCCGGCGTGGCGGGTGGACGGCGAGCCGTTCGATGCGGTCATCGTCGCGTCGGGACGATTCCGCGTTCCGGTGCTGCCGGCCGGCCTGAGCGGTTTCACCGGCGAACTGCTGCACGCCTTCGACTATCCCGGTGCCGACCACTTCCGGGGTCGACGAGTGCTGGTGTACGGCAACGGCGTCAGCGGGCACGAGATCGCCTCCGATATCGCGACTGTCACGAGCGTCGTCTCCGCGTATCGCAAACCGCGATACGTCCTGCAGAAGAACGTGTCCGGAGTCTCGTCCGACTGGCAGTGGTACACCCACATCGGCGCACTGCGGCGCGCGGCGATGTCGGCGTCCGGTTATGGCGCACTGCTGCGCGAGCGGGTGCTGCGGGTCGCCGGGAATCCGGCCGAGTTCGGGGCGCCCGAGCCCAGCGCGGACTTCCTTGTCGCCGGACATTCGCTGTGCCAGGACTACCTGGAGCAGGTACGGGACGGTCACATCGTCTGCCGGCCCGCGATCGTGGACGCGCGCGGAGATCAGGTGACCTTCGCCGACGGCAGCTCCGAGCGCGTCGACGCGATTGTCTGCGCAACCGGATACCAACTCGACATCCCTTACCTGTCAAGAGATCTCTGGTCGGTGCTCGGTCCCGACCTGCGGCTGCACCTCCGCACGATGCATCCGGATCTGCCGTTCTTCGGCGTCGTCGGGCAGTTCGCCCTGCAGGGACCGTATTTCCCGCTGCTCGAACTGCAGGCCCGCTGGATCGTCGGCGCCTGGTCGGGCGACGGTCCCGAGCTGGATGATGCGGCAGCCAGAGCAGGTGTCGCCGCACCTACGCCCGCGATCGACTCGCACAACGTCCTCGCCGTTGCGCTGGCCGAGGCGGCGGGGGTGGCGCCGGATGTGCGGGCCCACCCTGACCTCGCCGAGCCGTTGTTGTTCGGTCCGATGCTGCCCGCCCGCTACCGCCTGGACGGGCCGGGCGCCCATGCCGACGCGGCGGCCACCTTTGGTGACCAGTTGGCCGCCTCCCCGCGCGCGTCGGTGGAACCGGACGACCTTGCGGCACTTGCCGACGTCGGGTACGCCGACCTGCTGTCCCTGATCGGCACCGCGCAAGATCCGGATCGCACCCTGACCGACCGTCGGTAGCCCTGGTGAATTTGTGGTCACCCGCTGGAAAGCACTGGACGTCAGGACACCTGGCCTTGTAGCTTGCGGTTGACCGTGACCTTGCCGAGGAGGTGAGACCCATGAACGCTGGATCAAAGTGGGTGCTCCTTCCTCCCGTCACTGTGGGGCGAATGACGTAGTTGTCGCCGGGAGTGCCTCTCCACCAAGGACTCCCGAAAGGCACTCCAATGCACCCTCTGCAGTTCACCGCCGGGTCGTCATCGAATGAGATGGTCGAGCACGCGCCCAACACCTATGACGTGATCATTGCCGGATGCGGGCCGACCGGCGCAATGCTGGCCGCCGAACTACGGCTGCATGACGTGCGGGTCCTCGTTCTGGAAAAGGAAACCGAACCCGTGTCATTCGTCCGCATCGTTGGTCTGCATATCCGCAGCCTCGAGCTGATGGCGATGCGCGGACTGCTGGATCGCATCCGCTCGCGCGGAAGGCGGCGACCGACCGGGTCCTACTTCGCCGGCATCAACACACCAGCGCCCGAGAACCTTGACTCCGAGTACGCCTACCTGCTGGGCATCCCGCAGCCGGTCATCGAGGCTCTGCTCGAACAGCACGCGATCGAATTGGGTGTGCGAGTCCGGCGGGGTTGTGCGGTGGCCGGTTTCGAGCAGGACGACGAGGGTGTGAGCGTCGAGCTGTCCGACGGGGAACAGTTGCGCTCGAGCTATCTGGTCGGCTGTGACGGCGCCCGCAGTACGGTGCGCAAGCTGCTCGGTGTCGGCTTCCCCGGCGAGCCCTCGCGGACCGACACGCTGATGGGCGAGATGAAAGTCGGTGTGCCGCAGGAGGAAATCGCAGTCAAGGTGGCCGAAATCGGCGCGACCATTCAGCGATTCTGGCTCAGGCCGTTCGACGGAGGGATCTATAGCGTCGTTGTTCCCGCCGCGGGAGTCAGCGACCGAGCGGAACCGCCCACCCTCTCCGATTTCCAAGAACAGTTGCGCGCCATCGCCGGAACCGATTTCGGCGTGCACTCCCCGCGCTGGTTGTCCCGCTTCGGGGATGCCACCCGGCTCGCAGAGCGTTATCGGGTGGGCCGGGTGCTACTGGCAGGCGATGCTGCGCACATTCACCCACCGACCGGCGGTCAAGGCCTGAACCTTGGCGTTCAGGACGCCTTCAACCTCGGCTGGAAACTGGCCGCACAGGTCAAGGGCTGGGCGCCGGATTCACTGCTCGATACCTACCATGCCGAACGTCATCCGGTCGCCGAGGACGTCCTGGACAACACCCGCGCCCAAATGGAACTCTCGTCGACCGAACCGGGCCCACAGGCGGTGCGAAGACTGCTCACCGACCTGATGGATTTCGACGAGGTGAACCGTTATCTGATCGGGAAGATCACCGCGATCGGCATCCGCTATGACTTCGGCGAAGGCCCCGACCTGCTCGGCCGCCGGCTCCGCGACATCAAGGTACAACAGGGGCACCTCTACGGACTGCTGCATCGCGGCCGAGGTCTACTGCTGGACCGCACCGAGCGCCTGACCGTGGGCGGCTGGTCAGATCGGGTCGATTACCTGTCCGATCCCACTGCAGGCCTTGATGTTCCGGGCCTACTGCTCCGCCCCGACGGCCACGTTGCGTGGGTCGGCGACGATCAGCAGGACCTGAACGTCCACCTCTCCCGCTGGTTCGGCAGGGCCACCACCTGACCAGCAGCCGTTCAACTGCACGTTATGAGCAAGGGCGCGAACTTTCGAATCACCGTGATGGCGCTGGCTCTCTCCGTCGCGGCCTGCCGCAACGCCACCCCGACAAACACGACAACCACCGAGGCGACGGCGACCGACACAACAACAACCGGCGGCGTTGAACCGTCCCGGGTTTGATGCACACCTTCCTTGTTGGGAAGGATGGGGCTCACCAGCGCCGCGCCGTGGCTGGAACAAGGCGCCCGCGCCGCTGTGTCATCCATGGCGAAATTTGTGCGCCCGAACTGCGCAGGCGGACACTCGAAACAACAGGTGCTGAAAGAAGAGGACGTCAATGATCGAACTGCCGAGCAACGTCGACATCCGCGAAGTCGGGCCACGAGATGGACTGCAGATCGAGGCACCGATCAGCACCGAGCGGAAGATCCGGCTGATCCAGGGCCTGGTCGCCACCGGCGTGCGGCGGATCGAGGCGACCGCGTTCGTCTCGCCCCGGGCCGTCCCGGCAATGGCCGACGCCGAGCAGATCGCCGAGTACGTGTTGTCGATCCAAGGGGTGGAATGGTCTGGCCTGGTCGCCTCGCCGAACGGGGCGAGGCGGGCCATCGGCAGCGGGCTGCGGACCATCGAGTACGTCGTGTCCGCCGCCGACGGGCACAGTCAGGCGAACGCCCGTCGTTCCACTCAGGAGGCGTTGGACGCAGTCGCCGAGGTCGGCCGGATCGTGCATGACGCGGGCGGGCGGCTCGAGGTCATCATCGCGACCGCCTGGGACTGCCCGTTCGATGGGCCGACCGACCCGCGGCGCACCGCGTCCATCGCCGAGCGGGCACTGGAGCTGGGCGCAGACCAGTTGTGCTTCGGCGACACCATCGGAACGGCCACCCCGGTGCGGGTCTGGCGGTTGTTTGACGCTGTCAGAGTGGCCATCGGCGGCGCGCCCGGTGGAGATCCGGTGCGATTGGGCGCGCACTTCCACAACTCGCGCGGCACCGGGATCGCCAGTGCGTTCGCTGCGGTGCAGGCAGGGGTGACTGCGCTGGACGCCTCTGTTGGTGGGTTGGGTGGCTGCCCGTTCGCTCCGGGGGCGAGCGGCAACATCGCCACCGAGGAGCTCGTCTACCTGCTCGACGACGCCGGGATCACCACCGGCGTTGACCTGACAGCTGCGCTCGAGGCGGCCGCGGTGGCCACCGAGCTCGTCGGACACCCGTTGGAGAGCAACCTGTTTCGTGCCGGGGGCCGAAACCGACCGCGGGCCGCGCAGCCCGCCAGCTGCCGAGTAGGCGAACGACCGGGACGCGCGCAGCTGAACAAGTACCTGGACACCGAGTCCGTTCTGGTCGAGCTGACCGGCAGCACCCGCGATCCCTTCAACATCGGCTGATCTCCAGACCCGCTGCGGTGCAACCGGTTCAGCCGGGATAGGGGTGCTGGTTACCGGCCGAGGTGGTCAAGAGCGGCATCGACTATCGAAGCCGGATCCAGACCGTGCAGGGCGTAGGCGTCAGGCAGGTTGCTCGACTGGCCGAATTCGGTGACGCCCAGGCACCGGATCCGGTCGCCGCGGGCGGCGGCCAGGAACGCCAGGGTGTGCGGATGACCGTCAAGAACGGTCACCAACGGGGCGGGCGCACTGGGCGGAAACAGCAGGTCGAGGATGCCGCTGCCGCCCGCATCGGAGCGCCGACCGCGCTGCTGCAGGGATCGGAACACCAGGTCGGGACTGGTGAGGCAGACCACCCCGGTCCGGACGCCCAGCGTCTCCAGGTGTCCGGCCGCCTCGAGCACCTCGGGCATGATCGCCCCAACGCCGACGAGCGTCACCTCGTCGTCGGTTGCCGGGTGCGCGCTGAGTCGGTAGCCGCCGGCGACGGCATGCCGGCGGCGGCGCTCGGCGAGCACGTCATCCTCGGGTAGCGCGGCCAGCGCGGGATCGATCGGTCGGGTGCTCAGCCGGAAGTACGCCGATGTGCCGCCGGGCCGGCCGATCTGCGACATCGCATGCAGGAAGCACCATTCCAGGTCCGGACCGAACGCGGGTTCCCAGGCAACGCAGCCGGGCTGCTCCAATCCAATCGACGGGGTGATGATCGACTGATGGGCGCCTCCTTCCGGGGCGAGAGTGACCCCCGATGGGGTGCCGACCAGGATGGACTGCCCGCCGGCGTAGATGCCGTAGGACCATGGCTCGAGGGCGCGGGAGACGAACGGGTCGTAAATGGTGGCGATCGGGATCAGCGGTTCACCCCACCGGCTCCAGGTCGCGCCGAGCTCGCCGAGCAGGCACACCAGGTTGACCTCGGCGATGCCGAGTTCAATGTGTTGGCCGTTGCTGACCGTCGACCAGCGCAGGACCCGCTCGGTGTCGTCGGCGAACCAGTCCGGCCGGTCGTGCACGGACCAGACTCCGGTCTTGTTGATCCAGCCGCCCAGGTTCGTCGACGATGCGACATCCGGGCTGCAGGTCACCACACGCGCCGCCGTTTCCGGTGCGTCACGCTTCAGGTCGGCCAACAGCCGGCCGAGGGTGGCCTGGGTGGACAGAGGCTTGCGGTGGCCGTGGGCCAGCGAAAGGGGGATCCTGATCGGCCGAGTCGGCGGCGTGGGCACCCGCCGGAGCTGTTCGCGCCGGCTCGCGCACAGATCGTGTTCGGCGCTGCCGGGCGGGAACGGTTGCCACGGGTCGGCGAGATCGACCCCGGAGCGGACCGCCAGATCCTGCATCTGCGCCTCGGTGAGCAGGGCCGAGTGGTTGTTCGGGTGCCCCTCGGTCGGCAGCCCGTTCCCTTTGATGGTGTAGGCGAAAACGACTGTGGGGCGGCGGGTGTCGGCGTCACGGAAGGTGTCGATGAGCAGCCCCAGGTCGTGGCCGCCGAGATCGCGGACCGCGCCGGCAAGGTCGTCGACCGTCAGGCTCGCCACCAGCTCCCGCAGTTGCGGGCTGCTGGCGTCGCCGAGCAGTCGCCGGGCCACGTCCGACGGATCGGCGCGCAGCATGCGCTGGTACTCCTCGTTGGGCATCTGCTCGAGCCGGCTGCGCAGCTCGCCGCCGCCCGGCATGGTGAACAGTTCGCCGATCCGCCGACCCCACTTGAGGGTGTTCACCTCCCAGCCGGCCGAGCCGAACATCCCCTGCAGGCGTTCGATCTGGATGTCGGGCACCACCCGGTCGAGCGACTGCCGGTTCAGGTCGACCACCCACAACAACTCCCCCAGTTGGGCGACCGACGGGTCGGCGACGGCCTCCCAGATGGCCCCCTCGTCCAGCTCGGCGTCGCCGAGCAGGCTGATGAACCGTCCAGCGGGCGGTGCGTCGACGAACTGGGAGCGGATGTAGCGATGCGCGAAGGCGGCCCACAGCGGCGCGGTGGCTCCGATCCCCACCGAGCCGGTGGAAAAGTCAACGGTGTCAGGGTCTTTGATCCGGCTCGGATAGCTCTGCAAGCCACCTTTCTCCCGCAAGGTGGTCAGGTATTTGCCGTCCAGGTCGCCGAGCAGGTAATTGATCGCATGCAGGACCGGCGAGGCGTGCGGCTTGACCGCGACCCGGTCCAGGTTGGTCAGCTCGTGGAACCACAGGGCGACCATGATCTCCACCATCGACGCCGACGACGCCTGGTGACCGCCGACCTTGATGCCGGTGCTGTTGGGCCGGCCCCGGTTGGCGGCGTCGACGATCGCCGTGGCGATCCACCGGACCCGCCCCGCGATCGAGCGCAGCGCGGCAATCGCCGGATCGTTGTCGTCGGTCTCGATGGTGGTGAGCAGCGTCATGAGGTCATCCTCGCGGGCCGCCGGTCGAGATGCAGTGCGGGACTGTTCAACGACCTGCTGGGGGAGAGAGCGTGACAAGCAGGCCCGGATGGTCGGTGGCGCCGCGCAGGTCGATCAGTTCGGAACCGATGAGGACGAATTCGGGTGTCGTCGCGACCAGCTGCACGCCGCCGTCATCGACGAGCGCGGAATCGCCGGGCAGGCAGGACTTCACGTCCGCGCTGTCGCCGGATCCGAGGTTCAGATCACCACCGAGCACCACCGGCTCGGCCGGGTTCTGCTCGCGAATTCCGGCGATGACCGTGTCGAACAGGTACGCGCATTGCGCCGCTGCCACCTCCAGCTTGGTGTCGGTCAGGTGCGTGGTGCAGATGGTCGTGGCAGGCGAGGCGGCGACGCCCAGACACAGCCACGCCCGCTCCTCGGGATCATCGGTGTCCTGGCTCGGGTAGATCCCGGCACCGGCGGCGGATCCGGGTATCGACGGCCACCGCGAAAGAAGGCCGATTCCGTATGGCTCGCCATTGAGGCAGCGGTACGCGTCCCCGGTGCGCCTGTCGCCAGCTCCCTGGAAGGCGGACACGACCTGGCCGTCTGGAATCACCGCGGCGAACGCCTCTTGCAGAATCGGCAGGTCGTCCTGGCAGATCTCATTCAGCGTGACCAGGTCGGGGATCTCGGCCTGAATCACCGAAGCTGCCTCCGCCGTCGCACGGCCCGTGTAGCAGGCGGCGAAGCCGCTGTTGCACAGGTTCATCTGCAGCACACGCACCGGGGCGCCCGGTGCGTCGCCGGCCGGTGTCGGCGGAACAGTCGAGAGTTCAGTCGCCTGCGGGGCACTGGTCGGCAGGGCAGTCGTCGGCTCGGTAGCCGTCGGCCGGGTGGCCGTCGGCAGGGACGTCGTCGGCCGGGCCGGATCTGGCCGGGCCGGATCTGGTTGGGCTGTATCTGGTTGGGCCGTATCAGGCTGGGCCGTATCAGGCTGGGCCGTATCAGGCTGGGCATTGACCGAAGGAGTCACTGCTGTTGTGCACCCGGCGAGAACTCCCAGCAGGGCGCCGATGACCGCCGCCAGCAAGGCGGGGCTGCGTCGGTTCGTCAACGCCCGGTCTCGACGGACAGATTCCACCAGTCGAGCATGCCGGAAAGGGCCGGCGTTGGCGCGTGCGCTCCACCATCCGCGGTCATGTCACGATGGCACAGTGGTGCGAGCGCTTGGCAACCAAGAGATGGTGAACAGCACAATGCCGTCACACCGACCCCGGCTTCGGCCCGTGCGGGGGCTGCTCTGCGTCGCCGGCGCGGCGCTGGCGGTAGCCAGCGGTTGCTCTTCCGCGCAGCCCGCCAATCCCGGCCCGGTACCAACGATGTCGACGGCCGCCGCCAGTAGCGCCGTGACCGCGGTCAGCGGTGAAACCCCAAGTTCTGCTGTGCTGGACCCAGCCTTGGCGCCGGCACCTTCCGAGTCAGCGCCGCCCTCGGCATCGACCGACCCGAACGTGGTGCCGGCAGCTTCCGCAACCGCGAGCGCGAATGTCCCCCACCCGACAAAAGCGCTCGTCATCGTCGCGGAGAATCACTCGGAGCGTGCGGCACTGGAGCAGATGCCGTATCTGGCGGGGTTGGCGGATCAGTTCGGCCGGACCACTGCTTATCGGGCGGTGACCCATCCATCGCTGCCCAACTACCTCGCGATGGCCGGCGGATCAACGTTCGGTGTCAGCGACGATGACCCCCCCTCGAGCCATCCGATCGAGCAGGTCAGCGTGTTCGACGCAGTGATCTCCGCCGGGGGCACAGCCAAGACCTATGCCGAGGCCATGCCCGAACCGTGCGCCCTCGAGTCCGTCGGCCGTTATGCCGTCAAACACAATCCCTGGGCTTACTTTTCGTCTAGCACCTCGCGAGAAAACTGCGGGCGCTTCGACGTTCCGGCGGGAGACCCCGGAAACGGAGCGCTGCGTGACGATGTCGACGCCGGCGCGTTGCCCACCGTCGGCCTGCTCGTTCCCGATATGTGCAACGACGGACATGATTGCCCGTTGTCGACGGTCGACGAATGGCTCGGCCAGTGGCTGCCGGTGATCATGGACGGAACCGACTACCGCGCCGGCGATCTGGCCGTGATCGTGACCTTCGACGAGGACGACCACACCGCGGACAACCTGGTACTGACCACCGTCATCGCACCCACCATCTCGCAGGTCGTCGCCGAAGCGCCCCTGACCCACTACTCGCTCAGTCGGTACCTCGCCGAATTGGGCGGAGCCTCCCCCCTCGGTGAGGCAGCGACGGCCACATCGCTGAGCAACACGTTCGGCATCTGACCCGGGCCCAACAGCGCACCTGGACGGCACCGCCCGCCGGACGGTCCGCACCGATCCCCACTAGTGCGGTTTGTGTCAGTAAACAGGCTGGGACGGGACATTGTGCGGCGTGATGATATTGATTTGTGACGCGATGGATTCGATGGGTCCGTCGATGGCGCCATTGGCCTGCATGATCACGTGACAGGCGCGGCGCATGTCGTGTCGAAGGTCGTGGTGGAGGACGGCAGTGATCTGTTTGTTCTGGATCAGCGGCAGGTTGTCCCGGTCGAGGTCGTGGGCGATGAATACCCGGCAGATCCGGCCCAAGAATTCAAAGCCGTCCAGGATTGCCCTATTTCCGCCGCCGATGGAATACACGGCAGTGATTTCGGGGTGCGCACGAAGAATGGAGATGGTCTTGTCACGGACGGCCGTGTCAAGGCCGTCGGTATCGGTCGCTTCGATCAGTGTGCGTCTATCGGCCCGTTCCCGCATGGTCGTGCGGAAGCCCATCTCGCGTTCCTCTTCCCCCCGAAACGCGCTGCGGCTCAACGCCATCAGGATTGCGTCGTCATCTCCAGTGAGCCACTGGTCGATGAGGTAAGCCGCGGTCGCGCCGGCTGCCCGGTTGTCGATCCCGACATAGGAAACCCTTTGGCTCAGAGGAATGTCGGTGACCAGGGTGACCACCGGAATTCCGGCGTCGTGCAGCCGCCCGATCGCCCCGATGATCTCGGGTTCATCAGGTGCCTTCAGGATGACCCCCGCGGAACCCCGGTGGCGGATGTCGTCGAGAGCTTTCACCAGCTCGCCCGGACGGGCTCTTTCCCGGAAGTCGAATCGTGAACGCACTGCGGCCGGACGGAGCATGGGCAGTTCGAGCTCCAGGGCAGACTTGACCGCGGCGGAGAACCGGTCTGGTGTTTGCATGACGACGTCGACGATGAAGGTGCGACCGTTCAGGCGCAGCTGGCTGCGCTGCCGATCGAGATCGGTGATCGCCTGCGCGACGTTGGCTGCGGTGCTTGCCCGCACTCCCGGGCGCTTGTTCAGCACCCGGTCGACGGTCGCCTCGCTCAGTCCGGACTGCCGGGCGATCTCACGGATTGGATACGGGTGGCCCATGCGGGTGAGTCTGATGGATTTCTGATTGGTGCACAACTGCACTGCCGTCAACTCTTGTCCGCGCCTAAGCAAGACGGTGCCGAACCGAATCGTGCGGAGTGAGGTGTTCTTGATGGTCGGGCATCGTCGAGGCGGACCCGACGGTTCCTCGCGCCCGGGGGCGAGGATCCGGCGCGGCGCCGCGCGTCGTCGGGAAGAATGTCCGACCGTGGCTGACATGGGAGTCTCGAAGGTGGATGTGCCGCTAGCAACCGGCCCACTGGACGAGCGAGGGTTCGAGCGACTGGTGAACGCTCACCGTCGGGAACTGACGGCTCATTGCTATCGCATGCTCGGTTCGATCCACGATGCGGAGGACGTGGTCCAGGAGACGTATCTGCGGGCCTGGCGGTCCTACGGCGGGTTCGAGGGACGCTCCTCGGTGCGCACCTGGCTGTTTCAGATCGCCACCAATCGGTGCCTGACCGAGTTGGCGAAAACGGATCGACGGATGGTGCTGCCCTCCGGCCTGGGAGGTCCGGAATCGGATCCGAATATCCAGCTGAAAGAGGTTGGGACAACGATGCATTGGTTGGAGCCGGCGCCGGACACGATGGTGATTGACGACTCCGCTGATCCTGCAACCATTGTCACGGCCCGTGCGGGCCTTCGGCTGGCTCTCGTGGCAAGCCTGCAGCACCTGCCGCCGCGACAGCGGGCGGTGCTGGTCCTCCGGGATGTCCTGGCGTTGACCGCCGACGACGTGGCGGTCATTCTCGGAACGACAACGGCGTCGGTCAAGAGTGCACTGCAGCGGGCCCGCGCACGGATGGGAGAACTGGCGCTGGCCGAAAACACCATCGTGGAACCGACTGCGCCGCAGGCCCGCGAACTCCTCGACAGGTACATCGCCGCATTCTCCAACGCCGACGTAGCCGCATTGGAACGGCTCTTGACGGAGGACGTCACCTTGGAGGCAACGCCGTTGCGCAGCTGGTTCAAAGGGCGCGCGACCTGCATTCCGTTCCTTCGCGACCATCTTCTCGGATCATCGGGTGACTGGCGCATGCTGGCCACCAGTGCCAACGGCCAGCCTGCAGCGGCGGCTTATCGGCGTGACCAAGACGGAACCTTCCAGCCTTACGGTATTTGCGTGCTGACCGTCACCGTGGCCGGCATCCGCCGGATCTCCTCCTTCGGCGACCCGGAACTGCTCTCCGTGTTCGGGTTCGGCACGTCACCCCTGGAACGTCACGTGGCCGACTGAGCTGTTCTTCTCTCTGACCGTCGCGTTGAGCGATTCCTTTCTCATCCGCACCGGGTCTTCCTCGTTGTCGGCAGGCCGATCTCGATGCGCCTGTCGCGTCAACGCAGCTCAAAGGAAGAAGGCCGATGGTGACGAGTATCCCGACGACGATGCGCGCCCTGCTGCAGACGACCCTGGACGGCCCGAAAGACCTGGGCCTGGTCACCGACGCACCGGTACCAAGACCGGGGCCCGGTGAGGTTCTCATCCGTGTGGTCGCTGCCGGAGTCAACTTCGTCGACGTCTCGCAGGCTCGGGGCACGTTCGCCGACGGCCCACGGCCGCCCTTCGTGGCCGGCATCGAGGCCGCCGGCGAAGTAATCGCCGTCGGCCAAGGGGTGACCGGCATAGGCATCGGCCAGCACGTCATCGGTATTGCGATCAAGGGCGGTGCCTTCGCCGACTACCTGGTGGTGCCCGCGGCGGCGGCGCTTCCGGTTCCCCGTGGCTGGGTCGATGAACAGGCGCTCGGTCTGGTCGTGAACTGGCCGACCGCCATCGCCGCACTCAGGCCGCTGGGCGGCGTCACCGCGGGACAAACCGTACTCATCCACGCCGCAGCCGGCGGGACCGGCCAAGCAGCGGTAAAGATCGCAAAGCACTACGGCGCAACGGTGATCGCCGCGGCGTCGGCGGGCAAGCATGGCGTCCTGCGAGCCCTCGGCGCCGACCACGTCGTTGACTCCCGCAGCCCCACCCTCACCACCGACGTCCTGCGGCTGACCGACGGCGCGGGCGTCGACCTGGTACTGGAATCGGTAGGTGGTGCAACATTCGAGGCGAGCCTGGCCGCGGCCAAGCGCGTGACCGGACGCGTCGTCGTTAATGGCCTGGCCGGTGGCGAAGCAACGGTCAGCAACTGGGATCTGGTCTACCGGCACCAGGTACACGTCATCGGCCTGAACATCGGAGTCCTGATCCAAGCCGCACCACAGATTTTCGGTGCAGTGATGCACGAATTGTTCGAGCTCGTCCAAGCCGGGGTGCTCGGCCCCGGCCAACCGACGACCTATGAACTCGCTGCTGGACCAACGGCGCTCGCCGAACTGGAGAATCGGACGACCGTTGGCAAGCTGGCGTTGCTGCCATGACCATATCGTTCGGTGTGGTCGTGGGGGTGACAGCCGGGGAAATCGTCAGCGGGTTCGCGTCCAGCGCTCACCGGGAGTCGAGACGAATCGCTTCCAGACGAGGTCCCACGGGGTCACGGCGATGACGGGGACCACGAAGAGGATGCTGAACAGCAGGCTCTCGGTCGCTCCGTTCAGGTCATCGGCAATCAGATGCGGCACCGCGACCAGCGCGAGCCAAAGGACCTTCCACAGGACCTCGAACATCAGAATCGGCAGCATCCCGATCGGGTACCGAACTCCGAGAAGCGCGAGCAATGCGAGAGCGATCAGGATGCAAATCTGCGCCCCTTCGATTGCCGGCATTGCGGACACCTGAGGCAACAGCGGCCCCTTGACGACCAGGGTCCCGATGCCCATCAGGAGATAGCCGCTGCGCATCAGGTTGAGCCGGTAGGCGGGTAGTGTCATCACGCCGGCAACTTTGGATTCGACGGCCGCTTCGGGCGGTGCAGTGACGTTCGACATTCGGGATTCCTTTCGATGTCGTCTGATGTGACGGGTGGCAAAGCGAATGCGGTACTGCCGTGACAACTTCCGCTCCCGTGAAGATTTCCGGTGCCGTGACGACTGCCGGTCCCGTGACGACTACATTCCTCCACCTGTCGGGAGATACCCATGACCCTGGGAATCAGATTCCTGACCGCAAGTGACAACCTGACCGAGCCCCGTGGTTGAGGCAACGGTCTCGGCTGGCAATGCGGGCAGTCTGATCGAGCTGGCGGTCGCCAAAGGCGCATCCCGGGACGAGCTACACCGCCGCAGCGGGATCGCCCCGGAACGTCTCCGGGATCAGGACGACCGGGTGCTGATGTCGGAGTACTTCAACCTCATGCGAGCCGCCGAGCACTTGACGGCAAACCCTGCGTTCGCATTGGAGTACGGGACGACCGTGCACATGCAGGAGTTCTCGATCCTGGGTCTGATCTTCCACGCCTGTGAGACGGTCAGAGACGCCATCGTCCAGGCGAATCGCTACGGCCAGCTGGTCATCGACGTGGACGTGGGAACCGCTGATCGGTTTCAGTGGCTGCGCCGCGACGGGCAGTTGTGGCTGGTCGATCAGCGGCCTGACCCAAACGACTTTCCCGAGCTCACTGAGGTGACGTTCGGCAGGTTCATGCGCCTGACCCGTCCATTCTGGGACACTCCGCTCGTGCAGGAGGTGAACGTCACCCACGCCGCCCCGGACTACTTTGAGTCCTACGACCGGTTCTTCGAGGTCCCGACGACATTCGAGACCAACTGGAATGCCATGCGCGTGGAGGAGGCTCGCCTCGCGGAACGCATTGCCGTGCAACCCCGATTCGCCTTCGGCATCCTCAGCGAACATGCGGAGCAATTGCTCCGGAGCTTGAAAGGGACGAAGTCGACCAGGGGTCGGATCGAGAGTTTGCTGATGCCGATTTTGCATACCGGCGACGCATCAATGGACCTGATCGCCACCCGATTGGCAGTCAGCCGGCAGACGGTTTATCGCCAACTGAAGGCCGAAGGCGTCACCTTCGAGACCGTCCTCGACGAACTACGGCACAAACTCGCGGTGCACTACCTCAGTGGACAGAAGGCGTCCGTGAACGAAACGGCTTACCTGGTCGGCTTCTCCGAGCCTGCCGCCTTCTCGCGAGCATTCAAACGATGGACCGGGACCAACCCGGGAACCCTGCGCCAGGCGGGCGCTCGTGGATCCCTGGAATGAACATGCGAGTGAGGCGCGGGAGCGGGTTGCGGTGCTGGGGGCCGGTCAGGAGACCGCTGCCACCACAAGCTCGGTGACTTTCTTTTCCACCGCGGGGCTCCATTTCACCAACGCGAACGACACCGGCCACACGTCGCCGTCGTCGAGTTTTGCGGCGTCCTGGAACTCAAGGGTCGAGTATCGGAGATTGAACTTGCCCGAGTTCTTGAACGCGACGACGACCTTTCCGTCTGCGTTCGCGTAGGCGGGCATGCCATACCAGGTCTTCGGCGAGAGGTCGGGGGCGTTACCTGTCACCGTCACGTGCACGCGCTCGGCGAGCTCGCGGTCCTCCGGCGTCATCCCGGCGATACTGTCCATGACAGCTTGCAGGTCATCGGCCCTCTTTGCTCCTTTCTTGCCTTCCGCCCGAAGTTCGGCGGCCCGCGCCTTGATCGCATCACGCTCCTGCGCGCTGAATCCGGCAGACTCTGCTGTCGCACTGCTCGTGGCCATGGTGGGGGTTTCCCTTCTTCCAATGCGGGACGGTTTTCCGGCCTGCAGACGACAGGCTAGTTGGACCCTCGCAATGGCACTTCTCGATACCTGACCACTTGGCTCGCATCAACCCGTTCACTCGGGTCGGCCTTCGAACAGCATCGGACTCCTGCAGTGCAGTCTTGTCTTGGTGGATGCTCATGAGCTGCGGACTGCGCGGCGGTGGTCTTTGCGCCGCCTGAGCCGGAACCGGAACCGTTGCCCGAGAGAGGTTTTGATTGGTGGTGGATCGCAGCGATTGCTGCAGCACTTGTCGCCATGGCCCTTCTCGTGGGCTGCTCTATTTGCGGTGATCGGCGGTGCATGTGGTCCTTCGGCTAGCGACGCTGAGCCCGGGAAATCCCAGGTGCCCGTTCTGGTGGTCTGCGTTGTCATCGTCAGAACGGGGGTTCGTCGGTGTCGTTGTTGGACGTGGTCGGTCCGGGCTCGGCAATGCCAACCGTGCCGGGAGTTGCAGCGAGAGTTGTTTCTGCCGGCGGGTTGTCGGTGAGCCCGGTCAGCCATTCCCGGGTGTGGGTGGTGTAGGTCCGGCCGGTCGGGCTGGTGAAGGTGATGCTGTCGTCCGGGTGATGTTCGGTGTCCCACAGTCCGAAAGTTTTCAGGTCATGGTGAGTCGCCGAGGGGGATTTCACCCCTCGGCGCTCGTTGAACCGTGCGTGACAGTCTCCCGTCACACGGCTCCCCTTGTTGCTCCGGAGGGTAGGGCTCCGTGGCGCCAGTGGACGAAGTATTCCGGGGTCGTGGTCGCGATGAGCGCCAGTCGTCGCCGGGCCTTCGCTTTCCAGCGGTGCAGGTGTTTGTATTTCCGGCATGCCCAGCTCACGAGGTGTGGGTTGAGGCGGGCTGCGAGGAAGGAGATCAACAGGGACTTGTAGAAGCGCCCGTAGTAGTTGATCCAGCCCGCCACGATGGGGTTGATCCATGCGGCGAGTTCGGTGAAGGACAGGTTGGTTCGGCGACCTAGGCGCCACTCTCGGATGACGGTGGACATCGCTTTGAACGCCTGTTTGCTGGGGGCGGGCAGGTACCCGAGGGCGAACCCGCCGTCTCGCAGGCGTCTGGTGCGTGGCCGGAACGTGTAGCCGAGGAAGGTGAACTCGACCGGTGCATCCGTTCGAGGCCGCCCTTCCTGGCGGCAGTGAACGATCTTCGTCTTCTCCGGGTGCAGGGTGAGGCCGAATCGCCGCAGCCGATCAGCGATGAGATTACGCAGGTGTTTGGCCTGCTTCTCGCTGAAGCAGTGAACGATCACGTCGTCGCAGTACCGTTCGAATGTCATGCCGTCCTGTGTTCGGCGTATCCAGTCGTCGAACGCGTAGTGCATGAACAGGTTCGACAACAAGGGTGAGATCGCGGACCCTTGTGGGGTTCCGCGGTCCCGAACGGTGAGTGTCCCGTCCGGTTGTTGGATCGGGGCGGTGAGCCACCGCTGCACGTACAGCAGCACCCAGGGCAAGGTGGTGTGATGGGCGACCGCTTTCATGATCGGCGCGTGCGGAACGTTGTCGAAGAAGCCCTGGATGTCCATGTCGATCACCCAGGCCTGTTTCCAACAGCGCTGCCGGCAGGTACCGACTGCGTCCAGTGCTGAACGGCCGGGCCGGTAACCGTAGGAGTCCGGGTGGAACACAGGTTCCACCATGGGCTCCAGGACCATCGTGACGACGGTCTGCGCTATCCGGTCCGAAACCGTGGGCACCCCCAACACACGAATGCCCTTTCCGCCTGTTTTCGGGATCTCCACTGCCTTTACCGGCGGCGGAATGTATGATCCCGAAGACATCCGATTCCAGATTTTGTACAGGTTATTCTTTTCGTCCTGCGCGAAATCTGCCAACGACTGCCCATCGATACCGGCAGCCCCCTTGTTGGCCTTGACCTTCAGGTAAGCCTTCCACACGAGGTCCTTGGAAATATCAAAAGCCTTACCCTTCCGCAGTGTGTCACTCATCAGATTCCTCCCGATACTCGGTTGATCTGCTGATGACACCCAACAAGCCGGTCCCTTTGCTCGGATTCCATTACAGAACCGTCCATGCTACTACGGACCGATCCGCCCTCCTGTCCCGAATCCGGTACTCTGATCCCTTGTTGCTCTTCACAACTCGGGAAACTCCCTTCCAGCGACACCCACCAACGGGCGCCGCCATGTCGGGACGAGGAGTTCTCCTGTTCCATGTCAGAGCCTGGACTGAGCTCGCGCCGCCTATATGCCGGACACCGCCGAGGCAGAATGCAGATCACTCCTCGACTTATCCCGGGGAAACCACCAGTCCCCGGTTCTGATGTCACCTTATGCATTACGACACGTCATCAGCGGTTCACTTTCGTTCGCCTTCTCAGCCCATACCTGCCATCTCTTACGATGACTTTTCCATGACGCTCACCACCACGGCTCATTCACCGCAGCAGCTCATGGCGGTTTGGAATCGCCTACTGCCTGGCGAATCCGAGGGACCTACCCTCATCTCCGACACAGCACTACAATCAGCTCGTTTCGTCTTCTACATCGAAACTCTCCAATCGTATTCAGGACACACGGTGAAACTTGCACAGGCACGCGAGATTGCAGGGACAGGTGACCCCACTGTCTTGTTTGCCGGGGCAGAATTCGTCGGAGTGGTCCAGTTGACACCGCCACGCAGGTTGCCGGCAGGACGGGAACCGGCAGGTTTGATCGCGTTGGTTGACGTAGTCCCGTTGGGCCTGCCGCGGCCGGTAGGCGGTGCGGCCGAGGTCGAGCGCGGTGCCGCAGGTGGGGTTGACCGCGACAGCGGTGATGGTGGCAGCGCTGGCGGCCAGGGCGCGGGCCAGGTCCGCCGGGATCGTGCCGTGGCCGTCGAGTTCGCCGGGCAGGTCGTCAAGTCCGGCCAGGGTGGTCGCGGCGATGGTGACGTTCAACCCGGTGGCCCGGCCCTGGTGGGTGCCAAGCCCCCACATCGGCGGTGCCGGTGACGTACCGGGTTCATGGCATCGGCAGCTGGTCACAGCGCTGCTAGGCACACGCTCAGCGGCGTGCGTTGCCAGCACCGGGGCCGGTCACCCGGCTGCCGCGGTCGCACAGTCGCGGGCCCGCCAGCGTGACGGCAGGTCGCTCCCGCTGGTCGATCTTCGGTCGCCGCGGGACCACCGGAACCGGCGATAGCGTTGCCCGATGCCCGGACAACTGTCAGTCGTCTCGGTTGTGGCACGAACATCGCCGTCAGCGGTGCCAGGGGTGGGCGAAGGACTTACACCGTCGGTCGTTACGTTACTGCCGGGACCGGTCGCGATGCCCACGCCGAAATCAGTTTCGACCGTCAGCGTTGTCAGCTGTGGGATCGCTGTCAGCCGTGTTTGCTGTGGTGGTAGGACTTCCGCTGTCGGTCAAATGCGGCCGGCGCGTCGGCGCCCGGCTCGGGGTGGTTCGGGCAGGGCCGCCTGGGGTCGACGTTGGTGTGTCCCTTGCCCAGGATGGTGTGCAGGTGCACCGAGCCGTGGTCGGCGAGTTGGTCGAAGATGTCGGCGAACGCATCGGTGCGGAGCGCGTTGATCGTGCGGGTCTCCGTCGCGCAGCGGGAATTGATAAGCGCGATCTGATCGAGCACGGTGAACGCCGTGCAGGCCTTGTCAGCGGGCAGGTCGGCCCGGAACACCGACATCCCGTCCTCCCCGGCCCTCAGGGAAACGCTGCGGTTGCGACGCGCCGCCTGTTGACGTTTCTTCGCGGCCGCCGGGTCGGCAGCAATCACGGCCCGGTCCACGATGCCCCGCAACTGCCCCGCATTACGGGTCGCCGCCTTCGGGACCACGACGTCCTCCACCCGCCGCCGCAGGTCCGGCGGCAGGTTCTGGGTGCGATCGGCGATCACCAGCGACCGACCCCGGTCGATCACCCCGCGCTGCAGCGCGGTGAGCGTGACCGGTAGCCCGTCGGTGAAGTCGACAGCCTGACTGACCCGCCGGTCCGCGCTGATCGGCGACACCCGCAGCGCCGCAGCGACCTCCGCCGCGGCGACCTTGAACGCCGCCAACCCCAGCGCCTCACTGACGGCCGGGTCGCCATGAACCTGGACACCCGAACAGCCCAGATCCTCCTCCCCCGAACGGGTTCCGGGTGAACCGTCCGACGGCCCGGACCACCCGCACGCACGATCGGTGGACTTCTGATGCAGGGGTTGACCGGGTGCGGACGCATACCCGGTCAGATCCTCCGTCGGCGCGCAGACGCCCGGCCGGGCAAACGCAGCCAGATACCGGTGCTGCACCGCCTGAGTCCACGACGCCAACCGCTCCGCGGCGCACGCCGCGTCCAGCAACCCGGTCGCCGACAGCCGCCGCCGGGCGATCGCGTCCAACATCAACGCCGTGGCCGGACCCGGATCCTCCGCCCGGGCGCGGGCCGCGACCCGATCCGCCCCCGGAACCGTCTCGGCCTCCTCCACCAAGTCCTCGAACGTCGCCTCAGGTGCGTCGTCAACACCCCCAGCAGGGTCCGGTAACGACAGGAAGTACCGCACGAAATCGGACTCCAACCCGGTGGATCCGCCGGCATCGCCTGCGTCGCCCCGTCCCGGGGGATCGTCCGCACAAAGCGGGTCCCGGTCGTTACCTGCCATGTCGTCACCGTTGTTGTTCACTGCCGCCCCCCGTCGAACCCTGTCATCATTATCGTACATGTGTACTGGCTAGTTGCTTGAATCAAGTCAGAATGGAACGTCCACTGCCGCAGCAGGATTCCGTCGCTCATCCGAGTGGGTGCGGGTCGACTATTCGCGGACGTTGTCAGGAGCTCCAGTCGTGGTTTCCTGACGACCAGGCTTGCCTGCTGTACTGGAGGAGCTGACGGCGGCCCGACGGCTTCGTCTGCCCGTCCTGTGAGTACGAAAGGCGTTCCTGGCGGACGGCCAAGGCGAAGTGCGATGTGCACCGCCTGCGGCCGCCAGACCTCGGTGACCGCCGGGACGATCTTCCGACCGGATGCGGACACCGTTGTCGACGTGGTTCGCGGCGATCTGGTTCCTGACTTCGCAGAAGAACGGCGATGTACGCGCTGGGTCTGCAGCGGGTGCTCGAGGTTCGGGTCTTACGAGACTGCGTGGGCGTGGTTACAGAAGCTCCGCCGGGCGATGGTCAGGCCTGACCGGGACCTTCTCTCGCGGTGTTCGTTCGAAGCTTGATGAAGTGTTCGTCGGGCGATGAGTCTCGCGGCAACCGACCGAGCTTGCGGTTGGACAGCGACTCCACGGCGATGATCATCGCGGTGGAGTCGCTGTCCAACTGCAAGCTCGGTCTTGCCGCGAGACTGCAAGTCGCCCACAGACCGCTCGATCGAGTTCAACAACCCGGAGGGCGGTCGCGGTGAACGTCCTCGACGATGGCTCGGCGGAGCTTCTGGAACGACGGCGCCACGCAGTCTCGAACGACCCGAACCCGAGCACTCGGCTGCGAGACCCAGCGCGGACATCCGTGCTTCTGCGAAGTCAGGAACCAGATCGCACGCGAACCAGGTCGACCGGTGTGCAGATCCGGTCGAGATCGTCGGCGGTCACCGAGGCTGGCCGCAGGCGGGCACATTGCACTTCGCCGGCGTCGCCAGGAACGCCTTGCGTACCCCCAGGACGAGCAGACGAAGCCGGTTCGGGCCACCGCATCTGCTCCAGGCACAGTCGGCGGTTTGCTGGTCAGGTACCGATTGGAGCTCCAACAAGCCGCGGACAGTCGACCCGCACCGACTCGGATGAGCGGCGGAATCCCGTTGCGGCAGTGGTCGTCCCATTCTGACTTGATTCAAGCAACTAGCCAGTACATATGTTCGACAACAGGCACAAGAGCGGGTATGATAGGGCGCAGAAGGAAGTTTCAGCGGTATCAAGCACCGCGACCACGGGGGAACAATGCGCATCAGACATGCGGCAAAGCTCAGGCGGTCGGCCCAGAGCATGGGTGCTAGCGGGACCCAACCGGTGCGTTGTGAGTGCTTCGGCGACGATTGCTTCCGGCACCGGGAACGGCAACCCGCCACCCACCAGATGCGGAATCCGATGTACGTGGGCCGCTCCACCGGCGGGACGTACCTGCTCAGCACGCCGCACCTCGAGACCCGGCTCAACGGACTGGTCCTAATGAGCACGGCACCCGACTCATCCTGGTTGCCCGCATTCATCGCAATGACCGAGCAGAACCTGCTCCCCTGTCGTCGCGACTGCCATCCAGGCGTACGAGAAGGACCCGACAGACTCGAATCTCGCCGCGATAGCAGTCGCGCCTGCCGGCTGGAACTTCGGACACGGTTGTGTCGACATCGGCCGAGACCTGCTCGCCCGCATGCCGTATCACGGCCAGCGGCCACCTGGTCGGACGAGAACTTCGACCACACCTACACCGCGAATTGGTTGCGGGCCACCCTACCCACCCTGATCATCATCGGCGGCGACGACCGCATCGTCACCCAACATCTCAGGGACGACGGCCGGTACAGCGGAAACCACGTCACCCGAGCCGTCATCGACGACGGCGCGCACTTCCGTGGATCGAGAATCCGTCGGCCGTCACAAAGGCCCTTCAACAGTTTGCGCACGAACAAACGAACTTGTGGAAACGTGAACAGTCGGGGCCCGTCGGGCCGCCGCGACTCGACCAGGCAGTGTCAGCGCGCGGCCGGTCGCGGGGTCCAAGTGGACGCGTCGGGCCCTCGCGACTCGACCAGGCACAGTCCGCGCGCGGCCGGTCGCGGGGCCGAATGGTGAACAGTCGACGACTGTCAGGCCGTCGCGATTCGACCAGGCAGTGTCCGCGCGCGATCGGTTGCGGGGGCCGAGCGAGTGAACAGTGCGGCGACGAACGATCGCCACCGCGACGGCTTGTCGGACACCGGCCCGTCGAGACGGACACCGTTGATGTGTCGACGCTGCGCTTCTGCCGCAATGATCTGGGCGGTGAACAGTTCATACATGACGCTCTCCCTTCGCGGTTCTGTACCGCTACAGAACCTCTGTACCGCTACAGTAGAACGAAATGCTTTACCGGTCAAGCCATATTTTGGGTAAAGTTTGCCGGCAGAACGTGTCGCACGAAACGTGTCACAGGGAGGTCGAGGATCCATGCCGCGCATGACCTTGCAGACGGTCGCCGACAAGGTCGGCGTCAGCCGGATGACGGTCTCCAATGCCTTTTCCCGGCCCGACCAACTCTCGGCGGAGCTGCGCGACCGGATCCTTGCCGCCGCTGACGAGCTGGGCTATGTCGGCCCGGATCCCGCGGCGCGGGCGCTGGCCCGAGGCACGACAGGGGCGGTCGGGATCGTGCTGACCTCGGTCATCGGCAGTGCGTTCGGTGACGAGGTGGCCACCCAGTTCCTCGGCTCGATCGTCGAAGGGCTTGCGCCGTCGGGTCTTTCCCTCACCTTGCTGTCCAGCGAGGAGACCGGCGGACACGTGCCGGCCCGCGATGTGCAGATGGACGGCACGCTGGTCTACCACTGCGATCCGACCTCACCGGCGCTGGCCTGGCTGCAACGACGGAAGCTGCCGCTGGTGTTCGTCGATCAGGAACCGAGCCCCGGGGTGCCCAGCGTCAATGTCGACGACCGCGGCGGCGCCCGAATGGCGGCCGAACACCTCATCGCGCTGGGGCATCGGCGGATCGGCATAGTCAACGCCGGCGTCGTCGGACCACACGGCCTCCAAACGCAGGAAACACCTGACCCACAGTCGTACGTGACTATTCAGCGGATGCTCGGCTGGCGGGAAGGCTTGACGGCCGCCGGCATCGAGCCCGTTGTGATCAAACAACCGCACACCACCGAGGAGGACGGCTACGCCGCGCTCGACCCGCTGCTGACCGCGGACCCGGGCATCACCGCGGTGCTGTGCTTCGCCGACACGATCGCCCACGGCGTGATGCTCGCTGCACAGGACCGGGGCCTCACCATTCCCGCCGACCTGTCCATCGTTGGCTTCGACGACAATCCGATGGCGGCCAGGCTTCGCCCGGCGCTGACCACCGTGCGACAGGATGTGGCCGAGAAGGGCCGTCTCGCAGCCGAACTCCTGATCCGGACCGTCGTTCCCGACGCTGCGGCGCTGGACCTGAACGGAGACCAGACCAACACGCCCAGCAAGAAGAAGGAGCATTTTGTGCTGCCCACCGAATTGATCGTCCGGGACAGCACGGGCCGCCCTCGCGACTGAGCCGCCCAGCCGTGACACCCGAGGCAGACCAGCGGGTTGCAGCGCAGGGTCAACCGGAACCCGACCCGCCCGCACGCGTCCGGGGATTGACCAACGGAAGAAAGAGATCGTCGACGATCTCCCGGATGACGTCCGGCGGGACGGGCCCCAGGGTCATCAGCGCCTCGTGGCGGACGAGGTCAAAGGGCAGGTTGATCATCCGTGGTGTCAGTTTCGCGCCGGAGACCTCGCCGCGGTCAATCGCGCGACGCATGATGGTCGCGATCGCCGAGGGCCGAGCGCCGAGCAACTGCTCGCGCAGGTCCGCTGGCGTCGTCCCGGTCTCCTGGAAGTAGGCGCTCAGTTGAACGCTGATCACGGCGGCAATCGCGAAACGTGATTCGTTGGCTTCGTTCAGCAGCGCGATCACATCCCCGCGGAGTGTGCCGGTGTCCGGGAGCGGACGGCTGCCCTGCGCGAAGTAGTGCTGGATGGCGGCCATGACCAGTGCCTCGCGGTTCGGCCAGCGGCGGTAGATCACGGGTTTGCTCGTTGCGGCCCGCACCGCGACGGCGTCGATCGTGAACGCTGCATAACCGCCGGACACCAACTGTTCCCAGGCGGCCACCAGGAGCGCATCCTCCAGTTCGCGGCCACGCCGGCGCGTCGGCGAGTCCTTCTCGATGAGATCCACTTGCGTATCTTATCCCGACCATTTATCGTTGCAAGATACGGCCACGTATCTTAAGAGGTGATTGATATGGGTGGTCAACAGACCCGCGATCACGTCGATCCACAGGTGTTGAAGGTCGCGATGGTGTTGATCGTCGGGGGCCTTGCGGTGGTCTTCGATACGACCATCGTCAGCGTCGCGCTGCACAGCATCGCCGAGCAGTTGGAGACGTCCGTTGCGACCATTCAGTGGGTCAGCACCGGATATCTGCTTGCCCTCGGGGTGACGATCCCCCTGGTGGGCTGGGCGCAGGGTCGATTCGGTGGAAAACGGGCGTGGATGTTTGCCCTACTGGTCTTCCTGGCCGGGTCGATCGCCGCCAGCCTGGCCTGGAGCGCACCCAGCTTGATCGCCTTCCGGGCACTGCAGGGGGTCGGCGGCGGTGTGATGCTGCCGCTGATGTCGACCCTGGTGATGCAAGCGGCGGCCGGAAAAACGTTGGGCCGCACCATGTCGGTGATCAGCCTGCCGGCAATCCTGGGACCGATCCTGGGCCCGGTGCTCGGCGGAGCGATCCTGAACTGGTTCGACTGGCGGTGGCTGTTCTGGGTCAACGTGCCGTTCTGCGTGGTCGGTTTCGTCCTCGCCTGGAGGTTGTTGCCGGCCGACCTGCGGACAGCGCATCCGAGGCTGGACCTCAAGGGATTTCTGCTCCTGTCCCCCGGAACCGTCGGGATCCTTTTTGGTCTCTCCAACGCCAGCGCAGCAGGTGGATTCGCCCGCCCCGATGTGCTCGCGCCAATGCTGATCGGCGTCGCACTGCTGACGGCCTTCTCCCTCCATGCCACCCGGTTCGGCCAGCGTGCACTCGTCGACGTGCGACTGCTCGCTCACCGCGCAGTCGCCTCCGCCGCCGGGCTATTGTTCCTTTCCGGCGCAGCGCTATACGGAGCGATGCTGTTGCTGCCGTTGTACTTTCAGGACATTCGCGGTACCGACGCCCTCGCGGCCGGCTTGGTGCTGGTGCCACAGGGCATCGGCACGCTGCTCAGCCGTTCCTGCGCCGGGCGGCTCACCGACACCATCGGCGCAAGATGGGTTGCGCTGGCGGGATTCGCGACCGTCGGCGCTGCCACCGTGCCGTTCGCCCTGGCCACCGCGACCAGCGCCGAATGGATCCTGCTGGCCGCGTTGCTGGTCCGTGGCTTCGGGCTCGGCGCGGTCACCATTCCGCTGATGACGGCCGCATTCATCGGACTCGACCGCTCTGAGATCCCGCACGCGAGCATCATCACCCGTATCGCCCAGCAGATCGGCGGGTCCTTCGGTATTGCACTTCTCGCCGTTATTCTCGACGGCGCTCTCGCCAGCACCGCCGGCGACGCGGGCCCACCCGTCACTGCGTTCCAGCAGGCATTCTGGTGGGCCACCGGCTTCACCGGCCTTGCCATGCTCGTCACCCTGGCGCTGCCCGGCCAACCGCGATCCGTTGTTGCTGAGCCCACAACCGCCGCCGCCACGCCCGGGCTCAGGACCGAGGGTTGAGATAGACAACAACAACCAGCACGACGATCATGACGGCGTCGGTGACCAGCAGCACCGGACCTGCCCAGGACAGCACCCGCCCCCATCGGCCCAGCCTGCTCGCGGCGAATTGCCGCACAGACGAGGTCCAACGCAGCGACCGGTAGGCGCGGACCAGATGTAGCCGGTCGGCCCATACCCGGAACGGACGACGCGGCATCCCCGGCCCGATCGAGGAACCGGTCTCCCTGCGGCTCAGCGGATAGGCAAGGACCAGGGCGGCGATACCGACCACAAACCGCAGAATGATCGCGATGCCGACAAAGACAAAGGGCGACACCAGAATCCGCATCGCCTGCCCGGGCGTGGTGACTGCGCCAATGGACTCGAATCGGGCCTCGCTGACCACCCACGCGTAGGCAATACCCGCCAAGAACAACACCGGAACAGCGCACCGCAGCAACCACAACACCAGCAGCGCGGCGGCATCGAATATCCCGCCGACCGCGGCGGCCGAATCAATGGCATGCCGGATCGGATCAGACCCGTTCGCATCCTTGCCGACACCGTGGTTCACGATCAGGATCGAACCATGCCTGGCGCGGCGCGCATGCATTTACCGCTTCGTAGGGTGGGTGGTGTAGCGAGAGCGAATTCAAGCGCACTGGGGCGCCGTCGGACTTGGAGGTGGTTGTTGTGGATGCCAAAGTCCAAGCGGCCGCAACTCTACTGGCGCATTTCTCGGACGAGATGACCACGGTCGTTGATGACGCGATGGGCACCGACTTCGCCGACAACGGCGAGATCCGAATATTGCTGGCGATTCAGGGCGATGTGCCGCCAAGTACGGCGGAGCTTGCAGAGCTGAGCCGGATGAATCGGCGGGCGGTGAGCCGGTTCGTCACTTGGCTGGAAACCACCGGCCTGGCCAGCGTCGGTCGGTCGGAACGCGACGGTCGGGTCGTGCTGGTGCACGGCACGGCGCTCGCCCGCCGGCGCGGGAACCGGATGCGTCGCCAGCTCGACGCCCTGTTCGACAGGTCGCAGCCGTTGGCCGCCGAGGTGGTCGCCCTGCTCGGTGGCAGCGCGGACCAACCCGGAATTCCCCCCTATCGGGACTCCCTCGCGGTGCTCGACGCGCTGGCGTCGACCGGGCTGGACATCAACGACGGTGCGGCCCTGCGCGGTGGGGCCGGCCGGATGCCCCCACGTCACCGGGTTGCGCTGACCAGGATTGCGTCGCACCCGGAACTGCGACCCACCCAGCTAATGGACATTCTTGGACTCACCAGTGGCGGTGTGACCTATCTCGTCGACCAGCTCGCCGCTTCCGGCTACGTGCGTCGCCAGTACGGAGATGTCGACAGTGACCGGCGCGCGGTGACGATCACCGTCACCCCTTCCGGCATGGCGGCCGTCGCCGGGGTCTACCAGGGCGTTGCCGTAGCCCGGGACCTGCTGTGCACCGTGTTCCGGGAGATCCAAGACCGCTCGCCGCTCCCGGAGAGCGCGAGTGTATCCATCGGCTGACTTACTTGGTATTGTCCTGCAAATTCAGCAACCGAACCTAAGCACGCACTGACGGCCTACTGCCACTGGCAGATGCCGCCGTCCGATCGAAGGCGAGTACCAGTACGTGACTACGGAATCCGCCCCCTCGGTATCCGGTACCCGGGTTCAGCCCCGACCACAGAGGGAAAACTCGGCCCATGATCAACACTGAGCCCACGACCGGCAGGCGACTGCCGATCTGGGCATTCATCCTGCTCGCTATTGGATACCTGGCCGCGGTGCAACTGATCCCCCAACTGACAACACCGGCCGGGAGCAAATACGGCGCCTTCACCAATACCGCGGAAGTGGTCGGCGGTCTATGGGTCACGGTGGCGGTGGGCACGGTGATCGGGCTCGTTGCTGTCGGGGTGCTCGGCTGGTGGCGCCCCGTCTTCATCGATGACCGCCGGTTGCCGCGGTGGACGTGGGTGTTCCCGGTCGTCATGCTCGTCGCGATCGCTCTCGGTACGAGTTACGGCAACCTCTCGGACAAGGGCCTGGGCTACACCCTGATGCTGCTGGTCGGGTGCTTGTTCATTGGTGTCAGCGAGGAACTGATGTTCCGCGGTATCGGGGTCACCGCCTTCCGGCAGGCCGGGTTCACCGAAGGCAAGGTCGCGCTGTGGACGTGTGTGCTGTTCGGTCTGGCGCATGCGACCAACATCTTCAGCGAGGGCATCGGTGCGCTGCCCCAGGTGCTGGTCACCGTGGTCGCGGGGTATTTCTTCTACGTGACGCGTCGGGTGTCCGGGCTGTTGATCGTTTCGATGATCATTCACGGCCTGTGGGATTTCGGGCTGTTCACCAACACCCTGAGCACCCCTCCCGGGTTTGGGGGCATCGTCTTCATCCTGGCCGACATCGTGTTGGCCATCGTCGCAATCGTGACAATCCGCAAGGTCTTTCCCAAGGACCGCACGATGTCCACCGCAACCGGACACACCGCGGCATAGCTACCTGGTGTCGCCGATGCCGGCTTACCCCACCATCGACCGGGCCCGGCGTAGCCTCCGATCATGCCGCGCTTCCAGCACGCCATCGCGATCAGTGCCCCGCCTGAGCGGGTCTGGGAGATCCTCGTCGATGTCGAGCGCTGGCCTGCCCGCATCCCGACCGTCGACCGGGCCGAGCGCCTCGACGACGGCCCGCTCGCCATCGGCGCGCAGACCCGGCTGGCACAACCCAAGCTGCCCGAGGCGGTCTGGACGGTCACCGAATTGACCCCCGGCAAGGCCTTCACCTGGACCTCGACGTCGCCGGGCGTGCGGATCGCCGCCTCGCATGCGGTCGGGCCAACACCAGAGGGCTCCCGGCTGACCCTGGCCATCGACCTCGCCGGCTGGCTGGCACCAGTGGGTTGGTTGATGACCAGGTCGCTGACCCAGCGGTATGTGACAACCGAGGCCGCCGCCATCAAGGCCGCGGCGGAATCCGACTGACCTGCCGATGAATCCGACCTGCGAGTGCGATTCGACCTGCCAGCGTTGATCGACCCTGAATTGTGGACTCTCGTCGGTGAATCCCGGGCATTTTATGCCCAGCGGCCAACAGGTCGTGGCCCCGCCAATCTGACGGAGCTACTCGCCGTCCGGGCCGCCGCTGCTGCGCCTGCCGAGTCGGACCCACCGCCGACGGTCGAACTGGTCGGCGCCGGTGGCCGACGCGTCCCCGTCCGAATCCACCTGCCGTCGAGCAAGCCGGTCGCCGGTGTGTTCCTGGAACTCCACGGTGGCGGTTTCTATCTGGGCTCGGCCGCCGGAAGTGACCTCCGCAACCGGCGGCTCGCGGACACTGTGGGCATCGCAATCGTCAGCGTGGACTATCGACTCGCTCCCGAACACCCCTGGCCGGCCGCACCCGACGACTGCGAAACGGTCGCGCTCTGGCTGGCCGATCACGCCGAAACCCGCTTCGGCACAACCAAACTCGTCATTGGCGGCTTCTCTGCCGGTGCGACACTGGCGGTGGCGACACTCGTGCGGATGCGGGATCGGGGAAATACCGCATTCAGTGGCGGGGTGCTGCAATTCGGCACCTACGACCTCGCCGCGAAGACACCTGCCGGATGCCTGATCGCCGACGAGTACTTTCTCGACGCCTACGCAGGAACAGCACCGGATCGCACCAACCCCGACCTCTCCCCCATTTTCGCCGAGGTCGCCGGCCTGCCACCCATTCTCATCGTCATCGGCAGCGACGACATCCTTCTCGACGACAACCTCGCCATGGCCTCCCGACTGGCGGCCGCCGGCGTCGACGTCGATGTGCGCACCTACCCGGCATCCCCGCACGGTTTCACCGGGCACCCGACGCAGATGGCCCGGGCCGCCCTCGGCCACATCGACTCGTGGCTCCGAGCCCGCATCGCCCCTGACGTCAGGCCGAGGTGCTCGCCATTTCCTGCGCAGCCAGGAACGCGCCCAATCTCATGAGCTGTTGATCGCGCCACTGCACCCTGGCGTTCCACTCCGCCAGCGGCAACACCGCGCGCCGTTCCCGCTCAACCTGGGCCACCAATTGCTCGTCCCACGGGTCGTGCTGCCCGCGTTCCGCGCCCATCCGCTCGTAGGCAGGTCCCATCCGCTGGGCATGCGCGGCTATCCCACCCCGGGTGTTCAGGTCGACAGTTTCGAAGGGACCGATCACACTCCACCGCCGACCGAGGCCGTTGCGGACGATCCCGTCGATGTCCTCGACCGTGGCAACCCCGTCCCGCACCAGGCAGTAGGCCTCGCGGAGCAGTGCGCCCTGCAGCCGGTTGAAGACGAAGCCCTCCACCTCGCGCCGGACCTGGATGGTGGTGAGGCCGGCCGCCCGGTAGACCGCGTTTGCCTGCTCGACGGTGCGAGCGGAGGTCTGCGGTGACGGCACCACCTCGATCACCGGGATCAGGTAGGGCGGATTGCCGGGGTGACCGACTAGGATTCGATCCGCAGACGCCGCGTTGAACCGGCTCGGGACCAGGGCCGAGCTCGAACTCGCCAGCACCGCGTCCTGTGGAGCGACCTCGCTCAGCTGCGCGAAAAGGCTTCGCTTCAGGGCGATCTCCTCCGGCGCGCATTCCTGCACGAGCACCGCGCCGGCCACTGCGTCGGCGAGTTCACTGTGAAAGGACACCCGGCTGGCGACGACCGCCGGACTCTCCGTCAGCAGTCCGTGCTCGTCCAGCAACAACAATCGCTGTCGCAGATCGTCGGCTGCCCGCGGCAAAGCGGCCGGCAACGCATCCCAGGCCCGGACGGTGAATCCGGCCCTGGCGAACAGCACCGCAAACGCCGTCCCGATGGAGCCGGAGCCGACGATCGCCACGGTGGTGGAGCGGTCGAGATCCTTCATGGCACTACAGCTCCCACGAGTTCAGGTCGCCCTGGTACCCCTGCTGCAGGATGCCGACAATGGCATCCCGGGTGAGCTCACGCGGGTTGTTCGCGGTGAGCCGGGTAGCCAACATCGCCTGGTCGGCGACGAAATCGAATTGCGCCGGATCAAGCCCCAGCGATTTCAGATCCAACGGCACATTCATTGCCTGCAGGATTGCTTCGACCCGGCGAATCCCGGACTTCGCCTGATGCAATTCCGGCTCACCGACCGATGCCACTCCCAGCAGCCTGCCGATCTCAGCGAATTCCGCCACCCGCGCCGGCAGGTTGAACCGCATGACATAGGGCAACAGAGCACCGACGCCGATGCCGTGCGGGGTGTGGGTGAGTGCGCCGATCGGCGATTGGATGGCGTGGGCGCCGGCGGTGCCCGCGGTGTTGATCGCCATCCCGGCGCAGTAGGCGGCCATCATGGTGTCGGACCGGGCGGAGATGTCCGCCGGATCGGCGACCACCCGTTCGAGCGAGGTGTTCAGCAGCGCGAAACCGTATCGGCAGTAGACGTCGGTGAGCACATTCTTGCCGACGTAGAGGTGATTGTTGATCTGCTCAGGTGACGGGTTCTTCGCCCGGCCGGTGAACGACTCCACCAGGTGCGACAACGCGTCCGCCCCGGTGGCGGCGGTCAGTCCGGGCGGGCAGGTCAGCGTCAGTTCCGGGTCGATGACGGCCGCGTGCGCCTCCAGGTACTGACTGGCCACACCGACCTTCATGCCCTTTTCGGCGTCATAGACGACGGAGATACAGGTGACCTCGGCGCCGGTGCCGCCCGTGGTCGGCATTGTGATCACCGGGACGCCCGGGGCGTCGATCACGTTCTCCCCGTATATATCTCGGACGTCGCCGCCGCGGGTGAGCAGTACCGCGGTGACCTTGGCCATGTCCAGGCAGCTGCCACCGCCGAGGCCGATCACCACGTCGATCTGCTTGCCGCCGAACTGCTCGACGGCCTCGACGATGTTCTCGCGGGGCAGGTCGGGGGCCGTGCGGGAGTACACGCTGACGCTCACCCCGTGTGTCCGCAGATCGGCCGCGATCTCCGCGAATTCCGCACTGCCGGCCATCCGCTCGTCGGTGCAGATCAATGCCCGGCTGCCGAGTTGCCGAACCAGGTAGGGCAACTGCGAGCGCTGTCCGGGCCCGAAGACGACGGTCTTCGGCTGCCGCAGCACCCCAAGGCCGTCGTCGTTCCGGTTGTGTACGGCAGGATTGGGGTCGATCAGACCGGCTGGTCCGGTGATGGTTGTCGTCATGACAGGGCGCCTTCTTCGTTGACAGTGAGTGCGATGTACTTGGTTTCCAGGAAGTCGTTGATCCCCTCGTGACCGCCCTCGCGGCCGAGGCCCGACGCCTTCACGCCGCCGAACGGCGCCGACGGCTCGGCCATGATTCCGCGGTTGATGCCGACCATCCCGAAGTCCAATTTCTCGGCGATGGTCACGGCACGGGAGATGTCGCTGGTGAACAGGTAGGACGCCAGCCCGTAGGTGGTGTCGTTGGCAAATTCCAGCGCCTCGGCGACCGAGTCGACGGTGTATAGCGCGGCTGCCGGTGCGAACACTTCCTCGTTGCAGAACGGGTGCCGGTTCTCCGGGAAGGACAACACCGTCGGCGCGTAGAACGCCCCTGCACCGTCGATCGGGTGGCCGCCGGCGAGCAGGGTGGCGCCGGCGATCTGCTGGAAGTCCTGCACCAGTGCGTGCGCCCGGTCGCGCTGCCGGGTGTTGATCATCGGCCCGACCACGACCGCCAGGGTCGAAACCGTCGCCGACGACAAGTGCCTTGGCCTGCTCGACAAATTTGCTGGTGAACTCGTCGGCGATCGCGGAATGCAGGATGATCCGGTTGGCCGCGACACAGGCCTGGCCGGCGTTGCGGAATTTGCAGGCGACGGCCTCCCGGACTGCCAGGTCGACATCGGCGTCGTCCAGCACGATGAACGGCCCGTCCCCGCCGAGTTCCATCGAGGCGTTGACGATGTTGCGTGAGGCCTGCTGCAGCAGGGTGCTACCGACTCCGGTTGACCCGGTGAAGCTGATCTTCCGCAGCCGCGGATCGTTCATCACCGCCTCGGACACCACAGCGGACGTGCTGGTGTGGATGAGGTTGACGACACCGGCCGGGAATCCCGCTTCGTCGAGTGTCCTGACGAAATATGCTGCGGTGAGCGGAGTTTCCTTCGCCGACTTGAGCACGATGGTGCATCCTGCGGCCAGCGCAGCACCACCCTTGCGGGCGTTCATCAGCATCGGGAAGTTCCACGGGGTGATCAACAACGCCGGTCCGACGGGCTGCGAGGTGGTGAGCACCCGGAATCCACCGTTGGTGGCGACCGAGTACGAGCCGTGCAGGTGCGCGATCTGCTCCGCGTACCACAGGAAGAAGCCCATCGAGAGGGCGAACTCGCCCGCCGATTCCCGGCGCGGCTTTCCGCTTTCCAGGGTCATCAGGTCGGCGAAGTCATCTGCTCTCGACTGCAGCAGTGCGTACGCCCGGTAGAAAAGATCCGCCCTGGCCCGCGGTGCGAGGGCGGCCCAGGATTCCTGTGCGGCGGTCGCAGCGCCGAGTGCCTCCAACGCCTCGGCATCAGAGCCATCTGCGACCTCGGCAATCGGTTGGCCGGTCGATGGATTGCTGACACCGAAGGTGTTCCCGGTGTGCCGCCACTCGCCGTTGATGAAGAGGCCGAGCGGGACGTCATGTCCCATCAGCCGGGCCTCGGTTGGCGCCGGCAGGGTCTGCACTGTCATGTCGATCGACTCGCTTTCAGGAGTGGAGGGAGTGTTGGCAAGTTGCCGGTAGCGACGTAGTCTCGTAATACCGTCATATGGTTGACTCGAACATTCGAAAGTTGCTGTTCCGCCCGTCGCCCGCAGACCGCATACTGCAATCCACGGTCAGCGTGGCGGCGACAGGGAACACGGCACGGGCCGGCGCGGTTGCACTGAGCACTGTTGCGGGGGGCACAGCACGGACCAGCATCACCGAGTACCCCACCACCACGACGACATAGAGGTCGGAGCCCGCACCTTGACCATTCGTTACGACTCCCCGAGCGTGGCCAGAGCCAAGGAGGAGTTCTTCGCCGCCGCGCCCACCCTGCCGAACTTCGATCCGCAGCTGATCGAATCGTGGCGTCGGTCCCAGATGGCGCTCGGCAGACCGGAGAACGTCACCGACGTTCCGCAGGTCCCGGTGGAAGTACTCGATCTGTATCTGCTCGATCTGCTGCAGGCCCCGCTGAACCGATTTGCCGAGGATCTGGCCGACACCGGTCTGGGTCTGCTGCTGGCCGACGCCCGGGGTCAGGTGCTGCAACGCTGGAGCCATGACCACTCGGCGATCGAACATCTCGATCGACTGGGCACCGTCCGCGGTGCCGTGTTGGCCGAGAGTGCCGTTGGCACCAACGGTGTCGGTACCGTGCTGATGACCGGGAAGATCGTTCAGATCAGCGGCAACGAGCATTTCGCGGACTTCTACCAGGACGCGATGTGCACCGGCTCGCCGCTCCGGCACCCGATCAACGGCAAGCTGATGGGTGTTGTCACCTTGTCCTCCAAGGTGACTCCGCGCGCTGATCTGCTGCGGCCGCTGCTCAAGTCGCTGACCACCCAGTTGGAGCAGCACGTCCTGGAGCTGGCCCAGCCCGCCACCCGAAGGATGTTCGACGTCTTCCTGAAGTACTCCCGGCAGCACTCGGGCGGCGTTGTCGCGTTCGGTCCACAGGGCGCGCTGATCCAGAACCCGGCGGCCGGCGGGCTGACCACCGAGGACATGGCGCAAATCCACACCGCCCTGGCCACGGCGCCGCTCGACGGCAGACTGAGCCTTGACCTGTCGACCGGCCGAACCGCGCTGGAATACACCTCGCTCGATTCCGGCAACGCAGTGGTGGTGGTTGATGGACACCGGCCGGCCGCCGTTCGCCCGACCACCACTCCCGGCGCCATCAGCGCGCCGAGCAGAGCGCTGCAGCCGCTGGCCGGTCGCTCCCCGGAATGGCTTGCTGCTGTTCATCAAGTGGCCAAACTGCGGGAGTCGGTCGGCCCGGTGCTGATCGCCGGCGAGCCGGGGGCGGGCAAGGTCTCGCTGGCTCTCGGTCGGCCCTTCCGCCCCGGCTCGCCTGAGGTGCTGGACGCCGCGGAGAGCCACCTGATCGGCGACCGGGAGTGGCTGCGACAGCTGTCCGACCGGCTCCAGCGTGGCGAGTCCACTGTCATCCGCGGCATCGAAACCCTGGACGGCCACGCGGCTGATGGGTTGCGGGCGCTGCTGGATCGGACGGAAGGCAAGAGCAAGGTGATCATGACCGTCACCGCGCACAAGCCCGAAGAGGTGAACGCGACCAAGCGCCGTTACGCGGCGAATGTGGTGTGGCTCGCCCCGCTGCGCGAACGATTCAGCGACATCGCTGTGCTGTGGACGGGTTTCACCCGCTCCGCCGGCGCCGGGCTGGAACCGGCAGCCGAGTCGATCGCGCTGCTGCGTGCCTACTCCTGGCCGGGCAACACCAAGGAACTGAAGTCCCTGATCACCGGGCTGGTCGAGGCCGGAAAGCGTGGCGCCATCGCCCCCGCCGATCTCCCGGCCGAAATGCAGAGCGGCAAATCGCTCAGCATGATCGAGCGGGTGGAGCTCGACGCGCTGCGCAACGCACTCAGCGAGGCCGGCGGAAATCGGGCAAAGGCCGCCGAGATCCTCGGGCTCTCCCGAGCGACCGTCTACCGCAAGATGAAGGCCTACCGGCTCCAGTTGGACGACTGATCGACCATCGACCGACCGGCGGGCGGTCATCGCACACTGCCTTCCAGTTCGGCGCTCTCGGGAATCGACCGCACGCTCTGCCGTTGCCGAACCGTCCGCGCGACGGATGGAACCAGCACCCGCAACAACACCACCGCCAGCAGCACCACCGCCTGCACCACCAGCTGAGTCGGCTCGGTCCAGCCCAGAGCTCGCAATAACTGACCGAGTTGGGTGAGGAACAATGCCGCAACCCCGCTGGCGATGACGCTGGCCCGGCCGCCGGTGAGCGCCGTACCGCCGAGCACCACCGCAGCGACCGTCGGCAGCAGGTAGCTGTCGCCGAAGAACAGCGGCGGGGTGGTGACGTAACCGGCGTAGAGCACCGCTGCCGTGCCGTAGGCGGCGCCGGCAAAGCCGTACGCCAGGGTTTGGTACAGGTTGACCCTGACCCCGAGCACGGTGGCGGCGCGTTCGCTGACACCGACTGCCGTGAGCTTGCGCCCGACGATCGACCTCTGGGTGACGAAGCCCGCGAGCACCAGCACGACCACCGCAACGATGAGCGCATTGGGAATGCCCAATGACTGTCCGGAGGCGAAATCGCTCAGCCCCGGCGCCGCACCGGCAGGTGTTCCATCGGAGAACGCGAACACCGTGCCGAGCAGGATCGCGTTCATCCCCAGCGTGACCACCAGCGGCATCACCCCGAACCTGGTGACCAGCACCCCGTTCAGAACGCCGACCACGGCAGGCCCGACGATCGCCGCGATGCACCGCGGCCCACAGCGGCCAACCCAGGTTCTGCGGCAGACCGGTGACGAGCACTGCCCCGAACGCCATCATCCCGGGCACCGACAGATCAAGACCGCGCTGTTGCACGACCAGGGTCTGGCCGGCGGCCGCGATCGCCAGCACGGAAGCGAAGGGCAACATACCGAGCACCGGGGCCGCGGCCAGACTGCCAGGTGCGACCAACGGGCTGATCAGGAACAGCGCAATAGTCGCCACCCAGATCGTCCCCGACCCACCGGACAGCACCCGCTTGATCAGCGATGATCCCTGCACCTCAACCACTGTGGTGTTCGACATCAGCTTTTCCTTGTCCGGCGGAGTTGGGCGTAGAGCGCGGCGGCGACGACCGTGATCAGACCGGGCAGCCAATAACCCCAGGCCCCGGAGAGACCGAGGAAGGCCGGGATGCCCAGCACCTGGGCCACCAGCAGACCGGCGGCGGCGATCCCGATGAACGAGCCACGGCCACCGAAGATGCTGGCTCCGGCGAGGACGACCACGGTGACCGAGGACAGCGTGTACGGCAGGCTGGGCCGGCCGTCACCGATGCCGATCTGGGCCATCATCACGATCGCGGCGGGCACCACGAGCAGCGAGGTCAGCACGTAGGACAGCAGCTGGGTCCGGCGAACACGGATTCCCAGTCGCTCGGCCGCGGCCTTTCGGGATCCGACCGCGCGGAGCTCGACACCCCACCGGCTGCGCCGCAGCGCCCACTCGAGACCCAGCGCGATCGCGACCGCTACCAGCGTCACCACGGGCACGAAACCTATTCCGGCGTCAGATGAACTCGGTGATCTCACTGCTGATGATGCCGCCGGGTGTGGTGCGTAGGGTCAGGAACGCGCCCTGCAGATCCGAGGGCGACCGCCAGGGTCACGACGACCGGGCTGAGATTGAACCTGGTGACCAGAAAGCCGTTGAACAGCCCGATGGCCAGCGCGCCGCCGATCATCAGCGCCGAGCCCGACGACAGGGTTCCCGCCGTCGACGATGAAGAAGGACGAGAGCACCACCAGAAAGCCCATCAGCGGCCCGACCGACAGATCGAAACCCGCCCCGAGGACGACGACCTGCTGGGCGGCGCCGATCAGGATCAGCGGCGCGGCGATGAACAGCAGATTGTTCAGGCTGAACTCGGTGAAGTAGGCGGGGTTGGTGCTGCCAACCAGGCCGCCGAGCAGCAGCACCAACAGGCCGATGACCGCAGCCGGCGAATGGTCGCCGCGCATCCAGTTGCGCCAGCGACCGGTGCCGGGGGCCCTCGACTCGCGCCGACGCACGGTGGTGGAGGTCAGCGCCGCCCGGGCGATGGCGGCCTCGGTGACGTCGTCGCCGTCGAGTTCGGCGATGATCTCGCCGCGGGACATGATCAGCACCCGATCGCACAGGCCCTCGAGTTCCACGCCGTCGGACGACAGGATCACCACTGCCGCGCCGTTGTCGGCCGCGTCCCGCAGGATGCGGTAGATGTCGACGCGAGCGCCCGCATCGACACCCTGGGTGGGTTCCTCGGCGAGCAACACCCTGGGCTCGGCCAGCAGAGTCCGTGCCAGCACGACCTTCTGCTGATTGCCGCCGGACAGGCTGGCGATCGGCGTGCTGGCGGACGGGGTCTTGATCGACAGATTGCCGATCTGTTCCCGAGCGACCGCGGAGATCCGGTTCTCCTGCACAATTCCGGCGGTGGACACCTTGCGCAGCGTCTTCATGACGATGTTCTGCCCGACGGAGAGCGGCAGGAACACTCCTTCGCCGTGCCGATCGGCCGGCACGTAGACGGTGCCCGCGGCGGCTGCGGCCGCATTGCTGCCGAGCCGGACGGACCGACCGGCGACCTGCATCGACCCGGAGGCGGGCTCGACGCCGGCCAGCGCCCGTATGAGCTCGGCCTGACCGTTGCCCTGCACGCCGGCCAAACCGACGATCTCGCCGGCCCGGACCGACAGGTTGATGTCGTGAAAGTGGTTGCCGCGCAGACCTGTTGCGGTCAGTTGCGGATGACGTGTAGCGGTGTCGGTCAGCTTGCCCTTGGCCGGGAACACGGTGTCCAGGGCTCGACCGACGACCAATTCGATGATCTTGTGTTCATCGACTTCATCGGCGTCGAAGGTGCCGCGCACGTTGCCCGTCCCGTAGCACGGTGATCCGGTCGGCGATCTGCTTCGACCTCCGGGATGCGGTGCGAGATGTAGACGACTCCGGTGCCGGCGGCGACGAGTTCGCGGACCTTGGCGAAGAGCCGCTGCACCTCTTCGACGCTGAGGTGCTCGGTGGGTTCGTCCAGAATCAGCACCTTCGGATCGAGGACCAGCGCCTTGGCGATCTCCACGACGAACCGCTGTTCCACGGACAGGTCGGACACCCGGGCCCGTGCGTCGATCCCCATCTGCCACGGATCCAGTTGCCGCTGCGCCCATCTCGGCGCGTTGCGCAAGACCGCCGGCCCGTCGGTAGCCCGCGCCGATCGCCATGTTCTCGGCGACGGTGAGATCGGGCAGCAACGCCGGATCCTGCCGGACGATGCCCAACCCGAGTTCCCGGGCGGCCTCCGGATCGGCGTGGGCCAGCATCTGCCCACCGATCTCGACGGTGCCCTCGTTCGGTGCCAGCGCACCGGAGGCGACTGCCATCAGGGTGGACTTGCCGGCTCCGTTCTCGCCGACCAGCGCGTGCACCTCACCGGCGCGCACGGTGAGGCTGACGTCCGTGAGTGCCCGCACCCCGGGGAACGTCTTCCCGATCCCCCGCAGCGCGAGCACCGTGCCCCCGCGCGAACTTCGGTGCCCGGACATCGACAACGGCCGGCGCGGCCGGGTCGATCGCCTGCTCGATGGAGGTCATTGCGCCAGGTACCCGCCGTCGACGACCAGCTCGGAGCCGGTCACGAAACTGGCCTCGTCGCTGGCCAGAAATACTGCAGCAGCAGCGATTTCCTCCGGTCGGCCGGCCCGGCGCATCGGCGTCTGGCCAACCACCCATTCGTTGACGGCGGCGTCCTGCGCATCGGTCAGCGGAGTGGCGATGAACCCGGGATGCAAGGAATTGACCCGGATACCCCGCTCGGCATAGGTGATCGCGGCATTCTTGGACATGTTCCGTACTGCGCCCTTGGTGGCGTGATAGGCGTGCGCTCCGGCGACGGCCGCGTTGCCCCAGATCGAGGAAACATTGACGATCGACCCGGAACCGTTCGCGAGCATCGATGGCACGACCGCCCGCATCCCAAGGAAGACGCCCGTCTGATTGACGGCAATGACCTGATGCCAGTCAGTCAGCTCCAGCTCGTCGAGGGCCTCGTAGGCGATGATGCCCGCATTGTTGACGAGAACGTCTACCCGGCCGTGCCTTTCGACGACATCGGAGACCACCCGGTCCCAACTTTCCGGCTCGGACACCTCGAGTTCGTGGTACTCGATGCCTTCGTCGAAGGAGTCGTCGGCGCGCCGACCGGTCGCGATGACTGTGCCACCCTCCCAGGCGAATGCCTCGGCAATGGCCCGGCCGATGCCGCGACCCGTGCCGGTGACGAGAGTGACCTTGCCCTTCAGTCTGTTCATGGATCGATCTCCGATTCTGTAAGAGATGAGCTGTGAAACGCTCTGCGGGAGAATGGATTTACTGGAAGAGGTTGGCCTGGGCCTCGACGCTCAGCCCGGAGGAGAGGATGGCGTCGTTCGGCAGGCCGGATTCGCACTTGGGCTGCTTGGCCGGGTCGGTGGAGTCCTCGATGATCCCCAGCTGGTACGTCGACGGCTCCTCGTTCAGCACCCCGTTCGCGGCTGCGAGACCCTTGTGCAGCGCCGGGATGACGGTCCAGTTGCGGGACGATTCAGTGGCGATCTGGTAGCTGGGCTGCTCGTCCTTGTGCTCGTACCACAGGCAGGCGAATTGATTGGAGTCGTTCGCCGACCACACCGGCAACGGCTTGCCCGCGTCCAGGAACGCCTCGACCCCACCGACCGAACCCCCGCCGTAGTCGGCGACGATGCCGTCGATCTCGCCGAACTTGGTGATCAGCCCGGCGACCACCTGCTTGGTCTTACCGGGCTCCCAACCGGTGTCCACCGGGACGTCACCCATGTCGGCATTGAGCAGCGTGATGTTCGGGTTCTTCGCGACCGCGGCCTTCACACCGTCGTACACCGCCTGCGAGTACGAGTTGCCCGCCTGCCCGCCCAGCATGACGATGTTGCCCTGGCCGCCCAGCTGCTTGATGGTCCAGTCGGCCAGTCCGCTGCCGTAGGTGTTGATGTCCTCGGAGACGAAGTCGACGTAGTCGACTCCGGGCGTTCCGCCGGGCGATCCGACCAGGGCGACAAACTTCACGCCGGCCTTCGTGGCCTTCTGGATGGTGGGCAGCAGCGCCTCGCCGCCGTCGACGAAGGACACGATGACGTCAACGCCCTGTGCGACAAGGGAATTGATATCGCGAGATGGCCTTCTGGGTGTCACCCTGCGCATCGGTGTACAGCACCTTGGTGATGTTCGGGCACTTTGCGGCCTCTGCCTCGAAGATCGCCCGGGTGGTCTTGCGCCAGGAGTTGCCGCCGAAACCGTCCGCATAGGCGACGGTGATGTCCTTGTCACCGCAGAACTTGCTGATGTCCTGAATGTCGGCCTGCGTGCCGACCTTGCCGACCTGCTGGCCCGCGACCGTTGCAGTTGCGGCCGCTCCGGACCCGCCGGACGCCGCGCCCGTAGAACAACCGGCCAACGCCAGCCCGGCGAGCAGGGCCACCGCCGCGGATGCCCGCTTGGTCGCCCGCAGTCTCGAGGAGTTGTTTCTCATGTGGCTTGCTTCCCTCTTTCGTCATTGACAGATGGGTCCGGCGACGCGTGAGTACGTGGCCGGAAAAGTGGCGTCGCGGTCGTCGTCACCGCGGTAGTACGAACTGTGCAGCGTCAGTGGCAGGGCTGGCTGAGTCACCCTGAGACGCGGGTGTCTCATTCTGCGACAGCTCGCCGACCGGCCGATTCCGCCGGTCATTGTCATGGAACACACCCGATCGGCTGCTGAATGCGGCTGCGGGACCAACACATTTCGCGAAGGGAAGGCACACATGACCGCACACCGTCCGACCGATCTGCTGGGCGAGATCTACGCCCAGTGGGCCATCGAGATGGGCAACTACCCGACGATGTCCACGTCGCTGCTGCGGATCATCTTCGATGATTGGCAGCGCGCGACTGCCGAACCGGAGGACGTGACCTATCGGCACACCAGTGTCGGCGGAGTGCCGGGGATCATGGTCCGGCCGTTGGACGCCGATCCGCAGCAGATCCAGATCCTCTTGCACGGCGGCGGTTTCGCTCTGGGTTCGTCGACCAGCCATCGCAAGCTCGCCGGCCACATCGCCAAGGCCTGCGGCTGCCTGGCCTTCGTCGCCGACTTCCGGCTCGCGCCGGAGCACCCTTTTCCCGCGCAGATCGAGGATGGCGTCGCCGTCTATCGCGCCCTGCTGGAATCCGGATACGACCCGGCGGACATCACCCCGGTCGGTGACAGCGCCGGTGCCAACCTGGCGATCGCCATGACGCTGCAGCTGATGCGGGCCGGCGACCCGGTACCGAGCCAGGTGATCACCATTTCGCCGTGGCTCAACATGGAGAACAACGGCAGCACCATCGAAACCAACAATGACACGGACTTCCTGATCGCCCGGGAAGGTCTGCAGGCCAACATCGACCGGTATCTCGGACGGGGTCACCAGCCCGACGGAACCACTGGCCAATCCGTTGTACGCGGACTTCACCGGGTTTCCCCGGCTGTACATCTGCGCCGGCGACGTCGAGTCACTGTTCGACGACAGCGTCCGACTACAGGAGCGAGCCGAGCGAGCCGGTGTCGACGTCACCTTCTCGATCGGCGAAGGCATGCAGCACGTCTATCCGTTCCTGGCCGGGCGACATCCCCGTGCCGACCAGGAGATCGCGGCGATCGCCCACTGGTACCGCGCCGGCCGCACGGTCAGCGTCGCCTGACACCCCCTCCCCCAACACATTCGCACTGCCACCCGCCGACAGAAATGGACGAACAATGACCCTGAAAACACCCACCAATGATTACGACGCCATCGTCATCGGCGCCGGCTTCTCCGGACTCGCGATCCTCCACCACCTGCGCGAGATCGGTCTGGACACCCTCGTTGTCGACGCCACCGACGGTGTCGGCGGCACCTGGCTGGTCAACCGCTACCCCGGTGTCCGCACCGACAGCGAGTTCCACTACTACTCGTTCTCCTTCTCGAAGCAGGTGCGGGAGGAATGGACCTGGACCGAGCGGTACCCGTCGGGCAAGGAGGTGCTGGCGTACCTCAACTTCGTCGCCGACCGACTCGATCTGCGCCGGGACATCCGGCTGAACACCAGGGTGGAATCGGCAGTCTATGACGAGGCCGGCAACTTCTGGACGGTGACCTTCGCGGACGGCACCTCGCTCACCGCCAAGTATCTGATCAGTGGCATGGGTGTGCTGTCCCAGCCGATCTGGCCGAACATCCCCGGTGTGGAGACCTTCCGCGGCGAAAAGCACCACACCGCCCACTGGCCGCAGGAAGGGGTCGACTTCACCGGCAAGCGGGTCGGCCTGATCGGCCTCGGTGCCTCCGGCATCCAGGTGGTGCCGACCATCGCGCCGCAGGTCGGCGAGTTGTTCGTCTTCCAGCGCACCCCGAACTTCATCGTCGAGACGAACAACGAAAAGGTCTCTGCCGAATGGATGCAGTACGTGCGCGAGCACTACGACGAGATCTTCGAGCAGGCGGCCAGGCACCCGTTCGGGGTCGCCATGGAGTACGCCGAGAAGAGCGCTCTCGACGTCACTCCGGAGGAGCGGGAACGCATCTTCCAGAGCAAGTGGAACGAGGGCGGCTTCCATTTCGCCAATGAATGCTTCAACGACCTGGCCACGAGTTTCGAGGCCAGCGAGTTGGCGTCGGAATTCATCCGCAGCAAGATCCGGGAGATCGTCAAGGATCCGCAGACCGCGGAACTGCTATCCCCCAGGGGCTACTCGTTCAACGGCAAGCGCGTGCCGACCGGTCACAATTACTACGACACCTACAACCGGGACAATGTCCACCTGGTCGACGTCAAGTCGCAGCCGATCACCGCAATCACCGAAAGCGGCGTGCACGTCGGCGATACCGAATACGACTTGGATGTACTGATCTTCGCCACCGGGTTCGATGCCATGACCGGCACCCTGACCAACATCGACATCGTCGGCCGGGACGGGGTGGTGTTGCGCGACAAGTGGGCGACCGCGGGCCTGCGCAGCAATCTTGGCATCGCGGTCAATGGCTTCCCCAATTTCTTCATGTCGCTCGGCCCGCAAACCCCCTATTCCAATCTGCCGGTCCCGATCCAGAAGGGTGCCCAGTGGTTGCAGCGCGCACTTGCCTACGCGGAGCGCAACGGGATCGAACGGTTCGAGCCGACCGAGGAATCCGAGGAATGGTGGGCGCAGGAGACCGCCCGCGCCGGCGGCGCCACTGTGATGTCGCAGGGCGCCAAGGCAAATGCCTGGTTCCTCGGTGCGAACATCGCCGGCAAGGCCCGGGAATTCATCGTTTACATGGGCGGTGGTCAGGTCTACCAGGATTACTGCCGCGAGGTCGAGCAGGATGGCTACCGGAGCTTCCTGGCGGACGCAGCGGCCCCCTCGCTGGCCACCCTCAGCGCATGAGCACTGGGGGACCGGCATGACGAACAGACTTGCGGGCAAGGTCGCGCTGATCACCGGCGCGGCCTCCGGGATGGGCCGGGCCACCGCGGAACTCTTCGGCGCCGAGGGCGCAGCCGTCGTGGTGACCGATGTCAACGCCGAACTCGGGCACGCTACGGCCTGCGCCATCACCGCGGCCGGTGGCCGAGCCCAATTCTGGGAAATGGACGTCAGCTCCGAAGCAAGTGTGCAGCGGGTCATCGGTGCGGCCATCGCCGAATTCGGCGGTCTGGATGTCCTGGTGAATTGCGCTGGCATCATCGGAGTCGATAAGCCCACCCATGAGATCACCGAATCCGAATGGGACCAGTTGTTCGCGGTCGACGTGAAAGGGGTCTTCTTCGCGACGAAACACGCTGTGCCGCAGATGATCAAGGCCGGTCGCGGTAGCATCGTGAACTTCTCCTCGATCTATGGCCTGATCGGCAACGACGAATTCACCGCCTACCACGTGGCCAAGGGCGCGGTCGCCATGCAGACCAAGCAGGATGCCGCCAGCTACGGCAAATACAATATCCGGGTGAATTCGGTGCACCCGGGCACCGTGCTGACCCCGCTGGTCGAGGGTATCGCCGAAGGCTTCGACGGCGGCCTGCCAACCTACGAAGCCAAAATGACCGCCAACCAGTCGATCAGGCGACTCGGCCGTCCGAACGATGTCGCCTACGCGGTGCTCTACCTGGCCTCGGACGAATCCACCTGGGTTACCGGCGTCAACCTGCCACTCGATGGCGGGTACACAGCGCGATGAGCCCGCCGGGTTCGACATGAGGAAGGAGCGGCCTATGGTCCGCATTCACCCGAGCGTATGACGGTATTCTCGTCCTGGTGCCGCACCTTGCACCGCCCGCCGTCCCTGGAGCGCAGATGCCCAAACCCCCGACCATGCAACACTTCGCTGCCCCGCTGCGGCAGCAGGTCGTGCAACTTCTGCGACAGGACATTCTCGACGCCACGCTGACGCCCGGCGAACGGCTGCGGGAGAACGATTTGTGCGAGCGGTATGGAGTGTCCCGGACCGTGGTTCGGGAGGCGTTGCGGCAACTGGAATCGGAATTGCTGATCACGATGCTGCCGAACCGCGGACCGATCGTCACGGTCCTGCGGGTCAAGGACATCGAATCGCTCTACGAAGTGCGCGCGCGGTTGGAGGGGCTCGCCGGCGAGATGTTCGCCAGGCGGGCGTCCGCCGCCGACGCCGCCGCGCTGGTGACCCACCTGCAAGAGATGGACAACCGGTACCTGCACGGTTCCGTCGAGGAGCGGGCCGCGAGCAAGGACGAGTTCTACGATCTGCTGCTGCGAGGGGCCGACAACGAGGTGCTCGCCTCGACATTGCGGGGAGTGCACACCCGCATCGGCATCCTTCGGCATTACGCCTATGTCGACCAGCAGCGGGTGAACATCTCGATGGACGAGGTGCGCCGTATCGTCGATGCCGCCGCCGTTCGCCGGGATCCGGAGCTCGCGCGGACGACGTGTGAGAACCATATCCGCCGCGCCGGCGAGCTCGCGGTCATCGAGTACGAACGTCGAAACCGCTCGGCGCTGGTGGGCTGATCTCGGGTCCGCGGCGGTTCAGCCTGCAGGTGATCATCGGGCCGGGGCCGGTGGTCAGGTGCCCAACCCGATCACGAGCACGGCGGCAATGCCCAACCACCAGGTTGCCCAGATGGCGAGGTCCAGCCCTCGGCGCACCGCGGCGGCCACCGCAAGGCCGAACCGGTTCTGCCCGAAGGCGTTTTCGCGATCGGCGAGCCGGGTCAGCATCGCGCAGATGCAGACCACGGCGGTGGTGATGCCGACGCACCACAGGCACAGTGCCCCGATGTCGAAGGCGGTCTCGAACATGAACCAGGTGGCGAAGCCCAGGAAGAACACGGCCAGCCCCCAGACGGTGGCCAGGTAGGCGCGGCTCAGCGTGCTGGCGAGCAGGCCGGACAGGGCGGCCGAGCCGATGATCGCGAACATGACGGCACCGATGAACGAGTTCGGCGGACCGAGGACCGAGGACTGCCACGCGGTGAGGACGTTGCTGCACGACAGGGTCGAGTTCACGTCGCAGGCCAGCCGGGTGAACGGATCCTGCAGGATCGCGACCTTCTCCATGATCTGAAATGTGGTGAAGGCGAGACCGGCGACCGTCGCCAGCAGCACCAGCGCCCACAGGCCGCCGTCCGTCAGCAACGGGGCACGGGACGGTTCTGCTGCTGGGTCGGCGCCGCGCCGGTTGGAACCCTGAAACGTCATGGTGAGCGATCTCCCGAGGTGGTCATCGCTGGTCACGGTAGGGCGATTCCGTCGGCGGTCGGAAGGGGCTTTCGACCCCAGTTGCCAGCTACCGGACCGGCAGCTGCTCGAGTGCACCGAGGAAGTCGCGAAACGCCTGGTCCGTGCGGGTGGTGTCGCCGGTGGCTTCGAGGTCCATCAGCAGACCGCGAAAGACCGCGAGGACCAGGGTTGCCAACTGCGGCCGGCCGATGCTGCGCAGGCCGTCCTCGAGCGGCCCCAGCCAATCGGTCGTAGCCCTGCGCCGGAAGTCGGGCCACAGCTGCTGCTCCGCGCTTTCCCGCAGCCGGCCGAACACCTGCAGATACGGCCTGCCCTGTGGGCCGGTCATCGTCACCCAGGCGTGGCTCAGGGTGTCGGTATAGGGCACCCCGCTCCGCACCCGCAGCAGGTCGCCGAACATCTCCAGCTGTCGCTGCCGGGCACGACCGAGGACCGCGCGCAGAAGTTCGTCGCGGCCGCCGAAGTGGTAGATCAGCATGCGGGACGACGATCCTGCCGCAGTGGCCAGGGGTTCGAGCCGGTCGGGCAGGCCGTGTTCGAGCGCATAGTCGGTGCACGCGTCGAGAAGTCGCTGCTTGATCTCCGGTTGCGGATGCCTGCCCACGGCACCATCTTTTCGCGTAATTGGTGGTACGTCTACCGTTGATCGAGTCAGGTCGGTGCTGGACGTGGAGGTGGCGATGAGGGTCGTGTTCGTGCACGGGGCGTGCGTGCGGGACGGTGCATGGTGGTGGCACCGCACCGCTGAACTGTTGCTGGAGCACGGGATTCCGAGTGTGGCGCCGCCGCTGCCGAGCTGCGGCGAGGGTGCGGAAGGACCGGCTGGGGCAGCCGGGCCGGGGCTGCCCGAGGACGTCGCGGCAGTCCGAAAGGTGTTGCAGGACAGTGACGAGCCGACCATCTTGGTCGCCCACAGCTACGGCGGGATCGTCAGCGCGGAGGCGGCGGCCGGGGTTGGCTCTGTTCGCCACCTGTTGTTGATCTCCAGCTACCTGCCGGAGGTCGGGCAGAGCCTGTCCGACTTCGGCGACGACGCGCCGGCCCCGTTCCTGGACGTCGACCCAGGGACCGGCACGTTCGGGGTCCGCCCACGGTTTCTCGCCGACACCTTCCTGCAGGACTGCGACCCCGGGACCCAGGCCCAGGCGGCTGAAAGGCTTGCCCGGCAAGGCGTGCAGGTGACCACGCAGCCCGTCGGCGCGGCGGCATGGCATCAGGTGCCATCGACCTACCTAGTCTGCACCCAGGACAGGGGCACCCCGGCGCACCGACAACGCGACTTCGCCCGCAGGGCAGGCACCGTTGTCGAGCTCGACACCGGCCACCACCCGTTCCTGTCCCAACCGGCTGCCGTGCTTGAGCTGCTGCTCACCCGGTAGCAGCACCGTGCCCCATCGGCCAGACACGGCCATGATGGTGGCGTGGCCGACGCACCCGCCTATCGAATCTGGCCGCCCATCGCGCTCGGTGTCCCTTTGCTCGCCGGCGTGTTGGTGACCGCCGCTGTTGGCGATCCGTTCACGCTGCCTGCCGACGGCGCGCGGGTCGTTGGCCTGGTGCTCGTCGTCGTGTTCGGCATCTGGAACGGGTGGACGCTGACCGTGATGGCGGGCAATCGCACGGCCGTGCTGCCGGGCGGCGCAACCCGCGTCGTGCTCGACCGCGGACCATTTCGCCTCAGCCGCAATCCCCTCTACGTCGGGCTGATCGTGCTCGACGTCGCGCTCGCGCTGCTGTGGCCGTCCGCGTGGGCGTTGATGCTCGTCCCGGGCGGCATGGCGTTGTTGTTCTGGGGCGCGATTGCACCCGAGGAGCGATATCTCAGCATCAAGTTCGGCGCAGAGTACGACGATTATCGGCGACGGGTGCGTCGCTGGCTGTGAACGGGGTTGCTGGGGGACCTGAAATGCGTTGCTGGACAACTGAAGTGCACAGACCAGCGATCGGTCAGGCGGCGGCCAACGCCTTGCCTGCTTCGCGAGCAGACGCGAGCGCCCCCGAATGAAGTGACGCGGCGGCGTCGGTGAATGCGTCCAATGCGGGGTTGACGCCGACGAGCGTGAACTCCCGCTCCACCAGCGTCAGATCAGCACCCCAGACATCACCGACGATGCGCCTGAGGTAGCTGGTCGAGTGATCCCAGCCTTCGCGCGGCGTGCCGGCCCCGTAGGCGCCGCCCCGAACGGTGCACAGCACCACTTTTTTGCCCGCCAGCAGTCCAGGGCCGCCGGCCGCGGCCCGCGGATCGGTGACGATCAGGTCGACCCAGGTCTTGAAGTGTTGGGAGACACCGAAGTTGTAGAGCGGCACGGCCAGCAGGATCGCGTCCGCGGCCAGCAACTCATCAACCAGGGCCGCAGCCAGTGCCACCGCCGACTTCTGCTCCGGAGTCCGATCGGCATCCGGCAGGTAGGCGGCGCTGACCGCGCGCGGCCAGGCGTCGGCCGGCAGGACGTCAACGCCGATGTGCCGGCGCTCCACCGTGTCGCCGGGATGAGCCGAAAGCCATTCGGCCTCGACGATGTCGGCGATCTCGCGACTGGCCGAGCCATCCACCCGGATGCTGGCGTCCATACGGAACAACGTCATGTCTTCTCCCTCGATCACTGCTGATGCGTTTCACTTCAAGACTGAAGTCAGCATGCAACACTTCATGCTTGAAGTCAAACGCGGTGGTCGTTAGGCTGCCCGGATGACGGAGACGCTCCCACCGGTTGCCTCGGCACCCGCAGATCCTGCAGATGCCGCATCTGCAGATGCGCAGCCGAATTGGTTGACCGAGCAGGAAACGGCCGCCTGGCTGGGTGTCGGCACGATCGTGACGCAATTGCCGGCGGTCTTGGATGCCCAACTCCAACGGGACGCCGGCATCGGGTTCTATGAATATTCGGTGCTGTCCTGGCTGTCGATGGCGCAGGACCACACGGTTCGGATGAGCAAGTTGGCCGAGTTGACCAACGGATCGCTCTCCCGACTGTCCAACGTCGTCAAACGATTGGAACAGCGAGAATTCGTCCGTCGCGCGGCTGACCCGACGAATGGCCGTTACACCAACGCCTTTCTCACCGACGCCGGCTGGGAATGCGTCGTGAACGCGGCGCCCGGACATGTGAACGCCGTCCGGTCCTTCGTTTTCGACCCGCTATCCGCCGAGCAGGTCGAGGCCCTGCGCGTCGTCGGCGGTTTGATCGCCGACCGCATCCGCTGCGGAACTCCGTCGGCGACAGAACAGGCCGACGACTGACCGGCCGGCCCTCTCGCGGGTTGCCGGGGCCAGCCCTACGCTCAGCAGCGTGGCCACCGAACCGGGCAGCAACCCAGACTGGCGCACCCACGGCGTTGTCGTCGTTCCGGCCGGGTCACTGGACACGAACACCCCGCAGACGCCGGGCATGAATCGCGCAGCCGCTATCACGCACGAGCGCGTGGGCTCGCAGAAGCTGTGGTCGGGGACGGTCACGATCCACGCCGGCGCGCGGACCGGCGCGCACCACCACGGCGAGCTCGAGAGCGTCATCTACGTCATCCGGGGACGGGCCCGGATGCGGTGGGGCGAGCGACTGGAGTACACCGCCGAGGCCGGCCCCGGCGGTTTCATCTACGTCCCGCCGTACGTGCCACATCAGGAGATCAACGCTCTCGATGACCAGCCGCTGGAATGCGTGCTCACCCGCAGCGGCCAGGACCCGATCGTCATCAACCTGGATATCGATGGCGTAGCTGTGCCTGAAGATGTGCCGTGGACCGACCCGTCCCACCCATCGGAGCGATGAAGGCGCAGCCGTGCCAGCAGCAGATTCAATTCACCACCCCGCAGATCGGCGAAAATCCAATGCACCCGCCCTGCTGGGCATCGACCTGGGCACCAGCTCGGTCAAGGCCGTCGTGACGGACCTGACCGGCGGGTTGCTGGCGCAGGCCGCCGCCGAATATCCGGTCAGCACTCCTGACGCAGGCTGGGCCGAGACCGACCCGGAACTCTGGTGGTCCGCGACCATCGCGGCAGTTCGGCAGGCCGTCGGCGCGGCCGGCGGGCGGATCGGCAGCATCGGCCTGTCCGGTCAGATGCATGGCGTTGTGCCGACGGACGCGACGGGTCGCCCGGTGCGGCCGGCAATGTTGTGGGCCGATGCCCGTGCCGTCGACCAGCTGGCCGGGTATCGGAGGCTGCCCGCCGCTGTCACGGCTCGGCTCGCGAATCCGCTGACCCCCGGAATGGCCGGGCCGTTGTTGGCCTGGCTCGCCGCCAACGAGCCTGTCTCGTATCGGGCGACGCGATGGGCGTTGCAGCCCAAGGACTGGATCCGCGGGCGATTGACCGGGCAGTTCAATTCCGAACCCAGCGATGCCTCTGCCACCCTGCTGTACGACATCCCCGGCGACACCTGGGATCTCGACGTGATGGCCGGACTCGGCCTGGACCCGGCAATGTTGCCGCCGATGCTGCCGCACGCCGGCGCCCTTGCCGGTGAGCTGCTGGCCTCGACGGCGGATCAGCTGGGGTTGGAACCGGGCATACCGGTTGCCGCCGGCGCCGCCGACACCGCGGCCGCCGCGTTGGGCTCCGGGCTGACCGGGCCGGACCAGGCGCAGCTGACCATCGGTACCGGAGCCCAGATCGTCATACCGACCGCTGCGGTGCTGCGGGCGGCGACCGAACCGGTCACCCATCTGTACCGCGCCGCCACCGAAAAGGGTTGGTACGAAATGGCTGCCGTCCTGAACGGTGGGTTGACCCTGAATTGGGTACGGCAACTTCTCGCGGCTTCGTGGTCCGAGCTCTACGACTCCGCCGCGGTGTCGCCCAGGGCGGACGACCCGATCTTCCTGCCGCACCTGCACGGCGAACGCACTCCCTACATGGACACCTCGCTGCGCGGCTCGTGGACCGGTCTCGACCCCCGGCACGACCGGGGATCGCTGCTGCGGTCCGCGCTGGAGGGCGTCGCCTTCACCATCCGTGCCGCCCTGGACGCCCTGCCCGTGACCGGCCGCGTTGGTCATCTGCGGTTGGCCGGCGGCGGCAGCACCGCCCCCGCCTGGCGGCAGATGCTCGCGGATGTCCTCAATATCCCGCTGCACGCGGTCCACATCCCGGCGGCATCCGGCCGCGGCGCCGCGCTGCTGGGTGCCAGGGCAGCCGGTTACCTCGATGAACCGGCGCTGCTGCAGGCCCTCACTCCGCAAAGCCAACCAGTGGCGGATCCGCAGGACGCTGCCGCCTCGTTCTACGCCGAGCGGCGGAAACGGTTCAATCAGACGCTGGAGGCGCTGCAATTCGAGAAGGCAGGCAAGAAAATGTCGCTCACTACGGAAACCGACACTCACCGATAGCGCCCGCGGCCCCCTGATCCCAGTTCGGTCGCCCGCGTGTCAAGCAATGCCCGTGCCTGCGATGTGGGTGTTGAAGGGTAGGAACGCCGAGTGGATCCGGTAGGAGTCGATGTCGACGCTGCTGAAGCCCGCCGATGCAATCAGGCTCGCCAGGTCACGCTCGCAGGAACACCCCTCGAAGGTCCACGCCCACGGGCGGCGCAGGACTCGCTGCGACCAGCGGGTCGGTGTGCGCGGTTTTGCGACGACATGCTCGGCGAAGCTGAATCGTCCGCCTGGTCGCAGGATCCGGCGGATCTCGGCCAGGACGGCGACCGGGTCGGGGACTGTGCACAGGACAAGGCTGGAGATGACGGTCTCGACGCTGCCGTCGGGCAGGTCGATTCGTTCGCCGACGACGCTGCGGATCTCGAGTTCGACGTCGCGTCGGCGCGCTGCGCGCCGCAGCCGCGCGTGCATGTACGGGTTGGGCTCGATCGCGATCAGATGCGCGGCGGTCGGCAGGTAGCGCAGGTTCGCCCCGACACCGGAACCCAGTTCGACGACGTTCGGCGGCAGGTCGGCAAATGCCTTCGCCTTGCGCTTGCGCATGTGCCAATCGATGTAGCCGCCCATGACCGAGAAGAACGCCGAGTTGAACCGGCCGCGCACCGGGTTCGCCGAGAACACCGCGGGCGCAAGGCTGCGGATGGATTGTCGCTGGTACGGAGCGGATGGTCGAGGTCGTCATGGATCGAGCGTGCCGGAAGGCCGGGACCGATGTCAGCAGTGGAAATACCGCACTTTCACCGGTCCGCCCGCGACGGCGAACCGGGGTTCGTCGCGACGTACCAGGCTGCGATCTGGGCGCGGGATCGGAAGCCCAGCCGAGCCCGGATTCGTTCGACATGCGACTCGGCGGAGCGCTCGGTGATGACGAGTTCGTCGGCGATCTGCCGGTTTGACCTGCCCTGCGCAACGAGTGCTGCGACCTGCAGCTGGCGCGGCGTCACCGTGGGTGGCGTGCCGCGGTCGAGCGGCTGCAGTCCCAGACCGCCGCGCATCGCGTTCAGCACGGCATGCGCGTCGCCGACGAACGGGACGTGCGTCCGACCAGCCAGCACCGTCAGTGTCGCGCCGTGGATGCCAGCAGCCAACCGCTCACCCTCGGCGATCGGTGCCGCACGGTCGTCCCTACGGTGGATGACCGTGGTCGGCGCTGCGATCCGCGCGAGGTCGTCGGCGACGTCGATGTCGTAACACGCAGCCAGCAGCCGATGCGCCATTGCCGCGGATGTCGACTCCCGCTGGTAGCGCGAGAACACGGCTCGGAACCCGGCGTCCGCGTCGGGGGCGAAGATGTCCGTCAGCACGTCCGACGCAAAACCCCAGTGCTGATCGACCAAACCGAGCACGTGCTCGCGAACGGCGCGGGCGGCCACTGCATCGCCGTCGACCCACCCGCCGTACAGGATCAGGCGCGAAACGGACTCCGGGTGACGAGCGGCCCACCGCACCGCGAGTGGCGCACCGAAAGAGGCGCCGATCAGGTCGAAGCGGTCCGCCCCGACCGCGGTCGCGACCAATTGCAGCACCTCGAGTTCGAGATCGACCAGGTCGGTTCGGTCGGTGCTACCGGACAGTCCGCACCCCGGCCGGTCGTATCGCACGAGCGTGCGGCCCGTCGACAAGCCTTCATAGAATTCGCGCTCGGCCGGCACTGCCCACCCGAGCTCGAGATGGGACACCCACCCCGGCACATAGATCACCATCGGACCCTGGCCGACGAGGGCGAACCGTACCGCCGTCCCGTCCTCGAGATCGGCCAGGCCAAGCCGCTGCTCCACAAGCCCCATTGTCCGGTGAATGATCCGTCGGCGGGCACACGGTCCTGCACGTCGCGGTGCCGATGGACCTGGTTGACCATGATGCGAGGATGAATCGCACATAGTGACGATGAACGCCCAAATGTACTAGCGACGACTCGGTCGTGGCGGGGGAATATGTCCGGTGGATTCGTGGGCCGACCTGCCGAACTCGACGAACTGCAAAAGTGCGCGGCCAAGGCAACGAGCGGCGACCCGCAGTTGATCTTCGTCGAGGGTGCGCCTGGTATCGGGAAGACGTCGCTGCTGGCCCAATTCGCCGCCACGCTTTCCGGCTGGCGGCAGCTCGCAGTTGCCGGCTACGAGGACGAGAAACGTTTGCCGTTCGGTGTGCTGACCCGCCTGCTCAACGCCGGTCGATCGCCCGGAACAACCGTCACTCCCCCGGTCGACCAGATCATGAACGACCCCATCGTGCTGGGCGCAGAGCTGTTGCAACTGCTGGGTGACCTCGAGCAGTCCGCCCCGGTTGCGGTCGTCATCGATGACGCGCCGTGGGCCGATCCGCAGTCCCTGCGGGCACTGACTTTTGCGGTGCGTCGCCTGCAGGTGGAAAGGGTGCTGGTCGTGCTGACCATGCGGTCCCGGGAGGTGTCCGACCTGCCGCCCGGACTGCTGCACTACGGCCGGGACCGGGCCACCCACATCCGGTTGGGCGGGCTGACAACCGACGAAGTGTGCGAGTTGTTCGGCCAGCAGGGTCTTGGCGTGCTGCCCCGACGGGCTGCTGAACGGCTCCGCGTGCATACCGCCGGGAGTCCACTGCATTTGCGCGCCCTGTTCCAGGAGCTGCCGGTGGACGAGTTGCGCCGGACCAGGGGGCCGCTTCCTGCCCCGTCCTCCTACGCGAATCTGGTGCTCGCCGCGCTGGCCGGCTGCGCCGAACCGACCCGCCGACTGCTGATGGCGGCGGCCGTGCTGGGGCCGCAGAGCCACTTGGCTCAGGCGGCACAGGTGGGCGAGGTCGCCGATCCGTTGCAAGGTTTGGAGGAGGCGGCGCGGACCGGACTGGTTGACGCGCGCGAAGACGGCCGACGGCTGGCTGGTGGCGTTCCGGCACCCACTCATCCGCTCCGCGGTGTACGACGACCTGGGCCCCGCCACCAGGAGTCGGCTGCACGGCAGGGCGGCAGCGATTCAGCAGCAGAAGGAGCTCACTCATCGAGCGGCGGCGGTCGGTAGCGGAGCTGATCCGGTGCTGGTTGCCGATCTCGTGACGGCGGCTGCCGGCGAGGAGTCGTCGGCCAGGTTGAGCGCCGCGGCCGACCTGCTGTTGACCGCTACCCGACTCAGTCCGGCGGGCGCTGCCCAGGAGGGTCTGCTCCTCGATGCCGTCGACCTCTTACTGCAGAGCGGGCGAGCCGGCGGAAGCGGCCGTCTTCGCCGAGCGGATCGCGGCGATGCCCAGCACGGTCCAGCGCACCCTGGTGCAGGCCCGGTGGGCGGCCATGGACGGCCGGCACAACCAGGTCGATGCGCTGGCCCGATCCGTCTGGGACGAGGGTGACGCCGTTGAACGGGCCTCGGCAGCGGCCTTGCTGGCGCAACTGGCCGTGCTCCGGAACGACAACGCCGGGGCCGTCCGGTGGGCAAAGGAGGCCGACGCGGACGGGGACGCTTGTCCGGGCCGATGGCCGACGAGATCAAGTGCGTGCAAGCCGTTGCCCTTGGCATGTCCGGGGAGGCAGCGGCCGGGTTGGCCCTGCTCGACGATCCCGTCGCCGGCGACGCCTCGGCGGAGGTGCTGGCCACCAATGGGATCCTGCGAATGGTCACCGGCGACTACGTCGGCGCCAAACGCGATCTGCAGGTGTGCGTGCCCGGTCACCCTGGCTGGAGTGCCGGCCCTCGGATGGTCGCCGGGTTGGCCGGACTGGCCGATGTCGAGTACCGCAGCGGGGCCTGGGACGATTCGAAACGTCATGCAGAGCAGGCTATTTCGCTGGTCAACGACACCGACCAGAGGTGGCTGCTCGCCTACGTGCATGCCATGGCGGGCTGGTACCGGCCGCCCAGGGCAACTGGCGGGAGGCCGAGGAGCACGTCGCCGCGGCGATCGAAGCGGCGGCCGCGATCGCAGATGGGGCCAGTGCGGCGACCGCGGCCAACGCGGCGGTGCATCTCGCGTTCTGCCGAGGCGATCCGTTGGCGGCGGTGACGGCGGCCGAGGTCCTGCTCGAGGTCCAGGACGGCGCCCCGCGCGAACCGGGGGTGTTGGGGTGGGCCGGCCAATACGCATCCGCCCTGATCGCGCTGGGCCGCTTCGAGGACGCCGACCGGACGCTGGCGGACCAGGCCGCGGTGGCTCGGCGACTCGACCGTCGATCCGCGTTGGCCACCGTCGCCCGGATTCGGGGTGAGCTGGCCATGGCCCGGCGGCAGACCCGCGGAGGCCCGCGCGGCCTTCAATACGGCCGTCACGCTCGGCGCCGGGTCGGCGACCGTGCTCGATCAGGCGTGGACGCAGGCCTTGTACGGCCGGTTCCTGCGCAGGGCCGGGGAACGGCGCGCCGCCGGGCGACCGGTTGCGCGCCGCCCGGGACACCTTCGCCCGGCTGGGTGCGACGCCATTCCTGGACAGTTGCAACGCCGAGCTTGCTGCGTGCGGCCTGGCCGTCGACCGATCCCCGGCCGCGCCGCTGAGCCGGTTGACCACCCAGGAACAGGCCGTGGCGCGCCTGGTCTGCAGTCGGCAAGAGCAACCGCGAGGTGGCCGCCGAGCTGGTCATCAGCGTCAAGACGGTCGGGTACCACCTGGGCAATACGTACGCCAAAGTTGGGCGTCAACACGCGCACCCAACTTGCCGCGCTGCTGAGCGGCCCGCGTGTCAGGCGCGACGGGTCGGCTACCCCGGCCGTAGGTGTGATTGTGCCGCTTCACTAGTCACTTACCCGGGGCGCTCACCCCTCGTCCGCGGCTACCGTGCCGATCAGCGTTGCGCTCGACGGCACGGAGGGCGGGCGGATGCGGATCATTCTCGATGTGTCGGCTGACGCCGATAACCACATCGAAGGCACGGCGAGCTGGGCGAACAGCGGGAAACCCATCCAGTTCTCGGGCTGGCTGGCACTGATGCTCCTGCTGGAGCAGGCCAACCCGGGCCAACCGGACGGCGGGCAACCGACCGCAGTGTCCGATCCCCCCGGCGGCAAGGACGCCAGAACGGAGGCGGACCCGTGACTCAGGCAGCGACCGCACAACTGTCGACACGCATCCACGAGGGGTGAATGCGTGGAAGGCGAACGCCACCAACAGTTATCGGATCTACCGGCCTGGACCGACCTGGAAAGAGAGTCATGGCGCACCCGTGAAGCGATTCGTCTGCGGCAGCATTATTCCCGGCTGTGATCGGGTCTTTACCGGTCCGGGTGATCAAAGTGTGCTCGATCAGGCCCTGGAGCACGCCGCGCTGAATCACGGCTTGGCAACGGCACCGATGCCGTTCATCGAATTGGTCCTGACCTACACCCGACCCTTCGTCCCGACCGACAACCGCCGGCATCTTCGAGTAGTCGGCCGTGACGAAGATGCGTCGATCGTCGGTGGTGGCTTGTTCACGTCGGGCGCCGGCGCGCTGGCCAGATCCAGCAAGGCCCACAACACCTACCGTCACGAGTGCCTGCTGTACGCCGGGACCGGCGGCTTCCTGGATGCGGTCGTGCCGTTCGTCCGGGACGGACTCGCCCTGCAGGAACCCGTGCTGGTCGCGGTCGACCGAGCCCACGGTTGGCGGCGCTGCGATCCGCACTGGCCGACGACGCCGAGCGGGTGATGTTCGCCGACATGGCCGACCTGGGTCACAACCCCGCCCGGATCATTCCGGCCTGGCGGGACATTCGTCGATCAGCACGGTGGGGCCGGTCGTCCGGTCCGCGGAGTCGGCGAACCCATTTGGGCAACCCGCCACCGGGAAGAGATCGTCGAGGCGCAATTTCACGAGGCGCTGCTCAATGTGGCGCGTCTCGCCGGACATCCCACTCTGGCTGCTGTGCCCCTACGACACGACAGCGCTTGATCACCAGGTGATCGTCGAGGCAACCAAGAGCCACCCGGTTGTCGTCGAGTCGCACATCTATCGCGTGCAGCCCCGGGTACGGCGGCGCTGCCCATGGCGAGCACTGTTTGGCACTCCATTCCGTCGACCCCCGCGTTGCGGTCACACCCGTCAGGTTCGATACGCGCGATCACGGTCATGTCGACGACATTCTGGCGTTCGCCGCGATTGCAGGTCTCCGGATCGACCGGGCCGTCAAGTTGGCCGCTGCGGTCGACGAGGTCGCTGGCGCAGTCGAGGTCGCTCGGGCAGTCGATGCCGTTGGGGCAGTCGACCATGGCAACCTCGACGTACACATCGAGATCTGGTCTGAGCCGGCTTCCCTGGTCTGCGAGATCACAGATCCGGGCACGGTGCACGATCCGCTGGTCGGCCGGCGCGGCGGAACCCTCTCGGCGCGGGACCGGTCCGTCAGGCTCGCCAACGAACTCTGCGATCTCGTGCAGGTCCGTTCGGGTCGCGCCGGCACTGCCACCCGTATTCGGTGCTGGCGTTAACCGGAGCCGATGGCAAGACCATCCCGTGCCGACTGGGCCAAAAGGCCTCCGGAGCCGTTGTTAAGGAAGAACCAGCTATATCCGGACGGACGGATCGCGAAGGTTGTCCTTGAACAGGAGGCCAGATGCCAGGCCTGAATACCCCCGACGAACTCATCGAAAACCCCATCGTCGCCACAACCGGGTCGGCGGACACGATCGCCGGGTGGAAGGCGATCGCCGATGGCCTCCTGACGAGCCGGTGCTGCGCAGTCCACCGCAATATGGAGATCTCGTCACGCTACGCATGGATGTACCAGTTGCTGCCGACTTGCTTCAAATGGGCCGGGATGGCGGCCATCGCGTCCCACCACGTCCGACACGCGCTCGTTCCCCTCCGACTCGACACCGGTCGAACCGACGACAAAGAACTCCCACACGGCGTGATACGCCGCAGATCCCTGCTGATCGACGACGTCAACACCATCCGGTCGACCAACAACGCCATTTTCGACGACATCTTCTGGGTGCATCTCGCCTACGTCTCCGGTGACGACGGGATCGAACGGCTACGCGCTCTGCTCCGCACGGAGCGCCACTATGCGCCTGTCCTTGCCGGCTTCGAGGCGATCGACCGTGCACGCCGGATCCTGGAGGACCGGACAGCGTCGGAGAACGATCGACGAATGGCCGAAGACCTCGTCTGGGCGGGCAACGTCCAACTCCTCGAGCACGAGCAGCGCGCGCTGGTGCAACCGAACTTTGATCGCCTCTCCTGTGCCTTCGCCAGGCTCATCTCGATCGGGTCTGCCACGACGTTCGAGGTGCGCGGCATACGGGGGGATATTGCGTACTTCACCTCGTTTTATCTCTCGTCGCTGCCGCGGGCCGTCCGGCACGGCCGGTGGGGCACATCGTGGCCCCGGATCACCCGCTTCGACGACCGATGGCGGTGGATCTCCCTGAGCATCGTGCCGCGATTCCGGAGATTCGATGCGGACTCGAAGCTGATCGACGCCAGCCTGCAGCGAATCGTCGAAGAAGCGCGCGGCTACGCGTCAACTCCCTGTGTCCTCGAGAAACCGCCTTCGATCGACGATCACCCGGTCGATCTGGCCCGCCGCCACGACCCGATCCGCGCCGTCGACCGCGACCACCTCAAAGGTCAATCGGCGGCCGCTATCGTCGCCGGCTGATGTGGCGGTGACCTCGACGCTGTCGCCGACCGCCGTTGCCCGGCGGTGTTCGACGCGGATCGCGGTGCCGACCGTCGTCTGACCGTGTTCGAGCAGCGCAGCCGCGGCCCGTACGGTTGCCGCCTCCATCCAGGCGATCAATCGGGGTGTCCCGAGGACCGGGACGTCTCCGCTGCCCAGCGCCGCGGCGGTGTCGGAATCGGTCACTTCGTGACGCATCAGGAGACCGCCGCGACAGCGGTGACCCGCAGGAAGTCGAGCTTCGCCGCGGCCTCGGACCCCTCGGCGGCCGTGTAGGCGACGATGTGCAGATCGGTGCCGGCCACAGTGAACACGTCGCAGTCGAGCTCGAGGTCGCCGACGATGTCGGTTCGGACGGTCTTGCGCTCGGACTGGTGCTCGCCGACGGCGCCGCTGTCCCAGAGTTCCCGGAACCGCTCGCTGGCCGTCAGCAGCTCATCGACCAGCGCCGTCACACCGCTGTCGTTGGGGTATCGGCCACGCACTCGGCGCAGGTCGGCGACGAGGGACGCACCAAAGGCGTCCACCCCGCCGGATCGGCTGACGATCCGGTAGTCCGCGGTGCCCATCGACCCACCGGCGAAGTGGGCACGCAACAGGTTTGGCCGACCCGGGCCCGAGCCGACCGGCTCACCGAGCAGGGCGACCCACAGCGGGCTCCAGGTCAGCAGGTCCCACGAAGCGGTGAACACGGCGATCGGGATTTCGCCGAGCCGGGCGACCAACCGTTGCACGCTGGGCGGAATATGCGCGGGCACCTCCCGCGGCGACGGCGGCAGCAGACCGGCGACGACGAAGAGGTGGTCCCGCTCGTCGTCGGTCAACTGCAGGGCCCTGGCCAGCGACGCCACGACCTGCGCGGACGGTCGCCGGGCGCGCCCCTGTTCCAGGCGCACGACATAGTCGACGCTCAGCCCGGCCAGTGCCGCAAGCTCCTCGCGCCGGAGACCGGCCGCCCGCCGCGTGGTGCCGGTCCGCAAGCCGACATCGGCGGGCGACAGCCGGTCGCGCCAGGAGCGAATGAGCGCTCCGAGGTCACCATGCGGGTCCGGCATGGCACCAGTCTCCCAGCCGGTACCCGATCCTGGGTGGTACTGCCGGTCCACATGCTCGGCCGGACCTGGTTGCCCACGCCTGGTCGACGCAGACTCGGGCCATGACAACAACACTGATCACCGGAGCCAACAAGAGCCTCGGCTACGAAACCGCCCGCCGCCTCATCGAGGCCGGGCACACCGTCTGGATGGCCGCCCGAGACCCTGAGCGCGGACAGCAGGCGGCGGACGAATTGGGCGGCCGGTTCGTCCAGCTGGACGTGACCAACGACGACTCGATCGCCGCCGCGGCCGAGACCGTCGCCGCTGCAGGCGGTCTCGATGTCCTGATCAACAACGCCGGAATCGCCGGCCCACGCACTCCCGCCGCGCAGCTCACCGCAGAGGACGCCTTGGCCGTCTATGACACCAACGTCGTCGGCATCATTCGGGTGACCAACGCCTTCGTCCCGTTACTCCGCTCATCCAGCGCGCCAACCGTCGTCAATGTGACAAGCGGCCTGGGATCATTCACCCACGTACACAATGCCGACCGGATCGAGTCGACGATCAACGCCCCGCTCTACACATCCTCCAAGTCGGCCGTCACGATGCTCACCGTGCAGTACGCCAGGGCGTTGCCGGAGATGCGCATCAATGCCGCCGACCCGGGCTACACCGCAACAGATTTCAACGGACACAGCGGTCCGCAGACCGTCACCGAGGGCACGGACGCCGTCGTCGAACTGGCCACCCGCGGCGGCGCAGGGCCGACCGGCACCTTCATCGACCGGTCCGGCGTCGCACCCTTCTGAGTCGCTCTTTCCACACCGCTTGGTCAGCCCGACTCCGCCCGGAAGCGGTGTGCCCAGGCTGCGACATCGCCGCGTTCGACGGCGCAGGCCAGCAGGTCCGGGAAGGCGTCGGGGGTGCAGGCAAAGGCGGGAATGCCGATGGCTTCCAGTGCTGCAGCGTGCTGACGGTCGTAGGACGGGGCACCGGAATCGGACAGCGCCAGCAGCGCTATCACCTGCACCCCGGCCATTTTCATCGAGTTCATCCGGCGGATCAGCTCCCCCTCGATGCCACCTTCGTACAGATCGGAGATGAGCACGAAGATGCTGTCGGTGGGGCTGCCGATCAGCTCCTGGCAATAGGCAACGGCCGCGTTGATATCGGTACCCCCGCCCAGCTGGGTGCCGAACAGCACCTCAACCGGATCGTGCAGTTGGTCGGTGAGATCCACCACCGAGGTGTCGAAAACCACCAGGGACGTGCGCAGCGCCGACATGGACGCCATCACCGCACCGAAAATCGAGGCGTACACCACGGATTGCGCCATTGACCCGGACTGATCGATGGCCACCACCACGTTCCGCTGCACGGTGTGCTGCCGCCGGCCGTAGCCGATCAGCCGTTCCGGGATGACGGTGTGATGTTCCGGCAGCCAGTGCTTGAGGTTGGCGGAAATGGTTCGGGGCCAATCGATGTCGGCCTGTCGACGGGGCCGGTGGACGCGGGCGGACCGGTTGAGTGCCCCCTGAACGGCGGACCTGGTCCGATCCGCGATCCGCTGCTCGACCTGCCGGACCACCGTTGCTACGACCGAACGGGCTGTGGCGCGGGACTTCTCGGGCAGCAGGTGGCTCAACGCGATCAGGGTCGCAACCAGGTTCACATCCGGTTCCACCGCGTCGAGCAGTTCTGGCTCCAGCAACAATTGCTGCAGGTTCAGCCGCTCGATCGCGTCCCGCTGCATGACCTGGACCACGCTGGCCGGGAAATAGGTGCGGATGTCACCCAGCCAGCCGACCACCCTGGGCGCTGAGGATCCCAGGCCAGCGGACCGTTTGCCGCTGGATTCATCCGGTCCGCGGCTGTCGTAGACCGCGGCCAGCGCACCGTCGATGCGTTGATCATCGACGGACAGCCCACCGGTCAGGCCCTGCGGATCCTCGTCCGATCCACCGATCAACAATCGCCAGCGCCGCAGCCGCTCCGACTCATCGGTGTCGGTCTCCTCCGGGTTGGTCACGACGCCCCCTGCAGCAGCAGTCTCGCGGTCGTCAGTACCCCATCGGCCCTGGTCAGGTCCATATCGGGCGCGCTTGTGCTCGCGGTGCCGCCGGAGAGGCTTTGGGTGGCGCGGAGCAGATTGCCGCGTTCTGCCGGCGAGAAGCCGCCGAAGCTGCGTCGCAGCAGCGGCGCCACCTCGAGAAAATCGGTGCGGTCCAGGCTGCGCACCCACCGGTCCAGGACGCCGAGCAGGGCATCGTCATGAATCAACAGCAGCGCTCCCCCGGCGGTGAAACCTTCTGCCCACTGAGCTTTCTCGGCCGGCGTAGCGCCCACCGACAGCGCCGCGTGCAGGCGGTCGGCGGCCTCCGTTCTGCTGATCACCCCGACGTCCATCAACAGTCGGGCAATGCGGCCGCCCAGCAGCGGCGGTAGGTCACGGCGTCGGCCGGCCAGTTCCAGTGCCGCATACCAACCGGCCCTTGCCGGGCCCTGCGGCAGCAGCGGAACGACCTCATGGGTGCGCTCGAGCGGAACCTGGACCAGCCGCGCCGCATCGTCGTCCAGGCCGCCGAGGGCCGGGGCCAGGCCGGCGCAGATCCGGGTCAGCACAGCCTGCGCGACGTCGGCGATCGCGGCGGTGTCCGTGCCTCGGACGGTGCCGTACCGCTGGGCATGCACCAGGTCCGGCAGCGCGCGCAGCAGGGACGTCACATCTGCGGTATCGGCGGCGAACCGGTCGAGCCGGTGCAGCAGTTCGCCCATCACCGAGGGGAGATCGGCGGTGATGCAGTCGGCGATGGCCGACGTGCACCCGGCCAGGTCGGTGGCCAGATTCAGCAGGGCGCCGGCCGCGGCCGCTGGCACGGTGGTCCCCCAGACCGACGCCTCAACCAGGCGCACGGAAAGTTCCGGTCGCCACGCCAGCGTCCAGCCCTCCTTGAAGGTTCCGGTTCCGGCGACCTCGGCCGGGGAGGCCCAATCGATGCCCAGGATCCGCAGTCGCCACCACAGGTGCGAGCGGCGCAGATCGTTCTGGCCGCGCAGATCCAGCGTGACTTCTCTGGCGGTCGGGTCATATTTCAGCCGCAACGACTTTGCGGTCGCTCGGAGGTCCGCCTCCAACGGAACCATGGGTGCGGTGTCCGGGACGCGGCCGAGCTGCTCACCGACAACAGCGTCACGCAGGACGAACCCGACGGCCGTCTCGCTGCCCTCACACAGCACCGCGCGGGTGGCATCGGTGACCTCGGTCAGCCCCGGCTCCGGGCGTCCGCGGAGCTGCGCCAGTGCGCGGGCCAGCCGGACAGCCTCGATGACGTGGGCAGTTGAGGTCGGTAGGTCGTGCCGGCGCAACACTCCGGCCGACTGGGTCATCCACCGTTCCAGGCCGTGCTCGGTGTCGGCGAAAAGGTGCCGGTACCACCCGGGCGAGTCGACACCGGCGCCGTACCCGGACGAGACGGCCAGTCGGGAATGGGTCCACGGCACCCAGGTCGCCGTCACCTTCGCGGTCGGCAACCCACGCAGCAGGGTGCTGTCGGCGGTGACGCTGGGCAGCTTGCCGAGCAACGCCGGAGCGTGCCACGCCCCGCAGACCACTGCGATCCGCCGGGACCCGGCCTTCTGCCCGGCCCGCAACGTCTTTCGCATCTGCGCCTCGCGCTGCAAGGTGCGTGGGTCGGTTTCCGGCCGGTCGGCCCGGACCGCGGTCATCGCGTCGGCGACCGCATCGAACGGATCGCCGTCCCGCCGGTTCTCGATGACGTCCTCCCACCAGCGCTCCGGGTCGTCATACCCGGCGACCTCGGCCAACACGGCGATGGGATCCGTTCGGACCGACCGTTGCTGGGTCGCTGCCGGCCTGGCGTCGGTCTCCGACCGGTCCGCCAACAGCACGGCCGCCGGCAGGTCCATGAAGGACACCGGGACTTCATGACGGGCACTCCAGGTCAGTGCCTGCCACTCCGGGGAGAACACCGCGAACGGCCAGAAGGCTGCCGCGGCGGGTGTGTCGTTGCGGTAGGCCAGCAGCGCAACCGGGGGCACCAGATCAGGGTCGGCGACCAGCGAAACCAAGGCGTCCGCCTCCGGAGGGCCCTCGATCAACACCCGGTCCGGCTGCAGATCATCCAGCGCGGTCAACACCGCCCGGGCAGAGCCGGGACCGTGGTGCCGGATACCCAACACCCGCACCGTGCTCGCGGTGGCCACGGGGGTCATCCGGTGACCTCGCGGCAGGCGCGGTAGAAGTCCTTCCAGTCCGCGCGCGGGCGCACAACGGCCTCCAGGTACTCCGTCCAGGCGATGCGATCGGCGACCGGATCCTTGACAACGGCGCCGACCATCCCGCCCGCCACGTCAGCCGCCCGCAGTATTCCGTCACCGAAGTGGGCGGCCAGCGCCAGTCCGCCGATGACGACCGAAATCGCTTCTGCCGTCGACAGACTCCCGCTCGGCACCTTCAACGCGGTGCGCCCGTCCTCCGTCAGGCCGGACCGTAATTCGCGGAAAACCGTGACCACGCGACGGATCTCGTCCGTCGCGTCGACGGCTGACGGAAGGTCCAGGGTGCTCCCGAGGTCGGCAACCCGGCTCGCCACAATTCCGACCTCCTCCTCGACGCCGGCCGGCAATGGCAGGACAACGGTGTTGAACCGGCGTCGCAACGCCGACGACAATTCGTTCACCCCACGATCGCGGTCGTTGGCGGTGGCGATGACGTTGAACCCCGGCCGGGCCTGCACCTCGATGCCGAGTTCCGGCACCGGCAGGGTCTTCTCACTGAGCACGGTGATCAGTGCGTCCTGCACGTCCGACGGCACCCTGGTGAGTTCTTCGATCCGTGCGATCGCGCCGGTGCGCATAGCGGTCATCACGGGGGACGGCACCATAGCCCCTTCGGACGGCCCCTCGGCCAGCAGTCGCGCGTAGTTCCAGCCGTAGCGGATGGTCTCCTCGGCCGTGCCGGCGGTCCCCTGGATCAGCAATGTCGATGACCCGCTGATCGCCGCCGCGAGGTGCTCCGACACCCAGGACTTGGCGGTGCCGGGGACGCCCAGCAGGAGCAGCGCCCGATCCGTTGCGATGGTGGCGACCGCGACTTCGATCAGCCGCCGGGAGCCGACGTACTTGGGGATGATGACGGTCTCCCCCGCCGTCCCGCCCAGCAGATAGGTGACCACCGCCCAGGGGGAGAGCCGCCAGTTCGCCGGCCGGGGTCGATCGTCCACCGCCCGCAGGGCGGCCAACTCGGCGGCGAACTGCTGTTCCGCATGCGGGCGCAGCACGTCGATCACCGGGGTCGCCTCGGTCACTGGTTTCCTCCTGGTACACAACGGTTTTCAGACTGCAGGGTTTCGTACAGTACGGCGCGAAGGGTGAGCAGATTGGCAGCGTTGCTGGCCCTGGTGGTCAGTGTCGGCCCATGGTCCCCGGCGGCGGCCGGGGTGATCGAGCGGGCAAGGTCGGCCATTTCCCGGCAGTCCGACAGCGCGGGCGCTGTTGCCCATTGATCCCAGAGTTGTCGCGGTGCGGGCGCACCCGCGTGTCCGCCGGTGGGCAACCAGCGGGCGAAGCGCCGCGCCATCGCGGTGGGCCACGGCCTCGGCAATGCCAGCGTTGCCGTCATGACCTGATCGGGCCGGACGAACTGGTGGCCCAGCAACCGGTCCAGCATCGTGGTCGCGTCGGCCGGGTTCAGTACTGCCCAGAGCGCGCCGTCCACGGTGGGTGGGTTCTTCCGATCCCCACGAACGAGCGTCCTGGCGACCAGGATCTGCGCCACACCGGCGTGCCGGAAGGTGATCGCCGCCTGCCGGAAACCGGGGAAGAGCGGGTTCAGCTCGTCGGATCCGGTGGCGATCAGGCCCAACAGGTCGCCGCCGAAGATCTGTGGCCACTCGGCGGGATCGATCCGGCCCAGCAGAACCGTCCACGGCTCGTCCGGCGGAACCGGCCACGGCGCGAAGTCCAGGGCGTCGAGTTCGGTGCGGGTGACTGCCGTCCGGAGCAGTCGGCGGCCGACGGTCAGGTGCCGGGCGGCCAGAGTTCGCATGTCCCGACGCAGCGGGGAGTCCGGTAGTCCCGTCAGCAGCGAGAGGGCCGCCGCGGCCACCACCCGGCTGCGATCCTTGACAGCAGTCAGCAGAAAGTCCTGGTCAGCCTCCGAGAGCCCGTCGGCCAGCGCACCAAGGAAATCCACTCTGTTGCCGACGCTCTCGCGGGAATAGTTGTCGGCCAACAAGTTCCGCGCGGCCGCTGGGTCGGAACGGCGCAGCGCCTGCAACCATTTCAGCCGTTCCGCGGAGGTGCCTTCGTCCCACATCGTCGGGTCTGTTGGGTCCGGGGCGGCGGGCGCCCGCCACCGCGGGTTCTTCGTCATCAGCACGTCGCCGATCTGCCCGGACACCGGCCGGGTGGCCGCGACCACCCCGACGCGGGTGTCATCCAGCAGTCCGGGCACCACCTCCGGCGGCAGGCGGAATCCCGACCGGCGGATCACCGTCAGCGCCTCGATGAGAATCGCCTCATTGCTGGCGACTCGAGACAGCACCTGCCGGACGACGTTCGGCACAACGGGGACCCGTTCGGCGGGCGGCTCATCGGGGGCACTGGTCGCTGGCGGCACGGTCGGCAGGACGGTCCGCCGGGCAACGGCGGACAACGCAGCGGCGTCCAGGAGCGCAGCTGGTGGATCCGGATCGATCGGTTCGGGGCGGAGCCGTTCGGGCAGTGCGCGCAGGTCGACGGACCGGTGGGCGGTGCCCACCGTTGCCGCGACGACCAGGTCGGACGTCCCGGTCCCCGGTATCACGCTCCCGGGTGTCACAGTCCCCGGTGTCACAGTCCCCGGTGTCACAGTCCCACCAACTGGCCGGCCCGGATGACGCTCGCGGGGCGGAACCCGGCCGGGCTCCACTCACCCGTCACGTCAACCACCGTCCCGGCGGTCAGCGCCAGCAGCCGCCACAGGTCCAGGTCGACGCCATGCACCACCACCGAAATGCCGTCGGTGTCGGTAAAGGTCCAGCCGCGCTCGTCGTGGTCCACCCGGCCGCACAGGACCACCGGGATTTGGTGCTGCCATGGATCGGCGGCGAGCGCGGACGCCCAGTCGTCGGCCGCGGCCGACACGGAGCGGCCAGGCTGTTGCAGTAACGCCCGCCCACCCTCCCCGTCCGTCATCGGGACCGCGTCCGCATACGTCCTACCTACCGCCGCGCGCAGCCCCGCACGCCCCGGATAGAAGTGCAGATCGGCGTTCAGAACGCTGCCCGGAACCAACGAGGAATCCAATCCCGCTCCTCCTGCTGCGAAGAACAGCACCTGAGCCCACCGGCCGGATCTGTTGCCGCGCAACCACACCCGGCGCGTCGAAACCATCTCGCTGTCCAGGTCGCGAAAGAAAACAACCAGCCATTGATCCCACACCGCTGGGCCGGCGAGCACGTCGGCCCGGGAAACCGTGAAGCCAATGTGGTCGCGGACGGTCGCCAGCAGATCTGCCGGCAGCTCGGCCCGCCGGGCATAGCCGCGAATGAGCAGGTGGATGAGAGCCAGTTCATCGAGCAACCGGCCCGGCCAGCCCTGACCGGAGGCGACAACTGCCGGCATTCGGCGCAGCCAGGAGGCCATCCCGGGAGCCTGCGCATCGACCATCCGGGCGGCAATCGACTCCGACCAGGCATAAGGATCCTGCGCCACCCGGGCCAAACCGCCGGACACCTGATCAACGAGCCAGCGATCAAGTTCGGCCAGCCCATCCTCGACCCTGCGTTCCCGCTCGGCGGCGCGCGCCTTGGCGGCCGCACGTTGGGCCGCGGTCTGCTCCTTCGTTCCCGCCTGCGGTGCCCCGCCGTTGGCTGCACCGTCTGCGGAGCTGCTCTTGTCGGCGAAATCCTTGGCGAAAGGGGCGATCTCACCGGAATTGCCGATTCTGTGTTCGGCCCAGAGGAACAGCAGACCAAGGGCGTGCTTGCACGGGAACTTCCGTGACGGGCAGTTGCACTGGTAGCGGCGGCCGTCGGTGTCGACCGTGACCTGGTACGGCGTCTTGCCCGAACCCTGACATTCACCCCACAGCAAGCCGTCCGACAAACCGATGGCACTCCACGGACCGGGCCGGGCGAGCCTGCGGCCGGCGACCTGGGACGTTGAGTCGGGGGCGACCGCCATCACCTGCTCGACGCTCCACCGATCCCCCACGGCGTCCACCCTAGGCGGCTGAACTCAGGTCAAGGCGTGCCGGCAGCACCGCGGATCTACCGATTCGGTCAATGGGCAACCTAGAGTGCACAGAGCGTTTCCGAGCGTTATGGAGGTTCGATGGCCGACGTTGTGCTGTTCCATCACGCTCTTGGCCTGACGCCGGGCATCGTCCTATTCGCGGACGAACTGCGTCACGCCGGACACACCGTTCACACGCCGGACCTGTTCGAGGGACGCACCTTTCCCACACTTGACGCCGGTGTGCAGTTCGCAGAGGAAATCGGCTTCGACGTGGTGATCGAACGCGGCGTCCGCGCAGTCGAGAATCTCCCGACAAACGTTGTCTACGCGGGCTTCTCGCTCGGCGTTCTGCCGGCACAGAAACTGGCCCAGACCCGTCCCGGGGCCGGCGGTGCGCTGTTGTTCTACTCCTGCGTTCCGGTCTCCGCGTTCGGTGAGTGGCCGGACGGCGTGCCGGTACAGGTGCACGGCATGGACGCCGACCCGATCTTCGTCGGGGAGGGCGACGTCGAAGCCGCCCGCGAACTTGTCGCGTCCGTCGCGCACGGTGAGCTCTTCCTCTACCCGGGCGACCAGCACTATTTCCTCGATTCGACACTGCCGTCGTACGACGCCGGCGCTGCGGCTCTCGTCATGCAGCGCACGCTGGGGCTGTTGGCGAACGTCGAGTGATTCGCGACGCGGGCCCCAGCATCGGTCAGTCACCCAGCAATCGTTGATAAATGGCCTGGGTCGGACCGGATGGATAGACCCCGAGTTCGTCTCGCAGCACGGTGCACAGGTCCGAGTAGACGACCAACGCTTCGGCAACGTTTCCCTGATTGGCCAGCGCACGCATGAGGACCTGGTATCCGGTTTCGCGTAGGGGCACAAGACGGACGAGTTTCCGGCCGGCCCGGACGGCTGCCGGGAGTTCCGTCCCGCCGGTGCCCAATGCGGCCGCTGCGTATGCCTCCAGCGCGCGAAGCCGGACATCGGCCAGTTCGACGCGCTGCTCGTTGACCCACGGCAGGTCCTCACCGGGAAGAAATTCCCGTTCGGCGGTGAAGAGCGCCACCAACGACGGACCCCAGGCCTGTGTCCATTCGCCGAGCGCCACTCTCGACTCCGCACGATGCGCGGCCGCCACCGCCGCCTCCACGTCGACCACCGAATTCATACCCAGATGCAGCCGAAGAGTGGACCGGCCCTCGATGACGCCTGGCCCAAAAGCCCTACGCAGCTTGGAAAGCAGCGCATTGAGGCGCGGCCTGTGTGGCGGCCGGTGATTCCCGAGGCCACAACGCGTCGACGAGCTCGTCACGACTGACCAGCCGGTGCCGGTTCAGCACCAGATAAGCGAACAACAGCCGGCCCTGCCGCCCGGGCAGCCGACCCTCCAACCGCTCGCCATGCCAGTCGATCACGGTGGATCCGCAGAGCTGAATTCTCGTCGGCGTCGCCGACGCCAAGGTCATGCCAACATTCTGTCAACACCATGGGCATACAACGATTCAAGGAGGAACCGAATGGCCAGAATCATCCGCTGCGAGTGCGGTTTCGTCGCCCGCGGCGACACTGATGAAGAGGCGATTACGGCAATCCGCCAGCACATGAGCACCGACCATCCCGCCCTGTTGGAAACCGTTGGACGGGAGGACCTGCTCGGCTGGATCCAGGTCGAGTAGCAACCACACCCGGAGGTCAGGATGACGTCAGCAGTCGGCAGCACAGGGCAGAACGTCCGCTCAACGAGCGACGTGCTCGTCGGACCGGAGTGGTTGGCGGCGCATCTGGACGATCCGGCAGTGCGCGTCGTTGAAGTGGACGTCAGCCCCGCTGACTACAACACGGGCCACATCGACGGGGCGACCCTGTGGAACATCTACCGCGACCTCAAGGACGCGAACTACCGGACCGTCGACCGACCGGCCATCGAGGCGTTGCTCGGCCGTTCCGGGATTGACGGCGAGTCGACGGTGGTGTTCTACGGATACGCGCCGGCGCTGGGCTTTTGGCTGCTCAAGCTGTACGGCCATCGGGATGTGCGGATTCTGGATGGCGGCAGGCAAGCATGGGCGGACGCCGGGCTGCCCTGGACCACCGAGGTGCGCAAGCGGATACCCACCGCGTACCTGCTACCCGACCAGCTGGCACCGATCCGGGTTGATCTGCCGGCGGTGCAATCCGCGATCGGTCGCCCTGGCTCGACCATTCTGGATGTTCGCACCGAGCTGGAATTTCGCGGCGAGCGTTTTTGGCCCTCCGGTGGACAGGAGCCGGGTGGCCGGGCGGGCCATATCCCGTCAGCGGTGAATCTACCGTTGGATGGAATCCTGGACGTGCGTGGCCGGTTCCGCAGCACCCCCGAGCTGCGCGCATTGTTCGAGCCATATGAGGCAACACATTCCGAGGTCATCACCTACTGCACGATCGGCGGCCGCGCGAGCACCACATGGTTCGTGCTCACCTATCTGTGCGGCAGGGACAACGTCCTGGTGTACGACGGCTCATGGGCTGAATGGGGGCTGCTGCCAACCACTCCGGTCAGCAGCGAGATCACGCCCTGATCAGGACCGGGCCAACACCCATTTCCAGCTCGTCGAATTCCCGAGTGACGCCGAGGCAATGGCCAACTCCGCGCATCCGGCGACCGCCGAATTCGCCGCCGCCGTCAGGCGCATCAGCGCCCGCGAGCTGATCTTCCGAAATCTGGACGTCTCGGTGGCCCGCCGACTCCGACCCCACAGTTCAAGAGGGTATGTAACGACCGCTACAGTAGTGCTCGTGACAGATGAGCGTGCGTCGTGGTTGGTGTTGGTGGTGCGGGTGCCGGCGGAGCCGTCCCGGCACCGGGTGGCGGTGTGGCGGGAGCTGCGGAAGATCGGGGCGGTGCCGTTGGGACAGGGGGCATGGGCGGCCCCGGATGTGCCGGGCTTCGCGGCGGGCATCAGCAGGGTCGGTGAGCTCGCCGACCGCGGTGACGGGCAGCTGGTGGTGTTGCAGGCCACCGGCCGCACCGGGCAGGACGCCGCCTGGCTGGAGGCCGCGTTCACCGCGCTGCGGCAGGAGGAGTGGACCGAGTTCATCGCGGACTGCGGCAAGTTCGACGCCGAGATCGACAAGGAGTTCGCGCTGCAGAAGTTGACGATGGCCGAACTGGAAGAGGAAGAGCAGACGCCTGGACCGGCTGCGGCGCTGGCATCGGGAACTGGCCGCCCGGGACGTCTTCGGCGCACCGCTGGCCGCGGAGGCGCAGCAGCGGCTCAAGCATTGCGGTGAACGGCTCGCCGAGTTCACCGACGCGGTTTTCCAGGCCCTGCACCAGTTCTGACATTCACGACCGCCGCGCGGCCCGATACGGAAAGCACAGTCGATGAATCCGAATACGTCGTTGTTCCTGAGCGTGAACGACTTCGCCCGGGCAACCCCGTGGCTGCACGGCCCGCTCGCCCTGCTACGCCGACGTACGGGCTCGTGGTGTTCGCCGGACTGCTCGTCGCGGGCTGGTGGATCGCCCGCCGGGACGGCGACCCGACCAGGATGGCCGCGGCGATCTGGGCGCCGCTCGGCACCCTGCTCGCGGTCGCGGTGAACCAGCCGATCGTGGCCCTGGTCCACGAGCAGCGGCCGTACGACGACGCTGACCGGCATCCTGGTCCTCGCCACGCCGACCACCGACCCCGGATTCCCCAGTGACCACGCGACCATGGCCGGCGCGGTCGCGGCGGGGCTGTTCCTGGTCAACCGCAGGCTCGGTGTGGTCGCGCGCACTGGCCGCGCTGCTGATGGCGTTCAGCCGGGTGTACATCGCCGCGCACTACCCGTTGGACGTCGCCGCCGGACTGCTGCTGGGCGCCGCGGTCACCCTCGCCGGGTGGGCCCTGCTGCGTCGGGTCCTGATCCGGGTGGTCGAACGGGTGCAGGCCACCCGGCTCCGGCCGCTGCTGGTGGCGGCACCCGGCGGATCCCGGTCCTGAGGTGACCGCGGAACCGAACCAACCGCCGGTCGGCGCACCAGCGGCCGACCGGCGGGTGCTGTTCCCGCTGTACGCGGCCGGGTTCGTCACCGCGTTCGGCGCGCACAGCATCGCCGCGAGTCTCGGCGTCTACGCCGGGCAGCAGCAGGCGTCGCTGTGGACCCTCGGGGTGCTGCTCGCGGTGTACGACGGCGCGGAGGTGCTGCTCAAACCCGTCTTCGGGACGCTGGCCGACCGGATCGGGCCACGCCCGGTCCTGCTCGGCGGACTCCTCGCCTTCACCATCGCCTCCGCCGGGTTCGTCGTGGTCGGGAACCCGGCCCTGCTGGGCGTCGTCCGACTCGGTCAGGGCGCCGCCGCGGCGGCGTTCTCCCCCGCCGCCGGCGCCATGGTCGCCCGGCTGTCCCCCGGCAACCGGCACGGGCGGGTGTTCGGCGGGTACGGGGCGTTCAAGAGCCTCGGCTACGCCACCGGCCCGATCGTCGGCGGGCTGCTCATCACCGCCGGCGGCTACACCCTGCTGTTCGCCACCCTCGCCGGCGCTGGCCCTGGCGGTCACCGGCTGGGCCGCGCTGGCCGTGCCCACCGTGGCGCCGCTGCCACGGGCCCGGCAAACCGTGCTCGACCTGGCCCGCCGACTCGGTTCCGCGAACTTCCTGCAACCCACGATCACGCTGGCCGCCGCGACCGCCGCGCTGGCCGTCGGGGTGGGGTTCCTCCCCGTCGTCGGCGGCCTCGCCGGAATGACGCCGCTGGTCACCGGCGCCGCCGTGTCCCTGCTCGCCGTCACCGGGGTGGTCGTGCAGCCGTGGGCCGGGCGGGCCCGGGACGCCGGTCGGCTGCGCGACCGACCGGGCATGTCCATCGGACATCGGGTTGGCCGCGCTCGGCCTGCTGGCCGGCGCCGTCATCCCCGGCATCGCCGGCATCCTGGTCGCCGCCGTGCTGATCGGCGCCGGAACCGGGCTCGCCACCCCGATCGCCTTCGCCCACCTCGCCGGCACCACACCGGCCGGAGCGACTCGGCCAGACCATGGGCGCCGCCGAGGTCGGCCGGGAACTCGGCGACGCCGGTGGCCCGCTCCTCGTCGGCGCGGTCGCCGCGGTCCTGACCCTGAACTGGGGACTCGCCGCACTCGCCATCGTCCTCACCGTCACGGTCGGCGCGGTCCTGGCCTAGAACCCGGTCCCCGGCGGCAGGTTTCATCGAGCGATACCGTCCCGATGTGCGCCTCAAATTCGGCCGTCCCGACCTGGCTGACTACCATGCCCGCTTCGACGTGCCGGCGGCCACCGGCGATTTCGGGGTGACGTTCCTCGGCGTCTCCACTCTGCTGCTCGACGACGGTGACCGCGCAGTGATGACTGACGGCTTCTTCTCCCGGCCGCCTTTGTGGAAGGTGGCGTTCGGCAGGCTTGCGCCCAATCCAACCCGCATCGACTCGGCCCTCGCGCGGCTCGGGTTGGGCGGCGCACACAACCGACGTCGGTTAGCTGCCGTGCTGCCCGTGCACACGCATTTCGACCACGTCATGGACAGCGCCGAGGTCGCCGACCGCACCGGTGCGGTCGTGGTCGGCGGGGAGTCCGCAGCGAACGTCTGTCGCGGTGCCGGGCTCGGTGACGACCAGATTCATGTCGTGACGCCCGGGGAACCGGTGTCGTGCGGCGGCTTCACGCTGACGTTTCTCGAATCTCAGCACTGTCCTCCGGACCGATTCCCGGGTCACATCACCGAGCCTGTCCTACCTCCGGTCAAGGCCGCGGCTTACAAATGCGGTGACGCCTGGTCGATCATCGTCGAACACAGCACCGGACGGAGCGCGCTGGTCCAGGGCAGCGCCGGCTTCGTGCCCGGCACTCTCAGTGGCCGACGCGCCGACGTCGCCTACCTCGGAGTCGGCCAGCTCGGCGTCCTTGATGAGGACTATCTCCGCAGTTACTGGGCGCAGACCGTGCAGGCAGTCGGGGCGCGGCGGGTGGTCCTCATCCATTGGGACGACTTCTTCCGGCCGCTCGACAAGCCCCTGCGCGCCCTGCCATACGCCGGCGACGACCTGCGCGTCACCCTTCGGGTGCTGGGTGACCTCGCCGACCGGCAGGGCGTCGGCCTCCATCTGCCCACTCTCTGGCGCCGGGAGGACCCGTGGCGTGACTCGTCAGTTTGAGGTGTCAGGCCTGCTCGGCACCCGGCTGAGTCAATCCGGCCAACAACGCCGCAACCTCGCCACGATGGAATCGACGATGCCCACCTGGTGTGCGAACCGAACCCACCCGTCCGGACATGGCCCACCGGGAAACGGTTTTCGGGTCCACCCTGAATATTTGCGCCACTTCGGCCGGCGTCATCAGGTATTCGGCTGGATCGCGGGCAGGCGTGTCGTTCAGTGCAGTGCTCTCTCGATGCGCCTCGGTGCCCAGTCCGGCGACCAGCAGTGACGACAACTCACTGGAGTCGTCGACCACCTCGATATTCGTCACAGCAGACACTTCCCGTTCATCGCGGTCATCACCATCTGCCCAGCATCCTGGACTCGCCTCCGGCCGACTAGCCCTGAAACTATGCAAACCGTACAAATCAGTCGGTGGTCGGTCGCGTGGCAGTCCCCGGGCTGCCTGGTGTGTCATTGGTGGTCGGTGTTCACGTTGCGCCTCCACTGTGTGCCGCTGCGGGTCGCGAGGCCATGAAGGTCAAGTACCGCAAGCGATCCCATCACCTGCGTGGCGAGCAACCCGGACTCGGTGACCAGATCCTCCACCGAGCAGTACCCGTGTGCCGGCAGTGAGTCGTAGACCCGCGCGCTGTCCAGGTCGAGCCCGTCCGTGGGATGTCGCGGGTCCGCGCCCGGGGTCGGCTCCTCGTTGCCGGTGGGCGGCACCGGCCGCTGCCGGGCCCGACCGAGTGCGGCCAGGACGTCATCGGCGTCAGTGACCAGTTGGGCGAACCGGTCCGCCAGTAGCAGGTGACATCCGACCGACATCGCCGAGGTCACCGGGCCCGGTACCGCCATCACCAACCGACCCAACTGCTCCGCAGCGGCCGCCGTGCTGAGCGTGCCGGACCGACGGCCGGCCTCGACCACCACCGTTCCGGCACCGAACGCCGCGATCAGCCTGTTCCGCACCAGGAACCGATGCCGCGCTGGTGTCGTTCCCGGCGGGTACTCGCTGACGACCGCGCCCTGCTCGGCGATCGCGTCCAACAATGCACGATTCGACTCCGGATAGGCCCGGTCAATTCCGCAGGCCAGCACCGCGACCGTCGCCGGTGGGACCGAGTACGGAATCGACCCTGCGGGTTGCATCCCGACAGACCTGGCCGCAACGAGCGCCGCGCGGTGCGCCGCACTGTCGATTCCCAAGGCCGCGCCGGAGATCACCGTCAAACCCCGACACGCCAGCTCGTGCGACATTTCGCCGGCCACTCGTTGCCCATAACCGCTACTGGCCCGCGAGCCGACAATCGTGACGCCATTGGCCGGCAGGTCCGCCAAGGTCCGGCCCCGCACGTACAGCGCGACCGGCGGCCCGGCACCGCGTACGCCGCGGGCCATCGCACCCTCGAACGACTCCACCGCGTCAGCCGGCCAATAGTGATTGCCGGGACCGATCAACCGCGCACCCACCTTCGCGGCAGTAGCGAGATCCTGCTCAGCACGCCCGAACAACACCTCCTGGGTGACATTCTGCGTGCGGGCAGCGGTTGCGGCCAGCACCGCCCTCGGCGCTCGCCGACCCAACACACCCTGCCACGCCGCGACCGGCCCCACCCTGCTCACGAACAACGCCAGCGACGCACTCGGCGGCTCACACACCCGGACCAAACCCGCCAAAGCTATTGCCTCGTCGGTGAACTCACTCACAACGCCTCCCCGCATCGCAGCGCCAATGCCGTGGCCAGGTCGGCCGACGACGGCTTCTGTCGTCCACCCAGATCGGCTGCCGTCAGCGCCAACCGCAGCACCCGGTCGTACCCGCGACCGGTGAGCCGCCCGGTGCGGACCGCCCGATCGAGCAATTCGGCCTCCCGACGATCCGGCCGCCACGACCTGCGCACCGTCGCTCCGGGCACCTCGGCCGAACATCGCCAGGGCGTGCCCCGCCACCGCAATGCCGACCGATCCCTGGCCAGCAGCACCCGGTCACCGACCGATTTGCTTGACTCCCCCACCGCACCAGGCGCTGTCAGCGTCATCGGATCCAAAGCCGCCAGATCAACGCGGATGTCGACGCGGTCCATCAATGGACCCGACAACCGTCCCAGATACCGGCGACGCACGCCGGCAGCACACGTGCAATCGACGTCCTTCGCCGCCGCGCAGGGACACGGATTCGCCGCCAGGATCAATTGAAACCTGGCGGGATACCGCACGGCGCCCGATGCTCTCGCCAGCAGCACGGCACCTGACTCCATTGGTTGCCGTAAAGCATCCAGGACACTCGGACGGAATTCGGGCGCCTCGTCGAGGAACAGCACCCCGCGGTGGGCGAGACTCACACTCCCGGGCCGGATATGGGCGGACCCGCCACCAACCACCGCCGCCAACGACGCGGAATGATGCGGATCGACAAACGGCGGCCGGGTAATCAACGGAACGTCATCGTCCAATGTCCCGGCCACCGAATGCACCGCCGTCACCTCAAGGGCCTGCTCGTCATCCAATACCGGCAACACACCCGGCAAACGCGTTGCCAGCATGGTCTTCCCGGCCCCCGGCGGCCCGATCATCGCCAAGTGATGACCACCCGCCGCGGCGAACTCCAACGCCAACCTCGCCTCCGGCTGCCCCAGCACATCCGCCAAATCCGGACCCGACCAGTGATCAACCGGCCGGCCCGCGACGCCCGGGACCAACTCCTGCGACTCACCCGTCAAACTCGCCACCAGATCCCGCAGGCAGGCGACGCCCCACACCGACATCCCCGTGGCCAACGCCGCCTCCGACAAATTCCCCACCGGAACAATCGCCCGCTCCCGACCCACCGCCCGCGCCGCCAGCAGAGCCGGCAGTACCCCTCGCACCGGCCGCACCTGCCCGTCCAACCCGAGCTCCCCGATCAACACCGTCTGCCCCGCCGCGTCCACCGGAACAACACCAGCCGCCGCCAGCACCGCCACCGCCAAAGCAATGTCATAACCCGCACCACGCTTGGGCAACGCCGCCGGCGACAACGCCAACGTGATCCGCCGATCCGGCCACCGATGCCCAGAATTCATCACCGCCGCCCGGATCCGATCCCGCGCCTGCGTCACCGCGGCATCCCCCATGCCAATCACCGTCGTCCCCGGCAACCCCGCCGCCAGATCGGCCTCCACCGCCACCAGATACCCGGAAACCCCCGACAACGCCACCGCCCACGTCCGCGCCAACGTCATCAGAACAACCCGCCACAGACCAAACCCCGACGACCCCCACCGAATGACATGCCAACACCCTGCGTCAACATCAACCCGCCTCACCGCAAACCAGCGGCACTGTGCACAAAAATCGGACATAGGAACAACCGGCCCAAGGACGGTCCGAAACACCCGGGCATCAGGTTCACCGGGAGCAGCATTCGGTCGCGGACTGGGGTGACACCGTCGGAACTCTCCGGCGACTGCAGGAAGGTCCGGCCGATCACCACACCCGCAACGGCTCGCGGTCTCTGACTGGGCACGCGTGGAGCACCCGCGAAGGCGCCTATGAGCGGGCGAGGGATGCCGATCAGACAACCAGGTACCGGCGCCTAGGCCCTCTTCGCCTCGCTGGACTGGCAAACCGACCGTTGCACGTCATGGCGGCCGGACCTGCTGGTCCCGATTGGACGACGCGGACGATGGAGCCGACAGAGTGTTGCTCTGCTTATCGGACGGACGGACGGACGGCTGGGCTGCGCGTGCGCTGGTTCCGGTGCGTCGGCGTCGGGTGCAGGGCGGAGCGTGCTGATGGCCGGGCGAACCGATGTTGCCTATTGTCGGTCTTACCCGATACCGAAACCCCTTCCAGCGGCTGGGTACTCGGGTGTTCTTCAGGTCAGCCGAGGGTCAGGCGTGCGGTCAGGTCCCGGCGACTGGTGACTCCGACCTTGCCGAAGATCTTTTTGAGGTGGTCCTGCACGGTGTGTGGGGACAGGTGCAGTGCGGCTGCGATGGACTGGGTGCTCGCGCCTTGCAGGACCAGCAGGGTGACGTCCTCTTCGCGGGCGGTCAGGCCGTGGGCGGCCAACGCGAGACGGCTCAGGGCGGTTCGTGGGGTGGCATCGATGGTGACGACGGTGTCGCTGTGACCGCCGGGGCCGGACAGGGGTGCCGCGCGCAGGCTCAGCCAACGGCCCGCCGGGGTGTGCACCAGCGTCGCGGCCTGCTCACGGCGGGTGCGGGTCGACGCGACCAGGGTGAGGACACTGGCCGGTAGTGATCCGTGCTCCCAGCCGCCCAGTTCTTCTATTGCGGTTTCGGCGGAGGCCGTGAGGTGGGTGACGTGGTCGGCCCCATCGACGATCAGCACGGCCTGCCCACCCCGACGGCGGGATCCGGGTGCGGTGCCGGCCGGAAGAGGCTGCGAGCGAGTGCGGCGCCGACCAGACCGGCGATCCCGGCGAGCTGATCGACGTCGCCCGCGTCGAACGGTGGCTCATCGTGGGCCCGGTACAGCGCCATCCCGCCCCAGGTCACGCCCCGGCTGGGGAACAGCACCCGCAATTCGTCGGTGAACCCGAACCGGGGCAGCATCAGCTCGCGATGACGCCGACACTTCTCGGGGTGCCCGTCGGTGTCCATCGACAGCGCGCCCACCGGAGGGTTGCGGTGGGCGAGTTCGGCGAAGGAGTTCAGGTCGGGCGGCCCGTACTCGACGGCGGCGAACTCTTCATCCCCGACACCCAACGACCGGGTCTTCGACGCCCAGGTGACCAGGCCGCTGGCCGGGTCGGTCACGGCGAAACACGCGAAGTCATAGCGGACGTAGCGCGCGACTGAGGTGTACACCACGTGTGCCAGCGTGGATACCTCCTGATCGGCCGCGGTCAGCGTCGGCAAGCAGATCGGGTAGCGGCCGCCACGGTGTTTTCACCACCTGCTTCATCATCACGAATTGGCGCCGCGAACAAGATCCCAACTTCCTGGGATATCGACCCGCGACGGGGCCGGCGACGCTTGCGCCATGACCCAGACCTCGTCCCCGCACCCGTCCAGACGACTTGCACCAGGGCCATTCCAGGCTCGCCGGGCGGGCCCGCCGCCAAGCCCACCGTCGCGACCGTCGAGCACCCGCTGGTCGACGTCCGAGACATGATCGTCGTCCACACCGCGATGCTTCGGGAGTTCCGGCTGGCCCCCCAGGCCGTGGCCCGGGTACCGGCTGGCGCACACCGTGCCGCCCGGCGCGTCAATGCGCATCTCGAGTTGTTGTGCGACATGCTGCACCACCACCATGCCGGCGAGGACGAACTGCTGTGGCCACCGTTGCGTGCCCTGCTCACCGCGGACGGGCAGGCCCGCCTGGACGAGGCGGAAGCACAGCACGCCGGCATCGACGCCGCCCTCGGTCTGGTGAACACCGCTCGTCACCGGTGGACCGACCTCGGCGACGACGGCAGCCGCGATGAACTGATCACAGCCCTGCACCATCTGCACGGGCTCCTGGTCGCGCACCTGGACACCGAGGAACGGGAACTACTCCCGCTGGCGGCGGCGCACCTGACCCCGGGCCAGTGGGCTGCCGTCGGCGAGGCCGGCGCGGCGTCCGTTCCGAAATCGAAGATGCTGCTGGTGTTCGGGATGTTCGCCTACGAGGGCGACCCCGAGGTCCTCACCACCATGCTGCACTCCGCGCCGCCGCCGGCAAGAGCCATCGTGCCGCTGCTGGCCCCCCGGGTCTACGCCCGCTACGCCAAACGCATCCACGGCACCCCCCGGCCCTGACCCTTCCGGCCCAGCGTAGAAATTGGGAACGAGAGATATCCCCGGTAATTCTGGGGCTGGTGGGAGCCCGCAGTGGAGCTGGTTGGGAAACTTTTGAGTATTCCGCTTCAAGAGGGACGTGCAACGTCTGGTGAGCAGCGAGGGGTCAGGCGTTGTGCAGCTTTTCGTTCTGACAAGAATGTTAAACTCCAGGGCCCTGAGATGGAGCCGTGATGCGTAACCCCGACTCGACGGTTGTCCTAGAAGGACGGTCAACATTTGCGCTCCCCGGGCGGAACGTGCGCATTCCAGCATGCGTGATGAGTGGCACCAGCGGCCGCGCCCGCGGTCGGAGTGGAAATGAAGAAATGGCGTGGCGATCCACCGCAGGATGCCGACACCAGCACACCAGGCAGCGGATTCATCGTCCGGGGAGACGAGATGTCGGGCGGTTGAGAATGCAATTACTGCCGTTTCATCCGGTACGGACAAACCATCCCTCCGCCCGGCAAGCCGGGGAACGGTGGTTGATTCAACAGGCCAAGCTCCTTCCACTCACCGAGAGGCGAAGGATGCAATCGTCAATGTTTGCCTCGTAGCCGGGAGAGCAAGGTGACGAATAGTTTCTCCGAGGTGATGGACCGGCTCGGAAGCGACGACGTCCGTGTCTTGATCACCAAGAACGGCCGGCCACAGCGATCGTCCTGAGCGTCGACGAACTCGAATCGCCCGAGGTGACCCCAGCCGTCCTGAGCTCGCCCAGTCTGATGAGCGACATCGCCTACCGCGGCCTCCCCGTCCATGCCGCCCTTACCTGCAAACCCATGCGGCCGGCGCGGCCATGCTGCGCCCGGCACGTCATCGAGGACATTCTCCGGGGTTCACATCCCGGTCAGTCCAGGGTTACCTGGCAAGTACTCCCGGCGATCCTTGATGTGCCCACAGCGGGTGCATTCTTCGTGTATCTGGCCACGCTTCTCCGGGTTGTCGTCAGGAACCTCGACGTAGTGATGCCGACCAATGCGGCAGCGCAAGTCGCCGGACTCATGCGTCATGGCACTCTCCTCGACCTTCAGAAGTCGACATCCCATTTGACTTAATTATCCGTATTCGTGGGTAGAAGGGAAGGCCCAGCTGCACCAACCATCGACACAGACGTCCTGAAACGCGCTTCGTGATCTCTCCAAACAGGACGATCGACGCGAGTGCGTCCACCCAGCCCGAACGGGGAGACCCGGCCGTCAGGTGAAAAGTTCCGGGACGGTCCGCGCGGCCGGGTCGTTGAAACGCGACGATCACAATGCCGGCGGTCAGCACCGGCCCGATGCCAACCCAGACCGAGGGGCGCCGGTCACTCGGAAAAATCGCGCACCCCTTCTCTTGACAGCCGATTTGCATGGTCGTAACCTCAGCCTAACCGATCTGCAGAAACGTTCCTGCATCTGAGGGGCCAATGGCGTTGACGTCGACGTCTTGCACCTTCCCGCGAAGCAAACATCCCGATTGGACACATCGTGGCTACCACCTCCGTCCGTACACCTCGCCGCCGGAAACCCGACAGCGCCAACCGTCCTGCAGGAGCTGAGGACCACGGAGTCTCACCAATTCCCGTCAAGGATCGGGACTCGAGTTCCATCGACCAGTTCTGGATCTGGGCCGGAGCAAATCTGGCGCCCATCAACTGGGTACTCGGAACAACGGGCATTCTTCTCGGGCTCAGCCTGCTCGAAACCGTGCTCGTGATAGTCGTCGGTAATCTGATCGGCGCCGCAGCCTTCGGTTTATTTTGCGTGATGGGCCACAGGACCGGCGTGAACGCGATGGTGCTCTCCCGCCTCGTGCTCGGGCGTCGCGGTGCCCGCGTCGTCGCGGCGGTCATGGTGCTTATGCCAATGGGGTGGGTAGGCGTCAACACGTGGGTTGTTCTGGACCTCGCCACCGCCGCATTGCAGCGCATTGGCATCTCAGCAAACGAGGTGACCAAGTACATCATCGCTGCCATCATCATGCTGATCCAGGTTGGAATCACGGCGTGGGGCTTCAACGCAATCAAGAAATTCGAGCGATGGACGATGCCGGTCATTCTCGTCGTCATGCTCGCAATGACGGTGATGGCACTTGTCAACGTCCATCCCGGGCCCGATGTCAGCACGATCGCAGATAGCGACAAGCTCGCCGCGATATCGACTGTGATGACCGGAATTGGAATCGGCTGGGGTGTCACCTGGTTCGTTTACGCTGCCGATTACACCCGCTTCACCCGTACGGATGTCAGTTCCAAGAAGATTTTCATCTCGACCGCGCTGGGCATGTTCGTGCCGGTGGTCTGGCTGGGTTCCCTCGGAGCCTTCATCGCCACATCCAGCGCTGGTGGAACCGACCCAGCCGCTCTGGTGATTACCGCATTCGGCGTTATGGCGCTTCCCGTCCTGTTGCTTATCTTGCACGGACCGATCGCAACGAACATTGTCGTCATGTACTCATCGGTCCTTGCCGTCCTCTCTCTAGATATAAAAGCTGCGCAGTGGAAGATCGCGGTCGCAGGAGGCGTGGTTGGATCCCTGGTGCTGTGGATATTCTTACAGTCCGAGAATTTCGCGAACTCGGTGAGTCAGTGGATGGCCGCGCTGGTCTTCTGGATCGCTCCCTGGGCAGCAATTACGCTCATCGACTTCTTCGTGCTCCGCAAAGGCAAAGTCGATGTGGCGGAGCTCTACCGGCCGGTCACCAAACGACTTATCGACGATATCGAGTGGCCGGGCATGATCTCATTCGCCGCTGGCCTCGCGGTAGGTTGGCTCTTTCTGATGACCTCGATCCCAGGCCTCCAGGGACCGGTCGCCGTCGCCATGGGTGGTGTGGACCTTTCCTGGCTGGCAGGCGCCATCGTCGCCGGCACTCTCTATTTAATTCTGCGACGCCGATACCCAATACCCGCTTTCAAGGCTTGAACAATCACCAACCCTCAAACGAAGGAGAAAAATGTACAACTGGTCCACCGTCGACGTCGACAAGCTCCGCAGCGATCGTCGCGCAAACATTGCCGAATTCATGCAACACAACGATCTGTCCCATCTGCTGCTGACGGGGTTCGATCACATCAGGTACGCCACCGACTACCGCACGCAGATCATCGCCGAAGCCTTCGATTGGTTTGCAGCGGTCGTAAATATCGACGGCCAAGCCGAGATCTTTGCGCCATGGATCGACGAGACACAAGTAAACCCGCTCGCCGACCTACCCTGGATCCAGGCAATTCACCCCATGCCATCCTGGGCACCTATTGTTGGCCACCCCAACGTTTGGGCAGCCGGCCTCGCTAGGGCACTCAAAGGAGCGACGCGAGTCGGCATCGAAATCATCGATCCCAGCGTGCTTGATCTTCTCAAGAGCCACCTCCCGCACACAGCATTCATCTCCGTCGGGCAGGGACTCTATGACATCCGCATCAAGAAGACGCCTGAAGAGATCCGGTTGCTCGAAGATGCCAGCATTGTCAACTCGATCGCCGCCGACGCCGGAAGATCGGCCGCAGTCGCAGGGGCCACCGATCATGACATCCTCGCCGCCGTCATGGGAACTGCGCAGTCTGCAGGACCCGAGTTCCTCTCGCACTCACTGTGCAACCATCGGCGAGGCGATGGCGGCTGGTTCGCCGAGGGCACGGTGCTACGAGAGGGCGACCCCTACTTCTTCGATGTCGGGCTTTACGGCCAGCACGGCTATGCGTCGGACATTGCGCGGACCGGCTTCGTCGGCGGCGAAGCTCGCGCAGAAGTTCAGGCGGTCTACAACAAGCTGCTCCAGGCGCACAAGATCGCTGAAGAAGCCGTACGGCCAGGTGTGCGGGTCTCCGAGGTCGACGCCGCGGTCAACTCATATCTCGCCAGCGAGGGACTTCCAACTACCCCTACGCAATCGGTCATGGTGTCGGCCTCCGCGCGTGCGAGCTCCCGACCATCTACCGCAACGGGCTGATCGATCGCGATCAGGTCATTGTCGAAGGCAGCGTCATCTCCCTTGAACCCGAAACTGGACTTCACGTCGCCAACAACGAGTTTGTACTGCTGAAACTGGAGGACAACTACGTCGTCGAAGCAGACGGGGTACGCCGACTGTCCCCCGCAGCGTACTGAGCACTTGATGGTCAGCGAGTGGGGCCCGGCGACACCATCCGCCGGGCCCCGCACCCGCGAGGTTCTCCTCGCGCAGGTTCGGTCGGTGCCAAGAGACTTGACCGCGAACACCCGGCGCATGCTTCAGCTGCTCGAAGAGCATCCATCCGTTGATATCGCAGTATTTCCGGAGCTCTTCCTCAGTGGATATGAGCTAGAACACGTCGAGGAACTTGCCATCACGAGGGTGGCTCCGGAGATGCAGGTCATTGCGCAGGCATGTGCGCAGAGAACGACCGCGGCGGTCTTCGGGTTCATCGAAAGCGACGGCATTCAGGTCTTCGATTCGATCGCCGCCTTCGATTCTAACGGCGAATTGGCCGGCGTCTACCGGAAGGTGAACCTGTTCGGCCGGGAAGCGGAGGTCTTCCACCCGGGTAATTGTTACGAGAACGTGGAATTGACCGGGCTGCGAGTCGGCCTATTGAACTGCTTTGACATCGAGTTTCCTGAGCCCGCTCGTACCCTGGCAATCAACGGTGCCCAGATTCTGATATCCATTGCCGCAAATATGGATCCTTACTTCAACGATCACGAACTTGCCTCACGAGCGCGCGCCTTAGACAACCGGCTACCCCACATTTACGTCAACGCGATCGGGAACGCTGCCGGATTCACCTTCGTCGGCGGCTCCCGCTATGTCGACCCGGCCGGAACGATCACGGACACGATCGGTTCAGGCGAGGGTTCTCATGCTGCCACCGTCCGCGTGGGCGACCCGATTGAACCGGCTGTTGATTACCTTCAATATTTGCTTGCTGTGGGTAACAACGCAGGCGTGCGGCGTCCGCCTGCTTAGGCCTCGACCGCGGTGATGCGATTCGTGCTCTGGCGTTCTTTCAGAGAACTACGAACGACCAATGGTCTGTCGACATCGGTCCGACCTTCTACCAGGTTGATGAGCAGACGAGCGGCCTCGACCCCCATCAGCGCCGGATTGAGATCAAGGGCGGTGATCGGAACCTCCGCGCTTGCGATCGCTCCGCTGTCCGCGAGGCTGGCGACGAGGCAGTCCTGCGGCACTCGCAGTCCAGCGCTCAGCACCGCAGCGAGAGCACCCTTCGCGATGCCGTCCAGAGTACCCAGGATTGCGTCAGGTCGATTCGCCGCTTTGACCAGCCTCGATGCCGCGGCACGGGCGCCTTGCTCAGCCAAACCCCCATGAACGATCTCAATTACCGGCTCGATCGATCGCTCCTTGCACCACGACGTGTAAGCCGCCGCAGTGTCGGCTGTATAGGAGGTTGCCAGAGGTCCTGTGATGAGAGCGGGGCGCCGCGCACCATGCTTCTCGAAGACCTCGAGCAACTGCTTCACCGAACGTGGAATGTCATTGTCGACATATTCCTGCCTGTTACCGAGCCGTCCGATCGTGACAATCGGAAGGTTCTGAGCGATTGCCCGATCAACAAGATCATTCGCGTCGGTCGGATCGATGAGCAAGACCCCATCGCAAGGAACGCGGGCCGAGCCCTTCGATGCCTTGAGTGGGACCATTGCCAGCGCATAACCATGAGCGAAGGCATACTCCGAGGCGCTGCTCATCAACCGAACGAAGAACTCTACATTCCAGCTGGTCGCGTCGTCGGTATCAGGAGCGGTGACTGACATCAGAAGAACGCCCGTCTGGCCTCGTTTGAGATGCTTCGCCGCTGAGCTGGCGCGATAGCCAAGGCGCTCTGCGGCCTCCGCCACTCGAACCCGTGTTGCGTCGGGCAGCCTTCCTTTACCGGAAAGGGAGTCAGAAACCGTTGTAACAGAAACGCTCGCCGCTGCGGCGACGTCGCGAATAGTCACCCGCCGGGCGCTCATTGCACACTTCCGATTTCTGCTCGAGTAAGAACCGCGGTCACCCGAAGACGGGAATGCACGAATCCTACTGATGGAACGTTTCTTCTACGTCCGACCATACAGGTTCACGCCTGTGGGAATGCAGATCAACACTCCCTACCCGAGCGGATCCCGCAGGCCGGTCTGGGACACCGGGCGGTCGTCAACGCCCTGGGAGGTCATGTTTCGGGGTGTTGGTCAGGTCAATGGCGTAGTGATGGGTCGACCCCGCACCCTGCCCGCCGAAGTGGTCGCCCCGATCGTCCCCGCGCGTCCCCGTGGTCGGAACGCCCTCGAACAGATCAATTAATTGCACGACACATCACGAGCCGGGGTTGTCCACCGATCGGGGGATCCGACATCAGCCGGCAGATCGGACCAATGGCGGATCCCCTTGATTCTCGGGCATCGGCAGGCTGAGAGGCGACCCCGGGGAAGGCCTGGGCGAGAAATCTGAGAGCTGCAGAACGAGCCACCCCGACGGGTCGGCTCCATCCGCGCGAAAGGAAGAACCATGATCACTAACCTGCTTCGCCGGCGTGCCAACAGGAGAAGTACCCGGGAATTGCGCGCGATGATCCGGCAGGCCCCAAGTCAAAGTGTTCGCAACGACCTCTTGACGATCGCCGCCCGCGAACAACAGTCCGCGAGCCGGTAGTTGGTCGCACACGCGGGACCCACGGCATCGGCAGGGTGACCGTCTGGGAGACCCATGGCCGGCCCGGGAGAATGGCACCCGTAGCGACGACATCTGACGCTCAGGGCAACTAGTCGTCGAGATCGAACGCTCGAATGACGGCCTGGTGCAGTGCCGACTCCTGATGGGCGCCCAGGTAGCCCATGAATCGACCGAGGTCGGAGCGGCTGATGGTCTGCACGTCGTCAAGGTTCACCACGCACTCGCGATCCAGACCGTTGTCTTTACCGACCGGCAGTTCGGTGGCCACGCCGCGGATCGTCGAGGTGATCGCGGCGACGGTGACGTCCCGTGCACCGAACGCGGCCTCACGGGTCAAGATCAGCACCGGCCGGGTCTTGTCCAGCCGCGCCAGGTGGATCGCTCTCATTTGCCGATCGTCGTTCTGTCTGCCTTACCGGAGCCCGCAGCAGTACGACGTCTGCCGGCAGTGGTGCTTACTTTCGGTGCGCTGGTCGTCCGACCGGACTCGCGGGTGGTGCTCCTGGCCACCCGCTCTTGGTCGGCCCCTGTAGCGGCGAGATCGGGATGGGTGACGACTCGTTGCTCGTCGGGGTAGCTCAGATCGTCGTCAATCGGGGGGAACGCCCGGGTCTGCATCCACTCCAGCCCGGACGCCTCGTCGGGGTCCGGACTGGCAAGGATCTTCAACATGTCCGCCTCGTCCTCCTGTCGGCGCTGCGCTTTGGTCAGCAGCTTCGCCAGCCCAACCGTTCGGGACGGGAACCGGCCGGCGGCAACTTCAGCGTCCAGCCATGCCACGTTCTCATCGGGCAGTCGCACAGTAATCTGCGTCGTCATACCGCCATCATACCAACCTGGGATAACTCAGCCCGTCTCCAGCATGCCTGTTCAAGAACGCGGCCGGCGCACGGCCGATGGCCGGCATTCTTCGAAACGTGGAGAGCGCACCGGCCGATGTGGTTGCCACGCTTGACCGTCAGCCCTGCTCCCCCGCCGGACGGGACCCGCCAACCGAGGCAGCAATTCGTCCAAAGCATCTGCCCACAGCCCTCCTGAAACCTCCTCGTGCCTAGCGTCTCTCGATGCGCACTTGCCGAATGCTGTTCTCTTCGAATCATTGCCGAGCCGCAGGCTCCTACTTCTCAAGCTCACCCCGTGGGTGTAGTTTCTATCGTGCGCCTCATCGAGGAACAGCACGCCGCGGTAGGCGAGACTCACACTCCCGGGCCGGATATGGGCGGACCCACCACCACCCAGCGCTGCCAACGACGCGGAATGATGCGGATCGACAAACGGCGGCCGGGTAATCAACGGAACGTCATCGTCCAATGTCCCGGCCACCGAATGGGTCGGGGTGCGTTCAGAGCGCGGCGTGCGAGCGCGAACGGTGCGCGCAGGGTATTGCGAGCTACCACCGGTCTAACCGAGATCTCTGATGGTCGTCAATCACTGTGGACCCGCCCGGCGCGCCGGTGTCGCTCATCGTCGGCATGCAGCGATATGGGTGTAAGCGAGCCTGGCGCCATCTGTGCGGCTGAAGTCGCAGGCGTGGATCAGCCTGCCGGTGGTGTCGCACCGTTCGCCGTAGGTGGCCGTCTTCGGGCTTCTTTCGGAGCGACTCTGTCAGGTACAGGGGTTTGCCACCCGGGCAACTGGGGTGAAATAGCCGCAGGGCACTCCCAGCGGCGGTACGCGTACCGTAGGTTGCAAAGTTCAAATGCGCGTTTCCGAGGTGCAACATGCCCGCCTCAATCGAAGAACCCATCCCGGCCCTGGCAGTCCGCAGTTTCCTGGTACAGCTCATTACCGGCAAGGAACTCGGACTCGTTGAGTCAGCCATCCCGCTGATAGTTGTCAGCTTCCGAGGACTTGACCCGCAGGGCGATGTAGCGACCTGGTCGGTCATCCTTGATCAAGACCGCGCAAGTGACCTCACCAGCATCTTGGCCGGAGTAAGTCGTGGCGGTTTCTTGCCCAGGAATAAGGCTGCGTCACGACGATTCCGTAGGCGTTTCTGCAAACCACGCTCCGGTCGACTCATCTGACGCATAAGTCAACCACGCCGGGCGGGAAGGTCGAGGACTAGTCATCACGTCGAACGCAGCCGAGATGTCGGACGCAGCCGAGCCGCGAAGCTCCACGGAGAGCCGACCGTTGGTCTTAGCGCCGCGGCATTTGCCTCAACGGCGTCCGGCTCGGTGGTTGCCGCCCGCGAGAACCTAGAGGGTGCACCGTTCGGTCTCAGGCTGCCAATCTCCGTCGGAACTGGACTTCTGACCGGTGGGGGCAGCGGCGTCCCCGCACCCTGGCCGATGCCGGCGGTGACGCTGATCGCCGCCCTGCGCGGTGGCCCTCAGCCGCACCTGCACCAGGCAGTCCCAGGACCACTTGGACGCGGACCTTGCGAGCCCTCGCTGCTATGGTCGCCTCGGCGATCGCCCGGGAGTCCAGCTCCTAGAACGCGAGGAACCGCGACTTCTTCGCCGCGCGACGAAGTCCTCAGCCTCGTCGGAGGGCCGGGCAGGCGATCGGCGCCTCTCACCGGAGGTAATCCTCGGTTCCTGCGCAACCTGCGCGTATCGGGGTACATGCCTGTCATCAGCAATCGAGAACGCTCCGCCTCCACCAAGGTGAAGGACAATGTCACCACAACGTGCTGTTCCCATGAAGAAGTCGCGCCGGGTCGCCCGCTGGCTGCGCCGCAACCGCGACTCCGTCATCGAATTCACCCTTGCCCGCCAGGTCACACCGACCCGGGCGCCTGGCGACCCGGCACGCTCCATGACGGTCCTGTTACTCGCACCCATCGGGATCGAATCCGCATCCTTGACCGCAGCAATCCTGCATCTCGGTGTCGGCCGAGTCCTGCGTGTCTCGTCCATGGCGACATTGACACAGGTGAACCACGAGCCACTCCCTGGAGACGTCGCTGTCGTCCGCGCGGGGCGAAGGCGCACGTCACGACGTCTGCTGAGGCATTTGAACCGTGCCGGCTGGTCCGAGGTCATCATCGTGAATCGTGGCGGAGCCGACGCCGCAGAATTCCTTGAGTTACCCATGCGTAAACAAGATTGCCCGCCAATTCGGCCTCCGTCGGCTGTTCACTGAGGAGAGACAAATGATATCCGATGATCGCATTGAAGAAATCGATTCTGGTATCGACAAGATCAGGACCGAGAAACCATATGACAATCACTCTGATGCAATCGCGGCGTTGGACTGGTTGGCCGCAGCCATCAACGACGTGCGCAAGGCAGTCAACGCGTCGGAGGACACCGCGGCAATTGCACGACTTCAAGATCGGATCGAAACAATGGACAGGCTGCACTCATCCGTTGTCGCAAGCATAAAGCGAATGGAAAAGAAAGTGCCAGAAAGGCATCTCGAATAGGCGGCAACGGAAATGGAGGAGAGATCCGGCTCATCGGACTCCATGAGTTCAGCGAGCTCGTGGAAGAAGTTAGCGTGGACACGGGGGCGGTGCACCTGGCAGGTGACTTCAACGCTTTCGTGGCGATGCTCCACGACTGAGGCTGAGGCATGAAGCGTTGGCCACGGTGCCGCTCTGGTGGCGGCGGTGGTGGCGGTGCAGCAGAACGGGCTGGACAGTCACGATTCGCGCATCGGCCTGCGCGCCGCCGCCGCTGCCCTGCGTAGGGTGGCTGGCGTCTGCTCGGTGGCTGGCGCAAACCGGCGGCACTGTGAATGAAAATCGGACATAGTAACAACCGGCCCAGGGACGGTCCGAAACACCCTGGCATCGCCTGAAACTGCGTGATGGGGCGCAGAGACGCCATTGCCGATAGGTGTTGTCGACCGACACCACTAGCGCTGGTCCGGAACTCGCTTGCTGGCGCTGGTCCAGAACTCGCCGGCTGATCGTTCGGACCCGGGGGTCATCCGCCCAGGTGCCGGCCGGGGTCATTCGGGTGCGGCGAAAGCGGCGTGATCTCATCGGTGCGCCATATCCGCAGCGGCATCGAGGAGAGAACCTTCTCGAGCTGGATGTCGTCGTCGGCGGCGAATAGGCCAAGGGTTCGCCATTCGCCCGGTTGCAGCGGCGGACGCCACAGCCGCAGCAGATGACCTTGGGTTGCGAGTTCGCGCGAATGCGCCGCCTCGCGGCCCCGGATGTCCTGCACGGCTGCGTCCGACGTGCCCTCCGGAACGTGGGTTGTCATGCTCACGAGATATTCCACGACGGCTCCTCCAAGGCTGTGTCGGTGAATGTCGATCATGACGAGCCGAAGCAGGTGGCGCGTTGCTGCTTGGAGCTTTTAACGCCTATTCGTCGGATATCCGGACGACCCGGCTCCCGATGTGTGGCGATCCTCGGTCGAAGACCGACGCCAAGGCCTCAGGCGCGCGCTCCAGACCCTGGAACTCGCTGACCACCACCCGTAACCGCTTCGCGCGCAACAACTCCCCGATCTGCGCGCGGATCGGCAGCAGCCGCTCCGGGTAGAAATCGCTGACGATGAATCCCCTCAGGGTGATCCGTTTGAAGACGGCAGCACGGAGGTCGGCGCCCGCGTCGGGATCATCCGGGCTGGCGTAACTACTGACCGACCCGCACAACACGACGCGGCCGTAGTTGTTGAGCACGGACAACGCGAGCGTGAGTTGTCGCCCGCCGACGTTGTCGAAGAACACGTCGACGCCGTCGCCCGCCGCCCGTGCGAGATTGTCGGGGAAAGCTGGATCGCGATAGTCAACCGCGGCATCGGCGCCCAGCAGCTCCACGGCGTGTTCGGTGCGATCCGGGCCGCCCGCGATGGCAACGACCCGTGCACCTGCGGCCTTCGCCAGTTGGACGGCCACACCGCCAACGGCTCCCGTGGCAGCGCTGATCAGCACACTGTCGCCAGCTTTCACCCGGCCGATATCGTGAATACCGACGTAGGCCGTCACTCCGGTCGTGCCCAGCACGCTGAGCCATTCCACCGGTCCGCCCAGCGCTGGGTCGGCGATCTCGGTCGGTCCGATCGTGGTCGTCGCGTAGGACTGCCAGCCGGTGTAGGTGGCGACCTGTGTGCCTACCGGCACGCCCGGGTCCTCGGAAAGCACGACGACGCCGACGCTGTTCGCCGGGATTGGTTCGCCGATGGCCACCGGAGCGACTTCGGTCGATCCCCGCAGCATCCGCAGCTGGTACGGATCGACCCTGGTGACGAGGTTCCGCACAACAACTTCGCCCGGGTTGGGTGCGCGCAGGGGCCGACGCTCAATGACCAGGTCGCCGGGACGCAACTCCTGACCCGGCCGACGGTTCAGCACGATGACGTCGGAATGGCTTGGCACAGACATGTCCAACGACCTTCCGTCCGAACCGGTGGACCGCTCGTTGCCTGAAGTATTCTCCGATCAGGACGCCGCCGACAGCCCGACGGAATCGACGGAATCGTCGTCTCACCGCTCGTCTGGCAACCCGACCGCCGCACCTGCGTGCAACCCCGATCTGCTGGTCATCTCGAAGGAGCGCCTCGGCGAGAAGAACATCACCACAACGCCCGCGCTCCTCGTCGAAGTGTCCGCCAGGTACAGATCAGGCAGTTCGTTACGGTGGACAACATGATCCGGGATCAAGGGGTGGAAACACTTCGCGGTCATCACCGGGAGGCCGTCTTCGACGCCGTGGTGACAAAGGCGAACTGGCCGGCGGCCGCAGGGGTTCGAATAGGTCCCGAAGAGGACTTGCTGATCGCCGGTGGTCGCGTCCGGGCGGAGTTGCACCTACTCGGGCTGCGACTCTCAGTCGCGGGAGCGGTAACGGGATACGAGCCGGGCGCCCTCCTAGAAGCAACCGGCAACCAAGGCGGCATATCCGCGACGATGGTGGTGCTGTTTGCCGACAACGCCGACGACCCGAATGATCACGACCCGGTCGAAACAACAGTGACTTGGCGGTTCGAGGCGCGGTTGCCGAAGAGGCGGGCAATGCTGGAATTGCCGGCTGGGGCCGCCATCAAAGCTGCGATCCCACTCATCAGGGCCCGGTTCATCGGCAACATCATGAAGGATCTGGACGGTCGACAGCCCAGGGAAAGCGGGCCGCCCGCCGCAGGGGCCTTGGATGACCGTATCCCCAGAGTGGTGAACGAAGGGGAGCCGGCGCCCGACGACCCGGATTGAACGGAACCCGCGGCCATGGGCCGCGGACTGGGCAGGACCCAGGCCGTTGGACCCCTTGACGCGCGGTTCATGCAGGCACCGGCTCGTCATCGGACGTGGGCAGCGGTGGTGACCGCGGAATTGGTTTTAGCTGGGAATCTTGAGTTGGTCGATGAGTTTGTCGTATCGGCGGCCGCGCCAGCGGGGGTGGCGGAACGTGCCGCCCGCCGCGGTCAGTTCGGTGTAGGCGACCTCGCCGACGAGTTCGGGCCGCACCCAGCGGACACCGCGGACCTCGGAGGCGAAGGGTTTGGTGTCCAGAGGTGGGGTGTCCCGCCGCAGCGGTGCGAGTTCGGCGGCGAGGTTCCCCAGCGCCTGGTCGGTGAACCCGCTGCCGACCTTGCCGACGTACCGCCAGCCGCCGGTTGGGTTTCCGATGTCGTCGGTGCTCGGGACGGCCATCACCAGTGACCCGATCCGGTCGGTGCGGCCGCCCTGCCCGGGTTGCCAGCCGACGATGACGGCGTCCATGGACAGCAGGTGTTTCACCTTCACCCAGGCCCTTGTCCGAGTGCCGGGCGTGTAGGTGGAGTCGACACGTTTCCCAACGACGCCCTCCCAATGGGCGGCTTCGGTCCGAGCCATCGCGTCTGCCAGAGTGCCGGCCATCTGGTCGGGCACCGAGCAATGCTCACCGCTCAGCGGCAGCGCCGCCAGGATCCTGCGGCGGTCGTCATACCTCTTGCCCAGCAACGAGATCCCGTCCAGGTGCAGGACGTCGAAGACCAGGAAACTGGCCGGGAACCGCCTCGCGTTCGCGGCGATCACCGACGCCCGGGTCTGACCCATCCGCTGCTGCATCATGCCGAAGTCGGTGCGGCCGTCCTGGTCGAAGCAGACGATCTCGCCGTCCAGGACAGCCGTGTGACCGGCGAGCAGTTCGGGCAGCTCCCACAGCTCGGGGAACGCGGCGGTGTTGTCCCGGCCGATCCGGGACCGCACCGATAAACCTCCAGGCTCAGCAGCAGACGGGTCTCTCCCCACCACAAAAGCCAAGGCCCGCATGCCATCCCACTTACCCTCCCACCGCCACAGCGCTGGGTCGGTCACCATCTCGACTGTGCCCGGTGAGGCCAGCATCGGACTCAACCCCATCGGCAGGGCCGAGCCCGCCGCCACCGGTGGCGGCATCCGCCGCGCGGGCGGCTGGGCTCGGGTGGCAGCGGGAGCCGACGCGCCGGGGTCGGACCTGGACACCGGCCGGGCCGCGGCGATACGCCGGGTAGGTGACCCGGTACGAGCCGCTGGCACGAGCAGTCCGTGCAACTCCCCCAGCGGGTCGATACCGGCGGCCACCCTGGCCATTACCTGCCGGTAGTCCAGGTGCGCCAGGTCACCGGCGGCCAACTCGTCCCAGGTGCGCGGAGCGGCGACCATCGGGTACTCCCGGCCGCGCATCGAATACGGCGCGATCGTTGTTTTCGCGGCCGCGTTCTGCGACCAGTCGAAGAAGACCTTGCCCTCTCGCAAGGCCTTGGTCATTCTCCAGACCACCAGTCGGGGCAGCGCCTTCTGCATTTCCTCGGCGACCTGCCGGGCCCATCCGGACGCGTCCTCGGAGCTGATCGGGTCGGGCAACGGCACGTACAGGTGCATGCCCTTCGAGCCGCTGGTCACCGGCACGATCCGCTCACCCAACGCACCCAGGCGGTCCTTCACCAGGAACGCGACCTCCACGCATTCGGCCAGGCCCGCGCCCGGCCCGGGGTCCAGGTCGAACACCACCCGATCCGGATACCGCTGGGTGCCGCCCCGGTGCACACCCCCAGAACGCCCACCATGGGCGATCGGCCCGGCCGGGGCGGCGAACCGCCACTGCGGGACGTGTAACTCCAACGCCGCCGACTGACCGAACCAGACCAGGGCGGCCCGCGACGAGGCCACCGGATAGAACTTGGGCGCCGAAGAATGGTCAACCTGAACGCGTTCCAGCCACCCCGGGGTACCCGTGTCGAGGTCTTTCGCGAAGAACGACAGGCCGTCCACCCCGTTCGGCCAACGTTTGCGGGTCACCGGCCGGCCCGTCAGATACGGCAACATCACGCCGGCCACCGCCGTCAGGTACTCGATGGTGTCGCGCTTCGTCGTCCCCGTCGCCGGATACAGCACCTTGTCCAGGTTGGTGAGCGCCAACTGCTGCCCGTCGACCTCGACCAGGGTCTCCTTCTTCGCGGGCACGGCTCACCCCCTCACGGTCGGCCGGCTCAGTGGCTCTGCCTGATGAACACAGTTTCCCGTTTCCAGCGTCCTCAGCACAATGACGACTGGCCGGTTCGGTCGGCCAGCGAGCGACAAGCCCGCTCGGCGATTCGCGGCATGACCAGGCAAGCGCCGACGACCCCGCCAATCCACCCTTTCCGGGTCGGTCACGGCTACGTACGCTTTCCCGGAGCCCACTCGAGAGTGCATCGTTCCGATGGAGGTTGCCATGGCCGATCCGGTCCAGGACGGACCCGCAATGAATGCCCTGATCCACAAGGCGGTGCGCCGCGATCTCGATGGGTTCAGTGCCGCGCTGACGAACTTTCCCGCCGGTGATCACGATCGCGCCGCGGCGATCGCAGCGCGTTTCACGTGGTTCAACACATTGCTCACCCACCACCACGAGGGCGAGGAGGAAATCCTCTGGCCAGTGCTTCGCGGAAACCCCGACGACACTGCGGAGGTCGGCGAGCTCACTGGCGAGCACGAACGGATCGTCACTTCCCTCGCGGCGGCGCGCGAGGCCATGAAGCAATTCGGTGGGAGTGCGACCGCCGAGAATGCGCAGGCCGCGCAGCTGGCGATCGCCGATCTCAATGCCGCTGCCACGGAGCATTTCGCCCACGAGGAGAGCGAGATCATCGAACTCTGCTCGCACGCCGATCCGGATGCACTCGGTGCGGCGTTGAAGAAGATGGGCCGGAGCGTACCGATGCGAGAGAGCCTCTGGTTCCTGCAATGGGTCTCGGACGGCACAACGCCCGAAGAGACGGCATTCCTGCATACTCTCATTCCGGCGCCCGTTCATTGGGTCTCGAAAGCCGTCGTGGGCCGGGACTATGCGAAGCGCACTGTGCCGCTTCGGGTATGACGCCCGGAAGCTCTCTCTCTTGACCCCGGCGACGAACGGTCGAATTGAAGCGGAGCCGCTGCAGACCGTGCCATTCGGGCAACAATCCCGCCATCAGTGACTGTCGAGCCGGGTGCGCGACATCGGCGACGCACGGAATCCGGCGGGTCCCCGCGAAGGGTTCCCGCCGGCACCGTCCGTCCTCTACTCCCGGCAGTCAGGAACGCCGGCCTCGTGCTGGATCGCGGCCCTGGGTGCAAAGCCGAGGCCACCGCCCAACATGAACCAGATGTCGTTGCCGTCGACAACCTGACCGGGAAGCCAGCACCGCACCTCGACAGGGCTGCCCTTGTACAGGGTGCCGGTCTTTTCGGCAGCGAGGTACGGCGATACGTGCGTGGTCGTGGTGGCCGTCACGATCCCCGTCGAACTTGTTGATGTTTGCGCCGAAGCCAGATTCCCAGACGCGGACGCGACTCCGGCAGTGGCAACCGACATGGCCGCAACGCCAAACGCTGTCAGCACGACGGTGTAGAACTTTCGCATGATTCCTCCTGCAATTTCGATGTGGAGCTCCTGCTCCCTGACAACCACGAGTCTTCCGACAGCCGTTGACCACCGGGATCCACCGGTCGGCCGATGGCCCGGTTGAACCGGACGTCCGCCAACCGGTTGAACCCGGGTGTCATCGCGGTGTTCGTGGCCTCTCGGAACAATCGAAGCTGGCCGGCATTCCTGACCGGCGGTTACCCGACATGCGCTAGCGGCGACGCATTTCCGCGTCAATCTGGTCGCTCAGCCAGGCGCGCTCGACGGACGGCAGTTTGGTCAACGTCGCAATTTCGGCTCGGAGTGCCGCCAGGTTTTCTTCACTGGCACCAGCCATCTCGGCTTCGATCATCCGGAAGCGGGTTCGCTGGTTTGTGTATTTGTCAGGATCTGCGGGACTGCTCATCTTCACCTGCGATCGGTAGCCGGCCGGTTGGCGTGGGGAGGGGGTGCGGACCGTTTCAGGCGAGACTCTGCAGCTTGAGCGAGGTCGTTGCTGCTTCTGCCTGTTTGGCTTCGGCGACGCGAACAACTTCCTTGCGGAGCTGGTACAGCTTGACCTTCAGCCCCGGGTTCGCGTTGGCGTCCAGCGAGTCGAGGGCCGCGACGTCTTCGATGAGGTCGGCGACGCTGCCGACGGCAAGATGCCGGCGTACCGCGCCCGTCAAAGCCTTGGCGATCGGATCGTCCTGGCTCGTCGTCACTTGATTCCTCGTTCCGGGTCTTCAGACACATCGACAGGCTCAGGCCCATTGCCAAGGCTGATTTCGATCTGGTCCATCAGATTTTCGATCCCGCCCCGCCGCTCTTGCGCGGCGTCGGTCGCTGCCGGCATCCCACTGCCGTACTCGCCCAGCTCGGCAAGGGGCTCGTCGAGCTGAGCCAACTCGGCACGTGCGGCTCCTCACACCAGGTCTCGCTGAAGCTGTCGAACTGGTCTTTGATTTCTGCGAGGATCATGCGATCTCCTGAGGCCGGTGGCGTGTCAGAAATAGTTACCATTCGAGACCTACTTCAATCTCGGGCTCCGGCTCGCTCACCGACTGTCTGAACCGGTACCCCTCGTGTTCTTTGAACCCGCATCGCGGCGTCTACGCCCACTCGCGACCAGCACCGCCCTGCCGGCATCATTGAAGGTGCGGCCGCGACAACACGCCTTTCGGCACCGGGTGTCCGTACCCAGTTTGCCCGAGAGGCACACCCGACCAGGGACGGGTCGGGTATGCATCGGGGAGCCTCTCGGGAGGAGTTTCGTCGCCCCTCCGCTAGACACGGTGTTGTGTTCCCTCGCAGCGGCAGCACGAAACCGCCGCGCCGTGTTCGTCAAATCCGGGTCTGAATGGCGGGCATTCAGCGCGTCCCCCGCTGCCTGGCGCCTCTACCCGGCCAGAGATCGCTTATTGGTTCTCCGAGCCAACGATGGCCGCGTAGGCCGCTGCCAGCTGGACGAGGGTGAGGGCCACCTCATGGGCTCTTGGGCCACCGGTGACATCAGGAATCAGGGATTCGGTTTGTGCGGTGATCTTTGCCAGCAACGCTTCTCGGGTCATCGCCTGTGGATCGGCCGCGGCCCGCGTTTCAACGGCGCTCACGGTTCACCGCCGAGTGGCAGCGAGACACTTTTGCGGCAGACGGTCACCACGACCATCAGTCCACGGCCGGCAGTGCCCGTGCTCACCGCGGGCCCCACGCCGAGATGCAGATCAGAACGCTGACGCCAAAGACGGCCAGCAGCACGACAGGTACGACGGCGACAGCATCCCTGGCCAGGGTCATTTCGGTCTCCATGTCGAGGCGCGATGACTGCTCGGGTCGGCCGCGACCGGCAGTTCGCGGGTGCGGTTCAGGAAGGCCAGCATGTGATGGGCCACCGTCCTGGGATCGTCCGAGATCGGGACGTGATTCAGGCCGGGCAGCCAGATCAGCTGCGCTCCGGGGATGAGCGTGAGGTACCGGGAGATCTGTTGCGGCATCAGCGGATCGGCGGTGCCCTGCAGCAGCAGCGTCGGTGCGGTGATGGAGTGCAGGTGGGTTGGCATGTCGAACATCGACACCCAGTTCGCCGCGTCGTACCCGGGGGCGGCGGCGTAGTCGGTGAGCAACGTCCGGGCATCGGCCGGGGACAGTTGCCAGGGCAGGGTGCGGCTACCGGCGAAGAACACCGACCGGCCGGCCGGGGTCATGCTCAACAACCCGGCGGCCGGCGACAGCGCCATCGCCACACCCCGGCCGGCCAGCAGGGCAACATATCCCTGGATCCGTTCGGTCGGGGTGCCCAAACCATCGGGGGCAATCGCGACGACCGAGCGGACCCGCGCTGAATCGGCGAGTTGGATCGCGACCCGGGCGCCGAGCGAGTACCCGGCGACGTGGTACTCGCCGACACCGAGTTCGTCCAGGGCGCGTTCCACGGCGGCGCCGAGGTTGACCGCGGTCGGCAGCACCGCGCCGGGGAGAGCCTGGGAGCGGCCGAACCCGGGCAGGTCGATCGCGATGACCTCGTACTGCTCGGCCAACTCCTGGATCACCGGGCGCCAACCCACGCTGGATTCGCCAAGGCCATGCAGTAACACCAGCGGCTCACCGGCACCGGCCCGGTGCAGATGTACAGGTGGAACACCCGCAGAGGCAACGGATTCCGCGGCGACGGCGGCCAGTCTGGTCGCTGGTGGCCGCATGGACAGGGTGGCACTCATTTCGGGTCCTCCGGTAGGTGGTCAGGTCCGCCGATCCCGCGCGAACACGTGCATCGGTTCGAAATCGGGGCGTGCGGGCGGAAGCCCACCGGCCGGGTGAAACACGACGCCGGTGTCGGCAGCATGGGCTGCCGACACCGGCGTCGTGGTGGAACAGGACCTGTCTTACTCGCTGTCTGCGCTGACCAGCCGCTCGATGAGTTCCTCGACGGTGCCGGACTTCGGCAGGTCCCGCTCGGTGAGAAGGTCGGACAGCTCTGCCTTGGTCAGACCCTCGTACGGCTCGCGGGCCTCCTTTTTCGCCTGCCGGGCCGCGGCACGCTCAGCGGCCCGGGCCTGCTTTTCTTCTTCTCTCTTGGCTTCCTCGGCCGCGGCGGCCTGTTCGTTCGCGACGTCCTCAGCCTTCTTGGCCTGCTTCACGGTCAGGTCGGCCACGGCATTGGTCTGGTCCTTGACGACGCCGGTGACCTTCTCGGCCTGCTCCCGGACGGCGCCGGACATTGACGTCACCATTTCGGCCCACCTGGTGGCCAGGTCGCGCTGGAAGTCCACCGTCTTCTGCACGTATTCGAAATACCGGGCGACCGGCTGGGTCAGATCGACCTGCGGCATCTTGGCGACCACATTGGCCCGCTCGGTGAACTTCTCGACACCCTGCTTGAAGGTCTCGACGGACTTCTCCGTTGCCTCCCGGGCCTGGCCTGCTGCCGCGGTGTACGCCCCGTTGCTGATGCTGGTGGTCATGACACTCCCCTGGTCTCGGACCCGGCGCCCGCCGGGTCAATGATCGCGGCGGCGCGGTGTGTCACCGGGCCCCGCAGATGGCGGTACACGTCAACGGGCTGGACCACCACGCGACGGCTTCACCATCCGTTAGCAACGTTAGCCGCCTTCCTGCTAACCAGCTAAGTGCACATGGCGATTTCTTCGTAGCGGATCTCACGTTTCATTTGACTTCGACTGGGATCAGTTCCCACCCGTCTCACCGCTATCAACCGTCTCAAGCAAGCAGCTTGGCCAGCCCGACCGTGCGGGACGGAAATCGGCCGGCCGCGACTTCAGCGTCGACCGCGCCGGTCACGGTGCGCTTGCGCCGGCCGGTGCCGCCGCCGGCGGGATGGCGTTGTCGACGAGGACGGCCGCGATACCGGCGGCGGTGACGAGGGTCTCGGTGTTGAGGACTCGACTGCGGGCGGAGGCGCCATCCAGCAGCAGCGCCAATTGCTCGCCGAGCTGTTCGGGGTTGGTGGCGCCGGCCTCGCGGGCGGTTTCCGTCAGCCGGGCGGCAAAGCCTTTCTTGTAGTCGCGGGCGTATTCGCGTGCCGGGTGGCCCGGGTCGGGGATTTCGACGGCCGCCGCGATGAATGGGCACAGGGGTGCGTGCACGTCGAACGCGGCGAGGAGTCGTTCGCGAGGGCTGAGGTCGGTGCGGTCGAACACCTCGGGCAGGATATCGGGATCGAAGCGGCGTAAGCCTTCGGCAATCAGCTCGTCCTTGCCGGTGAAGTGCTGATAAAGCGTGCGCTTGGATACCTCGGCCACCGCGCAGAGCTGGTCCATGCCAGTGCCGTTGATGCCTTGATCGCGGAACAGTTGTTGGGACGCGCTGAGGATGCGCTCTCGTGCGCCCCTGCCGCGGCGCACGCCCCGCGGCCCCTTCTCCAACTCCGCCATACGCCTGAGAGTACCCCAATGGGTACCGATCGGTGTGCATAGCTTGACACGTTGGGCGCTCGTCGATACGTTAAGTAAGCAGATCGGTGTACATAACAGGGTCACGGCGAACGGAGGTATGGAGTTGGCTGACTACGACGGCACCACAGCGATCTGAGTGCGTCACTCTGGCCGGCGGCCTTCGACACCCCGGCCCAGCACGCCAGCAAGACCACTACCCACTGATCCCCACGCACAACAAGGGAACAAACATCATGACCACCATCACCATCATCGGTTCGGGCAACATGGCCACCGCCATTGGCACCCGGGCAGCCAGGCACGGCCACACCGTCGAGCTCATGAGCCGCAACACCGCCAAGGCCCAGGCGCTCGCCGACCAGATCGGCAACGGAGCCACCGTCGGACCGTTCGGCGCAAAGCCGGCGGGTGACATCGTCATCGTCGCCGTCCTCTACGCAGGCGCGGTTGACGTGGTCGCGCACTACGGCGATGCGCTGGCCGGCAAGATCCTCGTCGACATCACCAACCCGTTCAACGCCGACGCAAGTGGACTCGTGACGAGCCCGGGCAACTCGGTCGCCCAGCAGATCGCCGCCGCCGCCCCCGGGAGCGCACACGTCGTCAAGGCATTCAATTCGATCTTCGGCGGCGTCATTGCCGAAAACAAGCCCCTGGATGCGTTCTTCGCCGGCGATAACGCTCAGGCGAAAACACGTGTCGCGGCGTTTCTGGAGAGCTTGGACATGCGGCCCCTGGACGCAGGAGGGCTCGAGATGACCCACGCCCTCGAATGGGCAGGCATCCTCCTGGTGGGCCTGGCAGGCAACGGCGCCGGCTTCGACGTCGCGTTGGGCGTCGATGTCCTTGGACGGTGACTCCCGCAGCACACTTCACCTTTTGGGCGGCGAAAATCAGAGATTCACGCCCAGGCGCTGACGACCTGCCGGATCCGAGGCGCCACTTCCTGCTGACGGTCGCAGTCAACCCAACTGTCCAATACCAGGTTGGCTGCCGCCCGGGCCGCAATGGTCGTGGGGAAGATGCCCAGGTCGATGACCGGGATGCTTTCGTCCCGTTCACTCTTTCCGCGCAGCATCTTGGTGACGGTCACGTGCCATTGGCCCGCGGCGAGTCTGTCGATCTGGGCGGAGAGGTCCCCCAACACCATGTACGAGTCAGCGCCTAATCCCTGCGGCATGGACCACCTCCCGATAAGCCCGCAACGACTCCAGTGGATCCTGTCGCCCTCGTCACCGCAATTAGGCTTTAGTGCTAGTACCACCGAGTCCAGTGCCCGCTCGCTTCGGTGATCGGCGACGCTGATTCCCGCCGGGGGATGTCGGCAGCCTGGCGCTGAGCGAGGCGCAACGTGCGTGGCCGGCGTGGTCGGTGCTCCGCACAGTCGATCAGTCCGGTCTCGAGATACCCATCGGCGTCTCCTGAGGTGCGATGGCGGGCACAGCTACAGCGGCTTGCGGACGATTCCAGCAAACACCCGCTCGACGGATGGATCCGGCACCAGGGTGGTGAATTCCGCAAAGTCAACGACGTATGGCTGTCCGTCGCGGTCGTCGGCGATCAGACGCAACGCTGAGCGCCTGAGATTGTCTCTGAACACGTGTTGAGTTTCGGTGGACCAATTAAATCCTTGGAATTCGGGAAGGGGATCCGAGTCAGCCAGCAGTGAGGCAGCGATCACGGGTATCCAGTCCACGGATCACACCAGACCACAACCAATGGTGGCGCGCCACACAAATTTCCTCAAGAATGGTTCAGACTACTATCGCACCCGAGTGCTTTTCAGTCGCAGATGATGGATCGTCCGCATTCCGCCTGAATAGAATCTCTGCGATCTGGGTTTCGACGCCGACGGCACTGCGGTCTGGAGCATCAACAGGTCTGCTGCCGGGCCACTCGCCCCCGCCGACGGTGCCCGGTGACATTGTGCGGTCGGTCCGTTGGGTCTAGCCTTCCCGCTAACAGTGCAAATCGGACAAAGGAGTCACCGTGGCGATCGCAGTCATCGTGGAGTTTCCGGGCGCAACGGCTGAGCAGTACGACCAGGTGATCGCGAAACTGGGCCTCACTCCTGGTGGGCCGGCAATGCCGGGCCAGCTCTCCCACTGGGTCAGCGTCACCGATGGGGGAACACGAATCACCGACGTCTGGTCGTCCCGCGATGCCTTCGAGAAGTTCGCCGAGGAGAAGATGGTGTCGGCGGTGACGGAAGTCGGCGTCCCTGGACCGCCCAAAATCGAGTTCTGCGACGTTTACAACTATTTCACCGAAGGACCCAGGACCGCTTGAGCCCGGCGGCTTGGGCCGCGAATGCGATCGAGTCAGCATGGCAGACGGGTCTAGAAGAGATCGGGTGTCGTCGGCGGTACATCATCGAGAAATGCGTTCACCATTGGCACCAGCACGGCTGACTCCCCGGAGATGCCAACGTGGGACATTGCCGGAAGAATCACCAGCCGCGCGGACGGCACCTGCTGCAGTACGCCCGACGCTGCTGCTTCATCATCGCCACCACCGCGCAGTCTGAACATCTCCAGCGCATGCGCTGGCTTCACACCGTCGGCGTCACCGACGATGACCATCGTCTTCGCCGAGATCGAACGCAGCTGTTCGTCACTGATGTTTTGGTCATTGATGTTCAGCACCTTCATCTTTTCGAGGTAGGTGTCGAATGCCGTCGCGTCCGGGGTGTGCTCGTGAAACGCCTTCTCGACGGGCGAGCCGGCGAACGCGCCGGCGCTGAGACCAGCTATAGCCTTGAACACCGACGGGTACCAGCCGTCCTTACGGTAGGTGGCGGACAGGGAGACCAACTTGTCCACCAGCGTTGGATGACGGATTGCGAGTTGCAGTGCAACCCCGCCGCCCTGCGAGTAGCCCATCACCGAAGCGCGCTCGACCTCCAGGGCGCGCAGTAATGCTGCGGCATCGTCGGCGAACTGTTCGTAAGACATCGCGCGTGTGGTGTCCGGAGTGCGGCCGTGCCCTTGTTGATCGAAGACGATGACGGCACGCCTGACCGCGAAAGCGTGCACCCACGACGCCATCGCATTGGTGGCCATGAACGCGCCCGGAATGAGCAGCAGCGGAGGCGCCGCTGACGTCGCGACCTCACCATGCAATTCGTAGTACAGATCTAGGCCGTTGATCGGTAGGTGACCACTGCGTGGAAACGTCGCTGGCATCATTCGCCCTTCCCGTCGCAAAAGCTGGAGGCCCGCATCCTTGCAGGCAAGAGGAGATCGAGACCAGAACAGCAAATGCGGCTGCCCTGCAGGTTGACTGGACGTCGGGGCGGAAATCATCGAACACGCAACCCTGTGGACAGGACAGGTCCGGGCCGACCGGCAGTGCGCCAGCGGAGTCGCGGCCGACCTTGTCCTGGATTGGACCCGCGGCAGTTGAGATCACATTGAGATTTGGTTGAGGTCCGATCCCTAGCATTGCTCGTGAATCAGGTGATCGGGTGGGCATTTCCTTGCCGGTCCGCCAATCTCAGATCCGGGAGCTACGAAATGAGAACAGAAGCATCGGTCACCGAGACTGTTGTCCAAAGTCACCTGCGGGCCTTCCTGGAACAGCAGGGCATGCCCGCCATCCTGAACGACTACGACGAGAACGCGCGCTTCATCACCGAGTCCCAGATCTATCGAGGAAAGGGTGAGATCCAAGGTTTCTTCACGGGTTTCATCGGCTCGTTACCCGCGGGCGCCATCGATCAGTTCGCATTGCGGAGCATGCAGATCGACGGGGACATCGCCTACATCACCTGGCGTGTTGGTGACGAAATTCCCCTCGGCACAGACACTTTTGTCGTGCAGAACGGGAGAATCATCACGCAAACGTTTGCGATGTGCGCCTCGCCAACTGCCTGATCGAGGAAACAATTCAACGGTGACGCAGGATTTCGTGACGGTTTGGCGAGGGGACGTCATGGGCGACGCCAACCTGATGGTCCGGTTCGCCGCCGGCGATCCACTTGGCGTCACCGAGCTGTACCGCGCCTATGGCCGACTGGTCTACACGGTGGCCCACCGGGTGCTGGGCGACGCCAACCTTGCCCAACTCGCAACGGGGCAAACCTTCCTCCAAGCCCACCGCCTTGCGAAGGACTTCGATACCAGCCAGGAACTGGCCCCATGGCTCGCGACCATCGCGGGCCGGACCGCCATCGACGTTCGCCGCCAAACTCAGCGACTTACCTCACCCGCCCGGCCGGCTGACACCGAACCCGACGGGGTGCCGCCAACGACCGAACAGCTGCATCAGGTGTGGGTCGTCCGCCATGCCCTCGACGCGCTACCCGGCCAGGATCGCGAGCTGATCCGCCTGCAGCACCAGCTGAAACTCACCCCTACGGAGATCGCCGAACGCCTCGCCATCCCACTCGGCGAAGTGACAACGCGTTGCCGGCAGGCACACCGCCAATTGGCCGGACTCCTCCGTCAGCAACGCCCCGCCAACCAGGCCGGGACAATTACCGCGCCCGGACTGTGTAGGTCAGGTGGGTCGCCCGCAGGGTCGGCTCCGCATTGACCTGCTCCAGGGCCACGCGGCCCGCGTCCACGCCCTCGAACAGGCGAATTCCCGAACCGAACAGCACCGGCGACAGCGCGATCGTGAATTCGTCGATCAGACCGGCGTTCACGTACTCCAGGATCACCCGGCCGCCGCCCGCGATGCGGACGTCCCGGTCACCGGCGGCCTCACGGGCCCGTTCGAGAGCAGGTTGAATACCGTCGTTGACGAAATAGAAGGTGGTCCCGCCCGGCCGCTCCCAGGGGTCCCGCGCCTCGTGGGTCACAACGAAGACCGGAGTGTGGAACGGTGCCTCCTCCGGCCACATCCGCTCGCCGGCATCGAACATGCGCTTACCCATCACGCTCGCCCCGGTGCGCAGATACGTCTGGAGCACGATGTCGTTCTCGCGCCCTTCCTCACCGCCCTCACCGAGCTTCAAGTTCTCCCGGAAGAACCGCTGCGGGAATATCCACTGCTGCAATTCCATCCATTGCTGCCCCATCAGGTCCCCGAGGGACCCGGGTGCAATAAACCCGTCCAGCGACATCGACACGCTGAAGAACACCTTGCCGGCCATCAGACCTCCACTCCCCTTCCGAACGATTCGGTGACGTAGGCAGCCAGGTTGCTCAGGGTCTGCTGGCCGCCCTCAATCGCGTGGAACTTCTCGACCGCCTCGGCGCGCAGCTCGTTGCTGGCAAAGAGCGTGCGCATCTCGATCCGGGTCGACCCGCCGTCCGGCGTGAACGTCAACACCGACTCGAAGGCGTTCGGGTCACCGCGGAACTCACCGTGCAGCAATGCGATCCGCTCCGGCGGGACGATCTCGGTCCAGCAGATCCACTCCTGATAGTCCGTCCCGTCCGGTCCGTGCAGCACGAAGTCCCACTCCCCGCCGACGCGGAACTCGAACCCCCGCGTGGTGGTGGTGAACCCCTCCGGGCCCCACCACCGCGACAGGTGCCGCACCTCGGTGAACGCCTCGAACACCGACTCCCGTTGGGCGTTGATCAGCCGGGAGATCACGATCTCCCGGGTGTCCGTCGCGGACTGCGCCGACCCAACCCGTCCCGTCGAGTTCATCAGCTATTCCTCCTGCCTTCCCGATCGAGCTGCCTTTCCTGCTCGAGCTGCCTGCTCGATGTCCTGGACGTACTCGTCCAGCCGGTCGAAGCTCTCGTTCCAGAACCGCTCGAACCCGCCGGTCCACTCGTGCACCGGTCGCAGCCCGCGGACGTCGAGGCCGTACAGGCGCTGCTTGCCCGCCTTGCGGTCCCGCACCAGCCCGACTTCCCGGAGCACCCGCAGGTGTTTGGACGCCCCCGGCTGGGTCATCCCCAGCTCCCTGGCCAATTCGGTCACCGGGCGCTCACCTGCTCGCAGCAGCACCAGGATGTCCCGACGTTGCGGCTCGGCGATGGCGTTGAAGACGTCCGAGGTCGTCGCAGCCCGTGCCATCCCGCAATCATATTCCGATATCGGCATGCGTCAAGCCGACAGGATCAGGCGTCCTGCCGGATGGCGATCGTTGCGCGCTTGTCGCGGGTCACGCTCAACTCTCTGGCCGACTTCCGTCGAGCGGTCGGTGTGGGCTGACTCGTCCCGCCGGCCGGCCGGCCGTCGACCACATCGACCTGGAGGCCTACGAGCCCCCGGCGGTGATTGCTGCCTCGGCCGCGGGAAGCGCCGCCGAGCGATCCGCGGCCACCAGCCCAACACGGAAGCGCCGGTCGAGGAGATCGCTCGCGGTGCAGGCTCCCTCGTGCAGCACGGCGAAGCGCAGCTCTGCGTGGGTGACCGGTACGCCGGGAGCGATCGGTTCGGCGAGAGCAGGATCATCGTGTTCCATCTCGCTGACAATGGTGGCCTCGAGCCCGTACCGACCGATCCGGAGCGCGGGCTCGCCGAGGGTTGCGAGCCGCCGATCGGACGCAGCGCCGACGAGCGGCAGCTTCATCGTCACGCACGGACCGGCGTCCAGCCCGGCGTGCTCGATCGCGGCGTCCACGCCATCCTGCGCCATCCGCCGGTACGTGGTGAGCTTGCCGCCGACGACAGTGATCGTTCGAAACGGACCGCGTACGACTGCATGGGATCGGGACAGATCGGATGTCGCCAAGTCATCGTTGCCGGCGAGTAGCGGACGAAACCCTGTATAGGCACCGATGACGTGCTCCGCGGCGAGCTGACGCCCGAGTAGATCACCGAGAGCGCCTACCAGTTCATCGATCTCATCCTGCCGAGGAACCGGGACGTCCTCGATCGACGCTGCCGCGTCGTCGGTGAGACCGAGGTAGAGGTGGCCGTCCAATTGCGGCAGCAGCAGCAGGTAGCGGTTGTGTTCACCCGGGAATGGCAGGGTCACATTGGTCCGGAGGCCGGGCATCGCCGCCTGGTCGAGAACCACATGAGTGCCGCGACTGGGCCGCAGTGCGAGTTCCGGGGCCAGCTTCGTCGCCCATACCCCGGTCGCGTTGACCACAGCCCGGGCAGCAATGACGTTTGCGATGCCGGTTCGTTCATCGACGACGGTGACGCCGTCGTCGCCGATCGACGTCGCCCGCACCCGGGTGAGGATCGAGGCGCCATGGGCGGCGGCGGTGCGGGCGACCGCGACGACCAGCCGAGCGTCATCGATGACCTGACCGTCGTGGAAGACCAGGCCGCCACGAACATCTTCGGCAGGCAGGCCCGGCGCGAGCTTCAGCACGGCACCGCGGCTCAACCAGCGCGGTGGCGGTAGCTCCCGGCTGGCCGTCTGCGCGACCCGACGCAGGATGTCCCCCGCGACGATTCCCAGCCCCATCTGTAAAGCCTTCTTGCCGGTGACTCCGGGCAACAGGGGCAACATCATCGGCGTCGACCGCACCATGTGTGGGGCGATGAATCGGAGCAGCCGCCCGCGCTCCACCGCGCACTCGTAAGCGACCGTGATGTCGCCACTCGCCAGGTACCGAAGTCCACCATGGATCAGCTTTGAACTCCACCGACTGGTACCGAAAGCCAGATCGTCAGCCTCGATCAGGACTGTCCGCAGGCCACGGGTTGCGCCGTCGAGCGCGACCCCGACCCCAGTCATCCCCCCACCAATGACGAGCAGATCGATCACGGGTTCACCCGAAACGGCTCGGGCCAATTCTTCGACGAAGCGCTGAGCGGTCAAACTCGAACTGGCCGTCCGCGGGGGCGGCCCCGCCGGCGAGCGACCCACCGTCGCTCACCTGCCTTTGCGCGGAAAGTTGAGACCGGGACCAACAATTCTCGACATGAGCCGGGGCGAAAGGAGAAATATCGCCGCGGCGCGTGCCAAACTCTAGCGATGTCGACCGATTCGGCCAAGGAAGAGTCGGCCGCCGACATGCTCTGGTGGGGTTGGGGCACGGCGGAACGGCACGAACCCCTTTCCGTCAACACCCGCGCACTACTGACCCGCATGCTGGGCATCGATCAACAACCCAGCGTTCCCGGACGCGCCCCGGCACCTCCGCCCAGCCGGCTGACCGACGACGTCCGGCAGCAATTGACGGCGATCGTCGGTTCCATCGGCGTTGCAACGGATCCCGCGAGCAGAGTTGCCCACTGCCGCGGCAAGAGCACGACGGATCTGCTGCGCATCCGTCGCGGCGATGCCATCGATGCCCCGGATGCGGTGGTGCTCCCCGAATCCCACGAGCAGGTGTTGGCCGTTCTGCAGGCCTGCCAAGGCCAGCACATCGCCGTGGTGCCCTTCGGTGGCGGGACATCCGTTGTCGGCGGCCTCGCACCCGAGGCGAGCAGCTTTGCCGGAGTCGTCGCACTCGATCTCCGGCGAATGGACAAACTCGTTGCGGTGGAGAAACTCTCGATGACCGCGACCTGTGGACCAGGCATCCGGGGACCGCGGATCGAGGCATTGCTCGCCGACCACGGACTCACCCTCGGACATTTCCCGCAGTCGTTCGAACACGCGTCGCTGGGCGGATTTGCCGCGACCCGCTCGAGCGGGCAGGCATCGACCGGGTACGGCCGGTTCGACCAGATGGTGCTCGGGGTCCGCCTCGCGACACCCGTTGGCACATGGGAGGTTGGGCGGAGCCCGGCGAACGCGGCCGGCCCAGATCTGCGTCAGGTGATCCTCGGGTCCGAGGGGGCGTTCGGAGTGATCACCGAACTGACCGTCGCGGTGCGCGAGGCACCGTCAGCGCGGCGGTACGAGGGATGGCACGTGCCCGACTTCGCCACCGGCATCGATCTGCTGAGGATGCTCGCCGCACGCGACGCACTTCCGACCGTTGTCCGGCTGTCCGACGAGGCCGAGACCATGATCGGGCTGGCCGACGGCACGCTGACCGGCGAGCAGAGCGGCGGCTGTCATCTGTTGCTCGGATTCGAAGGCGACCAGGACCAGGTCGCTGCCCGCAGCCAACTGGTCAGCGGACATCTCGCCGGCACCGCAGCCACCCAGCGCGACGCCGGGTTCGGCGAAGCGTGGCTGGCCAACCGCTTCCAAGCGCCGTACCTGCGGGACGCATTGTTGGATATCGGTGGATTCGTCGAAACTGTCGAGACAGCCACCTGGTGGGCGAATGTCCCCGCGCTGTATGCGGCCGTGCGTGCGACGGCGGTCCGAACCCTCACGGCTATGGCCACCCCACCCATTGTGTTGTGTCACCTGTCGCACCTGTATCGCACCGGCGCTTCGTTGTACTTCACCGTGCTCTGCAAACAGGCCGACGACCCGGTTGCCCAGTGGGAAGCGGCAAAGCAGGACATCACCGATGCCATCGTGGCCGCCGGCGGGTCCATCACTCATCACCACGCAGTCGGCACGGTGCACCGACCGTGGCTTCCTGCGGAAATCGGTGACCTTGGGGTGCGGGTGCTCGCCGCAATCAAACACGAACTCGACCCGACGGGAATCCTGAACCCAGGCGTGCTCGTCGAAGCCGGCCGGTGAGCCCACATGCGCACCGGTCCATTCCTCGTGCTGGGAAACCCGCACGCTGGCCGTGGAAGGGCCGCGGAAACCGTTGCAACGGTGGTCATGACCCTGCGGGAAGCGGGAGCGCAGGCACGCGGTGAGCTCACGACCTCGATCGGCAACGCCACCGAACTCGCCGCCGAGGCCGCCCGCGACAATCAGATCGCCGTCGCCGTTGGTGGTGACGGACTGTTCCGGGCGATCGTGGCCGGGACGGCACGGCACAACGGAACAGTCGGGATCATCCCGGCCGGCCGCGGCAACGACTACGCCCGGGCAATGGGCATGCCGTCGAAGGTCGAGGCCGGTGTTCGCGTGCTGCTGGAGGCCGTCCCACGCTCCACCGACTGCATCGCCGTCGCCCTCGGTGCCACCGACGACTGCCTCGGAAATCGGCACGACGTCGCCATCGGCAACGTCTACCTCGGATTCGATTCGATCAGCAATGTGCTCGCCAACAACATGGCGGTCAATCTCGGCCCTTTCACCTACAAGTTCGCAGCACTGCACGCGGCTCTGACCATGCCGCAGTTGACCTTTCGGCTGATCATCGACGGAAATCCTTACGAGTACGCCGGCAGCGGAGTCGCCATCGCCAACAGCTGCTTCTACGGCGCAGGCATCCCACTCGCACCAGCTGCCGACCTCCACGATGGCATGCTCGACGTCGTGATGTTCGAACAAACCAACCGCCGCGCCCGGGTAGCGAACATGCTCGCCATGCGCAAAGGTGCCCACCTCGATCGAGGAGACGTTCACCACCTGCATGCCAAAGAGATCCAAGTCCGCGTCGACCCACCCATCGAGGCTTACTCCGACGGTGACCTGATGTGCATGGCCCCGCTGACCGCACAAGTGATGCCCGGCGCAATTCAGCTCTTACGGCCCTGATCGGAAGCGCCTCATCAGGCCGCGTGTGCGACCCGCAGCAATAACGCCGACGCCTGGCGCGCCAACGGAGTCAACGAAACATTCCTGTCAACCGCTTGCGCCAGCAGTCCCCGCACCGCCGCCAGGTCCAGCGTGCGCACTGCTCGCCGGAGCTCGATATCGAGAACGAAGGGAGCCAGCTCGGCGCGCTCGGTCGCGCCGAGCCCGCGGAAGTCGTTGCGCCACTGGGGTTGACCGGCTACGGAATCGCCTTGCCCCGACACCGACCCGGACCCCGACCGCCGCACGGCCAACGGCAGCGCGACCGGCGCACATCCCGCCCGGAGGGCCAGGACACACAGCAGTCCCATCACGTACCCGGTGTGATAGGTCGTGGCGGTGACGTAGTCCCCCCGCACTCGGGGGTCCTGTCGCTGGTAGCCCGCCCGATCGATCGCCAGGGACGGCAACACCCCGACCTCGTCCTCGACGCGCGCCAGCACGGCAAAGGCGAAGGACGCCGGCACCGACCATGGCACACCCAGCATCGGCCAGGTCATCAGCAGCTCGGCGGCCAGATCGAAGTCATCGCTGTCCAGCGCGCCTGCCACTGCGGATGCTGCGTCGGCCAGCAACTCGGCAGCGGGACGCGGAAGAGCCGGGCTGAGCGCGCCGAAATCCGTTGCGTAGAAGAGACTGTGCGTCAACGCGTACCAATCGTCCCGGCTGCCGGTCAGCAGATCGCAGCTCGATCCCAGGCGCCGTCATCGCGATGGCGGCGGGACTGGGGGGCGGTCCGCCACGGAGGTGGTCGAACCACTGCTGCTCGAGCGCCCGGTACGGAACGCGCTCCCTGGCATCGCGCAAAGGGCCGGCCAGTGACCGATCCAGGAGCCCGTCGAACCGCACATTCCGGTATCCGGCCGCGCTGAGCAGGATGTGGCCTGCCGCATAGTCCCGAGCCACGGCCGGGTGCACGCACACACCGAACGCGACACTGTCACTGCGGGCCAATGGCTCCAGCCGTCGCAGCAATTCATGTGCGCGTCCGACGATCTGCCTGCCGACCGACGGAGTCTGTCCCACCACCCGAAGGTAGATCGCGGATTCAGCGATGATCTTGGCGGGCGGCGCTTCCAGTGCCTCGAGGTCCAGCTCGGTCTCCCGGCTCACCAGGTCGAGGGCGGCGGCAACCAGATCGAGTGAACGCTCGACGCGCCGCCGCAGGTCGAGTGCCGACCACGCCGGCGCGTCGAGCAGCATCGGACCGTCAGCCGATCTGCTTGTTGGGCAGCTCACGGACGAGCACACGCAGCTCGTTGAGCCCCTCCAGTTCGAAGTTCGGCCGCGGCCACTTGTAGACCCGAAGGTCGCTGCCGCAGAAGCGGATCCAGCCGTCATCCTCGGCGATGAACTTGGCTCCGTGCGCGCCGATGGTCTTTCCGATCGCCTCGAAATCCACCGCCTTCGTCTCCAGCAGCATCGCGACGATCTCGCGATCACTGTCGCCCAGACCAGCCATCTCGTACCCCCTTTGTCGCGCCATTCGGCGCATTACCGGAATCGGCAGCCCCCTGGTTGCCGAAATACATAATAATTCTCGACCGATATCATGGTCAACGGATTTAAGACTGTCCGTTAGCCCTTCGCCAATGTGAGTGAATGTCGCCAAACTCCGCGTATCCCCTGTGCGACAACAGTTATCGTCTACTTGGTCCGCCGGAACTTGACGGAACGGATCGCCGGTGACCTGACAAGTATTCGGATTCCACGATGGACACTAGAGGTCGAACTCGAGGATCTGATACGCGAGGCCCGCCTTTTGCAGACTCTGTGCACGCAGCCGATACGACGCAGCCGAAACCTCTGACCTGGTGTGCTGGTTGTGATATTCGAACATATTCGATCCGCGGGCCACTTGGTCGGCCGGTCACCGGTCGATACGGTCTTGACGTGAGCGTGCCGCGGCGACTGCTGATCACCGGCAATTCGGGATCAGGAAAGACCACTTTGGCGATGCGACTCGCCTCCGATTTGGGCGTACCGCATGTGGAGCTTGACGGGCTGTACCACGGTGCTGGTTGGATCCCGGCGGATCCGGACGTGTTCCGCGCCGGGGTGCGCCTTGCGGCAGCCGAGCCGGCGTGGGTGATCGACGGCAATTACACCTCCATCGTCGGGCAGATTCTTCGGGACCGGGCCGGTTTGATCATCGCTCTTGACCTCGCCCAGGTGGCGCGTGATGATCAGGATCACCCTCCGCACGCTGACCCGGGTGATCACCCGGACCGAGCTGTGGAACGGCAATCGAGAGGAGTGGCGGAACCTGGTGGAACGCCAGCCCGAGAAGAACATCCTGCTCTGGGCCTGGACCCAGCACACCAAGTATCACCGGCGCGCGATCACCGAGGAGCAACTCGGGCCCCGACAGGCACCACCGACGGTCCGGCTGACCTCACCTGCCCAAGTACGCCGATTCAGACGTTTCCTCAGCAGCCGGGCCGACTTGCCGATGACTTCAGCGGGTGACGGCCGTCCACCATCTCATGAGCCGCTCGGCTCGGACCGATGAGGAGACACCCATGGGAACAGTGATCGCGCAAGCGTCGATGTCGTTGGACGGTTACATCGCCAAGGCGGACAACAGCATCGGGCGGCTGTTCGACTGGTACCAAGCCGGTGACGTCGAGTTCACGACGGCCTCACCCGGCATCACGTTCCGGCTCACACCGGCCAGCGCGGCCTACTGGACGGAGTGGACCGCCGAAATCGGTGTCATCGTCTGCGGCCGGACGCTCTTCGACTTCACCAACGGATGGGGCGGGCGCCACACGATGGACACCCCCGTCGTGGTGGTCACCCACAACGTGCCGACCCAGTGGGTGCGGGACCACCCCGACGCGCCTTTCGAATTCGTCACTGACGGCGTGGCGTCGGCAATCGCCCGCGCCCAGCAGATCGCCGGCCCAAGGACCGTCGCCGTCGCGGCCGGGACGATCGCCGCCCAATGCCTGCAACTGGGTCTGCTTGACGTCGTCGCGATCGACCTGGTGCCTGTCGTCATGGGCGCTGGCCGGCCCTTCTTTCCCGGCCTGCCGCTCGAAGACGTCCCGCTCGGCGACCCGGATGTGTGTGTCCCGAGCGCTCGAGTGACACATCTTCGAATGCCCGTCCTGCGGACCGAATCAAGCTGACCCATCGGGGAGGGTGGGCCGCCAACAAATGAGCGTTCCCGGTAGCGCAATAATTTGACGATGGCGACGAACGTGCAGCAGATGACCAGGCAGGCGGTCGGAGCGGGCCGGTTTGCGGTCGAGATCTATTCGAATCGCGTGCAAAACCTCTATCACGGGCTGATCAAGGGCGACCTGCTCAGCCAGCTGCAGCTCGCGGTCGGGCAGGCCGACCCGCACGCGGTGTACGAGAAGATGCGGACCCGCGGGCCCGTGTTACCGACCCGGCTGGGCAACGTCAGCACGACGAGTTACGAACTGTGCCAACGTATTTTGCGCAGTCGTTCATTCGGAGTGACCGACCCGGCGGCACCGCGACCCGGCGAGGATCTGCTCGACCTTTCGCTGCTCTCGATCAACCCGCCGGACCACACGCGGCTGCGACGACTGGCCGCACCCGCGTTCACCCCTAGGCGGATGGCGCACTACGAAACACTGGTCGACGCCACCATCAACCGGTTGCTGGACTCGGTGGCCGGTCAGGACACCTTCGATTTGATGTCCGCGTTCGCATCCCCGATGCCGATCGCGGTGATCACCAGAATGCTCGGGTTGGCTGATGAACCGGATCGACTCCGGCGGGTCGGAGCCATCCTGGCGTCGGCCTTGGATGGGGTGCACTCGCTTCGTCATGCCAGGCAACTTTTCCTCGCGGATCGGCAGATGCGGGCCAGTTTTGCTGCCCTGCTGGACCGCGCCGCCCGCGAACCGGGAGACGACCTGACCTCCGTGCTGGTCGCTCAACAGGGCGATCGGATCACATCCGCCGAACTGTCCTCTCTTGTCGGACTACTGCTGCTGGCCGGGTTCGAGACGACGGTCAACGCAATCGGCAATGGAGTGCGGGCCCTGCTGTCCAACGAGGAACAGTGGAAACTGTTGGTGCATGACCCTTCTCGCGCCGCGGATGTGACCGAGGAGGTGCTTCGTTACGAGCCGCCCGTTCAGCAGACCGCCCGAGTGTTGCTGTCCGCATCGGACCCGGTCGATGTCGCGGGAGTGACCGTGGCTCCTGGCCAGTGGGTCGTCCTGATGCTGGCAGCGGCGAACCGCGACCCCGCCGTCTTCACCGACCCGAACCGGTTCGATATCACCAGGGTCAACGCCGCCGATCACCTCGCGTTCTCCGGCGGGATTCATTACTGCCTCGGCGCTGCGCTGGCCAGGATGGAACTGGCGTCCGCCTTCCGGGCGCTTGCCATCCGATTCCCGCGACTGCGATTGGCCGAGCCGGTCAGAATGCGTCCGGGAACCACCCTCCGTGGTCCACGTCGACTGGTTGTCGCGGTCTGAGTACCGGTTGCAGAACTAGCGACGGATGTCCAATAGCGGTTTACTTGTCCGGTTCCGAAGACCCGACAGGAGGTCGCGATGTTCGCGCAGATCATTCGAGGCAAGGTATCCGATCCCGCTGGCGTTCGACCGATCGTCGACCGATGGATGACCGAACTGGGCCCGACCGCCAACGGCTGGCTCGGTTCGACCGGCGGTATCACGGACGGCAATGACCTGTTCGTCCTCGTCCGCTTCGAGTCCGCGGAAGCAGCCAGGACCAACAGCGAAAAGCCCGCGCAGGGCGCGTGGTGGGCTGAGATGGAGCCACTTCTCGACGGCGGCGCGACGTTCCAGGACAGCGACGAGGTCTACGAGGATATCCGAGGCGATGTCGATTCCGCCGGGTTCGTTCAGGTCATGATCGGTCAAACCAGCGACCCGGAGCGGACCCTGGAATTGATGGCCGAGAGCCGCGACGACCGGGTTGCGCTCCGCCCCGAAATCCTCGGCCAGGTCGCGATCGCTCATGAGGAGGGGTGGTTCACCTTCATCAACTATTTCACCACCGAGGCCGAGGCCCGCGAAGGCGAACGCAAACCAGTGCCAGCTGAGCTCATCAAGGCGTTGATGGCATTGGACGAGCTGAGCGTGGGAGAACGTGAGTTCCTTGACTTGAGGTCCCCATGGCTGGACTCACCGGCGTGACGTCGCGCCGGTCGGCAGGTGCCTGGTAGTCGGTCCGTAGAACCTCAGAAGTCGGAGCTCACGGCAACTGTCGCGTCTGTTGATGGCACAGCGGCGGGCCTGATTCTTCGCGAGCCGGCCGCCTTTCGACGGGCTTGTCGCCTCGGAACTGCATCGGCCGGAGCCGCCATGGGCAGAAGTTCGCTTTGTGCGACGCCAATGAATTCGGATAGTTCGGCAACGGTCATGATGTCCGAAGACTCGGCGACCGCAGCCGCGAGCGCGGTATCGATCTCGGCGAGTTCGGCCCGCGCCTTCTTTCGCCTGATGACGTACGCGGCAATTTTCGCGGCCGCCTCGGCCCGGGCCTGACTGCGCGACAGGTCCGCCGCTTGGACACGCGCCCTGATTTCATCTTCCGTCACCATCCGCACTCCTCCACTGACACCGCCGACGGGCACGCTCAACCCTACTGACACCCCAGGACCGGGCCTGGGCGACGGCTCGCGATCGCGCGACCAGGTAGCGTCCGACCTGTGCAACCAGCATCGAACGCTCGGCCGACCGCAAGGCGACGGGCGGTCTTTCTCGATTTTGACGGTACTTACGCTGACCACGGAGTGGTGCCGGAGGGCCATGTCCGCGCCGTACGCGCGGCCAGAGCGGCCGGGCACCTGGTGTTTCTGTGCACCGGCAGGCCACGGTCCATGGTCCTTTCCTCGGTGCTCGCCGAGCTGGACGGCTTTGTCGCCGGCGCCGGCGGGTACGTCGAACTAGGCGGAAAGGTGATGGCCGACCACCGGTTCCCGGTCGAACTGGCGGCGCGGGTGGTCTCGCTACTCGATGAGCACGACGTCGCGTACCTGCTGGAGGCACCGGACGCCGTGTACGGCCCACCAGGAGTGGATCGCCGGCTGGCCGCCCTACTCGTCGGGCATCTCCGGTCCTCTGACCATCCTGACCGAGAGGGACCACGGGACATCCTGGATGCACTGCGAATGTCAGACGACCTCACCGGCGCCTCATTCGGCAAGATCACCTGCTTTGATTCCCCCCTGCCGGTCGCGACCATCGCCGAACAGATCGGACCCGAGGTCGGAGCGCTGCCCAGTTCGATTCCCGACATGGGCGATTCCGCCGGTGAGCTCTACCTGTCCTGGATCCACAAAGCGGTCGGCATCCAGACGGTCATCGACCACCTCGGGATCGACCGTGAACAGGTCGTCGCCATCGGCGACGGCCTCAACGATATCGAGATGCTCCAATTCGCGGGTACGGCCGTCGCGATCGAGGGCAGCGACCCCCGCTTGCTCAAGATCGCCGACCACGTCGCTCCGGGACCGCAACACGAAGGGCTGCTGCCCAGCTTCGCCGAACTCGGACTGCTCGAAGCGGGCTGATCCAGGGCCGTTACGACACGCTCACCGAGAGGTTCTGCTGATCCGTGGAACCGATCTGATCGGTGACCTGCAAGGTGAAGTCGTAGGTTCCGGGAATGCTGGGTGTGCCGACGATGTGTCCGGCCGTCGTTCCCTGTGAGAATGGTCCGGTCATTCCGGTGGGAATGCTGCCCGCCACAATCGTCCACTGAACCGGGGTGGGGGTGGCACCGCTCTCGAACGTGGTGTTGCACCCGGTGGTGTCGAAGTTGATCGCGATCGGCGTTCCCGCCGGGACGGTCACCGACGCAGGCGGGATGATCACGCAGCTACCCGTGGGGGGAGCCGGCGTCGGCGGCACGGGGGTAACGGATGGTGTGCAGCCATCCAGGGTCACTGTCACTGTCGGAGTCCGACCGCCGTCCCGGATCGTGACCCTGCAGTCCGGAGCGGTGAAGTCGGTCGCGCGGAGCTTGTATGACCCCGTGGGGTTCGCTCGCACTCCGGCGATGCTCGTGGTGGACTCGGCGATCACGAACACCCCTGGGGTGCTCTGTCCTTCGAGCCGAAGCTCGCCGTTTGCCAACTGGGCCTTGTCAGCGGTGACGGCTCCGGCCGGACCGGCCAGCACCACCTGACTGATTGCGCCGAAGCACACAATGGCGATCAGTGTTGCGCTGCGAAAACCCGGCTTGAATGACATTTCTGCTCCCAGAAGCTAGTAGGGCTAAAGCTCACGGTCGCGTTATGACACGTCGGTTGCGGCTCGATCCGAGCATTCTCGCAAGAGCGTCTGCGGCGCCAGTGCACATTCGTACTAGTACCAATGAGCATTTGGCGTAGGTCTGATTTGCCGGTTTTTCCCGATATCACCATCGGCACTCCATCGTGCGATTCCCGTGCCAGAACCCTCGGTCGACACTCGATCAGAACGCTGCAAGCGGCGCAGCGAGGAACGTGTAGTCGTCGCCGGCGGTGACGGTCCAGACCCGGATATCCCGGTTATTCAGTGCGAGATCCTTCTGGTAGAACCGCACGGAATTGCCCTGTCGGGTACCGTTTCCGACCACGTGTAGTGCTTGCTCGTTCCTGATCAACAACAGGTGAATATCGCCATTGAAATCATCAAGAGAATTCGGCACGCGACCGTCAACTTCGTTGATGGTGTAGCTTTGGCCGGATCCGACCGGTTCAGCTGGTGACGACATGTTTTCGCTCCAATGTTCATATCCTGTGGTGTCGAAGCCGCTTGCTCCCGTGGACTATTACAGCACCGCCGCGCAGGATCAGGCACACCCCAAAGGAGGTTTGACCGTGTAACCATTGGGCCGCAGCAAACGATCCTACGGGCGCTGTGCGGATGCAACGATTGCGGGTCAACTTAATCCCGAAAATCGCCGATTGCGACTAAATCAACGCAGGAATCACGATCGGTCAACGGGCGCGTGGTCATAGCACAAGCATCGGTATCGCCGGGCCATCGAATCGGCGTCCCAGTCCGGAAAATTCGGTGCGTTGTTCGCCTGCACCATGCTCGTCAGCACGTTCGGCTGTCGTGCGTCATCCTTTCAATCTTGCGACCGTTTCGGCGATCAGAAACCACATCTGGTTCCTGCGGTTTCCTCCAGGCGACGTTGATCTGCGGGAACCCTCCGTGAGTCATTAACGCACCTGTCGGGAAGAACTGATGCCTGGCGATGGGGGTCGCAGACACACAGGGGCGAGTTTCGAAACCTGGCAAGGTACCCGAAGGAAATCACCTGGCCGGTCGAGACAACGACAAAGCGACCAGGATGCAATCTGCCAACGAACTCGCCAGGTTGGCGACCCAGCGCCCCACCGATCCACTCGGACCCCGACGGGCAGCGGACGGACCTTTTTCACGGACCGGACGCGCGAACTCACTTTCCGATACGCCTGCCGTCGAAATCTGACCCCAATCGAGGCAAATGGTGGATGGCGAGGTTGATGACTGAGCGGATATTACCGAGCGTGACACGCAGACCCACCGCAGAACGGCAAAACTCCCGCACCATGTTTCCCTGAAAGGGGACATCGACGGCATATCGGTCATCATTTCCTTGGAGATTCGGGCACCTACGCGGTCGGCCCGAGGGAACGTGGCTGCGCACGGCAACGCGGAACTGGTCGAACCGCGGCCATGGGGGCGCTATCAATACAGAGGCTCAATTGACCAGCCCGAATTGCGCGACCTTGCTCCGAAGGTCGCTCCATGAACCGATCAGTGGTGGGTGAGACCTGATCAATATCCAGGTCCTGCAAGACCGTTTTTGCAATACCTTTTCGCAATGCCGGGGCGCGATTCCAGCACGTATCTCACCAGAGAATCACGCTGGCGCTGACCGTGCCGCGAGCTTCGCGGACAGGTCACACAAAAACTGCAGGACGCTTGAAGTGGGCGCCGCTCCCACGAGTGGGCTACCACCTGCCGGACCGGTGGGATCTTACGGAATAATGGGATTTCCCGGGGTTCGAGATGGAGAATTCCGATGGACAAGCCCCGCCAGATCCGCACACCGGCAGTCGTGAAGACTCGACGACCTCAGCTACGAGTGTGATTGACCTGCAGGCATCGAGGCCTATCGCTGGACGCTTCACTTTACCCACAAATGGAGTCCTACTTCCAGCATTCATGATGGGTGCTGCGCCTTTGCCTTGACCGGCGTATGTATCTGCGCCGGGCGATCAACGCGTGCTGGTCGCAGAATCAGGATGAATACACCAAGAATTCCGGAAGATTGATGAGCAATTCAAGCCCACCAACGCCAACGTGGTCTGGACGATGCACTCCCTCTTGCTCCTGGCGACCCTGGGCAAGATTTGGTTCAGACACGACGAGGCTCCTAGGTTTCTCACCCGGGAGGCGATCCGGCTGAAAGACGGCACGGATCAGCCGCCGGTGCGGGCACCGCCGCAGCGCCAGATGCGCGCAACGCGGTACCCGGCGCTGCGGGTTGGCTATGGTGTGGGCGAACCACCCGTCACGGAGAGCGTGGACCCGGTGGTGTAGCTGGATTCGCCTGACGCCAGGTACACATAGGCACCAGCGAGCTCGGCGGGTTGCCCGGCCCGGCCCAGCTCGGACTGCGCACCGAAGTCCGGGATCTTCTCGGCAGGCTGACCGCCGCTGACCTGCAGCGGTGTCCAGAATGGGCCCGGCGCGACCACATTTACCCGAATACCGCTACCCGCTACTTGCTGCGCAAGCGCCTTGGAGTAGGTGTTGATCGCAGCCTTGGTGGTCGCGTAATCCAGCAGCCCCGGTGACGGGGTGTAGGCCTGTACGGACGACGTTGTGATGATGCTGCCCCCAGCCGGCATATGCGGCAGAGCCGCCTTGGTCAACCAGAAAAGCCCGTAAACGTTGGTCTTGAACGTCTGATCGAACTGCTCGGTGGTCAGGTCGGCGATGTCATCGACGTAGGTCTGCCTGCCTGCAACGGAAACCAGGATGTCGATGCGGCCCAGCTCGTCAACCGCCTTCTGCACCAGGTCGATATTGGCCTGCTCGGTGGACAGGTCACCGGGCGCGGGGACCGCTTTCTGGCCGGTGGCCCGCACGAGCTCGGTCACCTCGGCGGCGTCCGGGTCCTCACTGGGGAGGTAGGCAAGGACCACATCCGCACCCTCCCTGGCGAACGCGATGGCGACCGCGCGGCCGATCCCGGAGTCCGCACCGGTGATCACCGCCTTCCGCCCCTTGAGCCGACCGGAGCCGACGTAGGAGTCTTCTCCGTGGTCGGGCTTGGGGTCCATCGCGCCGGCGAGTCCGGGTGCCGGTTGGGTCTGCGCCGGCTGCGGCGGGGCCGGGTACTTGGTGGTCGGGTCAACCTGGTCGTACTGGGTCTGCGTTGTCATGCGACTGCAGTGCCCCGTGCACCGCCGGTCAATCGTCGAACGGTGCAGCTGACGACGCATCCGGTCCAACACGACAGGTTAGGTCCACACCCGACAGCGGCTTCGGGTAGCAACCACTCACGCCATCGCCACTCTGCGGGTGAAATCGGCGACGGCCATCACTGACCGTTGCGGTCACTTCGGGCGCCAGGTGCAGAAATGCTCCGCGAATCCCCAGGTTTCCGGCACCAAACACCACGTGGTGAATCGCGGCCTTCGGAGTAAATGTCCGGAAACTCATGCATCGGCGCCGATATCCGATTCTGGTCCGACGACGACACGGGCGACGCCGCGCATCATGTCGCGAGATTGCGGATCATCAGCCGACAGCTCGCGCCGACACCCAACGCTTGTCGACGGCGCGGTGAACTCCACCTCATCCAGCCGATTGACCGGCGTCGGGCGTAGCGGACGGCGGGACTCGAGAAGACAACGGCTCGGGGGATGTGCAGACACTTTCGGGCGTCGATACTCAACGGTCGTGCGGTCTGGCGCTTCTACCGCAATTGAGTTTGGTTCACCCAGGATTAAAGAGACAGTGACGGGGTTTGCTCATGGAATATGCACTCGTCGCAACCATCTTTCTGGCATTTGCCGCCGCGGGGATAGTGCTCCACGTTCGCCGGAATTCTGGTCGGTCACGCCAGCATCGTCAGTTTCAACGTCAACTCACCAAACACCACAAGTCTGCAACCCTCATCCATGCGACCGCGATCAAGGTCGCCGGGCGGAAGGTAGCGGACGCGCGCTCGTCCTATCAAGAATCGATCACCAGTCTGGAGGATGAACTTCGACGGCTGTTGCGCGGGGCGGATCAGCGGCACCCACGAGCAAGTCGCCCTCAGCAGATTGATGACTGTCAGCGGCGATTGGCGGCCGCACGCAACAACACCACCTCCATGAAGACCGCGGATTGCGCCCTGTCGGAGATCCGGACCGACCCTGGAATGCTGCGCACCATCGAGGAAACCCAACGCGCGCTCTGGTTCCATGCCGCCAGGGCTCCCCAGCGCAATCATCCCCGTCGGTAGCCGGCATCGCCCGATCCCCTTCGATGCCGGCGGACGCGAGTATGGACCGACGCCGGCCAGTGACCACTCAACAGCTCTCGCCCACCTGACGCCGGCAGTCGCGCGGTTGCATTGTCGGGTTGGGTGACGACGACACAATTCATCGAGATTGGACGAATGTCGTTCGCTCATATAGCGGTACCTGAAGGCCTCGCGAAAGGTTTTCTGGCAGAGGGTATCCGACATTGCACCCACCATTACTCGGTTGGCCGAATCCCCTCGGATTCCGTCGCTGCGACCATCTTGTAAAGCCCCCACTTTTGGGGGTTGACGAACTGAAACATGAGATCCAGCGTGCAGATTGTCCGATTCACGAATGACTACCAAAAGGTAGGAGACGGTCAATGCGCATGTTCAGGTCGGCCGGGCCAGATGGACTCTCGAAGAGGCGGTCAACGGGATCCCGAGCCAGACGTCGTTGGACGATGTCCCTGGTGGTCGCCGTGGCGGGCGCTGTCACGCTCACCGGAACAGCTGGACCGGTGTTTGCCGCCGATCGACATCATGGTCGAGACAAGGACAACACCTTTGCGCAGATCAATCTGGTTTCCGACCTCGACCTGGGAAAGGATGTTCTGCGCGATCCGCTGCTGAAGAACCCGTGGGGTGTTGCGTTCGGTCCGGCCACCCCTCTGTGGACCAGCAACCAGTTCAGCAACACCAGCACGCTGTATCGCGGCACCACCGCCGGCGGCGCAACTCAGGTGCCGCTCGTCGTGAGTGCCTCGTCGCCGACCGGCATCGTCTTCAACCCGACAACGGACTTCGTCGTGACCCAGAACGGCGTGACTGCGCCGGCCAGATTCATCTTCACCGAGACTGTGTTCGGACCTGACCCGACGTCCCCGCCGGTCACCAGTATCACCGCCTGGCATAACGGCACGTCAACGGTCCCGGGCAGCGCGGGCAAGATCGGCGGCTTCTATGCCGGGCTCGCCCTGGTGCCGGCACAGAACAAGAAATCGGGGCCCGTGTTGCTCGCTGCCGACAGCGCACCCGGCGGCAACATCGACATTTTCGACGCTGGGTTCCACAAGGTGACCCCCGACAAGCGTCATTCCTTCATCGACCCGAAGATCGATCTGACCAAGACGCCGCCGTACAACGTCGCCTACCTCGACGGCCGGGTGTACGTCGCCTACGCACCCCCCTTCGGCTCGGCCGGCGACTCCGCAGTCAGCGTCTTCACCGCGGACGGCAAGTTCCGCAAGCGGCTGATCACCGGTGCCCCGTTGAACGGACCCTGGGGGATGGCCATCGCACCGAAGGGTTGGGGTGATTTCGGCGGCGATCTGTTGGTCGGCAACGTCTTTGACGGCACGATCAACGCATTCAACCCGAGCAGCGGTCACCTCCGCGGCACCATCAACGGGCCGGACGGCAAGCCGTTGGTCAACCTGGGCCTGTGGGGAATCCAATTCGGCAACGGCGTGATCGGCACCCCTGACAGCCTGGTTTTCGCGGCCGGCATCGGCGACAGCTTGACCAGCTTCAATGAGGTCTACGAACACGGACTCGTCGGCCTGATCGAACCCATCAGCAAAGACGACGACGACTGACGCCTGACGCCGAGGAGGCCCCGGCGTTCGCGTCGGGGCCTTCGCCGTCCACCCTCCGTTATCGGGGGCCTTCGTCATGTGGCAACTGGGTATTCCCGTCCGATCAACTGAACCCGGGCGGCGCCGCTGCCGTTCAACCCATGGACGGCGGTCCGACGCAGCGGCTCGGACCGGAAACGACCAGAGGAGGAGCTGTTGTGCGCAAGGTCGCGTTGACGGTGTTGATGGCTGGAGTGCTTGCCCTCACGAGCGGCGGCGTGGTGGCCGCAGACCCTGGACATCAGGACGGGAAGAACCGGTTCCCTGACGTCATAGAACTTCCGACAGGCTTCCAGCCCGAGGGAATATCGACCGGGAAGGGCACGTCGTTCTACGTCGGTTCGGTGGCGGACGGCGCGATCTACCGCGGCGACCTGCGCACGGGACAGGGAGCCATTCTGGTCAAGGGTGAGCCTGGAAAGAAGGCTGCAACCGGGACCGAGGTCGACAAGCGCAACCGGCTCTGGGTATCCGGCGCCGGCTTCGGAACCGGTACCGTCTATGACGCCGACTCCGGAAAGGTCCTCAAACGGCTCACCTTCGTTGCGGACCCACCGCCCAACACGACCTTCATCAACGACGTGGTCGTCACCAGGGACGCTGCCTACTTCACCGACTCCATCAGGCAGCAGCTGTACGTGGTGCCGATCGGTCGTGGCGGCCAACTCGGGAACGCATACACCTTGACGTTGACCGGTGATCTGGTCTTCGGCCCAGGCTTCAACGCCAACGGTATCGAGGCATCCCCGGACGGTAAAACGCTGCTGGTGATCCAGTCGAACACCGGGTTCCTGTTCACGGTGAATCCGAAGACCGGGGTGACCAAGAGGGTCGACCTTGGCGCGACCACGTTGGTCAACGGTGATGGCCTCCTCCTGCAGGACAAGTCGATTCTCTACGTGGTGCAGAACCAGGACAACAAGATCGCGGTGATCAAGCTGGATCGGTCGTACCGATCCGGGAAGTTGGTCGACACCATAGGCAGCGAAAATTTCGACGTCCCGACGACCGTTGCCCCGTTCGGGAAGTCCCTGTATGCGGTCAACGCCCGATTCGGTACAGCCATCCCGACCCCGGATACGGCCGACTACTCGGTGGTCAGAGTGGACGCCTTCCGCGGCCACTGAGATCCCGCGGCGATGGCCGGTGCGTACCGTTGATTGTCTTGGGCGGTACGCGCCGGCCACCATGGCATCACGGGCACCACCCATGAAGCCACCACGGAACGGACGAAGGCGATCCATGCGGCGGTTCATGACTGTTCTCCTCCTCGGTGCACTGTCCGTCACTGCTGGGTGTTCGGCGACGACATCCACGACATCGCCCAGCTCGTCATCAGTCTCGTCTGACGTTGTGCAGTTGGACCCCGCGGAATTTGCCGCCCAACTGCCCCAGCGGACGACCATCAACGTGCACATTCCCAACGAGGGATCGTTGCCGGACACCGATATGGCCCTGCCGTACAACGAGATCGCGGCGCGGCAAGGCGAACTGCCCGCCGACCGCGCGACCGCCATAGCCATTTACTGCATGACCGGGAACATGAGCGCCATCGCCGGCCAGACGCTGACCGGTCTCGGGTACACCGACGTCATCGAGTTGCGCGGCGGAATGGAGGCCTGGCAAGCCGCGGGCCTGCCACTGCTGCCCGCCGCCTGAGCGGTTCCACCGGGTCAGAATGCCTCGGCCCGATGCTCGATCGTCGGTTGCTCCCCGGGCCGCCACAAGACGCCGATCACGTCGAACCGCATCCGCGGATACCCGCGAACTTCCGGCTGCGCCAACCACAACAACCCCAGCCGGCGCAGCTTGCGGCGCTTGCCCTGGGTCACCGCGTCGAACGGCGACCCATACCCCGCTCCACTGCGGGTCTTGACCTCGCAGAACACCACGATGCTCTCGTCGTACTCCCGATCGGTCGCGACGATGTCCAACTCGCCTTCCGGACATCGCCAGTTCCGGGCCAAGACCGGTAATCCGTTGTCCTGCAGCCATGCCGCAGCGAGATCCTCACCACGCCGACCGAGCTCATCCTTCGCCGCCATGGGTTCACAGTGCGGCGCGGACAACCCGCAGGACGTCGCGCGGAGACAATGTGGATGAAAATCGGCCATGGGGACAATCCGGTCTGGTGCGCATCGCCCCGGTGCCGAATCAGCCCACCCTGATCCATGCGTCACAACAGGGACCAAATGCCCTGCTGGACCACGTCAGACGGTGCTGCGATGGGGAGGTTGCCGTCTTACGAGGAGGAAGTCATGCGCACCTACGTCATCACCGGGGCCGCGTCCGGAATCGGTCTGGCCACGGCCCAATTACTCATCGAGCAGGGAAACACCGTCATCGGTGTCGACCTGCACGACGCCGACATCACCGTCGATCTCAGCACCCCGACCGGCCGGGAGGAGCTCGTCACGCAGGTCACCGCCCGCGCCGGCGGCATGATCGACGCCGTCATCGCCAACGCCGGTCTGGCGCTGCCGACGGCAGCGACCGTCGCGATCAACTACTACGGCACGCTGGCCACCCTCGAGGGTCTCCGGCCGCTGCTGCTGCGCTCCCCGGCCCCGAGGGCAGTGGCCACCGCGTCCATGGCGTCATTGATGCCGGTCGACGAACAGCTGGAACTGACGTTGCTCGACGGCACCGAGGCGGACGCACTGGAACTGGCCGAGAAACTCGCACATGCCGGCGGGGAAACCATCTACTCCACCACCAAGCGCGCGCTCGCCCGGTGGATCAGGCGAAACGCGGCCACGGTCGACTGGGCGGCTGCGGGCATCCCGCTCAACGCCATCGCACCCGGAATCATCCGCACACCGATGGTGGCCGAGATGATCGGTACGCCCGAGAGCGAGGCCGCGATCACCGAACTGGTTCCCATGCCGTTGAACGGCATTGCCGAACCCATCGTCTGCGCCCGCCTGTTGGCCTTCCTGACCAGCACGGACAACACCCACCTGTGCGGACAGGTGGTCTTCGTCGACGGCGGCTCCGATGTGGTCATTCGCGGAGACTCGACCTGGTGAGCAGGGCGGTGACCCGACCTCGGGTATCAGCTGCCGACTCCGATCGCTCCTGACGACGGTCCCCGCCACCGCGGGCGACCCAACCGGCGGGAGCACAGGCGGCAATGACCGATTCGGCGGTGCACAGCCGCGATCGCACGGCTGAGCCACCTGACGAACTGGCCCAACGGGTGGCCGGGATCGCTGCCGTTGTCGGACCCGAATTCGCCGTCGTTGACGTCGCCACCGCCGGCGGGTGGTCGGTCACCGAGGCCGCGGACCTGCTGGACGGCGCGCACGCCGCCGGTCTGCTGCTGTTCATCGGTACCACCGGCCACTTCGCATCAGCAGCTTCGCGCCAGCAGGCTATCTCCCGGCTCGGGTCGGCACCGGCGCTGGCCGCGCACGACCGGCTCGCCGGCCTGCTCGAGGCCGGCTGGCCGAATGGTAGGTCGGACACCATCACCCTGACACGTCTTGCCCACCATGCGGTCTCATCGGCTGGGCTGTCGGTTGCGAATGCCGAACGAGCCCGACGATGGGCCCCCTGTGCGGCCGACCGATTGATGCGCAGCGGCCATCCGCAGGCGGCCTTGGAACTGCTGGACGAGGTGGCCACGTTCGCCGGTCCCGTCCCCGGTCTGCGAATCCGACTGGTGCAGGCGCAGGCCACCCTGCGGGCCGGTCGCCTCGAGTTGGCCAGAACCCGGTTCACGGTGGCCGCCGGACTGGCACGGGATGCGGGTGATGACGAGGCGTTCGCGCTGGCGGCCATCGGTCTCGGCGGTCTGTGGGTGAACGAGCACCGTGGTTCCAGTGAGGCCACCAGGGCAAGGACGATCTGGGAGGACGCCCTTGCCATCCTCGGACCCGAGCACGACGTCCTCCGATTGCGGTTGACTGCCAGGTTGGCGGCCGAGCGCGCCTATCTGGCTGTCGATTCCTCCGAACCCCGTTCGGTCCTGCTCACGACGGCCGACCGACTCCGCGAGCTCGGCGAGAATGCCGCCCTGGTCGAGGTTCTCGCCCTGCTGCAGCATGTGTGTCTCGGCCCAGCCGACACGGAACTACGGCAGGACATCATCGCCGAGATGTTGCCGACCGCCTACCGATGCGACGATGAGCACCTGGTGCTGATGGCGCTGTGCTGGAAGGCAGTCAACGCCTACCTGGCCGGCGAACCGGATGCGGACCGCCAACTGGCGGCGTTCCGGGAGCGGCTCGCGCTGGTCGACAACGACGCGCTGCGCTATGTCAGCGGCCTGTTCGACGTGCAGAACGCCATCCGGGACGGTCGATGGGCACGGGCCGAACAGCTCGCCGCGGATTGCCTGGCCGCCGGGCTCGACGTGGGCGACCGCGATGCCCAGGCTTATTACGCGGCGCAGCTGTTGTCGATCAGGTGGCGGCAGGGCCGGGAGATCGAACTGCAACGAACGGTCGACGATCTGGTGGTGTCGCCGACCGTGCCGGACGGCAGCGTCGGCTTCGTCGCGGCGCAGGCCGCGATCGCTGCCAGGGCGGGTGACCTGGACACCGCCCGCAAGGCCATGCACCGGTTGCCGGTGACCGGGATCGCCGGGATCCCACCCGGCAGCGGGTGGCTGGTCACGGTGTGCGCCCTGGTCGAAACCGCGCATGCATTGCCGGACCGGGAGTTGGCACAGAGTTGTTACGACGCCCTGCTGCCGTTCGCCGCGTTGCCGGTCGTCGCGTCACTGGCCGCCAGTTACGGACCGGTCGAGCGCTGGCTGTCACTGGCCGCGGCAACTCTCGGTCGGCTCGACCAGGCCGCCGAACATCTCGAGGCAGCTATCGAGGCCTGCCTGATCACCGGCGAAACTGCCATGCACGCAACGCTTCTGCCGATCCTGAGCGAACTGCGCAGAAAGGCTGACGCTGCCCGGCCCACCTTGTCAGTGGTCCGGAACGGTCGCCGTTGGGTGGTCTCGATGGGCTCCCGGCAGGCCGTTGTCCGTGACCTGGTCGGGCTCGGCTACCTGGCGCAGCTGGCGTACCGACCCGGCACCGGCGTGCCAGCGCTGGAACTCGTCGCGGTGCCAAGGTCGGTGCCGACGGACTTCCTCTCCGACCAGCCGGTGCTCGACCGGCAGGCCCTGCGGGCCCTGCGACGGCGGCTGGTCGACCTGGAATCCGAGATCACCGAGGCCGGGAATTGGCATGACGCCGGGCGGCGCGATGCGCTGGACGGTCAGCGGGAAGCCATTCTTGCCGAGCTGGGCCGGGTGCTCAACGTCGGCGGCGGCTCCCGCAGTTTCATCGGCCCGGCCGAGCGGGCGCGGGTCAGCGTGCGAAAGGCGTTGCTCCGGGCGCTGGACGAGGTCGAGGCCGTCGACGGCTGGCTCGGCGGCCGGCTGCGGACGGCGTTGCGCACCGGTCACGTGTGCTCGTTGCAGCTCTGACCGGCTCGATGTCGTGTTGCCCAAGGGAGGGAGACCTTTTGCCTGGCATTGATGTTCCACGGCGCGTCACACCCGTTGGCGTCGATGGAACGCCTCTAGGGCATGTACCGACACGAACACGACATCGATCCGGCCGAGTTGCCCCGCCGGCACCCGCAGGAGAAGCCGATATCGCTGCCCGCGACGGAGGTTCCGGCACGCCGGGTGAGCGGGGCGCTCGTCATGCCGGGTCGGTCCAGTCTGATGGCACTGCAGCGGTCGGCGGGCAACCGGGCGGTGGCCATGACCCTGCAGCGGCACCCTGCCGGGTCCGGCGTTGCGGTGCAGCGTGAGGAGAGCGTGCCGGACTGGGAACACGGACTGCTGACCGATCTCCACCAGGGCGGCCGGGTCCTCGGCCCCGCTGTGCGGTCCTCGGCGGCGCAGATGCCGAAGAAGGCGGCGGGCTACACGGCGGCAAAGTCCGATCTCGACAACATGCTGCAATTTCTGCAGATGCACGAAGACCGGTCGGCAGGCCCGTCGATGGGTGACAACGCGGCGGCCGCGGTCGCCGCCACCGGTTCCGTTGCCAAGAAATTGCCCGGCAAATCGAAGGAACAATTGAAGGCGAAGATCAACGCGTACAACTCCAAGAAGCCGGAACTGCGCAGCGCCATCAAGCTCATCCAGGCGCAGCAGGCCGAGGTGCGGTCGGCCGCGCAGACGCTCACCGGCGAGGGGCAGAAGCAGCAGTTGCTCATCAAGAGCCGGGAGAAGTCGAAGGCCGAGGAGGACCTGGCCGCCGTCCAACAAAAGCGCAAAGACGCCATCGACAAGATGACGACGTTCCTGGACTTCGCCACGATCTTGGCCGACCCCGCCAAGGGCTGGAAGTCGGCGCTGGACAAGGCAACCGGCATGATCGGCGGCACGCTGAAGGATCTGGTGTTCGCCGACACCATGGGCAGCGAGGTCGCGGCGGCCAAGGAAAAGGTGGCCGCGCTCTCCGCGACCGTCCTGGGCCTGCAGGATTCGATTGCCATCTCGGCAATTCAGGCCGCCGCGTCGAAATTGGAGGCGGAGCAGATCCGACTGGAGGGCATGCTCGAGGGACTGGTCAGCACCGTCGACCAGGCCGAGGTCGCCGAGCAGGATCTGCACGAGGCCATGACCGCGATGGGCAGCAAGGGGGCCGCCGCCGCGGCCGCCCTCGACGAGGGCAGCAACGTCCTGGACATGGGTAACGACGCGACCCGCAAACTACCCGGCGTTCGCCTCCTGCTGGACAACACGGACGACGCGGCCCGCGCCTGGTCCGATCAGGCCGGGCAGTACCTGGCCGCGCTGGAACAGGGCGTGCCCGGGCTGGACGCGAACCAGCGGGCATGGGCCAGGGACGCCGTCATCGCGCATCGTAGACAGGCGGAGCAGTGGCGGACCTGGACGAAGGACGAGGCGACAAAGCTTGCGGCGTCGGAGGCTTACCTGGGTAAGGGCAGCTTCCGCGAGCGGTACACCAAGGGTGTCGAGGACGCCCTGAAGGGAGTGCGGTCGAAGTTGTCGGGATGACGTCACCGGATGTGCCGGTCATGGAGCAGTCGGTGATCAAACAGGGCGGGAATTGCGCGGAGGTTGTGATTGATCAGACTCCGGGGCCCGATGTAACACCTTCTTCACGCGATCGATGGACTATCGGAAGGGTGGCAAAAGAACCCAGGGAAGTTGTGGCGCTGCGCGCGCAGCTTGCTGCCGTTGCGGCCGTCGAAGGCGGATCGATGGACGGACCGGTACCGCTTCGGTGGGCGCAGGAACCTACCTGGCGGTGCGCAAATGCCCACGTGAGCAAGCGTTGTCTCCAAGGTCGCCGGGGGCATCAGCGATGCGTCTTCAAATTCTGCGACGCGCAGGTGCTGTTGACGTTTCCCGAGGACCACAGCGGGCCAATGGCCTTCCGCGGGGTCAGTGCCTCCTGACGGACTCTCACCCCGCTGCCGGGCGCGCGACCTGACCCTGGGAATCCCATTCCTGTAGCAGCCCAAGGAGTTCGGCCCGACTGGTCGCCAGCAGCTGACCTCGCAGTGCAGTGATCCGCTGGACCGCTTCCTGCGCCTGCAGCGGATGCACGCGGTAGCGCGCCGCGTCATAGCGTTGCTGCTGCTGAAAGTCACCGAGCATTGCCGTCACCGAAACATCAAGGGCCGGACCAATTGTGGGCTCGGACAGCTGAGCCAACTCGATGGTGTTGCCGGTGCGCGAGCGCGGATCAGCGACAATCCCGGTGAACACATCGCGGGCGATCGTCCGGCACCACTGGTGGGCTCGGTGCGAGTCCGTCCACCAGATTCTGCCCGGTTGGTAGGGCCGAACCGTCACCTTGATCCACCCGCCCGAGCCGAGCACCGATCCGCCACTGTCCACCCAGTCCCGGAGTTGGCCGCGAAATGCCGCACCGACCGCGTCGTTCCACCCCTGGTCGACCGCGTCCATGACGGCCATAGCCTTGTCGAAACGTCGCTCGGCGCCGACTCCCCCGGCCGCCCGCGCCGCCTTGGCATCGGCGAACAGTTGCCGCAGGCAGCTTTGCTTGGCCTCGTCCGAGATGGCTTGCAGCTCCGGCCCAGTCGCCGCCATTGTTTCGTCCAGTGACCGGCCGGAGCCCGGATGCAGTTCCTGCAATCGATCGACCATCGACGCTGCGGTTGACGCGCTGAACGCGATGAGCGGCGTGACTTCGATATCCACGGGCAGCCTTCTCCTTCGGTTAGGATCCGCCTGACCGTACAGCGATCGTCGGTACATGAGGTGGGACTTGTCCACCGGGAAAGGCAGCGAATGGACCCCACCGCCCGCAAGGGAAAACGGTGCCCGGTCTGCAAGAAGGGCGTCATCGTCGAACGCACCGGCGATGACGGCCGCTACCTCGGCTGCAGCACGTACAACCCGGCCAACCCGAACGACGCGGCATCGGACCGGACGATGTGGCGCATCGACGGCACCATGATCCAACCGAAGACCAACCGAAAGACGTTGCTGCTGGGCCTGATTCTCAGCGTCGTGTTCTTCGTGGTGATCTTCTTCGTGCTGACGCAGGTCTTCGGTAACTGATCTACGCCTGCCGCAGCCAGCGCTCGAAGGACGGGTTCGACAGGCACACCGGTGATCTCTTCTCCCTGATCAGCGAAATGGCGTCCGCCGCAGTCATTCCGCGCAGCATCAACGCTCGCCCGACCACCAGGCTCGACCGGTTCAACCCCGCCTGGCAGTGCACCAGGGTCGGGCCGGTGTCCCGGCACGAGTTCACCCAGGCCGCGATGTGGTCCACCTGGTCAAAGGCCTGGTCGACACTGTCGAGCATCCGAACCTCGAGGGAACTCTGCAGCTCGTGCTGGACGGTGTAGGCCTCCCAGGGATACAGCGAGACGAGATTCTTGATGAAGGCCGGCAGGATCAGCCCGTCCTCGCACCCACCGAGCCACAGATCCGGCAACACCTCGCTGATGAACGGCACATCGAAACGCCGGTAGCCGTGTGCGGAGACGCCCACCATGTGCTGACGCTGCGGATCGAACTCGATGTCGATCCTGGTCGGGTCGATGCTCATCACTGGGCCGCCAGGAACTCAGCGAGCCCGGCGAGCAGTCGGTCGACGTCGGACCGGTTGGAGTACGGGGCCAGACCGACGCGCAGACCGCCGGCAATGCCGAGGCCGAGGAACCGGGAGGCCTCGATGGCGTAGAAAGATCCCGCCGGTACGTTGATATCGAGCTTGGCCAGAAATTCGTAGGCGTCCGCCGGATCCCGGTCGGCGAAGGTCAGCAACAGGGTCGGCGTCCGCACCTTGGCGCGGGACCGGACCGTGACGCCGGGCATGGCCACGAGGCCGTCCTCGATCTCGACCCGCAGCCGGTCTTCGTGATCCTCGACCAGCGTCATCGCGGCCAGCAGACGCTCCCGGCGATCGGTCAACGAGTCGGGTCCGAGCGATGCCAGGAAGTCGACCGCTGCGGTGGTGCCGGCCATCAATTCGTACGGCAGGGTCCCCAGCTCGAACCGCTCCGGCACGAGATCCGTTGACGGTAGGAGCTTGTCGGGTCGCAGCTGTTCCAGCACGGCGACCCGTCCGGCGAGCACGCCGCAATGCGGGCCGAGGAACTTGTAGGGCGAGCAGGCGTAGAAATCGGCGCCGATCGCTGTCACGTCGACCGGAGCGTGGGCGGTGAAATGCACGCCGTCGACATAGAACAACGCTCCGACGTCGTGCACCAGCCGGGCGATCTCGGCCAGCGACGGCCGGGTGCCGATCAGGTTGGACGCGGCGGTCACCGCAACGAGGCGGGTCCGGTCGGTGAGCAGGCTTGCGACGTTCTCCACCGGCAGCTCACCGGTGGTTGCGTCGAATTCGGCCCACCGCACCACCGCGCCGACAGCTTCGGCGGCGATGAGCCACGGCCGGATGTTGGCGTCATGATCGAGCCGGGTGACCACGATCTCGTCACCTGGCTGCCAGGTCTTGGCCAGCGCCCGGGACATGTCGAACGTCAGTGCGGTCATGCTGCGGCCGAAGACGATTCCGGCCGGATCGGCGCCCAGCAGGTCGGCCATCGCCTGTCGCGCCTGCGACGACGACCGCATCGGCATAACGCTCGGCGGCGGTCATCCGGCCACGGTTGGAGACCCCCGCGACCAGGGTGGCGCGGATCGTATCGGCGACCACGTCCGGCACCTGGGAGCCGCCGGGACCGTCGAAATGCGCCACCCCGCTGGCCAGGGCAGGAAAATGCGACCGGAGGGCGTCGACGTCGTAGGTATTCATGGTGGCGGTCGGGTGGTTGGCGGTCATCTCAACGACACGGATCAGCCGAACGGGTTTTCTTCCGGCAGCCGCAGCTCCGGCTTGTCCAGCTCCTCGACGTTGACGTCCTTGAACGTCACCACCCGGACGTTCTTCACGAACCGCGCGGGCCGGTACATGTCCCACACCCACGCATCGGACATCCGGAGCTCGAAATACATGTCGCCGTCGGGATTTCGCACCTGCAGGTCCACCGCATTGCACAGATAGAACCGGCGTTCGGTTTCCACCACGTACGAGAACTGGCTGACGATGTCTCGGTACTCCCGGTAGAGCTGGAGCTCCATCTCGGTCTCGTACTGCTCAAGATCTTCTGCGCTCACTGCCTCATCATCCTCCCGGCCCGACCAGCAGGTCGGCCGACTCGCAGAACAGGTCCGGCTCCTCCCCTGGCAACCGCCAACTGCGCCGATGTACTGGTGACGGACCGTACTCCCGGAGCGCGGCGACGTGATCGGGGGTGCCGTAACCCTTGTTCTCCGCGAACCCGTACACGGGGTGCGTGGGATGCAGTTGCACCAGCAACCGGTCGCGTTCGGTCTTGGCCAGCACGCTGGCACCGGCGACAGCGGCGCAGGTGAGATCCGCCTTGATCCGCACGTGCACGACTGGTTCCACCGGACCGGTGACGACGGGCAGCACGTCGAACAGCGGCGGGTCATCGGATTGGGCCGCCACCAACGCCGGCTCGGAGAGGTAGTTGTGGTTGCCGTCCAGCAGCACCGCGTCGACCGGCTCGGACAACGCGCCGAGCGCGCGCCTCCCGGCCAACCGGAGCGCGGCGATGATGCCGATGGTGTCGATCTCAGCCGGGCTGGCATGCCCGACTGCGAACTCGGTGACCCAGCGGCGGATCGGCGTGACCAGGGCCTCGCGAGCGGCCGGGGTCAGCAGTTTGGAATCGGCCAACCCAAGCGGCACCCGGCCGATCTTCGCCGTGACCACCACAACGCCGACCGTGACCGGTCCGGCCAGGGCACCGCGGCCGACCTCATCCATGGCCGCCAGCCGAGCGGTCCCGCCGCGGAGCAGTTCCTTCTCCAGCCGAAGGTTCGGCCGCCGCACGACCATTAGTTGTCCGGGTTGTTCGGATCGATGTCAGGGTTACCGATCGTCCCCCATCGGGACGGCGGCATCACGATGGCGATCGCCTTCCCGACCACGTTGTCCACGGGTATCGGGCCCTGGCAGATGGCTCCGCTGCTGGCCGGCATGCCCTGGCATTGGTACGACGAATCCGCCGAATCCGATCGGTGATCGCCCATCACCCAGAGCTCGCCGGCCGGGATCGTCACCGGGCCGAAGCATCGCCGGGACATCTGGGTGGTGGTGCAGTCCAGTTGCCCGGGAATGAACTCGATGGGTTCGTAGATGTAGGGCTCGACCAGTGATCGGCCGTCGACCGTGACGGCACCCGCTGCGTCGCAACACATCACGGTCTGCCCGCCAACGGCGATGACCCGCTTGACGTAGTCCTTCTCGTTCGGCGGTGCGATCCCGACGACGGAGCCGAGGGACTGCATGGCCTGGCCGAACCAGGACGACGGCCCGGCGATCCTGGCCTCCGGCGCCCAGCTGGGCGGGCCGGCGAAGACAACAACGTCGCCCTGTTGGGGGTCGCGGAAGTCGTAGACGATCTTGTTGGCGAGGATCCGGTCGCCGCCGTTGGCAACGCCGTGCAGTGTTTGCTCCATGGAGCCCGACGGCACGTAGTAGACCTTCGCCACGAACGTCTGGATCAGGAACGTCAGACCGAACGCGATGACGATCAGGATCGGTAGTTCGATCCAGAACGGTCGCTTCTTCGTGACCCGTCGGGGCTTGTCCGCACCGGTGTCGGCCGCTGAATCCGCAGTTGGTTCGGACGCCACCGAGTCTCCGTCGTTCTCGCTCATCACGGTCAGGCTACGGCCAGGATGTCAGCTGGCCGTGATGCGGCGCGATCAGCGACCCTGGCGCTTTTCCTTGATCTTGGCAGCCTTGCCGCGCAGGTCGCGCAGGTAATACAGCTTGGCGCGACGGACGTCGCCGCGGGTGACCAGCTCGATCCGGTCCAGGTTCGGGGAGTGCACCGGGAAGGTGCGCTCGACGCCGACACCGAAACTGATCTTGCGGACGGTGAAGGTCTCGCGGATCCCGCCACCCTGCCGACGGATGACATGGCCGGCAAAGACCTGCACGCGCGAGCGGCTGCCTTCGATGACCTTCACGTGCACCTTGACCGTGTCACCGGGACGGAAGTCCGGGATATCGGACCGCAGCGAGGCGGCATCCAGCGCGTCAAGGGTGTTCATGTGTGTCCTCGTCAGTATCAGCAGGTATCGAGCACGGCCAGTTCACAACGCGCCCGGGTGGTCGCCACGGTAACTCTGCCGAGGTCGGCAGATGGCAACCGCTCCATTGTGCCAGACCGACCCCCAAAACCCGAAAACAGCGGCTCAGGTCGGCGCCGGGGTCAGCAGGTCGGGGCGGTTCAGCTCGGTCCGGCGCAGCGACTCGGCCCGCCGGTAGGCCGCGACAGCGCCGTGGTCGCCGCTGGTCAGCACGGACGGCACCGGGAGGCCGCGGTAGATCGGCGGCCGGGTGTAGCTGGGTGCCTCCAGCAGGCCGGTCAGTTCGCCGGAGAAGGAATCCTCGCCCGCTGAGTCCGGGTTGCCCAGCACGCCGGGGATCAGCCGGGTGATCGCCTCGATCATCACCATCGCGGCGACCTCGCCGCCGGCCAGCACGTAGTCACCGATCGACAGTTCCAGCACCGGCATCCGGCCGGCGGCGTCGGTGATGACCCGCTGGTCGATGCCCTCGTACCGGCCGCAGGCGAAGACCAGGTGGTCGGCCTGCGCCAACTCGGTTGCGGTGGCCTGGGTGAAGCTCCGGCCGGCGGGTGTCGGCACGATCAGCGTGGGTTGGCCCAGCTCGGTAGGCATGGCAATCTCGTCCAGCGCACGACCCCACACATCGGGCTTCATCACCATCCCGGGGCCTCCCCCGTACGGTGAATCGTCGACGGTGCGGTGCCGATCGGTGGTCCAGTCGCGCAGGTCGCGGACCATCAACTGGACGGCGTCATCGGCAATTGCCTTGCCCAGCAACGATTCCCGCAGCGGATCGAGGTAGCCAGGGAAGATCGTGATGACGCTGATGCGCATGCTGCTTCCTACAGCTCGGTGATGGTCTCGAACATGCCGTCGGGCGGATCGACGACCAGCCGGCCGGCCTCGAGGTCGACCATCGGGACGATCGCCGAGACGAACGGCACCAGCTCCTGGCTGCCGTCCGGCCTCTCGACGGCCAGCACCGGCGCGGCCGGTGGATGCCAGACCTCGGTGACGGTGCCGAGCACCGTGCCCGATTGATCGACGACTGTCAGCCCGACCAGCTGATGGTCGTAGAACTCCTCCGGATCGTCCGGCACCGGCAGCAGGGACGCATCGAGCGTCAACGACGTGCCCCGCAACGCCTCGGCGGCGTTGCGGTCGTCGACCCCGTCGAATCCCAGCACCAGCACCGGGCCGGACCGCCGCATGCTCACGACGGTCAACGGACCCCGGCTGATCGGATCGGTGTTCAGCACCGCCCCGGAAGCGAATCGCTCGTCCGGATCGTCGGTCGTGACCTGCACGGTGACCTCACCGCGCAAACCATGCGGCCGGCCGATCCGGCCGACGACAACCTCCACCGGTTGGTCCGCGTTCAGCGGTCGGTGTCGACCACGTCGACGCGGATGCCCCGGCCGCCCACCGCGGACATCACGGTGCGCAGCGCGGTGGCGGTCCGGCCGGCGCGGCCGATGACCTTGCCCAGGTCATCCGGGTGCACCCGGATTTGCAGGGTGCGGCCACGACGACCCGTGGTCAGCTCGACGCTGACCTCGTCCTCGTTGTCGACGATGCCCCGGACCAGATGTTCCAGGGCGTCCTCGAGCACGCTCACGACGCGTCGGCGCTCTCGGTGGCAACGGCTTCCGGCGATGTTTCAACAGAAGCGGCCGCTGCTGCCTCGGCAGCCGGCGCGGTCCGCTTCTTCTTGGCGGTGGTGGCGGTGTTGTCGTCGCTGGTCGCGGCGTTCATCGCGGCCTCGTACAGCGAGCGCTTGTCGACCTTCGGCGGCGCGACCCGCAGGGTGCCCTCGGCGCCCGGCAGGCCCTTGAACTTCTGCCAGTCCCCGGTGACCTTGAGGATCGAGAGCACGGACTCGGTCGGCTGCGCGCCGACGCTCAGCCAGTACTGCGCCCGGTCGGAGTCGACCTCGATGACACTGGGGTCGGCCTTCGGGTGGTAAAGGCCGATGTTCTCGATCGCCCGGCCGCTACGGCGGGTGCGGGCGTCGGCGACGACGATGCGGTAGAACGGCTCGCGGATCTTTCCGAATCGGGCGAGCTTGATCTTGACAGCCACGGTGGTGGAGTACTCCTTGCAGTCTTTAAGGGCGGGCGCCGATGGGTCCGCGTGGGGCAGCGGATCCGGACGCACCAATGGCGGCCGCGCCCGGTGAGAGGGGCCGGACGGCAGCCGTAACCGAACTATTCTGTCACACCTAGGATTCCCCGATGAACGACCGCGATCCGGTCGTCATCCGGAGCGGACAGATTCCGGACGACGCGGAACTCCTGGCGCTCTACGACGCAGCCGGTTGGACGTCCTACACCACCGACCCCGCGACGCTTGTTGCGGCGATCAGGGGGTCCGCTCTCGTGGTCACCGCCCGCGGCGCCGACGGTGCACTGGTCGGCCTCGCGCGGGCGATCTCCGACAACGCGACCATCTGCTACCTGCAGGACGTCCTGGTCCGCCCTGACCAGCAACGACGCGGTATCGGCCGGTCCTTGATGACGGCAGTGCTGACCCATTACGCGGACCTGCGGCAGTTCGTCCTGCTGACCGACGACGACCCGACTCAGCGGGCGTTCTACACCGGCATCGGGCTGACCCGGTCCGACGCGCGCGGACTGCACGCCTATCTGCGCTGAGCGACCCGACCGGCCCGGACGACCACCCCCGGATGCAGCAGCGCACCCAGGTCGGCGACGGGATCTTCGTCATAGATCACCAGGTCGGCGGCCTCACCGGTGTCGTAGCTGGGCAGGCCCAGCCAGTCGCGGGCGCTGTGCGACGCGGCGTGGATGGCCTGCCGCGCGCCGATCAGCTCCCCCATCGCCGACACCTCGTCGGCGACCCGGCCATGTTCGACATACCCGCCGGCGTCGGTCCCGGCGTGCACGTTGATCCCGGCCTCGACCGCGTCCCGGACCATGCCCGGGTTGCGGTGGTGCAGGTCACGCATGTGCCTGGCGTACGTCGGGTACTTGCCGGCCGCGTCCGCGAAGGACGGGAAGTTCGCGATGTTGATCACCGTCGGGACCAGGTGCACACCGTGTTCGGCGGCGGTCGCGATGGTGTCAGCGGTCAGCCCGGTGCCGTGTTCGATGCAATCGATGCCGGCGGCCAGCAGACCGGGCAGGGCATCCTCGCCGAACACATGGGTGGTCACCCGGGCGCCGCCGGCGTGGGCGACGGCCACCGCCTCGGCCAGGATGTCGTCCGGCCAGAGCGGCGCCAGGTCACCGGTTGACCGGTCGATCCAGTCGCCGACGATCTTGATCCAGCCGTCGCCGTACTCCAGCTGCTTGGCGACCTCGGCCGGAAGTTCCGCCGGGTCTTCTAGATCAACGCCCAGCTCGCGGATGTACCGCCGGGCCAGGGCGATGTGCCGGCCGGCCCGGATCAGCACGGGCAGGTCGTCCCGGCCGACGAGCGGCCGGGTGTCCAGCGGCGACCCGCAGTCCCGCAACGCAAGGGCGCCGGCGTCCAGGTTGGTGCGGGCCTGCTCCTCCGCCTCGTCCAGGGTGGCCTGCCCGGTCTGCGAGTAGCCGACATGGCAGTGCGCGTCGACGAACCCGGGCAGCACGAACCCGGTCAGTTCGACCGCGTCCCTGATCGGACCCTCGACGAAAACGCCGTCGCTGATCCACAGGTCGACCTGCTGGCCAATTGCCGGGTCGACACCCCGCACATGGAAGTTGATCATGACGAAAGCTGCTCGGCGGTCGGCGTGTTGTCGGCGTGTCGGACAGTTTGCGTCATGATCAACATCAAAGCAGGCCGCCGGTCACTTACTTCTTGGGGAACTTCAGCTGGGTCGGGTCGAAGCCGGGCGGCAGCTGATCGAGGCCGAACCCGCCCGGCGCGGCGGCCGGTGGGCCGCCCATTCCACCCATGCCCGTCATCCCCGGCGGCAACGCACCCATCCCGGGGAAACCGCCGGGCATCCCCTTGACCTTCGGCTGCGTCGGGCCGCGACCCGTCGAGCGCTTGCCCTTGCGGCCCTTGGCGTTCTTCCGGTTGGACGGCCGGGCGCCTGGTAGCCCGAACCGGCCGGCCATCGACGACATCATCTTGCGGGCCTCGAAGAACCTGTCGACCAGCGCGTTCACCTGGGCGACGGTCGACCCGGAGCCACGGGCGATGCGCTGCCGGCGCGAGGCGTTGATGATCTTCGGCTCGGCCCGCTCGGCCGGCGTCATGGACTGGATGATCGCGGCGGTCCGGTCGATGTCCCGGTCATCGACGTTGGCGAGTGCTTCCTTCATCTGGCCGGCCCCGGGCAGCATGCCGAGCAGCCCGCCGATCGGGCCCATCTTCCGCAGCATCATCATCTGCTGCAGGAAGTCCTCCAGGGTGAAGTCGTTGCCGGCCATCTTGGCGGCCATCGCCTCGGCCTGGTCGGCCTCGAAGTGCTGCTCGGCCTGCTCGATCAGGGTGAGCATGTCGCCCATGCCGAGGATCCGGGAGGCCATCCGGTCCGGGTGGAAGGTGTCGAAGTCGGCCAGTTTCTCGCCGGTGGACGCGAACATGATCGGCCGGCCGGTGACCTGCCGGACGGACAGCGCCGCGCCACCGCGGGCGTCGCCGTCGAGCTTGGTCAGCACGACACCGGTGAAGCCGACGCCGTCGCGGAACGCCTCGGCCGTCGCGACGGCGTCCTGACCGATCATCGCGTCGACCACGAAGAGGATCTCGTTGGGGCTGACGGCATCTCGGATGTCGATGGCCTGCTGCATCATGTCGGCGTCGACACCGAGCCGGCCGGCGGTGTCCACGATGACGATGTCGTGTTGGCGGACCCTGGCGTGCTCGATGCCGCTCCTGGCCACGGCCACCGGGTCGCCGATGCCGCTGCCGGGCTCCGGCGCCCAGACGGTGACACCTGCCTGCTCGCCGACGATCTGCAACTGCTGGACCGCGTTGGGTCGCTGCAGGTCGGAGGCGATCAGCAGCGGGGTGTGGCCCTGCCCCTTGAGCCACAGCGACAGCTTGCCGGCGAGGGTGGTCTTACCGGCGCCCTGCAGGCCGGCCAGCATGATCACCGTCGGGGGAGTCTTGGCGAACACCAGTCGCCGGGTCTCGCCGCCGAGGATGGCGATCAGTTCCTCGTTGACGATCTTGATCACCTGCTGCGCCGGGTTCAGCGCGCCGGAAACATCGGCGCCGGTGGCCCGCTGCTTGATCTTCGCGATGAATTCGCGGACGACGGGCAGCGCGACGTCGGCCTCCAGCAGCGCGATGCGGATCTCGCGGCAGGTCGCATCGATGTCGGCCGGGGTCAGCCGACCCTTGCCGCGCAGGTTCGAGAAGACCGTGGAAAGCCGGTCGGACAGAGTTTCGAACACGTTGATGCCTCACAGGTCAGCAGGGAAATCCGTTTCGAGGCTATCGGACATCGCAGTTATCGGACTTCGCGGCTCTCAGGGGTCGCGGTAACCGCACGAGCCACTCGGGCAATCAGGCCAGCGCCGCGGCAACCGCGGCCGCGACCTCCCGGCCCCGCGCCGGGGACAACGGCGAACCGTCCGCGGCCCGGACGTAGAACACGTCGACCGCCTCGGCGCCAACGGTGTGCACCCGGGCCGAGACGACGCCGACACCGAGGGTGATGAACGCGGAGGCCACCGCATACAGCAGGCCGGGCGTGTCGTGGGCGCGTACCTCCAGCACCGAGGACGACTCCGACGCCCCGTCGACCACCCGCACCTCCGGTGGCGCGGACGCACTGCGCCGGACGGGTGCCGTGCGGCGGGCCAGCCGGGCAGCGACATCGAGACTGCCATCCAGCGCCCGGATCAGATCGGCGCGCAGGGTGGAGGCCGCCGGTGCCTCACCGAACTGCGGGGCGACGGTCCAGGTCTGCAGGCCGGTGCCGTCCACCGTCCGGACGGCGGCGGTCCGGACGGTCAGCCGGTGCATCGTCACGACGGCGGCCGCCGCCGCCAGCAGGCCGGGCCGGTCAGGCGCGGCAATGGTCACCCGGAGCGAGCCGGGAATCTGCTCGATGACGATCCCCACCCCCCCGTTCTCGATGAGTTGCCGTTCGACCTCGGTGATCTCGGGTGGCCGAGCCGGCTGTTCCCCCGCCAACGCGCGCCGGACGCGGTTCACCAGGTGGGTGATCTGGCCCGCTCGCCAGGTAGTCCAGGCGGCCGGGCCGGCCGCACGGGCGTCCGCCTCGGTCAACGCCCAGAGCAGATCCAGGGTCGTCACATCGCCGACCGCCTCGACCATCATCGCGATGGTTGCCGGGTCGTCGGGATCTCGTTTGGACGCGGATTCGGCTAGCAGCAGGTGATGCCGGATCAGGGTGGAGATGAGTTGGATGTCCGCCGGATCGACGCCCATCCGCTGCAACCAGCTGACGGACATCTCCGCGCCGGCGACTGAGTGGTTGGGGTAGTCGGCGCCGTGCCCCTTGCCGATGTCGTGCAGGATCGCGGCCAGCAGCAGCAGGTCGGGTCGGGACACCCTGCGGACCAGGCCGGCGGCGACGACCGCGGATTCCATCAGGTGCCGGTCGACCGTGTACAGGTGGATCGGGTCACGCTGCGGCTTCGACCGCAGCCGCTCCCAGCCCGGCAGCAGGGTCGAGATGAGACCGGCCTGGTCCAGGTCCTCCCAGGCCGGAATCATCGGCTCACCGGCGCCGAGCAGGGCCAGGAAGGCGTCGAGGGCGACGGGCGGCCAGGGATCAGGCAGCGGCGGACAGCTCTTCGCCAGCCGCAGCACCGTCGCCGGCGACACGGGCAGGCCGGCCTGCGCGGCGGCGGCGGCGGCGCGCAGGACCAGGGTGGGATCGGTGGCCGGGTTGACGGCCCTGGCCAGGACGGCTTCGCCCTCCTGCTCGACGATGCCGTCGGCCAGCGGGGTGCGTTCGATGCGCCTGATCAGCCGGCCGCCGACGTCGGTCATCGCGCCCTGCGGGCGGCTCAGCGCCCGGTCGACGCGGTGCCAGGTCAGGTCGCTGGCGTGGTCAACGGTGCGGGCGATGCTCGCGATGTGTTTGAGCAGCACGTCCCGGTCGTCAAGGCCCATCAACTCGGCGACGGCGTCCTGATCCTGGACCTGCAGCCGATCAGTGGACCGGCCGGCGAGCGTCTGCACCAGGTCGCGGACGTCGAGAAGCGCCGAGCGGGCCTCTTCCAGGCCCTGGTGCGGGCAATCGGCCACCCAGGAGGCGGCGACCGCGCGCATCACGACGAGGTCGCGCAAACCGCCGCGGGATTCCTTCAGATCGGGTGTGGTGGCGAAGGCCAACTCGCCGGACCGCTGGGCGCGTTCCTGGCAGGAGGCCCGGAGTGCCTCGAGACGGTTCTTGGCGTCGGATCGCCAGTCGGCGAGCACCCTGCGGTGCAGCGTGACGGCCAGTTCGGGGTCCCCGGCGATGTGCCGCAGGTCCAGCATGCCGAGCATGGCCGGCAGGTCGGTGCGGGCGATCTGCCTGGCTCCGCCGACGGAGCGGACGGAATGATCCAGCCGGATCTTCGAGTCCCAGATCGGGTACCACAGGCGTTCGGCGAGCATTCCGGCGTAGGACGCCGGTGTTTCGGTCGAGTGCAGCAGCACCAGATCGAGATCGGAAAACGGTGAGAGCTCGCCGCGGCCGTATCCCCCGACGGCCACCAACGCAACTCCCCCGACGTTCACCCCGGCGTCCTGAGCAAGCTCGCCGAGCCATCCGTCGGTCAATCGGGCCAAAGCCCGTCGCCGAGCCGGACCGGGTACACCGGTCCGGCTCAGCAACTGGGTTCGCAGTTCTGCGAAACCGCCCGCCATCCCCACAGGCGAATTCGGCATATCCCTACAGGGCTTCCTGACCGCGCTCGCCGGTGCGCACACGCACCACGGTCTCGACCGGAACCGACCAGACCTTGCCATCACCGATCTTGCCGGTGCGGGCCGCCCGGACGATGACGTCAACGACGTCATCCCCGTCCTCGTCATCGACGAGGATCTCCAGTCGCACCTTCGGCAGCAGCTCGACGGTGTACTCCGCGCCGCGGTAGACCTCGGTGTGGCCGCGCTGGCGGCCGTACCCCGATGACTCCGAGACGGTCATGCCCTGCACTCCGAATGCCAGCAACGCTGCGCGCACCTCGTCGAGTTTGAACGGCTTGATGACGGCGGTTACCAGCTTCATGCTTTGACCTCCTGAGTGCGGTGCTGACTGGTCAGGACACCGGACATGCCGCCGGAGCCGGACTGCGGTTCGATGTCGTAGGCGGCCTCACCATGGGTGGTGACGTCGATGCCCTCGGTCTCGTCCTCTTCGGTGATGCGCCAGCCCATCGTGTACTTCAGGGCCAGCCCGATGAGGACCGTCATGACGCCCGAGATCAGGACGGCAATCACGGCCACCACGATCTGGGTGCCGAGCTGGGTCCAGCCGCCGCCGTAGAACACGCCGTTCAGCGCGCCGTCCGGCGCCCAGGTGTACGAGGTCACCGCACCATCGGCATCGCGGGTGACGTTGGCGAAGAAGCCGATGAGCACGGTGCCGACGATGCCGCCGACGAGGTGCACACCGACGACGTCGAGCGAGTCGTCGTAGCCGAAGCGGTACTTGAGCCCGACGGCCATGGCGCAGAGCACACCGGCGATGAGGCCGATGAACATGGCGCCGACGATGTCGACCGCACCGGCGGCCGGGGTGATGGCGACGAGACCGGCAACAACACCGGAAGCGGCGCCCAGGCTGGTGGCATGGTGATCACGGATGCGCTCCACGATCAGCCAGCCGAGAGCCGCGACACAGGTGGCGGTCAGGGTGTTGAGCCAGGCCTGGCCGGCGGTGCCGTCGGCAGCGAACTCCGAACCGGCGTTGAACCCGAACCAGCCGAACCACAGCAGGGCAGCGCCCAGCATGACGAACGGCAGGTTATGCGGCTTCATCGGGTCCTTGGCGAAGCCCTTGCGCTTGCCGATGATGATCGCGAGCATGAAGCCCGCCATACCGGCGTTGATATGCACCACCGTGCCACCGGCGAAGTCGATCGGGGTGGAGAGCCAGTCGGCAACGAATCCGCCGCCGCTGAGCGCGCCGCCGCCCCACACCATGTGGGCGATCGGCGAGTAGACCAGGGTCACCCAGATCCCGCAGAACACGAGCCAGGTGCCGAACTTCGCGCGGTCGGCGATGGCACCGCTGATCAGCGCGACGGTGATGATGGCGAACGTCGCTTGGTAGCCGACGGCAACCGTGGCAGGCACCCCCGTGGCGGCCATCAGGCTGCCGTCATCGGTCAGGTTGTGCAGCGCGAAGTACTCGAACGGATCGCCGATAATGCCGGCGATGTTCGTGCCGAAGGTTTCCGAGTACCCCCAGAGCATCCAGATGGGCCCGACGACAGCGAGCGCACCGAAGCTCATCATCATCATGTTGAGCACGGTCTTCGAGCGCGTCATGCCGCCGTAGAAGAACGCAAGCGCCGGGGTCATCAAGAGCACCAGAGACGCCGAGGCCAGCATCCAGGCAGTGTTGCCGGGGTCCAGTTCGAACGGTTCCATCAAGCCTCCAGGCTCTAGGAGAGGAGTGATCAGGTCAGCCGCAACCAGCGCGACTGGGGGCTGACCCAGTGACCTCCGAAGGTTCGCCTGTGAGTGTTTCGATCGGCGCTCGCCAACGTTTCGCCGTTGTGAACACGATGAGGAATGTGTTTCCGAAGTGTTTCGTTTTTGTCGACAACTCGTGACAGGCGATCACATAGAGCCACATTCGGCCTATCGGATCGGCCAAATGCGCCGGTTCAGTCCCCCAGAAGTGCGTCGACAAAGGCCGCCGGCTCGAACGGAGCAAGATCATCGGCGCCCTCGCCGAGACCGACCAGCTTGACCGGGACGTTCAGCGTCCGCTGCACGGCGACCACGATGCCGCCCTTGGCGGTGCCGTCAAGTTTGGTCAGCACGATCCCGGTGATGTCGACGACGTCGGCGAACACCGTGGCCTGGACCAGGCCGTTCTGCCCGGTTGTGGCATCCAGCACCAGCAGGATTTCGTCGACCGCCGCTTGTTTTTCGATGACCCGCTTGACCTTCCCCAGCTCGTCCATCAGCCCGGTCTTGGTGTGCAGCCGGCCCGCGGTGTCGATCAGCACCGCGTCGGCGCCGTCGGCGATACCGCGCTTGACGGCGTCGAATGCGACCGATGCGGGATCGGTGCCCGCGTCGGCCCGGACGACGACCGCGCCGGCGCGCTCACCCCAGGTGACCAACTGCTCGGCCGCGGCGGCCCTGAACGTATCGGCCGCGCCGAGCACCACGTGCCTGCCATCGGCAACCAACACCCGGGCGAGTTTGCCGGTGGTGGTCGTCTTTCCGGTGCCGTTCACGCCGACGATCAGCAGCACCGACGGCCGGCCGTCGTGCGGCAGCGCGCGCACGCTGCGGTCCATGTCCGGTCCGACTGCCTCGATCAGCACCCTTCTGAGCAATGCTCTGGCGCTTGCAGCGTCGGTGATGCCGTGTGCGGCGACCTCGGCCCGCAACCGGGCGGTGATCTCGGCCGCTGCGCCGGCGCCGAGATCGGCCATCAGCAGGGTGTCTTCGACGTCGGTCCAGGAGTCCTCGTCCAGGGTTCCGGCGCCGAGCAGGCCGAGCAGGGACTTCCCGAACAGGTTCTGCGACCGGGACAACCGGCCGCGGAGCTTGTTCAGCCGGCCAGCCGTCGGGGCGATTTCCTCCGTCGTCAGCGGGGCGGTGGTGACGGTGTCACTGACGACGTGGGTGGTCGGCGTCGTGGTGGTCGGCGTCGTGGTGGTCGGCGTCGTGGTGGTCGGCGGGGTGACGACCGCCGGGGTGGTCGCGGTGGCGGGTGGCTCTTCGACCTCCGGGAGTACGACGACCTCAACGATCGCGTCCTCGATCACCAGCTCTTCGACCGCGGGTTCGGTCACCGGTGCCGCCGAGACCGCATCCACCACGACCGCATCGACCACGACAGCATCGACGACGGCAGCTTCCGGGGCGGTCGTCGTTGTGGTGGCGGTCTCGCTCTCGTCGGCGTCCGGGGCAACCTCTTCGACGTCCCCGGCCGCAACCACAACCGGCGCGACCGGCGCCGGCGGGGCGTCGGGCAGCGCCACGTCGACGATCGTGCGGGACGGCGAGTCGCGCGGGATCGCGGCGTCGTCACCGACGCCGGGCTGGCCGTCCGTTTCGGTGCGTTCCGGCAGCGGCTTCGTGATCAGCGGCGGCTGGGCGGTGGTCGGCTGGGCGGTGGGCGGCCTCGGAGCCGTCGGCTTCGGCAGGGTGTCGGTCCCGGAGCCGCCGGAGGAGAACGAGATCGAACCGCCGGCCTTGTAGCCGCCCTTGGCGGGCGGGCCGTCGGTGACCGGTTTCGGCGGCGGGGTCGCGTCCTTCAGCGAGATGCGGCGCCGGCGCGCAAGCACCGAACCGGTGCCGAGCGCAATGGCCAGCACGACGACAACAGCTATGACTATCCAGATCCACGTTGGCACCGGCCAATCCTGACAGACCGCGCACCCGTCGGGCCGCACCCTCGACCGGACTCAGGAAAACCAAGCCCCCACGTCGCCAGGTGTTCAGTGCTCTCCCGCGGTGTCGACTGGCGGCCCCTCCTCGGTGTCGACTGGCGGCCCTCCTCCGATCGGGTTCGACTCAGCCGCCGTCAAAGATCCTGTCGACCACCTTGCGAGCCCGCCGCGTCGCCCGGCGGTAGTCATCGACAAACTCACCGGGGTCGCCGCCGGCCGGGTAACCCAGAGCCCGCGCCACCGCCGCCAACTCCCTGCCCTGGCGCGGAATCTGATCATCCGGTTTGCCCCGCACGAGCATGATCGCGTTCCGGGTCTTGGCGGCCTCCAGCCAGCCGTTGGTCAGTGCGGACGCATCGGCATCGCTGATCAACCCGGCCTTCGCCGCGGCGGCGATCGCCGGCAGGGTCGACGACGTCCGCAGCGAGGGCACGTCGTGCGCGTGCTGCAACTGCAGCAGCTGAATTGTCCATTCGACGTCGGCGAGGCCACCGCGGCCCAACTTGGTGTGCGTGGTGGGGTCGGCGCCCCGGGGCAGACGCTCTGCGTCGACGCGGGCCTTGATTCGCCGGATCTCGACGACGTCGCGCATCGACAGTCCGCCCTCCGGGTAGCGGAATTCGTCGGCCGCCCGGATGAACGCGGCGCCGAGTTCGACATCGCCGACCACCGGTCGGGCACGGAGCAGGGCTTGCCGCTCCCAGGCCACCGCGGTCCGCGCCCAATAGCCGACGTAGGCGGAGATGGGGCGAACCAGCGGCCCGTTCTTCCCCTCCGGGCGCAGGTTCGCATCGATCTCGAGGGGCGGGTCGGGGGTGGGTCGACCCAGCAGTCGGGACATCAGGTCGGCGACGGCGTGCGCGTCTGCACGGGCCACCTGGTCGTCCTCGCCGGGCAACGGCTCCATGACGAACATCACGTCGGCATCGGAGGAGTAACCAAGTTCAGCACCGCCGAGCCGGCCCATCCCGATGACGGCGAACCTGGCCCGGAAGCCGCCCCGCTCGGCCGTCACCTGCTTGACGGCGGCGTCATAGGCAGCGGCCATGCTGACCTCGGCGACGCTGGTCAGGCCGCGGGCGATGTTCGTCACCGAGATCAGGCCGAGCAGGTCGCCGCAGGCCAACCTGAGCATCTCCTGCCGGCGGGCCGATCGGGCGACGTCAACAGCCTCCCGGGCCGAACCGGCACGATGCGACCTGGCCAGCAGTGCCGCCGCGACGGTCTCCGGTTCCGGGGCCAGCAACGCGGAATCGTCGACCAGCAACCGCAGTACGTCCGGCGCCCTGGTCAGCAGGCTGGCAATCAGCCGGGACCCGCCGAGCAGGGTGGCGAGCCGCTGCGCGACGGACCCTTCGTCGCGGAGTAGTCGCAGATACCACGGAGTATCCGCGAGGGCCTCCGACACCTGCCGGTAGGACAGCAGCCCACCGTCGGGGTCCGGACTGGAGGAGAAGTAGTCCAGCAGCACCGGCAGCAGGGTCCGCTGAATGGCCGCTCGCCGGCTCACCCCGAGGGTCAACGCGGCCAGATGACGCAGCGCGGCTTCCGGGAAGAGGAAACCAAGGGCGGCCAGTCGGGCCTTGGCTGCATCGGGTGACAGCCGCATCTCGTTCTCGCCGACCGCGGCCACGGCGTGCAGAAGTGGCCGGTAGAAAAGCTTCTCGTGCAACCGCCGGACCGTTCCGGCGTGTCGGACGCGTTCGGCGAGGAAGACTTCGGCCGCGCTGGACGTCCCGGCGGCCGAGTACCCGTCGGAGCGGGCCAGCCATTCCATATCGGAGCTGTCCTCGGGCAGCAGATGGGTGCGTCGCAACCGCTGCAACTGCAGCCGGTGTTCGGCCCTGCGGAGGAAGGTGTAGGCGGCCGCCATCTCGGCGCCGTCGGTCCGTCCGACGTAGCCGCCGCGGATCAGCGACCGCAGACCCATCAGGGTGCCCGGCAGCCGCAGGTCCGGGTCCGTCCGGCCATGCACCAACTGGAGCAGTTGCACCGCGAATTCGACGTCCCGTAGTCCACCGGCGCCGAGCTTGAGTTCCCGCTCCCGCTGGCGTTCCGGGATGTTGTTCTCGACCCGGCGGCGCATGGCCTGCACGTCGTCGACGAACGACTCCCGGCCCGCCGCCGACCACACCCCGGGCGCGGTGATCTCCAGAAACTGTTGGCCGAGGGCCGGGTCACCGGCGGCGGGCCGGGCCTTCAGCAGCGCCTGGAACTCCCAGGTGTGTGCCCACCTCTTGTAGTAGCTGGCCAGACCGGCCGGGGTACGGACCAACGCCCCGGCCTTGCCCTCGGGTCGCAGGGCGGCGTCGACCTCCCAGGCCGCTGCGCCACAGATCCGCATCAGGCCCGACGCCAGCTGGGTCGCGGTGGCCAGCATGGCCGACTCGTTGGGCGGCTCCTCCGCGGTGTTTTCGGGGTGGTCGGCGGCGAAGATGACGTCGACGTCGGAGAGGTAGTTCAGTTCCTTCGCGCCGCATTTGCCCATGGCGATGACGGCAAGCCTGGCCGGAGCGGCGGTGGCGGGCAATTCCGCTGCGGCGACCGCCAGCCCGGCCTGCAGGGTGGCATCGGCAAGGTCGGATAACGCCTGGCAGACCGCCGGCAGCGCCGTCGTCGGCAGGGACGGTTCGACGGCCGGGGCCAGGTCGTGCGCGGCGATGATCAGCAACTGCGAGCGGTAGGCGCGGCGAAGCTGGGCGATGGCCTTGCCGCCGGTGACGCTTGCCCGCGCTCCCTCGGTGCCGGTGCACACCGGCGCGTCCGGGTCGATGCCGACCGACTCGAACAGCACGGTGCGGATTGCCTTGGGCGCGAGCAGCAGCTCGGCGGGCGCCTCCGGCAACAGCGCAGTGCCAATCCTCCGGCCAGGCGGCCAGGTGCTCGGACAGCACGGTCGATGCCCCCAGCAGGGCGATCAACCGACCACGGAATCGCGGGTGCAGCCGCAGCGCCTCGATCAGCTCGACCGGATTGGTGCAGGCCTCGTAGAGCCGGGTCAGACCGTAGACCGCCAATTCCGGGCGGCCCGCCCGGGAGATCGCCGCCAGGATGTCCTCGCTGCCGTGGGTGGGACCGGACTCGGAGAACAGTCCGACGGCGGCCAGGTCGGTGCGGACCCGGTCGGTGTCGGGTAGGCCGTACCGGGCCGGGGTGCGTACTGCCGGTCTGGTCATTCGTCGATCGCCACCACCGGCAGCAGTCGCCGGGGCGCGGCCGAGCCGGGCGAGTCGACAGAGAGGTGGTCCCGGGCGAAGCCGACGAATCGGTGCGCGAACTCCCGCCACACCTCGCCCATGGTCTCCTCCGCGTCGTCCAGCGATCGGGCCGAGACGGCCCGGTCAGTTCCTTGCCTTCTCCGCGCGCCCACTCCCGGACGTTCTCGGCGGTCGTTTCCAGATGGAACTGCAGTCCCCACGCTGCCGGGCCCTGTCGCCACGCCTGGTTCGGGTAGCCCGTCGAGGACAGCAGCAGCACGGCGCCCTGCGGCAGGGTGGTCGACGACGTCGTAGTGGTACTGCATGACGTCCGGCGTCATCGGCACGTCGACGAACAGCGGGTCGTCCATCGCGGCGTCCCGTTTGGCGGTCAGGTAGGCGCCGATCTCCGGCCCGTCGGCACCCTTGCGGACGGTGCCGCCGGTCGCAGCGGCCAGTAGCTGGCCGCCGAGGCAGACACCCAGGGTCGGGGTGGCGGTCCGAACCGCGGACGCCAGCAACCGCCGGGTGGCCGGCAACCACGGTGCGATCGTCGTCGTCCCTGGCGCCCATCTCGCCGCCCATGCTGATCAGGGCGTCGAAGCCGGTCAGATCCGCCGGGATCGGGTCACCGGCGTGCGGTCGGCACACCGTCAGCACCGCCCCTGCCTCGGTGAGCCAGTCCCCCAGCCGCAGCACCGGATCGGACGGGTCGTGCTCGATGACCAGGATCTGCACAGTGGTTTCGGGCATGTCAGTCCCCCAGTTCGACGATGACCGGCGCGTGGTCGGACGGCAACTTGCCCTTGCGTTCCTCGCGATCGATCGACGCACCGGTGACCCGGGCGGCGAGCGCCGGACTGGCCAGGGCGAAGTCGATCCGCATGCCGCGCCGCTTCGGGAAAGCCAGCTGGGTGTAGTCCCAGTAGGTGTAGACGCCAGGACCTGGGTGGTAGGGCCGAACCACGTCGGTGAATCCGGCGGCCACCAGGTCGTCGAAGGCCTGCCGCTCCGGCGGCGTGACATGGGTGGAGTTCCGGTAGTACTCGACACTCCAGATGTCGTCGTCGGTCGGCGCGATGTTGAAGTCACCGCACAGCGCGATCTGTGCCTGCGGGTCGGCGGCCAGCTCCTTCGCGCCGTAGTCCCGGATGGCCGCGAGCCACTCCAGCTTGTAGTAGTAGTGCGGATCGCCGACCGTCCGACCGTTGGGGACGTACAGGCTCCACACCCGGACGCCGCCGCACACCGCGCTGACCGCCCGCGCCTCGGTGACAGCGGGGTCGCCGAACGACGGCAGACCCGGCACGCCCGACTGCGATGTCGGTCAGCCCGACCCGGGACAGCACCGCGACGCCGTTCCACTGGTTGGTGCCGTGGTGCGCCACCTGATAGCCGAGTGCGGCGAGCCGGTCGACCGGAAACTTCTCGTCCGGGATCTTGGTCTCCTGGATGGCCAGCACGTCGACGTCGCTGCGTTCCAGCCACGCGACGAGCCGGTCCATCCGGGCGCGGATGGAGTTGATGTTCCAGGTGGCAAGACGCATCAGATCAACCCAAGACGGGAGCGGGCGGCGGCGCGGGGACGAAGAACGGGACGGTCCATTCGGGGCGGGACTCTCCATCGATTCTGGCCCGCCACACCAACACCTGGCCAGGTGGCAGCGGCAGACCGGTGTTGAAGTACAGCACCACATGGGATCTGGTCGGCAAGGCTCGCCGGGGCACCCCGCTGCCGCGGAAGTTGGGTTCCTCGATCTGCAGGGTCTGCCCGAAGCGCATCACCCGCGAACCCGGGACCGCCGCCGATTCGGCCAGTTCCAGCGGAGTGCCGTTCTCGCCCTCCAGCACCACCTCGAACGCGTACTGCTCGTTGAACAGCTCCGGCGGGAAGGTCAGGCTGACCACCAGCGCGAATGCGGCAGACACACCGGTGCCGTGGTCGCGGCCGATCAACTGCAGGCCGCCGCCGACCATCTGCAGTTTGCCCAGCTGATCGGCAACGGCAAAGTCGGCGAGGATCAGGGACACCGACGCCTGTTCGAACACCTCGCTCATGGCACCGATCGTGCCAGACACGCGTCATCGGAAATCCCGCGAGGGCGTTGCGGCAACGAGATTCACCGCCGCGATCCGGTCCGCGACGACCGAGATCGCTCCGCCTGCCCGTTCGACCACCCCGCGGATCATCAGTGACGGCGACCCGCGGGCGATCCTGCGGTACTTGGCCCACAACCCGATCGAGCAGATGACATTGATCATCCCGGTCTCGTCCTCCAGGTTGATGAAGATGACCCCGGACGCGGTGGCCGGCCGCTGCCGGTGGGTGACCACCCCGGCGACCAGCACCCTGGTGCCGTGCTCGACAGCGTGCAGATCGATCGCCGTCCGGACCCCACGCTCGGTGAGGCTCTGCCGGGAGAACTCGGTGGGATAGGACTCCGGGGAGATGCCGGTGGCCCAGATGTCGGCGACGGTGAGCTCGATGTCGCTCATCCCCGGCAAAGCGGGGGCGTCCAGCCCCACCGTGCTGCCGTCCAGAGTGCCGGACCGTGGCCCGGCCGCGGCACCGGCCGCCCACAGCGCGTTGCGTCGGTCCTTTCCCGCGCGTTCCTCGCTCACCGTCAGCGCGTCCAGCGCACCCGACGGTGGCCAGCGCTTCCGCCTGCGGGGTGGTCAGGGTGACCGTCCTGGTCGAGCTCGTCCAGGGTGCGGTAACCGGTCGCCGGACCGGCTGGCCTCGATCTGTTCGGCGAGTTCGGTGCCGATGGTGCGGATACCGGCCAGCCCCAACCGGACGGCCGGCTTCCCGTCCGGCCCAGGTTCCAGATCGGCCTGTGCCTTCGAGGCGTTGATGTCCGGTCGGCGGACCGTCACGCCGTGCCGCCGGGCGTCGGCGACCAGGGACTGCGGCGAGTAGAAACCCATCGGCTGGGCCCGGAGCAGCGCGGCGCAGAACGCCGCGGGGTGATGCAGTTTGAGCCAGGAGGAGTAGAAGACCAGCGCCGCGAAGGACAATGCGTGCGACTCGGCGAACCCGAAGTTGGCGAAGGCCAGCAGTCGCTCGTAGATGCGGTCGGCCTTGTCGCCGGTGATGCCGTGCAGGGTGCGCATCCCGTCGTACAGCCGGTCCTTCAGCTTCTCCATCTTGGTGCTGGACCGTTTGGCGCCCATGGCCCGGCGCAGCTGATCGGCCTCGCCGGCGTCGAAACCCGGCGACGTCCACCGCCAGTTGCATCAGCTGCTCCTGGAACAGTGGGATGCCCAGTGTCTTGGCCAGCGAGCGTTCCATCACCGGGTGGTCGTAGGTGACGGGTTCCAGTCCGTTGCGGCGACGGATGTACGGGTGCACGGATCCGCCCTGGATCGGGCCGGGCCGGATCAGCGCGACCTCCACCACCAGGTCGTAGAAGGTGCGGGGCTTGAGCCGGGGCAGGGTGGCCATCTGGGCTCGCGATTCGACCTGGAAGACACCGACCGAGTCGGCCCGCTGCAGCATCTCGTAGACCGCCGGTTCCTCCAGATCCAGTGTGGCGAAATCGACGTCGATCCCCTCGTGCCGATGCACCAGGTCGATCGCGTAGTGCAGGGCGGAGAGCATGCCGAGGCCAAGCAGGTCGAATTTGACCAGCCCCATCGCCGCGCAATCGTCCTTGTCCCACTGCAGGACCGAGCGATTTTCCATCCGCCCCCATTCCACCGGGCACACCTGGGCAACCGGCCGGTCGCAGATCACCATTCCCCCGGAATGGATACCCAGGTGTCGCGGGAAATCCTGAATCTGGCTCGCCAATTCCAGGACATCGACCGGAATGGGATGTTCGATACTGCCGCCACCGCTGGTGGCATTCTCGATCTGGGCGGCCAGCGGTGACCAGCCGTCGAGCTGCTTGGAGTACGCATCCTGCTGGCCCGGCGAGTGACCGAGCGCCTTGGCCATGTCCCTGACCGCCATCCGCGGTCGAAAGGTGTTGACGTTGGCGACCTGCGCGGCGTAATCCCGGCCGTACCGCCGGTAGACGTACTGGATGACCTCCTCCCGGCGGTCCGATTCGATGTCGATGTCGATGTCCGGCGGGCCGTCCCGTTCCGGCGCCAGGAAACGCTCGAACAGCAATTGATAGCGCACCGCATCAACGGCGGTGATGCCCAGCGCATAGCACACGGCGGAATTGGCCGCCGATCCCCGGCCCTGGCAGAGGATATCTGCGGTTCGACAGAAATCGACGATGTCGTTGACGATGAGGAAATAGCCCGGGAAATTCAGGTCGTTGATGATGTCGAGTTCCTTGTCGATCTGCTGGTAGGCATCCGGCCGGTCGTCCGGCGATCCGTACCGCCGAGCGGCGCCGGTCAGGGTGAGCTGCCGCAGGTGGGAGTTCTCGTCATGGCCGGCTGGGACGTCATAGGGCGGCAGCTTCGGCGCGACCAGGTGCAGATCGAACGAGCATTCCGCACCGATGGCTGCGGCGTTCGGCACCGCCGTCGGGTACCTGGCGAACAGTTCGGCCATTTCCGCCCCCGACCGCAGGTGCGCACCGGGTCCAGGTGGCAGGAAGGCATCCGCCTCGTCCAGGCTGCGCCGGCCGCGGACCGCTGCCATCGCCGCGGCCACCCGGCTGGATCGGGGGGCCGCGTAGTGCGCGCCGGTGGTGGCGACCACGGGCACGCCCAACTCCTGGGCGATCATGGCCAGCGCGTCGTTGTCCTCGTCGTCGGTGGGAAGCAACTGCGTGCTCAGCTCGACCACGACATTGGATCTGACCGAACCGGTCCATCAGGCTGCTGATCTCGACGCCGGCGGCCTCCGGACCATGCTGCAACAGGGCCCGCCGTACCCGACCCTTGCGGCAGCCGGTGAGGATCAGCCAATGGTCCTGCGCGGCGTTGGCCAGCGCGTCCAGATCGTAGAGCGGACGGCCCTTCTCCCCGCCGTCCAGTTGCGCCCGGCTGATCTGCACCGACAGCCGGTTGTACCCCTCCTGGCCACGGGCCAGCACCAGCAGGTGATCACCGACCGGGTCCGCGATACCCATCTGCGGTTCGGGCAGGCCGAGGGACAGCTCGGCACCGTAGAGGGTCCGTAGTGGGGTGTCCGCTGCGGCCTCGGCGAACCGGACGATGCCGTAGAGACCGTCGTGGTCGGTGATCGCCAGCGCGTCCAGCCCGAGCCGCAGCGCCTCCGCCACCAGGTGCTCGGGGGTGGAAGCTCCGTCGAGGAAGCTGAAGGCGGAATGGCAGTGCAGTTCCGCGTAGGGCACCCGGGTTGCCGTGTCCGCGGGCGCAACACTGTCCATCCGGGGACGTGCCCGGCGTTGCGAACTGGGGTATTCCAGCGGGAGCTTCGCCTGCAGGGTCTGGGCGGTCGTGACCCGGTCGATCGCCTCCAGCGGGTCGCAGCGGTCCGATGGGCCCGGTGCCTGGTCGAGGTGGCCGACCGGACAACGCCCGTTCCAGTTCGCTCCACGGAACGTTGGGATTGTTCCAACCCATCAGTCGTACACCCCCTCGACCTGCCAGCCGTCGGTGGCCAGTCGCAGCAACATGGCGACCCCGCCCTCGGTGACGATCTGCACCCGGGCGCCGGCTGGCCGCCGGTTCGCCGACCACCACCGTTCGTCCAGCAGCCATGGCCCTGCCCAGGCGTCGACGCGCTGGTGTTTGCTTCCTGGTTCGCCCGACTGGCCGAGCCAGGCAGGCGATCCGGTCAACAGTCCGCGACCGGTGAGCTGGACCGGCTGACCCGCCTCGTCGAGGACCGCGAAGGCCTCCGGCGACGCTGGCCCGGATTTCCCGGGAACCCGCCGTCACCCTGGTGGGCGATGGCGCCGGCAGCGAACCCGGCCACGGGTCGGCCTGGGCTTGCGGGCTGACCCGTTCGTCACCCCAGGGCACCAGGGTGATGCGATCCACCGCGCTCCGGCCGCCGGCGAGCACCGGCGCCAGCACCGATTCCGGGCCGAGCAGGCCCTGCACCCGGGCAAACGCCCAGCCTGCCCGCTGATCGTCCTGTCCGTCGGACCCCCACAGCCCGTACTGGATATGACCGGCCCCGATCGCCTCGATGGGCTCCAGGATGAGCAGGGAGATGGCACCTGGACCTTCAACCTCTGTTGACGTTGAAGGTCTTTTCGACCAGCAGTACGGCCGGCGGTGAGCCAGCCGTCGAGTTGCCAGCGCAATCGGTCGGCGGTGGCGGCGGCGGTCAGCGGCTGCGCGCAGCGCCAGACCCGGGAGAGCTTGGCACCCCGTTCGGTGATGGCGGTGATGGCCAGCCGGGTACAGGCCAGACCGGCATCGGCGAGCCGGGAGTGGAAACGCTCGGCCAGCGCCCGCGCCGCGAAGGCCGCCGTGTCCACTCGATCCAGCGGCGGATCGCAGACCTGCTCGCACCGCCAGTTCCTGCGGGATCTGCCGGCGGGACACCCCCCGTTCGGCCAGGCCACGCGCCAGTCGATGAGCCTGGATCCCGTCGGCGCCGAACCGGGTCGCCACCTTGCCCTCGGGCAGGGCGGCAAACGCTCCGGCCGTTGTGATGCCGAGCCGGATGAGCAGATCGGCCAGTGCCGCCCGCTCCGGCGGTGAGATGGCCGGATCCCGGGCCAGTTCGGTGATCGGCAACGGGGAACAGAACTCTGCTGAACGGCCGGGGGCAACGATCACCCCGCGATGTGCGGCCAGCACCGCGACGGCCAACACATCCGCCACCCCGACGGAACATTCGATGTCCAACGACTCGACGGCGTCGACAATCTTCTCGGCGGCGGCATTGTCACTGCCGAAATAGCGCCTCGGCCCACGAGCGGGACAGGCGACCACCCCCGACCGCAGGATCTCAACACCCGGCGCGATGGCTTCAACGGCGGCCGCAACCGGTTCGAAAAGCCGGGCGTCCCGATCGTGATCGACCTGCGCGATGAGCAGTTCCGGGCACCGCGATTGGGCATCCCGGCGGCGCATCCCGACATGGATCCCCTCGGCCCTTGCCGCGCCGGTGCAGGCCTGCACCCGGTTCGCATGGAAGACAGCAACGGGATCGCTGGCCGGCTTTCCGGCCTGGCGGGCAGCAGCAACTGCCGGCCAGTCCGGACACCAGACCACCAGAGTGCGTGATCGCTGGTCCCGTAGTGGCTGTTCGGCCACGGCCACGTCACCGCGTCCCGACCGACCCCCGCCAGTCACCACCCCGTTCACAACACTGTTCACCGCCCCGTTCACCACGTTGCCCACCTGCCCCTGACGCTCTCGAATCGAACCTATGTTCGACACTAGAACACGCCACCGACAGTGCCCATCCGCTGCGTGACTGCTGGGACAGCTGACTCACTACGTCCGAAAATTCGCTTTCCCAGCCCCGCACAGCCGGGTCAGGACCGCCAGGCGTAGAGGTCCCGCAGCAGACAGATCTCCGCACCGTGATGGATCACCTCGCGATGGATGTGCAGCACCAGGGCGGCCATCGGGTCCTGCTCGAAACCTGGCTCCCCACAAGGCGCGTGCAGAGCGGCGTCATCCAGCGACCGGACGCCGGCGATCCAGGCGGCGTACAGGACATCGAGTCGAGCCAGCGCAGCGGCGGCGGTTGACGGGTATTCGTAGGTGTCATAGTCGACCGGCGGACCTTGAAAGTGCCTGGCCACCCGATCGCCGAAGACGCCGACCAACAGGTGCCCGATTCGCCAGGCAATGGTCGTGACGGGCGGAGGTGACGGTTCGGGAAAGGCGAAATCGATGATGAAGTCGCCGGCCCCGACCTCCGTCGCGACGCCCTGGCCACGGGGACGCACGCTCCACATGCCGGGGACGGGCTCCCAGAGATATTCCGCATCGGTGAGCCCGTTCCACCGCGGGCGCAGGTGGTTCTCCCACTGCCAGCTCAGCTGCTTGTCGAGTTGTTCCGTCCAGTCCATACCAGGACTCCCCTCGCTCCATCTGATCTGCCGACCGCTCTCAGCCCACTTCGGCCACCGGTTCGAATGTTCCCTCGTTGACGCGAACCGGAACTGGCACTGCTGGGGCAATCTCGATCGCGGTACGACCCGCTCGCAGTAACAACGCAGCAGATGCCCGACGCCCCGCCGCCGCTCCCCTGCCGCCGACCTCGACGACGAGCTCCCGGTCCCGCAACCGGCCGTGCCCCCGACCCAACCCCGTCCAGCTCACCCAACTTGCCGTCAGCACCAGGTCGGCCCCCGGCCATGGCCCCATCACCAGCAGTACAGCGCCGTGCTGCCGGAGCCGGCCGGTGAGCACCCGCTGTCGGGACGGGCTCGGCCTTGCCTTGACCGGGAGCGCGACGGCGATCATGTCGACCCCGTCAACCAGGATCGACAACACCTGCAGCACATCGGGTCCCGGTTCGGGGATGACGACAAGGCGATCCAGGTCGATGCCGAATTCGGCGGCTGCCAGCAGTCCGATACCCGGCATGCCGACCAGTGCGGACCAGGACGCCTCCGGGCCGGCCAACAAAGTGAACAGCAAGCTGGTTGCACCCTGACCGATAACGCTGACCACCGATCCACGCGCCAGACCGCCGCGTGGCAACACCGCGGCGAGGGGTGGCGCCACCGGCAGGACTACCCTGGATTCGTCACTGGTGACAGAATCCTCAGTCACCGCACCAGGGACAACCGCACCAGGGACACGACCGCACCGAGGAGCGACCGCACCGCGAGTGGCGAACCCGCCGACCGACCCGGCAGTGTTCATTCGACGACGAAGGTCGCGCAGCACCTCGTCACGTTCGAACATGCGTTCGAGGATACAGCTAGACAGCGCTGCGCGACAGCCAAATCTCAGATGGACGCCACCCAACGCCGGAGCACCTCGGCGCCGGCATCCCCCGATTTCTCCGGATGGAACTGGGTGGCCGACAGTGGCCCGTTCTCCACGGCAGCGACAAACCGGTCCCCACCGTGCTCGGCCCACGTCACCACCGGCGGGGTGAACGGCCGGGACACCTCGAGCTCCCATCGCCGGACCGCATAGGAGTGCACGAAATAGAACCGGGTCCGCGGATCCAACCCCTCGAACAGCACCGAACCCTCGCCGGGCGCGACGGTGTTCCAGCCCATGTGCGGGACGATCGGCGCCTGTAACCGCTCAACGGTGCCTGGCCACTCGCCTACCCCGTCGGTCTCGACACCGTGCTCGACACCGCGCTCGAACAGGATCTGCATGCCGACGCAGATCCCCAGCACCGGCCGGCCACCGGCGACCCGCCGGTCGATGATCCGCTGCCCACGCACCGCGGACAGACCGGTCATGCACGCCTCGTACGCGCCGACCCCGGGGACCACGAGACCCTCGGCGTTCAAGGCTGTTTCGAAGTCCGATGTCACCTCGACGGACGCTCCCGTGCGACGCAGCGCGCGCTCCGCCGAGGCCAGATTGCCCGACCCGTAGTCCAGCACCACGATGCCTGTCACCACGCCCCACCCATCACAATCCGAAGCCCATCACGATCCCGCAGCCCAGGCTCACGATCCCGAGCCCGTCACGATCCCGAGCCCGTCACGATTCGACCAGCCACAGCACGCCGCCGATGATGCACCCCGCGGAGAACAACCCGATCAGCACGGCCGCCGGGACCGACTTCTTCCGCACCGACAGCACACCGCCGACCAGGAACCCGCCGATGCCGATCAGCAGAATGGCCAGGATCTGGGTCACAGCACACCCTTGGTGGAGGGGATTCCGCGTACCCGGGGGTCCGGTTCGACGGCCTCCCGGAGCGCACGGGCGATCGCCTTGTATTGCGCCTCGCAGATGTGATGCGGGTCGCGGCCGTAGATCACCCGCACGTGCAGGGCGATCCGGGCGTGGAACGCGAGTGAGTCGAAGACGTGCCGGTTCAGCACTACCGGGTAGTTGTTGCCCACGGTGAAGCCGAGGATCGAATCCGGCTCCCCGGTGTGCACGGAGAACGGCCGGCCGGAGACATCGACCGCGGCGTGCGCGAGGGTTTCGTCCATCGGGATGAAGCAGTCGCCGAACCGGCGGATCCCCGCCTTGTCCCCGAGCGCCTCGCCGATGGCCTGGCCGAGCACGATCGCGGTGTCCTCGACCGTGTGGTGGGCGTCGATGTCGACGTCACCCACCGAACGCACCGTGAGATCAAAGCTGCCGTGCACCCCGAAGGCCGTCAGCATGTGGTCGTAAAACCTGACACCGGTGGAGATCTCGACCTGCCCGCTGCCGTCCAGATCGATATCCACCAGCACCGATGATTCGCTGGTGCTCCGCTCGATGCGGGACCGGCGATCGGCGACGATGCTCACTGCGTTCTCCCTGCTGTGGCAAACAGTTGTGCACTCACATCGAGCAGCACATCGTTCTCGGCGTCGGTACCGATGGTGGCCCGCAGATACCCGGGAATCCCCATGTCCCGCACCAGGACTCCGGCATCCAGGTACTGCCGCCACGCAGCGGTTTGGTCGTCGAACCTACCGAACAACAGGAAGTTCGCGTCCGAGTCGATGACGTCAAACCCGCTCTCCACCAACGACTGCCGGATCCGGCGACGCTCGGACACCAGATGAGCGACCGAGCCGAGGGTGTCGTCGGCGTGCCGCAGGGCCGCCGATGCCGCAGCCTGGGTCAGGGTCGAGAGGTGATAAGGCAGGCGCACCAACAACAAGGCATCGATCACCGCGGGCGCTGCGGCCAGGTAGCCGAGCCGCCCACCGGCGAACGCGAAGGCCTTCGACATGGTTCGCACCACGACCAATTGCGCGGGAAATTGGTCGATCAGCCCGATCGCGCTCGGTCGGTCGGAGAATTCGGCATAGGCCTCGTCGACGACCACCATGCCCGGGGCCGCCCGGACCAGCGCCTGAATGTCCTGCAGCGGAAGGGATCCGCCGGTCGGGTTGTTCGGGCTGGTGATGAACAGCACGTCAGGTGCGCGTTCCTGCACCAGGGCGCACGCGGCGTCGATGTCCACCGTGAAATCCGTTCGCCGCGGGCAGGAAATCCAACTGGTCCTGGTGCCGGAGGCGATGATCGGGTGCATCGAGTACGACGGTTCGAACCCGAGGGCGGACCGACCGGGACCGGCGAACGCCTGCAACAACTGCAGCAGGATCTCATTGGACCCGTTCGCAGCCCACACGTTCGCGCTGGACAATTCCAGCCCGGTGGACCGGGAAAGGTAGTCCGCCAACTGTTCTCGGAGCGCCACCGCGTCGCGATCCGGGTACCTGTTCAACTCGACCGCGGCGGCAGCGACCGCCGCGGACAGGTCGGCCACCAGCGCGGCCGATGGCGGGTAAGGGTTCTCGTTGGTATTGATCTTCACCGGGACGTCCAACTGCGGCGCACCGTACGGCGACTTGCCGACCAGATCGGCCCGCAGCGGGAGGTCGGCCAGCGTCACGTCGACACCGATCATGCCGGCTCGAAACGTGTCTGGAGACCTGCTGTTTCACGACGCGCAGGATCGTCAGGGGCTTCGAAACGAGCCGAAACAGCCTCGCCGTGGGCGGGCAGATCCTCCGCGGCCGACAACGCCAGCACGTGCGGCGCCACCGCCGCCAACGCATCACGCGAGTAGTCGATCACCTGCATCTGCCGGAGGAAAGTCACGGCCGACAGGCCAGCGGAGAACCGGGCCGAACCACCGGTCGGCAGCACGTGATTCGACCCGGCGCAGTAGTCGCCCAGCGACACCGGCGAGTAGGGGCCGACAAAGACCGCGCCGGCATTGGAGATCCGGCCGGCAACCACGGCGGCGTCCCGGGTCTGGATCTCCAGGTGCTCGGCGGCATAGGCATCGGCCACCTCGATCGCGGCATCCAGAGAACTGACAAGCACAACACCGGACTGCCTGCCAGTCAAGGCTTCTCGGACCCGATCAGCATGTTTGGTCAGTGGTACCCGTTGCGCAAGAACGCTGTCGACCTCGTCGGCCAGCTCGACGGAGGTGGTGATCAGCACCGAGGCGGCCAGCGGGTCATGCTCGGCCTGCGAGATCAAGTCGGCCGCAACGTATCTGGCGTCGGCGGAAGCGTCTGCGACGACGGCGATCTCGGTCGGGCCGGCCTCCGAATCGATCGCAACGGTGCCCCGCAGCAGCCGTTTGGCGGCCGTCACGTAGACATTCCCCGGGCCGGTGATCACGTCGACCGGCTCGACCAACGAGCCATCGACATCAACAGCGCCCAGCGCCAGCAGGGCAATGCCCTGGGCGCCCCCGGCCGCGTAGACCTCGTCGATGCCCAGCAGTGCACAGGCGGCCAGCACGTTCCGATCCGGCCAGCCGTCGTTGTCCCGCTGCGGCGGTGACGTCACGGCGATCGCCCGCACCCCGGCCACCTGCGCGGGAACGACGTTCATCACGACACTCGACGGGTACAGCGCCAGACCGCCGGGGACGTAGAGCCCGACCCGACGGACCGGAACCCAGCGCTGGGTGACCGTCCCGCCAGGGGCGATCTGGCTGACCTTCTCGACCGGCAGCTGCGCCGTGTGGCCGACCCTGGCCCTGGCAATCGACTCGGTCAGTGCGGCCCGCACGGCCGGCGTCACCACATCAAGGGCGGCGGCGATGACGTCGGCGGGCACCCGGAGCGCGGCCGGCCGGACCCCGTCGAAGCGCTCCGCGGCATCGAGTACCGCGGCCGCGCCGCGGGTCCGGACGTCATCAATCAAAGGTCCGACGCTGGCCGTGGCGTCGCCGATGTTCACGGCCGCCCGTGGCAGGACGCCGCGGAGGGTGCCGAGACCGGCACGCAGGTCGATCCGCTGCAACATCAGTTCAGCCTAGGTGGTCAGGAGGTGAGGTCCGGCCCAAGGTCGAGCCCGAGGTCCAGCGCGGGTGCGGAATGCGTCAGTGCGCCGACGGCCAGAAAGTCCACCCCGGTGGCGGCCACCTCGGCCGCCCGGTCCAGGGTCAGCCCACCGGACGCCTCCAACAGCACCCGGGAAGGACCGGAGCGGGCCCGACGCACGGCCTCTACCGTGTCCGCCGTCGAGAAGTTGTCCAGCAGAACAAGTTCGGCCCCGGCCGCGACGGCCTCGTCGAACTGATCGAGGGTGTCGACCTCGACCTCCAGCAGGATCGACGCGTTCCGGGAACGGACGGCCGCGATGGCGGCACGGACGGACCCGGCCGCGGCGACGTGGTTGTCCTTGATCAGGGCGGCATCCCCGAGGCTCATCCGATGGTTGACCCCGCCGCCGCAGCGCACCGCGTATTTCTCCAGCGCCCGCAGCCCCGGCAGCGTCTTGCGGGTGTCGCGGATGTGCGCACCGGTGCCGGCCACCGCGTCGACCCAGGTCCGGGTGACGGTCGCGATGCCGGACAGGTGGGTGAGCAGATTCAGTGCGGTCCGCTCACCGGTGAGGATCCCGCGCGTCGGGCCGGTCAGGATCAATGCCGGTTCACCCGGCACCAACGTCCCGCCGTCCGCCAGCACCTGCCGACAGGTGCCGGCCGAGCCGATCACCATGTCGAACACCGCGCGGGCAACCGGGCCACCGGCCAGGACCCCCGCCTGACGGGGCGTGATGGCGGCCCGGCTCACCTGATCGATGGGCACGGTCGAGGTGGTGGTGACGTCCGGACCGTCGCGAAGGTCCTCGGTGAGGGCCAGATCGATGACGGACGTCACCTGGTCGGGAACGAGCCCGGCGGCCGCGATCGCCAGCCGGGTGGGTTCGCTCAGGCCCATGCCACTGCCGGGCGGAGGTCGGCCACCTCGGTGTCGATGACGCCGCCCAACTGCCGCACCAGCACGGATCGCTCCCAGACCGGTGAACGTTCGGCGTGATCGTTGCGGACGTGACAGCCGCGGGATTCGGCGCGCACCTCCGCCGCGGCGAGCAGGGCGGACGCCGCCAGTGCGAGGTTCGCGGTCTCCACCGACCAGCGGTCCGCCACGACGGCCGGCACCGCGCCGAGCGCAGCGACCGATGACTGGGCGGCGAGCAGCCCGACCAGATCCCGGCCGATACCCGCCGACCGGCTCATCGTCGACTGGATCATCGACCGGCCGGTGGGGTCCGCCCCCGGCACCGGGGTGAGAATCAGTTCGGCAGGTCGAAGCGCGGAGGTTGCCACCTCGAACCGGACCGCCGCTGCGGCCCGTTCACCCATCACCAGGCCCTCCAGCAGCGAGTTCGACGCCAGCCGATTCGCCCCGTGCAGCCCGGTCCTGGAGACCTCGCCGATGGCGAACAACCCGGGCACCGTGGTACGTCCGTCCAGATCGGTCAGCACGCCGCCGCAGTGGTAGTGCGCGGCCGGTGCCACCGGGATCGGGTCCGTCGTCGGGTTGACGCCGGCCAGCGCGCAGGCCGCCGACACGGTGGGAAACCGCCGGGCGAAGACGGCCGGCGCGATCCCCGTCGCGTCCAGGAACACATGATCGGAAATACCGCCAGGTGCCAGCGCCATTCGTCGGGACACGGCCAGCGACACCACATCTCGCGGTGCAAGGTCGGCCAGCGGGTGGGCGCCCAGCATGATCCGGGCGCCCGCCCCGTCGACCAGCACGGCACCCTCGCCGCGCACCGCCTCGGTGACCAGCGGCCGGTGCCCGAGATCGCCGGGGCCGGTCCACAGCACCGTCGGGTGGAACTGCATGAACTCGGTGTCGGCCAACGCGGCACCCGCCCGCAGCGCCATCGCCAGCCCGTCACCGGTGGCGACCCCGGGATTGGTGGTGGCCGCATACAGGTGACCGGCCCCACCGGTGGCGAGCACGACGGCGGCACTGCGGATCAGACCGACCCGGCCGTCCGGTCCGAGCACCGAGAGCCCGCGGGCCCGGCCGGATCCGTCCAGCACCACATCGAGTGCCTGGTGCCCGGCGAGCACCGACGGCAGCCCGTGCACCGCCAGCAAGGCGCGCTCGATCTCCGCGCCGGTGGCGTCACCACCCGCGTGGATCACCCGGTTCGCCGAATGGCCGCCCTCGCGGGTGCGCAGCAGGCCGTCCGGGCCGGCGTCGAACAGCGCGCCGTGCTCGATCAGCCGTTGCACCGCGGCCGGGCCCTCGGTGAGGATCAGTTCGACGGCGATCGGATCGGCCAGCCCGGCGCCTGCCACCAGGGTGTCCTCGATATGGGTGGCCACCGAGTCGCCGGGGTCCCGTTCGTCCCGGACCACCGCGACGCCGCCCTGCGCCCACTGGGTGCTGGCCTCCTCCGGCCGGCCTTTGGTGATCAACAGCACCGACAGCCCGGCCGCCGCCGAGTTCATGGCGGCGGTCAGTCCGGCGACGCCGGTGCCGACGACGACCACATCGGCGGTGGCCTCCCAGGACGGCAACAACGTGCCGGCAGCCGAAGGAATCGAGACGGTGGAAACCGACGGGGTGTTCCGGTCCGCGATCATTCGCCCCGTCCTCATTCGCCGCTGCCGCTCTGGCCGATCGCGATCATCCGCTCGACGGCGCCGCGCGCCCGGGCCGCGATATCCGGATCGACGACCACCTCGTCCCGCATCTCCTGCAGCGAGACCAGCAGTTTCGCCGGAGTGATCATCTTCATGTACTTGCAGGACGCCCGTTCGTTCACGGCACGGAAGTCGACGCCGGGCGCGGCCTTGCGCAGCTGGTGGATCATCCCGATCTCGGTGGCCACCAGCACCTGCCGGGACTTGCTGACCTTGGCGGCGTCGACCATCTCGCCGGTGGACAGGATCTTGATCCGATCCGCGGGTACCGCACCGGCGGTCGCCAGGTACAGCGCGCTGGTGGCGCAGCCGCATTCCGGGTGGATGTACAGGTCGGCATCGGGGTGGGCCTTCGCCTGGGCGGTCAGCTGACCGCCGTTGATGCCGGCGTGCACGTGGCACTCCCCGCCCCAGACGGAGATGTTGTCCCGGCCCAGGACCCGGCGCACGTGCGCGCCGAGGAACTGGTCGGGACCGAACAGCACCGGAGTGTCGGCGGGAATGGAACGAACCACCTCGACGGCGTTGGACGACGTGCAGCAGATGTCGGTCTCGGCCTTCACCTCGGCGGTGGTGTTGACGTAGGACACCACGACGGCGCCCGGGTTCTCGGCCTTCCAGGCCCGTAGCTGATCGGCGGTCAGCGAATCGGCGAGTGAGCAGCCGGCGTTCGCGTCCGGGATCAGCACGGTCTTTTCCGGCGACAGGATCTTCGCCGTCTCGGCCATGAAATGCACACCGCAGAAGACGATCGTCGACTGCGGCGCGGTGGCCGCGATCCGGGACAGGGCCAGCGAATCGCCGACGTGGTGGGCGACGTCCTGGATCTCCGGCACCTGATAGTTGTGCGCCAGGATGACGGCGTCGCGCTGCTCGGCGAGTGCATGGACCTCGCCGGCCCACTGTGCGAAATCGAAAGGCTGGTTCACATCGAACGGCGGCACGTCGAGCGCCGGGTTCCGGGTCGGTGCGGTCATGGTGCCCTCCTGGCATCCGCCCCGGGCTCAAGGTGACAAGGCCGAGGTTTTCGACTTACAATCGATAACGTGCCCAATAGTATCAGGTCGTTATCTCCCGGTCATCTCGAGGACACTCAGGTAGAGGTTCTTGCGGCGGTTTTCACAGTCCGACCCGATCGCCTGGGACGGGTGTGCCTGCAGGTGCTGCTGTGGCAACGGGCCAGGGAACCGGACGCCGGGAAGTGGGCCCTGCCCGGCGGTGTGGTGTTGACCGACGAGGACGTCGATGACTCCGCATCGCGGCAACTGGCCGAGAAGGTGGACCTGGACCGGGTCGCCCACCTGGAGCAGATCGGGGTGTTCTCCGACCCCGGCCGGGTGCCGGGGGCCCGGGTGATGGCCACCGGCTTCCTCGGACTGGTGCCACTGGGCGCCGATCCGCGGCTACCGGAGGACACCGCCTGGCACCCGGTGGACGACCTGCCGCCGACCGCGCTGGATCACGGGGTGATCATCGATCGGGCCCACCGGCGGCTGCAGGCCAAGCTGTCGTACACCAACATCGGGTTCGCCCTGGCGCCGGCCGAATTCACCATCGCCGAACTGCGCAGGGTCTACGCGACCGCACTGGCGCATGACGTCGACCCGACCAACCTGCAGCGCATCCTGACCAGGCGCGGCATGCTCGAACCGACCGGGACGACCGCGGCATCCGGACCGACCGGTGGCCGGCCGGCCGCGATGTACCGGTTCACCCTGCACGAACTGCGCGTGACCGACCCGTTCGCGGCGTTCCGACCGCCGGCCGAGTAGTCGAGCACGGCCGGTCGATCAGGGCAACGGTGATCAGTTCCCACGGCGAGGTTTCGCCCGGCTTGCTCGGCGGCGCACCCGGCGTTGTGCCCTGCGACCAGTACTTCGCCTGGTAGCCGACTCCGTCCAGCAGCACCCGACTGCCGGCGACATAGACGTCCGTCGCGTTCCACTCCGGGTAGGTGCCCGCCGGCCAAAGTCGGTGTCGGAGCCGGTGTCTCGCCCGGCAGTACCGGTCCGATCAGCGTCCACGGGGTCAGGTCGGCGGTGGCCACCGGGATGTCGGGTTGATCGCCGGTGGTGTACCACTTGGCCTGGTAAACGTTGCGGTGCCAGACGATCTTCGGTGCCCTTGGGGTAGGACTGGTTGACGTTCCAGATCGGGTAGGGCGAGGTCGCCGGGTCGTCGACGATGCCGGTGGCGGTCGCGGTTGCTGGCGTGGTCGCCGACGTGGTCGGCGTCGCGCTGGTGGTGGCGAGGCGTGCTTCGGCGCCGCCCGCGACCTCGCCGAGGATGCTCGGCGAACTCGCCGGGCGATTGCGCGACACCGCTGCAGGCATCGGAGACGACCTGCACGATTGGGATAGTTGGGTCCGCAGTCCTGATCCCGGTTGGCCGACCACATCGACACCCGGCCGAGGTGGTGCAGCTCGGCGAAGGCCACCAGTTGATGGGCGTCGTCGAGACCGAAGACCTCGTCGGCGATGTCGTTCTGGCCGATCATCGGAGTCGCGCCGACCCGCTGCCAGGCCTGCACGTCGGACAGGGTGATGCCGGCCGCGGCGAACGCCGACGATGACCTGCTGTCTGCAGCGCCGTCAGCGCCAGTTCGCCCTGATCGGCCATGGTGGTGCCGGCCGGCAGGGGCACCCCGTAGTCCATCGTCATGCCGTTGACCCCGGACAGGTCGACCTTGGCGGCCAGCATGGCGGTGAGCACAGCCGAGCCCCTCGTCGGTGAGCCCGGCCGCCGCCGACCGGCAGGGTCAGCCAGACCTGCCAGCGGCTTCCCGGCCGCGGCCTGCGCGGCTTGCACGGCGGCGATCGCAAGGCCTCGGCGCGTCGAGACGGCCGGATCCGACGCGGTCGCACCCTCGATGTCGAGGTCGATCGAGGTCGACCGAGTAGCGGTCGACGACGGACTGGTAGGCCGCGGTCAGCTCGGCCGGATCGGTGCACCCGATGCTCAGCTCGGAGTTCGCCGCTCCACCGAACGAGACCGTCACCTCGCCGCCCAGTTGCCGCAACCGCGCCACCCGGCGGTCGAGGTCTGAGCCCGTCCGCCGCTGCGGCCAGCGCGTAGGCCGCCGCCCCAGCTCGGCGTCGCAGGGCGTCCGTGGCGCGCTGACGACAAAACTCAGCATCGCCGAGGTCGGGGGCGAATCCGGCGGCGTCCTCGAAGGCGTATTGCGGTGTTGCGGTGACGTCGACGTAGGGCGCGAACGACGACGATGACCGGCGCCGCGTTGGCCTCCGCACTCCTTGACGCGCAACCGATCATCCAGCCGCCGGCGACGGCAAGTCGCCACAACAACAATGACCGCGCCGTGACCCGGACGACGGACAGTCGGCGGCCGTTCGCGCGGACTCATTCGCTGCCCTTCTCGGCCCGGTCTGCCGCGGCTGCCGCTTGCGGTCGGCGGCGACTCGCCGCGTGCGACTCGGTCGTCGGCGCCGCCCGCGATCGGCCGCGCTGCCTGCCGGTCGCTCGCACTGCCGCCGTCCGCCGCACTGCCCGTCCGGTCGCTCGAACCGCTGGCCGGTCACGCCGCGCCGCCTACCCGGTCATCGGCATCGTCGGCCCGATCAGCGGGCGTGCCTGACCGATCAGCTGCAGTGCCCGCCGGTCGCTCGCTCGGCGATTGTGCGCGCCGCCGGACCGGTCACTGGCCCGCCGGTTGTGCCGGACCGGCGCAGGCGGCGGGGTGGCCAGAATGCGGAACATCCCGGTTCCACCGGAGACGTGCTCACCGGTGGCCGTCGCGGCAGCGCCCCGGTACAGCACGTCCTCCCAGGACGGCGCCGGCGGCGGTTCCGGCGCTGCGCGTCGCGCCGGATACGGTGACCGGTCGCCTTCTTCTCCGGCACGTACAGGCGCTCGACGAAACCGAGCCAGATGTCCACGATGCGCGTTGCGCACACCCATCAGCGCCACCAGGGCGTAGGTGCCGGTCAGCGCATTGAAGCCGGCGAAGGCGGCATTCCCCCAGTGCCCGACCTGGACATCGCGGTACACGGTGAACAGGGAATAGCCGATGATCAGGAATGGCGACAAGCGCGAACAGCAGCCCGGTCGCGGTCCGGTTGCTGACCTTGGGCGTCCGGGCGAACGGAATGCTGCGCCCGGTGATGGCCTGCTGGATCGACTTCGCGACACCGGCCAGGTTGACCGGCAGCAGGATGAGGTTGAAACCGTACACGCGGAAGATGTCGCTGCGCTTGTAGCCGCACCGCTTCAGATCGGCACGACATGGCCAGGAAGTACGGCGCCGCCGTCAACAGCACCAGCGGGCTGAGCAGTTTGCTGTCGAACGGGTAGACCAGCAGGAAGACCAGCGCGATGCTGCTCCAGCAGGTCGAGGCCAGATAGTTGACCCGCAACAGGGTTTCGATCGATGCTGACCGTTCTCGGCCCGCTCGCGATCCGGGCCCGCCGGAGCTCCCACAGTTTGGGCAGGATCAGCAACCCGCCGTTCGCCCAGCGCCGGCGCTGGATGCTCAGCGAACCGAAATCCGGCGGCGTGGCCGAATAGCTCAGCCGCTCCGGATAATTCAGCAGCCGCCAACCGTGCACGGCGAGGTCGAGGCTGGATTCGGTGTCCTCGATGACGGTGCGGTCCATCACGTACCGGCGGATCTCGAAGCCGCCCTGATGCTCCACCTGCACGATGTCGTCCAGCGCCCGCTTGCGGATCACCGCGTTCGCCCCGACCCAGAACGTCGACCCGTAGTAGCTCATCCCCTGGTGCACGATGTGCTGCAGATCGGTGGTCGCGCCGGAGAGCCGTTCCATCCTGGTCGCGGAGCCGGGAAACGCCGAATACGGGGTCTGAATGACGGCCAGCCGGGCACTCTCGGGCTGGGTCATCACGTAGACCAGCCGCAGGCAGTACTCCGGCAGGATGATGCTGTCGGCGTCCAGCGTCAGCAGGTAGTCGGCGTCCGGGATGACGACGCGATCCGCTGTTGCCGGCGGGCGTCAGGATCAGCCCCTGCGGCGTCTGCCGCTCCTCGAAGCTGTGCCCCATCAGGCCGATATAGCTGTTCAGGTTCATCGCCTTGTTGCTCTCCTGGGAGAGCGAGGCGTACTGCTTGCGCTCGAACCAGGTCAGCTCGCCGCGGAAGGTCCAGGCCAATCGGCGGTGCAGCTGCATCATCCGGGCTCGCGGGATGACGCCATCGCTGCTCGCCGCGGTCGCCAGCGCGCCGCTCGACCTCGGCGAAATCGGCGGCCAGCACGCCCAGCACCCGATCGGCGAAGAACCGGTCGACGTGGTCGACGATGATTTCCTCGTCGATCCGCTTGCGTAGCCAGTCGGCTGCCCACCGGTACTCCGCGGACGAGCGCGATGATCTCGCTGGTCAACGGCGGGGTCGTTCGGTGCCGCCGAGGTCTCGAACCGCTCCAGGGTGGCGGCGAATCGTTCGCGCGGCTCGCGCCAGCCACTCGGTGAGTTCGGCCGACAACGCCCGGCCGGCCGCCAGCGATCTCGATGTGCTCGGGCGCGGTCGGGTTGGGCGGATCGTCGAGCAGCAGCACCATCCGCAGGAACGGGTACTCCTGCAGCGCCGCGGACAGCAGCGTCTTGCGGACGATGGACACTTCTTCGCGGTACGACGGCACCAGGACCGTCATCGTCGGCAGTGAGGTGTCGAAGGACTCGTCGATGACGGCCCGCGGCACCCGGCGGTGCGCCCTGGTCCGGTAGAGCGCGCCCTGCCGGGCCACCAGGTACAGCAGCGCCGACAGCGCGAGCGACGAGGTGATCAGGACGTAGCCGATGGTCTCCGACAGGAACCGGACGTTGCCCTGGTAGCCGTTGTTGATGATCTCGGTGAAGAACGAGGAGAACACGTAGGCGAGCCAGGCCAGGATGGTGAAGACGATCCCGATCCGTCCCATTGCCATCCGGGCGTCGCTGGCCGGCGGGGAGACCGCGGGCAGCGGATCGATCCGCTTGTCGGATCCCCATTGTCGACGAACAGGAGGAGCGTGCGTTTCGACTGTCATCTACTACGCCGAACCGGGGGTCATCACTCCTTCAGCGTAACCTATCGTTTCTGGGAGTTTACGAAACGAGCTCGTCATGTGAGGGGTTCGGCCGGTCCAGGTCCGGATGTCCGTTCCACGCGACGAGGAAGGTGTAGACCGCGGCGGCCAGTGCCGGTTGGGCCAGCACGACCAGGATGGTCCCCAGGGTCGGCGGGGCGACCACGATGGAGTCGGCTGCACCGGCTCCGACCGATGCCGGATCGACGCCGGAAGCGAGTGCGGTGCCGACCGCGTAGGCGACCAGCGAACCGAGGAGCGAACCTCCGACCAGGGTCACCAACATCTGCCAACCCCGGGTCGACCGCACCTGCCAGGCGCCGATCGCGAGCAGGATCCCGATGGCCATGCCGGACAGCGCAAACAGGGCGATATCGACGAAGTGGTAGGTCGAGGTGGTGGGGAGGGCGCCGAACCGCCCGTCCGCGAGCACCTTGTACGGGATCCCCGGCGCCAGGAACGCCCACGCCGCCCCCTGGATCAGCCCGACGACGACACACACCCCGAGCGTCATCAGCACGGCGCGCTTCATGCCGGTGCGCTCATCGGTCACTGCCACCACGACTCATGCCAGACAGTCTGCGCCCAGCAACGCCTTGAGATCGCCCATCAGCGCCGAGGTCGGGGTGACCCGCAGGCCGTCGTCCAGCTTCAGGGTGGTCGCCCTGCCGCCGTTGAGCAATTTCAGGTGGACCGCGGTGGTGCCGGGGTGAGCCTGCAGCACGTCCCGCAGTCGGTCGACCACCGGCGGGGTGCACCGGGCGGCCGCGATGCTGACCTGCACCGGGCCCTTGTCGGCGGCGACGGACAGATCCGGGACCACCACGGACTGCACGTGCAGCGACAGTCGATCCTCGGATCTGGCCACCCTGCCCTTGACCAGCACGATCGCGTCCTCGGCGAGCAACAGGGAGCAGTCCAGGTACACCTTGGGGAAGAACGCGACCTCGACTCCCCCGGCGAGATCCTCCAGGGTGGCCGATGCCCAGGGATCACCCTTCTTGGTGAGCCGTCGTTGCAGACCGGTGAGGATCCCGCCGACCGTCACCACTCCGCGGTCCGGCACAGTGCCGTCCAGGATGTCCGGAATGGACGCGTCGGACTGGGCGGACAGGATGTGCTCGACCCCGGCCAGCGGGTGGCCGGAGACATAGAGCCCCAACATCTCCCGCTCGAATCCGAGGCGGAGCTTGGTGTCCCATTCGGTGTCCGGAATGGCGAGGTCGAAAGCCCCGCCCATGTCGTCGACACTCATCTCGCCGAACAGGTCGAACTGTCCGGCCGCCTCGGCCTTCTTCAGCGAGAGCACCGAATCGATCGCCTCGGCATGCACCATCAACAGGCCCTTGCGCGGGTGGCTCAGCGAATCGAAGGCGCCCGCCTTGATCAGCGACTCGACCAACTTCTTGTTGCAGACGGTCGCCTCCACCTTGCTGAGGAAGTCGGCGAACGACGTGAACGCGCCCTTGTCCTTGCGGCTGGAGATCAACGACGCCACCACGCCGGTGCCGACGTTGCGCACCGCGGACAGGCCGAATCGGATGTCGGTGCCGATCGGCGCGAAGTCGCGGACGGAGGTGTTCACGTCCGGCGGCAGCACGGTGATGCCCATCGACCGGCATTCGGCCAGGTAGATGGCCATCTTGTCCTTGTCGTCGCCGACGCTGGTCAGCAGCGCCGCCATGTACTCGGCCGGGTAGTTGGCCTTGAGGTAGGCCGTCCAGTACGACACCAGCCCGTACGCCGCGGAGTGCGCCTTGTTGAACGCATAGTCGGAGAACGGCAGCAGGATGTCCCACAGCGTCTTCACCGCGGCCTTCGAATAACCCCGATCGGCCATGCCGGAGGAGAATTTCTCGAACTGCGCGTCCAGTTCGGACTTCTTCTTCTTGCCCATGGCCCGGCGGAGCAGGTCGGCGGCGCCCAGGCTAGTACCCGGCGACGTGCTGCGCGATCGCCATGACCTGTTCCTGGTAGACGATGAGACCGTAGGTGTCGCCGAGGGTTTCGGCCAGCGCCTCGGCCAGTTCGGGGTGGATCGGGATGACCGGCTTGCGGCCGTTTTTCCGGTCCGCGTACTCGTTGTGCGAATTGGCGCCCATCGGGCCTGGCCGGTAGAGCGCGCCGACGGCGGAGATGTCCTCGAAATTGTCCGGTCGCATCGATCGCAGCAGCGCCCGCATCGGCCCGCCGTCCAGCTGGAACACCCCGAGTGTGTCGCCGCGGGCCAACAGTTCGAAGGTCTTCGGGTCGTCGAGGGTGAGGTCCTCAAGGACGACGGTCTCGCCGCGGTTGGCCTTGATGTTGATCAACGCGTCGTCCAGGACCGTGAGGTTGCGCAGCCCCAGGAAGTCCATCTTGATCAACCCGAGCTTCTCGCACGTCGGGTAGTCGAACTGGGTGATGATCGCGCCGTCCTGCTCCCGCTTCATGATCGGGATCAGGTCGAGCAACGGGTCGGACGACATGATGACGCCGGCCGCGTGCACCCCCCACTGGCGCTTGAGGCCCTCGAGCCCGCGCGCCATCTCGACGACCTTCTTGACGTCCGGGTCGGTCTCCACCAGCGTCCGGAACTCGCCGGCCTCGCTGTACCGGGGGTCCGACGGCTCGAACATCTTGGCGAGCGACACGTCCTTGCCCATCACCGGCGGCGGCATCACCTTGGTGATCCGGTCGCCGACGGAGAACGGCATGCCGAGCACCCGGGCGGAATCCTTGACGGCCTGCTTGGCCTTGATGGTGCCGTAGGTGACGATCTGCGCGACCCGGTCGTCGCCGTACTTCTCGGTGACGTACCTGATGACGTCACCGCGCCGGCGTTCATCGAAGTCCACGTCGAAGTCGGGCATCGAGACGCGGTCGGGATTGAGGAACCGTTCGAAGATCAGCCCGTGCTGCAGCGGGTTCAGGTCGGTGATCCGCATGGCGTAGGCCACCATCGACCCGGCGCCGGAGCCACGGCCCGGTCCGACCCGGATGCCGTTGCCTTGGCCCAGTTGATGAAGTCGGCGACCACCAGGAAGTACCCGGGGAAGTTCATCGCGGTGATGACGCCGACCTCGAAGTCGGCCTGTTTCTGCACCTCGGGCGGGATGCCACCGGCGAATCGAGCGGTGAGGCCCTCTTGGACCTCCTTGACGAACCAGGTCTGTTCGGTCTCGCCCGCCGGCACCGGGAACCGCGGCATGTAGGACGCGTTCTCGTCGAACTCGACCGCGCACCGCTCGGCGATCAGCAGGGTGTTGTCGCACGCCTCCCGCAGCTGGTACTTGCCGTCCCACAGCGCGCGCATCTCGGCGGGCGACTTGAGGTAGAAGTCGCGGGCGTCGAACTTGAACCGGTTCGGGTCGTCCATGGTCTTGCCGGACTGCACACACAGCAGCGCCTCATGCGCGTCGGCGTCGGCGGCGTCGGTGTAGTGCAGGTCGTTGGTGGCCACCATCGGCAACTGCAGGTCCTTGGCCAGCCGCAGCAGCCCGTCCCTGACCTTGGTCTCGATGCCGAGGCCGTGATCCATCAGTTCCAGGAAATAGTTCTCCTTGCCGAAGATGTCGCGAAACTCTGCAGCGCGACGCGACCGCTTTCTCGTAGTTGCCGATCCGCAGCCAGGTCTGGATCTCACCGGAGGGGCAACCGGTGGTCGCGATCAGCCCCTTGGCGTATTCGCCCAGCAGTTCCCGATCGGCCCGCGGCTTGTAGAAGAAGCCTTCCAGCGAGGCCCTTGACGCCAGCCGGAACAGGTTGTGCATGCCCTCGGTGGACTCCGAGAGCAGGGTGATGTGGGTATAGGAACCGGAGCCGGACACATCGTCTTCGCCGCCGTTGGCCCAGCGCACCCTGGTCCGCTCGAACCGCGACGTGTTGGGAGTGAGATACGCCTCCATCCCGATGATCGGGTTCACCCCGGCGGCCCTGGCCTGCCGGTAGAAGTCGTGCGCCCCGAAGACGTTGCCGTGATCGGTCATCGCCAGCGCCGGCATGCCCATCTCGGCGGTGCGCTCGAACAGCTTGCCCAGCTTGGCCGCGCCGTCGAGCATGGAGTATTCGGTGTGCACGTGGAGATGGACAAACGAGTCGGTACTGGTCACGCGGCCCCCTTCTGATCATCACTGCAGTCTGATCATCATGCGGTTGATCGTCACTGCAGGGCCTGCGGCCACCCGTCGATCTGGCAGCTTGTTTGTATCACTGAACCCCGACAGTCCCGGGCGCGTCGGCGCCAGCGAGTTCCCGCCGTCGAACGGACCGCTGTCGATCGATCCCGCGGTCAGCGCAGCGCGTGGCAGTACACCTCGACGTAGGCCATTGCGTCCGGCCGTGGCGATGCCTTGATCAACAGTTGCTGGATCCGGATCTTGACTTCCTGCGCCTCGGTGGCCTGCTCGCCCACCAGCGATTCGGCCAGCCGGTCAAGTTCATGGATGGCGAGCAGCTTCTGCCGGTCGTTGCCCGATCCGCCGTTGCGCGACAACGCCGCCTCGACCACTCCAATCCGCTGCTGCATAGCGGCCAAGTCCATGATCATCACCCTTCACGGCGTTTGAACCAGAGATACCCGATTCTCATGACGACGGTGTTGCTGCCGATCACGACGCACACTCGCTGCTGCCGCCGGCCTGAATGATGCGGGCCGGCAGGCCGGGCTTGTGGTCGGCGCTGTTCGGGATCGTCACGCCGACCAGGACACCGGAGCCGTCGCTGAGGGTGTAGTCGACGGTGTCATCCTGTTCGCGATTCCGCACCTTGACCGACCAGCCCTGCGCCGTCATCGAGTCGACGACGCCCTTCGCCGCGGCGGCCGCTTCCGGTGTGTACGTCACGGCGGCGTTGTATTCCCAGCGGAAGGGTGGGCCGCTGGCCGCGGCCAGCTCGCCCTTGCAGCCGACCTGTGAGGGCCCGGACCGAACCTTGACGTCGGTGGCGCCGGGAAAGAATCCGTTGGACAGTTGCACCAGGTTGTCCCTGGCCTGCTCGAGCGACCGCCCTGGCACATTTTCCTCCGTTGTCGAGCAGCCGCTCAGGGCAGTTGCGAAGATCATTGTCAAGGCCAGCCACCCACCGAAGAACCGCCATCGACGGGGCAGGCTCATCGCGGGGACACCGGGACCGGGCTGGGCAACTCATCGGGCCAGTACCTGGGTCCGAGGCCAGTTCCGTACCCGGTCGAATAGACGTCCTGCTGGGGCGGCACGTAAGGCGTCACCTCGCCACCGGTGAACACGTTGTACATGTTGTTCCAGGCGTCCGAGCGTGGGACGAAGACGTTGCTGTGCGCGGAGAAGCCTTCGATCATCTGCCCGGACTGGTCCTTGCCGTCGCTGTTGATGTAGCCGTCCGGGAAGTTTCCGGTGTGCAGCCTGGTGAGGCCGTCGACGGTGTCCGGGTCGGCGCCGTGCGGCCCGCCGGGGACACCCTGGACGAGGTCGATGAAATCGCCGGGTGCCGTCATCGAGTACCGGCCGACGTCGGGGTTGGGGTTGTTGTAGTCGGCCACCGAACCGACGTCCGCACCGGCGCCGGCGGATTCGATCAACAGGATTCTGTCGGCGTCCAGGCCGAGTGTCTCGGCGGTGCCAACGGTGGCCCCGCCATAGGAATGGCCGGCAACGGTGACCGGGATGTGGGCGCCGGTGCCGTCGATGGTGCGGTTCACCTCGGCGGTGAAATCCACCAGGTCAGGCGCCAATTGGTCGTTGAAACGGCCCTGGGCGGCCTCCAGGTTCTGCGGGAATTCCCCGGCGGCCCAATAGATCATTGCCAGCTTTCCTTCGGACGCCTGGGCAAACGAGTTCACCCGGTCGACGCCGCCCTGCGCGCCCATCAGCGTGGTGTTGGTGCCGGGTACCAGGACGCCCACGTTGTCGGTCTTGTCGTCGATGGTGCCGACGAGCTCGGCGAACTCGCCATTTCTGCTGGCGTCGAAAGAGAGAATCTGCCGGTGTATCTGGGCGGGCTCATTCAGCCCGACGCGGTCGTTGTCGACCCAGTCATTGAGCAGATGCTGGTACAGCTCGATCTTGGCCCTTGAGTCGGCAATGGGCTGGTCCTGGTCGTCGTCGTCCCAGACGTTCCAGTCCCAGAAGCCCTTGTCCCGCTGGGCTTCCGCGTCAAGGGCCAACCGGTTCTGCAGTGTGCCCTGTTCTCTGGTCAGCTCGGCCGAGATCATCACCCGGTTCGCCTGCGCCCTGGTCTCGAAGGGCACCCCGTTGCGGCTGCCCAGATACCGCGGGTACAGCACCGCCATCCAGGTCCGCTCCTCCGGCGACATGGTGGCGAACGCGGCAGCCAAACTGTCGGCGGTGGTGGTGGGGATGACCATTCCGGTTGACAGGTCGATGCCGTCGACCATCGCCGCGTTGAGCAGGCTGCCGGCAGGTAGCGGCAACAGCAGTCCCTTGTCCAGCTTCAGCGCCCAGTCCGTCTCCGCGTGCGAGATGAACTCCGCCAGCGTCATGCCGGCCGCCTCCGGCGGGAGGCTGCCGTCCGCGATCATCGCGGCAACGTCGGCCGCGATCGAACTGGGCAGCCCGCCGGCCATGGAGACGACGGTGTCGGAGTCGGTGTCCGAAGCGGCCTGGGCGGCATTGCCAAGAGCCTTGCGGCACGTCTCGACACTGTCCGCCACCTGCGCGACCAGCCGGTTGTACCGCCCGGTGATCTCGTTCAGCGATTCGGTGAGCTTGTCGGCCTGTGCCTGAGCGACCGCCAGTTCGTCGGCAGGGAGGTCACCCCGGTCGACGAGCGCAGTGAGCTGCTTGCTGGCCGTCGCCCATTCGTCGCGCAGGCCGTCGACGCTGATCCGGGCGCTGGTCAAGGTATCGGCGTAAGTGCTGGCGGCAGCGGCGGCCGAATCCAACGCGCCGCCGACCAGCTGGCCGTTGCGGGCCAGGCTGGTCGCCTTGGCATCGGCGGCCTTGGCCTCCGCGGCCTGCCAACTGCTCAGCTGCCCCCGGGCGGTGCCGATCTCGCTGTCAAAACTGGACATCTGTCCGCGGGCATCCTGCAGGCCTCTGGCCAGCGCACCGACACCGGCCGGATCGTCGCCGGGGTAGGGCAGCTGGGTTTCGGCCGTCTGAACCGTCATATCGCCGGGTGTCCCGGTAGGCCAGCGGCGCCACCGAACCGGTTGGTGGCGGCCTGGTCGGTGGTCGCGTACAGCGACCCGGCGGCGGTCACCGCTGCCGCATGGCCGCTCGCCTGGGCGGACAGATCCCGGCACGCCTGGGCGATGACCTCGGCGAAATGGGTGACCATGCCGCCGATCCCGCCGCCGGGTCCGGGTGGCGCTGACACTGCGGAAGCAAGTCCGATCGCCTTGTCGCGGCAGGCATCAGCAGGCTGCACGGCAGCGGCAAACGTGGCCCCACCGGCGGCAAGGTCACTCGGCGTCACCGCCAGGCTGTCGCTCATCGCAACATTATGACCGACGATCCAGCCGTCCTTTTTCGCCGAGCTCAGGATCTCGACGGGCGTTCCACAACCAGGCCAGGCTGTTGGCGATCGGTCGCAGGACCGCTTTGTCGTTCCAATACGCCACGTGCGACACCGGCGACATGCCGAGCGGGAAGGCGCCGACGGACACCGAACGGTCCTCGTCGACCGCCCTGTCGTAATCGGCCGACAGTCCCTTCAGCGGGAAGGCCAGCACGTCGTCGGCGTCATAGAAATTGATCCATTCGGCGGCCGCGGCGATCAGCGGGTCGGCGCTGGTCTTACCCGGGATTTCCACCGGCTGACTGAAGTCGCCGAACCGCTCCATCCACAACGCGATCGGGCTGCCCAGTGTGTAGAACGAGGTGAGGGTCTCGCCCCGCTCCAGCGGGGTGGCCCGACGCCGCCGGCCCTTGTGCAGGTCGTAGAAGTGGTCGGCGGCAATGACGCTGCCCAGGCTGTGCGCCACCACGATCAGCGGCGCATCCGGCGCCTTCGCCGCCAGGGCGGCCAACGCCTCGTCAACGCACGCGTGCACCGCGTCATAGACCACCCGGCTGTTCGGGGTGACCTGGTAGGCGACGATATCGCCGACGAAATTGCTGACCGCCCACCGCAACGTCGGCCAATGGATGCGCGGCAGTCCGGGGACATGGCGGACGACCCCGGACAGTGCCATCGGCACCATGGCCAGGCTGGAGCCGTTGGAGATGCGGTGGGTGAGGTTGTTGAGGCCGGAGAACCAGCCACCGGCCCGGTCCGGGAAGGCACCGGCCAGCAGTCGGTCCTCCCGTTCCATGACGGCAGGCGCCCAGTACGCCGATTCGATGATCAGATCATCATTGGCCGACGGGTCGTTGGCGGATTTGGCGAATTCCTTGCGCAACGCTCGAATGGCCGTACGGGCGTAGTCCGCCCGCCGAATCCCGACGCCGTGCACAAAAAGAACTGCCAACTGGTCCAGTCACAGCACCGGGAACATCCGCCCGGTGTTTTCGCCTGCCTCGTACACCGCTTGCGCCGGACCGACAATCAACGTGTCGGTCTCCCCGACCCGGTCGAAATTCTTCCCGGTGTAAGGGAGGGTGTGCAGGACGTGCCGCAGCGCGTTGATCCTGGCCCGCTTCTTGTCGTTGCTCTTCACCACCGTCCACGGCGCGTACTCGGTGTCGGTGTAGAAGAACATCGCCTCCTTCGCGTCGCCGTAGGCGTCCCACTTGTCCAGCGACGCAAGGTCTGTCGGGCTGAGCTTCCACCGGCGGACCGGGTCGATCTGCCGGATCATGAATCGGGTTCGTTGCTCGGACTGCGTCACCGAGAACCAGAGTTTGATCAGGTGTATCCCGCTGCGGGTCAGCATTCTTTCGAATTCCGGGGCCTGCCGCATGAATTCCAGATATTCGTCCTGGGTGCAGAAGCCCATCACCCGCTCGACCCCGGCCCGGTTGTACCAGGACCGGTCGAACAGCACGATTTCCCCGGCCGACGGCAATTGCGAGACGTACCGCTGGAAATACCATTGACCGCGTTCCCGGTCCGTCGGCTTTTCCAGCGCGACCACCCTGGCACCGCGCGGATTGAGGTGCTCGGTGAACCGTTTGATGGTGCCGCCCTTGCCGGCCGCGTCCCGACCCTCGAAGACCAGGACGAGCTTCTGCCCGGTGTCCTTCACCCACGCCTGCAGCTTGAGCAATTCGATCTGCACGGCCCGTTTGGCCACCTCGTACTCCCGGCGGGTCATCCGCACGTCGTACGGGTAGTCCTCCTGCCAGGTGGTGACGGGTTGCCCGTCCGGCCCGACCAGCACCGGGTCGTCATGGATGTCGTTGTCGACGTCATACCCGTCGGTCGAGTCGATCAGGCTCCAGCCCGTCGGTGCGTCCCGGGTGTGCCGAGGGCTCACGGCTTGTACCGCTTGCGACCGATCAGGAATCCGGCGATCAGACCGCCGATGGCGGCGATGGTCAGGGCCACCCAGAGCGCGATCTCGCGCGGAAAAGAACAGGAAGTTGACCTGGGTCTGGCTGCGGTTGATCACGATGAAAACGATGACCACGGCCGCGATGATGAGTCCGCCGATGGCCCGGCCGCTCAGGCCCTTCTTCTTTTCCGGTGCCGCGGGATCGATATAGGTCATGTCAGTACCGTCCAACCTGAACGATGTGGATCGGCTCGTTCTCCGGGCCGAGCCAGCTCCAATTGTGTTGCGACCAATGCCACGTCGCTCCGGTAATCAGATCATGGGCGGGGAACGAATCGTCCCAGCCGAGCCCGATCTCCGGCATGTTGAGGTGGAACCAGGTGGCGGCGTTCTGGTGCGGGTCCAGATTGGCCACCACGATGATGGTGTCATCCCAGGAGTTGTCGCCGTCGCGCACCGTGCGGGTCTTCGAGAACACCATCACGTTGGAATTCTCGGCGTTGTGGAACCGCAGGTTCCGGAGCCAGTGCAGCGCCGGGTGTTCCCGGCGGATGCGGTTGATCAGTGACAGGTACGGCGCGATCGACTGGCCCGCCTTGGGCCCGTATTCCTCATAATCTTCCCAATGCCGGTTCTTGAATTGGTATTTCTCGTTGTCGATCTGCTCCTGCGCCCCGGGCCGCGGTTCGCTCTCCATCAATTCGTAGCCCGCGTAGATGCCGTAGGTCGGGACCAGGGTGGCCGCCAGCGCCGCCCGCAGTTTCCAGGCCGCCTTGCCGCCGTGCGTCATGTACGGCGTGAGGATGTCGTGCGTCGTCGGCCAGAAGCTCGGCCGCATATACGGTGCGGAGTCCCGCGCGAGTTCCTGGCAGTAACTCTCCAGGTCCCATTTCTCGTTACGCCAGGCGTAGTAGGTGTAGGACTGCTGGAAACCGATCTTGCCGAGGCCGTGCATCATCGCCGGGCGGGTGAACGCCTCGGCCAGCCAGATCACCTCTGGATTGTTCAGCGCGACGTCGCCGATCAGCCATTCCCAGAACTCCACCGGCTTGGTGTGCGGATTGTCCACCCGGAAGATCTTGACGCCGTGGTCGATCCACACCTGAACAACCCGGCGGATTTCCGCGTAGATACCCTTCGGGTCGTTGTCGAAGTTCAGCGGGTAGATGTCCTGGTATTTCTTCGGCGGGTTCTCCGCGAACGCGATGGTGCCGTCGTTCCTGGTGGTGAACCACTCCGGATTACTGGTCACCCAGGGGTGGTCCGGCGCACACTGCAGCGCCAGGTCCAACGCCACCTCAAGGCCCAGCTCGCCGGCCCTGGCCACGAACGCATCGAAGTCGTCGAAGGTGCCGAGCTCAGGATGGATGGCGTCGTGGCCGCCCTCGGCGGAGCCGATCGCGTACGGCGATCCCGGGTCGTGCTCGTCGACGATCAGCGTGTTGTTCGGGCCCTTGCGGTTGATGGTGCCGATGGGGTGGATCGGGGTCAGGTAGATGACGTCGAACCCCATCTCGGCCACGGCCGGCAGCCGTTCGGCGGCCGTCGCGAACGTGCCGGATTTCCACAATCCGGTCGTCTCGTCGAGTTCGCAGCCCTCTGAGCGCGGGAAGAACTCGTACCAGGCGCCGAACAACGCCAACTCGCGCTCCACCAGCCACGGGTAATCCGGGCTGGCACTGACGTACTCGCGGAACGGCCGGGCCGCCAGTTCGGCCTCCACCGCATGCGAAACCCCTGCACCCAAACGGTTCCCGGCCGAATGCGACCGGTCGCGCAGCTTGCCGATCGCGTCGGTGAGTACGGCCGCCTGCTCCGGTGTCCGCGGCACCGCGGACACCGCGCGTTCCAGCACCAGCGCGCCCTCTTCGAGCATCATCTCGGTGTCGACGTCGGCGGCGATCTTGATCGCGGCGTCGTGATGCCAGGTGCCGTAGGGGTCCGACCAGCCCTCGACCCGGTACGACCAGCGTCCGGTGGTCGGTGCGCTGACCGTGACGGTCCAGTGGTCAAGACCCGGGTTGATGCAGGTCATCGGCAGCACCGTGGTCGCGCCCGCCGGGTCGGTGAGCACCACGTTCGCGTTCACCGCGTCGTGGCCCTCCCGGTAGACCGTCGCGGTGATCTCGAATTCCTCGTCCACCACCGACTTGGCCGGCCGGTTGCCGCCGTCGACCGTCGGGAACACATCGGCCACCGGGATCCGGCCGAGAGCCCTGGTGCCGGCCGTCGGCGGAACAGTCTTCGGCGGGTCGGGCACCTTCTTGGTGGCCGGCCGGCGGGCCGGGGCGCGCTTGGCTGCCGGTGCCTTGGTTGCCGGCGCTTTTGCTGCTGGAGTTTTTGCCGTCGCTTCAGTCACGCGGGGAACGCTACCCAAGGCGGGCGAAAGCGCATCTCGGCGGGTCGGCAGCACCCGGCTCCAGTCGCACTCGACGAAGGAGAGGGCACCATTAACACAGGAGGAGAGCACTGAAGCAGTCCGGCGACGGAGGAGTTGGGTTGTGCAGTGAGCTCCTCAGGCCCTGGCCGCCCGGTACCGCCTGATCAGTTCGTTCGTGGAGCTGTCGTGCGCCAGCTCCGGATCGGTCGTCGCCTGCAGCTCCGGGATCACTTTCGAGGCCAGTTGCTTGCCGAGTTCGACGCCCCACTGGTCGAACGATCCGATGGACCAGATCGCCCCCTGGGTGAACACGCTGTGCTCGTACAGCGCGACGAGTTGGCCCAGCACGTACGGGGTCAGCTTCTCGATCAGGAACGTCGATGACGGGTGATTGCCCTCGAAAACCTTGAACGGCACCAGGTCCTCCGCCGTGCCCTCGGCCCTGACCTGGTCCGCGGTCTTGCCGAACGCCAGCGCCTCTCCTTGCGCGAAGACGTTGGACGTCAGGAAGTCGTGGTGCTCCCCCAGCGGGTTCAGCGAGCGCGCGAAGGCGATGAAGTCGACCGGGATGGTCAGGGTGCCCTGGTGGATCAGCTGGTAGAAGGAGTGCTGCCCGTTGGTGCCGGGTTCCCCCCAGTACACCGGGGACGTGTCGTAGTCGACCCGCTTGCCGTCAAGGGACACGGACTTGCCGTTGGACTCCATCGTCAGCTGCTGCAGGTAGGCCGGGAACCGGTTCAGGTACTGGTCATACGGCAGCACCGCCTGGGTCTGCGAGCCGAAGAAGCCGGTGTACCAGAACGTCAGCAGGCCCATCAGCACCGGCAGGTTCTGCTCCAGCGGCGCGGTCTTGAAGTGCTCGTCGATGGAGTGTGAGCCAGCGAGGAGTTGTTCGAAGTTGTCCGGTCCGATCGCCAACATGGTCGACAGGCCGATGGCGGACTCCATCGAATACCGGCCGCCAACCCAGTTCCAGAAGCCGAACATGTTGTCCGTGTCGATGCCGAACGCGGACACGGCCTCGGCGTTGGTGGAGACGGCGACGAAGTGCTTCGCCACCGCGGCGTCGTCGCCCAGTTTCGCCAGCGCCCAGTCCCTGGCTGAGCCGCCGTTCGTCATCGTCTCCAGGGTGGTGAACGTCTTGGAGGAGATGATGAACAGCGTCTCCTCGGGGTCGAGATCGTGGGTCTTCTCGGCGAAGTCGGTGCCGTCGACGTTGGAGACGAACCGGAACGTCAGGTCACGCTGGCTGTAGTGCTTGAGCGCCTCGTAGGCCATCACCGGGCCGAGATCACTGCCGCCGATGCCGATGTTCACGATGTTGCGGATCGGCTTGCCGGTGTGGCCCTTCCACTCCCCCGACCGGATCCGGTCGGCGAAGCTGCGCATCCGGCCGAGCACCTCGTGCACGTCCGGGACGACGTTGGCGCCATCGGTCTCGATGACCGCACCCTTGGGTGCGCGCAACGCGACGTGCAGCACGGCGCGGTCCTCGGTGATGTTGATGTGCTCGCCGCCGAACATGGCTGCCCGCAGGTCCGCCAGCCCCGACTCCCGCGCGAGATCGACCAGCAGGCCGATGGTTTCGGCAGTCACCCGCTGCTTGGAGTAGTCCAGGTAGATGCCCTCCGCCTCCAGGGTCAGCGCCGTCCCGCGGGTGGGGTCGCCGGCGAACAGGTCCTTGAGGTGCGCGTCCTTGATGTTCTCGTAGTGCTGCTCGAGCGCCTTGTAGGCAGTTCGCTGACGAAGTGGGGTGGACACGGTGAAAGTCATGCCCGAAAACCTAGCGCCACCGGCAGCGTGCCGCGCGTGGGGTGCAGTCAGCGTGGTCGGTAGGCGTCTCGTCGGTGGGATTAGGCTGCGCCTGACCATCCTCGCCGCGCCGGTCCGAGGCGGCCAGAAGGGCGTGAGATGGGCGCGGAGATGGGCAAGGTGACCCGGGGCGACAGAGCGGACGCCGCAGCCGCCGACATCGTGCGGTCCGCGGTGGACGGCTGGCGGCTGATCGGCTTCCTGGTCGTCGGCGTTGTCGGGCTGCTGCTGGCGACCGTCGGCCGCCGTACGTTGTCCGGGTTCGTCGGTGACCTCGTCGATGCCCTGGCCGATGTGCCGACCGTGCTCATCACACCGGTGGTGCTGATCTCGCAGGTCGCGCTGTTCACGCTGACCCTGGTTGCGCCGGTGGTGTTGATCTTCCGCGGTCGCGGTCGGGTTGCCGGACTGGGCGCCATCGCCATCGCCTTGGCCGTGGTGGCGATGGCCGCGCTGCAGCTGGTGCTCCCGGCCGCAGAACCGTCGGCATCGCTGCCCGTCGACTCCATCGCCTTCGACTCCATTTCCAGGGACTCGGTCGCGGCGGTCCGGTCCGCGGGTTTCCCGGCGTCCGTCACGATTTCCGGCTATGCCGCCGCGGCTGTGGTGGTGAACACCGAACTGTCGGCGCGCTGGAGCCGGCTGGTCTGGGGATTCCTCGGGTTCCTGACACTCCTGCGGTTCGCGACATCGAGGACCGTCCCGATCGACGTCGTTCTCGCCATCGGTCTCGGCGGCGCCGTTGGATCCTTGCTGATGGTCGCCTGCGGGCGCAGCATTGCCTCGATCCCGCTGTCGGCCGTCGCCGAGGCCTTGCAGCGCAGCGAGGTGGACCTGACCGGGATCAGTCGACTCGACGATCCGGCGTGGCCGGAATGGCATTTACTGATTCGCACCGGTGACGATCGCCATTTGATAGCAAGGACTGTCGGCCTCCATGAGTTCCGCTCGGATTCCCTGCACCGGACCTACCGGCGTGCCCGGCTGAAGGACGTCGGCGACGACGACTCCTACTCCTCGCCGCGACGCGCGCTCGCCGTCGAGGCGATGATGTCGCTGATGGCGGCCGAGCACGGCGTCCGGACCCCCACGGTGCGGGTGCTGGAACCGGTCGGTCCGGATGAATTCGTGATCGCGCTCGATCACGTCGAGGGCCGATCGATGGACACCCTGGACGACGCCGAGCTGTCCCCGGACCTGCTGATCGACATGTGGCGGCAGATCGATGGTCTGCGGCGCGCCGGTATCGCGCACCGCGATCTGCGGCTCGGCCGATTCCTGCTCGACGCGCAGGACCGGGTCTGGATTCGGGAGTTTGCCTTCGGCGAACCCGGCGCCGCCGCCGGCTCGCTCGACGGGGATGTCGCCGAACTGCTGGCCGGTACCTACGCCCGGGTCGGACCGCAGCGGGCCGTCGCGGCGGCGTCCCAGGTGCTCGGTCCCAACGTGCTGGCCGCCGCGCTGGTGCGGCTCGTCCCGGTCGCCATGACCAGGCCCACCCGGGCGGCGCTGAAGGGGACCGCCGGTGGCCTGAAGCCGCTGATCGATGAGGTGCGGCGGAGCACGGGTGCCCCTGCGCCGGAGTTCGTCGCGGTCGAACGCGTCAAACCCCGAACCCTGGTGCTCGGCGCCATGCTCGGGGTGGCCGTGTATGTCGTACTCCCCCAGCTGGCCAACCTGCCCAGCATGCTCGAGACCATCGGCGACGCCGACTGGCAGTTCGTTCCCGGCGTCGTCCTCGGAGCGATCGCCACCTACGTCGGGGCCAGCCTCGGGCTGATCGGCGCCACCCCGGGACGGCTGCCGTTCGGGCAGACCATGCTGGTGGGCCTGGCGTCCAGTTTCGTGGCGCTGCTGGCGCCGAGCGGGGTGGGTCGCGTCGGACTCAGCGTCCGTTACCTGCAAAAACGCGGGCTGAGCACCTCCGTCGGTGTCTCGGCCAGCGCGGCCCGTGAGGTGGCGTCGGTCGTGGTGCACCTGTTGCTGATCGTGGTGTTCGCGCTCTGGGCGGGACAGACCGATGCGCTGGGTAGCGAGTTCGACATCCTGCCATCGACCGACACCCTGCTCGCCATCGGCGGGGTGATCCTTGGCGTGGCGGGACTGGTCGTCGCGATACCGCGGGTGCGAAAACTGATCGGCGAGCGGGCGATCCCGGCCATCCGGGATGCCGCGACCGCGATGCGACAGGTCGCGGCCAGTCCAGTGAAGATGCTGTCGCTGCTCGTCGGCTCCGCCCTGGTGCCGATCGGATTCATTGCGGCGCTGTTCTTCTCGGTGCAGGCCTTCGGCGGCGGTGCATCGTTCACCGCCGTCGGGCTGGTGTTCCTGACCGTCGGTGCGCTGGCCGCGGCCGCCCCGACACCGGGTGGGATCGGCGCGGTGGAGGCCGTGCTGCTGGCGGCGCTGACCGGCCTGGGGATCGCCGCGCCGGCAGCGTTGGCCGCCGTCTTCCTCTACCGGATCATCACCTTCTGGCTGCCGCTGGCACCAGGGGCTGTTGTCTTTCAAGTGCTCAGCCGCCGGGATGTCATCTAGGTGCGCCGGCTTCGGCGGTGCCGGTAGCGGGTGGGTCAGTTGACCGCGGCCAGCACCTCGAGCGCGTGCGCGAGGTCGTCGGGGTACGGGCTGGTGAACTCCACCCAGCGCCCGTCGGCCGGGTGGGCGAAGGCCAGCGAACGGGCGTGCAGCCACTGCCTGGTCAGCCCGAGCCTGGCGGCCAGCACCGGGTCGGCGCCGTAGGTGCGGTCCCCGACGCACGGATGCCTGGTCGCGGAGAAGTGCACCCGGATCTGGTGCGTGCGACCGGTTTCCAGGTGCACCTCCAGCAGGCTGGCGGCGGGAAATGCCTCGAGCGTCTTGTAGTGCGTGATGCTGTCCCGGCCGCCGGCGACCACCGCGAACTTCCAGTCCGATGACGGGTGCCGGCCGATGGGCGCGTCGATGGTGCCCTCGCTGGGATCGGGGTGCCCCTGGACGACGGCGTGGTAGATCTTCTCGACGGTCCGGTCCCGGAACGCGTCCTTGAGGACGGTGTACGCGCGTTCGCTGAGCGCGACGACCATCACGCCGGTTGTCCCGACGTCCAGCCGGTGCACGATGCCCTGCCGTTCCTCGGCGCCCGACGAGCTGGTCCAGATGCCGAGCCCGGCCAGCGCACCCAGCACGGTCGGGCCGGTCCAACCGGGGCTCGGGTGGGCGGCCACCCCGACCGGCTTGTTGACCACCACGATGTCGTCGTCGCGGTACAGGATCGACAGGCCCTCGACGGCTTCGGCGACCACCACGGACGGTCGCTCCGGCTCCGGCAGGGTGATCTCCAGCCAGCTGTCCTCGACCAGCTTCGCGGATCTGATCGTCACGGTGCCGTCGACCAGCACGGCCCCGGCGTCGATCATGGTGGCGACCGTGGTGCGGCTCAGGCCGAGCAGCTTGGCCAGCCCGGCGTCGGCCCGCATCCCGGAGAGTCCGCCCGGTACCGGCAGGCTGCGCACCTCAGGCATCGTCGTCATTCTTGTCCGGCTTCGCAGTGCTGTCCTTGCTGACCGTCTTCTCCTCGGCCTGCTTGCGGGACTTGGTGGTGGTGCCGTCGAAATCGATCCCGAGCAGCGCCGTGATGACCAGGCTGATGCCGCCGATGGTGATGGCCGAATCTGCCACGTTGAACACCGGGAAGTACTCGGCGTTCGGCCCGAACACCGAGACGAAGTCGACGACGTGACCCTGCAGGAACCCCGGCGCGCGGAAGATGCGGTCGATCAGATTGCCGATCGCACCGCCGAGCACCAGGCCGAGGGACACCGCCCACGGTGTGGAACGCAGCTTCGGCGCCATCCGGATGATCACGATGACGACGCCGATCGCCACCAGGGCCAGGATCCAGGTATAGCCGGTGGCCATCGAGAAGGCCGCGCCGGAGTTGCGGATGAGCGAGAGATAGACCAACCCGCCGAGCACCCGAATCGGCTGGTTGGGATCGATGGTCGCGACGATGATGATCTTGGAAATGAGGTCCAGGATGACCACCGATGCGGCGATGACGGCCAGCAGGACGACCTTGCGCGGCTTGAGCGGTGCGGCGACCACGGGTGCTTCGTCGGCGGACGATGGCGGCACGACGGGGTCATCGGGGCGTTCGGTCACCCCTACAGTGTCCCAGGATCGCCCCGCTCGCCGAACCACATGGCCAACGCGCCGCCCCTGCCGACCGCCCGCAGCCGCCGTTCGGTGGCCGCCCTGACCCGTTCCGGGGCGACGATCAGCAACTGGTCGCCGGACTGCAACCGGACCGTCGGGCTCACCGCGACGGGCTCGCCGTCCCGCAGCAGCAGCGCGATGGTCGACGGGGCGGGCAGCCGCAACTGGGACACGTAGACGCCGTGCATCTTGGAGGCGTCCGGGATCGTCACCTGCAGGACGTGGGCGTGCATCTCCTCCAACGGCGCCGCTTCGACCTGCACCTCGAGGGCCTGGCCCGACTGGATCACGCCCAGCTTCCTGGCGACCCAGGGCAGGCTGGTGCCCTGCAGCAGGGTGTAGGTGACGACCACGACCACGATGACGTCCAGCAACAGCACCGAGTGCTCGACGTTGTTCATCAGCGGGATCGTTGCCAGCACGATGGGGACCGCACCCCGCAGCCCCGACCAGGACAGGAACGCCTGTTCCCGCCAGGGCATTCGGAACGGCAACGCGGCCGCGACCACCGACACGGGCCTGGCCACCAGCAACACCATCAGACCGATCAGGATGCCGGGCACCAGCGCCGCCGGCAGCCGACTGGGCTCCACATAGAGGCCGAGCATGACGAACAACCCGATCTGGGCGACCCAGCCGAGTCCTTCGGCGAAGGACAGTGTGGAGGCGCGGTGCGGGAGCCTGGTGTTGCCCAGGATGACGGCCGCCACGTACACGGCGAGGAAACCGGAGGCGTGCGCGACGACACCGACTGCATAGGCACCGCCGATCAGCGCGATGGTGGCCAGCGGATAGAGGCCGGCCGCCGGCAATGCCTCCCGACGCATCAGCCACGCACCGGCGAAGCCGATGGCGGCTCCGATCACGGCGCCGGCGATCAGCTCGTAGACCACCAGCAGCGGGTCGAACCAGGTGATCGTGGCCGTGCTGGCCAGCAGCACCACCGCGATCACCACCGGTGCGTCGTTCAGGCCGGATTCCAGCTCGAGAGCCGCCGACAGTCGGGGTTTGACGCCGACGCCGCGCAGCACGGAGAACACCGCGGCGGCGTCGGTGCTGGACAGCACCGCGCCCCACAGCAGCGACGTCCGCCAGTCGAACCCCATCAGCAGATGCACCCCGAGACCGGCGACCGCGATGGACACCACCACCGAGATCGTCGCCAGGGCGATCCCCAAACCCAGTGCGGGACGGACGTTTTCCCACCTGGTGGTGAGGCCGCCCTCGGCCAGGATGAACACCAGGGCGACGAAACCCAGCTGCTCGGTGAGCAGCGGATTACTCAGGTCGATGATGCCGAAGCTGTCGATCCCGAGCACCATGCCGATGCCCAGGTACAGCAGCAGCGACGGCATGCCGAGCCGTCGGGACAGCCGAACGGCAACCAGGGCCAGCAGCAGGACCAGGGACGCAATGCCGAAGGCGCCCTCCGGAGTGTCCAGGTCGAGGTTCACGTCAGCGGCGGAGTGCCGGCGTCATGCCGAGCGCCGCGAGTACCTCGATGGTCGCCTTCGACCGGTTGAAGGTGTAGAAGTGCAGGCACGGTGCGCCCTCTGCCAGCAGGTCCTCCGACATCCGGATCGCGTGATCCATGCCGACCTGCCGACCCGCTTCCGGGTCGTCCTGCACTGCCTCGAGCTCCTCGGCCAGGTCGATCGGAATGCGCTGACCGGACAGTTCGTGGATCCGCATCAGCCGGCCGTAGGAGGTGATCGGCATGATCCCCGGCAGCACCGGAACGTGCACCCCGGCCGCCGCCATCCGATCCCGCAGGCCGACGTAGTCCGCAGCGGAGAACAGCATCTGGGTGATGGCGTAGTCGGCTCCGGCGTTGATCTTCGCCACCAGGAACTCGGTGTCAACGGCAAGATCCGCCGAGAGCGGGTGCTTGTCCGGATAGGCGGCAACCCCGACCGAGAAGGAGCCGAGTGACCTGGTCAGCCGGACCAGCTCGCTGGTGTACTCCAGGCCGTGCGGATGCGGGACCCACGGCGCGTTGGGATCACCAGGTGGATCACCCCGCAGCGCAAGGATGTTGTGCACCCCGACGGCCGCGTAGGAACCGATCACCTGACGGAGCTCGGCCACTGAATGACCAACTGCCGTGAGGTGCGCGACGGGGACCAGCGTGGTCTCCTCGGCGATCCGCTGGGTGATCCTGATGGTGCGTTCCCGGTGGGATCCGCCGGCGCCGTAGGTCACCGAGACGAATGCCGGTCGCAGCGGCTCGAGCCGGCGGACGGCGCGCCAGAGCACGTCCTCGTCGGCGTCATTGCGCGGCGGCATGAACTCCACCGAAAAATGTGGGCCGGGCGCGGCAAGTCGGTCGCGGACGGTCGGCATGACCGGAGCCTATCGGAGGGGCAGACTCACTTGGGTGAGCACCGCAACGATGGACGCCGCCCGGCTGCAGTCCGTCATCTCCGCTGAACTCGACGCCCGCCGGACCGACGTCATCGAGATCGACGACCGGCTGAGTCCGCTGGTCGACCTGCTCGTCGACTTCGTCGCGGCCGGCGGCAAGCGGCTGCGTCCGGAGTTCCTCTGGTGCGGCTGGATCGCTGCTGGTGGGGCGGGTGATCCGGATGCCGTGTTGCGGGTGGGAGCTGCACTTGAGCTGATCCAGGCCTGCGCACTGATCCACGACGACGTCATCGACCGTTCCGACAGCCGGCGTGGACGGCCGTCGACCCACCGCGCGGTGGCCAAGCGGCATGCCGACGCCGGTCTCGGCGGCGACGCCGAGCATTACGGGGTGTCGGCGGCGGTGTTGCTCGGCGATCTTGCGCTGGCCTGGGCCGATGATCTCTATGCCGCCGGTGCGCAGGCCCTTGGTGCGGTTGACCGGTCGCTGCCGGTCTGGCGGTCGATGCGGACCGAGGTGTTGTCCGGTCAACTGCTCGACCTGGTGACGACCGCCGCGGTCAGCTCCGATCCGGCGGCGCAGGCGTCGGATGCGCTGCGGATCAACAGGTTCAAAACGGCGGCGTACACCGTCGAACGGCCACTGCACCTCGGCGCCGCACTGGCCGGCGCCGGACCGGAAACCGTTGCGGCCCTTCGTGCCTACGGCGCCGACGTCGGCATCGCGTTTCAGCTCAGGGACGACCTGCTGGGCGTCTACGGCGACCCGGCGGTGACCGGCAAGCCCGCCGGAGACGACCTCCTCGAAGGTAAACGCACGCTGCTGCTGGCGACGGCCCGCGCAGCGCTGTCAGGTGAATTGCTGGCGGAACTGGATGCGGGCATCGGTACGGCCGGCGCCGACCCGGTCCGGCTGGCGGAGATCATCACCGGCACCGGGGCGCCGGAAACGCTGGAGCGCCGTATCGCCGGGTTGGTCCGATCCGGGCTGGCCGCCGTCGAAGGCGTCAACCCGGCGGCCCGGGATCGGTTGGTCGAATTAGCGGAACGGGCCACCGCGCGCCGGTTTTGAGTCCGGCGAGCTAGAACCCGGCGACCTGCGCGCGCCGGTGCACCTCGCGGCCGCGGTTCTCCCGCAGCGCGTCGATCGGGCTGCCCGGCAGCGAGTCCTCCGCGGTGAACAGCCAGTTGATCATTTCCTGGTCGTTGTAGCCGGCATCGCGGAGCAGGGTGATGGTGGCCGGCAGGCCCTTGACCACCAGACCGTCATCGATGAATTCGGCAGGGATTCGCAGCACGCCCTGCACCCGGACGGCCAGCAACTGATGCTCGCGGATCAACTGATGGACCTTGGTCACCACGATGCCCAGTTGGGCGGCGATCTCGGGAACAGGGATGAAGGTCGGCGTAGTGGTCGGCACAGGTGTCAGCGTGCCATCCGAATGACCCGAACGACGAAACCGATCACGCCGCCGACGGCATGATCGGCAAGGACAAGGCCGCCGCAACCTAGAATCGGTGGTTGTGGACACCTATTCCGGCCTGACGAGCGGCACGGTGCTCGAGGGTCGGTACCGGGTGGGAGCAGTGATCGCCCGCGGCGGGATGTCGATGGTCTACCGGGGCGTCGACCTGCGGCTGGACCGGCCGGTCGCGATCAAGGTGATGAGCCCGCAGTACGTCTCCGACCCGGCCTTCCTCAGCCGGTTCGAGCGGGAGGCCCGGCTCGCCGCCTCGCTGGGTCATTCCGGCGTTGTCGCCGTCTACGACCAGGGCCGGGACGGCGACCTGGTGTTCCTGGTGATGGAACTGGTCGACGGCGGGACGCTGCGCGACCTGCTCCGTGAGCACGGATCGTTGTCCGTCCCGGTCACGATGTCGATCATGGAACCGCTGCTGGCGGCGCTCGGTGCTGCCCACGCGGCCGGTTTGGTGCATCGCGACGTCAAACCGGAGAACGTGCTGATCTCGTCGCAGGGGGCGGTGAAGATCGCCGATTTCGGGCTGGTCCGGGCCGTCACCTCGCAGACCATGGCCACCGGCGACGTGATCCTGGGCACCGTTGCGTACCTGTCGCCGGAGCAGGTGGCCACCGGCGCCGCCGACGCCCGCTCCGATGTCTACGCGGCCGGCGTCATGGCGTACGAGATGCTCACCGGCCAGCCACCTTTCAACGGCGACAACCCGATGTCCGTCGCCTACCAGCACGTGCATTCGGACGTCCCGAGACCGTCCAACAACGCGCCGGGCACCCCGGAGGCGCTGGACGACCTGATCGTCGCGGCCACCCGGCGCGACCCGGCGCAGCGGCCAAGGGACGCCTCGGCGTTCCTGTCCGCGATGGTCGGGATCCGGTCCCAGCTGGGCCTGGCCCGGGTGCCGGTGCCCGTCCCGCATCGCCGACCGGCACCGGCACCGGCACCCGTCAGCAACCAGCCGGAGTTGGTGGCGCCCAGCGGCACCCGGGTGCTGGCCGCCAACGGCCCGGTCACCCTCGCCCAGCCGCCGCCCCCGGTGCAGGTTCAACAGCTGCCGACCGAATCCGCGCCCGCGCGCAACTGGGGAACCACCGCGCTCCCCCACGATCGCGCTGCGGCAGCGGACCAGGCGCCGCTGGCTGATCGCCATCCTGGTGGTGCTGCTGATCGGACTCGCCGCAGCCGCCGGCGGCTGGTGGATCGGCGGCCGCTGGGCGGCCACCCCCGCCGCGGTCGGGATGACCCAGTCCCAGGCGGAGACGCTGGTCCGGGATGCCGGGCTGGTCCCCCGGGTCACCGTCGAGCACCACAATGACGTGGCGTCCGGCCTGGTCGCCCAGACCGACCCGGTTGCCGGCACCGAACAATTGCGTGGCTCCGAGGTCGACCTGCTGGTGTCCAGCGGGCGACCCCAGGTCCCGGCCATCGCGCCAGGCACCGACCCGAATGCCGCGACCATTGCGCTGACGGCGGCCGACCTCACGGTCGTGGTGAGCGGGACACCCGCCTTTGACGATGTTGTCCCGGCGGGCGCCGTGCTGCGGACCGATCCCGTGTCCGGCACGGCGCTGACCGTCAACGCACCGGTGACGCTGGTGCTGTCCGGCGGACCCGCGCCCGTCAAGGTCCCCGATGTGACCGGTAAATCGGCCGAGGACGCCCAGAACAAGCTGACCGTGGCGGGCTTCGCGCTCGGCCCTGCGCAGAAGACGTTCGATCCGAAGGCGAAGCCCGGCTCCGTGCTCGGTTCGTCGCCCGCGGCCGGCACCGAGGTGCCCAAGGGGACCGAGGTGTCGCTGCAGATCGCCGATGCGCTCACGGTTCCGGACGTTCGCGGCGTGTCGACCAAGGACGCGGTGAAGACGCTGGAGAAGGCCGGGTTCTCCGTGACGGTCGGCGACCCCGCCTTTGACGCCGATATCGATTCAGGCGACATCCTGCGCACCGACCCCGGTCCGGGCACGGCCGTGGACCCGAACAACGCCAAGATCTTCCTGGTCCCGTCGAACGCAATCGCGGTCCCGGACCTCACCGACGACAGCGTCAAGCAGGCGCGGCAGAAACTCGACAAGCTCGGACTTCAGCTCAGCGTCAGTTCGTTCTTCGGCGGCGACGACTCGACGATCTGGAATCAGTCACCGGGTGCAGGCGGTCGGGTTGAGCCGGGCGGAACCGTGTCGGTGACGGCGTTCCCCTGACGTTCCGGCAACTGGTCGACGCGCTCGGCGGCCGCTGGCGCATCGTCGGGAGGTTTGACGAGCGCCGAGATTGCGCCTAGCCGCGGGGGCGGCTGCCGCGCGGGATGGATTCGTGCTGGTCCCGGATGTCGGGCTTCGCCGCCGTGCTGCGCAGCCGCAGCATGAGTGCATAGCCGCCCGCAGTCAGGAACGACAGGGAGATCAGGAAATCCGTTACTGAGCTGCTGGTCATGGGTCACGGCCTCATCGGTTGGCGTCTGGTCTGTCTATGCAGAGCAAGCCGTGCGCCGTTCTGATGCACGATGTTCCGGACGTTCGACAGTGGTGTTCACACGTTGTTCGTCGCAGACCGGCCAGCGGATTGCTGCTGTGCCAAGCAACCTGAACCGAACGTGATGACGGTTGGTGCCAATGGCGGACAGCCGTTGACCTGTTTGGCCCCTAGTTTCGGGAGGTCACCGACTGAGGAGGGGTCGCATGATCAACGAAGCCGCTGTTTTCCGGTTGGCCGATCGCGCTGCGGTTGCGGTGTTCGGCAGGATCTCCGAGTCTGTGTGGGACGACGTCCTGCCGCCGGTCTTCGACATGCCCGGAGCGGATCAGCCGGTTCCGCTCCGGGCAGCCATCAACCACTACGCCTACGACAATGCATGGGTGCCGGACATGCTGGCCGGCCACACGATGGACGACGTCGGGCGTGACCGCTACGACGGAGACCTCTTGGGCGCCGATCCGGGTGCCGCATTGCGGGAAATCTCCGCGGCGGCCACGAAGGCGGCACGGCAGGTCACCGAACCCACGATGCCGGTGCACTGCTCCTACGGCGATTGCCCGGTCGACAACTATTTCTGGCAGCTCAACATCGCCAGAACCCTTGCTGCGCATGACGTTGCCGTCCTCATCGGGGTCACAGACGCGCTGACCGAGGAACTCGCCGAGCAGATGTTCCTTGGCACCTCGCCGGACGCAGACACGTGGCGGTCCTTCGGGATCTACCGGGAGCCGGTGCCGGTTCACCCTGGAGCGACCTGGCGGCAGAGATACCTCGGGCTGACCGGCCGGGCTGGCTGATCAGCCGGCCAGCGGCGGGGTACTGCGGTTGACCCAGGACGGATCGACCGCGCGCTCACCAACGGCGGAGACCGCGTCGAGCCGGGCCAGATCATCGGCGGAGAGTCGGACCGACGCCGCGTCGAGGTTCTCCTGCAGGTAGCTCACCCGCTTGGTTCCCGGGATGGGCACGACGTCGTCGCCCTTGGCCAGCAACCAGGCAAGGGCGACCTGACCGGGCGTGACGCCGAGCACGCCGGCAATGTCCCGGACCACAGCTACCGAAGCCAGGTTGGCGTCGAAGACGTCGGCGTCGAACCGAGGTTGGCTGCGCCGCAGATCGCCGTCGGACAGGTCCGCGGTTGAGGTGATCGAACCGGTCAGGAAGCCACGGCCGAGCGGGCTGAACGGCACGATGCCGATGCCGAGCTCGCGGCAGGTCGGCACGATCTCGTCCTCGAGCTCCCGGCTCCACAGCGACCATTCGCTCTGCAGCGCGGCGATCGGGTGGACGGCGGCGGCTCGGCGGATGGTGTCGACGGACGCCTCCGACAGTCCGAGATGTCGCACCTTGCCGGCGGTGACCAGCTCGGCCATCGCGCCGACGGTCTCCTCGATCGGCACGTCGAGGTCGGCGCGGTGCTGGTAGTACAGGTCGACATGGTCAAGCCCGAGCCGGCCGAGCGAGGCGTCGATCGCCGCGTGGACGTACTCGGGGCGTCCGTTCACCACGGCCGGCTTTCCCCGCTGTGGACCGGTCACGATGCCGAACTTCGTCGCGATGACGACGTCGTCGCGGTTCCGGTCGGCTATCGCGGCGCCGACCGCTGCCTCGCTGGGCCCGTAGGCGTCCGCGGTGTCCAGCAGTGTCACGCCCAGATCGAGTGCGCGGTGGATCACCGCGGTCGGGTCGAACGACGACGGGTCGCCGTAGGAGCCGCCGAAGCTCATGCAGCCGAGCCCGATGGCGCCGACCTCGAGCGCGCCCAGGCGACGGGTCGGGATCGTCATCCCCGCAGCATCTCCGCCACCAGGAAGGCCAGCTCCAGGGACTGCTGGGTGTTCAGCCGTGGGTCGCACGCTGTTTCGTAACGGCCGGACAGGTCTGCGTCCGAGATCTCCTGAGCGCCGCCGAGGCACTCGGTCACGTCCTCACCGGTGAGTTCGACGTGAATGCCACCCGGGTGTGTGCCCAGCTCGTTGTGCACCTCGAAGAAGCCCTGTACCTCGTCCACAATCCGGTCGAAATGCCTTGTCTTGTAACCGGTCGGCGACTCATGGGTGTTGCCGTGCATGGGGTCGCACTGCCAGATGACCTGATGCCCGGAGGCCTGCACCTTCTCGATGATCGGCGGCAGGACGTCCCGGACGTTGCCGTTGCCCATCCTGGAGATCAACGTCAGCCGGCCCGGCTGGTTGCGCGGGTCGAGCAGCTCGACGTACTCGACGGCCTGTTCCGGCGTGGTGGTCGGACCGATCTTGAGCCCGATCGGGTTGGACAGCAGCTGGGCGAACGCGATGTGCGCGCCGTCGAGTTGCCGGGTGCGCTCCCCCACCCAGAGGAAATGCCCGGACAGGTCGTAGAGCCGTGGCTCGTCGTGCCGGTTGTCCAGCCGGAGCATGGCGCGTTCGTAGTCCAGCAGCAGCGCCTCGTGCGAGGCGAAGATGTCGACCTGGTGCAGGGAGTGCGAATCGACCCCGCAGGCCGTCATGAATCGCATGGCACGGTCGATCTCGCCGGCCACCCGCTCGTACCGCTCCCCGGCCCGGGAGGTCAGCACGAACTCCTGGTTCCATTCGTGCACCCGCGCGAGGTCGCCCATACCGGTGCTGGTCACGGCCCGGACCAGGTTCATGGCCGCCGAGGAGTTGGCGTAGGCGCGGACCATCCGGGACGGGTCGGCGACCCTGGCCTCCGGGGTGGTGGCCAAGGAGTTGATGATGTCGCCGCGGTAGGACGGCAGGCCGAGGGAATCCAGCGTTGATGAGCGCGGCTTCGCGTACTGGCCGGCGATCCGGGCCACCTTCACCACCGGCATCGACGCACCGTAGGTGAGCACCACCGCCATCTGCAGCAGGGTGCGGATGTTGCCCCTGATGTGCGGCTCGGTGTTGTCGACGTAGGTCTCGGCGCAGTCGCCGCCCTGTAGTAGGAACGCCTCCCCGCGGGCAACGGCGGCCAGTTGGTCGGACAGCTTGTCGACCTCGCCGGGCACGGTCACCGGCGGGACCGCCTCCAGGACCGCGCGGACCGCGAGCACCTGCTCCGGGTCCGGCCACACCGGTTGCTGGGCGGCGGGCCTGGCCAGGGCGTCGTCCAGCCGGCCACGCAGGTCCGCCGGGAGGGGCGGCAGGGACGGCAGAATGTCCGCCGGAATGTCGATGGTCCAGTTCACGCCGACCAGCCTAGCCGGGGCGACGAAGGAGGCCCGCCAATAGATACAGAGGGTGCCAGGCTGCCCGCAGTTTGGGCAGGCTGACGCCCGTGGGGGGAGGAACGACCCCCGCCAATAGATACAGAGGGCGCCAGGCGCCGCGCCACCCGTCAGGCTCGCCGGGCCTCCAGCACGTCCTGCGCGACCTGCCACCTGGCGTATGCCAGCCGGGCGTCGGCCAGTGCGTCGTGCCGGTCGGTGCCGGGACCGGGGATGGCCGGCGAACCGGCGGCCTCCCAGTGCTGGCGGATCTCCCGGGTCAGTCGCGGGATGTCCCGGGGGAGCTCCGGCATCGCTCCCCAGAGTTGCGCCAGCACCACATGGTCGTAGGCGGCCAACCAGGCCCACAGCTCCACCGGCAATTGCGGCGCGATCAGGAAGGAATGCAGTTCGTCCCGGATCGCCGACCGCGACTTCCAGGCCTTGTCGGCCGGTGACGGCAGCTTGTCAAGCACGTGCCGGCGCACCCACTGGTTGGCCCGGCCGGGGTCGAATTCGGTGGACACGGCGTAGAACTCTCGGCCGTCCGCGGCGATGACGCCGATCGAGATCAGTTCGATCGTCCGGCCGTCCTCGATGAATTCGCAGTCGTAGAAGTAGCGGGCAACCGGGCCGCCCGGTGCCGGTCGCACCAAGGCGGACCTCAGCCGGCCTTGGTGCCAGGCAGGCGGGTGACGGTGCCGGGGCCCCGGCCGGTGACGGGTTTGGATTCGCCTTCGGTCAGCGCGTCCGCCTTCACCTTGGCCGCGTAGACGTCGACGTACTCCTGGCCGCCGAGTTCCATCAGCCGGTACATGATCTCGTCGGTCATCGACCGTTCGACGAACCGGTCGCCGGCCATGCCCTCGTACCGGGAGAAGTCCAGCGGTCGGGCGATGATCATCGTGATGCGGTGCGGCCGCCAGATCTTCGAGCCGATGGGATTGACCTTGTCGGTGCCGAGCATGACCAGCGGGATGACCGGCACACCGGCCTCCAACGCCATCCGTGCGACGCCGGTCTTGCCCTTGTACAGCCGTCCGTCCGGCGAACGGGTGCCCTCCGGGTAGATGCCGAGAATGTGGCCCTCGTTCAGCAGTCGGATGCCGGTGTCGAGGGCGGCCCGCGCCTGCGAGGCGCCGCTGCGGTCCACCGGGACCTGGCCCATTCCGCTGAAGAAGGCCTTCTTCAGCCGGCCCTTGAAGCCCTTCTCGGTGAAGTACTCGCTTTTGGCCAGGTACGTCACGCGGCGTTTGATGTGCAACGGCGTGAAGAAGGAGTCCGCAACGGACACGTGGTTGCCGGCCAGGATGGCGCCGCCCTCGGCGGGGATGTACTCGGCGCCGATAACTTTGCAGGGGAAGAACAACCGAAGCCATGGCCCGAGGAGGACATACTTCATCAGGGTGTAGAGCACGCGGGAAAGCCCCTTAGCTCGCGGATAACGATTGCGATCACCGTACGCCGTCAGGCAACTCCGCGCCCCCGTCGCCACGCGTGCGACCATGGAGTCCGACGGTGCAGCAGGCGTGACGTGTGTGAGCTCAGGAGTGACGATGACGGACACGACCCCGGAAGCGGGGCGATCGGCGTTTCGCCATGACGGCGGGGACATCGGCGTGCTGCTGCTCCATGGCTTCACCAGCGATCCGGCGTCGCTGCGGGCCTGGGCGGACCACCTGGTGACCGAGGGTTATTCGGTCCGGCTCCCCCTGCTGCCGGGTCACGGCACCCGCTGGCAGGACGCCAACAACACGACGTTCGCCGACTGGCTCGGCGCTGCGACGGCGGAACTGCAGGAATTGGCCGCCACCTGCCGAGCCGTTGTTGTCGGTGGGTTGTCCATGGGCGGCACCCTGACCCTGCGGCTCGCCGAACTGTTCCCGGATGCGGTGGCCGGCATCATGCTGGTCAATCCGTCCGTGCTGACCCGGCGTCCAGAGGCGAAGCTGCTGCCGCTGATCAAGACGATCACCCCGGTGTGGTTCCCGATCGCCGGCGACATCGCCAAGCCGGGCATCGTCGAGTCCGGTTACAACCGGATGCCGACCAGGGCGATGTACTCGTTGTCGAATGCCTGGCCGATCGTCCGGGCCGACCTGTCGAAGGTCACCGCCCCGGTGTTGCTGATGCACTCGCGGGTGGACCACACGGTCGAACCGGTGAACTCCGATGTCGTCCGGGACGGTGTCTCGTCGACCGACATCGTGGACGTTGTCCTGGAGCGCAGCTACCACGTGGCCACCCTGGACTACGACGCGGAGTTGATCTTCACGTCGTCCGTGGAGTTCATCGAAAAAGTCACGGCGGGCCTGCCATGACCCTCACCCCCGGCGATGACGAAGGTGCCTGGAATCAGGAGGACGCGCCATCGGCAGAATCGGGCGCTGAGCTCACCCCGGCCGGCAGTAGCCCGTCCTGGCGCAGCGAGACTTCCGACGACGACATCGACGCAGCATTCGCGGCGATCGTCTCGGGCATCACGGCCGATGCCTCGTGGACGCCGCTGACCGAAGCCGGCCCACCGATCGAATCCGGGCCGCAGGGCGGGGCACAGCGGCATCCCTCGGGCGGTGGCGCGCAGCCGGACACCGGCGAGGAGCGGGCGAGAAGGCGGGAGCTCCGCCGGCTGGAACGGGCCGAGGAGGTGGCCGCGTACGAGGCTCAGCAGGCCGAGATCCAGGCCGAAAGAGATGCCGACGAGGCACATTTCGAACCGCCAGAGCCGCCGCCGCTGCCGCGTCCGAAGGGCCGGACGATCGGCGCGTTGCTGATGTTGCTGGTCGGCATCGTCCTGCTGGCGCGCCCGGGACTGCTCGCCGTCGGGTTCGACCTGACCCTCGTCATCGCCGTCGTGCTCATCCTCGGTGCGGTGACCGTACTGCTCACCGGCATCTGGCGGCGACGGGCCAACGCAGAGGCCGACGGCTGGGACGACGGCGCCGAAGTCTGACGCCCGGTTCGGCCTGCTACTTCCCGGCTGCCAACAGCGCAGCACCGATGATGCCGGCGCGGTCACCGAATCTGGCCAGTTCAACCCGCGGCATCGGGCGGTGCCCGGCGCCGGTGATCAATCCGGCGAACTCCGAAACCGCAAGCGGCAGAAACATTCCCGCGGCACTTGCCACTCCCCCGCCGACGACGATCACCTCGGGGTCGAGGACGTCGGTGACCAGGGCCAATCCCATTGCGAGCCAGTGACCCAACTCGTCCATTGCGGCCAGTGCGGCCGGATCACCCTCGGTAGCGGCGATGGCGACCATCGTTCCGGTGACCGCGGCCGGGTTGTTGCCGCTCAACTGCCGGAGCACCGGAGCATCACCGGCGACCATCAGGTCCCTGGCGGTCTCGGCGAGCGCAGTGCCCGAGCAGTACCGCTCCCAACAGCCCCGTTTGCCGCAGGGACACGGTCGGCCGTCAGGGACGACGGTCAGGTGACCGAGTTCCGGCGCGACACCGTGGGCGCCGCGGTAGATCTGGCCGTCGATGATCAGTCCGGCGCCGATCCCGGTGCCGAGCGCGATCAGTAAGGCGATCCTCGCGCCGGCCGACGCGCCGTGCTGATGTTCGGCCCAGGCGGCGGAGTTCACGTCATGGTCCATCGTCACCGGCAGGTGCACCCTGGCGGAAATCCGCGCCGGGACGTCGGCATCCCGCCAGGCCAGGTGCGGCGCGAACATCACCCGCTGCTGATCCGAGCTGACGAAGCCCGCGACAGCCAGTCCCACTGCCGAGATCGTCTGGGTGGCAGCAAGTTTGGTGATCAGATTGACCAGGATGTCTTCGGTCTCACGTTCGGTGTGCGGCGTGGTGTCCCGCAGCGACGCGAGGATCTCCCCGTCGTGATCGATGACGGCCGCGCGTACCGAGGTGCCGCCGATGTCGATGCCGATGGTCACCGGAGACGGGTTGCCGGTCACAGGATGTCGATGTGCTCGAGGCCGCCGTGGCGGCCGGGGTGCTGGTTCGGGGCGCCCTGGAGTACTGCTGACCCGAGTACTGCTGGCCCGAGTGCTGCTGACCGGAATTGGCATGCCCGGGGGCGGCCGGGTGCGGCGCCGCCGGATCCGGCGGGTCCGGCACCAGCGATCGCAAGGTCCTGATGATCATCAACGCCCCATCCACCAGTCGTGCCGTCGCCTCAGGTCGTTCGCCGCGCAGCAGGGCCATGAACCGGCACAGCGGACACGCCGTGCATGACGCACCGGGCACCGAGCCGCACTCCGGGCAGCGCCCGTCGGCGGTGGCCCCGGTCCCGGCAGCAGCCATCCCCGGAGTCCCTGTCCCAGGCGGACTTTGCGGGTCTGGAGCGCCATCGGCAGCAGTTGGCCCGGGCTGAGTGGTTGCCTTCATCGAACTGAGCCGGTCGGCGACAACATCCAGCAGCAGCGCCGCCTCCAGCGCCAACGGCCCTACCGTCGGGCCCTGCGGTGGCGGGTCCTGGGGTGACTGGTCCTGCGGTGGCGGGTCCTGGGGTGGATGGTCCTGGGGTGGATGGTCCTGCAGCGGGGGGTCATGCGGAGGGTCAGGTGGCTCTGTCGGTGGGGTTGTCACCCAGCACCGACCAGCGTTGCCTGCGTCAGACCCGCCGGCCACAGTGCGGGGTCGGCGGCGAAGTCGATCATCAGGCGACCCTGCTCGAAACTGGCCCCCTCGGTGGTGCAGCGTTGCAGCACCGACGGCAACGCGATGCGTCGTCGCACATCGCCGACCGTGACGACCAGATCGGCCCCCGACCGGGACAGCGCGATATCGCCCCGTTCGGCGAGCGGTAGCGGCAACGCGAGGCGGTACCACCCGTCCGCCCCGCTGACCTCGATGCCGATCGGCGTTCCGGTGCTCGCCAGTGGATCGGCTGCACTGTCCCCGGTCCCGAACATGGCCGTCGCAAGTTCCGACAATCGCTGCACACCAATGGGTTCCACCGGGCTCTGCTGGACACGCCGGATGGGCAGGTCCTGGAAGGACTCCTCCACCTGGGTCAGCGCCTCACGCTGTCCCTCACGCTGCCGGCGAAGGAACTCGCCGCCGACATTGGGCGGCAGCAACCGGTTGACCGTGACCGCTTCGACCCGGAATCCGTGCAGGGACAGCGCGGTGAACAACCGCCTTGCCTCGGCGATCACCACCCGCTCCGGGGTGAGCACCAGCCGCACGCCGGTGACGGCCGGATCGGCCAGCAATGCCCTGGCCGCCATCAGTTCGGCGAGCAGGTCACCGAGGGCGTCCCGGACGGTCGCGTTCGGGGCACCTCCCGGCAGCCCGGTGAGCGAAGCCGCGATGCTGCGCAGTACCCGCTGCGGGGCGCCGAGCAGTCGCTGGGCGTAGAAGCCGACGGTCTCCGGCAGTGCCAGCAACCGGAGGGTCTCGCCGGTCGGCGCGCAGTCGACGATGATCGCGTCGAAGTCTCCGGACTCGGCGAGCCTGCGCAGTTCCAACAGCGCAACGATCTCCTCGGCACCTGGCAACACAGTCAGTTCTTCGGCCTGCACCTCCGCCATCCCCCTGGCGGCGAGGACACCGACCAGGTAGCCGCGGATGTGTGACCAGCTCTGTTCGAACCGCCCACGGGTATCCACCTGGGCCGCCCAGAGGTTCGGGACACCAGGGACCTGGGTAGGGTCGGCGTGCACCGCAACGCCCAGCACATCGGCGGTCGAGTGAGCCGGGTCGGTCGAGACCAGCAGGGTGCGCGCGCCGCCGCTGGCACAGGCGATCGCGGTTGCCGCCGAGATGGTCGTCTTGCCGACCCCGCCCTTGCCGGTGTGCAGGGCGATCCTCATCCGGCTTCGACTCTCTTACGCAGCTCCTTGAGCGCGGTATCCAGAATGACCCGTTCGGCCTTGCGCCGGAGCACACCGATCATCGGAACCGCAAGATCGACGGCGAGCGTGTAGGTCACCTCGGTGCCCTTGGGGGTCACCTTGAGCACGTATGAGCCCTGTTGGGCCTTCTGCATCTGTCCGGAGACCAGCTTCCAGGAGACCGACATTCCGTCCTCGGGCCAGGTGTACGCCAACTCGTAGTTGTCCTTGACGAGGCCGGCGTCCATGCTGAACGCCACCTGCTGCGCGTGGGCACCGTCGGCACCGGGAACGGTGATCGTGACGCTTTTGATGGAGCCGGTCCATGCCGGGTAGGACTCGAAATCGGCGATCACATCCATGATCGCGGCGGGGTCGGCAGCCATGATGAGCGACTGCGATGAGGGGGTGGCCATGGATGGAAGGCTACCCAGGTCGGTGGGGTACGGCTGGCCACCACCCTGACCTGGACCCTATGAACAGCGTCACCTGCCCTGCGACTACCGCAGTTCGACCTCGAACGGCCGGGGGAAGCGCTGGAAGTGCCCGACGTTCACGCATTCGGTGTGTCCGCGACGGGTACGTCGGCTGATCGGCTGATGAACGTGACCGAACACCGCGAGTGCCGGCCGATGCTCGTCGATCGACTCCAGCAGACCGGGGCCGTACATCTCCAGCCGTCCCGGCACCACGTCGTACCGCAGATTCGCCAGTTTCGGCGGGACGTGCGAGCAGAGGATATCGACGGGGCCAACCAGCTTCACCGCATGGGCGAAATCGTCGGCAGAGCGGATCAACGGTCGCCAGACCTCATTCGGCGGCCGGAAGGCAACCCCCGGTTTGGCCGCCCCGCCGGCGACGAAACCCATTCGCCGACCGGCGATCTCGATGGTCTGCGCGTCCAGGTACGGGAGTTCGTCACCCACCGTGTCGTTCCAGACGGCAGCAACGTCGACGTTGCCCAGGGTGACCAGGGCGTCCGGCCCGACCGCGTCGACCACCTCGCGGTAGCGCGCGGCCACCACGTCGGTCAGGGTGCCCTCCGGATCGGTCGTGCTCTCCCACAGCGCGCCGTTGTAGGCACGCAGCGCCGGGGAAGTCACCGGCCAACCGCAGTGCGATGAACTTCCGCACCTTCTGCTCGCCGAAGACCCGGCCGAGGATGCCGCCCGCCGGGTCGTAGTAGTCGACGTAGTCCAGCAGATCGCCGAGGACGACGAGCTGCTCGGCCTGCCGGGCCGCATCGGCCAGGCCGGCGATGTTGCCGTGGATGTCAGAGACGAAGGAGAGCCGCACGAGGCCCAACGGTAGGCGACCGGTCGGCCGCGTCCCGACTACCGGTTGACCCGGTGACCCGTCGGGTTCGGTCCGGCCGCCGCGAGCGGCACGACCTTGATCGGCACACCCGGCATGGAGGCGTGCAGCACCTTGCCGTCGCCGACGTACATGCCGACGTGGCTGACCGGCGAGTAGAAGGTGACCAGGTCACCGATCTGCAGCTGATCAAGCGGGATCTCCGGCAACGCGTCGGCCTGGGCCGCGCTGTTCCGCGGAATGTCGACGCCGGCCTGGTGCCATGCCCACATCATCAGGCTGGAGCAGTCGAAGCTGTCCGGACCTTCGGCGGCCCAGACGTACGGCAGGCCCTGCCGGCTGAGGGCGGCCTCGACCGCGATGCCGGCCTGGACGTTGGGCGCATGCTGTGCGGCCCAGAGGGAGAATTCCGCGCCGGTGTCCAGCGGCGCGGCGTCGGCGGCCAGCCCGGCGCGGTCACGCTGCGCGGCCTGCTCGGCCTGCCGGGCCTGCGAGGCCGCATCCATGTTCGCGGCCTCGGCGCCGGCGACGGCCGAGGTGATGTCAGCGGTGGACAGCTGGGCGAAGGCGAGCTGGTAGGTGGCGATCTCGGCGTCCAGCTGCGCCTTGCCGGTGTCCAGCGCGGCCCTGGCCGCTTCGGCGGCGGCGGTGGCCTGGTCGGCCGCCTGCTTGGCCTGCTGCGCCTGGTTCTCGCTGGCCTGCGCAGCGGCGCGGGCGTCATCGGCCACCTTGCGGGCCGCGAGGGCGCCACTGAGTGTGGTCTGCTGGTCGGTGGCGACCTGGCTCAGCGAGCTGGCCTGGTCCAGGTAGTCCTCGGGCGAGGCAGCGGTGAGCAGCACGGAAAGATCGGTGAGCCGGGCGCCGCGGAAGCTGGCGTTCGCGAAGGCGTCGACCTTCTTCTGGTACTCGGCGACCACGGCGTCGGCCGCGGCGACCTTGACCTGCTCGGCGGCGGTCAGGTCGGCAGCGGCGGTGACGGCAGCGGTTGCCGTGCGGCGGCGTCGCGCGCGGTCGCGACCGTGGCCTCGGCGCTGAGCACCTGCTCGTTGTAGGTCTCGGCCCGGCGGGCGGCATCGAGCCAGGCCTGCTTGGCCTCTTCCGCGTTCGCCGGGGTGCCGCGGCGCGGGGCCGGCTGCGGCGGGTACCGCGGCTGGCAGCGTTGGACCGCGTCAGCGGCGGCGGGCAAGCGCGGCGGCGAGGCTGAGCAGCATCGCGGACATCGCGATCGCGCCTGCCATCCGGAAGGCCCGCGCCCGTGCCGGGCGTCGGCCGCCCTTGGGCAGGGGGTAGCTACTGTCGTGCGTCGTCACGGAAAGGCGAGCCCTTCTTCCTTGCCACTGACCGGGTTAGCTGACGGATTCGGGCCAGGAAGTAGCCCTACCCCCATCCGACCGACGCTGGAAAGCGCCGACCGCACAAGGGATTCACCCCATAAAGATTGGGTTCCCGGTTCGATGCAGTCGCATCGATTAAGCGGTGACCCTGGGGGCGCCCGTTTGGCGAACCACGATCCAAGGTCACGATCAGATTACGAGAAGGACACAGACTGTCGCAATCCTCTGCAGCATGACGGACCTCTCAAAACGGGTACTTCAACGTTCATTGAGCACGAAACCGGCACCGTGTGTGAGCGACGTCACGGGCAAATGTTCCACCGATCGAGACCTGGGTCACCCTTTCGGGTAGTGCCAGTCGACTCCCATCTGGAAACAGAACGCCGACCTGACTGTTTCGGCGCCGTTGCGGGCGCATCCGGACTTATTCAGACAGCAACACAGCGAGCCGCTCGGCGGAACTGTCCCAGTTCCAGGCCCGGCGCACCCAGGCCCGCCCATTTCTCGCCCCATTCGGCGGCCCGACCTCGATCGCAGAGCAGGTCGGTCACCGCCGCGGCCAACTCGGGCACATCCCGGCCGTCCACGACGGTCCCGGTCCGCCCCGGCTGCACGGTCTCCGGCGCGCCACCCGAGCGCCCGGCGATCACCGGCAACCCACTTGCCGACGCCTCCAGGAAGACGATTCCGAGGCCCTCGACGTCCAACCCGGAGCCCCGGGTCCGGCACGGCATCGCGAACACATCAGCCGCCGCGTAGTGCGCCGGCAGATCCGACCAGGGGATGCTGCCGGCAAAGGTGACCTGGCCGCCCAGCCCCAGCGCGTCGACCAGGCCGCGCAGTCGCGGGGCCTCCGGTCCGTCACCGACGATCAGCACCCTGGCATCCGGCACGCTGGCCAGGATCGCCGGCACGGCCTTGATCAGGCTGTCCTGCCCCTTGCGGCTGACCAGCCTGGACACCGACAGCAGCAGCGGCGCGTCGCCGAGCCCGTATCGGGACGCGACCGATGCGCCGGCCGACCGGATCGGGCCGGAAGGTTCTCGACCCGGACACCGGGCGGCAGGTACTCCAGCGCGGCATCCGGACCGAGTGCCGACGAGATCCGCCGCCTGGCGAACTGGCTGACGAAGGTGATCACGTCGTTGGTCCGGCCGATCCGGCGCAGCGCGGAGCGGGCACCCGGCACCATCGACCAGCCGACCTCGTGCCCGTGGGTACTGGCGACCGTTCGCGTCACGCCGTGGGTTCGCAAGCGCCGGGGTGAGCAGGCTGAGCGGCGCGGCCGCGCCGTACCAGACGGCGCCGATCCGGTGGTCGCGGACGAGTTCGACCGCCCTGGCACCGTACTGCGCGGGTCGGCAGCATCAGCGATCCTGGATGCCGGTAGACCGGAAAGGGTTGCGCTGCATCGAATTCGGCGGCGCCATCCCAGGACGGCGCATAGACGACGAGATCACCGGCCGGCAGCCGCTCGGCGAGAGACTGCACGTAGGACTGGATCCCACCGGCACGAGGCGGAAAGTCGTTGGTGATCAGCAACGTTCGCCGCACGACTGGTGTGCCCCGCCCTCCTGCTGATGACCGCGAACGGCGGATCGCCGGTGCGGATCCGACCCATCGAGGATCGGACGCACCGGCGATCTGATCGGCTTGCGCCGAGCGTAGCTGGGTGGGACGGGGCAGGTCAGCCGCTGACTCGGTGACCGCTCGGGCTCGGTCCGCCACCGCTGACGGTGGTGATGTAGATCGGCCGCGCCGGGCTCGAGGCGTGAATGATCTGGCCGTTGCCGATGTACATACCGACGTGGCTGACCGGCGAGTAGTAGGTGACCAGGTCACCGGGCTGCAGCTCGCTGAGCGGGACGGACGGCAACCCGGCCTGCCCGCCGGAGGTGCGCGGGATGCTCACGCCGGCCTGCGCCCAGGCCCAGGACGTCAGACCCGAGCAGTCGAACGAGCTGGGACCGGCCGCGCCGTAGACGTAGCTCATGCCCTCCCGGGACAGCGCGGCGGCGACCGCTGCGGCGGCAGCGGAACTACCGGACGGGGCCGAGGGGGCAGCCGCCTCGGACGACGACGACTCGGCCGGGGCCGAGGTGTCGGTGATCGGGGTCCGATTCTCCGACCGGTTCGCGGCGACGGGTGCGGCCGCGGCCTGCGCGGGGTCCGCTGCTGCTGCCGCGGCGTTGGCGGCAGCGTTCGCGCGCTCGGCGGCGGCTGCGGCGGCCTGTCGCTCCTGCTCGGAGAGCGAGTCGTAGAGGCTCTTGTACCGCGCGGCCTCGGCGTCGAGGTCCGACTTGCGGCTGGTGACGTCGGCGGTCGCCTGCTGGGCGCTGGCCGCGGCGGCGTCGGCGTCGGCCTTGGCCTTCTCGGCGGCAGCCTGGCTGGCGGCGGCCTCTGCCTGCGCCTGGCCGGCCGCGGTCTTGGCGGCCAGCGCAGCGTCGAGCGTCTGCTGGGTGTCGGCGGCGACCCGGTCCAGCGAGCTGACCTGGTCCAGGAAGTCCTCGGCCGAATCGGCGGTCAGGATGACGGACATCTGGCTGAGCCGGGCGCCGCGGAAACTGGCGTTGGCGAAGGCGTCGACCTTGCTCTGGTAGCTGGCGGCGGCCGCATCGGCCTGCGCGGCGCGCTCCTTGGCGGCGGCGGCGGCGGACGTCGAGGACGCAGACCTGCTCGCTCGGCGGCGGCGACGGCGGCGACAGCGGCAGCTTCGTTCGCCTGCGCGACCAGCACCTCTTCGTTCAGCGCACCGGCCCGCTGCTCGCTGTCGAGATAGGCCTGCTGGGCCTCGTCGGACGTTGTCGGGTTGTCAGGGTCGGCCATGGCCGAACCGCTCCAGACCAAGCTGAGGCTCAAGGCCAGGGCGGTGCCGAGGGCTATCGCCCCTGGTACGCCACCGGGTGGGTCGCAGTGCGGTCGAGCGCTGGCCGGTTTCACTGGTCGCCAAGGCAGGCGTACCTTCCTCCTCGCCGCCTACCGAGTTAGCTGACGGATTCGGGCCGGAAGTAGCCCTACCCCTCAGCGATGCCGCGAGCAGCACCGCACGAGGGGATTCACCCCACAAACAAACCTGGTTCCCCGGTTCAACAGGCTGTGATGATCACCAGCGTGTCGATTCGGCGGTGACCCCGCGGACCACCCGAATGGTGGTCTCGATCGAAGGTCTCGGTCAGGTTACGAGAAGGACACGCCTGAGTCCAGCCGACATGTGAAAGTTCTTGGAAATGTCTTGTCCCACGTTGTCGGTCCGACCCCGCGACACCCGTCTGACCAGGCAAAACAGGGCAAAGACGACGCTCGTCACACCCGGTGACGATAGACGAGATCGAGGTCACACCGCGTGCCGAGCAACCGCAACCGTCACCCGACTGCCCGTTTTCGGACGTGACTCGCGGGTACCAGGCGCAACGGCGGGACCAGCCCGGAGTCGGCCAGCACGCCCAGTGCGGCACGTTCGGTCTCGTCCCATTCCACGCCGTCCGGCGTCGATCCCAGCAGCACGGTGATGACGCACCCGCTGCAGGCGGGTCCACGGACGGCGCAGTGATCGCAATCGATGTGCATGATCGGTTCCTCTCCCTGAATTCGCTCGGGTCGCCTGACCCATGCCGCGAACGCTAGATCGAGCCACCGACAGTCGGGTTTTGCCGACCCCGACGGGCCGTTCGGAGACGGCGGACCACCACCCAGCCCGGCCGATCGCCCGCCCAGCAAGGCCGTTCACACTCAGCGGCCGATCATCCACCCAACGCGGCCAGCAGCACGGCCGACGGCGCGGTTCGGGCACCGTCCGCGGCGGCCCGGTCGACGACCTCCTTGTCCGAGCTGACCACGATCAGCACCCGGCCGATCGGCTCGGCCCGCACCAGGTCGCGGATGACGTCGTCTGCGATGACCCCGGGCGGCGAGAACAGCACCCGGATACCGCGTCCCGCCGGCCTCGAGGTGGCCACCGCGGCGCCGTCGAAGACAACCGTCACCTCAGCGGAGGTCCTGGCCGCCATCGCGGCCAGCGACTTGATCAGCCGATCTCGCTGGTCGGAGAGCATCAGCTCGGGAAAGCCCGTCTTCGTGACGTTGTAGCCGTCGACGATCAGATGTGCGCCCGGCAGGCCGACCCAGGCCAGCAATCGCGACGGGTCCGACGTGCGCTCGGCGTCCGAGGGCAGCCGGGGTAACCGGGCCGCGACGACATCCGCCGGTGCCGGGCCACCGCCGATCAGGTCCCATTCGCGGCGTAGTCCGGACGCAGCGCCCTCCAAGGCCCCCAACAACAACTCCAATCGACGGTCGGACGCCGCCCGCCGATCCCCTGCCGATTCGCGCAACCGCTGGACGTTCTGTGATGCGGCATCCGCTCTGGCCCCGGATGCCTCGGCCCGCTGCCGCCAGGACTCCGCCGCCGCCCTGGCCCGGTCGCGTTCCGCCACGACGTCGGCCAGCACCTGCGCGGCTCGCGCGTCATTGCTGTCGACGAGTTGTTGGAGTTCCCGGATTCTGGTGCCCTGCTCGCGCAGGCGCAGCCGCAGTCGGTCGGCGTTGTCCCCGGAATCCGGTGGTCGAGGCTCCGTGGTCGCCGCCCGCAACTCGGCCTGAACACGCTCCAGCTTGACGGTCAGCGTGCGGACCTCGCGTTCGAGCGCGGCCGCTCTCGACCTGGCGTCAACCTGCTGCGTTGCCTCAGCGGCAGCCGCCAGCAATTCGTCCTCCGTCGGCAACCGGAGCAGGTAAGCACGGGCCGCGTCGGTCACCATGGCAGACACCGATGTCGCCGGGTCAACGGCGGCATCACCTGCCTCCTTGGAGGCCCGTTCAGCCACCAGAGCCCGGAAGGCCACGTCGTTCTGCACGGCTTGCCCGAGGGCGGCGCCGGCCAGCCTGGCGCGCTTGGTCGGCGCGAAGCGGGCCACCCTGGTCAACGAGGACGGCACATCGACGGGAGCGGCGGCACCCAGGGCCTCGGCCGCCCAGTCGAGGATCCGCTGCCGGACGGCATCGGGTAGCTCACCCACCGGGCGCTGCGCCGACGACTGCGCGGGAACAGCTGCTGGCTCGGTGGTCACGCCGACCATCCTGGCAGCTGCCGACCGGCGCACTCGGCGCGTCGAACACCTGGGCTGTCGTACCTACGTTCTACGGTCACGCCATGTCACTGTTCCTGGACGCTCGACCGCTCAGCGGGTTCGACCCGCAACCGGCGGACGAACCTGTCGTTCGCCCGGGAACCTATGTCCAGGGCAGCTTCGACGAACTGGGCGAGCCACTGCGTGAGGTCACCTTCGTCGTGGTCGACCTGGAGACCACCGGTGGATCGTCGCTGACGGAGGCCATCACCGAGATCGGGGCGGTGAAGGTCAGGGGCGGTGAGGTGCTCGGCGAGTTCGCGACCCTGGTCGACCCCGGCCGGTCGATCCCGCCGCAGATCACCATCCTGACCGGGATCACCGATTCGATGGTGTACGACGCACCGCGGATCGGCGCCGTGCTGCCGTCGTTCCTGGAGTTCATCCGGGGGACCGTCCTTGTTGCGCACAATGCGCCGTTCGACGTCGGCTTCCTGAAGGCCGCCTGCGCGCGGCTCGGTTTGCCATGGCCGGGTCCGGCCGTGGTGGACACCGTGCGGCTCGCCCGCAAGGTGCTGTCCAAGGCCGAGGCGCCCAGCGTCCGGCTGTCCGCGCTGGCCGCCCTGCTGGGTGCCCGGGTGGCCCCCGATCACCGCGCACTGACCGACGCAAGGGCCACCGTCGACGTGCTGCATGCATTGTTCGAACGCCTGGGTTCGCTTGGCGTGCACAGCCTTTCGGAGTTGCAGGACGCCAGCCGGGACGTTGCACCTGAGCGCCGGCGAAAGCGCCGGCTGGCCGATCAGTTACCGGCCGCACCCGGCGTCTACCTGTTCCGTGGGCGTGGTGACGAGGTGCTCTACGTCGGCACCTCGGGCAACCTGCACCAGCGGGTGCGGTCGTACTTCTCGGCCGCCGAGACCCGCACCCGGATCAAACACATGGTCACCCTGGCGGAACGGGTCGACCACGTCGAATGCGCTCATGCCCTCGAGGCGCACATCCGCGAGCAGCGACTCATCGCCATCCACCAACCCCCGTACAACAGACGCTCCCGCAAGCCCGGCGGGGTCAGCTGGGTGACGCTCACCGACGAGGCGTTTCCCCGGTTGAGCATCGTCCGGAACCCGCCGGATCGAGACCACGGACTGCCTGGGCCCGTTCACCTCTCGGGTGGATGCCCAGACAGCGGTCGAGGCGCTACAGGACGCGGTGCCGGTCAGGCGGTGCACCGCCCGGATTCGGCGCAGCAACCCGGACGGCAGTCCCTGCGCCCTTGCCGAACTCGGACGATGTGGTGCCCCTTGCTCAGGTGCCGAGGACGCAGATGCCTACGCCCGGCACATCGCCAGGATCCGGGCGCTGATCGACGGCGCCTCCGACGAGTTGCTGCTGTCGCTGCGGGACCGGCTGATGACGTTGTCCAGATCAGGCAGGTTCGATCAGGCAGCGCTGGCCCGGGACCGGTTGTCCGCCCTGGCCTCCGCCGTCGACCGGTGGCAACGGTTGGGCGCGCTGGCCGGCATCGGCGAGATGGTGGCCGCCCGGCCCGACGACCACGGCGGGTGGGACCTGACCGTGATTCGCTTCGGCCGTTTCGCGGCCGCCGGGCGGGCCAGGCGCGGAGTCGACCCGATGCCGATCGTCGAACTGTTGATTGCATCCGCGGAGACGGTGTTACCTCGGCCCGGTCCGCTGCCGGGAGCGTCGGCGGAGGAGACGACCACCCTGCTGCGCTGGATCGAACGGCCGGGGTCCCGGATGGTGCGCACGACCAACGCCTGGCTCAGCCCGGCCGCCGGCGCCGGACGCTGGCGCCCGTTCATGAAGGCCGCTGACATGGCGCGCGGAACCCGTTCGGCACTCATCCTCGGCGGCTGACCGGGAGCATCGCCGACGTGGAGGAACCGACTAGCATCACCGAACCCGACTGTTCGCAGACGTTCCAGAGAGGTCGCACGCCATGGTCACGGCAATTGTGCTCATCGATGTCGAGGCCGACCGGATCCCGGAGGCCGCGCAGGAGATCGCCAACCTCGCCGGTGTCGATCAGGTGTATTCCTGCGCGGGTGATGTCGACCTGGTGGCCATCGCCAGGGTCGCCGACCACGAGGCAATCGCCGAACTGGTGCCCGGCCACATCTCCAAGGTCCCCGGCGTCCTGCGGACGGTCACCCACATCGCGTTCCGCGAGTATTCCCAGCGCGACGGCGACGACGCCTTCTCGATCGGCATGGACGCCTAGCTCGAACGGTCCGACTGCAACCGCTGCCCGGCAGCTCACCCAGCGCTCCAGCAGATCAGCGGCGGCACCGGAATCTATTGCGGCGCTTGCCTTTTCGATGCCCACCGAGGAGGTCCGCCAGCAGCGTCCCCGGTCAGTCCGGCATATGCGGCCAACCCGGCTGCGGCGTTCAGCACGACGGCGTCCCGAACCGGTCCGGTTGCGCCGGCGAGCAGGTCACGGGCGGCGGCCACGTTCTCCGCGACGTCACCGCCGCGCAGGTCGGCAGGCTCCGCGCGGCCGATGCCGAGCGATTCGGGATCGAGAGTCAGACGACCGAGACGGCGCCGTCCCGGACCTCCCAGACCGTCGACGTGGTCGTCGTGGTGAGTTCGTCGAGACCGTCGTCGCCGCGGAAGAGCAGCACGTCGACGGGCCGGCCCTGCCACTGCCGGGGGCGAACACCTCCGCCATCACCGGGGCCATCCGGGGATTGCCGCAGCCGATCGCGCTGGCCGCCGGCTGGGCGGGGTTGGTCAGCGGACCGAGGAAGTTGAAGACGGTCGGGATGCCGAGCTCCCGTCGCGGCGGCACCGGCGTGCCGGTAGGACGGGTGGTAGACCGGCGCGAAGCAGAACCCGATGCCGACCTCGGAGACGGTGCGTCGCGACCGCGGCTGCGGGCAGCGAGATGGCGAACGCCGAGCCCCTCCAGCAGATCGGCGGCCCCGCACTTGCTGGACGCCGCCCGGTTACCGTGCTTGACGACGGGTGCTCCGGCCCCGGCGATGACGATGGCAGCCATCGTCGAGATGTTGACGGTGTTGGCCCGATCGCCGCCGGTGCCGACGATGTCAACGGCCCGCTCCGGCACCTGTACCCGGACCGCGTGCGCCAGCATGCTGTCCGCGAGACCGGTGACCTCCGATGCCGTTTCACCCTTGGCGCGCAGTGCGACGGCGAAGCCGGCCAATTGCGCTGGCGTCGCCTCGCCGCTCATGATCCGGTCCATCACCCAGCCGGTGTCGGCGACGTCAAGATGCTCATTGTCGAGCAACCTGGTCAGCAGAGTCGGCCAGGATCGCTCGGACGTCACCGCGGTCGGGGGTCGGTGACCGCGGGCACCAGTCCGGCGGTGCGCCGACGCAGCAGCCCGGCGATGCAGTCCGCGGCGGTGACCGGGTCCAGCGGATGCACCAGGATCTCGTCGGCCCCCGCCCAGGTGGCCAACCAACGATCGTCGGCGCGGCGCACCACGATCACCACCGGCGGGACGACCTCGGCCTCCTGGTGGATCTGCCGGCTGATGCCGATGCCGCCGGTCGGCTGGGCCTCACCGTCGAGGATGAGCACGTCGGCGAGCCGCGCCTGCAGTCGCCATCATCACCTCGTGCACGGCGGAACACTCGAGGTAGTCCACCCGCCCGACGTCGGGCGCCGGACGGCGGCCGATCGCGGTCATGATCCGCTCGCGGACCTCCGGGCGGTGGCTGTAGACCAACAGCACGGGATTGCTCACGCCGCTGATGGTAGTGCCCCGACCGGCGCCCCCGGCGCGCACACCTCGCGACCGGCGCCCGGACGCGCGTGCAACGACGCGCGCGAGACGCAGCCAGTTTCGACAACCTGTCGAAGCCGATTCAGCGCCGCTGACCTGCGGTGACGCAACTGGTTCGGCGGTAACCTCGCGCCACGGGCGCACCCGCAGGCGCATGATCTTCAGCGGCAGTCCATAATCCATCTGTGACGACTGCGACCACCCCAACGGGGCCCACCGCGATCAGCTCCAGGATCCACACACTGAACCGGCCGAACATGGTCAGTGTTGGCGTGATCGTGTGGCTGGCCAGCGAGTTGATGTTCTTCGCTGGGCTGTTCGGCATCTACTTCACGGTCCGTGCGCAGACCGACGGCGAGTGGCCGCCGGCACCGACCGAACTCGACATCACCTACGCGGCGTTCTTCACCACGATCCTGATCCTGTCGTCGGTCACCTGCCAGTTCGGGGTGTTCGCGGCCGAGAAGGGTGACGTCTTCGCCCTCCGCCGCTGGTATCTGCTGACCTTCTTCATGGGCCTGGTGTTCGTCCTCGGCCAGGCGAACGAGTACTTCACGCTGGTCACCCACCACGAGACGACGCTGGCGTCGTCGCCGTACGGCACCGTGTTCTACCTGACGACCGGCTTCCACGGACTGCACGTCATCGGCGGGCTGATCGCCTTCCTGCTGCTGATCGGCAAGACCAAGATCTCCAAATTCACCCCGGCCCAGGCCACCAGCGCCATCGTCGTGTCGTATTACTGGCACTTCGTCGACGTTGTCTGGATCGGATTGTTCCTGACGATCTACATCATTCGTTAACAGGTCTTCGCATCCGACGCCCGAACTTCTACAGTAGTTAGAAGTACGGCCACAGATCGCAGTTCCTGCGGGAGATCTCAGCCCCGTGGCCCAGCATCAAACCGCCGCCGCTACACGAGCTACGAGGTGCCTCTCATGAGTTCGCACGACACACCACCCTCGGGGGGATCGACGCGACGACGTCGCCGTTCATCGGGCGGATCCAAGACGATGCGCCGGATCACCGGTGGGCTCGCGCTGCTGTTCGCGCTGACCGCGTTGGGTTTCGCCTACGCGGCGTTCTCGCCGGCTCGCGCAAACCGCAACGGCGGACAACATCGACGCCGCGCAGGTCGCCGAGGGCAAGCAGATCTACCAGACCTCGTGCATCACCTGCCACGGCGCGAACCTGCAGGGCGTGCAGAGCCGTGGTCCGTCGTTGGTCGGCGTCGGCCAGGCGGCCACCTACTTCCAGGTGTCCAGCGGCCGGATGCCGGCGGCCGAGAACGGCGCGCAGATCCAGCGCAAGGAGCCGTTCTTCGATGCGGCGCAGACCGACGCACTTGCCGCCTACATCCAGGCCAACGGCGGCGGCCCGGAGATTCCGGCCGGCGACCTGCGGGCCCCGGACCAGATCGCCAAGGGCGGCGAGCTGTTCCGGTTGAACTGCGCGTCCTGCCACAACTTCACCGGTCAGGGCGGCGCCCTCTCGCAGGGCAAGTACGCCCCGAACCTCGACCCGGCCACCGATCAGCAGATCTACGGCGCCATGCTCAGCGGCCCGCAGAACATGCCGAAGTTCGGTGACGGCCAGCTCACCTCGGACGAGAAGCGCGCGATCATCACCTACATCCAGAACAACAAGGCAACCATTGATCCGGGTGGCTACGCCGCCGGCGGCTTCGGACCGGCCCCCGAGGGCCTGATCGCCTTCCTGGTGGGCATGGGCGCCATCGTCGCGGCGACCTTGTGGATGGGGTCTAGAGCATGAGCGAGCGCCAGCGAGCGAATCATCAGCACAGTCATGCTGGTGCGATCGCGAGGAACGAGCGGAGGACAGGCATGAGCGGCAATCCCGACCTGCAGATTCCGGACGCGGCGGAACGCGCCAAGATGTCCAAGGAAGAACTCGGCGCCCTCGGCATGGCGCTGGACGGTGTCGAACTCGCCGAGTACGGCGAGCGCTACGTCCCCGGCTCCCCCGCCGACAAGCGGGCCGAGCGTCAGGTCGCCAAGTGGTTCCTGCTCGCCGGGCTGTTCGCGGTCATCTTCATCGTCGCGTTCATCTGGTGGCCGAGCGAGTACCAGCCCGGCGTACTCCGAGGGTCAGATGATGTACGCGCTGTACACGCCCGATCATCGGCGCGACGCTCGGCGCGACGATTCTGTTCTTCGGCATCGGCGTCGTCGCGATGGCGAAGAAGATCATGCCGCACGAGGTCGCCATCCAGCAGCGCCATATCGGGATGTCCGATCCGGTCGACCGGCAGACGCTGGCCGCGCAGGTGCTGGACACCGGCGACAAGGCCGGCATCAAGCGGCGCGGCATGCTCAAGGGCTCGCTGCTGCTGGCCGGCGGTGGCCTCGGTATCGCGGCGATCGTCCCGGTGCTCGGCGGCTTCATCAAGAACCCCTGGGCCGAACGCGCGGACTCGCCGCTGTGGGTCACGCCGTGGGCGCCTGCCGCCGATGGCACCAAGGTGCGGATGGTGCAGATCGACGGCACTCCGATTCGCCCGTCGGACCTCGAGGCGGGCTCGATGGCCACGGTGTTCCCGGGGGTCCCGGGTGGCGCCAAGGCCTCCGATGCCGCCGTCATGCTCTTCCGGGTGCGGTCCGATTCGGTGATCCGGATCCGGGACGGCCAGCAGGGCTTCCAGTTCGGCGACTACTACGCGTTCTCGAAGATCTGCACGCACGTCGGCTGCCCGGTCTCGCTGTACGAATCGCAGACCGGACGGGTGTTGTGCCCGTGCCACCAGTCGCAGTTCAATTTGTACGAGGGCATGTTCCCGGTGTTCGGTCCCGCCACCCGGCCGCTCCCGCAGCTGCCGATTGAGCTGGACGACGAGGGGTACTTCGTCGCATCGAAGGATTTCGTCGAAGCAGTTGGTCCCGGTTTTTGGGAGAATGGCAAGTTTCCAGCGTGGTACTCCGAACCGAAGGAGGCAACCGGATGAGCCGCCTCACCACCCCCACCAAGGCCACCGCCGGCCCGTCCGTTGTCCAGAAGTCGCTCGACGCAGCCGATATCCGCTACCACGGCGCGCGGCCGCTCCGCACGGCACTGAACAAGGTCTTCCCGAGCCACTGGTCGTTCATGCTCGGCGAAGCAGCGCTGTACTCGTTCATCGTGCTGCTGCTCTCCGGCGTGTACCTGACCCTGTTCTTCGACCCGTCAATGGCCGAGACGGTCTACACCGGTGTCTACGAAAAGCTCCGCGGCGTCCCGATGTCGATGGCGTACAACTCCTCCCTGAACATCTCCTTCGAGGTGCGTGGCGGCCTGCTGATCCGGCAGATCCACCACTGGGCGGCGTTGCTGTTCGTCTTCTCGATGATGCTGCACATGATGCGGGTGTTCTTCACCGGTGGCTTCCGCAAGCCGCGTGAGGTCAACTGGATCATCGGCGTGCTGCTGCTGATCCTCGGCATGGCCGAGGGCTTCCTCGGTTACTCGCTGCCGGACGACCTGCTGTCCGGCACCGGGCTTCGCGCCGTCAGCGCCTTCATCCTGTCCATCCCGGTGATCGGCACCTGGACGCATTGGGCGGTGTTCGGTGGCGACTACCCGGGCGAGATCATCATCCCGCGGTTCTATTCGATCCACATTCTGCTCATCCCGGGCATCATCCTGGCGTTGATCGCGGTGCACGTCGCCTTGGTCTGGTTCCAGAAGCACACCCAGTTCGCGGCGCCGAAGGCAACCGAGAACAACGTCATCGGGCTGCGGGTGCTCCCGTCGTTCGCGGCCAAGGGCGGCGGCTTCTTCGCCGTTGTGTTCGGCATCATCGCGATGATGAGCGGGCTGTTCCAGATCAACCCGATCTGGAACCTGGGCCCGTACAACCCGTCCCAGGTGTCGGCCGGTGTTCAGCCCGACTTCTACATGGGCTTCCTGGACGGCATGGTCCGAATCTGGCCCGCCTGGGAGATCCGAAACCTGTTCGGGCACTACATGATCCCGGCCGTGTTCTTCCCGTCGATCCTCGGCGCAACGGTGCTGATGATCATCGTGATCGCCTATCCGTGGATCGAGACGGCGTTCACCAAGGACAAGGCCATCCACAACATCCTGCAGCGGCCGCGGGACGTTCCGGTCCGCACCGCGCTGGGCGTTGCGTTCATCACCTTCTACCTGGTCAACCTGATCAACGGCGCCAACGACCTGTTCGCCTTCAAGTTGGACATCTCGCTGAACGTGATGACCTGGCTCGGCCGGATCTTCTCGATCATCGGTCCCGTCATCGCCTATGTGGTGACATACCGGCTCTGCCTCGGTCTGCAGCATTCCGACCGGGCAGTGCTGGAGCACGGCATCGAGACCGGTGTCCTCAAACGGCTGCCCAGCGGGCAGTTCATCGAGGTACACCAGCCGCTCGGACCGGTCGACGATCACGGCCATCCGATCCCGCTGGCCTACCAGGGCGCTCCGGTGCCCAAGCGGATGAACCAGCTCGGGTCGGCCGGAACCGCGGTGCCGGGCTTCCTCACTCCCGCAAACGACGAGGGACACATCGACTATCAGGACGAGGAAAGACACGCAGCGGAGATCGAGGCCGGCGCCAAACGCTGATTCGCCGCTCACCGCACTCACGGAAGAGCCCCGCCTCGGATCATCGAGGCGGGGCTTCTTCCGATGCTTGGGCGCGACGCTCAGCCGGACGTGGTGACCACCGCACCCGGAGCTCGTCGCGGCGCCGTCCGGCGACGACTGCAGCCAGTTCCGGCACCAGGGCGTCGAGGGCGTACGGCAGGCTCAGCACCGAGGCGTAGGAGAACGCGCCGATGACGTTCGGGTCGGTCACCCAGACGACGTTGCCGTCCTTGGCGGCGGTCAGCGCGTTGAAGACCGGATCGGCCTCCACGGTCGCCCGCTGACGCGTTGACGTCCAGCACGACGATGACGTCGGCGTCGATCTGCGCCGTGTTCTCGGCGGAGATGGTGTGGTAGAACGCGTCGGTGCCGAGGGCGGCAATGGCCGGCGACTGCACCAGCCCGAGGGACTCCATCAGCTCGCACCCGCGGGTCGGTGCTGCTGTAGGCGAACCAGCTGCCGTCCGGCGTCGGCCAGACCACGGAGACGGTCTTGCCTTCGAGTTCCGGGTTGGCGGCCTTGGCGTCGTCGATGCTGGTCTGCACGTCGGCGCCCAGTGCCTCGATCTCGGCGGACTTGCCCAGCGCCTGGCCGATCAGCTGGGCCTGCACCATCGGCGGCACGCCGTAGTCGGTGTACTCGGCCGGCCGGGCCAGGGTCGGCGCGATGACGGTCAGCTGGTCGTACTGCTGCTGGGTCAACGCCTGGTTGATGCCGATGATCAGGTCCGGCTGCAGGGCGGCGATCTGCTCGACGTTCAGCTCGCCCTTGAGGACGACCGGGGTCTGCCCGTCGAGCAACTCGGTCGCCCACGGTCCGCCGACCTCACCCGGGAAGGCGAACTCGTAGAAGGAGACCGGCACGGTCCCCAGCGCCAGCACGGTGTCCCCCTCGGTGTAGCCGATCACCGCAACCCGCTCCGGGGCGGCCGGAATGACGGTGGTGCCGAACGCATTCGGGATCTCGATACCGGGAACGCGTCGGCGGTCGCGCCCGACGATGCCGGCACGTCACTGCTCGGCGGCCGAGCACTGCCGGACGGCGATGCCGTGGAACGCTGGACGAGGAGCTGACTGCGTCGACGAACCGCAGGCGGCCAGCGTCAGGGCCAGCGGCGGCTGCCGCCGTCGCCAGCAACGCGCGGTTGAGGGGGTGGGACATCAATCTCCTTGGGTGGTGGGCACCGCTGGGGGTGCGTCCGGGTGGAACAGGTCGGCGGCCCGCAGCGCCTTCTTGGCGAGCGGGATGATCAGTGGGGTACCGGTTTCCGGGTCGTCGATGATCCGGCAGGCGAGGCCGAAGACCTGCTCGACCAGGTCGGCGGTGACGATCTCGGACGGTTTGCCGACGGCGACGACCGCGACCGGCCTTCATCGCAATCAGGTGGGTGGCGTACCGGCACGCGTGATTGAGGTCGTGCAGGACGGCGACCAGCGTCCGGTTCTGCTTGACGTGCAGATCGGCGCACAGGTCGAGCATCTCGATCTGGTGGGCGATGTCGAGGTAGGTGGTCGGTTCGTCGAGCAGCAGGATCGGGGTCTGCTGGGCCAGCGCCATCGCCAGCCACACCCGTTGCCGCTGGCCACCGGAGAGCTCGTCGACCGGCCGGTCGGCGAGGTCCTGCACATTGGTCGCGGCCAGCGCCTCGCCGACGATCTGCTCGTCGGTGCGGCTCCACTGGCGCAGCAGCTTCTGATGCGGGTACCGGCCGCGGGCCACCAGATCGGCAACGGTGATTCCGTCCGGCGCCACCGACGACTGCGGCAGCAGGCCGAGCCGTCTGGCCACCTCCTTGGACGGGTAGGACGAGATGGTCCGGCCGTCCAGCAGGATCGACCCGGCGGACGGCGACAGCATCCGGGCCAGCGACCGCAGCAGGGTCGATTTTCCGCAGGCGTTCGGGCCGATGATCACGGTGAACTCGTTGTCCGGGATGTCCACCGAGAGCCCGGTGGAGATCACCCTGGCGTCGTAGCCGATCGTGACGTCGTCGGCCCGGAGTCGATCGGGCTGCCGTTCGCCGGCGATGTCAGATCTCTGTGCGCTCATCCACGATCCTTTTTCCACTCGGACAACAACAGCCACACCAGGTACAGCCCGCCGACGGCGCCGGTGGCGATGCCGACGGGCAGCTGCGCCGGCGCGAAGAGCCGCTGCGCGACGATGTCGCTGGTGACGAGCACGAAGGCGCCCATCAGGGCGGCCGGCAGCACGCTGACCGCGACCGAACCGGTGAGCCGTTTGGCCAGCTGCGGGGCGGCCAGGGCGACGAACGCGATCGGCCCGGCGGTGGCGACCGCGCCGGCGGCCAACAGCGACGGCCAGGATCACCACGACGATCCGGGTCCTCTCCGCGCGCACCCCGAGGGCCTTGGCGGCGTCATCGCCCATCTCCAGCAGCCCGAGCGGCCGGGACGGCGATCATCAGCAGCGGCAGGCAGATCCGACCAGCAGGCCGAGCACCGGCCAGAGCTGCGCCCAGCTGCGGCCGTTCAGCGAACCGACCAGCCACACCTGGGCGGTCAGCGCATCCTGCAGGTTGCGCGGTGATCAGCAGGTACGAGTTGACCGCCCAGAGCATCGCGTTGCAGCCCGATGCCGACCAGGATCAGCCGGTAGCCGACCGCTCCCCTGCCCGACGGCCAGCGCGTAGACGATCACCGCGGTGGCCAGCCCACCGACCAGCGCGCCGCCGGCAATGGCCAGCGCGGTGCCGCCGATGATCAGGATCTGCAGCAGCGCACCGGTGGCGGCACCGCTGGTGAGCCCGATGATGTCCGGGCTGCCCAGCGGGTTGCGGGTCAGGGCCTGGAACGCGGCACCGGACGCGCCCAGCGCGGCGCCGATCGTCACGGCGCACAGCGCCCTGGCCAGGCGCAGGTCGAGCACGACGAAGTCGGGCGCTGCGTGCCCTGCCCGGTCAGCGCGGCCACCACATCACTGGCCGGCAACGGGAAGTCACCCAGAAAAGCCGACACCGTGACGGCGGCGAACACCGCCACCGCCAACCCGATGGTCGCCAGCAGCGGGACGCCGGGTGACCCGCAGGCTGAGCGGTCCGGCCCGCAGCGCACGGGCCGTCGACCGGCCGGGCACTGGCTTCGCGGTCGCGGTTGTGGCCGTCGAGGCCGTTGGGCGTCACAGCTGAGCCACCCGCCGGCGCCGCACCATCATGATGAACACCGGCGCGCCGATCAGCGCCGTGACGATGCCGACGCCCGAGCTCCGCCGGCCGCACCACCAGCCGCCCGATGATGTCCGCGCCGAGCAGCAGGATCGGGGCCAGCACCGCCGTGTAGGCCAGCACCCACCGGTTGTCCGGCCCGGTGATCGCTCTGGCGGCGTGCGGGACGGCAAGTCCGACAAAGGAAATGGGACCGACCGCGGCGGTCGCGGCCCCGGCCAGCAGCATGATCACCACGCCCGAGAGCACCCTGGTCCGGGTGACGTTGGCGCCGAGCGCGCGCCCCACGTCATCGCCCATCGCCATCGCGTTGAGCGCCGGCCCCAGGCACAACGCGAGCACGACGCCGACCACGATGAACGGCAGCACCTGCCAGAAGATCTCCGTCCCGCGCCCGTTCAGCGATCCGACGGCCCAGAACCGGTACTTGTCGAAGGTGGCCGGGTCGAGCAGCGTGATGGCGTCGATGACGGCGGTCAGCGCCGCGGTGACCGCGACCCCGGCCAGGGCCAGGCGTACCGGGGTTGCCCCGCTTCGACCAGCCGATCCGAGCAGGTAGACCACCACCGATGCGATGGCCGCACCGGCGAAGGCGAACGGCAGGTAGCCGAGCGCACTGCCGACACCGAACACCGCAATGCCGATGACAACGGCGACCGCTGCGCCGGCGTTGACCCCGAGCAAACCGGGGTCCGCCAACGGGTTTCGGGTCAGCGCCTGCATGACGGCGCCGGCCATCCCGAGTGCCATGCCGGCGGCGATGCCCAGCGCGGTCCGCGGTACCCGAAGGCCGTGCACGATGCTCGAGGCCGGTGAGTCGTCCGGGTTGAGCAGCACCGACAACACCTCGCCCGGCGGGATGTACCGGCTGCCGACGGCGACCGAGAAGACCGCGATGACCACCAGCGCGACCACCGCCGCGAACAGGCCGATCCACCGTCGGCGGGTGGTGCCGGCCACCCATTTCCCGACCTCGGGGTGGGTGCCGGTGGCGGCCCGCTTGACCACCGGCGGCTGACTGCTGTCAAGGCGCAGCGGCGCGCTGCCGGGACGGCCGACACCCTCGTCATGCGATGGAACGTGAGACATCTGGTCTCTCCCGAGTTAGGCCAGCCTTGGTTGACTTACTGTAGCCTGCCCTAATACAATTCGAGACCTGGGAGTGCCTGTGACGCAGTCGACGAGAACGCAGTTACGCGCGGTGCTCGCGCCGGGTCACCGGCGTCGCCCCGCTCACCCCGCACATGACCCGGGTAACGGTGAGGGCGCCGGAATTCGCCGAGCTCGCACTACCAGGCGTCGGACCACTACGTCCGGCTGCTGCTGCCGCGGCCATCGCAGACCGAACCGCTGTTGCCGACCGGCGAGCACTGGTGGCCCGAGATGGTGGCGATGCCGCCGGCGCAGCGGCCGATCCTGCGCAACTACACGGTTGCCGGGATTCGGCCGGAGCGTGCCGAGCTGGACATCGACTTTGTCGTGCACGGCGATTCGGGACCCGCAACCCGGTGGGTGAACCGGGCAGCGGCGGGGGACGCAGTCGGCATCATCGACCAGGGAGTGCTGCACGAGGTTCGGACGGACGCAGCGGAATACCTGATCGTCGGCGACGAGACAGCGCTGCCGGCGGCCACCGGCCTGCTGTCGGCGCTTCCGACGGGGATTGCCGTCACGGCGATGTTGGAAGTGCCCACCGATGACGACCGGCGGGAGTTCGACTCACCCGGGGCCGAGGTTCACTACTTCACCCGACTGGACCCGGACGCGAAGCCCGGCGCGCTGCTGATCGACGCGGTCCGGGCGTGGCGACCCACCGTTCACCGGCCAGTCGCCTGGGTGTCCGGCGAGTCGTCGATGACGACGGCGGTCCGCCGGATCCTGGTGAAGTCGGGGGTCGCCAAGACCGACATCAGCTTTCACGGCTACTTCAAGTTCGGGAAGTCCCAGTACGACGACTGATCGGGGTGGCCGGTGCCGACCGGGCCCAGCTCAGTGGTGAGCGGGCCGACGGTGGTATTCGAAGATGAAGCCGCAGACCACCCACAGCAGGAAGCCGACGGCGATCACCATCAGCCATACCAGCAGGTACGCCGTCGCGACCGCGAGCACGGCAACGCAGGCGGCCAGGAAGAACGGGAAGTACGAGCCGGGCGAGAAGAACCCGATGTCGCCCGCGCCGTCGGAGACTTCTGCGTGATCGTTGTCCTCCGGTCGGGGCTGTTCCAGCCGTCGGGAGACGAAGCGCAGGAAGGTCCCGATGATCAGCGTCAGACCGGCCGTCAGCGTCAGCGCCACGATGCCGACCGGCTCCGTCGGGGCCAGGAAACCGTAGAGGACGGCCGCGATGGCAAAGAACACGGTCAACCCGAGAAAGATCCAGGTCTCGACCTGCATCCCGTTCTTGGGAGCCGATTCCTTTTCCGACTGCTCGGTGTGCGAGGCCATCAGTTCCCCCCGGTCGGTGCGCTGATATTGGCGCCCTGGGCTGTCCGGTCAGTGTTCAGCGGGTAGGTCGTCGTGGCGAGCGGTGCACAGAGCTCGCCGCAGGACGGGTCGTCGGTGCCGACCTTCCGCAACGCGTCCGCCGATGTGTACGGCTGCCCGGTCACCGGGTTGTTCTCCTGCCGCAGGCCGATGTAGGCGTCATAGATCCCCTGCGGTACCGCTCTGACCTCGAAGTTCATCGCGCTGTGGTACGTCCCGCACAGCTCGGCACACCGCCCGACGAACGCACCGGTGGTGTCGATGGTGTTCTGGAAGACGTTGTTCGTCTGGTTCTGCTCCGGGTACGGGAAGACGTCGCGCTTGAACAGGAAGTCGATGGTCCAGAACGAGTGAATGACGTCCTTGGACCGGAGTTCGTACTGGATGACCTGGCTGACCGGGAGGATCAGGATCGGCACTTCCTCGCTGCTGCCGATCGTGTGCACCTCGCCGCCGCCGGGCACCGAGGTGCCCTTGTAGCCGAAGTCCCAGTTCCACTTGAAGGCCGTGACCTCGACCGTGACGTTCGGATTCGGGTCCGTCTCCAGGACGAAGTCCTCGGTCGTCACGGTGAAGTAGAACAACACGCCGACCATGAGGAACGGCACAGCGGTGTAGATCAACTCGAGTGGGAGGTTTTCCTTGGTCTGCTTCGGGTACAGCGGACCGTTCTTGCGCTTGCGGTAGACGATGAAGGCCCAGAACATCAGCCCCCAGACACCGGCGCCGACCAGCAGCGCGAAGCTGAAGGATGCTGACCAGAACTCCCGCATCCGCTCGGCTTGCGGGGTGATGCCTTCCGGCCATCCATAGCTGGGCAGATCCGCGACTGAACACCCGCTGACCAGCACCGAAACCAGGACGAGCAATGCGGCGAGGGAAATCCGCCGTACCGCGCGAGACCTTGTCACGTGCGTTCTTCCTCTCGCCCTGAGCACTTGAAATGCCGAGTACCGATCCATTGCGACTCCAGGGCAAGCCCCAGTGGCGGCGGCAGTTGTCCCCGACACGGTGAGATTACCTCCCCCCGTTCCGATCCACCCGGCCGGGGACCCCGCGAGTTCTACAAATCGTAAATCTTGCCCGGACACGGCGGACGAACGGCCGAAATGCCCCCGGTTGACGGGGATGTGGGTCGGCAACAGAGATACTGACGTGGCGGTCTGCGGGCCGGATCACATTTTCTGGACAGGTTTCTCGAGTCAGGGTGGTGGGCGCCGGGTGTGCGGACTGATGGGCTTCGTGTCGGGTACGGGACGGGCGTCGGCGCGGGTCGAGGCCATCGCGGCCGGCATGCGGTGCGCTCGTCACCGGGGACCCGACGACGCCGGCACCTGGCACGACGATGATGTCGTCTTCGGATTCAACCGACTGTCGATCATCGACATCGAGCATTCCCACCAGCCACTGCGCTGGGGCCCGCCCGATTCGCCGGATCGGTACGCGCTGGTCTTCAACGGCGAGATCTACAACTACCTCGAACTGCGCAGCGAGTTGGCCACCAAACACGGGGCGCTGTTCAACACCGAGGGTGACGGCGAGGCGATCGTTGCCGCCTATCACTACTGGGGTGCGGCCGGTGTGTCGCGGCTGCGCGGGATGTTCGCCTTCCTGATCTGGGACACCCAGGACCGGGTGCTGTTCGGCGCCCGGGACCCGTTCGGCATCAAACCGCTGTTCGTCGCGCAGACCCCGGACGGCGTTGCGTTCTCCTCCGAGGCGAAGGGACTGCGCGAGCTGACCGGCCAGGCCAGCGTGAATGTGCCTGCGCTGCAGCACTATCTGGTGCTGCAGTACGTTCCGGAGCCGGCGACCATGGACCCCAACATCCGGAAGATCGAGTCCGGAACGCACGTCACCGTCCGTCCGGGTCGGCCGATGACGACCAAGCGCTACTTCCACCCCGTTTTCGCCAGCCGGCCGGCCATCTCCGACGCCGAGCGGTCCGCGCTGTATCAGCGAATCGCCGCCGTGATGGACGACTCGGTGGCCAAGCACATGCGGGCCGATGTGACTGTCGGTGCCTTCCTGTCCGGCGGCATCGATTCCACCGCGATCGCCGCGCTGGCCAAGCGGTACAACCCGGACCTGATGACGTTCACCACCGGCTTCGAACGCGAGGGGTTCTCCGAGGTCGACGTGGCGGCCGAGTCGGCGGCGGCGATCGGGGTCCGTCATGTGATCAGGACGGTGTCGGAAACCGAACTCACCGAAACGCTGCCGTTGATCATCTGGTACCTCGACGACCCGGTCGCCGATCCCGCGCTGGTGCCGCTGTATTTCGTGGCCAAGGAGGCCCGCAAGCACGTCAAGGTGGTGCTCTCCGGCGAGGGCGCCGACGAGCTGTTCGGCGGGTACAACATCTATCGCGAGCCGATGAGCCTGCGGAGCATCACCGGCCTGCCGGACGGCATGCGCAAGGGCCTGGCGGCTGTGGGACGCGCACTGCCGCAAGGGTTCCGCGGGCAGGACATGCTCCGTCGCGGGTCGCTGGACCTGGAGGACAGGTACTACGGCAATGCCCGGATCTTCCGCGAGGAGCAGCTCGCCGGGCCTGCTGAAGACCTACGACGCCGCCCGCTCATTCCGGGACATCACCGATCCGATCTACGCCCAGACGCACGAAACCGATCCCATCGCGCGCATGCAGCACGTCGACCTGTTCACCTGGATGCGCGGCGACATTCTCGTCAAGGCCGACAAGATGACGATGGCCAACTCCCTCGAGCTGCGGGTGCCGTTCCTGGACACCGAGGTGTTCGAGGTGGCCAGGACCATCCCGGCTGACCAGAAGGTCACCAAGCAGACGACCAAACTGGCGTTGCGCCGGGCGATGGAGCTGATCGTCCCGCCGCACGTGCTGCACCGGCGCAAACTCGGCTTCCCGGTGCCCATCAGGCATTTCCTGGCCGAGGGCTCCTACGAGTGGGCCAGGTCGATCATCCTGACCGCGAACACCCAGGAATACCTGGACCCGGCCGCCGTGCTGGCCCTGCTGGACGCGCACAAGGCTGGCGAGGCCGACCATTCCCGGCGCATCTGGACGATCCTGGTCTTCCAGCTCTGGCACGAAATCTTCGTCACCGGCGCGATCACCCCGACGATCCCGGAGCCCGCCTACCCGGTCTTCCTCTAGCCTGGGCGCTGCCTACCAGCCGATGGCGTGCGCGATCTCGCCAGCAGCGTCCTCGCCGTAGGCATCGGCCAGCCGGACCCGGGCGACGTCGTGATCGAGCTGGTACTCCTGCGTACCGACGGTCTCCAGCACCAGGGTGGCCATCAGCGAACCCAGTTGCGCCGAACGCTCCAACGGCAGCCCGTAGGCGTTGCCGGCCAGGAAGCCGGCCCGGAAGGCGTCACCGACGCCGGTGGGATCCACCTTGGACTTCTCCGGCAGCGCGCCAACCGTCAACCTGCTGCCGTCGGCAGCGACGATCTCCACGCCCTTCGAGCCAAGGGTGGTGACCCGGTAGCCGACCGCCTGCAGCACCTTGTCCCCGCTCCAGCCGGTTTTCGACTGGAGCAGGTTCAGCTCGTAGTCGTTCGTCAGCAGCACGCTGGCACCGGTGATCAGCGAGATCACATCGGGTCCGTCCATCCTGGCCAGCTGCTGCGAGGGGTCGGCGGCGAACTTGTAGCCCCGCTCCCGGCATTCCTCGGAATGCCGGACCATGCCCTCCGGGTCGTCCGCGGCGATGACCACCAGGTCGAGGCCGCCGTAGGCACGGGCGATCGGCTCGATCTCGATCTCCCGCGACCTGGCCATCGCACCCGCATAGAAGGACGCGATCTGGTTCATCTCTTCGTCGGTGGTGCAGACGAACCGCGCGGTCTGCACGTCGTCACACAGGTGCACCTTCGTGCAGTCGACACCGTGCCGGGTGAGCCAGCTCTCGTAGTCGGCGAAGTCCGCACCCGCGGCGCCGACCAGGACCGGCCGCAGCCCGAGCAACGCCATGCCGAAGCAGATGTTCGGGGCGACACCACCGCGGCGCACGACGAGGTCGTCAACCAGGAACGACAGCGACACCCGGTGCAGCTGGTCCGGCAACAGTGAATCGGAGAACTTGCCTGGGAAGTGCATGAGGTGGTCGGTGGCAATCGATCCGGAGACGGCGATCGGCATGGTCGGTCAGCTCTCTTTCAAGAAGCAACGTCGTTGCAAGATGTCGCTGGGATTCTCACGGTCGCAAGGACCTGTGGAGGCGAAGTGTCGCGCCGTGTGTCTGGCCGGGCTTGACCCTACTCGGCCGAGCCGCCGCACTTCGGGATCCGGACACGAAAAAACCCCCGGGGCGAGCCCAGGGGTTCCTCGCAAAGATCAGTAACAGCTCAGTCAAACGAGTCGCCGCAGGCTCAGTGGAACGAGTCGCCGCAGGCGCAGGAGTTCTGCGCGTTGGGGTTGTCGATCGTGAAGCCCTGCTTCTCGATGGTGTCGACGAAGTCGATGACGGCCCCGTCCAGGTACGGCTTGGACATCCGATCGACAGCGAGTCCGATGCCGTCGAAGGTCACCAGCGCGTCGCCGTCGAGCGTGCGGTCGTCGAAGAACAGTTCGTAACGCAGCCCCGAGCAGCCACCCGGCTGGACGGCGATGCGCAGCACCATGTCGCTGCTGCCGTCGCGCTCCAGCAGGCCCTTGGCCTTCGCTGCAGCCGATTCGGACAGCGTGACGCCATGGGCAGGCGCCACCACGCCGACCTCGGTGACGCTTGCGGTGTCAGCAACGGTCATCTGTCACTCCCCTATGTCGCGAGTGGCCCGTCGAATGCCGGACCTGATTGATGTGTCGAGGTACTGAACTTCTGCCCTGATGACGTGCCGAGCTCACAGTCACTGCCAGTACACACTTGATGATGCCACGCCGATGGCCGCAGACGGCAGTCCCACGGCCCGACGTGATGAACAACCCTCCCTTGTTCGGCGGTATTCCCTGCCCGTGCACATTGCCGGACGTGAAGAATCCGGCCGCCGGAGCACACTCCGTCCCGCTGATGGCCTTTTCTCACCCGCGTAGTCCTCTAGGCTGCCGAGTGTGAGTTTCCTGCGCCGTAAACCCACCGACGGCACCGACAAGGCCGGTTCGGGCACCCTTTCGTCGGACGTTCCAGCCGAGGACGGGACGCCCACCGTCGGCAAGGGTCGCCCGACGCCCAAGCGGCGCGAGGCGGAGGGCAAGCGCGGACCCGTCGCGCCGCCACCGAAGACGCAGCGGGAGGCCATCAAGCGCTCGAAGGTCGCCGGCAACTCGATGACCAAGGACGAGCGGCGCAACGCAGGCCCGGATCAACCGGGAAAAGATGATGGCCGGTGACGAGAAGCACCTGATGCCGCGTGACCGCGGCAAGGCCGGGCCTACGTCCGCGACCTGGTGGACACCCGCCGCAACATCGCCGGCATCCTGCTGCCGCTGGCGCTCGCCTCGTTCGTCGTGCTGCTGATCCCGGTCCCCGTCATCCAGGCCTACGGGCCGCTGGTCCTGTTGGTCGGCATCGTCGCCGCCGTCATCGACTCGATCATCTTCGGCCGTCAATTGTCCAAGAAGGTCAAGGCCAAGTTCCCGAACGGCGACAACTCCGGGCAGTCGACCAAGGGCTCCGCGCTCGGCTTCTACGCCTTCAACCGGGCCTGCCTGATCCGCAAGTGGCGCGTCCCGAGGCCCCGGGTCGACGCGGGCGCAAAGATCGATTGACCCCGGGCAGGCCGAGGTGAATGACGATTTCCAGCGCGCTGCCGCGACGCACGCGGACGACGTTCTGCGTCGGTTCTTCGATCCAGAGGGCCGACTGAAGACATTGCCCGCCAAGCAATCTCGCCAATTGGCCGTGTACGACCTGATCGTCCAGCGGTTCGTCCCGGGAGTCCGGTACACCGAGCTCGAGGTCAACCGCGAGCTGATGGCCGTGTACGACGACTACGTGACGCTGCGCCGCGGGTTGATCGACTACGGCCTGATGGATCGGGCGAACGGCGAGTACTGGCGCAGCGGCGGCACGGTGCCGGTCAGCTCGTCGCCCCGTGACGGCAACGCCGAAGCAACCCCGCCCGGAGACTGCGGCCCGCACGGGGGCATCGACGTCCGCGCGGGGCGCCGCGCGCCGCGAGGCGATCCTGTCGGCTGCCGCGCAACTGTTCGCCGATCGCGGTTACGCGGCGGTCGGAATGGACGACATCGGCGCAGCGGCCGGCGTGACCGGCCCGGCGATCTACCGTCACTTCGGCGCAAAGGCCTCCGTGTTGACCGCGGTCTTCGACCGGGTGATCGATGCCGTCACCAACGATCCCGATGTGCTAGGCGAGCTGCCAGGCGAGTCGGAGGAGGACCCGGCCGCCGCACTTCGGCACCTGGTGGCGACGTATGCGGCGGCGGTGTCCGGGCGCCGACGGCTGATGGCCGTGTTCATCCGCGAGGTACACCACCTGCCGACGGAGGACCGCGACCTGCTCGACGAACGGCAACGGGCGCTGATCAGGCGCTGGCGAATCCTGCTGGCGCAGGCACATCCGGAGTGGGACGGCGAACGGGTCAGGACCGCCGTGCACGGCGCGTTCGGGATGCTCAACGCGGTCGGCACGTTCGAGTCGCCACTGGCCGACCGGGAGTTGGCCCTGCAGCTCGCCCAGCTCGCCGTGTCCGCGATGCAGATCGATCGGCAACAGACCGACGCCTGATGACGTTGCCGTCGCCGGTGCAGGTGCAGGTGCCGGTGCCGTTGCCGCTATGAATCACGAGCCGTCCGCACCGACGGGGATCTCGAACTCGGCGAACTCGGCGACCACCTCGAAGCCCAGCCCCCGGTAGACCGCGTTCGCCGGCAGGTAGCCGGCGTCGGTGAACAGCGAGATCTCGCTGGCACCGAGTGCCCGCGCCGACCGCACGGCTGCCGTGGTAACAGCGGCCCCGTAACCGCGCCGGCGAAATTCCGGTGGGGTGTAAACGGGCGCGATCCTGGCCGTCCCGTCGTCGCACGGCCGTGTGCCCGGCCGCCGCGACCGGCCCGTCCCCGGTCGGACCAGATGGTGATCACCTGGCCGCGCGCGGCCCCGCGCAGCACCACCTCCGGGTCCGGCGCGGACGATGCCGCATGCGCATTGGCCCTGTCTCGCGTTCGAACTCGAACCACCACCTGGCCAGCATGTCGACATCGGCTGTGTTCGAGCATGCGATGCCGTTCGTGGTGCGCCGGGAACGCCGTTCGGCGCGTGTCAGGGTGCCGAGCCGGTGGAACAGCAACGGCATCCGGAGCGTCGGCAGGATTCCGGTGCGGGCGGCCCACCCCGCGGCCAGCAGTTCGACAGTCCGACGCCGCCCACCGCAGACCGCGCGATCGGTTCGCCGCGGGCGATCACCGCGGCCGCCAGCTCGTCGAGAACGCCTGCGGGATCGACGATGTCGGGATCGACGACGACCGTCATCGGGATACCGCGGGATGCGCAGCGCGGCAGCGAGCACCCGGTCGTCATCGGTCACGTTGACCAGCACCGGCGGCTCACCGGGGAATGGCGTCGCGATCTGCCCCGCCAGCACGCTGGAGAAAATCGTCGCGCCCGACCGGGTCCTGCCAGCGTCAGTGGCTCGCACCACATCGGCGAAACGTCGCGGCGTCGGCGAAGAACTCTGTGTCCAGCATCAACCGACGATAGGAGCGAGCACCCGGCGGCGCATCCGATTTGCCGCATTCCCAGACCGGCGATTTACCGCATTCCCAGACCTGCGACCAAGAACCACCGGCACTTCCCGGTTCGTCTGCTACAGCGACAGGTACCGCTTCAGCTCCTGCGGCGTGACCTGCCGGCGGTAGTCCTCCCACTCGCTGCGCTTGTTCCGCAGGAAGAAGTCGAAGACGTGCTCGCCGAGCGCCTCCGCGACCAGCTCCGAGCCCTCCATGACGGCCAGCGCCGACTCCAGGGAGGTCGGCAGCTTCTGGTAGCCCATCGCCCGTCGCTCGACCTCGGACAGCGACCACACGTTGTCCTCGGCGGGTGCCGGCAGCTCGTATTCCTCGCGGATGCCCTTGAGCCCGGCGGCGATGACCACCGTGTACATCAGGTACGGGTTGCACGCTGAGTCCGGCAGCCGGAATTCCAGGCGCTGGCTGGAGGACTTGCCCGGCGAGTAGTTGGGGACCCGGATCATCGCGGACCGGTTCGCGGTCCCCCAGGACGCCGTTGTCGGGGCCTCGTCACCGACCACCAGTCGCTTGTAGGAGTTCACCCACTGACAGGACACCGCGGTGATCTCCGCCGCGTGCTTGATGACACCCGCCAGGAAGTGCTTACCGGTGGCGGACAGCTGGTACTCGTCTTCCGGGTTGTGGAACGCGTTGGTCTCGCCGTCGAAGAGCGAGAAGTGCGTGTGCATCGCCGATCCCGGTTGATCGACAAACGGCTTTGGCATGAACGACGCACGAACACCCTGGGTGAGAGCGACCTCCTTGACCACGTAGCGGAACGACATGATGTTGTCCGCCATGGTCAACGCGTCCGCGTACCGCAGGTCGATTTCCTGTTGCCCCGGCGCACCTTCGTGGTGGGAGAACTCGACGGAGATGCCCATCGCTTCCAGTGTCTCGATCGCGCGGCGCCGGAAGTGCGGCGCGGCGTCGTGCGATGCCTGGTCGAAGAACCCGCCCTGATCAGCCGGTTCGGGCACGGTGCCGTCGTCGGGCAGGTCCTTGAGCAGGAAGAACTCGATCTCGGGATGGACGTAGCAGGTGAAGCCCATCGACGCCGCGTCACCCATCGCCCTGCGCAGCACGTGCCGCGGGTCCGCCCAGGACGGCGAACCGTCGGGCATGGTGATGTCGCAGAACATCCGCGCTGAATAAACCCGGCCGCCGTCGGCCTCCCAGGGCAGCACCTGGAACGTCGACGGATCCGGCCGCGCGACCATGTCCGACTCGAACACCCGGGCGAAGCCCTCGATCGCCGAACCGTCGAATCCGATGCCCTCGCTGAATGCGCCCTCGAGCTCCGCCGGCGCCACTGCAACGGACTTCAGAAAACCCAAAACGTCGGTGAACCACAGCCGGACGAAGCGGATATCCCGTTCCTCGAGAGTGCGGAGGACAAACTGCTGCTGACGATCCATGAACACACCTTATGTAGGTCCTGTTTCGCGGGCGTTGCCCACCCTGCACACGCTCGGCCGACAGCTGTGCGATCCGGCCGAGCGGACTCTTGCGGCTTTGAGCTGGGATGCTCCGTCCGACGATGACGTACGGTAACCGAATGCCGATACCCGAGGCTGTCACGGCTGCCACGAGTACCGGCAGACACGCCGCGATCGAGACAGCGGATGATCCCGCGGTCAGCCAACCTGCAGCGCTCGGTGTGGCGGACGGCTCGGGGGGTGCCGGCCCGGTCGTCACCGACGACGCGGTGGTATTCCGGTTTCCGGACGCCGACCACGAACTGGACGGCGTGCGCCTGGAGGTTGACTGGATCCTCGGCGATATCGACCCGGAGTTCACCTGGGCCGACGGTGAATGGTTGCTGCGGATCCCCCGGCCGGATGCGTGGCGGCTGGAGTACCAGTTGACCCTGCGGCGGGGGGATCACTTCCAATGGACCACCGACCCGGGCAATCCGCGGCTGGTCGGCAACCCGTTCGGTGACAAGTCCGAGATCCGCTTTCCTGACTACCGGGAGCCGAACTGGCTGCTGACTGAACCGACCGGTCCGTTGCGCTGGGTGGACACGCCAGCCGGGCGGCTGACGAGATCGGTGCCGGTGCAGCTGTGGTCGCCGCCCGGACTATCGGCCGACACCGCCGCTCCTCTGCTACTGGTCCATGACGGCTCCGACATGGCCGGTCGCGGGTCCCTACTGTCCTGGGCGACCTCGATCTCCCGTGACCTGCCGATCCGGGTGGCGCTGCTTGACCCCCCGAGTGGGCTCCGCGATCAGTGGTACGCCGCGGACGACGAATACTCCGATCATCTGGCCGAGATCGTGCTCCCCGCACTGACCTCCAGGGTGCTGACCGGACCGGTGATCGGGCTCGGGGCCAGCCTCGGCGCTCTTGGCATGGTCGCCCTGCAACGGCGGCACCCCGGATCGATCTCGGCCCTTGCCCTGCAGTCGGGATCGTTCTTCACCAGGGAACTCGACGGGCAGGAGAGCCACTACTCGCAGTTCGACCATATCTGCGCCGCTGTCCGGCGCATTTCGGCCGGCCCGGACATGTCCACCGACACGGCGCCGCGGCCCGTCCCGGTGCTGATCACTTGCGGGACGATCGAGGAAAACCGGTTCAACAACGAGGCAATGGCCGCAGCTCTGCGTCGCCAGCACCACCCGGTCACCGTTCGGCTGGTGCCCGACGCGCACACCATGATCGGCTGGCGGGACGCCTGGTTCCCGGCCCTGGATTCGCTGATTCGCCCACTGCGCTGACCTCGGCAGGCCGCCACCCCAGACTCCCGGGACCCGCGCGGATCAACTAGCTTTGCGCGGATGAAGTCGCAGCTTTCGGGACGTGTGTGACGGGTGTCAACGAGTTCATCCGCGCCGGCCGACCCTGCGACATGAGGAGCCGGATATGACGCGCACCGAGTACCACCGGATCGACGCCCCGTCACTCGGCGGTTCCGCAGAGATCGCCGTGCACGGCCATTGGGGACGCCCGGTCATCTGGTTCCCGTCCGAGGGTGGGGCACCGTGGGACTTCGAGGCCAACGGGATGCTCGACGCCGTGCGGCCGGCCATCGATGACGGCCGGATCACCGTCTTTTGCGTGCCATCCTTCGACGCGGATTCATGGTCGGCGTCCTGGATGCCGCTGACCGATCGGGCCCGCAATCACCGCCGGTACGAGGACTGGATCATCTGGCAGGCCGTCCCGTTCATTCGCGACAAGTGCGGTGGGCGTGACGATATCGCCACCGCGGGCCCGTCGATGGGCGCCTTTCATGCTGTGTTGTTCGCACTGCGGCATCCGCATGTGTTCGCCAGGGCGATCGGCTTGTCCGGGAGCTATGACCCGTGGACCTGGCGAGCCTGGGGTCCAGCGGATGACGAGACGTACTACTCCAATCCGATGCAGTTCCTGCCCGGTACGCACGGCGGGCATCTGGACTACCTGCGCTCCAGGCTGGCGATCACCCTGGTGGTCGGCAGCGGCATGTGGGAGGACACCACCGGTGCGAACGCCTCCACCAGGGCGCTCGCCGGGGTGTTGGCGGAGAAGCAGATCCCGCACGAGTTGTTCATCTGGGGCCATGAGTGGCCGCACGACTGGCCGAGTTGGCGAGCCCAGGCGGCGATTTACCTGCCCGCCCTGGGCTGACGCGCGGCCCAGCTCCACCCAGGGCGCCCGGAGCATGGCGGTTTCTCAGGAAGCCGGCTGCCCATAGCGGGTCGTTCAGACCACGCCGCCAGCGCAGAAGCGAGCGTTCCCCAGCCACGCCGCCAGCGCCAAAGCGAGCGTTCCCCAGCCCCACCGCCAGCGGACTGCCCCATCCCTCGGTACGACATGGTCTCCGCGTTGACGTTCGACAACCTCAGCAACGAGGCCATTCCTTGTCACAGCGTGCGGCGCCGATGCGGGAGGCATATCAAACTGATGCACACCAATCTATTGACCATCACCTGACTGTTCGATAGTATTCGAACATACGTTCGGACGAGATGGTCGAGGGAGGTTTCAGGATGCCGACGCCGGCAGCGACCAACACACCCATCGACTGGGCCGCGCTGGCCACCGCACCCCCGGGCCCGGGAACGTTGACCGCACTGACCGACACCGACATCACCACGCTCACCCCCGCGCACCTGCTGGACGCCATCACCTGCACCGAACGACTGCTGTCCCACCTCGCCGGCCGGCAAACCACCCTGCTCACCGAATTCGCCCGACCAGGACGAGCCGGTGACATCACCGGCATCGTCGACACCCTCACCGAACACGGCAGCGCCGCCCACACCACCGACGGCACCCTGGACCCCGACCTACTGCACATCCTGGTCACCGACCACGCCCACGGCATGGCCGCCGCCGAGATCGCCGCCGCCCTGCACATCTCCCCCATCACCGCCCGCGGCCGGGTCGAAAAGGCCATCGACCTGCACGACGGCCTCCCCGCCACCCACCAAGCCCTCACCACCGGGCTCATCGACCGCGGCCGCGCCGCCGTCATCGCCGAACAGACCGACATCCTGGACCCCGACACCCGCACCCAGGTCGAGAACATCGTGCTCCCACTAGCCCAAATCCGGACCGCCGGCCGGCTCCGCCCACTCATCGAACGCGCCGTGATCACCGCCGACCCCACCGCCGCCGACCGGCGCGTCAAGAAAGCCCGCAGAACCCGGGAAGTCACCCACCGCCCACTCAAAGACCAACTCAATGAGACCAGCCGGGGCCTTCTCGGGAGGCTGGCCAGCAGCGGCCGGCGGGTCAGCACTCAGCAACCTGGTCCTCTCGTGAGACCTCAGGGAGATCGTGCGCCCGCCGGTTCGCCGGTGACTGGACTGCTGATGGGATGTCGTGCCCGCTTCGGCGTGAGCACTTGATCATTAGGTTGCAGGTGTCGCCGGGTGCTGTGTCCGTGTGTCCGGCGAAGCATTGAAGGAGTTGCTGCGGTGTTGCTGTTCATCGGGGACGACTGGGCCGAGGATCACCACGACGTCGAGATTGAGGACGAGACCGGTCGGCGACTGGCGAAGGCCCGGTTGCCGGAGGGTTTGGAGGGCATCACCCGGCTGCATGCGCTGGTCGCCCAGCACGCCCCGGCGGACTGGGCGGAGCTGCCGTCGGAGGAGGTCGCCGGCCGGGTGGTCGTCGGGATCGAGACCGACCGCGGCCCGTGGGTGACGGCGCTGCGGGCGGCCGGTTATCAGGTGTTCGCGATCAACCCGTTGTCCTCGGCGCGGTACCGGGAGCGGCACTCCACCTCGGGCGCGAAGTCCGACGCCGGTGATGCTCACGTCCTGGCCGAGATCGTCCGGCTGGATCGTGATCATCACCGGCAGATCGCCGGGGACACCGACCTGGTGGATGCGGTGAAGCTGGTGGCCCGGGCGCATCAGACCGCGATCTGGGAACGGACCCGCCAGGTGCTGCGGCTGAGATCCACGCTGCTGGAGTACTTTCCGGCCGCGGTGGAGGCGTTCGAGGACTTGTCGGCGAAGGACTCGCTGCTGCTGTTGGGCCGGGCGCCGTCACCGGCGCGGGCCGCGAAGCTGACCCGCAGCCAGGTGGTGTCCGCGTTGCGGGCCGCGCGCCGGCATCACGTCGAGGCCAAGGCCGATGCGCTGCTGGCGGTGCTGCGGGCACCCGGGCTGCGGCAACCGGCGACCACCGAGGCCGCCTACGCGGCCGTCGTCGTCGGGCAGGTCGGCATCATCACCGCGCTGAACGAGCAGATCGCGCAGTTGCAGGAGGTGGTGGCCGAGCATTTTGGTCGGCACCCGGCCGCTGACATCTATCTCAGCCAGCCGGGTCTCGGGGTGGTCCTCGCGGCCCGCGCCCTCGGGGAGTTCGGCGACGACAAGAAACGGTTCAGCGACGCCCGGGCGCGGAAGAACTACTCCGGGCAGAGCCCGATCACCCGGGCCTCGGGCAAGAAGACCGATCGTCCTGGCCCGGTATGCCACCAACCGTCGCCTCGGCGACGCACTGCACCAGCAGGCGTTCTCCGCGCTCAGCGCATCACCCGGTGCGCGGGCCTACTACGACGCGCTCCGGGCCCGGAAGATCGGTCACCACGCGGCCCTGCGCCAGCTCGCGAACCGCCTCGTCGGCATCCTGCACGGCTGCCTCAAGACCGGCACCAAGTACGACGAAAACACCGCCTGGCAGCACCACACGACCGCCGCTGCTTGACATCAATCGGCATGGGATGTCTCCCTGATCAAAGCGCTCCTACCGGCCGACTGCGCCGTCACCGTGTTCACCCTGATCGACCTGCTCGCCGGGAAGAAAACCAAAGGCGACGACCGGGTCATCGGCGAACGCCGCGCCGACGCCCTCTCCGACGTCTTCCACCAACTCCTCACCCACGGCCACATCGACCTCCGCGGCCTGCTCGAACCAACCGACACCAACGACACATCGACCGACATCGACGACATCGACAGCATCGACGCATCGACGGCATCGACGATGAGGACTCCTCCGACGACGACCAACCGGACCCCACCACCAGCAACCGCAACGGCCCCGTCACCAGCAACTGCGACTGGCCCGACGACAACCTGGACACCACGACCGGCCGCAGCACAGACAACCACTCCGATACAGCCGCCGACACCGCAAGCACCGGACCCGACGCTGGTGACGACGCCGATGCTGGCGCTAGCGCTGGAACCGACACCGGCACTGGCACTGGCACTGGCACGGACACCGGTGTCGCCAATGGCCACGCTGGTTGCCCTGCCGCCGGCGCCGATGGTGACGGTGACACCGGCGTTGAAACCGTGTCCAGCACACCCGGACACCCGGCCGCGAACAACCCGGCCGAGCCGGACACCGCCACACCGGCAAGCAGTCCCGCCGAACCCCCAGCAACGCCCCCGACCTCGGCAGCGAATCCAGCACCGACACCGCCGGCACCCGCTGCACCGCCTGCACCTGCCGAACCCCCGCAACCGCCCCCGGCAGATTCCCGGCGACTACTCCGCCGGCAGGGCCGCCGACCCCACCTCACCCTGACCATGTCGATGTCCACCCTGATGGCCCTGGACCGCCTCCCCGGCCACCTCGACGGCTACGGCGCCATCACCGCAGAACTCGCCGAAGCGATCATGAACTGCGCCGCCAGCCTCAACCTCGCCATCATCGACCCCAGCACCGGACACCCCCTGCACGCCAGCAGCCACCAGTACTACCGGCCACGCCAACACCACCGCGACATCGTCGGCACCATCACCGAAACCTGCCGATTCCCGTCCTGCCGGCAACCCACCTGGAAATGCGACCTCGACCACCGCACCCCCTTCGACCACCAGCACCCCGACAACGGCGGACCAACCGACCCCTGCAACCTGGACCCGCTCTGCCGGCGGCACCACCTGATGAAGCACCACAGCACCTGGACCCAACAACGACAACCCGACGGCACGATGACCTGGCGCAGCCCCACCGGCCACACCTACACCGATCCACCCCGCGAGATCACCCTCCCCGGTGAACTCCTCACCCCCACCCCAACACCACGAACCACCATCGGCCTGGCCGACACCGAACACCGAAACCGATGCACCACAACACACCTGGAACCACCCGACGACAAAGTCGCCGAACAAGCAGAACAAGACACCCGGTCCCGCAGCTACACCATCCGACTGGCCGACCGCGAAGACACCCGCCAAAAAGTCCTGCACCGACTGGCCAACCTCCGACGCCTACAAAACACCGCCGACGACAATGCCACCAGCACCGGGCGCAACACCTCGGGCACCGCCACGACGACCTCGCCCGCCAACCCCGGGCGCAACACCTCGGGCACCGCCACGACGACCTCGCCCGCCAGCCCGGACTCCAACGACCAGCGCCCCGGCACCCCGGCCAGCTCCGCCGACCAACACGCGGCCGACCAACACGCGGCCGACCAACGTGCGGACCTACAGCACGCCAAAGAGCACCCCGCCTGGACCCTCACCAACATCCCCACCACCGTCGCCGAACTCCGCGCCCGCAGCGGATTCACCACCACCCTCGCCGACGACGACCCACCACCGTTCTGACGATCGGAATCGATGTGACCGAGCGCAGCCAAACTGACCGCGACGCGGCGATCGTCGCATGGTTGCGCAACGTCAGGTGTGTGCGGTTTGGCAGGTTCGTCGCAAAAAGTACAAATCTGGCATCACCCGAAAGAATGGCGACCCGTCCGACAGGGGAACAGTCATGGCGCCGACCCCGCCGTTGCCGCACTCGCCAAGCCCGACAAAGATCACTGGAATGACCGCACCACGACGTGATTCCGCGACCCATTTGATCGGCCTGCTGCTCGGCACCGAGAAGGACTGGCCGACCGCCTTCGAGACTCTGACCCGTCGGTTGGACCCGATCAGCTACCGCGGTGTCCCACACCATGTGGACACCGAGCGGATGACGATCGAACCGTTCGATCTGCGGGCGCCGGTTCGTCACGACGTCGTTATCGACCGGTTGGCGTGGTGGTACTACCACCCGCGGGAATGGCTGAAGAAGGCGGCACTGGTCAACGACACCTACTTGATCAACAACCCGTTCACCTTCCAGGCGATGGAGAAGCACTCCGCATACTGCGCGATGATCCGGCTCGGTTTCGACATCCCGGACACCGTGCTGGTGCCGTACAAGAACCCGGTCGATCACGAGAAGTGGGCTTACACCGCCGAGACCTACAACCTGGCTTTCGATCTCGACGAGGTCGCGTCCAGGGTCGGGTATCCGATGTTCATGAAGCCATTCGACGGCGGGGCGTGGCGCGGTGTGTCCCGGGTCGACGACGAGGCCGCGCTGCACAAGGCCTACGACGAATCCGGGCAGATGCTGATGCATCTGCAGGCCGCCGCCGACTACGACTCCTTCGCCCGGTCCCTGACCATCGGACCGGAAACAAAGATCATGAGATTTCGCCCCGAACTGCCGATGCACGACCGTTACGAGGTCTCGCACAATTTCCTGCCCCCCGAGGCCGGTATGGAGATCCTCACGCTGTCCCGGACGATCAACGCGTTCTTCCGCTGGGAATTCAATTCCTGTGAATCGCTGGTCACCGGAACCAGTGTCAAACCCATCGACTACGCCAACGCCTGCCCCGACATCGCCATCACGTCACTGCACTACTACTTCCCGTGGGCGATCACCCAACTCGTTTCATGGTCGGTGTTCTGCGCGGTCACCGGCCGAAAGCCCCGGGTGGACACGAACACCCGGGCCTGGTTCGACGTGGCCGACGACCCGGAACTCAACTGGTCGGACAAACTCGGGCGTTACGCATTGATGGCGGACCAGTACTTCGAGGCCGACACCTACCGCGAATTCTGTTCAACCGCGCTCGCCTCACTACCCGAGATCGTTTACGAGTGGATCACCTCGGCGGATTTCGATGCTCTGCTGGTCGACACCGTGCGAGCGACCTACCCGTCGCACGAGCAGGAAAAATTCCTGGCGCACTTTCGCGGGCTGATCGGGCTGTGGGTCGCCGACCAGAGCTGAACCACCAGGACGTCAGGGGCAGGTGGTGCCCTCCGGCGGCAGGTTCAGGTTGATCAGGTAATCGTTGCCGATGCTGTCGACGCAACTGATTCCCGCATTCAGATAGGCGGTGTGCCGCGTTCCGTCGACGGTGAGCAGGACGGCGCCGAGGTCCTTGGCCAGGTCGACGCCCGACTGGTACGGCGTTGCGGGGTCGCCGGTGGTGGAGATGACCAGCACCTGTGGCAACCCCGTGACGTCCGGCCGGTGCGGTTGCATGGTCGGCGGCACGGGCCAGAAGGCGCAAATACCCTGCTTGGCACCGGCCGGATCACCACTGTCCAAATAGGGCGCCGCCGCTGCGAAATCGGCGTTGAATTTCGTCACCGCGGCCGGGTCGGTGAGCGCGGGTCCGTCGACGCAACGAACCGCATTGAACACCTCGAGGAGACGTCCGTAGCTGCCGGTGTCGTCCCGCTCGCTGTAGAAGTCAGCCAGCGCCATCATGATTTCGCCGTCACCCTTACTCAGGTTCAGCAATCCGGTCGACAGCGCGGGCCAGAGCGAATCGACATAGAGCGCTTGCGAGGTACCGGTGTTCGCATCGTCGAAGGACAGCACCCGGCCGTCCTTCAACGGCAGCGGCTTGTCCAGCAGGGGCCGCACCAACGACTGGTAGACCGCCGTGGCCTTGGCCGGGTCTCTCCCCAACACGCACACCGTCTGTTTGGCGCACCAGGCCGCATAGTCCTCGAAGGCACTCTGGAACGCGGCGGCCTGCTTGAGGTCCGAGGCGGCCGGATCCTCGGTGGGGTCGATCGCACCGTCCAGGATGAGCGCTCGAACATTCTCCGGGAACTGCTCGGCGTAAACGGTGCCGATGCTGGTGCCGTAGGAATATCCGACATAGGTCAGCTGCTCGTCCCCCAGCACTGCCCGTAGAACGTCCAAATCCTTTGCCACATCACGCGTTCCGATGTTGGCCAGAAACTCCTTGCCATCGATTCCCTGGTCGACCCCGGTCCGCTGAACGCACAGTTCGGCAATCTTCTGTTGCGCCGCGTTGGCAGCGTCGACGTCGGCCTGGTTTCGCGTGCGCACCGACTTCGCGCGACTGGCGTCCCGCTCGGCGTTGGTCTGGCACTGCACTGTTGGCAGCGACGCTCCGACGCCGCGGGGGTCGAAACCCACGAGATCGAAGGAGCTGTTCAACTCATCGACGTATTTCTGGGTTTCGATCGCCGTCGGATCGGGCTGCTGGCCGTCGGCCGGCGGAGCCGGCGGGGCGACCGCGTAGGCCACGTTGTCCATGCCGGAACCGCCCGGCCCACCCGGGTCGAAGACTACCGAGCCGATCCGGGCGTCCTGGTCGGTCGCCACCTTGCGGAGCACGCCGATCTGCACCGGTGGCCCTGCGGCGACTGCGGCGCCGTTCTCCGGGTAGGCCAAGGGGACGTCCATTCGGGCGCACTCGAGCGCCTGCGACGAGTAGACCTCCTTCTGGTCGGCCGTCCGCGCGTAGTCGGCGCACGGCCCCCAGTCCAGTTGCTGCGAGTAGTACTGCTCCAGCCCGGCCGGCACCGCTGCCGGACTGGCCGGCGCAGCCGAGGACCGCGGCGTCGCGCGCGAAGAGGTGGACGGCGAGGTGACGCCGGGAGAAGCTGCCGCTGCGCCGTCGGACGGTAACTGACCACTGGCGACGACGGCGGCGCCGGGCAATGTGCTGGAGCAGGCGGCCAGGACGAACGCGAGCGAGAGCGCCGTCAGGTATCCGAAAGAACGGCGACGGACGGCGCGGACGCGAGGCTGGGGCACCGCTCGATCATGCCATCGGCCGCCGACAGCCCGGTGCGGGCTGACCCCACGGCCGCCGGCACCGGAGACCGCCGGCCGGCCACCGGATGATGGCCGGCCAGCGGACGTGCGCAGCGCCTACAAACCCCGCCCCGACGGGGAAACCAGGATCTTCACTGCTGTGTCGTTGCGGTGGATCAGGGTGTCAAATCCCTTGTCCACCAATTCGTCCAGGGCAATCTTGCCGGTGATGAACGGCTTCAGGTCCACCTTGCCCGTCCTGCACCAGCTTGATCACCGCCGGGTGGTTGCCCATGTAGGCGATCGTCCCGCGCAGATCGACCTCCTTGAGCACCAGTTTCTGCAGTTCGAGCTGGGCGGGGTGACCCCAGATCGCCACCACGACGATCACGCCACCGGGCCGGATGGCGTCGAACAGGGTGTCCAGTACGACCTGCACCGAACTGCATTCGAAGGCGACATCGGCGCCGGATCCACCGCTGAGTCGCTTGACCTCTTCGACGACATCCACCTCGGCCGGATTGAGGGCGTGATCGGCGACCCCCGTGTCCAGGGCCTTCTGCCGGCGGATCTCGCTGGGCTCACTGATGATGACGGTGAGCCCGTTGGCCCGGAGAACGGCCGCGGTCAGCAGACCGATGGGGCCGGCGCCGCCGATCAAGGCGATGTCGCCGGATTTCGCGCCGCTGCGGACAAATGCGTGATAGCCCACCGCCAGCGGTTCGATCAACGCAGCCTCATCGAGGGCGATGTCCCCGATCGGGTGCACCCAGCGCCGCTCGACCGAGATCTTCTCGCCGAGGCCGCCGCCTCGACCGGACAATCCGATGAAGCCCATCCCGGGGGTGATGTGGTAATTCGACCCCGGTTCCGTCGATTCCTTCGGATCGATGATGTAGGGCTCGACGACGACATTGTCACCTACCTTGAGATCGGTGACGTCCTCGCCGACGGCGTATACGGTGCCGGACATTTCGTGCCCCAGTGTGAGCGGTGCCGTTTCCCCGGAGGTCGGGTGCGGGTGGCCGGCCGGCGGCACGAAGATCGGCCCTTCCAGATATTCGTGCAGGTCGGTACCGCAGATGCCGCACCAGGCGACGTCGATGCCGACCGAACCGGCCTCCACCGTCGGCTCTGCGATGTCTTCCACGCGAATGTCACCGCGGTCGTAGTAACGGGCTGCCTTCATTGATTTCTCCTCGGTGGGACGACGAAAGTTGTTGAAGTGATGGGGAGGATCAGCGGTAGACAAGGCCGCCGTCGATCAGACCGGCCTGCCCGGTCATGTAGTCCGAATCCGGTCCGGCCAGGTAGGAGACGAAAGCGGCGACGTCCGCTGGGGTTTGGGCCCGACCGAGGGCGATGCCGTCCACGAACTGTTGATAGGTCTTGCCTTTCGGCGCACCGGTCAATTCGGCGAACCGCTCGTCGATCGTCACCCACATGTCCGTGCCGACCACGCCGGGGCAGTACGCATTCACGGTGATCCCCGCGCTGGCGTACTCCTTGGCGGCCGACTGGGTGAGCGCCCGTACCGCGAATTTCGTCGCGCAGTACACGCCGAGCATGGCGAACCCGTCGTGACCGGCGATCGACGACGCATTGATGATCTTGCCGCCGTGTCCGAGCTCGACAAACTTGGCCGCCGCCGCCTGGATGCCCCAGAGCACGCCGTCGACATTGACCGCCCAGATCTTCGCCACCTCTTCGGGTGTCACCTCGGCAATGGGGTTCACCTGCGCGATGCCGGCGTTGTTGATCATGACGTCGAACCCGCCGAGCGCGGATTCGGCGTGGGCAACGGCGGCGTAGACCTCGTCCCGACTGGTGACGTCGGCAACAAAGGTGGTCGCCTTCCTGCCGATTGCCCGGACCTCGTTCGGCGACGTCCTCCATTTTCGCCTCGTTGAGATCGACGATGGCGATATCCGCGCCGTCGGCGGCCAGTCGGAGCGCGATGCCGCGCCCGATGCCCTGACCGGCGCCGGTGATCAGGACGACCTTGTCCTCAATGCTCATGAATCACTCCTCTTGTTCACAATGGTGAGTTGTCGGACGCACGATCGCGTTTCAGCGCAGGTGATGAACCTCCTGCAACCCGTAGACCGGGGTCGGAATGCCCTCCATGCGCGCCTTCAGTTGCAGCGCCAGGTACAGCGAATAGTGCCGGGACTGGTGCAGGTTGCCGCCGTGGAACCACAGCGCCTCCTGCTGGGTGGGCTTCCACATGTTGCGCTGCTCGCCCTCCCAGGGACCCGGGTCCTTGGTGGTCGCCGAGCCGAGACCCCATACCTTGCCGACCTTGTCGGCCACCTCCTGGGAGATCAGGTCCGCCGCCCAGCCGTTCATCGACCCGTATCCGGTGGCGTAGACGACGACGTCGGCCGGCAGTTCCTTGCCGTTCGACAGCACAACGCCGGTCTCGGTCAACCGGACCACATCGACCCCGGACTCCAGTTTGATGTCGCCGTTGGCGACCAGTTCGGAGGCACCGACGTCGATGTAATAGCCGGAGCCGCGCCGCAGGTACTTCATGAAGAGGCCGGATTCGTCATCGCCGTAATCGAGCATGAATCCGGCGGCGCCGAGCCGGGAGTAGAAGTCAGCGTCCTTCTTGCGAATCTCGTCGTACACCGGAATCTGGAATTCGTGCATGATCCGGTACGGCAACGAGGCAAACGTCAGGTCCGCCTTCTGGGTCGTCATACCGGCGGCCAGCGCCTCCTCCGAATACAGGCCACCGAGGGCAATCTTCATCAACGAATCGGATTTGACGATGTGCGTGGACGAGCGCTGCACCATGGTGACGTCGGCGCCGCCCTCCCAGAGCGCGGCGCAGATGTCGTGAGCAGAGTTGTTGGCGCCGATGACGACCGCCTTCTTGCCGCGGTAGGCGTCGGGTCCCGGGTGCTTGGACGAGTGATGCTGATCGCCCCGGAAGACATCCATTCCTTCGAAGTTCGGCACATTGGCCTTGCCGGACATGCCGGTGGCCAGCACCAGCTGCTTCGGGCGCAGCGTGATCTCCTGCCCATCCCGTTCCACCACGACGGTCCATTCACCGGTGTCCTCGTGGTAGGTCGCGTTCTTGCATTCGGTGGAGCCCCAGTAGTTCAGCTCCATCACCTTGGCGTACATCTCCAGCCAGTCGCCGATCTTGTCCTTCGGCGCGAAAACCGGCCAGTTCTTCGGGAAATCGATGTACGGCAGGTGGTCGTACCAGACCGGGTCGTGCAGGCACAGGGACTTGTACCGGTTGCGCCAGGCGTCGCCCGGCCGCGGGTTGCGGTCGACGATGATGGTCGGCACGCCCAGTTGCCGCAGCCGGGCGCCCAGCGCGATGCCGCCCTGACCGCCGCCGATGATCACCGTGTAGGGCTGGACGGTGTGGCCGAGTTCTTCGGCCTCTCGCTGCTGCCGTTCCAGCCAGGTCTGCCGGTCGGGGTTGGCGCCGTGCTCGGCCCCCTTCGGCCGCCGCTCGCCCTTGGCCTCCTCGTGCCCCTTGAGTTCGAACATGGTGGTGAGCAGGGTCCAGGCCTTGCCATCCTTCAGCCGGAGTTGGCCGACGCCCCGACCGATGGCGGTCTCGAACTCGATCCAGCTCTCCGCGACCCCGCCGTCCTGGGTGGGCTCGCCCATCTCGTCGGCCACGGCGAAACCGCTGGGCCGCACCCGGTCCAGGGTGCTGGAGAGCAGGTCCCGGACCCCGGCGGGTCCCTCGACGGTGGTGATGTTCCAGGTGAAGGCGATCAGGTCGCGCCAATAGCTGTCGTCGTTGAACAGCGCCACCACCGCGTCGACATCACCTGCTAGCAGTGCGTTCTCGAAGTCGGACAGCCATCGGGTGACGACCGTCCGGGCCGTGGTTTGCAGTGTTGCAGTCATCAGTGCTCCTTGATCTGGGCTGGGTGAGGGCGTGTGGGAGCGTCATTCCGGGGTGCCCGGAATGCCGGTGGAACGTGGGGCCAACCGCCGACAGGACGGCGATATCAGCCCGGGGTGATCAGCCCCGGTTCGGTCCGCGCGCGGCGGACAGTTGCTGCAGTGGAAGCCGGCAGCAGATCGGCCGGCGAGTCAGGGTGGGTGACGCGGACCTCGGCCCAGTCCGCGAACCGGTAGGGCCGTTGCAACAGCACCCCGCCGAGATGACGACGGAGCCGGGACAGTTCGGCGCGGATCGCCACCGCGTGCTCGGTCGAGCCGAACAGCTCGTCGGACAGCTGGCCGGCGCTGAGCCCATTGGGGTTGGCCGCCAACAGGAACAGCAGTTCGGCATGCCGCGGACTGAGCCGGTGCGACCACTGCCCGGCCGGAGATTGCATGCTCAGACTTGGCCTGGCCGGGGTCACGCAGGTCGACCTCGATGGCGGTAGCCGGTGTGTCGTCCGGCGAGTCGTTCAGGATCCGGACCAGCCAGCCGCCCGGCAACGGTTCGAGCCTGGCAGGAGCCAAGCGCCGGCAACCAGATCACATCCGAATCCCGGTGATCAGGCAACGCGATGCGCCGGTCGGCGGCCATGGTCGCCGTGGTTGCCGCCGCCACCCAGCCCTCCGCGTCGGTGACCATCATCGGCTGCCGACTGCCGGCCAGCAGCGGTGCGGCGACCGCCCGCAAGGCCCCGAGGGCAGCGTGGTGTTCCTCCCGGAGATACGACTCGGCCATCCGGGCCGCGGCGTCCACCAGCGCGAGGGTCGCCGGATGCACCGTCGCGGCCGCTCCGCTGACATCGACGACACCCAGCAACGTGCCGTTGACCGGGTCGAGAATCGGGGCGGCAGCGCAGGTCCAGGCGTGATGGGTCTTGACGAAATGTTCGGCGGAGTAGATCTGAACGGGGCGGGAGACCACCAGCGCCGTACCGATGGCGTTGGTGCCGACGCTGCGTTCGCGTCCAGTTGGCGCCTACCTGGAAGCCGAGCCGCTCCGCGTGCTGCTGGATCTTCTTCGGCCCGTCCCGCCACAGCACCAGGCCCTGGGAGTCGACGACCACCATGACGTGGCCGGCGTCCTCGGCCGCGGGTAGCAGGACGTCGCCGAGCACCGGCAGCACCCTGGCCAGTTTGGTGTTGTTCCGGCGGAACTCCACTTCGTCCGGGCCGAGCGTGGCGGGCAGGGCCCGGCCGTGGTCGGGGTCCATGCCGAAGCCGATGGTGCGCCGCCAGGAGTCGTCGATCAGGGCGCGCGGGGCCGCCGGGGCGCGGTCACCCGGACAGGGCTGCATCCCGGATCTGCCGCAGCAGGTAGGCGTAACGGGCCGGGTCCTCACCGGCCGGAACCGCAGCCTCGAAGGAGCGATCGGCCGGCACCGCGTCAGCCGCGGGTCGATGGCGACGAGCGACCACATCAACCAGTTCTGGCAAAACTCTCACCTGACCTCAACGCCGGGGTCTCTGGGCCTACTTGGGTGACGGTCGTCGTTGCATAGTCCTTTAGCAACAGTTGCAAGGGAGTTGCAACTGCACCATCGTGCGCCGTGGTCATGTGAACGCCGCACTGAGGCCCAGGACGAACAACGTCATGAGCCAGATCGCCGAGGCAGGCGGATCGATGTGGGTGTCACCGTGGATGTGCCACAGCCGGGAGAAGAACTCCGCGAACCACGCGGAGATCATGCCGAAGACGGCTCCGATCACCAACGCAACCACCATGTTATTTGCCACGATCGGCAGAAAAGCCGTGGCCGCCACGCCGGCTATCAAAGTAATGTGATGGGTGACCGGAACGGACATGCCCGAGCACCAGGAACAGCAGCGAAAAGGCCGACAGACCAAAGCCGACGATTGCCGCGACTCCGGCCGCCGCGGGAATGTTCTGCACGATCATCAGGGCTATTCCTGCTGACATTCCCCCGGCAAACAGGCCCAGCACCGAGTTGTGATAAAACCCCTCCTGGTAACGGACCCAATTGTTCGCGTCCGTCGGCGCGAATCGTGCCCAGCCGACGGGTTCGGACGGTTCGCCTTCCGGCAATTTCTGATCCGGCGCGGAATGGGCCGATTCGCCGCCCGCGGAGAGCGCGCCGACCAGACCGGATCGGGCGCTCCGGCGGGTGAGCGCGGCCACCAGCCCTGACGAACCGAAGGCCAACCGCACGATGATCGCCGAGACGACGACGGTGAGGGCGACGCTGTCGGTATGCCCGCCGAACCACGGGATCGCCGTCATGGCAGCATGAATGACGTACCCCAGCATGCCGAAGATCGCTCCTACCAGCAGGACTGTGGGCTGCCGGAGCGTGATCAGCGGAGTGACGATGTCCCTGCCGTTGGCAAGCCCGCGCTTGCGGGCATAGGCGACCGCGGCGACTCCCCCGGCAAACGCGATGTGCGGCCCGAACACCGGGCCGAACGGGACGTAGCTGAGGAACACCGCCGAGGCATTACCGAAAATGCCGACTACCCCCAACAGCACCGTCAGGCCGCAGAAGATAAAGGCCTGGAGAGCACCGATCGCTGCACCGAAAAACCCTCCCGCGGCGGCGGCGACCAACCAGAACGGGTCAATATCCATCTCAGGCCTTTCCAGGGCAGAATCGAACCCGCGAACAGGATATCCACGGGTGGGTGAGTGAGGAATCGATGACGGGATCCGGCGGAAATGCATCCGACAATTTATGAACGCGCCGGACTTTGGTGCGATCAGGAATTCAGACCTTATTTCCTTGCGTCACGGAAACCTAGGAAAGTCGACGTTGCATTTTCGTTGCGGCTTTCTGCAACGTCCTGCAACTCCGATTGCGCGCCGATCAGGTGGACGGCGAGGGCGGCGATCCAGCCAAAAGCCAGACAGACACTGAGGAATAGTCGCCAACTGGCCCCGGGTCCGACCGGGATCGCCAGCAGCAGACAGGCAACAGCGAGGATCCGGGTGCCGATGGCCATCAGGCGATGGCCATCGGCGCGGAACCGGTTGGCCAGCACAAAACACGCGGCAACCAGCGAGAGGAACGCCAGCGGTGGGGCGATTCCGTGCATGATGCCGTGGAAGCTGAACGAACTCGGAATGCGATCCGGCGTCCCCACCGGGTAGCCGTAGGCCGGGTCGGGAACAAAAGCCCCGCCGACGATCAGCCCGATGCCGAACAGGCCGAGCAGCCGAGGCGCCCATCGATGCCCAGGTCCGGTTCGCAACGCCCGGCCGGCACCGACCGCGAACGCCAGGCTCAGCAGACCGGCCAGGATGAAGTTGACGATCTGGATCCAGCCGAGATCACCAAGTGACAGCAGGCTCAACGGGTGATGCGCGAGGGTGAATCCCTCCCGCGTGATGGCCTGCAGACCGGCGGTGACGACGAAGATCGGCCCAGAAACGATTCCGGCCGACAGCAACATGCGGGTGGAGATGGTCATGGCGAGCCCTCCCGTGCAGTGATGATGCGGTCGGGATCTCGTCGACCGGGTGGCCGAGTTCTCGACACCGGCGGCCCGGTCGAACCGGTCGAACCGGTCGGCAAGAGAGGCCGGAAATTTCTTTGGCCGTCGTTGTCGAGAACGGTGCGTTCCGTTCGACGTGCTGGTGTTGGCCGGCCAACAGCGGTCGCCACAGCGAAGAAGGAGAACACCATGCGATTCATGACGATGATCAAGTCCGACGAGGCCATGCCGTGGGGCGCGGCACCGCCCGCGCTGTACGAGGCGATGGGTGCGTTCGCCCAGGAAGGCGCCGTCAACGGCACCTTGATCGAACAGGGCGGGCTCGGTTCGAGCGCCCAGGGCGCCATCGTGACCCTGGCCAACGGCACCATCAACGTGCTCGACGGCCCGTTCACCGAGACCAAGGAGCTGATCGGCGGCTACGCCGTCACGGAGGTTCGTTCCAAGCAGGAGGCTATCGAGCTGGGCCGGCGGCTGCTGCAGATCCACCTCGACAACTGGCCGGGCTGGGAGGGCAGCTGCGAGATCCGCCAGCTGTTCCAGCCCGACGGCGGCTGATCCACCTGCGGCGCCGATCGACGACGGGTCTTGATCGTCTCGACGCCGACGTCGGGTGCTCTGATCGCGTCTCGTGACCGACCAGAGCATCCGCGGCGGAGAATCCGGCGCAGCCATCGAGGCGGTCTGGCGGCTGGAGTCGACCCGACTGATCGCCGCGCTCGTCCGCATCGTCCGCGACGTCGGCCTGGCGGAGGACCTCGCTCAGGACGCCCTGGTGGCCGCCCTCGCCCAGTGGCCGGAGTCCGGCGTCCCGCGCAACCCGGGCGCCTGGCTGATGACGACGGCGAAACGGCGGGCCATCGATCAGTTCCGCAGTAACGAACGCCGGGACCGCGGCTACGCAGTCATCGCCCGGGAGGAGGCAGGTGACGTGATCACGCCCGATTTCGCCGCCGCCGTCGACCATGTCCAGGACGATGTGCTCCGGCTGATGTTCGTCTGCTGCCACCCGTCGCTGACGCCGGAGGCGCAGACCACGCTCACCCTGAAACTGGTCGGCGGGCTGACCACCCGGGAGATCGCCCGGTCGTACCTGACGTCGGAGGCGACCGTCGCGCAGCGCATCGTCCGGGCCAAACGGACGCTCGCCGACGCCGGCGCCGCGCTGGAGGAACCCGACGCCGCCGAGCGGGCCGGCCGGCTGGTCGCCGTGCTGGGCGTCATCTACCTGCTGTTCAACGAGGGCTACTCGGCGACCGCCGGCGAGGACTGGATGCGGCCGGCGTTGTGCGACGAGGCCCTGCGGTTGGGCCGGATTCTCGGCGTCGCTGGTGCCGAATGATCCGGAGGTGCACGGGCTTTCGTCGTTGATGGAGTTGCAGTCGTCCCGGCTGCGGGCCCGCAGCGGCCCGGACGGCGAGCCGGTGCTGCTGCTCGACCAGGATCGAACCCGTTGGGATGCAACGCATCTGCGCCGCGGCCTGGACGCGCTGCGAGCGGGCGGAGACCCTGGCGGCTGCACAGCGAAGGGCGTCCGCCCGCCGGGCCATACCTCGCTGCAGGCCGCGATCGCCGCCTGCCATGCCCGGGCCCGAACCCCCGAGGCGACGGACTGGGTGCGGATCGCCGTGCTGTACGAGCAACTGGCCCGGCGTCACCGGATCACCGGTGGTCGAACTCAACCGAGCCGTCGCGCTGTCCATGGCCTACGGGCCGGCCGCCGGGCTCACCCTCGCCGACCAACTCGTCGACCTGCCGGCGCTGCGCGGCTACCACCTGTTGCCCAGCGTGCGCGGCGACCTGCTGGACAAGCTCGGACGGCACCAGGAGGCCCGGCAGGAGTTCGAGCGCGCTGCGGCCATGACCAAGAATCGCGCGCGAGCGGGCGCTGCTGCTCGCCCGGGCCGCGGCTCTCGGCTGATCGCACCGGAAGCTCAGCGTCTGTCGGTCGAGATCTCTTCCGGCGCTACCTGAACCGACGGCACCTTGGCGCGGGACTCGTGCCAGGACAGCGCGGTCACCGCGGCGACAACCAGCGCGGCGCCGATCCATTGGCTCGCGATCAGCTGCGCATCCAGGAATGCAACGCCGACGACGGCCGCGGTCAGCGGGTAGGCAAGTTCGGCCAGGGTCGCCCGGGACGCGGCCGTGCGGCGCAGGCCGACGTAGTACAGCCACATCGCGAGCAGGCCCGGAATCAGCGCGATGCCGACCACCGACACGGTGGACGTGCAGGTCGGGCACCCAGAACGGCGAACCGGTCGCGAGCACGATGATGAGCGCGGCCGGCAGGCCGAACGCGAACCGCAGCGTGGTCAGTTCCACCGGTTCCAGCCTGGTTGCGACGAGGCGCCCGAGGACGGTCCCGGCCGCCCACAGCACCGCTGCACCGAAGGCCAGCAACGCGACAGCGACCTGGTTGAATCCGATGTCGAGCGGATCGGGGAACGCCAGCAACCAGGCACCGATCAGCGCGGGCACCGCGAACCAGGCGAAGGACGGTCGCAACCGCTCGTGCAGCAGCACCGCAGCACCGATGATCGCGATGACCGGCTGGAACTTCTGGATCACCGCCGGCGTCACCGGATCGCCGTACTTGAAGGACAGGGTGAACAGCGTCGTCGCCACCGCGGACGCGCCGGCCCCGATGGCCACCACCGCGACCTTGCCGCCGGGATCCAGCCGACCGAAACCCCGAAATGCCCGCGGCAGGAACGGCAGCAGCACCACCACCAGCACGACGTGCTCGGCGAACACGATCGTCGGCGCAGCCAACTCGCGGGCGAGCGGCAGCCGAAGCAGCGCGTCGGTGCCCCAGAGCGCGGCCGCCAACGCGACCACCCAGGTCAGGTCACGGGTTTTCCGGTTGCTGGTCGTCACATGATCGTCAGCGCGATCAGCCGTCCCGCCATTCCCGGTCCTCGGACTCCTTCTGCTGTTCCCGCTCGCGGATGGTCTCCAGCGCGTTGGCCGCCGCCGCCTCGGTCGGGAACGGGCCGAGCAGATCCTTGGCCTTGCTCTGGCCCTCCCGCTCGACCTGCCCGGTGGTGATGTTGTAGTAGAAGGCCGTGTTCTGGCCGATGTCGTCTCCCATGGGTGCAGCGTGCCATCCCGGGCCGACACCCGCGCCCCCAGCCACCCGGTGACTACCGCGGCGCCGGCAGCACCGGCGTCGACCACGAAGGTGTGGGTGGCCGGGTCGGCCGACCGCAGCCGAACCTTGATCACCGAGCCCTCGACCAGACCCGCCGGAGCGCAGTGCGCGCGCACCGGTGGTTCGTGCAGGATCACGATGGCTCGTTCGCGGACCTGATCGATCTGCAACACGGTGGCGTCGAACTCCTCACCCTCCCGACCGTGCAGGACGAACACCGACACCGCACCCGCGCAGGCCTTGCCGAGTTCGGACGCCTTGCGGTCGGCTGCGCCCATGGTCTTCGGCAGCTCCGGAAGCGCGTCCCGCGCCCAGGCCGGCACCGGTTCACCGGCATGCAGGGCGAGGCAGACTTCGGTGGCGTAGCGGTCGGCCAACCGGCGCAATGGGGCCGTGACGTGCGCGTAGGGCGCCCCGACGCCGCCGTGCTCACGGCGCTTTGGCTCCTGTCCGTCGAACGGCGTGTAGCCGGCGCCGCGGAGCAACCGCACCGCGTCCTCCAGAAACGCCGCGTCCCTGGGCTCCGCCCCGTTCAGGCCGGAGATCACCTCTCCGGCGGACATCGACGTTGGCCACGGAATGCCGAGCACCGCCGTGGTTTTGCGCAACGCAGTCGACCTGTTCGGGGGTGGGTGCCGGCAGCGTGCGGAGCAGCCCGATTCCGCCCTTCAGCATGATGGTCGCTGCACACATGCCGGTGAGCAGGCTGATCTCGGCGTTGTACTGCTCGACGGGCAGGATCGCCCGCAACTCCAGCGTCCACAGCCCGTCCGGTCGGCGGACGATCTCCGAGTCCGGGATGTCCAGGCTGATCGCATTGCGCTCCCGGGACCGCTGCTGCCGTAACGCGCCGATCTCCGGCAACAACTCGATCGAGGGATGCAGCGTGCCGGCGTCCGCGTCGATCTGCGCGGCGGGGTAGGTCAGTTGCGCCACAGAAGTGACCACCGTGCGTCGGACGTCGACCTCGGTCGGTTCACCCCGATCGTCCAGGCGGATCGTCCAGAGGACCGCTGGGCGGCGCACGCCGGGCAGCAGGCTGGCGGCGCCCTCCGACAATTCGATCGGGTGCAGCGGGGTGTTGGTGTCCGGGCTGTACAGGGTGGCGCCGCGGCGCCAGGTCTCGGCGGCCAACCCGCCACCGGGCGTCACGAACGAGGCGACGTCGGCGATCGCGTACCTGACCAGGTAGCCATCGCCGTCACGGGCCAGGTGCACGGCCTGGTCCAGGTCCATCGAACCGACCGGATCGAGTGTGACGAACGGGATCGCCTCGGGTTCGGCACGTTTCGTCACCGCCGACGCGGTGGCGGCGACCTCATCGGCCTCGGCTACGGCGTCCGGCGGATAGTTCGCCGGGATGCCGAGTGCATCGCGGATGGCATCGAAGTCGATCGCTGCGGGCGGCGTGACGATCATGCGAGCGGGCATTGACCAAGGCTAAGAGTGTTGGGTCGGCGTCGCAGCCGCGTGGGATTATCGGCGCGACCGAAATAACCCGATCGAAGGTGGACCGTGGCACTGCTTCGTTGTGACTTCTTTTCCGATGTCCTGGGTTTGAGTACATCGATGACGGTGATCCTGCCGCAGTCCACATCGGCCCAGATCGGCATGACCGGCAGTGCATCGACCGGCGAGACGCCGGTGCTCTATCTGTTGCACGGATTGAGCGACGACGACACCATCTGGCTGCGGCGGACGTCGATCGAGCGGTACGCGGCGCCGCTGGGGTTGGCCGTCGTGATGCCGCAGGTGCATCGCAGTTTCTACACCGACGAGGCACATGGAAACCGCTACTGGACGTTCCTGTCGCAGGAGCTGCCCGACCTGGTGCAGCACTTCTTCCGGTTGTCCAGGCGCCGGGAGGACACGTTCGTTGCCGGGTTGTCCATGGGTGGCTACGGCGCACTCAAGTGGGCGCTGCGGGAACCGGACCGGTTCGCGGCCGCCGCGAGCATGTCGGCACCGGCCGATGTCGCCGAGATGCAGGCGGACTCCGGTTGGCGGCCGGAGCTGGTGGATCAGGTCTTCGGCAAGCAGCCCGTCGCCGGCACCGTCAACGACCTGTTCTGGTTGCTCGACCAACTGCCGGTGGACCGTTCGCCGGCGCTGCACGTCACCTGCGGTACCGAGGACGAGCTGCTCGACTCCAACCAGCGTCTGGTGGAAGCGTTGCGACGCAAGGGATTCCCGCTGGTCAGCGACTTCGGACCAGGGATTCACGACTGGGCGTACTGGGATGCCAGGATCCAGGAGGTCCTGACCTGGCTGCCCATACGCGCGGCCGAGTCGCGCTGAGATCCATCCGTCGGAAACGGCCCTTCCCCCACTGATCGAAGGGCCGCTCCTGACGGATCGATTGGCCTATTTCGGCGGCGGCCCGTAGCCCAATTCGGCCGCCGTCTGCCGGGCGCCGTCGTCCATCGGAATGGCGATGACGGCGGTGCCGTAGGCGCAGATCTCGGTCCAGGTGTCGCCGATATCCGAGGTGTCGAAGCGCATGCAGATGATCGCGTTGGCACCCCTGGCCTTCGCCGAGTCGAACAGCCGGGTCATCGCCTCGTTCCGGCTCTCGGTGAGCTGCTTGGTCATCCCCTGCAGTTCACCGCCGAACATCGACTTGAACCCCGCGCCCATCTGCGCAAAGGCGTTGCGGGACCGCACGGTCAGCCCGAAGACCTCCCCACACACCCGCTGGATCTGCCAACCGGGAATCTCGTTCGTCGTGACCACCAGCATGGCCGCGCCCTCCTTGAAGTTTGATCACTTTCTGCTTGAGTGTGTGCTACGCAGCGTGCGCGCGCCCGGCGAGACCGGTCCGGCTGATCAAGATCATCGGATCGGGTGATGGGTGGATGAGCCGGCCTGTAAGCCGGGTCCTGTTCCCGGGCGCCTTACGGCGATCCCGTTCGGCGACCATCCATCTCGGCGGACCGTTGCCGGCACGCTCTAGCGGTCTACCCGCAGGCTCGGGCGGGCCGCCCTCGAACGCCTGCGCACCGTCATCCCTTGCAGGTTGACGGCTTCTCGACCTTGCTCCGGGTGGGGTTTACCTAGCCGCCCCGGTCACCCGGGGCGCTGGTGGTCTCTTACACCACCGTTTCACCCTGACCGGCACGCCCGAAGGCGGCCGGCGGTCTGTTTTCTGTGGCACTGTCCCGCGGCTCACGCCGGGTTGCCGTTAACAACCACCCTGCCCTGTGGAGCCCGGACTTTCCTCGACGGACCCACTCCTCGCGGAGCGCATCCGACGCGGTCACCCGGCCGACTCATCCGCCGGTGATCCTACGGCCGCCGGGACTGGTGATGGACCAGCCCGGTTGCGGCCGGCGATCGGCAGATCGGGCGGGCAGGATCGTGCAGGATCGTGCGGCTGTGGACGGCAGGATCCTCACTCAACACCCGGCATTCGGCAGGCGCGGACCGTGCGGCCCACCGGGCCCTGCCCTCTGACGTAGCGTCATCGACCGTGATCGACGTCGCGGCCCACCGATGACGCCGGTGGTGGCGACGGTCATCGGCGTCGCGCTGCTGCTGGCGGTGCTGGCGTTCGCGATCGTCCGGCCGAAGAATCTGCCGGAGGCCGTTGCGGCGGTCCCGGCGGCCGGCATCGCCCTGGCCCTCGGCCTGATCTCCCCCGCTGACGCCGAGACCAGCGTCATCTCGCTCGCGCCGACCATCGCCTTTCTCGCCGCCGTGCTGGTCATCTCCCACCTGGTCGAGGCGGACGGGGTCTTCCGCTGGCTCGGCGCGTTGCTGGCCGACCGCAGCCACGGCACCGCCAAACGACTGCTGGTGCTGGTCTTCGCCGCCGCGGCCATCACCACAGCGGTGCTCAGCCTGGACGCGACGGTGGTGCTGCTGACGCCGGTGATCCTGACGACGGTCCGCCGACTCGGGGTGCGCGGCGCGCCACATGTCTACGCCACCGCTCACCTGTCCAACAGCGCCTCGCTGCTGCTACCGGTGTCGAACCTGACGAACCTGTTGGCATTCCAGGCCTCTGGGCTGACGTTCCTGGGCTTCGCCGGCCTGATGACGGCCCCCTGGCTGGTCTGCATCGCGGTGGAGTACGGCGTCTTCCGGGTGTTCTTCCGGCGTGACCTGGCCGAACCGGCGGAACCGACGGCGACCAGGAACCGCAGCAGGCGACGATCCCGATGCCGCGGGTCTCGCTGATCTTGCTCGGTCTGATCCTGCTCGGACTGGTCGTCGCGCCGACTGTTCGGGATGGAGCCGTGGGTCGTCGCGGCCGCCGGCGCGGTCGTCCTGTCGATCCGCGCCGTCGCCCTGAAGCAGGTCAAGCCGTTGGCCGTGCTGGCGGAGACCAACCCGCTGTTCCTGGTCTTCGTGGCGGCGCTGGGCGTCGTGGTGGACGCGGCGACCAATCACGGACTGCAGGACGACCTCGCGGCGCTGCTCCCCACCGGGACGTCCCTGCTGTCGCTGCTGGCGCTGGCGGTGATCGCGGCGGTCTTGGCGAACCTGATCAACAACCTGCCCGCCACTCTGGTGCTGCTGGCGGCTCTCGGCGGCACACCGGCCGCCGGCGCGGTGCTGGCGATTCTGATCGGCGTGAATGTCGGACCCAACCTGACCTACACCGGCTCGCTCGCCACCCTGCTTTGGCGACGGGTGTTGCACGCCAAGGGCCATCAGCCGTCACTCGGCCGGTTCACCGTGCTCGGCTTGCTGACCGTGCCCGGTTGTCTGCTGCTCGGCACGGTCGCGCTATGGGCCGGCCTCACGGTGTTCTGAGCCGGCGAGTTCTGACCCGCCGAGCAGCGCCAGCACCTCCGCGTCGGTCGTCTGGGCGAAATCGAGGTAACCCTGATGCACGGCACGGAACGGGTTCGGGGTCAGCGCGCACACCACATCGTCGACCTCCCGGCGGAGCATCGCGCAGGTGTCCGCGGCACCGACCGGTACCGCGACAACAAGTCTCGCCGGATGGTGCCGACGCACGGCGGTGACAGCGGCCCGCATGGTGGAGCCGGTCGCGAGACCGTCGTCGACAAGGATCACCACTCGGTCCCTGACAACTGTCGGTCCGGCCGACTCCCCCGGTATTCGGCGGCCCTGCGGTCCAATTCGCGCAGCTCGCGAAGCCGCACTGCGTCGAAGTCGGCATCCGAGATGCCAAGTCGGGCAACAACTATGTCATTCGCGACCACCTCGACCTGGTCACCGATGGCGGCGATGGCGCCCATCGCCAGCTCGGGTTGCCCTGGCACGCCGAGCTTGCGCACGATCAGCACATCGAGCCTCGCGCCCAGTGCTTCGGCGACCTCCGCGGCGACCGGCACCCCGCCGCGCGGCAGTCCGAGCACGACCACATCGTCGCGGCCCGAGTACTCACCGAGCAGCGCCGCCAACGCCCGGCCGGCAGCGGTCCGGTCGGCGAACCGGGTCCGGTCAGTCCGGAGGCTCACCCGTCCAGTCAACCCCTGGTCGCCCTGCTGGGCAACCGATCGGGACAGCAGCGCCCGGCCGTTGCCGTGGCCAATACCGTGGATCAGCCAGTCCGCCGAGCGACCACGGTGCGCCCATCAACCAGCCCCCACCCCGACTCCAGCCTCCTCGGGTTCACTCGGCACTCGATCCTTCTTGGGGTATCTCAGGGATTCGACACCGAGCAGGACAGCGCGTTCGTCTTCGGACCTGCCGCCCCAGATGCCATAAGGTTCCTGAACTTTCAGGGCATGAGTGAGGCAATCCGCGATGGCGGGACAACATCGGCAAACCGCTTTGGCCCGCGCGATCCGCTCTTGGCGGGCGGCGTTGCGCTCCTCCGGCGGATGAAAGAACCTTGAGCTGTCCATTCCTCGGCAGGCCGCAGTGAGCTGCCAATCCCATTTGTCGACTACTGGTTCTGGAAGCCGTCGGGTGTCTGCCACTGTCGTCACCTTTCGATCAGAGGTCCAGATTCGGCAGCGGTCCAGCTTCAGGAGTGCGCCGGTCCGCTCCATTTCAATTCGACTTTCGGGTATTCCGGACGCCACATGGCGTCGTGCACCTGCTGCACCAGGTCGTGCAACTCGGCACCCGGGCCAGTCCCTCTTCGGCTGCGGCGGTCGCGACGGCCGCAGCGACGGCGGCGGACACTCTCCGCAGGTCGGTCATCGGTGGCAACAGTGCAGCTCCGATGGTGGTGGCATCGGACATCGCGGCAACCGCATCGGCAGCGGCCGCGATCATCCGGTCGCTGATCCGACTGGCCTTGGCAACCACGACGCCGAGACCAAGGCCGGGGAACACCAGGGCATTGTTCGCCTGGGCGATCTGGTAGGTCCGGCCCTCATAGGTGACCGGATCGAAGGGGCTACCGGTGGCGGTGAGAACCCTGCCGTCGGTCCAGGAAATCAGATCGGCAGGAAGGGCTTCGGCTTTTGATGTGGGATTCGACAGCGGCAGGATAATGGGCCGCGGGGTGTGGCTGGCCATGTCACGGACGATCGACTCGGTGAAAGCGCCGGAATGCGTTGAGGTGCCGATGACGATCGTCGGATGTACCCGAGCCACGACCTCGGCCAAGCCGATGCCGCGGTCGCCCGCAGCCCAATCGGTGACCTCCGCCCGGGTTCGGGCGTAGGGCTGCTGAAAGTCCAGCATGCCGACGGCGTCGTCGATCAGCAGACCTCTGCTGCCCATCGGGTAAAACCGCCTGGTTGCCTCGTCGGGTGACAGTCCGTCGCGAATCATCTGATCGCGCATCATGTCCGCGATCCCCAAGCCTGCGGTGCCCTGCGCCGTAGATGACGATCCGCTGGTCGCGAAGCCGGGTGTCGGCGGCGCGCAGCGCCGAGAACACTGCGGCCATGACGGTTGCTGCAGTGCCCTGCATGTCGTCATTGAAAGTGCAGCAGGTGCTGGCGTATCTATTCAGGATGCGGCGGGCGTTGGTGGAACCAAAGTCCTCCCAATGCAGCATCGCATTCGGGAACAATGTGCTCACGGCAGTGACATAGGCGTCAATCAGGTCGTCGTATCGCTGATCTCGCACCCTGGCATGCCGATCGCCCAGGTAGAGGTCGTCATTGAGCAGCTTGAGATTGTCGGTGCCCACGTCCAGCACCACCGGCAGTACCCGGCGCGGGATGGATGCCGGCGGCGGCCGTGTAGCACGCTAGTTTGCCGATGGAAATTTCGATTCCGCCGACTCCTTGGTCGCCAATGCCGAGGATTCCTTCTGAGTCGGTGGCAACCAGCAGGTCAACATCTTCTGGCCCGAGACCGGTGTTACGAAAGGCCGTTTCGACGTCCTCGGGATGATCGACGGAGAGGTAGATGCCACGGGTTCGGCGAAATTCCTGACTGAAGCGTTCGATCGCCAGGCCGACGGTCGGGGTGTAGACAACAGGCAGCATTTCCGAGATGTGCTCGGTCAACAGTCGGTAGAACAGCACCTCGTTGCGATCTCGCAGGTTCGCCAGGTACACCCATTTCCGCAGGTCGTTGGCCTGCTCGAGGTACTGGGCGTACACCCTCCGGAGTTGACCCTCGAGAGTGCTCACCCCGGTGGGCAGCAACCCGGTCAACCCCAACGCTTCTCGCTCTTCCAGGGTGAATGCGGTGCCGCGGTTGATGGTCGGCGAGGCCAATACGGCGCTGCCACGGGAGTTGATCCTGACGTCCACCCCGGCCGAGGTGAAGATCAATTGGTACGGCGATTCGGTCATATCAGTGGTGTCCGTTCTCGACGCTGAGCTGAGCAATCCTGGGTTGGCGTGCTCATCTGGTGCCGGCAGGCTCGCTCACGGTGGCTGTCATGCGGCGGAATGCTTGTAGGCGTCGACGTCGCCGCGATGCTCGTCGGCGCCGTGCTCGTCGAGCATGTCGATGTCGTCGAACGGGTCCTCACCGGAGAAGACGCGTCGGGTCTGGTCTTTGTCGATTTCCTTCACCCAATTCGCGATCACCAGGGTGGCCACTGCGTTTCCGGAGAAATTGGTCAGGGCGCGGGCCTCGGACATGAACCGGTCGACCGCGACGATGAGCCCGACGCCGGGGACCAGGGCAGGGGCGTGGGAAGCCAGCCCGCCGCCGAACACGGCCAGACCGGCGCCGGTGACGCCGGCAGCACCCTTGGACGCCACGATCATGAACACCAGTAGGTTCAGTTGCTCCGGCCAGGTCATCGGCATGCCCATCGCATTGCTGATGAACAGCGACGCCATCGTCAGGTACATCGCGGTGCCGTCCAGGTTGAAGGAGTAACCGGTGGGAACGACGATCCCGACGACCGGCTTGGACACCCCGAGGTGCTCCATCTTGGCGATCAACCTGGGCAGCGCAGTCTCCGACGAACTGGTGGCCACGATCAGCAGGTACTCCTGGCGAAGGTAGTACAGCATTTTGAAGATGCTGAGCCCGGTGGTGACCTTCAGGATCGCGCCGAGGATGACAACGATGAACGCCACGCAGGTCAGGTAGAAGACCAGCACGAACATGCTCAGTGATCCGATGGCGGCCCAGCCTGCGTTACCGACGACCCCGGCGATCGCACCGAACGCGCCGATCGGCGCCAGCCACATGATCCCGCTGAGGATCTTGAACACCAGGCGCTGCAGGACGGTGACGAAATCGAGCACTGGTTGACCCTTGGCGCCAAGAGCCTGTACTGCAAACCCGACCAGCAATGCGACGAACAACGCCTCCAGTACCGACCCGTCGGTGAGCGCCGAGAACAAGGTCGTCGGGATGATATCGATGATGAAGTTGCCGGAACACTCGACCTCGGGAACGGTGTAGGTAGCGCCGAGCGCGGCGGCTTTGAGCCCGTCGCCCGGGCTGGATGAGGTTACCGACCAGCAGCCCAAGGAATAGCGCGAACGTCGACATCACGATGAAGTACAGCAATGCCAAGCCGCCGACCTTGCCGACCTGGGAGGCCTTGCGGACGGAGCCGATGCCCAACACGATCGTGCAGAAGATGATCGGCCCGATCATCATCTTGATCAGGTTGACGAATGCGGTCCCGATCACGGCAAGACCGGCGGCATTCTTACCGAAGATCAACCCAACGGCGGTGCCGGCGACCACCGCGACGATGACCGCGATGTACAGCCAGTGAGTGCTGACCTTTTTCGCGTTGGGCGCACTGTCAACGGTGCCGTTGGAATTCGGAGGTGGAGACTTCGTTGTCGTCATCGACTCTCCCCTTGAAGTGATCGGGTGTTACCTGATGTTGTTGCCGCGCGGCAGGCACCTCGAGATCAGCTCCTGGACACCGTCAGTTTGCGGGAGAGGCGCAGACCACCCGGCTAATCGCATTGATTGGACGTTGAGGGGTGGGATGCGACAACGGTCGGTCATGCTGTCATGGCGGCAGATCGAATGACCCGCTCGAGATCGACGATGATCGGCATTGAAATGCACGACAGGTGATGGACCAGCAACCGATAACGAAATTGCCGGGCGGCGAGAATTCTCAAGCGGCATCACGGCCCGTCGACGGTGACACCGGACCCCAGCTGGCTGTTGTTCAGCACCTATCAACACAACTCGCACTCGGGGTCTGCGCGGTGAGGTCGAGATAGCCCAGCACATCGGTCAAGAATGACGCCGAGGCATACCCGACATGCGTGCGGCAGTCAGCAGTAGATGGCCGGTCTCGTTGATCGCCCACACCATGACGGCACCGTCGGCCTCGACGGTGAACCCGGACAGCGAGGCGGTGTCCACCCGCATCCGGTAGGCGACCTCGGAATCGACGTTCAGCGCGGTCGCCAGGATCATCTTGCTGGGCGCCGCGTGCGTCACCAGGACGACGGTGTGCCCGCGGTAGGTGGTCAGGGTGTCTGTCATCAGCGGCCGGACCCGCTGCCGGATCGCGGTGAACGATTCCCCACCGGGCGGCGCCGCGTCCGGGTCCGACCGCCAGGCGGGCGAACTCCTGCGGCCATTGCTCCTCGATCTCGGCGGCCCGGAAACCCGGTCCAGTCCCCCAGCATTCCGTCGATCAGCCGGTCGTCGACGAGCACCGGCGCACCGACCTCGGCGGCGATCGCCTGCGCGGTGTTCCGGCACCGCTGCAGCGGCGAGGTCAGCACCGCAACCGGCGCCAGATCGCGGATCCGGCCGGCCACCGCCGCGGCCTGCCGACGACCGCGGGGGGTCAGCGAGACGTCCTTGCGGCCGGCGAACCTGGCCTGTGCGCCCCAGGTCGTCTCGCCGTGCCGGACGATCACGAACCGGGTCGGCTCGCCGTCCCTCGGGTGCGGCAGCGCCGCGGCCGGGTCCTGCCAGGTGGGGGTGGTGTCGGTGGTGTCGGTATCGGTAGTCTGCGTCATCGGGTCGTCGAGGACGTCGTCCGGACCGGAGCCGCCCGACTCCTGCGGCGGCGGGCTCGACAGCTGACCGGCCGCGTCGGGCGCCTGCCATTCCCGACCCTCGGCGGCGGCATCCATCGCCTCGTTGGCGAGCCGGTCGGCGTGCGAGTTCTCCGCCCGCGGCACCCATTCGAATTCGACCTGATCGAACTCGGCCACCAGCGCAGATGGCCTGCTGCGCCAACGGCTTCATGTCCGGGTGCTTGACCTTCCAGCGGCCGGACATCTGCTCGACGACGAGTTTGGAGTCCATCCGGGCCGTCACCGTGGTGGCGCCGAGATCGCGGGCCGCCTCCAGCCCGGCGATCAGCCCGGAGTATTCGGCGACGTTGTTGGTGCGCGACGCCCAGCGACGCCGCACGTTCGGCGAGCACCGTGCCGTCCGGCGCGAAGACCACGGCGCCGTAGCCGGCCGGTCCAGGATTACCGCGGGAGCCGCCATCGGCGTTGATGACGACGGTTCATGACGCACGGGCGTGCCGGTCGCCTCACCGGGGTGGGACGCCGGGGTCACGAACGGATCAGGATCGCGCCGCACTCGGTGCAGCGGACAACGTCTTCCACCCCGGACGCCCAGATCGCGCCGAGCGCACTGCGGTCCAGGTCCATCCGGCAGGCCTCGCAGCGGGAGCCGTTCAGCATCGCCGCGGCCACCCGACCCCGGGAGCGGATCTGCTCGTACAGGGCGACCAGATCGGCCGGCATGCCGTCGAGCAGGTCCTTGCGCTCCGTGCAGCGCACCGCTGCAGTTCGTCGTCGATGTCGGCGAAGGCGTCGTCCCGGCGCTGCTGCGCCCCCTCCAGCTCGGCCCGCGCGATGGTGAGTTCGCGCTCGGTGCCGGCCAGCGCGGTGTCGGCGATCTCCCGGGCCTCCATCAGCTCGAGCGCCTCGTCCTCGAGGGTCGCCTGCCGCCGGGCCAGCGAGACGATCTCGTGCTGCATGTTCTCCAGGTCCTTGGCCGGCGCGACACCGGCGGCCAGCCGTTCGGCGTCCCGCTTCGACCTGGCCCGGACGGCGTCGATCTCCTGGTCCAACTTGCGGGCCGCCCGGTCGAGGTCACCGATCTCGGTCTGCGCCAGCACCGCGGAGTTGCGCAGTTCGTCGACCCGGACGGTGCCGGCGGCGATCTGCGCCAGCTCGGGCAGCGTCGCGCGGCGATGCGGTCGCGGCCGAGATGGCCTGGTCGATTCGGGCGACGTCGAGCAGTCGACGCTGCACAAAGGGATCGGCTTTCGGGGGCACGGCACCATCCTGTCGGGGGCCGTCTCGTCGCGTGCGACTGCGGGACCGGGTGACGGTCACCGGCTCCAGGGCCCACCCGGGGCCGCCCGTCGTGGCGACGCTACCGGACTGCGCGGTTCAGCCCCGCACCGTCAGGCGACCGGCAACGAGTCCACGCGAAGTGTCCACGGATCGGTTCGCGGTCGCCGACACGGTGACCGCCAGCCCCGGGTGCGCCGACTCGGATCAGCTGCCGCCGCAGCCGCCAGCCAGGGCCACTCGCCCGGCCCAGTGCGCGACGTCGATCACCGGCCGGGTTCGCCGGATCGGCGACGAATTCGGCGACGACGTGATGGCGCAGGTCGGAGGTGAGGTAGACATCGACACCGGCGGCCGCGGCGGCCGGCAGGAACGCGTCACCGGCTCCGCCGCAGACCGCGACGGTGCTGATCATCCGGTCCGGGTCACCCGCGGCACGCACACCGGCTGACGGTGGCCGGCAACCGATCCGCGACGTAGCCGGGCGAAATCCCGCAGGCTCATCGGCTCCGGCAGCACGCCGATCGCGCCCGCTGCCGGTCACGCTGCCGGCGGCATCGCGGCACCAGGGGTCGTAGATCGGTGAGCCCGAGCACGCCGGCCAGGGCATCGTTCACCCCGCCGTCGGCACTGTCGGCGTTGGTGTGCGCGGCGAAGTGCGCGACCCCGGACCGGATCATCCGATGGATCAGCGCGCCCTTGGCGGTGTCGGCGTTGACCGACTGCACCGGCCGGAACAGCAGCGGGTGGTGGGTCAGCAGCAGATCCGGCGCCGAGTCCGGATCGCCTCGCCGACGGTGGCCTCGTCGGCGTCGACGGCCAGCAGCACCGACCCGATGACGTCATCCGGATCGCCGCAGGTCAGGCCGATCCCGGTGTCCCAGTCCTCGGCCAACGACGCCGGATAGGCGGCCAGCACCGTGTCGATGACGTCACGCACTCGACAACCACAACTGTCCTTCTTCCCGTCGACCGCAGACCCGGGCGGCGCCCCATCCTCGCAGCCGGGGGGACAATGACGCGGTGAGGTCAGCCCCGCAGTCCATTCCCGCCAACCGGCCCGCCGCGGCACCGGCACACTCCGTCCCGGCGAACCCGGGCGGCACGGACACCCGGTTCCACGTCTGCGTGGTCTGCCTGGGCAACATCTGCCGGTCGCCGATCGGCGAGCAGGTGCTGCGGGCCGCCATCGCCGAGGCCGGACTGGCGGACCGGGTGCGGGTGTCCAGCGCCGGCATCGGTGACTGGCACATCGGGCAGGGCGCCAACGCGCGCACGATCGGGTGCTCGCCGCGGCCGGCTACCCCACCGATCATCGTGCCCGGCAGATCACCCGGCAGTCGCTGGCTGATGTCGACCTGGCGCTGGCCGCCGATCGCGGCCACCTGGCCGAGCTGCGGGCGATGACGTCCGACAAGGACAAGGTGGTGCTGTTCCGTAGCTTCGATCCGGACGCCGACAGCGACGAGGTGCCCGACCCGTACTTCGGCCCGGATTCCGGGTTCGACGAGGTGCTGGCGATGACGGAGTCGGCGGTCCCGGGCATCGTCGAGGAGATCCGCCGGCGCCTGGACGGTCAGCGGGACGATCGGCCGGACAGCCGACGCTCCCGCCACCGGGATACCCGGTGACCAACACCCGGGAGCGGGCGAACACCACCGCCGACGACAAGCCGCGGCGGCGCTGGGCGTTCCTGGCCAGCCCCGGCTGGATCGCCGCCATCCTGGCCGCCCTGGCGTTCGCGGGCGCCTGCTTCTGGCTGCTCTCGCCCTGGCAGTTCAACCGCAACGCCGAACGGACCGCGCAGAACACCGCGGTCGACGCGTCGATCGCGGCACCGGCGGTCCCCGTCACCGACCTGCTCACCACCGCTGCGCAACCGCCCGGCGACATCGCCTGGCGGGTGGTCACCGCGACCGGGGAGTTCGACCCGACGCGACAGGTGCAGGTCCGGCTGCGGCAGGACGCCAACGGCAACCCGGTGTCCGAGGTGATCACCCCGTTCCGGCTGACCAGCGGTGAGACGCTGCTGGTGGACCGCGGGTACGTCTCGTTCGCCGACGTCCGTAACGACGTCGCCATCGCACCGCTGCCGACCGGTCAGGTGACGATCACCGGCCGGGTGCAGGACGAGCAGACCGATCCGTCGAACCGGCCAGCCGTTCGTCGACGGCGATCACGTCGAGGCCTACGCGATCTCCACGAATGCCCTCGACCGGGATGGGCCAGGCCGATCCACCAGAGGTGTTCCTGCAGGGCTACGTCCAGCTGACCGCCGACAGCCCCGGCGTGTTGACTCCGATCGAACTGCCGCAGACCGATTCCGGGCCGTTCCTGTCATATGCGTTGCAGTGGGCGGCCTTCGGGGTCATCGCGCTGATCGGACTGGGTGTGTTCATCTACCGGGAGGCCGCCGATCCGCGGCCGCCGGATGATCACGTCGACGCGGTTCCGGCCGCCGGGGGTGGTTCCGGTGACCGGGTCCGACGGCAAGTCGGCGAAGCGCCGGTCGCGGGACGGGTTCGACCGGTCCCAGCTGTATGACGAGTGAGGTTGCCCCGGACGGGCGGCCCACGGATGGATCGGCACCGGCGCACGACTGGGCGGAACGGGCGGCGCTGGCGGAGCGGGCCGTCCTGGGCCGGCACGCACGGCGGGTCTGGGCCGTCCCGGGCACCGCGCTCGGGGTGAACAGCTGGCCGCCGTCCGGGCCGCATCGGCTGTTCCTGGGCTGGAACTACTGGTGGCAGGCGCATCTGCTGGATTGCCTGGTCGACGCCCAGATCCGGGATCCCGGGTCCGGACCGGCTGCGGATCATCGGCCGGCTGATCCGTAGCATCCGGCTGCTGAATGCCGGCCGCTGGACGAACGAGTATTACGACGACATGGCCTGGCTCGCGCTTGCCCTGCGACCGCACCGACAAGGTCCTCGGCACCGACCACGGCGCGGCGATCCGACGGCTCACCGGCGAGATCCTCGCCGCCTGGTCCGACGCCGAGGGTGGCGGCATTCCGTGGCGGCGCGGTGACGTCTTCAAGAACGCCCCGGCGAACGGACCGGCGGCGATCCTGCTGGCCAGGACCGGGCACCTGGACCGGGCGGCGGCCACCGCGGATTGGCTGGATCGAACGGCTGCGGGACCCGGAAACCGGGCTGATCTGGGACGGCCTGCGGCCGGGCGCCGACGGCGGGACGCAATTCGAGACGACGATCTACAGCTACTGCCAGGGTGTCGTGCTGGGCGCGGAACTCGAACTGGCACAGCGGGTCCCGGCGATCCGGCAAGGCATGGCGACCGGATCCAGCACCTGGTAGGCGCAATCGAACGTCACCTGTCGGCGGACGGGGTGCTGACCGGGCATCGAGGGCGGGGACTCCGGACTGTTCACCGGGATCCTCGCTCGGTATCTGGCGCTGGTCGCGCTCGCCCTGCCCGGTGAGACTCCGGCTGCCGTGTGCGCCCGGGAGGCGGCCCGGAGACTGGTGCTCGGCTCCGCGGACGCTGCTTGGGTCAATGCCGCGTACGTCGACGGGCTTGCCGATCTTCGGCCCGGACTGGACCCGGCCGGCGACCGCTCCGGCCAGGCGTGGTCAACGGCCCGGAGCGGGACCTGTCCGTGCAGCTGTCCGGCTGGATGCTGATGGAGGCCGCGCACGCGGTTCGCGGTGCCTGACCGGTCAGCCGGGCCGATCGAGGGGACGATGTCGTCGCAGGCGACTACCCTTCGCCCATGCGCGTCGGCGTCGTCATCCTCCCCCAATTCAGCTGGCCCGAAGCCCGGGCGCGGTGGAAGTCGTTGGAGGACAGCGGGTTTGCCCACGGCTGGACCTACGACCACCTGGCCTGGCGCGACCTCGCGGAGCAGAACTGGTTCGGCACCATCCCGACGCTGACCGCCGCGGCCACCGCGACGTCGACGCTGCGGCTGGGCACCTGGGTGACCTCCCCCAATTTCCGGCACCCGGTCACCCTGGCCAAGGATCTGATGACGCTGGACGACATCTCCGGTGGGCGCGTCATCGTCGGCGATCGGTGCGGGTGGAACCGGCTGGGACGCAACGGTTCTGGGTCAGCAGCCGCTCACTCCTGGGCAGCGGGTGGAACGGCTCGCCGAGTTCGTCACGCTCACCGACCTGTTGCTGCGACACAGCCGAAACCAACATGGCACGGCGACTATTTCCAGGCCGAGCGGGCCAGGATGATCCCCGCCGGCAGCCGCGCCCGGATCCCGCTGATCGTCGCCGCGAACGGGCCGCGCACCATGCGGATCGCGGCCGGCGCCGACGGCTGGGCGACCACCGGACCGGAATCGACCGACGCCACCACCGAACAGTGGTGGGACGCCGTCGCCGCACTGGTCGCGAAGTTCGAGGCCACCGCCGACAACGCCGGCCGCGACCCGGCGACCATGGACCGTTATCTCAACCTGGATTCGGCGCCGGTGCTGTCGGTCAGCAGCATCGACGCCTTCACCGACGCCGCGGGCCGGGCCGCCGCCCTTGGTTTCACCGACATCCTGGTGCACTGGCCGCGACCCGACGGCGTGTACGCCGCCGACGACGCCGTGCTGGACCAGATCGCCGACCTGCTGACCGACGGGCACCTGCGCGCCTGACCGAACGATCCTGGCCGGGCGCGCATGATCAGGCCGTGCTCAGGGGTCTGGACGAGAACACCGGTGACGGCGACATCGCGCTCACCCTCGGGGACCTGGGCGCCGGTTTGCTCGACGCGGGATACGCGGTGACGGACGTGCAGCAGGCTCTGCGGGCGGTCGGCCAGGTCAACGGCCGTACCGACCTGACCATCGGCGTGCTGCCCAGCGCGATCATGGTCGACGACCCGCAATCGGGCCGCACCCGGCTGGTCAACTCCTCCGGCGCCTCGCTGACGTTCACCCAGGTGGCCGACGTCGCCGCACTCGCCAACGCGGCCGAGCTCGGACACATCGGGCTCGGCGAGATCAGACGCGGGGTGCGCACCGCCCGCGACCGCGGCCCGCGGTTCCCCAGACCGGTCGCCGTGCTGGGCAGCGGGCTGCAGTCGGCCGGCATCGCCGTTGTGTTCCGAACCACGTGGTGGGGCGTTGCGCTGGACTTCGCGCTCGCGCTGCTGGTCGGCGCGGTGCTCATCTACGGCGGCCGGATCGCCGGGTTGATCACCGTGCTGCCGATCCTTGCCGCGTTTTGCGTCTCGGCGGTCGTTTACGGGCTGGCCGCGGATCTGCAACTCGGTGCCGTCACGCTGTTCGTGGTCTGCGCGCCGCTGGTGATTCTGATCCCGGGCGCCACGATCACCACCGGCGTCGTCGAACTGGCCGCTGGCGACGTGGTGTCCGGCGGCGGCCGGTTCGTCTCCGGCCTGATCATGTGGGCGACCCTCGCCGTCGGCATTGCGGCCGGTGCCGCGCTGGTGGGCGTGCCCGCATCGACCGATGACGCCCCCGGATCGGACATCGCGAGCTGGGTGATCTGGCCGGCCGTCGTCGTGCTGGCCGTCGGTGTCGGGCTGTTTTTCGACGCACCCTGGTCCCTCACCGGCGTGCTGATCGTGGTGCTGCTCGCGACCTACGGCGTGGTGGCGCTCGCGCAGGTCGTCACCGCCGGACCGGTGGCCAGTGGAATCGCTGCCGCCGTCATGTTGCCAGTCCTCCGGCTGCTCGAGGTGTACCGGCCGCGCTGGCCGGCGGCGGTGACCTTCCGGCCGGCGTTCTGGTTGCTGGTCCCCGGCTCCCTCGGCCTGGTCGCCATCACCAGCCTGGCCGCCGGTGATTCGTCATCGGACTCCGATGCCCTGTTGACCGGTGTGGTGGCCACGGTGGTCGCGATCGCCGTCGGCGTACAGATCGGCGCCGTGCTCAGCGCCCTGGTCCGGGGACGTACCAGTCCTCAGTCGGACCCGACGAGGGAGCGGCAGCCAGACAGCACAGATGGTCCGCGCTGACCGAACCCGGTGACGCAGGATCCGGGTTCTTCAGCGAAGTCCTAAGGTGACCGGATGAACATCGACCTGCTGGCCATTGTCGTCATCGAGTACGACCCGGCGATCGACTTCTTCGTGGGCGCATTGGGTTTCGAGCTGGTGGAGGATTCCCCTGCGCTGACCAACAACGGCGAGCCAAAGCGTTGGGTGGTGGTCCGGCCACCCGGCGCGAGCACCGGGGTGCTGCTCGCCCGGGCCGACGGGAACGAACAGTCCGCCGCCGTCGGCAATCAGCTCGCCGGCCGGGTCGGCTTCTTCCTGCGGGTCGACGACTTCGACGCCGCACTCGCGCGCATGACGGCAGCCGGAGTGGAATTCCTCGGCGCGCCGCGCAGCGAACCGTACGGTCGGGTGGTGGTGTTCAAGGACATCGCCGGGAACAAGTGGGATCTGCTGGGTTCCCCGGCGGGCGGCTGAACCGCACCTGACCGCCGGGGACACCGCTGGTTACATCGCCGCGACGACCGAGCGGACGTAGTCGGCGCTGGCCGCAACGGAGTCGACCGGACCGGCGCCGGCGGGTGCCTCGTGCAGGATGGTGTCCTGTTCCAGGACGTACCAGCCGTCATATCCCTTGCTCTCCAACTCGGTGATGACGCCCGCGATGTCGACGTCACCCTGCCCGAGGATCCGGTACATGCCCTTCCCGACGGCCTCGGTATAGGTGAGTTCACCGGCCTGTACGCGCTTGGCCAGGCCGGCATCCACATCCTTGAGGTGGGTGTGCGCGATCCGCTCCGGCGCCTGCCGGGTCAGTACCGCCGGGTCGGTGCCACCGATCAGCAGGTGGCCGGTGTCCAGGCACAGCGAGATCGAGGAGTTCTCCAGCACGCGCTGCACCTCGTCGCCCTTTTCGATCATCGTCCCGACGTGCGGGTGCAGGACGGCCGTGACGCCACGGGCGGCGGCGACTGCGGCAAGCCGATCGAGATTGCTCAACAGTGTCGTCCCAGCCCACACTGTCCAGGTCCGGCCGGGCGTCGTAGCCGACCATGCCACTGTCCGCGGACAGCACCAGCACCTTCGCTCCGACCGCCTCGAACCCGTCCAGTACGCGATCGATCTCCGGCGCCGGGTCGTGGTCCGGCCGGTACAGCACCACCGGCGTGAACCCGCCCACCCCGTGCAGCCCGTATTGGGCGAGCGTCTTCGCCTTGCCCTCCGGGGTGTCCGGCAGGAACCCATCGGGGCCGAATTCCGTTGCCGCCAGACCGATCTCGCGCATTTCGGTGAGCACCCGCAGGGGGGTCAGCTGGTAGCCCCAGCCGGGAACCTCGCACACCCCCCAGGAGATGGGTGCTCCGGCGATGCGATCGACAGCTGCGGTGCTCATGACGAACCTCTTCTGAAAACGGTGAGTGGAGTGTCGGGGCCGGGGCGGTGGTGCAGGCACCATGATCCGCCGTGCAGGGCAATGATGCCCGGCGCCGGTTCGGCGGGGATCCCTGGGGCCCGACAGACCCCGGACCTGCCGACGGACCCCGTGGCGGTGCTCTGCGAAGGTGTATTCATGCCCGCCACGACGCCGACTTCACCATCGCTGACGGAGAATCGGCGGGCCCGGATGGCCGTGGCCCTGTTGTTCCTGACCAACGGCGCGGTGCCGGCCAACCTGGTTCCGCTGTTCCCGTCCATCAAGGCCGGGCTCGGCCTGTCGAACGCGGAGTTCGGTTTCGCGATCGCCGCCGGACCCGATCGGTGCGCTCAGCTCCGGGCTGCTGGCCGGCATGTTGATCCGGCGTTTCCGATCCTCCCGGGTCGCGGTCACCGGCATGATCCTGGCCAGCATCTGCGCCCTGCTGGCCGGCGATCGCACCGACCGGGGTGCTGCTGGCCGGCCTCGCTGTTCCTGCTGGGCGCGATGGATTCGGTCGCCGACGTGGCGCAGAACTCGCACGGCCTGCGGGTGCAGCGCCGCTACGGCCGGTCGATCCTGAACTCGTTCCATGCGATCTGGAGCGTCGGCGCCGTGCTCGGGGCGCTGATGGGCGGCGCCGCTGCCGGTCTCGGCATCCCGCCCGCCGTCCACCTGTCCATCTCGGCGGTCATCTTCGCCGCCGTCAACCTCATCGGCTACCGCTTCCTGCTGCCCGGGCCCGGAACCCGTCCAGGTCGAGCGGCGCCGCGCCGACGCGCGCAGACGGCAACGGCCCGCGTCCGGTCGCGACCGATCCGGTTGGGCCACCTACGGCGACCCTGCTGGCGCTCGGCCTGATCGCGGTGAGCGGCTCGATCGTCGAGGACGCCGGCAGTTCCTGGGCGGCGCTGTACCTGTCCGGTTCGCTCGGTGCCGGCGCGACCATCGCCGCCCTCGGGTTCGTCGCGCTGGCCGGCATGCAGTTCGTCGGCCGGATCATCGGCGATCGCCTCGTCGACCGGTTCGGCCAGCGGGCCGTCGCCCGAACCGGCGGGGCCATCACCGCGGTCGGAATGGGTCTGGCGCTGGCCTTCCCCAGCATCCCCGGCACCATCATCGGTTTCGGTGCGGCCGGATTCGGGATCGCCACCCTGGTCCCGGCCGCGATGCACACCGCCGACGAACTCCCCGGGTTCCGCGCAGGCACGGGCCTGAGCCTGCTGAGCTGGATGATGCGGCTCGGGCTTCCTGCTCTCGCCGCCCGTCGTCGGGCTGATCGCCGACGCCACTTCGCTGCGGGTCGGCCTGCTGCTCGTCCCGGTATCCGGTCTGCTCGTCGTCGCTGCTCTCCCGGGTGCTGCCGCGGCGCGCGGGCGCCGGGCCGGTCGTCGTGGTCGCCAGGTCCGGTGACGGATCACCCGGCTGACGGCCGGCGGTCAGCGCGGCTGGATCCCGCGTCGGCCGGACGCCCGAACCGGCGGATCGATGACGCCGACGAAGATCGTCACCGCTGCCGCAATGACCACCACGCCGCCCAGCGCGGTGAGCCAGGGGCCGATTCCGGCGGCCGCCTCGCCGGCGTCGAACACCCCGGCGTCGCCCGGGCTCGAGGCCCCGGAACAGCCCCCAGCCAATACCCGACCAAGCCGCACAAGGACAGCACCGCCGCCGTGACCCGGTGCGGGCGTGCGCCACCCTTGACGCTGGCGATGGCGATGGCGGCGACCAGCGCAACGACGCCGAAGATCGCCCCGATCAATCCCGGCCGATATGTGCCGTCCCCGTCCAGCACATCGTTGAGGTTCGTCCCTGCGATGCCGCTGCTGCCGGTGATCCCGCCCCATCCGGTGATCGTCGTCGTGCCGCCGTCCTCGGTGCCCGTGCTGATCCACGGCAGGAACGACGCTCCGATCATCAGCAGCGCACCCAGCCCGGCCACCGCGCCGATGACCTGCCGGAGTCCGGCGGATCGCTCGGTCACCACTGTCGGTCCGGCCCGAGCAACCCAGCACCGTCAATCAACCCAGCACCGTCAATCAACCCAGCACCGTCAATCAACCCAGCACCGTCAATCAACAATGTCGATCAGCACCTTGCCGACCACGGAGTTCTCGACCGCGGCGTGCGCCTTGGCCGCGTCGGCCAGCGGGTAGTGATGCAGCGGTAGCCCGGCGTCCTCGCCGACCCGGATCGCACCGGCCAGCACGGCGGCCGCCACCGCATCGACGGCCCGCGCCTTGGCCTCGCGCGGCGCGGTGTAGACGAGCACGAACTGCCAGCGGGCGTTGGGCATCATCAGTTGCCTGACCGGGAGCGTCAGCTCCGATCCCCCGTCATTGGCGTACACGGCAACGGATCCGTGCATCGCGATCACCTCGACGTCGATCGCCGAGTTCGCCGACGGCGACACCTCGACGATCGTGTGGACGCCGTGCGGGGCCAGCTTTCGGACCTCGGCGACGACATCCTGCCGGCGGTAGTCGATGACGTGATCGGCGCCGGCGGCCACCGCCAGCTGCGCCTTCGCCGGGCTGCTCACGGTGCTGATCACCGTCGCGTCGCTCCAGCGGGCCAACTGGATGGCGGCATTGCCGACCGCCCCGGCACCACCGGGCACCAGGACCACCCGATCCTGCAGGGCGCCGGGACCGAGCTGCACCGGCCCGTCCTCGGTGACGGTGAGGCACCGATGCGCGGTGAGGAACGGAATACCAAGGCTGGCGCCGAGATCGAAGGACGCGGCAGCTGGCAGCGGGACCACCTGCTGCACGGGAATCACCGCGAACTCCTGGGCGGTGCCGGCGGACCGCTGGAACGCGGCCTCCCAGACCCACACGCGCGCGCCGACCAGCGCGGCGTCGACACCCGCGCCGACCGCCTGCACGACCCCGGCGCCGTCCTGACCTGGCACCTGCGGCGGGTCGACCAAGCCGCCGCTGCTGCTGCCGCGACGGGACTTCCAGTCGGTCGGATTGACCCCGGATCGGTGCACCTCGACCAGCACCTGACCGGGGCCGGGTTCCGGGATCGGCCGGTCGAGAAGGGTCAGGACGTCGGGGTCACCGGTTCGGGAGTATTCGATGGCGCGCACCGGGCCTACGGTAGCCGCGCGGGCTACCGATCAGCGGTCAGGGCTCGGAACATGGTGCTGCTCCGGACGATGATCGTCGGGGTGATCGGTCCAGGCTCCGGCGCATCCCCCGTCGCTATCGCGCGGATCAAAATGTCTATGCAGCGTTTGCCCAGCGATTCGAAGTCCTGCCGGATCGTGGTCAACGGCGGGTTGAAGTACGCGGCGCCGTCGACATCGTCGAACCCGACGACGGAGATGTCATCGGGGACAACGACTCCCGCTTCGGTCAGGGCCCGGATAATACCGAGAGCCATATGGTCATTGGCGGCAAAGATCGCGTCCGGAGGTTCGCCGGCCAGTAGTGCCGTACCGAATTCGTACCCGCTCTCGGCGGACCAGTCGCCGTGGCGAATCTCCGGAATGGGCAGGCGACGGTGGCGCAGCTCTGCCCGCCAACCGCGCATCCTTGCCCGGGCGTCGAGCCAGTCATCCGGTCCAGCGAGATGCGCTATGGTCCGGTGGCCGAGATCGGCGAGGTGACCGACCGCCATTCGCGCGCCTGCCTCCTGGTCGACGGAGAGACTGTGCAGCCCAAGGCGTTGCGGCAGGTCCGAGGCGATGACCACCAATGGAACCTTGGCCGCGAGCTGCTGCGCGGCGTCTATCACGGCCACCTGCGGGGCGATGACGACGATGCCCTCGACGGCCTGGTCCATGAAATGCTCGAAACTGGCTGCGATGCTGCCGACCTCGGTCTCCCGCAGGCTGACCATGCTGACGAAGTAACCCGCCCGCCGCGCCGCGGTCTCCACCGACAGCAGAGTGCTTGCCGGACCGAACAACGCCGACCCCAGCAGCGCGACCCCGATGGTCCCGGAACGCGAGGTCACCAGGGCGCGGGCCGCGCTGTTGCGTCGGTATCCCAGATCGGAGATGGCCTGCAGAACAAGCTCTCTCGTCGCCTGACTGACATTCGGCTGGGCGTTGATCACCCGGGAGACGGTCTGGTGGGAGACACCGGCCCGACGCGCGACGTCATGCATACCTGGTGGGCGGCTCTTCGCGGCCTGACCGGACGTCGTTGCGTGCAACGCAGTACCGCCGGGGTCGGTCGGACCTGGCAGGCCGCCCAACTCACTCACGGCCTGGTCCAATCTGCTGCGGCGGTACTGTCGCACACTCCGGTTGCGGCCGTTCAACGGCGCAGCGTCACGTCCCGCCGGAGCGCCGCTTGCTGTAGACGTCGAACGCGACGGCGCCGAGCAGCACCAGGCCCTTGATGACCTGCTGGTAGGCGACGTCGACACCCAGGATGGACATGCCGTTGTTCAGCACGCCGACGGTGAGACCGCCGACGATGGCGCCGATCACCCTGCCGACACCACCGGTGACGGCGGCGCCGCCGATGAACGCGGCGGCGATGGCGTCGAGTTCGAAGGACAGTGCCGTTGGTGGGGTTGGCCAGGTTGAGCCGGGCGGCGAAGACGATGCCGGCGAGTGCGGCCAGCACGCCCATGTTGACGAACACCCAGAAGGTGACGGCCTTGACCTTGATGCCGGACAGTTCGGCGGCGTGCAGGTTGCCGCCGATGGCGTAGACGTGACGACCGAAGACCGACCGGTTCATCACCGCCGAGTAGACCAGCACCAGGATCGCCAGGATGAACAGGACGTACGGGCAGGCCCTTGAACTTCGACAATTGCAGGACGAAGTACATGATCGCCAGCGCGGCGATGACCATGCGGGCGACGAACGCGCCGGTTGAGCCGACGCTCTGGTGGTACTTCATCCGGGCCGCCCTGGTGCGGGCCTGGGTCCAGATCAGCACGCGCGACACACGACCACGCCGAGCAGCAGGGTGAACAGGTCGGCCTCGCCGCCACCCAGGAACCCGGGCACCTCGACGTACCCGGTCAGCCCGTCCGCGAAGCCGGCCGAGATGTTCCGGAAGCCGTCCGGGAACGGCGAGATCTGCTTGTTGCCGAGCACCAGCAGGGTGCCGCCGCGGAAGATCAGCATCCCGGCCAGGGTGACGATGAAGGCGGGAATACCGAAGTAGGCGACCCAGTAGCCCTGCCAGGCGCCGACGATCGCCGCCGATCACCAGGACCAGCAGCACACCGAGCCAGATCGGCAGGCCCATGCTGGACGATGAAGACGCCGGCCAGCGCGCCGGTGAACCCGACGACCGATCCGACGGACAGGTCGATGTGCCCGGCGATGATGACGATCACCATGCCGATGGCCAGGATCAGGATGTAGCTGTTCTGGACCACCAGGTTGGAGATGTTCTGCGGGGTGAGGATGGTGCCCTTGGTCAGCACGGCGAACAACGCCAGGATGGCGAGGAAGGCGATGAAGATGCCGCTCTGCCCGAGGCCCTTCTTGGCCGACGACAGGAAGTTGCTGCTCGGCGATGGCGGTGGTGCCGGCGTACTGGGTTTGGTCACGATGCCCGTGGACATGGTCAGCCCTTCTTGGTGATCTGAGTGGAGTGTCACCGGGTGTTGGTCGTGCTGGCGATCTCGGGTAGCAGCACCGAGTTGTCGGGGTCCTCGATGGCTTCCGGCGGCAGCTCGGTGAGTGCTCGTTGCTCGCGGGTCATGTACTGCATGAGGATTTCCTGGGTGGCCTCGGCGCGCGCGACCTCACCGGTGATGTGCCCCGCGGACAGGGTGTAGATGCGGTCGCAGATGCCCAGCAGTTCGGGGAGTTCGGAGGAGATGACCAGGACGCCCTTGCCTTCGTCGGCGAGTCTGTTGATGATCGTGTAGATCTCGTACTTGGCGCCGACATCGATGCCCCGGGTCGGCTCGTCCAGGATCAGCACGTCGGGGTCGGAGAACATCCACTTGGACAGCACGACCTTTTGCTGGTTGCCGCCGCTGAGCTTCCCGGTGATCGACAGCACCGTCGGGGCCTTGATGTTCATGCTGGTCCGGTAGGAGTTGGCGACCTCGAACTCCTTGCCGTCGTCGACCCACCCCGCGGACGCCAGTTTGCCCAGTGCCGCGCCGGAGATGTTCCGCTTGATGTCGTCGATCAGGTTCAGCCCGTAGACCTTCCGGTCCTCGGTGGCGTAGGCCAGCCCGTGGTCGATGGCCTCGCGGACCGACCTGGCCTGGATCTGCTTGCCCGACTTGAACAGTCGCCCGGTGATGTTGAAGCCGTAGGCACGGCCGAAGACGCTCATCGCGAGCTCGGTCCGGCCGGCGCCCATCAGCCCGGCCAGGCCGACGATCTCGCCGCGCCGGATCGTCAGGTTCGCCTTGTTGACGACGATCCGTTCGCGGTGTTGCGGGTGATGGACCGTCCAGTCCTCGATGCGCAGCAATTCCTCGCCGATGTCCGGCGTGTGGTCCGGGTAGCGATTGTCCAGATCACGGCCGACCATCGCCTTGATGATCCGGTCCTCGGTGACACCGGTTGACATGTCGAGGGTTTCGATGGACTGGCCGTCGCGGATGATCGTCGTCGAATCGGCGATCGCTTTGATCTCGTTCAGCTTGTGGGAGATGATGATGCAGGTGATGCCCTCTTCCCGCAGGCCGCGCAGCAGGCCGAGCAGGTGATCGGAGTCGATGTCGTTGAGCGCGGCGGTCGGCTCGTCCAGGATCAGCAGCTTGACGTCCTTCGACAGCGCCTTGGCGATCTCCACCAATTGCTGCTTGCCGACGCCGATGTCCATCACCTTCGTGATCGGATTCTCGTGCAGTCCGACCCGTTCCAGCAGGGCGGCTGCGGCGGCGTTGGTCTCGTTCCAGTCGATGATCCCGCGCTTGGCCCGCTCGTTGCCGAGGAAGATGTTCTCCGCAATGGACAGGTACGGGCTCAGCGCGAGTTCCTGATGGATGATGACGATGCCGCGCTGTTCACTCTGCCGGATATCGGCGAACTGGCAGAGCTCGCCGTCGAAATGGATCTCGCCGCTGTACGAACCTGCCGGGTAGACACCGGACAGCACCTTCATCAGGGTGGATTTGCCGGCGCCGTTCTCACCGCAGATGGCATGGATCTCCTGTCGACGAACGGACAGACTGACGTCCTGCAGGGCTTTCACGCCCGGGAATTCCTTGGTGATCGCCCGCATCTGGAGAATGTGGTCGTCGGTCATGGTCAACACCGTCCTTGATGGGTTCGTCGAAGCGCGGTTCAGGCGGCGGCCCGGGAGTGCGCACGGATCGCCACGCGCACTCCCGGGCCCGCTCCCGCTAGTTCAGATCGGCCTGGGTGTAGTACCCGGAGTCGATCAGCACCTTCTGGTAGTTGTCCTTGTAGACGACGACCGGGTCGAGCAGGTTCGTCGGGACGACCTTGACCCCGTTGTCGTACGAGGTGGTGTCGTTCACGGTCGGCTCCTGGCATTCCAGCACGCTGGAGGCCATTTCGACGGCAGTCTTGGCGAGATCGCGGGTGTCCTTGAAGATGGTCGCGAACTGCTCGTCGGCGATGATCGACTTCACCGAGGGCACCTCGGCGTCCTGACCGGTGACGGTCGGGTACGGCTGTCCGGCGGTGCCGTAGCCGGCGCTCTTCAGGGCGCTGAGAATGCCGATGGACAGGCCGTCATAGGGCGACAGCACCCCATCAACCTTGGAACCGTCGGCGTAGGTACTGGTCAGCAGGTTGTCCATCCGGTTCTGCGCGGTCGCCGGATCCCAGCGGAGGATCGCCACCGTCTGGAAATCGGTCTGACCGCTCTTGACCACAAGGGTGCCCTTGTCGATGTACGGCTGCAGGACGGACATCGCGCCGTTGAAGAAGAAGGTGGCGTTGTTGTCGTCCGGGGATCCGGCGAACAGTTCGATGTTGAACGGACCGGTTGCGGTGCCGGCGGTGCCGTCCTCCTTCTGCAGACCGAGTCCGACCAGCAGGGAGTTCGCCTGGTCGACGCCGACCTTTTCGTTGTCGAAGGTCGCGTAGTAGTCGACGTTCGGGCTGTTGCGGATCAGCCGGTCGTAGGCGATGACCTTGATGTCGTTGTCGGCGGCGTTCTGCAGCTGGCTGGTCAGGGCGGTGCCGTCGATCGAGGCGATGATGAGCACCTTCGCCCCGTTGGTGATCTGGTTGTCAACCTGGTTCACCTGGGTGGGGATGTCGTTCTCCGCGTACTGCAGGTCGACCTTGTAACCGGCAGCTTCGAGCTGCTTCTTGACGTTGTCGCCGTCCTGGATCCACCGCTGCGACGAGCTGGTCGGCATGGTGACGCCGATCAGCTCTCCGCCCGTTGAGGTACAGCCGGCGGCCGCCGAACCCGAACCCGCTGCGGAGCCGGCCGCGGAGGAGCCCGAGGCAGCCGCCGACCCGGCAGCCGATGTCGCAGCGGCAGTCTCGGACGCGCTGGAGCTCGAGCCTCGTTCGGCGGAGCAGCCCGCGAGGGCGAGGGCGAGTGCGGCACCGACAGCCGCGGCTGTGAGCACCTTTTTCCCGATCATTGGAATTTGTTTCTCCTTCGGTAGTGCCGGAGACTGCTCAGAAACCCTGAGCCAGTCGGTAATAGGCCTGGTTCCAACGAATCTCGTTGGCAAAACCGCGCCTGGTCGTCGCGTTGTCGATGACCAGCAGTTCAGTTCTGGCCATTTCAGCGAAATCGGTGAATTCCTCGATACCGACCGCGGTACTGAGGACGGTGTGGTGCGGCCCGCCGGCCTGCAGCCAGGACTCGGCCGAGGTGGACAGGTCGGGGTGCGGCCGCCAGACCGCGCGGGCAACCGGCAGATTCGGCAGTGGCTCGTCCGGCGGAACGAGGGTGATGGTGTTGGCCACCAGGCGGAATCGGTCGCCCATGTCGGCGATGCCGAGAACGACGCCGGGCCCGGCCGCCGCGTCGAAGACGAGCCGAACCGGATCCTCCCGGTCGCCGATACCCAGCGGATGGATCTCACAGGTCGGTCGGGCGGCGGCGATGCTGGGACAGACCTCGAGCATGTGGGCACCGAGGATTTTCTGCCCACCCTGGCCGAGATGGTAGGTGTAGTCCTCCATGAAGGAGGTGCCACCGCTTCGGCCGCGACCCATCGACTTCACCGCGTGCAGCATGACGGCGGTCTTCCAGTCGCCCTCGCCGCCGAATCCGTAGCCGTCGGCCATCAGCCGTTGACAGGCAATACCGGGGAGCTGTCGAAGACCACCGAGATCCTGGAAATTGGTGGTGAAGGCGCCGAACCCGCCGGCGGTCAAGAATTCCCGGAGACCGGCCTCGATCCGGGCGGCGTACCGCAAGGATTCGTGCCGTACGCCATCCGGGCGGAGTTCGGCGACCACGTCGTACTGGTCAAGATACTCACCGACCACGAGATCGACGGCGGCCGAGTCGATGCCGTCCACCACCTCGACGAGATCATTGACCCCGTAGGTGTTCACGGAGACCCCGAACCGCAGTTGGGCCTCGACTTTGTCGCCCTCGGTCACCGCGACGTCCCGCATGTTGTCGCCGAACCTGGCCAGCTTGAGCGATCTGACCGCCGCCCAGCCGGCCGCGGCGCGTTGCCACACCCCCACTCGGCGGGACACCTCGGGATCGCTGACATGTCCGGCGATGGTTTTCCGGGCAACGCCGAGCCGGGTCTGGATGTATCCGAATTCCCGGTCCCCGTGCGCGGCCTGGTTCAGGTTCATGAAATCCATGTCAATGGTTGCCCACGGCAGATCGACGCCGGCCTGCGTGTGCAGATGCAGCAGCGGCTTGTCCAACGCGTCCAGTCCGGCGATCCACATCTTGGCCGGCGAGAATGTGTGCATCCAGGCGATGACGCCGACACATCGGTCATCGGCGTTGGCGTCCAACATCATTCGCCGGATGGCGCCGGCGTCCGTCAGGACCGGCTTCCACACCACCGTGATGGCAACTTCTTCGGCGCTGCCAAGGGTCTGGGCGATGGATCGTGACTGGTCGGCGACCTGCTCCAGCGTCTCGGGACCGTACAGCGCCTGACTACCGGTCAGGAACCAGCATTCGAGCGGGGCGGACGGGGCAGTCATGGCAATGGTCTTCTTTCCGGGATCGGGAGCTGAAAAGGCGGCAAGAAAAGCGGAATGATGGAAGCTGTGCCCGGCCGTCAGGCCTGGCCGTACACGTTCTGATAGCGGTCGAACAGTGCGTCGATATCTGATTGGCCGATCCGCGCCGGTGTCCCGAGTTGCCGGGCCAGAAACACCGTGCGGGCAACGTCTTCCACCATCACTGCGGCCTTGACCGCGTCCGGGGCGTCCCGGCCGATGGTGAAGGGTCCATGACTGCGCATCAACACGGCGCGGGATCGATGACCGGTCAGGGTGTCGACGATGCCCCGGCCGATGGAGTCGTCGCCGATCAGCGCAAAAGGACCGAGCGGTATGTCGCCGCCGAATTCATCCGCGATCATCGTCAACACACACGGGATCGGTTCACCGATCGCGGCCCACGCCGTTGCATACCGGGAATGGGTGTGGACCACCCCGCCGATGTGCTCCATGTGCCGGTACACGTAGGCGTGGGCTGCCGTGTCGGACGACGGAGCGCGGTCGCCCTCTACCAGTCGCCCGTCGAAGTCCGTGACCACCATGGACTCCGGGGTCAGTTCGTCGTAGGAAACGCCGGACGGCTTGATCACCAGTAACTCATGTCCCGGCACCCGGGCTGAGACATTTCCCGCCGTCCAGATCACCAACTCGTTGCGGGGCAGTTCGGCGTGCAGTTGACAAACCTGTTGCCGCAGTTGCGCTATGGTGCTGCGGATCGCCCTGCCGACCGGGCTACCATTCGGCGGGCCGGCTGGCGGCGTCATGATGTTTGTCCTGACGGTCGATGGGCGTTGCGTTGGATTGCCTTCAATCGATGCATCACCTTCGAGCCGCCCCGACCAAAGTAGTCGTGTAACGCACCGTACTCCTCGTACAACACACGGTAGTCACTGACGTTGTCCTCGATCGGCGAAAACACCGCCCGCTGCACCTTGCCCATGACCCCCGCCGCAGTGGGCACGTCCGGATAGGCGCCGGCGGCGACCGCCGCATGGATGGCCGAGCCGAGCGCCGGTCCCTGGTCCGAAGTGATGATCGACAACGGCAGTTCGGTGATGTCGGAGTAAATCTGCATCAGCAGCCGGTTCTTGGTCAGCCCACCGGTGATCACCAGCTCGGTGACCGGGACCCCGGCGTCGTTGAATGCATCGATGATGGTGCGGGTGCCGAAGGCGGTGGCCTCGATCAATGCGCGGTAGATGTCCTCGGGCCTGGTGGCAAGGGTCAACCCGACGACCAGACCCGACAATTCATGGTCCACCAATACCGAACGGTTTCCGCTGTGCCAGTCCAGGGCCAGCAGTCCGTGCGCACCGATCTGCTGCTGCGCGGCGAGATCGGTGAGCAGTTCATGCACGCTCTGCCCGGCATCGGCGGCCCGCTGCTGGTAGTCCGCCGGAACCGCGTTCTTGACGAACCAGCCGAAAATGTCCCCGACTCCGCTCTGCCCGGCCTCATAGCCCCATTTCCCGGCGACAATGCCGCCGTCCACGACACCGCACATTCCCGGGACCTCGCGCACGCTGTCACCGTTCATCACATGGCACGTCGAGGTGCCCATGATGGCCACCATCTGCCCGGGCCCGACAGCGTTGCCCGCGGCGGCCGCGACATGGGCGTCGACATTGCCGACCGCAACAGGGATCCCGACCGGCAGGCCGGTCCATTCGGACGCCTGCGCCGAGAGCGTGCCGGCCGCATCGCCGAGCCGGCCGATCGGCGCCGTGAGCTTGTCCTGCACGAAGGTCCGGAAAGCTGGATTCAACCCGGCGAGGAACTCTTCATCCGGATATTCCCCGTCCTGCAGAATTCCCTTGTACCCCGCGGAGCACGCGTTGCGGACATACGAACCGGTCAATTGCCAGACGATCCAGTCCGCCGCCTCCACCCACTGTTCCGTGGCCGCATAAACCTGCGGGTCCTCCTCGAGCAACTGCAGCGCCTTGGCGAATTCCCACTCGGAGGAAATGAGCCCGCCATAACGGGGCAACCAAGGCTCGCGGCGCGCCGCCGCCAACGAGTTGATCCGGTCGGCGTGCGACTGTGCCGCATGGTGTTTCCATAGTTTGACATAGGCATGCGGGCGGTCGGCGAATTCCGCGAGTTCACACAACGGAGTGCCGTCGGCCCGCACGGGCAATACCGTGCATGCGGTGAAATCCGTTCCGACACCGATGATGTCGGTAGGGTCCGCCCCGGCGGCGGCAATCGCGGCCGGCACCGCAATCTTCAGCACATTCACGTAATCGGCCGGTACCTGAAGCGCCCAGTCCGGCGGCAACGTCGCGCCGGAAGTCGGCAGCGACCTGTCGATGACACCGTGGTCGTACTCATGCACGCCGGAGCCCAATTCGGCCCCGTCGCTGACCCGCACCACAACCGCCCGACCCGACAGGGTTCCGTAATCGACGCCGATGACAAGGGCTCGGTGTGGATCAACCACCATCGTTGGTGACCTCTTCGTGTTGCGTTGGGCATGCCGCGGGACGATGTACGGCCGCATGTGAACGCTCACAATCTGACAGACCGAGGTCGTGTTTGTCAACGTCACATCGCAGATCGCGGACAACCGTTGCAGTTTCGTGTTTCTGTCCGCCCGGCTGAACAACCGGCCTCCGTCGCACGCGACGATGAGATTGGCGCCTGGCTCCGTCGTCCGCAGGCGACTAGGAGTTGATTGGCGCCTGGCTCCTTCGTCGCAGGCGACTAGGCTCGCCCCCGTGCCGATTCAGCAGCCTCGCGCAGTGCTGCTGTGCCTCGACGGCGTCGTGCACGACAGCGACCTGCCCGTCCAGGCCTTCGCCCGGCACATCACCGAGCAACTGTCCGCCGAACGGGTCCGGCCGGTCATCGCCGGCATGCGCGGATTTCTGGAGGACAAACCGGAGCTGATTCCCCCGGACATCGATCTGTCTGCCGCTGAAGACGGCTATCAGGCCGTCGAAATCCTCGCCCGCGCTGCCGGTCTCGACGACGTTTCCATCGCTGCTGCGCGACGGGCGTCCCGCGCGGATCTGGCGGCCAGTGCGTGGGCAGTGGATCCGGCCGACGGCCTGGACGCGCTACTGGCGGAAATGGACGGCACCGCGCGGGTGCTGCTGCTCACCGAGCCGGGTGACCCGGCAGCACGGCCGGTGCTGGCGTCGATCGACCTCACGCTGGACGAGATACTCGATACGCCGGTTGATCTCGCGGTGACGCAGGTGCTGCGGCAGCTGGACGCCACGACCGAACCGGACCGGCTGTTGCTGATCGGGACCCGCTGGGCGGGCCAAGTAGCCGACGCACACAACCTGGGGTGCAGCACCGCGCTGATCGACCGCCGAGCGGCCGGCCGGGGCAACCCGACCTACCGATCCCGGGATCTTGCAGAACTGCTGGACAAGGTTCGCGGGTGGCTGGGCGACACCTCCCGACCATCCGCCCAAAACCCAACGACAAGGACAGCACCATGACCACGTCCCCCGACCCCCGGTACGACGATTGGCTCACCCCGGACGGCGTCGCCCCGGATCGCCCGACGCACGTCATCGCCCATCTCTCCGACACCCACTTGACCTCGGCCGGCGTCCGGTACAACGGTGCGCTGGATTCGGACGCCGCACTGGACCGCGCGGTCGCGGTGCTCCGCGCCGCAGTCGACGACGGCCGGCGACTGGATGCCGTCGTGCTGTCCGGGGATCTCACCGACACCGGCGACCCCGCCGCATACCAACGACTGGCCAGGGCGGCGCTGTCCATCGGACCGGTGCCGATCTATGCAACCGGCAACCACGACGTTCGGACCGAGTTTCATCGACAGCTGTTGCAGCGCAACGATACCGATCAACCAGTCTTGCAGGTTCATCGGCTCGGCGGGCTGCGGATCATCGTCCTCGACTCGACGATTCCGGGCGCCGGCCACGGCCGACTCACCGCAGCGCACCTGGCGGAGCTCACGGCGGAGTTGGCGACCGCGGCGCCGGCCGGAACGATTGTGGTCCTGCACCACGCTCCGGTGCCGTCACCGTCGCCGCTGCTGAGCTATTTCGCGCTCGAGTCGTCCTCACGCATCGCCCTGTCGGCGGCGATCGCCGGCACCGATGTCCGGCTGATCCTGGCCGGCCATCATCACCTCGCACGGTCGGCGATGTTGGGTGCCGTCCCGGTGGCGGTCGCGGGGTCGACCGCGATCCGCACCGACCCGCTGGCGCCGGCCGGCCACGAGCGGACCACGGCGAGCGGGTCGTTCAACCTGGTGGAGGTCTACCGGGAGACCATCGCGGTGTCCGTCATTCCGGTCGATGCCGCGGACACCGTGTTCGACCTCGACACGGCCGGCTGCCGGGCCGTCATCGACGCTCACCCGATCGAGCGGTGAACTCGCCGGGAACCCCGACGCGCTGCTCAGAACGGGGCTCTCAGAACGTGCCGGTCCGGTAGGGATGCACGACCTGCCGTCCGGTCATCGAGAGCGTGTTGATCCTGACCCAGTGGCTCCGTTCCACCAGATCGGCCCAGGGCCAGACGCCGAGCAGGTTCAGCCGCTTGACCTCCTCCTGGTCCTCCACCGTGCTCGCCACGCCGCGGACCATGACGCTCCAGCCGGTCCGTCGGTCGGCGTCATACCCGTCGACCTCGAACGCGACCACCTGCTCGGTGTCGGCGACCAGCAGTTTCGTGCCGGTTGCGGTCCGGAAGACGACGTTCTCGCCGTCCATGCCGTGGTTCACCGGCAGGATGACCGGGTCGCCCTGACTGACGAACGCGACCCGCCCGATGCGGGCCTTGGCCAAATGTTGCAGGCAGTCCTTCTTGGTCAGCACGCCGAGGCCCGAGTGGTCCAATGGCAGTGAAGTCGTCATGATGAAAGTCCTTTTCTCTGTGTCCACCGACGATCGGTCAGCGCTGCACACACGGGTTCCTTCGGACCTGTCGTGGTCCCTGAACTTCAAGCCTGCCGGGTGCTGCCGCCCGGGCACAGGGTCGAAGTACCCGACCCTGACCATGACTTTGGAAACCAGATATCGACAACCCGGTCGAACCGGACGTTTCCCCGTTTGCGCCATGCGGTTGGTCGCCAGCAGGTAGACTTGACCTATTCGGAGACCACTTATTCCGAGAGACCTTGCAATATCAGCAATCTCAAGGAATCAGGCGGGACTACTTGGACGAGCAAGCCCTGGCATCGACGGCTGCAAAGAGCTGCGTGACCGCCTCTGGAGCCGTCAGCTTCCGATATTTCGCTTCCACTCAGCGGACTGCACTGCGCTACGCGGCAGCACATGGACACGTGCCGGCTCGCTCTGCCCTTGACAGCCCACCCTGCGGGGAGTTGCCTGACAGTGCTGGACCAAACAGCCGTCAGGGGAACGGTGTCGCCGCCTATCGGCCGTGACACCGTCAGGAAATCTTGCCGCCCCTTCGTGACATCTCGTTTTCCGACTGCCTGGCCTCGTTCTTGCGCACCGACGCCAGGTACTCGCCAACCCCCAGCCCGTGAGGCCACCGATGAGCACCGCAGTCTCCCCGTCCAGACGCACCCCGAAATCCAGACCGGCCAGCGACTATTCACAGTTGCTGAAATCGGTCCAGCACGCAGGCCTGATGAAGCGCCGTTACGGCTATTACGCGGTCAAGAGCAGCCTGATGATGCTGACGGTCGCTGGCATCGCGGTCGGCGTCATCCTGCTCGGCAACAGCTGGTTCACGCTTGATCCTGGCCGCGCTGCTCGGGCTGGTGTTCGCGCACTTCGGCTTCCTCGGCCATGACGCGGCGCACCGGCAGATCTTCGTGTCGGGCAAGGCCAACCATCGCGCCGGGCTGGTGCTGGGGACGCTGTTCAGCGGGATGAGCCTGGCCTGGTGGAACGGCAAGCACAACATGCACCATCAGGCGCCCAACCAGATCTCCAAGGACCCGGATATCGAGCCGTCGGTGTTGCATTTCTACCCGGTGGATGATGAAGCCCAGCGAGTCGAAGTTCCTCGCCTTTTTCCGGGAGCGGCAGGGCTGGTTCTTCTTCCCGCTGCTGACCTTCGAGGGGGTCAATCTGCACGCCCAGTCGTTCGCCACCGGCTTCAGCCGGCGGTCCGGCAAGTGGCAGCCGATCGAAATGACGCCTGCTGACCGTCCGCTGGGTCGCGCTACCTGACTCTGCTGTTGCTCGTCCTCGACCCGGGCAAGGCGGCCGCGTTCCTCGGCCTGCAACTCGCCGTTGTCGGCATTTACCTCGGCAGCACGTTCGCGCCCAACCACAAGGGCATGCCGGTGCTGCCGGCCGACATCAGGGTCGACTTCCTGCGCCGCCAGGTGCTGATGTCCCGGAACATCATCAGCAACCGGTTGACCACCTTCGCGATGGGCGGGCTGAACTACCAGATCGAGCATCACCTGTTCCCGAGCATGCCGCGGCCCAACCTGCGCCGGGCCCAGGCGATCATCAAGCCGTACTGCATCGACAACTCGGTGACCTACACCGAGACGACGCTGCCCAAGTCCTACGGCATCGTCGTCCGGTATCTCAACGACGTCGGGCTGCGCGCCGGCGATCCGTTCGAGTGCCCGATGGTCGCCGCACTGCGGCCGCGCGTCTGAGCCGAACGCTCAGCCGACGACAGCCGTCACCAGGCCGGGGCAGACCAGCACCAACCAGCACCCGGCGAGCAGGAACGGTCCGAACGGGATCGCCGAGTCCAGGCTGAGCCGGCGGAAAAGCATGCCCACCATGGCGACCAGGGCGCCGAGCACGAAGGCGATGACGACAGCCAGCAGACCGGTGGCCACCGAGACGTAGCCCGTCATCAGGGCAAGAGACGGCACCAGTTTGACGTCCCCGAGCCCCATCGCCCTCGGCGCCAGCGCGGACAGCGCCCAGAACGCAGCACCCACGACCACAGCCACCACCAGTGCGGTGATGACGCTGCCGGTCGCCGGGGCCGCTAGTTCCGTGATGCCGACCAGCAGCAGCGGTGATCGGGACGGCCGGCAGGGTCAGCGCGTCCGGCAGCCGGTGGTGCACCAGGTCGACCGCGCCGAGTGCCACCCCGAGCAGACCGGCCCACACCACCAGCGCGACCAGCGGGCCCGGCCAGCTCAGGCCGACGCCGACACCGGTGACCAGTGCGGCAGCCAACTCGAGAATCCCGGTGCGGACGACCACCCCGCGGCGCAAGCCGCGCCAGCAGCAGCCTGATCCCCCAGCCGGCCGCCGCGCCGACGGCGAGGCCGACCAGCGCAGGAAGCCACGAATTCCCGGGTCCACGCCCCGACGCTCTCACGTCCGTGCGGTTCGTCGGGACAGCTGTCCCCAACGAACACGGGTCAGACCGGCAGCGGCAGGTCCGTCTTCGATCCGGCGAGTAGGCCGAGCCGCATCGCCTGCACCGGCGCCGGCACCCCGGTGATCAGCTCGAACTGACGAAACGCCTGATGCAGCAACATGTCCAGCCCGGTGAGGGTGACCCGGCCGGGCACCCCGGCGGCCGCCAGCCGGGTCGGCCACGGGTAGTAGACGACGTCGAACAACGCCGGGACCGCCTTGAGCCGATCGGCAAAATCGTCGGGCGCGCCGGCCGGAACGGTGGACACCACCAGGTCGGCGGCATCCGCCGCGTCGCCGACCGCCCGGACGTCCCAGCCGATCGCGCTGGATCGGCAGGTCGAGCCGCCCGGCCAGCTCGACGGCGTTGGCGGTGCTCTCCGGCCGCCGACCGGCGATGACCACATCGTCGGTACCGAGTTCGGACAGGGCCGCAATGACCGACGCGGCGGTGCCGCCCCCGCCGAGGATCAACGCCCGCTTCGGGGCCGGGGCGCCCGCCGCCCGCAGCGCACCGATCAGGCCGTCCACATCGGTGTTCTCGGCCAGCCAACCGCCGTCGCGGCGCACCAGGGTGTTGGCCACCCCGAGGGCCTGCACCCGCGGACTGCGCTGGTCGGCCATCGCGGCGGCTGCCGACTTGCCGGGCATCGTCACCGAGAAGCCGGCCCATTCCGGCCCGGACCCGGCGACCAGGCCGGGCAGGGCGGCACCGTCACACTCGATCCGCTGGTACTCCCAGCCGGTCAGCCCGGCAGCGGCGTAGCCGGCCCGGTGCAGCGCGGGCGACAGGGAGTGCGCGACCGGCGAACCGAGAACGGCGGCCCGGTGCGTCACCTGCTGGCGTCACTGCGTCAGCCGAAGACACCGTTGGCCCTCGCCTGCGCGACACACGCCTCGTGTTGCTCGACGGTGACGCTGAAGCACGACTCGCCCTTCTCGTTCGACTTGACGAAGAACAGCCACGACCCCTCGGCCGGGGTCAGCGCGGCGTCAACGGCGTCCGGCCCCGGCGAGGAGATCGGGGTCGGCGGCAGGCCCATCACGGCATAGGTGTTGTACGGGCTCGGGTTGGCCCGGTCCGCCGCGGTGGTGGCGATCGACGCCCGGTCCAGGGCGTAGTTGACGGTGGAGTCGAACTCCAGCTTCATCGGGACGGCCAGCCGGTTGTAGACCACCCGGGAGACCTTCGGCATGTCGCTGACGATCGCCTCCCGCTCGACCAGCGAGGCGACGATCGCCGCCTGATAGGGCGTGAGACCCTTCGCCGCGGCATCGGCGATGATGTCGGTCCCGTTCCACAGCGCCGCAGAGGCGCTGACCACGGCCTTCAGCGCCTGCTGCGGCGTCGACCCCGGCGGGATGTCGAAGTCGCCGGGCAGGATCATCCCCTCGAGGCGCTTCCGCGGATCGGGAGCGGCCTTGACGCCGTCGGCAGCCCATTCCACGACACCCAGCGCGGCCGGATCGGCCGTCTCGGCGACCTGCCACAGTTCGTCGGCGGTGAAGCAGTCCTGCTGGCCGTTCAGCGGCACGCAGGCGGCCGCGGTGATCTCGGAGATGTAGCCGGGGACCGTCACCGGCGCGACGGTCGGATCGGTGGAGACGGCGGTGACGTCGGCCAGCTGCCGGCCGGGGATGAGCCGGACATGACCGACGCGATTCTCCTTGGCCACCAACGCATCCGCCGTGGCCTGGGCCGAGGCGTTCTGCCGCACCCGGTAGTAGCCGGGGCGCAGCGCCTGCACGTCGGCGTCCAACGCGGCCTGGTTCTCGAAGGCCTCGGCACTGGCCACCACACCGGCGTCGCCAGCGTCTCGGCGATGTCGGCGATGCCGTCACCGCTCTGCACCCGGATGACGACCTCGGTGTCGCCCTGGCCCGCGTAGTCCGGCACCACATCGGCGGTCGACCGCCAGATGACGAAGCCGGCGACCAGCCCGGCCACGATGACCAGCAGCACGACGACGGCGAAGACCAGCCACCTGCGGTGCCGGCGCCGCGCGGTGGCGGCCCGTTCGGCGTCGGTGGGCTCAGGTTCGGGCTCGCCCGGTGCCGGCGTTCTGCGGGGTTGGCGGCCAGCGCCGCGCGCAGCTCGTCGACGTCGAGGTCGCCGGTTTCGCCCTCGTCCCGGCCGAAGATGCCGAGATGGTCGGTCACGTATCGACCTCGCTGCGCGCGGTTGGCACATGCGGTGCCCATGGTTCGTTCACCAGTTCGCTCACCGAGCCCCACCGGCCAGGTTGTCCAGCCGGTTCTGCAGGATCCGGGTGGCGGCGACCTGGTCGATGACCTTGCGCCTGGCCTTGCCCCGGACGCCGGCCTCGGACAGCTGCCGATCGGCGGACACGGTGGTCAACCGCTCGTCGACGTAGACAACCGGAACTGGCGCGATCAGGGCGGCGAGAGCGGTGCCGTAGGCGCGGGCAGCCGTCACCGCGGGCCCGTCCGAGCCACGCAGGGTCTTGGGCAGACCCACGACCACTTCCACCACCTCGTGTTCCTCGACCAGCGCCGCGAGCGCGGCCAGATCCGTTCCGCCGGCCACGTTCCGCGCCAGAGTGGTCACCGGAGTGGCCAGCACGCCGTGCGGGTCGCTCATCGCAACTCCCACGCGAACCGTACCGACGTCAACCCCCAGACGCACGCCTTTCCGGCTGCCGTCACCCGATGTGTCGGCAGGTTTTCCGGAATTCATGCCGCTGCATGAAACGGGGTCGTTGTCCAGGGCCACGGTGCAGGACGTCCGGCAGCCGCCGAGGTTGTCCGGAGCTCACCGGGCCAGCGCAGCGCGCAACGCCTCGATGGCGACCGGGATGCCCTTCCGGGTGCCGTCCCGGCACCCTGCGCCATGTCCTTCTTGCCGCCGCCGCGCCCGGCGATCGCCGGCAGGAACGACTTCGCCAGATCACCGGCCGCCTAGCCGGCGGCGATGGCCGATTGGGTGACGGCAACCGCGAACGCGACCGTTCCGGTCACCGGGCGCGAAGATCGCGACCACGCCCGGACGGCCACCGAGCTGGGCCTTGACGTCGGTGACCAGGTTCCGGACGTCACCGGCCGGGGTGCCCGCCGGCGCGGTGGCCGCGACCAGCGCGACGCCGCCGACATCGACGGCACCCTGGGCCATGGTGGCCGCCGACGCGGACAGCGCCGCGGCGCGCAGCCCGGACAGTTCCTTCTCGGCGACCCGCAGCCGTTCCAGCAGCGCCTCGATCCGGCCGGGCAGTTCGCTCGGCTGCACCTTCAGCGAGCCGGCCAGCTGGGACGACCAGGGTGCGCTCGGCGGCGAGTCGGTGGAATGCCTCGATCCCGACGGCAGCCTCCACCCGGCGCAGCCCGGAACCGACCGACGACTCGGCGGTGATCGCGACCGGGCCGATCTGCGAGGAGTGCTCGACGTGCGTGCCGCCGCAGAGTTCGACCGACCACGGCCCGCCGATCTCGACGATCCGCACGGTGTCGTCGTAGGTCTCGCCGAACAGCGCGATGGCGCCCATCGCCTGCGCCTCGGCCTGCGAGCCGTACAGCACCCGGACCGGCAGGTCCTGCCGGACGGCACGGTTCGCGACCTCCTCCAGCTCACTGCGGGTCTCCGCGGACAGCGCCTGGCCCCAGGAGAAGTCCAGCCGCAGGTAACCGGGCTTGTTGTAGGAACCGGCCTGCAGCGCCTCCGGGCCGAGCACCTGACGCAGCGCCGCGTGCACGACGTGGGTGCCGGAGTGCGCCTGCCGGGCACCGAGCCGCCATTCCGGGTCGACCTTGGCCAGCACCGCCGCACCCTCGGTGAACTCGCCGTCGGTGATCCGGACCCGGTGCACGATCAGCTTCTTGTCGACCTTCTGCACGTCGAGCACCTCGGCCGATGCACCGTTGCCCAGGATCAGCCCGGCAGTCGGCGTCCTGACCGCCGGATTCGGCGTAGAACGAGGTGCGGTCCAGCACCAGCTCGACCTCGTCACCGGCGACGGCGCGACGGCACCCGGGCGCCGTCCCGGATCAGCCCCTGGACGGTGCCCTCGGTCTCCAGCTCGGAGTAGCCGGTGAACTCGGTCCGGCCGGCGTCGACCAGCGACTCGGTAGACCGACAGGTCGGCCAGTTTGCCCTTGCGCGCCTTGGCATCTGCCCTGGCCCGGTCGCGCTGCTCCTGCATCAGCCGGCGGAACTCGTCGGTGTCGACGGTCAGCCCGGCCTCGGCGGCCATCTCCAGCGTCAGGTCGATCGGGAAGCCCTGGGTGTCGTGCAGCACGAACGCCGTCGCACCCGGAGACGATGGTGCTGCCGGACTCCTTGGTCTCCTCGGCGGCCACGTCGAACAGCTTCGAGCCGGACGCGATGGTCCGCAGGAACGCCTGCTCCTCCTTGACCGCGATCCGCTGGATGCGGTCGAAATCGGTGGCCAGCTCCGGGTAGGACGGGCTCATCAGGTCGCGGACGGTCTCGGTCAGGCCGGGCATCACCGGGTCCATCACGCCGAGCAGCCGGGCGCTGCGCACGGTGCGCCGGAGCAGCCGGCGCAGCACGTAGCCGCGGCCCTCGTTGCCCGGGGTGACCCCGTCGGAGATCAGCATCATCGACGACCGGCTGTGGTCGGCGATGATCCGCATCCGCACGTCGGCGGCGTGTGTCGGCGCCGTACGTCAGCCCGGACAGCTACTCCATCCGGCCGATGATCGGCCGCAGCAGGTCTGTCTCGTAGACGTTGTCGACGCCCTGCAGCAGGAACGCCAGCCGCTCGACACCGAGCCCGGTGTCGATGTTCTGCTTCGGCAGCGGCCCGAGAATGGGGAAATCGCCCTTGCCGGTGCCCTCGCCGCGCATGTCCTGCATGAAGACCAGGTTCCAGATCTCCAGGTACCGGTTCTCGTCGGCGATCGGGCCGCCCTCGGCGCCGAATTCCGGGCCGCGGTCGTAGTAGATCTCCGAGCACGGACCGCAGGGCCCGGGCACGCCCATCGACCAGAAGTTGTCGGCCATGCCCATCGTCTGGATGCGCTCCGGCGGCGACGCCGGCGACCTTCTGCCACAGCTGCGCGGCATCGTTGTCGGTCTCGTAGACGGTCACCCACAGCCGGTCCGGGTCCAGGCCGTAGCCGCCGTCATCCAGCGAACCGGTCAGCAGGTCCCAGGCGTGCCTGATCGCGCCTTCCTTGAAGTAGTCGCCGAACGAGAAATTGCCGGCCATCTGGAAGAAGGTGTTGTGCCGGTGCGGAGACGCCGACGTTCTCGATGTCCAGGGTGCGGACGCACTTCTGCACGCTGGTCGCCCGCGGAAAGGGCGGGGTGGACTGGCCGAGGAAGTACGGCTTGAACGGCACCATGCCGGCCACGGTGAACAGCAGCGTCGGATCCTCGCTGATCAACGAGGCCGACGGCACCACCGTGTGGCCGGTCTTCTCGAAATGGCCGAGGAAACGGCGCCGGATCTCGTGGGTCTGCATCTGTCCTCGCTGACGGTGTTTCAGGGCTGGTGGTGGATGTTGCTGAACTGAAGGCGGATTGTCGGCGTGGCTGCTCGTCGGCACATCGCCGGTCGCGGCGTCGGTGGCGTCCCACCTGATCTCCGCGCTGGGCATCGCTGCCGAAAGGCGCTCCCGGGTGTTCTCGGCACCGCATCGCGGCCCTCAGACCGAATTGCGGGCCGATCGCGGGGATACCCGTTGTGGGGGCGCCGGTCGCGGCGGCGGGGCACCGGGGGCGCGTTGCTCGATCGGCTGCGGGCGCAGGGGCCAGACGCCTCCGGACCGACCAGGATGACGGCCCCGGTCGCGTTGTCCACCAGCGGCCGGTAACTGGCCCGCCGGTTGATCGCACCCTGTTTGACGTCCGAGGCGAAGGCACCGACCGCATTCCCGAGCTCGGCGATCGCATCGGCGACGTCGGCGGCGATCGCCGACGGCGTCACCTTGGCCTTCAACGCCTCCCGGGCGGCTTCCTTCGCCCGCCGGGTGCGCCTGGTGGCGGCCACGCCGAGGGCGATTCCCGCGCCGAAGTAGTAGATGCGCTTCACAGCCGTCATCCCCTTCCTGCAGGCGTGCCCTGTTGGTTGGTCATGCTCGAGCGGGTCGTTCATGATCGTGATCGTTGATCGGTGGCCCGATGGGGCGCAATGCTGATCAATTCTCCTGGGGAAGGTTACCCGCCGGTTGGCCCGCTGGACCCGCTGCGGGGTCGGCCGGCTCGATTGGGTGCCCCCTGAGTTGTCAGGTCCGGCGAGGAGAACCCGTTCGGGGCCGCGCGTTGAACGGAATCTCGGTGCGCCGCGTGTTCCTGTCAACGCTGGACCCGGAGCGACGGTGCTTCCAACCACTAGGAGATGATCTTGACATGCTCTATGAGTTCCAGGGACTGCCGACTCACATACTGCTCGTCCATGCGGTCATCGTGTTCGTCCCGATCGCCGCTCTGCTGACCATCCTGTCTGCCGTCTGGCCGGCCGCCCGACGCCGGCTGGGCATCATCACCCCACTCGTCGGGCTGGTGGCGCTGATCGCCACCTTCCTGGCCAGTAGCGCGGGCGAATGGCTCCAGGCCAGGGTGGTCAACACGCCGCTGATCCAGGAGCACGTCAGTCTGGGCGGCACGATGAAATGGTTCAGCCTCGGCTTGTTCGTCGCGTCCCTCCTCGTGTGGGGTGTTCCGGTCCTTCTTGCCCGGCGTTCCCAGCAACCCCCGCCACCGTGGATCGGAGTGGTGGTGGCGATCGTCGCCATCGTGTTGTCCGGTGCTGCGGCGGTGCAGGTCACCAGGGTCGGCGAGGCCGGCTCCAAGGCGGTCTGGACCGGCTCGTTCTGTGAGGTCCCCCGCAGCCCCGACGGCACCTGCGCCGTGACGGGCTGACCGCGGCTGGTGCCGTTCGATGGCGAATCTGGGTCTGAGTTGTAGGCTCGTCACCGGCAGGTCATCGAATCGATTCGCGTGACCTGGGACACCTCTCGAGAATTGGCTCAACCAGGCCCGAAGGTGGGCGTCAACCCCCGTCCGGTACGGCTGAATTTCACGGCCGACCAGGGCGCCCGCACGTCCACCACATGCCCGGCACCAACAGAGAGGCTCTTCGATGTCCATCGGAGAAATCACCGTCACCGACGAGCTCTTCCACGACCTCGCACTGACCACCAGCGCCGGAGACGCTTCCGTCACGGCCTCCCACGCCGACGACGACTGGCGGCGCACCGCCGTGGTCTACCAGGTGTACCCGCGGTCGTTCGCGGATTCCGACGGTGACGGTGTCGGCGACCTGCCCGGCATCACCGGTCGGCTCGGCGCACTGGCCGAGCTCGGGGTCGACGCGGTCTGGCTCTCGCCGTTCTACAAGTCCCCGCAGGCCGACGCCGGCTACGACGTCGCCGACTACCGCGACGTCGATCCGATCTTCGGGTCGCTGGCCGATTTCGACGCGCTGCTGGAGCGGGCGCACGAGCTCGGACTCAAGGTGATCGTCGACCTGGTGCCCAACCACTCCTCGGACGAGCACGTCTGGTTCCAGGCCGCCCTGGCCGCCGCACCCGGATCGCCCGAGCGCGCGCGGTACATCTTCCGCGACGGGCGTGGCGAGAACGGTGAACTGCCGCCGAACAACTGGGAGTCCTGCTTCCGCGGACCCGCCTGGACCCGGACCACCAACCCGGACGGCACCCCCGGCCAGTGGTACCTGCACCTGTTCGACACCAGGCAGCCGGACTGGGACTGGGAGAACCCGGAGGTCCGTGCGGAGTTCCTGTCCGTGCTGGAGTTCTGGCTGGACCGGGGCGCCGACGGCTTCCGCGTCGACGTCGCGAATTCCCTGATCAAGGCGCCCGGCCTGCCCGATATCGACGACCGGGTGGACGACAGCGTCGAACCGGACACCGAGGGCCTCTTCGGCTCCGGGCCGATGTGGGACCAGGACCGGGTGCACGAGATCTACCAGACCTGGCGCGCGCTGCTCGATGGTTACTCCCCCGACCGGATCCTGGTCGCCGAGGCCTGGGTCCAGCCGCTGTCCCGGCTCGCCCGGTACGTCCGAGAGGACGAGATGCACCAGGCGTTCAACTTCGACTATCTGGAGACCAACTGGGACGCCGCAGCGCTCCGCAGGGCCATCGACGCGTCGATGACGGTCAACGATTCGGTCGGTGCCCCGACCACCTGGGTGCTGTCGAATCACGATGTGGTGCGCCATGTCTCGCGCCTTGGACTGAATTCCGACGGTCCGCGACCGAATGGCATCCGCGCCGGTGACGCACAGCCGGACTACGAGCTCGGCCTGCGCAGGGCCAAGGCGTCCACGCTGCTGATGCTGGGCCTGCCCGGCTCCGCCTACCTCTACCAGGGCGAGGAACTCGGCCTGCCCGACCACACCGCACTCGACGACGACCTTCGTCAGGACCCCACCTGGTGGCGGTCGGAGTACACCGAGGCGGGCCGGGACGGCTGCCGGGTGCCGCTGCCGTGGGAGGCGGATGCCCCCGGATTGGGCTTCGGCCCGAGCGACAAGACGTGGCTGCCGCAGCCGGACTCCTACGGCGCACTCGCCCGCGATCAGCAGGCCGGCGTCGAGGGCTCAACCCTGGAGATGTACCAGTCCGCGTTGGCGCTGCGCCGGGCGTTCAGGCTCGGTGCCGGCATCCTGGAGTGGACTGTCGATCGCGGCGCAGACGTCGTGGCGTTCACCAATGGTGAGGTCACCGTGGTGGCGAATATGGGCAACGTGCCGATTCCGCTCCCGTCCAGCGAGGTGCTGATGGCCTCTGGCGACCTGACCGCTGACGGCCTGCTGCCGCCGGACGTCACGGCCTGGCTGGTTGCGCCGTACGCGGGGTAACTGAAAACAGACGGCTGGGCTTGCAGAACCCCGGCCCCGGGTTGATCCCCGGGGTCGGGATTCTTCGCTACACCCCGCCGACACCGGCGATTTCCCGGAGCGTCGCGAGATGGGCATTCCACGCGGCCCGGCCGTTCTCGCTCAAACTGAGCCAGGTCCGCGGCCGCTTGCCGACGAAACCCTTTTTGACGCTGACGATCTCGGCCTGCTCGAGAATGGTGATCTGCTTGCTGAGCACCGAGTCACTGACCTGAATCTGGTCGCGCAGGGTGCCGAAGTCCATCGACTCGGTCGCGGCAAGCGCCGCCGCGATCGAGAACCGCACCGGCTGGTGCAGGGTCTCGGACAATCGGTATCGGGGGTGCTGCGCGTCGGCGCCGGCCTCCGGCTTCACGATCGGGCCTCGATCACTGCTCCGGTGATGGTCACCGCCGCAATCAACGCCGCACCGATCACCCCGCCGATCAGGTTCTCGCCCTGCGAGAACGAGACGATGAATATTGCCCCGACATAGGCGATCGCCCAGGCCAGCATGTATCGCGGCCACCGCTTCTTGAACCCGAGTCGGGTTGCCCGGCCGAAGAACATCATGAAGCTGATCGAGACGATCACCCAGACCATCATCGCGATCATCGCGATGATGTACCGCGCACCAGTCGTCATGCTCATCGCCAGCGTCCCGATCGAGGTGGCGCTGCCGAGGGTCAACAACGTCGCGATGTGCGCCCAGCTTGCGCCGGCGGTTGCGGCGACTCCCAGTTGGCTCACGCGATCGAGCAACAGGCGTGCTTCGTCCGGAGTCGGGTTGGATTCGGTGCTCATTGCGGTCCCCTTGTCGTCGTCGTCGATCAACCATAGAAAGTACTTTCCAGTTTGGCAAGTACTTTCTATTCGTCCTGGCAACCCTCGTACCGGTAGTGGCGCCGTGCCGGGTCGCTATCGTGGGCGCAATGCTCACCCCGCGGCTCCGACTGCGCCCACTGGTCTCCGGTGACGCCCCGGCATTGGCGGCGTATCGCACGGACCCGCAGGTCGCGCGTTACCAATCGTGGTCGACGCCGTACACGGTTGCCGATGCAGAGGTGCTGATCGGGGAGTTGGCCAACAGCAGTCCGACGACGCCGGGCTGGTTCCAATACGGCGTGGAACTGTTGGCGGACAACACATTGATCGGCGACCTCGGGGTGCGGCTGTACGAGAACAAGATGCAGGCCGAGATCGGGTTCACCATCGCAGCGGCCCAGCAGGGCAACGGATACGGCCGCGAAGCCGTGACGAAGATGCTCGAGCATCTGTTCACTGACGTTGGGCTGCACAAGATCTCGGCCGAGTGCGACGCCCGGAACGGGGCGTCGGCGCATTTGCTGTCCCGGGTCGGATTCCGTCAGGAAGGTTTGCTGCGCTCACACACCTTCGCCAAGGGTGAGTGGACGGACGACATGGTGTTCGGGCTGCTCGCCGCTGAGTACGTGGCCAAGTGATCACCACGGGACGAATGACATCAGGGCAGCAGTAACAACTTTCCGGTGGTGCGCCGGCCGGCCAGCTCCTCCTGCGCCTGCCCGGCCTGCGCCAGCGGGTAGGTACCGCCGATCTGAACCTTCAGCGTTCCGTCGGCGACCCAATCGAATACATCGGCTGCCCTGGCGAGTAGTTCGTCCCGTTCGATGACGAAGTGGTCGACATTGGGGCGGGTGAGCTTCAGCGATCCGCCCTTGTTGAGGCGCTGGATATCGAACGGCGGCACCTGGCCGCTGGCGCCGCCGAACAGCACCATGGTGCCGCGGACCCGAAGCGCATCAAGGGAGGAGTCGAAGGTCGACTTGCCGACCCCGTCGTAGACCGCCGACACGCCTCGACCGCCGGTGAGATCCCTGACCCTGCCGGCGAATCCGTCGTACCCGATGAGGACCTCATCGGCACCGGCCGCCCGGGACAGGGTGGCCTTGTCCGGTGTGGACACGGTGGTGATCACCCTGGCGCCCTTGAGCTTCGCGATCTGCGTGAGCAGTAACCCCACTCCCCCGGCACCCGCGTGAATCAACACCGTGTCGCCTGATTCGATGCGGTACACATCGGTGGCCAGGCTCTGCGCGGTCAAGCCCTGAAGTGCCAGCGCTGCCGCCTGCTCATCTGATATCGCGTCGGGCACCGGGATCAACTTTTCCGCCGGTCCAACGACCACCTCGGCGTAGGACGCCGGGATCTGCAGCCAGGCAACCCGATCACCGACGGCGATGCCCGCGACCTCGGGACCGACGGCGATCACCCGGCCGGCGCCCTCCCGGCCCGGGACGAACGGCAACGGCATCGGATAAACACCCTGCCGATGATAAATGTCGATGAAATTGACCCCGGCGGCACCGACCTGAATCGCCACCTCGCCGAGACCCGGCGCCGGGACGTCGATCTCGAGGTACTCCAGGGCCTCCGGGCCACCGGTGTTGCCGACCTGGATCGCGTGCATCTTGCCCGAGCCCGCCGCTTTTCCGGAAACCACAGTGCTCATCACCCTTCTCTGTTCTTCCTGCCAACCTGTCAAAGTTCCGTCAGTCGGGTCCAACAGGGCCCTGGCCGCGGATGGTCCGGCGGAGTTTCGGTACCCGCTCGGACAACGCCCGCTCGGCGCCGTAACCCGTCGGACGGTAGTAGTCCCGGCCGACCAACTCGTCGGGTGGGTACTGCTGACGCACCACGGCACCCGGCCGGTCGTGCGGGTAGATGTAGGTCTGCGCGTTGCCGAGCTTTGCCGCGCCTGGGTAGTGCCCATCCCGCAGCGGCGGCGGGACCGACCCGGCCTTGCCCTCCCGGACATCGGCCATTGCGGCATCGATCGCCATGATCACCGAGTTGGACTTTGGTGCCGTCGCGAGGTGAATGGTGGCCTGCGCCAACGCAATCCGCGCCTCCGGCAATCCGACCAGCTGAACCACCTGGGCTGCCGCGACGCAAACCGGGAGGGCCGTCGGATCAGCCATCCCGATGTCCTCGGAGGCGTGGATCATCAACCGGCGGGCGATGAAGCGCGGATCCTCGCCCGCCTCCAGCATCCTGGCGAGGTAGTGCACCGCGGCATCCACATCGCTGCCGCGGATCGACTTGATGAACGCGCTGGTGACGTCGTAGTGCTGGTCACCGGACCGGTCGTAACGAACGGCCGCCCGGTTGACGGCCCGTTCGACGGCCGCCAGGTCGATCGCACCAGCCCTTTCCGCCGCAGCATCATCAGAATCCTCGGCAGTTGGCGCGTCGTGCGCAGTGTCGGAGTCCGCGAGCTCACCCACCGAATCGGCCGCTGCCTCCAGAGCTGTGAGTGCCCGCCTGGCGTCGCCGCCGGCCAGCGCGACCAGGTGCGCACGGGCCTGGTCGGTGATCGTGAACGCTCCCGCCAGCCCCCGCTCGTCGGTGACGGCCCGATCGACCAGCGTGCCGATCTCGGCGTCGGTCAGCGGCTGCAACTGCAGCACCAGCGAGCGGGACAGCAACGGGGAAACCACTGAGAAGAAGGGATTCTCGGTGGTGGCCGCGATCAACACGATGGTTCGGTCCTCGACGGCACCGAGCAACGAGTCCTGTTGGGTGCGGGAGAATCGGTGCACCTCGTCGATGAACAGCACGGTCTGCTCACCGGTTGACCTGAGCCTGGCCGCGGCATCGGCGATGACGGCCCTGACCTCCTTGACGCCGGCCGAGACGGCGGACAGCTGGGCGAAATGCCGCCCCGTCGACCCGGCGACCAGGGTGGCCAGTGTCGTCTTGCCGGTGCCCGGCGGACCGTAGAGCAGCATCGACGACGGCGATCCGCCCTGCACCAGCCGACGCAAGGGAGCTCCGGGACCCAGCAGGTGCGTCTGACCGGCCACCTCATCCAGCGTGCGGGGCCGCATCCGGGCGGCGAGCGGGGCGTGCGGGTCGACCGGCCGACCCGGTGACCAGGCGCCCACACCGCCGGCCACTGCCGGGGCTGAAACCTGCGGCGCGGGGCCGACGGTAAACAGGCCTGGATCGCTCGGACTCACCCGAGCGACGCTACCGGCTCGCAAGATGGCAGGTGGCATTCGGTTCTCCGTGCGATCCCAATGGGCTCCGCCGAGTCGGTGGAACCGGCGATGGCCTTGAATGGGCACGTGAAGACGACAGCGGATCGGAGCATCACGACCCTGCGGGTGCAATGGGACGATCCGCGGGCGGTCGCACTCAGGGAGGCCATGGATCTGGAGATACAAGCCCGGTATGCCGGGCGGGGTGTCGACCCGGCGGCGGTCGGCGCGGCGTTGGCGGTGAATCCGGCGGACGTCGTTGCCACCCTGATCCTGCTGTCCGGCGACGGCACGCCCGTCGGCCATGCCGCGCTCCGCCGCCTGCGGGACGACTTCGAGGTCAAACGGGTGGTCGTTGCCGCTGCGCAGCGTGGGCAGGGCCTGGCGGTCCGGCTGATGGCCGAACTCGAAGTGATCGCCCGCGCCGCCGGCGCCCGGCGGCTGATCCTGCAAACCGGTGATCGGCAGCCCGAAGCCGTTGCCCTGTACCGGCGGCTGGGTTATCGCGACATCGATATCTATGAGCCGTACGTCGATGCCATACCGTTTTCCATGTGCTTCGAAAAGGTGCTGGAGCCACCGGTCGGGGCATGAATCGTCGCCGTAGCGGTCTTGTGCTCGACACATGTTGATGTTGGAATCCAACGCACCAGGAGGTTGACGTGGAGATCCTGCGCTACGCCGCATTCTCCGGCGATCCAGCGGGTGGCAACCCGGCCGGGATCGTCCTGGACGCAACCGATCTCGATGACGCCGTCATGCAACGGATCGCCGCCGACATCGGTTACTCGGAGACGGCGTTCCTGATCCCCACCGGGCCGAGCAGGGCGAGCGTGCGGTACTTCGCACCGATAGCTGAGGTGCCGTTCTGCGGGCACGCCACCATCGCCTCGGCGGTCGCCCGAGCAGAGCGGGTCGGCACCGGACCGCTCACCCTGGATTCCCCCATCGGGGCCATCGAGATCAGCACCGCCGAAAGTCGCGATGGCATCACGGCGACGCTGGTCAGCGTGCCGCCGCTGGTCACCGAGATATCCGACGACGTCACGGCCGCCCTGCTCGCGGCGCTGCGGCTCAACCCCACCGACCTTGACCCAGCACTGCCGATCAGGGTGTCCTACTCCGGGAATCAGCACCCGATCGTGGGTGTGCCGTTGACCGTCCTGGACTCGCTCGACCAGGACCACGATGTGCTCGGGTCATTGATGGCAGGACAGGGTTGGGCGGCGACGGTAGCGGTGGTCGCCCGGATCAGCGAAAACGAGTACGAGGCGCGCAATCCCTTCCCACCGGGCGGCGTGCGAGAGGATCCGGTGACCGGTTCGGCCGCGGCCGCGCTCGGCGGTTACCTGCGAGCGCTCGGCCTGATCGAGCCCCCAGCGAGAGTGCTCGTCCGGCAGGGTCGGCACGTCGGCCGGCCCGGCCTGGTCACCATCGACATCCCGGCCGGCGACGGTGGGATTTCCGTCACCGGCCGGGCTGTTCCCATCAACTTCGCGTAAGTCGTGACTTACGGGTATCGGAGGTCAGACGGTGGCGTTGGTCTCGACCGGTGCGTAGCTCGCCGCGACGAGCTTGTGCACCAGACGCATCTTGTCCAGCACCGTCGGCGGCAACACGAACGGATACAGATCCTTGTGGCCCATCGACCGGTTGATCATGTTCAACGACCAGGCCAGCGGCAGCCACAGCTGGATCATCCGGTCGAACCCGGCGTCACCGGCGAGCGGGTTGGTGGCCGTCGCACCGGCCGGGGCCAGCCCGAAAGCCGCTGCGGTGTCGATGGTGTCGCGGATGTGCAGGTAGTGCGCGAAGGTCTCAGCCCAGTCCTCGGCGGGGTGCATGGTGGCGTAGGAGGAGACGTAGTTCTGGTCCCAACCGTCGGGTGCGCCCTGCGAGTAGTGCCGATCGATCGCGGCCTGGTAGTCCAGATCGGGATCGCCGAACAGTGCCTCGAACTCGGCCCGCGCCGGCCCGGTCTCGGCCAGCACGAAGAAGAAGTAGTGCCCCGTCTCGTGCCGGAAGTGCCCCAGCAGCGTGCGGTACGGCTCATCCATGGAGACCCGCAGTTGCTCGCGATGGACATCATCGCCCTCGGCGAGATCCAGCGTGATGACGCCATCGTCATGCCCGGTGATCACCGGTTCCTGTTCGCTGGACAGCAGGTCGAAGGTCAATCCTCGCTCGGGATCCGCGATCCGGTCGTTGATCGGCAGGCTCAGTTCGACGAGCTCGACAACCAGCCGGCGCTTGGCTGCCTCCGCTTCGGCGAAGGCGGGCAGTGCGGCATCGCCGTCATTGGGTCGGGTGCGGGTCAGCGAGCACGACCGGCACAACAAGGGCTGCCCGGCGGGGACCAGCCAGTTGCAGCCGGCGACGTTCAGGTTTGCGCACATCTGCCGGGCCGGGGCCATGATGGTCTCCCGGTCCGGTCCGAGGGCGGCGAAATCCCGCAGCTTCAGGTCGAATCCGATCGAACTGCCGCAGCTGAGGCAGACGGAATTCTCGAAGGCAAGCCGTTGGCCGCAGTTCGGACAGGCAAAGTCACGCATGATCAGTTCTCCAGGGTCGGTACACGGGCAGCAACCCGGTCGACGAAGAAACCCTCGCCGCCAGGGCGGAACTGACTGTACTGGTGGCTGGATGGGTTGACGCTCGTCACGACCGGTCAGGCAGAGGTCTTGACGGCGAGCCGCTCAGCTTGCCCATCCCCGGACAAACCAAACGCGACCAACCTCACCCCCCCGCGGGCCGATTCGGGGCGCCCGTCAGATGGGTGCCACGTCGACGGCGACGTCCATCTCCCGCTTCTTGGCGTCGGTGTAGATGACGCCACGCAGCGGGGCGACGTCGTCGTAGTCCCGCCCCCAGGCCACGGTGGTGAACCGCTCGTCGGCCAGGGTGTCGTTGGTCGGGTCGAAGTTCAGCCAACTGCTGTCCGCCAGCCGGACGGCGGCCCAGGCGTGGCTGGCGTCGGCGCCGATCATCCGCGGCTTGCCGGGCGGCGGCCGGGTGGCCAGGTAGCCGGACACGTAACGGCCGGCCAGCCCGAGCGAGCGAAGGCAGGCCACCGCGAGGTGCGCGAAATCCTGGCAGACACCGGCTTTGGCCTCCAGCACGTCGACGACGGTCGAGTTCACCGAGGTCGCCCCGTGCTCGTACTTGAACCCGGTGAAGATCCGGTGCGTCAGGTCGTTGACCGCGTCGATCATCGGCCGCCCCGGGGTGAAGGAAACCTCTCGCGTACTCCTCGATCTCCGGAAACATCCGTACCAACGGGGACGCCAGGGTGAACTCGATCGACTTGCGGATCACGGATGCCGGACGGCCGGGCGGTCTCCCACGGCGCGGTCAGCACGGCCGGATCATGGTCCGCCGGCGTCACCTCGACCTCGGACCGGCTGGTCACCTTCAGTTCGGTGTGTGAGTCGGTGACGTGGAAGTAGCTGTTGACGTTGCCGTAGACGTCGTTGTCCTCGGCCATGTCCGACGGTTTCGGTTCCACGGTGAGGCTGTGCGTCAGGCAGCGTTGCCCCGGAAACTCCCGCGGATGCAGATAGCCGCGGCCGAACGAGGTCGAGACCTGGTCGGAGTACTTGTACAGCGTGACGTGCTCGATGCGGTACCTGCGGACCATCACATCACCCCGTCGAAGGAAACGACACCCAGTGGCTGCATCGGGCTCGGGTGCCAGAAGTGCTGCGCCGCAATGGCATCGGCGATTCCGCGGAGCGAATCGTTCAGACCGTCGAGCAGTTCGCGCAGCTCGGTCCGCTCACCGGACGTCGTCGATCCGTTCCAGGTCCTCCGGCCGGGCGCGGCGCAGGATTCCCTCGACGTCCTCCAGCCGGCGCTGCGGCCGGGACGTCCCGGACGAGTCCGGCAGGGCACGGAGGTCGGCCCTGGCCTGCGCCACCTGGTAGGCCAGCGACCGGGGGTTGCCGGCATCGAGCAGCAGCAGTTCGAGCATGGTGGCGACCTGGATCCTGGCCCGGTACCTGCGGCGGTAGGTGACGCCGGACTCACTGGCCGCCAGCACCGACTCGATGACCAGCGAATCGACCGCCGAACTGTGCGAGTGGATCAGGGTCGACCGGAGCAGGGCGGTCACCTGTTGCGCCCGTTCCAGCCGCCGCCCGATGTCCATGAAGTACCAGCCCGGGTCCCGGACCATGTTCTCGCTGGCCAAACCGGACAGCGCGAGCATGCCGGCCAGGACCGCGGCCTGGGTCGAGGACAGCGCCATGCCGCCGTCGCCGAAGGTGTCAGAGAGTTCGGCGACCGCCCGATCCGTGGCGCCGAGCACCATCCAGGTGTCACCGGACAGTTGGTCGCGCACCGAACGGGCGGCTTCCCGCAGTCGGTACAACGACTGCGCGACGGTGCCGACCTCGGTGGCGTCCAGCATCAGGTCGCGGATCCGCAGCAGCGGGTCGGTGCCCGTGTAGAAGCCACGTGTGCCGGACACCTCGGTGACCGCACCCAGCATCACCGGGACGCATCCGGCACCGAGATGTTCTGGGCGGAAGCGGAAGTCGTCGACCCGCTCGCGGGCGACGATCAGCAGCCTGGTGAGGTCCTCGGTCCGTTCGGCGTATCGGCCGAGCCAGAACATGTCCTCGAGCACACGCGGCGATGAGGTGGAATCCGGCCGATCCGGCTGTACCAGCGGACCCTCGTACAACCAGACGCGGCCCTCCCGGCGATCGGGCACCTCGGCCCGGCCGGTGCGCACCCAGACGTCCTTCGCGACGCTGCTGCGGCCGCGGCCTGCGGTGGACAGTTCACCGTCCTGCACCCGGCCCAGCGAGCCGGGCATGGCGACGTAACCGGAGCCGTGCGAGACGGTGAACAACCGCATGCTCACCTGACCGGCGATCAGCCCATTGGGTGCGGCCATCGGCGCCTCGGAGAACGGTGCGAGCTGCTGCCCGACCCACCGGGTCGGCTCGGCCTCGAGCCGGAGCCGCCAATTGTCCAGTTCCGCCCGGGTCATCGCGGCGGGAAAGACCGACTTGCCGCGGCCGGTCGGCCGGATGCACCATCTGTTCCAGGTGGGTCAGCACGTGCGATCGCTGGGTGTCGTCGCCACACCAGAACGTCGGTACGGACGGCATTTTCAGCGTCTCACCCAGGACGGCCCTGGCGAGTCGCGGCAGGAACGGCGCGAGTCCGGGGCTCTCCAGCACTCCGCTGCCCAGGGTGTTGACGACGGTGACGGTGCCCCGGCGGCAGGCCTCGGCCAGCCCGACGACACCGAGCCGGGAGCCGGGCTTGAGGTCGAGCGGATCCGACCAGAAGGCATCCACCCGGCGAACGACGACGTCGACCGGTTCGAAACGGCCCATCGACCGCATCCACAGCCGGCCGCGGCGGATCGTCAGGTCGGCACTCTCCACCAGCGGAACGCCGAGCAGGGACGCCAGCATGGCCTGGTCGAACGCGGTCTCCGAATGCGTACCCGGGGTGAGCACGACGACCCGGGGATCCTCCGCCTCGTTCGGCGCCACCGAGGCCAGGGCGGATCGCATGGTGTGGAAGAAGGCGCCGAGCCCGCGAGGAGCGCTGCGGCGGAACAGGTCCGGCAGGACCCGGGACACCACCCGGCGGTCGGCCATCGCATAGCCGGCGCCGGACGGGGCCTGCGTGCGGTCCCCAAGGGCCTGGAACTCGCCGGTCGCGGACCGGCAGATGTCGACGGCGTGGAAGAACAGCTGATGCGCGCCGGGAATGGTGATGCCGTGTGCCGGGCGCAGGTAGTCCGGGTGTTGGAAGATCAGCTCGGGCGGCAGCAGCCCGTTGTCGATCAGGTTCGACGGACCGTAGACGTCGGTCAGAATCGCGTCCAGCAGCGTCGACCGCTGGATCAGCCCGGCCTCCAGCCGGGTCCAGTCGGCGTCCTCGACGACCAGCGGCAGCGGGTCGAGCCGCCAGCGTTCCGGCTCCGCCGTCGGCGCGTCCGGGTCGCCGGCCACCCCGGCAACCGGGGTGTAGGTGACGCCGTCGTCCTCGAGGAGTCGGTCGACCCGGCCGGTCAGGCCCGTGAGACCCGGACCGCCGATGGCGTCCAGCTCGGCCGCCAGATCCGTCCAACCCGGGAGCAGGCTGCCGTCGGTGCCCGTCATCTCGTCGTAGCGACGCGGGTCGCTGACACCTGGGGTGAACATCCCGCTGCGCGCCAGGTAGGCCTCCACCAGGGAGGATCGTCCCGTCGACGGCGGCCCGATCAACGAACCGACGTCCGGCGCGTTCACGACACCCACGGCAGTTCCGGCGCCGCCCTGGCACAGACACACGCCGCCACCCGATTGGACGGCACCTGCCTGGGTGAGAAGTGCATGGGCACAGTTCTACCCGGTGAGGGAGCCCAAACTCGAATCACCCGAGCCGGGATCACCCGACGGTGCCGCTGACTGGCCATCGGTTTCACCGACAGATGGCTCGGGCTCGGCGCAGGTCCAACATGCCGGGTGCGACGGAATCAACGGCCAGCAGCCCCGCGCGCTCCCGCAGCTGGGTGAGGTCGATATCGCCCGGGGTGTGCCCGGCCGCGTCGAAGCGACGGGTTCGCCGTGGCCTCGGCCTCCATCGCATTGACCGGCGGGTTGTCGTAGGACCGGCCACCCGGATGCGAGACGTAGTACGTCGCGCCGCCCAGCGAGACCCCGCTGCCGGCGTCGACGACGTCGAACACCAGCGGGGAGTCCGGCGGGATGGTCGGGTGCAGCGAACTGGGCGGCGCCCAGGCGCGGTACCGCACGCCGGCCACCTGCAGGCCGGGGATGTGCGTCGGGCGCAGCGGCACCGGGAAGCCGTTGCAGGTCACGCAGACCTGCCCGGAGCCGGCGGCACCGGTCAGGCTGACCTGCAGCCGCTCCACCGAGGAGTCGACGTACCGGGCCGTGCCGCCGGCGGTCGCCTCCTCGCCGAGCACCTGCCAGGGCTCGATCGCCCAGCGCAGCTCCAGTTCCATTTCCCCGACCGTGACGCTGCCCAGTCGCGGGAATCGGAATTCGGTGAACGGATCCAGCCAGCTGGTCTGAGAAATCGATGCCGTGCGCACGCAGATCCGCTGCCACCTCGGCGATGTCGGCAATCACGTAGTGCGGCAACAGGTATCGGCCGTGCAGGTCGTCACCGTGCCGGACCAGTGGCGCCTGCAGCGGATCGTCCCAGAACCTGGACACCAGAGCACCGGACGAGAAGTGTTTGCACCAGGGCCATCTGGGCATGCGGCGGCATCTCGAACCCGCGCAGTTCCAGCAGGCCGAGGCGGCCGCGGGCGGAGTCCGGGCTGTACAGCTTGTCGATGCAGAATTCGGCCCGGTGGGTGTTGCCGGTGATGTCGGTGAGCAGATGCCGCAGCGCCCGGTCGACCACCCAGGGCGCGACGGTGCCGTCCTCCCGGGTCTGCCGGCGGATCTCGGAGAACGCGATCTCCATTTCGTACAGCGTCTCGGACCGGCCCTCGTCGGCGCGCGGCGCCTGCGAGGTCGGGACCGATGAACTGGCCGGAGAACAGGTACGACAGCGACGGATGACGCTGCCAGTGGGTGAGCAGCGAGACCAGCAGATCCGGTCGGCGCAGCAGCGGCGACTCCGCCGGGGTGATGCCGCCGATGGTGATGTGGTTGCCGCCGCCGGTCCCCCGGTGGCTGCCGTCGACCGCGAAGGTCTCGGTGCCGAGCCGGCTCTGCCTGGCCTCCTCGTACAGCGTGGTGGTGACCTCGACCTGCTCGTCCCAGCTGGCCAACGGCTGGATGTTGACCTCGATGACGCCCGGGTCCGGCGTCACCGACAGGGTCTGCAGCCGGGGGTCGATCGGCGGGCCGTAACCCTCCAGCACGACCGGCGTGCTGGTCACCGTCGCCGCGTGCTCGATGGCGGCGATCAGCTCGACCCACGGGTCGAGCTCGTCGAACGGCGGCAGGAAGACATACAGCAGGCCATCGCGAACCTCCGCGACCAGCGCCGTCCGCGGCGCCTCGTCCGCATCGACCACCACCGCGCGGGGCGTGCGGCGCATCGCCGACCGTCGGCAGCACCGGCTTCGGGGCCAGCGGGTCGGGCTCGCCCACCTGCTCGGGCGGCACCCAGGAGATGGCGTCCAAGCGGCAGCCGCAGACCGGCCGGCGAATCGCCGGTCAGCAGCACGATCCGGCCACGGCGCAGCCGCCAGTCGGCGCTGCCCCAGCCGATGGTCGGGGCCTTCTTCTTGGCGGCCGGGTCACCGCCGATGTCGGTGTCGGTGTCGTCATCGGCGACCGGTGCGGCCAGCCGGTGCAGCGGCAGCACGAAGGCGCTCGGCTTCGGTGACCGACGCATCCAGTTCGTGCAGCAGGGCGATGCGCGCGTCCGGGCTGTCCTCGTCGAGGTCCTCGGCGACCGGTTCACCGGCGGGCATCCGGACCTGCTGGGCCAGCTTGCCCAGCGCGTCCTCGTACGCCGGCCGGACCTGGCTGGCGGGCAGCTCGAAGTACTCGGCGACGGCCGCGATGAAGGCGCCGGCGAGTTCCGGACCGGGCTGCTCCGCCGCTGACCCCGCAGTTGCCTCGGCGGCCTCGGCGGCCTCCTCGGCCGCCCACGGGTCGGCCAGCAACGCCGGATCGGACCACAGCGGGACTCCGTCGGCCCGCCAGTGCATGGCAATCGCCCAGCGCGGCAACGGTTCTCCCGGGTACCACTTGCCCTGGCCGCGGTGCACGACGCCGCCGGGGGCGTAGATCTTCCGCAGCCGCTCGGCCAGCACCCCGGCCCGCTCCCGCTTCTTCGGACCGTCCGCGTCGATCGTCCATTCGGCCGAGGTGCCGTCGTCGATGGAGACGAAGGTCGGCTCGCCGCCCATCGTCATCCGGACGTCACCGGCCTCGAGTCGCTTGTCGACCAGCGCGCCGACGCTCTGCACGGCCGCCCACTGCGCCGGCGTGTACGGCAGGGTGACCCGCGGGTCCTCCTGGATCCGGCGGACGACGTTGGAGTACTCGAGGGTGGTCTGCGCGATGCCGGTCGAGCCGGTGATCGCCGCCGCGGTGGTCGGGTGCGGGGTGGCCGACAGCGGGATGTGCCCCTCGCCGGCGAACAGGCCGGACGTCGGGTCCATGCCGATCCAGCCGGCGCCCGGGATGTAGACCTCGGCCCAGGCGTGCAGGTCGGTGAAGTCGGCCGTCGGTCCGGACGGGCCGTCCAGCGACGCGATGTCGGAGGTGAGCTGGACCAGGTAGCCGGAAACGAACCGGGCGGCCAGGCCGAGCTCGCGGAGCAGCGAGACCAGCAGCCAGGCCGAGTCCCGGCAGGAGCCGATGGCGCTGCTCAGGGTGTAGTCCGGGCGTCTGCACGCCGGGTTCCATCCGCACCGAGTAGCCGACGTCGTGCTGGATCGCGCCGTTGAGCTGCACCAGGAAGTCGACGATCGCGGTGTCCGGCTGCGATGGTGAAGTTCTTCAGCCAGTTCGTCACCAGCGGGCCCGGTCCGCTGCCCGGTTCGCGCTCGTCGACCGGCCGCAGGTACGGCTCGAGGTCGCTCGCCAGGTCCGGCCGGGTAGACGAAGCCGTAGTGCTCGGCGTACTCCTCGATGAAGAAGTCGAACGGGTTGACCACCGTCAGGTCGGCGACCAGACCGACCGTGATGGACAGCTCGTTCGCCCGCTCCGGGAACACCAGCCGGGCCATGAAGTTGCCGAACGGGTCCTGCTGCCAGTTGATGAAGTGGTCGGCCGGCTCGACCGTCAGCGAGTACGCGTCGATCTGCGTCCGCGAGTGCGGTGCCGGCCGCAGCCGAACCACGTGCGGGTGGATGGTCACAAGACGGTCGAAGCGATACGTCGTGCGGTGCTCCAACGCCACCTTGATCCCCACGCTGATCCCTTCACAAACGTCATCGGACAGCCGAAGAGGCACGCCTCAACCGCCAGTGCCGCGCTGCCCGCGGCATTCCGCTCGACCACACTCTATTCACGCTGTGTTTCCGGCTTGGAACAGGCGGTGTGCTCCGATGACAGCCGGCTCACTGCCGATCAATCGGTCACTGCGGTTGCTGATCGTCCGCCTTGGCAACTGCTCAGCCGCGGAACGCGGCGCGGCGCCAGCGGTCCTGCGCGGTTGCCGCGCCCTTGTTCACGTAACGCTGGTGGGCCCAGGTGCGCACCAGCAACAACAGCGCCGCTGCCACCACGATGCCGACCAGGTTGACAAGCAGTTGGATCGCCGATCCCCAGACCTGCGACCACTCGCCCAGCACCAGTCCGACCGCGACGTATCCGGCAGCCGGAACGGTGGTGACGGAAATGAACACCCCGACAAGGGCCGCCGAGTTTCTGCTGGTCATCGACAACATTCCGGCCGCGCCGGCCAGCAGAGCGACGATCAGCGACAGCACGCCCGGCTCGTAGATGAACTCGGTCTGGGTGTTCAACTCGACCAACTGATCCGATGCCAGGCCGGTCTGTTCGGCGAGCAGTGCGGCGAGTGCGGTGATGACCATGGCCACCGGGAACCCGACGGCCAGCGCGATGATGCCGCGTCGGGCCAGCCGGCCGCGGCGTCGGACGAGGCCGACCGCGATGGCGGCGAGCGGACCGAATTCGGGCCCGACGACCATCGCGCCGACGATGGTCACGGCCGAATCGGTGACGATCCCGATGCCGGCCAACAGCGTGGCGATGGTCAGGAACGTGACGAAGGTGCCGGTCAGGGCGGCGTCGTCGCCGGTGCGGGATTCGACTTCGTCCCAGATGACGGCGTCCGTTGCGTTCCCCGGTGCCTGCTCCATGGCCACCCGGGACGCCTTGGACAACGCCAGATCGACCTGCTCGACGGAGATGGTGCCCCGCTCGTCCAGTTCCGTCGCGGCGAGATCGTCCAACAGGTCGTCGGCCACTTCCCGCGCCGTGTCGAACTCGATCAGATCACCGGCGGGCGATCGCGCCGCCCCCTTGACGAGGCTGATGTTGGCCACTCCGATGGCCGCGTCCAGCAGGGCAAGCACCTGCTCGGACAGATCTGTCGGTACCAGCAGTCGGACGTGCAGCATCGGGCACCTCGCCGGTTGTCGCGGGCATCAGGACGCCCGGACGGTACCCGTCAACGGCTGTGATCACCCTTGATGATCAACGTTTCGGTCCTTTTCATGTTGTCCTGCAACACGAAAGGGACCGAAACGTTGATCATGAGCGCTGATCAGGCTCCGGCTGGCGGCTCCGCCGTCTCCGCGGGTGGGTCCTTCGGCTTGGCCGGTGGCGGGGTGTCGACGCCGGCCTCCTTGCGCTGCTGCGCGGTGATCGGCGCCGGCGCCTGGGTCAGCGGGTCGAAGCCGCCGCCGGACTTCGGGAACGCGATGACCTCCCGCAGCGACGACGCACCCGCCAGCAGCATGACGATCCGGTCCCAGCCGAACGCGATCCCGCCGTGCGGCGGCGCGCCGAAGGAGAACGCGTCCAGCAGGAAGCCGAACTTCTCCCTGGCCTGCTCCTCGGTCAGCCCCATCACCGCGAACACCCGCTGCTGGATGTCGGCGCGGTGGATACGGATCGACCCGCCGCCGATTTCGTTGCCGTTGCAGACGATGTCGTAGGCGTAGGCCAGCGCCGAACCCGGGTCGGTGTCGAAGGTGTCCAGCGACTCGGGCTTGGGTGAGGTGAACGCGTGGTGCACGGCGGTCCAGGTGCTGCCCTCGCCGCCGACCGTGACATCGTCGGTCTCGTCCGTGCGCTCGAACAGCGGCGCGTCGACGACCCAGCAGAACGCCCAGGCGTTCTCGTCGATCAGCCCGCCGCGCTTGCCGATCTCCAGCCGGGCCGCACCCAGCAGTTCCTGGGAGGACTTCGCGGGCCCCGGCGGCGAAGAACACCGCGTCGCCGGGTTCGGCGCCGACCGCTGCGGCCAGCCCGTCCCGCTCGTCCTCGGAGATGTTCTTGGCGACCGGACCGCCGAGGGTGCCGTCGGCGGCGATGGTGACGTAGGCCAGACCGCGGGCGCCGCGCTGCTTCGCCCATTCCTGCCAGGCGTCGAAGCCGCGGCGCGGGGTGCTGGCGCCGCCCTTCTGCACGACGGCACCGACGAAGGGCGCCTGGAAGACCCGGAACGGGGTGTCGGTGAAGTACTCGGTGAGTTCGGTCAGTTCGGTGAGCAGCCGCAGGTCGGGCTTGTCCGAGCCGTACCGGTTCATCGCGTCGGTGTAGGTGATCCGCGGGATCGGGGTGCTGATCTCGTGTCCGATCAGCCGCCACAGCGCGATGACGACCTGCTCGCCGACGGCGATGACGTCGTCCTGGTCGACGAAGGACATCTCGACGTCGAGCTGGGTGAACTCCGGCTGCCGGTCGGCGCGGAAATCCTCGTCCCGGTAGCAGCGGGCGATCTGGTAGTACCGCTCCATCCCGGCGACCATCAGCAGCTGCTTGAACAGCTGCGGCGACTGCGGCAGCGCGTACCAGGAGCCGGGCTTCAGCCGGGCCGGCACCAGGAAGTCGCGGGCGCCCTCGGGGGTGGACCTGGTCAGCGTCGGGGTCTCGATCTCGACGAAGTCCTGGTCGTCGAGGACGGTGCGGGCCGCCCGGTTGACCGCGGACCGCAGCCGCAGCGCGGCGGCCGGGCCGGATCGACGCAGGTCCAGGTAGCGGTACTTGAGCCTGGTTTCCTCGCCGACGGTGATGGTGTCGTCGATCTGGAACGGCAACGGCGCCGATTCCGACAGCACCTCGAGTCGGTGGCCTCGACCTCGATGGCGCCGGTCGGCAGGTCCGGGTTGGCGTTGCCCTCCGGCCGGATCGCGACCTTGCCGGTGACCCGGACGCAGAACTCGCTGCGCAGAGCATGTGAGGCCTCGGCGGCCTCGCCGGAGTGGAAGACCACCTGCGCGACCCCGGAGGCGTCCCGCAGGTCGATGAAGATCACCCCACCGTGATCGCGGCGGCGGGCCACCCAGCCGGCAAGGGTGACGGTCGCGCCGTCGTCGGAGGGGCGCAGGGAGCCGGCGGTTCGATCGCGGAGCACAAGGATTCCTCTGGCAGGGTTGATCACGAGGGGACGGATGGCCTCGACGATCCTACGGCGAACGCGCCGGACGCCCTTCCCGCGACGCGGCCGGCCGGCCGGCCGAACGTCGCACAGCAGCGGCGGTCGGTCCGACCGCTACCCGGCCACCCGGCCCGGCAGCGCATAGGCGCCGGCGATGAGCTCCATCGAGCGCAGCTTGGCCTGCAGTCCGTGCGCCCTGGTGGAGATCAGCATCTCCTTGACGCCGAACCGGTCGACCAGCTCGTCCAGCCCATCGGCGACCTGCTCGGCGTTACCGATCACCTCGGTCGCGTTCATCCCGCGGATCAGGTCGCGCTCCGCCGGGCTGTACGGGTAGGCCGCGGCCTGTTCCGGGGTCGGGATCTCCTGCAGCCGGCCGGAGCGCAGCAGCACCATGGACAACGCCCCGGCGCCGGCCTCGAATTCGGCCTGCTTCCTCGGTGTCGGCGGCCAGCGCGGTGACGCCGATCATCGGGTACGGCTCGTCGAGCACATCGGACGGCTGGAACAGCGACCGGTACAGGTCAAGAGCGGCGTCGGTGTTGCTGCCGGCGCCGGCGAAGTGGTGCGCGAACGCGAACGGCAACCCGTCCCGGGCGGCCAGCCGGGCGCCGTAATCGGATGAGCCGAGGATGTAGACCGGCACCGGGAATGGCCGGGGTGGTCTTGATCCGGGAGTACGGGTGGTCCGCCGGGAAGTCGCCGTTCATGAAGTGTTGCAGCTCTTCGAGCTGGTCGGCGAAATCGTCCGAACCCTGACCCTGCCATCCGCCGGCGCAAGGCGTGCGCGGCCAACTGGTCGCTGCCGGGTGCGCGACCAAGACCCAGGTCGATCCGGTCCGGGTGCAGCGCGGCGAGGGTGCCGAACTGCTCGGCGACCACCATCGGCGCATGGTTGGGCAGCATGACACCGCCGGATCCGACCCGGATCGCGCTGGTATTGGCGGCGAGATGGGCCAGCAGCACGGCCGGCGCCGAGGACGCAACGGCCGGCATGCCGTGGTGCTCGGCGACCCAGAATCGATGGTAGCCAAGCTCTTCCGCGCGGACGGCGAGGGCGTGGTGTCGGCCAGCGCCTCGCCGACCGTGACGCCGACGCCGACGCCGGCCAGCTCCAGCACCGACAGCGTGACCGGCCGCCGGCCGTTGTGCGCTCGCTCCGGGCGTGGAAATTCCGGTTCGTTGTCACATCTGTTGTCGTGTCACGCGGACGTCCTTTCGTCAGACCATCACGTTCGGTCCAACCGGGACTCCGCAGCGCAAGCTGTTCCCTCAGGACCTGCTGAGCGGGTGCGGTGAATCGTCCTCGGCCGGCCGACGCTGGTAGGCACGCACGTGCTCGCCGAGCCCGGAGAGCCGCTCCGACCGTTCCGCCGCGCCGGCTGAGCCCTCACCCAGTCCACGTACACCCGCTGGTCATCGGCCGAAGCAGCATCGAATGCCGTCAGCGCTTCCGCGATCGCCTGCAAGACAGCTGCCATGTCGTCGGGGACCGCGACGCCCTTGTCAGTGATCATTTCTCCATTCCTCCCTGATCCTGCGCGGAGCGCAGCTATGTGCTTGTGCGCGAACAACTCTGATCAGTCTCCCCCTTCCTGACGCCCGTGCCAGGATACGCGTCGCGGGTGAATCGGGCCGGCAGATTGACCGCATCGTGCTCGTGGGTTGGCCGGGACACGTCCGCGCAGCGTCCCGCGCCTGCGCCGTGAAGTACTCCCGCTCGGCGGTCGTCCGCGCGCAACCTGCCGCCGCCTGCCAACTCGCGGCCGCCTCATCGTGGCGACCCAGTTCCTCCAGCATCTGCGCCCTGGCACCGAACGCGTACGGGTACTGCTCCAGGCCACCCAGCGCGATGACCTCGTCCAGGTCGGCCAGGCCCTGCGCCCGACCCGACCAGCTGCGCCATCGCCACGCACCGGCCGACGGCGATCGTCGATGACGGCTGCTGCCGGAGCAGCGCGCCGTACAGGTCGACGACGCGGCGCCAGTCGGTCGCAGCGAGATTCGGCGCGCTGGCGTGTTCGGCCGCGATCGCGGCCTGCAGCGTCATCGGTCCGTAGCGTCTCGCTCGCGGACACCGCCGCCCGAGCTGTGCCAGGCCCTGCGTCGATCATCGCCCGATCCCACCGGCTGCGGTCGACGTCGGCCAGCACCACCTGGGCGCCGTCGTCGTCCAGCCGGCCGCCGACGCGGGCCCTGGTGAGCAGGATCAGCGACAGCAGCCCGGGGAATTCGGCATCCCCGGCCGCAGCAGGGACAGCGCCCTGGCCAGATACTGCGCCCGATCGGCGAGATCGTCATCGGTGAGATCGGCCCCGGATCCGGCGGTGTGCCCCATGGTGAAGGCCAGATAGACGACGCGTCCGGACCGCCGGCAACCGGGCGTCGACGGTGGCGTCATCGGGCAGGTCCAGCGCCGGCCCGGCCGCGGCCAGGCGTTTCTTGGCCCGCGTCAACCGGGCGGCCATCGACGTCTCGGCGATCAGGAAGGCCGCCGCGATCGCCGCCGTCGGCACCCCGCAGGCCAGCCGCAGGGTCAGCGCCACCTGGTCGGTCACGCGCGATCCGCGGATCGCAGCAGAGCACCACCAGCCGCAGGTCCTCGTCCCCGATGACGCCGACATCCGCCCCGATGTCGGCGGCGTCCATGGCATGTCGCAGACCGCCTGCGGTCCGGACGACCGCCCGCCGGGCAGCCTGCGCGGAACGGATCCGGTCGATCGCCCGTCGCCGGGCCGCGGTGACCAGCCAGGCCTCGACCGACGCCGGCACGCCGCGCTCCGGCCAGGTCTGCAGGGCAAGCAGGAAGGCGTCGGCGGTCGCTTCCTCGGCGATGTCCAGATCCCGCACCGATCGCAGGGTGATGGCCAGCACCCGACCGGACAGCTCCCGTTGGGCCCTGGCCGCCACCTCCGCGACGGCGAGCGGAATCACGTGCCCGCTTGCGGATTCATCGGCGCCGAATGTCACGGGTCGCGTCAGCCGCCGAATTCCCAGATCGGCCGGAGCTCGATGTAGCCGAAGCCGGCCGGGCAGCGCTTGGCCAGCTCCAGCGCGGTGGCATCGTCGGCCGCCTCGACCAGGTAGTAGCCGCCGACCACCTCCTTGAGCTCGGGCAGCGGGTTGTCGACCGGTGTGCACGTCGGCGGTCCGGGTCCCCCGCAGGTAGGTGGCGGTGGCCGAGGGCTGCAGCGCCTCGCCGCCGAGGATGCTTGCCCCGGCCGCCTTGACCTCGGCGGAGAAGTCGCGTCTGGCTCGCCATCACCTCGGCGAAGTCGGCCTCGCCGGCCTCGGCGTAGGCCGCCTCGGTCTCGACGATCAGCATCAGGTACTTCGGCATCGTGATTCTCCTTGTCTGTCAGTGGCAGATTCTCGGCGCTGCCCGTGCGACGCCGTCACCGCTCCAGACGGAGCAGCGGCCCGCGGATTCGACAGCCCCGACGAGTGTCCGATATTGCTCCCGCTGCGCGGCGCACATCGCAGGCGCCGCGGCGACGTGGGCGAGCTCACTATCGCCGCGAATCGATCTTTATCGGTTACGATGAGTTGTTCTTGGAGTGTGTCGCGCCGCTCTCGACGACGGATTTCTCATCATTCGGGACTGCGACAGGAACCCAGCCAACCGGGCGGGTTCCCGACGCTCCTGACCACCGATGATTGGTTTTGATGTCCTCCACTGCTGCCCTCCTTGACCCCACCACGTCCTCTGAATCGATCAATACGCCGGATCAGCTGAACGACGAGTTCGCCCCGGACAGCGGAGAGCGCATCTGACCGATCCTGATCGACGACCTCCTGATCGACGCCGACGAGATCGACGCCGACGCAGACTCCCTCGCTTCGCCGACCTCGACCTGCCCAAGCAGCTGCTCCGCGCGGCCGCCGACCTCGGCTTCGACATCCCCACCGCCATCCAGGCCGCTGCCATCCCCGCGCTGCTGGCCGGCCGCGACATCACCGGTGTCGCGCAGACCGGCACCGGAAAGACCGCCGCCTTCGGCATGCCGCTGCTCGCGTCGATCAACGGCAACCGCGGCGTGCAGGCACTGGTGCTCACCCCGACCCGTGAACTCGCCGTGCAGGTCGCCGAGGCGATCGCCTCCTTCGCCGCGCACCTGCCGGCGATCACCGTCGTCCCGATCTACGGCGGGGCCAGCTTCCTGCCGCAGCGGGCCGCGCTGAAGGCCGGCGCGCAGGTCGTCGTCGGCACCCCCGGCCGGATCATCGACCACCTCGAGCGCGGCACCCTGGACCTGTCCGGACTGAAGTTCCTGGTCCTGGACGAGGCCGACGAAATGCTCCGGATGGGCTTCGCCGAGGACGTCGACCGCATCCTCACCGACGCCCCCGGCGAGCGGCAGACCGCGTTGTTCTCCGCGACCATGCCGCCGGCCATCCGGTCCATCGCCCGCAAGCACCTCAACGACCCGATCGACATCGCCGTGTCCCGGCAGTCGTCCACGGTCGACGCCGTCCGGCAGACCTACGCGATCGTCCCGTTCCGGGACAAGGTCGACGCGCTGACCCGCATCCTGCAGGTCTCCGACGGCGACGCCACCATCGTGTTCGTCCGCACCAAGGACGCCTGCGACCAGGTCGGCGCCGACCTCATCGCCCGCGGCGTTTCCGCCGCGGCGATGAACGGCGACGTGCCGCAGAAGGAACGCGAGCGGATCATCGAGCGGCTGCGTGACGGCCGGCTCGACGTGCTGGTCGCCACCGACGTCGCCGCCCGCGGTCTCGACGTCGAGCGGGTCGACCTGGTCGTCAACTTCGACGCACCCGGCGAGCCGGAGTCCTACGTGCACCGCATCGGCCGCACCGGCCGGGCGGGCCGCACCGGAAACGCGCTGACCTTCTTCACCCCGCGCGAGATCGGCCGGCTGCGGGCAATCGAGCGGGCCACCCGCAACACCCTCGAGCAGATCACCCCGCCAGTCCGCCGCCGATGTGGCTGCGCACAAGGCCACCAAGGTGCTGGCGCAGGCCGTCGAACGCCTCGCCGGCGGACCGCTGGACCACTACCGCAAGGCCGTCGCCATCTTCCTGGCCGAGCAGGATCTGACCGCAGACGAACTCGCGGCCACCCTGCTCGCACTGGCCGCCGGCGACGACGGCAAGCGGGCCGAGCACGTCCGGCACCGCATCGTTCGCCCCCGAGCGGGACGAGCGCTCCGGCGGCCGCTTCGACGTGACCGGCTCGATCGCGACCGTGGCTCCGCCGAGCGTGGCGGCGCGCGTCGTCGCGATCCCGTCGGCCAGCGCTACCGGGTGGCCGTCGGCCACACCCACGGCGTTCGACCCGGCGGCATCGTCGGCGCGATCACCGCCGAGGGTGGGCTGAACGGCAAGGATCTCGGCCGGATCGACATCTACGACACCTTCTCCACCGTCGAGATCGCCGGTCAGCTCTCCCCCGCCGCCTTCGGCCGGATCTCCGCGGCCAAGGTCAGCGGACAGTCGCTGCGCATCGAGCTCGACTCCGGCGAGTACGACGGCCGTCGCGCCGGCGTGCCGCGCTCGGCCTCGCACGGACCGCGCCGCTCCGGCCCGGGTCGCGAGGGCGGCGAGCACCGACCGGTTCGCGAGCGTCGCAGCTACGCGCGCTAGTCGCCGCCGCATCTCTGCGCTGCACAAGACAGCTCCAGCCACTCGGGCCGGCGATTTCATGGGTACCCATCCATGGAGTCGCCGGCCCGCTGGCATGATGGCCCAGTTCGCATGTCGCTTGTTCGGCGGCCGATCGAGTGCGACCGCTCTGCAGCGGACGGCTCAGCGCGGAGGGACCAGGGTGCCAAGCAAGAGTCGCTGGACGCGTGACGATCTCGAATTCGCCAGAGCCGTCACCTTTTTCGACGCGATCTTCGCGTTCGCCGTCACCCTGCTGATCACCACGGTCGACGACTTCACGCCCGCGGCCTGGTCCAGTCTCGCAGGCGCTGAAGGAAGCCAACGGGCCGTCACTGCTGGCCTTCGCGATCAGCTTCGTGGTTGTTGTGTCGTTCTGGCGGGCCAATCACCAGGAGGTGACCGGCGTTCAGCGCCCTGGACGGCCGGGTCTGATCTGCTGAACTGCATGGTGATGTTCGGCGTGGTGCTGATCCCGTTCGCGACCGAGGCGCTGGGCAAGCTCGACCCTGCCGTTGCCGGTCGCGGTCTACGCGGTGGTGATTTCCGCGACCTACCTCATGCAGCGGGTTGTCGTCCTGGACGCGGACCGTCGAGGACTGAACGGCCGGCGGATGACCCGCCACGACATGGCCTGGACCATCGCCAACGGGGCTGTCCTGCCGCTGGTCTTCCTGGGGTCGATTCCGGTTGCCTACCTGGTGTCCCCCGACGCCGCCGAACGCAGTTGGATCAGCTTGGCGGTGATCTTCCCCATCCTCGGCTGGCTGCAACGAGCCCAGGAACGCCGGTTGACGCCCGCCCCCACGCCGGGCACCACGCACCCGGACGCCAGCCAGCAGAACGAGCCGACGTCGACCACCGAGGACGCACCATGACCAGGATCCGGGTGGCCGTCGCGACCCCACTGCCGACCGAACTACGCCACCTGATCACCGACGTTGACCCCACTGTCGAACTGCTGGTGGATGACGAACTGCTGCCGCCCATGCGGTTTCCGGGCGATCATGACGGTGACCCGGCCTTCCGCCGAACTCCGGAGCAGCAGGCTGCTTTCGATGCGCTACTGGCGAAAGCCGATATTCTGTACGGCATCCCGGACACCAAGTCGGCCCTGCTCGGCCCGGCCATTCGGTCGAATCCCACATTGCGCTGGGTGCACACGATGGCCGCCGGCGGTGGCGGCCAGGTCAAGGCCGCTCAGTTGACCGACAGCGAACTGGCGCAGGTGGTGTTCACCACGTCGGCGGGCGTCCACGGCGGCACATTGGCCGAGTTCGCGGTGTTCGGCGTGCTGGCCGGGGCCAAGGATTTGCCTGCGCTGCTGGCCCTGCAGGCGCGTCGCGAATGGCCGCAGCGGTGGGCGATGAAGCAGGTCAGCGAGCAGACGGTGCTGGTCGTCGGTCTCGGCGGCATCGGGGCCGAAACCGCCCGGCTGCTCAAGGGTCTGGGCGCCACCGTGCTCGGCGTCAAACGCACCGCCGAACCCGTGCCGTACGTCGACGAGGTGCACGGCATCGACGCACTGCCGGCGTTGGCCGGCCGCGCGGACGCCATCGTCGTCACGCTGCCCGGCACCGCCGCCACCACCGGCCTGATCGGGGCGGAGGTGTTGCAGGCGGCCAAGCCCGGCGTCGTCGTGATCAACGTGGGCCGCGGCACCGTCATCGACGAACCGGCGCTGATCGACGCCCTGCGGTCCGGACAGGTGTCGTCGGCGTATTTGGACGTCTTCGCCGTCGAACCGCTGCCCGACGATTCGCCGCTGTGGTCGATGCCGACGGTCGTCATCGCACCGCACACCGCGGCCCTGAACTCCGCCGAGGACCGGCGGATCGCCGAACTGTTCGCCGACAACCTGCGGCGCTTCCTCGACGGCCAGCCTTTGCGCAACGTCATGGACACCAAGGACTTTTACTGACCGTCGGTGCCTATCCGGGCTGGTCGATTCGGCGGGCCAGCTGCGGGTAGTCGATGACCAGGCCGTCGCGATCGACACCGAGATCACCTTCGAACGAACGGTGCAGTCCGACGTACCGGACCACCGACGTGCCGTCGACGTCGATCCGCCGCAGCTGATAGATCTGTTCGCTGCGGATGACGCGCAGGCTCGGCACCTCGACCCATGCCATCACAAAGGGCACCTCGGGACCGGGAGTCGAACCGCCGTGCGCGGATCGGCCAAGGCCCGGACCCGGCAGGATTGATCGTAGTATGGGCATGGTGTTCGTCAGCGGGCACAGTCCGAGATCGCAGTCGTCGGCACCGATCACGCTCGGCGGGTCGACAATTCCCGGCAGTACGCCACTCTCGGCAGCCCAATCGGAGCCGTCGATGGTCAGCACGCCGCCGTTGGCCGTTACCGGGACGCCGTCGGCGCGTCCCTCCGACGCCCATCGTCCGGCCGCGTCCCGGACCAGCGCGAGCCGTCGCGACCAGGTCCGTGCGGTGATCTGCACGTCAAGAGAGCGGGTGACCCAGCCGGCGCCGGTCCGCAGCGACCATTGCAGGTGATAGTCCGGTGTGTCACTTGTTCCGTTGGCGGACAACCGATCCCGATCGAGTTTGACAGTCGCCTCGTCGAACCGATTGACGTCGTCGACGCCCTGCCAGTGCACTGTCCTTTGCAGCAACGTGTGCCCTCCGTTCGGTCGGCAGCCAAAGAGTGCCCTGAACGACCTGCTCCTTCGTCGCGAGGTTGTTCGGGTGCACTCCGCTCTATCAGTTGGCGCCTGCTCCTTCGTCGCAAGCGGCGGGCGTCAGAACAACTGGGGCTCCGGCAGTCCGGTGCTGCCTGAGCGTCCACACGCCTCCGGCAGACTACCGAGCGGGAATGACGAGTCGCGGTCGCCCGGCACGCCCCGGACGGGATTGTCCCTGGCGCCCATGGCCTGGTCGCCGGATCGGCCGAGGCCGTACTCCGCGCTGATCGCCGTGATCCGTGCCGAAAGCTCGCGGCGGTATTCCACCGGCAGGTTCGACCCGCGGGAGTAGAGCCGTTGATACGGCTCTACAAGATCGGGCCGGTGTTCGCCCAACCATCGAAAGAACCATTCGCGGGCGCCGGGCCGCAGATGCAGCCCGATACCGCTGACGCCGGTGACTCCGGCGTCGGCGAGTTCGGCCACCAGCGTGGTGATCTGTTCGGTGGTGTCGGTCAGATACGGCAGCAGCGGCGCGATGAACACCCCGCACGGCAGGCCGGCGGCCCGGATTCTTCGCACCAGGTCCAATCGGGCCCGCGGCGTCGGGGTCCCCGGCTCGAGGGTGGCCTGCAACTCCGGGTCCAGCAACGCCAGCGAGACGCCCAGGCCGACCGACACCGACGAACCTGCCGCCGCGAGCAGGTCGAGATCCCTGGACAGCACCGTGCCCTTGGTCAGAATCGAGAACGGGGTTCCGCTGTCGGCCAGCGCCCGGATGACGTCCGGCATCAACTGGTACCGACCCTCGGCCCGCTGGTACGGGTCCGTGTTGGTCCCCATCGCAACGTGCTCCCGTTGCCACCTGGGTGCCGACAGCTCCTTGCGCAACACGATGCCGATGTTGATCTTCACCACGATCTGCGTGTCGAAATCGTGCCCGGTGTCAAACTCCAGGTACGAGTGCGTGTTGCGCGCGAAACAGTAGACACAGCCATGCGTGCAACCCCGGTAGGGGTTGATCGTCCAGCCGAACGGCATCGGTGAATTCCCGGGCACCTTGTTCAGCGCCGACTTGCTGTGCACCTCGTGGAACGTCACACCGGCGAAGTCCGGAGTTCGGACGGTGCGGACAAACCCGGACAGCCGACCCATCCCGGGCAGCGCCGACAGATCCTCGACTCCGAGTGACCGCCCCTCCCACCGCATGAACCCATTCGAACAGATGTTCGTCTGGATTTCAAGTGTGCCCCGGCTGGAGCCCGAAGTCAGACCTGAATCGGCACCTCGAACACCTGGTCGCACGGATGTCCGGCCCGCTCGTGAATTCGTTGCACCGCTTCCTTACTCGGCCCGGTGGACAGACAGAACACCTTTCCCGACTCCGGGTCCAGCCAGGCCTTCTCGAAGTGCATACCCTCGTCACTCTCGATCGCCAGGTCCGCCTCGTGCGCGGCCTTGAGCTGGTCGGCGGTGACACCGAAAAATCCTTCGTGCACGTCCATGAATGTTGCCACGGCCCTTGCTCCCCTTCGGTGGGTGTGGATGTTGTGATCCAGAATCGACGGGGCAGCCGGATCGCACATCGGTCATTCCACCTACAAAGGGCAGTCCCGTCGCACGACATCCAGTTCCCCCGGTGGCCTACAGTCACGGCCATGGGCGTGCAGCGGCCGTATCGCGGCCTACCGCCGGCCGATCCGGTGGGGCGAAACACCCAACTGTGCCCGGTCATGATCGGCCGTGACGACCTGCTCGCACTGGCCGGCCGCCGACTGGCCGAGGCCGCCGCTGGACGGGGGCAACTGCTGTTTCTGTCCGGCGAGGCGGGTATCGGCAAGACCCGGTTGCTGACCGAGATCATCCGCGAGGCAGCCGCACTGGGCTTTCTGGTGGTGAGCGCCAACGCATTTCCGCGGGATGCGGAAGTTGCCGGCGGCCTGCTGGGCGATCTCGCCGCGGAGATGCAACGCACACCGTCCGCCGCCGCCGTCGGGTTGCGGATCACCCAACGCCTCTCGGAGATGGCTGACGCACGGGCACACTACGGCGATGCGCATCGGCACCGACGAATACTGGTCTCCGATCTGGCCGAGGCGATGACGTCATGGGGTCCAGATCCGGTACTCATCGCACTCGAGGATTTGCACTGGGCGGACGATTCGACGCTGGATGTGTTGGACCGGATCGCCGGCCGGCTCGCCGGGCTGCCGATTCTGCTGGTCGGGACATATCGGAGTGACGAGCTCTATCCACGATTACCGGTGCGCAGCTGGCGATCTCGTCTACTCGCGCAGCGCCTCGCCGAGGAGGTCAGGCTGTCCCGGCTCGATCCGGAGGACACCGCAGCGATGACGGCCGCGATCAGCAGGTCCGTGCTGCCCAGTGCGGTCAGCCGGGCCGTGTTCGCGCGCAGCGACGGCATTCCCCTGCATGTGGAGGAATTCCTGGCCAGCATGCGGACCGTTGGCGGCGCTGCGGATACCTTTGACGACCTGCCCGACACCCTGGCGCACGCGGTGCTGGCCCGGGCCGACCTGCTGACCGCGCCGGCCCGGGAACTCGCCGCGGCAGCGTCGGTGATCGGCCGGTCATTCGACATCGATCTGCTGGCCGCGATCACCGGCGAGACTCCGGCATCGATCGACATCGGCCTCCGGGAGCTCACCGATCGGTTTTTCGTCTCACCGCACCGTGCTCAATCTATCGGCGCTCAATCTTCCGGCGCTCAACCGTCGGCGCTCAATCGTTCGGGGCTCAACCGTTCGGCGCTCAATCGTTCGGCCCTCAACCGTTCGCCGCTCATTCCTTTGGCGTGCACACCACCGGCCACCATTCGGTGTCCACGCCGAACACCCAGAATGGTGCCGGTTACGACTTCCGGCACGCCCTGATTCGGGACGCACTGTATTCGGATCTGACTCCGCATCGGCGCCGGGAACTGCACGCCAGAACCGGTGAAGCCGCTGCAGCGGAGGGGTTCTCGGATGCATTTGTCAGTGACCAGTTCGAACGGGCTAACCGGCCGGCCGCCGCCTATCAACGGGCCATCGCCGGCGCGGCCGACGCCGCCGCGATCTCGGCCCACCGGGAGGCGGTCGAACTGTACCGGCGCGCCCAGCGCACGTCCCCGCCCGAGGCTTCCCGCGCGGAACGGGCCGACCTGCTGACCGCGCTGGCCACGGAATTGGCCGCCGTCGACGACAACGCCGAGGCGGCCGCCGCCTACGAACAGGCCTATGCGCTCCGGCGCGGACTCGGCGACGACGTCGCGGCCGCCGCGCTCGTCCCAGCACTGGTCGCCGCCCAGCATTTGTTGGGTGTCGGATTGGCAGAGCGCACCGGCCGACTGCGCACCGCCCTTTCACTGATCTCAGCCGCGGACGGCGGTTCGGTCGCGCAGACCCGTCGGCAGTTGTACGCCGCCTTGTCCGCGGCATACATGCTGGATCGGCGGCTCGACGAAGCCATCGAGGTCGGCGAACGCGCCGCGACACTTGGCCCGAGCGAAGCACTCTCCGGCGAACCCGGCGCGACGGCAACCGGCTGCAACCTGGATGCGACGCTCGGCGCAGTGCTGGTCTTCGCGGGCCGGATGGACGAGGGCTGGCGACTGCTGGAGGACTCGATCGGCAGAGCCCGGACGGCGCGGTTGGAAGCCGAGGCGGCCCGTGGCTATCGCATGCTCGGGACGTCGGCGTCCGTCCTGGTCGAATATGACCGCGCCCTGACCTGGCTGCCGGCGGGCATTGAGTACGCCGAACGCACCGAACGATTCAACGACCGGCATTACATGGCAGCACACCTGGCTCACGTGTACTGGGCCGTCGGTGACTGGGCAACCGCCGAACCGCTTGCGCGGCAAGCCCTTGCCGATTGCGGGGATGGTGTGACAACCCGGATCACCGCGTTGCACGTGCTCGGTTTCCTCGCCTTCGGACGTGGCAACACCGACGATGCGCAAGGCTTTCTGATCGAGGCGGCTGAACTCGGCAGCCGGATGAACGAGCTGCAGCGGATGTCGCCGGCTTGGTGGGGGCTGGCCGAAACCGCGCTGCTGGCAGGCAATGCCACGGAGTCCATCGACTGGTGCGAGCGGGGTTATCGGGCATCGGTTGCCGTCAAGGACGCCGCCTACCTCTACCCGTTCCTGGTCACCGGGGTTCGGGCCCGGCTGGCGGTCGGCGCCGCCACCGATGCGCGGAACTGGCTCGCCGACTGTCGACAACAGTTGCTGCGGAGAAACATTCCCGGCACCCTCGGCGCCATCGAGCACGCCGAAGGGCTGCTGCAGATGCACGGCGGTCAGACCGGAAAGGCCAGGGAATCACTGATCAGGGCGAGGGCATCGTGGGACGGCCGCCGCAAGTTCTGGGAAGGCACCCGGGCCCTGCTCGATCAGGCCACCTGTGCAGCACGTTCGCGGCGGCCCGCCGAAGCCGCAGAGCTCGCCGACCAGGCCCGGGCCCGGGCGGCAGCCGCCGGTGCCGAGCCGTTGGTCACGGCGGCGGAACAGCAACTCGACGGCGCGCCGAGGGCCACCCATTCGCCGCTGCTCACCGCACGCGAGGCCGAAATCGCCGGATTGGTCGCAACCGGTGCCACCAACCGGGAGATCGCCACCACACTGTTCATCGCACCGAAGACCGTCGCGGCGCACATCGAGCACATTCTCGGCAAACTCGGCGCGGCCAGACGGGCGCAGATCGCGAGTTGGGTGGCGACCCAGCCGATGGCGACCCAGCCGCCCCGCGATCGCAGTGGCCGATAGCGAGGACGGGCCAGTTCCGGCCCGCACGGTGACGCTGCCATCGGGTGCGCTTGTCCGGGGCCGACGAATGGCCGATATTCCCGACACGGCAGCGGATTTCCTGCTTGCCCTGGCCAACGGTCCGCTGCCGCCGTGGCCGCACCGCCGCATCGACTGGCCCGATTTCTGGATTCCGACGAATCGAGCCGACGCGCTCGACGCGCTCGGTGAAGCTCTGCACCGGGCGCACGATGGCCAGCTGGTGGAAGTGGCCTGTCACGGTGGCCGCGGGCGCACCGGCACCGCGTTGGCTGCGCTGGCCGTGCTGGACGGAATGCCGTCCACGGCGGCCGTCGCCTGGGTGCGCCGGCACTATCACCCAACGGCTGTCGAGACGCCCTGGCAGGCGCGGTGGGTGCGCCGGATCAACCCGGGTGCTGACGCCTGACGGTTGACCCGGACCCGCACGGGGTACCCAACCTCCCGACTGTCATCGGCAGGCCGCTCGATGACCCGCGCCGGCTCCCGTTGCAGTGGGCCACGAATCGAGGAGGTCCACCGGTGATCATCGACTGTGCCGTGTACCGCGATGGCCGTCGCCAACAGACCGCGGCGATGACGCTGGACGAGGCCGCGGCAGCGCGGAATCCGGATTCGTTCGTCTGGCTGGGCACCTTCAACCCGACACCGGCCGAGCTCAGCGAGATCCGGGAGAAGTTCGACCTGCACGATCTCGCTGTCGAGGACGCCCAGGAATTTCACCTGCGACCCAAGGTCGAGCAGTTCGACGACGAGGTGCAGTTGGTGATCCTGCGGACAGCCAGATACGACGACGAACGGGAAGAAATCGACTTCGGGGAGATCAGTGTCTTCCTGGCACCCGGCTTCGTGATCACCGTCCGGCAGGGCATTGCCAGTGAACTGCGGGGCGCGCGCAACCGGTTGGAACGCCGGCCCGAGCTCCTGGAAAGCGGCAGTGCGTCCGTGCTGTGGGCGATCCTCGACCAGGTCGTCGACGGATACGCGCCGGTGGTCGGTGAGGTCGAGAAGGATATCGAGCAGCTGGAGGCCACGGTGTTCTCCGGAGCGGTGGCGCCCACCGAACGGATCTACTTCCTGCGGCGTGAGGTCACCAACTTTTATCGCGCGGTCCACCCCCTGCTGGCCGTGATCGCGACGGTGGAGCGCAGCGCACCCGAACCGCTGCTGGCATATTTACATGACGTGCACGACAATCTCGCCCTGGTCAACGAAGAGGTGGCAGCGCAACGCGATCTGCTGACCACCGTTTTGGAGGCGAACATCGCGGTGATCTCGGTCGAACAGACCAAGATCGGCGTGCTGCAGAACACCACCATCGAACAGCTCACCAAGCTGTCCACCGTCTTCCTGCCGCTGACCTTCGTGACCGGCTTCTTCGGGCAGAACTTCGGTTGGCTCGTCGACAACATCGGTAGTGCAGAAACTTTCGTCATCTTCGGCATCGGCACGCTGCTGGTGTCCTGCCTGGCGGTGCTGGGCTGGTTCCGGATCACCGCCCGCAAACGGGCAAGGGAAATCATTGCATCGACGGCGCCGTTGCAGCAGGCGCTGGCCAACTGACTGCGGCGGGTGCACCGCAGCGACACCTCGCACGTCGCGAATGACAGGATGCCCTACTGTGACCCTCTCCTATGTGGTGACCGGTGGAAGCATGGGTATCGGTCGAGCGATCGCGGAACGGCTGATTGATGACGGTCACGCGGTCGTGGTGCTCGATCTCGATCCACACCCGAACTGGATTGCCGAACATCCTGCGACCGGGCGGATCGGCAGTGTCGTCGGCGGCGCGCAGGACGAGCAGATCACCGAGCGCGCCGCCGAGATTGCCGAACAGCTGGGCGCTTTCGCCGGTTGGGTGAACAACGCGGCGGTATTTCGGGACGCAGCGCTGCACTCTTCGCCGGCCGCCCACATCCTGGAGCTCATCGACATGAATCTGGCGCCGGTCCTGGCCGGCTCGGCGACCGCAGTCCGGCATCTGCTGTCGGCCGACCGTCCTGGCTCGATTGTCAACCTCTCGTCGCACCAGGCCCAACGACCGGTCCGGGGAGCGTTGCCCTACGCGACGGCAAAGGCGGCGATCGAAGGACTCACCCGGGCGATGGCCGTCGAATACGGCCCGAAGGGTATACGGGTCAATGCCGCCGCTCTCGGCTCTATCAGTACCGAGCGCTACCAAACACTGCTGACCGGACAGGGTCCGGAATCGGCAGCACGGATCGAGTCGGAAATCCGTCGACTGCATCCGTTGGGCAGGGTCGGCGAACCGGACGAGGTGGCCGCGGCCGTCGCCTTTCTGCTCTCCGACGAATCAAGCTTCGTCAACGGCGCGATCCTGCCGGTGGACGGCGGTCGATCCGTCTGGGGTCCGGACCCGGAGGAAACCTGAACAGTCCTGCAGACGGGCGTGATCGCCGACGGCGTAACCGATACCTGCCCTTTCGCACGGCCGGCGACGTTGAATGAGGAATGACTGTCGGCACTGACAAGAATCCGAAGTGAAGAGCGATGAGTAGCGCGGCCCAGCCCAGGGTCCCGGATCCCGGCACGCTGTCCGACCGGGCGTTGGATGCCTATTCGCAAGTGGTGATGCGGGTGGCCGCCGACGTCATCCCCCATGTCGCGTCACTCAGCGTCCGGGGTCCGGGGCGGGGCGGTCGCATCCAGCAGGGTTCCGGCTCGGCCGTGCAGTTCACCGCGGACGGCTATCTGCTGACAAACGCCCACGTCGTTGCCGACGCCGTATCCGGCACGGCCGAGTTCGCGGACGGCACCGAGACCGCTATCGACGTGATTGGTGCTGATCCCCTGTCCGACCTTGCGGTCGTCCGGGCTCGTTCACAGGTCCCCGCGGGGGCGGTGACCTTCGGCAACGCGGACGATCTGCAGGTGGGCCAACTCGTCATTGCCGTCGGAAACCCGTTGGGACTCGCGGGATCCGTCACCGCAGGGGTGGTCAGCGGGTTGGGTCGATCGCTGCCCACCCGGTCCGGCAGCGCAGGTCGGGTGATCGAGGACGTCATTCAAACCGATGCCGCACTCAACCCCGGCAATTCCGGCGGCGCCCTCGCCGACGCCGCCGGCCGGGTGGTCGGAATCAACACCGCCGTAGCCGGTGTCGGGCTGGGACTGGCCGTCCCGATCAACAACACAACGAGCCGGATCGTCGCCGCACTGTTGCGGGACGGCCGGGTCCGGCGCGGCTACCTCGGACTGGTCAGCCGCCCCTCCCCGCTGCCACCCGAATTGGCGGCAAAGACCGGGCGGCGCAACGGTTTACGGGTGGTCGAGGTGGTCACGGGTTCACCTGCGCACCGGGCCGGGCTGACCGGCGGCGATCTGTTGCTGACCGCCGGGCGCAGACCGGTCACGGACGCGCAGAGCCTGCAGCGCCTGCTGTTCGACGACGCCATCGGCCGGCCGCTGCCGATCACCGTCTGGCGCCGCGGCGCCATGGTCGACGTCATCACCGAGCCGACCGAACTGACCGGCCAGTAGCCTGGTTGATGCAGTGGCATCACCGACTGTCTGGCCGTGATGCGAACTATGTTGCCTTGATGCGAACCACCATCGCCCCTGGAGTCGGACGTCGAAAGCACTGCTGAACAAATTCATGAACGAACGTGGACTGTCGTTCAAGGAGTCCGTCAACAGCCCTTGCAGTTGAGCACGGCGCCGAGGTGCTGACGTTCGACCGGGACTTCGCACGATTCGCCGTCCGAATTCAGCTGACCGCTGTAGGTCGGACCCGCAGACCTTCGACATCGATCAGCGTAGGAGCGTGTCCACCAGATCCCGGGCCCAGCCGGGCTCGGCCGGCTCGCCGATGAAGATCGCCCGGAAATAGAGCGGTCCCAGGATGGTGTCGGCGGCCCGCTGGACGGTGGGGGCCGTTCCCCCACGTGATTCCTCGCGTTCCAGGATGGCTGCCAGCTGAGCCTGCCGGTCGGCGATGCAGGCACAGCCGCCGTCCGGGCCGGAACCGACGGTGGCACGCATCAGGGCGAGGACGTCGGGGTCCGACAGGTCGGTGGCCACCGCGCCGGCCCAGCGTTGCAGATCCTCCCGCAGTGACCCGGTGTCGGGCACGACGATGTCGCCGCTGAATCTGCTGGTCGCCACCTCGCCGAGCAGGTCGCCCAGGGAGGCCCACCTGCGATAGACGGTGGTGGGGTGCACACCGGCGCGGGCCGCGATGACAGGCATGGTCAGCGCCTCGGACGGGCCTTCGGCCAGTAATTCCTCGACGGCGTGGTGCACGGCGGCGCGCACACGAGCGGACCGACCGCCGGGGCGGGTAGGGGCGGTGATAGCAGACACCTCATCATTATCGCATTGATCGCTGCGTCTAGGCTACAGTGCTGCTAACGCATTGATCACTGCACAAGGAGCCAGATGTCCGAGTCCCCCACATCCAGCGCAATCCCGGATCAACTGGACCGCGCGGCGCGACCTGTCGATACCGCACCGGCCGCGCCGCGGACGGGGCGTCGGCTGTCCCGGTCGATGGCGTTCGCGGCGATCACCGCGATCTTCGTGACGTTCATGGCGGCCTCCAGCGCGCCGTCGCCGCTTGTACGTGGTCTACCAACAGCAGTGGGGTTTCTCGGCGATTACCCTCACCGTGGTCTTCGCGGTGTACGTGTTCGGGCTGATCGGCTCGCTGCTGGTCCTCGGCGCATTGAGTGACTACATCGGGCGGCGACCCGTGCTGGCCGCGGCGATCGCGCTGGAACTTGTTGCCCTGGTGCTGTTCATCACCGCCGGTGACGTCACCGTCCTGCTGATCGCCAGGCTGTTGCAGGGCATCGCCACCGGTGCGGCGATGACGACACTCGGTGCGGCGCTGGTTGATCTGAATCCCCCGCATGCGCCGGGCAGGGCCGGTGTGGTCAGTGGTGTCGCACCGCTCGGCGGCCTCGCGGTCGGCGCTCTCGGTTGCGGCGCTCTTGTGCAGTTCGCCCCCGCCCCCACGCATCTGGTGTTCATCCTGCTGTTGGCCGGGATGGTCGTGTCGGCGGTCTTCGTCGCCCTGATGCCAGAAACGGCAGTGCGCCGACCGGGTGGCTTCGCCTCCCTGAAGCCCAAACTCGGCATCCCGCAACGACTTCGCCCTGATGTTTATGCCCTTGTGCCCGATCCTGGTCGCCAGCTGGGCACTCGGCGGGCTGTACCTGTCGCTCGGCCCGTCTGTAGCGGCAAGCCTTTTCGGGCTGACCAACCATCTCGTCGGCGGACTGGTCGTCACGTTGCTCTGCGCGACCGGGGCGGTGACGGCATTCGCCCTCAAGTCCTGGCCGACGGATCGGGTGCTCAGCATCGCCGCAGTGTTGCTGACCGGCGGTACGGCGATCACCCTGCTCGGCGTCGTGGTCGAGTCGATCGTGCTGGCGGCTGTCGGCACCGCGATCGCGGGGGTCGGTTTCGGCGCATCGGCGCTGGCCTGCTTCGGCACGCTGGCCAGGTTGGCTGCGCCGGAGGAACGCGGCGAGCTGTTCGCAGTTGCGTTCGTCATCTCCTACCTGGCCTTCAGCCTGCCCGCGGTGATCGCCGGTGTCGCCGCGACCGGATTCGGCCTGCACACCACAGCAATCGTCTATGGCCTCGTCGTGGTGCTGCTCGGCGTGATCACCCTGGTGACGCAACGGCTGCGCACTCGGCGCCACGTCAACGACTGACGGCCTCCCCCGCAGGATCGACGACGACGGCCCGGCGCAGGAACAGCAGGCACCCGGCGCCGGCCACGATCAGCACGGCCGCACCCACCACCCCGACGCCGTGCATGCCGGTGGTGAACGCCTCCCGGGCCGTGGTCAGCACCGCGTCGCTGCTGGCGCCCGGCAACTCCGCGGCGACAACCGTGGCACCGGCCAGCGTTTCGCGGGCCAGCGCCACCGCATCGGCGGGCAGTCCGGCCGGCATCGACGCATCCATCGCCGAGCCGTAGATCGCGGCGCCGATGCTGCCCAGCACGGCGATGCCCAATGCCCCACCGAACTCACTAGAGGTCTCCAGGACCGCGGACGCCGAGCCGGCCCGCGCCGGGTCAATGGCGCCCATGGCGATCTCGGTGACCAGGGTCATCACCGTCACCAGCCCGACGCTGAGCACCGTGGCGCCGATCAGCACCACCGCGATCGACGACTGCGGCGTCACCCGGGTCATCACCAGGAATCCGCCGGCCGCCATCGCGAACCCACCGCCCATCACGTAGGCCCGGTCGACGGCACGGCCGAGGGCGCCGGCACCCACCGCAGCACCGGCCACCAGCGCGGAAGGAGCCAGGCTCCACAACGCCGCAACGAGCGGGGTGAAGCCGAGCACGGACTGCAGGTACTGCGTCAGGAAGACCGCGTTACCCACCAGGGCGAACATGGCGATCGTGTTCGCGGCCAATGACCCGCTGAACTGCCGGCCGGTGAACAGGCCCAGGTCCAGCATGGGGTCGGAGATCCGGCGTTGCCGGATCACGAAGACCACCCCAACACCCACCCCAGCCACGATGAACGCCAGGTGGGCCGCCGAAAAGCCCTGCGCGGCCCACTCTTTGAGGCCGTAAATGATCGGCAGGATGGTCAGCAACGACAACAGCGCGCTGACCAGGTCGAACCGTCGCGGACGATCCTGCGTGAACTCCGGCAACAGGAACGGGCCGAGCACCAACAGCAGCACCATGGCCGGGATGTTGATCAGGAAAACCGAGCCCCACCAGAAGTGCTCGAGCAGGAACCCGCTGAGCACCGGCCCGATGGCGATCCCGCCGGTCAGCACGCCGGTCCAGATGGCGATGGCCTTGGACCGTTGGGTGGCATCGTGAAACATGTTGCGAATCAACGCGAGTGTCGACGGCATCAGGGTGGCGCCGGCGACGCCGAGCAGCGCCCGGGCGGCGATCAGCATTTCCGTGCTCTGCGCGTACGCGGCCGCGAAGGAGGCCAGCCCGAACCCGAGCGCGCCGATCAGCAGCAGTCTGCGGCGGCCGATCCTGTCCCCCAGCGATCCCATGGTGAGCAGCAGTCCGGCGAGCACGAAGCCGTAGATATCCAGAATCCACAACTGCTGGGTGGCCGTGGGTTCCAGGTCCTGACTGATGAACGGAACGGCGAAGTACAGCACCGAGACATCCATCGACACCAGCAGCAACGGGAGCATCAGCACGGCGAGGGCCGTCCACTCCTTCTTGCCGGCCCGGCCATGAACCTGTGGGTGCAGCGTGACCTGCATGGCGACCTCCGATAACTGTGTACGCCATCCACTGTAGACGGTGTACACGAACGCTAGCAGCGAACTGTATGGTCTGTAAACAGATATCCCCGATGTATTCGCCGACCGACAGCGAGAGGCCCGTCATGACCACCGCCGATGGAACCGCCCCGGCCGGAACGGATCGGCGCGACCAAGCCGAGCCGGCTGCAGCGGTCGACGTGCCCCGCTATCTGCGGGTGCTGTGGCATGGCGAGGACAGCTCGCGCCCCGGCCCACGACGAGGGGTCGACCTGCACACCATCGCCGCCGCCGGGGTGCGCATCGCCGACGCGGAGGGCCTGGCCGCCGTTTCGATGCGCCGGCTGGCCGCCGAGCTGGGGTTCACCACGATGGCCCTGTACCGCTATGTCGCGTCCAAGGACGAACTGCTGATGCTCGTCACGGACAGCGCCTACGGACGACCACGGGCCCTCACCGACTCATCGACGCCGTGGCGGGAGCGACTCGCGGCCTGGGGCAACGCGAACCGCGAGGTGATCGTCGCCCATCCCTGGATCCTGCAACTCAACGTCACCGAACCACCGCTGACGCCGAATCAGGTCGGCTGGATGGAGGTGGGTCTGGAATCCATGTCCGGCACACCGCTCACCGAGCAGGAGAAGCTCTCGTCGATGCTGCTGGTCGACGTCTACGTCCGGGGACAGCTCCGGCTCTCGCTGGGGATGAATCCGGGCGGCGAGGACCTGCCTGAGGCGGCGTTGCTCTACGGGCGTCGGCTGGCCAGCCTGATCGACGCGGTGGCCTTTCCGCGGATATCCGCGGCCATCCTCTCCGGCGCCCTGGATGACGAGACCGACATGTCGACCGATGAATTCGAATTCGGATTGAACACCGTGCTCGACGGGGTCGCGACGCTGGTCGCCCGGCACGACACTGGCTGATTCTGACCGCCGGCGTCAGTTGGCTCCCCAGATGTCTTCCAGGTAGCGATGTTCCCGCCGAAGTCCGGCCAACCATTCCTCGGCCGCCGCGGCCGCACTGCCGGTCTTGACCGCGTAGATCTGTTGCAGTGCTGACCGGACTCCGGGAGCGAGCGTGCGGGCGTTCCCACAGACGAAGACCTGGCCACCCCGGTCGATGAGGTCCCAGCACTCGTCCTGATGGGCCAGCATGACGTGTTGTGCATACTTGCGACCGTCGACCGGTTGGCGCGAGAACGCTGTGTACACAAGCACATCCGCGGATTTTTCGAAGGTATCGAGCTCGTCGGCGTACAGCCGGTCCGCCGGTGTGCGGCACCCGAAGAACAGCACCGACGGAGCCAGCGTCGCCCCGTTCGCCTTCTGTTCGGCCCGTTCCTGGAGGAACCCGCGGAACGGGGCCAATCCGGTGCCCGCGCCGACCATGATCATCGGCACCGCCGGGTCGGCGGGCGGTCGGAACGGGATCGTCGGCTGCCGGGCGAAGACAAAAATGGTGCTGCCGGGTTCCAGCCCCTGCAGGTAGGTGGAGCACACCCCGTCGAAGTCGCCGACCCCGCACCGGGCCGGCGCATGCAGCACGCCCTCGGTGACACTGCACGACTGCGGGTTCAGCACCGGTGATGATGAGATGGAGTAATAACGGGGGGCCAGCGCGGGCAGCAGGTCCAGGAAGACCGGGAACGGCAGCCGACAGGCCGGGTAGCGCTCGAGCAGGTCGAGGACGGACAGGCCGGGTTCCCGCACCATCGTTCGGTAGCGGGCGCGGGACTCCGAGTCGTCGCCGGTCAGCGACCTGAGCTCGGCCTGCTGCTCGGGGTCCGGGGTGTGCTCGGCCAGGATGTCGATGTCGGCGCGGGTGGCACCGGCCTGCAGTTCGACGCAGCTGCCCAGAATGCCCAACAACGGCGCGGGCTCGTCGATCGGCAGGTGCGTATGGGCACCGCTGGTGGCGGCGATGGTCAGGTACATGCCGGCGTCAAGCCGGAAGTGGCTCATCACCCGACGGATGAGGGCGAGACTGTTGCGCGGCAGGACGCCGAGGTGATCACCGGCCCGGTAGTGCATTCCGGCGGGCAGTGCGATGTCCACGTGACGGGTGGATCGGCTGCCGGGGGATCCGTTGGCGGTCAGCTCGACGTTCCGGGTGATCAGCGCGGGAGTCGCCTCGTAGGACAGGATGACCGGGTTGGTCAGTTGCCGGTTGACGATCGAGATGGACAACCGCGGACCCCCCGGCGCCTGCGCCGCCGGCTCGCTCGGAAGCTGAAGGGCGGCAGCGACATCGGTCCACAGGTCGGCGTGCCAGGATCGGTATTGGTCGTCGAAATCGCCGTTGGCGTTTCCCTCCCCGCGCGGATGAATCCGGCGGGCGCCGTGCTCCTCCAGCCCGCGGTCCAGCAGTTTCGGAACCGCCTGATACGTTGCGGCCCAATCGGTGTCACCGCAGCCGAAGACCGTGTAGGAGACGCCGGCGAAGGCCTCGGCGGCCAGTGCCTGCTCGCCCAGCGCGGCCAGGAAAGCGGTCGCGTTCTCCGGCGGCTCGCCGTTGTAGGACGAGCAGACGATCAGCACTGCACCTTGTGGTGGCAATTCCGGGCCGTGGTCATCGAGGGCCGCCACAGTGACCTGGTACCCGCGTTCGGTTCCCTCGCGGCCGAGCCGGTTGGCGATGCCTTCTGCCGTGCCGAGGTTCGACCCGAAGAGCACCAGCAGCGGGGTGCCATGACCGCTGGATGCCGGTCGCATGCCGGCCGACTGTTGTTGAGCCGCAACCTGTTGGACGCCGACACTGGACGCGGGGATGGTGACGCGCAGCGGCCGGTCGGTCCGCGGACGGAGCTTGATCCAGAGGTCGGCGGGCTTGACGGTGAGCGTCGACTTGGTGTGTAGCTGGTAGTTGCGGTGGTCGATGAATTCGAACCGCTGGATCAGCAGGCCGAGGACGAGGGTGGCCTCCTGCAGCGCGAACTGGCGTCCGATACAGGCCCGCAGACCGGTGCCGAACGGTCGGTACGCCGTGGGTGGCACGGCTGTGAACCGTTCGGCCTGGAAGCGGTCGGGATTGAATTCCTCGGCATCGTCACCCCAAACGCTGCGATCGCGGTGCAGCATCGGCACCAGAATTGACAGCCCGGTGTCCTTCGGAAAGGCGTACCTGCCCCCGACCACGGTGTCCTGCAACGGTGTTCGGGTGAACATCGGCGCCGTCGGCCACAGTCGCAGCGTCTCGTCGAGGATCTGCCGAATGTAGGTGAGCCGGTGGATCTGCTCATAGCCGGGTTCGGCGTCGCCGCCCAGCACCTCGTCGGCCTCCGCCCGCGCCCGCGCCGCGAGCGTCGGGTTCTTCATCAGGAAGTAGACCGCGAAAGACAGCAACCCGCTGGTCGTCTCATGCCCCGCGACGAGGAAGGTCAGGCACTGGGCAACGATGTTGTCGTCGGGCAGCGTCAGCCCGCTCTGCTTGTCGACGCCGGTCAACATCAGACCGAGCAGGTCAGTGTTGTCTGCCGCTGCGCCCAGCCGGCGCCGATCGGCCATCAGACCCTTCACCAGATTGACCTGAAACTCCTGGTCCTCCCTGGATTGTCGCCTGGCCTGGATCCGTAGCTTGCGCTGGATCGGCAGCTCCTTGGCCTCCTTCTGCCGTTCCAGCAGGTTTCGCACCATGGCCGCAACAAACGGGTGTGGGGTGTCCCGGTACAGCGAGTTGAACCGGTAGTCGAAACCGCACAGCGCGATGGTGTCCAGGGTGAGGGCGGTCATGTCCGCCGGGACATCCACCTCGTCATCCGGATTGAGGCGGGCCCACTTGTCGACCAGCTGGCCGGCGATGTCGATCATCCGCGGCAGGTACCCGCGCATCGCCTGCTGGCTGAACGGCGCCATCAGGATGTTGTGGGCGCGACGCCACATCGGGTCCGCCGTCTCGCTGGTGAACAGACCCTGGCTGGTCTGGCCTTCCTGGCCGGCCTTCAGGCCGGCACCGAGCTGCTTGCCGAAGCGCGCGTCGTCGCAGATCTCCTCGACAAGGTCGGCACCGGACACGACGACCCGATCGTTTCCCGGTACTTGCAACCGGTAGATCGGGCCGAATTCGCGGCCCCACTCGATGAGTTTGTCCATCGGGTTGGGCGTGTTCAGGTCGAGAAGATTCCCGAGAAACGGGACGGCATGTGGTCCAGGGAGCTGGTCGATCGTTGTCAGATCCGGCATGTGCGCGCCTCGATTCCGTTGGGGGACGAACCACCCAGCCGGCCGCACTCTGACCGAATATCCCAGACGGCACAAACGGGCGGAATCACCGTACAACCTTGACTGGGCCCTTTGAAAGGTCGAGTACTTCTGCAGGACGAGGTCCCGTCTCGGCGTTGGGCAACCCGGTGCTGGTGGTGGGGTGTCGGAGTAGCGTCACCCCACAGGGTTGGCCACTCGTCCCGGGAGGCATGATGTCCAACCGGGCACGACCGCGGGCCCGGCATCAGGAGCCGGTTGGTCGCCATTCCGCGACCCGATCCCCGACCACGGCAGAGCGCTCCGAACTGTCGGCAAACCTGCCGCCGGTGCTGTCGAAGCGCGAGCCGATGGTGGGGCAGCAACGGCTGTTCCAGGACCTGCAGGCCGTTGCCGGCAACACGGCGATGAATATCTTGCTGCAGCGCGACGGCGGCTGGCCGGATGCCTCCAAGAAGGGGAAGGCCTGGAACGACGCGCAGGCGAAAGCCGTGGGCAAGATCTGGCGGATCGCGATCGCGGGTCTGAAAGGTGGCGCCACCCAGGCATTCAAGGGCGGCGACAACGCGCACACCACTGAAGGCGCGGATCACCGCGCGATCGTGCTGGTGCCGGAGGGTTTCAAACCGGGCCTGCCGACGGACGTGCTGCTGTACTTCCACGGCCATACCGAGGCCTCTCGTGGCAAATACGCGGGTCTGCGGCAACGTTCGTTCAAGCCGACCAAGGCAACCAAGGACGCGGGGCTGAGCAGCGACGACCAGGTCCGCGACGTCCATCTGGATCAGATCGAGGCGCAGATCGACAGCAGCGGCAAACGTCAGACGATCGGGATCCTCGCGCAGGGCGGCCCGCAGCACCAATTCGGCGAGATCAACGTCGACGCCTACATCGGTGATGTGCTGGCGCGGACCAACAAGGAGTACCCCGGCAAGCTCACCGGCGTCCCGAAGTCCTGGTCGGTCATCCTCTCCGGGCACAGCGGCGGCGGGTTCGCGGTGCAGGACGCGGTGTCCGATCAGAACAAGCCGAAGAACCTCAAGGGCCTCATCCTGTTCGATGCCGAGGCAATGCATCGTGACATGCGAACCCGCATCACCAGCGACCTGAAATTCCTGGCCGACCTTTCACTCAGCGACGCCGACCGGGACGCCTATCTTGCCGGGCGACCATCGGTGCAGGCTTTCACCAGTGCGAATTCGCCCTATGCCACTCGTTATCAGGACATCGTCACCACGACGATCACGGCCACCACCAATCAGATCTTCCCCGGCTATCTGCGAACCGAACTGGCCGAACTGCGGAAACGGCAGAACAACCTACCGCTCACCGCCGTCGAGAAGGACCGGCTCAAGCAGCTGCAAACGAAACGACCACGGGACCCGGCCGACCGAGCCGAGCTCAAGAAACTGCAGGAGCGCAACAACAGTCGAGCGCTCGGTGCCCGCGAGACCCGTCGATTGACTGACCTGACCAAGAAGGAGCTGGCGCTGCTGGCCGTCACCAGGTTCCTGCCGCAGATCGGGGCCAAGTACCAATTGACCGCGCTGCCCGCGGGCGTCAGCCACGAGGAAATCGTCCGCGGCACTCCGGAAGGGTCCGGCGCCTACGCGGCCGGTCAGGGCAACCTGGAAAAGGCGCTCCGATCCATGCCGTAACCGCGGTCACGTCGAAGTTGCACGCCTTTCGTGAACTATTCGCCTTCGCCCGCATCCAACGCGGCCTGCGCGTCGGCGTAACAATTTCCTCGAATGAAATACCCGGGGCAGGCCGCGGCGGCCGCCTCATAGGCCGCCACGGAGGCGTTGGGGGTGTCCGGGTGATCCGCCAGGTACTGCGCCTGGATTTCGGTTGCCGTCGGCGATTCACCGCACGCGGTGCCGCACCGCAGCTCGTCGCGCACGTCCTTGCCGGCGGCGATACCCGCCGCCAGCGCCCTCTCCGCCGTCTGCGGGGACACCCAGCCCCAGGTGTCAAACCAACCCGCTGCGCCGTCGGCCGGTGACTCTGATGATGCAGGTGTCGATTCGGAGGTGCTGGATTCGGCCGGCAGCGCCGGTGTCGTTGGGTCGACCGGCACCGGGACGACCGGCGAAGAGCTCGACACGGACACCGACGACGGTGCGGCAGGCGGGACGCTCGACGCCGACGCGGGGAGGCTGGACGTCGCTCCGGCACTCGAGCTGGCGGCGCCGCTGCTGCTCGTGCTGCTGGTGGCAGCAGTCCCCGTCGCGGCGCATCCTGCGAGGACGACCGCCAGCAGCCCAGCGCCCACGGCCGTCCGAATTCTGGTCATGACGCGGTGGCGCAAGACGTTCCCCTCCCGTGATGACACGAACGAACCGAGCCGGCGCTCACAGTCTGACATCAAACGGTCACTCCCTGTGGACGCGGCGGTCACGCGTCCGGAACCGATGACTTCATCGTCCGCCGGCCGTCTGTCCTGCTGCGCGTATCCGGATCAGAGAGGGCCAATCCATGAGTTCGCAATTGCAGCAGATCGGCGCGATCACCATTTTCGTGGCTGATCTGCCCCGGTCCCGAGCGTTCTACCAGGACGTCTTCAGTTCGCCGGTGATCTACCAGGACCAGAATTCGGTGGTCTTCGACTTCTCCGGCACGATGATCAACCTGCTGGAGAGCGCCGAGGCCATCGGGCTGGTCGAACCCGAAACGGTTGCCGATCGGTCGGCGGGATCCCGCTTCATGCTGTCGATCTGGGTGGACGACGTCGACTCCTGTTGTCTGGAGCTCTCGGCCCGCGGCGTCGATCTCCTGAACGGGCCCATCGACCGGGACTGGGGCAAGCGGACCGCGAGTTTCACCGATCCGGACGGGAATATCTGGGAGCTCGCGCAGGACATTCCGACTGCCGGCGCAGAGGGGTCATGACGCCGAGGCGGTCCTGACGCCGCGGGCGTTCCTGACGCCGGGGCGTTCACGACGCCGGGCGGTCACGACACCGGTGCGCCGAGGTGGTCGGCCAGCAGCTGGGCCAGGGTCAGGCTGGGCAAGCCGGCCAGCTGCTCGATCTGGGTCCGGCAGGAGAATCCGTCGGCCAGCACGATGCTGTTGTCCGTGCGGTTGGCCAGTGCCGGCAGCAGCGCGTTGCTCGGCGACGGCGAGCGACATCTCGTAGTGACCCTTTTCCATCCCGAAATTGCCGGCCAGACCGCAGCATCCGGACGACGACGGTGAGCGTGGCACCCATGCCGGTCAGCAACCGTTGGTCGGTGTCGAAACCCATCACCGAATGGTGATGGCAGTGCGGTTGCACGATGAGTTCGATCCCGGTCAGGTCCGGTGCCTGCCAGGCATTCTCGGCGACGGTTCGGCCGGTCAGCAGTTCGGCCAGGGTCTTGGTCGCACCGGCCACCGCGGCGGATCGCGGATCATCCGGTAGCAGGTCGAGCAGGTCGGAGCGGAGCACCGCGACGCAGGACGGTTCCAGCCCGACGATCGGAATCCCCTGCGCCGCATACGGTTCCAGGATGTCCAGCAGCCGGCGCGAGGCGCTTCTTGGCACCATCGAGTTGGCCGGTGGTGATCCAGGTCAGCCCGCAGCAGGCCACCTTCGCCGGGACGATGACCCGGTACCCGGCGTGCTCGAGGACCGTGACGGCCGCGCGGGCGACCTCCGGGTTCATCCCGTTGCTGAACGAGTCGACCCAGAGCACCACAGGCGGCCGTTGTCGTTGTCCGGGGCTTACTTTCGCTTGCTTGCGGAACCACCGGTGGAACGTCACCGGAGCGAAATCCGGTGCCGTGCGGCGCGGGTCGATCCCGCCGGCACTGAGCAGCAGCCTGGACAGCGGTGCAAACCGCAGCGCCCGGTTGACCACCGCGGGCAGGAGCCGCGGGAACCTGTCGAGCACCGCGATCCATCGGGGCAGCCACCCGAGGCTGTAGTGGCTGATCGGGCGCTTCCGACCGTGGTAGGTGCGGTGCAGCACCTCCGATTTGTACTGGGCCATGTCCACCCCGGCCGGGCAATCGCTGGCACATGCCTTGCAGGACAGGCACATATCGAGCGAGTCCTGAACCTCCGATGAGGCGAAGTCGGGGAGCAGGCTGCCGTTGGTCAGTTCCTGCAGCACCCTGGCACGACCCCGGGTGACGTCCTTCTCGTCCCTGGACGCCAGGTATGACGGGCACATGAATCCGCCGGACGCGTGGTTGTCGGCCCGGCACTTGCCGATGCCGACGCAGCGGTGCACGGCCGTGGTGAAGTCGCCATCGTCATGGGAAAAACTGAACCCGCCGCCGGCGGGAATCGGTGCCGCCATCGGTCGGCGCAGGTCGGCGTCGACGGGATTCGGTGCCACCAGCACACCGGGGTTGAGCAGGTTGTTCGGGTCGAACAGTGCCTTCACCCCGCTGAATAGTTCGATCGCGGCCGGCGAGTACATGATCGGCAACAGCTCACTGCGGGCGCGGCCGTCGCCGTGTTCACCGGAGCACGACCCGCCGTGTTTCACCACCAGGTGCGCGGCGTCGAAGATGAACTGCCGGAACACCTCTGCCGACTGTGCAAGTGGAAAATCGATCCGGACGTGAATGCAACCGTCGCCGAAATGGCCGTACGGAATACCAGTGACGTCATAGTCCTCCATCAATGCGGAGAATTCACGCAGGTATCGACCCAAATTGGCGGGCGGCACAGCGGCGTCCTCCCAGCCCGGCCAGGCCGCACGGTCCCGGGGACTCCGTCCGGCCAGACCCGCACCGTCGGCCCGGATCTGCCAGAGCGCGGTGGCGTTCGGCCCGGCCGGCAGCACGATGGAGTCCAGGGCCCCGGCATCCCGGACCAGTGCGGCGGACGAATCCTGCGCCTGCGCCAGGGATTGGCCGCCGATCTCGACCATCAACCACCCGGCACCCTGGGGCAGTCGGGCACGGGACGAGCCCCCGGCGCCCTCCGCACCACGTCCACCAGCCTGGCGTCCAGACCCTCGACGGCCAGCGGGGAATGGGTCAGCACGCCAGGAACCGCATCGGCGGCCGGGGCCATGTCCGGGTAGCCCAGCACGACCAGCATCCGGGCGGGGCTGATCGGGACCAGCCGCACGGTCGCCTCGATGACGACCCCCAAGGTGCCCTCGCTGCCGACCAGGGCGCGGCTCAGGTTGCGGCCGTTCTCCGGCAGCAGGTGCTCGAGGGAGTATCCGGATACCTGCCGCGGGAATCTGCCGAATTCGGTCCGAATGACCGCCAGGTGGGAGTGGATCAGCTCGTTCAGGCTCCGGAACCTGTTGCACGCCATCGGCTGTGCTGATCCGCCGGCCGAGGCCGTCGATGACGGTCAAGCCCAGCACGTTGTCCGCGGTGCGCCCGTAGGCGACCGCGTGCGGGCCGCAGGCGTTGTTGCCGATCATGCCGCCGATGCTGGCCCGGTTCTGGCTGGACGGGTCCGGTCCGAACCGGAGGCCCAGCGGCGCCGCCCGCGCCTGCAGATCCGACAGGATGACGCCCGGTTCGACAAGTGCGGTCCGGCTGCCCGGGTCGACGTCGACGATCGCGGTGAGGTGCCGGGCGAAGTCGATGACGATGCCGGCACCGATCGCATTACCGGCAATCGATGTCCCGCCGCCCCTGCTGGTCACCGGTACGCCGGTCTGCCGGCTGATCGCCAGGGTGGCCAACACGTCGTCGGCATCCACTGGCTCGACGACAACCGTTGGCAGCACCCGATAGTTGCCGGCGTCCGAGGAGTACTCCGCCCGCCGCCGCAGCCCATCGGACACGTCCCCCCGCACGACCCGGCGGAGCTGCGCGGCGACGCTCAGCGCGATCTCGGCCCCGGCTGTCAGCGGGGTTCTCACTCGGTTGTTCCAGGCATGGTGATAAGGACCCTAATCGGGGCTGCCCGGATGCTGCCCGGCGGCGGTTGACCGAGCCGCGTCGCGCCGGCGGGCGAAAGGATCAGCGTGCGGTGACGATGCCGTCATCGGGATCCGGCCGCGATCAATCGAGATCCGGAACGTCGCCGGTTGCGGCGATCTGGCCGGCCAGCACGACGAGCTTGACGTTGGTCCGCTGCGACCGACGGCGGAGAAACTCGAGAGCCCGGTCACTGGTCAGTCCGTGCCGGTGCATCACCATGCCCTGCGCCTGTCCGATGATGTTTCTGGACAGCATCGCCCGTCGCAGGTGACGTTCGGTGGTGATCGCGGCAACAACGACCGATGCATGTGCTGCGATCACCCGGGCGGCACGCAGGGTATCGGCATCCAACGGGCCGGGGTGCGTGGAATACAGGCCGACGGTTCCCAGCGTGCTGGACGTGAACAGTCGTAGTGTCAACGAGCTGCGAAAACCCAGGCGCCCAGCGGCCGGTGCCCAGCGGGTCCACCGGGTTTCGGCAGCCAGATCGGGGCTCGCCTGGATGGGCTCGAGGTGCACCGCATCGACTGCCGGACCTTCCCCGTACCCGACTTGCAGCCGATCGCATTCATCCGCCCTGGCGTCGAGATAGGCGACGCTGTCCAACGTCCCACCGCGGTTCAGCAGGCAGATGCTGCCTGCAGTCCACGGGCCGGTCTCGATCAGCAGGCCGATCAACGCCTGCAGCGAGCTTTCGGCCGACCCGAGCGACACCGCACTCCGCAGTGTCTCCGCGATCACCGGGCTCGGCGGTCCCGGCTGACCATGGTCGGCGTCCGACCGGAGGTCCGACCCCACGACGAACCTCCTGTCGGAGCCACCGCCCACCTGGGTCGGGGTGATGTCAGTTGCGGACCGAGCGACGCTTGCCGAGGTTGATCCACAGCAGCAGGACGATGACCGCCCCGATGAACGCGCCGATGATTCCCGAGGGCTGGAAGAAGCCGTCCTGGGCGTCCTTGTGGAAGATCAGATAGCCGAGGAAGCCGCCGACAAATGAGCCGACGACGCCGAGCACGATGGTCATCACGATGGACAGGTCCTGTCGTCCCGGCACAACGAGCCGCGCCAGGGCCCCGGCGATCAGCCCGATGACGATGATGCTGACGATGAGTCCGAGCATGGTGTTGCCTCCTTCTGCACCGGACGTCCAGGACGCCCGGTCAAGCTGAACCCGAAGATTCTCAGGTGATCGACAACGTCGACCGAGGACCACTCAAACACCCCTAGGGTGGTTACGGCACACCCCTAGGGAGGTTTATCGTCATCCCCATGGCCACCAGCTCCCCGATCACGGTCGCGCTCATCGACGACTACGACGTGGTGCTGCTCGGCGTCGCCCACATGTTCGACCAGTACCGGGACCGCATCGTCATCGCGGAGATCGACGCGAACGAGCCGTTGACCGACACGGTCGACATCGCGCTGTACGACTCGTTCGCCCAGCCGGAATCCGACCACGAGGAAATCGGCGTGCTCGTCCGGAGTCCGCAGGCGCGGCGAGTGGTCGTCTACACCTGGAACTTTCATCCGGACCTGATAGCCAGCGCGCGCAAACAGGGCGCACACGGCTACGTGTCGAAGACGCTGCCGGCCCGCGATCTGGTCGCCGCCCTCGAGGCGGTGCACGCGGGGGAACTCGTCGTCAGTGAGCCGCCACCGCGGGCCGCCACCAGCGGATTGAACTGGCCGGGCCGGCGCGAGGGTCTGACCGACCGCGAGTCCGAGATTCTCGCGCTGATCACCCAGGGCAAGAACAACGCGGAGGTCGCCGCGCTGTCCTACCTGAGCCCGAACACGGTCAAGTCCTACATCAGGTCGATCTATCGCAAGATCAACGTCGGCAGCCGCACCCAGGCGGTCTTGTGGGGCGTGGCGAACGGGTTCACCCCGGACCACCACCGCATCGATCACTGGCGCGGCGGCCCGTGAGTCGGAGCGCCCGGGCTAACCCAGGATGGCCGCAACGGTCTTGACGACATCGCCCAGCGGGCAAGGGTTCTGCTCGCCGCTGCGCAGGTCCCTGACCATCACGGTGCCGTCCGTCAGTTCCCGCTCCCCCAGCACCAGCGCAATCCTGGCACCGGAGGCGTCGGCCGCCTTCATGGCGGTCTTCAGCGCCCGCCCGCCGTAGGCCATGTCGACGCGCACGCCGGCCCGCCGCAGTTCACCCGAGATCACCGCCAGCCGCAGCGATGCTGCTGCACCCATCGGCACTCCGTAGACCTCGCAACGGCTTTGGTTGCCGACCGGCACTCCCTCGGCCTGCGAGGCCAGCAGCGTCCGATCGACGCCGAGGCCAAAACCGATGCCGGACAACGACTGTCCGCCCAACTCGGCCATCAGCCCGTCGTACCGGCCACCACCACCCATTCCCGACTGCGCGCCCAGTCCCGGGTGCACGAACTCGAAGGTCGTCCGCGTGTAGTAGTCCAGGCCGCGCACCATCCGCGGATTCAGCACGTAGGCAACACCCAGCGCGTCCAGCACGGTCCGGACCTGGTCGAAGTGTTCGCGGCAGGAGTCGCAGAGGTGGTCGATCATCAGCGGCGCGTCGGCCAGCAACGCCTGCATGGCCGGCCGCTTGTCGTCCAGCACCCGCAGCGGGTTGAGTTCTGCCCGCTGCCTGGTTGCCTCGTCGAGGTCAAGGCCGGCCAGGAAGGCCGTCAGCCGTTCGCGGTAGGCGGGTCGGCAGTTCGCGTCTCCCAACGAGGTCAGGTCGAGCCGGAACCCGGACAGTCCGACGTCCCGGAAGCCCTCGTCGGCGACCGCGATCACCTCGGCGTCCAGGGCGGGGTCGTCGCTGCCGATGGCCTCGATGCCGACCTGTTGCAGTTGCCGGTACCGGCCGGCCTGCGGGCGTTCGTAGCGGAAGAAGGCGCCCGCGTAGACCAGTTTGACCGGCAGCGGCCCGCGGTCCAGCCCGTGTTCGATCACCGCGCGCATCACCCCGGCGGTGCCCTCCGGACGCAGGGTGACGGACCGGCCACCGCGATCGGCGAAGGTGTACATCTCCTTGGAGACGACGTCGGTCGATTCTCCGACGCCGCGGGCGAACAACGCGGTTTCCTCGAACAGCGGGAGTTCGATCGGTGAGTACCCGGCGCGGTCTGCCGCCCGGATCAGCGTGTCGCGCACGGCCGTGAAGGATCGGGAGGTCGGCGGAAAATAGTCCGGGACACCCTTGGGCGCTGTGAATTCGGTCATCGTGGTGACATCAATCTGGTCGTAGTGAATCGGTCGTGGCATGAATGGCTGCGGCGCCGCGTGGGCAGGTGGTCAGGCTCTGGCCGACCTGCCCTCGGCGTGCTGGGCCTGGGCCAATGCTGCCGTCGTCAGGAACGGGTTGCCAGTTCTTTCCGCTCCGATGGTGCTGGACGGTCCGTGTCCGGGCAGGACGACCGCCGCGTCCGGGCCGGGTCAGCAGTCGCTCGTGGATGGAGCCGAGTTCCTGCGACGCGGACCCACCAGGCAGATCGGTGCGGCCGATGGAACCAGCGAACAGGGTGTCCCCGGTGAGCAGGATCTCCGGGCGTTCGACGTCGCCGGCCAGTCTGATCACCACCGATCCACCGGTATGACCCGGCGTGTGGTCGATCGTGATCGGCAGCCCGGCGAGGCCGGGTTCCTGCAGGTCATGAAGCTCCAGCACGGTCGGCGGGCGGAGGTTTCCCATGGGCATGCCGGCCAGCGCCGCACGCAACTCCGGGGAGAGGCCGGCCAACGGATCGTCCAGCATGTACTCGTCGGCGGGGTGGATGTAGGCGGGCACGTCAACCGCCCGGCAGAACTGCGCCGCGGTGGCGGTGTGGTCCAGGTGCCCGTGCGTCAGGATCACCGCGACGGGTCGCAGACGGTGCTCGTCGAGCAGCGGCTGCAACCTGTCCAACGCGTCCTGGCCGGGGTCGACCACGACGCAGGTCGCGCCGGGTTCGGCCGCGAGGACATAGCAATTGGCCTGGAACGACCCGGCCGGGAACCCTGCGATCAGCACCCACTCACCCTAACTGCCACCCGCGATCGCAGACGTCGCACAGCGCGTTCACACCCGATCCACCCGGTCGACCCCCGGCCGTCACCTAGACTCCGGCGCGGGTCCGTCTTCTCTGCGGTGCCCGTTCTGATTGCGGGAGGACCACGCGTGCCCACCAACCAACAGCGTCGCGAAGCTGCCAAGCGAAAACTCCAGCGGCAACTGCAACGACGCGAAGAGCAGGATCGTGCCCGCCGCCAGCGCCTCGTCATCATCGGCGTGGTGGCTGCCGTTCTGGTGATCTCCGGCGGCGTGTGGCTGTTCGTCTCGCGCGGCTCGAGCAGCACCGCCGCTTCCGATGCGACCTCGACGACCGCGGCGGATGCCACCGGATCGACCGAGGCCAGCGAACCGACAACGCCCTGCAGCTACCCAACAGCGGGGACGGCCGCGAAGGACGTCACACCCCCGACCAATCTCGAACCGCTGAACTCCGGGACGGTGGATTCGACCATCGTGCTGAATGGGCAGGACGTCCCGGTCAGCCTGAACCGGGCGATCGCTCCCTGCGGCGTGAATTCGTTCCTCTCGCTCGCCTCCCAGGGCTTCTACGACAACACCTCCTGCCACCGGCTCACCGTCAGTGAACAGCTGAACATCCTGCAGTGCGGTGACCCCAGCGGTCAGGGCAACGGCGGTCCCGGCTACAGCTTCGCCACCGAGGCCGCGACCGACGCGACGTACCCGGTCGGCACGGTCGCGCTGGCCAACGCCGGGGCGGACACCAACGGCTCGCAGTTCTTCATCGTGTACGGCAACACCCAGCTTCCCGCGTCCTACACGATCCTCGGCACCGTCTCCGGCGACGGCATGAAGGTGGTCAACGAGATCGCTGCGCAGGGCGTGCAGAACGGGGCTCAGGACGGTCCCCCGGTCGCGACCACCGATATCGCCAAGGTGACCGTGCCGGGTGACGCCCTGGAGGGGACGGGGACGTACGAAACCGCCACCCCGTCCGCCGCCGACGGACTGTCCACCGGTGGTGTCGACACCGCAGCCCGTTGATCCAGGATCCGTTGATACCGGTGCTGCGACTGATACCGGTGCTGCGACCGCCGAGGTCACCCCGACCGCGGACGCATCGGCACCGGGGACGACCGGTGGCGCCGGCTGAGCCATGGCCGCCGAAACCAGGCCGGGGTGTGCGGCCGGGCCGGCGGCTTGGCACGATGGGCAGCATGACCGTCATCAAGATCAACGCCATCACCGTGTCCGCGGACAGCGGCGACGAACTCGCCAAGCGGTTCGCCGCGCGGGCCGGGGCCATCGACAACCAGGACGGGTTCGAAGGTTTCGAGCTGCTGGCGCCGACGGACGAGCGCACCACCTGGCTCGTCGTCACCCGCTGGCGGGACGAGGCCGCCTTCAAGGCGTGGGTCACCTCGCCCGCGTTCGGTCACGGACACCGCTCGGCGGCCGAACGCGCCGGCGGTGCGGCTCCGCCGCCGGTGGGGGTCAGCAGCGAGCTCTGGTCCTACGAGATCGCCGGCGGGACGGGGTTCACCGGCTGACGGGCCCGGTGATCGACAGCAGTCAGATCTGCCCGAAGAGCTGCCGCTTCCTGGCCTGGTACTCGGCGTCCCCGATCGCCCCTGCCTGGTGCAGCACCCGCAGCTCGGCCAGCTCGTCCAACGGGTCACGACGCCCGGCTGGGCCGTCCGGCGGTGGATTCTTGGCCTGCTGGATCGCAAGTGTGAGCGTTTCGGCCTGGTTGCCAAGGATCTGATCGGCGATGATGTCGCCGGATCGCGTGCTGACCTCGACAACACCCATCCCGCGGTGTTTCCGGAAGGACACCGTCGTCACATCCGGGAGTTGGATGACGGTCTCGGATGTGCGATCGAGCGCCGACGGCGCGAACAACAGCCGGCGGGTGGTCAGTACCAGTAACCCGGTCGCCCCGGCGTAGCGGGCTTCCACCAACTGAATGACGCCCTCGTCGTCGGTGAGCAGGGCCGCCATCTCGGGTATCCCGCGATCGGATTGCCGGCCGAAGGCAGTCCGCTCGGCCGCCTGCACCACATCGTCGCGGATGCCCTGCGCACGCAGCCGTTCGGCCAGCGTCGGCAGCTTGAACCACTTGCTGATGGGATTGCTCATCACTTGCACCCGCTGTCGATGATCGGTGGCCGCGAAGGGTTCCGGCAGCTCAAGTATCGCATCGGGCCGGCGAACGAAGCTCGGCTTCGAGCCTCAATGGGTCAGGTAGACCTTCAGCAGGCTGATCAGCGCACCGGCCACACCCACCGCAACGCCCAGCAGGATGATCCGCAGCGAACTGGGTTCATTCCGCAGTCGCGCCACGATGATGCCGGTGCCGGCGATCCGGAGCAGCACAACCGCATCCGCCAGCAACAACGCCGGGTCCGCTGGGATGAGTCCCAGCCAGCCAACGGCCAGAATCGCCGCGGGCAGCAGCCCGGAGGTCAGCACCGGCCACGACTCCCGGGCCAGCAGCAGCGCCGATCGCGCGGTCACCGGCGATGTCGCAGGGTGGCGAACCAAACCGCCGAGGCTCTCGGCGAACACGTGCGCCACAAAGGTGGACACCGCGGTGCCGATCACGATCCAGAACGCCCGGCCGGATTCGACATCTGAGGCGGGGAGGATGACCAGCGCGGCCAACACCAGGATGTTGCCGTAGACATACGCGGTCGTCCTGGTGCCGGCGTCCTCCAGATCCAGCGGGACCTTCCGCGCCCAGACGGGTCGTCGGTGCAGCTCGGAAGCCGGCTCGCTCATGGACGCAACGATAAGGGGGAGGGCATTCGCCGGACGTCATTCGGACGGCGCGGCAGGTCCAGGGCAGACTGTCCCGATGAACAGGACCGTCATCCAGGAATCCGCGGCCGCGGAGCTCTCACCGACCGAACTGGTCGATCTCGCCCTGCAGACCGGCTTCGATTCGATCGGGTTGAAGGTCGCCCACTCGCGGGGCGCCGATCTCTGGTGGCGCAAGGGCGCCGGCTCCGCCGAGCTCGGGTCGATGGTCGAACATCTGCTCACCAACCGGGTTTCGGTGCTGGACGTCGGACGGATCGAACTCGGCGGGCCGCCGAACGACGAGTCCTACCGCGGCGTGCTGGATCTCTCCTCCCGGCTGGGCGCGCGGTACGTCACGGCGGGCGGGGTCGGCAACGACCATCAGGTCACGCCGCTGCAGGACGAGTTCGGCCGGCTCGTCGCAGATTGTGACGACTATCAACTCATCCCCCTGCTCGTCGCGGCGGCCGGCACCAGCGTGACCACAACAACCCGGGCCCTGGAGATCGTGCGGGTCCTGGGCGGTGCGGTCGTGCTCACCGTCTCGACGAACCAGTCCGCCTACGAGATCGAGGCGCAGGTGCTGGAGGCGGGCAACCACCTCGGCTACCTGCGGTTGCTCGCCGAGGAACTCGACACGGTGAAGGAGGACGACGTCGCCGGACTGCTGGCCACCGTTCCGGTGCATGTGCCGGTCGCTGTCGGATCGCTGGAGGACACGTCCGTGCCCGATCCGACCAGGGCCGACCTGGCCACCCGGGGCCACCGATGGAGCCAACTGATCGACCGGATGCTCGAGCATCCGTTGGCCAGGGCACACCGACTGGCGACCGGCGGCTGACCGGAGGCTCACGCTGACGTCGATCGGCTGAACGTTCTGCAGGGCAATTGGCGTCAGCCGGCGGGATTTTCCCTGCACACCGTTCAGTCGACGGGACCTGGATCGTGGCCCACCGGTTCGGCGACGAGGTGGAGCCCGGTCAGGCGCTGGTCACCCGGTACACGTCGTACACACCCTCGACGTTGCGCACCGTGCGGAGCAGATGACCAAGGTGCTTGGGGTCGGCCATTTCGAACGAGAACCGGGAGATGGCCATCCCATCCTTGGACATCGACAGGTTGGCGGACAGGATGTTCACCTTGACGTCGGCCAGCGTCTTGGTGATATCGGACAACAACCTGGCCCGGTCAAGGGCCTCCACCTGGATCGTCACCAGGAACACCGACGCCGACGTCGGGTCCCAGGTCACCTCCACCAATCGGGCCTGTTCCTGTTGCAGCGCAGCCGCATTCGTGCAGTCGACGCGATGCACGGACACCGCGCCGCCCTTGGTGATGAAGCCAAGAATGGTGTCCCCCGGCACCGGGGTGCAACACCGGGCGAGCTTGACCTGGATGTCACTGATGCCCTTGACCAGCACACCGGCGTCACCGGTCGCCCTGGAACGTCGGCGGGTGACCGACGGAGCGGAGCGCTCGGCGACCTGCTCGTCGGCCTGCTCCTCGCCGCCCAGATAGGACACCACCTTGCCGACCAACGTCTGCGCGGAAATGTGGTTCTCCCCGACGGCGGCGTACAACGCGGCAATGTCCTTGTAGCCCAGGTCGTGTCCGATGGCGGCCAGCGCGTCGTGTGAGATCAGCCGCTGCACGGGCAATCCCGCGCGCCTGGCGGACTTGGCGATCGCCTCCTTACCGAGTTCGACCGCCTCCTCCCGCCGGGTCTTGGCGAAGTACTGGCGAATTTTGGTCTTCGCCCGCGATGAGCCGACAAAACCCAACCAGTCCCGGCTCGGGCCCTGGTTCGGTGCCTTGGAGGTGAAGATCTCGACGAACTGCCCGTTGGACAGGTGCCGTTCCAGCGGCACCAACCGGCCGTCGACCTTGGCACCGATGCACCGGTGCCCGACCTCGGTATGCACGGCGTACGCGAAGTCCACCGGGGTGGAACCCGCTGGCAGCGTGTGGATGTCGCCCTTGGGGGTGAAGACGAAGATCTCGCTGTGCGCCATCTCGTAACGCAGGTTGTCCAGGAATTCACCGGCATCGCCGGCCTCCCGCTGCCAGTCGAGAAGCTGGCGCATCCAGGCCATTTCGTCCACCGAGGTGGCGACACCCGAGTGGGTGCCACGGCTTTCCTTGTACCGCCAGTGCGACGCGATGCCGTACTCCGCGGTGTGGTGCATGTCGTAGGTGCGGATCTGCACCTCGAGCGGCTTGCCCTCCGGCCCGATCACCGTGGTGTGCAACGACTGGTAAACGCCATAGCGCGGTTGCGCGATGTAATCCTTGAACCGGCCGGGCATCGGCGCCCACAGCGCATGCACGACACCCATTGCGGCGTAACACTCCCGGACACTGCCCACCAGGATGCGGACCGCAACCAGGTCGTGGATCTCGTCGAATTCCCGGCCGCGCGCCTGCATCTTCTGATAGATCGAGTAGTAGTGCTTGCCCCGGCCGACCACCTGGCCGGGGATCTTGGCCGCCGACAATTCGGCCTCGAGCTGGCCGGTCACGGCGGCGAGGTAGGTGTCCCGGGACGGCGCGCGATCGGCGACCAACCGGACGATTTCGTCATACCGCTTGGAATGCAGGATGGAAAACGCCAGGTCCTCCAATTCCCACTTGACGGTCGCCATGCCGAGCCGGTGCGCCAGCGGGGCCAGCACCTCGAGGGTTTCCCTGGCCTTGCGGGCCTGCTTGTCCGGTGGCAGGAACCGCATGGTGCGCATGTTGTGCAACCGGTCGGCAAGTTTGATCACCAGCACCCTGGGGTCCTGGGCCATCGCGATGATCATCTTGCGGATCGTCTCGGCCTCGGTGGCCGCCCCGAAATGCACCTTGTCGAGCTTGGTCACGCCGTTCACCAGGTGCGCGACCTCGTCACCGAAATCAGCTGTCGCGTTCTGCAGGGTGTAGTCGGTGTCCTCGACGGTGTCGTGCAGCAATGCGGCCACCAGCGTCGTGGTGTCCATTCCCAGGTCGGCCAGGATCGTGGCGACCGCAAGCGGATGGGTGATGTACGGGTCGCCCGACTTGCGGAACTGCCCCTCGTGGGCCTTCTCGGCGACCTCGTACGCGCGCTGGACCAGTTTCAGGTCGGCCTTGGGGTGCAGTCCGCGATGCACCGCGAACAGCGGTTCCAGCACGGTCCGGTTCGGTGGTGCGCTGGATCGCTGACCACTCATCCGCCGGGTCAACCTGGCCCGCACCCGCCGGGTCGCCGACGGCGTCGGCACCTCCGGCGCTTCCTCGGGCTCGGCAACGGCGGTCGCGGTGCCGGACGTTGCGGCCGCGGACTGCACCGCCGCGTCACCATCAGCGGGCGACTCGACCGGAACCAGGCTGGCCAGGTGCTTGGGATTGGGTCCGGAGTCAGCCTTGGGCACCACCAGATCGGGGGCGGCCTCGCCGGGCGGGCGGGCATGGGCGAGCCGGCCCTCAACGTCAGAACTCACCGTGCACCCCCTCGCGGAGCGGAAGTGAACCACTTTGTCTTGTCGATCGAGCATAACGCCGCAGGCTGTGCCAACCTTCCGCTCGATGAAGCGACGCATCAGCGCACGACTCGAGGCAGGCGCCGGGTGACTTACTCCAGCAGGCCGCGGCGCATCGCCTCCGCGACCGCGGCGGCGCGATCGGACACCCCGAGCTTCTCGTACAGCCGCTGGGTGTGGGTCTTCACCGTGCTGGCCCCGATGAACAGCTCGGCCGCCGTCTGCGGGATGCTCAACCCGCGCGCAAACGCCTGCAGCACTTGGGTTTCCCGTTCGCTCAGGGCCGGCCCGGCCGGCTGCGCCCGCAACCTGATCTCGCTGGCCAGGGCGCCCGCGAGTTCCGGCGGCACCACCGTCCGGCCCGCCGCAACGGACAGCACGGCGTCCACGATCTCGGCCCGCCGGGCGTCCTTGGACAGATACCCGGCGGCCCCCTCTTCCAACGCCCGGAAGACGATGGCGCTGTCCGTGATGGCCGACAGCAGCAGGACCCTGGTCGGCAGCTTGTCCCGCACCACCGCGTGCACCACGTCCAGACCGTCCAGGTCCGGCATCTGGTAGTCGACGAGGGCGACGTCGGGGCTCTCGGCGGCGATGACGGAAAGCGCCTCGCGGCCGGTGCCGGCCTCGCCGACGACGGCGATCTGCCCACTGTTGGTCAGTCCCCTGCTCACCCCATCGCGGAAGAAGGGGTGGTCGTCAACAATGACGACAGTGATCTTCTTGTCGGAGGACTGCACGCGCAGAGGATACGTCCGGTCGCCGGACGGCACCCGCCCCGCCGTGGGATCGTTCCTGCATGTCGATGCCCATCGCGGCCGCCGCACCGGCGGCGACCGAACACTCCCCGGCGGGCATGCAGCGGATCGTGCTGGAACACGAGCACCGCGGGATCAACCTGCAGATCGCGCTCCGCGGCGTCCTCGCCCTGTTCGTCATCGGAACCCTGCTGCTGCTACCGCCGGAAGTGGGCGGCCGGGCCTGTGCGCTGATCGCCGGGGCCTACGCCATTGCTGCCGCACTGCTGACGGTGTGGTTACGGACCGGGCGGCCGAGCGCGATCACCTGGGGGTGGCTCGGGCTGTACGTCGACCTGATCGCGCTGTCCGCACTCAGCCTGATCGCCGGCCAATCCTCCGCCCAGAATTGGACCTCATATGTGCTGCTGGGCGGCTTCTTTCTGCTGCCCGTGCTGGCGGCCACCCAACTGCACTGGGGGGTGTGCGCGAGCGTCGTCATCCCGACCGTTGTCTTCTACGCCGCCGAGGCGTTCGCCACCCAGGACGCGAACGCAGAACCGCTGGCCTCCATCCTGCTGCGGGTGTTGGTGCTGACCGGAGTGGGAATCGCGGCAATCGGGCTGTCCCGCATCCAGCGGTCCAGGGTCTCGGCCATCAGTGGGTTGGTGGCGGACCGGACCGAGTTGTTGTCGGAGTTGATGTCCGTGACGGATTCCGAGCGCCGGACAATGGCGGAGCACCTGCATGACGGCGCGTTGCAGTACATCCTGGCCGCCCGGATGGATCTGGAGGATGCCCGCGACCTCGCCGACCCACAGGCGTTCGACCGGCTGGACCAGGCCCTGACCCAGTCGTCACAGTTGTTGCGCTCCACGGTGTCCGAGCTCCATCCGGCAGTCCTCGCGCAATCCGGACTGGCCGTCGCGGTCGGCCAGCTGGCCAGGGCCGCGGCGGACCGCGGTGGACTCGACCTCACCCTGGACACCGGCGACTGGCCCACCGACGTGCGCACCGGCAGCGATCTGCTGTTGTTCGGTACGGCAAGAGAACTCCTGGCCAACGTCGTGCGGCATGCGCAGGCCTCTCGGCTCACGGTGACGCTGCGACTGCACGCCGGCACAGCAGACCTGGTGATCGCCGACGACGGGGTGGGCGCGGACGCGGCGACGGTCGCTGCACGGCTCGCTGACGGGCACATCGGGCTGAACTCGCATCGGGTCAAGATCGAATCCGCCGGTGGTGAATTCCAGCTGGAGATGCCACCGGGCGGCGGCACAACGGTCCGGATCAGCGTCCCGGTCCAGACCGCAGGTCAGTAATCCACCGCGATGACGTCGGCAATCCCGGTATCGGACCTGCTGGCGGCCGCGCGCAGCTTCTGCCAGCGCTGGATGATCGCCTGTAGCGTCTCGACATCGACCCGGTTGAGCTGGAGTGCATCAACCTGGCACTCCAGCCAGTTGAGCAGACCGGACTGTTGGCCGGTCAGCAGCAGGGCACCGGACAACGCCGACGCGTCATCGTTCAGCCGATCCCGCAACTCGGATTGCGTCACGAACGGCGAGGGCAAGACCGATGACCGGGTGCGGCGGGCAAATCTCATGCTGGCAGGACTCCCAACTGCGCCGCGCGGTGAGCGGCTGTGCTTACTACTTCCGCCGACAACGGACAAACGGATGCACCTCTGACGAGGTTCACCTGCGACAGGCCCAGTGATTCGCCGACGACGGGGTTGGCGCCGATCCGGCCTTGATTGCCGAATGACCAAACGTGTCAGTCGGGCCGACCCAGGCACTGCGGACCTACCTCGCCCGAGTGATTTGTTGATTAACCCATTTTTCGCCATCGGAAACTCGGCGTTAACATCGGACCCTCGTTGGCATGTGGGACCCCGGAGTGTTACCGCTCATTGCGGTGGACTCCTGATTCTTTGGCGCGAACAATATTCGCTCCGTAATTCTGCTGACGTGCTCCCCGCCCGAATGAGCCACAGCAACATCATGCCGTAACCGGATCATGGGGACCGCTGGGTGATAATTTCCCTTCCGTGTACCAATGAGCCAGGTTCCAGCCACCGCGGAGCTTCGTTTTGTTGATCTTCTCGCTGGACCACCCGGCGCCCCCACCGATATAGCGATGGAGCTGCCCGTGCGAAGTCCACGTCGGATCGCCCTGAATGCGGCTGTCGTCGTTGCCATTCTGCTGGCTGGCCTCATCACTGAAACGAGCGCGGCGAGCGGTGCGACGGCACCCCGTGGCGTCGCAGGCGCTGGCAGTGTCACCGCCCCAGGCACTGCGGTGGCCCGGACCCTGGCCGTTGCGCCGAGTGCGCCCGGTGCGCTGATCTCCGTCACGCCGGCCAGGATCGCCGATTCCCGGACCGGGCAGCAGATTCCCGGGGCGATACCCGCGTTCGGCTCGGTCAGCGTCAAGGTCGCCGGCCGGGGTGGCATACCCGCCGGCGGCGTCGCCACCGCCGTGCTCAACCTGACGGTCGCCTCCCCACTGTCCGACGGTTACGTCACCGCGTGGGCCACCGGACGGCCGAGGCCGAATACCTCCAACCTCAACTTCTCAACAGGCCGCGACATCGCCACCGGAACGATCGTGCCCGGTCGGGGCCGACGGCGCGATCCAGCTGTTCAACGGCTCGCCGACCCGCACCGACATGATCATCGACGTCATCGGGTACACCCTGGCCGGTGCACCGAGCGCACCGGGTGCGCTGGTTCCGGTGACCCCGACCAGGATCGCCGACTCCCGCCTCGGTCTGCAGATCGCCCGGACCGTCCCGGGCGACCGGCACTGTTGCGGTTCAGGTCACCGGGATCGGCGGAGTGCCGACGCACCGGCGTCGCGGCCGCGGTGCTGACCGTGACTGTCGCCCAGCCGCAGGCATTCGGATACATCACCGTGTGGCCCGGCGGGTTGACCCGCACCAACACCTCGGCGCTGAGTCTCATCGCCGGCAAGAACATAGCGACCACCACGCTCGTGCCGGTCGGCCGCGATGGCTCGGTGCAGCTGTTCAACGGCTCACTCGGAGCGAACGAATCTGATCGTCGACGTGATCGGCTACACCCTGGCGGGAACCCCTGCCACGTCGGGCGCGCTGGTCGCGGCGACTCCGGCCAGGATCGTCGACTCGCGCCTCAACCAGCAGATCAGCGGCGCCCTGGGCGCCAACGCCACCGCCACCGTCACCGTCACCGGCTTCGGGCCCGGTGCCCTCCCGGGATGTGGCCGCCGTCGTGCTGACCGTGACCGCCGTACCGCGGGGCACCGGATACATCGCGATCTGGCCGGCGGGCACCAGCCGGCCGCTGACGTCAACGCTGAACCTCACCGCCGGCGTCACCATCAGCACCACCACCCTGGTCCCGGTCAGCAGCAGGGGTCAGGTCACCCTCGCGAACGATTCGTCCGGCAGCGTGGACCTGATCGTCGACGTCGTCGGATACACGTTGGCCGACACCGCAGTGGCCGACGCGCCCACCGCGTTCAGCGTCGGCACGCCACGAGCCGGATCGTGACCCGACGGATCCGAGTTTCACCTTCGCTGTCATGCCGGACACCCAGCAGGAGGTCTTTTCGCCGGACAGGCGATTCAAGAACCGCAGCGACTGGCTGGTGGCGCAGTCCGGGCCGGAATCTCTCGACCTGCGCTTCGTCACCCACACCGGGGACGTCGTCAACTGGGACACCGCCAGCCACGACCAGTACGCCTGGGCCAGCCAAGGCGCTGCAACCGCTGACTGCCGCCGGCATCCCGTGGTCGCTGTCCAACGGAAATCACGACAACGAGGCCACCGGTCCAGGTGGCTCCGCGCGGGATTCGACGAACACCAGGACGCTGTTCCGCGACACCACGACCTGGAACAGCTACTTCACCGCGGCGAAGTACGGAGCTGTGAACGGCGGCTTCGAGAGCGGCAAGACCGACAACGTCTACAGCGAGTTCAACGCCGGCGGAAAGCACTGGCTGGTGCTGAACCTCGAAATGTGGCCGCGGGTCGCGGTGGTCAACTGGGCACAGCGGGTCGTCGCCGAACATCCGCACGACAACGTCATCGTTGTCACCCACTCCTATCTGAACGCGGACGGCTCCATCCATCAGCAGGCGGAATACGGCGCGACCAGCCCGCAGTACCTCTACGACAACCTGATCAGCAGGTACGCCAACATCAAGATGGTGTTCTCCGGGCACGTCGGCATCGCTGCCAGCCGCACCGATGTCGGGGTGAACGGAAACACGATCTACTCGTTCCTCGCCGCCATCCACTCGAACAGCACCAACCCGGTTCGGTTGGTCTCCATCAACACGAAGTCGGGCACCATCCAGTCCAGGATCGTTGCGCCGTGGAACAACGCCACCGACTGGGTGCCGTACAACCTGGACATCTCCGGCGTCACTTGGGTGTCCTGAGACCGAATCGCCGGGAATGCTTTCTCCGGGCCGCCGACCACTGCCCAGTCCGCAGGCAGGTCTAGCATTCGGCTGTCCCGGCGTGCGCACCGACGCGTCCGCCTCTGATGCCAAAGGAAAAGCCATGAGCGCAAACGTGTATGGAGTCACCGAGATCGTCGGGACGTCGCCGGACGGGGTGGATGCGGCGATCGAGGTCGGCATTGCCAGGGCATCGACGACACTTCGTGGGCTGGACTGGTTCGAGGTCACCGAGGTGCGCGGGCACATCCATGACGGCCGGGTCGGTCACTACCAGGTGAGCATGAAGGTCGGTTTCCGGATGGACGCCGAGGACTGACCCCGCCGCGCGTCAGCCGACCAGGCGCTGCCGGATCCGCTGGACGACGGCGTCATCGATCCCGATGGCGCCGAGGTAGCCGTCGAACGAACCGAAGTTCTGCTCGACGGAGTCCCAAGCGGCCTGCAGATAGCTGGGTTGCACACCGAGCACGCCGTCGTTGGCGAGGAACGCGTCACCGTACTGGGCCTGCATCCAGACCCGGAGCGATTCGATCGCGGTGTTGCTCAGGAGGTAGTCGGCCAGCACGTCGTCCCGATGAGCGCCGACCACGGTCAGCAGGGTGGCGATGGTCCAGCCGGTCCGGTCCTTCCCGGCGGCGCAATGGACCAGCACACTGCCCGAACCGTCGGCCACCGTTCGCAGGATCGTCGCCACCGACTGCTGGGCAGGCTCGAGGGTCGGGATGGCCGCGTAGTAGGCCCTGCACCCGGTCGTCCTGGGTGCGCGGTCCGGCATCCTCCTGCACCTCGTGAACCAGCGCCTCGTCCTCCTCGGGATGGAACGGGGCGACGGTGACGGTCACCGTCGGCGGCACTCGATCGGCGCCGTCCCGGCCGATTTCCAGCGGCCCACGCAGATCGAAGACATTCCGGACGCCGAAGGACTCCAAAGAAGACTGGCCGGCCGGATCCAGCTGTGAGAGCACCGCGGACCGGTAGACAAGGCCGTGTCGGACCGGGCCATGCGGGGTCGGGGTGCCCCCGATGTCGCGGAAGTTCCAGGTACCCGACAGGGCGTCGGCGTGATTCGGGATCGTCATGCGTCATGTTCCTTCGGCAGGGCTGGGCCATGGTGATAAGGGTTGTGTCACATAGGGTGTGATCGGCAGGACAGGCCCGAAGATCACCAGCTGCGGAGCGCGGTGACGTCGATTCCGGGCAGCGCCCGCCGGCCGTGCAGGTCGCCCAGTTCGATGGCGACCGCGACGCCGGCGATGTCGGCGCCCGCGCGGCGGAGCAGTCGGCAAGCGGCGGCCGCGGTTCCGCCGGTTGCCAACACGTCATCGATCACCAGCACCCGTGCGCCGGCCGGAACGTCGTCGGGGTGGAGTTCGAGGCGGGCCGTGCCGTACTCCAGCGCGTAGTCCTCGAAGATGATCTCCCCCGGCAGCTTGCCGGGTTTGCGGACCGCCAGCACGCCGAGGCCGGCCACCGCAGCGGCGGCCGCGCCGAGCAGGAAACCCCTGGATTCCAGTCCGGCGATCAGCGTGGCGTCCGGCGCCGCCGCGGCCAACGCAACGGCGACGTCATGCAGGGCTCTGGCATCGGCCAGCACCGGCGTGAGGTCCCGGAACAAGACCCCGGTCTGCGGGAAGTCCTGCTGGGTGCGGACCAATCGGTCAATCGCCGCCCCGGCCGCAGCGAACCGAGCCAGCCGCTGCGGCGAGGTTTCGTCCAGCGGCGACACCCCGAGCACCGTGGGATTCACCGACTCCGTTTACCGGTCGGCCGTTGCCCCTTGCCGCTCGGTCGCGACGTACCCGAGCCCGCCGGCTTCGCGGCCGGCCGCACGGGTTTCGCGCCCGGTTTCGGAGCAGCGCCCGGCTTCAGGGACGATGCCGTCGCGGCGACGGCCACCGGGACCGCAGCCGGTCGGCCGGTATCGGCGGCGTTGCCGATCCGGCGGATCGGATCGCCATCGGCGTCCACGATCAGCCCCTCGCTCTTCCGCTTGGCCTCGACCCTGGCCGTGTGCGCCTTGATCAGCGGGTCGCGCAGCTTCAGGTCGACCGCCACCGGAACGGCGATGAACACGGACGAATAGGCCCCGACCAGCATGCCGATCAGCATGACGAGGGACAGGTCCTTCAGCGTGCCGGAGCCCAGGATGACCACGCCCGCGACCAGCAGTCCGGCGACCGGCAGCAGCGCGATCAACGACGTGTTGATCGATCGCATCAGGGTCTGGTTGACCGCGAGGTTCGCCGCTTCGGGGTAGGTCCGCCGGTTCAGCGAGGTCAGGCCCTTGGTGTTCTCCTGGACCTTGTCGTAGACGACAACCGTGTCGTAGAGCGAGAATCCGAGAATCGTCAGCAGGCCGATGACGGTCGCGGGGGTGACCTCGAAGCCGCTCAGCGAGTAGATGCCAGCGGTGATGATCAGGTCGTGCAGCACCGAAACGACGGCGCCGACCGCGAACCGGCGCTCGTAGCGAACCCAGAGGAATCCGGCCACCGCGACGATGAACACCACCACCGCGAGCAGCGCCCGCTGGGAGATCTCCGACCCCCAGGTTTCGGACACCGCGGAGTCCGACACACCGCCGACCGGGGCGTATTCGGCGTTCAGTGCGGCCTTGGCCGAGATCACCTGGTCGATCGTCAGGGTGGCGGAGCTGACCTCGATCTGGGTGCCGACGGTCTGCACCGCGTCCGGCTCGATACCGGTTGCCGACGTGACGACCTGCGCGACCTCGGTGGTGGAGATGGTTTCGCCGGCGTTCGGCTGGAACTGCAGGGTGGTACCGCCGGCGAAATCGATGCCGAATTGGAAACCCCGGAAGATGATCAACAGGATCGAGGCGATGACCAGCGCACTGGAGACCGCGTAATACACCTTGCGGTAACCCAGGATGTTGAACGCACCGGTGCCGGTGGTCAGCTTCGTGACGAAGCCGGCCTGCCGCCCGTACTGCTTGTCCAGCGTCGCGACCCGCTGTGGGGCCGCGGCGGGCGTGGCAACCGTCTTCGTCACGGCTGGGGTCGTCAGGTCGTTCTCGTCGTTCGTCATACGGAGACTTCCTTGCTGTCCTTGGAACCGCTGTCCCGGAGGCCGCCGTCCTTGGCACCGAGCCGCGCGTTCTCGGCACGCTGCGATGCACCGGCCTTGGCGACGCTGCCCAGGCCCGACCACGTCGGTGAGCTGAAGAGCGGGGAACCGGCGGCGAGATGCACCAATGGGTGCGTCACCAGGAAGACCACCACCAGGTCGAGAACGGTGGACAGACCCAGGGTGAAGGCGAAGCCCTTCACCTCACCGACGGCCAATACGTAGAGGATCGCGGCCGACATGAACGACACGGCGTCGGCGGACAGAATCGTCCGCTTGGCCCGCTGCCAGCCGCGCGGCACGGCCGACCGGAACGTTCGACCCTCGCGGACCTCGTCCTTTATTCGTTCGAAATAGATGACGAACGAGTCGGCGGTGATGCCGATCGCGATGATCAACCCGGCCACGCCGGCCATGTCGACGCTGTAACCGACCCACCTGCCCAGCAGCACCAGGATCGCGTAGACGAGCCCGAAGGACAGGACCAGCGACAGGACGGTGATGACGCCGAGCAGTCGGTAGTAGATCAGGCAGTAGATGACGACCAGCAGCAGTCCGATACCGCCGGCGATGAGGCCCGCCTTGAGGTACTCGAGACCCAGTTGGGCGCTGACATTCACCGATTCGGCACGGTCGAACGCCAGCGGCAGCGCGCCGAACTTCAGCGAGTTCGCCAGGGCCAGGGCCGATGCCTGGGTGAACGACCCGGAGATTTCGGTTCCCGGTGTGGTGATCGGGCCGCTGATCCGGGGTGCCGAGACCACCTGCCCGTCCAGTGTCATCGCGGTCAGCGTGCCGGTATGAGAGGCGGTGTAGGACGACCAGGTCGCGTAGCCGTCGGACTTGAAGGTCATGTTGACCACCCAGCCGGCGCCCTGGGAACTCTGCCCGGACGTGGCCGTGTCGATCTGCGTGCCGGCGATCAGCGTCTTGTCGAGCAGGTAGATCGCCGTGCCGTCGACGTCGCAGGCGATCAGCGGCTTGTTCGGGTTGTCCAGCCCGCGGTATGGCTCCAGGTCGGCGCAGCTCAGCGTGGGCAACGCGGCGATGGCCGCCGTCTCCCAGGTCGTCCACGTTGCCTCGTCGTCGCTCTCGGGTTGAGTGGGGTTGGCCGGGTCGCTGCCGGCCGGCCACGCGGGCGCCGCGGCAGTGGCGGTACCCGCCGCGGTGGCGTCCGTACCGGTTGCCGTGGCGCCGGCGGCGGGTGCAGTCGCCGCGGCGGTGTCGGCGGCCGGGGTGGTCGCGGCGGCAGTGTCGGCGGCGGGGGCGGTCGCCGCGGCCGTGTCCGCGGCCGGGGTTGGGCTGTCCGGGACCACGTTGGGGCGCCGCAGGCCGGCCGGCGACGTTTCGGCGGCCGTAGCGGCGGCGGGGGCCGCCGTCTCGGCACCACCCGGGACTGATGCCGGCGTGGTGTCGCCGATGGCCGGGATCGTTGTCAGTGGGGCCGATGCGGTCGCCGAACCGGTGGCGGACCCGGTCGCCGAAGCGGACGTCGCGCCCGAAGTGTCGGTGGTGGCTGCGGGTGAATAGCCGGCGGGGTAGCTGATCGCCGGGTTTCCACTGGCGTCGGTGAGCACCGGCCGGATGTTCATCTGGGCGCTGCGGGTCAGTCCGCTGAGGTCCTCGTTGCCCGGCACTGTGATGACCAGGTTCTTGACGCCGTCGATCTGCACTTCAGCGCCGACGACACCGGATCCGTTGACCCGGTTCTCCATGATCGTCTTGGCCTGCTGCATCTGGGCCCTGGTCGGGTCGGAACCGTCAACGGTGCGGGCCGTCAGCGTGATCCGGGTGCCGCCCTGCAGATCAATGCCGAGTTTGGGGGTATTGGAGCCTGGGGTGAAAAACACCAACCCATACAGCACGGCGGTGATGCCGATGAAGGTCAGAATCAGTCGCCAGGGCCTGAACTGCCCAGCTGGTGTCGCCACGTCGCGCCTATCTCTCCGGCATACGGCTCAAGGTCCGCGGCCGGCATCCTGGGCGGATGTCCGTGTCACGAATCGGTCGCATGCAACAGGGGGCGATCGTCACGCCCCCCAACATGATGATGCCCCGACCCTCAGAAGGGCCGGGGCAATAGCTGAGCCTAGTTGAGATCCTTGGACTTGCGATCCGTCACGCTGTGGTCGGTCGGGTCAACCTCATCGGCATCGATGACGGTGGCGTCATCGGTGTAGTCGGACGTTCCGTAGTCGGCATCGATCGCGAGAGAATCGTCCGACGGTCCCGGGACCACGATCTCGCGGACGGCGGCGCGGACCCAGGTGGTCCGCAGGCCGGGTGCGATCTCGAGTTCGATGGTGTCATCGGCGATGGCGGTGACCGTGCCGTGCAGCCCGGACGTCGTCATGACCCGGGCACCTGGAACCAGCGATTCGTGCATCTGCTTGGTCGCAGCGGCCGCTCGCTTCTGCTTCTTCATGCTGAAATACATCAGACCGCCGAGCCCTGCAAACATCAGGATCGGCAACAGCATCTGTTCCATGGTTCTCCTCGGTCTCGACTCTTTCGACGTCACTGCTCTGTGCTCTTGGACCCACGCGGCGTCGCACAGTGCAACGCCGCAGATCCACATGTCGTCCGCGCGGTCAACGAGGCACGGCTGTCGGTGGTTCCCCGCTCGGTTCCGACGGCCAACAGCATGTCCGGTTTGTAACGGCCAGGATACCGGAACCGCGCATGATCATCTGTGCTGCTCGGCGGCGAGCCGGTGCAAGCCCGGGATTCCTCGGCTCAAACGCCCGTGATCGCCCGCAACCGGGGGCCCGGAGAGAGTTCTTGAAAGAATTCTGCGCGGCGGTGTCGGATCGGATCGGCGATGTTCGTTGTTGGGTGAGCGGCCGCCCACCCAGGGGCACCGGAACGACAGGAGATGATCTTCAGATGCAGTATCTGATGTCCGTGATCACCGACACGGCGGGCCTTGCCAGCCCGGAAGAGATGGCTGCCATCGACACCTTCAACGATCGACTCGTGGCGGAGGACTACTGGGTCTTTGCCGGCGGCCTGGCGGCGCCCAGCTCGGCAACGGTCATCGACAACCGCGGTCGGGAGGCGATCATCACCGACGGGCCATTCCTGGAGTCGAAGGAGTTCCTCATCGGCTTCTGGATCATCGAGGCTGCCGACCTCGACGTGGCGCTGAAGCTGGCCGCCGATGGGTCGAAGGCCTGCAACCGGAAGGTCGAGGTGCGGCCATTCCTGTGAGCGGTGTCGACGTGCCAGGAGCGATCACCCAGGCACACCGCGACGAGTGGGCGCGGGTGGTCGCCGCTCTGACCAGTCGTTACGGCGATCTCGACATCGCCGAGGAGGCGGCCGCCGAAGCGTTCGCGACCGCGGTCCAGCGATGGCCGGCCGACGGCGTACCGCCCAACCCGGGCGCCTGGTTGACCACCACGGCCCACCGCAAGGCCATCGACCGGATCCGGCGCGAGCACAAACGCGACGGCAAGCACCAGGAGGCTCAGCTGATGGTCGACCCGCCAGACCCTCCCGAAACGCTCGGGGCCATCGACGACGAGCGGCTCCGGCTGGTCTTCACCTGCTGTCACCCGGCGCTGGCACTGCAGACCCGGGTGGCCCTGACCCTGCGCATGGTCGCCGGGCTGACGGTGCCCGAGATCGCCCGCGCGTTTCTGGTGCAGGAGACCGCCATGGAGCAGCGGATCACCCGGGCGAAGGCCAAGATCAGGGCCGCTCGCATCCCGTACCGGGTACCGACCGCGGAGGATCTGCCGGCCCGCGTCTCCGGCGTGCTCGCTGTTCTCTACCTCGTGTTCAACGAGGGATATCTGGCGTCCGGACCCGGCACCGATCCGCTGCGCCACGAGCTGACTGCCGATGCGATCCGGCTCACCCGACTGATCCGGGCCCTGATGCCGGACGACGGTGAGGTCGCCGGGCTGCTCGCGTTGATGCTGCTGATCGAGGCCCGCCGCACCGCCCGGGTATCGGCGAGCGGCGAGCTCGTCGCCCTCGACGAGCAGGATCGTGCGACCTGGGACGTCGCGCTGATTGCCGAAGGCCATCGGCTGGTGCGCGAGCGACTCGCCGCCGCGGCCGCCGGGGTTGCTCCTGGTCGCTACCAGATCCTCGCGGCCATCAACGCCGTGCACACCAGCGCCCAGCACATCGGCGACACCGACTGGTCGCAGGTCGTCGCCCTCTATGACCAGCTCGTGGGGATCGACCCCTCGCCGATCGTCGCCCTCAACCGGGCCATCGCGGTCGCCGAGCTGGACGGACCGACAGTGGCTATCGCGGACGTCGACCGTCTCGCGGACGCGTTGGCCGGCTACCACGCCTACCACGCCACCCGCGCCGACCTGCTGCGCCGGCTGGGCCGCAGCCAGGAGTCGCGCGCGGCGTACGACAGGGCCATCGAACTGGCGGCCAACACCGCCGAGACCGCCGCGCTGACCCAACGCCGCGACCGGCTGGGATAGCGAAGCCGCAACTCCGTTCACGTCGGCTACAGACCGTCGAAAAGGGTGGCCTCTTCCTTTCGCTCGAGCTCCCGGCCCATTTCCAAACCCAGGTGCGCCCAGGCCGCGGGGGTCGCGACTCGCCCACGCGAGGTTCTGGCCAACATCCCAACCCGAACCAGGAACGGTTCGCAGACCTCTTCGACGGTGCTGGCTTCCTCGCCGACGGCCACCGCGAGCGTCGTCAATCCGACGGGACCACCGCCGAACGAACGACACAACGCCCCGAGGACCGCCCGGTCCAGCCGGTCGAGTCCCAGTTCGTCGACGTCGTACACCGCAAGCGCCGCCCTGGCAATCTCCCTGGTGATCGTTCCGTCGGCCCTGACCTGCGCATAGTCACGCACCCGACGGAGCAACCGGTTCGCGATGCGGGGGGTGCCCCGTGACCGGCCGGCGATCTCCGTTGCGCCGTCCGGTCTGAGGTCGATACCCAGAATTGCGGCACTGCGGGTGATCACCGTGGTCAGCTCGGCCGCCGTGTAGAACTCCATGTGCGCGGTGAAGCCGAACCTGTCACGCAACGGGCTGGTCAGCTGGCCCGACCTGGTGGTCGCGCCGACCAGGGTGAACGGGGCGATCTCCAGCGGGATCGACGTGGCGCCGGGCCCCTTCCCCACCATCACGTCGACGCGGAAGTCCTCCATCGCGAGGTAGAGCATTTCCTCGGCCGGCCTGGCGATGCGGTGAATCTCGTCGATGAACAGCACGTCGCCCTCGACCAGATTCGACAGGATCGCGGCCAGGTCACCCGCCCGCTCCAGGGCCGGGCCCGAGGTCAGCCGGAGCGCCGCGCCCATTTCCGCGGCGATGATCATCGACAAGGACGTCTTGCCCAGGCCGGGCGGCCCGGCCAGCAGGACGTGATCCGGCGGCGTCCTGCGGAGCTTCGCACCGGACAACACCAGCTCGAGCTGTTCCCGGACCCGGACCTGGCCGACGAACTCGGCCAGCGAGCGAGGCCGGAGCGAGGCCTCGACATCGGAATCCCCCGGCACCTCGGTCGGTTCCACGACGCCCTCGACGATCAGGTCGGGCTCTTCGTCATCGTTGTTGATCATGATTCAGTCACCGGCCGGTCCGCTCATCTGTTCCGTCCCAACAGGGCGAGCGCCCGGCGGAGCAGCACCCCGACGTCTCCGTCAGCGACCGCGGGATCGTCGGTGTCGGCGGCAACCGCACTGGTTGCCTCGTCAGCCTGTTTGGTGGTGAAACCGAGCCCGACGAGTGCATCGGACAGCTTGTCCCGCCACGGCAGGCCGATTCCCACACCCGAACCCGGCACACCGGCCGGACCCGGCAGGGCGCCGACCTTGTCCTTCAGCTCCAACACCAGCCGTTCGGCGCCGCGCTTGCCGATGCCCGGTGCGCGCATCAGGGTGGCCGTGTCGCCGGCACCGAGCGCACGCCGCAACTGGTCGGGATCGAGCACCGCGAGCAGCGCAAGAGCGATCTTCGGTCCGACCCCGGACACCGACTGGACCAGCACGAACAGGTCCTTCGCCTCGTCGGAGGCGAATCCGAAGAGGGTGAGCGAATCCTCCCGGACCACCAGGCTGGTGGACAACCTGGCCTGCTCCCCGCGGCGCAGCCCGGCGAGGGTGGCCGGGGTGGTGCGCACCGCGAGACCGACGCCGCCCACCTCGATGACGGCATGGTCGAGATGGACCGACAGCACCTCGCCGCGCACTGAGCTGATCATCGTCCGACCCCGCTCCGCGGCGTCGGGACGATGAGCGCCAATGATTCACTCGCACGCTCGTTCATGGGGCCATCCTTGCTTTGGCCGCGGCGGCCAGCAGCCGACCCTGCATCGGTGAGCGCCACAGGTGGCACAGCGCCAATGCCAGCGCGTCGGCGGCGTCAGCGGGTTTCGGGGCGTCCGGAAGTTTCAGCAGCCGGGTGATCATGGCCGTGACCTGGGCCTTGTCGGCGTTGCCGTTCCCGGAGACGGCGGCCTTGACCTCGCTGGGGGTGTGCCAGGCAACCGGAATGGACCGCCGGGCCGCGGCCAACGCGACGACGCCGGACGCCTGCGCGGTACCCATCACGGTCCGCACGTTGTGCTGGCTGAACATCCGCTCGATCGCCACCGTGTCGGGTTGCAGCCGGTCCATCATCGACTCCACCTGTTCGGCGATCGTCAGCAGTCGCAGGGCGAGGTCGGTATTCGGCGCCGTCCGGACGACGACCACCTCGACCATCTTCGGCGGCAGACCGGGTCCGCCGTCGATGACGCCGATGCCGCACCTGGTCAGCCCAGGGTCAACACCGAGCACCCGCACGTCGAGCCTCCCAGGGCGGTCACCCGCGCAGTGGGACCGCCGAAACTTTGCAGGGCCGTGAGCCGAACACCTGTACGTCACGGCACGCTACCGGGAGGCACCGACACCGGGGTCTGCGCCACGCCGCTCGTCCGCGGACGGCGCAGCGCCCGCACCGCAAGCGTTGGGAGGCGTGCACAAGGGGCCGGCGGCTACTCGTTGTCGAGTTGCTCGGCGATCTCGTCGGAGATGTCGGCGTTGGTGAAGACGTTCTGCACGTCGTCGAGGTCCTCGATGGCGTCGACCAGCTTGATCACCTTGCGGGCGCCGTCGACGTCCAGCGGGACGTTGACCGAGGCGATGAAGGTGCGGTCGGCCGAGTCGTACTCGATCCCGGCGTCGGTGACCGCGGTCCGGACGGCGACCAGGTCGCTGGCCTCGCAGACCACCTCGAAGACGTCGCCGAGGTCGTTGATCTCGTCCGCACCGGCGTCCAGCACGGCGAGCATCAGGTCGTCCTCGGACACCGTGTCGTGACCGGCGGTTTCCCGCGGCACGATGACGACGCCCTTGCGGCTGAACAGGTACGAGACACTGCCCGGGTCGGCCATCGAACCGCCGTTGCGGGTCACCGCCACCCGCACCTCGGACGCGGCCCGGTTCCGGTTGTCGGTGAGGCACTCGATCATGATCGCGACGCCGTTCGGGCCGTAGCCCTCGTAGGTGATCGACTGGTAGTCGACACCGCCGGCTTCCGTGCCCGACCCGCGTTTGACGGCCCGATCGATGTTCTCGTTCGGGACCGACGACTTCTTGGCCTTCTGGATGGCGTCGAACAGCGTCGGGTTACCGTCCGGGTCGCCGCCGCCGGTGCGCGCCGCGACCTCGATGTTCTTGATCATCTTGGCGAACAGCTTGCCGCGTTTGGCGTCCTTGGCTGCCTTCTGGTGCTTCGTTGTCGCCCATTTGGAGTGGCCGCTCATCGTCCCGCCAAACCCTTCTGCCTTTGTCGTCGTGCCGTGTCCACCGGTGCCCGGTCGGCTCGCCCGCGTGTGCCGGGCCAGCAGCGCGCCGGTTCGACAGGCGATCCTACGTCCCGGCCGGGGTCAGCCCGGACTCAAGCCGACTGCACGATGCCCAGGAACAGCTCGTGCAGCCGGTCGTCGCCGCTGACCTCCGGGTGAAATGACGTGGCGAGCACGTTGCCCTGGCGGACGGCGACGGGGTGCTCCCCCACCCTGGCCAGCACCGTGACGTCCGGCCCCGGTGCGCTCCACCCAGGGCGCCCGGATGAACACGCCGCGGACCGGGCCGCCGTCGATGCCATCGATCTCCAGGTCGGATTCGAAGGAATCCACCTGACGGCCGAACGCGTTGCGCCGCACCACGATGTCGATCGCACCGAGTGGTCGCTGATCGGGCCGGCCGTCCAGGATCTCGGTCGCCAGCACGATCATCCCGGCGCAGGAGCCGAACGCCGGCAGACCGTCCGGCAATCGTTCGGTCAGCGGGTCGCGCAGATCGAAGACGTCCAGCAGTCGGCAGATGGTCGTCGATTCGCCGCCGGGGATGACGATGCCGTCCAGCTCCGCCAGTTCCGCGGCCCGGCGAATCGGCCTCGCGGTGACCCCGAGCCCGGCCAGCGCAACCAGGTGTTCCCGCACGTCTCCTTGCAGCGCAAGGACTCCCACCACCGGATCGGAGCGGCTCACCGGTGGCACCGTGGTTTCGCCATGTTTCAGCCGCCCGGCTTCCAGGTCATCAGGACGACGACGATGACGAGCAACAGCGACGTCACCCCGGATCCGATGGCGATCCGCCGGTAGTCCGAGGGCTTGAGATTCTCGGCGGTCTGGTCCAGCAGATGCTCCGACGCCGACCGCAGTGCTGGGACGACCGCGATCAGCGTCAGCCCTACGGCCAGCGCGTACAGGATGATCGAGATCAGCACCCACGGCGTGCTGATCTTGGTGTCGTGGGTCGACACGCCGACAACACCGAAGCCCAGCAGCGCGACCACCAGCGACAGCAGGCTGAACACGAACGTCGACTTGGCCAGCACGGCAACCTGTGCGCCCTGACCCGCGCGGACCGCCCGCATTGCGGTCATCGGCAGTATCGCCATCGGCCCGACGATGAATACCGCACCGACCACGTGCAGCGTCGACAAGAAGGCTTCCATAAATGCTGACCCTATCGACCTGGTGGGCGGCTCCGGTCCACCCGGCGGACCAGGCTATCGACCTTCGGCCTCGGTGAACGGTGCCTCGCTCGACGGTGCCGCACGGGAGACTCCGACGGGCACGGGCACCGCCGAGCCGTCCGAGCGCACCTGCAGCCGCGGCAGCAGCAGATGCAGCAGCGGCCCGATGGCCAGCGCGTAGACGATCGGTGCCGACTCCGACCACGCCGCCGAGCAGCCAGCCGATTCCCAGGACGGTCAGCTCGATGGTGGTCCGCACCAGCCGGATCGAACCGATGCCGCGGGCGACGATGCCCGTCATCAGACCGTCCCGCGGTCCCGGCCCGAGGCCGGCGCCGATGTACAGCGCGCCGGCCAGGGCGTTGCCGACGATCGCCAGGGCCAGCACCACGATCCGGACGGTGAGATTGCTGAACTCGGGGAGCAGTCGCAGCGTGGCGTCGGTGGTGAAGCCGATGATCGCGGCATTGGCGATGGTGCCGACGCCCGGTCGCTGCCGCAGCGGGATCCAGAGCAGCAGCACGATCACCGACATGATGGTGATGACCGTGCCGTAGGACAGCGGCACCCACTGGTTGAGCAGCGCAGTGAGGCCCTGATGGAAGACGTCCCACGGATCGAGCCCGAGGACGGCCCTGACCATCATTCCCATGGTGATGCCGTACAGCAGCAGACCGACGATCAACTGGATGAATCGGCGAGGGCGGCGGTCAACTGGTATCGGGGTGAGCAGGCGCATGCCACCACTCTGACCGAGACTGGTCTGGACATCCAGTACCACTTGCGAGAAACTGGTCCTTATGAGCGAGACCACACGGATCTCGGCGGCAACCCTGGCTCGACGCCTCGGCACCGCCGCACCGCGACGCCAGCAAGCCTGCCTACCGGGGCTTGGCCGACCGGATTCGGGCGGCGGTACTGGACGGCCGGCTCGCCGTCGGCACCGGTCTGCCCAGCGAACGTGAACTGGCAGTGGGACTTTCGCTGTCCCGTACCACCGTCGGCGCCGCCTACGCACTGCTGCGGGAACAGGGCTGGCTGGACTCCCGACGCGGGTCTGGCAGCCGGCTCCGGCTGCCCGACGGGCAACTCCGCGCGCCACGGGTCGTCGTCGCCGTCCACCGCGGTGGCCTCCTTCAACGCAGGTGGCATCTTCGGGTGGCAGGATGGCGTCGGGTGGCATGAGTCCGTTCCGGCGTCCGCCGCCCCGCCGGCGATGATCGACCTGACCACCGCCTGCCTGCCGGCCCCGGCCGCCCCGCTCGCCGCCGCCGTGCAGGTTGCCGCCGAACAACTCTCGCGCTACATGGCCGGCGACGGCTATCTGCCCTTCGGGTTGCCGGTGCTGCGGGAGGTGATCGCCGCCAGATACGCGGCCGCGGGTGTGCCGACCACCGCCGAGCAGATTCTGATCACTTCCGGCGCCCAGCACGCCTTCTCGCCTCGATCGTCGGCGAGTTGTCGGCTCCCGGCGACCGGGTGCTGATCGAATGCCCGACCTACCCGGTCGCGCTCGACGCGCTGCGGGCCGGCCGCCGGATACCGGCCCCGGTCGGATTGGCCGACCCGAACCCCTGGGGTCAGCCCGCAGGCAGTGCCTGGGATGTCGATCTTTTCGGCGCCACACTGCGGCAGACCGCGCCGCGTTTGGGCTATCTGATCCCGGATTTCCAGAATCCGACCGGCGCCCTGATGGACGTGGCGACGCGGGAGTCGTTGGTCGCCGCCGCCAGGGCGAGCCGAACGCTGCTGATGGTCGACGAATCGTTCCGGGATGTGCCGTTCCCCGGCTCAGCACAGCTCCCGCCGCCGATGGCGGCCTTCGATGACGGCACGAGGGTGCTGTCGATCGGGTCGGTGTCCAAGTCGTTCTGGGGCGGCCTCCGGGTCGGCTGGATCCGGGCTGCACCGCCGCTGGTGCAGCGACTGGCCGCGGCCAGGGCGCTGGGTGACATGTCCGGCCCGGTCCTCGATCAGTTGGTGGTCACGGCGTTGCTGACCGATCCCGGGCCGGCGTTGTCGATGCAACGGTCCCGGTTGGCCACCGGCGCCGCGGCGTTGCAGGCTGCGCTGGCGACCCAACTGCCGGAGTGGCAACCGAGCCAGACCGGAGGGCGGTTCCTTCCTCTGGGTGCGGCTTCCCGGTCCGTTCGCGACCGACCTGGCGCTGCTGGCGCCAGCCGCCGGGGTGCGGATCGCACCCGGACCTCGGTTCGGCCCGGACGGCACGATGGAGTCCTACCTGCGGCTGCCGTTCACCGCCGATGCCGAACAGCTCGTCACCGCCGTTGGTCGATTGGCGGCGATCGCCGGACCGGCGTCGTTCGGCGCCCGCTCTTCCCTACCCGGCTGGCTGGCCTGACCGGTATCACTACCGCGGCGCTGGGTCTCCCTTTCTGCACAGGCACCCGCTGTCGGCGCAGCCGCCGTTGTCGGGCCGACGCCAAGACGCAAAGGGCCAATGATGACCTCGGTACGCCCCGCCCCACTCGACGTGCACCGCATCCGCGCGCATTTCGACCTGGCGCGGAGTGGGCGGATCGTCACCAACAATGCCGCGAGCACTCAGCCGCCGCGGCAGTTGCTGGATCTGTATCGAAGCCTGATCCCGTCCTACGAGAACGTGCACCGCGGACAGTCGACCGCATCACAGGTCACCACCACCCTGTTCGAAGAGTCCTACGACACCATTGCCGGCTGGCTGAACGCCCCGAGCCGCCGCAACATCGTGACATATCGCAATACCACAGAGGCGCACAATGCCGTCATGTATTCGCTGCTCACCGAATTCGCCGACGGCGACAACATCGTCACCACCATGTTGGAACACAACTCCAATTTCGTTCCGTGGTATGGGTTGTGCCGGGAAATACTCCCCCGGCTCGGCCGGAACGTCGAATTGCGGATCGCGAGATTCGACCATGTGACCGGCGAGCTCGATCTCGATCACCTTGCGTCCCTGGTGGATTCCCGCACCAAGCTGATCTGCTGCACCGGCGCATCCAATTTCCTGGGCACCAAACCCGACCTGGCCACAATCCGGGACATCGCCGTCCGCAGCGGCTATCAACAGCCGGACGGCGAGTGCCGGTCCCGACTGCTGGTGGACGGCGCCCAGTTGGTTCCGTCCAGCCATATCGACGTCCAGGCAATGGATGTCGACTACCTGTCATTCTCGTTCCACAAGTTCCTTGCCCCATTTGGGGTTGGCGTGCTCTACGCGAAGGAGCATCTGTTGGAGCAATCGCTGCCGTTTCTCTACGGCGGCGACATGATCGAGGCAGGGATGGTGTCGCCGGCGCACGTTGGTTACAACGAACTGCCCTGGAAATACTCGGCCGGCACCCCCAATATCCTCGGCGTGATCACCTCAGCGCAGGCATTGAGATTTGCCGTCGACCTGATCGATTCGGCCGGTCCGCAGGCCTATTTCCGGACGAACACCCCTATTCCCGCACTTGTGGTGGCGTCCACCATGACCGCCATTGGCGACCACACCCGCCGGCTCACCGAACGGGCAATGGAATCACTGGCCGCCATTCCCGGTGTGACGGTCTATGGCCCGGCCGCCCTTCGACCCCGTTCACCATTGGTCGCATTCAATGTCGCCGGCCGCAACCCCTTCGATCTGGCGAATGCGCTGAACGACGTGGGGGTGGAATCGCGGGCCGGCTGTCATTGCGCAACCCTGGCGCACCGCGACCTCGGGCTCGAACCCGCTGCCAGTTGCCGGCTCAGCTTCTATCTGTACAACTCGACCGATGACGTCGACCAGGCGGTCGGTGCGCTGCGGCGCATCGTCACCGGCCGACGGACCGGTCGGCATCGGGCGCGGGAGACTGACCTGCCAACGCCGACCCGGTCCGCAGCAGGTGACGGCTCGCCCCGGCATCATTCGCCGGCCGCAGCCGGGTCCGGATCTGCTGCTGAATGGGTGGCCGCGCAGCCGTCATACGCGTTGACCAGCAATTGAGCCACCGTCGACGTCCCGCCGCCCGAGCAGAGCCAGTGCCTGCACCCAGCCATCGGCGACGACGACGGGCAGCACCGGCGCGAATGATGCACCCGGTCCTTCCCGGACGCTCGGCAGCTGTGGCACCCGCCGCGCCTGTTCGAGGGTTGCCCCGACCAACTCGTCGTCGGGGCGGAACGGTTCGCGGAGCGCCGTGGCGATGTCCCAGGTGTGGATCACGGTATCCAGTAACTGGAATCCGATCACCACGCTGACCGGGAACCTGTTGTCCCGCCGGATTTCAGCGAGCCGAACAATCCGGTCCAACGGTGCCGCGGCAAAGGCGGCAGTCATCCGGGCCGCGGACGCCTGCCAGACATTCGGCAGGTCGCCGGCGGCAAAGGCGCGAAGGGCGTACGCCTCCTCGGGCGCGTCACCGTTCTCTACAGCCTCGGCGAACCCGTGGTTCTGCCCGATGCAGTGCGCCAGCAGAGTCGCGAGATGCCAACCGGCGCAGGGGGTTGACCGGTCCAGATCCGCAGGGCCGACCCGGGCAACCCACTCCCCGGCGACAGCCAAGGCACGTGCCAACAGGGGTCGCTGGTCCGGGATGGTCGGCATTCCCCCATCGTGCACCTCTCGATGGATTCTCTGTGCCGCCGGCGGTGGCCGGTGTTGTCGATGTCGGGCACAACCGAGCATCGTCCGATTCTTGGTGCATTGTGTGGTGTGAGGGCTAACGTGGTGCGTGCTGATTCGATTTTGCGGGATCGACCAGCCCAAGGTCAGGAGGCCGTCCGATGGAGCACGACTCGGGTGCCGAAAGTGATGATCAGGGTCGGGAACAGGCTGCGAGAGCGGCCGAGGACGACGATTTAGCGGAAAGTATGGCGGCGCTGTCCCGGTTGTCGTCGGGCCAGTGGGATTTGGTGGAATCTGCTGGCCGAGGTGGCGTCGTTCGCGGTGAAGGCCATCCCCGGGGCGGAGGGTGCGGGTTTGACGTTGCTCGAGCCGGATCGGGCGGACACCATCGTGAAGAGCGAACCGTTCGTCGAGGAGATCGACGACATCCAGTATGGCCTGGGCGAGGGTCCGTGTATCAGTGCCGCGGAGACGGGGCGGACGATGCGGTCGGGGTCGTTGGGCGATGACCCGCGGTGGCCGCGGTTCGGGCCGAGAGCGGATCGGCTGGGGGTGCACAGCGTGTTGTCGTTGCCGCTGATCGCCGGCGATGTGGTCGTCGGCGCCATGAATGTGTACGCGCACGCTCCGGACTCGTTCGACGAGCGGTCCGCGGAGCTGGGTGAGTTGTTCGCCGTGCCGGCGGCGATCGCGGTGCAGAATGCGCAGATCCTCGCCCAGACGCGGCGGTTGGCGTGAGCCTTCAAGCAGCGTTGACCAGCCAGGCGGTGATCGATCAGGCCATCGGCATCATGCGGAGCCGCAGCGGGATCACCGCTGACGAGGCCTTCGACTCGGCTCCGTCAGCAGAGTCAGCGCGAGCACATCAAGGTCAACGCGGTCGCTGCGGGCATTGTGCAGGAAGCGATACGCCGGGCCCGGGCACGCCGCCCGAACTTGGACTGATCGGTCACCACCGACTCGGTGGTCTATCCGGCGTCACAATGGTGGGGGTAGTGTCACAGGTGCGCCAGTGAGCTGAACCCCGGTCCCGACCGGGTGTCGTCTTGGCGCATCGGGTTGCGTTTTCCGGTGCGCTCGGCCCCGGCACTGTCGATCAGCGATCGGGACGTGCCTCCGGAGTTCATCGCCATGGATTTTCCGCATCCTTTGAGCGACCAGCTTGATGCCCTGACAAACGCCTTGGCCGAACCCGGGACCGACCTGCAAGACGTCGTCGCCGCACTGGCCGACGATGTGACTGCTGCGGTGCCGTCGTTTCTCGGCCTGACGTTGACAGTGCTGCTGGACGGTCGGCCGGTCACTGTGACGGCCATCGACCCGGACCTGGTCGCCGCCGCGGGTACGTCCCTGCAGCTGCCGCTCGAGCGGTTGGCCGGTGCCGCTCCCGGGAGTTCTGTGGTGTTCTACGCCGGCCGGCCGGGTGCCTTCGTCGACCTGGCCGCCGATACCCGCTACGCCTACGGCCTCGACGGGGATGTCGTCCTGGACGGTCACTTGAACCCGCTGACTCGGGTCAGTGTCGTGGATCCGGGGATCAACGGGTCCACCGAGATGTCCGTCATCAACCAGGCGATCGGGGTGCTCATCGCGCGTGGCCACCTTCCCGAGGAGGCACACGACGAGCTGGTTCGCCGTGCTGCTGACCACGTTGGTGGCCTGCCAGGGGCCGCGGCGGACCTGCTCACCGATACCGCAGGTCATTGAACTGATTGGCGTCCTCGCCAAGCACTCCCGGCCGTCATCGGCAACGAACCGAACTGCGGTCCCGGCCCGTCGCCCGGCTACCCTCCACAGGTGGACTGGAGCCTACGGGCGTGTGGACGGCACGGGCACGAGACCTTCGCGCCCGACGAGCCGGAGTTGGCCGACCGCCTGCACGTCGGCACCCCGGCCGGCGACGGCCTGGCGCTGCCTGCGCTGCGGTGACTTCGTGATCGGGGAGCCCAAGAGATCCGGGCCGGCGGACAGTGCGCCGGAGGTGCCGCGGGGTCGGCTACTCCGCGACCGGACGATCATGCGGTTGCTCGCCGCAGAGCGCGTCGTCCGCGGCCTGGCGCTGTACCTGGTGGCCTTCCTGATCATCCGATTCCGCGGCCACGAGCAGGAACTGAAGGACACCTTCAACAACGACGTGACGCTGTTCCGGCCGGTGGCCGAACAACTGGGCTGGAGCCTGGACGATTCGAAGATCGTCCGTGGGATCAGCCGGGTCTTCGAGTTCACACCCGTCACCCTGACCTGGATCACCGTGGGCGTCATCGCGTACGGAACGTTGCAGCTCGTCGAGTCCTACGGTCTGTGGACGATGCGCCGCTGGGGCGAATACCTGACGGTCGTTGCCACCAGCGTGTTTCTGCCGTGGGAGATCTACGAGGTCACCGAGAAGATCACCGTGATCCGGGTCGGGGCGCTCGTCATCAACATCGCGGCGGTCATCTGGCTGTTGTGGTCCAAGCGGCTGTTCGGCATCCGCGGCGGTGGGGCCGCCTACCACGCCGAGCATTCGCGCCGAGAGCCTGCTGACCGTGGAGCGTGCTGCGGTGTTCGAGGCCGACGAACCATCCACCCGGGCTGCCGCGACGGGACAGAAGGTCTAACGCCGCGACATCGAGCCGCTGACGGCCGGCTGCAGGTGCGGCTCCAACTGCGCCATGATGGCCGCGCGCGGCTTGGCACCCATGAACTGCACCACGACCTCCCCGTCGACGAACAGCGCCAGTGTTGGCATCCCCATCACCCGATACTTCGAGGTGGTGACCGGGTTCGCGTCCACATCGAGGGAGACCACCCGGAGCCGGTCGGCCTCGTCGGTCGCGATCCGGGCGAGCACCGGGGCGATCATCACGCACGGCGGGCACCAGGCTGCGGTGAAATCGACAAGGACGGGCAGCTGGCTGGCCAGGACGTCGTGCGCGAAGGCGTCATCGGTGGTGGTTTCGAGCGACATGGCTTCTCCTGATGGTTGTTTCACGCTCGGCATGAGCAGTTGGGCTATCGGTTGACCTCGGCGATCAACCGTCCTCGCGGATCGGTTTGCTCGCCGCATTCGCACTGCAACTTGACGCTGATCCGGCCGCCGCAGCCGCTGTGCCGGTAGACGATCTCGGGCAGAACTCCGGGGGCGACGTGCCGCTCCCCCCATTCGGAAAGCGCTGCCAGCACGGGCAGCAAGTCGAACCCGGCGCCGGTCAGCGTGTACTCCTGGCGGGACCGGGCACCCGGCAGTTGGTAGCTCCGGGTGGTCAGGATTCCTGCGGTGGTGAGCCGGCGGAGCCGATCGGACAGCACGGTTCTCGGCGCACCGGTCGCCGACTGGATTTCATCGAATCGGCGCAGGCCGAGTGACACTTCGCGCACGACGAGCAACGCCCATCGCTCCCCGACCAATTCGAGGACGCCCGCCAGACTGTCGACCATAGTGCTGAGTCTAGACCCTGTACTCAGCCTCGCCAAACGTACGACACGATTCGACCCGGACCCGGCGATCCAGGCAGGCCGTGGATCGTGACGCGCTGCGAGACCATTCCAGTGGCGAAACGCCCAGATCGGACTTTCCGGCCGATGCATTCGGTGGCAGCATGCCTGGGTGCTCACTGAGGGATCGCCGGTCAAGCAACTGCGCCATGGCTACTCGACACAGGACGTCGACCGACTTCCGCGGCCACGACCCCGCCGCTCGACCTGTGCGCTTGCGGTGACCGTTGCACTCGCGCTCTGTCTCACCGCCTGCGCCGGGTCGTCATCGGCGCCATCTGCGACCTCATCGGCGCCTGCCGGTTCGTCGGTGGTCCCCTCGGCACCGAAGAGCGCGGCCAGTTCGGCATCACCGGTCAAGGCCGCCAGCAGCGTGCCAACAAGCACGGCCCCATCGTCGGTTGCGGTCGCCGCCGCGCCGATCTGCACGAAAGAAGCACTGCAGGATGCGGTGAACGCCGGCCGGGATGCCCCGTTGACTGTCAGCGATTCCGATGTCAGGTGCGAAGACACCTGGGCGGTGGCCGGGGCCAACGACCTGGTCAACAAGGCGCAGTACACCTTCCTGCTGCGATGGACCGACGGCCGATGGCAGCCGGTCGCCGACCGCAGCCAGGCCTGCGCCACCAACGAGGTTCCGGCCGCGCTCTTCGCGCTGGGATGTCAGAGCAACTGACGCCTGCTCCGGAACACTCGGCGGCTACCGTGTGCGGGTGATCGAGCGACTGGCCTGGGTGACGACGAAGGGCGCCCGGGGACGGGACGAGGACGAACCCGTCGCCATTGATGCGCTGCGGCGGGCAGGTGTGCACGTCGATGTCGTCGACTGGGACGACCCGGCTGTCGAATGGTCGGCGTTCGACCGGGTGGCGCTGCGGTCGGCCTGGGACTATCCGGAGCGGCTCAGCGAGTTCCTGGACTGGTTGTCGGCCGTCGATGCGGTCACGGAGTTGATGAATCCGATCGCGCTGGTCCGATGGAACTTGGACAAGCACTATCTCGGTGAGCTGGCCGGAGCCGGGGTACCGATCACCCCGACCGTGTTCGTGGAACCGGGCGAGACCGCAGTGTTCCCGGCGAGCGATTTCGTGGTCAAACCGGCCATCGGCGCCGGCAGCAGGGACGCGTCGGCGTACGGACCGGATCAGCATGCGCTGGCCATCGAGCACCTGACGCGTTTACACGCGCAGGGCACATCCGTACTGGTGCAACCGTTCCTGGCATCGGTGGCAACAGATGGCGAGTGGCCACTTGTCTTCTTCCGAGGCCGCTACAGCCACGCTGCGAGCAAGCGGGTCGCGCTCCCCTGGGCCGGCACGGTTGACGACCTGTTCGCCGCCGAGGTCAATGTGCCGCACCTCGCCAGCGACGAGCAGGTCCGGGTCGCACAGTCCGCGATCGATGTGGTGGCCGCCCGGGTCGGAACACCTGCCTACGCTCGCGTCGACCTGGTCAACGACGACGATCAGCACCCGTGCGTCCTGGAGGTCGAATTGATCGAGCCGTCGCTGTTCCTGCCATATGCCGAATCGGCCGCCATCGAGCGAATGGTCGACGCGTTCACCAATTGAACAGTGTGTCGTCAGGGCATGTTCAGGAATTCTGTTGCACGCTGACGAACTTGTTGTGATCAAGGGTGCGCAATGCCACCTTGCCGTTCGGCAGATTATCCACGTGGAATTTCTCCCAGGTGCCGATTGCCGTACGGTTGGCATTGCATTCCCGGCCACCGCCACCCTCGGCGGTCAGGAATTGTCCATTGAAGGTTTTGAAGCTGACGGTGCCGTCAAAATTATCGATGAGCGTCCAGGTTTCCCATTCCGCGATCTGCGGGCGATTGGCGTAGACGCTGCTCCCACCGCCCTGTTGGGCCGAGAAGAATCCCTGCCAGGACAGTAGCGAGAAGTGCTGGGAGTCGCCGAGCGAACCCATCAGGAAGCTTTCCCAGGCCTGTGCCTGATCACGGTCGGCGACCACCGCGCCATGCGCGTTCGGATCGGGGGTGCTGCTGCCGAAAAGATCGACGACCAGGCCCACCGCTCCAGCGATCGCCCAGCCGAGCGGGGTGCCCGCCGCGACGGCTTGGAAGATGGCCGCCGCCACTGGCACATCGAGCGCTGCACCGAGGCCAGGGACGGCACCCGAGGCCTGCACGACGAAATCCAGAATGGTCCGCCCGGAGACGGCAATTCTGGCCGCCTGCAACAGATCTCCGTAAATCGCACCGAGGCGTGGGGTCACGATCACCCCCTCGGTACCGATCACCCCGTTGATGTCGACGCCGTTGTTCCCGCCGAGTTTGTCGACGAACATGATGTAGGCGACGGAGGCACCGAGCGCCGCCGAAACCGCCGGCCAGAGTGGGCCGGCCGCCACCGCAAGCGCCTGACCGCCGGCGGCAAGAACGGCATCGAGCCCTTTGGTTTGCCCCTCGTCAAGGCCGACCCACCAGACCGGACCGGTGTTCTTGAAGGCCCCGACGTCGGCGTTATTACCAGCAGGCAGGGTACCCACCACATCACCGACGGCGCCGATCAAAGCAGAACCGCGATTGATTTCGTCCTGCGCGGGTTGCTGCACCGGCGCGCTGTGTTTCCCGACGGTCTGTTTCGCCGCAATTCCGGAGGTCGATACGCTCTCGGCGTTTCTTGGAGTGCTGAATTCACTGCTCATCGCAGGCTCCTGGTTTTCACGGGCCGGGGCAGCACCAAATACCGTCGCGCCGTGAATGCACCAGAAGTCTGGGCGCATGGAAGTCGAGGGTCAAGAACTCTCAGGACATTCCAATAATTACCCCATATCAGCGTTCCGCAGTGCTACGCCGTCACCAGCCGCGTTCGGCGAGCCGATGCGGGACGGGGATGTCGTCGACATTGATGCCGACCATCGCCTCACCCAACCCACGGGACACCTTGGCCAGCATGTCCGGGTCGTCGTAGAACGTGGTGGCCTTGACGATTGCCTCGGCGCGGGCCTGCGGGTTACCGGACTTGAAGATCCCGGAGCCGACGAAGACACCTTCGGCACCGAGTTGCATCATCATCGCCGCGTCGGCCGGCGTTGCGATGCCGCCCGCGGTGAACATGACCACCGGCAGCTTGCCCAGCGACGCGACCTCGGCGACAAGGTCGTACGGCGCCTGCAGGTCCTTTGCGGCGGCATACAGCTCGTCGGGAGACAGTGAGGTCAACCGGCGGATCTCTCCGCCGATGGTGCGCATGTGCGTCGTCGCGTTCGAAACGTCGCCGGTGCCGGCCTCACCCTTGGAGCGAATCATCGCCGCACCTTCGGTGATGCGGCGCAGTGCCTCACCGAGGTTGGTGGCACCGCAGACGAACGGGGCGGTGAAGGCCCACTTGTCGATGTGGTGGGAGTAGTCGGCCGGGGTGAGCACCTCGGACTCGTCGATGTAGTCGACGCCGAGCGACTGCAGGATCTGCGCCTCGACGAAGTGTCCGATACGGGCCTTCGCCATCACCGGGATGGACACCGCGGCGATGATGCTGTCGATCATGTCCGGGTCGCTCATCCGGGAGACGCCGCCCTGCGCGCGGATGTCCGCTGGCACCCGTTCCAGGGCCATCACCGCGACGGCCCCGGCATCCTCGGCGATCTTGGCCTGTTCGGCGGTGACCACATCCATGATCACTCCACCCTTGAGCATCTCCGCCATGCCCCGCTTGACCCGTGCGGTGCCGGTGGTGGTCAGGGAATCTGCGAAGACGGACGGATCAACTTCGGGGGTGCGGGCGGCGGACAAGGCGCTGACTCCTCAGGCGGGTGGTGTCGCGGGCCGTACGCCGACGACGATGCACAACTGACCGATTGCCGGTTTCGGCATGTCGCCGAGGACCGAATTCACGAGCGGTCAGCTTCGTTCACCACCGGATTCTACTCGGGCAGAACGCGGCAAAATCCCGTGCGGCGCTGATCTGGACGCGGCGCTGATCAGGACGCGGCGATCGAGACGCTGGATCAGGACACACTGACCGAGGCGACCGGCGGGACCAGCGCGACCCAGGTCTTACCCGGCTTGAACGGCACAGGCTGGCCGGCGGCGTCCAGGTATTGGGTTGGCTGGTCGGGTGCCGTCCTGCTCCAGTTGCCGGAAATGGCGTGACCGTCCCGGAAGAGGGTGAAGGTGCCGTTGCCGACCGTGTGCGAGATGAAGGACGGTGATCCGACCGAGTCGAACTCACCGTCGGGTTCGAAGGCAACATCCTGGAACACCACGTTGTCCGCGATGATCGGGGTGCCCTCGGCATCGGACTCGCTCTCGCCGTTGCGGACCAGGCGGTAGCCACCCCCCTCGGCGCCGAACTCCAGCCGGGCCGCCTGATACTGCACCGCCATTGACGTCGCGCCCGGTGCGGCATCGACCCGCGGGTCGGTGGCCGCGAAAACCAGGCCGATGTTGTTCGGCTGGCTGATGCCGCTGACGCTGCCGACCACTGTCTGCAGGTTGCTGTGCAGATTGAACGGCGCGTTCGCGGAATCCGAGCGCCAGAACCCTGGCCCGCCGTTGTCCTCGGAGATCGCAATGGTGGGGGTTGCCGCGAGCGCGTCGAGCGGTACCCCGGCGCCACCGGAGAACACCAGCGCCGGTGTCCCGAAGACCGGCAACAACTCGGCGTCCGTGGTGCGGACGCTGCGGATGGCGCCCACCTCGGACGGCAGGTTCGTGTGGAACACCGACATCAGCCTGGTCAGGCCGCCTTCCACCTGTTCGACGTACACCAGGTCGGCGCCGGAGATGCCGTACTGCGGGAGCCCCGCGGAGGTGTTGTCGATCTTGACGGCGACCACCGGACCCTGCACAAGGGCACCACCGGTCAGCGGGTCGGTCGGAGGTGGCGGTGGTGGCGGCTCCGGGGTCGGAGCGGGCGGCGGCGCAGGTGTCGGGACCGGGGTGGGTGTCGGGCTCGGCGACGGTTTCGGGGAGGAACTTGTCGTCGGCGTACTGCTCACCGCGGAGTCTCCACCGGAGGAACAACTGACGATCAACAACAGCGGCACGGCGACGACGCCGATCGCGCGCGTAAGACGCTTCACAATTCCTCCAGTGCGCGCACACCCCGACCCTGGGGCGGCAAGCGGCTCGATCACGCTAGGCCTGCTGGCGGACGGGAACGTCGTAGACCCGCCGTGAAGGTACCGATTCGTTGCCTGGTGGGGCAAATTGTCCGGTTCCGCTGCCACAGACGGCGCAGTGGTCTGGTCCTGCCCCACTCAGTCGACGTCAGGAACCACCGTGGGCGCAACACCGTCGGCGAGGATCGCCAGAACCTCCGGCAGACGCCTGGACAGTTCGACCGGGTAGATCATTTCGGCGGTGCCGGTCAACTCCTCGGCAGCCCACCAGCGGTGGCCGGTCAGGGTTTGCCGTTCCAGGGCGGTGTGCCCGGACGTATCCAGGGTGGCGCCATTCGGGTCGGCAGTGGCCGACTCCCGCATCGGCTCAACGAGCGGATCGGCCACCATCGTCATGCCGCTCGGGGCGCCCTCGGCCGTGGCGTCGGAGACGGTGCGCTGAACATCCGGCCCGGCCGACGACGCAACACCGGGCCGGGGTGCGCGGGCCGCGAAGTAGAACTCGGTCTGCTCATAGTCGATGCCGGTGAAGGTGAACCGGGCGACCCGCCGCCAGATCGGGCCCACCAGATCGTCCGCGCCGAGCAGCAGTCCCGTCTCCTCTGCCAGCTCCCGCCTGGCCGCATCGGGCAGGGTTTCGCCGCCCTCGACGCCCCCGCCCGGGGTGATCCACCATCGCGATCCGACCTTGGGGTCGGTGCCCGAGAGCAGCAGGACGCGGTCGTCGCCATCGAGCAGCAGCACTCTGGCCGCCGTGCGGCTCAACACACCGGTTCGGTGCGGGAACTCCGCGATCTCGAAGTAGTCCGGCATCGCCGCCCGGCCGGCCAGGCCGAAGACCCGGGTGAACAGCACCGCGCGCAGGGCCCGGGTGTCCCGGACGGCGTCGTTGTAGAACCGGCGGGCGAGGACGACACGCTCGCTGGCGTCGGCCAGCTCGGCGGCAAGGTCCGGCTCGGACGCTGCCGGGATCGTCGACAGGGCGCGTGACAGGTCGTTCTCCGCGTCGGCCCGATGAGCTCGATCGGCGTGGTCGGCGATGTCGGCCAGTCGCCGCAGCTCATCGGATTGCGGGTGCTCCAGTCCACCGGCAGCAGCCACCGCTCGGGTGGCCACAATTCGCCGGGCCAGCGCGCCCTCCAGGGCCGACCAGGCAGCCTCGGTCCGCACGTGCAGGCGGTCGAGTCGGTTGGCGGTCAGCCACAACCGAAGGGCCGCGAAGAGCAGCAACACCAGGAGGACGACAACGACGACTGTGGTCATCGTTTGCCCTCCTGTCCTGCTCAAACGGTGGCACATCCCGGCCGCGGATTCGACCCGGTTACCAGGGTCGCATGCCTTCCAGCCCCCGAGGTCAGGGCAATCACCGGATATCGGCAAGGGTGCGCAAGGTCACGGCGGGCCCGCCGGCTCTAGGGACCCGACGAAGGTGGGGCCACCCATCGAAACGGCAGGAGTGCGCTGGACCAACCTCGCGTCGCAGGTGCCAGCTTATTCAGGCACTCCTAGTCCGCCTCGACGACGGCCCGCGGATCGGCCGCGACCACGGTTTCGTAGACCTTGACCACCGTCGCGGCGACCACCGGCCAGTCGTAGGCGGCGACCACCCGGCGGCCCTGCGCGGACAGCACCGCACGCCGGCCCGGGTCGTCCAGCACCGTCGACAACGCTCTGGCCAACGCGGCCGCATCTCCGACGGGTGCCAGCACGCCGGCGATGCCGCCGTCGAGAACCCGCCGGAACGCGTCGAGATCGCTGGCAACGACAGGTGTCCCGGCGCTCATTGCCTCGGTCAGGATGATCCCGAAGCTCTCGCCGCCGATGTTCGGGGCGCAGTAGATGTCCAGCGACTTCAGCATCGACGGCCTTGTCGGCGTCGGAGACCCGGCCGAGGAACTTCAGTGCGCCCTGCAGTTCCGGACCGGCGGCCTCCCGGAGTTCCTTCTCGTCGCCGCTGCCGGCCACCAGGAGTTGCAGGTCCGGCCGGGTGCGGATCATCAGCTTGAGCGCGTCGAGCAGCACCGGCATGCCCTTGCGGGACTCGTCGAAGCGGCCGACGAATCCGATCGTTCCGCCGGCCCGCGGGTACCCGGGCAACGGGTTGGCCCCGGCGAAGAACTGCACGTCAACACCATTGGGGATGATCACCGCGTCACCGCCGAGGTGCTCCACCTGGACCTGCCGGGCGAGTTCACTGACCGCGATCCGGCCGGTGATCTTCTCCATGAACGGCTGCAACATTCCGGACAGCGCGTTCAGCCAGCGGGAGCGTGGGTTCGCGGTGTGGAAGGTGGCGACGATCGGCCCCTCGGCGACCATCAGGGCGATGAAGGACAGGCTCGGCGCAACGGGTTCGTGCAGGTGCAGCACATCGAATTTGCCGGCCCTGATCCACCGCCTGGTCCTGGTGTAGGAGACCGGGCCGAACGACAATCGGGCGACCGACCCGTTGTAGGGGATCGGCAGGCTGCGGCCGGACGGCACCACGAAATCGGGAAATTCGACGATCCCGTCGCTGTCATCACCCGGGGCCAGCACCGAGACGTGATGACCAAGGCCGATCAGCGTGCGCGCCAGGTCCGCGACGTGCGCCTGCACCCCGCCGGGGACGTCGAACGAGTACGGGCAGACCAGACCGACCCTCATCGCCCGCTCACCCGCGTTGCCAGGTCCGCGCTCCACAACGGTTGCAGCATGTGCCAGTCGGCCGGGTGATCGGAGATGCCCTGCTCGAAGACCTTGGCGATGTCCTGGGTGCCGCCGCGGACCTGCTGGGCGAGCCGGGTGCCGGGCAGCGACATCGGCGGGTGGATGTGGATCCCCCAGCCCCGATCCGTGAAGCTCAGGTTCGTCGGGCACAGGTAGGAATCGGTCAACGCTGCCAGCATCGCCGGCCCCGGCGGCATCTTGGCCGTCTCACCGAAGAAGGACACCGGGATCCCGCTCGCGGACAGGTCGCGGTCGCCGACCAGCGCGACGATCCCGCCGGCCTTCAGCCGCTCTTTGAGCACTTGGGACGGGGAGACGCCGCCGGTCAGCGGCAGGATCTCCATGCCCAACGATTCCCGGTAGGCGACGAACTTCTCGTACAACGACTCCGGTTTGAGCCGCTCGACCACGGTGGACATCGCACCCCAGCGGCGCGTCACCCACAGGCCGGCGATGTCCCAGTTTCCCGAGTGAGTCACCGGCAGCATGATGCCGCGTCCTTCGGCGACCGCGCGGTCGATGTGCTCCGCTCCGATGACGGTGCCCTCGAGCTGCGCAAACATCTCGTCATGGTCCATCGCGGGCAGCCGGAAGGTCTCCTTCCAGTACCGCGCGTAGGAACGCATACCGGCTTGCACGACCGCGGACAGCGACTCCGGGGTGGACTGTTCGCCCAGCACCCGGTGCAGGTTCTTCGCCAGCTGCACGACGGACGGCCCGCGGCGCCGGAACGCCGTGTCGGCGGCCTGTCGGAAGATCCGGTCGGCCACCGGTTCCGGCAGGGTCTTGACCAACGACCAGCCCGCGCCGAAGCCGGCCGCCGTCAACCGATCCGCTAGCTCACTCACGCTGCCGCCACATTCTGATCGGCAATCTGCACCGGGTCGGACGGGATCACTGGGCCGGGCGGGTCACAGGGCCGGACGGCCGGTGCCGCGGTTCAGGCCGGTATCGGCGGCCGCCTTGACGGCTGCCCTGCGCACCTGCACCAGTCGCTGCACGACGGTGACCAGCCCGGCAACTGCCAGCAGCCAGAGGCAGACGTCCAGTGCGTGCGGCACTCCGAGGCCGGCGAGACCGGCGCCGACCAGGCCGAGCACGTTGCGCTCGGCGCGTTCGGCGATCGCGCCGCCGATCTTCAGGTTGACCGAGTCGGCGCGCGCCTTGACATAGGAGATGACCTGCCCGGTGACCAGGCAGATCAGGGCGGCGACGCCGAGCACCCGCTGATCGGAGGAGAACGCGTAGAACGCCAGGGCACCGAACAGGGCGCCGTCGGCGATCCGGTCGCAGGACGCGTCGAGCACCACGCCGAAATCGGTGCCGTAGCCCCGCGCCCTGGCCATCGCCCCGTCGACCAGGTCGGCGAGCACGAAAATGGTGACCACCAACGTGCCCCAGAGCAGGTAACCGGGCGCCAGCAGCGCGACGGATCCAGCAACGACGCCGATGGTGCCGAGGACGGTGATCAGATCCGGACTGAGCCCGGCCTTCAGCAGGCCCTTCCCGATCGGGTCGGTGACCTTGGACACCGACGACCGGGCCAGGGAGTTGAGCATCGAGATCCGTCCGGTCGGGCTTTCGCAGGTCAAAGGTCAGCAGGCGGAACTGCAGGTGGTGCGGCTGGAAACACCGGTCAGTTGCGGTCAGCGCTCCAACGATAGTCGGGCGGGTGTGACGAACGGGTCAGCCCACGACGTCGGAGGGTCTGATGTTGCCCCGAATCGCGACCGTCACCAGGCCTGCGACAGCAGTCGTGCGGGTGTCGGCGAGCAGTTGCGGGAGCACCTTCGTCTGGCCGATCACCGGCATGAAGTTCGAATCGCCGCCCCACCGCGGCACCACATGCTGGTGCAGGTGCTCGGCGATGCCGGCGCCGGCCGCCGAACCGGCGTTGATGCCGATGTTGAACCCGTGCGGCGCGCTGACCGCGCGGATCGTCTTCAGCGCGTGCCGGGTGAAGACGCTGAACTCGGCCAGTTCGGCGCCGTCCAGGTCGGTGTAGTCGGGCATGTGCCGGAACGGCACCACCATCAGGTGACCGGGGTTGTACGGGAACAGGTTGAGCACCGCGTACACGTGCTCGCCGCGGGCGACGATCAGCCCGTCCTCGTCGGACAGCGTCGGGATCCGGCAGAACGGGCAGGCCAACGCGTCATCGTCCGGCTGTGCATCCGCGGCGGTCCGGTCGGCTCCCGAACCGCCTGTGACGTAGGCCATCCGGTGCGGCGTCCACAGTCGCTGCAGGTGGTCGGGGATGCCGATCCCGTCCTGATGCACCAATTCGGGTTCGTCAGCCATCGGCGGGCTCGGCAACTCAACCCAACCGGTGGAACGAGGAACGCGAACTCCTCAGCGGTCGGTGAGGTGTTGGACCGGCTCCTGATCCAGCCGTCGATGGCGTCGATCGCCTGGCCGACCGGCACCCCGTTCACCTGGGTGCCGTCGCGGAACCGGAAGGACACCGCACCGGCGGTCACGTCCTTCTCGCCGGCCAGCAACAGGAACGGCACCTTGCCGGTGGTGTGGTTGCGGATCTTCTTCTGCATCCGGTCGTCGGAGTGGTCGACCTCGGCCCGGACACCGCGGCTGCGCAACTCCCTGATGACCGCCTCCAGGTGTTCGCCGAACGCGTCGGCGACCGGGATGCCGACCACCTGCACCGGCGACAGCCAGGCCGGGAACGCGCCGGCGTAGTGCTCGGTCAGCACCGCGAAGAACCGCTCGATCGAGCCGAACAGCGCGCGGTGGATCATCACCGGGGTGGTCTTGGCGCCGTCGGGACCGGTGTATTCCAGGTCGAACCGCATCGGGGTGTTGAAGTCCAGCTGGATGGTGGACATCTGCCAGGTGCGGCCGAGCGCGTCCCGGGCCTGCACGGAGATCTTCGGGCCGTAGAACGCGGCGCCGCCCGGGTCCGGCTCCAGGTGCAGGCCGGACGCCAGCGCGACCTCTTCCAGGGTGGCGGTCGCCTCGGTCCACAACTCGTCGGAGCCGACGTACTTCTCCTCGTTCCGGGTGGACAGTTCCAGGTAGAAGTCGTTCAGCCCGTAGTCGGCGAGCAGGTCCAGCACGAACCGCAGCAGGCTGGTCAGCTCGTCCCGCATCTGCTCCCGGGTGCAGAAGATGTGCGCGTCGTCCTGGGTCATCCCGCGGACCCGGGTGAGACCGTGGATGACGCCGGACTTCTCGTACCGGTAGACGGTGCCGAACTCGAAGAACCGCAGCGGCAGCTCGCGGTAGGACCGGCCGCGGGCCCGGAAGATCAGCGAGTGGAACGGGCAGTTCATCGGCTTGAGGTAGTAGTCCTGGCCGGGCTTGCGGACCTCCCCGTCCGGCCCGAGCTCGGCGTCCAGGTGCATCGGCGGGAACATGCCGTCCGCGTACCAGTCCAGGTGCCCGGAGGTCTGGAACAGCTCGGCCTTGGTGATGTGCGGGGAGTTGACGAAGGAGTACCCCGCCTCGATGTGCCGCTGCCGGGAGTAGTTCTCCATCTCGTTGCGGATGATTCCGCCGCGCGGGATGGAAAACCGCCAGCCCGGAACCGATCTCGTCCGGGAAGGAGAACAGGTCCAGGTCGGCGCCGATCCGGCGGTGGTCGCGGCGTTCGGCCTCGGCCAGCCAGGTCAGGTGGGCGTCCAGCGCCTCGGTGGACTCCCAGGCGGTGCCGTAGATCCGCTGCAGCTGCGGGTTGGCCTGGTTGCCGCGCCAGTAGGCGGCCGCTGACCGGGTCAGCTTGAACGCCGGGATGTACCGGGTGGTCGGCACGTGCGGGCCGCGGCACAGGTCGCCCCAGACCCGGTCGCCGGTGTGCGCGTGCAGGTTGTCGTAGATGGTCAGCTCACCGGCGCCGACCTCGACGCTCTCCTCGGCATTGGTCTCGGTGCTGGCGTCGGATTTGAGATCGACCAACTCGAGCTTGTACGGCTCCTTGGCGAGCTCGGCCTTGGCATCGTCCACCGAATCGACGACCCGGCGGGAGAACCGCTGACCGGACTTGATGATCTTGCGCATGCGCTTGTCGAGGTCGGTCAGGTCCTCCGGGGTGAACGGCCGCGCGACATCGAAGTCGTAGTAGAAGCCGTCCCGGATCGGCGGGCCGATGCCGAGCTTGGCGTCCGGAAACGCCTGCTGCACCGCCTGGGCCAGCACGTGCGCGGCGGAGTGCCGGATCACCGAACGGCCGTCCTCGGTGTCGGCCGGCACGGCCTCGGCCTCGGTGTCGTCGTCCGGGGTCCAGGCCAGGTCGCGCAGCCGGCCGTTCCGGTCCCGGACCACGACGATGGCCTGCGGGCCGCTGGTCGGCGAGCCCGGCCTCTCGGACGGCTGCTCCCGCGGTCGTGCCCGCCGGGATTTTCACGCTCGGAATGGGCGCGGCGGCGGGGGCGGTGGACACAGGGTCTCCTCGGTGTGATCAGGCCTGATGTGGTCAGGCCTGGCGGATGGCGCTGGCGGGTTCGCAACGTATAACAACGGGACCGTTGACGAACGTCCGATGCTAGCCCGCTCGCTGAGGTCGGTTCGCTGGGTTATCCCCGTTCGGTGCAAGGCCGGCCGGCACCGATCAGCTCGAACCAGCGGTGACGGCCGCCGTCGTGCTGACCATGACCGCGACCGTCATTGCCGCCTGCATCTCCTGGATCGCCTTGCGGACGCTATCGGTGGCCCAGTTCCCGTCACCGATCTGCTTGCCCCGTTCCTTGGCGAGCGCCAGATCCGGTTTGTCGACCACCGTCCTGAGCATGTCGGCCGCGGTCAGCACGGCGATGATCGCCGCGACCCTGGCCGTCGGTTCCTGCCCGCGGACGAGGACATCCGCGATGGCCCTGCGGAGCTCGTTTTCGTGGTGCGAGTCGTCCGCGGGCCACCGGGTGGTCGGGAAAATCCCGAGCGTCTTGCCACTCTCCCGCCGAAGGATGCCGCGGTCCTGCAGACCGTTGAAGAGCCGTTCCCGCAGGCCTTTGCTCAGCTTGCCGATCGCGCTGACCGGTCGGATCGGCGCCTTCTCCACCAGACTCTGCAGCGCGGGATCGAGGGTTGGGTCACCCAACGGCGCCTCGTCGATGACGACGACCTGGGCCTTGCGCCCTTCGCCATCGAGACCAACCCGGCCGGCCACCACCAATTCCATCAACACCGCCCCGGCCAATGCGGGGTCGAGTTGCATTGTCGAGACCGAGGACTTTCCGGTCGCATCGTCCGTCGCGAGCAGGAGCAGTTCTTCGGCAATCAGCATCACTCCACCGTAACCACGCGGCGGCGGCGGACTGCTGAGCAAACACGGCACGTCCGGCGTTTCACTGGCGCGCCGCGGCCGCTACCTTCTGCATTCATGCATGTCACGGTGTTGGGCGCCGCTTCGGTGCGGCGGGCCGGCGTCGAGGTCGATCTCGGTGGGCCCAAGGTTCGCTCCCTGCTGGCCGCTCTTGCGCTGTACGGCGGACGCGCCGTCAGCACCGATCGACTGATCCACCTGCTCTGGCAGAACGACCCGCCGCCCGCCGCCACGGCATCGGTGCAGACCTACGTCGCCAAACTCCGCCGGGCCCTCGAGCCGGACCGGGTCGCCCGGGCACCCTCGAGCATCCTCGTGACGTCCGCGGCCGGTTATGCGCTGCGGCTGCCGCCCGGCGCGCTCGACGCCGCCGCCTTCCGGCGGTCGGTCGACGAGACCCACCAACGCTTGCTCCGACCCGCCGACGACCTGCCGAGAACACCGCCCGACCTGACGGTCGACGACCTGACGGCATTACGCGAAGAATTGACCGGAGCGCTCGGCAGATGGTCGGACACCCCGTTCCTTGATCTTCCCGACGATGACGACGTCCTCGCCGAACGCGCCGGGCTCGCGGCGTTACGCCTCCTCGCGCTCGAGGACCTCGCGCTCGTCAGGGTCGCGCTGGGCGAGGAATCAGCGGTCGCAGTCGATCTCGAACCGGTCGTGACGACTCACCCACTGCGGGAATCATTGTGGGCCGTCCGGATTCTCGCGCTCGCGCGGTCCGGCCAGCAACACGAGTCACTGATGGCCGCCCGCACGGTCCGCCGGTCGCTGGCCGACGAACTCGGCGTCGATCCCGGGCCGGTGCTGCAGCGCCTCGAACACGCGGTCCTGCAGCAATCCGCGGAACTATGGTGGCGTCCGCTCGATTCGCCTGCGGTACCCCGCGCAACACCGGTCGAGAACCAAGGCAATGGCGGGACGCGTTCACCGGCAACAGCTCTCACACCTGCCAAGCCGCAGCGCTGGCCGCTGATCGGGCGGCAGGCCGAGCTCGAGCAGTTGCAGACCGCGCTCGGGCGGGCGGAATCCGGCAGCACGGCAATGGCCATGTTGATCGGCGAACCGGGTGTCGGTAAGTCCCGGTTGTTGCGTGAACTGGCCACCCTGGCCACGACCCGTGGCTTCCTCGTGGTCAGTGCCGGTTGCTCGCAGGACGACGGAGCGCCGTCGCTGTGGCCCTGGTCGCGCATCTTGGCAACGCTGGATGAGGCGCAACCAGTGGCTGCGACCGACCGGATCCAGCTGATCCCCGCACCGGGTGCGGGCGCGGTCCCGATCGCCGGTGACATCGACGACGGTGACCGTTGGGAACTCTGGGAGGCAGTTCTGCGCCGGCTCCGGACGGCGGCCGGGACGGCCCCGTTGCTGGTCGTTGTCGATGACCTGCACTGGGCCGATCCGTCCACGTTGACCCTGCTGCGGCACCTGGTGGAACGCTTGGCCGAACCAGCGGTCGCAACCCGGATCGCCATTGTGCTGGCCCGGCGCCGGTTCCCCGAACCGCGGGGCGCGCTCGCGGCTCTCGGCGAGACGTTGGCGCGAGCGGACGCGCAGCGATTGGATCTCGGCGGGCTGCAACCCATCGAGATCGGGCAACTCGTCCGCGCCGCGACGGGCACCGCGATGGACAGCGACCGGGCGTCGCAGCTGTGGAAACGCACCGGCGGCAACGCTTTCTTCGTCACCGAATTGATTCGGCTCTCACTACAGAATCGGAATGCTGCGGCGGGCGAGATCCCGCCCGCCGTCAGCGATGTGGTCCTCGCCCGGTTGTCAGCGCTGCCGGCCGAGACCCGGCGGATCGTCGGCGTGGCCGCCGTGATCGGCCGCGATTTCGATGCCGTCCTCCTTGCCTCGGTCACCGGCAACGATATGGACGGCGTCCTCGACCTGCTGGACCCCGCACTGGCCACCGGCCTGGTGATCGAACGCGACGCCGGCGAGTTCCAGTTCTCGCACGCGCTGGTCCGGGACGCGGTCAGTGCCTCACTCCCGGTCACCAGACGCGCGCTGAAGCACGCGGCGATCGCCGCCGCTCTCGACCGTGGACAGAGCCTCGGGCCACGACGCGGTCGATCCGAGGCCGCAAGGCACTGGTTGGCCGCCGGCCCGCAACACGCCGCCACGGCGTGGCGTGCGGCCGCCGCAGCCGCCGCCGATGACATGGCTCTGCGAGCATGGGAGGAGGCCGCCGACTGGCTGCGGGACGCGCTCGCGGCCTGCGCAACCGACCCGGCAGCGACCGACCGGGATCGTTACGACCTGCAAATGCTGCTGGCGGACGCCTGCCGATGGTCCGGCGACCGGGTGGGCGTGGACGCGGCGTTGCGGGCGGCGATCACCGATGCCGAGCGACTGGGCGACATCGAACTGGCCGCCCGCGCAGCCATCGGCAGTCTCGAAGGCAGCGCCTGGTTCCCCCGCGCCTATGCAGAAGTCGAACATGAACGGCTCCAGTCACTACGGAATGCACTGCGCCGGTTGCCTTCTCACGACAGTGAGCTGCGGTGCCGGGTGATGCTGGCACTGGCGATCGAGCTGTACTACGCGGATGCGCCGCTGGAGATCGACGCCTTGACAGAACAGGGTCTGGCTATCGCCCGCCGGATCAACGATGCAGCGCTGCTGGTCTGGGCGACCCATGCCGCCTATCTCGCGACCTGGAAACCCTCGACGGCCGAACTCCGCTATGCCTGGATCACGCAGGCGTTGGCCGCAGTCGTGACGATCGGGGACGCGAGAACCGAGGCGGTGACCAGATATCTCCTGGCCGGCGCCGCCCAGGAGACGGGCCGGGTCGACGAGATGCGCGAGCAGATCCACCTTTCCCGCTCGCTGGCCCTGCAATACCGGCTGGCCACGGTGGAAGTCGCCCTCGGCTGGCTGGAAGCGCCCTGGCTAGCGCTGCAGGGCGACTACAACGAGGCCTACGCCCTCATCGCGCACACCGCGCAGACCATGAGGCGCACCTCGATGAATCAGCAATCGGAGGCACCGGCCGGAGCCGCCATGAACATCCAAATGATCCAGGGGGAGCTGGACGAGGCAACAGTTGAACAGTTCTCGACGATGGCGGCAAGCAGCGAGATACCGATGTCGGCGATCGTGCTTGTCGTGCTGATGCGCGCCGGCCGGCTCGGCGAAGCCCGACAGCGCTACGCCGAAACGGGATTGACCCTCGGGCCCGAGACCTGGTTCAGCCTGATCGACGACAGCCTGGCCGCCGAGGTCGCCGCGGAGGTGGGCGATCGGGAGTTGGCGACGCAGGTCTATCGACGACTCGCACCGTTTGCCGGGCGCCCGGCAACCGCGGCGGCCAGTTCGGCAATCTGGCCGGTGGACTGGTTTCTCGCCGTTGCGGCCGCGACCGCCGGCGACAAGCCCATGGCGACAACACATGCCGATGCCGCCGTGCGGCTGTGTCGCAGCTGGCGGATCGAGCCCGCCACCGGATGGATCCGCACTCAACGGGACCGCTTCGGCTTTTGACCGGCGGTCAGCCGAACGCCCGTCGCTCGGCCCGCTCGAACCGCGGCCGCAGTATCCAGCGCCAAGGCACCCGCAGGACGCCGGCCCCGGGCAGCCGAAAGGCCAGCAGCTCCCGAGCCGCGACCATCCGGACCTCCAGCGCCGCACGCGCATCGGCACGACCCGCACGAAGTTGTCCAGATCCCGTCGGAAACCGTGATGCATCAGGAACATTCCGGCCATGTCCACCGGACCTGCCGGGGCGGCCACCTGCCCGGGCAGGGTCAACTGCTCGATGGTCCGTGCTGCGCTCATCGCTGCCTCCCGATGCTCATCCGGACTCACTCGTCCGCAACCGAAAGCCTTGGCGCCGGACTCGACACCGACTGAAGACCGACTGGAACGGCCGGTTCGCTCCCCCGCCGGGGCCGCTTTCCAGTCGGCCGCCAGTGCATCACCAGTCGGCTCCGCAGGCTTGTGGTGTCCGCAACGCCGACCAGCCCACAGGAGAGCCAGATGTTCACCTCCACCCGACCAACCCCAGAGCAGGCCAGCGTGCTGGCCGCCTACCGGACGTGTGAATTCGCGACCGTGACCCGGCGTGGGACGCCGATGGCCTGGCCGATCGTCACCTGGCAGCGGCCGGATGGATCGCTCGTGGTCACCACATCGATCGGCCTGCCGCAGAAAGCCATCAACGTCCGGCGGACCCCTGAGGTGGCGATGTTGTTCTCCGACGCAACCGCCAGCGGTCTGACCGACCCGCCGCAGATCCTGGTCAAAGGAACCGCTTCGTGTCCGGACGAGATCGTCACCGACGTCAGCGGCCTGTCGGAATACTGGACGCGATTGATGCAGCGTCAACCGTCCGGAAAGTCGATCAGTTCCGTCTTCGGTCGCCGCCTGATGGACGTCTACTACATGCGACTGATCATCACGGTGACACCAACACTGGTCACCACCAGAACCACATTGCGGGCCGATACTCCCTTGCGCGCAACGGTTGTGCCACGATCAGAACGGACGACGCCGCTCGGTCAGGTCGCCACCCGCCTGCCCGACTACCGCTCCGCTGTGCTTGCGGCCTTCGACGATGCCGGCCGACCGACCCTGCTGCGCGTCCGTCCACAGGCGGACAGGGCCGGCGCGAGACTGCTGTTGGACCTGCCGGAAGCCGTTGACCTGCGGCCGGGTTCGGCAAGTTTGCTCTGCCATTCACACGACGACGAATTGTCCTCCCAGCGCAGTTTTGTGGTGGCCGGCACACTGCACCGCCGGAATGACGGGTGGGCACTGACAACGGACCGATTCGTCCCGGGGCCGGGTTCCGGTGGGCCGCTTGCGATGCTGACAGCGGTGCGCGGGATGCGTTCCACCGCTGCGCGCTACCTGGCCCGGCGCGGGCTCGAACGCCCGGCGGTGCAGTGGGCGGCGATCGACGAACTGTGGAGCAAGGCCGCAGTCGCGTGAACAACGTCGGTAGCATCCTTTGATGGTTTCCTGGAATGAGTTCGCCCAGCAGGCCCCGCGAATCGCTGAGATCTTCGTCCGTCGGCACGCCGCGGCGGGCCGCCTGTGCATGCTCGCCACGACCCGGTCGGACGGATATCCCCGGATCAGCCCGATGGAACCGTGGATCTTCGAGGGCCGGTTGGTCCTGGTGGGAATGCCGGGCACCACCAAGTTCCGTGACCTCGGCCGGGATCCCCGGTTCTGCCTGCACACCGCGACGATCGATCCGAACGTCACCGACGGGGACGTGAAGTTGTGGGGCCAGGTCGAGGACGTCCGCGACCAAGAGTTCCATCGGCGATTCGCCGACAACCTCTACGCTGAAACCGGTTTCGACCTCCGGGGTCAGGAGTTCAGCCCGTTCTACGTCGGGGAGCTCACCAGCGCCTCATCCATCGAGCACGCGAATGGCACATTGCGGATCATCATCTGGAAGCCCGACGAGGGCGAACGGTCGGTGGAGAAAACGTGAGTACATACACGATGCCGCCTTCCTTGGGGGCGGGCGAATGATCCGCACCTTCCGCCACCGAACGAATTTCCGCTGGGGCCCGTCGTTGTCATGATCGGACCCGGCCCACGCCGGACACGATTCACGCCATGGGGGTTTGGTCCGATTCGGGACCTTAGGCCCTACCGCCGCACCTGCTGCCGGGGGACAGTAGCCGCCGCTCCTGCACTCGGAGCGAGGTGAAGGTGTACCCATTAGGGACCGTCCGAACCGTTGGTTGTCACGTCTACTAGACGTGTTCCGGTTGTAGCGAGTGGTGAGGATGGTGTGGTGGTATCGCCGCCTGCGGTCAACGATGTGTCGCTGTTCGACGGGCCGGGCGAGATGCGCGCCCGCTACCGGTCGACGGACTGGGCCGCGACCTCGATGGGTGCGGTGTCCACGTGGCCTGCGGAACTCCGGTTGATGGTGCGGGTGTGCCTGGATTCGGGCTTCCCGATGTCACTGCACTGGGGCCTCGACCTGGCGGTGCTGTACAACGACGCATTCATCCCGATCCTGGGGTCGCAGAAGCACCCGCAGGCGTTGGGCCGACCCACCAGGGATGTCTGGGCCGAGCAATGGGATGAGGTGATCGGCCCGCTGATGCTACGGGTGAGCCAGTCCCGTCGCCCCGTCTCGGAGGAGGATCTGCCCTTCATTCTGGATCGCAACGGCTACCCGGAGGAGTGCTACTTCACCTTCTCGTACAGCCCCATCCTGGGAACGGACGCTACCGTCGCCGGGATTTTCAACATCGTCACCGAAACAACGGGAAAGGTGCTGGCCGAACGCCGGTTGCGGTTGGTTCGAAACCTGAGTGCTGTTTCGGCGACACAGGCCGGCACTATGGACGACTTCGCCAGGGCCATGCTCGACGTCCTCGCCGGGACTCGCCAAAGCCTGCCTTTCGCAGTGGGACTGCTCCGCGCAGACGCCGACAGTCGACCGCGCGTTGTGGGTGCCTACGGGTTGGCTGCCGACGGGTGGTCGCTGGGGATGACTCTCGATGGCTACCCGGACGAGGCTGCCGTCATCGACCGGGTGATGGACACCGGGCAGAGCGAGATGCTGACCGGTCTGCGGGAACGGTACTCGTGGGCGATCCTGCCCGGACCGATCGGTCCGCTGATCCCGGACGAGGCACTGGTGGTGCCCTTGACGGTGGCCCGGGAAGGCGACGCGGTCGGTGCGCTGGTCCTGGGCATCAGCCCCTACCGGCGACTCGACGATGTGTACCAGTCATTCCTCACGCTGGTCGCCACCCAGGTCGGCGTCGCGATCAGCGATTCCCGGGCTTACCAGGCCGAGCGGACCCGGGTGCGGGTGCTGGCCGATCTGGACCTGGTCAAGATGGAGTTCTTTCAGAATGTTTCCCACGAACTGCGCACGCCGTTGACGCTGGTATTGGCCCCGCTCCGGGACGTGCTGGACGCGCCGGATGCGGTGCGCCCGGACTATCGCGACCAACTGGAGACGGCCGTTCGGGCCGGAGAACGGTTGGGGCGCATCGTCAATGCCCTGCTGGATTTCGCCCAATCCGAAGCTGGCGTGCTGATCCCGGACCGCCGGCCGGTTGACGTGGCCCGGCTGACGGCAGACACGGCCAGCATGTTCAGATCCACCGCCGAACGCGCCGGGCTGCGCTTCGAGGTCACTGTTCCGTCGGTGCCGCTCATCGCCCCCGTTGATACGGGAATGTGGTCGACCATCGTGACCAACCTGATCGCCAACGCCGTCAAGTTCACGACGGACGGCGCCATCACGATCGAGCTGCAGCAAACCCGCCGGGACGCCGACGGGGCGGGACAGGGGGGCGGTGAGGTCGTACTGACCGTGACCGACACCGGGGTGGGTATCCCGCCGGAGGAACACGGACGGGTCTTCGAACGGTTCTACCGGTCCGCCCAAACATCAGTGGCCGGCGCTGGAATCGGTTTGGCCCTGGTCGCCGACCTCGTCCATGCGCACGACGGGAACGTTGCGCTGATCAGTGACCCGGGAACGGGCAGCACCTTCATTGTCACCGTGCCGCACGAACACAACAGGGTGGTTCCGGACGGTGGGCAAGGTGCCGGCCTCCGAAACGGTGATCGACCGCACCCGGCCTACCCTGCGCCCCGGCCAATCGTCCCTGCAGCCGGCAGTTCTGTCCGTGCTGGCTCCCGCCCGCGAGTCGGTGAAGACGATCCTGGCAACGGCCTGCGCCGGTCCCCCGCCGGGACCAGGGTGATGGTCGTCGAGGACGATGCCGACCTTCGGGCGTACCTGATCAGGATGCTCACCGTCGATGGTTGGGACGTCACACCAGTCGCCGACGCCGAGACCGCCTTGCGACTGCTGCTGGCGGAAAGCTCCGGGCCGGCAACGGATATGGTGCTGACCGACGTGATGCTGCCCGGCCGCAGCGGGCTGGAACTGGTCGCCGAACTGCGCGCGGCCCGTGCCACCAGCAGGCTGCCGCTGATCGTGCTGACTGCGCGCGGAGGTGCTGACGCCGCTGCCGAAGGTCTCGCCGTTGGCGCAGACGACTACATCACCAAGCCGTTCAGGTCCCGTGAGTTGCTGGCACGGGTTCGGTCGAGCATGGAAATGCACCGCGTCCGGGAAGGCGCCGTCGACAACGCTGAAGCCCGCGCACGCCAAGTCCGGGACGCCCTGGAGAGCAACCGCACGATCGGCACCGCCGTCGGCGTGCTGATGACCACCTACCGGCTCAGCGCACAACAGGGCTTCCAGCTACTGGTCAAGGCGAGCCAGGACCATAATCGCAAACTCCGTGACCTCGCTGGTCAGGTTGTCTCCGCCGGGAAACTTCCGTTTCGGCCAACCGACACCGACAACCTCATCCTCAAGGTCACCAGCGTTCCAACCAAATAGGATTGTGCCCCACCTGGAACGACGTCCGTCGGCGCAGATTTATTGTTTACCCGGTCGTTGAATGGGCACATTTCCTGCCATGAATACATCTCCGCGAGACGATGACCGGCCGGCCGATGATCAGATTTCTTTGCGTGACGGCAGTCGCGAAGAACGGCTCTCCAGATTGGACCAGCTGGAGCGCGATATTTTCGGCCGAACGAGAACGTCTCAACCGGCCCGAGCAGCACAGCACTGAACACTCCGCTCGCTACGGTGATCAACCGCAAGGAAACTGGGACACCGTTCGCGAGGTCAATCTGCCGGACCTGGAAACCAAGGTCACCGAGAGTCAACGGGAAGCCTGGGCATTGGGTTTATCAGGCCGGGCTGTCCGACGCGCAATCGGGTGGCGGGACCACCGTCAATCCGTTTCACCCCTTGCGGCAGGACACCTTGCAAAACCGCTAGTTCGCCGGCCGGCGCCTGAGCTGCGGCGCTGCACCGCACTGGTCGCGAGTCTGATGTGTTTCGCCCGAGCGGTCGTCGCCGGCACGAAATGCGCCGGTACAAACGCACGGAGGACAGATGACGACCACGCCGGAAAACGAGCCCAGGACGTTGCCCGGCCGCCCGCCCGTGGTCGACCGGGCGACCTGGCAGGCCGCCCGGGAGGAGCTGCTGATCCGCGAGAAGGCCCACACCCACGAGGGCGACGCGATCGCCGCTGCCCGCCGCCGACTGCCGATGGTCGAGGTCGACGGATCGGTCGAGGTGGTCGGACCCGATGGGCCGGTGGGATTGTTGGAGCTGTTCCAGGGTCGCGACGAACTTCTTGTCTACCAACACATGTGGTACGACGGTGCGCCGCACCAAGGGCAGTGCGAGGGGTGCACCACAACGGCCTGGCACCTCAGGGATGCTGTCTACCTCAACGCCCGCGGCGTCTCTTTCGCCATCCTGACCACCGGCAGCTGGGACGAGGTAGCCGCCTACGTCGAGTTCATGGGCTACACCCAGCCGTGGTACTCGGTCCGCGGCGTGCCGGCGCCGATCGGCGGCGAGATGGGGCACATCATCTGCTTTCTCCGGGTCGCAGACCGGGTGTTCATGACCTACTCGACGACGGGCCGCGGGAACGAACCGGTGAACCCGTCGCTGAGCCTGCTGGATATGACGCCATACGGTCGAGGTGAGGGGTGGGAGGACAACCCCGACGGCTGGCCCGAGGCCCGCGAGACCGGCGCGCCGGTCGGTGGGCACGGCGCGCCGATCTCCAGCTACTGGCGATCGGACGCCGACGGGAACGCAACCTGGGGCCCGACCAGTCGCCCGGTGCCGCAGTGGACCCGCCCCGGCGTGACCCCGGTGGAGGCCCTCGGCCGGCACGGCCACCACCACTGACGGAGTTTCCCCAATGCGGACGACGTCGTTCGCCACTGCGCAGATGCCCTGGCCCTGCCTGTCGTCGACCGACCGACCGACCGACCGACGGAAGGATCGATGAGTCCTGGCTCCAACAGAGGTCAGTACTCACTGCAGTGCGAAACACGTTTCCGCACACCCATCCTTTCCGACGGGAGAGCAATATGACGAAGCTGAACCAGCCAACCGCCGCCCCACATGTGGTTGATCGAGCGCAGTTCGACCAGGCCCTCGCGGTGCAGGTCGCCGCAGAGAAGGAGGTCACCCGGCACAACGACCGGGTGTCCGCCAGCCGCCGTCGCCTTCCGATGGTCGAGGTGCAGGACTACACCTTCACCGATCCAGACGGCCCGGTCAGGCTCACCGACCTGTTCGGCGACAAGTACCTGCTGCTCGTGCAGAACGTGATGTTCAGCCCAGACTGGGACGCCGGTTGCCCGAGCTGCACCTGGGCGGTCGACAACCTCCCGGCCAACATGGAGCGGCTGACCGACGAGGGCATCGCCTTCGCGATGATCTCGCAGGCGCCGATCGACAAGCTCGAGGACTGGCGCGCCAAGCGGAACTGGGACCACCGGTGGGTGTCCTCGTACGACACCACTTACCACGACGACTGGGGGTGGACCCAGACGAACGAGACGGGTGAGGAGGGGCAGCTGCCCGGTTACTCCTACTACCTGCTCAAGGACGGCAAGCCCTTCCTGACCTATATGACCACCGCGCGCGGCACCGAGGCCATCCTGCCGGTCGCCCACATCATGGACCGGAGCGTCTACGGCCGTCAGCAGGACTGGGAGGACAGCCCCGCGGGCTGGCCGCAGGCGCCGACATACGGGTGACCCGGCCGATCAACTCGGGTTCGCATCCGATGACGACACGAGGTCGGAACGTTCAGTCCGGCGTCGTGCCTGGCCCGAATCGGCACGGAGCCCGCCACTGTCGCGCGCAGATCGTTGACGGTGGAACGGATTTCAGCGGAAATGCTCATTCGTCGGGTGCCTGTCGAGTGTGCTGGACGGCGGCCTGTTGGACCGGCAACGCCTGGACGTACCGCTGCAGGAAGGCGTCGAATCCGGCCACATCGGCCAGGTCGGGCTTGACCTCGTCCAGTTCGGCGCCAGCGAATACGGCCGTATTCAGGTAGTCGGCCAGGCTCTGCTGGGGTGCCCGGCGGATCAGGTAGGCGGCGAGCACGGCAACGCCCCACGCCCCGCCCTCGGCGGCGGTGGCGCCGACCGTGACCGGGGTGTCGATCGCGGCGGCCAGGAACCGTTGCGCGACTCCCTTGGTGGTGAACAGACCGCCATGGGCGAACATCGTGTCCAGGCGCACCTTCTCGTCCCTGGTCAGGACGTCCATCCCGATCCGCAACGTGGCCAGCGCCGCGTACAGCTGGGTACGCATGAACGTGGCCAGATCAAACCGGCTGTCCGGGGTACGCAGGAAGAGCGGCCGACCCTCGTCAAGACCCGTGATCGGCTCCCCCGACAAATAGTTGAACGCCAACAGTCCGCCACCGTCCGGCGCTCCGTCCAGCGCAGCACGGAACAGGGTCCCGAAGACCGCCCCGCTATCGAGATCAATGCCTGAGCCAGCCGCGAACTCGGCGAAAAGGCTGACCCATGAATTGATCTCGCTGGCGCCGTTGTTGCAATGCACCATCGCGACCAGGTCGCCGGCCGGGGTCGTGACCAGATCCAACTCGTGATGCACCCGGGACAGTTCACGCTCCAGGACGACCATCGCGAAGATGCTGGTCCCGGCGCTCACATTCCCTGTCCGTGGCGCGACGGAGTTGGTGGCCACCATCCCGGTGCCCGCGTCACCCTCGGGCGGGCACACCCGGGCTCCCGCGACCAGCGTGCCGGTCGGGTCCAGCAGCCGGGCCCCGGCGTCGGTCAACGTGCCGGCCGACTCACCCGCCCGCCGAATTGCCGGCAGCAGGTCCGTCAGCGGAGGCAACCCCCGCCCGGCAACCAGCTCATCAAACTGGGCGACCTTGGCGGCGTCGTAGCCGCCGGTGCGGATGTCGATCGGGAACATGCCGCTGGCATCTCCGACGCCCAGGACCTTCTCGTCGGTCAGTCGCCAATGCACATACCCGGCAAGAGTGGTCAGGTGTGCGATCTGCCTCAGATGCGGCTCGCCGTCGAGCACCGCCTGGTACAGGTGCGCGATGCTCCACCGGTGCGGAATGTTGTAGGCAAACAGCGCGCTCAGTTCCTCGACCGCCGGCCCGGTGTTGGTGTTCCGCCACGTCCGGAACGGGGTCAGCAGCTCCCCGGCGGTGTCGAAGGCGAGATACCCGTGCATCATCGCCGATACCCCCAACCCACCGACCGCGGTCAACTCCACCCCGTACCGGTCTCGGACAGCAGCGGCCAGCGACGCGTAACAGTCCTGCACACCGGCCCACACCGACTCCAACGAATACGTCCACAACCGGTCGACGAATTGGTTTTCCCAGCTGTGGCTACCCACCGCGAGCGGTTCGTGGTCGGCACCGATCAGCACCGCCTTGATCCGGGTGGAACCCAGTTCGATACCCAGCACGGCCCGGCCCTGAGCGATCACCTGCTGCGCGGCAAAATCTTCAGCAATCATTTCTTGTGCCTGTTCTGATCGTCGTCAGCCAACCCGTGGTCGCCAATTGACGACCGATCGCGATCATGCCAGGGGCAGGCGTTTCACTGGGCTGATCCTCGTCGTCAAACCAGCGTTCATGCGGCGGCTGCACCCGGTCACAGAGCCGGACTGACAGCAGCCCTGGTCGACCCGTCGCTGATGACCCAACGATGACGAGTTCGTGTCCTCGCCGACCGCTGTCCGGGATGGCGGAGTCGTTGCCGTCAGCGGCGGCGAGCGTGGGGGCGTAGTCGTACTCGGGCAACTCGGGGCCGCCGACGGCGCGTTCGATGATCGGCATGAGGGCCTCCATGTCGGGCTCCGGGCCCGCCTCCTCGCCCGGTCCCGGACCGATGATGCTCTCCACGTGCATCCTGCCGATCTCCTGGTTGGCCTCGACGTAGTCGCGCATCCGCTGCTGGTAGCCGGCGAACCCGGCCGCCGGGTCCCAGCCGGCAGCGGCAAGCTCGCCAGCCAGCATGTACGCACCGACCAGGGCGAGCCCGGTGCCTCCCCCAGACATCGGCGAGGCACTGAAGGCGGCGTCGCCGAGCAGCCCGACGCGCCCGCTGGACCAGCGGTCCATCACCACCTGGGCGACCTGGTCGAGGTAGAAGTCCGGGGTGTCGTCCAGGTGCGCGAGGATGCCCTGGGTCAACCAGCCGAACCCCGCCATCTGCTCGCGCAGCAGGTCCTTCTGAGCGTCGACGTCGCGATGGTAGGTGTTGAACTCGGCCTCGGGGAAGCAGAACATCGCAATCGCGCGGGTGGCGTCGTTGATGGGACGAAGGCCCGCGGAACGTCCACCATCCCGGTAGTCCAGCAGCCAGCGATCCAGGCCGAACTCGTTGGGCACGCTGTAGTAGGCCAGCACCAGCCCGAGGTGGCGGACGTACCGCTCCCGCGGCCCGAAGACCATCGTCCGCAGCGCGGAGTGCAGCCCGTCGGCCCCGATCACGAGGTCGAAGCGCCGCCGACTGCCGCCGGCGAACGTCACGTCAACCCCGTCTGCGTCCTGCTCGAGCCCGGCGATCCGGTCGCCGAAGCGGTATTCGACCGCGTCGCGGGTGTCGTCGTACAGCACCTTGGCCAGGTCGCCGCGCAGGATCTCGATCTCCGCGATGTAGCCGTCTCCGTCGTGGTCATCGGCGCGGTGGGTCTCCAAGACGTTCCCGTCCGCGTCCACCAGGTACGCACCGGCCGTGTCGGTGCAGGCCGCGCGCACCGCCGGTTCGAGACCCATCCGGCGGATGACCTCCTTGGCCACCCCGCGCGCGTCCACTGCCTGCCCGCCCGGACGCAGCCCGGACGTCTGCTCCACGACCGTCACCTCGGCGCCGTGCCGGTGGAGCCAGTGAGCCAGCGCGGGCCCCGCGATACTCGCTCCCTGCACCAACACCCGGATGTCGGTCATCTCGCTCCTTGCTCGTCGGCCGGATTCCATCTGATCACGAGGTCCGCTCGGCTGGGCACCGGACAGTTCAGGGCTGGACATCAGAATCTCCTCAAATTGGTCGTGAGATGGGTTGCGTACAAAGGAAAATCCGCTCGGTCAGTGTTCGACGAGGGCCATGTGGTGCTCGTTGTACCGGTCCCCTGCGACACCCACCCGGGCCACGACGGCGTCGAGATCGGCCACCTCGTCGGCGGACAACGCCACCGCGGTGGCACCGGTGTTCTCCCGGACCCGCTCGATCCGCCTGGTTCCAGGGATCGGCACGATCCATGGCTGCTGGGCCAGCAACCAGGCCAGCGCAACCTGTCCCGGGGTGCACTCCTTGCGACGGGCCAGTTCGGTGACGTGATCGACCAGTGCCTGGTTCGCGGTCCGGTTGTCGGCGTTGAACCGCGGGATCGTGCTGCGGACATCGCCGGCCGTGAACTGCGTGGCCTCGTCCACCGTGCCGGTGAGGAATCCCTTTCCGAGGGGACTGAACGGCACGAACCCAATACCCAATTCGGTCAAGGTCGGCAGGACCTCCGGTTCCGGATCGCGGGTCCACAACGAGTACTCGCTCTGCACCGCGGTGACCGGGTGCACGGCGTGCGCCCGGCGGATGGTGCCCGCGGCGGCTTCGGACAACCCGAAGTACCGGACCTTCCCGGCGGTCACCAGCTCGCCGACCGCGCCGGCGACGTCTTCGATCGGCACATCGGGGTCGACCCGGTGCTGGTAGAACAGGTCCAGGCTGTCCACCCGCAGTCGCCGCAGGCAGGCGTCGGCGACCCGGCGGATCTGTTCCGGTCGGCTGTTCAGCCCGACAGACTTGCCGTCCTGGATCTGCCAGCCGAACTTGGTGGCGATGACGACCCGGTCGCGCACCGGTGCGAGTGCCTCACCGACCAGTTCCTCGTTCACGTACGGGCCGTAGACCTCGGCGGTGTCGAAAAACGTCACGCCCAGATCCACCGCGCCGCGCAGAACACCGATCATGTCCTGCCGGTTGCCGGGGTTCGGTCCGTAGCTCTGGGACATCCCCATGCATCCGAGACCGATGGCCGAGACCTCTAGTCCCTGACCGAGTGTCCGAGTGTGCATCGCTTCTCCTCCTATTTGGTTCCGGACGTGGTGATCCGGATGACAGTGATGCGGGCCTGCCGGGAGACCAGGAAATCCCGCACATCGCTCCGGTTGTCCACGACCTTCTCGGTAGGGCGGCCGTCGCAGGGGTGGGAGTCTCTGCTGTTACCCCTACCGTGACGGTGCGGCCATCATCGGAATGCCCGACCGCCGCCCTTCCCTCGCGAAGATCACCGACGGAGCACGTAGGGCTCCCCCGGGGCCAGCACCCGGATCCGGTCCGGATTCATCACCCGCGGCAGCAGGGTCGCCGGGTCGCCGTTGAAGGGCGGGAAAGCAGGTGCATCGACCGAACCCCAGTGGTACAGCAACAACGGTGTCTCCGGGTAGGCGTTGGCCATCTCGATCGCCCCGTCCAGACCGAAATGCCATTCGCTGTCGGAGAAGTCGAACAACATCGCGGCCGGGCGCGGGCATCGTCAGATGATGCTCCCGGATCAACCGGGAGTCGCCCGGCGCCCAGATGACGCCGTCCGGCGTCTCGATCCAGAAGCCACAGGCGTCCTCGTCCTGGAAGATGCGGTCACTGGCACCAGGTGTCGCGTTCTGCCAGGCGTGGTCCGCCGGGGTCACCGTGACCCGGACCGGTCCGACGTCGAACACCGTCACCGATGCCGTGGCCGTGGGCCGGGAATCCTTCCTGCTCCATCAGGGAACCGACATAGACGGTGGAGTGGTAGGCGGTGGTCACGGCAGCGAGGTCCCGGCAGGTCGGCACGCTGTAGTGGTCATTGTCGCTGTGGGTGACCAGGATGGCGTCCAGCCGCGGAACCTCCGCCGCGGTGACCGGCATCTCGATCATGATCGGCATGTCGAACCCGCCGAGCAGGGGATCGAGCATGACCGTCGTGCCCCGGCTGTTGATCAGGAATCCGGCCATCCCGAGCCACCGCAGCACGGTGTTGTCCGATGGTCGGAACGCCGAGCCGTCGAATGGTCGGGTCTGCGGCGCCCTGGCCTGTCCACTTGGGGACACCCGAGCCGTGGACTGACCCAGCATGGTCGCCTTCCCTGTGCAGTTGGTGGTCGTCGCGGGCATCGTCAACCTATGACGACGGCTTCGGCGGTGCGCGATGACCGGCTCCCCCAACGCCCCACTCGCCCTGGAGCCCCGGGGAGCACCGCACAGTGGGGCGGCCCGGTGTCTCAGCTCAGATCATCGTTGGAGACACCCGACGGGTTCGGCTTGTGCTCTCAGCTGGTCGTCTGGAGTCTGACGTCCGAGACGAGCCGGGCCACATGCAGTGCGAGGTAAATAGGCCCTGACCTGCAGATATAACTCACGTTGGTGGGCAATGGTTCAGGTCAAATCCCACTGGTTTTTGGGATTCTTGTGGGTGCTGTCCATGCGCAGGCATATAGCCTGCGCGACCTGCCGGCACTCGTTGTGGCTGGCGCGCCTCATTGGGATCAGTCAAAGCACTCACACCGTCGACGGGCTACAACGCCATCGACGAAGTCCGGGGCGTTTCGATCAACGGGCCGATTGTCAGAGCCAGCGAGCCTGTCTGACTTCACGGTTCACGGCCCAGGCATCTGCGACGGGACCAAGGTGACCGAGCTTGTCCGGGTTCACGATCGCGCGGATCGCTTGGACTCTTCCGTCGAGCACGTCGAGCGTCATCGTGCCGACAACGTTCCCGTCCCGATCCCAGAGGATCGCACCGGGCTGCCCATTCAGCTCGCGTTGCTCCACTCTTGCGTCGACCCGGATGAGGGCCGGGAAGTTCGCGGCGAGCACGCGGGCCACCCTGTCGGCGCCGACCACGGCCCTGGCCAGCGCGGGTGCTTTACCTCCACCGTCGCCGACAAGCTGGACTTCGGAGGCGAGCAACTGTGTCAGTTCGTCGACGTCACCATCGCGGAGCGCCTGGAAGAACCGCGCCGCCAGGTCCGCGCGTTCGCGACGATCGGTCTCGAACCTCGGGCGCCCGTCAGTCATGTGCCGACGCGCCCGCACCGCGAGCTGGCGACACGCCGCCTCGGAACGGCCGATGGCACCGGCAATGTCCGGGAATCCGAACCCGAACACCTCCCGGAGAACAAATACGGCGCGTTCCAGCGGGGACAGCCGTTCGAGGAGCAACAGAGCTGCCATAGACACCGAATCCGCCAGCTCCGCCGATCGCACCGGGTCCTCGTACAGATCGGTGAGCAGCGGTTCGGGGAACCACTGCCCGACGTACTCCTCGCGCCGGACACGCGCCGATCGCAGCACATCAATCGAGACACGAGTGACCACGGCGGAGAGGAAGGCCTTGGTTGATGCGGGCTGAGTCGGGGATGCCTGGTAGCGCAGCCAGGTCTCCTGGACTGCGTCCTGCGCCTCGGTCACGCTGCCCAGGATCCGGTAGGAAATTGCGAACAGCAGCGGTCGCAACTCCTCGAACTCTTCACCCCGGCTCAACTCAGTTCCTTTTCGAAGCCCAGACGCCATGTAGGAAAGCCCAACTCCCAGCCGAGTTCTCGCTTGGCTTTGGCATTGCAGAAGCCACGCCCCTGCGTCATGACGCCTGCCGCCATTTCGCCGGCCAGCAGTCGCGCCAGCCATGTCGGGACGCGGCGTGGCGGTTTGGCCCCGGCGCATTTCGCCAGGTAGGGCAGCCACTCACTGACCGGTGCTGGCTCGTCATCCACGATGTTGAAGACGCCTTTCGCCTGCTGTTCCACCGCCAGGACGGTAGCGTTCGCCGCGTCATCAATGTGCACCCAGGAGAAGTACCCGGTGCCGGCGCCGACGATCGGGACCAACCGCTTCCGCACAAGCCTGAGCTGGTCGTCCCAAGCTCCCTCTCCGTAGAACCCGCCGTAGCGCAGCACCGCGCCGCCGGCCAGGAGAACGACGTCCTCGAGGTGGTTGATGGCCCTCGTTCCCTCCAACACTTCCAGCGGATCCAACTCGGTTTTGACCCAGCCGCCCTGGCGGATCCCGTTCATACTCCCGTGGCCCTGCATGACGATCTGGGTGATGCCCACCGCTTCGGCGGCGGCCAACAAATGATCGACCCCCTCGCTGCGCAGCCGGTTCGTGGCGGCAAAGAAACGGTCGGGTCTTCTCGGGTTGGGTTTTCCGGCGTGCCCGACGGACAGGGCAGTCATCTGGTTCACGATCACGTCGGGTCGAGCGGCCGCCACCGCCTGACCCACCGATGCCCCGTCCAGCCCGTCCATCACGATGCCCTCAGCGCCCAGCTCTCTGAGCAGGGCCAGCTTGCCCATGCTGGTTGTCGTCGCGGTCACTTGGTGCCCCCGCGCTACCAACTGCCGCACCAAACGACGCCCAAGAACCCCGCTCCCGCCTGCCACGAACACCCGCATCGCATGAGCCTCCCGTCCGGTCATTCCTCCTGTGGTCGAGACGAGGCAGGCCGGCGGGCTGTGACATGAGGGAGACCCCGCGACATGCCCGACCGTACGAACACCGTCAGACCGAACGGCCGTCTGCCCAGTTCGTCGGCCCGAGGTGCTCGTCAACGCGCGCACCGGCCGCAAGCAATCCGCCCGTCGACGGCTTAGGTCAACACTAGGCAGGCGAGTGATGATGATGACCCGCACCGTTCCCGCGGCCGAGCTGCACCTCGGCGATCTCGTACTGATCACCCCACAAGGCCCGGTCCGGCGGGTCACCCTGCACCGGCTGCAGGGCGCCCCACCCGTGGTCGTGCTGTCCTACGCCGGCAAACCCGGGCACCAGGCGATTCCCGCCGGCCACCGTCTGACCGAGGTCGTCGGCGCAGACGGGTAGGCAAGCACATCCCGGACGCAGTAACGACCGGCCCTGTGATGCAGACCCAGTCCGCGCAGCGACTATCCAACGGACACGAAGTAGTGAACCTTTGTCCGGTTCGGGGTCTTCGCACTAGATCGTGCTTACAGTTGGTAAGCGTGGCAAAGGAAACTTCCGCTGAGCATGCACTACGAACCCGCCTCGAAGCGATTGCCGCCGACGAGGGTGGCCCGCTGTCGGACGGGATCCCGGTTCGGTGGCTGCAGGACCCGACCTGGCGGTGCGTCAACCAGCACGTCAGCAACCACTTCACCCCAGCCCGCCGGGGCCGCCGGGTCTGCGTCTTCAAATACTGCGACCAGATCGTCGTTCCCACCTTCCCCGAGGACCGGTCCGGTCCACTGCCCGACACCCGGCAGGCGATGCCCGCACCAACCGCCGGCGCAGACGACCGAAACCCGGCACACCAGCCTTCGACTGCGCTAACGCACTGGCCGGTTCCGGTCCCGCGGCCGCCTCGTGGACGTGTCGGCGGCTCCGAGAACTGTTGCACCACAACAACCGTGACCGCCCGCCGGGTCGGCCGATGGTGAGCCGGTACCGCCGGCTGTCGCCACCAGATCCGGACCGGTCGCGCCGATCAGCGCCGGGATCGGCGGTGACCGGCTCCTGGCCGTCCGGTGATCCTTGATCGACGGCGCGGAGCGAGTAGGCGTGCACATCACGGCCGGCGTGCCGGGACCGGTACACGATGCCGCTCGGCCGGGTGTCGACATCCAACATGAGGGACCGCGTCCATTCCGCGATCTGGACCGTCGCCCGCCGATTCCGGCCGTACAGCAGGATCAGATCCAGGTCCGTGACCCGACAGAGGCGAGCCGGTCCCCCACTGAGTTCGAGGTCCTTGGGGGCGCCGCCGAAGCCGGCGGGTGGCATCGCCTCGAAGATATGCAGCCCGGCGTCGACTCCTGCGGTGCGTAGCTTGCAGTGCATGCGGATGACGTTGCACAGGAACAGGTCTCGGGTGCCGCCTTGCAGGAAGGTGGGCGGGACCCCGTGACGTCGCCGAACAGCGGCTCAGTGACAGGTCAGCGACGTCGTGGGCGCCGGCGTAGAGGTGTTGATCTTCATCAGAGTGTTCATGGTGCTGGTGCCTGGGAGCGTCCGGAAGGTGTCACCAGACCCAGTGAGGTCGAGTTTGGGGACAAGTATCAGAAATCCGGCGGCATGGTATTGGTGTGAGACCTGAGAAGGGGCCGCGGGAGTCGTTCCCGCGGCCCCTTGCTGGGGTGGTGCTGCGCCGGGTCAGGCGTTGACCCGGCGGTGGTGGTGGGTCAGGCGGCGACCCGCATGCTTTCGTCCTCGGCTTGGGCGGCGGCGCGTTCGACCGGGCCGAAGGTTTCCTTGGTGATCAGGGTGGCGACCAGTCCGATCAGGCCGTAGAGGCAGAACAGGGAGGCGGCGCCGACCCATCCCCAGGCCGAGTACAGCAGGGTGACGACGAACGGGGTGAACCCGGAGACCACGGCGGAGAACTGGTAGGCCATGGAGGCGCCGGAGGAGCGGGTGTTGGCGTTGAACAGTTCGGGGAACCAGGAGCCCTGCGCACCGGCGAGGGAGTTCTGGATGACGGCGTAGGCGATGACCACGGCGACCACGATCAGCACCGCGATCCCGGTGTTGACGAGCATGAACATCGGGAACGCGAAGACCACCATGACGATGGTGCCGAACAGGTAGATCGGTCGCCGCCCGACCCGGTCGGTGGCCTTGCCCCAGTTGTAGGTGGCGAAGATGCCGATCGCGGAGGCGACGCAGATCGCGACCAGGGTGAGGGTGTTGTCGGCCAGTTTCTCGGTCTTGAGGTAGGACAGCATGAAGGTGATGGCGACGGCGTAGCCGGCGGTCTCGGCGATGCGAAGACCGATGCCGCGCAGGATGTTCCGCCAGTCTTCCTTGATGACCTGGGTGATCGGGTTCTTGACGATCTCGCCGCGGGCCTTGACCTCTTCGAAGACCGGGGACTCGGGGATCTTGGAGCGGATGATCAGGCCGACGATGACCAGCACGATGGACAGCAGGAACGGCACCCGCCAGGCCCAGGTGCCGGGCAGGTGGACGGAGACCAGGAAGACCAGGTTGGCCAGCAGCAGCCCGACGGGGAAACCGGCCTGGACGATGCCGGTGTATTTGCCCTTGGTGCGCCAGGGGGCGTGTTCGTAGGTCATCAGGATCGCGCCGCCCCATTCGGCGCCGTAGGCCAGGCCCTGGACGACGCGGACGAGGACGAGCAGGATGCCGGCCCAGATACCGACGCTCGCGTAGGTGGGCAGCAGGCCGATGCAGAACGTGGCCAGCCCCATCAGCATCAGGCTGGCGACGAGAACCGGTTTGCGGCCGACCTTGTCGCCCAGGTACCCGCCGATGACGCCGCCGAGCGGGCGGACCAGGAAGCCGACACCCAGGGTGGCGAAGGACAGCAGGGTCCCGGTGAGCGGGTCACCGGAGGGGAAGAAGTCGGTGCTGAAGTACAGGGCCGCGGCGGTGCCGTAGCCGATGAAGTCGTAGGCCTCGATGGTGGCCCCGATTCCGGAACTGATGGCCACCTTCCGGGTGCTGGTGGTGCCGTGGGCGTTGCCCTCCAACGAGTGCGAGTGGGATTGCGCGGTACTCACCGTCGAGGCTCCATTCTCGGTCCCCTTGGGGACCGGGTCTTCGCTGACCGAAGGCCCCGACGGGGCCCTACCGGAGTGCTGTTGACTGTCAACAGCGATGAGGAAACTATGACCGAGTCTCGCTCGACTGTCAACAGTCAACATGCAATTATTTTGCTGCGCCAGGGGGCGCACGAACATGGACCGGAGCGGGGTGTGGGCACCCGGAGGCGAGGCCCCTCGCGCCGACGTGCGGCGAGGGGGTGGGAAGGCGGCCGGTGGGCCGCGAAGGCCGGTCAGGCGCTGCGGGGTTCAACCTGGTTGCGGTTGAGCAGGTTCTGCGCGGCTTCCCGCATGTGGTCGTCGACCGCGTTCCGGGCGGTGTGCGGGTCGCCGGTGGCGATCGCGTCGACGACCTGCTGGTGACGGGGCACGGACATGTTCGCGACGGCCCTGTCGGTGCCGGCGAACATGATCGACATCCGGATGGAACCGGCCAGGGCCTCCCAGGTCCGCACCAGGGTGGTGTTCCCGGTGAGTTCGCACAGCAGCCGGTGGAAGGCCAGGTCGACCTCGACCATGTGGTTGATGGCCCCCCGCGCCGATTCCAGGGCATCGAGCGCGATTTGCAGTTTCGCGACCAGCGCGACCCGATCGGGTCGGGCGCTGACGATGGCGGCGGCCAATCCTTCCAGGGCGGCACGGACCTCGAACATGTCCAGGATCTCCGCGTCGGTCAAGGTCCGGACGGTCAACCGCCCCCGGTCACCGGCCTCGACCAGGCCCTCCTGCTGCAGTTGGCGCAGGGCCTCCCGCAGGGTTCCCCGCGAAATGCCCAGGGCGGCAGACAGTTCCGTCTCGACCAGCCGGGTACCAGGTGCGATCTCACCCGAGGTGACCGCATTACGCAACTGGTCAAGGGCCTGCTCGCGCAGGCTCGTCTTCGCCAGCCCGCCCAGGCTTGCCCCTGACACCTGCCCGTTGGAGGTCATCGTGTGTCCTTCCCGTTCAGCCGAGCATAACCTGTTGAGCGCTATCCGTTGACTGTTGACGATGGTGACGGTCTCACTGGTCCCCGTGGGCCAGCAGCGTGCGGGCGGCCTCGCGCATGTGCGCGTCGACCGCGCTGCGGGCGGTGCCCGGGTCACCGCTGCCGATGGCGTCCAGAAGACGCTGATGGCGGGCTGCGGCCATGTTGGCCAACGCTGTTGCCGGGCCGGCGAACAGGATCGCCACCCGGATCGGGCCGGTGAGTGTCTCCCAGGCACGGACCAGGGTCGTGTTGCCGGACGCTTCACACAGCAGTCGGTGGAAGGCCAGGTCCGCGTCGACCATGTCGTTGATGGAGCCGTCCGCGGCCTGCAGGGCATCCAGCGCCGTCTGCAACTCGGCGAGCAACACGTCACGGTCGGGCCGGGTACTGATGGTGGCGGCGGCCAGTCCCTCCAGGGCGGCGCGGACGGTGAACATGTCCGCGAGTTCCGCGTCGGTCAGCGTCCGGACCGTCAACCGGCCCCGCTCGCCCACCTCGATCAGGCCCTCGTACTCCAACTGCCGCAACGCCTCCCGCAACGTCCCCCGCGAGATCCCCATGACGGCCGACAGTTCCGTCTCCACCAGCCGGCTGCCCGGCTCGATCTCCCCTGCGGTCACCGCCTTACGCACCATCTCCAAGGCCCGCTCCCGCAGGCTGGTCCGGTCCAGCTCGACCAGACCGGTGATCAACTTCAGTTCACGCGCCATCATCAGGTTTTCCTCTCGAATTAATCCCATCCTACCGGTTGACTGTTAACAGTCGACATGTCAGGATGGTCTCACTCGACCACCGCGGCCCGGGGATTCCCCACAAACCGCGGACCCGGTCCCCGCTTTCGAGCCGCCACCCACGGCCGGCCTTCCCAGGAGGAATCCATGACCAGCAGCACGCAACGCACCGTCGTCATCACCGGAGTGGGGGCCGAGCGCGGCATCGGCCGGGCCACCGCCCACCGGTTCGCCCGGGACGGGTGGGCCGTCGCCGGCCTCGACCTGGACGGGGACGCCTCGGCGAAACTGGCCACCGAACTGACCGAGCAGTACGGGGTGCCGGCCTACGGCGGCACCGTCAACGTCGCCGACGAGGACTCGGTGCTGGCCGCCCGGGACGCCGTGCACGCCGCCGACCTGCCCACCGTCGGGGCGGTGCTGAACATCGCCGGGATCACCTCCCCGGTGCCGTTCCTGGAAACCACCCTGGACCTGTGGAACAAGATCTTCGCCGTCAACGCCACCGGCACCTACCTGGTCACCAAGGCATTCCTGCCGGACATGATCGACGGCGGCTACGGCCGGATCGTGAACATGTCCTCGGTGTCCGCGCAGCAGGGCGGCGGGGTGTTCGGAAAGACCCCGTACTCCTCGGCCAAGGCCGCCGTCATCGGGTTCACCCGCTCGCTGGCCCGTGAGCTCGGTCCCACCGGGATCACCGTGAACGCGATCGCCGCCGGCGCCGTCGACACCGACATCCGTTCGGCAGGAACGACTCCCGAACTGGAGGCCTCGATCGTGGCCGGGACGCCACTGGGTCGGCAGGCCTCCGTCGACGACGTCACCGCACTGTTCGCGTTCCTGGCCTCCGAAGAGGCCGGGTACATCACCGCCACCACGCAGAACCTCAACGGCGGCTCCTACATCGCCTGACACACACCCGCCGACAGTCCCCACTCCCCTTACCAAAGGAAATCCGCAATGACGCAGACAGTTGACCGGGGCACCCGGGTGGCCGACCTCGCCGCCGCCGCCGACCGCATCCGGCACCACATCCTGAACATGGGCGAGGTGCAAGGGCCAGGGCTACGTCGGCCAGGGCCTCGGCTTCGCCGACGTGCTCGCCGTGATCTACAAGGACCTGACCACCTACCGCCCCGAGGACCCGCACTGGGACGGCCGGGACCGGGTGCTGCTGTCCATGGGCCACTACGCGATCGCCGAATACGCCGCGCTGGCCGAGGCCGGCATCCTCCCCGTCGAAGAGCTGGACACCTACGGGTCCGACGACTCCCGGCTGCCGATGTCCGGGATGAGCACCTACACCCCCGGCATGGAAATCTCCGGCGGCTCCCTGGGCCACGGCCTCGGCGTTGCCGTCGGGATGGCCCTGGGCCTCCGGTTCCAGGGCAACACCGCCCGCGTCGTCAACATGATGAGCGACGGCGAACTCGACGAGGGCTCCACCTGGGAAGCCGCGATGGCCGCCGTCCCACCACGGCCTGGGGAACCTGCTGTGCGTGGTCGACATGAACGGACTGCAGGCCGACGGCCCCACCGCCGGGGTGCTGCGCACCGAACCCATCGTGGACAAATGGGCAGCCTTCGGGTGGCGCACCGTCCGCGTCGACGGCAACGACATCAACGCCCTGGTCACCGCTTTCGACTCCGTCCCGGCCGGTGACAGCCCCGCGGTCGTCATCTGCGACACCCAGATCGGGCGCGGTGTGCCGTTCCTGGAAACCCGGGAAAAGGCGCACTTCATCCGCATCGACGAAAACGAATGGGACCTCGCCCGCCAGGCGCTGCGCGCCGCCAACCCCGCTGGGAGCAACTGACATGACCACCACCAACACCAACACCAACGCCCTCACCGAGGCCGCCGCCGCGCCGCCGACGCCGAGGTCAAACCCACCAAGCCGGTCCGGGCCAAGACCTCCGCGATGATCGCCAGCATCGCCGACGCCGGACAGAAGACCGCCCCCGCACCGCTCGGGCACGCCCTGGTCGAAGGTGGCCGAGCAGAACCCGAAGATCGTCGGGCTGTCGGCGGACCTGGCCAAGTACACCGACATGCACATCTTCCGGGACCGCTTCCCGGAACGGTTCTTCCAGGTCGGCATGGCCGAGCAGTTGCTGCTCGGCGCCGCCGCCGGGATGGCCGAGACCGGGCTCATCCCGTTCGTGTCGACCTACTCGGTGTTCGCCGCCCGCCGCGCCTACGACTTCCTGTGCCTGGACATCGCCGAACCCAACCTGAACGTCAACGTCGTCGGCGGACTGCCCGGCCTGACCACCGGCTACGGGCCCAGCCACCAGGCCACCGAGGACATCGCGATCTTCCGCGGCATGCCGAACCTGACCATCGTCGACCCCTGCGACTCCGTCGACATCGAACAGGCCGTCCCGCAACTCGCCGCCGCCGAAGGGCCGTCCTACCTGCGGCTGCTCCGCGGGAACGTGCCCACCGTGCTGGACGAGTACGACTACACCTTCGAACTGGGCAAGGCCAAGGTGCTCCGCGGCGGCAACGACGTCGTCTTCATCTCCAGCGGCCTGATGACCATGCGGGCACTCGCCGCCGCGAAGGCCCTGGAAGCGCACAACGTCGACGTCGCGGTCGTGCACACCCCCACCATCAAACCGTTCGACGCCACCACCGTGCTGCGCGAGCTGAACACCGACCGGCTCGCGGTCACCCTGGAAAACCACACCATCATCGGCGGCCTGTTCGAAACCGTCGCCTCCGCAGCAGTTCTCGCCGGCGTCCACAAGAAGGTCCTGCCCGTCGCGCTGCCCGACCAGTTCCTGGACGCCGGCGCCCTGCCCACCCTGCACCAGCGGTACGGGCTCGACGTCGACAGCATCGTCACCAAGGTGCTCGCCGGACTGAAGTAACCCAGCAGCGGTGACAGGCGATTCTCCGGCCCGAACGCACCCGTTCGGGCCGGAGCGATCGCGCTCCCGACTGCGACCCGTCCGACCCGCAACGCACCCGCCCGGCCCGGGCTCTGACCAACTGCCCTGGCCGGCTTCACACCCGGAAGCCCGAAAGAGACTCGATGAGCACCATCGACCATCAACCCGCACGGCCGGTCGCCGACGACTGGGACTGGCAACTGTCCGCCGTCTGCCGCGGCATGGACGTCGACGCCTTCTACCACCCCGCCGGTGAACGCTTGGACGAGAAGACCGCACGCATCACCCAGGCCAAACAGATCTGCAGGCGCTGCCCCGTCATCAACCAATGCGCGGCCTGGGCGCTGAGAACCCGCGAGCCCTACGGGGTCTGGGGCGGTCTGTCAGAAACCGAGCGCGCCGAGATCCTCGGTGTTCGGAGCCTGAAGTATCCCGCTCTCGCGCCCCGGGCAACCGGCTCAGTCCCCGTGGAAGTGGCGGCACCACCCGGCCATCGGTGAGTGTCGCGCTGCCACCTGACGGACACGGCATCACGACCACGGAGGTAGCGCTGTCATGACAGCCAATGAACCCGTCCCCACCGCCATCCCCGACCCGTCCACCGTGTAACCGGTCCGGCCGGCCGGCCGGCAACCCGACGGACATCGTGACGCGGTAGGTGCATGTTCCGGCCCAGACCATCCGCGGGACCGTCGTGTTCACCGGTACGACCGCGTGGTGGCTGTTGCCCGAAAAGGGGCCAGGTTGGATTCAACTACCCCGTCGTCCAGAGAGGTTGAGCGATGACGGTGATTGGGCTGTCTGTAGCAGACGGCCCAACCCTGGGGACAACCAAAGGCACCGACGCTCAAACTTCTGCGCAGAAGCGGAGGCAGCTATGAATGCGCTACTGGTCCGAGGCGGCAGCCGGGATCATTGGGAGCAGTCCCGGAGTTGTTCCAGTCCAATAGTTTTCAGCCGATCAGCCTGGTGGATTGCCAAATTGGGGTTACGGTGACCGGTGCTAGAAACTTCCCCACTGATGCGCGACGTCAACGACCAGTCGCTGCCCTGCGCCGGGTCCACTGAGTACGAACGCCCGCATCGGCAGGTGCGCTCGAACACCCAGGCCGAACGTGGTCTGTCCCTCGAAGCTGCCCCCGAAGGCGACCTGCCGGAAGGTTCGATAGCCGGCCAGGTTTGTCAGCTGCTGCGAGTGCGCCTGGTCGATCGGGGTGTAGGTGATCTGCCCGGTGTTGATGTCGTAGTTGGGGGCGTGCACAACGATCTGAATCTTCGCGCCGCCGGCCAATGCGACCACATCCCCCCGGCCCTCGGTGTAAACGGTGTCGACGTAACGGATGTCGTAGCCGACCGGCCCTGACCCGTTGATGTCGACGACGAGCCGGTCGTAGCACGCGTGGGCACCGGTGCGCACGTTGACGATCGTTTCCGTTGGACCGTCAGCAGGGGCCGATTTGGGCAGCGAACCCCAGTACACGACCGGGCAGGTGACGTTGGCCGCGTTCGCCGGTGCGGCGCTGACCATGGCTGGCACTGCCAATGCTGCGCTCAAGAAAAGGGCGCGCAGGATGGGTGGAAAAGGGCTCATGATGGCCCTCCTTTCAGATAAAAGGAGGACGCGGACGCCCTGGTGTGGGTTGCGTCACAATCCGGTCACCGCGCGGGCTGACGCATCACGACCGGGACACGAGAAGTGCCTGGCCACTGATTGTTTCAACCAGTCATTGCCCAACCGTGAAAGTTGAAATGAGCCGTGTTGACCAGAGGTTGGTGACCGCATTGGGCAATGCGCCGGGGCCAAACATCGCGATGCCGCCACCATTTTAATATGGTCGTCTGATTTGGCCGCGGTTGAGCCTGGATCGGCATGAATTTTGGCTCCGCCGGATGGATATCTTCGCAGCCTGGCGGGCGGTGTGTCGGCACGAATTTTGGCCCCACCCCAGGGTGCGATCTTCACGTCCGGTGCTGCTGCGGCGTAGAGGTCAGACAGGGTGCGATCACGGGTGGAGTTGTTCGAGACGATCCGGCGGGACCGAGAGGGCTTGTCTATCCGTAAGTTTGGCGGATCGACACTCAGTGCACCGGCGGACGGTGCTGCAGGCGTTCAGCAGCTCGACACCGCCCGCGTCTACCCGATCATCCTTGCCGCCGAGGCCGATTGACGAACTGTGAGACTTCGTAGGCGGCCTGGTCGTTGCTGGCAGGCTGAGCCCTGCGGGCCGGAATGACTCATTGACAAGACCGGCGGCAACACGCCCTGTGGTGCCAAATATTGAAATCAAAAGGTGACTTACCCGGCGGTCACGGCGTCCAGGTCGCAATCGTTCACCGCCGGATTGCGCCTCCGAGCGAAGCCCGCGACGTGCCGCACGGCGGCGTCCGGGCAGCGGGCTCGGGTCCCGACCTGCCGACGACCACCTTGGCCGGGTCAGGATCGCCGATACCCTGGGCCTGCGCCGTTCCGCCGCACGGAGTCAGCAACCCCAACCCATCCCGCGGATCCCGAAATTCTCCCCGATGACTTGTTCCACCCCCGTGACCGCGGGAACGGCCGGCCTCGACCACCCTCGTCGACCAGTTCGCCAAACCCCGTTCAGCTACCGGACCGACGCACTCGCCCCAAACTGCGTTCCCGGAACCAACCGCACCTGCCGATTACGGTTTCTCACAGACTCAGATTCGGCGGCGCCGAGCAGGCGTTAATCCGCTGGTTGTTGGTGCCGCGTCCTTGGGCGCGGCAAGTTCGCCCCGTTGACCTATCGGCGAGCGAGACGTGGATTCATCAGGGCGCAACGGACTTGCTTTGCCGAATCGGGTCCGCCCATCTACGCCACGGTCGCCAGATAGGCATCACTGGCATCACGGAGTGCGGTCAGCGCCTTGTCCCGACGACGGCGGACGGTGCGTTCGTTGACCCGATGTCATGTGCCACTCTGTGCCGGGTTCCGGTGCCGTAGCCGCGGGGCGGTCCAGGTCGAGGAGCATCAGCAGGTCGTCGGGGGGCGCGATTCCGTGCCCGCCAGCCCAGAGGCGCAGGTCCACGACGTCGACGTCGTCGCGGACTTGTTGTGCGGTGTCGACGAGCTTGTTGTGCGGTGTCGACGAGCTTTAGCGCGTCGGCTGGTTCGATGAGGGGAAGCATCGGCTGGTCTGGAAGTCCTGGGCGGAGTTCACCGCGGAGCAGCGCTTATTTGGGTGTTGACGAGCAGGTTGCTGGCGTGGGCGCGGATGCGGCGACGCGCTAGGAGCCGCATTGGATGATCGCGCCATGGTGGTGAACCCGGGCGGCCGGGGTCAAGCCGGCGAGGGCAAGCTGGCCAAGCGCGGATATCTGACCATCCCTCAGGTCGAGGCCGTTGCCGTGGAGGCATGACAGTGCGCGCCGAGTACGCGGCGGTGGTCGGTTTCCTGGCCTACACCGGCCTTCGCTGGGGCGAGATGGCGGCGCTCCGGCTGGAGAACTTTGCATGTTGCGACGCCGTGCGCAGATCACGGAAGCTGTCGCAGGGGGTGCGGGGGAAGCTTGTCTGGGAAGCGCCGAAGGATCACGAACGGCGTTCGGTTCCCTTTCCAGCATTCCTGGCTCAGCCGCTTGCTGAGCTGATGGAAGGCAAGGGCCGGACTGACCTGGTCTTCACCGGCGCCAAGGGCGCCGTATCGGCCGTCAGCCGTTCCGTCCGCGCGTCTTTGCGCCGGCGGTCAGCCGGGCGCAGAAGGCCGACCCGACATTCCCCACAATCACGCCTCACGACCTGCGGCACACGGCGGCATCGCTCGCTGTGAGCTCGGGGGCGAACGTCAAAGCGGTGCAGACAATGCTCGGTCACGCCTCGGCAGTACCTGACGTTGGACACCTAGAGCGACCTGTTCCCGGACGATCTCGATGCCGTCGCAGCGCACCTTGACGAGGCCGTCCGTCAACAAAGTGCGGGATTTCTGTGGGTGCTGGACAGGCGAGGCCCCGTCCAAGATCATGGACAGGGCCTCTGACCTGCGCAAACAGGGTGGGCGATCGGGGTTTCGAACCCCGGACCTCTTCGGTGTGAACGAAGCGCTCTCCCACTGAGCTAATCACCCTCGAGCCCGATTTCGATCCGAGCAGAGGTCACGATACCCGATCGGCAACGATGGAATCACCGTGACTATTCCGTGACATATTAGGCCGAACGGGTGAACTGCGGAAGTCTGCGTGATAACCCCATGGGTCAGCCGTCCCCATTGCGAGAGGAACGGCCTGAGACCACAAGCGCGGAGATTCAACCCGCCGCGCACAGGCCGCCGGACGGCGGAGACGACATGGCACAGCACACAGCGGACCACCACCAGGTGACCACCGCAACGACCGAGATGATCCTGATCTCGGACGGTTCCCTTCCGGCGGTCAACGCCGAACTGCGTTACTACAGCGACGATCCGTTCGCGATCCAGATGTTGCTGTCCGTCGACCAGAGCCCGGCGATCTGCTGGATCTTCGGCCGCGAACTGCTGATGACCGGGGTCTGGATGCCTGCCGGCATCGGCGACGTGCAGGTCTACCCGACCCACGACGGCGTCATCATCGAACTTCGTTCCGGGGACGCGGCCGCCAGGTTGCTGGCCCACACGCCCGACATCAGCGACTTCACCGACCGCACGCTCGAGGTCGTGCCGCTGGACACCGAGATGGACCACTACGACCTGGACATCGACCTGAGCGCGATGCCGGTGCACGACGCCTTCGAAGCCTGACGACCTTCTTCACGCTCCGGTTGTGTCTGACCGGGGCACGGGCCGTTCGCCGCCTGCGCCAGCCGGCAGTCTCCTCCAGTCGTCAGCGGGGCTGACCGGGCCCATCGAGGGGTTGGGCGGCCATCATGGCCATGGCGCAGGCGGAAACACGGTGAAAGTGCTTGACGCACTGCCGGTTTGGATTGCACGTGCCGGTTCGGATACAGTTGCCGAGCCGCGCAGCCCTTCGGGAACGTGAGGCATGCGGACGTAGCGCAGTTGGTAGCGCATCACCTTGCCAAGGTGAGGGTCGCGGGTTCGAATCCCGTCGTCCGCTCGGAAGAGGTCCAGGCCGTCACCTGGGTTGCCTCCGCGGTGGGATGGCCGAGAGGCGAGGCAACGGCCTGCAAAGCCGTGTACACGGGTTCGAATCCCGTTCCCACCTCGCAGGAAGGCTGTTTCGGCTCGTCCCGGACGGAACGGTGAAGGGCGATTAGCTCAGCGGGAGAGCGCTTCCCTGACACGGAAGAGGTCACAGGTTCAATCCCTGTATCGCCCACCAAGCATTACTGCAGGTCAGCGCATGTGGCCGGACACGGCCGAACAGGGTGCTCCTCGCTCAGCCCACTTCAAATCCTGCTCGCCACCAGCGCCGAGCGAACAGCGCTCAGCCATGGTCAGCGGGGGCACGGCCACCGGCCCCGGCACCGAGGCCTGGGATCTCGAGTTGTTCCGCGAGAAGGATGCACAGTTCGGCCATGCACCGACGCCACTCCTCGCCCACGAGGTTGGCCACGAAAACAGGTCCTGGCACGACGGCGAAGGCGGGGCAACCCTGCCTGACCGGGCGTCAGGAGTCATGCCGTTGCCGCCGGACCTGAAAACAACGGCACCGCGCAACGTAGTTGTTATCGAAACTAACCCCATTCGGACGAGGCGCGGGCCCGAAATTCCGTGCACACTGTCAAGGCACGCCTGGACTCACCCCCGACGAGTCCGGGCGTGCTTTTGTGTCCTCTGCCGGACGGTCGCTGAACCGAATCTGCCGGATGGATCACGTGGCCCCAACCATCCGCTTCGCACCCCGCGCACCGCTTCCCGCCGACCGCAGGTGGCCGCCATCGGGCAACGCCAGCATGTGCACCGACCGGTCAGAACATGTGCGCAGATCGGTCAGAACATCGGCGCGGACCGGTCAGGAATCGAGAAGCCGAGCCCCACGCGACAGAACTAGCGTGACCGTCATGGATCCCATCCACCAACAACCCGAGGAGCGACCATGACCGGCACCGCAACACAAGGAATCAAGACCGTGCTGCACCCCGTCTCCGACCTGGCGTCGGCCAAGGCGGTCTACACCGCGTTGCTCGGCGTCCCGCCGCAGACCGACGAGTCCTATTACGTCGGCTTCGAGGCCGCCGGCCAGCACATCGGGCTGGTGCCGGGCGGCGGTCCGCAGGGCATGACGTCGCCGGTCGACTACTGGCACGTCCCGGACATCGAGGCGAAGCTCGCCGAGGTCACAGCTGCTGGTGCCGTCGTGAAGGAGCCGGCACACGACGTCGGCGGTGGCCGCCTGGTGGCGACCGTGACCGACCAGGACGGCAACGTGCTGGGGTTGCTCCAGGACCGGTGAGTGTCAGTGCGCTGTGCGACGCTGGTGAGGTCGACCAGGGCGGCACGACACGCCAACCGCAGCCACCAAGAGGAAGAGAGACCCGATGAGCCCGGCCACCAGGACGGACCCGCAGTCGCCTGCGCTGCACCTCGCCGACAGCCACGACCTGATCCGGGTGACCGGGGCACGGGTGAACAACCTCAAGGACGTCAGTGTCGAGATTCCGAAGCGCCGGCTGACGGTGTTCACCGGCGTCTCCGGTTCCGGCAAGAGCTCATTGGTGTTCGGCACCATCGCCGCCGAATCGCAGCGGATGATCAACGAGACGTACAGCACCTTTGTGCAGGGCTTCATGCCCACGCTGGCACGGCCGGACGTCGACGTTCTCGACGGGCTGACCACCGCGATCATCATCGACCAGGAGCGGATGGGGGCCAATCCGCGGTCCACCGTCGGCACCGCCACCGACGCCAACGCGATGCTGCGCATCCTGTTCAGCCGGCTCGGTAAGCCGCACATCGGTTCGTCGCAAGCCTTTTCGTTCAATGTCGCCTCGATCAGCGGCGCCGGCGCTGTCACCATCGAGCGCGGCGGCAGCACCACGAAGGAGCGGCGCAGCTTCAGCATCACCGGCGGGATGTGCCCCCGCTGCGAGGGTCGGGGCTCCGTCACCGACATCGACCGGACCGCCCTGTACGACGACAGCAAGTCCCTCGGCGAAGGCGCGCTGACGATCCCCGGTTACAGCATGGACGGCTGGTACGGCCGCATCTTCAGTGGCTTCGGCTTCGACATGGACAAGCCCATCAGCAAGTACACGAAGCGCGAGCTGAACGACCTGCTCTACAAAGAGCCGACCAAGATCAAGGTCGAGGGCATCAACCTGACCTACGAGGGGGTGATCCCGAGGATCCAGAAGTCGATGCTGTCCAAGGACGTCGACGCTCTCCAGCCGCACATCCGCGCCTTTGTGGAGCGCGCAGTGACCTTCACGACGTGCCCGGACTGTCACGGGACCCGACTCAACGAGGGCGCCAGGTCGTCGAAGATCAACGGCCTGAACATCGCCGACGTCTGCGCGATGCAGATCAGCGACCTCGCCGAGTGGCTGCGCGGGCTCGACGAACCGTCCGTCGCGCCGCTGCTCGTGTCGCTGCGGCACACCCTGGACTCGTTCGTCGAGATCGGCCTGGGGTACCTCTCGCTGGACCGGCCGTCGGGCACGCTGTCCGGCGGCGAGTCACAGCGGATCAAGATGATCCGTCACCTGGGTTCCTCCCTCACCGACGTCACCTACGTCTTCGACGAACCAACCATCGGGCTGCACCCGCACGACATCCAGCGGATGAACAAGCTGCTGCTGCAACTGCGGGACAAGGGCAACACGGTGCTGGTCGTCGAGCACAAGCCGGAGGCAATCGCGATCGGCGATCACGTCGTCGACCTCGGCCCAGGCGCCGGAAGTGCCGGTGGCGAGGTGGTCTTCGAGGGCACCGTCGACGAGCTCCGGGCCAGCGACACGCTGACTGGGCGGCACCTGGACGACCGCGCCACCCTCAAGTCTTCGGTGCGTACCCCGAACGGAGCCCTCGAGGTGCGCGGCGCCAGCACCCACAACCTGCGGGGCGTTGACGTCGACATTCCGCTCGGCGTGCTGGTGGTCCTGACCGGCGTGGCCGGGTCGGGCAAGAGCTCGCTGATCCAGGGCTCGGTCTCGGGCCGGGACGGGGTGGTGACGGTCGATCAGGGCGCCATCAAGGGCTCCCGGCGCAGTAACCCGGCGACGTACACCGGTCTGCTCGAACCGATCCGCAAGGCCTTCGCGAAGGCGAACGGCGTCAAGCCGGCACTGTTCAGCGCCAACTCCGAGGGCGCCTGCCCGAACTGCAACGGCGCCGGCGTCATCTATACCGACCTGGCGATGATGGCCGGGGTGGCCACCGTCTGCGAGGTGTGCGACGGGAAGCGATTCATGGCGGAGGTACTGGAATACAAATTCGGCGGCAAGGACATCAGCGAGGTGCTCGGGATGTCGGTCACCGAGGCCGAGGTATTCTTCGGCGCCGGCGACGCGAAAACACCTGTTGCGCATAAGATCCTGGCCCACCTGGTCGATGTCGGGCTCGGCTACCTCAAGATCGGTCAGCCGCTGCCCACGCTGTCCGGCGGCGAGCGGCAGCGGCTCAAGCTGGCGACCCACCTGGGCGAGCGGGGCGGCGTCTACATCCTCGACGAGCCGACCACCGGCCTGCACCTGGCGGACGTCGAGAACCTGCTCGGCCTGTTGGACCGGCTTGTCGACTCCGGCAAGTCCGTCATCGTCATCGAGCACCATCAGGCGGTGATGGCGCATGCGGACTGGATCATCGATCTCGGCCCGGGTGCCGGCCACGACGGCGGCCGGATCGTCTTCCAGGGCCCGCCCGCGGATCTCGTCGCCGACCGCTCGACGCTGACCGGTCAGCACCTGGCCGACTATGTCGCCGGCTGACCGATTCGGGCGTCCTCGGCGGCATAGGCCGCGAGCAGCTCCAGCTCCCGGTCCCGCTTCGGGAAGCAGCAGAACACCAACGTCGCCCCGACCAGCACGATGACGATCCCGCAGGCGTACGCCAGTGTGTCGCCGTCCAGGAACGACGCCTTGGCGGCCGCGATGATCTGCTCCGAGTACTGCGGATAACGACTGGCCACGTCCGCCGCGCTGGCGAACGACTTCTGCAACTCGGTCCGCACCGTCGCGCTGATCTGTGTCGCGTCGGGCGACGCCGCGATGGCCGAGGCGAAAGCGGACACGTAGCCGGCCGTCAGCACAGCACCGAGCAACGACTGCATGATCGCGCCGCCCAGATCCCGTTGCAGGTCGGCAGTCCCCGATGCCATGCCGGCGCGGGACACCGGCACCGAGCCGGTCAGCGAGTGTGACGCCGGGGTGCCGGCAAAGCCGACACCGATACCCACCAACGTGAACGCCAGACACACCGGCCAGAACGGGATGTCCTGCTTCCACAGCAGCAACGCGGCCAACAATCCGAGCAGGCAGAACGCGTAGCCGACCAGCAGGGTGAACCTGGCGCCGCGGGTCTCGATCATTCGCGCGGACAGCGGCGCAACGATCACCATGGCCGCCGCCGCGGGCAGCATCGAGGCACCGGAAGCGAGAGTCGAGTAGCCCAGGACGTTCTGCAGGAACTGCTGCCCGACGAACATCGCGGCCATCAGCGTTCCGAATACGATGATCCCGGCACAGGCTGCGACCCAGAAGATCCGTCGGCCGGCGATGTGCAGGTCGAACAACGGGGAGGCGGCCCGTTGTTGCCGCAGGACGAAGCCGAGACCGGCGATCAGCGCGAGGACGCCCAGGCCGATGGCCAGATCGCCGTATCCGGGCACCGCCGCGAAATTGATCGCCAACACCAGTGCGGCCACCAGCACGACCGACAGAATGCCGCCGAGATTGTCCACTGGGTCGGTGGTTTCGTTGATGTGGCCAGGCACCAGGATGATCGCCAGGATCAGCGCCAGCACCGCCAGTGGGAGCGTCACCAGGAACACCGAGTTCCAGGCGAAATGCTCCATCAGCCAGCCGGAGAGCAACGACCCGAGCGCGGCGACGGCGCCGCCCACCGCGGACCAGAGCGCGATCGCCTTCGTCCTGGCCGGTCCTTTCCACAACGCGGTGATCAGCGCGAGGGTTGTCGGGTAGGCCATGCCCGCCGCCAGCCCGCCGAGCACCCGCGCCCCGAACAGCACCTCGACCGACGGCGCGAAGCCGGCCAGCAGGCAGGCCGGCACCGTCACGACCATCCCGAGAACGAGCAGCAATTTGCGCCCGTACCGGTCGCCGACCGCCCCCAGGTACAGCACCGATGCGGCGAGCCCGAGGGAGAACCCCACCGCAACCAGATTGAGCTGGGTCTGGCTGGCGTCGAACGTCTTGCCAATGTCGGGCAGCGCGACATTGGCGACCGCGAGGTTCAGATTGGCGACCGCAGCCACCAGAATCAGCGCGAACAACACCCAACCGGAGCGTCGGTCCGCACCTGGCGGTACCTCGGCCGCCGAGCCGGAGCCGGTCAGGATGGTCGTGTCCGACACCTGCTGCCCCAATCGTCGATACGTCACCAATGTGAGCCTATTTCAGCCGGACGCTTGGCAGGGAGGTGGTCAGCTGCACTTTCGTGAACACCCGATTGGGTGACTAGCGTCAGGACGACGGCTATCGCACACTCTGAGGACGCCCGATTGGTTCATCGGTCGGGCGTGCCAACTTTGCCGGGGGGCTTTCAGGGACGGGGCTTTCCGGACGACGCGCCAGGGGGAACGGTGAGACGCACGGTCCCGCGCCTGTTCTCGGTCGGATTGGCGTGCTGCGCGGTGGCACTCACCGCCGCCTGCTCCGGCCGGGCGTCAGCGTCCGTCACCACGGTCACCACGACCGTCACACCACCCGCGGTCACCATTGTCATCAAGGAGACCGTCACCGAACAGGCGGTGACGGTGATGGCACCGGATCCCGGTCCCGCTGCGGCCTTCCGGGACGGCCAGCACCTGGTGGGCAGGGACATCATGCCGGGCACCTACCGGGCCTCGAGTGTGACCGACATCTGCTTCTGGGAGCGCAAGGACCGGGACGGCAGCGTGATCGACAACGCGTTCAGCACCGTCGCCACCATCCGGTCCAGTGATTTCACGTTCCAGAGCAATCGCTGCGGGACCTGGTCCAGGATCGGCTGACCACCCGATAGCGCTCGTCGGGCCTACATCTTCTGCCGGCTCAGCACCTTCCGCTGCACCTGACGCTCCGCGACGAACGACACGAACGGGATCGTCCCGGCGATCAGCACCCAGACCGTGCCCAGCGGCGACCAGCGGTCCTTGTAGGCCAGGTCGAACGCGATGATGACGTAGACGACGAAGAGTGCACCATGGATCGGTCCCCAGATCGCGACCGCGGCCCCCAGGTCGAACGCGTATTTTGCCACCATTGCCGCGCACAGGATCAGCAGGCCCCAGCCGACGACGAAGGCGGCAATCCGGTACCGCTTGAAGGCCGACAGGATCTTCGGCGGCACCACCGGGGCGGCCGGCAGCGCCGTGGAGCGTGCTGCGGATCCCTTGCCTGACACGGTCTTCGGTGAATCGGTGAGCTCTCCGGTTGGATCAACGGGCACGGCGGCGGTCCTCCTCGGCCAGGGCTGCCAGCGCCTGGTTGTATGCGGTCAGTTCTGGGTCGTCATCGTCGTCCTCGCCGACCGTGGCGACCGAGATCGTCACGGACTGGCTCGGGCGTTGCCGGCGTCTGGCTTCGGTCGACGGTGGGCACTTCGTCTGTACTCGCAGCGGTCGCGGCGGGGTCCGCAGTTCGTTCCTCGGCGGAGGTTTGCTCTGCATCGTCCTTCGGCGGTTCAGCAGGGCCGATGTCCGATGCCGGAGCGGCACCCTCGTCCTGCAGCAGGGCGGCGATGGCACGGTCGGTCTCTTCGTCGTCCTCGGCGTCCTTGATGACTTCCAGGCGCAGGAACCGCACCCACATGTAGATGAACGCGACCCCGAACGCCGGCCAGAGCAGCGCGTAGCCGAAGTTCTGCGCGGTGCCGGTGGTCTCCTGGGTCCGCTCCCACTGCCACCAGCCGAGCCGCAGGCAGGTCAGGAACGCCAGGAAGACCAGCACATGCCCGGCTATCCAGCCGGGCCGCAGGAAGCGTCGGTCCACCCCATGACGGTACCGCCGACCCGGTACCGGACGCACCGGCCATGCCACGCCAGTAGTCAGCGGTTGGTCAGCCGGCGGGCCGCGCCTGACACAGCGCGGCACCCGCAGCCGGCGGACTCGCAGGACGGCAAGGGTCGCGCTCGCCGGTGATCCCGCGCAGGTCGTCGACCCGATCGACGTCCCGCCGCAGACCGGATTCGACCGGCAGGTCCAGCAGCACTGCCCCGACGGGCGACGTGCCGACGCAGCGAATCGCGGCCGTAGTGCGGCCGCAGCAGCGCCGGAGACGACGCGGTCAGCAGGGTGGTGCCGGTGCCCTGCCGATCCGCGACCACCCCGAGCGGGTGCCGGCGGGCCACGGCCAGGGCGTCGCCCAGTTCGCCCGGCGGTCAGCGACGGAAGGTCGCCCGGCAGGACAGCAACCGGGCCGCGCGCGGTCGAGGCCGGACAGGCCGTCGTTGATGGCCTCGATTCAGGCCGGTGGTGGTGGTCAGCTGGATCCGGACGCCGGGGATCACGGCCAGTTGCTCGGCATCGGTGCCGTCTTCGGCTACCACCAGCAACGACCCCCACCCCGGGTGCGACCGACGCCGCGGAGATCGTGTCGGCGGCCATCGCCAACGCGAGCCGCCGCCGCAGCACCGGGTCGACGTCGATCCGGCTCTTGCCACGGACGCTGGACTTCAGCGGCACGAGCAGCGTCCAGGCCTCGCGTGGGTTGATCAGGTGCACCCGGACATTGTCACCGGCGCCGGACCGGGCCGGGCAGGCACTCCCCCTTCACTGGTCGCTGCGCGGGGGTCAGTCGCCTCTGGTGAGCGGTCAGCTCTCGGCGACCCGGCGCTTCTCGACCTGCGACATCGAAGGCCGGCGGCGGGTACGCCGGGATCGATGGCCTCCAGGGTCTGCAGCAGCAGCGCAGCGACGGCCCAGTTCCGGTACCACTTCCGATCCGACGGGATGACGTGCCACGGCGCCGGGATGGTGTTGCACCGCTGCAGTGCCGCCGAGTAGGCCTCCTGGTAGAAATCCCAGAACGCCCGTTCGTCGACGTCGCCGGGGTTGTATTTCCAGTACTTCGTCGGGTCGTCCAGTCGGGCCAGCAGCCGTTCCTTCTGGGTGTCCCGGGAGATGTGCAGGAAGCACTTCACGATCGGTGACGTGGGCCTCGGTCAGCCTGCGTTCGAACGCGTTGATCTGGGCGTACCGCTTGCTCCAGACTTCCGGCTCGGCACCAGGTTGTGCACCCGTGACGACAAGCACATCCTCGTACTGGGAGCGGTTGAAGACGCCGATGTAGCCCGGTTCAGGGACTTGTTTCTCGATCCGCCAGAGGAAGTCGTGCTCGAGTTCTTCCTTGGTCGGCTTCTTGAACGACGCGAGATGGATACCGCCGGGATTCACCATCCCGAGGACGTGGTTGACCACGCCGTCCTTTCCGGAGGTGTCCATGCCCTGCAGGATCAGCAGCACCCGACGCCGATCCCCGGCGGTGCTCTGTGCGAACAGCCGCTCCTGCAGATCGGCCAGTTTGGCGCCGATCTCGACCATGGCGTCCGCTGCGTCCGATTTCGACTGCGGCCCGATCGGCGTCGCCGACGTCGAAATCGCCCCGATGTCAACGGTGCCGGCCGGGACGGCGAAGGCGAGCTTGGGCGAAAGGTCGTCGGGCCGCGATTGTTCCGGACTTCGAGGACTTCTTCTTGGCCATGTCTCACCCTGACACGGGATCGCCGGTCGCGTGCGGTGGGCAACCGGGCTCGGGCGATCCGGCGTCCGACCGTGCCCGCGGATCGCCGGTTCGCCGTAGGCTGACCCTCTCCGGACGGGAGGTCGTCCTGGCATCGACCCCAGGCGCGGTAAATCCTGTCGGCCACCGCGAAAGGCGCACCGTGACGAACACCCAGCCGGCATCGGCAGATCCGCAGACCTACCTCGATCTCGACGATCGGTGGTGTGCGCACAACTACCACCCGCTGCCGGTGGTGATCACCTCTGCCGACGGTGCCTGGGTCACCGATGTCACCGGCAAGCGCTACCTGGACATGCTCGCCGGCTACTCGGCGCTGAACTTCGGCCACCAGCACCCGGCCCTGATCGCGGCGGCCATCGAGCAGATGGGCCAGGTCACGCTGACGTCGCGGGCGTTCCACCACGATCAGCTCGGACCGTTCTGCGCAGAACTGGCCGAGCTGACCGGCACCGAGATGGTGCTGCCGATGAACTCCGGCGCCGAGGCCGTCGAGTCGGCGATCAAGGTCGCCCGCAAGTGGTCGTACCGGGTCAAGGGCGTGCCGGAGAACCGGGCGCAGATCATCACCGCCGGCGGCAATTTCCACGGCCGCACGCTGACCATCGTGTCGTTCTCCGACGATTCGGTCGCCCATGACGACTACGGGCCCTACACACCGGGTTTCGTGACGGTGAAGTACGGCGACCTGCAGGCGATGGAGGCGGCGATCACCCCGGACACCGCGGCCATCCTGCTGGAACCGATCCAGGGCGAGGCCGGCGTGCTGGTGCCGCCCGCCGGCTACCTGGCCGGGGTGCGCCGGCTGTGCGACGAGCACAACGTGCTGTTCATCGCCGACGAGATCCAGTCCGGGCTCGGCCGCACCGGCCGCACCCTGGCCCTGGACCACGAGGGGGTGCGGGCCGACCTCTACACCCTGGGCAAGGCGCTCGGCGGCGGGATCATGCCGGTGTCCGCGGTGGTCGGCCGGCGCGACGTGCTCGGCGTGCTGCAGCCCGGCCAGCACGGCTCGACGTTCGGCGGCAATCCGCTGGCCTGCGCGATCGGCCGGGCCGTCATCGCCTTGCTGAATACCGGCGAGATGCAGGCCCGGTCAACCGATCTCGGCGCCTACCTGCATGCAAGGCTCGGCGAACTGGTCGGGCAACGGGCTGGCCGAGGTACGCGGCCGCGGGCTGTGGGCCGGCGCCGAACTCGCCCCGCACATCGGGCTCGGCCGGCCGATCAGCGAGGAACTGGCCCGCCGCGGGATCCTGGTCAAGGAAACCCACGAGACGACGCTGCGGTTCGCCCCGCCGATCGTCATCACCCGGGACGAGATCGACCACGCCGTCGACACTCTCGCCGCCGTCCTGGCCGACCACTGACCAGATCGAAGGCGGGACTCGGACGGGCCGGGGCAGGGGTCAGCCGGCGTCGCGGGCCAGCGCGAGGATCCGGGAGGTCGCGCGCAGGTACTTCTTGCGGTACCCGCCGCGCAGCATCTCCGGGGTGAAGATCTCGTCCAGCGGCACGCCGGAGGCCCGCACCGGGATCGACCGGTCGTAGATCCGGTCGATCAGCACCACCCAGCGCAGCGCCGCCGCCTGATTGGCCAGCGGCTGCACCTCGCGCAGATGGACGGTGCCGACGCCGTCCACCAGCCGGCCGTACTTCGACGGGTGCAGCTGGGAGATCTTGGTGGTCAGCGCCTCGAAGGAATCCAGGCTCGACGACGCCCGGCGAATCGCCGCGGCCGCGCTCGAGTTCGGCGTCGGACATCGGCGGCGGCGCCTGCGCGAGCCCGGCGTGCCGGTAGTCCGGCCCGTCGACCCGCAGCGTGTCGAACCGGGCCGACAGCGCGTGGATCTCCCGGCGGAAGTCCTCGGCGGCGAACCGGCCCTCGCCGAGCTTGTCCGGCAGGGTGTTCGACGTCGCGGCCAGGTGGACGCCGCCGTCGGACAGCTGACCGAGCAGCCGGGTCATCAGCATGGTGTCGCCCGGGATCGTCGAGTTCGAACTCGTCGACCGCCAGCAGCCGGTGCCCGGACAGCCGGCGGACGGTCTCGGCGAAGCCGAGCGCACCGACCAGGTGGGTGTATTCGACGAAGGTGCCGTAGGCCTTGGGCCCGGGACCGCGTGCCAGAGCGAGGTGAGCAGATGCGTCTTGCCGACGCCGAAGCCGCCGTCCAGGTAGTAGCCGCCGGCGACCGGCGCGGACTTGCGGAACAGGCCCTTGCGCGGCGGGGTGGTGATCCGCTCGGCGAAGGTGGACAGCGCGACCACGGCCGCCCGCTGGCTCGGCTGGTCGGGCGCCGGCCGGTAGGTACCGAACCGGGCATCGGCAAACCGGGGCGGCGGCACCAGACCCGTGATCAGCTCGTCGGGGCCGATGACGGGATCGCGGTCGACCAACTTGATCACGGACACGAGGATTGACAGTAGCCGCCGCGATGGCGCGTCCGGCGCGTCAGGCCCAGCTGGCGGGTCTGACCGGACTCTGGAACCAAACTCCGGCGAATGACTCACGCCCACGTCCGGACCTCGTGGTACGGATGGGGTGTGCTTCCGGACACCCGACCTCCGAACGACCGACCGACTCCGCCGCCGACGGCTTCCGCCGGTCTGGACCGCGCGCAACCCGCCACCGCGCGGATCTGCGCCCGGGACGATCGCCGGGGTGCCGGCCGCTGCCGACCGGACCCGGACGCCGATGACGCGCTGGCCGAGCTGTACGCCTGGCCGGCACCGACCGTGGACACCAGGCGTTGCGGGCCAACATGATCGCGTCGCTGGACGGCGGCGCACCGTCGACGGCCGGTCCGCGGGCCTGGGCAACGCCGCCGACGAGCACTTGTTCGCGGTGCTCCGCGACCTCGCCGACGTGATCCTGGTCGGGTCCGGCACGGTCCGGGCCGAGCAGTACGGCGGGATCCGATTGGACGCCGTCCGCCCGGCCCGGCGCGTGCGCTGGGGGCTGCCGGCAACGCCGCCGCCGATCGCCGTGGTCACCGGCCGCGGACTCGACCCGACTCTGCCGATGTTCACCGACACGGTGACACCGCCGATCGTCATCACCACCGAACGCCGCCGTTACAAGTTCCACGGGGTGTCAGGTGATATCTGCGGTATCGATCGGGTGAATTTTTCGGCGGCAGTCACGCACTGGGGGTGACGGGTACCGGCGCATCCACTGCGAGGGCGGCCCCAGCTGCTCGGCCAGCTGGCCGCCGCCGGTCTGGTCGACGAGTGCTGCCTGACCATCGCGCCGCTGATGCTCGGGATCGGCGCGCAGCCCGCTGCTGCCGGTCGAGCTGCCGACCCGCTCCGCTGGGAACTGGCCGGCGCCCGGATCGACGGCGATCATCTCTTCACCAGATACCGACGGACGGCCGGCGATGAGCCGAAGCCGGCTTCGCCGACCGTCGGCCGGCGGCCGTCGCCGACTCTGCCGCGACTGACCGGGGACTGCTGTGCTTCCGGTTGCAGCCTCGGACCGTCGCAGCGGCCCGCCGCTGGCCACCTTCGGCGGCAGGCGCCACCGGCACCAGCACCGACGAGCTCGCCGACCGCCGGTGGGGCCGGGCGGGCCGGGGCAGCAGGCCGACCCGATCCGGTGGTCGTCGTGCGGCGATGTCGACTCCGTCGACCGCCGCGTCCGGGCTGTCCTTCGAGGTCGATTGCGGCGCGGTGCTGGTCGACCGGCATCCGCGGCGGCTTCGGCGACCCAGCCATCGAGGTGGCCAGGGCCCGGGCACCCGGAGTTCCCGACGACGCCCCGGCGGTGGTCGTCCTGCACGGCGAGCCGGGCGAGAACGGCCGCAGCCAGGTGGCGTCGGTGGCGGCCGGACTGTCGCCGGCCGTCCGCGACCATTTCGCCGTCATCACCGTCGACCTGATGGGCAGCGGCGCAGTCCGAACCCATCGATTGCCTGTCCGGCTACGACACCAGGACGCTGACCAGCCTCGGCGTCGACCCGACCGAACCCGGCGTCGGCGACGGCGCTGGCCGAGCTGTCCCGCTCGCTGACCTTCGAATGCGGCGACGTCGCCGGCCCCGAGCTGTCCCTGGTGAACTCGCACCGACGCCGCCGACGATCTCGACGCGCTGCGGTCCGCTCTCGGCACGCAGACGCTGACCGCTGATCGGACAGGGTTTCGGCGCGACCCTCGGCGCCGTCTACGCCGATCGGTACCCGGGCCGGGTCGGCGCCGCGGTGCTGGACGCCCCGGCCGACCCGCTCGACGCGCCGGATGTCCGGGCGGCGGCGATCGCGGTGGCCGCCGAGCAGGCGCTCGACACGTTCGCCGCCGAGCTGCCCGACTTCCCCGGCGGTTGCCCGCTGGGCGCCGACCCACGGGCCGCAGATCGACAAGGCGGTCAGCACCCTGGACGCGGCCCCGGCGCCGGTCCCGGATCGGGGATCACCAACGGCGGCAGCGTGCTGCTGACCCTGCTGCTGCGGCTCGGCGACCCCGCCGGCTGGCCGCAGCTGGCGACCGCGCTGGCGGCCGCGGCCGCGGGCAACGGGCAGCCGATCGAGGACACTGCTCGATGACTCGCTCGGTCTGGACAGCCGAGTCGGACTGGCTCGACGCCGCCATCATCTACGCGCTGCAACGACAGCCGCGCTGCGGATCTCCCCGGACCAGACTGTCGGCGGCCGTCGAGAAGGTCCGGCCGCAGGCGCCGCTGCTCGGCCCGTACACGCTCGGCCTGGTCGGGGTGTGCAGTTCGTGGCCGGCCCCGGAGAACGCGCTCGGCGCGGTCAAGGCGACCGGCGCGGCACCGATCCTGGTGCTCGGCGCGGTCGACGACCCGGTCGCGCCCTATGCGTCGGTGCAATCGCTGGCCGGCCAACTCGGCTCGGCGACGGCTGATCAGCTGGCAGTCCGGTCAGCACGGCAGCTACCCGGACAGCTCCTGCGTCACCACGGCCGTCGACGGCTACCTGCTGCAGGGCGAGCTGCCGGCCGTCGGCAGCCTGTGCCCGCCGTGATCGCGGACGGCGAGCCCATCGGGCAGTGCTCCGCCCGCGCAGCCGACGCGGGTACCGGTGCGGCGTGGTGACCGGCGCACTGTCGGTGCCCGGTCGTAGTGTCGCGAGCATGACCGCGTCGACGACCGCCGTCGGTCCCGCCGAATTCCGGCGGGCCGTCGCCCGGCTCGATGTCGCCCGGCTCCGGACAGAGGTGGAGATCGGCCCGCTGCCGGCGCCCGCCCGGCTCGCGCCGTGGAGCCACGCCCTGTCCGCCACGCTGTACCCGGCGGGCAGCGACGAGGAAACCGCGTCCGGCCGGATGATCCTGCTGTTCGATCCGGCCGGGGTGGATGCCTGGGGCGGTTCACTACGCATCGTGGTCTTCGCCACCTGCGAGCTGGACACCGAGATCGCCCAGGACCCGTTACTCCCTGAGGTCGCCTGGAGTTGGCTGACCGAATCGTTCGACGGCTCCGGGGCCGGCTACAGCGCGCTCGGCGGCACCGTCACGGCCACCTCGTCCACCCGATTCGGCGATATCGCCGGTCCGCAACGGGCCGACGATCTCGAAATGCGCGCCTCCTGGACGGCCGACGAGAAGACCGAATTGCACCTGCAGGCCTTCGCCGGATTCCTGGCGGCGGCGGCCGGCCTTCCGCCCGAAGGCGTCACATTGCTGCAAGGCCGATCCGTCCACGCGCGGTAGTTCCGCTGACCCGGTGCGCCCGAGCGGACTAGTCGATTTCGGGTGCTTGACCACGGACGGCGGAAGGGCAGACACTACCTGTGACAACGGACCGACTCATCCTGAGTCAACCCGGACAGAGCAATCGAATTCGACGCGCGACCGGAGGATTCGGACAATGGTGACGCCGAGCGTTCGCTCGGCAGGGTGGGAGGACGTCCGGTGAGTAATTCGATCGTTGGGATCGGGACTTTTGGCTGGGGATCGCGGGACCCGGCGCGACGGGCATCGGCACATTGGGCGGCACGCGGCGGGCCAGGTGCACTGCTGCCCGCGCAGCGCTCACCGCTGCGGGATGCGCCGACGACGCCGCTGCGGATGGCGACCATCCTGGTCGTCGATCCGGATCGGGCAACCCGGGAGCCGCTGCGCACCAGCCTCGCCGAGATCGGCGTCGGCCGGATTCTGGAAGCGCCGTCGGTTGCCGCCGTCGAGGACCTGGTCGCCCGGCAGATCGGCGGCGATCTCGCCCTGGTCAGCCTGCAGCTCGGTCCGGAGGCCGGCCGGCTGGTGCACGCGCTGCGCGAGGCGGGCTGGCCGCGGGTGATCGCGCTGGCCCCGACCGCCGACATCGGCCCGGTGATCGATGCGGTCGGCGCCGGCGTCAGCGGCGTGCTGATCGGCCGCCGGGCCAATCCGGCCTCGGCGAGCATCCCCAGCACCATCCACGACCTGTCCACCCGGGAGATCGAGGTCATCCGGCTGGTCGCCGACGGCCGGTCGAACAAGTGGATCGGCGAGCAGCTGTCGCTGTCCGCGCTGACCGTGAAGAGCCATCTGGCCAGGATCGGCCGCAAGCTCGGCACCGGCGACCGGGCGCACATGGTGGCGCTGGCCATGCGCGCCGGGGTCATCTCCTGACCGCGAACCGCCCGCACCATTGCGCCCACCAGCCCGAGTTCCGACACCGGATCGCCGGGCGAAGGCCGGCTGCGCGCGTCGGAGCGCCCGGCGCGATAGGTTCCGCAGATGCCCGACACCCGTGATCACGGCGTCGCCGACGGCGACGCCCGCAGTAACGGTGTCGCGACGCACTCCGCAACGCGCGATGGTCCGTGATCTCGATGGACCCGGCCGACGCGCACCCTGACCGCCACGCGGCGCCGAGATCGGCGGCGCGCGACCGCCGACGGCGGTGACTCGGCGAATCGACGTCCGAACCGAGCCCCCATCCCGCTGCTGGCCCCGAGCGGCCCGGTCGCCGGCCCGATCACCGACCGCGCCGAACTGCAGGACTGGGCCGATCGGCTGGCCGGCCCCGGCGGCCCGGTCGCCATCGACGCCGAACGTGCCTCCGGGTTTCCGCTACGGTTCGCGCGCCTACCTGGTGCAACTGCGCCGACCGGACCTCGGCACGGCCCTGATCGATCCGATCCCGCTCGGCGATCTCGAGCGTGCTGGACGCGCCGCTTGCCGCGTCCGAGTGGGTGCTGCACGCGGCGAATCAGGACCTGCCGTGCCTGGCCGGAGATCGGCATCCGGCCGCGCCGGCTGTTCGACACCGAACTGGCCGGCCGGCTCGCCGGCCTGCCCAGGGTCGGCCTCGGTCCGCTGGTCGAGCAGATGCTCGGGCTGCACCTGCGCAAGGGGCACGGCGCCGCCGACTGGTCGACCCGACCGCTGCCGCACGACTGGTTGGTCTACGCCGCACTCGACGTCGAGGTGCTGGTCGAGCTGCGGGACGCGATGGAGGCGCTGCTGATCCGGCAGGGCAAGCTGGAATGGGCGCAGCAGGAGTTCGCCGCGATCGTCGCGGCGCCGCCCGGCGCCGCCGCGGGTCGATCCGTGGCGCCGGACGTCCGGCATGCACCGGATCAACGACCGGCGGGCGCTGGCCGTCATCCGGGAGCTGTGGAAGACCCGGGATTCGATCGCCCGCCGCCGGGATGTCGCGCCGCACCGGATCCTGCCCGACTCCGCCATCATGGCCGCGGCCGACGGCCAAGCCGACCACGATCGGCGCGCTGACCGCCCTGCCGGTCTTCTCCGGCCGGATGCAGCGACGCAACGCCGACCTGTGGCTGGCCGCCATCGGCCGGGCGCTGGCGCATGCCCGCCGACGATCTGCCCGGTGGTCCGGCCGGCCGGCGACGGACCGCCGGCTGCCGGCCAAGTGGGCGTCCCGCGACCCGGCCGCCGCCGCCCGGCTGCAGGCGGCCCGGATCGGCCTGGCCGAGCTGTCCGAGCGGGTCGGTACCCCGGTGGAGAACCTGCTGTCGCCCGGACTCGGCCCGCCGGGTGCTGTGGAGCCCACCGGAGGACTTCCGGAATCGCCGCGGTGGCAGCGGCCCTGGCCGATCGCGGCGCCCGGCCGTGGCAGATCGAACTGACCGCCCCGGTGCTGGCCAAGGCGCTGGACGCCGGCCTGTCCGGCCCAAGTTACTCACCAGTAACTTTCGCGGTAGGCTGTCGGCGATGGCTCCGCGACCGGCGAATGGTCCACGTTTCCCGTCAACGGTTCGTCTCGTGACGGACCAGTCGCCTGCGCCCGGCCACGATTACGCCAGCAGTCCATTGCCGTCGCAGCGAGTGAATCACCATCGTCCTGCCCGGCACACGAGAGGGAGCACGTCCGTGGTTTCAGCGGCAGCACCAGATCCGCACAACAGTCCAGCCACCACCGGCCACCGCACCCGCGCGGACGCTGCGGGACGTGGTCTTCGTCGAGGGGGTCCGCACCCCGTTCGGCAAGGCCGGCGAGAAGGGTCAGTACGCCCAGACCCGGGCCGACGACCTGGTGGTCAAGGTGATCCGGGAATTGCTGCGCCGGCAGCCCGGACTGCCGCCGGAGCGCATCGACGAGGTGGCCATCGCGGCCGCCACCCAGACCGGCGACCAGGGCCTGACGATCGGCCGCACCGCCGCGATCCTGGCCGGGCTCCCCCGCTCGGTGCCCGGCTTCGCCATCGACCGGATGTGCGCCGGCGCGATGACGGCGGTCACCACGGTCGCCTCCGGCATCGCGGTCGGCGCCTATGACGCGGCGATCGCCGGCGGCGTCGAGCACATGGGCCACCACCCGATGGGCGAGGGCGCCGATCCCAACCCGCGGTTCGTCGCCGACCGACTGGTCGACCCGTCCGCGCTGAAGATGGGTCAACCGCCGAGAACCTGCACGACCGGTACCCGCACCTGACCAAGGAACGGGCCGACGAGTACGCGGTGGCCAGCCAGGAGAAGTACGCCAAGGCGCTGGCCAACGGCAAGATCGAACCGGATCTGGTACCGGTCGCCACCCGCTCCGTCGAGCAGGGCTGGGGACTGGCCGGCAGCGACGAAATGCCCCGCCCCGGAACGACTCTCGACGGCCTCGACACACTGCGGACACCGTTCCGGCCGCACGGCCGGGTCACCGCCGGCAACGCGTCCGGGCTGACCGACGGCGCCACCGGCTGCCTGTTGGTCGCCGCGGACGTCGCCGAAGAACTGGGTCTGCCGGTCCGGATGCGCATGGTGTCGTTCGCCTTTGCCGGGGTCGACCCGGAGACCATGGGCACCGGGCCCGATCCCGTCCACCGAGAAGGCCTTGGCCAAAGCAGGTTTGACGATCGACGACATCGACCTGATCGAGATCAACGAGGCCTTCGCCGTCCAGGTGCTCGCCTTCACCGATCATTTCGGGCTCGCCGACGACGACGAGAAGATCAATCAGTACGGCGGCGCGATCGCCATGGGTCACCCGCTGGCCTCGTCCGGAGTGCGGTTGATGACGCAACTCGCCCGGCAGTTCGCGGAGCGTCCGGACGTCCAGTACGGCCTGACCACCATGTGCGTCGGCCTCGGCATGGGCGGCACCGTCATCTGGGAGAACCCGCACTTCGCCGGCCCATCCGCTGACAACACCACCTCGACGACACCACCACATCGACCGCCACCTCGACCGACGCCACCGGGAGCGCCCTGTGACCACCATCGAAAAGCCACGCACCACAACTGATTCCGCGCGCGGCGAGGTCGTCACCCAGGCGCTGACCCGGTTGCTCAAGGTGCCGTCCGCAGCAGCCCCCGGCGGCTCCATCACCGTCGCGCTGATCACCCTGGACAACGGGCGGGACCACACCCGGCCGAACACCCTCGGCCCGCTGGGCCTGGCCAGCCTGGATGCGGCGATCAGCACCGCGATCGAGGCCGCGCCCGACGCGATCGCGGTGACCGGCAAGCCGTTCATCTTCGCGGCCGGCGCCGACCTGTCCCAGGTCGGCGCGATTCGCCAACCGGCAGACGGCGGCCGACTTCGTCGCGCTCGGTCATCGGGTGTTCGGACGGCTCCGCGAATCGCCGGTGCCGACCTTCGCGTTCGTCGAACGGTCTCGCCCTCGGCGGCGGGATGGAACTGGCCCTGCATTGCGACTACCGGACGCTTGCCGCCAACGCCGCCGGCGTTTCCCAGCCGGAGGTGTTCCTCGGCATCCTGCCCGGCTGGGGTGGCACCCAGCTGATCCCGCGGATCACCGGCCCGGAAAACGCCGTCACCGTCATCATCGAGAACGCCCTGAACCAGAACCGCATGATGAAGCCCAAGGACGCCCTGCGACTGGGAATGGTGGATGTCGTGCTCGACGCCGCCGACTACCTCGAGCAGTCGCTGGTCTGGCTGGCCGGGGTTCTTGACGGCTCGATCACCGTGCAGCGCAACGAGTTCGCCGGTGCGACCGACGAGCGAGTGGGCCGAGGCCCTGGAACGCGGGAAGATCATCGCCGACATGCGGACGCATGGCGCGTCACCCGCGCCGTACCGGGCGCTGGAGATGATCGAGCTGTCCAGGACGACGGAACTGACCGACGGACTGGCCGCGGAGCGCGAGGCGTTGGTCGACCTGATCATGACCGACGAGTTCCGCGCCGGGGTCTACTCGTTCAACCTGGTGCAGAAGCGGGCCCGCCGGCCGGTCGGCGCCCCCGACCCGAAGCTGGCCCGCAAGGTCACCAAGGTCGGCGTTGTCGGTGCCGGTCTGATGGCCGGGCAGCTGGCCCTGCTGTTCGCCCGCAAGCTGCACGTCCCGGTCGTGATCACCGACGTCGACCAGGCCCGGCTGGACAAGGGGCTGGCCGCCGTCCGTCGCGACATCGCCGGGCTGGCCGCGAAGAAGCGGATCACCTCGGACGAGGCCAACCGGCTGACCGCGCTGGTGACCGGTTCGCTGGACTACGCGGTCTTCTCCGATGCCGAGTTCGTGGTGGAGGCGGTCTTCGAGGAGATCGGCGTCAAGAAGCAGGTCTTCGCCGAGCTGGAGAAGTACGTCGGCCCGCGAGGCCGTGCTGGCGACCAACACCTCCTCGCTGTCGGTCACCGAGATGGCCGCCGACCTCGAACACCCGGAGCGGGTCGTCGGATTCCACTTCTTCAACCCGGTCGCGGTCATGCCGCTGCTCGAGATCGTCCAGGCCGAGAAGACCGACGATGCAACGCTGGCAACGGCTTTCGCGGTCGCGAAGCCGCTGAAGAAGGGACCGATCCTGGTCCAAGGATGCGGCCGGGTTCGTGATGAACCGGTTGCTGCTGCGGTTCATGGGCGAGGTGCATGGCGGCCATCGACGAGGGCACCCCGGCCGATGTCGCCGATCGCGCGATCGGTCCGCTCGGCCTGCCGATGACCCCGATCATGCTGACCCAGTTCACCGGGCCGGCGGTCGGCCTGCACGTGCAGGAGACGGCTGCACTCCGCGTTCGGCGACCGGTTCCCGGTGTCGGAGAACCTGCGCCGGATCGTGGAGTCCGGCGAGAAGATCCTGGTGGGTTGGGACGATCAGGGGCAGCAGATCGTCGCCCCGGAGATCGTTGCGATGCTGGAGCAGGGCGATCGCCCGTCGACCGGCGAGCAGGTGCGGGAGCGGGCCTTGCAGGCGCTGGCGCAGGAGGCCAGGCTGATCCTCGATGAGGGCGTCGTCGCCGATGCCGCAGGACATCGACCTGGCGATGATCACCGGCGCCGGCTGGCCGTTCTGGCTGGGCGGGATCACCCCGTACCTGGACCGGTCCGGCGTGTCCGAGCGGGCAACCGGTCGGCGGTTCGCCGCTGCCGGGGGTGGCCACCCTGCCGGACTGAGCGGTTCGGGTGAGGAGTGCCACATGTGGCCATCCTGGGTGGTGTCTGTGCGTCATAGTGGAACAAGCGACCGTTGACGTTCGCATTGCCCACAACGAGCAAGCGAAAAGAGCCCTCATGACGAACGCACCAATTTCCATCGATTCTCCGGTTGAACCCATCGATTCCGCCCCCCTGGTCGGAAACCCGCGCCGTATCCGCGGCCTGGATCGTTCGATGCTGGAGCGCCCCGCCCCGGTCTCCAACCTGGTCGGGAACCCGCGCCGGCTGCGCAAGCTGGAGCCGGCGGCGTTCCTCGCCGCCTGACCAGCAATAGCTGTAACGCCTGACGATGAGACGGCGCGGTGGATCCCCACGGGTCCGGCGCGCCGTCTTTTTCGTCTGCGGGCGCGCGGGACGCCGGTGAGTGCTCGGTGCTGGTGGTTGGAAGGCATCCGGCACCTCCCTGACACGGCCGGACCGGGGCAGGTGTGAGATGTCGTCATGAACAGCTCCGAAATTCTCATCGACGGGTTCGGCAGGATCTCCGGGATCGTGCATCGCACCCTGGACGGCATCACCCCGGAAGCGCTCGTCACCCGGCTCGACCCGGACGCCAACACGATTGCCTGGCTGGTCTGGCATCTCACGCGGGTCGCGGATGACCACCTGGCAGATGCCTTCGACGCCGATCAGGTGTGGACGTCCCAGGGCTGGGCGGAGAAGTTCGGCCTGCCGTTTGACGATGCCGCGACCGGCTACGCGCAGCGCAGTGCCGAAGTCGCCGCGGTTCAGGTCACTGCGGAACTGCTGCTGGGCTACCTCGACGCCGTGCAGGCCCGGACCGTCGAACACCTGAGCACGATCACCGATGCCGAGCTGGATCGGGTGGTCGACACGAACTGGGATCCGCCGGTCACCCTCGGCGTGCGGCTGATCAGCGTCATCTCCGATGGTCTGCAGCATGCCGGGCAGGCAGCCTATGTGCGTGGAGTCGCCGGACGACGGGGATAGCCGTTCGGTCGATCGAGTCACGCCTGGTCGAGGTATGCCCGTCCCCGTGCCGAGAGTTCGTAGCCCACGTCGAGACTGTGGGTCAGCCCGAGTTCCTTGAGCTTTCGGACGTCGGTCTTGAACCGCAGGGTCTCCCGGCCGAGCGACTCGGCCAGGTCGGGCGCCCGCACCGCGGGTCGGGATGCGATGAGCGCCAGGATTTCTCGGGTCCATGGACCCGTCCGGCGACCATTGTCCAGCCGGTCGAGCGCCGCGGTGATGCTCTCGATGTCGGCGGCCGTCGGCACCGTGTCGCGCAGGGTCACCCGCTCGTCCGGACGGTCGAACGACACCGGAATCCGGTACAACTGCGACCCGCGGCCGCGCTGGTTGGCCTTGATCAACTCGGCCAGCGATGCCATGCCGGCGCCGTGCGCGTCGGCCTCGGTGAGCTCATCGGTCTCGACCGGCTCGGCCGCACCGAACCGGACGACACCGGCCGAGGTTCGCTGCGTCCCGCCGGGCCGCACCCTGGGGGCGTCCCAGCGGCGAAACACCGCGACGACGGTCCCGTCCCGAATGCCCGCTGCGATGGCAGGGCTCAACAGCATGCCGGTCCTCCGATCACGAACCCGATGAGATCCTGTCCGCTCAAGAGCAGCAGACACGATGCACTCCTAGTCGCCGCCCAACCGTACGGTGACCCGCAGTCCGCCGCCCGGGATGGCCGCCGCGTCCACAGTCCCGTCGTGAGCGGCCACCACCGCCCGCACGATCGACAATCCGAGGCCGGTCCCGCGGTGGCCGGTGCGGGCCCGCTGACCCTGCCGGAACGGTTCGAACAGTTGGGCCAGTGTGTCGGCGTCGATCACCGGTCCCGCCGATGCCACCTCGAGAACCCCGCTGGCGCCGACTGTTTCGGTGCGGATCTCGATCCAGCCGGCATGCACGTTGTGCCGGACGGCGTTCTCCACCAGATTGCCGACCAGCCGTTCCAGCAGCGCCGGATCCCCGTCAACCGGAGCGGATTCGGCGTCCACGGTGACCGAGAGCTGCCGTTCCGCCCGTTCGGCATCCACCGCGCGCAATGCCGGTTCGATCAGGTCGGCCAGGTCGACGTGCTGCTGGACCGAGACCCCGCGCGCCTGGGTACGGGCCAGCAGCAGCAGCGAGGTCAGCAGCCGGTTCGCCCGGTCGGTGGCCTCGAGCACGATCTCCCCCATCCGGCGAAGTTCCGCCGCATCGGCGGCCGGGTCCGCCATGGTCACCTCGACCTCGGTCCGGATGACCGCCAACGGGGTGCGCAGCTCGTGGGAGGCGTTCGCGACGAACCGGCGCTCCGCGTCGAACGCGGCCTGCAGCCGGCCCAGCATGTCGTCGAACGTGTCCGCCAGGTCCGCAACCTCGTCCCGCGGACCGGTCAGCCTGATCCGCTGGTCCAACGATGATTCCGACAGCGCGCGCGCTGTCCTGGTCAGCGTGGACAGCGGCCGCAGCGTCCGGCCGATCAACACCCAGGACAGCCACGCCCCGGCCAGCACCTGCAGCGGAAATGCGATCAGCCCGACGACCAGCACGGTTTCCCGGCCCTGCGCGGCGATCTCCGCGGCGGCCGCCGAAGCGTCCATCACGACGTCGCCGATCTGCACCTGGGTACCGGCGGGGAATTGCGGCAGTGCCGCCACCACCCGCCCGACCACCAGGTACGACAGGGCCAGCAGCAGCGCACCGATCAGGGCCAGCAACGCGGTGGACAGCAGCGTGAGCCGCATCCGCAGGCCCTGCCGAATCGGCGGCCGACCCGAACCGACGGCGGCCCGAGTTGTCGAGTCGGCCGGGGTCATGTCGAGTCGGCCGGGGTCATACAGTGGCGACGCGGTACCCGGCGCCGACGACGGTGTCGATCAGCCCTGGCTCCCCGAGCTTCCGCCGTAACGTCATCATCGTGACCCGGACGGTCGTGGTGAACGGGTCGGCGTTCTCGTCCCACACCCGTTCCAACAGATCCTCGCTGGAGACAACGGTTCCGCGCGCGGCCAGCAGGACTTCCAGGACCCCGAACTCCTTGCGGGTCAACTCGATCGGTCGGCCGCCGCGGGTGACGGTGCGGCGCGCCGAGTCGAGCTCCAGATCGGCCACCGTCAACACCGGCGGGGCCGCCGGGGTGGCCCGGCGACCGAGCGCCCGCACCCTGGCGACCAATTCCGGGAACGCGAAGGGTTTGGACAGGTAGTCATCGGCGCCCAGCGACAGGCCATCGACCCGGTCGTCGACGCCGGCAGAGGCGGTCAGCATCAGCACCCTGGTGATGTCGTTGGCCGCGACGATCTCGGCCAGCAGGTCGTCGCCGTGCATTTCGGGCAGGTCCCGGTCGAGCACGACAACGTCATATCGGGTGAAGGTGGACTTGTGATGGCCTTCCTTGCCGTCGTAGGCGACGTCGACGGCCATTCCCTCGGCGCGCAGCCCACGGGCGATCGCGTCGGCGAGCCGTCGCGCGTCCTCCACCACCAGCACTCGCATCGCTGTTGCCTCGCCCCATCTCTCGCTGGGTGACCGGATTGTCAGGTCGCTCCGCACTGTCAGCCGGCTGCGCCGGGATCCCGATCTTCGGCCATCCGAGTCGCACCGGGGCCGGCCGCGTCCTGGCTGGCCCTGGCGATTTCTTCGGTGATACCGCGGGCCACCGCGCGCGCGGTCAACCCGAGGTCACCGAGCAATTCGGCCCGCGGCGCTGGCTCGAGGAACCGCTGCGGCAGCGCCAGGACCTGGACCGGGATTCCACTGCCGGCCAGCCGATCGGCGACCGCGGCGCCGACGCCGCCGGACCGGCCGCCGTCCTCCACCGTGACGACCAACCGGTGACCGCCGGCCAGCACCTCGATTTCCGGGGGAACCGGCAACGCCCATCGCGGGTCGACGACCGTGACTCCGATGCCCTGGGCGGCGAGCAGTTCGGCCGCCTCCACCGCCAGCCCGCCGAACGCACCGACGGCGACCAGCAGCACGTCCCGGTCCTGGCCGGGGGCGGGTTCGGCGAGGATGTCGACGCCGCTGGTGACCTTTGCGCCTGATGCATTGCCTCCCGAGAAATGTTCGGAGTCAACAGGTGTCACGTCGAAACGGCGGACAGCAGGGACCGCGGCCGGCACGGCACCCTTCGGAAAGCGCAGCAGGGTCGGTCCGTCGGACACCCGGAGCGCCTGCGCCAATTCCTCCGCCAGGGTCGCGGAGTCCCGCGGCGCGGCCAGCCGCAGGCCGGGCACGATCGCGGCCAACGACATGTCCCACATGCCGTGATGACTCGGCCCGTCCTCGCCGGTGACCCCGGCCCGGTCCAGCACCACCGTGACGCCGAGCCGGTGCAATGCGCAATCCATCAGCAGCTGGTCGAAGGCGCGATTGAGGAACGTCGCATAGACCGCGACCACCGGGTGCATGCCACCCATGGCCAACCCGGCGGCGGAGGTCAATGCATGCTGCTCGGCGATCCCGACGTCGAAGACCCGGTCCGGGAACGCGGTGGCGAAGGGCACCAGCCCGGTGGGGCCGCACATCGCGGCCGTGATCGCGACCACATCCGGCCGCTCCGCGCCCGCAACGACCATCTCCCGCCCGAACACATGGGTCCAGGTGGTGCTCTTTGCTGCCGTCGGCTTGCCGGTGGTGGGGTCGAAAGCCGGCGGCGAATGCATCTGTTCGGCGTCGTCGGACTCGGCGGGCAGGTAGCCCTGGCCCTTCTGCGTCACGCAGTGCACCAGCACCGGGCCGCGGAAGTCGCGGGCTCTGGCCAGGGCCAACGACAGTGCCTCGACGTCGTGGCCGTCGATCGGGCCGAGGTACTTCAGGCCGAGATCGGCGAACAACGCCTGCGGCAGAAACCAGTCCTTGACGGCCGACTTCGCGGCGTGCAATGCCGAATACAGCGGCCGACCGACGACCGGCGTCAGCGGCAGAGTCGTCTTGACCCGGCCGAGCATCCGTTCGTAGCCGGGTTTGAGCCGCATCGCGGCCATCCGCTGCGCCATCCCGCCGGTGGTCGGCGCGTAGGACCGGCCGTTGTCGTTGAGCACGATCACCAGCGGCCGGTCACTGGCGGCGATGTTGTTCAGCGCCTCCCAGGCCATCCCGCCGGTCAGTGCGCCGTCGCCGATAACGGCGACCACTGTCCGGTCCCGCTCCTTGCGCAGCGCGAAGGCCTTGGCCAGCCCGTCGGCGTAGGACAACGACGTTGATGCGTGTGAGTTCTCGATCCAGTCGTGCTCGGATTCGGCTCGACTCGGATACCCGGACAGCCCGTTGCGGGTACGCAGCCGGTCGAACCGATCAGCCCGGCCGGTGATGATCTTGTGCACGTAGGCCTGGTGACCGGTATCGAACAGGATCGGGTCCTTCGGCGAATCGAACACCAGGTGCAGGGCCATGGTCAGCTCGACGACGCCGAGGTTCGGGCCGAGATGCCCGCCGCGCTTGGACGTCTGCTCGACCAGGAACTCGCGGATCTCGGCCGCGACGTCGGCAAGCTCGCCAGGTGACATCGATCGCAGGTCGGCGGGCGAGGTGATCCGGCCGAGCGGGACGGGGCACCGGCCACCCGGCGGAATCGGCACGCCCGGCGCGGGCAACGCCCCCTCGGGAATCGGTGCACCCTTCGGAGTCGGTGCCACCTGGGGGTGGAGGCCCCCAGTGGAGCAGCCGTACCCTGCCGAGCCGACGGGACCTGCTCGGTCACAGACGCCTCCCGCTTCCCTGCGCAGCGACCCGCGCGTCAATGCCCGCACCGCAGAATTTGGCCGGGCCGGGAACGGCCCGAAGATCGCACCCGCGGCAGGGTGCGATCCCATCGCCGACGTTACCGCCCTGACCGGCGGCTTGCCGTCGGCGCCACCAGAAGTGCCCGTAGTTGACGTGCGGAGTTCACTCCGGGTTGCCTGTCCACCGGTAAAGTCCATGGTCATGAAAACGGCTGCGCCAGCGTCATCGACGCTCCGGCGGACCGGTCCGGACGCCATCGTGGTGGCGCACCGGGGTGCGTCGGCGGTGGTGCCGGAGAACACACTGCCGGCGTTCGTGGCCGCCTGGGAATCGGGGGCTACCTGGGTGGAGGCCGACACCCAGCCAACCGCTGACGGGGTGCCGGTGATCCTGCACGACGACACCCTGGACCGCACCACCACCGGTTCGGGGCCGGTGCGAGCTCACACGGCTGGGCAGCTCACCGCACTGAGCGTTCCGGGACTGCCCGGCGCCCGCGTCCCGCACCTTCGCGAACTGGTCGACTTGCTGACGCCCCATCGTGCGCTGCTGCTGGAGATCAAGGGTGAGCACACCGCCGACCAGGTGCGGGCAGTGCTCGACACGAGCCGGGCCGCCGGACGCGCCGATCGGGTGTTCGCCCAATCGTTTGACGTGTCGGCCCTTGAACATCTGAAGGCCATCGCGCCGGCCGTGCCGTTCGGGCTGCTGGTGGAGACCATCGACCCCGATCCGGTCGGACGGTGCCGAGCGGTCGGCGCCGTCGCCTACAACCCTGAGTTCCGGGAGGTGATTGCCCGTCCCACGGTCGTCCCGGAACTGCGGCGGGCTGGGATCTCCGTCGCCGTGTGGACCTCCGACGATCCGTCGGAGTGGGACCTGCTCACCCGCGTCGGGGTGGACGCGATCATCACCAATACGCCGGCCGAACTGCTGGCCTGGCAGGCGGAGGTGGCCGAGCGTCGAGGTCGGGACGCGCAGTTGACTGTGCGCCGGTAGGACGGCTCCACCCTCGGCGGGCCGTCGTGCTACGCGTCGACGTCGTATTCGTGCAGTCCCAGCAGCACCCCGGCCGGATCGACGACGTAGCAGCCGCGACCGACGCCGGCGATGACGAACGGTTCGACGACGACGGTTCCACCGTGCTTCTCCACGGCAACGCGCATCGTCGCCAGCGAGGACACCCGGATCACCGGGATCGCCCGCGGCGCGCCGTCGGCGGAGGCGAGCATGCCGGTGTCGACGCCCGGTCCGTCGCCGGCGGCGGCGACCAGGTATCCGGGATCGGCGAAAGTGTTGAGCTGCCAACCGAAGACGTCGCCCATGAAGGCGGCCGACCGCTCCAGGTCCGGGCTGCTGATCTCGACGTACGTCACCGGCAGGGTCATCGCGGCGTCTCCTCACTGATCGGTCTCATCGGGCGTTCGATGTGTTCGGTGCGTTCGGTGCGCGGCAGTGGACCGCGCTCCCAGGTATCGGCCAACGCCCGCGCCCACTGTTCGATCTCCAACAACGGGCCCGGCGCCAGCTCGTAGCTGCTCAGCCGGCCGGGGCCGCTGGCCCGCACGAGACCCGCGTCCTTCAACACCTTCAGGTGTTGGGACACCGCCGGCCGGCTGATCGGGAACAACGCCGCGATCTGCCCGACGGTGGCGTGACCGTGCGCAAGCCGCTGCAGAATCCCCCGTCGGGTTCGGTCGGCGACCGCTTGCAGGCTCTGGTCAAGCATCGCGCGCTCCCTTTACTTGGTAAGTAAGAGCTTACCAACGTGCTGTGGGTGAAGCGCGGCGGGTCAATGCTCGACGCTGGGCGTCGTCGGACAACCCACTCACCGCCGCCGGGCCGAAGGCCGCCCTGGTTCGGCGTCGTACTGCAACCGGTGCTGTCGATGGACTTGACGGGGCCGGGCAAATCCAGTTGGCAGGAAATCCGCACGCGCTCGAGACGTTCACCGGCGTGGACGAATTCGACCCGAACTTCACCATCGTGACGCCGTCAGCGGTCACACCTTCCAATGACGGGGTGACGTCCCGGCCGTCATCCCGCCGGTGCTCCGGTGGACGTGCCTGCCGGTCGATTGCGGTAGCGGCCCACCAGTTCCCGGGCGGCCACCTGCATCCTGGCCGGCGGTAACCCGGCAGCGATCAGCGTCAGGTCGTCCACCACCATGTCGCCGATCTGGTTGAACGCGGCTGGAATCCCGCCGGCGCGATGGGCGGACAAAAGCAAACCCTCCAGCTGCCTTGATCTATCGTCTGCAGCGACGGGTTCGGCGGGCCAGACATCAACGGCGGCAAGGAACTTGCCCGCTGCCACCCGTTCGAACATCGCCGGGTAGTCCACGACGGCCGCGCGGCTGACCAGGATCAGCCGGGCACCGGGGATCAGCAGATCCAGTTGATCGGGCCCGAGCAGGTGCTGACTCTCGGACGTCACAGCGGCCAGCACGAAGACGAAGGTGCTGTGGGACAACACTTCGTCAAGGGCGGCCGGCGAGACCTCGGCTTCCCGCAGCACCGCTGCCGGGAGCCATGGGTCGTAGACCCGGATCGTCGGATGGAACGGCGCCAGCAGCGGTCGCAGTGCCCGGCCCAGATTGCCGAAGCCGATGAATCCGACGTCGGCATGCCGGAGCAGCACCGCATCGGCATTACCGGCGCCCAGATAGCGCTCCCGACCCGCGCGGAACGCCCGATCCTCCCGGCTGATGCCGCGGGCCAGGTCGATGGCCAATCCGAGCGCGTACTCGGCAACCGCCTGCGCATAAGCGGGTCCGCAACCCAGAACGTGGATGCCCCGGTCGAAACAAGCGGCGTAGTCGACGTTCGGATAGAAGTTGCCCTCGACATTCAGCAGTGCACGGAGTTCGCACGCCCGGGTAATTCGATCGGTCGACAGGTCGGGCTGACCGACGATCGCGAAAGCGTCCGGGAGGAGTTCATCGAGCCTGCGGTTCGGGTCGTCCGCGGTTTCCAGATCGATCACCCGGAAGCGGTCGTTCAGAGCGATCAATGCGGCGGGTGTGAAGATGCGATCCACCGGCTGCGGCGCCGTATGCAGGAGGACCAATGGTCGACCGTGCAGTGTGGCGCCGCGGGTCTCGGCCAGGTTGTCCGGGGCTGCTGGGTCCATCGTCACGGGAGTGAACTGTAGTGAGGTGTTCGCGGTATTGAGAGGTTCAGGCAGAAGCCCGACCGCGAACGTGTGCGGATTCCGCGGCGCGGCAGTAGTTGAAACACCGCCGTCGGCACGGTGCGGTGGTGACGGGCTCGTCGCCGGTGAACAACACTGATCATCACCAGCGAGGGGGCGAAGACGCCCGCTTGCGCATCCCTGGGGAGGTCGGGTTGTGCAAGTGGCCGGATTTGCTGGTCAGATGCCCGATGCAGACGATCGCGGTGGTGCCGTGAACACCCGCTCGCCACGGATCCAGGTTTCGGCGACGGTGACCTGATCGATTTCCTCCGGGGAAATGCTGAAAATATCCCGGTCCAGCACGACAAAGCTGCCCTCGTATCCCTTCTCGATCACACCAACTCGATCGAGGGGCACCACCTGCCGGGCTCGGCCGGTGTACAGCAGCAGGGCCTGCGGGACGGTGACCGCCTCAGCCTGCCCGATATCGGCGTCGTTGTAGGCCTGCCGGAGCACCGCCGCCTTGATCGACACGAACACGTTGTCGGCGTCCGCCCACGCTGTCGCCGGCGTGTCCGATGACAGTGCGGTGAACTGCAGTCGATCGTAGAAAGATCTGATGGGATAGGCGATCTCGAACTGAGTTGGCGACAGATTCCGTTGATAGCTGTCGTATTCGGCGAACAGGAAAATGCTGTGGCTCACGACAGCGAATGACATCCTTGCAGCGTTCACCCGGTCGATCATCCCGCCGGAGAACAACGTGGCGTGGTCGATACGGATCGACGGCAGGTCGCCCATCCAGGGTTCGTCGTCCGCAAACATGTCGATCACATGGTTGATCGCGCGGTCCCCCATGGCGTGGACGGCGACCTGAACCTGATTGCGGCGCGCCCAAGTCACTGCTGCCCGGAGGTCGTCGTCCGAGAGGGTGTGCATACCGTGGTCGTCGCTGCCGGGATACGGATCCTCGGTCCACGCCGTTCGGTTCGAGTAGGCGCCATCCATGAACAACTTGAGACCGGCGATCTTGACCCGACCCGAGCGGTCAGCATCGGTCAGATCGGAAGTCTCGTCCCGGACGACCGTCGACCACTCGTAGTACAAGGCACATTGCGGTAGCAGTCCGCGCTTTTCGGCCTGTCGGAACATCCGCAGCGGTGACGGCATCCAGGTGGCGCACAGGTCGCCGACACCAACGATCCCGCGCTCCAGGAAGTGTTGATTCAGTTGGGCCAGGTTGGTCACCTGTTGCTCTAAGTCGGGTGCGGGCACGACGGCGGCGACGCTGTCCGTCGCTCTGCTTTCGATCAGCATTCCGTTGGGCGACCCGTCGGGGTTCCGCCCGTATGCGGCGCCGGCCGGGTCCGGAGTGCCGGCGGTGATCCCGGCCAACTCCAGCGCGCGGTGATTGCACACAGCGGAGTGACCGTCACACCGCTGCACGAAAACCGGCTGAGTGCTGCTGATCTCGTCGAGGTCGTCCGCTGTCGGGCCGCGGCCCTCCGGAAATTTCGACTCGTCGTAGCCAAATCCCTCAATCCAGCTGTCAGCACCCTTGCCGACGTTGGGGTGGGTCCGGAGCTTGTCCAGCAGTGCCGCCAGGGACGTCACCTCGGGCGGCAGGCACATGACGGAGTTGACCAGGGCCGCCATGAACGCCGGGTGGGTGTGCACATCGAGCAGGCCCGGAATGACCGTCCGACCCCTCAGGTCGACCACGGATTCATCCGGCGCTTCAAGGTTCACTGAACTCGTGGCCACCCACGCGAAGGTTCCGTCGGTGATCCGGAACATCGTCGCAAAGTCGTCCTCGCCACGGCCGGTGAAGATCCGGCCGTTGACGAACAGCTGGCTGGTCATGCTGCGACTCCTTGGGTGAACGGACTTCGGCAGACGCTACTTGCTGACCGCCTCCCAAGGGCGGCTGGCGTCCACCGCCACCGCCACCGCCACCGCCACCGCCACCGCCACCGCCACCGCCACCGCCACCGCCACCGCCACCGCCACCGCCACCGCCACCGCCACCGCCACCGCCACCGCCGACCGCCACCGCCACCGCCACCGCCACCGCCACCGCCCATGATGCGTTTGTCGTGGCCACGGAGTGTCTTTGCGACACGCCGTCAATTGCGCACTCCGCGCCGGGTTTCTGGCGAGAGTCGTTGCTCAGAAGGCGTTGTCGGTGGTCTCGGGTAGTGTTCTTGGTATGGGGATGGACACCGTTCTTGACTCGGCGCAGGCCGAAGTCACGACCGCGTGCGCCGCCCTGCGGGATTTGCAGGACCTGGATTTCTGGAAGATCCCCGAGCTCGATCTGTTGGGATTGGCGCAATCGATCGAGGGGCTGGCCCGGTTGGGGTACGCCGCGCAGGTGCGGGTGGCCGGGGAGATCGACACCCGGCACATCGCGGCGAACTTCGGGTCCGCCTCCACCGTCGCGCTGCTGCGGGAAACGCTGACGATCTCCGCCCCGGACGCCCGGGCCCGGGTGAACACCGCGACCATGGTCCTGCCCCAACTGCAACCCTCCGGCACTGTTGCGGACCCGGTCCTCCCGGAGCTCGCCGCCGCCCTGGCCGACGGCGCCATCGGTGTCGACCAAACCCGGATCATCGTCGCCACCATCAAGGGTGCGTCCGGGAAGGCTGACCCCGGGATGCTGGCGGAGGCGAAGAAGGTCCTCGTGCAGGCCGGGGCGGTGACCGAACCGAAACCGTTCGCGGCGTTCGCGAAATCCGTGTCCCAGGCCCTGGACCTGGACGGGAAACCCGACAACGAACCCGTCCGACCGGGTCGAACTGACCATCGGGGTGCGGAACCCGGACACCGGGATGACCGGGTTCAAGGGCCAGTTGGACGACGTCGGGGTGGAACTGCTCGGCAAGGCCATCGAAGGACTCACCAACACCGAGCCCGATCAGGACGGCACCCCGGACCGCAGCACCCCGGCCGTCCGGCGGGGGCAGGCACTCAAGGAAGTCCTCACCCGGTATTTGAATGTCGGTGAGGCACCGACGCATGGTGGGGAACGCCCGCACATCACCCTGACGATGGACTTCCAGGACCTGCGGAACCGGATCGGCGCCGCCTACCTCGAACTCGGCGGCGTCATCACCGCCGGGGAGGTGCGGTTACTCGCCTGCGACGCGGAGATCATCCCGATGGTGCTGGGCGGCAAGTCCGAGGTCCTGGACGTCGGCCGGGCCAGGCGGTTGTTCACCGCCCCGATCCGGAAGGCGATCACCCAACGCGATCGGGGGTGCTGCTTCCCCGGCTGTGACCGGCCACCGGCCTGGACAGACGCCCATCACGTCTTATCGTGGCTGGACGGTGGGATCAGCTGTTACGAGAATGGTTGCCTGCTTTGCCGTTTCCATCACACAGAGGTGCATCGGGGGTATTGGAAGATCAAATGGGGAGCCGACGGCATCCCCGAGTTCATCCCCCCACCGTGGGTGGATCCGGAGCAGAAACCCAGACGCAACAACACCCACCGCGTCACCGACCTGCTCGACCCGTAAGGGTGGCAGTGCCGAGCACGATAGGCGATTGCCGCGCCGAGATAGCCGGCGCGGAAACTCCTGCCCCATCGACTCGCAGGATGGCAATCGGTGTCCGTCTACCGAAAAGCAATGCAGTCGCTTCCGGCGAACCGCGCAGCATGGGGCCACGCCACCGTGCGGGACGGCTGGTCGGCGCCAGCCGGCCATGAGCACGCGCCGCGGTGACACGCGATGATTGCTGAATCACGTTGTCCTGCCTGCATCATCGCATCGGCGTCAGCGACGGGCCATGTGTGACCGCAAGATCCCGTTGCCCCCCCGCCACCGGGTGAGCGACAGCTACGTGGTGACTACGAGTTTCCCGGCGACCTGTCCGGCCTCCATGTCGGCATGCGCCTCGACAATCTGCTCGAAGTCGTAGACACGTCCGATCGGCACGACCGCAGTACCCGCAGCAACGGCGTCGAGGAAATCCTGCAGGACGTGTTGGGGCAGGTCCTTCGCATCGCCGGCGTAGGCCGTGAGCCGGACTCCCCGCGGGAGGTAATCGATCGGATAGAAATCCGGCACCGTCCATTGATTGGACAACATCCCGGTGAAGCACACGACACCATGCACCCGGACCGAGCGCAGAGTGTCGGGCAGGGTGGGCGTCCCGACCAGTTCCAACGCCGCATCGACGCCGGCGGGAAGGATCGAGCGCACCTGTGCCGCGACACTGCCGTCGTCGATGATCACGTGATCGACACCGATGTCGCGCATCGCCGCGGCCTTGGCCAGGCTGCGGGTGGTCGACAGCACCGTCATACCAAGCTGTTTGGCAAGAACCGCCGTGGCCATTCCCACCGACGACGTCCCCCCGCGGATCAGGATGCTCTGCCCAGCATGCGCGTCCAGGCCGACTGTCAAGGAGCCGTAGGACGTTTGCAGCATCTCCGGAACGGCACCGATGGTTGCCCAATCCAGTGCACTGGTGAACGCGATCACCTGGGTTGCCGGGACGCAGGTGTACTCGGCGTAGCCCCCGTCGAACGTCCGGCCCATCCCGCCCATCATGGCCACCACCTGCTGACCGATGGCGAATTCCCCGCCGGGACAGCCGGCCACCACACCGGAGGCCTCGATTCCCGGCACTCGCGGGAACGTCACGCCCTGCGCCAGTCCAAGGCGGGTATGCAGTTCGGAACGGTTCAACCCGAAAGCCCTGACCCTGATCAGGACCCACCCGGCGGCAGCGGTGGGTATCGGCACGGTTCGAATGACCAATGCCTCGGGCGGGCCAGGGGCATCGAGAACAATCGCCCGCATCGTGTCGGTCATGTCAGACCTCCGCTCCATGGGTTCCGGACAGCCGATGACCAGCAGCTCTCAGTCTGGTCAGTGCGAGAACGAATTGTTGCCGCGAACGGGCCGAAAGTGCTGCCCCGACTCTCATCTCCAGCTCGTCATCAACGACCTCGCCGGCCTTGGCAAGCACTTCCAGGCCGGCCGGTGTGAGTTCGACGAGCGAGGACCGCCGATCCTCCGGGTTCGACCTACGCGAGCAGTGTCCGGCCGACTCCAGTCGGTCGACGAGCTTGCTGGTGCCACCCACGGTGATCGCCATCTCATCGGCGATGTCCTGCACCCGGCAGGCCCCGCGCCGAGCGATGACCTGCATTGGCTCGAAGCTGCTCAGCGGGAGCGCCAGGTCAGCTCGCAAACGAGCGTCAACCGCATTCCATAGCTCGATCTCCAACCGAACGAGTTCGCCGAAAAGCCATTGTAAGCTCGCCATTCCGACCTTTCGATTCTACAGAAGTATCTTCCATGGAAGGTATCACACCAGGAGTTTGGCCCGGCCGACGACTTCGACCGGGCCAAACTTCAGAACGGCCAGCTACCGGACTGACCACCTTCCAGCAGCGGGATCATGGCGAACCCGGCGTCGGTGAGCCCGCCGAAGGTGTGCCGCAGCGCACCGCCGGACGGTCCGTGCCCGAACCGGTAGCCCGCCAGATTCCAGGTGTAGACCGGAACCCTCGGCGGGACCATCCGGGTCGGGTCTTCGCCCTGCCACCCACTCCAGGCCTGCTCGTCGGTGACGATGACGACCCGATCGTGACCGCGGTAGTGCCTGCGCACCGCGTCGGCGGTATTGGTTCCACCGAGGTTGCCGAATCGATCGAGCACCCGCAAGACCGACTCGCCTGTGCGGAACGGCACCGGGTCACTGTCGGATCCGAACTGCACGAGGTCCGCGCGCTCCGCCCGGACCGCCAGTGCGGCACCGAACACCGCGGCGGCGTCGGCCCTGGTCAGCTGCGAACGAGCGGACACCGGGCCGAACATCGAACCCGACCGATCGACCAACACCAGCGTGCGACCCCTCAGCGACGGAACGTTCGCCATGCAGGCCTGCAACGCCCGCTCCAACGCCGCCGCCCAGCGCAGCCGGGGCGCCGCCCGGTACGCGGACAGAAACCGCATCGGCAGCTGACGCGACGCTGCCACCTGCGCCGGGTCGGCCAGCCGTGCTGCCACCCGCTCCGCGACGTCGTCGGCGACATCCGCATCGTCGAAGTTGCGCAGGTTACGCAGCAACGCCATGTAACCCATCGACGGAATGACGGCCTGCCAGGCAGCGGCGTCCAGCGGACCCTGCAGCCAGCCGGCCAGCGATTCCCACGTCATGCCGGCCGCTGCCAATCGCGCCGGCTGGTCGAGAACTGCCCGCCGATCGCCGGACGGGCAATGCCATCAGCTCCGCTCGTGCGGCAATCATCGGCAGCATGGCGGGAACCGGGTGGGACCTGCCGTGCCGCGGTCGATGGCGTGCCGGAACAGTTCGCCCTGCCACGCCGTTGCCGGCTCGGGATGCGTCAGCTCCAGGACGTCGCCGAAACGAACCGACCGCTCGGCCGAGTCCCACTTCAGCAGCGACCGCTCGGTGTAGAGCCGGACAACCGCGTCGGCCACCCCTCGCTTGACCGGCTTGGGAATCGCCCGGCCATAGGTAGCGAGCCAATACGCCAGCAGCTCACCGGGCTCGTCAGCGCGGATCAGCGCGGAGGCGATCACCGCCCGATTGCCGCCAACAACGCCGGCAGCAAGCCGGGCTGTGGACGAATTCGGCAGCCGCAACCAGCGATGCCGACCGCAGGTTCGCGTCCGTCCGCAGCCAGGAGATCAGCCTGGTCGCCCACGTCGGGATCGGAAACCGACACTGCCGCAACCAGTTCCCGGAAACGTGCGTCCCGTTCGGTGGCCGCTCTCGTAGAAGGTGTCCTCGCCCACCATGTTGCTGACTGCCAGCAGGAACAGCTCACTCTTGGCGTTCCGCGCGTGTCCCGGCGCACCTTCATAGGTTCGACCGCTCGGGACGATCTCGGTGCTGATCGGGCTGGTCGCTGCTCGTCCACGCATGCCGGTCAGATTGAACTTGGTCACTGCTCCTCCTCTCATTGTTGTTGCGGTGCAATATGTCTCTGCAGCATCCGTCCGAGATCACAGCGACGACGGCGTTGCGGATTCGAACCGCTGGTTGCCATTGGAAGTAGCCGTTGTCTGCGCACCGGACGGCGCTTTCTTGGTTGTGCTGGTGTGCCGAGATCAAGACGACGAAAGCACCGGTATGTGCTCTGCCAGCTGAGCTACGTCCGCGGACCTGCGTCCACGGGCGGCCGGATTCGAACCGGCGACCTCATCCTCCGAAGGGAAGTAGCTCTCGCCTGCGCACCGGCACACCATGCTCAAACCAATTACGGCTCAACCCAATTACGGGGTCAAACCACATTCGACCACCACGCGAAATCCGCGCGGGAGTCTCCTCGGCAGGATTCGAACCTGCGACACCGTGGGTCGAAGCCACGTGCTCTGTCCACTGAGCTACGAAGAGGTGGAATCTGCGACACCGTGGGTCGAAGCCACGTGCTCTGTCCCAACCAGGGTTATTCACAACTGGTCCAGCGACCACGGGCCGAAGGCTCGTGCGAGCGGAAGACTCGTGCGAGCGATCAGTGTAGGTCGAATGCTGTAGTGGACCGGCGGATTCGGGAAAATCCGAGTGACGAATAGACACCGGCTACGACGAGATAATGCTGCGATCCGCCCCGGGCAACGAAAAGCCGCCCTGGGCAACATCTGTCACCGGGCGGCTGTGGATGAAAACACAGTCCTAGGTGACGCACCGGCCAAGCAGCTGTCCGCAGCCGGACTCCTGGCGTAGGGTCGAGAAAGCTTGGCGTGGTTGCCGATCGCCATGCTGACGGCCTGACATTGCTTTATGGGTCATTGTTCTCATCCCTTCGTTCGGTTGCTGATGTATTTGGGGGCGTTAGCTGCCGAACGAGAACCATACGCACGGCAAGCAGCGATGTCACGCCTTTATCAGCACGAATGCCAACTCAGGTGAAAGTTCCTGCGATCAACAAGTAAGGGTCCGACATCCGCGCGGACCATGGGCCCACGTTGGCGCGGACCACATCGCTCGCGCGGATCAACATGACCTGTTGGTGACAGGTGCGACGGAAGTCGTCGAATTCAGCCGCGCTGGGAAAGATGATCCGCGCGTGGGGACGCGGCGAGATCCGCGTGGTGGGCCGGGGCGAGATCGGGGCGGGGACGGGGAGCGCGGGGGCGGTGCTGCTCGCAGGCGACGGTGTAGGCGCAGGTCATCGATTCGGCAGCACTGAGCACGTCCAAGACCGCTGCCAGCGAGCAGGTTTCCGGCACATCGACGGTGAGCATCGGCGGCATCAGGCCGCTGGCCGTTGCGGCGCCCAGTGTCGCGAGGCTGGCGACGATCGGCGCCAGTTCGTCCTCGGACGTCGCCATCACATGCACTGTCGAATGACCGCCGCGGCAGACAATCGCGCCGCCGACGTAACCGATGCCGTCATGCCGGACCCGCACGACGTCGCCGCGGCTGACGTTGGTGACGAACCACGGCACCCCGCGGACCTCGGCGAGGTCGTGGGCGATCAGCACAGCGTCGAGCATCTCCGCGGGATAGGGCGGCCATTCCTCGTCATCGACGAGCGGGAACAGCACGTCGACAACGGAGGTCGCCTGCGCGGCCGGGCCACCCTCGGCCACCCGGAGTGGGTCGGCCAGCACATGGTCCGTGGATCGGACATCGATGGACATGGACATACAAAACTCCTCCGCCGAGCGCCTGACAAGTGTGTGACGGTCATAAGAGAAAGGGCCACCCTGCGTGATACGCCCACAACCGGGAAGCCCGACATCTTCGACAACCCCGACACGACCCCGCGGCACAGCTCAGCCCCGCTCAGCCCCACGCGGCGCACCTCAACCGGACGCGGCCCGAGCGGGCCGTCTGAGCGCAAAGCGGATCCAGTCAGCGACCAACCCGACCCGACGCCCAGCTGGATCGAGGCCACGACGGATCGACGGCCAGCTGGATCGAGGCCACGACGGATCGAGGCACGACCGATCGGGGCCAGCGTCCCGGCAACCCGCCGGCAACGTCAGTCGCGCAGGTACCGCGCGACGCACTCGATGTGCTGGGTCTGCGGGAAGGCGTCAAAGGCCCGCAGGGTGTCCAGCCGGTACCCGGCGGCGGCCAGCGCCGCGGTGTCCCGCGCCAGCGCGGCCGGGTCGCAGGCCACGTACACGATGACGGACGGTTCGCGGGCGGCGATCGCCGCGCACAAGCGCCGGCCCGGCGCCGGTCCGCGGCGGGTCCAGCAGGACGACGTCGACGGCCGGCTCCAGCTGCTCGAGGACGTACTCGACCTTGCCGACCAGCACGCTGGCCTGCGGGTGAACGGCCAGGTTCGCCGCGGCCAATTCGCTCGCGCGTTCGTCGGACTCGACGGAGATCACCGAACCGTCCGGCCCGACCGCGCGGCAGAGCACCTCGGCGAACAGTCCGACCCCGCCGTACAGGTCCCACGCCGCGTCGCCCGGTCAGCTCGAACCCGTCAAGAGCCTGCTGCGACAGCCCCAGCGAGCACCTCGGCGGCGTCGACGTGCGGCTGCCAGAAACCGTCGGCGGCGACCGAGAAGTCGCGCCCTACGGCGTGTTCGGTGATCACCGCGGCCGGCAGGCCGATCCAGGTGGCGGTCGCGTGCCCATCGGCGGCCCGGCAGAGCGCCACCTCGGGGAGGGCGCCTTCGGTGCGGTTCGAGCCGCGACCGCCCGCCGGCCGGTGGTCGGCCCCCCTGGTCCGCCGGGCCCGCGGCGTACCGCGAACGCCGGCCGGCACGTCGACGGCGCCGGCCAGTGCGGTCAGCTTCGGACACGGCGATCAGGCACGGCTCGGTCTGGTTGATCCCTTCGACCCGATGCGACCGGACGCCCCGCGGCCCGATCCGGCCTTCCGGATCGAGCGCCCAGCGCACCCGGCTGCGCCAGCCGAAACCGTCGCCCGGCAGGGGCTCCACCTCGACCGGCCAGTCGATGCCGGCCAACCGGGACAGCTGCTCGGCGACGATGGCGGCCTTGAGTTCACGCTGCAGGACACCGTCGGCGTGCTGGAAGTCGCACCCGCCGCAGCCGCCAGGGTGGTAGTGCACGCAGGGCGCCTCGACCCGCCGGGGATCGGCCCGCAGCACCCTGATCACCTCGCCGCGGCAGAATGACCCACGCTTCGCCTCGGTGATCCGGACGACGGCCCGCTCCCCCGGCAACGCCAGCCGGACGAAGATCACCCGGCCGTCGAACCGGGCGACGCAGTGCCCGCCGTGCGCGACCGGACCGATGTCGACCTCGACCTCGACCCCCGGCGCCAATTCGTCGGCGGACAACGGGTCGCGGGATACGGCGGCTCCGGACATGTCCGCCTCCTGGTTGCTGTGTTCGGCTGGTTGCTGGGTGAGCTGCTGGTGCGTCATTCCTCGTCTGGTCTGCCGCGGGTCCAGCCCGGATCCTCGGGGACACCTTCCTGGATCATCGTCCCAGGCATCCGGCCGCGGACCGACGGCGTCCGCTCGGCACGCAGCCGCATCCGCTCGTCCAGCGACTCCGATGACGACAACTGCCATGGCACCGAGGTCACCATCACCCCGGGGGTGAACAGCAGCCGACCCTTGAGCCGTAGCGCGGACTGGTTGTGCAACAGGTGCTCCCACCAGTGCCCGACGACGTATTCGGGGATGAAGACGGTGACGATCTCCCGGGGTGCGTCCTTGCGGACCCGCCGGACGTAGTCCAGCACCGGCTTGGTGATTTCCCGGAACGGCGAGTCGATGACCTTGAGCGGCACCGGGATCTGCCGGTCCTCCCACTCGCGGGCCAGGTCCGCGGTGTCCTCCGGGTCGACGTTGACCGTGACGGCCTCCAGGTAGTCCGGGCGGGTGGCCCGGGCGAAGGCGAGCGCCCGCATCGTCGGCAGGTGCAGCTTCGACACCAGCACGATCGAGTGCACCCGACTGGGCAGCACCATGTCGTCCTCGTCGGCCGCAATCTCCCGGGAGACCCGCTCGTAGTGCCGCTTGATCGACTTCATGGTGAAGAAAATGATGCCCATCGCCAGGATCGCGATCCAGGCACCAGCCAGGAACTTGGTGATCAGCACGATCACCAGCACCACTGCGGTGAAGCAGAAACCCACCGCGTTGATGGTCTGGCTGCGCCGCATCCTGCGTCGACCGGCCGGATCGGTCTCCGTCCGCAACAGCCGGTTCCAGTGCCGGATCATGCCGAGTTGGGAGAAGGTGAACGAGACGAAGACGCCGACGATGTAGAGCTGGATCAGCGCGGTGACGTCCGCCTGGAACGCGATCACCAGGATCAGGGCGATCCCGGCCAGGAAGACGATCCCGTTGGAGAACGCCAACCGGTCGCCGCGGGTGTGCAACTGACGGGGCAGGAACCGGTCCTGCGCGAGGATCGAGCCGAGCACCGGGAACCCGTTGAACGCGGTGTTACAGGCCAGCACCAGGATCAGGCCGGTGACGAAGGAGACCACGTAGAAGGCGATCGGAAAGCCGGAGAAGACGGTTTCGGCGATCTGCGCGATCAGCGTCTTCTGGTAGTAGCCCTCTGGGGCGCCGACCAGTTGCCGCGCCGGATCATCGGCGAACTGCACGCCCGTGTACAGGGTCAGCGCGACCAGCCCGAGCATCATCGAGACGGACAGCCCGGCCATCAGCGCCAGCGTCGTCGCCGCGTTCTTGCTCTTGGGCTTCTTGAACGCCGGCACCCCGTTGGAGATGGCCTCGACCCCGGTCAACGCGGCCGAACCGGAGGAAAAGCCCTTCAACAGCAGGAAAATTAGTGCGATACCGGTCAATGACGACTCGGCCTGCAGGTGGAAGCCAGCGCTTTCGGCCTGCACATCGGCGCCGCTGATGAATTCGACGAGACCGGTCAGAATCATCGCGAAGATCGAGAAGATGAATGCGTACACCGGAATGGCGAAGGCCGAGCCGGATTCCCGGATGCCGCGCAGGTTCGCCGCGCAGACCAGGATGATGATGCCAACGGAGAACAACACCGGATGGTCGCCGACGACCGGGATCGCCGAGCCGATGTTCGCGACACCGGCGGCGGTGGAGACGGCCACGGTCAGGATGTAGTCCACCAGCAGAGCGCTGGCCACCAGCAGCCCGTAGGTGGGCCCCAGGTTCTTCGTGACGACCTCGTAGTCGCCGCCGCCGCTCGGGTACGCGTGCACGTTCTGCCGGTACGACAGCACCACCACGATCATCACCAGGGCCACCAGCCCGGCGATCCACGGTGCGTAGGCGTAGGCCGCGAGGCCGGCGACCGACAGCACCGCGAAGATTTCCTGTGGTGCGTACGCCACGCTGGACAGCGCGTCGGAAGCGAACACCGGCAGCGCGATCCGCTTCGGCAGCAGCGTGTGCGCCAGCCGGTCGCTGCGGAACGGCCGACCGACCAGCAAACGCTTGGTGGCAGTGGTCAGTTTGGACACAGGGCGGGAGCCTACGGTCCAAAGATCACGACAAATACCCGGGTGATGTAACACGCGGCGGAAAGGCCCGCATTTTGCGCCGGAAAACGCCCGCCGATGACGAATGTCCCGGGATTGGCAGCGTGATCTCCGGCCAGGGCGTGCGTGACCCGGCACGGGCACGTTGTAGGTTTCTCATCACCACCGGATGCCGGCACGGCTGTTCCCGTCGACGCCAGCCTTCGGGCGACGACTCACCGGGCTCGGACCCACCAGCGAAGGGGCACCTGCGTGCACATCGTGATCATGGGTTGTGGCCGCGTCGGGTCGTCCCTCGCTCGCCAGCTCGGTCGGGCCGGCCACTCGGTGGCCGTCATCGATCGCGATCCCGGCGCATTCCGGCGGCTCGGCTCCGACTTCCATGGTCAGCAGGTGACCGGCATGGGCTTCGACCGGGACGTGCTGTTGGCGGCTCGGATCATGGAGGCGCACGCGTTCGCTGCGGTGTCATCCGGCGACAACTCGAACATCATCGCCGCCCGGGTGGCCCGCGAGCAGTTCAACGTGGAGACCGTCGTCGCCCGGATCTACGACGCCAAGCGGGCGCAGGTCTACGAGCGGCTCGGCATCCCCACCGTCGCGACCGTGCCATGGACCACCGACCGGCTGCTGCGGGCGATCATCCCCGAGGGACTGATCAGCGAGTGGCGGGACCCGTCCGGCACCGTGACGATCGTGAACCTGCCGTACCACCGGCACTGGATCGGCCGGCCGCTCGCGGAGCTGGAGGCGGGGGTCGGTATCCACACCGCGTTCGTGGTGCGGTTCGGCCGCGGTCTGCTGCCGTCCGGGGAGACAGTCGTGCAGGAAGGTGACCTGATCTACGCATCGGTGCTGTCGAAGGACATCCATGACGTCGCCGACAAGGCCGCGATCTCACCGGTGGACGGCCTCTGATGCGGATCGCGATCGCGGGAGCCGGGTCGGTGGGTCGAAGTATCGCCGGTGGGTTAACCGGCGCCTCCCAAGGAGAGAACCTCTGATGCGGATCGCCATCGCGGGAGCCGGGTCGGTGGGTCGATCTATCGCCGGTGAGCTTGTCGAGAACGGCCACCAGGTGATGCTGATCGACCGCGACCCGGAGGCGATCAAGCCGGGGCGGATCGAGGCGGCCGAGTGGGTGCTGGCCGACGCCTGCGAGGTCGCCCTGCTCGAGGACGCCGGGCTGCAGACCTGCGATGTGGTGATCGCCTGTACCGGCGACGACAAGGTCAATCTGGTGGTGTCGCTGCTGGCCAAGACCGAGTTCGCGGTGGGTCGGGTCGTCGGCCGGGTCAACGACCCGCGCAACGAGTGGTTGTTCACCGACGCATGGGGGGTCGACGTCGCCGTCTCCACGCCGCGGATTCTGGCGGCGCTGGTCGAAGAGGCGGTGACGGTCGGCGACCTGGTTCGGCTGTTCACCCTGCGCCAGGGCCAGGTCAACCTGGTCGAGGTCACCCTGCCACCCAGCACCAGCATCGCCGGCCGGCCGGTCCGCGATCTCCGGCTGCCGCGGGATGCGGCGCTGGTGACGATCCTGCGCGGCGGGCGGGTCATCGTGCCGCAGCCGGACGAGCCGCTGGAGCCCGGCGACGAGCTGCTGTTCGTCGCCTCCACCGAGGTCGAGGACCAGGTCAGAGACGCACTGCGGTAAGTGGTTTCGGCGCGACCGTCGTCGACAGACCGATCGGTCGTCGACAGACCGATCAGCCGGCGTCAGGAGTACGTCGGCGCCACTTCACCGGCACGGTGACGGCGCTGCCGCCCGCGACGATCCACACCGAGATGGCAATCGCCAGGATGAAGACCGGGTAGCCCATCAACAGCCGGACGGCAGCCAGCCAGCCCACCTGGTCAGTGTCGTACAGGTAGTTCTGCACCAGGTACCTGGCGGCGAATACCAGCACCCAGACGAAAGTCGCATAGTCGTAGCGGCGCACCAGTTTCCGGTCCGAGCGCCAGGTCGTGCCCTTGCCGTTGATGCCCTCCCAGATCACCCCGATCAGCGGCCAGCGGACCAGGATGGACAGCAGCAGCGCGCCGCCGTACAGCAGGTAACTCCAGATGCCGAGCAGGAAGTAGCCCTTGGCGGAATCGGTCTTGTAGGCGATGAACGCAGCGATCCCGACCCCGAAGAGGCCGGCGATGGCCTGGGTCACCGGGCGTTTGCGAACGAGTCGCAGGATGGCGATCACCAGCGCGGCCGCGAGCGCGGCACCGATCCCCCAGCCGAGGCCGCCGATGGTGTTGGCGACGATGAACACCACAACAGGCAGGCCGGAGTCGATCATGCCCATCGGTCCGCCCATTTGTTCCCAGACGGTGGGCGGAACCGGTTTGCCGGGTTGATCGGTGTCGGCGGCCGGCTCGGTGACCTCGGCAGCGGGCGGAGTGCCGTCGCCCGATGGGAGGGGAACGGTGTTCGACTCCTGCGCGGCGAGGTCGGCAAGGTTGTCGGGATCAGCCCGGACATGTCGATCCGGTCGTTCAGCTCCTCGGGCGACACCCAACCGGCGTCGCGCGGTGCACCCTGCGCGTCAGGGGCCGCGTCCTGCGCGTCACGGGGGAAACCTGGGTTCGGGCCCGTCACGCGTGCGCCGGCAGCAGGTCGTAATCGGGGTTGTAGATCACCTTCTGGCCGTCCCGAATTGCCACCCGACCACGCACCTTCACGGTGCGACCCGGCTCGATGCCAGGGATCGATCGACGACCCAGCCAGACCAGTTGGACGCCCTCGGTGCCGTCGTACAGCTCCGCGACCAACGTCGCCAGCGAATCGGTCGGCCGCAGGTCGACGTACCGAAGGCGGCCCTGCAGGATGACCCGCTCGCCCTGACAGCAGATCTGGGCGCGGACGGCACCCGACGCGTCAACCTCACCGCTGAGCATGTCGGCGTCAACTTCGTCATCGTCACGGGTCAGGCGCTTGAGCCAGCCGGATACTTTTCCGCCCATCACACAGTCCTACTTCCGCTCCACGCTCGGCACGCTCGCTTCAATGCCAATGCATCGAGGCCAACGGCTGCTGCCAGCGGTGCCGATCACCGCAGATCTTTGCTCTCGAGGGTAGCCCTCAGATGCGGTCCAGCACCGCCGCGATGTCCGGCGGCCGGTAGTCAGGACCCTTGAGCACCTTGCCGTCGGCACGCCTGATCGGCCGGCCATCCGCCCCCAACTTGGTCATATTCGAGGCGTGCACCTCGTCGAGGACGGCATCCAGGTCGATTCCGTAGACATGAGCTGTGCCGTATGCCACATAAACGATGTCCGCCAACGCATCTGCAACGCCGATCAGGTCGCCCGCGCGGGCGGCTTCGGCGAGTTCGCCGACCTCTTCCTCGATCAGTGCGAGCCTGAGCTCGACCTGGTCGGCGCCGACCTCGATCGTCGGGGCGCTGCGCACCGGCAGACCGTACGCGCGGTGGAAGTCACCCACCTGCGCGCCGGCCCGGCTCTGCCCCAGCAGGCCGTTCGACTCGGGCCCGCCCGGCTCAGGCGCACTGACCTCGGGCGCGGTCGGTGCAGACCCGCCCAGCCCCGGCCCGCTCAGCCCGGTCCCGCCCGGCCCCGGCCCGCCCAGCTCAGGCACAGTCGACGCAGACGAGCCTGCTGCCGTCGGATGCGCCGGCGGACAGCCGGCTGCGGTGCTGGACCAGGAAACACACCGAGCAGGTGAACTCGTCGGCCTGCTTGGGAATGACCTTGACGGTCAGTTCCTCACCGGACAGGTCAGCGCCCGGCAGCTCGAAACTCTCGGCGGTGTCGCTCTCATCGATGTCGACGACGGCCGATTGCGCCTCGTTCCGGCGCGCCTTCAGTTCCTCGAGGGAATCCTCGGAGGGTTCTTCGGATTCGTTCCGGCGAGGGGCGTCGTAGTCGGTGGCCATGTTCTTTTCCTCACTTCGAGCGTGCGCTCGTCTTCTTCTTCAACTGTGTGCAGGAGTGGCGTCGGCTGGGATCTCGCCGGCCGATGGGGTTGTTGTTGCCCGATGTCTCGGTCAGTTCAGTCTCGTTCGGTTCGTTCCGATCAGTGGTTCCACGCGTCGATTGCTCCGGACGTAACGCCATCGGCTCCCGATTTGTGCCCGTGACGACCGCTGTCACAGCACAGCCGGCGACTCGCCCGACCAATGGCACCTGGGTGGTCCTCCGGCGCTGCTTGGCCGTGACCCGTCCGGCACCGTCACGAGTTCGGCGCGCGCAGAGTAGCCGACGCCGACCCGATGACGGAACCGGGGTGTCGCCGTCCGCGCGTCGCACCCCACATTGACCGTGCGTAGTCCATCGTGACTCTCGGTTGTCAGATTTTGGCCGGGGTGCCTGCGCCTGCAACGATCGACCGGTCGGCGACGGCGTGCCTTTACCCTGGTCGCACGTCGCGGCAGCCATGATGTCGCGGGTTGGACGCTGCTCGCGGTGCGGAATTGCTCGAACCGATCGTGGCTCTCGGTCGTCCGGCCCGGCCGGCCAGCAGTCGTACCGCCCGCGCCCGTCACACCCGGTCATTCACACAGGAGGTTGTTCAGCGGTGAGCCCCGACCCCGCCACGGAACGCTATCGACGGCGTCGGTACTGGCCTGCCCTGACGATCGTGGCCGTGCTGCTCGTCGGTGCGGTGATCGTGTGGTTCCCGAGCCTGCGGCCGAGCTCGGAGAACAGCAGTGTGTGCAACGCCCCCGGCCCCGCTCCGGCAACGACAGCGCCGACCACCCGCAGTGTGGCCTCCGACGTCGCCAGCACGGGTGCGACCGATCAGCCGGCCGCCAGCACGCCCCCGGCGACACCTGCCGCAACAACCTCTCAGATCATCACGTCCCTGGGTGGGTACGCCGACCACGAGAGTCTCGCCGCGGTGCGGCCGGCCAACCCGTCGACGGTGCTGTTGACCGTCTACAACGCGAGCGCGGTCCGCGGGCAGGCCAAGGCCGTCACCGACGAACTCCGCGCTGCCGGCTTCGAATCGATCCTGGACAGCAACAACGACCCGCTGTACCCGGCCGCCGACCTGCGCTGTGTCGCCCAGATCAGGTTCGGTCCGGCCGGTGCGGCTGCCGCCCGCACCATCCTGCTCGTCGCACCCTGCGCGCAACTGGTAGTCGACACGCCGGGTCGACGACTCCGTCGATCTGGCGTTGGGCGCCAGGTACATCTACGACTCGGTCAGTCAGAGCACCAAGGACGAGCTGAAGGCCATCCGCGACGCTGCCACCCCACCAGCCGTCATCGAAGGACAGACGGCGGCCGCCAAACCGCTCCCGGCCATCCCGCCGCTGCCCCAGGCCGCCTGCGCCACCTGAGCTTTGCGTTCTCCGCCTCACTGGCGTTTCTCGACTGCGGCATCGCCCGCCGACACCTGAAAACGACCACCAGCGGGTCATGATCATGGACCGCCGTGCCGACTACCCAGGGTGTCAGTACGATTTCCGCACCACACTCGCTCGGTCGTGATCAGGGCGGGAACACTGCGGGACCAAATGGCAAGGAGCTCGGCGTGGCAACAGTGCACCCAGAACAGGCCTTCGGTATTGACATCGGCGGCACCGGGATCAAGGGCGGCGTCGTCGACCTGCGCGGTGGCGTGCTGATCGGCGACCGATTCCGATTGGACACCCCACAGCCGTCCACCCCGCAGGCAGTTGCGGAAACCGCCGGCAAGGTCGCCGCGAATTTCGACTACCAGGGCCCATTCGGCGTGGCCTTCCCCGGCGTCGTCCTGCACGGCGTCGTCAAGACCGCCGCGAACGTCGACAAGGGCTGGATCGACACCTCACTGCAGCACGCCATGGAACCGGAACTACCCGGACCGGTCACCGTGCTCAACGACGCGGACGCCGCTGGACTTGCCGAGGCGCGGTATGGGGCCGGACGGGGACGTCGCGGGCTGGTCATCGTCGTCACGTTCGGCACGGGGATCGGGATCGCCCTGATCAACGACGGAAAACTGGTGCCGAACGCCGAGCTCGGACATATCGAACTGGACGGGTTCGACGCGGAAAGCAAGGCCGCCGCATCGGCCCGCGAACGTGACGGCCTGAGCTGGGAACAGTGGGCCAAGCGGGCGTCGAAGTACCTCAGGACGATCGAAAACCTGCTGTGGCCGGAGTTGTTCATCCTCGGCGGCGGCATCTCGAAGAAGCCGGAGAAGTGGGTTCCGCTGCTGAAGAACCGCACGCCGTTGGTGGTTGCCCAGCTGATCAACAACGCCGGCATCGTCGGTGCGGCGCTGGCCGCCAGCGAGGCCGATGAGGGCGAATCCGAAGCCGAAACCACTCAAACCCTGGTGCTCGACTGACGGATCAGGCTGCCGCCTGAGTCGCACGCGAACGCGATCGAGAAACGCGGTCATTGGTCGGAAACGGTCATTCGGTCGTCGCCGACGGGCGCCGCCGTTACACTGGAGAAGTCGCTTTCCGGCAGGACCACGGTTCTCGAGTTCGGATCCACCGCGCCTGAACAGCTACGGCTACTCTTGCGCGCGGGTTCGAACTGCCAGTCCAGGCGGCTCGTTGACGCGAAAGGGCATCAGTGGCAATGGCAGCACCCTCCCCCAGCTCGACACGAACTCGACGGGCGGACCCCGCCGCGGGTTCGCAGACCGATCCGACCGGCGTACCGGGCGATGCGGTCGAAGATCTGACCGCGCCTGATGAGGCGGGAGTTCCCGACGAAGAATTGCTCGTCGGAGCGGACGAGGTCGAATTGATCGACGTCGAAGAAGTGGTTGCTGAAGTGTCGATCGACGACGTCATCGTCGAGGCCGTCACCACCGACGTGATCGTTGTCGGTGCCGTCGAGGTCGATGACGACGAGGACGAGGACGAAGAAGAGTCCGGGACCCCCGCCGTCGCTGCAGCTCCCGGCGCCAAGGCCGCCGCCGCCCCGGATTCGGAAGAGTTCACCTGGGACGACGAAGAGGAGTCCGAGGCCCTCAAGCAGGCCCGCAAGGACGCCGAACTCACCGCCTCCGCCGACTCCGTCCGGGCGTACCTGAAGCAGATCGGCAAGGTCGCGCTGCTCAACGCCGAGGAGGAGGTCGACCTCGCCAAGCGCATCGAGGCCGGGCTGTACTCCTCGGAGCGGATGCGGCAGAGCGAAGAGGCCAGCGAACGGCTCACCAACCAGATGCGCCGCGATCTGCGGTGGATCAAGCGGGACGGCGAGCGGGCCAAGAACCACCTGCTGGAGGCCAACCTCCGGCTCGTCGTCTCCCTGGCCAAGCGTTACACCGGTCGCGGCATGGCGTTCCTGGACCTGATCCAGGAGGGCAACCTCGGGCTCATCCGGGCAGTCGAGAAGTTCGACTACACCAAGGGTTACAAGTTCTCCACCTATGCCACCTGGTGGATTCGACAGGCCATCACCAGGGCCATGGCCGATCAGGCCCGGACCATCCGCATCCCGGTGCACATGGTCGAGGTCATCAACAAGCTGGGCCGTATCCAGCGCGAACTGCTGCAGGACCTGGGCCGCGAGCCGACGCCCGAAGAGCTCGCGAAGGAAATGGACATCACCCCGGACAAGGTGCTGGAAATCCAGCAGTACGCCAGGGAGCCCATCTCGCTCGATCAGACCATCGGCGACGAAGGCGACTCGCAGCTCGGCGACTTCATCGAGGACAGCGAGGCTGTCGTCGCGGTGGACGCGGTGTCGTTCACGTTGCTGCAGGACCAACTGCAGGCCGTCCTGCAGACACTGTCCGAGCGGGAGGCCGGCGTCGTCCGGTTGCGCTTCGGGCTCACCGACGGTCAGCCGCGGACGCTCGACGAGATCGGCCAGGTCTACGGGGTCACCCGGGAGCGGATCCGGCAGATCGAGTCCAAGACGATGTCCAAGCTGCGTCACCCGTCGCGGTCGCAGGTCCTGCGCGACTACCTCGAATAAAGATCAGCTCTTGCACCACCTCGAGCGCCCGGCGATCCCGCCGGGCGCTCGTTGCATTCCGGGACGAACTCGAGGGTGTTTTCCGGGACGGTGGCACCTGTAGTCTCTTGCCTGTGCCCGCCTCGGGCACACCCCATGCTCACACCGAGGAAGCCGGTGCAACACCGGCGCTGACCCGCAACCGTGACCGCCACTTCCCTGGGTAGTGGCGCAAGCCGGACACTCGCTGAGCATGGTGTAGCTCCCTCTGTCGAGGAATGCAGGGTGGGGCCCGGAGTGCCGTTGTCGGCGCACCGTGCCGATCCTTGGGTTGTGAGCACGAAAGTGTTTGACGCCCAGGTGATCTCGCCGTTCGAACGATCGTTTGCCGGTCGTTCGTGGCTGGTGCGGGCCGACAGTTGGTGCCGGGTGCCGCGCTCGTTCCCGGGCGAAAAAGGTGCCTGTGAAGATCCGCCCCGCCGCTCCCCTGACCAGCGATCCCACCGTCCGGGTCCCCAGGCGCCGCCGCGGCCTCGCGACCGTCGGCGCGGGACTGTTGCTGATCTCGACCGTGCTGATTGCCGGTGCCCCCGTCGCCGCGGCTGCGCCTCCGACGTCCGGACAGGACGTGACCACCACCGCGCCGTCCCCTGATTCCGCGGCGACCGCGGCCACCGCCGCGAGCACAGCCGGCGATCCGATCCAGACCTCGTCCGACCCGGCGCCGGCCGTGGCTTCGACGAGCGCAGCGGATAGCTCCACCTCCAGCACAACGTCCAGCACGACGGCCGAATCGACGGCCCCGGTCGACAGCAAGGTGGCTGCCCTGCAGGCAGCGGCGGTGGCAGCGGCTGCGGCGCCGGCGAGCACTGTCGGCAACGCCTGCCTGCCCGGCCAGGGCGTCACGGTGGCGGTCGACTACGCCCCGACGCCGGATGCGCTGCAACTCGGATGCGCAATCGGCCCCCAGGTCGACATGATGACTGCCGCACGCGGAGCGGGCTTCACCATCACCTTTTCCGACACCGCGCCGCCATTCCTGACCGGGATCGGCAATGCGGGGTTTGCGACACCGGTCGTCGAGACAGGGACGGGAACCGAATTCCCGCGGTCGTTCTGGTCGATCTACCTGAACACGACAACCGGGCAGCCGAACGCCCCGCTCACCACCACCCTGACGTTCGCGCAGACCGGAGTCGATGGCGGTCCGCTTGCCGTTGACACCGTTCTGCTCTTCGACTTCGTGCCGGACTATCTGTCCGACCCGCCAGATGCACCCCGGGTGGCGTACGCCGATCTGAGCGCCGCCGTTCCCGGCGACGCGGCGGTCAACCCGCCCGCGTACTCCGCGTCCGCTGATGGGGACGCGCTGGCAGCGGCGGGCTGGATCGGCCGGCAGCTCGAGGCCAACGGCGGCGTGCTGCCGGGTGCCAACGGCACGGACTACGGCCTGACCATCGACGCGATCTTCGCGCTCGCCGCGGCCGGGGTCGGGGGAACCGACATCACGACCGCCGCGCAGGCGATCTACCAGTCCGGTACGGCGTACATCGGCGCACCGGCTGATTCGGCGGCCAACGCCGGCAAGATCGCCAAGACCACCCTTGCTCTCCAGGTTGCCGGTCTCGACCCCACCGTGTTCCCCGATGGGTCCGGTGGCACCAGGAACCTGCCGGCGGAGCTGCGCCTGGCGATGACGCCCGACGGCATGTTCGGGCCTAACGACTTCCCGCTGGTGCATTCGTTGGCCATGCTCGCCCTGCAGCGGACCGCCGGCGGCGTGCCCGCGCCGGCGGTGACCTGGTTGCAGGCCGCGCAATGCGCCGACCCGGGTGCTGCCGCGGGCGCCTACGGCTTTTCCGGTTGCAGCGACGTTGATGTCGACGGCACCTCGCTGTCCGCTCAGGCTCTCCGCGCCGCAGGCGTTGATGCCGGTGATCCCTCGATTGCCGGCGCGGCGGCCTGGCTGTCCGCCAATCAGCAGGCGTCCGGCGCCCTGCTCTCCAGCTTCGGCGGCGCCAACACCAACGGCACCGGCCTCGGCGGGCAGACCTTCCTGGTCCTTGGCAACGGTGCCGCCGCGACGAGTGCTGCCGGTTTCATCGGCGGTCTTCAGGTGTCCTGCGCAGCACTGGTGGACGGCAGCCTGCTGACCGTCGCGGACGTCGGCGCCATCGCCTATGACGCCACCGGTTTGCAGGACGCCAACGAGTTCGGCATCGACAGCATCAGCGTCGACCAGTGGCGCCGGTCCAGTACCCAGGCGATCCTCGGTCTCGGGCTGCCTGCGTTCGACTCGATCACAGCGGCCGGCGCCGACCCTGCACTGCCAGCAGCGCCGACCTGTGAACCGGTCGTGACCACGGCGCCCACCGCCGCAACTCTTGCCACCTTGGTCCCGGTTGTCGCAACGACCCCGGCCGCGGCCGGTCCGCAACTGGTGAACACCGGCGTGACGAATGCCACCCTGCCCATGACGACGGCCGGCATCGCCGCGATCCTGATCGGGTTCTTCCTGGTCCTGATCGCCCGCCGCACCCGCAGCGGACAACACGACTGATGTCTCGATTCGTCAAGGCCCTCGCGACACTCGGCGCCGCAGCGCTGCTCACGCTGGGGTTCACCCCGGGTGCGCTGGCGGGCACTGGTCCGGTGCCCGATGTCGGACGTCCGGCCGTCGCTGCGGCAGCGGCGGTGACGGCCGCAGCGGCCAAGGGGTACTGCGATCCGAGTGACACCGGTTCGGTCACCGTCGTCGTCGACTTCTCCGGAGTCGGCGGCGGCATCGACATCCGCTGCTCATCGGGGGCAACCGGGCAACAGGCCCTGGCGAACGCCTTCAGTTATTCGGAAATCGCCTCACAGCCGGGTTTCGTCTGCCAGATCGAGGGCGCACCGGCCAGCGACTGCCAGGACACCCCGCCCGGGTCGGCGTACTGGTCGTACTGGCAGGCGGCACCGGGCGGCGGCTGGTCGTACTCGACGCCGCGGATTCAGCTCCAGCCGGGTGAAGCCGGGCGGATTCGAGGGTTGGGCCTACGGGTCCGGCGGGGCGCCAGGCATCGATCCGGTGCTGCCCGCCGCTCCCGAACCCGAACCGCCGGCGCCCGAACCGGAACAGCCGGCACCGGCGCCGGAACCCCCGGCCGCACCGGAGCCCGAACAACCGGCCGCAGAGCAGCCGGCTACGGAGCAACCTGCGGCACAACCTGCGCCGGATGCCGGAACCCCCGACGCCGCCGACCCCACTTCCGAATCGGCCGCCGGCGTGGATCCGGCCGCCGAGGCCGCCGAGCGGCGGCTGCAGCAGCCGCGGCGCAAGCGGAGGCGGCGGCCGCTCAGGCGTCAGCGTCCCAGGCGGCAGTAGCCGCGGCTGCCGAGGCGGCCGCTCAAGCGGCAGCGGCCCAAGCGGCCGCGGGCGCGGCGTCAAGCAGTTCGGCGGCCAGCTCCGCCGTGAGCAACTCGGCAACCACCTCCGCCGGCGGCTCGGCCGATCTGAGTGCGAACGAGAGCACGTCCGGATCGACGATCTGGTTCTCGGTGGTGGCGCTGTTGGCGGTCGCGTCGCTCGGAACCGCCGCTGTTGTGATGTCCCGCCGACGCCGCTCGGCCGCCGACGACGACCAGGCCGGCTGACCAGGGGTGGCCTTGCGGCCTACCCTCGAGGACGTCATGCCTGACCGTCAGACGCGGATTTCCCTGCCGAAGCCCATGCTCGACCGGTTGGTCGCTGCGTGGCTCCCCAGGGCACTGCATCCTGGCGCCTGGTGGATCTGGGCGCTCGGCCTGGCCGCGGCGGCCACCAGGACGACCAACCCGATCCTGTTGCTGCTGATCATCGCCGTGGTCAGCGTGGTGGTGATGGCCCGGCGGCCGGACACGCCGTGGGCGCGTTCGTTCCGGATCTATCTGATGCTGGGGCTGGTCGTCGTCATCTTCCGGGTCGTTTTCCGGCTGCTGTTCGGCGGGTTCGGCCCGACCGTCTTGTTCACCCTGCCGAGCATCCAGTTGCCCGAGATCATGGCCGGCGTGCACCTGCTCGGCGCGGTCTCGGCCGAAGCCCTGCTCGGCGCGTTCTACGACGGACTGCGACTCGCCACCATGATCATCTGCGTGGGGGCCGCCAACTCGCTGGCAAACCCCAAGAGATTGCTCGCCTGCGTCCCGCCGGCGCTGTACGAGATCGGCACCGTGCTCATCGTCAGCGTGTCGGTGTTTCCCCAACTGGCGGAATCCACCATCAGGGTCAAACGTGCCAGGGCCCTCCGAGCCGGTCACCGGCGGGGACGGAAAGCGTTGCGCGGCATCGTTATTCCAGTGCTGGCCGACGCATTGGACCGATCGTTGCTGCTCGCGGCGGCGATGGATTCCCGGGGCTACGGCCGTCGGGCACAGGTACCGCGACGGCAGCGACTGCTGACCTCAGCCCTGCTGACCGCGGGCGTCATCGGGCTGTGCATCGGCGTCTACGGAATCCTGGACGCCACCACGCCGCGCTACCTCGGCCTGCCGATGATGATCGGTGGAGTCCTGATCGGGGCGGTGGGCTTCCGGCTGGCCGGCCGGCGGGTGCACCGCACCCGGTACCGGCCGGACCATTGGCGGGTGCCCGAGCTGTTCGTCGCCGCCTGCGGCGTCGTGGCAGGGACCACGGTCTGGGTCACGTCCCGCATCGACCCCGCGGTCACCTACCCGTCGCTGTTCCCGATCAGCTGGCCGGCCATCAGCCTGCTGCCCCTACTCGGGATTCTGCTGGCTGCGCTGCCCGCAGTGCTGACGCCGCCACCGCCAGGTTCGGCCGGGGTGCGTGGTGCCGACTCCCCAGCGGCTGCCTCCCCCGCGTCCGCCTCGCCCGGTCCCACCTCCCCTGGAACGCTCAGGCCGGTGGCCGCCGCCCCTGATCCTGCTGACCCTGATAGCGCTGCCCGTGATGCCCCCGGCCTGGACAACCCTGCACTGGATGCCCCTGCCCTAAAGTCCCCCGCCCTGGATACCCCAGCCGGATCCGGGCGCGGTGCCGGTGCGGATCAGCGCGGCCGGCCGATCGAGCGGCCGGTGAGCGCGGGGTGATCCGCTTCGAACACGTCACGATCAGCTATCCCGATGACGCCGAGCCGACACTGCGGGACGTTGACCTGGTCATCGAAGAAGGCGAACTCGCCCTCGTCGTCGGGCGCACCGGGGTGGGCAAATCAACCCTGCTCGGGGCGATCAACGGACTGGTCCCGCATTTCACCGGCGGCACCCTGGCCGGGCGGGTCACCGTCGACGGGCTGTCGACCGAGGACCACCCGCCCCGCGAACTCGCCGGCCTTGTCGGTGTCGTCGGGCAGGATCCGCTCGCCGGGTTCGTCACCGACACCGTCGAGGAGGAGCTCGCCTACAGCATGGAACAGCTCGGCATCGCGCCGCAGACGATGCGCAAACGGGTGGAGGAAACTCTCGACCTGTTGGGCATCGCCGGGCTGCGCGGGCGGACGCTGCGCACCCTGTCCGGCGGGCAGCAGCAGCGGGTGGCGATCGGTTCGGTGCTGGCCGCCGGATCCAGGGTGTTGGTGCTGGACGAACCGACCAGCGCGCTCGACCCGACCAGCGCCGAGGAGGTGCTCGGCGCGGTACTCCGGCTGGTGCACGACCTGGGGGTGACGGCCGTCGTCGCGGAGCACCGGATGGAGCGGGTGGTCGAATACGCGGACCGGGTGGTGCTGCTGACCGGAGACGGACGGGTCGAGATCGGTGCGCCCGGGGACATGATGGCGCGCACCACCGTCGCACCACCTGTCGTCGGTTTGGCCAAACTCCTTGACTGGCAACCCCTTCCGCTGTCCGTGCGGAGCGCTCGGCGGTTGGCGGCACCGCTGCGGGAACGGCTGCGGGCGATCGACCCGGCCGTGGTGGCGCGCCGGCCTCACCCGATTGATGCGACCGGCGGCACGGTGCCGATTTCCGCACAAACCGGGGACCAACGACCCGGCACCGGCGGGCACGGGGCAAGAACCGAGCCAGGCCTGACCGACCGGCCCCCGACGCAGGCCGCGCCGATCGGCTCCGGCGGGCTGGTGGCGACCGGGATCGTGGTCACCTACGGCCGGACGGTCGCGGTCGCGGGGGTGGACCTGCGCGTCGCCCGCGGCGAGGTGGTCGCACTGATGGGCCGGAACGGATCGGGGAAGTCGAGCCTGCTCTGGGCGATCACCGGGGTCGGGCCGCGAAAGGCGGGCCGGGCCGAGATCGACGGCATCGACACCGGCCCGCTGACGAACGCCACCGCCCGGACCCTCGTCGGGCTGGTCCCGCAGACGCCGGCCGATCTGCTGTACCTGGAAACAGTCGCCGCAGAATGCGCCGCCGCCGATGACGAGGCGGCCGGGCCCGCCGGCAGTTGCGCCGCACTGCTGGATCGGCTGGTGCCCGGCATCGACCTGGCGGCGCATCCCCGCGACCTGTCCGAGGGCCAACGGCTCAGCGTCGTCCTCGCGGTGCAGCTGACCGCGCAGCCGCCGGTGCTGCTGCTGGACGAGCCCACCCGCGGCCTTGACTACGGCGCGAAACACCGGCTGGCCGAGATCCTGACCGAACTGGCGGCGGCGGGACGCGCGGTGCTGGTGTCCACCCATGACGTCGAGTTCGTGGCGACCGTCGCCGGTCGGGTCGTCGTGCTGGCGGACGGTGAGGTCGTGGCCGACGGTCCCGCGCAGGACGTCATCGGGTCGACACCGATGTTCGCTCCGCAGGTCGCGAAGGTGCTGGCCCCAGCCCGGTGGCTGACCGTCGACCAGGTCGCCGCCGGGTTGGAACTCGCCGCCGGGTTGGAACTCGCCGCCGGGCCCGCACGGAGCCACCGGTCCGACCGACGAGTCGGCCCCCACCGGGGCGGGCGCGCGATGACCGCCGCGAAGGATCCCGACTTCCTGACCGGCCCTCCCCCGCGCTCGGGTGCCACCGACCCACACCCGCGCCGCTCCGCCATCCCGGTCGCCCCGCTGTCCGCCGTTGTGCTGCTGCTGGCCTCCTTCGGCGGACTGATGATGTTCATCTGGCCGCTCCTGATCAGCGCAGAACCACAACCGCAGCAACATGTTTCGGACGCACCGTTTGTCTTCATGGCGATCCTGCCGGTGCTCGTACTGCTGGTGCTGACCCAACTCGGCGACGGCGGGATGGACACCAAGGCGCTGGCGATGCTGGGTGTGCTGGCCGCGGTGAACGCCGCGCTACGCCCGCTCGGCGCCGGGCTCAACGGCATCGAGACCGTGTTCTTCGTGCTCATCCTGGCCGGCAGGGTCTTCGGTCCGGGATTCGGTTTCCTGCTCGGCTGCACATCGCTGTTCGCGTCGGCGCTGCTGACGGCGGGCGTCGGACCGTGGTTGCCGTTCCAGATGCTGGCCGCGGCCTGGATCGGGCTGGGTGCGGGCCTGCTGCCCCGGAAGATGTTCGGCCGGCCGATCCGCGGGGCCGGCGAGATCGCGCTGCTGGCCGGCTACGGCGTGTTCGCCGCCTATCTGTTCGGTGCCCTGATGAACATGTGGTTCTGGCCCTTCGTCACCGGCAACATGAGCGGTGACCTGGCCGGCCTGGCCTACATACCGGGCGGGCCAATCGGCGAGAATCTGCACCATTTCCTGGTGTACACCCTGCTGACCTCGACTGTCGGCTGGGATACCGGCCGGGCAATCACCAACGCCGTTGCGATCATCGTGCTGGGACCCGCCGTGCTCGGGGTCCTGCGCCGGTCGTCGCACAAGGCGCGGTTCCGTCCGCCGGTCGCGTTTGTCGGCCCACCGGCAACGACCGGCGACGCCTCTCGTTCGGATGGCGACCGTGCCGGAACGGCCTGACGAGGTCGGTCGGCCGGGCCGACGCGGATCCGGCGACCGCCCGGAACGGCCTGACGAGGTCGGTCGGCCAGGCCGACGCGGATCCGGCCACCGCCCGGAACGTACCGGTGACGTCCCCGCTGGCACCGCATCCCGTAGCGACCCGCCCACCGTTGACGGCTGGCCCGGCGTGCGGGCGGCGGCGGCCGTCGGGCCGTTCTTCGTGATCGATCCGCTGGACGGCGATCCACCCTGGCGAGCACTGAGCGAGTTCGCCGACCACCCCGATGGACTGACCGCTCGAGTGACAGCGACGGTGACATCGTCACTCCTGCAGGCACTTCGCCCGGCAACGCCGAGCCCCGAGCGGGTCCGGATCGCGGCGTCCGTCGCATTCCTCGGACTGGCGGCGCGGCTTGTCTCGCCCGCGCTCGGCTCGACCCTGAGCAGCGGGATCGTGCCCCAGCTGGGTGCGGACCGGCTCTACTGGCGGCCCGCCGCGACCGGGATCCTCCCGCTCGCCTGCGGACCGGTTGACGGGTGGGCGATCGACCAACGAGCGGGCACCGATCCCGACGCCGTCGCACTGCTCGACGAAACGGCGATCACCCCGGTGCTCGCCCTCGGGGCCACCGTCGCTGCGCGTTTCGGGCTGTCCGAACAGATCGTCAGTGGGAATATCGCGTCGGCCATCACCGGTGCCGCGACGGCCGTCGCCCGCAGCGGCAGGTGCACCGAACGGGCGGCCGCCGGACTCGCCACCGCGCTCCTCCAGCGATCAGGGCTGGCCGGAACGGGAGCGTTCATCGCTGCCGACCGACCGCACCCGAGATTCCGCCGCAACAGTTGCTGCCTGCTGTACCGGGCCGGCGGCGGATTCTGCGGGGACTGCGTCCTTGCTATCAGGACCAGCTGAGCAGCAGCACGCTGGCCGGGATGGCCAGCAGGGCCGCCGACGCCAACCACACGGCCGCCGTCTCCAGTTTGGACAATGGTCGCGGATCCAGCAGGCGGCGGACTCGGTCGGCAACGGCGGTTCCGGTGATCGCGGGCGAATCGGCCAGTCGATCGGCCGCAACCGCCGGCGCCGCGCCGGACAACGCCACCTTCGCCAGCGCGGAAGCCAATGTGGCCCTTGAGGTTCGGGCTGACGCCACGTCATCGGCGAGCATCTCGGTGAGTTCGGCGACCGACCCGCCGGCCGGCCGCACACCCGGAATCCGCCCGAGGGCAACGGCCCATGCCTGGAAGGGCAGCACCAGCAAATCGTGCCTGGCCCGCAGATGAGCCCGCTCGTGTTCGACGACGGCAGCCAACTCCTGCTCGGTGAGCAGGTCGATCAGGCCGGCCGACAACACCACCCGGGAATGCCAGCCGGGGAGGGTGTACGCGACAGCGGCCCGGTGGTCCAGGATCCGCACCTCGGGCGCGATCGACACGACCCGACCGTCGCGGGCCACTCGGGATGTCGGCCGGGTCAACAGGTCGAGCACCTGCCGATGGGCCCGGCGACGCCGGACGGTCAGCACCGCGGTTCGGGCGAGCACCGTCAGCAGGACGATCGTCAGGACGGCAGCGATCCCCCCGCAGACCAGTCGCCACGCTGGCAGCTCCAGCGTCCGGGAGAACAGGGCGGCGAAGAAATTCCAGGCCGCTCCGAGAATGGTGCTGCCCAGCGGTTCGACGGCAAGGAGCACCAACCCCGCAACAATGGAAAATCCCGCCGCGAGGCACACCGCCTGCCACAACACCAAGGCGGACCGCGGCGCGCGGCGGGTCCAGTGGGCTCGGGCCAGTCGATCGCTGACCGGCGCGGTGAGGACCGCGCCGACCACGATCAGCACGATCGCGAACACCGCGAGGGGCACGACCGCGGACCCCCGGCCCAACACGCTACCGGCCGTCCAACGCCCGCCGGAGAGCCTCGACGTCCTGCGCCGATACCCCGCCGACAAACCGCGCAAGAGCGGCATCGCGGTCGGCCGCGGTGTCCAGGACCTGCTGCATCAGCATGGCCGTGTGCTCTTCCCGGCTGGCGACCGCCTCATAGGAGTGGGCCCGCCCGTCCCGGGTGCGCCGGACCAAACCCTTGGTCTCCAGGCGGGACAGCACCGTCAGGACGGTCGTCACGGCCAGTTCACGACCGGGCAGGCCGTCGACGACCGCGCGGGCGGTCAGCGGCTCGTCGGCATCCCACAAAACCTCGACAACGGCGCGTTCCAGTTCACCTCGACCGGCCATCCACACTCCTCCGGCGACCCAATACCGCACGACGGAAGAATTCTACATCTAGTAGAAGTCCTTCGCCCAGTGTTCTACCGTGAACCTCATGAAGACCCTCGACGGTGTGCCGAATGCGCCGATGCTGACCGCTCGACAGGAGCAGATTCTGCAGTTGATCGGCGACGGGCTGACCAATCGGGAGATCGGTGACCGGCTCGGAGTGGCCGAGAAGACCATCAAGAACAGCGTGACCGGTTTGCTGGCCTGCCTGAACATGCAACGCAGGTCGCAGGCGGCCGTCTACGCCACAGTCCTGGCACTGGCGTCCGACCAGCCACGGAATCGGTAGGTCAGCTCGCCGCCGGCTGTTCACGGTGGACGATCCGACCGCGGTCCAGATGCAGGACGACGTCGCCCAGCGCGGCGTCATCGGGTCGATGGGTCACCAGCACCACAGAGCGATCGGGTACCGGCCGCAGGATCAACTCGGTCACCGCGTCCGCCGTCGCCGGGTCGAGGTGCGCAGCGGGCTCATCCGCCAACAGCACCGGCCGATGGGCGAGCATGGCCCGGGCGAGCGCGACCCGCTGACGCTCGCCACCGGAGACCGCCTGGCCGTGCTCACCGACCCTGGTGTGTAACCCGGCCGGCAGACCGTCCAACCAGGTCCCGGCGCCGGCGGCCCGCAGGGCCGCCGCCAGTTGACCGTCATCCGAAGCGGGCCGGGCGAGCCGGACGTTCTCCGCCAGCGTCGAATCGAACAGGTGGGCCCGCTGGTCGCACCAGCCGAACAGGGTCCGCACCTCGTCCGGGTCCATTGCCGACACGTCGATGCCATCGACGGTGAACGTGCCCGCGGTCGGCGTGAGGAAGCCGAGCAGCACGGCCAGCAACGTCGACTTACCGGAGCCGGATTCACCCAGCACCACGATCCGTCGGCCGGGCGCCAGGTCGAGATCGATATCGGACAGGGCATCCCGGTCGGCCCCTGGCCAGCGGGCGCTGATCCCCCGCAACGCGATCCGCGGCCCGGCGGAGGACGTCGGCAATGCGGTCGGGTGGGTAGGGGCCGGTGCGGTGACGGGCGGGGTGTCCAGCACGGTGAACAACCGGCGGACCGCCGCCGACGACCTGCGCAGCGTCGACGCGGCCACGCCGACCGCCTGCACGGTGTCCGTGAGCGCCAGCGGGGTCAACACGATGACGGCCAGCAGCACCGGATTGATGGCGGAATCGACCACCGCCGGCACGCCGAATTGCGCGGCCAGCCACACCGCCGCGCCCATGGAAGCGACCGCCAGTCCGGCGGCCACGCCGGCCGCGCGTGCGGTCCCGGCGGTGAACCGGCGACTGGCCGTCTCCACCGCGGCCAGCTCTTCGAGGCGGGCATCCATCGCACCCAGCACCGTCAGCTCCGCGAGCTCGTCGATCATCTCGGTGACCAACCTGGTCCGGCTGGCCCGCAGTTGCACCACCTCACGTTCGGTACGGGCCGACCGCCTGGCGGTGATCAGTGGCGCGATGATGCAAGCCACGAAAAGTGCTGCGGCGAGGGCGATTCCGGCGGCCGGCAGAATCAGGAAGGCCAGCACCACGGTCCCACCGCCGACCAGCAACGCCGCGGCCAGCGGCAGGAGGCCGCGTAGGAACGCGTCCCCGGCGTCATCGACGTCATCGACGGTCCGGGCCAACAGGTCGCCCTTACGCCACAGCGGCAGGCCGGCGGGCGCAATCAGCGCGAGATGTGCGACCAGTTTCTGCCGGATCCGGCCGAGTACCCGGAACGCAGCGTCATGCGAAACCAGCCGTTCGAGGTACCGAAGAACACCTCGTCCGATCCCGAATGTTCGGACCGCGACGATCGCGACCATCAGGTAGAGCACCGGCGGTTGCTGCGCCGCGCGGGCGATCAACCACGCAGAGGTGGCCATCAGGCCGACGGCACAACCGGAGGCCAGTGCCCCCAGCAAAGCCGCGCCGAGCAACCGTCCGCGAACGCCGCGGGCCTGCCCCCAGAGCCGCCAGAGCGGGGGGCGCCCATCGACCCTGGTCACCGGGCTGGCCGGCGGCGCCTGGATGACGGGTTGCGTGTTGGTCACCATGGTCCGACCGCCGTCAGCGGCTGATTGTCGTCCAACTGACCCTCGTCCGGCCCCGCGGCCGGCGCTGCGGTGTCCAGCGCAAGCTCCGCTGGCGGTGGGTCGTCGCCTGGTCGCAGGGCGATCACCGAATCCGCCAACGCGATCGGTGCGAGGCGATGCGTGACCAGCACCACCGTGCGACCGCGAGTGGCGGTGGCGATGCCGGCCAGCACCCGCTGCTCGGTCTGCTCGTCCAGCGCCGCCGTCGGTTCGTCCAACAGCATCACCGAGGCCGGCCTGGCCAGCGCTCTGGCCAGGGCCAGCCGCTGCCGCTGGCCTTGGCTGATGCCTGCCCCGCTTTCGCCCAGCACGGTGTGCCAGCCGTCCGGCAATTGATCGACAAACCCTGCCGCGTCAACGGATTCGAGTGCCGATCGCAGGGCGGCGTCGGTGACCGATTGGTTGCCCAACGCCAGGTTGTCCCTGATCGACCCGGCCTGCATCGCGGCCCCTTGACCGGCCCAGGCCAGGTGCGCTCGCCAGGCATCGGCGTCCACGTCGGCCAGGTCGACATCGTCGGGACCGCCGGAGACCAGCACCTGCCCGCTCTCCGGACGCTGGACACCGGCCAGCAGCTGCAGCAGTGTCGTCTTGCCGGCGCCGCTGTCGCCGGTGATCACGGTGGTCCGGCCGGCCGGGATGGTCAAAGTCAGCGGGCCGACGGTGCCGCGATCACCCGGTTTCCCGACGGTCGCCGCTACCACCCGGTACCCGGGCACATCTGGCAGGTCGGTGCGGGTGCCTGGGGCCGGGATGGGTGTGTCGAGAATGGCCAGCACCTTGGCGGTGGCCGCAACGCCGTCGGCCGCGGCATGGAACTGGGTACCGAGCTGACGTAACGGCAGATAGGCCTCTGGCGCGAGAATCAGCACCGTCAGGCCGATCTGGAGGGTGAGGTCGCCGTACACCAGCCGCAGTCCGATCGCAACGGCAACCAGTGCGACCGACAGTGACGCCAGCAGTTCCAGCACCATGGAGGACAGGAATGCCACCCGCAGGGTGGCCATCGATGTCCTGCGATAGTCGTCGGTCACCACCCGGACGGCTTCCGCCTGGGCTTTCGCGCGGCCGAACACCTTCAGGGTCGGCAGGCCGGCGACGACATCGGTGAAATGCCCGGCCAGCCGCGACAGACTCGCGTACTTGGCGCGCGTTTCCCGCTGCGTGTACCAACCGACCAGCGCCATGAACAGCGGTATCAGCGGGAGGGTGACGGCGACGATCAGCGCGCTGGTCAGGTCCGCGGTGAACAGGTACACCAGCATGATCAGCGGGATCACCACCGATAGCACCAGCTGTGGCAGATACCGCGCCACGTAATCCGTCAGCGACTCGATGCCGCTGGTGGCCAGCACCGACAATTCCCCGCCGTGCTCTCCCGACCGCCACCGCGGTCCGAGCCGGGCGGCGTGTCGCAGCAGATCCCGACGCAGCCCCACCGTCACCGAGGTTGCGCTGCGCTTGGCCAGCTCCTCGGATGCCCAGGCCAGGCCCGCGCGAACAGCAATCACCACTGCGAGCCAGCCCAGCCGGCCCGCAACATCGGCCGGCCCCTGGCCGCCGATGATCACGTCGCTGAGGATCCCGGCAATGAGCACCGCCTGAATGACCACCACGACGGCCGATGCGACACCGAGCACGACCGACACGACCAGCAGCGTGCGCACTCCTGCGGCGTACCGCATCAGCCGGGGGTCGAGTTGTCTCACCTGACCAGTGTCACAGAACCCCCCGACAGTCGCCCGCACCCGGATCGAGAGGCTGGCGGCAACAACACTCCTTGACATGTGACCATTTGGTCACCTATCTTGAACGAGTGACGGACGACGACCTCGTGTTCAAGGCGTTGGCCGACCCGACCAGGCGTTTCCTGCTGGACCTGCTCTTCGAACGTGACGGCCGCACGCTCACCGAGCTGGAATCCGGGCTGGAGATGACCCGCTTCGGCGTCATGAAGCACCTCAAGGTGCTCGAGGATTCGGGCCTGGTCATTGCCCGCAAGTCGGGTCGGGAGAAGTTGCACTTCCTCAATCCCGTCCCCATCAGGTTGATCCACAACCGGTGGATCGACAAGTACACCGAGCGACGGGTTTCCGCGCTCACCGATCTCAAATCCGAGCTGGAGGACCAGGCATGACGACCACCGCAGCGACCGCCCAGAGCAAGACGGTGCAAAGCGAGACAGTGCAGAGCAAGACGGTGCAGAGCAAGACGGTGCAGATCAAGACGGTGCAGATCCATCGGATCTACATCCGGGCAACACCGCAGGCCATCTGGGATGCGATCATCACCCCCGAGTGGACCGAAAAATACGGCTACGGCGGACGCGTCGAGTACGACCTGCGCCCCGGCGGGAGGTTCCGCTCCGTCGCCGACGCCGCCATGCAGCAGGCCGGAATGCCCGAAGTGGTGGTGGACGGCGAGGTCATCGAGGCCGACCCGCCCCACCGGTTGGTGCAAACCTGGCGGGCCGCCTGGGGCGACGAGCCTGCCACCCGCCTGACGTACGAAATCTCCGGCAAGGCAAACGGGGTCAGTTGCCTCACCGTCACCCACGACCTGACCGGCGCGCCCAACACGGCGGCGATGGTCGGCGGCACCGTGGACGGTGCCGGAGGCGGCTGGGCCGAGGTTCTCAGCGACCTGAAGACGCTGCTGGAAACTGGTTCCTCGCTCTCGTCACTGGGGGTCCCAGGCGTCTGACCAGCGCCGTTGGCCCTGGCCGTGCCTACTGACAGGCCCGCGCAGCGCTGTGCGACGACTGTGTCGGGTCCGGCTTCAGCGCGGGAACCGTTTAGCAGATCCCTCTTCGGGGAACTTCTCCCCCAATGAGAAGCGGAGGGGTTCCGATGGATCCGACGACGATCAGCGTTCAGCGGCCGGGCGATGCTACGACATCGCACATCCGTTCCGAAAAACCTGCTCCCCGCGGGAGTTCGCGGGCAGCAGGCACCGATACGCAGCTGCGGCAGTTGCCAGCGCAGTGGTTGCCGCAACTCAGCACGACCCCGTCCGACGGCCGCCGCCCGGGAGCGGGGATCCCCGCGCCGACCACGGTCCTGGTCGCCGATCCATTGACCGCCACCCGCGCCGGGCTGTGCGGTGCACTCTCCGCCGGCGGGATCGGTCGGGTGATCGAGGTCGACTCGGTTCATGCTGTCGACGACGTCATCGCCAGCGGCATCGACGGTCAACTCGCGTTGGTCAGCCTCGGGTTCGGTGATGCGGCGTACCGCCTGATTCACCGCCTCCGGCGAGGCCCCTGGCAACGGGTGATCGCGCTGGCCACCAATGTGGACCCGGACCCGCTGATCGCCGCTGTGCAGGCTGGGGCGAGCGGGGTGCTGCGCGGCCGACCTGGCAGCACCGAAGAAGTACCCGGCCACGTCCACCGACTGACGGCGCGGGAGATCGAGGTGCTCACCATGGTCGCCGATGGGCGCTCCAACAAATGGATCGCCGAGCGACTGTCCCTGTCCGCACTGACCGTGAAGAGCCACCTGGCGCGCATCAGCCGCAAGCTGGGCACGGGCGATCGTTCGCACCTGGTTGCGATCGCCATGCGCGCCGGCGCGATCAGCTGACCAGCAGTCGGGCCGTTCGACCCGCTCGGTAACGGCGGTCGTCGGTCACCTCGCCAAGAAGCTCAGCCCGCAAGACCGTGGGCCGGTCCCTGGTGGACCGGCCCATTCGTCGTGGCGTCGTCCAACCGAGCAGGCACCTTGCTCACAGGTCGGGGGCCAGGCCCGCCAGCAGCTTCCGGGTCCGGTCGATACTCGCCTCGGCTGCAGGACCGACCGGAAAGATCGTTGCCCAGGCCTCCGTCACACCGACGTCGGCGTACCGCCTGAGCTGGGCGACCACCTCGGTTTCCGTCCCGACCACCGCCAACTGCCCCGGTGAGCTCACCCCCTCCCGCTGCATCAGCCGCTGGTAGTTCTCCAGTCCGCCGTACCTGGCGAAGACCAGTTCCGCCTGGGCAATGCCCGCCGCCCGGTCATCACACACCGCGACCGCAAGCGCCGCAACGACTCTCGGTTCTGCTCGGCCACCGTCGGCGGCGGCCTTCCGAACGCCGGTGACGATGTCGTTCTCCAGGGTGTGCACACCGGCCAGCCAGGTCACCACACCATCGGCGAGTTCACCGGCCACCCGCACCATCCGCGGCGCCAACGCCCCGACCACGACGGAGACCCTGGTCGTCCCCGGGATGACGAACCCGCCGTCGACCCGGTAGTACGACCCCCGGAAGCTGACCTGCCCCTCGGTCAGCAGCGGGACGAGCACCGAGAGGTACTCGCGCATGTGCCGAGCGGGGCTGTCGTACGGCAGGCCGAGCAATCCGGAGATCACCGGCCGGTGCGACACCCCGACGCCGAGCGTCAACCGGCCGCCGCACAATTGCTGCGTCGTCGCCGCCTGCTGGGCAAGGGCCATCGGGTGCCGCGGGTAGCTGGGCACGATCCCGACGCCGAGATCGATGCCGCTGGTCTGCGCGCCGGCCACCGCCAGCACACTCAACGCGTCGATCCCCCGACTGAAATGCACCGACCAGGCGGCCGGAAAGCCCGCTGCCGCAGCCTGTTTCACCTGCGTGACGATGTCGAGCGGCGTCATCGGATGACCGAGGACGTCCCCGCCGACGCCGATCGAGATCCGCATGCTGCCCACCATGCTGGTCAACAGAGCGCAAAGCGACACCCTGGACGGCCAGCGTCGGCCGCACTGCTCGTCCCGACGTGACGAGTCAGGACGCTAGTGGATCTCCACCGACGTCGGCGACTCCGGGATGTGGTTCACCGAGACCCGCTTACGGAAGACCCAGTAGCTCCACGCCTGGTAGGCGATGATCAGCGGGACGAACAGCAACGCCACCCAGCTCATCAGGGTCAGCGTGTACGGCGTCGACGCCGCGTTCTCGATGTTCAGCGAGAACGCCGGGTCAATGGTGGACGGCAGCACGTCCGGGTAGAGCGACGCGAACCAGCCGACCACCAACAGCGCGGTCGATACGGCCGACGCGGTGAACGCCCAGCCGTCCCGACCGATCCGGGTCAGCACGCAGGCGACGCCGAGCGCCACCACCGCGCCGATTCCCAGAATGATCGACCCGAGGGTGCCGCGAATGATCTGCTGCCAACCGACGGCGAGCGCCATGATGATCACGGTCACCGGACCGACCGACACCGCGATGGACCGGGCGCGCTCGCGGACCTCCTGGGTGGTCTTCAGCGCCAGGTAAATCGCGCCGTGGGTGATGAAAAGACCCAACGTGCACAGACCCATCACCAGCGCGAAGGGGTTCAGCAGACCAAGGAAGTCGCCAACGTACTCATGGTCGGCGTCCAGCGGGACACCACGGACGATGTTCCCGAACGCCACCCCCCACAGCAGGGCCAGCCCCCAGGAGGTGAACAGGATCGACCAATCCCATCGGGCCCGCCACTGGTCGGTGTGCCCCTTACCGCGGTACTCGAAGGCGACCCCGCGAATGATCAGGCACACCAGGATGACGAGCAATGCCAGGTAGAAACCCGAGAACATCGACGCGTACCACTCCGGGAACGCGGCGAACGTCGCACCACCGGCGGTGAGCAGCCACACCTCGTTGGCGTCCCAGACCGGCCCGATGGTGTTGATCAGGACCCGGCGGCCCTTCTCGTCCTTGCCGACCAACCGCAGCAGCGCGCCAACCCCGAAGTCGAAACCCTCGAGGACCAGATAGCCGGTCCACAGCACCGCGATGAGAATGAACCACAGATTGTTCAGCCACATGGGGGTTGATTCCTCCAATACCGCCGCGCACGATGACCAATTCCGACCGAGTTCAACGACATCACCTGAACATCAGTAGGCGAACGCCATGGGCTTCTCATCCTCGTCGGCGGGTTGCTCGTCCGGATCGCCACCGCCGAGGCCGCCACGCTTGGGCGGACCGCGCCGGATGGACGCCAGCGCCTCCGCCTCGCTGGGCGGGCCGATCTTCACCCACTTGATCGTCAGCCCGATCTCGATGACGGCGAGGATGCCGTAGAGCAGCGTGAAGATGATCAATGACGTCAACACGGCCCCACCTGACACCGACGGGGATACCGAGTCCGCGGTGCGGTAGAGGCCGACCACCGTCCAGGGCTGGCGGCCCATCTCGGTGAAGATCCAGCCTGCGGAATGCCCGACCACCGGCCCGGCGATCGACGCCATGGCCAATATCCATACCCACTTGTTCTTGGGTAGTCGACCCTTTCGGGTCAGCCACAGCCCCACGATCGAGACCAGCAGCATCGCGCCGGCGGCGCCCATCATCAGCCGGAACATCCAGTACGTCACCGGAATATTCGGCCGGTAGTCGCCCGGACCGTACAGTTCCTCGAACCGCTGCTGCACGTTGTTGATGCCCTCGACCTCGCCGGTGAACGACTCCGTTGCCATGAACGACAGCACGCCGGGCACCCGGATGGAGAAGACCTCGGTCGAGCCGTCCAGGCTGCCGATGGTGAAGATCGAGAATGACGCCGGGGCGCTGGTCTCGAAGAGCGCCTCGGCGGACGCCATCTTCATCGGCTGCACGTCGGTCATCACCTTGGCCAGCAGATCACCGCTGATGATCACCAGGATCGACCCGATCAGCAGCCCGAAGAGACCGAACCGCACCGCTGGCCGGAACACGTCCACATGCTTGCGCTTCATCAGGAAGTACGAGGAGATCCCGGCGAACATCGCCGCGCCGCTCACCACGGCACCGGCGATGACGTGCGCGTAGGCGTACACGTTGAGCGGTTGGGTGAGCACCGCCCAGATGTCGTTCATCTCCGCGCGATCCCGCTCCGGATTCACGGTGATACCGACCGGGTGCTGCATGAACGAGTTGGCCGCCATGATGAAGAACGCGGACAGCATGGTGCCGATGGACACCAGCCAGATGCAGGCAGCGTGTAGACGTGGCGACAGCTTGTCCCAGCCGAAGATCCACAACCCGAGGAATGTCGATTCCAGGAAGAACGCCAGCAACGCCTCCATGGCCAGCGGGGCGCCGAAGACGTCGCCGACGAACCGGGAGTAGCTCGACCAGTTCATCCCGAACTGGAATTCCTGGACGATGCCCGTGACCACGCCGATCGCGAAGTTGATCAGGAAGATCTTGCCCCAGAACTTCACCGCCCTGAGGTAGACGGGATTGCGGGTGCGCACCCAGGCCGTCTCGGTGATTGCGATGAAGAACGCCATGCCGATCGTGATCGGCACGAACAGGAAGTGGTAGACGGTGGTGATGCCGAACTGCCAGCGGGCGATCCCCAGCGAATCCATTCGTGGCTCCTTCAGGTGCGGTCGGGCCGAGTGCAAGATCAACGGTGCAAGATCAACAGCGCGAGAACCATGACAGCGTGACGCCGAGCCACCGCAGCGTCAAAGGACCAAAGTCCCGTGATCAGTGTGAGCCCTATCACCGTAGGGCGCAGGATCGAGGCGTGTTCTACGCCACGGGCGAATTCCCACTGTGCGGAGCCGTCGGGATGGCACGATGAAGAGGTCACTGCGGGAACGTTCAACTACCCACCGGTCCAAGTACCGGTTGGTATCGAACAACCTGAGTGGAGGCTCTTTCGTCTAGAGGTTGCAGGGTTCCGTTGTAATGGGGCCCGGTAGCTCTTACCGATTGGAAGGACAGCCCTAAGGAAGTACCCGTGAACGGGATCCAATGACGTGAACGGTGTGTGACGAACCGCCACCGCATGCGGTGGCCGACGATGGGAGGACGACAATGACCGGAATTCTGGCCAGTCCAGCTGCACTCACCACCGCCGACCGTTGTGACCGCTGCGGAGCTGCAGCCATGGTCCGCGCCGTCCTGCCGACCGGCGGTGAACTGCTGTTCTGCAACCACCATGCGACCGAGCACAGCGCCCGGCTCGAGCAACTGGCTGCGGTGCTGCATCACTCCCGCGACGCGGACTGAGCAAGCGAACCACCTGTGCGCAGCTGATCGCTGCCTAGCAGGAAAACCTCACCCCGACGCGACCGGTCATGCGAGATGATGCCCGGGGACGCAGGGGAGGTTTGCGATGGGAAAGCCGAACGGCCCGTTGGCCCAACCCGGTGGCCTTCCGAGCGCGAGCATCGACCGGCGTGCTCCGCGGGCCGACCCGATCGCCGCGACAATTCTGCTGGTGGCCGGCGCTGTCGGCATCTGGCAGCTGCTGCTTGCCGTGGCGCGCCCTTGCTGTTGACCCGGGCGGTTCCGGGCCGGGCACCGTGTCCACCACAGGTTGGCAGGTCTATCGACTCCTGCGAGCGGTGCCGGATCCGGACGGCGATCTGCGGGCGGCCATGTATTCGGTGCTCGGCGTCGCCGTCGGTGGCGGGGCGCTCATCGTCCTCGGCTTGACCATGATGCTGCCGATCAACCACCGGCCGCTTGGCCTTGCCGCGCTGCTGGTTTCCGTGCTCTCGATTCTCGGCGCCTGCTGGATGCTGGTGCGGGCCAGGGCCATCTTCGACGTCGGCCTGTTCAACCTGTTCGCGCAGGCCCAGCTGGGCTGGTACCTGTTCCTGGCGGCGGGCTTCCTGGGCCTGATCGGGTCCTGGCAGGCGCTGGCGACCGGCTGAGCCGGGCCGCTGGCCACGCGCTGAGCAGGGCCGGACCGGGCGAACCGGAGTTGATCATGACGGCGGCTGCACGACACACCGACGACACGCCGACCGACCCGCAGCTAACGTCATGATCAACATCGACGTGGGCGCCCAGCACCTACAGCAGGCTGAGCAGGTGGTCCCGACGCGCCTCCAGCACATCAGGTCCGGCCGCCGCGGAGGCCGGGCCGGGCACCTCGCGCCGCAACTGGGAATGCACCTTGGCGTGCGCCGCGCCGGTCCGGGCAGCCACCCTGGCAACCAACTGGTTGACCTCTCGGCGCAGTGCCGCTGCCGCCCGCCACGCCGAAATCTCCGCGTCCGGAGTGACAGAGGCATTGCTGTCGGCAGCCGCCTGCACCCGGCGGCGCAGGTCGGAATCCCTGGTGGCAAGGAGCGCGGCGGTCTGCGCCGGGGTCAAAAGGCCAGGTAGTCCGAGATAGTCCTGGTCCTCTTCGGTGACGACGACCGCGGCACCGACCAGCGGTGCGGTGTGCGCCTTCCCGGAGTGCAGCACATGGGCGAATTCGGCCTGCGACTCGAGAATCTCGATCGACCGGTCGGCCGGCTCTGCCGGTTCCGGTGGCTCGAGGTCGAGGGCGTCCGGATCGTCCTCCGCAGGTGCCGGTGGCGCCATGACGTAGTTCCGGTCGTTCTCCAGCTCCGCGGCCAGCGCCAGCAGCGGCCGGACAGCGGGCAGGAACACGGTCGCGGACTCCCGCGGCGACCGTGACCGGACCACCCGGCCGACGGCCTGGGCGAAGAACAGCGGCGTGCGGTAGGCCGTCATCCAGGCCAGGCAGGCGGCTCGCGGGATGTCGACACCCTCCGAGATCATCCGGACGCAGACCGCGATCCGTTCGTCAGAGGTGCGGAACTTCTCGATCCGCTTCGACGCCGCCGGGTCGTCGGACAGGATCAGCACCGGCTTGTGCCCGGTGATCTGCTTGACGATGCCGGCGTAGGCGCGGGCATCGTCCTGGTCGCTGGCCAGCACGATGCCGGCAGCGTCCGGCATGCCGGATTCCCGCAGGTGGGTGATCCGCTCGTCCATCGCGGCGATGACGTGCGGCACCCAGCCGCCGGCCGGGTCCAGCGCGGTCTTCCAGGCCGCCGCCTCGACCGATTTGGTGCCGGAATCGGTCAGCGAGGCGGCGATCACCTCGCCGGCGCTGTTCCGCCAGCGCGACACCCCGGTGTAGGCAGCGAAGACGACCGGCCGGACGACCCGGTCGGCCAGCGCCTGCCGGTAGCCGTAGGTGTAGTCGGCGACGGACCGCAGCAGTTCGCCGTCGATCTCGTAGTCGACGAACGGGATCCGCTCCCCCGGCTTGGTCCGGAACGGGGTTCCGGTCAGGCTGAGCCGGCGGTGCACATCGCTGAACGCCTCCGCCGTCGCCTCGCCCCAGGACAGCCCGTCGCCGGCGTGGTGGATCTCGTCGAGCACGACCAGCGTGCGCTGCCGCTGACAACGCGCCGCGTGGATCGCCGGGCGTCCGGCGACCTGCGCGTAGGTGGTGACATACCCGTGGGCGCCGGCCGGGATCGGGCCCTGCGCGTTCGTCATCTTCGGATCGAGCACCACCCCGACCTGGCCGGCGGCGTCCGCCCATTGCGTCCGCAGGTGGTCGGTCGGGCAGACCACGACCACCCGGTCGATGACCCGCCGCTGCAGCAAACGGGAGGCAACGGCCAGCGCGAACGTGGTCTTACCGGCGCCCGGGGTGGCCGTCAGCAGGAAATCCCGGCGCGGACCGTCAGCGTCATAGGCATGAAGAGCCTGCTGCTGCCAGGGTCGCAATCGCGACTCTTCCAGGCCTACCGAACGCACTGCAGCACCCCTTCACCTCACCTCTTCACCGAGGAAAACCCCCGACGCCGGAACCGATCACGCACGCCGCGGTGCGGATGTCCTGACGGCTCGAGGGCCGGGATCGACAGTACCGTCGGATCGGACCGACTCAGCGCAGGATCGGGTCGACGGTGGCCGCCGGGCATGTTGCGGCCGGGTGTCGATACCGGTCCGCGCGAGCGCCGGGTTGTTTCGAAGTGGTGTCGGTGTACCGCTCGACCCGCCGATCAGGGCATGCTCGTGGGGTGACGAGCGCGCCACCGCCCTCCGGGGATCCAACCGAGCGGCTTCCGCCCTCGGTCGGTGGTCGGCCGAACGGCGGTCAAACCGTACAGAACGGTCGCCCGGTCGGGTCGCCGTCTCACGTCACCCGTCGTTCCGGGCAGACTCGCTCCCCAGTCCAGCCTCAATCAGGCTCCACCCGTTCCGCCGGCCAACGGCGTCGCGCCGACCACCAGTGCCGGGGTGAACGGCGACGCGACGAACGTCATCGACACCAGCGCCGACGACACCACGGTGCTGCATCGGCCGGCGTCCTCACCCGCCGACTCGTACACCGTGCCCTGGTACCAGCAGGGCACCGGGCCGGTGCCGGTCGCGCCGCCCAGGGTCCGGCACCGCTGGCGCAAGATCGTGCTGCCGGACGCTGGGCAAGGCCTGGGGCGACTCGCTGTTCGGCCTCAGCTCGCAGGCCGCGTTCTGGTGCGCGCTGTCCACCGCGCCGCTGCTGCTGGCGCTGCTCGGCATGATCGGCTTCATCGTCCCGTACTACTTCCCGGCCGGGACGATCGACCAGGTCCGGGACCAGGTGCTGCTGTTCCTGAACACCATCTTCAACGAGGAGGTGGCCAACAACCTGGTCGGCAACACCGTCGAGACCATCCTCGGCCAGGGCCAGGCGGACGTGGTGTCGATCGGTCTGGTGATCAGCCTGTGGGCCGGGTCGTCGGCCATGTCGGCGTTCGTCGAGTCGATCACGATCGCCTACGGCCAGCACGAGGCCAGGCACCCGGTGGCCGAACGGTTCTTCGCGCTCGGCCTGTATCTGCTCGCGCTGCTGGCCGGGATCATCATCCTGCCGCTGCTGGCCATCGGACCGGACTACCTGCCGCGGCTGTTCCCGGAGTCCTGGCGCGGCGAGGTCTCCGACATCGTCAACCTGGCCTACTACCCGGCGATCGCCGTCGGGTTGATCTTCATGCTGACCGTGCTCTACAAGGTCGCACCGAAACACAAACACCCCTGGTACCGCGGGGTACCCGGCGCCCTGCTGGCCGCCGCCGTGTTCATCGTCGCCAGCTTCGGCCTGCGGCTCTACCTGTCCTACGTCTACTCGCACGGCCTGACCTACGGCGCGCTGGCCACCCCGATCACGTTCCTGCTGTTCTACTACTTCGTCGCGATGGCGATCATCCTCGGCGCGCAGTTCAACAACGCGATGCTGGAGTACTACCCGCCGCGGGTGTCCAAGCGGGAACTGCGCAAATGGCAGCGCTACGACCCGGAACGGGATCAGCCGGCGCCCGGCTGACCACGCCGGGTCCCGGTGCCCGCAACCGTGTCAGCCCTTCTCATCGATTCGTAGATCTTCTTGCAGTCCGGGCAGACCGGGGAATCCGGCTTCGGCGACTTGGTCACCGGAAAGGTCTCCCCGCACAACGCCACCACAAAATTGCCCATGACGGCCGACTCGGCGATCTTGGACTTGCGGACGTAGTGGAACATCTTCGGGGTGTCGTCGCCCGTGGTGGTGTCTTCCAGGGGCTTGTCGAGCGTCTGGGTGGACGTCGTCATCGGGTCTCCTCTTCGGTAGTACGAAACTTCACCAGTCCGCGGTGCGCGGCGAGCGCAATTCGCGATGCTCGGGTGACTGCAGGTCATGATGCGTGCCACGTCATGATGCCACCGCTGGGCGCCGCTCAGTCCGCCGCAAGCGATTCCAGGCATGACAAACCGGACTGGAGGCACACTATGCCGTCGATCATCATGCCGTCGATCATCGCGATCAGCCCCGAGGTCGCCGACGCGCTGCAGCGGCGGCGGCCCGGTCGTCGCCCTGGAGTCGACGATCCTGGCGCACGGGCTGCCGCGCGGCGACAACCGGGTGATCGCCGACGAGATCGAGGGTCGGGTCCGGGCCGCGGGGGCGGTACCGGCGACCATCGCGGTGCTCGACGGCATCGTCCGCGATCGGGCTCACCGCGGCGGAACTGGACCGGCTGTGCGACTCCGACGACATCGCCAAGCTGTCGGTGCGGGACGTCGGGGTCGCGGTCGCCCGCGGCAGCAGCGGCGCGACCACCGTCGCGTCGACCTCGGCGCTCGCCCACCGGGTCGGGATCGCAGTCTTCGCCACCGGCGGGCTCGGTGGGGTGCACCGCGGGGCCGCCCAGAGTTTCGACGTCTCGGCCGATCTCGGGGTGCTCGCATCGACACCGGTCCTGGTGGTGTGCGCCGGGGTGAAGTCGATCCTCGACGTGCCGGGCACCCTGGAGTACCTGGAGACGCTGTCCGTGCCGGTGATCGGCTACCGCACCGACGCCTTCCCGGGTTTCTACCTCAGCGATTCCGGCGAAGGCGTGACCTGGCGGGTGGACACCCCGGAGCAGGCCGCCGCGATTGTCCGGGCCCGCCGCGAACTGGCCACCGACTCGGCCGGCGTCGTGCTGGCCAACCCGTTGCCGCCCGACCGCAGCTCGATCCGGACCTGCACGACGCGACGCTGGCGGACGGCCTGGCCATGCTGGCCGCCGAGGGCGTCACCGGGAAGGACGTCACGCCGCGGCTGCTCGAGTACTTCCACCAGGCGACGCACGGCGAGAGCCTGCGGGTGAACGTCGATCTGGTGCTGGCGAACGCGCGACTGGCCGCGCAGGTGGCCGTCGCGGTGAGCGGCACGGCATGACGCAGCCCGACCGTCTCCGGCACACCGCCTCGGCCACCCGGTCCCCGGCCACACGTCACGGTGGTCGGCGACGTCGGCCTCGACGTGGTCGGCAAGCTGGCCGGCCCGGTGGTCTTCGGGCACGACACGCGAGCCACGGGTGACGGTGGCCCCCGGCGGCGCCGGCGGCAACACCGCGGCCTGGTTGGCCAGGCACGACGTCGACGTCTCGCTGATCGCCAGGGTCGGCGCCGACGAGGCCGGCCGGACGGCCGCCACCGAGCTGTCCGCGGCGGGCATCGACTGCATCTTCGCGGTCGACCCGGTGCTGCAGACCTGTTGCGTCGTCGTGCTGGTCGCCCCGGACGGGGACCGCACCATGCTCGCCGATCGCGGGGCCAATGCCGCGTTCTGCGTCGATGACGTCCAACTGCCGGTTGTTGCCGGCCGCGGGCACCTGCACCTGTCCGGCTACGTGCTGCTGGACGACGGTTCCCGGCCGGCCGGGCTGGCCGCCCTCGACCTGGCCCGCCGGGCCGGCTGGACGACGTCGGTCGATCCGCAGGCCGCCGTGCACATCGCCACGGTCGGCGCGGAGAACTTCCTGTCCTGGGTGCGCGGCGCAGACCTGTTGCTGCCCAACGATTCCGAGCTTGCCGCCCTGGGCGGACTCGATCCGGTGCTGGCCGCGGTCGGCGCCGTCGTGGTCACCCATGGCCGGCACGGCGCGTCCTGGTACTCCGCCACCGACCGGGTGAACGTGCCGGCACCGGAGGCCCACGAGACGGATTCGACCGGCGCCGGCGACGCCTTCAACGCCGGCCTGCTGTCCTCCTGGCTGGCCGGCGCCGACCCGGTCACCGCATTGCAGGCCGGAGTCGCCGCCGGTACCGCGGCCACCGCGCGGATCGGCGCCCGGCCACGCGACTGAGCCGGTCCAGAACGCCGATAGAGCCCATTACCGCCCGTAAGGGCCGGCTGGCGTCACGGCCCGCAGTGCGTCAGGTGGTGCGCTGACCCGAGCCGTCCGCGGTCCGGTCAGATGCCGGCTCCGGCTCGCTGTCGACGATCTCCCGGCCACCTGGCGGCAGGGCACGCTCGTAGTTGATGGTTCCGGGGATGACCTTCGTCCGCTTCCGGGCCGGCCGGTCGTTCGCGATCAGCACCGCCATCCAGGGCAGCGGAATGGAGATCGCGATGATCGAGGATGGCCAGCCAGGGCGTCTGGTAGAACACGGTGGCCAGGATCAGGCACGGCACCCGCATGCTCATCATCAGCAGGTACCGCTTGCGGCGGGACCGGAGCTGCTCGTCGTAGGACGGCTCGGCCTCGGTGATCACGGTGGCCTGAGCCCGACGCGGGGTTGAGCCCGGGCCGGCGAGAGCCCGGGGTCACCGGGATCTGCTCTGAATAAGACGTCATGAATTACCCCGCTTCGATGCACACCAACAGCGAATCTGAAGGAGCGTGGCCGATGCCGACGGCGCCGGTAACCGCAGCGGGCGAAGCCAGCCACCGACTGCGCCACGACCGTCACGCTACGCCGCCGAAGGCCCCGACGGGAGCCCGGCCACGTGAGCCAGCAGACAGCGTGAGCAGGCTCGCTGCCGGGAACTGACTTTGGCCTGGGTGAGACGGGTGCGGCCGGCTAGCCGGTGGCCGTGGCCACAGCTTTCGCGGCGGCCTTGGCCGCCTTCTTGGTGGCCCTGACCTTCTCCAACGATTCCTGGTCGACGACATCCGCGACGGACCGGTGGCTGCCCGGCTCGCCGTAGGACCCGGCCGCCTCCCGCCAACCGGCCGGCTGCACGCCGTACTGCTTGCCCAGCAGCGCGGTGAAGATCGCCGCCTTCTGCGCGCCGAACCCGGGTAGCGCGGCGATCCGATCGCGCAACTCCGCGCCGGACACAACTCCGCTCCAGATGTTCGCGGCGTCGCCGTCATAGGTCTGCGCCACCACCTGGCAGGTCGCCTGGACCCGCTTGGCCATGGCACCGGGGAACCGGTGAACGGCGGGCCGCTGGGCGCAGATCGCGGCGAACAGTTCGGGGTCGGCGTCGGCGATGGCCCGGACATCCAGCCGCCCACCCATCCGCTCGGCGATCACCGCAGGGCCGGCGAAGGCCTTCTCCATCGTCACCTGCTGGTCGAGCACCATCCCGATCAACAACGCATTCGCGTCCCTGGCCAGCAGGGCGTCGGCCTGCTCGTCACCGGTGATGTGCAGTTGGGTGGCGGTCATGACGACCAGCCTGGCACAACGCTCGGGATGCCGTCAGGCCGATCTGGTACCGCGACCTCGGGGACCGGTATGCCCCATGGTCGAATTCGCGGCGTAGTCCTACTCTCGACTGTATGACCGCCGCCGCTAAGCCGACCCAGGATGGACGCCCGACCGCATCGTCATTGCTGGCCTTCCACGGGACTCACCTCACGCCGGCCAACCTGGCTGCGTTGCTGGCACCGGGCTGGTTCGCCGGGGTCGCGGTCGCAACGGCGAGCAGCCGGGCCAAGCCCGCGGTCGGCCGCGTGCTGGCCTGGGCGGTCGGCGGTGCCGCGGCGAGCCTGCTGATCGCGCGCGCCGTCGACGAGGTCCGCTGGCGCACCAAGGCAGTCTCGCTCGAAGTGCAGGAGCCGGACGCCGCGCTCGACCTCATGCAGGCGGTGCGGGCCGAGGGTGTCCGGGCCGAGATGGTGCGGGCCGACCACGTGCCGTCCGCGCCGGCCTATGCGGTCCGTTACCGCGCCAAGGACGACCGCCGGGTGCGGGCGGTCCTCGCCGAACAGCAGGGCTGAGGTCGCCAGCGCGGGCACTACCCTTCGCCCGTGACTGCGAACCGCCCGACCGCCGCCCAACCGCTGACCGACCCCGCCGTCGTCGACCGGCTCGGAGCGGACCTGCGAGCAGTCGGGTACGACGCCGAAGGCGTGCCCGAGCTGCTCGGCAGCAGTGCCCATCGCGCATTGGGCCGGGGCGAACTGGCCCCGGCGCTGCGAGCCACCAGAGACCGCTCGCCGCTGGCCACGCTGACCCGGCTGTTCCTGCTGGGCAGCACCGAGGACGAGCGGCACGTCTCCGCTGCCCTGCCGCGCACGGGGATCGCCGACGCGCTGGATCAGGGTGTGCTCGAACGCGACGGTGGAGAATTTCGCGCGGCTGTGGACATCCGGCCGCATTCGGCGGACGCGGCAGAGTTCCTGCTCGTCTCCGACCTGGACTCCGACACCCGGCCCGGCCCGGTGCGTCGGGACCATGTCCTCGGCGTCGGGGCCGCGTCGATCACACTGGCCAGGGCGGTGGTCCGGCGGCCCGTCGACCGGGCGCTCGATCTCGGGACGGGCTGTGGGATCCAGGCCCTGCACCTGGCCGGCCACGCTCAGTCGGTCGTCGCAACGGACGTCAACCCGCGGGCACTCGCCCTGGCCGCGGCCACCGCCCGGCTGAACAATCAACAGTGGGATCTGCGCAGCGGTTCACTGTTCCAGCCGGTCGAGGGCGACGAGTTCGATCTCATCGTCTGCAACCCGCCGTTCGTCATCTCCGACGGTGAGATGCGTTACTCCTACCGGGATTCCGGGCTGGCCGGGGACACCATCTGCCAGGCCCTTGTGGAGAACATGGCCGCCCATCTGCGGCCCGGCGGGACCGCACAGCTGCTCGCCAACTGGATTGTCCGCGAGGACACCGACTGGCGGGAGCGCGTCGGCTCCTGGGTGGCCAACAGCGGCCTGGACGCGTGGGTGGTGCAGCGCGAGATGGCCGACCCGGCCGAGTATGTCGGGCTGTGGTTGACCGACGCGGGCGAGGACGGAAAGGCGACCGGATCCGACCGGTCGAGGGCGGCGACGTTGGCCGAGAACTGGCTCGACTACTTGGCGGCGGAACGGGTGCAGGGCATCGGGATGGGGTTGATCACGTTGCGCCGCAATAGTTTCGAAGGCGGCCAGCCATCGGTGACGCTGGACGAGATCACCGGGCAGGGCGAGGACGTCACCGGTGACGAGGCCGACGGATTCCTGCGTCGCCGTGCCTGGGTCGAGCGCACCTCCGACGCGGGCACTGCTCGGCAGCCGGCTCGCGCTGTCCCCGCAGGTCATGCTGGAGCAGCGGTCCCTGGCCGGCCACGAAGGTTGGGCGACCGTGCTGCGAATCGCCCGGCGCCAAGGCGGTCCCGGCGCGACGCTGCAACTGGACGAATGGGGTCAGGCCCTGCTCGGCGGCTGCACCGGTGCGGTTCCGTTGCAACTGCTCATCGACCTACTGGCCGCCGCGCACGGGCTGTCCACCGATGCGCTGGCAGCCGCCGTGCTGCCGTCGGTGCGGGTCGCCGTCACCCGCGGCCTGTTGGAGCCGGTCACCGACTGAACGGCGCGCGACCAGGCAGCACCCAGCCGGCGACAGCAGCGGTTACCGCGGTCGCGCGGCCGCCCGCCGGTCAGCCAGCTTCGCGGCAAGAACGCCGGCGAAGGTCCCCGCAGTCAGCACCCGACCGGCGCCGAACGCCGACAGCACGGACAGCACCGTGCCGAACGAGAACACGGACGCGAAAGCCGCGAACGAGCCGACGGATCCGATCGACAGCACCGAACCGGCCGACCCGATCGACAGGATCGACCCGGCGGATCCGATCGACAGGATCGACCCGGCCGACCCGATCGACAGGATCGACCCGGCGGATCCCAAGGATCTGATCGACCCCGGATTGTCATTCAGGGCGTTCCGCCACTGCGGCCTGATCGGGGTGACTTCGCTGATTTCCTGGCTCGCCATCGGCCCATCCTGCCCCACCGCGCGCCGCTGCCGTCGATGCCTGAGACGATCAGCCGGTGCGAGCAGTCACGAGCAGGGTCACCAGCGCCAGCGTCACGGTTGACGGCACGACGGTCGGCCGGATCGATCGCAACGGACTGCTGGCACTCGTCGGTGTCACCCACACCGACACCGCAGCAACCGCCAGAGCGCTGGCCGGGAAATTGCACGAACTGCGCATCCTGAACGGCGACGAATCCTGCGCGACGGCAGGTGCCCCGCTGCTGATCGTCAGCCAGTTCACGCTCTACGCGCGAACCGACAAGGGCCGGCGGCCGTCGTGGAATCTGGCCGCACCCGGCGACCAGGCCGAACCACTTGTCCGGGAACTCGTCGACGAGCTCCGCCGCCGCGGCGCCGAGGTCGAAACCGGCGTGTTCGGCGCGATGATGCAGGTTGCCAGCGTGAACGACGGGCCATTCACCGTCATCGTCGAGGTCTAGGACCGGCGGCCCTCTTTCGTCGGGCCGACCAGAGGTCGGTTCCGCCCCCGGCGCCTCGGCGCTACCGCTGCTCAGGCCTCGCGGATGCAGTCCGACCGGTGGGATGAGTCACCCTCCGGTGACGGGTTTCTCATGCAGTTCTCATGGTGGCCACACCCCCCGTCACAGCCCGGCGGGCTTCTGTAGACCCCATAGCACCAAACCAGTCGGCCGGCCTCACTCCAGTGGTTGATTCTGCTGAGTTCAGGGAACTAAATCAGGGCTGACAGACGTTCGAATAAGTGCCGGGCCGCGAGCAAACGGTCCGCTGAACGTGACGAAGGGAGCTCGACATGACCGTTTCTTCCCTTGATACAGCCACTGCGGCATCAACAACGACTGCACCTCAAGCACCGGCCATCACTCGGACCAGGGCAACAAGCCGAGACGAGGATCTGGACGCGCAGGGGCCGTCCGCCGATCTGGTCAGGGTGTACCTGAACGGCATCGGTAAGACGGCGCTGTTGACAGCCGAACAGGAAGTCGACCTCGCGAAGCGCATCGAAGCCGGTGTCTTCGCGGGACACATGCTGGAATCCGGCAAGCGGCTGTCGCCGCAGCGCCGTATCGATCTCAAGATGATCGTCCGGGACGGCGGCCGGGCGCGTAACCATCTGCTGGTGGCGAACCTGCGCCTTGTCGTCTCGCTGGCCAAGCGCTACACGGGCCGCGGAATGCCGCTGCTCGACCTCATCCAAGAGGGCAACCTCGGCCTGATCAGGGCCGTCGAGAAGTTCGACTACACCAAGGGCTTCAAGTTCTCCACCTACGCGACCTGGTGGATCCGGCAGGCGATCTCGCGCGGCATGGCCGATCAGGGCCGCACCATCCGGCTGCCTGTTCATCTCGTCGAGCAGGTCAACAAGTTGTCGCGGCTCAAGCGCGAGCTGCACCAGCAGCTGGGCCGGGATGCCACGATGGCGGAGCTGGCCAGTGAGTCGGGCATCGCCGAGGAGAAGATCGCCGATCTGCTCGATCATGCGCGGGATCCGGTCAGCCTCGACATGCCGGTCGGCTCCGATGAAGAGGCACCGTTGGGTGACTTCATCGAGGACAGCGAGTCGACCTCGGCGGAGAACGCGGTCGTCGCGGCCTTCATGCATGACGACATCAACCGTGTTTTGCGGACGTTGGACGATCGCGAGCAGACAGTGGTGCGGTTGCGCTACGGTCTTGACGACGGACGTCCTCGCACACTGGACGAAATCGGGCGGGTGTTCGGTATCTCCCGCGAGCGGGTCCGTCAGATCGAACGCGATTCGATGGCCAAGCTTCGCGTTGGCGACCGCAGCGAGGTTCTTCGTTCGTACGCCAGCTAGGTTGTCGTCAGGGGGCGTCATCGCGGTGCAGCGCACTGCTCTGGGCTCTTGTCAGCACCATCGTTACGGCGAACATCTCGGGTCATAGCGACCTTGGAGATGTGCCGTCGCCAGAGGGACCGGGTCTGCCGCAGGGCGGACCCGGTCCTTCGCTTATTTCCCAGTTCTTCCCGGGCCCCGTGCTCAGCGCCGCGGACCACGGTGAATCACCCATAACGGATGCAGCCTTTGCGATCCCCGCTCTGCGAGGATCAGCCCGTGGCCACCCCCGCACCATCAGCAACCACGGCGAAGACCGGAGCAGGTCTCGTCCTGGCGGTACTTGCCAGCAGTCAGTTCCTGATGACGCTGGACAGCTCGGTGATGAACGTGTCCATGGCGACGGTGGCCTCCGACCTGGGCACCACCATCACCGGCATCCAGACCGCCATCACGCTGTACACGCTGGTGATGGCCACCTTGATGATCACCGGCGGCAAGCTCGGGACCATCCTGGGTCGCCGCAAGGCCATGGGTATCGGCCTGGTCATCTACGCGGTTGGATCGTTCACCACCGGGATCGCCCCCAACCTGGCCGTCCTGCTGATCGGCTGGTCGCTGCTCGAGGGCATCGGCGCGGCGCTGATCATGCCGGCGATCGTTGCCCTGGTCGCGTCCAACTTCCCTCCCGATAAGCGGGCCGCCGCCTACGGAATGGTCGCGGCAGCCGGTGCGGTGGCAGTGGCCGCCGGCCCCCTGATCGGCGGCGCCGTCACCACCTACGCGTCCTGGCGGTACGTGTTTTTCGGCGAGGTGGTGATCGTCCTCGCCATCCTGGCCGTGCTGCGCAGGGTGCGGGACGTCGGGCCGCAACCGAGCCGGATCGACCTGATCGGGTCGCTGCTCTCGGTGATCGGTCTCGGCGCGTTCGTCTTCGGTGTGCTGCGGTCCAGTGAATGGGGCTGGGTCATCCCCAAGCCCGGCTCGCCGTCCTTTCTCAACGTCTCGCTCACCCTCTGGTTCATGGTGGTCGGGCTGCTGGTGGTCTACGGGTTCCTGCGCTGGGAGGGTCGGCTGGAGGCCGCGGCCGTCGATCACCCCGACGCGCTGCAGCCGTTGGTCCGGCCCAGCATGCTGCGGAACCGGCAACTGACCGGCGGACTGGGAATGTTCTTCTCCCAGTTCATGATCCAGGCGGGTGCGTTCTTCGCGGTCCCGTTGTTCCTGTCGATCGTGCTCGGGCTGAACGCGTTGCAGACCGGCGTCCGGCTGGTGCCGCTGTCGATCGCCCTGCTGGTCTCAGCAATCGGCATCCCGAAGATCTGGCCCAAGGCGAACCCGCGCCGGGTGGTCCGGCTCGGCCTGCTGGTGCTGATCATCGGCATCGGGTTCCTGGTCGCCGGGATGGACCCGGACGCCGACGCCGCCGTGCTGAACATCCCGATGGTGCTGATGGGGCTCGGTCTCGGCGCCCTGGCATCCCAACTCGGCGCTGTCACCGTGTCCGCGGTTTCGGACAAGGAAACCGCCGAGGTCGGCGGTCTGCAGAACACCGCGACCAACCTCGGCGCCTCGATGGGCACCGCGTTGATCGGTTCGGTGCTGATCGCCACCCTCAGCACCGCCGCGTTGACCGGGGTCGCCGACAGTCCCGCGGTCAGCGATTCGGTGAAGGCGCAGATCTCGACGGAATTGGTGGGCGGTGTGCCGTTCATCTCCGACGAGCAATTGATGACGGCCTTGTCCAACGCCGGGGTCAGCCAGGCCGACGCAGACGCGATCGCGGAAATCAACGCGGCCGCCCGGCTGGAGGCCCTGCAGGTGGCGTTCGCGCTGGTCGGACTGGTGGCCATCGGAGCGCTGTTCATCACCTCGCGGATCCCGACGGAGCCGCCCGGCAGCACGGTTGAAGCAGGAGCCGACCCGAAATCGGGGACGCCACCGCCGGACTGACTCAGACGGAACACAGTCCGCCGGACTACCGCAGCCGACGCCGCAGGTCCAGCGCCGTCAACGGCGGCCCGATCCGCCCGGTGGCACCCGTCACGCCGACGCCAGCCGGCCCGGCCAGCACCGGCCGCAGCTGCAGATTGGCCACTTCTGGCAGGTCATCGGCCAACGCCGAGAGCCGTAGCGCCAGATCGATCAACGGCGCTCGCGGCACCACCCTGGCCCCCCGGTAACCGTCCAACAGCGGTGCGGCCCGGGGCGCACCGATCAGATCGGCCGCATCGGCATCGGTCAGCGGCACCGCGCGGTACGCCAGGTCGTCGAGCAATTCGGTGGCGACGCCGCCGATTCCGAAGGACACCAGCGACCCCGAACGACGGGTCCGCGCTGATCCGGAACACCGTCGGCACCTCGCTACGATCCCGCGGCACCTCCGCCTGGACGTACAACCACGGCCCGGCGACCGCGGACAGGGCCTCGTACCCCTGATGCACCTGATCGGCGTCGCCGAGGCCCAGCCGGATGCCCGTCAGGTCGATCCGGTGGCGCAGTGACTCGTCGAACGACTTGAGCGCAACGGGGTAGCCGATCTCCGCGGCGGCGGTCACCGCTTCGGCGGCCGAACCAACCGCCCGGAAATCGGCCAGCGCAATGCCGTAGCAGCCCAGCAGCGTCACCAATTCCTGCGTCGGTGAGCGCCCGCTCCGGATCTTCCGGCCGGCGCATCGCGGCAACGGCCCGCTTGGCTGCGGCGGTGTCGATACCCGCCAGTTCTGGGATGGTTCCGGGCGGTCGGGACAGCCAGGCCCCGTACCGGACGGCGTAGGACAACGCGGACACCGCCCGCTCCAGCGTGCTGTAGGACGGGACGGAGCCACGGCCGGCCCTCCCGTCGGCGTCCACCACGGCGAGGTGCTCCATCAGGCCGTCAACGGCCAGGAAGGTGGTCACGACCGGTACCGGGGAGCCAGCTACGGCATCACGCAGGGCGACCGCATGCTCGGCGCCGGGGATCGCCACCGGCGGCACCCAGGCCACCACCAGGGCGTCGACGTCGGGCCGGTGCACGGCCTCCCGGACCGCCGCGGCCAGCCCCTCGGCGCTGACGTTGACGCCCAGGTCGATCGGGGTGTCTTCGGTGACCTGCAGGCCGGCGTCCAGACAGAAATCGACGGCGAGAATGCCGAGGGCGCTGGAGTTTCCGACGATGCCGACCCGATTGCCGGTCGGCACCGGCTGGGTGGAGAGCAGTTGGGCGACGTCGAATGCGGTCGTCAGACCGGGTGTCCGGATCACCCCGGACTGCTCGAAGAGGGTGGCGACCGCGACGTCGGACAGCTGCGCGGAACTGGCGGCCAGGCCGGGTGTGACGAGGGAATGCCGGCCGGACTTCACCGCGATGACCGGTTTGGTCCTGGCCAGCACCCTGGCCAGCCGGGCGAACTTCCGCGGGTTGCCGAACGACTCGAGATACAGCAGCACGACCTCGGTCCGGTCGTCGCCGTGCCAGTACTGCAGCAGGTCGTTGCCGGAGACGTCGGCCCGGTTACCGGCGGAGACGAAGGTGGACAGCCCCAGCCCGCGGTGCGCGGCGTCGGCCAGGATCGCGATACCGAGCGCACCGGACTGGCAGAAGAAACCGATGCGACCCGGCGGCGGGACGACCGGCGCCAGCGTCGCGTTCATCCGGACGTCGCGCATCGGTGTTGATCATTCCGAGGCAGTTGGGGCCGAGCACCCGCATGCCGGCCGCCCTGGCAACCTCGACCATGTGCCGTTGGGCGCCGGCGCCGTCGAGCTCACCGGCCTCGATGCCCTTGTCGGCGAAGCCGGCGGTCATCACGACCAGACCGTGCACGCCCTTCACCCGGCAGGACTCGACCACCTCAGCGACGGTCGCCGCCGGGACCGTGACCACTGCCAGGTCGACCGGGTCGGGAATGTCGTTGACGGTGGCATAGGCCCGGACACCCTGCACGGACACCGCGTCCGGGTTGACCGGGAAGACCGGTCCGGAGAAGTTGCCGCGCAACAGGTTCTGTAGCACGGCATGGCCGAGCTTGGTCGGCTCGGCGGACGCCCCGATGACGGCGATCGAGCGCGGCGACAGCAACCGGGCGATGGACCTGGCCTCGGCCCGGTGTTCCCTGGAGATGATGACGGCGCGCGACTTCTCGGTCGGTCCGATGTCGAAGACCAGGTCGACCACCCCGGAGTCGTACTCCCGACTCACCGAGTACCCGGCGTCGATGAAAACCCTGACCATCTGGTTGTTCTCGCTGAGCACCTCGGCGGTGAACCGGCGGATTCCGCGTTCCTGAGCCGCCGCGGCCAGGTGTTCCAGCAGGATCGAGCCGAGGCCACGGCGCTGCTGCGCGTCCTCGACGACGAACGCCACCTCGGCGGCATCGAGGTCACCGGTGCGATTGCGGTGATAGGTGCCGGCCGCGATGAGTTGCCCGCCGAGCACCGCGACCAGACCCGACCGAGTTGACGTGGTCGACGTCGGTGAAGATCGACACCTGCTGGTCGGAAACCTGTGATGACCACCGAGAAGTACCGCAGATAAAGGGTTCTCGCGCTCATCCGGCCGTGCATGGCGCGGATCTGGTCGGCGTCGGCCGGTCCGGACGGCCGCAGGTGCACCACCCCGCCGTCGGCCAGCAGGACATCGGCCTCCCAGTGCTGGGGGTAGGCGGCCAGCGCTGCGGAGACGGGAGCGGCGGCGGCCGGGGCGGGCTCAGTCACGCGGATCGTGGGGGTCGAGGCCGTGCAGCGGGTAGATCCGGTTTCTGGTGTCCTGAATGGCCCGGTCGACGGCCATGTCGACCGTCCCGTCCCACTTGTCGTAACTGACCAGACCTGTTGTGCCGTCGTTCATGTCGGCGGGCAGGAGGATCTCCGGTCGGGCCTTCGCGGCAATGGCGATCCAGTCCTGGGGCATCGAGATCGACGGGTCGAGGTCGCGTCCGGCGACGATGGCCAGCAGGTGGGTCCAGGCTCGCGGCACCACTCGCACCGGCGAATAGCCGCCCCCACCGAGCGCCAGCCAGCGGCCGCCGGCGGCCGTCTCGGCCAGCTTTCGCAACGCGACGTAGGACGTCCGTTGCCCGTCGACGGTCAGGTTCAGGTCGGCGAGCGGGTCCTCCCGGTGTGAGTCCGCGCCGTGCTGGGTCACCAGCACCTCCGGCCGGAAGGCCGTCACCACTCCGGGCACGACGGCGTGAAATGCCCTGAGCCAGGCGGCATCCGACGTGCCGGCCGGCAGCGCGATGTTCACCGACGTGCCCTGCGCAGCGCCGCGGCCACTCTCTGCCGGAAAGCCGGTGCCGGGAAACAGGGTCAGCGGTGATTCGTGGATCGACACCGTCAGCACCCGCGGATCGTCATAGAACGCGGCCTGCACACCGTCCCCGTGGTGGGCGTCGACGTCGACGTAGGCCACCTTGCGGATGCCCGCGTCGAGCAGCGTCTTGATGGCCAGGGCGGCGTCGTTGTAGATGCAGAAGCCGGATGCGTAGTCGGGCATCGCATGATGCAATCCCCCGCAGAAATTGACGGCCCGATCCACCTGTTGGTGCGCGATCGCCCGAGCGGCGTCGATCGACCCGCCGGCGATCAGAGCCGCGTTGTCGTGCATGCCAGGGAACACCGGATTGTCGGCCGTGCCGAGACCGTGCCCGACGGCTCCCGGGAAGGCCTCCGACGCCTCCCGGACCGCAGCGATGTAATCGAGGGTGTGGATGCCGCTCAACGCCTCGTCATCGGCCGGCTCCGGCACCAGCACCTGGTAGTCGTCGAGGACGCCGAGCTCGCCGGCCAACGCCCAGGTCAGCTCCCAGCGCAGGGGGTGTAACGGGTGATTCCCGCCGAGGTCGTAACCGAGCATGCGCGGATCCCAGACCACCAACGGCGCCGTCATCGTCCCAGGCTAGTCGGGCCGCCCGAAGGAGGGGCCGCCGGTCAGCGCGAGGACAGCCACTCGCCGGTCGAGTGACGGCCAACTGCCACCGGCCTGCTGCTATGCGCCGACGGCCACCGGCCGGCCGAGCGCGCACCACTGCGAGTACGACCCGGCGTACAGGGCCAGTTCGAGCCCGGCGATCTCCCCCGCCAGGATCAGCTGGCAGGCGGTCACCCCGGACCCGCAGGAGGCCGCGACCGTCGGTGCCGGGGCACCCGACCCGACGCCGGCCGGTCCGACTCCGCTGGCCCGGAAAGCGGCACCGATGTCCGCCGCCGACCGGAAGGTGCCGTCCTGCGCGAGCAGGTCGGCGATCGGCAGGTTCACGGCGCCCGGAATGTGGCCGGCAACCGGGTCGAGCGGCTCGATCTCGCCGCGGAACCGGGCTGCGGCCCTGGCGTCCAGCAGCACGCCGGAGTCCGATGCCGCGAGCTGAGCAGCCTCGTCAACGTCGACGACAGGCATCGACCCGGCGGTCACGGTGATGGATCCGGGACTTCCGGCGACCTCTTCGCCGGACGTCATCGGTCGGGTCCCGCCCGACGTCCCACCCGATTTCCAGGCCGGCAGACCGCCATCCAGCAACCGTGCGTTCCGCAGTCCGGACCAGCGCAGCAGCCACCAGGCACGGGACGCGGCGAGACCGCTTCCGCCGTCGTAGACGATCACCGTCGAGGAGCCGTCGATACCCGCCGCCCGCCACACCGCCTGCAGATCGGTCGGGTCCGGCAGCGGGTGTCGGCCGCCCTCCCCCGGCGCGCCGGCCAGTTCCGCGTCGAGGTCGACGAAGACCGCGCCGGGAATGTGCCCGTCGAGATAGCCGCCGCGGTCACTACCGGCCAGGGTCCAACGCACGTCAATCAGCACCGGCGGGTGGCCGGGTCCGGGCGGTTCGGACAGCAGGACGGCCAGCTCTGGTGCTGTGATCAGGGGATTGTCGGACATGGGTGACTATTGTGGGGTACCGCCCGAACGGCCGACGTCCCGGGCGGTGGTGCGGTCGGGCCCCCCTGTGGGCTCACGCTGTCGGTACCGCCGAGACCCCGGCGGTACCGGGTACCATCACGGGGGCCAAGAAGGGGACCACCAGCGTGAACGACCTCATCGATACCACTGAGATGTACCTCCGTACCATTTTTGAACTCGAGGAAGAAGGCATCGTTCCCCTCCGCGCCCGGATCGCGGAGCGGTTGAACCAGAGCGGGCCGACGGTGAGCCAGACCGTGGCCCGGATGCAGCGGGATGGATTGCTCGTCGTCTCTGACGACCGGCACCTGGAATTGACCGATCTGGGCCGCGATCGGGCCATTGCCGTCATGCGGAAGCACCGACTGGCCGAGCGGCTGTTGCTGGACGTCATCGGTCTGGACTGGCAGGACGTCCATGTCGAGGCGTGCCGCTGGGAGCATGTGATGAGCGAACAGGTCGAGCAGCGACTGATCGCGCTGCTCGGCCATCCGCAGACCTCGCCGTATGGCAACCCGATCCCCGGTCTTGCCGACCTCGGCGAATCGGCCCGGCCGATCACCGAAACCCACCGCGATCTGATCGGCGCCGATGTGGCCGCCGGCCGGGGTGGCAGGTACGAGGTGCGTCGGATCATCGAGATCGTGCAGAACCAGCCGCGGGTGATGGACCGACTGCACCGCGGCGGTGTGGTGCCCGGCGCGGTGCTGGAGTTCGCGGTTCGCGGCGACGCCCTGGTCGTCGTCGACGGGCTGACCACCACCGAACTACCACCGGACGTCGCGCACGGTATTCATGTCCGGCCAGCTGCCTAGCGGGTCGTAGTGACCGTCGGGGTCACCGCGTCGGTTTTCGCCGTCGCATTCCTTGCAGTTCTGGCCCCACTGCTGTCCTCCAGCGTGTCCAAGATGATCAAGATCCCGCTGGTGGTCTTCGAGATCGTGCTCGGGCTGGTCTTCGGACCGGCCATGCTGGGCTGGGTGCAGCCGACTGATTTCACCGCGGCGCTGGCCGATTTCGGCCTCGCCATGCTGTTCTTCCTGGCCGGCAGCGAGATCGACTTCGAGCGGATCCGCGGCCGGCCGCTCAAGAGATCGGCGCTGGGCTGGGTGATTTCGCTGGCCTCCGGCATCGCCATCGGGATCCTGCTCGCGCCCTCCGTGGCGGCCGGCGTCTTCGTCGGCGTCGCGTTGACCAGCACGGCGCTGGGCACCCTGATGCCGATGCTGCGCGATGCCGGCGAACTGCGAACCCCCTTCGGCACGGCGGTCATCGCACTCGGGGCGGTCGGAGAATTCGGCCCGTTGATCGCGATCTCGCTCTTCCTGTCCGGGCGCCGGCCGGGCGCGGCGGCCGTCGTGCTCATCGTCTTCGTCGTGATCACCGCAGCGGCCATCTACTTCGCAGCCAAGGGCGAGCACCGCCGGATGCACCAGCTGATCACGGCAACGCTGCACACCAGCGGGCAATTCGCGGTCCGGCTGGTGCTGTTGCTGCTGACCGGCCTGGTGTTGATCAGCGTGATCTTCGACCTGGACATGCTGCTCGGCGCGTTCGCCGCCGGGGTGATCACGAAGTTGCTGCTGGCCGGCGCCGAGCCCGACGACGCGGAACTCATCGACTCGAAACTCGAGGCGATCGGGTTCGGCTTCCTGGTCCCGATCTTCTTCATCAACACCGGCCTCACCTTCGACCTGAGCTCCCTGGTCAGCAGTCCAACGGCGTTGGCCCTGCTGCCGGTGTTCCTGATCCTGCTGCTGATCGTCCGGGGGCTGCCGGGCATCCTCAGCGCCCAGCCGGGTGCGGTCGGCGCTGACAAGCGGGCGATGGTGCTGTTCAGCGCCACCGGCCTGCCGATCATCGTCGCCGTGACCGCGATCGGGGTTGATTCCGGCGACCTGCAGGCCGGTACCGCTTCGGCGCTGGTCGGCGCCGGGATGCTGTCGGTGCTGCTGTTCCCGCTACTCGGCTTCGCCCAGCACCGGAAGGCACCGGACGGGTCCGTCAAACCTGCCGACCATGACGACTCGATCGACGAGGAGGGCTGACCGGTCGCCGCGGGCGGATCCGCGATGCCAGGTACCGTCGTTGTGTGACCCGTGCTGTCATTGATCCGTCGGCGATCCTCGCCCGCACCCCCCGTGACCCATCGGTCAGCGCCCCCTTGGCGGATGCTCAACAGGCTGCTGAGCTGCTTCGTGGCCGACGGCTGGTCGCGCTGACCGGTGCGGGATTGAGCACCGATTCCGGTATTCCGGACTACCGCGGCCCGGACAGCCCACCGCGCGCACCCATGACCTACGACGAGTTCGCCACTGGACCCGTTGCGCAGCAACGGTATTGGGCGCGCAGCCACCTCGGATGGCAACGGATGGGCCGGGCGGTCCCGAACACCGGTCACCGGGCGATGGCCGCCCTCGAGAGCGCCGGCGTGGTACGCACGCTGGTCACCCAGAACGTCGACGGGCTGCACGGCCAGGCCGGCAGTTCAGCGGTGATCGACCTGCACGGCCGGATCGACGAGGTGATCTGCCTGCACTGCGGGCAGATCAGCGAGCGCGAGGAGCTTCATCAACGACTCACCGCACTGAATCCCGACTTCGGTCGGGACATGTCGGTCACTACCGCACCCGACGGTGACGTCGACCTGGAGGACACTGCCGGGTTCCGGCTCGCGCCCTGCCTGGACTGCCGCGGACCGCTGAAACCGCACGTGGTGTTCTTCGGCGAGAACGTCCCGCGGGACCGGGTTGATCGTGCCTACCAGGCGGTTGACGCCGCCGAGGCCCTGCTGGTGGCGGGGTCGTCGTTGACCGTGATGTCCGGGCTGAGGTTCGTTCGGCACGCCGCCCGCGGGGGCCTGCCGATCGTCATCATCAACCGCGGCATCACCCGGGGTGACCCGCTGGCGACGTGTCGCGTCGATGCTGGGTGCTCGGAAACACTGGCGACGCTGGCCGCCGCGCTGTAGCGCCTGCCGGGATTGTTCAGAGCGACTTGTCCCGCAACCACTCGAGCGCCGCGTGTGCGATCTCCGGCGACCCACTGTCCAGCGTCAGGCTGTGTCCGCGATCGGCAAATTCGCGCAGCTCGGTGATGGCGGGCGACTTCCGGTAGCGCCTTTTCGTTGCCCTGGTGACGGAGGCGGGCGCCGTGTGGTCCCGTCCGCCGGCAATCAGCAGCAATGGACCGCGGTCGGCCTTCTTGGTATCGACCCTGGCCGGCGACGCCAGGGAGACGTTGGCGAATGCTGCTTCGAACAGGGGTTTGCCGGAGCCGGCCACCGCCCATCTTTCCCACAGCTGGTCGGACTCGGTCTCGGAAACGGCGTTACCGAATCCATAGCGGAATTGCTCCCGGGTGAGCGCAACGGCGCGATGCCGGTTCGAGGGCTTCTTGAGCACCGGTAAGGCCACCTTGAGCGATGAGAATGGCAGCCGTAGCACGCCTTTGATCGGCGCCGGGTCGATGGCCACGGCCCCGACGGCGAAATCCTCGGCCAGCAGTCGTTGGGCGATCAGGCCACCGAAGGAATGCCCGATGACGATCGGCCGGCTCTCCAGGGCACCGATCTGCCGCTTGTGATGCTCGACAATTTCCTCAATTCCATAGCCGGACATCAGGTGCGGGTTGGCCTTGGCTTCGCCGATTGTTTCCGGGTCGCCCGGCCAACTCGCCGCCGTCGCCCGGTAACCGGCCGCCCGGAATTGGTCGATCCACGGATCCCACGACGCGGCATGCATCCAGAGGCCGTGAACGAACAGAACGGGGTTGCTGGACATCTTGGGCTCCCGGGCGCGCATCGACGCTGTGTGTTCGTCGAGTTGACCATCAGGCTGCGATACAGACCAACGCGGGGTTGGTGGCGCCGAGTCGCGGGTGCCTCCGGGTTTTACGGCTTGACGGCGGTGAGGTTCCGCAATTCGCCGAGCACGTCCGCAGCAATGTCGGCCAGTGACCGCTGCTCGCCGTCGCGGATCCATTGGGCGAACGCGATTCCGAACACCGTGACGCCGGACTCCGCGGCCAGCGTTGCCGCCGGTTCGCCGATGCCCCGGTGGCGCAGGGCGCCGGCGATGGTCGTGGCCAGGCCGGCAAGTTTGTGCAATTCACGTTCCTGCAGCGCTGGGTTGGCGTCGATCACCACCTGTCGGGTACGGGAGTAGGACCGTCGCTCATCCGGGAAGAAGGCGGCAGCAGATTGCAGCGCGGAACCGACGACGTCAAGTGGGAATGCGTCAGGTGGGGCGGCGGCGATGCCATCCAGAAATGCCTGCAGGAACTGGTCCTGCCCGAAGAACAACACCTCGCGCTTGTCGCTGAAGTGGCGGAAGAACGTTCGCTCGGTGAGCCCGACGGCCTGCGCGATCTCCGCGGTCGTCGTCTGTTCGTAGCCGCGGGTGGCGAACAGCTCGAGGGCGGCCGCTTGCAGCCGCTCCCGTGCGCCCGGCTCCCATCGCACCATGGTTCGAGTGTAGTGGTGATGACAGCGACTGTCGTCCGGGTGTACGTTGATGTCGGTGGCTGACATCAGTCACTGACATCAAGCAAGTGCATCAAACGCTCCGCAGTCGCGGGCGGAAGGAGAACACTGACATGCGCGTTTTCGTCACCGGGGCATCCGGATGGATCGGCTCCGCAGTCGTCGATGAGCTGCTGGCCGGAGGGCATGACGTCACCGGGCTGGCCCGGTCCGATGCGTCCGCTGCGAGCCTGACAGCCAAGGGCGCCCGGGTCCGCCGGGGCGACCTCGACGACCTGGCCGGCATCAGTGCCGGAGCGGAGTCCGCCGAGGCCGTCATCCACCTCGCCAACAAGCACGACTTCGCCAACCCGGCCGTCTCCAACGCGGCCGAGCGGGCCGCGGTGCAAACCATCGGCGACACTCTGGTCGGTACTGACCGACCCTTCCTGCTCGCCTCCGGGGTCGCCGCCCTCACCCGAGGCCGCCCTGCCACCGAGGGCGACGCATCGCCGTTTCACGGCCCGGATTCACCGCGGGGCGGGGCGGAGAACCTCGCGTTCGAGTTCGTCGATCGCGGCGTGCGGACCGTGAGCCTGCGCTTCTCCCCGACCGTGCACGGCGTCGGCGACCACGGTTTCATCGCGGTGATCGCCGAGATTGCCCGCCAGCGAGGCGTTTCCGGCTATCCGGCGGACGGGACGAATCGATGGGCGGCGGTGCATCGCTCCGACGCGGCGCGGCTCGTTGCCCTCGGTTTGGCGAAGGCGGCCGCCGACGAAGGGTTGGCAGGAACCCGATTGCACGCAGTCGCCGAGGAGGGCATTGCGAGTCGGGAGATCGCCGAGGCCATCGGTCGCGCGTTCGACCTGCCCGTGACGTCGATCGACCCAGCGGATGTGCAGGACCACTTCGGCTGGATCGGCAACTTCTTCGGCATGGAGATGTCGGCCACCAGCGACGTCACCCGGCACCTCCTGGACTGGGCGCCAACCGGCCCGACCCTGATCGAGGACCTGGACGCCGGGGCGTACGCGGTTCGCACGACCATCGCGAGCTGAACGAATCCGCATACATCTGATGTGGCCAGCAATACCATTGGGTGCATGCGGACAACCATCAACCTCGACCCCGTTGTGCTGGCCGCACTCAAACAGCGTCAGGCAGTCGAGCAGAAAACCTTGAGCGTCCTTGTATCGGAGCTCCTAGAAAAGGCTCTCGCGGATCTGTCGCCCGCACTGTCAATCAGCCGCCGGCCTTCACCACAGCAACGCGCACCTTGTTGCCGCCGACCACCCCGGCCACGACACCTGGCCGGTCGTCGCCGATCTCGCCGTGGCCGACGATCAGCGCGAGGGTCTCGGCTTTGACCTTCTCAACCCTGGCCTGCACGGCAGCCCATAGTCCCTCGGACACCTCGAGAGTCACGTCGATGCGGTCCGACACCTGCAGGCCGGCTTCCTTGCGCGCCTGCTGAACGAGCCGCAACAGGTCGTTGACGTCGCCGTCGGCCTTGAGTTCGTCATCCAGCACCGTGTCCAGGGAGACGAACCCACCGGAACGCAGCAGACCGACCGCGTCGGACGAGGACCCGGCGGCAACCAATTCCAGGGAGAACTCCCCCTCGACCAGGGCAAACCCGCCGCAGACGACGGACCCGTCATCGGCGACGGACCAGTCACCGGTCTTCGACGCCTTGATCACCTTCTGCACGTCCTTGCCCAGCCGTGGACCGGCAGCCCTGGCGTTCACCGCCAACTGCCGGGACACCCGGTCGTCGTTGTCGGCCAGTTCGGTCAGCTCGACGGCGCGCACATTGACTTCGTCGGACAGCAGAGACACGAAGGGCCGCAACCGGTCCGCGTTCCTCGTTGCCACGGTCAGGGACGCCAGCGGCTGCCGCACCCGCAATCCAGCGGCCTTCCGCACCGACAACGCCACGGACGCGACCTCGCGGATCTCGTCCATCGCGGCCACCAGGTCCGCATCCGCCGGGAGTTCGCCGCCCGTCGGCCAGTCGGTCAGGTGCACCGAACGGCCGCCTTCCAGCCCGCGCCAGATCACCTCGGACGTCAGCGGCAGCAATGGCGCCACCACCCGACACAGCACCTCCAGCACGGTGTGCAGCGTGTCGATCGCGCCCGGGTCCCCGTCCCAGAACCGCTGCCTGGATCGGCGGATGTACCAGTTGGTCAGGCCTTCCAGGTACAGCCGGACCGACGCGCACGCACCGGCCAGGTCGTAGACATCCAGCTGAGCGGTCACGTCCCGGACCAGTTCGGCGGTCTTGGACAGCACGTACCGGTCCAGCACGTCAGTGGAATCGGTGCGCCATGTGCCGACCCGGTCCGAGGCCTTCGCGTAGAGCGCCTGGAAGTACCAGGTGTTCCACAGCGGGAGCACGGCCTGCCGGACGCTCTCCCGGATCCCGGCCTCGGTGACGACCAGATCGGCGCCCCGCAGGATGGGTGAGGACATCAGGAACCACCGCATGGCATCGGACCCGTCGCGCTCGAACACCTGCCCGACGTCCGGGTAATTCCGCCGGGTCTTGGACATCTTCTGCCCGTCGTCACCCAGCACGATGCCGTGTGCCATGCAGGTCTTGAACGCCGGCCGGTCGAAGATCGCCGTCGCGAGGACATGCATGGTGTAGAACCAGCCGCGGGTCTGCCCGTTGTACTCGACGATGAAATCGCCCGGATAGTGGTCCTCGAACCATTCCTGATTCTCGAACGGGTAGTGCACCTGGGCGAACGGCATCGACCCGGACTCGAACCAGCAGTCCAACACCTCGGGCACCCGGCGCATGGTGGATTTCCCGGTCGGGTCGTCCGGGTTCGGCCTGGTCAGCTCGTCGATGTACGGGCGGTGGGTGTCGTCCGGACGCACCCCGAAATCGCGTTCCAGGTCGTCGAGGGAGCCGTAGACGTCGACCCGCGGGTACGTCGGATCGTCGGACGTCCAGACCGGGATCGGAGATCCCCAGAACCGGTTGCGCGAGATCGACCAGTCGCGGGCGCCCTCCAGCCACTTGCCGAACTGGCCGTCCTTGATGTGCGCCGGGACCCAGGTGATCTCCTGGTTCAGCTCCACCATCCGGTCGCGGAACTTCGTGACCGCCACGAACCAGGACGACACCGCGCGCTGGATCAGCGGGGTCCCGCATCGCCAGCAGTGCGGGTAGGAGTGCTCGTAGCTGTCCCGGCGGATCAGCAGCCCGGCCGCTTTGAGGTCGGCCATGATCGGCACGTTGGCGTCGAAGACGTGGTAGCCCTCATAGGGTGCTACCTGCGAGGTGAACTTGCCCTGGCCGTCGACCGGGTTGACCACCTCGATGCCCGCCGCATCCGTGACGGCCTTGTCGTCCTCACCGAAGGCCGGCGCGATGTGCACGACACCGGTGCCGTCTTCGGTGGTGACGTAGTCGGCCGTCAGGAACTGGAACGCGTTTGCGCGCGCGACGAACCCGGTGGGGCTGTTGTCGTCGGCTTGATCGGCGAAGAAGTCGAAGGGCGGGGTGTACCTCGTGCCGGCGAGTTGTGCCCCGGTGTAGGTCGCCAGTACCGGCGGCGCCTCCCCCAGCTCCCGCTGGTAGGCGCCGACCCGGGCGGCGGCCAGCAGGTAGCGGCCGGCGAACGGGCCGGACGATTCGACGACGACGTAGTCGACGTCGGGGTTGACGGCTGCGGCCAGGTTCGACGGCAGAGTCCAGGGCGTCGTCGTCCAGATCAGCGCGTTCACGCCGTCGAGCATCCGGTCGGCCGACTTGAGCCGCAGGGACACCGTCACCGCCGGGTCCTGCCGCATCTGGTAGGTGTCGTCCATCTTGGTTTCGGTTGCGGCCAAGGGTGTTTCGCACCTGGTGCAATACCAGAGCACGCGGTAGCCCTCGTAGATCAGGCCCTTGTCCCAGAGGGTCTTGAACGCCCACATGACCGATTCCATGTAGTTCAGGTCGAGGGTCTTGTAGTCGTTCTCGAAGTCGACCCACCGGGCCTGCCGGGTGACATATTCCTTCCACTCGTTGGTGTACCGCAGCACGGATTCCCGGCAGGCGTCGTTGAACGCCTCGATGCCCATACCGACGATCTCGGACTTGTGCTTGATGCCCAACTGCCGTTCGGTTTCCACCTCGGCTGGTAGCCCGTGGGTGTCCCAGCCGAACCGGCGTTCGACCCGGTGCCCGCGCATGGTTTGGTACCGCGGCACGACGTCCTTGACGTAGCCGGTCAGCAGGTGCCCGTAGTGCGGCAGCCCGTTGGCGAACGGCGGCCCGTCATAGAAGACGTACTCGTTGGCGCCGTTCTCCCCGGCCGGGCGCGCGTCGATCGAGGCCTGGAACGTCTTGTCCTTGGCCCAATAGGCCAGCACCTGCTTTTCCACGGCCGGGAAATCCGGATGCCCGGTGACCTCGGAACCGCCGGCCCGCGGGTAGCCGGCCCTGGCTTCACTTGCGGTGGTGTCGTTCACCTGAAGTACTCCTCGTCGCTGCAGTCGCCCTACCTGCAGGGACGAGGCGCGACCGGTGTCGATCGCATCCCGCGGTACCACCCCGCTTGCCCGGAAGAATCCGGGCCACTCAACTGCCGGCTGTGACGGGCCGAACCCGTTCGGTTCTAGTGAGGGCCACCCGCCGGCGGCGGTCGACCCCGTTCTTCCGAATGGCTCACCGGTGATGGCCGGGTCATCGCCACATGCTTGTGGTGCTCAACAACGTGCTTGGTGCTCACAACCTCGTACTAGCCAAGGGTAACGCTCGCCGCGACCGATTTCGTCCCGGCCGGCCGCTCGCCGGGACGGCCCGGACGCGCGCATCCCGCGCAGCTACTGCTCGCCGCCCGGGCCGGCAACGACGGCGGGGACCTGCTCGGCGCGGCTGCCGTCGCCGTCGAGCTGCGCCAACTGGTCGCTGATCCAGCTCTTCAGCCGGCCGCGGTACTCCTTCTCGTAGCTCCGCAGGTCCTGGATCTTCTTCTCCAGGTCAATTCGATCGGTGGTGAGCTTGCCGAGCACCTCGTCGTACCGCGCCTTGGCCTCGGCATCGAGCGCCTCGGCCTTGATCCGGCTGTCCCGTTCTGCGGCTTCCGCGCGGGTCGTGGCGTCGCCGACCATTGCATCGGACCGGCTCTTGGCATCCGCCAGCAACTTGTCGGACTCGGCCTTGGCCTCTTCGGTGAGCCGGTCGGCCGTCTCCTGAGCGAGCAAGAGCAGCCGGGCCGCCTGCGTGTGACCGTTACCGGACGGGGCTGCAGGTGCCGGCGCTTCGGCGGCAACAGGTGCGGGGGCCGCTGCAACGGGCGCCGCCTCGACGCGGGGGGCAGGACTGCCGCCGGCCTCGAACTCGGACAGCCGCGCCGTGAGTTGGGAGTTCTCCTCGATCAACCGGCTCAGCTCGGCCTCGACGACGTCAAGGAAGGCATCAACCTCGTCCTCGTCGTAGCCTCGCTTACCGATCGACGGCTTCTTGAAGGCAACGTTGTGCACGTCGGCTGGGGTGAGCGGCATGACAAACTCCTCGCTGGATCTCTACTCAGGTGTGCACATTCAACACTCGGGTCGCGAGGACGCGAGCAGGCGGGACGTGACGCTGCCGAAATCTTAGTCGGCCCCGACAAAGGAGGGGCCGCCACACTCCTAGAGCGCGCCCACCGCAAGTCGAGCAACAAATTCCATCAGGACGTAGACCAGGATCAACAGCACCACGATGCTGAGATCGAACCCTACCCCGCCCAACTTGACCGTCGGAATGATCTTCCGGAACAGCTTGACCGGCGGATCTGTGCTCGCGTAGAGGACTTCCATGGCAACGGCGGGCGGCCCGGCCGGACGCCAGGTACGTGCGAACACCCGCACGAACTCGATGACGATCCGACCGAGCAGCGCCAGCCGGAACAGCCAGAGCAGCAGGTAGACGACCTGCCAGAGAATGTTCACATCTCCACTTTTACCTGATCGCAGGAGTTGCCGAAACCATCAGCCGTCAGTGTTGTCCGGGTTGTCACATCACCAGGCGTCGACACCGGCACCTCAAGCCCACTGGAAAGTGGCCAACGGCAGCCAACGGCTCCCGCGGCTCCGCTGCGATCTCGACCGATCAGCGACCGGCGTACGCCTGCCGTTCACGTCCCGATGACTGGGCGCCGAAACCACCGGAGTAGCCCGCGTGTGCCGGCTCGTACGCCGGGATGTCGGCCGCGTCGGTGTCCGGCGGCAGCAGCATGAAGACCTTGGTGGTGACCTTGTCGATCGACCCGCGGAGGGCGAAAGCAAGGCCCGCGGCGAAGTCGACCAGCCGCCGCGCACCCGCGTCGTCCATTTCGGTCATGTCCAGGATCACCGGCTTGCCCTCGCGGAACTTCTCGCCGATCACCCGGGCCTCGCCGAAACCGGTCAGCTTGACCGTGACGGGCCTGATGGCGGTGCCGGACTCCGGGTCGCGGCGGAGGTCCGGTCGCGGCGCGACGGCGAGTGAGCCGTGCGTCATCGGCTCTTCGTAGCTGCCGGGGACGGATCGCGGTCCGGGGGCCACGTAGGGCGAGGAATCATGCCCGCGATCGAAGTCGTCGTCCGCGTATTCGGTGCGATGGCCCGGAGCGTAATCGTCCCGGTAACTGTCAGCGTCCTGGTAGTCGTCGCCGAACTCGTCACGGCGTCCTTCGTCCGGGACGAGTCCGAGGAAGGCCCCGACCTTGCGCCATGATCCCATTGTCTTCGTCCCGATCCTTCCGTTGTCAACGCCGGTCCCCCGCAACCGAGCCGGAGCTCGGAGCGGATTCCGCCGCTGTTTGCCCACCACAGGCTTTGCCACAACCACGCCGTGCAAACCGATTTCCACGTCCTGCGACGAGGTTATCGCCGCCCGGGAGGTGATCATGGCGCGACACACCGGGTTGATGGCCGGGTGTGGATCGAGATTGCCCGCGGGCCGGGTCCGGGTCCGGTTCAAGATCAGCTAGGAGTGTCGATTGGCGGCCCCTCCTTCGTCGGGTCCGACTCTCGGCAGCCAGATCAGCCCGGCGAATCGACCGGTCGGCGCACCAGAACGATGGCTGAACAGGCCAGGGTCGGTGTACGTACACCGTGGATCGATCACGACCCGCGGGACACCGGCGGCGTGTAACTGCCGGGCAAGTCCGGCCCGCAGGTCCAAGCCCGGTGAACCGCGATCGGTGATACTCGCCGAGCCGGGCAGAGCGGCGTCCACCTCGTCCCGCATGACCGTCGGGACCTCGTAACACGCCCCGCAGATTGCCGGACCCAGGACGATCGACATGTTGGCGACCGCGGCTCCGGCAGCGACCAGTTGATCGAGAGCACGCAGCGCGATCCCATCGGCAGCGCCCCGCCGGCCGGCGTGTACTGCGGCGATGACCCCGGCCTCCGGATCACCCGCCAACATCGGCACGCAGTCGGCGACCAGTACGGCGAGTCCGAGACCCGTTGTGGCGGTGACGATGCCGTCGCAGTCCGGCAGAGACTCAGCGCCGTCAGCGGGATCGTCCGCCGATCGATGCGTCGGAGTGTTGACCACCGTCACGGTCGTCCCGTGCACCTGACGCATCCACACCACCTGCGCTGCAGCCAATCCCGCAGCCCGGGCCAGATCCGCCCGGTTCACCGCGACGGCGGCCGGCTCGTCACCCACCGCGCCGCCGAGATTGAGACTGTCGTACGGCGGTGCCGATATCCCGCCGGCGCGGGTGCTGAATCCGTAGCGGATCCTCGGCGCGGGAGCTGCGCCCCGCGAGTCCGGCCAGGAAGCGCCGAACGCAAGAACGCCAGAACCAGCCGACCCTGAGGTTGCGGCTGGTTCTGGCGTCATGCTCGAGACGCTACCGAACGTGCGAGGGCGACGATCAGCGCTTCATGAACGACGGCACATCGACGTCGTCGTCATCCAGGTCGGGCTGACGCGGGTTCCGCTGCGCCTGCACACCCTGGTGCACCGGAACCGAACCGGCCGCGCCCTGGTAATGACCCGGGGCCTGCTGCTGGTAGGCGGGCACCGCCGGCCGGGAGACCGGAGGCGGGGTTGACGAGTATTGCGGCTGCACGGCTGGACGGGAGGCCGCCTGCGAGTAGCCGTTGCCGTTGGGGCCGGCTCCGGTGCCGTTGCCGGTGGCCTGACGCGCCCGGGCATCGATGCTGGGCGGCAGCACCGACGGGGTGGAGTCGAAGCCCGCGGCGATCACCGTCACCCGAACCTCGTCGCCGAGCGAGTCGTCGATGACGGTGCCGAAGATGATGTTCGCGTCCTCGTGGGCCGCCTCCTGGACGAGCGAGGCCGCCTCGTTGATCTCGAACAGCCCCAGGTCGGAGCCGCCGGCGATGGAGAGCAGCACGCCGTGCGCACCGTCCATCGAGGCCTCCAGCAGCGGCGAGTTGATCGCCTTCTGCGCCGCCTGCACGGCCCGTCCCTCGCCGCGGGCCGAACCGATGCCCATCAGCGCGGTGCCGGCGCCGGCCATCACGGACTTGACGTCAGCGAAGTCGACGTTGATCAGACCCGGGGTGGTGATCAGGTCGGTGATGCCCTGCACACCGTTGAGCAGCACCTCGTCGGCGGACCGGAAGGCGTCCATCAGCGAGACACCCATGTCGCCGAGCTGCAGCAGCCGGTCATTGGGGATGACGATCAGCGTGTCGCACTCGTTGCGCAGTTCCTTGATGCCGTTCTCCGCCTGGCCGCCGCGGCGCCGGCCCTCGAAGGCGAACGGCCGGGTGACGACGCCGATGGTCAGCGCGCCGAGCTTGCGGGCGATCGAGGCAACGACCGGGGCGCCGCCGGTTCCGGTTCCACCGCCTTCCCCAGCGGTGACGAAAACCATGTCCGCACCCTTCAGCACCTCCTCGATTTCCTCGCGGTGGTCCTCGGCGGCCTTGCGACCGACGTCCGGGTTGGCCCCGGCGCCGAGGCCACGGGTCATCTCGCGTCCGACGTCGAGCTTGACGTCGGCATCACTCATCAGCAGGGCCTGGGCATCGGTGTTGATGGCGATGAACTCGACCCCACGCAGGCCGACCTCGATCATCCGGTTGATGGCGTTCACACCACCGCCGCCGATGCCGACGACCTTGATGACGGCCAGGTAGTTGTGCGGTGGCGTCATTCGCCTGAGCCTTTCTGCTCGATCCGGTGTGCTCGGATCAGTACGGATGGTGCGGATTCTGCTGCTGATCTGGGACTGGCCCCGCTCGGCGTGTCGAAGTCTCAACCTCAACCAAACGGTTATAGTTATGTCAGGTAGCGCTGGGATTGAAAGTAGGTCGATGGTCCTGACGCGCACCGGAGGCGCGCCGGTGTGGCGCGGAGTTTTGTTGTCATTTCGTCATTTCGCGCGCCGGTGCCCGGCGACCGCTCTCAACCGGGCAGGTCGGTGTTCCCGTACCGGTTCCACGAGGTGAACTTCTCGATGGGTTGCCGGGCGGCCGGCTTGAAATCCAGTCCGACCGTGTAGGCGACCGGGAGCAGCGCGACCTGCGTGACGTTGTCCGGAATCCCGAGGAGTTCCGCGACCTCGCGCTCGTGTGCAAGGTGCAGCGTGGTCCAGACCGAACCGAGCCCCCGCGATCGCAACGCCAGCGCGAAACTCCACACCGCCGGCATGATCGAGCCGTAATAACCCGCCTGGTTGCCCGCCGGCGGACGGCCCTTGACGCAGGCCAGCACGTGCACCGGCACGCGGCCGAGGTTCTCCATCAGGTACACCGACGACTGCGCCACCCGGCGCTGCTCATCGGTGCGTGCCATCGCCATCCCGGCGGCCAGATAGTCGGCAGCGCCCTGCCGGTAGTACTCCCCGACGGCGGCCCGCTTGTCAGGATCGGTGATCACCACGAACCGCCAGTTCTGGATGTTGCCGCCGGTCGGTGCCTGCGCCGCGAGCCGCAAACACTCGGCGATCACCGACGGCTCAACCGGTCGTTCCAGGTCAAGGCGCTTGCGGACCGCCCTGGTGGTGCTGAGCACCTGATCGATGTCGGGGAAAACCACATCGTGCGGTGACGCGTCCGGGGAGGGCATATAGGAACCTCTCGATCAAGAACGACGATGACGGCGCAGGGACCACCGATCGGCGATCCCGGATCAGTTCTACGCCGCCACACATCGGGCGGCGCACGTGCCACCATCGGTGGGGAGCACCGACCTGAGCCGGTCCGACCAGTGCCCCGCTGACCGAAAGAAGCAGTCCCATGAAGATCGCGATGTTGATCGTTGCCGCCCTGCTGATCGTCTTCGGCACGGTGTTCTTCTTCCAGGGCATCGGCGTGCTCGGCGGCGGCGCGATGGTCGGCGATCGGAAGTGGGCGGTCATCGGCCCCGTCCTGGCGGTGATCGGAGTGGCGCTGGGGATCTGGGCCCTGCGTCGCCGCGCCCGGTCCAGTTAGCCCGCCCGGCGAGTGAAGAAAACATGGACGATGAGGTCATGGCTGCCGACCTGACACCACCGGGGGTAACGCCTGCGCAACTGCTCCGGACGCCGGCGAACCGGGTGTCGGCACGTGCCGTCCGCTACTGGTTCACCCGAGCCCTGGTCGGCTGGTTGATCGTCGTCGGCGTTCAGGTCGTTGCGTGGATCTTCGATTGGCCGATCCCGCCGTGGCACCCACAGGTCTTGACGGCCACCGTGCTGATCGCCGTCGTCCATCTCGCCGTCATGCCGCGTTGGCGGTACCGCGTCCACCGGTGGGAGCTGACCGAGGATGCCGTCTACACCAGATCCGGCTGGTGGACGCAGGAGTGGCGGATAGCGCCGGTGTCCCGCATTCAGACTGTCGACACCGAGCGCGGCCCGATCGGGCGTCTGTTCCACCTGACCAAGGTCACGGTGACCACGGCCTCGGCGGCCGGACCGCTGACCATCGACGGGCTCGACGAAGGCGTTGCCGCCCAGTTCGCCCTGCAGGTCACCGCCGCCGCGCAGGCAACCAGGGGCGACGCGACATGACGCAACGCCCGGTCGGGGATCAGCGGGTACTCCCGCTCACCACCGAACAGTCCCCTGCCGACGAGCCGTGGCGGCGGCTGGCCCCTGGGATGCTGCTGGTCGAACCGGTGCGGGAGATCATCAAGTTCATTCCGATGTTGATCGTGTTGGTCTTCGCCGGTAGGGCGGGCGATTCCGGGCCACCCTGGGGGCTGATCGGGACCGCAGCGGTGATCGGGCTGGGCATCAGCAGGTGGCTGACCACGCGCTACCGGATCACCACCACCGTCGTGGAGGTGCGCCGCGGGCTGTTGCAGCGCAAGCACTTGACTGTTCCGCGCGACCGGGTACGGACCGTTGACGTCAGCGCCCACCCGCTGCAGCGGGTCTTGCGACTGGTCAAGGTCGAGATCGGCACCGGCACGTCCCACCATCACGCCGAAACCCTCAAGCTGGACGGCCTGCCCGCAGCGACCGCCGCGCCCTTGCGCGCCGAACTGTTGCATCGGTTCCGGACCGCTCAGACCGAACTGCTGCCCGGCGACAACCCGCCCGTTGGCGGAGAACCGAGCGCGGCCGACGAAGCCTCCGACATCTCCGAAACCGTGCTGACCAAGCTGAACCCGCGCTGGATCGGCTACGCGCCGGCCACCCTGTCCGGGGTGGTGACCGGCGCGGTGCTGATCGGACTCTGCTGGCGCATCATCAACGAGGCCCGGCTCGACCCGACCCGGATCGGCGTGGTGCACCAGACGTTGCGGCATCTGCAGGGCACTCCGTTGTGGGTCGACGTGCTGCAGATCAGCGCCCTGATCATCGTCGCGGTGGCGATCCTGTCAGTTGCCGGATATGTGTTGTCCTTCTGGGGATTCCGGCTGACCCGTCATGCCCACGGCACTCTGCAGGCCACCCGCGGACTGCTCACGACCAGGGCAACCAGCATCGAGGAACGCAGGCTGCACGGGGTCGATCGATCGGAACCGCTGCTGCTGCGGCTCGTCGGTGGCGCACGGTTGCAGGCGATCGCGACCGGGCTGCGTAGCCGTGGATCGGAACGAGGCAGCGCCCTGTTGGTGCCGCCGGCACCGCTGGCGACCGTCATCGCGGTGGAGTCGGCCGTGCTCGGATCGGCCGAGCCGGTGCACGCGAAGCTCATGACGCACGGCCCAGCGGCGCGACGACGGCGGTACAACCGTGCAGTCGGAGCGGCCGCGTTGCTGGTGATCGCGCTGTTTGCGCTCGCCCAGCTCGCGCACTGGCTGATCGTGCCGGCAGCAGTATCGGTGCTCGCCGTGCCGGTGACGGTGCTGCTCGCGCGGGATCGGTACTCGAACCTCGGTCACGCGGTGGTCGACGACCGGTTGATCAGCCAGGCCGGCTCGCTGGTCCGGCACCGCAGCACCCTGGCGGTCCCCGGCATCATCGGCGTCACCCTGCGGCAATCGATGTTTCAGCGCCGCAGCGGGCTGATCAGCCTGACCGCCACCACAGCGGCGGGAGCGCAGCACTACCTGGTGGCCGACCTTCCCGACCGCACGGCCATCGACCTCGCGGTCCGGCTCCTGCCGGAGTCGGCATCCTTTACGGCACCCACGGATCCGACGACTGCCCAGCATCTCGAGGGCGCCCTGTTGCGCGACGAGCCCGGCGTCAGCAGACTGCCTGCATAGCGGGTCCGCCAGAAGGGCCCGTCAAAGCCGACCGGGAGCAACCGGGAATTCCCATCGCTGCCTGCTTCCTGCCGACACCGTCGCGGCCCACGGCCGCGGCGCCTGCTGCGGACGACCAGAGGTGACCAGATGAAGCATCGGACAGGTTCGCGGCGACGAGGCAGTCAACGCACGGACCACCCGGCAACAACACTGTCCCTGCCGATGCGGATGGATCGTTCGGCATGACCCAGGACGGTCGACAGCCTGCCGACGACGTGGGCGAACAGGTTCGTAACGTGGTGCTCGTCGGACCTGGCGGCGCAGGCAAGACGATGCTGGTCGAGGCCATCCTGGCCGCGACCGGAGCCATCAGCCGGCCCGGCAGCATCGAGAGTGGCTCCACCGTCTGCGATTTCGAGGATGTCGAGCGTCGGGTCGGCCGGTCGGTTTCGCTGGCGGTGGCCAGTACGGTGGTCCGGCCGGCGCACCTTGCGGTCGTCACCGCCCCGACCGATGACGAAGGCCTGGCCACCGATGAGGCCGCAACCCCGGGCACCGGAACGGGGTCGGGCGGCGCGGGGTCGGGCGGCGCGACCGGCGTCCCGGTCCGGATCAATTTCGTCGACACTCCCGGGCATGCCGACTTCGTCGGCGAGCTGCGGGCTGGCCTGCGTGCCGCGGACGCCGCGCTGTTCGTGATCTCCGCGTCGGACGCAGCGGCGTCGGCCTCCCCCATTGACGGCGCCACCCGGGTGCTCTGGCAGGAATGCGCCGACGTCGGTATGCCGCGCGCGGTGGTCATCACCCACATCGACCAGCCGCGCGGTGACTTCGCCACCGCGGTGGAAAACTGCCAACTCGTCTTCGGTGACGGCGTTCACCCGCTGTACCTGCCCGTCGAGCCCGGCAGTGCGGGAGCCCCGAGCGCGTTGATCGGCCTGCTGTCGCAAACCGTGTTCCAGTCCGACGGCACGTCCCGGATCGCCAGGGCGGCGGACGACGCCGAGCAGGCAGCAATCGCCGGGCCACGGGCGGCCCTGATCGAGGGCGTCATCACCGAGTCCGAGGACGACGGCCTGCTGGACCGCTATCTGGGCGGCGAGGAGGTGGGCTTCGACGCCGTCGTCGACGATCTGGAGACCGCCGTCGCCCGGGGCGCTTTCCACCCGGTGTTGGCGTGCGTCCCGACCACCGGGCTCGGTGTCCCCGAGCTGCTCGAAGTGATCTGCCGGTGCTTTCCGATGCCGGTCGAACATGTCCTGCCACCCGTCTACACGCCGGCCGGTGCAACACGAGAGCCGTTGTCCGGCAGCGCGAGTGGCCCATTGGTTGCCGAGGTCGTCAAGACGACGACGGACCCGTACGTCGGACGGATCTCGGTGGTGAGGGTGTTCTCCGGCACGCTGTTGCCGGATGTCCCTGTTCATGTCAGCGGCCACTTCGCCACCTTCTCCGGTCATCCGACGGACGAAACCTGGCACGCCGAGCACGATCTCGACGAACGGGCGGGAACCATCTCCCGGCCGTTGGGTGCTGTGCTGAGCGGTCTCCCGCGGGCGGTGGCCGGCGACATCGTCGCGGTGGCCCGGCTCGCTCACGCCGAGACCGGTGACACACTGTCCGATCCCGCCGATCCGGCGGTGCTGCCCCCGTGGTCGATGCCCGAACCGTTGCTGCCGGTGGCTATTTCGGCCAAGTCCTCCAGCGAGGAGGACAAGCTCGTACAGGGGCTAGCCCGGTTGCAGGCGGAGGATCCAACGGTCCGGGTCGAGGTCAACCCGGCCACCGAGCAACTGCTGATGTGGACGATGGGCGAGCAACAGCTGGAGATCCTGCTGGATCGCCTTCGCACCCGCGCCGGTATCGACGTCGTCGTGCAGCCCGTTCGGGTTGCCGTCCGGGAGACGGTGCGATCGGCAGCGCAGGGCCTCGGCCGGCACGTCAAACAATCCGGCGGGCACGGTCAGTACGCGGTGGCGCAGATCGAGATCGAGCCGTTGCCGCAGGGCGGCGGCTTCGAATTCGTCGATCGGGTGGTGGGCGGAGCGGTGCCGCGGCAATTCATTCCCAGTGTCGAGAAGGGCGTCCGCCACCAACTGGAGCGCGGCATCAACGGGCATCCGATGGTCGACCTCCGGGTCACCCTGGTCGGCGGCAAGGCACACAGCGTGGATTCCTCTGACGCGGCCTTTCAGATGGCCGGGTCACTTGCCCTGCGGGAGGCATCGCACTCGGCCGGCGTCCAACTGCTGGAGCCGTTGGACTCGGTCACCATCACCGTCGACGACGAATTCGTCGGCGCCGTGCTCGCCGACCTGGCTTCTCGCCGCGGGCGGGTGCGCGGCACGGAACCTGTTGCCGCCGGCCGATCCTCGGTGCTGGCCGAAGTTCCCGAGGTCGAGCTCACCCGCTATGCGGTGGATCTTCGGTCGCTGGCGCACGGCACCGGCAGCTTCAGCCGGGAATACCTGCGCCACGCGCCGGCCCCCGAACACGTCCTGGAGAGGTTGACCGCAGATTCGGCTGGCTGATCCCTTTCAGCGCAGGTACCGACATTGCAGCAGCTGGCTGGCCCATCGGGCCGGCGGCGGCCGGCGGCGGCCGGCGGCCGGACACGGCCCGCTATACCAGGGACACACCGAGTAATTTCATCGACCCCGAACGTCTTGCGCGCCACGAAAGGTCTAGCTTGGTGGGCATGTGGGACACACCCACCCGGGCCCGAAAAGCGGCTGAGCCACCCTCGGCCGTTGTCAACGACCCCTCGCCCACCGAATACACCAGGGCGCTGGACAACCTGCTGGCCAGTTATCGGGCGATCCCCAGGTCCGCGACGGTGCGACTGGCAAAGCGAACGTCGAACCTCTTCCGGGCACGCAGCAAGACCACAGCGCCCGGCCTTGACGTCAGCGGCCTCGACGGTGTCCTGAGCATCGACATCGACGGCCTCACCGCCGATGTCGGCGGAGTGTGCACCTACGAGGACCTGGTGGCGGCCACCCTGCCGCACGGGCTGGCACCGTTGGTTGTCCCGCAACTCAAGACCATCACGGTCGGCGGCGCGACCACCGGCGGTGGCATCGAATCCTCGTCATTTCGGACGGGTCTGGTCTTCGACGACATCGTGGAGTTGGACGTCCTGACCGGCGCGGGTGAGGTCCTCACCGCGACCCCCGTGAATGAGCATGCCGATCTCTACTTCGGATTCCCGAATTCCTACGGATCTCTCGGCTACGCGACCAGGCTGCGGGTCCGGCTGGAAAAGATCAAACCGTTCGTGGCCCTGCGGCATCTGAAGTTCTCCCGAGTGGAGGATCTCGAGGCCGCGATCGCCCCCATTGTCCAGACCCGCAGCCATGACGGCATCGCCGTCGACTATCTCGACGGCGTCGTTTTCAGCCGGTCCGAAAGTTACCTGACTCTGGGCACTCTCACCGACGACCCCGGCCCGGTCAGCGATTACACCGGGCAGCGCATCTATTACCGGTCGATTCAGCGGCTCGACGCCGATCGGTTGACCATTCACGATTACCTGTGGCGCTGGGATACCGATTGGTTCTGGTGTTCGCGGGCATTCGGCGCCCAGCAGCCCCTGGTGCGCCGCTTGTGGCCGAAGAGGCTGCGGCGCAGCTCCGTCTACTGGAAATTGGTTGCCCTGGATCGTCGGTTCGACATCGCCGATCGACTGGAAGGCCTGCATCGCCGGCCGCCGTTGGAGCGGGTGGTCCAGGACATCGAGGTTCCCCTGGACCGGACCGCGGAGTTCGTGAACTGGTTCATGGACACGATTCCCATCGAGCCCGTCTGGCTCTGCCCGCTGCGGCTGCCGGCGATCGGTGCGGACCAGGCCGGCCCCAGCTGGCCGCTGTACCCGATCCCTCCCGAGACGACCTATGTCAACGTTGGCTTCTGGTCGTCGGTGCCGACGACGCCCGGTGCGCCGGACGGCGCGACGAACCGGCTGATCGAGCAGAAGGTCACCGACTTGGGCGGACACAAGTCGCTCTACTCGGACGCCTACTACGAACCAGACCATTTTGCGGAGCTCTACGGCGGCGTAACGTATGCGTTGCTAAAGACCCGTTACGACCCGGATTCGCGGCTGTTGAACCTCTACGACAAGGCGGTGCGACGACAATGACCTCTTTCAGGGCCTCAACGACAACATTCAAGGCGACGACGTCGGCTTCCCCCACCCGGCCCGTTCACCGTGACGGCCCGGCGACGATCGCCGACGTTGCCGCGACCATCACCGAGGGACCACTTCCGTTTCGGCTGACCGCCTTCGACGGAAGTGCCGCCGGGCCCGCGGACGCCATCGGCCTGCACCTGAACAACAGGCGGGCCTTGACCTACATCCTGACCGCGCCGGGTGATCTCGGACTGGTCCGGGCCTACGTCAGCGGCGACATGGATTTCATCGGCACGCATCCCGCTGACCCGTATGAATTCCTCAAACTGATGGACGACGAATTACATCTTCGCCGACCGTCGCCGGGCGAGATCAAGGACCTGGTCAGCGGTCTGGGAATGAAGACCTTCCTGCCGGTCGCTCCCCCGCCGCAGGAGGCGCCGCCGCGCTGGCGGCGCGTCGCCGAGGGATTCGGGCATTCCAAGAAGCGCGATTCGTCCGCCATCAGCCGGCACTACGACGTGTCGAATGCCTTCTACGAGTACGTACTCGGACCATCGATGACGTACACCTGCGCCCTCTACACGAATCCGGCGGACAGCCTGGAAAAGGCGCAGGACGCCAAGCACGCCCTGGTCTTCGAGAAGCTCGGTCTGGAACCCGGACAGCGCCTGCTGGACGTCGGCTGTGGCTGGGGCTCCATGGTTCGCCATGCGGCGCGTCGCGGCGTACAGACCCTTGGCGTCACGTTGTCCCGGCAGCAGGCCGAATGGGGCCAGAAGGCGATTGTCGACGAGGGTCTGCAACATCTCGCGGAGATCCGGCACCTCGACTACCGCGACGTGCCGGAGACCGGATTCGACGCGATCTCGTCCATCGGCCTCACCGAACACATCGGCGTGAAGAACTACCCGGCCTACTTCCGAAACTGCAGGACGTCCTGCGCCCGGGCGGTCGGCTGCTGAACCACTCGATCACCCGGCCGATGAACTCCAGCGCCGTCAAGACCGAGGCCTTTATCGACCGCTACGTGTTCCCGGACGGCGAGATCACCGGCTCCGGCCGGATCATCATGGCGATGCAGGACATCGGATTCGACGTCCGGCATTCCGAGAACATCAGGGAGAGTTACGCTCTCACCCTGCGGGATTGGTGCGCCAACCTGGAGAGAACATTGGGATGCCTGCGTTGACGAGGTCGGCGATCGGCACCGCCCGGGTGTGGGGCCTGTACATGGCCGCGTCACGACTCAGCTTCGAACGCAACGGCATTCAGCTGCATCAGGTGCTGGCGGTCAAGCCGGGCCCGAAGGGTGATGTCGGCGGTTCCGTTGCGGCCGTGGTGGTCCGGCTGAACGACGCTGGTTCCGGCGGCCCGCGGAAGGGTTGCGGCCGCTAGGTGGTTGGTCCGCCTGACCGGCGGCTCCGGAACCTGCTTTGCCGCAACAACATCCGCCAGCGCGACGACGACGATGCCACGACGGGTTTCGATCGGGCACCGTGCGCCGTCGCAGGATCGCAGGTAGCCCAGCACGTCGGTGAACCCGCCGGGAATCCGGTGGCGGGCAACCACCCTGGCGCCGATCGGCGCCGTCGAAAGGTAATGCGCCGCAGCCGCCGCCATCCCCGCCGGATAGCGATCGGCGGCCGGGTGACCTTCACCCTGCTCAGTGCCCAAGCAGGTCCTCCATGGTGATCGGCAGGCTGCGGACGCGGACACCGGTGGCGTTGTACACGGCGTTGGCCACCGCGGCCGCCGTTCCGACGATGCCGATCTCGCCGATCCCCTTGGTGCCCAACGGGTTGATCCTGGTGTCGCGCTCGTCGAGCCATTCGACGTCGATCGCCCCGACGTCGGCGCAGGAGGCGATGTGGTACGAGGCCAGGTCGCTGTTGGCGTAGCCACCGAACGCCTGGTCCATGACGCCATCTTCGTGCAGGGCCATCGACAGACCCATCGTCATGCCGCCGATCAGCTGCGATCGGGCGGTCGTCGGGTTGACGATCCGGCCGGCCGCGAAGACCCCGACCATCCTGGGCACCCGCACCTCGCCGGTGTCCATGTTGACCCGCACCTGCACGAACTGCGCACCGAACGCGTAGCGGCTCAGTTCCTCTCGCGCCTTCAGGTCGGCGGACGTGCTGGCGGTGATCGTGAAATCCTCGGTCAGCGCGGCCGGGCCGCCGAGGTCCGACAGCCTCCGGCGGCCAGTTCCCGGCACACCTTGTGCACCGCCCAGCCCCACGACGTCGTGCCGGACGACCCACCGGCAACTCCGGCCCTCGGCAGGTCGGAATCCCCGATGTTGATCTCCACCAGGTCCGGTTCGACGTCGAGTGCCTCGGCGGCCAACACGAGCATCGCCGTCCGCGCTCCGGTGCCGATGTCGGTTGCGTTGATCGAGACGGCGAATGTTCCGTCGGCTCGGGCGGTGGCCGATGCGGTGGCCGGCGAGGCGTATCCGGGATACACCGATGACGCCACCCCGGATCCGATCTGCCAGCGGCCCTTTCGCCGGGCGGCCGGTCGCGGATCGCGGTCGGACCAACCGAACAACTCGGCACCGCGCCGCAGACAACCGACGAGATCCCGACTGCTGAAGGCGATTCCCAGCTCCGGATCGACGGCGGGCTCGTTGCGGATCCGCAGTTCGATCGGATCGATCCCCACCTCGACCGCCAACTCGTCCATCGCCGATTCCAGCGCGAACATGCCTGGACATTCCCCCGGCGCTCGCAGCCAGGACGGGATCGGCACATCCAGTGCCTGCACCCGGTGCCGGGTGCGACGGTTGTCCGCCGCGTACATCATTCTGGTGGCGGTCACCACCTGTTCGACGAACTCGACATGCCGGGACGTCTGCACCACCGCGTCATGGTCGATCGACCGCAGGCCGCCGTCCACGTCGGCGCCCAGCCGAACCCGTTGAATCGTCGGTGTCCGGTACCCGACCAGGGAAAACAGGTGCCGCCTGGTGAACACCACCCGAACCGGACGGCCCAACTCGCGGGCGGCCATGGCGGCCAGGATGACATTGGGCCGCGGCAGCCCCTTGGAGCCGAACCCACCGCCAACGTGCGCACTGATCACCCGAACCCGTTCCACCGGCATCCCGAGCGCCCCGGCGATCGCCTGACGAACGGGATGCCCGCCCTGATTCGAGTCGTACAGCGTGAGGTCGCCATCGACGAAAACGGCCGTGGTGGCGTGCGGTTCCATCGGATTGTTGTGTTCGCCCGGGGTGCGATACGTCGCATCCAACTGCACCGGGCTGCCGGCGAAAGCTCCGTCCGGGTCTCCCTTTTCACTCAGACCCGGGTAGCCCGCGTTCACCGTGTCCGGTGTCCGCACCCCTGAGTGCGCCGGATCGAGGTGCACGTCATGGTCGCGTTCGACGTACGTCACCTGCAACTGTCCTGCGGCCTCCCGGGCAATCTCCGGTGAACTGGCCGCCACCAGCGCAACCACCTCGCCGCGGAAGTGCACTTCGTCCGACTGGAGCACGGCGAGCATCGGCATCCCGACGTCGGCCAGCACCGGTGCGTTGCCGTGCCACCACACCCGCAGCACGCCAGGCAGTTGCTCGACCGCGGCGGTGTCGACGTCGGTCACCCGGCCGGCCGCAATGCTGGCGACAACGGGCCAGGCATGAACCAGATCCCCCGAAACCTCTGTGTCGGCGGGATACTCCGCCGCATACCGGGCGGCGCCCGTGACCTTTGCCCGGCCCTCGACCCGATGCGCCGGCGCGCGGGTGCCAGCGGCACCCGTCGGCGGTGCGGCGATAGTTGTCACTTCCCATCGCTCCCTTGTTCATTGCTGGCGACCAGGTCCGCGAGCAGTGACACCGCCAGATTCTCGGCCAGCGGGATCTTGAACGCGTTGTCGGGTAACGGCTCCGCCGCAGCGAATTCCGCCGTGAGCGCGGATCGAAAGGCGGCCGCCGTTGCCGGACCGCCGCGGATCAGTCGCTCGGCGGTGCGCGCCCGCCAGGGTCTTGGCGCGACGGCGCCGAAAGCCAACCGCACGTCCGTGACGACACCGTCGGCGATGGAGATGGCGGCCGCCACGGAACCAACAGCGAACGCATATGACGCCCGGTCCCGCGCCTTGCGATATCCGGAATTGCGGAGCAACGGTGACGGTGGCGGCACTTCGATCGCCGTGATGAGTTCACCGTGGCTCAGCGTGGTGTCCCGGGTCGGGTCGTCGTCGGGCAATCGATAGAACCCGTCGAGTGCCAGTCGTCGTTGTCCCGTCGGACCGTCGATGAGCACCGAAGCGTCTAGTGCGGCCAACGCGACCGCCATATCGGAGGGATGGGTCGCCACACAGGCGGCACTGGTGCCCAACACCCCGAGGTCGCGATGGATCCCGGTCCGGGCCGGACATCCAGAGCCGTTTTCCCGCTTGTTGCAGGGCTTGCTGGTGTCCTGGAAGTACAGACAGCGGGTGCGTTGCAACAAGTTCCCGCCAACGGTGGCCATATTCCGTAATTGCCCGGACGCACCGGACAGTAACGCCTGGGACAGCATCGGCCATTCTCGGCGGATGCGCAGATCAGCGGCCAGGTCGCTGTTGCTGACCCCCGCGCCGACCAGCAGGCCGCCGGAATCCAGCTCGGTGACGCCGGTCGAGAGCCCGGAGACATCCACCAACCGGAGCGGTTCGGCGACGCCCAGCCGCATCAGGTCGACGAGATTCGTTCCGCCGCCGAGGAAGACGGCGTCAGGATCGGCTGCCACGGCCTCGACGGCTTGCGCGACCGAGCCTGCTCGGAGATACGAGAACTCCTTCATCCCAGGTCACCCACCGCGGGATGATCGCGGTATCCGAGGCAGCCACATCCAGAACAGCTGGAACGATGTTGGCGTAGGCGCCGCAGCGGCACAGATTTCCGGCCATGCGCTCGCGCACCTCGTCGGCGTCCAGGACGACGGGTTCGTCGGCAGCCGCGATTGCCGGCCCCGTCACCGCGCTCGGCCAGCCGCGAGCGGCCTCGTCCAACACCCCGATCGCCGAGCAGATCTGGCCGGGCGTGCAGTAGCCGCATTGATAGGCATCCCGATCCAGGAAAGCGGATTGCATCGGGTGCAGGGACCCTTCCGGGCCCGCGATGCCCTCGATGGTGGTGATGTCCCGGCCCTGCGCGGCGACCGCCAGCAGCAGGCAACTGTTCACCCGGCGGCCGTCCAGCAAGACGGTGCAGGCGCCGCACTGGCCGTGATCGCAACCCTTCTTCGTCCCGGTCAGGCCGAGATGGTCACGCAGGGCGTCCAGCAATGACGTCCGGTGATCGAGGTTCCAAGCGCGCAAGTCACCGTTGATCGTCAGGTGGACGGCGCTGCTGGTGTCATGGCTGAGCGGATGTTTCGGCGTCACTCGCGCGACGGTAGGCGCTATCGGGCACCGGTGCCAAGCAGGGGGAGAAACTCGCGGTACGGCGGTTTGTGTGCGGGGCCGGCGTCATCGCTGCGCCACAGGATGTGAGGCCGGAGGTGGACCGGCATCCCCGGCATAGGGATGGTGCGGTCCAGCCTCCGGCAGTCACGAGCCCGATGTGGGCCGCGGGAGTGATGAAGCAGGTGGCCCCCCGGTCACACCGCGCCATCACTCGTGGTTACCATAACCCTTTTCGCACCCTATTGCTGAGCCTAATCCCGCCCTCGTTCGAGTGAATCTGGCGGATAGTGACACTATCCGAGTGACGATCCCCCATTAGGGTGGTCGCCTCACCCAAGTGCCGAGGACCAACGGATCGACCTGTCAGCGGTTGGACCATCGCCGATCAAATCGATTCGATTTTCGGGAATGCATCCATGCTCCAGTGGCGTTGGCCCAGGCAGTGGCAGTGCGGCCCATCACGTCCTCCATCGGGCAACGAGTGGTTCCCCGATGGCGTCTGAACCCTGACGGCACATCCGTCGATGAACACCGAGAGGCTTCACCACCATGCTCACCCCTGCCCCCACCAGCACCAACTCCAACACCAACGGGCCCGGCAACATCATCGACGGGGTGCCTCCCAAGCTCGCCCGGATCGGCGCCGGACTGATCCTGCTGCTGGGCGCATTGACGGCCATCGGGCCGTTCACCATCGATCTCTACCTCGCGGCGTTCCCGCAGATCACCTCCGACATGGACACCCAGCCGGCGGCCGTGCAGTTGACCATCACGGCGACGCTCGCCGGTCTCGCGCTGGGACAGCTGTTGATCGGCTCGATCTCGGATGCGATCGGCCGACGCAGGCCGTTGCTGGCGGGGCTCTCGCTCTACATCGTGGCGTCCATGGGCATCGTCTTCGTCACCTCGGTGGAGGCGCTCACCGCCTTGCGGTTCGTACAGGGTTTCGCGGCATCGGCCGGCATGGTGCTGTCGATGGCGATCGTGCGCGACCGGTTCGAAGGCATCCAGGTCGGCAAGGCACTTGGCCCGGCTGATGCTGGTGGTCGGCGTCGCGCCGAGCATCGCGCCACTGATCGGCGCCCAGTTCCTGCGGCTCGGCTCCTGGCGGTACATGTTCGTCGCGCTGGCCCTGTTCGGTGTGCTGCTGCTGGTGCTGGCGTTCTTCCTGCTCAAGGAGTCGCTCCCGGCGAAGCTGCGTCGATCCGGCGGCGTCGGCGCGGCCGCCCGCTCCTACGGGTCGCTGCTGCGTGACCCGATCTTCATGGGACTTGCCCTGCTGAGCGGATTCTCGATGGCCGCGCTGTTCACCTACGTCTCGTCCGCGACCTTCGTGTTCCAGGAGGGTTTCGGGCTGTCCGCGCAGCAGTTCGCGCTGATCTTCGCCTCCGGCGCCGTGGCCATCACGGCCGGCACCCAGATCAACGGCGCGATGCTCGGCCGGGTGGCAGCCGGAGCAGATCCTGCGGTGCGGCCGTGTTGACCGCGCTGGCCGTCACCGGCTCGATGGTGGTGGTCACGGTGCTCGGGCTCGGCATCTGGCCGTTGATCGTGCTGCTCGTGCTCGACCCTGCTGGTCACCGGCATCCTGCTGCCCGCCGTTCCGGTCATCGCCCTGGAGGCCAACGCGCATCGGGCCGGCAGCGCCGCAGCGCTGCTCGGCGCCCTGCAGTTCGGCGTCGGCGCGGCCATCGCACCCGGTCACCGGGCTGTTCGCCGAGGGTTCGGCGGTCGCGATGGCCGGCGTGATGTTCGGCGCCACCGCGGTCACCGTCGGGATCATGTTCGCCATTGCACCGGCGCTGCGCCGAATGGCCGGGCAGGATGCTGCACCGACCAGTGCCGCGGCTCTCGACGAATCCGAGGAACTGTTCATCTCCGAGCGGGTCGTCTGAGAGTTCCCGAGCATCGGATCGCCAACTTCGTCCCTTGGTTCACTCGGCCAAGGACCGAGCCTGGCGAATCGATGTGCACTGATCGAAATGCACTGACCCATCGCCGGCCCGATGTGCTGCGACAATCCGCTGATGACATTCGCACCCGGGCCGGCGGTATCGGGCTGCGTCTCGGTCGACTTCGGCACCCTGGGCGACATCACGCTCTTTGCCGGCCTGATCGCGATCCCGGCGACGGCGATCCTGGTGATCTCCAGGATCGCCCGTCGTCATCCCAGCCGAGAACTCGTGCTCGCGGGGCGCCGACAATGGGGGGTCCGGCTGCTGCGTTGGGGCTCCGCCGCCGTCATCTGCGCCCTCATCGGTTTCGCCACGGCAATCTGGATCGGGATCAATGAGACCGAATCCTGCGACAACACTCCCAGTGGCCTGATCGGTTTCCTCAGCATTGCGGCGGGGGTCGTCGGTGCCCTGGTGGTCGGCGGTGGCTGGGCACTGGCCATCCGTGCCCTGTGGGTGGTGTTCGCCACGCTGGCCACGGTCGACATCTGGATCTTCTACATCAGCCTGTTGATCGAACTGGACGACCCAGAGGCAGTACACGGACTGCTGTTGCTCGCCTTCGCGATCCACGCCACCTGCATCGGTCTTGCGGCCAGATGGTCATTTGCGGCCAGGGATCTCGGCCCGATCGAGCGAGCCAAGGCGGGCGAGGCCGGGCGCACCCTCTCTGCGGTCTGGGTCTTCCTGTCGTCCTACACGGCGCTCGCGTTGTTCCGCGATGAGGACAGCATCCTCAGCACGGCAGCAGGATCAGCGGTGGTCGGCGCCCTGACCCTCGGCGCGTTGGCCGCGACGATGGGCAGCGGATTCACCAAATACGCGGAGGCCATTCACGCGAAACCGGCAGCTCCCCGATCGATCGAGCAGCCCGCTGGTGCGCGACCGACAGTTGCCGATACGCAAGCCGTTGCTGACGGGACCGACTCGGCCGAGGCGGCCGCAGCCGACGCCACCGACGACGACTGAACGCTCACGTCAGTCACCGACGAGCGTTTACCGGACGATCGTGATCGGGCACCGAACCCCGGCGGCCCGGGAGAGCAGGGCATCGGTCGTCAGGAGTCCACAACCCAGTGATTCGGCGAGCGCGACATAGCCGGCGTCACAGGCGGACAGGTTGTCCCTGAGCTCGCATCACAGACATCAGTCTGTGTGGATCCAACCGGCGGTCTGCCCCAGCACCCGGCTGCCGTCCAGATCCGCCAACGACAAACCGACGAAAGCGCCGGCACCGGGCGAGGTTTGCCACCGGAAGCGTGGATGCTCCGTCATCGCAGCCTGGATGATCACGGCTGCCGCGTCGGATGAGCTCTGCGCTGCGGCAAAGGCAGAGCGGCTGTGCACCAGATACGACCGGAGCATTGCGGCATACGGATCGTCCGCGCCGGTGTCGGGAACTGCCGGCTCACCGTGTGGCGTCAACACTCCGGCGACGTTGGCAACAAAGTCGCTGGCGACAGCACCGGGTTCGACGACGGACACTCCGATACCGAACTGCGCGACCACCGGTGCCAGCGACTGCATCAGGCCCTCGACCGCGAACTTCGCGGCGCAATAGGCGTCGGCAAAAGGCTGGCCCACCACACCGCCGACGCTGGTCACCGTCACGATCCGACCGCTGCCGGCCAACCGCATGGGCGCCAGGACGAGCTTCGTCAGAGCGGCGACGCCGAGGTAGTTGACCTCGAGCTGGGCCCGCAGGTCGTCCATCGTGAGCTGCTCCAGCGAAGCAACCGCGCCGCGGCCGGCGTTGTTGACCAGGATGTCCACCTGGCCGTAGGTGGCAAGAACCTCATCGACGCAGTCGGCCGCGGCCGCGTGATCGGTGACGTCGAGCGGCCGAATGTCGAGCCGCACACCGGCGGCCGCCGCTGCCGCGCGGAGCGCGTCGGAGCGGGACGGCTCGCGCATCGTCGCAACGACGGTGACGCCGCGCGACGCGAGCCCGACGGCGGTGTGCAGCCCCATACCGCTGGACGTTCCGGTGACAATGGCGATCTGTGGCATGACAACTCCCTTGGCGCGACACTTCGATCGTGCGGATCAGATGATGATGCCCTCCCTGGCCGGTGGCGACCCGGCAGGGCCCGCCTCAGACTCACCGTTTCGCCACCGAATCGCCGACTCCGAGTCCCGCGCCATTCGCAGATACGCCGGCCGCAGCAGATCAACCACCGGGATCCCGCGGACGTCCAGCGACAACGGCGGCACCTGACGGAGGACGGCGTCGGGTGGCAACTCGCTGGGCAGGTAGGCCGGAACCGGTGCCGCCGCAACGAAATAAGCGTCCAGACAATCGGCCAGCGCGGCGACCCGGCTGCCCGATCCGGCGGCCCGGATCGTCGTTGACGACGACCGCAGGGCCCGGAGGTTCTCCAGCAGATCTTCCCGTTCCCGTCCGCGCCAGGCGAGGATGCGGAACGGGTCCTCGTCGAACGACTCGGCGAGTAGATAGCAGACAGCGGCGACGTGTTTGCACGGAACGCCCCAGTCGGGGCAGGAGCAGTCCATCGACAGGTCCTTGCCGCTACCCGGGAACAACGGCAGGCCGGCCTCGGTGAAGACCCTTTCCAGGTCGTCCGGCAGTTCGCCGGACAGCAGTTGCGCTGCGTACCAAGCCTTTTCGGCCAGCGCGCGTTCCAGCCTTGCCCATTGCGCCTTGTCATAGGCGGTGATGGAGATCCGCACCCGATAGGGCTCGGACCGGCTGCCCTGCACCCGCGCGGACACCAGTCCGGCGGCGACGGCCATGTCGATCACCTGCCCGGTGCGGGCATATCTACGGCCACGCTGCAGCCGGCCGCCCAGTCCCATGTCCTCCAGAACCGCGATAAACCTTCCGGACCACCAGCTTTGGGCGATGGCGCCGCGTTGGCTGCGTGCCTTCAGGCCGCCATCGACGGCCTTGGGTTTGCCGGTCGGAAAGAAGCGATCATTCATCGTCGGCCTCCGCCGTCAATGCGAACAGTTCCCGTAGTTGGCTCGTCGAGAACTCTGTCAGCCACCCCTCACCGTCGCCGACCACCGAATCGGCCAGCGCCTGCTTCTCGGAGATCATCGCATCGATCCGCTCCTCGAGAGTGCCTGTGCAGATGAGTTTGTGGACCTGCACCGTGCGCTTCTGGCCGATCCGGAAGGCGCGGTCCGTTGCCTGGTTCTCCACCGCCGGGTTCCACCATCGATCCAGATGGACGACGTGATTGGCCGCGGTCAGCGTGAGCCCGGTGCCGCCGGCCTTCAACGACAGCAGGAAGATCGTCGGAGTGCGGTTCTCGCCCGGGTTATCGGCGTCCGTGCCCTGGAACCTTGCGACCATCGCGTCCCGGCGTTTTTTCGGCGTGCCGCCGTGCAGGTACAGCACCTCCCGGCCGAAGGTGTCCGCGAGCAGTGGCTGCAGCATGGCAGCGAACTCGGTGTATTGCGTGAAGCACAGCACCTTCTCGCCGGCGGCGTCTATTTCCGCCAGGATCTCCAGCAGCCTGGCCACCTTGCCCGACCGGTGACCCAGAGCGGAGCCGTCGTGCAGGAATTGAGCCGGGTGGTTGCACACCTGCTTGAGCTTCGCCATGGCGGCCAAGACATTTCCGCGACGGCTGATGCCGTCGGATTCCTCGATCTTGATCATCATGTCGTCAACGACCGCCTGATAGAGGGAAACCTGTTCGACGGTGAGCGGGCAGTACTGTTTCTTCTCGATCTTGTCCGGCAGGTCGTCGATGATCTTCGGATCGGTCTTGAGCCGCCGCAGCAGGTAGGGCCGGGTGATAGTGCGCAACAGGTCCGCGGGTTCGCGCTGCCCGTAGCGTTCCACCGGAATCGCAAACCGATTGCGGAAACTCTCCATGGTGCCGAGCAGTCCGGGATTGACGAAGTCCATCACCGACCACAGTTCGGCCAGCCTGTTCTCCACCGGGGTTCCGGTCAGGGCGATCCGGTGTTCGGTCGGTATCCCCCGCACCGCCGTTGCCTGCCGGGACCCACTGTTCTTCACGATCTGCGCTTCGTCCAGCACAACCCGACGCCAGCTGCGCCCGCTCAACAGCTCGGCGTCCCGGGTGGCGATGGCATAGGTGGTGAGAACCAGCTCGGTGGCACCGCACATGTCGTCGAAATCCATGCCGGACAACCGCTCCGGGCCATGATGGACGTAGACCCGCAGCGCCGGGGCGAAGGTTGCCGCTTCATGCTGCCAATTGCCGACGACGGACATCGGGCAGATCAGCAGCACCGGGCCGATACCCGGCCGGTCGGCGAGCTCCCTGGTCACCAGCGCCAGCAACTGGATGGTTTTGCCCAGGCCCATGTCGTCGGCCAGACAGGCGCCCAGGCCGATCCGGGCCATGAACGCAAGGTACGACAGCCCCCGTTGCTGATAGGGCCGCAGGGTCGCCCGGAAATCGTCCGACGGCTCAACAGCAACGATCTCGGCGGTGTCCTCCGCGCCCCGGCCGGCCAGCAACTCGCCCAGCCAACCCTGCGCCGAGACGGCCGCGATGGGCACCGGCGCATCGAGTCCGGTGTCCTGCCGGGCGGCGATGGCGAGGAGCTCCCCACAGCCATCCGACCGGATCCCCTGCGCCGCAGGAAGTCCAGGCTCCGTCGCAGCTGTTCGGGGTCGGCCGAGACCCACTGACCGCGGACCCGTAGCAGTGGGCTCTTCGCCTCGGCGAGTGCCCGCAGCTCGTCCTCGGTGAGGGTTTCGTCGCCGATCGCAATCTGCCACTGAAACGCGACCAACGCGTCACGACCGAAACCGCCGCCGGCCCCGTCGACGACTCCTTCGACCGGACTGCCGGCGGTCAGCCGAAGGGCAAGTCGATGACGGCGACCCCACCAGGCCGGCAACAGCAAGCCGATACCCGCGGCGTCGAGTTGCGGTGCCGCCTCGGCGAGGAAGTGATGTGCGCCAACCGCATCCAGGTCCCACAACGACGGCCTCGCCTCGTGCAGCGCACGTCCCATTTCCGGGTAGATGCGACTGGCCCGGCCCAACTCGGTGAGCAACAGCTCCTCCGGGCGCTCCAGCCAACGGCCGAGGCCCGAACTCCCATTCCAGACATGCTCGGCCGGAACCAGCAGACTCGGGTCTTCAAGGGACTGCAGCAGGAACTCCAAACTCCATGTCCCGCCGTCGATCTGCGGCCGATCGACGGCGGCCGATCCTGCTGCCGGCTCGTCGGGTCCGGGAGCGAGCAGCCGGATCGTGAGCCGCGCGTTGCCGGCCGCCGGTCCGACCTCGTCCCACGGCGCCAGAATTTCCGCGAGATCGTCGACGGCACTGTCGGGAGCGTCGATCTCCGCGGCAGGTGCGGTCAGTGCGGTGAGCCAGGCGTCCACCGTTGTCTGCTTGGCCCGGCCCCGGCGCGGCGGCCGCAGGTCGAGGGGACCGACTTCCGTCGATCCGGCCAGTCGGTGGCGGGTGATGGCGTCGGTGAACGCGTCCACGGCGGCCGCCACCAGGGTGTGTGGGTCGCGCCCATCGCGATCGCCGGACTGCTCCACCTCCGCCCGGCACACCGGTGGCATTGCCGCCGCGAGCCGGTGCATTGCCGTCAGGTCAGGACCCTGTACGACAGGTCGCCACCGGGCGAGCGCTCCGCTCCCCTGCAGGTCGACGGTGGGCAGCACCCGGCCGCGATCAACGAGGTCGGCGGCGAACGCCGCCACCCGGGCCAGATACCGCACCGACGCCCCGTACCGGACAGCACCATCGTCGATGTCCGTGAGCAGGACGATCGCTGCGCCGGGTTCCAGCCAATTCACCGGAATCCGCCACGGGAGCAACTCGGGGCTGCTGGTTACTGCCCGCCGCAGCGAAGCACGCAGCAGTTCCGGTGAGTCCAGCGGTGCGGACCGGCGGGATGGCAGCAGCAGGACCGTTGCTGAGCTGTCGGTTCCGGACTCGGGTGACACGGCGAACGGATGCGCCCGCACGGTGCGAGTGGATTGGCTTGCACTCTTCACCGGAAGGTCCGGGTCCTCGGCCCACAGGCCGACGCCGTTCTGCACGGAGTACAGGCCGTGCACCACGAGCATTGCCGACTCCCTTCACTGCCCCGCGCCGGGCCAGGTCAGCGCCCGGAACTGCTGAGCCGCGCTCCGCTCCCCTGCGCCGTGTCCATTCAACGTGACCCTCGGATTGAGCTGACTGTCGGACCTCGGTGCAATCATCGCCATGACAACCAAGTCGGCTACTCGACCGACCATCAGGGGATCGACACAAGGGGGCGGAACACATGGCGACAGTTCAGCTGTCCGGTCCAGAACGGCTTGCGACACTTGATCTCTCGATGGTGATCATCGAGCAGGCGCTGCGCAGGGCGGACGCCGAGTCCGACACCTGCAGCGCGTTCGATCCGCCGATCCTCGAGGGTCTGCTGCGGTGGGCGCGGGCGACCCGGTTCCTGCGGGAAGCATTGGTGCCGGCCGGCTGGTCGCAGGACAATCCGCGGAATCTGGCCAGGACGATCCACCCGTCGGGCGAATTCGCCGTTGTGCTGGCGACCGGCGACGAGTGGACGGGGCGGGCGGACTATCAGGCCGGCCCGCGCCATGCCCGCGGCTACGCCACCCAGCAGGCGATCTACACGAATGGACAATTGGCCTTTGATTTCGGCCCGTTGGCGCACCTTGCACCGCCAGGACGCCTGTCCGGGCTCGTCGATCTGCGCACCTGGTTCCTGCTGTTCCACGCCGAGCAGAATGTCTTCCAAGCGGAACTGTCCCTGCCGGAAGCCTTCGACGGGCGGCGGATCACCCGGTGGACCGAACGAGTCCTGCTGCCGGACATCTCGCGATTACCGCCACCCAAGGACGCGTCCTATTCTGTCGACGCGCGTTGTCTCACCGGTGATACGCTGGACGGCATGGCGACCGTCAGCGTACGAGATCTTCGCAACCACGGCGGCGAGGTGTTGGATCGCGTCTCCCGCGGCGAGTCGGTCGTCGTCACCCGTGACGGTGCAGAGGTCGCAGAAATTCGGCCACTCCTCCGCCGTGGAGCGACCGCGGCGGAGCTCATCGAGCGGCGCCGCAATCTGCCACCAGTCGATCCGGAACTTTTTCGTCGCGACCTCGACTCGGTGCTCGACCCCAGCTTGTGACTGCCCCACCACAACGCGGTCTACTGGACACCTCGACGGTCATCCTGCTAGGACGGCTCAGCGACCCGTCCGCACTTCCCGACGAACCCCTGATCAGCGCGATCACCCTCGCTGAGCTGTCGGTCGGACCGTTAGTGGCGACGGATCAGCGCGAGCGAGCCGCACGACAAGCCCACCTGCAACAGGCAGAAACGGATTTCGAACCGATTCCGTTCGATGCGGCGGCCGCCAGGGCCTTCGGGTGGGTGGCAGCCGCCTTGCGCGACGTTGGCCGCAGACCGACCGCGCGTACCTATGACGCCCTCATCGCCGCAACGGCTCTCGCGCACCGAATGCCGCTCTATACGTGCAATCCCGGCGATTTTGCGGGTATCACCGGACTCGATGTGCGCGCGGTGCCGCATCCCGATTCCTGACCAAAGGATCGATCGGGGTAGCCGGTGCGTGCGGACCGGTCACGACCAACTGCTCGGCACCGGGTGGGTGAGCTGATTCTTGATCTCCGTCTTGAGTACCTTGCCGACCTTCGACCGGGGCAGGTCCGGCCAGATCTCCACCTGCTTGGGGGATTTGACGCTGCCGATCCGCGCTTTCACGAATGCCGTCAGCTCCCCGCTCGTCAGATCACGCCCCGGCCGCAGTTGCACAACCGCGGTGACCCGCTCGCCCCATTTGTCGTCCGGCAGACCGATGACTCCGCAGTCCTGGACGTCTGGGTGCTCCAGCACCGCCTGCTCGACCTCCGCCGAGTAGACATTGAACCCGCCGGTGATGATCATGTCCTTCACCCGGTCGACGATGAACAGGAAATTGTCGTGGTCGAGGTAGCCGATGTCGCCGGTGTGGTGCCAACCGAACCGGGACACCTGCTCGGTCGCGACCGGATCCCGGTAGTAGCCGGCCATCACCAGTGATCTGCGGATCACGATCTCGCCGCGCTGGCCGGGTAGCAGCAGCCGACCCTCGTCGTCCATGATCGCGACGGTGACCAACGGCGCCGGCCGACCGGCCGAGCCGAGCCGCTCGACAGCGATGGACCCGTCCGGCCGAGGTGATCCGCCGGCGGCATCATCGAGATCATCATCGGCGCCTCCGTCTGGCCGAACAGTTGCGCCATGACCGGCCCGATGCGGTGGATCGCCTCGGCGAGTCGCCCGGCGGACATCGGCGCCGCGCCGTACCAGAAGCATTGCAACGTCGTGAATTTCGTCTGCTCGAGGGCCGGATGGCCGAGCAACATGTAGATCAGCGTCGGCGGCAGGAAGGTGTGGGTGACGCCACGGGATTCGACCAGCGACAGGAATACGCCGAGGTCCGGCTTGGGCATCATGACGATCTCGCCGCCGAGCGCCAGCACCGGGAAGGACAACACACCGGCGGCGTGGGTCAGCGGGGCCAGCGCCAGGTAGACCGGCCGACCCCGGAACGGATACCCCATCAGGGTGAGCGCCGTCATCGTCTCCAGGTTGCGGCTGGTCAGCATCACGCCCTTGGGTCGACCGGTCGTCCCGCCGGTGCCGACGATCATTGCGAGGTCATCGACCTGCGGGGCTGTCCCACGGGCCCACGGGCAACTCGGCGATCCATTCGTCGAACGACGATTCGGAGCCAGGGTCATCCAGGCAGACCACGGTCGTGAGCTTGGGCAGGTCGGGCAGGATCTGCTCCACCAACGGCGCGAACGCCTGCTGGTAGATCAGACACGTGCAGTCGAAAGCGTCCAGCAGGTCACGGTTCTCGGCGGCCTCGTTACGCGGGTTGATCGGGCACCACACCGCGCCGGCCCGGGCGATCCCGAACACGCAGGAGAACGCGATCGGGTCGTTGGCCGACAGGATGGCGACCTTGCCCCCGGCCGCGACCCCGGACCGGTCCAGGGCCCGGGCGACGCGCCAGGACAGCTGCTGCACGTCGCGTAGGTCAGGGTCTCTTGCCCATCGTCAGGCACGGCGCGGACGGCCCGAGCGATGCACCCTTGTCCAGATAGTCACACAGCCGCATGGGCTCCCGTCGACTGTGACGACTGCCGTCGGGTGCCGGAGCTCAGTGATGCACGGTGAGTTCGGGTTCCGATCGACGAGTCCGAAGCTGCGCAGCACACCGAGCAGTTCGCGGTGCCCGAAGGCCTGGCAGCCGGAGGCGAACCCGACCCGCTTCGGCGGCTGCTGCAGCAGCGAGTAGGCCGCGTAGGCCTGCAGCAGGCCGGACTGCTTGTAGTTCTGATTGCCGTGGATCACGCAATGCGCGCGGCCGAGCGGACCGGATGCGTAGACCGAGTCCAAAGACGTGTTCAGCCTTGGGTTCTCGCGCGGCGGCATGCTGGCCTGCACGGATTCGGCGACCTCGGCCAGGGCGGCTTCCTGCTCGTCGCGCGGGCAGCGTCTTGATCTGTTCCTCGACCATCTTGACGGTGGCGATCACGCCCTGCATCACGGTCCGGTCGAAGACGCCGCCGGCCACCTTCACGTTGGCCACCCGCGGGTCGTCCTTGAACCACACCGGGTGCGACGTTCCGCCCCAGGGCAGCGCGATGCCCGGTTGAGTGCTGGCCGGGGATCGACACCTCGAAGGTGGTGGTCGGCTCCCACTGCTTGTACTGGTTCTGCTCGAGGTAGTAATGGTCCGCCTTGAGGATGGTGAAGATCGTCTGCATGGAGGCGTAGGTCGGAAAACCCTTCCACAGCACCAGGATGTCCAGGGTGTCGAGACCGGGCGTCTCCAGGCAGATGTTCGCGGCGATCTCGCCGGTGGTGTACATCTGCGCGATGCTCGGGTGCCAGCAGCAGACCCTTGTCGGCAAACGCCTTGCCCCACTTGGACTTTGCGTCCAGCACCCAGTCCTGCTCGCCGGTGGTGTCCAGGTAGTGGCAGCCGGCGGCCAGGCTGGCCTCGACCACTTCGGGGCCGTACTTGATGAAGGGCCCGACCATGTTGCTGACCACCTGGGCGCCGCGGAACAGGTCGGTCAGCGACGCGACATCGTGGTCGACCTCGACGATGTCGTGGTCGACAGTCTCGATGCCGGGAATCTTCTCCAGCACCTGCTGGATGCGGTCCTTGTCCCGGCCGGCAGCGGTGAACGGGACGTTGTACTCGCGCAGGTACTCGCAGACCAGCCGGCCGGTGTAGCCGGAGGCGCCGTAGACGACAACGGGTTTGGTGCTCATGCGGTCAACCCTTCAAGGTGCTGATAGCGAGTGGGGGCATGGAACTGAGCGGGGTCGGTAAACCAGACGGCCGAACGGGCGCCATGAATCGCCTGGTCGAGTCGAACAAGGCTGGACGGGCGGATACCGCGGTTACATGCCCATTCCGCCGTCGACCGGCAGCCCGACGCCGGTGATGAAGCGGGCCGCGTCGGAGGCGAGGAACACCACGGCGTCGGCCATGTCGGCCTAGTTCGCCGAGCCGACCGAGCGGGGTCAGACCGATGACGTCACCGATCGGCCGACTTCGACGCTGGGCCACAGCCCGAGACGTGACCATGTCCTGGGCCAGTTGCATGCCCATCTCGGTTGGCCACCAGACCCGGATAGATGCAGTTCACCCGCACGCCGTAGCCGAGCTTGCCCGACTCCATCGCGGCGACCCTGGTCAGCCGGTCGACCGCCGATTTCGTCGCGGAGTAGCCGGCGATGCCGGGGAAGGCGATCGTCGCGGCGACCGAGGACACGTTGATGATCGCGCCGCCCTGCCCGGCCGGCCCGTCCGGACGCATCGCCCGGAAGGCGTGCTTGAGCCCCAGGCTCGTCCCGAGGATGTTGACGTCGAGCATCAGCCGGACGTCCTTCGGGTCGAGATCGACCATCAGCGAGGAGATCTCGACGCCGGCATTGTTGACCAGGAGGTCGAGCCCACCGAGCTCGGCGATCGGTGCCGGCAACCGCCTCGCCCAGCTGTCGTCGTCGGTGACGTCGAGCGGGACGAAGCCGGCCGTCGCCCCGGAGGCGGCGAGTTCTGTCCGCGGTCCGACGGCCCTGCTCCTCGAGCAGGTCTCCGATCATCACGGCCGCACCGGCGCGGGCCAGCGCCTCGCGCCATCTCGGCACCGAGCCCACGGGCTCCGCCCGTGACCAGTGCCTTGCGTCCGGTCAGATCGAAAACACCCATGCCACAACTCCTCTGCGTTCGACCGAATCGGACTCACCGCCACTCGCAAGGCCCCCCGACGCGGCCTTGCGATGGGTGATGCAGAGCACACTAGTCCGAGCTTGACGACTGTCAAGCTTTTCTTGGACAACTGTCAAGACGACGATTGGCCGCGGCATCCGGGTGGCGGTAGACTCGGGCCGGCTCGCATCCTGTGGGCAGCTTGCTGAACGCGGCCACAGCCGATGGAGACGACCATGACGCAGGTGGCCGAGACGGACGCGGCGCCGACTCCGAGCCCGTCCGATCCGTCGACCGGATCTCCCGCCGTCAGGTCGACAAGTTCGCCGAACGACGCGCACAGCTGGCCGAATCCGCCCTGCTCACGCTGTCCGAGCTCGGCTACGCACGAACCAGCCTGCGGGAGATCGCCCAGAACTCCGAGTTCTCCCACGGCGTGCTGCACTACTACTTCCGCGACAAGGTCGACCTGATCACGCATTGCGTCCGCGAATACAAGGCGCGCTGCGTGACCCGGTACGACCAGATCGTCGCCACCGCCACCACCGCCGACGAACTGCGGGTGGGCTTCGCCGCCGGTCTGGCGCAGACCATGGTGCAGGACGCGCACCTGCATCGGCTCTGGTACGACCTGCGCAGCCAGAGCATGTTCGAGGCGTCGTTCCGTGACGACGTCGCGGCCATCGACGCGAGCCTGGAGCGGATGATCTGGCGGATCGTCAGTCAGTACGCCGAGCAGCTCGGTACGACGCCGGCGGTCTCGCCGGCCACCGCCTACGCGATGTTCGACGGTCTGTTCCAGCACGGCCTGATCCAACATCTGTTCGGCCACCCGGATGCCGCCGACCGGCTGCGGGACACCGTGGAAAGAATGCTGCCGACAATGGTGCTCAGCACTGCGGCGGGGTAGATCGGCCCGGCGGAAACAGCCCTTTGATTCGTTCAGCAGGGGCCATAAAGACGTGTCACCTCTCAATAGCTACGGGAAGCCGGCGGGTCGGATTTGCACCGATACCCTTTGACACCATGCTGATTGCCCGGTCGATGCTGCTGTTCGTCGTTGCCGCGCTGGCCGAGATCGGCGGCGCGTGGCTGATCTGGCAGGGCGTCCGTGAACACCGCGGATTGCTCTTCGTCGGCGCCGGCGTCATCGCACTCGGCTTGTACGGATTCGTCGCTACGCTGCAGCCAGATGCGAATTTCGGTCGCATTCTGGCTGCCTACGGGGGCGTGTTCGTCGCCGGTTCGCTGGCCTGGGGCGCCGTGGTGGACAAGTTCCGGCCAGACCGCTGGGACGTGATCGGCGCCCTCATCTGCCTGGTCGGGGTGGCGGTGATCATGTACGTGCCGCGCGGCACCTGACCCAACGCGCCGGGAGCGGCTGGCTCAGTCTCCGACGTCACCCCGGACAGCCGCGGCCCACAATGCTGGGTCCGGATCTGACCACGGCATGGCCGCCAAGACCTCGCGCGGGTCGCCGCCGAGCAGTTGCGAGTAGCGCGCTGCCACGCTGGGGGTGCGACTGCGCCCCTCGACGCAATGCAACAGCACGGTTTTGCCTTGGGCCCGCAGCTGCCGAATTGTTTGCGCCGCATCGTTCAGAACGAATTCGAGATTCGGATTGCCCTGCGGCCCAGCGTCTTTCAACCAGAACTCGATGTGTTCTGCCGGCAGCACCGCGGAACCCATGCGGCACAGGCTGATCACCGCGTCGACCTTGGTGGTGAAGGCGGAGTCATAACCGCCGAGCAGGACGCCGTCGTCATCGGGGTGCCGGACCGGGGCACGTCCCGTGTCGTACCGGCTGTAGTCGAGCCGGTTGATCGACGGCCAGCCCTGTTGGCCATCCGAGCCGCCGTTGGCGGTGCGGACGGCGAGGGCTACCAGGTCCCGCGCATGCAGGCCCGGCCAGCCGTGCAGCTTTCGCCGCCACCGTGCCGGCACCGCTGCCGCTCCCCAGCGAGCGCCGAGCAACCCGCCGGCGATGGCAGCGGTGGTATCGGTGTCGTTCCCGGCCCGGACCGCAAGTTCCAGCGCCTGTTGCAGGTGCGTGGCGTCGGCGTTTTCCGCGTGCACGATCGCCCACCACGCGGTCTGCAGAGCGTGCACGACCCAGCCGTTATGCGGAAAGTCCGCCGGTGAACCGGTTTCCGCCTGGTCAAGCAGTGGCGCCCAGAATTGCCGGACGGCAGGATCACAGACGTCGAGGTAACCCCGCACCCCGTCGAAGGTGCCGTGCAGCACCGCATGCCGGATCGCGAAGGACCAGAGTTGGCACGCCTGGCCGGCCCGCGGGTCGGCGTGGGTGAGATCGCTGACCAGCAGCGCAGCCTCCAGCACCGCGTCAGCGTCGTCGAGATGGGCGATGCCGACGGCGGCGGTCCGCATCAGCGAACCGTTTCCGCCGGTCCGGCCGGGCAACCCGGCGGCCGTGGCCGTCATTGCCGCCGCGGTCGTGTCGCGTGCGGACAGCACCGCACGGGTCTGGTTGCCGATGTCCTTGGGCGCGGAGTCGAACCACTCGCGGAAACCCGCCGCCACGGCGTCCAGGCCGGCGGCGGTTCGCAGATCGAGCCCCGCTGCGGTCACCCGGGCGACCGCCACCGCCATCGATGTGTCGTCGGTCCATTCCCCCGGCGCGAACCCGAACGGCCCGCCGCCGATCATCTCGATCGGGTCGTCCGGGGCCGGATAGGTGAATTCGTACCCGGCGCCCAGCGCATCGCCCGCCGCCGTGGCCAGCAGGACGCCCGCCGCTCGTTCCGTCTGCTCCGCGGTCAGCATCACTGCGCCATCGCAGTGGTGCTCGCTGCATGGTTGATCACCGCGTGGTTGATCACCGCATGGTCGTTCGCCGCATGGTTGATGACCGAAGCATGCAGCAACCGGGCGCCGTCGGCCAGGCCCCGCAGCTCGAGCTGCCCAGCCTGCGCCCGCAGCGACCGGCCGACGCCCACGTCCGGTTGGGTGCGCACTTCCATGGATTCGACCACACCGACGAATTCCCGAGCCCGATAGCCACTGGTGAGCTTGTCGGGCCACCCGGCCGCCTCCCGAGCCGCCGCGGCCAGCACCCCGGACCAAGCCGCGCGGAGCATTCGCTCATCGGCGAACACCTCCAACACGGTGGGGATGCCGCCAAAGCCGATCAGCACGCCCGATTGTCCGGGCAGGGGCAGCAGACCGCTGACGTCGACGGCCCCGGACGGCAGGCCGCGTTCGGCGGCAACTCGGCGCCACACCTCGTGTTGGTCCTGCCGACCACGCACGAAGGAACTCGCGCGTGCCGTGCCGACCGAATGCTCCCGGCGACCGGACCAGCGCTCTTGTTCCACACAGCGAACACTGACGGACGCCGTCATTCCGGGCGCCAGCAGGGTCGACCCCACCGCGACGCGGTCCTGCAGTCCGCCCTTGAGCAGTGCACCGTCGAGCAGTACCACCGGAAACGCGCCGTACGCGGTCACCTGCAGGTGCGGAACCGACGGCGTCGCCAGCTCACCCACCCGCAGCGTCCCATCGGCTGCCAGATCAACGGCGGGCCCCTCCGTGTGCGCATGCCAGATCGGAAACACCGTCAGCGGCCCCCGCTGCTCGCCGCGGCCCACATGAAACGTCAGCAAGCTCGTCATTTGCCCCCACCCTCCAGTTCGGCATGCACCTCTTAGCGCATCTTCCCGCTTAGTCTAAGCTGAAACTTGCGCTATCGTCAAGTTGTGCCCCAGTCGCCGGTTCCAACGACGAAGAAGCTCACCGACTACCCCAGACCCTCGGTCGCAGTTGACGTTGCGGTGCTGACCGTCAGGGACGATGCACTACAGGTCGTCGTCGTGCGCCATGACCTCGGCGGCCTTGCCCTACCGGGGACATTTCTGCATGCGGGGGAACGACTCTCGGACGCCGCCGCGCGCGCTCTGCGCGACAAGGCCACCCTTTCTGACGTGACCTTCGCCCAACTGAGGGTCTTCGACGATCCCGCCCGCGACGAGCGCGGTTGGGTGCTGTCGGTGGGACACAGCGGAGCCCTCGCGTCGGACCGGATCCCCGAACCCATCGACCTGATGCCCGTTGTCGACGGCCGACCGGTCCGACCGTTGCTGTTCGACCACGCGGACATCGTCGCGCTGGCCGTCGAGGAACTCCGGTTGCGCTACGGCCGCGAGCTGGACCCGGCGAATCTCCTCGACGAGACATTCACCGTGCTGGAGCTGCGGCGCATCTACCAGGCGGTTTTCGATCGTCAACTGGTGAAGGACACCTTCCGGCGGTACGTCATCGATGCCCTCGAGCCGACCGGTGAACGTGCCACTGCGTTCGGCCGGCCCGCCGAGCTGTTCCGACGGAGGCCGGGCGCGACGCTCCCACCGAGCGCCTGGGCGTTCTTCGTTGCCGGCGGGCGGTAGCAGCACCAAGATCCCAGCGTTCGCCGAATGGGGCCTGACTCGACCAGCACGCTCGTGCTATTCTTTTGCTCGTGCGCAAGGGCGAGCTGACCAGAACCGCAATTCTGGACGAGGCGCTGCAGACGGCTTCCCTGGTCGGCTTCACCGGGCTGTCGATCGGCAAACTGGCCGAGCAGACCGAGATGAGCAAGAGCGGACTGTTCGCGCATTTCAAATCCATGGACCAGCTGCAGTTACAGATCCTGCAACGGGCCCGGGAACGATTCGTCGATTCGGTGGTCCGCCCAGCCTTGGCCGGCCCCCGCGGTGAACGGCGGGTACGTGCCCTCTTCAGCAATTGGTTGGCTTGGTCCGGCACCGCACTCGTGGGCGGATGCATCTTCGTGTCAGCATCTGTCGAGCTCGACGACCGACCGGGAGCCCTCCGGGATGCGCTCGTCCAGGCGGAGCGCGACTGGCTGGAGTTGCTCGCCACCGTCGCCGGAACAGCGGTCACCGAGGGCGAGTTCGCCGCGGCCCTGGACACCGATCAATTCGCCTTCGAGGTCCATGCGCTGATGCTGGGCCACCACTACGCGACCCGCCTCCTTCGCGACGAGCGTGCTCTTGCGATGACCAATCGGGCCTTCGAATCCACCATCGCCGCCGCCCGGGCACGACGCTGAACAGAGAGGCATCGACCATGACCGCTCCATCTGGCCCAAAAAGCACGGTCGTTCGTGCGAAAGCGATCGCGGTGCGCACCGGCTTCCGGACGACTGAACTGCTCGCGCCCGCTCTGGGCGCCCGCTTCGCGACCCGCCGTTGGTTCACCGTCCCGCCACCACCGCGGGTGCGTCCGCTGCCCGCCGGCGGCCAGCCGTTCACCGTCATCGCGCAGCACGCCGCTGTCCGCGGATTCAGTTTCGGCGCCGGTCCCGTCATTTACCTGATGCACGGCTGGGGCGGGCTCGGCGCGCAACTCGGCGCATTTGTCGAGCCGCTGCGCGCCAACGGCTTTCAGGTCGTCGTCTTTGACGCGCCGGCGCACGGCGGCTCCGATCCCGGACCGTTCGGGCCGGGGCGGACGCACGCGCTGGAATTCGGTCACGCCCTGGAGGCCGTCGCGGCCCGATTCGGCCCTGCGCAGGCGGTGATCGCGCACTCCATGGGGGCAGTTCCGACGCTGCTGGCCCAGGTGCACGGCTCGCTGACCTCCCGGCAACTGATCTTCCTGGCCCCGATGCGTGACCTGGCAACCCATTTCGACCGGTTCGCCGCCCAACTCGGCGTTGGTCCGCGGGTACGGAACGCGATGACGGTTGAGACCGAGCGGCGCGTCGACTATCCGGTCGCCGGCATCGACGTCCGGGTGCTTGCCCGGCTCGCCGAACCGGTGCCGCTATTGGTGGTGCACGACCGTGGCGACCGGGAAACGTCCCACCAGGACTCGGTCGAGCTGGTCGAGACCTGGCGCGGGCCGGCGACGCTGACCAGCACCGACGGTCTTGGGCACCGGAGACTGCTCATCGACACGACCGTCATCGGCGAGACAATCCGCTTCCTCCACACCGGTCTGGAAGCGAAAGACTCTGCCCAGGCGCCACTGTCGGACGTTCCCAGCGACCAGGAAGGTCCGATTTCGGCGAGTCGATGACGACCCGGGCCGTCCAATCCGGTCAATGCAACAACTCGACCTCGCCGAGCGCCTTCTCCAACTCCTGCAGTTGCTGCTCCTGCAACACCCCGAGTTGCACGTTGGTCTCCAGCCGCTGTCCGGATTTGTCCTCGAACGCCTCGATCGTGGCCAGCCCGTCCTCATCGACATTGACCACAATCGTGATCGGAGATCCCTTGCGCAGTTTGGGGAGTCCACGGAATACGAAGCCGTCCGGCGGGGTGACCTCCCGGTTGAGGGCGATCACCGGCGATGGTGAATCGCCGTTCTGCTCGAAAAAATGGAAACTCTGGGTCTCCACGTTGTCGATCTTGGTGCAGGCCACCAACCGACGCTGGGCGATCGGCAACGGGTCGTTGGCATTGGCGATGTATTCGATGTAGAGATGCTCCCGGTTCAGCGAAGTCTCCCGATCGAGCCGAACACCGAACGATCGGGGCAGCACCTTGCGGACCTTCGGCAATTCCCGCACCACCTCGCCGGTCGCCTCGCCGCGCAGTCCTTCGGCGTAGATCGCCGCACCCTTGACCACGGCCAGATGCGGGTCGACCCGGCGGCAGGACCAGCCGAACTCCGCGCTGAGCCGCCGCGGAACCGCGTGCATCAAGGTGGCCCCACCGACCAGCAGGACATCCGAGATGTCCTGCGCGCCAACTGCTTTGGCGTCGGCGGTGGCGAGCGTGCGACGGACGACCTCGATCGTCCGGTCCAGCAGATCCGCAGTCAGTTCCTCGTACTTCTCCCGGGTCAGCACCAGGGTGACTGCCTTGGCACCGAATCGGATCGGCACCTTGGTGGAGGGCACCTGGGAAAGCTGGATCTTGGCCGCCTCGGCCTGTTGCAGCACCAGTTGCTGGAAACCCGGATCGGCTACTTCTGCCGGATCGCACCCGGACTGGTCAAGGAACTGCTGAGTCAGCCAGTGCGCGATGCGCAGGTCCCAGTCGGCGCCGCCGAGCTTGCGGTCTCCGTCGACGACGACGGTATCGATGGTCTTGGCGCCGATCCGCAGGACCGACGTGTCGAACGTGCCGCCGCCGAGGTCGAACACCAACAGTGTTTCCACCGAGTCGCCGGGGGCGCAGCCGTAGTGCAGCGCGGCGGCAATCGGCTCCGGAATGGTGGACACCACGTTCAGGCCGGCGAGGGTGCCGGCCTCGACCGTCGCCTGCGTTTCCCGCATCCCGAAGTACGCGGGAACCGTGATGACGACGCTGTTGTCGTCACTGTCAAGGGACTGCTTGGCGTCCTCGAACAGGTGTCGAAGGATGAGCGCGGAGATGCTCTCCGGGGTGTGATCGATGCCATGCATGGTGAAGGTCCTGGCCTCGCCCATGTTGCGCTTGACCAGCGACACCACCAGTTCCGGCTCGGCGATCGCGGCATTGCGGGCGATATCGCCGACGGCCACCTCTGTCGGCTCCTGGAAATACACCACCGACGGGGTTGTCGGGTGGCCGGTGACGGTATTCGGTACGACCGCCGGTTGGCCGTTGTCGTCGAGGTAGGCGATGGCCGAGTTGGTCGTTCCCAGATCGATTCCGAAATAGTGCGGCATAGTCTCTTCCTTCGCTGCCTTGAGTCCTGGAGCCTTGAGTCGCGTTTCCTGGTGTCGGGTGTGTGGTGCCGGCGGTCAGGGCCGGTGGCGGCTGACCTCGACGTCGGCGAAGAGCAGGATCCGCCCGGTTTCGGTGGAGAGATAACCGTCGCGGATCACCTTGGTGATCACCTTGTCCTTGGCCGGATCCGAGGTGGCGACCCGCTTGAGCGCCCGGTGCCGATGCGGATCGAAGGTGGCACCTACGGTCGTGTCGAGCGAGGTGAATCCGAGTTGACCGAGGATCGCGTCGAGATCGACCCGGAAGGAATCCAGCAGGGCGGTCGCCGACTCCGCGCTGACGTCCGCCGTGAGGTCACGCGCGGACTCGGCCATGGCGAGGGAGAGCTGGGCGATGGAGTTCACGGCCAACTGCAGGTTGTGCCGGGTGTCAACCAGGGCGTCGGTGGTGTGACGTTCCACCTCGACGGCGATCGTGCGGGTGACCTCGGCCAGGGCCAGCTGGTGATCGGTCTGCTGGAGTGTCACCGCCGCCAGCTGCTCACCCAGGATGTCGAGCCTCGAGTCAACCCCTGCCAGTCGCCCGACGACGTCCTCGATCTGTTGGTGCGCCGCCAGCACCGCGGAGCCGGTGGAGTCCAATCGACCTTCGGCGCCGGTCACCCGGCCGGCGGTCTCTGCCCCGGCCTGTTCGATTGCCTCCGCCCTGGCCTGGACGGATTCAACCGCGGCACCGGTCGACTCGAGCCGGCCGGCGAATTCGGCCAATCGGCCGTCCACCGTGTCCAGGCGACCGACCGCCGCCGCGAGTCTGTCGTCCAGATCGATGAGCGAAGCCGGCTGCTCAGCTGGCTTTTCTGCGACAGGGACGCTATCCGGCTCGGCGACCGGCGGGACCGCCACATCCGATGGCGCAGTCGCGGAGACATCGGGTACCGGACCGTCGGTCGTGACGTCGGGCGAGCCATCAGCGACGGCCGCGTCATCCAACGTGATCAGGTCAGTAGCGGTCAAGGGGTTTCCTTCGCTCGAGGGGGCTGCCGACTGGCGCAATAACGAGCCCCCCGGACATGGCGAGCGTAACGAAAGCGAGCCGGTCAAAAACCCGGTCCGGCAGCGCATGTCGGGATGTTGTTGGCGGGTGATTCAGTGACGCAGCTCACCGAAACGGACCCCTTGACCCGGCTCGGCAACGATCCCAGCGCACCGTCGCGATGCCACCCGGAATGCCCGATGGATTCCTGACCGGCACAACAACGGCCATCCCTTTCCGCAGCTGCGCTACCGTCGATCAGATGGCGCGCAGACACCCACCGCCACCACAGTCCATCCGCTTCTGCCGCTCGACGGACGACGTGCGGATCGCTTACGCGCGCTACGGGCAGGGCCCGCCGTTGATCATCGCGACGTGCTGGCTCAGCCACCTCGAGTACGACCTGGAAAGCCCCGTCTGGCGGCACTGGGTCGAGGGCATGGGCAGCATCGCGACCACCGTCCGGTATGACGAACGCGGCTTCGGCCTGTCCGACTGGCAGGTCCCGGACTTCTCGTTCGAATCCAGGATCAGCGACCTCGAGGCGGTGATCGAGGCCAGCGGCTTCGACGAATTCGCGCTGCTCGGCATGTCCCAGGGCGGCCCGGTGGCCATGGCCTACGCGCATCGCCACCCGGAGCGGGTCACCCGGCTCATCCTGCACGGCAGTTACGTCGCGACCCTCGGCCCGTCGATGGACTCCGCCGAGATGGAGGATGCGTTCATCAGGATGGTCGAGGTCGGCTGGGCCAGACCCGAGGGTCGGTTCCGCCGGGTCTTCACCGACATGCTGATGCCAGGTGCGACGCCGGAGCAGATGACCTGGGTGGACGAGTTGATGAAGATGTCGACCTCGACCGACGAACGCCGTCGAATTCCGGCGCCAGCGACTCGACGTCGACGTCTCGGATCTGTTGCCGCAGTTGGACTTTCCCACTCTGGTGCTGCATGCCAGGGGCGACCAGATGAACGAATTCACCGAGGGTCGGCGACTGGCCGCGGAGATCCCGGATGCCCGTCTGGTGACGCTCGAGTCCGACAACCACGTCCTGCTGGAGGACGAACCGGCCTGGCCGGTGTTCCTGCGCGAGATCGACGAGTTCCTGGAGCCCGACCGGGAATCGGCCCGACCGGCGTCCGATCACGGACCAGTTCTCCGCGCAGACGCCCTGGAGCGCCTGACCGCGCCGGGAGCGGGAGGTGCTCGACGCTGGTCGCGGCCGGGCTCGACAACACCGGACATCGCGGCCAAGCTCACGCTTGAGCGTCCGCACCGTCGAGCGACACCTGCAGACCGTCTACCGCAAGCTCGACCTGACCGGTTCGGCGCAGCGGACGGCCGCGGCGGCACTGGTCCTGGACCGTTAGCGACCGATTGCCTACGCGCGAGCCGCCACCGCCCGAGCACTGCGGTGTCGAGAACCTACGCGTCCGCACGCTGGTGCGGACAGACTGCCGATTCTCTACCGTCATGAGGTCAACATTCCGCCGCCGGCCCACCCGCCGCACCATCCGGGGAGAACCACTCATGACTGCAACAACCACCGCCGTCGACGCCGATCGGGCGCTCAAGACCAAGCACCGCGCGATGTGGGCGTCCGGCGACTACCCAGCCTGGCAAGCTGATCTCATCTCGACCCTGGGACCGGTTCTGGTCGATGCCTGCGCTGTACGCAGCGGCGATCGGGTGCTGGATGTCGCCGCCGGAGCCGGCAATGCAGCCATCCCAGCCGCGCTGGCCGGCGCCGAGGTGGTCGCCAGCGATCTCACCCCCGAACTGTTCGACGCCGGTCGGCGCAGGCCGCGACCGTGGGCGCCGTGCTGGAATGGACGGAGGCCGACGCCGAGGCCCTGCCGTTCACTGACGGCGACTTCGACACCGTGCTGTCCTGCGTCGGGGTGATGTTCGCGCCCGCACCACCAGACCAGCGCCGACGAGATCCTCCGGGTGTGCCGGCCCGGCGGCACCATCGGGCTACTGAGCTGGACACCGGAGGGTTTCATCGGCCAGATGTTCGCCACCATGAAGCCGTATGCGCCGCCGCCACCGCCCGGCGCTCAGCCGCCGCCGCTGTGGGGCAGCGAGGCACATGTGCGCGAACTGTTCGGCGACCGGGTCAACGACGTCGTCGCCCGCAAGCAGACCGTCCGGATCGATCAGTTCGCCACCCCCGCCGATCTCCGTGACTACTTCAAGCAGCGCTACGGCCCGACGATCTCGGTGTACAGGGCCATCGCCGACGACGCGGAAAAGGTTGCGGCCCTTGATCGTGACCTGGTTGCGCTGGTCGAGCGCTTCCGACAGGGAACCGGCGCCGTCGCCCTGGATTGGGAGTACCTGCTGCTGACCTGCCGGCGGGCCGGAACCATCAGCTGCTGACCGAGCCGACGTGACCCTCGGGCTCGACCGGAGCCCAGGGGCATGGCGACGTCAGAACGAGGCCAGGTCCGGCACCCGCAGGTGCGGCATCACCAGGTCGAAATCCTGCACGTCGATGATACTGTCGCCGACCTCATGTCGTCCGTCGGATCGGGACATCCTGCGCTGCATGGCTTCCGGGCCGTCATAGGCGACCGAAACGGCCACCCGGGCGCGTTCCCGATTCACCAGCAGGCTGGTGCTGCAGAAGCCCCTGATTGCCCGCAAGTGCGGGCAGGGTCTGCTCATGGAAATCCTTGACCACGTCGTCGGCGTCGGCGCGTTCGACCCGCAGCCAGGTCACCCGCGCGCAGGCCGCCTGCGCGGAGCTGTGCAGCCGATTCATCGCGGCGACTTCCCACTCCTCGACCTCGGCGATCCCACCCAGCGTCTTGGCGATCCGCTCCCGGATCGGCCGGATCTTGCTGACGCTGGCATGCATTGCGTCGCGGGTCTCCCAGGCGGTCGTCACGATGCACAGGCCCGACTCGCCGGCCGCGAGCACCGACATCCCGATGCACGCCGGCATCGACAGGATGGCCGGCACGGCGTCGTTGCGGAGGTACGTGACCCCCGCGTCGATGGTGTCCGGTCGTCCCTGGAACGTGGCAGTGCGCGAATGCACGGTCACTGGTCAACTCCTTAGATGCAGCACCTGACATGCAGATGATGGGTGGATCGGCAGCTGTGAGACCCTACCTTCCTCTTTCCTTGGCGACCTGGCCATGGCGGACCGAGCAACACCTACCGTGGAGCCATGCCTTTCGACAGCCGAGCTTCCGACAGCCGAGCCTCCGACACCGGGCAGCCCTGCCGCATCATGAGATCGCCTGGCTGGGCTCGCCGCGGCCGGATGACCCGCTGATCCCGACATTGGTCCTGCTGCACGGCTACGGCTCCAACGAGAAGGACCTGATCTCGCTCGTTCCGGCCATGCGGATGTTCCTGCCGGGGGTGAGCGCCAAGGTGATCGCCGTCCGGGCGTCGCACCAGGCACCCGGCCGGCCACGCGGCTACTCCTGGTTCCCGGGATCGGTCATGGCCCAGCCCAGCGACGCCGCCATCGGCGGGACCGCCGACGAAGTCGCGGCGCTGATCCGCCGGCACACCTCGAAGGCCGTGGTCCTCGGGTTCTCCCAGGGCATGTGTACGGCGATCACGGTGCTGCGCCGGCATCCGGACCTGGTCAGCGGGCTCGTCGCGCTGTCCGGCTTCATGTTCGACGACGATCATCCTGGCGATGCCCAGCTCGCGGTCGGCGCGGCCACCGGGTCCGGGGTTCCCGCCTTCGCCGGCTACGACCCGAACGACCCGATCGTGCCGGCCGTCGCCAACCGTTGGGCGCTGACCTTCCTGCGCACGCACACCGACCTGGAGGAACACACCTACCCCCGGATGGGGCACAGCGTCTCGATGGACGAGATCTCCGACCTCACCACGTTCCTCCGCAAGGTCCTCGTGACCCACTGAGAATCTCGGACCGGCTGTCCCGGTCTGCCGCCGCTACGCTGAAGCCATGGCGAAATACACGGTCAATCAGGACGCCGTCGCCAAGGCGCGGCAGCTGATCGATGCTCGGCAGTACGTCCTGGACAGCGACTGGGGCGACGTCCAGCCCAAGGCCGACGTCGAGAACGAGTACCTGAAATCACATTCGTTCCAGGAGTACGGCGCCTGGCATCTCGGGCTCACCGAGGGTGCGAACGAGGACACCAAGGCCCGTTACGCATTCGTTTACGGCGACCTGCGCCGGGTGCATCGCACCGGTCTCATCGCGTGCGTCTACCGGGCGTCCGAGTGGCGGCACAAGGACGTCGAACTGGCCGCCCACGAGTTACTGCAGTATCTGGACGCGGCCACCGCCTGATGACGGCAGACAGCGATACTCGGGGAGCACCAAAGGCCGTGTCCGCCGGTGAAGTCGCACACGGCCATTTCGGAGCGCACTGAACAACCCGCTCCAACGTCGCAGGTTGCCTCAGTGCTCTCGTCCTGAACCAGATGGCGCTCGACGACTTCGTCGCGGTCGGCCAGGCGTTACTCAGGCGCAGTCGACGCAGACCGAACGGTCGCCCGACGTCGAGGCGATCCGACTGCGGTGCTGCACCAGGAAGCAGGACGAGCAGGTGAACTCGTCAGCCTTCTTCGGCACGACCGGCATCGTCAGTTCCTCACCCGACAAATCGATGTCGGGTACCTCGACACTCTCGGACGAGTCACCCTCGTCCATCTCGACGACGGGCGACTGGGCGTCCGGCCGAGTGGCGGTGAGAGCCTCGAGTGATTCGGTCTCGGCTTCCTCGATGGTGCTGCGGCGTGGAGCGTCGTAGTCAGTTGTTGCAGCCATGGTGCTTCCCCCGAACCTGTATGCGGCGACGTCGTGATCGATGTCGCGGTGGGTGTACGGACGTGCTAACGCTCACGACCGCGGTTTTGTGCCCGAGCGGGCACACAAGTACTGCCTGTTGCTTGTGACGTGCATGTTTAGCACCCCAACACGCCTTCGTACTCCAACCTCGGCGGCGTTGCCGACCTGCACGACGAGGAAATCATGACAGCACGTCGGCCAAACGGGCCAGTGAGATCGACAAAGAAGATCCAACGGAGCAAATGTGATCTGAGTCACTACTCCGCTACGTGCTGACCTGGTCCTTCATTCGGTGCAACAACCAATCGCTCGAGGTCTGGATGAGCGCATAGCGAATCGCGTCATTCCTCCCATGAAGGGTGAAAACGATCCGCCGCTCGTTACGATCGTGCTCCTCCCACCACCCGATGTCCGCGATGCTCTTGTCCGCGTCGACGTAGGTGAGGTGATCAAGATCGTGGTCGTCGACGCTGACTGCGAGCCGGTTCGCCCCCGGTTCGTCCGGCAGCCCCTTGGGCACTGCCCACGACCGCAGGACGCCGTTCTCCTCGAGACGGAGGTCGAAATGGTGCCGAGGCTTCTGATGCTCGTGCAACACGAACGCCGGACGCCGGGTCGCCCCCTCCGTGCTCTGCATGTCCTCGCTCACCCCACCAGCCTGCCGTTAGCACCGGGGGCGAGCAGCGCGACGAGTAGCTCGTGCAACCACCGGCGAAGCGACTGCTGGTTGGGATCGATGAGGAGTTGGAGCATCGCGCCGTCGTGGATGGTGATCACGGCGCGGGCCAGACCCTCAGGGCTTTCCAGCGCCGGTGGAAGCGCGCCGGCATCGATGGCGGCGGCGAAATGGGCGGCGAGGATGTCGCGAAGGGCGTCTCGGCGGCCCTCGAGTGCTCTGGCGACCTGTGGGTTCCGGGCGGCGTGCAGGAGGAAATCGGTTCTGATCAGGATCCATTGTCGGTCAACGGGCAACGCCGAAAGAACTTGGTCAACCAGTTTCGCGACCGTCTTGCCGGGAGTCGCGAGTGCCTGCGCCACCTGGGTGGCAACGACCGCGGCACGTTCTTCGTAAAGGACGAAGAACAGTTCTTCGACACTGGCGAAGTTCGAGTAGAACGCGCCACGGGTAAAACCGGCAGCGGCGGTGATCTGTTCGATGCTGACCTGGCCGAAACCCCGTTCGGCGAACACGGCGGTTGCCGCTTCGAGCAGGCGCGCACGGGTTTCCGGTCGCCTTTTGGTGACCCGGGCCGGGGTGCCGCCCGGTCGTCGCGGAGCACGACCGGCGGCCCGGGTGGGCACCGTCGTCGGGTCGGTGGGGCTGGTCACCGAGACTCCTTCTGTGGTTCGTCGCTGGTCAGTGCCGGGTATTCCACCGCAAGTGCCCGGTGGTAGTGGAATCGGGAGGCGACGATCGCAACCACGGCCCCGAGTACCGCCCAGGCGGCGATGACCGCCAGGTGTGGGGCGATCCCGATGCTGTCGAAGTACACGATCCGCCGGATGGTCTCGGTGCCCGCCCCGTTGGGCAGGACGACGCCGAGAAAACGCCAGAACGGCGGCAGCAGCTGCGCCTGGTAGGCGCCCCCGGCTGACGGGTTGCCCAGGATCACGAACACCAGCACCGTCAGCCCGATGCCGAGTACCCCGAACAGCACCTGGAATGCCATGGTCACGGCGCCGGCGGCAAACACCAGCAACGCCCCGAGCGCCCACATGGCCGCGAAGTGATCGGTGATCGCGCCGAGTACCGGTCCGACGATGATGGCTCCACCCAGCCCGGACGCGATGGCGTACGGCACCAGCGCCCCGACCCGGAAGATGGCCCGGCGGGTGGTGGCCGGCCGGGCGCCGGCGGAAACACCGAGCAGGGCGGCGACCAGGTAGCCACCCACGATCCAGCCGATGACCAGGTAGAAACCGGTCAGGCCGCGGCCGTCTCCGGGTTCGAGGGGCACGAGGTCCTCGACGGTGACGGTGCGCTGCTGGGCGGCATCGACCTGGGTGATGACGGCCTCAACTGCAGAGGACACCGATGCCCCGCCGCCGCTGGCCACCAGCAAGGTGTCCGTTGTGCCGGACGGGTTGACGATCAGGGCCGCGGAAGTGGCGTCGTCCAGGATTTGTTGCCTGGCCGTCGCCTCGTCGGCCACTACGAAGGCCTGCAGCGGGGTGCCGTCAAGACCGTTCAGGTTCGCTACCAGCTGCGATGAAACCTGTTGGGGTGCAACGACGGCGATGCTGATCTCCGACGGCGCCGGGGCGTGGAACGCACCGACATAGGACAGGATGAAGGCCAACTGCAACAGCAGCACCCCGCAGATCAGGATCACCGTGCGGACCGCGATCGCGTCCCGCAGTTCATTCCAGAACCCCTGCGGTGGGGGTGGCAGTTCGACCGAGTGGTGACGGCCTGGGGGAGGAATAACGGCACTCATCGGGAAACCTAACGCTCGTGGTGAAGGACTCTCGTTCTCGGATACGGAACTGTATCCGATACATAACTGTATCCGATGATATGGCGTCGACGAGTGTGAGTTGCGCTGCACGAAGACCTGCCAGGGCTTGCCGGTCACGGGTGCTGAAACGCTGCTGTAGGGGTATCTCCCCTGCTTCATGGCGCCCGCAGTCCTGCTCAAACAAGGGCAACGACCCATCAGCAACTTCAGCAGGAACGGCTCCGCGCGACCCGCCCGGCAGATGCACCAAGAGCGGCAACGGATTCAGCAGCCCGGTGACCACCTGCACCGACTCGAACGGGCCGGCGGCTGCTGGCGGGTGGCATGCTCGGACGGATGCGAGCCGACTTCGACGAGCTGACCCGTCCGCACCGGCGGGAACTGCTGGCCCATTGCTATCGCATGTCGGGCTCGGTTCACGACGCTGAAGACCTCGTCCAGGAGACGATGCTGCGGGCGTGGCGCGCAGCTGATCGCTATGACGCCGAGCGGGCGTCGATGCGCACCTGGCTGTACCGAATAGCCACCAACGTGTGCCTCACCGCCTTGGAGTCCCGCCCGCGTCGACCCCTGCCCGCCGGCCTGGTCGGCCGCAGCGAGGACCCAGCTGCACCGCTGTCACCCAGCAGGGAAATCGCTTGGCTGGAGCCATTTCCCGATTCCCTTGCCGGCGATCCGGCGGCCGTGGTGATGGATCGAGAGACGCTGCGGTTGGCCTTCGTCGCGGCTCTCCAGCTGCTGTCCACCCGGCAACGCGCGGTCCTGATCCTGCGCGATGTCCTGCAATGGTCGGCTGCCGAGACCGCCCAGACGCTGGGCCTGACCGTCACCGCGGTGAACAGCGGGCTGCGGCGTGCGCGGGCGAGGCTGCAGGCCGAGCCAGGCGTGGAAAACAACGAGCCGGTCGACCGGGCTGCGCTGGAGCGGTACATCGATGCGTTCCAGCGGGCCGATATGGGCGCCCTGGTCGCAATGCTGAGCGGCGACGTTGTCCTCGAGATGCCGCCGGTGGCCTTGTGGTACCGAGGAGTTGAGCATTACGGGTCGTTCATGGCGCGGGTCTATGCCCTGCGCGGATCGACGTGGCGAGCACAACTCGTTGCGGCGAACAACCAACCCGCGTTCGCCGCCTACACCAGCGACGCCGAGGGCGGTTTCCGCGCGCATTCCTTGCAGGTGCTGGTGATCAGAGGCGGCCTCGTCACGCACAACGTGGTCTTCGCCGAGACCGCCCTGTTCGGTTATTTCGACCTCCCTGACCACCTGCCTGGTTGACCAGCCGGCACCGATCACGGCGAGTTTCGCCGATGCCGACGGTATGTACTCATGCCGATCGGATCACGCCGGCGGCTTTGGCGAAATGGACAACGCAATGGGCCGAGTTATTGTCATCGAGTTTGTCACTCTGGATGGGGTTATCACCGACCCGGATGGATCTGGCCGAACATCCTTCGGTGGATGGGCTTTCCGGCACGGCCGCGAGGCGGTCGCCGGCGACAAGTTCCAACTTGGTGAGCTCATGGACAGCGGAACCATGCTGCTGGGCCGGCGTACCTGGGAGCTGTTCGCCTCGCTCTGGCCGACCCGGTCGGACCCGTTTTCGCAGCAGATGAACGCAATCCGGAAGCGGGTCGCCACTCGCACGCGCACCGACCTGTCCGCCTGGGCAAACTCGGCACCGATCGGCGCCGATCTGCTCGAGACGGTACGGGCCGATAGCGCACAACGGGATGTCATCCTCACCGGCAGCATCAGTGTGCTGCGGGCCCTGCAGCACGCCGACATCATCGACCAATACCGGCTGTTGACATTCCCGTCGGTAGTCGGCTCTGGTGAGCGACTCTTCACCACCCCCATCGACCAACCGCTCACCCGCACCTTCCTCGACGCAGCCGGTGCTGCGACCCTGGCCTACTATGAGCGGGATAAATAGCGCGAATCAATCGGAACGCCCAGGTTGTTGCTCGAAACCGGTTGGCATGGAAGCTGGTTGTCGGGGTTCGGCGACGACGGGACCGGCGATCCATTCTGCGTGAGGTGTGACGGTACTGGTGGTGTCTTCCATTGGTCGCCGATCGACCAGACCGCGAGTCCGTTATCCGACTCAGTTCTCGGTTTCTGGTTGCAATGGCGGTCGGATTCGACATGATCGTGAACGCAGACCGACTGCTTGGCGAACCAGTCGCGATCATGTGGCTGAGCGACCGCCAACGGCGCCGTAGCGCAGTCCGTCAATAAGAATCGAGACCATGCGCTGACTTTGATCAGCCCCGTTGGCGCCCGGACTCGGCGTAGAAAGCCGACTGACCGCGATGAGGAGTTCTTCCGCATCGATGTCGGGGCGGATTTCTCCGGCCGTCGCGGCTGAGTCAAGCAGAGCTTGCAATGTCGGGCCAAGTCGGCCGGTGAAATAAGCAGGCAGCGCGTCGAATGCAGGATCACCGGAATGCAGTGCGGCGGCCAATCCGCGTTTGGTCGCGAGGAAATCGGTGAACCGGAGCAGCCACAGCGCCAGGGCATCGTCGGGTTTGTACGCGGCACTCAACGCCGGGGCTGCATCGGCGCAGGCATCCACCTCGCGTTGAAAGACTGCCCGGACCAGGTCAGATCGCTGCGGGAAGTGCCGGTACAACGTCCCGACCCCGACGCCGGCCAGATCCACGATCTCCTTGGCGGGTGCGTCCACCCCAGACGTGGCGAAGGTGGTCTTTGCCGCTTCGAGCAGGGAGTCGATGTTGCGTTGCGCATCGGCACGCAGTCGGCGCGGCGCCTGTTCGCCCGGCGCGGTCGGTGCAGTCGGGGCGGTCGGGGCAGCCGGGGCACTGCCTGCCGACGTCGCTGCCTCAGTCACTTTGCTCACTCCCTTGCTATCCGGAATCTCATTCCGTATAGTTCCGGAATATAGTTCCACTTCGGTCCAGGTTACGGCATCGAGGTGACGTTCACCATCTTCGACGATGTCGACGACTCCAGGAGAATCCACATGCACTACCGCACCCTCGGCCGGACCGGCATCAAGGTCAGCCCCTACGCACTCGGCGCAATGATGTTCGGGGCCATGGGCAATCCCGATCACGATGATTCGATCCGGATGATCCACAAAGCCCTGGACTCGGGGATCAATTTCATCGACACCGCCGACGTGTATTCGGCCGGCGAGTCAGAAGAAATAGTCGGCAAGGCCCTCAAGGGGCGCCGTGACGACGTCGTGCTCGCCACCAAACTCAGCCGCCCCATGGGTGAGGATCCCAATCATCAGGGAACCTCACGACGGTGGATCATGACGGCCGTCGAGGATTCACTGCGACGCTTGCAGACCGACCACATCGACCTCTACCAGATCCACCGACCGGACCCCGACACCGATATCGAGGAAACACTGTCGGCCTTGTCGGACCTGATCCACAGCGGGAAAGTGCGGGTGATCGGCTCATCCACGATGCCCGCCTCGGACATCGTCGAGGCTCAATGGGTCGCCGAACGCCATGGCCTGCAACGGTTCCGGACCGAGCAGCCGACCTATTCGATCCTCAACCGCGGGATTGAAGCAGAGGTACTGCCGGTCGCCCAGCGATATGGAATGGGAACCCTGGTGTGGAGCCCATTGGCAAAGGGAATGCTCACCGGGCGAATCCGCAAGGGCCAGCAGACGGATCTGCGGCGCGCCAGCATCTTCGCCAATTTCAGCGACGATCGCCGACTCGATGCCGTGGAACGGCTCATCCCCCTTGCGGCGCAAGCGGGAGTGCCGATGACGCACCTCGCCATGGCGTTCGCGGTTTCCCACCCAGGGGTGACGAGCGCGATCATCGGGCCGCGCACGATGGAACAGCTCGACGACGTGCTGGCCAGCGTCGACGTCACGCTCACCGACGACATGCTCGATCGGATCGACGAGATCGTGCCGCCCGGCACCGATGTCGGTGAACCGGACCAGTCGGCCTACCTCACCCCGGCTATCCGGACTTCGAAGCTCCGTCGTAGGCCTGTCGATGAGCGGGCGGCTGCCTGACCCGGTGGCCTGCCCGCAGAACCACCATGCATGCCTGCACTGGAGCCGAATCGATGGCGACTTACTGCCGGGCGCACGGCACGGACTTGCACCCTTGGCGACCGCGCGCGGCATCAAGACTTGCATCATTGACGGACCGCGCGCGGCATCAGGATTGCATCATCGGCGACCGCCCACGAGCGCGTTTGGCTACTCTCCCCGCTATCCACATCCATTGTCCTTGTAGACAGGTGTTCGATTTTAATAGTATGATGAGGTATGTTCGAAACGCGGGTGGCAATCGGAGAGCGGGTCGCGGTGTGGCGCGTGCCGAGCGTCGAACCTGAACCGAGGTTGCGAGTGCTGCTGCCTGGACAGGGTGGGTCGACCCGGGAACGAGCATCGACGGCGGCGTTCGTGCCGTCCGTGGAACGGGCCGGCCGGAAGACGACGAAGATCACTCGCGGACCGGCCGGGCGCCGCGGCAGTCGGGTCACCGACCGGCGCCGGGTGCTGCTGCCCGGTGACCCGACCGACACCGACACCGCCTACGCGAGGTGGCGTGGCCACCCCGGCACGGCCCGCACCGAGATGGACCGGGCGTTACGGCTCGGCCTGATCGACGGCGTCACCGAGGTCGGTACGGCGATGATGGACCTCGGGTGCTGGCGCACCCGGATCAGCCGCCTGTCACCCGGCCCGGACCTGGTCATCGCCCTCACCGAACGACCTGACGCGCTGGCCCCGGCTCCCGTGGCGGACCCCGACGAAGCGCTGGCTGCGGCGTGGGCAGCCCGGGACGCCAACGTCGCCGACCGGATCGTCACCGGGTGGGCGAACGCCGTCCTGGAATCGGTCACCGCCCGCGCCAGAGTGCTGTCCTGGTTACAAGCAGAGCAATACACCGACCTGGCCATGCTGTCCCGGAACTACCCCGGGCTGGCCGAGATGCTGCCTACCGAGGTCGGGTTCGCCCTACGGACCAGCGACGCCATCGCCTCCAACGCCATCAACACCGCGCGCACCATGACGCTCCGCCTCCCCTCGACGCTGGAAGCGTTGCGGGCCGGGTTGATCGACGCCGGGCACGCCATGGGTTTGGCTTCGGCCACCGCCAACACCACCGCCGAGGTCGCCGCCGCCGTCGAGGCCGACCTGCTACCCGAGGTGACCCGGAAGGGCAGCACCATCACCGCCGAACAACTCCGCCGCCGCGCCGTCCGGCGGGTCATCATCCGCGACCCCGACGGCGCCGCTGACCGGCACCGCAAAGCCCGGAAAACCCGCACCATGACCCGCTGGATCGAAGATGACGGCATGGCCGGGCTCAAAGTGCTCGCCCCCGCGGAACAGATCGCGGCGATCTGGGAAGCCGCCACCGGACTGGCCGACGCCAGCAAAACCCCCTGCGACACCCGAAGCCTCGGCGCGAGACGCGTCGACGGCATCGCTGGGATGTGCCTGGACCTGCTCGCGGGCATCACACCCACCCCGCACCCTCGGACACCAACAGAACCCGTTCCAGCGAAAGCTGTTTCAGCGCAACCGGGTCCAACAGCGCCCGCGCCGGCGACTGACCTGCTCGGACTCCCCGCAGACAGCAATGAACCCGTTCCCACGGAACAGGAATCGACGCACCCATCACTCCCGGCCACCAAACCCGATGACCCCACCGACACGGTCAGCGCGAGCGACACCGCTGGCATGACCGACACCGCTGGCATGACCGACACAGCTGGCGTGAGCGACAACCTCACCGCCTGCTCGAGCGATACCGCCGGCACCGACCGCCCTCCCTTCTGGGCGCGTCCCGACCTCCCCGCCCGGCACGGCCGCCGCCCCCACATCCAGGTTCTCGTCCCCTACACCGTCCTGCTCGGCTCCAGCGACCCCTGCGAACTCGCCGGCCACGGCGCGATCACCGCCGACCAGGCCCGCATCATCGCCGCCGACGGGATCCTGCAACGAATCCTCTACGACCCCGCTTCCGGGATCGTCCTGGACTACGGCCGCACCCGTTACGAGCCACCCGAAACCCTGCGACAATTCATCGTCGCCAGAGACCGCACCTGCCGCACCCCCGGCTGCCTCCAACCCGCCGACCGCTGCCAAATCGACCACGTCGAACCCTTCCGCCCCGGCAGTCCCACCGGCGGACGAACCCGCCACACCGACCTGGACGGAAAATGTCACCACCATCACCGCGCGAAGGACGGAGGCGGTTTCCTGAACTCGCGCGACCCCGACGGCACCACCCACTGGACAACACCCTTGGATCGCAGCTACACCATCCCGCCGCCGCAGGTCATCGAACCGTTCGACAATGCCAACGACACAGAGGATCTCGACGACCGGTTTCCACCAGAACTCAGGAAGACCACCGCCTTCTTCCAACAGCCAGCACCCGACAAGCCGAGTTCACCGGCAAACCCAGCGGAAGACTCCAGTGGTGAATCACCGGCGGACAATCCGACAGCCACACCGAACAGCAACGACACCGCACCGCCCGACGATGAGCCACCGTTCTAGTGCGCACCGCGAGATCGGCTGATGTGGAAAGAGTTTGGACGCTGTTAACGGGTGCCGAGCCCAGCAAAAGGCAGCGGGCAGTGCGGGCTGTCGGCGCAGGCGATCAGGTCGTCACAGCCCGCGTTCATTCCCTCCCGCAACCGATCTCGCATCGCCGTCAGGTCAGTGATCTTCTGCTCAACCTCGGCCAGCTTTGCCGCAGCCAGGGCCTGTAAGCCGGCATGACCGCGCCGACCGTGACGGTGCCCACCGGTTTTCAGTAGCTCCGCCACCTCATTCAAGGAAAAGCCCAATCGCTGGGCGGTTTTGATCACCTTCAGATGTGTCACGACCTCGCTCGGGTAGAGCCGGTGACCGCCCAGGCTCCGCTCAGGTGGTTCAAGCAATCCGCGACGTTCGTAATAGCGAAGAGTCTGCAGGTTGACGCCAGCGGCAGTCGCTACCTGGCCGGCTCGCATTCCACCCCCCTTCACGGTGCCAACCCGGCGACGGACCTGGCCCGATTGACCACGGCGTCCAAGACGTCCGCATGCTCAGTCCGGACCGTCAGATCCAGAGTCAGTCGACCGACCGATGCAGTCTGGGTGAACTCAAGAAAAGAACAGCATTCGGTCTCCCGAACGGCCAGCTCCGCAGCCATCCCGGCCACCACGGGATCTGGCCGCATTTCGAAACGCACCCGCGCGTCATCAACTCGGTGGACCTCGCTGACGCCAAGGGCAAAAAGCTCATCAAATCCCGCCACTCGCAGCGGCTGCTGATCCGTCGGCAGCGAGCAGGCGTCAGGAACCCAGGTGCCGGCTACAGGTTGTTGTCGTTTCGTCATCCAGCGACGATAAACCCGTACTCAGGTACCGATTGCAAGGCGCTTGACGAGGCAAGGACTCGACTCCCCGCCATCAACCTGCCAAGAGAGATACGTTCTCCGACTCTTCACGACGTCCGGACTTGACGTGCTGCAGGAACAACGCCAGCAGCACCAGCCCGATCATTGCCAGCACCGCAAACACTGGGACCATCGTTGCCGACACGACCGTCGACGCGGGATCTGCCTGCGATCCGAACCATTGATCTGCCGCAACGCTGATGCTCTCGATCACCCACATCACAAGTACCCCACCAACGATGGCGTATCCCCAGGGCCGGCGGTTCCATAGCCAAGATGCCCCGACAAAGGCGAGCGGCAGCCAGATGGCGAGGTCTTGGACGAACACCGGGTTCGTCGTCAGCCCGGTACCGGCCAGGACAGTCGTCGGCGCATCGCTCAGCACCGCAGGGACGATCGCCTTCAGCCAGAGCAGCGCGTTGAACACTGCGATCACCACGACGTAGCCGGCGATCACCCGCACCGGCATGGTCGCTGCGGCCGACGCTGCGACCCGGCCAACTGTGCCGCAGGACAGCAGTGCCACGATGGCCCAGATCGACAGCCCGAGCACAGCGACATAGATCAGGAACAGGCTGTTGAAAGGCGTTGCATACAAGAACATCTGGGCGTTGTACACGCTGACGAACAGCGCCCCCAGCCAGACGACGATGGCCCGAACAGACCCCCGCCCGGCGAGGATCATCCCGGCAACGATGGCCGGGGTCGTGACAATCAGAAAGACCAGAGCCGTGCCCCGGGCCGAACCATTCATGGCGGCGGTGCCGGATAGTGCGCCGTCCGCGAAGAAGGTCAGGCCCGCTGCCACGCTGATGGCCAGCAGCAGGGCCCCGGACAGCCACAGCGCCAGCGGACTGACCTGCGGAGGTGCGATTGCCGGTCCCGGGTCGTGACCCGATGTGCTGTTGTCGATGTCGGCCGGTCTGGTTCTCATTCGAGCTCACCACGATCTTGTGTTCGGCGCCGCTGCGCCTCCTCCATCGTGGATCTTGAAGTGATCAGCTACCAGTGCCGAAGGTCCCTGCTGGGTTCGTCACGCACCGCTTTCGCGCTCCCCCACCGCCACGGATTCGTTGGCCCGCAGGTGTTCGTCGAAGAACGCCAGGATGCGCTGCTTGGCGTGGATCGCGGAGTCGTGGTCGTAGCCGATTCCGCCGGCCTTCATCAGTACGGTCAACGGGGACAGCGCGGTCACCCTGTTGATGAAGCCATGCCTGGCGTTGGGGTACTCCTTGTAGTCGTGCACCACGCCGGCCTTTTCCAGGCTCAGCCTGACCTTTTCGCCACCCCCCTTGAGCGACGTGTCCTTGGCGCCGTAGCTGGCCACCATCGGGCACGACCCGGCCAGTACCTCGTCGAGATTCCTTGGCAGCTGTCCATAATTGACGGCGGCCGCGGAGTATCCCGGCCGGCTCGCCAGCAAAAGGGTGAAGGCCCCGCCGAGGCAGTATCCGATGACACCGACGGTGCCGGTACAGTTCGGAAGTTGCGCCAGATACGTTCTCGCAGCCTCGATCTGATGGAAAACTGGTCCCTGCTGAGCCATCAACTGGGTGGCGATGGTCTTGATGCAGCGGACCATGGATTTGCCGTTATAGAGGTCCGGGACGATCGCGAGATACCCGGCGCTGGCCAGCCAGTCGGCCTGCTCTTTCATCTCGTCGCCGAGCCCGAACGCGTCGTGCATCAACACCACACCCGGCCATGGACCCGGGCGATCGGTCACCGCGACAGGCTCCACAAAATACGCCGGGCGGAGCGCATCGTCGTCAGGGGCAGCGGTATCGCGAATGGTGATCATGGGCATTGCGCCACCGTACGCGTGGGCAACCGGACCGGCCGGTGTCGACCGAGCGGTGTGGCGGCACGAGCAGAGCCTGCCGACCGTTCCGTGCGGTGGCACGAGAACAGCCTGCCGCCGGACCGTCCAGTGGCACGTGCGAAACCCTGCCGTCCACCCTGCCCCGAACAGCGCGACCGCAGGCGCCGGCATTCCGGATGTGAGCCGCGGCACCGTCGGCCGCAATTGTTACGCGGACCGGCGGTACTGCCCACGCGTCAAGCCCAGCCATCAGGGGTCGTTCCGTAACAGCAGCGTGACCCGGCCGTCATCACGAAAATCGTTAGCACTCAGGGGGTCTTGTGTGCTAACACCTATGTGATTCACCATGAGCGATCCGGCCGCCCCGCTAACGGAGGTTGACCATGAGAGAGCCCGACGAATTGTCCGTCGAAGTGTCGCCCTTCCATGCGGAGGGTTTGCTCAGCGGTTTCCTCGTGTCCGGCCGTTGGCCAGCCAGCACCGTCGAGTGGGCTCGCTTCCTGCTGCTTGCAGTCCGGGTGGCGAGCGTCCCCGGGATGCTGCACACCAGCACCGTTTTCCGGGTCCGCGAAGAGCTCCCGGACGACCCGACTCCGGGCACCGTCGGTCTGGTCATCGCCGAAGGGCCGGTCGTCGGTGACAACGCCGTCATGCCCGGACAATTCGCCGACCACCAACCGCCCGGACTGATCGTGCTGCATCCGCCGAACGAGATCCGCCCAACGCTGCCCGAATACGACGAGGTCGCCTCCGGTTGCGTACTGCTACCCGGAATTCCCTACCTCGGACTCGACCATCGGGCGGCCTGGGTGGAGGCCGACCACCGCGGAAATATCATGAGCATGGTCAGCAAGGCCGGCGTCAACCCCTACGATGACGCCGATACCGCAGTGCTGGCAATGTTTCTCGCCGCCTGACGAACCGAATACCGTCGGTTTGTTGTCAGATGTCCACGAGCTTCGCCGGCACAATTGAAACGACAAATGGCGCCGTCACTGCGACCGTTTCGGCGCATTCCGCGCTTGCCGTGAGCTGGTATTGCCCATCGACCAGGTCGTAGACCTCGACCGACGGCACCCGCGGGTCAACGATCCAGTAGTGCGGGATCCCACCCTCCGCGTATCGAGCGAACTTCAGCATCCGGTCGATGCGTGCCGAACTCGGCGAGATCACCTCGACGGCCAACGTCGGCGCTTCGACGATGTTCTTGGTCCCGATCCGGTCGCGGCGAACAACCAGGAGGTCCGGTTCGAGCGACGTTCGGCCGTCCGGTTGCCAGTCCAGCGGCGCCAGGAAGACGTAGTGACCCGAGGGACAGGCTGCCCGCTGCAGCACCTAAAGCTCGCCGATCGCGACCTGATGCTTCGTCACCGGTGACGGGCTCACCAGCAGGGTCCCGTCAAGCAGCTCGTACCGGAGATTGCCCTCGGGCAGCGTGTCGAGCATCTCGACGGTCCATTCGCTGACGTGCTCGGGCCACCTGTGCGCCGAAACCTCTGCCACCATGCCCGCCATTGTCCCAGTCGCCCGCGACGAAGTCGTCGGGCGCAATCCAATAAAGGGGGCCCGTCCGCCCGGTGTTTGGCAGACAGGCCCCAGTGCTCTCGTCGGCACACCAGGATCTTGGCTCTGCAGATTCGCTGCGCCACGGGGTTATCCACATCAGTCCGGGGCGTCAGTGGAGAATGCAGGGACAGCGCAGCGATCGTCCAGTCAGGAGCCCAGAGTTGTCGGCAGCAGGACCACCCATCACCGACGATGCCTCGCCTGTTGCGCCGGCCGACGCGCGAGCTGAGGCCGCTGACGGGGCCGCCGCGGAAGTCGCGCGTCCCACCCTGACCATCGCTGTGACGCCGGTGCTCAGCTACGCGCTGGCCTACAACCGGATCGCCGTCGTGCACCGCGTCGACATCAACAATCCTGGGCCGGACGTCGGAGCGGCGACCCTGCGGATTCAGGTCGAAGACGGATCCGGACCCCTCGGTGCGGCGACCGACTTCCTGGTGGACCTGCGGAGCGGTGGATCGACGGCGCTCGGCGAACCCAGCGTTTGGCTGGACCCGGAAGCGATGGCCCGAATCGACGAACACCGACCGGGCGCTGTTCGGGTCTCCCTGCTGGTCGACGGATCCGTCCTGGCCGAGCGGCTCGAGCCGGTGCACATTCTGGCGGCGCGGCAGTGGCGTGCGGTGCCCGAACTGCTGGGTCTGGAGATGCTGGCGGCTTTCGTCATGCCGCATCACCCCTCGATCAACGGCCTGCTCGCCGAGGCGGTGCCATTGCTGCAGCAGAACACCGGCAATCCCGCGATGCAGGGCTATCAATCGGGGTCGGCGCGGGTCGACGAGATCGTCCGGTCGATCTTCCAGGCGATGCAGGCACGGCAGATCAGCTACGTCACCGCGCCGGACAGCTGGACCGACACCGGTCATCTGATCCGCGATCCGGCCGAGGTGCTGGACGGCCGGCAGGGCACATCCCTGGACACCACGGTGGTGCTGGCCGCGGCGCTCGAGCAGGCCGGGCTCCGGCCGCTGGTGTTCGTCGTGCACGGTCATGCGTTCCTCGGCTATTGGCGGGACGAACGCTCCCTGGCGGGCCCCGCGCAGACCGATGTTGCCGACATCGTGAACCTGATCGACCTCGACCTGATCAGGCTCATCGAAACCACCACCGTGACCGTGACCGACCCGCCCTGGACGTTCGAGGCCAGCCACCGCCCCCCGTACACGACCTTCCTCACCGGCAATCTGGACACCGTCCACGGTGTCGTCGACATCCGGCAGTCCCGGATCGATCGGATCGTGCCGCTGCCCGCGCAGGTGCTCGCTGCCGACGGGACCGTGCGGGTCATCCCCTACACACCGGTGGATCGTCGGGGTCCAACGCCGACGGTCGGATTCTCATCGGCGCCGTCCACCGGGGAGACCGCCGGCGCTGCGCCGCCACGCATCGAACAGTGGAAGAACGCACTGCTCGACCTGAGCCTGCGCAACAAGCTGATCAATTTCCACCGACGGGGCAGCATCGGCCTGACGGTTCCCGACGGGTTGCTCGGTGCGGTGGAGGATCGGGTTCACGAACCGTCGGGCATCGTCCTGCTGGCCGGTGACCAGGTGGGAGCGGTGGCTGCGGAGCGCGGCGTGCAATTCGGCCGCGACCTGCCGGCCGACCAATTGGCCGAATTGTTCACCGCCAGGGGTTCGCTGTTCACCGATGTGACGGCATCCACCTACGACTCGCGACTCCGGGCCATGGCCTACAAAGCCAAGACCGTTATCGAGGAAACCGGCGCCAACAATCTCTATCTCGCACTCGGCAGTCTGCTGTGGAAGCTCGACGATCGGGAATTGCGGTCACCCCTCGTCCTGGTGCCGGTGCGGTTGATCACCAGGACCAGGCAACGGTCGTACCGCATCGAGATCGACGAATCCGGGGCCAGCACCCCCAATTTCTGTCTGCTGGAGAAATTGCGCCTGGTGCACGGATTGCACGTCCCCGGGTTGGCGCAGCCCGCCGAGGATGGCGCCGGCATCGATCTGGACAGCGCGCTGCAGGCGATGCGGGCCGCCCTGGCCGATGCAGGTCTGCCGTTCCGGGTGGAGGACAGCGCCGAACTGGCCGTCCTGCAATTCGCGAAGTTCCGGCTGTGGAAGGACCTGGCCGATCATTGGCCGGATCTGATCGCCAACCCGCTGGTGCAACATCTCGTCAGCTCGCCCTTCGAGCCGTTCGTCGACCCGGTCGCCCCGCAGAACGGCGTCGATCTGGATGAGCTCGCCGCGTCCTGCCCGGTGCCGGCCGACGCGTCCCAGGTCGCCGCGGTCGGCGAGGCGACCGCCGGCCGGACCTTCGTCCTCGAAGGCCCACCCGGAACCGGGAAATCACAGACGATCACCAATCTGCTCGCCAGGGCCATCGCCGACGGCAGGCGGGTGTTGTTCGTCGCCGAGAAACGTGCAGCGCTGGATGTCGTCACCAGACGGCTCGAGGCCATCGGGCTCGGGCCCTTCTGCCTCGATCTGCACGACAAGTCAAGTAAGCCAACGGTAGTCCGGTCGCAGATCCGGGCAGCACTCGACCATCAGGTTGCGGTCGACGCGCAGGGACTGGCCGCCACCGCTGAAGATCTGCGCGCATCCCGTGGTCAACTCGCCCGGTACGCCACCCGGCTGCACGAACCGAACGGCGCCGGACTGTCGTTCTATTCGGCCCGTACCGCTGTGCTGTCCATCGGGAAAGGCACCGAGGCGCTGCCGATTCCCGCCCCGTTGCTGGATGTCTCGGCGTCCGAGACGCTCAACGGGCTGCGCCGGACATTGACCACGGTTGGTGACGTCGCGGCCGCCGCCAACCCCCGACCGGATCACCCGTGGGCGTTCGTCGACTCCCCGGGCGTCGACGCCTCGGCCGTTCACGCCGGGGCTGTCGAGTTCGACGCGGCGGTTGCCGAGCTACCGAGAGACGGTGTTCTTGCCGATGCACTGGGCGCGGTGTGCGAGCCCACCGATCTGTCCGCACTGGTGGCGATGATCGACCGGTCCGGAGTTGCGGTCGCGGTGTTGGACGAAACGCGTTCCGCCCGTTGGCATCAGGCGACGGATGCGTTGACGGCGCAGCTTGCGGCGTTCACCGCGGCCACCCACCCCGGCCGTGACCTGGCCACCCCGGCGGCGATCGAACTGCCGTTGGCGGACCTGTACGCCCAGGCCCAGGCGGCCGCCGAATCCAGTTGGTTCGGGCGGAAGAAGCGGTTGATCGCCGTCCGCGACCAGCTCGCCGGCGTCCTGCTTCCGGGCGCCGAGATCGAGCCGGCCGAGGTGCCCGACCTGGTCGCCGCGTTGCTGCAGGTTCAGGGTGAGGCCCGTGGATTGGCCGCGCGCACGGCCGCGATTCCCGGTGTCTTCGTGCCGGCAGGCTGGAATCCGCTCACCGATCAGGGCCGGGATCAGGTTGACCGCCAGATCACCTGGCTCCGTTGGGCCGGAGCCGCCGTTGACCCGTCGGTGTCGCCGTCCGGGTTCACCCAAGCCCTCCGGAACTGGGTGGAGGCAGCGCAGCCGGTCGCCGCCCGGGACCGGCAAGCCGTCATCCGTGCGGATGTCGCGTTGCGGGCGTTGCTGTCCGCCTGCTCGGTATCCGGCGCTGTGCTGGGCCGGTGGGCAGGTGTGCGAGGGATTCTCGACAGGTGGCGCGGCACCGCGACGGCGCGAGCGCTGGCAGATCCGAACGCCGCCTCGCTGCGCCGCTGGCTGGCGTTCGTTGCCGCGCTGGAACCGCTGCGCACCGCGGGCGCGAAGGATGCCCGCGCGATGCTGCTGTCGGGTCTGGTTCCCGCCGACGACGCGGTCCGAGCGTTCGACGCGGGGGTCGCCGCGGCATCCACCGCGGAGCGCCGCGACGCGACCGGACTCGCCGGCTTCGACACCGTCACCCACGGCCGACAAATCTCCCGGTTCACTGCGTCCGCCAACGACATTCGCGACCTGCTGACCACGGCGATCCCGCGGCAGGTGTTGGACCGCAGGACTTTCGACGCCGCCTCCGGTCTCGGACAGGTCGGCGAACTGCAGCGCGAACTGGCCAAGCAACGGCGCGGACTGCAGGTTCGCGGTCTGCTCGCCCGGTACGGCGAGCTGATCACCGCGATCATGCCGTGCATGTTGGTGAGCCCGGATTCGCTCGCCAGGTTCTTCCCGCCGCGGCCGGGCCTGTTCGATCTGGTGGTGTTCGACGAGGCGTCGCAGATCAGGGTCGCGGACGCGGTAGGGGCGATGGGCCGCGGGCGGTCGGTGGTCGTCGTAGGTGACAGCAAACAGATGCCACCGACGTCCTTTGCCGAACTCAACCTCAGCGGAGGCGACAGCGACGACGAGTCGAGCGCTGGCGGGGACCTCGGGCTCGCCGAGGATGCGGTGGCTGAAGTGCTGCCCGCAGAGGACGAAGAGAGCATCCTGTCCGAGTGCGTACAGGCCAGGGTGCCGCAGCGCTGGCTGTCCTGGCACTACCGGAGCCAGGACGAGTCGCTGATCGCCTTCAGTAACCGTCAGTACTATGCCGGTGGCCTCTCGTCCTTCCCTGCGCCGCACGCCGGACTACCGGATTCCGGCATCGACGGCCACGGCATCAGCCTGGTCCGGGTCGACGGCACCTTCCACCGCAGCGGGGCCGGAAAGCTGTTGCGCACCAATCCTATTGAGGCGCAGGCGGTCATCGACGAGATCAAGAGCCGATTCGCCGCCGACCCCGCCGGCACCCCTTCGATCGGCGTCGTCACGTTCAACATCCAACAGCGAACCCTGATCGAATCGATGCTCCGGGACAGCGGCGACGAGCGGCTGATCGAGGCCCTGGATGGTCCGGCCGACACGGCAGCTGCCGCCGACCACGCCGCGACGCAGACCGCCGACCACGAGGGCCTGTTCGTGAAGAACCTGGAGAACGTGCAGGGCGACGAGCGGGACGTCATCCTGTTCTCCACGGCATTCTCGGTGAACAGCCGCGGATCGCTGCCGCTCAATTTCGGCCCGCTGAACCGGGCGGGTGGCGAGCGCCGACTCAATGTCGCGATCACCCGGGCACGACGCCAGGTGATCGTCTTCAGCTCCTTCGAGCCCGCCCAGTTGCGCGCCGAGGAGACGTCATCGGTCGGGGTCAAACATCTGCGCGCCTACCTGGATCTCGCCCAGCAAGGACCGCGCGCCCTCGGCCCCCTGCCAGCCGGCCGGCGACTGCGGATCACCGATCGCCACCGTGAGGATATCGCGGAAGCCCTGCGGCAACGGGGTTTTGCCGTGCGGACCGAGGTCGGCCTGTCGGATTTCACCATCGATCTGGTGGTCGCACCCGGCAGCGACCCCGGCCACGACACAGGCGGCACCGACTCAGGCGGCGACACAGGCGGCAGCGATCCGGTTCTTGCGGTGCTGCTCGACGGCCCCGGGTGGGCGGCCCGTCGAACCGTCGGCGACCGGGACGGCCTGCCCGTCGAGGTGCTGTCGAAGTTGATGCACTGGCCTGCGGTGCAACGGGTATGGCTGCCCGAATGGCTGGTCGACCGGGACGTTGTGCTGGACCGACTGTCGGACGTCGTGCGGGACGCGGTCGATGCTGTCACAGCGAAACGGGCCGCGGCGGCAGGCCGTACGGCGCAGGCGGCGCGGGCGGAAACCCCGCCGACTGTGACGCCGCCGGTTGCCGCCCCAATGCCTGCGGCGCCGGACTGGCCGGTCGGGGCGAACGACCAACCGGTCGGGGTAGCCGACCCTTCCGAGCAAAACGCGCTGCCGCTCCGGACCGGCGAAACAGTTTTCGCCCCTTGGGTTCCCGGCGTGCTCGGCCCGAAGGAGGTGCTCGACGAGCTGCCGGCACCCGAGTCTGCGCAGCGTGTTTACGCCGCGATGATCAGTGCGATCGAGGCCGAGGGACCAATTCAGCTCGACCGGCTCATCCGGCTCGTCGCGGCCGGGTTCGGCCTGCACCGGGTGGTCGCGGCCCGGCACGCTGCGCTCCTTGCGGTGCTGCCGGCCGGTCTGTGCACCGACCAGGCCGCTCCCGAATTCGTCTGGCCACCGTCGCTGAACCCGTTGACCTGGCAGGGTTTCCGGTCGACTCCGGAGGGCGTCGACCGGTCACTCGAGCACATCAGTCCGCGGGAGATCGGCAATGCGATGGTCGCGCTCTGCGGCGCAGCGGCCGGGATGACGGAAGATCAACTCTGGGCCGGCACCCTCGAGGTCTTCGGGTTCAGCCGGCGCAGCGCGAGCCAGGTCAGCAGGCTGGATGCGGCGTTGGGGCTGGTCCTTGCGTCGGGAAGGCTCTCGCGCAGGTCGGACGGAGTTCTCATCAGCTCAGCCATGTGATGCAGGCCTGTTCAACTGGGCCCGGGGTGGCTGGCGGGGACCTGGGCATCACTACCCGCGCAGTCCGCCAGGTCCCGCACGCCTGGATTGGCGGTGCCAGCACGAGCTGTGCCAATGCCGGCGCGCGTCGCCGGCGGACTGCATCCACGAGAGGTCCTCGGCCGGCCAGACGACCAGGTGCGGGGTGCCGATCGGGATCTCCTGCTGACATCCGGGACACCGATAGGCCTTGCGGGCTCCGGCGCCCGGGATCTTCCTGACCAGGAAGTCGCCTTCGGCCGTGCTCTGGGTCTCCCGCCCGCCCAAGGGGGTCGCCGGGCCTTCCACCCCCTTGCGCGACCCGGATCCGCTGCGACCGTCGGCTCGTTCCCGGCGAAGGGAACCATGAGAGCGACGGGGCACCCCACGACGGTATCCGGTCGCTGTCGTGGGTTCCGGTCGCCCTGGCGGTGTGGATCAGCCCGACTGGATGACCGAGAGAATGTTCCCGGCGGGATCGGTGAACCAGGCGATCAGCGGACCCCCCTGCCGGTTGATGCCCTTCGGATCCACCCAATCGTAAAGCTCGAACTGCACGCCGCGGGCGGTGAGTTCGTCCACCTCGGCCTCGATGTCGTCGACCTCGAAGTTCAGGATGGTGAACGTCGCGGGGACGTGACCCGGCTTGGGATAGATCAGGGTGTCCCGGTCGCCCGCCGTGTGCAGCTGGAGCATGCCGTTGGCCTCCGTGACCGTGAGTCCCAATGTCTCGCCGTAGAACTGCTTGGCCTTGGCGATGTCGTCGACGGAAAACCCGCTGAAGGCCTTGGTATTCGTGAGCATGATGATCCTCTCGTCGAGCGCTGGACCGCGACACGGCCGCGAGATGGTTGACCGGCCGAGCCGACGTTACTCATCGGCATGGTCGCCGGGGTGGAACAGGTTCGAAGTAGTCGGGAGCCCGGAGTTGCCGACTCGGTCACCCATCGTCCATCAGGTCACCACGATGGTGGCGGGCAGCAATTGTCGGGTGATTTATTCAATCCATTCCGTATTTTCTCCGCCGGTATGCTGAAGAAGGTTATAGAATGGAGAATGTCAATGTACGCCGGAGGAAATTCGACACGGCACTGCGAATCCGATGGGAGGGTCGACGTTTGAGTTTCGAAACTATCGATCCTGGTAGCCCCCTTCAGTTGGTGAATCTAGATCACCGGCCGAGTGCGAGGTAGCCAGCCACTGAGTGATGCTGCCACGGCGGTGGCGGTCGCGGACGGAGGCCCATTGATCGCTGATCCCCAACGTCGAGCGGTCGACCCAATTCCATCGGAGCTGGGCTCGGCCGTTCCTCACCCGGATCAGCGCGGCACCGGTCCGGGAGCCGCCGCAGGAGTCCCACCTATTCTCCGCCGGCCACGATGCAGACCTGAGTTGACGCGGTGAGTTCACCCGCGCCGATGGGCTTCACGACCTGCGCTTCAAGCCGTCGTGGTCCGGGCACCTTGATACCGGTCAGCGATGCGCGGCCGGGGTCCGTTTAACATCTGCACACCCGGGGAACCGACCTGCCATCTGGCGGCCGGAGACCCAACCTCCTGTTGGCCAGACAGCAACGGGAGAGGTTCCATGCGCAGCAAGCACGACGAACGCGACTACTCCGAGGCCGACCTCCGGGTGGAGCCACCCAAAGATCACGCAGCAGGTGTCCCCGCGGTCGCGGTATCGATGAAACGGGCGCTCTCCCGGATGGGCCCCGCAAGGACGGCGAAGACGCTGCTCAAGTTGAACCAGGCAGAGGGATTCGACTGCATGAGCTGCGCGTGGCCCGACCCGGAGGTCGGCCACCGGCACACCGCAGAGTTCTGTGAGAACGGCGCCAAGGCAGTCGCCGAGGAGGCGACCCGCGATCGCGCGGATCCGGCGTTCTTTGCCGCGCACAGCATCGCCGATCTGGACGCGCACACTGAGCACTGGCTCGGGCAGCAGGGCCGCATCACGCACCCGATGGTCAAGCGGCCGGGAGCCACCCACTACGAGCCCATCGACTGGGCCGAGGCGTTCGAGCTGATCGGCTCCCAGTTGCGTAGTCTGGGCAGCCCCGACGAGGCCATCTTCTACACCTCGGGTCGGGCATCCAACGAAGCCGCCTTCAGCTACCAGCTATTCGCCCGCGCCTTCGGCACCAACAACCTGCCGGACTGCTCCAACATGTGCCACGAGTCGACGAGCATTGCACTGCAGGAATCGATCGGCATCGGCAAGGCCAGCGTCAGCATCGAGGACATCTACAACGCCAAGTTGATCATCATTGCCGGGCAGAACCCCGGCACGAACCATCCACGGATGCTATCCGCCCTGGAGATCGCGAAGAAGAACGGCGCGAAGATCGTCTCGATCAACCCGCTCCGCGAGGCCGGCCTGGTCCGCTTCAAGAATCCGCAGGAGCCCACGGGCATCGCCGGACGCGGTATCGAACTGGCCGATCTGCACCTGCCGATCAAGCTCAATGGCGACCTTGCGCTCTTCCAGGCAATCGGTTCGCTGCTGGTGCAGTGGGACGCGCTCGACCATGACTTCATCGACACGTACACCACCGGTTTCGACGGCTGGCGGGCACATGTCAGTGCCGTCGAATGGGATGTCGTCACCACTACGACAGGCCTCTCACGGGCGCAGATCACCGAGGTCGCGCAGTTGCTGCGTGACTCCGATGCCACCGTTTTCTGCTGGGCGATGGGACTGACGCAGCACCGCAATGCCGTTGCGACCATCAAAGAGGTCTGCAATCTGGCGTTTGCCCAGGGCAATATCGGCAAGCCCGGCGCCGGGCTTTTCCCGGTGCGTGGCCACTCCAACGTGCAGGGCGATCGCACCATGGGAATCTGGGAGCGCGCACCGGAGCATTTCCTGGATGCGCTGCAGAAAGAATTCGGCTTCGACCCGCCCCGGCCACACGGGCTGGACACCGTGGATTCGATTCGTGCCCTACGTGATGGAAAGGCGCACTTCTTCCTCGGTCTGGGTGGAAACTTCGTGCAGGCGGTTTCGGACACCGACGTCGTCGTCGAGGCGATGCGCAAGGCCAGTATGACGGTGCACATCTCGACCAAGATCAACCGTTCGCACCTGGTGTGCGGTGACACCGCGCTGATCCTGCCGACCAAGGGCCGCACCGAGAAGGACATTCAAGCCTCTGGGCCGCAATGGATCTCAGTGGAAGACTCGACCTGCTCGGTGCACTCCTCAAAGGGTCCGCTGGAGCCGGCCAGTCCACTTCTGAAGTCCGAGGTGGAGATCATCACCGGCATCGCGGAGGCCACCATCGGGGATCGGCACGGCATCGCCTGGCGGGACATGCGGGCGAACTACAGCGTCATCCGGAAACACATCTCGCGGGTGGTGCCCGGGTGTGAATCCTACGAGGTGAATGTGCGCCGTCCCGGCGGTTGGGTCATGCCCCATCCCCCACGCGATTCCCGAACATTCACCACCAAGTCCGGCAAGGCAGAATTCGTGGTGTCGCCGATCGACGTGTTACAGGTGCCGGATCGTCATCTGATTCTGCAGACTCTGCGGAGTCACGATCAGTTCAACACCACTATTTACGGGCTCAGCGACCGGTATCGGGGCATCGAGGGTGGGCGCCGGGTGATCTTCCTGCATCGGGATGACATCTCCCACCTGGGTTTCCGCAACGGGGATTTCGTCGACATCACCACCCGCTGGGACGACGACGACCGCGTTCGCCGGGCCGATTCCTTCCGCATCGTCGAATATGACACGCCCCGTGGTTCGGCCGCCGCGTACTACCCGGAGACCAATCCCCTGGTTCCGCTGGATTCCACGGCGATCGCCAGTAATTGTCCAACGTCGAAGTCCGTCATCGTGTCGCTGGCCCTCGCCCGGGCCGGGAACCCGCCGGCGCAGATCCCGGCCGAGGTTGCAGACCAGGATGACGTCGGCGCGGACTGGTCGCACAAGGCGACGCCGGAGCCGCAGCACCTGTCATAGATGACACCTCGACACTCATCGCCGACAAGGAATCAACCAGGACCGCGAATGCCTCCTTCCCCCCGCTGGTTACCATGACCCCGATGCGGTCGAACGCCGAACCGACCCACCTCCGGTCCGTGGAATCGGACAGCCCGGGCACGCCGCCCCTAGGTCCTGGCAGCGTGCTGGATTGGCGGTATCGGTTGGAGTCGGTGGTTGGGCACGGTGGCACCGCGACCGTCTACCGAGCGTCCGACGAACTGCTGGGCCGCACGGTCGCGGTCAAGGTGTTCTCGCCGCACCTGACCGATCCGGTGATGGTTGCCCGGCAACAACAGGAAATGCGCGTCGTCGCCGGGTTGCACCATCCACATCTGGTTGCCGTTTTCGACGCACGGATGGCCGAGGGCCACAGCGGCGGCGAAGTGGCGCCGGGATACCTAGTCCTGGAATTCATGGGCGGACAGAACCTGGCCGCCCGGTTGCACGAGGGTGCGATGACTCCGGCCGAGGTTGCGGTTATCGGAATGGGCATCTCTTCAGCGATGGCGATCGTGCACGCTGCCGGGTTGGTGCACCGTGATATCAAACCGGCCAATATTCTGCTGACCGCCACAGGTGAGGCGAAGCTCAGCGACTTCGGCATTGCCCGTGTGTTGCAAGCCGAACGCATCACCCATTCCGCGGATGTGCTCGGGACTGCCCCCTATCTCAGCCCGGAGCAGGCACGCGGTGAGGAGATCGGACCCGCCACCGACATCTACGCGCTGGGCTTGGTGCTGCTCGAGTGCCTGACCGGGCACCGGGAGTTCCCCGGTCCGGCGGTCGAGGCGGCGGTCGCGCGACTCTTGCGCGAACCCGTCATACCCGACACCCTGCCGACTCCGTGGCCAGATTTGCTGCGCGGAATGACGGCCACTCCACCCGAAACCCGCCCCGGTGCAACGGATGTCTGTACCACGCTGGCCGGAAATGTTCACCCGACCGAAGTTTCGCCGACGAAATCGCTGGTGTCACCGGAACGACGCACCATTGCTATGGGCGGAACACTTCTCGGCGACAGCGAGCCTTCCCGGCCCGAGCTGACCCTCGCTCTGACGGCGATCGGGCACAAACCCAGACCGATCAGGACCTTTCTCATGGTCGCGATGATCCTGGCAGTGGGGGCGGTGGCCGCGGCAGTCGTCGTCGCCCTCCGAAATCAGAGCAGCCCAGCGTCCACCAGCCCAGTTGCCGACACCCCGTCGAGCACAAGCTCGGCACAGGCCCCTGCCCCCGTCGAAACGGGCCAACCCGTCCAGATCACCGCCTCCAGCGTCCCTGTCGGAGCCAACCTGAATCAACCTGCCACAACTGGGCCCGACTCGACCGTGCCCGAACCCACCGAGCCATCGTCACTATCGACGCCAGTTGAACCAGCGGCCCAGTCGCCCAGCACTACCGTCGGCGCCGCTGGAAACGGCAATAAGGACAACGGGAATGGGAACGGCGGGAACGGGAACGGCAACAACGGGACCGGCAACAACGGGAACGGCAACAACGGGAATGGGAACAACGGGAATGGGAACAACGGGAATGGGAACGGCGGGAATGGGAACGGCGGGAATGGGAACGGCGAGAATGGAGAAAATGGGAACGGCAGGTGAGGTTAGCGGCACCCATCATGAAACCCGCAACCGTGACAGGCCGCCAGTTCTGCGGCCAACGAAACCACGTCAGTTCGGGTTGGCCGTATGCAGCAGCTGGATTATGGCCCCTTTACACGCGTCCTGGTTAGCGGACTTGTTGCTGAAGCCGATAGATGCGCCGACGAACGAGGCGGAACCTCCGGCCCCGCTCTTCATGGTGATAGTGGCATTCCACGGTCCGGCGGGCAGCACCTGGCCAGCATGGACGCTGCCTGGTCGGTGGCAGTGAGCGTGTCGATCGTGAAATTGGCCGCCGGCGCGCCACCGCGACCGATCGAGACATTCATCCGGATCCCGACGCGGCTGACCTGGCTCACGCCGGCTCCCCCCTGCCGCCCGAGCCGGTAACCCGCCGGCACAGGCCCCGGCCGCACTTGCCGGTGACCAGGATGACGTCCGCGCGGACTGGTCGCACAAGGTGCCGCCGGAACTGCAGCACCTGTCGGGCTTGGCTCGGAATCCGCGGGAACCCACTCTCCCGACATCCCTAGCCGCGGCGCTCGAGGTCACCGGGTCAGGGCAAGTGCGTCGGCTTCTTCCGGCTGCGCCGGACGGCGCCTGCGAATGACCCACCAGGCAACCAGGCCGCCGAGCACGACGAATACCGCCAGCCCGGCGAGGACGTACCACCAGGGCTGAGTCTCGGCTGCGGGCGGCGCTGCCATCGACTGCTGCGCGGCTTCGGCGGAGGCACCGGCCGGGAGTTGATCGGAATGGGACGCGCACACAATGGGTGGGCTATTCGCGGAAATGCTGGCGCACGCCACGCTTGCCAGTCGCAACAGTTCGGCGGGAGTTGCTGTCACCGTCATCGTGGTGTGAAAAGTCGCCGTAGTGGTGGCCTTGAGATCCACCGTCCAGGTGACATATCCGGCGTCGGCCGTGCCGCCCGAGTCGGCGGTACTGAAATCCATTCCGGTCGGCAGGCTCTGGTTGATCAGGAGACCATCAACGTCAGCCGTGCCCAGATTCTGCACGGTGATGACGTAGTCGAGCTGGTCGCCGGTCGTTGTCGAGGTTCGGCCGTTGTCAATGCCGATGCTCAGTTGCGGGCCTTCTGGTACGGCGACCACCTCGGCCGGGGTGGGGGCCTCGGCGCTCGGCTCGACCGCCGGCACGCTGACGTCCGTAGGAGCCACATCGCCGCTAGGGCCAGCTATTTCGCTGGCCTTCGAAGGAGGTGCAAGCAGCAATAACCCGACCAGCACCGCCCCTATTACTCCGGCAGTGTGGCGGCGCAGCGTCGCTGTACGGCGATGCCGATCAACCCTGAACTTCTCTTGCCGAAATTGCCTCATAGATTAGCTCTCCTGGATAATGGGAAGCCAAAGACCAGGTCTGAACCCTGTCGACCCTCAGGCTATCCCGGTGGGTTTCCGGCAATCCTTGCCGATCACCCAAGATGATTGCTGAAAGTCACGTCACCTCAACAGAAGTCATCACTCGTGCGGGAGCTGAACACTCTCACCTGCTCACGGCGGATTACTACTGTGGGTATCCGCCGACCGCCACTGCCGTGGGTTTGCATCACTCGAATGTCGACCTTCTGTCGCGCGGTGGGCTGACCACTGCGAGCGGCCCGGCTATTGGGTCGTTGCGATGTAATCGAGTGTCACAGAGTAACTGTCTGGCCTGATGAAAGGAATCTGAACTTGGAAGTCGTTGCTCACTGCATCCCCGCCCGCGGACGACGGGCCGGTCTGGCTGTGCACGACCAGCGCTTGGTTGGCCAGCAGCGATCCGAAGAGGGTCTTCCCGCTTTCTCGCACCTTGAGTTCGCCTACCGGAATGGTTTCGGGGTTGGTGCCGGTCCCGACCATGGTTCCGCCCGCAGGTTTCACCGTGACGTAGTAGCCGCCCGGGCTGTTGGTCTGCACGTTCATCGTCACCGCCCCATTGGCGGTGACTAGCACGCTCGGTGGTCCACTCAGCGTGAACGACGACGTCAAGCCGGACAACGTGATGGTGCGGGCCTGAACACTCGTCGAGGTGATGCAGGACGCCACACTGGTTGCGCCACAGGTGCTGCCAATGGACGCGGAGACCACCCTGTTGTCAAGCAGTAGATCGCCCGCGTCGACGGTGTGCACCGCTACCGAGAACGTGACGGTGACGGACTGCCCGATAGCCAGTGGTCCGGCCCAATTGACCGTGCCACTGGTGAAGCTGACGGTGCCCGAGGTTGCCTCTGCGTCGGACCGGTAATCGGCATCATCCAGCAGACCGGCCAGAGAATCGGTGAGAGTGGCTGCCGCATAGGCGGCCTCACCGGTGTTGGTGGCGAGCAGGGTGTAGTGCACGATGCCCCCGGCGACGATCGTCGTCGTGTCCACCGCCTTGCTGACCGTGAGCGCCGGGACCAGGACCGCCACTGTCGAACTGCATCGCAGGTCGCTGGATCCAAGGAGGCAGTTGGAACCCTGGGACGTCTGGACCGCCGTGTTCTGCAGGGATCTGTCGCCGGGGGCCGGGAAGGTCGTCGTCACCGAGTACACCATCGTCGCGGTCGCAGCCACGGCAAGTGGCGTGGTCCACACCAGGACGCCGTCCACGAGCGACGCGCTGCCGGCAGTGACGGTCGCCGAACCGTCGACGTAACTCGCGTCATCCAGCACGCCGGCCAGGTCATCAGTGACAACCGCTGGGTCATAATCGGTTTCGCCGGTGTTGGTGATGCTGACGGTGTACTCAACGACACTTCCGGCGATCACCGCCGACACATTCGCGGTCTTGGTGAGTGCCAACCCGGGCAGCAGAACCCGGACCAAGGTCGAACAGCCGACGGCGGTACCGCCGACCGGGCAACTACTCCCCTGTACCGGGGAACTCACCCGGTTCAGAATTGCCTTGTCACCGGGGTCCGGGTCTTTCACGGTGATCGAGTACGTGATGGTGACCGGGGCCGCCCTGAGTACGTTACCGGTCCAGGTGGCAGTGGAGGTACCCACGCTGATAACGCCCCCGCCAACAGCCACCGCATTGTTGTTGTACACCGCGTCGGCCAGCACGCCGTCAAAGGAGTTCGTCACCACGGCGCCGATGTAATCGGTCTCGCCGGTATTGGTAATGGTGATGGTGTATCCGACAACGCCGCCTGGCGTGGTGGTCGCCCGGTCGGCCGTTTGGACGATGCTGAGCCCGGGAATCAACACCCCGACGGTCGCGGTGCAGGTCGGCGCGGCGCCGATGGCCGGGCAGGTGCTGCCAACAGAAGCGGCCACCGCGGTCATGGCCAGCGATTTGTCCCCTGTCACCGGAATCGGGTCCGTAATGATCACCGCGACGGTGATCGTCGCGGTCGCGGTCGGCGCCAGGCTCCCGGTCCAGGTCATGTCTGGGGCTGTGTAGGACACCACCCCTGAGGTCGCCGTGATCACCCCGGCCAGCGCCGCGTCGTCCAGGATTCCCGCCAGGGTCGCGCTAACAACCGTTTCGGTGTAGCTGGTCTGCCCGGTGTTGGCGATAGTGACGGTGAAGGTGACCTGTCCGCCCGGCGTCGTCGTCGCCGGGGTGGCCGTGGTGACCACAGAGAGGCCGGGAGTCAAAACCGTCACAACGTTCAGGCAAGGCGCCACGCCCGTGCACGTGGCGCCAGCTGCGGCGGACCTGACGGCGGTGGACAGTATTTGATTCCCCGGATCCGGGTTCCTCACGGTCGCGGTGTAGGTGATGACGACAGTCTGTGCGCCGGCGATGTCCCCTGTCCAAGTCAAAAGCGAACCCGTGTAGTCAAAGACGCCGCCCGAGGTCGCGCTGGCATTGCCGTTGTAGGTTGCATCATCGACCAGGGAGGCGAGGTCGGCCGTCACACTGGCACCGGTGTAGGTGGTCTGACCAACGTTCTGCACGGTGATGGTGTAGCCGACCACCGAGCCCGGTGTTGTTGTTGTCGTGCTGGCCGTCACGGCGATGTTCAAGGCCGGGATCAGGACGAACACCGTCGAGGAGCACGCAGGGGCGCTTCCGCCGGTGGGGCAGCTACTTCTGGCGGCGTCCGAGGTCGTCCGGTTCACGATGACCTTGTCGCCGAGGTCGGGATTGTGCACCGTCACCGTGAATGTCATGACGATGGTCTGCCCAACCGCTAGGTCGCCTGTCCAGGTCAAAGTTGGGCTTGTATAGGTCACCGTTCCGGACGGCACACTCCCGAGCTTGGCTACTGCATTTCCGTTGTAGGTCGCATCGCCGAGGACGCCGACCAAACTGTCTGTGACTGAAATGCCGAGATAGTTCGTCTGACCGGTGTTGGCGATGGTGACCGTGTAGCCGATCGTGTCACCCGGCGTGGTAAAGGGCGCCTCGATCGGGCGGCCGTTCGTCTGGCTGATCGTCAGGCCCGGGATCAGCACCGGTACCGAGTTCTTGCAGTCGGCAGCGGCCGCCGCAAATGCCACTCCGGCCGGGCAATTACTGGCCACGGCGGTGGTGCTGACGATCGTTCGCAGCAGGTTGTTAGTGGTGCCCGGGTCGTTCAGGACGAGGTCCGGGTCGGAAACCGTTGCCGAGAAGGTGAACCCGACCGTGGCGCCGACCGGAATGTCGCCGACCCAGCGGGCTATCCGCTCCGCGTAGAGCAGCGTCAGGTTGCCCGTGGATGTCTGCGCGTCGCCGTTGTAAATGGCGTCATCCATGGAATCGCCGAAGTTCATGTCGATCGTGGCGCCGAAATAGGGCACCTGGCCGGTGTTCTTGAAGGTGCCGCTGTACAGCACCAGGCCGCCCGGTTGGGTGGTGGCGACGTTGACCCCATCGACGATGTGCAGGCTGGCGATGGGAACGGATGTGGTGCAGCGTGGATCGGATCCACCCGGTGGGCAGTTGCTGCCGGTTTGGGTGGAAACCACCGTGAGACCCATGAGGTGGTCGTCGGCCTCGGCTATCGAGTTGAGGACAGTCACGGAAAAGCTGATCGTGACGGTGGCTCCGACCGCGAGGGCGCCCGTCCAGGTGAGCATCCCGCTCGGCAGTCCCGAGTACGCGAGTCCGGGTGCGGTGGCGGTTGCGGTGTCGTTGTAGGACGCTTCACCAAAGACCGCGCTGACGGGAATGCTGACAACTGCTGCCGGATAATCTGTCTGACCGGTATTGGTGGCGGTCACGGTGTACCCCACGGTCGCGCCGGGGATCGTGGTGGCGACTGCGGTTGCCGACGTGATGGTCAGCGCGGGTGTCAAGACGACAACGGCCGCGCGACATGCGCTATTGCTACCTGCCGGCGGGCAGTTGTTGCCTGTTGCGGTGGAGGTGACGATGTTGAACATTGTTTTGTCGCCGGTGGGTGGGTCTTTCGCGACCAGGGAGTAGGTGATGACAGCGGTCTGGCCGGGGTTGAGGTCACCGGTCCAGGTCAGGGTCGTGGTCGGGACGGAGTAGGTCACTGTGCCCCTGGTGGCGGCGGCGGTGCCGTTGAACGTCGCGTGGTCCAGCACAGCGGCCAGCGGGTCGGTCACGCTGGCACCGGTGTAGATCGTTTCACCGGTGTTGTTGATGGTGATGGTGTAGTTCACCGTGCCACCCGGTGCGACCGACCCGGTGTTCGCGGTTTTGGTGATCGTCAGGGCCGGGACCTGGATGGTGCTCAGGGCGGTGCACCGGGGATCGGTCCCGCCGGTGGGGGGGCAGTTGTTACCCGCGGCGGTGGATTGCAGGGTGCCGGTGATGGCCTTGTCACCGGTCACGGGGTTGTTCACCGTCACCGTGCCGGTCACGGTCACCACACCGTTCACCGGGATGTCACCGGTCCAACTGATCGCGGTCGGGCTCAGGGTGAGCACCCCCGACGTCGCCGTCTGATCACCGGTCGGCACCGCGTCATCGACAGTCCCGGCACTGAGGCTGAAAATGGTGATCCCGGTATACGGCACCGTCCCGGTATTGGTGAAGGTCGCGGTCAACCGCAGCACCGACCCAGGGGTGGTGGTGTTCTGCGCATAAGCCTGCACGATCACCAACTGCGCCACCGGTATCGACGTGCTGCAGCCGGCGTCAGGGCTGATGACGGCGCAGGTACTACTCCCCGGCAACGTCGTCGAGGTGACGGTGTCGGACAAGACATGATTCCCGGCACCGGTGACCGCCACCGAATAGGTCACCGTGGCGGTCACCCCGGCCGGCAGGTCCCCCACCCATGACAACGTCTTCGTCCCCACCGTGTACGTCGCGACACCCACACTCGCAGTGGGAGTCCCGGTGAACGTGGCGTCATCCACCACATCGGTCAGGACGTCGGTGAACACCGCCCCGGTGATCGTCCCGGTCGTGGCGTTGTGCACCGACACCGTGTACCCCACCGTGCCACCGGTGAACGAACTGGACACACTCGCTGTCTTGGTGATCACCAACGCCACCGAGTCAGCCACGCTTACCGTGCTCACGCACCGGGCATCGGTACTGGACGCCGCGCAATTATTGGCCGTGCTGGTCGAGGACACCGTATGGGCCAACACAAAATCACCGGTCGATGGGTTGTGCACCGTCACCGAGAACGTGACCGTCGCCGACGACGCACCCGGACCCGCAGCCGTCGCCAACGCACCAGTCCAGGACAACACACCGCCCACCACACTCGCGTTCGGCGACACGTCACCGTTGTACGTGGCATCGTCCAACACCCCGGCCAACGAATCGGTGAACGCCGCCGCCGCATAAGGGATCTGCCCGGTATTGGACACCGTCACCGTGTACGACACCACACTGCCCAACGTGGTCGCCGAAACATTCGCCGTATTCACGATCGTCAACGCCGGCGTCAACACCACCACCGTGCTCCGGCACGCCGCCGACCCCGACGCCGGCGGACACGTACTCCCCACCTCCGAGGACACCACCGTGTTGATCATCGTCTTATCCGCAAGATCCGGACTATGCACCGTCACCGAATACGTGAACGTCACCACCGCCCCCACCGCGAGATCACCAGTCCACGTCAACACCGGCGCCGCATACCCCACCGACCCACCAGTGGCAACCACCCCACCGCTATACACCGCATCATCCAAAATACCGGCCAAACTATCCGTCACCACCGCCCCCACATACGGCGTCTGACCCGAATTGGTCACCGACACCGTGTAACCCACCACACCACCAGGAACAACAAACGACCGATCAGCCACCTTCGACACCGTCAAACCAGGAACCAACACCGTCACCGACGCCGTGCAACGGGCATCGACGCTCCCCGACTGACAATTGTTGCCCGGCAATGCCGAGACCAGCTTGGCGCTGATCACCTTGTTGCCGGGATCCGGATTCCGCACCGTCAACGTCCCGGTATTGGTGATCGTGCCGCCCACCGGAATATCCCCGGACCAGATCAACCCGCCCGCAGTGACAGTCAGCGACCCCGAAGTCGTGGTCTGATCACCATTCGGAATCGCATCATCGGTCACATTGTTATCAACCGGACTCAAAATACTCACCCCGATATACGGCACCTTCCCCGTATTCGTGAACGTCCCCGTCAACCGAACCACCGACCCCGGCGTCGTCGTCGCCACATCAAAACTCCGCGACAGAACCAACCGAGCCACCGGAACCGACGACGCGCAACGAGGATCACTGCTCCCGGCCAGGCAATTGTTGCTGCCGGTCGGCGAGCTCGAGACCACGGTGCCGGCCAGTATCGAGTTGCCGGCCGCCGGGCTTCCGACGGTGACCGAGTAGGTGATTGTCGCGCTCGCGCTGGGGTCGAGGTCCCCACTCCAGGAGACCGTCTGGCTGGCGAAAGCGGCAACACCACTCGTCGCACTCACTGCGACTGTCATCGCCGCATCATCGAGTACACCGACGAGCGGGTCATCGAAGGTTGCGCCGGTGATGGCGACTCCGCCGGAGTTCACCACCGAGATCGTGTAGTTCACTACTCCCGCGTCGACGGTCGTCAAGACACCCGCTGTTTTGGTGATGGTCAACGCATATGAGTTGGTGATCGCGACGGTTGCGGTGCAACGGGTATCGACGCTTCCGGTAGCACAATTGCTGCCCGCAGTTGATGATTCGACGGTGTTGGACAGGACGTGGTTACCCGTGTTGTTGACGACGACGCTGTAAGTCACGGTCGCAGAAAGTCCCAGGGCCAGGTCACCGGACCATGTCACAACTCCACTAGTGAGGCCGACCGTACCGGCGGACGCTGTCACACTCCCCGTAACGGTGGCGTCATCGACGACGTCCGCCAGTGAATCGGTGAACGTTGCTCCGGTGTAGGGAATCTGGCCGGTGTTGGTCACCACAATGGAATAAGTCACCGTGCTGCCGATATTGGCGTTGGGGAGGCTGGCGGTCTTGACGATGGTCAAGGAACGGGTAAGGACACCAACCGTGACTCGGCAGGCAGGATCCGTACTCCCCACGGAGCAGTTGTTGCCTGTTGCGGTGGAGGTGACGATGTTGAACATTGTTTTGTCGCCGGTGGGTGGGTCTTTCGCGACCAGGGAGTAGGTGATGACAGCGGTCTGGCCGGGGTTGAGGTCACCGGTCCAGGTCAGGGTCGTGGTCGGGACGGAGTAGGTCACTGTGCCCCTGGTGGCGGCGGCGGTGCCGTTGAACGTCGCGTGGTCCAGCACAGCGGCCAGCGGGTCGGTCACGCTGGCACCGGTGTAGATCGTTTCACCGGTGTTGTTGATGGTGATGGTGTAGTTCACCGTGCCACCCGGTGCGACCGACCCGGTGTTCGCGGTTTTGGTGATCGTCAGGGCCGGGACCTGGATGGTGCTCAGGGCGGTGCACCGGGGATCGGTCCCGCCGGTGGGGGGGCAGTTGTTACCCGCGGCGGTGGATTGCAGGGTGCCGGTGATGGCCTTGTCACCGGTCACGGGGTTGTTCACCGTCACCGTGCCGGTCACGGTCACCACACCGTTCACCGGGATGTCACCGGTCCAACTGATCGCGGTCGGGCTCAGGGTGAGCACCCCCGACGTCGCCGTCTGATCACCGGTCGGCACCGCGTCATCGACAGTCCCGGCACTGAGGCTGAAAATGGTGATCCCGGTATACGGCACCGTCCCGGTATTGGTGAAGGTCGCGGTCAACCGCAGCACCGACCCAGGGGTGGTGGTGTTCTGCGCATAAGCCTGCACGATCACCAACTGCGCCACCGGTATCGACGTGCTGCAGCCGGCGTCAGGGCTGATGACGGCGCAGGTACTACTCCCCGGCAACGTCGTCGAGGTGACGGTGTCGGACAAGACATGATTCCCGGCACCGGTGACCGCCACCGAATAGGTCACCGTGGCGGTCACCCCGGCCGGCAGGTCCCCCACCCATGACAACGTCTTCGTCCCCACCGTGTACGTCGCGACACCCACACTCGCAGTGGGAGTCCCGGTGAACGTGGCGTCATCCACCACATCGGTCAGGACGTCGGTGAACACCGCCCCGGTGATCGTCCCGGTCGTGGCGTTGTGCACCGACACCGTGTACCCCACCGTGCCACCGGTGAACGAACTGGACACACTCGCTGTCTTGGTGATCACCAACGCCACCGAGTCAGCCACGCTTACCGTGCTCACGCACCGGGCATCGGTACTGGACGCCGCGCAATTATTGGCCGTGCTGGTCGAGGACACCGTATGGGCCAACACAAAATCACCGGTCGATGGGTTGTGCACCGTCACCGAGAACGTGACCGTCGCCGACGACGCACCCGGACCCGCAGCCGTCGCCAACGCACCAGTCCAGGACAACACACCGCCCACCACACTCGCGTTCGGCGACACGTCACCGTTGTACGTGGCATCGTCCAACACCCCGGCCAACGAATCGGTGAACGCCGCCGCCGCATAAGGGATCTGCCCGGTATTGGACACCGTCACCGTGTACGACACCACACTGCCCAACGTGGTCGCCGAAACATTCGCCGTATTCACGATCGTCAACGCCGGCGTCAACACCACCACCGTGCTCCGGCACGCCGCCGACCCCGACGCCGGCGGACACGTACTCCCCACCTCCGAGGACACCACCGTGTTGATCATCGTCTTATCCGCAAGATCCGGACTATGCACCGTCACCGAATACGTGAACGTCACCACCGCCCCCACCGCGAGATCACCAGTCCACGTCAACACCGGCGCCGCATACCCCACCGACCCACCAGTGGCAACCACCCCACCGCTATACACCGCATCATCCAAAATACCGGCCAAACTATCCGTCACCACCGCCCCCACATACGGCGTCTGACCCGAATTGGTCACCGACACCGTGTAACCCACCACACCACCAGGAACAACAAACGACCGATCAGCCACCTTCGACACCGTCAAACCAGGAACCAGTACCAGGATGGTCTTCGAACAGCGGGCGTCAATATTCCCGGCGAAACAATTGTTTCCAGGGACGTCGGATACCCAGGTCAGCTTGATGGACTTATTACCGGTGTCCGGATTCAGTACCGTGACGGTGCCCGAAATAGTGATGGTCACGCCGACCGGGATGCTGCCGGTCCAGCTGATGCCGGTCTCGGTCAGGGTCAGAGCTCCAGAAGTGACCGTCTGGTCGCCGTTCGAAACAATGTCATCGAATGCATCCGTCGCCGGACTGGAGATGGTGATACCGGTGAAAGGCACCTGGCCGGTATTGGTGAAGGTAGTAGTCAAATTCAGGATGGCTCCCGGAGTGGTGGTTGGCGGCGCGCCAGAACCCACCTCGATGATCAACCGGGCCACTGGAACCGTGGTGGTACAGCGGGCATCCGTAGAGCTCACCGTGCAGTTGTTGCCTGCCGTCGCCGAGACAACCTTGTTGATGAGCAGGCTGTTGCCGCCCACGGCTGACCCCACCGTCACCGAGTAGGTGATGGTGGCGCTCGCGCCGACGGCGAGGTCGCCGTTCCAACTGATGGTGCTGCCGGCAAAGGATGGGGACCCCGACGTTGCCGAAACGTCGGCCCCGTAGTTCGCATCATCGAGAACACCAACAAGTGCATCGGTGAAACTTGCTCCAAAATAGGGAGTCTGGCCGGTGTTGGCGACGACGATGCGGTAGCCGACGGTAGCGCCCGGGAGGGTTGTTGGTGTACTCGCCGACTTCGTGATGGTCATTCCGGGCACCAAAATACCTACCCTGGCGGTGCATTTGATATCGGTGCCGCCCGCCGGGCAGTTGCTGCCCGCTGACCCCGACACCACGGTATTTTGTATCTCGGAGTCACCCGGATACGGGTCCCGGACTTTCACCGAGTAGTGAATAGTTGCGGTCGCTAGCGGGGCAAGAGCCCCGACCCAGGAGATTCGCGGCGCCGTATAGGACACCGTTCCGCCCGACGTCGATTCCGAGCCGAGAACGAAGGTGGCTTCCGGCAACACGTCGGTCAGGTTGTCCGTGAACTCGGCCGCTGGGTAGCTGGTCTCACCCGTGTTTGTCGCGGTGACCGTGTAGTCGATCGTTCCGCCCGGCGTCGATGTCGACGCGTTGGCGGTCTTCATGATTGTCAACCCGGGAACAAGGACCCCGATGTCGCTCACACAATTTGGTCCAGGCGTTGGCCCGCTCGGGCATTCACTGCCGGCCGCATTCGAGATGGCAATGAACTTCAGGTTGTGGTCGCCGGTGACCGGGTTGCTGACCGTGAACGACAGGGTCCCGGAGGCCGAGGCTCCCGGTACCAGATTGACTATCCAGTCCACCGTGCCGTCCGGGTTGGGTTGTAGCGACCCGGTGGTGGTGGTGGCGTCGAAGTTGTACGGGGCGTCATCGATGACGTCGTCGACATTCAACGTTACTGCGATACCGGTGTACGGGGTCTGCCCGTCGTTCTTCACTGTCAGCGTGTATTGCACGACCGATCCGGGCGTTGTCGTGGCGCCGGCATTCGACGCAATGGAGAACCCCAGGAATGGGATGAGGATCGGAACCGAACTGGCACAGCGTGTGTCGGTGCTACCTGCCGTGCAATTATTACCTGGTGTGGTCGAAGTAATGGATCCGGTGAGTGCGGCGCCCCGGGTAGCGGATGGCTTGACCGTCACCGAATAGGTGATGGTCGCCGTGGCCCCGATCGCGAGGTCGCCGGTCCAGGTCAGCGCCGGGGTGGTGAAGGTCGCGCTGCCGACCGACGCCACGATCGTTGCCGGCACGGAGGCGTTATTGATGACGCCGGCCAACGCATCGGTGAAAGTAGCGCCGACATAGGGGGTCTGCCCATTGTTGGTGACGGTCACCGTGTAACGCACCACCGAGTTAGGGGTGGTCGAACTGACGTCTGCGGATTTGGTGATGGTCAGCGCGGGGATGAGCACCTGCACGGCGGCGGTACATGCCGAGGTCCCGATGCCAGCTGGGCAGGTATTGCCGGCCGCCGACGACGTGGCGACTGCCGTCATGGTGCGGTTGCCGATATCCGGGATGTTCACGGTGACCGACGCGGTGAAACTGATCGAGGCCCCGGTCGCCAAGTTGCCGGTCCAGACGACAACGCCGCCAGGTGCGCCGGGTGTGACGGCCCCTCCTGTCGTGGACGTGCTGCCGAGCGTCGCGTCGTCCAACACACCGGCCAGGTCCAACGAGACACCAGCTGCCGCATAGGGCGTCTGGCCGGTATTTGCGACAGTCACGGTATAGGTGACGGCCCCTCCGGGGGTGGTGCTGCTGATCGAGGCGGTAGTGGAGATCGACAATGCCGGAATCAACACCGAAACGGTGGCCGAGCAAGATGGCGCGGGGTTGCCACTCGGGCAGGAACTCCCGGCCGCCGATGAAACCACAGTTCCGGTCAGGCTGCGGTTCCCCGTGTCCGGGTTGGCCACGGTGACCGAATAGGTAATGGTGGCAGTCGCGCCGGCGGCCAAGTTGCCGGTCCAGGTGAGGGTGGGACTGGTGTAGGAGACGCTGCCCGCTGTTGCCCCGGCGTCCGAGTTGTAGACCGCGTCGTCCAGCATTCCGCTCAGGGATTCGGTGACCGTTGCGCCGGTGTAGATCGTCTGCCCGGTATTTGTCAGTGAGATGGTGTACTGCACAACGCTACCCGGCGTGGTGGTAGCGACGTCGGCGGTCTTGAGAATGGTTAGCCCGGACACAGTAACCGTTGCAGTGCATCGATTGTCGATCGTCCCGACGGGACAGTTGGTGCCCAGCGTGCTGGACGTCACGGTGTTCGACAGCACCCGGTTACCCGTATCCGGGTTGTTGACGGTCACCGAATAGGTGATCGTGACCACCCCGAGGGCACCGATGTTTCCGCTCCAGTTGAGGTTCGGCGAGGCGAACCCGACGGTGCCGGAGGTAGCACTCGGCGTCCCGACGAGGGTTGCATCGTCCAGCACGGCACCCAACGGATCGGTCAGATTCACCGCGGTGAACGACGTGGAGCCGGTGTTGCTGATGGTGATGGTGTAGTTCACGGTGCCGCCCATGACGGCGGACGAAACGTCTGCGGATTTCACGACGACCAGCGGCCCGGCCCCGATGACGATTGTCACGGCCCTGCTGGCCGTCTTGGTGTTGGTATCAACGACGCCGACCGTGAAGGTGGTGCTGGCGGCGGTAGTCGGCGTTCCCGAAAGCACTCCAGTTGCGGCATTGAGGGTCAGGCCCGGTGGCAGGGTGCCGGCAGTGACGGACCAGGTGATGGGCGCCAGCCCGCCGGTGACGGCCAAGGATGTGGTGTAGGGGACGCCAACCTGCCCGGCCGGCGGCGCCGTGAAGACGAGCGTCGGCAAGGCAGCGATAACTATCGTGACCGCAACGTTGACAACTTGGGTGAAGGCGTCCCTGACGGTCACCGTGACGGCGAAACTGCCTGCGGTGGTCGGGGTTCCAGTGATCAGTCCGGTCGCAGTGTTGATCGACAGCCCGCTGGGCAGTGACCCGCCGCCGATGGACCAGACGAACGGCCCGGCGCCGCCGGTCAGCACAGGTTGTTGACTGAAGGGCACGGTCACTTCGCCAGGAGCCGGGACCCAGGATAGTCCGGGCGCGGGCGTGATCACCAGTGACACGGCCTGGGTATCCACCACTCCGCTAGCGTCGATGAGCCGGATGGTTAGCGGGAAAGTGCCACTGGCGGTGGGGGTTCCACTCAGCACACCGGTGGCCGCGTCCAAGGCGATCCCCGCCGGCAGCACACCCGCGGTGATGGACCAGACGAACGGCGTCGTCCCGCCGGACTTGGCCAGCGTCACACTGTAGGGCACTCCGACCTCCCCCGGCGCGACGGTGGTAAAGCCCAGGGTGGGATCGACGTTCGGAATGATCGCGGCAGATTTCGGCGACGCCGGTCCGGTGGCGGCCAGTCCGGTCTGGATGATTTCGATGCCGTTGATCAGTGGGTTCTCCACCAACGGAGCCATGTCAACGTTGATCGTCCCGTCGCTGGTGACGGTGAATTCCCGCATGGTTCCGATGTTGGTCCCGCCGGCCGCGGCGACGGTGTCGAAGTTGTCCAGAACGGTTGCGCCATCGATGGTCACGGGAAAGACCCGTTGACCGACGGCGGCGGTTCCGGCGTACCTGTTGGCGAAGTACAACCGCACCTTGGTGGTCACTCCCGCCGTGACCGGGAAATGCCAGTGCAATCCGCCCGGGGCGTAGCGATCGGTGTCGAAGATGCTGACCGGGGTGGTGGTCGTTGGGACAGTGAAGTCGAAGGTGACCGATGGGGCGTTCGCCGACGAGAGGGTGCTGGGATCCCAGAAGGAACTCGCACCGGTGTTATCGGCCGCCCAGTCCGGTCCACCGCCGATCGCGGTCACTGCGGGGCCGCCGGCGTTGATCCGGTACAGGATGTTGGTTCCGCCGAGCCCCTGCGCAGCGACGGTGAAGGTGTAGGAAAGCCCCGGGGTCAAACCCGTCACCACCCCGGTGGTCCCCGTGCCGGGGAAGACCGTCGGGGTTTGTGCGACGGTGCCCGAGATACGGCGTCACCAGGTATCCGGTGATCGGCACGCCACCGTTGCTGCCGGCGCCGACCAGGTGATGGTCGCTCTGGAGTCGCCCGTCGCGACAGTCGGGGTCGCCGGCGCGGTTGGGTGCTGCGAACGGGAGACGACGACGGATTGGGCGCTCGTCGCCGACGTTCCGATGGCGTTCACTGCGGCGACGGTGTACCGGTACGACCCGCCGGCCGATGAGCACCGGTGAACACTCTGGTCGTCGTTGCGGGATCGAGGGACAGTGCCGTCTGGGCAACGCCGTTGAGCTAGGGGGTCAGGATGTAGCGGGTGATGACGCTGCCGTTGGCGGCCGGTGGCACCCAACTGACCGTGGTGCTGGTGATGCCCGGCACCGCAGTCGGTGTCGCAGGTGCGGCCGGGCTGGAGGTATAGGTGTAACTGGCGGATCCGGCGACACCCTGGGTCACGACGGTCGATCAGCACCGGACCGGCGCTGGTCCGGGCCGGCATGGACTGGATATAAAGACTGGTGCCTTCGTTGTTGAAACATCCGGCCGCACGCCCTGATGCACAGGGCAAAAGGACGACGGGAGTACCGGCCTGGAGTTCTGCGGCAGTCCCGATCTCGATGGCCGTCGGCGTGATGTTGCTGGTGTTCGCCTGCATGATGACCGTCCCGCCACCCGCGATCACGCCACTGGTAGGTGCGACCGACACACCGGTGGGGGCGTTCGGAACACTGCCCGCCGTCATAATCGAGTCGGTGGCCGGGTTGGCGTCCGCGGACGAAGCAGTCGTGGTCGAGGCGTTCTGAATGGTCGCCGAAGTCATCCCGGCGGCGGTCACGATCGCCACCAGGTTGATCACGGGCAGAGTTGTCCCGTTGGTGAAGGACGTAGCCGTCGTCGTGCAGGTGATCTTGAGGCCAATCGGAGCCGCACACACCCACCCCGTGCCGAACGCCCCAACGGGGACAACGCCCGGTCGGCACGGTATGGGTCACCGAGATCGGGACCGTCTCATTGGCACCGCTGAGCACACTCGGCGTGATGACGTAATTGACCGGGTCTCCCGCAGCCGGAGCCGCACCGCTGTAGCTATTGGTGCTCACCGCCAACTGCGGCACGGGGTTGAAGGTCAGCACCTTGACGTATCGATTTCATGGGCATCCGTGACCGACCCAGTGGAGCCGATGAACCCGAATGCGAGTTGACGGGGTACGCCGTTGGACGTCCACGTCGCCGATGGGTACACGCCCGCCGCTACCGTCGGCAAGGGTCCGGTCAACGTCTTCACGGCAGATCCAACGGGCTTGACGACAACCTTGTAGGTGCCCGCCGACACCGAAACACCGGAATCAGAGGTGAACGCCGATACGGTTGGGTTGATCAGTACCTGGACTGGCACCACCGACGCCGCCCTGGTCGCGGCCCTGAGAGTGAGCTTCGAGCCGATTGTGCCGTCGGACGTCGTAGTCAGCCCGCAATAGCCGGCTCTGATATTGCCCGGTCCACGCACAACGACTGAGCCCGCCGACTGAACCACGATATTAGGTGCGTTGGTGCATCCCGTGCCCTGGAAGCCAGAGGCACTGAAATTACCGAAGACATCCAAACCAACCCCGAGATACGCATTCGGCAGTCCCGAGACCGAACCGGCTGGCGAGTATCCCAGCGATCCGCCGGACGGCCCAATGATCGTGGGCGCCACGCTGTTTGCCGGGTCGACGGCGGCAAGTACAAAGGCAATACCGTCTGCACTGCCCCCGCCCCACTGGTAGGAGTTGAAGGTGACATCTAAGCCGTTGGAGGTCGGGAAACTTGTTGCGCCGTAGACGCCGCCAACCAGATTGGTTGTGGAGTCCGTCAGGCGGAGCTTGCCCGCGCCCTGCGCGTCGCCAGTGCCGGAGCAACTGAACAGCGGAGGCGTCGCGCTGTTGCCGTTGGCTGTCAGGCATGCGACGTTGGTGCCGCTTGTGGGGGTCGGCTTGGTGACCGTGCCGGTGCCGTCAACTGTTCGATTGGTGAAGGAGTTCTGAAACAGGACCGTGCCGGCCGCGAATGCGGCCAGTCGGAGTAACGACGGTGAGCAGGGTGGTCAGCAGGGCGACGGCGATGACCAGTACCAGGGGTTCGTGTGCAGCGGTTTCGCCCACCTGGGCTCTTAAGCATCTCCCCTACCGACAGGGCGGTCCATCGCGACGGCCGCCTTCCTGACGCTTGCCTTGTATCGGCGGCGGAGGAACCAGAAGCCGAAGAAGAGCACCAGCACGGCGCCGAGCAGGATCAGCGCCTCGCTGGATAGGAAAAATGATGACCTGCACTGACTGTGACTCCGTCGTGCCGTCCGCGTTGGTGAGCGTGACCATGGGATTGAAGATGCCGATGAATGGCGGGTCCCAGGTCGTGCTGATATCGCTAGTCAACCCACGGCCGACGGTAAAGTCCGGGAATGGGGCCGCCTCGCCGGGCGCGTCCACGAGCAACGGAGTCTCACCGCGATAGTCACGATGCACCGTGCCAGTGTTCTTGACGCTCGCCGTGATGGTGACCGGACCGCCGGTGGCGAAGGAAGGAGCAGCCATGTTCTTCAGGGTGACTGAATCGTCGATTTCGCCGGGAACCGTGATGTACATCGGGACACCAATGCCGCGGTTTATCTTCACGTTGTTAGCCGTGCTGTCGTCTCCCGGAACCATGAAGACGACGGCGACTTGATGATCCCCCGGCTCCACAATTTCCGGCATTGCGATCGTCAGGATGACTGCCTGAGACGCCCCCGGCAACAGGGAAAAATTGTTGGGAGTCGACGTAATCCAACCGGATGCAGAATAATCAGATTGGTCAGGGTATTGCACACTACCGTCCGGACCACTGGTAAAATCTCGATTCTGTACGGTAACCAGCACCGGGTAATTGGCCCCGGTTGATCACGTCTATCTTGTGCGGATCACCGACGTCGGACGCGCCGACCGTGAGCCTGGTCGGACTTACGACCAACGAAAAATCAGGAGGCGCAAGCAGTGCTGAGCCGATCGATGTGAACCCCTTGGCAATCGGGTCCGTCATCACACTCGTAGACACTGCTGTCGACAGGGAAACGACTCCTGCCGTGACGGGACCTGTGGTCATCATGATGATGACCATCACTCCAGCCACGGCACAACACCGGAGTCGAGAACTCACAATGTGTGATCCGGTTTCGTCATCATTATTCCGCTGTCGACGCTAAGTAGTCCAAGGTCGCGCTGTAGGTGTCGGAGTTGACGAACGGGACAGTCAAAGCGAAGTCGTTCGTGTGGTTATCCCCACCGACCGAAGAGCGAGTGTCCTGTGTCCAGATTGCGTTGGACGCTGTGATGGCGGCCGGGAGGGTGGCCCCGGCGATTCCATTCTGCGCGTCGTCCCAGGTGACGGTCGACAGCGCGATGACGTCGGTATTCCCGCTCGTGCCGACCATATTCACCCCAACCGGGGCGAAGGTTACGCTGTAACCAGTTTCGCTGTTGGTCGTGACGGTCCAGTCGACACTACCGGTGACATCGGATCCGGTCGTGATGGCCGTGGGGCCGTCGGTCAGGGCGAAGTCGGGCGCGATCGTAAAGGCGATCGACGAGGCGACAGCGACGCTCATGATGGTGCTAGCGCCATCGTCAGCGGCGGAGGCGGTGGCGCCCATTCCGCCGACGAACATCGCGATCGCGGCGGATGCGGCGATTCCGAGAGTCAGTGTCCGCCGTCCACCCTTGCTGGTCATACTGGTCATTGTTGCATCGTGGTTCTTCATGGTGGGTCCTTCTCCGGAAGTGACTGGCGGGGAACTCCCCGGTAACACCCACAGTACCCCATTTAGCCTATTGTCCGTCTGGCCAGCGGGCGCGCTCTGCAATTCGACTGCTGATTTCAGGGCTTCCGTCAGCATTTTGGGGGAGCAAATCTCTAAGGTGGCGGAAATGCACTACCCACGGTCACCAAAGTCCCAACCTAAAGAGCAAGTCAAACCTGCGTGACAGATCCGATGCAGGTCCAACGCAGCCGTGATCAAGCCCTTGTGGAGCGCCGATTGCCGCGAAACCTGTTGAACAGCACGTCTTCTCGATGGTCCGGTTCGCCAGTGACTCGGCGCTAGGACTGATGCCTCACATGAAGTTAATCTTGACCGATCAGGCCAAAACACTAATGGGTAGAAATATCTGGTGGATGATTTCTAGGGCTCAGTCATAGTGAGCGACCTGGTGAGTCGTGGTGGGTTTCTGGTCGCCCAGTCGGTCAGTGCTGCATCACTCTTGCCGGATTAGAGGCGTAAAACAACGCTTTTCATCAACCCAGCGTCACCTCAACGCATGGGGACGGGCCGGTGCAAGAAGTCGAAATAGGCGCGAGATTTTCGGTGCCCACGAAAGGTTCGAAATGTCGTCACCAACAGTGAATTTTCGGACCTCTAAAGTGATTAGCGCCAGAAATACCGTCCGACGACTGAATAATGCCTCCACTCAGATCAACCTGCGCACTCCTTGGCCGCAGCGCAACGCACCCGCTAGTTCTTCGAGGCGACGGCAGCCCTCGTCACCCGACGTTTACTACCAGATCCCGCTCGCTGTTCTTTTGGGGTAGAGGTGTTGCAGACAGCTACGGCTGCCCATCCGGCTCCGCGTCGGTCATCACGGTCCCGTCGAGTCACCGACCGCTAAGCGGCTCATGCCCCGCAGGAACGGCTGCGGCGGTCAGCAAGCCGATTCGTTGCGCTGTCGACGACCTGCAGGACGGCCGCTTTTATGACGTCTCGACGTGGGAGGTTCGCAACACTGCCCGCGGGCCGAGGACGCTTGGACCGCCCGCGCCGGCCAGCCAGGATCTCGGCGACCACCAGCGCGACGGCAGCCACCATGACTGTGCTGGTCACGACGGCCGCCAGCAGGCCGGTCGCCGCGGCCGTCGCGCTGACGAGGTTGAAGCCGGCGTGCCAGACGGCGACCAGCACGACGCTGCCGCCGGACCGGTTGTACAGCCAGCCCAGCAGGATCGACCCGGCCGTCAAACCCAGCAGCCAGCCCACGATCGTTCCGGCGCTGAAGCTGCGGAAGTTGTTGACGACGAAGAACATCGGCAGGTGCCAGCCGGCCCAGATCACCGCCAGTACCAACATGGCCGAGAGCGGAGACATCCGCCGCTGCAACAAGCGGCAGGGCGAATCCGCGCCAGCCGGTTTCCTCACCGAAGCCGTTCACCAGCAGGATCAGCAATCCGACGCCGGCCAGGCCGAGTGCTGCGGGCAGCCCGCTCATCTCGGCAAAGGCAGCGGGGGCCGGAAGTTCGGCGCCGATGACCAGGTCGACGAGCAGCACGCCACCCAACAGGATGAGCGGGCTCAGCGCGACCACCCACCAGCGCAGTGGCACCCGGACTCGCACCATGCTTGCCAACAGCGGCCGCAGTTTCCCGGTGCCGGCAGCCACGAGCAGTGCGGCCACCATCGGCCCGAGCAACGCCGGGAAATGCGTCGGCCAGCCCTCACCGGTCAGCACCACCAGGCCACCGAAGGCCATCGGCAGCAGCCAGGCCCAGCTCAGTCCGTAGGCCAGCAGCAGGTAGGCCAGCAGGCCACGACCACGATCGGGTCCGGAACCGGTCCCCTGCGCTGACGCGACCGCAAATGTCGACATCACGCACCTCCGTCGCAGCCTGTGCCGTCAGCGTGCCGCCGGGCGACGCCCGATCGACAGGGCCGGAAGTCCCGACCGGGCCGGGTGCGCTGGCCAGCGCCAGCCTGACGGTCGATCCGGCCAATGAGCATGAGGCAAGACGCACCTCCCAGCCTGCTCGAACAAGTGGAGCCATTGCTGCGGCGAAAGCCGCCGGTGCGAGCTGCACCGCGCCGATGATCGCCCCGAAGGTACCGCGCCGAAGGGAGGATCGCAGAAAGGGCGCGGGTAGCTTCTTTAGTAGGCCTGCCGATTACTCTCGATCACCTCGTCACGTCATATCCTCCCTCGTAGGAGTGGCACACCTCGTTCGAGGTGACGCCCGAAGCTACTCGCAGTGAAACGCTAGGATCACCCTCGAAGTGCTGAGACGGGCCGGGACTAGGTCGCGACAGCAAGCGAATTGGTACTCCAGGGGTACCGCCGCGCGGTTTCGGTGCGGCACCGGCCAACACGTCGTCGCAGACGGCCACACGGTGTACCCCTTGCGTCGCTGCACGCCCTACTGCGTCCGACGAACACAACAGGTCGGAGATCGACGTGTCGCCAATGCAGAAACCTCCGGCCCGCGCTTCTCGCGGGCACGGTGGATGGCCGTCGACCACCGGCTCACGGTTGCCACCGGCACCCTGTTCATCATCGGCGCGTCCCATCCCGTTTCCGCGTCCAGGCGACGACGACATCGCCGCGATCAACAGGCCCTCACCGCACGCTCTCGACCCGCAGACATTCAGGATCGGTAGGCATCACGACGGTGGTCGACGTCGAGTACGTAAACCAGTCTGTTCGGCACTCGCTCGATGCGGTACCTGCACGCGATAGACGCCACGGCCGAGCCCGCCATTGCCCGGTGAACGGCGCTCGGAGCAGCGCGCCCCACCCGCTGCGGGTTCTCGGCCAACGGGCCGAAGACGAACTCGACACAGCGCCGCAGCGGCGAGACTCGGGTAGATTTCTCCGCCAGTTGCCGGGCAGCAGTACGGGTCACGACGACCCGTAGCTCATTCAGCGGCCTCGGCACGGTGCTCCCGCTAGCAGCAAGGCTCGCGACCTGCGCTTCGTCAAGGACGTCGCCCCTGACGATGTCCCGCTCGGAACGGGCCAGGCGTTGCTGGGCTTCAGGGTCCTGAGCAGTTCCATTGTCGCTTCGATCGACTCAAGTCCTCGGCCGCGATGAGGACCACATAGTCGCGCACCGTTCTTCGTGATCTGGACACGCTCATGGGTCGTGGCGACACCTTCGGCGATCTCCGAAAGTCGAGTCTTGACCTCTGACAGCGGCAACGTCGGTCATAGGTCAGAATTCTAGTCTGCAACGTGACGAGATGCCACCAGCGCGCCACGTCGCGCCTCGGATGGCGTTCAGTGCTGCAGTGCGCGGACAGGTCCTTCAGCAGGTCGAGCGCGGCCTCGGCGATGACGGTGCCCGGACCGAACACGGCGGCGGCGCCGGCCTCGTGCAGCTCGGGGATGTCGCCGGGCGGGATGACCCCGCCGACCACGATCATGATGTCCGGCCGGCCGAGCGCGGTCAGCGCGGCCTTCAGCGCCGGCACCAGCGTCAGGTGCCCCGCGGCCAGCGAATTCACCCCGACCACGTGCACGTCGGCGTCGACCGCCTGCTGCGCAACCTCTTCCGGGGTGGAGAACAGCGGGCCGACATCGACGTCGAAGCCGAGGTCGGAGAACGCGGTGACGATGACCTTCTGCCCGCGGTCGTGCCCGTCCTGACCCATCTTGGCGACCAGGATCCGCGGCCGGCGACCCTCCGCCTCGGCGAACGCGTCGGTCGCCTCGAGGACCTTCGGATCAGCGGGGAGTCCCCTGCTTCGGCCCGGTACACGCCGCTGATCGTACGGATCACCGCGGTGTGCCGGCCGAATACCTTCTCCAGCGCGTCGGAGATCTCGCCGACGGTGGCCTTGGCCCGGGCGGCGTCGACGGCCAGCGCCAGCAGGTTGTTCGACAGGTCGCCGCCGGTCTCGGTGTCCCCCGCCCGCCGCCCGCCGCGGTCAGCGCGTCCAGCGCCAAGTGCACGGCGTGCGGATCGCGTTCCGCGCGCAGTTGTTCGAGTTTGCCGATCTGCGCCGCCCGGACCGCGCGGTTGTCGACCTTCAGCACCTCCAGCGGTTCGGCGTTGTCGGCCCGGTAGGTGTTGATCCCGATGACGGCCTGCGTGCCGGAGTCGATCCGCGCCTGGGTGCGGGCGGCGGCCTCCTCGATGCGCATCTTCGGGATGCCGGCCTCGATCGCCTTGGCCATCCCGCCGGCGGCCTCGACCTCCTGAATGTGCTGCCAGGCCCGGTGCGCCAGGTCGTGGGTCAGCTGTTCGACGTAGTACGACCCGCCCCAGGGATCGATGATCCCGGTGGTGCCGGATTCCTGCTGCAGGAACAGTTGGGTGTTCCGGGCGATCCGGGCGGAGAAATCGGTCGGCAGCGCGATCGCCTCGTCCAGCGCGTTGGTGTGCAACGACTGGGTGTGTCCCTGGGTCGCGGCCATCGCCTCGATGCAGGTGCGGGCCACATTGTTGAACGGGTCCTGCGCGGTCAGCGACCAGCCCGGAGGTCTGCGAATGTGTCCGCAGGGACAGCGATTTCGGGTTCTTCGCGCCCAGCTCACCGACCAGCCTGGCCCAGATCGCCCTGGCCGCGCGCAGTTTCGCGATCTCCATGAAGAAGTTCATCCCGATGGCCCAGAAGAAGCTCAGCCGCGGGGCGAACCCGTCGATGTCCAGCCCGGCCGCGGCGCCGGCCCGCAGATATTCCAGACCGTCGGCCAGCGTGTACGCCAGCTCCAGGTCGGCGGTCGCACCGGCCTCCTGGATGTGGTAGCCGGAAATGGAGATCGAGTTGAATTTCGGCATCCGGGCCGCGGTGAAGGAGAAGATGTCCGAGATGATCCGCATGGACGGCGCCGGCGGGTAGATATAGGTGTTGCGGACCATGAACTCCTTGAGGATGTCGTTCTGGATGGTGCCGGCCAGTTTCTCCGGCGGCACCCCCTGTTCCTCGGCGGCGACGATGTACAGCGCCAGCACCGGCAGCACGGCGCCGTTCATCGTCATCGACACGCTGATGGTGTCCAGCGGGATGTGGTCGAACAACTGCCGCATGTCGTAGATGGAATCGATGGCCACCCCGGCCATCCCGACGTCCCCGGCCACCCGGGGATGGTCGGAGTCGTAGCCGCGGTGGGTGGGCAGGTCGAACGCGACCGACAGGCCCTTCTGCCCGGCGGCGAGATTGCGCCGGTAGAACGCGTTCGATTCCTGCGCGGTGGAGAAGCCCGCGTACTGCCGGATCGTCCACGGCTGGGTGGTGTACATCGTCGGATACGGGCCGCGCAGGAATGGCGCCAGCCCCGGGTAGGTGTCCAGCGCGTCCAGCCCGTCCAGGTCGGCCGCGCTGTAGATCGGTTGCACCGCAATGCCTTCCGGCGACAGCCAGGCTCTCCGACCGGACCGGGTCTGCTCGTCGACCTGGGCGTTCGCCGGCACGCAGTCGCGCGATGCTGCTCGGCACGTTCGACGCCGGTCAGCGGCAGTTCCGCGAAACTGCCGGCACACTCATCTGTTCGCCCCGGTCTCGTCGGTAGATCGGTCGCCAGATTCGGTCCCGGCAGGAACTGCCTGGTCCGGCGCAGGAACTCCACGACGTCGTCACCGGCGGCGACGTGATCGTCGACCAATTCGGCCAGCTCGCCCTTGGGTCGACCCGCCAGCAGCACCCGGGCGGCGCCCGCCGCCCGCAGCGCGGCGACCACCTCGGCACCGGATGTCGGCGTAGGCCTTGTCCGAACCGGCCAGGCAGACCACCGGACTTCCGGTCTCGCGGAAAGCGGCCAGCACGTCGTCGACCCCCTCGGTGCGGCCGGCGGTCACCGTGTCGACACCGCCGGCGGCGAACAGGTTGGCGGCGAAGCCGGCCCGGGCAGCGTGGTCGGCAACGCTGCCCAGCGTCGCCAGGAAGACCGGGGTCGCAGCCGGTTCGTCACGCAGCTCCTCGAACGGCGTCGCCCAGGACGCCGGCAGTCCAATCGTGTCGACCGCAACAGACCGCCTGCTGGGCAACACCTCTCGCAGATTCGGGAATTCGCTGACCCCGGTGATCGGCTGCCGGCGGGTGGCGATCCGGCGGTTCCGTTCGGCATCGGTGGTCGCCCACCGGCCCGCAGCGAACCGTCCGTCAGCGCCGCGAGCACGCCGCCGGACCGTTCGATGGTCTGGAATTCGGCCCAGGCGGCGTCCGCCAGATTCGGCGGTCAGGAGCTCCACCGCGTGCGAGCCGCCGGCCGGGTCGTCCACGGCCGCGACGTGCGACTCGCTGATCAGCAACGACGAGATGTTCCTGGCCATCCGCCGGCCCAACGCGTCCGGCACGCCGAGCCTGCTGTCGAACGGCAGCACCGTGACGGCGTCCGCGCCCCCGACCCCGGCGGCGAAGGCGGCGACCGTGGTGCGCAGCAGGTTCACCCACGGGTCGTACCGGGTCAGCATCGGCACGGACGTCACCGCGTGGGCGAACAGTTCCGCGGAACCGGCTGCGGCGCCGGACAACTCGGCCACCCGTCGCCACAACCCGCGGGCCGCCCGGAACTTGGCGATGGTGGTGAACTGGTCGTCGGTGGCGGCGTAGCGGAACTCCAGCAGACCGAACGCGTCCTCGACATCGCAGCCCGCGGTCTCCAGGGCCCGCAGGTACTCGGCGCCGACCGCGAGGCTGAAGCCGAGCTCCGCGGCGTCACCGGCGCCGGCGTCGTGCGCCGACGTGCCGTCGACGATCAGCGCCCGGATTCCGGCAGTGGTTGCCAACGAGGAGATGTCGCCGATCGCGGCGACCAGTTCGGTTCGACCGTCAGGGAATGTTCGCCGGGCTCGGACCGCCCGGCCGACCGGATCCGCCCCCAGGCAGGCTCCGGAGTCCGGCGATACGCCCCGGGTGTCCAGCAGGTCGATCAGGGCGCGACCGGCCTGCAGATCGGTGACGGCGCCGGCGGCGGTGATGACAACGGGGGCGATGTCCAGCAGCACACCGTCCAGCGCCAGGGCGAGGTCCGCCGGTGCGGAGCCGGGGCCGCCGACGGTGACCCAGAGCGACGTCGCGCCGTTCTCCAGGTCGTCGAGCGCGGATGCGGCGGCCTCAGCTGGGTCGGAGTTCGCGATCAGCGACCGGATGTCCCAGCCCGATTCGGCCCGGATGATCGCGCGACCGGCCCGGGTGTCCGGGTTGCACTCCGGTCCCGGTGCCGCACCGTGTCGAGCGCGATCCGGGGTACCCAGCGGCGGAATGATGATGCCCTCGACCGTCTTTCGGGCGAGCGTCGCCCACGCGGCCTCGACCGGCTCGTCGTCGGTCAGCCGGCGGGCCTTGCGCAGCACGGCCGCTGCCGCGACATCCCAGTCGTGCGCGGTCGCGGCGGTGGCACCGGCGAGGCGCACCGGACCCTCGTCGTCGAGTGTGTCCATCGGCGGATCATAGGACTTCGCGTGGTGCGCGACGTCGGTCGGTTGTGTCACATCAGGCTCCGCTGCCGGCGCCGCGGCGGACCGGATTATGAGTTGGGATCCAACCTGGCCGCGAGCTATCCGTCGGTGATGGTGCGGCCATGTCGGAACCTCAGTCTCCACAGATGAACAACTCTAAGATACTCAGTACCATGCGGACGGTACGCGGTACCATTCAAGCTGACAAGCGTCCGACGGGGAGGGTGAGCGACCATACACAACGTGACCAAGAAACCGGTGAACGAACGCCTCGTCGACGCCGCCTTCGACCTGTTCGCCGAGCGCGGCTACGAGCACACCACCGTCGACGACATCGCCGAACGGGCAGGTGTCGGCCGGACGACGTTCTTCCGCCATTACCCGTCCAAAGACGATGTCATCTTTCCCGAGCACGACAAGCTGGTCGCCGCGGTCCAGCAACGGCTGGCCACGTCCAACGATGGCACCGCGATCGCCGCCGTCACCGACGCCGTCCGGCTGGTACTGCAGCGCTACATCGAGGAGGGCGAGCGCGCTCGACTCCGTTACGCGTTGACCAGCAAGGTGGCCGCGCTCCGGGATCGCGAGATCGCCAGCGCCGCGAGGTACCAACGCCTTTTCCGGGAATTCATCGCGACCTGGATGGGGCCGTCCGAGCACTCAGCGCTCCGGGCAGAATTGATGGCTGCCGCCGTTGTCGCGGCGCACAACCATGTGCTGCGGCGCTGGTTGCGGGGGGAGGCCGACGACCCGGTGGGCGACGTCGACCTTGCCCTGAGTGAAGTGTTGGCGCTGTTCTCGCCCGGCGCCGCCACCGCTGATCGTGGCGACATCACAACCGTGCTGGTGATTCGATCACCGCGGAATGTCGATGACGTCGCGGCCCGGGTCCGCCGGGCGATCGAATCACCCTGAAGATCGGTGGCGGCTCGATCCTCCGAACGCTTGCCGAGTTCAGAATCCCTGCGCCAGCCGGAAGCAGTCGTGTTCCAACGGATCTCGTTGACGAAATCCCGCCGCGGCGGCGGAACACGCCACCATCTTCGTTCCCTCGTCGGTGACCAGAAGACTCGGTCCGCACCATGTCCGCGAAGTCGGTGAACTTGTCGGGTGCCAACCGCACTGGTGAGCACGAACCTGAGTGGCAACGCACGCATGTTAGCGCTCACACGCACGACGCGGAAGAGCCGGTCTCCAGAAACCTCACGAACAGGACTTGACCGACCTGACATCACCTACTCCCATGGATGTCTGGCGGCCACCTATCGTTCGTCTTTCGCTCGGGGGCGGGCGATCCGTGCCGAGCGATACCGAACTGTGATGATGACCACTTGACAATCGCCAGATGTGAGCGCTAACACTATCGGGCGGGTTGTTTGATCCCGCCCTCGAAGATCTCTCTTGATCGGACGTCCGGCCCAAAGTGGACCAGATCCGGTGTCTCGAGGCCATCCAGCGTCGGAGGAAATCCGTGGTCACAAGAAGGTTGGCTGTCGTTGCGACAGTTGCAGTCGCATTCGCCCTCGCTGCCTGCGGCAGCACCAGTTCCACCTCATCGTCGACCACCAGTGCGGCCGCGACCAGTGCTGCGGCGGCCAGTTCATCAGCAGCTGCAACGTCATCGGCTGCGGCGAGTGGCTCCGATGCGGCCGCGGGTGCCAGCGAGCTGCCACCGGTTGATCCCGCGGTGCTCAAGGACGCGGTGATCGGGTTCGCCCAGGTCGGTTCCGAAAGCGGTTGGCGCGCGGCCAATACCGACTCGATCAAGGCGTCCGCCGAGCAGTACGGTGTGGATCTGCAGTTCACCTCCGCCGAAGGTGAACAGGCCAAGCAGATCTCGTCGATCAAGACCTTCATCACGCAGGGCGTTGACCTGATCGCCTTCTCCCCTGTCGTCGAGACGGGCTGGGATGCGGTCCTGAACGAGGCGAAGGCTGCCGGCATCCCCGTTGTCCTGACCGACCGCGCGGTCGATTCGGATCCGGGCCTGTACAAGACGTTCATCGGTTCCGACTTCATCGTGGAGGGCGAGAAGGCGGCGAACTGGGCCAAGACCGAGTTTGCCGATGCGTCCGAGGTCAACATGGTCGTGCTGGAGGGCACCACCGGATCGGCCCCGGCCAACGACCGGGCAACCGGCTGGGCGAACATCCTGGGCTCGGATCCGAAGTTCAAGACGCTCGCCTCGCAAACCGGCGATTTCACCCGGGCCGGCGGCAAGACCGTGATGGAAGGATTCCTCGCTGCCTACCCGGATATCGACCTGGTCTACGCCCACAACGACGATATGGGACTCGGCGCCATCGAGGCGATCGAGGCCGCCGGCAAGGTACCGGGCAAGGACATCAAAATCGTCACCATTGACGCGGTGAAGGCGGGCATGGAGGCCCTGGCCGCAGGAAAGATCAACTTCATCGTCGAGTGCTCCCCATTGCTGGGCGAGCAACTCTTCCAGGCATCCAGCGCTGTGCTCGCCGGCCAGGAGATCCCCGCGCGCGTCATCACCATCGAAGGATCCTTCGACCAGGAACAGGCCATCGCGGCCCTGCCGGACCGCAAGTACTAATCCGCTGAATCCGGGCCCTCCATCGGGCACGGTCTAGACGAGAATGGAGCGACCGGGTCCGATCAACGGACTCGGTCGCTCCGTTCGTCACCGACTTCGCTCGTGGTTCCTTCGGCGCCGCTTGCCACACACCGAGAGGGAGCGACACATGTCGACCAATCCTCAGGTCGAACCCGCACATCCAGTGATCGAGATGCACGGCATCGACATTTCCTTCCCTGGAGTCCGCGCCCTGCATGACGTGTCATTCCGGCTGTTTCCCGGCGAGGTGCACGCGTTGATGGGTGAGAACGGCGCCGGCAAGTCCACCCTGATCAAGGCGCTGACCGGGGTGTATTCGATCGACGCCGGCTCCATCACGATGAATGGGCAGGCCGTCTCGTTCAGCGGGCCCGGACAGGCCCAACAGGCCGGAGTGGCCACGGTGTACCAGGAGGTCAACCTGGTCACCAATCTCACCGTTGCCGAGAACATCATGCTCGGTCGTGAGCCCCGCCGGCTCGGGCTGATCGACTTCCGCCGAATGCGCAAACATGCCGCCGAGGTGTTGAAAAGAGTCAATCTGACGATCGACCCGCGATCCCTGCTCAGCGCGCACTCGATCGCCATCCAGCAGCTGGTGGCCATCGGCCGGGCCATCGACGTCAACGCCGAAGTGCTGGTGCTGGACGAACCCACATCGTCGCTGGACGTGAAGGAAGTGGCCGAACTGATGGCCGTGATCCGCCAGGTCCGCGACAAAGGTGTTGCGGTGCTGTTTGTTTCACATTTCCTCGACCAGACCTATCAGATCTCCGACCGCATCACCGTGCTGCGGAACGGGGAGTTGGTCGGCGAATACCTGACCCGTGAACTGCCCCGGCTGCAACTGGTGTCGAAGATGATCGGGAAGGATCTGGCGGTCCTGGAGGCGCTGGAGAAGGGCACCAAGCGGGTGGCGGTCGACCGTGTCGAGGGCGGTGCTTTTCTGTCCGCGGCGGGCCTCGGCCGGACCGGCTCCATCGAGCCGTACGACCTCGAGATCCATCCGGGCGAGGTGGTCGGTCTGGCCGGTCTACTCGGCTCCGGCCGCACCGAACTCGTCCGATTGCTGTACGGCGCCGACCGTAGCGACAGCGGGTCCATCACCGTCGCCGGAAAGGCCCTCAGGCTGCGCAGCCCGCGACTGGCGCTGAACCAGAAAATCGCCTTCGCCTCGGAGAATCGCAAGGCCGAAGGATTGATCAGTGACCTGAGCGTGCGGGCGAACATCGTGCTTGCCATGCAGGCCGACCGGGGTTGGGTCAGACAGATCCCGCGGCGTCAGCAGGACGAGGTCGCGGACCGTTACATCAAGGCGCTGGACATCCGCCCCGTCAATCCGGAGACGCTGGTACGCAACCTTTCCGGCGGCAATCAGCAGAAGGTCCTGCTGGCCCGCTGGCTGCTCACCGAACCGCATCTGCTGATCCTGGACGAACCCACCCGCGGCATCGATGTCGGGGCGAAGGCCCAGATCCAAAAGCTCGTCGCGGGTTTGGCCGAAAAGGGAATGGCCGTCATCTTCATCTCCGCGGAACTAGAGGAGGTCTTACGTTTGTCCCATCGCATCGGAATTCTGCGTGACCGGCGCAAGGTCGCCGAAATCGTCAACACCGAAACGACAACGGTCGACGACATCATGGCCATCATCGCCGCGGAAACGCAGCAACCGGCATGAAGAATCTGGTCAGCAATCGCCTCTTCTGGCCGGCAACCGTCCTGGCCGCACTGCTGCTGGCGAACTTCCTGTGGAACCACTCCTTCTTCGACATCACCGTGCGGGACGGCAATCTGTACGGCGCACCTGTTGACATCTTGCGGCGTGCGGCGCCGATCGTGCTTGTCGCCCTCGGCATGACGCTGGTGATTGCCACCCGCGGCATCGACCTGTCCGTCGGTGCCATCGCGGCCATCTGCGGATCCTGGGCGTCGATGTACATCATTTCCTCGTCCGACCGGGCATCCGTCGGCGTCGTGCTGACCGCGGTTGGCGTCGCGCTGCTGATGGCGCTGCTGGCCGGCGCCTGGAACGGGTTCCTGGTTTCCGTCCTCGGCATCCAACCCATCGTCGCGACCCTGGTGCTGATGGTCGCCGGACGGGGACTCGCGCAGGTGATCACCGACGAGAAAATCCTCTACCCCGACAACACCCCCGCCTACAAGCTGATCGGCGGCGGATATCTCCTGGCGGTGCCGTTCTCGATCCTGATCGCCGGCGGGATCTTCGCGCTCACCGCCCTGCTCACCCGGAAGACGGCGCTCGGCACCTTCATCGAATCGGTGGGCGTCAACCCGGAGGCCAGCCGACTGGCAGGCGTCCGGGCCAGGCCGATCATTTTCCTCGTCTACGTTTTCAGCGGGTTCTGCGCCGGCCTGGCCGGCCTGATGTTGACGTCCAATTCGACCTCCGCGGATCCCAACTCGATCGGATTGTTCATCGAACTGGATGCGATCCTCGCCGTGGTCATCGGCGGCACTTCGCTGGCCGGTGGCCGGTTCTCGCTGGCCGGCACGCTGATCGGCGCCTTCATCATCGAGGCCATGGACGCATTCGTGGTGATTGCGATTTCGGCCCGCAGCACCGACGTCTTCAAGGCCTGCGTCGTCATCGTGGTGTGCCTGCTGCAATCGTCCCGGGTTCGGCAATGGATCCTGAATGTCCTGCGCTGGGGAAACCGTCCGACCAGGCGCATCAATCAACAGCATCCTCCGGACACCCCGACGGCGGGCATCGATGTCCAGGCGGCTGTCACCGGCTCCACTGTTGTCGACTCGGCCGGGTCTGACTCCGCCGCAGTTGCCGACTCCACTGGGGACGCCGGCCATCCCGACACGATCACCGCGAGGTCGACATGACCACCACCCTGCCCCCCGCCGGCGCCGTCCAACCGCGCCGCCGGTTGAGCCAACGGTTCGAGCAGTACACACAGATCGGGATGACCGTCCTGCTGCTGGTCATCATGCTGGTCGTCGGCAACCTGCTCTACCCGAACTTCACCTCGGGGCAGGCCATCATCGACCTGCTCGGCAAGAACGTTTTCATCATTCCGCTGGCCATCGGTATGACGTTCGTCATCCTCAGCGGTGGCATCGATCTGTCGGTCGGCGCTGTCATGGCCCTTGGTGCGGTCATCGCCGCAAGTCTGCTGCAGTCGGGTTGGCCCGCCGCCGCGGTGATCCCGATTGTGCTGCTGGCCGGTTCCGGGCTCGGCCTGTTGGTCGGCATCATGATCAGCAGGTTCGAAATTCAGCCGTTTATCGCAACATTGGCCGCGATGTTCCTCGCCCGGGGTTTGTGCCTGGTGATCACCGACCGGTCCATCGCGATCGACAACAGTTTCTTCCAGTCACTCAATCTGGCCCATATCAATTTGTGGCAGGCCGAGACCGTCAACCTGCGCGGTCGGGTCCGGATCAGCGATGTTTACACGACGCCTTCCGTTCTCGTCGCGCTCGTCCTGGTCGTCGTCGCATTTGTCGTGCTGCACTACACCCGCTTCGGCCGGACGGTGTACGCCGTCGGTGGCAACGAGCCGTCGTCGCGATTGATGGGCCTGCGGGTCGACCGGACGAAGATCAGCGTGTACGTCATCAGCGGCTTTTGCGCCGGCGTGGCCGGGTTGCTGTTCGCGTTCTACACGGCCTCCGGTGACCCGGTGGCCGGCATCGGGTACGAGCTCAACGCGATTGCGGCGGTCGTCATCGGGGGCACCCTGCTCTCCGGTGGATCCGGCTACGTGCTCGGCTCGATGTTGGGCGTTTTCGTACTGGCTACGATCTATGCCTACAAGGAATTCGACGGTGACCTGAACACCGGTTGGACCAGGATCATGATCGGTGTCCTGGTGTTGTTCTTCATCGTGCTACAAAGGCTGGTCGCCACCAGACGCCGGTAAATGATCGGACGGCTGCCCGGCAGCGCGGTCGAACATCATTCGCAGTTGTTTGATTCGCAGTTGTTTGATTCGCAGTGCTTGATCCGCAGTGCTTGATTCAGAAGTTGAAGTGGCCAGAGGAGCGGAGAGCCTTGTCTATCCCGCAGTCGAAGACCTCGACGACCACCCAGCGCGCCCGGCCGCCCGGCATGTATGACGTCGCCAAGCTGGCCGGGGTCAGCCACCAGACCGTGAGCCGGGTCATCAATGCCCATCCCAACGTGCGGGAGGACACCCGACGCCGAGTTCAGGACGCGATCGACGAACTGGGCTACCGGCGCAACATCGCCGCCCGGACGCTGGTGACCCGGCGTTCCAACACCATCGGCGTCATCACCAGCGTCTCGAATTTCTGGGGCCCGAGCAGCACTCTCATTGCCGTTGAACGCGCTGCCCGGGATGCGGGGATGTATGTCAGTGTCGCCGGGCTGCGCAGCATCGAACCGGCCGGTGTCGGTGAGGTACTGCGACATTTTGCCGATCAGGGCGTCGAGGGCATCGTGGTGATCGCACCGGAGGCGGCCATGGCCCACATGGCCGAGCCCTTCATCACCGAGATCCCGGTGGTGATGGTGGCGGCCGGTGCGGAGCCGGCGGCCAATGTCCGGATCACCGCGGTCGATCAGGAATTAGGCGCCCGACTGGCAACCAGGCACCTTATCGAACTGGGACACACCGGCATCGGCCATATCGCCGGCCCGGAACCATGGTTCGACGCCACCGCCCGGCTACGTGGCTGGCGCCGGGAACTTGCCGCCGCGCACCTGCAACCCGGCCCGCTGACGACCGGCGACTGGACAGCGGCGAGCGGATACCGCATCGGGCAGCGACTGCTCAAGCGGAACCAGATTCCGACGGCGATCTTCATCGCGAACGATCTGATGGCCCTGGGCTTCATCCGGGCGATGCATGATGCGAAAGTCCGCGTGCCGGATGACGTCTCGGTCGTCGGATTCGACGACATGCCGGGCGCGGACCATTTTATCCCGCGGCTGACCACGGTCCGGCAGGATCTGGAGACTCTGGGTCAGCGGTGCATCGATATCCTGCTTGCCGCGTTGAACGAGACTCCCGGAGACTTACGGCTTGTCGAACCGACCTTCGTCCTGCGTGAGAGCACCGCAACCCGGGCTGGTCCTACCGAGGATTCGGGCTGACCCAACACGGGCTGTCGCCGAGGACGGTCGGCGGGGGCCTCACCGCGGACGGGCGCATGGGGTTCGGGCCCGGTAATGGCGATGCCACATCGAGCTTCGACGGGATGGCGACCCGTAGGAACGGATCCCGTGAGGATTTCACCCGCGGATGCTGAGTCCGGTAGGCAATCGCGGCGCCCAGGTAATTCCCGGTGCCGGGGGCGAACACCTGCGCCGTGGTCGACCGCCAGGCACCTTGCCACAGGATGTCGACCATCTCCCGGGCGAGAAAATGACGCCACCAGGTCTTTTCTGCTGAGTCACCGACCAGGACGACCAAGTCGGACCCACTACGGACGTAGGCAACGGGCAGGATGATCTCGTGCCCGCTGTTGGACGAGTAGCGGAGCCCGATCGTCCCGCCATCGAACAACCGGTGCAGCGGTGACCGGAGACCCGCAAGGATCAGCCGGTTCAGCAACGGTCGACGAGCCGGGCCGCGCTCTCCCTGTCGTTCACCATTGCTGATCATGCACCTGACTGTTGCGGGAAAGTCCCGAGGTCAGTAGGGCAGATGGTCCCGAAGCGGGCAGGGTCAATAGTCCTGACCGGAGGACAGCTCGGGGCGGTGACGGATCACCGACCCAGAAGTGCGGTCAGCGAACGGTGACCAGGGTCGGGTCGGTGATGTCGTACTCGGTGCCCTCCTGGGCGAGCAGCAGTGCCGGCAGGATCTGCATTTTCTTGTCCGAGTCCGTCGCCTCGCCCCAGATGATCTTCCGGCCGTCGATCATGGTCAGTTCGACATCGAAATTGGTTCTGGCGGAAATACTTGCCACCTGTGCGCGGAAATCAGGGGTGAGTGCAGCGGCCACCGTCAGCGCGGCGATGGTCGACGGATCGCCCACGCCGGGCGCGACCAGCGCCACCGTGATCAGCCCGGCCGGCGGAGTGGCCACCGCGAGATAGGGGTCGCCGGTGGCATCGAGCAGCCAGAACTGGCCATTCGCCGACGTCACCGCAACGGGAATTCGCGGGGTGACAACGATGGACAACGTGTCCGGCCAGCCGCGCGCCACCTCGACATCCGCGATCTCCTGCACGCCTTCGACTTTCGCTGCCACCTCGTCGAGATCGACCCTGGCCAGGGGGGTTCCGTCCGGCACATCCACGATGGACCGGACCTTGGCGGTCAGCGGATCGGGCGCGCCGGTGATGGAAACGCTCCGCACCCCGAGCAGCGGGCTGAAGAACACCGCGTAAACGGCACCGACGAGCAGCACACCGACCAGCGCGAGCGCGAGGATCCATGGCCAGCGGCGCGGTGCCGAATCATGGGACGCCACCGCGGCCTGCCGCAGCTCACGGGGCTCACGGGATTTGCCCGCCCTGCGGGCTTTGCTGCGGGACTTGCCGGAACCTCCGGGTAGGAAGCGACGCAGACCGCGACGCTTCGGCTCATCCGAAACCGTCGACTCGGGCGCGCTTCGCGACGTGGTCGAGGTGCTCATGGGGTTCCCTCCAACAGGGTCAAAAGCTCCGCACCAATGGCGGTGACGTCACCGGCGCCCATGGTGATCACGATGTCCCCCGGCAGCAGCACCCCGGCGACGAAGGTGGCCGCGGACGGCCGGTCCGGGTGATACAGCACCGCCGCTGCCCCCAGCCGGGACCGCGGTGGCGATCAATTCGCCGCTCACCCCTGGCTGGGGTTCTTCCCGGGCGCCGTACACATCAAGCACGACGACGAGGTCGGCACCGCCAAGGGCGCGGCCGAAAGCCTCGGCGAATGACGCGGTCCGCGAGTACAGGTGCGGCTGGAACACCACCACCAACCGGCCCGGCACAGCGCCCGGCCGCGCGTCGAGAACCCCACGCGCAGCGGTGATCTGGGCGCCGACCTCGGTGGGATGGTGGGCATAGTCGTCATACACGGTGACGCCGGCGGCCACGCCCTTGAGCTCGAACCGGCGCCGGACCCCGGTATACCCGGCCAACCCATCGGCCAGTACCTGAGGGTCGACACCGAGCTCCACACCGACCGCGAGCGCCGCGACCGCGTTCAGCAGCATGTGATCACCGGGCACGGAAAGGGACAACCCGAACTCCCGACCATCGGCCAGCACCACCACCGCGGCACCCGACGGCCGGTGATCAAGGAGCCGGACCGTCGCGGACTCCGCCCGACCGTAGGTCAGCACCCGTCGCAGCCGGGTGCGCGCCGCCAGCGCGGCGGACCCTGGATCGTCGGCGCAGACCACCAGGAAGCCACCCGGTTCGATCCGGTCGACGAACTGGTCGAAAACCGCCGTGTAGGCCTCGGCCGTCCCATGATGGTCAAGATGGTCGGGCTCCAGGTTGGTGATCACGGCGCCGTGCGGCGCGAACGAGAGGAACGACCCGTCGGACTCGTCCGCCTCGGCGACGAAGATGTCTCCCTCGCCGTGATGTGCGCCGAGGCCCGATCCGGTCAGCTCGCCGCCGATCGCGAATGACGGGTCCAGCCCGGCCCGCTGCAACGCGACGGTCAGCATCGACGTGGTCGACGTCTTACCGTGCGTGCCGGCAATGCAGACGCCGCGATAACCGGTCATCAAGGCCGCCAACGCATCCGCGCGCCGGACCACCGGGATCTTCAGCGCCCGCGCGGCCAGCACCTCGGGGTTGTCGGGGTGCACAGCCGTCGACACCACAACGGTTGTCGGACCGCCCGGCAGCAACTGCAGGTTCGCGGCGTCATGTCCGACGGCGGTCAGCACACCGCGCGCCGCCAGCCCCGTGAGCATCGGCGACTCGCGAGCATCGGAACCGGAGACGGCGAACCCGCGGTCCGCGAGAATCCTTGCGATGCCGCTCATCCCGGCGCCGCCGACGCCGATGAGGTGCGCCCGCTGCAGCGAGAAACCCTTCCGCCGTCACCGGTATGGCCTGCTGGACGGTCACCATCGGGTCCCGATCATCCGGCTCGCCCGCCGCCGGCGGCGTCGAGGACCATCCCGGCGACGATCTCGTCGGCGCGCTGAGCCGCGGTCGAGGCAGCGGACGCCGTCATCCCGTCCCGCATGATGCCCTTGATGGCCAGCGGAATCACCTTGGACACCAACGATTCCCGATCCAGATCGGCATCGTCGATGATGATCGCAGCACCGCTGGCGACCTGTGCGGCCGCGTTCAGTCGTTGTTCGCCGTTGCCGTGCGGCAGCGGAACGTAGACGGCCGGCAATCCGACGGCGCCGATCTCGGCCACCGTCATCGCGCCCGACCTGACCAACACCAGGTCGGCCGCCGAGTAGGCGAGGTCCATCCGGTCCACGTACGGCACGGCGACGTAGGGCGGTGCATCCGCGGGCAGCGCGGGCAGCTCGATCTCGTTCTTCCGGCCATACGCATGCAGCACACCGATACCGGCGGCCGCCAGCTCGGGGGCGGCCGCACTGACTGCGGCATTGATCCGTTGCGCCCCCTGCGAACCGCCGAAGACCAACAGCGTCGGAGCATCCGGGTCCAGTCCGAAGAACTCCCGCGCCTGTGCCCGGAGGCCGGCCCGGTCAAGTTCGGACAGGCTGCGGCGCACCGGGTTTCCGACCACCCTTGCGCCCTTCAACCCGGAGCCGTCGACGGCTGCGGCAATCGACACCGCGAACCGGGCACCGATCTTGTTGGCCAGGCCGGCGGTGGCGTTGGCCTCGTGGATGACGATCGGCACCCGGCCGCGGGCGGCCAAGTAGGCCGGCAGGGCAACATACCCGCCGAACCCGATGACGACGTCGACCTCTCGCTCGGCCATGATCGCGCGGGTCGCCTTGATGGCGCCCCGCATCCGCGGTGGGCAGGGTCAACAGATCCTTGGATGGCTTGCGGGGCAACGGAACCGCCGGGATCAGCCGCAGCTCATAGCCGCGGGCGGGCACCAGGGTGGTTTCCAGTCCACGCTCGGTGCCGAGCGCGGTGATGCGGATGCTCGGGTCGATGGCGATCAGCGCATCGGCTACCGCGAGGGCCGGCTCGATATGCCCGGCGGTGCCGCCACCCGCGAGCAGGACACTCGTCACTCGCCGCCCCGCCGGCCCGTCCGACCCTTGTGGTCAGCACCGCGCTGAGCTGCATTACGCTGATCGACCTCGTGGGGGGCGACCCGGCGCTGCTGAGCAGCGCGCTGGTTCGCGCCTCTTGGATCGCCGGCGCGAGGATCCCGACGACGTGGCTCTGGACTACGGCGCATCGGACCTGCGCGGACCGGCGGGCCGCTGCGGATCTTCCCGGGATCGATCCACGGCCGCTCGGGCCCGGCGGGACTGGTCCGGGCCTGGCCCACCTGGCCGAACCCCGCGCCGGGGTCCGGCTGCTGCCGCGCCGACGGCGGCGACCGCGGCGGCTTTCTTCCGCCGGCGACGACGGCTCGTTGACTTGACCCCACTGCCGTCCGAATGTCGTATTCCGAGGAATCGGGCCAGCCGGCTGCCGCCACCGGCGGCCAGCGCCGCGGCGGCCTGCGGCTCCCGTCGGGCGAAGTTCGCCAACAGCCCGAACACCACCATGGTGATCAGCAGCGAGGTGCCGCCGGCCGAGATCATCGGCAGCGGAATGCCCGTCACCGGAAGGAGTCCGACGACGTAGCCGATGTTGATGGCGGCCTGGCCCACCAACCACACAGTGGCGGCCGAAGCGACGATCTTGACGAAGGGGTCGACATTCCGCCGGGCGATCCGCAGCCCGGTGTAGGCCAGCAGTGCGAACAGCAGCAGCAGGATGCCCGCTCCGATCAGCCCGAGCTCCTCACCGATGATCGCGAAGATGAAGTCGGAATCGGCGTTCGGCAGGTAGCTCCACTTCGCCCTTGACTGGCCGAGTCCGACCCCGAACCAGCCGCCGTTGCCCATCCCGTACAGGCTCTGCAGCAGCTGGTAGGACACCTCCGGGTGGGCCTCCGGATTGATGAACGACAGCAATCTGGCCAGCCGGTAGTCGGCCGAAATAGCCAGGTAGAAGAACGCCGCCATGCCGAGGGCAGCGAGACCGGCGAACATCCAGCGGGGGGCGCCGGCGAAGAACAGCACGGCCATGAAGACGATGGTCAGCGCAACGGTGGTGCCGAGGTCGGGCTGGAACATGATCAACCCGGCCATCAGGCCGAACACGGGCAGCACCGGGAATCAGCAACGCCTTGGGCGAGCCGAGGGTGGATCGGCGCGCGGCCAGGACGTGCGCCATCCACAGCAGCAACGCCAGCTTGGCGATCTCACTCGGCTGGAACTGCAGGCTGCCCAACCGGATCCAGCTGCGCGCGCCGTTCACCAGCGCACCGACGCCCGGGATCAGCACGGCCACCAGCAGGGCGAGCGCGATGATGACCGCAATCGTCGACAGCGAGCGCATCAGCCGCACCGGAAGGAACTGGGCCGCGCAGAAGAACATCAACCCGACAACCGCGTAGGTCGCCTGGTTCGCGAAGACGGAGAACGACGAACCGCCCTGCCGGAAGGCGGCGACCGACGACGACGACAACACCATCAGCAGCCCGAAGCCGAGCATCAGCGCGAAGATCGCCAGGATCAGGTGCAGGGACGTCATCGGCCGGTCCAGCCAGTCCGCCATCACCCGGCGGACGGACGTGCACACCGCGGCGGATCCGGGCGGGCAGGCCCGTCGTTGACTCCCCGGATGTGTCTGCGGATCCGGTGCGCGCCTTGGCGGTGGTCGTCGTCGTCATGACGGGCCTCCCGGCAGCGCCGACGCCGCCGCGGCGAAGGCGTTGCCGCGGGCCGCGTAGGACGAGTACATGTCCAGCGACGCGGCGGCCGGAGCGAGCAGAACGACGTCACCCGGAGCGGCCATTGATGCGGCCGCGCTGACCACTGTGCGCATCACGCCATCGTCCTTGCCACGCACGAGGAGAACCGGGACATCCGGCGCGTGTCGGGAAAGTGCGGCCTGGATGATCGGCGCATCGATGCCGAGCAGCACCGCACCGGCCAACCGATCACCGACCTGCCGCACGAGATCGTCCACCGAGGCCCCCTTGAGCTGGCCGCCGGCGATCCACACCACCCTGTCGAACGACTGCAGCGATGCCAGCGCGGCGTGCGGATTGGTCGCCTTCGAATCGTCGAAATAGCGCACCCCCGACCGCTCCGCCACCAGCACGTTGCGGTGCCCGCCAGGGGTGAAGTTCTGCAAACCCCTGGCGATCGCCGCGGCCGGCACACCGACCGCGAGGGCCAGTCCGGCCGCCGCGAGGGCATTGGTCAGGTTGTGTTCACCGGCCGGCCGCACCTGGTCGACTGCCGACCAGCTCGTCCTGCCCGAAGGCTGCGTCGACCAACATCCCGTGCCGCACGCCGAGCGCACCCGGGAACGGCCGGCCGCTCATGATCGGAACGGCCAGACCGGCGCGCGCCGCGGACAGCAGTGCCTTGGCACCCGGATCGTCGATGACGGCCATCGCGACGCGGCCGGTCAGCGCCCTGGCCTTCGCCGCCGCGTAGGCGGCCATCGAACCGTGCCAGTCCAGATGATCCTCGGCGACGTTCAGCACGACACCGGCCGCCGGCCGGATCGACGGTGCCCAGTACAACTGGAAACTGGACAGCTCGACGGCGATGACGGCCTGCCGGGGCTCGGGATCCGCTCCGTCGCCGGCACCTGCATCCGTGGTCCCGGCGAGCACCGCCTCGATCACCGGCCAGCCGATGTTGCCGCTGGCCGTCACCTGGAAGTCGTTGGCGCGCAGGATGGATTCGAGCATGCCGGTGGTGGTCGTCTTGCCGTTGGTGCCGGTGACGACGAGCCAATCCCGGGGCGCGCCGCTCGCCTGGTCGATCCGCCAGGCCAGCTCCACCTCGCCGATCACCTCGATGCCGGCGAAGCGGGCGGCCGCCAGCAATGGGTTGGTCGGCGGGATACCGGCCGAGGTGACCACCAACGACGTCCCGGTCGGCGGGGTCTGCAGGTCGCCGGCGAAGATGACGCTGCCGGGGATCGCCGCCAGTTCCGGTGGGGCCGGTCGGTTCGAGCTGACGACGACCGTCGCACCGGTCGCGCCAGGTAGCGGACCACCGGCAGCCCGGTCACGCCGACGCCGGCGGCGAGCACCAGGTCGCCGGGACCGGGCAGCACGACAGCGGGCGCGGGATCGCGCCGGGTGGGTTTGCGACGCTTCCGGCGGCCGTCGGCCATGGTCGGTGGCGGCGGTGCATTCCGCACGGCCTCGTCCGGATCCACCCCGGCGATTTCCGCCCGGCGACGCACCACGGTCTCGTTGAATTCCGCCAGCACGGCGTTGAGCCGGGCGTCCTGCTGGGCGGGGGTCTCGCCGCATCCAGAAGTTCGGTCGCCAGGCCTGCTCCTGCGTCGGTCGGCCGCGACCGATCGGCCGCGCTATCCGCCGGTGGCGACGTGCGGCTCGGACTCCGGATCAGGGTTCTTCGGCTCGGGTAGCCCGACCGCATCGAGGCGTTCGGTCGCTTCCCGCAGCCGCTGCGCCCACGCGGATTCCGGCTTGCCCGGTTCGGCAGCAGGCCGATCCGCCGCGTGCCGTGCCGCCGGCTCTGGCGCCTCCATCGGATCAACCACCGGTCAGCGACAGCCATTCGGCGTAGAACAGCCCGAGGCCGAGCGCCGCCGACATGGCAGCAAGCAGCCAGAACCGCACCATCACCGTGGTTTCCGCCCACCCGGACAGCTCGAAGTGATGATGGAACGGCGCCATCTTGAAGACCCGGACGTGCCTGGTCTTGAACACCGCGATCTGAATCACCACGGACAGCATCTCGACGACGAACAGCCCGGCGATGACGACCAGCAGCAGCTCGGTCTTGGTCAGGATCGACAGCCCGGCGATCAGCCCGCCGAGGGCGAGCGACCCGGTGTCGCCCATCATGATTCGCGCCGGGTGCGCGTTCCACCAGAGGAACCCGATGCAGCCACCGAGCGCCGCGGCGGCAACGACCGCCAGGTCCAGCGGGTCCCGGACGGCGTAGCAACCGGCGGCTGCGGCGTCGCTGAGCTCAGCCCAGCAGGCGTTGCGGAACTGGAAGAAGCCGATGGCGACATAGGTGCCGAGCACCATCACCGATGACCCGGCGGCCAGCCCGTCGAGGCCGTCGGTGAAGTTGACCGCGTTCGACCAGGCGGCGACCAGCAACCAGGCGAGGACGACGAAACCGATGGCGCCGAGCGAGAGGAACGCCAGGTCCCTGGTGTAGGACAGCGATGTCGAGGCCGGCGTCAGGTCGTCGGAATTGTTGAAGAACAGCGCGCCGATGCCGAAGGTGATCGCCACGAAGGTCTGGCCGAGGAACTTCATCCGCTTGTTCAGGCCGAGGTTGCGCTGCTTGCGGATCTTGATGAAGTCGTCCAGGAAGCCGACCAGGCCCATCCCGGTGGTCAGGTACAGCAGCAGCAGCGCCGATGCGGTCGGGCCACCGCCGCCGCCGATCCACTCGATGCCGACGGCCACCAGGTAGCCGACCCACATCGCGATGATGATCGCGGTGCCGCCCATGGTCGGCGTGCCGCGCTTCTTCTTGTGGTGCTGCCGGGCCGTCCTCGCGGATCTCCTGGCCGAATCCCTGCTTGGAGAAGATCCTGATCAGGTAGGGGGTGAACAGGATCGAGACACCCAGCGAGACGATTGCCGCGATCGAGAATCGTCTTCACGGTGCGCGTACGCCCACCGGTTCGCTCGCCGGGACCGCGCGGTCGTCGATCAGCCGCAGCGCCACCCGCTCCAGGCCGGCCGACCGGGATGCCTTGACCAGCACCACGTCTCCTTCCGCGAGCTCTGCTTCCAGGATGTGCGACGCGTCGTCGACGGTGGGCACCAGTTCGGACTCGCCTCCCCAGGACCCTTCCAGATGCGCGCCCAGGTGCAGGGCGCGGGCTCCGGTCCGGCCGCCGACGGCCTGCCCGGTGGCGCCACCGGGGCCCTGCACGACGATCAGCCGTTCGATGCCGAGCCGGACCACCAGGCGGCCGATCTCGTCGTGCGCGCTGTTGGTCTCCGACGCCGAGTTCGGCCATCTCGCCCAGTACGGCCCAGGACCGCCGGCCGCGGCCGATGATCGACAACGACCGCAGGGCGGCCTTCATCGAGTGCGGGTTGGCGTTGTAGGCGTCGTTGATCAGGGTGATGCCGCCGGCCAGTTCGGTGACCTGCATCCGCCAGCGGGACGACGCCGTTGCCGCGCTCAGCCCGGCCGCGACTGTCGTCGACCGACATGCCGACCGCCCGGCCGACCGCGGCTGCGGTCAGCGCATTGCCGACCTGATGGGCACCGACCACGCTCAGCGCCACCCTGGCCGTGCCCTCCGGGAGTGACCAGGGTGAACCGTGCCCGGTCCGCGTCGTCCTGGGTGACGTCCTGCGCCCGGATCAGCGCGCCGGGGGTCCGGCCGACGGTGACCACCTCGGCCTCGGTCACTGCCGCCATCGCCGCGACCAGCGGGTCGTCGGCGTTCAGAATCGCCACCCCACCGTCCGCCGCGGCGGGAAGTGCCTGCACCAGTTCCGATTTCGCCTCGGCGATGGCCTGCACGGAGCCGAACTCACCGATGTGCGCCGACCCGACGTTGAGGACGGCGCCGATCCGCGGCGGCGCTGTCGCGGCGAGCATCGCGACGTGCCCGATGCCGCGCGCGGACAGCTCCAGCACCAGGAACCGGGTGTTCTCGTCTGCGCGGAGCGCCGTGTAGGGGTGGCCGAGCTCGTTGTTGAACGACTCCGGCGGGGCGACGACGGCATTCCCTTGTTGTTGCGACGGGTCGGTCAGTCCGCTGCGCAGCACGGATGCGATCAGGTCCTTGGTCGAGGTCTTGCCGGAGGACCCGGTGACCCCGATGACCTGCAGGCCGTGCTTCGCGACCAGCGCGGTGACCGAGGCGTTCGCGAGCGCGGCCAGCGCGGCCAGCACGCCGGCGTTGGCGTCATCGGCGGGCTCATCGTTGGCCGAGTCGCTGTCGGTCCGGCTTTCGCTGGTCGCCGCTGGAGCGATCAGCAGCGGCAGGTCGCCCTCGATCGGGCCGGAGCCGAGCACGGCGACCGCACCGGCGGTCGCGGCCGTCGCCGCGAAGGCGTGGCCGTCGACCCGCTCGCCGTGCAGCGCAACGAACAACGCGCCCGGCGTGATCCGCCGGGTGTCGAACTCAACGGACCGCACCACGATCCCGTCCGCGCCGGCCGGAGCAGTGGCCCCGATCGCGTCCGCGACCTGGGCCAGGGTCATCGAGATCACGAGGGCGCCCCGGTGGACGAGGGTGCCGGCGGCGGGGTCGCGTCGCTGGCGGGGTGGGCGGTGTCGCGGGCGGTGTCACTGAATGCACGCTAGTCGGCAACTCCGTCAGGGCCGTCATCAACTCGACCCGATCGGAGAACGGATGCACGACGCCGCCGACGTCCTGGCCGAGTTCGTGACCCTTGCCGGCGATCACCACCGCGTCACCGGTGCGGGCGGCCGCGACGGCCGCCCTGATGGCGGCCCGTCGGTCGCCGATCTCTAGCACCTCGGCCCGCAACCCTGGACCGGCGGGTCCGCGTGCGCCCGGCGAGCACCTGGGCCCGGATCGCGGCCGGGTCCTCCGACCGCGGGTTGTCGTCGGTGACGATCAGCAGGTCGGCGCGGCTGGCTGCCTCTGCGCCCATCACCGGCCGCTTCCCGGTGTCCCGATCCCCGCCGGCGCCGACCACGACGATCAACCTGCCGGACAGGCCGTCCCGGATGGCGTCCAACACCGCGGCGATGGCGGCCGGTTTGTGCGCGTAGTCGACGACGGCCATGAAGTCCTGTCCGGCATCGACCCGTTCCATCCGCCCGGGCACGACAACCCCGGTGAGGGCGTCGGCGGCCTGTTGGACATCCCGGCCGAGCCCGTCGATGCAGGCCATCGCCAGTGCGGCGTTGGCCACGTTGAAGGCGCCGGGCAGGGCCAGGTCGAGCGTCACGGTCCGGTCGCCCGGTCCGTTGAGGGTGACGTGCTGGATCCCGGTCGTCGACACCTGCACGGCGGCGACCGACCAGGACGCGGCCGGGTTGCCCTTCCCGCTGACGGTCAGCGCGCCGGGATGCGCGGCCGCCAAGCCGGGCCCCGTACGGGTCGTCGATGTCGATGACATGCCGCCCGGCCCGCCCGTCGAAGAGCAGGGACTTGGCCGCGAAGTACTCCTCCATGTCGTGGTGGAAGTCCAGGTGGTCCTGACTCAGGTTGGTGAAGGCACCGATCGCGAAGGCGGTCCCGCTGACCCGGCCGAGGGACAGCGCGTGCGAGGAGACCTCCATCGCCACCACGCTGACCCCGCGTTCCAGCATCACCGCGAACAGCGCCTGCAGGTCCGGGGCCTCCGGGGTGGTCAGCGCACTGGGCGCGACCTCGCCGTCGATCCTGGTCTGCACGGTGCCGATCAGGCCGGTCTTGGATCCGTCCGCGGCCAGCGCCGCCTCGAGCAGGTAACAGGTGGTCGTCTTGCCGGACGTCCCGGTGATTCCGACGACGGCCAGCCGACGGCTCGGATCGCCGTAGATCGCCCTGGCGATCTGAGCCGAGCAAGCGCCCGCGGAGAGTCCGCGATCAGCACCGGGACACGCTGTGTCGCAACGGTTCCGTCGGCGGGAGCGAACTCGGCTGCAAGGGTGGCGGCGCCGACCGGGTCGGTCAGCACGGCGACGGCGCCGGCCGCGACCGCGTCCCGCGCAAACTGCGCACCGTGCGACCTGGTGCCGGGCAGCGCGGCGAACAGATCACCGGGCCGGACGTCCTGGGCCCGCAGGGTGACGCCGGTGCAGGCATGCGAGCTGTCCCGGGTTCCTGGCCGGGGCGCTGCCAGGGCCACCGCGTCAGCTGCGCGCCCGTGCTCTCGATGATCGCGGCCAGGGTGACCCCGACGGGATGTCGCGGGCGTAACGAGGCCGGCGGGCGGTGGGGGCCACGGGCGGCAGACTACCCGCCGGGTCGATCTCCGGCCTTGATCAGCTCACGGGCTAGACACGTAGAGGTCGTAGATGGGCGCCTCGGTGGCCGACGGCGGGACGTCGGCCGCCCGCGCCAGGTAGGCCGCGATGTTGTGGAACAGCGGCGCGCAACTGGTGGTGCCGGCCGGTGAGTTGCCCTTCGGATCGTCGAGCATGATCGCGACGACGTACTTCGGGTTGTCGGCCGGGAACACGCCGGCGAACGTCGAGGTGATCGCGGTCTGCGAGTACTCGTTGGTGTCCGGGTCGACCTTCTGCGCGGTGCCGGTCTTGCCGGCGACCTGGTAGCCGGTGATGGCGGCCGCGGAGCCGTCCCGCGGTGGTTGGTGTCGCCGCCCTGCATGGTGCCGCGCAGCATGTCCAGCAGGGTGCGGGCGTTGGCCGGCGCTCATCACCTGGGTGGTCGTCCCGACCGGGGTCGGGGTCGTGCACGCCGTTCATCGTGGTGCTGGCCACGATGGTCGGCGCGATCCGCACGCCGCCGTTGGCGATCGCCTGGTACATGCTGGCCAGCTCGACCAGGTTGTAGGAGACGCCCTGGCCGATGGGCAGGTTGCCGAAGGTGCTGACCGACCAGGTGGACGGATCCGGGAACCGGCCGGAGGTCTCGGCCGGCAACTGGATCCCGGTCTTGACGCCCTGACCGAACTTCTTCGCCATCGCGACGAAGGCGTCCTGGCCGACCTCCTGCGCGATGTGCAGGGTGCCGACGTTCGACGACTTGGCCAGGATGCCGGTGGCCGTCATGTCGATGGGCCCGTGCGCCCAGGCGTCGCTGACCGTGATGTCGCCGATCGGGATGGACCCGTCCACATTGAAGACGGTGGTCGGGGTGATCAGGCCCTTCTCCAGGGCGGCGGCGAAGGTGATCACCTTGTTCACCGACCCGGGTTCGAAGGCATCGGTGACTGCCCGGTTGCCGGTCTCCTTGGGGCTCTTGCCCGGTTCGTAGCAGGCGGTCGCCGGTACCTGCGCGTCCGCCACCTGCATGATCACCACGCAGCCGGACAGCGCCTGCGAGTTGTCGACCGCCTGGGTCAGCATGTTCAGGGTCGTGTACTGCAGGTCGGAGTCGATGGTCAGGCTGACGTCCATCCCGTCGACGGCCGGCTTCTCGTCCCGGGCACTGCCCGGGATGATCACGTGCCGGGCATCGACGTCGACCACCCGGTCGCCGTCCTTGCCGGCCAGCTTGGTGTCGAACTTGGCCTCGACACCGGACAACCCGTTGCCGTCGTAGTCGGTGCCGCCGACCAGCGCGGCGGAGGCCGATCCGTCCGGGTACTGCCTGATGTCCTGCCGCTCGGTGACGACGGCGTCGCGGTGGTCGATGTCGAACAGCGCGGTGATCTTCTCCATGATCGCGTCCGCCTGGGCGGGCATCAGGTTGCGGGCCAGGTAGACGTAGGTCTTGCCGGAGGTCAGCTTCGTCATCACCTCGTCGGCGGTCAGTCCCGCCCCGACGTCGGTGACCAGGATGTTCGCCACCTGCCGGCGCTGGGTGTCGTCGGTGAACAGCGCCGGCCGGGCGGCGATCGCCCGGCCCTCGACGGTGAAGGCGAGCGCGGTGCCGTTCCGGTCGGTGATGGCGCCGCGCTGGGCCAGCAGGGTGATGTCCCTGGTGCGCTGGGCCTCGCTCTTGGCCGCGTAGCCCGATGGGTCGATCGCCTGGATCAACACCAGCTTGCCGCCGGCCAGGGCGAGCATGAAGAGCAGCACGATCAGGGCGATCCTGCTGCGCTTGCGCGGGTTGCCGAGCGCGGCGCGGTTGCGCCGGACCCGGCGGCCGCGGACCGAAGCCTGGTTCTTCGGGGCGGCGCCACGCGGCCGTTGAGTGCTCGCCGGGCGCGGATTCCCGGTCGGGGTGGCGGGGCGGGGGGCACGCGGCGATCGCGCGGTCTGCGGGGAGGCGGGGCCGGGTGCGGAGCGCGGCACCCCGGCGCGACCGTCGGAGCGGCGTCGTTCGGTCGGGGTACTGCCGGGGTTGCCCTTGCGGGTGGTGCTGCTGCCGGTCCGAGTTGCGCCGGTGCGGCCGTCGCGCGGGTCGCGGGCATCCCTGTCGCTGGCAGCACGGTCGCTGGCAGCACGGTCGCGCGCACTGCGGTCGCGGGCCGTGCGGTTGCGGGCACTCCCGGTGCGGGCAGCCGGATCGCCGGCCCCTGAGTTACTCCCGGATCCCATCACTGCTGAGCTCCTTGCGCCGGTGCGTTGGGGTCTGCCTGAGGTGCCGCAGCGGCCGCCGCCGCGGCCGCCGCTTGATCCGCTGCCGCCTGCGCCGCCGCGGCCTGGGCGGCGGCATCGGCTGCGGCCTGGGCGGCCGGGTCGACCGGTGCTGCCGGCGGGGCGGCGCCGGCCGCCGCGTTCTGGGCTGCCTGGGCCGCTGCAGCCTGGGCCGCGGCCTGGGCGGCCGCATCGGCTACCGCCTGGGCGGCCGGGTCGACCGGTGGCGTCGCGGCCGGCGCGGCTGCTGCTGCTGCTGCCGCTGCCGCTGCCGCCGCCGCCGGATCTGCCGCCGCTGCCGCCTGGGCCGCCGCGGCCGCCGCAGCCTGGGCCGCCAGGGCCTGCGCCGCCGGGTCGACCGGGGCAACGGGGGCAACCGGGCCGGGCACGACCGATGGCTCGCCGACGACCGACCCGGCGCCCGAGCCGTCCACCATCAGCATCGCCGAGTCACCGGCCGGGACCATGCCGAGGGCCGCCGCCTCGTCCGCGATGTGCGGCGTCGCGTCCAGCATGGCCACGTCCCGTTGCAGGGATTCGATCGTCAGCCGCAGGTCGATGGCCTTGCTCTTGGCGGTCGAGGCACGCATGCCGGCCTCGTCGGTGATGGTGTTCAGGTAGAGCACGCCGGCAATACCACCGGCGAGCAGGGCGATCAGCACGATGACGAACGGAGCCCGGTTGAGCGCGGACTTGACCGGCTTGCCGGGACCGACCAGGCGCGTTGCGGTCATCTTCTGCCGACGACGCTGCCGACGTTCGTACGCACGCCTGGACGACGCCGTCGTCGACGTAGGAGGCCCCGCCGGATCCGCGGCCGGGCCCGACGACCGTGTTCTGCCGGCCCCGACCTGATCGGTTGCCTGCTCGGTGGTGGTCACGATGTTGCCTCCCTGATGCGCTGCGCCGCCCGCAGCCGCGCGGACGCGGCCCTGGGGTTTGCCTGGATCTCGTTCTCGTTCGGTATTTCGGCGCCGCCCCTGGTCAGCCAGGCGAACTCCGGGTCGTGCCCGGGAAGGTCGATCGGCAGGTCCAGCGGGCTGGTGGACACCGTCAGCGGCGCGATCGCCCGCTTGACGATCCGGTCCTCCAGCGACTGGTAGGACATCACCACGATCCGTCCGGCCAGTGAAAGATGTTGCAGGGCAACCGGAATAGCTCGCTTCAGAGCGCCGAGCTCGTCGTTGACCTCGATCCGCAGCGCCTGGAAGGTGCGCTTGGCCGGGTTCCCGCCGGTCCGCCGGGTGGCGGCCGGAATGGCGGCCCGGACCAGTTCGACCAGCCGGGCGCTGGTGGTGAACGGCTGCCTCGCCCGTTCGACGACCAGCACCCTCGAGATCCGGGAGGCGAATCGCTCGTCGCCGTACTCCCGCAGGATCCGGGTGAGTTCGGCGCCCGGGTAGGTGTTGACGACGTCGGCTGCGGTGATTCCGGTGGTCGGGTCCATCCGCATGTCGAGCGGGGCGTCCTGGGCGTAGGCGAAGCCACGGTCGGACTCGTCCAACTGAACGGACGAGACCCCCAGGTCGAACAGAATGGCCTGCACCCGGCCCGATCCGACCCGCTGCTCGATGACCTCGCCGATGCGGTCGTAGACGGCGTGCACGAGCTCGACCCGATCGGTCAGGCCGGCGGCGGCCAACCTGCGCTCGGCAATTCGCAGCGCCTGCGGATCGCGGTCGATGCCGATGACGCGGAGGTTCGGGTGTGCGGTGAGCAGGGCCAGGGTGTGCCCGGCCATCCCGAGCGTGGCGTCCACGAGCACGACATCACTTGCGCCGGAACGGGTTGCGGCCTCGATGGCGGGGGCAAGCAGTTCGTCGACCCGGCGGACCAGCACAGGCACATGACCGTCCGGCGTCTGCCTGGTCTCGTCCTGGATCTGTGCCGTGCCGTCCGGGGTCTGCGGATCTTCGTCCGCACGGTGATCGGCCTGCTGGCCGTCCCCCGGGCTGCCACCCATCGGCGCCTCTTTCTCTTCGCTGCGGTACGTCGACTGGGTACTGGGGTGGATCTGGGCGGGATGCGGTGATGACCGGGCGGGGAACCGGCGGTTGCCGGGCGGATCCTGATTCCTGGTCCCCACCCGCTGACGGTCCTGGCACGGGGGAAGTCGTGTCAGGGCCGATCGGTCCTGGCACGGGGGAAGTCGCGTCAGGGCCGGTGCGGGTGTGGGCCGGGCGGCAGGAGCCTTGCGGTGCAGCACTTTTCGGCTGCATCGTGGCGTTGGCCGGTGGCTTAGCTTTCGAGTAGCCCCCGTTCCGGCGCGGCGTAGGCCGCCTCCTGGCGGGCCTCGTAGGCCTCCCATTCCGTTGCGTCCCAGATCTCCATCCGCAGGCCGATACCGGTGATCACCAGGTCCTTGGACAGCCCCGCGTACTCGCGCATCCGGGGGGTGATGGAGATCCGGCCCTGCGCGTCGGGGCGTTGCTCGTCGGTGTTGGCCAGCATGTACCGCTGATAACCACGCGCCCGCTCGTCGGTGATCGAGGCATTGATCGCCGCGGCGGCGAATTCCTCGAAACCTTCCGGGGTGAAGACGTAAAGGCAGTGGTCCTGACCGCGGACGAGCATCGCGCCGGCGGCGAACGACTCCCGATACCGGGCCGGCAGGGTGACCCGGCCCTTGTCGTCCATCCGAGGCGTGTAGGTGCCGTAGAAGCCTTTGAGCATCCCCACCACCTCCATCCGGCATCCCTGTGGCAGTTCCTGGGCAACCTCCCCAAGTTGCTCCACTCTAACCCACTCTCTGCCACCTGAGGCCACCATGTCCCCCAACCGGTGCGGGTGTCGCGGGATTTGCGCACGTCAAGAGGGTGGGGCGCAGTGGGGGACCTTTCGCGGTCACGGACCGTCCGGATCCCCCGGTGATCTGCACCCGGTCGAGCTACCAGTGACCTCCCCCGAGCAGCGGTGAGTAAGCGCAGGTCAACGGGTCACCGGGAACGGCCGCCGGGGCGATGCGGGCGTTGGATTCGGTCCCGGTGGGGGGTGGTGGGGAGAGTGGGGTGGGCCGCGCCGATAACGGATTGAACGGTTCGCCCGCCGCCCAACGTGCTCAACCCGTGGGCAACGACCGGGCTGCATACCTACTGCCGACGAGCGCGAACCACCCGGGCCCCTCCGATCCCCTGGCAGACTGTCCACAGGTGCAACGCGCGAGCCCGCGGTGCCGCATGTTCGTCGGGAGGAATCAACGGTGACTCAGCACGTCGACCTGGAGGCAGGCGCGGACGGTTCGGGGTCCGCTACTCCTGGAACAATCACCGGCTCGGTCGATCGCGGGCCGGCCGATCTCGCAACGGTGCAGCAGGTCGGTGGGCAGATCGCCGATGCGATTTCACACATTGTTCTCGGCAAACCAGAGGTCATCCGGCTGGCGATCATCGCGGTGCTGGCCGAGGGGCACCTGCTGATCGAGGACGTGCCGGGCACGGGGAAGACGGTGCTCGCCAAGTCACTCGCCAGAACCGTCGACTCGACCGTCAGCCGGGTGCAGTTCACTCCGGACCTGATGCCGAGCGACGTTACCGGCGTCAGCATCTACGACCGGCAGTCCTCCCAGTTCGAGTTCCGGCCCGGTCCGATCTTCGCGAACATCGTGGTCGCCGACGAGATCAACCGGGCCTCGCCCAAAACCCAGTCCGCACTGCTGGAATGCATGGAGGAACGGCAGGTCACGGTGGACGGAACCAGCTACCAGCTGGCCCGGCCGTTCCTGGTCCTCGCCACGCAGAACCCGGTGGAGATGGAGGGCACGTACCCACTCCCCGAGGCGCAACGCGACCGGTTCCTGGCCAGGCTCTCCATCGGTTATCCGGACCACAACGCCGAGATCGCGATGCTCGCCGATCGGGATCGCACCGACCCGCTGTCGGCGCTGCGGCCGGTCACCGACGCCGCGATGGTGTCCCAACTGATCGATGCCGTCAGCACGGTTCACCTGGCACCACCGCTGCGGCAGTACATCGTGGAGATCATCGGCGCCACCCGCACCGTCCCGGAGGTCCGGCTCGGTGCGTCCCCCCGGGCAGTACTGCACCTGGCCAGGGCGGCAAAGGCAGCGGCGGCGCTGGACGGCCGGCCGTTCGTCGTACCGGACGACATTCAGCGGTTGGCGGTTCCGGTGCTCGCCCACCGCCTGCTGCTGACGGTCGAGGCGCACGCCTCGCACCGGTCCGCCGAAGAGGTCGTACGGGTGTTGCTGAGCCGGATCCGGGTGCCGCGGGGTGGCTGAGCCGAGCCGTGACCGTGGGACGAGCGCGGCACACGACGGTCCGGCCGGCACGACGGGCGGCCGGTCGTCGCTGGGCCGCAAGCGCCTGCGCTCGAAAAATGCCCGTCCAGGTGCGCGCGGCCTGACCACCCGCGGCCGTTGTCTGCTGGCCGGCGGCATCGCCGCGACCGTCTGCGCACTGGTGCTCGATGAGCGGGACCTGTTGCGGATAGGTATCTTCGCCGCCGTCCTCCCGCTGATCGCCATGCTTGCCGGCTCCGTGCGACGGCTGAAATTGACTGCGTCGCATCTTGTCTCGCCGAGTCGGCTGGATCCGGGAACCGAAGGACAGGTCGTCCTGTCGATCCGGAACGCCGGGTCGAGCCGAACGGGCACCCTGGAGATTTCCGAACGGCCGACGGTTGACCTGACCCCGGGGGTGCGCTGCCTGGTGCCGCCGCTCGCCGCGAACCACATCGCGCAGACCGACTACCGCCTGCAAGCGGTCCGCCGGGGCCGTTTCGTGCTCGGCCCGCCGTCCGTCCGGATCGGTGATCCCTTCGGTCTCTGGGAGGACAACCGCACCCTGCCGGTACGGACGGAGGTGCTCGTCGTGCCGACGGTGGTTGACCTCGCCGGGATGCCGATCAGCACCGGAACCCGCTCCGCGGCCGCGGACCGGGCGATGTCCGGGGCATCGGGCGGGGACCCCGACGTGGGGATCCGGAACTACCGCAGCGGCGACGACATCCGGACGATCCACTGGCGCGCCTCGGCTCGACATGACGAGCTGATGGTGCGACTGGAGGAGCCCGTGTCGCACGGCGGTGCTGTGGTGATGCTCGATCACCGGCAACAGGCCCACCGCGGGAGCGGGGCGGACTCGAGCCTGGAGACCGCGGTGACGCTGGCCGCGTCGATCAGCGTGCACTTGCTCTCCGCTGATCACCAGATGAAGTTGACCACCCACACCGGTTCCGTCCTGGCCAACGGCCGGGACATCCAGGACGATGTGCTCGCTGCCCTCGCCGTGGTCGAGCCCGATCAGGTCGGGTCGCTGCGGGCGGCCTCGGTCGCCGGATCGGGGCTGATCGTCGCGATCCTGGGCGCGCTCGACCTGCCGGCGGCCCGACTGTTGATCGCCGCCCGGCGGCGCGGAACCAACGGCATCGCCCTCGTGCTGGAGACCCAAGATTGGGATCCCCGCGGTCCGGTCGGGGATCCGCAGGCGCTTTCACTGCTGCGGGGCGCGGGTTGGCGGGTTGTGACGATCGGTATCGGCGACAGCCTGGCGGTTTCCTGGAACCGGGCCTGCTCGGGCGCGGCGACGTTCCAGCGCACCGCGGATCGTCAGGTCCCACTCCCGGTCCGGTCGTCATGACCACATCGCCGCCCAGGTCACCCCCCGCCACCGGATATCGGGCGAGCCCGGCGGTGGTACCGGCGCGAGCCTCGACGCTGCCCGGCGCCGCCGGCCGGCCCAACGGAGCCATCGGTGGTGGGGGCGCGGGTCCGGCCGCGGAACAGCCGGTGTACCTGGTGCCCACCCTGATCGGCGCGCTGGCCATCCTTGCCGCGACCATCGCCATCCCGCCGATGATCAGCGGCGATACCTGGTTCTGGCAGACGGTCGAAGTGGTGATGGTCATCTGGCTGGTCGGCGTCGGTGCCAGGCTGGCCAGGGTGCCGGCCGTAGCCGCCATCGTGCTGCAGGTCGTTGGCGCGTCCGTGGCGCTGACCGCGCTGTTCACCACCGGCGGGATCGGCGGGGTGATCCCGAACGGCGCCGTCATCGGCGAGGCAGGTGACCTGCTGACCGGCGCCTGGGATCAGATCCGGACGACGGTGTCACCGGCCCCGGCCTCCGTCGAATTGACCTTTCTGATCTGCCTGTCCGTCGGCACGACGGCGCTGATCGTCGACATTCTGATTGCGGTCTGCCGGGCGCCGGCGTTGGTGGCGCTGCCGTTGCTCTGCGTGTATTCCGTGCCGGCCTCCATCGATCTGTCGATGCTGCCATGGGAGGCATTTGCAGCGCCCGCAATGCTCTATGCACTCCTGCTGGTTGCCAGTGGGCTGACCGGCCGCCGATTGGGCGCCGGCGCCGGTCTCGCCCAGGTGCTCAACGGGGTCGCGCTGGCCGCGGTGGCGACCGTCATCTCGCTGGTGGTGGCCGGTTCGGTGACCGGAGTCGGCACGGCCGGTCGGCTGCCGCGCAGCACCGCCGGGCCGAGTACGGGCATCGGCCTTTCACCGTTCGCCACGTTGGAGGGGAGCCTGCAGCGCAGCGACCCGGTGGACATGGTGAGGGTGACGGGTCTCACCGAGCCGAAGTATCTACGGAAGGTCGGCCTGCAGCAGTGGACCGAAGGTAAGGGTTGGTCCATCGACCAGCTCACCGAGGGGCAGATGCCGGACACCCCCCTCACGGCCGCCCAGCAGCCGGTGACCGTGACGGCGCTGGCCTATCACGACGACTTCCTGCTCGTCTACAACGGAACCACCCAGGTGAACGGTGCGGGTCCGGGCTGGTTCTACGACAGTGCGTTGCAGGCCGTCCATCGCGACGAGTCCGTCACTCCCGCCCCGTATCAGATCGATGCACCGTCCGCGGCTCCGACGGCAGACCAGCTGCGCGCGGATACCACCAGGTCAGGCGGGTTGTTGACGGAAACCGGCGACCTGCCGCCCGAGGTGGTCGCACTGGCGACCACGGTCACCGCGGGGGCCACCACATCCTTCGACAAGGCGGACGCGCTCCGCAAATACTTCACCGACCCCGCCAACGGCTTCACCTATTCCCTGACCGTGCCACCGGGCACCAGCGGTGACCCGCTCGTCGATTTCCTGACCAACAAGCAGGGGTTCTGCGAGCAGTACGCGTCGGCGATGGGGATCATGCTGCGGGCCGTCGGGGTGCCGGCACGGGTCGCGATCGGTTTCACCCAGGGCACCAAGCAGGCCGACGGCAGCTACCTGATCAGCAGCAACGACGCCCATGCCTGGGTCGAGGTGTTCTTCGACTCCAGCGGCTGGGTGCAGTTCGACCCGACGCCGCTGGGCGGCGGGCAGGGCGGTCAACAGGGTTTCGTCGGGGATGCGGGCGGGGCGACAAGCTCGGCGCCGCTGCCCAGTGATGACGTGCCGACCGGCGGGCTCGCCGTGGACGAACCAACCGGCAGAGGCGGCGAGCCGACCGCGCTGACCTCGCAGGACGCGGGTGGGGCCGGCTCGAACAACGGCACCCTCGGGGTTGCACCCGGTTGGTGGGTCACTTTAGCTGTTCTCGCGCTGATCGCCGCGGCTGCGGCTGGACCGACCGTGGCGCGCAGGCGGCGCCGGGACCGCCGACTCGCGGAGGCCGACGCTGGTGGGTCCGGCGCCGCCGCGGCGGCGTGGCGGGAGGTCGAGGACCTGGCGGTCGATCACGGCATCGGCCTGAATCCGGCCGAGTCCGCCCGCAGCACGGCGAACCGACTTGCCAAAGCGACGCACCTGTCCGAACGCGGACGCCTTGAGCTGCGCGAATTGGTTACCGCCGTTGAACGCGGCTGGTACGCCGGCGGCGGCGCGCCGTCGGGTGCTGTGCCGTCGGGTGCTGTGCCATCGGGTGCTGTGCCGTCTGGTGGGGCGCCGTTGAATGGCTCCACGTTGAATGGCTCGCGGTTGAGCGGGTCACCAGGCGGCGAACTCGATGGTCTCTCGCCCGGCTCGAACGGCGGTGTTTCGACCGGGATCCTCGACCGACCCGCGTCGACGGAACGGCTCGGCGCCGCGCCGCGGACGATGGCCATCGAACTACAACACCACCTTCCGCTCTCGGCGGTGGATCGGCTGGTCCCCCGGTCCGTGCGGCCGTCATGGTGGCGGGACTGACCGCGACGAGACCGGATGGTCGCGGGACTGGGGCGTCGGCTCACACGGGCGCCAGCGGCACTGGTGCGCTGATCGCACCTTCACCGCCGGCGGCGCAGGTGCGCTGATCCCACCCTTTACCGCTCACCTGATCAAGGCCGAGCTACCAACTCGGACGCTCTACTGACGGGACCCGCTGCAACGTCCACTTGATGGCGCGGCGTGCTCGACCAGACCCTGCGTCCGGCACGGACGGACTTCTGTCCGTCTGTCCGAAAGGTCCGGCCTCGGCGGTCGAAAAAAGGCGCCGACACCCGAACCTGTCGGGTGTCGCCGCCGTCACTGACTTCTACTGGTTGGGCTCGTCGAAGCGCCTGCGGAAGCGCTCTTCCATCCGATTCCCCAGGGATGGATTGCCCTTGGCCGCGTTCTTCTCGACACCCTTGGCGGCCCTGGCGCTGGGCTGACCGAAGACGAAAAGCCCGACTGCCCCGACCATCGTCAGGAAACCGATCACACTGACCACGACACCAACAGCAAGGAAGCTCTGCGTCGCGATGACCCCGACGACGAGAGCGACGAGACCGGCAAGGAACAAACATCCAGCAACGATGGGCCGACGCCGCCGAATGCGGCTGACGTTGACGCTTGTCGCAAACTTAGGGTCGTCCTCATAGAGCGCGCGTTCGATCTCGTCGAGCATCCGCTGTTCGTGCTCGGAGAGCGGCATTGGGTCCCCTCCTCCCGGCACCTGACCATCAGCATTGGTGGTCACATCTTACGGCCGCCAACCGGCGACCTAGAACCAGGATACGAGGTGTCCGCGCGGACCACTAGCGCTCAGCGGAATCTGTCACACTTTCATCCAAAGTGGGTTGTGTCTGGCAGATGTGGTCAGACACGCCAGACCATTCCCAAGGGCCTGTTTCAAGGCCTTTCGGCCTGTTCTACGGGCTGTCGGCCTCTTTCACGGGCCGTCGGGCGTTGCTGCCTCTCGGGCGTTGCTGCCTGACGGGCGTCACTGGCTGCCGGGCGTCACTGGCGGCCGGGCGTCACGGGCTGCCGGGCGTCACGGGCTGCCAGGCGTCACTGGCTGTCGGGCCGGTCGAGCAATGCGGCCGGGCGCACCGCGGCCATGCCGAACTTTGCCAGGGCCCGATCGATCGCACCCTGAGCCTCACGCCAACCCGGCCCCGAATCCGATGAGCCGAGTTCGAGCTGTTCGGTGACCTCGTCGGCGGGTACCAGACCCTCCAGCCGAACGCCGAGCAGCCGTATCCGTTGTGCGCCGGCCCCCGACGCCCGCACCTTGGTCAACAGATCGCGAGCCGTTGCGTAAACCGTCCTGGACATGTCGGTCGGCGTCGGCAGGGTGGCCGAGCGGGTCAGGGTGGAGAAGTCCTCGAATCGCACCTTGATGCTGACGGTGCGGCCACGGACGCCCGCCCGGCGGGCCCGGTGCGAGGTCCGTTCGGTCAGCGCCAGGAGCTGGCGGGTGAGGTACGCCGCGTCGGCGGAGTCCACCGCGAAGGTTGTCTCGGCGCCGATCGACGAGTCCGCGACCTCCGTCTGCACGCTCCGGTCGTCGCGGCCCCAGGCCAGGTCGTGCAGTCGGCTGCCGCTGGCCGACCCCAGCGCGCTGATCAGGTGCGCCCGGTCCATGGCGGCAATCTCACCCACCGTGCCGATGCCGAGGGATTCCAGCTTCTCCGCGGTCCGCGGGCCCACTCCCCACAGCGCGCGGACCGGCAGCGGGTGCAGCAGGGCGAGGACGTCACCGGGCGGCACGATCAGCAGCCCGTCGGGCTTTGCCAGCCCGGACGCCAGTTTGGCGACGAATTTCGTGGACGCGGCGCCGACCGTCGCCGTCAAGCCGAGTTCGTCGTGAATGCGGGTCCGCAACTTCTGCGCAATCTCGACGGGCCGGCCGAACTGGCGTCGGGCACCGGAAACGTCCAGAAACGCCTCGTCCACCGACAGTTGCTCCACCAACGGTGTGACGTCGGCGAACACGGCCATCACCGCCCCGGACGCCTCTGCGTACGCGCCCATGTCCGGCTGGATCACCACGATGCCCCGGCACAACGCCATGGCCTTCGAGGTCGGCATGGCGGACCGGATGCCGTGCTCACGGGCCTCGTAGGTGGCAGACAGCACCACCCCGCGGCCGCCGGTGCCGGCAACCATCATCGGCCGGCCGCGAAGCTCGGGACGGCGGCGAACCTCGACCATTGCGAAGAACGCGTCCATGTCGACATGCAGGATCGTGCACGCGCTGTCGTCGATGGAGTCCGGATCCCGGGTGACGTACCGGTGTCGATCGGTTCGGTGCGTCATTGCTCCCCGGCCGGCCGGTGGGCCACCACATGCAGGTCGGCCGCGATCTGCAGCAAGGCGCCATGCCCGGCGGCATCGGACTCCAGCCTGGCCAATTCGGTCTCGCCGCCCGGGATCGCCTGCCTGGCGGCACCGGAGACCAGGCCCGACAGCACGCCGACGCCGGTGACTGAATCGACGATCAGGCCAACGTCGGACAGCATCGACACCACGCCGGCCGCGTCATATCGCCTGCGCAGCGGGTCGTTGGGCGCGAATCTCCCGTCCGGATCGGTCAACATGGCGCGCGCTTCCGCGAACCGTCCGGCGAGCGTCTGGCCCACAACGGCGCCGAGCCGGCCGGCCACCAGGACCGAAACGTGCCCACCCGGGCGAACCGCCTGGGCGAGCGCAGCCGCCACCGTACCGGGATCGTCGATCTCTTCCAGCAGGTGATGGCACAGCACCAGATCGGCCCGGCCGGCCGGCACCACGGTCGCCAGGAGTTCAGCATCGGCCTGCACGCCGGTGACCCGGTCGGCCACCCCGGCGTCCTGAGACCTGCGGTGCAGGATGGCAAGGGCATCCGCCGACGAGTCGATGACGGTGACCGCGCAGCCATGGATCGCCAGCGGGACCGCCCGGGTGCCGCTGCCACCGCCGACGTCAACTACTCGCGGCTCGGCATCGGCACCGGCCAGCGCGATCAGCGCGAGGTCAACCTGGTCGCCACCGACCGGGCGGCGCTGTTCGATCATCGGACTCCTCCTGCTGATATGCCCACGCGATCGGCGCCATCGCGACCCAGCCGGTCCGATACGGCGGCTCCAGGGTGGCCGCATTGGAGGCCGAATCACCCAGTCACCGGCTGCCGGACAGCCGACTGTTCGCCGACCTGACGCCGACTCACCAGAAGCGTATCGGCGCGCACCGACCATCCCCGGAATGACCACCCCCGGCCTGTACGGTTGGCCGGTGTTGGTTGCCAGTGTGTTGAGCCTCAAGGGCGGCGTCGGAAAGACCACGGTCACGCTGGGTCTTGCATCAGCGGCAGTGCACCGCGGAATAGACACCCTGCTGGTGGACCTCGACCCCCAAATGAACGCCACGACCACCGTCGATCCGGACCTGGAGGGCGCGTCGAACGGACACGCCGGGGGCCGGCGATGGTCGGTGGCCGAGGTGTTGGACGATCCCTCCCGCAAGGTCATCGACAAGGTCATCCGCGTCTCGGCGTGGGGCGACAATCTGCGGATCCTGCCGGGCAGCGAGCGCACCGAGAACCACAACCATCCGGATCCCGGATCCAAGAGCCTGTTCCGATTGGCGGGCGCCCTGGCAAAGGTCAGCCCGGCACCCGAATTGGTGCTGATCGATTGCCCGCCGTCGCTCGGTCAGCTGACCCGCAGCGCCCTGACGGCCGCCGATCGCGCGGTGCTGGTCACCGAACCGTCACTTTTCGCGGTGACCGGTGTACAGCGTGCCTTGGAAGCGGTGCAAACCGAGCGACTGGCGCACCGGCCGGCCCTGCAGCCGCTCGGCGTCGTGATCAATCGCTTCCGGCCTCGGGTGACCGAGCACGAATACCGGCTGGCCGAGCTCCGGGACCTGTTCGGTCCGTTGGTGCTCTCCCCTGTCCTGCCGGACCGGTCCGCGGTGCAACAGGCGCAGGGTGCGGGGATTCCGATCCACCAGTGGCCGACCGCGGGTGCTCGCGAGGTCGCGCAGAGCTTCGACGCCCTGCTGGAGCGGTTGATGCGGTCAGGACGCCAGAAGGTTCGTCGTTAGGACGGCACTGAACAAAACCCGCTCCGCCGCCGGGTTTCTCAGCGCTGTCCGCTGAGCCAATGGCGGCACCTCCTTCGTTTGCTTGGACTAACCCTCCATCGCCACCTGCCCGGACCCGGCAGCCAGCGCGTCCTCCACCAGCTCGAGAAATGCCGCAACCTGCCGAACCATGTCGTCGGCCTCCCGCGGCGTGACCAATCGATGAAGGCCTGCCTCGGCGGCCTGTCGCTTGGCGGAGCCGGCCGCGAAAAACGCCGCCCATTCAGAGAACTCGGGCGCGACGCGGGAAATCAGCTCCCAGACGCTGCCGCGACGACCTCGTACCGGCCTCGCCCGTGCGGCGAGCACCGCTGCGGCTGCCCGCAACGCCGCCAGATGGGCCGCAGCGTATCGATCCGCCGCGTCGCTCGACCTAATCGCTCGACCCAGCCCACGCGAGGCATCCGCCAGCAGGTCGCGGGCCGCCTGCGGGAGCGGCGGCGTCGGCAGGAGATCCAAATGTCGTTGCCCCTGCCCGATTTCCTGACTCTGCATCGGTCGTTCTCCTTGTCGCTGCCGTGACCCCCGCCGGGATGCCGGATGACTGTTGACCACCGCTCGCCGCTGCGGGCGGGGGCGGACCCGTTCCTGGCTCGATACAGGGACGTTCGGTCGGCTCAGCAGTACCGCGTCGAACAGACCGGGGTTGGCCGGCGTCTGACTCTGCTGCCCTTGACCGGGGACTCTTGCGCTGCATCCGCAACCGCACCGACCGAGACCGACCCCGCTGTCGACATCGCTGTTGCTGTCGCTGCTGCGTTCGCCGTTGCGCCCACTACCCGCGGACTCCGAACGACTGTCTCGACCGCCATCGCTGACCCTCCCGAATGTTCGAACCTATGTTCTATAGTACGCGTGTTCGAAGGTCGATGCCAGGGATGTGGACATGTCGTGTCGAACACCCTTTGTCTAGACCGTGACACCGACAACGAGACCTATCTCCCGTCCAGAACTACCCCGCACCGGGGGTTCGGCATGATCTGATGAGCGCATGCAACTGCTGCCCGACGAAAACGTCCGGCAATCGGTGGTTCTCGCCCGGATCGATGCGGCGACGTTTCGTCGTCGGACCCCGGAGCTGATCGACGTTTACATCACCGCGATGCGCTACCCGGCGGATCTGGCCGGCGCGCGATCGGTGCTGTGGGATGAGCACAGTCGACGGGCGGGCTTCTCCTGCGTCATCGCCACCGGGGCCGCCGACCGCATCGTCGGACTGGCATACGGCTATCACGGCGCACCTGGTCAGTGGTGGTACTCCGAGGTCCGGCGCGGCGTTCTCACCTCGGGTGAGGAGCAGCTTGCGGACTTCTTCGAACTGACGGAGTTGCACGTGCACCCGGACTGGCAAGGTCATGGACTCGGCGAGGCCATGCTGCGTGGGTTGGCCAACAACCGACCGGAACGGCACATGCTGCTGTCCACCCCGGAAGGCGAGAACCGGGCCTGGCGGTTGTACCGCAGACTCGGGTTCACCGACGTGCTGCGCAACTACCGGTTCACCGGCGATCCGCGGCCTTTTGGAGTGCTCGGCCGGGAGTTGCCGTTCCCGCCCGCGCTTCCGGTCAAGGGCTGAGACCGCCTGCCTCGCAACGCTTTCGTCGACCGGTTCGGGACGCCCGAGCGGCGGATGACGCAGCCGGGAGCTGATCAACAGCCAGTTCAGAGCGTCGCAAGGCGCCCGGCCAACGGGTCGAGCCCCATGCCACCCATGTTCAGCGCAGCGGTGTGGAACGCCTTGAAATCGAAGTCGGCGCCGTGCCGCCGGCGGGCGGCGTCGCGGCCCGCGATCCAGACCCGCTCACCGATCTTGTAGGACGGCGCCTGACCGGGCCAGCCGAGGTAACGGTCGATCTCGTCCCGACAGTGGGCCGGGTCGGAGATGGTTCGCGTCAGGAGAAACTCGAGCCCCAGTTCCGGCGTCCACCGCTCACCGGGATGAAAACCGGTGCCTTCCGGGATCTCGAGCTCCAGGTGCATCCCGATGTCGACGATCACCCGCGCGGCCCGGAACAGCTGGGAATCCAGCAGACCGAGCAACTGGCCATCGTTCGCGATGTAACCGAGCTCCCGAACGAGCTGCTCGGCATACAGCGCCCACCCCTCGCAATGCCCGGAAATGTCGGTCAATAGGCGCTGGAAGTCGTTGAGGATGTCCTTGCGATAGACGGCAGTGCCGATCTGCAGATGATGACCCGGAACACCCTCGTGGTAGATCGTGCTGGTCTCCCGCCAGGTGGAGAACACCTCCCGGCCCTGTTCGACGGCCCACCACACCTGCCCTGGCCGGCTGAAATCGGAACTCGGCCCGCTGTAGTAGGCGCCGACCCCACCGCCGGGCGGAGCGATCAGACATTCGACAGTCCTGACCGGATCGGGGATCTCGAAGTGGGTACCACCGAGCTCGGAGATCGCCCGATCGATCATCTGCTGAATCCAGGAACGCAAGGCATCAAGCCCGACCACCTGGTGGGCCGGATCGGCGTCCAGCACGGATGCCGCGCCGACCGGCCCCGCGCCGGGCGCGATCCGCTCGGCCACCTCGAACAGTTCGGCCTCGATCCCGCTGAACTCGGCCCACCCCCAGGCGTAGGTCTCCTCGAGATCGACCGTGGCGCCGAGGAAATTGCGCGAGCCCAACTCGTAGCGCCGGCGCCCGACCGCATCCTTCGCGGGGGCCTGCGGACCGAGTTCCTCCCGCAGGAATCGACCGAGCTCGCCGTAGGCGGCCTCCGCCAGGCGGGCGCCGGTCGCCAGGTCAGCGGTCAGTGCCTGGCCGCGCGACCCGTCAGGATTCACCGTGTCGGCGAGTCCGGAAAAGAATCCGCTGCTCGAGGACAGACCGGCGTAGGTGTCGCACTGCTCCGCGCACTTGTCGATCTGCCGCCGAGCCGCGACCTTCCCGGTGCCGGCCGCGTACAGCAGGCTCGATCGGTAGCCGGCCAGTGCGGCCGGCACTGCGGACATCCGGCGCGCGAGTACCGCCACGTCCTCGTCGGATTCGTTCGGCATCAGGTCGAAGACCATCCGGACGTATTGCAGCGGCGAGTCGATGACGTTCAGATCGGCGTGCGCCCAACCCGATTCGTAGAGATCGGATTGCACATCGAGGCGCTCGATGATCACGTCACGGGCGATCTCGTCATCCGGTCCGGTTGACTCCGCGGCGCGAACCGCGGCCGCTGTGCCGGTCCGCAGCTGGTGCAATTCGGCCAACCCGGACGGCGAGAGATCGTCGAATGAGTCCTGCCCGCCCGGCATCCCGAGAAAGGTCGCCATCATCGGGCTGAGCCGGGCGAAATCGGCGACGTAGCGGTTGGACAGATCGTTGATCTCAGACATCCGCCAGACGCTACCGCTCGTCGTCGGCGGCGGAACCGGATTTTCCGAGGCCGTCTCTGTCCGATCGTGGCTGCGGTGTTCTCCTTGACCATCGCCTGAATCATCTGTTCCGGACCGTCGTCGGCGGCCGACTGGGTCGACCGTTCGCCGGCCCGTTCTTCTTCGCCCGTGGCGTTGCGGTAAGCGACCCGCACCGTGAGGTGCGCCGACACCGGTGCCGTCACGAACTGCAGGATCACGATCAGCACCAGCATCCCGATGACGCCTGGCGAACCGAGCCGGAGACCGACGCCCACCATCAACAGGATGATGCCCAGCACCTGCGGCTTGGTGGCCGCGTGGATCCGGCTCATGGTGTCCGGGAACCGCAGGACCGCAATGCCGGCCAGCAGCGACATCAGGGACCCGAGGACGAGAAATACCGACGCGACGATGTCGATGGTCGTCATGACGCGATCACCGGTGATGGGCGGGGCGTCATTGGCGATCCCGCGGCAGCAGCTTCGCCAGGCTGGCCGATCCGATGAAGCCGAGCAGGGAAACGACGACCGCGATGACCAGCGTGATCGAGCTGTCGGAGACCGCAGCGGTCAGCACGATCACGCCGACCACGATGGCGAGCATGACGTCCAACGCAACCGCGCGGTCGATCTGGGTCGGCCCGCGGACCAGCCGGATCGCGGCGAACAACGCGCCGAGACCGAACAGCGTTCCGGCGATCAACACCGTCCATATCATCGGCGACCGCCCGGCTTCGTTCGGTTGACCGGGGCCGGATCGGTGCCGTCGCCGAGCGCCAGCCGGATCCGGCGTTCCTGGGCGAGCACCTGCGCGGCGAACTGCTCCATCGACTGGTGCTCTGCGTCCAGCACGTGAATCGTCAGCACCCGGTTGTCGGCATCGGCGTCGACGATCAGGCTGCCGGGCACCAGCGACACCGCCAGCGCGGTCAGCGCTTCGAGCAGGTCCGAATCCGACGCCAGCTGCACCGTGGTGATCTGCGATTGCGGCAGCCGCGGCCGAATGGCCAGCCAGCCGACCTGCACGCTCGCGATCACCACGTCGTAGAGGAATCGGACCACCAGCACCAAAGTCCGCCAGGGATGGACACCGAAACGGAACATCATGGTGGGCAACGGGAACAGCAGCAGGATCAGCGCGCTGACCACCACCCCGATCAGGATGACGATCAACGATGCTGAACCCCACAGCGCCATCCAGACCAGCACCAGCAGGAACAGAGTCAGCAGGTACGGGGTCCAGCCGCCGCTGCCCGGAATCTTGCCGCCGCGGACCTGGACCGCCCGCGCGCGGAGCCGGCTCGGACTCATGCCTGCCCTCCGCTCGGCTGATTCGCTCGTTGCCCCACGCTCATCCGCCGGATCCCGTCGATCCTGACGAGCCCGTCGAGCCCGTCGCCCCGGGCGGCAGCGGCACCCCGGAGCCGAGGACCGCGTCGACGTAGTTGCTGCGGTCGCTCAGACTGGCCGCCGCCCGGTCGGTGAGGTTGTAGATCGGACCGGCCGCGACGGTGAGCAGCAGGCTGACCGCGATCACCGCGGTCGTCGCGCCGACCATGCCGATCGGCAGTTGAGACGCGCTTTCCGAGGTCCGCCGGCGTTGCGTCTCGCGCTGGACGCGGCGGCGAACAGCCAGCGACCGGCCGGATTCGGTTTGCAGCGCATCGGATTCGACGGTCAATCCGCTCATCTCGGGGACAGGTCGCCAGAATGCGCGGCCCCAGACCCGGATGATCGCGTACAGCGTCAGCAGGCTGGTCAGCGCCCCGCCGGCCACCAGGATCAGCGCCAGCACCCGGCCGTCCTCGACGCCGGCCTCGAAGAGGCCGACCTTGCCGAGGAATCCGGAGAACGGTGGCACACCGGCCAGGTTCATCGCCGGGATGAAGAACAGGATCGCCAGAATCGGCGCCGCCGCGGACAGCCCGCCGAGCCGGGCCAGCACCGTCGTCCCGGCCACCCGCTCGATCAGGCCGACCGCCAGGAACAACGCGGTCTGCACCAGAATGTGGTGGGCGACATAGTAGATCGCCGCGCTGAGGCCGGTCTCCGACGCGAGGGCGACGCCGAACAGCATGTAGCCGATGTGCGAGATCAGGGTGAACGACAGCATTCGTTTGATGCCGGATTGGGAGATCGCGCCCAGGATCCCGATCACCATGGTCAGCAGGGCGGCGATCATCAGCAGGGTGCCGTAGGACCCGGTCGGGAACAGCAGTGTCTGCACCCGGATGATCGCGTAGATCCCGACCTTGGTGAGCAGACCGGCGAACACCGCGGTGACCGGGGCCGGCGCACTCGGATACGAATCGGGCAGCCACAGCGACATCGGGAACACGGCGGCCTTCACCCCGAACGCCACCAGCAGCAGCGCCTGCAGGACGGCGACGATCCCGTCCGGCAGCGCGGCCAGCTTGCCGGACAGGTCGGCCATGTTCACCGTCCCGGTCGCCGCGTAGATCATCGCGATGGCCACCAGGAAGATCAGCGAGGACAGCAGCGAGACCACGATGTACGGCGCCCCGGCCCGGAGTCGCTCGCGGGTGCCCCCGGAGGTGAGCAGCACGTAGCTGGCCGTCAGCAGGATCTCGAAGCTGACGAACAGGTTGAACAGGTCGCCGGCGATGAAGGCGTTCGACACGCCCGTGACCAGGATCAGGAAGGTCGGGTGGAAGATCGAGATCGGCACCTCGGGCCCGACCTCGCGGTCGGCGACGCCCTGCGAGATGCCGTAGATGAGCACGGCCAGCGACACGATCGTCGAGACGACCAGCATCAACGCGGCCAGGTCGTCGGCGACCAGCGTGACGCCCAGCGGCGCCGTCCAGCCGCCGATGTGCATGACCATCGTGCCGTTGTCGGCAACCTGGAACAGCATCACCAGTTCGACGACCAGTTGCAGCGAGATCGCGGTCACCGAGATGGCCCGTTGCACCCTGGGCCGGCGGCTCGCGACGAGGGTCAGCGCGGCGCCGGTGATCGGCAGGATGATCGCCATGGGCAGGAGCCAGGTCATTCCTCACCCGCCCCCAGTTCCGCGTCGGCGACTTCGTCGGGTTCGAGTTCGTCGTCCAGTTCCGGGTCCCTGGTCAGGATGTAGTTGCGGTAGGCCATCGCGAACAGGAACGTGGCGACCGCCAGGGTGATCACGATCGAGGTCAGGATCAGCGCCTGCGGAATCGGGTCCGCGACTTCCTGGCCGTTCGCCGGCTCCCCGACGATCGGCGGCACGAAACCGCCGCCGACGGACAGCAGCATCAGGTTGACCCCGTGCCCGGCCAGCAGGAACCCGAGAATGACCCGGATCAGGTTCCGCGACAGCATCAGGTAGACGCCGCAGGCGAACAGTCCGCCGATGGTGAGCGCGAGCACCAGATCGGTGGTCACTTGCTCACCTGCCGATCACGTCGTGCGGCCCGATTGCCCGGGGCGTCCAGATCGAACCGGTCGAGCACGCCCTGCCGGTCCAGTTCGGCGCCCATCGACCGCAGCACGTCGAGCACCAGGCCGATGACGATCAGGTAGACGCCGATGTCGAAGATCGACGAGGTGACGAACTTCAGGTCACCGAGCAGCGGCACGGTGGCCTTCAGGATCGTCGATTGCAGGGCGGCCCCGCCGGCGACGACGCCGTACACCGCGGTGGCCGACGAGATGAACAGGCCGACGCCCATCAGGATGCCCGGGTCGACCGGGGCGGCCTCGCCGAGCTCGTAGGCACCGCCGGCGATGTACCGCAGGGCCAGCGCCAGCCCGACGATCAACCCGGCCGCGAAACCGCCGCCCGGCTCGTCATGCCCGACGAACAGCACGTACACCGAGAACACCACGATGATGTGGAAGATCATCCGGGTGACGACCTCGAGCAGCAGCGACCGGCGCGGCACCCAGTTGGTGGCCAGCCACGGCGACGGCTGCCGCGGACGGACCGGGTTCGTGCACCACCGTCGGTTGCCGCGGGGCGCGGCCGGTGCGCCGGACCAGGAAGATCAGCGACGCGACGCCGGTGGCGGCGGCGATCAGCACGGTGATCTCGCCGTAGGTGTCCCAGGCCCGGACGTCCACCAGGATGACGTTGACGATGTTCTTGCCGCCGCCGAACTCGACGGCCGGCCCGGCCAGGTCCGCCGAGACCGGGGTGGCCGTCCGGGTGCCGGGAATGATCAGCGCGAGCGCCGTCATCAGGGCGCCGGACGGCGATCGCGATGGCCGCCCGGAAGCCGTTGCCCTTGTGCGTCGTGTACAGCGCGTCGTCCGGCAGCCGGGTGAGCACCAGCAGCGCGGCGATCAGGGTGACGGTCTCCACCAGGATCTGGGTCAGCGCGAGATCGGGTGCGCCGCGCAGGATGAACAGCACGGCGATCGCGTAGCCGACGCCGCCGACCATCAGCACCGCGGTCAGGCCGCGCTTGACCCGCACGGTCGCCGCCGCGATACCCAGGATGACCAGCGACAACACCAGTTGCGCCGGTTCGCCGAGCAGGGTGACGTCCTTCGGACCGGTGTCCGCCCTGATCAGCATCAGCCCGGGGAACGCGACCAGGACCAGCAGGATGGCGCCGAGGGAGACCGGCAGCGAACCCCGCTGGGTGGCCGAGGTGACGCCGTCGGCGATCTCGTCGACGCCCCTGGCCGTCGCCCGGTAGACCGCTCCCGGTTCGCCGCCCGGCCGGGCGATCTCGGTGCGGCGCTCCCTGGCACGTTGTGCGTAGAAGAGCGCGGCGCCGACCACCCAGCCGGCCGCCGACAGCGCCAGCGGCAGTTCCAGCCCGTGCCACAGCGCCATCGCGCCCTCGTGGCGTCGGGCCGGCGGTCTGCGCGTAGGACTGCAGCAGCGGCTCCAGCAGCGCGGGAACGATGCCGAGCACCAGGCCGAGGACGACCAGCAACATCGTCGGCCCGGTCATCCAGACCGACGCGGCGTCGGTTTCGTGGTCGCGACACCCGGCTTGGTGGAGAACGCCCCCCAGAGGAACCGGGCGCTGTAGGCCACCGTCAACGCCGACCCGATCGCCATCACCGACGGTGCCGATGACGCCCGCGGTGCCGCCGTCGAGCAGCCCCGCGTAGCCGGCCTCCTTGGCGGCGAAGCCGATCATCGGCGGGATGCCGGCCATGCTGATCGCGGCCAGGGTGGCCATCACCGCGACCATCGGCATGCTCTTGCCGAGCCCGGACAGCTTGGTGAAATCCCTTGTCCCGGTGGAAGTGTCGATGATCCCGACGGCGAAGAACAGCGGCGCCTTGAAGGTCGCGTGGGCGATCAGCATGGCCATCCCGCCGAGCAGCGCGTCCGGGTTGCCGCAGCCGATCAGCAGCGTCATCAGCCCGAGCTGGGAGACCGTGCCGTAGGCCAGCAGCAGCTTGAGGTCGCGCTGGCGGAGCGCGACGACCCCGCCGTACAGCATGGTGGCGCCGCCGAGCGTCATCAGCAGCGGTTGCCACAGCGGCAGCACCGCGAACGCCGGGGCGAGCCGGGCGAACAGGTAGATGCCGGCCTTGACCATGGTCGCGGCGTGCAGGAACGCACTGGCCGGGGTGGGCGCGGCCATCGCGCCGGGCAGCCAGAACTGGAACGGGATGATCGCGGACTTGCTGATCCCGCCGACGATCATCAGCACGACCGCGGTGGTGATCAACGGACCGGACGGCGGGTTCGCGATGATCTGCGAGATGGTGAAGGTGCCGGCCGTGACGCCGAGCATCACCACCCCGATCAGCAGCACCAGGCCGCCGGCGGTGGTCACCATCAGCGCCTGCGAGGCGGCCATCCGGGACGACCGCTTGCCGGTGCGGTGCGCGATCAGCAGGTACGACAGGATCCCGGTGAGCTCCCAGAAGATCACCAGCAGGATCAGGTTGTCCGCCCAGACCAGGCCCGAGCATGGCGCCGGCGAAGGCGATCAGCGCGCCGCTGTACCGGCCGAGCCCCTCGTCCCCGTCCGGGAAGTACCGCCCGGAATAGAGCAGCACCAGGGTGCCGACCCCGGCGACGACCAGCGTCATGATCATCGACAGGGCGTCGAGGCGCAGGTCGATGGACAACGACAGCGACGGAACCCATTGCAGGCTGGTCGATCTCGACCCGCCGTCGAGGACCGCCGGGAGCTGGGCCAGCGCCCAGACGGTGGTCGGCACCCGGCAGCAGGGCCAGGGCGATCAGACCGTTGCGGTTCAGCGCCTTGCAGATCGCCGGCGCGACCAGCGCGACCAGGAAGTACGCGGCCAGGAACGCCGGCGCGAGCACGAAAACGCCGTTCGGCCCGCTCATCGGGCCGACCCCGAGGACGTCGGCCGTCGTCTGTTGACCGCCGCGATCCGGGCCGGTGCGGCCGAGCGCGGTTCGCCGACGAAGCGGCCGAGCCGGACGGACGAGCGCACGAGTCTCCCGGGATGTAGTGGGCGGCTGAGCGTTCACCCTACCCAGCGACACCGACAGCAATCCGCAGGCCGCCCGGGATCCGCTTCCGCGCGGCCACGGCGTGCGGGCCCTGGGCGAGGTCGGGTGCGGGCTTCGGCGCGCGGACAGGGCGGTCAGAGCAGGGCGCGGGTGGTGGAGGCGTCGGCCTCCAGTTCGGCGAAGACGCCACGGATGGCGTCCAGCGAGTCGTTGACCTGGGCCGCCTCGCTGACCCCGTCGGTCTCGACACCGACCAGATTCGCCGTGGTGGACAGTTCCAGCAGCTTCGCGTACACCTCGCCGACCTCGTCGACGGCGGCGTTCAGCTTGGTGAGCAGCGCGTGGCGACGGTCCACCATTCGTTGCACGGAGGCCCGCACCTCGCCGGACTGCGGCATCTGCCGGGCCACGCCCTCGGCCCGATAGACCGCATCGTCGACGGCGTCGACGGCGCGGGCTACCCGGTTCGCGACGCTCTCGGCGCTGCGCGCGGCCTCGACGGCCTGCAGCGCCGACACGCCGACCGCGGGCGCCATCTGGGTCTGCTGCAGCTGATCAAGATCGGCGCGGTAGCCCTGCAGGGTGGCAACCAGGTTGGCCTGCACGGTGCCCGGGCGCAGTGGCGGCAGGCTCGGGCTCTCGGCCACCGGATCCATCACCCCGTACCGCACCACCGACGACGGCGGCGACACCGAGCATGCCGGCACCGACCAGCCCGACGGCACCGACCGGCAGACCGATCGCCCAGGCCGACCCAACCCCGATCCCGGCAACGACCAGGCTCCACGGATCCCGCAGCGCCCGAGCCGGCACGAGCGAGGAAGGAACCTGCCATCTGCGGTGTCCTTTCGCCTGGGTCAGAAGTTGGACAGGACGTTGGCGAAGACCTTGTCGATCGACGCCGGGTTACGGGCATCGTAGGCGGCCGCCCGTCGATGCCTCGGAAATCTGCTGCAGGGTCTCCAGGTCGGCGTCCGGCCCGTAGGCGATGCGTGAAGATCCGCACCCCGTTCTCCTGCGCGCTGCGCTTCCAACTGCCGGAGCAGGCCGTCCAGGTCGTTGTCGGTGAATTCGTTTCGGCCGTCGGTCAGCACGACCACGGCGTTGATCGACGCCGGATCCCTGGTCGCGTTCATCTGGTCCGCGGCCACCTTGGTCGCCGCGTACAGCGGTGTCCCGTTCAGCGGGGTGAGTTGGGCGATCGCGTCGGTGATCGGCTGTCTGGTCGTACTGAGCGGCCCGACGTCGACCAGATCGGCGGTGATGGTGTTCGGGCGTCGGCAGATCGGTGGTGAACACCGAGAACCCGACCTGGTCGGTGTCGACCAATTGGTCGAGGGCGGTGGTCGCGGCCGACTTGGCCAGGTCGAGCTTGGACTTCCCGCCCGACCCGGAATCACTGGCCATCGACCCGGACACGTCCATCAACACCAACACCCGGGCGCTCTTGCGGACCTCCGCCCACAACGACCGAACGTCACGCAGCACATCCGGGCTCGGCGGGTTCAACGCGATCGTCACCCCATCGGCGATCAGATACGGACTGGACGTGATCGGATCACCCGGTGCGTGATCGGCGGTCCGGAAGAAGCTGTCGGTGAACACCTTCTGCTGCTCGGGCAGCTGCAGGTACTCCAGGAAGTCCTGCGCACCGGCCTTCTTCTCCGCCGACGCCCACGGCGCATCGAGAATGACGTACGGGCTGTCGCTGTACAGCGTGCCCTCCTTCGGATACACCGCCACCAACGGCACCTTCGGCGCCGCATGATCACCCAGCGTCTTCGGGTCACCACTGGGATTGCCGGCGTTGTAGTCGAGCACGCTCTTTTCCTCGACCGCCGCGGCGGAGAGATAGCCCAGGGCGGCACCGGCATCGTCGGCCCGCTGCAGATTCGCCAAATACGTCAACGTGGTGTCCCCGTAATGCACGACCGAGGACTCAACATCCTTCAAATACTGCTGCACCTCAGGCTTCTGCAACGCCGCCTGAGTCAGATCCGACGACGTCCCCGTCGCCGCCACCAGCGTGCCGATCGTCGCGGCCAACCCCGACGTCGACACCGTCGGGTTCGTCTTCCCCAGGGTGAACTTCCCCCACTCCGGATGCCCCTTCGACGCCCACCCCTGCGGATCGGTCGCCAACGCCAACACATCCGCCCACCCGATCGGGGTCTCCGGCCAACCCAACGCCTTCGCCATCGGCTCCGGCATCGCCAACACCAACGGCGTCGACGTCACCGACTCCGACGCGGCGGCCGGAACGATAGTCGGCCGATCCTTGGCCGTCAGATCACTCTGCAACAGACTCACCCACGTCGACGCCGCCGGCGTCCACACATCCGGCGACGGACCATTCAACGTCTCATCCCACCCCGCAGCCAGGTTGGCCTCCGCCGTCCCGGACGCCGCGGAGGTGACGGCGATGTCGAAACACTTCCCATCGACGGTCCGGCCGGAGTCCCGGTAGGAGTTCGCGATCTCCCCCAGCAACGCCGCCTTCTCGCTGGACGCCGCGATGTTCACCGTGGTGCACCCGTCCCTGGGTGGCTGAACCGCCGTCTGCCCATCGGTTGCGGCCACGTCGGTGCCGGGAGTTCGGGTCGTCATCACGGGTGGTGAAGTACCGGATCCCCACGATCAGCAGCACCCCGGCAACGATCGCCGCGATGATCGGCACCTTGCTGCTGCGTTTGGGTGTGCCCGCTCTGGACGGTTGCGTCACCGGTCAGCCCCTCCCTGCCTCTGGCGGCCGGCTCAGGAGTCGGGCCGGCCGTGCCGCTCATTCTGCCTGTGCAGGGTCGCGATTAAGCTACGTCCGAAATGGGCGATTTCGCGGCTGGTCCGCTGGGTGGAACCGCCCCTCCGCGGGGCTAATTCAACGGGAGTTCGGCCGGCCCTCGTCCTTGTTGACCTTGCGCCTGGCCAGCGATGAAACGATCTTGTCGATCCAACCCATCACGGTCTTCATTGCGGTCCCTGCCTTCCGATGTCGTGCACGCGTTCAGGTGGGACGCGGGTGCCCCCGCCTCTCGACACCGCCTCCCGGTGCTGAGCTCCAGCGTGCCATGCGGCGGTGACGATGCGGCCACGAGCGAGACGGCAGGCGTGTTGGCACACCCGGAAACACGAACCCAGGTCAGCGCGCGGACTGCAGGATGTCCCGCGGCTTGGACGGCTCCAGCTCGCTGCCGGGCGGCAGCACCGCACCGGCCTTCACCCGACGTCGCACCCCGATCAGCACCGGATGCCGTGCGTTCGCCGCGCCGATGGTTGCCGATGCCCCGATGACCGTGTTCTCGCTGACGACCGCTCGGCCCACCTTCGCCCCGGCCCGCACGATGACATCGGCCATCAGGATGCTGTGCCGCACCTCCGCTCCGCGTTCGATCCGCACTCCGGGCCCGATGATGGAGTCGACGACGGTCCCGGCGATGTCAGCCCCGGGACACAGCCAGGCGCGGTCGAGGTGGGCCGAGCGGTGCACGGTTGCCGGCGTCCGTATCGGCATCGAGGTCAGGACGGGCCAGTGCGGGTCATCGAGTCGCATGGGCGAACGGCCCTTCAGCAGTTCGAGCTGACCATCCAGGTAGGTCTCCGGGGTTCCGAGGTCGCGCCAGTGCCCGCGATGATCAAAAGCGGCCACCGAGCCACCCGAGACCAGCGACGGGAGAAGGCGTTCGCCGTAGTCCCCCAGGTCACCGCCCGCACGGTCCAGCTCGCGCAGGTGCTCGACGAGGCTCGCCGGCCGGTAGCAGAACACCTCCGTTCCGACAGTTCGACCGTCCGGGTCTGCCGGCTTGTAGTCGACCGACTTGACCCGGCCGTCGGTCGCCTGCACCACCAAATACCGCGAAACATCGGAACCCACCGGCATTGTCGTGCTGACGACGGTCGCATCAGCCGCCGCATCCAGGTGGGCGGCGAGTACGTCCCGGTAGTCGATCTTGAACAGGTGGTCGGCGCTGCAGACCAGCAACACATCCGGATCGAAGGCGGCGATCAGCGGCCAGTTCTTGGCAAGCGCATCGGCGTTTCCGCTCGCGAACCCGTCACGGTCATGTCCCTGGAAGGGCGGCAGGGTGCGGAAGCCGCCGCGCGTGCGGTCGAGGTCCCAGGGTCGACCGCCGGCGAGATGTTCGTTCAACAGATGGGGTTCGTACTGCTGCAGCACCCAGACATCGGTGAGTGCTGCTGTGCGCGGCGTTCGACAGCGAGATGTCAATCAACCGGTAATTGCCGCCGACCGGGAGCGACGGCTTGGCCCGTCCGGTGGTCAGCGGTCCGAGGCGCGAACCCCGTCCACCGGCGAGCACGACACAAAGGACCCGAGTCGCAGACATCCGACCATCGTGCCTGCTGTTTCGGCGGGACTCGGAAAACTCAGCTGACGCCGACCGGCCGGAACTGAATGCTGACCCGGGAGCCGACCGGCTTTGGCCGTCTTCGGTATCGCGTGCTCCCAGGTTCGCTGGCAGCTGCCGCCCATCACGATCAGGTCGCCGTGGCCGAGGTTGAAGCGCCGACTCGATCCGCCGGTTCGCGGTCGGAGCATCAGCGCCCGCGCCGACCCGACGGACAGGATCGCGACCATCGTGTCGCTGTGCGCGCCGCGGCCGATGGTGTCGCCGTGCCAGGCGACGCTGTCGGCGCCGTCGCGATACAGACACAGTCCGGCCGTGACGAACGGTTCGCCGAGCTCCGGACCGTAGTAGTCGTTCAGCTGCTGCGGGCGTCGACCAGCGTCGGGTGCGGCAGCGGGGTCGTGCCGCTGTACCAGCAGAGCAGCCGCGGCACGTCGACCTCGCGGTCGTACATCTGGCGACGTTCGGCACGCCATGGCACGTCGGTCAGTAGCCGTCGAGCAGCCGATCCGAGCCTGCGAGCCAACCAGGCAGGTGGTCGACCCACGCGCCGTCGGTCAACTCGGTACGCCGAACCCGTCCCTCGAGCGCAGTGAGCTCGGGTGCGTCGGCGGTGTCGAACATCGACGGTTGATGCCAAACGGTCACCGACACACAATAGCAATACATCGAACACTTGTCCGGTAATCCCGGCCGATAGGCTCGCGGTCGATGAACGAGCGACAGCGAGTGAACAGTCGGCCAGATGCCGGCAATCCGCGAGGGACGAGCGGAGAGTCGGCATGAACGAGCGACAGCGAGTGAACAGTCGGCCAGATGCCGGCAATCCGCGAGGGACGAGCGGGGAGAGTCGGCATGACCGGCCCTGCCGAGCAGCGACTCCGACCAGAAACTGTGGCGGTGACCGCAGGCCGACCACCTGCGACCGCGGGCCAGCCGATGAATGTTCCGCTGGTGCTGGCCTCGAACTTCCGGGCCGGCACGGCGGAGGCTACCCGTCATCGAGTACTCGCGGGACGGCGGCACCGCGAGCTGGCATGCCCTCGAGGACGCTGTCGGCGCGCTGGAGGGTGGGACGGCGGTGTCCTTCGGTTCTGGAATGGGTGCGGCCGCAGCCATTCTCGAGCTGGTCCCGGTCGGCGCCCATGTCGTGGTGCCGACCGATTCCTATGCCGGGGTGCGCGCGTCTGCTGGGCGACGGGACGCTCATCGGCCGATGGAAGGTGACGACCGTCGACATCACCGACACCGCGGCGACGAAGCAGGCCGCGTGGGCCGCGGACATGCTGTGGCTGGAGTCGCCCACCAACCCGCTGATGGACGTCGCAGACCTGCCCGGGCTGTGTCGGTTCGGCCGTGAACGCGGCGCACTGGTGGTGGTGGACAACACCTTCGCCACTCCCCTGCTGCAGCGGCCGCTGGAGTTCGGCGCCGACCTCGTGATGCACAGCGCGACCAAGTTCATCGGCGGGCACTCCGACCTGCTGTTGGGCTTGGTGGTCGGTGACCGACCCCGACCTGCTGGCCCGGGTCCGGCGCCGACAGAAGCTGGCCGGTGCAATACCCGGCGCGCTGGAGGCCTACCTGGCGCTCCGCGGGCTGCGGACCATGCCGGTCCGGCTGGCCCGCGCGCAGGAATCGGCCGGTGAACTGGCGCAGGCGACTGCTGCGCGCACCCGGCCGTCACCAGGGTGCGCTATCCCGGGCTGCCGGAGGATCCCGGTCATCAGCGGGCCGCCGCGCAGATGGACGGGTTCGGCGCGATGCTCTCGTTCGAGGTGGCCGGCGGGGCAGTCGCGGCGGACGCCGTGTGCGATGCCGTGCGGATCGTGGTCAGCGCCACCAGCCTGGGCGGCGTGGAGTCGACCATGGAGCGCCGGGCGAAACTCGCGGGGCAGGAGGATGTTCCGCCGGACTGCTCCGACTGAGCGTCGGGATCGAACACATCGAGGACCTCTGGAACGACCTGGACGCAGCGCTGCGTGGAGCGGTGAAGCACTAAACCGCGCCTTCGACACGGTCGCTCGCCAGCACGGCAAACCGGATGCCGGCGAAACGCAGAAGTGGCGCCCGATCGGTGATCGGGCGCCACTTGATGGTGATGCGGGTATCGGTCAACCGCTGATCTTGCCCTGCCGGGTTCCGGCGACGATGACGACGGTGCCGCCGGCCATGATCAGCAGACCGATCACGGTGACCAGGATCCACAGACCCGTCGAGGACGGCAGGCTGGCGCCGATCGCCGCCGAGGTGAGGACGCCCGCCGAACCGTCGGCGTTCATCACCACGATCTCGTAGTCACCCTCTTCAAGAGCCCAAGCGAGCTGAGCTTCGTCGAAAGATTCCGCCGACGCGACCCAGAAGGACTCGTCAGCCGGCGCCGCGGCGGTCGCCGTACCGTTGTCGGTTCTGGTCCGCAGGTCGAACGGCGAGAGCTCCAGATCGACAACACGGTCGACGGCGACATTGTCGAGGTAACGCTCGACGTCGTCAGCGGGACCGACACCGACGAAGATCCCGGAGTCGCTGACGTTCTGCGCGGAGATGTGCAGGGTGGGCGAACCGGTCAGGAATTCCCAGCCCTGCAGATTGTCGATATGCCCGACGTCGGAAACGACCGCCGAGTTGGCGGTGGAGATCGTGTGCGCCTCGGAACTGATTGCCTGCCCGTTGCCGAACAGGGCAATCAGCACGCCGCCGGACACGGCGGTGAGGAAACCGCTGCCGGCCAGCACCGTCCCGACGATGATCGCGGCGGTGCTGTGCCGGGTCTTGCCGGGCATCGGCGCTGCCGGGAACTGCGGTGCGTAGTTGTCATTGGTGGTGGTCATGGCGTTCTCCAAAATTGTGCGATAGGGCGGTCGACCGGGGCTTGACCGGTGAACCGGTTCCGATTGCCGATCGGAACAACCACGACGTTATGAAGTTTCAAAGACGCAGGTCAGGGCGCTATCCGCCGTGTTTGACGGGGTTACCGGCTGGCCGCCAACGGGCTACCCCACCCATTCCGGCGGGTCAGCACCCGGGTGGCGGCAATGAGTTCCGAATCCCGGGGATGCGGCGGGCACAACGTCGGGCGTTGGTGAGGACGGCGGGCGTAGCGCTCTTCGGAACACCATTCCGTAGGTCTGGACAACGTTTGGGGCGTTGTTCGGACGCACCTGAGGGTGTCCAGACGCCGATGGCACGCCGAAAGCAGGGCGGCACGATCGTCCGCCCTGCTGGCCTGGTTCTGATGGTTTTGTCTCGGCATTCTCTGGCGGTGCCGGTCGCTGGGGCAGAATTCGGCCGGGGCCAGCACTTCCGGCTCCGGAATGGTCGATACCGCCATCGTCGAACAGCCTCGATCACCCGACGCTGGTCCGCCGACGCGATCCGACCGCGAGCACCCCCAAACCGAAGACCACGACAACAGCGCCCGCGACGATGACCAACTCCCAGACCGCCGAGGAACCGGGCAGCCCTACGCCCGCGCCGACGACTGTGTCGATACCGACGGTGCCATCGGCGTTCATGATCACGATGCTGTAGTTGCCGTCCTGGATCTCCCAGGTGAGATCTGCCACGGCCGTCGTCTGCGCGGTCGCCACCCAGAAGTCCTGAGCAGCAGGCGATTCGGCAGGCGTCGAACCCGGCTGACGAACCGTGTCCAGGACGAACCGGGAGAGCTCGAGATCGGTGACGCGATCAGCGCTGACCCCCTTGAGGTAGCGGTCAACGGCGTCGGCCGGGCCAACGCCGACGAAGATGGGCCGGTCTGCCGATCCGCTGGCGGTCACATGCAGGGTCGGCGCAGCAATCGCGATCGTGACGCCACTGGTGTTGGTGATCGTCCCGAGATCGGTGACCAGGGCGGAGGTCGGGGTGATCACCTGATGCGGCGGGGACGCGAGCACTCGATCACCGCCGAACAGGTACAGCAACGCACCGCCGGAGATCGCGGCGAGCGCACCGATGAGGATCAGGATCGAGCCGACGATCGTCGTGCCGATCGAATGGCCGCGCTGCGGGACGGGGGTCGTGGCAAGCGGGTAGGTGGTGGCGGACATGGCTTCTCCTCGGGCTGTTGTTGCGGTCCCGTCGCACCGTTGTCAACGCTGCTCGTGGCCGGGATTCGAACTTTCGGTTCGAATTTCCTGACAACCGTAGGAATGTGTCGAGGTGCAGGTCAGTGCGCTGACCGACCGGTCCCGCGGAGTGAGCGCCGGAGTTGTTGGGGTCAGCAACGCGTGCGGGGTGGCTGGCACTCCGCCACCGATGTGGCAGCACGCACCTCGTCTTTGGCGGCGCCTCGCTGGGCTTGTCCCCTGATTGGTGGACGCCCGGTTCAACCGGCCGCTCGTCCATTCAGATGACGGTCCGTGCTCGTCGTCGGCGCGACAGTAGAGCTGTCCAGTTCGACGGTCGTGGGACACCGAGGGACGCAGTCGATCACACCTGCGCCTCGCGGTCCGCTGATGTGGTGGCTGGCAATGTGGTGATGGCAGCGGCAGAACGAGGGGTCCGGCGCTGACATCGGCCATCGCTCCCCGCGGCGCCGCGCAAGCGGGGAGCGGCGCCGCTGGGTACCACAAGTTGTTGTCCGCCAGGCATTCCGGCGCTGGGCTCGGGCTTGGCTGAGCAAACCGCTCCTCGGTCACCGGATTGCTTCAGTGCCGTCCTCTGGGTTGAATCGCGGCCCGTCCTTCGTCGGGTCCGGCTAAGAGGTGGCGGCCGTGATGCCCGGCAGTCCGTCGATGCTGACGGAGTTGTGCTTGCGCTGGTAGTCCTGGAAGTAGTCCTCGTCCCGGCGTTCCTGGGACTTGTCGAGAATGTCCCGGTCCTCACGAAAGTCCATCAGCGGCAACGAGTACCCGCAGCTGTCGGAAATCCGGTGGAGATCCGCGACGATGATCGATCGCTGACCGAGGGTCCGGTCCTTGTCGAAATGCTTCCGGAGTTCGGCGAACTCGCCGTCAGCCGGCAGAACTACGCGACCGTGTCCGTGCAGTCGGACGATCTTGGGCGGCCCGTCGAACGCGCAGAAGCATGAGGACGATCCGGGCGTTCTCCCGAAGGTGGGCAATCGTCTCCGCGCCCGACCCGGTGTAGTCCAGGTACGCAACGGTTCGGGGTCCGAGAATCGCGAAGGTACCGCCCATGCCCTTGGGCGAGACATTCACATTCCCGTCGGCACCGATCGGGGCGGTGCCGACGAAGAAGATGTGTTGCTGTCGGATCCAATCCGCCAGCTTCTCGTCGATTTCTTCAAAGATCTTGGCCATGGCTCGATCGTGCCATCCGGCAAGGACGGCGCCGAACGGCACCGCCTGACCGAGTGCCCAAGCCTGGGCGGCGGAGCCGACATGGTCAGCGAGCCTGGGCCGCGGAGCCGACCCGGTCAGCAAGACCCGGGCCGGACTCCGCAGCCGGTAGCTCAGCTGCAGCCCGAGGTGGAGCCGCAGCCCTCGCACAGGTAGCACGCTCCGGACGGGCGCATCTTCGTCCCGCAGGTGAAGCACAGCGGAGCGTCGGCAGACTTACCGATCACCATTTCCAGCAGTTCGATCGAGGATCCCGCGCGACCGGTCCCGCGAACCTCCGACTTGACCTCGGCGGCCGGAGTCCCGGCCTCGACGGCCGGCCGAACGACCGGTGTTGCGTCCACCGTCGTCCGTAGGTCCTCGACGACATGCGCTGCGTCCGAGGCACTCTCGCCGCCGCCGTAGCTGGCCGACACCTGAGCCACCCGCTCCTCGGCGGAGAAGATACCCAGCTCTGCCCTGGCATCGACCGGCAGGTAGTCCAGCGCGATCCGGCGGAACAGGTAGTCCATCACCGAGGTGGCGATCCGAACGTCCGGATCATCGGTCATCCCGGCCGGTTCGAAGCGCAGGTTGGTGAACTTCGCGACGTAGGACTCCAGCGGGATTCCGTACTGCAACCCGACCGACACCGCGATGGAGAACGCGTCCATCACGCCGGCCAGGGTGGAACCCTGCTTGCCCAGCTTGATGAACACCTCACCGAGACCGTCGTCCGGGTAGGAACCGGTGGTCAGGTACCCCTCGGCGCCACCGACCGTGAAGGACACCGTCTGGGACGGGCGCTTCTTCGGCAGCCGGCGCCGTACGGGGCCGGTGACGACCGGAGCAACCGGCGCGACTGCTTCGACAACTGAGGCGTCAGCGGACTTCTCGCCGTGGTTCTTGTTGGAGGCGGACAGCGGCTGGCCGACCTTGCAGTTGTCCCGGTAGATGGCCAGCGCCTTGAGGCCCATCTTCCAGCCCTGCTGGTAGATCTCCGCGACGTCGGCGACACTCGCGTTTTCCGGCATGTTGACCGTCTTGGAGATGGCCCCGGAGATGAACGGCTGCACTGCGGCCATCATCCGTACGTGACCCATCGGTGCGATCGACCGGGCGCCCATCGCGCAGTCGAAGACCTCGTAGTGTTCCCGCTTCAGTCCGGGCGCGTCGATGACGTGCCCGTTCTCGGCGATGAACTCGACGATCGCCTCGATCGACTCCTCCTGGTAGCCCAGCGAGCGCAGCGCCTGCGGCACCGTCTGGTTGACGATCTGCATGGAGCCGCCGCCGACCAGCTTCTTGAACTTGACCAGCGCGAGATCCGGCTCGATACCGGTGGTGTCGCAGTCCATCATCAGGCCGATGGTGCCGGTCGGTGCCAGCACCGAGGCCTGCGCGTTCCGGTAGCCGTTCTTCTCGCCGGTGGCGATCGTCTCGGCCCACACCTGGGTGGCGAGCTTGAGGGTGACCGCATCGTTGCCGCCGACGGCGCGGATGTAGTCGTTGGCGGCGGCGTGCTTGCGGATGACGCGCTTGTGCGCGTCGATGTTCCTGGCGTAGCCGTCGTACGGGCCGACGACACCGGCCAGTTCGGCGGACCGCTTGTAGGCGACGCCGTTCATCAGCGAGGTGATCGCGGCGGCCAGCGATCGGCCACCCTCGGAGTCGTACGCGTGCCCGGTCGCCATCAACAGCGCCCCGAGGTTCGCGTAGCCGATGCCCAGCTGGCGGAATGCCCTGGTGGTCTCGGCGATCGGCTGCGTCGGGAAGTCGGCAAAGCAGATGGAGATGTCCATCGCGGTGATGACGAACTCGACCGCCTTGGCAAAGGTCGCCGCGTCGAAAACACCGTCAGCGGACAGGAACTTCATCAGGTTCAAGCGACGCCAGGTTGCAGGAGGAGTTGTCCAGGTGCATGTACTCGCTGCACGGGTTCGAGGCGTTGATCCGACCAGACTCCGGGCTGGTGTGCCAATCGTTGATCGTGTCGTCGTACTGGATGCCGGGGTCGGCGCAGTCCCACGCCGCCTGCGTGATCTTGCCGAAAAGCTCACGCGCATCGACGGTTTCGATGACCTCGCCGGTCTGCCTCGCACGCAGACCGAACGGGCTGCCGGCATCGACCGCGCGCATGAACTCATCGGAGACACGTACGGAGTTGTTCGCGTTCTGGTACTGCACGGAGATGATGTCCTCGCCGCCCAGGTCCATGTCGAAGCCGGCGTCCCGGAGCACCCGAATCTTCCGCTCCTCCTTCGCCTTGGTTTCGACGAACTCGGCGATGTCGGGGTGATCGACGTCCAGCACGACCATCTTCGCGGCCCGGCGGGTTGCCCCACCCGACTTGATGGTGCCGGCCGACGCGTCAGCGCCGCGCATGAACGACACCGGACCCGAGGCAGTTCCGCCGGAGGACAGCAGTTCCTTCGATGAGCGGATCCGGGAAAGGTTGAGGCCGGCGCCGGAGCCGCCCTTGAAGATCAGCCCCTCCTCGCGGTACCAGTTGAGGATGGCGTCCATCGTGTCGTCAACGGACAGGATGAAACACGCCGAGACCTGTTGCGGGGAGGACGTTCCGACGTTGAACCAGACCGGCGAGTTGAACGCGAACACCTGGTGCAGCAGCATCCAGGTGAGCTCGTGGGCGAAGATCTCCTCGTCCTCGTCGGTGGCGAAGTAACCGTTCTCGATACCGGCGGTGGTGTACTTGCCGACCACCCGGTCGATGATCTGCCGCAGACTCGACTCGCGAACCGGCGTGCCGACCGCACCGCGGAAGTACTTGCTGGTGACGATGTTGGTGGCGTTCACCGACCAGGACTCTGGGAATTCAACACCGCGCTGCTCGAAGTTGACCGTGCCGTCCCGCCAGTTGGTCATCACGACATCGCGTCGCTGCCAGGTCACCTCGTCATAGGGGTGGACACCCGCGGTGGTGAACAGTCGTTCCAGCCGCATCCCGCGCGAACCTCCGTTGCTCGAGGTCTGGGCCGAACGCGAACGACGACCCTTGGTGCCCGAAGCCTGCCCTCCGTTGGCGGACGATCCGGGTGCTCCGATGGTCTCTGTCATGTGTTTCCTTCCCCTGGCGGTGTACTCCCCCGAAGACGCGGCGAGAGCGAGAAAAACGTTGTCGATCCGGTCGAGATGTCTGGCGTGGTCGGCCTGCGGCCGGCGGGTCCCGGTGGCGCCGGGTGTGCAGTGCTGCAGTTGTTCAGTCGTGCAGTTGTTCAGCCGACGCCGACCGGCGGTGGCCGCTGTGGGGCAGGCGGATCGCCGGTGCCCCGTTCGGTATCTGACTGCCCGGCAGCCGCCGAGTCAGCATCGGCGGCGCCTGGTTCCGCACGCGATTGCATGGCCCTGATCTCGGCGGCAAAGTCCTCGGCCGAGGTGAACGAGCGATACACCGATGCGAACCGCAGGTAGGCAACCTCGTCCAGATCCCGTAGCGGCCCGAGAATTGCCAGCCCCACCTCCTGGCTGGGCACCTCCGCCTGGCCAGAGCCACGGACGGACTCCTCGACCTGCTGGGCCAACTGCGCGACCGCATCGGAATCGACCGGACGACCCTGGCAGGCACGGGTGACGCCGGCGATGACCTTGCTCCTGCTGAACGGCTCCGTCACGCCACTGCGCTTGACGACGGACAACAACGACCCTTCGACGGTGGTGAACCGACGCGAACACTCCGGACAGGACCGGCGGCGGCGAATGGCCGAGCCGTCCTCCACCTCGCGGGAGTCGATCACCCGGGAATCCGGGAACCGACAGAACGGACATCGCATGTGCACACCTCCCATCGGTCGTGCCCGGTTCAACCGAGCCCGTTCGCCAGGTCGATGGGCCCGAATCGGGGCCATCGGCCGAATGCCGGCCATCGCTCGGCCATGTGTGGATGACCTGTTGACAACCGTGTGGAGCAACTGTGTGGACAACACAACGGTCCACTCAGCGGACCCGACTGCACCAAGCTTTGTGGATCCTGATGTGCACCACCGGTGGGCAACTCGCTTGTCCTGTGGACAACTACCTATCGGGGGTGGCACAACCTGTTGATATCTTACATCCGTGTAAGTACCAGATGTAGGGGTTGACGGTAGATTGCTCCGATCGAGCATGCAAGCCCCGTCGGCGTGTCGGCGCCGGGTTTTATCCATCGGCGCGGCGCACAGATCAGTCGGTCACTCGGCGTCGGTCGGAACCCGCAGGACAACCCCGATCGGCAGCTCGTCCCCTGTCATGTCATTGAGTTGGCGGATCTCCTCGATGACATCCCGGGGGTCACGGTCGGGTGCTGCCTGGCCGGCAATCGACCAGAGCGTGTCCCCGGGTGTGACCGTCACATCGACAAGTGCCTGCGGCGCCGAACCGGCGGTCATGCTGACCACGACAACGACGACGGCAGCGAGCGCCGTCATGGTCAACGCCAGACGTGCCCACCGACCCATCTGGTAACCCTCGGTGCGGGGCTCCACGGCGGAGCGAGCAGCCACCGCCGATACCTTGGCGACCAGCTCGGACCGCTCCGGGTCGACCCGGACCACTTCGGCCCGTAGGCCTTCGGTGCGAACCCGACGTAGGTGTCGCACCCGCCCGGCTCGCCGCGCGGATCGGGCCCTGGCCCGACCGTCCCGGCCGCCGTCGGCGCGTCGACCCTCGACATCCGGGGTAGCAGTGGCATCCTGCTGTCCGACCGGTAATCCCGCGGCACCATCGTCGTTGGAACCGTTCACCGAATCCCTGCCGGGAACCGCCGGCCCGGCCAGCCAACCCGTGGGGTCGACAGGCTCGGCAAGCCAGTCCTGTCCGTCGAACCGTCCCGCTATCGTCTGCGTTCGCATGATCCACCTAGACCAATCTGACCGGCTCGGCCGGTCCTCGTGGCTGCTCAACGCCCGACCCCGGATCCTCCCGACGGAGATCAACGGTCGAACGCGCGTTCTAACGAACGCCTGCACGCTTTCTACACCGAGCCACCGACAGTGGGAAGATTTATCGGCGTGTCTTTCGAACGCCTGTTTGAATTGTGACCTTGACGAACCTAAGCTGACGTCAGGTCTGGACAGGTCTGAGCCGCTCGGGGCTCACGTCGCTACCGGCCGCGATGAACATCTGGGAGGGCACAACGTGGTTACCGACCACACGTCACAGGGCAGTACGGGACACAGCAGCATCGGACACAGCAGCACCGGACACAGCAGCACCGAAGACGAGGCCGAGGCCGCCGTCGACGGGATCACCATCGATCCCTCCGTCGCGGAGCAGATCGCCAAGCCGGTTGGCGAGCTCGACGCCGACGGAGTCGAGCTGGGCGGAGAGGTCGTCGACTTTCCAGACGCAGAGCCAGCGGTTGGTCGGGTGCTGACCATGCGGCAGCACAAGATCCTGCAGGTCATCCGTGATTCCGTTGAGCGGCGCGGTTATCCGCCCAGCGTCCGGGAGATCGGCGCGGCGGCCGGGCTGAAGTCGCCGTCCTCGGTCGCCCACCAACTCAAGGTCCTGGAGAAGCGCGGACTGTTGCGTCGTGACCCGAACAGGCCGCGAGCGGTGGACATCCGGCCCATGGAGGACATGGTCGACGAGTCGCCGCAGCAGCCGGCACCCACCTACGTTCCGGTCGTCGGCCGGATCGCCGCCGGTGGCCCGATTCTGGCAGAGCAGACAGTCGAGGACTACTTCCCGTTACCGAAGGATCTGGTCGGCGAGGGCACGCTGTTCCTGCTCAGGGTTGTCGGCGACTCCATGGTCGATGCGGCGATCACCGACGGGGACTGGGTGGTGGTTCGCCAACAACCGGTCGCGGAAAACGGGGACATCGTCGCGGCAATGATCGACGGCGAGGCCACCGTCAAGACGTTCCGTCGCAAGGACGGTCATGTGCTGCTCATGCCGCACAACGCCGCATACCAGCCGATTCCCGGAGATGACGCTGTCATCCTGGGCCGCGTGGTCACGGTGCTGCGCAAGCTCTGATCGGACACGTGAGGGCCCCGACGCAGTGCGCCGGGGCCCTCACCTCGAGTTGTTGATATGTCGTGCGGACTAGTTCCGGCCCGATGCAGTGCAGTACGTGCCCTGCCGGTGCGGCGGTTAGGCGCGGGGTTGTTCGACCGGGACGGCCGTCGGGACCTGCTGCTGGACCACGGTTGGCACGGGCTGCTGGACCGGGACTGGCTGCTGAACGGGGACCGGCTGCTGGACCACAACCGGGGCCGCCGGTGTGCCGGTAATCTGCGCGGTCGGTGTTGCCATTGACGCGGTCGCATCGGTCTCGCCGGGCGCCTTCTTGGCCTTCTCGTCGTCGTCCTGCATCGCGCTCACCTCGGACTTGAGGATCCGCAACGACCGGCCAACTCCGCGAGCCGCATCCGGGAGCTTCTTGGCCCCGAAGATGATGATGAATGCACCCGCGATGATCAGCCAGTGCCACCAAGACAATCCGCCCATGCCGCGCCTCCTCAACCTGACGGTGACTCGCCCAAGCGAAGTTCCGTCGTTGCTTTCGTTACCGTATGTTCGTTGCCAGGGCGCTTGCAGTTGGGTCGACATGACGGACTCATCCCAGCGCTCACCCCCAAGGTTACCTGGGACTCAGACCCCCGACACCGTCTTCTTGCTCGGATACGGCTATTGGCACTCCCCAATTTATGGGGGAGCACTCGACCCTCGCGCCATGGTCCGGCGGCTAGCGCGGTCCCCAGGCAGCTCCCGGCTTCGTCGGCACTGCCGTCATCCGGTGTCAGTTGGCGCTGGTTCGGAACCGTCACTGTTCATCACCCACAGGTGCGCCGCGCCGAGGGCGTCGGTGCCCGTTCGATCACTCTTGAAGACGATCTCGGCTGCCGTCCGGCGAGAAGTTCGGGTTCTGATCGTTGCCCGGATGAGTCCGTCAGCCGGCGGAGATCGGTCCCGTCCGAGTTGATCACGAAGATGTCGACGTTGTTGACCCCGGCCTCGGACACCGTCCGGGTGAAAGACCACTTGTCTGACCATCGGGCGAGAACATCGGGTCGGCCTCGGAGCCCGTCTTCTCCTTGGTCAGCCGAACCGGTGGGGCGCTGCCGTCGTCGGGCATCAGGTAGATGAACCGCCGTCGCCGCCGGGCGTTCGTGCCCCCAGAAGACCAGAGTCCGGCCATCCGGTGCATAGGCGACGTCGTCGATCCGATCCATACCGGTGTCCAGCACCCGTAGCACCTGACCGTCCAGCCTGACGATCTGCAGGTGTCGACTTGCCTGCGGCATCGACGCAGACTGAATTGCGAGCAGGTCGGTGTGAACCGGGTTCCAAGCTGGTCGGTTGGGTGTGACGCAGCCGGCCGGAGGTGTCGCGAACAGCGGACGGCTGCCGGTCCCGTCGACCGCTATCAACCGCAGATCGGTGGTCGTGCCGTCGGTGTGTCGGACAGACGATGCTCCCGCGGTCAGGCGACAGGATCGGGCCGCTGTCCTCGGCCGGGTCGGTGCGTGAGCCGCGTCGTCACAGCGCCGGCCGCGGCGTCGATGAGGTAAAGGTCGAGGTTGCCTTTCAGCGACCTCGGGGCGACCAATTGATTGGCGGGCAACGGAGCCGAGCTGGGCGGGATGAATTCGGCGCCCAGTGCGGGCAGGGTGGTCGAAGCAGCCGTTGATGACGCCGCGCTCTGCGCACCAGCAGAACCGGAAGATGCCGACTGCGCCGTGCTGACGGGCGTGGATTCGGCCACCGTCGGCCCCACCGGTGTGCCGGCCACCGTTGTATCACCGCGCAATGCCAGCACTGTGATCGTCGCGGCAATCAGCAGCACAACAACCGCCGCGCCGATCAGGGCGATCAGCAGACGCCGTCGATCAGTCGGCGGGCGGTCGCTCGGCGGACGGCCGGTGGGTGGGGACGATGCGGGTGACTGGGGCACGGGAGGCCCGGGCCGGCCACCATCAGATCCGAGCGTCCCGGCCGTACTGACCGTTTCGTCGCTCGAGACATCAAAGGAATCACCACCGGCCGAATCGATGGATCGCCTGCTGGTGGCCGATGGGCCGGGCCCGTCCGGCGTGACCGTGGTCAGCAGGTCGTCACCCGGACCGGTCGTACCCGACCTGGTTTGTGGTCCGGGTGCCAGCGAGTCGGGCCTGGCCAGCGAGTCTGGCCTGGCCAGCGGTTCGGGTGCCGCCAGCGGTTCGGGTGCGCTCAGCGGTTCGGGTGCGCCCAGCGGTTCGGGCACCGTCGTCGGCACCGGCGCGCGCACGCTCGCCGCCGCCACCGCCGATGCCCGGCGCCGGCTCGGCGCGGTCAGCACGATCCCGGCGTCCTGCAGGGTCCCGGCTCTGGCCGCGCCCATCGCCACATCGTTCTTCGGGTGGGTGTCAACGGCGATCGGTCGCCGGAACTCGCTGCCGAGCAGCTCAGCGACCAGCGGAATTCGGGACGAACCACCGACCAGCACAATCGCCGTCAGCTGAGCGGCTTCGGTGTCGGCAGAACGAAGCGCCCTGCGGGTCGCTCCGATCGTGTCCTCCAGGGCCGGCCGGATGATGTCCTCGAACTCGCCGCGAGTCAGCCTGATCGACGTCCTGGCCCCCGTCAGTGCAACCGGGATGACCGCGTCGACATCGGTGGACAGCGCCTCCTTGGCCTCGACACAGTCGCGGCGAAGTCGGGCCAGAGCCGGCATCTGCGTCGCGTCATCAATGGCCGCCTCGATGACGTCGGGAGGCAGTTGACTGATCACCCGCTGGAAGATCGCCTCGTCGAAGTCGATACCGCCGAGGTGCTCGATGCCCTCCGGGCGGCCCGGCACCTGGAAACCGGTCTCGGTCTTCTCCAGCACACACACGTCGAACGTGCCGCCGCCGAGGTCGTAGACCGCGATCCGGTCCCCCACGTTCACCTTCGATCTGGACGCATACTGCAGCGCCGCCGCCTCGGGCTCCGAACAGGCTCTCACCGAGTCGACATCGGCCAACATCGCAACCTGGCGCAACAGGTCGATCTTGAAATGGCCCCAGTTGGCGGGGTACGTGAGGGTGATGTCGATGGGCCGCTCACCCATCTGTTCGGCGGACTTGTCGACCACCCACCGCAACAGCCGGCCGCTGAGCGCCTGCGCGGAGAATGGCCGTCCGGCGACCAGGATCGGCACCGGATCACCGATCCGCCGCTTGAATTCCCGAACGGTGCGGCTGGGGTCGGACCCGCTGCGGTGCTCTGCGGCCTCCCCGACCAGCACGCCGCCGTCGGGCAGGAAGTACAACACCGACGGGATCTGCAGCGCCCGGTTGCCCAGCCCGATCATCGTGGGCGGACCATCGCTCATCGCGGCGGCCGCACTGAAAGTCGTCCCTAGATCGACCCCCAGGTGGTACCCCATGACGCCTCCGCGAGCTGCTTGTCGGCAATGATCCCAGGAGCAGGATGCATCAGCATCGATCGCTGATCCATTTTGGGCCGACATGCAGCGTAAGTCGTTGGTGCCCGGGTGCTCGGCGGCGGCTGGTTCGGGACAAACAGCCGGTCACCTGCGGGTCGATCAGCAGACCGCCAACTGCGACAGGCTCAGCCGACCGCGGCAAACGGTGCCAGCACCCCGGCCAGGTCGGGGTACACGCGGGCGTGCAACCGAGTGCCGTCGGCGGTGTGCTCCTCGTTCAGCACGGTCCCCTCGGAGTGCACCCGGGACACCAGGGCACCCTCGGTGAACGGCATCAGCACCCGCACCGCGACGGCCGGATCGGGCAGTGCTCCGGCGACCACCAGCCGCAATTCGTCGATGCCCTCCCCCGTTCTGGCGGACACGAACAGCGCTCCGGGCAACGCATGTCGCAACCTGGCCAGGGTGATGGGGTCGGCCGCGTCGATCTTGTTGACGACGATGATCTCCCGCACGGTCAGCGCATCGATCTCGCCGAGCACCTCGCGGACCGCGGCCACCTGGTCCTCCGGATGCTCGTCCGACCCGTCGACCACGTGCAGCAGCAGGTCGGCGTCGGCGATCTCTTCCAAGGTCGATCGGAAGGACTCGACCAACTGATGCGGCAGATGCCGGACGAAACCGACTGTGTCGGTCAGCGTGAAGACCCGCCCGTCCAGGGTCCGTGATCGGCGAGTGGTCGGGTCGAGGGTGGCGAACAGCGCGTCCTCGACGAGTACTCCGGCGTCGGTCAACTTGTTGAGCAGGGAAGACTTGCCGGCGTTGGTGTACCCGGCGATCAGCACCGCCGGCACCGCATTCGCCCGGCGCTGCGAGCGCTTGGTGTCGCGGACCCTGCGCATCCCGGTCAGCTCGTGTTTGAGCTGGGCGATGCGTTTGTGGATGCGACGGCGGTCGATCTCCAGCTTCGTCTCACCGGGACCGCGCGAGCCGATACCGGCACCGGCGGCAACCCGGCCACCACGCTGCCGGGACAGCGCCGCACCCCAGCCACGGAGCCGGGGTACCAGGTAGTTCAGCTGGGCGAGCTCGACCTGAGCCTTGCCCTCCTTGGACCGGGCGTGCTGCGCGAAGATGTCCAGGATCAGCGCCGTCCGGTCGACAACCTTCACCCGGAGCCGCTCCTCCAGGTTGCGCAACTGACTGGGCGTCAGCTCGCCGTCACAGATGACGGTGTCCGCGCCGGTGGACTCGACGATGCCGATCAGCTCCTGGACCTTGCCGGAGCCGATGTACGTTGCGCCGTCGGGGTGGCTGCGGCGCTGCACCAGGGCGTCGAGCACGATCGAGCCTGCGGTTTCGGCGAGCCGGGCCAGTTCGGCCATTGAAGACACTGCTGCCTCTGACGACGTACCACCGGCCCAGACACCGACGAGGACGACCTGCTCCAGCTGGAGCTTGCGGTATTCGACCTCGGTGACGTCGGTGAGTTCGGTGGACAGACCGGCAACTCGGCGCAGGGCAGCGCGATCGGCGAGATCCCGGTCGCCCTGCGTGTTGGAGTCGGCCGGGTAGTCAAAGTCGTACTCGCGTGACGGAGCGCCGTTCGGCGAGCTGAAATCACCTGCGGAGGCCGCGCCCGTCGAACCGTCGTCAGCGCCACCAGCTGCGTCGCCAACAGCTGCGTCGCTGAAGTCGCGACTGGGAATTGTTCGCACGCGGGTGCCCTCGGTTTCATTCTGTGCAGGATTGGACTGTGCAGGTTTGGAATCAGCTGGAATCGGTTCGGAATCGAATCTCCCAGCGCCGTTAACAGGGTCCGTGACGGCGGACCTGGGGGCTGGAGACAGGAGGTGATCGGTCATATGCCTCCAGGGTGCCACGGATGGCTACCTTTTTTCTGAACGCCGATCCATCAGACGGCTCGAACCGGGGGCATCAAGCACAGAAAGCATGTCTGGACGCTTCTTCGCCGCTGATCCGCTATCTGTGCCGCTCCCAGAATCCCTGGTCGACGACGCCGGCGGCGACCACGACCGCCGGGCCGGTCAGGGTTGAGTCGTCTGCGGTGATGCTCACGCTGACCGCGCCACCTGGCACGTTCACGGCGACGGTCCCCGTGCTGCGCCCGGTCGAGGCCAGGTAGGCGGCGGTCACCGCCACCGTGCCGGTGCCGCAGGACCGCGTCTCGCCCACCCCACGCTCGTGCACCCGCATCGCCACCCGGTCCGGGCCGAGGACCGTCACGAATTCGATGTTCACACCCTCGGGAAAAACCCCGGAATCGAAGCCCGGCTGGCGGCCGAGGTCGAGTGACGACAGCTCGATATCGGTCAGGCACACCAGGTGCGGATTGCCGACATCGACTGCGACACCGGCGATCTCCCGGTCCCCAACGCGGGTTGCCGAGCGGCCGCCGACCGTTGCCGGACCCATCTCGACGGTGACGTTGCCGGTCGCCGGGACGTCAGCGGTGCGGATGCCGCCGCGGGTTTCGAAGACAACCTTTCCGGCCGGCGCCCACCCGGCGTCGACCAGGTACCTGGCGAACAACCGCGCTCCGTTGCCGCACATCTCGGCCAACGAACCATCAGCGTTGCGGTAGTCCATGACGAAGCCGGCCGGGCCACCGGGTGCCGCCGGTGCGACCCGGATGACGCCGTCGGCGCCGATCCCGGCGTGCCGGTCGCACAGCGCCCGCACCTGTCCGGGGGTCAGCACCAGGCTGCCGTCCGGGTCGGGCAGCAGCACGAAGTCGTTCTCGGTGCCGTGCCCCTTGACGAACGGCACGCCGAGATCGGCGGGGCTGGGTAGCTGGTCGGCGGCCGGACTCACATCGATCACCCTATGACGGCCGTTCACGCAGTAACCGCCGAACCAGCGACTGCCGAGCTCGCGACCGCGGCACCAGTGCCCGCCGAACCGGCAACTGCGGCGATGGCCTTTTCAACCAGGTCCGGCGCGGTGGCGTCCAGGTCGATCATCCGTTCGTCCCGGCGGAACCACGATCGTTGCCGACGCACGAAGCGCCGGGTGGTCGCCGCGGTCGCCAGGATCGCCTGCTCCAGATCGATCTCGCCGTCCAGGACGGCCAGCAGTTGCGCGTAGCCCAGCGCCCGCGAGGCGGTGACACCCCGGCGTAGCCCGGCGGCGTCCAGTCGCCGCACCTCGTCAAGGAAACCGGCGGCGACCATCGACCGCACCCGGTCCTCCAGTCGCTGGTCGAGCTGGTCGGTCGGGCGGTCCAGCCGGAGGAGCACCGCCCCGTACCGCGGCCGGCCGCGGCGCGGCATCGTGGCGGTGAACGGCCGACCGGTGATCGCGATGACCTCCAGCGCCCGGACGATCTTGCGACCGTTCGCCGGCCCGATGGCCAGTGCGGCCGCCGGATCCTGCTCGTCCAGCAGGCCGAACATGTAGTCGATCCCCAGCCGGTCAAGATCACCCTGCAGCCGCGCCCGGACTGCCGGATCCGTTGCGGGGAAATCGATGTCGTCAACGACGGACTGGATGTACAACCCGGATCCGCCGACCAGCACCGGCGTGCGCCCGCGGGCCAGAATGTCCTCGATGCAGGCCCTGGCATCCCGCTGATAGGACGCGACGGTGGCGATCTCGGAGACGTCGAGCACGTCCAGCAGGTGGTGCGGAATTCCCCGTCGCTCGTGCACCGGCAGCTTCGCGGTGCCGATGTCCATGCCGCGGTAGAGCTGCATCGAGTCGGCGTTGACGATTTCGCCGTCGAGCCGCTCCGCGAGGTCGAGGCCGAGGTCGGACTTCCCGGTGCCGGTTGGGCCGGCGACCACGATCAGCCTGGGCGCGGACGTCGACGCCGGGGCACCGACGATCGGCGCGAACTCGTCGCCACCGATGGTCGCCGTCACCGGGTATCCCAACGCCAGGACGCCACCAGGTAGCCGACACCCAGGGGCGCGCCCGCAAACAGCAGGTCGGCCGACGGTCGGCGGGCGCCGCTCGGTCAACCGGGCGAGCACCGTCAGCGGGTCGACCGATGCCAGCAGGGCGCGGCCCAGGTCGCGGTCGGCAGCCGCGACCCGCAGCGCGGCCGGGTCGCCGGCGGCCAGCGCCTCGGCGAGTGCGACGTCGAAAGCCGCCGCCCGATCGTCCCGCCGGCCGGGTGCGTCATCGCCGTGACAGGCAGATCCGTCGGCGATGACGAGTACCGCGAGCCGCTGCGCCGACTGTGCCCTGGCGGCCAGCATCCCGGCGACCTCGGCGGGGTCGCCGGTGATTTCGATGGCCGTGGTCGGTGGGACATGTCCTGCGGACTGGGGTCGTTGGGAGGGCGGCAACTGCACCGAAAGTCGTTGTGAAGCTTGGTCGTTCCACCCGGCGCCGAGGAAACTGCTGGCCAGCAGCGCGGCCCCGACCGCCGTGCCGACGGCCGGTGCGGCGGTCGGGATGGCCGCCGCCGGACTCTCCCGATGGGAGTTTGTGGGCTGCGATGGGGCACCGCCGGACAGGACGACCACAGCGGCGTCCGGCAGATCGCTGCGACGCACCGCAGTTGTCGAGATCACCGTGCCAGGCGCGAGTTCGCGCCAGGCCGGGTGGTCGCTGCCACCGTTCGAACGGCCCGCCGACGTGATGAGCAACAGTTCGTCCGCGCCGGCCAACCGGGAAACCGCGACCGAGCACGCCGCCGCGACCGCATCCAGCCGTGCCGCGACGGCGTCCGCCGTGCCCCGGATCAGGAAGGGTGCTCCTGGGCACACGGCGGCTCCGACAATCACCTCTGCAGGTTAGGCGACCGTTCGGCGGTGCCGGAGGCGCCGTTGCGGGCGAGCGCCGTTGCCGGGCCCGAGCACCGGTGGACGAGCCGATCCGGTGGGTGCGTCAGTGGTGATGCTCCCGGGAGTTGTAGTCGGCCCAGCGGCGGCGGTGACCACCGCGGGACATCAACAGCAGCACGACAGCGAGCCAGATCAGCGGGAACGGGAAGAACCCGTGGGCCAAGGCGCTGATCGAGAAGATCACCGCCAGCACGACGAACACCGCAAGGAACCGCGGCGGCCGGCGCGGGCCCGGTCGGCGCATGCCTGGTCCGAACTGGGCGGGTCGCCCGTATCCCTGCCATGGACCTGGTGGGCCGAATTGGCCGAACCCGTCCGGTCCGGGTCGTCGGCTACCCGGACCGCGACGGGGCTCTTCGGCCGGCAGGTCGACGCTCAGCTCGGGCAGTTCGTCGAGGTAGGTCGCGGCGTAGGCCTTGGCAACCCGTTCGTCGAACTCCCCGGCGGTGAGCCGGCCCTCGGTGAAGTGCCGGGAGAGCAGATCAACAGTGGTCTGGCGGTCGGTGGTGCCGGCCCGCATCCGCGGTGACGTCATGAGCGCTTGCCCCCATCCGGGCCGTCCTGGTCGCCGAGAATCTTGTACAGCTCGGCTCTGGTATTCGCCAGAACCGTTCGGGCCTGGGCCATCTGCTCGGGCGTGCCGGTGCGGGCGACGTGCACGAAGGCGGCCCCGACCTGGAAGATCAGGTCTCCGAGCTGGGTGTCGTCCTCGCTCGGCGCGACCCCCTGCCAGAGGCTGGCGAACTCGTCGGCCCGCTCGGTTGCCACCCGCTGACCTTCCTCGGTGAGCCGGTAGACCCGTCGCCCGTCCTGCTCCTGGGCGCGAACGAGGCCTTCGTCTTCGAGCTGTTGCAGGGTGGGATAGACGGAGCCAGGGCTGGGCTTCCAGCTGCCGCCGCTGCGCTGGCCGATTTCCTGGATGATCTGGTAGCCGTGCATCGGTTGCTCGGCGAGCAGGGCGATCACCGCCGATCGGACGTCACCCCGGCCGGCCCTGGGGCCGCGCTGGCGGCGTGGTCCTTGACCCCATGGGGGCTCGCCGCCGCCCTGGTCCCAGCCCCACGAGCGCGGGCCCGCCCAGGTGCCGCCCCGGGGGCCGCGCTGGCCACCGAAACCGCTCTCCGTCAGCGTCTTGCGGAGCCAACCGGGCAGGTCGAACTCGCCGCTGCTGCCACATGCATAAGCCGTCATCGCAGTCCTCCTAGCGATCAGTCGCGATACGTCGACGATATGTCGTTATCTCCGGCTGTCAAGGGCATTGCACTACCTTTGCCGCTTCTCTTCAGCATCCTCGCCAGAGACGAATCCGGGATGGACTGCGTCCGGCCTTCGCCGGCGTTCCCGGTGATCGAGTTGACCCGGTCTCGCCGCCCCTTGATGGGGCGGGCACACTGGACGTGATGTCGGCCACGCCGACCCGGATGTAGAGGGGCACCGCAGGGTGCCCGGGGGCCCGCGGGCTCCCTCGAGCAGTAGGAGGTCCCCGCCGATGTCCGAGGACAACAGTTCAGCGCCAGTGCCCGACGCACCACAGCAGCAGGAAGACGGCGAGACGGACACCGTCGCGACGGCGGTCGACCAGGTGACACCCGATGACCCCGGACAGCCCCTGCCCGTCGATGACCCGGCGCCGGCGGAGCTGACGATTCCAGAACCTCCCGCCGCGCCGGACATCCCCGTTCCCGACGGCCCGGACCCAGCGCCCGAGGTTCCCGATCTGCCCGAGATCCCGGATGTTGCGGGTGATCCGGGTGTTCCGGATGTCCCGATGGACGAGGTGCCCGTTGCCACGCCGGTTCCCGACGTCGCCGAGGGCCCCGACCCGGCCGAGATTTCGGACGCTGCCGCGGTTCCCGATACCACCGAGACTCCGCCCGCTGCCGTGGTTCCCGCGACTCCCGACGGCACCCGGGTTCCCGAGACCGCCGGGGTGCCCGAGACCGCCAGGGTTCCAGGGACTCCCGACGCCGCGCTGGTTTCCGACGCTGCGGAGATCCCGGTCGCCGACCAGCCCGCCGCGGCCGATGCGCCTTCCGAACCCGCTACCGCAGAGCCAACCGACACGGAGCCAACCGAGGCAGCCGAGGTAACCGAGGCAACCGAGCCAACCGACATCGAGCCAACCGAGCCAGCCGAGGCAACCGAGTCAACCGAGTCAACCGACATCGAGCCAACCAGCCAGACTCCCGAAACGGCGGAAGCCGCCGGCCCGACAGCGACCGCCGGCCCGATCCCCACCGTCCAGCCGACGCATCCGGTCGAACCGATCCCCACGGTGACGCCCGCCCAGCAGCCCGCCCCGATGCCGACGGTCAGCCCGTCCGGCCCACGCCAGCCCGGACAACGGTCGAAAGGCGGCCGGCCCGGCGGTCCGGGCGCCCGGCCTGGAGGTCCGGGTGGCCGCCCCGGCGGCCGGCCGAGCCCGGTGCCCTCGGCTCCGCAGGCGACTGTCGTCGTCGAACCGATCGTGGACAGCATCGACCCGCACCTGTGGGGCCGGATCGATGAGGCGGGCGTCGTCTACGTGACGACGTCGGCCGGTGAACGGGCCATCGGTAACTGGCAGGCGGGCGACACCGAGGCCGGTTTGCAGCACTTCGGTCGTAGGTTCGACGATTTTTCCACCGAGATCGGACTGCTAGAGGCGCGATTGGCCTCCGGCACCGGTGACCCGAAGGCCACCAAGGCCCAGGCCATCGCGTTGCGGGAAACCGTCGAGACGCTGCCGGCGATCGGCGATCTGGACAGTGCGGCGATCCGGCTGGAGATCGTCATCGGCGCCGCGGATGCGGCCATTGCCGGGGCCTCGCATGCCAGAACCGCAGCCAGGGCCGCCGCCATCAAGGCCAAGGAAGCACTGTGTGTCGAGGCGGAGGGACTCGCCGAGTCGACCCAGTGGAAGACCACCGGTGACCGGTTGAAGGCGATCGTCGAGGAGTGGCGGACGATCCGCGGCATCGACCGCAAGACCGACGACGCGCTCTGGAAGCGATTCGCCAAGGCCCGGGACACCTTCACCCGGCACCGCGGATCGCATTTCGCCGAACTCGACAAGCAACGGGGCGCCGCCAAGGACGCCAAGGAAGAACTGATCAAGAAGGCCGAGGCCCTCTCCGACGCCACCGACTGGGGCGAAACGGCTGGCGCCTACCGCGCCCTGATGGAGGAATGGAAGGCCGCCGGCCGTGCCCCTCGGGACGTCGAGGACGCCTTGTGGGCACGATTCCGGGCCGCGCAGGAGAAATTCTTCTCCCGCCGGAACAAGACCTTCTCCGACCGTGACGCCGAATTCGAGGCCAACGCGGCGATCAAGGAGAAATTGCTCGAAGAGGCCGAGAAGCTCGATCCGGCAACGGGTCTGGATGCCGCCAAGGCCAAGATGCGATCGATTCAGGAACGCTGGGAGGCCGCCGGCAAGGTCCCCCGCGAACGGATCCGCGAATTCGACCAACGTTTGCACGCCGTCGAAGAAAAGCTGAAATCCGCGGAGGATCGGCATTGGCGGCGCACCGACCCGGAGACAACAGCGCGGGTGGCTCAGTTCCGGGCGCGGGTCGACACCTACCGCGCGCAGGCCGCCAAGGCCCGGGCATCCGGCGACGAGCGCAAGGCCCGCGAGGCCGACAAGCAGGCCGCGCAGTGGGAAGAGTGGCTGAAGACGGCGGAGGGTGCCGTCGACGGCTGATCTCCGCCGAACTCGCTTCAGCCGATGCCGCAGCCGGGCATCGCGGCACGGTCAACCCGGGCCGGCCGACCCAACCCCGGCATGCCGAGCCCGACCCCCGGGGTGGTCAGCGCGCTCCCGGAGTCCGAGCGATCCCCCGCGCGGGTCCGGCGGTGGCTGAGCACCTCGCTGTCGGCCACCAGGTGGTGCGGTGCGCCGTAGGTGACGGTGGTGGTGACCACGTCGCCGGGCCGGATCGCCCGGTCGATCGCGCCGGTGGGCAGGAAGTGCACCAGTCGGCCGTCCCTGGCCCGCCCGGACAGCCGTCCGCGGCCCTCGTCCTTGCGGCCCTCACCGGCCGCGACCAGCACCTCGACCACCCGGCCGACCTGCTCGCGGTTGCCCGCCAGCGACGACTCGTCGACGACGGCCATCAGCCGCTGGAACCGCTCGGTGACGACCTCGCGCGGGACCTGATCCGGCATGGTCGCCGCCGGCGTACCCGGCCGCGGGGAGTACTGGAAGGTGAACGCGGCCGCGAACTCCGGACGCCGACACGACGTCCAGCGTGGCCTGGAAGTCGTCCTCGGTCTCGCCAGGGAACCCGACGATGATGTCCGTGGTGATCGCCGCATCGGGCATCGCTGCCCGCACCTCGGCCAGGATGTTCAGGTACCGCTCGCTGCGGTAGGAGCGGCGCATCGCCCGCAGCACCCGGTCCGACCCGGACTGCAACGGCATGTGCAGTTGGTGGCAGACGTTCTCGGTCTGCGCCATCGCCTCGATGACGTCATGGGTGAAGTCCTTCGGGTGCGGCGAGGTGAACCGGACCCGTTCCAGCCCGTCGATCGCCCCGCAGGACCGCAGCAGCTTGGCGAAGGCCGATCGATCACCGAACTCGGCGCCGTAGGAGTTGACGTTCTGGCCGAGCAGCGTCACCTCGAGAACCCCGTCGGCGACGAGCATCTCGACCTCGGCCAGCACGTCACCCGGTCGGCGGTCGGCCTCCTTGCCGCGCAGCGACGGGACGATGCAGAACGTGCAGGTGTTGTTGCAGCCGACCGAGATGGACACCCAGCCGGAGTAGTGCGAGTCGCGCTTCGCGGGCAGCGAGGACGGGAAGACCTCCAGCGAGTCCAGGATCTCCAGCTGGGCTTCCTCGTTGTGCCTGGCCCGTTCCAGCAGGGTCGGCAGCGACCCGACGTTGTGCGTACCGAACACCACGTCCACCCATGGCGCGCGCCGCAGGATCTCGCCGCGGTCCTTCTGCGCCAGGCAGCCGCCGACGGCGATCTGCATGCCGGGGTTCTTCGCCTTCACCGACGCCAGATGCCCGAGGTTGCCGTACAGCTTGTTGTCGGCGTTCTCCCGCACCGCGCAGGTGTTGAACACGACCACGTCGGCGTACTTGCCCTCGGTCAGCGCCTGGTAGCCGGCCTGTTCCAAGCAGCCCGGAGAGCCGTTCGGAGTCGTGCACGTTCATCTGGCAGCCGTAGGTGCGCACCTGATAGGTACGGGGCAGATCGGCAGCGGACGGTCGGTCAGGGGGAGGGAACCTTCAGCGCCGATGGTGGGTGCCGCGTCGGCGCGGTCGGTCAGGGCAGAACTCACGCGGATCAGCCTACGTCGGTCGCCGATCTGGTCTGACCCGCCAAAACACCGCGAACCGTTCGCGCCGAAATTCCCGTACGTCTCAGTGGCCGCGACGACGCGTCCGGAAATTCGGCTGCACGAGGCCGCTGGGTAACTGTTTTATTACCGCTGGACGTGAGGTCGCCGTGAACCGATTCTGTGTGACAGTCTCGATACACCCCGTGGTCGACGACCCGGGTCCGAAGCCCTTCGGGAGGGCATGTGAGCGCTAGCCGCCGGTCATCCGACGCCAACCAGTGACCGACCCATGGTCTCGATGCATGACGTCGAGAAGCATTTCGGCGCCCTGCACGTTCTCAAGAACATCCAGCTCGACGTGCCGTCCGGCCAGGTGTGCATCGTGCTCGGGCCATCGGGCTCTGGGAAGTCGACGCTGTGCCGGACCATCAACCGGCTGGAATCGATCGATTCCGGCCGGATCGAGATCGACGGGGTGCCGCTGCCTGCCGAGGGCAAGGCGCTGGCGCAGTTGCGGTCCGACGTCGGGATGGTCTTCCAGTCGTTCAACCTGTTCGCGCACAAGACGATCCTGCAGAACGTCACCCTCGGCCCGATCAAGGTCCGCAAGATGAACAAGGGCAAGGCCGAGGAGCTGGCCGTTTCGCTGCTCGAGCGGGTCGGCATCGAGGCGCAGAAGGACAAACTGCCCGCCCAGCTTTCCGGCGGTCAGCAGCAGCGGGTCGCCATCGCCCGGGCCCTGGCCATGCAGCCCAAGGTCATGCTGTTCGACGAGCCGACCAGCGCCCTCGACCCGGAAATGGTCAACGAGGTGCTGGACGTCATGACCTCGCTGGCCCGCGAGGGCATGACGATGCTGGTCGTCACCCACGAGATGGGCTTCGCCCGCAAGGCCGGCGACCGGGTGCTGTTCATGGCCGACGGCGAGATCGTCGAGGACGCACCGCCGGAGACCTTCTTCACCAATCCGACGAGCACCCGTGCGAAGGATTTCCTCAGCAAGATCCTCACGCACTGACCTGCGGCGCGGGACCGACCCGCGCCGACGATCACCGAAGGGAACTACCGAATGAGACTGGCCAAGATCGCGTCAGCCGTTGCTGGTGCGACTGCGCTCGCACTCGTCGTCACCGGCTGCGGTAGCAGCAGCACCCCCACCACCCCGGCAAGCTCCGTCGCCAGCGCCGCCTCGAGCGTGGTCAGCGCCGGGCAGAGCGTCAAGAGCGAGGCGCAGAGCGTGGCGAGCCGCGCCGTCGACAGTGCCAAGAGCTCGGCGAGCGCGGCCGTCAGCGGGGCTGTCGCGGACTCGCAGGTGCTGACCAACGCGGGTGACGGCAAGCTGGTCGTCGGCATCAAGTTCGACCAGCCCGGGCTCGGGTTGAAGAACCCGGACGGAACGTTCTCCGGGTTCGACGTCGAGGTGGCCAAGTATGTGGCCGAGCAGCTCGGCGTTCCGGCGGACAAGCATCGAATTCAAGGAGTCCAAGTCCGCCGAGCGCGAGGGACTGATCGAGCGGGGTGAGGTCGACTACATCGTCGCCACCTACTCGATCACCGATACCCGCAAGGAGAAGGTCAACTTCGCCGGGACCGTACTTCATCGCCGCTCAGGACCTGCTGGTCAAGTCCGACAACACCGACATCACCGGCCCGGAGGCGATGGCCGGCAAGATCCTCTGCTCGGTCACCGGTTCCACCTCGGCGCAGAAGGTCAAGGACAACTACGCGGCGGATGTCGCCCTGCAGGAGTACGGCACCTACACCGAATGCGTCGAGGCACTGCGATCCGGTGCGGTGGACGCGGTCACCACCGACAACGTCATCCTGGCCGGCTACGCCGCGCAGTACCCGGGTGAGCTGAAGGTTGTCGGCAAGGGCTTCTCCACCGAGAACTACGGCATCGGCCTGAAGAAGGGCGACGCCGCGGGTACGGCGGCCATCAACGCCGCGATCGCCAAGATGATCGCCGACGGCAGCTGGAAGACGGCACTGGAGGAGCACGGTCGGCCCGTCCGGCTTCACCATCCCGGCCCCGCCGACCCCCAGCAGCTGATCGCAAGTCGGACGGCCCCCGGATGTGCTCGGGGGCCGTCCGGCTTTCCGCCTGATTCACCCGTGCGACCGCACCCGCCGCCGTGATGCCGGGATGAGAGGTTAAGCCGTGGATTTCAGCTTCCTGTCCGACCCCAGATACAACGTCCTCGGTGCGTTCTGGATGACGGTGCAGCTGACCTTCTGGTCGGCGATCGGATCGTTCATCCTCGGCGTCATCCTGGTCGCGATGCGGGTGAGTCCGGTGCCGCTGATGCGCGGATTCGCCACCGGCTACGTGAACATCTTCCGGAACATCCCGCTCACCCTGATCATCATCATGATGTCGCAGGTCATCGCGAATCAGCTCGGCGTGCGGCTCGCCACCCGGGAGGCCGGGGTCAATCCGCAGGCCTTCCTGGACAACCAGAACTTCCGGCTCGCCGTGCTCGGCTTCATCATCTACACCTCGACGTTCGTCTGCGAGGCGATCCGGGCCGGCATCAACACGGTGCCGGCCGGTCAGGCCGAGGCGGCCAGGGCGATCGGGCTGACGTTCACCCAGGTGCTCGGGATCATCGTGCTGCCGCAGGCCATCCGGGCGGTGATCGCACCGCTCGGGTCGGTGCTGATCGCGCTGACCAAGAACACCACCGTCGCCTCCGCGATCGGCGTCGCCGAGGCCGCGGTGCTGATGAACACGCTGATCGAGAACGAGGCCGACAAGTTCACCGCGGTGTTCCTCGTCATCGCCGCCGGGTTCATCGTGCTCACCCTGCCAACCGGGTTGCTGTTCGGTGCCCTGGCCAAGCGGAACGCGGTGAAGCGATGAGCGGCGCGCCGCGCGAGAACGAGCGGAGGAGCGACATGAGTGAGCGGGCGTCCGTTCTCTACGACATTCCCGGGCCGAAGGCCAAGCGCTTCAACCTGATCCTGAGCGTCATCTTCGCCGCCTTCCTGCTGCTGCTCGCCTGGTACGTCATCGCGACGTTGGCGTCGAAGAACCAGCTCACCGCCGACAAGTGGTCGCCGTTCCTGGAGATCCAGAACTGGACGACGTACCTGCTGCCGGGCCTCTGGGCGACGTTGGAGGCGGCCGCGGTCAGCGTGGTCATCGCGCTGCCGATCGGCGCGCTGCTCGGTGTCGGCCGACTGTCCGATCACGCCTGGATCCGGGTGCCGGTCGGCGTCGTCGTCGAGTTCTTCCGGTCCATCCCGGTCATCATCCTGATGCTGTTCGCCTTCCAGCTGTGGTTCGCGATCCTGGGTGTCTCCAGCCCGTTCGCGGCCGTCGTCATCGGTCTGGTGCTCTACAACGGATCGGTGCTGGCCGAGGTCGTTCGGGCCGGTATCCAGGCCGTGCCCAAGGGGCAGACCGAGGCTGCGTTGGCCATCGGGATGAACAAGACCCAGTTGATGACGATCGTGCTGCTGCCGCAGGCGCTGACGACCATGCTGCCGGCCGTGGTCTCCCAGCTGGTCGTGGTGGTGAAGGACACCGCGCTCGGCGGCATCCTGGTCGGCTACGTCGAACTGCGCCGGGCCGCGAACACGTCGGCGAGCAACTACGGCAACCTGCTGCCCACCTATGTCGTTGTCGCGGTCATCTACATCATCATCAACCTGCTGCTGAACTCGTTGTCGCACTACCTGGAACGCAAGCTGCGCACCCGCAAGCGCGGCGGCAAGGTCATCAAGATCGACGCCGGCACCCAGGGCGACCTGATGGCGGCGCGGCAGGAGATCGAGATCCTCGACGTCCCCGGGAGTCGACGAGTTCAAGCGGTAGCCCGACCAGTGCTGCCAAACCGCGCATTCGGGCGATGCTGCAGCGTGTGCCCGGCGCAGGTGCGCGCGCCGGGGGCAGGATGGGCTGATGAGCACCGCGACAGCGCCGTCGACCCTGGCCTCCGTTCTCGCCGACCTGTCCGCCGAGGGCGTCGATCTGGACGCCCTGGTCAGCGCGGACGGCGTCGACCTGAGCCTGCCCACCCCGGCGCCGGGCTGGACGATCGCGCATCAGCTCGGCCACCTGCGCTGGACCGACGAGCTGACGGTGCTCGCCTGCACTGAGCCGTCCGAGTTCCGCCTGGCCACGGCGGATTTGACGGACGCCGCTGGACTTGCCCGCGCGATCGAGGCCGGCGCGCGCCATGGGGCCGGCACCCCCGGGCCGGAACTGCTCGCCTCCTGGCGGACGGGACGGGCGGCGGTGCTGGACGCGCTGTGCCGGGTGCCCTCCGGGACGAGGCTGGACTGGATCGGACCGCCGATGGGGGCGGGCACGATGGCCAGCGCCCGGATCATGGAAACCTGGGCCCACGGACAGGACATCGCGGACGCGTTGGGTGTCGACCGGACGCCGACGGACCGGCTCCGGCACGTCGCCGACCTTGGGGTTCGCACCCGCGATCACGCCTTTCGGACCAACCGGCTGGACGTGCCCACTGAACCTTTCCGGGTCGAGCTGACCGCGCCGTCGGGGGCAACCTGGTCCTGGGGCCCGGAGGACGCCGCGGAGCGGCTGACCGGACCCGGTATCGACTTCGCGCTGCTCGTCACCCAGCGACGGCATCCCGACGACCTGTCGCTGATCGCCACCGGACCCCTTGCGCAGCAGTGGATCACGATCGCGCAGGCCTTCGCCGGCGCGCCGGGCGCGGGCCGGGCACCTAGCGGTCGGTGACCCACGCGGTCGGTGACCCACGCGATCGGTGACCGACGCGGTCGGTGACCCACGCGACACGCGATCGGTGACCGACGCGGGTTAACGGGCAACGGCGGCGATCGGGACCGTCAGGTGCGCCTGATGGTCCCCACCGGTGTGGACGGTGCAGGTCCCATCGCGGGTGGTTCGCGCATACGCGGGCGGGAATTGGCCGATCAACGGGTTGCGGGAGAAGAACCAGCGGCCCTGCAGGTCAAGTCGCAGCAGGTCACCGGCTCGGAACAGGGTCGCCGATGGTAGTAGTTCGATCTGCAGCTCGACGGGCTGATCGGGGAGCAGCGGTTCGCGGTGGGTGTGCGGGTGGAAGGGCCGATGGGGCGCGGAGCGGTCCGGATCGATGCGCCGGTGCGAGGCGAGCAGGATCCCGTGCGTGACCAGATCCTCGGGAAATCCGTAGGAGCCGTGGAACCCGATCTCCCGCCCGTGACGGAACTTCCGCACGCCGGCAAACACTGCGACGTCGTCCGCGCCGGTGACCGATATCGGCACCGTCAGCAGCATTGGCCCGACAATCTCCGTGTCCTGCGCAAACCGATGAGTGAAACTCAGCCGGCCGCGCCGGATATCGAAGCAACGCTGGCCCGCGGTGGATGACTGGGTGTCCAGCAAGGTGCCGTTGCTGCCGAGATGCAGTGTGCGCCAGTCGGTTTCGGGTGGCGGCCAACTGCTGATGTGCCGGACCGCGGAGATCGTGTTGACGTCTTCCCTGACTTCGATCCGGACGGGCGGGGTCTGCAGGATGCCGGTGTCCGTGCCGCGGAGAAAGTGGTCGAAGAACTGGGCCTGCACCTGCAGGCCGGCTGCTGAGTAGTAGGTACTCCATTTCTGGCCGCGATGGGTGTAGAGCCATTTCTGTTCCGAACCGATCCGACGGAATCCCTCGAACGAGCCGCGGCTGTGCAGGTTGTGGTCGGAGTAGCTGCCGCAGATCAGCGCCGGCGCCACGATGTCCTCGATCGCCCGGTTTCGGGCAGCCCACCATTCGTCGTATTCGGGTCGCCGGTGTGATTGCGCGGCAACATCCACGGGGTGGTGCTGACCGATGCGCAGCCCGGTCGTCCACACGGCAAGGAACCCGTTCTCCCGAACACCGCCGGGCCGGGCGAAGTCACGATAGAAATCCGTGAACCCCTCCCACGGGCAAATCGCCGCCAGGTGTCGCGGGCGGGTGGCCGCCGCAGCCCATTGGCTGATCGCGAGGTAGGAGACACCCGACATCCCGACCCGGCCGTTGCTCCACGACTGCCCGCCCGCCCACTCGATCAGGTCGTGGCAGTCGAGGCCCTCCTGGGCCGAGAACAACTCGCCGACCCCACCGGATTTGCCCCAGCCGCGTAGATCGGCGTTGACGACGACGTAGCCGCGCTGCACCCAATAGGCCGGGTCGGGTGCCTCCCATCCGGTCCAGGCCGAATGTGTCACCGGCCCGGTCTGCAGCATCCGGTACTGCAGCGGCGTGCGATAGCCGGACCGAAACCGGCGGCGACGCGGGAGGTTGTCCTTCCCGTACGGGTGTGCACTTACCAGCACCGGATGCTCGGCGTCGTCATCCGGGCGGAACACGTTGACCCGCAACAACACTCCGTCCCGCATGGGGACAGCGACGTTCCACTCGGCCAGCACATCGGCCGGCGGGTCGGTAATGGTGACCGGCACGAAGAGGCGGCGCTTGAGCTGACCCCAGGCAAATCGAACCGCAGCTGAGAGGTCGACATGCCGCACGGGTCGCGCCGTTTCACGGGCAGTAGATCGTGCCCTGTCATCGGGGATTCGCTGCGCAGTCGGCATTCTGACACTCCATTTGAGTATCACTCTAATTGGATTGAGTGTCACTCTAGGACTACTGTTCGGTGGTGTCCAGACCCTCCTCGCCGGACTCCGCCGCAGCCCGGTCCGGGGACGCCGCCCCGCCTAGCAAGTCACGCAACACCGCCCGGCAGCGTGAGGCGGGGGCGGCCAGCCGCGCGGAGACCCAGCGCCTGTTGGTGGTCGCGGCCGGGGAGCTCTTCGCGGAGCGGGGCTACTCCGGCGCAACCGTGACGGCAATCGCCGAACGCGCAGGCGTTTCCCTGCAGACGCTCTACCTGGCGTGGGGCAGCAAGCGGCAATTGCTGCGCGCCTTCGTGGAGCAGGGGCTGAGCGGATCACCGACTGCGATCACCGACGCAAAGTGGGCCGACATGGCCCGAAGGCGCTTGCTCGCGCAGCTCCCGGAGCACCCGGACCCGCAGACCTACCTGCGGGGAATGGCCCGGTTGTTCCGGACGACTGCGGAGCGTGCCGCGTTGGGCTGGCGACTGTACCGCGATGCCGCAGCAGTCGACCCCGACATTGGTGCCGACCAGCTCGCCCTGTCTCGGCAGCGGCGGCTGACGATGACCGGCTTGCTCAGCGGGCTGCCGGACAGCGCATTTCGAGCCAGGTTGAGCCGTGACGACGCCATCGACACCCTGCTGGTGATCATGGGCCCGGAGAGTTACCACCTCTTGGTGGACCAATCCGGCTACTCGCTGCAGCGGTTCGAGGAGTGGGTCGCCGACACGCTGATCGCCTGCCTACTGGAACCCCGGCTGGGAGGGACCGGGACTGACCCGGCCGGGAGGGCCGGGACTGCTCGGTGACGGCCTACCGGGCGATCTCGGTGGCGCGGGACTCCCGGATGACCGTGACGCGAACCTGACCGGGGTAGGTCAGCTCCTCTTCGATCTGCTTGGCGACCTCGCGGGCGAGCACGTGCGCCTCCAGGTCGTCGATGACGTCCGGCTTGACCATCACCCGGAGTTCACGGCCGGCCTGCATGGCGAAGACCTTCTCCACCCCACGCTTGGAGCCGGCGATCGCCTCGATCCGCTCGAGCCGCTGCACGTACGACTCCAGCGATTCCCGGCGGGCACCCGGCCGACCACCCGAGCAGGCGTCGGCGGCCTGGGTGAGGACAGCTTCGACGGTGGCGGGCGGCACCTCGTCGTGGTGGGCCTCGATGCAGTGCGCGACGTCCTCGGACTCACCGTACTTGCGGGCGAGTTCCGCGCCGACGATGGCGTGCGACCCTTGCGCCTCGTGGGTGAGGGCCTTGCCGATGTCGTGCAGGAATGCTCCGCGATTGACGACGGTGGGATCGATGCCCGAGTTCAACCGCCATGCCGCGGGCGATGTGCGCGGTCTCGATGAGGTGGCCGAGCACATTCTGGCCGTAGGAGGTGCGGTACTTCAGCCGTCCGACGAGGGTGACCAGCTCCGGGTGCAGGTCGGTCACCCGCACGGCCAACATGGCGTCCTCAGCGGCCCGCTGGCACAGCACCTCGACCTCGTCGCGGGCCCGTTCGTAGGCCTCTTCGATCCGGTGCGGGTGGATCCGCCCGTCCTCGATGAGCATTTCCAGGGTGATCCGGCCGATCTCCCGGCGGACCGGGTCGAAGCATGACAGCAGGACGGCTTCCGGGGTGTCGTCGATGATGACGTTGACGCCGGTGACGGTCTCGAAGGCCCGGATGTTGCGGCCCTCGCGGCCGATGATCCGGCCCTTGACCTCGTCGGCGGGCAGATGAACAACGGCGACGACGGTCTGTGCGGTCTGGTCCGACGCGACCCGCTGGATCGCATCGGCGACGATCGCCCTTGCCCGCTGTTTGGCCGAATTCTGTGCCTCGGACTCGATCCGCCGGATCATCATGGCCGAATCGCGGCGGACGGCTTCTTCCTGTCCGGCCAACAGTTCGGCGCGCGCGGCCTCCGTCGTCAGGCCGGCGATGCGGACCAGCTCGGCCTGCTGGGTCGCTGCGGCCGAGCTGAGCTCCTGCTCGCGGCCGTCCAACTGCTGGGCACGGCTCTTTCAACTGCGCTGCGTCGCTGGCCAGTGCCTCTGCCCTGGCCTGCAGGTTGCGTTTGGTGTCCGTCAGCTCGCCCTGCTCGGACCCGATGCGCCGACGGTCTGCGACCAGCGCCTGCTGTTCGTCGGCGAGCGCCTGGGCGGCGGCGCGGAGCCGCTGCTCGGCCTCCTGGAGTTCCTTGCGATCCTCGGCCAGGGCCGCAGTGGCTTCCAGGGTGATGCGGTTGCGCTCGGACTCGAGACCGGCGCGCAGTTCGGCGGCCTGCGCTCGCGCTGCTGCGACGGTGCGCTCGGCCTCTGCCCGGGCATCGGCCCTGACCTGGTCGGCGTCCCGCCTGGAACGCTGCTGGAGTTCGTCCGCGGCCTCTGATGCGGTTCGGCGGACGGCGTCGGCGGCCTCTGCGGCCGCGGTGGCTTCGTGACTGAGTAGGGCAAACCGACCGAGGTCTGGTTCCGCCGGTGACGTCTGCTCCGCGGTCGCGCTTTCGGGCGCACCGCGCCCGACTGCCTGCTCGACCAACCGGCGGAGCGCGTCTTCGTCCAGCATCGGCGCAGGTGGTGCTTTCCTGCGGGCAAGGACAAGAACGGCAAGCACTGCGATCAGCAGCGCAGCAGTCAAAACGATCATGACAACGAGTGCCTCAGACATCCCCACCCCTCCTCATCGGCGCCGCGCAGAGCGGCAGCCGGTGGGCACACCGCCCGAAATTGGACGGCAGGAGGGTCGCGAACGCACCCAGCAACAGATACGACCTCAACGACGATGACGCCTGCTAAAGCGTCAACGCAAACGACCCCGGCAAGGCCGGGGCTGGTGCGGCAAATTCACCGCTATCGGCCGCGCAGCCCTTCGGTGCGCGTTATGTGACTCTCCTGTTACACACGAGGTTAGGGAGCCACACACCAAGGGTCAAGCCGACCCGCTGCCGTCGCCCCGACGGCAGCCAGGTGCCACCCGAACGCCGTATGGCGCAGGCGACTCATTTGGCCTCAGGTCGGGCCGCTGGCCGACCCCACAACGGGATCAACGGTGCTCTGTCAACCGCTAGTCGAGCCAGCCGACATCCTGCTCGGCGCCATACTCGGCGAGTGCCTCGTCCACCACTTGGCCGGACAGCTCGGCCGAGTACCCGCGCCGGGCCAGCAGACCGACCAGCCGCCGCCGGGCAGCCGGCAGACCATGACCCATGGCAGCGTCGACCCGTCGGGAGATCAGGGCTCGCGCCCGCCCGCGTTCGGCCTCCGAGTCAACGGTTTGCACGGCCGCATCGACGACGACCTCGTCGACACCTTTGCGACGCAACTCCGTGCGCAACGCCGAGACGCCCAGCGCACGATCCCGATGCTTCGCGGCCACAAACGCCGCGGCATAGGCCTCGTCGTCGATCAGACCGACCTCGACAAATCGGTCGAGCACCTTGACGGCGACGTCGTCCGGGATTCCCCGCTGCCGCAATGCTGTTGCCAGGGCAGCCCGAGGACGGGCAGCGCCGGTCAGCAGCCGCAGGCAGATCGCCTTGGCAACTGCCTCCGGATCACCCGGCGCATCCTCCGGGTGGCCGCCCGGAGTGCCGCGGCGCCGATCGGTCACACCGGTCGATCCGCTGGATCCGATCGGCACCGAGGCCCAGGACCCGTCTCGGGAAGCCGGGCCACCGGGCCACCTGCTGCCAGGCGCGGGCACCGTTGACCCGGTACCCGATCTGGAAGACGGGTGCTCCCCCGGCGGAGGGTCCGACGCGCCTTTGGGCCGGATTGCGTCACTGTTGCGACCGGACACGCCGAGCTGACCGGACACACACGAGGCGTCCTGCCCGGACGCAGCAGCCCGGTCCCGTGACTCGATCGCGGTGAGCCGGGCGGCCAACTCCGCGATGCGTGCCGCCCGTACCTGATCCGCCGACGGTTGCACGACGTCCCCGATTTGCTGCTGCACCGTTTGCTGCTCGCTGTCGTCGGCTTCGTACCCGCCGGGCGGATAGTGCCCGGCCATATTTGGCGCCGCCACGACGGATCAGAAGTCGACCGGCGCAGGCACCGGCTCGTCCTGATCGATTCGGGCACCGACCCCGAGCTTCTCCTTGATGCGCTTCTCGACCTCGTTTGCGACATCCGGGTTTTCCCGCAGGAAGGTCCGCACGTTCTCCTTGCCCTGACCCAGCTGCTCGCCGTCGTACGTGTACCAGGCGCCGGCCTTGCGGACGATGCCCTGCTCGACGCCGACGTCGATCAGCGAGCCCTCACGGGAGATGCCCTGGCCGTAGATGATGTCGAACTCGGCCTGCTTGAAAGGTGGCGCCATCTTGTTCTTGACGACCTTGACCCTGGTCCGGTTACCGACGATGTCGGTGCCGTCCTTGAGCGCCTCGATCCGCCGGATGTCCAGCCGCACGGAGGCGTAGAACTTCAGCGCCTTGCCACCGGTGGTGGTCTCCGGCGAGCCGAACATGACGCCGATCTTCTCGCGGAGCTGGTTGATGAAGATCATCGTGGTGTTGGTGTTGCTCAATGCACCGGCGATCTTGCGCAGCGCCTGGGACATCAGCCGGGCCTGCAGACCGACGTGACTGTCGCCCATCTCGCCCTCGATCTCGGCGCGCGGCACCAGTGCGGCCACCGAGTCGACGACGACCAGGTCGATCGCGCCGGAGCGGATCAGCATGTCGGCGATCTCCAGGGCCTGCTCACCGGTATCCGGCTGGGAGACCAGCAGTGCGTCGGTATCCACCCCGAGCGCCTTCGCGTACTCCGGGTCGAGCGCGTGCTCGGCGTCGATGAACGCCGCGATCCCGCCGGCGGCCTGCACACTGGCAACGGCATGCAGGGTGACGGTCGTCTTGCCGGAGGACTCCGGACCGTAGATCTCGACGACCCTGCCGCGTGGCAGACCGCCGATTCCCAGGGCCACGTCCAGGGCGATCGACCCCGTGGGAATCACCTCGACCGGTGCGCGACCCTCGTCGCCCAACCGCATGATCGAGCCCTTGCCGTAGTTCTTCTCGATCTGCGCCAGCGCAATGTTGAGCGCCTTCTCACGATCCGGTGCTGCTGCCATGACCCACCCCGTGCCTCTCGTCAAATGTCTCGCCACACTCCGCGGAGCCGGCGAAAGTTTCGTTGTCCTGCTTGTCATCGCTGACGCTAGAGCGAGCCACCGACAGTCACCCTGAACGCCACGGAATTGTGGACGGATCCGGGTATGGGGACAACTTTAGACGTACACCTGTTCGATATGCCAGCTTTGTCATTCGGCGTGTCACGATTCGACGGCGGGGTTCTCGGGGCACCGAAGTGGCGTCGGCGTGCCTATCGGGCCGCAGGGCAGCGGGATTCAACGGTAGACCGCTCGGTTAGGGTCGTCGGCGTGCGACTCACCGAATTCCGCGGCCTGATGGAGGCTCAATTCGGGCCCTTGCGCGCCCCCACCGTGGCCCACGACCACGTGTTCGGCGCCTTGCAGGGCAGGACCGCGAACCAGGCGATCGCCGACGGCGAGGACCCCAAGCTGGTCTGGCGTGCGGTGTGCGACGACTTCGACGTGAGTGACGCCCTCCGGTTCGGCCTGCCCGACTGACAGCCGAGCGCGCCGATATCTTCGGGCGGCCGGACCCGTGCCGAACAGGCACTTGAGGGGTGGATCTACCAACCGGCACGACTGCGGGCACCCCGAAGCGGGTGCTGTGCCCCACGAGCACCGTTCCAGGCAGACTGGGTAGATGGACCCCACCGGGATGTCGAGCACATTCGGGCAGTTGGCCATCGCGGCGATGCTGATCACGACCATCGTCGTGCTGATCATCGCCCTCCGCCGAAGGCGCTGATCGGGCCGACGCGGGGCGCTCATCGGATCCGCACGCGAGGCGCCAAAAGGACCTACGCCGAGACGGCTCATCGGAACCAGACCGAGTACCCGCACCGCATTGGGCCAATCGTGATTCGGATTACGATACGGAACGGTTGCGTTTCGGAATACACCAGGCGCAGAATGACGTTGCTACCCGCAGGCCCACCGGCCGCCAGCACCCCTGCTGTTCGATCCACACCGGCTACCGCCGTGGCACCCCAGCCTGAAGATTCACGAGTAGAAGAAGGTCGCCTGATGTCCAACCCGCAAACCCCGTCGACGGGAAGTGTTGCGTCCCAGTCGGTCACGGCCGGGATGTACCCGCAGCGCTGGAAGGCGCTGACCGTCCTGGTGATCGGCCTGCTGGTCGTCATCCTGGACAACACGATTCTCAACGTCGCCCTGAAGACCATCCAGGAAGACCTGGGAGCCACCCAGAACGAGCTGGTCTGGGCGATCAACGCCTACTCGCTGGCCTTCGCCGCACTGCTGGTGACCTGGGGCGTCCTCGGCGACCGGTTCGGCCGGAAGAAGATCCTGCTGATCGGTCTCGTGCTGTTCGGTGCGGCCTCCGCACTCAGCGCCTTCGCCACCAGCCCCGGTGAGCTGATCGCTTTCCGCGCGCTGATGGGTATCGGCGGGGCGTCCGTCATGCCGATCTCGCTGTCGATCATCACGGTGATCTTCCCGCCGCAGGAGCGCGGTAAGGCGATCGGCGTCTGGGCCGCCGCCGTCGGCGGTGCCGTGGCGCTCGGCCCGGTCCTCGGCGGACTGCTGCTCGAGCACCCGAACTGGTTCCAGTGGCTGACCGGGAACGACTGGGGCTCGGTCTTCTTCATCAACGTGCCGATTGTCATCATCGGCATCATCGGCATCATCATGCTGGTCCCGGAGACCAAGAACCCGCGGCCGGGCAAGCTCGACCCGCTCGGCCTCGTGCTCTCCGTTGTCGGCCTTTTCTCCATCACCTACGGCATCCAGAACGCGTCCTCCGATGGCTGGGCCTCACCGAACACCTGGGGCTACATCGTCGCCGGCGTGCTCATCCTGCTCGGCTTCGGGTATTACGAGCTGAAGAGCACCCACCCGTCGATCGATCTCTCGCTGTTCAAGATCCGGTCGTTCTCGGTGCCGCTGACCGGCGTCACGCTGGCCTTCGCGGCCATGCAGGGCACCTTGCTCTTCCTGACGTTCTACTACCAGATCGTCCGCGGCTGGTCGCCGCTGCAGGCCGGTCTGCTGGTCCTGCCGTTCGCCGTCGGGCAACTGCTGGGCGCGCCCCGCAGCTCCAAGATGGTCAACCGGTTCGGTGCCCGCACCGTCATCACCACGGGGCTGATCTTCGCCCTCGCCGGGATGCTCTGCTTCGGCTTCGTCAGCCAGGACACCCCGGTGTGGTTCCTGGTGATCCTGGGTGTCGTGTTCGGTTTCGGCCTCGGCAACACCATCGCCCCGTCCACCACCCGGATGACGCTGGCCACCCCGCCGGAGCGCTCGGGTGCCGGGTCGGCCGTGCAGAACACCGTCCGGCAGATCGGTGCCGTCTTCGGCGTCGCGATCCTGTCCTCGGTTGTCGGCTCCGTCTACAGCAACAACATGACCCCGCTGATCGAGGGCAAGGGACTGCCACCAGAGGCGTTCGCCGCGGCCACCGATTCCATCGGCGGCACCACCGAGGTTGCCGGTGCACTGGCCAAGACCGGCACCGTCCCGCAGTCGGCCATCGACCAACTCCTGCAGGCCGCGAACCAGTCGTTCCTGCCGGCCCTGCACACCGCCGCGTTCGTCTCGGCCGGTCTGCTGGTCATCGCCATCGCCGTCATCCTGCTGCGGCTGCCGGCCAAGGCTGAGGCTGTTGCCTGGGCCGGCTCCGGCCCGGGAACGCCGTCCAGCGACGCCTTGACCGCCGAGGACCGGGTGCACACCGTCAACGAGATGGGTGACGAGTTGGCACATGTGGATGACGCCCCCCTGGGACACCCCCATCACGACCAGAACGAGGCTCCGCTCGAGCACGCCGGCCGTCACGCGGTCGTCGACTCCGCAGAGGCGACCACCCCCGCCCTGCAGTCGACGTCAGGTGGCCGGCACGCCGCACCGTCCGACGAGGGCGATGTGGCGGGTGCGGTCGAAACGGCCGGTCGTTCGTGACCATCGACCGCGCCGATATCACTGACAGCGTGAGTACCGACCGGGTCGTCGCCTGTGAAGGGCGGCGGCCCGGTCGGCCGCGGGAGCAGCGCGCCGACAAGGCGATCATCGATGCCACGCTGGAAATCTTCGCCGACGAGGGTTATCACGCGCTGTCGATGGAGGCCGTGGCCGCCAAGGCCGAGGTCAGCAAGGCCACCATCTACCGTCGGTGGCCGGGCAAGCGTGAACTCGTGATCGACGCGTTGGCGACCATGAACGACAGCTTCCCGAAGGTGCCTGAACTCAGCGAGAAGAGCACCAGGGACTGGCTGTTGATGGCGCTGCGCTACCTGGCCAACCGGGACTCGACCTCGCTGGCCGGACGGATCATGCCGCGGATGATGACCTACAGCATCAGCCAGCCGGACCTGTACGCCGAGTACTACGAACGGGTCATCACGCCCCGACGGCAATGGTTGCGCACGGTCCTGCAGCACGGGATCGAGCGCGGTGAACTGCGGGCGGATCTGGACGTGGAGATCGCCTCGATGGCCATCTCGGCGCCGGCGGTGCTGTACGCCAAGGGCATGGGGCAGCCGCGAGCACTGCCGGATTTCCCGGAACGCCTGCTGGACGTACTGTGGCCGGGCCTTCGGGCGGTCTGACGCCTTACTCCTGAGTGAGTTCGCGCATTCCCGCCGCCAGCGACCGCAACTGGTCGATCGGCTGGTCGAGTTCCGGGTGCAGGGTGCCGACGATGGGCTGGTCGGTCTTGCTCAACGACGGGCCGCCGACGCTCGGATGCGCGGTTCGATCCGCCAGGTTCCGGCTGGCGACGACGGCCTCACTGGCCGCTGACACCAGCTCGCCGTAGCCCGCGACGCCATGCACGGATCTGCTGACGCAGACCCTTGACCGTCGTGTCCAACTGCGCGGCCGCGGCCGGTGGCGCCGACCGCCGAGCCTTGATCAGGCCGGTCAGGTCCTTCGCCTGACGCCGCAGCCGGGCCTCGGAAACGTCTGCGGCAGCAAGGATCTCGTCTCGCAACTGGCGCAGCGACGGGTCGTCCTCGACGATGCCGATCATCCCGACGAGCTGACGCAGGCCGTCGGAGTAGCCGTCCAATTGCGCCATCTCGGGACGGATGGCACCCGCGACCGCGGGTCGGGCCGGAGCGGGCGCCGGCAGCTCGGCCGCGACGCGTTTGCGGACCCGCAGGTCGACCGTCGCCCGCACGAGGCCGACGATGCACCAGACCAGCAGGGCAACGAACAACACCGTGATGCCGACGACACCGGCGGTCAAACCGTCGTCGGCGATCATCACCGCGCCGGTGGCCGTCAGGGCGCCGCCGACGACCGCGCCCGCGGACCACGTGCTCACCCGGCGGCGGGCGGCGCGCACCTTCTTCTCCGCCTGTACCGAAGGATCCCGCCTGGTGCGGATCATTTCGGCCGCGACGGCACTGACCTGGCCGGCCAGGTCCACCCCGTTGGCAACCGCGGCGCTGGTCGTCAGTGCCGCGGCAGCGGCCTTCTTCATCTGCCCCCGACCTCGTCAGCTCTGTTGGTTCGGCTGCGCAACCGGCTGTGCGACCGGGGCACCCGGTGCGGTATTGCCGGTGGCCGAGTCGATCGACCGCGGCTGCTGCGCGGACAGCTCAGGGTGCATCTGGGCACGCAGCTGATCCAGTCGCGCGGAGCCGGCCATGTCCAGGGTCGACTTCTGCACCTCGAGCATCCGGCCCTCGACCGAGTCCGAGTGCAGTTCCGCAGAGCCGAGCGCGTTCGCGTAACGCCGTTCGATCTTGTCCCGCACCTCGTCCAGCGACGGGACATTGCCGGGAGCCTGCAGCTGCGACATCGACTGCAGGGAGGCGGAAACCTGCTCCTGCATCTTGGCCTGCTCGAGCTGCGAGAGCAGCTTGGTCCGCTCGGCCAGCTTGGTCTGCAGCTGCATCGCGTTGTTCTCGACGGCCTTCTTGGCCTGCTGCGCAGCCTGCAGGGCCTGGTCGTGCATGGTCTTGAGGTCTTCCATCTGCTGCTCGGCGGCGACCAGCTGGGTGGCGAACGCCTGCGCCGTCTGCTCGTACTTGTCGGCCTCTGCGCTGTTGCCCTTCGCCCGCTGCTCGTCGGCCAGGACCAGGGCCTGCCGGGCCGAGGAGGACAGCCGCTCGACGTCACCCATCTGCCGCGTCAGCTTCATCTCCAGCTGACGCTGATTGCCGATGACCGCCGCAGCCTGCTGAGACAGTGCCGCATGCTGGCGCTGGGCGTCCTCGATGGCCTGCTGGATCTGCACCTTCGGATCGGCGTATTCGTCCACCTTCGACGAAAAAAGCGCCATCAGGTACTTCCAGGCCTTGGTAAACGGATTCGCCATGGTGATGTCCTCTCGGCTTCAATACGCGCTGTGACTCCCCCGCGCACAGTCGCGGTGATCCCATCGTTGCAGGTGATCCAACCAGCTTCCACCCGATGGGCCAGTCTGTGGAGGGAATTCCGGTTTGTCCCGGAGCCTACGGCCCCGCCGATGCGGGTTGACCCTGACACAGATGGCAGATCCGGTCGGGCACTATCACTGATACTGCCGACCGGCCGGCTACCCGATCGGAGCAGTCATCGGGCATCTGCTGGTTACAGTTGGCCTGCCGGCGGTGCTCGCAGCATGCCCGCCGTGCAGACAGTGACCTCAGCACCGAGCCGGAGCGGACAGGAAGAACGCCGGCACGGACGTAGAAGAACGGTGACGATGGGAACCAGCGTGATCGACGACGATCGGGTGGCGCCATGACGTCCCGTCATTCGTCCGAGGGCGGCGGCCGCCGCGGCGTCGCGCCGTGGATCATCATCACCGCCGTCGCGGTGCTGGTGATTGCCGCCGGTACGACGGCCTACCTGCTGATCGTCGGCGGCGACGACGCCGAGTCCGGCTCCTGCAACTCCCAGGTGGTGCTTCCGGTGGTCAGCGCGCCCGGTGCTTCGGCCGCGATCACCGATGCGGCCACCGCCTTCGACGCCACCAATCCGGTGGCCAGGTCCGCCTGCGTCAGCACCACGGTGACGACGCTGCCGAGTTCCGAGACGGTCAACGACCTGGCCGCCGGCTGGCAGGGCAGCACGGCAGCGGCCCCTGGGATGTGGGTGGCGGATTCTGCGGCGTCGCTGACCGCGTTGGAGGCAACCAATTCCGCGCTCACCGCCGGTCGGGACACCAACCCGATGGCGACATCGCCGGTGGTCCTCGCCGTCCGCACCGATGACGCCGCAGCCGTCAGCGCAGCCGGCCTGAGCTGGCAGACGCTGCCCGCCGCGACAGGCCCGAACGGAACCATCGTCCTACCGTCCGGTCAGCACCTGATCGTCGCCCTCCCGGACCCGACCACCAACCGGGCCACCAGTTACGCCTTGCAGTCGGTCGTGGCGGCACGTTCCGGCGGAGCGGTCGACGCGGCCGCAGTAACCGCAGCCGCAGCCGACCTCGCGGTGCTGGCCGGCGGGACGGCGGCCGTACCAGCTGCGACCACGCCGGCGGCGACCACGCCGGATGTGAGCGCGCCGGCTGTGACCGAGCCCGCCAACACCCCGGCGCCGGCCAGCACCCAGGCGCCGACCACCACCGGGACCGCGCAACCCGCCACCACCGAGGAGGCGCTGACCCAACTGGCAGCGGGCACCAGCAGCTTCACCGCCGTCCCGGTCGTGCAATCCGATCTGGTCACGTTCAGCGCGACAACGCCTGGGCTGACCGGGATCCCACTGACCGGCGGCACCGTCGGCGACGCCGTGTACGCGGTCCCGCTGACGGCGTCCTGGGTCACCCCGACGCTGGAGGACGCGTCCGCCGTGTTCCTGGCGTATCTGCGCGGTCCCGCGGGTGACCAGGCGTTCACCGACAACGGTTTCGTCGTTGCCGGTGCCGCCCCTGCTGGACCGACCGGGTCGGATGGGTCGACCAGCCCGGGCGCCTCGACCGGTCCGGCTGATCCGGATCAGTCCACCGTGCTGCCCGACGCCGGTCAGGAAGTCGCCGCCGCGCTGGCCGCGGCGATCGGCGCGGCCCCCGCCGGCTGATACCCGACCGGCTCGCTGCAGCGGGGCAGGTAGGCCTGCGCCAACCGCCACCCTGCCGCCAACGACGTCCGGCTCGCTGCCGGAGCCGATAGCTGCCAACCGAACCATGCGTCACCGGGTCATCCCAGCGGCAGCGGACGGTCGCCGAGTCCGATCAGCGTGCCGACCAGTTGACCGGACCCGACGACGGACAATCGGCAGGTCGCGGCGGACGACGGACCGTCCGGGTCCGGCGTCCCGAAGGTCCCGCCGTTGACACTTCCCGCCGGGAAATCCACCACATCGACGCGCAGCAGGCCGCCGTTGGTGATGTCCTGCATCCGCGTCATCCGCTTGATCAGGAACTGGCAGCTCACCAACGCCTCGTCCGGTGAAACACCCTGCCCCAGAGTGGTTCCGAAGTCCTGAACCCGGTGTGCTGCGGTGCAGGACACCCAATGGTCGGCCGGCTCGCCGGTGCGGCACAGGCCGAATGGTGCCGGTGCCGGCAGGTTGGCCAGCGACCGGACATAGGAGCCCGAGTACAACTCGAGACCCGGCGACAGCAGTGCGCACGCCGCCCATCGGGGACCGGCGGGATCCAGCGTCGGGGCGCTGAGAATTGCGACGAATCGCTGGCCGATCGACGGGTGCCAGAGACCGTCCGAGCCGTTCCCGTAACGCGCTGAGGTCTGGTCCCGGTAGGTACCGGCCACCATTTGGCACCACTGGCCGTCGGACACGGCCGCAGCGGCCGCGGCCGCGGTGGGCTCCGCGGCGCTCCCGGCAGGCGTCCCGTCGCTCGTTGGCGGCGGGCTGTGCGCGGTGGTCACCGACGTCGACGCCAGGGACAGGTAGGCCACCACCTCGCCGACATGCGGCTCGGTACAGGGGGCGAACGTTGCGGCGCTCTCGCCGACGGTCGCGACGGACACCGGCGACGGCGGGACGGCAATCGCCAACGGTCCGGCGGCGGGACCAACGATGCTCATCACGCATTCGCCCACCGTGGGAGCGCCCAACCCCGGTTGCGGGATCGCGGTCCCGGCCACCCGGGTCCCGCCGATCCTGGCCACCAACAGTGACCCGAGAATGACGGCGACCAGCACGATGATTCCCCCGGTGCGCCTGCCCAACACAGCTCGTCTGCTCTGCTCGGTCGGCCCGCTCAGCTGGCGTCCGCCCGGCACGATTGGCCCGCTCGGCTCGGTCCCGCGCGGCACGGGCGGTCCCTGCTCGTCGACCGGCACGCCGTCATCCCACCAGCGGGGCTGGTCGATCCCCGAGCCCGATGACGGTTCCGGACAACAACTGTCCCCCGGTGGCGGACACGACACAGCCGATCGTCAGCGGGGCATCCGATCGGCTGGCGACGTCCCCGGATCGGTCCGAGACAATCTGTAATTGACCGCCGCGGGTGGGGTCGCCGGTGCGCATCAGCCGACTCGCCATGGCCGGGCAGGCGGCGTCGATCAACTCGGAAGGCGCTGCGCGCCGGTCCCTGATGAATCCGGTGGCCAGCAGTTCCGCGACGTGCGGCTGACTGCAAGGGACCGGGCCGGGCAACCGGTCGATATCCTCGCCCGACCAGCACAGACCGAACTCGGGGGGCAAGGATCCGGTGGTGAACGCGGCCCGCAGCGTGCCGACGTACATCGATCGTCCGATCGGCACCGCCAGGCAGGCCACCCAGGTCCGTCCCGCCCGCCCTTCCTGATCGCCCGGAACCACGTGATAGGGAATGAAGCCGATGGTCGGTTTCCAGCGGACCGTTCCGGCGGGTTGCGCGCCGGGGACGTCGGTCGACCGTCGGGAGGACTGTAGGCCGGCGTAGCTGGCCGTCGCCTGGTAACAGGGTCCGGCCAACCGGCTGGTGGTCGCCTGAGCCGAGGCCGCGTCCGGCCAGACCGCTACCACCTCGCCGGCGATCATGCCGACGCACGAACCGAAACGGGTTGCGGTGAAGGGTATTTCCTGGGGAACCCCGGATCGCACTGCACCCGAGAACGGGGTCAACAGGCAGTCTCCGACGGCCGGCGGGCGGGGAAAGACCGTTGCGACGGCGGACCCGGCCACTCGTCGGCCAGCCACGGATGGCACGACCGCGACCGCCACCAGCGCCACGACGAGCACCACGATGCCGGCCAGTCGACGGTCCATGCCAGCCACGGTAACCGCGGGGGTCAGCCGTGTCTAAGTGTGGCGAACCCCGCCCTGCCGGCCGAAGGGACCGTTGTCGACCAGTTCATCGGGGGAGTTCGGCGCACGTCAGCCCCAGCACGGTGATCGCCCGCTCCGGTGATCAACGACTGTGTCCTTTTGACGTTGTTGGGCAACGTCAAAAGGCCTGAACCGTTGATCATCCCGGCACAGCGGGTACGCGTTGGGCCACTGCTCCGCTCGTCCCTCGCTGCGCGTACCCCTCCGTGCCTACCGGTCGGGGCCACTGCTCCGCTCGTCCCTCGCTGCGCGTACGCCTCCGCGCCTACCGGTCGGCGCCACTGCTCCGCTCGGCCCTCGCGGCGCGGCCTCGCGCCTACGCGTACGCCTCCGGACTCGGGCAGGAGCAGACCAGGTTCCGGTCGCCGTAGGCCCCGTCGATCCGGCCGACCGGCGGGAAGTACTTGTGCGCCGGCGACACCCCGGCCGGGAAGACCGCCTCGGCCCGGGAGTACGGGTGCTCCCAGTCCTCGACCAGCGACGCCGCGGTGTGCGGCGCGCCGCGCAGCGGGTTGTCCGTCACCGGCCACTCCCCCGCCGCCGACCCGGTCGATCTCGCCCTTGATGGCGATCATCGCCGCGCAGAACCGGTCGATCTCGCCGACGTCCTCGCTCTCGGTCGGCTCCACCATCAGCGTGCCGGCCACCGGGAACGACATCGTCGGCGCATGAAAACCGTAGTCCGCCAACCGCTTTGCCACGTCATCGACGGTGACGCCGGTGGCCGCGGTGATCGGCCGCAGGTCCAGGATGCACTCGTGCGCGACGAACCCGTTCTCCCCGGTGTAGAGCACCGGGTAGTGCTCGTCGAGCCGGCGGGCGATGTAGTTGGCCGCGGCGATCGCGGTCAGCGTCGCCCGCCGCAACCCGGACGCGCCCATCATCCGGATGTACGCCCAGCTGATCGGCAGGATCGACGCCGACCCCCAGGGCGCGGCCGACAGCGCGCCGACCCCGGTGGCCGGACCGGCGGACGGCGCCAGCGGGTGGTTCGGCAGGAACGGCGCCAGGTGCTCGCGCACCGCGACCGGGCCGACCCCGGGACCGCCGCCGCCGTGCGGGATGCAGAACGTCTTGTGCAGGTTCAGGTGCGAGACGTCGCCGCCGAACGCACCCGGCCGGGCCACCCCGACCAGCGCGTTCAGGTTCGCGCCGTCGACGTACACCTGGCCGCCGGCAGCATGTATCGCGTCGGACAGCTCGGTGATGGTGTCCTCGAAGACGCCGTGCGTCGACGGGTAGGTGACCATGATCGCGGCCAGTTCGGCGGCATGCTTGTCGATCTTGGCGTGCAGGTCGGCCATGTCGATGTTGCCGCCGGTGTCGGTGCCGACCACGACCACCTTCATCCCCGCCATCACGGCGCTGAGCCGCGTTGGTGCCGTGCGCGCTGGCCGGGATCAGGCAGACGGTCCGGCCCTCGTCGCCGCGGGACCGGTGGTAGCCGCGGATCGCCAGCAGCCCGGCCAGCTCACCCTGCGAGCCGGCGTTCGGCTGCAGCGACACCGCGGCGTAGCCGGTGATCTCGCAGAGCCAGTCGGACAGCTGATCGATCAGCTCCAGCAGCCCGGCCGCGTCCTCGACGGGCGCGAACGGGTGCAGGCCGGCGAACTCCGGCCAGGTCACCGCCTCCATCTCGGTGGTGGCGTTGAGCTTCATCGTGCAGGAGCCGAGCGGGATCATCGTCCGGTCCAGCGCCAGGTCCATGTCGGAGAGCCGGCGCAGGTAGCGCAGCATCGCGGTCTCGCTGCGGTGCGCGTGGAACACCGGGTGGGTCAGGAACTCCGAGGTCCGGGTGATGCCGCCGGGCGTCGATCGTCAGCCTGGACGAGTACGGCTTCGGGGTCCCGCCGAAGGCCTCGACGACCAGCCGGAGGTGCTCGTCGGTGGTCGCCTCGGAGACCGAGATCTGCACCGCGTCATCACCGTCGGCCCACAGGTTGATGCCCCGCTCGCGCGCGGCCGCGACGATCTGCTTCGCCCGGCCCGGAACCACGGCCCGCACGGTGTCGAAGAACAGTTCGTGCTCGATCTCGACGCCGGCGTCGTCCAAGCGGCCGGCCAGTTCTCGGGCCTGACCGTGCACCCGTTCGGCGATCCGCTTGCAGCCCGTCCGGCCCGTGATACACCGCGTACATCGACGCCATGACGGCCAGCAGCACCTGCGCGGTGCAGATGTTGGAGGTCGCCTTCTCCCGGCGGATGTGCTGCTCACGGGTCTGCAGCGCGAGCCGGAACGCGGTGGTGCCGTGCGCGTCATGGGACACCCCGACCAGCCGGCCGGGCAGCTGCCGCTGGATCTCGCTGCGCACCGCGAGGAAGCCGGCGTGCGGGCCACCGAAGCCGAGCGGCACCCCGAACCGCTGCGACGACCCGACCGCGACATCGGCGCCGATCTCCCCCGGCGGGCGGAGCAGGGTCAGCGCCAGCAGGTCGGTGGCGACGGCGACCTTGGCCTCCCGCTGGTGGGCGGCCTCGATCAGCTCGGCATGGTCGCGCACCGCGCCGGACGCGCCCGGATAGGACAGCAGCAGCCCGAAGAAGTCGCCGACCGGCAGCGACTCGACGCCGGCCGACAGATCGGCGATGACGACCTCGATGCCGATCGGTTCGGCCCTGGTCTGGATGACGGCAATGGTCTGCGGCAGGGTGTCGGCGTCGACCACGAACCGCTGCGACTTCGACTTCGCGGTCCGCTTGATCAGCGTCATCGCCTCGGCGGCCGCGGTGGCCTCGTCGAGCATCGACGCGTTCGCGATGTCCAGGCCGGTCAGGTCGGCGACGGCGGTCTGGAAGTTCAGCAGCGCCTCCAGCCGGCCCTGCGAGATCTCCGGCTGGTACGGCGTGTACGCGGTGTACCAGGCCGGGTTCTCCAGCACGTTCCGCTTGATGACGCCCGGGGTGATGGTGTCGTGGTAGCCGAGGCCGATCATCTGCACCAGCGGCCGGTTCTTCGCGGCCAGCGCGCGCAGCTCGGCCAGCGTCTCGGTTTCCGAGGCCGGCGCCGGCAGGTTCAGCGAGTGCTCGTGACGGATGATCGCCGGCACCGCGGCGGTTCTCCAGCGCGTCCAGGTCCGGCTGGTCCAGCAGGTGCAGCATGGTGGCCATGCCGTCGGCGTCCGGCCCGATGTGCCGGTCGGCGAAGGTCGCGGATGTCGCCGGACGCAGTTCTGTTCCCGGTCGTCGTCTCGACTGCCTGCTGTGTGCTCATGGTGTCCACCTCCGCCCGGCGAGGCCGGGCCTCCCGTGCCCGCCGGCCCGGCGACCACTGCCGACCCTGCGAACTGATGACATGTGGCCGAACCGGGCGAACCCGGTCTCCCCCTCTGTCATCGGAGCGTTGGGACCGCGGCCGTGACCTGGTCCTTCGGCGAGGCGAACCGCGTCATCGCTGACGCGGTTTGCCCTGTTTCCAGAGGTGTCTGTCCCCGGCGGTTCGGTGGCCTGAGAGATTGTGGGGAGGACTTGCTCCTTCGGCGTTCCGTCATTACCCGGTGCGAACCGGTGCCGGAACTCTCCCGCCAGGGGTCATTGACGACGCCGACGCTACCAGCCGACACACTGGAATGGCCGTTGCCGTGGCGCGCCCCACAGCCGGCCGAGCGGAAAGGACGTCACGGTCACTGCGGTCACGCCCACAGATGGCTCTTGAGCTCCCGTCGTTCCTGCGTTTCGAGCGGATGGCCGACGGCCCGCCTCGTCCTCGAAAGGCAGCAGGTTGCGCCCGGACGTCAGCCCCGTCACCCGGAGCACCAGTTCGACATGGCCTGGAACCCGGCGCTGCGGATGCGAACGAGCGGGTCATTGGGGCATCGCACCGAGGTCTCCCGGGCCCGACGATCTCGGCAACGCAAACACTCCTGGGACGCCTCCCGGCCGCCCAAGGTCGGGCACTACACCAACCGCGAAACCATTGACGCGAAGAAGCGCCGAGTGAACGCGCCCAGGCGAGCAGTCAGAAGCGTTGATGATATTTCGCTTTGATGAGATCGGGAATGCTTTCCTGGTAGACCCTCGGTGTCTGCTTGTTGCCACGGATGGGCTTGATATGGTATTTCGATGCGTTGGGATTATCGACATCGGCCGTCGTGGCGCCGTGATGATAGTGCGCGACGAATGTTTCAACCTCTTGACCGAGCCGGCGAATCGTGAGAATGACCTCTTGGGTGTCGCCACCCAACTGAATGACATTGCCCGCGGTAATGGTGTAGTAACCGTCCTCCAACAAAACGTTCATCGCGTCGACCCACCTCCTGAACGACGACGTCTTTGTATGCTCGACGGCGATGGCCGCGCGGGCGAGGTTGAGGAGCACCGGCCCAGTCACCGACTGTCCGACCCCGGTGAAGAACGACGTGCATTTCGTTGCTTTCCAGTTGGCCCGTCCGCACAGCTTGAGCACCGACACCAACGTGGCGGCGTTGTCGGCGTGCGGCATGGCAGCACGCAGGAATGCCATCTTCCCCACCCCGAGGTCGCCATAGGCGGGACAGACGTTCAGCAGCTGAACAATGGTGGGTAGCGTCCACGGCACGAGCAGATTCGCGAAGTCAACGCTTTCCACCGAGTCGTTGATGAACGGGTCGAACACAGCAATCTGTTGCGCGAGTGCCGGTAACCGCGGGGCGGTGGCCGGCAGGGATGTACACACGTTCAGGAAGGCGAGCCGGTTATCGGTCGCAGCGAACGCGAGGCATTCGACCGGCGAGACCATGTTCAGCATTGCTGCCAACTGCAGCGCCGGCACGTTGAGGATTCGTTTCAGGGAGACCACGGGGATCGGCGTCATCATCAACAGCGGCCGCGAAATCGGCTGCGCAACGATCATCTGGATGATCCGGGTCGCCAGGGCAAAGTCCGCCTGTCCCGCAGCGGCGTTCGCGGCGTTCGGGCCACTTCGCTTGGCAATATCCAGCGCTGGTTCCGCGTCGGGGTGGAAGTTGAGCGATGTGAAGTATGCGAGGTACTCCGTCCTTTTGCCCTGGTACTCCTGCGGGACCACCACATCGCGCACATTGTCGTGTTCACCGGATTCCCGCTGGTCGATGCCAGCGATCGCACCGGCCGCGAATTGCTCCCGCCGCTGCTTGAGTTTGTCCTTGGCGGCGACAACTTCGGCGCCCTCGCTGGTAATTTTCGACAGCTTTTTTTCATTCTTGGTCAGGCTTTCGTAGGCTGCCGTTTCCTGGCTCTTGAGGGCGTTCTCCCGATCGGTCTTGGCGATCGCGGTAATGGTCGCATTCTGTTGGTTCGCCACTTCTGTGGCGTGCGCTCGCGACTTTTTGTTGGTCTTGGTGGCGATCTGTGTCAGGTCCGGGTCATAGTCGAAGTCGCGCAGCAGCTCGATGGACTCAGCGGCAATGGTGATGGACTTCGAGCCGAGGACGATCCTGACGATGTTGGCGAGGGCGGTGGGGTGGCCGAGCAACCGGGGACGCTCTTGGTCGAAGAGGAAAACGGTCGGTGGGTCAACAGGTTTCGCCAGCAGCGCCGGGGCCTGTCCCATCAGTGCCTGAAGCAACAGGATTCGATTGACCAGCTGCCCGTCGTTGCCCCACGAGAGTTCGCCGCACACGTCTAGGCACCGGAGCAAGTCGGTGGCTGTACAACCGACAACTGCGACTGCGGTCAGCAACGAGATCGTCACCTTCGGAGCGCCACCTCGCAACGGCGCGGTCGCCAGTAACACCGTGCAGTTGGTCAGCCCGAATCGTGCCAGCAGCGCCCCGAACTGATCCCGGGTCTCCGTCTCGGCAAAGAACGGGTCGTACCCTGTCAGTCCCGACGCCATCACGTTCAGTTGGGCAACCCCGATCTTCTTGTGCCATTTCCCCAAGAATTGCAGCCGAACGTCAGTGGCCGCGAAAAGGGTGCACAGGCCGACGGAGGTCGCTCCCAATAGGGCGGCGAGCTGTTTGGCGTTGGCCCGGAGCAACCTGGCCAGCACTTCTTGATCGATCTCGGACTGGAGCAGCAGCGGTGCGAGCGCGGGTTCGCTGCCGATCGCCGTCATTGTCTTCACCGCGGTGTCGAACGGGAAGCGACACAGCAGCACGCCGAAATTGTTCGCGGTCGACGGTTCTGCAAGAAAGGCATCGCAGACGTCCAGGTCGGACGCCAGCTTTGACAACGACGTCGGCGCGAGTTTGGCGTACCACGAGCACAGGAAATTCAACCGGGGCGCCTTGTCGGCGAACGCCAGGCATTCGGTCGGTGTGACCGCCCCGAGCACGGCGGCGAGCAGAACCGGCTGCACCGCCAGCAATCTGCTGAGCACGTCAGGTACACAGGAGCCCTGCAGCAGCAGCGGCGCGGTGCCGGGCTGCTGGAGAATCACACTGATCACCGCAAACGATATGGACGGCGAATACCAGCCCAGTAGCATGCCGAATTGGGCGGCGGTCGCCGGATCGTCGAAGATCGTGTCGTAGTTCGCCAAGCCCGGCCGCAGCGCCAGTAGTTGGGCGGTGGCGAGCCGACCTTGCCAGTGCAGCAGAAAATCCAGCCGCCCGTCGGTTCGGGCGAAATCCTGACAACCTTCAATCGAGAAGGCACCGATCAGCGCCTGGAGTTGCGCGTCGGGCAGCGCCATCAGCCGGGCAAAACCGCCCATCGGTTGCTGACGACTGTGCAGCTCGTTCCGCACGATCTCGATGGCACTGAGATCGAACGCCGTGGGCGCCGGCAGCGCCCGGAGCGACAGGTAGATTTTCTGGAGGCGGACGAAATTGGCCTGGTCGAGATATTTGACGAAGAGAAATTCTGATTCATCTCTCGTTCCGGGAACGTGAATCTTGTCGATCACCAGCTGCGTCCGGCGAATGACTCCGCGCATCGGAGTCCGCCCCGACGCTGTTTGCCACTGAAGGTTCTGGGTGCCCGCTGGTCCGGCCGAACCAACCGCAGCAATGTCGTCACGGCCATTCACCAGTCCGGACACGGGGACCGGGCTGAAGCCGGTCGGGCTGGCGGCTGTTTCCTCCATGGTGTCGGCGGCGGAATCGTCGGCGCGGTCGACCTTGGCGGAATGCGCCTGGCCGGACATGGCATGGGTCATCCTGCAACGCTAGGACCAAGCACGGGCACAGCGCTAGGTCGTCGAGGAGCCGTCCGGCGCGGGAAACGCTGGAGCGAACCGGAACACAGGTGGTGAAGGTGGCCGGTCCTGTGCCGCCTGCGGGGTCTGCGCAGTGTCCTGACGATTCACCCCTCGGCCAGCGCCTGGGTGGGAGTTGCCTTGGCGGCACGGCGCGCCGGCAGGACCGACGCCAGCAGGGCCGCAAGGATCGCGAGCACCAGCACGGCAGCCAGTTGCCCCCAGGGGATGTCGAGCACCAACGACTCCCCGGCCTCCCCGAATGCGCTGGCCACGCCGACAAAGCCGTAGCCGATGCCGGCCAGCACTCCAACGGCTGCCCCGACACCGGCCAGCAGCGCCGCCTCGATCGCCAGCATGTACCGCAGTTGCCGACGGTGCAGGCCAAGGGCGCGGAGAAGCGCTGACTCCCTTGTCCTCTCGATGACCGACAGGCCCAGGGTGTTGCCGATACCGACAATCGCGATGATCACTGCCACCGCCAGCAAGGCGGTGGCCAGCGTGATGATGGTATCGAGCGAGGAACTCACCGCCGCGCGCTCCGGAGCCGATCCGCCCAGAGCGAGATCGGGTTGTGCCGCAACGATCCGATTCACGGTTGCGGTGAGCTCGGACAGGTCGGCACCGGCATCAACCCCGGCCCAGACGGCCAGCGTCGGGGCCGCCGGTTCGAGGGTTCGCAGTGCGGCAGCGGTCGTGACGAGCGCGTCACCGTTGATCCCTTGATGGGCGAGAGCGCCGGTGGCGACGGTGAAGTCCCCCGTTCCGGACGGAGTGCGGATCGTCATCCGGTCACCGACAGCGAGACCGGCGGACAGGAGATAGCTCGGCACGATGACGCTGTCGTCGGCCAACCCATCCGGTGCGCTGCCCAGAGCGCCGGCCGCTTCGGGTGTGACGCCGAGGATCATCAAACCGTCGGTTGCTTCCGGTTCGCCGCCGACAGCACCGATGGAAACGACGGTGCTGGCTGGCAGGCCGCCGCCGGCCCGGACGCCGTCCGCGCCCGTCACAGCCGCGATGACCGACGACGGGATGGCGGAACCGGAACTCGTCACGGCGATGTCCACCGGGTAGCGTGCGTCAACTGCCCGGTCCAGAGAGACCTGAGCCGACGCGGTCCCCACCTGCAGGGTGACGATCAGCCCCACTCCGAGCATGAGCGCCGCGGTGGTGGCAGCGGCGCGACCCGGATTGCGGTGGGCGTTCGCCGCCGCCAGTCTGCCCGGTGCCCCGAACACGCCGGCCAGTCGCCCAACCACCCGCACCATGGCCGGCAGGAAAGTCCTGGTCAGCAACAGAATTCCGCACGCTGACAGGGCACCGCCGGCCATTCCGAGCAGCAGCGAAGGGCCCGCCACCGCAAGGACCAGGAGCAGCACACCGAACCCAGTGAGCCCGGCCGCGACCGTCACCCGCAGCACCGACGAGCGGTGTTGTTCGGCGGCGTCCGGCACCGGGCGCAAGGCCGCCAGCGGCGGAATTCGCATTGCTCGCGACGCCGGAGCGTAGGCAGCCAGCGTGGTGAACGCGATCCCGCCGAGCCCGGTGAGCACGATCGGAAATCCCGGCACCGCAGGCCTGGTCGCGTCGAACCCGACCAGGTACCCGCCCACCGCACCGACCGCAATACCCAGGCCGATTCCGATCAGCGACCCGATGGTGCCGACCAGGGCCGCCTCGGCCAGCACCTCGCGCCTGACCTGGACCCGGCTGCCGCCGATGCATCTGGTCAGGGCGATGTGCCGCCGCCGTTGGGTCAGCAGGATGGTGAAGGTGTTGGCGATCACGATGCCGGAGGCAACCACGGCTATCACCGCAAAACCCAGCAGCACGATGGTCAGAACGGTTGCGCCACCAGTGATCTGGGCAACGGCCTTGGCGGACTGTTCGGCGCCGGTCAGCACGCTGAGCCCGGCGGGAGCGACCGCGGCGATCGCGTCCCGGAGTTCGTCGGCCGAGGTCCCGGGTTCGGCGATCGCGACCATCGGCCCGGCAAGCCCGCCCGGCGACAGCGCGGACATCAGGGACGCCGGGACGAAGGCCTGGTTCCCGGCACCACTGAAGGCCGAAGCGGAGGTGTCGGCAATACCTGAGACCGTCACCGTCTGCGGTGTTCGGCCGTCGTCTGTGGCCAGGGTGAGGGTGTCGCCCACCTGCAGGCCGGTGGTCGCGGCGGTCGTCCGGTCCACCAGGATCTGCTGGTCGGAGCTGGGCCAGTACCCATCGGTCACCTCGAACCAGCGCAGTCGCTCATCCTGCGGGAGCGTGTCGACCCGGATGGTGCCGCGGGCTTCTGCGCTGGCGAAAGTCGGCCAGGTGAAGGGCTGGAACTCTGCATGGTCGACGGCCGGGAGTGCGGCGATGCGGTTCAGCAGCTGTGCCTGCTCCGCGCCGTCGGACTGCGTACCGTCCGGGTCGGTGACGACCACGTCGGCACCGGTGTATCGGGCGGACACCGAGTCCCCCAGCGCCGCACGGAAGGTGGCCCCGAACACCAGGGTCGCCACCACGAAACCGACGCCCAGCGTGATGGCCAGGATGACCGCGACCATCCTGGCGGGATAGACCCGCAACTGATTCCAGGCTGCGGTCACCGATCGGCTGCCCATCACGACCCCAACGTGGTCATGACGGCAAGCACGTCGTCGGTGGATGGTTCGGTGAGTTCCCCCGCTACCCGACCGTCGGCCAGTAGCACCACCCGGTCCGCATAGGACGCCGCGATCGGGTCGTGGGTGACCATCACAATGGTTTGCCCGGATTCCCGTGAGCTCGACCGCAGATAGCTGAGCAGGGCCTGCCCGGCCCGGGAATCCAGCGCGCCGGTCGGTTCGTCGGCGAAGACCACCTGCGGGCGGGTGATCAGCGATCGGGCGATCGCCACCCGTTGTTGTTGCCCGCCGGAGAGTTCGCTGGGCCGATGCCGCAACCGGTCGGTCATTCCCAGCGAGCCGGTCACCGCATCGAATAACGCCCGGTCCACCGAGCGGCCGGCCAGCTCCAACGGCAACAGGATGTTCTGCTCGGCCGTCAGGGTGGGCAACAGGTTGAAGGATTGAAACACGAAACCGACCCGATCCCGCCGTAGTGCGGTCAGTGCGCGGTCACCGAGGGTGGTGAGCTCGGCATCGCCCAGCTTCACCGACCCGTGGGTGGCGCTGTCCAGCCCGGCCAGGCAATGCATCAGGGTGGATTTCCCGGAACCGGACGGCCCCATGATGGCGGTGAACGAGCCGGCCGCGAATTCCACCGTGACCGAGTCGAGGGCGCGGACTGCGGTGTCCCCGCTGCCGTAGATCTTCACCACATTTGTTGCGCTGCAGGCGGTACTGAGTGCTATCTGATCGGTGACTGGCATGAACAGGTCTCTTTCCGTGAGTGATCTTCAAGTTCGTGATCACGGTAGGAAAATTCCGGTCCGGGGGGCATCGGAGCGTGGTCTGCCGGAATACCCGACACCTGCCGCCGCCGGCGGAGTCCGACCTGGCCCGACTACGACCAGGGTCGCAGGGACTGCGCGCGCTTACGCCGCGACCAGGCCGTTCTCGTAGGCAAACAGCACCAGCCCGACCCGGTCCCGGCATTGCAGCTTGGCCAACAGATGCCCGATGTGCGTCTTGACGGTCGCCTCCGCCATGAACAGGGCCGCCGCTATTTCGGAATTCGTTGCCCCCGAAGCGACTTCGAGCAGGACCTCGAGTTCGCGCGCCGTCACGGTGGCCAACCGTGGATCCGCCGGTCTGGCCGGCCCGCCGGGCAGGGCGTGTGTGACATGGTTGAGCAGCCGGCGGGTGGCGCTGGGGGCGACCACGGCGTCGCCGGCGGCGACCGCGCGGATGGCGCCGAGGAGTTCCTCCGGCCGGGCGTCCTTCAGCAGGAAGCCGCTGGCGCCGGCTCGCAGTGCGGCGAACACGTACTCATCCAGGTCGAAGGTGGTGAGCACCAGAACTTTTGGCCCTGACGGCAGGTCATGACCTGGGTCGGCACAGATCAACGCCGATGCCTGCACACCGTTCATGACGGGCATTCGGACGTCCATCAGGACCACGTCGACGTTTGACCGCTGCCGGCTGGCCGGTCCCCATTGGGTCACCGCGGACGAACCATCCGAGGCCTCACCGACCACCGTCATGTCCGGCTGCGCCTCGATCAGCATTCGAAACCCGGTGCGCACCAACATTTGATCGTCCACCAGGGCGACCCGGATCGGTCCGGGCGGGATGCTCTCGAACACCGCGGGGTCAGTCATCGGGACACTCCGATAGCCGTCGGAACCCGCGGTAGCGGGATGCTGGCCTGCACGGCAAAACCGCCGCCTGGCAGGGGTTCTGCCCGCACGGTGCCGCCCTGCATGCCGACTCGTTCCCGCATCCCGACCAAACCATGACCCGGCTGCTGGCCGTCCCACGCGCAGCCCCGGCCGTCATCGACAACGGCAACAGCGACGCCGTCGTCGAGATAGTCGAGGGTCACTGTTGCGCTCGCCGCCGGACCGGCGTGTTTGATCACATTGGTCAGCGATTCCTGCACCACCCGGTACACCGTCAATCCGGTGGTCGGCGACAACTCCCGCCGCGCACCACGTTCGGTGAAGCTGACCGGAACCCCGAGCGCGGTGACCTGGGCGACCAGGTCCGGGATCTGCGGCGTACCGGGGGCGGGGGCGTAATCGGGTTCGGTGTTGGCAATGCCGGTGGTGGCCGGGTCCGTGGAGCCGGATCGCAGCACCGTCACCATCCGGCGCATCTCGGCGAGTGCGTCGCGACTGGTCTCGGCGATGGTGCGCAACACCTGCGGTGCCAGTTCCGCGGCCGCGCCCGGCGCCGCGGTCACCGCGGCGGCACCGCCGTCGGCTTGCACCACGATGACTGACAGCGAATGGGCGACGATGTCGTGCAGTTCGCGGGCGATCAGCGCCCGTTCGCCTGCTGCCACCACCGCCGTCCGCTGATCGCGTTCGGTGGCGAGCAGGCGGTTTCGTTCCTGTAGTGCCGCCACCTGTTCCTCGACCCGCTCCCGGCGGTCCCGCTGTCGGGCACCCAGCAGGTACGCGGCGACCACCGTGGCGACCCCCGCGCCCGCGAGCACGAGATATTGGTATGACCCGGTCCACTCCCTTGACCACCTGAGCGCGCCGAGCCCAGCACCGACCAACCCGGCCACCAGTCCTGCAACTCCCCAGCGCCGGTCCCGGACATGGGCGGTTGCCGAATGAACCACCAACGGAGCGGCAACGTCACCGAAGACCGGCAGGCCGATGACGGTCACCTGCAGCAGGCACAGCAGGGCGACGATCACCAGCACGGACTTTGGCCGGCTGCGCCGGGCGTACAGCGGAAGGATCAGCAGCACACTCATCAGCAGCGAATAATGGTCGTAATCAGGTCCGTGGACGAGAGCGGCGATCACCAGCAGGCCGGTCGCCAGCACGGCGTCGCCCGCCCAGAGGTGCTCCTCCAGCCAACGGTTCATCCCTCGGAGCATTCACGCAGAGTAGGAGAGAAACGACTCCCGCGAATCCACCCCTGGTCGCAGATCTGCCTCACCGGCTGGGATCCCGCCATGTTCAGGCAGTGGACCATCCGCCCAGATGATCCTGAACATGACGTCAAATTTTTCCACATTGGCGTCTTGTTGACACCACCCTGACGCCATACGATGACGTCATGACTCAGCTGGAATTGCGCCTCTCGGATGTCGACCGCGACCGGGCGGCTGCCGCGTTGAACAAGGCGGTCGGCGAGGGCCGAATCTCCTGGGAGGAGCACGAGGAACGGATCGCCCGGGTCTATGCCGCCCGCACCGGCAGTGAACTCGCGCCGCTGCTGGCAGACCTGCCCCAGACCGGGGCGATCGTCGTCCCCCACCGGCAGGAAGGACGACCCCTGCAGGTCACCTTGGGCAAGGTCCGCCGCCGACCCGACCCGACGATCGGCGTGCAGCGGGTCGAGGTCACGCTGGGAGCGGCAATCGTCGACCTGCGAGACCTGCCGAACGGCTGCCTGATCGACGTCGTCGCCAATTCCACGCTCGGCAAGGTCGAGGTCTACATCTCCCCGGGCACCAGCCTGATCGACGAGGGCACCGCCTGGCTGGGCAAGCGCTCCACCGTCGAACACCACCGGAGGGCCCCTCGGGTACCCATCCGGCCAGGCGCACCGGTCGTGCGGCTCAGCGGGCACAGCGTCCTGGGGCACGTCCGGGTCACCATCGGCTGAACCCGCCGGAGAACAGCCGAAGACTCAGGACGGCCGCTCCACCGAGGCCAGGTGCCGAACCCCGTCGTGCAGGTTCACGTGGATGGAGATACCCGCCGACCGGGCAGCAAGCACGGCGGCCACGGCGGCGGCCGCGATACACACCCCGCCGGAGATGATCAGCGCGATGGGCGCGCCCCAGGCCTCGGTGATCCAGCCGACCAACAGCGAGCCGAGCGGCGTCCCGCCCATGAAGACCAGCATGTACAGGCTCATCACCCGGCCCCGCAGCTCCGGTGAGCTGGCCAGCTGCACGGACGAGTTGCCCAGCGTGTTGAAGGTGACCGAGATGAACCCGACGAGGACCAGCAGCACGACGAACGGGATGAACCATGGCGTCAGCCCGAGCAGCACCAGCCCGAGACCAACACCGGCCGCCGACAGGAACAGCACCGACAGCGTTGCGGTGGTTCGCCGCGCGGCAACCAACGCACCGGCCACCGAACCGGCGGCCATCACGGTGTTCAGCAGCCCGTAGACGTCGGCACCGGAGTTGAAGATGTCCTTGGTGTATGCGGACAGGATGATCGCGAAGTTGTAGCCGAACGTCCCGACGAAGAACACCAGCACGATCGGCCAGAGCAGCGCGGGAGTCTTCCGCACGTAGCGCAGGCCCTCCCGGAGTTGGCCGGGTCCGCGCGGCGCGAGCGGCATCCGGATCAGTTCCTTGCTCCGCATCAACCCGAGCGCTGTCAGCACGGCAACGAAGCTCAGCGCGTTCAACGCGAACGCCCAGCCGATCCCGACCAGGCTGATCAGCACCCCGGCAACGGCCGGCCCGAGCATCCGGGCGAGCTGGAAGTTGCCGGAATTCAGCCCAACCGCGTTGCGCACCAGGTTCTTCGGCACCATCTCGTTGACGAACGTCTGCCGGGCCGGGTTGTCGACGACGGTGGCCATGCCGAGCCCGAGCGCGATGAGATAGACCTGCCAGACCTGCACGGTTCCGGCCAGCGTCAGCACGGCGAGGATGACGGCCAACGCACCCATCACCGACTGGGTGATCATCAGCAGCAAGCGCTTCGGGTAACGGTCGACCAGCAGCCCGCCCCACAGGCCGAACAGCAGCATCGGCAGGAACTGCAGTGCCGTGGTGATCCCGACGGCGAGCGGGGAGTTGGTGATCTGCAGGACCAGCCAGTCCTGGGCGATCCGTTGCATCCAGGTGCCCGTGTTGGAAACCACCTGACCGGCGAAGAACAGCCGGTAGTTGCGGATCTTGAGTGCGGCGAACGTCGAGGTGTGCCCGTCATCGACCGTTCCCGAGAGTCCGGAATCGGCCTGTCCCGAAACTGCAGGGGCCTCGACCTCGGGCACGTCACCCTCAGGACGAGCGTCAGCTGCCCTGAGTGCGACCGGCCGGTCAGCCGCGCGACGATGGGGTGTCAACAGGCTCACGGTTGTTCCGCCAACCGGGCCAACGCCGGTGCCGCGGCCGCGATCGCTCGCCGATCGGCGTCGGACAAACCCTCGAGGTGACTGGCCAGCCACGCCGACCGCACCTTTTTGGACTCGGTGACGAAGTCCTCCGCCGCCTCGGTCCGGGACACCAGGTACTGGCGCCCATCGGTCGGGTGCGGGTCCCTGCGCAGCATCCCGCGCGCTTCCAGGCTCTCGATGACCTTGGTCATGGATGGCGGCTGGACGTGTTCGGCGCGGGCGAGCTGGCCGGGCGTCATCGGGCCACAACGGCCGATCCGGCCCAGCACCGCCATCTCCGTGGCGGACGGGGCGTCGTCACCGGCCACCTGGTACCGCAACCTGCGCGCGAGGACCATCACGGCTGCGCGCAGCGCGGCAACCGTTTCCTCGTCGACAGGTTCGCTCATATCATGAGTCTAACTCATTAGTTAGCCTCACGACAACTACAAGCTCATCGCCCGCGACGAGCAGAAGAAACTAGAAGAGCGGGCTCAGCCCGCGGTACGGGCCTGTCGACGCTGAGCCAGCTCGTCCGGCTCCACCGGAACAACCCGGTCGCCGTCAACCCGCTCGACGGGGAACTCGGCCAGCGACCCGGTGATCTCGCGCATGGTCCCGCCGACGGCGATGCCGAAGACACCCTGGCCGCCCTGCAGCAGATCGACGATCTCCTCGGGTGACGTGCACTCATAGACCGTGGTGCCGTCGGAGAACAGCGTCACGCCGGCCAGATCATCGACCCCACGCGCCCGCAGGTGATCGACGGCGACCCGGATGTTCTGCAGCGAGACGCCGGTGTCGAGCAGTCGCTTGACCACCCGCAGCACCAGGATGTCCTTGAACGAATACAGCCGCTGGCTGCCGGAGCCCTTCGCGTCCCGAACGGTCGGTACGACGAGGTCCGTGCGCGCCCAGTAGTCCAGCTGCCGGTAGGTGATCTTGGCCGCCTGGCAGGCCGTCGGCCCGCGGTAACCGGAGAACTCATCGGGGACGGAGGTGTTGGGAAACAGTGCAGCCTGCTCCTGCTCGGGCATGCCGCCACCTCTCTGAACGCTATTGAGACCACCTGCGAATGAGCCTGAACGACCGAACCCGAGACTCCGACACCAGATGAACCAGGACGACGGCGAATCACAAGCACGTGACTCATCCCTGACGGTAAGCCCGCGGCCCACCGGCGGTCAACGTCCGAACCGGCGTGTCCTCAACCTGAACTTCAGGGTTACGCCAAAGCGGCAGCCCAAGGGCTGATCAGACTCAGGGCTTCTGTTCGCCACCGAAGTCATCGGGCGAGACGGAGTCGAGGAACTCCCGGAACCGTTCGACCTCGTCCTCGGCGTCGCCGGGGGTTTCGTCGTCATCGGACTCGTCAACTGCGTCATCGGTGTCTTCCGGAACGACGATCCCGGCCTCGGCCAGTACCGCTTCCTCGACGAAGACGGGGATGTCCACCCGGACGGCCAGGGCGATCGCATCCGACGGGCGGGCCGACACGGTGGTGCCGTCGTCGAAGGCCAGTTCACCGAAGAAGGTGCCCTCGCGGAAATCGACCACCCGAACCTGCACGACCGAACGCCCGAGCGCGGTGATCACATGGCCGAGCAGGTCATGGGTCAGCGGTCGTTTGGGCCGTACTCCCTGCTGATGCATCGCGATGGCGGTGGCCTCAGCAGACCCGATCAAGATGGGCAGACTACGTGGGCCGTCGACCTCGGTCAGCATCAGAATCGGCGTTTGGCTGGGCATTTCAACCCGGACGCCGACGATGCGCATCTCGATCATCTCGGTGTGCCTTTCTCCGTCACCACGAAACGCTACACGCCGTACGAACTGCGTGCGGGCGACCATCCGGCCGCCCGACACCCTGGGCTAACGACCGAGATCGCGCCGTAATCCGGCCTTCACCAACTGGGAGTGCAAACGGAGAATCGTGCTCGCCAATTGGGCGGCTTCGGCGCCCGCGCGTTCCCTGGCATCGGGGTCGCGCTGGTGTGCCTGGGCGGAGACGAGTTGGGTGATCAGCGTCGCCTCGCGGTCCGCTGCGGTGCGGAAAGACCGCAGGTGGCGGGGCTCGAGACCGACCGCGAGCAACTCGGCGGCGGTGCCGGCAACGTGCACGGCATCGGCGTCGAAGTAGCCGCCGTGGCCCGCCGAGATCAGCCCGAACTGTTCGAGCTCGGCCAGCGACGTGGCCGTCAGGCCGGACTGGGCGAGCAGTTCGGCGCGCGTCATCCGGACCTGTGCGCTGACGGCGAAATCGCGGGGCGACGGCCCCTCGGCGACGGTCAGCGACCGCGGTAGCCGGGCCTCCGGAGTGCCCGGTTCCAACCCGCGGTCGATCGCGTCCAGCTGGTCCTTGATCACCCGCAGCGGCAGGTACTGGTCCCGCTGCGCGCCCAGCACGTAGCGGAGGCGGTCGACGTCCGCGCCGCTGTACTGCCGGTAGCCCGACGGGGTGCGATGCGGCGTCACCAGCCCTTCGGTCTCCAGGTATCGGATCTTGGAGATGGAGACCTCGGGAAACTCCGGCTTGAGCCGGGCCAGCACGGCGCCGATGCTCAGCGAGGGATTCGAAGACATGTCGTCGGCCAGGGAGCTAGTCATGAGGCGTCGCCGCGGTGGGGTTGGCCGGGGACCGCAGCGCCGAAGAGCGCTGCGGGCACATCACACCGTTCGACATCCGTATCTCCGACAACGCTGTCGGTCCGCTGGGCAGACCGGCGGGTGTCATGACCCCGTGTCGCCCTGGGCCTGGTCGCCGGACAGGAACACCAACCGGAACTTGCCGATCTGGACCTCGTCGCCGTTGGTCAGTGGCGAGACCTCGATGGGCTCGCGGTTGACGTAGGTCCCGTTCAGGGATCCGATGTCGGCGACCTCGAAACCCTCGGGGGTACGCCGGAACTCGGCATGCCGACGGGACACGGTGACGTCGTCCAGGAAGATGTCGCTCTCCGGGTGCCGTCCGGCCGTGACCTTGTCGCGGTCCAGCTGGAACCGGGACCCGGCGTTCGGCCCCCGCTTGACCACCAACAGCGCGGAGCCGGAGTTCAGCCCGTCGACGCCGAGGACTTCCTCACTGGTTTCGGGTTCTGCGGCTCCGAACAGACCGCCGGCGAAAATCGAGGTGGAATCCGACGCCGCCGACCCGCGGTCACTCTCAGTCACCAGACGCTCCTTCGTATCACCGTGGCATTGCACCCGGTCACGTCATCCCCCAGTCAGGTCTCCCGTTCGCGGATCAGGCAAACAGGTTCCGGGGTGGACGAACCAGCCCAGGGCTTCCCCTGTGGGGACGACCGTACCGTGCCGGTCCGGGTTGCCGCACCGTGGCGCGACACGATTGGCCGCCAAGTTTCCGGCAGATGTGACGACAGCGGTTCAGCTCTCGCCGATGGTGTCGGCGTATCCGGCCGCGTCGAGCAGATCGTCGATCTGTCCAGGGTCGGCCAGTTCGACCTCGATCATCCAGCCGTCACCGTAGGGGTCGGTGTTGACCAGCTCCGGTGACGAGTCCAGGACGTCGTTACGGGCGACCACGGTGCCGCTGACCGGCGCGAAGATGTCGGACACGGACTTCGTCGACTCCACCTCGCCGATCGAATCGCCGGGCTCGATGGTGGTTCCGGGTTCCGGCATCTGGACGAACACGATGTCGCCCAACGCATTCTGCGCGTAATCGGTGATCCCGATCCGGGCAACGGTGATGCCGCCGGTGTTCTCGGTGTCGGCGGCGCCGTCCGAGGCGCGTATCCACTCGTGGTCCGAGCTGTAGCGCAGGTCCTCTGGAATCACGATGACGGCCCTTCCGGTTGGCGCGAGTTGTGCTGGTGCGGGGAGATCGATTTACGGGGCGGGGCGAGCGTAGATCGGCGCGCGCAGCGGCCGCAAGGCATCGATCACCACGGCGTCGGACTGCACGACGTCCATCGTCCCGCCGGCCCGCCGGACGGTGTCGAAGACGCCGCCGGGAATGGCCAGCGCGGCGGCCAGGGTGGGCGGGTCACCGATCGCGGTGATCGTGTACGGCGCGGTCAGTGGCACCCCGTCCAGGGTGATGGCACCGCCGGAACCGGTGAACGCCGAGTCGACGCCGACCCGGACCCCGCTGACCTGGAACGCCTCGGAACCGGCGTTCCGCAGCTCCTGGATCGCGTCGAGCATCACCTCGGGTGGGATCCGTTTGTCCGGGTCGTCGATCGTGATGCTCACCCCTGGCCCGGTGGCCGGCACAGTGCCGGTCAGGATGCCGAGCGCCTCTGCCTGCCGCTGCGCCTCGGCGAGGGCCTCCTCGGAGGACGCGCCGCTGCGCTGCAACCGCCCGAGGGTGCCCTGCAGTTCGGCGATCTCGACGTTCAGGTCGTCCTCGCGGCGCTGCAGGCCGTCCAGGATCTGCACCAGGTCGTCCGGCCGGGCGGTGGCCAGCGCGTCCCCGGACGCGGTCCGCTGGACCTGCAGCACGACGGCGAAGCCGAGCAGCGCGCAGAGCAGTGCGACGACGATCCGGTTCGCGAAGGTGGTCCGGCCGCGTTCCGGTACCGGTGGCGGGTCGTCGCGCCGCCTGACTCCGCACCGATGGCGGCGGAGTCATCCGGCGCTGTTTCCTGCGTCGGCGCAGCATCCGGCACGGCCTCGTCCGACAGGGCAGCCTCGGTGCTGGGCTCGGTGGGGTCCGTCATGGTCAGGCCTTGAAGATGTGCCGGCGAATGGCGGCGGCGTTGCCGAAGATCCGGATCCCGAGGACGACGACCACCGCGGTCGACAGCTGCGCGCCGACCCCGAGCTGATCACCGAGGAAGACGATGAACGCGGCCACCAGGACGTTGGCGACGAACGAGATGACGAAGACCTTGGCGTCGAAGATGTCGTCCAGCTTCGCCCGCAGACCGCCGAACACCGCATCCAGCGCCGCGACAACGGCGATGGGCAGGTAGGGGCCCAGCCAGTCGGGCACCGTGGGGTGCACGACGAGGCCGATGACCACCCCGACGACCAGCGCTAGCAGCGCATACACAGGTTGAACTCCAGTCGTCCTCGGTAGGCGTCACAGGTCAGGAAATGCAATCAACCGCGTGCCGCCCATGGCGGCGCCGATCGTTTGTGCGGGTACGACGATGCCAGAGTTACCGCGCCGGTGGTGCCACCCTCAGCCGGTCGACGTCGCGGTGGGCGTCGGGATGGCGGCGGCGGTGGGCGTGGGGTTGGCAGCTCCGGTCGTCGGTTCGGGCGTCGCGGCCGCCGGCGCTGACGGAGCGGTGACCGGTGGTTTGGCGAACAGCAGGTCGGCGCCGGAACCGCCGGGCAGGTTCATCGACTGCTGCGTCGAAACGTCGAACTCGATGCCGTAGAGCTGGGCAAACGCGGAGAACCGGCCGAACCCGGGTGCACTGATCGACTTGACCTGCATCCCGGCGGGGTCGCCGATGGCCTCGATGGTGATCGGCCAGAACACCGGGCGGTTGTCCACCAGGATCGACCCGCCGGCCTGCCGGATGGCGCTGCGGGGTTGCAGCCGGACCCCACCGATGGAAATTGCCTCCGCACCCGCCGCCCACAGGTCGTTCACGAGCAACTGGACGTCCCGATCGAGAATGACTCCGCCGCTGGTCGGCGCGTTGGCCGCCGGATCCGGCTTTGCCTCGTCGATCACGATCCGCAGCCCGGGTCCGGTGACCGGGGTGATCTGGCTTGCGTTCTCCAGTTGGGCGACGGTCTGCAACGGACCGGACGCACCCAGTTCGGACTGCGTTGCGCGCAATTCCTCGGCCAGCGACGTGGCGGTGGCGGCCAGTTCGGATTGCCGTTGCTCGGCGCGGTCGATGTCCTCCAACAGGGCCGAGCGGGTCTTCTCGGCCCGCGGGGCGTTCGTTTCCGTGCTGCCGGCCGAGACACCGAACAAGATGCCCACCAGCACGCACGCCGCGACGACGATGGCGATGGCCCGCGAGCGCCCGGATGACGGCGGCGGGCCGCCTGCCGGGAGCTGGGCCTTGCGCTTCGCCGCCGCCGCGTAACCCGGATCGAGGTGGTCGCGCTGCAACGATTCCAGCAGCGACGGCACCGGGTTCCGCTTGAGGTCAACCATGCGCGAGGGTGCCGGCGGCGGCCGGCCCAGATGGCGGCCGATACTTCGGCGCGAGTGGACAGTTCTTGATCACCCAGGCCAGCTGGCGGAAGTAGATCGCGCCGGCCCAGAGGTACATCACCGTGCCCCAGACGATGAAGGCGTAGCTGGTGGGCAGGGCGATCTGCGCGATGACGGAGTCGCCCTGCGCGAGCAGCAGCATCGGCAGCCCGTAGAACAGGCAGAACGTGGCGGCCTTGCCCAGGTAGTGCACGGGCAGCGCCGCATAGCCGTAGCGGCGCAGCACGGGCAGGGTGGCGGCCAGCAGCACGTCCCGGCCGATGATCAGGGCGGCCACCCACCAGGGGATGAACCCGCGGATGACGAAGCCGACCAGGGCGGCCACGATGTACAGCCGGTCAGCCGCCGGGTCGAGCAGCGCCCCCAGCTTGGTGTACTGGTTCAGCAGGCGCGCCAGCTTGCCGTCGGCGTAGTCGGTGATCGCGCTGATGACCAGCACGACGAACGCCCAGCCGTCTGCCTCCGGGACGATGATCAGATAGAGGAACAGCGGCACGCCGAGCAGCCGCAGGAACGACAGCACGTTCGGGATGGTCAGGATCCGGTTGGTGACGACGGGCTGTGGATGCGCCGGGCGGGCAGCTGAATCGGGCGCGGCGGAATCGGACACAGTGGCTCGAGTCTAGCCGGACCGACGAAGGACGGCCGCCAATCGGCACAGCCGGCGGGCACTGAAACAACCTGGTGACAAAGGAACCAGGCCATTTCAGGGTGCTCCTAGGTCAGCATCCGGAACAGGGCGTACGCAGCCAGTGTCGGCCCGTCGATGATCCGCCCGTCCAGGATCATCGCCCGGAATTCCGTCTCGCTGACCAACGCCTGCACCATGTCCGACTCCGAGGCCTCCCGGTCCGGCTCCCCCGGCGTCAGGTCGGTGGCGTGGAAGACGGTGAACCCCTGCGAGCAGAATCCCGTCGCGTGGTGCATGCGGCCGCCCAGTTGCCGCCAGTTCGCCGCCGTCAGGCCGGTCTCCTCGAGCAGTTCCTGGCGGGCCAGTTCGTCCGCGGTGCCGGTGCGGCCGGCGGGAAAGGCGCCCATCGGGAACTCCCAGGACCGCCGGCCGATGGGATAACGGAATTGTTCGACGAGGTGGAACGCGTCGCCCTCCTGCGCGATGACGAGGGCGAAGTCGTCCTTGTCGATCACCCCGTAGGTCGCGATCACCCCGTCCGGCTGGGTGAAGGTGTCCTCCCGCACCCGCATCCATTTGCTCTCGTACACGGTGCGGGTGCTGATCTGACGTGGCGGAGCGGGGGCGTCGGGTGCCATCCGCCGAGTATCGGGCAGCGGATCGAGAGAGCGGGCAAGCACCCCTACGCTGAGCAGCGATGTCCACACCAGCGCCTGAACCGATGGCTCATTTCGACGGCCTGCTGGCCACCGATCTGGTCCAGGTCGCCGACCTGACGGCCGATCCGGGCGTGCTGGACCACGGCGGGTGGTGGGCGGTCCTGGCCACCTTCGAGGGTGAGCTGACGGGTTACCGGTTCGCAACGGTGACGGCGGCCGATCTGCCGGCGCCGACCGAACCGTGGCCCGGGCCCGATCCGGTGAGTTGGCGCAGTTCGATGGACGAGGCCGCCTTCCTGGACGGCGTGCACCAGATCCGCCGGCACATCGAGGCTGGCGACGTCTACCAGGTCAACCTCTGCCGACTGCTGTCCGCGCCGCTGGATGCCGGTGCGGACCCGTTCGCGTTGGCGCAGCTATTGGCGGCCGGGAACCCGGCGCCGTATCAAGGGGTGCTGCAGCTTCGGGATCGCTGGGTAGTGACGGCGTCCCCGGAGTTGTTCCTGTCCAGGGACGGCGACCTGGTCTCGTCTTCCCCGATCAAGGGCACGACGAAACCGGCGGAACCGTTCGCGGACAAGGATTTTCCGGAAAACATCATGATCACCGACCTGGTCCGCAACGACCTCGGACGGATCGGGCGACCGGGATCGGTGACGGTGACGGCACTCCTGGACCGGCAGGAGCACCCAGGTCTCGCGCATCTGGTGTCCACCGTGACGGCCCGGCTGGCCGACGGGGTCGGCTGGGCAGCGATCCTGACCGCGACCTTCCCGCCCGGCTCCGTCACCGGTGCGCCGAAAATCCGTGCCCAGCAAGTCATCTCGGAATTGGAGCCGGTCCCCCGCGGCCCGTATTGCGGGGCCATCGGTTACATCGACGCCGATGCCCGGCGGGCCAGGTTGGCGGTCGGGATCCGCACCTTCTTCACCACTCCCGACCCGTCCGGACGCACCGGGCAGCTACTGAACTTCGGCACGGGCGCGGGGATTACCTATCCGTCCGATCCCGCCGGTGAGTGGGCGGAGACCGAACTCAAGGCGGCCCGGCTCATCACGCTCGCCAGCAGGGGCTGACCGACATTCAGAGCGATCGGGTCGGGATGAGGTCAGGTCATCGTTCATTTCGCCGTCACCAACAATGGAAACAGGTGAAATACCTTATCGCTGGCATGCTTTAGCCCGCACCCGGAACGCGGGTTTGTATAAGATTCATTTATCGGAGCGAATTGCGCTGGAGCGGGCCAGGATTTCGAATGGCTGTCCCACCTTCGTCGGGTCCGGGTCGGACGCGAGTTCTACAGTTGGACCCATGATCGAGCCGGCGTCGGAAGGTGCCAAGCGAACTGCGGCCGTGCCCGATATCGATACGACGGCCACGCCGCAGGAATCGGCATTGCCCACCCCATTCGCCGTACCAGTGATTGTCCACGCCACCCGACCCGCTCGCCAGCCGCCGGTATCCGGTTAGGTGCCGCGGATGATCCCGCGGAAATTCACGCGGACCGCGTGGCCGATCGAGCTCTTACCGCGCTTCGGCGCTATCGGAGTCGACCCCTACCGCAGGATCAGCATTTCGCTGGAATGCTGGGATCTCGGTCGGGCACAGGATTGCCGTTGCTCCGTTCAGGGTCAACCGTGGATTGGTCGTCAAAGGACGACCGCGACCAGCCGCCGTCCGCGGCGCCATACCTGCCGACGGCGGCCGGTCGACAGGGGAACGGCGTCGTGGATGTACTACGCCGGCGAGGCGGATCCACTGTCGTCGGACCCGACGGTGGCGCTCTCGGGAGTGACGAATCCCGTGCGGTGGCGCACGAACTGGGCGGCGGGGCACCCCTCGCACCGGATGTGCGGGACACATTCGGGCAGGCAATGGGGGCTCGGAGCCACCTTGGCTGCGCAATGGGCCGATCAGGACGGCAACCTGAAGGAGGACAAGTACGACACGTTCGTGCAGGCGTACTTGGAGGACACCCTGCTGCCCGGGGTTCATCTCGCCGAAGGCGAGGGCCCCGCGGTGGCAATACTTCAAGATCGCCCTCAAGGTCTACCGGGATTCGATGCCCGACGGGTTCGCCCGCATCGAGAACATTGGTGGTGGCGATTGCCTCATTCACGCAATCAAGGACGCGGACGCCGCCCGCCACCTGGCCCGCACCCACACGGCGCGTTCGCCGACATCGCCGGCGCCCTTGCCGTCAAAGAGGCCCGAGCGGCGAGTGGCGCCGAAATCAACCTGGTACGCGCGGCAATTCGGGACAACATGGTTGCCACCGAAGAGTCGAAACTGACCACAACGGTCGCCGTCACGGCGATCTTCCGCGATGCCGTCAGCGGCCCGGGAACCGGCGGACTGGGCCCGAACATGTCGGCGTTGCTGGCCAAACCGGCGGTGGCCTTCGCGATCAATTGGACCGCAAACAAACGGCGGTTCGCTGAAGAGGAACAGCGGATGAAGGACGCCAGCGACGCCAAGAAGGCGCCTCGATCCGGAGCCAAGAGCAAAGGTGCCGATCAACCGCCGCAGGCCAGCACCAAAGCCATTGTCGAACAGGACATCTACGGCGAGGGGCCGGTGGAAGCCAATGTGGCCCTGCTGCATGTGGGCGGCGACCACTACGTCGCCCTGGTTCGCCGCTGAATTCGCGATGCGGCGGACACCGCTCACGGCGCCGTCGCGATCATCGCTGCGCGGCTGATCAGCCCACCGCCACCTCGACGCTGACCCGTCGGTGATCACTCCCCCGGATGTCCTGGACCTCCGCGCTGAGCACCGTCATCGGACCCCGGACCAGCACGTGGTCCAGTCGCATCACCGGAATCATCGGCCGACGCCACGCCGGCCAGGTCGCTCCGATGCCCTTTCCGGCCTCATCGAACGCGTCCCGCAGCCCAGTACCCAGTAGCTGGTTGAACGGCAGATGATCGGCGGTGGCGTTGAAGTCTCCCGCCACGATCAGCGGTCCGGCCTCGTCGCCGACGAGCCGGGTCAGCCCGGCCAGTTGCTCGCGCCAGGCGGCGACCTGGTGACCGACGGACGGCGCGAGCGGGTGCACATTGACGACAACAACGGAGCCCGAGGCAGTTTCAACCTCGGCCCGCGTCATCGGATAACCAGCAACCGCGATCACCGCGCCGCATTTGATCGGCAGTTTCGACAAGATCGCCGAGCCGTGCGGCTTGCCGCTCGGGGCGAGCACCTGGAAAGGAAAGGCGTCCAGCACCCCCGCCGCCCGCAGATCGGCGACGTGCTGCTCCGTGACCTCCTGCAGGAGAATCAGATCCGCCCCACCGGCCGCGAGATCCCCTGCCAGTAATGGGACCTCACCATTGCCACCGAAGATGTTCGCGGTGACCAACCGGATTCGGCTGGCGCCGGCCGGTGCAACGCCGGCCCGTCCGGTCGCCGTCTGCCGCCGCAGCCACACCGTATTCGCCGCCGACAACGTTGCCGCAACACCGGCCAACGCCCACTTACGGCCAATCAGCGCCAGCAGGGTCAACGGGTATGCCGGCAACAACAGCCACATGCCGACCGCCTGCAGCCCGATCAGGTGCGGCCAGCGCGTCGATCGAAAGATCCGGTTCATCCCCAGGCCGGCCATCCCGGCGCCCAGGATCCAGCCGGCGGACACCGCGGCACGCGCGATCAACCCACGGGACACGCCGCTCAACGGCCGGTCCGCAGCCAGCTGCAAGCGATGGCCGGCTGCGGGCGGAAACAGCGGTGCGACATCAACGAAGGTCCCCACTCTCGATCGGTGATGGTTCAACTGTAGGTGTCGACCACCGCGCTCCGACCGGGCGCTCCCCCGCCGACGATCGTCAGCCCGCCGACCAACCGGGGTCCCGCCCGGCCAGCCCGATGACCCGGTCCAGCAACGGCGCGCCCGGCCGCACCTCGACAACGGGCCCGAAGATGCCGTCCCGCAGTGCTTCCTGCTCTGGCGCGGCCGATGCCAGTACGAACCCGTGTACCGCCTCGAGCGAGGCCTCGTCATAGCCGAAGTGCTGCCCGCTGGCGACCGCGAGGTCCCACCCGTGGATGAAGATCTCGTCGAGCGCGACCAATCCGGCGATCTCGCCGGGCAGGTCGACCCCGCCGACCTTCGTCATCCCCGTCCACGCCGCGGGGTCGCGCCAGGCCTTGGCCAGGGTGAGCAGGTCATCCTGGATGCGGCTCCGCCAATCCGGACCCAGCCGCGACGCATCCGGTGCTGGCGCCTGCGACACCAGCGGACCGCCGACCTTCGCCGCCGCAGCGGTGAAGGCGAGGGCCAACCCGCCGATGTGTTCGACCAGATCACCCACGGAATAGGCAGGGCACGGCGTCGGCGCACCGAGTCGGTCCTCCGGCAACGCGGCCACCAGGTCGGCGATACCGCGGGCCGCCGGTTCCAGGTCGATCGTCATCAGTCTTCACTCCCATCGGGGCGGATCTCCAGCAACCCGCCGCAGGGCCGACCCGAGAGGCTGCCGGAACTCATCGCCCTTCGGGCGTTTCCCCGCAGCCGAACCGTTCCGATGTGAGGATCGTCGTCAATGTGAGGATCGTCATCCCCTGCTCGGTTTGGTGGGTCCGGCAGCTGGAGACCAATCAAGAATGACCACAACACCTGTTCTTGGATACGACCGTGCCGGCTCCGGCGAGCCGCTCGTCCTGCTGCATGGTTTCGGCAGCACCCGCGACGACTTCGCCGCCCTGATACCCGATCTCGCGCGTGATTTCGAGGTGTTTGCGATCGACCTGCCGGGGCACGGCAGCTCACCGATGATCGACGACCGGCCCTCGGTCGCGGCGCTCACCGACGCCGTCGTCGCCGACCTGGACGCACACGGCCTGGACCGGGTGCATGTGCTCGGCAACTCCCTCGGCGGCCGGGTTGCGATCGAGCTCGCCTGCCGGCGCCGCGCGCTATCGGTGGTGTCGATCTCCCCCAGCGGCCTTGGCGCCCCGCTGGAACGGGCTCACCAGGGCGCGCTGATGACGACCGCCCGGATCATCAACCGGGTTCGCTACCCGTGGATGGACGAGATGTCCCGGACACCCGCCGGCCGGTCCCTGCTGCTGGCCGGGATGCGGGCGATGCCATGGCAGGCCTCGGCCACTGAAGCCCTCACCATGAAGGGTGGTTTCGCCGACCAGACCGGCTTTTGGACCACCCTCTGGAACGCGATCATGATCGACGTTCCCACCGGCCTCGACCAGATCGATTGCCCGGTCACCGTTGCCCAGGGCGTGCTGGATGTCGTCGGGTCCGGTCAGACGCCCCGGTACACCCCGTTGATCCCCGGCGCCCGGTTCGCCCTGCTCCCCGCTGCCGGGCACGCGCCCCAGTCCGACGCCCCGCAGGCCATCATCGACCTGGTCCACGCGGCGGCCGACCGGGCCGCGGAACCAATCGCGGCCTGACCTTCTTGGGCGGCAGGGCCAGGCCTTCGCCGGCCCTGCCGGACCGTCAGGCATTCACCGTGTTGTCGTCACGCTGCTTGCTATTTCCGTTGTGGCCGGCACTGATCAGCTGATCACCGCCACCTTCCCGGTTGATGCTGATCTTCCGCGGCTTCGCCCGTTCGGCGACCGGGATCACCAATCGCAGGACGCCGTCCCGGTATCCCGCTTGGATCCGGTCCAGGTCGACGTTGTCACCCAGCACGAGTTGCCGGCTGAACACCCCACGCGGGCGTTCGGCGGCCAGGAACTCGGCCTGATCGTCCAACGGCGGCCGCTGCGCGGTCACGGTCAGCACGTTCCGCTCGACGTCCAGGTCGACCGAGTCCGGGTTCACTCCGGGTAGGTCGAACTCCACCACGAACTGCTCGCCGTCCCGCCAGGCGTCCATCAACATCGCGGACGGGCGGGCATTGGTGCCCAGCAACTGCTGGGTCAGCCGGTCCAGATCACGGAACGGATCGGTGCGCATGAGCATCACGAACCACCTCCCAGGTCCTTCCACTTGACGTGTGCTCGCCCTCCAGTATCTGTCACTGGAGGAATAGATTTGTTGTATCACCGGAGACATAATAGTGCAAGTGGTCCGGCGGGAATCTGCTGTGGCGCAGTGCCTTTGCCGGGCGCTGCCACCATCCATCGACGTTCACCCCGCGCCAAGAACCCGGACTGAGCGACGGCTGGTACCGGCGTTGCGTGCGCCGTTCCGGCACGGACTGCAGAAATGGGGCGCGCAGTCCATCACAGCCCGGCGGGTCGCCTCCCCTGTGAGCGTCTGATGGCACGCAAAAGAGGCGGCCACCGGGAGTGCTCCCCGGCGGCCGCCTCTTCATCGGTACTGACCACGCCACGCGGCCTGCAGGTTCGGTTGCGTCACGAGACGCGGTTGCGGTGTCCACATCGTTGTCCGCAACAAGGGATCACACGGTGCAGGCGACGTGGCAGTGGCCATCGGTTGTTTGTGTCACCGGATTCGGCATCACCGTCCATTCGACTATTCCGGTGTTTCGCTGCCTGAGCTCAGATCATCGTGGTGGGCGGAGATCGTTCACGGCGCCACCGACGACCTGGAAGCCTCCCGGTCCGCCACCCTTGCCTGGGACCTTGGGCGACTACCAATGTCGAAGACCCCCCGGCCGGCGCCGCCTCAACGCTGGGCCGCCCCGACGTCCGCAGCCGGGCCTCGCAGGGTTCGCTGACGATCGCGGTGAACTCCGCCGTCAGCCAGTCCTCGTCATCCAGGATCAGCGCCCAGAACTCGGTGTCCACCACGTCGGTATCGAATGCCTCGACCTCGACAGGCCCAGAACCGGTTGCCGCGCAAGTGTTCTCACGGCCGTACATCTCATCTCACCCCCTGACGGTCATCACGAGAGTCTGCTGATGTGTGTCTGCTGGAGTAGATTTGTTATAGCACCGGAGACAAGAGGCAGGCAAGAGGATCGAGGGAAAAATCTTGGCGGGTCAGAGTTCTCGGCCACCCGGACCGCCGGCGAGTGACGGCACCACCGGCGTGTACGGCATCACGGTCACGGCGGAACTGACCGGCATGAGCGTGCAGGCCCTGCGGCTCTACGAACGCAAGGGTCTGGTCGAGCCCACCCGCACCGCCGGCGGCACCCGCCGCTACAGCGACACCGACATCGCCCGGCTTCGCCGGATCGGCGTGCTGATCGGCGAAGGCATCAACCTGACCGGCATCGTCCGGGTCCTTGGCCTGGAGGCCGACAACGCCGGCCTCCGGACCCGCAACGCCGACCTGACGACCAGCAACACCGCCCTCCGCGCCAGCAACTCCGAACTCGCAGCTGACAACAGCACCCTGCGGAGCGGCAGGGACCGCCCGGCCTGAGCTACGCCTGCCCCAGCACCGCACCGTCCGGGATGGTGCCCGGCGAGCCGTCGGCGTCCACCTTCGCGACGCCGACCACGGTGACGTCCTTGCCGAACGTCCAGTCGCCCTTGACGGTCAGCTGCTCGCAGTCGATCAGCGACGGCACACCCGCCGGGAACCGGGCGTCGAAGTCGTTGACCAGCTTGTAGGGCTTGTCCAGGTCGACCAGCGGCGCCGCGGAACGCGTTGGCACCAAACGAACCTGGGCGCCGTCGGTCAGCTCGTAGGCATCGGACCGCAGCACCAGCAGGTCGCTGGTCGCCTTGACCGGCAGGAACCGGGAGCGGTCGACCTCGATCGCGCCGGCACCGTCGAACACGCCGATCGCCGCACCCATCGCGGTCTCGATCTGGATCACCTCGGGGCTGCTGGCGTCGGCCGGGTCGACGGTCTTGACGTTCCGGATGATCGGCAGGCCGAGCACGCCGTCGTTGGCCTGCAGCACCGCGTCCAGCGCGACCAGGTCGAGCCACAGGTTGTTGGTGTTGAAGAACTTGTGCCGGTTGATGTCGCCGAACGCGGCCTCGTCCTCGGGTCGGGTCTGCGCGGATTCCCGGAGCACCAGCTGGCCGTCGCCGGACCGGCGGGCCAGGTGGCCGCCCTTGCGGTCGGCCGCGGTGCGCCGGCAGAACTCGGCGGCGAACGGGCTGCCGGACGCGGCGAACCAGGCGGCCAGCGCGGGATCCGGCCGGGCGCCGAGGTTGTCGGCGTTGGAGACGAAGAGGTACTTGTAGCCCTGGTCGAGCAGCGAGCGCAGCAGCCCGGAGGCGTCCAGCGCGGTGTAGATGTCGCCGTGCCCGGGCGGGCACCACTCCAGGGACGGGTCGGCCGGCCAGCTGACCGGGGTCAGGTCGTCGGAGCGGAGCTTGGGTTCGCGGTTCTGCAGGAAGTCCAGCGGCAGGCCGTCGGTGGCCAGCCCCGGGTGCGCGGCCAGCGCGGCGAGGGTGTCGTCGGAGGTGCGGAAGCTGTCCATGAAGACCACCGGCAGCGTGACGTCGTACTGCTCCCGCAACGCCAGCACCTGCTCGGCGATGATGTCCAGGAAGCTCTTGCCCGGCCGGACCTCCAGCAGCGACTTCGCCTTGTCCATGCCCATCGAGGTGCCGAGGCCGCCGTTGAGCTTGACCACCGCGGTCGCCGCGAGGGCCGCCTTGGCGGCGTCCGGGTCGGTCACCAGGTCGGCCTGCCTGGGTAGTTCGGCCACCGGCTCGATGTCCGACTCGGCGAGCATGCCGGTCTCGCCCGGAGGCGAGCACGCCGTAGGAATGGGCGAACACCGCGATCGCCCTGGGGTGCACGTCCCCCTTTGCCATCAGATCCTTGGCCTGCTGCAATCCGTCGCTATCCATGCCCAAAAGCGTAGGGCCACTGCTGACTGATCGCTGACGTCTTCCGCACACCGGGTGACCATTGCCATTCGGACGCAACCTCTGCACCCCCTGCATCCCACCTCGAATCCGAGGGCAATCGAAATTTCCTAGCATCTAGGGTCTTGCGGTCGAAACAGTTTCGATACATAGTGATAGCACCGCAGGGTCGGTAGGACCCAGGTCACAGCTCAACCGCAGAAACCACCAGGCACCCGCCTGGCGATGCGTGCTGCGCCCATACAGATCGGCTGTCCCCGGCAGCACACCGAGCAGGCCCCCGGTCCGCTCGGAAAAGAAGCAGTCTTCCTGTCCCGCAAGCGAAAAGGAGCACGGCAAGCAATGACCGTCTTCGGAATCCCCACCACCAATCGACGATCCCTCGTCCGCCGAGCCATCGGTGCGGCACTGTGTGCCGTGCTGCTGGCCACCACCTCTGCCTGCGCCCTCACCGGCGGGTCCAGTTCGGGCGCCGCGGCGACGGACAGTGGCGCAGCGGCGTCCGGTTCCGCCGTCGTCGGGACCGGTGCCGCACCCGTCTACCCGGCACCCGTGCCGCTCGGCGACGGCTCGGCCGCCTCGTTGGACAAGATCGCCTTCAAGGGCGGCACCCCCACCATCGCGTACCTGCCGATGGGCACCGAGTTCAACTACCACCTGGCCCTGTACGAGGGCATCAAGTCGGTGCCAGGGGCCGAAAGCTTCATGTTGTCGCCCTATTCCGGCAGCGATCAGGCCGCGCAGCTCGGCATGCTGCAGGACGCCACCTCCCGTGACGACGTGGACGCCATCCTGCTGATCAGTTTCGACGAACATTCCCTTGCCCCGTTGGTGCAGAAGGCCGTCGACGCCGGCAAGGTCGTCATCATCATCAATTCCGACATCCCCAATTACCCCACGCCGGTGGACGGCGTTGTCGGCGTCACCCAGCGCACCGCCAACAAGGCGCTGGCGCAGTGGGCGATCAAGCAGTCGAACGGTGCGGCGAAGCAGGTCGGCATCCTCGACGGCGAGCCCAGCTACCTGGCCACCGAACGGGCCGGCGGGTTCACCGACGGCATCGAGGGATCGAACTGGACCGTGGCCGCCCGGGTCTCCGGCGGCTGGAGCGTGGAGAAGGGCAACACCGCGGCCATGGACCTGCTGCAGGCCCACCCGGAGATCACTGTCCTCTTCGCCGCCAACGACTACATGGCCGAAGGCGCGGCGTTGGCCGCCAAGGCCCTCGGCAGGACCGACCTGACGATCCTCGGGTACGACGGCGACACGGCCGCCATCGAGAGCATCGCCGAGGGCGACGGCGTGACCGCAACGACGAATACCTCGCCGATCAAGATGGGCGCCATGGCCGCGCAGTACGCGATCGACCTGCTGAACAAGAAGGCCACCGTCGGCTACCTCAACGCACCGACGGAAATCGTCACCAAGGACAACGCCACGACCATCCTCCAGGACCCGGACAGCCTGTTCCCCAAGCCGTCTCGCGACTTCTGAGGCACTGGCGAGCCGAAGGAGAAATGCGATGACCAACCCAGCAGGGGAAACACCACTGTGGTCGCTCCAGGGAATCACCAAGTCCTTCCCCGGGGTTACGGCGAACGACAACATCTCCCTCGACCTGATGCCGGGCGAGATCCACGGACTGCTCGGCGAGAACGGCTGCGGCAAATCGACCCTCATCAAGATCCTGTCCGGTGTCCAACAACCGGACCGGGGATCGATACTGCACAAGGGGCAGCCGGCGCACCTGGAAAACCCGGCGGCGGCACGGCACACCGGAATCGCCACCGTCTACCAGGAATTCTCGCTCGTTCCGTATCTGACGGTTGCCGAGAACATCTCCCTCGGGCAGCACCCGAAACGCGGCGGCCGGTTGTTCGTCGACTGGTCAGCCGTCACCGCCGCCGCCACGGCGATCCTTGGCGAACTGGGCCTGACGATCGACCCGAAGACCAAGGTCGCCGACCTGTCGGTGGCCGAGCAGCAACTGGTCGAGATCGCGAAAGCCCTGTCCCAGAAAGCGAATCTGCTCATTCTCGACGAGCCGACGACCGCCTTCGGGTCAGCACGAGATCCACCTGTTGCACGGTCTGCTGCGGAGCCTGAAGGGCCGGGGCGTCTCGATTCTCTACATCTCGCATCGGCTCGACGAGGTCGTCGAACTGGTCGACTCGTTCACCGTCCTGAAGGACGGCCGGGTGGTCAGCGCGTCCGGCGAGACCCGCTTGGACGTCAACGAGATCGTCTCCCGGATGATCGGCAGTGACATCGAGGAGCATTTCCCGAAGGAGCGGAACGCCACCGCCGAGGTGGTGCTGGAGGCAATCGGTGTGGCAACGGCACACCGGGTGAAGGACGCGACGTTCGACGTGCGTCGCGGTGAGGTGGTCGGGCTTGGCGGCGTCATCGGGTCCGGCCGCACCGAGATCGCCCGGGCCCTGTTCGGGGCGGATCGCATTGTGGCCGGCGAGCTTCGGGTCAACGGCAAGCGGGCGAAGTTCCGCAGCCCGACCGATGCGATCCGCGCCGGCATCGCCCTGGTCCCGGAGAACCGCAAGTCCGACGGGCTGTTCTTCAACTTCGCCGCCGGGCCGAACATCACCATGGCGAAGCTGAAGGACGTCACCCGCGGTCCCCTCTTCGACCACCGGCGGGAGGGCACCGTCTGCGGCACCTACGTCCGGGACCTGGAAATCACCCCGCTCGCGCAACACAAACCGGTCAATCTGATTTCCGGCGGCAATCAGCAAAAGGTGCTGATCGCCAGGTGGCTGTTCAGCCAGTCGCAGAGTGATCATTCTCGACGAACCGACACAGGGCATCGACGTCGGCGCGAAACTCGCCGTCTACCGGTTGATGAACGAACTCACCAGGGCCGGGAAATCCATCATCCTGATCAGCTCCGCGCACAACGAACTGATCGCCATGAGCGACCGGATCGCGATCGTCAAGCACGGTCGCATCACCGATATCAGGCCGGCGGCCGACGTGACGCACGCGGACCTGGTCAGTGCCGCGGAAATTCCCGTCCTCGAACCCGCCACCACCACGCACAGCTGAGAGGTGTTCGCATGAAACGTTCCTCGTTCGCCGAATTCGCCGGGCCCTTCGCCGCCCTGCTGATCATCCTGATCGTCGTCGCGTTGACCACACCCAATTTCATCGCGATCGACAATTTCCAGAACATCGCCATGCAGGCCGCCGTGCTGTCCATCGTGGCGATCGGTTCGACGGTGGTCATCCTGACCGGCGGCATCGACCTGAGTCCCGGTTCGATGATCGCACTGATCACCATGGTGCTCGCGTCGCTGATCAAGTTGGACGGCTTCAGCCTGGTCGTCGCCATCCCGGTCGCGCTGCTCTGCGGTGCCCTGCTCGGGGCGGTCAACGGATTTTTCGTCGCCTACCTGAAGATCCCGTCGTTCATCGTCACCCTCGCCGCCCTCAGCGTGTTCAAGGGCATCGCGCTGACCATCGGCGGCGGCACCCCGATCGTCTCGCTGTCGCCGAACCTGGAGGCCATCTTCTACGGACAGATCCTCGGCATCCCGCTGCCCTTCATCTACGTCGTCGTGCTGTACACCGCGGCCGTGATCGTGCTGAACCACACGGTCTTCGGCCGGGAGATCTACGCCATCGGCGGGAACGAGGTGGCCGCCCGGCTGTCCGGCATCAGGATCCGGCGGATTCGACTGCTCGCCTTCATCATCGCCGGCGGTTGTGCCGCGATCGGCGCCGTGCTGCTGTCCGCCCGGCTGAACTCCGGGTCACCCAACTACGGCACGCTGATCGAATTGCAGGCGATTGCCGCGGTTGTCGTTGGTGGCGCCAGTCTTTCGGGTGGGCGCGGCCACGTCTTCAACACGCTGATCGGCGTGTTGATCATCACTGTCGTGCAGAACGGCCTCAACCTCAACGCCGTCTCCCCCGCCGTGCAGAGCATCGCGATCGGGCTCATCATCCTGCTGGCCGTCGCGATCGACATCTGGCGCGGGCAACTGACCCGCGACCTGCTCACCAAGGTCTTCAAGCGCCCCGCGCTCGCCACCTCCCACTGAATTCAGACCAAGAAAACGGAACTGATATGAACAAGCTCGGACTGCATTCCCTCGTCTACACCTCGGACTGGACAGCGGCCAACGCCCACCGCGTCTTCGGCGCCGCCGCCGACCTCGGGTACGACCTGGTCGAACTGCTGATGTTCGACCCCGCCGCCACCGACACCGCCTTGACCGCAAGGGTTTCGCAGGAATACTCGGTCGGCATCGTCACCGGCATCTGCGGCACCTTGACCGCAGACCTGTCCAACCCCGATCCCGAGATCGCGCAACGCGGTGAGGAGCTCATCGGCGACGCCATCAACGCCGCCCGGGACATGGGCGCGACCATGCTGGGCGGACCGACGTTCTCCGCGGTGCACCGCTACACCCGGGCGCCGTCCGAGATCGCCCGGGAACGGGTGGTCGACAGCTATGGCCGGATCGCCGACAAGGCCTCAGCGGCAGGCATTCGGGTCGGGCTGGAATCGCTCAACCGGTACGAGAGCAACTTCATCAACACCGTCGGCCAGGCCGCCGACATCGTTCGGGCCGTCGGGTCGGACGCGCTGTTCGTGCATGCCGACCTCTTCCACATGAACATCGAGGAGGGCGACCTGGCAACGGCCATCTCCAGTGTCGCGGACGTCCTCGGTTACGTGCACGTCGCCGAGAGCAACCGCGGTCCGTTGGGCACCGGGAACACCGACTGGGCCAGCTTTTTCGCCGCCCTGGCCCGGATCGACTACCGGGGCCCGATCACGTTCGAGTCCTTCTCCCCCAGCGTGCTCGGCCCGGACTTCGCCAATCTGGTCGGCCTGTGGCGGGTGCTGTGGAGCGACCCCGACCAGGTCGCCGGCGACGCGTTGGCCTTTCTGCGCCGCCAGTTGTCCGCGGCCAGCCTGGTCTCGGTGAGCTGACCCGTGGACCTGCACCTTGACGGCAGGACAGCGCTGGTCACCGCCTCCACCGGCGGGATCGGCCTGCGGATCGCCTCGACCCTCGCCAGGGAAGGCGCCAGCGTCATCATCAACGGCCGAACCCAGGTCTCCGTCGACGCTGCGGTCGCAGGATGTTCTCGCGTCGAACCCCGCGGCTCACGTCCGCGGGGTGGCCGCCGACGCCGGCACCGCGGACGGATGCGCGCTGCTCATCGCGGAACTGGGCGAGGTCGACATCCTGGTCAACAACCTCGGCATCTACGTGTCGGTGGACTTCGTCGACACCACCGATGACGAATGGCTCCGGCTGTTCGGCATCAACGTCATGAGCGGCATCCGGCTCAGCCGGCATTTCATCAAGGGCATGCTCGAAAGGGGTTCCGGCCGCGTCATTTTCATCTCCAGCGAGGCGGCCCTGACGCCGGCACCCGAACTGCCGCACTACAGCGCGACCAAGACGATGGAGCTGTCCATTTCCCGCAACCTTGCCGAACTCACGAAGGGCACCGACGTCACGGTGAACGCGATCCTCCCCGGGTCGACCAGGACGGACGGGGTCAAGACGTTCGTGCAGGACCTGTTCCCGGAGTTGCCGTACGAGGAGGCCGAGGCCCGGTTCATGACGCGAGAACCGACCCACCTCGCTGATCGCGCGGCTCATCGACCCGCAGGAGATCGCCGACCTGGTCGCCTTCGTCGCCAGCGACCTGGCCAGCGCCATCAACGGATCAGCGCTCCGGGCCGACGGAGGAATCGTGCGCAGCGTGTTCTAGCACCAACGCCAGTTGGAAACAGTTCACGGTCCTCATCGAGACGGCGGGGCGGTACTCCTGCGGATGACGAGTTGGGTGGGCATGGTCACCGCCGGATCGATCGGCGACCCTTGCAACAGGCCGAGCAAAATCTCCGCGGCCCGGACGCCCTGTTGGTGGACCGGTTGCCGGACGGTGGTGAGATCGGTGAGCTCGGCCAACGGGTGGTCGTCGATGCCGATGACCGAGATGTCCTCCGGCACCCGCAATCCGGCCCGTCGCAGGGTTCTGATGGCGCCCAGGGCGACCTCGTCGGAATGGGCGTAGATCGCCGTCGGGGGTTCGCGCAGGCTCAGCAGTTTCGCCATGGATTCCGCGCCGTGTTCGCCGCCCCAGTCGTTGGATTCGACCAGGGCGGCTTCGACCGTGATGCCCGCCTCCTGCAGGCTCGCGTAGTAAGCGGCCGAGCGCCGTGAAACGAGACCGGGCTGATCGGGGTCGATCGCCTCGAGCATTCCGATGCGGCGGTGACCCAGGTAGATGAGGTGGTCAACCGCCTGCCGCCCGGCGATCTCGTCGTCGATGCAGACATAGGGGTAGTCAACCGATTGGCCACCGGCCGCGACAATCTGGACGCCCATGAGCTCGAGCCGGCGTTGTTCCGACGGCTCGAGCGGGAAGGCGACGATCACGACGGCGTCCACCTTGCGGCGGGCTGGGAGTCGTTTGAAGAACACGCGGCGGTCCTGGATGTCACCGACGGGGTAGAGCAGGACGTCCAGCTCGGCCGTGCGCAGGACCGATTCGATACCGGCCAACATTGCGCCGAAGAACCAGCGGTCCAGGTGTGGAACGACCACGGCAATTCTGCCGGTGCTGCCCAATCGCAGGCTCGACGCCTGCGGCGACACCACGTAGGCGAGTTCCTCGGCGACGGCCAGGACGCGGTCGCGGGTTGCCGGCGCCACGCCGGGGGCGTTACGCATGGCGCGGGAGGCGGTGCCCAGCCCTACACCGGCGATGCGCGCGATGTCGTGCAGGGTGACGTTGGCCTCAGTTGACATACGGTCAATATAGCGCCTATGGAATGGATTCCAAGCCCACGCCGCCTGATGGTATAGGAATCCACCAGCCTGTCTTGACAGCGCTCGTTTGAGCCAGCAATATGGCTCCCACATCGATGGAAAGCATTCCATCCTGGCGTCGCAATCGGGTCGTGGAGGTCTCCATGGCCCGGGAGTCCGCCTGCCACGACCCGTGGTGGTGTCCCTTTCAACGTTGCAGGAGGAACCATGCATCACCCCCGCAGGCTCGGCCGCCTGGTCGGCAGGGCCGGTTCGATCGCGATCGCGGTGGTCGCCGCTGCTTCCCTGGCGGCGTGTTCCGGGCCGGGATCATCAGCGCCCGAGACCTCGGCGGCAGCGCCGGAATCGGTCAGCACCAGCATCCCGTCCGAACCCACCACGCTGACGCTGTACGACGGCCAGGGCCTGAAAAAGCTGGATGACGCGTTGATTGCCGGGTTCCAGAAGCAGTATCCGAACATCACCATCAAGGCCACCTACGACCCCGACGACGTCACCACCCAGAACCAGCCGCGACTGCTGGCCTCTGACGCCCCGCCAGACCTGGCCAGGGTGATCTCGGTCAGCGACGGCGTGAAGAACGGCCTGCTCACCAACCTGGATGCCTACGCCAAGGCCTACGGGTGGGACGCGCTGCCACCATCCCAGCTCACCCAGTTCCGGGCCGCGGACGGCGTGGTCGGGTCCGGATCGCTGTACGCGAAGCCAAGCGGATTCACCATGACGGGCCTCTACTACAACAAGGCACTCGCCGAGCAGATCGGGATGACCGAACCCCCGGCCACCGTCGAGGACCTGACCGCTCTGTTCGCCAAGGCGAAGTCGGCGGGCCTGCTGCCGCTGATGGCAAGCAATCAGCAGGGCAGCACGGTGATGCCGTACCAGCTCATGCTGAACTCTTCGCTCGGCGTCAAGGCGGTCTCGGATTGGGTTTTCACCGTGCCCAACGCGACCATCGACACCCCCGAGGGCGTTGAGCCGGCCACCGTTCTCGACGGCTGGGTCAAGGCCGGCTACCTGCCCGAGGGCGTGAACGGTATCGACCCGACCACCGCAACCGGACAGTTCACCTCTGGAACCGGCGTCTTCTACGCCTGGGGGAACTGGGAGGCGCCCACGTTGGACAAGAGCATGCCGGGCAAGGTCGGCTTCATGGCAATGCCGCCGATGACGGCCGGTGGACAGGTCGCAGCAATGTCCGACGCCGCAACAGCTTTCGGTATCCCCACCAAGTCCACCAACAAGGATGCAGCGGCCGCGTTCCTGAACTACCTGGCCAGCGATGAGGCACGACAGTCTGCGATCGACGCCGGCTTCATGCCATCCGGAACCGCCGATCAGCCCACTCCGACCATTCCGGCGGACTCGGTGCTCAACGACGTGCAGGCCGCCTTCCAGAGGATCTCCACGGCGAACGGACAGGTTCCATTCGTGCAGAACGCGACGGCGGGCATTTCCAATCGCGCCTGGACGCCCGAGAGTCAGCTGCTGTTGGACGGCCAGTCAACCCCGGCCGAGTTCGTGACCAATGTGCAGACCGAATACGCGAACGAGCTGAAGAAATGAGCGGGCCAACGGCGATCGGATACCTGACGACCAAGGCCTCGGGAGCCGACCGATGAGTACCGTCGACGGGCTCATCGGGGACGTCGACATCGCTCAGCAGGCCACCTCCGTCAAGCGAGGTGGTGCGGCGAGCAAACTGGTAGCGAATTATGGCCGGCGGGCCGGTTGGAGTGGCTGGCTCTTCGCGCTACCCGCGCTGGTGATGTACGCGGTGTTCGTGCTTTACCCGGTGTTCACCTCGCTCCAGTACTCGTTCTACGACTGGGACGGCATTGGTCGCTCTACCTGGGTCGGCTTCGACAACTACGTGTCCGTTTTCACCGACCCGCGATTGTTGTCCTCGATCGGCCACGCCTTCTTCCTGATCATCTTCTTCACCGTCATTCCGGTCACCGTCGCGCTGGTCGTGGCGTCCGTGGTCAGGGAGATCAAATCGGCATTCTTCGGTGCGGCCGCCCGGACGATCATGTTCCTGCCGCAGATCATCCCCGGCGCCGCCGCGGCCATCGCCTGGACCTGGATGTACTCACCGGACGGTGTGGTGAATCAATTCCTGACGGCGATCGGGCTGGAGTCCTGGACCCGTGCCTGGCTCGGCGATTTCACCTGGGCCCTACCTGCAGTCGGATTCATCGGAACGTGGGTGGCCACCGGGCTGTGCACCCTGCTGTTGATCGCCGGGATCGGCAAGATCGACGCAACGCTCTACGAGGCAGCCGATCTCGATGGCGCCAGCCGCTTCCAACAATTCAAATCGGTCACCATTCCCGGCCTGAAATCAGAGATCGGGGTGTGCGTCACCATCACCATCATCTCCGCCCTTGCCAGCTTCGAAGTCGTTTTCATGTCCACCCAGGGCGGCCCCGGGCGGGCCACCATGGTGCCCGGCGTCGAGGTTTATCAACTGGCGTTCACCGAATCGCAAATTGGACTCGCGTCCGCGCTGGCAATTGTGCTGAGCATTCTCGTCCTCGCGGTCATCCTGCCGCTGCAGCGACTGTTCCGGGAGAATTGACATGCTGACCAGAGTCCGTGACACCGCACCGAAGACAATTCTGCTGCTCGCGGCAGTGCTGTTCAGCATCATTCCGTTGTTGAGCATGCTGTCGGCGGCACTCGCCCCACAAGGCACCGTCCCATCAGGGATCTCGTTTCCGACCGATCCGCAATGGCACAACTTCGTCGACGCCTGGAACGTCGCGAACATCACCACCCTGGTGAAGTCCAGCTTGATCCTGGTGCTGGGCGTCGTTCCGGCGTCGTTGTTGTTCGCCGCGATGGCCGGCTACGCACTTGGCCAGTTGCGGATCCCACTCGGCGCGGTGTTCTTCCTGTTGCTGATCTTCGGCCTGACCCTGCCGTTCGAGACGGTCATCGTCCCGCTGTACTACCAGATCCAGGATATGGGGCTGCTCAATACTCAGATCGGCTTCATCCTGCCGATGATCGGCCTGAATATGCCCTTTGCGGTGTTCTGGATGCGCACTCACTTCCAGAGCATCCCAAAGGAGTTGTCCGAGTCGGCCGGCATCGACGGTGCTGGACCGTGGCGCAATTTCCGCTTCATCCAAGTACCACTCGCGGTTCCGGCGATCGCATCGCTGGCCGTGCTGTTGTTCCTCGGCACGTGGAATCAGTTCATGATCGCCATCGTGCTGATCCAGGACCCGGACAAGCGCACCATGGCTGGGGCGCTGCAGGGCTTCGTCGGTCAGTATTCGACGGACGTGGTGCTGCTCAACGCAGGTGCGCTCCTGATCATGGCTCCGGTGATCGTCGTTTTCATCATTTTCCAGAAGTTCTTCACCAAGGCGTTGTTGGCGGGCGCGGTCAAGGGCTGAGCCCAATTTTCCTTCAATAACCGGGGTATTCACGGACTGCAGTCTGATCACCACTGCACTGACCTGCGCCGATCACTCGCACGAGCCTTCGGCCCGGGCTCGCTGGATCGGCCCATGAATAACCCTCCAGTCTCCTCGCGGCACCGGGGGCGCCCGGTGCCGCGAGGACCCCCATCAACTACTCGACTTCGTCAAACTGCCGGGAGTTTCGTCCATGAACGCCAGCTACGAGCCAGTCGATCCGGACTGGTGGCGCACGGCCGTTGTTTACCAGATCTACCCCCGCAGCTTCGCTGATGCGAACGGCGACGGCATCGGCGACCTGGCCGGTCTGCGCAGCAGGCTCGGCTACCTGTCCGACCTCGGGATCGACGCCATCTGGCTGACGCCGTTTTACCCCTCGCCGCTTGCCGACGGTGGGTACGACATCAGCGACTACCGCGGCGTCGACCCCCGACTCGGCACCCTGAGCGACTTCGACGCGCTCACCCACGACGCCCACACCCGCGGTATCAAGATCATCGTGGACATCGTGCCCAACCACACTTCCGATCAGCACCCTTGGTTCCAGCAGGCTCTGGCGGCTGGACCAGGCTCCCCGGAGCGCGACCGGTACGTCTTCCGGGACGGCACCGGAGCCGACGGAGCGGAACCGCCATCGGACTGGCTCTCCCACTTCGGCGGCAGTGCCTGGGAACGCCTGCCCGACGGCCAGTGGTATCTGCACCTCTTCGCCCGCGAGCAACCAGACCTCAATTGGGATGATGCAGACGTCCGACAAGACTTCGACCACACATTGCGATTCTGGGCGGACCGCGGCGTCGACGGTTTCCGCATCGACGTCGCCCACTCGCTGGCCAAGGATCTCTCCCACCCACTGCGCAGCCAACCCCATCTCGACCAGCGGTTGCCGATGGACGGCTCGGACCCGCTGTACGACCGGGACGAGGTGCACGCGATCTACCAGCAGTGGCGGAAGATCTTCGACGAGTACGACCCACCGCGGATGGCGGTCGCGGAAACCTGGCACCCGACCAGCACCCGCACGTATCTCTACGCTCGGCCGGACGAACTCGGCCAGGTCTTCGATTTCTCACTGCTCAAATCTCACTGGGACCGCCACCAGTACCAGCAGGTCATCCAGCGGTCCATCGACGACCACCGGGGCGCAGGCGGTGGATTGACCTGGGTGCTGTCCAGCCACGACATCCCCAGGCACGCATCGCGGCTCGCTCTGCCGGTCGACGTCCTGCCGGAGTCCTGGTTGGTGACCAACGGAACCGAACCGTTGATAGACCCCGCCCAGGCCGTACGCCGAGCCCGGGCTGCCACCTTGATGATGCTGGCCCTGCCCGGCTCCGCCTATCTGTTCCAGGGCGAGGAGTTGGGTCTGCTGGAAGTCGCCGACCTTCCGGTCGACGCACTGCGCGATCCGGTCTGGGAACGCACCGGCCACAGCCTCAAAGGCCGGGACGGGTGCCGCGTCCCGCTGCCCTGGACAACGGCCGGAACCTCTTTCGGCTTCGGCAGCAACGGTGCCTGGCTACCGCAACCCGGGTGGTTCGGTGGACTCTCCGTCCAGGCTCAGGACGGTGTCCCGGACAGCACCCTGGAGATGTACCGATCCGCGTTGCAGCTTCGCCGGAAGTTGCAAACCACCGACGGTGACGTCACCTGGGCGACCGAGCCGGATCTCGACGTCCTGAGCTTCAGCAGGTCAAACGGCTGGCAGAGCATCACCAACTTCTCCTCGACCGCCCGCGAACTGCCCCCCGGAAAGGTCGTCCTCGCGAGCCGCGCCATCACCGACCACGGCACCCTGCCCCCCGAAACCACCGTCTGGCTGCAAACCTGAACGACTACCGCTGACCGACGGAGCCCGCCGCCGCCACATCCAGCGCAATCTGCGATAACGCGTCGAACTCCGGGCCGGACGTGGGAATGTCGATTCCGAAGACCTCGGCGATCACCCGGGTCCAGCCGTGCAGGAAGTAGAACCAGCCATCAACCGCCCTGACCTGTCGGTCGCTCGACTGAGCGCGGGCCTGGTCCAGGAAGACCAGGTCGCCGCGGTAATTGAAGTCCCAGGCGGTGGCCCGCTGCGGGAAGACGACGGCGTCGGTCAGCGGCGAGCCGGGGCGGTCCTTGCCGAGCCCGGTGGCGTTGGCGATCACCGAGTCCGGCGGCAGCGCCGCAACTCTCGCGTCATTGAGGTCCGGTGTCGGCGTCAGGTGGTATTCCATCGGGAGGGCGACACCCAGCCGGCGATGTATTGCCTGCATTTCCGCCAGGCGTCCCGGCCGCCGGTTCGTCACGACGACCTTTGACGGAACGTCTTGTCCGGCAAGGGCTCTGCGGTGCAGGTAGAGGGTCAATGCGAGCGATGAGCCACCGGCGCCGAGCAGCAGCAGTTCCCCGCCGGTGCGGCCCCAGTAGTCCTCGTCGACCAGCGCTTCGAGGGACAGCCCGCAGGTGACCGGGTCCATCGCGTGCCCCCACAGTTCGGGGCCGCGCTTGGAGATGCTGCTGACCTCCTCGAGAATCTCGGTGTCCGAGCCGACCCGGTCGAACAGGTCACTGGCCGCCTTGTAGAGGTTCAGCTTGTGACTGGTCACCAGTGAACCCAGCGACAGCGGATCCTTCTTGAGGAATTCGACCACCGCCCGGTAATTCTCCGGGGTGTCATCCAACGGGAGATCGATCCCGGTGATTGCGGCCGCCAGGCCCAGATGGGCGGCCCAGGCCGGGAACACCTTCATGATCGAAGAGCTGCCCGTCGTCACACCGACGAAGTAGAACGTCGGTGTGGCAGCGGGTTTCGGGGCGGTGAAAGGCTGTGACATCAGTGCTCCTGCCAATCGCGGACCCGGCCGACGGCCTTCTGCCAGCCGGCGTAGAGCTTGTCGGCATCTTTCGGGTCCATGTCGGGGATGAATCGGCGGTCGAGGTGGAATGAGTCGACGAGGTCGGCCTGGTCTTTCCAGAAGCCGACGGCCAGGCCGGCCAGGAATGCGGCCCCGCGGGCGGAGGATTCGGTGACGGTCGGCCGCAGCACCGGAACGTCGAGCAGGTCGGCCTGGAACTGCATCAGGAAATTGTTCTTCGACGCGCCGCCGTCCACCTTGATCTCGACGGTGGTGATCCCGGAGTCGGCCTGCATCGCGTCGACGACGTCCCGGATCTGGTAGGCGATTGCCTCCAGCGCCGCCCGGATGATGTGATTGCGGTTGGCGCCCAACGTGAGTCCGAGGATCCCGCCCCTGGCGTACGGATCCCAGTAGGGTGCGGCCAGCCCGACGAAGGCCGGCACGAAGTACACGCCGTTGGTGTCCTTCACCCGTTTCGCTGCGTGCTCGGTGTCCGCGGAGTCGTAGACGATCTTCAGCTCGTCCCGCAGCCATTGAATCGATGCGGCCGAGACGAAGATCAGCCCCTCGAGCGCGTACTGCACCCGGCCGTCGAGGCCCCACGCCACGGTGGTCAGCAGGCCCTTGTCCGACAGCACCGGCTTGTCCCCGGTGTTCATCAGCAGCGAAGCGCCGGTGCCGTAGGTGGACTTCACCATGCCGGGTTCGAAACAGGCCTGGCCGAACAGCGCGGCGTGCTGGTCGCCGACCGCCGCGGCGACCGGGATCCGCTGGCCGAAGAACACCGATTCGTCGGTGTGGCCGTAGATCTCGCTGGTGGGCCGCACCTCGGGCAGCATCACCCGCGGGATGTCCAGCTCGGCCAGCAGCCGGTCGTCCCAGACCAGCCGGTTGATGTCGAACAGCATGGTGCGTGAGGCGTTCGAGTAGTCGGTGACGTGCACCGCGCCGCCGGTGAGGTTCCAGATCAGCCAGCTGTCAACGGTTCCGAACAGCAGCTCGCCGCGTTCGGCGCGGTCCCGGGCCCCAGGGATGTTGTCCAGGATCCAGTTGATCTTGGTGCCGGAGAAGTAGGCGTCGACGACCAGCCCGGTCGTCTCGTGCACGTACTCGGTCAAGCCGCGAGCCTTCAGCTCGTCACAGAACCCGGCCGTGCGCCGGTCCTGCCAGACGATGGCGTTCATCACCGGATGGCCGGTGTGCCGGTCCCAGACGATCGTCGTCTCTCGCTGGTTGGTGATGCCGATCGCCGCGATCGCGTCGGCCGACACCCCGGCCGTGTCGAGAACCTTTTTGGCGACGGTGATCTGGGTGTTCCAAATGTCCAGCGGGTTGTGTTCCACCCACCCGGGCTCCGGGTAGATCTGCGGGAACTCCTGGCTTGCCTCGGCCACCAGGTCGCCCGATCGATCGAACAGGATGGCCCGGATACCGGTGGTGCCGGCATCCATCGCCATCACGTACTGACTGGCCACGCTCTGAATGGTCTCGCTATGAGTCGTCACTGCTGGGCTCCTGACTGCGGGCTGCCGTCGAAGGACACCACAGCTTTCATGCCGGCGCCGGACGCGGCGTACTCGAAGGCCCCGGCAATGTCCTCGATCGAAAAGGTCTCGGTGAGCAGGCCGGACAGGTCAACCCGGCCGTCACCCACCAACTGCAGGGCCTTGGCGTAATCGGCGTTGCTCGATCCGGTCGTCCCGGTCAGCGTCAGACCCTTGTAGTGCACCCGGTTGGTGTCGATGCCGACGTTCGCTGCGACCCCGAGTCCGGCGAAGAAATTGAGCCGGCCGTGGGTGGCGAGCACTTGCACGGCCGTCGACTGCACCTCGGCACTTGACACCGCCGTGACGGCGACATCCACACCCTGGCCGTCGGTTTCGGCCAACACCGCCGCGGTCAGGTCCTGTTCGCTGACGTTGATCATGACGTCCGCGCCGAATTCCTTCATCCGGTCCAGCCGCGGCTGGCTGCGGTTGGCCACGATGATCTTTTTCGCGCCGGCCAGCTTGGCCAGCATGACGTTGAACGCGCCGATCGGGCCGGCGCCGACGATCAGCACCGTGTCCTCGTACCCGACGGACAGGGCCTCCTGGCCGCGCAGGCAGCAGGAAAAGGGCTCGACCAGGGCCGCCTCGGCGTAACTCACCGTTGCCGGCAGGGTGAACACGTTGCCACGCTGCACTGCGAAGCCGGGTATCCGCAAGTACTCCTCGAACCCGCCGTCCAGGCTGACTCCGAAGGCCTCGTAATCGGGGCACATGTTGTTCAGCCCGAGCCGGCAGAACCGGCAGTGCCCGCAGCCGACGTTGGGTGTGACGCTGACCCTGTCCCCCTCGCGGTACCCGGTCACCTCGCGACCGACGAGGACGACGTCACCGGCGACCTCGTGTCCCTGGACCCGTTGCTGCCCGGCCGGGATCTTGAAATGGCCGTGCCGGGAGATCCGCAGGTCCGTGCCGCAGATGGACGCCGAGCGCACTTTAATGAGTAGTTCGTCATCGGCGATGGCGGGCACCGGGATGTCCTGCACCATCATCCGGCCGGGCTCGTGAAAGACGGCGGCCTTCATGGCGCACCCACTTCGGCCAGCGCCGCAGGCTTTTTCGCGTTTGCTGCAGCCACGGACGCCGGCAGCACCGAGGCATCCGTCGCCTCGGCCAACGCTTCTGCGGAGACCGCGAACAGCACCTTGTTCGACCACACGCGCCGCTCGACCAGGTCGCCGAACGTCTGGGCGGCGTCGGCCAACGGGACTGCGTGGCTGATCAGCGGGGCGAGAAGTAACCGGCCGCCGACGATATTGGCGATCACCATCTCCCATTCGCTGCGCCCGACCGGGGTGATCTTGGAATTCCAGGTGCCGAGCACCGTCAGCTCGCGCCGGATCAGCGACGACACCAGTGCTCGCGGGATGGTGACGTCCCCCTTCAGGTCGCCGAGGATCAGCACCTGGCCGCGGGGTGCGGCGACCTCCAATGCCTGCAGCAGCGTGGTTGGCAGTCCGCTGGCCTCCACGGCGGCGTCGACGCCGGTACCTGTCAACGCCAGGGCCTGGCCGACGGTATCGCCTGCGGCGTCGATGGTCTCGAACCCGAGGTCACTCATGACACGGCGTTTTGCCGGGTCGATGTCGGCCACCAGCACCCGGGCCCAGCCCAGGATCCGCAGCCATTGCGCGGCCAATGCACCGATCGGGCCGGCGCCGATGACCAGCGCGCTGCCGTTCGCCGGCAACCGCAACTTGAGGACCGCGTGCAGCGCGACCGCGGCCGGTTCCACCATCGCGGCGTGCAGCAGGGGCATGGCGGCAGGCACCGGGATCAGGTTGCGTTCCGGGACGTAGAGCAGTTCGGCCATCCCGCCGTCCCGACGGGAGCCGAAGTAGTCGTAGCCGATGCCGAGGGCCGGTTCGCCGATCTCGGTGAGCGGGTCGTCCGGGTTGGCGAGCAGCGGGAAGACCGCGACCCGGTCGCCAGGCGCGAAACGACTGCCCGGCGGCGGCCCTTCGACAATGGCGGAGAATTCGTGACCCAGTACCAGCGGGTAGTGGTACGCGGTGCCCTTGTCGAAGCGGAGCAGATCGGATCCGCAGACGCCGACGGCACCGACCCTGACCAGCACGGGACGGTCCCCGAACGGCTCCGGATCGGGTACGTCGGACCACGAAAGCACTTGCGGGGCTTGCAGTACGGCTGCCTTCATCGCGCAGTCCCTCAGACTTCCATGCCGTAGCGGTGGGCCTTGTGCGTCGGGTACATCGACATCGTCGGGATCGTCACGTCCGGCGTCCTGGTGGCGACGTACAGGGCCGCGTCGGCGACGTTCGCGACGTCGATGCAGCTGGCGTGGATGCCGTTCTTGATCTCGTTCTCGTCCAGCCAGCCGTCGACGTAGGCGGGGATATCGCCGTCATACAGGCCCTTGTCGATGATCTCGGTCATCGGGGTGGCGACGTGCGACGGGTTGATCACCGTGACGCCGATCTTCTTGTCCTTGCCCTCGAGCAGGATGTTCTTGCTGAAGCCGAGCATGCCGTGCTTGGACGCCCGGTACGGGCTGTGACCCGGGCCCGGAGGCGAGCTTGGTCGACGACGAGCCCATGTTCATGATGCGGCCGCCGGTGGACTGCTTCTCCATCACCCGGAACGCCTCCCGGCAGACCAGGAACACCGCGGTCAGGTTCGGCCCGATGGTCTGGTTCCACTCCTCCAAAGTCACCTCGGTGACAGGCGGCGACAGGGAGTCGCGGCCGGCGCTGTTCACCACCAGGTCAACGCTGCCCCAGGTGTCCACGGCCTGCTGGAAAACGGCGGCAACAGCGGCCTCGTCACACACGTCGGCGGTGACGCCGACGACGGTCGCGCCGGTCTCGGAAATGCTGGCGACCACTTTCTTCAGCCGGTCGGTGTCGATGTCCACCAGTAGCACCTTCGCCTGGTTGGCGGCGAAGATCCGGCCGACGGCGTCGCCGATGCCCGACGCACCACCGGTGACGATCGCCACCTTGCCGGTCAGCGCGGTGCCCGGTTGGGCGGTGTAGTCCGGGACGTAGTCGATGCTCATGATGCATTCCTCGTTTCGTCAGTGTTGATCTTGTCGGGGTGGGCGAATGGCGTTGCCAGTTCGACCGCTTGCCTTGCCAGGGCGGCGATCTCGTCGAACCGGCCGTCGGTGATGGCGGATTCGGTGGCGATCCAGCTGCCCCCGCAGGCGGCGACACATGGTTGAGACAGGTAGGTCGGCAGGTTGTCCAGCGTGATGCCGCCGGTCGGCATGAAGGACACCCCGCCGTAGGGCGCGGAGACGGCCTTCAGGAACGCCAACCCACCGGCGGCCTCGGCCGGGAAGAACTTCAGCAGGTCGAGCCCGCGGGACAACGCGGCCTCGATGTCGGTCGGCGAACTGACGCCCGGGATCACCGGGATCCCGAGTTCCAGGCACCGATCAACAACAATCGGGTTGAATCCGGGGGCGACCACGAAGCCGGCCCCGGCCTCGACGGCCCGGTCCAGAGTCGGCAGGTCCAGTACGGTTCCCGCCCCCACCAGGAAGTCCGGGAACCCATCCCGCAGGGCGCGGATGGCGCCCGCGGCAGCGTCGGTGCGGAACGTGATCTCCGCGATCGGTAGCCCGCCGCGCACCAGGGCATTGCCCAGATCGACGGCCGCGGCGGCGTCCCGGATGGTGATGACGGGCACCACACCTACTGTCCTGAGCCGGCTTTCGAGTGCGGACCGGCACGCTGTGGCGATGGCCATCAGACGGCACTGCGGCGGACGCCGCCGTCGACGGATACCGCGGCGCCGGTGGTGGCCGACGCCTGCGGTGAGCACAGGTAGACCACCATGTTCGCGATCTCCTCGGGGGTGGAGGCGCGGCGCAGGATGGACGTCGGCCGGTGGTCCCGGACGAAGTCGTCGACCGCCTGTTGCGCGGGTTTGCCCTCGCCGCCGAGCTTGTTGACGAAGTCCGCGACCCCTTCGGACGCGGTCGGCCCGACCAGCACGGAGTTCACGGTGATCTCGGTGCCCGCGCACAGTTCGGCGAGCCCGCGGGACAGCGCCAGCTGCGCGATCTTGGTGACGCCGTAGTGGATCATCTCCGGCGGGATCTGCAACGCGGATTCGCTGGACACGAACACGATGCGGCCGGTGTTCCTGGCCAGCATGCCGGGCAGGTAGCCGCGGGACAGCCGGACACCGCTCATCAGGTTGGTGTCGAACATCTGCTGCCAGTCGGCGTCGGTGATGTCCAGGAATTCCTGCGGCTCGAAGATGCCGAGGTTGTTGATGAGAATGTCCGCGTCCGGGACGGCGTCGAGTAGCGTCCGGACGCCGTCCTCGGTGCCCAGATCGGCCGCCACGCCGTTGATCTGACCGCCTGGCAGCATGCCGCGCAACCGTTCGACGGCCTTGTCGACCCGGTCCGCCGACCTGGTGTTGAGCACCACGCTCGCGCCCGCACCAGCCAGCCCGGCACCGATCGCCAGGCCGATGCCCTGCCCGGACCCGGACACGACGGCGGTCTTTCCGGTGAGGTCGATCTTCATTCGATGTTCTCCTCGCTGCTGGCCGGCTGACTGCCGACCGTCAATTGCTTCGGGTGAAAGGTGGACTTGTTGCGCTACAGGGCTTCTCCGCGGAGGAACCGAGCGGAGGCGACCGCGATGATCAGCGCCAGCCCGGTGAAGATCGGTTCGATCCAGAACGGTGCGCCCAGCAGCGCGAGACCGGTGGTGCCGACCTGCAGGGTGATGACGGCGATGATGGTCCCCCAGACGTTGAACACGCCGGGCTGAATGGCCGTTGCACCCAGGAATACCGCGGCGAACACCGGCAGCAGGTAGGGCGGGCCGACCGTCGGGCTGCCGCTGCCGAGGATGCCGGCCTGCACGACGCCGCCGATCCCGGCCAGAAGTCCCGCGCCGGCGAAAGCGATGACGGTCAACCCGCGAACCGGCACGCCGCTGAGCCGCGCGGCCTCCCGGGAGCCACCGATGGCGTACAGGTAGCGACCCTGCGGGGTGCTGGACAGCAGGTACCAGACAATCAGGGCGATGCCGAGGGCGTAGAAGATCGGCAGCGGGATCCCGAAGAGCTGCCCCTGGCCGATGCCCAGCAGGGCCGGTGGGATGTTGTCGTAGAAGACCCCGCCGCCCGTGTAGGCGCTGACCACCCCCAACAACAGGGTGCTCATCGCCAGGGTGGCGATCAACGATGGCATGCCGAGCCGGGTCACCATCAGGCCGTTCAGCCAGCCGACGATCGTGCAACCGGCCACCGCCAGCAGCACGGCCGGCAGCAACGGCAGACCCTGTTGGGAGGTCAGACCGGTCACCAGGATCAATCCGAACCCGAGGTTGGCGGCGACCGATAGATCGATCTCGCCGACGATCAGTGGCAGCAACAGCCCAAGGCTGAGGATCACCAGCACGGCCTGCAGATTCAGGATCGTCTTGAGATTCTCTATGGTGGCGAAGGTCTCGGGCCGCAGGATGGAGAAGACGATCACCATCAGCACCAGGATCGCGGGCAGCGCGATCCTGGCCAGGAAGATCGCCAGCGACTCCCGGCGCCCGCCCGGCAGCGTGACGAAGCGGCGGCGGGCACCCGGCGGCACGATCGGCACAGCTGGTTCGGGCACAGCCGGCTCCGGCCTCCGGGAGGTGGGGGTGGTGGTCATCGGGACTCCTTGCCGGGCGCCGGAACTGGTGGGATAACGAACCGCTGGCCGTCGCTCGAATCATCCGGCTGAGTCTCATCCGGCTGGGTTTCACCCTGCTCGCCGAAGTAGATGTAGTGCGTGAGCTGGTGCCGGGTGAGCGAGGGCGCCGGCAGGTCGGCGATCAGCCGGCCATCCCGAACAACCAGGACACGCGTGCACAGGTCCAGCAGCTGATCCAACTCGGAGGAGATCAGCAGCACGCCCGCCCCGCGGCGGGCGGCCTCGATGACCAGCCGGTAGATCTCGGCCCTGGCGCCGACGTCGACGCCCTGGACGGGCTCGTCGAAGATGACCAGCTCCGGTGCGACCCCCAACCACTTCCCGATGACGACCTTCTGCTGATTACCGCCGGACAGCACGCCGAATTTCCGAGTCGGGTCCGCGGGCGAGATCTGGTACTCGCCAACCAGTTCGGTGGCCCGAGTGCGCATTGCACCGGTAGCGAGCCGACCCCGGCGGAAATATCTGGTGATGGCCGGCAGCAGCAGGTTCTGCGCCACCGACATCTGCAGTTGGCCGCCCTGGCCGCGCCGATCCTCCGGGATCATGGCGACACGGTTCCGGACGGCGCCGCGCGGATCGCGGAACCGCACGGTGCTGCCGTGCAGCGAGATGGTCCCGGCAGTGGGCTGCTGGGCGCCGAACAGCAGCCGGGCCAGCTCGCTGCGTCCGGAGCCGAGCATGCCGGCCACCCCGATCACCTCGCCGCGGTTGACAGTGAACGACATGTCCTGCACCCGACGCCCCGACAGGCCTTCCACCTGGAGCAGCCGTTCGCCGGTCTCGATGGGATCGCGGTCGCGGGTGACGGTGGCGACCTCCCGGCCGACGATGATCTTGATCAGATCCTTCTCGGACAGTGCCGCGACCGGCACGGTTCCGATCGATCGACCGTCGCGCAGCGTCGTCGCCCGATCGGCCAGCTCGAGGATCTCGTGCAGTTTGTGCGACACGTAGATCACCCCGACACCACCGGCAACCACCTTGCGCACGGCGGCGAACAGCAGGTCCACCTCGTTGCGGGAGCCCTCCGTGACGGTCCGCCGGGCGTCCGGCAGGGCGGCCGTCGGCTCGTCCAGCACCAGCACCTTGGCGCCCTCCTCGGCGCTGGCCAGCGCCCTGGCGATCGCCACGATGGTCTGTTCGGCGACCGATAGCCGGCCTACCAGGGTCCGCGGATCGATGTCATGGCCGAGTGTTCGCAGTTCGGTGGTCGCCCGCTCCGCGATCGCCTTCCAGTGGATCCGGCGCAGCGGCCTGGTGTCGAAACTTCTTGAGATGGCGAAGTTCTCGGCGACCGAGAGGTTGGGGATCAGGCCGAGGTCCTGGTGCACGAAGACCAGTCCGGCCCGGGTGGCCTGGGCGGGTTGGTAGGGCGTGGGGAGCGGCTGGTCCTGCAGCCGGAACTCGGCGCCGGGATCCGGTTCGTGGTAGCCGGCCAGGCACTTGATCAACGTCGACTTCCCGCAACCGTTCTGGCCGAGCAGGGCGTGCACCTCACCGGCCCGCAGGTCGAAGTCCACCTCGGCGAGCGCGCGTTGCCCGAGGAACGTCTTGGACAGATTCCGGATCGACAGCACGGTCCGCACCGCACCGTCCTGCCCCGGTGCTGCCGTTGTCGTCACCGTTGTGGTGGCTGTCATGACTTGCCCCAGAGCTTCAGGTAGAACGGGGTGGCATCGAAATCGCCGTCCCAGGAACCGCTTTGCGGCGCGTTCTGCTGGTTGATGATCTTCACCGAGACGCCCTGGTCGGCTGGGGGCTGGTTGTTGTAGATGCGATTCAGATCGTCGATCAGCCCGTAGCCGACGCGGGCCATCGGGACACCGGCCGAGGCCGCCTGGAATCCGCCGGACCGGATCATCTCGGTGTTGGCCAGGTCGGCGTCGATCGAGATGCCGAACGCCTTGCCCGGGTCGGCGAGCCCGGCCTGCTTCAGTCCCTGGGCGAAGAAGTTCAAGGCGGCGTCGAAGCCGGCGAACAGCACGTTGTAGTCGGGGTTGCTGCGCACCAGTTGCACGACCCGACCCGGCGCCGTTGTGCTGATCTCGCCGGCCAGATGCTGGCCCTCGGCGACCAGTTCGCAGCCGGCGCCGGCGGCCGTGCAGTCGTCGATGAATTTCTTCACCCCGGCCACCCGGGCATTCACCGTGGCGAATTCGTTGTCGGTCATCACGATGAACTTGGGCGGCGCGTTGTACCGCTGCTGCGCCAGAACAAAGGCCTGCTCTCCCAACAGGTATCCGGCCTTCTCGTTCTCCGGTAGCGGCGGGATCACCGACTGGATCAGGTCATCGGTGTTGCCGCACATGTCGCAGACGATGGCGACTCCAGCGTCCCGCGCGGCCTTCAGGTCACCCTGGACGGCGGCGGCGTCGATGGAATTCAGGACGATCCCGTTCGCCCCGCTGGACACGGCGCGCTGGATCGCCGCGGACGGTCCGCCGGCACCGGCCGGGTCGACAATGGTGGCGCTCCAACCGATGGCCTCCGCCGCCTCCTTTGCCGACGCAGCGGGCCGGGCGCAACCCTCGACGGCGGCGCCGCACGGGATGATCACGATCTGCTTGCCGGTCACCGGCGTCGGGGCGGTGCTCGGCACCGGGTTGCTGGTAGGTGTCTGGGCGGCGGTCGCGGCGGCGACATCGGCGGCCACCTTGGTCGCGAAGGCAGCCGCACCCGCGGAACCTGTCGAACCCGCTGCCGGCGCCGATGTGCCGGCGCCGCTGGCCTGTCCCCCACAGGCCGTCACGGTCAATGCCAACGCGACCACGCCGGCGATCACGAGTGCCGGTCGTCCGGATCTGCTGGTGAACCTCATGTCGGGCAATCCCTCTCCGTTGGGGGCCTACCGGGGACCGGCGATCCGGATATCGGATCGCCCTCGTTCTACCGGTGCATGAGGAGAGAATCGCAGTAATTTCGATGCGAGTCAAGAGATGTAGCAGAAATTTCGCAGCGGGATGCGGTGGATGGAGTGGTCCACTCAGCCCCTCTCGACGGCCGGCACCACGACGGCGTCCGCCTGCTGGGAGAGGGCGACCTCGAAGCGGGTGCGATCACCGCGATGGAACGCATGGAACACCTCGACCGGCCGGCCGGCCGCATTCGTCCCCACGCTCGACAGGAAGAGCACAGCGCCGCCCCTCGGCAGCCCCAGATCCCTTGCCAGAGAGGCATTTGCGGTCCGGGCCTCGATGCTCCGCCGGCCGATCACCGGCCGCACACCGTGCCGATCCATGATCTCGTACAACGAACCGTGCACCAGGTCCTCGTGCTCCAGCCCGGGGATCAGGCCGACCGGCAGGTAGGTGGTGACCAGCACCCACGGTAGCTCTGAAATGAACCGCAGTCGCTCCAGCAGCAGGACGGGTGTGCCGCTGGGCAGCCCGAGGTCGCGGGCCACCGACCCGGTGGCCGGCACCGTCTCCAGTCGGCGCACTTCGCTGCGCAGGGTCATCCCGTGACTGGCCACGTCGTCGTACAGCCCGGCCAACGACTGCACCAACCCCTGCGATGACTTCGGTTGCGCCACAAACGTTCCGCGACCCTTTTCGCGGATCAGCACCCCCTCGGACTCGAGCTCGCCCAGCGCCTGCCTGGCCACCGTTCTGGACACCCCGTACCGCTCACACAGCTCGTGGTCACTGGGCAACCTCGTCCCTGGCGAGAGCTGCTCGCGGGCAATCAGTTCCACCACGAGTGATTTGAGTTGGTGGTAGTAGGGCATCGGTGACGACCGGTCGATTCCCCCGGCACTGCCTGCGGTGTCGGGGGAAACGGCCTGGCCGCGCGCGGTTGCTCGGGCGATCACCATGCGACAACCGTAGGTCCCGGCGACCGGCGGGCTCACCGGACGCGCCAGATTCTTCACATCGGGGGTTGCCAGTCGCTCGACTCACCTGTCATCCTGTCATTACAAGTCATCGATGTGCTCGTCCAATCGAAAGGATTTTCATGACGACCTTCCTGGCACCGCCGCTCGACCCGATGCGGATCGTCTTCGACAGCGCATCGGCCAGCGTCACGCCGACCGGCCCGCTACTGACCCGCCGGATGTCCAGCCTGGAAGGGCTGTTCGAGGCCGAGGAACTGCGCCGCGAACTCGCGTTGGGCACCGACCCGATTGTTTACACGGTGGCCTCCTCCCCCGTGCCGGAGCTGCCCCGCGAGCTGCCGCAGTCCGTCACCACGATCTCGCCCGGCACGCTTGGCTGGCGAGTTCTACATGACCAAGGGCCACCAGCACCCCGACCCGCAGGGCGAGATCTACCTCTGCCTACGCGGCACTGGCGGATTGCTGACCTTTGACGGCACCCGGACGTCCTGGATCGAGATGACGCCGGGCGTCATCGGCTACATGCCGCCGGGCTGGGCCCACCGCAGCGTGAACACCGGGACCGACGAGTATCAGTTCCTGGCCGTCTACCCCGGTTCCGCCGGCCATGACTACGGCTGGGTGGTCGAGAACGGGATGGGCGAACGGATCTTCGCCGGACCGACCGGACCGGTCCGCCGGCCGTTCGCAGTCAACGCCGGTTTATCGTCATGACGTTCGACACTCCTGTTCGGTTAACGGTTCTGGTGACGTCCAGGTCGTTCTCCAGTGGATCGCGGGACATCGTCGAGGAGCTCGCGCGGGATGGCATCACGGTGCTGACCGGGCCGCCCGATCACGACCTGGCGACCCTCGCCCCGCTGCTGGCCGACACGGATGGCTGGATCGCCGGCACCGGACCCGTCACCGATGCGCATTTCGCGCTCGCACCGCGATTGCGGATCGTGGCGCGGTACGGCGTCGGGGTCGACGCCGTCGATCTGGCCGCCGCCGGGCGTCGCGGGATCGTCGTCACCAACACCCCAGGCGCGAACAGCGGCGCGGTCGCCGACCACGCCCTGGCGCTCATCTTGTCCGCGCTGCGCGGGGTGGCCGCCGGTGACCGCCGGGTCCGCGCCGGCAGCTGGACGGTCCGGCGTTCCCGCGAACTCGGTGGCCTGACGGTCGGGGTGATCGGCTTCGGCCGGATCGGCCGCGGTGTGGCAGAACGCCTGCGCGGTTTCGGCTGTCGGGTCCTGGCCAGCGATCCGTTCCTGCCCGCCGCGGCCATCCTGGCGGCCGGCGCGGAGCCGGTGACTCCGGCTGACCTGGCCGCCCGGTCCGATGTCATCACCCTGCACGCCCCCGGCGACCAACTGATCGTCGACGCCGGATGGCTGGGCACCGTCCGGGCCGGAGTGATCCTGATCAACACTGCCCGCGCCGATCTCGTTGACGAAAACGCGTTGTCGCAGGCCTTGCGCGACGGCCGCGTCGGTTCCTATGCCGCCGACACCCTCTCGACGGAATCGACCAGCAAGGGCAGCGACGCAAGTCCCCTGCTGGCCGACGACCTCGCAGACCGCGTGACGCTCACCCCGCACTCCGCGGCGCAGACCGTCGAAGCGGTCGACCGGATGGGCGCCGGTGCGGCGGAGGCCGTCCGAGCGGTGCTGCACGACCGGGATCCGGACCCCGCGCTGGTCGGGATCGTGGTCTCGAGGGCGATGCTTCCAGCATGACTACCGCTGGTGACCCATCGAGTTCTGCCGGCATCCGCACGGTCGCCGGCCAGGTCCTTGCGAAGGATCTGGGCCAGGTCGACTATCACGAGCACCTCTTCCAGGTGAGCCGACTGCTGCCCGGTGACGAGCTCGACGACGAGACCGCGAGTTCCGCCGAGGCGGCTTTGCTGGTGGGATCAGGTATTTCGGCCATGGTGGACGCGACACCGACCGGTCTCGGCCGACGGCCGGCGGCGCTGGCCCGGATCACCGCCGGCACCGGCCTGCGGATCATCGCCACCACCGGCGCGCATCGGGAGGCGCATTACGAACCCGGCCACTGGCTGACCCGGCTCTCTCCCGGCGAGTTGGCGGCCCGGTTCCTCGCCGACCTGCAGGTCGGCATGCCGGAGTCCGACGCCCCGACCCGCTCCGCCCCGGCGGCCGCCGTCGACGGGCAACCGATCCGCGCCGGGGTGCTGAAGGCGGGCGTCGACTACTGGTCGATCAGTGCGTTCGAGCGGCGGGTGATCGAGGCCGTCGGCACCGCACACCGGGCCACCGGCGCCCCGGTGATGGTGCATCTGGAGCACGGCAGTGCCGCCTTCGAGGTGCTGGCTCTGTTGCAGCGTCACGGGGTGCCGGCGGATGCCACCGTGCTGGCACACATCGACCGCAACCCGGATGCCGGTCTGCATGCCGAGATCGCCGCTGCGGGAGCCTATCTCGGGTACGACGGGATGGCGAGGAGCAAGTCCTGGCCCGATTCGGTGTTGCTGGAGTGTCTGCTGCGGACCGCCGAACGGGGCGGCCGGGACCGCATCCTGCTGGGCGGTGACGTGGCCCGGCGCACCCGGTACGTCGCCTACGGCGGCATGCCGGGGCTGGCGTACCTCGGTGATCGCTTCCTGCCGCGGCTGGCCGCGGCCGGGTCGCCGGAGCTGCTTCATCAGGTCATGGTGGCCAACCCGGCCCGGTGGCTGGCCGGCCACAGATCACCGGCGGGCTGACGACCCGGTGCGGGCGGTTGCGGGGAGCCAGCGCTGACATCGTGGAAACTATGTCCATGGCGACGTCCGACGGTGGCAATCTTCTGCACGAGATCTCCAGCAAACTTCCCTACATGGCGCCGGCCATGCGGCAGATCGCCGAGTTCGTGCTCAATGATCCCGAGCGGGTCCGGATCATGACCATCACCGAACTGGCGTCCGCCGCCAGCGTGGCCGATTCGACGGTGTCCCGGTTTGTCCGCGAACTGGGCCTGGACGGCTACCGTTCCCTGCGGCTCGGCATTGCCGAGGCCACCTTCGCCACCCGGGCCAGCGCCAATGGCGACACGGAACAGTATGTCTACGAAGGCATCTCCCGAGACGAACCCGCTGAGTCGATCATCGGCAAGGTGGAGCGGAGCAGCCTGGCGGCGTTGCGGCAGACCGCGCTGCACGTCAACCCGCAGGCGATCGACGGTGCCGTCGACCTGATCGAGCGGGCCGAGGTCATCGTCTTCTTCGCGATGGGCCTGTCCTGCGTCGCCGCCGAGGCCGGCGTCATGCGGTTCACCAGGGCCGGCAAGAAATGCCTGTTGTTCCACGATCAGAGCATCCAGGTGATGTCCGCGACCATCCTGACCGGCCGCGACGTGGTGATCGGGATCAGCGATTCCGGGCAGACCACGGCCGTCGTCGAGGCCATGCGGCTGGCCAGGGCGCACGGCGCGGCCACCATCGGCGTCACCTCTGTCGAACGGTCGGCCCTCGTTGCGCACGCCGACGTCGCCGTCTTCACCTCGACCGTGCCCGGCAGCGGGCTCTACGGCGAGTCGGTGACCTCGAAGTGGGGGCAACTCCTGGTGATCGATGCCCTGTATGCGACCTACGCCTCCCGGCATTTCGACGAGACGCTCGCGCATTTGGAGGAGACCTACACAGCCGGCATCCTGCACTCCCGCAGCTCCTGACCGCGCGCCGTCAAGGGGAGTTCACTGCAGGAAACGGTCGGCTGGTGCGCACCGGATCGGCGCGCACCAGCCGCTGATTTCAGGCGAGCGCGGCGTCGAGCGAGATCTCCACCCCGGTGAGCGCCTTGGAGACCGGGCAGGTCTCCTTCGCGTTCTTGGCTGCCTCGGCGAACCCGGCGGCGTCCAGGCCATCGACCTGGCCGCGGACGGTCAGCGCGATTCCGGTGAGCCGGAAGCCGCCTGCCGGGTCCGGCCCGAGGCTGACCTCGGCGTCGGTGACCAGGCTCTTGACGGTGCCGCCGGCTTCACCGATCACCGCGGACAGCTGCATGCTGTAGCACGAGGAATGCGCGGCTGCGATCAGCTCCTCCGGGCTGGTGACTCCACCAGCGGTGTCGGACGCGCGGCGCGGGAAGGACACGTCGTAGGTGCCGACCCCGGAGCTGACAAGCTCCACCTGACCGGACCCGTCCTGCAGCCCACCGCTCCACTGCGTCCTTGCAATACGTGACGGCATTCAGCACTCCTTGTGATCAGGCGGCCCCGCGGCCTTCGCGGGACATGGGGCCAACAGCCGGCCCCGCCGACCAACTTAGCCCGCTGCGACGAAGTCGCCAGGCGCCATCAGGCAAGTGGATCGTGTCTGCCGCTGTTGGCAGACACGATCCAGTCGGACCCGACGAAGGAGGGCCCGCCAGTCTGAACAGGTCAGAGAACAGCACGAAAGCAGCCCGGCGACGCAGGAGTTGGGTTGATTTCGTGCTGTCTTAGTGGTCCGCCATCGGGGCCACCCGGGCGGCGATCAGCTTGTCCGGGGTGTCCGAATCACCGGATCGGGCGTCGGACGGCAGATCAGCCGCAGGAACCGTCGACAGCCGCGGTCAGTGGATCGGCCGACGGGCCGATCGTTGCGGCGATGGCGGCGGCAATGGCCGTCATGAACAGGGTGGTCTCGCCGGCCGGAACCGCTGCCTTGGCCGGTTTGGGCAGCAACGGCGGCGTGGTCGGCGCCGTCGGGACGGACTCGGTCGTCGTCTCCGCGGTTGCCGGGCAGCTGGCCGGCGCGGTCGGGGTTGGCAGGACGGACGTCGTTGCAGGGTCTGCTGCGGTCGAGGATGCCGGCGGCGTGCTGACCGGTGCGGCCGTCGTCGTTACTACCGGCGGTGTTTCGATCGCGGGTGTGGAACTGCCTGCGGCGGAGGTGGTTTCGGGAGTGGCGGCCGTCGAGGTGGCCGATTCCGTGGTGCTGGCCGTGGTGGCCGGCTGCCCGGTCGTCGTCGTTGGAGCGGTGGTGGTCGAACCGTTGCTGGGAGCGGTGGTGGCCGCCGGCGAAGTGCTGGATGAAGAAGCGCTGGTCGACGTCGTGGCCGGTGCCGAGCCGCTGGACGAACCCGGTCCGCCGGACGAACCGGGCCCGCCGGACGAACCCGGCCCACCGGACGTCGTGGGGGTCGTTGATGCGGTCGTCGGTTGCGTACTGGTCGGGTTCGATGTGGTCGATGGCGCGGACGACGGATCGGATGGCGGCGCCGTGGCAGGGGGCACGGCGGTCGGGGCGGGCAGCACCGCGGCTGGCGCGGGCGCCGGCGCGGCCGGCTGGGGCTGCGGCGCGGCAGGCAGCGGCGCCGCAGCGAAGTACCGCGGAATGGTCGAGAGGTACACCTTGCCCGAAGAGGTACTCCAGGGGCTGGCCGGGACAAACGTGCTGCCGCTGGCCGCGATTTGCGGAATCCCCGCCCAGAACCGATAGACCTGCGGATCGGCATCGCTGCGCGTCAGTTTCACGATGTGCACGGGAGTGCCGACGGTCGAGGCCTCCAGGATGTACCGGACGCCGTTGACCGCACCCAGGTAGATCGCCACGTGACCAGGGAACCCAACCACGTCGCCTGCAAGTGCCTTGTCCCACGTGATCCGGGTGCCGACCGCGCGCTGGCTGGACGAATCGCCGGGAATCGCGTAACCCGCGCGTCCCAGAACGAACGCGGTCAACCCGGAGCAGTCGAAGCCGATCTCGGAGCCGCAGCTGTTCAAGGCACCACCACCACGGGCACAGCCATTGTTCGGCCCCTCACCTGATCCGCCGCCACCCCACACGTAGGGCAGCCCCAACGCGGCGAAGCCGGCAGCCAGTCCGGTGGCGACGGCCGCGGTCGGTGCGGTGATCACCTGACCCGCCAGTGCCGGATCGACAAACCCGTTGTTCGGAATGGTGACCTGGGTGGTGGCGGCCAGGCTGGCGACGCGCGCGGTGACCCCGCCGCTGGCGAGGGTCGTGGTCCCAAAGGTCGTGTCACCGAAGTACTTGCCGAACAGGAAGAAGAAGTTCCGGTTGCCGTAGGCCGAGCAGGCATCACCGGTCCCCGGGTAGGACGCCAACGCCGCGGCGTTCGGCTGGTAGGGGGTGTAGTTGTACAACGACGCGGTCGCGGTGTTCTGGATCGTCACCGGCGCTGACCCGCAGCCGGACTCCACCACGTTCCACAGGATGTTCACCGTCTGGCCGGCCCGGTAGTTGTAGTTGAAGGGATCGACCCGGTACCGGGACCACTGCTTCGCCATCCCGTAGGCCTGGTTGAAGAACCCCGCATAGGCCGGGTCGCAATTCGCGCTGCCGCCCGGGCCGGTGTCCGGGCAGTGCCAGCCCCAGGCGGCGTCGTACGTGGAGGCAGTGGGGTCTGTCCGGCTGAGCAGACCCGATTCCTTCTGCAGGGTCACCAACATGACCTGCGGGTTGACCCCGCAGGCCCGGGAAACCTTGCCGAGAACCGTGGCAGCGTCCTCGTTCGCTCCGCCGGCGTAGGCCGTGCAGTACTGGTCGGCGGGCTGGTCCGGCGTGCTGACCCGCAGGCTCTTCAAGCAGAACTCGCCGACGCAACCGGCGCCCTGCGCAGCGATGAAGTCCCGGATCTTGGTGTCGTCCATCGCGGCCGTGTTGTAGAAGACCTCGTCCGGGATGATATTTCCCGGGTCGAACACCGACCAGTTGATCCCGGTCGGCTCGGTGACCGCGCACACCGACGGTGGGGCCAGCGCCGAACCGGCAACCGCAGCGGCACACGACGGATCTACCGGGGTAACGGCTTTGACTCCGACGCCGACAGCCGTCGTCTGCAGAGCGGGGTCCGTCACCGCGTTGTCACCGGACTTGCTGGCATCGCCCCGCTGCTCGGCATCGAGGCCGAAATCGTCGTCGATCCGATCGATGAAGGAGCGTTCGGCCGGCGCCGCGCTGATGCTCGACGACGACGCCGCCGACTGCACGGCGCCGGGGGGCGTCATCGCTGCGCTCACCCCGACCGGGATGGTGGCAAGCAGCGTGACGACCAGGATCGAAACGCCACGACGCGCCCGGAGACGGTGACGCAGCCGGGCCTCCTCGGTGGTCCGGGGAGCCCGATGTCGCCCTCTCACCCAGTACCCCCCTGGTTCGGCGTCACGGACAGTTGGTCTGCGGTTTCACGGCGTAGTTTCGGCCTCCGCGCACCCCGCGCGGGCAATTCGGAGTATTCAGCAGAAAGGATGGGTGGCCCATCCCCTATTTGTGGGGGGCAAGTGTTCCTACGAGTGATACGTCGTTCTCGGTCCGAAAAACCCTGCAGGGCCCGGCCCCGAGAATGTCTCGGTGCCGGGCCCTGAGAGAAGAAATTGGTCGGGATTGTCATCTCCGGAGAACGCTTCGACCAACTCCGGTGCGGCCCGCCCCCTACAGCGGGCCGCATCCGGGTTGCGTCCTTTCAGACCACCAACCGGATCACCTCGGAACCACCCCTGCCGACCTGGCTGACGGCGCACTGCTTCCAACAGCGTTGATCGCGACCACCTGGAATTCGATCGGAGCGGTACTGGAGAAGGTGAAGGCCCGCGTACGGGCACCCGAACCGACCTGGATCTGCTGAAGCGGAGTCGTTCCACCAACCAGGTAGGCAGACACCAGATACCCGGTGATACCGGAACCACCGGTGGACGTTGGCGCCGTCCAGTTCGCCGAGGCCTGCAGACCACCGCCAACCGCACCCTGCGAACCGGCAAGGATCCCCGGCGCACCCGGCACAGTCGCCGGAGTGACGTTGGCGGACGCCGTCGACAGCGCACTGGAACCGACAGCGGTGACCGCTTGCAGTCGGAAGTTGTACGCCGTTCCGTTCGTCAGGCCGAGGATCGTGGTGCTGTTCATCGCCTGATTCGTCACCGGAATGGTGTCCGTCCGAACGACCGTCGCACCGGTGCGAACCTGCAGCACATAGCTGGTCAACGGCGATCCACCGTTGCTGCCCGGAGTCCACGAAAGAGTGGCCTGGCTGTCGCCCCGCACTGCCGCCAACGCCGTCGGAGCTGCCGGGGCGCTCACTGCCGTGACCGCAGCGGACGCGACCGACTGAGCACCGGTAGCGAACTGATTCACCGCACTGACCTTGAACGTGTAAGCAATTCCACCAGCCAGCCCCGTGAAGCTGAACGAGGTCGCCGTTGCAGAGTTGCTCGTCTTGGTGATGGCCGGCCCAGTCACCGGCGTAGCGACGATCTGGTAGCTGGTGATACGTCCGTTCGCAGCTGGTGAGACCCGTATTGGATGCCGGAGCAGTCCAGCTGACCGTCGCTGCTCCAGCCGCACCCGCCACCGCGGTAATACCGGTCGGTGCACTGTGCACGATGATCGCCGTGTAGGTGGGGTTGCTGAACAGCAACCTTCTCGACGTTGCGCAGTGTGTCGACGCCGTCACTGATCCTCTGCGGGGCTACCGGAGCACCAATCTGGTTGACCGTGATCCCTGCCGTCGCCGTCGTTACCGGTGATCGGTGAAGCTCGCCCGAGGACCGTTGAACACCGCGATGTCGCAGTTGACGGCAGGTCGCTGGGCGGCGGCAGTCTGCCGGAGCTGCGGGGTGTGATGATCTCCCGCATCGCCACCAGGTTGCCCGGGTCGACCGAGACCGGCGAAGACCGCCTGCTGCAGGGTCATTCCGGCGGTTCCCGGACCGAAGTTGCCGGTCAGTGCCTTGCCCTCCATCAGGTCGGTGGAACCGATCTCGGTCGCCGGGTCGAGCGGGTCGGTACGGACACTGATCTTGACCTGCACGAACCGGTCGCCATCGATGATGTCGTTGGCGCCCCGACCGTTGATCGAGTCACTTCCAGCGCCACCGAGCAGGATGTCGCCCTCACCCCAGACGTTTCCACTCGTGGTGGACAGCGTCGAGTCGGGCAGGCACCTGCGGCCGAGGCGGCCACGATCGGCTGCCAGCGGCGACGGGAATGTCGTGACCAACTGGTTGAGCCCGGCGATGCGGGCGACACCGGCCGCGTCAAGGGCGTCACAACCGGTGAAGCCGGCACCGCCGAGCGTGCTCGGGGCAACCGACGTGCCCTTGATCACGTCGTTGAACTGCGATCCGGAATCTGGCCTCGGTTTCCTGCCACCGGTCGCGGTTGACGACCACCTGGATCGGCACGCCGACCAGGTTGTTGTTGATCTCCATGTCGTCGTCGGCGCCGACGGTGTCGTACTGGTGGAATGGCCCAGTCGAAGCCGCCGGCACCGGCGTTGCGATCGACGGCCGCGTTCTGCGACATGACGTCGTCGCCACCCTCGGCGTCGTAGTCGTTCTCACCGGGTTGACCGATGAAGATGTCGTTACCCGGTGCGGTCTCCGCCGGATCGTCGAAGAACGGCGCACCGTGGTCACCCTGCAGCAGGTCCTGCCCGGTGCCACCCTGGATCCAGTCGTCGCCACCGTCGCCGAACACGGCGTCGGCGCCCTGACCGGCGATCACGAAGTCGTTGCCGGGACCGGCAAATGTTTCGTTGTCGTTGGCGCCACCGTTGATGAAGTCCTGACCGTCGCCGCCCATCGGGATGTCGTCGCCGATGCCCGCGTCGATGGCGTCGTTGCCCGGCCCACCCTTGGGCGACGTCGGCGCCAGCCGAGGTCGGTGATGATGTCGTTGCCCTCGCCGCCGAGCGCCACGTCGTCGCCGCCGTTGCCCTCGATGACGTCGTTGCCCTCGCCACCCCAGAAGGTGTCGTTGTCGTTGCCGCCGATGATCCGGTCAGCATCGGTCGGTGCCGTTGTACACGGACTGGCCGTTGATACCCGACTGGGTCGACGGTGTTGATCGGCCTTGTACTGGATCGTGCCGTCGGGCTTGCGCAGCAGCAGCAAGCTCTCGTCACAGTCGGTCGTCGATGGATCGTCCGCAACCGTGGCCCCGAGAGTCGCGAAGCCCGCCGGAGTACCGTTCAGGTTGGCCAGCTGGAACTTGCAGTCGGCGGTCGCGAACGCGTCGGCCTTGAGCGAGTCGGTGCCCTCGGTGTTGCGCTGGATCATCTCGGAGAAGGAGTTGCCCTCGAGCTGGGTCCGCAGGTTCATGCCCTGCGTGCGGTTCAGGTAGTACAGCCGGTCGAAGTCCTGCAGGTTCTCCAACGAGTTCTGGAACACGTAGTTGAAGGTGCTGCCCAGCAGGCCGCCGAACAGGTTGGTGACCTCGGCAAGGCCGCCGACCCAGAGGTCGACATCGTCGAGGCCGGTGGTGGTGACGCCGTCGCGTCGCTGCGCCCAGACGGTGCCGTTGCTGAACATGAAGTCAGCGGCGTCTGCCGGGATGGTCGTCGGGTCGGTCCCCGGTGCCGGGTCGACGATCAGCTTGGCGGCCGCCCGCTTGGCGGCCAGCGTCGTCGCGCCGGTGATGGTCGGGTGCAGGCCGTAGGCCGCGACGAAGTTGATCAGCGACTCCGGGTGCTTGAGGTGCTGCCCGTAAGTCCGACCAGCTGGTGTACGGAGCCAGCTGCCCGTCGTTGGTCTGCGGCGAAGATCTGCCGGCGAACGTCGTTCAGCGGCGGGATGCCGGCGTCACGAGCGCGGGTCATGTTCAGGGTCGGCAGGTCGAGCGGAAGGCCGAGCAGGTTGTTGCGCAGGGTCTCGACGACGAACTCGTCGAGCTCGTTGCCGACCTGGTCCGAGGAACCCATCACGATGCTGCCGGCGGCCTGCTTCGCGGTCAGGGTCTGCAGCGTGCCGGCTGACGCCTTGCCGCCGTTGAAGTACTCGGGCGGATTCAGGAACGCCGTGAGCAGCGGTAGCGAGTTGTCGACTTCTTGCCCGGTCGCCGGGTCGACGTTCGTGCGGGCGACGTCGTCGTCCAGCATCGAGTGGCCGAACCGGTAGACGGCGTGCGCGAACTCGGCCGGGATGGCCGGGTTGTTGTCCGGGTTGTAGACGTGGAACGGCCGGACCGCCGGCTGGATCTTGCGGGCGAATTCCTCGAACACCAGGTGCTGGTATTCCATCTCGGTCACGAACCGAGCCGCCTGGAACAGCCGCTCGCCGTAGCCGTAGCCGCTGACCCCGATGGCCTTCCAGTCGGCCTGAACGCGAAGCCGGCTGGGTCGAAATCGTGTTGCTTGATGTCGTCCACCAGCCGGTCGTGCTCGGAGTGGAAGATCTGGTGAATGGTTGACAGCGCGATGTTCTCGTTGCAGCGGCCGTCACCACAGGTGAAGTGCGCGTTCAGCATCTCGTCGTCGTAGGTGCCGGCGGGCTGGTGCGCGAAGTCGGCCGACGGGGTGTTGTCCGCGTCCGGGAGCCGGGAAGGTGTCCGGGGTCGCCGTCATTGTTGGTGTCCTGCGTCGACGGGTCGGCGTTGTGCGCGATGTCCGTCAGGAACGGGGTGTCGAAGTGCAGCACGTTCGGCCGGTCACCGGGACACTGGGCTGGCAAGGTTGCCTTCGACGAGGCCCGTGCGCGGTCACGTACTGCGGAAGTCCGCGAGCGGGACCGGGGATGAACTTGCCGTACGGGTCGGTGGCCAGCATCGGGATGTTGGTCACGTCCGTGTCGACCAGCAGCAGACCCGAGCTTCTCGGCCGCCTGCTTCTTGACCGCCGCCCAGGTGCCGATGCCGTCGGTGCCGTCCGGCGAACCTGGGTAGGTCTGCGCCTGTCGGCAGGCCGCCCAGCAGCTTGCCGGTCGAGACCGGGCGGTCGGCGCGTCCAGCGTGTACTCGCGCAGGAAGACCTGATGCGAGGCGTGCGAGGTGTAGGTCTGGCTCTGGTCGACCCACGGTGAGTCGGTGTTGTTGGCGTCCTGCACGTCGTCGGCGGTGCCGAGGATCGCCGTCAGGACCGGGCTGGTTCTGCGCGCGGGTCAGCACCATGAAGGCCTGACTGGCGGCACCTCGTCACCGGTGCCGGCCTTGCCGTCCGGGCCCACGGTGACCAGCGGGTCGTCGGCCTTGAGCGGCACGAAGACCGTGCCGCCGCTCTTCACGGTCTGGTCGACGCCATGGTCGAAGAACTGACCGAAGAACGTGAACAGCGAGTTGTACGGCGGCGACAGACCCACGTCGGTCGTCACGTTCGGGATGAACAGGGTCTGGTGCGACGGCACACAGTCAGCCGGAACCCGCATCGACCGGCGGGGTCGCAGTCGGGTCCGGGTCGGTGGTGCACGGGAACAGCCCAGGGTTGCCCTGGGTCCGGACCGGGTAACCGGCGGCCGCAATCGCGGCCGGGTTGGTCGAGGTCTGGTCGACGATCAGGTTGCTGATGATCCGGGGCTGCGAGTCGATGACGACGTTGCCCGGCGAGCTTCTGCTTGTAGCTGGTCGGTCCGGGAGGACCGACCGGGAAGGCTGCGGTGATCGGCTCCGCGTCGCGGAAGATCGGGGTGGTCAGCCGCGGGAACGGCTGGTCGGCGGCGGCGAACTTCTCCCGGCCCGGGAAGAGGTTGTTGCAGGAGCCGTCGACCGTGCGCAGGCCGTAGGGGGTCAGCCGGTCCGGGATCTGGTTCGGGCCAGGACCGACCAAGGTGCCACACGGGTTCGCGGGCGTCAGCGTCGACGTCGTGCTGCTCGGCGATCTTGATCTGTTTCAGGATGAAGGAAAGATCACCCGCCGTCACGGTGAACCCGTTGCCGACCGACCGGGGCCGCGTCGACGGTCGGCGCTAGCACGCCGGCCGTCGGTATGGAAATCGCAAGTGCGACCACCGCGGCCAGGAATCTCTTTGCCTTACGCATTGCGACCTCCATTGGGGCTTCGGCGCACCCCAAAAAAGGCTGTGCACCCTGAACTCGAACGGGCCGTATTCGGCCCGCCAACGCCCGACGCTAGGGAAGGGGTGCTGTAAGAAAGAATCCCTAAATTGGGGGGTCGGCCGGAAATTCTGACGCATTGCTGAAGTTATTCTGAAGCTTTTCTGACGTGTAGCTGAATAGAATCTGAACGGGCGGGCAATTCAGATCTCGGCCGATAGCGCGCAACGGAATTCATCATGGGCGTCTCGGTTGCACACTAGTTGCGGTATTTCGCCATGATCCCGAAGACCGTCGGGGTCACCCCGGATCCGCGAATACATCAACGAAATGCAGTCCGGCAGATCGGAACTGCAGAATGCGCATTGCAAGACTCGAAATAAGGACGGGGGCCTCCCGAGAGTTGTCCGGGAGCCCGATGCCTTCGTTGATCCTGTCGGCGCGCACAGCTCTCCCTCTACCACTCCAGCATCCGTCTGATCCGAGCAATACTCGTTGTTGTTCAACATGTCTGACCGTGCACTCGGTCTGAAGTATGCGCGGTGATGCCCTGACAACAATGATCGACAGACCATGTCCTTTGATTCGACATCCGATGAAGTGTCTCATTCCAATATCCCGTCAGCGTGGTATGGGCCAACACCGATTGTTGTGCGGAATCGCCCGAATCCGGCCGGTTGTTACCTGAATATGCGAATGATGAGGAGCATTCACCGGCGATAACGCCGCGCCGATCGCGGCGCCAAAGGAGTTTTGCACGCTTTCACACCACCTATTTCGACATCCACAGCGAGCCGACCCTGGACGACGCCGCGGCGGCACACCCCCTCAATTGGGGGTGGTCGAGCGACGCGGCCTGAGGGACTGTATTGCGGTCACGAGTCGACAAACGCTGGCCAGCACGCGGAAAAGGAGATAACACCCCGAAGAAATCGGATGCCACGATTTCGCCGATTCAGCATCGCCCAAATCAAGTCCTGGTGGAACACAAATCGTCAACGCCGCCGCTGATGAGGTCTGACGTACATATTTCCGATGAAATTCGATATCTTGGGAGAACCCTTTGTTCAGTCGGGCCACTCCAGCACTGACTGTGACCACTGCCCAGCGCTCGACGCTGCTGACCTTGATTCGCTGCGCGTCGACGCCAGAGCGGCAGGTAGTTCGGGCCCGGGCTCTGCTGTTGGCGGCGGACGGGATGGCCAACGACCGAATCGCCGCCGAATTGGGAGTGTCGGCCACGACCGTCCGGTCCTGGCGTACCAGGTTCGACTCGGACGGCCTTTCCCAACTTGGCAGGGTCCGGCCCGGCCAAGGCGCCAAGCCCACCATTTCCGCGGAGACTGTTGAGGCAATCGTTTGGACGACGCTGCACGCCAAACCAACTGTTGACCCGTACTGGAGCTGCCAGGCCATGGCGGATCTGTTCGGCGTCAGCGCGGCGTCGGTGTATCGAATCTGGCGGGCCCGGGGGCTCAAACCGCATCTCGGGCAGGCCAGCCCAGGATCCGAGGACTTCGCGGCCCCGACCGTCCAGGAGGGGCGTACGGACGTTGTCGGCACGTACCTCGACCCGACCCTGAAGATCTTGGCGCTGTGCGTCGACGACGGGGGCCACCTCCAGGCCGTGGCTGGGCTGGAGTCATCCCAAGGGCTTCATCAGCGCCAAGGTGGTTCGGTGCCGGACAACTGCCGACGCAACAGTTCGACGACGCTGTTCGCCGCCCTGGACGTCCTCATCCGATCGCAGGCCAGCAAGGCGGCACAGCCGGCCGGCGACGCTCTCCTGTCGTTCCTGGCCGCGCTCGACCAGGCAGTCCCGAAGGGTCTGCCCATTCGGTTGGTCCTGGACAATGACACCACCCACCAGGAGCCGGCTGTGCAACGGTGGCTGACGGAAAACAAGAGGTTCCAGCTGCTCTTCACGCCCACCACGTACTCGTGGCTCACCCTGGTCGAGGGATGGTTCCGGGAACTGGCAGCCAAGGCGCCCAGGGGCAGCTTCAACTCCGTTCCGGAGCTGATAGCCGCCATCGAGGATCATGCGGCCGGCGAACGACTCCGGCACACCGTTCGCCTGGACCTCGTGCCTCCCACCGCATCCTGAAGACGGTGGGCGACGACCGGCGCACCCTGCAATTGGCAGTCGGTCAATAGCTTCCGGCGACCGGTCAGTGCACCGCCGACAATCGGGCCGAGCAGCTGGCTCAGCCATCGACGGCCGAACCTGGGATGGCGGCCCCTCCTTCGTCGGGTCCGACTCTAGCCGAGGGGCGCTTGATCTCCCTGAGTACCTGCGGCGCCGGCAGCCACCAGAGCTTGTGCCCTGAGCGGCGCGGCAGCGGGCTCCATCGGTCGCCCGGCAGAACCGTGCGGCCGGATGATCCCGGCGTTCCGGTATCGGACCGCCATGGTGAAATAGGAGACGATGCCAATCGGAACAAGCACCAGCGAATAGACGAGTGCGTAGAGGGGATAGGCAAACAACGCCAGGTCGCGGGTCCGCCAGTTCACGCGCAAATAGCGCGATGTAGTACAGGCCAAGCAGACCGAGCATTGCCCATACCGGATGCGTGATGGAGTACCAACGAAACGGCAGCATCGCGAAGACAATGATCAAACCGTAGAGATACAAAAATGGATGTCGCAACGACAGGCGGAGGTTGACGGCCATCAGCCTGAATTCGCCACCGGCCCAGGCCCGCCGCTGCCGCCACCAGCTTGAAATCGTCGCGGGGACCGTGGTCGGGACTGCGAACGGTATATGCCCAACCTTGTAACCCAGTTCCAGACCCAGTAGTCCGAGCTCGACATCGTTCCCCTGAAAGAACAAGCTGTGTCGCTGCATCAACGTGCGGTGCACTCCGGTCCGGGCAATGTGGCAGGCCCCGGACACCATCCACGGCATGATCAATCGCAATCGCATTGCCATGGTGTACTCGTGGGCCTGCAAGCGGCAGAGCATATTGGTGCGATTGGCAACTTCCAGGCGAACGGAGGCCAGGTCCAATTCCGCCCCACCAAAGGCTGCGACCAAGTGGTCAAGGTGTTGATGGGTACGGGTGTCCGCATCGATACAGATGACATATGTGCTGGTGATGACGGCATGGGAGTCTCTCACGATGAGATCCCGAAGGGTGCCGCCGACCGCGCGCCGGCCGTCGAAGCTGAGCTCGGCGGCAGACGGCCGATCCTTGGCCCGATGGATCCTGAACCCATGTTCCGCGGCGATCGACAACAGCTCCCGGTAGAACTCGGGCGATTCAAAAGAGCTGGTCGCCAACAGTACCTTCGACCCGTACTCGGCCAAATAATCGACATTCTCAAGATAACTGACGCTGCCGTAAATCGGCACGATAATCGTGTAGTCGCTTTCTGTGGCGCTCTCAGCGAACACACTCGGGCGCCCACGCCCGTTTGCGCGAAATTGCGCGACGGCATCTATGGAGAAAACGACCAGCGGTATGAGAAGCAACGTCAATATGAGCATGTCAGGCTGTCTGCCTGATCGAATCGGCAGCGGACAGGTACGTCGGTGCCAGGGCCGACAGTGCCAGCTTGATCGACGGCGCTGGAGCGTTGTTCTGCACCATGGCGTACAGCGACTCCAATTGACGAGGGAAGTCATAGCCGACGCCACTCGGGGGTGCGGACCAGATTCGAGGGTGACCGGTTGGTCGGTTGGTCTCGTCCTCAGAGAACAGTGCCTCATGAAGCTTCTCCCCGGGGTGGAGCCCGGTGAAGGTGATCTCCGGCATCGGCAGCCCGAGAAAGTCGATATACCGCTCGATCAGTTGCGTGATCTTGACGGGCGCGCCCATATCGAGAACGTAGGTTTCGCCGCCGGCCGCCAGCGCGCCGGCCTGAATGACCAACCCGACCGCTTCCGGGATTGACATGAAGAAGCGCGTCACGTCGGGATGTGTGACGGTGATCGGCAGGCCCTGCGCGACTTGATGGACCAGCGTGTCATAAAAGGACCCTCGGCTGCCGAGCACGTTGCCGAACCGTACCGAGGCAAATGCATTGTCTCCCATGGAATTCGACTGGATCAGAAGCTCCGCAACCCGCTTGGTCGCACCGAGGACCGACGTGGGATCGGCGGCCTTGTCCGTTGAGACGTTGATGAAACGCTCGACCCCGACATCGCGGCCGCGTCTATCAGGGCATGAGTGCCACCGATGTTTGTCTTCACTCCCTCGCCGGGGAAGCGCTCCAGTAAGTTCAGATGCTTGAGCGCTGCGGCATGAAAGACGATGTCCGGCCGTACCGACTCGAACACCTGCTCAACCCGTCGCCGATCGCGAACGTCAGCAAGGACCACCTCGTCATCGGATACAAAACCGCGGTCACTCAGGCGTAGCTGCAGGCCGTGCAAGCGACCCTCGTCGATGTCCAGGCGGTACACGGCGGCTGGCCGCAGACCCAGCAACTGCCGAACCAGCTCGCTGCCGATTGAGCCGGCGGAACCCGTCACCAGGATCCGACGGCCCTTGATCAGGTCCTTTGCTGCCTGGCTGCACTCCTGTTGCTCGGCCCTGCCGAGAAGCAATCCGGGTGGCACCGGAACTGCCCGATTCCTGGCGAAATTGCCCTCTCGAATATCACATGAGGGCGTTGTTTTTCGACGACTCACAATGACTCCAGGATTCTCGGCGATTTACCACGTTCGGGTCCCGACAACGCGGTCAAACTCGAATTGCGAGGAAGTAGGTGCAGCTCCCCCCGAGCTAGCTGAATAGCTACGGACGGTAGCAGAGATAGGCCGTACGTGTCGACTGATTCACTCTATTGGGGGATATTGGCTCTTTCCGTCCGGGAGTCGCTAACTGTCAGTCAATACAAACCCCCAAGTTAGGGGTTGCAGATCACTCCCATGAGCACGGCTGGTTCAATGGCGATCGCCGGCTCATTCGTTGCCTAGCCGATCACCGACAACATGCTGCCGGCGCCTTCGTCATCCCGCCGGCAGAGTGGTGGTGACAACGGCGCCCGGGCCATTGGAGCGGCGTATAGTGCCATCCGCTGCCGTCGACCAAACGACGCGAGAGTGCCAGACCGAGTCCCGCTCCCCCGTGCCCATCGTTCGTGCGGCCCTGATACCCGGGGTCGAAGATGTGCGGGAGGTCCTCCTCCGAAATTCCAGGCCCATCATCTCGAACCTCTATCCGAACGGCGCCTCTCAGCGGGGTGACCTCGACGCTGACCGATGACCGCGCATATCGCCGAGCGTTGTCGAGCAATGGGCTGAGCGCTCGCTCGAGGACCGCCCCGTCCATGCCCACCGCGACGGGACCATCGCCCTTCACCTCAACGGCCGGAACGGAACTGCCGCCCCGCTCCGCCAACCCTGAATCACGGCGATCGGCATCGCATCGTCCTGGAGGGCTCGAATTCTGCAGTCTCGCCGCGCTCATAAGGTTTCCAGGATGTCAGCCATCTCGTGCAGGCTGACCTGGACGGCGGCGACCTGGTCCGTCTGACCCTGGCAGCATCGGTCGAAGTGGCCGAGAAGTTGAAGTTCCGCGGAGGCGCGGGCCAATGGTGTCCGCAACTCGTGGGAGATCTCGGCACTGAGTTGTCGCTCGTTCCGAAGAACCGCCGACATCCGATCCAGCAGCAGATCGAGAGTGATAGCCAGCCTGTCTAGCTCCTCCGGTCGGCGTTCGTCCCCAAAGCGCTTGTCGAATATCGTTTGCACTCCACCTGGCCGCTTGGTTGGTCATCTGTTGGACCGGCCGCAATGCCCGACCGACCCCTGCGCGAAGTGCCAGGTAAGCGCCGACAAGCAGCAGAACGGCCAAGACAACGGTTGCCGCGGCCGTGTATTGCCCCGTCGCCTGATAGGGAGCAAGCGAGACGGCTGTGACCACGGTTCCGACCTGCTGGGTGCCGTTGTAGATGGGCTCCGCGTACCAGCGCACCCCTTGCGCCCCGGCGGTCTGATCGAACAATTGCCCACGGTTCGCCAGGCTCACTGCCTCGGCGTCGAGGTTTTGGCTGTCTACCGGGCCCTCAACGATCTCGGCACCGTGGAAGATCCAGGTCCCGACGTCCAGGGCCGCGTCATCGGATGTCGGTCGAACGATGAAGGCGCCATCGGACTCGACCTGGACAGTGGCTGCGGCTTCCTGCGCAACCGTGCGGAGGAGGTCCTCGGCCTCGCCATTCAGCCGGTTGGCGACGACGAGGTTGATACCCACAGCGACGATGATCACCCAGCCGGCCAGGACTGCAACCGCCGCCAGAGCAACACCATTACTCAGGCTTCGTGGTCGCCGCCGGTCACTCAAGGTCTATCCAGGAGGACGCGATATCCCAATCCGTGCACGGTGATCAAACGCGGTCCGTCTGTCAGACCGGCCAGCTTTCGACGGATCCGGGCCACGTACTGATCCAGTGTGTTGTCGTTGACCACCGAGCCGGCCGGCCAGGCAGAAAGAACCAATTCGCCGCGCGGCACCACCCGGTCGGCCTCCTTCACCAAGATCCCCAGGATCCGGAACTCCGTCGGTGTCAGCGCAACACTGACCTCGCCGGCAACCAGCGATTGGGTTCCGGCGTCCAGGAACGCCCGTGCGCTCGTCGTCCGCCGGGCCGCCGATGCCTGGGGTGAGCGCCTCACCAGAGCGTTGACTCTGGCGACCAGGACGGCGAAGTCGAACGGCTTGGTGAGGTAATCGTCACCGCCGACGGCAAATCCGCTCAACTGATCACCGACCTGCCCGCGCGCCGTCAGAAACAACACCAGAGCCATGACGCCGCGGGCTCGCAGTGCCTGACAGACGTCCCGGCCATCGGCGTCAGGCAACCCGATATCGAGAACGATGACGTCAAAGGGTTTTTCCGTCGTAGTGGCAATCGCCAGGGCCTCAGTGCCGGTCGCCGCCTCAGCCACGTCGAAGCGAGATCCCGCGAGCCCGCGGGCAAGAGCACGCCCGAAGACCCGAGTCGTCCTCGACGATCAGGACACGCGGTTGCTGCATTGCCTGAGTATTACCGCCACGTCGCCCTTCCTGCACGAAAAGACTGCGGGACCCGACACCGAGGCCACTCAGCGTCAAGTCCCGCAGTCACGTGTTGGATTGTTCAGACCCGCTGCATGCGGGAGAATTCCTCGACCAATCCCGGGTGCGGCCCGCCCCCTACAGCGGGCCGCACCCGGGGTTGTGTCCTCTCAGGCCAAGTTCCCGATCACCGCGGAACCACGGAATTGGAGAATCCCGATGGCAGGCTGGAACCATTCGCGTTCTGCGCCACCACCTTGAATCGGACGCCCCCCGGAACCGGGGTGCCGAACGTCAGTGTCCGGCGTCTGGCAGCAGCACCATTTCCACCAGCGGTGGCGGTCGGAGTCAACCACATTCCCGGCCGAGTCGTAGGCCGTGACGATCCAACCGCGTGATCGCCGAGCCGCCGTTCGAGCCGGTAAAGGTCCAGTTGGCGACCGCGGTCAGTGCGCCGCCGGCCGGTCCCTGTGTGGCGTTGGCGATCACCGGCGCATCAGGCACTGCGACCGGTCGGACAACATTCGACGCCGCCGAGAACGGGCTGGTACCAGCCGCGTTGATCGCCTGCAGTCGGAAGTTGTAATTCGTGCCATTTGTCAGCCCGGTGACGAGTGTGCTTGTCACCGCACCAGCCACCGGGTCCGTGCGCAGCACGGTCGTTCCCTGGCGAACCTGCAGGTTGTATCCGGTGATCGCCGACCCACCATTGCTGGCCGGAGCCGTCCACGTCAGGTTGACCTGCGAATTGCCAGCAGTCGCGATCAACGACGTCGGCGCGCTCGGCGCCGCGGCCGCCGTGCTGAACGGCAGCGACGCCGCCGACAGCGGACCCGGCCCGAAGGTATTCACCGCGCGCACTTGGAAGGTGTACGTGGTGCCGACGGCCAGACCGGTGAAGTTGAACCCGTTCGCCGGCGGATTCACCGTGTTGGTAAGCCGGGCGACGATCGGAGCACCGGTGGTCGGGGTTGCAGTGACCTCGAAGTTGGTGATCCTGCCGTTGGCGTTATCGGTCAGGCCGGTATTCGTTGCCGGCGCCACGAAACTGACCCGAGCAGCCGTCGCCGTGTTCGTGGCCGCGGTGACGTTGGTCGGTGCGCTGTGAACGATGATCGCGGTCGAGGTGGGGTTGCTGAACTGCACCCGTTCCACGTTTCGCAACGTGTCGATCCCGTCACTGATCTTCTGCGGAGCTACCGGGGCACCAATCTGGTTCACCGTGATTTCGGTAGCGGTGGTACCGGTGATCGTGTAGCTGACCCTCGGGCCACCGACGAGCGCAGTGTCGCAGTTCTTCGCCTCCAGCTGGACCAGTCGCCGGACAGTCGGCCGCGAACGATGCCGGCGTCGCAATCTCCCGCACCGCGACAATCTGACCGGGGTTCACGGTGCCCGCGAAGACGCTTGCTGCAGGGTTGGGCTGCCCGCGACGAAGTTGCCGGCCCGGTCCCGCCTGTACTGGCTGGTCATTGCACTTTGACCGGCGCCCTCGACGCTGGCGCTGCCAATTTCGGCACCGGAGCCATCCGCGTTCGCGCGAACGCTGAGCCGGACATTGAGGTACTTGTCGCCATCGATGATGTCATCTGCGCCACGACCCTCGATCAGATCGCTACCCGCGCCGCCGAGCAGGATGTTGCCCGCGCCCCAGACCGGCCCGTTGAGGATCGGGCAGTCCTGCGACGCAGAGGCAGCAACGACGTCAGCCAACGGCGTGGTCAACGGCGGGATCAATGGGTCGAGCCCGGCGATCATGTCGATGCCGGCCTGATCCAGCACATCGCACCCGATGAAGCCGCCGCCGCCAACCGCTGAGGGCACCGTGTCATCGCCGCGAAGCTTGTCATCGAGCTTCCAACCGGACAGTGCTTCGACCTCGTTGAACTTGTCCCGAACACCAACCTGCAGAATGTCGAGGCCGATGATCGGCAGCGCAAGATCAGCGTCCTGGGCGACGGTGTCGCCCAATCCGATCTCGAAGTCGTACCCGGAGGCACCGGCAACCTTCTCGATACCGGAACCCGCGACGCCGATGTCGTTGCCGCCCTCCATGTCGTAGTCATCGTCGCCACCCTGGCCGATGAGGACGTCGGTGGCCCGGGGTCTGCGAGTCGTCGAGGAAGAACAGGTTGCTGCTGTCGCCGATCAACAGGTCGGGCTGGTCGCCGCCTTCTTCCCAGTCGTT
>CAVOJB010000005.1:0-710403 GCA_963696175.1 uncultured Actinomycetota bacterium
GCGATCAGCTGCACGTCCCGGCCGCGATAGGCGGCGAAGAAGCCGGCGGCCTTGGCATCCAGACACGATCCGGCTGGTCCGCAGCTCGAACGAGCGACCGATCCGGGACACCAGCGAGACCACAACGATCGCCAGGATGAACAGGGATGCGATCCGTACCCCGTCCGGTCGCTCGATGATGTTGACGATGGTGGTGTAGATGAAGATCACCGTGATGACGCCGAAGGCGATCATCTGGCCGCGTTTGCGCCGACGTCGGGCGGACAGCGTCACAGCCAGCGACGCGGACGTCATCAGGACAAGGACACCGGTCGCGTAGGCGCCGCTCTGCGCGTCGACGTTGGCGTCGAAGATCCAGGTGACGAGGAAGGCAATCGCCGCGAACACCAGCACAAGGGGACGGACCGCTTTCGCCCATTCCGGGGCCATGCCGTAGCGGGGCAGGTAGCGCGGCACCAGGTTGAGCAGCCCGGCCATCGCGGAGGCACCGGCGAACCACAGGATGGTGATCGTCGACGCGTCGTAGACGGTGCCGAAGCCGTTGCCGAGGTACTCGTGGGCCAGGTAGGCCAGCGCGCGGCCGTTGGCCCCGCCGCCCTGCTGGAACTCCGACTGCGGGATCAGCAACGTGGTGATGATGCTGGAGGTGATGAGGAAGACGCTCATCGTGACGGCCGCAGTGGTCAGCAGCCGCCGGGTGCCGCGGATCCGGCCCTCCGGCTGTTCCTCCGTATCGGCGTCGCCGCCCCTGACCTGCGGCATGACGGCGACCCCGGTCTCGAAGCCGGAGAGGCCGAGGGCCAGCTTGGGGAAGACCAGCAGGGCGATCCCGATCATCATCCACCAACTCGAATAGTTGGTGGAGAGCGCTGACTTCCAGTCGGCGACCACGCTCGGCGCCGTGATGACGTGCTCGAGGCCGACGACGACCACCACCAGGTTGAGGGTGAGGTACACCGCGACCAGAGCCACCGCGATGCCGATGGCCTCGGAAAATCCGCGCAGGAAGACCGCGGCCAGCAGCGCCAGCAACCCGAGGGTGATCAGCATGGTGTGGTTCGACCAGGCCTCCGGGATGAACGGGTTCTCCACCAGGTGCGCGGTGGCATCGGCCGCGGACAGCGTCATGGTGATCAGGAAGTCGGTGGCGGCGAAGCCGAGTAATGCGAGAACGAGCAGCTTGCCGAGCCATTTCGGCAGCAGCCGTTCGAGCATCGCGATCGACCCCTCGCCGCGGTAACTCTCCCGGGCCACCCGGCGGTAGACCGGCAACGCGCCGAACAGCGTCAACACCACCAGCACGATGGTCGCCAGCGGGGACAGCAGCCCCGCGGCCAAGGCGGCGATACCGGGTTGATAGCCGAGGGTGGAGAAGTAGTCGACCCCGGTCAGGCACATCACCTTCCACCAGGGATGAGCGTGCTCGTGCGCGTCCTCGGCCTTGCCGGGCCCCGGGTGGTTGCCCTTCTTGTCGATCAGCCCCTCGAGTAACCACGACCGGAAGGAGCTGGTCTCTTTCTTGGTGGGCCGCAGCGCTTTCGGCGCTGGCTGGCCGGTAGCGGTGTCCGTCATCGGAGCGGTTGCGGGATCAGGGTCGACGTGCTCAACCGGTGCTTTGTCTCGATGGTCCGAACGGCGCCACTGCTGGACCGCATCGACAACGACTGGGTGACCGCCTGGTCCTGGTAGTAGCGGACGCCGCGGAGCACCTCGCCGTCGGTGACGCCGGTCGCCACGAAGTAGACATTGTTGCCGCGCACCAGGTCGGTGGTGCTCAATACCCGGTCCAACTGGTGTCCGAGCCCGCGGGCCTGCCGCTGCTCGGCCTCGTTGCGCGCATACAGCCTGCCGTAGATCGCGCCGCCGAGGCTGCGGATCGCACACGCCGCGATGACGCCCTCTGGACTGCCGCCGATGCCGACCAGCAGGTCGACCTCGGACTCGGGTTGGACGGCCATCAGGGCGCCGGCCAGATCACCGTCGATCAGCAGCTTGATCCGGGCGCCGACGGTCCGGATGCGGGCCACCAGCTCCTGGTGCCGCGGCCGGTCCAACAGGGCGACGGTGACGTCCGCGACGGTGATCCCGCGGATCTTGGCGATGGTGGCCAGGGTGTCCTCGATGGGTGCGGCGTAATCGACCGCATCGACGAGATCCGGTCCGACGACGAGCTTGTCCATGTACACGCACGGCCCGGGATCGAACATCGCGCCCCGGTCGGCAACGGCGATCAACGACATCGCGTTCGGCAGGCTCTTGGCCGTCAGGCCCGCACCGTCGACCGGGTCGATGGCGATGTCCACCAGTGGGCCCCTGCCCGACCCGACGTGCTCGCCGGCGTACAGCATCGGGGTGTCGTCGTTCTCGCCCTCCCCGATGACGATCACCCCGCGCATCGGGATGGTGCCGAGGACCGGCCGGATGGCGTCGACCGCGGCGCCGTCCACCTCGTCTTCGTCGCCGCGTCCGAGGAAGCGGGCCGCGGCCATCGCGGCGGCCTCAGTCGCCCGGACCAGCTCCAACGCCAGGATGCGGTCGTCATCAAGGTTGTCTGCGGGGTCGGCAACGTCCTGCAGGTCGCTGTCCGGCGAGTCGGGTGTTGTCATTGGCGTCCCTTGTGGCAACCCACGCGGGCAATCGTGCGGTCGCTCGCGTCGTCGATTGTCCGCGCTGATGAATTCGTCGGACCGGTTGATTGTGGCTGATCGAGGTCGGTTTGGTGCGATCTTGACGCGATCCTGATGCCCCTGATCGTCGGGCGGCAAACACCGGTCAATCACCGGGTGGTCCGGCTTCTGGTGCGGCAGGATTGTCGCAGCAACGGCGATGACCGCACCTTTGGGGTGGGCGGTTCGCCGGAGAGGATGACCATGTCGATCGATGCGCTCTCGGTGGTGGTGGCCGGCGGCGGCATTGGCGGGTTGGGGGCGGCGTTACTGCTGGCCAGGGCGGGGGCCGGCGTCACACTCGTCGAACAGGTTCAGGACCCGGCCGAGGTTGGGGCCGGGCTGCTGTTGCAGCCGAATGGTCTTGCCGTGTTGCAGGGGCTCGGACTCGGCGACGTCGTGGCCGCGGCTGGGATCCGCGCCGACGGCGGCGCGGTCCGCAATGCCGCCGGCACCGTCATCAGCACCATCGAGGTGCAGAACTACGCCGCCGGCCTTGACCATGTGCTGGCCATCCGGCGGGCCGCGCTCTACTCAGCGCTGCTCGCCGCGGTGCGGGACGAACCGGGCATCGACTGCGTTTTCGGAACGCGGGTCGTCGCTGCCCGCTCAGACGGAGCCGTCACGGTCGCGACTCCGCGGGCCGATACAGCGACCCGCGACCTGCGCGGCGATCTGGTTGTCGGGGCTGACGGCATCTCCTCGGTGGTCCGCGGGGCCGGCGACTTCGGCGCGTCTGTGCGGCGGACCGGCCATCGCTATCTGCGTGCCGTCGTTGATGGCGACCGCTCGGAGGCGACGTCCCCTGTACTGGGCGGTGAGTTCTGGACGTCCGCGGGCTTGTTCGGCGGAACCCGGATCGATGCCGATCACCTGTACTTCTACGCGGACGTCACGGCCCCGGAGGTGGCAAGTGCCGTTGCGGCGAAGGATCTTTCGGTGTTGCGCCGAACGTGGTCGGCGGCGCTGCCGCTGGCCGGGGAGTTGCTCGATCGGGTCGGACAATTCGATGACCTGCTGATCAATGACGTCTCGACGGTGACCTGCCAGCGGTGGTACGACGGCCGGCTGGTGGTGCTCGGTGATGCGGCCCATGCGATGCCGCCGACCGCTGGTCAGGGCGCCAACAGTGCGCTGGTGGATGCGGCGATCCTGGCGGTGGCTCTCGACCGGTTCGAGCTGGAGCAGGCGCTGGTCCGGTATGACGCGAGGCGCCGGCCGGCGGTGCGCGGGGTGCAGCGGCGCGCCGAGCAACTTGCCCGGCTGGCCGGGATCCGCGGCGCCGCCGGGCGGTCGCTGCGGGACCGGACCCTGCGGCTGCTCGGCCGACTGCCCGGTGCCGGCGAGCGCGTGAGCAGCGGGTTGCAGCAGGAGGACCCGGCCGCCCTCCGGGCGATGGTTCAGGGGCTGATGGGCAGGCCGGAACGCCTCAGCGGATAGGCGGCAGGCACGGTACTCCGTAGGTTGATGCGGGTGATGCGATAGGGTGTGCATCATGCGCACCACGCTGTCCATCTCCGACGAATTGCTGGAGGCGGCCAAGCGGAGGGCTCGTGAAACGGGACAATCGCTCGGCGCCGTTGTCGACGCGGCGCTACGGCGCGAATTTGCTCTTCCCACGGAGTCGCCGGATCGTCCACCGGTGCCGATCTTCACCGGTGGGACTGGCCCACGGCCAGGCGTCGATCTCTCGTCCAATGCTGCGCTGTTCGTAGCGCTTGACGAGGGTGTCCCGCTGGAGCAGCGGCGATAACGGTGTTGCTGATCGACGTCAATGTCCTCCTCGCCGCCCATCGGGATGATCATCCACATCACGCGTCGGTCCGTCCGTGGTTCGACGCATTGCTTGCCGGCGATGAACCCTTTACTGTCCCGACGGTCGTGTGGGGCTCATTCCTCCGGCTCGCTACGAATCGACGGATCTTCGCAGTCCCGACACCGCGGGTGGATGCTTTTGCGTTTATCGAGTCGGTCTGCGCGCAGCCGCATTACCTCTCGACCAGCCCAGGTCCTCGGCATTTGATATTGCTGAAAAGGCTGTGCGCCGAGGGTGACGCCACCGGCGACCTGGTTCCGGACGCAGTACTCGGGGCTATCGCGCTCGAGCATGGCTGCGAGGTCGCAACCATGGACCGCGATTTCGCCAGATTTGCGTCAGTAAGGCATCAACTTCTGAGAGTCTGAAGTGCCACCATGCGCAGGCTGGGCCGAAAGCCTGCTGGCCCACGACCGCGTCAGATCTTCATCTTGCTGGCCTGCTGCGAGCGGGCCCGCTGTTCGGCCATTTTCTCGTCGAACTCTGTCCGCCAGTCCGGGCTCAGGGCGATTCCCTGGCTCCGGCCTCCTCGGTGCTCAGTTCGACGGGGAAGCCGAAGGTGTCGTACAGCGTGAAGAGTTCGGTGCCGGTGATCCCGCTGCCTGGCGTAGGCCTTCAGCTGCTTGATGCCCTTGCGCAGCGTCTGCCGGAACGCCTTCTCCTCCTTGACCAGCACGGCGATCACCTGGTCGCCGCGCTCGGCGACCTCCGGGTAGTCGTGCGAGTACATGCCGGCGATCGTCGGGATGATCTGCGGGAAGAAGTTCTGCTCCAGGCCGAGATCGAACGCATAGCGGACGGCTCGCCGGATCAGCCGGCGCATCACGTAACCCTGGGTCTTGTTGCTCGGCCGGACGCCGTCGACGGCCAGGAACGTCGCACCGCGCAGGTGGTCGGCGATCACCCGCATCGCGACCGTCTCGTCGTCGTACGACTTGCCGGACAGCTCTTCGAGTTTCGCGATGATCGGCCACAGCAGATTGATCTTGTACACGTCCGGGCTGTCCATCGCGGCCGCGGAGATCCGGGCGAGGCCGCCGCCGTAGTCGACGTTCTTCCGGGGCAGCAGTTCGAACCCGTCCGCGGTCTTCTTGTACTCCATGAACACCGAGTTGCCCAGCTCGATGAACCGCCCGCAGTCGCAGTTCTGGTGACAGTTCGCGCCGTAGGCAGTGTCGTGCTCGATCTGCGGGTAGAGGTAGAAGACCTCGCGAGTCCGGGCCGCCCGGCTCGCCGACCGGCATGTTCTCCGCCTTGCCGCCGCGGCACCACCAGTTCTTCTTGCTGTAGAAGGCGATGCGGGCGTCCCCGGAGCCGACCTCGCGCGCCGTGTTCCTCGGTGCCGAGCTCCACCTGGTCGGCGGAAATGCCTGCGGCGGTGAACAACTCGGTCCAGATCCCGGCGGACTCGGTGTCCTTCGGGATGCCGTTCGCCTCGTCACCGCTGAAGCAGGTGACGTAGATCCGGTTCGGATCCAGGCCGACCTTCTCGGTCAGGAAGGTCCAGAACTGGTGCAGTTGCTGGTCTTTGAAGTAGTCACCCAGGCTCCAGTTGCCGAGCATCTCGAAGAAGGTGGTGTGCCGGTTGTCGCCGACCTCTTCGATGTCCTGCACCCGCAGGCAGGTCTGGCTGTCGGTCAGCCGATGGCCGGCCGGATGGTCGGCGCCGAGCAGGTAGGGCAGCAGCGGCTGCATGCCACTGCCGGTGAACAGCGTGGTGGGATCGTCCTTGGGGATCAACGGAGCCCGGGGAATGACAACATGCCCCTGCTCGACCATGAATTCGAGGTAGATCCGACGGATCTCGATCGGCGTCCATGCGGACATGATCGCAGCCGTTGACGCGCCCGGCAGATCGGGGGAGCCCGCCGGCAGAACGGGGAACAGAATGAACGCTCCACGACTTGGAGACGAAGGACAACCTGCTGCGCCGGGCGACACCCGGCCGACATTCCCAGAGGACCTCGATGACGAGTACTGCCGACCAGCCCATCAACGCCCTTCGCAACGGGCACACCGCGCTGACCGCGCTGGTGCAGGACCTGCCACCTGGCGGTCTGACCGGACCGTCCGGCGCCTCGGAATGGACCGTCGCGCAGGTGCTCAGCCACCTCGGCAGCGGCGCGGAGATCGGGCTTGCCGGGTTGCAGGCGTCGATCGCCGGCGAGCCCGCGCCCGGGGGCGATTTCAATCACGGCGTCTGGGACCGGTGGAACGCCATGAGTCCCGAGGATCAGGCCAGTGGTTTTGTGACGTCGAACGAGGCGCTCGTCAGTGCCTATGAGTCCCTCGACGAGCAGACCAGGCAGCAGCTGAAGGTGAAGCTGTTCCTGCCGGAGCCCGTCGACGTGGCGACGGCGGCCAGTTTCCGGCTCAGCGAGTTCACCCTGCACTCCTGGGATGTCGCCGTCGCCGGTGATCCGCAGGCCGCGCTTGCCCAGGATGCGGTGGAGCATCTGCTCGACATTGCGCCCTACATGTTCGGCTGGCTGGGCAAGCCGAAGGACGTGCTATCCGGTGCTTCCGTGCAGCTGGCAGTGCATTCGTCCGCTCCGACAAGGGATTTCGGAGTGGAGATCACCGACAAGACGGCGCTCACCGATGCACCCGGCGACACCGGATGCGACGCTGGAGATCCCCGCGGAGAGCTGGCTGCGGTTGGTCGCCGGCAGGCTTGCGCCCGAGCACACCCCGGCCGGAGTGTCGGCGACCGGTGCCGTCACCCTCGATCAGCTGCGGCAGATCTTTCCGGGGTTCTGAGACCGGCTCTTCGTTCGTCGGGTCCGGGTCTGTGCCATGCGGCAGACTCGGCCGCGAGTGTTCAACGGCGTCCACTCCTTTCCAGCGAGGAGGGCCGTCATGATCACCGGTTTCATCGCGCTGCTCGGGTGCCAACTGCTCGGCGAGTTCGCGGTCCGCGCGCTGGGTATCCCGATACCGGGTCCGGTGGTCGGGATGGTGGTGCTGTTGGTTGTCCTGCTGATCCGGAAGCCCGAGCGGACTGCGGGTGTCGTGCGGGCGGCCGACGGGCTGCTGCGGCACCTGCAGTTGCTGTTCATCCCGGCCGGCGCCGGCGTCGTGGCGTACCTGTCAGTGTTGGGCGCTTCCTGGTCTGCTCGGACCGGCAACGGTCGCACTGGGGCTGCCGCTCTACCGGCAGGCGAAGAACATCCGGCAGGCCGGCTGGATGGTCCTCGCCTGCCTGATCACCGGGTCGGTGACCGCCGTGGTGGTCGCGGTCGTCGTCACGAAGTCGCTCGGCGGCAGTGACGCCCTCGCCTTGTCGATGGCGCCGAAATCGACGACGACGCCGGTGGCGATCGCCCTGGCTGAGTCGATCGGTGGGATCGGGTCGCTGGCGGCCGCCTTCACGATCCTGACCGGCATTCTCGGGGCGGTCGCCGCTCCACGACTGCTCACGGCGCTGCAGGGTGCGTGATCAGCGGGTGCGCGGGCTGGCGATCGGGATGTCGTCACACGGCATCGGGACCTCACGAGCACTGCTGGACAACCCCACTGCCGGAGCGTTCTCCGGCCTGGCGATGGCGTTGAACGCGCTGGTCACGGCGGTGCTGTTGCCGTTGTTACTGGCCGGCTTGCCGTGGATGTTGCAGCTGGGCTGATCCGGTCCCAACCGCGCACTCACTGTCGATAGGCGCGGTGCAGCCGCCGGAGAGCGAGGGCAAGTTGCAGCCTGAGCCGCCCCTGCGGATCGTGCACCGACCAGCCGAGCAGTTGCTCCGCGTTCACCAGCCGATCCTGCAGCGTCGAATGGTGCACGGTGAGTGCCGTAGCCGCCGCCCGCAAGCTCGCGCTGGCCGCGATGGCCTCCAGACTGGCAAGAACCCACGGCGCGGTGGACGCGGCGCGCTCCAGGGTGCGGACGTCGGGAATGGGCTCAGTTGCCGGGCCGATTGCGTTCGCCAGCACCGCGAGACCACCGAGGTCGTCGAACCGGACGACCCGCGGGCCCGGATCTGTTTCGGTGCCGTCGGCGGTGAACCGGTAGGCGATCTGCGCCGCCTGCTCCAAGAGTCCGGCAGGTTGAGCACAGGCACCGCGGGCCCGAAACCCGCTCGTGCGCCGGGAGATCCGTGTCCGGCCGTCGCACTCACTGATCCGACGATGACGGTCTCGAGTCCGGCCTTGCCGCCGGCTAGTGCGAGGCCCGGGCGTGCGACGTGCGCTGCAGGCCGAGCCGGTTGGCGGCATGTAACCGCGCCTGCTCCGTCGCGGTCTCGTCGAACACCGTCTCGATGAAGGCCGGATCATCAGCGAGAGTGCTTGCGCGGCCACGGGTTCGGTCGAGAACGGACGCGGGCGGCAGCGGCCGCCCGTTCCAGCACCATGGCGTCGACGGCCCCGGCCGGACCCGATCGTTCAAGCCACAACGCCCCGGGGCCGTCGACCACGACCGAGGCCTTGAGCCAACCCGGGTCGAGCGGCAGCGCGTCATCATGGCGTCGCCCGTCAGGTTCCACCCGCAGCTGGACCCGGCGATCGACGTCCACCAACCTGGCGGCGCACCCCGCCAGCACGGCGGCACCCCGGACGATCGTCTCCAGCCCGGCGTGGCTGTCCGTCAGTCGATCGAAGTAGGCGATCACCCGGACCGCCGCGCCCGCGTCGGGATCGAGTGCCGCTAGCCGACCGGCCAGTTCCTTCACCATGACATCGTGCCCCGCCGCGCCGAAGGGTGCTCAGCACCTGCCTGGCCAGCGGGCCCGGTGGGTGCTGAGGTGGTAAGGATCAGCTGCCGAGAATCCGGCGCAGCCAACCCACCCGCGCGGCTTTCGCGGCCTGCGAGACGGCGGCCTGCGGAACCATCACGTCGAAGCCGTGGAATCCGCCCGGCCAGACGTGCAGCTCGGCCACCCCGCCCGCCTGCCAGATCCTGGAGGCGTAGGCGACGTCCTCGTCCCGGAAGGTCTCGGCGGAGCCGACGTCGATGAACGCCGGCGGCAGCCCGGAGAGGTCGGTCTCCCGCGCCGGTGCCGCGTACTTGGAGACGTCCGGGCCACCGCAGTCCGCACCGAGCAGGGCCGACCAGCCGGTGTTGTTCGAGGTCTGGTCCCACACCCCGAGCCCGGCCATCTGCCTGGCTGGACGGGGTGTCGTTGCGGTCGTCGAGCATCGGGCACAGCAGCGCCTGGCGCGGCCAGCGCGGGGCCACCGCGGTCGCGGGCCAGCAGGGCGACGCCGGCGGCCAGCCCGCCGCCGGCGCTGGCGCCGGCGATGATGATCCGGTCGGGATCGATGCCCAGCTCGTCGGCGTGCTCCGCCGTCCAGACCAGCCCGGCGTAGCAGTCCTCGACCGGCGCCGGGTGCGGATCCTCCGGCGCGAGCCGGTATTCGACCGACACCACGACGAGCTGCAGCTCCTGCGCCCAGTCGAGCAGGTCGGCGCATCGCCGGTGCGGTTGTCGCCCATGATCATCCCGCCGCCGTGCGTGTGGTAGACCGCCGCCAGTGGGGTGCTGACGCCGGCCGGCCGACAGATCAGCAGCGAGATGTCCGGCGCCCCGGCAGGTCCCGGAACCGTTCGCTCGGAAACGTCGAACGCACCGCCGCGCCGGAGATCATCGTCGGGGACCGCAAGGAATTCCAGTCCCGAACGGATTGCGGTGATCATCTCCGGCAGGATCGAACTCGGCAGCTGCTCGGCCAGCACATCGAGCGCCGCGGCCAGTTCCGGGTCGAACGGGGGAGGCGGTGCGGTCGCGCCGGGTGCGGTGGGGGGCTGCAGCGTCGTCGTCATGGGTTCTCCTGGCGTCCGGGGTCACTGCTCTGTGACCGTGCGGGAATCCTCGCCCGACATTGGCCGACCGGACCAGCGCCAGCTGGCGGACGTACCCCGCCAACTGGCGGGTCACGGCAACTGGAAACACAACGTTGACAAATGACTCCTTGTCCCGGCTAAACAATCGCAGCAGCATTCGTCCATGGCAACTCTCGCTCCCGCGGACCGTCATTACGGCGCCAAGGTCAATGCCGTCGAACCCGGTGGCGCCGAGGCCATCCCGTTGGCCGAACGGCACGGCAAGCCGTTGCAACTGCTGTGGACCTGGACGTCGCCGAACATGGAGTTCGCGACGGTCTTCGTCGGCGTCATCTGCGTGCTGTTCTTCGGTCTGACGTTCTGGCAGGCGGTCGGCGCGATCGTCCTCGGCACGGGCTCGGCGCGGTCTCGCACGGCGTGCTGTCCAGTTGGGGCCCGAACACCGGTCAGTGCCAGATGGTGCTGAGCAGAAGGGGTTTCGGCTTCCTCGGGAACTTCCTGCCGGCCGGGCTCAATTCGCTGACCGCCGGTATCGGCTGGTTCGCGGTGAACAGCGTCAGCGGCGGGCTCGCCCTGGCCGCGCTCACCGGGCTGAACAAGTACCTGTGCCTGGTGCTGGTGGTGGCGGCCATGCTGGCCATCGCCTACTTCGGGCACAACCTGATCCAGCTGTTCGAGAGGTTCGCCTTCCCGTTGCTGGCGGTCATCTTCGTCATCGGCGCCGCCGTGATCCTGACCAAGGCGCAACCCGGTGCGCGCGGCCGAGCCGGTGCCGGGCGGCTTCTGGATCGCCCTCGGTGCCACCTTCGGCTACGCGGCCGGCTGGAATCCTTACGCGTCGGATTACACCCGCTACCTGCACCCCCGGGTCCGGCCGGGCCGCCGGGTTGTTCGCCGGTGTCGGGCTTTTCGTGTCCTGCGTGGTGCTGGAGACGGTGGGCGCGGCGGCTGTCACCGCGGTCGGCGGCGCCGACTGGAACTTCGACAACCCGGTCGCGTCGTACACCGGCCTGCTGCCGGTCTGGCTGGAGAAGCTCACCCTGCTGGCGATCTGTCTCGGCGCCATCGCGGCCAACGCGCTGAACATCTACTCGAGCGCCTTGTCGTTCACCGCAATGGGCATCAAGCTGCCGACCAAGTCCTCGCGGGCGGCGATGGCGATCGTGATGGGCACCGCCGGGTTCATCGTCGCGGTCGTCGGGATCGACAACATCGGCACCTACGAGAACTTCCTGCTGGTGATCGCCTACTGGATCGGCCCGTGGCTCGGTGTCGTCTTCGCCGACCGATTCTTGCGCCGGCCGCGGCCGGGCGAGAACGTCACGGTGGATCCGAAGTACCGGAACTGGGTGGGCTTCTCGCCATGCTGATCGGCGCCGTCGGTGTCGATCTGGCTGTTCTCCAACCAGACCAAGTACGTCGGGATGGTGCCGACGCGCGTTCCCGGAAATCGGCGACATCACCTTCGAGGTCGGCTTCCTGCTGGCGTTCGGGATCTACGCGCTGTTGTTCAAGCCGCTCGCCGGACCCATCACGTTCCTGCCGGCCGCGACCGCGGCCGGTCGGTCGTCAGCTGGTCGGTAGCGCGCTCGTGGGCAGCGTTCCGACCATCGACCTGGGCCCGTGGATCGACGGAACGCCGGCGGGGCGGGCGGCCGTTGCCGCGGGAGCTCGATGACGCGTTGCAGTCGGTCGGGTTCTTCCTGCTGACCGGGCACGGCGTCACACATGAACTGCGGCAACGGATCAGGGCGGCGGCGCGGGCATTTTTCGCGTTGCCGGTCGAGGTCAAGTCGCCGGTATGCCGTGACGGTCGGTGGCCGCGGCTGGCTGCCGCCCGGAGTGGAGGCCAACGGGTACTCCGAGGGCACCGCGACACCACCGGACATGAAGGAGACGTTCGCGGTCGGCGCGGACACCAAGACCGGTGATGCCGACATCGACGACATTCTGGTTCCCGGAGAACGTCTGGCCCGCTGAGGTTGTCGGCCTCCGCGAGGTGGTCACCGAATATCTGGAACTGATGACGCGGCTTGCGGATGAACTGCTGGTCATCGCAGCCGCGGCGCTCGACCTGCCGCCAGACTTCTTCACCCGGCACACCGGGCATTCCACCTACACGATGAACATCAACCGTTATCCGCCCATGACGGAGGCCGGCGCAGCCTGCGGACGGGCAGTTCCGGATCGGCCCGCACACCGATTTCGGCACCTTCACCGTGCTCGATCGCGAGCCAGGGAAGGGCGGGTTGCAGGTGTGGAGCCCGACCGGCGAATGGGAGGACGCGCCCTTCGATCCCGACGCCTTCACCATCAACACCGGCGATCTGTTGGCCCGCTGGAGCGGGGACCGGTGGAAGTCGAACCGGCATCGGGTACTCCCGCCGCAGGCGGAGGCACCCGACGAGGACCTGGTTTCGCTGGTCTTCTTCTACGAGGCGAACCCGGAGACCGTCGTGGAGTCCCTTGGAGCCACCGATCGGCCGGGCCAATTAATACCCGCCGGTGGTGGCCGCCGACTTCCTGCGGAAGCTGCTGGACGCGATCACCGTCGGCTGACTCCGGCGCAGAAGTGGGCCGGTGCCGTGCAGCAAGAAGCTGCGCCCGGCAGCGGCGGTCACCACGCCTGAGGAGCGGACCTGGTTGTGACGAGCGGCGGGAAGGGCAATTGCCGCGCCTTCGGACGGAGAAGTTTGGAGTCAACGCGGAGTTCAGATAGCGGACGGCCTGTTGGCCGTCTTTATGAAAGCCGCTTTGGCCCTGCGGCATGTCTGCGCGACACGCCGTCAATTGCGCACTCCGCGCCGGGTTTCTGGCGAGAGTCGTTGGTCAGAAGGCATTGTCGGTGGTCTCGGGTAGGTTCTCTGGTATGGGGATGGACACCGTTCTGGACTCGGCGCAGGCCGAAGTCACGACCGCGTGCGCCGCCCTGCGGGACTTGCAGGAGCTGGAGTTCTGGAAGATCCCCGAGCTCGATCTGTTGGGATTGGCGCAGTCGATCGAGGGGCTGGCCCGGTTGGGGTACGCCGCGCAGGTGCGGGTGGCCGGGGAGATCGACACCCGGCACATCGCGGCGAACTTCGGGTCCGCGTCCACCGTCGCGCTGCTGCGGGAAACGTTGACGATCTCCGCCCCGGACGCCCGGGCCAGGGTGAACACCGCGACCATGGTCCTGCCCCGACTGCAACCCTCCGGCAGTGTTGCGGACCCGGTCCTCCCGGAGCTCGCCGCCGCGCTGGCCGACGGCGCCATCGGCGTCGACCAAACCCGGATTGTGGTGGCCACGATCAAGGGTGCGTCCGGGAAGGCTGACCCCGGGATGCTGGCGGAGGCGAAGAAGGTCCTCGTGCAGGCCGGGTCGGTGACCGAACCGAAACCGTTCGCGGCGTTCGCGAAATCCGTGTCGCAGGCCCTGGACCTGGACGGCAAACCCGACACCGAACCGTCCGACCGGGTCGAACTGACCATCGGGGTGCGGAACCCGGACACCGGGATGACCGGGTTCAAGGGCCAGTTGGACGACGTCGGTGTGGAACTGCTCGGCAAGGCCATCGAAGGACTCACCAACACTGAGCCCGATCAGGACGGCACCCCCGACCGCAGGACCCCGGCCGTGCGGCGGGGACAGGCACTCAAGGAAGTCCTGACAAGGTATTTGAACGTCGGGGAGGCACCCGACGCATGGTGGGGAACGACCGCACATCACCCTGACGATGGACTTCCAGGACCTGCGGAACCGGATCGGCTCCGCCTACCTCGAACTCGGCGGCGTCATCACCGCCGGGGAGGTGCGGTTACTCGCGTGCGACGCCGAGATCATCCCGATGGTGCTGGGCGGGAAGTCCGAGGTCCTGGACGTCGGCCGGGCCCGGCGGTTGTTCACCGCCCCGATCCGCAAGGCGATCACCCAACGCGATCGGGGGTGCTGCTTCCCCGGCTGTGACCGGCCACCGGCCTGGACAGACGCCCATCACGTCTTGAGCTGGCTCGATGGTGGGATCAGCTGTTACGAGAATGGTTGCCTGCTTTGCCGTTTTCATCACACAGAGGTCCACAAGGGGTATTGGAAGATCAAGTGGGGAGCCGACGGCATCCCCGAGTTCATACCCCCACCGTGGGTGGACCCGGAGCAACAACCCAGACGCAACAACACCCACCGCGTCACCGACCTGCTCAAGTGAAGGAAGAGTCAGGACCCTGATCAGCGCACTGACCGACGTGGGGACCGCGGACCTTCACACGTGGGTACAAGGTGCGCCGACGGACCCATGATGCTGACGATTGTTCGGTCATCCATTTGCGCCGATGTCCGGTCGTTGGCTCACTCGACCTGTCGGCCATCCGGCCGATCACAGCCCTCAACCGACCCTGGGGAATGAGGGAGGCTTGAGCGCCACCCGTTCGGGGACGTTCGGAACGGACAGTGATGGGATCGGCCGAGAGACCCAACCAAAGATGTGGCCCGCTCTCTTCAGGGATTGGTCGTCATGTCATAGCGTCGAGAGTGCGAAAGTCCGCCTGTGAGGACCGCGCCACGCGCTATTGGGGGAGGTCCAACAGGTGACACGCAACAGTGCCGTTGCTCGCGTTCTCGGCCGTACGGCTGGCGTCATTCTCGTCGTCGCCTACGGTCTGACGATGGCATCGGCCGGTTCCTCGTCTGCAAGCAGCACACCGGACGCCGCTGCTTCCGCCGGAAGCATGCGGCCTGCCACGGCGGACACCGTCACCGGCGTCCAATCGCCCGATGGATGGACCCCGGCTCCCGGTGCGGTGGAAAACGCCTGGTCCTGGGTGCGGTCGATGCTGCGAACGTCGACGCCGGTCACCTCCGACTCAGCCATCAGCCCCGCGCAGCAGTATCCGGCGGACTGGACCGGCCCGGTCACCGGGACCTTCACGATCGCTGGCGTCACACCGCCGCCCGTGACGTCGGCCGCAGTGGTCCTGGATGCCGCGTCATCGGCCGCCGCGTCCGCACCCGACTACCGCGGCCCGGTCACTGGGCGGGTCGCGCTGGCCGCCCAGCCGAACCGGTGGATCATTCAGGTCTATCGGGAGCGCGACGGTCAGCGCCTGCAGGTTCCGCTGCAGACCCTGGTCCGGCCCGACGGGACCTTCGACCTCGACCTGTCCGCAACTGCCGCGCCGGGTGCCGGCAACTGGCAATTCGGGGTGCTCGACGCACAGGCCGGCTACGCACCCATCGGCCTGCCCTGGCCGTCGCTTGGCACCTACAACGGCTGGGAGATAAGAACCTTCGCCACCACGGACCGGCGCTACCTGATCGACAGCCAGCCCGCGGCCGCGAACGGGACCTTCAGCTTCCCGCAGACGGCGCCCGGCACGAAGACCTTCCAACTGGTCGCGACGAGCCCGAACGGCCAGGACGCCGTGCTGGCCGAACACGCGCCGGCCACCGGTCTGGTTCGCTCGTTCCAGCCCGAACAGGGCGACAACGAGATCAGCTACACCTACGACCAGGCGCTCGCCCTGCAGAGCGCCCTGGTGATGAACGACTTCACTACCGCGGGAACGTTGGCGTCCGGCCTGCTGCAACTGCAGACCACCAACGGTGCCCAGGCCGGCGGATTCATCTCCGTTGCAGCGCAGACGAATCCGGCCGCCGGCAGCCCGATCTACCTGACCGGTAACAACGCCGTCGCGGACTATGCGCTGCTCAGTTACCTACGGCACGCGCCGGCCGGCGCCGACGCGGGTGCCGTCAGGGACGCCGCACAACGGGGCGTCGACTGGTTGCTCCGTCAGCAACTGACCGGCGGCCCGATGAGCGGTCTGCTGACCGGCGGTTGGGGCACCATCTCCGGCGGTGCGGTACACCCGGACGATCGGCTGCCCTGGGCTTCCACCGAACACAATCTCGATGCCTGGCAAGCACTCTCGCTCGCCGCAACGGTGCTCGACTGCACGCGCTGCGCGACCGCTGCCGACACGCTCCGGCAGGCAATTCTCGTCGTGCTCTGGGATCCGACGAAAAACGGCTTCTCCCAAGGCATGCGGCCGGAAGGCCGGGACACCGTCGAGCCGCTGGACGTGAATTCCTGGGGCTCGATCTTCCTCGACGCGGCCGACCGCCCCGACCTGGCCGCGATCTCGCTGTCCCGCACAGCGGCATTCGTTGTGTCGGACCGGGGCGCCACCGGCTTCCTGGCCTTCGCACCACAACCCGCGGTGCCGAACCCGATGAGCTCGGTGTGGTTCGAGGGTTCGTTCGGAGTGGCCCTCGGGCGGGCCCGACACGGCGACACGGCCGGGTACGCGGCCACGATGTCGGGGCTGGCGTCGGCGCAGCGGGCCGACGGGTCGATGCCGATGGCCACCACGCCGGACCCGGATCGGGAGCTCACGACCGCTTCCGCAATGGCCGCCACCAGCTGGTTCATCCTCGCCGCCAATCCGAACCATCCGGCCTCGCTGTGGTCCCTGCAGGCGGACGGGTCTTAACGACCGATCGCAGCCGGCGTCCCCGACCACAAGAACCACCCGGCTCAGGCCGCGGCCTCCATGTTCAGCAGCAACTCCTTCGCGGCCGCGCCGCCGCGGTAGCCACCGAACGAACCGTCCGATCGGACCACCCGATGGCACGGCACGACGACCGGGATCGGGTTCGTCGCGCACGCGCTGCCGACGGCCCGGACCGCGCGCGGACTACCGGCGGCCAGTGCGACCTGGGCGTAGCTCTCGGTGTGTCCGTAGGAAATCTCCGGCAGATGCGCCAGCACACTGCGGCGGAATCCGGACGACAGCCGGAAATCCAGCGGTAGCTCGAAAGTCCTTCTGTCCCCGGCGAAGTACTCCGACAATTGGCGCGCGGTCGCGTCCAGACGGCCGGGCGACAGCAGAATGCGCGGGCTGATCTTCTCCGCCAACGAGACCAGCACCTGGTCATGATCTTCGATGTCGAAGGCCACCCGGACAAGTCCCTGGTCGGTCGCGGCCAGCAGCAGCGTGCCGACCGGGGTATCGAGGGTGCGGTAGGCGACGTCCAGCAGGCCGGCGGCGGCGGCGTCACCGACCAGAGTGTCGCGAAGCCGGGACAAGGCGGCGGGGTCGGGGTCGTACAGCCGGGCGAGCAGCGCGGCGGTGTCGGTCTCTGGTGTGGTCATCGTCCTTGTCCATTCGGGGGTTCGGGGGTTCGGGAATGAGCGAGCACCGGCGGGCGAGCAACACGCCCGTTGCTCGCACTTCGCGGAGCAGCGGAGAGTCGGTACCCGCGGCGCAACGACTTGAGGCCGTCCGCGGCGGCCCGGCGGGCGGCATCCGTTGTGCCGCCGATGATCTCGGCGACTTCCTGGTGCGGCAGTCCGGCGAGGTAGTGGTAGGCGATGGCTTGTCGTTGTTTGGTGGGCAGCGCAGCGACGTCGGCCCAGACGTCACCCGCACCCGGCTCCGGGATTCCGGCGGTCGACGGCCGCTCGGGCGTGGACTCGACGGGCATCGGGTCCCGGGACCGAGCCCTGGTGATGTCGATCGCCTTGCGATGCGCGATCGTCACCAACCACGCCTGGACGTTGGCCCCGTCGGCCAGGTCCGGGTATACACGCAGAGCCGAAAGGAACGTCTCCGACCAGGCGTCCTGCGCCTCGTGCGGTCCGAGCACGGCCCGGCAGACGCGCAGCACCGTCGCGCCGTGCTGCGCGACGATCTGTTCAAAGGGAGCCTTGGTCACGTCAGGTAGACGCCCCCAGCGGCCGGAACGTGAGATCGGGCATGCCAACAGCCTGGCCGGTCACCGGCCCGGGTGGCCAACCGGGCGGACCCGGCGGACGATTCGCCCAGCGATGACAACGTCGGCAGGTCGAGAAGAGGACAAAAGTTGGCCGCTACCAGTCCTATGGTTGGCGGTACCAGGACAGGAATCAGCAGAAAGTGGATCACCATGACGGAGCCCAGCACGACCAGCACCAGCACCAGCACCGGCACTGCGGCAGCTGCGCTCACCGGTGAGCGGGCCGACCTGCTGGAGTCGATTCGTCGGCATCGGTACTTCCTGCGCTACACGGTCCGCGATCTCACCGACGAGCAGGCCAGGCTCCGGCCGACCGCCAGCGCCCTGTGTCTCGGTGGGCTGATCAAGCACGTGGCCGAGACAGAGGAAATGTGGGTGAACTTCGCTGTCGGCGGCGCCGAGGCGATGTCCAACGGGGACTGGAACGCGGACGCCTGGCTCTCCCGCTTCGACATGACACCGACAGAGACGCTGGCCGGGCTGCTGGCGACTACGACCGGGTCGCGCAGCGCACGGACGAGAAGATCGCAACGCTGCCCGATCTCGATCATTCGTTCCCGCTGCCGGAGGCGCCCTGGTTCGAGCCCGGCGCGAGCTGGTCGGCGCGTCGGGTGCTGTTGCACGTGCTGGCCGAGACGTCCCAGCACGCCGGGCATGCCGACGTCATCCGGGAGACCATCGACGGCTCGAAGACAATGGGCTGACGGAACTATGGGCTGACAGTGCTACCCGATCGCGCCGATCGTCAGCTCGAACGAGTGCGATTCTCCCGGCGCCAGGACGATCAGGTCGACCTCGGAATTGAAGGCGTCCGGCGGACAGGTCATCGGTTCGACCGCCAGCGCCTTGCGGTACAGGTCGGCACGGCGATACAGGTCGGCGGGGGGCTTCCCCGGGATGCAGAGCTGCAGCCAGGGGCACCGGCGGTCCCAGGTCATCGTGACCCCGTCGCCGGCGTCGTCGATGAGCGACAACCGGGCCCGGCCGGCGTCGTCGAAGCCGATATCGGTGAAGGCGTGGTCGATCTCCAGCCCGGTCAGCGGCGTCGGGTCGCGGAAATCGAACTCGGCCAACGGGGCAATGCCGCGAGGCAGCAGCCGGTTCGGATCAACGGTGAGGTAGCTGCCGGCCGGTGACTGCACCGTCCAGGAGTCGGCGTCCCCGCTTCCGGCAACCAGGTACGGATGGAAGGACCCGCCATACGGCGCAGGCACGTCACCGGAATTGCGGGCGGTCAGGGCGAAGGTCAGGCCGTCATCGGACAGCCGGTAGTCGACGGTCAGGTCGAGCAGGAACGGGTAGCCGGGAGTCGGCCACACCCGGTGGGTCAGCCGCGCTCGCGACACGTCAAGATCGGCCGCGGCACTGCCACCATCGATGGTCCAGGCTGCCCAGTTGACCAGCCCGTGCAACGCATTCAGCCGCGCCGGCTCGGACAGATCCAGCTGGTGCAGTTGACCGTCGAACCGATACCGACCGTCGGCAATCCGGTTCGGCCACGGCGCCAGCACCGCGCCCTGGAAGGCGTCCGGGATCTCGTCCTCGGCGAACCCGATCACCAATGGCCGACCCCGCCAGCTCAATTCTCGCAGTCCGGCACCGACTTCGGTGATGACGGCAACGAAATCGCCGTGCCGGAGGGGGATCTGGCGGCCGGTCGGGATCAATGAGGCTCCTTGAGTTGAGTGGTCAATCGAGATAGTCCCAGAACTGCAGCCAGGTCACCGACGCGAAGATCGTCAGCGTCACCGCGTACCCAGCGGCAACGACGCCGGCGCCGATCACACTCACCCGCGCGCCGGCCCCGTCGACCGGATCGAGCCAGCGGCGGAACCAGCCGGTGACGGCCGGCATCAGGAACCAGGTCATCAACCCGACGCTGACGATCTGGCTGAGCCACATCGACAACCACGGCTCGGCGCCGAGATTGTCCAGCACCGGCCCGAGGAACCGGGAGAGCGTCATCACCGTCGGATACAGCACCAGCAGCACCAGCATCGCCGTCTTCCACTCGGGCGTCACCCGGGTGACACCGTCCTGCACCCGCAGGATCGAGCCGAACGGCGTGCTGTGCGCGAGGACGGAGAAATCCTGGGTGAGCTGCGAGCGGAGCTCGGGCAGCGCCGCCCGGCGCGCGGCTGAGCTCATCCAGGCCGCCAGTTGGTCGTCGGTGCGGAACCGCAGAACCGACAACCACTCCGCCGACTCGCTATCGGGGCGGAGCAGTGCCGCGCCCTCGAAACCGGAGAAGGCGGCACTGAGCGCGACCAGTTTGACCTGGGTGGCGACGAAGGATGTCTTCCTGTCCCGGTCCCACCGTGTGCCTGAAGACGCTGGTCCCGGTCGGCGGGGCGGCCGCACCGTGAACGATCAGGTCGGCGCACTTGCGCTGGAAGCCGCGATCGGCACCGTCGATCAAGCGTCGCTGATCTCGCCGTGCTGTCCAACCAGTCGTGCAGCTCTCGCTCGCGATCGAAGGTGGTCGGCGATCGCCCAGTCGAACTCCGTGGCCCCGAGCACACTGATCCGGCTCTCGACATGGCCCGGCAGCCGTTCGCCGCGGCGTTGACCCCGTACGCCCAGTCCGCGAACCCCGCCGGGTCGTCCGTGCGGTGAAAGATCGAGATTGCGGTTGCCCGGCCGTCCACGTGCATCCCGCCAGTGCATCGTCGCCGGCACCGCCAACCTGCCAGCTCGGCGGCCCAAGTCAGCTCGCGCCGGTCAGTCCGCGTCGATCCGCCGGCCCTGGACGTAGACCTGCGAAATGGCCGGCTCGCGCATGCTCATCAACAATGCGAACAGCGTCTGATCCCGGGCCAGTTCGGGGTCAGCAGACCGGGTGCCCTTCTGGAGAGCCGCGGCCAGCGGCGGCCAGCCGGCCGGATCGACCACGATGAAATCCGCTTCCCGGCCGGCGTCGAAATTGCCGATCCGGTCCTCCATGTCCAGCGCGCGGGCCCCGCCGACCGTGCCCATGAACAGCAGTTCCGCCGGGTGCAGGGACACCCCGGCATCGCCCGGTTCGGAGATGTGCACCTTGAAGCTGTCCCCGAGAACCTGTGGGATCAGCCATTCGTCGCCGCCGCCGAAGTCGCTGCCGATCGAGATGGTGACGCCCGACTCGACGGTCCGCTTCCACGGCATGGTGCCGGAACCGAGGAATTGCTGGGACGTCGGGCAGTGCGAGATCGAGGTCCCGGTCTCGGCCATCCTGGCCAGCTCCGCGTCGGTGCAGTGCACTGCGTGCGCCAGGATGCTGCGCCGCCCCAGCAAGGCTCTTGCCGCCGACCGCGGAGCCCGGCAGGAACTTCCCGTCGTAGGTGTCCAGGTACGAATCGACCTGGTACACGGCCTTCGTGGTGTCGATCTCGCCGGTGCCCGGCCGGTTGTTCTCGTTCAGGTGGGTGTGGAAGTAGCACCCCGCGATCGCGGACGGAGTCGTAGAGCTCGCCCAGTTCGCGCAGCGTCTCCGGGGTCACCGACAGCGAGAATCGCGGCACGACGGCGACATGCAGCAAAGCCGTTGCCGGGTCACCGGTATCGGCCGCGTGCCACTTCTCGATCTCTTCGCGGGTCAGCCGGATGGCGTCTTCCTCGCTGGTGATCAGGGCTGCCGCGGACTCCGGTCCGCCGGTCTGAATGCCACGGCCGCTGACGATCCGCAGCCCGCGGCGTTGTGTCTCGGCGAACAGGGCATCCTGCGCGTGCGGGAAGGCCGAGCCGAAGACGACGGCGGCGGTGGTCCCGGCGGCGATCCGCCGGTCGCAGAAGTCGACGGCGGCCGCCCGCGGCGAATTCCGGATCGGCGAACCGGGACTCGGACGGGAAGATGCACGAGTTGAGCCACTCCAGCAGCTGTCCACCGCCGTAGGAGTCGCCGCTGTAGGTCTGCGGGAAGTGCACGTGGGTGTCGATGAAACCGGGCAGCAGGTAACCCGGGCGATGGTCGACGACGTCCGAGCCGGCCAGTTCCGCCGGCAGCTCGGAGTACGGACCCGAGTACACGATCCGGCCGTCGGCATCGACGGCCAGCGCGCCGTCGGGAACCGATTCCAGCGCACCCTGGCTGTCGCTGACCGTCGGGCGACCGGTGAGGTGGAACAGATGACCGCGGTGAATTGTCATGGAAGGGTTGTATCAGTTGCACGCACCCGGGGCCGGTCGGACTCAGGCCGCGCCCGCCGCCGCCGGTTGCTTGCCGTCAGCGGCCTTGGCTGCGGCTTCCTGCTCGGCTTCGGCCGCGAAGGCCTTCATTTCGGCGTTGGCCTTGTAGTCGGTGATCTCCTTCTGCATGACCCGGCGCACCTTCGGGTTCTGCGAGCAGCGCCACCGCGACGATGGTCAGCAGGATCCACATGAAGGCGCTGGAGACGATGATGATGATCGCCGGCAGCAGGGCGTTGCCGAGTCGCTGGGTCAGTTCCTGCGCGGCGAACACCCGCCAGACCAGCATCGCGTTGACCAGGTAGCCGATGAAGTAGGCGACCACGAACGCGATGATGAACTGCTTCAGGCTGCCGGATTGCCGTCGTTGCTTGATCGGCTCGTCGCGGGACGGCAGCACGATCGACAGGACGTTGCCGACGCCGAGCCACAGCAGGATCATGCAGACCATCAGCGCGCAGCCCTTGTAGAACGCGTAGATGTCGCCGGCCCGCCAGGCCAGCAGGGCGCACAGGATGAACCCGATCGGCGCCACGATGCACAGCAGCGCCAGGTTCTTGATCACCAGCAGGTGCCAGAGCCGCTCGCCGCTGTCCAGGGCGGCCCGGACCCGCATGGCGTCGAAGCTCATCGCGTTGACGCAGACGCTGCCGCCCATCACGACGCCGATCGCCCACAGGCCCAGGTAGGGCAGCCACTTCTGGTCGGTGTCCCACTCGAAGATCCGGATGAACCCCAGGTACAGCAGGCCCATGGCCAGCGCGATCGCCAGGCTCTTCATGGTGTTCCGCGGTTTGCGGGCCAGGACGTACTTGATCTCGCCGGTCAGCCCGTGCGCCAGCGCCGGACCGTGCCGGCTGACCGGGTTCTTGCCGTGCAGCGGGACGTGACCGTCGACGGTCGCCGCGTCCGGGTCGTCCTCGCCGGCGTCGATCCGGGCCAGCCTGGCCTGCAGCACCGCGAGCGCGGCGTCGGTCAGCGCGATCCGGGCGAAATTGACGGCGGCCTTGGCGTCCCGTTCGGCCTGCGCGGCGGCGGCGTGGCTCAGCCGTGCGCACCGCCTTGCCCTGCTCGGCGGCCAGTCTGCTCGTCGGCCGCTTCCTGCTCGGGGGTCAGCTCCGGCTCCGGCAGCGACTCCTGCGCACCGAGGTCGAGGTAGTCCTGCCGCAGCGACACCCAGCGGGAGGACAGCTCTGCGGAGTCGGTGAACTCGTCCAGGTCGGCGCGCTGCTCGTCGGCGTTCTTCCGGACCCGGCGGACCATCTTGTCGACGTCCGGCCGGTCCTTCCACTTCGACGACAGGACGATCCGTTCGGCGGCGGCGGCGTTCTCCACCAGTTCGGTGAGGTCATCTACGGCGGGCATGGTTTCTCCTTCCGTCGGCGACCGCGGTCGCAGTCGCCGTCGGTACCGGGTCATCGTGCTCGACGAGATCTGGCCGACGCATCGTCCGGACGGTAGTACGCACAAAGCACCGCTTGGTCACGGCCGTGTTCCAGGCCCGCGTCGGCGCGATCGTGCGACGCGGGGAGGCAGAGCGCTCGACTACGGTCTCGGCATGCCTACCGCCCTCGTCACCGGTGCGACTTCTGGAATCGGCGCGGCGTTTGCCCGCCACCTGGCCGGCCAGGGGTATCGGCTGGTGATCGTGGCCCGGGACGCCGAACGACTCGCGGACGCGCGGTCGTCCCTGCTGTCCGCCGGCGCCCCCGAGGTGCGAGCCGATCGTCGCCGACCTGACGGACGCGCAGGCCACGGGCACTCGTCGACGAGCGCTTGCGGTCGGTGCAGGATCCGATCGACCTGCTCGTGAACAACGCGGGCGGCACGCTGCCGATGGACTTCCTGCAGGCGACCGAGGCCGACCTGATCCGTCAGGTCGAGCTGAACGCGGTGTCGGTCATGCTGCTCACCCACGCGGTGCTGCCGGGGATGGTGGCCAGGGGACACGGCGGCGTGATCAACGTGGCGTCGACGGCCGGGCTGGTCCCCGGCAGAGGGTCGACCTACGGTGCGTCGAAGGCGTTCGTGGTGTCGTTCAGCGAGGGCCTGTCCATGGCGCTGCGCGGGACCGGGGTGCGGGTGCAGGCGCTGTGCCCCGGATTCGTCCGCACCGAGTTCCACCAGCGGGCGAAGATCGACATGTCGCGGGTGCCCGGCTGGGCCTATGTCGATGTCGACAAACTGGTCGCTGCGTCCATGGCTGACCTGCGGGCGAACCGTCCGTTGTCCATTCCGTCAGCGCTGTACAAGACGATGTACCTGGTGACGAAGCTCGCGCCGCGAGCATTGGTCCGGCGCGGGGCCGCGACGATCCAAACGTCAAACCAGGCTGTGCCGGGAAAACCCTGAGACAGCAAAAAGCCGCCGTAGATGCCCGGGCGAAACGAACGCGCCCTGAGCGTCGGCGACGGCTGACTGCGTGGGATCAGCTGCCGAAGACGTCCTTGGCGGCGTCCTGAGCCTTGTCTCCGGCCTGCTTGACGTCGGCCTTGGCCTGCTCGGCCTGGCCACGTGCCTCGAGTTCTTCGTTGCCGGTGACCTTGCCGGTGGTCTCCTTGACCTTGCCGACAGCTTCTTCGCCGGCGTGCTTGATCTTGTCGCCCATGGTCATGTCGTTGTCCCTCCGTCGATGTCTTCCAGACAACCCGCGAGGACCGCGTGTGTCTGACATGTCGGTACCCGGCGTTCGCGGACCCAAACGCACTCTCGGCGTGAAATGTCGCGCGCCGACGGCCCGCGCCCGGTGTGACACGCTGATCGGTGTGAGTGACGACCAAAGCTTCGCAGGCACCCTCCCAGCGGCCGGTTTCAGCGCCGCTGCCGATCTCAGTTCACCAGTCGATCCTGACGACGATCCCGCGCCGGACGGTGCTGCCAAGGCCCGGCTCGCGGAGCTGGTCAACCAACTGGCCGTCGTGCACGGAAAGGTGATCCTGTCCTCCGGCCGGGAGGCCGACTACTACGTCGACCTGCGTCGGGCGACGCTGCACCACGAGGCCGGTCCGTTGATCGGAATTCTGTTGCGGCAACTCACCGCCGACTGGGACTTCGACGCGGTCGGCGGGCTCACCCTCGGCGCCGACCCGGTCGCGACGGCGATGATGCATGCGCCCGGGCAGCCGCTGAACGCCTTCGTGGTGCGCAAGGAAGCCAAGGCCCACGGCATGCAGCGACGGATCGAGGGACCCGACGTGCAGGGCCGCCGGGTGCTGGTCGTCGAGGACACCACGACGACCGGTGCGTCACCGCTCAAGGCGGTCGAGGCGCTGCGGGAGGTCGGCGCCGACGTCGTCGGGGTCGCCACCATCGTCGACCGGGGGACCGGAGCGGACCGGGTGATCGCCGAGGCCGGTCTGACCTACCGGTACCTGCTCGGGTTGGACGACCTCGGCCTGCCGCCGATGTGACAGAGCCGGCTGAGCTGACCGCGACCGCTGATCTGACCGCGATCGAGCAGGACAACGCTGCCGGACCGACGGAGTGGCCGACGGCCGGACCGTCCGCCGGTCGGCGTCGGGCCGCACCCGCTGCCCTGGCCGGACGATCCGCGGTTCGACCCGGACCTGCTGACCAGCGGAGATACCCGCAATGTCATCGACCGCTACCGCTACTGGCGGCGGGAGGCGATCGTCGCCGACCTCGACACCCGACGCCATCCGCTGCACGTGGCGATCGAGAACTTCGGCCACGACATGAACATCGGCACCGTGGTGCGGACCGCGAATGCCTTCGCGGTGGCCGCCGTGCACATCGTCGGCCGGAAGCGGTGGAACCGGCGGGGCGCGATGGTCACCGACCGCTACCAGCACATCGAGCACCATCCCGATGTGGCCTCGGTGATGGACTTCGCCGCGGGCGCCGGCTGACGGTGGTGGCCGTCGACAACCTGCCCGGTGCCGTGCCGATCGAAACGACCGAATTGCCGCGGGACTGCCTGCTGCTGTTCGGCCAGGAATCCTCCGGGCTCACCGAGGAGGCCAGGGCGCAGGCCGCGATGACGGTGTCCATCGCCCAGTTCGGCTCAACCAGGTCGATCAACGCCGGTGTGGCGGCCGGGATCGCCATGCACGCCTGGATTCGCCAACATGCCGACCTGAGCACCGCCTGTGAGAACTCCGGGGTCACCGAACCGCAACAACCCCGGGACGTCTAACGGATGAAGCACCCAACGGACGAGCTGCCTACTCCGGTGGAACTGCGACACCCAAGGAGCCACCGCATGACAGCACGCAATATGACCAACACCGAATATGACCAACACCAATATGACCAGCACCGAATATGACCAACACCGAACTGACCAGCACGAATATGACCGGCACCGCAATCGAACCTGACACCCACCACCCGGCGGATCGCCATGGTGGCGCACGACAACAAGAAGGTCGATCTGCTCGCCTGGGCCGAGTACAACGTCGGCACGCTGCGCGAGCACGAGCTGTACGCCACCGGAACCACCGGCACCCTGCTCGAATACGAGCTGGGCCTGAAGGTGCACCGCTTCCTGTCCGGCCCGCTCGGCGGGGACCAGCAGATCGGCGCCAAGATCGCGGAGGGGGAGATCGACATGCTGATCTTCTTCTGGGATCCGCTGGAGCCGCAGCCGCACGATCCGGACGTCAAGGCGTTGCTGCGGTTGGCGGCGCTGTGGAACATCCCGGTGGCGAACAACGTCGCGACCGCGGACATGATCATCTCCTCGCCGCTGCTGAGCAGCAGTTACACCGCCGTCCGGCCCGATGTGCAGCGGCCGTCCACCGGCGATTCGCCACTGCTGGAGGGCGCACCAACGCGTTCCGCCGCGTAACAGAACGACCCGTCTTCCGAGCCCGGTCCGCAGTTGCGGGCCGGGCTCGGTGCATTGGCGGGACGTTGTCGCCGTATAGATTCAGCCGAGTGACCGTCGACCTGAACACCATCCAGAGCACCGCGCCCTGGGTGCTGCTGGCCATCGGCGTCGTTGGTGTGGTGGCCGCGATCGTCATCAAGAAGGTCGTCGGCAAGATCATCGCCCTGGTGCTGGCCGCTGTGCTGATCTTCATCGGCTGGCAGCAGCGGCAGCAGGTCATCGACTTCGCGAACAGCGTCAAGGACGAGACCTGCGCGACCTCGACGACGTTCGTCGGAATCGAGGTGTCGCTCCCGGAGTCCTGGTGCGACCCGGCCTGATCGCTCGCACCTTAAAGGTGCGAAGACCACCCGAGACCGCAGTGAGGTGCGAGGGCTACTCGGCGGCCGGCTTGCCGATCCGCGCCTGCCGGCGACGGTGGATCCAGTGCGCGGTCGCGGGGATGACGCTGAACAGCACAACGACGACGACCGCGGCGACCACGATGAGGTCGACGTTCTCGGCGATGAAGTCGATCTGACCCAGGTAGTAACCGGCGATGGTGACGATCCCGACCCACAGCACGCCGCCGATTGCCGAGTAGATGCGTGTAGATCCTCGGGTTCATCCTGGACGCGCCGGCCATCACGGTGGCCACGGTGCGGACGATCGGCACGAACCGCGCCAGCACGATGGTGGGTTTCCCGTACTTCGCGAAGAAGTCCTCGGACTTCACGATGTATTCGTGCTTGAGCAACTTGGCATTCGGCCGGTTGAACACCGGCGGACCGACCTTCCAGCCGATCGCGAAGCCGACCATGTTGCCGACGAAGGCGGCCAGCGACACCAGGGCGATGAACAGCCAGAGGTTCATCTCGATGGCGCCGGTCGCGATGAACAGCCCGGACACGAACAGCAGGGTGTCGCCGGGCAGGAAGAAGCCGAGCAGGATGCCGCATTCGGCGAAGATGATCAGCATGACGCCGAGCACCGCCCACGATCCCATGTTGGTGATCAGGGTTTCCGGGCTCAGCCAACCGGGCAGTAGTGCGAGGTTAGTAGTCACATCGTCAACGGTAACTGGTCGTCGGTCGCGTTCCGGTGTGATTGATCGCCGATGAGACGGTCCGCACGGGGACGCAACCTCGACCGGGCACGGTTCCGAGCGCGGGAGCTACCGTGTTGTCATGCAGGCAACGACGCCGTCCCGTGCCGCTTCGTCCGCCCCGCCAGCGGTCGACGATGATCCAGAACGACGTGCGACCGGGGAGCTGATCACGGCCCTGCGGGCCGCGGTCGGCGAGTCCAACGTCGTCATCGACACCGATATCACCGCGACCTACAGCCGGGACATGATGCCGCTGGCGCCGTCCGGCAGCCCCCTGGCCGTGGTGTTCCCGACCAGCACCGACCAGGTCGCCGCGGTCGTGCGGGCGTGCGCGGCGGCCGGTGTGCCGATCGTCCCGCGGGGCGCCGGGTCCGGGCTGACCGGTGCCGCCAATGCCGTCGACGGCGCCGTCACCGTGGTGCTGACCAGGATGAACCGGATCCTGGAGATCGACGAGGGCAACCGGCTCGCCGTCGTGCAGCCGGGCGTTGTCAACCTGGCGTTCCGCACGGAGGTCGAATCCCGCGGGCTGTTCTACGCACCGGACCCGTCGTCCTACGACTGGTGCACGATCGGCGGGAACCTGTCCACCAACGCCGGCGGCCTGTGCTGTGTGAAGTACGGCGTCACCACCGACGCGGTGCTCGGCCTCGAGGTCGTGCTGGCCTCGGGCGACGTGCTGCGCACCGGCCGGCGCACCGTGAAGGGAGTGGCCGGCTACGACCTGACGAAGCTGATCGTCGGATCGGAGGGCACCCTCGGGATCATCACCGAGGCGACGTTGGCGCTGCGGCCGAAACCGGCTGCGCCGTGCACGATGGTCGCCGCCTTCGCCAGCACCGAGGACGCCGGTGCCGCCGTCTCGGCGGCGATCCGGGCCGGGCTGGTGCCGTCCCTGCTGGAGATCATGGACAACACCTGCATCCGGGCGGTCGAGTCGTACACCAGGTCGAAAATCCTGGGCGACACCGAGACGCCCGCGGCGATCCTGATCGGGCAGTCCGACGCCGGCGGCGCTCGTCGGCAGGCGCGAGATGGATCTGCTGGAACGGGTGTGTGTCGAGGCCGGCGCGGTCTTCAGCTACGTCACCGACGATCTCGAAGAGGGTCGGATGCTGCTGCAGGCCCGGCGGGTGGTGCTGACCTCGCTGGAGGTCCTCGGCACCTGGCTGACCGATGACGTCAGCGTGCCGCGCACCGAAATGGCCGCGCTGATCGCTGCCTGCGAGCGGGTCTCGAAGGAGGTCGGGCTGACGATCGGCGTCGTCGGCCACGCCGGCGACGGAAACATGCACCCCACCATCGTTTTCGACAAGACCGACCCAGCGCAGTGCGCCGCCGCCGAGGTCGCCTTCGGCCGCATCCTGGACGCCGGGCGGGCGCTGGGTGGGACGGTGACCGGCGAGCACGGCATCGGCCGGGTGAAGCAGGGCTTCCTGGCCGGCGAGGTCGGGCCGATCGGGATGCGGGTCCACCGGGCGATCAAGGCCGCGCTGGATCCGGCCGGCCTGTTCAATCCAGGGTCGATGTTCACTGCCGGCTGACCCACCAGGTGGCCGCCGAGGTTCGGCCGCTGACACCCAGTTTGTCGTACACGTTCCCGAGGTGCTTGCGCACGGTTCGCTCGGTGATCCCCAGTGCTCTGCCCACCCGTTGGTTGGTCCAACCGGTCGCCACCAGGGCCAGCACCTCGCTCTCCCGCCTGGTCAACGGGGCGGCCGTCACCGCAGCGCGTCCGCAGGGTGGCAACAGGCGCACGGTGGCCAGCCGTTCCGCCACCGTGTCGATGGGGGCGACCCCGTCGTCGGCACCCTGCCGAGGATCGTCGACCACCCGCAAGTGTCGGAGTTCGCGAGTCGCGCGATCCAGTTTGGCGCGGAAGGCCAATGCGCTGGTCAGGGGCTCGCGGATGGCGTCGAGGGCCTCCATGTCGTCATCGTCGAAGTCCGTTCGCCTGCGTTGCGCACCGACGAAGACAATCCGATCGGGGTGCCAGCCCAGGCTCACCATCGCGGGGTAGCGGCCCTCGTTGATGCCGTGCACGAACTGCCAAACGGGCTGATCCCAAAAGGCCGGCAGGCAGGTCAGGTCGCTCATCCGAGAGGCCCTGCTGACCGGGAAGTCAGGTCGCGAGAGCAGCGGATGGTGGGGGACGACCGCCTTGACATCGTTGGCGGCCTCGGTGGTCAGCGGGGGCGTCCCGGCGACGGTCACCAGCGAGTCGGCGGTGACCTCGTCGTCCATCGATCCAACTGGACCACCCCGATACCGGCATCGACGTCCAGCACCCGCAGCATTCCGTCTGCCAGCGGTTGTCGGTAGTCGTCCCCGCGCACAGCCAGTTCTGCGCAGGCCACGCCGAGCCGGACCATCTCGTCGCAACGCATGTGCTAGCTCCCCCGGGGTTGGTGCCGGCAAATCCCCCGACGCATGCCGGTGGCGGATCCGCCACTAGCCGATGTCCGATGGAGCATAAGACCATGACGACGCTGCAGGCCCGGCCGGGAGGGTGCGCTGTGCAGACTGGCGTCGGCACGACGGATCCGGTCCCGGTCCGGCCTCCAGCCCCGTCGCCTGCCCGCGTGGGTGGGAGACGCGGGCAGGCGCCGGGTCAGGTGATCAGCCGGACAGCGGCACCGGGCCGTCCGCCAGCCCGATCACCGTGCGGGTCAATTCACCCGCACGGCTGGCGGTGGCCAGGCAGTTGACCGACAGTGGATCTGCCGGGCTGTAGGCGCCGTCGAACGTCACCTGGTCCAGCACGATGGTGATTGCCCCGCCCCGTGTCGGGTCGTCGGTGCGCATCACCCGACCCGCCAGATCCACGCAGGATGCCTCGATCTCGGACGGCGGGACGACTGATCGGTCCGGGATCCAGCCGGTGGCCAGCAGTTCGGCAGCATGCGGCTCGTCGCACCGCAGCAGAGCCGGCATGAGATCCATATCGATTCCCGCCCAACACAATCCGAACTGGTCGGGCAATGTGCCGCTGGCATATGCGGCCCGCAGTGTGCCCCGGTACGGCTGATTGCCGGTCGGTGTGGACAAGCAGGCAGTCCAGTCGTGCCCGGCAGCACGCTCCACATCGCCGGGAACGACGAGGTAGGTGTTGGTCCCGACCGTCGGTGTCCACTCCACCGGGTCGGCCGCCGGCCCGCCCGGGAGGCTGATGGTCTCTGCGGAAACGTTCAACCCGGCAAAACCGGCCGCCGCGCCGAAGCAGGGCCTGTTCGTCACGGGCGTCGTCGAGGGTGCATCGCCGTCCAGCAGTGCGACGACCTCACCCACGATCGGGCCGGCGCATTGGCCGAAATGCCATTCGGTGATGGGGATCTCGATGGGTGGCCCGCCATTCCAGGTGTTCACCGGGAACGGCGGCAGGGCGCAGGACCCAGGCTGCGGTGGTGGTGGGAACGACAGCGCAGTCGGCGCACCGGCCACCCGGCGGCCGCCGATGAAGGGGAGTACGGCAATCACGACGAGGGCAAGGATCAGCGTGATGACCCCGGCCAATCGACGATTCTGCCCCGCTGAGCCGCCCACCATTGGATCAACGGTAGACCTCGATCCGGTCGGCGCCGCGGGCGAAAGTACGCGATGCCGGCAGTCGCTCGAGTACCGATCAGAGCGACAGCGAGAGGAATCCGGCGCAGATACCGATCAGCAGACCGACAATGGCGGCCAGCAGGATCAATTGGCCTGTCGTCAACCGCCGTGGTGCTGGTTCACCGGAACCGGACGGATGCTCCGGTGCCTTGCCACCGCCCGCCATCACGCGGAGGGCCTGCGAGAGAACCTGTTCGGCGCGGGAATCCGCCGCACCGCCGTCTGCGGGGGATTGTCCGGAAGGGGGCTGGCTGGGCGGGGGCTGGCTCATGAGTGCGACTCACGCATGATGTCTCCGAGTTTCGCCACCGCCCGGCTGGCGGTCGATTTGACGGTGCCCTTGGACAGCCCTGTCGCCTCGGCGATCTCGGCCTCGGAAAGGCCGCCGTAATACCGGAGCACCAACACTTCTCGCTGTCGGGGTGCCAGGTCGCCCAGGGCGGTGACCACCGCCTGGTGCTCGGTGGAGAGCATCGCCAACGACTCGGCCGACCGTGCCGTCCCTGGGTCCGGCGGCACGTAGGCGCGCGCCGTCCGGCGGCGGCGCAGCATCGATCGCGAGCCGTTGACGACGGCGGTGCGCAGATACCCGATCGCGGCGTTCCGGTCCCGCAGCCCACCCCAGTTCCGGTAGAGCCCGGCAAACGCCTCCTGGACAACGTCCTCAGCGCTGGCCATGTCGTCCACCAGCAGGATTGCCAACCGCACCATCTGCATGCGATGGGTGCGATAGATGTCGTCGATGGTGATCGGCGCGGCCGGTGCCTCGGTATGGTCCAGCGCATAGGCTGGATTGAGACTGGCCAGCGTGCCGAGGGTGCGTTCGACCTCGGATTCCGGCTCGACCTGGTCGGTCATCGGATTGCGCCCGCTCTTCTCGTCGGCCCGTCACGTCTGGTGTGCTGTCGCTTTCGTGTCTTGCCCACGATCCTGGCACGGACCGGGTTCTGCCGGACTGCCGGTCGCCGCTGCGACCCGGTCGGCGACGCTCGCTGAACCCGGTTTCGGGTGGTGCGCCGCCCGTTCGGCCCAGTCCGGTCGGTGACGGCCGTCGCTCCGGCTGCGGAGGCGAACGGGTTACTCAATCGTTACGAGCAATGTCTGTGCTGGACTTGCAAAAATCCTGCTGAAAACGCTTCCATTCCCTTGGTGTGTGAGCGCCCTCACACTCTCCTTCACCCCAGAAACGGAGGTCGGCCCGCGTGACTTACAGACCGACGAAGAAGTTCACGGCGACCATCGCCGGCATCAGCGCCTTCGCACTGGTGCTGTCGGCGTGTAGCAGCAGTTCGACGCAGCAGCGGCACAACGACTGCCGCCAGTAGCGCCGCCAGCAGCGCCGCAAGTAGCGCCGCCAGCGGCGCGTCCGGCAGCGCCGCCGCGCCCGGTGCCGCGGCCGACGATGACTGGTGCCAGACGATCAAGGACAACGGCCCGGCACCGAGGGCACCAGCGTGAACGTCTACACGACCATCGTCGGCACCGAGGCGACGCTGTACGAGAACTCGCTACAAGCCGTTCACCGAGTGCACCGGTGCCACGGTGACCTAGGAGGGCTCCAAGGAGATTCGAGGCGCAGATCGGCGTCCGGGTCTCCAGCGGCAACCCGCCGGACGTCGCGATCTTCCCGCAGCCCGGCCTGCTCACCCAGATCGTCGAGTCCAGCGGTGCGGTGCTGAAGGTCCGCGACGTCACCGAGCGCGAACGTCGACAAGTACTACAACCCGGACTGTCAAGGACTACGGCACCGTCAACGACATCTACTTCGGCGTTCCGAACAACGCCAACTTCAAGTCGTTGGTCTGGTACTCGCCGAAGGACCTTCAAGGCCAAGGGCTACACCGTCCCGACGACCTGGGACGAGCTGATGGCGCTGTCCGACAAGATCGCCGCCACCGGCGAGAAGCCGTGGTGCATCGGCATCGGCTCGGGTGAGGCCACCGGTTGGCCGCTGACCGACTGGCTGGAGGACTACGTCCTGCGGACTGCTGGTCCGGACGTCTACGACCAGTGGGTCAGCCACGACGTCAAGTTCACCGATCCGCCGATCGCCGATGCGCTGGCCGAGGTCGGCGAGGTCATCAAGAACCCGACCTACGTCAACGGCGGCTTCGGTGACGTGCGACCATCGCCTCCACCACGTTCCAGGACGGTCGGCGTTGCCCATCCTGAAGGGCGAATGCACCTTCCATCGGCAGGCGACCTTCTACGACTCGAACTGGCCGGCCGGCACGACCGTCGGTCCGGACGGCGACGTCAACGCGTTCTACTTCCCGCCGATCAACGACCAGTTCGGCAAGCCGGTCCTGGTCGGCGGCGAGACCTTCTACGCGGCGTTCACCGACCGTCCCGAGGTCAAGGCGTTCCAGTACTACTTGACCACCCCGGACTACGCGAACGACGCGGGCGAAGCAGGGCTCCTGGATCTCGGCGAACATCGGGCTTGAGGCAGGCGTCGATCCAGAGCCGAGGTCCAGAAGACTGCGCGCTGGCGTCCTGCAGGATCCGGAGACCGTCGTTCCGCTTCGACGCTTCCGACCTGATGCCGGCACCGGTCGGTTCGGATGCGGAATGGAAGCAGTTCACCGCGTGGATCACCGGTCAGGACGATGCAACCACCCTGGCCAACATCGACGCGGCCTGGCCGACCAGCTGACGTCATGATCAGTCGGCACGCTGAGCGGGTCGCGGCCCGCCGCAGCCGAAGTCGTCCGGGCGGGGACCGCGCTCACGGTCGCAGGCCCACGGTTTTCAGGAAGGGAGTGTCGATGGACTGGTTTCTCAACCCGAGTCGGTCACCGACAAGCTGATCGTGATGGTCGTCGCGATCGTGCTGTTCGTCGGCGTCATGTCGCTGATCCTGTGGCTCATCGACCGCCCCAAGGTTCCGAACTGGCTGGTCGTCGTCGGATTCCTCGGCCCGGTCACGCATCGCGCATGGCCGTCGGCCTGTTCTACCCGGCACTGGGCACCGTCTTGCGGTCGTTCCAGGTCAGCGCAGGCTGCGGTCGGTCCGGACGGTAAACCGATCATCAATCCAACAGACCGGCCAGAAATCGACCGAGCTGGTCTTCAGTCTGGCCAACTACGACAAGGTCTTCACCGACCCGAACTTCCAGAAGGTGCTGATCAACACCGTCTGGTGGGTCATCCTGGTGCCGGTGGTCGCCACCGCCTTCGGCCTGATCTACGCGGTGCTGGTCGACCGGACCCGCGGCGAGAAGCTGGCCAAGGCGCTGGTCTTCCTGCCGATGGCGATCTCGATGGTCGGCGCCTCCATCATCTGGAAGTTCGTGTACGAGTACCGCCAGGCGGGCGTCAGATCAGATCGGCCTGGTCAACCAGATACTGGTGTGGCTCGGTCTCGATCCCTACCAATTCATCATCACCGAACCGTGGAACACGTTCTTCCTGATCGTCGGTGATGATCTGGATCCAGGCCGGCTTCGCCATGACGGTGCTGTCCGCGGCGATCAAGTCGGTGCCCGACGACATCGTCGAGGCCGCGCAGATCGACGGCGCGACCGGCTTCAAGCTGTTCCGCAAGGTCACGGTGCCGACCATCCGGCCGGCCGTCGTCGTGGTGCTCACCACGATCGCCATGGGCTCGCTGAAGGCGTTCGACATCGTCCGCACGATGACCGGCGGTAACTTCGGCACCTCGGTCGTGGCCAACGAGTTCTACACCCAGATCGTTCCGGCAGGGTGAGCAGGGCGTCGGCATCGGTGCCGCGCTCGCGGTGATCCTGTTCATCATCATCATTCCGGTCATCGTCTACAACGTCCGGCAGATGCGGCTTTCGGAGGAAATGCGATGAGCATGTCCGGTTCGGCCGTCGAGCTTCCGATCACGACGGATGCGCACGCCCGAGGAAGCAGCTGCTCCTCGCGGCAGCTGAAGAAGCAGACTGCGGCTGCAGGACGCCAAGACCAAGCTGTCCTCGCCGTGGGCGTCCGGCATCGCCATCATCCTGGCAATTCTGTGGACCATTCCGACCTTCGGCCTGTTCGTCACCTCGTTCCGGCCGCCGGCCGACATCGAGACGTCGCGGTTGGTGGACGTTCTTCGCCAACCCGGGGATCACGTTCGAGAACTACAGCAATGCCTGGTCGAACTCGGCGCGGCGGTCTCGGCGCGTTCTTCCTGAACTCGTTCGTCATCGTCTTCCCGGCGGTGATCATCCCGATCAGCCTGGCGCTGCTGGCGGCCTACTGCTTCGCCTGGATCGACTTCACGGGCCGCAACTTCCTGTTCGTCGCGGTCTTCGCGCTGCAGATCGTGCCCATCCAGGTCACGCTGATCCCGCTGCAGACGATCTTCGTCAACTTCGGGCTGCAGAACTCGTTCTGGCCGGTGTGGATCTCGCACACGATCTTCGGTCTGCCGCTGGCGATCTTCCTGCTGCACAACTTCATGAAGGAGGTTCCCGGCGTCGATCGTCGAGGCCGCCCGGGTGGACGGCGCCGGGCACGTCAAGATCTTCTTCGTCGTGCTGCATGCCGCTGCTGGTCCCGGCCATCGCGGCCTTCGGCATCTTCCAGTTCCTGTGGGTCTGGAACGACCTGCTGGTGGCGATCGTGTTCGCGCCCAGCCCGAACCTGCAAGCCGATCACCGCGGCGATCGCGGAGCTGTCCGGTACCAAGGGCAGTCAGTGGGAGTTGCTGTCCGCCGGTGCGTTCATCTCGATCGTCGTTCCGCTGGCCGTGTTCCTCGGCCTGCAGCGCTACTTCGTCCGAGGCCTGCTGGCCGGAGGCGTCAAGGGCTGATCGCCCAGGATCGGAAGAAACGCTCATGTCCGGTCCAACATTCGAACCCGCCGGCATCGTCGAAGTTGCGGCGCTGTCCGGGTTCTCTCCCGCGACGGTGTCGCGGGCACTCCGGGGTTTGCCCGGAGTGTCCGCGACCACCCGGCTGGCGGTCGAGGAAGCCGCCAGTCAGCTCGGGTACTTCCCGTCGCCGTCCGCGGCGGCCCTGACCACCGGTCGGACCAATGCGATCGGCGTCATCGCGCCCTGGGTGTCCCGGTGGTTCTTCTCCGCCGTCGTCGAGGGCGCCCAGGAGGTGCTCGCCGCAGCAGGGCTACGACCTGCTGCTCTACCCGGTCGGCGTCGCCGGCGGTCGGCGAGCCGGCGGCCTGGACACCAGGTCGTTGACCAAGCGGGTGGACGGACTGCTGGCGCTGAACGTCCCGCTCGCCGACAAGTCGGTGGTGTCGCTGCGGGACCTGCGGGTGCCGGTGGTCACCGTCGGTACGGCGGTCGAGGGCATGTCCGGCGTGCTGGTGGACAACGTCGAGGTCGGCCGGCAGGCCACCCAGCATCTGCTCGATCTCGGGCATCGCCGGATCGCCTTCTTCGGTGACGACCTGGACGAGATGCACGGTTTCACCGCCGCCGCCGACCGGCATCGCGGGTACGACCTGACGCTGCGCGAGGCCGGCATCGAACCCGATCCCGCGCTGGTGCAGCGGACCGGGTTCTCGATGGACGGCGGCGAGGCCGCCGTGCACCGGGTGTTCGGTCAGGGGTGGCCGGCGTGCGATCTGCCGACCGCTGTCTTCGCGGTCAGCGACGAGGTGGCCATGGGCGTGCTCTACGCGGCCCGGGAACACGGGTTGAAGGTGCCGAAGGACCTGTCGGTGGTCGGCGTCGACGGCCACGACTTCGCCTATCTGTTCGACCTGACGACCATCGCCCAGCCGGTGCGGGACCAGGGCCGGATCGCGGCCAGGCTGCTGCTGGAGCAGGTGAACAGCTCGCAGCCGCGTCCGCCGTCGGTGGTGTCAGTCGGATCCGGTCTCATCCGACGCGGCACCACCGGGCCGGTCGGGCGACCGGCCCGAATAGGCGCCGACCGCAAGGGTTCATCGTCCACCGATCGAAAGGCTCTGCGCGGCAAGCGCTCAGCCGATGTGTCGCTGCTGCCGGGCGGGGCCGACGATGGCAAGGACAACGGGGGACAGCCGCATTCGGCGAACGGGGACTGAGCGCAGGCATGCAGGCGTTGGGCTCGATGGGTCTGACTGCCGACGTACCCGTCCGTCAATCGGTGAGCGGAACCGGTCGATCGCCGAGCCCGACGAGGGTACCGGCGAGCGAACGTTCGGTCGGCACCACGTAGCAGATGATGTCCAACCTCCGGTTGACCCGAGGCGGATCGCTGTCCGGGTTGATGCGAATTTGCAGTTGGCCGGAGGCAGTCGGATCGGCTCGATCCATCACCAGACTGGCAAGTCGGTAGCACGAACTCTCGATGTCGGCGCGGGTGACGGTTGCCGGTTGCGGCGGCACCCACCCCATCGAGATCACCTCGGATTGGTGCGGCGCGCCGCAGTCGACCTGTCGCATCGCAACCGTCACGGTGCGTTGATCCCAGCAATTGCCGAATCCATCCGGCAGCCTGCCTCCGTCGTACGCCCCGAGCAGCCGCCCCTCGTACCGCCCGCCGTACGCGGGGCCGGCCACACACGCTGCCCAGGTACGCCCTGCCGCCCTTGATATCCGATCGGGAAGAATCCACGCCTGACGAAGATTGACGGCGAGGTTCCACGTCACCGGCCCGGCGGGTGGGTCCAGCAACCGGTAGTCGTTGTCCTCGGTGGGCAGCAGTCCGGCATAGGCGAAGGCCAGTCGCTGGCAGTCCGGCCCGATCGCCCGGATCCGGGCCCGGCGGGTTGCTTCGTCGCCGGCGGCCGAAAGTACGGCAAGAACCTCGCCAGCGACCTCTCCCGAACGACAGCTGCCGAAGTTCAGCGGGACCTGCGAAGCCGGCGAGGCGGTCCCTCGCCCACCGGAAGAGACGCCCCGCGGGTTCGATTCGGACGCGGGTTCGAAACCCGCATAGGTCGTCAGCAGGCAATCGCCGACGCGTGGCTCGGCCGGGAGGGCGATGGGTGACCCCGTGCCGGCGATGCCGAGGCCGTCACGCGCAGGAAGGACGACCGCCACGGTGAGCACCGCGACGACCAACAGCGCTCCGATGAGCCGCCGATCCATCGAGCAATGTTAGTCCCGGATGCCCGGAACCCCGATGCCGCCGGGGTGGCCAGTTTCGCGGTCCGAAAGCTGCCGCTGCGAACCGGTACCGACCACCACCCCGCGCGCCGAACTCGTATGCGGAATACTGAGCCGCGGACCGGCTGCCCGCACCTGAGTGGCCCGCCAAACATGACCGACTCGGGCTCGTTGAGGTTCCAGGCGTCAACCCGTTCGACGAGCAGCCCACCAGCCCGGCCCCGGCCGGACGACCGTCACGCAAGTGGAAGGACCAATGCCATGCCTCTCGCAACTCCGGAGACCTACGCAGCGATGCTCGATCGCGCCAAGGAGGGCGGTTTCGCCTACCCGGCGATCAACGTCACGTCGTCGATCACCGTCAATGCAGCCCTCCGGGGATTCGCGGAGGCCGGCAGCGACGGCATCTTGCAGGCGTCAACCGGCGGTGCCGAGTTCGCCTCCGGCACCAAGGTGAAGGACATGGTCACCGGCGCTGTCGGGCTGGCCGAGTTCACCAAGGTCGTCGCCGAGAAGTACGACATCACCGTCGCGCTGCACACCGACCACTGCCCGAAGGACAAGCTCGACACGTACGTCAAGCCGCTGATCGCGATCTCGACGGAGCGGGTCAAGGCCGGTGGCCTGCCGCTGTTCCAGTCGCACATGTGGGACGGCTCCGCGGTTCCGCTGGAGGAGAACCTGGAGATCGCCAAGGAACTGCTGCAGCTGACCAAGGCCGCCAACATCATCCTGGAGATCGAGGTCGGCGTTGTCGGCGGCGAGGAGGACGGGGTGGTTGCCGAGATCAACGAGAAGCTCTACACCTCGCCGGACGACTTCATCGCCACCCTGGACGCGCTGGGGCTGCCGGAGGGCAACTCCTACATCGTCGCGGCGACCTTCGGCAACGTGCACGGCGTCTACAAGCCCGGCGGGGTCAAACTGCGCCCGTCGGTGCTGCGGGACGGCCAGGATGCGCTCGTCGCCAAGCTCGGTCTGGCCGCCGGTGCCAAGCCGTTCTCGCTGGTGTTCCACGGCGGCTCCGGCTCGTCGCCGGAAGAAATCGCCGAGGCCGTGTCCTACGGCGTCATCAAGATGAACATCGACACCGACACCCAGTACGCCTTCACCCGGCCGTTGGCGGATCACTTCTTCCGCAACTACGACGGCGTGCTCAAGGTGGACGGCGAGGTCGGCAACAAGAAGGCCTACGACCCGCGCGGGTACAACAAACTCGGCGAGATCGCCATGGCCGACCGCATCGTCGAGGCCTGCCAGCAGCTCGGGTCGGCCGGGAAGTCGCTGTCTGTCTGAGTTTGCTTGACCTGCTGCACGTCGGGCCCGGCCGGAACGTTTCGGCCGGGCCCGATGTGTTTGGAGCTGCCGCTAACGCACCTCGTCCGGCGCGGGTCCGGCGACCGGCGTCACCGGGTTTGCTTCGGCGAGAGTCGTTTCGACCTCCACATCGGCCTCGACGCGGGGCGCGCTGCGCCGGCCGCGGGCGGTGGCCATCACCGAGCCGACGATCACCAGCGGGAAGCCGATCGCCATCCCGATGGTGAACGGTTCATTCAGCAGCAGCACGCCCAGGGTGATCGCCACCGCCGGGTTGATGTAGGTGATCACGGTGGCCCTGGCCGGTCCGGCCTCGGCGATCAGCGCGAAGAACACCAGGAACGCAACGGCGGTACAGATCACGGCCAGCCCGACGATCGACCAGGCGGCCGGCGCGGTGATCCGTGTCGGCCACATCCAGACCGCGAACGGTGCGTAGAGCACCGCGGCGACGATCAGCGATGCGGTGATCACCCCCATCGGCGGTAGGTCGGCCAGTCGTCGATTGATGATGATCGGCCCGATGGCGTAGCCAACCGCAACGAGCATGACGGCGCCCACCGACAACAGGTCGTCGAACTGGATGTCGAACCCGACCAGGCAGGCGACACCGGCAAAGCCGACGGCCAGTCCGAGGATTCGCCGCGAATCGAACCTGTCGTGGCCGGTGGCGGTCAGGATGATCGCCGCGATCATCGGGACGACCGCCAACAGCAGCCCCGCGGTGGAGCTGTTCAACCGGGTTTCCGCATGCCCGAGCAACAACCATGGGCCGCTGATCTCCACCACCGTGTACAGCAGCAGCACCTTCCACCGTCGGAACACCGGCATCAACTGCCGCCGGTACAGCGCGATCGGCAGCAACAACAGCGCGGCGATGAACGTCCGGCCGAAGGCCACGATGATGGGATCGACGTCGGCGACCGCAATCTTGATCAGCAGGTAGGGGATGCCCCAGATCAGGCTGAGCGAGCCGAACAGGATCCACCCTCGTCGCGTCATTGCTCTCCTGTCGGGCGGCCGCTGCGTTGCGGCACTGTGACTGGTGGACCGGAAATGCCGGCTCGGAACACCTCGTTTCCGAACTCAACATCAGCCTCGCATGACGACTTCCCGCGGACGGTCGGATAATCGGTAAGAGTTTGCGTTGCGCACTGTTCAGGACGGCTGTCGGATCCCTGCCGTCGCGGACTCGAGAGGGGTGCAGGTGCACCAGCTGTCCCGCCGCGACGCGCGCCGCCTTGCCGTCCACGCGCAGCTCCTGCACGCGGCTCCATCCGAAGCGGGCTCGACCGGACTGCATGACGTGGTGCGCCGGCTGACGCTGTTGCAGATCGATCCAACGGCGGCGATAGCGCCGAACGCAGATCTCGTCGCCTGGAGCCGACTGGGGTCGTCGTACTCGCCGGCGATGCTGACCACCGCCCTTGCGGATCGGTCATTGCTCGAGCTGCGGGCAATGATCCGGCCGAGCGAAGACCTCAAGCTCTACCGTGCGGACATGGCCGCCTGGGCGTCCGCCGGCCGGGGCGAGCTGGCCGGCTGGCGGGCGTCGCAGCGGGACTGGGTTCGGGCCAACGACTCCTGTCGACTCGACATCCTCCGGCGGCTCGATGCGGCCGGACCGCTGCCGTCCCGGGAACTGCCGGACACCTGCGCTGTGCCGTGGCGGTCGACCGGGTGGACCAACGACCGCAACGTCACCCAGTTGCTCGAGTTCATGGTGTTGCGGGGTGAGGTGGCGATCGCCGGTCGGCTCGGCAGCCACCGGTTGTGGGACCTGGCGCCCCGGGTCTATCCCGATGAGCCGGCCGTACCCGGGGGTGAGGCGCTCCGCATCCGGAACGAGCGACGGCTGCGCGCGCTGGGTATCGCCCGCGCCCGGGGACCGGAATGCCCGGTCGAGCCGGCCGACGTCGGTGAGGTGGGCGAGCCGGCGGTGGTCGACGGTGTCAAGGGCACCTGGCGGGTGGACGCTGCCCTGCTGGGCCAACCGTTCTCGGGTCGGGCCGCGCTGCTGTCTCCCTTCGACCGGTTGGTGCATGACCGCAAGCGGATGGTCGAGCTCTTCGAGTTCGACTACCAACTGGAGATGTACAAGCCCGCGGCCAAGCGTCGATGGGGGTACTTCGCGTTGCCGATCCTGTATGGCGACACTCTGGTCGGGAAGCTCGACGCCACCGCCGATCGCAAGGCGGGGGTACTGCGGGTCGATGCGATCCACCGTGACGTGACGTTCGACGCGGCCACCACCGCAGCGGTTGACGGAGAGATCAAGGATCTGGCCCGCTGGCTCGAACTCGAGCTTTCGTTACCCAACTGAGCGCGCCGGAGCCGGATGCGCCTCGGCATACCCAGCCGGACACGGCCGAGTGGGTTGCCCGGCCGAGTGGGATGCGGTGCTCTCCCGGGTGATTCGCGGACGTCATCGGCGTGTCAACCTCCGTGACCAGAGTTCCTACTGGTAACACTGTGTTGGCTGGGACTCTTGTGACTCGTGTGACAAGTGATCTACGGTGAGTGCGGGTCACGCGTGACGTGGCCCGCCAGACTGCGCGGCTCCCCGCTTCGCACGTGTCCGGCGTCCGCGGAGCGAGAAATGGTCGAGCGGGGCGCAATCGGTAGCGATGTCATGCAAGGGGAAGAGGCATCGCTGCATCACCGGGCTCCGGCGTCGCCGACAGCTCGGCGGACAGGCGTGCGTCAAGCGCGCCGTGGTGGCGGACGCGACCGGGAAAGGGCGCCATGCGCCGTGTTCTGGCCATCGCGACGACGATCGCGACCGTCCTCACCTCGGCGGTGTTCTTCACCGCCGGGTCCGCCTCGGCCGACCCATCAGCAGACGACTGGTACCAGCTGCGGATGTGCGAATCCACCAACCGTTACGACATCAATACCGGCAACGGCTACTACGGTGCCTACCAATTCGACCAGTCGACCTGGGAATCGGTCGGCGGTACGGGGCGTCCGGATCAGGCGACTCCTGCTGAGCAGGACTACCGGGCGTTGATCCTCTATCGGAACCGTGGCTGGGGTCCGTGGGTCTGCGCCCGACTCGTCGGATTGAGCGAGGACTCGGACGCCCGCACGAAGGTCGCGCCGCCGGTGAGCGGGAACCAGAGCTCGGGCAGCGGAGCGAGCGAGGGCGCGCCGGCCGCATCGACCGACGGTGCCCCTGCGTGGCCGGGTCGGCAGTTCGCCGAGGGTGATTCCTCCGAAGAACTCAAGGCCTGGCAGAAGCAGATGGGCACCCGTGGCTACGACCTGGTGGGCACCGGCTATTTCGGACCCAAGACCAAGGCCGCGGTACTCGACCTGCAGGCCAAGGCCGGGCTCAACGTTGTCGGCTACATCGGGCCGAAGACCTGGGCTGCTGCCTGGAGCAACGGTGGGGAAGCCGCTGCACCTGCACCCGCCGCGGCCGCACCGGCATCGACCTACGTGCCGGCGAGCAACGAGTCCTGCAGTGTCGGTCAGGCGACCGCCCCGGCCTGGCCGGGCAAGACGTTCGTCCAAGGCGATACCGACCGTGACCTGCAGTGCTTCCAGCGTCAGCTGGGCAGTCGCGGGTACGGCCTGACCGGGACGGGCTACTACGGACCGGCCACCAAGACCGCCGTGGTGGCCCTGCAGCAGCGCAACGGGATCAATCCGTCCGGCATCCTGGGTCCGCTGACCTGGGCTGCGGCCTGGCAGGGCAGCTGACGCCCATTCGGCCCCGATCGGGTGAGGATTCATAACGCTTTGTCAAAGTTGATCTAGATCTGTAACACGTTTGTACGGGGCGACGACGTTGTCGGTAGGAACGCTGATAAGGCTTCCGCCAACGCCCGCTCTGCGCGACGCTCGTGCAGGGCGGTGCATAGAAAGGCCCGGGGCATGCCGCTTCGGGCCTTTCTGCATGTCTGGGTGATGTCTGGGTGCCGATCGACCGGCTCAGCCGGCCGCGGCGAAGACCGCTGGCAGGACGAACAACATCGTCATCGACCAGGTGCAGTGCGTCAGGATCGGACCGAGGATGCCGCCGCTGGCCCGCCGTTGCAGCCCGAGCAACAACCCCAGCAGCGCAGCGGAAAACACCAGCATGACGTTTCCGGTGGCCACCGTGGTCAGGGTGTAGATCACCGTGGAGATCGCGACCGGGTGCCAGATGCCGATCGCGGCGAACAGGGCCCCGCGAAAGAAGATCTCCTCGGCAATGCCGTTCATCAGCGTGACGAGGGCGACCAACGGCAGCGACCCGTACCGGGCGAACGCCAGCACGTTCTCGGTGATGTTCCGCAGCGGATCGATGTTCCGGACGATGACAGCACCGAGGATGAACACCACCGCCATGGCCAGGCCGAGCAGGATCGGCAGCACGATCGGTCGGCGTAATTCGCCGCGAAAGTTGATGCGCCCCAGGTGTAGTGGCCCGGAAGCAAACCCACCGATGACCCAGGTGGCGGCCAGCGCAACGGTCAGCGCGTAGAACGTGCCACCTCCCGGCGCGACGTTGAGCGAGAAGCCGAGCAGCACGGCCCCGATGACCAGGGTGATCCCGACGACTACCCGCCTGCGCATGAACTGCGAGTTGCTCTGCCGGTGATCCCGCTCGACCTTGTCGATCAACGCCGGGCGCAGCGCGCCACCCAAACGGTCGGACCAGGTGCTCATCGAGCCGCGGCGTCGTGATCTGGTCGGGCCTGCTCGCTGGCCTTTGCCCGCGCGGCAGCCTGATCGTCGTCCTCGGCGCTCTTCTCGTCCTGTTTCTCCTTGGCGCGCTCGGCGAGCGCGAGCCGCACGGCGTCGTCATAGCCCATGAGTTCACCCGGCAGCAGGTCGGTGATCCGGTCGTCCTGCACCACCACCTCGTTGTTCATCGAGTCGACCAGGTTGCGGGCGGTGGCCAGGTCGACGTCGGTCACCAGTGACAGCCACATGCGAGGACAGCCGGGGGGTCAGCAGCGGGACCGGCAGGATCGGCAGGGTACGGCTGTTCTGGATCTTCGCCGCACGCCGCATCATGTCGACGTAGCGCAGCACCTCGGGACCGCCGACATCGAAGATCTGACCCATCGCCGCCGGATTGTCCAGCACGCCCACCAGGTATCGGATGATGTCCGGCAGCGCGATCGGCTGGGTCTTGGTGTTCACCCACTTCGGCGTCACCATCGCCGGCAGGTGGTCGACCAGTTGACGGGTGATCTCCCAGGAAATACCGCCGTGCCCGACCACGACCGCCGCGCGCAGCACCGTCACCGGCACGCCGCCGAGGGCCGAGCAGTTGCTCGACGTCGCGGCGGGAGCGCAGGTGCGCCGAGAGATTGTCGTCCAGATCCCCGAGGCCACCGAGGTAGATGATCTGCTGGACGCCGGCGTCGGCTGCCGCGTGGCCGAACTCGGTCGCGGCCTCGGCGTCGCGCTGTTCGAAGTCGTCGGAATCCAGCGAATGCACCAGGTAGTAGGCGGCGTGCATGCCCTGCAGGGCCGCACGCAGGCTGTCCGGTTCGGAGACATCGCCGTACGTCGGCTCGCCGCCGCCGTCGTAGGTATCCGGGTGACGGGTCATCGCCTTGACCCGATGGCCCTGTTCGAGCAGGGCGGGAACCAGTTGCGATCCGACGAAGCCGGAGGCGCCGGTGACGAGCACAGGAGTTGCCATGATGTCTCTACTGCTCTGCGCGGGCGGTCGGATGCCGTGCGGCGTCATGGTGTGCCGCACAGCCGGGCTGTGCGTGATGGCGTTTCGAATGTGGTCATCACCTGATGATTCCCCTCGGTGCCGACTGCGAACCGTTTCGGGCGTGCGACCTGCACCACCTCGAACCCATTCGAGTTGTCCCCATGTCCGATTTCGATCCACATTCTCGTCGCCGCACACCCGGGCGTGCCGGTCCCGGGCAACCATCGAACCGGATCGGCCCGGACCCCGGGCCGACGGTAACGAGGGGGACTGAGGACAATGAGCGGTTTGATCGATCGACACCCAGCGGATCGGAGCTGCCGGCATCGGGGTGTCCGATGTCGGGGCGTCCCTGGCCAGGGAGATCGCCACCATGCAGGATCTGCTCGGCCAGATCCGCAGTGGGTGGCAGTCCAGCGAGGCCGCACCGAGGTTCGCCGCGGCGATGGAGGCCCATCTCGCCGATGCCACCACCCTGAAGGATGCGCTGCTGAGCCAGGGAACCGGCCTGACCACGGCGGCGCAACGGTTCGGCGAGACCGAGAACGCGCTGGCCGATGCGGTTCCGGCGGTCGGCTGATGGCGTCCATCGCGGTCAACTACGGAGCGCTGGCCAGCGGTCATGACGGACTGGTGGCGACCTGGGGCCGGATCGAGGGCCAGCTGGCGCGAATTGGATTCGTCCGTGGCGAGCACGTCGGACATGACGGCCGACACGCTGATCAGCTATCGGGCCCTGAAGGCCCGGTGGGATGCGTCCGCGGAACAACGCCAGGCGATGCTGCAGGCCCTGGCCACGTTGGTCGGACGGGCGGGCGAGCAGTACCGGCAGGTCGACACCTCGATGGCGGCGCAGTTCGGCTGAGGTGGCGAAAACCGCCGGGCGGGCGGTGGGAGGATCGGCCGATGACCCATTCCAATCTGCTAGGCCCGCCGCCCGTTCGCCTGCCCGTCGATCCTGCTGCCGCCGAGTTGGCCGCCGGTGAGTCGGCGGAACAGGTCGTGCGTCGGCGCCCCGTTTCGTCGCTGGCCTGGGCCGTGCTCGCCGAGGCGGCGCTGGATCGTGGCGACGACGTCGCGGGATATGCGTTTGCCCGCGTCGGATACCACCGCGGCCTGGATGCGTTGCGGCGCAATGGCTGGAAGGGCGCCGGTCCGATTCCGTGGACGCACGAACCCAACCAGGGCTTCCTCCGGGCGCTTTCCGCGCTCGGTCAGGCGGCGGTGATGTTCGAGGAGGCGGACGAGGTTGCCCGGGTCCAGGCGTTCCTGATCGACGCCGATCCGCAGATCCCGGCGGACCTGCTGCCCTGACCGATTCCCGACGCCGACACGCGCACCTCAGAACAGGCCGCGAACCAGCCGGAGCGGCTCGGTGTGCTTGTAGAAGGTCCAACGATCCATCGGCCGGTCGTACGGAATGCCGTCCCGCACAACGGTTGTCGGTGTGCTGCCGATCTGTACCGCGCGGCCGAGGGTGATCTTCTTGACCTTGCCGAGTCCGCCGAACCGCCGCCGGATGACCGTCACCGCCAAGCCCTTCTCCCGGTCGGGTACGACCCGAAGACGTCGGGCCGCGCCGCGCAGCACGCGATGCTCGTCGACATAGACGGTGCCGTTGACCGGGCCGAGGTAGCCGACTCCGACCAGTACTCCGCCGACGTCGTCACGGACCAGCGGCACCAGATCGACCTCGCCCCTGGCGGCCAGCTGCACTGCCCCGACGCCCACCGGGAGGTCCCACAGGTCGGTGACGGGAGTCCGCCCACCAGGGCTGGCATAGGCGACCTCGACCTGGTCGAGCCGGTCCTTGCGGAGCAGTCGCAGGACGACCGCGGCCAGGTCGGCGTCGTCACCCACCACCAGGATTCGGCCGGTCAGCAGGCCGTCGACGGGCTTCCCGGGCCGGCGGCCGACATAGTGCACAGGGTTGGGCGCGGCGGCCTGCACAATGCTGGTGATCGCGGCGGCGACCTTCGGTACATCCTCGAGTACCGCGGTCGTGCTGTTCGACAGGCCCGACTCCCCGGCGATCTCGTCGCCGATCGGCGCAGGAGCGGATTCAACGGGTGCCGGCCGACAACACAGCACCGTGAATGCCGCCCGGCCGCCCGGTGAGCGCTCGGTCGCTGAGGTGCTTGTCAACGACTACCCTTCCCTCTGGCGCACATGCGGGTTCGCGAATCCGGGCCGCCACGGCCGGCGGTCGGGTGGGCGAGCCACGGCTGGCATGCCTGATGTAGATGCGACGCAACGATTGGGAGTGTGCCATGTCGGTGATGGTGCTGATCGGGGCCCAGTGGGGCGACGAGGGCAAGGGCAAGGCCACCGATCTCTACGGCGAGCGGGTCAAGTGCGTCGTCCGGTATCAGGGCGGCAACAACGCCGGGCACACCGTGGTGCTGCCGGACGGGCAGAAGTTCGCCCTGCACCTGATCCCGTCGGGGATCCTCACGCCGGGCGTCACGAACGTCATCGGCAACGGGGTCGTCATCGATCCGGGTGTGCTGCTGACCGAACTGGGCGGGCTGGACGAGCGCGGGATCGACACCAGCCGGCTGCTGATCTCCCATGACGCGCACCTGATCATGCCGTACCACGTTGCCATCGATAAGGTCTCCGAGCGCTACCTCGGCAAGGCCAAGATCGGCACCACCGGCCGCGGCATCGGGCCCGCCTACGGCGACAAGGTCGCCCGGCTCGGCGTCCGGGTGCAGGACCTGCTCGACCCGTCGATCCTCGGCGCAGAAGGTCGAGGCGGCCCTGGACATCAAGAACCAGATGCTGGTCAAGATCTACAACCGCAAGGCGCTGGACTGTGCCGCGCATCGTCGAGGAGGTCCTCGAGCAGGCGGAGGGCTTCAAGCACCGGATCGCCGACACCCGGCTCGAACTCGGCAAGGCCGTGGAGCGTGGCGACAACATCCTGCTCGAGGGTTCGCAGGGCACGCTGCTGGACGTCGACCACGGCACCTACCCGTACGTGACCTCGTCCAACCCGACGGCCGGCGGCGCCGCGGTCGGTGCCGGCATCGGCCCGACGGCGATCACGTCGGTGCTCGGCATCCTGAAGGCCTACACGACCCGGGTCGGGTCCGGTCCGTTCCCGACCGAGCTGCACGACGAGTGGGGCGAGTACCTGCGCAAGACCGGCGGCGAGGTCGGGGTGACCACCGGCCGGCTGCGGCGCTGCGGCTGGTTCGACGCCGTCATCGCCCGCTACGCACAGCGGGTCAACGGCATCACCGACTTCTTCCTCACCAAGCTGGACGTGCTGTCCTCCCTCGAGGAGGTGCCGATCTGCGTCGGCTACCACGTCGACGGCCAGCGGTTCGACGAAATGCCGCCCACCCAAACGGGTTTCCACCACTCGACGCCGATCTACGAGATGCTCCCCGGCTGGTTCGAGGACATCTCCGGCTGCCGCACCTTCGCCGAACTGCCCGCGAACGCCCAGTCGTACGTCCGGCAGCTGGAGGAGCTGTCCGGCGCCCGGATCTCCTCCATCGGCGTCGGCCCCGGCCGGGATCAGACGATCGTGCTGCACGACGTGCTCGACGAGGCAGCAGGCAGGTAAGACCCATGACCGGGCGCAATCGATCCGTCAGGAGCGGCCCTTCATCGTGCCCGGGAAGGGCCGTTGGCGCCGGATCGATTCGGGGGATTCGCCGATGACCGACTGGGACGGCGAAGGGTACGAACAGATCAGCGCGCTGCAACGGCATCTGGCGCAGCGCACGCTGGCGGGCCTGGAATTCCGGGGTGACGAACGGGTGCTCGACGTCGGCTGCGGCGACGGTTTCATCACCCGGTCGATCGCCGCGCGGCTAGCCGCGCGCGGCGAGGCCGCCAGCAGCCATCCGGTACTGCCGGCCGGATCGATTGTCGGGGTCGACGCGTCGCCACGGATGATCGAGGTGGCGCGATCCCGGCCCGACCCGGCCGGCACCGACATCCGGTTCGAGGTCGGCAATGTGCTGGCCCTGCCGTACGTCGCGGTCTTCGACGTCGTGGTGTCCTTCAACGTCCTGCACTGGCTGGTTGACCAGCAGGCGGCGTTGACGTCCATCGCCGGGGCAACGAAGGCCGACGGCCGGGTGATCGTTCAGCAGGTCTGTGCCGGTCCCCGCCCGAGCCTGGAACGGCTCGCGATGCAGGTCTGTACGCGACCCCGCTGGAACAGCGCGTTCGACGGTTTCGCCGCGCCATTCGTTCATGTCGAACCGACCGGCTACCCGGCGATCGCCGCGGCGGCCGGCCTGCAGGTCACGGACCTGCAGGTGGCGGACGTCGACTGGGACTTCGGCTCCCGGGCGGAATTCACCAGGTGGTGCACCGTCGGGTTCGCCGACTGGACGGCGCGGCTGCCGGCCGGCGAGGTTGCCGACTGGGTCGACGACGTGGTCAGCGATTATCAGCAGCTGGTCGGCCGACCGGGTCTGTTCCGGTTCATGCAGCTCCGAGCCGAGATGACCCCTGCTAACTCCAGGCGATCCTGACCTGCTCCCGCCAGTGCCCGAGCGCGTCGACCGTGCCGTTCTCGGCGATGTCGTCGCCGCGATTCCACAGCCCCAGGTAGATCGCCGCTGCGGTTCCGGTGAGCGTGGCGTGCGCCTGCGGATCGGCGCCCCTGGTGACCACCGGCGGCTGGTCGGAGACGGCAACGGTCCACGCGATGTCGACGTCGCTCGGGGCGATCGTCATCCGGAACGGCTCGTCGGTCCGCAGCCTGCTGCTGCGTCGCGGCACGAATCCCGTGACCAGTTCGTCGATCCCGTCGACAGCCACCGCAGTGGAGATCGCGGCCTCCGACGTCGATGGGATCCGGCCCAACCGGGCGGCCAGCACGTCGACCCGATGGATCGTCGTCTCGTGGGCCTGGCGGCGGGCCCAGAACTGCCGCGCCGGCGGCGCGCCCTTGAGAAACACGAAGGCGCGCAGGTCGTCCGGGGCGTCGGTCAGCGTCTGCAACAACCGATCGGCCCCGGATCGGAACCAGGGCAGCAGCTCACCCGGGTCGGCGGGCGGGGCCATCAGTGCGGCCTGCTCCTGGTCGGTCGGATTCTGCCAGCAGGCCGCGGGCGACGATGTCGGTCGCCCAGCGATGCACACCGCCAAGGTGGACGACCAGGTCCCGGACCGTCCACAGCGGGCAGGTGGGCACCGGGTCGGAGGGCAGGATGCGTTCGGCCTCTGCGGCGAGGTTCTTCGCCTCGCCGTCCAGTACCGCGAGCAGTTCGTCAACGGTCAGTGGTGCGGCCACCCGGTAAGCGTGGCATGGCGGCGCGGTTCTACTTCGACCTGGGGTATTCGGTCGGCCACCTGCGCCGGATACTCTGCCCGACGTGCGCATTCTCGTGATCGGCTCGGGTGCCCGTGAGCACGCCCTGCTGCGGGCGCTCCGCCGCGACCCGGGCGTCGGCGACCTGCATATCGGTCCCGGCAACGCCGGGACCGGGCAACTGGCCACCGGCCATCCGGTCGACGCGACCGACCCGGTGGCGATCGCCGACCTCGCGGACGTCGTCCACCCCGATCTGGTGATCGTCGGACCGGAGGTCCCGCTGGTCAACGGGGCCGCCGACGAGCTGCGGTCCCGCGGGTTCGCCGTCTTCGGTCCGAGCGCGGCGGCCGCCCGCATCGAGGGGTCGAAGGCCTTCGCCAAGGACGTGATGGCCGCCGCCGGCGTGCCGACCGCGGCGGCGGTCAGTGTCACCGCGGTCAAGGGCATCGACGACGCCCTTGATCGGTGCGGCTCGCCGTACGTGGTCAAGGACGACGGGTTGGCGGCCGGTAAGGGCGTCGTCGTCACGAAGGACCGTTCGGCGGCCTACGAGCACGCCCTTGCTGTGCTGGAATCCGGGCATCCGGTGCTGGTCGAGGAGTACCTGGCCGGCCCCGAGGTGTCACTGTTCGCGGTCTGTGACGGCGTGCACGCGGTCCCGCTGCTGCCGGCGCAGGACTTCAAGCGGGTGGGCGACGGTGACTCCGGGCCCAACACCGGCGGCATGGGTGCCTACGCACCGCTGCCCTGGGCGCCGGCCGGGATTCGTCGACCAGGTGCAGCGCACCGTGCTCGACCCGGTGCTCGCGGAGATGGCCGGCCGGGGTGCCCCGTTCTCCGGCCTGCTCTACGCCGGCCTGGTGCTGACCGCGGCCGGGCCCAAGGTGATCGAGTTCAACTGCCGGTTCGGCGACCCGGAGACCCAGGTGGTGCTCGAGCTGCTGGACACCCCGCTGGGCGCGCTGCTGGCGGCCGCGGCCGCCGGCGAGCTCGACCCCCGGCTCCCGCTGGCCTGGCGGGGGGCGGCGGCGGTCACGGTCGTCATCGCCGCGGAGAACTACCCGGGCACCCCCGTCACCGGCGACGTCATCACCGGATCGGACGTCGACGGGATCCTGCACGCCGGAACCAGGCTGGCCGACGACGGGACCGTCGTGTCCGCCGGCGGGCGGGTGCTGTCGGTGGTCGCGACCGGTGCCGATCTGGCCGCGGCCCGGGCGGCCGCGTACGCCCTGGTCGATCAGGTCGGTCTGCGGGGTTCGCATCATCGAACCGACATCGCGGCGGCGGCCGCGGAGGGCCGGGTTCTCGTCCCCGGGACGGCCTGACCCGCATGCTGGGTCCGTCCGGCCGACTCGGCGGTCGCCCCGTTCTACGTCATGCGGGTGCTGGCGGCCGCGGCCCGGCGCAGCGAGCGTGGTCAGCCGGTGTTCAACCTCGCCGCGGGCCAGCCGTCGACCCCGGCGCCGGCGACCGTGCTGGCCGCGGCGCACGCGTCCCTGGACGAACAGATCATGGGCTACACCGAAACGCCGGGCATCGCGCCGCTGCGGCAGGCCATCGCCGGCCACTACCGCCGCCGGTACGACCTGCGATGTCGACCCCGATGACGTCGTCGTCACCACCGGATCCTCCGGCGGGTTCCTGCTCGCGTTCCTGTCCGCCTTCGACGTCGGTAGCCGGGTCGGGTTGGCCAGGCCCGGCTACCCGGCCTATCGAAACATCCTGCACGCCTTGGGCTGTGAGGTCGTCGAGCTGCCCTGCGGACCCGAAACCAGATACCAGCCAACGGTAGCGATGATCGACGGCCTGCGGCCTGGACGGTCTGGTTGTCGCCAGCCCGGCGAATCCGACCGGCACCATGCTCGCCCCCGCGTGAGCTGGCGGCATTGGCAACCCATTGCGCCGCAACGGGAGTCCGGTTGATCTCGGACGAGATCTATCACGGCATCAGCTACGCGGGTCAGACATCCTGCAGTTGGGCAACCGACCGCAGCGGCTTCGTGGTCAATTCGTTCAGCAAGTACTTCTCGATGACGGGCTGGCGGATCGGCTGGTTGCTGGTCCCGCGTGACCTGTCGCTGGTGCTGGACGCGCTCGGCGGCAACCTGGCCATCTGCCCACCGGCGCCCGCGCAGTACGCGGCGTTGGCCGCCTTCGACGCCTATGACGAGTGCGACAGCCACGTCACCAGGTACGCCGCCAACCGCCGGATCCTGCTGGACGGTCTTGCTCGGCTCGGCATCGACAAGGTCGCACCGGCGGACGGGGCGTTCTATGTGTACGCGGACATCTCCCACCTGACCGACGATTCGGCGGTGTTCGGGGCCCGGCTGCTGGACCAGGTCGGTGTGGCGGCGGCGCCGGGCATCGATTTCGACCAGGTCGACGGTCACCGCTTCCTGCGGTTCTCCTTCGCCGGTTCCACCGCGGGGGTCAGCGGTGCGCTGGGTGCGTTGGAGACGTTCCTGACGACCCGCTGCTGACGTCGCTGCCTCGCGCTCCGCCGGGGAACGGATCCGACCGACCAACCGTTCCACTCGATAGGCTGTACTGATCGCGCCAAGGGGAAACCCCGAGCAGAAGATCAGGGTCGACACCTGAGGCGCCGGTGGACCGGAACGAGGACAGTAGTGCATAGAAGGTGACACACCGGTCGGCCGGTGCGGGTCGTTGACCAGGTCAGCAACACATAGGAGGAATCATGGACAAGTTCTTGAAGATCGTCGGCATTGTGGTGGTCGCGTGGATCGCCATTCAGTTGGTTCTCTGGGTGATCGGCGGGATCTTCTCGAGTCTGTTCTGGATCGCCCTGCTCGCCGGCGGCGTCTGGGCCGGCGTCACCATCGCGAACAAGCGGAAGAACCAGGTGGGCTCCGGCCGCTAGGACTGCACTGAGAAATCCGCTCCTCCGTCGCCGGGCCACCCGCCCGGCGACCGGCAGTGGCAGCACCCGCCCGTGACCGGCTCAAGACGGCGGGACCGCATCATGACGATGCGGTCCCGCCGTCTTCTGCGTCTGGGGGGCAGCCCCGCCTGCGATCCGGTTGGAACCGAACGACCTCGGGCGGTGTAGAAGGGTTGTCGGGCTCGGTCTGCGGAAGGCCGGCAGCGCGAACAGCGGGGTGACGGATCAGCCAGGACCTGAGCGAGGCCGAAGTACTGGCCTCCGTGCGAGCGGGCGAGCGCGGGGCGTTCGCCCATCTGGTGCGCCGGCACGCCCCGGTCGCGCACGCGACGGCGGTGCTGATGGGCGCGGGTTCGGACGCGGACGACGTCGTTCAGGAGGCGTTCGTGAAGGCTTACCGGGCTCTCGGCGGCTTCCGCGATGGTGCCCCGTTCCGGCCGTGGCTGCTGCGGATCGTGGCCAACGAAACGCGCAATCTGCATCGCTCGACCGGTCGGCGTCGATGGCGTGAGCAGCAGGCCGACCCCACCGTTGCGGCGTTCCCCGCTCTGCGTGCTGCGGATGACCCGGCCCAGGAGGCCATCGACCGGGAACGCCAGGAGGCACTGCGGCGGACGTTGCTCAGCCTGCCTGCGCCGCAACGCCTGGTGCTGACCTGCCGCTACCTGCTCGACCTCGACGAGGCCGAGACAGCGACGGTGTTGGGCATCCCCAAGGGAACGGTGAAGTCCAGGACGCGCCGCGGGCTGGATCGGCTGCGCGCGGAACTGGCGAGTAATCCGCGAGTGCTGGAAATGCGGGGAGAGTCGTGACGAGCAGCGAACCCGCTTCGGGCGGCACCGGGTTGGACGTCGAATTGCGCGCGCTGGCAAGCAGTTTGGCCGTGTCCGAACCCGACGGCCGGACCGTCGAGATGATCCTGGCGCGGCTTTCTGCTGAGCCGGCGCCGACCGCACCGGGCCCGTTCCGGCGAGTCGGGGAGCAGTTGGCAACCCTGCGCGGGCAGCTGCGACACCGTTGGCGGATGGCTGTTGTCGCGCTGGTTGCGGCGTTGGCGGTGTTGCTCGCGGTCACGCCGGCCGGGGCGAAGGTGCGGGAGTGGCTGGGGTTCGGTGCGGTGCTGGTCGAGCAGTCCCAGCCGGTGCCGGACAGCGCATCCGGCGTTACTGCCACCACCACCGCGCCGGGGGTCACCGCCGGCGACCGCGAGATGTCCTTGGAGCAGGCACGGGCGGCCGTGACGTTCCCGATCGGTGTGCCAGCCGCATTGGGCGAACCGGACCGGGTCACGGTGTCGTCCGATGGCCGGGTGGTGACCATGGTGTGGCCGGATACACCGTCCGGCACAGTCCGGCTGGACCAGATCGACGGCGCACTGTCGCCGTACTTCGTCAAGAAGTACTACCAGGACGTGGTTTTCACGGTGGTCGATGGTGCGGAAGGGCTGTGGCTGCCCGAAACCCATCCGATCACGGTGCTCAACCCGGACGGCAGTGAACGGGCGGCGTCGACCCGGCAGTCGGGGCCGTCGCTGGTCTGGCAGCGTGGGGACGTCACGCTGCGACTCGAGGGCGTCGCCGATCGCCAGGCGGCGGTGACCATCGCGGAGTCGCTGCCGCACTGACCGGCGCCACCACTCGCGCGGGTCCGAATCGCAGGTCGGGAACCCCGCTGTCAGCAGCGGTGTATTCATCTGCAGCCGCGAAGTCCGCGGCAGCCGAAGGAGGCTCCCATGCCGGCCAGGGTCTGTATTCGCGTCGCTCGCCTTTTCCTTGTCCTTGTCGTGCTGGTGACGAGCGGCCTGGCCGCGGCTGGTACGGCCGCGGCGGGCGGACCCACCAGTGCCATCCTGGTTGCCCCGGGCTTTCAGCACGCCGCCGCGATCTACCAGTCCGACCCCGAGTACCAGCGGTTGGAGACGCTGCTGGCTGAGCCTGCCGCCGGGGTGTCCCAGGCCGAGCTGCCGACCACTGTTCCGGCGGACGGGTCGGGCTACGTCACCGTCAGCTGGCTGATCCATGACGTCGCCATCTGGCGGATTGATCGGATCTTCCTGGCCAAGAACGGTGACCCGCTGATCGTCACCCAAATGGTGGACGGTACGGCTGCCAGTGCCGACGGCATGTATCCCGGCGAATCGGGGAACGACACCGCCGTCAAACACCGGTCATCGGATCCCGCTGCGCTGCAGGCGCTGTTGGACGGGCTCGGACTGACTGCGGCAGGTCACGCCCAGGCCATCGGCGTCGCACTGCAGGCGGCACCGACCACGCCCGTCACGGCGGCGGCCGATGAGCCGGCCACCTCGCCGCCCACCGCTGCGCTGTGGATCCTGGCCGGCCTGGTGCTGGGGGTCGGCGTGACCGCGCTTGCCTTCCGGACCCTGCCGGCCCTGCGTCACCGGGTGGTCGCCGAACCCGATGGCACCGGTGCCGAACCCGTTCAGATGGTCCGACTGCCCCAGTAGCTCTGCGGCAGCAGCCCCGGCAGGTTCACTCGCAAGGTCCGCGCGCTCAGCCGTGGTCCCGGACGTAGGCCAGCACGTTGTCGTAATCAGCGACGGCGATCCCGATCCGGCAGTCAGCCGCCCCGTAGTACAACCTGAGCTGACCCGACGCCTCGTCGTGGATGAGCCCGCAGGGAAAGACCACCCCGGGGACGTCCCCGATCAGCTCGTAGTCAGTTGCCGGACCGAGCACCCACTCGTCGCAGCGCTTGGTGACGACCGCCGGGTTGTCCAGGTCGAGCATGGCCAGCCCCACCCGGTACAACGCCCCGGCAACCGTCTGCCGGACGCCGTGGTAGACGACCAGCCACCCGTCGGGGGTCTCCAGCGGGGGCGGCCCGACACCGATCCGGGCGGAGTCCCACCAGCCGCCGGGACGTGCTCCGAAGACCGGTTCCGGTGCGCTCCAGGCGTGCAGATCGACGGATCGGGAGATCCAGACGTCGGCCCGGCCACCGATCGTCGCGACCGGTCGATGGAACATCACGAACTCGCCGTTCACCCGCCGGGGCAGCAGCGATGCATTTTTGTCCTCCGGCGGGCAGACGACGCCGAGCCGCTTCACCGAGCTGAAGTCCTGGGTGGTGGCCAGCGCGACTGCTGGGCCGCCGGGGCCGAATGCGGTGTAGGCGATCACCCAGGCGTCCAGCTCGTCGATCCGGGTGAGCCGGGGATCCTCGACGCCCCATTGCTCTTCGGGATGATCCAACGACGGAGCGAGCAGTGGGTGATCGTCGACCACCCAGTTCGAGATCCCGTCGCGCGACCTGGCGACGGTGAGGTGGCTGATGCCGCGGCGATCCTCCACCCGGCACAGCAGGACCGTGTCATCGCCCATCGTGGTGGCGCCCGCGTTCATCACGGCGTTGATCGGGTAGGGCCAACGTTCCGGGGTCAGGATCGGGTTGCCGCGCGCGCGCTCGAACAAGCCGTCACCCGCTACCCCTGAGGACTTGTTCATACACGGCAACGTAGTCCAGCACCATGCGTTCAGCGCTGAACCGGCGCGCGGCGACGTCCCGGCACTTTGCCCGGTCGAGGCCGGCGACAGCGGACACTGCCGCTGCAGCCGCACTGGCATTGTCGACCAGAAATCCCGTCTGCCCGTTATCGACCACCTCCGGCATCGAGCCGCGGCGGTAGGCGATCACCGGTGTGCCGCAAGCCATCGACTCGACGACGGACAACCCGAACGGCTCGTCGAAGTCGATCGGGTGCAGCAGGGCCACCGCGGAACCGAGCACCTCCGCCCGTTGCTGCGGCCCGACAGATCCCAGGTAGACGACAGCCTTGTCGTCGATGTGCGGGTGAACACGCTCGGTGAAGTACTCGGCGTCCTGGATGATCCCGCAGATCACCAGCCGCCGCCCGGCCAGCCGGGCGATCTCGATCGCCTCCGCGGTGCCCTTGTCCGGGTGAATGCGCCCGAGGATCACCAGATCCTCGCCGCCGCCGGCCGAGAACGGTAGTGCGGCAAGGTCGATGCCGTGATAGACGGTGGCGGCGTAGTCGAGCTCGGGCACCCGGTCGGAATTCGAGATGGACACGTATGACGTGCGACCCGTTGCCTGAGCCGAGCGGTAGGCGGGCAGGATCGCCGGGTTGGAGAAGCCGTGAATGGTGGTCACCATCGGCGCCGCGCACAGCTGCGCGAAGCTCAGCGGCAACCAGTCGAGGTTGTTGTGCACCAGGTCGAATTCGCCCGCGCGGTCCAGGGCATGGGCGACATGCAGTGCCTCCCAGACCCTTCCGTCCATCCCGGGGTTCTCCGCATAGGGCACGGCGGCGACCGAGTCCAGCGCTGCGGACGTCAGCGAATCACCGGTGGCGAACAACGTCACGTCGAGACCGAGGGCGACCAGCCCCTCGGTGATCAGACTGGTCACCTGCTCCCACGGGCCGTAATGCACCGGGGGAGTGCGCCAGGCGATCGGCGCCAGCATGGCGACCTTCACCGGATCGTCTGGCTCACGATTGCGGCAGGGATGACTGCAACCCGGCTGCTTCCAGCGCCAGCAGGGCCTGGAAGAACGCCAACGTCGATTCCGCGCCCTCGTTGTCGTTCAGGCTGTTCGCCGCCAGCCCGTCGTGCGAGCCGCCGGTGGCGAAGTCGTACACCGGCTCGCCCAACCGGTTTCGGCCGAGGAACCATTCGAAGGCCCGCACCGCACGCTCGCCGTGCGCACGCTCCTCGGTCGCGACCAGCGCGTCGGTCAGCGCCTCGACCAGGGCCGCGGCATCCAGTGGTTGTTCGTCACCGTCCAGCACGGCGGCCAGCGGTGCTTCCTTGCTGCGGTGCCAGCTGTTGCCGACCAGCCGGACGGCCGGCCCGTCCAGCGAGCACTGGGCGCCGTACCAGTCCAGCGATTCCAGCCCGGCCGCCAGCATCGGTGCATTGTCCAACCGCTGGCCGGCGGCGATCAGCGCCTGCGGCAACCGCGCGTTGTCGTAGGTGAGACTGCTTTCGAACCAACGCCAGTCGTCGGTGCGATACGCGGAGTAGACCGCCAGCAAGCGGTTTCCGAGCACCTCCAGCAGGTCGCGCAAGGGTGCGGACAGCGCTTGCCAGCGGCGGCCGGGTCAGCCCGATGACGGCAAAGGCCATGGTGCGCAGGCTGTCTGTCCGCTCGATTGCCGGCGCCATTTCCTCCAGCAGCCGCAGGCTGGGGGCGACCACCGCCCGCGGCGGGTGCGCCGCGACCACGGCGCCGAGGGCCCAGGCGGCCCGGCCGAGATGGTCGCCGCTGTGCGGGTCGTCGAGCCAATGCCGGTCGTAGGACATCATGTTGTGCATGCCCTGCGCCGCCGGATCCCAGGCGTACCGCAGGAAGCTCAGACCGAGGGTCACCATCCGGCTGAAGGTCCGGTCGTCGGCCTCCCGGTCGAGCCCGAGCGCGACGATGACCAGCCGCGCCACGTCGTCGACGCAGTATCCGCTGGCCCGGTTCGGGACCACCCCGTCGGCGTGCTGCACGATGCCGACGTCGTCGACCAGCGTCAGCAGGTGATCCGAACGGATCGACGGCGACGACGCCACCCGGCCCGGGCTGACCTCGCCCTCGGTCGGCGCACCCAGCCCCTTGGCCTGCCGCAGGACGTCGACGGTCATCGCACCGACCGACGGCCAGGCCAGACCCGCGCCGATCCGGCGGGCCTCGGCGGCCGCCGCGGCCAGCTGGTCCGGGTTGTCCAGCAGCTGCAGGATGCCCTTGGCGAACGCCGTCGGGTCGTCGAACGGCACCAGCACGCCGGCGCCGGAGGCGAGCAGATCCTCGGCGTAGAAGTACGGCGTCGACACCACCGGGCAGCCGGCGACGATCGCAAAGGTCAGTGCGCCGGAGACGATCTGCTCCCGGGACCGGTAGGGCGTCAGGTAGAGGTCGGTGGAGGACAGCAGGAAGGCCAGTTCCTCCATCGACAGGAACCGGTCGAGGAACTGCACGTTCCGCTCCAGGCCGCGATCGCGGACCAGCCGCTCGAGCGAGAGTCGGTACCGTTCGCCCTCCTCCTTGACCACCTCCGGATGGGTCTGACCGGCAACCAGGTACAGCACATCGGGATGCAGCGGGACGATCTCGGCGAGCGCCTCGATCGCCGTCTCGATGCCCTTGCCGGCCGAGATCAGCCCGAAGGTGGACAGCACGGTGCGGCCCTCCAGGTGCGCCATCGTCCGCTGGTGGGTGTCGCCGTCGCCGGCCAGGTCGTCGGACCGCGGTGACGTCCGCAAGGTGCGGCAGCAGGATGGTCGGGGCCCCGTGCGGAACGACGCGCACCCGGGCCGGCCGGCGCGATCCCGGAGTCGACGACCATCCGCCGGGCGGTCTCGGTGAACACGGTCACCAGGGCGGCCCGGTGACACAGCTCGCCGAGCACCTCGGCCTGTCGCTCGTGTCGGTGCGGACAGCACGGTGTGCAGGGTCACGACGAACGGCTGATGCAGCTCCTGGACCAGCGAGAGCACGTACGAGCCGGCCTCGCCGCCGAAGATTCCGTATTCGTGCTCGATCAGCACGACATCGGTGCCGCGACCGTCCAGCAGCGCGGGCACCGCGACGTAGTCGGCGCGGACGTCCTGCCGGATCACCGACAGCACCTCCGGTTCGGCCGAGGCGTGGTGATCACGGATGATGGAGAGCACATCGATATCCAGTGCGGGATCGGCCTCGCAGCAGGGCGGATCGCAGATCGCGGGAGAAGGTGCCGATCCCGCACGGCCGCGGCGGGTAGGTGGAGACAATCGCGACACGCATCGTCATCGGCCGGTCGCAGACACGATCATCGGGACCTGGAACATGGCGACCTACCCCTTGTTTCGTCGGTAAAGCTCGGAACACGCAATTCGGATCACGCTTCGCTCGAGCGCGAGCGCCGGGCGGCAGAATGACCGGGTCGATCGGACGCACGAAGGACAGCGGTGCGGCCGAACTCGCAGTTACCAGTTCCCTGGCGGCGGAGCCGTGAATCAATGGACTCAGGTACCGGCTGTGTGCAGTTCCGCCGAAAACGACCCCGGCAAAGGTCGGGCGTGACAAACAAATCCCCGAATGTTTTCCGGAAAACAGCGCCACGCGATGACAAATACCGGCGGCGTCAGAGACCCGGAACGACGACAGTGGCTGCACCGTCATGATCGATCGATCGGTCATCGGGCTTTCCTGAGAATAGCAGGCCGGCCCCCCTCGACGGACCGTCAGCGCCTGCTATGAAGAGCGCCGAGGAGTGTGGGCGACGGGCATTTGGGTACTGCCACAACGACGAACCGCTCCCGACCGTCGGGAGCTCTCCAGTGCGCGGCACCTGTCCGGTGTCGGTGGAAGGTCGACGCGATGTCTGAAAAGTTCGTGGGTCTACCGGTCGATGGCCGCACCGAAAGCGGCAATGCCGTAGTGAGCCGAACGGTGAATGCGCCGCCGGAATTCGTCTGGTCGGTCCTTGCCGACGGCTGGATGTACGCGACGTGGGTGGTCGGGGCCTCCCGTATCCGCGAGGTCGACCCGAACTGGCCGGCAACGGGCAGCCGTATCCATCATTCGTTCGGCATCTGGCCGACGGTGATCGACGACAACACCGAAGTGCTGAAGTCGGTCGCTACCGGGCCGGTGCACGAGCTGGTGTTGCAGGCTCGGGGCTGGCCGGCGGGCGAGGCGCAGGTCCGGCTCCTGGTGACCCCGACCCGGGCCAATCACAGCACGGTCAGCATCGTCGAGGACGTCACCTCCGGGCCGGGCAAGCTGGTCCCGCGGATGGCCAGGCAGTTGGTGATCATCCCGCGCAACAAGGAGACCCTGCAGCGGCTTGCGCTGATCGCCGAGGGCCGGTACCGCGAGAGTGTCGCGGGCACTGCCGTCGCCGTTGCCGGCACACGGTAGGCCCGCTGAGCCGGGGGAGGTGTCGCCGCACCCGTCGGCGACAGGTCCCCCCAGCGCTCAGTCGCCGGCGGAGTCCGGAACTTCCTCGGGTTCGAACGTGTCGGGCTCGGCATCCGCGCCGATACCGACCCCGGTTTCCGGGTTCGGGATCTGATCGGTGCCCTCGTCGCTGTCCGAGCGGGGAATGTCGTTGGTCTGACTCATCGCAGTGCTCCTCACGCTTCTGGCGGTGTGTTTCTCACGGTGTGTTCTGTGTGATGCCCGCTTGATGTCATTCACAAACAGTCGGCTTACCGAACGGCAGATGCCTGCCGGGCCTTCTTACGCATCTGCAGGATTCTGACGGTCCCGAGCAGCCCCGCCGTGAGCGCGCCGGCCACCGCTGCGAACAGCATCGCGACCCCGAGCGGAATGGTGCCCGCAAAGCCGAAATAGCTGATCTGGACGGGTCCGGAATTCTGCACGATGAAGATCAACAGGAAGATCAGCACCACCGCGGCAACGATCAGCGCAACCCAGGCGGCGCCTATCCTGGTCGGTCGACGATTCGGCCGAACCGCGGATTGCTGTTGCGGGGCAGCGACTTCGGCCACCGGCGGCGGATAGTCCGGTGGTCCCGCCTGGAGCGCGACCGTCGGTGTCGGGGAGCCAGCAACCGGCTGACCGTATTCGCGCGGCGACGACAGGGAGCCGTCGGTCTGGCCGGGCGCCGCGGGGTAGTGCGGAGTGGGGTATTGCGAGGCGGGGTATTGCGGTGCCGGGTTTTGTGGTGCCGGGTACTGCCCAGGCGGGTACGACTGGGCGGCAGCTGGTTCGCCGTCGGGTGGTCCACTGCGGGTCATGGGGTACCTCCGCTATTACGACTGGTGCCGAACCGGCTGTCATCGAAAGGACGACTTGACCGGAATGTTCCCTCGGCGAGCCTTCCCGAAACTTCGGCTGCGGTCGCTGGTGTGGCGGCCTGATGTCCTGGGCGCCCTGATTGGGGACGAGCGGCCGGGGAACCGAACAGCAGTGGCCTGCAGCTGGGGTGGCCGCATGGTGTCGGCCGTCCGCCGTCACGCAGACCTTTTGTGGAGGACCTGATGACCGTTCCAGACCCGACGGGGCCGGGCTCCCGAACCCCTCGCCCTCGCCGTCACCGACGCCGCCTGGTGGTCCCGATCCGTTGGCACCGCCGCCGTCGCCGACGAGCCCGCGCCGACGAGCCCGCCGCCGATCGACCCCGATCGCCCCCCTGTTCCGCTGGATCCGCCGCCGACGCCGTCACCCGGCCCGGTCAGCCCGGAGCCGGGGCAGCCCTTCCCGAGCCCTGGGCCTGTCGAGCCGGATCCGACCGGGCCGCCGCCGGTGGAACCCACCACAATCTGACGGATCTTCGCTCCGTGTTTGGTGGCGAGATCGGTTGACTCGAAGGAAGTCTCGTCACGCAGGGCGGACAGCCGCTGCTCTCGTCCACGCGGACCCCTGACCCGACCTACCATAGGCCGGAAAACGCAGGGCCTCACGGCGCAGAGATTGGTTGGGCGATGAAGGACGTCGTGTCAGATCCGCCGATGTTCGACGGTCCGGGCGAGTGCCGTTCACTGCTCAGGTCGGTGGACTGGTCGCAGACCCCGATCGGCGCGATGTCGACCTGGTCGCCCGTGCTCCGCACGATGGTGGGGGTGTGCCTGAGTTCCGGGTTTCCGATCGTGATTCATTGGGGCCCCGAGCTTGTCGCGCTGTACAACGATGCATTCATCGAGGTGCTGCGTGGCCGTCATCCGATGGCGTTCGGCCGGCCGGCCAAGGACATCTGGGGCGAGGAGTGGGAACGAGTCGGGCCCAGGTTGCTGGAGGTCACCCAGCAGGGGCACACGCTGCAGGCCGACGACGAACAACAGATCAGCCTCCGCAACGGCTACCCGGAGGAGGTCTACTTCTCGTATTCGCACAGCCCGATCATCGATGCCGACGGGGTGGTGGCCGGATCGTTCACCGTCGCGTCGGAGACAACGGCCAAGGTGCTCTACGAGCGCCGGATGCGGGTGGTCCGGCAGTTGGGATCGCTGTCGGTCACCGAGAGCGGCAGCAGCGCCGAGACCTGCCGGGCAGCGCTCGCGGTCCTGCAAACCGCGCGGCAGACGATGCCCTTCGCGCTGGCCTTCCTCGTCTCTGGTGACCAACCCGCACGGTGTATCGCCCACTACGGCCTGGCGCCGGCCGTCGGCGAACCCGACCCAGCGTCCATCGACCTGCCGGACGCCGTCGCTCGCGTCATCCGCACCGGCCGCCCCGAGGAGGTCACCGGTCTGCGAGAGCGTTTTCCGGGAGCGATCGCGCCCGGTCCGCTCGGTGATCTGGTGCCCGACTCCGCCGTGGTCATGCCGCTGACGGTGAGTGGACTTCCGGACCCCATCGGGGCCCTGGTGCTGGGTGTCAATTCCTACCGGCCGCTCGATGACGAATATCGCGCGTTCTTCGGGTTGGTCGGCCGGCAGATCCGGGTAGCGCTGACCGACACCCTCGCCTATGAGGCGGAGCGACTGCGGGTGCAGGTGCTGGCCGACCTCGACCGGGCGAAGATGGAGTTCTTCCAGAACGTCAGCCATGAACTCCGGACGCCGCTCACCCTGCTGTTGGCGCCGCTGCAGGACCTGCTGGCGTCCTCCGACCAGCCGCCGGCCGCGGTGGCGGACGTGCGGGCTGCGGTGCGGGCCGCAGAACGGCTGCGCACCATGGTCGACGCGCTGCTGGACTTTTCCGGCGCGGAGGCCGGCGCGTTGGTTCCGGACCGCCAGCCGTGCGACCTCGCCGCCGTCACGACCGAAGTTGCCAGCATGTTCCGGTCGACAGCCGAGCATGCCGGGCTGCAGTTGATGGTGCAGGTACCGGAATCACCCGTGACCGCCGTCGCGGATCGGTCGATGTGGTCGACCGTGGTGACCAACCTGCTGTCCAACGCGGTGAAATTCACCTCGGCGGGCCGCATCGAACTCCGGCTGTCCGTGCTGGACGACCAGGCCGTGCTGGTGGTCAGTGACACCGGGCAGGGGATACCCGACGAGGAGCAGGCCAGGGTGTTCGATCGCTTCTACCGCTCCCCGGCTGACGGGATCGGCCGCGGCGCCGGCATCGGGCTGGCGTTGATCGCCGACCTGATCCGGGCGCACGATGGACGCGTCGATGTCCAGAGTTCGCCGGGACAGGGCACCACCTTCACGGTCAGCGTGCCCCTCGGCCAGCTCCCCGACACCGGAAAGCGGGAGGAGCCGACGGCCGGCGATGAACCCGCGACGGACCGCCCGAGACTGTTGTTGGTCGAGGACGACGCCGATCTCCGCGGCTACCTCACCAGACTGATGACGCAGGACGGCTGGGCGGTCCAGGCGGTGGACAGCGCCGAAGGGGGTCTTGCTGCACTGACTGCAGGATCGGGGGTAGATCTCGTGCTCACCGACCTCATGCTGCCCGGTCGCAGCGGCCTCGAGTTGGTCGCCGATGTGCGCGCCACCAAGGAGCTCGGCCGGCTGCCCATCATCCTGCTGACCGCCCGCGGCGGACCGGAGGCCGCCGCCGAGGGCATGGCCGTCGGCGCAGACGATTACATCACCAAACCGTTCTCCTCCAGCGAACTGCTGGCCAGGATCCGGGCGAACCACGAATTGCACCAGCTACGGGAAGGCGCCGTCACCGTGGCGGAGAGCCGGGCAGATCAGGTCCGCGGGGCGTTGGAGAGCAATCGCTCGATCGGGACGGCCGTGGGGATTGTCATGGCGACGTACCAGCTCACGGCGAAACAGGGATTCCAACTACTGGTCAGCGCGAGCCAGAACACCAACAGCAAATTGCGCGACATCGCCGCTCGGGTCATCGATTCCGGTGCACTGCCGTTCCGGCAGACGATGATCGACGACCTGCTCGTTCGGATCGCCGGCTCGTAGTCCCGCAGGCGGCCCAGCCGGCTGCTTTCTCAACCGGCCAGGCCTGGACGCATTCGTCATCCCAGGAAGCGACGGTGAGCCCTTGGCTCACTATTCCGTACGCGGGGCCGGATTCGCCCGTTTGGTCACGAAATCACACCACCGGGATGACCGCCGCGGCGGGTGGCGGCCCAGCCGGCATGTTTTTTCAACCGGCCAGACCTGGGGGCAACGACACCCGGGTCGCGCTGCTCCTTACCTGGGGTGTTCCCGTTGCTTGTGAGATCAACCGTGCCTGCGAGATCAACCGTGTGAGATCAAACCGAGCCCGAGAGATCAACCGTGCCTGTGAGGTCGATCAGTGGACCCACAGCCAGGTGTCCTTCGACCCGCCGCCGCGGGACGAGTTGACCAGCAGGCCCTCCGACTCGAGGGCAACCCTGCTCAGGGCAACGTCCGGAACTGTCACCTCGCCGTCCCGCCCGGCGAGCGCGAACACCCGGAGGTCGACGTGCCTGGGCGCCAGTCCGTCGGCGGTGAGCGTGGGGTGCGAGGAGAAGCGGATCACCTCCTGGGCGATGAATCGATGCGGCGCGGCGTCAACCTCGGCGCGCATCGCGTCGATCTCCGGCCCGGTCAGGTCGGGGCCGATCATCACGCCCGCCCCGCCGGAGCCGTCGACCGGCTTGACCACCAATTCGTGCAGCCGGTCCCGGACACCGGCGTACTGGTCCGGGTCGGCCAGTACCCAGGTGCCGACGTCGCCGATCAGCGCCTCCTCACCCAGGTAGTAGGTGATCATGGTGTGGACAAACGCATACATCGCCTTGTCGTCAGCGACCCCGTTGCCCGGGGTGTTCACCACGGCGACCGAGCCGGCTCGAGAAGCGGCCAACAGCAGGGCATTTGCCGTCTCGGAGACGGTGGGACCGTCGATCAACTCGTCATCACCGAGACGGCGGTAGAGCACGTCGACCGGGAGCTGGCTGCCGTCGATCAGGGCGCTGATCCCGTCGGCGTCGCCGCGCAGCTGGTCCGGACCGACGACCGGGACACCCATGGAATCGGCGAGCAGCCGGTGCTCGTACCAGGCCGAATTGGTCTCACCGTCGGACAACACCGCAACCTGCGGGGTCGACCGCTGACAGCCCGGCGGTGCCGCCTGGACAAGCGCGGCGTGCAATGCGGCTCCGATTGATTCCGGGGAACGCAGGCCGGGCCACGGATGCAGCATCGGCAGTGCGGCCGCTGCGGTCCGCCGGTTGGAGACGGCGTAACCCAGACCGGACGGCACCCGGAGGTTGTCCTCCAGCACCACCCACTTGCCCGACGGCGCGTGCAGCAGATCGAACCCGAGAATGCTGGCGCGCGGCCTGCCGCCGGGCGCGAGATCACGGGCCGCCGGCAGGAATCCGGGGCAATTGCGGATCACCGACTCACCGATGACGCCGTCCTTGACGATCCGCATCTCGCCGTACACATCGGCCAGGAATGCGTTCAATGCCCGCGTCCGTTGCTGCAGTCCGGCGGTGATCCCCGCCCAATCCTGCGCCGCCAACACCCGGGGGATCGGGTCGAGCGGGAACGGCTGTTCCTGCACTTCACCGTCGATGTCGGCGATGAAGGTGATGCCCTCGGCGGTGCGGACCTGATCGAGGCGCCGGGTGGCGGCGCGCAGGCCGTCGATGCCGATCGCATCGAGGGCCGCCATGATGTGCGCATACCCGGGCCGGACCTGCAGGTCCGGGTCGACCGCCTCGTCCAGCGGACCTGGCTGGTAACCCCGCAGCACGGCCGGTAGTTGGTCCTGCGTCATGACGTCCACCTTGCGTGCCATTGCGTGATCAGCCGAGTCGATGCGATCCGGCCTTCCCGTCCCACGATGGTGTGCCCTTCGCCGGGCAACAGAAACAACTCGGTGGGCACTCCGGTCGCCCGCAGGGCCTGGTAGGCGCGCACGGACTCGCCGACCGGCACATTGGTGTCCTGCTCACCGTGCACCAGCAGGGTTGGCGCCCGGACCCGGTCCATGAACTGGATCGGCGACAGCTCCTGGAGCAGGGCGGCGTCGGCCACCGGGTCGCCGTACTCGGTGACGGAGGCGGTCGCCATCCAGGTCTCGGTCTCGGCGAAGAACGTCGCCAGGTCGGACATTCCGGCGTGGCTGGACCCGGACGCGAACAGCGTCGGCCACCTGGTCAGGGCGACCAGCGCGAGATAGCCGCCGTAGGACCAGCCGTGCACGCCAATCTTTCCCGGCGTACTGACGCCCGCCTCGACGAGGTAGCGCACAGTCGCCGGGACGTCCTGAAAGGAGGATTCCCGCAGGTGTAGATCGTCCATCCCGACGAAGCTGCGGCCGTAGCCGGTCGACCCGCGGACATTGGGTGCGAACACGGCGAAGCCGGCCGCCACCAAGGACTGGATCAGGATCGAGAACGCCGGCCGCTCTTGGCTTTCCGGTCCGCCATGCAGCAGAACCACCGTCGGAAATGAGCCGATGCTGCCCGGTGGCCGATAGAGCAAGCCCTGCAACGTCAACCCGTCGGTAGATCGGTAGGTGCGCAGCTCCGGGACGGCAAGCCGGTGGTGCGGCAGGTGCGCGTCCGGAAGGCCGGTCAGGCGCCGCGGCGGGACCGCCGACTGTCCGGAGATCGGATTGATCAGGTCGACGTGATAGATGCTTCGCGGGGCGAGTGGTTCGGTCAGCTCCAGGACCGCGGAGCGGCCGTCGCGCTGCACCGACCAGCCGGGCATCACCCGCGGGCCGATGTCGATCTGATAACCCCGGCCATCGGCCAGATCCCGGACCTCGACGACGCTCACCCCGTCGACATTCCAGACCAGTAGCGCACTGTCGCTGGACAGGATCGCGTAGGACTCGAGGTCCGCGTCGGCTCGCTCAGCCAGGATCCGCATGGTCCCCGTCTCGCCCTCCGCATCGATGTCCACCAGGGCGAGCGCGAACCGTTCACGCCCGGCCAACACCCGCAGGTAGACGGCTGAACTATTGGCGGCGAATCGTCCGTCCTCGGCGAGATCAGTTCCCTGGACAGGAAAATCGGCGGCAAGCAGGCGCCGAATCGTGCCGGCCGACTCGGTGGCCGGCGGCTCGCCGGCGGCCGGGATGTCCGCGATCACCAGATGCCGCCGGCCGCGGGATCCGCGGCGGGCGATGAGTTGCTGCCCATCCGGCGACACCGAGGTCACCGTCAGGAATCCGCCGGTTGCGACGGTACGAACCTCCCCGCTCAGCACGTCGACCAGGCAGACATCGGCTTCCGGTCCATGCCCGTCGGCCACCGAGAACGCATAGGTGTTGGGCAGAACCGTCCAGCACCCCGCGAAAACGGTTGCCCATGAATCAGTTCCAGCCAGCACTCGGGAGTCGGTGCCGTCCGGACGCATGACGTGCAACTCGGCTCGGATCAGGCCACCGGGCGACACCAGGTAGGCCAAGTGCTGGCCGTCCGGCGACCACGCGGCGGAAACGATCTCCTGATGTGCCGGCGACACCATCGACGGAAACTCACCCGGACCGGGATTCAGCGGCGCCACCTCCAGTCGGGGCAGTCCGGACCGGTCCGTCACATAGGCGATCTTCGTTCCGTCCGGTGACAACGACGGGCACCAGGCGCCGATGACGCCGGCGATCTCCTCGATGGCGCCATGAACCTCCGGCGACAGCGGCTCCGTGTCGGCCTCGTTGGCGGTGTCTGTGCTCGACGTGCTGTCCAACACGCCTCAGCCGATCCCGTGGCGCTGCAACCACATTTCCAGCAGGCCGAGCTGCCAGAGCTGATTGGACCCCAGGGTGGTGCGGTTCCGGTTCGGATGTGCCAGCAGTTTCTCGACGTAGGCGGGCTGGAAAAGGTCCCGGTTCTTCGCCGCCGGAGACTGCAACGCGTCCCGAACCCGTTGCAGGTAAAGGCCTTCCAGATTGATGATGGCCGGCACCGGGAAGCTGCCCTTCCGCCGGTCGATCACCGCGGCCGGCAGGACCTTGCGAGAGGCCTCCTTGAGGACGCCCTTCCCGTTGTGCGCAAGCTTGAGCGCGGGTGGGCAGGCGGCGGCCAATTCGGCGAATTCGTGATCCAGGAAGGGGGTCCTGGCTTCCAGTCCCCAGGCCATCGTCATGTTGTCGACCCGTTTGACCGGGTCGTCCACCAGCATGATCTGCGAGTCGAGGCGCAGTGCCTTGTCCAGCGCCTCAGTGGCGCCCGGCTGGTCGAAGTGGGCGCGGACGAAATCCCGGCTCGGGTCATCCGGCGTCATCCACTGCGGTTGCAGGATCTCGCCCATGGTCTGGTGATTGCGGTCGAAGAAGTGCGCCGCATAGACCTGCAGCGCCTGTTCGGGCGGGACGTTGGCCAACGGGGGATACCAGTCGTAGCCGGCCAGCAGCTCATCAGCACCCTGGCCGGATTGCACGACCGTGACGTGCTGCGAAACCGCTTGCGAGAGCAGGTAGAACGCGATGCAGTCGTGGCTGACCATGGGTTCGCTCATCGCCTCGACGGCGCCGTCCAACCCGCCGAGGACGGTGGATGACGGCATCATCAGCTGATGGTGATCGGTGTCGAATTCCTTGGCGATGAGATCGGAGAATTCGAATTCGTCGCCCTCCCGGTCGCCGACCCGTTCGAAGCCGATGCTGAAGGTCTTCAGTCCGTGCTGCCCGGCGTCGGCCAGCAGGGCGACGATCACGCTGGAGTCGATGCCGCCGGACAGCAGCACGCCGACGGGGACGTCGGCGACCATCCGGCGTTCCACCGCCCGTTCGAGGGTCTCCAGAACGAGGTCCTGCCAATCGTTCTCGGATAGCCCGGCGTACTTGTCCTGCCGGGTGTGCTGCGGCGACCAGTAGGTCAGGTCGGTCGAGCGACCGTCCGGCTCGATCGTCCGGACGGTGGCCGGCGGCAGTTTACGGATGCCGGACAGGATGGTCAGCGGAGCGGGAACCACCGCGTGGAACGTCATGTAGTGATTCAGCGCGACCGGGTCGATCGAGGTGTCGACGTCGCCGCCGGCGAGTAGGGCCGGCAGCGAGGACGCGAACCGCAGCCGGTGCGGCGTCTGTGCGAGGTAGAGCGGCTTGATGCCCAGTCGATCCCGGCCGAGGATCAGCCGGCCGGAGTCCTGCTCCAGCAGGGCAAAGGCGAACATCCCGAAGAAGTGGTCGACGCAGTGCACCCCCCACCGGTGGTAGGCCTTGGCGATGACCTCGGTGTCCGAGGTGGAGAAGAACCGGTACCCGTACCCCTGCAGCTCCGCGCGGAGTTGCTGGTAGTTGTAGATGCATCCGTTGAACACGGTGACCAGGCGCAGCTCCGCGTCCACCATCGGCTGCGCACCGGTCTCGGAGAGGTCGATGATGGCCAACCGTCGGTGGGCCAGCGCGACCGGGCCGTCATGCCAGCGGCCGTGCCCGTCCGGGCCACGGGGCTCCATGACCGCGGAGATGCGGTCGACGGCCTCGACGTCCGCGGCCCGCCCGTCGAACCTGAACTCGCCACCCAGCCCGCACACATGGCCTCCTCGAAGTTGATCCGACCCGCGTGGTTCGGCCGCGCGCGACGACCGATCGAGCCAACGAGCTATCGACCCACCGAAAGCTACACGCCGGATGTTTCGCTGTCGGGTCGGATCCGCCGGTCCCGATCGGCACGCAAGAGGACCGCCGACGGAGTGATCCGTCGACGGTCCTGGTGCTGCGATGTGCTTCCCTACCCCCCGACTGCAGGTGCGCAGGGACGGTGGGGGTGATCAGGCAGCCGGCGGGGTGAGCACGGTGTCGATCAGGTAGACGGTGGCGTTCTTGGTCTTGACACCGCCGCAGATCACCTTGGCGCCGTTGACCTCGAGGTTGTCACCGGATCCGGTGACCGTCACGGTGCCGCCCTCGGCGGTCGGGTGGGTACCGACAACCTCGGTGGGGGACAGCTGTCCGGGGACCACGTGGTAGGTCAGGATCTTGGTGAGCAGCGCCGAATCGGTGGTCAGGGTGGTCATCGTTGCGGCGTCGATCTTGGCGAAGGCGTCATCGACCGGTGCGAAGACGGTGAATTCGCCGTTGTTCAGGGTCGGGACCAGGTCGACCGCCGGGTTGACCTTGCCGGAAACGGCAGCGGTCAGGGTGGTCAGCAGCGGGTTGTTCGAGGCCGCGGTGGCTACCGGGTCAGCGGACATGCCCTCGACCGACCCGGCGCCGGATGGCACCGCTGCGGCGTAGTCGGCACAGCCGGCACCGACCAGGGCGGCAGGAGCGGCCGCCGCACCCGAGCTCATCGAACCGGAAGTCATTGCGCCGGAGGACATCTCGCCGGACGTCATGGCGCCGGAGCTCATCTGCCTCGGACGTCATTGCCTCGGACGTCATGGCAGCCGATGTGCTGGCGGCAGCGGCTGATGTGCTGCTGGTTGCGGTGGTCGAATTGGACCCGCAGGCCGCCAGGGTCAGGGCGAATGCGGCCCCGACAACCAGGGTGAGGGCGCGTTTCATCATCATGTGAGTCTCCTTGAGGGTGTCGGCGCCGCGAGTCAGCGCCCGACGAAGGGTGAAGATTTCGAAAGTTCAACTGCACCAACGTGATGCAGGTTCATAAAGGACTACCGGGTTGGCCCCGCTACTGGATGCGACTGTTGTGCTGTCGATCTGGCCGAGACCTACGCGGTGACGGTGACGGAGCGTGAATCCCACCCCGTCGCTCCGTCCGGCATCACCCCCTGAATCTGATCGGTTTGCACAGTTCCGCTGCTGTCGATCGCCCGACAGCGGATCGTGTGCTGTCCCGTCGCAGTGGCGTCCCACTGGTACACCCATTGGCGCCAGGTGTCGGCGCTGATCTCACCGGACAGCGTGGCGTCCTGCCAGTCGCCGTCGTCGACCTGAACCTGCACTCCGGTGATGCCCCGGTGCTGGGCCCAGGCCATCCCGGCGACCGCGACGGTGCCCTTGGACACCTGGGCGAAGCTCTTCGGCACGTCGATGCGCGACGCGGTCTTGATCGGCGCCTGCGCCGACCAGCCGCGGCTCGTCCAGTAGGCGGTCTCGTCGGCGAACCGGGTCACCTTGAGGTCGACGACCCACTTCGTCGCGGAGACGTAGCCATACAGGCCGGGGACGACCTGCCGCACCGGGAAACCATGCTCGAGGGGCAGCGGCTCACCGTTCATGCCGAAGGCGAACAGGGCGTCCCGATCGTCGGTCAGCGCCTCCAGCGGAGTGGTGACGGTGAAGCCGTCGACGCTGGTGGAGAGCACGCAATCGGCGCCGGCTTGCGGGGACGCAGCCTTGAGCACGTCGGCGATCCGCACGCCCTGCCACCTGGCGTTGCCGGCCAGATCTCCGCCGACCTCGTTGGACACGCAGGTGAGGGTGACCATCCGCTCGATCGACGGCATCGCGATCAGGTCGGCATAGCTCAGGGTGATTTCCTTGTCGACCAAGCCGTGGATGTGCAGCTGCCACTCGTCGGTCGTGACCCGGGGAACCACGAAGGCGGTGTCGACCCGGTAGAAGTCCGCGTTGTTGGTGACGAACGGCGTTAGCCCGTCGACCTTGAGGTCGACAGCCGCCACCGGCTGCACGTCTGCCGGAGTGGGCAACGCAACCTGGCTGCGGCTGGCGGCGACGTCGGCCGTACTGGGAATCCACCTGGCGAGCGCTCCCGCCGCAACGGCAACCACCGCGCCGATGCCGGCGATCTTGAAGAACTGCCGCCGGGAGGTGCCGGCTGATGCTGTGCTGGCGCGGCTCATCGGATGAGCTGACCCGGTCGTGCCCGCCTTCGGGTTTTCCTCCGTCGACTGCACGTCCTGCAGGGGGTTTGCCACCACGGACCCTGCCCGGCGTTCAGTCGACGGGGCCGCCATCGGTTGGCGCCAGCTGCTGCCGGAAAACCGTGACCAGGAACCAGATGCCGGCCGCCCCGCCCAGCAGGATCGGGATGACGTCGACGATGGACGCGCCGGCCCGGCTGTACACCGCGCCGGCCGTGATCAGAATCAGTGCCGCCGTGATGCCGACGGCGATCCGCGGACTCACCCGCCCGACGATGCCGATGACGACGGCGACCAGGAGGAGCGTGACCCCCATCCCGGCGGTGAGGGCGGTCTTGTCGTTCTCCCCGAAGGTGCGAATGGCGAATTCCTTCAGCCATTCCGGAGTGAACTGGATGAACGTCTGCCCGAGCGAGGAGAACGGCGATGCGGCAGTGTTGAAGACTCCGATCCACTCGCCGAAACCCGCGATCAGTTCGGCGACACCGATGGCCAGCCCCATGGCGATGACGCCGACCACACCGGCCGCTGCGACACCGGGCCGCCAGGGCTCGGGGCTGGGCGCCGAGGTCTGCTCGGTCGACTCGGGCATGGTGCCCGTGGCCGGCCGCTCGCTGGTGGTCATGCCCTGGATTCGGGCTGTACCGCCGTTCGGATGGGCCGATGGGGAAGAAACATTGTTCGGGCTGGCCTGCGTCGGATCGGTCACCGTTCCATCGTCCGCCGATCGGGTCCATATTTCCGCCGTTGTCATATTTCCGTAAGAACCGCTGAACAGGGCCGCCCGAGGGTCGTAATAACTCCCCGTCCGGGTGGCCTTTCACCCATCCGGTCGGGTGCGGGCGCCGAATGCCTGGATGATCGAACAGATCCGGCCGCGATCCTCTGTGAAGAGTCGCCGCCGGAACGAAAGGATGAGCCAATGCCCCCCGGTGAAATGTCAGGTCAGGTGCCGCCCCGCTCGGGTGCGGCCCGGCCGTTGTCGGCCGTGCCAGACCCGCCGTCCGAGCAACTCCGCAGCCCGGAGGAGCTCATGCGACTGACCGCCCTCGGGCAGGAGACCGCCTTCGAGCGGCTGTACGACGCCTTCGGTGCCCGGGTGTTCGGCCTGGCCAGAAGGATCGTCCGCGACCCCAGCCAGGCCGAAGAGGTTGCGCAGGAGGTCTTCCTGGAAATCTGGCGCCGGGCAAGCCGTTTCGACCCCCACAAGGGTTCGGCGACGTCCTGGATCATGACCCTGACGCACGCCAGGTCGGTGGACAGGGTCCGGTCCGCGCAAGCCGCCACCGACCGCGACCTCAAGCATGCGCAGGCAACGACCGAGCGGGACGTCGACTCCGTAGTAGAAGCAGTCGAAGCGTCCTTCGAACGCAAGGCGGTGCAGCGCTGCCTCGGCACGCTCACCGAGTTGCAGCGGGAGTCGGTCACCCTGGCGTACTACAGCGGGTACACCTATCGGGAGGTTGCCGAGTTGTTGACGGCGCCTCTGCCGACGATCAAGACCCGGCTACGGGACGGGCTCATCAGGCTTCGGGATTGCCTGGGGGTGACCGCATGACTTCGCCTGCTGATTTTCACCTGGACACCGGTGCCATGGCGCTCGGTGCGCTGCCTGATGACGAACTCGCGCAGGTGCAGGAGCACCTGGCAACGTGCGAGTCCTGCACAGCCGAGCTGAACGGCTTCCGGGAGACCGTTGCGATGTTGGCGGCGGTGTCCGCCGAGACCCCGCCGGCGTCGTTGCGCCGGTCGATCATGTCGCGCATCGCCGTGACGCCGCAGTTGCCGCCGCTGGTGATCACTGCCGAGTCGACCGAGCCACCACCTGTCGCCGAGCCGACCGGTCCTGTGCCCAGCGAGAGCCCGCAGGACCTCCCGGACAACGTCGTGCCGATCCGGCGCTGGTTCCGCCGTCCCGGTGCACTGATCGCCGCGGCGATCGCCGCGGTGGTGATCGGCGGCGGAGCGGTTGTCGCGATCAACCAGGCCGGCGGACCCGGCACCCAGGTGGCACAGACGCCGGAGGAATGTATCGCGCAGGCAGCCGACAAGGTGGAAGTGGCTCCGGCCGCGGGCGGGCAGGGGACGGTTTCCTACGCGGCTTCGTGTAGCGCCGTCATGCTCGACGTCACCGGCCTACCCGACCTGCCCGACAACCAGACCTACCAACTCTGGGCACTGAAGGGCGACCAGGCCAGGTCGCTGGACGTGCTGCCGGACGCGTCGGCGGGACAACCGCAGCTGGTGACGAAGTCCACCGAGCCGGGGGAGAACGCGGTGGCGATCACCGTCGAGCCGGCAGGTGGTTCGAAGACGCCGACCCTGCCGATCGTCTGGCAGGCGAGCCTGACGTAACGGGCACTTTCCTGGTCAGGAGTGGGCTCAGCCGGGCGTTGGCACCTCGCCCGGCTGATCCTGCTCGACCTTGGGGGCGGGCCCGGACTCGACGATGATCATCGCCGCGAGCATCAGCCCGCCGCCGACGGCCATTCGCCAGGTCAGGGCCTCGCCGAGGAACAGGATCGAGAACAGCGCCGCCCAGGCGGGTTCGGTGGCCATCGTGATGGCGGCCCTGGATGGCGCCAGGTGCGCCTGCGCCCACGACTGGACGATCATCGCCACCGCCCCGGACACCACCGCCATGTAGATGATGGCCAGCCAGTCGAAACCGGTCGTCGGGAGCGTCACCCGCCCCTCGACCAGCAGGGCGGCGGCCACGCTGACCGCCGCCGTGACAGCCAGCTGAACGGTGGCCAGTCCGAGTGCTTCCCGGGCATCCGACCAGGCACTGAGTCCGACGATGTGCACCGCGTAGATCAACGCTGACGCCAGGGTGATCGCCTCGCCGAAGCCGATGGACAGCCCGTTCAAACCCAGGATTGCCAGTCCGACAGTGGCGATTCCCGCGCCCAGCCACACCCGCGGACCGATGGAGCTGCGCAGCAGCAGCGCAGCGCACAGCGGGGTGAGGACCACGTACATGCCGGTGATGAAGCCGGAAATACTGGCCGGGGTGTACTGCAGGCCGACGGTCTGCATGATCTGCGCGACGCCATAGGCCAATCCCAGCCACAGTCCCCTGATCACGCTCCGGCGGGACAGCCTGCGCAGCGCGGGGAAGAAGATGATCACCATCAGCAGCGCGGCCAGCGAGAATCGGACCGCCAGGAAGTTCAGCGCGGTCATCCGCTCCAGCAGGGCCTTGGTCAGCGGAAAGCTGGATCCCCAGGCCGCGGCGACCGCCAGCAGACCGATCAGCGCCCACCCGGTGCTGCGCGAGCTGATCGGCGGGAGCGGGCTGGTCACGATGTCCGATCCTGACTGATCGAGCCGGATGCAGCCAAACTCGGCGATCTCGTGGCCCTCGCATGCAACCATCCAAGGCACATCGTCCGTCTGGTTCATGTGTCCCCAAGGCAGGGGCACGACTGCTGGGCCGGACGGTTCCTCCGAGTTGGTCGGAGGGAGCTGATCGACGCAGCAGGAGGTGTGGTGGGTCCGGAGGAGGAGGCGCAGTTCTCCGTGTACGTCACCGACCGGCGGGATCGGGTGCGTCGCACGGCCTACCTGATCTGCGGCGACTGGCATCGGGCCGACGACCTGACCCAGATCGCCTTCGTCAAGTTGTACGGAGCGTGGGGTCAGATCCGCGACCGCGGCGCCCTGGACGCCTACGTCCGGCGGTGTCTGATGCGGGCCGCTGTCGATGAATCCCGCCGGCCGTGGCGGCGGGAACGCTCCGTCGAGATGTTGCCGGAGGTCACCGACGAGTCCGGTATGTCCGGGGACATCGCCGCCGGTGTGGTCGACCGGGAGGTCGTCCGGAAGGCACTGGAAGAGGTTCCGCCGGGGCAGCGCGCAGTGCTGGTGCTGCGCTATTTCGACGGTTTGGACGTCGCGGGCACCGCCGCGGCACTGGAATGTTCGGAGGGGAACGTGAAGTCGCAGACCGCGCGTGGTCTCGCGGCGTTGAAGGCCGCGTTCGCGCGGCAGGCAACAGTGCAGGGTGGTGGTGATTCCCAGTGACGAAAGACGATGGTGGGTTCAGGTCCGAGGGTGGCACGTCCGACGAGGTTCGGGTGGCCGAATTGCTGACCAGCCTGGCTGACGATCCCGGTGCGCCGCCCAGCACTGTGACGGCGTTGTCGGTGATCGCCGCGGCGCGGGCTGCCGCCGCAAGCAAGGCCGACGATCCCATCGCACCCACGGATCCCGTCGCACCCACCGATCCCGCCAGGGACACCTTTCCGGCAGCAGCCGACGAACAGGCTCGGTCGGCCGATGTCGTCGAGTTGCGGCCGCGCCGGCGCCGATTCGCCCTTGCGGGTCTGGTCGCCGCCGCGTCGCTCGCCGGGATCTCGGCACTGGTCATCTCACTGTCAGTGACGGGTGGCTCGTCGACGTCGACCTCCGCGGACGGCGCCCGGGCCGTGAGTGCGGAGACCGCCGGCTCGGTCGAGTCAGCGGCCGCTGCCGCGCCCGCGCCGCCCGCTGCGTCATCCGCCGCGCCGTTCGCCGCTGACTCGGCCGCTGCACCGGAGGCAGCCGGTCAAGCCGACGGGGCCGGAGGCGCCAAGGACAACAGCGCCGCCGCTGCCGGATCCGCGGCCGGAGGATCCGTCGCAGGAGGATCCGCGACGGGGGGATCCGCAGCGGCGGGGTCCGGCCCGGCGGGCGACACCACCGCGGTGGGATGTTGGCCGGGGCTGAGCGATCAGGCCCTGACCGCACTGACCGGTGCCCTGCCGCCCGGTGCCTTCGGCTCCCCGCAGCCGTTGACCGCGGACTGCGCACCGGCGCCGGTCGGCGGCGCCGTCGTGCCCGGCACCAGCCCGGGGACGGCGCTGGTGGTTCGGGTGTCGGCCGCAGTTCCCGGCGCCTGCCTCAGCGACACCAGCATCGGCACGGCGTGCGTCGCGCGCGGGGCGGATGTCTATCAGGCCGACGATGAGTCCGGTTCGCCCGTTGTCTTCGCATACGGGGCCGGCAAGCAGGTCGTGGTCAGCGGTTGGTCCGGCGCCGGGGACAGCGTTTCCCTGCCGTCGGGGCTGACCGTCGAACAGTCGGCGGCCGTTGCCGAGGCCGTGCTCGCCGCGTTGGCCTAGGAATCGATCCGTCGCCCCTGGTCCGCCACCCGGCCGACCAGGGGCCACCGGTGCCGGATCGTTCTGGTGACCGACCCGGTGGTGAAGGATGTACCGGTGACGACATTGACCAACTGGTCCGGCAACTACGCCTACGCCGCCCCGCGGATCCACCGGCCGGACTCGCTCGGCCAACTGCAGGACATCGTCGCCGGTACGAGCCGGGCCAAGGCGTTGGGCAGCCGGCATTGCTTCAACGACATTGCCGACACCGCAGGCGATCTCATCGACATGACCGGCCTGCCCGACGAGCTCGATGTCGATGAATCCGCCGGCACGGTGACGGTCAACGCCGGCATCAACTACGGCCGGCTCGCACTTGCCCTGCAGGAACGGTCCCTCGCCTTACCGAACCTGGCGTCACTGCCGCACATCAGCGTCGCCGGGGCCGTGGCAACCGGCACCCACGGCTCGGGAGTTCGGAACAAGGGTCTTGGTGCGGCGATCTCGGCGATCGAACTGGTCACCGGTGACGGCGAGCTGCAGCGCCTGGCCCGTGGTGACGTTTCGTTCGACGGCGCCGTCGTCAGCCTGGGGGCGCTCGGAATATTCACCACGGTGACCCTGGACGTCGAGCCGACGTTCGACGTCCGGCAGGACGTCTTCGAGAACCTGCCCTGGGCCGAGCTGGAGGCGAACTTCGACGCCATCCTGGCCAGTGCCTACAGCGTGAGTCTGTTCACCGATTACCAGGCGCCGTCGGTTGCGCAGGTCTGGTGCAAGAGCCGGCTGGACGCGGGTGAGTCGGCCGTTGTCGATGCGGCCGGCCGGGTCCGGCCCGCACTTTTCGGGTCGACTCCGGCGACCATCGCCCGACATCCGTTGCCCGGCTTGACCGGCGACGTATGCACGGGCCAGCTCGGCGTCGCCGGAACCTGGTACGACCGGCTCCCGCACTTCCAGCTCGCCTTCACCCCCAGCAACGGCGAGGAATTGCAGACCGAATATCTGGTGCCCCACGAACGGGCCCTTGAGGTGATCGGCATCCTGCGCGGGCTGGCGTCCCGGATCGCCCCCTTGCTGCAGGTCAGTGAGATCCGAACGATCGCGGCTGACGACCTCTGGCTGAGCCCGGCCTACCGGCGGGACAGCGTTGCGTTCCATTTCACCTGGGTGCGCGACCAGCCCGCGGTGCAGGAGCTGCTGACCGTCATGGAAATCGCGCTCGCCGGCTGCGAACCGCGCCCGCACTGGGGAAAACTGTTCGCCGCCGACGCCACCGGGCTCATGAACGGTTATGACCGGCTGCCGGATTTCCGCACGTTGGCCGAGAACCTTGACCCGCGAGGCGTTTTCCGTAACGACTACCTTGATCGGTACGTCTTCACGGGCTGACTGGAACGTGGCAGGCGCCGGGTTGACGAGCCCGACGGCACCGTATCGCGGCGCCCGGCGCCGACCCGAGGCGCCGACCGCGCTGCCGCGCTCGCGCCGCCGTGAGAGTGTCTAGGAATGCGACCGATCCTGGTGACCGGCGGCACGGGCACGTTGGGCCGCGTCCTGGTGCAGCAGTTGCTCGACAATGGCTTCCGCCCGCGGGTGCTCAGTCGTCGGGCGCGGAATTCCGGGGACCCGGCCGGTGTCCAGTGGGTGACGGCTGATCTGCTGACCGGGCCGAAGGTCGCGGACGCCGTCGCCGACGTCGACGCAATCGTGCACTGCGCGACCAACGGCCGGCACCCCGCTGACGACGTCAACGGCACCAGGCGGCTGATCGACACCGCGCTCCTCGGCGGGTCCCCCCATCTGATCTACGTGTCCATCGTCGGTGTCGACAAGATCCCGTTGAAGTACTACCGCTACAAGCTCGGCATCGAGGGCATCGTCGAGCGCAGTGGGCTGCCCTGGTCCGTGCTGCGCGCGACGCAATTCCACGACCTGGTCGTCGACCTGCTGCGCGCGGCGGGCCGACTGCCGGTGATGACGCTCCCGGCCGGGGTGAGTGCGCAACCGATCGACACCTCCGACGTGGCCGGCCGGCTGATCGAGATGATCTCCACCGCGCCGCAGGGGCGGGCGGCCGACATCGGCGGTCCACGCATCGAGACGGTGCAGGACCTCGCCCAGCAGTACCTGCGGGCGGCCGGCAAGAAGCGGAGGTTGGTGTCGATCTGGACCCCGGGCGCGGTGGCCAACGGCTACCGCACCGGCCTGCACCTCGCCCCGGAACACGCCGACGGCACCGTGACCTTCCAGGATTACCTCGACCGCACCATCTTCATCAAGCGCTGAGCAGCAACACACCCGGTCAGCACGACGATGACCGCACTGGACACCAGCCCGGTCACCAGCCGACCGGTCCGCCCGGTCAGCACCCGGCCGAGCGCGACCCCACCGGCCACCAGCACCAACTGCCAGCTCGCCGAGGCAAGGAAAGCGGCGACGACGAAGACCGCCGACTCCGCAGCGCCGCCCAGCCCGTTCGCCTGGCTACCCAGCACCAGCGCACTGAAATACAACACCGTCACCGGGTTCAACAGGGTGATGCCCAGCAGGGACGCATACGCTCGGCCGGCCGTCGTCCTGGACGAAGCTGCCGATTCGGTCAACTCGCCGGAACGGTGATCGCGGATGGCGGCCCAGGCGATTCGTCCGGCGAGCACGATCAACACGACGGCCGACGCCCAGCGCAGCGGGCCGGCAATACGGGCGATCACGCCGGTCAACGCCGCACCACCGATGACGGCGATCAGCGCGTACAGCCCGTCCGCACTGGCCACGCCGAGCGCTCCGGCCGCGCCGACCCGGGCGGAGGTGCGCGCGGTCAGCGTCACCAGATAGGTCGCGACGGCGCCGACCGGCATGGCGATCCCATAACCGGCCAGCAGTCCCGCCAGCAGCGCGCCGGTCATGGCGAGATGCCTACCGGTTCCAGGAGGCAGGGCGCAACCGCGATTTCCGCCGTGCACTCGCTGCCTGGGAGAATCGCCCGGTGAGTAAACGCGCAGTCGAGAATGTGCTGGCCCAGCGGTATGCCTCGCCGGAAATGGTGGCCATCTGGTCGCCGGAGGACAAGATCATCGCCGAACGCCGGCTCTGGCTTGCCGTGCTGCGGGCGCAGCGCGACCTCGGGATCGAGGTGCCCGACGGCGCCGTCGAGGACTACGAGGCCGTCATCGACCGGGTCGACCTGGCGTCCATCGCCGCCCGGGAACGCATCACCAAGCACGACGTGAAGGCCCGCATCGAGGAATTCAACGCGCTGGCCGGGCACGAGCAGGTGCACAAGGGGATGACCAGCCGCGACCTCACCGAGAACATCGAGCAGACCCAGATCCTGACCTCGCTGCGATTGATCAGGGATCGCTGCGTTGCGGTGCTGGACCGGCTCGGCCGGCGGGCGGAGGAGTACTCGGATCTGGTGATGGCCGGCCGGTCGCACAATGTGCCGGCGCAGGCGACCACCCTCGGCAAACGGTTCGCCTCCGCGGCGCAGGAGGTGTTGCAGGCCTACCGACGGCTGGAAGACCTGCTGCAGCGCTACCCGATGCGCGGCATCAAGGGACCGATGGGCACCTCGCAGGACATGCTCGACCTGTTGGGCTCCGCCGAAGCGGTTGCTCAACTGGAATCGTCGGTGGTGCAGGAGGTCTCGGCTACCGACCAGCTGCTGATCAGCGTCGGTCAGGTCTACCCGCGGTCGCTGGATTACGAAGTGGTGTCCGCGCTCGTCCAGCTGGCCGCCGGGCCGGCGTCGTTGGCGACCACCATCCGGCTGATGGCCGGTGCCGAGCTGGCCACCGAGGGTTTCCAGCCGGGCCAGGTTGGTTCGTCGGCGATGCCGCACAAGATGAATGCCCGGTCCTGCGAACGGGTGTGCGGTCTGGCCGTGATCCTGCGCGGGTACGCCTCGATGGCCGGCGAGCTGGCCGGCGCCCAGTGGAACGAGGGTGACGTTTTCTGTTCCGTCGTCCGTCGGGTGGCCTTGCCTGATGCGTTCTACGCGATCGACGGGCTGTTCGAGACGTTCCTGACGGTGCTCGACGACTTCGGCGCCTACCCGGCCGTCATCGAACGGGAACTGGAGCGCTACCTGCCGTTCCTGGCCACCACCAAGGTGCTGATCGCCGCGGTCCGGGCCGGCGTCGGCCGGGAAACCGCGCACGAGGTGATCAAGGAACACTCGGTCGCGGTGGCGCTGGCCATGCGGGAAAAGGGCCAGCTGGAGAACGACCTGCTCGACCGGTTCGCCGCCGACGACCGACTGCCGCTGGACCGGGTCGATCTGGAAACGCTGCTGTCGCAGCGGTTGTCGTTCACCGGGCTGGCCGAGCAGCAGGTCGCCGACGTGCTCGAGCAGATCGCCCTGATCACCACGGCACACCCGGACGCCGCTACCTACCGGCCCGGCGCGATCCTGTAGCGGCGGCGGCGGATCCCTGCCGTTGCCGAATGATCGGCGGCGCCGCTTGACGCCATGGCCTCTGTAGTGTGCAATATATTGCATGCCGGTTCCAGGAGAGGCGCTCCCACCCCGCGAGTTGTTGCGCGACGACGTCTATCGGCGGCTGCGTGACGGCATCGTGGACGGTACCTTCGCGCCCGGCGAGCAATTGCGGGACGCCGAACTCGCCGGTTGGCTCGGGGTGTCCCGGACCCCGATCCGGGAGGCGCTGCTGCGGCTTGCCCGGGCGGGCCTGGTCGTCGCCGAGCCGGGGCGGTCGACCTCGGTGACCAGCCTCGATCTGCGGGCCACCCGGGACGCTCAGGCCGTCGTGGCCGCGATGCACCAATTGGCCGTGCGGGCTGCGGTTGGTCAGCTGACCGCGGCCGATTTCACCCTGATGCGGGCCGCGAACACCCGTTTCGCCGCGGCGCTCCGCGACGGCGATGTCGATGCGGCGCTGGCCGCCGACGATGAATTGCACGCCATTCCGGTGACGGCCGCCGGAAATCACGCCATCCAGCTGGTTCTCGACCAATTCACCCCGCTGCTGCGCAGGGTGGAGCGGCTCCGGTTCTCCTCGCTGACCGGCCGCGGGTCGGTCGCGTTGCACGACAACCTGATCGCACTCTGCGAGGCCGGGGACGCCGGCGGAGCCGCCGAGGTGTCCTGGGAAACCTGGCAGACCCTCGAACCATTGCTCACCCTTGAGGAGAACCGTGTCCATCACTGATTTTCCGCGCTACCCGCTGACGTTCGGCCCGAGCCCCGTGCACCGGTTGGACCGGCTCACCGAGCACCTCGGCGGCGCCGCAATCTGGGCCAAACGGGAGGACGTCAACTCCGGACTCGCTTACGGCGGCAACAAGACCCGCAAGTTGGAATACCTGGTGCCGGACGCCCTCGCCAAGGGCGCTGACACCCTGGTCTCGATCGGCGGTGTGCAGTCCAACCACACCCGGCAGGTCGCCGCCGTCGCCGCGAAGCTGGGCCTGAAGGCCGTGCTGGTGCAGGAGCGCTGGGTGGACTGGCCCGACTCGATCAATGACAAGGTGGGCAACATCCTGTTGTCGCGGATCATGGGTGCCGATGTCCGGCTCGACCCGGCCGGCTTCGGCATCGAGTTCAAGGACAGCTGGCAGCGGGCGCTGGAAGACGTCGAGCGGGCCGGCGGAACGCCCTATGCGATCCCGGCCGGAGCCTCCGACCACCCTCTGGGCGGGCTCGGGTTTGCCAATTGGGCATACGAAATGCAGGAGCAGGAAAAGGATCTCGGCGTCTTCTTCGACACCATCGTGGTCTGTAGCGTGACCGGCTCCTCGCATGCCGGGATCATCGCGGGCTGCGCCGGCCTGGACCGGCCCCGCCGGGTCATCGGTATCGACGCCTCCGCCAAGATCGACGCGACCCGGGACCAGGTGGAGCGGATCGCCCGCAACACCGCTGCACTGATCGGCCTCGGCCGCGAACTCCGTGACGACGAGATCACCGTGCTGGCGGGCTGGGCCGGCGACTTCTACGGCATCCCGGTGCAATCCACCATTGACGCCATCACCCTCACCGGCCGACTCGAGGGCATGATCATCGACCCGGTGTACGAGGGGAAGTCGATGGCCGGCCTGATCGACCTGGTCCGCCAGGGCGAGATCGGCAAGGACTCCACCGTGCTCTACGTCCATCTCGGTGGCCAGCCCGCGCTGAACGCCTACAGCGGCATCTTCCACTGACGGAGCCGTCACCTCCAAGAGCGAGGCAACCGAGTGTGAGATATCGCCGCGCCAAAGTCGTTGCCTGACAACGCTGTCAGGCGGTATGCCAACGCCCTGTGGTGGGTGTCGACCGGGACTCCGGGCGGAAGAAGTACCGGTCGAAATCGCTTTCAATGAGCCGTCCGGATGATCATCACTCTTTTGTCGCGACGGCTGCTTCCCAAGACAGAACACGTCGAGTAGCGTTGCGATCACGCTCACAGATCGGACGAAGCGCCTCATTTCGCTGGGGCTGTGCTTCCCGTCCCGGTCGGCGAGCGGCCCAGATTCTTGATGCATCATCGGGTCGCCGGCAGTCGTCCGCGCCAATTTGTGGCGTTGGCGGATGGTAGGTGGCCGAAGGACGCACGGTGTGCGCGGGGGCGCATGTACTCCCTTCCCGGATCCGTGACGTCCGACCATCGGCCTTGGCGCGCAGCGCCTTTCGGGAGGAAGCATGAAGCAGGAGAACCCGGTGTTCACAGCTGTGCAGGAGGACGCGACGTCGTTCTGCATGGACTGGCCGGTTTTCGAAGCCGACGAGTCCCGCGAAAATCATTTCAAGGGAACGGTGTTCGTCCTGGATGCCGCTGGTTCACGGATCGTCGACGCCCCGTTGGAGGCCCCGAGCAACCGATCGGCCGACGAGGCACTGAACCGGATCGGCTGGACCCGCTGCGGCGCCTGGCATCGCGACTCGTTCGGTCGGCACGCGGCCAGGGTGATTGCGGTTCGTTCGTCGTCATCGATCCGGCCGCCGTGGGAACAGCTCGCAGTCGTCCGGGATCGGCTCGTTGGCAGAGGAAGCGGCACTTCACCTGGCCTGACCCGGGCCGGCGGGTCACACTGGCGTCGTGCAGAACCAGGGCCGTGACGAGACTCCGCTGGAACGGTTGGATCGCAACTGGACGGATCTGCTGCAGGAATTGCGGGTCATCCAGACCGGCGTCCAACTGCTGACCGGCTTCCTGCTGACGCTGCCGTTCCAAAGTCGCTTCGAACAGTTGTCGGCGTATCAGCAGACCATCTATCTCGCGACCCTGGCAGCTTCGGTGCTGGCCACCGGCTTCCTGATCGCCCCGGTCAGCCTGCACCGCTTCCTGTTTCGGCGGCACGCTCGACGGGTCACGGTGGATGTCGCGCATCGGCTCGCCCAGATCGGGATGCTCCTGCTGGCCGTTGCCATGGTCGGCGTCGTGCTGCTGATCTTCGATGTTGTACTGGGATCGACGCAGGGGATTGTCGCGGCCGGGATTGTCGCAGCCGTGCTGCTCGGTCTGTGGGTCGTGCTGCCGCTGGCGATCCGCGAACAGCAGGATTCCGATTCCTGAGCCGGCCGCCCACTCGAGATTGACTGCCGAGGACCGGACGGGAGAAAGATCGATGGATCAGGCAGAACGGCAGAAGGGGCGGGCGGCCACCGGCCACCCGCCCCTTCAAGTCATTGCTCGAACGTCGAGAAGTTCAATGGGCCGAAGCGCAATGGGCCGAAGCTCAATGGCCACCAACTGCGGCCAATGCCGAAGCCAGAGCCAGGGAATTACTTGAGCAGGTCGTGAGCCTGGCCGACGGACGCGTCGACGAGCTCGGTGACAGCCTTCGCGTTGCGGCGGGTCAGGTCGCTGACGGCCTCGTTCTTCAGCGAGTCGACGAACTCGACGGTCAGCTCGAGGTAGCGAGCGACGGCCTTCTGGTAGGAGTCGACGGACTGCGCGGTGAACTTCTTGACCTCGGCGGCGTAGGCCTCCGACCACTCCTTGGTCTTCGCTTCGGCCTTCTTGACCTCGGCGGCGAACGCCTCGGCCAGTTCCGCGGTCTTGGCTTCGGCCTTCTTGACCTCGGCGGCGAAGGCCTCGGACAGCTCGACGCCCTTGGCTTCGGCCTTCTTGTACTCGGCGGTCAGGGTCTCGGTCAGCTCTGCGGTCTTCGCTTCGGCCTTCTTGACCTCGGCGGCGAAGGCCTCGGTCAGCTCGACCGTCTTGGCCTCGGCGGACTTGACGACCGGCGCGATGGCGTCGGTCGTGCGGGTGACGATTTCCTTCGCGGCGGCGGTGGCCTTCGCGACGGTCTCAGTGACCTGTGCGACCGCGGCTTCGGTCGCGGCGGTGCCGCTCTGCGCGGCCTTGGTGGCGGTAGCCATGAGGCACTCCTTCACGTTGGTGGGACGCCACGGTTCCGGGCGTCTGTTAGCAAGATTAGCTGAGTTAGCTGCTAATTGGCTAACATCGGGTGTGTGACGGTCGCCACGGTTGGGTGTGACCGCTGCGGCGCACTACCGACTAGGTGGTACTTGCTGATTCCCGCGCTGCCCACGTGGGAAGACGGCCGCCGACAATGGTTTTCAACGAGGAACGACGCCTGCGATGTTCCTGATCACGAAAGTTTGGCGTCCACAGGGGCGGGTACAGGGGTGATCGAGGACGGCGCGCCAGGCATTCGCCCAGCGTGTGCCGCCCCACTACAGCGCACACAGTTCGTGTGTAAGCCTGCTCAACCGCTCACCAATGGGAGTTTGTCATGTTCGGTCTCATCATCAGCCTGCTCATCGTCGGGATCATTGCCGGCGCCGTGGCGCGCCTCGTCGTCCCCGGAAAGCAGAACCTGTCGATCCTCGCCACGTTGGTCATCGGCATCGTCGGTTCCTTCGTCGGCGGCTTCCTCGGGTACCTGCTGTTCCGCTCGGATCGCCAGGACGGGTTCTTCCAGCCTTCCGGGATCATCGGGTCGATCATCGGCGCCATCATCGTGTTGCTGCTGTGGATCAAGTTCGGTGACCGCGCGCGGGCCCGTTCCTGATTTGCCCGACGGTGACCGGGTATCCCTCGGAACACCTCAGTCAGTGAAGGGCCCCGATCGCATCGATCGGGGCCCTTTCCGCTCGATGGGAATCGTGAATTGCGCAACACAGTGCGGACAGGGGTTACCCGCTCACATCAGTGCGTCCGCAACGCCGCCATCAGTTCCTTCTCGGACATCTTCGAGCGCCCCTTGATGCCCACCTGCTTCGCCCTGCGTCGAAGGTCGGTCGCTCGGCCAATCGTCATAGCGGCCCGATTTCCCGCCTTTATTCGACACCTTCTTGCGAGATGACGCCGCTGCCGCGTTCGCGGTCCGAGCGGACATTCCCTTGGAATTGCCTTCTGTGCGCAGCTTCTCGTACAGCGCCGGGTCCTTGACCGACGAACCGGGACTTCTCCGGGCAGGCATTTCCCCTCCACCGCTGAGAGTTGTCGGCGGCGCAGAGCCAATTCCCGGCGACGATGTGCGCTGAAGTACCCGCTCATCTGTTCGCTCACACCGGTCGGCCGCACTCCGGCGGTTTGCCCACGTTGATTCCCGGTCACCCAGGGTCAATCAACGGTGTCGCCGGGATGAAAATGTCGATACCGTGACGCCAGCCAGTACGTACGTGATCGTCCGCCGACATGGCGCCAATCGGAAGGAACTTCATGTCTTCGCCCCAGGAACAGTTTGCGGCAGCCGTGCGCTCGACACAGGCGCAAGCCGTCGACGCGGTAGAGACGTGGACAAAGATCACCCAGGATGTCTTCGGGAAGATCAGCGATGCGCCGGCGAGCGCGCCGAACCCGGACCAGGTGATCGACCAGGTCTTCGATTTCGCCGAGAAGATGCTCGAGGGACAGCGCGACTTCGCCAAGAAGATGCTGGGTGTCAGCGAGCAGGTCGGCGAGGCCGCGCGCACCGAGCTCGAGTCGGCCGGCGAGAAGGTTCGCGGTCAGGTGGAGGCCGGTACCGAAGCCGCCCGCAAGCAGGCCGAGACCATTCGCGGTCAGGTGGAGGAGCGGACCGAGGCGGCCCGCAGCGCAGGGTGAGGCCTTCCGCGAACAGATTCAGGAGCGCACCGAGGCCGCCCGAAAGCAGGCCGAGCAGATCATCGAGACCGCCAAGGAGCGCTCGGAGGCGGCCACCAAGGCCGCCCGTGAGCAGGCCGAAGCGCTGTTGCAGGTCGCCCGCCAGCAGGCGGAGGCCATTCTCGAGGCCGCCCGCAAGCAGGCCAAGACACTCACCGCCACGCTGACGAAGACCGCGGAAGATGCTGTGCCGGAGGCGGAATCGGTGGTCGAGTCGGTCGTCGATCCGATCGTCGAGGCGGAAGCTGCCGTCGCCGATGAGGTCGCAGCCGAGGCCGACGAGGCAGCGGACGCGGTGGCCGAGGAAGCACCGGCACCGACCAAGCGCAAGGCCGCGAAGAAGGCCGATGCCTACGACGGATGGACCAAGCCGCAGCTGCAGGAGGAACTGGTCAACCGCGGCCTGCCGAAGTCGGGCAATGTGCCCGAGCTGCGGGAGCGGCTGCTCGCGAACGACTGATTGTCCGGTACCCAGGAATCCCGCAGCAAAGAGCCCGTCGACCGCATCCGGTCGGCGGGCTCTTTGCTGTCCCGACCAGGTCAAGCCGACCTGGGTCAGGGTGACGCGACCGTCGGCGGTGTTCTGGTCGGTGGGTGCCGTCGGCCCGGTCGGGGTCGTCGGGGTGGTGGGCGGCGTCGTCGGTGTCGTCGGGGTGGTGGGGGTCGTCGGGGTGGTGGGCGGCGTTGTCGGTGTCGTCGGCGTCGTCGGGGTGGTGGGCGGCGTCGTCGGTGTTGTCGGCGTGGTCGGCGTGGTCTGCTCTTCGCTGGTCGCCGTCGTGATCTCGGTGGTGGTGACGACCGACGGCGGGGCCGAGCTCGTCGCCGACGGGGTGGTGACAACGGTGGTGGTGTTGCCGCTGTTGTTCTGGATCAGCGCGACGATGGCGACGATGATCCCGGCCGTCACCGCGAGCACCAGCAGGGTGATCGCGAAGGTCCGGCCGGCACTGGCCTTGGGCTTGGTTCCGCCGGGGGCGGCGGGATCACCGGCACCGGTTGCGGCAGGGTGGCGGTCGCCGGCGGTGCGCCGATGATGTCGCCGCGACCGGTGAGAGCGGCCTCGACCTCGGCCGCCGTCGGGCGCCGGGCGGGCTCGGCCTGCGTCATCGCGCGCAGCAACGGCGGCCAGGAGCCGGGCAGGTTGTCCGGCACCACCGGGTCCCGCAGCAGCCGGGCGACCGCGGATTCGACCGCCCGACCCGGGTACTCGCGGCGCCCGGTCAGGCACTCCAGCAGCACCAGGCCGAGTGCGTAGACGTCGGTGGGTGGCCCGACGTCGGCGCCCCGGGCCTGCTCCGGGCTCAGGTAGGCGGCGGTCCCGATGACGTCGGCCGCTGAGGTCAGCCGCTCGGCCTCGAGTTCGCGGGCGATGCCGAAGTCGCTGAGCTTCACATCGCCGGTGGTCGAGATCAGGATGTTGGCCGGCTTGATGTCTCGGTGCACCAGTCCATAGCTGTGCACGGCGGCCAAGCGCGCCGGCCACCGCGGCGCCGACCCGGGCGACATCGACGGGCGGCATGCCGGTCGGGGTGATCCGATTGGCCAGGGTGCCGCCCTGGACCAGTTCCATCACCAGGTAGGTCAGGTCGGCATCGGCCTTGGCCTGCTCTTCGGTTTCGGTTGCCGGGTCGATACCGAGCTTCGCGTCGTAGACGATGACCAGATTCGGGTGGTGCAGCTTGGCCAGCACCTGCATCTCGGTGCGCTGCCGGGCGAGCGCGGTGGCGTCACTGATCCCGCGATGGAAGACCTTGACGGCGACGGAGCGGCCGAGCAGTTCGTCGGTCCCGCGGTAGACCTCGGCGGTCGCCCCGCGGCCGAGCATCTCCTCCAGCCGGTAGCGGCCGTCCAACACGATTCCGGGAATGACGCCGGGGGTCGGATCGACCGGGACGTGCGGCCTCGTCGGCTCGAGGGAGAATTCGGAAGTCTCCGCAGGTTCGTCGTCGGCTCCCACCGGGACAGCGTAGAGGCTGCGTCGGCAAACCGTGCGGTGCGCCGGATGGGCGGTCAGCCGTCGCCGGAGAAATTTGGTCCGGTCCCGCTTGCCAGCCGGCTCGAATGTAGGTTAGCCTAACCTCGTTCGACAGGAGCGATGCCTCGTCGGATCACCACCGGTCATGTCCCGCGGCGGGGACTGAGCCCAGCTCCTGGTGGCGATTCGGCACCACGATTCTGGTGGGGGGATCCGGTCGATAGTACCGCCTGTCGACAGCCGGCGCGCTCGCCCTCGGGGGAGCGCGCCGGCTTTTTACTTGCTGGCTCTCCACTTGCTGGCACTGTGATGGACTTGACCCCCGCGTTCGTGAAGGAGTCCGATGTCTGCGCAGCCCGGCACCAACCCGTTCCTGAGTCGATCCGACCGGCCCTTCGAGCTGCCGCCGTTCGACGAGATCAGCGACGAGCACTTTGCGCCGGCCTTCGACGCCGGAATGACCGAACACCGCGCCGAGGTCGACGCCATCATCGCCAACCCGGAACCGCCGACCTTCGAGAACACCATCGTCGCGCTGGAGCTCGCCGGACAACTGCTGAACCGGGTGTCCAGCGTCTTCTTCAATCTGACCGGCACCAACTCGACGACTGCGCTGCGGGCCATCGAATCCGAGTATGCGCCCCGGTTGACCACCCACTCCGACGCGATCCGGCTCGACCCGCGGCTGTTCGCCCGGGTGAAGGCGGTCTTCGAGTCGTTCGATTCACCGCAGGACTCCGACTCCGCGTCGGACACCGAAGAGGCGATGCTGGTTCGGCGCTACTACCTCGATTTCGTGCTGGCCGGCGCCGGACTCGACGACGACGGTCGGGCCAGGCTGCGCGAGCTGAACCGCCAGTTGTCGACCCTGTCCACGGCGTTCCAGCAGAACCTGCTGCAGGCCACCGAGGATGCCGTCGTCTTCCTGGATTCGCCGGCCGAACTCGATGGGCTGAGCCCCGCGGCCATCGCCACCGCGGCCGACGCCGCGACCGCGCGGGGGCACGACGGTCAGTACGCGCTCACCCTGATCCTGCCGACCGGGCAGCCGCTGCTGGCGACGCTGCGCAACCGGGACGTCCGGCAGCGGTTGTTCGAGGCGTCCACCAACCGGGCCAATTCGGGCGAGCACGACAACAGTCCGCTCGTTCTCGAGATGGCCGCACTGCGCGCCGAGCGGGCAGGGCTGCTCGGTTTCGCCTCGCATGCCGATGCCAAGGTGGCCGACCAGACGGTGAAGACCAGCGCCGCCATCGACGAGTTCCTGTCCCACCTGGTGCGGCCGGCCGTCGCCAACGCCAACGCGGAGGCGGCGTTCCTGGCGGACGTCGCCGCCCGGGACGGTGTCGAACTCGCGGCCTGGGACTGGGCCTACTACTCCGAACGGGTCCGTGCGGAACGTTTCGACGTCGACACTGCAGCCCTGCGGCCGTATTTCGACCTGGACCGGGTGCTGCATGACGGCGTGTTCTACGCGGCGAATCGACTGTACGGCATCGAGATGGTGCCGCGGACCGATCTCGTCGGCTACCACCCCGACGTCCGGGTGTGGGAGGTCCGCAATGCCGACGGGCACACCTATCGCGCTGTTTCTCGGCGATTTCTTCGCCCGCGAGGGCAAGCGCGGCGGGGCCTGGATGAGCACGTTCGTCGACCAGTCGTTCTTGTTCGAGTCGTTTCCGGTCGTGTTCAATGTGCTGAACCTGCCGCGGCCGGCCGCCGGCGAACACGCGCTGCTGGAGCTCGACGAGGTGCGCACACTGTTCCACGAATTCGGCCATGCGCTGCACGGGATGTTCTCCCAGGTGACCTACCCGCGGCTGTCCGGCACCGATGTGCCACGGGATTTCGTCGAATACCCGAGCCAGGTCAACGAGATGTGGATCCTGTGGCCGGAGGTGTTGGAGAACTACGCGCGGCATGTCGACACCGGCGAGCCGCTGCCGGTGGACGTCGTGAAGAAGGTCCGGGCCGCCGAACAATGGGGGGAGGGATTCGGCACCACCGAGTACCTGGCCGCCACCCTGCTCGACCAGGCCTGGCACCGTATCCCGGCAGATGCGGTGATCACCGACGTCGCGACGTTCGAGCGAGAGGCGCTGCGGGACGCGGGTATTGCGCACGACCTGATCCCGCCGCGGTACCGCAGCACGTATTTCCAGCACATCTTCGCCGGCGGGTACTCCGCGGGGTACTACTCCTACATCTGGTCGGAGGTGCTGGACGCGGAGACCGTCGAGTGGTTCAAGGAGAACGACGGCCTGACCCGGGCCAACGGCGATCTGTTCCGCGGCAGGCTGTTGTCGGTCGGTGGATCGGTCGACTCGATCGAGGCGTTCCGTTCGGTCCGTGGCCGGGACGCGCAGATCGGCCCGTTGCTGGCGCGGGGCTCGACCGGTCCCGGCCGGAGACCGAGCCCGGTTGAGCCGGCTGCCCGGACAGTGAAGACGCCGTCAGGTGACGACGCTGGCCGACTACCGGCACCTGGCGAGCGGCAAGGTCCGTGAGCTGTACGAGGTGGACGACGAACTGCTGCTGATGGTGGCGTCCGACCGGATCAGCGCCTACGACCACATCCTGCCGAACCCGATCCCCGACAAGGGACGGGTGCTGACCGCGATGAGCGTCTTCTGGTTCGAGCTGCTCGCCGACCTGGTGCCCAGTCATGTTGTCGCCGTTGATGATCCGCGGATCCCGGCCGAGGTCCGCGGCCGGGCGTTGCTGGTCCGCCGGCTGGACATGCTGCCGGTGGAGTGCGTTGCCCGCGGCTACCTGACCGGCTCCGGACTGATCGACTACCGGAAGACCGGGGCGGTCTGCGGGATCGCGCTGCCGCCCGGGTTGGTGGAGGCGTCCAAGTTGCCGGAGCCGATCTTCACCCCGGCCACCAAGGCCGAGCTGGGCGAGCACGACGAGAACGTCGACTTTGACTGCGGTTGTCGCCGCGGTCGGCGCGGAGCGGGCGGAACAGCTCAGGGCGCTGACGTTGGCGCTGTACTCCAGGGCTGTCGACCATGCAGCGACCCGCGGATTGCTGTTGGCCGACACCAAGGTCGAATTCGGCCTGCGGGGGAATGCCATGGTGCTGGGCGACGAGGTGCTGACCCCGGACTCGTCGAGGTTCTGGCCCGCCGACGGCTACACGCCCGGGGTGGTTGCAGCCGTCGTTCGACAAGCAGTACGTCCGGGACTGGTTGACCTCCACGGCATCCGGCTGGGACCGGGCCGCCGACACGCCGCCACCGCCGCTGCCCGACGACGTCGTCGCGGCGACCAGGGCGCGGTACATCGAGGCCTACGAACGGATCTCGGGGCGGTCGTTCGCTGACTGGATCGCCTGACGGACCGCCGGACCACCGGTGCCAGTTGCCTTCGCTGGCATCGCTTCTCGCAGGGTTGTCCGTACCCGCCCGGCGCGGGTCGGCCGAACCCTCGGCGATAGCGCCCACCGCCGCTCCGTCGAGCAGCGCCAGCAGAGCATCGGGAGTGAGCGACGTGCTGACCCGCGTACTGATCAGAATTCGGGCGATCAACCGCTTCAGTTCCGGCCGCAGCGCGGCCATTGCCGCCGCGGCGACCGGGTTGCGCGCCGGCCGCGAGCAGGTGCTCGTACCGATGCGTGAATGTCGGGCGGATCGCCTGACGGCAGCACGGCGGCGGCGATGGCCGTAGCGGCCTGGGCGATCCCGCGGCCGCTTGGTCGGTCCGGGCGACGGACTCGCCGTGCTCGACCCAGCCGGCCAGGACGGCGGCCAATGCCTCACCCAGCAGGTCGTCCAGCACGGGGAAGTAGTAGCTGACCGCACCCAGCGGCAGGTTGGCCTGCGTCGGCAACGGCTCTCGCCGAGAACGCCAGCAGGACCGTGTTCGCTGACGACCGCGACCGCCGCCGCCACCAGCGCTGCCCGCCGTGTTTCGCCGCGGTCCTGCCGGGGCACCCGGCTCGCCATCAGTGGCCGGCGCCGGCCAGCTGCAGCCCGACGACGCCGGCGATGATCAGCACGATCGAGCCGATCGTCACGGCGTTCACCGGGTCCTTGAAGGCGACGATGCCGATCACGGCGGTCAGCACGGCGCCGATGCCGACCCACACCGCGTAGGCCGGGCCGACCGGCAGGGTCTTGAGGGCGAACATCAGCCCGGCCATCGAGGCGATCAGCAGGACGAAGAACGCCACCGACGGCCACAGCTTCGACAGCCCGTCAGAAGCCTTGAGCGACAACGCCCAGCCGGCCTCCAGCACGCCGGAGATGATCAACACGATCCACGCCACGACACTCACCCTCTTCTCAGCATCAACAGAACTTGTACGAGCGTACCAGTAAACCGGTACGCTCGTACAGGTTGGTGACGGAGGGCACCGCAGTCGCCTGCGACGGAGGAGCCAGGCGACAATCGATACTCCTAGCGGCGCACGGGACGTGCGGCACTCCCGGCGAGGGTGAGCTTGTCGGGATTGCGGACGTAGTAGACGCGGCTGACCCGATCGCCCTCCACCTCGACCGTCAACGCCGAATCCAACTGCGCCGTCCAGGTAGATCAACGCGCCGGGTCGGCCGTTGACGACCGCGGCTTCGGCCGTGAGGTCTGCGTCGGCGTACTTGGCGACGATGCCGACCAGGAACCTGGCCACCTTGTCGGCGGTGACTGACCGGGCGCAGATTGACGCTGACCTTGCCGCCGCCGTCGGACAGCAGACCACATCGGGCGCCAGCACATCCATCAGGGCCTGCAGGTCACCCGTCGCCGACGCGGCCAGGAACTTCTGCACCGCTTGGGCGGCAGCGGCGTCATCCCGGGCGAATCGGGGCCGCCTGGCCTGCACGTGCGACCGGGCCCGATGCGCGATCTGCCGAACGGCCGGCCGGTGGATTTGCCGATGGCGTCGGCGATCTCGTCATGCGCGAAGCCGAAGACCTCGTGCAGCACGAACACCGCCCGCTCGTCCGGCGTCAGGCTTTCCACCACCAGCATCATCGCCATCGACACCGACTCGGCCAGCACCACGTCGTCGGCGATGTCGGGCGCGGTCACCAGCGGCTCCGGCAGCCACGGCCCGACGTAGTCCTCCCGCCGCCGGGACTGGGTGCGCAGCCGGTTCAGCGCCTGCCGGGTCGCGATGCTGCGCCAGGTACGCCTTCGGGTTCCGGATCTGTGCCCGGTCGTCATCGGAGACCTCGCGACCAGCGCAGGTAGCTCTCCTGCACCACGTCCTCGGCGTCGGCCACCGACCCGGTGATCTCGTAGGCGACGGTGAACAGCAGGTCGCGTGGGTGAATCGGCGAGCGAATCCGCTGCATCGCCCGTCGGACATGGTCGATCCTTCTCGGTCCGACTGCGCGGCCGTGGCCCGGCACCCGGCAGGATTCGGCAGAAACCCTGAGACTGCGAGGCCGAGCGCGGAGTTGAACCGGGACCGCAGATTCTCCACCCCGACCATCATCGTCAGCTCGACCAGCCCGTCATCGCCCAGATCCGTGCGCGCAGTGCCTCGGTCAGCTCGTCGGTGACCTGCGGCGGTGTCGCCGTCATCGCCTCGGCGTACTCCAGCACCCGGCGCTCGATGTCGGTGAACACCGTCGAAGTCCGCCAGTTCGGGACGGCGGCGATCTTGCCGGTGTCCAGGCCGTTCGAATGGGCCTCGTAGTAGCCGAAGTCCAGGCACCAGCTGCACTCGATGCTGGGTGGCGGTGCCATCACGGCCAGCGCCTTGAGTTGCGGATCCAGCTTGTTCCACCGGGCGAGCGACATTTCGAACCGGACATCGGTGAGCAGCACCCGGCGGTTGTGCGCCAGTCGCCAGCAGGTTGTCCAGCACCTGGCCGTACTTGCGCTTGGCAGTAGAAGTTCAGCGCCCGGCCGAGCAGGCCCTTCGGCTCGTCGAGCGGCACCCGGGCGCGGCTGGATCTGGTGCGGGCGGGGACCGCCGGGGCGGGGATGACAGGGGTGCTGGTGGTCGTGCGGGCGGGGCTGACGGTCACGGGGACTCCAGTGTTCACGCGGTGCGGCCAACCGGCCGGACGGGCGGAATCGCCCGTCCTGCATGGGACACCGGCCGGCCGGAATGTGTGACACCGGCCGTGACGTTCAGCCCGCTGTGACGGTCGTTACACCGAGACCAGCGCGCCCTTGCGCCGCGGGGCCAGCAGGAACGCGAACAGGTACAGCGCCGCCACGATCAGCAGCAGGTTCCGGTAGCCGGTCAGCAGCGCCAGGTACTCCAGGCAGCCGCCGAGCATCGCGCCCAGCAGGTTCAGCCCGAACGCGGACTTCGAGTCGTCCGAGGCGCCGAACCGCTTGGAGAACGCCACGTTCGCCAGGTAGATCGGCACGAACGCCAGCAGGATCGCGACGAACAACCGCGGGATGAACGGCAGCGTCAGCAGCCAGTCGGGTTCGACGAAGTAGCAGACCGCCAGCGACACGGCTATCCCGCCGAACACCACCGGCAACGGTGGCGTGCGGAATCGTCGGGTGGTCTCCACCGCGGCCAGCACGATCACCAGCACGCCGGCGAAGACGATGGCGTTGACCACCCAGGTGGTGCCGAACAGCAGCGCGAAGGTGGCGATGTTCTTCGTCTCCAGCAGCAGGAACGCCGCGCCCATGAAGAACAGGTCGGCGTACGGCCGCATCGCGCGGAACGGGCCGCCGAGAGCGCGCACGCCGATCAGCGAGATCAGCAGGATGCCGGCCAGCGTCCACAGGTACAGCGCCGGGATCGAGCCACCCTCGAAGTACAGGAACGGCCGGTCGTCGGTGGCCGGCGCGATGACGTTCCCGGCCGGCGACGTACGCCGTCCCGCAGGACTGGTTGCTCTCGTTCAGCGCCGCCGTGACCACGGCCTGGCCGCCGCCGGGCAGGTCGACGCAGGGGGTGTGCCCGAAGGCGGCCGCCGCGGTGCCGGCCAGCCGGTCGATCAGCCAGTCCTCGCGGTAGTAGTTGTACATCGAGAAGACGCCGTCGGGCGTCAGGTGCTCGCGGGCGGCGGTGAGGGCCTGTTCGGTGAACAGGAAGCTCTCCAGCCGGATCTGCGAGGCCCCGGTGACCAGGGCCAGCGAGTCGGGCAGCGCGAACAGGATCAGGTCGTACTTGTTGTCGGTGGTCTCCAGGAACGCGCGGCCGTCGTTGACGTGCCGGGTGACCCGCGGGTCGTCGTAGGGATGGTCGGGGTTCTTCTCGACGCCGATCTCCATGATCCGCGGGTCGATGTCGACGGCGTCGATGTGCTTGGCGCCCTTGGACAGGGCGATCGCGACGTCGGAGCCGGAGCCGGCGCCGATGATCAGCACGTTGTCCAGCGGGTTCTCCGGCGATCGCTCGTAGGGGAAGCCGTACTGCGGTTCCTCCAGCAGGCGCTGCGTGGCCGACCGCATGATCTGGTGCGGGACGCCGTTCACCGAGATGTCGGTCAGCGGGACGTCGGCGACGACCCGGTCCTCGGTGTGGATCTTGTAGTACGGCGACCAGGAGATGCCGGGGGACAGGGTCTCGACCAGCAGCGCCGCCACCATCGCGAGCGCCGGCGACCCCGGCCAGGTAGCGCTGCCACTTGCCGATCAGGATGACGAAGCCGATGGTGACGACGATGCCCCAGACCACGGACGGCGCCCGCAGGAACGACATCAGGGTGAACGAGCCCGATGCCGATCAGCGACCCGACCAGGTCCCAGCGGTAGGCGGTCAGCGGCCGGAGATGACCGAAGCACCGGCCGACCACCTCGGCCGGACCGGCCAGGCAGGCCGCGACCAGGATGAAGATCAGCGGCAGCACCAGCCAGGCCGGCGGACCGGTGGTGCTCAGCGAGGTGAAGTAGATGATCTGGTCGCCGGCCCGGTCGATGGTGACCGGCTCCAGGTAGGTGAAGATCACCAGCAGGGCCAGGATGACCGGGGCGGCCGGCAGGACCGACCAGCTGCGCCGGGCGATCAGGAAGCCCGAGACCGATGCCCAGGAACGACCCGAGCAGCACGAAGTTGGAGAAGTAGCTCAGGTGCACGACGTTCGCGCCGAGCCAGCGGATCAGCGCCAGTTCCAGGAAGAGCATCAGCGCGGAACCGAGAACCAGTCGCCGGACGACGGCGAAGTCCGGGCGTTCGGGATCCCTCTCGACGGGCACCCGCCACGACCGGCGCGTTCGGGTGGGTGTTGCGCTGCCCGAGTCGGAGGCCGATGGGCCTGAAGTCGGCCGTGAGGTGCCGTCCGCCATGTCTGACCTCCGCCCGGCCCAACTGCGGCCGGCTCGTGATTTCGATCGTGAGTTGTCGCTGTCGTGAGATGACGCCGTCGTGAGTAGACGTCGTCGGGCTGTGCCTCAGTCGCTTTCAGGGGTGCGCCGCAGGCTGATCATCGTGCAATGAGCGCCCCGATGTGGGCATCTGCGGACAACTGGCTACAAGATTTCGAAGTGACCGTCGTCCAGGTTCAGCCACTTGGCGTCGGGCGGGCCGAGTTTGGTCAGCAGGCCGTACACCATGGCCGGGTTCGCCATCACCTTCTCGTGGATGGGGATGGCAACCGCGGGATTGACCGCGCGGAAGTATTCGACGGCCTCCTTGACGGCCATCCACGGCGCCGAGGTGGGCAGCGCGAGGATCTCCACCGGCCGGTCCAGAACGGTCAGGCTGTCCCCGGGGTGCAGCAGGCGGCCGCCGATCAGGTAGCAGGCGTTGGAGATCACCGGGACGTCCCGATGGATGACGGCATGGTCGCCGGCGAACACCTCGACGGACGTCCCAACGTCCAGCCTGTCGCCGGTCTGCACCGGGATCGCGGTGATGTCGGCGTCGGCCAGCACCGCCACCGAGCCGCTGTCCGCGTACAGCTTCGCGCCCGGGTTGGCCCGCAGTACGCCGGACAGCCGGCGGGGATCGACGTGATCGGGGTGCTGGTGCGTGATCAGCACCGCCGTCAGCCCCGACAGCGTCTCGAAGCCCTGCGAGAAGGTGCCAGGGTCGATCAGGATGCTCGCCGACCCGTCGACGACATGCAGGCAGGAATGGCCGTACTTGCTGATCTTCATGGTTGGTGATCTCCCAAGGGCCGCGGAGACGGCCGAGCTGAGCCGGACGAGCAAACACGGGTCAGGCTACGGCGGACCGGCTAGGAGCGCACCGACGACCCAACTCCTCCGTCGCCGGGTTCTTTCTGTGCACTCCTACCGTGCCGATTGGCGGCCCCTCCTTCGTCGGGTCCGACTGAGAGTGCACCGAAAACCCTGGCTCCTCCGTCGACAGGTTGTTTCGGTGCACCCTCACCCTGTCGATTGGCGGCCCCTCCTTCGTCGGGTCCGACTTAGTGCAGCAGCAGCCAGGCCGCGAAGAAGCCCAGCGAATTCGTCGCCCAGTGCAACAGCATGGTGGTCTTGATGCCTTTGCCGACCCGCGCCAACGCGCACATCGTGATGCCGGCGATCGTCATCGCGACGACGGCCAGCGTTGTCGTCAGCACGACGTTGTGACCCAGGGTGTCACCGACCGCTGCGTTCGCGTTGTCGATCCCGATGGACGGCAGGATGTGCCACAACCCGAACAGGATCGAGGCGCCAAGGACCGGCCCCCAACGCCATCGGATGGCCGGGGACGACCCCATCAACGCGGGCAGCACCCCCCGGAACGCCACCTCCTCCAGCACCACGGTGCCGAGCGGGATCTGCACCAGCACCACCCACAGCATCTGCGCGACATCGGCGTTACCGATCCGGGTGTCGACGAACGCATTCCGCGTCGCCGGGATGATCATGCCCAGCGCGAAAACCAGGGCGGTACCGCCGAACAGCAACAGCCCGACGCCGACCGGGCGGTGCCAGTGCCGGATGCCCAGCCCGATGGCCACTGGGCCGTACCCGCCCCGGTATGCGACGCCGATCAGCACGAACGCCATCGACAGGTTCCACGGGACGTAGGCCCACTCCGGAAGGATCCGGTTCGACATGACGTTGCTGAAGGTCAGTAGGGCAATTGCCGCAGCGAGGGCCCACAATCGTCGCCGACGCGCGCGGTGACTGACCGCGGGTCGGACCTGGAGTGCGGTGCCCACCCTCCTATCGTGTACCCGGAAGCTGTGGGCGCACCATTGATGTGGGAAAGGTTCACGGGAGGAGGTCGACATGGCCGTAGCCACCAGGCGGGTCGAGCGCAATCCTTACGCCGATTTCCTGCGTGCGTTCTCGCTGCTGGTCGTCATCCTGTGGCACTGGTGTTTCACCATCCTGGTGTGGGGCGACCAGGGCCCCTACGCGACCAGCCCGCTCGGCTTCACCTCCGGGTTGTGGATTGCGACCTGGCTGCTGCAGGTGTTGCCGCTGTTCTTCTACATCGGCGCCTACGTGCACCTGAAGTCGTGGGAACGGGCGTCGTCACGGGGTGAACGGATCTGGCATTTCGCGCTGCGACAGGCCAAGTCGCTGGCCATTCCATCGGCCGCGCTGCTGCTGACCTGGGTCATCCTCGGCGTCATCGTCGGCGTGGTTTTCGACCTGAACTGGATGGGCCAGGCGGTCCTGATGGTGCTCTCGCCGCTCTGGTTCGTGTTCACCTACCTGTTCTTCGTCTGCATGATGCCGATCACCGTCTGGTTGCACCGCCGGTATGACGCGCTGGTGCTGGTGTTCCTGGCCGGGCTGTCCGTCATCGTCGACATCCTGCGGTTCCGGTACCAGATGCCGGGCGCCGAGTGGCTGAACATGGTGTTCGTCTGGGGGTTCGCATTCCAGCTGGGCTACTTCCACGGCCGGATCTCCGGTGTCGACTCGGCGCCGCGGTACTCCGACGGCCGGATCGACTGGGCCTACCAGTCGCCCCGCACCAGGCAACAGGCCCTGATCATGACGTTCGCCGGGCTGTTCGGGCTGATCGGGCTGGTGTTCTCCGGGCTCTACCCGGGCTCCATGGTCGGGGTGCCCGGCGAGGACTCGAACATGGCGCCGCCGACGCTGTGCATCATCGCGCTGACGGTGTTGCAGGTCGGCGTCGCAGAGCTGATCCGTCCGACCGTCCTGCACGCGTTGAGCCGCGGCGGGGCCTTCGCCAAGGCCACCGGTGTGTTCACCCGGTTCGCCCTGCCGTTGTTCCTGTTCCACACCACCGGCATGGCCTTGTCCCGCGGGCGTCGAATGGTCGATCTTCGGCACCCAGGTAGAGGGCACCGAGCCCACCGTCATGTGGTGGCTGTTGCGGCCGGTCGCGATCATCGGGCCCCTGCTGGCGACGCTGCCGGTGATCTACCTGTTCGGTCGGCGCTGGAAGACCCAGACCGTCGCCCCGCCGCCCCGGATCATCCCGGTGCATGACGAGGAGGTCGGCGACGGCGGCGACCCGCCCTTGATCCGAAGACGAGGGGATGCCCCGGCCAATTCGGCCGCCGCGGCTCCCCCCGGCCCGGCCGACCGTCGAAAAGGACGTTCCTCCTGACCCGAGCTTGATGAGGTTGAGGGGGAGCCTGGGCGGCTTCAGGTGGGTTAGGGCTGAGTTTTGCGGGCAGGCGTTTTTCCAACGTGAGTTGGAAAGACCGTGGTGATCAACGCTGTTGGCCATTTCATGTTGTGGGACAGCTCGAAACGGCCAAGGACGTTGATCAACAGGCGCCGATCACCGTGCTTCAGCGTGCGCGGTCAACAATGCCTGCTTGACCGCATGGACCACCCGCTCCGGGTTGCTGGTCAGGTCGAACCAGGTGAACCGCAGGACCGTCCAACCCGCCAGCGTCAGGTCGTTCTGCTTGGTGCGGTCGTTCTGAAACCTGTCCGGGCTGTGGTGCCACGCCCAGCCGTCGATCTCGATGGCCAGCCGCTCCCTGACGAACGCCACATCAATGGTTCGTCGATCCTCGGGCGGGTTCCAAATGTGGTTCACCCGCCAGCCACGGACAGCCGACGACTTCAGCAGACCAAGGAAGATCCGCTCACTCGCGGCGGCGGTCTTGTCTGCTGCGGCTCTGACCAGGTGACCGATGGCCGCGGAGCCCACCATTCCCAGGTTGCGGTAGTAGCAGGCTCTCAGCTCGGACATGCTGAGCTTTGTTTGCAATGCGCGGTCCATCAGGGCGGGACCGTCGGACCCCAGTTCCACGCCGGCGACCATCACGGACAGCGCCAGCGAGCTGACCGGAGCGGCGCGAACCCACGCCCTGTCGTCCCAGTGAAGCTTGCGGCGAATGGCCCGCACGCCGGGTCGGGAGCGTCGGTGCTCGTTCAGCGGGATGACGACAGCCACCGTTCCCGGATCTTTTGTGGGAAGTCCCCACCACCAAGCAGCGGCGGCACCGTAGAGGAAAGCGTTCTTGCCGCCCCACAACCCGGCGGCACGAACGCGGGCGGCCGGGCTGAACTGATGCTCGACCGACCGGTAGACGCCCGGATGCGTGACGAGCCAGTGGCCGCTCTCCAGGCGCTGCCGAATCTGCCCGGCTGTGACCCCCGCGTGCAACACCTGACGTCGGGCAATGACGCCGTCCTGACGGGCCATGATCTCGGCCACCCAGCTTGAAGACCCCTTCATGCTGGGGATCATCGACTGCCCAGCAGAAGTCAAGGTCCAGCTGTCCACACTCTCCAGACGGTTGTCCACACCCAACCGGGACGCCTGCGCTGCGCTCGGCCGTCAGGCCCTGCCATTGATCAACGTCCTTGGCCCTTTGAAGCCGTGGCGCAACGTGAATTGGCCACGGACGTTGATCACCACGGTGCTTCCCACCGGCCAGGTTCGGTGCACGGCTCAGCTTCCGAAATCGGCCGGGCGGGGTTCGCCCGGGGGCTGCGGACTAGCGGCCGGGGGCTACAACTCTGACGATTCGAATTTGGTCAGCGTCGGCGGGGCGGCGAGGACGGTGCCGAGGTTGCTGACCCCGTCACCGGCCCGCCAGGCGCGGTACGCAGCGTCCGCCTCCAACGATTCCCACACCTCGATCACCAGGACGTGCAGCGGATCCTTGGTGTCGATCACGACGTCCACGCGCAGGCAGCCCGGGAACGCGCGGGTGGCGCCGAGGACTTCGTGGGTGACCCGGTACCCCTCCTCCGGCGAACCGGGCTTGAGCTGCAGATCGAGCAGTGCGGTGATGGACACGGGACACCCATTCTGTGGTCGGGGTTCGGAGCCTAACCAGGGTCGGTGTGACGGACCTCGTCGGGCAGCTGGCCCGTCACGCCGCCAACAACGCGACGTGCGGAGGAACCATGGAACCGAATTCGAGTCGACCGAAGCTGACCAGGGCCACAACTGGCGGCCCCTCTTTCGCCGGGTCCGTCCAGCGCGGCCGGACGCGCCGGGCGCTCGCGATAGGCTGGCCGAGGTCGGATGCGTCGGAGCATTCCCGACTGTGACGGGGTCCGGAGTTGTCGGACGCGTCGCGCGATGCCGGACCGGAACACAACAGACGTGTCGCCGAGTCCGGATCGCAAGAGCCCCTGACCGCACCTGAACCCGCTGGGAGCACCGCCGTGGCGCGCGTGGCAGTCGATGTCGTCATCAAACCCGAAATCCTCGATCCGCAGGGCAAGGCCATCCTGGCCGCGCTGGCCCGGACCGGTCACCCGGGCGTCAGCTCGGTCCGGCAGGGCAAGCACTTCGACCTCGAGGTGGACGACTCCGTCACCAATGACGATCTGGAGCAGATTGCCGGCACGCTGTTGGCGAACCCGGTGATCGAGAGCTGGACTGTCACCCGAATCGGCGGCGGGCATCACCCGGAGCCGGCGCTGGCCGCGCCAGAGGCCGCTCTGTGAGCCCGAACGAGCAACGGCCCGAGGATTGGTGTCATCACCTTTCCCGGCACCCTCGACGACGTCGACGCCGCCCGCGCCGTCCGCTACAGCGGCCAGGAGGCCGTCCCGCTCTGGCACGCCGATGCCGACCTGAAGGGCGTCGACGCGGTCGTCGTGCCCGGCGGGTTCTCCTACGGCGACTACCTGCGGGCCGGCGCGATCGCCGCGCAGGCGCCCGTCATGCGCTCGGTCATCGACGCCGCCCGCGCCGGCATGCCGGTGCTGGGCATCTGCAACGGTTTCCAGATCCTTTGCGAGGCCGGGTTGCTGCCGGGCGTGCTGATCCGCAACGCCAGCCTGCGGTTCATCTGCCGCGACCAGTGGCTGCGGGTGGAGAACACCTCGACGACCTGGACGTCCCGGTTCGAGCCGGACGCGGAGATCCTGATCCCGATGAAGAACGCCGAAGGCTGCTTCGTCGCCACCGAGGACGTGCTGGACGAACTCGAGGGCGAGGGGCGGGTGCTGTTCCGCTACGTCGGGGACGGACCCGCGCAGGGCAATCCGAACGGTGCGCTGCGGGATATCGCGGGGATCTGCAGCGCGGACGGCCGGATCGCCGGGCTGATGCCGCACCCCGAGCACGCCATCGACCCGCTGACCGGGCCTACCGACGACGGTCTCGGGTTGTTCTTCTCGGTGCAGGACTTCCTCACATCGGCACTGAAGGTCGGTGCCTGATGACGGACCAGATCGCACACCCCGCTGTCGCTGTTCCTACGGCGGCAGACCTGCTGGACGTCACCGACCCCGTCGGTGCGGTTGACCTGGTCGACCTTGGCCCGGAGCTCGATTCCGTCGCGCACGCGGCCGCCACCCCCGACGTCCAGCAGCCGTACCGCGAGCTCGGACTCAAGGACGACGAGTACGCCCGGATCAGGGAGATCCTCGGCCGCCGCCCGACCTCGGCCGAGCTGGCCATGTATTCGGTGATGTGGTCGGAGCACTGCTCCTATAAGTCATCGAAGGTGCACCTGGCGTACTTCGGCGAGACCACCACCGACGTGATGCGCTCCAAGATGCTCGCCGGTATCGGTGAGAACGCCGGCGTCGTCGACATCGGTGACGGCTGGGCCGTCACGTTCAAGATCGAGTCGCACAACCATCCGTCGTTCGTCGAGCCGTATCAGGGCGCTGCCACCGGGGTGGGCGGCATCGTCCGGGACATTCTCGCGATGGGTGCCCGGCCGGTCGCTGTGATGGATCAGCTGCGGTTCGGCCCGGCGGACGCCGCGGACTCACAGCGGGTGGTGCCGGGGATCGTCGCCGGGGTGTCCGGTTACGGGAACTCCCTCGGCCTGCCGAACATCGGCGGTGAGGTCATCTTCGACGCCTCCTACGCGGGCAACCCGCTGGTCAACGCCGCCTGCATCGGGGTGCTGCGCAGCGAGGACCTGCACACCGCGCACGCCTCCGGGGCCGGCAACAAGATCATTCTGTACGGCTCCCGGACCGGGCTGGACGGCATCGGCGGGGTGTCAGTGCTGGCCTCCGCCACCTTCGCCGGTGCCGACGGGGACAGCGACAGTGTCCATGGGTCGGACCCTGCAGGCAGGTCCACCGAACGACGCAAGCTGCCGAGCGTTCAGGTCGGCGACCCGTTCGCCGAGAAGGTGTTGATCGAGTGCACCCTCGAGGTCTTCCACGCCGGCCTGGTGGTCGGCATCCAGGACCTCGGTGGCGCCGGATTGTCCTGTGCCACCTCGGAACTCGCCTCCGCCGGCGACGGCGGCATGCACATCGTGCTGGACGACGTGCCACTCCGCGCCGAGGGCATGACGCCCGCCGAGATCCTGTCCAGCGAGTCGCAGGAGCGGATGTGCGCGGTCGTCACTCCCGACAAGGTCGAGGCGTTCCTGGCCGTCTGCGCGAAGTGGGAGGTGCAGGCCGACGTCATCGGTGAGGTGACCGACGGCGACCGGCTGACCATCGAGTTCCAGGGCGAGACCGTGCTGGACGTCCCGCCGCGGTCGGTGGCCCATGACGGACCGGTCTACCGGCGCCCCGTCGCCCGCCCGGACACCCAGGACGCGTTGCAGGCCAACACCTCTGCATCCCTGCAGCGCCCCGGAACAGGCGAGCTGGGCGAGTTGATCAAGACCATGATCAGCTCGCCGAACCTGTGCTCCCGCGGTTGGGTGACCGACCAGTACGACCGGTACGTCCGCGGCAACACCGTGCTCGCCCAGCCGGCCGACGCCGGCATCGTCCGGGTCGGCGAGAGCGCCGCGTCAATTCAGGGCGGCGGCGGCCCCGAAAGGGGCCTCGCGATGGCCACCGACTGCAACGGCCGGTACACCATGCTCGACCCCTATGCCGGTGGACAGTTGGCGCTGGCCGAGGCCTACCGCAACGTCGTCACCACCGGGGCGGCGCCGCTGGCCGTCACCGACTGCCTGAACTTCGGTAACCCGGAAGATCCGGGCGTCATGTGGCAGTTGCAGGAGGCCATCCATGGCATCGCCGACGGCTGTGCGCAGCTCGGGATCCCGGTCACCGGCGGCAATGTCAGCCTCTACAACCAGACGGCCGGGGTGAACATCCTGCCCACCCCGGTGGTCGGCGTGCTCGGCGTCATCGATGACGTCCGGCGCCGCACCATCCCCGGCATCGGCCAGGACACCGGCGAGACCCTGCTGCTGTTGGGCACCACCAGTGACGAGTTCGACGGCTCTGCCTGGGCCGAGGTGGTGCACGGCCACCTGGGCGGGCTGCCGCCGAAGGTCGACCTGGAGGCGGAGCGGACGCTCGGCGACATTCTGATCGCCGGCTCCCGGGACGGCATGGTGTCCGCCGCGCACGACCTGTCCGAGGGCGGCCTGGCGCAGGCGTTGGTCGAGATGTGCCTGGCCGGTCAGACCGGAGCGCGGATCGTCCTGCCGGAGGGTGCCGACCCGTTTATCTGGCTGTTCTCCGAGTCGACGGCCCGGGTGGTCGTTGCCGTGCCGCGGACCGAGGAACTCAGATTCACCGAGATGTGCACGGTTCGCCGGCAACCACTTGTCAAGATCGGCGTCGTCGACGCGGGGGACACCGGAGCCCGTGACGAGCAGTTCCTGGATATCCAGGACGTCGCCCGGCTCCCGCTGGATGAGCTGCGAACTGCCTGGGAGGGCACCCTGCCCGCCCTGTTCGGCTGATCTCAGCTCGAACAGGACGGGACGGTCTCACAGTCCCCGGTGGTGGGCGCCCTTGTTGGTTCCGTGGCCGGGCATGCTCGGAATCGCATCGTGCGGCGTCGACAGGTCCGACCACCGCAACAATGCGCCGATGCCGTCGGACAGGGCGCGGTCGTCCGGATCCAGCAGGGTGACTCCGGCATCACTGTTGATGGCGGCCCACACCAGCGCGTTGTCCGCCCGGACCTTCACCGGCTCCGCGGCACCCAGGGTCAGGACCTCGTCGCGCGTCAGACCGAGTTGGCCGGGCGCCGATCCAACCCAGACCTGGTGGGTGGACTGTGGATCGTCGTGCAGCAGCAGGTCCTGAATCTGCGCCCGGCGCGCCGCGTCGACCACCGAGTCAAGTCCCTGCACCGCCGCCTGCTGCCGGCCCTCTTCGATACCGAAACGATCCATCAGGTCGGCCCGCAGCGATCGGCGCTGCTGCACCAACACGCCCGTGATCTCGGCATCCCGCGCCGTCACCGATGCGCCGTCGGCCCTTGCTCCCGACTTCAGCCTGACCGCCAGTTCGCGCAGCCGGCCACCGGCGGCATCGATGACGTGACCCACCGCGACGCTGTCACCGTCCAGGATGACGACGGCCGGCCGGTGCTTCCCGATCAGCTCCTCCAGCTCACCGGCGACTTCGGCGGCATTGCGTTCCCACGAGTCCTCTGCGCGGTGCTGCAGCCGCTTACCGGAGAGCTGACCACCCGCGACCCGATGGATCACGTCATGGCTGCCCTGGACTTCGAGCCGGTCGGTGTTGACGCCGAGCGCGTTCACGACGGTGATGTCCGCCCCGGTCCGGTCCACCTCGGCCAGCAGGTACGGCAACGAGTCGCCGAGCGCGCGGAAGGCCGGCAACAACAGCGGGATGGGCCCGTAGACAGCCTGGTCCCTGGCCGGCCGGGAAGGCAGCACGAGGTCAAGGGCGATGCCGTCGGCATCCACCACCAGCAGCCTGCCGACGGATCCCGGGCGACCGGTCGGCTCGAGCACGACCTCGCCGATCGGCTTCCGCAGATGCTCGGCGGCACCGGCGGCAGCCAGCTCGCGATCCAGGTCCGCCCAGCGATCGGCAAGCTCCCGGGCGGCGGTCTCGTCGTTGCGCGACACATCGACCGCCACCGAGACGAATGGTCCGACTCGGCCTGACAACTCCTGCAAGGGTGAGATTCGCATGACGGTTCAGTTCCCTCTGGGGTATCGGGGCAAAACGCTGGCCCGCTGGAGAGCGCCGATCAGGGGCGTTCGGCGGGGCGTGAATTCACCTGGAGGCTCGGCTGCTGCCCGGCGGCCGGCGTCGTCGGTGAACTCAGGTTCGCGACGGCGGAGGCCACCTCGGGCTGCTCGATGAACTCCCGGAGAAAATTCTCCGAGCCCGACACATAGGCGGTGGCCAGCCGGCCGAGGACATGTACGTCGGTGGGTTGCTCACCGGTCGCCTTCGCCGTCCGGTCGACGGCCTTGCGGGTCTGCTCCTCGATCGCGGCCGGCACCGGAGCCTTGCCGGGCGTTCGATGCAGCTTGACCACCGCCTGCACCTGGCCACCGGACCCCCGGGCGTCATCGAGTTGGCGGAGCAGTTCAGGATCGGTCTGGCTCAGCACCATTGAATAACCTCCCGTGGATGTCGCCATCGTAAACCGGGCGGCAGCCGTCAACGAAGGTTGTCCACAGACCGCGAATCGGGCCGCTCCGTCGGGATCGCCGGGCGGCGGCACCGGGTGCGGCGGCAACGAGCTGCTGAGGGTCAGCTGCCTATCTCATGACTCCCTCAATGCCCGTGGGGTCATGAACTGCATGGTCAAGCGCCCACCGCGGCCAACGCACGCACTGCATCGACGGCGCCACGGTTCGCGCGTTCGACGTCCATCGTGCCGCGCTGGGCGGAGGCGAAGATGGCCCGCTCCAGCTTCGAGACGGTGAGTGTTGGACGTGCTTCCAGGAGCAACGCGGCCAGCCCGGCGACGTGCGGGGTGGCCATCGAGGAGCCGGACAGGGTCCGCCAGCCGCCGCCGGGACGCGCCGACACCACATCAACCCCGGGTGCGACGAGGTCGGGGGCCAACGGCTGGCTGCGCCGTTTGAAGCGCTGGCTGGAGGAGAAATCGGCCACGTTGCCGGCCGAGTCGTAGGCACCGACGGACAGCGCCTTCGGGTAGTTGCCAGGCGAGCGACTGGTGCCCGGACCCTCATTGCCGACGGCGATCACCGGTAGCACGCCGTTGTCGCGCAGCACGTCGACGATGTCCAGGAAGTCCGCGACCAGGCCACGAATGCCGAGCGACATCGACAGCACCCGAACGCCGAGCCCGACGGCCCAGTCCATCCCGCCGAGGATCCTGGCCACCGCGTCGCCGCCCTCGATCACCATTGCCGAATACAGCTCGGCGCCCGGTGCCACCCCGACATGCCGGTCGCGCACCGCGCGGCCGGCGATCGTCGCCGCGGTGTGCGTGCCGTGGCCTTCCCTGGTGTCGGAATCGGTCGCCGGGGATCCGGGGATCACCCGACCGGCCAGATCGAACTGGGCAAATTGTGCGATGGCCTGCTCCAGCGCCGGATGCGCACCATCGACACCGGTGTCCAGGTGGGCGACCTTGACCCCGGCGCCGGTCAACCCCTGCGCCCAGACCTCGGGGACGTGCATGGCCGTCAGGCCCCAGGTGTGCTGCCCGACCAACGTGCTGTCGACCGCTGCAACGGGCCGGATGAGGCTGAACGGGTTGGCGGCGTTCACCTTCCGTACCGACGGGTCCGCCCTGAGCGCGGCCAACCCGGCCGCGTCAACGGTGCCGTAGACGATGCCCAGGTTGGGGTAGACGCGGGCCTGCGCCGGTTCGGCGACCGGCGCGCCGGCAAGTCGGGCGGCCACCAGGGAGGCACCGCCGAGCGGCGATCCGGCCTCGGCCGCGAAATTGGACCGCAACGAGCGGATCTCCGATCGTTGCTCCTTGTGCAGGATGGCGATGACCGGCGCGAAGCCGATGGCGGACATGTTCTGCGCGATCGTCGTCACTGGTCGCCTCCCTGTGGTGCTGCGCCTGTCGCGGGGTCGTGCGGGTGGTGCTCACTTGAACTAGTACTCGCAGGGTCAGACAGTCATCAGGAGCACGCCGGCGAGGATCACGTACGCCGCTGCGATCGGCAGCCGACGCGATCCCTGAGTGACCCGGTCGGTGACGGCAACCGCGGTCAGCAGCGCCATCACCAGCAAGCTGGACGGCACCGCCAGCATGGCCAGCATCGGCAGTGCGCACAATCGGAAGCCCCGGCCCGCCGTCAGCAGACCGAACCGGGCGCAGTCGGTGTTGGCATCGGCGCCGCCGCGGAGGCGGGTCGGTCGGTCGCAGGACCTGCTCAGGTCGGTGCGGCGTGGATCGAGCTGGGCGAGTCGCGCAGGCCAGGCTCAGAACCCCGGCCGCCAGTTCGGCCGATCCAAGAACGCCGGTCAGCGTCTCGGCGACCGGCGCGAGGCAGATCGCGAACACCACCCAGGTCGCGATGTAGGCGGTGAAGAACACCACGCTTGCCCGTCCGGCGCGCCACCATGGGCTGGTGAAGGCGGTCGTCCGGACGCCCGGGATGGCGAGCGGCGCCATCATCGCCACCGTCATGACGGCCACCATGGCCAGCCCGGACGGGGTGAAAATGCCGTGACCGGCGGGCATTCCGGGCGGCTGCCCCGGTAGTGCACCGCCAAGCGCGATCCAGGACGAGACCGGCAGCATCGCGGCCAGCGCCGCCCACGCCAGCAGCGTTGAGGCAATCGGGACGATCTCCGGCCGGCCGGCCAGCAGGCTCGGGCCCTTGCTCCTGGTGTGCTGGGAGGTCGTCATCCCTGGTACAGGCTGAAGGTGCCGACCCGAACCGGTGGCTGGTCGGCGGCGCCCAACGGCTCCGGTTCGTCGTCGTCGATGGCGGGCAGCATCGATACCGTCACCCGAGCGGGATCCCACTCGCCCTGTGCCCGCAGCCGATCCACCAATCCGGTGACGTCGAAGCTGTACCGCATCCCGTGTGGTTCCGCCCGCTGGTCGGCGGCCGCCCCTGGGTCGGTCTTCTCGATGCCGAAGAACGACACGATCCCGGCCAGAAACTCGTCCCTGGCATCGGCCGGGATCCCCGCCGGCAGGTTCAGATACACCCCGAAGACAATGCCCGGATTCCGGCTGCCCTCGATGTCCGTGACGTTCAGGTAGGTGCGCGGTGCGTCCCCGGCCGCCGCGGTCAGGGATTCCGGCAGCGGGGTCACCGCGAACTGGGTGCTGGCGCCCCGCCGATCGACCTCCACCGGCGCGTCATTCGACCCGATCAGCAGCGGCTGGCGCTTCTTGCTGGGCACCGCAGGCGCCTCCCTCCGTCCGGGTTGCACGGCCAGCCCGGCCCGGACCGGCAGCGATTCATAGGTGTAACCCAATTGGCTGACCGTGTCGAGCACGTCCTGCGGTTTCATCCGGACCGCCTTTCCGGTCGCGTTCCGGAGCGGGTAGGACCGGGTCCGCCAGATCTTGAGGGCGGGATTGCCGCCGCCACCGATGGTCCAGACCTCCCACAGCCGGTCGATGTTCGCGTGGTGCAGCCAGAAGATCGGGTCCGACGCGGCCGTGTCCGGGTCCGTCATCAAACCGGTGTTGCCGCCGACCATGACGTGGATCGGCCCGTGCGGTTGAGCCTCCAGCTGACCGAAGGCCGGCCCCTGATGGGCGAAGCCGGTGCGGGGCCCACCGAAGCCTGGGTCGCCGCCCAGCGGTGCTGCGATGAAGTCTGTCTCGGCCAGCGCGGTCGCGGTGGTGGTCACCACGTCGGGCAACGGGGTACCGGCATTGACCGAGGCCCGGCGCGCGGCGACGAACAGCGGGTTCGGGGTGCCGTCCGGCAGCGTTCTGACCCGGAATGCCACCGGCAACGCGTTGCCCGGTGCGCCGCTGCTGTAGTCCCAGAACGGCAATGCGAAGGCATCCCGGTCGGCGGCGGGGAGCAGTGATCGCAGAATGCTCTCGAAGTGGAACAGGTACATCCGGTGCCAGGGCAGGAAGAACCAGGTGGCGTGCTGGCATTGGTTCCACGGTGCGCCGGCCGGTGTGCCGGCCAGGTGGGTGCCGTGGATGGCGGACTGGTATTGCCAGCTCCGGGAATCAGAGATCGGCAGCGCCTGCATGGCGCGGACGCCCAGCGCGTAGTTCAGGGTGATCGGGTGCCAGGGATTCTGCTGGGTGCCGAGGTTCCAGATGTTCCGGCGAACCGTCGTCATCCTCGCGCCTCCTGCGCTTCGCGAACCGGACAAATGCTGCCCGGTCACCACTTGACTACCACCATCGGGCATCCGCGGCATCCCGCCGTCGAGAGGTGGACGGCTGCCGATGTGTGATTAGCCTGGGGGATGAGTCCGAGATCCGCGCGCCCATGGAAGCTTTCCCGACTGATCACCGCTGGGGCGGTTGCCCTCGCGCTGGGCGCACTGAGCGCCTGCTCCAGTGATTCCGGTTCGACATCGTCATCCGATGGTTCGTCGGCGGCTTCGAGCGCCGTTGAGCCGGTGGTCGTCGGCGGCAGCGTGGTGAGCACGGCGGGCTCGTCGAACGAGACCGAGATCGTCCTGCCGGCACCGATCACGGACAGCCTGACCGCGCTCGGCGGTTCCGGTTCCGGAGTCGAATGGGTGGCCGTTGCCGGTGACGGCAGCACCGCCACCGAACCGATCGGCCTCGCCGGCGACGCTGCAACGGCCATCACCGACCTGACCGCGAAGATGAACGCCGACCAGGCGACGGCCCCCGGGCGGTCGGCGCTGGCCGGCTTGGCCGCGATCAAGTCTCCGGCGGGCACACCTGTCTGGGTGTTCTCCCCGCTGCTGGATACCCAGGGCGTGCTCGACTTCAACCAGCTGGCCTTCGACGAATCGCCGCCGAACGTCGTCACGGCGGCCACCGCCGCGGGCGCGCTCCCCGACCTCACCGGCCGGGACGTCACGTTCGTTGTCACCCCGACGGCCGGCACCCAGAACAAACTGTCCGAACTGCAGGTCGGTTACCTGCACGCGATCTGGGAGGGCATCGCCACCGCCGCCGGCGCCAGCAAGGTGACGTTCTTCGACGGCACGGGCACGACGCCCGGCACCGGCACCATCCCGCCGGTCGCCGTCCCGGATCCGAACGACAAGATCAATTCCGAGCAGCAGGGGACGACCCGGACCTGCACCCTGCCGTCACCGGCGCTGTTCATCCCGAACACCGCGGATCTGATCGACAAGGCGGCGACACTGACCGCGTTGGGCGAGTGTGTCGGCACCCTGGACGCGACCACCAAGATCGCCGTCGAGGGTCACACCGCCGGGGTGGCCGGCGAGGACCAGGCGGTCGCCACCGACCTGTCCACCCGACGGGCCACCGAGGTCGCCGCGCTGTTGCGCGAGCTGAACGTGCCGGCGGAGAACATTTCCCAGGTCATCGGCTACGGCAGCACGAAGCCACTGGTGGAGCCGGCCTCCGACCCGGCGAACCGGGCCGTCGTCGTCACCTTCACCTCGGCCGGCTGACGGCCGGCCGGCTGACGGCCTGGCCAGCTGATGCTCAGCGGCGGGCCGCCGGATGCTCGGCGGCCGCGAGGACGGACGCCACCCCGTCGGCGGTCAGCTGGTGCCAGCGCCGGAAGTACCTGAGCATCGCGTGACCGCCGCCATCGATCAGGGTGGACTCCACCCGCGCCCCGGCCGCGGCGGCCTTGGCGAGCCAGGGCCGCGTTGACGGCTCCGGGACGATCCGGTCCTTGGTGCCCTGTACGACCGACAGCGGGACTCCGTTGAGCAGCCCGACCGGGTCGGCCGGATCCACCCAGGGGGCAAGCCCGACGGCGCCGACGACGGTCGACGATCCGTCCGGTCCGACATTCATCCCGGCGACGTGCATGGCCACCCGGCCGCCCAGCGAGTGACCGACCACGACGATCGGCAGGCCAGGATGGGTGGCGGCGATCTGGTCGAGCGCCCAGCGGGCGTCCCGCAGCACGTCGTTGCCGTCACGGTTCCAGCCGCGCACCGAGAACCGCAACCGGTAGACGGCGGCGGTCCGCTGCTGTGCCGCCACCGCGTAGGCAACGGGGATCAGCCGAAGTACCGCAGGGCTGACGGCGGAGACCCGTTGGGACGACGTGGCCGAGCCGCCGTGGAAGACGAGAACGGCAGCAGTAGCTGTATGGGGGGTGGCAACGGTGTGTAACCGCGCGCCATTGTTATGAGTGCTCACAATCTGATTATCCGTACCCGAACGCGCGACGGATGGGTGCGGCCTGTGCAGCGCCTGCGCATCTACGCTTCTGCGTCATGGCCCGCCGTGTTTTTACCCGTGACGAGGTGAGCGCTGCGCTGGCGGCGGCGGCCGGACCGCCGGAGGCACTGGATGCGGCCGGTATTGCCGCCGCCGTGCGGGCGACGCTCGGCTGGATCGCCCAGACCAACCCCGGCCGCTCCGTGGAGATCAGGGTGCCCCCGCAGGGTGCCGTGCAGGCCATCGAGGGGGTTCGGCACACCCGGGGTACCCCGCCGAACGTGGTCGAAATGGACGCCGCGACCTGGCTGGCGGTGGTCTCCGGCCGGCTCGGCTGGTCCCAGGCGGTTGCCGATGGGCGGGTGCGGGCCAGCGGCTCGAGGGCGGACCTGTCGGAATTGCTCCCACTGCAACCGTCGACCGAATCGGCGGGTCCGGCGTGAGCGACACATCGGCGACGCCCGACGTCACCGATCGGGCGGCCGGCGATCGATCAACGATCACCGACAGCGCGCCGAGGGCCGCGCCGATGCGGATCGGCCCGGTGGGCCGCGCACCCACCGAACGTTGGCTGCAGGCGAACGGACTGCCCGCCTGCGTGCAGGGGCACAGTCGGCCGAGTGCGGTGTTGAGCCGCCCGCTCGCGCTGTTGTCCTGCGCCGCAGTGATTCTCGGCCTGGCGATCTACCTCGTGCTGGTGGCGGATCTGTCCTTCGGTACCGGCGCCGCCTTCATCGGCGGCGCGGTGCTCGTCGCTCTCATCGGCGGTTACGCGATGACGGCGGTCGGCATCCCGGAGGTCGCGGTCTTCACCGTCGGCTGGTTCGCCCGCACGGTCTGGCGGACCGGGTCCGGGCTGACGCATGTGCTGCCGTTGCTCCTGGTGGCCGTGACCTTCTTCTTCCTGGCCGGCGAGACCTGGATGTCGATCGGCCGGCTGTCCGGACTGCCGCTGGTGCTGACGATGACGCTGATCGGTGCGCTCGCCCTGGTCGCGCTGCTGCGGCGGGACGGTGTCGATTGGCGGCACCATCGGATCGAGCCGGACGCCGACTGGTTCCGCCGGATGGTGCCGACGGCACCTGCTGCCGGGCGGCCCGATTCGCTACGCCGACCCGGCACCCGGGTTCGGCGAGCGGATCAACCTGCGGCTGCTGTCGGTGCTGGGTCGGGCGTTGGTGGCCGTCGTCGTCGGGCTGTGCGTGATGGCGTTCTTCCTGGTCTTCGGGGTGCTGACCGTCGACGCATCCGTCGCGGAGAACTGGGCCGGTGCCGTACCGCGGATCTGGTGGCAGGCGACTGTGGCGAATCACACGTACGTCCTGACCGCGGAGCACTTCCGGGTCGCCAGTTTCCTCGGCGCGTTCTCCGCGTTGTACTTCATCGTGTCCTCGTCCGCGGACAAGGAGTTGGCCGCCGCGCTGAGTGACGACACCGCCGCCCACCTGCACCGGGCCCTCGCGGTCCGGGCGTTGTACCGGGCGCAGTTGCAACCGTCGACGGCAGTGGTCGCCGCCGATGACGAGCCATCCGATGGCAGAACGGGTTGAGCTGCCGCAACGGCGGGAATCAGCAGAGTGCCGCAGCTGCGCGGCATTCCGACCGTGCCAAGGCGTGCCGTCGGCTGAAGGATTTCGATGCTGAGCAGGTACAGTGGGGTACCGCTGATCCCCTGGCATGAATCGCTCGCAGAGGAGCACGGTTTCGTGGTTATTGGTCCGTCAGTAAAGAGCGCGACCAGCGTGACCCACCCCCATCCGACGACCCTCCCGATGCCGACCTTCCGTCGTGCCGGTGACGGTGGTGATGGCGCCGGTGTGGCCAACGCGGTACAGCCGTACCAGGAATCCGACGATCCCTCACCACGTGAGGAATGCGGCGTCTTCGGTGTCTGGGCCCCCGGCGAGGAGGTCGCGAAGCTCAGCTATTACGGCCTCTACGCCCTGCAGCACCGTGGCCAGGAGGCTGCCGGCATCGCCGTGGCCGACGGTTCGCAGATCGTCGTCTTCAAGGACCTCGGCCTGGTGTCCCAGGTCTTCGACGAGCAGACCCTGTCGTCGCTGAACGGGCACATCGCCGTCGGGCACTGCCGGTATTCCACCACCGGGTCCGGAACGTGGGAGAACGCCCAGCCGACCTTCGCCATCACCGATGTCGGATCCGGTATTGCCTTGGGCCACAACGGCAATCTGGTCAACACCCACGAACTCTTCGCGCAGGCCGCTGCGCTGCCCGGTAAGGCCGGTCGCAGCAAGTGCTCCACCGACTCCGACGTGATCACCCGGCTGCTGGCCGCCCGGTCCGCGGACTCCGGGCTGGAGCAGGCCGCGATGGAGCTGCTGCCGACGCTCAAGGGCGCGTTCTGTCTGGTCTTCTGTGACGAGCACACCCTGTACGCGGCCCGCGACCCGCACGGCGTGCACCCGCTGGTGCTTGGCCGGCTGGACCGCGGCTGGGTGGTCGCCTCCGAGACCGCAGCGCTGGACATCGTCGGTGCGTCGTTCGTCCGCGAGGTCGAGCCGGGCGAACTGCTGGCCATCGACGCCGACGGACTGCGCAGCGAGCACTTCGCGCCGCCCGAGCCAAAGGGCTGCGTCTTCGAATACGTCTACCTGGCCCGGCCGGACACCACCATCTCCGGCCGCGGCGTGCAGGCCACCAGGGTGGAGATCGGCCGGCGGCTCGCCGCCGAGGCGCCGGTCGAGGCGGACCTCGTCATCCCCACCCCGGAATCCGGCACGCCGGCCGCGATCGGCTTCGCCGAGGCGTCCGGGATCCCGTACGGCCAGGGCCTGGTCAAGAACGCCTACGTCGGGCGGACGTTCATCCAGCCATCGCAGACCATTCGGCAGCTCGGCATCCGGCTCAAGCTGAACCCGCTGCGGGACGTCATCCGCGGCAAGCGGCTGGTGGTGGTGGACGACTCCATCGTCCGCGGCAACACCCAAAGGGCGCTGGTCCGCATGCTGCGGGAGGCCGGTGCCCTCGAGGTACATGTCCGGATCGCCTCCCCGCCGGTGCGCTGGCCCTGCTTCTACGGGATCGACTTCGCCTCCCGGGCCGAGCTGATCGCCAATGCCGGTGACGTCGAGGCGATTCGCCGGTCCATCGGTGCCGACTCCCTCGGTTATGCCTCGCTGGAGGCCCTGGTGTCGTCCTCCGAGCAGCCCCGGAACCGGCTCTGCATGGCGTGTTTCACCGGCGAGTACCCGATTCCGATCCCCGACATGGTCGGCAAGCACGTGCTGGAAGGCATCGGCCGGGGGATCACCGATCCGCTGAGCCGCGGTGTTGCCGGTGACGCCGCCCCGGTGACGGCTGCCAGCTATGGGGCCGCGGACGCGCTGAGCCGGCCGTGACCGAGCCGTGCTCGGCGACCCGCTTGGTCCGTCCCCGGTTGGTGGCGGCCGAGTCGGGTACTCACAGGATCTCGAATAGCAGCGTGCAGGTCATCTGCCCCGACGAATCAGGCGGCTCGTCATGAGCGCAGGTCACCCCATCGGATCCGGCGCGACCTACGCGGGTTCCGGCGTCTCCATCGCGGCCGGTGAGGCCGCCGTTGACCTGATGAAGCCGTATACCAAGAAGACGAACCGACCCGAGGTGATGGGCGGGATCGGCGGCTTCGCCTCGCTGTTCCGGCTGCCGCTGCACCGCTACCGGGAGCCGGTGCTGGCCTCCTCCACCGACGGCGTCGGGACGAAGTCGGCGATCGCGCAGGCGATGGACGTGCACGGCACCATCGGCATCGACCTGGTCGCGATGGTCGTCGATGACCTGGTTGCGTGCGGTGCTGAGCCGCTGTTCATGCAGGACTACATCGCCTGCGGCAAGCTGGATCCGGAGCGGATCGCCACCATCGTGTCCGGGATCGCCGACGGCTGTGTGCTGGCCGGCTGTGCCCTGGTCGGCGGCGAGACCGCGGAGCATCCCGGGTTGATGTCGGCCCACGACTACGACCTCGCCGCCACGGCTGTCGGCATCGTCGAGGCCGACTCGATCCTCGGGCCGGACCGGATCCGCCCCGGTGACGTCGTGCTCGGGATGGGTTCATCCGGCCTGCACTCCAACGGCTACTCGCTGGTCCGGCACGTGCTGCTGGACATCGCGCGACTGCCGCTGGACGGGCATGTCGAGGAGTTCGGCCGCACGCTCGGTGAGGAACTGCTCGAGCCCTGCCGGATCTATGCGCTGGATTGCCTGGCCCTCACGCGGGAGACCGACATCCACGCCTACGCGCACATCACCGGCGGCGGTTTGGTCAACAACCTGGCCAGGGTGATCCCGGACGGCCTCACCGCCGCGCTGGATCGCCGGGCCTGGAACCCGTTGCCCGTCTTCGGCTACATCTCCTCGCACGGCCGGGTGGCCAGAGAAGAGATGGAGAAGGCGTTCAACATGGGCATCGGCATGGTGGCGGTGCTGCCGGCCGAGGACGTCGACCGGGCGATGGCCATGCTGACCGCGCGTCATCTGTGGTCGGTCGTGCTGGGCACGGTGGAGAACTCCGGCGACCGCACCGACCGGGTCACTCTCTGCGGCGACCACCCGAGGTTCTAATAGCGGACTGAAACTGGCCGCTATCTGCAGAATCATCATCAGCATGAAGACAGCCGCTGATGTCGTGCCGGATGCCATCACTCAGCGGATGATCAACCAGGCCGTGTGGCAGCCAGGCTCAACGGACATCAAGGGAGTCGTCCGGCTGTTTCTGGGGATGCAGGCGCAGGAATTTCCGTATGCCCTGTGGTCCATTGCCCAGCGGACGGCTGACCCGGTCACCCGCGACGACCTGCTGCGCGCCTTCGACGACGGCGCCTTCCTGCGCACCCACGTGCTGCGGCCGACCTGGCACTTCGTCGTGCCGGACGATATTCGCTGGCTGCTGCGGCTGACCGCGCCGAAGCTGCGCCGGATGATGGCGCCCTACTTGAGGCAACACGGCGTCGATGCCGCGGAACTCAGCAGGTCGCAGCGCGTGCTCGCCGACACCGTGCGGGACGGGAACCATTGCGCCCGAGAGGAACTCGTCACTGCCCTGGAGGCGGCCGGGATATCCACCGGCGGGCTTCGGCTCGGCTTCATCCTGATGCGCGCCGAGTACGACGAGGTGCTGATCAGCGGCGCCGGGCAGGGCAAGCAACGGACCTATGCCGCGTTCGACGAACGGGTACCGCCGGGGCCGGCGTACTCCGAGGACGAGGCACTTGGCCGAGCTGGCCCGCCGGTTCGTTGCCACCCGGGCGCCGGTCACCGCCAAGGATCTGGCCGGGTGGGCCAGCCTGACCCTGGCCCAGGCGCGCCGCGGCCTGGCGGCCATCGAGGCGGAGTGCACCGTGACCGAGATCGACGGTATGACGATGTGGTCGACGGCCGTCGCGCCCCCACCGGCCGGTCCGGCGCCGACCGCGGCCGCCCCGGCTGTCGACCTGATCCAGGCGTACGACGAACTGATCATGTCCTACTTCGAGAGCCGCCCGCTGCTCACCGGAGGGCAGGCGCGGTTACCGGTCGCGGACTGGTCGAGTTACCCGCACGCGATGCTGATCAACGGTCAGTTGGCCGGGTACTGGCGGCACCGACTCGGTGCGAAGAACGCCGTCGTCGAGGTCCAGGTACGGCGGCCGCTGACCGCCGCCGAACGGACCGCCCTGGACGCCGCGGTCGACCGCTACGGCGACTACCTGGGAGTGCCGACCACGCTCGCGGAGCCGGTGCTGTTGGCCTGAACCGGTGTCCGGCGACCGGCCGCCTGGTAGAGCATCCCGATGACCCGGTCCTTCGCGCGGTCCGGCAGGAAGCGGGCCATCAGCACGGCGGGTTTCGCCCCGGCGCCGATCGCGTACCGGGTCCTTGGACGGCGGGCGGTGACCGCCTTGGCGATGGCGTCGGCGACCACCTCGGGCGAGGACGCCGACCCCTCGGCCGCCCCCAGCACCTTGGTCATCAGCTCGGCACGTTCCGCGTAGGGGCCGCTGCCCGGAGGTGGCCAGCAGGTTCTCCGCAGCGATGCCGCCCCACTCGGTGGCGAATGGCACCCGGTTCGATGACCACCACATGGATGCCGAACGGGGCCAGCTCAGGCCGGAGGGAGTCGCTCAGACCCTCGACGGCGTACTTGGTGGCGTGGTACCAGCTGCCCAGTGGCTCGCCGAATTTGCCGCCCATCGAGGACACGTTGATGACGTACCCGCTGCGCCGGGCCCGCATGTGCGGGAGCGCGAGCTGGGTCAGCCTCGCCAGCGAGAACACGTTGATCTCGACCTGCCGGCGGGCCTCGTCGAGCGGCACCTCCTCCAGTGCGCCGTAGGAGCCGTAGCCGGCGTTGTTCACCAGCACATCCAGCTGCCCCGTGTCGGCGATGATCTTGTCGATCAACGCGACCATCGAGGCGTCGTCGGTCAGGTCAGCCTGCACGGTCCGGATACCGAGAGCGGCCAAGTCGCTCATCCGCTCCACCCGCCTGGCCACCGCGTACACGGTGTAGCCAAGGCCGTGCAGGCGGCGGGCGGTGGCCTCGCCGATGCCGGACGAGGCGCCGGTGACGAGGGCGACAGCAGTGCTCATGATGTCCTCCAAGAATCCAACTGGTTAGTTGGTAGAAACCTAGACCCGCCACTGCTCCTTGTCAACAAACTAGTTGGTTGGAAGTAGGATAGCTATCATGATCCGTGACGCCGCCGCCACCCGAGCCCGCATCATCGAGGCCGCGACGACCGAATTCGCCGCTCACGGGCTCGCCGGCGCCCGGGTGGATCGGCTGGCCGGCAACGCCGGCGCCAACAAGGAACGGATCTATGCCTATTTCGGTAGCAAGGAAGGCCTGTTCGACGCGACGGTCGAGGCGAACATCGAGCAACTGCTGGACGCGGTGCCGTTCACTGCGGAGGACCTACCGGGCTACGCCGTCGCGCTGTTCGATTTCAATCTCACGCATCCGCAGTTCACCAGGCTCGCGCTCTGGCACACCCTGGAACGGCCAGGCGTGCTGGCCAGGCTGGAGCAGTCTGCCGCGTCGACCGGCCGCAAGCTCGCCGCTATCGCCGGCGCCCAACAGGCGGGGCTGGTGACGGACGAGCTACCCGCCGGCACGCTGCTCGAGCAGGTCCTCGGGCTGGTGCACGGCGTACTGATCGTGCCGTTCTCCACCGAACCCGGTGACCTGCCGCAGCAGCGATCAGCCCTTCGACTGGCGATCAGACGATTGGTCCAGCCGCTCAGCGGCTGACCCCGACGACCCGGTTGCCGGCCGCGTGCCGGCCACCGCGCCGTGATCCGTCGCGCATGGCCCTGGTCGCCAGCACCGAAGCCAGACCGCAGCACACCGCCACCAGCACGATCGCGCTGTCCGGGCCGAGCCGTTCGGCCAGCGGACCGGCCAGCAGCGAGCCGAGCGCGATCGCGCCGACATTGAGTTGGTCGTAGACCCCGAACACCCTGGCCGCCTGGTCATCCGGCGCAGCGCGCTGCAGCAGGGTCACCGACATCACCTCGGCGACCAGCGTGGACGCGCCGGCCACCGCGACCAGCGCGACCGTCACCGGAACCCACGGGCTGACCCCGACCAAGCCCGGTTGCCACCGCGAAGACCGTCATCACGGCGAAGAGCAGTGGGGCGGGCCGACTGTGCGCGGCCAGCCGGTTGACGACGGCCATCGCGGCCAGCGCACCGACGGACAGCCCCGCGTTGAGCCACCCGACGGCGTCGGCGCCGCCCAGCGTGCTCTCGGCCAGCAGCACCATGGCGACCACCAGGTAGCCGTAGAGGAAGTTGTCGATCACCGCGACCGTCATCGGTCGGCGGACAAGCGCCGTGGCGCTGACGACGATCCGCAACCCGTCCCACAACTCCGACCCGGATCCGGCCGGTTCCGACCGGGCCGGCCGCGGGAGGTGCACCCGGCCGCGAGGCACCCGGCGATCACGAACAACGCGGTGGCGAACAGGGTGGCCACCAGCGGACCGTTGCCGGACAGCAGAATCAGGCCGAGGACGCCGGGGCCGGCCATCCAGGTCACGTTCTCCACGCCGGTGACCAGCGCGTTCGCGGCCGGGAGTTGCTCGTCCGGCACACATTCCAGGGTGCCGGCGGCCAACGCAGGGTAGGACGGCGTCGCCAGCACCGCAGCGACCGCCGCCACCAGGACCAGCAGTGGCACCGGCCAGTGCAGCAACAGTCCGGTGGCGAGCACCGCGGCACATCCGGCCCGGCTGACGAACGACCAGGTCAACATCGCGCTGCGGGACCAGCGGTCGGCCAGCAGCCCCGCGTAACCGGAGAAGATCACGTACGGCGCGAAGCCCAGTGCGACGGTGACGGACACCCACAGGCTCGACGATGTCTGCGCCAGCACCTCGATGCCCAGGGCAAGGGTGAGCACCAGCTGGGCGACGGTGCCCACCCCGTGCCCGGCCAGCAGCAAGCGAAAGTCGCGCTCCCGCAATGCACTTCGAAAGGTCGGTCCCGCCTGTTGGTCGACCGGCTCGCTCATTCGGACTCCTGCCGCTCGTTCACCGAGTACACCTCGCGCAGCGGCGCGAACCCGTTGAACCCGACGGTGGAATAGGTCGCCGTGTAGGCACCCGCGGACAGGAAGCGTGAGCCGATCGCCGGGCCGCAGGTCGAGCGGCAGCAGGTAGCGGTGCTGCTCGTAGAGGACATCCAGGCTGTCGCAGGTCGGCCCGGCCAGCACCACCGGTCCGACGGGCCCGCCCAGCGGCAGCGCCGTCCCGATGCACCTCGATGCGATAGCGGATGGACTCGTCGATCGACTCGACCAGGCCGGTGAACAACCCGGCGTCCAGGTACACCCAGCGCGCGCCGTCCCGCTCGGAGACGAGCACCACCTCGGTCTCCAAGCACTCCGGCGTCGGCGACGATGCAGCGTCCCGGCTCGGCCATCAACGCCGGCGGATGGACACCGAGATGCCGGCGGATCGATGCGGTGATCGCCGCTCCGTACTCGCCGATGGCGGGACTGTCGCCGAGCATGGCGGCCGGGAACCCGCCGCCCAGATCGACAACGGACAGGTCGAGGCCACGCAGCCGTAGCCCGGCCCGCAGGCGCGCGGTGGTGGCCAGCGGCTCGTCCCAGGCTTGCGGGTTGCGCTGCTGGGTGCCGACGTGGAACGCCACCCCGACCGGGTGCCCGGCCGCCGCCGGCCGTCAGGAGCAGGGCGGCGGCTTCGTGCTCCGGGCAGCCGAACTTCCCGCCGAGTGCCCAGTCGGCGCCGGCCCCGCTGGTGGCGATCCGGACCAGTACGGTCGCCCCGGGCGCCAGCGCGATGATCTTCGTCAGCTCGCCCGGGCTGTCCACGGTGAACTGCCGGACGACCGCAGCCGAATGGCGTAGGCGATGTCCGCTGCCCGCTTGATGGTGTTGCCGTAGGACAGGTCCGCCGGGATCGCCGCCGACGGCGAGGACCGCGTCGATCTCACCCGGGCTCGCGACGTCCCACCGGGCACCCGAGGTCGAGCAGGGTCCGCAGGACCGGCGGCGGCGGGGTTCGCCTTGATCGCGTAGTGCAGGGCCACCCGCGGCAATGCTGCGGCCAGCGTCCGGTAGTCGGCCGCGATCTGTGCGGTGTCGACCCGGAGGACCGGTGTGACGTGCAAGGGGGGCAGCGGCCGCACGCACGCGGGCCGGGTGGGACGGAGATCCACTGCCGGAGCTTCGACGACGATCGCTGCCTGACTCATTCGTTCCCCCATCAAGTACTGATGTCCCGTTGAGTGGTGGATGTCCCGTTGGGAACGGAGATGGCGCGTGACGGACTGATACGTCCCGGGCGGTCCGGATCCGGGAGCAGCGCGCCGCACACCGGGAAAGTGGCGCCGGTCCCGCGGGTCGGGAGCGCGCTGACGCACACTGGTGGCGGCTGTTCCCGGTCGCGCGAGCTGATCGTGTCGATCGATCAAGGAGTGGAGGTCCGGATGGACGTCAGGTTCGTGTGGACGGCAGCAGAAATCAGAGCTGGGTGCGGGCCGCTCACTGGTCAGCAGCCACCCGACCGAGGACCTGCCCGACCTGCTGAACAGGCCCGATGGCCTGGTCTGGGTCGACGTCCCGACCTGGGACGACGAGGCGTTCACCGTGCTGTCCGAGGTCTTCTGCTTCCATCCGCTGGCCATCAAGGACTGCATGGAGCGCAACCACGTGCCCAAGGTGCACGTGTACCCGGGCTACGTCTTCCTCGTCCTGCACGCCCCGGTTGGTGGCAAGGCCGGGCACGTGCACTACGTCGAGCTCGACCAGTTCGTCGGGCCGAACTATCTGGTCACCGTGCACGGACCGCTCAACCCGGCGGTGGACCCGGCACTGGCCAGGGTCGAGGTGACGTCACTGCTGCATCGCCTGCAGGAAGGCAGGCTGCGGCCGAAGGCGCCCTACGAGCTGTCGCACGGGATGGTGTCCGCGCTCACCGGACGGTTGCGGAACTACACGGCTGTCCTGACCCAGGATGTGTGGAAGCTGGAACAGCGGGTCACCGGCGGCCACCTGGGCGATCCGGAGATCTTCCTGGACGAGATGTTCCGGGCGCAGGCACGGGCTGCTGACGGTGGAGACGATGGCGTCGCTGAGTCGGGAGGTCTATGCCCGGATGGCCAAGATCGAGGCGTTCGGGCCCGATCGCGGTGAGTTCCTGATCGAGGACACCGTCGACCAGTTCGCCCGGTTGCGGGCGATGGCGCACGGCCAGAAGGACTACCTGCAGGGCACCATCGAGTTCTATCAGGCCAGGACGAACACCAAGATGACGATCGCCGCCGAGCGACTGGCGGTGATCGCCGCGGTCACCCTGCCGATCACGGCCCTGTCGTCGATCCTCGGGGTGAACTTCATCGTCAATGACGAGACCGAGATACGGCCAACTGGCCATTGCGCTGACTCGTCATGCTGGTGATGTCGATCATGTTGCTGGTCTGGGCGAAACGAAAGGGCTGGTTCTGACGTCACCGGGTCGCGGTCGAGGTCAGTCGGATTGGCCGAGCCGGCGGAGCCGGTCCAGGCGTCCTGGCTCGTACTCGGCGAACCAGGCGTCGGCGCCGAGTAGCTCGGCGGCCGTCCTGGCGTGCCGGGCCGCCTCGTCCGGTCGACCGGTGGCGAGGAGCAGTTCGGCGAGTTCTTCCTCGACATAGCCGTCGGCCGGGCCCGCGGAGAGCCGCTGCTGGATCCGCAGGGCGTCGTCGAACCGGGCGAGGGAACGCAAGGCCCTGCGCGACGGCCCAGTTCGCCACTCTGACCTGTTCGACGGTCCCGTGTTCGGCGTAGGCGATGCGGGCGGCCTCGAAGTGGTCGAGGGCCGCGGCGAAGTCGCCGTCGTCGTGCCGCGCCCAGCCCGCGTTGTTGTTGAGCGAACCCGCCCAGCGCTGGGTGCGGGGGTCCGCCGAGCGGGTGACGGCCCGCAGGGCCAATTCCGTCCACTCGTCCGCGCGGTCCCGATCGGCGATCGCGAGCATGTGCGCGGCATCGACGGCCAGGAAGTCGTCGCCGATGCCTTCGGCGAGGATGAGGGCCTCCCGGAATTGCTCGGTGGCCGCCGCCGGGTCGCCGGACGAGTTCAGCACTCTGCCCCGCTCGAGCGCGAGCCGGACGCGGACGACCGGCGGCAACGCCGGACCGGCCGATGCGACTTCGTCGAGCAGGGCGGCAGCGTCGTCAAACCTGCCCTGCAGGCCGAGCGATCTGGCCAGCTGGGTGGTCAGTTCGGCGGCGACGCAAGACCCGGCGACAGCGTCGCCCGACAGCTGCCGGAAGCGCTGCTCGCTTGCCACCGGGTCGTCGAAATCCCAGAGGCCGTCAAGCAGCTCCGGATCCAGTGCTGGGTCGATCGCCGGTTGCGGATGGTCCGGCATGTCGTTGGTTCCAAGCGTCATGTCACGAAATCGGCCGTCATGGCGATGGAGTCCTCACCGTGACGGCCGATTCATTCCTGACCTACCGTCGTCGCGAAGGAGCGACGTAACCGGTGACCGGTTCGTCGTCGTCTTCCTCGACGAACTTGGAGTACAGCGCGTACGGATCGTCGTCGTCATCGTCGTCTTCGACAACCGGTGGTGGTGGGGGTTGGTACACCGCCCCGCCGGTTAATTCGCGCTGCAAGGCGTTGACGTCGATCGACGAGGAGTGATATTTCAGCTCCCGAGCGACCTTCGTTTGTTTAGCCTTCTGCCGGCCGCGCCCCATGGCGGACCCCCTTGCAGTAAGAAGCGGGGCGGCCGATAACGGCGGCCCCGGAATCAGGTGTGTTTCGTGGTATCAACAGTACAGGTTCGACGGTTCGCTTCCCACACCTACCCGCTCACGTCGCGCCCGTCGGGGCGTCCGGTGGGCAGGGGTGCGGCTGTCATCGTAGAGCCAGTCGGCGTTCGGCCGGTGCCGTCAGTTCCTGTCGCGCCGCTGTCGGGCCACGGACGTCCGCCCGGATCGGACGCAGACGCCTAAAAGACCCCTGGGGCGACCTCGACGGTGCCCACCGGCAGACCGGCACCCAGGACGACCCCGGTACCCAGTTCGTCCAGCAGGGCGGTCGCTGCGGAGTTGCCCGCCCCGACACCCAGCGACCGCAGCGCACCGACGAGCACCGGCATCCTGGCCCGGTCACCGCCGTCGGTGATCTTCACCGCAATGCAGCGCCCGTCAGCCAATGCGGCGCAGTGCACACCTTCCGCGCCGCCCTTGACGAGCAGGCCGGGGATGGCCTGCATCAGCCGGGTGTCCTCCCGACCGGTGCCGCCGACCATCTCGGGGTGCGCGCGCATTGCGTCGGACACCTGCCGATCGAATGTCCCGGGCGCCGCCGCGTTGACGGCGCCGAATCCCCTGGCGAGCGCGGTCAGTGAGATCGCGAACAGCGGGGCGCCGCATCCGTCGATCCCGACCGCTGACGGTTTCTCCCCGGACAACCGGGTCACCTCGTCGGCCACTCGCAGTTGCAGTGGATGGTCGACCGCCAGGTAGTTGTTGATCGGCCAATCGTGCGCGACGCAGGCCGTCAGCATTCCGGAGTGCTTCCCCGAACAGTTCATGTAGATCCGTCGCGGGCCGCCGCCGGCCGCCAGTACGGCGAGCTTGTCGACCTCGGCCATCGGCAGGGCAGGTGGGCAGCCCAGATCGTCTTCGGTGACTTCGGCGCGGGCCAGCATGGCGAGCGCCCGGTCCACGTGCATCGGCTCGCCGGAGTGGGACGCCGATGCCAACGCGAGGTCCGCGCCGACCAGGTCGGCACCGCTACCGAGCATGGCGACCGCCTGAAACGGTTTGCTCGACGAACGGGGAAACACTGGTGCCGCCACGTCGCCGCGCTGATGCAGCACGGATCCGTCGACATCGGTGATCACCACGGAGCCGAAGTGCGACCCCTCATGGAATCCCGATCGATAGACCCGGACCAACTCGGTGGGGATGGCAGACACGTGCGTGCTCCTTTGCGTGACGGGTGGGCGGCAGCAACTGTCGTCTGCTGGCGATCCTCCGCAGGTGGCGGGGTCCTCTGGCGGCGATGGTAGAGGGTGGCGCACAGTGTCCTGCGACAATGCCTGTTGGCGCCCACGCTGTTGATCTCTTGTGTCGTTGATCTCTTTGTGGTGTCGAAACTCTTCGCGATATCGAACCTCTCTGGGGGACCACGGATCATGGCGGCTCCTGAGGCGACCAGCTGGCAGCGGGCCTCGGCGCCCGAGCGGGGTCAACGCTCCGCGGTGATCGTCAATCCGGTGCGGGTGGGCGGGCTTCCGCAGCTCCGCGAGCTGCTCGCGTCCATCCTGTCGGCCGCCGGCTGGCCCGCGAGCGAGTGGTTCGAGACCACAGCCGACGACCCGGGGACCGGGCAGGCGCGACAGGCGGTGGCGCGGGGCGCTGAGGTGGTGTTCGTCTGCGGCGGCGACGGCACTGTGCGTGCAGTGGTCGCCGGCCTGGTCGGCACCGATGCTGCGCTGGCGATCCTGCCGGCCGGCACCGGCAACCTGCTGGCGGTCAACCTGGGTCTGCCGATGGACCACGCCAAGGGCATCGAGGTGGCCGTGCAGGGCGGTCGGCGCCGGATCGACGTCGGACAGGTCGGCGATGAGGTGTTCGCGGTGATGGCCGGGATGGGTTTTGACGCCGTGCTGATGGACGAGGCCTCGACCACGCTGAAGGCCCGGATCGGGCCGTTGGCCTACGTCCTGTCGGCCCTGAAGCACCTGCTGGACCGACCGATGCGGGTACTCATCGAGATCGATGGCGCCCCCGCGCTGCACCGCAGGGCGCGCACCGTCCTGGTCGGAAACGTCGGTGCTCTGCAGGGCGGGATTGCCCTCTTCCCGGACGCCGAACCGGATGACGGGCGGTTGGATGTCGCGATCATCGCCCCGAAGCACCTCGGGCATTGGGCGCGTATCGCGTGGGGCGTCCTGCTGCGGCACCGCCGGGTGCCGCGTTTGGAGATCCTGCGGTGCTCCCGGATCCGTATCCACAGCGATCGGGAGCAGTCGCGTGAGCTCGACGGTGACGTCATCGAGCCGGGCCGAACCCTGGCGGCCTCCGTCCTGCCCGGCGCGTTGCTGATCTGTTGCCCGATCGGTGACTCGATCGGTGACCCGGCCGGCGGCGCGGAAGGCGCCGAACTCCGATGACTGCCGACCGCCCCCTCGACCGTCCCGTGCCCGTGCCCGTCCCGGTTCCAGAGTCGCCGTCGGCGTCGGCGGCCGATGGTGCGGTCGTGACGCTGCGGGATGGCCGACAGGTCCTGATCCGGCCGGTCCGCGGCGGCGACGGCGCAGCGCTGGCAGCTGCCTTCCAGCGGTTGTCGCCCGAATCCCAGCGACAGCGTTTCGGATCCGCCCCCCACGCCCTCGGCCTCCGGATCCTGCGCCAACTGGTGGACGAGGTGGACGGTGTCGATCACGTTGCCTTCGTCGCGTTCCTGACCGACGACCCCGACTACCTTGTCGGGGTCGGCCGGATCTTGCGGTACCCGACCGAGCCGGACACCCTCGATGTGGGCATCACCGTGGCCGAGGAATATCGCGGAACGGGGCTCGGCAGGATCCTCGGGGAGCTGCTGGCCGCCCACCGGCCCCGACCGGCCAGGATCATCCGCACCCAGATCGCGGCCAGCAACAAGCCGGCGATGGCGTTGCTGGCCGTCTTCGGCGGCTCACCCCGGCAATCCGCCGATGGCGATCTGGTCATCGAGGTGAACGACTGAGTCAGCCGTCAGTCGGACCGAGAAGTGCTGTGCCCCAGGAAGAATCGGACCATCTCGGCGGATGCGTCGGGACCCTGGGCGTCGGCGTAGGTGCCGATCGGGTTGCCGCCGAACCAGGCATGACCGGCGCCGTCGACGATCCAGGATTCGGCGATGACGGTTCCGTCGACATCCGTGTGCACCGTCCGGCGGTAGGAGCGATTTCCGTCCGAGCCATTGGTGGTGGCGGAACGCACCTTTCCACGATCGCTGGAAAGTCGCCCGGTGATGATCTTGTCGGCATTGACCGGTGCGACGGTGGAATCGCCTGCGCCGTGAAAAACGATCAGTGGGACCGGGCCACTGGGGCTCGGGGTGCCGCCGGAACTCATCGCCCCGAACGCGCCCGGGATGTCCGTGGCCGATCGGTAGCCGAGGCCGGAATGCACTCCGGCAGCCGCGTACAGGGTGGGATAGGTGGCTGCCATCACGGCGGACATTGCCCCGCCGGCGGACAATCCGGCGACGTAGACCCGTGATCGATCCACCTGCTGGTCATCGATGATCTGCTCGGTGATACCGGCAATGATGGCCGGTTCGCCGGCGCCCGCATACTGGTCCTCCGGACGGAACCAATTCCAGTATCCGCTGGGGTTCGCGCTCCTTGACTGCTCCGGGTAGGCCACCAGGAAGGTGTGTTGTTCGGCAATCGCATTCATTCCGGTGCCCGCCGCGAAATCGGCGGCATTCTGCGTTCCACCGTGCAGCATGACCACCAGTGGCACCGGCGCACCGGAGTATCCGGTCGGAATGTAGAGATCATAATTCCGTGATCCGGCCGGGCCGCTGTAGGTCAAATGCCGGATCTCGCCACCCGCGGCGGCCGCTGCCTGCATGGCGGCCGAGTTGCCACTGGGCATCGAAAGTCCCTGCGGGAGCAAGGATGTGAGGTTTGCCGGCAACGACAGGTGGAGCCCGTCGGGCAGGTTCGGTAGTCCGTCGGGGAGTTTATTGAGCAGCCCTTGCGGCAGATTCTTGAGCCCGGACGGCAATTTCTTGAGCAGTGAGCTGATATCGACGGGCAGCCCGCCCGGTGCAGTTCCCGCGGCCGGTGTCGAACGTCCCGAACCGGAATCTTGCTGGCCAACTGGGGCGGTGATGCCCAGCCGGGCCAGAATTCCGGTCGGGTCGGGAAGGTTCTGGTAACCGCCGGAGGATGACGTCGAATTGTGGTGCCGGGCGACATTATCGGCATTGTCGCGGACGAGTCGCATGGCGCGGTCCAGGGTGGCGGTGACGTTTTCGGCAGTGACGTTGACAGACATGGTGGTAGACCCCTTTTTGGGTTGCTGAATTGGTTGATAAAGCAAGGCTGAACCGACCTGTGTCGGCCAGTCGTGATACCCGCCGCGTGATCACGGCGCAGCAGAACTCCGGACGGCTCGACCGCGGGAGCGATTATTCGTGGTGTTGCGTTGTCAGCCTGTCGGCAGGTTCAGGCAGTGCGAGAGGCCAAGGCGGCCTTGACTTCTCGTGAAGCACGAAATGCGCCGAGCACCTCGACGGACTCGATGGTGGCCAGGGCCAGGTCAACGGGGACGTCATTGGCGATGCTGCCCAAACCGAGCACCCGGAGGTGCACAGTCTTTCCGGCTGCCCGGAGTTCCTCGAGCTGAGCGCGGGTGTATTGCACGGAGCCCAATTCCAACGTGCGCCGGGCGACGGTGTCCCGCACAGCGTTGGACCGGGTCTCCAGTTGTCGCCTTATTGCCGAGCGGATGAAATCGGTGCGGTTGGCGTAGAACCCTTCGCCGACCAACAGGTCGATCTCACCCAGATCCACCAGCCCCAGGTTGATGGTGATCTTTTCTGTCTTCTCGATCTCGGCCACCGAGTTCACTTCCCTTCACCGGTACGACAACCATAGCACCATCCAGCAGGATGGCAAGCGGATGGCGCAGGGATGCTAGGTGAGGTCCGGGGCTGCAGCGCTCACCGCGCCCCGGCCAGCTCAGCCAATCCGCCAGCGGGACCTGGCCGCCTGACCCTCCAGCGGCGGCCGACCGGCGATCCGAGCCAGCCCGCTGGCCCTGGCGGCCAGGGCGGCGTCATCCCGGCCGCGTGGTCGGGGGTCGCCCCGCAGGTCGTTGGACGGCGGCAGCATCGGGGTCTGCGAGGTGCCGACCCGGACATGCGCACCGACGGCCAGGGCCGCGAACAGGACCGGGACTGCCGCGGCACCGCGGCCGCCAAGGCTGACGTCGCCATCCCGTTCCTCGGCGATCCGGGCCACCTGGGCCACGAGATCGATCGCCGACGGTCCCTCGTCGAGCACGATCTCCAGGAGATTCGGCGGCAGCCGGTCCACCAGGTCGGCGCCCGGGTGCTGCGTGTCGGTGGTGATCACCAATCCGGTCTGCCGACGCAGGCCGGCCACCGTTGCGATGAAATCCGGCTGGTCGATCGCCAGGTGAATGCGGCTCACCCCAACCTGTTCCGCGTCGATCGCCGCCCGGAGCAGGTGGCCGAGTTCGCTGGGAGCGGGCGCCAAGGTGATCAGCGTGCCGCCGAGAATCGGGTCGGCTTCGGGCGAACGATCAGGCATCGGCCAGCAACTTCCGTAGCACGGCCGGGTCGATGTTCCCGCCGGACAGGACGGCGACGGTCTTCCCGCCGGGCAACTGGTCGGCGTGGTGCAGGTAGGCGGCCGTGGCGACGGCTCCGCTCGGCTCGGCCACCAGTCGAGCTTGCAGAATCAGTCGTCTGGTGGCGTCGGCGATCTCGTCCTCGGTGACGGTGATGATGTCGTGCACCTGGGTGCGGATGTGCTCCCACGGCAGCTCGCCGACGCTGAAGGTGCGCAGTCCGTCGGCCATCGTGCGGGCGGTCTGCGCGGGCGTCCACGGGATGCGTCGGCCCGCCCGGAATGACTCAGCCGCGTCGCCGGCGAGTTCGGGTTCGACACCGATCACCTTGGCGCCGGGCAGCAGCGCGGTGATCGCCGCGGCGATCCCGGAGATCAGGCCACCGCCGGACACCGGGACGAGAACCGTTGTGACGTCGGGCAAGTCAGCGGCGATCTCCAACCCGACGGTGCCCTGGCCGGAGATGACGTCGGGATTGTCGAACGGGGCGATCATCGCTTTACCGGTTTGCTCGGCGAGCTCGGCGGGGCGGCTGAAGCGTTGCTCGACGGGCACCAGTTCGACGGTCGCGCCGAGGTCGCGGGTGGCCTGGATCTTGCCGACCGGGGCGTTGTCCGGAATGACGATGTGCGCGTCGATGCCGAATGCCCGCGCCGTGTAGGCCACCGCCTGGGCGTGATTGCCGGAGGAATGGGCGAGCACTCCCCGCGCCCTGACGGCAGGATCGAGCCGCGAGATGGCGGTGACCGCGCCGCGGATCTTGAAGGCGCCGATCGGCTGCAGGTTCTCGGGCTTGAGCCACAACCCGGGCCACGGCGCGGCCAGCAACGGCGTCCGCACGGCGTACGGCCGGATCAGGCCCGCGGCGTCGCGGATCATCTCGATATCGACCAGGCGCAGACCCACCAGATCAGCTCCGCCGGATCTGACTCAGTGCGCGCCGGTCGATCGCCGACAACGGGGTCGCGGTGGCGGTGTCGTCCAGCGCGTCGGCCGGATCGATGGCCGCGTCGACTGTGCCTGCCAGCAAAGGGGTTCCGACATCGACGTTGCGTTTGATCAGCGCCAGCGCGATCGGCCCGTCGTCGTGGTGCTGGGCGACGGTGCCGACTCTGCCGACGACCCGGCCGTCCGCCGTGGTGACCGGGTCGCCGGTCTCCGGCAGTCCGCTCGCCGAGCCGTCCAGGTTCAGCATCACCAAGCGGCGCGGCGGCCGCCCGAGGTTGTGCACCCGGGCGACGGTCTCCTGCCCGCGATAACAGCCCTTTTCCAGATGGACGGCGGTTGACAGCCACTCCACCTCGTTCGGGATCGTCCGGTCGTCGGTGTCGACGCCCCACCGGGGCCGCCGGGTGGGAATCCGCAGGGCGTCGGCCGCCCAGCTACCGGCCGGCACCGCGCCCGCGGTGACCAGCGCGGCAGCGACCCGCCCGAGGTCGGCCCGGGGGACCAGCAGGTCGATGCTGTCGTCGTTGCGACGAACGACACCGCCGCCGGGCAGCAGTCCGGCGCGCGCCGGCCCCGGGTCGGACAGCTGCAGGGCCTGCTCGGCGATATGCCAGGCGAGTGGACCGAGCAGCGACAGCTCGGCGAAATCGGCGGTACGGTCGGCCACCTCCACCTTGGACCAGAACCGCATCCCGTCGAGATAGCCGAGCAGCGCAGTGGCAGCACCCGGTTCACTGTCCAGGTAGGTCACTTCGCCGATGTCGGTGACAACAAAATGGTGTTCGACATGGCCCTGCGGCGACAACACCAGCGCCTGGGTGACGCCGCCGTCGGTCAGGGTCGTGAGGAATTGGCTGGTGAGGGTGTGCAGCCAGGTCAGCCGGTCCGGCCCGGCAACGGTGAGCAGCGAACGGTTCGACCGATCGACGAGGATCGCGCCCCGCTCGGCCGCGCGCTGTTCGCCGATCGGGTCCCCGTAGTGCCACGCGGTCCCGGAGTCGATCCCGGTGGCGTTGACCGCGCCGGGAAATGCGAGCAGGGGAGAGTGGTAGTTGGCCTGGTCCTGCGGTGCTGCCATGAGGTCCATGGTAGGCAGCAAGCAACGAGGGTGGCACCGCGTCCTGGGTGTTGCGGTCGCACTCAGTCAGCAGAGGAGCGGTCGACGTCCGGCTTCGACGTCCGGTTTCGGCGCTCGGTGAGTCGCAGGTCACAGAGACCGGTGCCCCACTGATTGGTCCAACGGTGCCGGCGACCGGCAGAATTGCGCCTCATGGCTGGTGACGGTGAGGTCCCGGTTGCATCGTCGGTGGCCGAGCTGATCGGCCGGCGGGGCGCCCCGGTGTTCAACGGGCACGGGGTGACCCCCTTCGTCGAACTGGACCGTGCCGCCTGGGCGGCGCTGGCGGCGTCCACCCCACTGCCGCTCTCCCTGGCCGAGATCGAGCGACTCCGGGGTAATGGCGACCCGATCGACCTCGATGAGGTCGAGAACATCTATCTGCCGCTGTCGAGGCTGCTGAACATGTACGTCGGCGGCACCGGCGCGCTGCATCAGGTGACGACGAACTTCCTGGGCGAGCGGACCGAGCGGACCCCATTCGTCATCGGTGTCGGTGGTTCGGTGGCGGTTGGCAAATCCACCACCTCCCGGGTGCTGCGCGAGATGCTGGCGCGTTGGCCGGACACCCCGCGGGTGGAGCTGGTCACCACGGACGGCTTCCTCTATCCGAATGCTGTGCTCGACAAGCGGAACCTGATGCAGCGCAAGGGTTTCCCTGAGTCTTACGATCGGCGGGCGCTGCTCAGGTTCGTCGCGGAGGTGAAGTCCGGGGCACCAGAGGTCCGGGCGCCGCGGTATGACCACCTGACCTACGACATCCTGCCGGGCGACGAGATCGTGGTCCGGCGGCCGGATGTGTTGATCGTCGAGGGGCTGAACGTCCTGCAGCCGGCGCACCTGGACGAGGGCGGGCGGAGCGCACTTGCCCTGTCCGACTTCTTCGACTTCTCCATCTACGTCGACGCCCATCCCGTCGATGTCCGGCGGTGGTATGTCGAACGGTTCCTCCGGCTGCGGGAAACCGCGTTCGCCCATCCCGACTCGTATTTCCGGCGGTACGCGGACCTGACCGACGCCGAGGCGGTCGAGACCGCGAACCGGATCTGGTCGTCCATCAATGAACCCAACCTGGTGGAGAACATCCTGCCCACCAGGGGTCGGGCAACGCTGGTGATGACGAAGGGACCCGACCACGCAGTCAGCCGGATCCGGCTGCGCAAGCTGTAGCGGTTCGATCTCAGCGGCTCGATCGCAGCCGCGCCCTCTCAGCCGTCGAACTGGACGTGCACAGTCAGGTCACAGCCCCCAGATCGACAGTGAGTCAGTCGCCGAACGCCGGTGCCGACCACAACGATGAGGGATCTGACCGTGACTGCTGACAATTCGGGTGCATCACCGGCCACGACGGGGCTGGGGCTCAGACGCAGGGTCCGTCGGTGGACCGTCGGGATCGTGGGTGCCGCGGTGGTGGCCACCGCCGGTGTGACCGCCGCCTTGGCGGTCGAATCGACCAGCACGGTCGCGGCTGATACGGCTCAGACCAGTGCCGTGCAGTCGAGCACGAGTGCTCCGGCGGTCGCGGCCGCCGACTCAGCAACCGCAACTGCCCCCGCCACCTCAGCCGCTGCGACCAGCACTCTTGCCGCGCCAACCCAGGCGCCAGTCGCCGCCCAGGGCCAGAGCGACACCACTTCGGGCGGCTCGTAGCTTCCGCTACGACCACCAAGATGACGCCGAGCCGCGATGGCCCGGCGTCATCCGAGTGGATCGTGATCAGCCGGCTGCGCCGAGCGTGCGTTTGCTGGATTCCTTCGCGATCGCAATGGTGACGGCGCTGATCAGGGCGGCAGCAGCGGCAAACATCGCGACCCGGAACAATCCGTTGCCCGCCGTGGTGCCGGCCACCAGGGTGGCCGCGATCAGCGGGGCGAAACCGCCACCAAGGGTCGACGACAGCTGGTAGCCCAAAGATGCTCCGGTGTAACGGTTTCCGGTGGCGAAGATCTCGGTGGTGAAGGCCGCCAACGGTCCGTACATCGCGGCCTGGACCAGCGGCATGGCGATGACGAACCCGAGCAGCACGCCGATGAGTCGAGCCGGAGGCAATGAGCAGCAGGATCGGGTAGACCGCGACCATCGCGGCAACGCAGCCCGCGATCATCACCGGGCGGCGGCCGAATCGGTCCGACAGCGCGGCGTAACTCGGCAGGGCGAAGATCTGCAGGAACGATCCGGCCGCGAACAGCCAGAGCACCGTGGACCGGGTGAGGCCGCCCTGGACGCCGACGGTGAGCGCGAAGGTCGCCATCAGGGCCTGCAGGGCGAAGGCACCGAGTCCGGCGCCGATGCCGAGCAGCACGGACGTCGGGTTGTTGCGCAGCACGTCGACGATCGGCAACCGCTTCTTCTGATCGGGCACTGCCGGTGATGACCTCCTGCTCGAACAGCGGGGATTCGGTGACCTTCAGCCGGACGTAGAGGCCGATGCCGACGAGTACGGCGACTGAGCAGGAAGGGGATGCGCCAGCCCCAGGACAGGAACGCGTCACCCGGCAGCAGGGTGACGATGGCCAGCACAATGGTGGAGAGGACGGCACCGGCCGGGGCGCCCATGTTGGCGAAGCTCGCGGAAAAGCCGCGGTGCTTCTCGTCCGAGTGTTCCAGCGCCATCAGGGCGGCACCGCCCCATTCGCCGCCGACGGCAAAACCCTGGATCAGCCGCAGGATGATCAGCAGGATGGGTGCGAGGACGCCGATGGTGGCGTAGGTCGGGAGCAGGCCGATGGCGAAGCTGGCCGCCCCCATGATGCTCATGGTCAGCACCAGCATGGATTTTCTTCCGATGCGATCGCCAAAATGGCCGAAGATCACGCCACCCAACGGGCGAACGATGTACCCGACGGCGAGGGTGCCGAACGAGGCGATCGTCGCGACCACCGGCGTCAGGTCGGAGAAGAACAGCTGCCCGAACACCAGCGCAGCTGCGGTGCCGTAGAGCAGGAAGTCGTAGAACTCGACCGCGCTGCCCAGGAAGCTGGAGAACAGCACCCGGCGCATCTGCTGCGGGTCCTGTTCGGGCCTGCGGGACTCGGCTGCCGGAACGGCGGTTGACTGGGTATTGGACACGGACACTCCCTTGTGTGGGTGTTGCGGCGGGTGTTTGGGACGGCGATGTGACGACGGGTAGACGCTGGCGGTCCACGCCGTGTGCGTTCAGCGATACATGCAGTGCGGTAGATGCACTACTATCGAGACGAATGACGGCTGTGTCAAGCCTTTCTTCGTCTCACCTACGCTGGACCCGCCGCCGAGACCCACGAGCGAAATGAGCACCGATGACGGACGCCGACGCAGAGCCCGCAGCGGCGGCTGCGCCGACGGCGTCGAAGAACGCCGGATCGCAGACCCTGGACCGCGGGATCCGCGCGCTGGTGCTGGTGGCCGCCGCCCCGGCCGGTCTCACCGTGCAGGAGGTTGCGGACCGGCTCGAGGTGCACCGCACCATCGCGCATCGACTGCTCGGCACCCTCGCCGATCACCACTTGATCGCCCGTGGCCCGGATAACCGGTTCCGGGCGGGCGGTGGGCTCACTGCGCTGGCCAGCGGTGTGCAGGGTGCGCTGCGGGATACCGCCGCGCCGATCATGCGGGAACTGGCCGATGAGCTGGAATCGACCGTTGCCCTGCTGATCAGAGAGGGTGACGAGGTGGTGGCGATAGCCGTCGCGTCTCCGACAAAAGCGGCTTACCACTTGGCGTTTCGCACCGGAAGTCGGCATCCGCTCGGCCGTGGCTCTGCGGGTATCTGCCTGCTGTCGGCGTTGCCGCCGCGGCCGGGCGAGCGGCCCGAGGTGACCAGGGCCCGCGCACAGGGATTCTCCGTCAGCAAGGGTGAGGTAGAGCCCGGCGCGCACGGACTGGCCGTGCTGATCCACCAGGGCGGCGACGTCCCAGGCGCCTGCCTGAATCTCATCACCTACCGCGACGACGTGATGGCCAGGGCGGTCCCCGTCATGTTGGACGGTGCATCGAGGATCAGCGCTCTGCTCAGCTGATTCCTCGCCTGGCAGGCACCCGGGTCAGCGGGCGCACGAACGACTGCGTGCACGTGCTGGTCCCCACCTGCCATCGGCCACCCTCTCCAGTGAGTTCCACGGTTTTCGCAGACAAGGTCTTGACACTCTGCGCACGATGCGTTTCACTTATCGCATATTGAGAGCGAATATCGCACACCGAGAGCACAGGAGTCAGTCGTGACGGAGACCTCAGCCGCTGCCCGCCCGTTCACCAGTGTCTGGTCCGACCTGCGGGAGGTCGAGTTCAGCCAGGGATTCATCCAGGCCGGTACGTACCGAACCAGGTATCTGCACGCCGGCGACCCGAGCAAACCGACGCTGATCATGCTGCACGGCATCACCGGTCACGCCGAGGCCTACGCTCGCAACCTGCGCTCGCACGCGGAGCATTTCTCCTGCTGGGCAATCGATTTCATCGGTCACGGGTACAGCGACAAGCCCGACCATCCGCTCGAGGTCAAGCACTACATCGAGCAGGTCATCGGCTTTCTCGATGCCATCGGTGTCGAAAAAGCATCGTTCACCGGGGAATCCCTCGGCGGCTGGGTGACCGCGCAACTGGCGATCGACCACCCCGAGCGGGTGGAGCGGATCGTGCTGAACACCATGGGCGGCACGATGGCCAACCCGCAGGTCATGCATCGCCTCTACACGCTGTCCATGGAAGCTGCGAAGGATCCGAGCTGGGACCGGGTCAAGGCCCGTCTGGAGTGGTTGATGGCCGATCCCACCATGGTCACCGACGACCTGATCAAGACCCGGCAGGCGATCTTCCAGCAGCCCGACTGGCTGCAGGCCTGCGAGGCCAACATGGCCCTGCAGGACCCGGACATTCGCCGCCGGAACATGTTGACCGACGACGCTCTTGGCCGGATACGAGGCTCCCGCCCTGGTGTTGTGGACCACCAAGGACCCGTCCGGCCCGGTCGCCGAGGCGCAGCGGATCGCTTCGCTGATCCCCGGGGCGCAGCTCGCGGTGATGGAGAACTGCGGTCACTGGCCGCAGTACGAGGACACCGAGACCTTCAACAGGATCCATCTCGATTTCCTGCTGAACCGCTGAACCGTTCGCCAACCCCGCCAACTCACCTGACGCCGAGGATCAACGATGACCCCCACTCCAGTCCATCAGAACCCCTCCACCGCAGAGCTTTCGACACCGACGTGCTGATCCTCGGCGACGGGACCGGTTGGTCTCACGCTGGCGAACCTGCTCGGCGGGTACGGCGTCGATGCCGTTGCTGGCCGACGCGGGCGACAAGCTGATCGACTACCCCCGCGGGGTCGGCCTGGACGACGAATCGCTCCGGACATTCCAGACGGCCGGCGTCGTCGAGCAGGTGCTGCCGCACACCACGCCGCAACACATCATGCGGATGGTGAACGGCAAGGGTCAGGTGCTGGCGAACGTGGCACCAGGTGCGCAGGATTTCGGCTGGTCACGGCGGAACGGCTTCATCCAGCCACTGGTGGACGCCGAACTTCTCGAGCGGCCTGTCCCGGTTCGACCAGGTCGATGTCCGTTTCTCGCACACGCTGCTCGGCTATACCGACGACGCGGCGGGTGTCACCGCGACCGTCGAACTCGCTGACGGCACCCAGACCACCATCCGGGCAAGGTATCTCGTGGGTTGCGACGGCGGTCGCAGTACGACCCGTAAGTCGATGGGGGTGAGCTTCGAGGGGCAGTCGTCGCCGACCCGATTCCTGGTGATCGACGTCCGGAACGATCCGCTCGGCACGCCGAACGCCTATCTCGGTGCCGACCCGGTACGGCCGTTCGTCTCGATCGGGCTGCCGCACGGCGTCCGCCGATTCGAGTTCATGATCTTCGAAAACGAGACCGACCAGCAGGTCGCCGATCCGCTGTTCGTCCACCGACTGCTGGCCAAGCACGTCCCCGACCCCGCCGGGCTGGACATCATCCGGGAGCGGGTCTACACCCTGCACGCCCGGATCGCCGGCGCGTTCCGCAAGGGCCACGTGCTGATCGCCGGTGACGCCGCGCATCTGATGCCGGTCTGGCAGGGGCAGGGTTACAACTCCGGAGTCCGGGACGCCACCAACCTGGCGTGGAAGCTCACCGCCGTGCTCCGCGGGCATCGCCGATGACGCACTGCTCGACACCTACGACACCGAACGTCGCGATCACGCGAAGGCGATGATCGACGTGTCGGTGGCGATGGGTCGCATCCTGTCGCCCGACGAACAAGGCGATCGCCGGCACCCGCGACAAGGTCGCCGCTGCCTTGAATCTCGTGCCGGCCGCCAAGAAGTGGATTGCCGAGGGCGGTACAAGCCCAAGCCGCGGTTCCACGTCGGTGCTCTGGTCGAGGCCGTCGGACCGGCCGCCGTCGGCCAACCGGTGGGATCGATGTTCCCGCAACCCGTGTCGATACCCGCACCCAGCGAACCGTTCTGCTCGATGACGTACTCGGGCCGTGGTTCTCGGTACTGGTGTGGGGCAACGACCCCCGTCAGGTCTTCGACGCGCATTCTCTGACGACCCTGCTACGACTCGGGGTGCGGTTGGTCAGCGTCCGGCCGTCTACCCAACTGCACTGGGACGCCGCACCGACCGGGGACGCCCGCGAGGCCGCCGACGTCACCGTCATCGGCGACTCCCACCGGCCGACTCAAGTCCTGGTTCGACACGCACCCGGTCGGGTTCGTCATCGTTCGGCCGGACCGTTACGTCGCCGCTGCCGCACTCGCCCAGCACGCATCAACCGTGACCGCCCAACTGGCCACCGCCATTCACCTTGGAGATCACCATGAGCGCTCGCCCTCGTCAGCATGTCGCACAGTCCGTTGTTGGAGCTCTCGCAGCCGCCGGCTGAGCTGTGCCGCGGACGTCGAGACGGCGTTCGACGCCGCCCGCAAGTTCATTGCCGAGTACGACCCCGAACTGGTGGTCGTTTTCGGACCGGATCATTACAACGGCTTCTTCTACGAATTGATGCCGCAATTCTGTATTGGTCTGGCCGCCACCTCGATCGGCGATTTCGGTTCCACTCCAGGGCCTCTCGATGTTCCGAGGGACATCGCCGAGAGTCTTGGCCCAGGCCGCGCTCGACGCCGGGGTCGACCTCGCGGTGTCGCTGCGAATGGAAGTCGACCACGGAATGGTGCAACCGCTGGAGATTCTCTTCGGCGGGTTGACGCAGGTGCCGGTGGTGCCGTTCTTCATCAACTCCGTCGGCTCCGCCATTCACCCCGGTGCACCGGGTCCGTGCGCTCGGCGAGGCACTTGGCCGGTATCTGTCCGGTCTGGACAAGCGGGTGCTGCTCATCGGCTCCGGCGGGCTGTCCCATGAGCCTCCGGTGCCGACCCTGGAGACAGCGCCGGCGCATGTCGTCGAGGGACTGATCGCCGGGCGGCACCCGTCGGCAGAGGCAACCGCGAAGCGGCGGGCCAACGTGATGGACGCCGCTCGGCGGTTCGCCGCCGGCGAGGGCAACCTCAAGGCGCTGAACCCCAACTGGGACAACACCTTCCTCGACCAACTGGCCGCGAATGACCTGGACGCCATCGACTCGTACACCAATGATTCGATCAAGGAACTGGGTGGGCAATCCGGGCAGGAGATCCGGAACTGGATCGCCGCCTATGCCGCCCTGTCCACCGTCGGCGCATACGACATCACCTACCGCTACTACCGGCCCATCCCGGAGTTCATCGCCGGTTTCAGCGTGACCACCGCGCTGCCCCGCCGGCCTGCCTAGGGGTGTCAGCGGCTGAGTGACCGCTCCTTACCGTGGTGGCCGTGACGGACCCCGCTGCGCCACTGGTATGCGCTTCTCGATGGAACTCTGCAGGACCCGCGAACGCCGCTGCTCCGGCCCGGACGATCTCGGCGTGCTCCGCGGCGAGGGGGTGTTCGAGACGACGCTGGTGGTCGACGGCGAGCCGCGCGATCTGGACGATCATCTGGCTCGACTGGCGGTATCGGGTGAGATGACCGGCTTGTGGTGCCGGCTCCGGATAGTTGGCGCCGCGGAGTTGACGCACTGGTGTCGTCGTGGACAGTGAGACCGGCAGATGGTGATGCGACTGGTCGCCAGTCGCGGACCCGAGTCGGCCAGCGCGCCGGTCTGCTACGTCCTCGGGGCCAGGCTGTCCCCGGTCAGTATCCGGCAGCGTTCGGCGGGCGTCCGGGTGCTGTTGCTGGACCGGGGATTCACCGGCAAGGCAGCCGAGTCCGCGCCCTGGCTCTTGGCCGGGGCGAAGACGTTGTCCTACGGCGTGAACATGGCGGCGCTTCGGTACGCGGCGGCGAATGGCGCAGACGACGCGATCTTCGTGGGATCCGACGGCGGCGTCCTGGAGGCACCGACCGCATCAGTCGTAGTGGCCAACGGCCGGGTCCTGAAAACCCCGTCACCGGCCGGCATTCTCGACGGCATCACGGTTCGGCGGCTGTTCCGGGCCGCGCAGGCCGCGGGGTGGAAGACCGAGACCGCCGACCTGACCGCCGAGGATCTGTACAGCGCTGACGGGGTGTGGCTGGCCTCGAGCGCCCGGCTGCTGGCGCCGGTGGTTGCTGTCGATGGGGTGCCCTTGGTCGATCACGGACTCAGCGCGGAAGTTGCTGCTTTGCTGGAGGTTCCGGCCTGATCCAGGGCCACCGACACCGGCAACCACGACAGGTAGTACCCATCGTCCTACCTTGGTAGGATTGCCGACATGAAGATCAGTGTCAGCCTGCCCGACGAGGATGTGGCGCTACTGGATGAGCACGCTCGCCGCGAGGGTTTGGCTTCCCGGTCGGCCGCGGTTCATCACGCTGTCCGGTTGCTCAGGCGGGTGGAACTGGAGGCGGACTACGAGAGCGCTTGGCGGGAGTGGGAATCGTCGCCAGATGCGCAGGCTTGGGAGTCGACCAGTGCAGACGGGGTTACGGATGCGACGCGGTGAGATGTGGCTCGTTGATCTGGATCCGGTTCGTGGCAAGGAGGCAAACAAGCGCCGACCGGCAATAGTCGTCAGCAACGACAGTGCCAACGCGGTCGCAGCCCGTCTCGGCCGCGGTGTTGTCACGGTCGTACCGGTGACCAGCAATGTCAGCCGGGTATTTCCTTTCCAAGTGTTACTGAGCGCGGGCACGGCTGGGTTGGACGTCGATTCGAAAGCCCAGGCGGAGCAGGTCAGGTCGGTGTCGGTGGAACGGCTCGGCTCGGCGCTTGGCCGGGTGCCGGCACCGGTGATGGTTGAGGTCGACGAGGCGCTCCGGCTGCATCTCGGGTTGTAACTCACTGGATTGGTATCTGCCGCCCGCTGCCCGGTGACCAGGAAAAGCAGCCTTCGGAGCGGTCCAACCCGGGTCAGCGCTCCAGCCGTCGCAGCGCATCCTGCGCTCGGCGCTGCCGGATCTCCGCGCGACGCAACTGGATACGGGCCTCGTCAACACCTTTGCGTGCTTCCGCCACCTGTTCCTCGAGGCGCTGCAAACGCTCCAGGCGGGTCTGCTCCTCGTCCGTCGCCAGGATGACGGCTTCTTCCGCCTCGTCAACGGCGCGCCTGGCGTCATCCAGCTTCTCCTGCTTGGCCGCCTCGGCCGCTGCCTTGGCCTGCGCGCGTTCGTCGGCTTCCTTCGCGTCAGCGATGCGGCGGGCCTCGGCGGCCTCCTCCCTCGACATGCCTTTCTTGACAGGCGGTTTCGCTACCTTCGGCGGGGGCGTGCGCTTGGTCGCAGGGCTTTGCACCAGGCTGAGTTCAGGGCCACCGCCGAAGCCGAACCCTTCCCATCGGGCCGGCTTCACCAGGGTGCCATCCGCCACCTGGTCGGCAACATCGGAGTCGGCCAGCGCTGCCGTCAGGGTGGAAACCACCTCGTCCCTGATCGCCGAACTCGGTGACCGCTCGTCCAGGATGTCGAAGGCCCGCTTGGTGAGTGTCTCCACCAGTCGCCGGCGCCTGGTGGTCAGTTCGCGGATCTGCTTGGCGTCAACCGACCGCTCCGCGTCCCGCAACTGGCTGCCAAGGTCCGACAGTTCCGCGACCGCGTCCGGGTCGGTGCGTGCCAGCAGATTCACGGTATAGGCAGAACGCGTCGGTTTCCGAAGCGCCGCAATCTGTTTCGCGATTGCCGGGCCACCGGCAGCTTTGGCTGCCGCGGCCAGTGCGGACCGGCGTTCCATGAACGCATCGGGATCGGCCGAGTAGAGCTCGTCCACCGCCTGCGTCAGGGCGTCCTCGTCGTTGGCCACGCCTCATCTTGGACCAACTCCGCCGCAGCGGGCCAACGGTGGCCGAACGGGGCCGTCATTTCGCCTTCCAGACGCCGAGATACTTCCTGCGGTACTTCGGATCCGGCTCCTCGTCGGTCCAAACGAGTGCCGCGGACTTGATCTGGTCGTCCTTGAGGTGCTCGTACAGGTTCGCCAGATCCACCAGGATGTCGAACCGGACGAGCGTGCCGTTCCGCTCGGAGAAGCTCTCGGTATAGCGAGCGCGTAGGCCGTTCATCAGTAGTGCCAATTGCTCCGGCCCGGCGAGGCCGACCTTCCAGAGGTTCTGCAGGGCATGCCGTGCCGTCACAAACCGGGAGTCCCGAGTCACCTGCAGCAGGCGGTCGAAGTCGCGCAGCATTCGGTTCTCCGGGTCACTTTTCGCGAGATTGCAGAGCAGCTGCGCGGATATTGCGCGGATGTGATTGTCCCTGTCTGTCAGTCCCTGCATTGCCCGGTCCCAGATCCGATAGGCCCAGTCGACCGGTCTGTCGGTGGTCTCGATCAGCCGGGAAAACGCAGAGTTCCGCTGCACCGGGTCGGGACTGAAGGCAGCGTCCAGGTCCGCTTGCGGCACGTGCACGGTCCGACGCTAGTACAGCACTGTACAAAACTGCTCCTGCGCCGCCTGTTCTTCCGTGCTGTCCCCTGTGCTTCTTGGCGGCCCTTCTTCGTCGGGTCCGACTTAGCCGATCTCGTAGACGACCTGCACCGAAACCTGCAGCTGCTGGCTGCCCGGCTCGATCGGCACGGAACCGGCCGCGGAATCCGTGGCCATCGCGGCCTGCGGGTACACCATCGCGCTGGCAATCGGCGACTCGGTGATCGAGTGAATCGGACCCAGGGCGATACCGGCAGCATCGGCCAGTTGCTTCGCCTGTGCCTGGGCGCGCCGAACCGCGTCCGCCCGGGCGTTCGCCCGAAGATCACTGTCGTCGTCAATGGAGAACGAGAGTTGCTGGACCCGGACGGCGTCACCGGCCGCCTGACCGGCGGCATCGATCAATGCGCCGGCGCCGGCGATGTCGTGCAACTTCGCCGTGACCATGTTCGTCACCTGGTAGCCGGTCACTGTGCCCTTGTCGTCGTACGAGGGGTAGATGGACAGCTGACTGGTCTGCAGGTCCTCCGGGGCGACGCCCTTCTCCTTCACGACGTTGATCACGTCGGTGGCCAGCCGGTTGTTGTCGTCGAGCGCCGTCTGCGCGGACGGGGATCTGGTTTCCACGCCAAGGGAAATCGTGACCACGTCGGGTGTTCCGGTGACGGTGCCGGTTGCCTGCGCGGTAATCAGACGCGCACCCGGGTCCGCCGCAATTGTTGCGCCGGCGAGAGTCGGTGCGCCGGCGGTGGATCCGGAAAAGACGGCGTCCGCCGCTGGTTTCACCACCGCGGTCTGCGGCGCGCCCGCCACCTGCGGGTTCGACCCTGCCGCCGGCGGATTCGACACAGCCCCCTGCATGTCCGCCGCAGCGGACAGCGGCGCGTCCACGCGCGCCGTCTGGCTTTCGGCAGCAGTTTCGGACGACCCGGAACAGCCGGCGAGCGCGAGCACTCCAGCGGTGACGATGGCGATGACGGATAGGGATTTCTTCATGTCTTCCTCCTGCTGCGGGGGCCGTTGCCAGGAAGACGGAGTCGGCGCCGTCAAGGGTTGCAAGCCTCAGCGGCATTTCTGCGGCGAGCCCCCTCAGCCGGCGTGGTCGAGGCTGATCAAACCGCGCTGATGCGCCACCGCCACGGCTTCGGCCCGGCCGCTGACGCCGAGCTTGGACAGCACATTCGACATGTGCACGCTGACGGTTTTCGCGCTGATGAACAACTGCTCACCCACCTGCCGGTTGGTCAGTCCCTTGGCCACCAGCCGTAGCACCTCGTCTTCGCGCTCGGTCAGAACCCCGATAGCCGTTGGCGCACCGGGCAACTCCAGCCGGGCCCGCCTACCCAGCAGCCGAATTGCCTCGACGAGCGGGGCTGCGCCCATCTCCTGCGCCTCCGCGAGGGCGACACCGGCCTCGACCCGCGAAGCGGCGGTATCTCCGGCAGCTGCAAGTGCGGCCGCCAGCCGCCAGCGGCTGCGGGCCACCTCATACCGGTAGCCCTTGCCGTTGTTGTCGAAGGCGAATTCGGCGATTGCTTTCCGCCACAATTCGGGGTCGTCATGTCCGATCAGCCGGCCGTGTTCGGCCCGGGCCCTGGCCATCCAACCGCGGCCCTCCGGCCCGAGCGTTCCACCGCGGGGGCGGCCGCGGCGCGCCGTTTCCACGGTGCGCTCCAGCAGCGTCGCGCCCAGCGCCTCATCCTCGGCGGCATCGCCCCCGGTCAGTCGCGTCTGTTCTGCGCGGTCGGCCAGTGCTGCCAGCCCGAGGGCGGACAGCCAGATGCCGCCGAGGAAGTAGTCGTTCCAGGCACTGTCCAGGAAGGTGATCACCTGGAGGGTGAGGTCAACTGCGGCCTGCTGCTGTCCCGTCCAGGTCAGCGCGTCAATGGTGCAGCCACCAGAAACCAGCGCCATCATCGGATCTCGTTCCCAGCTGGCCTTGACCGATCGGCCGCGGTCGATCGCGTCGGCATCGCCCCGGGCAACCGCCGCATAGAGGCCGACCACGGACAGCGTCCAGGTGGCGGACTCCGGGACCCAGTCCATGGCCAGTGGGGCCGGAGCGAGATCACCGGTGACATAGCGGATCAGGTCCCGGTAGATCAGCAGCCCGACGCCGTATCCCATCCACAGCACGCCGGCCGCGCGCGATCGCTCGATGCCTTCCTGGCAGATCAGTTCGGCCTGCGTCATCTCACCCGCGTAGTACCGGTTCGACGCCAGGTTGTGAATGCTGCGCAGCTCGGCGAGCAGATCGCCGGACTCCCTGGCCAGCTGCAAAGAGCGGCTGAACAACTCCCCGGCGTGGTCGGGATTCCCGACCTCCAGCACGGCCAGCGTGGTCAACGCATCCGCCTCCGCGTCGGCGACACCGAGATCCCGTGCCTCGACGACCGCCCGCTCCGCGGTGCGCTGGGCGTCGTCATCCCGATCGCAGTTCAACGCCGACCGGGCGTGCGCGGCCAGCAATCGTGCGCGGTCGGCGGACGGCCCTTCGGCATCGAGCACCTTGAGTGCATCCTCGCAGCGAGCGCAGAGCCGCCCGCTCCTGCCCGTCGTCGATCAGGTAGTAGGCGGCAGCGGGAGTGAGCCGTGCCCGGTGCGACGGGTCCGCAAGTGCCAACGCGGAGACAGCGAGCGCGGCCGCCCGGGACGGCTGGCCCGCCCGACTGGCCGCCGACGCGGCGGCCATTTCGATGTCCACCCGACTCCGGCCCACCCTGGTCTCGGCGTCGGGCACCGCAGCCCAGAGCTGCAACGCCGTCTCGAGATGTCGCAACTCCTCCGTCGGAGCCAGCACGTCCGCCGCCTCGCGGGCCGCAGCGTAGGACGCGGCCAGCGCGGCGGGCAGATCGTGGCTACGCAGGGCGTGATGGGCGATCTCGGCCTGCGACCCGAGAGCCGGGTTGGCGGTCATCTGTTGCAGGTAGCTGCGATGCAATCCGGCCAGCTCACCGGGCAACAGGTCGGCGTAGACAGCCTCGGCCAGCAGTGCATGCCGGAAGGCGATCCATTCGGCATCCTCGGCGACCAGCACGTGGTGGGTCACGGCCTCCCGCAGCGCACGATCGAACGCGGCGCGCGTCAGCGAAACCCGGGATCGCGGGACGCCACCGCCATCAGCAGGCCCTCGGACACCCGCCGGCCGGAGACCGACGCAATCCGCGCCAACGCCTGCACCGCGGGATCCAGCCGCTCCAGCCGCGAGTGCAGGACATCGGACAGCGACCCGGGCAGCGCTGCGGCGTCCGGGCCGCCCTCGATCAATTCCTGCGCGAAGTAGGCATTGCCCTCAGATCGGCTCAGCACACGCTGCAAGACGGCGTCCGTCAGTACCCGCCCGGTGATGGCCGTGCTGAAGTCGGCGAGTTCGTCCCGGGTGAACGGCGCAAGCTCGAGGTGATCGACCTTCGGCAGCCGCAGGAGCTCGGCCAGCACCGGGCGCAGCGGGTGCCGACGGTGCAGGTCGTCGGTGCGGTAGGTGCCGACGACCAGCAGATTCTCGGTGCGCAACCGGGCCAGCAGGAAACGCAGCACATCCCGGCTCGACGGGTCAGCCCAATGCAGGTCCTCGATCATCAGGACCAGCGGTGCCGCCGCCGTGCCGCTGGCCCCGAGCACGGTCGGCGATGCCGTCGAACAGCTGCATGCGGGCCGCCTGGTTGTCGGTGCCGCCGGCGGCGTCGGCCAGACCACCTTCGAGCAACCTGGCCAGCGCGGGCCTGGTGGCGACGGCCTTGCTGCACCTCGTCCGTACTGGCACGTAGGTGTGAGAGCGCCTCGGTGAACGGCAGGTAGGGCAGCCCGACATCACCCAGATCAATGCAGTGGCTGATGACGACCAGTGCCCCCGCCGCCTCGGCGACTTCGGCCATCCGGCTGAGCAGCCGCGTCTTACCGACCCCCGCCTCACCGGACAGCAATATCGCCCCCGGCTCGCCGGAACGCGCACGGTCCAGCGCCGAACGGAACTGTTCCAGCTGCTCCGTACGGGCGACGAACGGCGAACCTTGTGCGGATCGGGCCACGTTGTCAATAGTGGCAGCGACCACCGACAACGGCGGAAGTCCAGGCCAACGGGCAGCCGTCGTCAAGCGACAGCCGACCCGATCGGCCTGGACATCGTTCGCTCAGGCCGCATGAGCCGATGTCAGCTCCTGGTCGACCGGACGGGGCCGCACCGGGATCAACGGTGCCGGTACCCGCTGTGCCGGGATCTGCTGGCCCGCTGAGTGATGTGCCTGTGCGGCTGCTGAGACGTGCTGTGCCGAGACGTGCTGTGCCGGAACATGCTGTGCCGACATGCGTGCCGAACCATGCCGTGCCGGCTTCCGGCGCCACGTCCACCGGTGGTAATCGTTGCGAACCTGCTGGTGGCGGTAGGCGACCTCGGCGTCGAGAGCTGGTCCCCAGGCGATGCTCATGGCAATCTCCCTTTGATCATCGGCGAACCGGGTGCTCGTCGTTGTGACCTTCACGGTTCCGCTAAGACCGGTCGGTCGGCATCGGGAGTTCGCGCAGCGTTTCGGGGGTGACCACCTCAGATGACGGCTCAGTTGTGCCTAAGGCACCTCAGACCGAGCCGGACCGGCCGGCTAGCTCGCGACGCTGCCGTACCGGACTGGCGGCCCGGGCGCGGGCCTTGGCCGCCTCGATCTCCCGGTCCTTGGCCGGTGCGGACGTCACCAGATCCTCCAGCAGATGACCGGTGATGTGCGCGATCTCCGCGACGGCCCGATCGAACGCGGCCTGGTTCGCCGCGGACGGTTTGGTGGTCCCGCTGACCTTGCGGACGTACTGCAACGCGGCCGCGTGCACCTCGTCGTTCGTCGCCGGCGGGTCGAAGTTGTGCAGGGTTCGGATGTTTCGGCACATGACTCGAGGGTGCCACAGCCCGCCGACAACCCCAAGACCCCGCTAGCACCGGCGGTGACTACCCTCGCTAACAGTGGGACACCGACTTCCCGCGCGGAGGAAGACATGGAACTTGGATTGCACATCGCGGACTTCACCTTTCCGGACGGAGCGGCCGGGCTGCGGGATGACCTCACCAGGATCGTCACCACCGCCGAGGAGGTCGGCTTCGCCAAGGTGAGCGTGATGGATCACCTCTGGCAGATCGGCGTCGTCGGCCCGCCGGAGCTGGACATGCTCGAGGCATACACCACCCTCGGCTACATCGCGGCCCGGACGTCGAAGGTCGACCTGGTCACCTGGGTGACGGCCGTCGTCTACCGGGAGCCCGGGACTGCTGGCCAAGCTGGTCAGCACCCTCGACGTGCTGTCCGGCGGCCGGGCCTGGCTCGGCATCGGCGCAGCCTGGAACGAGGCACGAGGCGCACGGTCTCGGCCTGCCGTTCCCACCGACCGCCGAGCGGTTCGAACGACTCGAGGAGGCGCTGCAGATCTGCCTGCAGATGTGGAGTGACGACGACGGCCCGTACAACGGCAAGCACTACCAACTCGAACGGACCCTCAATTCGCCGGCCACCATCACCAAGCCGCACCCGCCCATCCTGATCGGCGGCGGCGGCGAGAAGAAGACGCTGCGCCTGGTCGCCAAGTACGCGCAGGCCTGCAACCTGTTCCCGTCCCCGAGCTCGCGCACAAGCTCGATGTGCTCCGCGAGCACTGCGTGCGGGAGGGCCGGGACTACGACGACATCGAGAAGACGGTGATGATGTCGCTCGATCCAGGCGAGAACGGCGAGAAGGTCGACGCGATCCTGCAGCAGCTCCAGTCGATGGCCGGGCTCGGCGTCTCGCATGTGCACGGCATCGTGCCGAAGGTCTGGAAGCTCGACCCGCTGACCGTGCTCGGCCGGGAGGTGGTACCGGCCATCGCCGGGTGGTGATCCGGTCGGCCCCGTAATGCCGACCATCGGCGAGTCCGGTTCAATGACCTCCATGGATCCACGCGCAGGACAGCCAGCTCAGGCCAGCGATCTCATCGACGTCGACGCCGTGCTCGCGGCATACGAGGACTTGCATCCCGACGTCTCCATCCCCGATCAGCGGGTGGTCTTCGGCACGTCCGGACACCGCGGGTCGAGCCTGGACACCGCCTTCAACCGGGACCACATCCTGGCCATCACGCAGGCCATCTGCGAGTACCGGGCCGAGCAGGGCACCGACGGCCCGATGTTCATCGGCGCCGACACCCATGCGCTGTCCGGCCCGGCGACCGCGACCGCGCTCGAGGTGTTCGCGGCCAACGGCGTCACGGTGATGCTCGATTCGGCCGACGGCTACACGCCGACACCCGCGGTCTCGCACGCCATTCTGAAGGCCAACCGCAAGCGCACCAGCAAACTCGCCGACGGCATCTGCGTCACCCCGAGCCACAACCCGCCGCGGGACGGCGGGTTCAAGTACAACCCGCCCAACGGCGGACCGGCCGACAGTGACGCCACCTCGGTGATCGCCGCCAGGGCCAACGACATCCTGGCCGGCGGACTGGTCGACGTGAAGCGGATGAGCTACGAGTCCGCCAAGAACGCCGACACCACCGGCTACTACGACTTCATCTCCGGCTACGTCGGCGACCTGGAGAACGTGCTGGACATCGACGCGATCCGGGACGCCGGCGTGCACATCGGCGCCGACCCGCTGGGTGGCGCGTCGGTGGCCTACTGGAGCGCGATCGCCGAGCGACTGAAGCTCGATCTGACCGTGCTGAACAAGGCCGTCGACCCGACGTTCTCGTTCATGACGCTGGACTGGGACGGCAAGATCCGGATGGACTGCTCGTCGCCGAATGTGATGGCTTCGGTCGTCGCGAAGGCCGCTGAGTACGACATCGCCACCGGTAACGACGCCGACGCGGACCGGCACGGCATCGTCACGCCCGATTCCGGCCTGATGAACCCGAACCACTACCTGGCCGTCGCCATCGACTACCTCTACAGCCACCGCACCGAGTGGGGCGCGGACATGGGCGTCGGCAAGACGCTGGTCTCCTCCTCGATGATCGACCGGGTGGTCGAGCAACTCGGCCGCCGACTGGTCGAGGTGCCGGTCGGGTTCAAGTGGTTCGTCCCCGGGCTGATCGACGGCTCCATCGGGTTCGGCGGCGAGGAATCGGCCGGTGCGTCGTTCCTGCGCAAGCGCGGCACCGTCTGGACCACGGACAAGGACGGCATCCTGCTCGCGTTGCTCGCCTCGGAGATCAAGGCCGTCACCGGCAAGTCGCCGAGCGAGCGGTACAAGGAGCTGACCTCGCAGTTCGGCGACCCGGCATACGCCCGGGTCGACGCCCCGGCCAGCAAGGCGCAGAAGGCGAAACTGGCCAAGCTGGCCCCGGAGGACGTCAAGGCGGACTCGCTGGCCGGCGAGAAGATCACCGCCCGACTGGTGACGGCACCCGGCAACGGCGCTGCCATCGGCGGGCTCAAGGTGACGACCGAGAATGCCTGGTTCGCGGCCCGGCCGTCCGGCACCGAGGACGTCTACAAGATCTACGCCGAGTCCTTCAAGGGGCCGGAGCACCTCAAGCAGGTGCAGGAAGAGGCCCGCGAGGTGGTGTCCGCGGCCCTCGGCGCCTAAGGACTCACGTCCATCCGTCAGCAACGGCCCTTCATGTTCGCCATGAAGGGCCGTTGCTGACGGTTCGATTGCTGGGTCAGCTCGTCGGCGGAGCCGGCGGGGTCGGTGCACTGCCGTCAGTGGGCGGCGCGGGCGGGCGTGGCCGGGCGCTGTCCGGGCGCTCCCGGCGCCGGGGGCTCCGGGGCAACCGAGATCAATGTTGCGGCCAGCGATGTGCCGTCGGTGTCCACCGCACCCTCCGCGTGGATGTGCTCGCCGACGTCGATCGGCAGCGAGATGCCGTCGCCGTAGGTCGTGGAATCGGACAGGTGGATGGTGCGGGTGAATCCGTCGTGGTCGGTGATCATGATGGTGCCCGTGTCGACCGAACTCACATCGCCGTCCAGGTGCGGCGCGTGCGCCGGCGGCACCGGATCGGCCGGGTTGCCGGATCCGCCGTTACTCGCGGATGGCGCACCGGTGGGTGCGGCACTGCGTGGTGGTGCCTGGTGTTGCGCTGCCGCCGGTGTCGCCTTCGTCGGCGAATGCAGTGCCGGCCATCGTGCGCGGCCCCGCCGAACAGCACGGCGGCTGCGGCCGCAGCGACGATGATGTTTCGAATGCGGTCCCGGGCAGGGCTTTTCGTGTTCTCGGTCATGTAACGAGGTGCCTTTCTGTCTGGACGCTGTGCTCACCGGAGTGCCGCCGGCCCCACCCACTCTGGCGACGCGACCTGAAGGCCACCTGAAGACGCCGCCCGCCGCCGATGACCTTCAGCAGACGCTCAGCAACGCCGGGCATACTCGAACCGGTGAATGACACCGCGCCCGCGAATCCTGCTGGTCGAGGACGACGACACCCTTCGGTCGGTGGTGGCCGACTCGCTCCGCGAGGCCGGCTATCTGGTCGCTACCAGCGGTGATGGCGCTGGCCGCGGTCGACCTCGCCGCCGTCCATCGACCCGATCTCGCCTCCTGGACGTCATGCTGCCTGGCCGCTCCGGCTTCGCGCTGGCCAGGGAACTGCGCAGCCGTGCGGACCTGCCGGTGATCTTCGTGACCGCCCGGGACGGCGTCGACGACCGGCTGACCGGGTTCGACCTCGGGGCCGACGACTATCTCGTCAAGCCGTTCGCGCTGGCCGAACTGCTGGCCAGGGTGCGCGCCGTGCTGCGCCGGTCCGGCGGCTCTCCAGCACCGTCGATCGAGGTCGGCCGACCTGCTGATCGACGAGGACGCGGGCGTCGTCGCAACGCGCCGGACAACCGATCGAGCTGACCGCAACGGAGCTGCGACTGCTGCTCTACCTGGCTCGGCAGCGCGGTCGGGTGCTGTCGAAAACCCAGATCCTCACTCAGGTCTGGGGGTATGACGCCTACGACCCCAACCTGGTCGAGGCGTTCATCTCCGGACTCCGGCGCAAGCTGGACCGGCACGGCCCTCGCCTGATCCACACCGTTCGCGGGATCGGGTACCGGCTGGCCGCGCCGACTCCGGTTGCGGCGCAAGCATGACCGCCACGGCAGTCGCGCCGAGTAAAACCGACCTCAGCGAAACCGGGCCGAGTGGAGCCGTACCGACGGAAACGACCCCGATCGACGACGCGGGCGCGATCAGCCCGAGGACCCACCGATCAGCACTGTGTCGTTGCGCCGACGGGTGGTGGTGTCCGTCGTCGTGCTGCTGGCCGTGATCCTCGGGCTGCTCGGCGTGGTCGTCAGCACGTTGCTCGGCAACGCGCTGCGGGCGGATCTTCGGCAGCGGCTGGAAGACACTGCCGGGTACGCCGTTGTGCTGCAGCAGCAGGGCGTTACCGGCCAGACCCTGGCGGACCAGATGTCCACGGCGGCATCTTCAGCACCTTCACCTCGAACGGTGAACAGTTCGTCGGACGGGACCAGGGGCCACCGGTCGCCGGGCCGCGCCGGAGCGCCCATTGCCCCACCCGTGCCCGCCCCGGCACTACCGCAACCAGCCGTCGAACCCGATGTCGCCTATCACGGAGTCGGACGGCTCGTTGACCGCCGAGGTCGCCCTGCCCGACGGCACGCTGCGAGCTGCAGGCCAGTGAGAACGAGATCGCCCGGACCCTGTCGACGCTGCGGATCATCGAGTTGATGACCGGCGCAGGTGCGCTTCTGATCACCGGTCTGCTGCTGATCCGAGTGGTGGCCGTTGCCCTGCGCCCACTGGAACGGATGACGGCGCTCGCCCACCGCATCGGCGCCGGTGCCCGCGGTCGCCGGCTTCGGCCGACCCGACCGGACACCGAGCTCGGTCGGACTGCCGTCGCGTTCGACCAGATGCTCGACGCGCTGGAAACCGCTGAGTCAACCGCCCAGCAGGCGGAGGATCGGATGCGGCAGTTCCTGGCCGACGCCTCGCACGACCTGCGTACACCGTTGGCCGGCGTCATCGCCGGGTCGGACGCCCTGCTCCGGTCCGACTTCGACGAGCTGGACCGCCTGGAACGAGAAGCAGCGGCTGGTGGCGATTGTCAGGCAGGCACGCCAAGCAGCGCGGCTCGTCGACGACCTGCTGGTGATGACCCGGCTCGGCGCCGAGCGGCGCGAGCAGTGCACCGTCGACCTCGTCGAGCTGGTCCGCCAGCAGACACGAACCGTTGCGCTTCGCCGCCCGGATGTCACGGTGAAGCTGTTGTTTTCCAACGCATCTCATTTCGTCCGAGTGGATCCGGACGGTCTCCGTCGGGCCGTGTCCAACCTGCTGGACAACGCGGCCATCGCCAGCCCGGCCGACGGCGAGGTGCTGGTCGGTATTTCGAACGACGAACACCGGATCACCCTGACCGTGCTCGACGACGGCCCAGGAGTGCCACCGGACCACCGGGAACGGATCTTCGACCGGTTCGTCCGGATCGGCGAGGATCGAGGCGGCGACGGGTCGGGGCTCGGGCTACCCATCGCCAGGGCGATCGCGCGGCGGGACGGCGGTGACGTGGTCTGCCTACCCCGCGCCGACCGCCCTGGCGGTCGTTTCGAACTGACGCTGCCCGTAGCCAGTCGATTCCCGTCCGGTCAGGCGATGAGGCCGTGAGCAACTCCGGGACCGTCGTGCGCACCCGGGCGGGGCGGGTGCGGGGCGCCGAGCACGAGGGCATGCTGGTGTGGCGCGGGATCCCCTACGCCGCAGCACCTATCGAGAAACTCCGGCACCGGCCGCCGACTCCCCCCGCGGAGTGGCCGGGAGTGCGTTGGACCACCGAGTTCCCCGCGATTGCCTGGCAGAGCCCTGATCCCACGGCCGTGCCCGGCGCCGCGCCGTCTCCACCCACCGCCGAGGACTGCCTGCATCTGTCGGTGACCCGCCCGGCCGGCCAGTTACCGGACGCGGGTCTGCCGGTCCTTGTCTGGCTGCACGGCGGCGGGTACCTGACGGGATCGCCGGCGCTCGATTCCGACGGGTGGGCCATCGCCAGGCACGGCATTGTGGTTGTCGGTGTGGGATACCGGTTGGGCGCCTTCGGGTTTCTGCACCTGGGTGACGCGCTGGGCCCGGCATACGCCGGCAGCGGAGCGGTCGGCCTGCAGGACCAACTGCAGGCCCTGCGGTGGGTGCAGGACAACATCGCCGAATTCGGCGGCGACCCCGGCCAGGTCACCATCTACGGGATCTCCGCGGGCGCCAAGAGTGTCGCGAATATCCTGTCGCTGCCCGGCTCCCGGCACACAGTGCGCCGGGCAATCAGCTCCAGCGGCGGCGGCGATCACGTGGTCACCCGGGCGCAGGCGAACCACACCACCGCCAGGTTCCTTGCCGCGCTGGGGCTCGCCGAGTCAACGGCGCACCGCATCGTCGGTGTTCCGGCCGTCGAGATGCTCGGCGCGCAAGAGGCTCTCGGTACCGGTCTGCGGGCCACCTACCTCTGGCGACCGGTGCTGGACAGCGCCGTGCTACCCGGTCTGCCGATACCTTCCATCGAGAATGGTTCTGCCGCAGGCATTCCCTTGCTGATCGGCAACAACGGCCGCGAGGCTGCGACCTTCGTGATGTTCGACCGGACCGCTCCCGCGCAGGCCCAGCGGGTGCTGACCGAGGTATTCGGCGGCCGGCCAGCGGGCGAAATTCGAGACGCCTACCGCGGTCGATTCCCAGGCTCGGGGACCGCTGACGCCGAACGGGAAATCGACATCGCGATCATGAGCGACGAGCGCTACGGCATCCCGACAATCCGATTGGCCGACGCCCAATCACTGCATGCACCGGTGTGGCGCTACCGGTTCGACGGCATGGCCCCCGGCATCACACCCAGATTGGCCGGCGGACACGGCATGGACCAGGCGGCGGTCTGGTCCGCCCATCGATTCGCCGGCGTGAGCAATCCGCGCGCAACAGCAGCGAACGGCCTGCATCAAGCGGTTGCGGCATTCGCGCGCGGGGACAGTCGCGGAGCGCCGCAGCTGCCACGTTGGCCCCGCTACACCCCGGTGAATCGGGAGACCATGATCCTGGACGCCGCTCCACACATCGAGGCAGACCCGCGATCGGCGGAGCGTCGGGCCTGGCATGGACGGTCGTGGCCATCGGGAACCTGGTGGGCGCTGGACGATCTCAACGGGGCGACCGCCGGTTGATCAGCAGCAGCGGGCGCCAGGTCTCGCTTCCTGCTCGGCGTACCGCTGCCGCCAGTACTCCCGTTCCGTCGGCACCGGATCATCCGGGTGAGTGCGTGCCAGATGATCGAGATAGCGCGCGTAGGCGTTGTCGCCCATCACCGATGTCACCCACCATCTGATCCCGCGGGCAACCGTCAGGACGGCGTCGACGGCGCTCCGATCCGGCGATCCGTCCGGCGCAGCTGATCGAGTCATCAATGACCGCCTCCGGTGCCGGCGGGGACCGAATCCAGCCCGGCCGCCGCCCATTCCGCCGCGACCTTCTTTTCGGCCGGTGTCGTGATGAAGCTCGCCGGTGCGAAGTAATGCGACGGGACTTCGGGTTCCTCGGTGGTCGGCAGACCGCCGGCCCTGATCGATCGAATGCAGACCACGATCGCGGCCAGCACCACAATGATCACCAGCGTGGCGAACACGATCGACAGGGTGCCCTGGACGAACGTGTTCCGGATGACCGCGCTGATCGCGGCGGGACTGCTTGCCGTGCCGAAGGTTTGCGCCCCGGCCTCCTGCGCGGCGACAAAGTTGTTGTGCTGCGTCCAGTATCCGATCGCCGGCACCGGCGAGAAGATCTTCTGGTAGCTGGCGGTCAGCGTGACGATCAGATCCCAGACCAATGGCACCCCCGGAATCCAGGCCCATTTGTAGAGCTTCTTCTTGATCAGCACCGTGGTCACCACGGTCAGGGCAATGGCGGCCAACAGTTGATTGGCAATGCCGAACAGCGGGAAGAGGGTGTTGATGCCGCCGAGCGGATCGGTGACACCCATGATCAGGATCGCGCCCCAGGCCAGGACCACCAGCAGCGAGCAGGTCCAGGCGCCGATCCGCCATGACGGGTCGCGGAACTTGCGGGCACCCGGGATGTTCCCGATCGAGTCCGACAACATGAAGCGGGCGACCCGGGTGCCGGCGTCAACGGTGGTGAGGATGAACAGCGCCTCGAACATGATCGCGAAGTGGTACCAGAATGCCTTGAGTCCGGCGCCGCCCAGCACATCGCTGAGCACCTGGGACATCCCGAAGGCCAGGGTCGGAGCGCCTCCGGTCCGCGAGATGATCGACTCCTCACCGACATCCGCGGCGGCCTGGGTGAAATAGTCAGCCGTGACATTCGTCCCGCCGAGCCCCAGTCCGTTCACGTAGGCGGCCGCGGTTTCCGGGGTGCCACCGGTCAGCCCGATCGGCGCGTTCATGGCGAAGTACAGATGCTGGTCGATGATCACGGCGGTGATCAGCGCCATGATGGCCACGAACGATTCGGTGAGCATCGCGCCGTACCCGATCATCCGGGTCTGGCTTTCCTTCTCGATCATCTTCGGGGTGGTGCCCGAACAGATGAGCGCATGGAAGCCGGACAGCGCGCCGCAGGCGATGGTGATGAACAGGAAGGGGAACAACGAGCCAGCGAAGGCCGGTCCGTTGCCTTCGATCGCGAAGGTGGAGACCGCGGGTGCCTGGACGACGGGCCGGGCAATCACGATGCCGACCGCCAACAGGATGATGGTGCCGACCTTCATGAAGGTCGACAGGTAGTCCCTGGGTGCCAACAGCAGCCAGACAGGCAGGACGGAAGCGGCGAACCCGTAAATGATGATGCCCCACGCGATCGTGACCTTGCCGAGGGTGAACCACTCCTGGCCCCACTCGGTGTCGGCCACCCAGCCGCCGGAGATGATGGCCAGCAGCAACAGCGAGACGCCGATCAGCGACACCTCCGACACCCGGCCGGGCCGCAGGAACCGCAGGTAAACACCCATGAACAGGGCGATCGGGATCGTCATCAGCAACGAGAAGACGCCCCAGGGGCTCTCGGCCAGCGCGTTGACCACCACCAGTGCCAGCACCGCGATCAGAATGATCATGATGACGAAAACGCCGATCAGGGCGGCGATTCCGCCCACCCGGCCCAGCTCGTCGCGGGCCATCTGGCCCAGGCTGCGACCCCGACGCCGGGTGGACAACCACAGCACCAGGTAGTCCTGCACCCCGCCGGCCAGCACCACCCCGATGATGATCCACATCGTGCCGGGCAGGTAGCCCATCTGTGCGGCCAGCACCGGGCCGACCAACGGGCCGGCCCCGGCGATTGCCGCGAAGTGATGTCCGAACAGCACCCGCCGGTCGGTGGCGTCGAAGTCCTTGCCGTTGCCGTGGGTTTCGGCCGGGGTGGCTCGCTCGTCACGCGGTTTGACGATCTTGTACTCGATCAGTCTGGCGTAGAAGCGGAAGGCGATGATGTACGTGCAGACCGCCGCGACGACGAACCAGACCGAATTCACGTCCTCGCCGCGAACGATCGCGATCATTGTCCAGCCGAACCCGCCCAGCAGGCCGATGCAGAGATAAGCAACCCGGGCCGTCGGTGTCAGTGCGGATTTCTGGCGGATCGCGACCGGCGGTTGCTCCGGATCGGTCCGGACAAAATCGGTGTCTGTCGCCATTGTCAGTTCTCCCACCGTCGTCGGGAAGCACCACGTCGCCGACCGAATCGAAACCCCCTCGGCCACCATCGAATCGGCTGTCTGAAACGTAGCCCCGCAGATTGCACTGCCGCACGTCTGCGCTGATGTCGCCGCCCGGGACGGGACCGACCGTCAGATGAATAGCTCACCAACGGTGTTCGTTATCCCCGAGTTCTCCATTCAGCTCAGGGATAACCGCAACAGAATGGTCCCATTTCAGCACAGAGAGCGATCAATGCACGAGGTTCGGGGCCGATCAGGTGCATTTGAACTCGATATCACTACCGACGAGCCCGTCGGCGACGTGCGCTCAGCCGGCCAGCCGGTCAAGGGCCGCCGAAGCGTGCGGCGCCAGTTCGGCGTCGGAGTGCGCCCGCTCCTCCACGTAGGCGAGCCGGCCGTCGGGGGTGATGCCGTACAGCCGGGTACCGCCCACCACCGGGATGGCGGTCGGGGTGCGGACGACGGCGTCCGTCGACAATGCCCAGCTGGCCACCGAACGCGGGCGGCCGTAGAACAGCTCGATCCGGCCCTCTGAGTGCGCGACCATCAGTTCGATGGACCCGTCCGGCTGAGGTCGCCAGAAGCCGACCTCGCGGGCACCCGGCCCGGTGACCTGACCATCGGCGCCGAGCAGCCAGCTGACCGATTCGTAGGTGAAGAACGGCCGGCCGTCATGGGCGATGGTGATCTGCTGGCCGAAATCGGGGGTCTTGCGGTCCGGTTCGTTGCCGAACAGACCGGTGCCGCGCCAGACGCCGATCAACGGCAGCAACGACAGGCAGGCCGGATGGACCTCGGGGCCGGACCGGACGTTGGCCGTGTCGGCCGGGATCGGCAGCGGGGGGACGTCGGCGATGTTGCGACCGCCGGTGACCGCGGCGCGCTGCTGGGCCGCGGCGATCGCGGCGTTGCCGCTGACCGGTAGGACGGGCTCCGGTGTGGTCTGCTGCTCGACGGCTTCCGTCGGCCGGGGCACCGGGACATATTCACCGGCGGTCCGCTCGGCCCCCACCAGCCCGGCGATCTCGTCCGCTGTTGGGCCGGTGTGTCGCCCGTTGGGTGTGTCGAGGGGGTTGGCTGGCTCGGTCACTTGTCTTCGTGGACCAGCCGGTACACCACGTAGAAGGCAAACCACGTGATCAACAGTGCCACCGCGACCAGCAGGCCCGTATAGAAGATTTCCACCCTCGCAGCCTATCCCGAGCGGCGCCGACATCCGATGTGTCGGGCAGCACGTTGGGTCGACCTGTTTTCGGCTGGGATAGCACAAACCCCGGTCCGGCAGGGCGTCGAGTGCCGTCCTGCGGACCGGGGTCCATGAGTGCGTCTGACCTCAGACCAGCACGATGTCCAGCTGGTTGATACCCACCCTCACGTCCGCGCTGGCCTGCCCGTTGCCGGACCGGGACAAGCGCCCGAACCGTCCAGGCGCCGGGCGCGGCGTAGAAGCGGAAGTCGCCGCCCGGCGAGGTGACGACCTCGGCGGTGAACTCGCCGGTCGAATCGAGCAGCCGGACGAAGGCACCGCCGACCGGATCGGAGCCGGCCAGCACCTTGCCCTGGACGACGGACTGGTCGGTGATGTCAACGCCGGCCGGGAGGTCGGCGGATCTGCTCGGGTGGGGCACAGGACATGTCAGTGATTCCTTTCGGTCAGGCCTGATGGAGAGGGAGTGCTACGCGCCGACCTCGACCGGCACGCCGACCAGGGAGCCGTATTCGGTCCACGAGCCGTCGTAGTTCTTGACGTTCTTCTTGCCGAGGATCTCGGTCAGCACGAACCAGGTGTGGCTGGAACGCTCGCCGATGCGGCAGTAGGCGATGGTGTCCTTGTCGTCCTGCAGACCGACGGAGGCGTACAGCTCGGTCAGTTCGGCGTCGGACTTGAAGGTGCCGTCCTCGTTGGCCGCCTTCGACCACGGCACGTTCAGTGCGGTCGGGATGTGGCCCGCGCGCTGTGCTGCTTCCTGCGGCAGGTGCGCCGGGGCGAACAGCTTGCCGGAGAACTCGTCGGGGGAGCGGACGTCGACCAGGTTCTGCTCGCCGATCGCGGCGACCACCTCGTCCCGCAGCGCGCGGATCGGTCAGGTCCTGATCCTTTGCGGCGTATACGGTCTCGACCCGGTCCGGAACCTCGGTGACCAGGGCGCGGCCGTCCAGCTCCCACTTCTTGCGGCCACCGTCGATCAGCTTGACGTCCTGGTGGCCGTACAGCTTGAAGTACCAGTAGGCGTAGGCGGCGAACCAGTTGTTGTTGCCGCCGTAGAGCACGACGGTGTCGTCGTTGGAAATTCCCTTGGCGGAGAGCAGCTTCTCGAAGCCGGCCTTGTCGACGAAGTCGCGGCGGACCGGATCCTGCAACTCGGTCTTCCAGTTGATCTTGACCGCACCGGCGATGTGGCCGGTGTCGTAGGCCGCGGTGTCTTCGTCGACCTCGACGAAGACGAGACCGGGGGTGGACAGATTCTGTTCTGCCCATTCAGTGGTGACGAGTGAGGCCTCGCGGCTCATGCTGTGCTCCTTGCGGTGACGACTTCGCCGGACGGCGAGCGACGGATGTTGGGACATACGGGGATGCAGTGGCGCTGAAATTCCTGCGGGCGAGATTCACCGGTCGATGCCGGAGATCTCCGATCTGGCGCACACGGCGCACGGATCAGGCGGAGGGGCGGTGCTGCGACCGGGTCAGGTCAGCAGGCACAGTGTCGACAAGGACACAGACACCCGGGAGTGACGCAACAGAGGGCACTCCCGACGCGAACAAGGTCGACGGCGCGCCGGCTTGTCAGCATTGGGCCCATGGAGACAACGGTAGCAGCCGTCGTCGCAGGGTCCTGACCAGCGAATGGGTCTCATCCGGCGTGCGGAACGATCGTGACCGGGGTTGATACCCGACGCAGGATTCCGATGGCCACCGAACCGACCACAAGGGTCGCGAGCCCATTAGGGATGAACCCACCGCTCTTCTGCGACCCGATGACGACCATGTCCGTGCTGTCCGCGAAGTCGGCGAGAACGTCAACCGGGTGGCCGCATCGAACGACTGTGTCGATCAGCGCTGCGGGATGCGTGTGACGGAGCTCGGAGGCCACCTCGCGCAGGGCCGCGGCGGCACCCTGCTCCAGGATGCCGGCGGCCGCCTCCGGTGAGGTTGCTCTGGTGTCCCTCGGGTACTGCCAGCTGCTCACGATCAACGTCGATGCCTGCCGTGCGGCGGCCTCCGCGACGGCGAATTCGACGGCGGCGGTCCCGGACCGTGCGTCATATCCGACCACGATCCGGTGCCGTTCCGGCTCGGCGATCGCCCTGACTACGCACACCGCTGCCTTCGTGCGGATCGCGAGCTGGCCGGACACCGACGAAGTGAAGTGGTCGCGCCAACCGCCGTAACCGTGGCCACCGACCACCAGCAGGTCGACCCGGCCGGAGACAGCAAGCAGCACCTCGGTCGGGCTACCCTCCAGCACCTCGACATGAACCCTTGCCCCGTCAGCAGTCTGGTCGATTGCCCGACGGGTGGCGGCGATGTGATCGTGCATCTCGGCGTTGCGCCGCTGCATCGATCGGGCGGGTTCCCGAGTGCGGTAGACCCGGGGTGGCCTGGCGATCACGGCCAGCAGGTCGGCGCGCCGGACTGCTGCGGCGCTCAACGCCCAGCGCAGCGCGATCAGGCTCGGTTCCGACCCGTCGACACCCACGGCGATGGTTGGGGGCAACCCGCGGCCTCCCGTCGGCCGGATTGGCGAAGATTATGTCTATTTGTTCGATTTCAGATCGTACGGGATGTACTCCGGCGAATCATTTGAGGTCGGACAGCAGCACTGGGCCGGTGCTGGCGGTCACCACGACATCGGCACCGACGACCGAGACATTTGCCGCGGTGACCGAGAATGGCAACCCGGTCAGTGGGAACGACTTCGTCAGGCCACCGGCCAGGGCATTCGCGGCAGCCGTCACGATCGGCGTCAGGTCCAGACCCGCGGCAGCGAGGCTGCCGACCGAGAGGGTCAGCGTGTCGTTGGCGACGGTGATCGTCGCGGTGCCGGTGAGCGGGATCTGCCGTCCGGCGACCGTCACGGAGGTGGACACCGCGAGGCTGCCGTCGGGTGCCGCCGACAGGGTGAGGTTCGGCTGATTCAGTGCTGCCGAGAGGGAGCTCAGTGGGATCAGTACCTGCAGGTTCGTGGACTGAGCGGCGAGTTGGGACGTGTTGCCGGACAGGGCGTCCCGCAGCGGCACCGTCACCTGGGAGAGGTTGAGCTGGGCCCGGATGCCCGGCAGCAGGCCGTTGTCGATGTTGGCCGCGGTGATGATCACCTGCGGATATTGGCCTTGAACGGCGTGCAGCATGAACGGGAACCCCTCGATCGAGACGTCCGGAACCGCGGTGGTGCCGAGTTCGGTCTGCACGGCGGTGGCCGTCCTGGATTCGGCGTACGCCCGTAACCCGAAGTCAGCCGCGACGAGCAGCACGGCCAGCACGATCAGGGTGATGAGGAGCTTGCGCACCCGCCCAGTGTGTCAGTGGAGTCCGTGGGTCAGTGGAGTCAGCGGCTCAGGGCGCCGCACCGACCAGGCCGCGATCCGATCGGCAAGGGCAGGGGTCGTCGCGGTCTCGCCGTGCCCCATGCCGGGTTCGATCCACAGCTCGGCCGCGCGGGACGCGCGTTGCAGGGCCCGCGCCTGCAGCGGGTTGAAGTAGGGGTCGGCCGCACCGTGAATCAGCAACAACGGGCAGGTGATGTCCGCGACCGCCTCGACCGGGCTGGCCGGCAGGTCGAACCAGGGCTCGCCGAGCCGGACTCCCAGGGACCGACCGACCATCGGCCCGAAGGGCGTTTCGAGCAGCCAGTGCACCTTGCGCATCGGCGATGCTCTCGCGCATGTACCAGCGCGACGGGGAGGAGACCGCGACCACTGCGTCCGGACGCGCTGCGCCGAGCGCCGCCTGTCGCAGGGCGACGGCCGCGCCCATCGAGAATCCGACGACGGTGACCGGGCCGTAGCCCTGCGATCGGGCCCAGGAGACTGCGGCGTCGAGGTCGAAGGTTTCGTCCCGGCCGACGGACGAACGGCCACCGGAACGGCCGTGCCCGCGGAAGTCGACCGCGACCACCCCGCCGTGCGCGGTGAAGGCTGCCATCACCGCGCGGGTGGCCGGCTTGTGCACGCCGTGGGTGAAGCCATGTCCGATGACGAACGCCGGACCCCCGGCGGGCCCGGGGACGTGCACCCCGGACAGCTCGACGCCGTCCCGGCTGCGCGTGCTGAATCGGGTTCCAGTGAGCGTCGGATATGAAGGCCGGCCGCCGGGCAACCACCGCACCCCCGAACGCGTCTCTTGATCGGACGATGCCCGCTGAAGCGCCCGTCCACCGGGCCGCACAGGGACGTCTGCCCGATTGCGCTGCGCCGTTAACGTTGTCACCTATTCTGATCACGTGCCGGTGACTTCCCTCCCTCGGTCGTGCTCGGGATACATCGTCGTTACACCCACGTCACACCAGGCTGGTATTTCCCAGACTCATTGAACGCGCATGTTGCTCGCCACAAGACCGATTTAGCTCGTTGATCCGCAGAACGCTTCCTGCCCGCGACGATAGACTCGGGCGTCGATGACCTGCAGATGAGGAGGAGATGAATGGAGCTCCTACTGCTGACCACCGACCCAACTCCGGCGTCGGTGTTGCCCGCGGTTGATCTGCTTCCCGTCAAAATTCGTTCCGCCCCACCCGAGGCCGCATCACTGGTCACCTCGGGGCCTTACGACCTGTTGTTGCTCGACGCCCGGCACGATCTGGCCGCGGCCCGCACCCTGTGCCGACTGCTCGGCGCCGACGGGCTCGCGGTGTCGATCCTGGCCATCGTCACCGAAGGCGGCATGGTCGCGATCGGTCCGGAGTGGGGTGTTTCGGACGTCGTGCTGTCCTCGGCCGGCCCGGCCGAGGTGCATGCCAGGCTCCGGCTGCTGGCCGCCCGGACCACCAGTTCGGCCAACTCGGGACTGATCAGTCTCGGCGATCTGACGATCGAAGAAGACACCTACACCGCCCGGCTCCGCGGCCGGCCGCTCGAGCTGACCTACAAGGAATTCGAGCTGCTCAAGTTCCTCGCGCAGCATCCGGGTCGGGTCTTCACCCGGGAGCAGTTGGTCACCGAGGTGTGGGGTTACGACTTCTTCGGCGGCACCCGGACGGTCGACGTGCACGTCCGGCGGCTGCGCGCCAAGCTCGGCCCCGAGCACGAGGCGCTGATCGGCACCGTCCGCAATGTCGGCTACAAGATGGTGCCGCCGTCCAGGACGGTGCTGCGGGACGAGTCCACCAGCACACCGGCGTGACCGCTGGCGTCGACAGTGGCGCTTCGTCGTGGCTCCGCGGGACCGATCAGGTTCCGACCGTCGGTGGTCGGCGACGCTGGCCGGTCGTGCCGCGGTCACCGATGGTGTCGCGGCGATCTCGGGGCATGTGCTGGATGCGCTCGACGCCGGCGGCGTCGACGCGGTCCTGCTGCCGTGAGCCGGACGGCTCCGTTGTCGGTGTTGCGGTGGCCGACCGGCGCCGATCCCGGCGAGGTGGTTGTCGACCCGGTGGCGCGACGACAGGGCCACGGTTCGGCGCTGGTGTCCGCGGCGCTGGATCGGCAGGGTGCGGTGTGGGCGTACGGCGACCTGCCCGCTGCCGCGGCCGTTGCCCGACGGCTGGACCTGGCTCGTGGCCGGGTGCTGTTGCAGATGCGCCGGACGTCGGACCAGGGCCGGCGCTCGACGGCCGCATGCCCGCCGGAGTCCGGCTGCGGACGTTCGTCCCGGGTCAGGACGAGGAGGCGTTTCTCGGCGTCAATGCCAGGGCATTCGCCTGGCATCCCGAACAGGGCCGGCTCGATCTGGCCGGGTTGCAGGCCGAGATGGCGCAGGACTGGTTCGATCCGGCCGGGTTCTTTCTCGCGGTCACCGATCAGCCGGCCGGCGAACCGACCGACCAAGGCCGTCCGGATCGCGTCGTGGGGTTCCACTGGACGAAAATCCACCCCGAAGATCCCAACCCGGGTCCAGCCGGCCCGGCGGGGCCGATCGGTGAGGTGTACGTCCTCGGGGTCGACCCGGCCGCCGGGATCCGCGGTCTCGGCACCCCGCTGACCGCCGCTGGGCTTGACTACCTGACCGGGCGTGGCCTGCACACGGTGATGCTCTACGTCGAGGGGGACAACGACCGGGCCCGCCGGCTCTACGAGCGGTTCGGGTTCACCACCGTCCTGACGAACGTCCGTGTATTCGCGTCCGGCGGCGCCGACGCGGTGAACGCAGCCCGTCGTCGCAGTTTCGGGGTGCGCCGTGCCCGGATCACCCGGGAATCGCTGGAAGTCGTCGGTGTCGTCGCGCTCGGCGGTGTGGTCGGCTCGCTGGTGCGGTACGAGGCGAGCGTCATCTGGCCGAATCCGCCCTGGGACATTCCCGAGCACGATCCTGCTGGTGAACCTGCTGGGCTGTCTGGTGATCGGCGTCTTTCTGACGTTGATCACCGAACGGTGGACGGCACATCGGCTGGTCCGCCCGTTCTTCGGGACCGGAGTTCTCGGCGGCTTCACCACCTTTTCCACCTACAGCCTCGATATCGTCAATCTGGTCAGGCTCGGGCATCCCGTGCAGGCCGTCAGTTATCTGTTTCTCACCGCGATCGGCGCCATGCTGGCCGTCGGACTCGGCATGGTCGCCACCCGCCGGCTGATAGCCAGGAGGTCGTCATGAACAACTCCAGGATCGATGCCCCGGTGACCGCGCTGCGGCTGACGATCTTCATCGGTGATTCCGACATGTGGCACCACAAGCCGCTGTCGGCCGAGATCGTGCACCGGGCGCATCAGCAGGGGCTGGCCGGGGCAAGCGTCTTCCACGGCACTGAGGGGTTCGGTGCTTCGTCTGTCGTGCACACCTCGCGACTGCTCAGCATGAGCGAAGACCTGCCGCTGGCGATCATCATCATCGATCACCCGGACCGGATCAACGCCTTCCTGCCGCAGTTGGACGAGTTGATCGGCGAAGGCTTGGTCATCCTCGACGAGGTCACCGTCATCAAGTACGTCGGCCGCGCGTCCTCCGGTCGGCGCTGACGTGGCGTTGGAATACCTGTTCGTCGCGGCCGGTGGCGCGGTCGGCGCGCCGCTGCGCTACCTGACCGATCGGTTCGTGCAGCGGCGCCACGATTCACTTTTTCCCTGGGGAACCTTCACCGTCAACGTTGTCGGGTCGCTGATTCTCGGGGTGCTGGCCGGCGCTGTGCTGGTGGGTGCTGCGACCACAACTGCCGGGCTTTTGCTCGGCACCGGATTGTGCGGGGCTTTGACGACGTATTCCACCCTGTCCTACGAGACGGCCAGATTATTCGAGCAACGTGCCCGGCTCTACGCCTTTCTCAATATCGGCGGGAGTGTCATCGCCGGCCTCGCTGCGGTCACCGTCGGGTATCTCATCGGCAGCGCCATCACCAGCTGATGCCATTCGCGCTGTTGGGGAAGGTGATGCGCTGCTCGCCGGGCAGGTGATTGCTTCCGAGGAACTGCTCACTGCAATGCGCGCCGATGCCGAGGCTCAGGCATTGGAGTTGCTATCCCTGCAGGCGCCGGTTGCGTCGGAACTACGGGCGGTCGTCGGATCGCTGTGGATCGTCGCTGACCTGCAGCGGATGGGCTCGTTGGCCGCGCTCATCGCCAGCACGTGCCTGGATCGCCACCCGAGAGCCGTTGTCCCACTGCGCGTACGCCCCCTGGTCGAAGAAATGGCGGACCTCGCGTGTCAGCTTGCGGATCAGGCCGGGCGGGCATTGCGCGATCGTGACGTCAAGCTGGCAGCGATGGTGCAGGCGGGCGATAGCCGCGTCGATGATCTGCAACGCGAGATGTTCTCGAAACTACTGGGGCGCAACTGGAACGAGGGCGTCCAGGCGGCGGTCGACGTGGCTCTGCTCTGTCGCTACCTGGAGCGCTTTGCCGATCACGCCGTCAGCGTCGCGCGCCGGGTTGTCTTCGTGGTGACCGGTGAGAACGTGACCTCGGAAGTCACCCGATCGCGTCAGCAATACCGTCGCTGGTCGCCGGCCCGCCGGTGAAAGCGTTGAGGGAAGGAAGTTTTGCATTCTCGTCACGCTGCGGACCGCTCTGCGTTCAGCTGCCGGACGCTTGTGTCGACAACTATCGGGATATGACGTTCAGTCAACTATCCAAGGTTCCTGATCTGGTCAAACGCACGATCGCGGTTGCGGCCGTCTTCGCCACCACGATTGCCGCGCTGGCCGGCGTCGGTTCGTTCGTCAGCATGGCCATGCGGACTCTGCTGTGAGGTCCGGGCTCGGGGCCGGACTCGTCGGGGTCGACGGAATCAGACTGGAATCGCAGCACTCGCATTGGCACGGGCCGTCCTGGTGTGGCGACACCCCACGTCCAGTGGATTCCGGCGATTCGCCCGATCGGTGATCATCAGGCAGTTGTCGACACCCTGACCGCCACCTTCAGGGCGTTATCCAGATCAGTCATCCACGATCAGGCGTCATCGTCCAGGCGTTCTTCTTCGCCCGGCCACAACGGAACCAATCCACGGCGTTTGAGCTCGTTCCGGATCCAGAGTTCACGCTCGGTGGAGACCGCTTCGTAGGCGGCCAGGTCCGCAGCGAACTTCTCATCCTCACCGTTCATGTCCGGTTCTTCGCGGCCGAGTCGCTCCCGCTCCTTCTGTGCGGCCTTCGCGAGCCGGCGCAACTCGGGCAGCAGCCCAACCAATGTCGCCGAATCCGCGCGCCGGTACACCGTCTTCGTCGCCGCGTCGAGTGCCACGGAGCACGACGCTACATAGCTTGGAACGCCGGAAAGCCCGGTCGGCTGTGGTGCGGCCACTCATTCACGGAGCGTGACGCTGTTGTCCACCTTCCGTTCATCCGGGGGTGGTTTCGTCAACCCGGGGTGCAAGGAGCCAGGTAGTCGGTGCACGGAATCGGCTCTGCTGTTGAGAAGTCCTGAATGTCAGGTTGGGGCAGATATGCGTGAGCGCGAGGTGGAGCGGCCACTGTTGAAGCACGGTTCGATCATTCCGGGCGCGACCTGGCGAGGAGGACGATTGAGCGCTCCTGATCGACCTCTGGTGTTCCTTGCCTGTGATGTCGAAGAGGCGGCGATGTTGCGGCACGCCTGGGATGGTCAGGCGGTCGACATCGAGGCCGGGCCAGACCTGGCCCTCGCACTGGTGCGCACCGGTCAGTTCGGTCCGGACATGTTCGTCGTCGGGAACTCAACGGGCGTAATCGGTCCGTTGGACTTCGTGCGAACACTGCGCAGCGCCGGCACTGTCGTCCCGATTGTCGTCGGTATGACACAGCCAGATGCGTGCGCGGCGGAAATGATGGCCGCCGGGGCAACCGCGGTGCTGCGGCGCCCGTTCTCGGCTGAAGCGGTCCTGCGCCTACTGAACTCGACCGTACGAGTCGGTTCGTTCCGCATGAAGCCGCTGCCCATTGATCTGGGCCGGCTGCGGGTCGATGGCATCGCCACCCGGATGTGGGTGGACGGCGAGGAGTACCTGATGCCGGCGATGGAGCACCTATTGCTGAGGTACCTGGCCGAACGGCACGGACAGATCGTCTCGCGTGACGAATTGATCTCCGTTGCCTGGGGCCAAGCCGGCTCGATGATGAGCAACAGTCTGGCCGTGCATCTCGCCCGTGTACGCCGCCGGTTCCAGGCCCATTCCGGCGTCGACTGGATCAGGTCGGTGCGTGGTTGCGGCTATCAACTCTGCGTGCTGTCCTAGCGGTTCATCCTCCGTTCATCTTGGCGGGGCCTGCTGTCCATTCGGACCACCTACCGTCCAAACGTGTTGGACGCCGCCTGGCGTTTGGCCGCGCCCGAACAGGGTGCCGACTCGTCAGTATTTGTGACACTCGATGGAGGAACAAGCGTGAAGATCACGCGAATCAGCGGGCTCGTCGCCCTTTTGGCGGTGGGGGCACTGACCCTCAGTGCCTGTGGGAGTGACAACAACACCGCCACCACCACGTCTGCGGCAGCCGCAGCGACCTCCGCTGCCAGCGCCGCGACATCGGCCGCGGGCTCTGCGACCTCCGCGGCCGGTTCCGCAGCCACCGGTTCGGCCGCAGCCGGCGGCGACGCGCCGACCTTCGAGGGTGCCGGCTTCACCTGCGCCGAAGGCGACCTGCGATCCTCCGGGTCGACGGCCCAGGGCAAGGTCATGGAACAGTGGATCTCCGACTTCAATGCACTGTGCAACGCAAATCTGAATGCTTATGGCGGCGGCGGTTCCGGCAAGGGCATCGCGGACTTCATTGCCAACCAGGTTGACTTCGCCGGTTCGGACTCGGCGCTGAAGGAAGACCAGGCCGCGTCCGCCAAGGCGACCCGCTGTGCGGGCAACGATGCGCTGAACCTGCCGATGGTCACCGGGCCGATCGCCTTGGCCTACAACATCTCCGGCGTTGACAGCCTGACGTTGACGCCGGCCGTGCTGGCCGGAATCTTCAACGGAACGATCACCACCTGGAACGATCCGGCCATCGCGGCAATCAACCCCGGGGCCACCCTGCCGGCCCTCGGTATCCAGGCCGTGCACCGCGCCGAAGATTCCGGTACGACAGAGAACTTCACCAAGTACCTCAAGGCCGCCGCACCGTCCGACTGGACGATCGACGCGTCCAAGTCCTGGACGGCGCCGGGTGGCATCGCTGCCCAGGGCAGCGACGGCGTCGCCAAGCAGATCAAGAGCACCGACGGCTCGATTGGCTATGTCGAGTGGGGCTTCGCGACCGATGACGGGTTGAACGTCGCGAAGATCGACAACGGTGGCGGCGCGGTCGAGTTGACCGCTGAGTCGGCCGGCCAGGCTGTTGCGGCGGCCACCGTTGTCGGTACCGGTAAGGATCTGGCGCTGAAGCTGGATTACGCGACCAAGGTTCCTGGGGTTTACCCGGTGATCCTGGTGACCTACGAGATCGTCTGCTCGGCAGGCAACGCCGACCTCGGCCCATTGCTCAAGAGCTTCCTTGGCTACACCGCGACCGATGGTCAGACGTCGCTGGCCGATCTGGGTGCTGCTCCGCTGCCCGCGGAGATCCAGACGAAGGTCATCGCTTCGGTTTCCTCCATCAGTTGATTCAACGCATTGGTGCCTGCCGCTCCGACCGGGGAGTTGCCCTTCCTGGTCGGAGCGGTTTGCCTCGGCTCTGTCAGCACACCGAAGTTGTCTCTACCGAGTAAACCTGCAGATGTGGACATCAGATGGCCAATATGACTGACAACGACCCGACCCGGGACGACCGTTTCGAGATAGCCGCCCAGGGCGTCCCGGGCGCATTGCCGATCGGCGATGTGCAGCCCGATGCCGAGGATGCCCGATCGGCCGGCGGACTCACCCCCGACGGCCGCAAGGCCGAAGGCGGGATTTCCGGGACATCGGTCAGGCTGGGAGACAGGGTCTTCAAGGGGCTGGCAGCCGGATCCGGCGGCATCCTGCTGGTGGTCATGGCGGCGATCGCGATCTTCCTGGTGTGGAAGGCGATCCCGGCCTTCACGTCCAATAACAGCGGCAACATCTTCACCACCCAGGCCTGGAATCCGCAGGCGGACCCGCCGTTCTTCGGTATGGCGGCCGTGTTCTTCGGCACCGTCATGTCGTCCTTCATCGCCCTGGTCATCGGGGTGCCGATCGCCATCGGTATCGCGTTGTTCATTTCGAATTATGCGTCCCGGCGGGCAGCGACCACGCTCGGCGCCATGGTCGATCTGCTGGCCGCTGTTCCGTCGCTGGTATTCGGCATGTGGGGCTTGTACTTTCTGATCCCGAACACTCAGGGATTCCAGCAGTGGCTGTCTGTGTACTTCGGTTGGATTCCGATCTTCAACAACCAAACGGCGACAACGGCCAGCCAGTTCGGTAAGTCCCTGCTGATTGCCGGGATCGTGCTGGCGATCATGATCATCCCGATCGTCTCCGCCGTGTGCCGCGAGGTCTTCCTGCAAGTTCCGCGCGAGACCATCGACGCAGCTTGGGCGCTCGGTGCGACAAAGTGGGAGATGATCCGGACCGCTGTTCTACCCTTCGGCCGCGCGGGGATCATCTCGGCGGCGATGCTCGGCCTCGGCCGTGCATTGGGCGAGACCATCGCCGTCGCACTGGTCCTCAATTCCGGATTCGTCATCAATTGGCACATCACGGAGCAGGGCGGTGACACGTTCGCATCGACCATCGCGCTGAAATTCGGCGAATCCGGCGGCAACCCGGTCGCCATCGCCGCCCTCATCGCAGCCGGGCTCTTCCTCTTCGTGATCACCCTGCTGGTCAACTCGATCGCCCGAATCGTCATCGCCCGCCGGAAGGACTTCACGGCATGAGCCGCCCAGCACCATCCGCCCCCGCGAAGGTCACCCCCGGCAATTCCCCGGCAAAGGGCCAGACATCCGCCCTCGTCGGAGCCCGGCTGCCCCGATGGGCCCCCTACGGCGCGGCCGCCGGTGGAGCGGCGGCTGCCGTTCTGCTGAAGCTGCTGCTCGGCTGGACCGGTTGGTACACCGCATTCTTCAGCGGTGCGGTGATCTTCGTCGGCATTCTGACGAGCTGGTCGTTCTCCGTCGAGGGTCGCCGAAGAGCCAAGGATCGCTTTGCCACGACGCTGATCTACACGTCGTTCATCTGCGCCATCGTTCCGCTGGTCCTCATCCTGAGCTATATTGCGGTCAAGGGCCTGCCCCTGTTCAGTCCGGACTACTTCCTGAAGTCCATGAACGGTGTCACCAGTCGCCAAGAAGGCGGCGGAGTCTATGCGGCGCTGGTCGGCACGTTGATCATCGTCGGCATTGCCACCGTCATCGCGTTGCCGATCGGCATCTTCACCGCGATTTACCTCGTCGAGTACGGCCGTGGAAAATTCGCCCGGACCGTGACCTTCTTCGTCGACGTGATGACCGGTGTGCCGTCGATCGTTGCCGGCCTCTTCGTCTACACCTTCCTGCTGCTCGGGTTCGGGATGCGGCCCTTTGGTGCGGCCGGTGCGATAGCGCTGGCGATCCTGATGGTCCCGGTCTCCGTGCGGGCCTCGGAGGAGATGCTCAAACTAGTACCCCGTGATCTGCGTGAGGCGTCCTACGCGCTGGGTGTCCCCAAATGGCGAACAATTCTCAAAGTCGTTCTCCCGACGGCCATGTCCGGCCTGATCACCGCGTCACTTCTCGCCGTGGCCCGGGTAGCAGGGGAGACGGCCCCGCTGATCCTGCTGGTCGGATACACCGCGCGGATCAATTTCAATCCGTTCGCCGGTGACATGGCGACCCTGCCGATGATGGTCTGGGATCAGCTCGGCAAACGGTCCGGGACGACATCGAACGACATCACCGAGGCGCGGGCCTGGGGTGCTGCGCTGACGTTGGTGCTGCTGGTGCTCATTCTGAATGTCGGCGCACGCTTGCTGGCCAAGTTGTTCCAGCCCAAGGCGCGATAGCCACACCACCCGCTAGACGTACCGATGAAATACCTACCGAAAGTGCAGAACTGATATGGCAAAGCGGATCGACGTCGAGGACGTCAACGTCTATTACAGCGACTTCCTGGCAGTCGAGGGCGCATCGATCAATATCGCGCCGCTGTCCGTCACCGCCTTCATCGGCCCGTCCGGATGCGGTAAGTCGACCTTCCTGCGCATCCTGAACCGGATGCACGAGGTGATCCCCGGTGGCCGGGTCAGCGGGTCGGTGATGCTCGACGGGGAAGACCTCTACGGGCCGGATGTCGATCCGGTCAACGTCCGCCGCACTGTCGGCATGGTGTTTCAGAAGGCGAACCCGTTTCCGACCATGTCGATTTACGACAACGTCGTCGCTGGGTACAAGATCGCCGGCACCCGGAAGTCGAAGGGCGAATTGGACGACATCGTGGAGCGGTCGCTCCGCGGTGCCAATCTTTGGGAGGAGGTCAAACAGCGGCTGGCCCGGCCGGGCGCGGGTCTGTCTGGTGGTCAGCAGCAGCGGCTGTGCATCGCCAGGGCCATCGCCGTCGAGCCTTCGGTCCTGTTGATGGACGAGCCCTGCTCCGCGCTCGACCCGATCTCCACCTTGGCGATCGAGGACCTGATCAGCGAACTCAAGAGCAGCTACACGATCGTCATCGTCACCCACAACATGCAGCAGGCCGCTCGGGTATCCGACCGGACCGCGTTTTTCAACCTCGCGGGAGTCGGACAGCCGGGCAAGCTGGTTGAGTATGACGACACCGCCAAGATCTTCTCCAACCCGACGGAAAAGGCCACTGAGGACTACATCTCTGGCCGCTTCGGCTGATCTCCTTTTCGTCACTCTCTGCGCTGTGTGGCCGCAATGATCCACCGGCGCGTCACCGCGATCTTGCCAAACGTTCATGTCGGTCTCCTAGGCTTTGGGCACACCAACCGCCGCGCGCGCCGCGCCGGCCGGCGCGAGATCACCTCTCGCGGAACGTGATCCCGGAGGAAACCTGAGATGTCGCTGATTGATGAGCATGGTCGGGCACGCCTGAGTCTGGTGCGATCGCCATCGCCGTCGCTCGCAGCGTCTCAGCGATCCCCCGAGTCCATTCAGGTCGGAAAGCTCTGGGACGCGCTGTTCGAGGCAAGGACCGGGCACTCAGTCCGGAACCTGGCCGATCTGGAAGACGCTGTCTTCCGGTTCTATCTGCCCATGGCCCGTACGCTGGCCCATGAATTTGCCAGCGGGCCACAGAGTTTCACCGCCGCTGAGCAGGCTGCGGAGCTCGGATTGGCGCAAGCTGTCCTTGCCTGGCGGCATCGCGACAGCGGCGAGTTTCGCCGGTTCGCCACCTCCTCGATTCAGGTGCAGCTGAACAGGCTTTAGTTTGGTCGGGTGCGCTCAGGGGAGGAGTTCGCCGATGAGTGTCTCCACTCGGCCGCGAATATCGTCGCGGACCCGACGGACGGTGTCGATGCCTTGACCGGCTGGGTCTTCCAGTTCCCAGTCCTCGTAACGCTTCCCGGGGAAGATCGGGCAGGCGTCGCCGCAGCCCATGGTGATGACCACGTCGGAGGCCTGGACCGATTCGGTTGTCAGGATCTTCGGGATCTGGTTGGCGATGTCGATGCCTTCTTCGGCCATGGCCTGGATCGCAACGGGGTTGACCTGATCACCTGGCATGGATCCGGCGGACCGGACCTCGATCCGTCCGTTGGCGAGTTCGGTGAGGTAGCCGGCGGCCATTTGGGAGCGGCCGGCGTTGTGGACGCAGACGAACAGCACAGCTGGCTTGGTGGTCATCAGGTCTCCTGGATCGCTAGGACGATGGATGGGAGGGCCAAGGCGATGGAGGGGACGACGTGGCCACCTGCGATGCCGGTGGCACCGGCGGGCAACCGCCGCGGCAGAGTGACCGTGGCGAAGTTGACGTCACACATATCTCAACCATACTTGACTCAATAACAGTGGAGGCAAGTGGATGGTGACTGTCGAGCGTCGTGCGGCTGTCTATGCGGCGTTGGGGGAACCGGTGCGTCTGGCGATCGTGGACCGGCTCGGCCCGGGCGACGCCTCACCGGGTGAGCTGGTGGAAGCGGTCGGGGTGGCCAGCAACCTTCTCGCGCATCACCTCAAGGTGCTGGAAGATGCCGGGGTGATCCGCCGGGTGCGATCGGAGGGAGACCGTCGGCGCTCCTATGTGCAGTTGCGGCTGGACGACCCGATCGTGTGGGCCGCAGCGCGGACCGGGCTCAACGCTGGGTTGTCGCGGATTGGTTCGGTGCCGAGGGTGTTGTTCGTGTGCACCGCGAACTCGGCGCGTTCGCAGCTGGCGGCTGCGAGGTGGAACGCCATCAGCCCGGTCCCTGCCGCGTCGGCCGGCACCCATCCAGCGGTGCGGGTGCACCCGAGGGTCACAACGACCGCCCGCCGGCACGGGCTACGGCTGGGTCGGGCGAAACCCGTTGGAATTGAAGGGGTCGTGCGGGACGGTGACCTGGTCGTGGCGGTCTGCGACAACGTCCATGAGGAACTTGGCCCCGGCCAGGACCGGTTGCACTGGTCGGTCCCGGACCCGGTCCGGGTCGACACCGACGAGGCCTTCGAGACCGCTTACGCCGACATAGCCCGCCGGGTCGAGCGGCTCGCCGATACGGTCACCGCATCGCCGGCCGGCACCGAACCGTCCTGAGAACTTCCAGGCCCGGTCAGGAGGATGCAGGGAATCCAATGAGCGCGACCGACTGCCAATCCAAAGCGCCCGGACTGGAACACGCTGAGCCTGGACGAATCATTCGCCTTGCGGACGGCCGCGATCAACTGAGAGTGGCGGCGGCTGGTTTGATCGCACGGACGATGGCGCCGTGCATACCCGGCGCGGCTTCGTGGGTGAACACCACCTCCGGGTTGATGAACCCGGCCGCTGTCAGTCCGTCCAGGTACTCGGACCTGGAGAGTGCGCCGGCGATGCAGCCGACGTAGGAGCCGCGTTCGGCCCGCTCCGCTGGGGACAGGTGGTCCTCGGCCACGACGTCGGAGATCCCGAGCCGCCCACCGGCTGTCAGCACCCGGAACATTTCGGCGATCACCGCGGGCTTGTTGGTGGATAGGTTGATCACGCAGTTGGAGATCACCACATCGATCGACCCGGCCGGTAGGGGGATGTCCTCGATCTGGCCTTTCACGAACTCGACGTTGCCGGCGCCGGCCTTGGCCGCGTTGGCCCTGGCCAGGGTGAGCATCTCGTCGGTCATGTCCAGGCCATAGGCGAACCCGGTCGGACCGACCCTACGGGCGGAGAGCAGCACGTCGATTCCGCCGCCGGAGCCGAGGTCCAGGACTCGTTCGCCTTCGCGGAGCTCGGCGACGGCGAGGGGGTTCCCGCAGCCCAAGGATGCCAGCACCGCTTCCTCGGGCAGCCCGTCGGTCTCGCCCGGTGTATAGAGTGCGGCCCCGAAGATGTCGGCCTCCTCGGTATCGCTGATCGCCGACAGTGCACCCGAAGGCCCACAACAGCTGGTCTGCGGCCCGTCCGATGGCCCGCAGCAGCTCGCTCCCGACCCGGAGGCAACCGACAACGCTGCCGCGGCATACCGTTCCCGGACGTGATCCCGGATGTCCTGGTCCGAACTGGTCATTGCCAACCCCTTCGCATAGATGAACATCAATGTCCACCTATGGTGATGTAGACATCGACGTGTGTCAATACGTTGGCAAGGACGTTTGCCGGCGATCCGGGGTCGGTTGCGGATGGCCATGGTCGAAACGGAAGGCGAACACTAGACCAACAGGGGATGAACGCCGACAGCCCTTCTTCGAATATCAGCGCCATTTGTGCTAGGTGGCACCAGAATCGGGGCCGATAGTCCTCTGCGGCAACCAATCTCGAGGTTGTGATAATTCGCGGTTAATGGGTTTTCAGGCTGTTGGCATCTTCGTCTCGAACTGGCAGCATCCTCGTTATGTTGTCAGTCGAAGATGAAACCAGAACAGTTCGATGGCAAACCCATCCGGGACTTTGTTCCAGTCCTCGTCGAGCGCATGGCCAAAGCAGCTGATGGCCAAACGCACAGCTGAGACGCAGCAGCGGGATGCCCGGGAACTGGCCAGGACACTGCTGAGGAAGCAATCCCCGGAGCGTTGGTTGCACACTCAGGGGGTGGCCAGTCGCGCGGCCGAGCTACTTGCCGACCACGGATTGGGATCCGCGGATCGCGGCACCCGTCGCGCATCACTCCGGAGCCAAGTTTGTGCCGAAGATTCGAGGGTTCGCGTCGCTGATGGCGGATTTCGGGTTCGAGGAGGGAGCCGTGTCCGACGCGCCGACCTATGCAGATCAAACCGTCGGCCCGCTTGGAAAGCGGATGGCGGTGGCGGACCGGATCGCGGAAGCGATCAAGCCGCGGTGACGGTGCTGGCCGTGCCGCGCAGCATGTTGCCCGTTGCAGTCAGAATCAGTCAGAAGCGGTGAACTCGGTGAGGGAAAGAACGTTGCCATCTGGATCCGGGAACCACGCAATACGGCTGCCGCTGGGGGCCGTCCACACACCGCGTTGATCCTGATTCATGGCTTCGTACCGAGTAAAGGTCACTCCACGGGCGACAAGGTAATCAATCGTCGCGGCGATATCCAAGACCCGCCAACCGAGAATTGTGTAAGCCACCGGCGCAACTTCGTCCACGGCGGTGATCCGGAGCATTGTGCCGTTGGCCTCAGCGACGAGCGCGAACGGAGTTTCATCCCGCAGTTGTAATCCGAGCTGATCGCCGTAGAAATACCGGGCGCGGTCGAGGTTGGAAACACCAACGAACCCGATCAGAGCCGCGGACTCGAGCATGACGCCTCCAGGTGGACCGAAGAGTCGAGCGTAGCGATCAGTCGCGACCCGTACCCGCTCAACCATCTGGATCGCCAGGTCCGAACGATTCGGCTGATCCCACTACTTGCGGTCGACCCCCGCGCTGGGAAGGAGCGGCCAGTAAGTCCGCGATGGCCCGCCGACCTGCGATAATGACGCTATGGAAGACCTTGACGCCACTGCTGCCCATGAGATCAGGGAGTTGGACGAGGTCGTCGAGCGTCTCCTGCAGAGGTTCCCGGACTTGTCGGAAGAGCGAGTGCGCACAGTCGTCGACAAGATTCATGAGGGTTTTGCCGGAAACCCGATCCGCGACTTCGTGCCGGTTTTCGTCGAGCGATCGGCAATAGAACAGCTGCGCCAGAAGGGCCCGACGGCTCTCGGCGACATCTGATCATCCGGACGCGCAACTGATGACTGACGATGATGGAATGAACCGGACATCGACGTCTGTCAATACTCTGGGCATACTGGTCTCGTGACCCGCTCCGCGATGCTGCCGCTCATCGACGTCGCCTGCTGTGCCCCGTTGACCCAGGAGCCACTGAGCGCTGCTGCAGCAACGGATCTCGCCCGAACATTGAAGGCGATCGCGGACCCGGCGCGACTACGGTTGCTGTCGATGATCGCCGCCCACGAGGGTGGCGAGGCCTGCGTTTGCGACCTCACTGATCCTCTCGGACTTTCCCAACCTACGGTGTCCCACCACCTGAAGGTCCTTGTCGACGCCGGATTGCTGACTCGCGACAAGCGAGGCGTCTGGGCGTACTTCACGCTCGTCCCGGCCGCACTGGACTCGCTGGCAGAAGTACTCAGAACCGGACCACCGCCAAGTGAACGCATGGGGCGCAGTGGGGTCGCGCCGTAGACCGTGATGACCTCGGCGTCCTGCTCCTGGTCGAGTCGACCTTGGAACGTCGTGCGGCCGGCCCACGCCGTATGTCGATCCGCGCCTGGGTGTTCGACATCGAGGACGGTCGCACGACCAGGGCAGGCTACGGTGCGGGTGGTGGCCACCCGGCCCGTGCATCAAGGATCTGGAGTGTGGCGTGGCTCTGATCGACAACGCGGTGTACGTGCAGGGGAAACGGACCGCGGACCCAGCAAGCCTGGAGGAGACGTTCGAAGCGCTGCGGGAACGGCAGGGCATGGCGTGGATCGGGCTCTATCGCCCTGATGAGGCCGAGATTCGTTCTGTTGCAGCGGAATTCGGGTTGCACGAGCTCCCTGTGGAGGATGCCATCGCGGCGCACCAGCGGCCGAAGATGGAACGGTACGGCGACACGCTCTTTGTCGTTCTGCTGCCGGCCCGGTACCTCGATGACGTCGAGGAGGTGGAGTTCGGTGAGCTGCACGTTTTCGTCGGTGCGAATTTCGTGATCACCGTCCGGCACGCCGAATCCCCGGACCTCGTCAGGGTCCGGCGTCGGTTGGAGAATCATCCTGACCTGTTGTGTCTGGGACCGGAGGCGGTGCTGTACGCGATCCTGGACCAGCTGGTGGACGAATACGCACCGGTCGTCGCCGGCCTGGAGAACGACATCGATGAGATCGAGGATCAACTTTTCGAAGGTGACCCGAAGGTGTCCCGACGGATCTACGAGCTATCCGGTGAGGTCATCGAATTCCAGCGGGCCACGCATTCGCTGCGCGGCATCCTGCACGACCTGGAGCGCGGCTTCGACAAATACGACGTCGATGTGGAGTTGCGCCGGAGCCTGGGCGATGTCGCCGATCACGTCGAACGTCTCGTGGAACGGGGAGATGCGTTCCGCCAGTTGCTGCAGAACGCACTGACCGTCAACGCCACCCTGGTGGCTGAGCGGCAGAACGAGGAAATCCGGACCATGACTGAGGCCAGCCTGGCGCAGAATGAGGAGGTCAAGAAGATCTCGTCCTGGGCAGCCATTCTGTTCGCACCGACTTTGGTCGGCACCATTTACGGGATGAACTTCGACAACATGCCCGAACTCGGCTGGTCCCTTGGCTACCCGATGGCCGTCTTTCTCATGTTGGCCATGGGATTCGTGCTGTACCTGATCTTCAAACGCCGGCACTGGCTCTGATGGAAGGCGTTACGGTACAGGTCTTATCGGCCAAGCCTATCGGCTGTGCACGATGGCGACGGAGCAGCCGGCGTGGGTCATGACCGCCTGGCTGGTGGATCCGAGCAGCAGCCCGGTGAATCCACCGCGACCCCGACTACCGACGACGATGAGCTGGGTCGGTTGACTGCCGGTGGGTGAGGAGTAGCGCAGCAGGCTGGGCGCTGCACGTCCCCGCAGCACGCGCATCCGAACGGGGACGTCCGGGTATTTCTGTTCCCATCCCGCGAGTTCGGTTTCCAGTAATCGGTGCTCCTGGTCGTCGATACTGGTGGAGTTGATGTCCAGCGGGTAGCTCCCCAACGCGTGATGGAGCGGCTTGTCGTTCCAGGTGTGGATTGCGAGAAGTGTCGCGCCGCGCAGTGCTGCTTCTTCGTAGGCAAAACCGATGGCGGCCTGAGAATGCGCGGATCCGTCGACGCCGACGGCGATCACCCCCGGGCGGGCTGCGGGCGCAATCGGTTCGGGACGAGCGATGACGATGCAACCATGCCCATGGGCCGCAAGACGTCCGGCAACGGACCCGAAGAACGCGCCGGCCATTCGGCCGGCCCCGTCGGCGCCGACCACGGTCGCAGTGATCCCGCTGCGGGACTGGTCCAGCAGGACCTTCACCGGTGCCCCGTCATGCTGGGCGGTCTCGATGGGTAGCCCGGGAAACTTCTCCGCCAGCAGGTCGGAGTTTATCCGCAGCATCGCATCCGCCGTCGACCGTTGCTGCTCCGTGGCCTGTGGCGCGACCAGCAGCGGCACCAGGTACCCATCGTTCGGTGCGGGAACTACAGCATGTACCAGTCGCAGGCTTGCGCCGCGTCTTTTCGCGTCCATTGCCGCCCATTCGGCTGCCACGAGCGAGGCTTGCGATCCGTCGATCCCCGCAACGATCACCTCGGTGGCTGAAACCTGCACGCTGCCTCCATCGGCTCGACTTGATGCCATCACCGAGCATGCGACGGATGGGCCGCTCATTGGGTGGCCTGCCGATGAACAATGCGGGATATTCACGGGCCGCTGTCACACAACCGGCCCAAGTCCCGATCGGATCAGCAGAACGGGCCTTTCGCCTCTGTCCCACCGCCGGTCGGTGACGGAACAGTGAATACCGACGGCGTAGACCGCAATATTTGTCGAGGCAACAAGGAGGTCATCATGCTCGCGCGTGATGTCATGACCCGGCCGGTGATCAGCACGCTGATGACTACGTCGGTGATCGATGCGACCCATTTGTTGATCGACAACGGCTTCACCGCCCTTCCCGTCCTCGACGCAGATGACGGGCGGTTGGTCGGCATCATCACCGAGGCCGACCTCCTGCGGGACCGTATTGCCGGCGATCCCCGCCGCACTCGCGTCGCCGGCACAAGATCCGGAAATCGGCCCCGCACCGTTGCGGACGTCATGACCTCGCCAGTGGAATCCCTCACCGCAGGCGCTGACATCTCCGATGCCGCTCGCATCATGGTGGACGAGCGGATCCGCTGCCTACCGATCGTTGACGGCTACGGGGTGGTCGGGGTGATCACCCGGCGAGACCTGCTCAGGGCGGCCGCCGCCATGGAGGAACGCCTAAACGACGGCGAAAGTCGTTCCCGTGCAGCGATAGTGGGCAACTTCGACCCTGATTGCCCCTGACTCCGCACCGTCCCCAGCAATGGAATCGCGAAAGCCTTGACGTACCAACGCAAAGTGGAGGAAGAATTCATGAATGTCCTGGTTGTTTATGAATCGAGCTACGGAAACACGCATCTGATCGCGGATGCAATCGGCGAGGGACTGGGCGCCGAGCACGACGTCACCCTGGTGTCGGTGGGAAAGGTCAACAAGGTGCTCGTCGATCCACTGGACCTGATCGTCGTCGGCGGACCGACTCACGCTCATGGGATGAGCCGATCAGCGACCCGCGCGCAGGCTGCAGACGCTGCGCATCAACCCGGCAGTTCCCTCGTTCTCGACGCCGACGCAGTGGGCCCGGGCCTGCGTGAGTGGTTCGACGCGCTCCCGCCGGGCACCGCCTTCGGAGCGGCATTCGACACTCGTGTTGATGCATCTGCGTTGCTGACCGGTCGGGCGTCCAAGGGCATCAGCAAGCAACTTCGTCGGCACGGGTTTCGTGAGATCGCCGAACCCATGAGCTTTCTGGTCACCAAGGAAACCAAGCTCGTGGTCGGTCAGCAGGACGCCGCACGTCAGTGGGGGGAGTTGTTGGCCGCCCGCCTCACCCAGGAGGCCAACACCTCACCAGCCCGTTAAGAGGGTTCTAGAGCCGGGATGGTGAACCCTGCCGAGAACCAATCCAACCGGGAACCCGGTCAGCTTCCGGCTGGATTTGCCAGCTGAGACTTGGCCATTCGCTCCACCAGGACCGGCACGAAATCACGGATGCGGCTCTCCGTGAAGCGCTCGTACGAGGTTCGTACCGTGGCGTGCACCACGTCAGCCGGTACGGCAGGAAACGATGCCGTGAGTCGCTCAGCGACTTCGGTGACCGCCCGGGTTTCGTCTTCATGCGACAGCATCAAGCGATGCTGCCACTGCCGGGTGCCCAAAGCCAACTATTCGGTCATTCACGCAGAATGTGTATCGCTAGCTGGAACAACTCTGCCCCTCAGCGCCAGTCGCTGGTGCGGGGCGAACCCCGTTCCCCGCAGCCAGCCGGTCGTCGGCCGGGGTGTCCCCTCGGTGAACTCTCGCCGAGGGGAGCCGACCGTGCGTCCTATTCGAGGTCGAGTGCCCTGGCGATGGTGTGGTTGAGGTCCGTCTGGTCGGTGACGCCAACGACGTTGGCCGCTTGCGGTCCCTGAGCGGCCACCCGGATTTCGGTGCCCGTGTGGCTCATGGAGCGGCCAGGCAGGTTGGTGGCGTAATTGATCACCATCGGTTGGCCGTCTGCGGTGATCAGGGTGGCGATCGAACCGGGGCTATGGTCGGCATCGGTTTGCGCTTCAATGATCTGGCTGGTGTGTCCATGATCGCCGGTCACGATGATGAGTGTGTCCGGGTTCTTCTTGACCCATTCCAGGGCGACCTTGATCGCCCGGTCGAACTCGACGGTCTCCCCGATCTGTCCGCAGGGGTTGGCGGCGTGGTCCTGCTTGTCGATCGACGCGCCCTCGACCTGGAGGTAGAAGCCCTTCCGCTTGTCGTTGCGGGTCTTGGTGGACAGCAACTCGATGGCCTTGGCAGTCATGTCGGCCAGGTGTGGCTGGGTTGCCGGCCGGGCCGGGTTCGACGGGGTGCACGTGGTGGCAGCGGGTCCCGGGTACGGCGTGGCGAGTGGGCCGGTCCATTCCAGGTCCATGTTCCCGCTCGAGAAGAGACCGAGCAGTTTGCGTCCTGGTTGGGCGGCGGCCAGACCGGCCTGGTCGGTGATCACGCTGTACCCCTGCGCGGCGGCCTGTTCGGCGACCGATTTGCCGACGTAGGGGCCACCGGTGTTGACCTGGTCGAAGCGGGCCTTACCGCCGCCGAGCAGGACGTCGACGTTGTGGTCGACGGTTTGCTCGGCGATGGATCCGAGTCCACCGGCCAGTTTGGTTTCGGTGGGACAGGTCGCCATGTCGGCGGGACCCTGGCATCCGCGGAGCGAGATGTGGGAGTCGAGCACAGCCGGGGTGGCGTCGGTGAGTTCGGCGGTGGTGACGTTCCCGGTCCGGTATCCCGCGGCCTGCGCGTTCTCCAACAATGTGGGAAGCGGTTTCAACGTCACCGGGTCGACCGACACTGCGTTGTTGTACGTCTTGTGCCCGGTGGCCCAGCCGGTCCCGGAGGCCGCTGAGTCGGTGACGTAGTCGGGAGTGGTCAGCGTGCCTTTCTGCACTGCGTAGGTGGTGTAAGCACCGGTCAGCGGCAGGGTGTCCAGATTGAGCCGGCCGGCTGCACCGACGGCGTAGTTGCGCGCGATGGTGATCTCCGAATCGCCCATCCCGTCACCGAGAAACATGATCACGTTCTTCGCCGTCCCGCCATCGATGGCCCGACGCACCTGATTGGTGCGGTCGTCATGCGCCCTGGACGCGATCGCAGCTGTCGAGGACAGCAAGGCTGCCACCACCACAACACCGACGACCAACACCCGCGTTTTTCTCATCTTCGTTTCACCCTTCATTCGGCCGATTGCACGCGCGGGTGAAGCCGACCATTTTCGGGTGAATCCCGGATGAACGCCACACCACGACCGGATGAGCAACGACCCAATCGGTGAAGCCGACTCCCCGCTGGGAACCGTTCAGCTTTCTAATCTCGATATCGACCCGACGATGCGCCTCGGCACTCCGTCATTTGTCGTTCATCGGGTGTCGCTGCACCGTCCATCCGATGTTCATGATCGGCTGGTTCGATGGCGGGTAGATCCTGTCTGGCAAATGCGGCACAGCAAATGACCCGGACCGCGCAGGATGAACAGGGCGACGGCCTGATGAATGAGAGTGCAACATGATCAACGCCTTTCGTCGACATGTTCAGCGCGCACACCGAGTCCGGCAACTCCGTCGGCTGATCGCAGATGCGCCAACCGCGTCGGTGCGGTGGGATCTGCTCACCATCGCCGCTCGAAGTCTGGACCATCCCCGCCTACGCTGAGCTGCGTTCGAGGGCGAGATTGTCGGTTCCTAGCGGGAATTACCAAAGGAGCCCCAATGCACCCACGCGGTGCCCGGTTTCCTTCAGTGGAACTGCGGGATGATCAGGTACAGCCCGTACAGCACCAGCAGGCCGGAGATCCCGACGCAGGCGTAACCGGCGATCTTCGCAATGCCGCTGGGCGGATCCTGCACAAGGGCGCCGCCGGACTCGTGTTCACCGCCGGAGGTCAGGGCGGCGACGCCGAGGGAGAAGACTCCAACGATCGCGATCGCGGCGACCACGGTGGTGATCGCTACCAGGACCAGCGAGGCCCAATCGATATTCATGAGTGGTCAACACCTTTCACGCTGAAGGGGAGAGAATTTGTGGCCGCATCAGACGGACGCGGTGACCTTTTCCGGGTTGATGGTGACGTCGGGGGAGTCGTTCACGTTCTCGCTGTCCACCGGGGCGCGCTTGGAGATCACGTAGATGACCAGGGCGCCGGCGATCAGCGCGGCGAACACGATGATCAACCCGATGGTGCCGGTGAGCGCGACGGCGGCAGCGATTCCGCCGACCAGCGCGGCGGCGGGCAGGGTCAGTAGCCAGCCGTACACGATCTTCCTCGCGGTGGACCACCGCACGTGGGCCAGTTTCTTCCCGACGCCGGAGCCGATGATGGACCCGGAGCACACCTGGGTGGTGGACAGCCCGAAGCCCATGTGCGACGACGCGAGAATCGCTGCCGCGGAGGTCGTCTCGGCGGCGAAGCCCTGCGGTGCGTGGACGTCGACGATGCCCTTGCCCATGGTTCGCATGATTCGCCAGCCACCGGAGTAGGTGCCGAGGCCGATCGCCAACCCCGCGCTGGCGATGACCCAGAACTGCGGCCCGGTACCCGATTCCTGGTACCCGGCGGTGATCAGCACCAGGGTGATGACGCCCATCGTCTTCTGTCCGTCGGAGGTGCCGTGGGCCAACGCGACCATCGAGGCGGACACCGATTGGGCGTGCCGGAACCAGCCCGCCTGGGGTTCCTTGTCCGCCCGTTTGATCATCACATACAGGAAGAACGTGGCCGCCCCGGCCGCCAGGGCCGCGACCACCGGTGCGACAACGGCCGGTAGCAGGATCTTGCTGACCACCACGGAGAAGTTCACCCCGGACGCCCCGGCGCCGATCAGCACCGCGCCGATCAGCCCGCCGAACAGGGCGTGTGAAGAGCTGGACGGCAGGCCGAGCAGCCACGTCATCAGGTTCCACAAAATCGCCCCGACCAGGCCGGCGAAGATCATCGTCGGTGTCACCAGCGCGTCGTTCACGATCCCTCCCGAGATCGTCTTCGCGACCTCGGTGGACAGGAACGCACCGGCCACGTTCAGCACCGCGGCAATCAGCACGGCGACCTTGGGTTTCAACGCCCCCGTGGCCACCGACGTGGCCATCGCGTTCGCACTGTCGTGGAAGCCGTTGGTGAAGTCGAAGAACAACGCGGTGATGATCACCAGCGATACCAGGAACAGGGTTGTCGACATCTTAAATGGCCGCTTTCCGTTGCAGGACAGGCAGTACGGCCGGGGCAGGACGCCCGGGATCCGTTGCGGCGACGGCGTCGCAGCGAAAAAGATAACCCGTTGGAGTGAACGCAAAGTGAACCCCGGGCAACCGATCGGATTGATTGATCAGCGGCCCGCGAATGTGGTCAGTTCTCGTCCAATATCCACAGCAGAAAGGTCAACTGCGCCCGCCGCTGCAGATTCGACATCCCGCGGAATTGCGGTGGGAGGGTGCGCCACGGGCCAGAGAAGCCGCGGACGAACTCCGTCGTCCTCTTCGCAGTGCGATGCCGACGGAGATGAAGGGTGAGGCCGGCCACCAGGGTGCGCCGCTGATTGTCCGAGGCATCAAGTCGGCAGTCGGCGGCCACGGCGTTGAATCGAAACACCCAGTCCGGGAGTTCGCCGCGACCGCCGCAGCGCCCACAGGTACCGCCGATGGCCCTGAACGTTGGGTTGATCCATGGCGGTTCGGCAATGGCCACATCACTGCGGAAGATCGCACCGCATTTGGGGCAGACAGCGGGAGCGTAGGTAACCATCCCGGTCGCAATGCCGGAGTTCGGTCAGCGGTCCGGTGGGACGAGTGCCGGTGTGGTGTCGCCGCCGACGTTCTCTCCGGTCACCAGGAACACGACCCGACGGGCCACCGCGACGGCGTGGTCGGCAAACCGTTCGTAGAACCTGGCGAGCAATGCGATGTCCACCGCCGGTGCGACGCCGTGCCGCCAGTTCGGCGCCAGGAGTGCCGCGAACAGTTCGCGCTGCAGATCGTCCATCAGGTCGTCCTCGACCTCGAGTTGCCGGGCCAGGTCGAGGTCCCGTTCCCGGAGCACGACGCCCGCCTGGTCGGCCAGATGAACGCCGACCCGGCCCATCCGCTCGATGATCGGCCGGATCTCCGCGGGGATCACATGAGCGGGATGCCGGCGCCTGGCCGCCTTGGCGACGTGGATCGCGAGGGCACCCATGCGCTGCATGTCGGCGACGATCCAGATCGCGGAGACAACGACTCGCAGATCGGTGGCAACCGGAGCCTCGAGGGCAAGCAATTCCAGCGCGACATTCTCGGCATTCGCCCGCATTTCGTCCAGCTGGACGTCGGAGGCAATCACCTGCTCCGCGCGAATGAGGTCGGCGTCGAGCAGTGCTTGCGTTGCATCACGCAGGGCATCGCTGGCGACCTGACACATCAACGATCCGTGCTCGCCGAGGTCGGCGAGTCGCATTTGGTAGGCCTGTCGCATGACTCAACAATAGGACTACCCGGCAACCCCCCGAGCCGAACCCGATGAACGCAGGGTGAACGTCGGGCAGACCTTCGATGCCGTCAGCGTCAGGCGCAGAGCTGATCGCCGGCGTTGATCGCCGGGATGTCGCCGGCCGACAGGGTGGGCGCAGACGAGTCAGGCGCGACCGATCCGGTGGTGCCCTCTGCCACGGTCCCGGTGACGACGACGCCGGCGGAGACAGCCTGCACGGTGCCGTCGTAGGACTCGCCGAGCAGCAACCGCACCTGGGTACCGAGACCGTCGGTCGGCACCAGGATCGCTCCGGGCATCGCGGCGGCGACGGTCAGCGCAGCAGCGAGGTTCGTCGGGTCGTACTCGACGGTGATGTCGCTCTGGGTCTGCTCGTCGTTGGCCAGCAGGTCGTCTTCGGTGACGGCGAAGCCGAGGTCGTTGAGCAGCCCCATTGCTTCGGTGGCCATTCCGGAGCGTCCGCTGACATTGACGATGGCCAGATCGACGCTGCCCGGGTCGACGGTGGTGGCGGAATTCGCGGCCGCGCTGGTCGGGGTCGGCGTCGCCGGGGTGTTGGCTGCTTCGGTGGCCGCCGGTTCGCCGGGCAACGGCTGATCGTTGATCAGCGCGTCGAAGACCGCGGGGGCCTTGTCCTCGTCGACATCGAGGGCACCGTCCGAGGTCTGGCTGGGCACGGTCGGCAGGGTGAAGAAGGTGACCCGGCTGGGGTCGAGGGTGCCGAAGGACTGGGCCAGCGCGACCAGATCGTCGATGGTCACGTTGTCGGTGAAGGTGTTCTCGACGAAGGCCTGCAGGAATGCGTCCAGTTTCGCGGGGTTGAGCAGGGTGCCCGCGCTGGTCACCTGCTGCAGGATCGACGCGAGCACGATCTGCTGGCGCCTGATCCGGGCCAGGTCCGAATCGGTGTCGCCGGCAACTTCACGTGCCCGCACCAGGTTCAGCGCCTGATCGCCGCCGATGGTTTGCACGCCGCCCTGGGCGACGACGGTGCCGAGCACCGTGTCGACGATCGGGCCGCAGACGTTGACGGTGATGCCGCCGAGGGCGGAGACCATGTTCTGGAAACCGGCGAAGTCGATGCCGATGACCCGGTCGATACGCAGCCCGGTCAGATCCTGGATGGCGCGGACCGAGCATTGCGGCCCGCCGACGGAGTACGCGGAGTTGATGTGCCAGCGATCGCCGGAGCTGACCGGGTAGGTGCTGTCGGACAGCTGGCCGGTGGTCGCGTCCCAGGTCTTGCAGGTCGGTGCGTCGATCATGGTGTCGCGGGGGATCGACAGCACCGTGACGTGCTGTCGGTCGGCACTGATGTGCGCGATCATCTGGCTGTCCGAGTTGGCGACGCCGTCGCTGGTGCTGTCGTCCGTGCCGCCGGCCGCGCTGTTCGCGGCGCCGGCCCTGGTGTCGGAGCCGAGCAGCAGGATGTTCTCCGCCGAGTACGAACCCGGTGGCGGCACGGCCGTTCCGGTGGCGGTCGCGATGTTGGTGTCGTCGGAGACGATCGCATCGATGCTACGGGCGGCGATGCCGGAGTCGGCGCGGGACTTGATCGCCCACTCCCAGCCGGTTGCGGTGAGGACCAGGACAGCGACCAACGCGATCGCGATCCGCCCGGCAATGAGCAACGCGTGACCGCCCGAGTGGGCCCGGTGCGACGGCGAACGGAGCGACTGTGCCGACCCGGCCTCGGGTTCGGTGGGTCCCGCAGGGTCGCGCGGCTCGTCGCTCACGCGACCTCCTCAGTTCTCGTTGCTTCTACGATCCTGACGTCGCCGGAATCGGCGCGCCATTCGGCGTGTCGCGCCGGAGTGACGTGACTCATGATGGTACGGACAGTTGCCGTAAGGCAGCTGTGTGGGCCGAGCGACTGATGACATCGCTCGATCGGGGCGCCGTGGGCATAGCTCTACCCGGAAACCACTCGAATGACGCAGGACGGGCCGCAGCGTTCAGCCTGCACAGAGGGGTGTGATGAACGCCTCACCCGCTTGAACGCCGAAATGCAGGGTGGTCAGGTCGGTTCCGGTGATCCGGTCGCCGGTGAACACCCTGATCAGCGTCGGCAGTGCGTAGACGGTGCCGGTCAGCGAGCCGCTGGTGCCTGTCCAGCCGGGGGCGGGCCGCAGCCCCCGGTAGACCGGCTCGAAACGCAGGGTGGTGGTCGCCGGAGCGCAGTCGTCCAGTGCCTTGGCCAACGCGGGCTCGACGACGGTGGCCAGGGTCGCCTGTTGTTCGGCGACGCCGCCCGCGGCGGAGGAATTCAATGCCTGCATGGTGACCCGGATCGACTGTGCATCGGCCACCGGGACGTCCGACGCGGCGGCCAGCTCGGTGCTTGGTTGCGGGGTGCCACCGGAATCCGGCACATCGGCGGTGCAGGCCGACGCCAGGGCCAAACTCGTCGCGATCAGCCCGATGAGTCGCCAGCTGCGGTGCATTCTCCGGCGCCACTGGACGACCCGCCGTGAGCTGCAGTGACGCTCAACCGCCCCCGTCATCCAGCTCCGCCCCCTCCGGCACCGCCTCCGACTCCGGATCGTCCAGCCAGCCGTACGGCAACACGACGCGGCGCTGCGGGGATCCCTGGCGGCCACGCGGGCCGTCCCCGGCTGTCGGGAACGGTTGGTCGAGGTCAAGGCCCGGCCAGCAGCGTGTCCAGTTCGTCGAGGCTGGACACCATCCCCAGCAGGCGCCTCGGTTCTGATCCGACGGCGAACCCCTTCAGGTACCAGGCGATGTGTTTGCGCAGGTCGCGGATGCCGCGGTCGGCACCCATCTCGTCGCAGAGCAGTTCGGCGTGCCGGCGCAGGATGCCGGCGACGGCACGCAGGTCGGGCGGAGTGGGTGCGGGTCGCCCGTCGAAGGCGGCCGCGAGTTCGGCGAACAGCCACGGCCGTCCCTGGCAGCCGCGACCGACGACAACTCCGTCACACCCGGTGTGCGCCATCATCTTGCAGGGCGTCGGCCGCGGAGAAGATGTCGCCGTTGCCGAGCACCGGGATGCTGGTGACCAGTTGCTTGAGGGTGCCGATCGCATCCCAGTCGGCCGTGCCGGAGTAGTGCTGCATCGCGGTCCGGCCGTGCAGGGCCACGGCGGCGACGCCGCAGTCCTCGGCGATCCGGCCGGCGTCGGTGAAGGTGATGTGCTCCGGGTCGATGCCGATCCGCATCTTCACGGTGACCGGGACATTGGCCTCGCCGGCCGTCTGCACGGCGGTCCGCACGATCGACTCGAACAGCTTGCGCTTGTACGGCAGCGCGGATCCGCCGCCCTTGCGGGTGACCTTCGGCACCGGGCAGCCGAAGTTGAGGTCGATGTGATCGGCCAGGTCCTGCTCGATCACGATGCGGACCGCCTGCCCGACGACGACGGGATCGACGCCGTACAGCTGGACGGACCGTGGGGACTCGGCCGGGCCGAACCGGATCATTTCCCGGGTCTTCGGGTCGCCGGCGACCAGCGCCCTGGTGGTGATCATCTCGCAGACGTACAGGCCGGCGCCGAACTCCCGGCAGAGCGACCGGAAGGATTTGTTCGTGATGCCGGCCATCGGCGCCAGCACGACCGGCGGCCAGACCGGGTACTGGCCGATCCGGAGCACGTCGGCACCGGTGCTCACGGTCGACCCCATAGAGGTATTCACAGCGGTGCTCACGGCCCCATTGTCCCTCGCACATGGCATCGTCTGAGCCATGACGGATGCACTCACCCTCGGCCTGCTGACCACCGAGCGGGCAGCGGATCGACCTGACCTGCTGGCGACGCCGGTGGTGCAGGCGCTGGCCGCCTTCGATGGCGCCGATGCGGTCTTCGTCGCGCCGATCGACCCGGAGCTGGCCGACACCGCCGCCTTCTGCGCCGCCTACGACGTTGCTCCGGCCGCGTCCGCGAACTGCGTTGTGGTGACCGGTAAGCGGGCCGGGGAGCAGCGGTGGGCGGCCGCGGTGGTGCTGGCGACCACCCGCGCGGACGTCAACGGCGTGGTGCGGCGGCTGCTGGACGTCCGCAAGGTTTCCTTCGCCGCGATGGCGGACGCGGTCGAGGTCACCGGCATGCAGTACGGCGGGATCACCCCGGTCGGGCTGCCGGCGGGCTGGCCGATCTTCGTCGACGCGGCGGTGGCGGCCGCCGGTCCGGTGGTCATCGGGTCGGGAATCCGCGGGTCGAAGATCGTCATCGACGGCGCCGCCCTTGGCCGGCTGCCGGGCGCCCAGGTCGTCGAGGGCCTGGCCAACCCGGTCTGAAACCCCGCAGCGTCAGGCGTCCCGCACTGCCGGCAGGATCTCCGCGCCGATCAGCGCGATGTGCTCCAGGTCCGACAGGTCGAGCACCTGCAGGTAGGCGCGCTGGACGCCGGCCTCGCCCCACGTCGCGATCGTGTCGGTCACTTCGGTGACCGTGCCGGCGAACGGGCTCTCCCGCGCCTGTGCCGGGGTGCGGCCGATCGCGGCTGCGCGGCGTTCGAATTCGGCCTCGTTCGCACCGACACAGACCGGGTGCGCGACCGAGTACACCATCGATCCCGGATCCCGGTCGGCGGCCTCGCAGGCCGCTCGAACGCGGTCGATCTGGGTGGTGCTGACTTCGAGATCGGAGAAGCCCACGTTGAATTCGTCGGCGAAACGTGCTGCCAGCGCGGGGGTTCGACGTGGACCGTGACCACCGATGATGATCGGCAGCCGGGGCGGTTCCGTTCGCATCGGTCTGCACCGGCTTGGGCAGACCGGGCGCCCCGGACAGCGTGTAGTGCTCCCCGGAGTGGTCGAAAGTCTCGCCGACGGGTGTTGCCCAGAGCCCGGTGATGATCTCCAGCTGCTCGGTCAGTCGGTCGAACCGCTCGCCGAAGGAGGTACCGAAATCCAGGCCGTAGGCCGTGTGCTCGGCCTCGAACCAGCCGGAGCCGAGGCCGAGTTCCATTCGGCCACCGGAGATGTCGTCGACCTGGGCGGCAGCGATGGCCGTCATCGACGGGTGCCGGAAGGTCGCCGAGGTGACCAGCGTGCCCAGCCGGATGTCCGGGACCTGCGTCGCGATCGCACCCAGATTGACGAACGACTCCGACGGGCCGGGCAGCCCGCTGCCGTCGCCCATCGCCAGCACGTGGTCGGATCGGAAGAAGGCGGAGAACCCGCCGTCCCTGGTGGCCCGGGCGACGGCCAGCAGGTCGGCGTGCGATGCGCCCTGCTGCGGTTCGGTGAAGATTCGAAGATCCATGACCGGCAGGGTAGGCCGTGCCTGAAGGAGCGTCGAGTCGGCCGTGTGGCAGGCTGCTGCCTCGTGGACGCCCTGCGAGCGGTCCCCTGGCGACAGGGCTGGTGGCTCAATCGGCCGCCCAACGTCGGCATCGCGCAGGGTCGGCTGGTGATGCGGGCCGCCCACGGCATCCGACGCCTGGCGGACGACGTCCTACGGATTCGTCCGGGACAGCGCGCACGCCCTGCTCAGCGATCTGCCCGACGGCTGGGCCGTCGAGGTGGCGTTCCTGGCCGATTTCGACCAGCAGTTCGATCAGGCCGGAATCTTCGTCCGAACGGACGAAACCCGTTGGACGAAGGCAGGTGTCGAGTTCTCCGACGGCGAACTTGCAGGCGTCCGCGGTGGTCACCAATGGCATGTCGGACTGGTCGGTGGCACCGGTGCCGGACTGGTCCGGCAGCGAGGTCACGGTGCGGGTCAGCCGCTCCGGCACCGCCCTGACGATGCGAATCCGGCGCGGGGACGACCCCTGGCGGCTGTTGCGGGTGGCACCCATCGAGCCGGCGGCGGTCGCCTACGCCGGTCCGTTTTGCTGTGCGCCGGAGCGGGACGGGCTGACGGTCACCTTCACCCGCTGGGCGGCCGGCCCGGCCGACGAGGCCCTGCACCGCAAGCTGAGGGCAGGATGTCCGAATGACAACGACTGTCGATACCGAGGCCCTGTTGGACCTGGCCATCCGCGGCGCCCGGGCGGCCGGCGCCGAGTTGATGGCGCGGTACGGCCACATCCAGGGATTGGACACCAAGACCTCGGCCACCGACCCGGTATCGGACGCCGACCGGGCGGCCGAGCGGATCCTGGTCGAGCTGATCACCGGTGAGCGCCCGGACGACGGACTGCTCGGCGAGGAAGGAGCCGCTCGCGAGTCCGGGTCCGGGCTCCGCTGGGTGATCGATCCCCTCGATGGGACGGTGAATTACCTCTATCAGCTGGACAACTTCTCGGTCAGCGTTGCGGTCGAGGACGCCGATGGCGCCCTGGTCGGCGTCGTGTTCAACCCCACCAACGGGCGTCTCTATCGCGCCATCCGCGGCGTCGGTGCTGCCGTCGACGGCCGGGCGTTGCGGGTCAACGATCCGGTTCCGATGCGACGGGCACTGATCGCGACCGGGTTCGGCTATGACGCGGACCGCCGCCGGAACCAGGGCGGATTGATCGCCTCGCTGCTGCCCACGGTGCGCGACATCCGGCGGATCGGTTCCGCGGCGCTGGACCTGTGCGCGGTTGCCGCCGGTGCCGTCGACGGCTACTTCGAGGAAGGCGTCAAGGCCTGGGACGTCGCAGCCGGGGGACTGATTGCCAGAGAAGCGGGTGCGTCCTACGCGGTGGTGACCCCCACCGGTGCGGAGAGCGGTTGTCTGGCAGCGGGTCCCGCGTTGTTCCGGGAACTGCGGACATTTCTTTCCGACTATCAAAACCGATAAAACGCCTATGGCGCCCATTGGCGGATAAACCACTTAGCGTGACTAGACGTTCACTCAAAGCTCGCCTACGTTCACACGATCCACACATGTTGCTGCCGCTCTCCGGGAAAGATTCCACAGCGGTGCCAGCGTCGTGGCGCGGCCGGATCGGGTGAACGGAGACTTTGACGTGGGCATCTCGCGAAACAGGTTGATCGGCTCGATCGGGGTTGCCGCCCTGGTGGCGGGAGCCCTGGTGGTGACACCGACGGCCGCCAATGGTCTGGCTCCTGCGGTGGATCTGACCTTCCTCAACATCAATGATTTCCACGGCCGCATCGACGCCAACACGGTGAAGTTCGCCGGCACCGTCGAACAGCTGCGGGCGGCCGCGCCCGGCCCGGTTGCGTTCTTGTCGGCCGGCGACAACATCAGCGCTTCATTGTTCGCCTCGGCCGTGGCGGACGACCAGCCGACCATCGACGTGCTCAACGCATTGGACCTGGACGCCTCGGCGGTGGGCAATCACGAATTCGACAAGGGTGTCGACGACCTGACCAACCGGGTGATCGGTGCGGACCCGTTGAATCCCAATGCCGACTGGAAGTACCTGGGCGCCAACGTCTATGCCAAGGGCACGCAGACCCCCGTCCTGCCCGAATACCAGATCCTGGACATGGGCGGGATTGCCGTCGGGGTGATCGGCGCGGTCACCCAGGAGACCCCGTCGCTGGTCTCACCCGGCGGCATCACGACCATCGACGTCGGCGATCCGGTCGCGGCGGTCAACCGGGTCGCGACTCAACTTCAGGACGGCGATCCGGCCAACGGTGAGGCCGACGTGTTGATCGCCGAGTACCACGAGGGTGCCAGCGAGGGCACTCCCGATGGCGCGACATTCGAGGAGGAACTCGCGGCCGGTGGTGCGTTCGCCAGCATCGTCAACGAGACCTCGCCGTTGGTCAGCGCGATCTTCACCGGTCACACGCACAAGGAATACGCCTGGGATGCACCGGTTCCCGGTGATCCCGGCAAGTCCAGGCCCCTCCTGCAGACCGGTTCGTACGGAGCCAACGTCGGCCAGATCGTGTTGTCCGTCGATCCGGACAGCAAAGCGGTGACCAGCTACACCGTCGGCAACGTCGTTCGAACGACAGCTGATGACGCGACCCTGGTGGCCACCTACCCGCGGGTCGCCGAGGTCAAGTCGATCGTCGACGCTGCTCTGGCCAACGCGGCCGAGGTCGGCAACCAGCCGGTCGGCAGTGTCACCGCTGACATCACGACGGCCTACAGCGGTGGGTCCTATGTGGACGGCACGTACATCGGGCCACCGCCCGTCGATCCGCAGCATCCGGACCCGAATCTTGGCCGGGACGACCGATCCAAGGAATCCACGCTGGGCAACCTCGTCGCGGACTCGCTGGTCAGTTCGCTGGCCCCGGCCGAGCGCGGCGGAGCCACCATCGGTGTCGTCAATCCAGGCGGGTTGCGGTCCGAGTTGTTCTACGCTGGCGCGGATCCCGCCACCCAGCCGGCGAACGGCGACGGGGTGATCACCTACGCAGAGGCCAACTCGGTGCTGCCATTCGTCAACAATCTCTGGACCGTCACGCTGTCCGGAGCCCAGTTCAAGACACTGTTGGAGCAGCAGTGGCAGCGGGATGCCGCCGGCAACATTCCAACCCGGCCGTACCTGCAGCTGGGACTTTCCAAGAACGTCTCGTACACCTTCGACCCGGCGTTGCCGGAGGGCTCCCGGATCACCTCGGTCACCGTCGACGGACAACCGATCGATCCCGCCGGCGCCTACCGGGTGGGCACGTTTTCGTTCCTGACCACCGGCGGAGACAATTTCCGTATCTTCACCGATGGCACCGATGCCCGCGATTCCGGGCTCATCGACCGGGACGCCTGGATCAGCTATCTGCAGGAGAATCCCGCACAGGCACCCGATTTCGCACGTCATGCGGTAGCGATCAGCGGGCTCCCGTCCGCCGTCAACGCCGGTGACCCGGTCTCCTTCACGGTCTCCGGGCTGGATCTGACCAGCCTCGGCTCGCCGGCGAACACCTCGCTGGCTGTGCGGTTGGACGGCCAGGACCTCGCGCCGGTTGCGGTGACGGACGGCGCGGCCCAGGTGTCCTTCACCCTCCCGGCAGGCATCTCAGGCCCACATGCCCTGACCCTGGTAGCAACGCCGAGCGGGACCACTGTGACGGTGCCGCTTGTCGTGACCGACCCGGACGCCGTGGACGCGATCGACCTGAGCGCTTCGGCCAACGGCCAGATCTATGGCTCTCCGGACACCGTCACGCTCAAGGCGGTCGCCACCACGGCGGCCGGTGACGCGGCCGAGGGATCCATCGAGTTCCGCACCGGGGGCACGGTTCTCGGCAGTGCACCGTTGGTTGGCGGTATCGCCACCCTGCGCTTGCCGGCCAGCACCCCGGCAGGCGTCTACTCGGTGATCGCGGCGCCCGCTGGCACACAGAGCCAGGTGATCTCCAACCCCATCGAGGTCACCGTCGACAAGGCGACCTCGCAGGCGATCCTGCTGGCCACCAAGACCAGCTACCGGCAGCACGCCTTCCTGCCGGCGATCTTGATCGCCGGAGTGGCTCTGAACAATGGCCAACAGCCGGCCGGCACGCTGGATTTCGTCAGCAATGGCACCGTCGTGCACACGGTGCAACTCTCGCGCGGTCTCGCGTTCTACATCCTGCCTCGGTCCCTTGGCCAGGGCACGTACCGCCTGCAAGCGGTCTTCACGCCAACTGATTCCGCCAACATCACCGGAGTCGCCAGCAACTTCATCGATATTCAGGTTCGTTGACATTGGGCGGGGTCTGTCGTGGGTTTGTCTGCCAAGAAGTTCGTTACCTCGATCAGCATCGCCGCACTCGTCGCGGGGATTGCCGTTGTCGCCCCAGGGGTTGCTCAGGCCGGCGTCGGTAGCACCCCGCGGGTGTTGATCAACGAGGTCTATGGCGGCGGCGGCAACAGCGGAGCGACGTTCACCAGGGACTTCATCGAGCTGTACAACGGCACGGATGTACCGGTCGACCTCACCGGATGGTCCGTGCAGTACGCCAGCGCGGGTGGGTCCAGCTGGTCTGTCACCCCGTTGAGCGGTGTCATCGCAGCGAACGACTTTTACCTCATCGGTGAGCTCGCTGGAACCGGCGGCACCACGCCGATCAGCCCGGACGTCGATGGCGGCATCGCGATGAGCGCAACCGCCGGCAAGGTCGCGCTCGTGACGTCAACCGCCACATTGGTCTGTGCGACCGGCTGTTCGACCAGCGACACGGTGCTGGATTTCGTCGGCTACGGGGCCACCGCAAGCGATTCGGCCGGCGGTGTACCGACGCCCGCACCGTCCAACGTCAATTCCGTGTCCCGCAACGCTTCCCACGGCAACACCGCGGTCAACGGCGCCGACTTCACCGCCGGTTCGCCAACGCCGACGGCCGCCGCGGGTTCGGGACCGGACGACGTCGGGACGAAGGCGATCGCCGAGGTCCAGGGCACCGGTGATGCCTCGCCCTTCGTCGACGACATCGCCACCGTCCGCGGCATCGTCACTGCTGCCTACCCGACCGGCGGGTACAACGGGTTCGTCATCCAGACGGCCGGCACCGGTGGGGCGATCAACCCGGAGACCCACCCGGCATCGGACGGGATCTTCGTCTACTCGTCCGGCACCGGCACCGTGGACACCGTCGCCATTGGCGACGACGTCCAGGTCAAGGGGCTGATCAGCGAGTTCTCCGGGCTGACCGAGATCACCCCGGCAACATCTGACGACGTGACCATCCTCGGAACCGGCACCGTCACCGCAGCGGATATCGGCTGGCCGGCCACGGCCCAGCAGCGAGAATCGCTGGAGTCCATGCTGTATCAACCCTTCGGCGACTTCACGGTGACGAACACGTTCGCCACCAACCAGTACGGTGAGGTCGGCCTGGCGGTCGGCCGTACGCCGCTGATCCAGCCCACCGACGTCGCCGAGCCGAACTCGGACCCTGCGAAGGCGATCATCGCCGACAACGCAGCCCGTGGCGTCGTTCTCGACGACGGAGCCAGCACGAACTTCCTGTCTGCGGCCAACACCAGCCAGACCCCGCCCTACGTCTCGCTGACCGAACCCGTGCGGGTCGGCGAGCCGGTGACCTTCACCGACTCCGTCATCGTCGATTTCCGGAACAACGCCTGGAAGTTCAGCCCGACCGCACAGGTCGCACCTGGTGGCCCGACGGCCGCCCCGGTGTCCTTCAAGAACAACCGCGCCGACGCGCCCGACGCGCTGAGCATCGCAGAGTACGGCGAACCGGACATCAGGATCGCGTCCTTCAACGTGCTGAACTACTTCACCACGCTGGGGGCCGACGTCGCCGGCTGCACTTCGTTCGACGATCGCGCGGGTCACCCGATCTCGGTGAACAGCTGCCCTGGCAACGGTCCTCGCGGCGCGTGGGACGCGGCGAGTCTGGCGCGGCAACAGGCCAAGATCGTCACCGCGATCAACGGGCTGGGCGCTGACGTGGTCGGCCTGTCCGAGATCGAGAACTCCGCGGTGGTGAGCGGGACCCCGGATGCGGCGCTAGCCACCTTGGTCGATGCCCTGAACGCGGCCGCCGGAGCCGCTACCTGGGCCTTCGTGCCATCAGCGGCGGACCTGCCGCCGGTCGAGGAGATGGACGTCATCACCAACGCGATCATCTACCGGCCGGCCAAGGTGGAACGGACTGGTGATGCGCACGCGCTGGGTACGGAAAGCGCGACGGGGGAGGCGTTCGCAACGGCCAGGGAGCCGATCTCGCAGGTCTTCACCCCAAACAACGGTGCACCGTTCCTGTTCGTCATGAACCACCTCAAGTCCAAGGGGTCCGCGGCGACAACCCTGCCGGAGGACCAGGATTCCGGTGACGGGCAGGGTGCGTCCAACGGCGCCCGGGTCCGGCAGGCCACCGCGTTGCGCGACTGGATTCCCACGGTCACGGGGCCGGCGACAGCGGTCGCGCTGGTGGGTGACTTCAACTCGTACGGGATGGAAGACCCGCTGCGATTGCTGTACGCGGCCGGATACGCCGACGCCGAACAGCATTTCGCCCTCGGTAAATCGTCGTACTCCTTCTCGGGTTTGTCCGGGAGTTTGGACCACATCCTGATCAACACCGGCGCGATCGACCGGTCGACCGGCGCGGACATCTGGAACATCAACTCGGGCGAATCCGTTGCGCTGCAATACAGCCGGTACAACCAGCACGGCACGCTGTTCTACGACGAGAGCGCCTTCGCCTCCTCCGATCACGACCCTGTCGTGCTGGGCCTGACCAAGGGCACACCGGTGACGACGGTCGCGGTCACCCTCGCCGCCTCGTCAGCAAGCCAGATCTACGGCTCGCCGAACACGGTGACGTTGGCCGCCGCGGTGACGTCATCGGACGGTGCCGCCGTCTCGGGTTCCGTCGAGTTCCGCAACGGTGCAACGGTTCTCGGGTCGGCACCGGTGATCGACGGAACTGCGACCTTCACCCTGCCGGCCACCACACCGGCCGGCACCCTGAGCATCACCGCTACGTACCCGGGAGTCGAGCCGTCCGAAGCGGTGACGATCACCGTGGAAAAGGCAACGGCCCAAGCCATCCTCTTGGCGACCAGGACCAGTTACCGGCACAACCCCTTCCTGCCCGCCATCCTGATCAGCGGCGTGGCATTGAACAATGGTCAGCAGGCGGTCGGCACGGTGCAATTCTTCAGCAACGGCGACGTGCTGGCGACGGTGCCGGTGACCCGAGGCTTGGCGTTGACCGTGTTGCCGAGATCGCTGCCGAGCGGCACCTACCGGATCATCGCCAGGTTCGTCCCCACCGATGCCGCCACCATCACCGGCGCGGACAGCAATTCGGTCGATATCCACATCACCTGATCGGGCCGGGTCCGGTGATCGGCATGCCCTGTCGGATACGGTCGCGGTAGTGCGCGAACGACGCCCGTGGCTGACGTTCGAGTGATCCACGGTCGACCCTGACCAATCCGAAGCGTCGGGTGAATCCCTCCGCCCACTCCCAGGAGTCCAACAGCGACCAGTGGAAGTACCCCCGGATGTCGCTGCCCTGTTGGATCGCCGATGCGATGGCGTCGAGATGCCCGTCCAGGTAGGCGATCCGGTGCCGGTCAGGTTGGACGGCACCGTCGACGTGCTCGTCGTCATAGGCGCCACCGATTCCGGTGACGTACACCGGCGGCAGCGTCGGATATCGTGCTCGGAGTTCGGTCAGCACCCTGGTCAATGACGCTGGATGGTCGGGCCAGCCACCGGCGGTCAGCGCTACGTCGTCGAGCACCTCGAGGGAAAACGGAATGGACCGATTGTCCGGCGCGGCGGCAATGACGGTGGGATGCGCATAGCTGACGCCATAAAAGTCCAGTGGTGCGGAAATCAGTTCGAGATCGGAATCGGCGATAACTTCCGGCGCGGCACCGGGCATCGCGAGAATGGCTTTCGGATATTCGCCGCGCAGGATCGGGTCGGCGAATTGCCGATTGTGATAGGCGTCGTAAAACCTGGCCGCCGCGACATCCTGGCCCCGCCGTGAAGCCGGATCGACGCACGTGTGGTGATTGATGATGCCCACCGCACCGCGGGTCGCGGATCGCAGCACCTCGACCGCCCGGCCGTGCGCCAGCAGCTGGTGGTGGGTGGCCTGGAACGCGCCGCCGAGCAACGTCAGGCCGGGGGCATCAATGCCGACCGCGTAGCCGTAAGCCATCTGGCCAAGGGGTTCATTGACCGTGGTCCAGGCGGTGACCCGGTCACCGAGGGCGCCGGCGGCCAGTTCCGCGTAGTCGGCGAAGGCATCCGCGGTGTCCCGGCTGAGCCAGCCGCCCAGCTCCATCAGCTCGAGCGGCAGGTCCCAATGGTGCAGGCCGACGAACGGCGCGATTCCGTACTCGAGTAGCCGGTCCAGGAGCCGGTCGTAGAAGGCAATCCCCTCCGGTGCCGCCGGGCCGCGGCCGTGCGGCTGAATCCGGGACCAGGACAGCGAGAACCGATAGGTGGTGACGCCCAGATCGGCCGCCAATCGCAGATCCTGCTCCCAGCGGTGGTAGTGATCGATCGCGATCGCCCCCGAGCTGCCGTCGGCGATCCGGCCGGGTGCCGCGGCGAAGACGTCCCACATCGACGGCGTCCGCCCGCCGACGGCAGCTGCGCCCTCGATCTGGAACGCGGAACTGGCAACCCCGAAGCTGAAACCGGCCGGCAGCGGGAGCCGTCCCACTGACTGGCCAGATCCCGACGCCGACCCCGGAGTCACCGTCAACGGCGCGGATGGCGCACGGTTTGCAGATCGGCGCCCTGCTCGGCGAGCTCGGCCCATGATGCCGCCGTGGTCAACACCGCCACGGCGCACGCCGAGAAGTACCGCAGCCCTTCGGTTGCCGGATTCTGCAGGGCGTCCTCCTGATCGCCGGCTGCCGGGTCACCGGCTGCCGGGTCGGCCGGCGACTCGGCTTCCGCCCGGATGAGCGAGGCCACCGTCGCAAGCTCGTGGGCCGTCGCGGGAATGCCCGGCGCATGCCCGACGACGAGCAGCGTGGCCGCCGTGTCCGGGGTCAACGCGATCTGCCCGAGAATGTCGTCGATGCCGCCGCCGTAGAGGTCCTCGGTGAAGCGGGTCGGTGCGGCGATCCCGGTCGCGGACAGCGTCTGCCTGGTTCGCAAGGCGGTCGAACACACGACGGCGCCAACCTCGGGCAGGGACTGGCGGATCCACCCGCCGGCCGTCCGGGCATCGGCCAGTCCGGCCGGGGTCAGTGGCCGGTCGTGGTCGTTGTGCGCCCCACCGGCCTCGGCGTGGCGCATCAGGATCAGCGTGCGGGACGACGGCATGGGTGCTCCGGTGATGGTGGTCGGGTGGATCGGCGTCGGACGGTCGGGGCTCGGTCGGTTGACCCAAGGATTATTGACGGCCGGCCGGCTGGCCGGAAAGCCGCCCGCGGGCAAACGCACCAAAGGCGAGGAAAATTCCTTTCGCTTTCGTTTGAAACTTCTTGCCCGTTGTGGTGTTATGGAGTCCTGGTCCAGCAGAGGCGCCAGGAAAATTCCTGCAATTCCAGGAGATTCCTGTGCCCCCATATGACTCTGGCTCTACGAGCCTCCTTGCGACCGAGCTTCCTGCGACCGGGTCTGAAACTGCTACCGCAGTCCTCACCAAGCCTGCTCCGACCATTGCTGCGGCGCCCACCGGTGCTCGTGCCCAACGCGTTCGTGAGCTGTTGGAACGCACGGCGGCATGCACCGAACCGGTCGAGCAGCAACGGCTTCGTCGCCTGGTGGTGACCGAGTATCTGCCCGTGGCACGGTCTTTGGCGTCGCGGTACGCCGGCCGCGGCGTCGAGCGCAACGACCTGGAACAACTGGCCTTCCTCGGCCTGGTCAAGGCCGTTCGGCGCTGGGAGCCGGGCCGCAGCGAGGACTTCCTGCAGTTCGCGGTGCCGACGATCGTCGGCGAGATCAAGCGGTACTTCCGCGACCACTCCTGGCTCGTCCGGCCGCCGCGTCGGATCCAGGAACTGCGGGCCGCGATCAACGAGGCCGAACAGACCTACCGGCACAATGACGGCACCGGTCCCACCGAATCGGAACTGGCCGACGCCACCGGCGTCAGCACCAGGGACATCGGCGAGGCCAGGTCCGCTGCCTCCTTCTGCCGCCCGCGCTCGTTGGACGAAGGGCAGGGTCTCGGTCTGGCCCTGGCGCTCGGCTGGGGCGACGAGGACCCGGAACTACGGCGGGTGGAGGACAGGATCACCGTGCAGCGGTTGCTGGCAACCCTCACCGACCGTGAGCGGGAGGTCGTCCGGATGCGCTTCAGCGAGGGCTGGTCACAGGCCCGTATCGGGACCGAGATCGGCGTCAGCCAGATGCAGGTGTCCCGGTGGCTCCGCACCATCGCCGACAAGTTGCGGTGCTCGATCGAAATGTGATCACCCTGGCAGCTCGTCGATCGTCTTCGGTGAGGGGACGTCCTAACCGGCGATCGACGGGTCGTCCGGCTCCGTCGGCTGCACATGGCGGCCGTCGGAATCGACCGGCAGTCGACCGGTGTTGACCAGTGCGCCGGCCACCTCATGAAGTTTCAGGTTGTGCTGCTGGGAGTACCGGCGCAGCACCGAGAATGACTTCTCGGGGCTGAGTTTGAACCGTTCCATCAGGATGCCCTGGGCTTGTCCGATCAGATGCCGGGAGTCGATCGCCCGCCAGAGGTCGCGTTCGGACCGGAGCTTGGCCAGTGCGACCGATGCATGCGCCGCGACCACCTTGGCCACCTCGACCTCGTCGTCGGAGAAGTCGACGATCGATTCGTAATACAGGTTGAGCGCACCGAGCACCCGGTGATCGGTGAACAAGTGGATGCTCAGCACGCTGTGCAGACCGAGTTCGGCGACGGCGGGACCCCATTTCGGCCACCGGGCGTCGGTGGCCGTGTTGGTGATCAGGTAGGCCCCGCCCTCTTCGGCGGCCCGCAGACAGGGTCCCTCGTCGAAGGCGTACTGCAGGTCGTCGGCTTGCTCGACAAGAGCGTCCGACGTTGCCGTGGTCTCGGCGCCGCCGTCGGCGCGAACCAGGGTGACGCTGGCGCCCGTGCAGTTGCAGCTCGTCATGGCCAGGTCGACAACGGACTGCAGGGCTTCTTGCACCTCCGGGTTGTCCGCAACCTGGCGCGCGGCCTCTGCCAGCGCGGACTCGGACATTGCCGGAGCATCCGGGGTGATGTCGGCGTCAGCGTCGGTCACTACCCCGACCGGCGTGCGATCGGCATCCTGCAAAGTCATGCCTGACCTCCCGGTGGTAGCAGCGACGGCCCCCATCATGCACTGTTCTTCGCGCCGGCAGCCGCACACCAAGGGAAATCACAACAGGCCGGCCGTGACCGAAGACGGTTCTCAGCGCTGTCCTAGTGCGGCGGCGGCGCCGATCGGTCCAGCGTTGGTTGTTGCAGGGACTGATGCCGGGTCCCGTGCGGGTTCTCGCAGTCCGGGTCCGCCCAGCCGCCATCCGGGGTGGTGCTGTCGGCGTGATCGACCTGCAGGGTGGTGTGGTCGATCTTGTAGGTGCCCCTGAGTAGAACCTCGATGTCCCGACGGACCTCGTGGCAATCGCCCGTTGGATCGACCAGCACGTGTGCGGACAGTGCCGGCATTCCCGACGTGACGTCCCAGATGTGCAGGTCATGCACCTCGGCGACGCCGGGCCGGCCGGCCATGTCCGGCCCGATCAGATCCGGGTCAAGACCCTCGGGCGCGCCCTCGAGGAAGATCCGACCCGACTCCCGGACGAGCCCATAACCCGCCTTGATCATCAGCCCGGCGACCACCAGCGCGGCCACTGAGTCGGCGCGGGAGAACCCGGTGAAGATGACGACCAACCCGGCGATGGCGGTGGCGATGAAGGCATAGAGGTCGTTGAGGATGTGCTGGAACGCGCCCTCGACATTGAGGCTGGTCCGGTTCGCCTTGCTGATCAGCCAGGCCGCAGCGACGTTGACGGCGATGCCGACCAGCGCGGTGACGAACACCAGCAGGCCCTCGACCTCGGCCGGCTCGAACAGGCGGCGGATGGCCTCGTAGATGAACCAGGCCGCGAGGAGCAGCAGCGTGAGGCCGTTCGCCTGCGCGGACAGGATCTCGGCGCGCTTGAACCCGTAGGTCCAACGGCCGCGGGCGGGCCGGGCCGCCAGGTTGATCGCCCACAAGGCCAGCACGATCGAGGCCGCGTCGGTGAGCATGTGTCCCGCGTCGGAAATCAACGCCAGCGAACCGGCGATGATCCCGACGATCACCTCGGCCGCCATGAACGCCACGATCAGCGCGAGCGCACCGGACAGGTAACGCTTGTCGGCGTCCGGGTTCACCCCGTGCGAATGACCGTCCCCGTGACGGCCGGGGGCATGACTGTCACCGGCATGGTCGTGATCGGCGTGACGGTCGCGGTCGTGATGCTGGCCCGATGGCTGAACGTGGTGGGTGTCGGTCAACGAACTCCCCCAACCAGGTCAGCGCCGCTCGTGCAGAGGGCATCCGTGCCCTGGTCATTATCCCGCCAGATCGACCCGGCCGCGCCGGGCAGCCGGCTTGATCAGCCCCGGGGTGGCAGGCTCGACCGGTCGCCGAGCACTGCGGTTTCCACCGGTGGTGGGCGGCGGTTGCGCGACCGGGCGCTACCCGGATCGGGATTGTCCGCGTTTGCCCTGATCACGACGATCTTGTCGCCCGGCTGGAACACCTTGACGCCACCGGAATCGAAGCGGTGCGAAACACCGTTGCGGATGACGGTCAGCACGATCTCACCGCGGGCGGTGAGCCGCGCGGGAGACAACCCGACGTCCTCGGGGCGAACCTCGCGCTCGGAGATCTGCAGGCCGGCGACGGGTTCGAGCAGATCTTCGATCACCTCGCCGGCATTCGGGGCGATGATCGCCAGCCCCAGCAACCGACCGGCGGATTCCGCTGTCGGGATGACGACGTCGGCGCCGCCCTGCCGGAGCACCTCGATGTTCTGTTCCTCGCGGGCGGATGCGGCGATGGTGGCGTCGGGTGCGAGCCGGCGGCAGGTCAGCGTGACCAGCACGCTGGTGTCGTCCCGGTCCGCCGCGACGATGATGCGGTGGGCGTTCGGCACCGCGGCCTGTCGCAGCACGTCCTCGCGTCGCGCGTCACCGAGGACGCCGACACAGCCGTCACCGGTCGCCGCCTTGATGTTCGCGCCGTTCTGGTCGACCACCACGATGTGGTCGGCCGGATAGCCCTGGTCGATGAGCGCCTGAACCGCGGAGCGGCCCTTCATGCCGTATCCGATGACGACCGTGTGCTTCTTCACGCGCTTCCTCCAGCGGTTGGTGCGGAACTGCTGGCGGCTTCGTTCGGTGAGCACTTCGATGGTCGTCCCGACCAGCACGATCAGGAAGATGAAGCGCAGTGGGGTGATGACCACGATGTTCGTCAGCCGGGCGGCCGGGGTCACCGGGACGATGTCGCCGTAGCCGGTGGTGGAGAGCGTGACGGTCGCGTAGTACAGCGCGTCCAGCCAGGTGTCGACCGTTCCGTCGAGGTCCTTGTAGTCGGCGCGCTCCAGGTACACCACCACCGTCGTGATGACGACGCACATGACGGCGATGAACACGCGGGTGCCGATCGCACGGACCGGGCCGTGCTCCCTGATCGGGAGCATCAGGCGCGGGTTCTCTTTCGCCACAAAGCGGCACTCTATGCCCGAGGGAGGGCCTCAGTTGCCGGGGCGCTCCCGGTCGGCCAGGAAGGCCTCGAACTGCGCGCCGAGTTCATCTGCGGTCGGCAGCGGGGCCGACTGGGCGAGCAACCCGCGTCCGGTGGCCGAGACGTACGCGTCGTACTGCTGCTCGAGGGCGTGCACGATGTCCGCGACCTCGGAGTTCTCCGCGACCTGCTTGGCCAGCTCCTGCCGCACACCGGCGGCGGCGGCATCGAGTCCACTGGTCGGCAACAGCAGCCCGGTGGCGTCGGCCGTGGCCTGGATCAGCGTGCGGGCCGTCTCCGGGTAGTCGCTGCGGGCGATGTAGTGCGGGACGTGCGCGGCGAAGCCGATGGTGTCCCGCCCAGCCTGCCCGAACCGGTACTCCAGCAGCCCGACTGCGTGCCCGGGCACCTGGATGGTGCCGAGCCAGTCCTCCTGCTCGGGCAGCAGCCCGGTGCGGGTGGCGTGCGAGGACATGCCGGTCGGTCGGGTGTGCGGGACGCCCATCGGGATGGCCATCAGGCCGACGGTGAGCCGCACGGCGAAGCGGTCGGCGACCTGGCCGACCGCGGCGACGAAACGCTCCCACTGATTGTCCGGCTCCGGCCCGGCCAGCAGCAGGAACGAGGTGCCGTCGGTGTCGGTGAGCTGGTGGATCACCAGCTCCGGCGCCTGGTAGGCGGTGAAGGCGTTCGACTGGTACGTCAGGGTGGGGCGGCGGGCGCGGTAGTCGATCAGTTGGTCGACGTCGAAGGTGCCGACGACGGTGTGCTCCAGGGACGACAGCAGATGGTCGACGGCCAGCTTCACGCCGGAGCCTGCGTCGATGTAGCCGTCCAGGGCGATGATCAGGACCGGTTCGGCCAGCAGGTCTATCTCGGGTCGCTCCAGGTGCAGCTCGTACAGCTCGCCCGGTTCGCCGGTCATGGTGTCCGTCCTGAATGTCTCGGTGGTGAGAATGTGGTTCTGGAAAGAGGTTTTGTCGCGCGGGGCTCACCCCATCGTCACCCCGTACTACTTCGCTGGCAACGTGATCTGCCCGGGCGGCATTCCCCGCCGCCGTGATTTCCCCCGTTGGGACCGGGATCAGGCGAACACGATCGTCCGCAAACCGTCCCGCAGCACCCGATTCTGCAGGTGGTAAGTCAGACCCTTTGGCCAGCACCGCCTTCTCGATGTCCCGGCCGAGCCGCACCATGTCGGCGGGCGAATCGGCGTGGTCCACCCGGATGACGTCCTGGTCGATGATCGGCCCGGCGTCGAGTTCGGCGCTGACGTAGTGGCAGGTGGCGCCGATCATCTTGACCCCGCGGACATAGGCCTGGTGGTAGGGCCGGGCACCGCGGAAGGACGGCAGGAAGCCGTGGTGGATGTTGATCAGCCGGCCCTCCCACGCGCGGCACAGCTCGGCGGGGATGACCTGCATGTACCTGGCCAGCACGATCGCGTCCGGAGAGTGCGCGTCGACCTCGCGCCGGACCTCGTCGAACGCCGCCGCCTTGCCCTCGTCGTCGCGGGGGATCGGGATGTGCCGGAACGGCAGGCCGAACAGCCTGGCGACCGACTCGAGGTCGGTGTGATTGCCGATGACGACGCCGATGTCGGCCGCCATCTCCTTGGAGTGCCAGCGGGCCAGCAGCTCGTACAGGCAGTGCCCCTCCTTGGAGACCAGCAGCACCACCGTCTTCCGGTCGGTGCTGTCGGTGACCTGCCAGGAATCGGCCGCTAGTTCGGCGGCGACGACGGCGAATTGCCGCCGCAGCTCGGTCGCAGTCGAACGACACCGAGTCGGCCCGGATCTCCTGCCGGGTGAAGAACCGGCCCGACTCGTCGTCAGAGTGGTAGGCGGCCTCGGTGATCCAGCCGCCGATGTCGGCCAGGAAGTCGTGATGCGGGCGACGATGCCGGTCCGGTCGGGACAGCTCAGGGTCAGCACGAAGCGGTGGTCGGCAGGCACAGTGCGTCATGGTGTCATGCCGCTTGTCGTCGCAGTTGTCGTGTCGGGTGCCGGGCGCTCAGACCAGGCGGGACTGGGTGTATGTCTCCTCGCTGGCCAGCAGGGCGCCGATCTGCTCGGCGATCACGGCCTCGATCTTGCCGCCGAACAACGGGATCGGCACCGCCGCCTCGCCTTTCGACGACCAGTGTCGAGCCGTCGCCGGCGGGGGACAGCGTCATGGTGCCCTTGATGGTGGCCGGCGCGCCCTTCACGATCACCGAGAAGTCCGCGACATAGCTGTCCCCGTCGACCTTCCAGTCCTCGGTGCGCTCGGTCGCCGGGTCACCCGGAATCATCGAGGCGACCATCGACGGCAGCACCGATGACGGAATGGATTGCCGGGTGACGATCTTGACGCCGTCGGCGGTGCTGTCGACCGTCATCACCTGCGCATCCGGGGCGCCGGAATCCTCCAGCCGGCCCGCGATGAAGTCGGGATCGTTGAACAGGGCAAAGACCTCGGCCGCCGGGGCGTCGTACTGCTGTGACACGTTCAACGGCTTGGGCACCGACTGCGCTCCTGATGGTTGTGGGTGGGGCGAGGGTGGGCAAGGGGTGCTGCTGGGAATTTCGCTGCCGCACCACGGACGATCATCACCGGCGGCTACCCGCGATGCAACCCGCCCGGTCCTGTCGCTCCCCTGCCAGGATGCCCGGGAAACGCTACGGTCGTGACGATCGGCTCACCGGGGATCCTGCGGCCGAACCGACTAGTTCACGACCATCGTGCCCGCGTCCCGAGGAGTTCGTTCGTGTCCCGTCATCCGCTCGACTCGCTCAGCACCGAAGAGTTCAACCGCACCACCGCGGCCCTGCGTGCGTCCGGCGACCTGATCCCGAGTCGCCGCTTCGCCTCGATCACGCTGGACGAGCCGGCCAAGGCGGCGGTGCTGGCCTGGCGGGAGGGTGACCCGATCGTCCGGCGGTCGCTGTCGGTGCTGTGGGACCGGGCCGACAACAAGGCCTACGAAGCAATCGTCGATCTCGGCGAAACCGGCACCGACACCGTGGTCTCGTTCGACCATGTTCCCGGTGTCACCCCGAACTTCACGGTCGACGAGTGGCACGACTGCGATGTCGCCATGAAGGCCGACCCGCGGGTGGTGGCGGCGCTGGCCGAGCGTGGCCTGACGGACCTCGACCTGGTCTGCATCGACGTGTGGACGTACGGGTACGCCGTGATGCCGGAGCAGTGGCGGGACAAGCGACTGGGCTGGGCGGACATCTGGGTGCGGTCCACCCCCACCGGAAACCCTTACGCCAACCCGGTTTCCGGGATGAAGCTGATCGTCGACATGAACACGATGGAACTGCTGGAGATCGAGTACGACTCCGTCATTGCGCCACCGGCGCCGGTGATGGGGGAGTACGAGCCGGATCTCGTTCCGGGCCAGACGCTGCGGACGGATATCAAGCCGCTGGAGATCACCCAGCCGGACGGGCCGTCCTTCGAGGTCGACGGCAACGTGGTGCGCTGGCAGAACTGGGAGTTCCGGCTGGCCTTCAACTACCGCGAGGGCCCGGTCATCCATCAGGTCAAGTACGACGACCACGGCACGGTCCGGGACATCGCCTACCGGATGTCGTTTGCCGAGATGATCGTGCCGTACCGGGATTCCAGCTTCGACCACTACCGCCGCACCGCCTACGACATCGGCGAGTGGGGCATCGGCTACATGACCCAGTCGCTGGCCCTTGGCTGTGACTGTCTGGGCGAGATCCGTTACGTGGACGCTGTTCTCACCGACAGTCTGGGTGAGCCGTCGACCATCGCGAACGCCATCTGCCTGCACGAGGAGGACAACGCCGTGCTCTGGAAGCACGTCGACTCCATCAACGGCCGGGCCGAGGTGCGGCGGGCGCGCCGGATGGTCGTCTCGATCCACGCCACCGTGGCGAACTACGAATACCTCGTCTACTGGCGCTTCTACCAGGACGGCAACATCGAGTGCGAGGTGCGGGCCACCGGGATCATGGTCACCACTCCGCTGCCGGAGGGTGCCGCCACCCCGCCGACCGGGACGCTGGTCGACCAGCGCACGTACGCGCCGTTCCACCAGCATTTCCTGGTGGCCCGGCTGGACCTGGACATCGACGGCCAGGACAACACCGTCATGGAGGTGGACTCGATGGCCGCGCCGATCGGGCCCGACAATCCTTACGGGCTGGCGGTTGTCACCCAGGCAACGCCCATCGCGTCGGAGGTGGAATCGGGCCGACAGTTCAACTGGGAGACCCAGCGGGCATGGAAGGTGACCAATCCCGAACAAGGTCAACGGCGTTGGCACGCCGGTGGCCTACAAGCTGGTGCCGACCGCGGCCTTCCCGGCCATGATGGACCCGGCCATGCCGCAGTTCCTGCGGGCCCCGGTGATGGGTAACACGCTCTGGGTGACCCGTCATCACGATGACGAGAAGTGGCCCTGCGGAACGTATCCCACGCAGAGCGTCGACGATCAGGGGCTGACCAAGTGGATCGCCGACGACGAGTCGCTGGTGAACACCGACGTCGTGCTCTGGTACGTGTTCGGCCTGCACCACATCACCCGGATCGAGGACTGGCCGATCATGCCGGTGGACACGGTGTCGTTCTGGCTCAAGCCGTTCGGCTTCTTCGACCGGAATCCCTCGCTCGACGTGCCACCGCAGCCCGGGCATGGCGGGACGGCCGGGCCAGCCGGTTCGGACGGCCATCGGCGCACGGCGGTGGTCATGTCGGCGAGGGCACCGCGCTCGGGACCGCCGGGCACGGGCCCAGCTGTCACTGAGACAGGTCCGGATCCGCGGGGTTGTTGTCGCCGGCGCCGCGCGGACTACCGGCCCGGTCATCGGGTGGCGGGCGAAGGTCGGATGATCAACGTCTTGGGCCCTTTCGAGTTGTGACACGACTCGAGAGGGCCACGATTGGTGATCATCGGGTTGCTCAGGGAGGCTTCTTGTCAAGGTTGGCTTGACAGATCCGGATCGTCAAGGCAACCTTGACAACATGAACCGAACATTTGCACTTCCGAAGCCCCCCTTTCGCCGGTGGTCCAGCAAGACTCCGGCCATCGCAGCTCTTCCAGCGGTTGCGGTCGTCCCCCCGGTTGACTGGGCTCGGGTTGATTGGGCTCGCGTTGACTGGGCTCGCGTCGATTGGGCTCGCGTTGACTGGGCCGCCATCGACTGGTCGGCAGACTGGCAACGCCACCTTCCGCTCGCCCCTCGACCTGCGGCAATGTGGCCCTCGGAACTCGCCTTCCCCGCGGCCAAGGGCGCGGCCACGACCGACGGGTCGCCTGCCGTTGCGCGACCTGCCGCGTCCTCGGGTTCCCCTCTTCAGATCCCGGTCACCGTATTCAGCATCAACGAGCCGACACCGGGCCCACGCTGGAAGGCGTTGTTCGACGCCACCTGGCCGGCGTACCGCTCCTGGTACCTGAGCCAGGGCGATGCCGCCCGGCCGAATCTCGCCGAGGCGACCGGCGATGTTGGCCCGGCACATGCCGGAACTGCTGCCCACCTACCGCCGGCTGGTCGAACTGGCCGGCGGCGACGAGGTCGCGGCCCGCATGCTGACCATGTGGAACATGCCGGCGTTCCTGCCGTCCTGCTCGCAGGCCGTGGTCACCGAGCCGGAGCCGGTGCTGTGCCGGAACTACGACTACAGCCCGGATCTGTGGGAGGCGACGATCTACTCCAGTGCCTTCACCGGCCGCAAGGTGATCGGCACCGGCGACTGCCTGTGGGGTCTGCTGGACGGGATGAACGACGCCGGGCTGGTGGTCTCGCTGACCTTCGGTGGCCGACCCGGGTCCGGGACCGGGCTTCGCCATTCCGCTGGTTGTCCGCTACCTGCTCGAGGTGGCCAAGACCGCCGGGCAGGCACGAGAGTTGTTGCAAGGCTTGCCGATCGCGATGTCGTACAACCTCACGGTGGTCGACGCTGCCGGTGCGAGTCTTCACGGCGTTCGTCGCGCCCGGACACCGCGCCGGAGTTCTTCGACGCGCCGATCGCCACCAACCACCGCGGCCGGCTTCCGGAATACCCCGAGCGGGCCAACTCGCTGCAGAGTGTGCCCCGGCTGAACCGATTGACCGACGTGCGTCGCGCTGCAACCCACTCCGGATGAGCTGGCGGCCGCGTTCCAGACGGAACCGCTCTACAACCGGAAGTACTCCAAGGCGTTCGGCACCCTGTACACCGCGCTCTACCGCCCGAAAGAGCAAGTGGTCGAGTACATCTGGCCGGACGGTAGCTGGCGGCGGGGTTTCGACTCGCCCGACGAGATGCGCCTGGTGACGCTATCCGGTAGCTGATCACCCGCATGGGGCGACGCCTTCGGGAGTCGCCCCATGACGCAAGCCTCGAAAAGCGCGCATGCCGCACCCTGACGGCGCGATTGCGGACTCCCCGCTGCGGTCCGGCAGACTATAAGCGCATAGACTGCGGCAGTGGAGGGTGGGACCATGCCAAAAGGACCAACCGTGTACGACGTCGCCGAGCGCGCCGGCGTCTCGATCGCGACGGTGTCGTTCGCCTTTCGCCGCCCCGAGAAGGTCAAGGCGTCGACCAGGGAAACGGTGCTCGCGGCCGCCCGTGAGCTGGGTTACGTGCCCAGCGCCAGCGCCCGCGGCCTGGCCCACGGCCGGACCAGGGCGCTCGGCTTGTTCGCCTTCGAATACCTGCTGGAATCGGCCGACCAGCCCCTCGTCGTGCCCGGTGCGGCGTCGCCGGTGCCGCCCGTTCCGGCGGCCGACGACGACGTCGACGAGGACTTCCGGCTGTTTCCGCTCTACGTCGACGAGGTTCAGCGGGGCGTGGAACTGGAGTGCTGGCGACGGGGCTACGCACTGATGGTCGGCGGCCGGGGGCATGCCAAGCTGGAGACCGTGCTTGCCGACATCGCCGGTCGGGTCGACGGTCTCGCGGTGTTCCCGCACACGGTCCCCGGTGACGTGCTGGGGCGAATCGCCTGGCGGATACCGGTTGTCGAGCTGAGTGAGAACCCGCACGGAGACGAGCTGAATCACGTCACGGTCGACAACGTGGCCGGCATGCGTGCGCTGACCAACCACCTGATCTCAGTGCACGGGCTGCGTGAGTTCGCCTTCGTCGGCGACACAGCCGGCTCCGACCAGCTGGCCCGTTTTCAGGGATTCCAGGCGGCGTTGGGAGCGGCCGGGCTTGCGGTCCCGGCCGCAGTCGATCGCCCATCCGGGTGGGGTCATCCGGCAGGCGTCCGTCATCGTCGGAGAGCTGCGGGCCGTCGGCGCCTTCCCGCACGCGATGGTCTGCGCGACCGACCAGGAGGCCCTGGCGTTGATGGATGCGCTCCGGCTCGCCGGCGTCGACGTTCCACGGGACGTTGCTGTCATCGGGTTCGACGGTATCGCCGCCGGCCGGATCATCCGCCCGACACTGACCACCGTCCGGCAACCGATGGAACAAATGGGTCGCGCCGTGGTCGACATCCTGATCGATCACCTCGAAAGCCCAGGTCAACCCCCGACGAGCCGGCAACTTCCGGTCCGCGTCGTGCTTCGGGAGAGCTGCGGTTGCCTGCCTCGTTAGGCCTCTGACCTGCGAGGAGTTCCCGCTCGGCGTCCCCTACCGGAATCGAATCGGCGCTGAAGCCTTGCCAATCGCTAGTCAATGCGCTTAAATCAGTCCGAAGCTATGCGCTTAGATTTGCGATTGACTCAAGAGTGGATCAGTCCACGGTTCGGGTCGCTTGTGCGTTGTGCGAGCCGGGTCGGGGGAACATCCCCGAGATGAAGGGAACACTGATGTTCCGAAAGACATTCCTGTGCGCGGCCGGCGTGCTGGCCGCCGTCCTGGCGCTCAGCGCCTGTGGGCGAAGCAGCGACACCGGTACGGCGGCAGGGTCATCAGCACCCGCGGCATCGATCTCCGACGGTCCGGCGACCGGCACGCTGACGATGTGGGCCCAGGGGGCGGAAGGCGAAAAGCTGCCCGCATTGCTCAAGGAATTCGAGGCTGCCAATCCCGGCGTGACGGTCGAGGTGACTGCCATCCCCTGGGACGCGGCGCACAACAAGTACCAGACCGCCATCGCCGGCGGCCAGACCCCGGACATCGCCCAGATGGGCACCACCTGGATGGGCGACTTCGCCGACGCCTTCGATCCGACGCCGGCCAAGTTCGCCGACGCCGGATTCTTCCCCGGATCGGTCAAGTCCACCGAGGTGAACGGCACCAGCGTCGGCGTGCCGTGGTACGTCGACACCCGGGTCGTCTTCTACCGCACGGATCTCGCGGAGCAGGCCGGGATTACTCGCCTTCCCGACCAACTTGGACGACTTCAAGGCGATGGCCAAGGCCATGCAGGACAAGGCCGGCGCGAAGTGGGGTATCCAGCTGCTGGCCGGTGGCGAGGGTTCGTTCCAGAGTATCCTGCCGTTCGGCTGGTCCGGCGGTGCCGAGCTGATGAACGCCGATAACACGGCGTGGACGCTGGACTCCCCGGAGTGGGTCGAGGCCATGACGTACTACCAGAGCTTCTTCACCGACGGGATCGCCAATCCGGCGCCGACCACCGGAGCCGGGCGCTGCGGAGTCGGCGTTCGTCGACGGTTCCGGCCCGATGATGATCACCGGCCCCTACGAGATCGGGAATCTCGAAAAGGCCGGTGGCGCGGAGTTTGCCGACAAGTACACGGTCGCGACCCTGCCCAAGGACAAGTCCGCCACGTCGTTCGTCGGCGGATCCAACCTGGCCGTCTTCAAGAACAGCGCGAACCGGGATGCTGCCTGGAAGCTCGTGCAGTGGCTGTCCCAGCCCGACGTCCAGGTGAAGTGGTACCAGGCCACCGGTGACCTGCCGTCCGTCGAGAGCGCCTGGAAGGACCCGGTCTTGGCCGACGACGAGAAACTCGTCGGTCTTCGGCGAGCAGCTGAAGGACACCAACTCCCCGCCGTCGGTCCCCACCTGGACCCAGGTCAGCGCCGCGGCGGACACCCAGCTCGAGCAGATCGTCAAGGCCGGAAAGGACCCGGCGCAGGCGCTGAAGGATCTGCAGGCCCAGGCGATCCTCGATCGGCACCGGTAGCTGATCATGGCTGCCACCACGACGTTCCCGCCGGCGCCGTCACCGGCGCCGGCGGGACGCGGGTCGATCCGGGCGTGTCCCGCCGCCGGCGGCAGACCCTGATCGCCTGGCTGTTCGCGCTGCCGTTCGTGCTGGTGTTCGGCGTCTTCATGCTCTTCCCGCTGGTGTCGTCGTTCCTGATGTCGTTCACCGACTTCACCAGTCGGGACGTCAGCACGCCGCTGGCCGTCGGATTCGTCGGAATCGACCAGTACGCCGACCTTTTCGGCAATCCGCAGTTCATCAAGTCGATGGTCAACACCGGGCTACTTCGTCGTGGTCGGCATCCCGCTGACCATGATCGTCGCGCTGGTCCTGGCGGTCGCGCTGAACAGCGGCATCGAGAAGTTCCGCACCGTCTTCCGGGTCGGCTTCTACACCCCGGTGGTGACCAGCATCGTCGCCGTCGCGGTCGTCTGGAAGTTCATCCTGCAGCACGACGGCCTGCTCAACACCGTGCTGAGCTGGGTCGGCATCACCGGCCCGGACTGGCTGAACAGCACCACCTGGGCGATGCCCGCGCTGATCATGATGGCGGTGTGGCGGAACATGGGCACGCTGATGATCATCTTCCTGGCCGGCCTGCAGACCATCCCGGAGGACATCAAGGAGGCCGCCGCGATCGACGGCGCCAACGCCTGGCAACGGTTCACGCAGGATCACCCTGCCGTTGCTGCGGCCGACCCTGCTGCTCGGCGCGGTGCTGCTGTCCGTCGGGTACCTGCAGTTCTTCGAGGAACCCTTCGTGATGACCAAGGGCGGACCGCTGGATTCGACCCTGTCGATCAGCTACTTCACCTTCAACCAGTTCGGTTTCGGCAAGTACGGCTACGCATCGGCGGCCAGTTACGTGCTGTTCGTCGCGATCGCCCTGCTGAGCCTGGTCCAGTTCCGCGCCCTGCGATCAAAGGACTGAGGCGACCAGCCCATGACGATTTCCGAAGACACCCCATTGCCCTCGAACCGGGCGGCCGCCCGGTCGCCAAGCCGACCAACGGCACGCCGACACGCCTTCCGCGTCGACGGCTGCTGACCTACGTGCTGCTGGTGATCGCGGTCGTCGCCACCCTGTTGCCGTTCGTCTGGATGCTGCTCGGTTCGCTGAAGACCGACGGCGAGATCCTGCGCAACCCGTCGGGTTTCCTGCCGCAGGACCCGACCCTGGACAACTACGCGACCTGGTTCACCGACCTGAACATCAGCACGTTCTTCGTCAACAGCCTGATCGTCGCGGTGTTCACCGTGCTGGGGAATCTGCTGTTCTGCTCGATGATCGGCTACGCGCTGGCGAAGATGGAATTCGCCGGCAAGCGGGTGCTCTTCCTGCTGGTGATGCTCACCCTGATGGTCCCGGGCGTGGTCACCTTCGTGCCGCTGTTCGTCCTGGTCAGCAAGATCGGGCTTGCTCAACACCTATCCGGCGCTGATCCTGCCGTTCCTGACCTCGCCGCTCGGCGTCTTCCTGATGCGGCAGTTCATGATGGGCATCCCGGATTCGCTGATCGAGGCGGCCCGGATCGACGGGGCCGGCGAGTTCCGGATCTTCTCCCGGGTGGTGATGCCGCTGTGCGGCCCGCCGCTGGCCACCCTCGGCATCCTGACCTTCCTCGGCTCCTGGAACAACTTCCTCTGGCCGCTGGTCGCCGCGCAGAGCGAGGAGATGTACACCCTGCCGGTCGCGCTGTCGCTGTACTCCACCGGGAGAACGCCACCAACTACGGCCTGCTGCTGGCCGGGTCGGTCCTGGTCATCGCGCCGATCGTGCTGCTGTTCGTGCTGCTGCAGCGGTTCTTCATCCAGAGCGTGGCCACCGCCGGCATCAAGTGAGCTGGAGCATCCAGCAGATCATTCCGGCCGAACGGCTGGCCTCGCCATGCGCAAATACTGTCGAAAGAGAGATTCCCGATGACAACACCCAGCGTCCGCTTGCGGTTCCCGGCAGGCTTTCACTGGGGTGCGGCCACCGCCGCCCACCAGATCGAGGGCAACAACATCAACAGCGACTGGTGGGTGCGCGAGCACACCCCGGGCAGCGGCATCGCCGAGCCGAGCGGCGACGCCTGCGACAGCTACCACCGGTACCGCGAGGACATGGCGCTGCTCGCCGCCGCCGGGCTGAACACCTACCGGTTCAGCCTGGAGTGGAGCCGCATCGAACCCGAGCAGGGGTTCGTCTCGCGCGCCGAGATCGATCACTACCGGCGAATGGTGGCCGCCTGCCACGAGTTCGGGCTCACCCCGATGGTGACGCTGCTCCACTTCACGGTGCCCCGCTGGATGGACGCGCAGGGCGGCTGGCGAGCACCCGATGCGGTCGACCTGTTCGCGCGGTTCACCGAGATCGCCCTGCCCATCGTCTCCGACGGCGTCGAGTGGGTCTGCACGATCAACGAACCGAACATCATGTCGATGATCCACGGCCGGCGGGAGACCGATCTCGTCGCATCCGGGCTGCCGGCACCGGACGAGGCGGTCTCAGAAGTGTTGCGGCAGGCCCACATTGCCGTCGCGGAAGGTGCTGGCTCGGTTCCCGGCGCTGCGCACCGGCTGGTCCGTCGCGACCCAGGCCTTCCACGCCGGAGCCCGGCGCCGAGCAGGCCACCCGCGACTACGGCTACCCACGGGAGGACTTCTTCCTCGAGGCCGCCCGCGGCGACGACTGGGTGGGCGTGCAGGCCTACACCCGCACCTTCATCGGCCCCAGCGGACTGCCGCGGCCGCTGGCCGAGGGCACCGAGACCACGCTGACCGGCTGGGAGTATTTCCCGCCGGCGCTCGGCATCGGCGTGCGCAACGCCTGGGAGGTCACCGGCGGGGTGCCGATCTTCGTCACCGAGAACGGCATCGCCACCGCGGACGACAGCCGGCGCATCGACTACACACGCGGCGCGCTCACCGGGCTGCACCAGGCCATGGCCGACGGCGTCGACGTCCTTGGCTACCTGCACTGGTCGGCCCTGGACAACTACGAATGGGGTTCCTACCGGCCGACTTTCGGCCTGATCGCCGTCGATCACGAGACCTTCGCCCGCACCCCGAAGCCGAGCCTGTCCTGGCTCGGCGGGGTCGCCCGGGCCAACGAACTCCTAGGGAGTCAACGATGACGTCGATCAACCGACGCAGCCTGCTGATCGGCGGGGCGGCCGCCGCGGCGGCCGGTGCCCTCGGCGGTCAGCGAGACCGGCGATCGCCTGCGCCACCGCACCACGCGAGCTGCCGGCCGGCACCTCCCGCCACCGTCCCGCACGGTGATCCGGCAGTGGGCCGGCGGACACCTGGGCGTCGCTGGTCGCGATGACCGACGAGCGAACCGGTCTGACGGCCGACAACATCGACGGCCCGCTGGGCAACCCGAACCGCAGCGGTTACACCTCGCCGACCAACATCGGCGGCTACCTGTGGAGTGCCATCGTCGCGCGGGACCTCGGGCTGATCTCCAGGTCGGAATGCAGCAGCCGCATCGGCCAGACGCTGCAGACGCTGTCCACGATGGCCCATCACGGGCCGAGCGGGATGTTCTACAACTGGTACGACGAAGCCACCGCCGCCGTGCTGACCACCTGGCCGACCGACGGCAGCACCGTGTACCCGTTCCTGTCCAGCGTCGACAATGGTTGGCTGGCTGCGGCTCTGATGGTGGTGCAGAATGCCGACCGGGCCAATGCGCAAGCTGGCCGGCCAACTCTCGGATCGGATGAACTTCGCCGTCTTCTACAACCCAGATGCGCAGGCCGACCTGCAGGTCGGTCTGCTGCGCGGCGGCTTCTGGGACGGCGACAAGCCGGCGAACGAAACGACCGCGGTCCGGGGCAATTACCTGGGCGATGATCCGGCGGCCGGACCGGATGTCTGGTACACCGGCTTCCACTACGACACCACGGTCTCCGAAACCCGGATCGCCTCCTACATCGCGATCGCCCGTGGACAGGTACCGGCCAAGCACTACTTCGGGACCTGGCGCACCTTCCCGGACAAGGGGTGCGACTGGTCGTGGCAGGAACAGCGCCCGATCGGCGTCACCCGGAACTACCTCGGTGTCGACGTCTTCGAGGGTGCCTATACCTACCGGGGAATGCGGATCGTGCCCGGCTGGGGCGGGTCCATGTTCGAGTCCCTGATGCCGGCGATGTTCGTCCCGGAGGAACGGTGGGCGCCGCAATCCTGGGGAATCAATCACCCGTTGACCGTCCGGGCGCAGCGCGAACACGGGCTCGACGACGCGAAGTACGGCTTCTGGGGCTTCTCCCCGGCCAGCCAGCCCGGTGGGGGTTACCGCGAGTACGGCGTCGATGCCATCGGGCTGAACCCCGACGGTTATCTTTCGGACGCGGAGAAGACCAATTACGACGCCGGGTATGACGGCTGCCGGGTGGGAAGCAATCCCACGCCGACCTACGGCGACGGCGTCGTCACGCCACACGCCCTCTTCCTGGCCATGCACATGGAATCGCGGGAGGCCTACGACAATCTGGCCAAGCTCAAGCAGACGTTCGACGCGTACGGCGAGGGCGGGTTCTACGACGCGGTTGCGGTCAAGTCCGGCACCGTCGCCAAGCGCTACCTCTCCCTTGACCAGGCGATGATCATGGGCTCGATCGGGAATGTGTTCGGTGGCAACGTGATCCGCAACGCCTTCGCCACCGGTGAAATTCGGCGCCGGATCAGGCCGTTGATCGCCATGGAGAAGTTCGGCGCCGGCGCGCTGTGAGGCATGATGACGGTACCCTGCTGCCCGCCGTCACTCCGCGTCCATCCGACCGTTCACCTCTCTCCTAGGACCGACTCGTTGTCGTCGTTACCTGACCTCTCCGTCCAGTTGTATTCCGTTCGGGCGCCACTGGCGGCCGACTTCCGGGGCACCGTCGCCAAGCTGCGGGAAATCGGTTTCACCAGGGTCGAGCCATTCGGAATGCAGGACCACGCAGCCGATCTCAAGCTGGCCCTTGCCGATGACGGCCTGACCGCGCCGACCACCCACCAGTCGCTGGCCGGCGGCGACCTGGACCGGATTTTCGATACGGCAGCCGATCTCGGTATCGGCACCGTCATCCACCCGTTCACCTCACCCGCGGACTGGACCACCCGGGACGACGTGGAGCGGGTCGCCGCGCTGCTGAACGATGCTTCCGGGAAGGCATCAGTGGCCGGGCTGCGGGTGGGTTATCACAACCACGACTGGGAGGTTCGACTCGAACTGGACGGCCGCTCGTCGTTGGAGCTACTCGCCGACCTGGTCGACCCGGCTGTCGTCCTGGAACTCGACACCTACTGGGCTGCCGTTGGTGGACAGGATGTTCCGGCGCTGCTCGGCACGTTGGGAGAGCGGGTCATTGCGCTGCATCTGAAGGACGGACCACTGACCGGCGTCACGGCCGACCAACTTCCGCTCGGGAGTGGAGACCTGCCGGCCGCGCAGATCGTAGCGGCGGCAACGGCTCTCGAAGTGCCGGTCATCGAGTTCGACGCCTATGCGGGTGACATCTTCGAGGCCGTCGCGGCTGCTTATGCCTACGCAACAACGACTCTCGCCTTCCCGCGATGACCGGGTGGGTGTCGGCGTCATCGGCGCCGGCAAGATCAGTGAGCAGTATCTGGCGAACATGGCGACCTACCCGGATCTGGCTGTCCGGTTTCTCGCGGACCTGGTGCCGGATCGGGCGGCCCGGGTGGCGGGACAGTTCGGGGTGCCCGGGTTCGGTGCCGTGCCGGAGGTGTTGCATCGGGACGATGTGGAGATCATCGTCAATCTGACGATTCCTGCCGCGCATGCCGATGTGGCATCCGCCGCCATCGCCGCCGGCAAGCACGTGTGGAACGAGAAGCCGATCACCGTCGACCGGGAATCCGCGGTCGCCGTTCTCGGCCAGGCGGCCAGGGCCGGGCTGATCGTCGGCTGTGCCCCCGACACGTTTCTCGGGCCCGGTCAGCAGACCGCCAGGCGGATGATCGACCGCGGTGACATCGGCGAGCCGCTCACCGCATCGGTGGTGTTCCAGACGCCGGGCCCGCACCTGTGGCACCCCAACCCCGACTTCCTGTACCAGCGGGGTGGTGGGCCGCTGATGGATATGGCCCCGTACTACTTGACGGCCCTGAGTCAGGTGTTCGGTCCACTGGCCGGGGTTGCCGCCCTGGGTTCCAGTTCCGGACCGACCCGGACGATCGGGCAGGGGGCACGTGCTGGCGAGGTCATCGATGTCGAGGTGGCCACCTACGTCACGGCCATCTATGACTTCCGGACCGGCGGGGTCACGCAGGCCACCTTCAGCTTCGACTCGCCGCTGGCACGGGTCGGAGTGCTGGAGATCGCCGGTACCGAAGCAACTCTCGCCACCCCAGACCCGAACAAGTTCACCGGCGACATCCGGGTCAACAAGGCCGGCGCCGACGATTGGCAGACGATCCCGGCCACCGGAGTCGATGATGGCGCAGGCTTCGGCCGCGGGATCGGGGTTGTCGACATGGCCCGCGCCCTGCGCGGCGGCGGCAGCCACCGCGCCACCGGTGAACTGGCGCTGCATGTGCTGGACGCCATGCTTGCGACGGTGGAATCGGTGCAGCGCCGCGAATTTGTCGGCATCAACTCCAGTTTTGCGGCCATCCCACCGCTGCCCGAGGACTGGGACCCCACCCAGCGGGTCGTCTGACGTCGGTGTCGACAGCGGCGGGTTGACCAGTCGCGGCCGGACGGTAAAGGGTGTCGACGTGACGAACGACAGCCCGGCCGACGACTCAGCATCCGAGCAGCAGCCGGCGGCCAAGGCCAGCCACCTCGAAGGGCTCGAGCGGGCCGCTGGTCAGGCGATCAACGAGCTGGCCCAGCTCACCGACCCGGAGGCGTTCCAGGCGCTGCTCCGGCTCAGCGCGCTGGTCGGCGAGGCGCTTGGCGTCAGCGCCAGGACGCTCGCCACCACCGGGTCGTGGGCCAAGGTTGCCGAGGCGGCCGGCACGTCCCGGCAGGCCGCCTGGTCCCGCTGGAGTTCCTGACCGGGTCCGACTCCAGGGTCAGATGGCCTTGTCGGCGTTCGACTTCACGCTGAGGTCCTCGGTGCCCTCGACCGCATCGAGCTGGTCGGCCAACGATGGTCTCGACCCCGGTAGGACGACGGGTGCTCGGCCCTTCTTCCGGTTTTCGTCGAGTTCGACCATGGTCCGCTCGAAGGTGATGATCCGGTGGCCACGGTTGTTGGAGAACCAGATGGCGCGGCCCCAGGTGTAGAGCGTGCCGATCCGGTTGCCCCAGCCGACCAGGTACAGCACGTGGATGAAGCCCCACATGATGTAGGCGATGATCCCGGTGAAGGTGCGGCCGAAGGAGTCGGCGACCGCCACCTTGTGGCCGATGGTGGCCATGTTGCCCTTGTCGAAGTACTTGAACGGCTTGGGTGGCGGCCTCGCCGGAGGTCCTGGCCTTGATCAGCTTGCCGACGTACTTGCCCTCCTGCATCGCCGGCTGCGCGACGCCGGGCAGCTTGTTCAGCAGCACCATGTCGCCGATGGCGAAGACCTCGGGATGGCCGGGCAGGCTGCAGTCCGGGTTGACCGCGACCCGGCCGGCCCGGTCCAGTTCGGCGCCGGTCTTCTCGGCCAGCATCTTGGCCAGCGGCGACGCCTGCACGCCGGCCGCCCAGATCCGGGTCCGGGTGCGGATGGTCTCGATACCGTTCGGGCCCTTGACGGTGATCGACTCGTGGTCCATGTCGACCGCCAGCGTGTTCAGCCGGATCTCGACGCCCATCTTCTCCAGCTGCTCCTGGGTGTACTTCTGCAGCTTGGGCTTGAACGGCGGCAGCACCGACGGCGCGCCCTCGAGCACGATGATCCGCGCCTCGTGGGTGTTCACCGTGCGGTAGTCGTTCGGCAGCACCTTGTGCGCCAGTTCGGCCAGCTGTCCGGCCAGCTCGACGCCGGTCGGGCCGGCGCCGACCACCACGAACGTCAGCCACTCGGCGCGTTCCTCGGGGTCGTCGGTGAGCTCGGCCATCTCGTACTTCGACAGGATCCCGTCCCGGATGTACCTGGCGTCCTCGATGGTCTTCATCCCGGGCGCGAACTCGGCGAACTGGTCCTTGCCGAAGTAGGAATGCGACGCGCCGGCCGCGACGACCAGCGAGTCGTACGGAATGTCGACATTGCGGCCGTCCGGCCCGAGGGCCTTGACCACCTTGTTCTCCAGGTCGAGGTCCTTGACCTCGGCCAGCAGCGCCCTGGCGTTCTTCTGCTTCTTGATGGTGCTGCGAATGGCCGGCGCGATCAGGCCGGGCGCCATGATTCCGGCCGCGACCTGGTACAGCAGCGGCTGGAACAGGTGGTGGTTCGTGCGATCGACGATCGTCACGTCCACGTCACTCTTCGCCAGGGCATGGGCGACGTTGAGCCCGCCGAATCCGCCGCCGACAACTACAACTCGGTGTCGCCCTGTAGCCATGGGGTTCCTCCTGGGGTGAAAGGGTCATCATCGCGGGCGGAGGCCATCGTCGGCTTCCCTTTGCGGTAGATCTTGCACTGAGTGGCAATCCCCCGCAGCAGTGAGGTGCAGTTCACCTGGAGTGCAGGGGCCACACCGTACCGGTGAAGAATGAAACGCAGTGCCGGGAGGGAGTGCCAATGGATCTACGGCGGCATCCACCGCGGCCGGCCGTGCGGGTCGAACCCGGCTCGGGCACCGTGCTGCAATTCGGTTCTGTTGTCGTCCTGCTCGCGGCAACCCGGGAAGCGGTTCCGTTCGAAGCTGAGTTGTGCGCCGCGCTGGCGCCGTGGGCCGGCGATCACCCACCGGCCGCCGGCGATGCGGTTCGGGCCATGGCGACGTTGCTGATCAAATATCGCGTCGGGGCACCCGCGTTGGGCGCGGCCGTGCAGGACACCGCCGGAATGCGCCTGTTGCTGCATGGTGCGGTGCGGGCGATGGCCGGCGGCCAGGCAGGAAAGGTGGAACTGTCCGGTCTGCGGGCCGCGACCTGGGTGGATCAACTGCTGACCGACCCGACCGGCAGCATCCGGATCACGCTGGACGATGCACCCCCGCCATCGGGTGATGGAACCGAGCTGATGACCGACCGCGCTCGGGCGGCGGCATGGTTCTCGCCCCCGGTCAGATCGTGCCGCACGACGACCTTCCCCCTCCGGCCGCGCATCAGCGGCAGCGCGCCGTCGAGACCAAGGTGGTGGACAACCCGGAGGCGGCCCTGGTGGGAGCCCCCGGGGGAAAATCATCAATACTTCTGTGATCACCTGCATGATCGCAGCTTCGCGCAACCGGGAAACTCGACACGGAGATGAAATGACTCTCGCGTTGAAGGGACGGACGCTCTTCGACAAGCTCACCCGTCCCAAGGAATACGTGCTGTTCTAGCCGCCGACGATGTGAGCGGACATTGCGAGATGTCCTCCCGCGGCAGCCTCCACCGGCGCGTCTACGACTGGCTCGACCGGGTGCCGCCGCCGTCCGATTGAGGCCTGCATCATCGGATCGCCGAAGCGGGGGAACCGCTCGATGCGCCACAGTCCGCAGGCGCAGCGTTGGTACGCGATCCGGCCCTCGCTGGTGTTGTGGGCTGAAACGGTCGAGTAGTGATGACCTTCGATGTCGTTGGGATGTGCTCTCTTGGGTTCCATCTTCCCAGCATGATGTAATGCTCTTATGCATCTCAACCCTTACGGCGAGTACGCCGTTCTGCTCGCCGTCGATCTGTGCTGGAACCCGCCGGCCACCGGCGGGGAGCTGCAAACCCGTTGCGAGGAGGCTGGTTTGACAGTCGATATGGCCGGTACCGATGACGATGTGACCGATCTCGCCGACTTCCTGGTCCGCTGGTTGCAGGTGGTCGACGCACCCACCGATCAGGCGCGGGCCGATAAGCTGAACACCCTGCTGGACGAGACCTCGGCGCACCCGCGGCTCACCGACCATGTCGGCGACGGCTGGCACCTGCACTACCGCAAGTGGGGGCTGCGGGTCGGAGAACAGGTGAAGGCGCTGATCAGTGTGGGGACAGCGCTGCACCTGGTCGGTCGCGGCATGCACCGGCTCGGTCGATGCGCCCTGCCCGAGTGCCACCGGCCCTTCGCGGACGTGACCCGGAACGGGCGGCAGCGCTACTGCAGCCATCCCTGCGCCAACCGGGATGCGGTGCGCCGGCACCGAGCCAAGGCACTCGCCGCGTGATGGCGGTGAGCCTCACGGATTGCCTTGCCGCCGCAACAGCGCTGAAGATCGGCGAGCCGCCGGCGACCTGTCCGACTACAGCTTGATGCCGACGTACTTGGTCTCCAGGTACTCCTCGATGCCTTCGGTGCCGCCCTCGCGACCGAGCCCGGAGGCCTTGACGCCGCCGAACGGCGCGGCCGGGTTGGAGACGATGCCCTGGTTGATGCCGACCATGCCGGTCTGCAGCTTCTCGGCGACAGTGATTGCGCGGGTGAGGTTCTCGGTGAAGGCGTAGGCGACGAGGCCGTACTCGGTGTCGTTGGCCTTGTCGATGCCGTCCTGGTCGGAACCGAACGTGATGATCGGCGCGACCGGGCCGAAGATCTCCTCGCGGAACACCTTGGCCGTGGTGGGAACGCCGGTGAGCACGGTCGGCGGGTAGAAGTGCCCGGGCCCGTCCAGCGCGGTGCCGCCGGTCAGCACCGTCGCGCCGTGGTCGACGGCGTCGGCGACGAGTTCGGTCACCTTGTCGATCGCGGCCGAATCGACCAGCGGGCCGACGGTGACGCCGTCGGTGATGCCGCGGCCGATCGTCATGGCGCCCATCCGCTCGGCCAGTCGCCGGGAGAATTCGTCGGCGACGGATTCGTGCACGATGAACCGGTTCGCGGCGGTGCAGGCCTCGCCGATGTTCCGCATCTTGGCGAGCATGGCACCGTCGACGGCCTTGTCCAGGTCGGCGTCGCCGAAGACCACGAACGGGGCGTTGCCGCCGAGTTCCATGGACACCTTGAGCACGTTCTGGGCGGACTGCTCGATGAGCCGCTGACCGACGCTCGGTTGAGCCGGTGAAGGTCAGTTTCCGCAGCCGCGGGTCGGCGATGATCGGCGCGGACACCTTGCCCGGACTGGCGAGGTGGTGATCACGTTGACGACCCCGTCGGGCAGCCCGGCCTCGATCAGCACCGCGGCGAGAGCCAGTGTGGTCAAAGGGGTTTGAGCGGCCGGCTTGATCACCACGGTGCAGCCGGCGGCGAGCGCGGGGCCGATCTTGCGGGTGCCCATGGCCAGCGGGAAGTTCCACGGGGTGATCGCGTAGACCGGTCCGACCGGCTGCTTCATGGTCAGCAGCCGGGTGCCGCCGGACGGGGCGACGGAGAACCGGCCGGCGATCCGGACGGCTTCCTCGCTGAACCAGCGGAAGAACTCGGCGCCGTAGGTGACCTCGCCGCGGGCCTCGGCCAGCGGCTTACCCATTTCCAGGGTCATCAGCAGGGCGATGTCCTCGGCGCGTTCGGTGAGCAGTTCGAAGGCCTTGCGGAGGATCTCCCCGCGGGCCCGTGGGTCGGTTGCGGCCCAGTCCTCGGCGGCCGCGACCGCGGCGTCGAGGGCTTCGATGCCCTGCGCGGGGGAGGCGTCCGCGACCGCGGCGATGATCTTCCCGGTCGACGGGTCCTCGACATCGACGCTGCCGTCGGTGGTGATCCACTTCCCGCCGATCAGCAGCCCCTTCGGAACCGCGTTCAGACACCCGCGAAATCTGCTCGTCCGTCACACCCATGATGCTTTCCTCTCCTGCAGGTAAGAAACGCCGAAACCAAGAATCACGACGCCAAGAAGTCAGGACGCGAGCGTGTCGACCGCACGTTCCAGCACGTCAAGGCCCTCGGACAGCAGGGCCTGCGGGATCACCAGCGGCGGCAGGAAACGCAGCACGTTGCCGTAGGTTCCCGCCGTCAGCACGACGACACCTTCTGCGTGGCAGGCCTTGGCGATGGCGCCGGCCAGCGCCGGGTTCGGCTCGGTGGTGCCGGGCTTGACCAGCTCCATGGCGATCATCGCGCCGCGGCCGCGGATGTCGCCGATGACGTCATGCCGGGCCTGCATCGCGGAAAGCCGTTGCATCATGGTCGTTTCGATGGCCTGCGCCGCGCCGACCAGGTCGAGCTCACGCATGGTCTCGATGGCGCCGAGCGCGGCAGCACAGGCGACGGGGTTGCCACCGTAGGTGCCGCCGAGGCCACCGGAGTGCACCGCGTCCATGATCTCCGCACGCCCGGTGACGGCGGCCAGCGGCAGCCCGCCGGCGATGCCCTTGGCCAGGGTGATCAGGTCGGGGACGACGCCTTCGTGGTCGCAGGCGAACCAGGCGCCGGTGCGGCAGAAGCCGGTCTGGATCTCGTCGGCGATGAGCAGTGCGCCGTTGTCCTTGCACCAGGCGGAGATGGCCGGCAGGAAGCCGGTGGCCGGCACGATGAAACCGCCCTCGCCCTGGATCGGCTCGATCAGCACGGCGGCGACGTTGGACGCACCGACCTGGGTGGTGATGATGTCGATTGCCCTGGCCGCGGCCTGCGCGCCGGACGCGTCGCCGTCCCGGAACGGGTAGGACATCGGCACCCGGTAGACCTCGGGGGCGAACGGGCCGAAGCCCTCCTTGTAGGGCATGTTCTTCGCGGTCAGCGCCATCGTCAGGTTGGTCCGGCCGTGGTAGGCGTGGTCGAACACCACGATCGCGGTGCGGCCGGTGGCCTGCCGGGCGATCTTGACCGCGTTCTCGACGGCCTCGGAGCCGGAGTTGAACAGCGCGGACTTCTTCGCATGCGTGCCCGGGGTGACGGCGGCGAGTTGCTCGCAGACCTCGACGTACCCCTCGTACGGCGTGATCATGAAACAGGTGTGGGTGAAGGCGGCGACCTGGTCGGTCACGGCCTGCACGACGCGGGGGGCCGAGTTGCCGACGCTGACCACGGCGATACCGGAGCCGAGGTCGATCAGCGAGTTGCCGTCGACGTCGACCAGCACGCCGCCGCCGGCCCGCTCGATGAAGACCGGGAAGGTGGTGCCGACGCCATTGGAGACCGCGGACTGCTTGCGGGCGAACAGTTCCTTCGAGCGCGGGCCCGGGAGTTCGGTGACCAACCGGCGTTCCTGGACCAGATCCTGCATCGCGACTGTCATGGCTGTTGCGGCTCCTCTCGTGCATCGGGCTGAGATAGTCAGCCTCCCCGATCACCGATCGGCGCGTAATGCCAGTTCTGGCGCATTACGATGACGAACATGGCCAATGTGGCAGTTGATGCTCGCAGCGCAGACGATCGGTCAACGACATGCCGCTGACTCTCCGTGACTTGGTTTCTACTCCTGATCTGGGTTTGGCGCTGCTCACGGAAGGACCCGGCGTCGACCGTCCGGTCACCTGGGTACACGTCAGTGAACTCCGCGACCCGACGCCGTACCTCAGCGGCGGCGAACTGCTGCTGACCACCGGGCTCGTGTTTGCCGCCAATCTCGACGCTGACGCGTACGTGCGGCGGTTGGCCGACGCGGACGTCGTTGGCCTTGGCTTCGGCATCGGGCTGAGTCACGCAGATGTGCCCGCCGAGCTGACCGCGGCCGCGAGCCGACATGGACTGCCGATCATCGAGGTGCCGAAGCAGACTCCGTTCATCGCGATCAGCAGGGCGGTCTCCAAGGCCGTCGCCGCGGATGAGTACGCCGCGGTGACCAAGACATTCACGGCCCAGCAGGCCCTGACCAAGGCCGCCCTCTCCACCGCCGGGCCGGATCGATTGGTGCGCTTGCTGGCCCAGCAGATCAGCGGCTGGGTGGTACTCCTGGACCCGGCGGGTGCCCCGATCGCGGCGTCACCGGAGACCGCAAGGAGCAAGGTGGCCGCATTGGTGCCGGAGATGAAAGTTCTTGCGGCACATCGCGGAACGGTCAGCTCCGGATTTCCGCTCGGTGCGGACACGGTGAGCCTGCAGTCGGTCGGCACCGGCCAGCGCGGCCGCGCCTTCCTCGCCGTCGGCCGCCCCGGTCCGTTGGCACCGGCGGAACGACATCTGGTCAACGCCGCCGTCATGCTGCTGACCATCAGGCTGGAGCAGTCGTCGGCCACCGACGCCGGGTTGGGGCAGCTGCGGTCCGCTGTTGTCCGGTTGGTGCTGTCCGGACAGAGCGAATTGGCCCGGCCGATTGCTCGAGCAGTTCTCCACCGGATTACCGAAGGAACCAGTGACGGTGCTGGTGGCGACCGGTGACATCACCGACGTCGATGCCCAACTCGATGACCCACACGCTCCAACGCCCGGGATGCTGGTGGCGCAGCTCGGCGAGGAGCTGGTGGTGCTGGTCAGCGGTGGCCCGGACGACGCTGCCGAGTGCGCGACCCGGATCGAGCTGGCCGGCCTGTCCAGGGATGGAGCGGCCGGCGGTGGTGTCGTCGTTGGTATATCGGGATCCACCACCTACCCTGCCATCGCCGCCGCGCATCGACAGGCCCTGCAGGCCAACGCGTTCGGTCGGCGCACCGGCCGGGCCGTCACCACCTTCGGGGAAATCGCGATGCCCGGGATCACCGCCATGCTCGGCCCGGACGAGGCCGGTGCCTTCGCGGAATCACTGCTCGCCCCGCTGCTCGCCCACGACGTGGCAGGTCGCGGCGATCTGGTGAACTCCCTGCGTGCCTGGCTGTCTCATCACGGGCAGTGGGATCCGTCGGCGGCGGCGCTCGGCGTGCACCGGCATACCCTGCGGCACCGGATCACCACCGTCGGTGAGTTGCTCGGGCGGGACCTGGATTCGCCGGGCACTCGCAGCGAGTTGTGGTTGGCGTTGGAAATCATCGAGCCAGGGCGGTCATCGTGACTCGCCCGCTGGTGACGTCCAGGGTGCTGGTCGTCGGGTCGTTGAACGAAGACGTCCGGGTGACCGTCGACCGCCGGCCCGGCGGCGGCGAGACCGTGCTCGGCGGGGACATCGAGCGCGACTTCGGGGGGAAGGGCGGTAATCAGGCGGTTGCCGCAGCGCTGGCCGGGGCCCGGACCGCGATGGTCGCGGCAGTCGGTGACGACGTCACCGGTGGGCAGTACCGGCGGCGGCTGGCCGCCTTCGGTGTTGAGGTGACCGGGGTCGTTGTCCATGCGGGAGTGCCGACCGGGACGGCGATCATCATCGTGGACGCGTTGGGTGAGAACTCCATCGTGGTGGCGCCCGGCGCCAACTCCCGGCTGACCGTCAGCGACCTTGACCCGGTCGATGCGCTGCGGCCCGGCGATGTGCTGCTCCTGCAGCTGGAGGTCGACCTGCTCGTGGTGGCCGACGCGGCCCGCCGGGCGTCACGGGCCGGAGCGCGGGTCGTGATCAATCTGGCGCCGTACGCCACCCTGCCGGCCGACGTGCTGGCGCTGGCCGATCCGGTCGTGGTGAACGAACACGAGAACGACCTGCTGCGAGCCGCCGGCAGGCGCCCGGTATCGGTGCTGGTGACGCTGGGGTCGAACGGATCGCGGTGGGGTGACGTGGTGATCCCGGCCGAGTCGGCCCGGGTCGTCGACACCACCGGTGCGGGCGACGCCTACTGCGGTGCGCTGGCGGCAGCATTGGCCGCAGGACTGGACCGAAGGGGCGCGATGCGGGCGGCAACGACGGCGGCCGCGCAGGCGGTGCAACGAGTGGGTGCTCAGCCGCCGCAAGCCGTTCCGTGAGCGGTGATGTACTGACCTGACGACCCGAGCATGGACGGGTTGCGGTCCCGGCCACGCTCGGGCACCTCTCCGGCATGGAGCGGCTGTCACTGCGGTTCGACTTCCATCAGACTCTTGGACATGCCGGACATGTGGGACTTGAGGTGCGTGTGTCGGCAAATAGGCGAAAGGGCCAGATGAACCAGGTGTCCGATTCGATGACGGCAGGTTCGACCATGTTCGGCGGCGCGGCTGGCGATGACATCCAGGGCTACCTGGCTCGGCCGTCCGCCGGTACGGCCAGGGGCGGTGTCGTCGTCATCCATCACATGCCCGGCTACGACCGGGCCACCAAGGAGATCACCAGGCGGTTCGCCGAACTCGGGTATGACGCGCTCTGTCCGAACCTGCACTGGCGGGACGCGCCCGGCGCCGCCCCCGATGACGCCGCGGCCGCCTCGAGGGCCAACGGCGGTGTCCCCGATGCCAGGCTGGTAGGGGATGTGGCGGGTGCCGCGGAATTCCTGCAGGCATTGCCGACCAGCAATGGCCGGGTGGGCACCATCGGTTACTGCTCGGGCGGGCGGCAAAGCGTCCTCGCCGCTTGCAATCTGGACCTCGACGCCGCGGTCGACTGTTACGGCGCCTTCGTCACCAGCAACGCACCCTCGTCGTTCCCGATCGCCATGACCAACCTGGTCGACCAACTGCCCCATCTCCGATCGCCGCTGCTCGGGCTCTTCGGTGCCGACGACAAGAACCCCGACCCGGCGGCCGTCGCCGAACTCACCCGCATCCTCCGCGAGAACGGCAAGGACTTCACCCCACACAGCTACCCCGACGCCGGCCACGGCTTCTTCGCGACCGATCGCATTTCCTACCGGGTGGCCGCGGCCAATGACGGCTGGGAGCGAATCACGGCCTTCTTCTCGCAACAACTGGCGACCGACAGTGCCGGCACAACGAATTTTGGGAGCTGACCATGTGCACCTACGCTACGGTGCGGACCTCGCTCGACGGCAGCGCAAAAGGCCCGGGGGGCAACTGGTTTCACATCACCGACGGGATCGTCTATTTCGACCATCCGGTGCACGCACTGGCCGAGCACACCCTGAACATCGACTTCTCCGCCCCTGCCGACGGCCCAGTTGCCCGCGTCGCCGTCGAACTCACCGCGGCGTCGGCACGCGAACTCATGGCGGCCATTGCGGCAGCACTCGAGTCCGCCCCGGCGTCGATGACGGGATGAACTCAGGACGGTTGCAGCACGACGTCGAATGACGCGTCGGTATCGGCGAAATGCCGTACCCAGCGTCGATCGGGCCAGCACAACTCGACGGTTCCGTTCGCCGGCCGATACAGCGCTGTGTACACGGTGCCGAACGCGCGCCAGTAATGCGTGGAATACAGCGGTGGCCGCAGGAAGGCCTGGACCAAACCCTCCGAATCGGTGTCCGCGGAAATGAGTTCGGCAAGACAGGTCCGACGTTCCACGCTGGCGTACCGCTCGGCGTGTTCGATGCTGTCCGGGATCTCGCCGCGGTGGTTGGTGGCGATCGGCGACGAGCGAGAACTCAGTTGCCCGGCCGGGCGCGACATAGGCTGTGGTCACGGTCTTCTCGGCGTCCACGATGGTCAGGTTGTAGGCCATTGCCACCGGCATTCGGGCCAGGATTTCGCTGGCCTGTTCGGTGCTGGACGCGACCTCCAACAGGTACCGGACCACCAGCGACACCGCGAAGCCCGGCCCGGATCCGCGCCGGCCGCCGAAGCTCAGCGAGATCACCAGGCCGTCGGAATTCATTCCGTCGATCAGCCCCCAGAGGCAATCGTTGTTGCCGATCACCTGCCGGTCGCCGAATCTGCTGGAATAGACCACCCGCTCCCACAATTCGGGGGAGTAGTCGTAATTACGGCACACCGCGACCTCCGGCTGAACGATCACCGCCTGGGAGCAGCCGGGCAGGAAACGCGGTGGGTCCCACAGGGTCAGCATCCGGGCCGCCACATCGTCGTCCGCTGCGCCGGGGATCTGCTCCGCCAGATCGACCATTCGCTGGTAGGTCGGCAGCAATTCCGGCATGTGGGTGGCCAGCATGTCCTGGGCCAGGCTCAACGACGGGCGGGCTCGGACGTCACGCTGCAGGTACCAGCGCCGGTAACCGGGCCAGGTGGCCGCGAACAGGCTCTGCCACCGTGGCCCGGGTGTCGGCTCGTTGATACCGAACACGGTCAGCGGAATCGGTGCCTGTGCGTCGAACGGCGGTCGACGGGGGAACGCATCCAATGCTCGCCGGCGCCCACCACCCTGCGTCATGCTCGGCGCCGCCTTCCGGGTCGATGTCCGACCTGTGCCGATGCGGACCATCGCATCTTTCCGCAGATATCGCTGTGTGTTCCTGTCGGGTCGCTGTTGCCCCGGCTGGGGCGGTGCGCAATGCTCACCGGTATCGGAATTGATCAGCGAGGTTCCGGTCGACGCGCGGAGGATTGATGGTCGAGCAGCAGACGTCCGGTGGTTACCAGGGTTTGGGCCAACGACCCCTGAAGGGGATCGCCGAGATTCGACACTTCTTCCGTACCAACACCACTCCGATCTTCTTCCTCGGGGCGACGCCGTTCAACCTGCTCGGGTTGGACCGCTGGGTGCGCAACTTCGACTACATCTCCTACTACGACGCCTGGGAGGGCGGCCATCCGCGGGTGTTCACCCCGCAGGACAAGCCGTATATCGAGTTCGAGAGCGGCGAGGAGATCAACAACTATCTGCTGCTGCACCCCGAGGTGCGGGCGCACATGCAGCGGTCCGGTGGTCGGCCCAAGGTGGCCATGGTCTTCTTCGACGAGGAGACCGAAAAGATCTGCACGGAACTGGGTTACGACCTGATCCTGCCGTCCGCGGCGCTGCGCGAGCACCTGGATTCCAAGATCGTCACCACCAAGCTCGGCGACGAGGCCGGTGCACCCAGCGTGCCGAACATCCTGACGTCGGTCGACTCCTGGGACGAGCTGGTCGAGGAGACGACCGCGGCCGGGTTGGGCACCGATGTCGTGTTGCAGACGCCGTACGGCGACAGCGGCAAGACGACGTTCTTCCTGACCAAGCAGGCGGACTGGGACAAGAACGCCGAGGACATCATCGGCCAGCAGCAGAAGATCATGAAGCGGATCAACCACCGGGCGATCGCCGTCGAGGCGGTGCTCACCAGGCACGGCACCGTGGTCGGACCGTTCATGACCGAACTCACCGGGCACTCGCGAGCTGACCCCGTACAAGGGCGGCTGGTGCGGCAACGAAATGTTCCCTGACGCCCTGTCCGGCGAGCGGCGGATCAAGGCGAACCTGCTGGTCCGCCGACTCGGCGACCGGCTCGCCGGTGAGGGTTACAAGGGCTTCTTCGAGGTCGACGTGCTGGTCGACACCGACGCCGACGAGGTGTACCTGGGTGAGCTGAACCCACGGATCAGCGGTGCGTCATCGATCACCAACGTCACCGCCGGCGCCTATTCGGACATGCCGCTGTTCCTGTTCCACCTGCTCGAGTACATGGGCGTCGACTACGAGCTCGACGTCGACGAGATCAACCAGCGCTGGGAGGACCTGGCCTCGGTCGACCTGTGGAGCCAGATGATCATCAAGGAGACCTCGCCGATCGTCGAACAGCTCACCGCGGTGCCGCGGACCGGCCAGTGGTACTCTCGACGACGCCGGCGAGTTGCGGTTCCGACGCGCGGCACTGGACTGGCATCAGCTGCAGAACGAGAACGAATGCTTCTTCCTGCGGATCTACGGGCCGGGCGACTACCGTTGGAAGGGCTCGGATCTCGGCGTGCTGGTGACGAAGGGCCGGTTGCAGACCGAGGAGGCGCCGTCGGCAGCAGAACCCGCGGACTGGGTCGACGTCACCGCCCCGCCCGCGGCGGATCTCGCGGTGGAGGGCGGCGAGGAGCTTGCCCCCGACCTGATCGCCGATGCCGAATCCGACGCTGCAGCGGTGAACGACCCCGGCGAGAACGCCGATCCCGTGACGGCGGTGCTGGCCGGGAAATCCCGGCTGACCGCACGCGGCAAGAAGCTGATCGACGCGATCCGCATGCAGTACGCCGGCGTTCCGGTCGGGGCCGAGTTCACCGCACCGGCGACAACAGTCGGCGTCAAAAGCGGCGGCTGACCACGGCACGAACGCCCATCGAACCGGGTGACGCACACCACCCGATTCGGGCAATTCAATCACTCCGAGCGACTGTGTAATTACTGTGGAACACTCCGCTGGTGAAGCTGCGGAAGGGACGGCCCAACGGGCCGCGGCGCCTGGTGTCACTGCTTGCCGTTGCCGGGCTGCTGGCCGCCGGGTTGACGATCGGCGCGCAGCCGGCGGCCGCGGCGGAGACGCCGCTGCCCAACCCGCCCATCGCCAAGGCCTGCGGCATCGACGTCACGCTGATCCTGGACGCCTGAGGAGTTACGGCGCGAGCCAGACCGCAGAGGCGCCGGCGATGCTGCCGGGCTCGGATTCGGCGCTGGCCAGCACGGGCTTCCAGGTCGCCAGGTCGCCAGGCAACTCCGCCGGCGCATCGGCGTAGTTGATGACACACGCGAAACCAGCGCCACGGCGGAACGCGAGCACGCCGTCCGGGGCGTCGACCCAGGTCATCGGCCCGTCCCCGAGCGCCGGATTCCCCCGCCGTTCGCGCAGCGCCGCCCGGTAGAAGGACAGGGTGGAACCGGGCTCGCCGTCCTGCGCCGCCACCGTCAGGTCGGTCCAGGACGCGGGCTGCGGTAGCCAGGGGGTACCCGCCGGGCCGAAGCCGAACGGAGCCTCGGTGCCGCTCCACGGCAGCGGAACCCGGCAGCCGTCCCGCCCGACCCGCTCGCCGCCGGAGCGGGCGAAGATCGGGTCCTGGCGCAGCTCGCCGGGGATGTCCAGCACCTCATCGAGACCGAGCTCCTCGCCCTGGTAGATGTACGCGCCGCCGGGCAGGGACAGCATCAGCAGTGTCGCCGCCTTGGCGCGGCGCAGCCCCAGTTCGCCGCCGCCGAACCGGGTGGGATGGCGGGTCACGTCATGGTTGGACAGCACCCAGGTCGCCGGTGCGCCGACCTCGCGCAGCTCGCCGAGGGTCTGATCGATGGTCCTGCGCACGGCCGAGGCGTCCCAGGGCGCGTCCAGGAAGTTGAAGTTGAAGGCGGTGTGCAGTTCGTCCTTGCGCAGGTACTGGGCGAACCGATCCGGGTTGGGCACCCACGCCTCGGCGCAGAACACCCGGTCGCCGGCGTACTCGTCGATGACGGCCCGCCAGCCGCGGTAGACGTCGTGGACCTCGTCCCGGTCCCAGTGCGGGTGCTCGTTGGTGTGCGACGGGGTCAGCAGGTGCCCGGCCGCGCCGTTCGGCACGTCGGCCAGGTCCGGGTCCTTCGCCAGTCCGTGGGCGACGTCGATCCGGAAGCCGTCGACGCCGAGGTCGAGCCAGAACCGCAGGATGTCCTTGAACTCGGCGACCACCTCGGGGTTGGTCCAGTCCAGGTCGGGCTGTTCCGGGGCGAACAGGTGCAGGTACCACTGCCCGTCGGGCACCCGGGTCCAGGCCGGGCCGCCGAAGTTCGACACCCAGTTGTTCGGCGGCAGGGAGCCGTCGGGTCCGCGGCCGTCGCGGAACAGGTAGCGGGCCCGCTCCGGGCTGCCCGGCTCGGCGGCCAACGCCGCCTGGAACCAGTCGTGCAGATAGGAGGTGTGGTTCGGGACGAGGTCGATGACGATCCGCAGGCCGTGCTCGTGCGTCTCCGCGATGAGTGCCTTGCCCTCGTCGAGAGTGCCGAACACCGGGTCGACGTCGCGGTAGTCGGAGACGTCGTAGCCGGCGTCGGCCTGCGGCGACGGGTAGAACGGGCTCAGCCAGATCGCGTCAACGCCCAGCTCGGCCAGGTACGGCAACTTGGCCCGGACCCCGTTCAGATCACCGATGCCGTCGCCGTTCGCGTCGGCGAAACTCCGCGGATAGATCTGATAGATGACCGCCGACCGCCACCAGGCTGCGTCGATCGGGGTGCTGTCGGCGTCGTTCGCGGTCTGCGGGGCGAGCTGGTTGGACACGGCGTCTGCTTTCGAGGAGGGTCCTGGCTGGTGGATTGGTCTCGCTAAATTGAAGCGGTTAACTCCACGCTCGTCAACCCCAGAATCGCGATTCAGCGCGTTTTCCGCCCCGGGTGTCCTATCTCACCATCAGTCTGCTTCACTGTAGTGGCAGGATTTAACTCTTAACTGACGGCGAGGGGGTTGGGGCATGGCGCGACGACGGACGTCCAAGCCCTCGCTGGCGACCGTTGCCGAACGGGTGGGGGTCTCGACCGCGACGGTCTCCAACACCTACAACCGGCCGGAGAAGGTCTCCCCGGACGTGCGCTCCAGGGTGCTGGCCGAGGCCGAACGGCAGGGCTACGCCGGTCCCGACCCGGCGGCCCGCCAACTGAGCCGGGGCCGCACCGATACGGTCGGCCTGCTGTTCACCGACGAGCTCGACTTCGCCTTCCGGGATCCCGCCGCGGTGGCCTTCATCGAGGGGCTCGCCATGAGCTGTCGAAGTGCCGGCCTGAACATGTTGCTCATCTCGACGGAGTCCACCGGCGATCGAACCAGCGCCGTCGGCAACGCCGTCGTCGACGGGTTCGTGGTCTATTCCGTCGCCGGTGACGACCCGCACCTGCAACGGATCCTGGACCGGCAACTGCCCACCGTCGTGGTCGATTCGCCGCCCGATCTGCCGGGTGTCGACTGGGTGGGACCGGACGACAGGGCGGGCGCAAGAGCACTCGGTGAGGTGCTGACAAGCCTCGGCCACCGCCGCATCGGGGTCATCGCCGGGACAGGACGGGGCAACTATTCGGGACCTGCGGAGGGGGCCAGGTTCGACGGCGAGCCGCCGTCAGTGCACCGCAACCGCATCCTCGGTCTGCAGGATGCGCTGGCCGCCGTCGGCGTCACGGATCTACCGATCGAGGAACGCCCGGACAACAGCATCGACGCCGGAGCCGATGCGCTGCAAGCATTGCTGGCCCGCCGGCCCGATCTCACCGCAGTCTGCGCGCTGATGGACCTGTTGGCGCTCGGCGCGCTCCGCGCGGCAGCGGACCGTGGGTTGTCGATCCCTGGGGACCTCACCATCACCGGGTATGACGACATCCCGCAGGCCGCCGCAGCGGGCCTGACGACGGTCAGCCAGCCCCTGACCGACAAGGGCCGGATCGCCGGCGAGCTCTATCTCAGCCACCGGCCCGGCGATGCGCCGCGGCGCCGGATCCTGCCGACCCGGGTGCAGGCCCGCGCCACCAGTGGACCGCCCAGGGCCGGTTAGCAGGCCTACCCGGGCGGTGGACCGAGGCCAATGGCAGCGGCAAACTCCCTGGTGACGGTGGCGTAGCCGCGTTCGTTCGGGTGGAAGTGGTCATCCGCTCTGGTACCGCGCAGCGAAGCCAGGTTGCGCCCGCGCATGTCTGCCACCCGAACGCGACCCGTCTTCGCGGCGTCATCGATGAGTGCATTGATGGCCAGCGCCTGCGGGTTGCGGCGGGCCCCCGAGATGTCCTGCGCCCCAATCCCTTGGCTCATCGAATCACCGAGAGCAACCCACAGTGGACCGTCCTGCAACAGTGCATCGGAGTTCGCTGCCTGCCAGGCCCGCGCGAACGGTTCGACCTGTGAGTGCACGCGATCGAACCCCGGGAACAGGACACGTCGCGCGGCGCCCAGCATCGATCGGCCCGTCATGCGGCTAGCCCTTGCGGAACAACAGCTTCCACGGGGTGAGCGCCGACTCCAGCTGAACCTTCAGGGTCATCTTCGAGGCGCCCTCGACCCGCTCCTCGAAGTGGATCGGCACCTCGACGATCTTCAACTTCGTGCTTCACCGCTCGGTAGTTCATCTCGACCTGGAACGAGTACCCGTTGCTCAGGATCGAATTGACGTCGATCGCTTCGAGGGCCGACGCCCGCCAGGCCTTGAATCCCGCGGTGGCGTCCTTGACGTGCAGTCGCAGGATCGTGTTGACGTAGAGGTTCGCGAAGGTCGACAGGGCCTTGCGGTGCCACGGCCATTCCGAGGCGGTGGAGCCGCCGGGGACGTAGCGGGATCCGATCACCACGGCGGCGTCGGTGGTGGCCAGCACCTCGACCATGGTCGGGATCACCGACACCGGGTGCGACAGGTCGGCGTCCATCTGGATGACGATCTCCGCGCCCTCGGCGAGGGCGCGGGTCATGCCGGCGATGTACGCGCGGCCCAGGCCGTCCTTCTCCTTGCGGTGCAGCACCCCGAGCGTCCCGCCGGAGTCGGCCGCCAGCTTGTCCGCCAACTGGCCGGTGCCGTCGGGGGAGTTGTCGTCGACGACCAGCACGTGCAGGTTCGGCTGGTGCAGGTCAGCGAGCTGGCCGACCAGGACGGGCAGGCTGTCCAGCTCGTTGTAGGTCGGAACGACGACGACGGTCTTCGGAGCGACCTCGACCATGAACTGTTTCTCCCTTTTCCCCGCGCGGCGGTGTGATTCCCCCGGCAGCAAGGGCTGAGAGTACCGGAGCCCTCAGCTGAGGGTGAGCTGGAATCCGATCATGTCGATAGCGGCGAAGGTGTCGAGCAGTTTCGCCACGTCCTGCGGTAACGGCCAGGACGACAGCTTGACGACGACCAGCTTCCTCGCCGGTTCAACCCAGATCATTTGGCCGTGAATGCCCAGGCACAGCAACACCTCTCGTCCGTTTCCGGGCAGCCAGAACTGGTTGCGGTACCCGCCGCCCGGCAGCCAGGTGGCGTTCCCGGACGCGTCGAACTTCTCCCGGGTGTCCCTGCCGCCGGCGTAACTGTCGGCCAACCACCAGGCGGGTACCACCTGTTCGCCGCCGGCGACCCCGCCGTCCAGCAACATCTGCCCGAACCGACCGAGGTCGCGCAGCGTGGCGGCGAGGCCGCCGTCATGGAAGACCGCCCCGGCCGGGTCGACGGCGGCGTCCATGTCCTGCTCGGCGCCGATCCGGGACCAGATCAGCGTCGACAGCAATTCGGGCATCCGGATGCCGCTGACCCGCTCGCACAGCCAGCCCAGGATGTCGGTCTCGCAGGACCGGTACTCGAACGCGGTGCCATGGGCGCGGGCGGCAGTCAGGGTGGACAGGTACTCGTACATCGACGTCGGCAGACCCGTGTGCTCCCGGGGGGCCCAGCCGATGACCTGCTCCAGCAGTCGCACCTCGGCATCCGGGGTCAGGTACTCCTCGGAAAAGGCGATCCCCGAACGCATGTCCAGCACGTCCTGGACGGTGGCGCCCCGGTAGCCGGACTGGGCGAGTTCCGGGATGTAGTAGTCCACGGCGGCGCTGACATCGATCTCGCCGCTGTCCGCGAGCGACCCGACGACGCAGCCGACCACCGACTTGGACACCGACATCATCACGTGGGTGCGGTCGGGCGTCATGCCGCTCGGGTACTGCTCGGTGACCACCTTGCCGTCGTGCAGCACCAGAAAACCGTCCGTGAACGTGTCGCCGATCACCTCGGCCACCGACGCTGAACGACCGTCGAGCCGCCAGACAACCTGCTGCTCGTCGAACCCGGCGCCGGGTGCCAGTGGCCTCGCACCGGCCGATCCGCGCCCGACCCGGGCCGTCGGAACAACCTCCCGCAGGTGCTGGAACGCCCACCGGTTGTAGGGGGCGTTCTGCCAGTTCGAGTGCGACCAGCGGTCGGCGAGCGCCGGCGGGAAGCCGATCATGGTCACGGGTTTGGCTCCAGCATCGGGTGGGTCGGATTGGCAGGTCGGGTTGGCGCATGGGACGTTACCCGCGCGACCGGCGCCGAACCGAGTCGGTGACGCCCGATGTGATGTACCCGGCCCACCACGGGTCAACCTTCACGGTGATCCGCCGCGTTGCGACGTCGACTTCGCGGGCGGCGCCGACCGTCGTAAAGTTCCCGGCATGACCGACGTCTCCGCGCCTGTTGACACAGCGCCTGCCGGCACCGCCGCTGACAGCACCGCCCCAGCCAGCCCCGTCCAGCACCGCAAGCCGCACAGCCACATCGTCACCGACGGGATCGAGCGGGCCGCCGCGCGCGGCATGCTCCGCGCGGTCGGCATGGGGGACGACGACTGGCGCAAGCCGCAGATCGGGGTCGCCAGTTCCTGGAACGAGATCACCCCGTGCAACCTGTCGCTCGACCGGTTGGCCAAGGCCGCCAAGCAGGGTGTGCACGAGGCGGACGGCTACCCGCTGGAGTTCGGCACCATCTCGGTGTCGGACGGCATCTCGATGGGCCACGGCGGCATGCACTACTCGCTGGTCAGCCGGGAGATCATCGCCGACTCGGTGGAGACGGTGTTCCGGGCCGAGCAGCTCGACGGCGGCGTGCTGCTGGCGGGTTGCGACAAGTCGCTGCCGGGCATGTTGATGGCCGCCGCCCGGCTCGATGTCTCCGCGGTGTTCCTGTACGCGGGCTCGACGCTGCCCGGCAAGCTGGACGGCGAGACGGTCACCATCATCGACGCATTCGAGGGCACCGGCGCCTGCCTGGCCGGCAAGATCAGCCGGGAGCGGCTCACCGAGATCGAGAAGGCGATCTGTCCCGGCGAGGGCGCGTGCGGCGGGATGTACACCGCCAACACGATGGCCAGCGCGGCCGAGGCGCTCGGCATGTCGCTGCCCGGCAGTGCGGCCCCGCCGGCGCCGGACGCCCGCCGCGACTCCTTCGCGGTGCGCAGCGGCGAGGCCGCGGTGCACCTGGTCGACGCCGGCATCACCGCCCGCGACATCCTCACCAAGGACGCCTTCGAGAATGCGATCACCGTGGTGATGGCGCTCGGCGGTTCCACCAACGCGGTGCTGCACCTGCTGGCGATCGCCCACGAGGCCGGGGTCGACCTCGGCCTCGACGACTTCAACCGGGTCAGCGAACGCACCCCGCACCTGGCCGACGTCAAGCCGTTCGGCCGTTACGTGATGACGGACATCGACCGGATCGGCGGCATCCCGGTCGTGATGAAGGCGCTGCTGGACGCCGGTCTGCTGCACGGCGACGCGCTGACCGTCACCGGCAGGACCCTCGCCGAGAACCTGGCCGAACTGAACCCGCCGGCCCTGGACGGCGACGTGCTGCACACCCTGGCCAACCCGATCCACAAGACCGGCGGCATCGCGGTGCTGCAGGGCACGCTGGCGCCGGAGGGCGCCGTGGTGAAGAGCGCCGGGTTCGACGCCGAGGTGTGGGAAGGACCGGCCCGGGTGTTCGACGGCGAGAAGGGCGCGATGGACGCCGTCGCCGACGGGACGCTCAAGCCGGGCGACGTCATCGTCATCCGCTGGGAGGGCCCGAAGGGCGGCCCCGGCATGCGCGAGATGCTGGCCGTCACCGGCGCCATCAAGGGCGCCGGGCTGGGCAAGGATGTGCTGCTGCTGACCGACGGCCGGTTCTCCGGCGGCACCACCGGCCTGTGCATCGGGCACGTCGCACCGGAGGCGGCGAACGGCGGGCCGATCGCCCTCGTGCAGGACGGCGACATCATCCGGCTGGACATGGCGTCCAAGAAACTCGACCTGGTCGTCGATGACGCCGAGCTGGCCAGCCGTCGCGAGACCTGGACGCCGCACCCGCAGAACCTGAACTTCGGGGTGCTGGGCAAATACGCCAAGTTGGTGGGCTCGGCGGCCAAGGGTGCCGTTTGTTTCTAATTGACGCCATGTGCGCAAATCGTTTCACTCTGAGTAATTAACCGTCTCCCTATTCAATTTCTGGGCGTAATGTGAGTGGTCCGGGACACAATAAATGGAGAACGGACTACCAGGAGGCGGGTCATGGCAACGATTTGTGTGTATTGCGGCACCCCCGATCCGGCGGGCCTTCGGGCTGGTGAGAAGGACCCACCGGCCGGTGATTTCTATCGGTGCGACGCCTGCGGCAAATTGTCGGTATACACGGAGAATGGCCTCCGAAAGGCCACCCGGGCCGAATGGGACGAGGCGAATAATGATTGGCGAAAACCGCGGACGACCCTCCCGACGATGATCAGCTTCGACGGCCGCGGCTGACCGTTGATCTCGGACCGACCGCAAGGCCTAGCCGAATGCGGTGGGCGGCAGGTCCCGTTCGTCCTCGGCGATGGCCCGGACGATCCGGGCCGCCACCTGGTCCGGCACCGCGCCCGTCGGTAGCCGAGGCGACTGTCCGGCGATCGGGTGCTCGGCCAACCCGGTCTCGGTGTGCGTCGGCCGGATATCGAGCACCCGGATCTGCCGCCGACGCAAGTTCCGCGCTAGCGGCCTTGTCGAATCCGGTGAGGCCGGCCTTGGTGGCGCTGTACGCGGCCATCCCCTTCATCGGCTGGTCCGCGACGACGGCGCTGATGTTGGCCAGGAAGCCACCGGGCGGCAGCAGTCCCGCCGCCGCTCGGGAAATCCTGATCGGCGCAATCAGATTGACCAGGAACAGCCGGTACAGCACGTCGTCGTCGAGATCGGCGATGTCGCCGAATGCGACCACGCCCGCCGCAAAGACGACGCCGGTCAACGGCTTCGGCTGGCGTGCGCCCGGCTGACCAGCCGATCCGGCACGCCGGCCGCCGCCAGGTCGCCGGTCGAGGTGTCCAGCAGCCGCGTCCCCCAGTTCCGTGCGCGAGGGCGGCGAGCCGCTCGGCCGACCGTCCGTGCACGGTGAGCACGGCACCCTGCGCCGCCAGCTGCCGGCTGATCGCGGCGCCCAGCCCGCCGGTGGCGCCGACGACCAGGACATGCGCACCCGCGAGCGTTGTCATGATCACCACGATGCCATCGGCCTCCGCCGGGTCCCCCCGGATGGCCCAGCCGCTGATGAGACCATGACCGTTGTGTCATCCAGGATCACCATCGAGCAGCGGCGCGCGCGCCTCGGTGTCCGGCACCATCTCGCCGCCCGCTCCGTTGGCCTTGGACCAGCGGACCTGGCCGCAGACCTGGTGGTGCTGCACGCCACCGACGCGGCGTCGGTCTATCTCTCGGTGGCGGCCAGGGCAACCGATCTGACCGCCGCCGACATCGCGAGCGCGCTGTACGACGAGCGGACGCTGATCAGGATGCTCGGCATGCGGCGGACGATGTTCGTGGTGCCGACGCCGGCAGCGGCCGTTGTGCAGCACTCGTCGAGCGCCCAGGTGGCCGCCCGGTTGCGGCGCGCGCTGGTCAAGGAACTCGGTGCCGTCGTCGACGATCCCGACCCGTGGTTGGCCGATGTCGAGGACGGCCGTCGTCGCCCGGTTGCGCGATCTGGGCGGCGCCACCGGCGTTGCGCTGTCCAGGGCGGACGTGCGGTTGCAGACCAAGATCACCGTGGCGGAGGGCAAGGCCTACGGGGGCCCGGTCGCGATCAACAGCCGGGTGCTGAACATCCTGTCCGCGCAGGGACGCATCGTCCGCGGCCGGCCGGGCGGTGGCTGGACCGGCAGCCAGTACGAGTGGGCGCCGATCGAGAAGTGGCTGCCCGACGGACTTCCCGGCCTCGCTGAGGCCGCGGCAAGGACGGAGCTGGTCCGGTGCTGGCTGGCCCGGTTCGGCCCCGGCACGATCGGCCGACATCGTTTGGTGGACCGGCTGGAACCTCGGCGACACCAAGCGGGCGGTGGCGTCGGTCGAGACGGTGACGGTGGATCTGGACGGCACCGAGGGCCTGGTGCTCGCCGCGGATACCGATCCGGTGCCGGTGCCGGCGCCATGGATCGCGTTGGTGCCGGCACTGGACCCGACGCCGATGGGGTGGTCCGGTCGGGACTGGTACATCGATCCGGCGGACCGGCCGGCGGTGTTCGACAGGACCGGCAACATCGGGCCGACCGTCTGGTGCGACGGGCGGGTGGTCGGCGGCTGGGGGCAGCGGGCCGACGGCGAGGTGGTCTGGCGGTTGTTCACCGACATCGGGACCGAACCGACCGATGCAGTCCGGGCAGAGGCGGCCCGGCTGACCGACTGGTTGGCCGGGGTCAAGGTGACCCCGAAGTTTCGTACTCCGCTGGAACGCGAACTCGCCACGTCCTGAGTCCGCACCGTCCGACGCTGCCTCGTCCGGTAGTTGCCCGGGGATCGGGCACGATGGGCTCATGGAGACGATTGCCACCGGCGCGCGGGTGGAGGCGCTGCTCGCCGAACTCGTCTCCCGGGCGGGCCGGGACGATCCGTATCCGGTGTACGCCGCTCTGCGCCGGGAAGCGCCGGTCGCCGAGCTGGCCGACGGCGCGCTGCTGCTCACCCGGTTCGACGACTGCACGGCCGCCTTGCGGGACCCGAACATCGGTCACGGCGACCCAGCGCGCGCCGAGTCGGTCGGCGGCCTGCCCGACTGGCGCGAGCACCTGTCGCTGCGGCAGTTTCGCACCAGCATGCTCAGCCTGGACCCGCCTGCGCACACCAGGCTGCGGCGGCTGGTCAGTGGCGCGTTCACGCCGCGGCGGGTGGCCGGCCTGCAGGGCGTCATCGAATCGCTGACGGCCGACCTGCTCGACCGGCTGACCGACGGCACCGATTTCATCGGCACCTTCGCGTTTCCGCTGCCGATCGCGGTGATCGGTGAGCTGCTGGGCGTCCCGGCGCAGGATCAACCCCAGTTCCAGCACTTGGCGCACGACTGGACGCAGGTGCTGGACGTCACCACCCCGCGGATCGTTGCCAGGGCCGACGCCGCGGCCGGGCAGATCCGCGACTACCTTGGGGTCCTGGCCGCCGAACGTCGACGCCACCCGCGTGGCGACCTGATCAGCGCGTTGCTGCACAACGAGAGCGACGAGCCGATGACCACCGACGAGTTACTGACGATGGCGGCGTTGTTGTTCGCCGCCGGTTTCGAAACCACGACCCACCTGCTCGGCAACAGCCTGGTTGCGCTGGTCAGGAACCCCGATCAGCTCGACGTGCTCCGGCGGTCACCGGCGGCCGCCCCAGATGCGATCTCCGAATTGGTCAGGTTCGACAGCTCCGTCCAGCTCGCCCACCGGAAGGTGTTGCGCGACACGGTGATCGGCGGCGTGCCGGTGGCGGCGGGCCGCCGGGTGGTTGTCTGTCTCGGCGCGGCCAATCATGATCCGGCCCGGTTCACCGACCCCGGTCGGCTCGACCTCGAGCGGTCCGACGGTGGGTCGATGTCCTTCGGCGGCGGCATCCACTATTGCCTGGGCGCGCCGTTGGCTCGCCTCGAGGCCCAGGTCGCGCTGCCCGCGCTGGTCCGCCGGTTCCCGCGGCTGGTGGTCGGAGAGTCGTTGCACCGCAGGGTGAGTCTGACGCTGCGCGGATTTCTCCGGGTGCCCCTGTCTGGCCTGTCGTGACCGCGGGTCTCGCGTGATCTCGGGTCTGTCGTGACAGGCATCGACGTCCTGGCGCCGCCGTTGACGTCCTTCCCGGTGATGAGCCAGTTCTGGTGCGACCTGGCTTTTCTGCACTGGTTCGTCCCGCCGGCTGAGGTGGCCAGACACCTGCCGGCCGGTGCGATGCCGGATGTTCTACCGGCCGGTCCGTTCGCCGGCCTGACCCCGGTCGCGTTGGTGCCGTTCCGGATGGTCGGCGCCGGGATCGGGAACGGCCCGGCGATTCCGTATTTCGGCACCTTCTGGGAGACCAACGTCCGGCTGTACTCGGTCGACGCGACCGGTCGGCACGGGGTGGTGTTCCGCAGTCTGGACGCGTCCCGACTGGCCGTTGTGCTCGGTGCGCAAGGTGGCACTCGGCCTGCCGTACCGCTTCTCGCGGATGCGCGGGTACGAGCGGGAGCATCTTGGCGCCCGGGAGCTCGGCCTGGACGACACGCACCCGCTGGCCGGGTCCGCGCGGTGTGCAGAGCCGGGTCGCGGTCCGGGTTGGTCCGGTACTGCACGATTTCCCGGCCGGTCGACTTGACGAAACCGCCGGCGGTCACGAGGATCTCGCTGCCTTTCTGACTGCTCGGTGGGGTCTGCACACGGCGGCGTGGGGTCGATCGATGTACATCCCGAACGAGCACGAGCCGTGGACCCTGCGATCGGCTGAGGTGTTGCTGCTCGACGACGGACTGTTGGCGGCAGCTGGCTTCCCGGATCTGGCGAATCGGCCACCGGACCACGTCTGTTTCGCCGAGGGTGTGCGCACCCGGTTCGGGCTCCCGCGGCTCAATATCGGCCAGCATCGGCGGTAGCCGCCAGTCGGGTGCATTGTGTTTTGCCTCGCGAAACGTGCTACCAAACCGACCCGCGCTGCAATACGTTTCCCGGAGCACTCATGACTGTGAGTCACTCCCAGGGGGCGCCGGGTGATACGAAGGATCGCATTCTGCACGGCTGTCGTTGTCGGTCTCGCCCTTGTGCCCGCCGTGGTTTTGCCTGCTGCTGCCCTCGGCGACAATGGCGGACACGGCCGGACGTTCACTCCCGGTGCGGCCGGCATCGGGGATCAGTATTTTCCCTTGGACGGGAACGGCGGGTACGACGTCTCGCACTACGATCTCGACGTCCGTTACCAACCGGGAGTAAACCTGCTGACCGGCGTCGCTGTCATCGAAGCCCGTGCGACGCAGGATCTCTCGCAGTTCAACCTCGATCTCAGAGGGTTGACGGTGCGCAGCGTCAAGGTCAACGGCGACCGGGCCGGATGGACCCGGGACGGTGATGAACTGGTCATCACGCCGGCTCGCGGTGTGCGGAACAGGCAGCAATTCAGGACCGAGATCCGTTACGACGGCAATCCGCAACCCAATGAAGGCGGGGATCGGATTCATCCCGACCGATGACGGCGCCCTCGTCATCGGCGAACCGCATGTCGCCGCGTCCTGGTTCCCGGTGAACGACCACCCGAGCGACAAGGCCTCCTATGACGTCAAGATCACCGTCCCGGCGGGGCTGGAGGCGGTGTCCAACGGCGTCCTGGTCGACTCCAGGACCAGTAACGGCCTGACCAGCTGGAAATGGCGGGCACGAGGAACCGATGGCCTCGTACCTGGCGACGGCGACCGTCGGCCAGTTCGACCTGCATTCCTACCGATCGAAGGGGATCTCCTTCGTCGACGCCATTGATCCGAATCTGTTCGACCCCGTAGCCGCACCGAGAACAGGTACCAACCTGCTGATCTCGCAGGCGGACGATTCCAGCTACAAACGCTTGACGCGGACTATCAGCGTGCCCGCCGATGGTGCCCAGCTGTCCTACTGGGTGACCCGGGATACCGAACAGGACTGGGACTTCACCTTCGTCGAGGCACACACCGTCGGACAGGACGACTGGACAACACTGCCCGACCTGAACAACCACACCAGTGACTCAGTCGGCAACAGTTGCCCGGTCGGCTGGCAGGACATTCATCCGTTCCTCGCGCACTACCAGACCAGGAACCCTGACGGCAGCTGCTCTGCAACCGGCAGCAGCGGCAGTTGGTGGGCAGCGACCGGCAAGAGCCACGGAGCCGAGCAATGGCAACTGGACCTGTCGCAGTTCGCCGGCAGCGACGTCGAGGTGTCGATTTCCTACGCGAGCGATGACTCCGTTCAGACGAACGGTGTCTTCGTGGACGACATCGCTGTCTCAACCGGGGAGGGCAACACGTCGTTCGAAGCAGACGGCGACGAGCTGGACGGTTGGGTGGTGTCCGGTCCGCCCGAGGGCAGTCCGGGCAACGCGAACGACTGGATCGTCGGGACGACCGCCGATCTCCCGCCGGCCGTTGGCGAAGTTGTCAAGGCGTCATTCGCCAGGGAACCGGAGATCATCGACTTCCTGTCCAGTCAGTTCGGTCGGTATCCGTTCAGCGCGGCCGGCGGCATCGTCGACGATGTCGAGGGCCTCGGCTTCGCGCTGGAGAATCAGACGCGACCGATCTATGCCCAGGACTTCTTCACCGACTGAGGCGTCCGGCGCCAATGTCGTCACCCACGAACTGACCCACCAGTGGTTCGGCGACAGCGTGGCAGTTGATCGCTGGCAACACATCTGGCTCAACGAGGGGTTTGCAACCTATGCCGAGTGGCTGTGGGCCGAGCACGAGGGCATCGGGACGGCGCCGCAGGTCTTTGCCGACTGCTATCTTGCCGCCATCCCGCCGGACGACCGATTCTGGAAGGTGACGATCGGCGACCCTGGACCGGAATCGCTCTTCGATCAGGCGATCTACGATCCGCGGCGCGCTCACCCTGCAGCAACTCCGGCTCGCAGATCGGCGACGACAAGTTCTTCCGACTGCTGCAGTACCTGGGCGCGGACCAACGCCGGGCGGCAATGTCACCACCGATCAGTTCATCGCCGCTGGCAGAGAAGATCTCCGGGCAGGACCTTGGACGACTTCTTCAACACCTGGCTGTTCACCGCCACCAAGCCGGATGTCCCGAGCAGCCGCCGTGAGGGCCAGAACGCTGCGTCGGCGGAAGCGGCACCGACCGGGATCTGGCCGCGGCGGCCATCGACGAAGCGGCTCAGCCGACCGGCTCGGCGTTAAAGACAGCGGCGCCGCCACACCCCTCGGGAATGTGGCGGCGCCCGCCGCGAACGGCTGTCGTCGAGACTGCAGCCGCTACCTGTCCATCATCCGCTGAATCCGTGATAGTGCATGACGTGCTTGATTCGGGTGTAGTCCTCGAACCCGTACATCGACAGGTCCTTGCCGTAACCGGACTTCTTGAATCCGCCGTGCGGCATCTCCGCGATCAGCGGGATGTGGGTGTTGATCCACACGCAGCCGAAGTCCATCTGCGCCGTCATCCGGGCGGCGGTGTCCACATTCGACGTCCAGATCGATGACGCCAGGCCGTATTCGGTGCCGTTGGCGTATTCCAGCGCCTCCGCTTCGGTGGTGAACTTCTGCACGGTGATCACCGGACCGAAGACCTCGGTCTGGACGATCTCGTCGCTCTGGTGAACCCCGGCAACCACGGTCGGCGGGTAGTAGTAGCCGGGCCGGTCCAGGGCGTGCCCGCCGGTGGTGACGTCCGCGTGCTGCGCGGCCCGATCGACCAGCCCGGCGATGTGCGCCAGCTGATTGGCGTTGTTGATCGAGCCGTACAGCACGTCATCGTTCGGCGACGCCGGTCTTGGTCTCCTTGGCCTTCGCGGTCAGCGCGGCGACGAAATCGTCGTAGATCCCGGCCTGGGCGATGACCCGGGTGGCGGCCGTGCAGTCCTGCCCGCCGTTGAAGTAGCCGGCCAGTGGCAACGCCCTCGACGGCGGCCTCGATCGAGGCGTCGTCGAACACGATGACCGGCGCCTTGCCGCCCAGTTCCAGGTGCGCGCGGGTGACGTTCTTCGCGGCGGCGGTGGCCACCGCGATGCCGGCCCCGGTCGACCCGGTGATCGACACCAGGGCAGGCGCCTTGTGCGAGGTGAGCGCTGCGCCGGTGTCCCGGTCGCCGCAGATCACGTTGACCACGCCCGGCGGGTAGAACTCCTGCAGCGCCTTGCCCATCCACACCGAGCTGGCCGGCGTGGTGTCCGACGGCTTGAGCACGACGGCGCAGCCGGCGGCCAGGGCCGGGGCGATCTTCCAGATCGACATCATCATCGGGTAGTTCCACGGCGCGACCTGACCGACAACGCCGACCGGTTCGCGGCGGATCGACGAGGTGTGCCCGCGCATGTACTCACCCTGCGAGCGGCCCTCGAGAACCCTTGCGGCACCGGCGAAGAAACGGATCTGATCGACCATCGGGCCGATCTCCTCGGACAGCGTCAGCGCCGTTGGCTTGCCGGTGTCCTGTGACCTCGACGGCCACCAGTTCGTCGGCGTTGGCCTCGAGGTGATCGGCGAATTTCAGCAGCGCGATGCTGCCGCTCGCCGGGCGTCGACCACCGCCAGGTCTTGAACGCCTCGGTGGCCGCGGCGTAGGCACGGTCGACGTCCTGCGGCACCGGACAGCGGCGAGGTGGCATACACCGCACCGGTACTCGGGTCGATGATGTCCATGGTCGCGCCGTCGGCGGCCGGCGGAGCTCTCGCCATTGATGATGTTCTCCAGCGCGATTTTGTCGCTCGCGCCCGGCTCGGTTGTCCCTGTACTCATGCGTGCGAGTCAACACCCTTTCACGGCGGTCGGCAGCGATCAGAACGCCACAAGATCGCCCGACTGAGCCGATGTGGGGCGGTTAGTTTATCGTCCGATGCGTACTTTCGGTCTACTTCTGCCGAACTCGAGCGAGGTTCGACATGACGATCGACAACACCGGCCGACCCGGCGACGGCGGCGACGTGGTCGACAAGGGACTGGCCGGCGGGTCGGTCGGCCTGCTCGGCGGCACCGTACTCGGGCATCTCCTGTGTCGCACCGGCCTACACCCTGACCGCGACCATCGGCTTGGTCGCCGGGGTGGCCGGGGTGAAGATGCCGATCATCTTCATCGCGGGGTTCATCCCGATGTTCTTCGCGGCCTACGCCTATCGCGAGTTCAACAAGGTCGACCCGGACTGCGGGACGTCGTTCACCTGGACCACCCGTGCCTTCGGGCCGTACGTCGGCTGGCTCGGTGGCTGGGCCGCCATCCTGGCCACCATCATCGTGCTGGCCAACCTGGCCGGGATCGGCGTGCAGTTCTTCTATCAATTGCTCGGAAGTGTCTTCAACAACCCGGATCTCGGGCGATCTGTGGACGAACAAGTTCGATCAACGTCGGCACCTGCCTGCTGTTCCTGGCCGGGGCGACCGCCATTGCCTATCGCGGGATCACCACCACCGAGAAGGTCCAGTTCGTGCTGGTCTTCTTCCAGCTGGGTGTGCTGTTGCTGTTCTCGATCATGGCCTTCTCGAAGGCCGGCGGGCCGGACGACCCGAGCGGCCTGGCGTTCTCCTGGGATTGGTTCAACCCGTTCACCGGGCTGACGCTGACCGCCTTCATCGCCGGGCTGTCGGCGTCGATCTTCTCGTTCTGGGGCTGGGACAGCGCGCTGACCGTCAACGAGGAATCCAAGGACGCCGAGAAGACGCCCGGCCGGGCCGCGCTGCTCTGCGTGGTGTCGATCCTGCTGACCTACCTGCTGGTCTCGGTCTCGGCGCTGATGTACGCCGGTGACGGCACCGAGGGTCTCGGCCTCGGCAACGAGGAGATCTCCGACAACGTGTTCGGCGCGCTCGCCGAGCCGGTGATGGGCACGCCGTGGAACAACCTGTTGTTCCTGGCCGTGCTCGCGTCATCGGCGGCCAGCCTGATGACGACGTTCCTGCCCACCACCCGGACCATGCTCGGGATGGCGACCTACGGCGCGCTGCCCAAGAGCTTCGCCCGCATCCACCCGACCTTCAAGACGCCCGGGCTACGGCACGATCGTCGCCGGCGTCGTCGCCGGCGCGTTCTACGCCATCCTGCTGGTTCGTCTCCGAGGCGGTGCTGACCGACACGATCCTCTCGCTCGGCCTGATGATCTGCTTCTACTACGGGCTGACCGCGATCGGCTGCGTCTGGTACTTCCGGCATGACCTGTTCACCAGCTTCTACAACTTCATCTTCAAATTCCTGTTCCCGCTGCTCGGCGGCATCGGGCTGTGGATCGTCTTCTTCATCACCCTGCGGGACAGCGCCGAGCCCGGACTACGACGGCACCGGGGTCAGCATCTTCGGTCTCGGGGTGGTGCTTCGTGCTCGGCCTCGGGCTGATCCTGGCCGGCGCGGTGCTGATGTTCATCTGGCGGTTCAAGGCAGCCCGCGTTCTTCCGCGGCGAGACCCTCAACAAGGGCACGCCCTCGCTGATCATCCCGGAGTAGTCCAGGCCAGCGAAGCCGTCGAGTGAACCAAAAGCAGTCCGTTTCTCGCCGCGCGGCGGTCTCGGGACGGTTCACTCGGCGGATCGCATCCGCGCGACAGTTCGTCGCACTGAGCGAGACGATCTCCGACGGCTCGCTCGTGACCTGGGTCGCGGTGAACCGCAGGATCGTCCACCCCGCTTCGACGAGCTGGTTCTGCCGCCGCCGGTCCGCCTCGAACGCCTCACGCGAGCCGTGGTGTTCCCGGCCGTCGATCTCCAGGATCAGCTTGATGTCGTCAAAGAGAAAGTCTGGGTAACGAACGTCCACCCCGAACCAGAACAGGCTGGTTAGATCGCCAACCGGTGATGCCGGCATCGCGAAACAGCTTCTGCATCAGGCGTTCTGGGGCTGGACCAAGGATTGTCTGCAACGGCCTGCACGGCCCGCCGAGCCCGGACCTGGCCCCTGCGTCCGCGCCCCAGTGCGACCGACGCACCCAGGTCTGCCGGGGTCGTCCGGCGTCGTCGCAATGCCACCTCGAGGTGATCATCGCGTCCGGCTCGGGCAAGGTCGAGGCACGTCCGCTCAGCTGCCGTGACCAAGATCCGCTGGCGGAGGACCTGCTCTGCCGGGTCTACCGCGCCACGTCGGACTCGAACATTCGGTTGCCTCGTCATACGTCGCCCCGGTGGGACCCAGATATCGACCAGCATGGGTGGATCAGCACGCAGACCCAACCACCAGGCGGCAGCCTCGCCGCCGATGACGCAATCCTCGCCTGCCCACAGCCACGCTGACACGCACCCGGACCACCGGATCAAGAGGATCCACCCCGACTGCGAAAACCCGAGGGCAGCACCCGTTCCCATTGACCCCGCCGGATCCGGCCGGCCAACGCGGCTCGGTGACCCCTACCGCGATCGCCTGGTCGCGTCGAACTACGCCGTTCTGCAGGCGAAGAACCTCAGCAAGACTCGCCCATGAGGTGCAGTCGACTCGCACCGGACTACCAGGCCGGCATGTCCGCCGGCAGAAATTGTGGAGGAAAGTCGGACATGAGAACAATCCTCGGCATCGACGAGTGCACCGGAATCCGTCGCCGCGAGGCGTTTTCCCGGTCTGATTCCGGTTCACTCGATGCCGCAGGTCCGGCCGGCACGAGTCCACGCCAGCTGGCTCACTACCCTGGGCGGGTGCCGCAACCCCGTCCTGCTGTCCGACCTGACCACGCTTCCGGCTGGGTGGACCCGCCCCCGACCTGACGACGGTGCGCACCGCGGCCGAGCATCGCCGACGGCGGTGGGTGTCGGCGGATCGGGCCGGCACCGGGGTGCTGGTGCTCGGCGGCGGCTCCAACCTGGTGGTCGCCGACGCCGGCATCGACGTCCCCGATCGTCCGGATCGGCATCTGCGGCATCCGGATCGACCGGCGGCCAGATGGAACCGCCAGCGTCACGGTCGGCGCCGGCGAGGACTGGGACGACGTCGTGGCCGAACTGACCGCTGACGGCTTCGGTGAACTGGCGACCCTGTCCGGCATCCCGGGTTCGACCGGGCGCCACACCGGTGCAGAACGTCGGCGCCTACGGCACGGAGATCGCCGATGTGCTGACCGGCGTGACGCTGTACGACCGCGAGACCGGCGTGATCCGGTCGGTGCCGGCCGAGCGAGCTGCGGCTCGGCTACCGCAGCGTCGACGCTGCGCGGCACCGACCGGGCGGTGATCACCGACATCACCATGCGACTGAGCGACCGACCGGTGACCATCCGCTACGGCGAGCTGGCCCGGACACTGGGCGTCGAACCGGGCGACAGCGCGCCCGCCGGCTGAGGTCCGGGACGCAGTGCTGGAGCTGCGCCGGGCCAAGGGCATGGTGCTCGACCCGGACGATCCGGACACCCGCAGTGCCGGCTCGTTCTTCACCAACCCGATCCTGGACGCGGCGCAGGCACGGGCCGCCGACCGCGCGATCCGCGCCCGTCTCGGCCCGGACGGCGAGCTACCCGTCCTACCCGGTCAAGGGCCGTCAGCCGCACCCGGACAGGTCAAACTGTCAGCGGCCTGGCTGATCGAGCGGGCCGGGCTTCGGCAAGGGGTACCCGGGACCGGGCGGCCGGGTGGCGGTGTCCGGCAAGCACACCTTGGCGCTGACCAATCGGGGCGGCAGCACGGCCGATCTGCTCGTGCTGGCCGCGCGAGATCCGGGACGGGGTGCGGAACGTCGTTCGGGGTGGACCTGCACCCGGAGCCGCTGCTGATCGGCGTCAGCTGCCGGACTGACGGCCGATCGAGCGCAACATCGCGATCCGACGCTCGTCACGAGAACCACACGTGCGCGGCCTACGGTGGATGCACCGCGGGCCGTGAGCTGGTGTCTGCCCGCTGGACGCTCACGAAGGGACCTCACGACACTGTGCGACGGTCGCCAATCGGACGATTCCGGGGACGAACGGCGGCGGGTGTCGCCCTGCTGGCCGCCGTCGCGCTGGCCATCGCCGGGTGCGCCGGCTCCCAGGAGGACGTGGTCGTCACGGTCACCTCGACCGCCGTCGCCGGCGGTCACGGTGTCCGGGCTCGGACGGCTCGCAGCGGCGGCCCCGCCAGCGATGTCGACCGCGCTGAACACCAAGGTCCGGGTCAGCGCCAAACCGAAGTTCGGGTCGACCGACATCGCGTCCCAACGATCCGGTGACGATCACCGTGTTCTCCGCCAAGATCAAGTCCCTGAGCGTCACCGCCGACGACGGCATCGACGGTCACCGGCACGATCTCCGAGGACCAGGCGACCTGGACGCTCGGCCAGCGGCTGGCCTACAACACCACCTACACGTTCAACGGCATCGCGGTGGACGCGGACGGCGCGGAGTCGCCGTTCACCGGCACCCTGGCCACCATCAAGCCGGACAAGACCATCCGGGCGTCATTCCAGATCCCCAGCGGCACGACCGTCGGCGTCGCGGCGCCGATCATCATCACCTTCGCCGAGCCGGTCGAGGACAAGGCCGCGGCTCAGGCGACGTTCAAGGTCACCACCGACAAGGGCGACATCCCGGGATCCTGGGGCTGGCTGCAGGACGAGGACATCCAGGGCACCGGCGTCAAGCAGTCGATGGCGCATTTCCGGCCCGCCGACGTACTGGCCCGGCTACACCAATGTGCATGTCGAGGCGAACCTGTTCGGCGTCAACCTCGGCAGCGGGTGGGGTCAGGAGGACATCGTCAGCGACTTCACCATCGGCCGCTCGCAGATCGTCCAGGCCGACGTGAACTCCCACCGGATGATCGTGCTGGTCGACGGCGCGATCACCAAGAACTACCCGGTCTCCTACGGCAAGGACGCCGTGACCGGCCGGGACACGGTCAGCGGCATCCACGTGGTCACCGAGAAGTTCCCGACGTTCTCGATGTGCAACCCGGAGTTCGACTACTGCAACGTCGAGGAGAAGTGGGCCGTCCGGATCAACAACAACGGCGAGTTCATCCACGAGAACGCCCTGACCACGCCCTACCTGGGCAAGGAGAACGTCTCCCACGGCTGCGTCAACATGGGCGTCGGCGACGCCGAGGACTACTACAACTCGGCGATCTACGGCGACCCGGTCGACGTGACCAACACCGGTGCGCCGATGACGCGAGAAGGACGCCCTCTACGACTGGATCTACTCCTTCGAGGACTGGCAGAAGCTCTCCGCGCTGTAGCGCTTCGGTCTTCGTTCGCCAGCGGTACGTTGGCGAACGATCATGGGAAAACATTCGGCCGACGGCGCACGGACACGAAGCGCTGCACCTCGATGCACCGCTCGGGATCCGCCGACTGGCGGCGATCTCGCTGCACACCTCGCCGCTGGCGCAACCGGGCACCGGTGACGCCGGCGGGATGAACGTCTACATCGACCAGACCGTCACGGCGGCTCGCCGCCCGCGGCGTCGAGGTGGAGATCTTCACCAGGGCCACGTCGTCCGATCAGCCCCCGGTCGCCGAGCTGACGCCGGGCGTGCTGGTCCGGCACATCGTGGCCGGCCCGTTCGAGGGGCTGGACAAGCAGGAACTGCCCGGCCAGCTGTGCTCGTTCGCGGCCGGGGTGATGCGGGCCGAGGCCCGCAGCGCACCCGGGCCACTACGACGTCGTGCACTCGCACTACTGGCTGTCCGGCCAGGTCGGGTACCTGGCCAAGGACCGCTGGGGGGTGCCGCTGGTGCATTCCGCGCACACCCTGGCCAAGGTCAAGAACGCCGCGATGGCCGACGACGACGAACCGGAACCGCGCGGCCGGCTGATCGGCGAGGAGCAGGTCGTCGCCGAGGCGGACCGGTTGATCGCCAACACCGCCGACCGAGGCCGCGGAGCTGATCGACCTGTACGGCGCCGACCCGACGCGGATCGACGTGGTGCCGCCGGGGGTCGACACCGACGTCTTCACCCCCGGTGACCAGCTCCGGGCCAGGCAGGACCGGGGATCGACGGGCGGGACGCGGTCATCGTGTTCGCCGGCCGGATCCAGCCGCTCAAGGGTCCGGAGGTGGTCGTCAAGGCGCTCGCGGCTGCTCGGCCGACCAGCATCCCGGCTGTGCGCTGGCGGCTGGTCGTCGTCGGCGGCGAGTCCGGCACCGGGCGGCGGTCCGGCCATCGGCTCGACGAACTCGCCGCGCGGCTCGGGGTCAGTGAGCTGATCGATTTCCGTCCGCCGGTGCCCGGCCGCCGAGCTGGTCGAGCTGTACCGGGCGGCCGATGTGGTCGCGGTGCCCAGTTACAACGAGTCGTTCGGCCTGGTCGCACTGGAGGCGCAGGCCGCCGGCACCCCGGTGGTCGCCGCCGCGGTCGGCGGTCTGACGGTGGCGGTCGCCGACGGCGTCAGCGGGCTGCTGGTCGACGGCCACGATCCGCAGACCTGGGCCGATGCACTCGCCGTCCGTCGTGCTCGATCCACCGGTGCGGGCCGGACTGGCGGGCGGCGCCCGCACACGCCGCGCAGTTCTCCTGGGAGGTGACGGTGGACGGCCTGCTGGCAGAGTTACGCGCGCGCCTTGCGCGGCGGCCGATCGGTCACGCCACCGATCCGCGCACCCGGCGCCGCAGATCCTGCCGGCCCGCGAGTTGCGCCCGGCCGACGATGACGCCGGACGAACTGGCCGTCGCGCTGGCCGATCTCGGCGTCGACGCCGTCCGGGAGGGCGACGACGCCTTCCTGGTGACGCTGGCCGGGGAGCGGCGGCATCGCACCCTGGTCTGGCTGGTCGTCGGTGCGCATCACGTGCTGGTCGAGTCCTTCGTCTGCCGGGCGCCGGATGAGAACGCCGAGCAGGTGTACCGCTTCCTGCTGCAGCGCAACGCCCGGCTGCGGTCGGTGGCCTACGCCCTCGACGGGGTCGGTGACATCCATCTGGTCGGCCGGCTGGGCCGGGACGGGTTGACTGCCAGTGAGCTCGACACCGTGCTGGGGGTTGTGCTGGACACCTCCGATGCCGATTTCAACCCGATCCTGGAACGCGGCTTCGCCGCCGCCATCCGCCGGGAGTGGGCATGGCGAACCTCGCGCGGCGATTCGGTGCGGAATCTGGTGCAGTTTCGCCATCTGATCGATCAGAGTTGACGGCCGCCGTTAGGGGTATCGGGGCCCTTCACATAGACGGCCCTACCGGATCGATTACTTCCAGTACACAAATCACCCTTTCGTGCAGCGATCTGCGCTGCGTTACCGCCATTGGGGGAGCGCCCATCTGTGCGCACTGTAGCTAACATCAACAATCACATGGCTGCGGCCGGTCGAGTATCGTCAGACCGGCGAACTAGGTTCTTCCAGCCGGCCAGCGACACTTCTGGGGGATTGCCCGTGGGCGGGCTGCGACACATCGAACGACCACAACTGCTCCGCGCCTTCATGATGACGCAGAGTCATGTTCGGCGCTGCGGATGATGATCGCGAGCACCGGGTGCCGGCGAGTCAGTTCGCCGTTCATCCTGGCCACCGCAGCTGCGGTGGTGACGACGCTGCTGTCCACCGGCGTCGCTGCCGCCGATCCCGTCACTCCGGTCGTGACCCCAGTCCGCGACGACCGGCGCGCTGCCGGTCTGCCTGCCCGGCCAGGAATCGGCCAGCCAGGCCGGTGCCGGCACTCCGGCACCGCTGGGCAATCTGCAGGGCCTGCCGGACGACCGTCAAGGACGGCGGCACCTTCGCCGGTATCGCGCTGGACGCCGACCAGGTACAGATGGCGGCCACCATCGTCGCCGTCGGCAAGCAGATGGGCATCACCCGCCGCGGCATCGAGATCGGCATCTCGGTGGCCACCGAGCAGTCGAGCCTGCGCCCAGAGGCCATCAACGGCGACTGGCTCGGGCTGTTCCAGCAGAACCCGGTCACCTACACCCAGTACCGGCGCACCGAGCCGGGCGGCGCCGCCTGGATGTTCTACGACCAGCTGATCAAGCAGGTCCCCGGCTACGACACCGACCCCCGGCAGAACTACGAGATCGGCGACGTCGTCCAGAAGACGACCACCGGCGAGCGGTTCGCCCAGTACAAGGACATGGCCGCCGATCTCGCCGGTCAGCTGATCGACGCGGTGTCGCTGCACCAGGACGACGTCACCTGCACGCCGGCACCCGCCGTCGCAGACCACCACCGGCTCGGCGTTCGACCCGGGCAACATCATCTCGGACGCGGTTTTCTACAACACGTCAGCGATGACGGTCGATCAGATCAGGGTGTTCATCCGGGCCGAGGGTGAGGCCTGTGTCGGCGCCTACTGCCTGAAGAACCTGTCGGTCACCTCACCGAGCCAACCCGCCGACCGGTACTGCGCCGCCTACCAGGGCGGCACCAACGAGGACGCGGCCACCGTCATCGCGAAGTTCTCCACGGCCTGCGGCATCAACCCGCAGGTCATGCTGGTCACCCTGCAGAAGGAATCCGGGCTGCTCTCGCGGACCGACCCGACGGCGTCGACCTACAACGCGGCCTGGGGCTGGCACTGCCCGGACACCGGCCCGGGCGGCAGCGCCAACTGCGACCCGGCCTACGCCGGGTTCTTCAACCAGGGCTACGGGATGGCCAAGCAGTGGTCCCGGTACAAGCTCGACCCGGACAAGTACAACTACCGGGCCGGCCAGACGGTCAACATCCTGTGGAACGTCGTCGAGTCCGGCTGCGGTCGCGCGCCGGTGACCATCAAGAACACGGCGACCGCATCGCTGTACATCTACACGCCGTACCAGCCCAACGCCGCGGCGCTGGCCGCCTACCCGGGCACCGGCGACAGCTGCTCGGCCTACGGCAACCGCAACTTCTTCTACCTGTTCCGCAAGTACTTCGGGTCGACCGGCGGCGGCACCTCGACCACCGGCGCCACCATCCGCGGTGCTGGCGACCGGCACCACCGTCACGATCCCGAACAACCAGTACGTCTCCGCGGCGCTGGCCGGCCAGACGATCACCGCGCCGAATGCCGCGGTGGCGGCCGGGCTGGCCGCCGGATTCAGCGCGCTCGGCCTGCCCTACGTGTGGGGCGGCGGCGGTTCCGGTGCCGGCCCGAACAACGGCTGCGCCCGCGGCGGCGGCGACTACAACAGCTGCGGAACGACGATCGGCTTCGACTGCTCCGGGCTGACGGCCTACGTGCTCGGGATGGCCGGCTACCAGACACCCGGCGACTCCGGCTCGCAGCGCGCCGCCGGCGCAGTCGATCAGCTGGGCGCGAGGCGCTGCCCGGCGACATCGTCGGCTTCCCCGGCCACGTCGCGATCTACCTCGGCACCTTCGGCGGTCGGCCGTACATCCTCGAGGCGTCCTGGGTCGGCACGCCGATCCACATCGTCCCGCTGACCCGCACCGACTTCGACGATCGGGTGCACCGCTACTGGACCGGCCCGGCGGTCGCCGCGCCCGGGGTCGCCGACTTCTCGTCGATCGTCAAGGGCCTCTCCGGACCTTCGGCTGCTGGCTCAGGCGGGTACAGCTCGTCGGGATCGAGCAGCGGCACGGGCAGCTCCCCGCGGACCTATGTGAGCAACATCCCGCGGATCCAACCGGCGCCCTACCCGGCCCCGGTGCCGCAGGAACCCGCACCCGCCCCGGCGCCGCCACCGGTTGCACCGGAGACCAGCAGCGCAGCGCCCCCGCCCGCGCCGACGAGCAGTGCCACCGTTCCGAGCCCCACCTCTGCGGCCCCGTCCAGTTCGTCCCCGTCCGGTTCGACGTCGCCATCCGGTTCCTCGACGCCTTCGTCGCCGACCACCTCGTCCTCGACCGCTGGGTCGACCACCTCGTCCTCGACCGGCTGCGTCGCTCGACCACCTCGTCCTCGACCACCTCGTCCTCGACCGCCTCGTCGTCGACCACCAGGACCGGCAACTCGACCACACCGGCAGCATCCGGTTCGGTCACCAGCTCTGGGGTCAGCAGTTCGCTGCCACCCTCGCCGGCGTCCGTCGAGTGGGTTGCGCCGCCGGGCTCGACCCTGTCCAGTTCCAGCGAACCGGTACCGACGGAGCCCAGCGCGAGTGACCCGGGGACCACCGACCCGGCAACCTCAGACCCGAGCAACCCCGACCCGGCCACGTCCGACCCGGCCACGTCCGATCCGGGGACAACCGACCCCGCGACCTCTGATCCGGCCAGCACCGACCCGGCAGTTGCCGAAACCTCTGCTAGCGCAACGGATACCAGCCTGCCCGGGTAAGAATGCGTTGCCGTTGCCCAATCGTGACCCGCCGCCGTGCATCCGACGGCGCGGTTGTTCCCGTCCTCACCGCACACGAGGCGCAGCAGTGCCCTCGGTGCCGGCTACGGGAGGGTCACCATGCGCGCTGTTCGAGGTCCGAGGATCCGCGGGAAGATCGCCGTCATCTGGGTAGTCGCAGCGGCCGCAATGGTCGGGTTGGCCGGCTGCACATCGGGGGCATCCTCGTCCGGCGGTGACCCGGCCGGTGAGCGGGATTCCGCGGGCGCTCCTGCTGCCGCCTCCACCAGCTCAGCGGCCGCAGGCGGCACGGGCCAGGCCGCAGACCAACCGGCTGCGCCGCCGGATCAGCTGATCACGGCACCGGTCGACGGCAGCAAGGTCGATCAAGACCGCCGACCTGACGATCAGACTCGCCGTCGAACCGGTGCCTGCGACCGATGACCAGCAGGCCGATCGGGAGGCGAACGCCGCCGCGCGGGCGGCAGCGATCGCGCAGGCCGGCGACCGGTGCCCGCAGCATCGCTACGGCTGCGGGCGGATTCCAGTCCAGCGCCGACGGCGGCGGTTCGCAGCTGAGCCTGACCGTGCGGGTGCCCGCCGAGCAGTACGACGCGGCGGTCGACAAGCTCACCGGCCTCGGTGATCTGACCAACCGCACGGAGACCAGCCAGGACGTCACCGGTCAGGTCGCGGACGTGAACAGCCGGGTGGATTCCATGACGGCCAGCGTCGCCCGGGTGCGGGCGCTGCTGGCCTCCGGCGACGGATATCGCCGACGTCATCTCCATCGAATCGGAACTGGCGGTGCGCGAGGCGAATCTCGAGTCGCTGCAGCAGCAACAGGCTGCGCTGCGCGGACAGGTTGCGCTGTCGACGATCTCGCTGTCGCTGACCGCCGTCACCACGGGACGCCGCCGGCCCGGAGCCGGTCGCGCAGGACAGCGGGTTCGTCGCCGGCCTGAAGTCCGGCTGGTCGGCCCTGCTCGGGGTGCTCGGCGGCTTCTGCCGTGCGTGACTCGGTGCGGTGCTGCCGTTCCTGCCGCTGATCGCCGCCAGCCGGCCGTGCTCGGCGTCGGTGGCTGATCCGCTCGGCACCGCGGGCCGGCGCGATCAGACCCCCATCAGGTGCGCTCGAGCAAGCTGCGGAACAATACCCGCCATGACCTCCACCCTGATCCTGTTGCGCCATGGCGAGAGCACCTGGAACGCGTTGAACCAGTTCACCGGCTGGGTTGACGTGCCGTTGTCGGAGAAGGGCACCGCCGAGGCGATCCGCGGCGGCACCCTGCTGACCGACGCCGGCGTGCTGCCCGACGTCCTGCACACCTCGCTGCTCCGCCGGGCGATCACCACGGCCAATCTCGCGCTCGACGAGGCGGACCGGCACTGGATCCCGGTCCGCCGGTCCTGGCGGTTGAACGAGCGGCACTACGGCGACCTGCAGGGCAAGGACAAGAAGGAGACACTGCAGCAGTACGGCGAGGAGCAGTTCATGCTCTGGCGCCGGTCGTACGACACCCCGCCGCCGCCGATCAGCGACACCAACGAGTACTCGCAGGCCGACGACCCGCGGTACGCCGACCTCGGTGACAGCGCACCCAAGACCGAATGCCTGGCCGATGTCGTCGCCCGGATGGAGTCCTACCTGTACGGCCCGATCTTCGACGACCTGAAGGCCGGCAAGACGGTGCTCGTCGCGGCGCACGGCAATTCGCTGCGCGCGGTGGTCAAGATGCTGGACGGCATCAGCGACGAGGGCATCGCAAAGGTCAACCTGCCCACCGGGATCCCGCTGCGATACGAACTCGACGACGACTTCAAGCCGGTGACCGCGGGCGGCGAATACCTGGACCCGGAGGCCGCGGCAGCCGCCATCACCGCGGTCGCCAACCAGGGCAGGTAGCAAGGCGTTGCAGGTGGCCCCAGGGTGAATGTTCGGTGAACAGGCGCCCCTGGGAGCCGCTTTTCCCGGCGCATCGCGCATCGGAAACGTCGGGTAGCCGGCCAACGCCGACCTACCATCACGGTGTGTCGAGTCGTCGGTTATCGCGGTGACCGCCGTTGGCGGGGTGGCCCTCGGGTGGCTGGTGTGCTTCCTGATCAACCGCCGGACGGGTACCGCACCGCAGCCACCTGTTGTCGACCGCACCGGCTCTGGAACAGGAACGTGCTGCGCCGGTCCGCGACCGGCTACCTGGTGATCAACCAGGCCGGCCGGCCGCTGCTCAGCAACGAACGTGCCACCGAGCTGGGCAGTGATCCGCGGCGGCATCGTCGATCCGCAGGTGCTGGCCGCCGCCGCCCGGGCCGCGGTGTCCGGCGAGCCGGTCGATGTCGAACTCCGCCCGGTGAGCTCAACGGCGTCGCTGACCGCCCCGCGGGCCGCACCCACTGCGGTGCTGGCCGTTGTCCGATCGATCGACGACGGGCCGGATCCTGGTCGAGGCGACCGACGAGTCCGCCGCGCAACGGATGGAGGCCGCCCGCCGGGATTTCGTGGCCAACGTCTCGCACGAGTTGAAGACCCCGGTGGCGGCCATGGGTCTGCTGGCCGAGGCCACCGTCGACGCCGCCGACGATCCGGTTGCGGTCCGCCGGTTCGCCGGCAAGCTGCAGGCCGAGGCAGTCCGGCTGGGGGCACTGGTCAACGAGTTGATCGCGTTGTCCCGGCTGCAGGGCGCCGATCCGCTGCCCGACCTGGCCGTCGTCGAGGTGGACGCCGTCATCGCTGGAGACCGTCTCGCGGGTTGCAACGGCAGCCGAGAACGCCGGCATCTCGGTGACCTCCGATGCGCCGACCGGGCTGCTGGTACGCGGGGATCGTTCGCTGCTGGTCACCGCATTGACCAATCTGGTTGACAATGCGATCAACTATTCACCGGCCGGGACCCAGGTGTCGGTCAGCCGATCCCTGCGGGACGGTCAGGTGCAGATCGCCGTGACCGACCGCGGGGTCGGCATTGCACCGGAGTACACCGAGCGGGTCTTCGAGCGGTTCTTCCGCATCGATCAGGCGCGGTCGAGAGCGACCGGCGGGACCGGGCTCGGGCCTGGCCATCGTCAAACACGTTGCGGCCAACCACGGCGGCACCGCAACCGTCTGGAGCCGGCCGGGCACCGGATCCACCTTCACCCTCGGCCTGCCGGTCCTCGAATCGAGAACCGATGGCCGGACAAGACGTCTCATCCGAACCAGAAATCGCCCACCGAGGAGCACCGTGACCAAGGTCTTGATCGTCGAGGACGAAGAATCGATGGCCGATCCGCTGGCCTTCCTGCTGCGCAGGGAGGGCTTCAGCACCGAGATCGCCGCGAACGGCCCGGATGCGCTGGTGGCCTACGACCGGGGTGGCGCGGACATCGTCCTGCTCGATGTGATGCTGCCCGGGATGAGCGGCACCGAGGTCTGCAAACAATTGCGCACCCGCGGATCGGTTCCGGTGATCATGGTGACCGCCCGGGACAGTGAGATCGACAAGGTGGTCGGGCTGGAACTCGGCGCCGACGACTACATCACCAAGCCGTATTCGACCCGTGAATTGATCGCCAGAATTCGCGCCGTCCTGCGCCGCGGTAGCGAGACCGAGGAAGTGGCGTCGCCGATCCTGCAGGCGGGTCCGGTGCGAATGGACATCGACCGGCATGTGGTCAGCGTGCACGGCACGGCGGCCGCGCTGCCGCTCAAGGAGTTCGACCTGCTGGAATACCTGATCCGCAATGCCGGTCGGGTGCTCACCAGAGGCCAATTGATCGACCGGGTCTGGGGTCGGACTATGTCGGCGACACCAAGACGCTGGATGTTCACGTCAAGCGACTGCGGGCGAAGATCGAACCGGATCCCGCTGCGCCCGCGGTACCTGATCACGGTTCGGGGACTCGGCTACAAACTGGAGGCGTAGTGCCGGCCTCCATGCCGTCGATGCCCCCACTTTCCCGCGGCCGGTAGCGTAGAGGATTCCAAGGAGATCGGCGCGAGGCCAAGGGGGCGAGACTGTGGGAAAAGATCGGGCGGCGCCGAATGCGCATCCACCGGTCATTCGCATTCCGCCGATCAAGGTCGGCATGTCGACCGCCGCGGTATATCCGGAGGGCACGGCGGCGGCATTCGCCCTGGCTGCGGACCTCGGATATGACGGCGTCGAAGTGATGGTGCAGACCGAGGCACTGAGCCAGGATGCCGACCTGCTGGCCGATCTCGTCCAGGAGTATCAGATTCCGGTGCTTTCCGTGCATTCGCCGTGCCTGTTGGTGACCGCGCGGGTGTGGTCGACCGATCCGCTGGTGAAATTGACCCGCTCGGTTGACATGGCCGAGCGACTCGGCGCCGAGACCGTCGTGGTGCACCCGCCATTTCTCTGGCAGCGCGCGGCCGCGGCCATCTTCGCTCCGTCAATTGCCGAGCTCAGGAGCGCACGGCTGTCCGTATTGCCGTCGAGAACATGTTTCCGGTGAAGGTCCGCGGCGCCGTCGTCAATAGCTATCGCCCGCATTGGAATCCGGTTTCGGCCGGCCATCGCTGGTTCACCCTGGATCTGTCGCACACCGCGACGTCCGGCACCGACGCGCTGGAACTCGCCGGCGGTCATGGGCAGCGGCTCGGCCATCTGCATCTCGCCGACGGATCCGGCTCGACAAAAGACGAGCACCTGGTCCCGGGCCGCGGCGGCCAACCCTGTGCCGAAATTCTGGAACTGTTGGCGCGCAACGGACTATCGAGGTTCGGTTGTGGTGGAGATCTCCACTCGCGGAGTCGACCGGGACGAACGCGAGATCGATCTGGCCGAGGCTTTGTCCTTTGCCCGCTTACATCTGGCCGCAGCGTCTGAACCGACTTGCGCACAATTGCAAAAGATCGTCGGCTAATCTTGGCGTTATCGGGGTATCTTCCTGTGTACAAGGAGCTACCCTGACATGACGCCGGGTCTGTCCGGCACGACCCGGGTCATTCGCGTCAATGCGGCGGCATGGACAAGTTCGCTCCACACCACCAGAAAGGCACACGGAACATGGCTCAGCAAACGACAGTCACCCTCACGGACGACATCGATGGAGGCAAGGCGGCCGAAACGGTTTCCTTCGGACTGGATGGTCACATCTACGAGATCGACCTGAGCAAGAAGAACGCGACCGCGCTGCGGAAGGCACTGGCGAATTCACCGCGTCCGCACGGCACGTGCGCGCCGGCAAGCCGACCGCGAAGCCGCGCGCGCACGCCGGCCCGGGTCGACGCAAAGGCGGTTCGCGAATGGGCGCAGAGTCAGGGTCGCACGGTCTCGGCTCGCGGTCGGGTTCCTGCCGACCTCGTCGAGCAGTACCAGGCAGCCGTCGGCTGAATTGACGCCCGACACCCGGGACAAATAGGACGCAAGGCGTCCGCTTTGTCCCGGGTTCGCTGGAAAATTGAGGACGAATGTTCATGACCAGCGAAGTTGCCGTCACCGGCGAACCGTGGTGGAAGCAGGCTGTTGTTTACCAGATCTACCCGCGCAGCTTCGCCGATTCGGACGGCGACGGGATCGGCGACCTTCGCGGCATCATCGGCCGGCTGGACTATCTGTCCGCGCTCGGCGTCGACGTCCTCTGGCTGTCTCCGGTCTATCCGTCCCCGCAGGACGACAACGGTTACGACATCAGCGATTACCAGGACATCGAGCCGACCTTCGGGACGTTGGCCGACTTCGACGAACTGCTGGCCGGAGTACACGAACGCGGCATGAAACTCGTCATGGATCTGGTGGTCAACCACACCTCCGACGAGCATCCCTGGTTCGTCGAGTCCCGTTCGAGTCGTCGACAACCCCAAGCGGGATTGGTACTGGTGGCGGCCGGCCCGGGACGGGATGGCCGCCGGGCACACCCGGCGCCGAACCGACGAATTGGGGTTCATTCTTCAGCGGATCGGCGTGGCAATTACGACGAGGCAACGTCGGAGTACTACCTGCACCTGTTCTCGGTGAAGCAACCCGATCTCAATTGGGAGAATCCGGACGTCCGTGCGGCGGTATACACGATGATGCGCTGGTGGCTCGATCGTGGCGTCGACGGATTCCGGATGGACGTCATCAACATGATTTCCAAGGACACGGCACTGCCGGACGGCACAACCCTGCACGGCGGGCTGTTCGGCGACGGGTCGCCGCATTATCTCTGCGGTCCGCGAATTCACGAGTTCCTGCAGGAGATGAATTCCGAGGTCTTCGCCGGGCGGCCGGACGTGATGATCACGGTCGGCGAGATGCCAGGGGTCACCGTTGCGGATGCCGTGCTGTTCACCGATCCCGCCCGCCGCGAGGTGGACATGGTGTTCCAGTTCGAGCACGTTTCGCTGGATTCCGGGCCCGGCGGTAAATGGGATATCAGGCCGCTGAATCTGGTCGATCTCAAGGCCAGCCTCGGTCGGTGGCAGGCCGGCCTGGCGGAAACCGGCTGGAACAGCCTGTATTGGGACAATCACGATCAGCCCCGAGCGGTATCCCGGTTCGGTGACGACGGCGAGTTCCGGGTCGAGTCGGCAAAGCTGCTGGCGACCGTGCTGCACCTGCATCGCGGAACGCCCTACGTCTACCAGGGTGAAGAACTCGGTATGACGAATGTCCCGTTCGCCGGTCCGGCCGATTTCCGGGACATCGAGTCGGTGAATCATTTTGCGGTGGCAACCGCCAGCGGGTGAGGATCCGGAACTGGTGCTGGCGGCGCTTCGCCTGCGCAGCCGGGACAACGCACGCACCCCGATGCAGTGGGACACGTCCGACGCAGCGCGGGCTTCACCACCGGCGAACCATGGATTGCGGTCAATCCGAATTACCTGGACATCAATGCCGAGCGCACAGGTCGATGATCCGGATTCGGTGTTGCGCGCATTTCCGCGCGGTGATCGAGCTGCGGCACAGCGACCCGGTGGTGGCGTACGGCGATTTCACCATGCTGCTGCCGGAGGATCCGACGGTGTACGCCTACACCCGGGGTTTGCAGGGCAGCACGTTGCTGGTGGTCGGCAACTTCTCCGGCGGCGCCGCGTCCGGGCCGCCGTGCCGGACGAGCCGGCCTGGGCGAATGCCGAGCTGGTGCTGGGCAACTATCCGCCGTCGAAGGGCCGCCCGGACGTCCCCGACGAGCAGATCCAGCTGCGGCCGTGGGAGGCGCGGATCTACCGGCGGGCAGGGTGAACGCTGAGGAGCGGTTTCTCCGGGCGGCCTCAGTTGGCCCGACCGGTGCCGGTCCGGCCCGTACCATCGTCGGGTGAGCTTGCACCTGTACGACACCGCCACCCGGTCAGTTCGGCCGTTCGAGCCGCTGCGACCCGGAGTGGTGTCGCTGTACAACTGTGGCGCGACCGTGCAGTGGCACCCGCACATCGGGCATCTGCGCGGGGCCGGCGTCGTTTACGACGTGCTCCGCCGCTGGCTGGAATTCAGCGGCTACGAGGTCCTGCACGTCCGCAATGTCACCGACATCGACGACAAGATCCTGACCAAGGCCGCCGAGGCCGGCCGGCCGTGGTGGGAATGGGCGACGACCCACGAACGCAGTTTCTACGACGCCTATGACGCGCTCGGCTGCCTGCGGCCGACGCATCGAGCCGCGGGCGACCGGGCCATATTCCGCAGATTCTCGAAATGATCGCCGACCTGATCGACCAAAGGTCACGCTTATGCGGCGGCCGGCGACGTGTATTTCGCCGTCCGCACCCAGCCGGACTATGGATTTCTGTCCGGTCAGCGGATCGACGAAATGGTGCAGGGTGAATCCGAGGCCAGCGGTAAGCAGGATTCCGCCGACTTCACCATGTGGAAGGCGGCGAAACCGGGAGAACCGTCCTGGGCCTCGCCGTGGGGGCCGGGCCGGCCGGGTTGGCATATCGAATGCTCGGCAATGGCCCGCACCTATCTCGGTGCGGAATTCGACATCCACGGCGGCGGACTGGATCTGATCTTTCCGCACCACGAGAACGAGGCGGCGCAGTCGCACGGTGTCGGCGACGGATTTCGCCGCGCTACTGGATGCATTCGCACTGGGTGACGATGTCCGGCGAGAAGATGTCGAAGTCGCTGGGCAATATCCTGTCGGTGCCGGCGATCACCGAGCACACCCGGCCGATTGCGCTGCGCTATTACCTGATCAGTGTGCATTACCGATCGTCGATCGAGTTCTCCCAGGAGGCCCTGGACGACGCCGCCAAGGCGTTCGAGCGGATCGAGTCGTTCCTGCACCGGGTGGCCGATCGGCCGTCAGCGTCGTGCGGTGACGCGACCGCCGGGGTGCCGATCGGCGCGGTGCCCGATGCCTTCCGGCAGGCGATGGACGACGATCTCGGGGTGCCGCGGGCGTTGGCGGTCGTGCACGACCGGGTGCGGGCCGGCAATGCCGCGCTGGCCGCGGCGGATCATCCGGCCGCGGCCGAGATCGCGTCAGCGGTGCGGGCGATGGTCGCCGTCCTCGGCATCGACCCGTGGGCGGCGCCGTGGGCCACCGGCGGCGAAGATCGGCGACTGGTCGAGGCGACCGGAAATCTGATCCAGGCGCTGCTCGAGGAGCGGGCCAAGGCCCGCGCCGAGCGCGACTTCGCCAAGGCCGACAGCATCCGGGACCAGCTGGCCGAGGCCGGATTCGCCATCGAGGACACCAAGGACGGTCCGGTCTGGTCGGTGGCAGGCAATCTGAGGTGGAGGCAGTAATGGCCGGCAATTCCCAGCGGCGGGGCGCGATGCGCAAGCCGGGCACGAAGAAGGGTGCCGTCGTCGGGACCGGTGGACAGTCGCGGCGGGCGGTAAAGGGGCGCGGTCCGACCCCGCCCGCCGAGATCCGCAAGGGTCACCCGGCGGCCCGGCAAGGCAGCCGCGGCAGCAAAGCGGGACGCCCAGCCCGGCAGTACCGCGCCCGGGCGCCCGGCCAGGGGCAAGGCGGAGTTGCCGGAGACGGTCGTCGGGCGCAACCCGGTGGTCGAGGCGCTGCGGGCCGGCATCCCGGCGACCGCGCTGTACGTGGCCGCCGGGCTGGCCTCCGACGAGCGGGTCACCGAGGCCGTCGACGTTCGCCGCCGAGACGCGGCATCTCGCTGCTCGAGGTGTCCCGGCCCGAGCTGGACCGGCTGACCGGCAACGCCATCCACCAGGGTCTTGCCCTGGTGGTGCCGCCGTACCAGTACGCGCATCCGGAGGACCTGCTGGCCAGGGCCAAGGATTCCGGCCGGGCCGCGCTGATCGTCGCCGTCGACGGGGTCACCGACCCGCGGAACCTCGGCGCGATCGTCCGCTCCGCGGCCGCCTTCGGCGCGCACGGCGTCGTGGTCCCGGAACGGCGCAGTGCCGGGCATGACGGCGTCGGCCTGGCGGACGTCGGCCGGCACCGCCGCCCGGATCCGGGTGGCCCGCTGCACCAACCTGGTGCGCACGCTGAAGGACTACGCGGCCAAGGGGCTGATGATCGCCGGCCTGGACGCCGACGGCACGACGGACACCGACTCGTTCGAGCTGGCCACCTCGCCGCTGGTGATCGTGGTCGGCTCGGAGGGGCGCGGGCTGGCCCGGCTCACCCTGACGGTCTGCGATGTCACGGTGTCGATCCCGATGGTGCGCTCGGTCGAGTCGCTGAACGCCTCCGTCGCCGCCGGCGTCGTGCTGGCCGAGGTGGCCAGGCGTCGTCGCGTCGAGGCAACCGGCTGATGTTCGGCGGCTGAATCCAGCACGCGGCGCTTGTTGAGAGAGATGCTCAACAAGCGGGCATTCTGAGCTACCATGCTGAGAGCGATTATCACCATCAGCAGGTCAGTGTCGGGAGCGTCATGAGGACGGCTTTTCATCGGACGGTCGTGGCAACGCTTGCGCTGCTGGCGGTAGCGGTCCTGGGAGCCTGTTCATCGGCAAGCGGCCAGGATTCCAGCTCCGAGTCGGGGAGTGCGCCGGTCGGCGGCTCGATCACCGTCGTCACCTCGCACCAATGTGTGGGGTGACGTCGTCGAGCAGATCGGCGGCGATCAGGTCGCGGTGACCTCGCTGATCTCCGATCCGGCCGCCGACCCGCACTCCTTCGAGCCGAATGCGCAGGCCCAGCTCGCGCTGTCCAAGGCGGCCCTGGTCGTGGAGAACGGCGGTGGCTACGACGACTTCCTGCAGACGATGCTGCAGTCGGCGAAGTCGTCGCCGTCGGTGATCAACGCCGTCGAGGTGTCCGGCAAGCCCACCGACCAGCGGCGAGTTCAACGAGCACGTCTGGTACGACCTGCCGACCGCCGACAAGGTGGCGGCCCAGGTCGCCGCCGACCTGACCACCATCGACCCGGACAAGGCCGGCTTCCTTCACGGCCAATCTGACGGCATTCACCGACAAGATCGCCGGCCTGACCGCGAAGGTGGACGCCATCAAGGCCGCCCACGGCGGCACCGAGGTCGCGATCACCGAGCCGGTTCCGCTGTACCTGACCGACGCCGCCGGGCTGGTCAACAGCGACGCCGGCGGAGTTCAGCGACGCGATCGAGGAAGGCACCGACGTGCCGCCGACGGTGCTGGCCGACACGCTCGCGCTGTTCACCGGCAAGAAGGTGGCCGCGCTCGTGTACAACGAACAGACGTCCTCGCCGGAAACCGAGCAGCTGCTGGCCGCGGCGAAGGACAACTCGATCGCCGTTGTCGGGGTCACCGAGACCCTGCCGGCGGGTAAGGACTACCTGAGCTGGATGGACGCGAACATCACGGCGCTGGCCGGCGCACTCGGATGAGCAGCGTGATGACCGCCACCGAGGCGCCCGCAGCAGTTCGAACCCGGGACGCTGGACTCTCCTACGGCGACCGGGTGCTCTGGCAGGGCCTTGACCTCGACATCGCGCCCGGCCAGTTCGTCGCGATCCTCGGCTCCAACGGTTCCGGGAAGACCAGCCTGCTCAAGGTGCTGCTCGGCGAGCAGCAGCTGACCAGCGGACAGGCCTGGATCGGCGGCGCGCCGGTCAGCCGCGGCAGCACCGCGGTCGGCTACGTGCCGCAGAAGGTCTCGATCGACGAAGGCACCATGCTCAAGGCCCGGGACCTGGTGCGGATGGGCCTCGACGGCCACCGCTGGGGATTCGGCCTCGGGTCCCGCGCGGTCCCGACGGGCAATCCGGACCGGCATCGACACGCTGCTGGCCTCGGTCGGCGCGGCGGAGTTCGGCGACGCGCCGGTGTCCATGCTGTCCGGCGGGGAACTGCAGCGGGTCCGGGTGGCCGCGGCGCTGGCGTCGAACCCGTCGATCCTGCTGTGTGACGAACCCCTGGCCGCGCTCGATCTTCGTCATCAGCAGGAGGTCGCGGCGCTGCTCGACCGTCGCCGGCGCGAGCACGGAACCGCGGTGCTGTTCGTCACGCACGACATCAATGCGGTGCTGGACTACGTCGACCAGGTGCTGTATCTGGCCGCCGGGCAGTTCCGGCTCGGGCCACCGTCCGAGGTGCTGACCTCGGCGAGCCTGACCGAGCTGTACGGGGCGCCGGTCGACGTGCTGCACGCGCAGGGCCGGCTGATCGTGGTCGCCTCGAGCGATCCGAGCACCGGGTACCACCTCGATGAGGTCGACCATGCAGGCGGCGATCACGGGCACCCCGACGACCCGAGGCCCCGGTCATGAACGGCCTCTGGGACAAGATGTTCAACTTCGAAAATTACGGCGAACTACTCGGCTTGCTGCACAACTCGATCATCGCCGGCGCGCTGCTCGGCCTGATCGGCGGGCTGATCGGCGTCTTCGTGATGATGCGGGACCTGACCTTCGCGGTGCACGGGATCAGCGAGCTGTCCTTCGCCGGCGCGTCATTCGCGTTGCTGGTCGGGTTCAACGTGGTGATCGGCTCGATCCTCGGGTCGCTGATCGCCGCGCTGGTGATCGGGGTGCTCGGGGTCCGGGCCCGGGAGCGGTCGTCGATCATCGGGGTGCTGATGCCGTTCGGGCTCGGTCTCGGGGTGCTGTTCCTGGCCCTGTACCCGGGCCGGGCGGCCAACAAGTTCGGCCTGCTGACCGGGCAGATCGTGGCCGTCGACGACCCGCAGTTGCTGTGGATGCTGGGCGTCAGCGTTGTCGTCTGGTCGCCCTGGCGATCATGTGGCGGCCGCTGATGTTCGCCACCGTCGACCCGGAGATCGCCGCCGCCCGTGGCGTTCCGGTGCGTGCGCTGTCGCCGATCTTCATGATCATTCTTGGGCCTGACGGTGGCGATGGCCGTGCAGGTGGTCGGTGCGCTGCTGGTGCTGGCGTTGCTGGTCACCCCGGCGGCCGCCGCGATGCGGGTGACCGCCTCGGCGCTGTGGGTGCCGGTGCTGTCGGTGCTGTTCGGGACGGTGTCGGTGGTCGGCGGCATCCTGATCGCGCTGGGCGGCAGCCTGCCGATCAGCCCGTACGTCACCACCATCTCGTTCGCGATCTACGTGGTGTGCCGGATCGTCGGCACCCGCAGGGTCAAGCGCGGCTGGGCCCCGCGCACGACACAGGGCGGCCCAGGTGTGACCCGGACCGCCCTGCTGTCTGACCCCAGTTGAGACTGCCTACTTGTCGAGCGTGATACCGGCCGGGATGTCGTGGGACACGATCGGCGAGGAATCGGCGGCGACCGCCGCCGACGCCTTGAACCGCTCGCCGGTGTTCGGGTCGAACAGGTGCAGGTGCTGGTTGTCGGTGACGGTGATCTTCACCGTCGAGCCCTGCTGCGGGTGCATCCGGGCGTCGGTGCGGATGACCATCCGGCCGCCGTCCGGGGTGTGGCCGTGCACGAAGGAGTCGGCGCCCAGTTCCTCGACGATGTCGATGGTGACCGGCAGGCCGGTGCGTGCCCAGCGTCAGGTTCTCCGGCCGAACACCGAAGACGACCTCCTTGAGGCCCTTGGCGGATGCCTCGGAGATCAGGTCGCGCGGCAGCGGGACGATGTCCTCGCCGAGCTGGGCACCCTCGCTGGTCAGCGGCAGGGTCAGCAGGTTCATCGACGGCGAACCCATGAAGCCGGCGACGAAGACGTTGTTCGGCTTGTCGTACAGGGTCCGCGGGGTGTCGCACTGCTGCAGGATGCCGTCCTTGAGCACGGCGACCCGGTGACCCATGGTCATGGCCTCGACCTGGTCGTGGGTGACGTAGACGGTGGTGGTGCCGAGCCGGGCCTGCAGTTCGGCGATGTTCGCGCGGGTCTCGACCCGGAGCTTGGCGTCCAGGTTCGACAGCGGCTCGTCCATCAGGAAGACGGACGGCTCGCGGACGATGGCCCGGCCCATGGCGACGCGCTGCCGCTGGCCGCCGGAGAGCGCCTTCGGCTTGCGGTCGAGGTACTTCTCCAGGTCGAGCAGGCCGGCGGCCTCCCGGACCTTGCTGGCGATCTCGGTCTTGTTGACGCCGCGGAGCTTGAGCGCGAAGCCCATGTTCTCGGCGACCGTCATGTGCGGGTACAGGGCGTAGGACTGGAAGACCATGGCGATGTCGCGGTTCTTCGGCGGGACGTTGGTGACGTCGCGGCCGCCGATGATGATCCGGCCCTCGTTGATGTCCTCGAGGCCGGCCAGCATCCGCAGCGCGGTCGACTTGCCGGAACCGGACGGGCCGACCAGGACCAGGAACTCGCCGTCCGGGATGTCCAGGTTGAGGGTGTCCACTGCGCGGACCGGGGGGCTGCCTGGGTAGACCCGGGAGGCTCCGTCGTACTTGACGTCGGCCATTGGCACGTCCTTTCAGTCGATGAGTGTGTCGTCGTTGCGACGACCATAAACGACCGGCGCGCGATAACGGAAGGGTGTCGGAAAACGTTTTCCCGAGTTTCTCGGTCGACCGTCACGACTGGACACCCTGCCCGGAAGCGGCCTCCTGCTGACCGGACCGCCGCTGTACCGATACCGTGTCAAAGGTGGATCGACCCCCTCGGACGCGACCGCCGGCAACGCTGGCGTCGCTCGCCGCCGAGCTGGGCATCTCCAGGACCACGGTGTCCAACGCCTACAACCGGCCGGACCAGCTGTCGCCGCAGTTGCGCTCCCGGGTGATGGAGGCGGCCCGGCGGATGGGATACCCGGGCCCGGACCCGGTGGCCCGTTCGCTGCGCACCCGGAAGGCCGGTGCGGTCGGGCTGCTGCTGACCGAGCAGGTGTCCTACGCGTTCCGGGATCCGGGCGCGGTGGCCTTCCTCGAGGGGCTGACGCTGGAGTGCGACGAGGCCAGGGTCGGGTCTGCTGCTGGTACCGGCCCGGCCGGATTCCGAGGACGTGCTGGGGGTGGCCGGCGCCGCGGTCGACGGGTTCGTCGTCTACTCGATGCCCGACGACGACCCGCATCTGGCGGCCGCGCTGGCCCGGCCGGTGCCGTCGGTGATCTGCGACCAGCCGAGCATCCCCGGCGCCGACCTGGTCGGTATCGACGACTCGGCCGCCATCCGCGGGGTCGCCGACCACCTGCTCGCCCTCGGCCATCGGCGGATCGGGGTGATCTGCATGCGGCTCGGCCGGGCCCGGCTGGACGGGCCGGTCACCATCGACCGGCAGAACTCCGCGCACTATCACGTGCAGCGGAACCGGCTGGTCGGTCTGCGCGAGGCCTTCACCGCCGCCGGCGTGGCCTGGGACCGGATTCCGGTGGTCGAACGGTTCGAGCACTCGGTGGAGGCCGGGGCATCGGCGGCCGCCGAGGTGCTGGCGCTGGATCCCGGCATCACCGCGCTGGTCGCGACCTCGGACGTGCTGGCGCTCGGCGCCATCGAGGAGCTGACCCGGCGCCGGCAGCGGGTCCCGGAGGACGTCTCGGTCACCGGATTCGACGGGATCCGCGGCGGCCATCGACGCCAAGCTGACCACCGTCGTGCAGCCGGTGGTGGAGAAGGGGCGGCAGGCCGGCCGGATGCTGCTGAACCCGGCCCGCAAGACCCAGGGCCGGCGGATCGTGCTGCCGACGACATTCCTGCCCGGCAGCACCACCGCGACGCCCGCGCACCTGACTCTGCGCACCTGACTCTGCTCCGTGCTGCGGCCTCGCTCAGCCGGTCAGCCCGCTGATGCCCTTACCCAGCAGCACCGCGCCGAGCACCAGGATCAGCACGCCCATCACCGCCGTGTTGTTGTCCTGGAGCCAGACCTTCAGCCGGTCCAGCGGGCCGCGCATCTTCTCGGCTGGCCACCAGATAGGCGATCACCGGGATCGGCCACCGTCGACGCCGGCGATGACGGTGAAGACAGCGATGGAGCCGATCTCACTGCCGATGCTCAACCCTGCCGACCCGATGATCACCCCGGCCCCGGCGGCCATGATCAGGTTCTTCGGGTTGATCGCCGAGAGCAGGAACCCCAGACCCAGTGCCTTCGGGAAGGTGAAATCGTCGATTGCCGCCATCCACTTCGGCGGCTCGTGCGGTGCGTGCCGGCCACGCCATTGCCGGGCGCCCACCGAGAACAGCAGCAACCCGAGGACCAGCTTGATCCACGACGACGAGGTGGACGGTTCGCCGCCGGTGGTCAGGCTGCCGGAGATCGCGGTGAAGATCCCAGTGGCGACGATGATGCCGACCAGCCAGCCGATCAGGAAGCCGACGCTGGTGCTGCCTGCGCGCGGGGAGAACAACATCAGGATCACGGCGATGATCGGTACCGGTGAGATCGCGATGCCGAATGCCAATGGCAGCAGTTCACCGATGACCGAACCCATGTGGCGCTCCCGAGCGGCGATGTGGTCGACGACCACCCTTTTCGGGTCACGCTAGCGCAGACCTCCGACGCTAGGGTGGTGCCCACTCATCACCACCGAAAGGACATCCAGATGACCGAACCAGAGGCAGAACTGACGTCTGCGGTACCCGGCGTACTCGCCGAGATGACCGCGGTGTCGCTGGCGGCAGCCGACCTGGATCCGGCGACGCTGATGATGGTGCGACTGGCGGCCCTTGTTGCGGTCGGCGCGCCGCCGCTGTCCTACCTGCTCAACCTGGAGACCGCCGACGCGGTCGGGGTGACCAAGGCGCAGGCCGAGGCGGTACTGGTCGCCGTCGCCCCGATCGTCGGCACGGCTCGGGTGGTTGCGGCTGCCAGCAGCCTGGTGGAGGGTTTCGGCCTGGAGATCGCCTTCGGCGACCCGGACGCACCAGCGACTCTCTGACCCGGGGTCACCCGGACTTGCTGGTGACCGCCCTGACCGCGGTCGCCAGCAACGTCGCATCGGAGCCGACGCCGACGAAACTGAAACCATCCTCGAGGCACGCCGCTGCGTGCTCTGGGTTGCGGGCCAGGATGCCGGCGGCGATGCCGGCGGCGCGTGCCGCGCCGACCACTCTGGCAATTGCCGATCGGAACGCTGGCGCGTCAAGCTGGCCGGGGATGCCGAGGGCGGTCGACAGATCGGCGGGGCCGACGAACAGCACGTCGACCCCCGCGATGCCGGCGATCTCTTCGACACTGTCCAGTGCGCTGAGGGTTTCGATCTGCACGATGCCGATGATCTTCCCGTTCACCTGCTCGGCGGTGAGGCCGTCGGCGCCGAACCGCCGGGCCCGGTTGTAGCCGGCAACGCCGCGATCGCCCTGCGGCGGGTAGCTCAGGTGCGCGATGGCCTCGGCCACCTGCGCTGGAGTGTCGAGGCGGGGGAACATCACCCCGGCGGCGCCCATGTCCAGGACCCGGCCGGCCCTGATCCGGTCGGCCGATTCGGTGCGGACGACGAGCGGAACCCGGTGCACCTCGGCGGCCAGGATCTGCCCCAGCAGCGCATCCTCGCCACCCCCGCCGTGTTCGAGATCGACCAGCAGCCAGTCAAATCCGTTCATCGCGCAGACCTCGGCGGCGACTGCGGAGCCCATGCCGAGGAACGTCCCGATGACGGGTTCCGCGGCACGGACCTTGGCTTTGAAGGTCGCGCTGTTGTCGAAGGCGGTCGTGGTCATTTCTGGTCTCCGTCCGGGTTCTGCCCGGAGAGCCGCAGCACTCCGCGCAGCAGTGCTGAATGGTCAAGACCACCGTCGCCGTTGGCCCTGGCCGAAGCCATCAGTTGGGCAACCACTGCGCCGAGTGGGATGACGACCCCGGCCTCGCGGGCGGCCGCGGTGACGATGCCGAGGTCCTTGTGGTGCAGGTCGATGCGGAAACCGGGCTGAAAGGTGCGGTTCAGCATGTTCGCGCCCTTCTGGTCCAACACCTTGCTGCCGGCCAGTCCGCCGCCGAGGACCTTCAACGCTGCCTCGGTGTCGACGCCGTAGGCCTCGACAAAGGCAACGGCCTCGGCGAGGAGTTGGATGTTGCCGGCCACGATGAGTTGGTTGGCGGCCTTGACCGTCTGCCCGGCGCCGGCCGGTCCGACGTGCACGATGGTCTTCCCGACCGCCGCGAAAACCTCTGCTGCGGCGCCGAAGTCGGCGGTGTCGCCGCCGACCATGATCGACAGCGTGCCGGCGATGGCGCCCGCTTCGCCGCCGGAAACCGGGGCGTCGAGAATGCCGAAACCGCGGGACTTCGCCTGGGCGGCCAGTTCGGTGGCCACATCGGGCCGGATCGAGGAGAAATCGATGATCAGGGTCCCTGGCTTGGCGGTGTCGAACACCCCGCCGTCCCCGGCGAGCACCGCAGTGACGTCGGGGGAGTCGGGAACCATGACCGCGACAATGTCGGCAGCACGCACCGCCTCCGCGATGGAAGCGGCTGCCCGGCCACCCTTCTCGACCAACGCAGCAGTCTTCTGCTGGCTTCGGTTGTAGCCGATGACGTCGAACCCGGCGTCGACGAGGTGGCCGGCCATCGGGGCGCCCATGATGCCAAGACCAATGAACGCAACGGTTGTCATCGGGCTCAGCGCCCGAACGTCGCGGTGCCGACGGTCCAGGCATGCGCCTGGTCGCTCAGGGTGAAGCCGAGGCCTGGCCGGCTGGACACGTGCATCCGGCCGTCCCTGATCTCCAGACGCTCGTTGAACAACGGGTCCAGCCAGTCGAAATGCTCCACCCACGGCTCGATCGGGTAGGCGGCGGCCAGATGCAGGTGAATCTCCATCGCGAAATGCGGTGCCAGCTCCAGGTGCTTCGCCTCGGCGTAGGCGGCCAGCTTGAGGAACTGGGTGATGCCGCCGATGCGAGGAGCATCGGGTTGGACGATGTCGGCGGCGCCGGCGTCGATCAGCCGGACGTGCTCGGCAACGCTGGCCAGCATTTCACCGGTGGCAATCGGGGTGTCCAGCGAGCGGGCGAGATTGGCGTGGCCCTCGGCGTCGTAGGCGTCCAGCGGTTCTTCGATCCAGACCAGGTTGAACTTCTCCAGCAGCCGGCCCATTCGCTGTGCGGTGGCGCGGTCCCATTGCTGGTTGGCGTCGACCATCAACGGCACGTCGTCGCCGAGGTGCTCGCGAACGCGCTCCACCCGGGCGATGTCGGTCTTCCAGTCGGGCTGGCCGACCTTGATCTTGATGCCGCCGATGCCGGAGGCCAGCGCATGGCTGGCGTTCTCGACGACCTGCTCGATCGGATTGTGCAGGAACCCGCCGGAAGTGTTGTAGGTGCGGACCGAATCCCGATGGGAGCCAAGCAGTTTGGCCAGCGGCAGGTTGGCGCGCTTGGCCTTGAGATCCCACAGTGCGACGTCGAACGCGGCGATGGCCTGGGTGGCAAGTCCGCTCCGGCCGACGGAAGCGCCGGCCCACACCAGCTTCGTCCAGATCTTGCCGATGTCACTGGGGTCTTCGCCGATCAGCACCGGCGCGATTTCCTGGGCATGGGCGAATTGGCCGGGCCCGCCCGCACGTTTGGAGTAGCTGAACCCGATGCCCTCATGACCGTCGTCGGTGCGGATCTCCGCAAAGAGGAAGGCGACCTCCGTCATCGGCTTCTGCCGTCCGGTGAAGACCTTGGCGTCGCTGATCGGGGTGGCCAGCGGCAGCGTGATGGACGACAGTTTCACCGATCGGATCCGGTCGATGGTCGCGGCACCCGCGGCGAGCGCTTGGGCTGCAACGCCGCTCGCCGCTGGAACCGGGACTGCTTGGGCAAGGCTGGCGGACAAGTGACAGCTCCTTTGCTTCAGATGAGTCTGTTCTGGCGGGGCGGGCCGCTGGGGCGTGATCGGTCAACCATACGAAGCCGGCATCATGCGCGTCCAACACTTGTTAGGCATGAAACGATGCTCAAATTGACTTGAAGGAGGCCTCTTGTTTTCACTGGAGCAACTGGAGAGCTTCGTCGCCGTCGCGCAGGAGCAACACTTCGGCCGCGCGGCAGTCCAATTGCACATCACCCAGCCCCCGCTCAGCAGGCGGATCCAACTGCTGGAAGAACAATTGGGCGTCGACCTGCTGGACCGGTCGCGGCGGACGGTCAAGCTCACGCCGGCCGGGCGGGTCTTCCTGCTCGACGCCCGCCGAATCCTCACCCTCGCGCACGAGGCGCTGCTGTCCGCCCGCCGGGCGGCGCAGGGTGAGATCGGTGTCGTGACAATCGGTTTCACCGCCGCTAGTGCCTATACCTTCCTGGAGTCGGTGGTGGCGGCGGCGAGTGCCGAATTGCCGGAGGTGGAACTGGTGCTCAGGGAGATGGTCACGTCCGCGCAGTTGGACGCACTGCATTCCGGGGCGATCGATCTCGGGCTGATCCGGCCGCCGGGCACCGGCGCGGACATCGTCACCCGGCACCTGTCCGCGGAGTCGATGCTCGCGGCGCTGCCGACCAGCCATGCGCTGGCCGGGCGCGCGGCCGACCCGGCCCTGGCGGATTTCGACGGCGAGCAATTCATCGGATATGCGCCGACCGAAGCAGGTTACTTCCACGAGATCCTGATCGGCGTTTTCCGGGCGGCCGGTGTACGGCCGGTCTACGCCCAGTCCGTCAGCCAGATTCACACCATGCTCGCGATGGTGAAAGCGGAACTGGGTATTGCGATCGTGCCGGCCGCGGCGTCCGCGTTGCACTTCGAGGGCGTGCTGCTGCGGCCGGTGAGTGATCTGCCGGCAGACCTGGTCGAGTTGAATGTTGCTTGGCGAGAGGGCAACGACAACCCTGCCCTCCATGCTCTGCTGCCGGTGATCACGCAGGCAGCGCGGTAGCGACCGACTCCCGCCGCGGTGCCCGGCAGACCCCGGTAGCCCGAATAGGGTCTCGATACCCCAGACTCGTCAGTCATGACGGACGAGACCGCTGAACCCACTGCAGCATCCACCACTCCTGAAGCACCGACCTCCCCTGCAGCCCCGCACAGCTACGGCCTGCCCCGTGGACTGATCATCACGCTCGGGCTGGCGGCCGGTGTCGTGGTGGCCGCCGGTATGCGGGCCATCCCCGGCATCATCGGGCCGGTGTTCATGGCGCTGGTGCTGACCATCACGGTGAACCCGATCCGGGGGTGGATGATCCGCCACGGAGCGTCGCGGGCGGTTGCGTCGCTGGCGGTGTTCCTCACCGTCTTCGCGATCATCGTCGGGCTGTTCGCGGCCGCCATCATCGGGATCGTCCAGTTGGTCACGCTGCTGCCGCAGTACTCGGATCAGGTCCAGCAGGAGTTGGCCGGTGTGACGTCGTGGCTGGAAGGTCTCGGCGTGACCCAGGCGGACGTTCAATCGCTGTTCAGCAGCATCAGTCCGAGTCAGATCGCAACGTTCGCCGAGGGTTTGCTGTCCAGCATCTCCAGCATCTTCTCGTTCACGCTTTTCATGATCGTGGTGTTGATCTTCCTGGCCGTCGACGGGGCGATCTTCGGCGAGCGGATGGCGAGGTTCCGGGCCGGGCGGGAGCCGGTGCTGAGGGCGCTGGACGTGTTCGCCAAGGGCACCCGGAAGTATTTCGGGGTGGCCACGATCTTCGGCGGCATCGTCGCGGTGCTGGACGGGGCGGCCCTGTTGATCCTGGGCATTCCGGCGGCCGGGCTGTGGGCGCTGCTGGCCTTCGTCACCAATTACATCCCGAATATCGGGTTCATCATCGGGCTGATCCCGCCGGCCATTCTCGGCCTGCTGGTCGGCGGCCCCAGCCTGGCCATCGCCGTCATCGTCGTCTATTGCGTGCTGAACTTCATCATCCAGTCGGTGCTGCAGCCGAAATTCGTCGGTGACGCCGTCGGCCTGACGACCACCGTCAGCTTCCTGTCGCTGATCGTCTGGGCCTACATCCTCGGACCGATCGGCGCGATTCTGGCGATCCCGGCCAGCCTGTTCTTCAAGGCGTTGCTGGTGGACATGGACAAGAACGCGCAGTGGCTCGGGCTGTTCCTGGGCGACAAGCCGGTCTTCAAGGACAAGAAGTCCAGGCGAAGAAGACCCAACCGGCTCGGGACGATCAAGCGCCGCGGCGGTCCGGATGAGCCGGTGGCAGCGTCGAATCCGAGCCCCGGCAGTGAGTCCGCCGGCGGTGAAGCCCTGGCCGGTGTTCGCCTCGCTGCAGGGCTACCGGCGGGTGTGGATGCGGGCGGATGTCGTTGCCGGGCTGACGGTCTGGGCAGTGCTGGTGCCGGAAGCGTTGGCCTACGCCACGATTGCCGGCGTGCCGCCGGTGGTCGGTCTCTATGCGGCGATCCCGTCGCTGGTGCTGTACGCGGCGGCCGGGAGTTCGCGTCATCTGGTGGTCGGCCCGATGTCGGCGACCGCGGCGCTGTCCGCAGCGAGCGTCGCGCCGTTCGCCGGCGGCGAATTCGACCCTGTTCGTCGCGCTGACCGCGGCGCTGGCGATCGTCACCGGCATTCTCGGTCTGCTGGCCGGTTTGCTCCGGCTCGGATTCATTGCGTCGTTGATTTCCGAGCCGGTGCTGAAGGGCTTCATCGTCGGTCTGGCGCTGACCATTCTGATCGGGCAGGTGCCGAAGTTCTTCGGCGTACCGAAGGTCAGAGGGTGACTTCTTTCAGCAGGCCTGGGGGGTGATCACCGAACTCGGCCAGACCCAGTGGCTGACGCTGTTGGTCGGGGTGCTGAGCCTGGCCGTTGTGCTGGTCTGCAAGCACTGGTTCCCGTTGGTGCCCGGGTCGTTGCTGGCCGTGCTGCTCGGCACCGGGGCGTCGGTGTTGTTCGACCTGCAGACCCGCGGGGTGGAGATCGTCGGTGAGATCGATTCCGGGCTGCCGCATGTCGGGCTTGCCGGACGCTGGTGGCCTGGCCGGCGTATCTGGATCTGGCCGGGCCGGCCGTCGGCGTGCTGATCGTCGGGTTCGCCGAGGGGCTGGGGGCTGCGAAGACCTATGCGGTCAAGGCCGGCTACCAGATCTCGCCGAACCGTGAGCTGGTCGGGTTGGGGGCGGCGAATCTCGGGTCCGGGTTGTGCGCCGGCATGGTGGTCAACGGGAGCCTGTCCAAGACGGCGGTGAATGGCGGTGCCGGTGCCCGATCCCAGGTGAGCGGGCTGGTCGTCGCGGTCCTGACCCTGATCACACTGCTGTTTCTGACCGGGCTGTTCGAGCAGTTGCCGGAGGCGACGCTGTCCGCGGTGGTGATCGCCGCCGTCATCGAATTGGTGGATTTCCCGGCGCTGCGCCGGCTGTACCTGGTGTGGACGGATCGGCTCGGCAGCATCTACGGGTTCGCCGCCCGTGCCGACTTCGCCGCTGCCGTCGCGGCGATGCTCGGTGTGCTGATCTTCGACACGCTGCCCGGCCTGGTGATCGGCATCGGGGTGTCGATGTTGTTGCTGCTCTATCGGGTGGCCCGGCCGCACGTCGCGGAGCTGGCCAAGCGGGACGGGGCCTGGCTCGACGTGGAACGGCACGGCGACGATCTGCGGCCGGACCCAGCGACACTGGTGATCCGGGTCGAATCCGGGCTGTTCTTCGCCAACAGCGACCACGTCCGGGAGCGGATCGAGGCGCTGCGCACCCCGGCTACCCGGATGGTGGTGCTGGACGCGGAAACCAGCCCGTTCATCGACATCAGCGCCGCGGAGATGCTGGCGCAGTTGGCGGCATCGTTGCGCCGGGACGGGATCGAGCTGCGGATCGCCCGGGATATCGGCCAGTTCCGGGACGTCATGCGCAGTGCGGTGCCGGAGGCGTTCCATCACGAGGTGTTCCGGACCATCGACGAGGCGCTCAACGCGCCGCCGGCCGAGCCGCCGCAGCCCTGACGCGGTCGGGCGCTCAGCCCCGCCCGCCGGCCAATCGTCGCTGCCGCTGTTCGATCCCCAGCTCGCCGTAGGGGTAGTCCCCGATCGGCAACCGGCTCGCGCTGTCCAGGGTTTCGACTTCGGTCGGCTCCAGGTGCAGGCCGGCCGACGCCAGGTTGTCGTCGAGCTGGGTCAGTGTCCTTGCGCCGAGAATTGTCGACGTCACGCCCGGGCGATCGGTCACCCAGGCGAGCGCGACCTGCGCCATCGAGACGCCGCGGGCGTCGGCGATCGTCTGCACCGCGTCGATGACGTCCCACGTGCGGTCCTGGTCGTTGCGCTTGTCGTAGGCCTCCATGCCGCGGCCGGGATCCTCGCCGAGCCGGGTGGCGCCGGCCGGGCGCTCGTTGCGCCGGTACTTCCCGGATAGCCAGCCACCGCCGAGCGGTGACCACGGCAGCAGCCCGAGGCCGGCGTCGAGCGCGGCCGGGACGATCTCCCATTCGATTTCCCGGACCAGCAGGTTGTATTGGGGTTGCAGGGTGACAGGCGGCGCCAGGTTCAGGCTTCGCGCGAGATGCACGGCCTTGGTGAGCTGCCAAGCGGTGAAGTTCGACAGGCCGTAGTAACGGATCTTGCCGTTCCTGATGAACCCGTCGAACGTCCGGAGGGTCTCCTCCAGTGGGGTGTGCGGATCGAACCCGTGTGCCTGGTACAGGTCGACCGCGTCGACGCCGAGCCGCCGTAAGGACGCGTCCAGTGCCCGGGTCAGGTGCCGCGCAGAGAGACCAACACCATTCGGGTCGGCTGCCATCGGGAAGCGACCCTTGGTCGCCAGCACGACCTGCTCGGTCAGGTCGGCCGGCCGGTCGGCCAGCCACCGGCCGATGATTTCCTCCGACGCGCCCGCCGAGTACACATCCGCGGTATCGATCAGCGTGCCGCCGGCCTCGACGAACCGGTCGAGTTGCGCATGAGACGCGGCCTCGTCGGCCTCCGCGCCGAACGTCATGGTGCCCAACGCCAGCGTCGACACGGCACATCCACTGTTTCCCAGAGTTCGATAGTCCATGGGGCCAGCCTATGGTTGCCGTCCTGCGCGAGCCGCAGGCCGGTGCGATGGTGGGCTGATGATCGACCACATCAGCTTGCAGACCGATGACTTCGAAGCCGCTGTCGCCTGGTACGACGCTGTGCTGGCCACGCTCGGCGCTGCCCGATTGATGGACTTCCCGGGGGCAGCGGGATACGGCCCAAGGGGTGGGATGCCCTCGTTCTGGCTCGGTACGGCCACGGATGCGGGTGGGCGGCAATCCCACATTGCGTTCAGTGCTGCCAACCGTGACGAGGTGCGGGCGTTTTTCCGGAAGGCCGTTGACCTGGGCAGCGAGGTCCTGCACGAGCCGCGGATCTGGCCCGAATATCACCCCGATTATTACGGAGCCTTCGTGCGTGACCCGGACGGCAACAACGTCGAAGCGGTCTGCCACCGGCCCGCCGCCTGACAGTCTGTACCCGTGGCGCGACGACTCCGGAAGAATCCAGCCGCTCGTGCCCAACCGTTGGTGGCCGGCCCAGGGGAGCGGGTGTGGTTCCTCGATCCGCCGTTTCGGGTCACCCTGCCCGGTGCGCAATTCGACCGGGCACGCAAGGCCTGGGTATTTGTCGGTCCGTGTCTGCCTGATGCGCTCGCGCCGTTCGGGTCCGCGGCCTACAGCCGACTGCGCTGGCTGGAGGACGACGCGAACGGCCTTGCCGTCGCAGTTCCGGCCGGTGTCGCCCCGAAAACTCCGCGGGCCCTGCAGCTGGCCGGCGCCGCGGCGATCAGCTCGGCCGAGAGCGAGGGCTGGCGGCAGTTCCTGCTGTGCGACGACGTCGGTACCGGCAAGACGATCACGATGTGGCTCGCCGCGCTGGAGATTGCTGCCCGGCGTGCAGCCGGGAAGATCCTGGTGCTGGTCGACCGTCCGGCGGCGATCACCATTCCCCACTGGCGGAACACCATCGCCGCGATCGGCGACGGTGGCCACCGGGTGTTGATCTCCTCGCCGGACCAGTTGCCGAAACTGTTGTCCCGCAATGGGCGTCCCTGGGCGAGGTGGGACATCGTGATCGCCGACGAATGCCACCTGTACCGGCACACCACTGCCCGCCGGACTCAGGTGTTCCGCCGGGTCGCCCGATTCACTGATCCGCATGCCGGTGCACCATTCGTCATGCTGGCCAGCGCCACCCCGGGTCAACATCCCGCCGAGCTCACCTATCTGGCGCCGGTGCTCGCGCAGTTGCGCCGGGAGAACAGCACCCAGTGGAGCGATTTCGGCGGCCGCTTGGCGGCGGCTGGACTGCCGATCGTCAAGAACAGCTATGGGACGTGGGGATGGAACGAGACTGCCGGAGACGATCCGTTGATGCAGCAATCCGCCACCGCGCGGGTACGGGGCTGGCTCGCGGACAATGATCCGCCGCTGACCTTGCATCGGGCCGCTCCGTGGGGACCGACGCCGCTGGACCTGATGCCGGTCGACCTCGACCCGGCGGAACGCGTTGCCTACCAGACGATGTGGAGTCAGTTCCGGGCGGCGATCGCGGCATTGGCTGGTGACTCGGCCAGTGGTGATGTGCGCCTCGCTACCCGATCCAGATCGGCAGCCACTGCCGCCGCGGCCCGCGGTGGGCGAAATGCTGTGCTGAGGTTCCGGCAGAAGGCCTCCCTGCTCCGGGTGGGTGCGTCGGCCGCCTGGGTTGCCGCACAGGTCGAGGCCGGCTACCAGGTCGCCGTGTCCTGCGAGTTCCTGGGCGCTGCGGCCATTCCGCTGGCGGAGGCGTTGCAGGCAAAGGGACTCTCGGTCGCTCGGATCCATGGGGCGGGAGCGGGCGCGGTGATTGATCTGGAGGCCGAGCGGATTGCGGTTCCAGACCGGCGCTGCGCAGGTCGTGGTCTTCACGCCATCGACTTCGCTGTCGTTGCACGCCAACGAACATCTTGCTGGCGGAACATTCGCGACGTCGGTATCCCGAGTCGGATTGATGCACAATGTGCGCTATTCGGGTTTGGCCGGCCGGCAAATTCTCGGGCGCACCCACCGGGACCATCAGGTCAGTCCTTGGTGGGTCTCCTACGCAGAGGGCACGGTAGAGGAATCGATTGCGGTCACGATGATCGATCGGTTCCGGGCAACGGCCGATACGGCCGGTGCCGACAGCAGGCGTTGACCAGGGTCGCCGAATTGCTGGGGGTTTCCTGGTTGCCGCCGGACGCGCTGACTGGAACGGACTGATTCCGGGAGATCGCTATCCCTGTTGTTGGTCATTGTCGTGCCTGTGGTTGTCGTGACTGTGGTTGTCGTGTCTGCGGTTGTCGGATCTTTTGGCGTGTTGATCGTTGTTGTCGTGTTGGTCGTCATCGGGTTTGTCGGGATCGGTGGGCCATTGTTCGACGGGGAATGGCGTGTCGGTGGTGGTGTAGGTGTGTCCGGTTGGGGTGGTCCATTCGGTGGTGTGTGGGCCGGTTCTGGTGGATTGGTGTCCGGCGTGGGTTTTGGCGCGGTGTTCGTGTCGGCATTTGTCGTTCAGGTTCTGGCGGTGGTTTCTCCTTCGGGGACGGGGATGAGGTGGTCGATGTCGCAGCGGGTCGCTGGGGTGGTGCAGGTGGGTCCGGTGCAGGTGCCGTCGCGGAATTTGATGGCGATGGCGAGTTTGCGGGAGGGGAATCGGCCGAGTTCGGTGACGTGAGGAGGTTGCCGTTGTCGTCGGTGAGGAGCCGGTAGAACAGGGTGCCTGGTTGGTGGGCGAGTTCCCGGACGCGGTCGGCGTTGACGGGTGCTGAGCGGTCCATGAGTTGGCCGGGGGTGTTGCTGAATCCGAACAGGGATTGGGCGGTGATGACGATGCCGATGGTGACCGGGAGGGGGCGTGGGTGTCCGCCGCCGGGGCAGGGGGTGATCCTGGTGCGGCCGGGTGGGTAGGTCCCGGATCTGGGTATGGCTGCGGTCAAAGGGTTGTCGGGCTGTGCTGGGCGGCCCGGTGTGGTGTCGGGATCCGGGTCGGGGTCGGCCGGTGCGGTGCGTGGGTCGGGGCGGAAGGCCGATGCGGGTTGCTCCCAATCGTTGGCGTCCCAGGCCCGGACGGTTGCCGGTGCGGCGCAGTCGCCGACCGGCTGGCCGCCGCCGAGGTCGCCGTTGGCGGTCGCCGGCTGGCTGGTCGTTGGCGGCGCCGGCTGGCTGGTCGTTGGCGGCGCCGGCTGGCTGGTCGTTGCCGGCACCGCTGGCGCCGTTGGCGGCCTGCCCGTCCTCCGAGCTAGCGACCGTCGCCGTGGCCGTCGACGTCGCGCGGCTGCAGAAACCATCGTCACCGTCGCCCTCGTTTTGGCGGTCGCCATCGTCTTGGCGGTCGCCTTCGTCTTGGCCTTGGCCACCGTCGAGTCCGCACACGGCCCGGCCTTTGCTGTCGCTGTCGCTGTGGCGGTTGCATGCCGGCGGCGCCAGGCCTGGTGCTGTCGGTGCCGCCGAGCATCGGGGTCGTCGGGGTCGTTGGGGTCGTCGAGGTGGTCGTCGATGTCGGTGTTGGTGTCCCACTCCACGTGACACCCGTTGGTGACCCGGCCGCAGCAGCACATCGACCAGGGCATCGGCCCGGCGTTGCTGCACGGTCCGGGTATCACCGGGCTCGGCGATCCCGGCCAACGCGGTGAGCACCTGATCGATCGCGTGCGCGTCGACCGCGGACAGTTCCGCGGTCAGGAAACTCATCCCGTCCAGGTCCGGCCGCACCGAGACGTACCGGTCCTGCGCGGAGCGCCGTAACCGTTCGTCCTGCAGGTCCTTCTCGGTTTCCAGGATGAACTGGTTGAGCCACCTGCCCAGGATCTCCGGGGTCTTACACACCGCGACGTCGACGACCAGGGCGTTCAGCAGCGCCTTCGAGGAGTCCAGCTGCAACCGGCGCAACGCCCGGTTCACCCGTTCCACCTTGTCCTGATCGATGTCCCCGGCCACCCAGGCGTCCCACACGTCCGGGGCCTGCGCCTGCACCCGGCGGGTCATCGCGATCACCCGTTGCGCGGTGAACTTCGACGTGCAGCAGGCCATGCTGACCTCGGTCGCGGCGAACTCCCCGGCCTGTGTACCGGGCATCGACACCCCGCCGCCCGCAACCCGCTGATCCGTTGCCGGTCCAACCCGGTGCGGGTGTCGGCGAACTGCACCATCAACTCCGCGGTCCTGGCCTGCGCCCGCGCCAGCACCTTCCGCTCACCGATCAACTCATCGATCAGCACCCGGGCCGCACCCCCGGTCGGCACCTTCCGTGTTCTCCCCATACCAAGGAACCTACAACACAGCACCGACAGTCGACCGGGTTATCCACACAGGCCAATTGCTATGATTCGAACATTCGTCTATACTGTTCGAAGAATGCTCAGACATCTCAGCTCGACCAGGAGGTACTCATGCAGCCCGTTGCTCGGATGAACCCACCCGAACCAGCCGGCATCCACACCCTCACCGCTTCGAGAGCAGACTCAGGCGGTGAGAATCCTCAGCTCCGACCCGGTCCTCGCCGTCCAAGACCTGGAGGTCGCGGCCGACTGGTTCGCGCGAGTCCTCGGCTGTCGGAAGTCAGAGCCGGACCCAGGCAATTGGGCCTTCTGCTCGGCAGGAAACGTCACCTTCATGCTCGGCCGCTGCCCAGACGCGCTGCCCGCGACCGAGCTGGGCGATCACAGCTATGTCGCCTACCTGACCGTGGATCACGTGGACGACTACCATTCCCGCGCCGTGGCCGAGGAGGCGGAGGTTCTCAAGCCGCCCACCGACGAACCGTGGGGCAGGCGGGAAATGGCGCTTCGAACTCCGGACGGCTTCCGGATCATGCTGTCCGAACGGCGCAAGTCGAGGTGAGACGGCTGATCGCCGGGGACGGACGGCGGTGCGGGCGGGTACCTCAAGATCGCAGCTCTTCTCACATCAGAAATTCGCCTCCGAGGTCGACGGCCAGTGACGATCCGAACAGGGTTGCTGGCGTGTACGCGCCTGCCGGTGATGCTTGATGTGCCAGACGATGGGCGATCTCGGCGACGGCGGCGTTGGTGAATTCTTGTGCGTCCGGCATTCGCAGCCACGCCTCTCGCCTGGTTCCGTCCTGCCATTCCATTTCGCAATGCCCCCAGGAGAACTGGCGAGGCATTTCTTGCGCACGCATCCGCACCTTGGCCAGCCGACTGATGGCGAAGCGGCGGAGGACGGCATTGCGAGACAGGAAGGACAAGGCGGGCAACAGCATTCGGACGGCTGGTCCGCTGGGAATCATGTTCGATGCCGAGGTCACCGACTTGGCGTCGCTGGCGCGCCAGGCGGCAATGAGGTCTCCCGTGGGGAGCGCGGCGGTGCTGACAGCGTCTCCGCCCGGGGTGGTGAAGTCCCGCGGCTGGCCCGCGATCGCAGAACGCACCAGGCGCCCCGATTCGACGCGTCGGCCGCCATCTGGCAGTCCATCAAAGATCGACCCGGCCAAGGCAACGCCCATCGGGCCGTCCTCAATGGCGAGCGACGGGATCGCGTCCACCCGTACCCGTGTCGGGGTCGGCCATTGCGCGCACATCTTGACAACCAGACTCTCGGTGGCGAGTACCCCGAAGCCGGCGCCGGTGACGATGGTGCTGCCTGTGCTGACGGCTGACTCGTGCTGGTCGAGCGCCTGCACAACGGCGGGTAGTTCATTGGCGAGGTCGACGTAGTGGGTGCCGGGTGGGCACGCCGCAATAACGCGGCCCGTGGTGTGGGCGAATGGTCCGATGGTGTTGACAACGACCGCCGGAGCGGCGTCCCGCAACTGATCGAGCAACGAATCTAGAGAGCCGGAGACGGTAGCGGTGTCGCCGAGGCTACCGGCGAATGCGTGCACCCGAGCGGGATCCCGTGCGGCAAGGACGAGCTCAGCGCCCCTCGAGTGCAACTGCTCGGCAATGCCCCGACCGGATCGCCCGGTGGCGCCCAGAACCCAGATTTTGTTGGTCATGTGATGTCGCTTCCCGGAAGTGGCTGGCGTCACTGAGGCGTTGCCGCCAGTGATGACATTGGATGTCATCACGGTGCCGAGAGGCACGGCCTCGATCAGCCAGTCGCCGAACCATCGTCGCCGGAATGCCGCCCGCTCGAGTCGGTGTCCGAGCCGCCACTGCCCGAGCCGCCGCTGCCGGAACCGCCGCCGCCCGAGCCGCCACTGCCGGAGCCACCGCTGCCGGAGTTGCCGCCGGACGTCGAGTCGTCCGGGCTGGGTGCCTGAACCGAAGCCCCCGTTTCCTCGGCGACCGATGGGCTGTCATCCGCCCCGCCAGTCGGTCCGCTGACTGCGTTGTCAGCCCCGCTGCCACCTGAATTCTGGCCCGGATTGTCATCGACTGCCCGACCGGCGTTGTCGTCCGCACCGCCAGAGGTGCTCAAACCGTCGTCAGCGCCGTTGCGTCCGGAACCGCTGCCGCCGGAGCCGCTGCCGCCCGAACCGCTCTCACCCGAGCCGCTCGAGCCGCTCGAGCCGCCCGAGCCGCTGCTGCCCGAACCGTCGGATGAGACAGCACCGGAGTCGTCGGCACCTGGGCCACCGTGACCGCCGTGGTCGTCGCCGACGTCGGAGCCGCCCACCGACGGGGTGTCTTCCGAGGACGTCCCGGTCAGGTGACCGGCCGAGGATGTCTCGACCGGAACGACTGCCGACGTCGGAATTGCCAGCGGCGCTGGGTGATTGTCGGACAGATTGATGGCTTCGTCGGTGGCGGCCGGTGGCAGGTACCACAGGGACTTGGGCGGATCTGTGGAGCCGACCGAACCGGTCACCGACCAGGACGCGACGGCGGCTAGTGCGCCCAGCGCGGTGACGCCGGCGAGGACGATGAGCGCCAACCGGACGATCAGCTGCTGACGGCCACGCGGAATGGGCGCCGGCTCGAGTTCCCCGGCCGCGAACACCACGGGCCGTTCGCCCAGGTCCAAGTCGGTCGTCACGGCCCCATGGTGCTGGTAGATGCCTGCCGGGCGCAAGGTACCGAGGTACTAGTACCGCCGCTCCCGCTGGGCCCACAATGCCGCCTGTGTTCGGTCGGTCACACCCAGTCGCTGGAAGATATTTGTCAAGTGTGCCTTGACGGTGCGCTCGGTGATGCCCAACTGACGCGCAATGGCCTTGTTGGCCAGACCGGCCCCCACCATTTGCAGCACCTCCTCCTCGCGATTCGTCAGCGGCGATTCGACCTTCTTGCGGCGGCCCTCGATCAGCACCCGGGCCGCCTTCGGGTCCAGCGGGGATCCGCCGACAACGACCTCACGGATGGCGGACAGGATGATCTCCGGTTCGCTGTGCTTGAGCAGGTACCCCTGTGCGCCGGCCTCCAGCGCGTCGACGATCGAACTCTGATCGCTGAACGAGGTCAGGATGAGGACGTGCGTGTCGGGATGGTCGGCAAGCAACCTCGCGGTTGCACTCGATCCGTTCATGCCCGGCATCGAGAGGTCCATCAGCACCACGTCGGGATGCAGTTCGGCGGACATCCGGACCGCTTCCTCACCGCTGGCCGCGGCCCCGACAAGCTCGAGATCGGCTGCCGTGCCGAGCAACTGCGCGAGTCCGCTGCGCACGATGGCGTGGTCGTCGACGATCAGGATCCGAATCATGTGTCAGGTACCTCCACCTCAACCCGGGTGCCCTGACCCGGGGACGAACGCACCGTCAGCCGACCGCCCGCGTTACTGATCAAATCACCAAGAGCTCGCAGCCCGACGTGTCCCTGCTGCCGACGCACTTGCAGTCGCGACTCCTCGAAGCCGCGGCCCTCATCCTCCACTATCAGCGTGGCAGTTCCGCCGGATCGCTTCACCCGGATGGTGACGCGTTCCGAGCCACTGTGATTGGCGACGTTGCGCAGGATCTCCTGGGCCGATCGGAAAAGCACCGAACTGGGGCCGAGAGGCAGGTCCCGCCCCTCGTCCACGTCAAGAACCACCGCCAGGCCGGCCCGTTCCAGAGCGCCGCCGAGTTCGGTGAGCGCCGCCGGCAGCCCCTCCTGGGCAAGATCCGGCGGGTAGATGTCGACCAGCAGCGAGCGAAGTTCGCCGGTCGAGCGACGAAGTTGGGTCGCGGTCTGGGCGATCAGCCTGGAGTTGCTGTCCGGGTCGGCCTTGCCCAACCGGGCGGCATCGAGCGCGAAGGTCATACCGGACAACTGTTGCACGATGCCGTCATGCAGGTCGCCGGCAATGCGCCGGCGTTCGGCATCGGAGGCGTCGACCGCATGTTGCAGCAGGCGTTCCGCGTCCTGCTGCTGTCGTTGCACCCGTCTTGCCATTGACCAGGCGAGCGGAATCTGGACCAATTCCAGAACGAGGAGACCGCCGAGCGCGGCCGGGGCGAATTTGCGCCATTCGGCCTGCCCGGCCTCGGCCACCGCGTCGTACCGGAAATATGTCTCGAACAGCAATTTCTCCCCGGTATCGGCCTGGACGCCGGTGTAGACCTCGAGGAGTTGTTCGAAGGGTCGTTCGTATTGGTTCTCTGGCTCGTCGAGGTCGCTGATCGCCGAATCCGTGCCGCCCTCCTCCAGGGCCTTCGTCTCTTCCTCGCCGAGGGGATAGACGTCCCCGATCAACCGGCTTTCGTCCGAATAAATGATCCGACCGTCTGGCGCCCAGAGCTTGACCCGGACCAACGGGCCCCGAATCACCGACTCCTGCATGGCGGCATTGAAGGCGGCAAGGGCCGCCGGGTCCCCGGCGATCACCGCGGGCGTCAGCAGCGGTTCGACGATGGCCTGTGCGGTGAGTGAGGAAACGTCCTGAGCGGATTGGATTGCCTGTTCGGTGCCGGCCTGCCGGGCGAGGTACGCGATCAGTGCGGCCAACGCGGCCAGCACTACGAGTCCCGCCGCGGCGAACTGGGCGACCAGGCGAAGCATGGACACCGGCCGGGTGCGCCGGCCGCTGATGGTGCTGACGCTCATCGTGCGTGTCCGGGCAGCATGTCCGGGATGGTAGCGGGACGCTCGACCGAGACGAATCGACCACGAGGACTACGACCAATGGGCTATTGCCAGCCGATCGGTCTCAGGCCATCCTGAGGACTTCCATTCCATGGAACGCGCACCATGATGAGGAAAGGCGGCGAGATGATTCGAGTGATGGTCGTTGACGACCATTCGTTCGTCCGGGCCGGCCTGACCGAAATGCTCGATGCCGCTGACGGTATTCAGGTCGTCGGTGAATGCACCGATGGTGCAGAAGTGTTGGAGCGGGCCAGTGCGGTCCGACCCGACGTCGTGTTGATGGACCAACAGATGCCGGTGAAGTGCGGGACCGCCGCCACCCGTGACCTGTTGGCGGTGCGGCCCCAGTCGCGGGTGCTGATGGTCACCGGTTCGATGAGCGGCCGGGTATTGCAGGAGGCTGCCCAGGCGGGGGCCTTCGGATTCATTCTCAAGGGCTGCGACCCACGGTTGCTGATCGAGGCGGTACGGACGGTTGCCTCCGGCGCAACAGCCTGGCCGGCCGACAGCGGCCACTAGGCGCCGGAGCAAACCCCGGCCCGCCCCCGACAGCGCGCCGGAGGCTCGCCTCCGATGCGTTGACAGTTCCCTCAGTTCCGCGAAAGCAAACAGGGCGGAGACGTCCCCGCCCTCAGGGGGTGACCATCGGGAACTGGTGGTCGACGCGGTCCAGCAATCCGAGCACCGTCCCCACCACAGTTGCGTCGCCCTCGAAACTCACGCCATCGAGCTTCCCGGTCGCGATGACACCGATCAGCTGGGATTTGCGCAGTGTGATGGTCAGCGTCGGCTCGCTCATCCCGTACCCAGCATCTGAATGGATCAACGCGCCGTTGGACAGCTCGGTGCGGTAGGTCCGTTCGAGGTCGGTGAACACCCAGTCGATGCACGCGGTGGCCAGTGCGGCCCGCTCGCCGTCCAAACGCACACCGAGGGAATCGAAGAGTTGCTCGATGGTCAGCGCGCCGAGTACCTCGGGGGAGGCCAACTCGGGTGCCGGCGGGGCGATCGGTCCGCGCAGTTCCTCGGCGCCACGCAGATAGATGTTGCGCCACAGGCCGTTCTCGGCGCCATGGCCCAGCTTCTCCAGCGTGTCGGCGAGTAGCTGGCGGGCCTGCGCATTATCCGGATCGGCGAAGACCACGTGACTGACCACCGTTGCCGTCCAGCGCAGGTCACCGTCGGCGAAGGTCTTGCGCGCCTTCTCCAGCACGGCCTCCGCACCGCCCATGAATTCGACGTACCGGCCCGCCTCCTGCTCCGGTGGATATGACCAGAGGTGGGCCGGGTTGCCGTCGTACCACCCGAGGTAGCGCTGGTAGATGGCCTTCACGTTGTGGCTGATCGACCCGTAGTACCCGCGGATGTTCCAGACATCCCGCAGGCCAGGGGGGAGGGTGAATTCTTCCGCGATCTCGGTGCCGATCTGCCCCTGGTTCATGCGCCGCAGGGTCTGATCGTGCAGGTAGCGCGTAGGTGTCCCGCTGCTGGGTGAGGTAGGTGGTGATCCGTTCGGTGCCCCAGGTCGGCCAGTGGTGCGAGGCGAACACCACGTCCGTATCGGCACCGAAGAGCCGGATCGCCTCGTTCAGGTAGCGCGACCAGCCCCGGGAATCGCGCACCTCGGCGCCGCGCAGCGTCAGGATCTGGTGCAGGTTGTGGGTGGCGTTCTCGGCCATGCACAACGCGCGCTGGGCGGGGAAGAAGATGTTCATCTCGGCGGGCGCCTCGGTGCCGGGGGTGATCTGAAAGACCACCCGAACACCGTCGATGACGGCTTCCTGCCCGGTGTGCGTGACGTCGACAGTGGGCGCCAGCAGCGAGATCGTGCCGTTCGACGTCGTCTGACCAAGACCGGCGCCGATCTGCCCCGCCGGTCCGGCCGGCAGATCCGAGGCGTAGATGTAGGTCGCCCGGCGGGCCATCGCCGCGCCCGGCGTAGACATTCTCCGACACGGCGTGCGGCGAGGAATCCGGCCGGCGCGTAGATCGGGGTGTCTGCGCCGGCGACGCCGGCCGTTCCGCCGTAGTGGTCGGCGTGCGAGTGCGTGATGATGACGGCCTTGACCGGTCGGTCGCCGCGGTGCTTGCGGTAGAGGGCCAGTGCGGCGGCGGCGGTTTCGTTGCCCATCAGGGTGTCGATGATGATGACGCCGCTGTCGGTTTCGATCAGCGACATGTTCGACAGGTCGAACCCGCGGACCTGGTAGACGCCGGCGGTCAGCTCGTACAACCCATGCTTGGCGGACGAGCTTGCCCTGCCGCCACAGGCTGGCGTTTGCCGTCGCCGGAGCGTCTCCGGTGATGAAGTCGTACTTCGTGCAGTCCCAGACAACGTGGCCGTCGGCGGCGGTGATCACCGGGTCGTCCAGCGTCCCGACGAACCCCCGGTCCACATCCGAAAAGTCCTGCAGGTCCGCGTAATCCAGAGTCATGGGGACCTGTCTACCGCACCCGGCCGACGGCAGCGAGACCGGCCCGTCAGGTGCCCGACTGCGCCTTCGCCACCGGTCCCGACGTCCCCGCAGCATGCTGGGAACGCCGCTTCTGCGCCCGCCGACGGTTGTCCGCCAGCACATTCAGCACGTCGGCGACCCGGTTCGGGTCGGCGATCCGGACATCTGCGGCGGTCCGACCTGAGCCGACCTTGATCCCGACGTCAGCCCCGGCCAGCACTCCGAACGCATTCTCGTCGGTGACGTCATCGCCGATGAAAACCGTTGCGGTGCAGTGGTGCGCCTTCATCAGGGCCTTCAGAGCGCGGCCCTTGTTGGTGGTCACCACGGTCAGCTCGAGGACCATCTTGCCGCGCAGCAGGTGCACGCCAGGCCAGGTGGCCGGGTTCTCCTCGATCTGCCTGGTGACCGCGGCGGCGTCCGCCGGGCGCATCCCCCGCAGGTGAACAGCGATGCCGGTCGGCTTGAGTTCCAGCTGCACGTCGCGGTATTCCGCGGTGATCTGCTGCAACTCCAGCCGGAGCCGGCCGAGCCGCTTGGAGTCCTCCGGCGACAGCGCGGCCAGGTCGTCGCGGTCCTCGGCGGACGTCTCGGCGCCGTGGCTGCCCACCAGATGCACCCGATCGATCGGGCCGAGGAGGTCCTCCAGGTAGGCAAGCGCCCGCCCGGAGACGACGGCGACCACCGTGCCGGGCGTGACGGTCAGCGAACGCAGCGCCTCCATCGACTCCGGGAGCGGCTTGGCGGATGGCCGGGTCGTCGACGATCGGCGCCAGGCAGCCGTCGAAATCGGTTGCCACCAGCAGTCGTTCGGTTTCGCTGATCTCGGCGATCGCGGCCGTCACCTCACTGGGCAGCCGGGCCATCGCGTCGGACAGATGGTCGCGGGTGTGCTCGAGCGCGGACAGGAAGGCGGCCGCCCACCGGTCGACGTCATGGGTGAGCACCTGCCGGCGCAGCGACCGCATCCGCCGCCGGGCCTCGACCGGCGGCATGGTCAGGGCGGCCCGCAGGCCGTCCTTCACGCCGTCGGTGTCGTACGGGTTCACCAGCAGCCCGGCCCGCAGTTCCTTGGCGGCACCGGTGAACTCGGACAGCAGCAGCACGCCGCCGCCGTCCACCCGGCAGGCCACGTACTCCTTGGCGACCAGGTTCATCCCGTCCCGCAGCGGCGTCACCGTCATGACGTCGGCGGCCACGTAGAACGCGGCCAGCTCCTCGCGCGGCAGCGACTGGTGCAGGTAGTGCACGGCGGGGTGGCCGATCTTGCCGTAGTCGCCGTTCAGCGAGCCGACCTGTTGCTCGATCGCCTCCCGCATGCGTTTGTAGGAGCCGAGCCGCTCCCGGCTGGGGGTGGCGATCTGCACCATCACCGCGTTCTCCACCGCCGGGTCGCCCTCGGCGAGCAGCTCGCCGAACGCCCGCAGCCGGACGTCGATGCCCTTGGTGTAGTCCAGCCGGTCGACGCCCAGGATGATCTTGCTCGGTTTGCCGAGGTCCTCCCGGAGCTGCTTGGCGGCGTCATGGATGCGCGGGGTGGCGGCCAGCGCCGACTGCTCTGCCGAGTCGATCGAGATCGGGTAGGCGGCCGCCCGGATGGTCCGGCCGTCGTACTCGATGGACCCGCCGGTGGTGTTCGCTCCGGCGAGGGACTTGGCCAGCCGGGCGAAGTTGCGGGCCCCACCGGGCAGCTGAAAGCCGATCAGGTCGGCGCCCAGCAGGCCGTGGATGATCTGGGTGCGCCACGGCAGCCGCATGAAGAGTTCGACCGGCGGGAACGGGATGTGCAGGAAGAAGCCGATCCGCACGTCCGGCCGGAGCCGGCGCAGCAATTGCGGCACCAGCTGCAGTTGGTAGTCGTGCACCCAGACGGTCGCGCCCGGCGCGGCCAGGTCGGCGGCCGCCTCGGCGAATCGTGGCGTTCACCGTCTGGTAGGACTCCCACCAGTCCCGATGGAACTGCGATTCGACGACGGCGTCGTGGTAGAGCGGCCAGAGTGTCTCGTTGGAGAAACCCTCGTAGTAGCGGTCGACGTCCTCGCTGGACAGGGTCACCGGGTGCAGGCTCAACCCGTCGGTCGTGGTCGGCTCGAGGGTGACGTCCGGCAGACCCAGGCCAGCCGATCCAGGCGCCCTCCCGGCGGGACAGGATCGGGGCGAGCGCGGTCACCAGACCGCCGGGCGCCTGCCGGGCCCGGGTCGTGCCGTCCGGCAGCTTCTCCATGTCGAACGGCAGCCGGTTGGCCACCACCACCATCTGGGCCTGCTGGGCGCACGGCCGCGGTCGGACAGCTCGTCGCGGCCGTTCGTGGTCGCGTCGGACGGATCCGTTGTCGCGTGGCGCAGCTCACGCGGTGTCCGCTCGTCGGTCAGGCGGCGCGGTCGGCCTGGTGTCTGGGTCTGTGAGTGAGTAAGTTTTCGGTCAACACCCCCTGACCCTATCGGCCCGCCCGTCACGCGCAAATGAGCGGAGCGTGACAACCTTGTCGCCTGGTCACTTTGGGATACCGAATCGATGAAGTGGCCGAAAGGCGTCAGTGTCCGAACGGGTCCGGATCGCGGCCGGGCAGCCAGGTGAGGCCGGGGACCCCCCAGCCGTTCGCCTTGACGGCCCGGCGCGCCGACCGGGCGTTCTTGCCGATCAGCCGGTCCAGGTAGAGGTACCCGTCGAGGTGGTCGACCTCGTGCTGCAGGCAGCGGGCGAAGAACCCGGTGCCCTCGACCTCGACCGGGACGCCCTTGGCGTCGACGCCCGGTCACCTTCGCCCAGTCGGCCCGGCCGGTGGGGAAGTTCTCGCCCGGTACGGATAGGCAACCCTCCGAGTCGTCGTCCGGATCGGGCATGTTCGTCGGGATCTGCGGAGGTCTCGATCTGCGGGTTGATGACGTATCCGCGGCGTCGGGTGCCGTGGTCGGGGCAGTCGTAGATGAAGATCCGTCGGTCGTCGCCGATCTGTGGTGCGGCCAGGCCGGCGCCGTGCGCGGCCTCGTTGGTCTCGAACATGTCCTGGATGAACGCGTCGAGTTCCGCTGTTGCGAACTCGGTGACCGGGCGGGTCGGCCGGTGCAGCACCGGTTCGCCGCAGATCACGATGGGTCGGATGGTCATCGGAACAGGGTACGGATTCGATCGATCGGGCATCTGCACATCGCCCGTGAGCGGGTCCACACACCGGATCGCTGTTCTCCGCTGGCGCCGAGCCGGATGTATGGTTCGCTGCAAGGTCAGGCTAACCAAACAGCGCCGTCGGCAATTCGGGCCGAGACCACCACGATGGCCAACGAGGAGGCGCGCATGCTGGCGACGTTCGTCATCGGTCTGCGCGAAGGCCTCGAGGCCTCGCTGATCGTCGGCATCATCGCCGCCTTCCTCAAGCAGAGCAATCGGACCGACGCGCTGCGCAAGGTGTGGCTCGGCGTCGGCGCCGCCGTGCTGCTGTGCCTGGCCGTCGGGGTCACCCTGCAGCTGTTCAGCGCGTCGCTGCCGCAGCGCCAGCAGGAGATGCTCGAGTGCGTCGTCGCGGCGATCGCCGTGGTGATGGTCAGCTACATGGTGCTGTGGATGCGCAAGCATTCCCGCGACCTGAAGTCCGATCTGCAGCACGCCACCGGTAGTGCGCTGGCCCGTGGCTCGGCCGGTGCGCTGGTCGCGATGGCCTTCCTGGCGGTGCTGCGGGAGGGCTTCGAAACCGCGGTCTTCCTGCTGGCCGCCTTCCAGTCGGCGCTGTCGCCGGTGCAGGCCGCCATCGGCGTGCATTCTCGGCGTTGCGGTCGCGGTTGCGCTCGGCTACCTGATCTATCGCGGCGGCGTGAAGCTCAACCTTTCCCGCTTCTTCCGGATCACCGGTGTCGTGCTGGTGCTGGTCGCGGCCGGCCTGGTGATGAGCACGCTGCGCGCCGCCTACGAGGCCGGCTGGCTGACCGTCGGGCAGCAGACCTGGCTGGATCTGTCGGCGATCGCCCGGCCGGGTTCGGTGCAGGAGTCGCTGCTGACCGGCATGCTCGGCATCCGCTCCAGCCTGCCGGTGGTCGAGGTGGTCGCCTACCTGCTGTACGCGATCCCGATGCTGCTGGTCGTGCTGTGGCCGCCGAAACGCACGCCGTCCCGGCCGGTCGCTCGGTCGGATTCTGGTTGGGCACCGCGGCCGGTTCGCTGGTCACTCGCCGGGCTGCTCGTCGTGCTTCGGCCCCGGCCGCACCGGCTGCCGTCACCGGTGTCCAGGGGCCGTTTGCGATGCAGGGAACGTCGGCCGGCCGGTGACCGTCAGCGGGACCGCCGAGGTGACGCTGGCCGCAGCCGCGGCGACGGCCGAAATCCGATCGGAGCTGGCCGGATCGGTTGTCTCCGGCTCGACCACGCTGGCAGCGACCGGACACGCCGATGTGTCGGGCCCGACCGGTTCGCTGTCCGCGACCGTGCTGGCCGGAACGCCGATGTCGACGCAGCTCGATCCGACGGCCGCCGGTCTGCCGGCCACCCTGACGGTCGACGAGATCGCCGCGCTGAACGGCGGCCGGCTGCCGGTCGGTGTGCGATCCGCGCAGCCGGGCCAGGACCCGAACTACCGCGTCAGCTACACGGACACCGTCACCCCGACCGTCACCGTCGACAGCGCATCCGGCGTCGTCCTCGGCCTCGACCTGCGACTGGTGCGGACGGTGCAGGTCAACGTTCCGGACCGGGGGCCGGTCTCGGCCGGCACCGTGCTCGACGTCCCGGCCGCCGCCACCGCGGCCGGCCGTCGCCGCCGGCTTGACCGTGGTGGCCGCCAACGACGACCAGCAGATCGCCCACCAGGTCGGTACGCCAGGTCATTCCGGGCCTGCTGGTCGTCTTCGCCCTCGTGCTGCTCGCCTTCGGGGTGCCCAAGCTGATCCGCCGCCGGACGAAGCTGCCGACGCCCGCCGGCTGCCGGAACCGACCCGACCGGTCCGTGCCCTGGCCGGAACGGTAGCCGACGTCGACCCGGCGGCAACGGCGCGACCTGATCACGCTCCGGTCGAGACCCGTGCCCGTGCCACGATCCGGCCGGTTCACCCCTGTCCACGTACCAGATCCTGCCCAACGTACGCTCACGACACAGACTGGAGTCACCATGTCGATTCGGCAGTCCCGGTACTGGCCGGCGGTCCTGCTCACCACCGCAGCCCTCGCGCTCGACGGCGTGCAGCTCGTCGGCGACGACAGCATCGTCGTCGACCGGCTCCGACGGCCAGCGTCGCGAGCCCGGCCGCCGGTTCCGCAGCGGCCGGCGAGCCGGGCCAGATCACGGTCACGGTCACCGAGGCCGACGGCTGCGTCGCCACGCCCGACACCGTGCCGGCCGGCCAGGTGACGTTCGTCATCACCAATGTCGACGCGCTCAGCGTCACCGAGGTCGAACTGGTCTCCGACCAGCGGATCGTCGGTGAGCGGGAGAACCTCGCCCCCGGCTTCGACAGCACGTTCTCCGCCCGGCTGGACGGCGGCACCTACCAGGTCTTCTGCCCGGGGGCGGCCACCGAGAAGCAGCCGTTCACCGTCACCGGCGAGGCGGCCGCCCAGTCCGCCGACCTGACCGCGCTGCTCAACCAGGCGACGGTCGATTACGCGACCTACGTCGACGACCAGATCACCTTCCTGCTCGTCCCCGTGCAGGAGCTGGCCACCGCGATCAAGGCCGGCGACCTCGGCCGCCGCGCAGGCGGCCTACATCAAGGCCCGGCCCGTTCTACGAGCGGATCGAGCCGGTCGCCGAGTCGTTCCCGGACCTGGATCCGGCGATCGACCTGCGGGTCGGCGACGTCGAGGCCGGCACCACCTGGACCGGCTTCCACCCGATCGAGCAGGCGCTGTTCGAGAAGCAGACCACCGAGGGCATGAGCCAGCTGGCCGATCAGCTGGTCGTCGACATCCAGAGCCTGCAGGCCGAGGCGGCGAAGCTGTCCGAGGCGACGAAGGCCGGCACCGACGGGCGGCTACCAGGCCTTCGAGATCGCCAACGGGTCGGCCACGCTGCTCGACGAGGTGCTCGACATCGAAGATCACCGGCGAGGAAGAGGCATACTCGAAGATCGACCTGCTCGATTTCGAAGCTAACGTGGAGGGGTCGTTGCAGGCCTTCGCCACCCTGAAGCCGGCACTCGACCAGATCGACCCGACGCTGGTCCCGCAGATCGCCGCGGCCTTCGACGCGCTGACCGCGACGTTGGACAAGTACCGGGATCCGACGTCGCCCGAGCGGTTGGGTGTCCTACGACAAGTTGACCGCAGCGGACAAGAAGGCGCTGACCGATGCGTTGCTGGTGGTGCAGGAACCGCTGTCGGCGATCTCGGCGAAGATCACGAACTAGCAGCAGGTCAAAGGTTGGGCATGGCTGAGCAAGGCACGTCGCGGCGGCGGTTCCTCGGTGGAGCCGCCGCTGCGGGCGTTGGGCTGGCCGCCGGCGTCGGCGTCGCGGCCGGTTACGGCATCCGATCGGCGAACGACACGTCCGGCGACGCGCCGGAGGCGATGCGCGTCCGACGTGGACTCGGCGACCACCAGGGCGCTGGCAACGGTGCCGTTCTACGGCGCCCGGCAGGCGGGCATCACCACCACCCAGCAGGAGCGGTTGATGTTCGCCGCCCTCGATGTCACGACCACCGACGTCGAGGAACTCAAGCGGATGCTCGGCCGCTGGGCGGCGATGGCCGCGCGGCTCACCGCCGGCAAGCTGGTCAGCGACTCCCCGGTCCGGGACGAGCAGCCGCCGTTCGACACCGGCGAGTCGATGGACCTCGGGCCGCACTCGCTGACCATCACCGTCGGCTTCGGGCCGAGCCTGTTCGACGAGCGGTTCGGGCTGGCGGACAGGATGCCGGCCGAGCTGACGCCGTTCGGCACCATCCCCGGTGACGCGGTGATGAAGCCGGCCATCTCCGACGGCGACCTGTGTATCCAGGCCTGCGCCGACGACCCGCAGGTGGTGTTCCACGCGATCCGCAACATGGTCAGGGCGGCCCGCGGTACCGCGGTACTCAAGTGGTCCCAGCTCGGCTTCGGGCGGGCCTCGGCGACCGGCGCCGGCCAGACGACGCCGCGCAACCTGATGGGCTTCAAGGACGGCACCAACAACATCCATGCCGACGACACCGCGGCCCTCGACGCGCAGGTCTGGGTCGAGTGCCGGACAGTCCCGCCGCTGGATGGCGAACGGGTCCTATCTGGTGGCCAGGAAGATCCGGATGGAGATCGAGTCCTGGGACACCGACCCGCTGACCGATCAGGAGCGGATCTTCGCCCGGAACAAGACCACCGGTGCTCCGCTGACCGGTGGTGACGAATTCACCCCGGTCGATTACGCCAAGACCAATGACGCCGGCGAGCTGGTGGTCGATGTCGATGCGCACATCCGGCTGGCCGCACCCGAGCAGAACAACGGCGATCAAACTCCTCCGCCGCGGCTACAACTACACCGACGGTCAGGATCCGGACACCGGCAAGCTCGCGGCCGGGCTGTTCTTCATCGCGTTCCAGCGCGATCCGCAGGCCCAGTTCAAGGTCATTCAGACCCGCCTGGGGAAATCCGATCTGCTGAACGAGTACATCGCGCACATCGGCGGCGGGCTGTGGGCCTGCCCGCCCGGCGTGAGCGGCTCCCGGTGACTGGTTCGGTAAGGCCCTGTTCGCCTGACTAAGTCGCCCGGCTGGCCGATTGACGCAGTACGTCCGTTGGGATCGAGTAGGACGACGTCCGGCCATTCCTTTGCCCGACAGTGTGAGATGACTCTGACGAGTGAATCGTTGCGGGGTCAATCAGTGTTCAGAACCGGTACTTTTCGAGCGAGTTACCACGATCAGGCCATTGTGTTTCATCCAATGGGCCAAAAGGGTGGATTGGCGGTTACTCTGTGGTAGAAATAGCAGGGCAGCGCGATACGGACAATGGTTTATCGCCCGTTTGGGTCAACTCATCACTGATGACGCACGACCTGCTAACGGATGGTAATCGAGTAGGCGCTATGCCGGCGGTTGGAGAATTGCTCCATCGCCCCGTGCGACGACAGGGGAATCGCGTGTCACAGGCTTACGACGCACGGTCGCAGCAGGCGTTCGCCGCTGCCGTGTGCCGGGTGATGCGTGAGTCACGGCGCAGGCAGAAGCTCACCCAGGCAGAAGTTGCGCAGCGCACCGGCGGACTGGTCAGCAAGGCCGCTCTGGCGAACTACGAGACCGGGCACCGATCCCTGCGGGTCGACGTGCTGTGGGTCATCGCCGGCGCCTTGGGCGAGGACCTCGGTGCATTGCTCAGTGCGGCCGAGCGCGGCGTCGCACTCCGCCCCGCCGCCGGCGCCACCGGCTCGATCACCGTTGACGTTGCCGAAGTGATGGCCACCAACGATCCCCGGCTCGGCCCGGTCAAGCGCTGGTTCGAGCTGCGCACCCACGGCGGCTCGGCGGCGATGACGCTCGACGACGGGGCAATCGCGGCGCTTGCGTCCCTGATGAACGTCAGTGCGCTGGAATGCCGGCGGATCCTGATCTCGACGATCCGCGGCGTCCGGCACGCTCCGGCACCGGCGCCGTACTCCCGCTAGAGCGTCACTCCCGCCAGAGCGCCCCGCGCTCCGGCAAGCCCCGTTCCGATGGCCCGATCCGACGTGATCCAGGGCACGTCCATGCCTGCCGCTCAACTCCGGTGCGTCCCCGACCGTCTTTCGGTCGGGGATGATTGCCCCGGTAGTGATTTCTGGGTCTGTCGTGATCCAGGGGCATGAGCTAAAGGGACAGGTGTGAAGGATCTGACGGGCACAGCGGGTTCCGGATCGACGGGATCGACAGGGGACGACGCCGATTCCGAGGCCACCCAGGTGATCGATACTCAGGCCGTCGACACTCAGGTGATCAACACTCAGGTGATCAACGCTGAGGTGACGCGAGACGGTGACGTCGGCCCGCACGAATCCGCCAACCCGGCGCAGCCTGAGGGTCGGTCGCGGGGCTTGGTTGCCGCGATCATCGCGGGCTCCGTGTTGCTCGTTCTGGTGGTTGCCGTTTACCTGGTCGACCTGCTGAGTACCAGCGGCGAGATCGAGCGGCACACCACCATCGCGGGTGTGGAAGTCGGCGGGATGACGCCCGAGCAGGCCGCGGCCGCGCTGACCGCCCAGGCGGCGCCGGCCTACATCGCCCCGGTCACCGTCGACGTGCACGGCGTCGCCACCCCGATCGATCCGGCGGCCGCCGGACTTCGTTTCTCCGTCGACGAGTACCGTCCAGGCCGCCGGAATCCGCTCGGCGAACCCGCTCGTCAGGCTGACCTCGTTCTTCAGCTCCACCGACCGTGCCGATGTCGGTGCAGGTCGACCACCCAGAGGTGACCGCAGCACTGGCGCAGATCGCCGCCGGTACCGACCTGCAGCCCGTCGAGGGTGAGGTAGCGGTGGACGGCGTGACGGTGCGGACCGTTGTGCCCGTGGTCGGCCGTTCGTTGCAGGTGCCGGAGGCAACCGCAGCCGTCGTCGCGGCGTGGGAATCGGGTGGGCCGGCAGCGGTCCAGGGTCTGGTTCTGCCGGTGACCTCGTCGCCGGTCCGGGCGAGCCCGGACAAGGTCCAGGCAGCCGCGGCCGAGGCGACCGCCATCCTGTCCGGACCGCTGCGGTTGACCGGCGCCGGTGCGGTCGTCGAGGCACCGGTGACCGACATCGCGGCAGCAACCACCGTCACGCCGGATGGCGCCGACGGTTTCACCGTCACGGTTGATGCGGCAGCGCTGCGCGCCCCGTTCACGGCAGCGGTCGAGGCCACCCAGAGTGCTCCGGTCGATGCCGGCATCTCGATCCAGGACGGTGCTTCGGTGATCGCCCCCGGCGTTCCCGGTCGGACCGTTGACTGGGCCGCGACCGAGGCGAACATCGGACCCGCGCTGCGCTCGCCCGGACGGGAGGCGGCGGTCGTCTACACCGAGACGCCGCCCGGCCTGACCACCGAGAAGCTGCAGGCGCTCGGCATCAAAGAGGTCATCGGGGAGTTCACCACCGGCGGGTTCGCCGCGGCGTCCGGCGAGAACATCCGGGTGGTCGCGGAGAAGGTGAACGGGGCGATCGTGCAGCCGGGCGCGACGTTCGGGCTGAACGAGTTCACCGGCACCCGCGGTACCGATGAGGGCTACGTGCCGGCGGCGATCATCCAGGAGGGTGCGCTGTCCACCGCGGTCGGCGGCGGCATCAGCCAGTTCGCCACCACGTTGTACAACGCGGCGTACTTCGCCGGGATGGGCGACGTCACGCACACCCCGCACTCGTTCTACATCAGCCGCTACCCGGAGGGCCGGGAGGCGACCGTCTTCGACGGTGAGATCGAACTGGCCTTCTCCAACGACTACCCGACCGGCGTGTACATCCAGACGATCTGGACGGACAGCGACATCACCGTCCGGCTCTGGGGGACCAAGCACGTCGAGGTGGAATCGCAGACAACGGATCGGTTCAACTACACCTCGCCACAGGTGGTGGTCAAGCCGTACGGGACGTCCTGCAGCCCGTCCGGCGGCAGCACTGGATTCTCGGTGGTGAACACCAGGATCATCCGCGACCTGGCCGGCGCCGAGATCCGGCGGGAGGACTTCACGACCGTCTACAACGGTCAGCAGAACGTCGTCTGCGCTCCGGCCCCCGCGGCTGCGACCACCGCCACCGCTGCGGCCGATCCGGCTGCGACCGATCCGGCGACCCCGGGCGGCTGAGCCCGGGGTCCGCCTGGCGATGAGCCCGCCGGAGCATCTTCTCCGCCCGGCTGTGTCTTGGATGGCGGCCCTCCTCCGTCGGGTCCGGCTACGCTTGTCAAGCCGGGTTCTGCCCGGTCGGTCGGGTGAGTCGAAGCGGCTTCCGACCTGCCGCCGTGGCGCAATTGGTAGCGCACCCGACTTGTAATCGGGCGGTTAGGGGTTCAAGTCCCCTCGGCGGCTCGCTGTTGATGCAGGCCAGAGGTGACGAGAAGGGCCGCGAGGTGACGCAGGACGGGACCGGCCAGGGCGAGCAGCTGATGCCCGCCGGCTGTACCGGCCTGGACCGGGCCACCGTCGTCCAGCGTGACGGGACGGTCGCCCTGACGGACGTGACCCTGCTGGCCCGGCCCGGCGAACTGCTGGCCGTGCTCGGGCCGTCCGGGAGCGGCAAGTCGACACTGTTGCGGGCAATCGCCGGGCTGGTCAAGGTCGAGACCGGTCGCGTCCTGATCGCCGGCCAACCCACCACGGCGGCCGTCGGCCTATCGGGACATCGCGATGGTCTTCGAGAACGCCCAGCTGATGCCGATGCTGGACGTCGCCAAGAACATGGGCTTCGGTCTGACCGTCCGGCATGTCCCGGAGCAGGAGGTCCAGCGCCAGGTGCACCTGCAGTCCAGGCGATTGCGGATCAGCCGGCTGCTGGGGCGGTTGCCGACCGAGATCTCCGCGGGCGAGCGCGGCCAGGTGGGCATCGGCCGCGCGCTGGTGCGGACGCCCGAAGGCGTTCCTGCTGGACGAGCCGCTCGCGCATGTCGACGCGCACGAGCGCGCCCGGATGCGCCGGGTTATCGCCGAGACGGTGCGGGCATCCAAGGTCACCACGGTGTACGTCACCCATGACCAGTCCGACGCCCTGGCGATCGGCGACCGGATCGCCGTGCTGAACGCCGGCCGCGTCGTGCAGATCGGGACGCCGCGGGAGATCTACGACGCCCCGGCGAGCCTGTTCGTCGCCGATTTCGTCGGGACCGTGCCGATCGGTGTGCTGCCCGCTCGGTTGGTGGCGTCCGGCGGGATGGCCGGCTATCAGGTCGGCTACCGCACCCTGCCGACGTGGCAACCGTTGCCGGCCGAACTCGCCGACCAGGTCGGCCGCGAGGTCACACTGGGGCTGCGGCCCGAAGACGTTCGCGATGCGGGGCACGAGCCGGACCCGGACCACGTTCTACTGTCCGGGCCGGTCAGGGCGATCGACCGGAACGGGCGGGACGCCTACCTCACCATCGACGTCGGCAATCAGCGTCTCGTCGCCCGGTTCAGTGGGCGGACCGGGGCCAGGGTGGGCGACGTCGTCACCGTGGCGGTCGACGCCGCCAGGGCCCACGTTTTCGACCGGCGCAGCGGACTGGCGCTGTACCACCCGGGCAACTGAACGCCGTGTCGAATCTGTGACGTCCTCGGGGAACCACAGCTGTCCGGACTGATCGGTGTCATGATCGGATACGTGCTCGACGCACGAAGTTAACCGGCTCCGGCTTGCTTCGGCAGACCACGCGATGCTTAGCTGGTCTTGGGTCACCACGTTGGAATCAGCGCCGAGACGGCCACCGCCCGCCGGCAGCAGGATCACTGTGATCGGACCCGATCATCCGTATCCGCGATACGCATCACGGACCAGGCGCCTGAACTCTTCAGAGCAGCCGGACAGCGGATTCCCCTCGGCCGCAGGCCGACATTCAACTCACCAGGCCCGATTTCCTCGGGCCGCTTCGACGACATTCAAGGATGACCATATGAGCGCCCCTGTCCCCGCCACCAGAGCGGGAAATTGTGAATGCTGCTCCACCGCGTACCGCGCCGGCACCCCGATCGTCTGGGACTCGGTCGTCGCCGGCTGGGTGCTCGCCGGGCACCGCAGCGCCGGCAGCCGCCGGTAGCCGCGGTCCTGGTAGACCGGAGCCATGACTGCGCCACCTGTCCACCATGAAAACCCAGCGTCCGACACCACAACCCCGTCCGACACCACAACCCCGTCCGACCATGACCTACCCGCAGGCGACCTGACACCAGCCAGCCCGGCGGGGGCTGTCCTGTCGGCACATCTGACCGAGCAGGTTCAGGCAGTGGCGGCCCGCGAGCCGCAGGCTCGACTCGACGAGCCCGACGGCGTGCACAAGATGCGGGTCGCGACCCGCCGCCTGCGCAGCGCACTGGCGACCTTCCGGCCACTGCTCGACCGGGACATCACCGACCCGCTCCGGGACGAGCTGAAGTGGATCGCCGGCGAGCTGGGCGGAGCCCGAGACGCCGAAGTGCTGCGCATGCGATTGAGCGACGAACTGGCCGCCGAACCCGACGATCTGGTCCTCGGCCCGATCGCCTCGCGGATCGAGGTCGAACTACGGTCCGACCACCGCAAGGCCCACGACGAACTGGTCGTCGCGCTGGACTCCCCGCGCTACCGGCAGCTGGCCGACCAGCTGACCGCTCTGGTCGCCGACCCACCGTTCACCGAGCTGGCCGACGGCCCTGCCGACGACGTCCTCACCCGGCGGGTTCGGAAGTCCTACCAGCGGGTCAAGAGCCTGGTTTCCGCCGGCCCACCGGCCGATCCGCGGCACCGCGACGAGTGGTACCACGAGATCCGTAAGGCCTCGAAGCGGCTCCGATACGCCGCAGAGTCCGTTGCTCCCGCGTTCGGGGCGCCGGCAAGCGGACTCGCCGAGGCGGCCGAACACCTGCAGGAGGTGCTGGGCGAGCACCAGGACAGCGTTGTCGCCCGGACGGCGTTGCGCCAGCTCGGCGTTCGGATTGCACCTGGACGGCGACAACGCGTTCACCATCGGCCGTTTGCACGCACTGGAACAAACCAGGGGTGACGACGCGCTACGTGAGTTCGATGCCGCCTGGTCGGCGGTCTCGGGCAGGAAGATCCGGCGGTGGCTGCGGAAGTAGTGCGGGCGGCAGGGCAGAATGGGCGGCCCGCTACCGATCGGAGTGTCCCGCCATGTCCGCCGAAACGTCCCCCGTCATCCACCTCGCCGCCGGCATCGACATGCCGGCGATCGGCCTTGGTACCTGGCCGCTGACCGACGACCAGGTCGCCCGGACCGTCGTGGACGCCGTCGAGATCGGTTACCGGCTGGTCGACACGGCCGCGAAGTACGGCAATGAGACAGGCGTCGGCCAGGGCATCAGCGACGTCACCGGCCCGGGCGGCCTGGACCGCTCCGACCTGTTCGTCACCACCAAGTTGGACGGTCCCTATCAGGGGAACGACCTGGCTGTCGGCGGACTCGAGGCATCGCTGCGGCGCCTCGGTCTGGACTATGTCGACCTGCTGCTGATCCATTGGCCGCTGCCGGACCGGGATCTGTACGTCGACACCTGGCAGACCTTCGCGACGCTGCTGGCATCGGGCAAGACCAGGGCGATCGGTGTCTCCAACTTCAAACCGGCACACCTCGACCGGCTGATCGCGGAAACCGGGGTGACACCGTCGGTCAACCAGATCGAGCTCAACCCAACCCTGGCCCGCAGCGCTGCCCGCGACTACAACGCCGCGCACGGCATCGTCACCCAGTCCTGGAGTCCGCTCGGCCGCGGCGAGACCCTGGCGAACCCGGTCATCACCGGCATCGCGGACCGGCTCGGCAGTCACACCGGCCCGGGTCATCCTGCGCTGGCATTTCCAGCTCGGACTGTCCGCGGTGCCCAAATCGGCGACCAGGGCGCGGCTGGCCGAGAACCTGGACATCTTCGACTTCGAGCTGACCGACCAGGACATGGCCGCGATCACCGCACTGGATCACGGTGAGGCCGCAGCGACGGACTCGGACGTGACCGGTCACTAGGCGCCGTTTCGACCAGCTCGTGGGGTCTGTACCGGGCGATCGACCTGTGGCACAGTCCCTGCATGGTTCGGCTCAACACCGCAGCACGCCAACTGGTGGAATCGGGGCCGCTGGCTCATCTGGTCACGATCAACAAGGACGGGTCCCCGCAGGTTTCCATCATCTGGGTCGGCCTGGACGGTGACGAGCTGGTCAGCGGCCACCTCGACGGCGGCCAGCTCAAGATGCGGAACATGGCAAGAGACCCGCGCGTCGCGATCTCCATGGAAGCGCCCGGCCGCAATGCCATCGGCCTGAACGAATACCTGGTGGTGCACGGCCGGGTTCGGTTCACCGATGGTGGCGGACCCGAGTTGCTGCACCGGCTGGCGCAGACCTACATCGGTCCGGGCACCAACTTCCCGCCGATGCCGAACCCGCCGCCCGGTGTTGTCGCGCACACGACGATCACCAAGATCGGTGGCGTCGGCGACTGGGCAGAAGCCGACTGATCCGGACCCAGAACGATCAGGGGCGCTGCGCCGTTGGGGGATGTTGCGGGAGCCCGAACTTCTCGAACAGCTCGGTGTCCAGGAAGTAGGTGATCTTGGAGATCCGGTCTCCGGTGAGCTCCAGCACCTGGATCGAGAACGGCTCGTGCCCGTTCGGTCCCGGCCGGTAGTGCGCAAAGGCCGGTGAACCGTTGACCTCGACCGGCACCAGGACCGACCCCTGGCAGGTGATCCCGGGACCGACGTGCCAGCGGCCGATGTCATCCCGGCCCTGCAGCCACAGCTGGAACGGCGGCATCGAGGCGGTGGCGTCCTCCCGCAGCAGCGCCACCATCGCGGTGATGTCGTAGGCGGTGAACGCCGTGACATACCGCGCCAGCAGGTTCTTCTGCTGCTCGTTCATCGGCTCGAAGTCGTCCTCGGTGCCGGCGTCGACCGTCTGCCAGGGTCGCCCTGGCCCGCTGCAGCGCGCTGTTCACCGACGCCACGGTGGAGTCCAGCAGCTCGGCGACCTCGATCGCGCTCCAGCGCAGCACCTCGCGCAGGATCAGCACCGCGCGCTGCCGCGGTGGCAGGTGCTGCAGCGCCGCGACGAAGGCCAGCCGGATGGTTTCCCGGCCGACCGCCACCTCCGCCGGGTCGCCCTCGGCGGCCAGCACCGCGCCGTCGGCGATCGGCTGGATCCAGACCGCCTCCGGGTGCGGCTGACCGAGTGAGGCCAGCACCGGTGGCGACGACGGGCCGAGGTCCATCGGCAGCGCGCGCCGGTTGCGGCCGTTCAGCATGTCGAGGCAGACGTTGGTGGCGATCCGGTAGAGCCAGGTCCGCAGCGACGACCGGCCGTCGAATCGGTCCAGCGCCCGCCAGGCGCGCACCATCGTGTCCTGCACCGCGTCGTCGGTCTCGAAGGTGGATCCGAGCATCCGGTAGCAGTAGCCGGCCAGCTCCCTGCGGTGAGTTTCCAGTCGCTGTTCGAGCTGGGATCTCCGGACGGCAGCGACCGGTGCATCGGTGGCGAGTTCGCTCATGGAGACACTGTATGACCGAGGTACCGACAGGCAGAGATTTCAGGCTCCGGGTTCCCGGCCCGTCCGCACGGCGGTCCAGGCGCCGCGCCACCCGCCGGGCGCCCACAGATACAGCGCCCAGACCAGCCAGCCGATCAGCGTCAGCGCCCAGATGACGCCTGTTGAGATCACCACCGCACGCGGCCCCCGACCCCTGCGGAACAACCGGGCCGACGGTGAACGTCAACCGGGCCAACGCCGCCCGGACCACCTCGAACAGGTCCGGGACGGGGCGGAACTGCTCCCGGACCGTCCAGAAGGCCACCGCCGTCAGCGTCGCGAAGACCATCGTGAGCACGATCAGCAGTCGCAACGGATGCAGCACCGAACGGTCGGTCCGCCATGGCCAGGCCGGTCGATTCCAGATCAACACCGCCAGCACGATGGCGGAGCAGACGGCATCACCGATCCTGGGCACCACCGGGGTGTTCACCAGCGAATTGACGATGATGGCCGCGACACCGATCACCGCCACCCACCAGGCGAGCGCCAGCGGCCGGGGCAGCGCCCCGCAGATCAGCAGCGAGATCACCAGTTCCAGGATGATCACCCAGAACCCGCGGACCTCGACGGCCCCGACGCCCGGCCCGATCATCCCGCCCAGTCCCGGGATAGAGCGCCTCGACCACGTTGGAGACGGCGAACCCGGCGGCGATCAGCGCGGTCAGCATTCTGGCCTCGGCCGGACCGGGTGACCGGCCGCGTTTGCGCTCCGCCGTGCCTCTGGCCAGCACGGTCTGGCCGCGCCAGCCATGGCCCGATCGCCAGGCCGGCCAGCCACGCGGTGAGGTGCTCCAGGTCCCACAGCAACCCCGACTTCAGCACCAGCACCGTCAGGAAGGTGCGTGACCAGCACCCGGAGCCGGCCGCGCCAGGGCGGCGTCGATCAGTGCCGTCGCCGCCGCCGCGACCCCGAAACCGCCCGCGGACAGGCCGGCGTCGAGCTCGCCGCCCAGCGTCGCGGCCCAGGTCCAGCTCGCTGCCGACGAACGGCCAGAGCAGCAGCGCCGGAATGACGATCCCCGCCGAATGGGTGACCACCAGGGCGAAGGCCGCCCGCAGTGAGCCGACCCGGCGTTCGTACAGACCCAAGCCCGACGGCCAGCAACACGCCGACGAAGAGGTAGAACTCGGGTTCGGTGAACGTCACGGCCCCGGTGAACAGCGTCCAGATCCGGCCCTCCCGGAACGCCGGCAACCCGAACTCCAGCGAGGTGATGGCGCGGTCGGTCGGGTCGGCCGGGGCGAACAGGGTGCCGGTCAGCATGCCGGCGAGCAGCAGCAACCCGACGGTCAGCAGGGTGACCGGGATGCGCGTCAGACCGCGGGGGATCGCCGCTGATCCGCTGCGGCGACGCCGCGCCTTGGTGTGGGCGTGCTGACAGTCAGTACCCCGGGAACTGTCCGCCAGGGCGCTGCCATCCAGCGCCGCGACGAAGTCGGTGCTGGTGACCGGGCGGGAGAACATCGGGTAGTCCTTGCTGATCGCGTTGTCGTGCTCCTCGTGCGAGGTCGCGGCCAGACAGTCGGTCAGCGTGTAGACCTGGTAACCCTTCTCGTAGCCGGTGCGCATCGTCGATTCGACGCAACAGTTGGTCAGGAAACCGCCGAGCGCGATGGTGGTGATGCCCTTGGACCGCAGGATGAAGTCCAGGTTCGTGGAGGCGAAGGCGTCGAAACCGCGCTTGCCCTCGATGACGATGTCGCCCGGTTCCGGCGTCATGTCGTCGACGATTTCGGCTCCCCAGGTGCCCTTGACGAAGGAATTGGAGTCGACGACGCCGGCCAGGATCCCGTAGGGCTGGGCGGAGATCTCGCCGTAGCCGGCGACGAAGGAGATCGGCGTGTGCACGATCGTGGCGCCGGCCGCCCTGGCCTTGGCGACGAGGTCGACGGTGTTCTGCAGCATTCCGGTGCTGACTCCATCACGGCCGACACGGCGCCGTGCAGCGTGCCACCCTCGGTGGTGAAGTCGTTCTGGTACTCGATCAGCACCACCGCGGTCTGGGCCGGGTCGACGACTGGTGTAGCGGATCGTCATGGCGCGCTCCTCATCGGGCGGGGAACACCGACAGTAGTGCTGCGCCAGACGAACAGCAGGGCGAGCTTGTTCAGTACGCGGGATCGTTCGACGATCGTGTTGCCGACCTTGCTGGACGAAGAAGCTGGCGACGATGAACACGATGCCGGCCATGATCGCCCAGATGGCGACCAGCCACAGAATGCTGAGGATCCCGGCGGCCGGGTTGGCGATCAACGCGATGCCGAAGATCAGGGCCAGAATGCCCCAGGCCAGGAACCAGCCCCACCCGGAGCCGGGCACGGACTTCATCCGGAATCCGCCGGCGATCCCGGCGATGCCGGCCAGGATCGCCCAGATCGCGATGAGGTAGATGATCACCTTGCCGATGGTGTCGCGGCCAGACCAGCACGGCGATGCCGAAGACGATGGCCAGCACACCCTGGGCGAAGGACCAGCCCGACGGCTCGCCGTCCCTGCGCTGTGAGAACCCCTGAAAGATCGCCATGATGCCGTCGACGAACAGGTAGGCCGCGAACAGCACGACGAACACCAGCAGGGTCGCCTTCGGCCAGGCGAACATCGCGATGCCCAACAACACCAGGATGATGCCGCGGACCAGGATCACCCACCAGTACTTGGCCGCAATCGTTCCCATGCCCCGGACTGTCGTCATGCCGTTCACTCCTCGTGCTTCGTGCTGATCTCGGGCAAATGCCGGTACTGGCACCAATTGTCCGCTCGTGGCGCACGGTATCAGCGGTCAACACGCGCTCTCCTGACACCCAGATGACGGATCTGGGGCAGGAGTTCGAGTGACCATGACGCTGGGGACCACGACGCGGGGCGTCATCAGCACACGGGCCGTTGGGCGACGCGTGATGCCGACGCGCTGGACTTCGGGTCGGGAACGCCCCGGACCCGCGCATTTCGTCGCATCACCAGGTGGCTGCAGGGACCACCACGACGCGGGCATGCCGCCCGCCGGCAGGTCGAGCAGCTCACTGACGTCGGGACCCAGGTATCGCGACTCGAGTCGGTGTGGGGCAAGGTCTGCGGGTGCGCCTGCGGCTGACGGGCAGTTGGAGCTACGGGCCGAAGTCGGCTTCCGCGTCGATGGGTTCGTCGTCCTCGATGTCGTCGGCGTCCAGGGCGCCGACGCCCATCAGGCTGGAGTCGAGGAACGCCTTCTCGTCCGGCCGGTACCGCAGCACGTTGTCCAGGTAGGACTGCGGTGGCCCGTTCCATCGACACCTCGTGCCCGGCGGCCTGCGACAGGAACCACCGGTGCTCCAGCACCTCGTGGAAAACCTCGGCGGGCTCCAGCTTCTCGGCCATGTCGCCGGGGAATGGCCTCGATCACCGGGTCGTAGACATCGGTGACGTAGTGATGCGCGACGGTGTCCTCGTCGACCTCGGTCTGCGGCATGACGGCCTGCGACCGGTAGGTGTCCAGGTCGTTGAGGATCCGCCTGGCCTGGTTCTCCTGGACGTCGATGCCGGTCAGCGAGAACAACCGGCGGCGGTGGTGCCCGGCGTCGACCACCTGGGTCTGCACCATGACGTGCGGGTCGCCGTCGGACTCGTTGATGTGGATCTGCGCGACGTCGAAGCCGAGTTCGTTGAGCTTGCGCAGCCGCTGTTCGATCCGCCACCACTCGTCCTCGCCCATGGTCTGCGGCGCGGTCAGCAGTTCCCAGAGCCGCTCGTAGCGCTCGATCACCGAGACGGCCGTCTCCAGCGGGTCAACCGATTCCGACAGCAGGCCGGACATCTGCAGGTCCAGCAGTTCGCCGGCCAGGTTCGTCTCGACGATGTCCAGGTCCTGCGCGCGTTGCCCGTTGGACAGGCTCTCCCGCATCTCGCCGGTCTCGGCGTCCACCAGGTAGGCGGCCAGCGCACCGGCGTCCCGGCGGAACAGGGTGTTCGACAGCGAGCAGTCCTTCCAGGCGAAGCCGACCAGGTGCAGCCGGACCAGCAGTTCGGCCAGCGCGTCCAGCAGCTTGGTCTCCAGGTCCGGGTCCATCCGCCGGGAGAACAGCGCCCGGTAGGGCAGCGAGAACCGCAGGTGCTTGGTGACCAGTGCGGCGTCCAGCGGCTCGCCCTCCGGCGTCATCCGGTTGGCGACCACGCCGATGGCCTGCACGACGGGGATGCCCGACCTTGGCCAGTTCGCGCAGCAGCTCGTACTCGTGATCGGCCAGCCCCTGGCTGATCTCCTTGATGGCGTAGACGATCCCGCCGATCCGCACGAAGCGGACGACGTGCCGGGAGATGCCGCGCGGCAGCGAGACCAGCTTCTCCTTGGGCCACTCCGCCAGCGGGGTCGACCACGGCAGCATCAGCAGGTCGGTGGGGTCGGGGCCGGTGGCGAATTGCATGCGCACGCAGTCAGCCTGGCACAGGCCGCCTGCGACGGACACTCGACGCGGCGGCCCGCAGTGGCCGGGGTCGACTCAGTAGCGGGGCCGCCGGACGTGATCACCATCGAGGTCGGCGATGCGGCCGGCGCCGACCGAGGCCATCGCCTGGCGTAGTTCGGCGGTCAGGGTGCCGATCACCTCGCGGACGCCGGCGCTGCCCGCCGCGGCCAGTCCCCACAGCACCGGGCGGCCGATGCCGACGCCGGAGGCGCCGAGCGCGAGCGCGCGCAGCACGTCGACCCCGGTCCGGATCCCGCCGTCGACGGTGACGATCGCGTCGCCGGCGACAGCGTCCACCACCGCGGGCAGGGCGTAGGCCGTCGGCAGCACGCCGTCCACCTGCCGGCGGCCGTGATTGGACACCACGATGCCGGCCGCGCCGGCCGCCACCGCTGTGCTGGCGTCCCGTGGGTGCAGCACCCCCTTGACATGCACGGGCAGCCCGGTGCGGTCGGCCAGTTCGCCGATGACGTCCGGGGTGAGCCCCGGCTGGATGGCGGCCGACATTTCCGGCCACGTCCACTGCGGGTAGTTGCCGGGCGTCGCGTCGCAGCCGTCCCTCGGTCGCGGTGCGGAAACCGGCCTTGGCGATCGCGCCCGGGTAGTCGACGGTGAGGACCAGCGCGCCGGCGCCGGCCGCGACGCACCGGTCGAGGTAGTCGTTCGTCACGCCGCGGTCCCGCATCACGTACACCTGGGCCCACCATGGTCCGGATGCCGAGGCGCCGAATTCCGTCACCTCGACGGCGGCCGAGCTGGAGTAGACCATCAGCGCGCCCTCGGCCGCGGCCGCCCGCGCGGTGGCCACCTCACCGTCGGGATGCGCCAGCCGGTGGGCGGCGGTGGCCGCGATCAGTACCGGGGTATCCAGCTTCGTCCCCCCCAGGCTGGTGGAGGTGTCCACCTTGGTCAGCCCGGTGCAGCACCCGCGGGACCAACAACACCGACGACCAGGTCAGCGCGTCCAGCTCCGGTGACCCGGCCGTTCCCTGGTAGTACGCCCAGGCCAGGGGAGTGAGCGCAGCGTTGGCCGCTTCCCGGAGGGATTCCACGGTCATCGGGGTCGCCCGGCTGCCGCCACGAATGCCGCGAAAAGCGTTCGCTCGGCGTGGGTTTCGGGGTGCCATTGGACAGCCATCCGGAACCGGGGGCCCGGTGCCTCCATGGCCTCGAGCACGCCGTCGGCGGAGTGGGCCACCCCGGTGTATCCGGGATGTTCGGTCACCGACTGGTGATGATGACAGGCGACCGTGAAGCTGTCGCCGAGGATGCTCGCCAGCTGTGAGCCCGGGGTGGTGCGCACCTCGGTCGCACCGTAGGTATCGGCACCTGGGGAGTGCCCGTGGTGCCCGGTGACGTCCGGAACATGTTGCAGCAGCGCACCTCCGGCGGTAACGGCCATCACCTGCATGCCCCGGCAGACGCCCAGCACGGGCAGGGCGAGGTCGTCCGCGGCGTTCAGCAGGGCCATTTCCGACACGTCCCGATCGTCGCGCCAGCTGGTGGTGGCCGGGTCCGGTTCCGCGCTGTACCTGGACGGGTTGACGTCGGCGCCGCCGGCCAGCACCAGGCCGTCCAGCCGGTGCATGATGGCCGCCGCGTCATCGCCGGGTCCGAGTGGCGGGATCAGCAGCGGGGTGCCGCCGCCGGCGCGGACCGCGTCGACGTAATCGGCCGGCACCAGCACCGCATCCACCTGGTTCCAGGCGCCCCACGACGCGTTCTCGCGGTAGGTGGTGATGCCGATCAGCGGGCGGGTCATAGCTCGACATCCTGCCCCGCGCTGCCGCCCGGTGTCGTCCCGGTGGCACGCTGTCCTGATGCCGAGCCTTGCCGATCTCGCCGTTTCGGTGAGTCCGCTGGCCGATCCGCTGAGCTACCCGGGACTGGCTGTCGACGCCGATTACCTGTGGCTGGGTGGCTGGATGTACGGGATGGGGTCGTCACCCGGGTTGGGGTTGGCGGATTGGGCGGTGCCCCTGGACGGCGGACCGTTGGCGACGGGTGCGACTGGATCGGTGCTCACCCTTGGCGGAGCCCTTGCGCTGGCCGGGGCGGCGCCGATCGACGCGCGGTATCCGGTGGTGTCCTTCGGATCGAATTCCGCGCCGGCCCAGTTGCGCGACAAGTTTGCCGCGCTGGATGCGGCGAGCGGGGTCATTCCGGTGACGCGTGGGTCCGTCGGCGGCCTCTCGTTGGGATATTCGGCTCATGTTTCGGTGCCCGGATATGTGCCATATGTGCTGGTGGATAACGGTTCTCCATCAGCACTGCCGGTTTTTCTGCTGTGGCTCGACTCCTTTCAGCTGGCCGTGATGAATGGGACCGAGCCGAATTACCGGCTGGTACCGGTTCCCGCCGACCGGTACCCGTTGACGCTGGATACCGGTCAGCTCATCACCGGGTATTCGGCCTACAAGGGGAAATGGGGCGCGCTGCGGATTCCGGGTAGCGGCGCTGCTGCCGTCGCGGGGAGCCAGCAGGAGGTCTTCGATCGACTCAATGAGGCGTCCTGGTTTCGAGCATTGGCCGGGTCCGGCGACGTGCGGGCACAGATCTCCCGGCTGCGGGCCGATGCCGGGCTGCGGGAGCGGGTGCGTACCGAACTGGCCGCCAGGGGCTGGGTGGCCCCCGACGGCTGGGCCCCGGCGCCAACGCCCCCCGGAACGCCCTCAGCGGGCCGGGAGGTGCCCCCATTCCACCGCGCGGATGAACTCGACCCCTCTGGACGGCAGTGACGGTCGCCGCCGAGTTCATCCGCGCGAGTGGAGCCCGCTCAGCTGAGCGTCACCGTGATCTGCGAGCTGGTTCCGCCGGTTCCCCGTACCGAGTAGACGTACGGGGTGCGGGGCAGTAACCCGATGTCGGTGAAGGTGGTGCCGGTGACCGTCGCGATCTTGATCCCGTCCTCGCCGCGCAGGATGTCGTAACTCGCGGTGGCCGAACCGGTCCAGCCGAGTGTCACCGAGCTGGTGGTTTGACTGTTCTTGTGCAAGTTGGACGGCGCTCCGCTCGGTGAGGTTGTCGGTGATGTCGTTGTCGTTGGCGCGACTGTTGTCCCGCCGGTGCTGCCGGTGGTGGGCGGCGTACTCGGGGAAACGCCTGGTGTGACGACGATTTGCGGCGTCGTCACACCCGCCCCCCGCACCGAATACACGTACGGCGTGTTCAGGTTCAACCCGCCGTCCGTGAAGGTGGTGCCGGTGACGCTGGCGATTTTCACCCCATCCTCGCCGCGGAGGATGTCGTACGTCGCGCTGGCGTCCCCACTCCACGTCAGCGTGGCGCTGTTACTGGTTGCCGTGCCGCGAAGGTTGCTCGGCGCAGCTCCGGTCGGACCGGTCGGCACTGTCGGTGTTGTCGTCGGGTTGGTCGGAGTCGGTGTTGTCGTCGGGTTGGTCGGTGTTGTCGTCGGGTTGGTCGGTGTGGTCGTCGGGTTCGTCGGGTCGGCGTTGTCGTCGGATCCGTGGGGGTCGGTGTGGTGGTGGGGTCGGTGGGCACTGTGGTGGGCGGATCGGTGCAGATGGCCGTTCCGGCCGGCACCGTGCCGGCGAATGGCGCCGAACCTGCTGCGCTGGCAGGGAAGTCGACAACAAAGCTGGGTTCGGTGACGTCGGTGGGCGTCGGGGCTCCGGTGTTGTTGATGACGTGGTCGATCACGCCGGCCAGCAGTTGCACGGTCAGCAGGTGGCGCATCTTCACCCCGGCTCGCTCCGGTGCCTCGAACGCCCTGGTGGCGTGGATGGACGGGTCGACCTCGGTGAAGATGTAGCTACCGCCGCCCCAGAGTTCGTGCTTCTGCACGGTGTCCGCCACCTTGTACCCGGCATAGCCGAGCACCGGGCCCTGCCCGCCAGGCGCTCTGGTTCGGCGGGTCGTACGGCATCTCGTTCTGGAAGAAGACTGTCTTGCCGTTCTCGCCGTTCCAGATGACGTTGTACTTCTTGTAGTGCTCGACGAAAAGCCCAGTGGCCGTGACGTTGTCGCCGTTGACGACGAGTCCGGTGTCGGCCGGGCTGACGGTCCAGCCGAAGCTGCCGGCGTTGCCGTGATCGGCGCGCCAGGACCAGATGTCGTCCATCAGCACGTTGTCGCTGTTGATGACCAGGCCGAGGACGGCCTTGCCGACGTGCGGCCCGCCGATCCGCACGAACACGTCGCTCAGCGTGGTCGGATCTGCGGGGTCGGTGCACGTGTTGGTCTGCGCGGCACCGGCGGTGCGTGGCTTGCCGACGGTCAGCAGGGCCGGTGACGTCACGGTGCCGGCGTCGATCATGATGCCGGCAACGACGACACCCTTGACGTCGCCGATCGCCAGCGGGACGGCGCCGTTCACGGCGGTCAGGGTGGCGATCCCCATGCCGAGCAGGACCGTGTCGGAGCGGTTGATCACGATGCTCTGATTGACGTCATAAACGCCGGGAGTCAGCAACAGGTTCTTGCCCTGGCTCAGCTGGGAATTGATGGCCGCGACGGAATCGGATGGCTTGGCGAGATAGAAGCTCGTCAGCGGAAGGGATTCACCTGGTGTCGGGCCGCTTTCCCAGGTGGTCCCGGATGAGTTCGCGGCGGCGGACGGAACGAAAACGTTGTATTGCCCGTTGCCGTCGATGTACAGGTACGGCTTTTCCCGGCTGGCCGGATTTTTCGGCACCGTGGTGTAGGTGCCCGGCTTGACCACGCCGTCCGGGTTGGTGTGCGGCAGCGTGAAGTTGTCCGCCGGAGCGCCCTTCACACCGGCGAAGACCTGGTTCCAGACGCCGTTCGACCAGACGCCGATGGTGCTGTTGCGCACCAGGTATTGCTGCTGTGAACCGTTCGTGACGGTGTCGGTCTTCGAGTCGGCGATGAAACCGCCGCTGGCCCACTGCGGCCCATTCGTGCAGTAGTCCATCAATGTCAGGTTGCCGTTGATGTTCACCCGCCGCATCGGCGAGGCCTGGGACGCGGCCCAGAACATGCCGGTCTTGCGGCAGTCGGTGGTGCCGCCGCTGACATTCACCGTCAGGTTCGACAGCGATCGCCAGAAACTGTTCAGCGCGAAGCATTTGTCGACGGTGATGCACCGGTTGTAGACGTCGACACTGCCGTTGATGGTGACGTCGGTCGGGTTCTTTCCCAAACCGGCGACCTCGGTGTAGTAACCGACCTGGAATTTCAACGGAGCGCCGGCCGTCCCGTAGGTGCCGGGCTTGAACAGCAGCGAATATCGCTCGGTGCCCATCTCGTTGTCGATCTGCTTGGCGGAAATGGCGTCCACCGCGGCCTGGATCTGGCTGGTCGGCATGCTCGGGTCGAAGATGGTGACGTTCGGGCCGAAGTTGGGTGCGACCGCTATGGCGGATGCGGCACCGGCGTTCACGGCCGCGGTCAGGCCGGTCGCGGACACCACCGTCAGGACGGCAATGGTGACGACGGCCAGCCGACGACCGAACCGGAATTTCCGCTTCACCGGGCCGGCGGTTCCTGATTTTGCGCGCGCTGAGGTACGGAACGACACCTGCGACCTACCTTCTTCGGATGTGACTCAACGTCACACGAATCCATCGCCGGCGGCGTGCCATCAAGCCTGCCTCGGGGCGAGTGCGAGGTGAGCGGCTGCCGTGGGAGCGCTTCCAACTACTCGGACCATATCCAGCGATTTCGTAATGCGCTAGTCCAAACGAGCGGTTCCATCCCAGTCTGCCCAGCTAGAGCAGTTGGGGGAAGAATCCTCCTGACGACGTCAGCAATAGGTGACCAAGCCGGCCAGCTCGCGGCGTTTGTTGACGGCCATTGGCGAAAAGTTGGCAAGCGACTCCCGAAAGCGATTACTCTACGTAAGATTTGTCCCGGGAACACGCCAGGTCCGGTCTGAAACCAACGTCAGGTCCGGGTCTGAAATCATGGGATATGACGTCCTTCGAACAGCCTGCAGTTGCGTGGCCGATCCTGCGGCAGGTCGTGCTGGATTGCCCGGACGCCCGAGTGCTCGCCGAGTTCTACCGGCAGCTTTTCGGCCTGCGTTATCGACCCGGCGACGAGCCGCCGGCGCCGGGCGAGCCGGATCCGAACGGCGCGGATTGGCTGGTTCTCCGGGCTGCCGATGGCGGCTTTGGCCTTGCGTTTCAACAGGTTCCGGGTTTACTCCGGCCGACCTGGCCGGAGGGCCCCCGGCCGCAGATGCTGCATCTCGACACGACGGTGCCGAGCCTGGACGATCTGCTGGTCCACCGGGAGCGGGCGCTGAGCCTGGGGGCGCAGGAACTGCTGGATCGCTCCGACGACGAGCAGGAGCCACTGTTCGTGCTGGCCGATCCTGCGGGTCACCCGTTCTGCATCTTCGTCGCGGAGTGAGTCGGCCAGTAGTCCGTCGGGCGGACAGCTCCGTCAGGAGCGCCGCACCGGACGGGTACTTGCCCGACCGGCCGGACGGGATGCGGCGCGGATCCGCCCGGTGCTGGTTGCACTTGCGGTGCTGTGGCGCGGCGGGAGCCGGTGCGGACCCGTCTGATCCGGGCCGATTTCCCGGCGGTCGGGCGACCGTCGTGCGCGGCCGGTCTTCTCGGGTCGGTTTCCGGACTGCAGCAGGTGGTGCGCCGACTTCAGAATCTCCAGCGGGTCCACCCGGTGCGCAGGTGGGGTCAGGACCGGGCGGCGGCGGGACTGACCGGCCAGGTCGAGATCCCGCAGCACCCGTTCGACGGTCTGCCGGACCGGTTCGCTCAGTTCCCAGCCGCCGTCGCCGCTGCCGGTGTTGATCATTTGCAGGTCATCGATCCGGTCCCGCGCCTCGCGCAGCGTTGTCAACGCCGCCGCCAGGGCATCTTCGGTGGCACCGATGGTGTCGGTCCCTTCGGCCCGCGCCAGATCGCCGAACGCCTGGACGGCCGCGGCGACATCGCCGAGCAATGCGGCGAAGACGAGTCGAAGATCCTCCCCGCGGGTGGGATCAGTTGTCGGGTGGTCGCGGACCCCGTCCAGAATGCTGCGGAACATGCTGCGCACGGCGACGTTCGTGTGTTCGAGGGCATCGAGGTCCGCCCGCAGGGTGTTGCTGGTGTCGGGCACCGCCAGTGCGCGGGGGTTGAGCCGCCGACTGTTCTCGGCATGGTCGAGTGCCTTGTCGATGTGCGGGACGTGGCGGCTCAGCGCGCGGGCCTCGTCCATCCAGCGTGCGGCCTGCTGCTGGGTGATCGGCTCGCGCAGCTCGGCGGCCGCTGTCGACAACAGCCGGGACAGCTCGGTGGCGAACCGGTGCACAGCATCGGCAGCGGTATCGGGCCGCACCGCGGGCGGGAACAGGATGTTCACGGCAACGCCGACGGCCGCACCCAGCAGGGTCTCGGCGATGCGATCGGTCGCGGCCGCCTCGGCCCCGCCGACGGCCAGCACGAGCATCGCGCTGATCGGCACCTCGATCAGGTGCGGCCCGAGCCGCAGCAGCTGGCCGACCAGGATGGACACGGCGACCAGCACACCCAGGCTCCACCAGGTCAAGCCGACCAGGCTGGAGAAACCGACGGCGAGCAGCACGCCCGCCGTCACACTCGCCACCCGCTGCACACCGCTGGTGACGATGTCCTTCAGCGTGACCTCGACGACGAGCAGCGCGGTCAGCGGCGCGAGAATCGGCACGGTCTCCGGGAAAACCGACACCGCGACGATGTAGGCAGCGACGGCCGCGCCGGTCAGCCGGGCGGCGCGGGCCATCGCAGCCTTGCTGCGCAGCCGGAACCGGACCAGACCCGCATTGATGAATCGTTCGATGGTGGTGACCACGACCGGGCCTGCTCCCCTCGCTGGGTATGGGTGAAGTGGTGCTGGTGAGTGCCTCATGTGTGCGCGTCAGCGACGTGCGATGGGAAGACGTCATACCGGGCGATTGGGTGCGTCGACGGAGTGTGATGTCGCACAAGTCGTTGCAGCGCCGGACCTGACCGATCCGGCCGCACCGAACAGGGCAAAGCGGAGCATCGAAACTCCCTGGCTGCTGAAACGCCCGTGGAGCAATCGAACACACGCCTCATTGGTCCTGCAGGCGGCTGTGAACGGGGACAACACGCGACAGGCGGCAATCGCGTGCCGCGCTTCGGCTTGACACCGCGCCCTTGCCCCAGCAGCCTGTGACCGACCGCAGCGGTGAGAGAGCAAGGACGTACCCGTCATGGAGCTGTACCCCGCCCTGCGCCAGTTGGCCGATGCCTACGGGATCGCCACCGAGTTCTGGGACTGGCAGCTCCGGCACGTCGACGTCCCGGCCGAGACCGTGGTGAAGGTGCTCGCCGCGCTCGACGTCGATGCGGCAACGCCGGAGGCCGCGGAGCAGGCGTTGCAGGCGCACCACGATGCCCCCTGGCGGCGGATGTTGCCGCCGTCTCTGGTGATCCGCGAGGGCTGGGCGCCGTCCGTCGACGTGCACGTCCGGCACGGTGAGCCGGCGTCGGTATGGATCGACCTGGAGGCCGGTGGCGTCCGGTCCAGCCTCGAGCAGCTGGAGAATTGGTCGGAGCCAAGGTATCTCGACGGTCGATGGGTGGGTCAGGCGACGTTCCGGATTCCCGGCGACCTGCCGCTCGGCTATCACACGTTGCGTGCCTGGTCGGCCGGCGACGAGGCGTCTGCGGCGCTGATCGTCACCCCGTCCTGGGTGGGGTTCCCGGACCGAATGGGCGATCGCCGGGTCTGGGGCATCGCCACCCAGCTGTACAGCGTGCGGTCCGCTCAGTCCTGGGGCGTCGGCGACGTCGGTGACCTGGAGGACCTCGCCGTGTGGGGTGGCGCCGAGCTGGGTGCCGGGTTCGTGCTGATCAATCCGCTGCACGCCGCAGAGCCGGCCACTCCGATGGAGCCGTCGCCGTACCTGCCGACGACCCGGCGCTTCCAGAATCCGCTGTACCTGCGGGTGGAACGGATACCGGAGTACGCCGACCTCGACGCGACCGCTCGGCGCACGGTCAGCACCCTGCGGGCAAAGGTGCACAAGGATCTGGACGCCCTTGACCGGATCGACCGCGACCTCGCCTGGAGCGCAAAACGCAAGGCGCTCAGGCTGATTCATGCCGTCAAGCGATCCGCCGGGCGGGAAATCGCCTACCGCGCCTACCGAACCCGGGAAGGCAAGGGGCTGGACGACTATGCGACGTGGTGTGTGCTGTTCGAGGTGCACGGACCGGACTGGCACGAATGGCCGGAGGAATTGCGGCATCCCGCGTCCGGCGCCGTCACGGAATTCCGGAAGTCGAATGCCGACGCCGTCGATTTCTACCGATGGCTGCAATGGGTGCTGGACGAACAGCTCTCGACGACCCAGGCGGCCGCAATCAGGGCCGGCATGGCACTGGGCGTCATGCACGATCTCGCGGTCGGTGTGCACCCGGAGGGGTCCGATTCCTGGGCGCTGCAGGACATTTTCGCGCAGGGGGTGACGGTCGGCGCGCCGCCGGACGCCTATAACCAGAACGGCCAGGACTGGGCGCAGCCGCCGTGGCGACCGGATCGGCTGGCCGAACAGGCGTACGCCCCGTTCCGGGACATGGTCTCGACGGTGCTGCGGTCCGCGGGCGGCGTCCGGGTCGATCACATCATCGGCCTGTTCCGGCTGTGGTGGATCCCGAAGGGTCACGGCCCGACCGAGGGCACCTACCTGCGCTACGACCACGAGGCGCTGGTCGGCATCCTGGCGTTGGAGGCGAAACGGGCCCGCGCGCTGGTGGTCGGCGAGGACCTGGGCACCGTCGAGCCGTGGGTGCGGGACTACCTCCGGGAACGGGGGATCCTCGGCACCTCGATCCTGTGGTTCGAGTTCGAGTTCAACGGCAGCGGGGCGCCGCTGCGACCGGAATGGTGGCGGGAGTACTGCCTCGCCTCGGTGACCACGCATGACTTACCGCCCACCGCAGGTTATCTCGCGGGTGATCACGTTCGGTTACGCAGCTCGTTGGGTCTGCTGACCCGATCGTTGGAGGAGGAACTTGCGGCGGACGACGCCGAGCGCAGCGCCTGGCTGACGGAACTGCGCAATCGGGGAGCGCTGAGCCCTGCCGTGATGGCGGCGGCCGAGGCGGCACTCGACCCGGATGCGCCCGATGCCCTTGATTCAGAGGTGCAGGCGACAGTCCTTGCGCTGCACCGTTACCTCACCTGGACACCGTCCCGGTTGATCAGCGTTGCGCTGTCGGACCTGGTCGGGGACCGGCGTACACAGAATCAGCCGGGCACCGTCGACGAGTACCCGAACTGGCGGGTGCCGCTCACCGGGCCGGACGGCAAGCTGCTGCCACTGGAGGACGTCGTGACCAGTCGGCGGGCGCGGGCGTTGGCAGCGGTGGTCGGGGAAACCTGACTGGAGCGGTGCTACCCGCGTACCGGTGGCGAGTCGGTCGGATGGCCGTCGCCGAATCCCTCGACGATGGTCTCGGCGATCGACAGCATGGGGGTGCGGCGGTCCATGGCGGTCTTCTGGATCCACCGGTAGGCCTCGGGCTCGGTCATCTTGCGGTTGCTCATCAGCAATTCCTTGGCCCGCGTGATGACCTTGCGAGCCTCGAAGCGTTCGGTGACGTCGATGATGGCGGCCAGCGCTTCTTCGAGAGCGGCGGTGTAGTCGTCCGTGGAATCGGCGGTTTCTCCGATGAGCACTCGGCGGCCGGTGGTCATCTGCCATCTCTTTTCATCAGCGAGGGGAAAGGAATGTATGGGTGGAGATGAATATGTGGGTGGAGCTGAGGGGAGTAGATCAGAAGGAGCAGGACCGTCCGATGACCCCTGATGGGCGGGGCCACCGGACGGTGTGGTTCAAGGGAAATCAGGAGGCGACGACGGCGGCGGCATAGAAGCGCTCGACGTAGGCCTTCTGGTTCGCGACGAGCTTCTCGGCGAAGTCGAAGTACACAGCGGAGATCTCCTGGGCGGACGGCAGGTCGTCGGCCGGCAGCGAGGGAGCGTTCTTGGCAACGTTCTTGGCGGCTTCCGGCAGGTTCGCTGTGAAGTTCGTAACGGCCTCGACGGACGCGTCCTGGATCTTGGCGACTGCGGCGAGGTACTGCTCGGCCGCGTCGGATGCCTGGGTGGAGAAGGAAGACATTGAGGTGGTTCCTTTCGGTGGCTGTTCGATTGACTATGCGTAGCGTGCCATGCAATGCGTAGTCAGTCAAGCAGATTTGCGTTGTCTACCACGCAATCACTCGATCGGGGTAACGTACCCGTCGTGCTGATTCCGGCAGACCTGATTCCCGCAAGAGGCGTGTTGTTCGACTGTGACGGGGTGCTGGTGGAATCCGACGCCAGCGTCGACGCCGCCTGGAGCCGGTGGGCGGTGAAGTACGGGTTTGCACCGGAGACCGTCGGCGACATGGTGCACGGCCGCCGGGCGTCCGACACCGTCGCGCTGCTGATCGACCCGGGCGTGCACGACCCGGCGCAGGCCTTGGCCGACATCAACGCGTACGAAGTGGAGTCCGCGGCATCGGTGACCGCCATCCCCGGCGCGATCTCACTGGCCGGCGCGATCGAGCACGGCCGCTGGGCGGTGGTGACCTCCGGCAACCGGGTGCTCGCGGCGGCCCGCCTGGCCGCCGCCGGTATCCCCGGCGCCGCCGTGGTGGTGACCGCCGACGACGTCACCGAGGGCAAGCCCCATCCAGAGGGCTACCGGTCGGCAGCGGCGCAGATCGGGCTGCCGCCGGATCAGACGGTGGTGCTGGAGGACGCAACGGCCGGTGTGCTCGCCGCCAGGGCGGCGGGGGTGTCGGCGGTGATCGGCGTCGGCCGACGGGCGCTGGAGTCCGACGCCGATGTGGTCGTGGCCGACCTGACCGCGGTCAGCTGGACGGGGCAGGGATTGCTGATTGCGGCCGAGGGTCTGCTCCGCGGCCCGGCAGGCAGCCGATGATCTCGATTGCGGTGCTGGACGATTATCAAAATGTGGCAACGGATATCGCCGATTGGAGCCCGCTCGCCGGGCGAGCGGAGGTGGTGGCCTTCAGCGATCACCTCACCGATGCCGACGAGCTGATCGAACGGCTGACACCTTTCGGCGTCGTCGTCGCGATGCGTGAACGAACGCCGTTCCCGCGCGCGGTGCTGGCCCGGCTGCCCGAGCTCAAGCTCATCGTGACAACCGGCATGCGGAACAAGGCGATCGACCTCGCCGCTGCGGCCGACCTCGGGATCATGGTCAGTGGAACGGCCCTCGGCGGCTCGTCGACCGTCGAGCTGGCCTGGGCGCTGATCATGGCGGTGGTCCGGGACCTGCCCGGCGAGGACCGCAGGACCCGCGAGGGCCGATGGCAGGCGACGGTGCCGATCACGCTCGAAGGCAGCACCCTCGGCATCCTGGGCCTTGGCCGCATCGGCCAGCGGATCGCAGCGCTGGCAAGGGTTTTCGGCATGGACGTGATCGCCTGGAGTGAGAACCTGACCGACCGGATAGCGGCAGAGCATGGCGCGGAGCGGGTGGAGAAGGACGAGTTGTTCCGGCGCAGTGACATCGTGTCCATCCACACCCTGCTCAGCCACCGCACCAGGGGACTCGTCGGTGCCGCAGAACTCACTGTGCTGGGGCCAGCCGGGTACCTGGTGAACACCTCGCGCGGGCCTATCGTGGTCGAGAACGCCTTGATTGCCGCGCTGAACGATGGCTCGATTGCGGGCGCGGCACTGGACGTCTTCGATGTGGAGCCGCTGCCGACCGGGCACCCATTGCTGTCGACGCCGCGGACGATCCTGAGTCCGCATGTCGGGTTCGTCTCCCGGCAGTCCTACCGCCTCGCCTACGGCGAGGTGGTCGACGACATCGTGGCCTGGATGGCCGGCAGTCCGATGCGCGTGTTGACCTAACGTGCGTCCAGTTCCATCACCCCGGTGACAACCGTTGGGGGATTGGCCCTTTCATGGTTGGTCGAGGCCAGGACGAAGACCGGCCGGACAACGTCATCGGCGCCGACAATTCGGTAGTGCAGGGCAACAAGATGGCCGTCGGCGAGCAGGTGCGCCCAGGCGTTGGCCGTCGCGCGCCGGTCGGCGGGATGGACGTGGTTGATCATCATTCGCGTCGTCGGCACCAGCCACGGCGCCCGGTTGGTGGGGAAGCCGTGCAGGGCGAACATGCCGGGGGACCACCAGCACGCTCCGTCGGTCAGGGTCATCCGGAAGGCACCCTTGATGCCGGTCGGGATGGTGACGACGGTTCCCTGATGACGGGACATTCAGCGCTCCTCGATTCGAGTTCGAGACCTGAGTCAGGTATAGACCCGTTCGTCCCAAAAGGATTCACCTGAAACGCTTGTGTGACGAGATCCACCGGGTCAGCCCTGCGGCAACGACCCACCATTCGGGTTCAGTGACGGCGTCGTCACCCGAATGGGGTCAATGGCGTCATCAATGACGTCATGCGCAGGTCTCTTGACACCACGCGTCATGTCGTAGATAGTCATTGCATGACTAAATCGGACGAGCCGGTTCGACGACGTGCCGCGGTGCGCTCGAGCCCGCTGATGCTGATGGTGTTGGTCCTGCTCGCCGAGGCCCCGATGCACCCCTACGAGATGCAGCGGTTGATGCAATGGCGCGGCAAGGACCAGGTGGTTCGGGTCCAGCGCGGGTCGCTCTATCCCGCGGTCGAGCGACTGGCCAACGCCGGGTTGATCGAACCGTCGGAGACCGGGCGGGACGGGCGCCGCCCGGAGCGGACGGTGTACCGGCTCACCGAGGAGGGTCGGGACGTTGCGGAGACCTGGCTGTCGGGGATGATCCGCACCGTCCGCAACGAATTCCCGGAATTTCCGGCCGCGTTGTCCTTCATACCGCTGCTGTCCGCGGACGAGGCCAGGTCGCAGCTCACCGCGCGGCTGCTCGGGCTCGGCAGGGAAATAGCGGCGATCAAGTCAATTGTCGCCGACCTTGACGACAAGTACCAATTGCCAAGGCTTTTCGCGATCGAGGACGAATACCGGCTGGCGATGTTCGAGGCGGAACACCGTTGGGTGAGCGGAATTCTCGACGATCTGGCCAGCGGTGAGCTGTATTGGGACAGCCGGACGATCCGGGAGTGGGCGGAAGGTCTGTCCGACCGGATGGCGGCTTTCCCGGGGATCCCGCGGATGTCCGCTGACCAGGACCTGCCGCCGTAACCCGGAGGATTCCGGGGGGCGATTTCGGGGGCCGGCGGTGTGCTGCGAACACACCACCGACCCGGCACCAGGGCAAGGCCCCGGTGCCGCACCGCGTCAGCGGAGATGTCTGACGGCCTGCCATGACGGCAGGCCCAGCGAAGCCACCATCCACCTTCACCGTGCAAGGAGATGTTCCCATGTCAACACCACCACCGGGCGCCGTCACGCCCGCTGTCAACCGCACCGTCACCGGTGTTCCCATTCACGGCCACCGGCCCGTTCGGCCCGTTCTGGTGATCACCGTCTTCTGTCTCGGCCTGTTCATGACGCTGCTGGACATCACGATCGTCAACATCGCCATTCCCGACCTGGTCACCGACCTCAACGCGACCCTGGAGACGGTGCTGTGGGTCGGCTCCGCCTATTCGCTGACCTACACCGTGCTGTTGATCACGGCCGGTCGGTTGGGCGACATCTACGGCCCGCGACGGCTTTTCCTGATCGGGCTGACGGTTTTCACCGCGGCCAGCCTGGCGTCCGGGCTCTCCCAGACACCGGGACAGCTGATCGCCTTCCGGGCACTGCAGGGCGTCGGGGCGGCGCTGCTGGCCCCGCAGGGGCTGCCGATCATCACGTCGATCCTGCCCGCCGCCAAGCGCGGACCGGCGTTCGCGGCGACCGGGATCATGTCCGGCCTCGGAGTGCTGCTCGGTCCGACCCTGGGCGGCTACATCGTGACCAACTTCGGCTGGCGGTGGATCTTCTTCCTGAACATCCCGATCGGCATCATCGCCATCGCGCTGGCCTTCGCGTTCATGCCCGACGTGCGCCCAGGGGTTCGTCATCGCCTCGACCTCCTCGGTGTCGCGCTGCTGACGGCCGGGCTGTTCGGCGTCGTCTTCGGGCTCATCGAGGGCGAACGGTACGACTGGGGGACCATCAGCGGCTTCCTGTCCATCCCGTTGGTGATCGGCATCGGCGTTGTGCTGTTGGGGTTGTTCGTCTGGCGTCAGGTGCGAACCCAGGATTCGGAGCCGCTGCTGCCGTTCGCGGTGTTCTCCGACCGTTCCTTCACGGTCATGACGTTCGTGCTGCTGGCGATGGGGTTCGCGATGGTCGGGGTCTTCCTGCCGATGACCATCTACTACCAGTCCGTCCTCGGGCTCACCGCCGTTGCCGCCGGTCTGGTGATCGGTACCCAGTCGTTGGCCATGATGATCACCTCCGGTGTCGTCGGCGGGCTGTCCGATTCCAGCAAGGTCAGCATGAAGTGGGTGCTGTTCGGCGGACTGTTGCTGTTCGCCGCCGGGATGGTCTACGTGGTCAGCATCGCCGCCCCGGACTCCGGGCAATGGGCCTTCGTGCCCGGTCTGGTCGCGGCGGGCATCGGCCTGGGCTGCGTGTGGGTGCCGGTGTTCGGCCTGGCCACCCGCGACATGCCGCCGTCCAGGGCGGGTATCGGCGCCGGGGTGCTGGACACCGTCCAGGAATTCGGCGCTGTGCTGGCGACCGCCGTTCTCGGCGCGTTTCTGGCGAACCGGCTGGCCGCGTCGATTCCGGCTCAGGCGCAGGCTGCCGCGGCAGGATTGCCAGAGCAGGCCAGGGCGCCGTTCGTCGAGGGCATGTCGACTGCGGGTTCGGGCGGGATCGAGGTCGGCGCCGGGCAGGCGTCCGGGATGGCGCTGCCCGACGGGGTGCCCGCGCCGGTCGCCGAGCAGATCCACGCGGCTGCCCAGCACGCGTTCGCAGCCGCCTTCACCGACGCGATGCGCCCCACGATGGTGCTGCCCATCGTGGTGATCCTGCTGGCCGCGGGTGCCGTGCTGTTCGTCCGGTCGAAGCCGGCGCGGCTGGCACCCGAGGGCGATCCGGTCGGCGACCCGGAACCGGTTGGTGCCACCTGAGCTGATCGTCCGGCCGGTCCCCGGCTACGGTCGGGGCGGGCACGTGAGCGGAGGCGATTCATGACGGGCGAGCTCCACTACCGGTCCGCGACGGAGTTGGCCGCCATGCTCAGGGCCAAGCAGGTCAGCGCACGAGAGGTCGTCACCGCCCACCTGGAGCGCGTCGAGGCGCTGAACCCACTGGTCAATGCGATCGTCACCCTGACCGCCGACGGCGCGCTGCGGCTGGCCGACGACCAGGACCGACTCGCCGCCCGGAACGAGTTCGCCGGTCCACTGCACGGACTTCCGGTGGCCCACAAGGACAATCACCTCACCGCCGGCATCCGCACCACCTTTGGTTCCCGGACCCACGCCGAGTTCGTGCCGGACACCGACGACCTGGTCATCGAGCGGATGAAGCAGGCGGGCGTGATCACCATCGGCAAGACCAACATCCCGGAGTTCGCCGCCGGCGGGCACACCTTCAACGAGGTTTTCGGCATCACCCGCAACCCGTACGACCTGTCGGCAACGGCCGGTGGGTCCTCGGGTGGGGCGGCCGCGGCGTTGGCCACCGGGATGCACCCGCTGGCGGACGGCAACGACATGGGCGGGTCGCTGCGGCTGCCGGCTGGGTACTGCAACGTCATCGGGCTCCGGCCGTCCGCGGGTCGCGTTCCGGTGTTCCCGGCGACCGATGGCTACGTCGGGTTGTCCGTCCAGGGCCCGATGGCCCGCACCGTCGACGACATCGCCCTGCTGTTGTCGGTGATGGCCGGCCCCGACCGGCGCTCGCCGATCTCGCTGGAGGAACCCGGATCGTCCTTCGCCGAGGTGGGTGATGGATCGCTGGCCGGCCTGCGGATCGCCTTCTCGCCCGATCTGGATGGGGCTGTGCAGGTTGACCGGGAGGTGGCTGCCTCGGTATGGGCGGCCGCCGCGAGCTGCGAGACGCATGGTGCCGTCGTCGAACAGGCGAGCCCCGACTTCACCGGCGCGGATGACTGCTTCCGCATCCTGCGGGCCTGGCAGTTCGAGGCCACCATGGGCGACTTTCTCGCCGCGAACGCCCCGACCATCAGGCCGAGCCTCTACGCGAACATGCTGATCGGCCGGGACCTCACCGGCCCGGACATCGGCCGGGCGGTGGTGCTGCGAACAGCCCTGTTCCATCGGATGCGCGAGTTCCTGGACACCTATGACGCGCTGATCCTGCCGGTCGCACCGCTACCCGCCTTCGATGCGGAGCTGCAATACCCGGCGGTGGTCGCCGGCACGGACCAGGACGACTATCTCGGCTGGATGCGCACCGTCTGTCATGTCACCGTCACCGGGCACCCGGCGATCTCGATGCCGGCCGGCTTCACGACGGCTGGCACCCCGCTCGGTGTGCAGATCGTCGGGCGGCACCGGGGCGAGCGCGAGTTGCTGTCCATTGCCAAGGGTTTCGAGACCGCAACCGGGTACGCGGCACGCCGCCCGGTGTTCGGGTAGTCGCACTCGACGAAGGAGCGGGCGCCATCAGGTCCCAGTCGTTGCTTCGGTGTGACAACCCGCACCGGGCTTGAACTTCGACCGGGCACGCCGCGTCCTACCTCTGTTGGTTGCCCTGACCCGCGTCCTTGCCAAGAGAACAGAAATGACGTCATGACTGCCCCGCCCCGCATTCCCGCCGCCGCCCGCGCGCTCACCGTGCACCGCCCGGCGGTCGACCGCACAGCCCTCGACCGCACGGCCGTCCAGCACACCGCTGCCAACCGCCCAGCGCCGGACCCAGCCGACAGCCCCGAACAGAAGTTCTCGCTGTCCGCTACCCAGGTGCTGGCCAGCATGACGGCCGCCGTCACCGCCGCCCTGGTCGGCTCCCGGCTCGGCGTCGCCGGGACCGTGATCGGCGCGGGGCTGGCCTCGGTGATCTCCGTCGTCGGTGGCGCAGTCATCGGGCATTCCATCCTGCTCACCCGCAAGCAGGTCAAGCGTGCGGTGTTGCAGGTCCGGGGTGCCGGCGACGGCCCGGCCGACGACCGCACGCTGGTCATCTCCGCCGACGACCGCACAACGGTCATCCCCGCCGCCGACCGCACAACGGTCATCCCCGCCGCCGACTACACAACGGTCATCCCCGCCGTCACCCGGTTGGATCTGCGGCGGGCAAGCCAGGACGCCCGCACCGGTCCCGGGAATGCCGAACCGGGTCGACCTCGCCCGACCAGGCCGAGCCGGCCGCGGGTGAGCACCGGTGTGCTGCTGGGAATTGCCGCGAGCCTGGCGATCTTCGTCAGCGCACTGGGCGCTGTCACCGTGTTCGAGACGGTCAAGGGCTCCCCGCTGTCCGGTGGCGATTCCGGTGGGCTGTCCGTCCTGGGCGGCAACGGCGGCAACCCGGTCGAAGCGCCGGTGACGACCACTGCGGTCGTCACCGAGTCGTCGACCGTCACGCAGACCGTCACCTCGGAGGTCACCGCACCGGCGACGAGCACGCAGTCCCCGTCGACGCAGTCATCGGCGCCGACGACGGCGAGTTCGCCCGCGCCTGTCTCGTCGTCCGCGATCTCGTCGCAGGCTGCGGGCAGTGCCGACGCAACGCCGGCGGCCGGGCCGGGACCGATCGCGTCGTCGGCAGCGGTGCCCGGCTCAGCCCGTCCCAGATAGGCCCGCGGAACGACACCCGTCGATGAGCTGGACCGCGGGCCTCGGGCGTGCTGAGATGAGCATGGAATAACAGGCTTGTGATTCGGTACCGGAGGCCCTCGATGGATAGCGCGGCTACTGCTGGACACCCGGACGGCAGCGCACGGCCAACCGGCAACTCGCTCGGTGAGCTGTCCCGCCGCGACCGCGAGATCCTCGCCTTCGAGCGGCAGTGGTGGCAGTACGCCGGGGCCAAGGAGCAGGCGATCAAGGAGATGTTCAGCCTGTCGCCGACCAGGTACTACCAGGTGCTCAACGAGGTCATCGACAACCCGGCGGCGCTGGCCGAGGATCCCCTGCTCGTCCGTCGACTGCGGCGATTGCGGACCAGCCGGCAGAAGGCGCGGTCCGCCCGCCGGCTCGGATTCGAGGTCTGAGCCCGAATCATGACAGCGGGCGCTACCGCAGCGCCGCCAGTGCATCGGTCGTCTCCTGCTCCAGCACCCGAACGAGTTCCGCCGCCGGCAGCGACCGGACCAGTGGCCCGCCCTGGCCGGCCAGCAGCGGCGCGCCGGTCAGAAACAACCTGGGAAGCGGGTAGTCCGGCGGCCGGACCCCGGATGCCTCGAGCCGATCGACCAACGGCGTCCGGACGGCCCGCGCATACCGACCGGTGAGGACATTGGTGACCGTCGTCGGCGCGGCCAGTGCTTGCCGGTAGTCCGGACCGATCCCCGCTTCCGCGGTCCCCAGGAAGGCGGTTCCGAGCTGCACGCCCTGGGCACCCAACAGGCGGGCGGCGGCGATCCCGCGGCCGTCCATGATGCCGCCGGACGCGATCACCGGCACCCGCACCGCGTCGACCACCTGCGGCACCAGCGTCATGGTGCCTATCAGAGAGGTGCCGATCAGGGAGGGGCCGATCGGTGCGGCCGACGTGCCGCCGCCGGTCATCGGTGTCAGGAAGGTCCCGCGGTGCCCGCCGGCCTCCGATCCCTGCGCGACGACGGCATCGACGCCCGCGTCGGCCAGCGCCACCGCCTCGCCGACCGTGGTCGCGGTGCCGATGGTGAAGCCGTCGAACCCGTCCAGCGGGGGAATGCCAAAGGTGAAGCTGAGCACCGGCACAGCACTGTCGATGACGACCGAAAGCTGATCCTCGAAGCTGGCGGCACTGCGCGGCAGGTCTGGTACCGGCACCCCGTTGAGCGTCGCCCAGTCGGCCAACCCGCGCTCGGACGGGAGCAGGCAGTGGCGCGAAGAGATTGACCGCGAAAGGCTTTGCGGTCAGCGAACGGATCGCGCGGAGTTGCTCGCGCAGCTTGTCCGCGGTCAGCATGGCGCCGGCCAGCGACCCGAGCCCGCCCGCCTCGGACACCGCGGCAACGAGCTGTGGCGGTGTCCACCCGCCTGCCATCGGCGCCTGCACGATCGGTAGCCGGATGCCCAACCGGCGGGCCAGGTCGGTGTCGCGCCAGTTCATCGCCCACTCCACTCAGTCGGCCCCGACGAAGGAGGGGCCGCCAATCGACGCAGCACGCGCTCTATTCTCGTGCCCTATTCCTTGACGTGCCAGCCGTGCCAGGAGTCGATGTCGATCCAGCCGTTGACCCGCTGGCGGTCCCGGGTGGGATAGGCATGGCCGGTGTAGTGGGTGGAGATCCGGTCGATGCCGGCCATGTCGGCGTCGACACTGATGTGCGTCATCCGGCCCTGGACGCTGACGTGCGCGTACCAGTCGGCGCCGGCGAGCACGGTCAGCGTCACCCGTGGATCGTCCCGCAGGTAGCTCAGCCGTCGCCGGCCACCGTCCATGTTGACCAGGATCCGGCCGTCGTCCTCCAGCAGGTACCAGGTTGCGACCGAGACCGGTTGGCCGTCCGGCCGGTTGGAGGCGATGACGCAGGGGTTCGCGGCGCGGAGGAATTCGGCGATGTGTGCCGGCAGCGGTGGTCTGGGCATGAGATGGCGCTCCTGGGGTCGGTGGTCGGTAGCCGCTGGCAGCGGCGGCACTGAGATGAAGGTGGCGGTTCGCCGCTGGCGCTACGGCATCCGCCGCCGGCCGGCACTCCGGGGTCGGCCCTGCCGGTCCATGCCCAGCCGGCGCTGCGGCGGCATGGGCGAACCGTCTGGCAGCCGACCGGCGACCCGCCGTCGCCGCGGGATCCGCAGCCTGACCCGCGGCTGGACCGACGTGGTCGCACGGCGCCGGCGTGTCCGCCACAGCTCGGGGTGGTTCTTCAGGTGGTTGTACTTCCACGCCGCGTACGGCAGGTGCAGCAGGTAGACGACCATGCCGATGACGGTGACCAGCTCGGGTTCGTAGAACAGCGCGGCGACGCCGAGTACCAGCAGGATCAACATCGGCACGATCAACTGCGGGGGCAACCGGATGGATTTGAGCGCGATGGACGGCACCCGGGAGACCATCAGCAGCCCGATGAAAACAACCCAGATCGCGACCGCCCACGGTTGCGCCCAGAACCCGCCGTCACCGAGCCGTTCGGTCAGCAACAACGGGGCGGTGACCATCAGCCCGCCGGCCGGCGTCGGCACGCCGGTGAAGAAGCCCTTCGCGTAGGGCTTGGGATCGGTGTCCTCCAGCAGCGAGTTGAACCGGGCCAGCCGCAGCGCGGCGCAGACGGCGAACAGCAGGCAGACCACCCAGCCGTAGCCGCGGCCCTCGTCCCGCAGGATCCAGACGTACATGACCAGCGCCGGCGCGACGCCGAAGGAAATGCAGTCCGACAGCGAGTCCAGCTCGGCGCCGATCCGGCTGGTGGACCGCAGCAGGCGCGCGGCCGGGCCGTCGAGTGAATCGAGGATGGCCGCGGCGGCGATCGCGCCGACGGCCAGGCGCCACTGGCCGTTCATCGCGAAGGCCACCGAGGTGAGTCCTGCGCACAGCGCCAGCACGGTGATGGCGTTGGGCAGGAAGCGAACCCCGGGGACGCCGCCCATTACTGTCTGCCCATCAGAGTCGGTCGATCCCGGTGTCGAGGGTGGCCAGCACCGTCTCGCCGCCGATCGTGCGCTGGCCGAGCCTGATCCCGATCTCGGTTCCGACGGGTAGGTAGGTGTCCACCCGGGACCCGAATCGGATCAGCCCGTAGGTGTCACCGGCCACGACCGCGGATCCGTTGCTGACATCGCAGACGATCCGTCTGGCGATCAGACCGGCAATCTGGGTGACGACGATCTGACCACCGATCGCCGCATCGATGACCAGCGAATTGCGTTCGTTGTCTTCCGACGCCTTGTCCAGATCCGCCGACAGGAAAGCGCCCGGCCGGTAGGCGATCCCGGTGATCAGACCGTCGATCGGGATCCGCTGCACGTGCACGTCGAAGATCGACAGGAAGATCGAGATCCGCGGGCGTGGAATCGGGTCGAGGCCCAGTTCGGGGGGCGGGACCGCATCCTCGATCAGCGAGACGACTCCGTCGGCCGGCGCGATGACGGCTCCGTCGGCGAGCGGCCGCACTCGGACCGGGGCCCGGAAGAAGGTGGCGCTGGCGGCTGTCGCGGCCAGTCCGATGCGGCCAACGGCGTTGCCGGTCCGTTTCAGTCCGAGTGCCCTGAGCAGGAACCGGGCGCCCAGGGTGCCCGCTGCGGCCCCGATCACGATCGGCCGTCCGCCCGGGTGGATCGGCGGAATCGTCGAGCGGATCAGCCCGATCAGATGTGCGCCGGGTTGGTGGTCGGCCATCTTTCGCAGCTCGCCTGCCCTTTCGCCTTTCGGCGAAAGGATCACTTCCGCCGCCCCGGGTACACAGCCCCGGGATGCAGTCCCGGTGCCGCCGTGAACGGCGACTCCTGATGCGACAACGGTAGCCGAGAGGCCGGACCCAGGGTGGTGGCGCGCTGGCGATGTGGATGACCGGGTGGGGGAAGTGCTGGAGTCCCGGCGGCGAATGGGTGCTAGAACGTGCGGATGGCGATCTCCGCCGGGGCAGCCAGCAACCGTTCGATCTCGTCGTCGAGCTTGACCAACGTCAGCGACGCGCCCGCCATGTCCAGTGACGTGCAGTATTCGCCGACGTAGCTGCGGCCGATCGTGATGCCGAGGTCGACCAACTGCTGGTGTGCGCGCCCGTAGAGCAGGTAGAGCTCGCTGATCGGGGTGCCGCCAAGGCCGTTGATCATCAGGGCCACCCGGTCGCCCGACTCGTAGGGCAGATCGGAGACGACGGCCTCCAGCAGCTCGTCGATGATGTCGTTGGCGGGCTTCATGGCCGCTCGCCGGCGCCCGGGCTCGCCGTGAATGCCGACGCCCATTTCGATTTCGTCATCGCCGAGTTCGAACAGCGGTGAACCCTTCGCCGGCGGGGTGCACGCGGTCAGCGCCATGCCCATGGTGCGGGTCACGCTGTTGACCTTCTCGCCGATCCGCACGACCTCGTCCAGGTCGGCGCCCTCCTCGGCCGCGGCCCCGACGGCCTTCATCACGAAGAAGTTGCCGGCGACCCCGCGGCGGCCAACGGTGTAGGTGGAGTTCTGGACGGAGACATCGTCATCGATGAACAGGGTGCGGACCTTGATGTCCTCGGCCTCGGCCATCTCCTGCGCCATCTCGAAGGCCATCCGGTCGCCGGTGTAGTTGTTCACCAACAGCAGCACACCCTTGGGTGAGGCAACGAGTTTCGTGGTCTCCAGGACGTAATCCATCGGCGGCGCTGCGAAGACATCGCCCGGACAGGCGGCGTCCAGCATGCCCTTTCCGACCACCATGACGTGCGCCGGTTCGTGACCGGAACCGGAGCCCTGGACGATCGACACCTTGTTCGTCGTTCGGTGCGTCGGCCCGCATGATCAGGTTGTATTCCGGCACGTACTTGAGGGTGTCCGGGTTGGCCAGGGCGAGGCCCTTGCAGCATTTCCGGGACGAACTGCTGGGGGTCGTTGACGAACTTCTTCATGGCGGGTCTTCCTTCACATCGGTGTGTTCGGATGGTGCGGGAGAGCGGCGGGTGGGGCTCAACTCCCGATGGGCTCAGGTGTTGAACGGGGATGCTGGGGTGATCAGTCGGTTGGCCAGTTGTCGGCGATCTGCTCGGCGATGATGGCCAGCGCCATCGCGCCGGCGTCGACCGATCCGATGCTGCGCTCGCCGGTGTAGCTGGCGCGGCCGCGCTTTGCCTCCATCGACTTGGTCGCCTCGGCCGCCTCGCGGGTGGTCGTTGCTGCGGCCCTGGCGATCTCGGGTGGGCTCGCCCCTCGGGCGACGGCGGCTTCGATGGTGTCGGTTGCCGGGATCAGGGCGTCCAGCAGCGTCTTTCTCGCCGAGCACGGCCTTCCCGCGGGCGCTGATGCCTTCGGCGGCGGACCGCAGCATCAGCACCACGTCGTCGCCGGTGATCTCGATCTTGCCCGACGGCCTTGGCGCCGGCCCGCAGGAAGGCGGTTCCCCAGATCGGACCGGAGGTGCCGCCGATGCGGGACGTGATGACAACGGCGATCTTCTTCAGGAAGGTTCCGATGTCGCTGCGGTCGTAGGTTCCCCAGTCGTGCAGGACGATCTCGAAGCCACGGGCCAGCGAGTAGCCGAAGTCGCCGTCACCGACGACGGCATCGAGGTCACCGAATTCCTTTTCGTTGTCCACCGCGGTTTGCGCGATGGTGCGGACGACGTATTCGACGCCGGTGAAGCTGTTGCTCATCGGGTCTCCTTTGCAAGCAGGTGCTGCAGATCGGCGAGCCGGACATATCCGCTGGGGTGCAGGCCGTTCGGGTCGGCCAGCACCGTCGACGGTTCGCCGTCCGGATCGCCCAGGCTGGACACCACGAGTGCGGCGCCGGTGAAGTCCTCGTCGGCGGTGTAGGTGGATACCGTCACCACGCAGGCCAGCCCCGCGCCGAGCGCGGCGCGCATGCCGTTGCTGCTGTCCTCCACCACGACGGCCTGATCGGGTTGCACTCCAAGGGTTTTCACCGCGAGCTGGTAGATCGCCGGGTCTGGTTTCTTGGCGGGCACGATGTCGCCGGCGAAGACGCTGAAATCAGCGGCCCGCTCGAGGCCGACGACGTGTTCCAGGACGGCCCGCACCGAGGGCTCCGCCGACGTCGATGCCACCGCGAGTTGCCAGCCGGCGGCCGCGGCCTCGTCGACGATCCGGGCAATGCCCGGGCGTCCGGGCATGGCGCCGTCGGCCACCAGGGCGGTGTAGCTGGCAGTCTTGTGCCGGTGCCACTGCGCGAGCATGGCCCGCTGCCCGGCGTCATCGGTCGGGCAGGTTGTTGGCGGCCAGGAATTCCGGGGTCAGCAGTGACGCCATCCGCTCCTTGCCGCCGCCGATCAGCACCTTCTGCGCGTACTCCGCATCCGACCAGACGACGGGAATACCGAAGGCGGCGAAGGTGTCGTTGAACGCGGGCAGGTGCCCGTACCGCTCGGTGTCGGCGAGCACCCCGTCACAGTCGAAGATCAAGGCCGGCACGTCGGTGATCACCCCGCCTTGCCGGCGCTGCCGAACGTCCGCATGAACCCGGCGGCCAATTCGACGGTGTCGGCCTGCACCGCCTTGAACAGCGACGGCGGGTCCCACTTGTCGCGATTCTCCGCATCGCGCAGGAAGTCAAGGTTCGACTGCATGAATTGTCGCTTGAGGGCGGTGGAGATGTTCACCTTCGCGCACCCACGGGCGATCAGCTCGCTGAATTGCTCATCGGTCAGTCCGCTGCCGCCGTGCAGCGCGCAGGGAATGCCGGTGGCGTCCACCACGTCGGTGACCCGCTGGGCGTCCAGGGTCGGAGTCGACTGCGTAGACCCCGTGCGCGTTCCCGATCGCCGGGGCGAAGACGTCGACCCCGGTCTGCCGGATGAATTCGATCGACACGTCCAGGGTCTGCCTGGCCGATTCGGTGTCGGAGCCGATCGCCGTCCTCGACGCCGGTGATGGACTCGATCTCGCCCTCGACCTGGGCGCCGTAGCGGCGGGCCTGCGCCACCACCTCGACCGTCTGCCGCTGATTTTCGGCCGACCGGCAACTGCGAGGCATCGAACAACACCGAATTCCAGCCCAGCTCAAGGCATTCGGTGATGACGTCACGGTCGGGGCAATGGTCCAGATGCAGCGACACCGGGACCTCGATGCCGGCCGTCATCGAGGTCCACATCGCATACAGCACCCGACTGCCGATCGACCGGACGGTTTTCACCGAGGTCTGCACGATCAACGGCGAGCGTTCCTGAACCGCGGCCAGCAGCACCCCTTCGAGGGTGAGGTCGTTGAGAATGTTGATCGCCGGTACGCCGTAGCGCTGCTGCAGCGCCGGGTCGACGATCTCCTTGAGGGATACGACGGGCACGCGCGCCTCCTTTCGACGTGTCTGTCGGCGATCGGGATGGATGACTCGACCGGCCCTGCCGACCGTAGGCACTCTGCGTGGCTTTCGAATCGGGAGATTCCCCCGTTCGGGTGGTAGGGATCTCCCTACCTACCTCGGGCTCATAATCTGGTCCCGCCGCGACTGACTCGACCGGCGGTTTATGGGTACCGACATCGTGGATGGGTCGTTGCCCGGGTCTGCGGCGCGTCTAGGTCTGACCAGTCCAAAAAAGCGGCTGGTCAGACCGCCCCGGCGAAGGACAGCGGCTGCGCGACATCCTCCAGGGACTTGTTCTCCGCATCGAGACCGAGCCCGATCTCAACCACGCCGCCGATGATCATGATTCCGGCCGCCAGCAGGTAGCCGTAGAACAGCGCCGTCGGGTTGCTGCCGTCACCGATCAGCGCTCCGTAGAGGACAGGGCCGAGTGCGCCGAAACCCTGCGCAATGGCAAAGAACACGGCGATGGCCATCGCGCGCACCTCCAACGGGAAGATCTCGCTGACCGTGAGATAAGCGGCACTGGCACCAGACGAGGCGAAGAAGAAGATGACACACCAGGCGAGAGTCTGGGTGATGGCATTGAGCAGTCCGGCGTTGAACAGCCAGGCACTGACGGCCAGTAGCAGGCCGGAGATGATGTAGGTGCCGGAGATCATCTTCCGTCGGCCGAGCGTATCGAAGAGGGGTCCGAGGGCGAGCGGGCCGATGAAGTTACCCACCGCGAAGGCGATCAGGAACCACGGAGCCGATGACGCCGGAACGCCGTAGAACTTGCCGAGGACCAGCGTGTAGGTGAAGAAGATCGAGTTGTAGAGGAACGATTGCGTGATCATCAGCGTCGCCCCGAGGATCGATCGCTTCGGGTAGGTCTTGAACAGCACCCGCAGGAGGGCGAGGTAGCCGTGGCTCCGTTCTGGCCGCAGGTCGATCGCCTTTCCTTCGTCGACGTCAGGCAACTCCGTGCCGTCGGCCCGCACCTGCTGCTCGATGAAGTCGATGGTCTCCTCTGCCTGGCTCTGCTGTCCGTGCATCACCTGCCAGCGCGGGCTCTCCGGCAGGTGCCGGCGAAGCACGAGGATGAACAGACCCAGCACCGGCCCGATCAGGAAGCCCAGTCGCCAGCCGAGACTCGGATCGAAGACATTCAGCAGGATCAGTGACCCCAGGGTGCCGAGAATGGCACCCAGCCAATAGGTCCCGTTCACCGCAATATCGATTCGTCCCCGATAGCGGGCGGGGATCAGTTCGTCGATGGCCGAGTTGATGGCGGCGTATTCCCCTCCGATGCCCATTCCGGCGATGAATCGGGTGGCGAACAGGAAGGCGATCCAACCGGGTCCGGAACCCAATGTCAGGGCGGTCAGCCCGGACCCGCCGAGGTACACCCCCAAGGTGATCATGAACAACTTGCGTCGACCGAGCCGATCGGACAGCCGGCCGAAGAACAACGCGCCGACCACCTCGCCGAGCAGGTAGACGGTGGCCACCAGACCCACCGTGGCCGACGAAAGACCAAGTGTTGTCGGCTCGGTCAGGGTTTCGGCAATCGCACTGGCCACGGTGATCTCGAGCCCATCAAGTACCCAGGCAACCCCGAGCGCGAGGACCAGGCGGGTGTGGAACGGAGACCAGGGCAACCGGTCGAGTCTGGCGGGTATCAAGCTGTGCACGGTCTTCTGGGTTGCCTCGGTCGCCATGGCTGGTCCCTTCGTTGGGCGCTGACGGAAAGGCTGTTCCCCGTGCCGGATAACATCACTCCGGTTTGATCCAGGTCCGTTCGCCGCGACCGGACTGTGTGATGGTCACGACATCGACCGGCAGGTTTGGACGGTATTTTCACGGGCAGCAAAGGCCGGTGATCAGCAGAATCGCCGCCGTTCGTCACGCACGGTCGGATCCGTTGGCACTGCGTGACGGGGGATGGAGGGAGGTCTCTCCCGCTGTCGAACAGCAGTCGCCGGCGGCCTTACAATTGTTGTACCGATCTGGCTCCCGTAGATGCCGTCAATGACGCGACATCCAGTTGAGCTCAGTGGTGAGGGTGAAAAAAGCCGCCCACCTCTAGCTCTGCCGAACAGAATCCTCTCGACTCGCCCCACCCTTGTTCAGGTGGGCGGCCGCCGGGTGCCTGCTAAGGACCGAAAATGAAGCTCGTCAAAGATGTGTGCATCGTTGTACCAACTGTGATGCTAACCGCCACAGTTGTTCTCGGCCTCGGAGTGTCGCTTGGCCTGGCGTCCTGGGCCCTGCTGTGAGCGGGGCCGCGGTAGTCGGACCGTCGACGATTGGACCGGCGGTGATCCGGTGGACCCGCCGAACCGCGGATCGGGTTGGCCTGCGGGTCTGGCTGTGGAACCGCCTACAGCAGATGCCGGACGTGGCAGAGCTGCTGTAGGCGCGGACAGCGGGGCCCTAGTTCAGGGTCTTGCTCTTGTTGCGGCCGAGGAAACCAACAACGACGCCGGCGACCAACAGCACCACGGCGATGATCAGCAGCCACTTGAGGGCGGTGAAGATCAATCCGCCAAGGCCCAGCAGGATCGCCAGCACAATCAGCACAATCGCGAGAACCATGGTCTCGGTCCTTTCTCGACGACACGTGGGCAGATCCACGCGTAGAAACATCCGCCGGCTCAGTGCCCGGAAACGTGTCGACTCAAACGGCGTGGTGACTTTGCTCGCTTTGCCCGGACCCGGTTGGGTTTCACCGTTGCCATCCGTCAGGCTTGCAGCATGAGTGAATCCGAGCAGATGATCCGAACCGTGACCGCCGACATCGACTTGGACGTGATCGAGCCGGGCCGGGTCATCTTCCAGATCGCCGTGGTCAAGGCACCTGGCCTGGTGGTCGACGAACTGCTCCAGATCACGGTCGACGGTCAATCGGTAGCGGCGGACGAGGTCATCGGGGTGACCGGTTCGCGGTTCCACGTCGTCGAACCACGACGGGGGAAGCTGTTGCTGTCCTACCGGGCCACGGTGACCGGACGGGCCGACGCCCCTGAGGTGCTGGACTACGAGTTGATCGAGTACCTGCGTCCCAGCCGCTACGCGGAATCGGACAAACTCGCCGCCATTGCGATGCGCGAGTTCAGCAGCCTCACCACGTCGGAGGAGTTGCTGGCCGGTGTCGCTGCCTGGGTGGGCGGTCACCTCAGCTATGTCTCCGGCAGTAGTGACCCGATCGACGGTTCGGTGGACACCTACCTGCTCGGCCAGGGTGTCTGCCGGGATTACGCCCACCTGGTGGTCGCGTTCCTGCGCGCCCGGAACGTGCCGGCCCGGCTGGTTGCGGTGTACGCGCCGGGACTGTCTCCGATGGATTTCCATGCCGTGGCCGAGGCGTACGTCGATGGTGAATGGCGAGTGGTCGACGGCACCCTGCTGGCGCCACGGTCGTCGCTGCTGCGCATCGCGACCGGTCGGGATGCGGCCGACACGGCGTTCCTGGACAACTTCGGCGGCGCCATCGCGTTCAACGGGGCTTCGGTGTCCGCGGTCGTCGAAGGCGACCTGCCGGATGACGATCCCCGGTCACTGGTCACCCTCGGCTGAGCCCGGCCCAAAGATCCGGGCGGCATTCGCGGCCGGACAATGGCCGAGATCCCTTTCGCACGAACTCAAGTCGCACATCCGGCAGATCCACCCGCCGCCGGTCTTTGTCCGGACGGCGTTGCCCATCACTGTGCTCAACAGGCCGTGCAGGGAATCCAATTCGTTGTCCGTGAGACCAGCGGTCAGCTCGGCGAGGACGGTGGCCCGGGCCGCTGCTATCTCGGTGGCGACGCTGCGGCCCTCGTCGGTCAAGCTGACCGCCCTTGACCGGCCGTCCGCGCCCGGTCCGCGCGTCACCAGGCCGGCGTCGGCGAGCCGGTCGACCAGCCGAACTGCTCCCGATGGGGTCAGCCCGAGCACCCGTCTGAGCTTGTCGACGGTCGGTTGGTCCAGGAACTCCTGCAACGCGGACAGCGCCGCCGCCGATGACGCTGATTGACCCGATCGGGCAGCGACCGCCCTGTCCGTCTGATCCGTGACGATGAGAGCCAATGCCCCCAGCACATTTGCGGTGCGGCCGGCGGGGTTGATTCCTCGGGTCACTCGAAGTCGTAGGACAATGTCACCGGCATGTACGGGTAGTCCTCGTGGGTCGATCGGCTGGTCAGCGTTCCGGTGACCGCGGCCAGCTCGCCGGTTCCGGAGCCTTCGACGACCTCGGATCGCCCGACGGCAGCGGTGCCGTCGTACCCGCCCGTGCCGCGGAGCACGAAGCTCCCCGACTTGCCGTCCAGCGTCCCGGAGATCGACATCAGCGACACGTAACTGCTGGTGCCGTCGGCGCGATAGAACATCAGCGCGTCGAAAGTCGCGCTGTCGATGCCGTCGGCGGCGCCGAGGGACACTTCCGCCCGGGTGAATTTACGGCCGTCCTCGAACTCCCGGTAGGGCTTCTCGTCCCAGGACTTGATCTCCAGCTTGGTCTCCAGTGTCTTTGCCATGGGTCAATATTATGTGTGAGTCACACACATATCAAGAGAAAGTCGGACCTTTTTGGATTGGTCCGACCGTCCAGCGGCTCAGCCGGCACCCCAGTTGGTCATTCCGGCGAGCTCGGTGCGGTTGCGGGCGCCGGTCTTTCGCAAGGCGGACCCGACGTGTTTCTCGACCGTCTTCACCGAAATGTGCAACAGCTCAGCGATCTGTTTGTCCGGCAATCCGCGGCTGACCAGATCCCGAACCTGCATCTCGCGTGGAGTCAACGCCGGCGGGACGGCGTCGGTGTGCTCCGCGGCGCTGTCATACAGGCCGTGCAGGACCTCGTCGGTGAACAGCCCCTCGCCCCGTGCGGCGGCGTGGATCGCCCGGGCGAACGCCGCTGCATCGGCTTCGATCAGCACGGCGGCACGGGCCCCGGCCTGGACCAGCTCCCGCAATCGTCCGTCATTGGCGGCAGAGGCATCGCCGACGGCGACCACGGCCGCGTCGGGGTCCGCGTCCCGCAGGGCGCCGATCAGCCCTACGGCACCATCCGGCAGCGCAACGTCGATCAACACCACCGTCGGTTGCAACAGCCGGTAGGCATCGAGAGCGTCGCTGCCGTCGTCGATCTCGCCGACAACCTGGACCGAATCCGCCGTCTGGCCGAGCAGCGCCAGCAACCCGGCCCGAACCAACGGCCGATGTTCGACAACCAACACCGTCGCTCGCGGCGGCGCCGGCGATGCGTAGTGGTACGGAATCGCAACGCGAATGGTTGTGCCCCAACCCGGCGTCGTGTCGGTCTGCACGGTGCCGCCGAGATTCTCTGTCCTGCTTGCGGTTTCGGTCAGCTCGGGCGGAACGGGTCGGCTCGTCCGGGAACCGTGGGTGCCGGACCAGTCGGCGCGCGACCCATCCGGTCGAGGCACTTCGGCGGCGTCGAAGCCGACCCCGTCGTCCTGGATGAGCAGGACGACGTCCGATGCGCCGTAGACCAGGCCGACCCTGGCGGTGCGGGCGTCGGCGTGCGCGACGATGTTGGCGATGGCCTGCCGGGCCTGGGTGAAGATCTCCTCCGCCACCTCGGTTGGCAAGACGCGCGACGGCCCGGCGACGACCAACCTGATGTCCAGACCGGTGCTACAGGCCCACGCCACCTGCGCCTGGATCGATTGCTCGATGGTCAGCACTAACGGGTCAGCCGGGGCAACGTCTGTCGAGGCAGCTCCGGTCCGGGAAGCCCCGGCCGGAGTGCCCACCTGCGGCCCGGGACCCCATACGGTGCGGCGGGTTTCGCTCAACGCGGTCTGCGCAGCCTGCCGGGCCAGGTCGAGCCGGTCCCGGCCGGGTTCGGGGGCGGGAGGTGCATCCGCTCCGCGCTGGGGACCGTCGGCACCGAGGTGCAGGACCACCGAGGCCAGCGCCCTGGCCACCGAATCGTGGACGTCGCGGACAACGCGTTCGCGCTCCAACCCGGTGGCCTCCGCCCGGGCCAATTCGGCGGCCTGCGCATGCATGCGGGCGTTGACCATCGCCAGCCCTGCGTGCCCGGCGAACAGTTCCAACAGCATCACGTCCGAGGAGTCGAACCGCCGGTCCGGGTCGCGACTGAAGACGATGCAGGTGCCGATGACGGCGCCCGCCCAGCGAATGGGCACTCCGATGGTGGCGTGCAGTCCGACCCGGTCGGCGGAGTCGATGTGTCCGCCCCGGACATTCGCGTACTCGGAGAACGTCACCGGCCCGCCGGCGCGCAGGATCTCGCCGGTGACCCCCTCGGTCAGCGGGAATTCGTTGCCGGACCGGCAGGACACGCCCAGATCGACTTCCTTGCGGTACGTTCCCGCCCGTTCGTCGACGGTGCAGATCGAACCACTGCTGCAGCCGAGCAGATCCGCCGCGTGCCGCAGGATCCGATCGAGCAACGGCCGGAGTTCGAATTGGCCGGCCAGGTCCTCCACCACGCCGGCCAGCGCTGCCAGTTGGTTGCGGGCAAGCCCGCGGTCGAGACGGCCGAGCGGGTCAGCCGCGGTGCTGAGCGTCATCGAGTGCGTCCTCCACCCGGCCGCAGGCGACGGGGCCGTCGAGTTTCCCGTCCGAGGGTACGCGGAGCGGCAGGACACGGCCCGCGGTGATCGACCGGGCCCGCGCTCGGATACCTTGACCTGCATGACTGATGCCACCGGTCCTGCGCTACCCACCGAGGTGGGTGCGGGCATCGTCATGCCCATCGGCGGTGCCGAGGACAAGATCGGCCGGATGACGGTGCTCCGGGAGGTGGTCCGGCTCGCCGGCGGATCGTCGGCGCGGATGGTCGTGATCTCCACCGCTTCCTCGCTGGGTGACGAAATCACCCACGCCTACCTGCAACTGTTCGCCACCCTCGGCGTCGCCGACGTTGTCGGTATCCGCCCGGAGAGTAGGGCGCAGTCCGCCGCACCCGACCTGGTCGCTGCCGTCGAGCGGTCGACCGCGGTGTTCATGACGGGCGGCAACCAGGTGAAGCTGGCGACGCTCGTTGTCGGCACCCCGCTCGGTGATGCGATTCTTGCCGCCCACCGGCGGGGCGCGTTGATCGCCGGAACCTCCGCCGGGGCCAGCATCCTGTCGGCCCACATGGTGTCCTTCGGCAGCGGCGGGGCGACCCCGAAATTCCGCATCGGCCAGGTCTCGCAGGGCCTCGGCCTGCTGGACGACGTCATCGTCGATCAGCACTTCACCCAACGCAACAGGTTCGGCCGGCTGCTCGCGTTGATCGCGTCCAATCCTGCCCAGCTCGGCATCGGCATCGACGAGGACACCGCCGCGATCATCCGGCCGAGTGGGCTGATGGAGGTCAAGGGCAGGGGGGTGGTGACGGTGGTGGACGGGTCCAACGTCTTGACCACCTCGTACACCGCGACCGGTACCCAGCCGCTGATGATGTCCGGGGTGCAGCTGCACACGCTGCCCCGTGGGGTGATCTTCGATCTCACCGCCCGGCGGTTGGTGTCGGCTCCGGGTTTGCCCGACACCAGCAGTGCGCCAACGGTTGCCGGGTTGGCCGATGTGCCGGAGGGCACCCGGCCGCGGACCCGTCGGATCGCCGCCGAGGGTGCGCACGAGACCACCTCGGAACTGCGGCGGCGGCCGGCGTCCTCGTGATTGTCGGGTCCTGACCGGGTCCCGAGCGGGTCAGGCGAACCCGAACAGCCGGGCGGGCGTGTCCCACAACACCTTTCGCCGGTCGTCTGGGTCGGGGATCAGTTTCTCCGTCAGCGTGAGAATCGTCCCGTAGTCGATGCGTTCCGGAGCGCGCAGGAACGGCCAGTCCGATCCCCACATGCAGCGGTCGGGGGTGAACGCCTCGAGCAGCGCCTGCACGTACGGCCAGGAATCCGCCCACGGGTACCGCTGCGTCGAGCACTTCACCAGCCCGGAGATCTTGACGAAGTACCGGCCGCCCGCGCCCAGTTCGAGCAGCTTGGCAAAGCCGGGCTGGTCCAGCCCGGCGGCCGGGTCCGGCCGCCCGCAGTGGTCGATCAGCACCCGAACCCCCGATGGTTCCAGGATCGGCGCCATGTCCACCAACTGATTGGTGTCGACCTGGACGTCGGCGAACATTCCCAGGTCGGCAAGGTCCTGCAGCAATTGCCCGGTATCGCGAAAGCTGTCTACACCCAGCAGCGACGCCTGCATGGTGGTGCCGACCACCCCACCGTCGCGCAGTTTCTCCAGTTCGGCCCGCCCAATGGCGTTGTCCACCACGACCACACCCTTGAACCGGCCAGCGCCTCTGTCGAGAAGGTCGAGCAGACAACGGTTGTCGGTGTCGTACCCGGAGTTGGGCCCGACAATCAGCGCGTGCGTCGCCCCGTACGCATCGAACAGGGTGGTCATCTGCTCGGCGCTGCCCTGCTCGTTCGCAACGGGGTGGTACCAGGCCTGAGGGGCGTACGGGAAGTGAGCCGGGTCCAGCAGGTGGTTGTGGCAATCGATCTTCGGTTCGTCGTAGATGGACACGAACGTCAGTGTCGGGGAGCACGGCGACCGCGGGTCGGGGTCGCCCGCGGATTCCGGCGAGTGGGAGGCCCTGGTTGAGAAGAACTGAGTTTCCTTATGTACGCAACCGTGACGCGGCTCTCAATAGCCGAGATGGTGAGCGGGCGATCAAAGCAGATCCCCCTCACCCGCAGGAGCGCCGATGACCATCACCAAGCCACCGAGTACCACCGATCCCACTCAGACTTCGGAGACACCACCGAAGCGCAAGAAGGTCAGCACGCACTGGCTGTACGTCGCGGTCATCGTGGCGGTGGTCGCCGGCACCGCGGTCGGCCTGATCTTCGGCAAGGACGCCGCCGGGCTGTCAGTGATCGGCACCGCGTTCGTCAACCTGATCAAGATGATGATCGGCCCGATCATCTTCTGCACCATCGTGCTGGGCATCGGCTCGGTCCGGAAGGCCTCCCAGGTCGGCAAGGTCGGCGGGTACGCCCTGCTCTACTTCATCGTGATGTCGACCTTCGCCCTCGGTCTCGGGCTGCTGGTCGGCAACCTGATCCACCCCGGTGACGGACTGCAGGCCGCCGCGGCGACCGCGACCTACACCGTGACCGACACCGGAGTCGTCCGGGAACTTCATCATCGACATCATCCCGACCACGCTGTTCTCCGCGCTCACCGTCGGATCGGTGCTGCAGGCCCTGTTCGTCGCCCTGATCGTCGGGTTCGCGGTGCAGGCCATGGGCGCCAAGGGTGAGCCGGTGCTGAACTTCGTCACCGTGCTGCAACGGCTGGTCTTCAAGATCCTCGGCGGCATCATGTGGCTCGCCCCGATCGGTGCGTTCGGCGCCATCGCCGGTGTCGTCGGCAGCGGCCGGCTGGTCCGCGATCGGGTCGCTGTCGCATGCTGGTCGGTGTCTTCTACGCCACCTGCGCCGTGTTCGTCGTCGTCATCCTCGGCGCCATCCTGAAGGTCACCACCGGGCTGAGCATCTTCAAGCTGCTGTACTACCTACGCCAGGAGTACCTGCTGATCGTCGCCACCAGCTCGTCCGAGACCGCGCTGCCGCGGTTGATCGCGAAGATGGAGCACCTCGGGGTCTCCAAGCCGGTCGTCGGCATCGTCGTCCCGACCGGCTACTCGTTCAACCTGGACGGCACCGCGATGTACCTGACCATGGCGTCGCTGTTCATCGCCAACGCCATGGGTGCCCCGATGTCCTGGTCCGAGCAGCTGTCCCTGCTGGTCTTCATGATCGTCGCCTCCAAGGGCGCGGCCGGCGTCACCGGCGCCGGGCTGGCCACCCTCGGTGGCGGGCTGCAGGCGCACCGCCCCGACCTGGTGCCCGGTGTCGGTCTGATCGTCGCGGTCGACCGGTTCATGTCCGAGGCCCGCGCGCTGACCAACTTCTCCGGCAACGCCGTCGCCACCCTGGTCATCGGCGGCTGGGTCAAGGAGATCGACCGCGACCAGACCGACCGGGTGTTCTCCGGCGAGGATCCCTTCGACGACACCGACATGCTCGACGAGCACTCCGCGGCCGAGCACAAGGCAGACGTCGAGTCCTACAAGGAGAAGGTGTCCGCGCACTGATTGCATCCGTCGAACGCGCACCGACAGCGGTAACGGGCGGTGCAGGCCGATTCCTCGGCCTGCACCGCCTGTTCGACCGAACAGCACCGAACAGCACCGGACTGACTGTCACCAACTTTCACCGACGAGAGGGCCGACATGAGCAAGGCGCCGTACGAGCTGCAGCACGACACCCGACGGAGTGCAGGCCACGGATCAATGTGCGGGGGAGCGCCGTGCTGGCGTCACCGACGATCAACCGGGGCACCGCGTTCACCCTCGCCGGAGCGGGAGGCGCTCGGGCTGACCGGCCTGCTGCCGACCGGGGTCAGCACCCTGGAGGGCCAGCTCCGCCGGGTCTACGCGCAGTACCTGGAGCAGTCCAACGATCTGCGGAAGTGGGTGTACCTGGCCAACCTGCGCGACCGGAACGAGGTGCTGTTCTACCGGCTGCTCACCGAGCACATCTCCGAGATGCTGCCGGTGGTCTACACCCCGACGGTGGGGCTGGCGATCGAGCGGTTCAGCCAGGAATTCCGCCGCACCCGCGGTGTCTACCTGTCGGTCGATCATCCGGAGGACGTCGAAACCGCCTTGCGGAACACCGGTCTCGGGCCGGACGACGTCGACCTGCTGGTGGCCACCGACTCCGAGGGCATCCTGGGCATCGGCGACCAGGGCGTCGGCGGCATCGAGATCTCCATCGGCAAGCTCGCCGTCTACACGGCGGCCGCCGGCATCCATCCGCGCCGGGTGCTGCCGGTGGTGCTGGACATGGGCACCGACAATCTGAAGCTGCTCAATGACGACATGTACCTGGGCGCACGGCATGCCAGGATCCGGGACCAGCGGTACGACGACCTGATCGACGCCTACGTCACCGCGGTCAGCAAGCTGTTCCCGAACGCGATGCTGCACTGGGAGGACTTCGGTGCCACCAACGCCCGGCGCATCCTGAACAAGTACGCCGACCAGGTCTGCACGTTCAACGACGACATGCAGGGCACCGCCGCGACCGTGCTGGCCGCGGCGTTCTCCGCGGTCCGGGCCGCCGGCTCCCGGATCCGGGACCAGCGGGTGGTGATCTACGGCGCCGGCACCGCCGGCCTGGGCATCGCGGACATGATGCGCGACCAGATGATCCGCGAGGGGCTGTCACCGCAGGAGGCCACCGACCGGTTCTACCCGATGGGCAGCAGGGGCCTGATGGTCGACGACGCACCCGACCTGCTGGACTTCCAGCAGCCCTACGCCCGGCGGCGGTCCGAGGTCGCCGACTGGGCGGGCGGTGACCGGCGGGATCGGCCTGGCCGAGGTGGTCAGCCGGGTACACCCGACGATGCTGATCGGAACCTCAACGCACGCCGGTGCTTTCACCGAGGCGATCGTGAAGGACATGGCCGCGCACATCGACCGGCCGATCATCATGCCGTTGTCGAACCCGACCTCCAAGGCGGAGGCGCTGCCGGCGGACCTGATCGCCTGGACCGACGGGCGGGTGCTGACCGCGACCGGCAGCCCGTTCGCGCCGGTCGTGCTATCAGGACCGGACGTTACCAGATCGCGCAGGCCAACAACGCTCTGGTCTTCCCGGGTCTCGGGCTCGGCGTGGTGGTGGCCAAGGCAACCCGGATCAGCGATCGGATGATCGCCGCGGCGGCCGACGCGGTCGCCCGGATGTCGGACGCCACCACGCCGGGTGCGGCGCTGCTGCCGCCGATGACCGATCTGCGGACCGTCTCGGCGGCGGTGGCGATCGCCGTCGCCACGGCGGCGGCCGAGGAGGGGCTGGCCCAGGTGGAACTGCACGACCTGATCCAGCAGGTGCACGACGCCATGTGGCGCCCGGAGTACCCGCGGATCGAGTCGACGCGACCTGAGCCACCGCGCATCCGAACGCTGACCGCATGAGCGCAGCGACGAGGAAAGTGCCATGGCGACACCAGCCGTCTCCCGGCCCGACAGCTCGATCAGTGGGAATGGCAGTTGGCGGCAGCCTGCCGAGGCATGGACAGCGCCGCCTTCTTCCACCCGCCGGACGAGCGAAATGCCGCGCGGGAGAAGCGCATCGCGCAGGCGAAGGCGATCTGCCGAGCCTGCCCGGCGATCGTGGAGTGCCGGGAACACGCCCTCCGGGTGCGGGAGCCCTACGGCGTCTGGGGCGGGTTGTCCGAGGACGAACGGGCAGCCTTACTGGGGGTCGCCTCGCTCAGGTATCCGGCCAAGGCGCGGTAACCCCCGCCCGGGAAACCGGCCTGCCGTGCGGCTATTCGGTGTTGGCGTGCGCCCGGGCAGCGCCGGCGTTGTCGACACCCCGGGCGCCGGCGATGATCAGGCAGACCACGTCGAGGGCGATGTGCGTCGCCTGATCGAACAGGCTGGACAGCGGCTGGATGGTGGGGGCCTCGTCAGGGCGGCGGTACTTGGTGGCCGCCGGAATGAGCAGCAGACCGGTGGCCACCGTGCCGAGCGGGGAAGCCGGATCGGTCGTCACCGCCCACATCGTCGCGCCGAGCGCGGTCGCCTGCTCGGCGACCCGCACGGTGCCGGCGGTGGTGCCGGATCCGGAGACGGCGATCAGGGTGTCGGTGCCCTTGATCGCGGGTGTGGTCGTCTCCCCGATGACGAAGACGGGCAGCCCCAGGTGCATCAGCCGCATCGCGAATGCCTTGGCCATGAAGCCGGAACGGCCCTCACCGGTGACGAAGATCCGGTCGGCCGCCATCAACGACTTGGCAAGGGCAGCCAATTGGGCGCGGTCGACATGTGCTGCCACACCGCTGGATCTCGGTGAGAACGGTGGTCAGTTGGTCGGTCATGATGACTCCTTCAGTGAGCTGGGTGAGTGGCGGAGATCGCCGATCGCAATGCGGCGGCAGCGACTGCCGGATCGTCGGCGGCGGTGACGGCGGAGCCGACGATCAGCCGGACGTCACCCCAGTGCGCCACGGCGGGAATGTCCCGCACCCCGAGGCCACCGGCCAGGGCCAGTCGCCGACCGGCGGCCCAGGTCCCGAGCAGGGCGGTGGCGTCGGTGTCCGCGGTCTGCGCGTCCTTGGGCACGTGCGCGGCGAGCACCACCGACCGCGGCAGGGCGGCGGCGACCCGCGCCCGTCCCGCCGCGTCCAGGGCCATCAGGTCGACCATCAACTCGATATCGCGCTCGGCGGCGACCAACACGGCCAGGTCGAGCGTGGCCGGCGTGGAAAGTCCCAGCACCGTCACCGATGTCGCGCCAGCATCGGCGGCCATCGCGATCTCCGTCCGGGCGTCGTCGGCGGTCTTCAGGTCGGCAAGCACCGGAGTGCCACCGGCCGCGGCGACGATCCGCGCGACCCCGGGCATGCCGTACCGCTTGATCAGTGAGGTGCCGACTTCGATCCAGTCCGCACTGCCCGACACCTGCGCGGTGATCGCCTCGGCGCGGTCCAATGGGATGCGATCCAGGGCCACCTGCAGGGACATCGCCGTTGTCGGCAGCATCGCGGTGGTGTCTGACCCCGTCATCGCGCCACCGCCAACCCGCGGCCGGTGCGCCGCCCACGCTTGGAGTGGTCCCGCAGGAACGTGGTCAGCTCGAGTCGATGAGGCAGGCCGTCCCGATCGCCCGGACTGGTGGTGGCCATGGCGCCGACCGCGGAGGCCCGGCGCAGGCAGCCGCGGGCAGTGAGCCGGTCCAGGGTGCCGCTGATGTAGCCGGCGGCGAATCCGTCACCGGCGCCGACGGTGTCGACGACCTGGACCGGAAAGACGTTGCGGTGCAGCACTTCCTCCCGGGTGACGACGGTGGCGCCGTGCCCGCCGTCCTTGACGATCACGGTGCTCGCGCCCATGTCCAGGTACCGGTGGCCGATCTCCAGCGGGTCCGAGGTGCCGAGCAGCACCTGACCCTCGCTGGCCCCCGGCAGCACGATGTCGGCGAGGGCGACCATCTCGTGGGTGACGTCGATCATTTCCCTGGTGGACGCCCAGAGCACGGGCCGCAGATTGGTGTCGAACGACACCGTGACGCCATGGTCCTGGCGACCTGCACGGCCCGGAAGGCGAACTCCCGGGTTGACGGCGACAACGCGAGCGGGATGCCGGTGACGTGCAGGTGCCGGGTGGCGCCGATGTAGCCCTCCAGTGCCGGATCCCAGCGAGCCGGGAGCCGGCCGAGTTCTTCCGGAAGTAGACGACCTCCGGATCGCCGCCGCCGGCGTGCGACTTGATCTGGAAGCCGGTGGGCGCATCGCGGGTCGATGCTGACATGAGCGGTGTCGATGCCGGTGCTGGACAGCGCGGTGTGGATGAACCTGCCGAACGGGTCGTCACCGACCCGGCCGATCCACCCGGTGCTGTGCCCGAGCCGGGCCAGGCCGGTGGCGACATTGGTCTCGGCGCCGGCCAGCGAGCGGGTGTAGTGCTCGACCTCGTCGAGGGAACCGGGGGTGTCGGCGACGAACATCGCCATGGCCTCGCCGAAGGTGAGGACCTCGGGTGCAGGGCGTGCGCTGGTCATCGCTGGGTTGCCTTTCCGATGGGGTTGATCGAGGTCGCCGATGCCCGGGATGCCGACCCGGCTGGTGCCGCCCGGGGTGAGCCGCAGGCTGCGTCCGGGGGCGCCGGTGAGCACCACGTCTCCGGGGTGCAGGGTCATGATCGAACTCAGGTAGACCAGCACGTCGATGACGCCGCGGGCCAGACCCCTCGTGCTGGCCGGCGTGCCCGGACTGCTGATCGTCGCCGAGCTGGACCGGCAGGTCTGCCGGGTCGAGGTCGGTGCGGATCCACGGGCCGAGCGGGGTGAACGTGTCCCGGCTCTTGGCCTCGGTCCACAGGCTGTCCGAGCCCTGCGCAGCCCGGTCGGTGACGTCGTTGGCGCAGGTGTAGCCGTAGACCGCGGCCAGGGCGTTGTCGCCGGTCAGGTTCCGCGATCGGCTGCCGATCACGACGGCCAGTTCGGCCTCACCGTCGACGGCGACCTGGTCCGGTTCCAGTTCGATGTGCTGACCGGGCCCGATGACCGAATGCGGAGACTTGTGAAAGGCCTGCGGGGCAAGCAGTCTGTCGGCCGATCCGGTGTTGTGCGCCATCCCGATGACGACCCGGGGCCGGCACGGAGCCAGCAGTTCGGCGTCGCCACCGGACACCGGCCCGGACACTGTCGGGGCCGGGCCGGGCTCGAAGGGGTCCGGCATCGGGTTGGTAGTCGACGGTGCCGTCCGCGGACCGGACGACCCTGGCGTAGGTGTCGGCGCCGCGGTGCGGGCCGCCGGTGACGCGGATCCGGGCGAGCAACATCAGAGACCGACCGGGGCGGCGACGGACGCGGGTGCGGTTGATCCGGGCAACCACGCGGCATGATCGCCGCGGACAGCCCGAGGCACGCCGCCATCAGCAGGAACGAGGCGTCGGTGGATCCGGTGCTGTCGTTCAGCCAGCCGATCAGGTAGGCGCCGGCGAAGCCGCCGAGCGCGCCGAAGGAGTTGATCAGGGCGATGGAGGCCGCGGCGGTCTGCCGGGGCAGGAACTCCGGGATGTAGGCGAAGTACGGTCCGTACGGGGCGTACATGGCGGCGCCGGCGATGGCCAGCAGCAGGAACGACCACCAGAAATGGTCGGGGCCGATCAGGTAGGAGCCGTAGAACGCGACGGCGCCGAGCGCCAGCCACGGCCAGACGAAGTTGGCCCGGTTGCCGGCCTTGTCCGACGCCCGGGAGTTGATCAGCATCAGGATGGCGGCGAAGCCGTACGGGATGGCGGAGATCAGGCCGGTGAGACCGATGCCGGACTTCGAACCGGCGGACACGATGGACGGCAGCCAGAAGACGAAACCGTAGATGCCCAGGCTCCACAGGAAGTACTGGAACGACAGCAGCACCACGTTGCGGGAGGTGAGGGCCTTCAGGTAGCCGCCGGCGGGCTTGATCTTCGCCTGTTCGGCGGCGATCGCGGCCTCGACGGCCTCCGCCTCGCGGGCGTCCAGCCACTTCGCGTCGCGGGGCTTGTCCCGCATGATGTACCGGAAGACGAAGGCCCAGGCGATCGCCGGAATGCCCTCGATGATGAACATGCCGCGCCAGCTGGTCAGCTCGATCAGGTAACCGGAGACCGCGGACAGCCACATGACGGTGATCGGGTTGCCCAGGATCAGGTAGGTGTTCGCCCGCCCGCGTTCCTTGCTGGTGAACCAGTTCGCCAACAGGATGACCATGGCCGGCAGCACCGCGGCCTCGACGACGCCGACCCCGAACCGGACGACGATCAGGGCCGTCGACGAGGTCAGCAGACCCTGCAGGGAGGCCAGTGCGCCCCAGGCGATCAGCGACCAGAAGACCAGCCGCACAGCGCTTTTGCGCTCGGCGTAGATGGCGCCGGGGATCTGGAAGAAGAAGTAGCCGAGGAAGAAGCTGGCGCCGACCAGGGCGGACAACGAGGCGCTCAGGGCCAGATCGGACTTCATCCCGCCGGCCACTGCGATCGAGAAGTTCGACCGGTCCAGGTAGGCCAGCGAGTAGGTGACGAACGCGATCGGGATCAACTTGGTCCAGCGCTTGCTGGCCAGGAATCCGCGATCCAGGATCTCCGCCTGCGACGCGGCAAGCGTGCTGTCCGGCGACTGGTTCACCGGCGACAGGTCATTGGGCATGGGCACGTCCTCGGGCTCCGCCGATTCTCATCGGCTGTGATGGATTATCTCGCTCTGGCAACTTCCAGATGGTGGAAGGTACTTCTGCGGTATGGAAGAAGTGTGACCGGACTCTGTGGAGGAGTCAAGAGTTTTCCGCAAAGTAGTGGTAGCTTCCATATCGCGGAAAGCGCGAAGCGACAGACGGAGGGCTGTTTACATGGCGGTGGCGGCAGGTGAAGTGGCGCCGGATGGCACGGCGGGTGCGCCGCGGGGCTCGACGGACATGGTGGCGAAGGCGTTGTCGCTGCTCGACCTGCTCGGTGAATATCCGCACGGCGCCGCCCTCTCGGACCTGGCCACCCGGTCCGGATTTCCGCTGAGCACCACGCACCGTCTGCTGGCCAGCCTGATCCGCGGCGGGTTCGCCTCGATGTCGGACACCGATCGGCGGTACAACCTGGGTCTGCGGGTCTTCGCTCTCGGTCAACAGGTGGCCGGTGCGCGGGGGTTCGCCGGAACCGTGCTGCCGCAAATGGAATGGCTGGCCCAGCAGACCCAGGAGGCGGTGCTGATGTCCGTGCTGGACGGCGACCATCAGTTGTACGTGCACTACGTTCCCGGTCCGCAGCAGGTCGGCGTCATCGGGGAACGGGGACGTCATGGGCCGTTGCACTGCACCGCGATGGGCAAGGTGCTGCTGGCCTTCGCGCCGCAGGAGCAGTCGGAACGGCTCGTCGAGACGATCAGCCTGGACCGGCTCGGACCGAACACCATCACCGATCGCGCCGAGTTCCGGACGGAGATCGCCACCGTCCGGTCACGCGGCTACGCGATCGCCAACGAGGAGCACGAGACCGGCATCCTGGCCGTCGGCATGCCGATCATCGACAACGGCGGCCGGCTACGCGCGGCGATATCCGTTGCCGCGCCGGCCTTCCGGTGTGATCCTGAGCGGCTGACGTCCTTTCTCCCGGCCATGCGCACCGCGGCCGAGACGATCAGGATCCTGTTGGCTGGATAGCCTGCCGAGGTAGTCGCCACTGCACGCGGATGCCGCCGCCCACGCGGGCGGAGATCTCCAGCCGTCCGGCATGGGCTTGATTGATCGAGGAGACGATGGAAAGGCCGAGGCCAACACCGGTGCCGGCGCCGAGGCGGGCGACGCTCGTCCGGCTGGCGTCGCTGCGGTAGAACGGCTCGCACAGCAGGTCAACGGTGTCCGGATCGACGACCGGTCCGGTGTTCTGCACCGTGAGAACCGCGTCGCTGCCGTCGTGCTGGACGCCGACCCAGATCCGGCCACCGGGGATGTTGTGTCGGATGGCGTTGTCCAGCAGGTTGGTCACCGCCTGGGTGACCATCGTCAGATCCGCGAGAACCGTTGTCGGCTCGGTGGTTCGCTCGATCGTCAAGCCCGCCGCCGCGATCCGTTCGGTCAGTGAAGTGGTGACGTCGTCGACGATCGCTGCGAGGTCGCCGGTCTCGGGCAGGGCGATGCCCTGCCCCCTGGACAGCGTCAGCAGGGAGGCGATCAGCCGGTCGGAGTGCTCGCCGGCCTTGAGTGCGGTGCGCATCGCCGGTTCCAGTTCGGCGGGGACCCGGCCCTGCGCCAGCGGGATCTCCAGCGCCGTTCTCGACGTGGTCAGCGGAGTGCGGAGTTCATGGGAGGCGTTGGCCACGAACCGGTCCTGCGCGGCGAACGCCGATTCCAACCGGTCCAGCATGGCGTCGATGGTGTCCGCCAGTTCCTTGATCTCATCCTGTGGTCCGGGCAGGTCGAGGCGGCGGTGCAGGTCGGTCGTCGAGACGTCCTTGGCCATCGCGGTCACCTCGCCGATCCGCTTCAACGAGCGACGGGCCAGCCACCACGCGATACCGGCGGCTACCACCGCGAACACCACCAGGACGACACCGGAGAACACCAGCAGCCTGGTCAGCACGTCGTCGACCAGCGAGGACGACTGCGCCTCGAACCAGATGCCGACCGTGCCGGCAACCCCGGCCGCCTCCTCTGGTGCGGCGACGGCCGCATCGGCGGCCGTTGCCGGAACCGCGAGCCGGATGTCGGTCGTCGCGCCCAGCGGTGCGGCGTTGCCGGCGGGATTCTGCAGGACGCACGACGTCACCGTTCCGGCGCCGCCGGCTCCGACGACATCGGCACCGGCTCCGACGACAACGGCGTCGGGAGGGGGCACGGCCGCCGTGCAGGCGATGCCCTGCTCGACCCGGGTCGCGCTGGTGGAGACGGCCTGGTCGAAGAGTTGGGAGACGAGCAGGTACTGCACGGTCAGCAGGCAGACCCCGGCCGCGATGAACGTGGCGGCGATGATCACCGCCAACCGGGTGCGAAAACTCCACCGGATACTGGACTTTCGTTGATCGTTCACTGATCTGCGTCGATTCTTTCTGGACCGATCCGGTGCAGACCGATGCGGTAGCCGAGGCCGGCATCCGTGTGGATCACCGGCGGCAGACCGAGCTTGCGACGCAGGGCGAACACCACCACCTTGACCACACTCCTGGATCGATCGAACGGGTCCTCCCAGACGGCGTCCAGCAGTTCGGACGGGGTCACGACGCCGCCGTCGGCCTGCAGCAAGACCTCCAGCACGCCCATTTCCTTCGGCGTCAGCCGGATCGGCCGGCCGTCACGTTCCGCGATCCGCCGTTCCGGGTCGAGCCGAACACCCTGGCACTCCAGGATCTGCCCACGCCCGCCGGTCCCACCCCGCCGGCCCAGCGCCCGGATCCGGGCCAGCAACTCGATGTAGGCAAACGGCTTGGCCAGGTAATCGTCGGCGCCGAGGTCCAGTCCGGCCACCCGGTCCGACAGGGTGCCGGCTGCGGTGAGCATCAGGATGCGAGCGGGATGCCCGGCCGCGACGAGCGCTCGGCAGACGGCGTCGCCGTGCAGCACCGGCAGATCTCGGTCGAGTACCACCACATCGACGTCGATCGTGCCCAGCAACGCCAGGGCGCTGGCACCGTCACCCGTGACGTCAACGCCGAATCCCTCATGACGCAGACCGTCGGCGAGCGTCTGCGCGAGGTCGGCCTCGTCCTCCACGATCAGCAACCGCACGTCTCCTCCGTCCCTTGTCGAGAGCCCAGCGTGCTCGCTGTCAGGTTAGGGCCGGGTTAGGACGAGCAGAACCCGCAACGAACCGGTCGGGTCCTACAACTGTCTCTTTCCACTCCAGCAGTGACATTCCAACAGCGAAGGGAACGCGATGAAGCGAATGACGGCCGGGGTTGCGCTCGGTGTGGTGCTCATGACGACGGCGGCCTGTGGCGGCTCGGAACCGGCGGGTGGGGCGACCACCAGCGGCACCAGCCCGCTGGCTGAGTATCTCGGCGGCGGCGGGGACCTGGGCGGCGGCGGGGCTGGCGGGATGGCGATGTCCAGCGGCTCGGGCGGCGACACCGAGCAGCAACAGCAGGTGCAGGAATTGGTGGTCGCCTGCATGAAGGCGGCCGGCTTCGAGTACCTGCCCTATGTGCCGGACGTTCCTGACCAGCAGCCGGTGGTCGAGGGCGACCCGGACTGGGCCGCCACCTACGGCTACGGCATCACCACCATCGATGCGATCGGCCCCGACTCCTCGGCCGATCCGAATACGGCGATCACCGACGCGATGAGTGAGGCGGAGCTTGCTGCCTACCATGAGGCGCTGTTCGGATCCGGCGGCGGCATGCTGGCGACCGGGCCCGGCGGCCAGGTGGTGGCGGCAGCACCCGTTGCCGGCACCGGTCCCGGACCGGCGGATGGCGCCAGTAGTCCGCCGCCGACCGACGGTGCTGCCGCATCGCCCGGCTGTTTCCAGCAGGCCTCCGCGCAGGTCTATGGCGAACCGGAACCCGTTGACATGCAGGAATTCTCGCCGTTGTTCGAGGCGCTGAGCAAGCTGCAGTCGGCGGTGGAAGACGATCCGCGGATGGTTCCGCTGGTCACCGGCTGGTCCGACTGCATGGCCGACGCCGGTCATCCGGGCTTCAGCAAGGTCGAGGACGCCCGCAACTCCATCATGTCGCAGTGGGCCGCGCTCAACGGCTGGGATTTCACGCCAACCGAGGGCGGCGGCGGGTCGGTGACAGTCGAGAAAGCCGACCAGGACAAGGAGTTGGACCCGGCCAAGGTGGCCGAGCTACGGGCGGCGGAAATCGCTGTAGCAGTCACCGATCTCGGCTGCCGAGTGAACTACCAGTCGGCCTACGAACAGGTCCGGACGGAACTGGAACAGCAATTCGTCACCGAGCACAAGGCAGAACTGGAGCGGTATCGGGACGCCACGAGCGGCGGCAACTGATGGTCTCGCCACGTCGGTTGATCGCCATCACCGCGGCGTGTGCGGTGGTCGCCGGGGTCGGCGGGTTCATCGCCGCGTCCTTCGTGCTGTCCCCGGCAGAGTCGGCGGCCAGAGCCGCGCCGCCGCCGGCCGGACCGATCTCGGTGCCGGTGACGCGGAGTGTCCTGCACTCCCAGGTGGTCACCCGCGGCGACGTCAACTACTCCGACCCGATCCAGGTCAGCATTCCCGCCGGTTCCGGCACCCAGGTACTGACCGGCCGGGTGCCGGAGGCCGGCGTCCAGGTCACCGAGGGCATGGTGCTCGCGGAGGTCAGCGGCCGGCCGGTGATCGTTCTGGGCGGCGGGTTACCCAGCTATCGAACGCTGGTGCCGGGCAGCAGCGGACCGGACGTCCAGCAATTGCAGGAGGCGTTGGCCAGGCTCGGCTACAGCCCCGGTGAGGCCGACGGGGTCTACGACGGGGAGGTGGCGACCGCGGTCGCTGCCCTCTACGCGGCGGCCGGCTACCCGGCGCCCGCCGCGGCGCCGGAGGCCATCGCGACGCTCGATGCGGCCAAGCAGCGGGAGGCCGCGGCCGAGAAGCAGGTGGACGACGCGAATGCGGCGCTGGACGCGGCGGCCAAGGGGCCCACGCGGTCGGCGGAACTGGCGGCGGACGCCGCCGTGAACGCCGCCGCCGCCGCGCTGACCCAGGCCAAAGCCGTGACCCCCGCCGATCCCGCCGCCGTGCAGGCGGCGGCGGACCAGCTCGAGATCGCCAAGGCGCAGCGGGCCGAGACGAACGCGACACCTGACACCAGCCAACAGGAATCAGCGCTGGAAGCGGCCGCCCAGGAACTCGCGGCGGCCCAGGCCGCCCGGTCCGACGCCGAAGCCGCAGTCGCAACGCCGCTACCGAACGGTGAGCTGGTGTACCTGACCAGCCTGCCCAGGCGGGTCGACGAGGTGCTGATCAAGATCGGCGAGGTGCTCGGCGGCCCGTTGCTGCAGGTCTCCGGGGCCACCCTGCAGGTCAAGGTGACGGTGTCCGAGGACGAGGCCGCACTGCTGACCGCCGGGATGCCGGCGCAACTGACCGTGCCCGGCGTCGGTGCCGTCCCGGCCACCGTCAGCAGTGTGGCCACCGCGCCGCCCACATCGGACGCGGCCGACGCGACCAGGCGGGAGGTCATCCTCGACCCGGGCCAGCTGGCGACCGAGCAGGCCACCGCGCTGCGCGGCGCCAACATCAAGGTGATCATCGAGGTGGCCAGCACCCAGGGCGAGGTGTTGTCGGTGCCGTTGGCCGCGCTGTTCTCCGACGCCGACGGAAACAGCCAGGTCGAGGTGCTCGGCACCGAAGGTGCGACCCGTTTTCAACGGGTGACAACGGGTCTGACCGCCGGCGGTCAGGTCGAGGTGCACCCGGCCGACGCCGGCGGTGCGCCCGTCGCCGAATCAGTCGACACGCTGGACGCGACGTCACTGGTGGTGGTGGGCCGATGACGCCGGTGGTCGAATTGGCCGGAATCAGCCGTGAATTCCCCGGAACCCCACCCGTACAAGCGATTTCGAGTGTCGAACTGCTGATAGAACCGGGGGAGTACCTCTCGATCATCGGGCCGTCGGGCTCCGGGAAATCCACCCTGTTGCACCTGCTGGGGTTGCTCGACCGGCCGACCGCCGGAACGTATCTGCTGGACGGGGTGGACGTCGCCGGGCTGACCGAGTCCCGGCGCTGTGCACTCCGGGCCGGCCGGATCGGCTTCGTGTTCCAGGCCTTTCACCTGATGCCGCGGCGGACGGTGCTGGACAACGTCATGCTGTCGATGCTCTATCAGGGTGTCCCGCGCCGGGAGCGTCGGGACCGCGCCGCGGCGACGCTTGACCAGGTGGGGCTGACCGGCCGGATGGACTTTCTGCCACCGGTGCTGTCCGGCGGTGAACGACAGCGGGTGGCGATCGCCAGGGCGCTGGCCGGGTCACCGTCGCTGCTGCTGGCCGACGAGCCGACCGGAAACCTCGATCAGGCCAACGCAATCGGGGTGATGGAGCTGTTCGACGAGCTGCATGCCGACGGAATGACCTTGGCCGTCATCACCCATGACGAGGACATCAGCCGCCGCGCTGGGCGGCGGGTCCGGATCACCGACGGAATGCTGAGCGCGACATGAGGAGTTCGGTCCTGGACGTGGCGGACGAGGCGATGCTTGGCATCGGATCCCGGCCGGCCCGGCTGCTGCTCACCATGGTCGGCACCGTGGTCGGGATCGCCGCACTGGTCGCGACCCTCGGTCTTGGCCAGACTGCCGCCGGGCAGATCACCGACCGGTTCGACGCCGTCAGCGCCACCCGGGTCGTCGTCACCGCGGTCCCGGACGCACCGGGCGCCGCACAGGACGACGGGTCCGCGCCCGCCCTGCCGTTCGACGCCGCCGACCGGGTGCGCCGACTGGCCGGCGTCGCGGCGGCCGGCACCTACAGCGAGCTCGACCTGGGCGACGACGCGGTGACCGGCGTGCAACTCCTCGACCCAACGGCCACCAAGCCCCGGGAGATACCGGTGGTCGCCGCTTCCGCCGGATTGCTGGACACCGAACTCGGCGAGCTGGCCACCGGCCGGTTCTTCGACGCCGGCCACGACGGGCGCGCGGATCGGGTGGTGGTGCTGGGGTCAAGGGCCGCGGCGCAACTGGCGATCAACCGGGTGGACGCCAGGCCGACGATCTTCATCGGTGGCCAGGCCTTCACCGTCATCGGCATCATTGATCAGGTGCAGCGCCGCTCCGACCTGCTCGACGCGGTGATCATCCCGAACGGAACGGCCCATCAGCTGTTCGCCCTTGCCGCGCCGGACGAGCTGGACATCCGCACCGCACTCGGTGCCGCGCAGCAGGTCGGTGGTCAGGCGGCGATGGCGGTCGAACCCAACAATCCCGACTCCGTACGGGTCGACACCCCGCCGCTGCCAGGGCGTCTCGGCGCGGCCGTGCAGTCCGACGTCAGCGCGTTGTTCCTGGCGTTCGGGGTGTTGGCGCTGGTCGTCGGCGGACTCGGCATCGCGAACGTCACGCTGCTGTCGGTGCTGGAGCGGACCGGTGAGATCGGTCTGCGGCGCGCCCTCGGTGCCCGCAAGCGACAGATCGCCGGCCAGTTTCTCACCGAGAGCGGGATGATCGGCCTGATCGGCGGTCTCGTCGGGGCAGCGCTGGGAATCCTTGCAGTGCTGGTCGTGTCGTTGCTCAGGACGTGGACCCCGGTGTTGGACAGCACCCTGGCGCTGGCCGCGCCGCTGCTCGGCGCCGGCATCGGGCTGCTGGCCGGTGCCTACCCGGCCCTGAAGGCGGCCGGGATCGAGCCCATCACCGCCCTCCGGCAGGGGGCGTGAATCACGGCCCCACCCGGGTGACGCGGCAGTTGGCCTGGCAGGTCGCCGTCAAGAATTCCGGCGCGACCGGCGAATTCTTGCTGATGTGGTCGACGAGGACGTCAAGCAGCGCGTCCCCCGGTTGCAGCACGTTCGTGCCGGCGGCAAAGGCCGTATAACCGTCGCCACCGGTGAACATGAAGTCGTTGGTGACGAACCGTACGGTGTCCGCGGGGCCGACCGGGGTGAGCGTCCCGGTCGGACCGTCGGGTGCCTTCCAGATGTCATCGACCACCGGGGTGGAGCCGGTGCAGTGGAAGTCAATCTTGAGCCCGGAGACCTGCGGGAACCGGCCGGTGTTGACGATCGGGTCGCAGACCGGGCTGACACCATTGAGCAGGGCCGCCTCCAGTTGGGCGCCGGTGAGGGTCAGGATGACCGTTCGGTTGCCGAACGGCAGCACCGCAAATGCCTCGCCCCAGGTGATCTCACCGGGTAGCTCACCGGCCGATGGTGGCGTCAGAAGCAGGTCCTGACGCAGCCCGCCCGAATTGGTGATCGCCGCCTCAACACCGGGGTACTTGTCCCGCATTGCGTCGGCGACGAAATCACCCATCTGGGATTCACTCAGCCTTGTCAGATCCCTTCTGATGTCGACGGTTTGGGTTCCGATGACCTTGTTGCGCAGCACCGCGGTCTCGGCATTCGCCTGATCGACAACGGCCTGCACGTCCGGCCGTGGAGTGACCCCGAGGTCCTTTGCGATCCGGGTGGCCCCGCCTGCCCAGGTGACGTCACCGCGCTCCACCATCAACTGCAGCACCGAGTAACTGGCGCCGGCGTTGATGCCCTCGGTGACCAGGATGTCGCCGACCATCAGGTTGGACACCCGGTGGGTGTGGCCGGCCACGATGGCGTCGACAGTGGTGCTGCCAAGGGCTTTCGCGATGTTGACAATCGGTCCTTCCCACTTGACTGCCGCGTTGGGGCCGGTCGCGCCGTCGATGGCGTTCTGTCCTACGGCCGTGCCCTCATGGATCACCACGATCTGCACGTCGATGCCGTTGTCCTTGAGCCGCTTCGACTCTGCCGCGATACGTTCGGCTGCCGGCAGGAATTTCAGTCCGACGGTATTCCCGGCGGCCACCAGTTCCGGTGTGGTCTCCAGCGCCGCGCCGATGACGCCCACCTTGACACCGTTCACCCGGAAGACCTTGGAAGGGGTGACCCAGTCCGGTGCCTTGCCGGTGGCCTCCTCGACGATGTTCGCGGCCAGGAACGGGAATTTGGCCTGCTTCTGCTGCGTCTGTAAACGGGTGACGCCGTAGTCGAACTCGTGATTGCCGTAGGACGTGGCGTCGAGCCCCCAGGCGTTCTCCACGTCGATGGTCGGGGCATCCTCCAACAGCGCCGAGTTCGGCGGTGACGCGCCGACGTTGTCCCCGCCGGCCAGCAGCAGCGCCGGGCCGGGCAGGTTCTTCGCGTCCTCGTCGAACATGGTCGCGAGCTGGCCGGCGCCACCGACCGGGACGCTCAGGCCGTCGACGAGGGTTGTTGTCGGGTCAAGCTGGCCGTGGAAGTCGTTGAGTCCGATGATGGTCAGCGGTTTTACCCGGGTGCTGTCCCGGAAAATCGTCAGCAGCACCTTGCCCTGGGACTGTTGCGGCTCCGGCACCCCCAGCAGGTACGCGACGGTCGGTGCGATGTCGATCGAACGGACCTGGACTCGTCCCCGGGCGATCCGGTCCCCGCCGGCCAGGAAGGTGGCCCGCATGTTGATGTTGTTCTTCAGGTCCTGGACGTCCGGCACATAGCCGTGCTGGCCGAAGAACTCCGATTTGGCGATCAGCGTGCCGGGCGTTGCCGCATCGAACTGGTACGGCGGGTAGGCGAAGACCACCAGATCGCCGGTACGGGTGGGATGGGCCATGTCGGTGGTGGAATTCGGGCCGTTCGGGATGTATCGCGCCTCCGCTTGGGTGTAGGCCCGGTCAATCACCTTCCAACCCTCCGGGTTGCCGTCCCGGGTCCAGTCGTTGGGGTCCGCCAGGGCCAGGAAGGCCGCCTTTATGGTGGCGACCAGGGCCGGCACGTCGGTGGGCTCAATTTGCTCCTGGCCGACAACGACGGGGTTGCGTCCCTTGACGTTCAGGTAGATCTGCACGGCACCGCCGGCCCAGCAGGCCTTGGCTTTGCCGATCACTTCACCGACGGCCGGCCGGCAGTTCGAGGTCTGCGGTTTCGACAGCAGCCCCAGGTCGACCAGTACTTTGCTCGCGTCGATGGCCAGGAATTGTGGAGCGAAGCCATGATCGGAGCCGACGAAGGTGGTGACCTTAGGGCCAAGAAGTTCCTGGGCAATGCGCATCGTCTGGTCAGCGCCCTCATAGGCTCGCCGGACGAAGGCTTCCCGCTGCTTGACCCGGCCGTCCTTCTTGCCGTCCAGCGTGATGTCGTCGTAGGCGGGGTTGGCTTTACCGCCGGCCAGTGTCGGGGACACCAGGCCGAGGAACTGGTGCTGGATCTCGTCTGTCGCCGGGTAGCCGACGAGCGCCAGATCCGGGTGGTACTTGTTGATCAGGTACCCGAGCAGCGGCTGGTGCGCCTTCTCCCAGTACAGGGCCTGCTCGACGTAGGTCTCCTCGCTGACCACACCGGCCTCGATGACAGCGAAGTCGCCGGCCGTTGACGTCGGGAACGTCTGCGCCACGTACTCCTCGAAGTCTCCGGTGAAGCCGGGCTCGCCGGGCCAGGTCGGCCAGGTCGCATTCGCCCGGCTGACCGAGGTGTGAAACAGCCGGACCTGTGAGGCATCTGCGTTGAGCGATTCGACCTTGACCAGCATGCCCGCGGTCCTGCCGTCCAGCGCGCCGCCGCTGATCTTTACCTTGACGTCGGCCAGCTGACCCTTTCGCAGATTCGCCACCGGTTCGGCGGCATTCTTGTTGCGCGCGAACAACACCCGGTCGTAGCTGCGCCGGTTGTCGTTGCTACTGTCGTAGATGTAGGCATCCAGGCCGTATTTGTCGACGCCGAAGTCCAGCACCCGCATCCGGATCTCCAGGGCCGGGGAGTAGGAGCGCGGTGCTCCGGTCCAGCCGGTCGCCGGGGTCGGGGCCGCCTGCGGGAAGGGAGCCTGGCCGGCGAAGCCGTCGGGGTGGTCGTACTGCAGCCCGAACGAGGTGATCAGCGGCTCACGATCGGACTCCGAGACGAAGTTGGTGGTGACGCCGCGGCCGGACAGGAACGACCGGAAGTCGACCGTAGGGCCACTGATCGCGCCGTTTCGGCCACCTGCCCACTCCAGTTGAATGACCTTCTTGCCGCCGCGCTCGGCGGACTGGGCGATCGTCTCGGCCTGCAGCACTCCGGGTCCGAAGGCCGCCGTTGAGTTGCCCAGGGGCTGATTGTCGATGAAGAAGGTGTTGTTCGTCGACCCGTGCACCCCGGGCCAGGCGCCGGTGGCCATCGTGTACCAGCCCGCGCCGGTGTTCGGCGGTGCCTGGGTGAGCATGCCGCCGTCCCGGGCGGACGCGCCCTTCCGCAGGATCTCCGCGAAGCCGGGAACTCCGTTGCGCTCCTTGGCATAGCGCTCGATGATGTCCTGCCGCATCCCGTCGGCGGCGAACATCAGCACCGGGTCGGCGGCGTCGTCGTGGCCGCCGCGGCCGGAGCTGCTTGATAGGAGCGGGGAAGGCGGCGAAGCTGCAGCTGCCGGGATGGTCACGGTGCCGGCGATGAGAGAAAGCACGGCGATGGAGGCGATGGTCGCAATTCGATGACTGCGATGCTCGAGAAGCCGCACAGGATCCTCCTAGGTTGACGCGTCCCTGAGAGGTCTATCGCATCGGATGGCCGGTCGCCAGATCTTGCGCGGTGAACAACTCGCATATCTTGGATGGCGAGTCACGTGCGACGTGCGTCAGTCCTAAAGGAGGGAATGGATGCATCCGGAAGGTGGGAGCCGGCCGGCAGGTATTCCAGTTCGGCGGCATCTGCGGTGTTCTGATCTCACGGCGCCAACGACGGCGCCGGAGAACCGGGAGACACACACCAATGGAAAACCCACTCACCCCGCTGCGCTTTCTCCAGCGCGCCGCCTCGGTACACCCGGACCGGACGGCGATCATCGACGGGCCAAGGACGTTCACCTACGCGGCCATGGCCGCCGAGGTCAACCGGCTGGCCAATGCCCTGCGGGCCCGCGGCTTGCAGAAGGGTGACCGGGTCGCCTACCTCGCCCCGAACTGCGCCGAGGTGCTGATCGGTCACTTCGCTGTGCCACTGGCCGGCGGTGTCCTGGTCACCATGAACACCCGGCTGTCGCCGGAGGAAATCGCCCAGATCGTCGAGCATTCCGGCGCCGAGTTCCTGCTCGCCGACGCTCCGCTGGTGGAGCCTGCCCGCGAGAAGCTCGCTGCCGTCACCACTCTGCGGGAGATCTTCACCCTGCCGAACGAGGTCGGGGTCGGCGTCGAGCTGGCCTTCACCACCGGTTATCACGATCTGCTGGCCGCCGGCAGCGACGTCCCGATCCCGTTCGTCGTTGCCGACGAGGGCGACGCCGATCAGCCTCAACTACACCTCTGGCACCACCGGCAAGCCGAAGGGCGTCGTCTACACCCACCGCGGCGCCTACCTGAACTCGCTCGGCGAGGTGATCCATCAGGGCTTCGTCGACGGCTCCAGCTACCTGTGGACGCTGCCGATGTTCCACTGCAACGGCTGGTGCACCACTTGGGCGCTGACCGCCGTCGCCGGCACCCACGTGTGCCTGCGGGCCGTCCAGGCCGACGACATCTGGCGGCTGATCGACCACGCCGGAGTCACCCATATGGCCGGCGCGCCGACCGTGCTGTCGATGATGAAGGACTCGACGCTCTCGCACCCGCTGCGGCAGGCGCTGACCGTCACCACCGCGGGCGCCCCGCCGAGCCCGTCGATCATCAACGCGTTCGCCGATCTCAACGTCAAGGTCGTCCACGTCTACGGGCTGACCGAGACCTACGGGCCCTACACCGTGTGCGAGCCGCAGGACTCCTGGACGCGGGCTGTCCGCCGCCGAGCGGTCGAAGCTGATGTCCCGGCAGGGTGTCGGCATGATCACCGCCGATGACGCGAGAGTCGTTGCCACCTATGGGCATTCCGACGAACTGGTGGACGTCCCGGCCGACGGGGTGACGATGGGCGAGATCGTGATGCGCGGCAACACCGTGATGAAGGAGTACTTCCGCGACCCGGCGGCGACCGCAGAGGCATTCAAGGGTGGCTGGTTCCATTCCGGCGACCTCGGGGTGCGCTACCCCGACGGCTACATCCAGTTGCTGGATCGGGCCAAGGACATCGTCATCTCCGGCGGCGAGAACATCTCCACCGTCGAGGTCGAGCACGCTCTGGCGTCGCATCCCGCGGTCGCCGACGTCGCCGTCATCGCCATCCCGGACGAGCGCTGGGGCGAACGGCCCAAGGCGTTCGTGGTGCTGGCCGCCGGCCAGAACGTCTGCCAGGACGACCTGATCCTGCACGTGAAGGAACACATCGCGAAGTTCAAGGCCCCGAAATCGGTCGACTTCGTCGTCGAACTACCCCGCACGTCGACCGGCAAGGTCCGCAAAGACCTGCTGCGCACCGCCGAATGGGCCGGCCACAACAACAGGATCCAGGGATGAATCGCCATGACGACCACTATTCGAGTCCGTCACCGCTGCAACAGATGTCGAATTCACCGAAGTCGAGTTTCCGATCGGCGACGATCTGGCGTTGTCCAGGGCCACCGATTTCTACAGCCTCGATGAATTGCTGTCCGATGACGAGCGGGCCATCCGGGACCGGGTACGGACCTGGGTGGACACCGAGGTCTCGCCGATCGCCGCCGACTACTGGGAGGCGGCCCGTTTCCCGGTCGAGCTCGTCAAGGGCTACGGCGAGCTGGGCATCGCCGGCGGATCGCTCGTCGGTGATGGCTGCCCCGGGCTGTCGTACCTGGCCGAGGGGATGATCGCCGCCGAGCTCGCAAGAGGGGACGGCAGCATCGCCACCCTGAACGCGGTGCATTCCGGCCTGGCGATGACGACCATCGGCATGCTCGGGTCGCCGGAGCAGCGGGCGCAGTACCTGCCGCGGATGGCGGCGTGCGAGGTCCTCGGTGCGTTCGCGCTGACCGAGCCCAAGCACGGCTCCGACGTCGTCGCGCTGGAGACCAGGGCCCGGCGGGACGGCGACGAGTGGGTCCTGGACGGGCGAGAAGCGGTGGATCGGCAACGGCACGGTCGCCGGCATCGTGGTGGTCTGGGCCCGGGATGACGACGGCAACGTCGGTGCGTTCGTGGTCGAGCACCCGGACGGCGCCGAGCATCCGGTCCCCGGGTATCACGCCCGGAAGATCGTCGGGAAGGCCGCGAACCGCGGGGTCTGGCAGGCGCAGATCCGGCTCGACGGGGTTCGGGTGCCGGTCGGTGCGCGGTTGGCGAAGGCGAACAGCTGGGACGACACCAACTATCGTGCTGGCCAAGTCCCGGCAGACCGTCGCCTGGGAGGCGCTCGGTCATGCGATCGCCGCGTACGAGGCGGCGCTGACGTATTCGCTGCGGCGGGAGCAGTTCGGCCGGCCGTTGGCCCGGTTCCAGCTGATCCAGGACAAGCTCTCGCACATGCTGTCAGCGACATCACCTCGATGCAGCTGGTCTGCACCCGGATGTCGCAGCTGCAGGCGCAGGGCCGGGTGTCCATCGAGCACGCCGCGCTGGCCAAGTTGAACACCGGTGACGGTGCCCGCCGGGTCTGCGCGATGGCCCGGGACATCCTGGGCGGCAACGGGATCCTGCTGGATCACCACGTCGCCCGGCACCACGCCGACATCGAGGCCGTCTACACCTACGAGGGCACCGACTCCATCCAGTCGCTGATCGTCGGCCGCGCCATCACCGGGCTCAACGCCTTCCGCTAAGGCCTGACTTGTCGCGCGGATCATCCCCCGGCCCTAGCGGGCCGGGAGGTACCCCCATTCCGCCGCGCGGCTCAACTCGTTGACGTACGTCCCACCTGTCACATCCCGGCCAAGTTGATCCGCGCGGTGGAAGTTGATCCGCGCGGTCCCAGCAGTTCCAACACTGAAGACCACCCCTGCACCACCGAATAACCCCCCGCACCACCGACAAAAGGAGCACCAACGATGTCCGTCCCAGTCAAGAACCAGGCCCCACCGAGCGAGCACCGACACTGACCTGTTCGCCGATCTCAACGACCCGACCGCCGGCCGGGTGGCGCAGGCCAGGGAAATCGCCTCCGCACAGACCTCGATGATCGCCGACCCGGCGCGGCTCGGGCTCGCCGCCTTCGCCCTCACCACCTTCCTGCTCAGCCTGGTGAACGCCGGGATCCTGCCCAAGGACACCGAGCCGATGGTGCTGGCCGTCGCGCTGACCTTCGGCGGGCTCGCCCAACTGCTGGCCGGGATGTGGGAGTTCCGTAAGGGCAACGTCTTCGGGGCCACCGTGTTCTCCGCCTACGGCGCCTTCTGGCTGTCGTTCTGGGCCTACCTGACCTTCTTCGCCGAGGGCATCCCGACCGAGCACCACGGTGTCGCGGCCGGCTGGTACCTCATCGCCTGGGCACTGTTCACCGTGCTGATGCTGGTCGCCGCGCTGCGCACCACCGCCGTGCTGGCCACCCTGTTCGCCGTCGTCGCCGTGGTCTTCGTGCTGCTCGCCCTCGGTGCCTTCGGCTTCGGTTCCGCACTGACCACCATGGGCGGCATCCTCGGCCTGGTGGCCGCCGGCCTGGCCTTCTACCTGTGCCTGGCCGCCGTCGGTGCCTCGACGTTCGGCCGGCCGATCCTGCCGAACCGTCCGCTGTTCCGCAGCTGATCTGATAGCGGTACGCCGGCCGGCTCACCCTCCAAGGGGTGGGTCGGCCGGTTTGCTGTTGGCGCCGGCCCGCCCACTCCGCGCCAAGAACCTGCGCTCCGCGCCAAGAACCTGCACTGCGCGTTGACTGGAACGGGCGCGGCGTACCCGCCACCAGCACGGACTGCGGAACCGCGGCGCGGAGTGTTCGCACGGTGTTGGACCGTCCTACAACAGCCCGCGCTGCGCCGCCCGGACGACCGCCTGCAGCCGGGAGTCGACGCCGAGTTTGTCCAGAAGTGCTGCGACATAACCCTTCACGGTGGTCTCGGCGATGAACAGCCGGCCGGCGATCTGCTTGTTGGAGCAGCCTTCGGCCAGGAGATCGAGCACCTCCCGCTCGCGCGGCGACAGCACCACCTGCTCGGTCTCGCCGCGCAGCGCGCTGACCATGTCGACGGCCAGCGACTGCGCCACCCGCGGGTCGATCACCCGGGTGCCGGCCGCGAGATGCCGCAGCCGCATGATCAGATCGTCGGGTTCGGCGTCCTTCAGCAGCACCCCGTCGGCACCGGCCGCCAGGCATTGCCGGATCAGGTCCATCTCGGCAAAGGCCGTCAGGATGACGATGTATCCACGCTTGTTGCGCTCCTTGAGGACGGCACAGGTCGCGGCCGGGCCGGGCGGGTCGGGCGTCCGGAGGTCCAGCACCACCAGGTTCGGCTGAAAGCCGGTGGCGATCCTGATCGCCTCGGTGGTGGTCCCGGCCTCCCGCAGTTCCAGGTCGGGGAACGCCTCGGCCAGCAGGGATCCGACGCCGCGGCGGGCCAGCGGATGGTCGTCGACCACCAGCACCTTGACGGGAATGCTCATTCGGTCCGCGCGCTCATGCGTCATACCCCGGCGCCGGGAGGGTCAGTCGCTGCACGACGAGACCGTCACGATCGGGGTTGATGGTCAGCTCCAGCAGTCCGCCGAGCCCGGCCGCCCGATCGGCGATCATCCCGAGGCCCGAACCGGGCGCCCACGGAACACCGCGGTCGTTGTGCGGACGCCTCGGCCGCGTGGGGCCGGTCAGCGTGTTCGCCCCACTGCATCTGCAGGACGAAGACGACGTCCTGCGCACCCCAGCGCAGCGTGGCCATCACCTGCTCGGCGTCGGCATGCTTGACCGCGTTCCGCAGGCCCTCCCGCAGGCAGTTGATGACGAGTTCGGTGACCTCGGGGGCCAACCCGCGGGGTGTGCCGCGGTGGCTCCACCACACCGGGATGCCGCTGGCCGCGGTGAACGCCCGGCCCTCGGCCACCAGCGCCAGATCGAGTCCACGCCCATCGGGCACCCGGCACAGATCGGCGAGGGTCGCGCGCAGCTCGGATCTGGCTGCGCCGGCGACCGTTTCGATCTGCGCGAGGCTGTCCGCCATTGCGACCGGATCCGACTCGCCCTTGGATTTCCGGGCCAGGACACCGACCGAGAACAACGTCTGGGCAATGGAATCGTGCAGCCGGCCGGCGATTTCCTGCCGCTGCCGCAACGCCGCCAGCTCCGCCTGACTGGCCTTCTGCGCGAGGTGGTGCAGCGCGGTGCCGGCCTCCGCCGCCAGTCCCTCCAACTTGATCACCGCAATGTCGCCCGGGTTCGAGCTGGTCCGGACCGCGGCGTACAACAGTGCCTCGATCCCGTCCGGGCCGAGCACCGGTACGCAGACGATGCCGTGAATGCCCTCGACGTCAACGGCTTCCATGTAGTCCGGGGTGATCAGCGCGGACCGGTGGTAGTCGGGCAGCCGGACCGGTTCGCCGCTGCGCAGCACCAGGCCGCCCAGACCGGCGCCCGGCCTGATCCGCAGGCTGCGGAAAGCCTGCGGACCGGATCCCGCTGTACACCGACATCGGGAACAGGCCGTCGGCGTCCCGAACCGCCGCCGAGGCGATGTTCATCCCGGTCACCACCCGGGCACGCGAAACAAGGGCGCTGACGATGGACGGCGCGTCCTCGTGCAACCCGACAGTGGGCGTGGTGGTTGCCACCCTCCAACTGTCACTGGTTGTGCGGATTAAAGCCAGTCTTCGGGACAAGGACAGGACTAAAGACCCATCTGGTGCGCCGAGTGGTCGCCCGGCGCAATCCCGGTAGCGCGCCCGGCAGGCGTGGAGGGCAGAATGCGCACCACCGGTCAGCAGTGGGAAGGGCACACGAAGATGACAGGATCGACAGAGGCCGCATTGCCAGGAGCCGCCGCCGCGACTCCCGAGGCGACGCAGGCCGGGCCCGACATCACGATCAGGGAGACCCGGGTCTACCGGGGACCGAACTTCTGGTCCTACGAGCCGGCGATCCACATGGTCGTCGACATCGGCCGGCTGGAGAAGTTCCCGACCGACACGCTGCCGGGCTTCACCGAGTCACTGATCACGCTGCTGCCCGGACTGCATGATCACCAGTGTTCGCGGGGCCGGGACGGCGGTTTCGTCGAGCGGCTGATCGAGGGCACCTGGGCCGGGCACGTCGTCGAACATGTCTCGCTGGAACTCGAACGGACGGCTGGGCACGAGATCACCCGCGGCAAGACCCGCTCGACCGGCGAGAGCGGCGTCTACAACGTCATTTTCGGCTACCTCGACGAGACCGTCGGGACGCTGGCCGGCCGGCTGGCGGTCCGGTTGGTCAATCACCTGGTGCCCGGCAACGACCTCGGCGACGATGAGTTCGATTTCCAGACCGAACACGAGGACTACCTGCGGACCTGCCAACGGTCGGCCTTCGGTCCCTCCACCCAGGCCATCCTGGACGAGGCCATCGCCCGCGACATCCCTTGGCAGCGACTGAATTCCGGTTCCCTGGTGCAACTCGGCTATGGCGTCAACCAGCAGCGGATCCGGGCCACCATGACGTCCCTGACGTCCTCGCTCGCCGTCGACATCGCCTCCGACAAGGAACTGACGAACCGGTTGCTGGCGGCCGCCGGCCTGCCGGTGCCCACCTCGGAGGTCGTCCGCCGGGCCGATGACGCCGTGCGGATGGCCCGCCGGATCGGCTACCCCGTCGTGCTCAAGCCGCTCGACGGCAACCACGGGCGCGGCGTCGCGATCAACCTCCAAGATCGAAGCCGCCGTACGCACTGCATTCAGCGAGGCCTACGACCAGTCCCGCCGCGGCTACGTGCTGGTCGAATCGTTCATCACCGGCAAGGACTACCGGGTGCTGGTCGTCGGCGGCCAGATGATCGCCATCGCCGAGCGGGTGCCGGCGCACGTGATCGGCGACGGCGTGAAAACGGTCGCCGAACTGGTGGAGATCACCAACGCCGACCCGCGGCGCGGCGTCGGCCACGAAAAGGTGCTCACCCGCATCGATGTGACGCCCGGCGCGGTGGAACTGGTCCACGAACAGGGTTACGAGATGACGGACGTCCCGCCGCGGGGCGAGATGGTCAAGCTCGCGCTCACCGGCAACATGTCCACCGGCGGGATCTCGATCGACCGCACCTTCGAGGCGCACCCGGACAACATCGACATCGCCGAGGAGGCCGCCCGGGTCGTCGGGCTGGACATCGCCGGCATCGACTTCCTCTGCCCGGACATCACCCAGCCGGTCCGGGAAACCGGCGGCGCGATCTGCGAGGTGAACGCCGCGCCCGGTTTCCGGATGCACTCGCACCCGACCATCGGCGACCCGCAGTACGTCGCGAAACCCGTTGTGGACCTGATGTTCCCGCCCGGGACGAGCGCCCGGATCCCGATCGTCGCGGTGACCGGAACCAACGGCAAGACCACCTGCAGCCGGATGATCAGCCACATCTTCAAGAACATGGGCCGCAAGGTCGGGATGACCTCCACCGACGGCATCGTCATCGACGACCGGCTGGTGATCAAGTCCGACGCGTCCGGACCGCGTTCGGCGCGGATGGTGCTGCAGAACCCGCGGGTCGACTTCGCGGTGTTCGAGGTGGCCCGCGGCGGGATCCTCCGGGAGGGCCTCGGCTACTCCCGCAACGACGTGGCCGTCGTGCTGAACGTGCAGCCCGACCACCTCGGCCTGCGCGGCATCAACACGGTCGAGCAACTCGCCCAGGTCAAGCAGGTGATCGTCGAGGCGGTGCCGAAAAACGGTGCGGCCGTGCTGAACGCGGACGATCCGCTGGTCGCCGGGATGCGCCGGGCGTCATCGGGCGAGGTGGTCTGGTTCTCGATCGTTCCGGAGAACCGGATGATCTCCGACCACTGCCGGCGCGGCGGCAAGGCCGTCATCCTGGAACCGGGCGAGCTGGGCGATCTGATCGTCCTGGTGCACGGCCGGCGCCGGATGCCGATCGCCTACACCCACCTGTTGCCGGCCACCTTCGGCGGCAAGGCCATGTTCAACGTGCAGAACGCGATGGCTGCGGCCGGTGCCGCCTACTGCGCCGGTGCGCACCTGCAGGACATCCGCGGCGGGTTGCGCTCGTTCACCCCGTCCTACTACTCGGCGCCCGGCCGGATGAACATGACCGAGGTCAAGGGCATCAAGGTCATCGTCGACTACTGCCACAACGCGCCCGCGATGGTCGCGCTCGGCGGGTTCGTCGACCGGTTCTTCGAGGACAGCGCGTCCTGGGAACGGCCGCAACGGATCGGCGTTGTCGCCACCGCTGGTGACCGCCGCGACCAGGACATGATCGACCTGGGGCACGAGTCCGCGAAGCATTTCGACCGGATCATCGTCCGGGAGGACGTCCGGCTGCGCGGCCGGGCGCCGGGGGAGACCGCCGGGCTGATCGTGCAGGGCGCCAAGCAGGCACAGGCCGAGGGCGCCAGGGTCAAGCAGATCGAGGTGGTGCTCGACGAGATCGAGGCCACCAAGGCGGGCGTGGAGTGGGCCAACCCCGGCGACCTGGTGGTGGTCTGCGTCGATCAGTCACGGGCGGTGTGGGACGAACTGCAGGTCATCGGGCAGCGGGCGCAGGCCGGGTCGGCTGACGAGTTCGACGATCGCTGACGGAGGACTCCCACCCGGCAGCGTCGGGAAATTCGAGGACCATGGGGGCATGAAAGACCCGCCCGATGCAGCACCGCAACCGCAACCGCAGCTGCCGAGGGTGGTCCGGGCGCCGCGGCCGGATCCAGTGGACATGGGCGGCGATCCGGTGTGCTGGGCACCCAGGGTGTGCCCGGACTGTGGGCTCTTCGTGCCGGTGGAGCCGCCGACCATCTGCCCACGGTGCGGCGGACTGGTCGGCGTGGACTAACGGACCAGGATCAACTGTTCGGAACATCTGGTGTCGCAGGACATCAGATGTTCCCGGACCTTGATCATGAAGTGGTTCAGCCGCGGGCCGGGACGGCCCGGGAGGCGATGTCCGCCAACTCGGCACGGCTCGGTCCGGGAGTGAGTTCGGGTCGCCACCCGCTCCGGTAGACGGCCTTGGCCTTCGGTTCGACGGCGTCCAGGCAGGACGGCAACCCGAGCATGGACACGTACGGCCCGATCGCCTGGTTGATGCTGGGGTCCTGCGACCGCCGCACGCATGATCAGGTCCGACGGCAGCCGACCGTCGAGATCGATGTCCTTGCCCGCCCAGCGATCGGCCAGGGCGTTGTCCATCAGGTGGTGATCCTCCACCCAGGGCCGCATGTTCTGATCGCACCAGGAGTCGAACTCCGTGCCGATCGCCCGCCCGTCGTCGCCGTGAAGATCGATGAGCCGGAGCAACTCGCCCGCCTGCAGGTAGCTGGTGGTGAGCCCGCGGCCGAAACTCGGGGTGGTGGTGCACACTGAGTCGCCGACGAAAACCAGTCCCGGCAAGGCGATCTCGCCATCGGCGTTGCGCTGGCTGCGGTAGTAATTGAGCAGCGGCCCGCCGGGCAGCACGTCGGTGATCGGCCGGGAGATCGTCGGATCTGTCCAGGCGGCGAGTCCAGGGATCGCCGCAGCGGCCGCGTCAAAGGCGTCGTTGTGCCGTAGCGGTACCAGCGAGCGGTCACTGGTGTTGCGGATGATCAGTGTCGAGAAGATTCCTCGTTCGTGCAGGAAGATGATCACCTGGTACCCCTGGTAATCACCCTGCCAGGCGAGCGGATTGGCCAATGGCGGCGTCGGGACGCCCTCCCGGAGCTGGTACTGCCGGTCGACGTAGGCAATGCCGCAGGGCCCGCCGATGCTGGGCGCGGTCCGTAGATCGCGGTTGACCCGGCTCGACCGGCCGGAGGCGTCCAGCACCAGGTCCGCTTCGACCGGTTCGCCGTCCACCCGGATGCCGCTGGCCTTGCCGTGCGCGGTGGTCACCTCGTCGACGTGGCCCTGCCGGATGGTCAAGCCGGGCTGCGTCAGCGCGGCCGTCCGCACCGCGGACTCGAAGGTGGCTCTCCGGGAACGCATCCCGGCCGGGACAAGACCCATGCCCGGCAAAGGCATCTCGATCGGCTCGGCGCCATTTGCCAGCCAGTTCGTCCATGCCTGCGGTGCCTCCCGTCGCAACAGGTTGCCGATCTGCGGCCGGAAGCCGTGGGCGTGATGGAACTGCATGACGCCCTTTCGTGGCCAGGAACCGTCCGCGGCCGGGCCGCCGTCCCGGTCGACGGCGACCACCCGGTGTCCGCGGTTGGCCAGGCCGATGCCCATGACAAGCCCGGTCGGACCGGCCCCGATGATCGCCACCCTCATTGTTCGCACCCTCATTCGTGTTACCGTCGGTGTAGTGAATATGGGTCAATCATGGGAGTGCGCGGCGATGCGGTCAAGGGTTTTGTTCGCCGGAGGCAACCCGTCGAGGTGTCGGGAATGACGGCGGGGTCCAAGCGCGGGTACGACTCGCCGTTGCGGGACGAGCAGGCCCGGGCGACCCGGCGGGCGATCGTGGCTGCGGCGGCCGAGCTGTTCATCGCGCAGGGGTACGCGGCGACCACCATTGAGGCGATTGCGAAGGCGGCCAACGTCTCTCGCAAGACCGTGTTCCTGGCCGCCGGCAGCAAGTTCGTCCTGCTGAAGGATGCGTACGACTGGTCACTGGTGGGTGACGACGAGCCGATCCCGATGGCCGATCGGGCGCCTGTGCAGAACATTCTGGCAACCGACGATCCGGCGAAGGCCGTGCGGCTGTGGGCCGCGATGGTCACCGACACCGCGTCGAGGGCGGCGCCTATCGGTGCGGTGTTGGCGGCCGCGGCGCACGTCGACGACGATGCGGCGGCCCTGGTCCGGCTCTCGGACCAGCACCGGTTGCAGGGGGCCCGGGCGTTCGTGGCGCATCTTGCCGCCATCGGCGGGCTGCGCCCCGGCCTGTCGTCGGTTGAGGCCGCCGATCTGTGTTGGCTGGCGATGGACCCCGGTCCCTACGTCCGGCTGGTGATTGAGCGGGGCTGGTCGACGGTGCGCTTCCGGCGCTGGCTCACCGCGGCCGTGAGCCGCGAACTGCTGGGCGATCGGGCGAGGGCGTGACGCCTGCGACAGTTGGTCGCGGACTCATGGCAGGTCGACGGAGGTTCTGATGTCCCCCAGTCCCCGGGCGACGAGCAGCTCGCCGCCCTCGCGGAGCTGCCGCCAGCCGTGTGACCGCTCGTCCCAACGGCGCCACATTCGTGCCTCCGGGGTGATCACGACCGTCGACGCCGCACCGGGTTCCAGCGTCACGGCCTGCCAACCGACGAGCCGGACCGGCTGGTCGTGCTCGGCCGGTCGGTAGTAGACCTGCACGACCTCCCGGCTGGTCCTTGTCCCGATGTTCCTGACGCCGACCGAGACGGCGCGGGAGGACGAGTCGACGAGTTCGGCTGTGCCGTAGTCCCATTCGGAATACCCGAGGCCGTGACCGAGCCAGAAGGCCGGCTCGGGGGCGGCGCCGGCGTAGTGGCCGCGGTAGCCGATGGAGGTCCCCTCCGAATACACGACATCCCCGTCGACGGGGGTGACGTTCCAGGCGGGGGCGTTCCCGTCGTCGGTCGGGAAGGTGGTGACGAGCCGGCCGGCCGGTTCGATGTGTCCGAGCAATGCGGCGGCGATCGCGTGGCCGCCCTCCTGGCCGGGCAGACCGGCCCAGAGCACGGCGTCGACGTCGTTGATCCACGGCATGATCACCGGGGTTGCCGAGTTCACCACGACAACGGTGCGACGGGCGGCGGCGGCCACAGCGCGCACCAGCTCGTCCTGCCGGCCGGTCAGGTGCAGGGTTGTCTTGTCGACCGCCTCGGTTTCCTGCTCCTCGGTCAGGCCGACGACGACGACAGCAACGTCGGCATCGGCCGCCGCCTCGGCGGCCTCGGCGATCACCTCGTCCTGGTCGCGTGGTGCGACCCTGGCGATCAGGCCGACGGTACCGACGTTGTCCATCGGACCGGTGCCGCCCCCGGCAAGCCGCAACTCGATCTCGACAAAGCCGGAGTCGGTGACCTGCACGACGTCGGACCGGGACGGCGGCGCCAGCATGTCGTCCCCGAAACCGGTTGCAGTGGAACGCACCTCGAACTCGTTGACGTCATCGCCGTTGCGGACGGTCCAGTTTCCCTTGCCGACGACGCCGAGTTCGATCTTTCCGGTGGCGCTCAGGTGTGCCCGCAGCACGACGCGACCGACGGGGGCCGGGTAGTTGTCGTCGAACCCGACGAGCACCAGCGCGCCGGGGATGTGCTTGTCCTCCAGCAGGTTTCCATCGGTCGAGTAGATCCAGGCGTGGCTGCCGGGCTCGCCGTTCTCCGGGTCGGTGACGAATGTCGACCTGGCCGGGACCTGACGGTTGCGCACCTCGACGCCGTCGATGACGGTCACCGCGTCGCCGAGCAGGGCGGTCAGGCCATCGGCCACGCTGGCCTGGTACGGCGGGTTCACCTGGGCGGAGCCGCCGCCCATGTCGATCGTTTCCAGGGCGTGCCGGCCGATCAGCGCGACCCTGGTGTCGGCGGCCAGCGGCAGGGTGCCGTCCGCGTTGGTGAGCACGGTGATGCCCGCGGCGGCGAGCCGCTTGAGCTGTTCCTTGCGCTCCGGGCCGGCCGGTGTCGGGAGGTCTGGCGGGTAGTCACGCACTGTCCCCAGCGCGCCGACCCGGTCGGCCAGCCGCAGGATACGGACGAGATGATCGTCGATGACGGATTCGGCAACGTCGCCGGCCTGCACCGCCTGCACCAGGGAATCGCCCCACGGGCCGTCCGGGCCCGGCATCACCAGGTCGAGACCGCCGTTGGCGGCGGCCGTCGCTGTCTTCGTCGCGAACCAGTCCGACATGATCACACCGTCAAATCCCCACTCGCCCTTGACGATGTCGTTCTGCACGTGGTCGTGCTCGGTGGCGGCGACGCCGTTGACGTCGTTGTAGGCGGCCATCATCGACCAGGGTTGTGATTCCTCGACCGCGATCTCGAACGGCAGCAGATACAGCTCCCGCAGGGTGGTCTCGTCGACCACGCTGTTCATCGTGTTCCGTGCGGTCTCGGACTCGTTGGCGATCAGGTGCTTGAGGCAGGCACCGACCCCACTGTGCTGCAGGCCGCGGACGTAGGCGGCGGCGAGCTTGCCGGTGAGCAGCGGGTCCTCGGAATAGGCCTCGAAGAGCCGGCCGCCGAGCAGGGAGCGGTGCAGGTTGATGGTCGGGCCGAGCACGACGTGGATCCGTTGCGCCATGGCCTCCTCGGCCAGCAGCGTGCCGACCTCGTACGCGGTGTCCTCGCTCCAGGCCGAGGCCAACAGGGTGGCATTCGGGAAGAGCGCCACGATGCGCGCCACCGCTGAACTTCAGGCCGCGGACCCCGGTGGGACCGTCGGACAGGGCGACCGCATGCAGGCCGATCGACGGCTCCGGGGCGAGCGTGAACACGTCGCCGCCGGTCAGCAGCCGGACCTTGGTCGGAAGGTCGAGGTTGCCGATCAACGCGCGGTAGTCGTCGGGGGGAGTCGAACCGGCCGGGAGGTCAGGGGTGGGGTGAGACGTCATTGGCGCATTCTGCCCCCGGCCCTTGACTCTGACACCGTGTGAGGCCGTAGAACTGGTCCATGGTCGCCATCGGGGATTTCGCCAGGCACGGGCGGGTGTCGGTCCGCATGCTGCGGCACTACGACTCCGTGGGGCTGCTGCGGCCCGCGCATGTCGATCGACTGACCGGTTACCGGTCGTATGACGCCGCCGCAACTCGCCCGGCTGAACCGGATCGTCGCGCTCAAGGAACTCGGGTTCACCCTTGTCCAGGTGCGGGAAATCCTGGACGAGAAGGTCGGCATCGCCGAATTGCACGGAATGCTCCGCCTCCGCCAGGCGGAACTGCACACCCAGGTCGCGAACGACACCGCCAGATTGGCGCAGGTGCGGGCGCAGGTTGGACATCATCGAACGGGAGGGCGTCATGCCGATCGACGAGATCGTCGATCAAGCGGATTCCGGCGGTGCGGGTCGCGGAATTGACCGGAATGGCCGCGGGTTTCGAGCCGGATTCGATCGGGCCGGTCATCGGGCCGCTGTACGACGAACTGTGCCGGCAGCTCGATGCCGCCCGGGTGCTGCCCGTCGGGCCGGGGATCGCCTACTACCAGGCGGGAGTCGGACGGTTCCGTCCGGGTGCACGCCTGCCTCCCGGTGTCCACGGAACCGGTTGCCGGGCAGGAGTTTTCCATTGTCGACCTACCGGCGATCGAGCGGGCGGCCACCATCGTTCATCGCGGAGACATGAGCGGTGTACTGCACGACCATTCAGACCCTTGCGCAGTGGATCGACGCCAACGGATTCCGATCGGCCGGCTACAACCGGGAGTTGTACATCGCCGTCGGCGACAATCCGGACGACTGGGTCACCGAACTCCAGGAGCCGCTGGCCGGTGACCAATTGGCCCGCGAAGAGTTGGCGGACTGAACGATGACCCAGATCCTGCCCGACCTCGTTGTCGAGTCAGCCGGCGCCGCAGCGGGAATGGTTCGGCGCCGAGAGGTGTCGGCCCGCGAATTGACGGCGACAGTGTTCGCCCGGATCGACGCCGTCAATCCGGCGTGAATGCGGTTGTCGAGTTGCGGCGGGCGGAGGCTATGCAGGAAGCGGCGGCTGCCGACGAGGCCCTCGCGAGCGGTGCCGAAGTCGGTCCGCTGCACGGGGTTCCGATGACGATCAAGGACAGCTTCAACGTCGCCGGGCTGCACACCACCTGGGGAAATCCGGCCTTCCGGGACTATGTCGCCGACGCCGATGCCGCCGTGGTGCGTCGACTGCGCGCGGCCGGCGCGATCATCGTCGGAAAGACCAACGTGCACTTCATGTTGGCCGACTTCGGGCAGACCGCCAACGAGCTGTACGGCGTCACCAACAATCCGTGGGATCTGACCCGGACTCCCGGTGGTTCGACCGGCGGTGGTGCCGCCGCGCTGGCGGCAGGCATGACGTTCCTGGAGTACGGCTCCGATCTGGTTGGCTCCATTCGCATCCCGGCGAGCTTCTGCGGGGTGTACGGGCTGAAACCAACGGCGGAGATCGTGCCGTTGACCGGTTTTCAGCCGCCCGGTCCGCCGGCCGCGCCGAATGTCATGCAGTACCTGTCGGCGCTCGGGCCGCTTGCCCGGTCGGCAGCGGACCTGCGGCTGGCCCTGGTCGCGACCGCCGGCCCGGAATCACCGGCGGACAAGGCGTTCCGCTGGCAGATGGCACCGCCGCGACACCGACGGCTCGCGGACTTTCGGGTCGGCGTCGTCCTTGATGACGAACGTGCCCCGGTATCGGCCGATGTTTCGGGGGTCCTTGCCGACACCGTCGATGCGCTGGCGGCGGCGGGCGCAACCATTGTGCAGGGCTGGCCGGACGGCATCGACCCGCCGAGGGACCACGAATCGTTCGGCTTCCAGGTGGGGTTGTTCTTCGCGTTCGCACAGACAGGGTGACCCGGATTTCGCGCCACTGTCGGCCGTCATCGAGCAGCAGGCCCGGCGGATGGCGGTGCGGGCGGCGTGGTCCGGCTATTTCGACACGTCGATGTGTTTCTGTGCCCGGCCAATTTCACGGCTGCCTTTCCGCATGACGACAGACCGTTCGAGCAGCGCACCATCAGCCACCAGCAACGGCGAGCAACCCTATGACGCGCAGTCGTTCTGGGTTTCGCACGCCTCACTGGCCGGGTTGCCGGCAGTGGTGGCTCCGGTCGGCAGGACGCCGGGTGGCCTGCCCGTCGGGGCGCAGATCATCGGCCCGGCCTACGAGGACGACACGGCGATCACGTTCGCCGAACTGCTCGGTGAGGTGGTCGGCGGCTATCCAGGCGCCGCCGGAGATCGGAGCGTGACCGACCTAATGCTTGGTGGCCTTCGAGACGGGATTGAAGGCTTCAGCGGTGCTGCCCTTGGCCTTTTTGTCGGCGCGTTTTTCCTTGATGGATTTTCCGGGTTTTTTCGTCATGGTCTGTCGCGGGGACTTGTCGGACATTGCCGCTCCTCGTCGCGCCGTGACGGAGTCGGTGCGTGGCAGCACAGAGAGCGGATCTGTTGCCGTGCAGAACCTCTGCGAGGCGGCCTCATTGGGCTGACCTTACGCTGCCGCCGCTTCGCCTGCGGGCCCGCGGCGCAACGGTCGCTGGTGAGCATGGCGAAGGGTCCGGTGGACAAGGGGTTTCGGCGTAGTCTCGGTGGAGACGTCGTGGCCAATCTGCGGTGACTGTCTCGACCCACTATCTCGAGCACCAATTCAGCACAGGAATGGGAATCACCATGAGCAAGGCCGCCGTACTGTCGCCCTACGAGAATCGGGTCGAGCTCGTCCAGAGCGTCGTCAGCGAAAACACCAAGCTGGACAAGAAGGCGTCCCGCGCGCTCTCGGTCAGCATTCTGCTGGTGCTGGATCAGATCCCGGAAAAAGTCAGGTAGTCAGCAACGCCACAAGGCCCTCCGGGTCGAGGTCGCCGTCGGCGATCACGGCCCTGAATCGGCGGCGCAGCGGTTGCGCCGGGTCGACGGAAACCGGCGCGTCCCAGGCCAATGAGGAACCGACCCCCGGGTAGCTGGTGCTGCGGACGAACCAGCGGTCGGCCGCGGTGGCGGCATCGGCCGGCGACAGCACGATCGTGGCCTGCGCTGGGCGCCGGTCCGCAGCGACACCGCCAGCCAGTCCGCGATGGTGCCGTGCACCTGCTCCTCGCCTGTGGCTCCGGGCGTGCTCGGACCTCGATCGCGTCGGTGCGCGGCAGCCGCCAGAAGAATCCGCCGTAGCCGGCGTCGGCGCGGCCGTTGGTGCCCGGGCTGCCCAGCACGACCGGGTCGGCACCCGGCGCCGACAGCGTGACATCGAACTCGAGCAGCCAGGCATCGCTGCCGGCACCGCGCGGATGCCAGTGCGCGCCAGCGCATGTCCCGTCGTTCGGTCAGCAGGGTCCGGCCACGGCCGTCCACCCAGCGCAACTCCTCGACGGACATGATCCGGCCCACGTTCCAGCCATGCCGACGTGATCGATCCGGCCGTGGTCACCGAGCCACTGGTAGCCCTGGTCGCGGACGTAGGTGCGGCCGCCCCACAGGTTCCAGCCGTCGACATCCTGCACGGCGACGCCGATCCCCAGGTGCCAATCGTGGTCGGCCGGGTGGGCGTCGGTCACCACGAAGCCGCCGAGTGTGCGGACCGGGTGCAGGAACGGCCGGGGACTGGACGTCGCGGCGACGCCGAAGCCGCGGTCGTAGGTCGCGACGGTCCGGTCACCGATCCGCAGCGTGAGGTTCGAGTCGAACGTCTCGTCGCCGCGCGGTCGGAGTCGCCGCGAAGGGTCCAGGGCGCGCCGAGCTCGGTGAAGGTCTGACCCCGCTCGGCGGCCAGCCGTACCCAGTCCCGGACGTCCGTGACCACCGCGTGCCGGCCGGCGTTGTCCTGCACCCAGCTGAAACAGGACTCCGGGATGGCCGCCGGTTCGGCGGCGAGGCGGAGCGGCCTCCAGCACGGCGGTGAATGCTCCGGTGCTGGTCAGGTCGGCGATCAGCTGGACGCTCGGGTCGGTGCGGTGCGCGATCAGGTTCGCGAGCAGGTTGCCGCCGACCGTACTGCGCCGGCCGGTGAGTCGATCGGGTCCTGCTGACCGGGCGCCGGGATGATCCGGATCCGATCCTTGGTGTAGGACAGCACGGCGGTGGCCAGGGTTCCGCTGACGATGATCTCGGGCTCGTCGACGGTCGGGGAGCACAGCGTCGCGGCGAGCAGGATGGTGGTGCCGCGCCTGGTCCTGACCCGGACCGTCGAGGTGTCGTCGGAGCTGATGTCGTTGGCGTGGAACAGGTCCGCCTCCACCGACAGCACGTCGTCGGCCAGGTGTGGAGCCGTCGACGCGGAGCGCGGTGGCGACCGCGTGCGCGAAGGGGTTGGTCAGCACGCCGTCCATCACCGGGATGCCGTCCAGCTCCCGATGACCCGACCACCGCGACCGGCGGAAGTAGGTCTCGGCCCGCACCCAGCAGCACCGGGCGCTGATCGACCGTGACCTCGCCCAGACGTGCCGGCCGCGACGGCCGCCGCCAGCGCCGACGACCGCGTCGGAGCCGAGAGATCTGGAAGCCGACCTGGCAGCTGCGCCCGGTCTCGGCGCAGAGCGCCTGCAGGTCGCGGAACTCCGCCATCGTGGGCACCGGCGGCTTCTCCAACAGGACGTCCGCGCCGGCGCGCATGGCCACTGTCGGCCAGTTCGGCGTGCGTGTGGATGGGCGTGCACAGCACGACGATGTCCACCTGCGTCGAGCGCCAGCAGCGCACCCGAGATCGGCGAAGACGATGACGTCGGAATCGACCGACCCGGGAGCGGGCGGGCGGGGGTCGGCGACCGCGACCAGCCGACACAACCCCTTGTCCTGCAACGCCCGTGCGTTCACCAGGTGGCTGTTGCCGTGGCCGTGGATGCCGACGACGGCTACCCGCGGTGCGACCCGCATCGGGCACGTGCGGTCGCCTGCTGCGCCGGACAGCGGGCCGGGCGGGGTCACGGTAGCGGGATAACTGGTCCTTGTTCGAGTCATCATCGTCTCGTTTCGCGGGGTCATTCGGCGGTCGAGATCGCCGTCACATTCAATGGTTGACCTGCCGGGGACTGGCATGTAACTTCAACCCTACACCAGCGGGAATCCGCATTCCCACCCAGGCAGATCAACGCAGATACCCAGGGAGAGGCCGATGTTTCAGTTCGTTGGCAGGACCGGCGCACCGGGGAATGCCACCCCCGGCGCCGTCGGCTACAGGGGGGCGATATGTCGGCACTGAGCGAGTTGGGGAAGATTCGCAAGGGCGGAGTACGCCCGGAGAACAAGGACAACAAGGCTGCAGTCGGCTTCCTGACCCCATGGGGGATCGGGCTGATTGCCATCACCGCCGGCCCGCTGCTGGCCTCGCTGTACCTCTCCTTCACCAATTACAACCTGTTGCAGGCGCCGAAGTGGATCGGCTTCGACAACTACATCCGGATGTTCAACGACCCCCGGTTGCTGAACTCGCTCCGGGTGACCTTCACCTACGTCTTCGTCTCGGTCCCACTGCAGCTCGGCCTCGCTCTGGCGCTGGCGATGGTGCTGGACAAGGGAATCCGCGGCCTGTCGATCTACCGGTCCGTCTACTACCTGCCGTCGCTGCTGGGTAGCAGTGTCGCCATTGCGATCCTGTGGAAGCGGATCTTCGGTGCCGATGGTCTTTTCAATCAGTTCCTGGCGCTCTTCGGGATCGAGGGAAAGGCCTGGATCTCCGATCCCAGTACGGCGCTCGGCACCCTGATCACGTTGAACGTCTGGACCTTCGGCGCTCCGATGGTCATCTTCCTGGCCGGGTTGCGGCAAATCCCGGTGATGTATTACGAGGCGGCCTCCGTCGACGGTGCAGGTCGCTGGCGTCGATTCCGGTCGATCACGCTGCCCCTGCTGTCGCCGATCATCTTCTTCAATCTCGTGCTGCAGATCATTCATGCATTCCAGTCCTTCACCCAGGCGTTCGTGGTCTCGGGTGGTACGGGTGGGCCGGCCGACTCGACGATGTTCTACACGCTGTACCTGTACCTGAAGGGATTCGGCCAGTTGCAGATGGGTTATGCGTCCGCAATGGCGTGGGTGCTCTTGGTCATCATCGCCGTCTTCACCGGCATCAACTTCTACTTCTCGAAAAAGTGGGTCTTCTACGATGACTGACATCCTCAACCCCACGTCCGGGTCGCAGGAACTGAATGCCACGCCCGAGGCCGTCGGTCGGACGGTCCGATCCGGACCGAGTGCAACCAAGCGCCGACTACCGAAGCTGCTCAAGCACTTCCTGCTGATCACCTGCGGCATCGTGATGCTGTATCCGGTGTTGTGGATGATCGTCAGCTCGCTGCGGTCGAACGACCAGATCTTCAACGATCCCGGGCCTGCTGCTCACCAATCCGCAGTGGGACAACTACTCCAACGGCTGGACCGCCCTCGAGCATCCGTTCGGCCACTACATGATCAACTCCGCGATCGTGGTGTTCGGCGCGGTGGTGGGGAATCTGGTCTCCTGCTCGATGGCGGCCTACGCCTTCGCCCGCCTGCAGTTCAAGGGCAAGTCGGCCTTTTTCGCGGTCATGCTGCTGACGATCATGCTGCCGATCCACGTGGTGATCGTCCCGCAGTACATCATCTTCTCCGAGCTCGGCTGGACGAATACCTTCATCCCGCTGATCCTGCCGAAACTGCTGGCCACCGACGCATTCTTCGTTTTCCTGATGGTGCAGTTCATCCGGGGGTTGCCGCGGGAACTCGACGAGGCAGCACGGCTGGACGGCTGCAATCATGCCCAGATCTTCCTGCGGATCATTCTGCCGCTGATGGTCCCGGCCCTCGCCACGACCGCGATCTTCACCTTCATCTGGACCTGGAACGACTTCTTCAGCCAGCTCATCTACCTCACCGACCCGGACATGTACACCGTTCCGGTCGCGCTGAAGTCATTCGTGGATGCGACCGCGAACACCTCTTGGGGCTCATTGTTCGCCATGTCCATCGTCTCGCTGCTGCCCATTTTCCTGGCTTTCCTGTTCGGCCAGAAGTTCCTGATCCGGGGAATGGCCACCACCGGCGGCAAGTAATCCCTTCGGCCTCATCCCACTTCCCGTATTGCCAACCTCCACCGACCCTGCATTCTCTTCGAAAGGACCACCCCATGCGCATTCCTCAACGCCGAGGGCGAGCAGCGGCCTTTGTGGCCGTCTCCACCGCCATCGCGCTCAGCCTGGCCGGCTGCGGATCCTCGTCAGGCTCTGCGTCATCCTCGGCCGCTGGTGACTCCGCCGCCGCATCGTCCGGCGAGCCGGTCGAACTGCGGTTCGCCTGGTGGGGCTCGGACTCCCGGCACAAGACCACCCAGAAGGTGATCGACGCCTACGAGGCCGAACATCCCAATGTGACGATCAATGGAGAGTTCAGCGAGTTCTCCGGCTACTGGGACAAGCTCGCCACCGCCACCGCCGCAAAGGACGCTCCGGACATCATCCAGATGGACGAGAAGTACCTGCGGGACTACGCGGGCCGCGGTGCGCTGCTGGACCTGACCACCGAGTCCGATGTGCTGTCCACCGCAGACTTCGACGAGAACGCCCTGAAGAGCGGTGAATTCGACGGCGGCCTGTACGGCCTGAGCACCGGCGTCAACGCCTACAGCATCCTGGCCAACCCGGAGATGTTCGCCGCGGCCGGCGTCGAGATGCCGGACGACAAGACCTGGACCTGGGACGACTACAAGGACATCTGCCTGAAGATCACCCAGGGTTCACCGGAGGGCACCTTCGGCTGCCAGTCCTACGGCAACGAGGAGGCCGGGCTGTCCCAGTGGGCCCGCCAGCATGGCGAGTCGCTGTACACCGACGACGGCCAGATCGGCTTCACGCCGGAGACTCTGACGTCCTGGTGGACCGACATCAAGGCCCGCACCGACGCCGGGAGCAACACCCCCCGCGTCCTTCACCACGGAGGAGGCGACGTCCGCGGTCGACCAGTCCGGATTGGCGACCCACAAGGTCGCCATGGGGCTGTGGTGGACGAACCAGGTCCCGTCCCTGGAAGCCGCGTCCGGTAAGCCGCTCGTCCTGCTGCGCCAGCCGAGCGTCACCGGCAAGTCCGCCGACAACGGGATGTACTACAAGTCGTCGATGTTCTGGTCGGCGTCCAGCCAGTCCGAGCACCCGAAGGAAGCCGCCGAGTTCATCAACTTCCTGGCCAACAGCCCAGAGGCCGGCAAGTTGATCGGCGTCGACCGGGGCGTGCAGTCGAACACCGTGGTGCGCGCGGCGGTCGTCCCGACCCTGACCCCGACCAACGCCGCCGCGGTGCAGTTCGTGGAGGCGATCGGCGAGGACATCACCTCGACGCCCGCGCCGCCGCCCATCGGTGGTGGAGCCGTGCAGCCCATCCTGATGCGCTACACGTCAGAGGTGCTGTTCGACCGGATGTCCCCGGCGGATGCGGCCAATGCCTTCATCGACGAGGTCAAGGGCACCATCAACCAGGGCTGACAGAACGGGGGCCGGGCGATTCGCAGCAGGTGCTGCGGATCGCCCGGCCTCTTCGCGTTGCGCCCGAACAATTCTCGCAATTTCCTCCGGACAGCGAAAAGCGGAGTAATGACGATCACCCATACCCATACCCATACCCAGACCCGCACCCGATACGCCCTGGTAGGAGCTGGCCATCGCGCCCAGATGTACATCGGCGCGGTGGCGGAGCGGTTCGCCGGCCGGACCGAACTCGTCGCCTGGGCCGACACCAACCCCGGGCGGCTTGATTACTACGACGAATTCATGACCGACCGATCGGTAGCGCTCCCGCGGCGCTACGAACCATCCGCGATCGCCGCGATGATCAGCGAGCAGGGCGTCGACACCGTCCTGGTGACCTCGCCCGACCACACCCACGCCGCCGTCATCGTCGCCTGCCTGCGGGCCGGCGCCGACGTGATCGTCGAGAAGCCGCTCACCATCGACGCCGCCGGATGTGCGGCGATCGCAACGGCGGTCCGGGAGACCGGCCGACGGGTGACGGTGACGTTCAACTACCGCTATTCGCCGCGGAACAGCGCCCTGCAGGAGGTCATCGCCTCGGGTGAGATCGGTGACGTGACGTCGGTGACGTTCGAATGGGTGCTCGACACCGTGCACGGCGCCGACTACTTCCGCCGCTGGCATCGGGAGAAGGCGAATTCCGGCGGCCTGTTGATCCACAAGGCGTCCCACCATTTCGACCTGGTCAACTGGTGGATCGACGACCACCCGACGAGGGTCTACGCCAGCGGCGGACTGCGCTTCTACGGCGCCGCGAATGCCCGCAAGCGGGGGCTGGACGAACGCCCCGAGCGGGGGACCGGCGATGCCCCGCGGACCGATCCGTTCGCCATGGACCTGCGCGAGGACGAACGATTGCGCCGGCTCTACCTGGACAACGAGGCCCACGACGGGTACCTGCGCGACCGGGACGTGTTCACCGACGGCATCACGATCGAGGACAACCTGGCCGTCGTCGTCGACTACGCGGGTGGTCCGACGTTGAGCTACTCGTTGAACGCGCACAGCCCCTGGGAGGGCTACCGGGTCGCCGTCAACGGCACCGGGGGCCGTGCCGAACTCGAGGTGGTGGAACGCGGGGCGGCGGCCGAGGGGGCGAAGGTGTTGGATCCCAGCGCAACCGCCGAGTTCGGCGACCTCGGCCGGGTCCGTCCGCGCGGCGAACGGCTGCTGGTGCAGCGGCATTGGGAGCAGGCCAGGGAGGTCCCCATCGCGGACCTCGGTGGGGCGCACGGCGGCGGCGACGACATGTTGCTCGACGAGCTCTTCGGAGATCCGAGCGAGCGCGCCACCGATCCACTGCGCCGGGCCGCCGACTACCAGGACGGCATCCGTTCGGTTGCGGTGGGGATCGCCGGGAACCGCTCGTTGGAGACGGGGGAGCCGGTGCTGATCGCGGACCTGCTCGCCGGGGTGCCGGCGTAACTGCCCGGGTGGGCGCGGCAGAGCAGCGGCAGGTGCCCACCCGTCGATCACCTCGGAGTGTGTTGTGGTCCCCGCGTTCACCAATCCGGGTCCCCTGCTGCCGCGAACAACGTCCATGCGAGCGGCAGGTCAGGTGCGGTGACCCGCCAAATCTGCCACCCGCCAGCACACCGGAAGAGGAACTGCGTCGTGATCGCTTGAGAATTATCGGCTTATCTGAGCCGATGACCAACCATGGGTTTACGATCCCGTAGGTCGAGCCTCGAACTCGACCCACCGGGGTCGCCCGTCGCACACCGCAGGAAGGGGCGCCACGTGTCCGGACCGAACCCGGCAACCACCACCCCATCGACAACCGCTGCGTCGAGCGCAGGGGGTTCATGGGGCCGGCTCGGGCCGCCCGGCGGGTGGAAACGGATTGCCGGCGCACTGTCGGTGGTGCTGCTGTTGACCGCCGTGTCGTTCGGCTTGCTGTTCGCGGTGGTCATCCCGGGCCGCCATGAGATCAACGGACAGATTTTCGGCATCGGATTGGCCATCACGGCCTACCTGCTCGGCGTCCGGCACGCGTTCGATGCCGACCACATCGCGGCCATCGACAACACCACCCGCAAACTCGTGGCCGACGGACAGCGACCTGTCACTGTTGGCCTGTTCTTTTCATTCGGCCATTCCACCGTGGTATTCGTGATGGCGCTCTTCGTTGCCATCGGCGCGAAGTTCGTCAGCACCCTGGTCTCCGATGATTCCGACGTCCACCAGACCCTCGGCGTCATCGGCACCTCGGTGTCGGGCTTGTTCCTGGTCATCATCGGGTTGATCAACCTGGTCGCACTGTTGAGCATCTACAAGGTCTGGCGGGAGGCGCAGACCGGTGCCTACGACGAGGCCGCCCTCGAAGACGCGCTCAATTCCCGCGGGGTGTTTGCCAGGCTGCTGCGTCCGGCAATGAAGGCCATCAAGCGCCCCGGCCAGATGTACCCATTGGGCTTCTTGTTCGGTTTGGGCTTCGACACCGCAACGGAGATATCACTTCTCGTGCTCGCCGGGGCCGGTGCCGCGACCGGGTTGCCCTGGTATGCCGTGCTGGTGCTGCCATTACTCTTCGCTTCGGGGATGAGCCTGTTCGATACGCTGGACGGCGCGTTCATGCAAGCCGCCTACCAATGGGCGTTCATCAAGCCCGTCCGCAAGGTCTACTACAACCTCACCACCACCGGGCTTTCCGTCGCCGTCGCGCTGATCATCGGCGGCGTCGAACTCATCAGCGTGCTGCACGACAAGGCAGAGCTCACGGACCCCGTCACCGGCTGGATCGCCGGGATCACCCTCGACGACATCGGTTACGTCATCGTCGCCCTGTTCCTGCTGGTCTGGGCGGGGTCGTTTCTATACTGGCGCTTCAGCAACATCGAACAACGATGGACTGCCAAACTGGCCGACGGTACCGCGCCCTCCAACTGACATCGGTGCTGAGAGGTGCTGGCGGACAGCGCGTTCGATGCATTCAAGGGTCTCCCCCAGCGCCGCGGCCCGGCCGAACAGTTCCACCAGCGGCAGCACTGTGATATCCGCAGGCGCCGGTTCGGTCTGCTCACCGACAACAGCGACAACCGGAACGCCCAGCGCCCGGGCCCGCGCCGCCACCCCGCCGACGACCTTGCCGTCGAACGACCCGGCGTCCAACCGGCCCTCGCCGGTGATCACCAGATCGGCTTTCCGCAAGGCATTGTCGAGTCCGAGGGAATCGGCGATCAGGGCGAACCCCGGGACCAGGGTGCCGCCGAGGATCGTCAATGCACCGGCCAGTCCACCGGCCGCGCCGGCCCCGGAGATCATGCTGACGTCGACGTGGTATTCCGTGAGATAGCGATTCTCCAGGTCGGTGAGTCGCTTGCGGAGATCGGCGACCATGCGTCGGTCGGCACCCTTCTGCGGGCCGAAGATGTTGGCGGCGGCCGAGAACGGAGTGTTCACGTCACAGCAGACGACCATGTCCGGCCGACCTCGCCCGGCTCCGTGCGGATCCCAACGACGGTCGGCGGTGATGACGCGCAGCGCCCCGAGACCGCCGTCGGTGGTGGCCGAACCACCCAATCCGACAATGATCCGGCTCGCCCCCGCGTCGGTGGCCGCGAGCACCAGTTCGCCGGTGCCCGCGGTCGTTGCCGCCCACGGATCGTTCCGGTCGGCCCCGCCGGCGAGCAGCAGCCCGGAGGCCAGGGCCATCTCGATGATCGCCTGGCCGTCGCCGGTCAACCGCCAACCGGCGACCACCGGCTTTCCCAGCGGGCCGGTAACTGTGCTCCACCGGTTCGGTCCACCGAAGGCATCCAGCGTGCCCTCACCGCCGTCGGCAAGTGGCAGTTCGACTGCCGAGCCGCCGAGAGCCGTTGCCGCCGCGGCGATTGCCCGGGCGGCGTCCGACGCGGAGGCCGATCCGCGGAACTTGTCGGGCGCAGCGACCACCCGCAGGCCAGCCGTGTTCACGACGCCGGAATTGTCATGACGCCACCGTGGCGGGTGTTCGGGACTGCAGGGCGGGCAGCACCAGATCGATGTAGCGCCTGGCCATCGTCGCCAGCACCTGGTGTCCGTCGGCGGCCCAGATGTCGGCGTTGAAGATCTCCACCTCGACGTCGCCGGCGTATCCCGCGTCGGTGACCCAGTGACCGATGGTGGCGAAGTCGATGCAGCCGTCGCCCATCATCCCGCGGGAGAGCAGGGCGTCCGCCGCGATCGGCAGGTTGAAATCGCAGACCTGGTAGGACGCCAAACGACCCTCACGGCCGGCTCTGGCGATGTCGGCCTGCAACGCCGGGTCCCACCACACGTGGAAGGTGTCCACCACGACGCCGACGGCCTGCACCGGATGCGGGGCCGCCAGGTCGAGGGCCTGGCCGAGCGTGGACAACACGGCGCGGTCCGCGCAGTACATCGGGTGCAGCGCCTCCAACACCAGGCGAACGCCGCGCTCGGCCGCGTACGGCACCAGGTCGGCGATCCGGTCCGCCACCCGGTCCCGGGCGCCGACGATGTCCCGGTCGCCTGCGGGTAGCCCGCCGACCACCATGATCAGCTCGCTGGTGCCGAGGGTCGCGGCCTCGTCGATCGCGGCCCGGTTGTCCTGCAACGCTTTTCGGGCTTCATCCGGATCTTTGGCGGTGAGGAAGCCGCCGCGGCAGAGGCTGGAGACCCGCAGGCCCGCAGTGCGGATCATCTTTGCGGCGCGGTCGGTGCCGACCTCGGCGACCCGGCTGCGCCACACCCCCAACGCGGGGATCCCGGCCCGCACAGCGCCGTCGATGGCCTCGGCCAGGGTCCAGTTCCAGGTGGTGCCGGTGTTCAGCGAGAGCCGGTCCAGGCGTGGATCGCCGGCCTCCACGGCGTCGGTGGGGGTCATGGCCGCGCCTGCCAGCCGTTGATCGCGAGCAGGTCGCCGAGCCGCCGCACCGCGAGGTCGGGGTCGGTGAGCAGGCCCGCCCGGTCGGCCAACCGGAACGTCTGCACCAGATGCGGGAGTGATCGACAGCTCTGCAGTCCGCCCACCATGGTGAACCCGGGTTGGTGCCCGTTCAGCCAGGACAGGAACGCGATGCCGGTCTTGTAGTACTGCGTGGGTGCCTGCGAAGATGTGCCGTCCGAGATCCCTTGTTGCGTCAAGGATCTGCCGCGCACGGAGCTCGTCGCCGAGGTCCAGGGCCTGCAGCGCAGTCGACGCGGCCGGATAGATCGCCGCGAAGATGCCCAGTAGGGCGTCGGAGTGGTACTCGGCCGTCACCGAGGATCAGTTCCGGGTAGTTGAAGTCGTCGCCGGTGTAGAGCCGAACGCCTGCCGGAAGTACCCGGCGGAGCGCGATCTCGTGATCGGCGTCCAACAGGGACACCTTCACTCCGTCGACCTTCGCCGCGTGCGAGCCGATCAGCTCGGTGAAAACGGCGGTGGCCCTTGGTATGTCGGGGCTGCCCCAGTACCCGGCCAGCGCGGCGTCGAACATGGTGCCGAGCCAATGCAGGATCACCGGCTGCTCGACCTCGTTCAGCAGGGTGCCGTAGACGTCGAAGATAGTCTTCCGGTCCGCGGGCGATCCTGGCCAACGCCCGGGACGCCATCAGGATGACGGTCGCGCCGGCCTCGCTGACGACGGCGATCTGCTCCCGGTAGGCATCGAGAATGGCGGCCAGCCCGGCGCTTCCGCCGGACAGGGCGGCGAGATCGAGTTGGTCGGTGCCGGCGCCGCAGGCGAGCGCGCCACCCGCGGCGCGCGCTTCCGCGCCGCTGCGGGTGATCAGTTCGCGGGTGGCTGACCAGTCGAGGCCCATGCCGCGCTGCGCGGTGTCCATGGCGTCGGCGACGCCGAGACCGTAGGACCAGAGCTCGTGCCGATAGGCGAGGGTGGCGTCCCAGTCCAGCACGGCGGGCGCTCCCGGTGCGGTGTCGGACCACGCCTGCGGCACCACGTGTGCTGCTGCATAGGCGATCCGGCTGGTGATCGGTCCGGTTGGCCGGGTCCAGTCACCGACCGGGCCGACGACGTAGCTTTCCGGTGCGTTATCGGGTCCGGCCGGTAGCAACAACCCGGTGGCCCGGGTCGCGGTGATGCTCACAGCTCGATCTCCGGGATCTCCAGACGCCGGCCTTCGGCGGACGATTGCAGCCCGAGTTCGGCGAGTTGTACCCCGCGGGCGGCGGAGAGCAGGTCGAAGCGGTGCGGCCGGCCGGCGGCGACGTCGCGAATGAACTCCTCCCACTGCAGCTTGAACCCGTTGTCCAGGTTGGCGTTGGCCGGCACCTCCAGCCATTGGTCGCGGAAGGACTCGGTCACTGGCAGGTCCGGATTCCAGACCGGCATGGGGGTGTGCGCCCGTTGCTGCGCAACGCATTTGTTCAATCCGGCGACGGCGGAGCCGTGGGTGCCGTCGACCTGGAATTCCACCAGTTCGTCGCGGTAGACCCGGACGGCCCAGGAGGAATTGATCTGGGCGATGATCCCGCCGTCCAGCTCGAAGATGCCGTAGGAGGCGTCATCGGCGGTTGCGGCGTAGGGCCGGCCGTTCTCGTCCCAGCGGGTCGGGATGTGGGTCGCCGTCTTCGCGGTGACGGACCGCACCCGGCCGAGAATGCCTTCGAGGACGTAGTTCCAGTGGCAGAACATGTCGACGGTCACGCCGCCGCCGTCCTCGCTGCGGTAGTTCCAGGACGGGCGCTGCGCCGGCTGGATGTCGCCCTCGAACACCCAGTAGCCGAATTCGCCGCGCAGCGACAGGATCCGGCCGAAGAAGCCCTCGTCGACCAGCCTGCGGAGCTTGACAAGACCTGGTAGGTAGAGCTTGTCGTGCACCACGCCGGCGGTGATGCCGGCGTCCCGGGCGAGCACGGCCAGCTCGATGGCCTGGTCCAGCGTCTCGGCCGTCGGCTTCTCGGTGTAGATGTGCTTGCCAGCGGCGATGGCCGCCTTCAGGGCGACCGCCCGCCGGGAGGTCACCTGGGCGTCGAAGTAGATGTCGACGGAGTCGTCGGCGATCAGGTCGTCCTGATCGGTGCTCCAGCACTCGACGTCGTGCAGGTCGGCCAGTTCCCTGACCCGGGCGGCGTTGCGGCCCAACAGGATCGGCTCGACCTGGACCCGGGAGCCGTCGTCCAGCAGGACGCCGCCCTGCTCCCGGATCGGCAGGATCGAGCGGACCAGATGCTGCCGGTAGCCCATCCGGCCGGTGATGCCGTTCATGGCGATGCGCAGCGTTTTGGGTGGCGCACCGGTGGCGCTCTTGGGGGTGGTTGGATTGTTGACGGCGATGTCATGGGAACTCCTGAAGGATCGATCGGGTGGTCGGGAATCCGCATTCCCGACCATAGTCGATACCCTTCGAGCCGTCAACCGCATGCGCATTCCCGCAGGCCAGGGGTTATGCATAGAATCAACGGACCCGTCCATCGTCGAACCCGGAGAGATCCCATGGCCGCAGTGACGTTGACCGATGTCGCGGTCCGCGCCGGTGTCTCCCAACCGACCGCGTCGCGGGTGCTGAACGGGTCGGCGCGTAAGCCGGCACCGCATGTTGTCGAGGCGGTGCGGCGGGCGGCGGAGGAACTCGGGTACGTGCCCAATGCGCAGGCGCAGGCCCTGGCCCGCTCCACCACCGGACTGCTGGGCCTTGTCGTGCACGACATCTCCGATCCCTACTTCTCCGCGATCGCCAGCGGGGTGCAGCGCGCCGCCGCCACGCGTGATCGGCAGATGATGTTGACCGCCACGCTGCTCAGCCCCGGCCAGGAGGTCACGGCCGTCGAGGCCTTCATCTCGCATCGCACCGACGCGATCGTCATGGTCGGCTCACGCTGGATGACCGACGAGGGGCGGGCCGCCGCCGAACGGCTGGACACCGACCTCGCCAGATACACCCGCAACGGCGGCCGGGTCGCCGTTGTCGGCCAGGCGATTCCGCACGCGCATGCCGTCATTCCCGACAACCGCGGCGGCGGGCAGGCTTTGGCCGACAGCTTGGTCGAATCGGGTTTACGAGAATTCATCGTGTTGAGCGGCCCACCCGCCCTGGTGACGGCCGCCGACCGCACCGCCGGATTTTTGGCCGCCCTCGACGCGCACGGCCTGTCGCCGCGGGGTGTCATTCCCGGCGCCTTCACCAGGGACGGTGGTTATGACGCCGCTCGGCAGGCGCTGGCCGAACTGTCACTGACATCCGGAATGCCGGTGTGCCTGTTCGCGGCCAACGACGTGATGGCCCTCGGCGCGATGACGGCGATGCGTGAAGAGGGGATCTCGGTGCCCGGTGATGTGCAGATCGCCGGGTTCGACGACATTCCGACCCTGCGCGACCACAGCCCGTCGCTGACGACGGTCCGGCTGCCGATGCAGGCCATGGGGGAGCGCGCCGTTGAGCTGGCGCTCTCCGGGCCGGCCGATGGCGAGCCCCGGATCGAGAGCATTTCCGGTGAGGTGGTGCTCCGGGAAAGCACCTCGCCGCGGGTGCGCACCGGGTGAAACCGGTTCCGGTGGCGGGTGTTGCTCAGGTTGCCTTGGCGTCCGTTTCGGGGGTGCCGGGCTGAACCTGCAGTGTCGCGCTCCGGGCCGCAACACCGCCCGCCGCGGTCGCAATGGCGATGGTGACCAGCGCTCCCATGATCAGCGCCGGCGCCTCGCCGGGCCCCAGCAGGTTCAGCTGGGTCGCGAGCGTGGCGGCGGCGACCGGCACCCCCAGTTGCGCGCAGGCCAGTGCCCCGACGGCGATCGGTTGCCCGGTCACCCGCATCGCAATGTGCGCGACCAATGCCCCGAATCCCAGGAGCAACCCGAGCCCGATCAGGGACGGTTGGCTGGCGAGGTCGCGGACATCGAGCGAGGCACCGAGCCAGACGAAGAACAACGGCCCCAGGAAGCCCTCGGTCACCGCGAACAATTGTTTGGCCAGTCGCCTCGGCTGGCCGATTGCGGCAACGACGATGCCGAACGCGAAGCCCGCCAACATGATCGAGACATGAGTGGCGACCGCGATGGCGGCCAGGCTGAACAGGATCGTCAGGCTGAACCGCAATTCCAGGGTGAACTTCCGGGTCTCGGACACCCGATGCACCCGGAGCCGCCGCCCGGATCGTTCGAACCAACGCAGGAAGTAGAACAGCAGCACCGAGCTGGCGATGACCGCGCAGGCGCCCAGCGCCGCCCGTCCGGCGTGCGCCGGGTCGATCACCAACGGCAACGCGACGATGCAGGCCGCGTCGGCGATGGCCACCTGGGGCAGCAGTTGCAGGATGGCCGGGCCGGTCAGCTTCAGCGAGTCGATGATCGGAAAGATCAGTGCCGCGCTCGACGACGCCATCAGCACCGCGTACAGGGCGGCGTGACCGGTGTGGAACAGTGCCGCGATCAGCGCGCCCAGTCCCGCCGCGATGACGCCGACGGCGACCGCCCGCAGCGACGCCGGGCCCGACGCCGCGGCGCAATTGCGGATCGCGCACCGGAACGTGCGAACCGGCGACGAACATCACCAGGGCGAAGCCGATGTCGGCCAGGAAGGTGAAGGTGGGTTCGCCGGCGTCCAGCCAGCCGAAGCCGCTCACTCCGAGGACGAGGCCCGCGATCAGTTCGCCGAGCACGATCGGGATGTTCCAGCCGGAGCGCAGTGCCAGCAGTGGTCCGATCAGTCCGGCGGCAGCGATGATCGCCAGCGTCCCGAATCCCATGGCACCTCCACTCCTGCGTCGCGCACCCTCGCGCGCACACTATGCCGATGGATCTCCAGGACGCGCTCGCCTTCGTCGCTTCCCACGACCACACCGTCATCAGTACCCGCCGCAGGGACGGTCGGCCGCAGATGTCGCCGGTCAACGCCGGCCTGGTTGACGGCACGGTGTGCATTTCCAGCCGGGCACCGCTCGCGAAGGTGCGGAACCTGCGCCGGGACCCGGCGGTGTCGGTGCTGGTCTTCACCAAGGAATTCTTCGGGTCGTGGGTGCAGATCGACGGCCGGGCCGAGATCGTGGATCAACCTGCTGCTTTGGATCTGCTGGAGACCGTGTACCGGACCATCGCGGGCGAACACCCGGACTGGAACGAGTATCGTCAAGCGATGATTCGCGACGAGCGGGTCGTCATTCGGATTCATCCGGAACGGGCTTCCGGTCAGGTGTATTAAGGCGGCAGGCACTCCATGGCGGGTCAGGCACCGGGCAGTTCGGACGACAACGAAGCCGTCGAGCCGGGTTCGTCGAATCGGCCGAGCCGGATTCCGTCGACTGGGTTCCGTCGAATCCGTCGACGGCGCCCTGACGTCGAGCCTGGCCGCGCTGGGCCGGCTCTCGACCGGGCGGCTCGACCTCGAAGACATGCTGACCCGGGTCGCCAGGTTCGCGGTGAACGCGATCCCCGGAGCCGACGGTGCCGGGCTGACCCTGCTGGAGGACAATCGCGCCGACACCATCGTTGCCACCGCGGATTTCGTCCGGCAGGTCGACGACATTCAGTACACGATGGGCGAGGGGCCCTGCATCAGCGCGGCCCGGGAGTCACGGACGTTCAGCTCGGGATCGCTCGGCGGTGAGCAGCGCTGGCCCAGGTTCGGGCCGCGGGTGGCCCGGCTGGGTGTGCACAGCGTGCTGTCGCTGCCGCTGGTCACGCCGGACGGGGTGTTCGGTGCGATGAACGTCTACGCCCACGCCAAGGGCGCCTTCGACGACCACTCGGTCAATGTCGGGGAGTTGTTCTCGGTGCCGGCCGCGATCGCGGTGCAGAACGCCCAGGTGCTGGCGCAGGCGAAGCGGCTGGCGACGAACCTGCAGGCGGCGCTCACCAGCCGGGCGGTGATCGACCAGGCCATGGGCATCGTCATGAGCCGCACCGGATGCACCGCCGCGGAGGCGTTCGAGCGGCTCAAGGCGCGAAGTCAGGCGGAGCACGTCAAGGTCTCCGCGGTCGCGCAATCGGTGGTCGACGCCGCGGTCCGGCGGGCCAGGTCCCGGCGGGCGCCCGGACGATCTGCCGCCCGACCAGTCAGTAGCAGCCGGCTATCTGGAGCCTGAGCGTCCTGGTGACGAGATTGATCACCAGCAGCAGGCCGAGCGCTCCCAGACAGGCGACGCCGAAGCTCTGCCAGTCCCAGCCGAAGTTCCACGGAACGCCCGTCACCCACCGGTAGATGAAGCCGGCGAGCACGGCGCCGAGAATGCCGGTCGCCATGTTCGTCAGGCAGCCGCGTTGTTTGTCACGCAGGACCAACGAGGCGACCCAGCCGGCCAGCGCGCCGAAGAAGATCCAGGACAGCCAACTCATGTTTGGGGGTCGGCAGCCGGCTCGCGGGACCACCGCGGTGAGCGCGGCGACGGCTGCGGACGGATCGGCTCCGCGTCCCACGGCAACGCCGACGAGGTAGCAGGTCAACGGCCCGGCAACCCGGGCAACGCCGTGCGCGACGTCGCGGGTCAGGTCCAGGAGTTCATTGCGCAGATCGGTGGAAATGGAATCAGCGGGGACGTCAAGGGCGGTGGACGCTTGCGCGATCCAGTCGTCGAGGGTGCTCATTGCTGCGACGGTAATGGGCCGTCGCGTGGGCGGGCATCAGGGATCCCCCGGAGGAGGCGTCAGCGGTCGGCGTTCACTTGTCGCTGGGCTGCTCGGCGGCGGGGTGGTTGCGCAGTGATCCGGCGTGCGCCTTGGTGTCCGGGTCGCGCTTGCTCTTGATCAGGCTGGCGATGGTCGTCACCGTCAGCACCACGACAATGACCAGCAACGAGACGTTGGTGCTGATCTCCGGAGTGCCCGGCCAGATGCCGTGCGCCCAGTGCAGGATCAGTTTGACGCCGATGAACCCCAGGATCACTGCCAGCCCGGTCGACAGGTACACCAGGCGGTCCAGCAGGCCCCTGACCAGGAAGAACAACGCTCGCAGACCCAACAGGGCGAACGCGTTCGCGACGAACACGATGTAGGCCTCGTCGGTGACCCCGAAGACGGCGGGGATGGAATCCAGCGCGAACAGGATGTCGGTGCTGCCGATTGCGATCAGCACGATGAACAACGGGGTGGCGAAGCGTTTGCCGTCGATCCGGGTGAACAGGTTGCCGCCGTGGTACTCGTCCGTGACGGGAATCGCCTTGCGGGTCAGTTTGACGAACGTGTTGTCCTGGATGTCGGGGTCCTGATCACGATGCCGGTAGAGCTGGATCGCCGTGTAGATCAGCAGGATGCCGAACAGCAGGAACATCACGGCGAACAGCTCGAGCAGGGCGGCGCCCAGCACGATGAAGATCGCCCGCAGGATCAGCGCGATGATGATGCCGAACGTCAGCACCTTGTGCTGGTGCTGCTCGGGTACCGCGAACGTGGTCATGATGATCACGAAGACGAACAGGTTGTCGACCGAGAGACTCTTCTCGACGATGTAGCCGGCGAAGTACTGGGTGCCGAAGTCGCTGCCCGCGAAGTACCAGAAGACGAGGCCGAAGACGATGGCGACGCCGATGTAGAAGATCGACCAGGCGATGGCCTCCTTGAAGCCGACCGCGTGCGGTTTGGCCGCGGCCAGGATCAGGTCGAGGGCGAGCAGGCCGACGATCACCGCGATCGTCACGATCCATCCGAGGGTGCTGATCTCGAGCATGTGCGCGTCTCCGTCGTCGGTCGTCTGGCGGGATGTGCTGCTGGGCTAACTGATCAGCTGAGCAAGCAGTTCCTGTTCGCGCTGGGCGGTCAGGCCGGCCTTCCGCGGACGATCCAGGCCCTTGCCCCGTTCCCAGGCGAGCAGGTCCGCCATCAGGTCGGCGCGCGGGCGATGACGCAGACCCGCGGCCGCCGCTGCCTGGCCGGACCATTGCCTGTTGCCGGTCGCGATCCACAACGGCAGAGACTCCGGACCGGCCCACTGGCCGACGCCTTGCTCGAGCAACCAGTCCGGGTCGGCCGGCACCTGGCCGCCGGGGTGGCCGCCTACCTCCTGGGCGAGGTCGGTCCAGTCCTGCAACGAAACGACCGGCCCGACCGCGTCGAAGGTGCCGACGGTTCCCGTCGAGGCAGCGGCCACCAGCCAGGTCGCCAGGTCCCGGACGTCGATGACCTGGGTGGGTTGATCCGGCGAGTCGGGGACGAGCATCGGTCCGCGGTGATCCCGGGCCGCGCGGGCGACCCAGTAACCGGTCCGATCGGTGTGATCCCCGGGGCCGCCGATCAGTCCGGCCCTGGCGACCAGCAGCCGATCCCCGACGTGTTCTGCGGAAGCCTGCTCGCAGGCCACCTTCGCCTCGCCGTAAAGCTCGCGGCCGACCTCGGCCCGATCCGTCGCCGGGAGGACCTCGTCGGCCTCGGTGACGTCCGGGCCGGCGGACTCCGCATACACGCTGATGGAGGAGATGTAGGTCCAGTGCGCTGTCAGATCACCGAGCGCGGTCAGCGCGCCGCGGACCAGGCCAGGTTGCCAGGACACCTCGAAAACGGCGTCCCACTCCCGGTGCACCCCGGCGTAGGCGCCTGGCGATCGACGGTCGGCGGCCACCAGTTCCGCGCCGTCCGCGACACGGCCGCTCTCGCCGCGAGCAAGGCACGTCACCGCGTGCCCGGCCGCCACTGCCTGCCGGGCGATCTCCCGGCCCAGCCAGGCGGTGCCGCCCAGGATCAGCACGTTCATCGCCCGCCGCTCGCGGCCGGGCGCGTATTCGCTGGTCAGGCGTGGTCCTCGTGGTCGCCGCTGAGGTGGTGGTCGTGCTCGTCATAGGCGTTGTGCGGTGCACCCGGACGCGACCACTCGGCCGGTTCCACCGGGTACCGCAGGGTCGCCGGATCCGGCGCGGTGCCCGGCCTGGTGACGGTGCCGCCCTCCTTGGCGCGCTTCTTCGCGGCCAGCGCGCCCATCGTCTCCAGCACCACCCGGTGCGCGGCGTTCACCGTGGTCTCGGCGTGGTCGTACGGCGGGCGACACCTCGACGACGTCCAGCGCGACCAGCGGGGTCTCCAGGGCGATGGACCGGACCGCACGCAGCAGGTCGGCCGGGTTCATCCCGCCCGGCTCCGGGGTGCCGGTGCCGGGCGCGAACCCGGGGTCGAGCACGTCGATGTCGACGGACAGGTAGAGCCAGTCGCAGCCGTCACCGGCCCGGGCGATGGCATCGGCGATCACCGGGCCGCATCCCGCGGTCCCAGACGTCGTGCATCAGGTGCCAGGTCATCTCCTGCTCGCGCATCCAGTCGAAGACCTCCGGCGGCGGCCAGTAGCCGCGCAGCCCGACCTGGACGAAGTTGCGACCGCGGATGGCGCCGGACTCGATCAGCCGGCGCATCGGGGTGCCGTGCGAGTGCAGGTTGCCCTCGATGCTGTCCGCGGTGTCGGCGTGCGCGTCGAAGTGCAGCAGCCCGACCTTGCCCCAGCCGTACTTGCGGGCCACCGCGGTCGCCGACGGGTAGGTGATCGAGTGATCGCCGCCGATCACGACCGGGAACGCGCCGGCCTTGAGCACGTCGGTGACCTTGGACTCGATGTTGCGGTGCGAGCGGGCCGACTGGCCGTGCGGGCAGTAGGCGTCGCCGGCATCGACCACGTCCAGCCACTCGAAGATGTCCAACCCCAGGTCGAGGTGGTAGGTGCCCGGGTCGTAGGCCTGGGACCGCAGCGCCCGCGGCCCGAACCGGGCGCCGGCCCGGTAGGTGGTGTTGATGTCGAAAGGTGCGCCGACGATCGGCGACGTCCGGCCGCCGCTCGGCCAGCGCGTGCCGCACTGGCCACCCAATCGCGCGAGCTGAACGTCGGCAGACCGACGTTGTCGTTGTCCGGGTTGTGCGCGCCGTCTGCGATGTCGGGACCTGCTGGCCGGTCTGCGATCGCCACCGGTGACCTCCTGCGTCGGGTCGTGCACCAATTCTCAAGATCAACAACCACCGTTTGACGCGGCACAGTCACGCTACCGCCGGGGGCCGTCGGCGGCCGGATGGATCCCGCCGATCCGGGCAACCCGACCCGGTCCCGCGCGTCCCCGTACGGTGAACCCGCAAACGATGCCCCTGCCCCGAATCTCGGCCGAGCCACCCGCGCCCGGACCGTGGACCGGGTTCACCCAACCGCCGTCCGCCCCGCGTACCGATCCGCCGATTCCGCGGCGCCGCCGTTCGCTGCGCGGGTTCGGTATCGCCTTCGCGGCGCTCGTCGTCGCCGCCGGTATCGGCTTCGCGTCGTCTGTCCCGTCGGCGAACGGTGCGGGCGCCGCCTGGACCAGTTTCCTGCCGTGGACCGTGCTGCTGCTGGTGCTGCTCGGCGCCGCCGCCGTGATCCGGCGGGCGTGGTGGGGGTTGTCCGCGGTCATCGTTGCGGTACTGGTGTGGTCGGCCGTTTTCGTCCCGCAGATGTTGCCCGCGTCGAGGGTGACCGGGGCGGCGCAACTGACGGTGGCCACCCAGAACATCGGCGCTGCCAACACCGATCCGCTGTCCTCGGCGCAGGCGCTGGTCGCCAGCGGCGCCGGCATCGTCTCGGTGCAGGAGATCGTCGGCTCCGAGGCAACCACCTTCCTGGATGCCGCAGTACGGCTACAACGCCCGGGTCAGCACCGTCGGGCTCTGGTCCCAGTGGCCGATGTCCGAACCGGAACCCTTCGCGCTCGGCATGGACTGGTCCAGGTCCTTCCGGGTGGTCGTGCACCATCCCCAGGGCGACATCGCCGTCTACGCCGTGCACCTGCCGTCGGTGCGGCCCGGATACACCGACTCGCGGGATCAGGCGGTTGCCGACCTGGCCGCGCTGATCGCTGCAGACCCCGCCGAGAAGGTGCTGGTGATGGGCGATCTGAACACCGCGACCACCGACCCGACGTTGGCCGTTTTGACCGATCAGTCGACAGCCTCCCTCACCGACTCCCGTGAGGCGGTGAAGGGCGGGTTCGGCTTCACCTGGCCCGCGACGTTCCCGATCACCCGGCCGGATCACGTGCTCGGTCGCGGCCTGACGCCGGTCTTCGACCAGGTCCTCGCCGCCGGCGGCAGTGACCACCGGGCCGTGCTGGTGGGGCTCAACCTGCAGTAGGGGCGCCGGGGGTGACGGTTCCGAGGGTGCCGTTCACGGTCAACCGATCACCGGTGGCGATCCGTTCGGTGGCCAACGGCACGCCGACAACGGCGGGTATCCCGTACTCCCTTGCCACCACGGCACCGTGCGAGTTCGCGCCGCCCATCTCCATCACCAACCCGCCGGCCGTCAGGAACAGTGGCGTCCAACCGGGATCGGTCGACGGCGCAACCAGAATGTCCCCCGGTTCCAGGTGCGCGCCGACCGGATCGAGGATGACCACGGCCGGTCCGCTGACGGTGCCGGGCGAGGCGGCGACCCCCAGCAGACTGCCGTCGGAGGAGTCCGCGGGATGGCCGACGTTCTCCGGTTCGGTGCCGTCGGAGAGCAACACGCGCGGCACCCGGCGGCGCCGCAGCTCCTGCCCGTAGGCCCGCCGTCTGGCACCCACCACCGGTTGCAATGCACGGCCAGTCAGCCCGGACCTGGCCTCGGCGAAGGTGAGGAAGAAGACGTCATCGGGGTGGTCGATCCGGCCCTGCCCGGCCAGAACGTCACCCACCGCCAGCAGGTCCCGGCGGACCGCGCCGATCGTCAGGACGATGAGGTACTTGGGCATTTCGCGGATTCCGGCGAGCTGCCTTGTCCGGTCCGAGCGCGAACCGGACGACCGGTCCGCGCCACCGCCGCCGCTGGCCGGCGCTGGCCGCCAGGTTCTCGATCATGTTCGTCGCTTCCCGGTTGCCGCGGGCGAACACGGCGTCCGGAGCGAGGTCTGGATCGGTCAGCCGCAGGTAGTTGGCCAGCACGCCGAGGATGTGCGTCGGGTCCTCGGACCAGCGGGCAACGCCGAGGTCGATCTCGGCGACCGCGCGGTGACCGTACCGGCCCAGGAATTCCGCCAGTCCGTCCTGCAGTCGGGCCGGGAGGTTTCCCGCGCGATAGCGGTCCGCCAGGTCGGCCGGCCTGGGCGGTTTGCAGGGCCGCGCGGCATCCTCGTCGGCCCGGATGCGCTGGGTCAGATCCCAGAGCCGCAGATCCATCTCGGTGGTGACGTTGTGCGGAATGCCGCGCAACACGCCCTGCAATTCGCCGGGTTCGGCAACGCCGCGGAGCAGCTTGGTCGCGAGCCCGAACAACGCCAGCCCGGTCAGCGCGGCGGGCACGACCTTCGGGGCCAGCGGGACCGTCTGCTCGTACAGCACCTGGACGGCATGCTCGAGCCGTTGGTCAACGTTGGCATCGTTCCGAATGGCGAGCCGGGCCCGTAGGTCCTCTTCGATGCGGGCCACCCGCCGGTGCGCGGCTGCCGGGCTGAACAACGCCTGCGCTGCGTACACCGGAACCCGGAACCGCACGGCGATCCTGGCGACCCGACGGATGGCCGGCGCCGGTGAATGGTGCGTCACCGAGAGCTCGGGCCGGTCGAACAAGCCCCGCATGACGGTCGCCGACCTGGCCTCCATCAGGTCGAAAACGCGTGGCATGAACGCCCGTCCGACCCGGCTGCGGACGACGCCGGTCAGATCGAAGAACAACCGCTCGCCGGCCTCGACGTAGGCGGCCGGCCCATCCTCGATGCCGCCCGCGGTTGGCAGGCCGAAGAGCCTGGCCCCGCCGGACATGAGCACCCGGAACGCCGCCAGGCCCATCGGGGTGATCGGGCGGTTGAGACCCTGCGCGACGCTGAAGCAGAAGTACACCCGAAGGCCCGGGCGGTCGATCTTCTGGGGGAGCGGGAACAGTGTGGTGATCGGCCGTGACTGGGTGAGCCACAGCTTCCCGGCCCCGTCGTACGCCCACTCGATGTCCTGTGGGACGCCGAAATGACGTTCGACGCGATCGCCGAGGCGGACCAGTTCGGTGGTCTGCGCGGTGGTCAGGCAGAGCCCGTTGTCGGGTGTGCTGACCCTCTCGGTGCCACCCCCGGGCACTGAACGGATCGCGAACTGCTTGTCGCCGATACGGCTTTCCAGCACGCGACCGGAGGCGGTGTCGACAACGACATGGTCGGGGGTGACGGCGCCGGAAACCACTGCCTCGCCGAGGCCGGGGCTGGCGTCGATGACCGCCTCACGGCGACGACCGGTGACCGGGTTGGCGGTGAACAGCACGCCGGCCACCTCGGACCGGACCATGGTCTGCACGATGACGGCGAGCCGGGCGGTGCTGTCGTCGATGCCCTGCGCGGCCCGGTACATCGCCGCCCGGTCGGTCCAGAGGGACGCCCAACAGCGCCGTACCGCGTCGAGCACCGAGCGATTACCGAGCACGCCGAGATAGGTGTCCTGTTGGCCGGCGAAGCTGGCGAACGGCAGGTCCTCCGCGGTCGCCGACGAGCGAACGGCCACCAGTTGCTGCTCACCCCACCCCCGGAAGGCGTCCAGAATCGCTTGTTCGATTGCTGGCGGGATGGACGTCCGCAGAATCGCTTCCCGGGCCTCGATGGCCAGCGCCGACCAACCTGCGGCATCGTCGGGCCCGAGTTGGTCTGCGGCGGACAGCAGAGTGGCGAGGTCGGCGCCGTCGGCGACCTGCCGATAGGCCTCGGTCGTCACGCAGAATCCGTCCGGCACCGGGAATCCGGCCGAGATGAGCTCGCCCAGATTGGCCGCCTTACCGCCCACCAGCGGGAGCATGCCGGCGTCGACTGCGGCCAGCGGCAGGACGATTGGCTGCGCGTCACCCGGATCGGAAGTCGTTGGCTCGGCTGGGTGCGTCATGACATCTCCTCGGAGATGACCCAGTATGGCCGCATGGTCAATCACGCAGTCGATCTCGCCGAGAAGTTCTCGCAGTTCGCCGAGCACTGGTCGCCCAAGGTGGTGGCCCGGCTCAACGACTACGAGATCAAGACCGTCCGGATCAAGGGCGAGTTCGTCTGGCACACCCATGACGACACCGACGAACTGTTCCTGGTCATCGACGGCGTGCTGACGATCCAACTGCGGGACGGCGACGTGACGGTCCGCGCCCGGCCAGCTGTTCGTGGTGCCGCGGGGCGTCGAACACTGCCCGATCGCCGACGGCGAGGTGCAGGCGTTGCTGATCGAACCGGCCGGCGTGGTCAACACCGGCAGCGCGGGCGGAGCCGCTGACCGCCACCTATGACGACATTCTGCTGGCCGACCGACTAGCAGATCCGGCGATCGAGAGCTACAGCTGCTTGCCCAGGCGGCACCGACAGCGGGGAGCCGGCGTAGTGGCCGAACGGCGGGACATCCTGGTAGCCGCTGGACCGGTAGAGCGCCAAGCGCCTCCGGCTGCAGCAGGCCGGTCTCCAGGATCATCTGCCGGCATCCGGCGGCCCGGGCGTGGTCTCCAACTCGGCCAGCACGGCCCGGGCCAGGCCGCGGCCCCGATAGTGCGGGCTGACGTACATCCGGCGCATCTCGGCGGCGCCTGGCTCGTCGTCCAGCAGGTGCCGTCGCCAGCCACCCATCGCCGCGGGCCTGCCGTCGACGGTGGCCAGGACGAACATGCCGTTCGGCGGGTCGAACTCCGCCTCGTCGATCGGCGAGGAATCCTCCGAGCCATAGCGGCGCACGTACTCCTGCTGGACCTCGGCGACCAGTAGTTGCACGTCGGGATGCTGGTAGTTCGTGCGCCGCAGGCGGTCGTCCCGGCGCTGTTCGATTCGCCCCGATCGACTCCGGATCATCCCGCAGTTTCATCTCGTCACGCTCCTCATCCTGCCTGGCAGGACGGGCACCAGAACAGGTTCCGGGTCGCCATCACCTCGGTGCGGATCTCGGTGCCGCAGATCCGGCAGGGCACGCCGGTGCGCCGGTAGACGTAGAACGAGTCCTCCCGCAGCGGTCGCGCCGCAGCGCCCGCGCGCGTCGCGGTCGGTCCTCCGGCAGGGTGGTGACGATCCGGCCCGCCCGCACCCCGGCGCGGAGCAGCTCGCACAGGTCGGCCCAGATCGCGTCCCACTCGTCGCGGGTGATGTCCCTGCCCTCCCGGAACGGGCTGATCCGGTGCCGGAACAGCACCTCGGCCCGGTAGACGTTGCCGATCCCGGACAGCACGTCCTGCTGACATCAGCAGCGCGCCGATGGCGACACCTTCGACCGGCAGATCCTGGCCCAGGCCTGCTCCGGGTCGGCGTCGGCGCGCAGCGGGTCCGGACCGAGCCGGGCCAGGATGACCTCCCGCTCGATCGGCGTGATCAGCTCGCAGGCGGTCGGTCCGCGCAGGTCCGCCCAGGCCGACTCGTTCGCCAGCCGCAGCCGCAGCGCGCCCGCGTGGTTCCCGGGCCGGCAGTGCGCGATCGGGAACTTGCCGTACAGGCCGAGATGAATGTGCAGCAGCCGATCGGCCGGCCGGTGCGCCCGGAAGATCAGGAACAGGTGCTTGCCGTGCGCGTCGGTGCGGGTCAGCGTGGCGCCGTCGAGCAACGCGGCGCCGTCCTCGAACCGGTCCTGCAGCGTGGACGCGGCGACCGGGCGCCGGCCGAACGCCCGGAGCAGGTCGCGGGCGAGGCGGTGAATCGTGTGGCCCTCGGGCACGCCCGCACTCACCTTTCTCGGTGCGTCGGGACGACCGGTGGTCGAGACGACCGCTGGTCGGGACGCAACGCTGGTCGGGACGATGCGGGGACCGCGGCTCGGTCCACCCAGTCTGCTGCCGGGTGCCCAACTGCGACGGATGCGGCACCTGCCGCGGTCAGCCGAGCAGCCAGACCTCGACCTCGGCGCCGGCGTCCAGGTGGGTGACGTCCTCGGCGATGACGATCATGCTGTCCGCGCCCGGCCAGCCAGGACAGCAGGTGCGAGCCCGGCCCACCCCACGGCGCGACGGTGCCGGCCACGGTGTCCAGGTGCCCGCGGCGGAACTGCCGCTTGCCGGCGGGCGAGTCGATCGCGGCGGCCAGCGGGACGCTGCACCGATCGGCCGGGTGATGTCCGGATGGCCCATCGCCGCCCGGATCGCCGGCCGCAGGAAGACCTCGAAGGACACGTAGGAGCTGACCGGGTTGCCCGGCAGCGTGACGATCGGGACCTGCCGCCGGCACCGCCGACGCGTACCGGCCGGCGCCCTGCGGCATGCCCGGCTGCATCGCCACCTTGGCGAACTCGATGCCCTGCCCGGTCAGGGCGTCCTTGACCACCTCGTACGCACCGGCCGAGACCCCGCCGGAGGTGACGATCAGGTCGACGCGTCGGCGGCCGCGTCGTCCAGCATCGCGCGCAACTGCGTCGACGTCATCGGCGACGAAATGCTCGACGCGTGGCGTGCGCCGCCGATCGCGGCGATGGCCGCGGCCAGCATCGGCGCATTCGACTCGTAGATCTGCCCGGGCCCGAGCGGCTTGCCCGGTTCGACCAGTTCGCTGCCGGTGGACAGCACCAGCACCCGCAGCGGCCGGCGCACCGGCAGGTGGGCGAAGCCGAGGGCGGCGGCCACCCCGATCTGCGGCGGCCCGATCACGGTGCCGGCCGGCAGCACGACGGTGCCGGCCGGACGTCCTCGCCCCTGGTCCGGACATGCACCCCGGGCGCCGGGGCGCTGTCGATCCGCACCACGTCGACGCCGCCGTCGGTCCGCTCCACCTGCACGATGACGTCCGCGCCGGCCGGCAGCGGAGCCCCGGTCATGATCCGGGCCGCCGTTCCCGGCGCGCAGCGGTGCGGTGTCGGTGCGCCCGGCCGGAATGTCCTGCGAGACCGGCAGGGTGACCGGGAACTGCTGCACGTCCAGCTGCCCGCACCGCGTAGCCGTCCATCGCCGAATTCGCGAACGGCGGCAGATCGATCGGTCGCGATCAGGTCGCTCGCCAGCACCAACCCATCGGCATGCGCGCGAGTGGCGATCGAGCTCGCTCGGGGTTGGTGACAGCAGGTCAGCAATGACGCGGGCGTGTTCCTCGACGGTGCGCATGGCCGCCATCCTGCCCTGTTCGTCGCGGAATGTGAATCGTCGGCTAAGCCGCCAGTCCGAACGGTGGATGCGGGCGTCACGGTCGTGGATATCGGTGGCGAATTAGCGGGTCTCACCATGGCAACGAGCCGCCGCTGCGGTAGGTCTGAGCGGCGCCGCGGAGCGACGCCGTTCCACGGCCGCGCCTTTGGGGAGGATGGCGAATGAGTTCTCTGCACTATTCACTTTGCAGCACAGCCGGTCTGCAGGCGGTGACCGACACGCCGGACGGCGCGGCGGCAGCGTCCTGGTTCGGCATCTTTCCGAGGTCTGTTCGCGGCGGTGCGGTCGACTGGATGATCACCGGACCGGAGGGCCGGATCCATCACGGGCGGTTCGAGGCGCCCGCCGGTCAGCCCGCGTCGATCGCGGTCGCCGATCATGTCGACGCCGTGCACGGCCAGCTGCTGCGTGACGCCGCCCGGCTGATGTCGTGTCTCCGCTGACGACCGCGCTGACTACACGCGGGGTCAGCCCGCCTGACGCCACCCGCGTCCGCCACCTCGTCGGACGTCATCTCCGCACCGCCTCGGCGCTCGATCTCGGCGACCATCTCCGCCCGCTGTTCCAGCGCGCACACCGCGACCGCGGAGCCCGTCGGGCAGCGGCGGCGACGCCTCGTCGAGCAGGTGGATCAGCCCGGAGAGCTCGTCCGGCGACTCGTCCACCAGCACCACCCCGGCCTCGGCGGCACCGGCCCGCCAGATCTCCTCCATCTCGCCGGGTTCGCGTCCGCGCAGGTACTTGATCCGGCCGGCCACCACCAACCGGTCGGACGGTCTGGGCGGCCATCGCGCCCATCGCGTGGATCGCGTCGTCGGTGCGGTCGCCGGCGGTGCCGAGCACAACGGCCAGCTCGCCACCGGGCAGTTTCAGCGCGCCGGCGACCTCGAGCAGGGACTGCCAGCGATGCCTCGTTGTGCGCCAGGTCGAGCAGCACGGCGATGCTGCCCGAGCCGGTAGACATTGAGCCGACCGGCATTGTGCTCGGCGCCGGCGGTGAAGGTGGCGCAGCCCCGTCCGGACCGCGTCCAGCGGCACGCCGATCGCGATCGCCGCGGCGGTGGCGGCCAGCACGTTCGACACGTTGACCTTGGACGCGCCGGCCAGGGTCAGCGGGACGTCGGCCACGTCGATGACGATGGTCGGGTCAAGACCACGGCCGAGGATGACGATCTCGCCGTCGACCACGGTGATCGCCCGGCCGCCGGCCTCGAGGGCCTCGTCCAGGTAGGGGTTGTCCGGGTCGGGTGAGTAGAACCACGGCCGCGCCCTTGACACCGACCGCATCGCCCTGACCAGCGGATCGTCCGCGTTCAGCACGGTCCAGCCGTTCGGCTTGGTGATCCTCGCGACCACCGACTTGACCTCGGCCAGCTGCTCGACGGTGTGCACGCCGAGCAGTCCCAGGTGATCGGCGCTGATGTTCGTCACCACCGAGACGTCGTTGACCGCGGTGCCGACGCCGCGCAGCAGGATGCCGCCGCGGGCGGTTTCGGTGACGGCGACCTGCACGGTCGGGTCCTCCAGCACCCGGGCCGCGCCGCCGGGGCCGGACCAGTCGCCGGTCTCCACCTCGTCGCCGTCGATGAAGATGCCGTCGGTCGACGACCAGCCCGGCGTCCGGCCGCCGGCCTTGACCAGGTGCGCGATCAACCGGGTGGTGGTCGTCTTGCCGTTCGTCCCGGTGACCGCGACCACCGGGATCGCTGGGCCGCAGCGGACGGACGGTCTCACCCGGGTCGTGCCCGGCCAGTGCGGCCGGCACCTCGCCGAGCGGCGACCACCGGGTCGACGCCGTGGGTGGTGATCGCGGCGAACGCCCGGGCGACGGCCTGCCCGAACAGCTCGGCGGTGCCGCGGTGCCGGAAGGGATAGGCCACCACGACGGTGTCGTCGTCGCCGGGCCGGCCGACCGCTGCGACCCTGGTACTCAGCGTGCCGGCGGCCCGCCGCACCACCGCCGCGGCCAGTTCCGCGGCGGCCAGCGCGCGGGCCGGTGAATGCGGCAGTCCGACCGTCGGGTTGCGGACCCGCAGCGCCCGTTGCCAGGCCACCACGGCCGCCGGTTCGGCGCCGAGCACGCCCTCGGCGTCCAGCGTGAGCTTGACCGCCGGCCTGGGGAAATAGAGGTTCGGCCCGGTCAGGACCCGTAGTTCGACTGGGCGTCCAAGGTCCTCGGCGTGCGGTTGCATGCGCGAACCATAGATCGCGCCGCCGCGGGTGCGCGTCGGTACCCGAAATCCGCAGGTCCCGGCGCTAGCGTCGGCAGGCGTGTCGGCCGACGCGCGTGCGACGACCCTTGACCTCGAAGAAGAGGTCATCGGTCGGTACCGGCTGCGTCAGGTCATCGGCCGTGGCGGATCCAGCGTCGTCTATCGGGCGATCAATGAGCACCTGGTTGCGCTCCCGCGGGTAGTCGCGGTGAAGGTCGCCCTCCGCGACCGGGCGACGGACGCCGACTTCCGGCGGCAGTTTCACGAGCAGCGCCGGGTGTCTGCGGCCGTCGATCACCCGAGCGTGCTGCCCGTCGTCGATTCCGGCGACGACCACGGCCGGCCCTACCTGGTGATGCCGCACATCGAGGGTGCGGACCTGGCGCACCAGCTGACGGCGCATGCGTTGACCGTCGGCCGGGTGCTGGTGCTGCTGCGGCAGGTCGCCGATGGGCTGGACGCCATGCACCGCGCCGGGGTACTGCACCTGGACGTCAAACCGGCGAACGTGCTGGTCGGGCGGCCGGTGCTGGTGGACGCGGCGGGGCCCGATGGCGGCCGACCGGTGGAATCCCGCGCCTTCCTGACCGATCTGGGGCTGTGCCGTTTCCTGGCCGATGCGCCGCGGGGCTACTCGCCCGACTTCATCGGATCGCCCAGGTACGCCTCGCCCGAGCATCTGCGGGGGCGGGACGTCCGGTCGTCATCGGACGTGTATTCGTTGGCCTGCATGTTGTTCGCCTGCCTGGCCGGACGCCCGCCCTACGTCGGTGACGTGCCCGCGGTCGTCACCGGACACCTGAGCGGCCGGGTTCCCTCGCTCTCGGCGGTGACCGCCCTGCCGCGCCGCCTTGATCGGGTGATCCGGCGCGGGATGCACCCGGATCCGGCGTCGCGGTTCGGCAGCTGCGCCGAACTCGTCACCGGCGCCCGGTTGGCGATCGTCGACGGCGCGGCCTGATCCTGCCGGCGGCAGCGGATTCGGCGGCAACCGGGCCGGGCGACCTTGCACTCTCCTGCCGGGAGTGCTAAACCTGAATTGGCACTCGGGGACCCTGAGTGCCAGGTCGGTGCGGTGAGAATCCGCCAGGTCCGGGCCACCGATTGGTCGCGGGCCTAGCAGTTCGTCCGTCGCGGGCACCTCCGCCGGCCAGTTCCATCCCCAAGCTGCTGACCGGACCACGGCGTCATCACGCGCGTGGATTCGGCGAATCTGGAGGATCAACACCTCATGTCCAAGCTGATCGCTTTCGACGAGGAAGCTCGTCGCGGGCTCGAGCGCGGGATGAACATCCTCGCCGACGCCGTCAGGGTGACCTTGGGGCCGCGCGGCCGCAACGTCGTCCTGGAAAAGAAGTGGGGCGCGCCCACCATCACCAACGATGGTGTCTCGATCGCCAAGGAAATCGAGCTCGAGGACCCGTACGAGAAGATCGGGGCCGAGCTCGTCAAGGAAGTTGCCAAGAAGACCGACGATGTTGCCGGTGACGGCACCACGACGGCCACCGTGCTGGCCCAGGCCCTGGTGCGCGAAGGACTGCGCAACGTTGCCGCCGGCGCGAACCCGATGGCCTTGAAGAAGGGCATCGAGAAGGCCGTCGAGGCCATCTCCGCTCAGCTGCTCGCCGACGCCAAGGAGGTCGAGACCAAGGAGCAGATCGCTGCCACCGCCTCGATTTCCGCCGCTGACCCGGCCATCGGCGAGCTCATCGCCGAGGCGATGGACAAGGTCGGCAAGGAAGGCGTCATCACCGTCGAGGAGAGCAACACCTTCGGCCTCGAGCTGGAGCTCACCGAGGGCATGCGCTTCGACAAGGGCTACGTCTCGCTGTACTTCGCCACCGACCAGGAGCGTCAGGAAGCCGTCCTCGAGGATCCCTACATCCTCCTGTACGGCTCGAAGATCTCCACCGTCAAGGATCTGCTGCCGCTGCTGGAGAAGATCATTCAGTCCGGCAAGCCGCTGCTGATCATCGCCGAGGACGTCGACGGCGAAGCGCTGGCGACCCTGGTCGTCAACAAGATCCGTGGCACCTTCAAGTCCGTCGCCGTCAAGGCGCCGGGCTTCGGCGATCGCCGCAAGGCCATGCTGCAGGACATCGCGATCCTGACCGGTGGCCAGGTCATCACCGAGGATGTCGGCCTCAAGCTGGAGAACACCGACATCTCGCTGCTGGGCACCGCCCGCAAGGTCGTTGTCACCAAGGACGAGACCACCATCGTCGACGGTGGCGGTGACGCAGAGCAGATCGCCGGCCGCGTTGGCCAGATCCGCTCCGAGATCGAGAAGTCGGACTCGGACTACGACCGCGAGAAGCTGCAGGAGCGGTTGGCCAAGCTGGCCGGCGGCGTTGCGGTCATCAAGGCCGGAGCTGCCACCGAGGTGGAGCTCAAGGAGCGCAAGCACCGCATCGAAGATGCCGTGCGCAACGCCAAGGCCGCTGTCGAAGAGGGCATCGTCGCTGGTGGTGGTGTCGGACTGCTGCAGGCCGGAACCATCGCGCTGGCGACCCTCGAGCTGACCGGTGACGAAGCCACCGGCGCGAACATCGTCCGCGTTGCCATCGAGGCCCCGCTCAAGCAGATCGCGATCAACGCCGGTCTCGAAGGCGGAGTCGTGGCGGAGAAGGTGCGCAACCTGCCTTCCGGTCACGGTCTCGATGCGGCCACCGGCGAGTACAAGGACCTGATCAAGGCCGGGATCATCGATCCCGCCAAGGTCACCCGGTCCGCGCTGCAGAATGCCGCCTCCATCGCGGCGCTCTTCCTGACCACCGAGGCAGTGGTTGCCGACAAGCCGGAGAAGGCCCCGGCCGGCGGCGGCGGAATGCCCGGCGGCGGGGACATGGACTTCTAAGTCCTGGATCTGCGCAGTCACGCTTGACAAAGGGCGGTCCCACTTCGGTGGGGCCGCCCTTTCGCGTCTCGCGGAGTGGCCAGTTCGGGCAGCTGAGTTGGGTCGACTTTTCGAGCACTTTTCGCCCAGTTTCGGTCGATAACTCGACGCAACTCCAAACAGCGTGCGGTGTCAGCTGATCCGGACGCTGATCTCGTCCAATACGATGACGTCCCCGCGATGCAGCTGCCGGCCACGCCGGGTTTCGACCTCCCCGTTCACCGTGACCAGCCCGTCGGCGAGCAGGGGCCGTACGTCGGCGCCGCTGTCGACCGCCCCGGCCAGCTTCAGCAGCTGGCCGAGCCTGATCATGTCCCCGGTGATCGGTATCTCGTGCATAGGTCCACTGTGCCTCGATCGACTCGCGCGGCAGCACGGGGGTCCTCTGCGGCTGGTCGATACGGCGCAACCTGTGGGGCGTCTGCGCACCCTCCGCGGAGGTGGCGCTGTGGACGGGGAGGTAGCGCTGTGGATGGGGAGGTAGCGCGGTGGCAGACAGCCCGTCGCGGTGCGGGTTTGCCTAGGTCAGTCCAAGGGCGTGACGTAGGCGCCGGAGATGCCGCCGTCCACCAGGAACTGCGAGGCGGTGATGAAGCTGGACTCGTCCGAGGCCAGGAACAGCACCGCGTTGGCGATTTCCTCCGCCTCGCCGAACCGGCCCATCGGGATGTGCACCAGCCGGCGGGCGGCGCGTTCCGGGTCCTTGGCGAACAGCTCCTGCAGCAGCGGAGTATTGACCGGGCCGGGGCACAGGGCATTGACCCGGATGCCCTTGCGGGCGAACTGAACCCCGAGTTCCCGGCTCATCGCCAGCACCCCGCCCTTGGACGCGGTGTAGGAGATCTGCGAGGTGGCGGCGCCCAGCACCGCAACGAACGACGCGGTGTTGATGATCGAGCCCTTGCCCTGCTCCAGCATGTACGGCAGCGCGGCCTTGCAGCACAGGTACACGCTGGTCAGGTTGACCTCCTGCACCTTGCGCCACGCCGCCAGGTCGGTGGTCAGGATGGAATCGTCCTCCGGCGGGGAGATGCCGGCGTTGTTGAACGCGATGTCCACGCTGCCGAAGGTGTTCTTGGCCAACGCGAAGAGAGCGTTGACCTGATCCGGGTCGGTGACGTCGGTGCGCAGGTAGGCGCCGCCCAGTTCGTCGGCGATCCCCGGGCCGCGGACGTCGTCGATGTCGCCGATGACGACCTTCGCGCCCTCGGACGTGAAGCGCCGGGCGGTGGCCAGGCCGAGGCCCGAGCAACCACCGGTGATGACGGCAACCTTGTTGGCAAGACGGTCAGACATATTGTGTCGCGGAACCTTTCAGTCAGAACGCAGGGATGGCACTAACCGGTGGCGATGAAAACGTTCTTCACTTCGCTGAACGCCGCCGGCGCATCCGGCCCGAGCTCCCGGCCCAGTCCGGACTGCTTGTAGCCGCCGAACGGTGTCCAGTAGCGCACCGAGGAATGCGAGTTCACCGACAGGTTCCCCGCTTCAACGCCTCGGGCGACTCGAATTGCCCGCCCGACGTCCGAGGTGAAAATCGAGCCGGACAAGCCGAAGTCGCTGTCGTTGGCCAGCCGCACCGCGTCGGCCTCGTCGTCGAACGGCATCACCGCGACGACCGGCCCGAAGACCTCTTCGCGCCAGATCCGGTCGGCCGGCGAGGCCGGCAGCACCACGGTCGGCGGGTACCAGAACCCGCCATCGACCCCCGGCCCCTGCGGAACCGTTCCGGTGAAGGCGATGTCGGCGCCGTCCACGTAGTTCGCCACCGACTCCCGTTGTCCGGCCGTGATCAGCGGCCCCATCTCCGCGTCCGCATCGCCCGGTTGCCGCACCCGGAAGCCGCGGACGGCCGGCTCCAACAGTCCGAGGAACTTGTCATACACGCTGCGCTGCACCAGGATTCGGGACCGCGCGCAGCAGTCCTGACCGGCGTTGTCGAACACCGCGCCCGGCGCGGCGCTCGCCGCGGTCTCCAGGTCCGCATCGGCGAAGATGATGTTCGCGCTCTTGCCGCCGAGTTCCAGCGTCACCCGCTTCACCTGATCGGCGGCGCCGGCCATGATCTGTTTGCCGACCATCGTCGACCCGGTGAAACAGACCTTGCGGACCAGCGGGTGGGTGACGAACCGGTTGCCGACCACCGAACCCTTACCGGGGATGACGGTGAACACGTGCTCCGGCAGTCCGGCCGCCAGGGCCAGTTCGGCGAGCCGGAGCGCGGTCAGCGGGGTGACCTCGGCCGGCTTGAGCACCACGGTGTTGCCGGCGGCCAGCGCCGGTCCGAAACCCCAGCCGGCAATGGGCATCGGGAAGTTCCACGGCACGATGATGCCGACAACCCCGAGCGGCTCGTGAAAGGTGATGTCGATGCCGCCGGCGACCGGGATCTGCCGTCCGAAAAGCCTTTCCGGGGCGGCGGAATAGTAGTTCAGCACGTCCCGGACGTTGCCGGCCTCCCAGGTGGCGTTGCCGATGGTGTGCCCGGCGTTCTGTACCTCCAGTGCGGCCAGTTCGCCGATGTGTTCCTCGACGACAGCAGCGAACCGGCGCAGCAGGCGCGCCCGGTCGCCGGGTGACACGGCCTTCCAGGCTGGGAACGCGGCCTGCGCGGCCTCGATGGCCCGGTCGGTCTCGGCCAGTGACGCGCTGGGCAGCGTGGTCAACGGGTGGCCGGTGGCCGGGTCGACCAGCGTGCTCACCCCGCCCTCCCCGCTCAGCACGCCGCGGTACTCCAGGACAGCGGTCATTGAGCTGATCAGAACCTCTCGAATCCGCGACGCAACTCCCAGTCGGTGACTGCCGAATCGAAGGCGGCCAGTTCGGTGTCCGCCGCGTGAACATAGTGGTCGACCACGTCGTCACCAAACGCCGCCCTGGCCACCGTCGACGCCGCGAACAGGTCGCGGGCCGCGCGCAGCGTCCTCGGCACGGTCGGCTTGCCGGAGGTGTAGGCGTTGCCGACCTGTTCGTCCTCCAACGGCAGTTCGTTCTCCACCCCGTGCAGGCCGCCGGCCAGCATGCCGGCGATGGCCAGATAGGGGTTCACGTCACCGCCCGGCAGCCGGTTCTCCAGCCGGGCGGACGGGCCGTGCCCGACCAGCCGGACCGAGCAGGTCCGGTTGTCCAGTCCCCAGGCCACCGTCGTCGGCGCGAACGAGCCGTCGGCGAACCGCTTGTAGGAGTTGATGTTCGGCGCGTACAGCAGGGTGAATTCGCGCATGGTGGCCAGGATGCCGGCGATGAAGTGGTCGTACAGCGGCGTCCGCGCGCCCTTGTCGTCATCCCAGAAGACCAGCCCGCCGTCCGTGCCGCGGAGGGAGAGGTGGATGTGGCAGGAATTGCCCTCCCGCTCGTTGAACTTGGCCATGAAGGTGAGTGCCCGGCCGTGCTGTTCGGCGATTTCCTTGGCGGTGTTCTTGTAGACGGAGTGGTTGTCCGCCGTGCTGAGCACCTCCTCGAACCGGAACGCGACCTCGTGCTGGCCGAAGTTGCATTCGCCCTTGGCCGACTCGACCGTCAGCCCCGCGGCGTACATGGTGTTCCGGATGTCCCGGAGCAGTGGCTCGATCCGGGTGGTGCCCAGGATCGAGTAGTCGACGTTGTACTGGTTGGCCGGGATGAGGCCGCGGTAGTTCGCGTCCCAGGCCTCCTCGTAGGTGTTGTTGAAGACGATGAATTCCAGCTCGGTGCCGGCGAACGCGGTGAACCCGGCTTCCGCCGCCCGCGCCGACTGCGCCTTCAGGATCGACCGCGGCGACTGGTGCACCGGCGTGCCGTCCAGCCACGTCAGGTCGGTCTGGATCATCACCGACCCCGGCAGGTGCGGCAGCAGCCGGATGGTGTCCAGATCGAGCTCGAAAATCATGTCGCCGTAACCCTTTTCCCAGGACGACATCTCGTAGCCCGGGACGGTGTTCATGTCGACGTCGACCGACAGCAGGTAGTTGCAGCCCTCGGTGCCGTGCGCCAGCACCTCGTCGGCGAAGTACTGGGCGTGCAGTCGCTTGCCCTGCAGCCGGCCCTGCATGTCGGTGAAAGCGACGACCACCGTGTCGATCTCGCCGCTGGCGATGAGTTCGGTCAGGTTGAAGACGCTCAGCAGTCGGGGGTTGCGGGGGTGCTTGGTCACGGTCTGGTCGCCCTCGTGTCATTCGGTGTCGTGCCGGTTGGTGCCCTGTCAGTCGGTGCGGCAGCAACGTTGGTCACCGGGCCGGTGAACCACTTCTTCACCGAGATGTGCCAGAAGATCCACAGCAGGATCAGCACACCGCCGACGAGCGATCGGGGTGTAGTTGACGAACTTCCACTCGAACTCCGGGTTCCACGGCACCCCACCGGGAGAGGTCGGGAACAGCGCGACGATCGAGGTGACGACGATCTCGATCAGCGCCACCGGCGCCATCCACTTGTACTTGCTGCCGAGGTTCCAGGCCCCGACCTTGAACCGGTCGCCCTGCCGCCAGCGCAGGAAGATCGGGATGGCAAAGGCGAGATACAGCCCGACGACACCGATCGAGACGACGGCGAAGAAGGCAACCGGGGTGGGCACGTCGGCGCCATTGATCGGGATCAGCACCGTCACCAGCGCGGGCAGCGTGATGATCGCCGCGATCACCGCGGACAGGATGACGCCGTTCGCGGGCACCTTGTTCTTGCTCAACGTCGACCAGAGCTTCCAGCCCGGCACGGCCCGGTCCCGGCTGAACGCGAACAGCATCCGGGACGAGCTCGTCATGCAGGCCATGGTGCAGAAGAACTGGCCGGCGGTGGAGATGATCAGCACGGTGCCGACCCACCCGGAACTCATGGACTGGGTGAAGATGGTGTACACGCCGCCGCCGTTGGCCGACACCTCGGTGGGGTCCTGCACGGCGAACAGGAAGGCCAGCAACAGGATCCAGCCGCCGAGCGCCGAGTAGAAGATCGACCGCCAGATGCCCTTGGCGGCCGCACCGGCCGCACTCTTGGTCTCCTCGGACAGGTGCGCGGAGGCGTCATACCCGGTGATCGTGTACTGGGTCAGGATGGCCGCGATGGGCAGCACGAAGAACAGGAAGCCGGCGCCGCTGGTCGCGCCGTCGAACATGCCGCTGTTGTTGATGGTCTGCGCGAACACGTCCGAGAAGCTGGCGTGGTGATCGGGTACCAGGAACAGAATGACGATCACCGCGGCGGCGCCGACCACGTGCCACCACACGGAGACGTTGTTGATGATCGCCAGCAGGTGGCTGGAGAAGATGTTGACGATGGCGGCAATTGCCAGGATGGCCAGGAACATCAGGAAGACCCGGGTGAGACTGTAGCCCTCGGCCCAACTCTCGCTGATGGTGTTCAGCGTCAGGTCCAGAAATGTTGCGCAGCCGTAGGCAACCGACGCGACGATGGCGATCAGCCCGATCAGGTTCAGCCAGCCGGTGTAGTACCCGGCCTTCGGGCCGCCGAGTTTGCTGGCCCACCAATAGATCCCGCCGGAGGTCGGGTAGGCGGAGACCAGCTCGGACATGCACAGCCCGATGATCAGGATGAAGGCCGCGACGATCGGCCAGCCCCAGGCGATGGCCGCCGGACCGCCGTTGTTCCAGCCGAGACCGAACGAGGTGAAACAGCCCGCCAGGATCGAGATGATGGAGAACGAGATGGCGAAGTTCGAGAAGCCGGACCAGGAGCGGTTCAGCTCCTGCTTGTAGCCCAGGGACGCGAGATGTTTTTCGTCGTCACTCAGTTCGGGAACGGCACTCATGGCTGATCTCCTTCTTGACGGGGGCTGGGTGCGGTGGGCGGAGCCGTCCGGTCGGCCGGAACTGGGTGGGTCAGCCATCGGCGACTGCCGCCAGCAGCACGGCCAGTTCCGATGACTCGAAGGTGGCGACGGCGCGTTCGTACTTCTCCATCGCCCATGACCAGAAGTCGAAATCGATCTCGCTGACGGCGTTCTGGATCACGCCCCACAGGGTCCAGCCGTACTGCGAGACCAGGCCCTGCAACCTGGCCCTGGCCGTTGCCGCGGCATTGTGGCGACCGAAGTAGGACGTCACCAGCATGTCGAGCTGGGCCGTCGGTCAGGTTCGATTCGCTCCAGATGTTTCCCAACTCGAAACACGGGTCGTTGTTTCCGGAGTACTCGTAGTCGATCAGCCACAGCCGTTCGCCGTCGTCGATGATAGTTGGCGGCCAGCAGATCGTTGTTGCACGGCACCGTGATCGGTGGCCGCAGCTGGAGCACCGTCCGGATCTCATCCAGGGCCGGCATGAACTCGGTGTAGCGATCTGGCAGCCGGAAACCGCGCTGCGCCGCGGTGTCCAGGTAGCGGCGCTGGACGTCGAACATGTCGAAGTCGACGCAGAACCTGGGCCCGGCATGCAGTTGCCGACAGGCAGCGGCGACGGCCGGCAGCAACGAGTCCTGTCGCAGGTCGGCGGCCTGCAGGGTCCGGCCCGTCGATCCACTCGATCAGCAGCACCCGGGCCGCGGGGACGAAATCGACCACCGCCGGCGCGATCCCGCTGGCGGCCGCGGCCACCGAGTTCAGGTGTTCCGCCGTCCGGTCGATGGCCAGCAGAGTGGCCGAAGGTGAGGACAACCGCGCCACGTAGTGGTGCCCGTCGACGGTCACCTTCAGGTTGGTGTTGGTCAACCCACCGGGCAGGGGTTCGACGACCCGATCCTGACCGGCAAGGGCGGGCACCAGGTCAAGTCGTTGCTCGATCGTCAGGTCGTGGAGGTCGGCGGATCGGACGGCCACTGGCGGCACCTCCTCCCGGCGAGTGGGCAGCGCTGGATGATCTTCGCGGCCATCGGGTTCCGACGACCGTTGGCGAGATGGTAGGGCAGCGGGGCGTTCACGGTCTAGACCGAGTGCGGAGCGAATGCAGACGTGAAAGGTCTAGACCGTTAGGGCTCGCCGGGTTAGCGTGGGCTGGACCTCGATCCAGCGCGAACCAAAGGTGGACCGGATGACCCCCGCGGAGTTCACGGTGCCGTCCAGGGCCAGGATTGTCATCATCGGTGGCGGAGTGGGCGGTGCCAGTATCGCCTACCACCTGGCCAAGCTCGGTGAACGCGACGTCGTGTTGCTCGATCGCGCCGAGCTGACCAGCGGTTCGACCTTCCACTCCGCCGGCCTGGTCGGGCAACTGCGCTCGGACCCGACGCTGACCAGGATGAACATGTACTCGGTCGAGCTGTACCGGGAGCTGCAGCAGATCGGATTCGCCACCGGGGTGGGTGGAGTCCGGCAGCATCAGGCTGGCCTCCAGCCCGCAGCGGTTGCAGGAGCTGCGGCGACAGTTGAGCTGGGCCAAGGTGTTCGGGCTGCCGATGGAGGAGATCAGCGCCGCGCGGGCCAAGGAACTGTTTCCGCTGATGAGCACCGACGGGGTGTGCGGCGGCGTGTTTCTGCCGTCCGACGGGCAGGTCGATCCCGCGCAGCTGTGCTATTCGCTCGCCGCCGGCGCACGGGCGGCCGGGGTGTCGATCCTGCAGCACACCAGGGTGCTGGCCATCACCGTGACCGAGCGGACGGGTGCGCGGCGTCAGCACCGATCGCGGCGACATCGAGGCGGAGATCGTGGTGAACTGCGGTGGCATGTTCGCCGCCGAGATCGGCCGACTGGCCGGTGTCCGCATTCCCGATCGTGCCGATGTCCCATCAGTACGTGGTGACCGAGCCGCTGGACTCCGTGGCGCTGACCAACGACAGCACCCGGCGGACTGCTGCCCAGCCTGCGCGACCCGGACCTGCTGGTCTACTACCGGCAGGAGGGCCGCGGCCTGCTGATGGGCGGCTACGAGCGCACCGCCATGCCGTTCACCGCGCGGGTCGAACGGCTACGACGCCGTCCCGGCGACCTTCAACGCCAAACTGCTGCCGGAGGATTGGGACCGGTTCGCCGAGATCGGCCAGAACGCCGCGTTCGGGTGCCGGTGCTGGCGGACGCCGGCATCCGCCGCATGATCAACGGGCCGGAGGCGTTCACCCCGGACAACGAGTTCTGCCTCGGCCAGACCGGGGTGGACGGGTTCTTCGTCGCCGCCGGGTTCTGCGCGCACGGGATCGCCGGTGCCGGGAGGGTCGGCCGGCTGCTGGCCGAATGGATCAGCGGCGGCGAACCGACGATGGACGTCTCGCACATGGACATCGGCCGCTTCGGGCCGCAGTACAACTCGCCGTCCTACACCCTCAAGCGCACGCTGGAGAACTACCAGACCTATTACGACATCAGGTATCCGGGTGACGAGCGACTGGCCGGCCGGCCGCTGCGCCGGTCGCCGGTGTACGGCTGGCACGAGGCGCACGGTGCGGTGTTCGGTGAGAAGAGCGGCTGGGAGCGGGTTAACTTCTACCGCAGCAACGAACCGGCGGGCGATCCCGCGCTGCGGCCGAACGGCTGGGCGGGGCAGAACTTCTCGCCGGCCGTCGGCGCCGAGCACCGGGCCGCCAGGGAACGGGTGGCGTTGTTCGACGAGTCGTCGTTCGCGAAACTGCGGGTGAGCGGGCCGGATGCCGCCACCTTCCTGGAATGGGTGTGCGCCAATCGGGTCGCCCGCGGTGTCGGGCGGGTCACCTACACCCAACTGCTGAACACCAGGGGCGGGATCGAGGCCGACCTCACCGTCACCAGGCTGGCCGCTGACGTGTTCGTGATCGTCACCGGCACCGCCTTCGGATCGCGGGACGGGGCGTGGTTGCGGCGACAGGCCAGGGCCGGCAAGTTCGGCGTGGACATCGTCGACATCACCGCGCAGTACGCGTGTTTCGCCCTCTGGGGGCCGCGGTCGCAGGGATCTGCTGCAGGCGCTGACCCCGGCGGACCTGAGCCATCGGGCGTTCGGCTTCATGACCTCCCAGGAGACTACCGATCGGTGACGTCCCGGTGCGTGCCCAGCGGGTGACGTTCGTCGGTGAACTGGGCTGGGAGCTCTATGCCCCGGCGGAATACGGTGCGGCACTGTGGGATTCGCTGTGGTCGGCCGGGGCCGAGCACGGACTGACGGCCGCCGGTTACCGGGCCATCGAGAGCCTGCGGCTGGAAAAGGGCTACCGGGTCTGGGGTAGCGATGTGACGGGCGAGACCGACCCGCTGAGCGCGGGACTGGATTTCTGCGTGGCCTGGGACAAGCCGGGCGGTTTCCTCGGCCGGGACGCGTTGATCCGGATCCGGGACGACGGCCCGGCCACCCGGCTCGCCTGCCTGACGCTCGACGATCCGGCCACGGTGGTGCTCGGCGGCGAACCAGTGCGGGTGGGCGGGCAGATCGTCGGCCGGGTGACCTCCGGCGGTTTCGGCTACACCGTCGGGCGATCGATCGCCTACGGCTATCTGCCGGTCGACCTGGCAGGGCCAGGTACCGAGGTGGCGGTCGACGTGTTCGGGGATTGGGTCAGCGGGCGGGTCGGCGCCGATCAGTTGTACGATCCGGCCGGTCTCCGGGTCCGGTCCTGAGACCGTCGTCTGCGGCGGAAACCGTTGGCAGAGAACAGATCGCTTACGCCCGTTGGTCTGCGGTCCAGGTGCTGTGCACCGAGATGCGGATCCGGTCCGGCCGGAACAGGTCATTGGCGTATTCCACCGGCAGGCCGGCGGCGGTGCGGGCGGTCCGCTCGATCCGCATGACGGCGACCCCCTGTTCCACGCTCAGCTGTTCGGCCTCTTCATCGGTCACGGTGGCCGGTTCCAGGTACTCGACGGCGGTGTGCGGCCGTTGTCCGTAGTGCCGGGTCAGCAGTCGATAGAGCGAACCGGTGAGCCGCTGGCTCAACAGGTCCGGAAAGATCTCGGCCGGAAACCAGGAGTGCTCGAGGGCCAGCGGAACCTTCTCGGCGAGCCGGATCCTGACGATTTCGTGGACCTGCGCGTGCCGCTCCACCCCGAGCGCCTGCGCCACCTGTCGACCTGCCGGCACCGTTCGGGCGGCGACAACCCTTGCCCTGGCTTTGATGTCGGCCCGCCGGAGTTGTTCGGTGAACCCGGTCAGGCCGGTCAGGTCGCAGTCGATGGTTGGCTCGATGATGAAGGTGCCGCCGGATCGTCCCGGGATTCGCTCCAGCAGCCCGCGGCTGGCCAACCCGGCCAGCGCCTGCCGCAGCGTCATCCGGCTGACCCCGAAGAACTTCGCCACCTCGGCCTCCGGTGGCAGCTTGTCGCCGGCCCGGAGTTCGGCGGTGCGGAGCGACTCCATGAACCAATGCTCGATCTGTTGGTGCGCCGCTGTTCCCGGTTGCCGGGAGATGCCGGCCGAACCGGAAAAGATGTCGGATCCGGTCACCGCGCACCTCCCTGGATCGGTGGCCATCAACATAGTCGCCCCCGACGAAGTCGTCGGCGACGCGACGGCCGGCGACACCTGACGACGGCGACACCTGACGACGGCGACACCTGACGGCAGCGACACGTGGCGGCAATATCCCGTCGCTACGCTGCGGCTCCGGTCAGCGTGGAGTCGGAAGGGCGGGTGGTGCGGTGTCTGCCGAAACCGTGCGACCGGCGGTCCGGGCCGTTCTCGATACCACCGCCGCAACCATCTACCGGCCACGTCATCGTGTGCGGGTTGCGCGGTATCGGCCTGCGGATTGTCGAACAGCTGCACCGCTCCGGCGAGGCCGTCACGGTGCTGGAGGAATACGCCGACCCGATGTCGCTGGCCGTCGTCACGGCCTGGGGAGTCACCACCGTCGCGCCGTTCGGCAGCTCCGGGCAAACGCTCACCGTCGCCGGGATTTTCGAGGCCAGGGCCGTCGTCTGCGTCGTCGACGACGAGCTGACCAACCTGGAGATCTCGCTCGTCGCAAGGGAACTGCGCTCCGACGTGCGGGTCGTGACGCAACTGGGCAACCAGGCAATCGGTCGGGCGATGGCCGATGGCAACGGTCCGGGCGCGGTGCTGGACGTCGCGGCGCTGGCCGCCCCGGCGATCGTCGAAGCCTGCCTGAGCCGCCGGGTGCACGACATTGAGATCGGCGCCGAGACCTTCGTCGTCGCCACCCTGCCGGTGGACCGGGCCTCGACGCTGCGCGGACTCTACGGCGACCTGGCGCCGATCGCCGTGGTGCGCCCCGCGCGACGGGACGGGGAGCCGCCAACCGTGGTGAATTGCCCGGGCAGGGATTTCGAGGTAGCGCCCGGGGAATACGCGGCGATGCTGGGAACGGCCGCGGATTTCCGGGCGCACGGCGTCGACGTCCGGCACCCGGTCGGAGACGAGTCCGCTCCGCGGCGGGCATCGCTGATCTCCCGCGGGATGTCCGTCGTCACCGGTGTGCTGAAGGATTTCGATCCGGGCTTCTATCGTGCCGGGGCAACCGTGCTGTGCCTGGTGTCGATCTCGACCGTGCTGTTGTGGATGACGTACAAGAAGCCTGGCATGAGTCTGCTGGACGCGTTGTATTTCAGTACCGAAACAGTCGCCACGGTCGGCTACGGCGACTTCAATTTCATCGACCAGGAACCGTTCCTGCGGGTCTGGGCGATCTTCCTGATGGTCGCCGGTGTCACCACCATCGCGATGCTGATGGCGTTCCTGTCGGACATGCTGATCAGTCGCCGGCTGAACGGTTCGATCGGCCGGCGCAAGGTCAGGGGGATGGCCGGGCATGTCGTTGTCGTCGGGCTCGGCTCTTTCGGGATCCGGGTGGCCGGTGCGCTGGTCGAGGCCGGCAAGCAGGTGGTCGTCGTCGAGCGCGACCCGAACAACCGGTTCCTGTCCGAGGCGCAGGAGCTGGATCTGCCGGTCATCTTCGGTGATGCCACCCTGCGACCCACGCTGGACGCCGCGCGGATGGCCGAATCCTCCGCTGTTGCGGTGATGACCAGCAACGACATGGTGAACATCGAGACGGCGATCGCCATCCGGGACCTGTTCGGGCCGAGTTGGACCCGAACCGGCGGTGTGCCGGTGGTGACCAGGGTGTTCGACCGCGCCCTCGGCCGGACGATCGCCCGGCGATTCGGCTTCCAGAACGTCCAGTCCACCGAGGAACTCACCGCGCCGTGGTTCGTCGGGGCAGCGCTGGGGCTTGACGTCCTCGGGTCGTTCTCCGTCGCCCAGCAGACCTTCATGGTCAGCCGGCTGACCGTCGAGGCCGGCAGCAGCCTCGCCGGGCTGGCGATGAACGAACTGTCGGCGAACACCAGAGTCGTGGCCCTGACCAGGCAATCGACCGGCGTGATGGAACACCCGCCGCGACGCGGCACGCTGTTCCAGGCGGGCGATCTGGCGTACCTGGTCGGACCGTACGAGGAGCTGCTGGGCGTGCTGCGGCGGGCTCGGCTCCGGTAAGCACGTAGGTTCGCGGTATGCCGAGCGATTTCACCCTGAAGGCGATGAATGCCGCGCATCGCGTCATGCTCGCGGTGAGTTTCGGCAAACTCGGCTGGACCGCCGGGAAAATGCCGGTCCTGGAGTTGACGACGACCGGCCGCAAGAGTGGCCGGAAGCACGCGGTCATGCTCACCTCCCCGATCCAGCAGGGCACGACCCTGGTGGTGGTGGCATCCAGGGGCGGCGACGATCAGGCGCCCGCGTGGTACCTGAATCTGGTGGCGAACCCGGATGTCGAGGTGGCGCTGCAGGGCAGGGCAGCGGTGCCCATGCGCGCCCGGGTGGCCGCTGCCGACGAGCGGGACAGGCTCTGGCCGCAGGTCACCGCCGAATACCGGAACTACGCGGAATACCAAACTCGGACCGACCGGCAGATCCCGCTCGTCATGCTCGAACCGGTGCAGCGACCGGAGTCCTAGCTTTTCGGCATGATCCACCAGGCGAGCAGGTAGGCGACGACGCCCCAGCCGAAGAACAACGCAAAGATCACCGCGATGACGCGAACCAGCGTGGGGTCGACGCCGAAATACTCGGCGATACCCCCGCAGACCCCGGCGATCTTCTTGTCGGAGGTGGAAAGGGTCAGCCGGCGAACGGGGCGGGGAATTGGACTGTCGGAAAAGTTGGACATAGTGCCCATTCTGGCCGCAAGCTGCCGCCGCCCACACCCGGGTCACCCCTGATCACAACCCGGGGTTGAACCGGTCACCACTCAGGGCAGGTAGTCCTCGATGCCGGCCGCCCCCTCCGGCCAGGTCAGCGGGGCGAGCCCACTCGGCGCGGCCGGATTGGCCGTCGACATCGACGACACCCTGGTCGTCGGTTGGCCGGACTGGACGGCCTGCGCCGGATCTGTTGGGCCGAACAGCGAGTCGACCGATGCCGGGCCGACGGTGGTTGCGGCCACCCCGACCGCGGTGCGGGTCAATGCCCGATCGGTGCAGGCCTGGGTGAGCAGCCGCCCCCAGTTCTGGGCGGTTGCGTAGCCGTCGAACAGCCGCGGGCCGGGGTTGCTCAGGCCGAGAGCAGCGGCGCGCGAGGCAACCGCGACCGCCGCCGGGTAATCGGACCCGTACGCAGGCGCCCCGGTCGCCACCAGCACCCGACCGGCCGCGGCGGCCGACAACCCGGCTGCGGTCCACCGGCTCGGGTCATAGCCGTCGAGGGTCGTCACGACCGTCATCTCGGTCGGCGTCGCCGCAGCCAGTTCCGCCGTTTCCTGGGCATCGGCGAGCGAAAGGACATTCGTCGCGCCGTTCCACCCCGCCAGGTCCAGGTCCGGATCGACAGTATGAACCAGCAACGAGACGTCGTGCTGGCCTGCCCACCAGCGGACTCCGAGCAACGCGTTGTCGGCGGCCGCCGATCCGTCGGTGAGCACGCCGACCGTCGAGCCCGTCTCGAGCCGGCCCGATTGCTGCAGGTAATCGAGAGCGTTGATGGCCAGGATGTCGTCGGTGGGACCGATGACGATCGGCCGGGACGGACCCAGCTGGGTCGACGTTCCGGACGGTGTCAACGCGGGGATCTGGTCGGCGACGATCCGGGAGTTGAGCGCCACCGCCTCGGTGGGTGGCGGCAGCGTGATGACCCCCAGCGCAGTCGTGCCAATTGCGTCGTACGCCGGCACCGGGTCGGCCGGCACACCGTTCGTCCCGGACTGCTGCAGTTGCACCGTCCGCCCGCACACCCCGCCGGTGGTGTTCACCGTCTGCCGCCACAGCTCGACGCCAGCGCTGAAGCCGCGATCGCGATCCGGGTCCACCAGCAGGCCGAGGGTGATCGCCTGGTCCGTGACGCCCGGTCCGGAGAGGAACCCGTCGGGGGTGACCGGGGTGATGGAGACCGTGGTTTCCGTCGTCTCGGTGGTGGTGACGCTGCCGGTTGCCGGCACCGGTGGCCGGTCAAGGGCCGAGTCGCAGCCCGCGGTGACCAGCAGCAGGCCAAGGGCCAGGGGCACGATCAACGCCCGCACACCGCCGGTCGCCGACGTCGGCGAGATCGGTGGGCAGGGCATTCTGTCAGCTTCCCACGGCGGCGGTGCCCGACCGTCGGTTGCAATTCACTGCTGTTGTCCACACACCGAAAAGCGGATTTCCTGATCGCTGCTTCCACCCCGCAAGCTGGAGGGGTGGGAATGACGCACCGCCGTGCCTGGTCGGCCGCAGCCGCGCTGCTGGCCGCCCTGGCGTTGACCGCCGGCCCGGTCGTCCCCGCGTCAGCATCGGTCATCGGGCGGTCCGCTGCCTGCGCGCAAACCGCGCGGCAGCAGTCCATCCCCGCACCGACCGGAACGCCCTGGTACGCGGCCCGGCTGGGCCGCGACCATGTCGCCGGTCTCAGTCTCGGCGATGGCCAGCTGGTCGCGGTGCTGGACACCGGTGTCGCCCCCGTGCCTGCGTTGGCGGCCGCCCTCCGCCCGACGATTGATCTGCTGCCGGCCGCGGCGCCGGCCGGCCAGGCGGCGCCGCCGGCCAAAGGGGTATCCGCCGCGCAGGACTGCGACGGCCGGGGCACCGTGATGGCGGGGCTGGTGGCCGCTCGACGGGCCCCCGGGCTTGAACTGCCGGGGCTGGCCAGGGCGGCGTCCATCCTTCCGGTGCGGGTGGTGGCCGCCGCCCGGGACACCGCGGATCCCGTCGTGCTGGCCACCGGCATGACAGCGGCGGTCAAGGCCGGCGCTACCGTCCTGCTCGTCGGCAGCGCCGTTCGGGACGATCCGGCGCTGCAGCAGGCGACCCAGGCGGCGCTCGTCGCCGGGGTACCTGTGGTGGCGGCCGCCGGTGATGGGGACGACCCGGCATTGGCGTTTCCCGCCGCCTACGAAGGCGTCATCGCGGTGTCGGCAACCGGCACGCAGGACGCGGCGTCGGCCGTCAACGCGGCCGGCAAGGTGAGTGTCGGAGCGCCGGGCGTCGACATCGTCGGACTCGGGCTGGACGGCGGCGTCGTCGGTGGACAGGCCGGTTCGGCAATGGCAGCCGCTCTCGTCGCGGCAACGGTGGCCGATGTGCGGACCGCATTCCCGGGCCTGCTCCCGGACCAGCTCCGCAACCGGATCCGGAGCACCGCCGACCGGCCGGGCACGGCGGTCCCCGATCCATCGCTCGGCTGGGGGGTGGTCAACCCGGTGACGGCCCTGACGGCCCCGTTCGATGCCACGGTGCCGACCGCCCCGCCCACCGTGCAGTCAACGGCTGCCCAGGCAGCCGCCGTGCAGTCCGCCCCGTTGGCCGCTTCCCGTCCGACCCCTGCGCCGACGGCGGTGGTGGTGACGCTGCCGCCGGAACCCGCCGACAACAGCTGGGCGATCGCGGTCGCAGCGATGCTCGTTGCGGTGGCGGCGGTCGCTGCGGCCGTGGTGGCGGGTGTCCGGCGGGCCAGAACGCGGGATTGGCGACCGGCCGACGAAGCGGATGGGCCGGGGGGATCACCCACGACCAGCGAGGTCAATCCGAGGCCGACCACCGCCGCTGTCGGTGGGCGATCGCGAGATTCGCCGGCGAATTCAACACCGATTCGAACAGACAATCATCCACAACTCGATGAATGAACCGGAACTGCAACAGAACGTCGTCGAAGGACAGAAAAATATCGTCAGGCGAAATGTGGGGCCGGACTCGAGCAGCCGCTGTCAATGCTGCGCTCCCGACGAATCGGGCGACCGACCGTGACCGCGTGCCATCGGTGAGTCACCAGAAACCCATTAAATTGCGGGAAATTGATCATGCGATCACGGTCGCTGCAAAAAAACGTCGGCGATTTGTCGCTGTGGTGGCACAACGTGTTCGCACTCGCCCTAATGGATGGCATCATGACAATTCGGAAACGGTGGATAAAGAGTCAGGCCGAGCCGGGTGCGCGGGAGCCAGGGAGGGCGGACGGTGGGTACTGAGCTGCGTCCACGCCCTGGCAGCGGCTCCCGCGGGCGCGGCGTCGTCACGGCCCGTGCCGTCGTCACTGCCACGTGCACACTCGCCGCAGTGGCCGCCCTGCTGGTCGCCTGGCAGCAGCCCGGCTTTCCGGAAGTGCCGCCGCTGCCAACGGACACCTCGGTCTGGGTTGTCAACGATGAGCCGGTCGCTGGTCGGCCGGGTCAACACCGACATCGGCGAACTGGACTCCGCGGCATCGATCAGAGGTCAGAGCGACGTCCTGCAGGACCCCATCGGGCAATCGGCCGGCGGTGTGCTCGTCGTCGACCAGACCAAACACGAACTGCAGGTGCTCGACACCGCAACGGTGACGTTCGGTGCCCGCGTCGCCATCCCCGACAGCGCGGCCGTTGACCTGCGCGGCGGCACCCTGGCGGTTGCCGACCGCATGGACGGCCGGCTCTGGGTCGGCGACAGCGGGACGGTCGCTGCCGTCGACGCGCGACTGGTGCAACCGCAGGCGACTTTGGGTGCGCTGCCCGTCCTGGTCGTCTCGACGCAGGGCACGGTCTTCGCAACGGCCGCCGGCTCCGGCGAACTGCTGACCGCGAAGCCCGGCGCCGACCCGACGACCACGACGTTCAGCCAGGGCCCCCTGTCGCTCAGCGGGGCGGCCGGTTCCGTCACGGTCGGCGCCGACTCCGGCGGCGATCTTCAGCTCACCGCCGTCGGTGAAGAACCCGTTGTCTTCGATCGGGCCGATTCCTCCCTCCGCATCGCCGATCGCCGGATCATGCTGCCGGCGATGACCGGTGCGGTACTGCAGCAGCCCGGCCCGGCAGCGCCGGAGGTGGTGATCGCCAGCACCGCCGGCCTGTATGCCGTCGCCCTCGCCGATGGCGCGGTGCGAACCGTTGCCGAGGTCGCGGGCACCCCGGCGTCGCCGGCGGTGAACGGCGGCTGTGTCTTCGATGCCTGGTCGCCGAAGGTCGCCGGCGCCAACGCGACCGCCGTCGCCGCCTGTACCGCCGGACCGGGCGACCCGGTGCCATCCAACCCGGTGCAGTCCAACCCGGTGCAGTCCACCCCGGTGCCGACCAACCAGACGCCGACGAGCCCGGTCGAGACGAACCCGGGACAGACGGAGCCGGTACAGACGACGGAATTGATCGGTGCGACGGCCAACGCCAAACTGTCGTTTCGGCAGCGTGGCGCGGCGGTCGTCGTCGGCGACAGGGAATCGGGCATCTCCTGGATAGCAACCGATCACTATCGGACAGTGAACAACTGGGACGACGTCGCCCCACCCGAGGATCCCACCGATGCCGGCTCCACCGTTGCCGACCCTCAGCAGAAGAACGACCTGCCCCGGCTGCCGCCCGATTGCACGGCCGTCGAGATCGGCGTCCCACAGGCCGTCGACGACAAATTCGGGGTCAGGGCCGGCCGGGCCACCGTGCTCCGGGTGCTGGACAACGACCCGAGCGTCGACTGCACCTCGGTGGTGGTCGACAGCGTCTCCCCGTTGCCGGCCGCTGCCGGTTCGGTGGCCGTCGTCGCCGGTGGCAGCGCCATCCAGGTCACGGTGCCGGCGACGGCGACCGGGCAGCTACCGCCGATCGAGTACCAGGTCGGCAACGGCCAGGGCGGCACCGCCACCGCGCGGGTCCAGGTCTCGGTGGCCGCGGCCGGCGTCACGAAAGCGCCCGAGATGGTGCGGAGTTCGGCGGTGACCACCGAGGTCAACGGCACGGTCTCCTACAACGTCCTGGACGACTACGTCTCGCCGACCGGGGACGATCTGTACCTGACCTCGGCGAACGGTGACTCGACCGACGACGTGTCCTTCCGGCCGGACGGGACCATCACCTACCGGAACACCGGGACGGGCGCTGGTACCGACACCTCCGTTGAGTTCGTCGTCTCCGACGGGGTCGAGCAGGCGAGGGGCCGGTTGACGGTGGCGATCGCCCCCGCCGATTCGACCACTCCGGTGGTCTACCCGTCGTTCACGACGGCGGTGATCGGGTCCGAAGCGATTGTCAACCCGCTGCGCCGGGTGGTCAGCGCGGCAGTGCAGCCCGCCGTGCTCAGCACCGTTCGCCCGGAGCCGGGCAGCGAGGCCGCAACCGCCAGGCTCGATCCGCTGACCGGGACGGTGGCGATCACCGCAACGGCACCCGGCAGCTACTACCTGACGTTCGAGGTCTCGACCGGTGGTCGCGGCGTCACCGGCGTGCTCCGAGCCGACTTCGTCGAACCGAACGAGACCAACCGGTCCGTTGTCCCGATGACGGATGTCGCCTACCTGGCGCCCGGCGGGCAGACCGTCGTTGATCCGCTCGCCAACGACACCGATCCGGACGGGCAGGGCCTCGCCGTGCGGGAAGTGGATCTGCCGCCGGGGGCACCGATCACCGCGGCCGTCGTCGACCTGCACCTGGTCCAGGTCTCCGCGCCCAGGACCCCCCAGGGGACCGTCGTGTTCGGCTATTCCGTGTTCGACGGCGCCACCAGCAAGGTCGGGCAGATCCGCATCGTGCCGGTGCCGGCACCAAAGCGGATCCCACCGCCACTGGCCGCGCCGATGACCGCGACGGTCCGCGCCGGCGACGCGGTCTCCATCCCGGTGTCCAGGTTCGCCAGCAGCCAGGACGGCTCGCCGGTGACGGCAGAATTGGATGCAACGCAGCTGGCTGCCCTGCCGGGCCGAGCGTTCTCCACCGGGGATTCGATCCGCTACCTGGCACCGGCCGACTCGGCCCCCGGCCAGGTCACCTTCGGCTACACCGCCGTCGCCGGCACCAGCACCCCCGTGCAGCCGGTCCGGACGGTCAGCACGGTGACGATCACCGTGGTCGCCGGCGACCCGGCGCAGAACTCCCCGCCGAACGCCCCGGCCGCGGTCACGGCGCGGGTGTTCACGAACGGGTCCAGCACCATCTCCGTGCCGCTGGCCGGCGTCGACCCCGACGGCGACTGGGTGGTCCTGCAGTCCCTGGAACTGCCGGAGGCGCCGCTCGGCGAGACCGTCGTCTCCGGTGCGGACACCTTGTCCTACCGGGCTTTCGACAAGCCGGGCGTCGACCGGATCCGGTACCTGGCCACCGATCCGTCCGGTCTCACGGTCAGCGGGTCGATCACCGTGCTGGTGGCGGAGCCGGGCGATTCCGCCCGCCCACCCGTCGCACCGGATCTGGCGGTCGCGGTCCGTCCCGGCGCGAGCATCCGGATCGATCCGCTGTCCGCCGTGACGGATCCGGGTGGTCAGCAGGTGCTGCTGGGCACTCCGGCCTTCGTGGCGCCCGCCGAGCTGTCCGTCGTGGTCGACGACGAGAGCCTGATTCTGACCGCGCCCGCCGAACCGACGGTGGCGAGCATGCGGTACACCGTGGTCAACAAGAAGGGGCTGTCGGCGTCCGGGTCGGTGAAGGTCACGGTGTCCGTCGACGCGCCGGTGCCGGCGCCGATCGCCACGGATGTGTTCGTCCGCCCCGCCGATCTGGCGTCCAACAACCGGACCGTCGATGTGGACGTTTCGGGTTCGATCACCAACCGCAGCGGCCGCCGGGACGCGCTGACGGTGTCCGTCGACCCACTGTCGGCGGGGCAGGCCAGCAAAGTTGCGCCGCAGGTGATCCGGGTGACCGTTGCCCCCGTTCGACAGATCATCGCCTACCAGGTCACCGACCTCTATGGCAGTAGCGTCACCGCCTTCATCGTCGTTCCCCCGCAACAGCAGTTGGTCGGCCCGCAGCTCATTGCCGGCATGGGGCCGATCCCGCTCGACGCCGGGGACAGCACGGACGTGCTGATCAGCGATTACGTCACGGTCGGCGGCGGTGGCACACCGCGCATTGCGGCCACTCCGGCCCTGCGGTCCACCCAGGGCACGGCGGTGCGAAAGTCCGCCGATTCGCTCACGCTGTCCGCACCGTCGAGCGCGGGTGGGCCGGCGGCGCTGTACGTGCCCATCGAGGACGGCGCCGGGTCGGTGGTGGTGCTGACGTTGGCTGTGCAGATCGAACCGCGACTGGTGCCGCCGCCGAAACTGGATTCGACCGAACTGCAGATCGAGGCCGGGACGACGGGGTCCGTCGACCTGGCGGCACTCACCGGCACCGCCGACGAAGAGCAGCGCAACTCGATCAGCTACGCCGTCGGGCCGGGCCCGGACGGCATCCAGGCCACCAGGGATGGCAGCGTCGTCACCGTGGCCGTCCGGCCGGATGTGCCGAGGGGGACCACGGTCCAGTTGGCCATCCAGGTGGTCGACGGCGACGGCCGGGACGGCAAGGCAGTGCTGACCGTCACCGTGACCGGGTCCCGGCAGCCGCTGGCGACCGTCATCGATCAGCAGATCGCCCAGGGCCGGGCCGGCGTCGAGGTGGCTGCCGACCTGCTCACCGGCAGTTTCGACCCGATCGGGCTCGGCCTGACGGTGACCAAGGTGTCGGTCGCCGAAGGGGTGGGCGGGATTGCCACCGGTCCGGTGCTGACCGGCTCGACCGTTCGGTTGACCCCGGCCGTCGGATTCGTCGGGGACATCGTGGTGGCCGCCGAGATCACCGACGGCACCAAGGACCCGGAGCGGGTGGTGACGGCGAACCTGCGGGTCTCGATCCAGGACAGGCCGTCGGCACCGGGTACCCCGTCAGCGGTCGACGGGACCCTCGCCGCGACCAGTGTCCAGCTGGCCTGGTCGCCGGCCGACGCCAACGGGGCGGCCATCGACGCGTACACGGTGGCCGGCAGTGGCATCCGGCAGGATTGCCCCGGATCCGAGACCTCCTGTGTCATCGGTGGTCTCACCGCGGGCCAGCCCTACGTCTTCGTGGTGACGGCGCGCAACTCGGTCGGTGAATCCAGCCCGTCCGCACCGTCCGCGGTCATCGTTCCGGACGCGGTGCCGACCGTCCCGGGCCCGCCGACAGCGGAATACCTGGGCAAGGGTCAGCTGCGGGTCAGCTGGGTGGTGCCGACCGGCGAATTCACCCCGGTGACCGGGATGTCGGTGCAGATCGTGCGTGACGGCCAGGCTGTCGAGGTCCAGGACAACGTCAGCAGCCCACTTGTTCTCACCGATCTGGACCCCGGTGGCACCTACCAGTTCCAGGTGCGCGCCGGCAACCAGCAGGGCACCAGCGACTGGTCTCGCGATCAGCGGCGCCACCGTGCCGTCGGGGACCCCCGGCGCGCCATCGGCGTTGACCGCCCAGTTCGTCTACGGGAACGGCCAACGGGGCATCCAGGTCTCCTGGGCGCCGCCGCAGGACCTCGGCGGCGAGCCTGTCACGGGTTACCGATTGCTGGTGAATGATGCCGAGGTCGCCTCCGGCGGTGCCGATTTCCTCGGCAGGTTCATCGACGGCGTTGCGAACGACCAGGTCACGGTGTCGGTGCTCGCGGAGAACTCCAGGGGACGTGGCCCGGCGGCCCCCAGCGTCACGGTCGCGCCGTTCACCGTCCCATCCGCGGTCACCGGACTGGTGGTGACGGCAGCGGACGGCGCGCTGCAGGCGTCGTGGAATCCCGCCGACTCACCGGGCAGTTCGATCGAGCACTACGACTACCGATTGGACGGCGGTGGCTGGGCCGACGCAGGTCCCGGCACCTCGACCACCATCGGCGGCCTGAACAACGGCCAGCAGTACCAGCTGGAGGTGCGGGCCTGTAATGCGGCGGCCGGGTTCGGCGACGACGTTCGCTGCGGCACACCCAGCGCCGCCCAGTCCGGCAAGCCGTTCGGCGAGCTCGCCGCACCGACGGTCACCGCCGAACTCAGCCAGACCTGGGGTCAGTCGGTGACCGCCGGCTGGACCTTCCCGGGCGGCAACGGCCGCACCGTCACCGAGACCACGCTGACCATCACGGACGTCGACCAGGTCGATGTCGGTGCCGACAGCTGGACCGGCAAGATCGGGTTCGGCAAGTCCGTCACGGTGACCGCCCGCTACTGCGTCGGGGACGGCCCGGAACCGCGCTGTGCGGAGAAGTCGGTGACCAGCCCGACGACGCCCAAGGCGTTCTCGGTGGCCACGGTTGCGCTGCCGCCGCTGCTGGGCACGTGTGGCCTGCCGGACCAGTACGCCGGCGACTGGCTCGCCGAACAGTCCTGCGCCGGGGGAGCCTGGGTGCTCGCGCCGGAAGCCGTCACAGTGTTGTGTGTGACGAAGGGCAAGGGCTATCCCGCAACTCCCGGTGCCACCACCAACGACAACCGCTGGTACCTGGCAACCGATACTCGCTGGTACCGAGCAGCTGCGTTTGCGACCGCCAAGAATGTGCCCACCTGTGACTGAAGACCGACGATGAAGGACAGACCTCGTGCAGACCCTTGAAGGAACCGGACCGCAGCTGTTGGAGGCCACAACGGCAGCCCAGTTCGCCGGCCAGTTCGACGCCGTGGTCGATGCCGTCGGGCGGGCGTTGGTCGGCAAGCCGGACGCGATCAGGCTGTCGCTGATCTGCCTGCTCTCGGAGGGTCATCTGCTGCTCGAGGACGTCCCGGGCACCGGCAAGACCACGCTGGCCAAGGCGCTGGCCGCGACCATCCACGGCACCACCAGCCGAATCCAGTTCACCCCGGACCTGCTGCCGTCTGACGTCACCGGCGTCACCGTCTACGACCAGTCCGTCGGCGCCTTCGAATTCCATCCGGGACCGATCTTCGCGTCCATCGTGCTGGCCGACGAGATCAACCGGGCGTCCCCGAAGACCCAGTCGGCGCTGTTGGAAGTGATGGAGGAATCGGCCGTGACGGTCGACGGGGTGACCCGGCCGGTCGGCGCTCCGTTCATGGTGATCGGCACCCAGAACCCGATCGAGCAGGCCGGCACGTACCGGCTGCCGGAGGCGCAGCTGGATCGGTTCCTGCTCAAGACCGGCATCGGCCACCCCGACACCGACGCGTCGCTGGCCATCCTCGGCGCGGTCGGCACGCGGGCCAGCCGGGCGCAGGTCGAACCGACGCTGACCACGGCAATGGTGGGCGAACTGGTCGAGCAGGCATCGCGGGTGTACGTCGACCCGTCGATCCTGCGGTACATCACCGCGATCGTCGAGGCCACCCGGACCGCGACCGGGGTCACGCTCGGGGTGTCGCAACGCGGCGCCATCGGCCTGCTGCGCACCGGCAAGACCCTCGCCGCGTCCCGCGGCCGGCACTTCGTCATCCCGGATGACATCAAGGCCCTCGCTGAACCCGTGCTGGCGCACCGGATCTCGGTGCAGCCGGAGGCCGAGTTCAACGGCCTGACCACCGCGGACGTGGTCGCCGCCGTGCTCCGAGAGGTGCCACCGCCGCGGAGTTCGGCCTGATGACGACGGCCCGGCCGGGCGATCTCCAGGACGCCGTCGTTGCACCCGACCCCGACGCGGAGTCGGTCCCCGCCGCTGCCCCGGAGACGCCAGTGCTGGGGCGCTCCTCCCGGGCAAGGGCGAGTTGGCGCGCCGTCACCACCAGGGGCCGGGTGGCCGCCCTGGTCGCCGTGGTCGCCGGGGTGCTCGGCACGGTGACCGGGTGGCGGGAGTGGATCGGCGTGGCCGCTGCCCTCGCGGTACTGCTGCTGGCCGCGGTGCTGATGGCCGTCGGCCGGTCGTCGTGTGCGGTCGAACTCGATCTGCCCCGCGACAGGTTCGTGGTGGGCGAGCCGGGTTTCGCGACGCTGCAGGTACGCAACACCTCGACCCGCCGCATGCTGCCGCTGCGGATGGAACTCGATGTCGCCGGTCTCGCGCTCACCGTCCCGGTGCCGTCGTTGGCCGGCGGCGCCGTGCATCTGGTGACTGTCGCGATGCCGACCGGCCGGCGGGCGGTTGTCGAGCTCGGGCCGCTGCGGGCGGTGCGCGGCGACGTGTTCGGGTTGATCCGCCGGGTCGTGCAATGGCCGATGCACCGACAGGTGTTCGTGCATCCGCGCACCGTCCGGCCGGGAACGTCGCTGCCCGGGTTCGTGCACGACCTCGAGGGCGAGGAATCGACCAAGCGGACCGCGAGTGACCTGTCGTTCCACACCCTGCGGGAGTACGTGCCGGGCGACGACCGTCGCTTCATCCACTGGAAGTCGTCGGCCCGCAACGGGACGCTGCAGGTCAGGGAATTCGTCCAGACGCACCGGTCGCTGGTCGCCGTCGTGCTGTCCGGTAGCCGGGCGGATTACCACTGGGACGACGACCGCGGCCGGTCGGTCCGCCGCGGCGAACCAGATGATGACCAACTCGACGAACTCGACTCCGGAGTTGAGCCGGAACCGGCCGATACGGACGACCCGATTGATGACGGCGAAGACCCGACCGGCAACGACGCGGACCCGACAGGGAACGGTGACGATGAGTTCGAGGTCGCCGTGAGCTGCGCGGCATCGATCGTTGCCGAGTTGGTCCGCCAGCATCGGGACGTGGTCACCGACGCCGCCGGCACCGAGATCCGGGGAGCCAGTGCCGATGGCGTCCTCGACCAGTTCTGTGCCGTCGACGCAGCGCCTGACCACCCGGATCTGATTTTCCAGACCCGTCGGGTGGTGCGGCGAAACCCGCGGGCATCGCTGGTGGTGCTCATCTTCGGTTCCGCTGTCGGAGCTGCGCAGGTCCGCGCCGCGGTGCGGGCGTGCCCGGCCGGCGCCTCCGTTGTCGCTGTTCGCGCTCGGGTCGACGGCTCGCCGCATCCCCGCCGGCTCGCCGGAGTGGATGGGTCTGACGTGCTGACCGTCGACGACGTCAACGCCCTCCCCGCTGCGTTGCGGATGCACTCATGAGCGAGCGTCAGCGAGCGAATCATGGGTACTGTGCCGGTCGCCCGCGAGGAACGAGCGGGGGACAGGCGTGAGCGGGCGGGTTCGCGGGCCGGGCCGGGCGCGATCCGCCGAGACCGGCATCGCGCCGTTCTGGCGGGTCGCCGACCTGACGGTCTTCGCGATGCTGGTCACGGCCGGGTCGGTGCTGCTCGTCCCGGCCTACGGCACGTTCGCTCCGGTCTGGGCCACCGCGTTGGGCGCGGCGCTGTCGGTGCTCTTCCTGGTGTTGACCCATCGGTTCCGGCTGCCCGGGATGCTGGCCGGATTCGGTATCGCGGCCGGTGTTGTGGTGCTCGGGTCCTGGCTGGTCGCGCCCGACCAGCGGGCCTTCGGACTGCTGCCGTCCTGGGACGGCATGTTGCTGGTGCTCCGCGGATCCATCGGCGGCTGGCGGGAGATGCTGACCGTTGCCACCCCCACCGGCGTCGCCGGCGCCCTGCTGGTGCCGCCGCTGGTCGTCGGGGCGCTCGCGACGGCCCTGGCCGGGGTGGTGGCGACAACCCGTCGGCCGGCCCTTGCCCTGTTGGTTCCGGCCGCGGCGATGGTGGTGTTCGCCCTGCTCGGTGACCGTCTCGTCGCGCCGCTGACGGCCGCGGTCGTTGCCGGTTTGTTCGTCATCGTCGGAATGAGCTGGGTGGTCTGGGTCGGCGCCAGGGCCCGTCGCCGGACCCTGGCCCGCGGCGGTGATGGATTCCCCGCCCCGAGCCGCGCCGCCGGTGGCTCGGCCGCTGCCGTCACCCGGCAGGCCCTCGCGGCGCGGCGGCTCGGTATCTCGGTGGCCGTGCTCGCGGTGGCTGTCCTGGTCGGCGGCATGGCGGCGACCGCAGCGGAACCGGCCAGAACGGCACTGCGCGAGGTGGTGGAGCGACCCGTCGACCCGACGGCCTTTGCGAGCCCGCTGAGCACCTTCCGGATCTACACCAAGGACCAGGCCGACGTCGTCCAGATGACCGCGTCCGGTTTACCCGCCGGGGCAAGGCTCCGGCTGGCCGCAGTGGATGCCTATGACGGCCGGCACTTCACCGTGAGCGACGGCGAGGGCCCGTTCGTCAGGATCGGCCGGGAACGTCCCGCCACCGACACCGGAACACCCACCACCGTGAACGTGCAGATCAAGGACTATGCGGGCGCGTTCCTGCCGCTACCCGGCCCGATCATCGCGCTGGATTTCAACGGCCCGCGGGCGTCCCAGCTCACCGAAGACCTGCGGTACTCGGAGTCCGCGGCCACCGGTCTGCTGCCGGGTGGTTGGCAGAGCGGCGATGGTTTCACCGTGCTCGCGGCGGTGCCGCTGCAACCAACTCCCGAACAGCTCGCCGACGCCGCACCGCTCGCCGCGCCGTTCCCGAGCACCGTCGTGTTGCCCGATCTGCTGCGATCGGAGGCCAACCGGTATGTCGCCGGGGTTTCCGGGGCTGCCGCGCAGGTCGAGGCGATCCGCGCGGGCCTCGCGGCTGCCGGGGAGTTCAGCCATGGTGGCAGTGCGCCCGGCACCGTGCCGTCGGCGGCCGGCCACGGCCTCGACCGGATGGCGGCGATGCTCACCGGGGCACCGATGGTCGGGGATCAGGAGCAGTACGCCGCGTTGATGGCACTGATGGTCCGGTCGATCGGCCTGCCGGCCCGCGTTGCCGTCGGCTTCGTGCCGCCCACTTCGAACGGCGCCCCATCGGCCGGCGGTTCGGCGGGCGAGGTCGAGTTGCGGGGTCGGGACATTTCCGCATGGGTGGAGGTGCCCTTCGCCGGCTACGGCTGGGTGGCCTTCGACCCGAGCCCGCAGGTCGACACCAACGACACGGCCACAGATCGATCACCAACCGAACGACGGGCGGTGACGGTCGAGGTCCCGCCCGCCCTGCCGCAGGCCCAACCTGATTCGGTGGACGCGGAGAACGCCAACCAGCGACCCGACGTCAATGACCCGGACACGTCATCCGCGGAACAGGGTTCACCGCTGCTCGCGCTGGTCGTCACGATCCTGGGTTGGCTGCTCCTGCTGCTGGCCGTCCTCGCCGTCCCGGTCGGCATCATTCTCGGCATCAAGGCTGCCCGCCGCCGACGCCGACGCCGCGCACAGGAACCGAAGGACCAGATCACCGGCGGGTGGGCAGAACTGCTGGACACCGCCGTCGACGCCGGTTACCGGCCCGCCACCTGGCACACCCGCACCGAGACCGCCGCCGATCTGCAGTCGGCCGGCGTGCTGCAGGTGGACTGGCTGGCCCCCGCCGCGGACGCGGCGGAGTTCTCGCCGGGCCCGGTCAACCCGGAGCGGGCGCTGGGCTACTGGCGTGAGGTCGACGATCGCAGCGCGGAACTGCTCGGCGGATTGCCGCTCTGGCGTCGCTGGCGGGCCCGGTTATCGCTCGCGTCGATGCGCAGGGCGGACCGCCGGGCGCCCTGACAGTGCCGTCCCGGCGGCGGGTCAGGTGGCGGCCGCGTCGGCGGTCGGTGCTCCTGTGTAGAACGCGGTGGTGCGCAGCGCGGCCGCTGCGGCCTGCGCCGGGTCGGTGCCGGCCGCGATGCTGGCGTCCCGCCACCGTTCGCTGCTGGTCGTCATGAACTGCCTGCCCTCGGCCGACGTTGACCACGCATCCGTGTCCGGTTTCTCGGTACCGGCGCCCGCTGCCAGATGCAGGGCCAGGCCCAGCACTGTGAGGTCCCAGCCGATGCCGACGGCCCCTGGACCGTATTCGGCCCACCGCTCATCATCAACGTGCGCGATGTGCGACAGCGTCAGCACAGTCCCACCCGGCGCCGCAGCCAAACGCACCTCGATCCAGCTGATCTCGCCAAAGAATTCCCAGGTGGCGTTGAAACCCGTTGGCGGATCACAGGATTCGACGGTCCCGCTGGCGTTGTCCTTGATCTGGTACCGCCCGCCGATCCGCAGGTCGCCGGTCACCGGGAGGAACCAACGGGGGATTCGTTCCGGGTTCGTGCAGGCATCCCAGACGTCCTCGATGGTGGAGTCGTAGGTCTGCGAGATGGTCGATGTCCGTGCCTGGCCGGCTGCGAGGGTGCGCGAGCCGACCGTCCGCTGGACGGCGTTGATCTGCTGGTCGACGTCAATCATGGCTGGGCTCCTTGATAACGGGCCGATGTCGGGTCGGCCATCAACCGTTCTAGTAGATGCTACTTATATAAGGAGTAGGTTATCAAAGAATGAGCTCGGGCGCCAAGAGGTCCATCAGCAGGCCGTCATGCCAGGACGTGCCATCGACGTCCCGCTCGTAACTCCGCAGGACGCCGACCGGCCGGAAACCGACAGCCGCATAGCAGCGAATGGCCGCAACGTTGTCGGCGGCCGGATCGATGACGAGCCGGTGATGCCCGCGGTCGACGATCAAGTGGCGGGCCAGGGTGCGCACCGCGTCGCGCCCGATGCCGCGACCGTGCACCGCCGGTTCGACGAAGATGTCGATCGATGCGTGCCGGTAGGACGGGTCGTCCTCCTCGCCGTACTGCACCATCCCGACGACGGCACCGGCCAGGACGATCGCGAATCGAATCGCCGACGGGTCGTCGAACGGCCATTGGTCCGAGGCCGCCTCGTCACCCCACCGCGAACGTACCGCCGGGGTGGCCAGGATCCGACGCAACTGCGCCACATCAGTCCAGGTGACCGGCACGAGTTCGATCAACTCGCCGACCAACTCCGGACCTTGGTTGTGCTGGGCCACCGATCCATCCTGCCGTGTGCTGACGGGCATTGCCGAGCTCGGCGGGACAACGGTCCTTGTGGTCAGGTGACGTGGTCGGGGGAAGTCGTCTCAGGACACCGGCAGGGCCGCGGCCGCAGGATCCAGCAGCGGCCCCAGCGGCAGCAGCCCGACCAGTGCGGCCGGCAATTGCGCGACGCTGACGCCGGCCAGGCCGAGCTGTTCCAGGGTGCGCTGACCGGCGACGGGATAGCGGATCCCGGTGTCGGTGACCAGGTACACGGTGGTGCCGGGGGTATCCGGATTGGGCCGGGCGGCGACCAGCGCGCCGCTCCCGGTGGGCAGTTGGACGAGGCCGGCGGCAGTGATCGCACCCGGATCGGCCGGCGCCGACGACGATCTCCGGGACCTGCTGGTCGCGAGTATCTGATACACAGCTGCTGCTCGCCGGGTGGCAGCGTCGACAGCTCCGGCGCCGCGGTCGGTGCCTGTTCGCCCAGCCCGAGGTCGGGCAACGGCACCAGCGTCGCGTCGGTGACCTGCGCCTGACTGATCGGCAGCGGCGACGGATTGCCGCCACCGTAGGCGGCCGTCAACCGCGGGTCGGCCAGCAGCAGCCCGGCCTGCAGCGGGGTGAGCGCGGCCAAGGCCGTCCTGGGTCATCAGGTAGTAGGCGTTGACCCGGTCGGCGAAGATCGAGCCGATGACGACCGGGTCGACGGATCCCGGGAGCGCCGGACCCGGTTGGCCGAGCCCGGCCATCGTCGGCGGCGCGATCTGCTGGCCGGCCGGCAGCGCCGCGACGAAATCGTCGCCGACCGGTAGGGCGTCCGTCGACTGGTAGCCGACGGCCGCAAGCCACTGGTCCGGGATCTCGTAGGCGTGGCCCGACCAGATCAGGTAGTTGCGGCCGCCGGTGGTCCGCACCAGGTAGCCGTCATCGGTCCCGATCGGCTGCGCCGTCGACCGCGGCGCCCGGGAACATCGCGGTGCGCAGCGGCTCGCCGTCGGCGGCATTGCCGATGGCGCAGACCGACCAGTCGGTGCCGACGATGTGCGCGGCATCCGGCAGCGAATCCGGCGCCATCGGGATGCCGATCTCCGGTCCGTGTGGGGCCGACTCCAGGGACCGCACCGACACCGTGACCACGTGCAACCGGTCGCCGAGCAGCAACTTGGCCGACGAGTAGTTCAGCACCGGATGCAGCACGCCGTCCAGATAGACGTAGCGGGCACCGGTTTCTTCCTCGACGATGAAGGCCCCGGGCTCCTGCCAGGCCGTCGAACCGCCCGGCTTCAGGACACCGATGATGCCGACGACCGCCAGCAGCGCGATCGTGACGAAGATCCCGGCGTAGGTGCCGGTGCCGAGCCGGCCGAGCGGCCGGGTGTTGGACTCCGCGTCGCCCTCGAGCAGGGCGGCGCGGACCCGCCGGTTCATGAACCGGTACGCCTGCAGATTGTCCTTGGTGTTCGTTGCCACCAGCCGTTATCCGCCCAGTCCCCGGATGAAGCCGAACAGGCCGAGTACGCCGGCGACCAGGGGCACCACCGCGACCGCGATCAGCAGCTCGATGATCTCCGCGGCCCGGGTCATCGCGGGGGACACCCGCCGGCGGCGGCCGGCGAGCAGCAGGCAGACGATCACCGCGATCAGCGCCGGCGCGGCAACGCCGATCAGCACGGTCCGGCCGTCGAACTGCGTCATCAGCGCGGCCAGCAGAGCGGCGACGGACCCGATGCCGGCGATCAGCAGCGGCAGGCGCTGCCCGATGGTGACGAACAGCCGGGCCCGCAGGATGAGTCCGACGGCCACCAGGCCGGCCAGCACCTGGGCGGTGACGTCATGGCTGAAGGCCAGGATCACGCAGGCGGCGAGGGTCGGCCAGGTCAGCCCCTGGATCAGTGCGGTGACGTAGCCGACGGCCTGCCGGGTGCGTTGCCGGACTTGCCGGGGCGTCGACGGTCTCGTGGTCGGCGTAGACCTCGTCGGCGGTGCTGGGCAGCGGTTCCAGCTCGAATCGGGCCAACCGCAGCGCCACGCTGGGCACCAGCGGCATCAGCCCAAGGGCCAGGCCGGCGACGATGGCGGCGCCGCCGGCCGGCGGCAGATCGAAGATGACGCAGCAGACCAGCGCGATGCACAGCAGCAACGAGCCGGTGATGATCGCCGCGAACGGCACCCGTCGGGTACCGATGGCCAGGGCCGCCGTGGTCGCGAATACGGTGGCGGCAGCTGCGCCGAGCAGCAGCTGCGCCGCGCCGATGTCGAGCAGAGCGGCTGAGCCGGCGGTGGCGACCGTCGCCGCCGCTGCCCCGGTGGCCACCGAGAACAGGCCGGCGACGGTCGCGACACCGGCATCGCCGACCCCGCGGGACAGCAGCCCGGCGGCCACCTGGGCCAGCACGGTGATGCCGCCCAGCGTGATCGCGACGGCGGCCCACGGCGGGCCGGACCACAGCAGGGACAGGCAGGTGAGCGCGCCGAACAAACCGGCCGCGCCGAGTGCGACCGCTCGGCCGCCGCTGGCCGGCCAGGCGGACGGGTCGGTCAGCACCGTGTCGGCGACCGCGTCGGCGACATCGTCGTAGACGGCGGCGCTGTCCGCCGCGTCGATACCGGTCAGGAACAGCGTCGCGCCGTCCACGATGCCCTGGTCGAGCAGCGTGACAGAGCCGGGGATCGGCTCGCCGGCCGCGGTCCGCAGGATCCAGCCGCCGTGCGCGATCGCCTGTTCGCGCAGCGATCTGGGGGCGAGTTCGAGCACCGTTTCCAGGGTCTCGGCAATGGTCGAGCGATCCGGCAGCACCAGATCGATCCGGGACGACAGGGTGCGCACACTGACCCTGACCACCTGGCTGACCGGTCCGAACGATGCCTCACCCGGGACCGCACCGGTCGCCGGCGCGACGGCGTTGCCGGCCAGCACCGACGGCGGGCCGACGGCAGCCGCCGGCGTGACCTGGGTGCCCGACGCCGGTCCGGTCGGCCGGCTGACCCGGAGCCGGCGGCTGGCCGGTGGCCGGCTGGCTCAGCACCGACGGCGGCGCGAATCCCGATGGCCGCGCACCGGCGGGGTCCATCAGCAGCGGTCGACGCGTCTCGGGCCGGGCTCCGGACGCGGGATCGAGGGGTTCCATCACCATTCCTGTGGATCGAGTAGTGCCTGCACGAGAACGTCCGGACCGCGCCGGGGGACCCAGACGCCGCGGCCCGGCGGTCGGTCGGTGACCTTGGTTCTGCCGTAGATCGTGCCCTCCGACTCGGGGCCGGACAGCACGAGCGCCGGCGTCCCGACGTCCTTCAGTGTGGCGTAGACATTGTCGAAGACCGCACGCGAGGCGCCCCTTGCCTGCCTGGCGATCACCAGATGCAGCGCGATGTCGGCGGACTGGTTGATCAGCGGGAGCAATGCACCGAGTGGGTTGGTGGCCGCCAGTCGTTCGTAGTTGTCCACGATGAGGTAGATGTCGGCGGGTGATCCCCACCAGGCGCGGCGGGCGATTTCCTGCCGGCTCATCGACGGTTGCGGTAGCCGCGCCTGCAGCCGCTCCACGTTGGCGCCGATGACGCCGGCGGCGTCCCGACCGTTGGTGGCGGACGCGATCAGCTGGTCCGGCCGGTAGGGCAGGTCGAGCAGCTGGCGCTGCGCGTCGAAGACGATGAACCTGGCCCCGTCGAGTCCGTTCCGGGCGGAGATCCGGCCGATCAGTTGCCGCAGCACGGTCGACTTGCCGGACTGCTCCTCGCCGAAGATCAGCAGGTGCTGGTCGGTCTGCGGGTTCCAGATGACTGGTTCGAGGTCCTCGTCGAGACCGATCGGATAGCCGAGTGCCGGATCCAGGTTCGCGGGTAGGTCGCTGGACCGAACGACGGCCGGCAGCAGCTTGACGTGCGGTGCCGGCGCACCCGCCCACCTGGTGGCGACCGCGGCGACCAGCTCGGCGGTGGCGCCGGGTAGTCCCGCGCTGGTGGCTGCCCCGTCGATGCGCGGCACCGCGGTCAGCAGGTGCAGCCGGTCCCGGGACAAACCGCGGCCGGGACGGTTCTCCGGAACACTGGCCGCCAGCTTGGGGTTGATCTCGGAGTCGAGCGGATCACCGAGCCGGAGCTCGATCCGGGAGCCGATCAGATCCTTCAGGGCCGGCCGGATCTCCGGCCACCGGCCGGCGGCCAGCACGAGATGAATGCCGTAGTTCAGCCCGCGGGCGGCCAATGACGTCAGCAGCGCCTCGAACGGCTCGAAGAATTCCTTCAGGGCGCCCCAGCCGTCGATCACCAGGATGACGTCGCCGAATCCGTCCCCGGTGACGGCGCCGGCGCCGACCTGCTCCCGCCATTCGGCCAGCGAGCTGATCCCGGCCGCCGTGAAGGCCGCCTCCCGTTTGTTCAGCATCCGGTTGACCATGGCCACCGTCCGCCGGACCAGCTCCGGCTGCAGCCGGCCGGCCACCACCCCGACATGCGGCAGCCCGGCCAGGCTGCCGAGCGATCCGCCGCCGAAGTCGAGGCAGTAGACCTGGATCTCCTCGGGCGTGTGGGTCAGGGCCAGGGCGCAGATCAGGCTGCGCAGGGCCGTCGACTTGCCGCTCTGCGGCGCCCCGACGATCGCGACATGTCCTGCGGCGCCTGACATGTCGATCGTCAGTAGGCCGCGGGTCTGGTCGTACGGCTTGTCCACCCAGCCCAATGGAACCTGCAGGAACGACGCCGCCGGACCGGCGGTGGGGTCGGCGCCGCGGACTGACCCGCGGGGGAGCAGCAGGTCGAGCGACGGCGGCTCCTTCAGCGGTGGCAGCCAGACCTCGTGGGCCGGCACACCGGAACCGGTGAGCCTGGAGACCGCGACGTCCAGCAGTGTCTGCCCCGTCCCTGAGCCGTGCGCGCGGTTCTGCACCGCCAACTCGCCGGTCGCCCCGTCGTCCTCGCCCGAACCCAACGCCCGGTCGCCCAGCGCGTGCTCCGGGGTCGGCGCGGCGACCAACCGGAAGGCCTGCGGGTCGACCCAGCCGTGATCGTCCGCGCCAACCCGCGGGTCGCGGACCGGCCCGGAGACGTAGGCGCCCTTGAACCGGACCAGGCCGGTGGTATCGAACTTGAGGTAGCCGTTGCCCGGCGCGGTCGGCAGCTCGAACGCATCCGGCGCGCCCAGCACGATCCTGGATTCGGCCACCGAGAACGTCTTGAGGCCGATCCGGTACGACAGGTAGGTGTCCAGCCCGCGCAGCCTGCCCTCCTCCAGCCGTTGCGAGGCCAGCAGCAGATGCACGCCGAGCGACCTGCCGACCCGGCCGATGGTGATGAACAGGTCGAGGAAGTCGGGCTTGGCGGTCAGCAGCTCGCTGAATTCGTCGACGACGATCAGCAGGGTCGGCAACGCCGGCAGGTCCGCACCGGCGGCTCTCGCCTGGTCGTAGTCCCGCAGCGAGGCGAAGGAGCCGGCGGAGCGGAGCAGTTCCATCCGGCGATTGAGCTCACCGCTGATGGCGTCCTTCATCCGGTCGACGAGGCCGAGCTCGTCGGACAGGTTGGTGATGACCGCCGAGGTGTGCGGCAACGCATCGAGCTTGTTGAAGGTGGCGCCGCCCTTGAAGTCGACCAGGACGAAGTTCAGGAAGTCGGGCGGGTGGGTGATGGCCAGCCCGAGGACGAGGGTGCGCAAGCAGCTCGGACTTGCCGGACCCGGTCGCGCCGACGACGAGGCCATGCGGCCCCATCCCACCCTGCGCGGCCTCCTTGATGTCCAGTTCGACGGCCTGCCCGGTGGTGCCGACGCCGATCGCGACCCGCAGCCGATCGCGGGCCGGGCGGGGCCGCCAGGATACGCTGGGTTTCAGGGTGCGGATGTTGGCGACACCGATCAGGTCGGTCAGACCGGTTGACGTGGTCAACGGCTGGTCGGTGTCGCCCTCGTCCGGCATCCGGATGGCGGCGACGGCCCGGCAGGTGGCGGCCGCTTCGCCCGGGCCGATCCGGTCCGGCGTACCGATGTGCGAGAGCACCTCCTGGCCGACCCGGTCGACGCTCACCCCGAGGACATCGTCCGGTGTCACGCGCAGCCGAACGCTGCGCACCGTCGGCTGGTCGCTCAGCGCACCGCGACAGATCGATGACGGTGACGCCCTGCAGGCCATGCGCCTCGGCCAGTTGACCGCCGTCGCCGACGGTGCCGCCGTCGATGATGACGAGAATGTGGCTGCGGTCGACCAGCGGATCGGAGTGGGTCGACGCCCACGGCCGGCCGGCCAGTTCGTCGGAGAGCAGTTCCTCCAGCGCGCTGAGGTTGTCGGCGACGGTGAACCGGGGAAGATCGGTCGGCGGGACGGCGGGATCGGCCAGATGCGGCGCCCATTTGAGCCAGTCCCAGGCAGCCAGCCCGTCGCCGCCGGCACATAGCGCGATGCGGAACTCGGACGGCGCATGCCAGGTGATCGCCTGCAGGGTCATCGCGGTGGCCATCTGCCGGCAGGCAATGGGATTGCCCTCGAGTCGCACTCTGGCGAAGGAGCGCAGCGACAGCGCGACCGGAAGTTTGCGCACCGTGCCATGGGTGCGCAGGAATCGCCGGAGCGCGACCGCGGACACGATGTCGACGTCCTCGAGCGGCCTTGCTTCGCCCAGCTGCAGATCGAGGGCGAGTTCCTGATCGCCGAGACCGAGCCGGACGGTGGCGAAGTCGGGGTCCGCCGGCCGGCGTTCCCACAATCGGCTGGTGCGGATCAGCGACTGCAGCCCCCGCGGGTCGGGGTGCAGCCAGAACAGCGCCTCGGCCTGGTCGGCGGCAGCGGACCTGGCCTTACGCCGGATCTGCGCGAGATGTCGGAGATAGTCGCGCCGTTCACCGGCGATCCGGCGGGAACGGTCGCCGCCCACTCTGGCCAGCTGGCCGCCGGCCATGGCCAGCGTCGAAACACCGAACATCACCCCGGCGGCGACGTGCGCCCCGGTGCCGCCGGCGGTGAAGATCAGTGCCATTGCGCCGAGCCCACCAAGGGCGGGCAGAACCATCAACCAGGTGGACATACCGCCGGATTGCCGCTCGGGCAGCGCCGGCGGCGGGTGAACCTCGACCTGGCCGATCACCATCGGCGGCGGTTCCCGGCGCGCTGGGCGCCGGAACGTCACCACCGCCACTGTCGTATCCCCGCTTCAACAAGCCCGCCGGACCCCGGGCGATGGGGCGCTAGCTGAACGCCGCGACGATTCTGCTCTGCGCACCAAGGTAGTCGGTGTTGGTGTTACCCAAGCCGGCGACGATCGCACCCAGCATGGTGGCGAGGTCGGTGGCGGCCTGCTCCCACTGCTGCTTCTGCACCAGGTAGGCGGCCTGCGCGTCGCCGCTCCAGGTCTGAACCAACGGCTGGAGCTCGGCGGCGAGCTGATCCAACCGCGCTCGCAGGGCCGACAGGTTGCTGCTCAATTGTGATTCCGCGGACTGCAATGCGCCGAAACTCAGGGCAATGGAGCCGTCTGCTGCACTCATGACAAATGGTCCTTTACGGTTGAAAACGGACGGAGGTGGCTGAATGTTCGCTTTTTCGACCCGGGCAGATGGGAAACTGCCGGTCAGATTGAATTGGCGATTGCCTGGTACTGATCCACCTGTGCCTGTTCCGTTTTCACATACGTGACGTTTGTTGCCGAGAGCTTCTCGTGCATGATCTGCAAGGCATTGTTGATCACCGCCGCGCGTTCCGCCCATTTCAGGTGAACCTGGGTGAATGCGACGTTGGACTGGGCGCGCCACGATGCGCCGAGGGTGTCGACCTCCTGCTGGATTGTGCCCAAAAGGGTGCGCACCTCGCTGGTCGCGGCGTCGATCGCGGTCAGTCCCTTGGCCATCGCGGCCGGGTCATAACCCAGCTGTCCGCTGCCGCCACCTGACGTTGGTTCCGGACTTCCCATCTCGGCCTCCCCTTTGAGTTCTCGATCGATCCGGGGAGAAGATACCACCGCGAATCAGCGCGACAAGAATCCGGAAATTCGGTTGTGGACAACTGGGAAGACGCGATTTATGTCGTATCGCGAACTATCCCGCCGCGGCTCGGCGGGCCCTCACTCGTTCCAGTGAGATGGCGATCGCCGGCGGTGTTCACCGTGTGGATAGGCAAATACCGCCGCGAATTGCCCTTACCATCGGACACCGAGGGCGAGATGGGGGAACCATGACCGGGTCAATTCAGGTGAATCCGGACGGCTTGGACGCCATCGGGCAGCAGCTGGCCGCGTTGGCCGAACAGGTGCGCACGTCGGGCCACGCGCTGACGGCAGTCGGCGGGCCGATCCTGGGCGGCACCCACCCGTCCTATGAGTTGTCCAACGGGCTCTCGACCAGCACATCATCGACGGCGACGTGGGTGATGACCTGCGGGTCTGCGTTGCGGTCGCTCGCCCAGGCCGCGACAGCGGCGGCAGGGGCCTACCGGGCCACCGAAGAGCAGGCGGCTCAGCGATTTGCGGCGATGACCGCGGCGTTCGACGACTTCGACGAGATGTATGGATTGATGACGGACCCGACGTGAACGACTACCTCGGGACCAGTCATGAGGCCATTTACAACATGGTTCAGAAGGGTGAGCCCGGCCAGTCGAATCGCTGGGCGACGGATGTGTCCGGCATCGGCCGGGACCTCGGGACGCAGATCGCATCGCTGCGAGAACAATGCGCCATGATCGAAACCGCCTGGTCCGACGGCGTCGGCTCGGTCCGGTTGACCGCCGATCTGGGCGCGGTCATCGACTACTTGCAGGTACTCGCCGACGGTCTGTCGGGTCAGTCGGCGTCCTACTCGAACCTCACCGTGCAGGCGGCTGCCGACCTCGCCGCCGCCCAACCGCCGTCCGCGCTGCCGCCGCCGCCGGTGGCCACACCCACACTTGACCTGAGCGCCTCCATCCAGCAGATCAATGGGTCGCCGGTTGACCTGGCCGTTGCACAGCAGCAGGTCGCCGAGCTGGAGCGGGTGAAAGCCGCGAACCACGCCGCTTGGCTGAAGGCGGGCGAGACCGCAACGACATTGGACAACGAGTACCGCACCGCGATCGCCCGATTGACCCCGCCGCCCGAGCCGCCGTCGATCGTGCTGGACGCGGCAACGGCCGATGGGGCTGTCGACCCGCAGGCGGCGACGGAATCTGCAGCGGGAGTTGGGGTCTCGGCCGGTGGATCCGGTCAACACCCGGCGACCGGCGGTTCGGTATCCGGCTGGTCGGTCGATCGGTACCTGCCGGCCGGGACGAGCGGCGGGTCGGTCGGCCAGGCGGCCCCGAGCGGCACGTCGGTGAATCCGGTCCAACCGCTCGGATCCGCGGCTGTCGGATCGGCTGCGGCTGGATCGGCTGCGGCTGGATCGGCGGGGTCGGGCGTTGTCCCGGCCGACCTGACCGGGGCGAACAATGCGGCCGCCTGGACCGGTGGTGGGCTGATGTCGGCCGGCACGCTGTCCGGCGGCACGTCGGCGCTTGGCCTGTCCCGGCCAAGAGTCGATCCGGCCAATCTGCACGGCGGCATCTGGGACGGGTCGGGCGCTGCTGGTGCGGCCGGTCTGGGTACGGGCGGATCGGCCGCCGGTCGGCTGGCCAACGGCTCACTCGTCGGTTCCGGTACCGCTCCTGACGGAACCGGGTTCGACCCGGTGACCGGGAGCGCGATCTCGGCCGGATCAGGCCGGTTCGATGCTGCGCCGGTGGGCGCCGGCTCCGGCTGGGAGACTGCCGCCGGCGTCGGCGGTATCGCCGCACTGGTGGCGGGGGCGGTAGCGCTTTCCCGCGGTGGCGCGGGTGCGGTCACCGCGGCCGGTCTCAGTGGTGGGTTCGGTGCCGGCCCGGGTGGTGCCGGCCCGAGTACCGGCGGTGTCGGTGGTTCAGGCGCCGGTTCGGGTGCTGGCGGTGTTACCGGCCCTGGTGTCGGCGGCCCGGGTGCGACGGGCAACGGGACCGGGTATGCCGGCGGAGCCAACACAGCAGCCGGAGCGGCGCGGGGTTTCGGCGCTGGCCTGCCGGGCACGGGATCGAATTCCATGGTGCGGGGCGGCCAGATCGGTCAGAGCGGGCGCGGAGTCTCCGGTGCCCCGGGCGCAGCGGCCGGACGCCCGGGCGCCCCCGGCTCGGGTATCGGTGGTGAGCACGGCTACCGGGTGACCTGGCTGGTCGAGGACCGCGATCTTTACGGCAGAGGGCCATCGGTGAAACCGGTGATCGACGCACCACCGGACGTCGACTGAAGGTGCCGCCGTGTCGGACAGCGGGCCCGACCGCCCGTTCGACCGAGCTGGCCGAACGAGCGGTTCAGGACCCTGAATGTCAGGCTGCCTTGACCTTGCCGGTCGAGTTGTGCGGGTCGAGGACGTACTTGCGGGCGACACCGGAATCGAAGTCCGCGTATCCCTGCGGTGCGTCTTCCAGGCCGATGACGGTGGCGTTCACGGCGTCACCGATGTGCACCTTGTCGGCCAGGATGGCGTTCATCAGCCCGCGGTGGTACTTCATCACCGGGCACTGGCCGGTGGTGAACGAATGCGATTTCGCCCAGCCGAGACCGAGCCGGATCGACAGCGAGCCGACCTTTGCCGCCTCGTCCCCGGCGCCGGGATCGCCCGTGACGTACAGCCCGGGGATGCCGAGCGCGCCGCCGGCAGCGGTGAGCTCCATCAGGGAGTTCAGCACGGTGGCCGGCGCTTCCTTGCCGGAGTTCGTGCCGTGCCCGTGGGCCTCGAAACCGACGGCGTCGACGCCGCAGTCGACCTCGGGGACACCGAGGATCTGCTCGATCTGATCCCGCGGGTCGCCCTTGGAGACGTCGACGGTCTCGCAGCCGATCTGCCGGGCCTGCGCCAGCCGGTCTTCGTTGAGGTCACCGACGATGACCACGGAGGCGCCGAGCAGCTGTGCGGAAACGGCGGCGGCGATGCCCACCGGTCCGGCACCCGCGACGTACACCGTCGAACCGGTCTTGGTGCCGGCGGTGTAGGCGCCGTGGAAGCCGGTCGGGAAGATGTCCGACAGCATGGTCAGGTCGGTGATCTTCTCCATGGCCTGGTCCCGGTCCGGGAAGACCAGCAGGTTCCAGTCGGCGTACGGCACCAGGACGTAGTCGGCCTGTCCACCGACCCAACCGCCCATGTCGACGTAGCCGTAGGCAGAGCCGGGACGATCCGGGTTGACGTTCAGACAGATGCCGGTCTTGCCCTCCTTGCAGTTCTTACAGCGGCCGCAGGCGATGTTGAACGGCACCGAGCAGATGTCGCCGACCTTGACGAATTCGACGCCCGGGCCGACCTCGACGACCTCGCCGGTGATCTCGTGGCCGAGGACGAGACCCTCCGGGGCGGTGGTGCGGCCGCGGACCATGTGCTGGTCGGACCCGCAGATGTTGGTGGTGACCACCTTCAGGATCGCGCCGTGCGGGACCTTGCGGCCGACATTGGCCGGGTTCACGCCGGGCCCGTCCTTCAGTTCGAAGGTGGGGTAATCGATGTTCTCGACCAGGACCTTCATCGGTCCCTGGTAGGTGACGGCACGGTTGCCGGTCATCCGGTCTCCTCTTCGTTGAGGTGATCCACGCCGGTTGGCGCGGACCGGAGGGCGTCCGCCAGCATCAGGTTGCTGAGCTGTGCGAAGACCCCTCCCTCCGTAATACCCACAACATCGATTCGCTCAATCGGTCATCCGGAGGGAAACCGTCTGCTGGCACAGAGCCTTTCGCAGACGACTCGCACGTTGGGCCCGGTCTTTCAGCTATTCCCGGAGGTGACGGCGGTGACCCACCCGGAGAATGTCGTCATGGCCGATACCTTGATCCCGTTTCCCGACGACTGGTCGTCCGCACTGTGCATCGCCGCGCATCCGGACGATCTGGAGTACGGCACCGCCAGTGCGGTGGCCGCGTGGACCGTGCCGGCAAGACCGTCAGGTATGCGCTGGTGACCTCCGGCGAGGCCGGTATCGATGCCCTCGACCCCGCCGAGTGCGGCCCGATCCGGGAAGCCGAGGAGCGAGCGGGCGCCGCCGAGGTCGGGGTGAGCGAGGTCGAGTTCCTCGGTTATCCGGACGGCGTGTTGGAGTACGGGTTGCCGCTGCGCCGCGACCTGGCCAGGGTCATCCGGCGGCGTCCGGCCCGACGTTGGTGTCGTGCCGAGCCCGGATCTGCGGGCCGCCTGGGGCGGCATCGACTACGCCGATCACCGGGCGGTCGGCCTGGCCGGCGCTCGACGCGGCGCGAGATGCCGGTAATCGCTGGGTGTTTCGCGAGCTGGCCGAGGAGGGCCGGCAGCCATGGAAGGTGCGGTACACCGCCCTCGCGAACTCTCCGCGCCCCACCCACGCGGTCGATGTCACCGACACCATCGGTGCCGGCGTCGCCTCACTCCGCGCGCACCGCCGGTACCTGGCGGGTCTGGGACCGGCCGCGCCGGACCCCGACGACGATGCTGCGCGGGTTCGCCAGGGCGAACGGTGAACGCTTCGGTGGCCGGCTCGCCGTCATCTACGAACTGCTGTAGCCGGCCCGCCTACTCCGCTGTTCCCGGCACCGCCGGGCCGAGCAGATCGTCGGCGTCGACGATCCGGTAGGCGTAGCCCTGCTCGGCCAGGAACCGCTGCCGGTGCGCGGCGTAGTCGGTGTCCAGGGTGTCCCGGGAGACGACCGAATAGAAGTGCGCCTGCCGACCGTCGTCCTTGGGACGCAGGATCCGGCCGAGCCGCTGCGCCTCTTCCTGCCGGGAGCCGAAGGTTCCGGACACCTGGATCGCGACGGTGGCGTCGGGCAGGTCGATGGAGAAGTTGGCGACCTTGGACACCACCAGGGTCGTTGATCTCGCCGTGCCGGAACGCGTCATACAGCCGCTCCCGCTCGGCGTTCCGGGTGGAACCCTGGATGATCGGCGCCTGCAGTTCCTCGCCGAGCTCGTCCAGTTGCTCCAGGTAGGCGCCGATGACCAGCGTCGGCTCGCCCGGGTGACGATCCAGGATCGACCGCACGACCGGCATCTTGGTGCGCGCGGTGGAGGCGATCTTGTACCGCTCCTCCGGCTCGGCGGTCGCGTAGGACAGCCGTTCGGCGTCGGTCAGCGTCACCCGCACCTCGGTGCACTCGGCGGGCGCGATCCAGCCCTGCGACTCGATGTCCTTCCACGGAGCGTCGAACCGCTTCGGCCCGATCAGCGAGAAGACGTCGCCCTCCCGGCCGTCCTCCCGGACCAGGGTCGCGGTCAGACCCGAGCCGGCGCCGGGACTGCAGGTCCGCGGTCATCCGGAAGACCGGGGCCGGCAGCAGATGCACCTCGTCGTAGATGACCAGGCCCCAGTCGTGGGAGTCGAAGACGTCGAGGTGCTTGTAGACGCCACCGGATTTGCGGGTCATCACCTGGTAGGTGGCGATGGTGACCGGTCGGATCTCCTTGCGCTCGCCGGAGTACTCGCCGATCTCGTCCTCGGTGAGCGAGGTCCGGGCGATCAGCTCCCGCCGCCATTGCCGGCCGGACACCGTGTTGGTCACCAGGATCAGCGTCGTCGCCCCGGCCTTGGCCATCGCGGCCGCACCCACCAGCGTCTTGCCGGCGCCGCAGGGCAGCACGACCACCCCGGAGCCGCCGGCCCAGAAGCCCTCGACGGCCTGCTCCTGGTACGAGCGCAGGTGCCAGTTCGTGGTGTCCAGCTCGATGTGGTGCGCCTCGCCGTCGACGTAGCCGGCCTCGTCGTCGGCCGGCCAGCCGACCTTGAGCAGCGCCTGCTTGAGATGGCCGCGTTGCGAGGGGTGCACGATCACCGTGTCCGGGTCGATCCGGGCGCCGATCATCGGGGCGATCTTCTTGTGCCGCAGGATCTCCTCGAGCACGGCCCGGTCCCGGGACACCATGATCAGCCCGTGCGCGGGGTGGGTCTGCAGGACCAGCCGGCCGTAGCGGCCCATCGTGTCGACGACGTCGACCAGCAGCGCCTGCGGCACCGGGAAGCGGGACCAGCGCACCAGGGCGTCGACGACCTGCTCGGCGTCGTGCCCGGCGGCGCGGGCGTTCCACAGCGCCAGCGGGGTGATCCGGTAGGTGTGGATGTGTTCGGGGGAGCGTTCGAGTTCGGCGAACGGGGCAATGTTCGCGCGCGCGGCCGCGGCATCGGGGTGCCCGATCTCCAGCAGCAGCGTCTTGTCGGACTGCACGATCAACGGTCCGTCGGTCACGGGCGGATCCTTCGTATTTGGTGCTCATCACCCGCGCTGTACGCGAGGATGCCCCGCTGGTATGCGGGGCAGCCTGTCCAGTGTCCCCCAGATCGAAGGAGTGGTGTGCTGGGCGACCTCGCCGGCAGCAACACCTGCGTCACAGGTCGGATGTCGACGGTGCCCCGGGGTCGGCTGGTGCCACGCCGGAAATATTGAAGGAAATCGCCGGTCCCGGTTGTGGGCGATCGGCGTCGAAAGTGTGGCTGCGGACGGTGACCGGGGAAAACGGCTGCGATTCGTCCCAGGTCCCTGCCGACATCGATTGCCAGACGGACCCGAGGGCGCCCGCCGGAACGTCGGTGACCGGCAGGTTCGTGCAGATCGCGATGATCGGCGACGCGGCCCCCGCGCTGACCAGATCATCACAGGAAACGAAGATGACGGTGCCGTCGTCTTCCCAGCTCAACCGGACGGACGGGCTACCGCTGGTGACATCCCCTGCCTTCGGATCTGGATAGCCGATCCGGGTATGGGTGAAGGGACGGTAGCCGTTCGAGCCCTGCGGAAAGGTGAGTTCGGTGGCATCGGGCAGTGCGGCCCGCGCGGCGGCGATGATCGAGGCGGCGTCAAGACCCGGGATCGGCGGCTCGCGATGTGGCAGGGTCGACGGGCTCGACGGAGCGGTCAATGAACCGTCGGTGCCGTCAGTTGCGGTGCCGCCACTTGCGGTGCCGTCAGTTGCGGTGCCGTCAGTGGTGGTGCCGTCAGCCGCGGTGCATCCGACGGCCAGTGCACCCAGCACCACCAGGATCCAGGCGATCAGCATCCGGCGGGCCACCATCAGGGCCCACCGATGGTCTCGAGATCGTCGGAGACCTCGGTGCGCTTGTTGGTGAAGACCTCGTTCATGGCCGATGCCAATCCGTCCGGCGTCATTCCCTCCAGACTCCGGTGCCATTCGTAATTGAGCGAGGTTTGTTCTTCCTGGGTGAACTGCGACCAGAGTTTGGGATGTCCGTCATTGTCGGTCAGCTGCACTCCCGACTCAGTCGGCAGCCACCCCTGGTCGAGCGCGGCCGCGTAGGCCTGATTCCGGACCGCGGCGACGTACGCCTCGCTGTAGGAGCTGGTCCATTGGGCAGCGTCATTCTGTGCGGCCAAGCTGTTGTCCCACTGCAAGCCGCGGGTGCCGGCATCGACCAGCGAATCCGCGAGGAACTGCGCGGTGGACCCGAGGACCGGCAGCTGCCCAAGGCCGCTCGCCACCAAATGAGTTGCCCAGGTACCCGTTTCCACCATTGAGTTGTGCTCGGCGTCGACCCGCTGTTGGAGTCCGACATCGGCCGCTGTGTAGCCGTGCGCCAGTGTTGCCATCACCCTGGCCTGCCCGTCGTTGTCCTCGTCGTCGATGATCCCCAGATGCTGGCGTTCGGCGATGAGTTGAGCTTCCTGTCCCGACATCCGAACGATGAACGAGGAATCGGACGTGTCGCCCATCGAACCCTTGGCGACGTCGGCGACGACGGCCGTGAATTGGTATTTGTCCTGCGAATGGGCCAGCGCACGGTGAACGGGTTCGATGTTCCGTACGAGCAGATCCGCGAGCCCGGGGCGTAGTTCGGGTGCGATCCAATCCGTGGCGGCGAAGTTACCGCGGTCGATTCTCGGGTTGGTGTCGTTGGTCCCGAGCAGTTGAACGACATGGTGGAAGGCGGTGCCGGCCGCAGTGCTGCTCGCGCTGTCGCCGATGATGATCGGCAGTGCCGCACCGAACGCGGCCAGGCCCTGCAACGGTTCCTGCACGTCGCTCGTGCGGTAGGGGTGCTGTGCCGGGTCGTCGCTGTTCGGTGAGTCATCCACCGTCCAGGATCGCTGGTTGAGCAGATAGTCGAGCAGATTCCGGTCCGTGCCGAGGACCGTCGTCGACGCCCCAGGGGAAGCAACCATTGCGGAGGTCCACGAGGTGAACGGGTCATTGCCCATCGGAAAGTCGTAGCCACCGGTTGCCCAGTTCCACCGCACCCGGGTTGTCGCGGTTGACGCCCACACCCGATCCCCGACGTCGAGCGGTTCGTCGAGCGAGTGCTGCTGTTCCACTGCGCTCAGATCGTCACCGAGGGCGCGCAGGGTGCCGGCGCTGAAGTTGCCGCCGTTGGCGAGGGTGGCCATCAGCGGCACGTACCCGAGAACCTGGATGGGCTGGCCATTGAACGGGACCGTGATGGTGGAGCGCCCCTTCGTCATCAGCTGATCGAGCCAGCCGGTACCCAGTCCGCCCGCAGTGGTGTCGGTCAACGATCCATCGGCACCGTAGTCGATGCCCTGGGTGGCGGCGCTGAGCCCGTTGGCCATGTCCGCCTGCAGGTCCTGGATCAGCGACTGGGTGAGCGGGCCGGTGTCCAGATAGCCGTCCGGCACGATCACCGTGCCGATCCGGGCCATCAGGTCCACCGTCCGGTCGGGTCCGAGCTTGGCGTAAAAGGCAGTCGCGAAGACCCCGTTTGCGCTCTCTGAATCCCACATCTCGTGCAGCCGGATGAGTTTGCGTTGCAGGACTGGATCGGTCCCGACCGTGTAGTCCATGGACGCGATGTCGGCCGCGAGCCGTCCTGCCTCTGCCACTTCCGCGTCGATCCGAAGCATGTTCAGGCTGGCGGTGCTGATCCCCGCGTGCTCCATCAGTACTGCGCCGGGAGCGTTCAACAGCGAGCCTCGAGCCCGGTGCTGCGGATCCCAGGCAGTGCTGAGGGCGTCGGCGCAGGTCTGCGCGGAGACATCCGCCTCGCCGAGCAATCGCAGGTAGTTCGCCCAGATGTCCTCCTGGGCGGCGGTCGCCGCGTTGGCGGTGGCCAGCGCCCCGGCCAGCTGCAGGCTTGGTCCGGTCCCGGACGTCAGAGCCAGTTGTTGGTAGTCGTGATTGGCCGATTCCCAGACATGTGACTGCTGGCGGAACCGTGTCTCCAGATCGTCGATTTCCCCCCGGATCCTGGTCAGCGTGGCCTGGTGCGACACCACAGCGGCATGCGCGGTGTCCATGGCCGCGCGGACAGTTGGCAGACCTGCGAGCAGGGTGCCGATATCCGCGTCGGCCAGGTCGGTGGCCTGCATCGTCCAGGCGCCCTTCAGCGCGCCTCGTGAGGTGGAAACGGCTTGGATTGTTCTGTCGACCCGGACACCGGCTTCGTCGATCTGCTGTGCGGCCGCGCCCAGTGCCGTCGGGTCGTCACCGGGATACCGGAACGTCGCGGGACGGGTCATCAGATCGCGTCGCTCGCGGTGAAGTACCCCGCCGCATTGTTGTCGACGAGAACCGACAGCCGGGCGGCGGCATCGACCTGGGTGGAGAGGTCCGTCAGTTCCGCTGCGACGATGTCGAATCCGCCGGCGTAGGCCACGCCGAACGTCCCCAAGGCCGCCGCGACACTCAACCCGGTCTCCGGCGCCCGGAAACCGGTGCCGACCTGCACCATCAGTTCCGACGTCGCTGTGGCCTCGGCCGCATCGTTCGTCAACTGCGCGGCTGCCGTTTCCATCTTGTCCGGAGAGAGGATCAGTTGGTCGGCCGACGACATGAGAACCTCCTGGTGGCCGCGTTCGCAAGGGCGGACGCTAGCAGAATTTTCTGCCCCACCCCCGGCGCACCCGAGTCATGTGGACAACCGTGTTCGGGCCCGCGTCGACCGCGCCTGCCCGATCGCCCAGACGATGAAGCCGACCACGATGAAGACCACGATCATGATGCCGACCCAGCGCCAGAAGCTCGTCGCATCGGGGTTCAGGAATGGGTAGAGCGGCTTGCCGTTGCGATCACGGACGTTGTAGTAGACGCCCAGGTAACAGATCGGCAGGATCAACCAGCTCAGCGCCGTCCACCAACGCTGCCGCACCCGGCCCGGCCCGAACACCACCCAGTCGATGACCGCAAGCGCCGGCACGACGGCGTGCTCGAGCAGGCTGGACGTCGCCTCCAGGTTGCCGCTGAGCAGCACCTGGTAGATCACGGCCGTGACGATGGCGTACGTGGTCGACGCGCCGCGGCACCAGGCCAGCACGGTTGCCCAGGTCGGCGAGGTCACCGCGAAGGTCAGCACCGAGGCCGTCGCGGTGAGTGCGACGGTCAGGGTGGTGACCTGGGAGAAGTACCGCAGCTGGGTGATGTCGCCGTGCAGGGCGGCCAACAGTCCCCACCAGGCCAGCGCGGCGATCACCGCACGCCAGGCGACGACCGGCAACGCCAGGCGCGTTGGCCGCATGTTCTCCGTGACGGTCCGGGTTGCAGGCATCGTGCGAGGCTAGTGGCATGACCCTCGCCGACCTCATCCCCACTCAGGACGGCGAAGGCAGCTGGGACGCCGCGCTCGGCGTCGACGCCGGGCACTCGGTGACGGCGACCGCAGGACGCCGGCGAGCTGTTCGACATCTTCTCGACCTGGGCCACCGACCGCGGCCTGCCGCTGTACCCGCACCAGGAGGAGTCGCTGCTGGAGATCGTCGGTGACGCCAACGTCATCGTCGGTACCCCGACCGGGTCCGGGAAGTCACTGATCGCCACTGCCGCACTGTTCACCGGGCTGGCCACCGGTCGTCGGTCGTACTACACGGCGCCGATCAAGGCGCTGGTGTCGGAGAAGTTCTTCGACCTGGTGGACATCTTCGGCGCGTCGGCGGTCGGCATGATCACCGGCGACTCCGCCGTCAACGCCGCGGCCCCGATCATCTGCTGCACGGCGGAGATCCTGGCCGGGGTGGCGCTGCGCGGCGGCGCGGACTCCGACGCCGGCGTGGTCGTCATGGACGAATTCCACTACTACGGCGACTCGCAGCGCGGCTGGGCCTGGCAGGTCCCGCTGCTGGAGCTCAACCGTGCCCAGTTCGTGCTGATGTCGGCGACCCTCGGCGACATGAAGTTCTTCGCCAAGGATCTGACCGAGCGCACCGGTCGCGAGACGGCCGTCATCGCGAATGTGGAACGCCCGGTGCCGCTGCACTTCTCGTACACCCTGGTGCCGCTCACCGAGACGCTTGCAGGATCTGCTGGCCACCAACCGGGCGCCGGTGTACATCGTGCACTTCACCCAGGCCTCCGCCCTGGAGCGGGCGCAGGCACTGTCCAGCCTGACGGTCGCCAGCCGGGCAGAGCGGGACCAGATCGCCGAGGTGATCGCCGATTTCCGGTTCTCGCCGGGGTTCGGCCGCACGCTGTCCCGGCTGGTCCGGCACGGCATCGGGGTGCATCACGCCGGCATGCTGCCCAAGTACCGGCGGCTTGTCGAAAAGCTCGCCCAGTCCGGCCTGCTGAAGGTGATCTGCGGAACCGACACCCTCGGGGTGGGTATCAACGTGCCGATCCGGACGGTGCTGATGACGGCGCTGTCCAAGTACGACGGCCACCGCACCAGGATCCTGTCCGCCCGGGAGTTCCACCAGATCGCCGGCCGGGCCGGCCGGGCGGGCTTCGACGTCGCCGGTGACGTCGTCGTCCTCGCCCCGGAACACGTCATCGAGAACGAACGGGCCGTTGCCAAGGCCGGCGACGACGCTGCCAAGAAGCGAAAGGTGGTGCGCCGCAAGCCACCGGAGGGCTTCGTCAGCTGGTCGGAGACCACCTTCGACGAAACTTGTTGCGGCGCAACCGGAACCGTTGACCTCGCATTTCCGGGTGTCGCACGCCATGGTGCTCGGGGTGGTTTCCCGGCCCGGCAACGCGTTCGAATCGATGCGTGCGCTGATCGAGGGCAGCCACGAGCCGCGCAGCCGGCAGCTGCGACATGCGTTGCGGGCCATCGCCATCGGCAAGGCGCTGATCTCCGCCGGCATCGTCGAACGGCTCGACGAACCCGACGAGACGGGCCGCCGCTACCGGCTCACCATGGATCTGCAGCTCGACTTCGCCCTCGACCAGCCACTCTCGCCGCTGGCCCTCGCGGCGCTGGACATCCTCGATCAGCAGGCCGACACCTATGCGCTGGATGCCATCTCACTGATCGAGGCGACGCTGGAGGGCCCGCGGCCGGTGCTGTCCGCGCAACGGTTCAAGGCCAGGGGCGAGGCCGTCGCCGCCATGAAGGCGGACGGCATCGAATACGAGGACCGGATGGCGCTGCTGGAGGACGTCGACTATCCGAAGCCGCTCGCCGATCTGATCGAGGTCGCCTACGAGGCCTACCGCAAGGGCGCGCCGTGGATCGCCGAGTATCCAGCCGGAACCGAAGTCCGTCATCCGGGACATGTACGAACGCGCGATGACGTTCTCCGAATACGTCGCCTTCTACACCCTGACCCGCTCCGAAGGGGTCGTGCTGCGGTATTTCGCCGACGCCTACCGCGCGCTGCGTCGCACTGTGCCGACCACCGCGCGGACCGAGGAATTGACCGACATCACCTCCTGGCTCGGTGAACTCGTGCGCGGCGTCGACTCGTCGTTGCTGGACGAATGGGAAGCCCTTGCGCACCCCGACCTGGACGAAATGGGTCTGGTGGCAACGGGCTCCGAGGTCCGGCCGCCGATCGCCGCCCGCGGCGTCAGCGCCAACGAACGCGGCTTCACCGTCATGGTCCGCAACGCGATGTTCCGCCGGGTCGAGCTGGTCTCGCTGCGCCACTACGCCGAACTGGGCGAGATGGACGGCGAGAGTGGTTGGCGGGCAGACCGCTGGGAGGACGCTATGGATGACTACTGGGACGAGTACGACGATCTCGGGATCGGCGCGCCGGCCAGGGCGGCCGGCCTGGTGATGATCACCAGGACCGCCGACACCTGGTCCGTGCGACAGACCTTCGACGATCCGGCCGGTGACCGGGACTGGGGGATCACCGCCGAGGTCGACCTGGCGGCGTCCGACGACGCCGGCGAGCCGGTGCTGTCGATCGTCGACGTCGGCCCGCTGACCGGCTGATTTCTCGCTCCTGACGAGCCGGGCTTGACCTTCCGGCAACGGGAAGGTGCAGGCTTCCGGCATGCAGACATTGGTCACGATCGGCGAGTTCTCCCGCCTTTCCCATCTCACGGCGAAGGCGTTGCGGCACTACCACGACGTCGGTCTGCTGACCCCGGCCCAGGTGGATTCGACCGGGTACCGGCGCTACGGAGTTGCGCAGGTGCAGCAGGCCCAGCTGGTCCGCCGGCTCCGGCTGCTGGAGATGCCGGTGCCCGACATCAAGGCCGTGCTGGCGGCCGACGACGAGACCGCCCGCGACGCGGCGATCGCCCAGCACCTGCAACGCATGGAGGAGACGCTCGGCCGCACCACGCAGGTGGTCGCGTCCTTGCGGGCACTGCTGCGGCCACCGGGCGACCCGCTCGCGGTGGAGTACCGCACGGTTCCCGCCACGACGGTGATCGGGATCAGGACCAAGGTGCGGCGCGCCGACGTCGGCGCCTGGTGTGGGACGGCCTTTCCCCGCATCGAGGCCGCCGTGGCCGCCGCGGGCACCGACCCCGCCGGACCCGGCGGGGCGACCTACGACGCCGCCTTCTTCGAGCAGGACATCGGCGAGGTGCTTGTTTTCGTCCCGGTGGCGCAGCCGATCCCAGGCCCAGGTGATGCCGGCCCAGGGGGGATCGAATCGCTGGTGCTGCCGGCCGGTCGGTTCAGCGTCGCCGTGCATGCCGGCGGCTACGAGGACATCGATCGCAGCGTACGGACGCCTGGGCAGTCATGTTGCCGAGCACGACGACCCGCTGCCGGAGCCGATCCGCGAGCACTACCTGGTCGGTCCGGATCGAACCCCGCAGCAGCACGACTACCGCACCGAGATCTGGTGGCCCATCCGGAGCCACGCCGCCGCCGCTCGTCCCGCCGTCGATCATCCGCCGATCACCCGTCCCGCAACCGACGGCACCCCAGCCGCCGGCCCCACGACTCACCAGGAGACCTGACATGTCCGTCACCCTCGAACAGATTGTCGTCGATTCCGCCGATGCGCTGCGGCTGGCGCAGTTCTACGCACAGTTGCTCGAGCGGGACGTCGATCCGGGCGGGAATGAGTACTTCGCCACCGTCGGCACATCGGGAACCGCCCCGCTGCACCCGGTGTTCATGTTCATCCAGGTGCCGGAGGGGAAGGTGGGCAAGAACCGGCTGCACGTCGACCTGGTTTCCCCGGACCGCGCCGCGGACATCCGGCGCGCGATCGACGCCGGCGCCAAGCATGTCGCGGATTTCGCCGAGTACGGAACCGCCTGGACGACGCTGGCCGACCCCGAAGGCAATCTCTTCGACATCGGTGATGGTCTCGGGGCGGGCGCGGGCTGAGGCCTGGCAGCCGGGCAGCCACCCGATGGTGACCATGCTCGCGGCGTGGCACGCTTGTCCCCATGACGGAATCGCCGGACCACCCGCGATTCCGGGCGCTGGAGGTCGGCCCGGGCGGCGTTCCCGCCGACCAGGTCCGGCCCGTCGACCATCGCAGGCCCGACGAGATGCGGCCCGCGTTCCGCACCCCTGGCAATGACACTCGCTACCCCGCAACGTATCTGCAGTCCATGGCCAACACCCCTCACGGGCCGTCGGCGGTATTCGGATCCTTTGACGAGGAAGAGACCAAGCCGTCCCGACGGGCGGTGATCGGGTGGCTCGCGCTCGCAGTGGTGGTCGGCGTGCTGGTCGCGGTGGGGCTGTGGTCGAGCCGCACGGACCCGACGACGACGTCCGCGGACCTCCGGCCGGGCGACTGTCTGGCGTCATCGTCCGGCGGGTCGGTCATCCCGGTCGACTGCTCGTCCCCGGACGTCGAGTTCGCGGTCGCCTCCCGGTACGACAACACCACCGATTCGGCGAAATGCTCCGCCGTCCAATCCGACCTGGTGCTGGTCACCAAAGACGACGCCGTGCTGTGCCTGAACTACCGGGCGACGGTGGGGGAATGCCTCTATGCCGGGACCGCCGACGAGGTCGGCAAGGCGCCGTGCCGAACCCCGGGAACGAGCAGCACGCCGGCCGGGCTGTTCCGCGTGGTCGCGGTGCTCGACGACACGGTGGACAGTCGCCAATGCCCGCGCGGCACCATCGAATCCTTGGTGCACTTCAGTTCTCGGGAAGTGCTCTGCCTCGGTTTGCCGTGAGCGCGCCGCCGGCTAGGCCGGCCGCTTCGACCGCGGCAACCGGGCGACGATGTCGTCGTAGGACGCGTCGATCGCCTCTCGCAGCTCCGCGTCGGACACTGCGGAACCGATGGTGAAGGTGTTCCAGCCGTACCGGCCGATGTAGGAACTGACGATGACGTCATCGGGGTACTGATCCCGCCATTCCCTGGCCTCGTCCGCCGACCGGCCGCATTTGAGCCCGATGGTGCTGCCGTCGTAGGCCCCGAGGAAGGCGAAGATCTTGTCCGCGACCTTGACGACCTGATCGCCCTCCCAGGGCTCGTCCACCCAGGCGCCGGGCTTGGCGAGGCAGTACGCCAGCAAATCCGCTCGACTCATTGCGTACCCCTCATTCTCCGGCGCCGGGTTCGCTCCGCTCGGCATCGGCAAGCTCGTCGTCGCTCACCGGTCGCACCCCGGTGATCCGGTGCAGCACGAAGGTCCGCACAGCGCCGCGTAGCCGGTCGTAGGCGACAACCGCACCACTGGACATCGCAACCGGGTCGATCATCCGATGTGTGGTGCCCCCGTCGGCGTCGACATAGCCGACCCACAAAGGCTTTCGGTGGTCGACGGCCTCGCGGAGCATCGCCATGGTGTCGCTGGCCGGCAGCACGTCGCCGCTGGTATACAGCTCGCCGGTACGGTCCGCGCTGCGCATCCTGGTGACCAACGAGTCCAGCTGCTCCTGGGTCGGCAACGGCGGTTCCCGCCAATGCTGGTACTTCGGCGCCTGCTCCTTCGTCCGGTGCGGCCGCGGCCGAATGTCCAGCACCGCGCCGCTGGCGTCCTCCGCCGCCGGCACCAGCCCGGCGGTGCGCAGCTGCGTCATCAGGTCCGGCATCGACATCGTGGAGATGGCCACGGTCGGTGCCAGCTTGCGCAGCGAAATGCCGAGCGTCGACGCCTCGGCGACGGCCTGATCGATCAGCGCCGGATCGTCACTGCGCAGGTAGGTGCTCGCCTTGCCCAGCCGCAGCACGCCGTACCGGCGGCCGACGTCGTCGATCAGGTAGCTCAACGCCTGCGGCACACCGGTGACCGAATGGACGGTGAACAACTCGTGCAGGTCGGAGGTCGACACCCCGGCGTCCAGGGCGCGACGGATCGACTGCGGCGTCACCCGATACACGGTCGCGCTGCCGGCCGACTCGACATCGGCGATCTGACCGAGCCGGGCCGCCAGCCGCGGCACCAGCCGACCAGGCGCGACAACGGTCAGGTCGGCCTGCACCATCACCGTGTCGACCGGCTCGGGCAGCGCCTTCGCCAGCGCTGCCTCGGCGCCGGCGGCGGACCCGGCGAGCAACTCGCGGCCGGCCGTGGTCAGCGCGGTGAAGGCGACAACGCCCATGGCGGTTGCCTCGGCGATGGTCGTGCCGAGCACCGCCTCCCGCTGTTCCGCCGGCCGCAGTGGCGACCGCCAGGCCAGCCGGGCAGACAACGCCGTCAGGTCGAGGCCCGTCCCGGCAGGCAGTTCGGCCAGCGCGTTCAGCACGAATCGGCGTTCGGCCGGGCCGCGGATCCAGGACAGCTCCGGGGACAGGGCGTTCTGCACCTTGTCGCTGACGTCCCGGCTGCCGACCCGAGAAGGATTGCGCCGCAGATCGAGCCAGATGGCAGCGACCTGCGCCCAGGCGGCCTCGTCCGGTCCGTCCAGGAAATCGTCGGCCTCGGTGGTCGGCGTCCAGGACTCGGTGACCCGGCCCCGAGCGTCCACCGCGGCGATCAGGCCGGCCGCGGCGAGCACCTCGACATCGATCGCTGTGACCAGTTCGTCCGTGCCCATCGCCTTGGCGAGCCGGCGGAGTTCCCGAATGCCCAGCCCACCGGACTTCAGCGCCGGCGGCGGGTTCTGACCGATCGCCTCCAGCAACCGGCCGAGGCGATCGACCGTGGCCAGCGCCTGGCCGCCGCCGGTGCCGTCGACCGTGCGGACACCGTGCTCCCGGACGGTGTCCTTGGGCGGTGTCACCCGGATCGGCCCGAGTGGCTCGTCACCGCGCAGCGCCATCCCGACCTCGCGGGGCAGCTCGACGGTCTCGGCGTCGACCCGTCGCAGCAGACCGGCCGTGATCAGCGCCGTGACGGCGCGGGCAATCGCGGACTTGGGGTCGGTCGCGCCCCTGGGGATCCCGGTCGTCAGCCGGTCGAGGATGCCGCGGGAGGTCGGGTCCAGGGTCTGCCAGGGCGGCCTTCGCCTCGGCGACCGTGAGCTTGCCCGGCGCGCCGAGACCTGCCGGGTACGGGCCGAGCACGGCCAGCACCGCCGACGGCATGTGGATCATGCTGGTGCCGCGGACCAGGGCGAGGCCCTCGAGCTTTCCCAAGGCGTCGTCCAGCACCGCCGCGGTCACGCTTTTGCCGAGCAGTTTCCGCAGATCGGCGCTGTTCACCGCGCGCTTGTCGGCGTCGAGGACGGCGAGGCCCTGCAGCACCTGGATGTGGAACTGGTTCAGCGACTCCATCGCCCGCCAGACGGACGGGCCGGTGTTCAGCCGCCCGGCGAGCACCGTCAGGTCACCCGGCGCGGGAACCGTCAGGTCCGGCCTGGCGCGCAGCAACGCAACGAGAGCGCGGTCGTCGCGCGCTCGCAACCAGTCCAGGGTCGAGGGCATCCCTTCCACCGTAGTGACCGTTCGGCGCGCGGCTCGGCCAGTGCGGCTGGACGGCGGGCATCGTCAGACCGCCAGAATGGGGCCGGTAGTGGCTAACAGCAGCAGCGGCTACACCAGCAGGAATCTGCACCAGCAGGAATTGCACCAGCGGGAAATACAACGGGCGGGGATTGCCTCCGCTCCCGTGATCGCGAGGAGGACCCGTGGCCGGCGAGCGCAGCAAGGGTGTCGACCCCACTTGGCCTGTTGTCCCCGACGGGGAGCACCCGGTCACCGAACTGAACACGCACGTCCAGGGCGCATTGTCGCCCTACGGGGACATCGAGTTCCCGCTGCCGTCGGTGCCGTACGTGCACCCGCACACGATCATCAACCGCTGAGCCGTTCGGCAGCGCAGCAATCGGCCCGCCCGGCGATCGCCGGACTTGTCCTGGCGGCCGGGTCCGGCCGGCGGTACGGCCGGCCGAAGGCGTTGGTGGACACCGGTTCCGGGCCCTGGGTGCGCCGGGCACTCGACGTGCTCGTCGGCTGCCGACCCCGGTTGGTGGTGGTGGGGGCAAGTCGGCGACGAGGTTGCTCGACTGCTCCCGGCCGGCGTCGATTTCGTCGACAACCCCGGACACGCGGAGGGGATGGGCTCGAGCCTGCGCATCGGGTTGCTGGCGCTGGCGACCATCCTGTTCAACGAGGGCAAACCACAGCGGCCCCGAGATCGACGCGGCGCTGGTGATGCTCGTCGACCTTCCCGGGGTGACGCAGCAGGTCGTTCGCCGGGTCTGCGCGGCAGCCGGCACACCGGAAGCAGCACGCGACGTGCTGGCTCGGGCGGCATATCGACGGCGTTCCCGGCCACCCGGTGCTGTTGGGCCGCCGGCACTGGGCCGGGGTGATCGAATCCGCTCATGGCGATATCGGGGCGCGCGACTATTTCACCGCGCATCCACCGGTGACGGTTGAATGCGGCGACATCGGGTCGGGCGAGGACGTCGATACGCCGGAACCGGCGCACTGAACATCGTCGGCGCAGGGTGCCCGTTCCGCGCGGATTACGATTCGGGCAGCCGGGCGTTGCGACGCTCCGCCGCAGGTCGGTGCCAGCCGATGCTGACCCGACATTTGCGCCGACAAGGAGCTCACCGAACATGGCTGTGCCAGGTCCCGGTTATTCGATCACCATGCGGATCGCGGCGCCGCCGTCGGCGACCGCGGCCGGGCGACCTCACCACGGCGGTCGGCCGCGCCGGCGGGGTCATCACCGGGTTCGACGTCGTCGAGTCGACGGCCGAGTCGATGGTGGTGGACATCTCGGCCAACGCGCAGTCGCAGGCGCATGCTGACGAGCTGACCGACGCGGTCAACGAGTTGCCGGGGGTCGAGGTCCGGAAGGTCTCCGACCGGACCTTTCTGGTGCACATCGGCGGCAAGATCGAGGTCACCTCCAAGGTGCCGTTGCGCAACCGCGACGACCTGTCCCGCGCCTACACGCCCGGGCGTCGCCCGGGTCTGCATGGCCATCGCGAAGAATCCCGCCGACGCCAGGCGGTTGACGATCAAGCGCAACACCGTCGCGGTGGTCACCGACGGCACCGCGGTGCTCGGACTGGGCAATATCGGTCCGGCCGCCGCGCTCCCGGTGATGGAGGGCAAGGCCGCCCTGTTCAAGAAGTTCGCCGGCGTCGACGCCTGGCCGGTCTGCCTGGACACCACCGACACCGAGGAGATCATCCGGACGGTGCAGCTGATCGCCCCCGTCTACGGCGGCATCAATCTCGAGGACATCGCCGCCCCAAGATGCTTCGAGATCGAACGCCGGTTGCGGGACCTGCTGGACATCCCGGTGTTTCACGACGACCAGCACGGCACGGCCATCGTGGTGGTCGCCGCGTTGCGCAATGCGCTGCGGGTGGTCGGCAAGGACATCACCGACTGCAAGATCGTGGTGTCCGGGGTCGGCGCTGCCGGCAATGCGATCATCCGACTGCTGCTGCTGCAGATCACCGGCCGACATCATCGCCTGCGATATCGCCGGGTGTGTGTACCGCGGACGCGAAGGAATGGACCCGAATCTGTCGCAGGTGGCGGACCGGACGAATATCGGCGTCGTCGACGGCACCATTCACGACGCGATCGTCGGCGCCGACGTGTTCATCGGGGTCTCCGCGCCGAACGTGATCGACGGTTCCGATGTGGCAAAGATGAACCCGGGCGCCGTGGTGTTCGCACTGGCCAACCCCGATCCGGAGATCGACCCGATCGAGGCGCAGATGCACGCCGCCGTGGTGGCCACCGGGCGGTCCGATTTCCCGAATCAGATCAACAACGTGCTCGCATTTCCCGGCGTCTTCCGCGGGCTGCTCGATGCCCAGGCCACCGAGATCACCGACGAGATGCTGCTGGCCGCTGCCGAGGCGATCGCCAATGTGGTGTCGCCGACGCAGTTGAACGCCTCGTACATCGTGCCCAGCGTGTTCGACGAGAACGTCAGCAAGGCCGTCGCCCGGGCGGTGGTCGAGGCGTCCCGGTCGAAGGTCCGCATCGGCGGCGGCGCCAAGGAGTCGGCGCTGTCATGACGACGCCGAGCTGCGTCCGGGCTGACCCATGTCGACGCCAGCGGTGCCGCGCGGATGGTCGACGTGTCGGCCAAGGAGGCGACGGTCCGGACCGCGCTCGCCACCGGGGTGCTGCGAACCACCGTCGAGGTGGCGCGCACTGTTGGAGCAGGGCGGCCTGCCCAAGGGTGACGCGCTCGCGACGGCCAGGATCGCCGGGATCATGGCGGCCAAGCGGACGCCCGATCTGGTGCCGCTGTGCCACCCGATCTCGATCTCCGGGGTGACGGTCGACCTGGCGGTGGGCGACGCGGAGGTGCGGATCTCCGCCACCGTCCGCACCACCGATCGGACCGGGGTCGAGATGGAGGCCCTGACCGCTGTTGCTGTTGCCGGGTTGACGCTGCACGACATGATCAAGGCCGTCGACCCGGCGGCGGTGCTGGACGCCGTTCGGGTGGAGCGCAAGGACGGCGGCAAGACCGGCACCTGGACCCGGCCGGAGACGAAGGCGAGTGAGCATCGCAGGCGCGCCGGCGCCGAGGAGTGGAGCGAGCCGGGAGTCGACCCGATGGCACCGGAGACGAGGCGAGTGAGCATCGCAGGCGCGCCGGCGCCGAGAGCGGAGCGAGCCGGGAGTCGACCCGAAGGCAGCTCAGCCGGAGTCGACCCATCGGCACCGGAGTCGGGAGTCACCCATGAGTTCCGGACCGGTGAATCCCGTCTCGCCTGCGGTGCCGCGGACCGCGGTGGTGATCATCGCCTCCACCCGGGCGGCCAGCGGGGTGTACCCGGACCGGACCGGGCCAGCTGATTCAGGAGTGGCTGACAGCAAGGGGTTTCGACGTTCGTGGGCCGCTGGTCTGTGCTGACGGTCCCGATGTTGGTATCGCGTTGCGAGATGGAGTCGGCGGCAGATCTGCTGATCACATCCGGGGGCACTGGCATCTCGCCGACCGACCGAACCCCGCAGGCCACCGCCGAGATCCTCGACTACGAAATCCCCGGCCTGGCCGCAGCCATCCGCGCGGAAGGGCAGCGACAGGGTGCCGACCGCGGTGCTGTCCCGGGGACTGGCCGGCGTCAGCGGTCGCACCCTGGTGATCAACCTGCCCGGTTCCACCGGCGGCGTGCGTGACGGGTTGTCCGTGCTGGCAAGGGTTCTCGACCACGCGCTGGATCAGCTGCGCGGCGGGGACCACGTTCCCGGCGGGGGATCGTAAATGCCGGGCCGGGTTGCCCTGAGCGCCGTGACCGGCCGAGCCGCTCGAGATGGCCGCGCATCTTGCTGCGGTGGACGATGCCGCTGCCGGTGCAACGGTGTCTTTTTCCGGGGTGGTGCGCGATCACGACGGTGGGCGCTCGGTCACCGAACTGGAGTACCACGAGCATCCCACCGCGGCCGGCATCGTGCAGGAGGTTGCCGGCGGAGATCGCCGCCCGTGACGGGGTGATCGCCGTCGCCGTTTCGCACCGGATCGGCCTGCTCGGCGTTGGTGACATTGCCCTGGCCGCAGCGGTTTCGGCGGCACACCGGCGAGAGGCGTTCGCCGCCTGCGTCGATCTGGTGGACGAGGTGAAGCACCGGATACCGGTGTGGAAACGGCAGGTGTTCGTGGACGGGACGGACGAGTGGGTCGGCTCGGCCTGATGCGCGGTGGCGCCGGAATCGACTCGCCGAATCCGTACCTTGGCGGGCTGGTTGGACGTCCGATTGCGGCCAGTGGATTCATGTCCGTGGGTGCGCCACGCGTCGCCGGGGCCGTGCATGCCAGACTTGACGCCCGCACCGGCTGGCGACGGCCCTTCGCCCGCCCGAACTCGCGCAAGGAAAGGCGACCGTGACATGACCCAGCCAACCGACGATGCCGAGGTTAGTTGTCAAGGAGGCACCGGACAAGTACCGGTTCGAGATCTGGGTCGGCGATGCGTTGGCCGGATTCACCACGTACCGGCAAACAGCCCGATCAGTACACATTCGTGCACACGGAGATCGATCCCGCCTTCGGCGGGCGCGGTCTCGCGTCGATCCTGATCAAGGCAGCCCTTGACGAGATGCGGGCCCGCGGGGCCGCGGTGCTGCCGCAGTGCCCGTTCGTCCGCCGCTACATCTCGCGCCATGAGGAGTACCTGGACCTGGTGCCGGCGCAGCATCGCAAGGAGTACGACCTGCCGGAGGTTGAGGCGTAGGCAGTCGGTGGTCGCGACACCGGCAGTCCGGGGCGCGCAGGCCGTGGTTCGCGGCGCCGGGAGTGGTCCGGGGCGCTGGCAATAGTTCGCGGCGCTGGCGATGGGGTCGGCCTGCTGGCAATGGGTTTCGGCAGGCACACAGCGCGGAGCTGGCTTGGTTTCGGCGCAGTCAATGGGTCTGCCCGCTGGCGATGGGTTCCGGCAGGTACACAGCGCGGCGCCCGGCCGACGGGTGCCGGAGGCGAACGACGACGGCTGCGTCCGGAGTCGGGCTTGGTCATGGTTCTCACGTCGGTCGTCCGGTTGACAGTGCACGCGGCTGCTCACGACCTCGACGGGTGCCTCACGGGCTGAGCAGGTCGGTGACGCGGTGGGTGTTGTTGCGTCTGGGTTTTTGCTCCGGATCCACCCACGGTGGGGGTATGAACTCGGGGATGCCGTCGGCTCCCCATTTGATCTTCCAATACCCCTGGTGGACCTCTGTGTGATGGAAACGGCAAAGCAGGCAACCATTCTCGTAGCAGCTGATCCCACCGTCCAGCCAGATAAGACGTGATGGGCGTCTGTCCAGGCCGGTGGCCGGTCACAGCCGGGGAAGCAGCACCCCCGATCGCGTTGGGTGATCGCCTTGCGGATCGGGGCGGTGAACAACCGTCGGGCCCGGCCGACGTCCAGGACCTCGGACTTGCCGCCCAGCACCATCGGGATGATCTCGGCGTCGCAGGCGAGTAGCCGCACCTCCCCGGCGGTGATGACGCCACCGAGTTCGAGGTAGGCGGCGCCGATCCGGTTCCGCAGGTCCTCGTAGTCCATCGTCAGGGTGATGTGCGGGCGTTCCCCACCATGCGTCGGGCGCGTCACCGACATTCAAATACCGGGTGAGGACTTCCTTGAGCGCCTGCCCCCGCCGGACGGCCGGGGCTGCGCCGGTCCGGGGTGCCGTCCTGATCGGGCTCGGTGTTGGTGAGTCCTTCGATGGCCTTGCCGAGCAGTTCCACACCGACGTCGTCCAACTGGCCCTTGAATCCGGTCATCCCGGTGTCCGGGTTCCGCACACCGATGGTCAGTTCGACCCGGTCGGACGGGTTCGTTGTCGGGTTTCCCGTCCAGGTCCAGGGCCTGCGCGACGGATTTCGCGAACGCGGCGAAGGGTTTCGGTTCGGTCACCGCCCCGGCCTGCGACGAGGACCTTCTTCGCCTCCTCCAGCATCCCGGGGTCGGCGTTCCGGACGCGCCCTTGATGGTGGCGACGATGGTCCGGGTTTGGTCGATGCCGATGGCCCCGTCGGCCAGCGCGGCGGCGAGCTCCGGCAGGACCGGGTCGGCGACGGCGCCGGAGGGTTGCAGTTGGGGCAGGACCATTGTCGCGGTGTTCACCCGGGCTCTGGCGTCCGGGGCGGAGATCGTCAGGGTTTCCCGCAGCAGCGCGACGGTGGAGGCGGATCCGAAGTTCGCGGCGGTGTGCCGGGTGTCGATCTCCCCGGCGACCCGCACCTGCGCGGCGTACCCCAACCGGGCCAGCGCCCTCGATCGACTGCGCCAACGCCAGCAGATCGAGCTCGGGGATCTTCCAGAAATCCAGGTCCTGCAGGCCTTGCAGGGCGGCGCACGCGGTCGTGACTTCGGCCTGTGCCGAGTCCAGAACGGTGTCCATCCCCATACCAAGAACCCTAGCCCGAGGGCACCGACAGTCCCTGTTCTGCAACAGTTCTCGCCTCGACTTAGCTGGGTTAGCCGATGCGTGCTAGCGCTTTCGACACCCCAAGAACCCGGCGTGTTCAGCGAACACGCCGCAGTTGAGTTGTTGAGGTTGGCCAACGATCCGAGCCGGCAACAGCGCAAGACGCCAGGACAAGCACGCTGGTGCGCCGCGACTGCAAGCCACCGGCCGACACCTGCGGCAGCAGAACAATTGCCCTGGTGGTGCGCGGCTCCGCGGAGTAGGCGGAGCCGGTCCGGCGAGGGACGGGCGGTGAGGCCACTTCGGCCGCGGCACACGGCAGGGCGAGGACGTGAGCGCCGAGCGATCGAGGACAGGGTCGGCCGGCGAGTGGCCGATGCCCGGCACGAGCATGCGCCTGAAAGTGCGGCGACGGGGGTCGGCGGCGGGTCTTGCGGACTCAGGGCCGGCGTACTTTGGCCTTCGAGCGCGACACACGCCGACGTGTCCGTTCGCCGAAGCATCCAGCCCGGCCGCCGTCGCCGGACCTCGTTCACCCCTGGCGCAACGCCACGGGGAAGGAGGCTGTCCGCTCAGGGCGTTGTGGTGTTCGAGAAGGGAGGACGCCCATGACGCGACCCGGAGGCATGGCCGGAGCAAGCGCCTGGCGCATCAGGAACCAGGACAGCTACGGTGGTCAACAAGAAGCTCGCGCCCGGGACGCTGCGCCGGGTGGCGTCGTTCGCCGAGCCGTACCGCAAGGAACTCGCGGTCTTCCTGCTGCTGACGGTCATCTCGTCGCTGATCGGCGTCATCACCCCGCTGCTGGCCGGCGACGTGATCAACGAGATCAGCGGCAACGGCACGGTCCGGGTGGTCGTTCAACTGGCCGCCGTGATCGCCGGCCTGGCCGTCCTGGACGCGGTGCTGTCGCTCGGCACCCGCTGGTTCTCCTCCCGGATCGGCGAGGGCCTGATCTTCGACATGCGGACCAAGGTCTTCCAGCACGTGCAGCAGATGTCGCTGGCGTTCTTCACCCGCACCCAGACCGGCGCACTGGTCAGCCGGCTCAACAATGACGTCATCGGCGCCCAGCAGGCCTTCACCTCGACGCTGTCCGGCGTCGTCGCGAACGTCATCGGGCTCGTCCTGACCTCGGTGGTGATGTTCACCCTGTCCTGGCAGGTCACCGTCCTGTCGCTCGATCCTGCTGCCGATTTTTGTGCTGCCCGCCAAGCGGTTCGGCCGCAAGCTACAGGCGCTCACCCGCGAGAGCTACGGCCTGAACGCGTCGATGAACACCACGACGACCGAGCGGTTCAACGTCTCCGGGGCACTGCTGGTGACGTTGTTCGGCCGGCCCGAGGTCGAGGCCGCCTCGTTCAGCGATCGGGCCGGCCGGGTCCGGGACATCGGCATCACCACCGCCATGTACGGACGGGTCTTCATCGTCGCGCTCGGGTTGGTGGCCGCCCTCGCGCAGGCCCTGACCTACGGGCTCGGTGGAACGCTCGCGCTGAACGGCTCGCTGGAGCCGGGTGCGGTGGTCTCGCTCGCCCTGCTGCTGAGCCGGCTCTACGGCCCGCTGATGGCGCTGTCCAACGTCCGGGTCGACGTGATGAGCGCGCTGGTGTCGTTCGAGCGGGTCTTCGAGGTGCTCGACCTGAAGCCGCTGATCGTCGAGAAGCCCGACGCGCAGGCGGTCGGCCGCCGGTCAGCAATCGGTGGAGTTCGACGATGTGCACTTCTCCTACCCCGGCGCCGACGAGGTCTCGTTGGCCTCTCTGGAGGACGTCGCGATTCCCGATCACAGCCCGCGGCACCCGGTGCTGCACGGCGTCAGCTTCCACGCGGCGGCCGGTCAGTTGGTGGCCCTGGTCGGCCCGTCCGGAGCGGGCAAAACCACCATCTCCCAACTGGTTCCGCGGGTGTACGACGTCAATTCCGGCAGCGTCCGGATCGGTGGGGTCGACGTCCGGGACCTCGGCCTGCAGTCACTGCACGACTCCATCGGCGTGGTCGCGCAGGACGCCCACCTGTTCCACGACACCATCCGGGCCAACCTGCTGTACGCCAAGCCCGATGCGCGAGGAGCCGGACCTGATCCAGGCGTTGCAGGCCGCGCAGATCTGGGACCTGGTGGCCGGGATGCCGCAGGGTCTGGACACCGTGGTGGGGGACCGCGGGCACCGGTTGTCCGGCGGCGAGAAGCAGCGGCTGGCCATCGCCCGGGTGTTGTTGAAGGCGCCGGCGATCGTCATTCTCGACGAGGCGACCGCCCACCTGGACAGCGAATCCGAGGTGGCGGTGCAGCGGGCGCTCGCCGCGGCGCTGCACGGCCGGACCTCGCTGGTGATCGCCCACCGGCTCTCCACGATTCGCAGTGCCGACCAGATTCTGGTGATCGACGGCGGCCGGGTCGTGCAGTCCGGCACGCATGCCGCACTGATCGCCGAGGGCGGGCTGTACTCCGAGCTGTACCGCACCCAGTTCGAGCACCAGACGGCCGACCCTGCTCTGGGGGTCGCGGATGCAGCACTGCCTGCTCGCAGCCGTGGCTGCGGTGAACTAGCGGCGCGGAATCCGGTGCTCATTCCGTCGCGCACGGTCCCGTCAGCGCGCTTGCCTCCCGCTGCCCGCGAGCTGCCGCGGCTCGCGCCGCCGTCCCGGTACTCCGCGCCAAGACGTTCGCACTCCGCGTTGGCCGGAACCGGCGCGACGCGCGCACCTCACGGCGCGACATGACGCGTGTGCGGCGCGGAGTGCGCCCGCTGACCCGAGGTGGCGGCGGACTGCCGCGGCCCAGGTGTGCCCACCGGCCGCCGCGGCAGATGGGGCCGGTCTCGAGGAACATGCGTTTGCACTCGGCCCGAGTTCGTGGGTACATTAGTCAAGTAACTAACCACCGAACCGGAGCGAGCAGCAGGAGGTGACCATGCTGGACGAGGGGACGCCCCTGTTCCTGCAGATCGCCGATCAGCTGTCCTCCGACATCGTCGACGGGGCGCTGGCCGAGGGCGAGCGGGTGCCGTCGACCAACGAGTTCGCGGCGTTCCACCGGATCAACCCGGCAACCGCAGCGAAGGGCATCAACCTGCTCGTCGACGACGGCATTCTGGAAAAGCGCCGGGGCATCGGCATGTTCGTCGTGCCCGGTGCCCGGGATCGGCTGATCCAGCTGCGGCGCAAGGAGTTTGCCCGGCAGTACCTCGATCCGCTGCTCACCGAGGCCGCTCGGCTCGGCATCGACCGCGACGCATCTGATCGACATGATCCAACGGCCGCCCGAGGTACTCCCGCCGCAGCAGAACATCTTTCCTGACCAAATTTCTCACAGACAAAGAAGGCGAGGCGTCATGACCGGAATCGTGCAGGTCGACCACGTCACCCGCCGCTACCGCGGTATGACGGCACTGGACGACGTGTCCACCGCGCTGCAGGCGGACACCATCACCGGACTGCTCGGCCGCAACGGCGCCGGCAAGTCCACCCTGATGCGAATCATCACCGGACAGGAATTCGTCACCTCCGGATCGGTTCGGGTCGGCGGCGAGAATCCGCTGGAGAACGACGCGGTACTCGGCCGGATGATCTTCGTCAAGGAAAGCCAGATCTATCCCGATATCAAGGTCAAGCGGGCGCTGGAGGCCGCGTCCTGGTTCTACCCGAATTGGGATGCCGAGTTCGCCGGGCAATTGATGGCAGGATTTCAACCTGCCGGACGAACCGGGCCATCAAGAAACTGTCCAGGGGGATGAATTCCGCGGTCGGCATCGTCATCGGGCTGGCCGCCCGGGCCGAGATCACGCTGTTCGACGAGCCCTATCTCGGGCTCGACGCGGTGGCCAGGCAGATCTTCTACGACCGGCTGCTGGCCGATTATGCCGAGCACCCGAGAACCGTTCTGCTCTCCACCCATCTGATCGACGAGGTCGCCAATCTGCTCGAGCACGTGATCGTCATCGATCAGGGCCGGATCACGGTCGATGCCCCGGCGGAGGAGTCTACGGGGCCGGGCGGTCACGGTCAGCGGCCGGGCGGCGGCCGTCGACGAGTTCACCGCCAGCAGGGATGTGCTGAACCGGCAGGGCGTCGGGTCGCTGGCGACGGCCACCATCGACGGCCCACTGGACGACCTGGCCAGGGCGCGGGCGCGCGATCTGCAGCTGGATGTCGGCCCGGTGTCGCTACAGGAATTCGTCATCCGGACGTCCGGTGGCCAGCGGGAAAGGATCTCGGCATGAGTACGGACATGATGAGGCGGAAAACCAGCGTTCGGGGCATTGCCAATGTCGCGCGGTTGCACTTGGTCGATCGATTCTCCTACACCTGGCTGGTCTGGGGAGTGCTGGCGTTCACCTTTGTGGTGAATTACGCGATCTTCGCGACGATCGGGCCGACCGAAACCGACGGCAGCTACACCGGAGCGTTGTTGTCGATCTACATTTTCATGATCGTCATCGGGGTCGGGGCCGCGGTGAAATTCCTGCCGTTCGCCTTCACGCTCGGCGTCAGCCGCCGGACCTATTACCTGGGTACGGTGGCGCTCGTTGTCGGCCTCTGCGCGATCTACTCCGTTGGTCTGACCGCATTGTGGTGGCTGGAACAGCTGACCGACGGCTGGGGTATCCAGATGCATTTCTTCCAGGTGCCGTGGGTGCTCTGGGGTCCCTGGTATCAGGTGCTGATCACCAATTTCGTGCTGCTGAGCCTGACATTCCTCACCGGAATGCTGTTCGGGCTGATCTACCGGCGGTTCGCACTGGTCGGCACGCTGATCTTCAGCGGCGCAGTCACCCTGGTGATCGTCGCCGCGGCACTGATCGTGACGTGGCAGCAGTGGTGGCCGCGGGTCGGTGATTTCCTGACGAACGTGAACCTCGTGCAGTTGAGCGGCCTGCTGGCCATCGTCGCCCTGATCGTCGGGTTCGGCGGCTACGGGACGATCCGCCGGATCACCGTCTGAAAATGCATTGGACAGTGCCCGGATATGCCAGTGGCCGCGACCCGTGAAGACGGATCGCGGCCACTGGAGTTTGTTGGCCGGACAGAATCAGGCCGGAAAGGATCAGGCCGGGCCGGGAACCTTGAACGGCAGCTTGGCTCCGGCACCCTGGGCGGCCAGCGCGGTGAAGTAGGTCAGTGCTGCGGTCGTCACCAGCGCGAAGAACACCCCGAACGACGGGCCGTAGGAGATGCCGATCTCGCCGAAGGCATCGGAGTAGCCGCCGCCGTAGAAGAAGGTCTGGATCATCACCAGCAAGATCAGGACGAACGACGCCGCTGCGGCGTAGACCAGCCACTCCGGCTTGACCTGGGACGTGGTCAACACACCGAACAGCTGCAGCGCGTAGATGACGCCGACAGCGACCGCGAGCAGGACCGGCAGCCACCACCACAGCGACCAGCCGTTCAGGCCGACCGAAACCGCGACGAGACCGGTCGACGTGACGTGCCAGAAGCTGAAGAAGCTCGCGATCAGCGTCAGCAGGGACGCACCGAGCACGCCCCAGCCGGCGATGCTGATCTTGGAGATGTCAAAGGACGGCTTCGGTGCACCGCCGGCCGGCGGTGGATAGGCACCCTGCGGCGGGCCGTACTGCCCGGGTGCACCCGCCGGCGGACCGTATGCCGGGTGCTCCCTGCGGCGGGCCGTAGCCGGCCGGCGGTCCGTATCCGGGAGGTGGACCTGCCGGTGGGCCGTAGCCGGGCGGCGGGCCGTACTGCCCGGGGGCCGGCTGACCGGGCGCACCCTGCGGCGGACCCTGCTGGTAACCCGGAGGCGGTCCCTGTTGGTAGCCGGGCGGCGGTCCCTGCTGGTAGCCGGGGGGCGGTCCCTGCTGGTAGCCGGGCGGCGGTCCCTGCTGGTAGCCGGGCGGCGGTGGGGGATAGCCGCCCTGACCCGGTGCCGGCTGTCCCTGGTAACCCGGCGGTGGTCCGGACTGAGGTGGTCCGGACTGAGGTGGTCCGGATGGGGGTGGGTACGCGCCGGGCGGCGCCGGTGCGGCCGGGTACTGGCCGGTCGACGGCGAGCCGCCCTCGAGGGGCGGGGCATCGGAGGCGGATCGCTGCCCGGGATCGGAAGGACCGGGCCGAGCCCCAGGTTCGGGTGAATCGTCCGGAGGGGTAAACCCTTCGGGAGGTGGTTGGGACACTGCGGACCTCCAGGTAGCTAAACGGACAGCCTGCGGCCCGCAAGTGCGGGCAGCAGCACTTCAAACGGTATCCCCCACCCAAGATCATCGGTAGCGGACACGCGCACGCCGACTCGATCACCCACGGTGATCGACTCGTGAGGTCCGGCGGCTCTCGATCAGCCGCCGGCGAAGGGCGGCAGGATGTCCAGCACCTGACCGTCCCGAACGGGCGTCTGCCTGCCGTGCACGGCGACCTCGTCCAGCAGGAAACTGCACCGTGCCAGCACCCGGACAAGGCCCGGTCCGTGGCGATCGGCGGCGATGTCGAGGAGTTGACCAACGGTGCTCTCGGCACCAGGCATGCCGCGGCCGGCGACCGGCATCGGCGTCCGCACCGTCCGGCAGCGCTGGACGACACGGTCGGATCGACACCGATCGGACCAACACCGATCGGACGACACCGGTCGGACCAACGGTCGGCACCAGGAGTCGCTCCTCCTGCACACCGGCCGCTGCCCTGGCCGCGGCGAAATAGCGGATCGTCACACCGATCGTCGGACTTTCGACGTCCGGTGCGCGGCTCGCGATGTCGTCGACGGACTGTTCAGCCACCGATGGCGCTCATCGGCCGATCGGGCTGCAGGAACGACGGATCGTTGATGCCGTGACCGGGCAGCTTGCCCCAGGTCGCGGTCCGCCAGGCCTGCGCAATGTCCTCATCCGTCGCCGCCGCCGCGCACCAGGGCACGCAGGTCCGTCTCGTTCTGCGAGAACAGGCAGGTCCGCACCTGCCCGTCGGCGGTCAGCCGGGTCCGGTCGCAGTCGCCGCAGAACGGCCTGGTCACCGAGGCGATGATGCCGACCGTGCCGGGGCCGCCGTCCACGGTGAACAGTTCGGCCGGTGCGCCCAACCGGGCCCCGTCGTGCGGTGTCAGGGTGAACCGCGGCGACGAGCGACTGCTGGATCTCGTCGGCCGTCACCATCCGTTCCCGGGTCCAGGAGTGCCCGGCGTCCAGCGGCATCTGTTCGATGAATCGCAGGTGGTAGCCGCGGGCGAGGCTGAACTCCAGCAGGTCGGCGGCCTCGTGATCGTTGACCCCCCGCATCAGCACGGTGTTGATCTTCACCGGCGCCAGGCCGGCGTCGACGGCGGCCGCGAGGGCGTCGAGCACGTCCTGCAGTCGGGGCCGACGGGTCAGCGTCTGAAAGGTCGCCGGGTCGAGCGAATCGAGGGAGATGTTGATCCGGTCGAGACCGGCGGCGACGAAGTCGGCGGCCCGCCGGGCGAAGCCGATGCCGTTGGTCGTCAGCGACATCTCCGGCCGCGGTGACAACCGCCCGACCCGGTCGATCAGCCCGACGATGCCCTTGCGCAGCAAGGGTTCTCCGCCGGTGAAGCGGATCTCCTCGATGCCGAGATGACGCACGGCGACGTCGATCACCCTGACCAGTTCGTCGTCGGTCAGCAGCTCGCCGCCGGGCAGCCAATCCAGGCCCTCGGCCGGCATGCAGTAGGTGCAGCGCAGATTGCACCGGTCGGTGAGTGACACCCGCAGGTCGCGGGCGCGGCGGCCGAAGGTGTCCAACAGCCAGGGCGAATCGGTCCGCTGGGCGGACGGCGTGACGGCCGATGCCGGGGTCACAGCCGCCCACGCGCGGAAGACCAAGAGCGACGGCGTTCATTCGACCCACAGTAGCTGCGCCTGACGTCCTGCGGCGAATGGGTCATAGTGGAGGAATCACGTCACGCTGGCGCCGCCGTCCGGCACTGCGCGGCGCGGGACTCGGGTTGCAGTAGCCCGAAGGATGGCCAGCGAAGGAGGTCTCCCGTGCGTGAAGTATTGACCGATCTGCTGCGCTGGTGGCGGGCCGGTGACACGGTCGGCGTCGGCACCGTCATCGGGACGTTCCGGTCCGCACCGCGACCGCCGGGTGCGGCCATGCTGGTTGGCCCGGACGGCACCGCGGTTGGCTCGGTGTCCGGGGGTTGCGTGGAGGGCGCGGTCTACGAACTCGCCAGCACCGCGCGCGACGGCGGACCGCCGGTGCTGCAGCGCTACGGGGTGTCCGATGACGATGCCTTCACCGTCGGGCTGACCTGCGGCGGCATCATCGACGTCTTCGTCGAGGCTTTTTCCGCGGCCACCTTTCCGGAGTTCGGCTCGCTGGCCGCGTCCATCCTGGCCGGCGAACCGGTCGCGCTGGCGACCGTGACCGCGGGGCGGCCCGACCAGCTCGGCCGTCATCTGGTGATCTGGACGACCGACGCGTCCGGCGGGTTGGGCGGCGAGCGGCTGGACGACGCCGTTCGGGACGACGCTCGCGGGTTGCTGGCCACCGGCCGCACCGCCACCCTGACCTACGGTCCGGACGGCCAGCGTCGCGGCGAGGGGCTGTCGGTGTTCGTGTCCTGCTTCGCGCCGGCGCCGCGCATGTTGGTGTTCGGCGCCATCGACTTCGCCGCCGCCGTCGCCAGGGTTGGATCCTTCCTCGGTTACAAGGTGACGGTCTGCGACGCGCGTCCGGTGTTCGCGACCAGCAAGCGGTTCCCTGACGCTGACGAAGTGATCGTCGATTGGCCGCACCGCTACCTCCGGGCCCAGGTGGAGGCCGGCGCGCTGGACGGCCGCACGGTGATCTGCGTGCTCACCCACGATCCGAAGTTCGACGTTCCCGTGCTGGCCGACGCGCTGCGGCTGCCGGTCGCCTATGTGGGGGCGATGGGTTCCCGGGAGACGCACACCGACCGGCTTGCGCGACTGGTGGAGGCCGGGCTGACCGAAGCGGAGCTGCGTCGGTTGTCGTCGCCGATCGGGCTCGACCTGGGAGCGAGAACCCCTGAGGAGACGGCGATATCGATCGCCGCGGAGATCATCGCCCGACGTTGGGACGGTGCCGGCCGGCCGTTGTCGGAGATCGACGGCGCGATCCACCGGCATCCGGTCGCCGAGCCCGCCCCGCACTGAACCCCGCGCGCCACCCCTGCGCCGACCCCTGCGCGGATCGTCTTCGCGGCGCGGGCTATTTGCCGGGCTTTGCGGCGATGCCGCGGACCTGCTTCAGGAACGGCCCCAAGTTGCGGACCTCGTCCATGATCACCTTTGCGTTGCGTTTGTCCGCGTCCTTGTGCACCGCGGGAACGTCTTTGACCCCGACGTAGGCCTGCAGGTAGTCCACCCAGGCCACCAGTGCGGAGCGCTGGGCGGCGGACAGCGTGTCCCGGCAGTAACTGCGCAGCCGGGTGAGGGCGACCTTGTTGGCCTCGTCCGATGAGGCCTGATAGTTGGCGCCCGCGTGCAGCAATTCGAAGATCGCCACCGGAAAGTTCCCGGCCACCATCAGTTTCGGGTCCGGTGTCTGCGGGAGGAAATGGAACGACGTGACCAGGCCTTCGGTGTAGGCGATCAACTCGGTGTCGGGGGTCGCGCCGCTGATCCGCTCGAGGATCAGTGTGCGGTCGGGTTCCTTCACCGCAGTGCCGACCCAGACGGCAAAAGCCTTCTTCCGCTTGCCGTCCCGCCACCGCTTCAGGGCGGCGATGGTCAGCAGGAAATGCTCGGCGTGCTTCATCTCATGGCGCATCGTCGCCAGGGCCTGGGCCTTGTCGTGTGTGAATGCCGACGGGCCGAGCATGATCGCGACGGTCGGTATTCCGGTGTCGTCGAGCGGGAGTTTCGGTCCGCGGTAGGTCCCGCCAGAATCGATGAAGCCGGTCTCGCCGTTCGACGGGAGATTGTTGACGAAATTGAGTCCGGTCTTGAGGTCGGAGTCCTTCCGCAGGATGGGGTTGATCGACGCCTTCGACGTCCCCGTGACGCCCTCGATCCGGTCAGCGCCGGCCAGGGCAGCGATCTCCGCATAGAGCTCCGTGGTGCCGACGGTCCGCGTCTTGACGTTCCATTCCGAGTCGGACAGCGAGCCCTTCGGGGAGAGGTCCTTGACGGGTTCGAAGGGGGTGGTGTCCCGCTGGACAGCCTTGGCGGCCGGCTTCTTGGCCGGCTGAGCCTTTGCATTCTTGTCCGCCGCCCTCTTGTCCGCCGCCTTCTTGTCCGGCACTGTTGCGAGGTAGTCCGGCATTTCCGCGGTGCTGCCCAGCTGCTCGGTCAGCTTCGCCAGCTGGGTCACCCGGATTCCGGACATCACCTCCCCATGCGGGACGATATCCGGTGCGGCGTCGGCTTTTCCGTTGGTGATCTGCCACGACAGGTCCAGCCGCACCCGGAATAGCACGTCCATTCCGCGCACCAGGTAGGTCTCGAAATGCGCCCGGGAGACAGCATGCGCCGGTGGGCTGGTGCCGGCCTTGCGGTGGATATCGGTCAGGATGTTCTCCCGCGGATCCGGGTCGTCGAACATCACCAGGTCGTCGTCGTCGCGGTTGACCGCTTCGGTGTTCTTCTCGTAGAAGGCCGACTTCCTGTCAGCGGTGTCGGTGTTCCACTCCGGCGCGTCCTGGTCGGTCGTCAGGTTGTAGGAGAAACCGGCAGCTCGTTCGACCCGTCCCGGTACGGCGTTGTCGGCCGCCCCGCCCTTGGCCGCCTCCTGCCGGGTGACGATCTCCCGCCAGATGAACTGCAACCATTGACAGTCGTCCGCGTTGCTGCCGTGGTAGGCCAGCGAGAAGGTGGGTCGGCCCAAGCCTGCCTCGACCCCGGTCCGCACCTCAACGGTTCCGCCGTCGACCTTGGCGGTGAGCGCCACCTTGCCCTCGCCGCCCTTGCGGGCGGTGATCGGCGCCCGCCTGGTCGCCGCCGTCGGCCGGTGCCGGACAAAGGCAATGCACCGGCGCAGCAACAGGATCGCGTCCAGTCCCTTGCCTGCCTTGGTGGTGTTAGCCAGGGCGGCGGCCGCGTCGTCGACCGCCTGGCGGTCCGGCTCGCTCGCCTTCGCCAGCTCCGCAAGGACGTCCGCCCGCTTGCTGGGCAACAACTTCGCGAGCCGCTGTGCACGGGACTTGCCGGCGGCGACCGGCGTGGGTGCCGGATCGCGCTGCAGCAGGACGCCGGTGGTCGCGTGGTTGCCGACCGTCCGCTGCATCCACAGCACCCGGCTCTCCTGCGCAGTGCCGGGGCCGGAACCAACGCCAACAACACCGGGAACGACCGAACCCGGGCCGGCAGAACTGCGAAAAGTCGGCGCTGCACGGCTGGTGCCCGAATGGTGCGGGCGCGGAACGACCGGCCCGGTCCGGCGATCGTGCACCGGCCGATTCAAACACCGCAGTGCACGCTGGACAAGGTGTTTCTGGCGGTCGTCCGGTTGCGCCGTTGACGTCTCCCCGGCGGTCAACTCAGATTCCCTCTCGGGCCGTTATCCGGCCCTCCTCGGCAGCCATTCGCAGGGCCGCGTGGTCGCGCTGGTTCTGTGCTGCGTACCGCATCGCGTAGTCGGCGACGGCTTCGTCGAACGCATCCGACCCGCCGAGGTAGGCGGCAATCGCCACCCGATCGCCGGACCGGGCATGTGCCCGGGCCAACGTCCGCCCACAGAGCCGCCCGTAGAACGTCAGGGCCGCGGGGTCCATCTGTTCGACGACGAACGACCCCTTTCCGTCCCGGAGCTGCCGGACGTAGAAGTCCCGCTGGACGCCGTCGGCGCCGTCGACCTGTTGCCAGCCGAGGAAGATGTCGCTGGTCATCTGGGTCAGCCGCTGACCGTGCACCACCCGTTCGCCCTGGTTGGCGTAGCTGGTGGCGGGTTGCACGTACGGGTCCAGCACCGACCGCTGGGCCTCCTTGGCCTGCAGGAACAGTGGGTCCGCGGCATCGGCGCCGTCCAACAGGGCGATCCATGCCCTCGTCCCGACACTGCCGACACCGACCACCTTGAATCCGAGCTGGACAAAGCTGAACTGGTCGAGCAGCGCCCGGCGGTCGCTCTGCAGCGTTGCGCGGTACTCGGTGATCAGGGTGCTGATCTGCTCGTACACCAGGTCCATCGGGAGGTCCCAGGCGCGCAACAGTTCCTCGCCCGGCATGACCAATGGTGGGTCGTTCCTGATCTGCACCTGTCCGTCCACCATCACACAGAGCTTGCGCAGCGCGTCATTGCTGTCCCGGAATTTGGCCTTCGCCAGGTTGGCGCTCAGGCCGCGTTCGGCGTCGGCTCCGACCCGTTTACGGGTCTGTTTGAGCATGGCGCCCATGTCCTCGTGCGAATACCAGACGTCCAGGTTGCCCAGCGGCGCGAGCCGGCGGATCTCCGCCCGATACCCGGTCACCGTCGACAGCGCCGCGGCTCTTGCGTGCTTGGGTGAGAACCCGCCGACCAGTCCGGCAACCGCAACACTGGCCGCCAGCCGTTTGACGTCCCACTCGAAGGGACCCGGGTAGGTCTCGTCGAAGTCATTGATGTCGAACGCCTGATTCCGCTCGGGGGTCGCATAGAAGCCGAAGTTGCTCAGGTGGGCGTCCCCGCAGAGCTGCACCATCAACCCGGAATGCGGTGTGGACCCGAGGTCGGCGGCCATGATCAGCGCCGCACCCCGGAAGAAGGTGAAGGGGGTGGCGAGCATCCGGCCATAGCGGATCGGCACCAACTGGGGGAGCCGCGTTACCGCCTGGCTTTCCAACAGCTCGACCGGATCGGGCCGCGTTCCACGGCTGATCTCGGCGTGAGCCGCCAACGCCATCGATTGCCGGGCGGCCTTTCCCGCGGCAGCGCGCTGGGCCCGCGTGGTTCGGCCGGCGCGAACCCGCCGTGCGTGTTCTGAACTGATCGGCGGACCCGGCGAGATCAGCCTCCCGGCCGTGTCGGCCCTGTCGGCCGAGCGGCTTGGCGGGGTTGGAACAGTTGAAGCGGTGGTCATGGCCGAATCCCCGTTCATCCAGGACAGTTCAACCAGACAACGATTGGCCTCTGCCGGATGTTGCGCCAGTCGGGGTGGTACGAGATCGGCGAATCGATGTCATCGTCGCCGACGAAACGCAAAAGGCCGGCCGGGCGGGAATTCCGCGCGGCCGGCCTTTCTTGCGATGCCGGTGATGGATGCAGGTGGGCAGTGCCAGTCAGGAGGTTGGCGGAACCGGGACCTCGCCCAGTTCGTGCGCCAGTTCCTTCTCGTCCTCCTCGGACAGCGAGGTCTTCAGCAGGTTGCCGCCGTAGGCCTTCATCCGGTCGGCGAACTTGTCCTCGGTGATCTTGGACGCCATGATCACGACGGCGGACTTTCCGGGGCTCAGCATGTCGTTGACCTGTGAGCGGAATTCGTCGTTGATGCCGGACTTGCCGAGCTTGCCGAACAGCGCGCCCATCAGGCCACCGAGAGCGAGGCCGAAGAACGGCACAAAGAACAGCAGGCCGAGCAGCATGCCCCACAGGGCGCCGGACGCCGCGCTCATACCGACAATCTTCTGCGGGGTCTCAACGTGGCTCTTGCCCTCGGCGTCCACCGAGACGATGGCCAGTCCCTGCAGTTCGACCACGAAATCGCCCTGAAGTGCCAGCACCTCGTTGTAGGCAGAGGTGGCCTGGTCGTGGCCGTCATAGCCGATGACGATGAGTTCGGACATGCGTTTGCCTCCTGTGACGCGCGGAAATGCCGGACCGGGTAAAGCACAGCACCGAAACCGGGACATCCGATCGGCGAAGCCTGCCTGCCATGGTCGGACCGCTCCGTCGCGGCCCGACGATTGAATCACACGGCCCTTCCCGGGCCCATCATCCGAGACGGACGAGGTCACCGCTGGATCACGGGAAACGCGAATGGGAGCGATTCCACGACCGTGGCCGAACGATGTCACTGGCAGGCGCGAGATGCCCGGAAACTGGCCCGGAACAGGACACTTACGGGGAGTAATTATCCAACTACCCATAGTTATGCTGGAGAAGCCCACGAGGTTCCGCCGGGTTGGTCAACGTTGATCAGGGCGCCGTCGGGCCGTACCGGCAAGACCGACGCGCGCTGCCCGGTATCAACAGCCCTGCCGTCAGGGGTCTTCGAACTCACGCCCGAAAGGCAATCATGTTTCTACGATCACGACCGCTCGTGCTCTTGATGGGATTCGCGCTGGCGGCAACGGGACTGGGCGTTGCGGCAACGACAACCGTTGCGGCGGCGGCGGCGCCGCAGTGGAGCACTACCTTCAGGGATGATTTCGGTGGCACCGGACTGCCGAATACCGACAACTGGCAACTGACGCTCGGTAATTCCTATCCGGGCGGCCCCGATGCCTTCGGCACCGGCGAAATCGAAACACTGACCAGCAACAAGGAAAATGTGGATGTCCGCGACGGAAATCTCTATATCACGCCGCAGCGGGACGAATCAGGTCAGTGGACGTCGGCTCGTGTCGAGACAACGCGGGCCAATTTCAAACCGGCCGACGGCGGCGTGATGCACGTCGAGAGTCGAGTGCAGATGCCCAATGTCACCGGGAAGGCGGCACTCGGCTACTGGCCGGCATTCTGGATGCTCGGCGGTCCGTACCGCGCCGATCGTTGGTCGTGGCCGAGTATCGGTGAATTCGACATCATGGAGAATGTGCAGGGTTTGAATTGGTCTTACGGGGTGCTGCACTGCGGTACCTGGGGTGGTCCATGCAATGAGCCGGAGGGTCTCAACAACGGCGGGACACCCTGCCAGGTGACCACCTGCCAGGCCGGGTTCCACGATTACGCCATGGAATGGGACCGGAGCGGCGCTACTGACGAATTGCGTTGGTATGTCGACGGAGTCGTCACCCACTCGGTCGACGAAAGTGATGTCCCGGCGGCGACCTGGACCAGCCTGGCCAGTCATGCCGGCTACTTCGTGATTCTCAACGTCGCAATGGGCGGCGCGTTCCCCAACAAACTCGGCGGCGGACCCACAGCCGCGACCAAGCCGGGCGTGCCCATGATCGTCGACTACGTCGAGGTGCGGTATCTCGGCGGGCAGGGCACACCGACAGTGACAGCGTCACCGACCGCGCCGGGCTCGCCGACGGTCAGTGCGTCGCCGACGGTGAGTGCGTCGCCGACGGTGAGCGCGTCGCCGACGGTGAGTGCGTCGCCGACGGTGAGTGCGTCGCCGACGGTGAGTGCGTCGCCGACGGTGAGTGCGTCGCCCACCGCATCCGGCTCGCCGACCGCGACAGCCTCCCCCACCGTGAGCCCAACGGCCGTACCGGGCTCGGGTCCGGCGGATCTCAAGATCACGGGCACGACGCCGAGTTCCGTCACCCTGGGCTGGGACGGCACCAAGGGCGCAAGCTACGACGTCCTCCGAGCCGGCGTGCGGATTGCCAGCGTCACGGGGCTCAGTTTCACCGATACCGGCCTGCAGACGGGCACTACCTACCTCTACTCCATTCAAGCGAATGGAGTGACCACGGGCGAACTGACCGCAGTGCCGGGTGTCGCACCGACGACCGGTCCGTCGTCGTCAATCGGTACCCCCTCGGCGCTGGCGGTCACCGGGCACACTGCGAACAGCATCAGCATTCGCTGGAACGGTCCGGCAGCTGCCGGCTACGAGGTGCTCCGATCGGGTATCAGAATCGCCACCGTGAGCGGTCTGACCTTCACCGATGTCGGATTGCAGCCGGAGACCCCGTACCTGTATTCCATACGCGGAAATGGCTCCACCACAAGCACACTCACCGCTACGACCGACTGAAGGGACGAACGGCGCTGGCGATTTGACCGCGGCGCACAGTCAGTTCGGGACGGTTCCCGGGGCCTTTGGCCAAGGCTGGGGTGCCCCTGGTCGGAGCGGAATACTGTCGAGCTTGAGGTGCGTACCTCCCACCCCGTTGGTGTCTATCTCGCAGAACTAAACAGTGTGTAGTCGTGCTGTGGCGTACGGTGACTATGTAGGCCAAACGAGTGGTGAGCCAAAGGCGGGAGACTGAGTGACAACTTCCGCCTGGGAAGCGGCTCCCCTCCTCGACCCGGGTGAAATTGCCGAACTGCACACGTTGGTCGGAAGCGGCTTCGATCACAGCGCCTTCGCGATGCTGCTGGTGAACGACAACGTGCAGACCGTGTGCGCGAACCCGGCGGCCGGGCGGCTGTTCGGGAGCGAGTCGTCTGCCCTGGTCGGGTACCGCAACGCGGATTTCGCGGAAGTGGAGTGGACCGCCGACGGCGAGCGGCAAACCGTTGCCTTCCGGCTCGGCGACCTGGATCACCTCGAGCGGGAAACCGAAGTGGTGACAGCGGCCGGCGACCAGGTACGGGTAAAGATGTTGGTCGACGTGATCACCACCGACGGCGGACGTCGGTATTTTCTCCTGCAGTTGCGCGATGTCACCGAAGACCGTGATCGGTCGGCAGCGCTTGCTGCCAGCGAATTGCGTTACCGATTGCTGGTGGCCAACCTGCCGCAGGCGGCGATCTTCATGTTCGATCACGAGCTGCGGCTGCAGTTGGCGGTGGGCGAGTCCCTGGCCGACAACGGTTATGACGAGGGCCGGCTCACTGGAGGGCTGCTCTCCGAGGTGCTTCCACTGCCGGTGGTCGATCTGTTGGCGGGGCCCTATCGCGCGGCATTGGCAGGGCGGCCGTCGGACTTCGAATACACCAGCCCGGTCCACGGTGGACAATTCCGTATGCGGGTCCGTCCGGTGGCCGGTCCCGACGGACGAATCATGGGTGGATTGGCCATCAGCGAGGACGTGTCCGGTGATCGGGCCCGAGAATCGCGGCTGCGACAGATCCACGGTCTGACGCCGTTCGGCAGTTGCCAGTACGACATCCGGTCCGGTTGGGTCTTCGACCGGGAGTTGTTGGAACTGTGGGGCGTCGACGCTGCGACTGAACCGCTGGCCGTGATCAACGAACTGGTCCTGCCGGAGGACCGGGCCGTCACCACGTCCGCCTGGGCAGAAGTGCTCGCCCGTGGTGGGCGATCCAGTCCGCAGTACCGCATTCGCCACGGTCAGACCGACGAACTGCGATTCATCAAGAGCACCTGCGAGGCCGAGGTCAACGGAGCGGGCGTCCTGCTGCGCGCCATCTCGACGCACGTCGACGTCTCCGATGCGATAGCCGCACGCGTAGTGGCCGAACATGCCGAGGCGGCGGCGGCCGAAGACCGCAGCATGCTCCGACGAGTCAATGACGCCGTCGCTACGACGAACAGCGGGCTCGGGGAGTTGACCAGGAGCATGACGTCGCCGTCGGCATCTGATGTCGGACCGGACGTGCCGCAGCGGGAAATGACGCAGGATCAGCGAACCGTTGAGTTCGGCGTCGTTGCCCATCGCGACGAGGAACGCCGCTTGGCCAGCGAGCCGGGTTTCGGTCTGCACGGTGATATCGCCGACAACGTGGCGATCGGTGGCGGCGCGTTCAACGGCTCCAGTGCTTTTCATGAGCCGCTGGATGAGCGGATCGACGGCGAGGCACGGCATTTTATCGTCGCACCGGTTCGGCACGGCGGTGCTGTACTCGGCCTGCTGAGCATCTTTCGCGCCCCCGACACCCCGTATCAGCTCGGCGACGAGCAGCCGATCCAGCTACAGGCCGATCGAGTGGGCTCGGCCCTGGCCGAGAGCCGGCTGCGGGAAGTCCGCGACCAGGAACGGGTCGAACGCCGGGCCGTTGCCGACAGGTTGCTGGAGCTCACCTACGAGCAACGCGAGTTGCTGGAGCAGTTGGCCAGCACCGAGACGCGGGAACGGGCATTGCTGGCGGACGCTGTGCACGACGACCCGATGCAGATGATCGTGGCGGCCATTCTGCGCATCGACTATCTCCGGCTCCGAGTGGTGGGTGATCCGGGGGACGAACTGGAGCGGATCGCGACCCTGCTCGAGACGTCGGTGGAACGGCTGCGCAAGCTGATCGTCGCCATCACCCCACCAGATCTCAGTGACGGTCTCGGCGTTGCACTCCACAATCTGGCCGAGGGAATCTTTATCGGTACGACCTCCGCGGTCACCGTCATCGGGCCCACCCATGTCTCCCTCAACCCACCGGCGACCGCAACGGCCTACCGGATCATGCGCGAGGCGCTCGTCAACGCCCGCAAGCATGCCCAGGCGGGCAACGTCACGCTGCGCCTGGAGGAGCATGAGGGCAGCGTGATGCTCTCGCTCACCGACGACGGCGTAGGCGCCGCCTCGCTCAAGGCAGAACCTGGGCATTTCGGTCTGGCGACCATGCGGGCCAGGGCCAACGCCGAGGATGCTCAGTTGCACATCGACAGCACGCCGGGGTTGGGCACGACGGTCGTTCTCACCATGCCGATGACCGAAGAGCCGGCCAGATGACCACCCGCGACACTCGTGATCTGGCCCGGGCGGATGGGCATCGCCATCAACCAGCCCTGCAGGGTGATTCGTCGGCCCGATCTGCGGCCCCGCTGATCCCAGCCCCGATCACTGTGGTGATCGTCGATGACCACCTGATGGTGGCCGACAGTCTTGCGACAATCCTGAGCGCCAATGACGACATGACGGTGCTCGCGATCGCGGCGACCTGCGCCAGCGGGCTCGAGGCCGTCGCCCGCTACCGTCCGGATGTTCTGCTGCTGGATCAACGCCTGCCCGACGGTCTCGGCACGGATTCACTCGAGGCCATGCTGACCGAGTGCCCTTCGATGAAGGTGCTGATCGTCACCGCAGGGGACACCGATGACGTCCTTGCCAGGGCGATCATGGGCGGGGCGGCCGGGGTCATTCCGAAGGGTAAACGGGCAATCACGCTCATCAACGCGGTTCGTGCCGTTGCCAACGACGAGGCCGTTGTCACCCCGGAAGCCCTCCGCCGATTGATGCCCCACCTTGCCCAGGCCGGCGGTGGGATCGGCGCCGACCTGACAGTGCGGGAACGCGAGGTCCTGCGACTGCTGGTTGCCGGCAAGAGCACCTCGGCGCTCGCCGCCGAGCTGTTTGTCGCGCCGGCCACCGCCCGCAATCATATTCAAGCTGTGATGAACAAGTTGAAAGCGCACAGCCGACTTGAGGCCGTTGCCATCGCCCTGCGCGAGAATGTGCTGTCGAAGTGATGAAGAACGAACCAACTGCAGTTGCCCGCCGGTGCACGGTATTGATCTGTGATGACCGACCTGAACTTCGGGAAGCGATCACCACGGTGCTGTCCGATGCCGCGCGATTTCGGGTGATCGGTGAGGCATCCGACGGCTTCAGCTGCCTGCAGCGGGTACGGGAAATCGGGCCGGACGTACTGATCCTGGATATCGGTATGCCCGGCGGCGGTCCATGTGTCGCAACTGCCGCGAAGGAGTTGCGGCCCGATATGTACATTCTGGTTTTTTCGGGAATTCGCGACAGTCAGATGCAACGGGAGATGCTCACGGCTGGCGCCGACGAATATGTGGTCAAGACCGGTCGTTTGCGGCCGCTGCTCGAGGCCTTGGACAGAGCCTTCGATGTGCGTTATCCGGAATCGGCTCGACACGTCAGTTGAGCGGATAGGCGGTGTTTCCGTGGCCCGGTCATGGCGCGGGCCGGCGATCCTCCCCCGGCTGGCGCTGGCGCGGAATGCCGAGGGGGTTGTCATCAACCGAGGGGACGGGCGGGTTCCGGGGCAGCCCGGGTTCGTAGGCCGGACCGGCCCTGCCGGAACTGCCGGGCTTACCGGCGAATGCCAGCCAGAAGCGTTGCGCAGCAGTCATCATCGGCAGTTCGGGGATGTCTTGCTGCGGCGGCAGGCGGAAGCGCCGGTTCCGGCAGCTGAAGCGTCTCCCGGCCCAGCCGGTTCACCGCCGTGCTCACCTCGTCGATCGAAAGCGGTTGAATGCGCAGACAGTTTAGCCTTGACCTGGGTGGGTGGTCGGAGCGACTGAGCGGCGATTCGCGGTTCGTCATCGCAAGGAGGTCCGTGCTGGTCTACGTTCAGTGGTTCTCGTCATGGGAGCCAGTTGCACCTATCAATCCTGAAAAATCGGGCGGCAGGACTTGCTCAAGGTGCCGCGGCTATACCGCAGCGACACCTACCCCGGAGCCGGCTGTTGTGATCAGCAAGAGTCACGGTAGCGCATTCGGACAACTCGGACACGGTGGGGGCGCAAAAAGCCGGCGGCGGCGGGCAACTCTTGGTCACCCCAGCCTGATGAACAGTGATTGCGCGTGTTCTGACGCTTCAAGCTCGCGGGGCAGCGACTGCGGCACCCCCCAGGTGCCAACTGATGGATTGAACTGACTGGGTGATTTCCACATCATTGGAGTCCGGTGGGGCGCGGTTCTTCGTATTGTTCCAGACCACTCGGACTTGACGGAGAGTGAGTGACGGCGATCTGATTCCGACAGCACGGGCCTGCAGGATACGCGCACGATCCGATTGGTTCGACCGGTGTTTCTGTTGTAGCACAACGGCTTCGACGGCCCTGACGCAGACCGCGGGAAGACCGCCCAGTAACAACCAGTATCGGTGGGTGTACGCTACGTAACTACTGGCGAAGGGGTCTCGTCCGATCAAGCTCCGACGGTTCAGTCAGCGAATGACTTCATGACGCGACGAAGGCGGGCAATCATGTCAAACCTCAAGGAACGGCTGCCAACCTGGGCTGCGTTGACCCGCGTGATCATCTGTGACGAAAGGTCAAGCGCTCGAACGGCTTTGATGCGGGTGGTGGCGGCGTCCATGCCGTCTGTGACCGACATTGCGAGCGCAATTGACGCCCGCGACCTGGTCGCGCAGTACGCGGCGCATCGGGCCGACCTGGTGCTGGTCGGCGTCAAACGGGGCAAGGGCAACGGCATCGAATCGACAAAACGATTGTTGGACGCCTATCCGTCCGCCGCGGTGATCGTTTATGGATCATGCGAGGATTCGCAATTACTGATTGCCTCGATTGTTCGTGGTGCGCGCGGGTTGTTGTTGTGGGATGCCAACTATCCGGTGGTCAGCCCCGGGCAGCAACGACCGGTCGCCTTCGGCGGATTGTCGGCCGTGCGCGACGCCGGAAAAGTTGCTGTGCGCCTGACCGAACGCGAGTTACAGATTCTGCGCGGAATGAGCCAGGGAAATTCAAATGGCGAAATCGGCCGCAAGCTCTACCTGTCGGAAGACACCGTGAAAACCCATGCCCGTCGGCTGTTCCAGAAGTTGGGTGCGCACGACAGAGCTCATGCGGTCGCTCTCGGGTTGCGCAACGATCTCGTCGCCTAGCGTTCGTTGCGGCGGGCGATCGCCCTGCGCACTGCTTCACCGACCACGGATTGGGCAACGACGACCAGTTTCGTATCGGAACTCTGGCTCATATCCCGTAATCGTTGGTAGGCCTCATCCGATGTGCAGCCGCTGCGACTGCGGATGATCCCGAGTGCCTGATCGATGATTGCCCGGTTGGTCAGCACGGCCTGCAGGGTGGCTGCCAACCGCTTGGTCTGTTCCAGCACCTGTGCGTTCTGGACCGCGATGGCAGCTGGGGTGCTGAAGAGTTCGCCGAGCTGGGCCGATCGGTCATCGAAGACATTCTTCGCGTGGGCGTAGACGTTCATCGCGCCGACCACCCCGTCCGGGGTGATCAGCGGTAGCGACAACACGCTGTGCACGCCCAGTCTGCTGACCCGTGGCCCGAACCTCGGCCAGCGGGGCTCGCCGCCGAGGGATCCCGAACGCATGGTGCGGCCTTCCGCTGCCGCGCTGATGCACGGCCCTTCCCTGATGCTGTATTGGATCGCGTCAACCTCGCGGACGAAGGGCGCAGTCGCGACGATCGTGTCGCCCCTGTTGTTTTCCAGCAACGTCAAACCTGCGCCGTCCGCGCCGGGAATTGCCCGTACCGCAAACTCCGCGACCTGGGTGAGGATCTGCTCGAGACTCAGCTGTCCGGTGGCCAGTTTGGACAAGGAGGCGAGGCTTTCCCGCAGCTCCGTCTCGTCGTGGTCGACTCGGCTGCCACTGTCGTTGCTGTCCGGGAGGGCCTGAGAATACTGGTCTTCGCCGTCGGGCCGTTCGTCGGTCAACGCTGAACTCCCTGATTGACAGGCCACAGCCGGCGACCGGACGAGTGGCTCGTACCACCCATCCTATGACGGACTCGCTGTGGCGAACTCACCGGCGCGACCCGATTCCGGCGAACTGCTGATGGTTTGGCTGCAGTGCAGCGCGGGCATTTGCCATGGCGTTGTGGCCCGCCGAGTTCGGGTCCGGGAGCGCAGGAACAACCGGTTCGCTATCTTCATCCTCATCGGAGGATGCCGGCCACGCAGCTGACCGGTGAGATCGACTGGCTGCGCGAGCGCAGCGACTGCTTTTACCCTGGCCGGAAACGGTCGTCAGCTGAACAAAGGAGTTTCCATGGAGATCGGACCCGTCGACGTCCTCGAAGTCGCCTTCCCGGGCAACGAGTTCAACGGGGCCATCCTGCCGGCCCTCGAGGAGCTGATCTCGTCCGGAACGATTCGGGTGCTCGATCTGCTCTTCGCCTACAAGACCGCGGAGGGCGAGGTTGGTTCGATCGAACTTGCCGGCCTGACGGCGAAGTACGGTCCGTTGTTCGCCAGCGTCGACGGTGACGTCCCGGGCGGGTTGCTGGACTCCTCCGACGTTGAAGAACTGACCGACCTGCTGCAGCCGAACTCGTCGATCGCGGTGATCTGCTGGGAGAACACCTGGGCCGCGCCGTTCGTGAGCGCGCTCGAGGGCTCTGGCGCGGTCGTGCTCGACCAGGCGAGAATTCCGCGGGAAGCCGTCCTGGCGGCCCTGGCGACTGCTGACGAGAGCTGAGGAGAAGCGTCATGGGACTTTTGGGAATGATGGCCCGCACCGCAGTCGTCGCGGGCACCGCGACGGCCGTGTCCGGTCGGGTGTCTCGTCGGCAGCAGGCGAAGTATCAGCAGAAGGCCGATGCGCAGGCCTACAACGAGGAACAGGCCGCGCCCCCGGAGCAACAGCAGCCGCAGTATCAGCAGGCGCCGCCGCAGTACCAGCAGGCACCGCCGCAATACCAGCAGCCGCAGTACCAGCAGCCGCCGCAGTACCAGCAGCCGCCGCCGCAGTACCAGCAACCGGCACCCGCGGCACCGGCAGCGGAGCCCAACCTGGTTGACGAGATCCAGCGGCTGTCCGCCCTCAAGGACCAGGGCATTCTGTCCGAGGACGAGTTCTCCGCAGCAAAGAGCAAGTTGCTCGGGCTCTGAACCAGCCGGAGCGCCGTGGTGGCGCAGATCGTCGCCGGCCGCGCAGCGTGTACGGCGTCGGAACCGAGCCCGACCCGCGGTTCTCGATGGCCAACGAGCGGACGGCGCTGGCCTGGGTGCGGACCGGACTGGCGTTCATCGCCGGCGGGATAGCGCTGACCTCGGTGTCCACCGTCACCAATCTGCCCGAATTCCTGGACATCGTCGCGGTGCTGTCCTGCCTGGTCGGCGGCCTGACAGCGATCAACGCGCTCGTGTCCTGGCGGCGGATCGAACGGGCAATGCGGCAGGGCGAGCCGCTACCGGCTCCGACCGCACTGCGGTGGCTGGTCGCTGCCGTGGTGATCGCCGCCGCGGTCATCATCGGGTACGCCATCGCTCAGACATGACGCCCGAACCCGGCCCAGAGCCCGCTCAAGAGGTCAACACCGAAGACGTGTACGGCGCCGCCCCGGAACGCACCACCCTCGCCTGGCAACGCACCGGCCTTGGTGTCGTCGTCTGTTCGTTCCTGATCTTCCACACGGCGATCCAGTTGGGCGTCCTGGCCCTCGGCGTGCTCGCCGGTGGCCTCGGGTTGGTCGTCGCTACCTTGGCCATCTTCAGCTTTCCCGCCCAGCGTTACCGGTGGGGACGCCCCGCCGACTCCTGGCGGCTGCTCCTGTCCGTCACCGGGTCGGTGGTCGGCCTCGGCGCGCTCGGCGCCGTCACCGGTGCGTTGACGCTGTTCCGGTGACGGCCCGGCCGTCAGGCCAACGCGGGAATGACTTCCTTCTCGAACAACTCGAGTCCTGACGTGTCATCGGCGAGTTCGGGGAAGTAGGCGATGGCGTACGTCATCCCCGCCGTCTTCAACGCGGAGAGCTTCTCCACGATCTGTTCGGGGGTCCCGACCCCGGGCATTCCGCGGTAGGCCCGCAGTTGGGCTTCGGCCTTCTCGGCGCCGACCAGCTTCGTCTGACGGTCCAGCACCCAGTCGAGCCGATCCTGCACCTCCCTGGCGTCCCGGCCGATGGCGATGTTGTAGTTCGACGACCTGGTGATGGCGTCGAAGTCGCGGCCCAGCCGTTGACAATGTCCGGCGAGCACCTCCGACTTGTGCCGGAATCCCTCCGGTGTGCCGTCGAAGTTGGTGTAGGCGGCGTACTGCGCGGCGATCCGCAGGGTGACCTTCTCGCCGCCGCCGGCGATCCAGATCGGGATACCCCCTGGCTGCAGCGGCAACGGCCGGACGATCGCACCGTCAACCTGATAAACCTTGCCCTGCAACGTTGCCGAGCCCGTTGTCCAGGCCTGCCGCATGATCTGCACGCCCTCGTCCAGCGCTCGCAGCCGCTCCGGAGCGGGCGGGAATCCGTAGCCGTAGGCACGCCATTCGTGCTCGTACCAGCCGGCGCCGATGCCCATCTCGACGCGTCCGCCGGAAATGACGTCGATGGTCGCGGCCACCTTGGCCAGGTAGGCGGGATTGCGGTAGGCGATGCAGGTGCACATCTGGCCCAGCCGGATCCGGCTGGTGGAGGCGGCGAACGCGGCCATCAGGGTCCAGGCCTCGTGGGTCGGCTCGTCGGTGGGCGTCGGGGTGGTGTGGAAGTGGTCGTACACCCAGATCGATTCCCACGGACCGGCTTCCGCTCGCGCAGCGAGCCGGGACATGGTGTTCCACTGCTCGGCCGGCTCGATGCCGACCAGATCCATCCGCCAGCCCTGTGGAATGAAAACTCCGAATTTCATCGTCATGGCGTCAAGGTACGACGCGATCGATAAGTCCCGGCGAGAGGGGACCTTCGACCCATGTGCAGTCACCCATCAACAGAAATGATCAAGAGGTCGAAAACCTTTCGTCACTTTGTCAGGAGAACGTCATGGCCAGTCACACGATCGAAGGCACCACCTCGGTCCACACCGATGTCAGCACCATCAAGATCACCCAGCGCGGCGGAATCGCCATCGCTGCACTGCGAGTCGCCATGGGGTTCGTCTTCCTGTGGCCGTTCTTGGACAAGACTCTTCGGCTTCGGCTACAGCACCGCGGCGACAAGTCCTGGATCAACGGCGGATCGCCGACCAAGGGCTTCCGTCGGGCGTCGACGTCGGCCCGTTCGAGTCCTTCTTCACAGCATCGCCGGCACCTGGTGGGCGAACTCCTGTTCATGGGTGGCCTGCTCGCGATCGGTCTTGCCCTGATCCTCGGCGTGGCCTCCGCTCACTGCGGCGGCCGGCGTCGCTGATGCTGGTGATGATGTGGGCGGCCGAGTGGCCGATGGCCCAGTTCACCTCGGCCGGCGACGCCAACCAGGTCGTCCAACCCGTTGACCGACTACCACGTGGTCTACGCACTGGCCTCGTCGTGCTCGCCGTCATCGGCGCCGGCAACTACTTCGGCCTCGGCCGCTGGTGGGCCGGCGTCACCGCAGGCAAGAGCTGGCTGCGCTAGCCGCGCATGGCCGTGTCCAGCACGTCAGGACCCGGCCAACGGTGGCAATGCGAGAATCTTCGAAGCTCCCGCACTCGTGCCGGATGATTCCGGTCGGCGGGAGTTTCGTCATGGGAACCGAATTTTCCTGCACACTGCAGGTCACACCGAGTGAAACGAGGTGAGAGACGATGTCGACGCCAACCAAGAAGATCACCGTGTATCTGCTGGACGACCACGAGATCGTCCGGCTCGGACTCCGGGACCTGCTGGAGAGCGAGGGCGACATCGAGGTGATCGGTGAGTCCGGCTCGGTTGCGCATGCGCAGGTGCAGATTCTGGCCTTACGCCCGCAGGTAGCGGTGCTCGACGGCCGGCTGCCGGATGGCTCCGGAATCGACGTGTGCCGTGAGATCCGTTCGCGGGACCCCGGCATCGCTGCCCTGATCCTGACGTCGTTCGACGATGACGAAGCCTTGTTCGCGGCGATCATGGCGGGCGCGGCCGGCTACGTGCTCAAGCAGATTCGCGGATCCGACCTGCTCGACTCGGTGCGCAGGGTGGCGGCCGGGCAATCACTGCTCGACCCCGCGGTGACCGCCCGGGTGCTCGAACGGGTCAGGCGCGGTCCCGAGCTGGACCCCGCACTGGCGCCGTTGACCGACCAGGAACGCCGGGTGCTCTCCCTGATCGGCGAAGGCATGACGAACCGGCAGATCGCCGAGGCGATGTTCCTGGCCGAGAAGACGATCAAGAATTATGTTTCCAGCCTGCTGGCGAAATTGGGCCTGCAGCGCCGGACGCAGGCCGCGTTGTTCGCAGCGAAGCATCTGCCGGACACCGGCTGACCGGCGTGTGCTGACCGGCCGGCCAGGCGGCCCTACCGCGCAGGTACCCGCCAGACCAGCCGCGTGCCTGCGTCCCCGTCAGGGCCGACCTCGCACCACCCGCCGAGTTCCTCGGCCCGCGTGCGCAGGTTCCGCAGCCCGTTCCCCGGGGCGACCGGCCCGATGCCACGGCCGTTGTCCACGACGGTCAGTTCGATGTCCGGCCCGACCTCGAGTGTGACGGTGGCTGCCTGTGCCCTGGCATGCCGGCCGACGTTGGACAAAGCCTCCCGCAGCACCGCCAGCAGGTGCGGCCGAATCTCGTCGGACACGCCACTGTGTACGGCTCCCGCCGTTCGCAGTTCTGGCCGAAACCCCAATGACGGCAGCATCGCTGTCACCGTGGCCTCCAGGTCGTCCCGCAGGTCCGCCGGCCGATCAGGGTTCGCCAATTCGAAGATCGTCCGCCTGATGTCCTTGATCGTTTCGTCGAGCTGGTCGACCGCGGCGCTGATCCGGTCCGCGACCCGGCCCGGCCCGACCAGCCGCGTCGTGTTGTCCAGGGTCAGTCCGATCGCGAAGAGCCGCTGGATCACCAGGTCGTGCAGGTCCCGGCCGATCCGATCGCGGTCCTCGAACACCGCGAGCCGGGCCCGATCGTCCTGGGCCAGCGCCACCTCCAGAACCAGGGCGACCTGCTCGGCGAATCCTGCGGCCGACTCGACGATCGTCGAATGCACCCGATCTCGGTGCTTCGGCAGCCAGCGGAGCCACAGCACCCCGGCCAGCCGCTCGGTGGCCCCTACCCGCACCAGCAGGTCACCACCTGGCACCGGCGACACCGGGTCACCGTTGGTGACGACCTCGACCGGGTTGGGTCCGTCGGCGCTGTCGGTGTCGATGGGAACTCCCGCTGTGCCGGCCAGTCGCAGTTCCTGATAGCCCGGCGTCCGCAACAGCAGGATCGCTCCGTCGGCGTCGCCCGCGTCGCGGGCCAACTCGGCGATCACATCGGGCGGGATGACCAACCGGTGAGGTAGCCAGCAGCGCGGTGCTGACGGCGGCCGCGGCTTCCAGCCAGCGACGGCGCCGGGTGAGCCGGGCATACAACCGTGCGTTCTCGATCACCACCCCGGCGGCCGCGGCCAGGGCGACCACCAACTCAGCGTCCTGATCGGTGAACGGACCACCGCCCCGTCGCTCGGTCAGGTAGAGGTTTCCGAACACTCGCGCGCCGATCCGGATCGGCGCGCCGAGGAACGTGGACATGGGCGGGTGGCTCGGCGGGAAGCCGTAGGACAGTTCGTGGTTGCCGAGGTTGTCGATCCGGAGCGGCTCCGGGTGGTCGATCAGCACGCCGAGGATGCCGTGGCCGGTGGGCAGATCGCCGATCTTCGCGCGCTCCTGTTGGCTGATCCCGTGCGTGACGAACTGCACCAGGCGCCGCTCGGATGTCGCATCGTCCAGCACGCCGAGCGCTCCGTACCGTGCGCCGGAGAGTTCAGCGGCCGCGTCGACGATCCGTTGCAGGGTTTCCCCGAGGTCGAGATCCGCGGCGATCGAGCCGACGGTGTCCAGCACCGCGCGCAGCGACTGCACCGGCGGATCGGGGGTGGCTGTGCCGTGCGATGCCGGTTCGGTCACGTTCTCCCTCTCACGTCCCGCGCAGTTCAACTGCCCGTGCGCGGATCAAGTCGGTACGGCGGGTGCCCGGGTGTTCGGGATCACCAAGCTCAGGCAATCATGGACTGCGTGACCGAACCTTCGCTGCCACCCCACGCACACTGGTCGTACCTGATGGACATGGACGGGGTGCTGGTCCACGAAGAACACATGATCCCCGGCGCGGACCTGGTCATTGCCGAACTCACCGCCCGCGGCGCGAATTTCGTCGTGGTGACCAACAATCCGATCTACACCCGGCGGGATCTGCGGGCCCGGCTGCTGGCCAGCGGCCTGGACATTCCCGAGGACCGGATCTGGACCTCCGCGCTGGCCACCGCCAAGTTCCTGCACTCGCAACGACCCGGCGGCACTGCCTTCGTGATCGGTGAGGTCGGTTTGACGACGGCGATGCACGAAGCCGGCTACGTGCTGACCGACCGGGATCCCGACTACGTGGTGCTGGGCGAGACGCGGACGTATTCGTTCGAGGCCATCACCACCGCGATCCGGCTGATCGAGGCGGGCGCGCGGTTCGTCGCCACGAATCCGGACCCGACCGGTCCCAGCCGCGCCGGTCTGGTCCCAGCTGCCGGAGCGGTGGCCGCGCTGATCGAGAAGGCCACCGGGAAGAAGCCCTATTTCGTCGGGAAGCCGAATCCGCTGATGATGCGGTCCGCGCTGCGGGCCATCGGCGCCCACTCGGAGTCCACCCTGATGATCGGCGACCGGATGGACACCGACGTGATCGCCGGGCTGGAGGCGGGGCTGGCGACCATCCTGGTGCTCACCGGGATTTCGACGCCGGTCACGGTCGAGCAGTTCCCGTTCCGGCCGAGCCTGGTGATCAATTCGATCGCCGATCTGATCGGCCGAACGGACAATCCCTTCGGGCTGCTGAATGCGCCCGTTCCCTGAGTCGGTGCGCCTGAGTCGGTGTGCCTGAGTCGGTGTGCCGGAGACCGGAGGGACCGGGTCAGGTGCCGGCCGTAGTCACGGCACGGTGGGCGCCGACGATCAGCGCGGCGTCGTCGCGCGCCTGGGCCCGGCGACGGGCCACCCGTCGCACCAGCGCCACCAGCAGGCAGGCGAGGAAGAAACCGATGATTGCCCCGAGCGTGTTGGCCACCACGTCCCGCGGAGTGCCGACCCGGTCGGGCAGCCGCGTGCTCTGCATGATCTCGATTCCCGTCGATGCGGCGGTCGCAATCGGGATGATCAGCCAACGCGAATCTGGGCTAGGCAGAGCGCACCGAAGAACCCGATCGGAATGAACATCAGGACGTTCGCCGCAAATTCGATCTTGCCGAAGGTGATCCAGGTCGGCAGACCCTGCTGATAAGCCCGAAGCAGGAATTCCTGTAAGGCCAGCTGACCCTCGGGGTCGGGTGGACCCGCGGAAAAGGTTATTTTCGCAACGATGGCGGACGCGCTCAACAGCAGCACCCAGGAAATAACCCGCAACCATCGCACTACGGACTGGCCGTGCGGAGTCGGGTCGGCCATCAAGCAATAGTAGGTTGCCGAATGATCTTCCGATACCGCAAATGCGGCAGTTGTGATCCCAGTATTGCCTTCTGGTGATGGAAATCACGCGGAGCGTAACATCTCGGTCACTGTCCGGCCTCAGGGTGAACCATTGGACCCATCTGGTCGCAGGTGCCGCTTACTCTCGTCGAGTGAGTTTCACCGTCGGCTTCGACCTCGACATGACCTTGATCGACCCCCGGGTGGGGATCGTCGAGGTCTTCGACGTGCTCGCCGCCGAGACCGGAATTCCACTCGATGGCCGGGCGTTCGTGACGCGGCTGGGGCCGCCGCTGCAGCACGAGTTCGTCCGATACGGACTCGACCAGAGCGACGATCGATGCCTTGATCGCCCGCTATCGGGCCCTCACGCCGATCCTGGTCGTTCCCCGCACCGTCGCCCTGCCCGGTGCGGCGGAAGCCGTGCAGGCGGTGACCAGCCGAGGTGGCCGGGCTGTCGTGGTGACCGCGAAGTACGCCCCGAACGCCATTGCGCATCTCGAGCACCTTGGTATCGAGGTCGACGCCGTCATCGGTGATCTGTGGAGCGCCGCGAAGGCGGTCGCCCTGCAGGAACAGGGGGCCGAGGTCTTCGTCGGCGATCATCTCGGCGACATCACCGGTGCCCGGGCGGCCGACGCCCTCGCTGTCGGGGTTGCAACGGGTCCGATCAGTGCCGAGGATCTGCGGGCCGCCGGCGCGGATGTTGTTCTGCCGGACCTGACGCGATTCCCCGAATGGCTGGAGTCGTACCTGTTGGCCACGGTGCACTGACGCAACAGTTGATCAGCTGTCGCCCATCAACTGCGGTGACCGACCAACCCGACCAGATTGCCCTCGGAATCCCGGATGAAGGCCTGGCTCTCGACCAGCCAATTGCCGCCGAAGACGCCGTCGGTGTCGGTGAAGATGTCGTGCGGTTCCGCCACGATGTCGACGCCGGCTGATCTGAGCACCTCGACCCGGGCGGGCAGATCGTCGACCAGCAGGTAGATCATCGCCGGATCGGCGGCCTGCTCCAGCAGCAACCGGGTGCCACCCAGGTCGATGAACACCAGCGGTCCGAATTGGGCGATCAGCGGTAGGCCAAGGGTCTCGGTGTAGAAGGCGGTAGCCCGATCCAGGTCGTCGACGTGCTGGGCGATTTGCACCACACCTCTGGTCGCCCCGCCGTTGGCGTCCCGCCCGGGGACCTCCCGACCGCCGGGTTCACGGGCGGCGGTCACGTCGTTCCCGCCGTACCGGGCCGACCGGCGGCGTGCAGCGCACTGGCCCGTCGTGATGCCCTTGCCTCGTTGAAGACCGCCAGCAGGCCGAGGCCGAAGCCGACGGGTGCGAGCATCGCCGTCAGGTTCAGCCAGAGCGGCAGATCCGTTGACCCCGTGGCGAACAGCACCATGATCACCGCAACCGCCAGCAGGCCGATGACGAAAAGGATCATCCCGGCCTTGGCCAACCCGGAGACCTGGCGGCGCTGCGGGCGTGCTTCTACCGGGGTCGACACCGACGGGGCGCAGCTCGGACACGGCACCCAGCCTAGCCCGGTCCGACAAAGGAGCGGCCGCCATGCTGGCCCGGGGAGTCGAGGCACACAGTCTGTGGCGTCGAGCAACCGGTACGCGATGCGTAAACTGGCGGACCGGTGCGCGTCGGTCGAGACGATTCGACGGACGGTTCCAGGGCGGGATTCCCCGCCGTCAATCAGGACAGGTGAGTCGGGTGCCCAGCGGCAAGATCAAATGGTACGACGCTGACAAGGGTTTTGGGTTCATTGCCCAGGACGGCGGCGGCGATGACGTGCATGTGCGGTCCTCCGCGCTGCCGTCCGGGGTGGCGACCCTGAAACCCGGCCAGAAGGTCGAGTACGGAGTTGCCGACGGGCGACGCGGTCCGCAGGCGTTGCAGGTCAAGGTGCTGGAAGCGCCGATCTCGATCGTTGCCACCAACCGCCGGCCGGCCGAGGAGTTGCACGGCCTGGTCGACGACATGATCAAGTTGCTGGAGTCCAAGGCGTTGCCGGAACTCCGCCGGGGCCGGTACCCGGAACGGGCGCTGGGCGGGCGCATCGCGTCCGTGCTGCGCGCGGTCGCGAACGAGCTGGACGCTTAGGACTGCTCTGTCGCCAGTCGCCGTCAGGGCGCGGGTTCGGTGCTCGGGGCGGCCGGCAGGACCAGCAGCCGCCAGCTGCGGGTGGGCTGAAAATCGACTCCGCCACCGTCGCCGGCCACCAGCAGGAAGTCGTTCTGCACGTCGACGGAGACCAATTGGTCCGCCGGACTGAACGGCGTCAAGGTGTAGGCCAACTGGCCGTCGGTGAAGGTTGATGTCTTTCCATCGGACAGCGTGCCGTCCTTGTCCAGGTAGCGGAAGTACACCCACCACGGCCCGTCGCCGATGGCTGACGGGACGTTGATCTGCACACTCTGGCCCGGCTTGAGCGACAGCTGCGGCAGGTCTTCCGGAGCCGGTTCCGGGCAGGAGACCGTTGCCGCCTGCTGGTCGACGTCGCAGATCGTCGTCGGTCCGGTCTCCACCGCCGCCCGGTTGCCGTAGAACGTGACGTCCGGCTGCGGTGCTTCGCACGCGGTCAGCGCCAGGCAGCCGGCAACCGCGGGGGCCAACCAGCGCAATCGTCGTCTCTGGCATCACTCGCGCTTGGTCCATTTCCTCGGTCTCCCCGCATCACGAGCCGGCGGGTGGGCCGGCGGCTGGGGCGGGGCGGTGTTCGGTGGGTACTGCGGGCCGGGGTATGCTGCGGGCCGGGGTACTGCTGGCCGGGGTACGGCGGCTGCTGTGCTGGAAACTGCTGTGGCCGGGGACTGCTGTGCTGGAAACTGCTGTGCCGGAAACTGCTGTGCCGGGTACTGCGGGGGATAGCCGGTCTGCCAGGGACCCTGCTGGGTCGTCGGCGGTCCCGGGTTCCAGGTTGTCGGCGGTTGGCCGGCGTCGCGGGCCTGCTGCGCCTTCCGGCCCTTGCGGCTTCCCGTTCCGTCGCCCTTGCCGGTACGGCGGAAGTGCTTGGTCAGCTTGGAGTAGTCCAGCCAGGGGAACATCGAGCGCCCGGAGCTGACCAGCCAGCTCTGCACCAGACCGATCACCAGCACGACGGTGATCACCGCGAAACCGATCGCGTAGACGCTGTCGTGGCCGAATGACCAGACGCCGCCGATCAGCAGGCCGACGACGCCGCCGAACACCCAGGACAGCTGCAGCACGGTCTCACTCAGGCCGAACGCCGACGCCCTGCTGGCCTCGGGCAATTCGTGCTGAATCACCGAATCCAGGCAGACCTTCGCCAGTGACGACGCCGTCGATCCGACCAGCCCGACGATCGCCGCGGACGGCAGTCCCGGAACGAGCACGGCGACCAGGGTGGCAACGGCGGTGGCGGCCAACGACAGGATCGACACGGTCTCGGGTTTGCTCAGCGGCAGCCGGGCACCCAGCCCGTTGCCGATGAAGCCGCCGATGCCGGCGGCCACGCCGACGACGCCCAGCAACAGCAGTTGCTGGAATCCGCTGGCGTCGACGTATTCGCTCTTGATCACAAAGGCGATGAACAGGGCGAGGAAACCGGTCTCGACCCGGATGGTGCCGTTCGCCCACATAGTGGTGGTCACCGACAACGGGAACGCCCGCTTGGCCTTCGGTCCGACCCCGTCGACCGGGATCTCACCGGCGGTGGACTCGACCCAGGCCGGGATGCGCAGGCAGAGCAGCCCACCGGCGATGCTGAGCAGCGCGGTGAAGATCGAGCGCGCCGGTCGATCCGAACGCCCAGGAAAGTCCGGCGGCGATCGCGCCGGCCACGCCGCCGGCCAGCAGGCCGAAGACCGTCAGCCGGGAATTGCTCTTGACCAGGCTCAGGTCCGGCGGCAGCACCCGTGGGGTGATGGCCGCCTTCAGCACACTGAACGACTTGGACAGCACCAGCATGCCGAGAGCGCACGGATAGAGGATCCAGGAGTCGAAATTCAACGCCATCACGACGGCCAGCAGCGCCCTGGCGAAGCTGGAGGCGCCGAGGGCGATCCGCCGGCCGTGTTGCAGCTTGTCCAGCGCCGGCCCGATCAGCGGGGCGATGACGGCGAACGGCGCGACCGTGATCAACAGGTAGAGCAGCACCTTGCTGGTCGACTCCGCGGTCGCTGCGGCGAAGAACAAGGTGTTGGCCAAGGCGACGGCGAGCGCGGCGTCCACCGCGTAGTTGCCCATCACCGCGTAGGTGAGATGGGTCAGCCCCGAGCGGTCCGCACCGTCTGCGGTCGCCGCGCGCTGGAAGATCTGCACGCCGCGGGTGGTCAGCTCCCGGCTGCGGAACGCCGCCACCCGGGTCACCGTCAGCTTGCGGGGCCCGGTGCGGGGCGCCGTCGGGGCACCCGCGGCAAGGTTGTCCGTGGGCGGCCCTGCCGCTCCGCACCGCCGGCTGCCCCGCGCCACCGACTGCGGCAGTCGGTGGGCCGACCAGCGGCTCGCTGTAGGGCGGTAGGTGGCTGCCGCGGGGCGGGGGCTGAAATCGTGGGCCGGCCGGATCGGCGATGGGCTGCACCCTGTCGGCATCTGGGTTGCCCGGTAGTAGCTGTCCCGGTCGATGGCCGGATCGGTTGGCCGCTGGTCGTCCGGCACGGCATCCGGGCGGTGACGATGGCTCGGGTCGGGGCTCGGTGCGGGCGCTTGCGCGGGCCGACTCGGCGCGACTTCGGGGGCAGGGTAAGGGAATCGTCCGGCATCCGGGTCGCCGGGGCAGCGCCGTCGTCGGCTGCTCGGGCGCAGATCCGTCCCCAGGGCCCGCTGCCGCGCGCGGCGGCCGGGTGGGCTCGCCGGCGGCGCCGGAATCGGGGACTGAAGGGTGCACCCACCCATCCTGCCCCACCCGATCCCGGCGGCGACCACCGCCGAAAGGCCCCGGCGCGCCGTCGAACACGCCGCAGTGCGGCATCATGACCCTTGTGAGTTTTCCTGCCGCCGCTGCCGACCCATCCGTGATCGGTCCCGACGACCCCGCAGCGGGGGGAGAGTCGTTCCAGCCGGCCGATGCCGCGGTGGAAGTCACACCCGTCCCGGCGTCTGACGGATGACGTCGTCGCCGTGGCCAGGGCCGCGGCCGTCGAGGAGGCCGGTCGAGCCGAACTGGTCGGCGACTACCTCGGGGCGGTCCGCGGAGGACGACGTCGCCGTCGCGGCCGCCTTTGCGGCGGCTGATCGCGGATACCTCGGGTGGTACTGGTCGGTGACGCTTGCGCTGGTGGAACCGGGCCGGCCGACGATCAGCGAGGTCGTGCTGTTGCCGGGCGATCAGGCCCTGCTGGCTCCACCGTGGGTGCCGTGGGATCGGCGGATCCGCGCCGGGGACGTCGGCGCCGGGGATCTGTTGCCCACCGCTCCCGACGACATTCGGCTGGTGCCCGGTTACGTCGATTCCGACGACCCCGCGGTCAAAGAGGTGGAGTACGAGTTCGGTTTCGGCCGGCCGCGGGTGCTCAGCCGCGAGGGCCGGGACGACGCAGCGCAACGCTGGCATGACGGCCCGTTCGGTCCGGATTCAGCCATCGCTCAGGCCGCCCCGGCGACCTGTCTGACCTGTGGTTTCTTCACCCCGCTTGCCGGATTGCTCGGCATGGCGCTCGGCGCGTGCGCCAACGAGTATCTCGCCGGCGGACGGCCGGGTGGTCGATGGTGAGTTCGGCTGCGGGGCACATTCGCAGACGGTGATCGACGCACCGCTGATCTCCGCCAGTACCGAGACCGTTGTCGACGAGCTGACTCTCGAGGTGCACCTCCGGCCCGGCCGGACCGCGACATCCGATGCTGCCGCATGACGTCGTCATCGCCGCCGGTGGCGGTCGAGGCTGGCGAGGAGCCGGTGGCCGATCGGGAAGCCGCGGTCGCCGTTGACGAGCAGCCGGTGGCCACTGAAGAGGACGTCGTCGCCGATGAGGTGTGGTGGCCGAGGTGATCGTCGACGAGCCGGAAACGGCGCCGGTGGATGAACAGTGGACCCGGCGGTCGACACGGCCCCGGTCGACACTGCGTCGGTCGGACACTGCGCCGGTCGGACACTGCCCTGGTGACAGTGCGCCGGTCGATGTCGCCTGGCCGGCGGCCGATCAACCCGACGCGAGCCACTGACCACCCCGACCGCGTCGGCCGGGCAGCCAGATCCGTTCGGCACGGCCGATCTTCGCCGGGTGGTGCTGGACGCCTGGGTGGCCTCACCCGCACGGTTTCGGGAGGACGCCAACGCCGAGGAAGCGCTTGCGGTCGGCGGCTACGCCGGCCGGGTGCTGGTGGAGCTCGCCTCCAACGCGGTCGACGCGGCCAGGGAGGCCGGCGTCGCTGGCCCGCGTTCGGATCCGACTTCAGGACGGCGAACTCCGGGTTGCCAACACCGGTGCGGTGTTGACCGCGGACGGGGTCGCGGCGCTGTCCTCGCTGCGGGCGTCGGCCAAACGCGACACCTCCGACTCCGTCGGGCATTTCGGGGTCGGCTTCACCGCGGTGCTGTCCTGGTCGGCAGCGCCCAGGGTGCGTCTCGACGAGTGGTGGCGTCCGCTTCGACGCGACCGGCCACCCGGGGCGGAGATCACCGCGACGAGCACATCCGCCGTTGGATCGGGAGCTGACCCGGCGGGCCGGTCAGGTCCCCGTCCTGCGGCTGCCCTGGCCGACCGATCCCGATGAGGAACCGCCGCCGACCGGGTTATCGCACGGAGGTGCGGCTGCCACTGCTGCCGGCTGCGGCGGCCGAGGTGGAGCGGATCCTGGCCGATGACGCGCACCGCCGAGGACCTGTTCTGGGCGCTCACCGACCTGACCGAGATCGACCTGCCGAACCGCGTCGTGCGGTGTGGGATCGACGGCGACGGGCTGACCGTCATCGCCGACGGGCGGGCCACCGCCCGGTACCGGACCGCCGAGCAGACCGGGCATCTGCCGGCCGAACTGCTGGCCGATCGGCCGATCGAGGAACGCGGCCGCACCCACTGGCGCGTCACCTGGGCGCTTCCGGTCGGTGCTGACGCAGGATCTGCAGGACCTGTCGGCCCTCGCGCTCGATGCGCTGGCCGGCCGGGCGGTCCGACCGACGACCATCGGCGCGCCGACCCCGACGGATGAGCCGCTCACCCTGCCCGCCCGGCTGATCGGCACCTTCCCGGTCGACGACACCCGCCGCCGGCTCGCCGCCGGACCGCTGTGTGACTACCTGCTCGAACGGGCCGCGGACGCCTATCTCGACCTGGTGGCCGCGACGACACCGGCAGATCGCTGGGAATTGTTGCCGGCCGGCGGCTTCCCGGCCGGGCCCGTCGACGGAACCCTGCGATCCGCGGTGCTCGACCGGGTCGCGGTGACGCCGCTGCTGCTGACCGCGGCCGGCGATCTCGTCGTCGCCGGCGGACGCCTGCCTGCTGCCCGGCCTCGGTGCCGAAGGGGCGGCGCTGTTCGGCCAGGCGATACCCGGCCTGCTGCCGCCGGTGCGAAGTGCCGCCGCAACGGTACTGCGCGGCCTTGGGGTGGCGATGCTCAGTTGGTCGCAGGCCAGTTCGGCGCTGGCCGGTATCGACCGGGACGCCGAGTTCTGGTGGCATGTCTATGACGCCGCATCGACCGCGGAGCGCCCGCCGGTCGCGGACGACCTCGCCGACATCCCCATCCCGCTGACCGGTGGGCGGCGGGTTCTCGGTGCACGCGGTTGCCTGCTGCCGGCCGTCCTGCGCTCGGATCCACTCGGATCGGACGCGCCCGGCGCAGATTCCCCGGCTGCGGATGTGCCAGGTGGCCGGATCGATGCCGACCTGGCCGCGCGGGCCGGCGAGGTGATCCCGACGCTGCGGATCGTCGATCCGCGGGCGGCGCATCCGCTGCTGGAGCGGCTCGGGGCGCGGCCGGCCGACCCGGACACGCTGCTGGCCGACCCGGCACTGACGGCCGCGATCGAGGCGGTGCGCGCCGACCTCGAGGACGCCGATCCCGACCCGGACGACCTGCACGACCTGGCCACCGTGGTGCTGGATCTGCTGGCGGCCGGTGGTCGGGCCGGTCGGGCCGCGAACGACCAGCCTGGAAGCTCGGTGCCGACGCCGGACGGGTGCTGTTCGGCGAACTCGTGCTGACGGACGAGGACGGTCAGCCATGGCCCGCCGGCGAGCTGCTGGTGCCCGGGGCCGCGCTGGCCACCGTGCTGGCGGCCGATGCCGACCGGCCGGTCGTCGGCCGGGAGTGGACCGACCGCTACCCGACGGATGTGCTGGTCGCGGCGGGCGTGCGGGCGGGGTTCGCGGTGGTGTCGGTGTCGGATCGCAATCGCGACCAGGTGGAGTTGCCCGACCTCGACGAGTGGCTGGAGTCGGCTCCCATCGAGTCAACCGAGGCCTTCACCGCGTTGGCCGATCTGGACCTGGTCGACCCGGATCGGTGGCCGGCGGCACTCGCCCTGATCGCGGCCGACCGGGAGGCCCGCGCCTGCCTGGCGCCGTCCGCGAAACGGTCTGAGCTATTCGGGCTGGTGGCTCTCCCGCAACGCCGTGCTCGGCGGCCGACCGCCCGAGCGAGTGGCGCGTGTCGACGGCCGACGACCTGTCGGGTCTGTACGACCCGCTGCCGACAGTCCTGGACGCCGAGTTCGCCCGTGCGATCGGGGTCCGGATGGATCTGCCCGGGCGCTGCCGCTGATGACCCGGAGGCGCTGCTCGACCGCCTCGCCGACCCGACCCGTCGGGTGTCGCCGGCGAACGTCGCCGCGGTGACGGCGGCTGTCGTTGCCGCACTTGCCGGCGTCGAGGGTGTCGATCTTCCGTCCGGCGTCCGGACCCTGAGCGGTGACGTCGTCGATGCCGGCGACGCCTGCGTCCTGGATGAGCCGTGGCTTGCCCAGCTGCTGCCGGCCGCCAGGCTGGTGCCGGGCGGCGCCGACCCGGCGTTGGTAGCCAGGGTGCTCGATCTTCCGCTGGCATCGGACCTGATCACCGGCGCAGCGATCGCCGAGGCAGGTGCGGCCAGGCCGGACCGACGGCGGCCGCTGGGCCGGCTCGACGAGGCGGCCGCCGCAATGGGTCTGCGGCTTGCCGATCACCAGATCACGGTGGCCCCGGAGCTTGCGGTTGCTCTCGACGGCGCCGAGCCGGTTCCGGTGCGGTGGTGGTTCCAGGGCGGCCGCTGGTGGGTGGACGGCTCGCCGGATGCGGCGGGGCGCGCTGTCGCCTGGGCGGCCGGGGCGTGGCCCGACCGGTACCGCGCCATCGCGGCGGCCGCCGAGGACTGCGCTGGCGCTGGCCGAAGACTCGGTCTGCTGAAACTCCGGTCAGATCGACTCGTCGAGCGCCATCTGGTTGGCGGAGCGCCGGCCCAACCGGGCGGCCCGTCGCTGCAGGGCATAGACGGACAGCCCCAGCAGGCCGAGGACGAACCCGGCCAGGCAGGTCCACAGCCAGATCATGGCGTCATTCGCCTGCAGGTCAGGGATGAAGAACAGCAGCACGACGAAGGCGATGAACCAGATCACCGTGCCGGGGACGGCGATGTGCCAGAGCCCGGTGGTCACCGGCGGCAGCGCGGGCGGCGTGTATCCCGCAGCGCTCGATGATGAACCGGATGCTGGCACGCCCGCAAGGATAGGCGGGCGAGCAGGCACCAGTTCGCTCTGGTTGACGGCACGTTAAACCGGCCGAAACATCACCCTGTCCGAATAGTCCTTTTAAGTACGTTTCATCTCGTGATGTGCGCTAACCTCTGTGCTGTGTCAGACGTCGCCCCGCTTGCAAGTGAGCTCCGGCTCGCCGTGCATCGCCTCACTCGCCGACTCGCGTCAGCAGACTCCAACGGATGGGCTGACGCTCACCCAACTGTCCGCCCTGAACGTGATCTGGCGCGAGGGTCCGCTCACCGCCGGCGATCTCGCGGCCAAGGAGCAGGTGCGCCCGCCGTCCATCACCCGGGTGCTGACCGGTTTGGAGTCGTTGGACCTGGTCCAGCGCACGGAGAACCCGCGGGACGGCCGGCAGGTGCTGGTGCAGATCACCACCCTGGGCAGCGCAACGGATGTCCGAGTACATCCGGGCCAGGGAGCTCTGGCTCGAGCAGGAACTCGCCGCCCTCCCGCAGGAGGACCGCGACCTGCTCAGCAAGGCCACCGCGTTGCTGGATCAGCTGGCCGCGTCCCACCCGATCCCGGCGCACATCCAGTAGCGCCGCCCGATCGTCCGGGCGAGGAACTACATGTCCATTCCGCCGTTGACGCCCCACACCTGGCCGGTGATGTAGCCGGCGGCGTCGGAGGCCAGGAAATGCACGACCCGGGCGATCTCCTCCGGGCGGGCGAACCGACGGACCGGGATCTGGTCGGTGATCCGCTTGATCACCTTTTCCGGCACCGTGCCCAGCATCTCGGTCTCCACGAACCCGGGCGTGACGGTGTTGACGGTGATGCCGATCGGGTTGTCCTCGAGTTTGCCGGCCTTCTGCAGCATGAAGGCGGCTTCTTTGGCCAGGGTCTTGGTCAGTCCGAACAGCCCGGACTTCGACGCTGCGTAGTTCGCCTGTCCGATGTTGCCGACCTCGCCGATGATCGACGACACGTTGACGATCCGGCCGGTGCCGCGCTCGATCATGTGCGCCAGCGCGGCCTGGGACAGGAAGAACGCACCGGACAGGTTGACCGCCAGCACCTTGTCCCAGTCGGAATCGTTCAGGTTCAGCACCGTCTTGTCGATGGTGATGCCGGCGTTGTTGATCAGGATGTCCAGCGAGCCGTGCTCGGCGATCACCTCGGAGACCACCCGCCGGCAGTCGTCGCCGACCCCGATGTTGCCCTGGTGGATCGAACCCTTGACACCCTCGGCCTTGATCTCGGCCAGGAACTGCTCGGCGTGCTCCTTGTCCCGGCCGTAGCCGGCGGCGACGGTGGCGCCCTGGTTGGCCAGGCTTCGGCTGATCGCGGCACCGATGCCGCGGGTGCCGCCGGTGACCAGGGCGACCCGGCCGGCCAGCTTGCTGTTGAAACCCGCGGTGCCAGCGCGATCGGCCTCTGTTGACGTCATTTGATGTCCTCCCAGGACGGTGATGTGCGGCGCTGGGACGGCGGACGCTCGGCGTGCACCGCCGGCGCAACGGCGCGCCGGTCCGGCTTGCCCGATTCTGCCGCAGTTCGTCCCCGCGGACCCATCGGGCCCGTTGCTGTGACGTTCGGCTCGTGTGCGGTGCAGCCGATTGCGTGCTGTGGTCAAGCGCTCACCGGGTGGAGGAGCGCACCGGCGGATGGTGCGGGAGGATGGATCGGCCGGTCGTATCGCGGCTGCAATATCGTTGCTGTCATCTGTGTTGATCTGATTGGCAGAGTCTTTCCGCGACAAAGGAGTCTTCTCATGCAGCCGTTCGTCATCAATCGGCACGATCGGTTGGTCTTCCCGTCCAACTTCCTGCCCGACCTCGACTTCTCGGTGATCGAGACCGAGGAGCAGCTGGATCAGGTGATCCGGCGAGATTTCGAGACCAAGGCGCCATCCGGAACCGAGATCGGCTTGCGGATCGAGCAGGGCAAGTACAAGGACCGCGTCGCCCTGATGCGTGACGTGGCACTGAACCTGTTCTGGGTCAACAGGTTCGCCATGACGATGTACGAAAAGGTGCCGACCCGCTGGCGCGACGTGCCGCGCACCCGCGGCGACATCTTCCTGCCGGTCGTGCAGCCCTGGCTGGACAAGGAGGGCAAGGTTGCGGCCGTCGAGAACGCGTTCGCGTCGTTGCCGTCCGCGGGTGACGCCGACACCGAGGAACCGCATCTGGGAGGTGCTGTTCGACCCGTTCCGGCACCGCAAGCACCACGCCAGCGCGCTGGAGGCGATTCGCCCGACGGTTGCGCAGGCCCTGCAGGATCCGACCCAGCTGACCTTCCAGCTGGGCACCTACGACCCGGACTACCCGGTGTTCTCCTACGCCGACATCGTCGACTGCCAGGAGGATGTCGCCGAACTGGAGGCGCTGCACCGGTGGGCGATGGTGCTGCACAACCAGTACCCGTGGGATCGCGCCGACGTGCGGCTGACCGCGCTGGGCGATCTCTCCGACGACGATGTGGTTGTCGTCTTCAAGCCGAAGAACCCGGAGGTGACCCGGTTCCTGCACAAGGTCACCCAGGGCGCGCCGCGGGCGTCGACCGGTACCCGGGTGGCGTCCTACGCGCCCGAGGTGGTGACCAAGCAGCCGATCCGGCCCTACCCGGCGGTCGACGTCCGCAAGTCCTTCAAGATCCTGCCCAAGATCGAGGCACTTGCCGTCATGCGCGGTGAGATCCTCTGCTCCAACGACGATCTCATTCGCAACACGGCCTACTGCTGGTCGCCGATGACGGCGGACGAGATCAGCTACAAGACCGGCATCGAGACCCGGATGTACACCGCCCGCGGGCTGGACGAACTCGCGCTGGACGCAGCGACCGCCGCGCTGGAACGGTCCGGCCGGCGGCCGGAGGAGATCGGCGCCGTCATCTTCTGTTCCTGCACCAACCACCGCACGATGCCATCGATGGCGACCTGGCTCACCGGCCAGCTGGGCATGTTCCAGACCCACATGTCCGCCGACATCACCGCTGCCTGCGCCGGCACGCCCTACGGGCTGTCCGAGGCCATCAGGGTGCTGCAGGAGGTCAACCGTCCCGGTGCTGGTGGTCTGCGGGGAGAAGTTCTCCGACAAGATCGGCACCGTCCGGCCGTCCCGGATGATCTTCGGGGACGGCGCCGCCGCCTTCGTGATCGCACCGGCCGCCGAGGGCGAGGACTCCGACATCGACCTGATGCAGACCTATGCCGGCGGACCGGTCAGCCAGGTGAACTCCATCATCTGGCCGAACGAGGCGTTCGACAACAACATCACCGTCTTCGGGCCCGAGGTCAAGGCGCTGGCCGGTCGGTACCTGGAGCAGATGATCACCGAGTTGGCGGTCGAGCCCGATCCCCTCGGCGTCGAGAAGTCGGCCTGGGACACCGTCGAACTGGTCGTCCCGCATCAGGCGAACAAGACCATGGTCATCGGACTGGCCGAGAAGGCCGGTCTGTCACCGGATCTCATCTACTTCAACATCGAGAAGGCCGGCAACACCTCGGCGGCGAGCATCCCGATCGCCATCGCCGACGCCGTGCAGGACGGGGTGATCACCAAGCCGACGAAGATCTTCGCGCCGGGCTTCGGCGCCGGTTCGGTCGGTGGCTACACCATCATGCGGATCGACCCGGCCGTGGTTGTCACCGACAGCAAGGTCAACATCAAGGTGCTGCCGGACGACGGCCAGTCCGGCGAGACCGGCTCGGACGGCATCTCCACCGCCTTCGGCGGCTGACCCCCCTCGCCACCCCGGAGCCGCCCACACAGGTCAGCGGCCGAACCGGCGAGAAGCCGAACGGCAGATCCCATACGGATCTGCCGGGCTTTCGTTGTCGCTGGGTGCGACTTACATGTCGTGGCCGCCGTTGACATCCAGCAGGTGACCGGTGATGAACGACGCGTCATCGGAGCACAGGAACGCGACGGCGCCGGCGATGTCGGCGGGCTGGCCGGCCCGACCCATCGGGTTGGCGGTCATGATGGCCTGCGCGGAGGCCGGCATGGCCGCCGTCATCGGGGTCTCGATGAAGCCGGGGCGGATGCCGTTGACCGTGGTGCCGAAGCGGGCCAGCTCGGTGGCGCCGGAGCGAACCAGTCCGACGACGCCGGCCTTGGCGGCGATGTAGTTCATCTGCCCGAGGTTGCCCATCTTGGCGACGATCGAGGAGATCAGCACCACCCGGCCCGGGCCGGCGGTGCGCAGGTACGGGGCGGAGGCCTGCATGCCGGCGAAGACGCCGGTCAGGTTGACCGCGATGACGGCGTCCCAGTCCTCGTCGGTCAGCTTGTGGAACATCTTGTCGCGGGTGATGCCGGCGTTGCCGATGTAGGTGTCCAGGCCACCCATGGCCTCGGCGGCCTGGTCGAAGACGCGGTGCACAGCGGGCCGGTCGGCGACGTTACAGGCGAAACCGTAAGCGGGATTGCCGGTGTCGGCGGTGATCTTCTCCGCGGCATCCCTGGCGCCACTCTCGTTGATGTCCAGCACGCTGACCGTCAAGCCCTCGGTGGAGAGGCGATGGGCAATGGCAGAACCCGATGCCCTGGGCACCTCCGGTGATGATGGCCTTGGAAACGCTGAATTCCGACATGGTCGGACCCCTGACAAATCGACGGTTGATGGTGGACGTGCGGCATGGCTTGTTGCGTTGGTGACAAGTTCTGTTACGTGATGTGACCAGTGTTGCTGATGGGACCGAATTTACCCGGCAGGCATTCGGAACCGGTGGCCAGAACAATTCGAATTGCGAATAAGAGAATCAGGTTCCGAAAACGTAGGTGCCGGGCGCGTCGCCCAGGGCCGGGTACTTCTTGCTTCCCATGCGCGGCGGCTTGATCTGCTTGCCGGCGCGCGGTTCGATCCAGGTCGCCCAGTCCTCCCACCAGGTGCTCGGATGCATGGTCGCCGTGGCGAGCCATTCGTCCGGGTTCTCCGGCAGTTCGCCGATCGGGCCCGACATAGTGCTTGGACTTCGGGTTCGGCGGGTTGACGATGCCGGCGATGTGCCCGGAATTGGACAGCACGAACCGCACGTCACCGGACGGCAATCGGGCACCCGTGTAGGAGCTGCGCCACGGCGCGATGTGGTCCTGCTCGGCGGCCAGGAAATACAGATCCTGATCGACGGACTTGATGTTGAGGGTTTCGCCGGCAATTTCCATGACGCCCCTGGCCAGCTGGTTCTCCAGGTAACAGCTGCGCAGGTAGAACGAGTGCATTTCGGCCGGCATGCGGGTGGAGTCGGCGTTCCAGGTCAGCAGGTCGAATGCGGGCGGGTCCTCGCCCTTCATCCAGTTGTTGACGACGTAGTTCCAGATGAGGTCGTTGCCGCGCATCATGTTGAACGTCTTGGCCATGTTGTCGGCCGGCAGGAAACCGGTCTTTGCCATCGTGCACCTCGAGCTTGGCAACGCTTGCCTCGTCGGTGAAGACGCCGAGCGCGCCCGGCACCTTGAAGTCGGTCAGGGTGTTGAGGAAGGTGGCGCTGTTGATCCGGTCCTGGCCGATGGCGTCCAGGTAGGCCAGCGTGATCATCGTCAGCGTGCCGCCGAGACACAGCCCGAGCAGGTTGACCTTCTCCTGGCCGGTGATGTCCTGGATGACGTCGAGCGCGGTGATCGGCCCGGACAGCAGGTAGTCGTCCATGCCGACGGAGCGCATCGACTCGTCCGGGTTGCGGTAGCTGATCAGGAAGACGGTGTGCCCGTGGTCGACGGCCCACTGCACCAGGCTCCGATCCGGCGCCAGGTCCATCACGTAGTACTTGTTGATCCACGGCGGGCTGAACAGCAGCGGGATCTCGTGCACGGTCTTGGTGGTCGGCGCGTACTGGATCAGTTCCATCAGGTCGTTGCGGAAGACGACCTTGCCGGGGGTGACGGCCATGTTCTTGCCGACCTCGTACACGCCCTTGGCGAACTGCTGCGGTTGCCCGTCGTTGTTCGCCAGGTCGTGCAGGAAGTTCTGGGTGCCGCGGACGACGGACTGGCCGCCGGTCTCGACCGCCCGGCGCATGGCGCCCGGGTTGGTCAGGAACGTGTTGGTCGGCGCGGCGGCGTCGACCATGGCCTGGCTCAGGAAGCCGACCTTGGTGCGTGACGTCCTCGTCGATCGGGGCCTGCTCGACCAGGTCCTGCACGGCCTGCTCGGCAGAGCAGGAACTCCTGGCGCAGCAACCAGAAGCCGGCGTTGTCGGACCAGGTGGGGTCGGCGAACCGCTTGTCCTTGGGCTCTGCGACCGGGCCGTCGACCTTGGCGCCGACGGCGCGCTGGCCCGGCGGCGAAGAAGGCGCGCATCATCCCGGTCGCGTAGTTGGTGCCGATCTTCAGCGCGAGGGTCGGCTCGGAGGCGAGGGCGGCCGCGGTTCGGGTGAACGCCGGAATCGCGGACAGGGCGTCCAGCCGACCGAGAGCCGTTTCGGCGAAACGGCTCTCGGCCTTGGTCAGGGCCTCGGCGATCCGCTCGCGGACCCGGCGGTCGACGTCTTCCCAGGACGAGGGGTCGACGGGACGTTCCTGCTGGTTCTGCTGGGCCGACTTCTTCCCAGCTGATGTCAATCGGTGCGGTATCCGCGGCGGTCAAGACGTTCTCCTCAGTCAGCGCTGGCGATTGGAGTGTCGGATGAGGCGCCGCCGTTCCGGCGGCCCTTCACGCGGCGTCGTTCGATGGTGACCTCGCGGAAAGCCAGGTAGGACTCCTCGAGGGCCTTGCGTTGTTGTGCGGTCAGGTCCGGGTCTGCCCGGACGGCAGCGACAACGGCCGGTGGTGCGGCGTCCGGATCCGGCTCCGGCACCGGTGGCCGGAGCGAATCGGCCGACATCTGCAGCGAGTCGGCGATCGCATTCAGCACCTGATCGGACGGGTCACGCAGACCGCGTTCGATCTGTGACAGGTAAGGATTGGAAATACCGGACATCGCCGCGAGTTGCCGCATCGGCAGCGCGGCCAATCTCGCGCTGCCGGCGGATCATCTCGCCGAGCGAGAGGGACTCGGACCATGTTCTGCTCACGATGATCGACCCCTCAGCGAGGGTTTCGATGCCTCGGCGGGGGCTGCGACGGCGCAGTCGGACTCCATGGTGCTCACTTGTTGAACAGACCGCGGGCCGCGTTGGAATAGTTCGCGGCGAATTCGGAAACGATCTTCGTGTTGTTCTGGGCCAGCTCGATGGCCCACGCGGCCCTACTGGCCGCGGCCACGCTCTCGGTGTAGTCCAGGTAGGCCCGGACGGTGGCGTCGTAGGCGTCCAGGGAAAGTCCGGTGAGCGTCTTCGACGCCTGCAACCAGGCCTGCCCGACCTCCTGCACCGTGCCGCCCGGCTGCTCGGCGGTCGGTCCGTCCGGGGTTGTGGCGTCGGCGACTGCGGGCCCGGCGTCCTTCGTGGCCCTGACGATGGCCTGGAAGGCAGCTTCGGTGGCTGCGCCGTTCGTGGCGGTGCTCATCCATGTCCCCATTTCCGAGGGTGGGGCCAGTTCCGATGTGGCCTCGTGGGTAACTGGTGGTTAACCCTACTGTTAGCAAGTTAGCAGTCTGTTGGCTAATCTGCTAACAGAATGGGAGCCGGTGTGACCGCCGTCACAAAAGTGGTCGGCGGGCCGCCCATCCGAGATCGGCGCCTCAACCTTCCGTCCAGCGGAACGTGTTCGCGTTCAATGATTCTCGCCGTTCGAGCAGATACCGGGCGGACCGGACCCGGGTCGTGTGATTGGGCCTCCAGCGCCCTTTGCCGGGTGGCCGGCCGGCGAACGCCGGATTGACGGCCGATGACGTTTGCGTGACGCCGCCGCGACACACCGGCCGGTCGTCAATGTCTGTTTGCGGCCTCCCCGAGCACTTTCGAGGAAACCGGGGTCACGAATGCACTGCGTGTGCAGCTCGAAATTCCTCGGAGCGACACATTTGGCCAGCGCCGGTGAGGTGATGTTCGATCAGGCCGTGAGCACCCCCTGGCTGAATGACTCGGAGCAGGCCGCCTGGCGGGCCTGGCTCGATATGTACCGATTGTTGCTGCCGACCTTCGACCGTCAGCTGCAATCGGAGTCGCGGGCCTCGTTCACCGACTTCGAAGTGCTGGTGCACCTGTCGGAGGCGCCCGACCGGCGGCTACGGATGAGCGAATTGGCCGACCACACGCTGTCGACGCGCAGCGCCATCACCCGGACAGTCGATCGGCTGGTCGCCCGGGAGTGGGTGCAACGCAGGCGCTCGGCTGATGATCAGCGTGGCTTCTTCGCCGAATTGACCGACCTCGGCGCAGAGGTTCTTGCCGAGATTGCTCCCGGCCATGTCGCGGCGGTTCGCTCGTACCTCATCGACCTGCTCAGCGAGACCGAACTCGCCGCCCTGCGGAGTATCGGGGAGAAGGTGCGCGGCCGGATGGGTAACCGCACCGCTGCGGGGGCGTGAGTCCCTATATCGAGATCACCGATCCTGCCGACACGCGGCTCGACGACTTCCGCGACCTGCAGTTGGCCGACCGCAGGCCCGATCGTCCTGGCGGCCGGGGGCTGGTGATCGCGGAGGGCGTCGTCGTGGTTCGGCGATTGGTGGCATCTGCGTACCCGGTTCGGGCGTTGCTGGGCGTCCAGCGGCGATATGCGGAATTGGCCGACGATCTGGTCGCGACCTCGGCCCCCTACTACGGCGCCACCGCCGAATTGATGGCGCAGGTCGTCGGGTTCCACCTCAATCGGGGAGTGCTGGCTACCGCGGACCGGGTGTCGTTCCCGGCAGCCGGCGAGTTGCTCCAGCAGGTCACGACGGTCGCTGTGCTGGAGGGCGTCGGTGATCACGAGAACCTGGGCGCGGTGTTCCGCAATGCGGCCGCGCTCGGTGTCGGCGCCGTGTTGCTGGCCGCCGGCTGTTCCGACCCGCTGTATCGGCGGAGCGTCCGAGTGTCAATGGGAACGGTGCTGGCTGTGCCTTTCGCACCCGTTGACTGGCTCGCACGAGGGTATTTCGTTGTTGCGGCACAACGGGTTTCGAATTGTCGCACTGACACCCGGCGGCGAAGTGCCGATCCGTGCGGCGGACCTGACGGGGAAGGTCGCCATGCTGGTCGGCGCCGAGGGACCCGGCCTGACGCCGGAGGCGCTGCAGGCGGCGGACGTTCGGGTGCGAATACCGATGGCTGACGGCGTTGATTCACTCAACGTCGCCACCGCCGCGGCCATCGCCTTCGCCGCGCTCCCGGGGTGAATGCTCGCCGGCGCGGCGCCATTCCGCCGCGCCTTGCGGCACACTGATCCCGTGCGTGCACCCCTTGGCTGGCCGGACGGTTTCGATGGCTGACGACGCAGGCAGGCCTCCCGCGGATTCCGGCGATCCGGTGGACGTCGGCGATCCTGCTGACGTCGGAGATGCCCACGGCCACGGTCGGCGGCGGGCGGCAGACGCCGGAAGCGACACCGGCCGGCGCAACGTCGTTTATCTCGTCCCGGTAGTTTCCGGGCCGGCCGACTTCGAAATACCAGGCGGCGGTCGAATCATCTGACGGATCGTCGGCAACACGCACCCCGATGCAGGCAGATCGGCGAGTCATCCGACCGACCCGGACCCGGCGCGGCCAGCGCGCCGATGGACCGTGCGGAAGCTCCTGATCCCGACGGCGATCTGCCCGCTGAACACCGCCGAGCGGGAGGACTGGCTGTGGGTGCAGGAGTGGCGGGCCGGTCAGGAACCGACGCCCTGGGCGACAGGCATTGCGCTGGCGGTGTTTTCGGCGCTCATCGTCGGTGTTGCCGTGTGGGTGCTGTCCGCCGGATTGGCCGACCGCCCGGTGATCGCCGTCCTGGTCAACCTGCTGGTTGCCGCCGGGTTGGCGCCGGCGATCTGGCTGTCCAGGGGGCTGCCGGTGCTCAGCTGGGTCGCCGCCGGGGCAGCGGCCGGCATCGTCATCGGCTGGGTCTCGGCGATCCTGATGCTGCCGTTCCCGTCCGCCTGAGACTGCCGCGAAGCACCCCAGTCAGGAACTCAAGCCCGGAACCCGACTCGGCACCGGCTCAGACCAGCGATTCCCGCCAGGCCGCGTGCAGCGACGCGTAGGCGCCGGACCCGCCGATCAGGTCGCCGGCGCGCCGTCCTCGACGATCCGGCCCCGCTCCATCACCAGCACCCGGTCCGCGATCGCCACGGTCGACAGCCGGTGCGCGATGATCACCGCGGTCCGCCCGCTGAGCACCGTCAGCAGCGCCCGCTGGACGGCCCGCTCGGCCGGGATGTCCAGCGAGGCCGTTGCCTCGTCAAGGATCAGCACGGCCGGATCGGCCAGGAACGCCCGCGCGAACGCCACCAGTTGCCGCTGCCCGGCGGACAGCCGGCCACCCCGCTTGCGGACGTCGGTGTCGAAGCCCTCGGGCAGCGCGCGGATGAAGACGCCGGCCCCGATCGCATCCGCGGCGTCCTCGATCTCGTCCCGGGTCGCCGACGGCCGCCCGAGCGCGATGTTGTCCGCGACGGTGCCGGAGAACAGGAACGATTCCTGGGTCACCATCACGACGCCGCGCCGCAGGTCGGCCGTGCTGACCGTCGACACGTCGGTGCCGTCCAGCAGCACCCGGCCGGCGGTCGGGTCGTAGAACCTGGCCAGCAGCTTCGCCAGGGTCGACTTGCCGGCGCCGGTCGCACCGACCACCGCGACGGTCTGACCGGCCGGGATGTGCAGATCCAGCGCCGGCAGCACCGGCACATCCGGGTGGTAGGAGAACGTGACGCCGTCGAACCGGACATCGCCGGTATGCCGCCGTGATCGACATCGCCACCGGCGAGCGGTACCGGGTCGACGGGTTCCGGGACGCCCGGGATCTCCTCCAGCAACCCGGACAGCTTCTCCAGCGCGGCCGCCGCCGATTGGTAGGTGTTGTAGAACATCGCCAGTTCGTCGAGTGGGTCGTACATCCGGCGGACGTAGAGCAGGAAGGCGGTGAGCACGCCGATTTCCAGGTTGCCGTTGATCGCCTGGATGGCGCCGACGACCATGGTGGCGACCAGGCTGAGGTTGCCGATCAGCCGGACCGTCGGCGTGTAGATCGCCAGCGCCACCATGCCGTCGCCGTTGGCGCGGGCGTTCTCGTCGTTGAAGGCACCGAAGATGTCCCGGTTCCGTGATTCGCGGCGGAACGACAGCACGGCCCGCAGGCCGTTCATCGTCTCGGTGAACTGCACGATGACCGAGGCGATCGCCGATCGGGTGCGCCGGTAGATGTGCCGTGACCGGTGCTGGAACCACCTGGTCGCCAGCATGATCGGGATGAACGCGGCCAGCGCGATCAGTCCGAGCTGCAGATCGAGGACGAGCAGCGTGATGCTGATCGCGACGACGGACAGCAGGCCGGAGATCAGCCCCTCCAGACCCTCCTGCGCGAGATCGCCGAGGGTGTCGAGGTCGCTGGTCATCCGGGAGATGACCCGGCCGGACGTGTACTTCTCGTGGAACGACAGGCTCAACGCCTGCGAGTGGGTGAAGACCCGCCCGCGCAGATCCAGCAGCACCGCCTGCGCAACCTTGGCCGCGAGCCGGACGAAGACCGCCTTGCCCAGTGCGTTGACCAGGCCGGCAGCCAGGTAGGCGAGCGTGGCGTAGACCAGCGGACCGTTGTCGCCGGCGATCAGCGCGGGGACCGCGGTGTCGATGCCGTAGGCGACCGCGAGCGGCCCGACCAGGTAGGCGAGTTCGCTGATCACGACAACGGCCGATGCCAGCAGGGCCCACCAGCGGTGCGGGCGGATCAGCGAGCCGAGCAGTCGCCGGGACCGGGCCTGCAGCTTGATGCCGACCGCGGTCGAGATGTCCTCGGTGTCCTCGGCGGTGACCCCGCGCCAGGCGTCGTCGGCCTCGGGGTCGAGAATGACGGGTGTCGTTGTCCCGGATGCCGTCACGCGGTCACCCCCTCATTCGCGTCGGACACGTCGTCCCGACTGGCCAGCAGGTCCTGATAGCCGGGCTCGGTCGCCATCAGTTCGGAATGGGTGCCGACGGCGGTGACCCGGCCGTCGACCAGCAGCGCGACCCGGTCGGCGAGCTGCACGGTCGACGCCCGGTGCGCGATGACCAGCGCGGTGGTGCCGGCCAGCACCGATCGCAGCGCCCGCTCCACCTGCGCCTCGGTGTGGATGTCCAGCGCCGACAGCGGGTCGTCCAGCACCAGCACCGCCGGGCGGCCGACGACGGCCCGGGCCAGGGCCAGCCGTTGTCGCTGACCGCCGGACAGCGAAAGACCCTGCTCGCCGATCCGGGTGTCAAGACCCCAGGGCAGGTCCAGGACGAAGTCGGCCTGCGCCACCTGCAGCGCCCGGATGACCTCGTCGTCGGTGCCGTCCGGTCGACCGAGCAGGACATTCTCCCGAACCGACGCGGAGAACAACGTCGGCTCCTCGAAGGCCACCGCGATCTGCCCGCGCAGGTCGGCGAGGTCGAGGTCGCGGATATCGACGCCGTCCAGCCTGATCGAGCCGCCGGTGACGTCGTAGAGCCGGTTGATCAGGCTGGTCAGCGTGGTCTTGCCGGATCCGGTCGCGCCGACCAGCGCCATGGTTTCACCGGGCTGGATCTCGAGGTCGATACCGCGCAGCAGGTCGGTCGTGGTGGCCGGCGTGTCGGCGAACCTGAACCGGACGCCGGAGAACTGCAGCCGGCCGCGGGTCGGGCGTCCGGATCGGCTCGCGGCTGCTGCGGCGAGGTGACGGTCAGCGGGGCGTCCATCACCTCGAAGTAGCGCTGGGTGGCGCTGGCCGCGTCATTGGACATCGCCAGCAGCCAGCCGATGGAGTCGATCGGCCAGCGCAGGCCGAGTGCCACACCGAAGAAGGCAACCAGCGCGCCGGCGGACAGGTCGCCGTCGGCGACCTGCTGCAGGCCGAGGAAAAGGGTGAGCCCGAAGGCGATCTCGGGCATCGCAATGATCACCGCCCAGAGTTTGGAGAGCACTCTGGCCTTGCCGATCTCGGTGGCGCGGAGTTCGCGTGCCTGCGCCAGGAAGCGCCGGCTCAGGTGCCCGCTGCGGCCGAAGGCCTTGAGGATCCTGATGCCGAGCACCGATTCCTCGACCATGGTCGCGAGATCGCCCACCTGATCCTGCGAGCGACGGGCCAGCGCCTGGTACTTCCCCTCGTACAGGTAGCACAGCGCCACCAGCGGGATGGCCAGCGCCGCGATGATCAGCCCCAGCTGCCAGGACAGCGCTGAGCAGGATGACGACCCCGACGACGAAGGTGGTCAGGTTGACGATCAGGAACACCAGCGCCGAACGCGAGGAAGCGGCGGATCGTCGCCAGGTCGGACACCGCGCGGGACATCAGCTGCCCGGCGGGCCAACGGTCGTGAAAGGCCACCGGCAGCTTCTGCAGGTGGTCGTAGATCGCCGCCCGCATGGTGGCCTCGACCCGCATCGTCGGCCGGGCGGCCAGCATCCGCCGCACCCAGAACAGCGCCGCCTCGAGAACCCCGAGCGCCAGCAGCAGCCCGGCCAGCGGCCAGAGCGCCGAGATGTCCTGCTCCGCGACGGGTCCGTCGATGACCAGCTGGATCACCAGCGGAAAGACCAGCCCGCACATCATGGCAACGGTCGCGGTCACGGCACTGCCGATCAGCGCAGGCAGGGCCGGCCGGGCGAACGGCAGCAGTCGCCGGAGCGTCCGGATGGATGGAGCGTGCGCGGGTACGCCCGCCGTCGGTGTCGACGCCGGGTTCGGGTTCGGTTGCTGTTGCGGTGCTGCTGGCCGCGGTACTGGTCGTCATGGCGTGGCAAGGCTACGTCGGCCCACCGACAGACTCGATCGGGTTTCTTTCCCGTCACACTGTGACTCTGTCGCGCGGAGCGCGGTGACGACTCTGTCGCGCGGAGCGCGGTGACGGCGTGAATCATTCGTTGGTCGCTACCATCCGGAGATGCTCGACGGCGCGGCGGCCGCACAGATTGCGCGACTGTTCGACCTCGGGCCGCACCCGATCCTGTCCGAGGAGCCGGTCGCGAAGGGCAAGCAGGGTGTGGTCTGGCGGCTGGACACCGATGGCGGCCGGTGGGCCGTCAAGGAGCCGTTCCGCCGCACCGATGAGGCGGACGTCGCGCAGGCGGCCACCTTTCAGTAGGCGGCCAAGGGTTCCGGGGTACCGACCCCCGGCATCGTCCTTGCACCCGGCGCTCGGGTGCTGGCCGACGTCGGGCTCAGACCAGGTCCGGGTCTATGAATGGGTTGACCTGCTGCCGCCCGATATCACCCTTGATCCGGCCGCGGTCGGCGCGGCGGTCGCAGCGGTGCACCGGGTGCACAGCACGGACGGCGATCCACTCGATCCGTGGTACTCCGAACCCGTCGGTGCCGCCCGCTGGGATGACCTGATCGCCGCGCTGCGGCCGCCGGCGCGCCGTTCGTCGACCGACTGGCCGATGTCCGGGATGAACTGGTGGCCCTGGAGGAGTGGATCGAGCCGCCCGGTCCGCTGCAGGTCTGTCACCGCGACCTGTGGGCCGACAACCTGTTGCCGACCCCGACCGGCGGCATCTGCATCATCGACTGGGAGAACTGCGGTCTGGCCGATCCCAGCCAGGAATTGGGCTGCGTGCTGTTCGAGTTCGGTGCCGGCGACCCCGTCCGGGCGCGGGCCCTCTACCAGTCCTACCTGGCAGCAACGGCGGTCCCGGCCGGGTCGATCGGACCGGGTCACTTCTCGATGCTGATCGCCCAGCTGGGCCACATCGGCGAGATCGCCTGCCGCGACTGGCTGGAGCCGAACGTCCGGTCTCCCGACCGCAGCGACAGCGCCGCGTGGTTCGCCGAGTTCGTCGATCGGCCGCATCATCGGGATGTCCTGCAGGAGATCCTGGACGCGATCAGCTGACCACCACGTCGCCCGCGACGAAGTCGTCGGGCGCGGTTGCAAATCAGGCTCTGTCCGATCGTCATGACAGACTCGTTAGATGCGGCGGTGGCGGCGAGAATGCCGGCCGGTGACGGCCCGGTCGCTCCGGGGTACCCCCGGGGCGGGAACACTGAAGTTGAGCACCATCGTGCAGGCACATCGCCGCGCTCCGCGCGAGAGCGTGCCCGCCCAGCAGGGACAGGTCGCCGACCACCGTCGCTATCACCACCATCGCCTGACCGGCAGCCGCTATCAGCCTTCGCCGCGGTCGAGTCCCCGAACCGGCCATGCCGAGGCCGGACCGGTGAGAGCGGACGAACGGCTCTCGGTCGCACTGGCAGACGCGATGCTGGCCGGACCGTGGGAGTTGGCAGGGCTGCTGGCCCGCTGCCGCCGGGTCATCGGTCGGAGCCACTCCTGGTTGATGGCCCTGGTCAGCGAGGTGGTCACCGCCTATCAACGGCCACCGGCCGATCGGCCCCGTGAGCTCGCTGCGTTCGTGCTGGCCAGCGCGGCGCTGCGCAAGGCCCGACCGGGCGACCGTGCCGCTGCCGAGGCCGGTTGTCCGGCCGAGCAGTCCGACGGCGATGGTCAGCCGACCATTCCCGGTTCCGGTGATCGACCACGTCGGTGACCTCGCCGAACGCCTTGGTTTGTCCGTCGACGAGCTCGACGCGCTCGCGGACACCCGGCTGCGAGCACGCCGGGCGCGGTCGCCGCGGATCCTCGAATTACCGTTACCGCTGGCTGCCACGGCCGTCCGGTGCCCGGCTGCTGGAGGCGCCGAAGCCGCGGCTGGCCCAGCTGCAGCGCACGGTGCTGGATGAACTGCTCTGCTCCGATCCCGGTGCATCCCGCCGCCCATGGGTTCGTCGCCGGGCGATCCGCGATCACCGGTGCCGCAGAGCACGTCGGTTCGACCATCGTGATCGGCCTGGATCTGGAGCATTTCTTCGCCGCCATCACGGCCGGTCGAATCTGGGGGGTGCTGCGCGCCGCCGGCTACCCGGAACCGGTTGCCCACCTGCTGACCGGCCTCACCACCCATGCATCGCCGGTGGCCGCGCTGAACGCGATGCCGGCCGGCCGCGATGCTGCGCGGGATTTCCGGCTGCGGCGCCGGCTGTCCGCGCCGCACCTGCCGCAGGGTGCGCCGACGTCGCCGCAACTGGCCAATCTGGTTGCCTACTCCCTGGATCGCCGGCTGGCCGCCTATGCACTGGTTGCCGGTGCCCGCTACACCCGCTATGCCGACGATCTGACCTTTTCCGGTGGTCCGGAGTTGGCGGCGCGGTCCGGATCTTTGGTGCGCGGCGTCGATGCGATCGTCCGGCACGCCGGCTTCCGGTTGAATCCGGCGAAGACCCGCCGGCAACGAAGCGACCAACGGCAGCTGGTCACCGGGATCGTTGTCAATCAGACCACCAACGTTCGCCGCGGCGAGTTCGACCTGCTGAAGGCAATCCTGCACGACTGCCTACAAAACGGCCCGGAGGCGGCAAACAGACAGGGACACAACGACTTCCGAGCGCACCTGCTCGGTCGCATCTCCTGGGTGGGCGCGCTCAACCCGACCCGCGGCGACCGGCTGCGTGCTGCCTTCAACGCAGTTGACTGGCCGCCTCCCGGACCCGACGGAACCACGGAATTGACGTCAGGGTAGTCGGCAATTCGATCACCGCCGGGCCCAGGTAGCGGGTTCCGTCCGACGCCTGCCAGTCTCCCGGCGGTAGCACCACCCTCCGGCGCGTCGCCCCGCGCTCCAACACCGGCGCGGCCAGGATGTCCTCCCCCAGCAGGAACTGGTCGGTGACGTCATCGAAACCGGGATGATGAAAAGCCAACGGTCGCAGAATCGGTTCGCCGGTGCGGCCCGCGTGCTCGACCAGACGCAGAATGTCCGGGACCAGCTGTTGGTGCAGCCCAACCGCTGCCACGACGGCCGCCAGGTGCTCTGCATCGAGCACCCGGCCAGGCGAGACGGAGAATTGCATCATCGGGAACAACGCGGCGCACTGCGCATATCTGACGAACAATTCGGCGTCGACCCCGACCTGCTCGAAGACGGTCAGTTCGCCGCCGCCGATCATGTCCGGACAGACAAAGGGATGTCCGATCAAGCCCTGCGCGATCGAATCCGGGATCAGTGACGCCAATCCACCGGCTCCCCAGGTTGGCGGCTTATCGTGCAGACGTTGCGCCAACGGCTGTCCGCCCATCTTCCAGCAAGCACGGTATTCGTTGAACGGGTACTTCACCCCCGCTTTGGCCCACGCTTCGCACTGACCCACCGGATCGGTTGCGGTGAAGGTGATGTCGGAACCGCGGTAGCTCCACAGATCGCCACCGTCGAACTTGAAGCCGTCAACGCCGTGCTCGGTGGCCAGGGCGTCGAGTTGCCCGTGCAGCCAGGACACCGCGCCCGGATTGGTTGCGTCGAGAACCGCGCTGTAGCCGTTCCACCACCGCCGGATGGCCGACCGACCATGATCGTCGCGCACCAACAATCCCCGATCCTGCAGGTCACGGAAGACCGCCGTGTCCGGGCTGATGAACGGCACCAGCCAGAGCATCACCGAAAAGCCCAGTTCGTGCAGTTGCCGCACCATGTCCGTCGGCCGCGGAAAACTGACCGGGTCGAAGGTCCAGGTGCCATAGGCCGGCGACCACCGGTCGTCGATCATCAACACCCCGGGCGGCAAGCCGGCCGCGAGCAGCCCGCGTGCGTAGGCCAGCACACCGGATTGGGTTGGCCGGTAGGGCATCTCGATCCAGGTGTTGTACTGCGGTGCCTGGAATAATTGGGCGGCAGGGGTCTTGCCCACTGCCGGAAAGAAGGCGGTGGCGGCGGTCCGAAAGGCATCGCGCAGGCTGTCGCCGGCCCGGCCGTGGCTCAGGTCCTGCCCCGTGACTTCGAGCATGCCTTGGTTGAAACGGAAGTCGAAGGCCTGCTCGGAAAACACGAATCGGCCCTGATTCGACAGCAGCAGCGGTGCGGACTGGTTCCCGCCACCGTAATTCTCCCGCGGCGGACCATCTCCACCGACCTCGCCGGTGTTCAGAATGCCCGCAGTCACCGCGAGGTTACGATGATGGGAATCGTCGGCGCCGAACGGCATGGCCTGGCCGTCGGCGACGGCGCCGCCCCACCATCGCTCACCGGTCAGCAGGGGCAGCCGAACCTGTTGGTCGCGAAGAACCTGGGTCATGGGGAATCCTTTGTGAGGTGGCGGCTGCAGGTCTCTCGTTTACCTGTCGATCGCCAGAACATGCAGCAGCAGTAGCTGTTCCGGAAAGAGGTCGGGCAGCTGCAGTCCGGCATAGGTCAGGGCCGACCCGGTCAGCTGCACACCAGCCGTGATCCACGGCGGGAGCTGAGCATTGTTGCCCCGGACCACATGTCCCGGTGCTAGCAGCGAAACCTGATACGTCGCAGTATCATCCAACCCGCGCAGGACAAGGCGCCCGGTCGGCGCGCTGTCAGACGTGCGGAGGGTTGCCACACTGAAGATCGCCTCGCGGCGGTCGGCGGCGACGACGCCGTGGGTCAGCAGTGCGGGGTCTGCATCGTCCAGCCGAATGACCGTCCCACCGTGCAGGAGCGGCCGAAAACGCTTGTGCAGCTGGACCCATTCGCTCAGTTCGGCCAGTTCCGCCGGCGTGACGGTCGTCAGATCGAGCTCCATGCCCAGGTGGCCGAAGAATGCGATCCCGGCCCGGAACGACAGGTCGTGTCGGCGTCCGGTGCTGTGCGAGTGATCGGAGCCGACATGAGCGCCCAGCAACTCCGGGGGGATCAGCAGACCGGTGTATCGCTGGATGGTCTGCCGCTCGAGCGCGTCGATGCAGTCGCTGGTCCAGATCCGGTCGGTGTGTTGAAGTACTTCCAGGTCGACCCTTGCGCCGCCGGACGAGCAGGACTCGATTTCGACGTCGGGGTGCCGTCGGTGGAGTTCGTCCAGCAATGCGTAGATGGCAACCGTCTGGTCGTGAACTCCGGCCCGACCGGCAGGGGAGTGCCCGGCATCGATGAGATCCCTGTTGTGGTCCCACTTCAGGTAACCGATCCGATATTCGGTGAGCAATGCGTCCAGGCTCGCCAGGATGTACTCGTACGCCGCCGGCTTTCCAAGGTCGAGCACCTGCTGGCGGCGGGACGGGATCGGCAGTCGGTCGCCGGTCGACATCACCCAGTCTGGATGTGCCCGCGCGAGGTTCGAGTCCAGATTGATCATTTCAGGTTCCACCCAGAGCCCGAACTCCATGCCGAGCTCGGTGACGCGATCGACCAGCGGGTGCAGGCCCAGCGGCCATGTCTCCGGATCAACCTGCCAGTCGCCCAGCCCGGCGTTGTCGGACCGGCGGCCGACGAACCATCCGTCGTCAAGGACGTACCGTTCCGCGCCGACCTCAGCGGCCCGTTCGGCGAGGGCGATCAGCCGATCAAGGTCGAGGTCGAAGTACACGGACTCCCAGGTATTCAGGATGATCGGCCGAGGCGAGGAGGGATGCGTTGGCCGGGCGCGCAATTGCTCGTGGAACCGACCGGACATGGCATCCAGGCCGACCCCGTAGCTGCCGTAGATCCACGGTGTCGTGTACGAACCGCCTGCGGCGAGGACGATCTCGCCGGGCAGCAGCAGTTCGCCGCCGCTCAGCACGGCGTGCCCGTTGGGGGTGCGCTCGGCGATCGTCCGGTGATTGCCGCTCCAAGCGGTGTGAATGGCCCAGACCTCGCCGCTGGCGAAGTCGAAACCCGGGGTGCCGGCGACGACCAGAGTGGTGGCGTCGGCGCCGGTTCGGCCGCGTCGGTTGTCCCGTACGCGGGCGCCGACATCGAAGGGTCGGCGTTGCGGCGCCCGCTCCCGCAGGTGCCGTCCGGCGAAGTCCAGCAGTTCGGCCGCCCGGCGTGGAACAGCCAGCGACAACGTCAGACCATCCAGGGTGTAGGGCATCTCGGTCAGCCCGCGACCGGTTGCCAAGTCGGTCAACCGAGCCTGGGTGCGCAGTACGCCTTGTATCGACAGCTCGATCGTGAGGGTGACGGCAAGCAGGGCAGCCTCGTCCCGCCCGCTGGCCACCAGCCGTTGGGTACCGTCCGGGTCGACATCGACGCTGACGTCCGTGACCGTGAACAGGGTCGACCAAGCACGGCCGCCGCGGTGCCCGAGCAACCCCGGCAGGCCGGACCAGCCGGTGGCGTGCTCGGTGAGGATGCCGGGGGCGATGGGGTCGTCGGGAACGTTGGAGACAACCGCCTGGACGTCGGCCAACGCAAGGTCACTGAGCAACGCGCCGTCCAGGTCACCCAGGTCGGACCCCCAGTGCACGATCCGCGGCAGTCGGGGGCCGCGCGCGTCCAGCACAAGGCTCACTCCTGCGGCCCGGAAATGGTGCAACGCGGGCCGGGGTGCCGTGGCCGTCACTGTGCCGGCGGTTGACGAATCCGGCAGTTGCCGGGATGGCGCGTAGGAGGTCATGTTCGTCCTGGGGTCGGTCGGGCGGGGGATGTGCTGCTCGTTGTCGCCTGGTGGTCGAGGAACTTCAGCTCGCAGCATGGCCGCTCCGGCGTTGGTGGGAAGTATCTTCACGGGAAAAACAATGCTGGGGGAGCGGTCATGACGGATCGACCTCAGCAAGGGCCCTCGGTGCTGGCAGGGGCCCGAGAAAGTCGGCCAGAACTGGCGTCAGCCGTGCCGGCGACGCCGGGTTGACGGCGGGATTGCCGGCGAACCGAAGGCCGCCTTTGCTGTCATGGTGGCAATCTAGCGACGGTTTATTTCACCTGTCAAGATATGGAGCCGCATCGCTGCCAGCGTCGGCCCGGCACCCTGCCAGCAGGCGATGGGCGGCTGGTTCGACCACACCCGAGTGGGATCTTCGTTCAGTCAATGAATGAAATGCGCGCTCTTTGGTGGTCCGCGTCACTCGATCAGGTCACATCACGATCCGGATTCGGGGGTTGACGCCGTCCTGTCGACATGGTTTGCTCCTGTTATTACCGCACTGCAACTATGAGCCGGCTCACCGAGGAGACAGGCGTTGACTACTTCAGCCCACCTGGGCTCCCTGACGCACCTTCAGGCTGGCGGTGTCAGCGTTGTCCTGGACAGTCGTGATGCCGGCCTCCCGGCGGTGCTCCATTGGGGGCGCGATGTCGGCAAGTTGTCGGACGCCGAGCTGACCGAGCTGGGCCGAGCATGGAAGGCGCCGGCAGGTGACAGCGTCATCGATGTGCCGGAACGAACCAGCATCCTGCCGACCCCCGCCGAGGGCTGGGTTGGTACCCCTGGGTTGATCGGGAGCAGGGCGGGTGCCGACTTCTCTGCGCTGTTCGTTGTGGTCGACGAAGCTGCAATTCCAGTGAACCGGACGGTTGCCGACGGCCGGATCTACCGGGCCGTTGACGAGGTCGCGGGCCTGGGATTGTCGATCGAGGTTGCCCTGGCACCGACCGGCCTGCTCAGCGTGCGGGCCACGCTGACGAACATTGACACCTCCTCGGGCTTCGACCTCTCCTCGCTGACCCTGGCGCTGCCCGTTCCGAGCGAGGCCGACGAGCTCTTCGATCTCACCGGACGCCATGCGCGCGAACGGGTTCCGCAACGCGGGCCGTTCCGGGTCGGCTCGCTGGTCCGGGAGTCCCGCAAGGGTAAGCCAGGGCTGGACGCCTCATATCTGCTGGCCGCGGGCGTGCCGGGTTTCGGGTTCGGCGCCGGTGAGGTCTGGGGTCTGCATGTCGGCTGGTCGGGCAACCAACTGGCCTATGCCGAACGCGCGTACAACGGCCTTCGCCACCTGGGCGGCGGAGAGTTGTTGCTGTCCGGCGAGATTCGCCTCGCACCGGGCGAGAGTTATTCCGGACCTTGGCTTTACGCGTCGTATGGGGACGGGTTCAACCAGCTGGCGCAGCGCTTCCACGGGTACCTCCGGGCCCGCGACTGCCACCCGACAATCACCGCGCCCGGTGGTCATCAATACCTGGGAGGCAGTGTATTTCGATCAGGACCTGGACCGACTGATTGCGCTCGCCGAGGCCGGCGCAGCCGTTGGCGCCGAACGGTTCGTGCTGGATGACGGGTGGTTCCGGCACCGCCGCAACGACACCGCAGGCCTTGGCGACTGGTATGTCGACGAGACGGTGTGGCCCGATGGACTCGAACCGCTCATCGGCAAGGTGCGAGCTCTCGGGATGGACTTCGGCCTGTGGTTCGAACCCGAGATGATCAACCTCGACTCCGATCTCGCCAGAGCCCATCCGGAGTGGATATTCCGCGCCGGGGAACGGGCGGGAATTCCCACCCGGAACCAGTACGTCCTCGACCTGGGCCAACCAGGTGCGTACAACTACATCGCGACCCGGATCCACGACATCCTGGACCGCTACGACATCGCCTACCTGAAGTGGGACCACAACCGGATGGTGGTCGAAGCCGGTCACGGTGCGCACGGACATCCCGGAGTACATGCCCACACCAGGGCGCTGTACCGGCTGCTCGACGAGCTGCGTGAGCGGCACCCGGACCTGGAGATCGAGTCCTGCGCCGGCGGCGGCGGACGCATCGACCTCGGCATCCTGGAACGTACGGACCGGGTGTGGGCCAGTGATTGCATCGACGCACTGGAGCGCCAGCAGATCCAGCGCTACACCCAACTGCTACTTCCCCCGGAACTGATCGGCAGCCACGTCGGCGCTCACGAGGCACACACGACAAAGCGGATGCATCACCTGGATTTCCGTGCGGGCACGGCGTTCTGGGGTCACATGGGTATCGAATGGGACCTGACCAAGGCATCCCAGGACGAACTCGAACGGTTGCGGGAGTGGGTCAGCCTGTACCGGCAGCATCGCGACCTGCTGCACAACGGCGACGTGGTGGTCGCCGACCATCCGGACCCGGCGATCTGGGTGCACGGCGTCGTCGCGCAGGATCGCCGCGAGGCAATTTTCGGCATCGAGGCGGTCGACCGTTCCACCACCTGGCCGCCCGGCCGGGTGCGACTGCCGGGCCTGGAACCCGATCGTCGTTATCGCATCACCCCGCTGCCGCCCGCCGACAGATTCCCGGGGGCGAACCAGTTCCCGGGCTGGTGGGACGGCGGGGTAACGATGTCGGGCCGGCTGCTCGCCGGCGTCGGGGTACAGATCCCGGCCATGTTCCCGGAGTCTCTGCACCTGATCCGCATCACCGCACTGCCTGATTCGCCGCTGCCTCACTGACGACGAACAGGGCGGCTAGGAAGCAGCCGCATGGACCAGCCCCCTTGCCGGGTGGACCTGTCCGAACACACCTGTCCGAACACGCCGTATCCCGGCATCCGAAGTCAACCGCGCCCCGATGAGGAGTGAGCACTGTGACCATCAGCCAACGACCACCGGGACGGCTGCCATGACGGCCACGCCCGAAGCGGCAGAACTGCTCGAAATGGAATCCCCGACCAAGAAGTGGAAGGGATTCTCGCGCGGCGGCCTCAAGGGCGGCCGGAGCGGGGGCGGTCCCAATGACCTCAAGATGGCGTTGGTCTTCATCCTGCCGGCGAGTATCGGCTTCATCATCTTTTACGCATTCCCGGCCATTCGTGGCTTCTACCTGAGCTTGACGAACTACAACCTGCTCAGCGCCGCGAAGTTCATTGGCGTCAACAACTACACCAAGCTCTTCCAGGATCCGATCTTCTGGAATTCGCTGAAGGTCACCGCATATTACGTAGTCATCAACATCATCGTGCAGACGATCGTGGCCATTGGTTTGGCATTGCTGATGGATCGGGTCGTCAAGCGTACCTTGACCAAGGGCATCATCCTGCTGCCCTATTTCATCGCCAACGTCGTCGTCGCGTTGGTCTGGTTCTGGATGCTGGACGCTCAACTCGGCATCGTCAACCAGGCGTTGGAGGCCATTGGGCTGCCGGGTCAATCATGGTTCGGTAACCCGAACCTGGTCATCCCGACCGTGGCCATGGTCAACGTCTGGCGGCACATGGGATATACCGCATTGCTGATCTACGCCGGGCTGCAGACAATTCCCAAGTCGTTGTACGAGGCGGCGTCGATTGACGGCGCGACTGCGAACAAGGCTTTCTGGAAGATCACGATGCCGCTGCTGCGGCCGGTGATCACCCTGGTGCTGATCGTGACGGTTGTCGGTTCATTCCAGATCTTCGACACCATCGCGGTGACCACCAAGGGTGGCCCGGGCAACGCGTCCCGCGTCATCCAGTTGTACATCTACGACCAGGCTTTCGGTCAGAGCAACTTCGGCTATGCCAGCGCGATTTCGGTCATCCTGTTTCTCATCCTCATTGTCGTTGCGGCGCTGCAGTTCCGGTTCCTGCGCGGCAATGACTCGGACCTAGCGTAAGGAGGCGGCACCATGACACAGACTGCGACACGACCTGCTGAGCCGGTCGCCGCACCGAAGGAACGTAAGAAGATCACGATGGGCCGGGTACTGTCCTGGACCATCCTGGCGCTGGTCATCTTCATCACGCTCTTCCCCTTCTATTGGATGTTGCGCACGGCGCTGTCCAATGGAAAGTCCCTGAATGCCAACGCCTCGAGCCTCTTGCCGGCCGACTTCACCTGGGGGGCATTCAAACGGGTCCTCGGCATTTCCACCATCGAGGAGGCGCAGGCGGAGGGTGGTTCCGGCGCCGCCATCAACTTCTGGCAATACCTGCTGAACTCGGTGATCGTCGCCACGCTCATCACGGTCGGGCAGGTGTTCTTCAGCGCCATGGCTGCCTACGCCTTCTCCAGGATGCGCTGGCCGGGCCGGGACAAGGTCTTCGCGCTCTTCCTTGCCGCGCTGATGATCCCGCCGATCTTCACCATGCTGCCGAACTTCGTTTTCATGAAGCAGCTCGGCCTGCTGAACACCTATGCCGGCATCATCCTGCCGTTCTTCTTCATGACGCCCTTTGCGATCTTCTTCCTGCGCCAGTTCTTCCTCGGCATCAGTCCGGAGATCGAAGAAGCCGCGCGACTGGACGGTGCTGGGCATTTCCGGATCTTTCTCCGGGTGATCCTGCCGATGAGCACGGCCCCGGTGGCGACGCTGGCGATCCTGACCTACATCGGTGCTTGGAACGAGTATCTGTGGCCGCTGCTGGTTGCCACCGACGACAACCGCCGAGTGATCACCGTTGCGCTCGGCATCTTCCGATCCCAAACACCACAGGGTGCACCGGACTGGCCCGGCCTGATGGCGGCCACCCTGCTGGCCGCCATTCCGATCATCGCGCTGTTCTGTGTCTTCGGCCGCAAGGTCGTCAACAACATCCAATTCTCCGGCATCAAGTAACCCACCTTCAGCTCAACGAAGCTCTGAAAGAAAGGCAACACCAGTCATGAAACGAAAGCTCGGAGTTCTTGGCCTGGCCTTGGCCCTGCCCCTGGTGCTCACCGCCTGTGTCGGCGGCAGTGACGATTCCAGCAGCACAGCAGGCAGTGCCGCGGCAGGTAGCGGTACCGGCGAGGTCTCCTACTGGCTGTGGGACGCCAATCAGCAACCGGCCTACCAGGCCTGCGCGGAAGCGTTCCACACCGCGAATCCCGACGTCTCGGTGAAGATCACCCAGTTGGGCTGGGACGATTACTGGACCAAACTGACCGCGGGATTCATCGCGGGAACCGCGCCTGATGTCTTTACCGACCATCTGTCCAAATACCCGGAATTCGTCAAGAACGGTCAGTTGCTGGCCCTTGACGACATGGTGAAAGCGGACAACGTCCCGACAGATATCTACCAGCCCGGTCTCGCTGAACTGTGGGTCGGCCAGGACGGCAAGCGATACGGATTGCCCAAGGACTGGGACACGATCGCCGTGTTCTACAACAAGGCGATGACCGACGCGGCGGGGCTGACTGCCGAGCAGTTGGGCGCGCTGGAGTGGAACCCGACCGACGGTGGCACCTACGAGCAGGCGATCGCGAAGCTGACCGTCGACGCCAACGGCGTGCACGGCGACCAGCCGGGATTCGACAAGAGCAACGTGAAGACCTACGGCCTGGGGCTGAACGGCTCGGGCGGCGGTGACGGCCAGACCCAGTGGAGCATGTATACCGGCAGTGCCGGCGACTGGACCTACACGAACAAGGAAACCTGGGGCGATCAGTACAACTACAACGACCCGAAGTTCCAGGAGACGATTGCCTGGTACCGCTCGTTGATCGAGAAGGGTTACATGCCGCCACTGGAGAAGACCGTTGGTGCCTCGGATACCGACCAGTTCGGTGCCGGCAACTACGCCATGATCACCAACGGTTCCTGGAACACCAATTCGATCACCGGAAGCAAGGGCCTGACCGTTGGCATCGCCCCGACACCGATCGGGCCGAGCGGAGCTCGCGCCAGCATGTTCAACGGGCTCGGCGATTCCATCTGGATCGGCTCGAAGAACCAGGCAGCTGCCGGCAAGTGGGTTGAGTACCTGGCGTCCCCGGCGTGCCAGGACATCGTCGGCAAGTCCGGCGATCGTATTCCCCGCCATCCCGTCCGGAACCGAAGCAGCCGAGGCCGCATTCAAGGCCAAGGGCATCGATGTCTCGGCCTTCACCCAGCAGGTCAACGACAAGACCACGTTCCTGTTCCCGCTGACCGACAACGGCGCGGCGATCAGTCAGATCATGAAGCCGGCGATGGACAACGTGATGAACTTCAGCGCTGATCCCTCATCGCTGACGGACGCCAACGATCAGGTCAACGCCTTGTTCCAGTAACAGTCTCGGTCCGTGCCGCCGGTCATCCCGACGGTGCGGATCGGTCAGCGGCCGGCCGCCCGCCCGGCGGCCGCGCCCGAGTCCGACCGGTCATTCACGCTGAATGACCGGGCCGGCAGGTCGGCCGTCCGTCCGTGATCTCCCTCGCCGGGAGTCACGGCGGGCGGCCGATCCGCATTTCCCGATTGGTGGTTCGGGCCGGTGTGATCCGGCCGGAAACGACAAGCAGCTAAGGCACAGTGATGAGCGAATTGCCGCCAGGTTGGCCCACTCCCGGGATTGCCTACGGCGGGGACTACAACCCCGAGCAATGGCCGGAGGAGATCTGGCCGCAGGACGTTGCCCTGATGCGCGAGGCCGGCGTCACCGTCGTCACGGTCGCCGTCTTCGCGTGGGCGCGGCTGCGCCCCGACCCGGAAACCTGGGACGATGGTTGGCTGCGCCGGATCCTCGACCTGTTGCACACCAACGGCATCGCAGTAGATCTGGCGACGGCCACGGCATCCCCGCCGGCCTGGTTGGTGCGTGCCCACCCGGACATCCGTCCGGTTGATTCCCGCGGGACCAGGCTGGAGATCGGCAGCAGGCAGACGTGGTGCCCGAGTTCGCCGGTCTTTCGTCAGCATTCCCTCGAGCTGGTCAGGGAATTGGCCACCCGGTTCGGCGACCACCCCGCCGTCGTGATGTGGCATGTGTCCAACGAACTCGGCAACCACAACGGCAGCTGCTACTGCGAGATCAGCCAGCAGCATTTCCGGAGCTGGCTCCGCACGCGGTATGGCGATATCGAACAGCTCAATACCGCCTGGGGGACGGACTTCTGGAGCCAGCACTACTCGTCCTTCGACGAGGTTGCCGGTCCGGCAGCGACAACCGCCTTCGGTAACCCCGGCCATCTGCTCGACTGGCGGCGCTTTTGTTCCGACGCTCTCTTGGAGCAGTACCTCGCCGAAAAGGCCGTGTTGCGGGAACTCACACCGTCGATCCCGGTCACCACCAACTTCCTCGTCGGCACCGGGCCGGGGGAGATCGGGCCGGGGGACTGCGACTACGCCGACTGGGCACCTCATCAGGACGTCGTCTCCAACGATCATTACCTGATCGGGTTGGGCTCGGGCGAGGCCGCCCCGCGCCTACACCTGGAGTTCAGCGCCGATCTGACGCGCGGGCTCGCCGGTGGGCGCCCGTGGTGGCTGATGGAGCATTCGACGAGCGCGGTGAACTGGCAACGGGTCAACCGGGCCAAGCAACCGGGGGAGATGACGCGAAACTCGTTGGCGCATCTGGCCCGCGGCGCCGACGCGATCTGTTTCTTCCAGTTTCGGCAGTCGGTGATCGGCGCCGAGAAGTACCACTCGGCGATGCTGCCGCACGCCGGGACCGCCAGCCGCCGTTGGGCCGAGGTGTGCGGACTCGGTGCGCTGCTGCGTCGGCTGGGTGAGGTCGCAGGTTCGGCGGTGGACGCGCCGACCGCGGTGCTCGTCGATTGGGATAGCGCCTGGGCCTGCCAGCAGGACGCCCATCCCAGCGCCGACGTGCACCCGTTCACCGTTGCGATGGCCGCACATCGGGCGATCACCCGCACCGGAACTGGCTGCGACGTCCTACCGCTGGGCGCTGACCTGACCGGCTACCGGGTGATCGTGGTCCCGGCGCTGGTGCTGATGTCCGGGGAACAGGCGAGTGCCCTCGCGGCGGCCGCCGCGGCCGGGGCACACGTGGTGGTGACGTACTTCTCGGGGATCGCGGACCCCAGCGACCGGATCGTCACCGGCGGATATCCGGGATTGCTCCGGGACCTGCTCGGGGTGCGCACAGAGGAGTTCCATCCACTCGGCCCCGACGAGACAACCCGTTGGGATGACGGAACAGTCAGCACAACCTGGGCAGAGGACACCGTCGCAACTGACGGAACCGAGGTCCTTGCCCGGTACGCCGACGGACCCACAGTGGGGGCGGCCGCCGTCACCCGCCGTCGGGTGGGACGGGGTGCGGCCTGGTATCTCTCGACGCACCCGGACGCCGCGGGGTTCGGGCGGGTGATGTCCAGGGTCCTGCGCGAGGCAGCGGTCCGGCCGGCCGTCGTCCTGCCGATCGAGCACCCAGCGGTGCGGGCCGGCGAGATCGATGTCGTCCGGCGCACGTCCGCAACCGGTAGCTGGCTGTTTGTGCTGAACCATGCGGCCGATCAGGTCGAACTGCCGGCCCGCGGGTTCGATCTTGTGGCGCAGTCGCCCGTTGCCGGCACGCTCATCCTCGCGGGTGGGGCATGCGCCGTGATCCGCGAGACCTGAGACACCTGAGACCCACCTGCCGCTGCCGAAGATCGTTGCCATCAAGCTGATCTCGATGGTGTTCGACCTGGCACTCGCCGGGTTCGCCGCGCTGATCGTGCGGGAGCGTTTTCGTCGGCCGGTCTTCCCCTTGCTGTGTTTCACCGTTGTGCTCTATGCCCCGACGGTGCAGGTGAACAGCTCCTGGCGGGGTCAGTGTGACTCGATCTATGCGGCCTGCCTGGGCAGCCTGTACTTTCTGCTGCGCAACAAACCGTGGTGGGCCGCGATCTTCTTCGGCCTTGCCCTGTCGTTCAAGCTGCAGGCGATCTTCCTCTTACCGGTGCTGATCATCATGCTCGTGCTGAACAGGCGGCTGATGGGCAAGAAACATCCCCTGCTCGCGCTGCTCGCCGTGCCGGCCACCTTCGCGGTGATGCTGGTGCCGGCCGCGCTGGCCGGCCGGGACTGGGGCGGCCTGATGGTCTATCCCGACCAGGTCAGCACCGGTGGCACCGGCGGCACTGTCGACGGTAGCGGTGGTGTCGGCGTGTTCACTGCTCAGTGATGCACCGTTCCTGTGGCAGCAGGCTCTGGTTGCCTTCGCAGAATTCCTCGCGGTCATCGCAACAATGCAAGTGTTCTGGAATGTGGTCGGTCGCGGTGGTGATCAGCGCTGGTTGCGACGGTCGGTCAGGCGTCCGGGCGCACCGCAGCATCCAGTTGTTGCCGGAGCGCGATGACGGCAGCGCCCCTTGCCCATTCGGTGAACGTGAAGGGCGCTATCTCGATCGGCGCCTCCGGCAGGGTCCAATGCTGCACGGATCGGGCCTGCGCCCGGGTGGTTTCCAGCACCATTGCGGCGAGCCCGACGCCCTCGCCGGACACGATCACCTTGGCCGGCGCGGTGATGGCCGCGACCGTGCCGATGAGCGTGCCCAACGCGCGACCCGCCTCATCAACCACCCGACGGGCGACGGGGTGGGCGTCGGCGGCGAGTCGAAGGACTTCGTCATACCCGACGGGGCGGCCCAGGGCTGCGGACACCTGACCGACGATCGACGTGGAGGACAGGTAGGACCGGACGCAGCCGCGGTGGCCACGTTCGCACAGCGGACCCCATTCGGTGACGGGCAGGTGCCCGACCTGACCGCTGCCGCCGTTCGCCCCGTCCACCAGGCGGTCGTCGACCACAATGCCGCAGGCCACCCCGACCCCGATGGTGACCAGGACGAAGTCGCGACAGCCGGCGGCGGCGCCGAACCAGTGCTCTGCAGCCGTCAATGCCCGGACATCATTCTCGACAACCACTGGTAGGCCGGTACTCTCGCGAATCATCGCGACGAGTGGTACCTCGGACCAGCCCAGAAACGGTGACGTGTGGACGATTTCGGAACCCGGAGACACCGGCCCGGCCAGGCTGACCCCGACCGCGCAGATCGTCGAGTCGCTGCGGTGCTCCTCGTCGACCGCCGCAACAATGGTGGAAACCACCGACTGCGGATCGGTTTTCGGTAGCTGCACAGTGCGCTCGGACAGCAGATTCGCCCGCAGATCGGTGGTCACCAGATGCAATTGATCTGCGGAGAGCTTGATGCCGACCAGGTGTGCGGCATCGACGTTCACATCCATCGGCTGGGACGGCCGGCCGGTGCGCTGCGGCGATGCCGCGTCCGATTCGCTGACCAGTCCGGCGTCGACGAACGAACGGGTGATGCGCGTCAGGCTGGCCGGTGACAGACCGGCCCGCCTGGCCAGATCGGCTCGGGATGCCGGCCCGTGCACCAGCAGGTCGACCAGTACGGACCGGGATGCCTCGGACAGTGCCGGGAACGGCGCACCGACCTTGGCGGGGGTATTCACGCCCGGCTAGCGACGTGGACTTTGTGCATACGCGGAAGTATATCCAGCGGCGGAGTTCCGCACCGACTGTGTCTGTTGGCGACCCCTCCTCCGTCGGGTCCGACCGGAGATCAGACTCAGTACTCCCGGCGCGCACCCTGGGCCGGTCCGACCAGTCTGGGCACCGGCTCGGTGAATCCCGCGCCGGCGAACGCGGCCACCACGGCCTGGCCCGCATCGGCGACCAACGCGGCCGGGAGCAACGCGATGATCGAACCGCCGAACCCGCCACCGGTCATCCGCGCGCCCAGCGCGCCCGCCGCGAGCGCAACATCGACGGCCAGATCCAGTTCAGGGCATGACACCTCGTAGTCATCGCGAAGCGATCGATGGGATGCGGTGAGCAGCTGGCCGATCTCACCCACCCGGCCGTCGCGGAGCAGCCTGACAGTCGAACTGACCCGATCATTCTCGGTCACCACATGCCGCACCCGGCGCCGCAGTTCGTCAGAATCCAACTGCGCCAGCGCATTCGGCAGGTCGTCAATGCCGACATCGCGCAGCCACTGGACCCCGAGGACCTTGGCCGCCCGCTCGCAGGACGCCCGCCGGCGACCGTATTCGCCGTCGGCCAGCGAGTGCGCCACCCTGGTGTCGATCACCAGCACCGCGAGGTTCTCCGTCGCGGGATCGAACGGGATGTTCTCCACGGTGTGCGCTCTGGTGTCGAACAGCAGCACGGATCCCTGCTCGGACGCGGCAGAGGCGGTCTGATCCATCGGTCCGCAGGGCACTCCGACGAACTCGTTCTCGGCCTGTTGGGCGAACCGGGCGATCTCCATCGCCGTCAGTTGGACGCCCGAAAGATCGGCCGCGGCAAGCGTTGTCACGCACTCCACGGCCGCAGATGAGGAAAGTCCCGCACCGGACGGCACCTGCGAGTCCAGCGCCAGGTCGAGACCCCCGATCGGATGGCCCGCCTCGCGGAGCGCCCAGACCGCACCCAGCAGGTACCCCGACCATTCCGCCGCCGCCGGTGATTCGGGACCGAGATCCTGCAGCGCAACGGTTGTCACCTGCCCAGGGCGTTGGGCGGAGGTCACCCGGACGACGTTGTCGTCGTTGCGGGCGGCCGCCAGGTTGGCCCGAGCATCGATCGCGAACGGCAGCACAAGTCCGCCGGTGTAGTCGGTGTGCTCGCCGATCAGATTGACCCGGCCAGGAGCGGAAAACAGTCCTTCGGGTTCCCGGGAGTAGGCCCGCCGGAACAGGTCCGCGGCGCCCTGCACGGGTGAATCGGTCACGGTGCTCATCCGCGGCCGCCGGAGAACTCCCAGGCGTCGGCAATCATCTCGGCGAGCGTCCGCTCCGGTGACCAGCCCAGTCGCTGTTGTGCGCGGTCGGCGGAGGCGACCAACCGGATGGGGTCGCCGGCTCGGCGCGGCCCGATGGTTGCCGGGACGGGCAGTCCGGTCACCTGTTCGATGGTGGCCAGCACCTCCCGGACGCTGAAGCCGCTGCCGTTGCCGAGGTTGCAGATCAGGTGCTCACCTGGCTCGGCCGCGGTGAGCGCCAGCACGTGCGCCCTGGCCAGGTCGGCAACGTGGACGTAGTCGCGGATCGGGGTGCCGTCCGGGGTGGGCCAGTCATCACCGTAGATGGTCAGCGCGGCGCGCCGACCGGCTGCCGCGTCCAGCGCGATGGGAATCAGATGGGTTTCGACGCCGTGCCGTTCGCCGGCGCCGAAGGCCGCACCGGCGACGTTGAAGTACCGGAGTGAGACGGCGGCCAGGTCGGTGGCGGCGCACTCGCCGGTGATCATCATGTCCACCGCCAGTTTGGTGGCGCCATAGGTGTTGGTCGGCCGGGCCGGGGCGTCCTCGGTGATCGGGATCGTCTCGGGCTCACCGTAGGTCGCCGCTGTCGAAGAGAAAACGAGTCGGGGGACGCCGTTCTCGGTGATCGCGTCCAGCAGCACGCGGGTGCCGTAGACGTTCGTCCGCCAGTAGAGCGACGGCTTGACAACGGATTCACCGACCAGCGATTTGGCCGCGAAGTGCAACACCGCGTCGAACCCCGCTCCGTTCAGCACACTTGCGGCATCGGTGATGTCGGTCTTGACCAACTCGACACCGTCGGGGACGGAGTCGGCATGCCCGGTCGAACAGTCGTCCAGGACGACCACCTGATGGCCCTCCGCGACCATCAACCTGGTGACCACGGAGCCGATGTACCCGGCCCCACCGACGATCAGCGCCTTCATCGGGCGACCAACTCGACGTCGCGCAGTCGCTGAGCGGCGATCTCCGGGGTGATGTCGTTCACGAAGGCGCCCATGGCGGACTCGGATCCGGCCAGGTATTTGATCTTTCCGACGTCGCGGCGGATGGAGAACACCTCCAGGTGCAGTCGAAAGTCGTCCTGATCCGCGTGCACGGGGGCCTGGTGGACGCCGGTGATCGCCGGCAACGAGTCGTCGAAGACGCCCTCCATCCGGCGGATGACCTCCAGGTAGAGCTCGGCCAACGCATCCCGCTCGGCGGCGTCGAGTCCGGTGAGGTCCCGGACCTGGCGGCGGGGGTACAAGTGGACCTCGACGGGCCAGCGGGCCGCGAAGGGGACGAAGGCCACCCAGTGCTCGTTCTGCCCGACGATGCGGGAGCCGTCGGCGAGTTCGCCGGCCAGCAGGTCGGCGAACAGGTTGGTGCCGTTGGCCGCCCGGTGTGCCCGCACGGAGCGGATGGCCGCGGCGGTCTTCGGCGTCGGCGAAGGGGTACCCGTAGATCTGGCCGTGCGGATGGGCCAGCGTGACACCGATTTCCACCCCGCGGTTCTCGAAGCAGAAGACCTGCTCGACCCCGGGCTGTGCCGACAGTGCGGCGGTGCGATCGGCCCATGCCTCGATGACCGTCCGCATCCGCGAGGTGGGCAACGCTGACAAGGTGGCGTTGTGGTCGGAGGTGAAACAGACGACCTCGCACCGGCCGTTGCCGACCCGGGTATCGAACAATCCACCGTTGGCTGCGACATCACCGGTACCGGCGAAGGACGGGAACCGGTTCTCGAAGACCACGACATCGTAATCCGGGGAAGGGATCTCGCTGGCGTTGGTGGCGGTGGTCGGGCACAGCGGGCAGGCGTTGGCCGGCGGGTGGTAGATCCTGGTCTGCCGATGACCGGCGATGCCCACCCACTCGCCGGTGAGCGCGTCATACCGCACCTGGGAACCCGGGATCACCGGCGGCAGGTCCCGTTGATCGACGAAAACCCTTTCCGCATCGGGAGTCTCGTCGAAGTAGATGATCTCGCGGCCGTCCGCCATGCGGGCGGACGTGCGGGTGACCTGGCCGTTGTTGGCCCGGGCGGCGGTGGACGTCACTGTTCTCCTGGGGGGACTGTGCGGCTGTGGCGGTTGACGTGCTGGCGGTGTTCGGGCTGGCAGTTGACATCATCATGCGGGTTGTCAGCGACTTCGAGTATGCCAAAGCGACCGCGCAGAAGTCAACAACTTTCAACGCGAAACTAGGTCATACATGTTTGAAGTTGTTGGATCATGGTTGTTGAGGCGGAGTGGCTATCCCCGCATGACATCGGCGAGACCGCGCCGATCCATCCAGCGCTGCTCGAGTGGACGCTGGACGTCCTTCTCCACCAGCGTCGGGTAGGAGGTGAGGTCGGTGAACTGCAGTCGGCCGGACTGGAAGCCGATCATTGCGCTGGCCCGCGCGCCCGATTCCAGTTGTTCGGAGAGGAATTCCACGCAGCGAGCGGTCAGTCGGGTCGCCTGGATCCGGTCGAACGGGGATGGGTCGCCACCCTCCTGGACATGGCCGAGGATCGCCTGCCGTGCGTCGAACAGGTCGCCGCCCTCCTTTTCGAACAACGAGGTGATGAACCCGGTTGTGTAGACGGGGTCGGCGTTTTCACTGCGGATGATCAGACCGAGTCGCTTGCCGGACCGGAAGCCGTCGGCGAGGGAATGCACGTCGGCGGTCAGGTCGTCCAGCGTGATGCCTTCCTCGGGCAGGTAGACCCGCTCGGCGCCGGTCGCCAGGCCGCTGAGCAGGGCCAGGTACCCGCAGTCCCGCCCCATCACCTCGACGACGAAGACCCGACGCGAGGCCACCGCGGACTGCCGGATCTTGTCGACATCGGAGGCGATGCTGTTCAGTGCGGTGTCACTGCCGATGGACAGTTCCGTCCCCGGAACATCGTTGTTGATCGTCATCGGCATGCAGACGATGGGGATATCCAGGGCCGAGTACTGCTGCCGGTGCCGGTGCAATTCGTAGGCGGCCTCGTAGCCCGCCCAGCCGCCCGCCATCAGCAGGCCGTCGATCCGGTGTGCGGCAATCTGTTTCGCGATCTGCGCGATCGCGGCCCCGGTCGGCACGTACCGGTTGGTGCCGATCTCGGCGCCGCCGTCCGAGACCCACCCGCTGACGTCCATCCAGCCCATTTCCTGGATGTCTCCGTCGTGCAGGCCGAGGAAACCATTGTTGACGGCCAGCGTGGTGTACCCGCGGTCCAGGCCGAGCCGAACCGCGGTCCGGACGGAGTTGTTCATCCCAGGCGCCGGGCCGCCGCCGTGCACGACGGCCAGCCGGAACCGCCGCCGACCGGCCGGGGTTGGCCGCGGCGCAGCCTGCTGCATGGTCCGGAGGATCTGGTAGGACTCCCGAAAGCTGCCGCCGCGCAACAACATCGCACCGTCGAAGTCCTGGTCCTTGATCCGTTCCGCGACCGCCTGAGTCTGCGCGACACAATCCATCAGCGGGGAATTGACGACGCGGTTGCCGCGGATGCCGACCAACTGGGCCGGGTCGGCGGGGTTGTCGGTGAGCAGCCGCTCGACGGCGGCGTGGCCGAGCAGCGTGCTCAGGTAGCGGTCGAAGGCACTGGGCGCTCCGCCGCGTTGCACGTGACCGAGGATGGTGATCCGGGCGTCCTCGCCCAGCTGATCCTCCAGCAGGGTCTTGATCTGATGGGCGGTGATCGGGTTCCCGGCCAGGTCCTGCGCGCCCTCGGCGACGATGACCACGCTCTGCCGTCGGCCGCTGTCCCGGCCCGCTTTGACCGCCTGACACATCTCCTGCTGCCAGTCCTCGGTCGGCGGCTGCTCCGGGATCATCAGCCAGTTCGCCGCCGACGCCAGCGACGACATCAGTGCCAGATAGCCGCAGTGCCGGCCCATCACCTCGACGACGAACGTTCGCTGGTGGCTGGATGCGGTGCTGCGCAACGCATCCAGCGCCTCGACGATGCGGTGCAGGGCGGTGTCGGCGCCGATCGTCATATCGGTGCCGGACATGTCGTTGTCGATGGAACCGACGAGTCCGACCAACCGCAGGAACGGGTGCGCGTCCGCTGCCTCCTGGGACAGTCCGCCGGACTCGACGAGTTCGGCCAGCAGCTCCTGCCATTCGGAACGAAACAGGTTGGCCCCGGTCAGGCTGCCGTCGCCGCCGATCACCACCAGCGAGTCGATGCCGCGATCCACCATGTTCTTCGCCGCCCGGCGCCGGCCGTCCCTGGTCCGGAAGGTCTTGGACCTGGCCGTCCCGATCGCGGTGCCGCCCTTTTGCAGAATCCCGGCGACGTCCGACGACTCCATCCGGCGGATCAGCTCGCCGCCCTCGGTCAGGCCCTGATAACCCTCGTAGATGGCGTAGACGTCGATGCCGTGATGAAGGGCGGTCCGCACGACGGCCCGGACTGCCGGGTTCATCCCGGGGGCGTCGCCGCCGCTGGTGAGGACGCCAATGCTGGACGGCGCTGTGCCTGCCTGGATCATTCGTAGAGTCAAGGCGGGACCGGGGCCGTTTGCAAGCTGAGCAGTCCGATCTTGCCCAATCGTCATCTGCCGGACTTCTGAGCGTTTCATCCCCGGTGCCCGAACCCGCACCGCGCAATGATCCGCGCGGGCGGGGTGGGTTACAGGTTGGGGGTTTGCCCGCCGCCGAGCAGGACGTCTTCCCAGCCTGGCATCACGGGCCGCTGTCCCTTGCGGTGACCACGGCCGGACGAGTGGTCGGTGCCGGTCCGGGCGCTCTCGGATTTTGTCGGGGCGGGCGGCTGCACGCCTGACCGCTCGTCCAGCACTGTCTGCTCGACCATCTGCTCCTGATCGAGCCGGTCGGCCAGGGCCCGCCGGCTGCCGGCCGGATGACGCGACGCCGCCGGCGGAACGACCCGGTCGGCGGCGCTCGCGGCGAGTCCGGACAGCAGGTCCTGTTGCAGATTCGCCGTTGCCTGTGCGGCTTCGGTGATGCGGCGCGCGACGTCGGTCATACCGGCGTCCGCACGGCCGCCGTCGGCACCACTGGTGTCGGCATTTGCCGGCTCGGCAATGGTGCGCAGCGGCCGCCGGGCCGGATCCATCAGCTCGCGGGCCGCGTCATCCTTGGGGTGCAGGGTGGTCGTCCGTGATCCGGAGTGGATTTCCCAATGGGCGCTGTTCTCGCTGCGGCCCGCCTGCCAGCGAAGGGCCACCACCCAGCCGTCGTCATCGCGGTAGGCATCCCACTGCACGGAGGCGTCCTGGCCGCGCTCGCCAAGGGTTGCCATGACGAGTTCCTCGAGGTTCTTGCGGGTCGGGTTGCCGTCGACGATGGGGTGCGAGAGCCGGGCCTTCTCCGCCGTCGTCGATCGCTCAAGGAGCACCGGGTAGGCGTAGCGCTCGATGCGCCCGACGCTGGTGTTCGCGGCGGTGGCGACCTGGGCGATGGTCGCGCCCGCGCGGATCCGGGCCTGAATCTCCCGCGGGCGGAGTTGCGGTTCCAGCTCGATCTGCAATTGACCGAGGCGGCTCAGGTCGCCGCGGACGGCCGCTCGCAGTCGTTCATCCGATGGCACCGTGAACAGCTCGCCCGACGTGCCGTCCTCGCACACCAGGTTGTGGCCGTCCTCGGCAAGGCCTAGGACACGCAGTGCGCGCATGGGTTTCCTCCCGGATCACAAAGTCTGAAGACGACGCTATCGCGGCGATCGGTTGGACCCGCCCAGGCGCGCCGCCCATCCGTTGGGCACGAGCGTTCTCAGCCCGTCGCCCGGCAGGTCCGAGGCTGACCTGCACCACGTCGAGCGCAGGGCTGAGCTTGCTGCGCTGAACGACTCCATCCGCAGCATCGCCGTCAATGGCCGGTCAGGAGCCCGCCACCGCCCCCGTCAATCGCAAACCCTGCCGCCCTACAGTCGCTCGACGACGTAGTCGATGCACTGCGTGAGAGCGCTGACGTCGTCCGGCTCGACGGCCGGGAACATGCCGATCCGCAGCTGGTTGCGACCGAGCTTCCGGTACGGCTCGGTGTCGACGATCCCGTTGGCGCGCAACGTCTTTGCCACCACGGCGGCGTCGACCGAGTCCGCGAAGTCGATCGTCCCGACGACCTGCGAGCGCAGTTCCGGCCGGGCGACGAAAGGCGTCGCGTATTCGCTGGCCAGCGCCCAGTCATAGAGCCGGCCGGACGAGTCGGCAGTGCGCTTGGTGGCCCAGTCAAGGCCGCCGTTGCCGTTCAGCCAATCGAGCTGATCGGCCAACAGGAACAGCGTGGCCACCGCAGGGGTGTTCAGCGTCTGATCCTTGCTGGTGTTGTCCAGCGCGGTCGCAATCGACAGGAACTCGGGGATCCACCGGTCGGTGGAGTCGATCTCGGCGATCCGGGCCAGCGCGGCGGGGGAGGCCAGAGCCATCCACAGTCCGCCGTCGGACCCGAAGACCTTCTGCGGGGCGAAGTAGTAGACGTCGGCCTCGCTGAGATCGACCGGCAACCCACCGGCTCCCGACGTCGCATCCACCAGCACCAACTGATCGTCGGTGGCACCGACCGGCCGGCGCACGGGCACCGCAACCCCGGTGGAGGTCTCGTTGTGCGCCCAGGCGTAGACGTCGACGTCGGCGGCCGCGGCGGCCTCGGGTGCGTCCCCCGGGTCGGCGGCGATGACCTGCGGATCGGCCAGGAACGGCGCCTTACGCGTGACGGTGGCGAACTTGGCGGAGAACTCGCCGAATGTCAGGTGCTGCGACCGCTCCCGCACCAAACCGAGCGCCGCGGCGTCCCAGAAGGCGGTGGTGCCGCCGTTGCCGAGAATCACCTGATAGCCGTCGGGCAACGAGAACAACGTGCCGAGGCCCTCCCGCACCCGCCGGACCAGTGTCTTCACCGGCGCCTGCCGGTGCGAGGTGCCGAGCACCGACGAACCGGACCCGGCCAGGGCGGCGAGCGCCTCCGGGCGGACCTTGGACGGGCCACAGCCGAACCGGCCGTCAGACGGGATCAGTGCGGGGGGCAGAACCAGGCTGGTGACATCGGCCATGACGGCGCGTTCTCCTTGAAATGCTGGTGGGTACGACGGTGGCCGCGCATGCGTGCTCCGCTGGGTCAGCCGGCGGCACGACATGGGCCAGGACGGCCCAATCTTGCCACCGTCCGGAATCGGTATCCGCCGTCCGGGACGGTCGGCTTCGCCGTTCGCCGGCCGGAACGCGTCCGTTCTGTGACCGATGCGACAGCCGAGCTCAGACGGCGAGCGCCAGATCGCCGAAGCCGTCGACGAGCTCGGGCTTGCGCGGCGGGTGTCCGTCGTAGATGGCGGACGGGCGGACGATCCGGCCGAGCCGCTTCTGCTCCAGAATGTGCGCGCTCCACCCGGCAGTGCGGGCACAGGTGAACATCGCCGGCATCATCGCGGCGGGCACGCCGGCGAAGTCCAGGATGACCGCGGCCCAGAATTCGACGTTCGTCTCGATGGCCCGGTCCGGACGGCGATCGCGCAGGATCGCCAGCGCGGCCTGTTCGAGGGCGGCGGCAGCCTCGTAGCGCGGTGCATTGAGTTCCCGGCAGGTGCGGCGCAGCACGCGGGCCCTCGGGTCCTCAGCCCGGTAGACCCGATGGCCGAAGCCCATCAGCCGTTCCTTGCGGTCGAGAATGCCGTTGACCAGCCCAAATGCGTCACCGGTCGACTCGACTTCCTGCACCATCGGCAGCACCCTGGCGGGCGCACCACCGTGCAACGGGCCGGACATCGAACCGACGGCACCGGTGAAACAGGCGGGTACATCGGCGCCGGTGGAGGCGACCACCCGGCCGGTGAAGGTGGAGGCATTCATCCCGTGTTCGGCGGCGGACACCCAGTAGGCGTCGATGGCCTGCACCTGCTCCGGGCTCGGCTCGCCCAACCAGGTGGTGAGGAAGCGCTCCACGACGGTCGTGCACTGTGCGATGCGCTTGGCAGGTACCGCCGGCTGGTCGCCGCGTGCGGAGTGTGCGGCGTAGGACAGAACGGCAGACGTGGTTTGCGCCAACTGGTCTCGGGCCTGCTCGTCGGTGATGTCGAGCAGCGGGCCGAACCCCCTGGCCGGCGCGAGCAGCGGCAGCGAGGCCTGCACGTCGACCCGGACGTCGCCGGACCGGAAGGCCGGCGGGGAGGTGTCGACGGGCAACTGGGCGCCGAACTCATCATCGACGAGCAGTGCCCAGACGTCCTCGAAGCCGACACTGCCGACCAGGTCGTCGATGTCGACGCCGCGGTACCGCAGCGAGCCGCCATCCCTGTCCGGCTCGGCGATGGCGGTGTGGAACGCCACCACACCTTCGAGGCCGGGTACGAAGCCATTGGTTGCCGGGGTGGTCGTCATGTGTGTTCCTCCACGTTGAGGCTCGAACTGCGGGTTGACGCTGACGGACTGACGAACGTCGACGAGGTGGAACGTGATCCGTTCGAGCGGGTCCGGGTCGGCATCTGCGGTGGAGCGCATCGGTGCCGATGCGCAGCGGGGCTGATGTTGACTGAGCGCGGCCCGTCGCGAGACGACCGTGCTTTCACAATGCCTCGCTGCGGCGTCGGGAGCTATAGCCAAGATGGTGTTGTAGGTCACTCGTCAGGAGCAGGGTCCGGTGTGACCGCCGAAACGTGGCGAGATGTCCATGTTGTCTTCCTGGCCTGCTCCCGGGGCGTCCGGCCCGTCGGACCCCCGGCGTAGCGTTCTAGATCCGATCTACGGCCACTCCGCGGTGCTCGGATCGGCGGTCGGACCTGTCGATTCACGTCCGAGGCGAACAGCGTGTTCAGTGGGTAAGGGGAAAATGACGTGGTCAGCAATGGCGGTACCGCCGGCACCCAGCCGGACCTGAGGGCCATGCGGCAGAACTACTCGTTGGCGGGGCTTGCCGAGGGCGACCTGGCACCCGACTGGGTGACGCAATTCCGGTCCTGGTTGGCCGATGCAATCGACGCCGGATTGCCGGAACCCAACGCCATGGTGGTGGCAACGGCCTCCCCCGACGGCGACGTTGCCACTCGCTGCGTGCTGTGCAAGGGCGTGGACGAGGCCGGTGTGGTTTTCTACACGAACCTGACCTCGGACAAGAGTCGCGACCTGGAGGCGAATCCGCGGGCGGCCGCCACCTTCCCATGGATCGGGCTGCAGCGGCAGGTGCACTTCCGTGGTCCGGTTGTCAGGGTCTCCGACGAGACGGCCGAGGAGTACTGGGCCAGCCGGCCCCGCGGGTCCCGGGTCGGGGCGTGGGCCAGCCCGCAGTCGTCGGTGCTGCCGGACCGGGCCACCCTGGAGGCATTGCAGGCGAGCGCGCAGGAACGGTTCGCGGACGAGTCCGCGCCGATCCCGCTGCCGCCGTTCTGGGGTGGCTGGCGGATCATCCCGGAGACCGTTGAGTTCTGGCAGGGCAGGTACGCCCGGCTTCATGACCGGTTGCGCTACCGGGCCACCCAACCCGGTGCCGCCGCGGATTCCGGTTCCTGGGTGATCGAGCGGCTCGCTCCATGACGGGCCGGTGACACCGACCGATCGGGACGGGCCGGGTGAGTCACCCGACCCAGCGGGGGCCACCAAACCCGTTGGCGCGCAGGATGACTCGGCGGAGCGCGGATTCCGGGGAGTGGGATTCGGGGACGCAGGGCGAACCGGTTGACGAGTCGGGAACGGCCGGGCCGGCACCTGATGACCGGTCCAGGTTCCGGCGGATCGGGCCCGACACCCGTCCGCTGGCGATCCCGGCCTACCGACGGTTGTTCCTCGGCCAGGTGACCACGGTGATCGGCGCCGTGCTGACCACGGTCGCGGTGCAGCAGCAGATCTTCGACATCACCGGCAGCTCGGCCTGGGTTGGCTTCGCGTCGCTGGTCGCCTTGGTCCCGCTGGTCGTGTTCGGGCTGCTGGGCGGGGCCATCGCGGATACCTACGACCGGCGCAAGCTGTTGATGATCACCTCGGTCGGGATTGCGGCGACCAGTATCGGGCTGTGGATCGGCGCGCTGTCCGGCTCCGAATCGGTGTGGGTCGTCCTCGGGCTGCTGGCGCTGCAGCAGGGTTTCTTCGCTGTCAACCAGCCGACCCGGAGCGCGATCGTGCCCAGGATCGTTCCGATGGACATGGTGCCGGCCGCCAATGCGCTGAGCATGACGGTGTTCAGTCTCGGCGTCATCGTCGGGCCGTTGCTCGTCGGGATCCTGATTCCGCTGGTCGGGCTGCCCTGGCTGTACTTCCTCGACGCGCTGACCCTGGTGGCGATTCTGTACGCGGTGGTGAAGCTGCCGCCGATCCCGCCGCTCGGGAAGCGCCGGGGTCGGGCCAAGGTGCTGGACGGGCTCGCCTACCTCAGGCTCAAGCCGCTGCTGCTGATGACGTTCGTGGTGGACATCATCGCGATGGTCTGCGGAATGCCGCGGGCGTTGTTCCCGCAGATGGCGCAGGAGACGTTCGGCGGACCGCCGGGCGGTGGGCTGGCCCTCGGCATGCTCAACGCCGGACTGGCGATCGGGTCGCTGATCGGCGGGCTGACCGGCGGCTGGATCCACCGGATCTATCGCCAGGGCATTGCGATCGTCGCCGCGATCATGCTGTGGGGGGTGTCGATGGCCCTGTTCGGTACGACGTCGGTGCTCTGGCTCGCTGTGCTGTACCTGGCGATCGGCGGCTGGGCCGACCTGGTCAGCGCGGTCTACCGGTCGACGATCCTGCAGGTGACAGCCACCGATGAGATGCGTGGCCGGATCCAGGGTGTTTTCACCGTGGTGGTCGCCGGCGGTCCCCGGCTCGCGGACCTGGTGCACGGCGTGGTCGCCGATGCCACCTCGACGGCGTTCGCCGTCACCGCGGGCGGGATCGCGACGATCGTGCTGACGGCCGTCGCCGCGTTGCTGGGTCGCTCGCTCTGGCGTTACGACACCAGGACGCGGGTGCCGGCCGATCCCTGAGTCGACACCCGCCGGTATCAGGTGTGTCGACCGCCGTGGCATCGTCATACCCGCAGGTTCGCACCAGGAGGAGGCCCCGGTACATGCCCCAACCCCGCGCGCACGTCCCCCAGGACTGGGCGCCGTACACGCAGCTTGACGAGGCGGTGCGGGCCTACATCCGGGACGCCGACGCCGCACTGGACGCGCTGAGCGGGGTGCTGGACACCGACGACGTGCTGGCGTTCACCTGTGAACAGGTGGCGTCGAAGCAGGACTGGGGGCCATCGCTGTGGCAGGAGGTCGCCGTCACCGACGGGCACCGGTTGGTGCTCTGGCACGGGGACGACGAGGCCGGTGAGGAGCCGACCGGCGGGCTGATGTTCTCCTCGTCGCTGCGGACGATCCCGCTGACGGCAATCGTCGACCAGGGCTTGCGCAATCGTTTCCGGGTCGAACCGGATGGTTCGCGGACGATGCACGCGGTGATGCTCTACCTGTCCACCCAGACACCGGAACGTGCGGTCACCGAACTCAACTCCGATCTCGCTGAGGCGGGCGAGACCCGCACCGTGCAGTATGTCGAGACCTATCGCTTCTCCAAGTCCGTGACCGACGGAGGGTTGGCCCAGATGCAACGGTTGCTGCAGTTCGGACGTGCGCTGTCCCGGGTGACGGGATTGCCCCGATGAGTCAGGTTGGTGGCCGCCCGGCCACCGGACGGCAGTTCGAGCTACGCCGGGGCGGTTCCGTCGTGCGCGTCGGCCAGGTCGCAGCGGTGCTCCGCGAATTCAGCGTCGACGGCGTGCATTTCACCGAAACCTGGGACGACGCATGGGTTCCGCCGATGGGCTGCGGCATCATCCTGGTCCCGTGGCCCAACCGGATCCGGGATGCGAAATGGACCTACCAGGGCAAGCAGCAACTGCTCGACATCACCGACCTGTCCCTCGGTCACGCCACCCACGGCCTGCTGCGGAACACCGCCTATGACGTCGCTGAGCAGCTGGCCGGGTCGCTCACCCTGCAGGCAAGCATTTATCCGCAGCACGGGTACCCGTTCACCCTGGACACCTCCGTCACGTACACGCTCGGCGATGACGGTCTGACCGTCACCCACCGGTTGGTCAACGCCGGTGACGCGGCGGCGCCGTTCGGGGTCGGCGCGCACCCGTACCTGCGGGTCGGCGGGCACCCGGTCGGCGACCTGACCATCACCTTGTCGGGCACCGAATACGCGAGGGTGGACGACCGGCTGATCCCCGAGGCGATCGAACCGGTCGACGGCACCCCGTTCGACCTGCGCGGTGGGGCATTGCTGGCCGAGCTGAGTGCGGATGTCGCCTTGACGGGTTTCGCCGTCAACGACGGCCGGGTGGAGCACCGGCTCGACGCCCCGGACGGGACCGCCCTGGTGGTCTGGGCCGACGCGGATTTCGGCTGGGCGCAGGTTTACTCGCCGTCGAACTTCCCGGGGCCGGGCAAGCCCGACCAACGCAAGGCCATCGCGATTGAACCGATGACCTGCGCCGTCAACGCCTTCAACACCGGCGTCGGGCTGCGCTGGCTCGAACCGGGCGAGACCTGGGAAGGCTTCGTGGGGTCTTCGGCCGATCGGCTTTTCAAGGTAGGTCCCCCGCACCGGAAAGCGCGATAAATGCGTGGTTCGCCCGCGGCTGATTTGTCCACACATTTAGTAAGCCTGAGTATCCCAGCGAGCACGGAATAAATGTGGTACCGCTGTGGCGCAACTATGCGAAACGCGATACTCTCTGGCCGAAATCAGTTGAAACCGGTAGTACCCTCCTGCTAAGGCTGGTATTGCATTCAGTCCGCGTCCCGACTCGGGATACTTTGCGGGCTGATCACAGCGTGGGTCATGTGCAGCTGTCGACTCGGCATTGATTCGGTCCCAGGCTTCATCCGCGCGTTCTAGCTGAATGCTACCCACCTAGTGGTATCGGTCATCCAATCGTCGAAAGGACCCGGCTCATGAGGGTTATTCTACGCATTCTGATCGCAGTTCTCGCGCTGATAATGATTGGGCATGGCATGCAGTCCGCAGCGGCCGCCGCTCCGCAGAGCGCCGCAATCGGCGTTTCTCACTCACATGGCTTCGAGGCCAACCCAGTTCTCGGCGCGCTGTCGGCGAAGTGGTGGAAGTATGCGTTGGAGACTACTGCTGCCAAAAGCCCGCTCAATGACAAGACCGGAGCTGATTGCCGTACACGTCAATCAGGCCAGGTATTCTTTCTCGTCGGGACTGCTGGAGGCGGATCGGCAGTTCGGGACGAGTGTACGGTCCCGTACGGCAAAGCGCTCTTCTTCCCGATTGCGAATGCATTCGATGTGAGCACGCCAAATGACGGACTAGATACCCCCGAGCTGATTTGGCAGGATTTGCAGGTTACATTTGGATTCGAGGTTACCGCGGCGTATGCGAGTGTTGACGGGGTCAAATTGCCTGGACTCTCTCCGCAGAATCCTCTCTATCGTGGATGCGTTGGACAGGATCGGGGTTGCTTTGGAACCTCATTCTCATTCAATTTGCCGAATGACAACCTATTGGGCATTGATCAGGGAACATACAAGCCGGCGGTCGCAGACGGCGTCTACGCTTTGTTACCACCTTTGCGCAAGGGCAAGCATACTATTGTGTTCAACGGTGAAGGATTTCTAGGCGCGCCTTTCTCCTCGGAAATCACCTACCACATCACGGTCAACTGAGCAGAGAGCACTGAGATTGCGTCAACCAGTTCACCTGGGCCGTCTCTCCCACCTTCGCAACGACTCCGTCCGCTCGGTGGAGTGATCAACAATCGGCGCCGGATAATCGTCGGGTGCATCGTCCAGCTCCCAGGGGCGATGCACCGCCTTGCCGTCGATGCCACGCAACTCGGAGACGTACTGCCGGACGTAATCGCCCTGCGGGTCGAACTTCTCGCCCTGGGCGAGCGGATTGAAGATCCGGAAGAACGGTGAGGCCTGCGGGCCGGACCCGGCCACCCATTGCCAGCCATGGTTGTTCGAGGCGTAGTCGCCGTCCACCAGGTGCTCCATGAAGAACTTCGCGCCCCATTGCCACGGCAGGTGCAGGTCCTTGACCAAGAACGATGCGACACCCATGCGCACCCGGTTGTGCATCCAGCCCTCGGCCAGCAGTTGCCGCATGCCCGCGTCGATGTAGGGGTAGCCGGTCCTGCCCTGCTGCCAGGCAGTGAACCGCTCGTCGGCCTGCTGGCCGTCGTCCCAGGCCATCTTGTCGATGACCGGGTCGACCGACGTCCACAGCGAGCGGGGGAGATGGAACACGACGTCGGCGTAGAACTCCCGCCACGCCAACTCCCGTCGATAAGCGGCCGCTCCGGCGGACCGACGGTTGGCCACATCGGCCAGCATGGTCCTGGGATGGATGCAGCCCCACTTCAAGTACGGCGACATCCGGCTGGTGCCGGCATGATCCGGCCGGTCCCGGTCGTCGTCGTAGCCGTCCACAACACCGTCGAGGAATTCCCGCCAGACGCGCTGCGCGGCCCGCTCGCCGGGCTCGGGGAGCTGCATCGAATCCGGCACTGCCCGCGCGAGCTCGGCCGGATCGCGGCGAGTCGGGCCGCCGACGTCCGCCGGATCCACCCAGTTGATCTTCGGTGCGGCCCCACCGCCGGCCGGTGCCCGCCAGCCGTGGTCCGTCCAGCCCCGGAAGTACGGGGTGAAGACGGCGTACCGGGTGCCGTCCTGTTTGCGCACCCGACCGGGTGCCACCGCGTACGGCGAGCCGGTGGTGACGAACTCGATGTCCTTGGCGCGCAGCGCATCTGCGACCCGATCGTCCCGACCCCTGCCGTAGGGGCCGTAGTCGGCGGAGGCATGCACCGCCCCGGCGCCGATCGCGGTTGCCAGGGTCGGGATCACCTTGTCCGGCCGGCCGTTGACCACCAGTAACCGACCGCCCATGGAGTCCGACAGCTCGGCCAGGCAGGCTGCCAGGAACGCCCGGCGGGGCGCGCCGGACGGCTCCAGCACCGCGTCGTCGGCGACGAAAACGCCCAGCACGTCGGTGTTATCGGCAGCGGCCTGCAGCAGCGCCGGGTGATCGGCGATACGCAGGTCACGGCGGAACCACAGCACGGTCGGTGACGTCATGCCCCGATCATGCCCGCTGCGCCGCGCCGCTAAACCTCGACCGGAGACGCCCGATCAGCGCGCCGTCAGCTGCTGATAATCCCGCTCGGTGTAGCCGGTGTAGACCTGCCGCGGGCGACCGATCTTCGTCGCCGGATCGTTGATCATCTCGCGCCACTGGGCGATCCAGCCGGGCAGCCGGCCGAGGGCGAACAGGACGGTGAACATCCGCTCCGGGAAGCCCATCGCCTTGTAGATCAGGCCGGTGTAGAAATCGACGTTCGGGTAGAGCTTGCGGGAGATGAAGTAGTCGTCGGACAGTGCAACGGCCTCGAGCTGCTTGGCCAGGTCGAGCAGCTCATCGTTCGCACCCAGGTCGGCGAGCACCTCGTCGGCGGTGGCCTTCACCAGAGCGGCGCGCGGGTCGTAGTTCTTGTAGACCCGGTGTCCGAAGCCCATCAGCTTGACGCCCGGCTCCTTGTTCTTCACCCGCGTGACGAAGGAGTCCACGCCGCCGCCCTCGCGGCGCATCTTCTCCAGCATCTCCAGCACCGCCTGGTTGGCGCCGCCGTGCAGCGGGCCGAAGAGGGCGTTGATACCGGCCGAGACGGACGCGAACAGGTTCGCGTTGGACGACCCGACGAGCCGAACGGTGGACGTCGAACAGTTCTGCTCGTGGTCGGCGTGCAGGATCAGCAGCTGATCGAGGGCCTTGACCAGCTTGGGATTGACCTCGTACGGCTCAGCTGGGAACCCGAAGGACATCCGTAGGAAGTTCTCCACCAGTCCGAGCGAGTTGTCCGGGTAGAGCAGTGGCTGCCCGACGGACTTCTTGTAGGCATAGGCCGCGATCGTCGGCAGCTTGGCGAGCAGCCGGATGGTGGACAGCTCCACCTGTTCGGGATTGAACGGGTCGAGGGCGTCCTGGTAGAAGGTCGACAGCGCGCTCACCGCGCTGGACAGCACCGGCATGGGGTGCGCGTCGCGGGGGAAGCCGTCGAAGAACCGCTTCAGGTCCTCGTGCAGCATGGTGTGCCGGCTGATCCGCTTGGTGAACGCGTCGAGCTCGGTGGAGGTCGGCAGTTCCCCGTGGATGAGCAGGTAGCTGGTCTCCAGGAAGGTGGAGTTCTGCGCCAGCTGCTCGATCGGATACCCGCGGTAGCGCAGGATGCCGACGTCACCGTCGATGTAGGTGATCTTCGAGGTCGTCGAACCGGTGTTGGTGAAGCCGGGGTCAAGGGTGATCACGCCGAGCGTCGTCAGCAGCTTGGAGATCTCGATCCCGGATGAACCCTCGGTGGCCGGGATGACCTTGAGCTCGATCTCCTTGCCGTCATAGGTCAACGTCGCGGTCTCTGGTGCAGCCACGGTCGGGGCGGCAGGCGGAAGGAACTGAACGGCGCCGGTCTGCTCGGCGGTGCCGGCGGTGACGACCGGCGGCGGGGTCGAGCCCGCGGCAACTGTCGACTCGGCGGTTTCGGTGGCCTCGGGCATTGGACTTCTCGCCTCTCGTTCGTGTCGTGATGACGGCGACCTCGCTCGGCGGCATCTGAAGTCTGCATTGTTCAGGGCAGACGTTCAAAGCCGAGCGCGTCGAGGTGGCGCTGATGATTGACGAGGTTACTGGCCCAGGGACCCGGCCTGTTCCGCGGGAGGTCGGCTGATCGCGCGTACGCAGCGAAATCCCAGATCGGGCGGGGAGCCTTTACGTCGCAGTAACCTCGGTGTGACACGCGGGCCTCGGTGGGTTCGATCCGGTTGCGGCAACGCTGCGGAGCGGCCGACCGGTTGAGGTGCTCATCACTTTTCCGACCTCACCGCCGAGGACTGCGCCACCAGTTGACTCTGAAGGGCACCGGAACATGAGCCTGACCCTGGCCGCGATCCTCGCCGAATCCGCATTGCGTTATCCCGACAGGGATGCGGTGGTCATCGGGCCGCAGCGGATCAGCTACCGGCAACTGTGGGATGAGACCCGCAGCTACGCCGCGGTGCTCCGGGAGGCCGGCGTCGGACCTGGGGACCGGGTGGCGCTGCTGATGCCGAACGTGCCCGACTTTCCGCGGGCGTACTACGCCATCCTGGCGCTGGGCGGCGTCGTCGTACCGGTGCACGCGCTGCTGGTGGCGCGGGAGATCGGTTTCGTGCTGACCGACTCTCAGGCGAAGGTGCTGGTCGCCGCCGGACCGCTGCTGGCCCAGGGCGCACCGGCCGCGGCGCAGGCGGGGATTCCGCTGCTCGCCGTGCTGGGTGGCGACGACGTGACCCGGCTGGACCTGAAGGCCGCCGAGACCGAGCCGATCGCCAGCTACGTCGAACGCGAGCCGGACGACGAGGCCGTCATCCTCTACACGTCCGGCACCACCGGCAGCCCGAAGGGCGCCGTGCTCACCCAACTGAACATGACCATGAACGCGATCATCTCCTCGGCTCAGGTGCTCATGCTGACCGCGGATGACGTCATCCTCGGCTGCCTGCCGCTGTTCCATTCCTTCGGCCAGACCTGCGCGATGAACGCCGGCTTCTACGCGGGTTCGACCCTGGTCCTGCTGCCCCGCTTCGACGGCGCGTCGGCGCTCGGGCTGATCGTCAGTGAGAACGTCAACGTCTTCATGGGCGTTCCGACGATGTACATCGGGCTGCTCGCCGCGGCGCGGGCGGACGAGCGTCGACCGGTGCTGCGGAACGCTGTCTCCGGCGGGGCCAGCCTGCCGGTGGCGATCATCGACAACTTCGCCGCGGTGTTCGGGGCGGACATCTACGAGGGCTACGGCCTGTCCGAGACCTCGCCCGTCGCGACCTTCAACCAACCGGTTTTCGGCCGCAAACCCGGCACTGTCGGCCGGGCCATCTGGGGGACCGACGCGGAGATCGCGGCGCCCGAGATCGAGGACCACATCGAACTGCTGCCGCAGGGCGAGACGGGCGAGGTCGTCCTGCGCGGGCACAACGTGTTCGCCGGGTACCTGAACAACCCCGACGCGACGGCTGCCGCACTGGTCGACGGTTGGTTCCGGACCGGCGACCTCGGCGTGAAGGACGCTGACGGCTTCCTCTCGATCGTGGACCGGAAAAAGGACCTGATCATCCGCGGCGGCTACAACGTCTATCCGCGCGAGGTGGAAGAGGTGCTGGCCGGACATCCCGGGGTCGCTCAGGTCGCGGTGGTCGGCTTCGCCAGTGAGGTGCACGGCGAGGAGATCTGCGCGGTCGTCGTCCGGTCGCCAGAGGGTGCCGATCTCGACCAGGCCACCCTGATCGCCTGGTCGCAGGAACGGCTCGGCCAGCACAAATACCCGCGGCGGGTCGAGTTCTTCGAGGCAATGCCGCTGGGCCCCAGCGGCAAGATTCTGAAACGGGAACTGGTCAAAGAACTCTGACCCGGCGCGTCCGGCGGTCCGCAGATTGATCTTGACGTGCGGGTGGTGGTCACGCACAGTTGGCGCATCCTGAAGGAGGTGCCAGTGCGAGTGCGGGCCGCCTGCGCCATTGCGGTTGTCGTGCTGACCGCCGTGACGGCCTGCGCGGGGAGTGTCAGTGGCACCCCGGCAGTCGGCGCGAACACCGGTGCCCCCATTTCCCCGACCAGTAGCCCGTCGAGCACCGACGGCAGCACCGACGCCAGCAGCACTCTGGCCAGCGGTGTGACGATCGACGAGTTGGCGGACGACATCGACTTGGCCCAGAAGGTCGTCGACGGCTACTGGCAGACCCACTGGACCGACTTCTTCACCGGCGTCTACGAGCCCCCGGTCGTCAAGGGTCTGTATGACGGCACCGACCCGGACAACACCCCGGCCTGCGACGGCGAGCCGTTGGAGGCCTACAACGCGTACTACTGCGAGGACGGCAACTACGTGGCGTGGGACGCCAACCTGTTGCTCGAGGGGGCCGACCAGGTCGGAGATTCCTGGGTCTACCTGGTCATCGCGCACGAATGGGGTCACGCTGTGCAGGCCAGGCTGGATCCGGGTCTGGTGGCCGTTGAGTTGGAACTGCAGGCCGACTGTCTCGGCGGGGCAGCCCTTTTCGGTGCCATCGCGGACAAGACGCTGGAGCTGGAGGAGGGCGACGAACGGGAGCTGATCAGCTCGCTGAACCTGCTGGCCGACGAGATGGCCTGGACCATGTCGAGTGATCACGGCGACCCGTTCCAACGGGTGCAGTGGTTCACCCTGGGTCGTAACGGCGGCGTCAACGCCTGCCTGGACGCGGTGCAGACATCCGACGGCAGCACCCCGACCGATCGTGTCCCGCCGTCCGAACGCGTCACCCCGCCCGCAGGCAGCACCCCGCCCGCAGGCAGCACCCCGTCGGCTGATGACCCGGCCAGCAGTGCCGCGACCCCGACCGCGCCGCCGACGGGCTGACGGGCAGTTCGCTGCACCCACCAGTGCCCGCGGGCGGTGCATTTCCGGTCGCGACCACCTGTGGTGCGCGTGTGGTGCCGCGGGCCGGATCGGATTCCAGCGGAACACCGGCGTGGATCTGCCGGGACTCGGCCGACCATCGTGGCACCCTGACTCTCGGGTGCTCGAGGTCCGCCGGCAACCGGGGTGGGGCTGGTGCGTCCTGCTTCCGGCGCTGTCTGCCAGTGCCGTCGACGCGTAGTGCCAGCGAGAGTGAAACGAGGAATGTATGCAAGCCCGTTATCTGGTCACCGGACTGGTCGTGGTGTTGGCCGGGGTGACCGGGGTACTGATCTACCAGGGCAACCAGACATCGACGTCGAATTCGTCGTCGATCACCGTGACCGAGACCAGCTCAGCGGGTAGTTCGTCGTCGGACGTCTTCGGCCGCGACGCCGCCGGGTCCACCGAGCCCACCACCGCGGTGGCCACCGGTGATCGGCCGCCGACGAACGTCCCGATGACGAAGCTGGCTCCCGGCGAGAAGCCGCCGCAGTTCATCATCTTCTCGTTCGACGGTGCCGGTTCCCACCAGCGCTGGAACGAATTCATGGATGTGGCCGCGCAGAGCAATTCGCGATTCACCGGATTCCTCTCCGGCATCTACCTGCTCGGCGATCCGGCGAAGGACGCCGGCGCGTACACCGGCCCCGGGCACGCAACGGGCAAGGCGTCCATCGGGTATGGCGGACCGGAGTCCGAGATCGTCACGGAGGTCAACGATCTCAACCTGGCGTACTCGAAGGGTCATGAGATCGGCACCCACTACAACGGGCATTTCTGCAGCGACAACCTGCCCGGCGGAGATCAGTGGAACACCGCCGACTGGAACAACGAGCTCGACCAGTTCTTCACTTTCATGACCGACTGGAAGACGTTGAACGGGTACACCGACGCACCGGACCTCAAGGTTCCGACCGACTCGATCAAGGGCGGTCGCACCCCGTGCCTGGAAGGCAACCTGGAAGCGCTGACCCCGGCGTGGAAGGCGCACAACATGACCTACGACTCGTCGATGCCCGCGCCGAAGAACGGCATCTTCTGGCCGGAGCAGGTCGACGGCATCTGGGAGTTCTACATGCCGCAGGTCTACTCCCCGGGCTTCGAGGGCATGACGACCGCGATGGACTACAACTTCTGGGCCAAGTTCAACGGGGCCAAGGAGGAGCCGGACACCGCCCCCGAACTGCGCGACATCGTCAAGTCGACCTATGACTTCATGTGGGATCAGGCCTACAACGGCAACCGGGCGCCGATCCTGATCGCGAACCACTTCAACAAGTGGAACGGTGACTCGTTCAACCCGGTGGCGATGGACTTCATGAAGGACAAGTGCACGCAGCCGGACACCTACTGCGCGACCTACCAGGACGTCATCGCCTGGATGGAACTGCAGGACCCGGCGGTGCTCGCCGAGCTGCAGGCCCAGGCTCCGGTCGCCGGTACCGCACCCTGACCCTCCTTCGACCGCGAAGAAGCCCCCGCTCACCTGAGCGGGGGCTTCCGTCGTCATCGGGCGGATCTGGGGAGCGGGGTTCAGGACGCGGCGGCCTCGGCGCGGTCGGCGTTGGCATTGATCGCGTCCCGCAGCCACACCGCGAGTCCCGGCGCGACATCGTTGTACGTCTTGGCGAACCGCTCGTCCTGGACGTACATCTCACCCAGTCCCCGGTGCATCGGGTACGGGCAGTCGTAGAAGGTCTCGATGGAGCGGTGGTGCTCCTCGGCGAGATCCATTGCCTCGGTGCTGTCCGGCGCCGACCCGCCGGTCATCGCCGCGGCCAACCGACGGTTGAGGTCGTCACCGGCCTCCTTCATCTCGATCCACTGCTGCTTGCTGAACTTCGCGGTGCGAGCCTGCGATTGCGCCCAGGCGTCGGTGTTGCCCCAGCGCTGCTCGGCCTCGGTTTCGTAGTCCTCGCTGTAATTCGGTCCGAAGATTTCGAACTTCTCTTCCGGGGTCAGTTGAATCCCCATGGTGAATGCCTCCAATTCTTTCTCGACGGCGCTGACCATCGCGGTCAGCCGGGCGATCCGGGTGTTCAGCAGCTCCCGCTGCCGTCGCAGATGCGCGCCGCTGTTGGCGCCCGGGTCGCTCAGGATGGTCGCGATGTCGTCCAGGGAGAAGCCGAGTTCGCGGTAGAACAGGATGTGCTGCAGCCGTTGTAGATCGTCATCGGAATACCGGCGGTAGCCGGCACCGCTGCGATCAACGGGCTCCAGCAGGCCGATCTGGCCGTAGTGGTGCAACGTCCGGACCGTCACACCGGCCAGGTCAGCGACCTGTCCCACCGAGTAGCTCATGCCTACGCTCCCTGGTGGATCGTCCGGGCCGGGCGGCTCGGACAACATCGAGAATGCAGCCTGACGTTACGTCAGGGTCAAGCCGAATTGCTGAGAAGTTCTTGCGGCTTGACATTCATCCGCCTCCAACGGAGCCCGGCTCCCCGGGTCGGAGCCCGGCTCCACCTATAGTTGGCGCCCGGCTCCGAGCGCAGGCGCCGGGCTCGTCGACGACCAGCAATCCCGAAGGGCCACCGCATGCCCGACCCGACACACCACGACAATCCCGATCGTGGCCAGGCTGCGCGCCGCGGGCTGCGTGTTCGCCGAGGACGAGGCCGAGCTGCTGATGGCCGCGGCAACGTCACCCACCGATCTCACGTCGATGGTCGACCAGCGGGTATCCGGCACACCACTGGAGTACATCCTGGGCTGGGCGGAGTTCTGCGGCCTGCGCATCGTGGTCGAGCCAGGTGTCTTCGTACCGCGGCAACGCACGGCGTTCCTGGTCAGCGAGGCAGTCTCATTGGCCGACCCCAACGGCCAGAGGCCGGTGGTGGTCGTCGACCTGTGCTGTGGTTCCGGGGCCATCGGGGTCGCCGTCCACAGCGCACTGCCACGGGTCGAGTTGCACGCGGCCGACGTCGACCCCGCGGCCGTCCGGTGTGCGCGGCGCAATGTCGAGCCCGTCGGCGGCCACGTCTACCAAGGCGACCTCTACGCGCCGCTGCCGGCGGAGTTGCGCGGCCGGGTCGACCTGCTGCTGGTCAACGCGCCGTACGTCCCCACCGGGGCGATCGACTTGATGCCCCCGGAGGCCAGGGACCACGAGGCCAGGGTGGCGCTGGACGGCGGCGGGGATGGGCTCGACGTGCATCGCCGGGTCGCTACCGAGGCGGCGGAATGGCTGGGGCCCGGCGGGCACCTGCTGATCGAAACCAGCGACCGGCAGGCGACGGTGGCCGCTGCCATCTTTGCCGCCGGCGGTCTTGACCACCGGATCGCCGGCTCGGAAGAAATCGGCGCCACCATCGTGGTGGGGACACAACGACTCAGCCGAGGCTGACGGTCACTGCGCGCGCGCCCCGGTGCGTTCGGCGCCGATTCCCGCAATGACGACCAGCACAATCCCGGCCACCGCGCCCGGACCGGGGACCTGCCCCAGCGCGATGAGCCCGATGACCAGAGCAATGGCCGGCTCGAGGCTCATCAGCGTGCCGAAGGCGGCGGTCGTCAGTCGGCGCAGCGACAGCAGTTCGAGGCTGAACGGGATGATCGGCAACAGCAGCGCAAGGCCGAGGCCGACGAGCACCACTTGCCAGCTGATGGCGCCGATCACCGACGGACCGACGACGACGGTGGCCACCACGGCGGCGACCGGCATCGAGATCGCCAGGGCGTTGAGTCCGCTGGCTTCGTCACCTGCCCGCTGGGTCAGCAGGATGTAGGCGGCCCAGCACCCCGCGGCGGCCAGCGCGAAGCAGACGCCGACGAGATCCGTTCCGCCGTGCCACGGTTCGGTCAGCAGCAGCACACCCCCGCCGGCGATGATCGCCCACACCCTGGCCACCGCCTTCCCGCGAACAACGGCCACCCCCAGCGGGCCAAGGAATTCCAGGGCACTGGCCGTCCCGAGCGGGAGCCGCGCGACCGCAGCCATGAACAGCATCGTCATCGCGGCCGTCACGATGCCAAGGACGATGCAGGTCAGTAGGCCCGAGCGGCTCAGCGACGCCCGCCAGGGGCGAATCGCGAGCCCGAGGATCACGCCCGCCCAGGCCAGCCGGAGCCAGGCCGCCCCTGCCGCCCCGATCTGGTCGAACAGCCCGACCGATGCCGCCACCCCCAGCTGCACGCAACACATCGACGCCAGCGCCATCGAGGTGCCGGCTCGCGCGGCGCCAGTTCGTCTTTGCTGATTCCCCTCGGCGACCGTCATGGGAGAAGTAGACACAGCGGCAACCGTTCGTGTCCACGTGATAAAAGTGGACAGTTTGTTCGTGAATGCTGAACAATCGTGAGAATGGAGACCCGCCGGTTGCAATTACTGCTGGAGCTGTCCCGACTTGGCTCGATGCGTAGCGTCGCCGAGTCCCTTTACACGACGACATCGACTGTGTCGCAACAGCTTGCGTTGCTCGCCCGGGAAATGGGCACACCACTGATCGAGGCGGAGGGTAGACGGGTCAGGCTGACGCCGGCGGGACGTCGGCTGGCGGATCATGCCGTGACGATCCTGGCGGCGGTGGAGGCGGCCCGTGTCGACCTGGATCCGGGCGCCGAACCCGCCGGCACGGTTCGGGTCGCAGGTTTTGCCACCGCGATCCGCCGCACCCTGCTGCCGGTGCTCGCCGACCTGGCCGTGAGCCATCCGGCGGTCACCGTCGTTGTCCTCGAGCTGGAACCCGCAGAGTCGCTGGCGATGCTCGCGGCCAACGAGGTCGATCTCGCCCTGACGTACGACTACAACTTTGCCCCCGCCGGGACGGACGCCGCCGTTGAATCGGTGCCGCTGTGGTCGACCGAATGGAGCCTCGGGGTGCCAGCTGGGGCGGGGAGGGTCGGCCCGGACGACGACGCCCTTTCGGTGTTCGCTCGCTACCGGGACTCCGACTGGATCGGGAACTCCCGTAACCGCGCGGATGAATATGTCCTGCAAACCATTGCGTCGATGGCCGACTTCCGGCCCAGGCTGACGCACCAGGCCGACAGCCTTGACCTGGTGCAGGACCTGATCGCGGCCGGGCTCGGCGTCGGCCTGCTGCCCGCCGACCGGCCCACCCGTCCAGGGGTCGCGCTGCTGACCCTGGCCAACCCGGACGTTCGACTGCGGGCCTCCGCGGTGCGGCGCTCGGGCCGCGGAGCCTGGCCGCCGCTGACCCTGCTGGTGGACCGGCTCGTCGGCACTTGATCAGCTCGCCGCCGCGCTCAGGTCGTACACCGTCGCGCCGCCGACCGTCGTGGCGGTGAAGTTCGCCTCGACCCAGGCCCGGATTTCCGAGCTGGTGCCGCTCGACCCGCCACCGGGAGCGCCGCCGCCGCCCTGGCCACCGCCGGCAATGAAGTACCCGATGTCGCCGTTCGCGACGTACTGCTGGAACTGCGCCAACGTCGGGGACGGGTCACTGCTCCAGCCGCCGATGGCCATCACCGCGGTGTCGGTGGCCAGGATGTACCCCGCTGCGGTCTGGGATCCGATGACGGCCGCCGACCAGCGGGAATCCGTCGCGTTCAGCATGGTGATCAGCTCCGTGTTCGTCACCGTTCCGCTGCCGCCACTGAAGCCGCCCGCTGTGCCGGTCGGGCCGTTGCCGCCAGGGGTGGTGCCGGTTGCGCCAGGCGCCGTTCCCGATCCGTCGACGGTGGTCCCGTCCGGCCGAGCCCCGCGGGTGCCGCCGAAGCCGGCGCCGCCGAAGCCACCAGCGCCCCCCGTCGCGGAGCCGGTCGGCCCGGATGTCGGGATCGACCCGGAGTGCGGAGTCGCGGCAGTCGCGACCGTGTAGGCGGCGGTTCCACCCAGCGCGGTGATCGTGCCGATCAGCAGCCCGATGACGGCCAGCCGGCGCAACCGGGCAACAGAGGCAACCAGCAGCGCGGCCCCGGCGATCGAGCCGATCAACACCACCCAGCGCAGCCACGGCAGCCAACTGGTGTCCCGGCCGAGCAGCACGAACGACCAGCTGCCGGTCGCCGCGATCATCAATGCCAGGATTGTGCGAACGACGGTGTTGTCCCGGCCGCGCCACAACTCGTTGCCGGAGATGGCCACAACGGCAGCGATGGACGGCGCGAGGGCAACCGCGTAGTACGGATGGATCGTGCCCGACATGAACGAGAAGACCAGTGCCGTGACGATCATCGACCCGCCCCAGAGCATCAGCCCGGCCCGAATGCGATCGGTGCGCGGGAAACGCCGGGTGAACCACAGTCCGGCGACCAGCCCGATCAGCGCTGCCGGGATCAACCAGGAGATCTCGGTGCCGAAAGACGTGCCGAACAGCCGGAACAGCCCGGTCGCGCCACCGAATCCGGTGTTGCCGCCGCCCCCGAGTCCGGCAGCGGCACCGCCGCCACCGCCGCCCGAATTGCCGAAGATGCGGCCGAGCCCGTTGTAGCCGATGGCCAGTTCCCAGAGGGAGTTGTCCGTGCTGCCGCCGATGTACGGCCGGGAGTCGGCGGGCCACAGGGCGACCAGGGCGACGAACCAGCCCGCCGACACGATCACCGCAGCCAAGGCGGCGATGAGGTGCCAGATCCTGGTCCGCAGCCCTGAGCGGCCGGCGATCAGATACGCCAGCGCCATCGCGGGCAGCACCAGCAGCCCCTGCAGCATCTTCGTCAGGAACCCGAAACCGATCGCGACGCCCGCGAACAGCAGCCAACGCAGGGCGGTCCGTCCGCGATCGGTCTCGATGGCGCGGACCACGAAATAGCCGGCCAGGGTCATCAGGAACACCAGCATCGCGTCCGGATTGTTGAACCGGAACATCAGCGCCGCAACAGGTGTCAGCGCAACGAGGCCGCCGGCGACGAGACCGGCGGCGGGGCCGGACCAACGGCGCACCGCGGCCCAGGTGATCGCCACCGTGCCGACACCGAGCAGGGCCTGCGGCAACAGCATCGCGAACGAACTGAACCCGAAGATCCGGGCCGACAGCACCATCAACCACAGCGAGCCGGGCGGTTTGTCAACCGTGATCGCGTTGCTCGAGTCGAGAGACCCGAACAGCCACGCTTTCCACGATTCGGTGCCGGCCTTGACGGCCGCGGCATAGAAGTCGTTGGCGTAGCCGGACGCCGACAGGTTCCACAGGTACAGCCCGGCGGTCGCGGCAAGCAGCAGCCACAAGCCCGGCCGGGCCCATCGCGGTTCGGCCGGTGGGCCGAGGAGAACCCGCCGCAGCCGCCCTCGGGGATTTGCCCCGCCGCCGGTCCCGGTGCTCGGCGGCGCTGCTGGACCGGTTGCCGCAGTGCCCGATGGCGGGAGCAGGGTCGATCCGTGCGGTGAGTCGTGCGTGGGGTGCGGTGACGTGGGGTGTTGGGTCAGGAGTTCGGGCATGGTGGCGTCTCTTTCGAAAGTCAAGTGGGCGGAACGAATGGGGTGGGACAGGTCTGTCATCCGGCCACCGGCATCCGGCGGAACACCCAGCCGCGCAGCAGCAGGAATCGCACCACCGTGGCGATCAGGTTGGCTCCGACCAGCACCGTGATCTCGACGACCGGGCTCGGCGCCGGATCGGTCAGGTTCAGCAGGGCGAGCGACCCGCTGGTGATCGCCAACCCGAGCAGAAAGATCCCAAAGCCCTGAAACTGGTGCCGCACAAAGCCGTTTCGGCCGCGGATGCCGAACGTCAGCCGGCGGTTGGCGGCGGTGTTGCCGATCGCGGTCAGCGCCAATGCCAGGAAGTTCGCCGCCTGGGCACCCGTCACGGTCCGCAGGACGAGAAAGCACAAGAGGTAGGCAAGTGTGCTGATGACGCCGATGGCGGCGAACCGGACCACCTGCCTGGTCATGTCGAGTGGCACACCGGGCGTCGCCGGCTCCAGCGGGGCGCGGCCGAGTTGGCGCCGAATCTCGGCGAGTGGCAGGGTCCCGGTGGCCAGTGCGCGGCCCACTCTGGCAACGCCGTGCAGGTCCGCCTTGGCCGTACTGACGATGTCGACCCGGGAATCCGGATCGTCCACCCAATCCACCGGAACCTCGTGAATGCGGAGTCCGCTGCGCTCGGCAAGAATCAGCAGTTCCGTGTCGAAGAACCATCCGGTGTCCTGCACCAACGGCAGCAGTTGCTGTGCGACGTCCGCGCGAATCGCCTTGAAGCCGCATTGCGCGTCGGAGAAATGCGCGGCCAGTGCACCCCGCAGGATGAGGTTGTAACAGCGAGAGATGAACTCCCGCTTGGACCCCCGGATCACCCGGGCGCCGCGATGCAGGCGGGTGCCGATGGCCACGTCGGAGTGGCCGGAGATCAACGGGGCAACCAACGGCAGCACCGCGTCGAGATCGGTGGACAGATCGACGTCCATATAGGCCAGCACCGACGCATCGGAGGCACTCCACACGGCCTTGAGTGCGCGGCCCCGGCCCTTTTCCGGCGAGGTGGACGGCGCGCACGTCGGGGAGTTCGTCGGCGAGCCGATGCGCGATGGTCGCCGTGTCGTCGGTGGAGGCGTTGTCGGCGATGGTGATCCGGAAGGTCAGCGGGACCCGGGTGGACAGGTAGTTGTGCAGTCGATTAACGGCTTGGTGCAAGTTCGGCCTGCTCGTTGTAGACGGGTATGACGACATCCAGCGCCAGCGCCGTGCTTCGAAACTGCCTACCGTCGTCGGACGGGAAGGCCATGTGGGTGTCACCGGGCAGGGTGTACGCGCTCATGACGCTCACGCTGCGCCCCGCGGCTGTGCCGTCCGCACGCCTTCGCTGTGCGACGACTATGTGCCAACGGTCACGTCGGCAACCCAGCCGCGCTGGCTGGCAAGGCGATTCGCCGGCCGATTCTCGATCGCGGGCCCGACTCTAGTCGCGCTTGCGCCAGGCTCCGCTGTGCCCGACGGCGCGGAATCCGACTGCCTCGTTGACATCCAACATGTGTCGGTTCTCCTCAGCGTTGAACGTGTAGACCAGCTGTGGTGCAGGGGTTATTGCATTCAATGCGCGCAGATTGGCGATCTTGACCAGCATCCCGAGCTGATACCCGCGATGTTCGGCCAGTACCAGCGTGTCGAGCTGCTGCACCGCTCTGTTGCGGTCGTCCGGAACCGACAGTTCGGTGAAGGCGACCAGTCGGCCCGACGCGCGATGCTCGGCCGCGACGGTCAGCCGAACCCGTCCGCTGCCCTCGGTCGCCTCGTCGTAGTGCTCGATCCGTGCTGCATCCCAGGGCTCCTCATCCACCTCCAGACCGGCAGATGGAGCGTCGGTGCTCATCCTGGTGCGCAGCACGATCAGGTCGTCGATCCGATCGCCGGGGGTACGGCCCATCCAGGAAACCAGCGAGTAGTCATCACCCGCGGCCCGCGTTGCCCGCGCGAACAACTTCTCCAGTGCGACATCGTCGGCCGGCAGGCGGAGAAAACTCACTCGCGCTGTCTGCTCGAGCACGTACCCGCGGGCCAGGAGGAAGCGCACGCCGGGATCGCTGACCGGGAGGTCGCCGAAGCCGGTCGGCGAGGGCAACCGGTCGCCGCCAATGGTTGCTGTGTGCAGGATCTCGGATTGCAGGATGGCGCGTCCCGCACCGCGTGACACCGACTCGACCGTCTCGAACAGTTCCCCGCCGATGCCGCGACCGCGGAATTCCGGCAGTACCTCCGCGATGACCCAGGAAGACGATGTCCCCTGCGCGACCGACCATTCGATCACCGCCCGACCCACAATTCGGCCGCGCGCCCGAGCAACGAAAATCCGTTTGGGGCTGAAACCCTGGGACAAATACACCGGCAGGAGTTCGGCTGGACTGTAGTTCAGTGCGGTGCTGCCAACCAGTGCCGTTTCGATCGCATTGCGCACCTTGACCATTTCGATGAAATCCTGGGCTTCGGGCGCTTCGAGATTCTTCGGGATCGCCAACTCCTCGATGCGTAGACCTGTTGTCAACACAGCGAATCTCCCCTGGAGCGAAGGGTTGGGCAGGGATGCCCCAGCGATTCCAGCGGAGCGATGCCTTTGCTGGCAACTCATTTTCCGATTTCGGCGTGATCGGGGACGATAGCGGCGCACCGGAAGCGGAAATTCTCGGCTCCGGTCAACACGCCGAGAATAGTCTGCTCTAGTGTCTGCGGTGATCAACACGGCTGGCCCGCGGCCCGAAACGGGGCTTGCTGAAGCCGCTTGATTCGATCAACCTGACCACCCGATGCCGGTGTCCGCGCCACGGCTCCAGCAATTCGAGCATGCCGTCGTCGTCGACCGGCCGTCCGATCAGGGCCCACCCGACCAATGCGGCGAGGTGGTAGTCGCCGACGCTGACCGTGTCCGGGTCGCCGTGTGCGCGTTGCACGATTTCCGCGGCGGTCCACACGCCGACGCCCGGCACGGTGCGCAATGCCGACGTCACCGCCGGGCCGCCGCGACCGGCGTCGATCGTTCGCTGTAACCCCGCAGCAACTCGAACCGCCGCACCGATGGTGGCTGCCCGTCCCGGATCAACACCGGCGAGATGCCATTCCCAGGAGGGGATTCGGCCCCACTCCAGGGCGGCCGGGCTGACCAGCATGCCGGCTGGTGCGGGACCGGGCGCAGGTGACCCGTACTTGGCGACCAACTGCCGCCAGGATTGCCTGGCATCCGCTCCGACCACCCGTTGCTCCAGCACGGCGGGCACCAGGGATTCGAATACCAACGCGGTGCGGGGGATCCGCAGACCCGGCACCGCGCGTCGGGTGCGATCGAGCAACGGGTGTGACGAGCTGTCCAGCCCGGACCAGTCGTCGTCGGCGCCGAGTAGTTCTGGTACCTGCGCGATCGCCCAGTCGGCGCCGCCTCCCCAGGCCTTGGCCCCGATTGAGCCGCGGGACTCGACGGTCAGTCGCAGTGTTGCCGGTCCCGCCGGGGTCAGCGACGTACGCCAGATGCCGGTGCCGTCGATCCGTAACGTGGGGTCCCCGGTGCCGCGGCGCAACGGCAACAGGGTGCGGTGCGGGTCGACCGGGTAGCCGGGCGTCCAGGTACTGCTCACCGGACCGGTGGTGAGCTGCTCCGGGTCGACATTGGTCACGGGACCACTCTGCCATCGGCCCGGTGGTGGTCGATGCCCCTCCGTTCGGACGCCCCGTGGAAGGGCCCTGGGTGCGGCACTCCGAGCGCGGCACAGCACACCGGCACGACGCGCACAGCTCCCGGACAGTCCAGGTCGACAGGCTCGGGGTTCCAATCACGACAAGTCGATCAGCACAATTCTGATCACGACAGAGAGACAACGTCATCATGGGTGAGCACACGCAACCGGTTCCGAACCACGGCCAGGCTGAGCCGATGGATCGGAACAGTGAGGCGCCACAACAACTTTCGGCTTCTGAACCCGATCGGCTATCCCCGCCGCCGTGGTACGGCTATGCGCCGCCGGTGAACGACGTCCAGTCCGATGGCTACCCGCCATCGGCGGCGACACCGCGGTCGGGCGCCGGGACGCAGCCGACCGGCGCTCAGCCGCACCCGAGCGGAACCATCTGGGGGAGTGCGCCCGCGGCTGCGTGGCCCGGTGCCGGCGGCCCGTCGGACCCCGGCGCACCGTCGGCAACGGTCCGAAAGTCCAAGCCGTGGAAGAAGGTCGCGGGTGGGCTCGCCGTGGCAGCGGTGATCGCCGGCGGCGGCGTCGCGGCGGTCAGTGCGGCAAACGCCTCCAGCAATTCGACCCAGACCGCTCCGGGCGGGTTCGACGGGAACGGAAACGGAATGGCTGCCAACGGGTATGGACCCGCAGCTGGCGGCTCGGCGATGGGTATGCCGGGCGCCCGCGGTGGGGTCAGCGCGCTGAACAACGCGCTGCACGGCGAGTTCGTCGTGCAGACCCAGGATGGCGGCACGCAGACGGAGCGGCTGCAGAGCGGCGAGGTGACGGCGCTCTCCGGCGACTCGCTGTTGGTCACCAGTTCCGACGGATTCACCGCAACCTACGTGCTGCCGGCCGATCTGGATGTCTCGTCGATCGCGGCCGGCGACCCGGTCCTGGTGGTCGCCACCGTCAGCGGCGACACCGTGACGGCAACATCGGTGCAGTCCGGGACGCTCAGCGCCCAGGGTGCCCAAAGTCAGGGCGGCGGTGGAATGCCCGGCGGTGCTGGAGTGCCGGACGGCACCATTCCGAGCGGCACTGCATCGACGGGGGCGCCGGCTGCGCCGCAAACCTCCTGAGCCTGAACACGTTTCCCTGCACGTGGCGAAAGAAGGCCCCCGGTTGACGTCGTGTCAACCGGGGCCCTTTCCGCCGTCATCAACGGACGGGCACGGTCCCGGACTCGCGCTGGTCGACTGCCGGCGCAACGACCGGATCCGGCACGGGTGCGTGGTTCGGCAGCAGCACGGTGAAGGTCGTCTGACCGGGCCGGCTGGCGACCGACACGGTTCCGCCGTGGGCGCCGACGACGGCGGAGACGATCGCCAACCCGAGTCCGGTCGACCCGGCCGCCCGGGAGCGGGACGAGTCGCCGCGGACGAACCGGTTGAAGATCTCCGGCTGCAGCGCCGCCGGGATCCCCGGTCCGTTGTCGGTCACGGTGACGACCGACCGGCCGGGTTCGGTGCGCAGCCCGCACCAGACAGTGGTGCCGGCCGGAGTGTGCGTCCGGGCGTTCGCCAGCAGGTTCGCCAGCACCTGGTGCAGCCGGGCTGGATCGCCGATCGTGGTCACCGGTTCCTCCGGCAGGTCCAGCTGCCAGCGATGAGTCGGTCCGGCGACCTGCGCGTCGGACACCGCGTCGACCACCACCAGGGTCAGGTCGACCTCCTCCGCCGACAGCGGACGGCCGGAATCCAGCCGGGCCAGCAGCAGCAGATCGTCGACCAGCGTGGTCATCCGGGCCGATTCCGATTCGACCCGGCGCAGCGCATGCGCGACACCCTCGGTGTCGTCCTCCTCGCGCCGGGCCAGCTCGGCGTAACCGCGGATCGCCGCCAGCGGGGTCCGCAGCTCGTGGGACGCGTCGGCGACGAACTGCCGCACCCGCATCTCGGACTGCCTGCCGGGCGACGAGTGCCTTGGAAACGTGGCCGAGCATCTGATTCAGCGCGGCACCGACCTGACCGACCTCGGTGCGGGTGTCGGTGTCCCGGTCGGGGACCCGCACACCGAGGTCGACCTCGCCCGCGATCCAGCGGCAGGGTCGCTGACCTGACGGGCGGTGGCGACCACCCGATCCAGCGGCCGCAGTGATCGGCGGACGATCCAGAAGACCACGAAACCACCTGCCAGCAAAGCGATTCCGGTGACGATGCCCATGATGATGCCGAGCTGGACGAGGATGGCCTTGACCGAGGCGAGCGGCAGGCCGTTGATCAGCACCGAGCCGTCGGGCAGCGTGCTGGCGACCACCCGGTAGTCACCGAAGCCGTCGATGGTGACGGTCCGGGCGCGCCGTCCGTCGGCAGCGCCGCCAGGGTCGCGTCCGACGATGCCGGCACCGGCGTTGCATTGGCCGTTGTGCCATTGCGGCGTCAGGATTCCGGACGAGGTGACGACCCCGTCGACGACGACCGCGGACATGCTGTTGAAGCTCTGCCCGGGACCGTAACCGGCCGTTGCTGTCCGCGCAGGTCAACGGCTGGCGCGAAGATGGATCCGTTGCCGCGCTGGCGATCCGGGCCACCGGCGAAGTTGTGCATCTCGGTGACCTGGTTGTCCACCTGCGCGACCAGGTACTTGCTCAGGAAGATCTCCGTCGTCACCCCGATGACGGCGCACACCACGGTGATCAGCGCGACGATCCAGATGATCAACTTGGCAGCGCAGCGTGCAGCGGCCGGCGGGTTCGAACTGGCTGACCGCAGACGGTGCCGGCCGGCTGGACCGGATCGTGCCCGGCAGCGGCTGCAGGAGATTGGCTCGGTGATCGGCAGCGGACTGCTCAGGCGGCGGGCTTGAGGACATAGCCGAAGCCCCTCATGGTGTGGATCATCGGTTCCCGCCCGGCATCGATCTTCTTGCGCAGGTAGGAGATGTACAGCTCGACAATGTTGGCCTGACCGCCGAAATCGTAGTTCCACACCCGGTCGAGAATCTGCGCCTTCGACATGACGCGCTTGGGATTGCGCATCAGGAATCGCAGCAACTCGAATTCGGTGGCCGTCAGGCTGATCAGTTCATCGCCGCGGCGGACCTCCCGGGAGTCCTCGTCGAGCACCAGGTCTCCGACGACGATCGTCGCCGAGTCGGTGGTCAGCGCCAGGTGCGAGCGGCGCAGCAGCGCCCGCAACCGCAGCACCAGTTCCTCGATGGAGAACGGTTTGGTGACGTAGTCGTCACCGCCGGCGGTCAGCCCGGCGATCCGGTCGCTGACGTCGTCGCGGGCGGTCAGGAACAGCACCGGCATCCGCTCGATGTCGGCCCGCAGTCGGCGAAGAACCTCCAGACCGTCGATGTCGGGCAGCATGACGTCGAGCACTACGAGGTCCGGCCGGAAGTCGCGGGCAGCGGCGATCGCCGCCATGCCGTCGGCCGCGGTGCGGACCTCCCAGCCCTCGTACCGCAGGGCAAGACCGACCAGTTCGGCACAGGGTTTGTTCGTCGTCGACGACGAGGACGCGGATCGGCGCGGCCGTCGGGTCCACGCAGTGCGGCGCGATCGACCGGTGCTCCGGCGCTGGACAGCGGGCTACTGATGCTCATAGCAACTGATCCTGGGCGCTTCCTGTGTGCTGCGTCTAGGTCCAAGCTGTGCGCTTGCTGTGCGCTGGCCGGTGCCGCCGGGTGCGTGTCAGCCAGTTGTCGGCGGACACCCACCCGGTGCCGGTGAAGACTCCTTGATCCGGGCGCCCGGTGGTCGGATCAGGTGGCGTACACCTGACCACCGGAGACGGTGACCGCGACCTCGGCCAGCGGATTCTGGGCCGGGCCGTTTTCGACCGCCCCGGTGGTGATGTTGAACTTCGAGCCGTGGCACGGGCAGGCTCCGCTGGCGGCGATGGTGCACCCCTGGTGCGTGCAGATGGCGGTGTGGCAGACGACAGTGCCGCCGTCACTGGCCAGCAGCACCGGGCCGGAGGGCGCGTTGACGACCACTGATCCGGCGGCGGTGACATCGGCTACCGACGAAATGACGGTGCCAGCGGGCGCCGCCGCGGCCGCCGATGTCGGGGCAACGGCCGAGGAGACCTGCTCCTTCACCGAACTCGCGGCCGACGACGCGGCGCCCTTGGCCGAGCTGGCGGCGGAGGTGACGGCGTCCTTCACCGAACTCGCGGCGGACGATGCCGCCGAGGACACTGACTCAGCAGCAGGTGAGTTGGAACTGCAAGCGGCTGCGGCCGCAAGCACCGCGGTTCCGGAGACGGCCAGGACGGTGCGGCGGGGCAGAGTACGAGGCACAGGGGTCACGGATGATCCTCCAGGTTGTTTCGACCGACGCGGCGACCGGTCGTGAGATGAACACTCCCACCCTCATACTCGCTGACATGTTCCCGAGGGTTCGAAACAGCGGGGGGATTTTACGAATTCGTCACAAGATGATTCCGGCTTCGTCGTATTTGGCCGGATTGCGGGCTGAATGTGGCTTTGACAGCATTTTCTGAGGTTGGACATATTGACAATGGGGCACAGGACTGGCATGGAGGCCGTGACGTCATGAACAAGTTGGTGATCCTCGCGGGTTGCGTCGCCGGAGTGACGGCCAGTGCGGTGGCCGGCGCGTTGGCAACAGACCCGGATTCGACGTACTACCGGACGCTCGACAAGCCCGGTTGGCAGCCGCCGCCGCCGGTCTACGGCATCGTGTGGACGCCGCTGTACGCGGACATCGCGCTGTCCACCGGCCATGCAATTTCCGAGTTGGGGGAGCAGGGTCGGTCAACGGAGCAGCGGTCGCTGATCGGCGCGCTCGGGGTGAATCTGCTGCTGAACACCACCTGGTCGTGGTTGTTCTTCCGGATCCACCGCCCGTGGTTGGCGGCAGCCGAGTGCGCCGTGCTCACGGCGAGCTCCGCCGACCTGGTCCGACGGGTCGCTGCCGCGGACCGAAGGGCCGGTATCGCACTGGCGCCCTACCCGGTCTGGTGCGCGTTTGCCACCGCACTGACCGTCGCCGTTGCGCGGCGGAACCCGCTCTCGGCGATTGCCGCCCGACTCGGTCGTGGCTGACGCGACCAGGCGACCTCTAATAAGGCATTCACCAAACAATTTCACCTGGAAGAGCGCAGTCGACCCCTATGCCGGAGACCGGCAGCGGGTTATCTTCCTGGAAGTGCTTTCTGACAGTCGTGACAACCCATCCATGAACCAGGCCATCCGTCGACCAGGAGGCGCCACGTGCCTCGAGCTCACTCATTGCGGGTGCAGACGCGGGTGGTACACGGCCATCGCCGCGCTTTCGTGATGGCGGGTAGGGGTCCGGCGCTGCTCCTGCTGCATGGTCTCGGCTGCGATCACACCACCTGGTCACCGGTCATCGAGCGGCTGGCCAGGCAGTTCACCGTCGTTGCGCCGGATCTGCTGGGGCATGGAGCGTCGGACAAGCCCCGTGCCGATTACACCCTCGGCGGCTATGCCAACGGTATGCGGGACCTGCTGGCCCTGCTGGGGATCGACCGGGTGACCGTGGTCGGTCACAGCTTCGGCGGTGGGATCGCGATGCAGTTCGCGTACCAATTTCCGCAGTACACGGAACGGCTGATGCTCGTCGCCCCAGGGGGCTTCGGTCGTGGCGTCAATCCGGTGCTCCGCGGCTTGACGCTGCCAGGCTCCGGCCAGGTGCTGGCTATTGCGGCGGCGCCGCCGGTCATGGCCGCCGTCAGGTTCGTCGGCGAGCGGGCGCACGCTGCCCATCTGCCCGGGTCCGCGGACGTCCTGGGCGCTCTGGCGGTGCTCGCTGGCAAACACGACGCCGCCGAGCGGGACGCCTTCCTGCATGTCCTGCGGGCGGTGGTCGACTGGCGCGGTCAGGTCGTGACGATGACCGATCGTGCCTATCTGGCCCTCAACATGCCGACCTGCGTGATGTGGGGATCCGACGACACCGTCCTTCCGGTCGGCCAGGTCGAGGTGGCCCGTCGGGTGATACCAGGCGTGCGAATCGACGTCGTTCCCGGCGCCGGTCATTTCCCGCATGAGGAATTCCCCGATCGTTTCGTGTCGGTGCTGACCGATTTTGTCCGCACCACCTCACCGTCCGTATACGACCCCAACCGTTGGCGGACCCTGCTCCGCAAAGGTTCGGCAGGCACCCGGGGTGGCAGCAGCCGACCTGCCGACGATGCCGCAACGCTCAGCGCGTCGGCCGGCGCGCCGGCCTAGCGACGTCTCGAGCGCAACCAGAATCAGGTTGAGGTTCGCCGACGACGGCGGACGGGCGGTGGGCCGACGGATTCCCGGACCCGCAACGGCATCGGTACCCGTTGCGTACCGGTTGGCCGGTCCGGCGTGAGCAGCAGTTCGACGGCCCGCCGGCCCATCTCAAGTGTGGAATCGCCACGCTGGTCAACTTCGGGCGCATCCACGATGCGAGGTCGGAATCGTCGAAGGATACGACCGAGATGTCCTGTGGCACAGTCAGTCCCAGGTCGTGGGCGGCCTGGTAGGTGCCCATTGCGATGCGATCGTTGAGGCAGACGAAGGCCGTCGGTCGGTGCCCCTGCTCGAGGTAGGTCGCGCACGGCCTGATGGGCGTACTCCGGCCACCACAGCGTGTCGATCGACCCGGCGAGCTGGGTGCCCTGTTGGCGCAGCACCTCCTCGACGCCGGCCATCCGTTCAGCGGCGGCGATCACCTGCGGCGCCCGTTCACCGACCACGACGATCTGGTCGCGGTGGCCCTGCCGTAGCAATTCGCGGACTGCGGCCTTGCCAGCCTCTCGCTCGTCCGGGATCACCGACGGCAGGGGTTTGCCCCTCGCAAGCGAGTTCAAGCAGCACCAGTGGTTGTTCGCGCAGTGTCTTGGAGACCCGGACATTCCTGGTGTACATCGACGCGTAGACGAAACCGCCGACGCCACGGTCGAGCATGCTTTGCACCAAACGCTTTTCGACTTCCGGGTCGCCCTCGGTCTCGCCGATGAACATCAGGTGGTCGTGCAGCAGCGCGGTCGCCATGCTGCCGCGGATCACCTCACCGGCGAAGACCTCGGTGGCGATGACGTCCGAGATCAACCCGATGGTCTGCGACAGATTGGTGCGCAGGCTCCTGGCCAACAGGCTCGGACGGTAGTTGAGCTCACGCGCGGCCTGCAGCACCCGCTGCTCGGCGTCACTGGAGATCCGCATGTCCCGGCGCCCGGTCATGACGAACGAGGCCGTCGTTCTGGAGACGCCCGCGCGTTGCGCGACGTCCATCAGGGTGACTCGGGGAGTCGTCACCGAGACGCCGTCCTGTCATGTCGAGCGCCCCCGCATGTTCGCCCTCCGGTTCGGCCAACGACAACGGGACGCATGGTCCCACTCTCGCCAGCAGGTCACAATTTGATCAAGCTCGCAACCGCAAGACCTTGGCCGCTCGGCGAAATTCGCTACCACGTGTCAGCAAACCGCAAGCCGTACAACGGCTGACTCGATTCAGGTGAGCGCCCAACTCGGCTACTGCTCGCCGAACAGCGACTACGCCTCTCCTGCACCATCTTCGAGTTGCGTAACAGGTAGCGATGCACTGTGATCACAAACACGCTTCGGTCTTGACACCAGCGACGCCGGAGGAGAAGCCTCTGGCTAACCCGCTTCAGCAGATCGTGCGACATCGGCCTCGATGAGGCCGACGCGAGAGGCAGCTGCGGGGCAAGGCCCCCATCCCTATGACAGCGTTGAGGAGTCAGCACCATGCACCTGAGAAAGACGCGACTCGCGGCATTGACCGGAATCGTGGCCATTGCCCTGGCGGCCTGTGGGTCAAGTTCCAGCTCCACCTCGAGCAGCACCAGTGCAGCCGCAGGCAGCAGTGCTGCGGGCAGTAGCGCCGCGTCAGCCGGCGACACCGCGGCGGCCACCTCCGGCGGCGCGGCAGCAGGCAGTACCGAGGGCGCCCTGACCATCTGGGCGGACGACCTGTACGCGCCGATCATGAAGGAGGTCTCGAAGAAGTTCACCGCGGACAACGGCATCCCGGTGAACGTCGAACTGATCGCCAGTGATCTGCAGACACAGTTCGTCACCGCTTCGCAGGCCGGCACCGGTCCCGACCTGGTGATGGGCGCACACGACTGGATCGGCAACCTGGTGCAGAACGGGGCCATCGATCCCATTCCGATGACGGACACGCAGAAGGCCGCGTTCCTGCCGAAATCCATCGAGGGTGTGACGTTCAACAGCCAGATCTACGGCGTGCCGTACGCCCTGGAGAATGTCGCGCTGTACCGCAACACCACCATGGCACCGAACGCGCCGACCTCGATCGAGGACATGGTGACCACCGGTCAGGCCCTCAAGGCCGCAGGGACGGCGACCGAGATCCTGGTGTTGCCGGTCGGGCAGAACGGAGACGCCTACCACATGTTCCCGTTCTACAGCTCGGCCGGCGGCTCGGTCTTCGGCACGACGGCGGACGGTGCTTACGATCCCAAGCAGCTCGAGCTGGGTACGCCCGAAGCGGCGGCCGCCATGACAAAGATTGCCGCGCTCGGCGAGTCGGGCGCCGGGGTGCTGAAGCGTTCGATCGACAGCACGCAGGTGCCGACACTGTTCACCGACGGCAAGGCGCCCTACATGGTCAGCGGCCCGTGGAACCTGCCCGCCGTGCAGAAGTCCGGTGTGCCGTATGCGATCTCGCCGGTCCCGGGCTTCGAGGGTGCGGCCCCGGCAGCACCGTTCATCGGGGTGCAGGCGATGTACATCGCCTCGAAGGGCAAGAACAAGGCAGTTGCGCAGGAGTACGCCACCAACTACTTCCCGACGCCGGAGGTTGCCAAGGCCCTGTTCGACGCCCAGCCCCGCCCGCCGGCACTGAAGGCGGTCTACGAGGAGGTCGCGGCCAGCAACGCGGACATCAAGGCGTTTGTCGAGGCCGGTACGGATGGCCAGATCATGCCGTCGATCACCGCCATGTCGGCAGTGTTCGGTCCGTGGGGTAAGGCAGTCGCCGCAATCGTCGGCGGCGTCTGATCCGACACAGACGATGACGGACACCGCCAACGCGATCAAGGCGCAGATCGGCGGTTGATCACCCCGTCCGCTGGGTCGGTCCGCCGACCGGCCCAGCGGATCCGCCGGGTCGGCAGTCGGGCCACTCGCCCGGACTGCCGACCCGGACCCGACAATCGTTCGGGCCCATGCAGTTCCCCCAGGATTTTCACTTTCTCCGTAGGAGTGTGACGTGGCTCAGCAATCAGGGGACGTCGAACAGCTGGAAAGTTCCAGCGGGCCACCGGTCCCCGAGCAACAGGGCATGATGCGCCTGTCATCGAAGTCGGGATCACCATTTGGCATCATCGTCAAGCTCATCCTGCTCGGCGTTGTGCTGGCGATTGCGATTTTTGCGGCCATCCCGCTGATCAATGCAGAGAACTGGATCGGGCTGGCGATCGTCATCGTCGCGACCCTGCTGCTGTTCTACATCTACCTGTCGCCGCGGGCCATTCCGGCGAAGTACCTGATCGTCGGCACGCTGTTCCTCATCGGCTTCCAGATCGTGCCCATCGTGTACACGGTGACGACCGCGTTCACGAACTTCGGTGACGGCCACCGAGGCAGCAAGGAAGAGGCCATTGCTGCCATTGAGGGCGCGTCCATCACCCAGGCGCCCGGCTCGACCGTCTACCAGTTGGCGATCGGCACCGACTCCGCCGGCGATCTGGTCTTCCTGCTCACCGATCCCAGCGGCGCGGCCTACGTAGGGACCGCCGATGGATTGACCCAACTTGATTCCGGCACGTTCACCGTTGGCGGTACCGGCAAGATCACCGAGGCGGAGGGCTACACGGTCCTCAACATCGGTCAGGCGTCTGCCCGTGGACCGGAGATCGCCGAGTTCGTCGTCCCCACGCAGGATGGCGCGATCAGGAGCCAGGGTCTCAGCGCGGCCTTCGAGGGCATTGCCGGGCAGAACTATGACGAGGGCTGCGATTGCATCACCGATGCTGCGACAGGGACCGTCTATACCGCCGACAACGACACCGGGTATTTCGTTGATCCGGCAGGCAATCCCTTGGCGCAAGGCTGGAAGGTCGGTGTCGGGTTCAAGAACTTCATCGACGTCTTCACCAACGAGGCAATTGCGGCGTCCTTCTTCAAGATCATCATTTGGAACTTCGCGTTCGCCTTACTTGTCCCGGTCACCACCTTCGCTCTCGGACTGGCGCTCGCGATGGTGTTCAACAGCGAACGGCTGAAGGGGCAGCGGATCTACCGGTCGTTGCTGATCCTGCCGTACGCCATGCCCGGCTTCGCGATGCTGCTGGTGTGGCGGGACATGTTCAATACCGACTTCGGCGTCATCAATCAGACATTCGGGCTGAGCGTCAACTGGTTCGGCGATCCGTGGGCGGCGCGTCTCGCGGTGTTGATCATCCAACTGTGGATGGGCTTCCCGTACATGTTCCTGGTCTGTACCGGGGCGCTGCAGTCCATCCCGTCCGATCTGGTCGAGGCAGCGGGTGTGGACGGAGCCAAACCCGCACACGCCTTCCGGACGATCACCTTCCCGTTGCTGCTGGTGGCGACCGGCCCGCTGCTCATCGCGACGTTCGCCTTCAACTTCAACAACTTCAATGCGATCTACCTGACGACCGGTGGCGGGCCCTTCCCGGCCGACAACCCGACAGCGGGTGCGACAGACCTGCTGATCAGCTACACCTACCGGATCGCCTTCGGGGCCCAGGGCGCAAATTACGGCTTCGCGGCGGCCATCTCGATTCTGATCTTCCTGATTGTCGCCGTGATCTCGATTGTCGGTTTCCGGCGCACGAAGGTTTTGGAGGAGATCAACTAATGTCCGAAGCATCCATCACCGCCGCCGACCTGGAGTACACCCCACACAGCGAGGCCGGCCCGCCGCATGTGGTGCGACTCGGGAGTGCCAAGGGCAGCTGGTTCCGGCAGGTCGGTTGGCGGCACATCGTCGGAATCATCGCGCTGTTCTTCGCGCTCTTTCCGATCGTGTTCGTCGTCTCGGCAGCCTTCAACCCGATCGGCACCCTGAGTTCGTCGACCATCATTCCCAAGAACGCCAGTTTCGAGAACTTCACGAAGTTGTTCGACACCACCAGCTTTTGGACCTGGTTCAAGAACTCGATCGTCATCGCGGTGATCTCTTCGGTCGCCTCCCTGTTCATCTCCGCCTGCGCTGCATTCGCGTTCTCCCGTTTCCGCTTCAAGGGTCGACGCACCGGCATGCTGTTCATCCTGTTGGTGCAGATGTTCCCGCAGTTCCTGGCCATCGTGGCGATCTACCTGATGTTCGTCACCATCAGCGAGCTGTACCCGGCGATCGGCTTCAACACGTCATGGTCGCTGATCCTGCTGTTCATGGGCGGTGCGCTCGGGGTCAACACCTGGCTGATGAAGGGCTTCTTCGACACCATTCCGAAGGACCTCGACGAGTCGGCGAAGGTGGACGGCGCCACCCATGCGCAGATCTTCTTCGGCATCATCCTGCCGTTGGTTGCGCCGATCCTCGCGATCACCGGGCTGCTGGCCTTCATCGGAACGATGAGCGAGTTCATCATCTCCAGCATCTTCCTGACCCAGGATGACGCGAAGACCGCGGCGGTCGGCCTCTACGGGCTGATTGCCTCGGCGCTGACCAGGAACACCCAGTTCGGTATCTTCTCGGCCGGTGCGGTCATCGTGGCAATCCCCACCGTTGCCCTGTTCCAGTTCTTGCAGCGCTATATCGTCGGCGGCATGACTGCCGGCGCGGTCAAGGGCTGACCGGCATGGCTACGTCGACGATCATTACTGTGGAAGGAATCTCATGGCAACGGTGACGCTGGACAAGGTCAACAAGCTGTACGAGAACGGTTTTCATGCGGTCCGTGACCTCGACCTGGAAATCGCCGACGGCGAGTTCCTGGTGTTGGTCGGTCCGTCCGGCTGCGGCAAGACCACCGCGCTGCGGATGGTTGCCGGGCTGGAGGACATCAGCACGGGGGTGATGAAGATCGGTGACCGGGTGGTGAACACGTTGTCGCCGAAGGACCGGGACATCGCCATGGTGTTCCAGTCGTACGCGCTGTACCCCCATATGACGGTCGCGGACAACATCGCCTATGGCCTGAAGATCCGGAAGATGGACAAGGCCGAGATCAATCGGCGGGTGCAGAAGGCGGCTGACATGCTCGAGCTGGGCCCGATGCTGGAGCGCAAGCCCAAGCAACTGTCGGGCGGTCAGCGGCAGCGGGTTGCCATGGGCCGGGCGATTGTCCGTGAGCCGCAGGTCTTTCTGATGGACGAACCGCTGTCCAACCTGGATGCCAAGCTGCGGGTGCAGATGCGGGCCGAGATCGCCCAGGTTCAGCACGATCTGAACGTCACGACGCTGTATGTCACGCACGATCAGATCGAGGCCATGACGATGGGCGACCGGGTCGCGGTGATCAAGGGCGGCATTTTGCAGCAGGTGGGGCCGCCGCAGTTCCTGTACGACAACCCGGCGAACATCTTCGTCGCCGGTTTCATCGGCTCGCCGCCCATGAACCTCGGAATGGGAAAGGTGATCAACCACGGGGACGGGCTCGGCCTCACGTTCGGCAAGGCCACCCTGGCGTTGCACCCGGCGGTCGTCGAGGATCATCCTGCGCTGAAGAACTGGGTGAACCGCGACATCGCGGTCGGTGTCCGGAGCGAGGACATGGAGGACGCGAACCTGGTGCGCGGCGGGGCGCCGGAGAATTCGACCGTGGAGGCAACCGTCAGCCTGACCGAGGCCCTTGGCTCGGAAATCGTCGTCCATTTCGATCTGGACGTGCCCAAGGTCGTCACCGAGGACACCAAAGCACTCGAGCATGATTCCGGTGCCGACGACACCGGCCTGCACACCGATGCCACCCGATTCGTCGCGTCGTTCGCACCGCGATCCAGGGTGCGCATCGGCGACAGCATCCGGGTGGTTGTCGACACCGAGCGGCTGCACTTCTTCGATCCGGCCACCGGCATTGCCGTTCGGGACTAACCAGACACACCGCAGTAACGGCGATCGCACCCGCCCGTGATGGGTGGGTGCGATCTGTCGCCGTGCCCAATCGGACCCGACTGTCACGATGCGGGCGACCTCGGTCGACCGTGTCGGAAGGGACAACGCCATGAGTGCTCTGGCCTTGGGGAACCCCTCGACGGCAGGCACTGCGGTGACCAACCTGGGTGCGCATCACGATGGTTCGTCGCTCTACCCTGCCCTGCGGCGCGGCGGCCTCCGGTGGGTGGTGGTGACCGATGACGCAGTGGGCTATCTCCGGGAGACGGCGCACGAGCGCGTCCTCGTGGTGGCCAGCAGAGGCCCCTGGTCCGGCGCCCTGCTGCCGGTCGCGCTGGTCGATCATTCGCCTGAGACTCTCTACGGTCCGGTAGATCTGGCGATCACCAATGGGGCGTTGGTGGTGCCCGGAGCCGGCCCCGGTATAGGGATCTGGCGCCTTGCTTAGGCTCTCGACCGGGGAGCGTACATCCGGGAGGTGCGCGATCGGACCATCGTGTGCCACCCCAATTCAGGGCATCACGAGAGAGGTTCCGCAATGAGCACACCCACCCGCTATCAGGCGACTCCCTATGTCCGGCTCACCCATCCGGAATGGACCAAGAACGCCACCATTTATCAGATCAATACCAGACAGTTCACCGCGGAAGGCACCTTCCGCGCGGCCGCGGACCACCTTCCGCGACTGCGGGAGCTGGGGGCGGTGATTCTCTGGCTGATGCCGGTTCACCTGATCGGCGAGAAGAACCGGAAGGGCACCCTGGGTAGCCCGTATGCGGTCAAGGATTACTACTCCGTCGACCCGGACCTGGGGACCCTGGACGACCTGAAGCATTTCGTCGGCGCTGCCCACGACCAGGGCATGTACGTCATCCTGGATTGGGTCGCCAACCACACGGCCTGGGACAGCAACCTGGTGGCCGAGCACCCTGAGTGGTACACGCGGGACTGGAAGGGCGACTTCTGTCCAACGCCGTGGTGGGACTGGGTGGACATCATCGATCTGGACTATGACAATCCCGAGCTCCGCCAATACATGACGGAGGCAATGAAATTCTGGGTATCCGAGGTCGATATCGACGGCTATCGCTGCGATGTCGCGGGCTTCGTACCGGTCGACTTCTGGGACAACGTGCGCGCCGAGCTGGACGGGATCAAGCCGGTCTTCATGCTGGCCGAATGGGAGGCGCGGGACCTGCACGCAGCAGCGTTCGACATGACGTACGCCTGGAGCTGGAACGAGACAATGCATCGGATTGCGATGGGCAAGGCCGACCTTGAGCAGTTGCGGGTCTACTACGCCTGGAACGAGAAGGCCTTTCCGGCCGACAGCATGCGGATGACCTTCGTCAGCAATCATGACAAGAACTCCTGGGAGGGAACGGAGTTCGAGCAGTTCGGGGATGCCCTGGAGGCGGCCATCGTGCTGTCGGTGGTGAGCGACGGCATGCCGCTGATCTACAGCGGCCAGGAGGCCGGTAACGACAAACGGCTGGAATTCTTCGAGCGCGATCCCATCATCTGGCGTGAACACCCGCTCGGGGAGCTATACCGGGAGCTGTTCACCCTGAAACGGACGAACACCGCGCTGTGGAATGCGCATTGGGGCGCAAAGATGGTCGCAGTGCCGAACACTGCGAGCGACCGGGTCTTCAGCTTCGTGCGGCGCAACGAGCAGGAGAAGATCTTCGCGGTCTTCAATTTCTCGCCCGCCGCCAGTACCGTTCGATTCGAGGAAACCCTCTGTCACGGGGAGTATGTCGAGTTTCTGCGCGACGAGTTGGTGACGGTGGATGCCGGTACAGCGATGATGCTCGAGGCATGGGGCTACCGGATTCTCTTGCGCAAGTAGTTCCGCCCCGGCCATCCTTTGGTGGATTGGTGCCGCGCCGGTTCTTGCCGCCTGCTGCCGGCTATGGCCCGAGAACCGTGTCCTCGCCGGCCGTGGTCAGGTACATGCCGACCAAGCGGGAATTGCCGTGCCGCGCGTCCCAATAGGAATGACCGGCCAGCACGGTCGCGAGGTCGTTCGAACTCAAATCGGGATAACCGTCATCCACCCGATAAAATCCGATCAAACCGCGATGGAATTGTGCGACTGCCGTGGTCTTGGTCAGTCTCATGTCCGCGGGGCGGTCGGGGTGGTCGGACCATGCTGCGCAAGCCTGATCCAAGGTGTGCTCGCGCGCCGCCACCATGAGAATCGTCTGCTCAACGGCATCCAGGTCGTCCCAGCAATGACCGCGATGTGCAAGGAACCTTGCCGCCTCGTCGCCAACGGCCATCACTACCGGTGCTCCGGCCGGATCGGCGACAGCCCTCGGGATTGCGTTCCGTGAGCGGCGCCGCCGCATCATTGCTTGTTGCGGAATGGCCGAATGCGCAATCTGCGGAGTTCCCGGGGTCGTCGTCGTGGGAAGTGGCTGGTCAGGTTCCTGCGCGAACGGTTTTGTCACTTGTCCTGTCCCTCCCATTGTCGATGACAGGTGATCGAACGACAGGTGTTCGAACGGCAGGCGTCTGAGCAATGTCGTTGTCGGTGACAACCGTTCGCGACACGTAAGTACCGCTGAACCGAAACGTCCTCCGAAGGGTAAGAACGGCGTCCAAAGGTGTCAAGTATCCAAACTATGCATTCGATTGACATTGTCAGACAGCCAGTTTGGCGGAGTATTCTCGATGCATGAGCGTGCATGCAATATCACGGGGGTTACTCGTTCTGAATGGTGAATGAACAAAACTCCGGGCCGGCCCACTCTGGGCCTCTATCGCGGTGAAGTGGGTGGCGTATGGACAGGGTCGGTATCACATGCCCCGCCACGGCCGGAACGGACTCACGGATCTTCTGTTGCCCGCGGTTTGCGCCGCAGCAAGCGGCCAGTCGGCCAGTTGATGGTGGCGCAAGCTGTTCAGATCAAAGGCCCAACTAGAGGCCAACGCCAACTTCGCCTGGGTGCAGGACTTTTCGCAGTGCTCCTGCTGCTCGCGCTGTTCGTCGCGATCGGTCAGCGGCCCGCCGTCAATCTTGCGGTCAGCCCGCCTCGTCGTCCGGCGGTGGTACGCACAACACCGGTCGGCTCGACCAGTGCAGCAGCTTGTGCGGGGTCGAGCCGAGCATCGCGCCGCGCAGCGGGCTCTCGCCGTAGGTGCCGACCACAATCAGCCTGGCGTCATGTTTGTCGGCGCTGGTCAACAGCGCTTGCGCCGGCTTCTCGTCGACAAGCTCGACGATGGTGGTGACGCCCGCGGCCGTGGCAGCATCGACGGCGTTGTGCAATGCCACCCGGCCCTGTTCGGCGATCGCCTGAAAATGCTCGGCGAACTCCTCGCCCATCCGGCTCGGGGGTTCTGCGCCGTACACCAGCACCAGGGTGTCGTCGAGCAGCCTGGCCAGATCGATGGCGTAGTTCAGTGCGCGGCGCGCACCGGGTGATTCGTCATACCCGAGAACGATACTCACAGGTCGACTCCGGAATCCTTGACCGGCTGACTGCCGCCGGCGGCGAGCACCGGGTCGGCGACACTGGGCTTCTCCTGCCAGTACCGACCGTCCTTGAATCGCCAGAAGATCATGAACACCACGCCGAACAGGAAGACACCGACACCGATCACCAGCGGCGGGCCGACGCCGAACCAGGCGACCCCGGTGTAGGAATTGTCCGGATCGGACATGTCGATGATGGACTCGACCAGCAGCCAGAAGAGCAGGATCGCACCGACGACGGGGCCGACGCCAATCAGGACGAAGTTCTTGAGGCTCTTGGTGAGTTCGCGGCGGTAGTAGATGGCGCAGGCGATCCCGGTCAGCCCGTAGTAGAAGGCGATCAACAGCGACAGCGCGGTCAACGAGTCGAACAGGGCGTTCTCGCTGATTGCGTCGATCACCAGGTACCAGACGATGGCGATCACCGCCACGGTCCAGGTCGACACATCGGGCGTCCGGAAGCGCGGGTGGATATGTCCGAGCGCCTTGGGCATCGCGTGCCTGCGGGCCATCGACAGACCGGTGCGGGACGCCGGAATGATGGTGGTCTGGGTGGAGGCGATTGCCGAGGTGGACACCGCCAGCAGCACTACCCATGACCAGCCGCCCATCACCTGGTCGGCGAGGATCCCGAAGATGGCTTCTTCCTCTTCGGCGTTGTCCGCAAGGAAATCAACACCGGCGTAGGACACGACCGCCACGGCCACGCCGACGTAGGTGACCAGCAGCACGAAGGTCGAGGCGATCGCGGCCCGGCCCGGCGTGGACGAGGCGCCTTCGGTTTCCTCGTTGAGATTGACCGCCGATTCCCAACCCCAATAGGCGAACACGCCGAGCAGCAGTGCCCCGGTCAGGGCCGCCCCGCCGGCACCAAAGGGATTGAGCCAGCTGATTTCCGGGGTGGTTGACACGAAATCGCCGAGGTCGGTGGACGCGGTACTCGTTCCCGAGAGCCCGCCGTACAGCGCAGTTCCGGCGAAGGCCAGCAACGCCAGTACCTGCGCGATGATCAGGACGTCCTGAAAATGCGCTGACAGTTCCGTGCCGAACACGCAGATCGCGGTCATCACGATGATCAGGGCGACGGTGAGGCCATTGACCACCCAGCTGTTCTCGACGAGATCGTCGGCGCCGAACGCCAGCAACGCGTACGTCACACCGACATTGGCCAGCGACCCAACGACGAGAACGCCGGTCATTCCGATCGCCCAGCCACCGAGCCAACCAAACCATGGGCCCATTGCCCTGGTGACCCAGGAAAATGTCGTTCCGCAATCAGAATCGACCCGATTGAGGTAATAGAAAGCGGACGCAATCAACAACATCGGGACAAATGACGCCAGCAAAGCACCCGGAGCGTAAATCCCCACCAGCGCGACCATCGGGCCGATGATCGCTGCGAGCGAGTAGGCCGGTGACGTCGATGCCAGTCCGATGACCATCGAACTGACGAAGCCGATCGCGCCCGGCTTCAACGTCGCTTCTGGTTGCGCCCCATCCGATTGCGTCGCCATGGCGTCCTCCAGGCCGGGCCCTGTCGGGCCGTTGGGTGCTGCGGTCCGGTCGAGTTGGGCGGTCGACGCCGGTCTCGATCGCAATCACTGCGGAATCACCTCGGGCTGATTCCCCGGTTCGGGATCATACTGTCACTGAACCGACCCATTTGCGCTAGTTGGGTTCTCATTCAGTTAATTTTGCGGTCGAAGGGTGCATCCATGCGAGTGTTGCTTGTCGGAGCCGGCGGAGTCGGTGGCTCGATCGCGCTGATCGCGGCCAGGCGTGATTTCTTCGAATTGATGGTCGTTGCCGACTTCGATGACGTCCGAGCCGCCCAGGTGGCCGAATCAACGGGCGACGCACGATTCGTTCCGGCACAGATCGACGCCTCCGACTCCCCTGCGGTGGCGGCGCTGCTCGTCGAACATCGCTGCGATGTGTTGATGAACGCGACCGACCCGCGCTTCGTGATGCCGCTGTTCCGGGCGGCGCTGGCGGGTGGCGCCAACTATCTGGACATGGCGATGTCGCTGTCCCGGCCGCATCCGACCGATCCCTACGGTCAGACCGGGGTCAAACTCGGAGATGAACAGTTCGAGCTCGCCGGGCAGTGGGAACGTCAGGGCCAACTGGCGTTGGTCGGTATGGGCATCGAGCCGGGCATGGCCGACGTCTTCGCGCGATATGCGGCTGACGAGCTGTTCTCCGAGATCGAGGAGCTCGGTGTCCGGGACGGGGCGAACCTTGTCGTGGCCGGCTACGACTTCGCGCCGAGCTTCTCGATCTGGACGACCATCGAGGAGTGCCTCAATCCGCCGGTGATCTACGAGAAGGACCGCGGCTGGTTCACCACCCCGCCGTTCAGCGAGCCGGAGGTCTTCGACTTCCCTGACGGCATCGGACCCGTCGAATGCGTCAACGTCGAGCACGAAGAGGTGCTGCTGATGCCCCGCTGGATCGACGCCGGTCGCGTGACCTTCAAATACGGGCTCGGCGAGGAGTTCATCACCGTGCTGCGAGTGCTGCACAAACTCGGTTTGGACAGCACCACCCCGGTGCAGGTGGGCGGCGGTCAAGGTGTCTCCGCGGGACGTCGTTGCCGCTGTGTTACCCAATCCCGCGCAACTGGGTGATCGGATGTCCGGCAAGACCTGCGCCGGGCTGTGGGTCAAGGGCACCGGCAAGGACGGCTCGCCGCGTCAGGTCTACCTGTATCACGTTGTCGACAACGAATGGTCGATGCGTGAGTACGGCACCCAGGCCGTGGTCTGGCAGACGGCGCTGAACCCGGTTGTTGCGATGGAACTGATGGCGACCGGGGTGTGGTCGGGCTCCGGCGTCCTGGGACCAGAAGCCCTGTCGCCCGAAGCCATTTCTGGACCTGGTGATGGACTACGGGTCGCCCTGGGGAATGCGTGAGGGCGGGTAGCTTCCGGTCCGCCGGTCCAGGCAGCGATGGATGACACAAATTCTTACGGGTGGCCTGACAGCGCGTTCGGCGGATCAGGCTCGGGCCGCGGCTGTGCGTCTTGACGCGCATGACATTCGCCTTCTTGGTCCATCCCCGTGTTGCGCTCCGTGCGGATATGGCACGCGTGTGGCGTCCCCTCGGTGCTCGTCCCGAGCAGCGGTCTACGACCACGCGCTGCGCCGACTCCCGTTGCCGCCCATTGAGGTTCGCCGAGATCCGGCTCGCCGGGAAGCCGGGTCGGTGAGCTGATTCTGGTGCCCTTCGGTGCGCAGCACATCTCCTGCGCGACCGGCGGCACGGGAACCAGCAAGGTCGGTTGCCGCCGTCGATCGGGCGGTCCGGTCCGGGGCAGACCTGGTCGGACTCGGCGGACTGACCGCACCGGTGACGAATGGCGGGATGGTGCTCCGCCGACGCACCGACATCGGCGTCACCAACGGCAATGCCTTCACCGCGGCGATCGTGCACCGCCAGGTCCGGAGCCTGCTGGCCAGCGCGCCGCACGGCCGGGTCGCGGTGGTCGGTGCCACCGGCAGCGTCGGATCCGCGGTCACCAGATTGCTCGCCCGGGACGGCGACGTCGCCGAGTTGCTGCTGGTAGCTCGGGGCTCGGCCAGGCTCTCGTCGTTGGCCGCCGAGGTCGCCGGTCCAGGTTCCGGTGCGGACCAGCGACCGAGCTGGCCGCCGTCGCCGACTGCGACATCGTTGTGCTGTTGACTGCCGCCGCCGACACCGTGTTGCGCGCCGAGCATCTGGGCGCCGGGCGCCGCGGTGCTCGATGCCACCCAGCCGCGGAACACCAGCCCCGAATCTGCAGCAGCGACGGCCCGACGTGCTGCTGCTGGACGGCGGCATCGTCGATGTTCCCGGTCTGCGGTTGCACGGTGGTTCGATGGGTCTTCCCGACGGCCGCACGTTCGCCTGCCTTGGCCGAGACGATGCTGCTGTCGCTCAGCGGTCATCGTGGCCATTTCACTCTCGGCCGGCCCACTCTCGAGCAGATCGATCACATCTCCGGGACTTGCGCTCCGGCACAGCGATCTCGGCTTCCTCCCGGCGGCGCCCGAGTACCTTCGGCCGGCCGGCGACGCTTCCCCATCGTGCTCCCAGGCCGTACGGAAACCTGCGGCTGGCCGGTCGAGGTCGCGGCGGCCGACTCGGTGCTGGTCATGAGGACCACCGAACCGATCCGGGTGGTGATGATCGGCGGCGGCTACGCCACGTTGCATGCCTACCGCTCGCTGGCCCGTCGAGTCGGCAGCGGAGCCGGGATGAGCATCACCGTGGTGTCGGCCGATGATCACCACAATTTCCACGGCTTCACCGGCGAGGTGGTGGCCGGCCTGCTTCCGCTGGCCGTGACCAGGACACCGTTGGCAGACGTGTTGCCGCGGGCCCGGTTGGTGCACGGGCAGGTCCTTCGGGTGGATCTCGCCCGGCGAATGCTTGATCGCGACAGCGGCTGAAAGACGATGCCGAACATCGTTTCCCCTACGACGAGTTGATCGTCGGCGCAGGCGGCCGCGAGCCGGTCGACCAGATCCCGGGCATGGTCGAGCACGGCTTCACCTTGCGGGCACCGGGCGAGTTGCCACGCTTTCTCGAGCGGCTCGCGGCCGTGACCGGCGGCGAGCCGGTAGCGCGAGATCGGCAACCACCGCAGCCGCGCGAGCATCGGGCGGTGGTGATCGCCGGTGGTGGGATGGCCGGCGTGGAGTTGGCCGCCGCCGTCGCTGATCGACTGCGCTGCCGAGTGCGCCGAGAACCCTGTCGTGCTGGTGCATTCCGGGGCCAACGGTGCTCCCGGGACTGCGCACGGAGCAGCCCTCGGTCGCGGCGCGGGTCGAGCGGGAGTTGGCCAGGCTCGGTGTGCGAGGTCCGGACCGGCGTGGCGATCACGGCGGTGGGTCAGACCGGGCGTCGAACTGTCCGATGGCACGCATCTGCTCGGCCGCCGCGGTGCTGGGAACAATCGGCCAGCGCCCGGTGCACGTTGCCCGGCCTGGAATCTCTGCCGCACGACAGTGCGCGGGCGGTTGGTCACCGACGCGACGTTGCGGGTCGCGCCGGGCGTCTGGGCGGCCGGCGACACGGCTCGGGTCTGCCACCCTCGCACCGGCAAACCGGTTGCGGCGAATGCGCTCTGGGCGATCAAGGCCGGTGCGCACTTGGGCCGCAACATCTCCCGGGTCGCCGACGGGAAGGCGGCCGAGGCCCTTCCGGTACCGCGGGTTGGGCACCGGCCATGGCCTTCGGCATCGGCAGATCGGCCACCGAGTTGTACGGAATACCCATCTCCGGGCTCGCCGGCTGGCTGCTGCGGCTCGGCTTCTTCCTGCGGTTCATGCCGCAGCGACGGCGCGCGGTATCCGTGGTCACCGGCCTGGCGCGGCTGCCCTTGCGGGGTCGGGTACCCGTTCAACTACCGAAGAGCATTGCACCAGAACCAGTCTCGGCAGTTGACTAGTCGGCCTTTGGCTCGGGCGACGTTGGCGGTTGGGCCAGCTTGGCAGCCTGCATCATGTGCGTGGCACCGGTCATCGCAGCCCGCCGCCACGGTGCCATTCCCTCGATTTCGATCTCCAACGAGAAGCTCAACACAGTTCGGATGATCACGATCAGGCCCAGCACGGCGACGTTCTCCAGCGTCGGTTCGATGGCGACCGTGTGCAAAAGATCAGCGGCCACCAGGATCTCGAGCCCCAGCAGCAGCACACCGCCGATCGACCGGCGCAGGGCCTGATAGGCACTGACCCCGTTACCGGATCGCCGCCAGACCCGGAATGCCAGCACCGCCGACCACGCCAAACCCAGAATCAGTACCAGGGCACCGACAATCTCGAACCCGCGCGCAACCTGCTCCATGGCCTCCGTGAAATGCATGTTCTTGTCACCTGCTCCCGGGTTCGAGCTGCTGACACGGATCCGCCACGAGGTCGGCGCCGCGAGCGGCGGGCAAGAGGTGAACCATTTGTCCATCTTGGCCTGCCCACGCTCGTCCGACCGGACGACCCGCGCATGATGGACACACGGAATCGCGTCCGCCGGCCAGTCGGGACTGTGGGCCGAGCGAGTCCAGCGTCGTGGAGGATGATCCTCTGCGTGAAGGTCATCGTCTTCGGCGCAACGGGAATGGTCGGCCAGGCCATGCTGGCGCAATGCCTGGGTGACCCGGGGATCGATTCCGTGCTGGTGATCGGGCGCACATCGGTCGTCCGGCAGGACGACAAGCTCAGGGAGATCCTTCACCCGGATTTCTTGGATTTCACCGCCCTGGCCGACGATTTCGCCGGCGCCGACGCCTGCTTCTTCTGCCTCGGGGTGTCATCGGTGCGGATGAAGGAGGCGGACTACCGCCGGATCACCAAGGACATCACCCTGGCCGCCGCCGATGTGCTCGCCGAGGCGTCACCGGACGTGGTCTTCGTCTACATCTCCGGCATGAGCACCGACAGCACCGAACACGGCCGGGTGATGTGGGCGAGGGTCAAGGGTGAGACCGAGAACGCCTTGCTGGCCATGCCATTTCACGCCTATGCGGTTCGTCCGGGGTTCATTCAGGCGGTCGGCGACATCCAGAGCAAGACCAGACTGTATGCGGTCGGGTACCGGGTCATCGGCTGGCTCTACCCGATCCTGCGCAGGGTTGCACCCAAGTACGTCATCCGGTCGGACGAGCTGGCCCAGGCAATGATCGAGCTGGCCAGGCAACGCCCGGCACAACGGATCTGGGAGAGCGCCGAGCTGCGGGAGATCCTCGCTAACCCACCAGGCTGAACGGCGGCGCAGGCACGTCGTCGGCGAAATGCCGAATAAACCCCTCGGACACCCGGACGACTCCGTCGTCGGTGACCAGCATGACGTCATGGCCGGGCGGCCACTGCGCGAGGTCGAGCCTTTCGAGACCGCCGGCGACGACGGCGGTTGCCAGGATGTCCGCCCACACCAACGACGGACCGACGACGGTCGCCTGGGCGAGACCAGTGGCTGGTCGTCCGGTAGCCGGATTCCAGATGTGCTCGCCGCGATGGGTGCGTCCGGACGTTGCGACGGCGCCGCTGGCCAGTTCGACGACCGCGAGCAGGCCCTGGGGATCGTCGGGGTGCTCGATGCCGATCCGCCAGGGGTGGTCGCCGCCGGCCGAGTGCAGGAGCACGTCGCCTCCGGCGTTGAGGTAGTAGTCCATGCCCAGCGTCGCCAGCGGTGCCGCGGCCCGGGAAGCGGCCCAGCCCTTGACGATTCCGGACGGATCAAGCGAGCGGTTGGTTCGCCGGCCGTTGTGCACGTCGAACGTGCCACCGGTGAGCCGGCGGGCGATTTCGGCGAAGTCCAACACCTGGGCAACCGCAGGATCGGCGTCGCGAACGAGCAGGTCCCCGCGGCGGATGCGGCTGATGTCGCTGTCCTGCCGGTAGGTGCTGAAGACTCCGTCGGCCCAGCGCAGGCCGTCCCAGACGGCTTCGACGGCCGCGTCGACCGCGTGCATGTCGACCGCGTGCATGTCGACCGCGTGCATGTCGACCGCGTGATGTCGACTCGTGTGGGCCATGCCGGCGCAGCGGGGTTGCGCAGGTGCACGGAGAACGGCAGCCCCATGATCATCGCCGTGCGGACGATGCGCCCATCGGTCAGGCCGGGCGATAGTGAGGTCACTTGGCGAACCCGGCTGCGTCCAGCGCCGACTGCAGCGAGGTGACATACCCGTCCGAGGTGAATGTCGCCCCGGAAACACCGTCGATCTTCGCGCTCTGGGCGGCCAGCACCTGGGCCTTCAACTGTGGAAGCGCCCGAGTTATTGATCTGGATGTCCTTGCGGTCCGTCTGCGGGTACTCCAGCGCGGTGACATCGGTGATCGCGCCGTCGGTGATCACGACCTGCACCTGGACGACGCCGTACCGCGTCATCTCCTGGGCACCGTCGACGGTCACCGACGCTGCGGCGGCCGCTGGTGCGGGGGCTGATGTTCCAGTCGCTGGGGCGCCGGCAGATGTCGAGCCGCCGGCGGATGCACCAGGCGTGGTCGTCGCCGGGTCCGGCCCCTGGCCGGTAGTGGCGGATGTCGCGCCCTGCCCGCCGGACACCACCTTGGCCGAGGACACCGGCTCCGCCGCCGCCCCGCCGGAATGGCCGGTGCTGGTCGGGTAGCTGAACAGCAGCACCAGTGCGGCGAGGGTGCTGAACCCAGCGAACGCGATGCGCTTCATTCAGTCCCTCCCTGTCCGCGCGCCGGTGGCCCGTCGCCGGTCGTGCGATGAGCACTCACCACGTGAACTCCTCGGCGTGAATGGCCGACTGCGGCACGCCGAGCGAGCGCAGGGTGCGCTGCACTTGGGTCATCCACGGTCCGGGTCCGCAGACGTAGACCTCGCGATCCAGGACGTCCGGCACGAGCCGGAGCATCGCATCGTCCGGCTCGACCGGGCGGCTGCCGCCCCACCAACCGCTGCCCGGCGACCGGGCACCGCGCAGCGGCTGGACCCGGAGGTCCCCACGCTGGGCGAGATAGCCGAACTCCGCGGCGAACAACGCGTCGGCATTGCTGCGAATGCGGTGCAGCAGGACAACAGAGGGCCGGCGGTCGACGCCGCCCCGACGGTTTCTCACTGCCCGGGAGTCGACGGAGGCGGGTTCGCCCAGCACCGCCTCGGCGAGGCCGCGCATCGTTGTGACTCCGACGCCGGCCGCGATCAACAACACGTCGCGATGATCGCGTCGGGCGGCGCTCATGATCCCGTAGGGACCCTCCACCACCACCCGGCCACCCGGCCGGAGTGTCGCGAGTGCCCTGGTGCCGTCACCGGTGACCCGGACGGTGATCCGCAGCCGGTCGTTGGTCGGCACCGCCGACACGGTGAACGGGTGGGCCCGGGTCCAGCCGGGGCGGCCGAGGAATCGCCACTGGCAGAACTGGCCGGCCTGCAGGCCGAGTCGATCGAGCCCTCGACCTGACATGACGATCGAGATGACGTCCGGCGACTCCCTGACGACGGCCAACACCCGGATCCCGTGCCGAACGGAGCGGACCGCTGGGGTGACGATGCGCCAGGCCAGCAGGGCAGCAGCCGCCGCGCCCCACAGGCCCCACCAGAACACGGTCGCCACCGGTGACGCGGTGAAGTCGGCGCCGGTCCACAGCTGGTGCGGTAGGGCAAGGCCAACACCGAGGTAGGCATAGAGGTGAATGAGATGCCACGACTCATAACGCATCCGCCGCCGGGCGGCGCGGATGGAGGTGCCAACAACGGCACACAGGGCGAGCGTGCCGGCGGTGGCCAGCAGCATGCCGGGATACACCGTGACCAAAAGCCAGATCTCATGCAGCACACCCGAATCCGCCGCGGCGGCGTACCCAAGGGTGATGGTCACGATGTGCACGAGCATCAAGTTGAACGAGGTGAACCCCACCAACCGGTGTTGTCGGGCCAGCGCGTCCTGACCCCAGATTCCCTCCAGCCACGGAACTCTCGCCATCAGCAGGACCTGGATGAGCAACAGATATGACGCCACCAGGCCCGACAGACGGCCGATCTCCGTCATCACCCCGCCCGGCTCGGCGAAGCCCTTGATGCCGCCGCCGTTCAACCACAACCCGACCACGGCCAGCAGGCCGGCCGCGGCGGTGCCGACGATGAGCCTGGCAATCCACCGTCGCCGGCCGCGGGCCGCGAGGTCGGGGAAGGTCAAAGGGCGCCGCGCTGGGCCGGGCATGGTGGGCCGGGCGTGCGTTCCGAGTTCGGTCAGCGCCATCGACTACACCTCAATTTTTTCGACAAAGGCGGAATGTTCCGCTGAGACCATGCTGTCGAACGGTCATCAGAGCGTTCTCAGAGCTCCCCATGCCACGATCAGCTGGTGACCGATTCCACAGGGTTCGACCCCAACGCTGCCGACGGCAGCAGCGAGAGCAGCGGGCTCCCGCGACTGTTGCTGGTCGAGGACGATCGCGCCCTTGGCCCCCTGCTGGTTGAGGTGCTCGCCGAGCAACATCGAGGTCGACCACGCACCCGATGGGCAGGCCGGACTGCACTTGGCGCTGACCCGCCACTATGACGTGATGGTGGTGGACCGCGGACTGCCGGCGATCGACGGCATCGACCTGATCGGCAAACTGCGGGCCCGCGGCATCACCACGCCGATCCTGATCCTCACCGCCCGCGGCACCGTCGCCGACCGGGTCGAAGGCCTGGACGCCGGCGCCGAGGACTACGTCGTCAAGCCGTTCGAGATCGATGAGCTGCTGGCCCGGCTCCGGGCACTGCTGCGTCGGCATTCCGATACCTCGGCGGTGATCAGTCTGGGCCGCAGGAGGTTCGACATGGCGGGGCGTCGAGTGCTGGGCGGCGGCGAGGATGTCGTCGAGCTCTCCGGTAAGGAGGCTGCGCTGCTGGAGGTGCTGGCGCGGCGGCCGACCAAGGTGTTCACCAGGCCAGAACTGCTGTCTGCCGTCTTCGATCCGGAGGACGGCCAGGGCACCGTGGATACCTATGTCTACTATCTGCGCCGCAAACTCGGCCGCGACGTGGTCCGCACCGTGCACGGCCTCGGCTACCGGCTGGGGGTCGGATGAAGTCGCGCACCCGTGGCACCGACGAGGACCTGGTCAGGGCGGCGGCTCGGCGTATTGCCTGGCAGATTCACCATTGCCAGTGCGCTGATCGTCGTCATCGTGGCCGGCCTGGTGTTGGCGCTGAGACCGATTCTGCATGGCGATCGTGCTGGACACTTTGATGGAATCGGTTACGAGGATGGGGGTTTCGACCCCGGTGACGATGACGCGCTGCTCCGTGACGCGATCATCATCGCCGCCATCGTCGGGATCGTGATCGCCGGGCTCCTTGGTTTCCTGATCGCCCGGCGGGCGGTGGCCCCGCTGGGTGAGGCGCTCGCGCTGCAACGCCGATTCGTCGCCGACGCCGGGCACGAGCTACGGACCCCGCTCACGGTGCTGCACACCAGGGCGCAATTGTTGGCCCGTCGGCTGAGCCCGGCAGACCCGGCCCGGCCGGTGGTGGATCAACTGCTGGACGACTCCCGGGTGCTCGGCGAAATCGTCGACGAGATGCTGGAGAGCGCGGCTCTTGGCGGCGATCCCCGCCGGGGAGAGCCGCTGAGCTCGGCCGAGCTGGTGCAGGAGGCAGCGGCCAGCATGCAGGTGCTGGCCGGTGCGGCGGGAGTCTCGCTGACCGTGCAGACACCTGTTGAGCTGCAGATCCGCGGTTCGCGGACGGCGTTGCGTCGTGCGCTCACCGCTTTGGTGGACAACGCCCTGTCGCACACGCCGGCCGGCGGAACTGTCGTCATCGCAACCGTGGCGGCCGGCGATCGGGTGCTGATCACCGTGACAGATGACGGCGAGGGCCTCCCCGATGAGGATGCCGAGCGACTGACCGAACGGTTCGCCCGCGGTCAGGCGTCGGCCACCCGGGTCGGTGGCGGGCGGCGTTTCGGCCTCGGCCTGTCCTTGGTGCGAGAGGTCGCAACGGCCCACGGCGGGACCTTTACGCTGGCCGGCCGGCCGGGTGCCGGTGTCCGAGCGACCATCGACCTGCCCGCCGCCCGGGGCGAGGAGTAGCTCGCTGTCCACCCAGCTCGCCGCCCCGCCGACGTTGATCTGGCGGCAGTGGTCCAGGCGCGGGCGGTGGCCTGGCCGTCACGCAGCGGACCGGACGGGTGGCACCCGAAGTTGCCAATGGGTGCCGGCGCCTGGTGCGCTGGCCAACCACAGCTCGGCACCTGCTGCGGTGACCAGATCACCGAGGACGTGCAGGCCGAAGTGGCGCAGCGATGGGCGCGCCACCGGCCCCGATGGGTCGATGCCGATGCCGTCGTCGGTGATGTCGAACACGACACTGTCGTCGGTTGAGTACAGGCTGACGTGCACCGTGGTGGCCTTGGCATGTCGGGCCACGTTGGTGAGGCATTCCTGCGCCACCCGGAGAACGAGTCGCTCACTGGTCGCGTCGAGCCCGATTTCCGTGTTCAGATCCAGCGTCACGGTCACGCCACTGGATCTCAGGCCAGCTGCGAGGTCCTCCAGGGCCGCGGTCAGCCCGGCAGCGGTCAGGCCCGCCGGGTAGATGTCGGCCGCCAGATTCCGCAGGCCGCCGACACTCGTCCGGACCCTTCCGGCGGCGGCCCGCAGTTCCTCGGCTATTGCGAGTTGGCCGACGCCGGCCGCCCGGTCAGCCGACCCGGCGACGGTCGCAGCCGTTGCCGTGAGTTCCCGGATGGCGCCGTCCTGCAGGGCACCCGCGATTCCGCGGCGTTCCTGGGCCGATGAGTCCATCGCTCGTTGGAGCTGTAGTTCGCGCCGTCGCGCGGTGGCGCCGAGCCGGTCGAGCAGCAGCCACAGGACCGGCAGCATCAGCGCGACCAGCAGCAGCACGCAGCTCAGGGTGACGCCGGCAAAGCCGCGCCACATCTGGTTGCTGTGGGCGGTGATTTCGTCGTAACGGAAGTAGGCGTCGAAAAGTAGCGGGGTTCCGTTCGGCGTCCAGATCGGTCGGTATGCCCTGAGTAATTCGCCGTTGCCCTGGTCGAAGCGGTTCCGCGGGGCCAGCAGGTCGGCGTCGGCGGTGTGGGTGGCCGGGTGCTCGAAGGCCTCGAGTTCGCCCGCACCGAGGTCGTAGGTCTCATCGATCAGGTCAGCCTCGTCCGAATAGACGATGGTGCCCGTCTCGGTCCAGATCTTGACCCGGACCAGCGATGGTCCGAGCAGCTTGGCCCGCACCGCACTGTCCATCGAGGCGACTGCGGCCTGGTCGCCGGTCAGCAGTCCGTCCACCAGCGACGGTTGCACGACGAGGTCCGCCAGCAGGTCGGCGGTCTTCGCGGTGTCGTTGACTGTCTCTGCCATGGCCAGTTGCCGGGCGATGACGATAGCAAGTGTGGCCACCGCGATGATCACCAGAATGGCGGCCGCGATGGCAGAGGCGATGACCCGGGGACGGCGGATCGGGGCCACCTTGGGCGCAGAACTGCCCGCCGCGACGAGGAGCCACGGCGGGCGGGTCTGCGAATCAACAGAATTCATGGGTACTTACGAGTGATTGGCGCCGTCATCCCCGCCGCCATTGTGTCCACCGCTGCCGTTCGAACCACTGCTGTCGGAACCACCGCTGTTGGAACCGCTGCTGTTGGAACCACTGCTGTTGGAACCACTGTTGCTCGAACTGTCGTCGTGCCCGGAGTTCGCGCCGCGGGTCTGTTCCACGCTGGTGGTCGGATCGTCACTGTTGTCGTCGGCGTTGTTGTTCCCGGGGCCACTGTTGTCGCTCGGGCCACTGTTGTCGTCGGCGTTGTTGTTTCCGGGGCCGCTGTTGTCGCTCGGGCCGCTGTTGTCGTCGCCGGGTTCGGACTCGGTTGCGCCGCCGTTGTCGTCACCGGGCTCGGACTCGGTTGCGCCGCCGTTGTCGTCACCGGGCTCGGACTCTGTCGCGCCGCCGTTGTCGTCACCCGGTTCGCTGCTCGTCGACGCAGTAGTGGCCGATGACGACGGATCATCCGATTCTGAAGAGGAGCTGGTCGAGCTCGTGGTGCTGTCCGATGTGCTGGAGTCTTCGGAGGTCGTGCTCCCCGGACCGGACGTTTCCGTGGCGTCGTCGGAGCTGGTACCGGTCCGCAGGCCCCCGTGGTCATCGAGTTGGGTGGCGCGCGGCGGCACCTGCACTGGCGCGGTGCCCCCGAACGAGGTGTTCCCGATCAGCCCAAGAGCCACCGGAAAGGCGGCCAGGCTGACCATGGCAGCTGTGACGACGAGTCTTTTCACGTTCTTGGTCCTTTCGGTTTGTTGATGCCCTATTTGTCCTCCCTTCCTGGTCGGGTCCGCTATCGGACCTTGGTACTAGTGCCGTCGCCCGCCTGAGTACTACGGCACAGTGCAAGAAACCGTTCAGTCGGTTGATGCTGCCCACACACGCAGCCAAGTAGGGTTCCGGATCGTGCCGATCGCTGTTTCACGCCGCGCTCTGCTCGGCGCCGGCCTCGGCCTCTTGGTGACGGGCGTTGCGGGGTGCTCCGGTGCGGGCGCGGGTGCGGTCGGCGGATTATCGTCGGCGACTGGTTCGGCCGGTACCGCGTCCTCGGTGACGACGGCCACGAGCGCGGGATCGTCCCTGGCACCGTCTTGGTTTCGGCACCGTCTTTTTCGGCACCGTCGGTGTCGGCTTCCGCTGTTTCCCCCTCCTCGATTCCGTCATCGAGCGCGGCGACGGTGGCTGCCGAAGGATCGACAGCGGCGTCGGGACCAGCCATCGAGATCGGCACGGGTCCAACAGGGAGTTCGATGGTGGCGTTGACGTTTCACGGCGGCGGTGACCCGGCGACGGCGACGGCGATCCTGGACATCTGCGCCCAGCGCGGCGCGCACATCACCGTGTTGGCGATCGGGACCTGGCTGCAGGACAACCCGGCCATGGCCGCGGCGATCCTCGGCGGCGGACACGACCTCGGCAACCACACCTGGAGCCACCAGGTGCTGTCAGATCTGAACCAGGACGCCGTGCGCGACGAGATCACCCGTTGCCGTGATCTGCTCGTGCAGCTGACCGGCTCGCCCGGCTCATTCTTCCGGACGTCGAGCGGCCAGCATGCCTCGTCATTGATTCTGGACGAGGCCGGCGCCGCCGGTTATCCGGTGTGTCTTTCGTACGACGTCGACCCGGAGGACTGGACGGACCCCGGTGCAGCAGCAGCGCGGAGCGGTGCCGGAGCAGCGGTGGCCGGGTCAATCGTCAGCCTGCACTTTGGGCACCCAGGCACGGTGCAGGCGCTGCCCGGCATTCTCGATGATCTTGCGGCGCGCGGATTGCAGGCGGTGACCGCGAGCACTCTGCTCGCGTCCTGAGTCCGCCGCGGCCGATCTCGCAGCGTGACCGGACATTTACCGGGAGTTGACATTTCTGACACCGGGCGTAGCAAATCCCGGATCAGGCTGAGCGCGACCATCCTCCCGGCCAAAGGGCTGAGCGCCCGATTTGCGAGGAGTTGCCATGTCCGCTTCGACGATCCAGGAATCGCAGCCACCGAAGGCCAAGAAGAAGCCGATCTACACATCGCTCTTCTTTCAACTTCTTGTCGGAATTGTCGGGGGGATCCTGGTCGGCTGGATATTTCCCGAGTTCGCGGCGAATCTGAAGCCGCTGGCCGACGGTTTCATCAAACTCATCAAGATGTTGATCGCGCCCATCATCTTCTGCACCGTTGTGTTGGGTATCGCCCATGTCGGCGATCTCAAGGCTGTCGGCCGAATCGGGGTGAAGGCCCTCATCTATTTCGAGGTGGTGACCACTTTTGCGTTGATCTTCGGTTTGCTGGTCGGCAATCTCATGCAACCGGGGGCCGGGTTCTCCATCAACCCGGAGACTCTCGCCGGCGGTGCCGAAGCCATTGCTGCAAAGACCGGTAATGGTGAACTGCCACACACGGTCGAGTTCCTGCTCGGTATCATCCCTGCATCGATCTTCGGCGCATTCGCCGACAACATCCTCATTCAGGTGCTGTTCTTCGCGGTGCTGTTCGGGCTGGGGCTGGCCAAGCTCGGCGAAAAGGGGCCGCCGATCGTCCTGACCGTTATCGACCAATCAAGCCACGTCTTCTTCACCATCATCGGCTGGGTGATGAAGCTCGCGCCCCTCGGCGCATTCGGGGCGATGGCCTACATTATCGGTCAGTACGGAATCGGATCGCTGGCCAGCTACGGAAAGCTCATCGCCGCCTGCTATATCGCCGCTGTGCTGTTCATTCTGGTACTCGCCGGGATTGTGAAGTATTTCGCCGGGGTCAATCTGTGGAAATTCATCCTGTACATCAAGGATGAGTTGTTCCTGGCGCTCGGCACTGCGTCGACCGAGGTTGTGCTGCCCAGAATCATGGTGAAGCTGGAAAATGCGGGGTGTTCGCGGACGACGACCGGCCTCGTCGTGCCGACCGGATACTCGTTCAACCTTGACGGCGCCACCCTGTACCTGTCGATCTGCCTGCTCTTCCTGGCCCAGGCGTTGGGTGTCGACCTGTCCATCGGCGAGCAGATCACCGCCGTTCTCGTGTTGATGCTGACCTCGAAGGGGATGGCCGGCGTCCCCGGCTCGTCGTTCCTTGCGTTGTCAGCGACGGTCGCCGCGATCGGCCACGGCGCGATCCCGGTCGCCGCGGTTGCGCTGCTGCTCGGTGCCGACCGGATCATGGACTCGATGCGGGTTTCGGTGAACCTGCTGGGGAACTGTGTGGCGACCTTCGTGGTGGCGAATTGGGAGGGCCAATTGGACAAGGATCGGATGCGGCAGGTGCTGTCGGGTGCGGAGGTCGGGGTTCTGGAACTTGATCCGAACGACCCGACGCATGAGATCGCACCAGAGGCAGAGGCTTTGATCCATGGACCGCGCGACTAACGCAGGCGAGGATTCTCAGGCGGGCGCAGGTTGCCGCGCGGATGAGGATGTCGACTCTTGTCCCTCAGGTTCCAGAGCCGTGACGTTTGTCAGCGCATCCGCAGTTGATCGGCGCAACAGCAACGCGTCGACCGCAGCCGGGGCCAGCACGGCCTGAATGACCATCGCACTCGCCCCGCGTACCCCGGCCCGGCTGCCGGTGTGACTGGGGGAGATGCGCAGGTGCTGGGTCGCCAGTGGTGGTGAGCGGTGGTAGACCACTTCGCGGACGCCGGCGAGTAGGTGCTCGCCGGCCTCGGCCAGCGGTCCGCCGATGACGATCACCGACGGATTGAGCAGGTTGACGCAGCCGGCCAGTACCGCGCCGATGTCCCGGCCGGCCTGTCGGACCTCCTGCAGCGCAATGACATTGCCGGCCCGAACCAGCTCGACCACATCGGTGGTGGAGGCGGCAGGCACACCCCGATCCCGCAATCGGCCGGCGATCGCCGGGCCGGCAGCCACCGCTTCCAGGCAGCCGACGTTGCCGCAGGTGCATTCGGCGAGTGAGTTGCCGAGCGCCTGCACATGCCCCAGATCGCCCGCTGAGCCCTGTGCGCCGCGGTTGAGCCGGCCGTCGGAGACGATGCCGGCGCCGATGCCGGTGGCGATCTTGACGAACAGCAGATGCCGGACGTCCCGCCAGCCTTCGTCGAACTCGCCCAGCGCCATCAGGTTGACGTCGTTGTCGACCAATACCGGTGCGTCGAACGTACTCGCGCATGAAGGCCGGTATGTCGAAGCCGTCCCAGCCGGGCATGATCGGCGGGTTCCTCGGTCGTCCCGTCGCGAACTCCACCGGGCCCGGCACGCCGATGCCAACTCCCGCAACATCTTCGGTGCCGCGCCCGGCCCTGGTCAGCATCGCCGACCAGATCTCGCGGAGGTGGGTGAGGACCAGTTGCGGTCCGTCGGCGATCTCGATGGGCTCGGTCGACTCCGCGACGACCCCGGCGCCGAGGTCCGTGACCGCGAGGGTGGCATGGGTGGCGCCAAGGTCGGCCGCCAGCACAACCCGTGAGTGCGGGTCGAAGGCAAACCGGGTCGGCGGTCGCCCCCCGGAGGACCGCGCCTCACCCGCCGATGCGACGAGCCCGGACGCGATCAGCTCGTCGACGCGGGCGGCAATCGTCGAACGCGCCAGCCCAGTGAGCTCGGCGAGTTCGGACCTGGTTCGACTGTCGCCGTTACGCAGGAGCTGAAAAAGATCCCCTGAGGCAAAAGCTCCCGGACGAGAGGCCGTCATTGCGACAGTGAACCACAGACTTCCGCAGGCGGCCCTGACAACTTGTCAGTCACGGTTAGCGGCTTTTGCTTGACCAACATACGAAACTATGACTACGGTCACGCCATGTCCCAGGTCGAGGAAGACCACACCGCGGTGCCGTTGCTCGAAATGCGCGGGATCGTCAAGGTTTTCCCCGGCGTGCGCGCACTCGACGGAGTGGACCTCCGGGTCCGAGCAGGCGAGGTGCACTGTCTGTTGGGACAGAACGGCGCCGGGAAGTCCACCCTGATCAAGGTTCTCGCCGGCGCGCACGCCGTGGACGAGGGCGAGGTGCTGTGGCAGGGCGAGCCCGCATCCCTCGGATCGCCGGTCGCAGCGCTGAAGCAGGGCATCGCCACCATCTACCAGGAGCTGGACCTGGTCGACTGGCTCTCCGTCGCCGAGAACATCTTCCTCGGTCACGAACTCTCGACGGCGGGCTTCTCGCAGCGTGGCTCCACCCGGCGTCGGGCCCGAGAACTGATGGAGCGTTTGGGACATCCGGAGATATCCCCGAGCCGGGAGGTCGGCACCCTCTCCGCGGCAGGCAAACAGATTGTGTCCGTGGCCAGGGCGCTGTCCCGGGATGCGCAACTGATCGTGATGGACGAGCCATCGGCGGTCCTCGACGGTGAGGAGGTGGAGAACCTCTTCCATATCGTGTCGGACCTGGCGGCCGCGGGCGTTGCCGTTGTCTATATCTCGCATCGGCTGGAGGAGATTCGACGGATCGGCGATCGGATCACGGTGCTGAAGGACGGCCGAACGGTGGCCACCGGGCTGGACGCCCGCACCACCCCCACGTCCGAACTGATCAAGCTGATGACCGGCCGCTCGATCGAGTACGTGTTCCCGCCACGGTCCGTCACCCCGCCCGGACCCGACGTCGAGCCCTTGTTGTCGGTGGCCGGCCTGTCCCGCCGCAATGAGTTCGACGCGGTGAGTTTCGACGTCCGGCCGGGTGAGATTGTCGGCCTGGCAGGGCTTGTCGGCGCCGGCCGGAGCGAGATCATCGAGACGATCTTCGGCGCCCGACGATCCGACAGCGGATCCGTTGTCGTCAAGGGACAACAACTGCGGAACGGGTCCGTGCGCGCGGCGGTCCGCGCCGGAATGGGATTGTGCCCGGAGGAACGCAAGTCGCAGGGCCTGATCCTCGACCAGGCTGTCTACCAGAACATCTCGATGGCGACGATCGGGCGATTCGCCGCGGGCGGTTTTGTTCGGGACGCGGCCGAACGATCCGCGGCGATGAAGGTGGCCGGCACCGTCGACGTCCGGCCGGCCGACCCCGACCGGGCCGTTCGCACGTTGTCCGGTGGGAACCAGCAGAAGATCGTGCTGGCCCGCTGGCTGCTCCGCAAGTGCCAGGTACTCCTGCTGGACGAGCCAACACGCGGCGTCGATGTCGGGGCGCGCAGCGAGATCTACCTACTGATCAGGACTCTGGCGGACTCGGGGGTTGCCGTGGTTGTCGTATCCAGCGAAGTCGAGGAGGTCCTCGGCCTGTCCGATCGGGTACTGGTAGTGGGCGCCGGGCGGGTTCTGCACGACGGCCCGGCCCACGCCATCAACGAGAACCAGGTCCTTGACCTGATCATGGGAGGAGCCGCGGCATGACCGAGAAGAGTGCCGATGGCGCACGATTGACCGACGCGGCCAACGATCCGCATCAGCCGGCAAGGGCGGTTCCGGCGGAGATCGCGCCGACCGTGACGGGTGAATCGTCATCTCGTCGGTCGCTGCCGCCGGGCCTGATGCGGAACCTCGGCCTGGTGATCGCGCTGGTCCTGCTGTGCCTGGTCGGAGTGATCACCGCGGGTGAACGGTTCGCGAGCACGGACAACGTGCTGACCATCCTGCGGCTCGCCTCCGTGATCGGCGTGGTGTCGATCGGCATGACGTTCGTGATCACCGCCGGCGGCATCGACCTGTCGGTCGGCGCCGTTGTCGGCCTGTCCTCGGTGTGGGCGACGACAACCGGAACCCAACTGCTGGCCAACGACGTGCACTGGACGATCATGGTGACGACGGCATTGCTGGTCGGCACCGCGGCCGGCCTGCTGAACGGGCTGATGGTGGCCTACGGGCGAATAGTGCCGTTCATCGCCACCCTGGCCATGATGGCCGCGGCCCGCGGACTGGCGGAGATCATCGCCAACCGGCAGACCCAGATCATCCGGGTGAACGGGTTTCTGGACTTCTTCGAGAGCGACGTGTTCGGCATCCCCGCCATCGTCTGCGTCTTCGCCCTGGTTTCGATCGCCGGCTGGATTCTGTTGAACCGCACCACCTTCGGCCGCCGCACCTTCGCGATCGGCGGCAACCCGGAGGCTGCCCGGCTGGCCGGTATCCGGGTCAAGCAACAGACGATGATGCTGTACGGACTGGTCGGGCTGACCGCCGGCATCGCCGCGGTGATGATCATGGCGCGCACCACGGCCGGCTCATCCACCCATGGAACGTTGTACGAGCTGGACGCGATCGCCGCTGTGGTGATCGGTGGCACCCTGCTGTCCGGTGGTCGCGGCACCATCGTCGGGACCGTTCTCGGGGTGCTCATCTTCACCACACTGACCAACGTCTTCACCCTGAACAATCTGTCCATTTCCGCTCAGGCCATCGCCAAAGGCCTGATCATCGTCGCCGCCGTGCTGCTGCAGCAGCGGGTGGCTGCCCGGGCTCGGGGAGGCTGAGCGGGCCGGACCTTCTGCTCCGCAAGATGTCTCGCAACGCCAGTTGCTTTCCGCCGGGCCCGTCTGCTGGATATCGCTGTCCGTCAAACGCCCCTGTACCCACCGACTCCGTACCGATCACGACTCCGCCCGGCTCACGACTCCGCCCGGCTCAGGACTCCGCACCGCTCACGAGTCCGCACCGCTCAGGAGTCCGCACCGCTCAGGACTCTGCACCGATCACAACTCCAGCACCCATCACGACGAAGTGAAGGAGCACCACCATGTCCCATCGATCACCCGCTCGTACTGCCACCAGCGCCACACGCACACCGGCTGGGCGCCGCGCGCTGGGGACCATCACCCTGGTCGCAGCTGCGGCGCTGGCGCTCACCGCCTGTACCAACTCATCGTCAACCGCAGCCAGCACGACGTCGGCGGCCACCAGTGCGGCCGCTGAGACCGGTGCCGCCAGCGGCTCGGCGACCGGCTCGGCGGCGCCGTCCGGCGAGAAGATCAAGATCGGGTTCTCGGCGCCGGCCGCCGACCACGGATGGATGGGCTCGATCACCAAGTCGGCTGTGGCCGAGGCGGAGGCGCTCGGCGATGTCGACCTGGTCGTCGCGGAGGGCACCAACGACGTCAACCTGCAGATCAGCCAGGTCGAAACATTCATCAACGACAAAGTCGACGCCATCGTGCTGTTGCCGTTCGACGGTGCGGCGATGACGGACGTCGCGACCAAGGCCATGAACGCCGGTATCCCGGTGATCAATGTCGACCGCGAATTCTCCAGCCCGTTCGCCGCCCGCTCCACGGTTCTCGGCGATAACTACGGCATGGGTGTATCAGCCGGCACCTACATGTGCGAGCAGTTCGGCGACAAGCCGGACGCGGTCATCGCTGAGATCGCCGGCATCGACTCCCTCCCGCTCACCCAGGACCGCTCGAAGGGCTTCTCCGACGCGCTGGCCGATTGCGGACTGAAGGTGTCCAACCGGGTAGCCGCAGAATTCACTGTGGAATCCGGTGAGGCGGCCGCGTCGAACCTGCTGCAGGCCGCGCCGAAGATCGACGGGCTGTGGAACCACGACGACGACCAGGGTGTCGGCGTCATGGCCGCCATCAAGAACGCCGGTCGCAGCGAGTTCATCATGGTTGGTGGCGCCGGGTCGGCGAACGTCATGCGGGACATCCAGGCCGACAACACCGTGCTGAAGGCGACCGTCATCTACCCGTCCACCCAGGCGGCCGACGGAATTCGGTTGGCCCGATTGCTGGTCAATGGCGAGTCGATGAGCGACCTGGTCGAGGTCGAGGTGCCGCGTGAAATCAAGCTGTACGCACCGGTTGTCACCAAGGAGAATGTCGAGCAGTACCTGCCGACGGCCTTCGAGTCCTGACGCGCTGGTCCCGATCGGCGCGGTTCGCCGGTCGGGACCACGCCCCCGCGACAGCACGGACTAACCTGGCTGCCCGCACCCGAAGTCGACGGAGGATTCGCACATGACAAGCGCCGATGTGCCCGCACTGCGGGTCGCGATGATTGGCTACGCCTTTATGGGGGCGGCGCACTCCCAGGCATGGCGGACTGCCGGTCACGTCGTTGACCTACCGATGCGCCCGGAGATGACTGTCGTTGTCGGCCGCCAACCCGACGGCGTCGCGCAAGCTGCTCGCCGGTTGGGATGGCAGGACAGCGATGTCGACTGGCGACGGGTCGTCGAGCGGCCCGATGTCGACCTGATTGACATCTGTACCCCGGGCGACACGCACGCGGAGATCGCGATCGCCGCGCTGGCCGCCGGCAAGCATGTGTTGTGCGAGAAGCCACTGGCCAACACGGTTGCCGAGGCCGAATCCATGGTGGCAGCGGCACTGGCCGCCCCGCAGTTGCAGGCGATGGTCGGTTTCACCTACCGCCGGACGCCGGCGGTTGCACTCGCCCGCGAGATGGTGGCGGCCGGCACCATCGGCACCGTCCGGCAGGTCCGTGCTCAGTATCTGCAGGACTGGCTGTCAGACGAGAACTCACCGCTGACCTGGCGGATGGACAAGGAGAAGGCCGGCTCCGGGGCTCTCGGCGATATCGGAGCGCACATCATCGACGCCATCGAGTTCGTCACCGGTCAGCGACTGACCGGCGTCTCCGGCCGGTTGGAAACGTTCGTGAAGCAGCGACCGGTGGCCGCCGGATCCGGGGGCGCGATATCGGGTGGTGCGGCCGGCAGCGAATTCGGCCCGGTCACCGTTGACGATGCGGCCGTGTTCTTCGGCACCCTGGAGTCCGGTGCGCTGGCGTCCTTCGAGGCGTCCCGGTTCGCGCTGGGCCGCAAGAATGCGATGCGTTTCGAGATCAACGGCAGCCAAGGGAGTCTCGCGTTCGATTTCGAGAGCATGAATGTGCTCGAACATTATGACGGTCGCGTGCCGGCCGCTGCAGCGGGCTTCTCCAGGATTCTGGTCACCGAGCCGTCGCACCCTTACTTGTCGGCATGGTGGCCGCCTGGTCATGGGCTGGGCTACGAACACGGTTTCACTCATCAAGTCATTGACCTGGTGAATGCCATCTCCGGTGGTGGTGTTGCGCGGCCGACCTTCGCCGATGGGCTGCATGTCCAGCGAGCACTGGCGGCGGTGGAGGCGAGCTCGGCGGCGAACAGCAGTTGGCAGGCAATTCCCAACGATGAGGGGCACTGACATGGCGCGACCGATCACCTTGTTCACCGGTCAGTGGGCTGATCTGCCGTTCGAGGAAGTCGCCAGACTTGCCTCGGGTTGGGGTTACGACGGGCTGGAGATCGCCTGCTGGGGAGACCATCTCGACGTCTGGCGCGGTGCAGAGGACGACGCCTATATCGAGGGGCGGCGGGAGATCCTCGATCGGTACGGACTGTCCGTCTACGCCATCTCCAACCACCTCAAGGGTCAGGCGGTCTGCGACGACCCGATCGATGCGCGGCATCGCGACATCCTGCCCGACCGGATCTGGGGTGACGGGGATCCGGAGGGTGTGCGCCAGCGGGCGGCCGAGGAAATGAAGATGACGGCCCGGACCGCGGCGCGGCTTGGTGTTGACACGGTCGTCGGGTTCACCGGCTCGGCGATCTGGAAATATGTCGCGATGTTCCCGCCGGCCTCGCAGGCGCAGATCGACGCGGGCTATCAGGATTTCGCCGACCGCTGGAATCCGATTCTCGACGTGTTCGACGAGGTCGGGGTGAGGTTCGCGCACGAGGTACACCCGAGCGAGATCGCTTACGACTACTACACTACCGAACGCACGCTGGAGGCGATCGGTCATCGGCCCGCATTCGGGTTGAACTGGGATCCGAGCCATTTCGTCTGGCAGGGACTCGATCCGGTGATGTTCATGTCGGATTTCCGGGACATCATCTACCACGTCGACTGCAAGGACGCGAAACTGCGGACCGGTAACGGTCGGCGCGGGGTACTCGGGTCGCACCTCGCCTGGGCCGACCCGCGCCGCGGCTGGGACTTCGTTTCCACCGGACATGGTGACGTGCCGTGGGAGGACAGCTTCCGGATGATGAACACCATCGGCTACACCGGCCCGATCTCGGTCGAGTGGGAAGACGCCGGGATGGACCGGTTGGTCGGGGCTCCCGAAGCACTCGCCTTCGTGAAGCGGCTGGCCTTCGAGCCGCCAAGCGCAGCGTTTGACGCAGCATTCTCGAGTCAGGGCTGAGTGCAGTGCGCTGAGTGCACTGGCGGGTGAGCGTGCGTTCCGACGCGAGCATTCTCGCGTCAGGGCTGAGTGCAGTGCGCTGAGTGCACTGGCGGGTGAGCGCGCGTTCCGACGCAACCAGGTACTAATCAAGTTCGAGCGCGGGCGCCCGATTCGGACCGCTATTCACTTGAGCAGGTCGGTGACGCGGTGGGTGTTGTTGCGTCTGGGTTTTTGCTCCGGATCCACCCACGGTGGGGGTATGAACTCGGGGATGCCGTCGGCTCCCCATTTGATCTTCCAATACCCCTTGTGGACCTCTGTGTGATGAAAACGGCAAAGCAGGCAACCGTTCTCGTAGCAGCTGATCCCACCGTCCAGCCAGATAAGACGTGATGGGCGTCTGTCCAGGCCGGTGGCCGGTCACAGCCGGGGAAGCAGCACCCCCGATCGCGTTGGGTGATCGCCTTGCGGATCGGGGCGGTGAACAACCGCCGGGCGCGGCCGACGTCCAGGACCTCGGACTTCCCGCCCAGCACCATCGGGATGATCTCGGCGTCGCACGCGAGTAACCGCACCTCCCCGGCGGTGATGACGCCGCCGAGTTCGAGGTAGGCGGCGCCGATCCGGTTCCGCAGGTCCTGGAAGTCCATCGTCAGCGTGATGTGCGGTCGTTCCCCACCATGCGTCGGTGCCTCTCCGACATTCAGGTACCGGGTGAGGACTTCCTTGAGCGCCTGCCCCCGTCGGACGGCCGGGGTCCGCGGTCGGGGGTGCCGTCCTGGTCCGGGTGGTGTTGGTGAGTCCTTCGATGGCCTTGCCGAGCAGTTCCACACCGACGTCGTCCAACTGTCCCTTGAATCCGGTCATCCCGGTGTCCGGGTTCCGCACCCCGATGGTCAGTTCGACCCGGTCGGAGGGTTCGGTGTCGGGTTTGCCGTCCAGGTCCAGGGCGTGGGCGACGGATTTCGCGAACGCCGCGAACGGTTTCGGTTCGGTCACCGCACCGGTCTGGACGAGGACCTTCTTCGCCTCCGCCAGCATGCCGGGGTCAGCCTTCCCGGACGCGCCCTTGATCGTGGCCACCACAATCCGGGTCTGGTCGACACCGATGGCCCCGTCGGACAACGCGGCGGCGAGCTCCGGCAGGACCGGGTCCGCAACACTGCCGGAGGGTTGCAGTCGGGGCAGGACCATGGTCGCGGTGTTCACCCGGGCCCGGGCGTCCGGCGCGGAGATCGTCAACGTTTCCCGCAGCAACGCGACGGTGGACGCGGACCCGAAGTTCGCCGCGGTGTGCCGGGTGTCGATCTCCCCGGCCACCCGCACCTGCGCGGCGTACCCCAACCGGGCCAGCCCCTCGATCGACTGCGCCAATCCCAACAGATCGAGCTCGGGGATCTTCCAGAACTCCAGCTCCTGCAAATCCCGCAGGGCGGCGCACGCGGTCGTGACTTCGGCCTGCGCCGAGTCCAGAACGGTGTCCATCCCCATACCAAGAACCTACCCGAGACCACCGACAACGCCCTCCGGGCAACAGTTCTCGACCGCGGTTAGCTGGGTTAGCCGACGCGTGCTAGCGCTTTCGACACCCCAAGAACCCGGCGAGTTGGGCGAACACACCGCCAGGTGAGTTGTTGAGATTAGCCAACGATCCATCAGGAAGAGGCAGTCCAACGGTAGACCTGGCCGTCGCGAACTTCGTAACTGCTGGGCGATTCTGTTGTCGGGTGCGCCCGGATGTGGGCGATCACCTTGCTGCGGCCACGCAAGCGCCCATTGGCGTCGGTCCAGTGCAAGTAAGGATGGAGAGCGGCGTTCAGCGCGGACCAGTCCTCGGCTGCGATGGATTGGAGAACGACGCCAACCAACGCTTCAGATAATCCAGACATTTCGTCGCCGGGATCAGTCGATGAGTCATCGTGCATCTCGGCGAGTTTATGTTCAGTCCGCCCAGTCGAGCCTGGGCCCTTCCGCTGGTGTCGACAACTCGGACAATCGACCGTCAGCGAGGTGGAGCCACCGGTCGAGCCCAATTTCCGACAGGAATCGCTCATCGTGACTGACGACCACGAAAGCGCCCTGGTACGCGCTGAGCGCGTTCTCCAGTTGGGTAATGCTGTTCAGGTCGAGGTTGTTGGTCGGCTCGTCCAACAGCAGGAGTTGCGGAGCCGGCTCGGCAAACAGAACGCAGGCCAGCGTCGCCCGCAACAGTTCGCCGCCCGACAGCGCGGCGACCGGAAGATGAATGCGATCGCCGCGAAACAGGAAGCGGGCGAGCAGGTTCAACCGTCGCGCCGTCGGCAGCCCGGGGGCAAACGCGGCGAGATTCTCGGCCACCGTGCGCCCGAGGTCCAACAGGTCCAATCGTTGCGAAAGGTAGGCGACCCGACCGTCGGCGCGTTTGACGTCACCGCTCAGCGGAACCTCGCCGTTGATCATCCGCAGCAACGTAGATTTGCCGGCACCGTTGGGCCCGGTCAGGGCGATCCGTTCGGGCCCGCGGATTGTCAGGTCGACGCCAGCACCCGCGAAAAGGGCCCGCTCGCCGAGGCTCACTTGCATTTGTTCGGCGTGAAAGACCGTGCGTCCAGCGGGAACGTTGGTATCCGGAAGATCCAGCGCGATCTGTTGCTCGTCCCGCAGCGCCCGGTCGGCCTCGTCGAGCCGAATCTTTGCCTCGGCGACCCGTGCGGCATGTATCTCGTTCGAACGTCCGGCCGATTCCTGCGCGTCCCGTTTCATCGTCCCGGCAAAGATTTTCGGCAGCCCGGCGTCCTTCAGGTTGCGACTGGCGTTGCCGGCCCGGCGCACTGCGCGTTCCCGGGCGAGCTGCAGATCGCGCTTCTCACGCTTGACCTGCTGCTCCGCGTTCCGGACGTTCTTCTCGGCAAGTTCTCGTTCCGCACGTACGGCTCGCTCGTACTCGGCGAAGTTTCCGCCGTAGAAGTGGACGTCGCCGCGGTGCAGTTCGGCGATGCGGTCCATTCGGTCGAGCAGCTCCCGGTCGTGGCTGACGAGTAACAAGCAGCCGTTCCAGGTCTCCAGCACGTCGTAGAGTTTTCGCCGGGCGTCAAGATCGAGGTTGTTGGTGGGTTCGTCCAACAACAGCACGTCGGGTCGTTGGAGCAGCTGCCCGGCCAGTCCCAGGGATACGATCTGGCCCCCGCTCAAGGTTTGCAGCGGACGCGTCAGCGACAGATCACCAAGTCCGAGCCGGTCGAGCTCGGCGCGCGTCCGGATCTCGATATCCCAGTCGTCACCGATGACGTTGAAATGCTTCTCGCTCACGTCGCCGGACTCGATGGCGGCCAATGCGTCGATGGTCGGCGCGATCCCCAGCACCTCGGCGACGGTCAGCTCACCGACGAGGGGCAGGTTCTGCGGCAGGTACCCGAGCACACCCTTGGTGACAACGGTCCCGCCACTGGGCCGGAGCTCGCCGGCGATCAGCCTGAGCAGGGTGCTCTTGCCTGCGCCGTTCGGTGCGACGAGCCCGGTGCGCCCGGCGGCGACGGTCATGGACAGTTCGTGGAAGACCGGAGTGTCGTCGGGCCAGGAAAAGGTCAGATTCGAGCAGATGATGAACGCATCGGACATGCGAGGTCTTTTCGTGGTGATCAGGTAGCCGGGAATGCCCGGCCTTGGCGTGATTCGGGTTTGACGGCAGTTCCCGGCGACGGCATTGCTAGAAGTGCACTGAATGGCCAGACTCCTACGTCGAGGTTCTTCAGGGCTCTCCTCCTGGGTCGACTGGCAGCCCCTCAGTGGTCGGTTCCGACCAGGCGCGTGCAGCGGCTCGAGAGCCCGACCCCGAACTGTCGTCGGCACTCAAGCACGTCGGATCTCCCCTGCTTCCTACTCGCCAGCAGCCCCAAGGTAGCAAGCGACGTCCACCCGTTTGTCTGACAAACCCCGGACCAACCGCGGGTCGCCCAGCGGGGGAGCGAAGGTGCGAAAAAGATCTCAGCTTTCTGCGAAAACCGCGTGATGCCGTCCAGGTTGGGCCGTCCTTCTAGCAACACCATCCGGATGACCCTGGAGACGGCAATGCGGATCAGCATCGACGGTCACATCAATCAGGCAGCTCAGGCGATGTACAGCCGCTCCTACAGCGAGCTGACCGGCGAGCAGGCAAGGGCACTCGTGGCCAGGCTGCGTGACCAGGGGCTACACCCGGAGGCTGACACCCTGTGGTCCTGGATCCTGCGGGATGCGATCGCCGACGTGTCCACAGTAACCGGCGGTCGCAAGGTGCGGCGAGCCAAGAAGTTGGCGGCGCGCTCCGCAGCCTGACCGGTCAAGGTCGCGCTTCGTCACACGGGCGGTGAGCGCAGCAAACCGTTGGCGTGCCGAAGCACCAGTGGCCCCAGGTACCCCGCCGGGTCAACCCGCAACGAGCTGGTGATGTGGAAGTGCGCGGTCTCGCCGGCCAGCAGGCTGACCAGGCAGTTGTCCACCGTTGCCCGCGGGTCCACACGATCGATCTGCAGTGCGATGTCGCGGACGTAGGACCGAGTGGTCACCGCCACCAGGTAGCCGTCGTCGGTGTCGGTCGCGATGGCGGTGATCGGCTCGGTGTCCAGATCCTGATCAACGATCTCTGCGAAGTTCCAGACCGTACGGGCGAACGAGCCATCATCGAAGCTCGCAACCAGCACCTCAGCCGATCCGTTCATCGGCGTCGAGACCGCGGCCGGCAGCGCGAGCGTGACGAAGCCACGGTCGTCGACATCCGCCTGTAGCGCCTCGGCGGCCAGGACCGCACCGTTGAAGCTCTGCCTGGTGACGGTGATTCGGCCCGCCCATGTCTCCGCGGTGTCGTTCAGCAGGATCAGGGCCAGGCCGTCCCCGCGCGGCTGAATCGTCGCCAACCTCGGTCGGAACGCTTCCCGCAATGCATACCAGAGTGGCTTGCGGTGCTCATCGAAATCGACCGCTGCCCAGGACACAACGGGCCAGTTGTCGTTGAGTTGCCACACGATGGACCCGGTGTTGTACGGCGCCAGTGAACGAAAATGCTCGACGCCGAAACGGATCGCGTTGGCCTGATTGAGCTGGGTGGCGAAATGCCAATCGTCAATGGTTGTCGGCGCCGGCAGGTGCCCGCGCATGCCCTTCTCGAGTTTGAGGTTGCCGTCATCCGCCTTCTGATGAACCAACATTTCCGCGCCGTACGGATCGAGCGGCTGATCGTGCACGACGCGGGTCAGCGTCGACCACGCGGGTGGGCCCTGGAACCCGAATTCCGAGACGAATCGTGGCGTGTAGTCCCGGTAGACCGTGTAGTCAACGTCGTTCCAGACATCCCAGATGTGAATGGTGCCGTTGTGTTCGTTATTCGGGTGCTGATAATCGGTGAAGGAGAACGGGCTCCCTGGCGAATAGGGCCGAGTAGGGTCGAGTTCGGCCAACAGACTCGGGAACAGCTCCCGGTAATAGCCGTTGCCCCAGCTGCGACCCGCGAGCAGGGGTCGCCAACCCCAATCCACGTAACCCCAAAGGTTCTCGTTGTTGCCGTTCCAGATCACCAGGGATGGATGCGCGGACAGTCTGGTGATTGCCTCGCGGGCCTCTGCTTCAACTTCGGCGGCGAGCCAGTCCTCTTCGGCGTAGGCGGCGCAAGCGAAGAGGAAGTCCTGCCACACCAGCACGCCCAGTTCGTCGCAGCGGGTATAGAAGGCCTCGGATTCGTAGATCCCGCCGCCCCAGACCCGCAGCAGATTGATATTCGCCTCGACGGCGTCGGCGATTCGCCGGCGATAGCGGGCCTCGTCCATCTCGGGGAGAAAGGCATGATCCGGAATCCAATTGGCACCCCGTACCTGCACCGTCCGGCCGTTCACCCGAATCTCGAAAGGTGTTCCGCCGTCATCGGGATCGACGTTCAGTTCGACGGTGCGGAAGCCGACGCGACCACTCCAGGTCGAAGGACCGCCGCCGATTTCCTGCCCCAGCCCCGCGGCAGTGACCACGACGTCGTACAGCGGCTGCTCACCATGTCCGATCGGCCACCAGCGGTCGACGTTTGGCACCCGGAGTTGCACTGTCGCCGAGGTGGTTTCGGTCACAACGGTTGCCCGCTGCCCGCCAACTGTCACGGCGATCTCGGCAGCGAGATCCGCTGACCTCTCGATCTCGATGTGCGCGGTGAGAACCCCTGTGCTGCCGTCCATTCCGATCAGCGGACGCACCGAGACGATGCGCACGCCGGACCAATCTTCAATCCCGATCGCCTGCCAGATGCCGCTGGTGGCGACGTCGATGCCCCAGTCCCAGCCGAAGTTGCAGGCCATCTTGCGGACCTCGTTGTACGGATGATGGTTCACGTGTGGTCGGGAGCCGTGCTCGACTGACCGGGCCACCGCCGCCGGTACCGGTCCGGCGAATTCGACGGCGATGCTGTTGCGGCCGGACATCAATGCTCCGGCGATGTCGAAACGGTAACTGCGGTGCTGGTTCTGCGTCCGACCGACAACGACCCCGTTGATCTCGATGGTGGCGATCGTATCGAGGCCGGCCGCGACCAGATCGTGCCGGTCAGAACCGTCATCGGCCCAGTCGAAATCACTCACGTACCGCCAGGTGGTGTCGCCGATCCACTGCTGTGCAGCCTCGTTCGACCCGTCGAACGGATCTGCGATCAACCCTGCGGCGAGCAGGTCGGTATGCACGCAACCGGGGACGCTGGCGGGGATCGAGATCCCGGAGATTTCTTCCGGAACCGGGCCGGAAATCGCCGACACCGTCCAGCCGGAGCGCAGTGTTCTGTACGGCATGAGTTCCGTTTCATCGCAGGTCCAGAACCAAACAGATCCATTGTGGTCCACGGTTGTGGAGCCGGTCACTGGTGGGGTTCACGAACCAGCACACAGCCTGTTCCTCCTCGCCGGTGCCGAGGCGGTGCAGAAGGCTACGACCCCACGGCAAAGGCGGTCCGGAAGCGATCGAGCGCTGCCGGCGAGTCGCCAGAGGCGAAGGCCTCGAGCGCGACAACCCCGTTGTAACCGAGCCGATCGAGCGCGCCGGCAACCGCCGGGTAGTTGATCTCGCCGGTGCCGGGTTCGCAGCGACCGGGGACGTCCGCGACCTGGATCTCGCCGACGACCGGCAGTGCCCGTTCCACGAGTTGGATCAGGTTTCCTTCCCCGATCTGCGCGTGGTAGAGGTCGAGATTCATTCGTAGGTGCGGGTTGTCGACCGCCTCGACCAACGCGAGGGTGTCCGCGGCCTTCGCGAACGGTGTGCGCGGATGGTCGACCGCCGTGTTCAGGTTCTCCAGGGTGAACACTCGCCCCGCTCGCTCGCCGAGCTCGGCCAACCGGGTCAGGGTGCGGGCCGCGGTCAGCCACATCTCGGGTGAGACGACATCGGTGCCGATCACCGGAAGACCCTTGTTGTCCAGCCCGGTGCCGTGCACGTTCAGCCGTGGACAATTCAGCTGCTCGGCCACCTTCAGGGACTGCTCGGCGGTGCGGAGCAACTCCTCCGCGCCGTCGGAATCGGCCAGGGTGCCGGTGATGTACCCGGTCATCGACGAGAACGTCGCCCCGGTCGCGACCAGCGCGGCAATGTCCTTCGTCGTCCAGTCCCAGATCTCCACCTCGAAACCCAGCTCGTTGATCCTGCGGACCCGTTCGACGAAAGGCATGTCGGTGAAGACCATTTCGGCCGAGACCGCCAACCGGAAACTCATTTCGCGAGCTCCTCGATCAGCACCGGACGACCCGATTCCACCGATGCTGCGGCCGCCAGGGCGATCTCCAGGGAGGCGCGCGCGTCCTCGCCGGTGACGTCGGCCGACCCGCCCGAACGGACGGCGGCCACGAAGGAGGCCAGCTCGGCGGTGTACGCGCCGGACAACAATTCCTGATCGCTGCGGACCGTCTCGGCCAACTCGCCGGCCGCGCCGGAGAACACCATGCCAGTACGACGACCGCCGCCCATGGTGGCCATCCCACCGGAGCCGAACACCTCGCCGCGGACGTCATAACCGTAGGACGCCTCGAAGCACGCCTCGGCAGTACCGACCGCCCCGTTGTCGAAACGCACCACCACCACAGCGGTGTCGAGCAGGCCGCGGTCCTTCCAGGCCGGTTCCACCAATGCGGTCGCGGTGGCGAAAACCTCGACCGCGGTCGCCCCAGGGTTCAAGAACCGCAACGCATCGAAGTCGTGGATCAGTGTTTCCATGAAGATCGTGTTCGGCGCGACTCGTGCCGGGTCGAATCCGCCCGGGTCCCGGGTGACCGAACGCAGCAACCTGGGCGTGCCCAATCGGCCATCGTCCAGCAGGGCACGAGCGGCGGCCCAATCATGGGCGTATCGACGATTGAAGCCGACCTGCAGCACCACGCCTGCTGCGCGCGCGGCGTCAATGGCGCGATCGGCATCGGTCAGCGTGAACGCCATCGGCTTCTCGCAGAACACACCTTTGCCAGCAGCGGCGGCGGCCACCACCAGGTCGGCGTGGAACCGGGCCGGCGCGGCGATCACGACAGCGTCGATGTCCGGGTCGGCGAATACCTCGGCCGGATCGGTGGCGAACTTTGCTGCGCCGAGAGCGGCAGCCAGCTTCTCCGCCGCACCTGGGGCCGGATCCGCGACGGCCGCCAGCACCGCACCCGGCAGCCGCCGGGCAAGGGTCTCGCCATGAAACGAGCCCATTCGCCCGGAACCGATCAGGGCCACCCGAACAGGCCCCTGCTGTACGACGGTCATGCTGCTCTCCTTCGAGCTCGGTGGAAGTGATGCGTGGCATAATGTCGCCTATAACGTTCTATATTCACCACGATCCTGTCGCTTTGTCGAGGGTTTGTCAAGACAATCAGAGCCCAGTATGTGTAACGTTCTAGGAGCACCAGAGTGATATGGCGACGGTGGGCGGAGTGAGGGGAGCTGCATGGTTGACAACGCGCCGCGACCCAGGGCCCGACGTCCAACGCTGGCCGATGTCGCGGCCGCAGCCGGGGTGTCTGTGCCGTTGGTGTCGATCGTCATGCGAGACGTGCCGGGTGCCAGCGCTGCAACCCGGGAACGGGTCCGGAAGATCGCCGACAACCTCGGCTACCGCCCCGATCAACGGGCACGGCTACTGCGGCAACAGCGATCTCGGTTGCTGGGCGTGACGTTCGAGGTCGAGCAGGCCTTCCATGGCGACCTGGTGGAGGGCATCTACTTGGCCGCCGAACCGGCGGGCTACGACGTCGTGCTCAGTCCCATCGCGCCAGGCCGGCCGGAGGGCCGTGCGATCGACGATATTCTCGGCGACCGCTGCGAGGCGGCTATCCTGCTCGGCCCGCGGTCATCGGTCCGGTCGCTGGCCGCGCTCGCGATCAAGCTGCCTGTCGTGGTCGTCGCCCGCAGCGTCAGATCCATTGCGGTGGACTGTGTTCGCACCGACGACGCCGCGGGGATGAGCTCCGCGGTCGGTCACCTGGCCGCGCTGGGACACCGGCGCATCGCCTACCTCGACGGCGGCACTTCACCCGGCGCTCCGGAACGGCTGCGCGCCATGAGAACGGCGGCCGACGCCAACGGCCTGCGCAGCGGTGTCACGGTGCTACCGGCCGGGCCTGGTGAGGAGGACGGCGCTGCCGCCGCTCATGAGATGTTAGCCAGGGCAACCGGAATCACTGCCGTCATCGCGTTCAACGACCGCTGCGCGCTCGGCGTCCTCGACACCCTTGTTCGCGCTGGAATCTCTGTGCCACAGGACATGTCGGTCGTCGGATACGACAACAGCCGAATTGCCAGGATCTCCTACGTCAACCTGACGACCGTCGGACAGAATCCCCGCCACCTCACCCAACTCGCGGTGCAGCAAGCGGTCGCTCGACTGGAGGAGAAGTCGACCAACGCCCGCGATCAGGTGGTGGCCGCAGAGCTGATCATCAGAGGCACGACGGGGCCGTCGCCCCGGTAGACGCCGGCGGCTCAGCGCAACCGGCGCGCCCGCAGCACGATGTCATCGACGTGGTGCGCCCCGGCACCCCCATCGGGTATGACCCGCGGCCGCTGCTCGTCCAGCTCGACGGCCCAGTCCTCGTCCAGCAGTGCGGTCACCATCGAGGGCCAGACGTAGTCCGCCGGGTCGAACTCGTTGTCCTGCGCCTGCCGCGTTTCCATTCCCGCGTGGTGCACGAGCAGCAGCACCCCGCCTGGTGCAACGGCAGCAAGGAGGGCGCGCTCCGCCGCGGCATCCGGGGTGCGCAACAGGGCTGGATATTGTGCCGAGACGAGGTCGAAAGACGCCGGCGGAAGTCCGGCCAGCGCCAATTCCGCGTGGACGAACCGTACGTGGACGCCGGCATCCCGCGCGTGCTCGGCCGCGCGTCGCAGCGCCAGGCCAGAAACTTCCAGGGCCGTGACGTCCCAGCCGCCGCGGGCGAGCCAGACGGCATCGGCGCCCTCGCCACAGCCAACATCGAGCACCCGGCCTGGGGTGAGCCCGGCAACCTCGGCCACCAGCGCCCCATTGGGCTGGCCGCTCCACAGCTGCGTCCGGTCCGCGTACCGACCGTCCCATTCCGCCTGCACCGCAGGGTCCCCTCGGTATTCGTCGGTGGGCTGGAGGGCGAAGGACGACGTGTTCTCGTTGGTCACCCGGCCATGGTTGCTGATCCGTCCGCGATCGCGCCAGTCCTGTTGCCGGTTCGGCAAACCCCGTCAGCCGGGCGGGTCGTTGCCGCCGTCGGTGGTCCGGCCGAACCCGCAGAAGATATTTTTCGGGAAGTGTCGATCGGCTCTCCCGCCGTTCGACCTGTTGGATAAGAAGGTCCGCGGGTGACCTTCTCACGACGACAGGAGAAGAGATGGCCAAGTACATGCTGATCATGCGGGCGACCGACGAGTCGTTCGCGAACTTCGCAAACATCGACTTTGCGGAGATCCTCGATGCCATGGGCAAGTTCAACGACGAGTTGATTCGTGCTGGAGTGCTGCTGGCCGCCGAAGGCCTTGACGATCCCAAAGAGGGCGTCGTCGTCGACTTCTCCGGCGAGACTCCGGTCGTCACGGACGGCCCGTACGGCGAGACGAAGGAACTCTTCGGTGGTTACTACATTCTGGACGTCGCCTCTGCGCAGGAGGCGGTCGAATGGGCCAAGCGGGCGCCGCTGACGGCAGGCAGCAAGACCGAGATCCGCCGCGTCACGACGATCGACGAGTTGCCGCAGGACAACCCGTGGGTCCAGAAGGAACGTGCCTGGCGGGAGCAGACCGGGCAGCTCTGACCCGGGTTGATCGGCTGACAACGCTGATGGGCACGACGCAGGCGCGCGGCGCCGTCGAAGCAGTGTGGCGGATGGAATCTGCCCGGATCGTCGGCGCCCTCGCCCGTTACACCGGCGATTTCCCCCTCGCTGAGGACATCGCGCAGGAAGCGCTCGCCGAGGCGCTCGTGGCCTGGGCCGTCGACGGAGTCCCTGCCCAGCCGGTCGGCTGGCTGCTGACCGTCGGTCGCCGCCGAGCCATCGACACCTTCCGCCGGCGGTCGGCGCTCGACGCCCGATTCGCTGTGCTGGCAAGCGATCTCGACACCGAGGAGCCGGGTGTGGACACGTTGTTCGACCCCGACGCCATCGATGACGACATGCTCGCCCTGATGTTCGTCTCGTGTCATCCCGTGCTGTCGAAAGAGGCCCGGATCGCGTTGACGCTGCGGGTCGTCGGGGGACTGGCCAGCGACGAGATCGCCAAGGCGTTTCTTGTCCCGGTACCGACAATTCAGGCGCGCATTACCCGCGCCAAGAAGACACTGGCCGCCGCGCGGGTGCCGTTTGTCGTACCCGGACCGCAGGAGATGTCCGCGCGGCTCGGCTCGGTGCTGCAGGTCCTCTACCTGATCTTCACGGAAGGCTCGTTTGCATCCAGCGGTGACGAGTGGATCCGCACGGATCTGACCGGCGAGGCCCGCCGGCTGGCGCGGGTGCTGGTGCGGCTCGCGCCGGAGCCGGAGGCGTTCGGGCTGCTGGCGCTGCTGGAACTCACCGCGGCTCGATTTCCGGCCAGAGTGGACGCCGCTGGTCGTCCTGTGCTGCTCGAGGACCAGGACCGCCGGTTGTGGGACCACGCCGCGATCCGACGTGGCCGGGCGGCGCTGGCGCACGCCGCCGGAACCGGTCGCGGGCTGGGCGCGTTCGGGTTGCAGGCGGCCATCGCCGAATGCCATGCCGTCGCGCCGTCGGTCGCCGACACCGACTGGCAGCGGATCGTCATCCTCTACGAAGCACTCGGACGGTTGACGCCATCGCCGATCATCGAACTCAACCGCGCCGTAGCGGTGGCGATGGCCTCCGGCCCGACAGCCGGATTGGCCCTGGTCAACGGGATTGCCGCGCGCGGCGAGCTCGCCAATTCGCACCTGCTGCCGGCGATTCGCGGTGAATTGCTCAGCAAACTCGGCCGGCCCGAGGAGGCGCGGGTGGCATTCCTGCAGGCTGTCGAGTTGTGCGGGAATGCCGCCGAACGTTCGGTCCTCGAGCAGAAAATCGAGGACAGCGGCCGGCGGTAGCGGGCGAGTCAGGGTTGGTAGACCTCGGTTACTCCGGTGACGGCACCGTCCGCCACGGTCAGTTGATAGGGCCGCGAGGAGCCTGTCGGTGTCGTCAACCGGACTGAGAGGGACGCGAGGTCTCCGGGGACCGGGACGTTGCCATCCAAAGTGGTGACCGCGACCTGGGGAACGACGGTGACGACCCGGAGGGCGGGATTCACGTTCCGGAAGTAATACGTCGAGCACCATCCGTTGAGTCGGGCCGCCGGCGGAACAGCGTCCTCGACGCAGGCCTGCTCTGCCGCTGCTCCCGTGAACCAGTCGACCTTGTCCACCGTGAGCTGCGATGCGGGCACATCAACTGCGGTGATGAACCCGTAGACAACGCCGCTGAGATCTGTGGGTAGGACGCCGGACCCGGTCGACATGGGTTCTGGCGAACTCTGTGCTGGAGAACTCGGTTCTGGAGAACTCTGTGCTGGATAACTTGGTTCTGGCGAACTCGGTTCCGACGAGGTCGGGGCCGCCGGGGTTGTCGATCCTGACTCCACGGGGGGCGAGGTAGTTGGTGGGGCGATCGAGGTGGGCGGGCTGGCCGGTGCGGTCACAGCGGCGGACGACGTGGTCGGCGGTGGCGAGTTGGCCGTGCCCGGTGTCGCTGTGCTGCACCCGCCCACCACCACCGCGGAGAGCATCGCCAGAACGGCTATGCGTCTTGGGTGAGCGACCGTATTCATTTCTTGTCCCTCCGCCGGGTCTCGGCACGCACCGATGCGAGCCGGACAATTCCAGGTGATCGTGGCGCGGCCGTTCAAGGATCACGCGACGTTCTTCTGCGCATCAGGACTTCGTTAGTGCGTGCCGGCGGGTTCCGGAGCTGGCGTGATGGATGCTCGGATGACCCCGGGCACCGCCTCGGCGAGAACCTGGACGACCGCACGGTCCGATGCGTCATGGAACCGGTCGGTGATCGCCACGTCCCCATTGCTCACCTGAACCGTCCAGCGGGACTGGTCTCCGAGCACCCGCAGGTGCCGGCGGACGTCTGCAGCGATGTCGGCGTCCGTCCTTGCCAGCGCACGAACGATGTCACCCCTGGTGACGACCCCGACGAGGGTGGAACCGTCAACGATCGGCAGGCAACGCCGCTGGGTAGTGAGCATTGCCCGGGCGATGATCGAGACGTCGGCGTCGTGATTGACACCCACCACGGGGCTGGTCATCAGATCACCTGCGGTCTCGCCGGCCGGCTCCGCCGGGTTGTCCGGGTAGCGGTTTCGGATCACGTCGGCCTCGGTGACGATGCCGATCAGCTCGCCCGCCTCGTTCACGACGGGGAGCGCCGTGAAGCCCCGGTTGGTCATCGTGCCGGCCGTTTGGGTGACGGTTGCGGTGGGCAGCACACTCACCACGGTCTTGGTCATAATGTCCCGGGCTCGCATGACGGCCTCCGCTGGCTCGTGGTGTTTACCACTAAAGCTAGGGTGTGGCCGATCGTGGCGATAGTGTCGAAAGTCCCTGCGCCGCTGGGTCTTTCGTCACTAATGCGGTGCTGAATAGCGACCTTCTCGGCGGTGCCTGAGCACGGGTTGTTCCGGCGCGGGCCGCACCGATGAACGAGGTGCGAGAAACCCTCGCGGACACGCTAGTGGACCAGTATCGCGAACGCAGTTCCAGCACGTGCCCGGGGTCAATCGGTGGTCTCCCACAGCCCCAGCACGTTGCCCTCCGGGTCCTTGAAGTAGGCGAACGCACCCATGCCCGGGATCGCGGTCCGTGGGGTGACCGTGGTGCCGCCCGCGGCCTCGACCTCCGTCAGCGCGACATCGATGGCGTCGACTTCGACAGTGATCACCGGCGCCGGGGTCAGCGCGTCACGCAGCACCAAGCCGCCGTTGATCGCGCCCGGCTCGGTGGGTATCTGGGTCTGTCCATCCACCGGCGTGGTCGTTGCAGTCGTGTACTCGCCCGCTGGCATCGGCACTGTGAGCAACTGCCAGCCAAAGACCGAGCCGTAGAAGTCCTTCGCTCGATCGAGGTTGTCCGCTGGGATCTCGAAGTGCACCACCCTGCGCATGGTCATCCTCCTCTGCCTGCCACCGGTCTTCCGATCAACCATCGGACTGTTCCGGTTCACTGTCAAACATTCGCTCGTGGCGGCCGGCGTCCAGGGCAGCACAGTGATGACGCACCCAAACGCCGGGCCACATCCGGCGTCGCGCTATCCAGCCGGGAAGGTGCCGCTGGCCGGACGCCCTGTTGTGCGAAGCTCGACGGGCGCACACTGGACGAAGGACGCGACCATGCGTCGACAGAAACCAGGAGGCAACCGTGGGCGACAATCAGTCGTTCGGATTCGATCCCGAGGACCTGGATCGCCTCTTCCCGGGGGCGGGCGAGCAACTACGGGACGTGATCGGGCGGTTTGGTGGGCTCTTGAATCAGTCAGGCGGCGGGGCAGGTTTGTCTGCGGTTTTCGACGAGTTCGGGCGCCGCGGCCGCCCGACGCCCGAGCCAGAGACGACCGGTGAAACCGGGGACGGTGTCTGGGTGATCTACACCGTTGACGGCGACGGCGGCGCTCAGGTCGAGCAGGTCTTCGCGACCGAACTCGATGCGCTGCGGGCGAACAAGTACAACACGGACAGCAACCGCAAGGTCCGATTCCTCCCTTATGGCATCGCGGTCAGCGTGCTCGACGGGCCGGAGGCGCCCCCAGGCAGCGAACCGCTTTAGGGCTTCAGCCCAGGGTGTCGCAGAGAAACTGCACCCGATGGCACTGACGAATCAGCCGGCTGCTGCGGCTCGCGATCTGGCCAGCACCCGCGGAATGACCTCGGTGCCGATCCGGGTGGCTTCCTCCAGATGTGGGTAGCCGGACAGAATGAACTCGTCGATGCCGGCATCCAGATATTCCGACAGTCGCTCGGCCACCTCGTCGTGGCTGCCGACCAGAGCGGTGCCGACGCCTTCCCGGACCAATCCGATACCAGCCCACAGATTCGGCCCGATTGTCAAATCGGTTGCCGTGACGTGCTTTTCGACCTCGTGTAACGCTGCCATCCTGGATTGACCGACGGAGTCCATCCGGGATTTACGGTGCCGCACCGATTCGATGACGGCGGGGTCGAAACCGGCCTGGATGCGGTCCGCCTCCGCCCAGGCCTGCGCGGCGGTGTCCCGGCTCAGCACGTGGATGCGTAGTCCGAACCGAAGCGTCCGACCCTCCGTGGCAGCGAGTTCGCGGACGCGTTCCACCCGGTCTGCGATCGCATCGGCCGGCTCACCCCACAGCAGGTAGGTATCGGCCTGCCGTGCGGCAACCGAGGTTGCGGCCGGTGATGCCCCGCCGAAATAGATCGGCACCGGAATCCCCGAAGTACTGGGCAGAGCCGCGTCTTCAATATTGATGTGCTTGCCCTGCAGACTCTTTCGCTCGCCCGCAAGCAGCGATTTGAGCACCTGGAGCACCTCGTCGGTGACCTGATAGCGCCCGTCATGATCGGTGAAATCACCGTAGGCGGCCTGTTCGATCGGGTCGCCCCCGGTGACGATGTTGAGGATGAGCCGCTCGCCGTGCATGCGGGTGAAGGTGTCGGCCTGTTGGGCGAGCAAAGTCGGCGATGCCAGGCTCGGCCGAATGGCGACGATGAACCCGAGACGTTGAGTCCGGGAGGCAATGGCCGAACACAGGATCCACGGGTCGGGGCAGCCGATGCCGACCGGCGTCAGGACCGCATCAAATCCACCAACCTCCGCGGCCCGCGCGACGTCGGTGAGGTAGTCGAGAGTGGCCGATCGGCGACCCGGCTGGACCTCGGTATCGCCGAATGCCGGAATCACTCCCGGAGTGTCCGAATCTCCCCTCGTCGGGAGGAACCAGTGAAACACCGGAGCCCGGGGAATTTCGGACAGATCTTTGAGTGGGTTCGACAACGTTCGCCTCGAATCTGATCGGCATGGCTGACTGGTATGTGGCCGTGGCCGTGCGGGCACCGAGGCTCGGCAACGGTATGGCCTGGCGGGGACGATCCGCCGGATGATCAGGAGGGACAACAAGTGGCGCTGGACAGGCGCCCAAAGTCGACGTGGCGTCGAGAAACCAGCCGAAGGCCCATTCTGGCAATCCTTGCCGCCGAGGGACTCGTCGTCAATTCGGCCCGCTAGGTGCCGACTACCCGTTTCTCGACCAACGGAAGTCGGGTGTCGACCCGCCCTGGCGCGGTTTAGGTTGGATGGGCGCATGTGGCAGTGGATCTTGACCCGGGCGACCGGGCGGATGGGAGCAACGATGCGGGACCCGCAGAATCTGGTGGATTACTCGGAGTCGGATCTGACCGTAGGGCATCAGAAGGAATACGCGGCGGGGGTCAAGGCCGTCTCGGTGTCCATGCAGCGCGCGCTGGGTCATATGGGGCCCAAACGCACCGCGCAGACCCTGATCAAGCTGAACCAGGCCGACGGGTTCGATTGCATGAGCTGTGCCTGGCCCGATCCGGAGGTTGGACATCGGCACTCGGCGGAATTCTGTGAGAACGGGGCCAAGGCCGTTGCGGAGGAGGCAACGACCGCTCGGGCGACGCCGGAACTGTTCGCCACCCACAGCATCGCGGACCTGGATCGGCACTCCGAATGGTGGCTTGGCCAGCAGGGGCGGATCACCCAGCCGATGGTCAAGCTGCCCGGTGCGACGCATTACACGCCGATCGATTGGGATTCCGCGTTCACGTTGATCGCGGGCGAGCTGAATGCCCTGGCCGGGCCGGACGAGGCCACGTTTTACACGTCGGGTCGCGCCTCTAACGAGAGTGCTTTCGCCTACCAGCTTTTCGTGCGTGCGTTCGGCACGAATAATCTGCCCGACTGCTCGAACATGTGCCACGAGTCGACGAGCGTCGGGCTGGCCGAGTCGATCGGTATCGGTAAGGCCTCGGTGAGCATCGAGGACGTCTACCACGCGCAGCTGATCATTGTGGCCGGCCAGAACCCTGGCACCAACCATCCGCGGATGCTGTCCGCTCTGGAGGTCGCCAAGCGCAACGGCGCGACCATCGTCTCCATCAACCCACTCCGCGAGGCCGGGCTGGTCGCCTTCAAGAACCCGCAGACGCCCAAGGGCGTTGTCGGGGACGGCACCAAGCTCACCGACCTGCACCTGCCGATCAAGATCAACGGGGATCTCGTGCTGTTCCAGGCGCTCGGGTCGCTGCTGGTGCAATGGGACGCGGTCGATCACGATTTCATCAACCGGTACACCGTCGGATTCGGCGAGTGGAAGGAGCACGTCAGCGGCATCGACTGGGAGATGGTCACCGAGGTGACGGGCCTGACCCGCGATCAGATCACCGAGCTGGCGCAGCTGCTTCGTCGGTCGACGTCGACGGTGTTCTGCTGGGCGATGGGCCTGACCCAGCACCGCAACGGGGTGGCCACCGTCCGGGAGGTCTGCAACCTGGCCTTTGCGCAGGGCAACATCGGCAAGCCCGGGGCCGGGCTGTTCCCGGTGCGTGGGCACTCGAACGTGCAGGGCGATCGGACGATGGGGATCTGGGAGCGGCCGCCGCAGAATTTCCTGGACGCACTGCAGCTGGAGTTCGGTTTCGACCCGCCTCGCGTGCACGGGCTGGATGCCGTTGATTCGATCCGGGCGCTGCGGGACGGTAAGGCCCATGTCTTCATCGGTCTCGGCGGGAACTTCGTGCAGGCCGCGCCGGACACGGAGGTGGTGATCGAGGCGATGAACCGGGCCCGGCTGACCGTGCACATTTCCACGAAGCTGAACCGTTCGCACCTGGTCTGTGGCCGGACGGCGCTGATCCTGCCGACGAAGGGCCGTACGGAGAAGGACATCCAGGCCAGCGGCGAGCAGTGGATCTCCGTGGAGGACTCCACCTGTTCGGTGCACGCGTCCCGGGGGCCGTTGGAGCCGGCCAGCCCGTTCCTCAAGTCGGAGGTGGAGATCGTCTGCGGGATCGCCGAGGCCACCCTCGGGGACCGGTACGGAATCAACTGGAAGGGCATGCGGGAGGACTACAGCGTCATCCGCCAGCACATCGCCAAGGTGGTGCCGGGCTGTGAGTCCTACGAGGTCAACGTGCGCCGGCCGGGTGGATTCGTGATGCCGCACCCGCCGCGGGACACCCGGACGTTCGCGACCAAGTCCGGGCGGGCCGAGTTCGTTGTTTCCCCGGTCGAGGTACTGCAGGTGCCCGCCGGTCATCTCGTGCTGCAGACCCTGCGCAGTCACGACCAGTACAACACCACCATTTACGGATTGTCGGACCGGTACCGGGGTATCGAGGGCGGCCGGAAGGTGATCTTCCTGCACCCGGATGACATCAGGGAGTTGGGCTTCGTCGACGGCCAGCTCGTGGATATCGAGAACCATTGGCCCGGTGACGATGTGGTCCGCAGCGTGAAGAGATTCCGGATCGTCGGGTACGACACCCCGCGGGGTTCGGCAGCCGCGTATTACCCGGAGACGAGTCCACTGATCCCGCTGGATTCCACTGCGCTGGAAAGCAACACCCCGACGTCCAAGTCGGTGATCGTCCGACTGCTGCCGGCCGGCAAGGGTCACGAGCGGCAGGTGGCTGACGCCAGCCAACACGAGGTCGGGTCCGACTGGGTCCACAAATGGGAGCCGCAGGTCGAGGAGCACATGTCCTGACCAAGAACCGCTGAATTGTTTTCCGCGCGGCTGATCCGGGAACCCCGATGTCATGCCAATGATCGGGTACACGTTGATGACCGAGCAGTCCGGACCGGCCGAGCTGATCCGCTATGCCAGTGGCGCCGAGCGCGCCGGTTTTGATTTCGCGGTTTCCAGTGACCATTTCTTTCCGTGGCTGCGGGAGATGGGCCATTCGCCGAATGCCTGGGTGACGTTGGGTGCGGTGGCGCAGGCCACCGAGACGATCGGACTGATGACGTACGTGACCTGTCCGACCTTCCGGTATCACCCGGCGGTCGTCGCACAGCAGGCGGCGACGTTGCAAATCATTTCCGGTGGCCGGTTCACTCTCGGCCTGGGTTCCGGGGAATCATTGAACGAGCACATCATTGGTACCGGGTGGCCGGGAGCGAACGTCCGGCAACAGAAGCTGGTGGAGGCCGTCGGCATCATTCGGGAGTTGTTCGATGGGGGCTATGTGAGCCATCAAGGTCCGCACTTCACCGTGGACTCGGCGAAGCTTTGGGACCTGCCGGACAAGCGGGTGCCGATCGGCATCGCGGTGTCCGGACAGCAGTCCTGCGAGCAGTTCTCACCGTTGGCCGAGGTGATGGTCGGTATCGAACCTGATCCAGAACTCGCCCGCTACTGGGACGGTGCACGCTCCGACGACGGGCCGTCCCGCAAGGTGGGGCAGCTGCCGATCAGCTGGGATGCCGACCGGGACGCCGCAGTTGAACGGGCGCACCGGTTGTTCCGGTGGAGTTTGTCGGATTGGAAGGTCAACGCCGAGTTGCCGGGCCCGGATGGCTTTGCCAGTGCGGCTGGCACCACCCGCCCGGAGGATGTCGCCGAGGTCATTCCATGCGGGAATGATGTCGCCGCCGTCGTGAAAGCAGCGGATAAGTTCTTCGCGGCGGGCTATACCGATCTCGCCCTGGTACAGGTCGGCGACGACGCCCAGGGCAGCTTCCTCACCGCGGCTGAGTCGGAGATTCTGCCCGCTTTGCGCGGTCTGTGATTCAGTCGGCGCAATGCCGTGATCGAAGATATCCGCAGGACGCGGCCGACCCCGAGATGCAACCTGGCGTGGAAGCGTCAGATGTTGATGCGAGAAAAGGGTCGATTTTGCCTACGCGCCGGTCGACTGCGTAGTAAGAAATTATCAGTCTTGCTACTGGAGTGCTCGGGCCGAAGCACGGTCATTGGCCTTCTGTAACGCGGTCACCAGCTCATCCTTTGTCATGGTGGACCGGCCTCGCACTCCCAGCCGAGTGGCTAGTTCGTAGAGGTGCTTCTTGGAGGCGTTGGCGTCGACGCCGCCGGCCGTCGGCCTTGACGTGTTCTTGCCGCCTTCGGCCTGCGCGTCGGAAGGTCCGTACTCCTCCTTGGGCTCCCAGTGGTCCCCGACCTTCTCGTGGGTGTGTTTCAGCGAGGCAAACGCCACTTGATGTGCGCGCCGCTCGTCACCGTCGTACTGCTCGATGGCCGAGTCGTAGGTCTGCGCGAAGGTCTCCTGGGCCTTGGCCCCGGACCGCTGCAGGGTGCTGGGAAGCTCGTCTTCGATGGCTTTGCCACGCTTCGTTGTTTTCGGCATGATCTGCACCTCCTGAGGTGCAGCACCAGTACCCCTACAGGGAGCCTGTCAATCCCGGCACAGGAAAATGGGGGCGCGGATGGTCGGCATCTTGCTGTGGGAGTTTGGTGCGAATGCCATCCAGGCCGCGCTCTCTAGGTTCAGCGGTCATTCGTTACCCGTGAACCGTTGTGCAGCAGTAACTCTCACTGAGGCTAGCCCGGTGAAGGGCGGCGACCGGTCACAGATCGCGATGGAGGGCCAACTTGAGCCCCAGTCGCTGCTGGAGTTCCTCGACGGTGATTCCGAATGTTTTGCGGACTGTGACGCCGTCCGGACCGATATCGAATACGGCATGGTCGGTGTACACCCGGTCAACGCATCCGATGCCGGTCAAGGGATACGTGCAGTGCGGGACCAGCTTCGGGGCGCCGTCCTTACCGAACAGGGTCATCATCACGAAGACCTGTTTGGCGCCGATGGCGAGGTCCATCGCGCCGCCGACGGCCGGGATGGCATCGGCACCGCCGGTGGCCCAGTTCGCGAGGTCACCGGTGGTTGACACCTGGAAGGCGCCAAGGACGCAGACGTCCAAGTGGCCGCCGCGCATCATGGCGAAGGAGTCGGCCTGATGGAAGTAGGAGGCGCCCGGCAGTTCCGTCACTGGGATTTTCCCGGCGTTGGTCAGGTCGACGTCGATTTCGTCGCCAATGGCCGCCCGGCCCATGTTGAGCATCCCGTTCTCGGTGTGCAGCACCACCCCGGAGCCCACGGGCAGGTGGTCGGCCACGGTCGTGGGCTGCCCGATGCCGAGGTTCACGTACGCGCCGGAAGGAATGTCGTTGGCCACCAGGGTGGCGATCTGCTGCTTGCTCAACGGGCCGATCATGATATTGCTACCAACCTGTCCACGTAGATGCTTTGGGTGACAACACTTTCCGGATCCAGCTGGCCGATGTCGACCACTTCGGCGACCTGAGCGACGACGGTGGCGGCGGCGGTGGCCATCACCGGGCCGAAGTTGCGGGCGGTCTTGCGGTAGACGAGGTTGCCCAGCCGGTCGGCGCGGTGCGCCTTGATCAGGGCAACATCGCCGTGGATGGGGTACTCCAGAACGTAGGTGCGGCCGCCGATTTCACGGGTTTCCTTGCCGTCGGCCAGCGGAGTGCCGGCACCGGTCGGGGTGAAGAACGCGCCGATTCCGGCGCCGGCGGCCCGCATTCTTTCGGCCAGGTTTCCTTGCGGGACCAGTTCCAGCTCGATCTCCTTGGCCCGGTAGAGCCGGTCGAAGACCCAGGAATCGGATTGCCGCGGGAAAGAGCACACCATTTTCCGGACGCGCCCGGCGGCCAGCAGGGCGGCCAGGCCGGTGTCGCCGTTACCTGCGTTGTTCGAGACCACAGTGAGGTCGGCGGCGTCCGTGCGGATCAGCGCATCGATCAGTTCGACCGGCATACCGGCCATACCGAATCCGCCGATCAGGACGACCGAGCCATTCGAGATACCGGCGACCGCCTCGTCCGGATCGGCACAGAGGACGGCGGTCATGACCGTTTGCCTGTCGCTGCGACGTTCTCCAGCACCACTGCCAGTCCCTGGCCGACGCCGATACAGATCGCGGCCACCCCCCAGCGCTCACCGCTCTCGGCAAGCCGCTTGGCCAGCGTGCCCAGGATCCGGCCACCCGAGGCGCCCAGCGGATGGCCGATGGAGATCGCGCCACCTTTTGCGTTGACCAATTTCGGGTCGATCCGCCAGGCGTCGATGCAGGCCAGCGACTGGACCGCGAACGCCTCGTTCAGCTCGACGGCACCGATGTCGGACCAGCCGATACCCGCACGCCGCAAAGCGTTCTCGGCCGCTTGAACCGGGGCTATGCCGAAGTCCCGTGGGTCGTTCGCCGCGACCCCACGGCCCGCTATGCGCGCCACCGGGTCTGATCCGATGACGGATGCGGCTGTCTCCGAACCGATCAGTACCGCCGATGCACCGTCGTTCAGCGGGGAAGCGTTGCCGGCGGTGATGGTTCCGTCCGGCCGGAAGGCCGGCTTCAGGGTGCCCAGCCGCTGCTCGGTCGTTCCAGGCCTGATGCTCTCGTCCCGGACGAGATCGGAGCCAGGCACGGTGATCACCAGGTCGTCGTAGAAGCCTTCGGCCCAAGCCCGTTCGGCGAGCTCATGTGAACTGACGGCGAATTCATCCTGCCGTTCCCGGGAGATACCCGTCTTGTCCGCCAGCAATTCGTTGCACTCGCCGAGCGAAACCGTCCACTCGGCCGGCATTTGCGCGTTGACCAGTCGCCACCCCAGAGTTGTCGAGACCGCAGTAACGTCGCCGGCCGGGTAGGCCCGCGACGGCTTGGGCAGCACCCAGGGGGCCCGCGTCATCGATTCCACACCGCCGGCGATAACCACGTCTGCATCGCCGGTCTCGATCGCCCTCGAGCCGATCATGGCCGCGTCAAGGGACGATCCGCACAGCCGGTTGACCGTTGTCGCGGGCACCGAGGTGGGCAATCCGGCCAACAGTGCAGCCATCCGCCCCACATTGCGGTTGTCCTCGCCGGCCTGGTTGGCGCATCCCCAGATCACTTCGCTGATCAGGTCGAGATCCAGGGCCGGGGCGTGGGCGAGCACGCCGTTGATGGCGACGGCAGCCAGGTCATCTGGGCGGATGCCGGCCAGTGCGCCACCGAACCTGCCGAACGGGGTACGCGTCGTCGCATACACGAATGACTGTCTCATGGACGCAACGTTAGAGCCTTGACTGATGCGAGTCCAATACAGAATGTGGTGCTATTGATAAGCTAGAGGCATGGATGATCTGCGTGCGCTCAGGACCTTTCTCGTGGTCACGGAAGAGCGTCATTTCGGTCGGGCGGCGGAGCGCCTCAACATCGCTCAACCCGCGGTGTCGCAACAGATCAAACGCCTGGAAAAGGACCTGGGTGCGGCGGTCCTGCGTCGAACCACCCGCACTGTCGAGCTCACGGACGTCGGACGCCACCTGCAGGCCCGGGCACGCATGATCCTGATGGAGGTCGATCGGACCGAGGTGGAAGTTCAACAGATACGGCGGGGTCGCGCTGGCAGGGTCTCCATCGGCTTCGTCGGAACGGCGACGTACGACGTCCTGCCACAGGTGTCCCGGCGATTACGGGCAGAACTCCCGGAAGTCGACCTTGAAATGCACGGAGAACAGCTGAGCCCGACCCTGTTGCAAATGCTGGCAGACCGCCGGGTTGACCTTGCGGTGGTCCGAAACCCCCAACCAGGCAACAACTTCGACGCCGTACACCTGCGCACTGAGCCGTTGATCGTCGCACTTCCCGCAGACGTCGCGGGGCACGAGAAGCACCCGGTCGCACTGAAAGACTTGCGCGATAAGACGTTCGTCACCCATCCCTCTGGCTACCAATCCGCAATGTTCGGTGCCGTCATGGACGCTTGTCACCAAGCCGGATTCACCCCTCACGAGGTGATCGAGGTGAGGGAGACCTCCACGATGGTCGCGTTTGTTGCCGCGGGCCTCGGGGTGGCACTAGTCCCCGCCTCGGTCAGGTCGCTCGCTCTCGACGGGGTGAGTTACCGCCGGCTGTCCGACGTTCATATCGACACCGAATTGCAGCTCGTCAATCGCCGCGAGGAACTCTCGGCGGCGGCATCCACCGTCCGAGAACTCATCATCGGCCAGCTCTGAGGTGCACATGCAAGCAATACCCTTACCCAAGGGCGCGATGATGCTTGATCAACTATTCGGTGGGTCGGCTCGCTCACACGCCCAAACGAGTTCGCATGCACTGCAGCATAAACTCAAGCGGAACAGGTAAAGGTCAAGCATCGCACCCCGGCGCCGAATTTATCGGTGCAGTGAAAAGGAGGCCACCACCGACATGGACTTCACCGAGGAAACCGCTGCGCAGGCGGTTGTGGAAAGCTTCGCGGACACCCCGGACCCGAGGCTGCGTGAGCTGCTTTCGAAGCTGGTCCCGCACCTGCATGCCTACGTACGGGAGACCCGGCTGACCCTGCCGGAGTGGGAGAAGGCGATAGAGTTTCTCACCGCCGTTGGGCAAAAGAGCGACGACACTCGTCAAGAGTTCATCCTGCTCTCCGACGTCCTGGGCATCTCCATGCTGACCGAGACGATCAACGGTCAAAAGGAGGGAACCGAGAGCACCGTCCTCGGCCCGTTCCATATGACTGAGTCCCCCGAACGCGAGTTCGGTGAATCGATCGATCTGCTCGGCGGCAAGGTCCCGTGTGTGGTGGTCGGTCGGATCCTTGCCCCCGACGGCAGCCCGCTGCCGGGGGCGTGCCTGGACGTCTGGCAGTGCAACGAGGAGGGCTTTTACGATGTCCAGCAGCCCGACCTGCAGCCCGCGGGCAATGGGCGTGGACTGTTCACCACCGATGCGGGCGGCGGCTTCCGGTTCCGGACCGTGGTGCCCACCCACTACCCCATCCCCACCGACGGCCCGGTGGGTGAGTTGCTGCGGGCCACCAAGCGCCACGCCTACCGGCCCGCGCATATTCACTTCATCGCGCAGGCGCCCAGGCACACGACGTTGACCACGCACATTTTCGTCGCCGGCGGACCCTACCTCGAGTCGGATGCCGTGTTCGCGGTCAAGCAAAGTCTGGTCGCTGACTTCATCGAGGTCACCGACCCGGCGATGGCCACCGAATACGGCGTCACCACTCCATTTCGTCGGGCCGAGATCGACCTTGTGCTCGAGCCGACCACGACACGAAACGCGTCATGAGCGGTTCGAACGCCGTTCCACAAGGAGCAGGGGTCGGGTTCACCTACGAGGCCCTACCCATGCGGGTGTCGTTCGGTGCGGGGCGCTCCGCCGACGTCGCCGCAGAGTTCGACCACCTCGGACTTGCCAGGGTGCTGGTGCTGTGTACCCCGCGCCAGGGCGAGACCGTACGCCGGATCCTCGATGCGCTGGGCGACCGCTCTGTCGGCGTCTTCCCGGGCGCGGTTATGCACGTTCCGGCCGAGGTCGCCGACCAGGCCAGCCGGGTCGCGGCTGACCTGGGTGCGGACGGGTGCGTTGCCGTCGGAGGTGGCTCAACCGTCGGGCTGGGCAAGGCAATCGCGCTGCGCCATGGTCTGCCTGTGGTCGCCGTGCCCACCACGTATGCCGGGTCGGAGATGACCCCGGTCTGGGGCCTGACGCAGGACGGGATCAAACGTACTGGCAAGGATCTCGCGGTGCTGCCGCGCTCGGTCGTCTATGACCCCGAATTGACCACCTCCTTGTCCGCACGGTTGTCCGTGACCAGCGGTTTCAACGCCTTTGCGCACGCGGCCGAGGGCCTCTACGCGCCGGACGCTTCACCGATCCTGGATCTGATGGCCGAGGAGGGCGCCAGGTCGGTCTTCGCCGCGCTCCGGGCAATCGTGGCCGACCCGGCGGACCTCGACGCCCGCAGCGAGGCGATGCGCGGGGCCTGGCTCTGCGGGGCCGTGCTGGGCGCGACCACGATGTCGTTGCACCACAAGCTGTGTCACGTCCTGGGTGGGACGTTCGGACTGCAACATGCGGACACCCATGCCGTCGTGCTGCCACATGCGCTGGCGTTCACCTTGCCCGCCGCCCCGCGGGCCGCCGCAGCACTGGGCCGCGCGTTGGGCGTCCGGCCGGACGAGGTTCCCCTGACCCTGCACACCGTGTCGACCGACCTGGGTGCACCAGGGTCTTTGGCCGAGCTCGGCATGCCAGCCGACGGAATTTACGAAGTGGTGCGCCAGGTTCTCTCGAGCCCTTACGCCAGCCCGCGACCGGTCGTTGCCGATGAGCTCAGCGGCCTGTTACAGCGGGCGCTGGCCGGTGAGCGCCCGGCCTGAGCGCCGGTACCCGAGCGTTCGGGAACCGCCCGATGGTGCAACGCCAATCCGGTAATTTCCCGGGATCAAAGGGCGCAACGCCGACGGTGAGTCCGCCGCAGACGTAGCGGTTTGTCCGTTCACGAAACCGGCCCGCTGGTCGAGGAAGAATCCGGCTGTGGGGCGATGACAAGATGTTCCGTTCACCGGTACACATGGGTTGATGATGGTCTGTGCTTGTGGGCAGAATGCAACGACCACCGTTCGACGGCTTCACGGGACTGAGAAACACGACCGTCCCCGACACTGCTCCGCCCGGGCAACACTCGCCCAGCCGGGTCAATGGACCGCAGGCGCCTCGCTGCTTCGCAGCAGCATTAAGGCGCCAGACGCGACCGGGATTTCCCTTCCGGCCGCACCAGGAGGAGGTACCCATGACCACATCAACCCCCACGAGCGAATCGCGGCAGACGGCCTACAGGCCGACCGCGGCCATCGTTGGACCGGGCAACATCGGCACCGATTTGCTCATCAAACTGCAACGCAGCGAGGCCATCGACGTTCGGTACATGATTGGTGTCGATCCGTCCTCCGACGGTCTGGCCAGGGCAACGCATCTGGGCGTCGAGGCGAGCGCGGGCGGCGTCGACTGGCTGTTGCAGCAGGATCAATTGCCCGATCTGGTCTTCGAGGCCACCTCGGCCAAGGCACACATCGCGAACGCCACTCGTTATGCCGATGCCGGGATCATCGCGGTCGATCTCACCCCGGCGGCGGTGGGCCCGTTCGTCTGTCCCGCAGTGAACGTCGACATCCACGCCGGCGCACCGAACATCAACATGATCACTTGTGGGGGCCAGGCGACCATCCCGATTGTGCACGCGGTGTCCAGGGTGACCCCGGTGCCGTATGCGGAAATCGTTGCCTCCATTGCATCTCGATCTGCCGGCCCCGGCACCCGGGCCAACATCGACGAATTCACCGAGACGACCGCACACGCCATCGAGGCGGTGGGCGGCGCGAAGCGTGGCAAGGCGATCATCATCCTGAACCCGGTCTCGCCGCCGATGATCATGCGGGACACCGTGTTCTGCGCGATCGGGCCCGATGTCAATCGGGACGCGATCGCCGAGTCCATCCACCGCATGGTCGCCGAGGTGCAGAGGTATGTGCCCGGTTATCACCTGCGCAGCGATCCACAGTTCGACGATCCAAATCCCGCCTGGCACGGCAACGGGCGCGTCGGCGTCTTTCTGCAGGTCAAGGGGAATGGCGATTACCTGCCGGAATGGGCCGGCAATCTGGACATCATGACCGCCGCCGCGGTGCGCGCCGGCGAACTGATCGTGGCAGCAAAGGCGGCGAACCGATGAATGCAGCGACAGATAAGGACGCCGTCCGGTTGACCGACAGCACCCTGCGCGATGGAAGTCATGCCGTGCGTCATCAGTTCACCGAGGAAGACGTGGTGAAAGTGTCCGGTGCGCTCGATGCCGCCGGGCTGCAGGTGATCGAGGTGACGCACGGGGACGGGCTCTCCGGATCTTCCTTCAACTACGGATTCGGTGCCCGAACCGACGTCCAACTCGTCGAGGCAGCGGTGAAAACCGTGAAGCGGTCGAAGATCGCCGTGCTCGTGCTGCCGGGGCTGGGCACGGTCGAGGATCTCCGGGCGGTGCACGGGGTCGGCGCCGGGATCGCCAGGGTGGCCACGCACTGCACCGAGGCCGATGTGTCCGTGGAGCATTTCAGTGCGGCCCGTGAGCTTGGCATGGAGACCGTGGGATTCCTGATGCTGTCGCACCGGATCGGTCCGGAGGACCTGGCGAAGCAGGCGCGGATCATGGCGGACGCCGGTTGCCAGTGCGTGTACGTAGTCGACTCCGCCGGTGCGTTGCTGCCCGATCATGTGCGCGACCGGGTGCAGGCACTGGTCGCTGAACTGGGTGACGACGCTCAGGTGGGCTTTCACGGTCATCAGAATCTGTCGTTGGGTGTCGCCAACTCGATTGTCGCCTACGAGAACGGTGCCAGGCAGATCGACGGAACTCTCTGTGCGCTCGGTGCGGGCGCCGGGAACTCGCCGACCGAGATTCTGGCAACCACGTTCGAATTGCTCGGCGTGCCAACGGGTGTCGATGTCGATCTGGCACTCGCAGCGGCCGAGGAGGTGGTCAAGCCGATGATGACCAGGATGCCGGTGGCCGATCGCGCTTCGATCGTTCAGGGCCGCTTCGGCGTTTACAACTCGTTCCTGCTGCACGCCGAGCGGGCGGCCGATCGGTACGGCGTGTCTACCCACGAAATCCTGCGTCGGGTGGGCGAAGCGGGCTACGTCGGTGGTCAGGAAGACATGATCATCGACGTTGCCATCGATCTCGCTCGACAGCATCAGGGCTCGTAGGTTTATCCCGACGCCCTGACCTTCGCGACCATCCCGGTTTACCCTATTTTGCGCATCGAGCGGACGGCGGCAAATATCGTCGGTATGCCCAAGATCGCCGAACTGAAGCGCAATAGAAAATAATCAACTCGAACAGGCTAGTGGTGGGTGTCGCTCCTTACTCGATGTGGGCGGAAGAGACCGCTATTCAGAACCGGCCCCCACCGACCCCAATTTGGGCACGTCAGGCGGACGTCGATTCGTTGCTCGGCCCAGGCCCGGGCGCCTCGACAACTTCTCGGGAAAGACCGCCGAGGCGACGCTCGCCGCGGTCAGGGCAGGTTCAGGTCTCGGCCAAGGTCACCCACCGTGAGTTTCAGCGCGACGATCAAGCCACGGCTGGTTGGTCCGGTCGAAACGCATGTGATTACCGGCGTGGCCATTCCGGAATTCCGGATCACCCCAGCGCAGTCAGTAGTCGCCGGTCGGGCGGGTATTCCACGTCCCTTCCGGCGGTCCCGGGTCCTCCACGATGGTGCGCGCATACATCAGAAGGCTTTGATCGGTGCCGGTGGACTTGTGGGCGGCAATTTCTCGCCAGCGATCCTCGTCTTGGTCGAGCAGGCTGGGCAGCCGCCGTTCGTTGCGATGCGGACCTTTGCCACCTTGCTCGCGAAGGCATCTCGAGAAAGATCAAGACCCGACGTCAATGTCCATCAATACGCCAGAAGGGACCTCATGCCTGCAACCGAAGTCGTCGAGACCACTTTGAACCTCATCGGAGTCTTCGCATTCGCGCTGTCCGGTGCCCTGCTCGCGGTCCGACGCAGGTTCGACATCGTCGGGATGGCGGTGCTTGCCACCGTGACCGCCCTGGGTGGGGGCGTCATACGTGATGTCCTCATCGGCGACATCCCGCCGTCAGCCCTAACCAATTCATGGTCACTGCTGCTGCCTCTGGTTGCCACAATTCTCACCTTCTTCTTCCACCCTCGCTTGGCACGGATGGGACGCACAGTGCAACTCTTCGACGCGGTAGGGCTAGGTGTCTTCTGCGCCACGGCGACCACCAAAGCCGCCGCCACCGGCGTCCCACCAATGGCGGCAGTCCTCCTCGGCACCATCACCGGCGTTGGTGGTGGCATCCTGCGAGACGTACTGGCCGGGCAAACCCCATCCGTACTACGTCGGAACTCACAGCTCTACGCGATTCCCGCGGTCACAGGATCTATCCTGGTCGCCGCAGCCTACTCATTCGGCTACAGCAACACGGCGATCCAAGGTCTTGCCGCTGCGGGCATCTGCGGATTTCGGCTGCTCGCACTGCGGTACAAATGGCGCGCGCCGGTCTCCCCGTTCACAATGCCTAACGTCGCAAAGCAGTGAGACCCACAGACTGGGGTGGTGTCCATAGCCTAGCGTTCAAAATCCTGGTGGCAGTCTGTGGACCGCGATGAGCCGGCCGTCTGCGGGCGATGACCCGCTGGGTGAAGACGGCAGCGCCGAGGCAAACTCGCTTTCGTTCGGCAGGACGAAATGGCCCCTGGGCGCCGTCCGTCGGTAATCGCTTCCCGGCCGCCACAAATGAAGTTCGGATGGTTCACTGCCCCCAGCTGACCGATAGCGCGGGTCCATTTCGTGACTCGGAATTCCGCAGTCCTCTCTTTTGCTGTCGTACCGCTCAGAGCTGATCAGGCGCCGAATACTTCAATCGACCCAAGGCCAGCAAACTCAAACGTGACGGCTGCACCGGCCACGACGGGCACCTGGACCTGTCCTACCGCGGTTGACTACTAAATCCCTGCTGGGCCGTAGAGTTACCGATTTTCGACCCCGGCGATCAAGCAAGCAGCGGATCGACCAGCGACCATTCCTGACATAACCTAACCAGAGGCGCCCAAGGCTCTGGGCCGACGGGCCGCGGCCGATAAGGGCGATGGGTACCCGGACCAGATCGCTGAACTGCAACATTTCATCCATGGCGACTTCCCGGTCGATCACCCGTACAACAAGATTCAGGCCACCCCGATGGCGCCGGTGCCTGTCTACCTCCTGGGTTCCTCGGTCCACGGCGCCCGACTGGCCGCGCGACTGGGATTACCCTTTGCTTTCGCCTATCACTTCGCGGGGGTTGCCGACAGCACGGAAGCGTGCTGGACGAGTACCGGTCGCAGTTCCAGCCGTCCGCACAGTTGGATCAGCCATATGTGCTGGTCGGTGTGCTGGCGCTGGCCGCCGATACCGATGAGGAGGCGGAGTTCCAGGCGCACGCCGGTGCCTTGTCGATGATGTTGCAGCGGCCCGGGCGCCGGCTGCCGATCCCCACCCCTGAACAGGCGGCAGCCTTTCATTACACGGACGAGGATCGGGATCGAATCACGTCGGTCCGGGCGACGGAGATCAATGGAACCGCAGATCGCGTCGCGTCCGGGCTGAGCGCCCTCGCCAAACGATTCGGTGTCCAGGAGCTGCTGATCTCCACCCGATGCCATGCGGTTGAGACCAAACTGCACTCGTTGGAGTTGATCGCGGCGGCCACCGGTCTACAGACCCGCGTCAGGTAATTGAACGCTGCTGGCCGGGCCGCTTCCACCCACGCCTCTGCATACCCTTTTGCTTGACCATATGTGTCCACTCCACGGGAAAGACGTTCGTACGGGTATCGGGGCTGATCCCGAGTTTCCTATGGTAAATCGTCGAGCGAACCGGTGTTTTGATCTCGTCGCAGCGCTACCGCGCGGCGCCGGGATCGCAATTCGCGTCGTCAGGGAATGCGGTTTCTCACTGGTTGTGCGGCGTGCCACAGGAAGGGTTGTCAATGAATACCGACGACATCAAGGCGGTTGCCGCTTTCGAGGTCAACCGTCGAAGGCTGCTCCAGGGCCTCGGCGTGGCGGCAGGGGCTACAGCGCTGGGCCTTTCGCCGTCCGACCCCGTCTACGCGGCGACCGCTGGGATACGACCTGAAAAATGGTGCGCACGACGAGCCCTACGTACCGCCGACGGGTCTGGCGCAGAAGTCCAAGCCCAAGGAAACGGCGTTGGCCTGGCTTGATGGGAACCGGGACGGTGTGACGGGTCTGAGCGACGATATCTGGGGATTCGCCGAGCTATCTTTGCGGGAATGGCAGTCCTCATCCAAGATCGCAAAGTTCCTGCAGCGAAACGGTTTCAAGATCGAATGGGGAACCGCGGGCCTGCCCGCCGCGTTCATTGCAACCTTCGTGCAGGGTAGCGGTGGGCCGGTACTTGGGTTCAACGGCGAGTACGACGCACTGCCCGGCCTCTCGCAGACGAAAGGTTCGGTGCAGCACGACCCGCTGATCTATAACTACGACGCCTACGGTCCCACCTACGGGCCCGGCCACGGCGATGCCCACAACTGCTTGGGGGCGGCGACGGCGGGTGCCGCGATCGCCACAGCAAAGGCGTTGCAGCGGCACAACCTGAACGCGACGGTGAAGTACTTCGGTTCCAGCGGTGAGGAGCAGCTGGTCGGGAAGGCATATGCCGTCCGCGCCGGGGCCTACAGGCGGCCTTGACGTGTTTCTGGATTGGCACCCGGGCCCCACCACCGACGCCAGTTGGGTGCCGCTTGCCACGTTGACCTCGGCGACCTTTTCATTCCTGGGCGCGGCCGGGCACGGAGGCAGCCCGCTGGGAAACAAGAGCGGCCTGGACGGCGCCCTGCTGATGGCGCACATGACCGAGTATCTCCGGCAGAACAACGTTGCCCCGTCTGCCCGCCTCCACTACGCGATCATCAACGGTGGCGGCGGTCCGAACGTGGCGCCCGATCTGTGCTCGATCTGGTACTACGTGCGCGAAGGGAGTCCGGAGCGGACGAAGATCCTCTATGACAAGGTTGTCACCTGTGCGCAGGCGGCGGCATCGGCCAGTCAGACCAAGCTCACCTACCGAATGAACACCGCCATCTGGAACACGATCGGCAACAAGGCCGGCGCCGAACTCGTCTTCGACAACATGCAAACCCTCGGCCCGCCGACCGTCAGCGCAGAGGACGTCGAGTTCGCGAAGGCGCTGCAACGCGAACTCGGGCGGCCGGACGTCGGTTTGCCGCAGGCCATTGTCCCGCTGCAACCGCCGAACCCGACCTTCGTCGGTGGCCCATCGTCGGACGTCGGCGATGTCAGTTGGAACACACCCCGCATCGGGTTCTTCGCGGCGATCTGGCCGCCCGGTATTCCGTTCCACAACTGGTCGACCACCGGGTGCGCCATCAGCAATATCGCGCACGCGGGTCTGTTCGCAGCGGCCCGCTATCTCGCGGCGACCGCGATCGATCTGGTGACGCAGCCGGATCGCCTCGCGGCTGTTCGCGCCGAGTTCACCGAACGCACCGCCGGCGTCGAGTGGAAGAGTTTGCTCCCGGACGACCTGCAGCCACCCGTTTACGAACCGCCTCGCTGGTTCTTGTCCCAGACCGGGCAGCAGTGGCCCACACCGGGGATTACCTGGCCGGTTGATAAAATCATCGCGCGCGAGCAGCTTGGAACTGTCGGTCCGAACCTGCCGCCGATAACCTGAGAGTAGTTGTCGCGCACTAGGAGTGCACTTGAACAACCTGGCTCCTGCGTCGCCGGGTTGTTGCGGTGCACACCTGCTGTGTCGATTACGGCCCCTCTTCGTCGGAGCCGACTCTACCGAGGCAGGACGGCGATGGCCTTGATCTCCACGATCAATCCCGGCACTCCACCCAAGGCTGAAGCCCCGATCGCCGTCCAGGTGGGGTAGTCCTCGGATCAGGTACCGATCCCTGACCTTCATGAACAGACGTGAGGTCACGCATATCTGTGTGGAATGTCGTCAGGTCGACGATATCGTGCATCGTCGCACCGGCGGCCTCGACGACCTTTTTCAGGTTTTCGAAGGCCTGAACGATTTGTGCCTCACTATCGGTGATGATCTGATGATTCTCATCGCGCCCGATTTGTCCGGAAATGTAGATCGTTCTGCCAACCCGGACGGCGGGGGAGTAGTGGATCTCGTCGTAGACCGCCTCCATGCCGATGGGAACGATGCTCTCGCGATCGACCATGTGCCAACTCCTGTCCTCGGGCCTGTGCAATGGGCTCAATCTGAATCGGTCGTGTCGTCAAAGGGCACGATTCCCAAGGCGGCATTAGTGGCATTGATCGTATGGACGACTGCTTCCACAACCCATTGCTCACTGGCCAACTCCACCATTCGATCCTGAATTGATTGCTGATCACATCCAGGAAAGAGGTGCCGCTGGAGGCCGACGGGCCAGCACCATCGATGCGAGGGCAGCTGTCCTGGTGGATGCCGGTCGGCCCAGCACCACGGCGTCATAGAGGCTGTCCCTCAGCCCTCGCTCGACACTTCTGTCGGCCTGCGGCGTCTGATGCACCGGAATCAGGCCGAACACCTTGTGATCGTCGAGTCGGAGCACCCCCGACGCCACCAGTCGAGCCCGAACCTGGTGGTAGGCGTTCCGGGATAGGCGTCGAACCCAGTAGTCCGGTTCACGGGTCCTGACTTCCCCCGTGATCGTGGTCAGCGCCTCGTCCAGTAGCTGGTCACCGGTAGCGGTGTGATCAACTCCGTTGACGTGCAGGTCAACAAGAGCGACCCGTTTGCGTAGCAGGAGATCCAAGAGCAGTGCGCCACCCAGGCCCAGGTCCAAATGAATGTGATCGATCACCGATCGGCCGGTGACGCGGTCGTCGGCAAGCAGGAAAAGCTCCTCTGCGAGTGTGGACATCAGTCAGACCGTCCGTCCACTCATGGAATCGCTGGGTGACTGGGCTAGTTCGTGGATGATTTCGGGGAAGAACCCAGCTGAACAGCGCCCGGCTTCCCGCTCTGGCCCCAGCTCGGACCTCTCCGAGGTCTGGCTGCCGACCTGACTCGCCTCCAGGCGCCGGCGGAACTCCAGCTCACGACGAACCTTCTCGGGTTTGCCCTTGAATGCCGCACGCCACAGAGCTGACCGGCTCGACCCGTGCCCCGGGTGCGGATTTGCCCCGTGCCGGTGTCGCTGGGGCTCCGGTGCCGAGGTTGAAGCCGGCGGGAATCTTGCGGGTCGTGCTGCCGCAATTCGGGCAGGGTGGCGGTGCGGCGCTCATCGGCATCAATCGATCGAAGTCCTGCCCGCAGTCGCATCGGTACGTGTAGATCGGCATGTCATCTGATCCCTTCTCGAAACCGCGGCATCTCATGCGTTGGCGACTGTGATGTCAGTGTTTGTCTGCAGTGCATCATGATCGTGCGCGGCAAGGCATCGCCGGTCAAGAGCTGCCGCGAGATTCTGGGGGGCCAGGTTTCCACTCTCCGAGCGGAGAAATCCCGCCCATCAGTCGTCGACGACCGCACGCAGACGCCCCCGGTTTAGGGCCGGGCCCCGGGTTTGGTGAGCCCTCGCTTCCGCCGATGATCGGGCAGCCTTCGGCGGCAGCCTGGCTCACGCCTAGGTGTTCGCCCGGTGCGAAGGCCCTGGCATGGTGGGACTCTCTTGGAAGGACGACCAAGCGACCGCCGAACAAGCGGTCAACGACCTGGGGATATGAGTCACCGGCGCGTTCCAGCGCTGCTGTTCGAGCCGCGACGATGCCCAGCGCATTGAGGTGACGCCCGCAGCAGGCACCCGAGGTTCCAACCGGGCAACGCAGCCCGAGGCGGAGGTAATTCTGTGAGCAACTCAGTGGACGGTAGATCGGTCACCAGCAAGCTTGCGGCCATCATCCGTGTCTTCTCCACCGGTGAGGTCCATTCACTCTCGCACATCGCGCGGGTCGCGGGGTTGCCTGTTTCGACCGCTCACCGCCTCACGACTGAACTCGTGGAGTGGGAGTTCCTCCAGAGGACCGGCGACAAGCGTTATTGTGTCGGAACTTTCTTGACCGAGATAGGCGTGCAGGCATGGCACGAGCCAACGATCAAGGAGCACGCCCGACGTGTCCTCGAGGATCTGTCGGCAGCGACGCGCTCGACCGTTCGGTTCGGGGTTCTCAACGGCCTGGCTGTTTCCTACATCGAGAAGCGTCCCAACACCCGTCCGGTAGTAACGTCTTTCGAGGGCCATGAACTACCTGCCCATGCAACGGCGATGGGCAAAGCACTGCTGGCCTTCTCCGCCCCCGACATCGTGAATGAAGTCATCGAGAACGGTCTCGATCAGTACACGCCGTTCACCGTCGTCACTGCTGCTGCGCTGCATCGCGAGTTCAAGGTCAGTCGGATGACGCAGGTGGCGATGACCCGGCAGGAACTCCATCTCAACATCTCTGCCGTCGCCGCCCCGGTCTTCATCAGTGGTGGCCAGGTGGTCGGCGCCATCGAACTCGCCACCAGCGGTGCCGGCTACCAGTTGCATCAGCTGCAATCGGCCGTGCTTGTCGCCGCACGCGGGCTCTCCCGGGAATTGACCGCGAGCCAATGCCGGAACCTCATGGGTGCGCGCACTTTCCAGCGCGGCACCGTCGTCAGAACGCTCGAATCCGGTCGAAATCGTACTGGTTTCGTCGGGTCACGGCCGACGGAGCGGGCTGCGAGCAGTTGCCGACCGGAAAACTGGCCTGACGCGGAGTCTATCGGTCGAACACCCGCCGGACTTCCTCGTCACGAACGCTTCTTCGCGAGGCCGCCTGAAAACATGCTGTCCTGCAGGGACGTTTCGTTGAACGCCGGTCTGGAGACAACTGACGCGCCCTCCGTGGCGGACCATCTGCGTCCCGCCGGGCAAGCATGCCTGCCTGGCGGCGGCCACCTCCCAAAGGAGGGTCCAGAAGTCGCCATGAAGGGTGTTCGACACGGTCAACTCGGCCAAAGTCTCGGTCAGGAAACCGGTGTCATGAAACCGTCGAAGAACTTGTTCAGCTCCTGGAAGCCGTCCAGCGGCAGCACGAGCGAGACGTACTGGTCGGGACGAACGACCACGAGCGCGCCAAGGCCACGGTCGATGCCGCGCAGGTCGAAGATGTCGCCGTCGCCGGCCAGGCTGGGCGTGAAGACCTTCTCGTAGTCGATCAGGCCGAGCGGGCCCTTGCGTGGCTTGAGCACCTCGGGCATGTCCGCCCATTCAATCTCGTGATGCGACTGCTGGATGACGGCGCGCACATCGAAGACTCCGTCGGGGTCCCACCCGGCGGGCGTGTACCGCTGCACCGGCGAGTCGTCGCTGCCCAGGAAGTCCAGGAGCTGCAGCAGCCGCGAACCGCTGGAGCGGGGGTCGACGGCGTCGGCGAAGGCGTAGAGGCGCCAGCGGCCGTCGGCACGATGGGCGGCGTGCCCGAGGTGCACCTCCTTCGCATCGCCGAGCCGCACCACCGGCGCGGACTTGAAGCGCCGTCCCGGCGGAAAGCCGGCCGCCAGGTGCAGGTGGGTGTCCGCGCCGGTGAGCAGCGCCGGGGCGTAATGGGTGGCCATGCCGGCGGTGAATTCGCCGTTGGTGACGAACTGGCGCTGCACTTCGGCGAAGGCTGCCTGCACGGCCTTCGCGTCGTGGGAGTCGACGCGACCCGCCCCGCCGATCGCCTTCGACCAACGGGTGTCCATCGCGATGAGGTCCTCGGCGATGACCTTGCGCTCCTGCGAGTAGGTATCGAGCAGGCTCGCGGGGCTACGGCCCTGCAGGACGGCGGCGAGCTTCCACCCGAGGTTGTAGGTGTCCTGCATCGACACGTTCATCCCCTGGCCCGCCTTCGCGGTGTGCGTGTGACAGGCGTCGCCCGCAATGAAGACACGAGGTCCACGGGTCCCCACCTTGTCCTCGTCGACGTCGTCGAACTTGTCGGTGACCCGGTGGCCCACCCGGTAGACCGAGTACCAGGCGACCTCGCGGACGTCCAAGGTGTAGGGCGCCAGCACCCGCTGAGCCTGCTCGATGACGTCCTCCTTGGTCAGCCAGGCGTCGGCGGCGATCTCGCCCATGTCGACATACAGGCGCACGAGGTACCCGCCCTCGCGGGGGATGAGCAGGATGTTGCCACCGTCGCCGGACTGGATCGTCGCCTTCAGGCGGATGTCCGGGAAGTCCGTCACCGCGAGGAGATCCATGACGCCCCAGGCCTTGTCGGCGCCGTAGCCCTGCGCCACCCGGCCGATCGACTGCCGTACGGTGCTGTGCGCACCGTCGCAGCCCACGACGTACCGGGCCCTGACGTTCAGCTCCGTGCCGTCGCCTCGGCGAAGGGTGACGAGCACCGGCTCGTCGTCGGAGCTGGGGGCCTGCACCGCGATGGCTTCGTGGCCGTAGTCGACCTGCAACCGGCTCGGCGAGTTGCGCATGTGCTCGAGCAGGAAGTCCAGCAGGCGGGCCTGGTTGACGATCACGTGCGGGAACTCCGAGAGGCCGTCCCGCACGTCCTGAACCCGTCCGAAACGCTTGAGCCGCGACGGGTCGGCCGGGTCCGGCCCCCAGAACCGGGTCTCGTTGACCCAGTAGGCCTCGGCCATCATCCGCTCGGCGAGCCCGAAGGCCTCGAAGGTCTCGACGGTGCGGCAGTTCACCCCGTCCGCCCGCCCCACCTCCAGCGGCCCGGGGGCACGCTCGACGACCCGGGTGACGATCTCGGGAAACTCCGACAGCTGGGCTGCGAGCAACAGGCCGGCCGGGCCGGTGCCGACGATGAGGACGTCCACCTCCTCCGGTAGGGCAGGCTGGTCCTCACCTCTGCCCTCGGCCGCCGGGCGAACCCGCGGGTCGCCCTTGCGATAGCCGTCGAGGAAGTACTGCATGCCGCCTCCAGTGTTCAGGTCCCGGTCAACGGCTCGCCGCCGAGCGCGTGGGTCATCGATCACTACCGCTGTACCGCGCCGGATCTAGGCTTCAGTCTTCGTCGGGCAGGTCCGGCGGGGCGAAGACGACGAGCAGCTCGAGATCCTCGGTGACGTTGATGAATTTGTGCTCCTCACCGTGATCGACCGACACGATGCTGCCCGGCTTGACATCGATCTCGTCGTCGACGACGCGGAGGGTGCCGCGCCCTTCGAGGACGATGTACACCTCGTCGGCCATGTGGGGGTGCTGCTTGTCCTCCGCGCCGACCGGCAGGTGGAGCAGACCCAGCGACATTCCTCGTCGCCGCAGGAATTCGTTGTATCCGGCGGCGGCGCCATACTTCTGTACCAGCTCGTCCTGCTCGAACGCTGCGTAGTAACCAGCCATCGAGTCCTCCTTCTAGTGGATGGGTGGTGTGCGGTCTTCGCGCCGATCAGCCGACCGCCTTGGCACCGGCCTCGGCAACGCGGACGTCCTGTTCGCTCGATCCTCCGGAGACTCCGATCGCACCGACGGTGCGCCCGTCGGCGACCAGCGGAACCCCGCCACCGAAGACGGTGAGTCGATCGGTCTTCACGATGCCGTGCAGCAGGGCTGGTTCGGATTCGAGCATTCGCCACCAGTCGCTGGTCGGCAGGCCGCCGAACGACGCGACGGAATAGGCCTTGTCCTGGGCGATCTGGACGCACAGCAGCGGGGCCCGGTCCATTCGCGCCATCGCGAGCAGGTGGCCTGCACCGTCGGTCACCGCGATGCAGACATCGACCGCGAGGGCCTCGGCCTCGTCGATGGCCGCTGCGATAGCCCGTTGGGCCGCTCCCAACGTTGCCGAAGGCGCCATGACGTAGTCCTCGGTCATTTCTTGCCTCTCCCGACCCGTGGTGCTGATCACTGCAGTTCAGCCGAGGTCGCCGCCGGCGACCGGCAGTCTGGTTCCGGTGATGTACGACGCCTCGTCCGAGGCCAGGAAGAGGATGGGTGCGGCCTCTTCGTCCAGGGTTCCGTAGCGATGCAGCAGCGACGAGTCGATCGTTTGATCGACAACCGCCTGGTACCACTGCTTTTTCCTGCTCGGTCTTCTCGGACCGTGGGGCCGCGCGCGATGCGTCGCTCCGGGGCGTCGATCCCACCGGGTGCGGTAGCGACCACGCGAATACCCGATGCCGCGTATTCGAGCGCGAGCGACGCGGTGAGCGCATTGACCCCACCCTTGGCCGCCGCGTACGGAACCCGGTTGACCCCCCGAGTGGCGACCGACGATACGTTCACGATGGTTCCGTGTCCCTGTTCGAGGAAGTACGGAAGGACCGCGTGGCAGCACCACAGCGTCGGGTAGAGCGATCGTCGGATCTCGGACTCGATCTCTGCTGGCTGGTAGTGGGCATAGGGCTTCGCCCAGATGGTGCCGCCCACGTTGTTGATCAGGATGTCGATCCGGCCGAATCGCTCGATGCGCCTGCGCCATGATCGCCGCGCAGTCATCGTGCTGCTCGAGGTCTGCGATCAGCGATATAGTCTGTGCCCCTTCGCCCGTCAGTTTCTCGCTGACCTCGTGCACGATCTCGGAACGATCGACCAGAGCGACTAGCTCCGCCTTCTTGGGCCGCCCGGGTCGCGACCGCCTGGCCCAGGCCCTGCGCCGCCCCGGTGACGACCAGGACCTTTTCTGCGAATCGCCCAGGAAAGATCATGTCAGCGCTTACTTGCCGACTTCTCGATGCCCGCTCGCATGGTGGCCTTGGCGTGGTCGTTGTGCTCGACGATGATCAATCGCAAGGCTTCCATGTCGCCGCGTTCGTATGCCCCGACCATATCGACGTGATCCTTGGTGATGTCGCCGACCAGATCGACCGTCGGGGTCAGGACATGGCCCATGTACTCCTGGACGAGCAGCGTGCGGTAGGCCTCGACCAGCGTGGCGTTTCCGGTGGCTTCGACCGGGAAAAGGTGGAACGCCGGTATTGGCATCGCGGAAACCCGCGGGGTCGGAGAAATGTCCCTCCTTGATGTGCGTCCCCGTCGCTTCGGCAAGCCGCCGATACTCCAGGAGTTGATCCGGGACAGGCGGTTGATCACCAGTTGGGCCGCGCCCAGTTCCAGGGCCATGCGGGCGTCGAACGCCTCGTCGGAGTCGACAACCTTGACGTGCGATTCGCCGATCTCGCTGACCACGCCGGTGCCGGAGAACTTCTCGTAGTAGAAGTTGGCCGGGGTGATGCCCTGATCCGACAAGTAGGTGCGAACGGCATCGACCATCGGCGGTGGCCCGCAGAGGTAGACATCGACCAGGCCGTTGTTCAGCAGCTCCGGGGTCATGTACCGGGTGACATATCCCTTGTTCGGATAGGTGCTGTCTTCGGCGGCGACGCAGCAGGTGAACGAGAAGTTGGGCAGCCGAGCGGCATACCCTTCCAGCACCTCCATCCTGACCAGGTCCGGCTCGTTGGTGACCCCGAAGATCAGGTGGATCGGGTGATCGCTACCGGTCGTCTCGATCTTGTCGAGCATGGACAGGAACGGTGCCAGGCCGGTGCCCGCCGGCCAGGAACAGCACCGGCCGCTTGATCTCCCGCAGGTAGAAGCTGCCCAGCGGGCCGTTGAACTCGATGCGATCGCCGTTCTTGGCGCGATCCCGCAGGTACGTGGTCAGCACTCCGTGCGAGGTGTTGCGGATCAGAAACCCGACCTCGTCGGCACTTGGTCCGGAACTGAACGAGAACGACCGGGCCTGGTCGGTTCCCGGGCACCTTGATGTTCACGTACTGGCCCGGGAAGGAATCCCAATGCCGTCCGGTCGTCCATCTTGATGGAGAAGGCGATCGCGGTGTCGGACAGCGGGTCGATCGACGAGATCGCGCCGGTGTAGGTCGTGATGCTGGTCTTGGCGACGTCGGACGTGGCGGGAATGCGGATGATGCAATCCGACTCAGGGACCATCTGGCAGGTCAGGACGTACCCCTGCTCGGCCTCGTCATCGGTCATCGCCTCGTCGATGTAGTCGCCACCGTCGTAGCTGCCGGACTCGCAGAACGATTTACAGGTGCCACATGCCCCGTCACGACAATCCAAAGGAATGTTGATCCGCTGCCGGTACGATGCGTCCGCCACCGACTCGTCCGGCTTGCACTCGATGAAGCGAGTGACACCGTCCTCGAAACTCAGCGCAATCTGAAAGCTCACGGGAACCCCAATCCGCTCGGCGTTTAGATGTGATAGATGTCGACGACGTGGTGGATATAGTCGTTCTTCAGGACAACCTTCTTATTCTTGATCAACGGCTGTGGCCCGTCCACGGCAAGCGTGTAAAAGGCCGTACCGAAGTAGGTGTCGATATTCTGGTAGCGGTAATACAGCGTGAGCCAATTGAACCGCACTTCGACCGTGCCGGCCGATTGATTAACGATTTCGACGTTGGAGATATTGTGGCTTGTTCGGGGTTCGGGCAGGCTGGTCGCGCTGGATCGGTCGGTCTTGATGCGAAAGACCCGATCCTCCAAACCCCCCCTGTTGTTGTAGTAGATCAATGAGATTTCTCGCTGGGGATCGGTGACGAGGGTGTCGTCATCGTCCCAGGCCGGCATCCAGAACTCGCAGTCCGGCGCATAGCACTCAAGCCACTTGTCGAATTCGCGGTCGTCGAGGTAGCGCGCCTCTCGGTAAAGGAACTGCTCGATCTCGGGCAGGGTGATTGCCATGCTGTCCTCCCTACTTTCGCTTAGTTGGAACGGCCGTCGCCGTTGGAATGGACGGCGGCCGCATTCTGCTCGGCGGCTTCGGCGGCGACCGCGGCCTGCATTTCCTGCTGCCAGTAGGTGTGCTGAGTGATGTACAGGCCCTCGTCCTCGGTTTTGATTCCGGTCGAGAGCGGGTCGAGATCCAACGCCTTGGCTTCCTCGTCGCCACCCTCGATCCAGTGGCCCGAGCCTCGGCTCATATCGTTCCACGGAGCCGCCGATGCCAGGAAGGTCTTTTGGCAGGACCGGAATTCCTCCAGGTCGTCCGGGGTCGCCATGCCGCTGGCGTTGAAGAAGTCCTCGTACTGTCGGATACGCGCGGCTCGATTCTCGTCACTCTCGCCCTTCGGGGCGATGCAATAGATGGTGACCTCGGTCTGGTCGACCGCAATCGGCCGGAAGTGTCTGATCTGTGATCCGAACTGATCCATGATGTAGACATTGGGATAGAGGCAGAGGTTGCGGGAATAGCTCAGCATCCAGTCGGCGCGGGCCTGTCCGAACTGCTCGATGAACTCCGCGCGGCGCCCCCAGAGCGGGCGGTCCTCCGGGTTGCCCCATTCGTTCCAGAGCAGCACGTGGCCCTTGTCCCACGCGTAGTAGCCGCCGCGCAGCTTCCCCCACTGTCCGGCGTCCATGGCCTTGGTTTCATTCGACGATTCACCTGAATTCCGGCGGGCGGTGGTGGCCGCGTAGTTCCAGTGCACGGCGCTGACGTGATAGCCATCGGCGCCATTTTCGGCCTGGAGCTTCCAGTTGCCGTCATAGGTGTAGGTCGATGAGCCCTTGAGGACCTCGACGCCATCAGGAGACTGGTCGACGATCATGTCGATGATCTTCGCGGCCCCGCCCAGGTGTTCCACAAGAGGCACAACGTCCGGGTTGAGGCTGCCGAAGAGGAACCCACGGTAGGACTCGAAGCGCGGCACCTTGGTCAGGTCGTGGGAGCCCTCTTTGTTGAATTGCTCCGGGTAGTCGGCACCACGGGGGTCCTTGACCTTGAGCAGCCTGCCGGTGTTGTTGAACGTCCACCCGTGGAAGGGGCAGGTGAACGTCGAGCGGTTGTCCTTCTTGCGCCGGCAGAGCATGGCACCACGGTGACTGCACGCATTGATCAGGGCGTGCAGTTCGCCGGTCTTGTCCCGGGTGATCACGATGGGTTGACGGCCGATATAGGTCGTGAGGTAGTCGTTGTTGTTCTGCAGTTGGGTCTCGTGTGCCAGGTAGATCCAGTTGCCCTCGAAGATGTACTTCATCTCGAGTTCGAAGATGTCCGGATCGGTGAATGCTTCTCGTCGGTTCCGGTACAACCCCTTTTCCGGGTCGTGCTCCACTGCGGCGTCGATCTTCGCCTTGACCTCATCCAATGTGACCGTCATTCCAGCAGTCCTTCCCGTGACCTGATTCCTGGCCCAGATTGTTGCTCCGGCGATGCCCCGGTTGACGGCTGCGAGCACAGCTCACCGAGGACGAGCAGCGCGACACCGCGGCGAACTGGGACGTTCGACCGGGACCCGGATAGTCGGGTGCCGGTCGGTCCACTGTCCTTCCGCTGTGGGGCGCACCGACCAGCGTTCCGTTGTCAACGCGCCTTCGCGCTGGGGGAACCCCTAGGGCTGGCCCGGATCTGTCGCCGCTGGTCGGTCCATCCCGCGGCCCATTGCCGGCAACCGATTCCGGCATTCATCGACGGACGCGTTTTCCGCTCCGATCTGCGGCACGGTGCTGCCCGGCGTTGTCGCACGCCTCGCCTCAGAGCATCGTCAGAAGGACTATCCGGGCCAAACCTAGGGTCTTTCCCTGCGCCAAGGGCGCCCTAATCGTGGCAACCTGACAATCACGATTCGTTGGAGGAGGTGCTGGCGGTGCCGGTGACTCGCTTTGCCCGCCAACCATCGGCGCGGACGGTACCCCGACCAAGGACCGGAAGAGCCGGGAGCGCGGTGATCCGGCGATGAGCGGTTCCGCCGGAACAGTCATTGCGGGCCTGGCGGACGCCCTATGGCAGGCCGAATCCGAATGTGTGCCGGTCAGACCGATCACCGAACAACAATCGGGCATCAGCGTCGCGGAGGCATATGAAATTCAGACCTACAACATCGAGCGGAGGGTGGCCGCCGGAGGGCTGAACCGCGGCCGGAAGATCGGCCTGACCTCGCGTGCGACGCAAGAGTTGTTCGGTGTGAAAGAGCCGAGCTGCGGAGTATTGCTGCACGACATGTTCCTCGACGAGGGTGACGAAGTTGCCATCGACGCGCTGATTGCGCCACGCGTCACGGCGGAGTTCGCCTTGCTGATGGCGAAGGACCTTTATGGTCCGGGTGTTACAACTGTCAATGCCCTCACCGCCATCGGAGCGGTGTTGCCGGCGATTGAGATTGTCGACAGTCGCATCGCGGATTGGCGAATCGGTATCGAGGATACCGTCGCTGACAATGCCTCCACGGCAAGGGTTGTTGTTGGCGCGCGCATGATTCCGGTCGCAGAGTTGGATCTATGCCACCTGGGTGTCCTCTTGTACCGCAACGGTTCGCCGATCGAGAGTGGGGCAGGCGCCGCAGTGCTCGGGAATCCCGCTCGGTGCGTCGCATGGTTGGCCAACAAGCTGGCTACGCTCGGCGGCGGATTACGCAGTGGTGACATCGTGTTGCCGGGCGCGCTGCATCGCCTGGTACCAGTGCGGCGGGGTGACGCCTTCAGAGCCCACTTCGCCCATTTGGGCACCGTCACCGTCCAGTTCAGTGGGGAGTCGGCGTGACCGATCCCCAAACAATGGCCGAAGCCCTGATCCGGGCGGAGCGGGAGCGCGCACCCGTTGCGCCTTTTACCCACACCAACCCATTCCTGAACGTCGAGAACGCCTACAGGGTGCAGACGCTGGTCGTCGAGCACCGCCTGCTGGCTGGTGAGCAACTCATCGGCATCAAGCTGGGCCTGACGAGCAAGGTCAAGCGTCGTGCCCTGGGCATTCACGAACCCGTGTACGGGCGCCTGACGACCGGCATGGTCGTGCCGTTCGGTGAACCACTTCGACTCGGTGGTCTGATCAATCCGAAAGCTGAACCAGAGCTCGCCCTCTTGTTCGGCAGAGCGGTCGGCCCGGACATGACGGTCACCAGTGTGCTGCGCGCGGTCGAACAGGTCCTGCCAGCGATCGAAGTGATGGACAGCAGGTATTCGGGTTCATTCCGGCTGCCTGACTCAGTCGCTGACAACGCAGGCGCCGCAAGAATAATCATCGGCACCGTGGGCCGCAGTCCGGGAGAACTGGTGGATCTGAGCGTGCTGGGGTGCGTGTTCCGTCACCGCGGTGGGATCGATACCGCTGCCGGCGGGGCAGTGATGGGCCATCCGGCTGCAGCCATCGTTTGGTTGGCGAGAGTCCTGGCGGGCCGAGGGCAGCATCTCCCGGCGGGGGCGATCGTCATGACCGGTGGGCTGACGGCGTCGGTTCGACTGCGGCCCGGGGACACCGTCACGGCGGAGTTCGACGGGCTGGGTTCCGTCGGGGTCCGTTGCTCATGAGACGCCACGAATTGCACCCCTCACCACGCCGACCTCTCACGCCAAGGCGAGGGAGGGCAGATGCCTGAGGTGACGATCCTGCCCGATGGGATCCGCGCGAGGGCAGATCAGGACGAGACCCTGCTGCGAGCCCTTGGCCGGGCAGGGTTGCGGTACCGGGTCGGCTGCCGACGTGGCGGGTGCGGGATCTGCAAAGTCCGACTGGTTCTCGGCGAGGTGCGCTACGAGCGACCCATCGCGGCCAGCGTGCTCACCGATGACGAACGGGTGGAAGGCATCTGCCTCAGTTGCCGAGCGGTGCCGATCACCAACATAGTCATCGAGCTTCAGGAAGGAGACCGATTGCGGAAAGTCTTGGGATTCGCCTACCAAAAGGCGGCGAACGATTTGTTCACGGCCGGATTGCAGGCGGCACGGATCGTGGTAAACAACGAAACACCGACGACGAACACAGGAAAGGAATCAAACTGATGAGCGCAGTTATCCGGCTCGGTTACGTCCATCTGCGGGTGACGGACCTCGAGGAAGCCCGCAATCACTACTCCAACACGCTCGGGATGGAGGTCGTTCAAGAAGAGCAGGGGAAGCTGTATCTGAAGTGCTGGGATGAATGGGACCACCACTCCCTCGTTTTGGAGGAGGGCGGCGTCGGTTTGGTCAAGTTCGGTTATAAGGTCGAAAGTGATGACGACCTTGCCAGCTTCGAGAAGCGGGCGCAGAGCTTCGGTGCCACTACCAGCCGAGTCAGCGCGGGGGAAAATCTGAAAGTCGGCGAGGCGGTCGCCCTGACCCTGCCGTCCGAGCAAACCATTGAGCTGTACACGGAAATGGAGTTCAGCGGCACGGAAACCGGCTCGATCAACCCGGAGGCATGGCCCCGGAATGTGCGGGGAGTAGGTACGCACTGGATCGACCATGCGCTCATCCCTGCTGATGATCCCGGACTCGTGGAGCGTTTCATGACCGAGGTACTTGACTTCAGGGTCGCTGAGCGGGTTGTCGAGAGCATGGAAAATCCGGCGGTGATCGGCTCATGGATGTCGTGTGGCGAGTCGCCGCACGACCTCGCTGTCATCAAGGGCCCGAACGAGAAGCTGCACCACTTCGCCTATCACTTGGAAGACTGGAACGCCATCCTGCGGGCCGGGGATATCTTCAGCATGGATGACGTGCCAATCGATATCGGACCGACCCGGCATGGCATCACTCGTGGCACGACGATTTACTTCTTTGATCCTGCAGGCAACCGGAATGAGGTCTTTGCCGGCTTGGGTTACCGAGTTCAATCCGATTTCCCGACCATCAACTGGACCGTCGACCATCTCGCGAAAGGTATCTTCTACCACGCCCGCGAGCTGAACGATGCCTTTACCAGCGTCTTCACCTGATCCTCGATGCGGGCGGCCTCTGGATCTGGCCGGAGGCTTCCGCCGTCCGTCGTTCGGCCATCGTGTCGGAGTTGGTCCAGCCTGCAGCAGTTCGGCACGGACCGGAACCCGAGCTTGGTGTAAATGTGGGTGAGGTGAATTGCACGGTGGTGATGCCGACGAATAGTTCGGCAGCTATCTGACGGTTGGCCTGCCCATCCCGACCAGTCTGGCGACGGCGAATTCCTGCCGGGTGAGCGTAACGCTGATGCGGTGAGGCGACGAATTGCACGTCCCCCGCATGCCGGTGGGGTTTCTCGACCGATCATGCAGTTCGGGGGCAGCTGGATCGTGACGCGTTGTCGCGGAATTGGGCGGCGAGTTCGGCGCGGGTGCTGATGCCGAGTTTGGCGTAGATGTGGGTGAGGTGGAATTGACGACGGTTGATGCTGACGAAGAGTTCGGCGACTTGTCGGTTGCCATCCCTAGAGCGACGAGTCGGGCGACCGCCGTCTCCTGCGGGGTCAATCGGGATCGCCGACGTTCCTGCGCTCGCATCCGGCTCGGCCCTGGCCGGTTCTGTCGACTTTCGAGCCGACGAGGCTGATGCCCGTCCTGCACGGGGCCGGCACAGCGGGTCTGTCGTTGCGCCGTTGTCGCGGAATTGGGCGGCGAGTTCGGCGCGGGTGCTGATGCCGAGTTTGGCGTAGATGTGGGTGAGGTGGAATTGGACGGTTTTGATGCTGACGAAGAGTTCTGCGGCGACTTGTTGGTTGCCCATGCCGAGGGCGACGAGTCGGGCGACGGCTGATTCTTGCGCGGTCAACTTTCTGGGGTCGAAGTCGTTGCGTTTGGCGGGCGCAAGTCCGCAGGCGGCGAGTTCCTGGTCGCAGCGTTCGAGGTGGGGGCGGGCCTTCAGGGCGGCGAATCGGTCTCTAGCTGCTTGAAGTTGGTGGGCCGCTGCGCGGCGTTGCCCCGCGCGGCGCAGCACCTGGCCGTAGGCGAGTTCCAGCAGGGCTCGCTGGAACGGCAACGGCAACGGCACCCGGTCCAGTTCGGTCAGCCCCACCCGGAACGCCGCCTCCGCCGCCGGTACCCGCCCGTTTGCGGCCTCCAGCCTGCCCCGCACCCGGGCCAGCCGGGCCACCGTCGAACCCGATCCGCGGAACACCGCCAGCTTCTCCTGCGACTGGAGGAATTCGTCGGCTTCGGTCAGCCGGCCCGTGCTGACCAGCGCATCACCGTACAGGTCCTGCCAGGGCCAGAATCCAGGTTCGCCGACGCCTTCTCGGGGGATGATAAGCATTACCGGCTCAAGGGCGTGGATCACGGCTTCGTGATCGCCGCGGGCAGCGGCGACATGCGTCTGGGCCAGGGCGGCGGCGACCACCATGAGTTCGTAGTCGCCCGGTCGCGCGACCGCTGCTTTGGCGTGTTTATCGGCTGTCGCCCATTCCCCGCGGGCCGCCGGTACCAGTACGGCCGCGCATCGGGCCAGCGGGTGCAGCCATACATGTCCGGTTTCTTCCAGCAACGACACAGCTCGATCGGCGTCGGCAGCCGCCTCGTCCCAGGCTCCCACCGCGAAACCGGCGTGGGCCGACCAGACGAAGGCCCACACCGCGATCCGCACCGACCCCGCCTGCGACGCGGCCGCCGCGCGGAAGGATCTGGCCGCGTTGTCCTCGAAGGGCATTTGCGCTTCTGCCCCAGACGATCTCGTGACGCGATGAAGCAGCGGAAATCCGGGGCCGGGTGCGGCGACAACTACTTGGCGGAGCCGCACCTTCTCGGTCGGGTAATCACTCGGATGCGGTCGCACCGTCAGATCACCGCCGGTGCTGAAAAAGTTGCTCGGCGGTGGCGACGGCCACCTGTGGTGGCCGAAGATGGTGCCGATCTGGCCACGGATCCTCCGGGTCGGGTTGGCATTCCCGTGCCTGGGCGTCGAGATGTTCTCTCCGACGCCGTGACCCTCCTGGTGGCGACATCGACCCCAGCGGCTGTTTTCCAGCACCGTCAGGTAACTACCCGACATGGTCGGTGTCAAGCCGAGAACGGACCGGGCATTGCGCTAACCCGGGCTAGGCCGTTACCCGGCGCGAAGTGGTTCCTGCCGTCCTACTTTGGGCCAAGCGACCAGGGCGACGCGGAATGGTTGACACATGTCCGATCGTCGGATCGAGGTGAACGTGGCTGGTGCACCGAGGCATCCACTGATTGAACGACCCCCCAGGCCGCGGACCGGATCGGGCAGGCTGCGCCGGGATTTCGGCCCGCTGTATGCCGCGAACGGCCTGATCGGGGTGATTTTTTCGGCTACCGGGCCCGTTGCGGTGATCTTGGCCGTCGGCACCCAGGGCGGTCTGTCCCCGGCGGAGTTGGCGTCCTGGATCTTCGGGGTCTTCTTCTTCAATGGCCTGCTGACCATCCTGGCCTGCTGGCTCTACCGCCAGCCCTTGGCGATGTTCTGGACGATTCCGGGCACGGTGCTGGTCGGTCCGGCTCTCGGGCATCTCACCTTCCCGGAGGTCATCGGTGCGTTCATTGCTACCGGGGTGCTCATTCTGGTTCTGGGTCTGACCGGCTGGGTTCGGCGAGTGATGAGCGTCATCCCCATGCCGATCGTCATGGCAATGGTGGCCGGCGTCTTTCTGCGGTTCGGGGTCGATCTGGTGCGTGCGCTCGGCGCCGACTTCGCCATCGCCGCGCCCATGGTGCTGGCATTCCTGCTGTTGAGCGCGGTGCCATCGCTCGGAAGATGGGTCCCGCCGATCATCGGCACGCTGGTTGTCGGCGCGGTGGCGGTCTCCGTTTCGGGACGATTCAGCCCGGACCTGAGCACGTCCCAGATCCTGGCCGCACCCGTGTTGCAGCTCCCACAGTGGTCGTTGCAGGCGATGATCGAATTGGTCATCCCTATCGCAGTGACGGTGCTCGTTGTGCAGAACGGCCAGGGCGTCGCGGTGCTGCGAGCCGCGGGCCACACCGCACCGATCAATGCGGTGACCATCGCCTGCGGGGTGTGGTCAATCATGGTGGCATTCGTGGGGGCGGTCTGTACCTGCCTGACCGGGCCGACCAATGCCTTGTTGTCAGCGTCGGGGGAGCGATCCCGGCATTACATTGCCGGTATCTGTTGCGGTCTGCTGGCAGTGTTGTTCGGGCTTTTCGCCCCCCTGTTCACGCAGCTGATGCTGGCCACGCCAGCTGCCTTCATCGCAGTTCTCGGCGGCCTCGCGATGCTGCGGGTCCTGCAGTCGTCGTTTGTCGCCGCGTTCAGTACCCGGTTCACGCTGGGCGCACTGGTGACCTTCGTGGTCACGGTTTCCGACATCAGCGTCCTCAACATTGGCGCGGCCTTCTGGGGATTGACCGCGGGGCTTGCCATCTCGATGCTGCTCGAACGTACCGACTTCACGGAGCGCCGATCCGGGTAATGCTGCTCCGTGCGGCCGGCCGTCAGGTGTCGGATCCGGTCCTTGACGAGCCGGCCACTTTCGCGGCCGACTACTGACCTTCCAGGCCTTCGCGGGAAGAATCTTCGCTGGTTTCGTTGTTCGCGGAATTGGGCGGCGAGTTCGCCGCGGGTGCTGATGCCGAGTTTGGCGTAGATGTGGGTGAGGTGGAATTGGACAGTCTTGATGCTGACGAAGAGTTCGGTGGCTACTTGCCGGTTGCCCATGCCGCGGGCGACGAGTCGGGCGACGGCTGATTCTTGGGCGGTCAGCCGGCTGGGGTCGAAGTCGCTGCGTTTGGCGGGGGCCAGTCCGCAGGCGGCGAGTTCGCGTTCGCATCGTTCGAGGTAGGGGCGGGCCTTCAGCGCGGCGAATCGGTCTCGGGCGGCTTGCAGCTGGTTGGGCCGCTGCGCGGCGTTGCCCCGCACGGCGCAGCACCTGGCCGTAGGCGAGTTCCAGCAGGGCCCGTTGGAACGGCATTGGTAGGCGTTCGATCTCGGCCAGTCCGTGCTGGAATGCCGTTTCTGCGGCGCTAGGTGTGCCTTGCGCAGCTTCCAACTTGCCGCGGACCCGGGCCAACCGGGCAACCGTCGAACCACGTTGCCGAGCTGCGGCCAGCTCCTCATGTGGTCTGAGGAACGCGTCGGCTTCGTCCAGCCGGCCCGAGTTGACCAGGGCGTCGGCGTAGAGGCCTTGCCAGGGCCAGAATCCAGGTTCGTCGACGCCGTCTCGTGGGGTGATGAGCAGTACCGGCTCCAGGGCGCGGATCACGGCGTCGTGATCGCCGCGGGCGGCGCGACGTGCGCTTGGGCCAGGGCGGCGGCGACGACCATGAGTTCGTAGTCACCCGGTCGGGCGGCCGCTGCGTGAGGCGTGTTCATCGGCGGTGGTCCATTCCCCGCGGGCCGCCGGTACCAGCACGGCCGCGCATCGGGCCAGCGGGCGCAGCCATTCGTGTCCGGTTTCTTCCAGCAGGGACACCGCTCGATCGGCGTCGGCGGCCGCCTCGTCCCAGGCTCCCACCGCGAACCCAGCGTGTGCCGACCAGACGAAGGCCCACACCGCGATCCGCACCGACCCCGCCTGCAACGCGGCCGCCGCCGTCTGCTCCAACATGGTGCGTGCTCCCACCACGTCGTCGGTGACAAGACGCAGCCACCCGTACGCCATCCGGACCCGATCCTCCGGCGGGCCGTCCTCCTGGGTGGACAGCTGCGCAAGAATCGACTCATAGGCGGCCAGGCCCTCGGGTACCTGGCCCTGCCAGCCCAATCCGAGCCCCAGCAGAGCCTCCGCCTCGACCCGGACCGGATCGTCGGCCACGGCCAGCTCGACCGCTCGCCGTGACCAATGGACCACTTCGTCACCTCGCAGCCGCCCCACCCCATGCAAGTGCGAGCCGTTGCGCCACTGCGGTTCCCAACGTTGCGTCGCCGGTGCTGTCGCAGTACTTCCAGGCAGCGCGGAGCAATTTCTCGGCATCCCCGGGCCGACCCCGTAGGACGGCCAGGTAACCCATGGTGGCATCGCCCATCGCCGCCGGCGCGAACCCCACGACCTCCTGGGCGAAGGCGTCCGCCTGGATCAGATCGCCGGCACCGATCATCGCGTCCACCGCCTTGAGCAGTCGACGTTCACGCTGTTCCCGGTCCGAGCTCAGCCTGCTGGCCTCGACAAGGGCCCACGCGGCCGCCGCCCAGGCACCGACGCCGGCCTTGCGCCGCGCAAAGGCTTCCAGTTCCGCGGCCAGCGAAGGGTCCGGCGGGGTGGTGGCCATCACCCGATGGCGCAGAACCGCGGCCGGGTCCTCGACGAGCCCGGCCGCAGCAGAGTGCAGTTGGACCCGTCGGGCCGGTCCGAGCTGCCCGTACACAGCCGCCTGCACCAAGGGATGGGAGAACATGATGCCCCGGATCCCCGCAGAATCGTCGGGGACCTTGAGCAGGTTGACCGCCGTGGCCTCGTCCAAAGCGTCGATCAGATCGGGCACCTCAGCGATCGCTGCGATTGATTCCAACGTCGCGACTGCTCCGAGGACTGCGGCGGCCTCGACCAGTCTGCGCGCCGGCGGACTGCATGCCTCCAATCTGCGCATCACCTGGGTCGCAAATGTCCGTGGCGCCGGAAGCATCGGTTCCCAGGTCTGCCAACGATCGCGGGGAAGTTCGGCCAACAACGTGGTGATGTAGAGCGGATTGCCTTCGGTGTGGGCATGCAGCCGTGCCGCGCCGATCGGCCGGACAGGTGCGGCACCCCCAACGCGGCTGCGAGGTGCGCGATCTCACTGGCCGGAAGCGCGCCGAGGGCGATGGTGGTCCCGGTTCGTGCCGGTTGCCTGCCGACGCAGCCCTTCCGGCAACCGATGTGCGTCCTCACTGCGCATGCGCGAGAAGCACCAGGACCCGGATCACCGACCAAGCGTCGCACCACGAACAGCAGCGCGCGCAGGGAGTCCAGATCCGCCCAGTGGGCGTCGTCGATGACCAAGACCACCGGGGCCTTGGGCTCGAGATCTTCGATCGCCTCCAGGACCTGAGAACCCACTCCGACCGGCTCCTCGGCCGGCAGCGACCGCATCGCGGCCGGCCAGCAGTTTCGCCCTGCTGACCCCGGCGGTACGCATGAGTTGATCGACCACGCCATAGGCGACGAAGGCCTCCCATTGCTCGCCGGTCGCTCGCAGGATTGTGAGGTCGGTGTGGTCGGCGAGGAAGTGGTCGATCAGCGCTGACTTGCCGATCCCGGGGGGACCCTCGATCAGGACGACCCGGGGCGTCTCCCAGTTGCGACCAGTTCGCAGCTCTGCGCGCAACGCCGCCAGTTCGTGCTCCCGTCCGACGAAGGCATCAGCGCTCCTGCGTGTCAGCATCGCACTCCCTTGTGCACGGAAACTGGGCGATCGTGGTCGACCGACACATCGCCGGTCGCCAGTGACAGTAGCAATGCTGCGAGCCAGCGTTTCACTCGACGCCCTGTCACAGCCAGTGCTGACGGTGGAACAGGTACCACAAGGACAATGCTCACGACGACCATGATCCCCAGCGCCATCGGGTACCCGAAACTCCAAGTCAGTTCGGGCATGTTCGCGAAGTTCATCCCGTAGATGCCGGCGACCACTGTCCAGGAGATCGCGATCGTGCCGAACGCCGTGATCTTTCGGACGAACCGGTTGAGCTCGTTGGACACTCGGGTCTGGAACAGGTCGAGAACTTCCTGCAGGTACTCACGCTCAAGGTCGGCCGAATTCTTCAGATGCCCGTACTGCTGCCGCAACAGGGCCAGCCGGCCGGTGTCGATCTTCATGACCCGATCGTCGACGTCGATCGTGTCGAGCAGATTGTCGTACAACTCGTACGCCTGAGCGGCGTTGATCCGAATGATCTGCAGGTCGTGGCGCAGCTCGAACAGATCTTGCAGGACGATCTCTGCTGCCACCGGGTCGCTGGTCATGACGCGACCCTCCAGATCCGCGATCCGTCGTGCACCGGACGAGATCAGGTCTTCCTGGCCGCGCAACATCACCCCACGGATGATGGTGACGAGTTCGAACGCCGTGGTCGGACACACTTCCCGAGCCTGTGAGCATGACCCGGACCAGGTCCAGGTCATGGTTGACCGCGGCCGCAGTGAGCGATGACGTCGCGGGTCCGAACACGGTCCAGAGCACCTGTGGAGTGAGGAAGACCTTCAAGGGCTGGAAGTGCAGAAGTCCATCGGTGCCGCGGGCCAGTCCGTTGATGGCGCTGAAATGGTGATCGGCGTACATGTGCAGCTTCGGAACGGGGGTTCGGTTCTCGACGTCGCGGAGGTCATCCGGGCGTGGCTTGATCTGCTCGACGAGCATCGCCATTCCCTGCTCCTCGGAATGGTCCAGATGGGCCCACAGCACGCCGCCGGTGCGATGAGCGAAGGCCGCCACTTGCGTTGCGGATATTTGGTCGGCGGACGTGTCGGTGATCCAAAGAATCTGCATTCCTCACCTCTCACTCTATTAGACAAGGGATCTGCTCCCGGATCCTCGATGCCGGCAAGTTGGGCTCACAACGACTCCGAACCGGGCAGCGCCGGTGCTTCGATGTCCACGACGGCAGAGCGCACGTCCAGGACGACCTTGCGGGCGTAGGCATGACGTTCGTCCGGTTCCAGCATTGTGACGATGTACCGTCCGGCCCCCGGCAACGGCATGCAGTAGCGCCCTGCACCGTCGGCCCGAACCGAACCGACCACCTCGCCGGCAGCTTCACTGAGGGTGACCAGAGCTCCGCCGATGTGATGTGCCGGCGCGGCTGATGGTCCCGGATAGCGTCAGTTGGTCGGTGAGGGTGATGTGTTGCCGGGTGTTCGCATCTGGGAACTCGAGTATCTCGGCCCGCGGGGTCCAGCCTTGCGCGTTGGCCAGGACGAGGTACCGGCCCGGGCCGGGCAGCACGACCGAGTAGTCCCCGCTGCTGTCGGCTCGACTCCAGTCCACCGGAGTTCCGTCGGTCTTCATCACCGTGATGACCGCTGGGTGGACGGGTCTGTTCTCGAACTGCAAAATGCTTCCGCGAACAACGATCTCGCTGTTTTCACCGGCCTCGGTGACGCTTCTGGGAGCTGCCGAGGAGCCTGACGCGGCCACAGCTCCCGCCCTCTTGCGGGCAGGGATGTACCAGGCCACTGCACATGCGGTGAGCGCGCTGATCCCAGTCATCCAATAGATTTCCTGGAAGGCACTGAAGGATGGGACGGTTGCGGAACCGATCTGGATGGTGACCGAGGCCAACACGGCCGTCACGGCAGCGCTCGAGGTCGATGTGCCAATTGCGCGAAGGAGCGAGTTCAATCCGTTGGCAGAGGCGGTTTCGGTGATCGGTACCGATGCCATGATCAACGTCGGCATGGCTGCGTAGGTGATTGCGGTTCCGATGGCGACAAGCATCGACAACGCGATGACGACCAGGGCTGTGCTCGAGAAATAGACCCGCATGAGGTAGGCCGTACCCATGAGCGCGGCGCCGGTGATCAGGGTGACCCTGCCACCGTAGAGGTTGATCATGCGACCGGATATGGGAGCGAAGAGGACCATGGCGATGCCGCCCGGCACCATGGCCAGGCCGGCGGCGACGACCGAGAACCCGAAGCCGTAGCCGGTGCTGGTGGGAAGTTGGAGTTGCTGGGTGGTCAGCAGCAGATTGGCGAACATGGCGAAACCCACGAGCAAGGACGCGATGTTGGTCAACAGAACGGGACGTCGGGCCGATGTGCGAAGGTCCACCAGCGGTTGGCTGACTCTCATCTCGTACGGAAACCAGACGACCAACGCCGCTACTGCCACCACCAACAGGACGATGACAGGTTCGCTGCCCCAACCCCAGGTGCCGCCCTTGGAGATCGCGAGCAGCAGGGACGTTAGCGCCACGGACAGTAACGCCGCGCCCAGGTAGTCGAATCGGCCCCTGGTCAGCACGCTCGATTCCGATACCACCAACCACACCCCGGCGGTCAGTGCGGTTCCAGTGCCCGCGGAGATCCAGAAGATCGCGTGCCAGCCGAAGTTCTCGTAAATGATGCCGGAAAGCGGCAGGCCAAGTGCGCCGCCGATGCCCAGCGTCGCGCTCATCAGGGCGACGGCAGAGCCCACCTTTTCCTTTGGCAGTTCGTCGCGCATGATGCTGATAGCGATCGGGATCATCGCGGCGGCAAAGCCCTGCAGCGACCGTCCGATGATCACAGTGAGGAATACCCCGCCGACGGCGGCAATGACCGAGCCGGCCGTCATTGCCACCATGCACAGGAGCATCATCAGCCGCTTGCCGAACATGTCTGCAAGCCTGGACATGATCGGGGTCGCGACGGCTGCGGTCAGCAGGGCTGCTGTGACCAGCCAGGAGATGTCATCCCGACTGACTGCCAGGATTCCGGAGAATTCCTGGAGCAGCGGGACCACCAGGGTCTGTTGCAGCGCCACGACGACGCCGGACAGCGTGAGGAGGATGATCACGGCCCAGGTTGGCGAACGCTTCCGCCGCGGCGCCGATGGCGAAGCCACCTCGGAGATCAGCACGTGACTGGCAAGATAGTCATTGCGGAGGCCGACCTTTGCTTCGGGTCGAACGGACTCGCCGGCCGATCAGGGCCGACGCGGGGCGTGGCCAGCTCTTTGTGGATGTCCCATGACAACATCCGTTTGATGATCCCCGGGCGCGACAAGGACGACGGACCGAGCGTCGAGCCGCCGCGGTGCGGGCAATCCGCTCGGAAACCGGGAGAAAGAATGGTTCGCGCTGCATTCACAGCATGGACGCTCGAGTTCGCGGGACAGGCTGCCTGCAGCAACGACCAAAGCCGGTCGGGCCGCGTTCAAGTCCGTGGCAATGTCATCCACCATGACCTCCAGAGAAGCCACGACGTGTCCTCCGACACCGAACACCGGGGCAGCCACAGCCGTGTGGTTCAGCTGGAGTTCCCCGTGGGAGACGGCCATCCGGTGTGCCCGGGCCAATTTCAGACTCCAGCGAAATCGATCCGAATCGGTGATCGTGTGCGGTGTATAGGCTCTCAGTTTCCGGGCAAGAAAGGTATCGACGACATCCGCTGGGGCGAATGCCAACAACACCTTCCCCATTGCCGTCGCGTGCAGTGGAAGGCTGGCGGCCGGGGAGAACTGGGAGACGGGCAGGCAGGCAGCCTTGTGGATGTAGGTCACCGACAGCTTGTCCAGCAATCCCAACCGGGTGTTCGCGCCAGTCGCGCGGCTGAGGTCTTCCAGCACAGGCGCGGCCCGGTCTCGCATGCTGGTCGTGCAGCATGGCGAACCCGCCAATGTTCGCAACGACAACCCCGGACGGAAGCGGCGGTCGTCGCAGCGTTCCAGCACCTGCCATTCCGCAAGCTCGGTTGCCAATCGGTGGGTGGTGGACACGGGTAGACCGGTCTGCTCGGCCAGTTCGCTGAGGGTGTAAACACCCCCCTGGCTGAATGCCCGCAGGATCACACTGAGCTTGCTGATCACCGAGCGACGGGCGTCGGTCGCGTTGCCTGCCACCTGCTGTCACCCTCGTTCAAGTGCTGGCCGATGTGCTGACCAGTCGTCGCGATCTGAGAAAGCTGCGAATCGACAGCTGTCCATATCAACGGCGATTCGCATTCTCGGGAGGACGACCGTCATGCCGACACCTTCGGCGGTCGTGCGAACAGCACGGAACAGGCTGGGTGCTGTCGGATCACGTGGTCGGCGACCGTAGATCCACGGTAGTGCTGATAGCCGAGCACGATGAGGTCCACCTGCAGTTCGTTCGCTCGCTGCACGATGACCTGGGCGGCGTCGTGTTCGGTGGCGTTGATCAGTTCTCCGTGGACGGTGACTCCCGCTGCGGCCAGCTGATTGACGGCGTCCTGCACGACTTTCCGTTCGCGGGTGTCGACGTCGTCCTCGCCGTCCAGGACGCCGAGACCTGACCCGGCGTTGATGTCGGAGGCGACGACGTGGCCGCGGGCGACGTGCAGGAGATAGACGGTACCGCCGGTCATCTTGGCGAACTGGGCTGTGCGGTTGAGGGAATCGTCGGGCGAGTCGGGCGATGCGTCGATCGCTACGAGTATCCGGTCGTACATGGCTTCTCCACTCTCAGAGGCTCGCTGACAGTTTGGTGACGATCTCGACCGGGCGCGTTACGAAGTCGGGGCGTCCGCGGTTGTCGAGGACCCAATCGGTACCGTCGGCTCGATGGGCGTCGAGTGAATATCCTTGGGACGGTTCGCGGCCGGCACGAGCAGGCACAGGATCAGGCCGAGGACGGCCACCGCGGCCAGTACGTAGAAGATCGAGTTCAGCTGCCAGGCCCGCGGCGATCAGGAAGCCGCCCAACAGCGGACCGGCCACACCGCCGAGCCGACCGAACCCCGCGCACCAGGCAACGCCGGCGCCCCGCATTCTGGTGGGGTAGTAGTTGGCGACGAACCCGTAGATCAGGGTCTGGGTGCCGCTGGTGCCGAGCCCGACGACCGCGACGATCGCGAGCAGCAAGGCGAGAGGGAGGTTGACGGTCAGCAGCGTGATCGACGCCGCTCCGATGAGAAAGCAGGAGGCGACGACTGGTTTGGGCCCAAATCGGTCGGCGAATCGGGACCCGCCCAGTGCACCGATGATCGCCCCACCGTTCAGCACGAGCAAGAAGGACAGGGAACCCTTCGCATTGAACCCGGCGCGCCCCATCAGTTCGGGCAGCCACGTGTTCAGGGAGTAGACCAGCACGAGCCCGGTCGCGCTCATGAACCCCATCAGGACGGTCGGGAGCCAGTACCCGCGGCTGAACAGCCCGGCAAATCCGACCTTGTCGGCTTTGGCGGCTTTTTGCGCGGCGGTCGGTGCTTCGGGTATCGGAACACCGGTCCGCTCGGAAATGGCTCGGGCCTTGTCGACTTGGCCTCGGGCGACCAACCAGGACACCGATTCGGGCATCTTGAAGTAGGCCAATGGCAGCAAGGTGATGATGGGCAACGCGCCGATGAGGAACATGCCGCGCCAACCGATCGAGTCCTCCAGGAGGATCGCGGCCAGGGCGGCCAACAGGCTTCCGGCCGGCACTCCGGAATAGGTGATGGCGTTGCAGAGATTCTTCTTTCCCGGCGGGGCGATCTCGGCGACGAGTGCGCCCGTGGTGGCCACCAGGGCACCGACGCCGAGGCCGGTGAGAAACCTCATGATGCCGAACATCGTTGTGCGTGGTCGTCAGGGCCGTCAGGGCCATGCCGATGGAGAACCACGCGTAGGCGAAGAGCATGACCTTGCGGCGGCCGAGGATGTCGCCGACGCTTCCGGCGAGCAGGGCTCCGACGAGAACGCCGATCAGCGCGTAACTGCCCAGCGTGCCGGCGATGACCGGGAGTCACCTCGCCGATCTGGGTCGGGTCCTTCAGGAAAATCGGCACCACGGTGCCGTAGATGACAAGGTCGTAACCGTCGAACATCAGGCCGATGGTGGCAAGCGTCACCACCCATACGACTGTTCGGCTTCGTTTTGCCTCTTGGTCGGTCGTTGCGGTCACAGTCATCTCAGGTCTCCCTCATGGTGCGCTGTCCCGGTGCCTGCTGGTGGCTCGATTGGGTCGCCCGCGTATCGAGGACGGCGGAGCCGGGACCCGCAACTCCTGTTCGCGCCACCCGGTCGGGGTGGCCCACTGACGATGGACATCGGCGATGACGCGCGCAATGGTTCTTTCCGTCGAACGGAAATCTGAACGCCCGGCCTGCGCAGGCGCAGCGCATGCCTGCGACGGCGGCCGGGGTTTCCGTTCAACGAAAAGGCACCTTGTCCTGCTGCGGGCGAGGCGCTGCATGGTCGGCCGATGCCCCGGTCAGTAGCACCTTGACGGAAGGCGGTGGAATGTTTGTGACACAGACCGAGAACCACACAAGCAAGGAGACCTTCCGTCATGTCATCGGCCACTTCGCCAGTGGTGTAACGGTTCTCACGACGCAGAAGCGGTGGCGAGGACTTCGGGGCCACGGCAAGTGCGGTGTCGTCGCTGTCACTGGATCCGCCGATGCTGTTGGTGTGTCTGAACACCCGCGGGAGCACGCAGGAGGCGATCCACGCCAGTCGGGTCTTTGGGGTGAACATCCTCGATGAGGATCAAGGAATCGTCGCGGAACGGTTCGCCTCCTCGCGTGGCGCCAAGTTCGACGGGCTGAATGTGGATCGTGGGGCGGGCGATGTGCCGCTACTTGCCGATTCGCTCGCCTACTGCGAGTGCAGCGTCGCCGAGGATGTCGTTGCCGGGACACACCGGGTGTTCCTGGCGAACGTGACCCGGGCAGTGGCGCGCGAGGGGTCACCACTGACCTATTTTCGCGGCAGGTTCGGTCGGTTCGAAGTCGAGCAGGACCGGGTCTGCTACGGCGAGTTACGGACCCGCATCCTCAATCGCACGTTCACCCTGCAGGACTCGCTGGATATCGGGACTTTGGCCAAGGAATTCGCGACGCTGCCCGCAACGATCTACCACGCAGTCACCAAACTCGTGTCGGACGGGTTGTTGGCCCGCGATCCGGAACGCGGTTATGTCGTCAAACCGGTGACCCCCCAGACTTCCGAGCAGGCATTCGACGCGCGCTGCGCGATCGAATTGGGGGTCGCGCTCAGCACTGTCGGCCGGGTGCCCAAGGAGAAGGTCGCCCGCTTGCGCCTGCTGATGGAGGAGACCGTCCCGCTGGTCGGGGGTGGGCAGTTCATCGACATCGAGGCGTACACCAAGCACAACGAGGCGTTCCACACCGCGATCGTCGAGTTGGTGAACAACCCGACCTTGACCGATTCTTATGCCCGACTGGGGGTGTCCGGCCTGATGGTGTCCCTGCTCAGAGAGGGCGGGGAGGCGGTCGAGGAGATCATCGACGATCATCGGGCCATCGTCGATGCCTACGAGCGCGGCAGCCTGGAGGACGCCACCCGGGTGATTGCCCGGCACAACGAGAACGCCAAAGAGACGACCCGGCGGGCGATCGTCGCCGCCGGCGGGCGAACTCTAAGACTCGAGACCCACAACTTCGTTCAACCGGAACGGAAATCAATCGTGTCCAACCGCACCTATGTCGTCAATGAGATCGTCGGGACGTCCAACGAGGATGTGAACACCGCGATCAGAAATGGCATCAAACGAGCGAACGAAACGCTGAGGCATCTCGACTGGTTCGAGTTGGTCGAGGTTCGCGGCGCCATCATGGACGGAGAGGTGAATCACTACCAGGTGACACTCAAGGTTGGTTTCCGGCTCGAAGACAAGGACGAGTAATCAACTCGTCAGTGACCGTCGTCGACCAGAGCGGGTTACGAATGGGAGCGGAATCGCTGAACTTCTCGATCTTCCGAGGAGGTCACGGGGTTGCCCAAACAATCGGGGACAACGTTCTGGCCTTTGGGAAATTCGACGGAGTCCACCTGGGTCACCGCGCCTTGCTCGCCCGTGCGGCCCAAGCCGCGTACCCGGCTCGGTCTGCCGGTCGGGGTCGCCACCTTCGAACGCCACCCTTTCCAGTTATCTCCGGCCGGGGTCATCGCCGCCTGTGCTCACCGGACTTGCCCAGAAATTGCGATTGTTCCGCGCAGACCGGCGTGCAATTCGTCGTCCTGTTTGCGGCCGATCCCACCGTTCTCGGGGTTCCGGCCGAGGACTTCGCACGCGCGATCCTGCGGGACAGGATGGCCACCAGGATCGTGGTCGTCGGCAAGAACTTTCAATTCGGCCGCGGCGGAGCCGGGGGCATTTCCACGATCCGCAAACTCGTAGCTGCAACAGGTTTGGACGGTGTCGAAGTCGGAACCGTCGAGATCGCGGGCATGCCGGTGTCCGCGAGCCGAATCCGTGCCCGCCTGGCGGCCGGCGACATCGACCAAGCCAACGAGCTCCTCGGCCGGCAATACGAGGTTCCCGGAAGGGTGCACGCGGCCCGCCGGATGTCGGCCTCGCTGGTGGTCCCGCCCTGGCGTGCGGTTCCCGCACCTGGCGGTTACCTGGCAACGATCCGACCCGGGCACCAACGATCGGGACCGGTGCTCCACGGCGAGATCGAGGTGCACCCCTACGACACCGGCTCACACCATCTCAGTGCGCGGTGGACCGCTTCGGATATGCGTGGACCGCCACGGCAGGACCCGTCCTGGTGACCTTTGGCGCGAAGTCGTGGGGGTAAGTCCTTCTTCGGCGACAGGGACAATACCCGAGATAGTCAAGGAATCCGCCCAACACACGATCACCAGGAGGTAGGTCATGCCCGTCGTCGAGATCACTCTGGCCGAAGGTCGTTCGCCGGAAAAGATCCGCGCACTGATCACGTTCGACAAGTTCGTGGACGCGATGAAGGCCAAGGCGGCAGGGCATGACCCCGGGCCGCCCAGACGACTCAGCGACGAAGATCGGACCCTGATCAGCAAGGAACACCAAGAAAAGGTGCTGTCCTATTACCAAAGGCCAAAGACGAGGGAGCCACTATCGTCTTCGGCGGCGGAATCCCCGACATGCCCGACGACCTCAAGGACGGGTGCTGGGTGCAACCCACGATATGGACGGGTCTGCCCGAGACCGCGGCGGTGGTCCAGGAAGAGATCTTCGGGCCTGTGTGCACATTGCACCGTTCGACACCGAAGCGGAAGTAGTCGAGATGGCCAACGACACGAAATATGGCCTGGCGACCTCGATCTACACGCAGGACATCAACCGTGCCAGCCGATTGGCCACCAAGATCGACGTCGGGCTGTGTTGGATCGACAGCTGGTTCCTGCGCGACCTGCGGACCGCATTCGGCGGCTCCAAAGCTTCGGGCATCGGCCGCGAAGGGGGCGTGCACTCCCTTGAGTTCTATACCGAACTGCGCAACGTGATGATCAAGTACTGAGACAATCCTCCGGCTGAAGGACCCGGCGATCGGTAAGGTCTGTCATGTGGTCCGCGGGGATTGCGTGGCCAGGGCCAGCAAAACCGCGGCAAGGTCATGCTGCTCCGCAGCCTGCTCGGGCGTGAGGCTCCCGAGCAGGCTGCGACCGGCCTGTTCGAAGACCAGGGCGAATGCCTCGAAGAGTTCCGGACGTGCACCCGCTGCACTCTGGGTCTGCGCGATCTGCCGCATCTCAGCGGGGTAGCGATCTGACTTCGATGCCGCCAGCGCAATCTGGGTCGCAGCCGTTGTCGCTTGTTCGCGGAACGTCTCGGAGATGTCGAGGACGAAAGAGGTGATGTCATGCGCGCGAGCGGTCGATAAGGCCTGCAGCAGAAGTCCGTTGAACCCCTTGTACATCGACGCCGTGCACATCTTGACTGCCGACGCACGACCCAACCGTTCGCCGACGACGATTCGGCGCAGCTCGGCTCCGGCGCTCATGTCGGCGACTTGTGCCGCTTGGCTGCCGGACCGGTACAAGGTGGTGACCCATCCGGCCCGGGGCGGCATTCCGCTGATCGCCCCGTCCACAACGTCAAACCTGGCCCCCTGCAAGACCTCAGCCACCCGTGACATCGTCCTGGGGGATATTGCGTTGACATCGACCATCAGGGGGCGGTGGTCGGTGCTCGCGCCAGCTCGCGCAATTTTGTCGGCGATCGTCACCGCGTACTCGGGAAGGCCGACACTGACCAGAACGTCGCTGGCGTCGATCACGTCACGCAGGCTGCTGAGTAACTCCAGGCCGCCGGCCAACTCCCGGGTCCGGCTGCTGCGTCCAGCCACCGTGGCGAACACCCGCGCCCCCCGCGTTTCCATGCCGCACCGAGCGCGCTGCCCATTGCGCCAGGTGAGACGATACCGATGGCCGGGGCTGACACCATGGCTTACATCCTGCTCCGCGGCCGACGTCAGGCCAACCGAATTGGCTGCCCTCAGCCCAAGCAAGGCCCCGTGAATCCGCTCGCCTTCGAGCCGGGTCGAAGGTTCTAGAGGATACCCGGGTAGGCGCCACCATCAAGCAGGATGCTCTGTCCGGTGATGAACCCGGCCTGCGCAGAGCACAGGAACGCGCAGGCCGCCCCGAACTCGGACGGATCGCCGAAACGCTGTGCGGGGATTGCCCTTTGGTCGCGTTCAGCCGCCTCTTCACGGGTAATGCCCAATCTGGCCGCGGTCACCTCCTGCCCGGACCGCAACCGGCGGGTATCAAAGGAACCCGGAAGGAGAAAGTTGATCGTCACGTTGGCGTGTGCTACGGATCGGGCCACGCCAGCGAGAAATCCGGTCAGCCCTACTCGGGCCCCACTGGACAGATCGAGGCCGGGGAGAGGCATTTTCACGGAGGCAGAGGTGATATTCACGATCCGGCCGAATTGGCGATCCATCATTCCGTCGATCACCTTCTGCACCAGGTGTATCGGTGTGGCCATGTTCATGACCACTCCTGCCAGTAGCGCGTCGTCGTCGACCTGCCGGAAGTCCCTGAAGGGTGGGCCACCATTGTTGTTCACGAGGATGTCGACTGCCGGCACAGCGCCGAGCAACCGGTCCTGGCCCTCCGGCGTGCTGATGTCGGCGGCAACCGGGATGATCTGACCGCCGGATTCCCGCCGGATCTCCTCGGCCGTGCGGCGCACCGCTTCATCGTCCCGACCGTTGACGACGACGTTGCAGCCAGCCCGAGCCAACTCCAAGGCGCAGGCCCGACCAAGGCCATGACTGGACGCGCAGACCACTGCGCTGCGACCGCTCAACCCGAGATCCATGACACCCCTTTTGGCTTGGAGCGGCCGCGTGACTGCCTCGATGTCACAAAAGCACCTTACGACACGCTGTCGAGAAAAAGGTGCTACAGCTCGCAGGTATTCGATGACTGGGCAACCCGACTGACGTCGCGGCTGAACATGTGCCGGCTCGCCCCCGGTAGGAATCATGTTCCACTCCGCAGGAAGACTGGTCCGAGTGTTTCGATGCTCGAGACGAATTTCCTATGGTGAACCGTCGCACCCGGGCCGCGATCGAGTGACTCAACGAGGAGTTTCGATTTCGATGACGAATCCTGAAGTGATCAAGACCAGAGTTGGAATTGTCGGCGGTGGCCCGGCCGGCCTGATGCTGTCCCACTTATTATCGAAGGCTGGGATCGACAACGTGGTGGTTGAAAAGCGCGACCACGAAACGATCAGGACCACCCACCGAGCCGGAATCCTGGAGCACGGCAGCGTGTCCATGCTTGTCGAGTCTGGTGTCTCCGATCGTGTTCTCAAAGCGGGTTACCAGCACGACGGCATCGACTTGCGGTTCGGTGGGGTCAGTCACCGGATCGACTTCACCGACCTGGTCGGTGAAGCCGTCTGGCTGTACCCGCAGAACGAGGTGTTCGTCGATCTGGCGGCTGCTCGGGAACGCGATGGCGGAGAGGTTCACTACTCGGTCTCGGAAACCGAGGTGCTCAATTTGACCACTGACGTGCCGACGATTCGCTTCAAAGACTCAGACGGCAGGGCGAGAGAGATCCATGCGGAGATCGTCGTCGGGGCCGACGGTTCCGGTGGGATCTGTAAATGGGCAATCCCGCAGGACCAACGGACCGACAACTTTGTGGAGTACCCGTTCGCCTGGTTCGGCATCCTGTGCGAAGCGCCACCGAGTGCAAAGGAACTGATCTACTGCAACTCCGACCGCGGGTTCGCATTGATCAGTCAACGGGACGACAATATTCAGCGAATGTATTTTCAGTGTCCATCGGACGAAGACGTCGACGGATGGACCGAGGATATGATCTGGGAAGAATTGCAGGCTCGCATCGACGGCCCCGACGGTTTGCAGCTCAAACGTGGACACATCTTCGACAAGATGGTGCTCCGCTTCCGCAGTTACGTCTGTGAACCACTCCGCTACGGCAATCTCTTCCTTGCCGGCGACGCCGGTCACACCGTGCCCCCAACCGGTGCGAAAGGTCTCAACCTCGCGTTCGCAGATGTCCGGGTTCTGTTCGAGGGTATCGATTCCTGGGTATCCACCGGCTCTCGGGACCTGCTCGATCAGTACAGCGACCGCGCACTGCAACGCATCTGGAAGGCGCAGAATTTCTCCTATTGGATGACGTCCATGCTGCACGAGCAGCCGAACACCAACCCGTTCGAACGCAAACGACAACTGGGCGAGTTGAGCGCCGTCGTTAACTCGCGGTACGGGTCGTCCTATCTCGCGGAGGCCTACACCGGTTGGCCCACTTCGTGAATCGCTGGTGTTCGATGAATGAGAAAGGGAGCGACTGTCCTGGGTTTGAGGGGTGGCCTCGTCACGGCAGGTGGTAAGGGCACTGCCGGTTGGGGAGACCCTTTCACTGGTGGTCAACGGAGCACCTGCAGGCCAATGTCTTGTGCCGCTCACCGGTACGACGCGCTTGATCGGGCGTCCCCCGCCCGGCAGACTGCGATCATTACCCGCTAGTGCGCGAACGGCAGCCGAAGCAGAGCACGGCCCGCCGGTCGAGCCAACATTCACCCGTTGACCAGACCAGGTCGCTGAGCAACGGCGCCCGAGGAGAAATGCGTTGAGCTCTTGGAGTATTGCCCTGTTGGGTGCGTTCGCCGGGCTGACCATTTTCCTCGGACTGCCGTTCGGCCGCATTCGTAACCCCTCCCTGCGATTGCGGGTCATCCTGAACGGCGTGGCGATCGGCATCCTGCTGTTCCTGTTGTGGGACGTACTCGTCCACGCCGTTGAACCGGTCGAGCAGGCATTGTCCGAGGGGGCGGATGGGCAGTCAGGGGGTTGGGGCCGCTTCTTCGGGTTGGCGGCCACAGTGGTCATCGGAGTCACCCTCGGGTTGATGAGCCTGGTGTACTACAGCCGGTGGATGGCCGGCCGGGCCCGAGCTTTCGGGCCGGGTGCCGCCGCGGTCGGAGAATTGGCGTCGCCTCAACCGCAAATTTTGATGGACGCCGGCCGTCGAATCGCGTTGGTGATTGCGGTCGGGATCGGGTTGCATAACTTCGCTGAGGGCTTGGCGATTGGTCAGTCCGCGGCGAGCGGTGAGATCAGTCTGGCGGTCCTGTTGATCATCGGGTTCGGGTTGCACAACGCAACCGAGGGGTTCGGGATCGTGGCTCCGCTACCCAGCGGTCAAGACCGTCCCGGGTGGGGGTTCCTCGCTGTGCTCGGTGTGATCAGTGGCGGTCCCACTTTTGTCGGAACGATCGTCGGGCAAGCTGTGGTCAGCGACGTCCTCTCGGTGGCCTTCCTCGCCTTGGCCGCGGGGTCGATTCTTTACGTGGTCATGCAACTGTTGCGGGTTGCCGACAAGTACGGCAGGGGCGAACTGCTCTGTTGGGCGCTCCTTCTGGGGCTCTTCATGGGCTTTGCAACTGACTTCGTGATTGCAGCCGCAGGGGCGTGACAGGGGGCGCCGAGCGCTCCGGTCAGGACGGCAAGATCCAGTAATTTCCTGCCGCAAGCCCGCCGCGGCAGGGGACTCACCTTCAAGACAACGTCCGCCGGTTCGGGCAGGACGAATGAGCAGGTCCAGTTGCGGCAGGGACCCTGCACTCAGAGAGATGGATTCCGCCCGGACAGCTGAACGATTGGACCGAGGAGAGCTGTGTTGTCAGAGGTCTCCGTGTCTCTGTGCAACGAGGGACGCCATCAGTTGGGCGGCGACCGCGCCGAGTGGGATAACGACGTCGGCGGCACGAGCCGCCTGACCCGGCTGACCAACCCTCGCCGACGACCCAATCTGCCCGTTCAGCGGAACGTTGCTGGTGATCTCGGCACCGGCATTGCACAGTGGAACCCATGACCAACGTGATCAAGACTCGTCAGAGCCTTGCCAGCGACATCGGGCGGATGCAGCGCGAGTCGGACATGATGATGGCCACCGTTGCCAGCCTCGCCGATGACGAACTCAGCAGGCCGAGTAAGTGCGAGGGATGGACGCGGGCGCATGTGATCGCCCACCTCGCCAGAGGCGCAGATGCCATGTCGAACCTGGCCACCTGGGCCGTCACCGGTCGTGAGACTCCGGCGTACGAGTCGAGGGAGAGACGGAACGCAGACATCGAGGCGGGGGCAAAGCGAGCCGGCCGCGGAACTGACCGCCGACCTCGAGCGGGCCAATGCTCGCCTGCTGGAAGCCTTTCAGGCACTCAAGGACGGTGTGCGGGTGCAGACACTGCCGTCGTTGTTCTCCGGTGAGATCAACGCATTCTCACTGCCGGCACGGCGCACCACGGAGCTGATCGTCCACCACGACGACCTCGACACAACTTGGGAGTGGCACGAGGCCGACACCGACTCGATCCTGGATGCGATCGAGGTCTGCGTGCGCCGACTGCAGGTCAACCCCAATAGCCCCGGCTTACAGATCATCGCTGGCGAGGGCGACGAGTGGACCGTCGGGGACGGCTCGTACCGAATCGAGGGCTACTACGACGAGCTGCTGCCATTCCTGGCGAGAGAGCAGGTGGAGGAAGGCCTGCAGTACGTGGGCGAGTTGCCGAAGCTACCCCCATGGTGAGGTTTCGCGGTAAGAGTCTGGTGTCCCGCGCCACGCCATGCCATCACCCACTCCAAGGCTGATCCCCGCATCATTGGCCCTAGTACAGGAGACGAATCATGCTGTGACAGCCGCCCACGAGATGGGCCATGCCGCGCAGATCCGATTCATCTGGGACGGCGAGCAGGAAGCCACGCTCGATGAGACCACTGTGCTCAGAGAGACACAGGCCGACTGCATGGCCGGGGTGACGATTGCCACGTCAGAGAAGAACGGTTCCCTGACGATGGACGCGGGCGACGAGCAGGAGATCCGCGATGTCATGAAAGCGATCGGTGACTACGAGAACGATCACGGCACGCCGCAAGAGCGGTACGACGCCTACGAACGGGGATATCAGACCGCTGATATCGAAGCCTGCCTGGGCAACAAGCCGGGCAGCGGCGAGTAGGTGTCAACCGGGTCGTATCCGCCGACCTGATCCACGAACGCAGTAGAAGCAAGAGCCCGGCCGCATCGCGCGGCCGGGCTTTTGCGTTGTGCGTGGCCGGATCTCGTGGGGGATCGATCCCATTGGGATTGGTTGTGTACGGCTCGAATCGCACATTTGGGAAGTCCCACTCAGGACTAGCCGACCACCTTCAACGTACCTCTGGCGCGGTGGCTGCGCGGTTGGGAGAATCAGACCAACCCGCGACCGGCGGAGTTGATCTCACCGGCGGTCTCTCGGCCAGCGGCTCCGGTAACCGGTTCTCCCCGGCCCGGAGCCTGGCGCATCCGGAGCGCCCGCTTCACGTCTGTCTCTTGGTCTGTGCGGTGGTCCATTGTTCGACGGCCGACGGCCGGTAACGCACACCGCGCGTACCGACCCTGACAAATTCCGGACCGGTGCCGAGAGAACGGAGTTGGGACAACCTCGCTTCACTCAAGCCAAGCCATTCCGCGACCTGGCGTGAGGTCAGCAACCGCTCCGAGGTAGTTTGTGCCGCGGTGGATCTCAAATCTTTCACCCATCCAAAACGCACTTAACTCCGGTAAAATATTGAGAGCAGCTTGCCTGGCGCGCGCCAAACTTGCGCAATGGCGGGTATGTGATAGCGAATAACACACTTTCCGGAATTGAAAGAGACCATGTCCAGCATCGAGAAATACTCAACCAAAGGCGGCACGCGCTATATGGTCCTGTTCCGCGACGCCGAGCGGCGGCAGACCACCCGGCGCGGATTCATGACACGTCGGGACGCGGTGGCGTTCGCCGCTGGCGTTTAGACCGAGGTTCGGCAAGGTTCGTACGTGCAGCCGTCGGCCGGACGGGTGACGGTTGGCGTGCTGGCGGCTGAGTACTTGAGCAGTCGTGGTCATCTCAAATCGAAATCGGTCGAGTCGCTGCGGTCCTTGTTGGACGCTCAGGTGCTGCCGCGTTGGCGGGATGTGCCGATCAACACGATCACGCCGTCCGCCGTGCAGAGCTGGGTGTCGGGGCTGAGTGCGGCCGGACTCAGTAGCTCACGAGTCAGGCAGAGCGCACCCGCATTCAAGAGCGTTCTGGCCGTTGCGGTCCGGGACCGGCGGTTGGTGGCGAATCCGGCGGACGCGGTGGACTGCCGCGTCTGGTGACCGCGCGTGGGCACAGATATCTCGCGGCCGAGGAACTGCACCGGCTCGCGGTGTCAGCGGGGAGTGGGGAGACAGACCTGATCCTGTTGCTGGGCACGTCCGGACTGCGGTGGGGTGAGTTGATCGCGTTGCGGGTCGGTTCGATCGATTTTCTCCGGCGTCGGCTCGCGGCGAACGAATCGACTGTTGAGGTCTCGGGAAAGCTGATCGACGGGCTCCCCAAGAACAGTCAGCGCCGCGAGGTGTCGGTGTCTGCGGAGGTGCTGGAGCTGTTGGCCCTGCGGGTTGCCGGAAAGCGGCCGGAGGATCGGGTGTTCACCGCACAGCGCGGCCAGCAACTGCGCAGCCAGAACCTCGCGCGTCGGGTCTGGGCTCCGGCGGTGCGGTCGGCGGTCTCGGGTCGCTGCGGGTCCACGAATTGCGCCACACTGCGGTCTCACTCGCGGTGGCATCAAGGGTGGATGTGCTGGCCAAGGCGAACATGCTCGGGCATGCCGATCCGTCTATCACCTTGAAGCGGTACGCCGGGTTGTTCGACAAGGGCAACGACCGGCTCGGGGAGGCCATGAGCGCGGTTTGTTGTGGCCCACTGGTGCGCAAAATGTGACCACAGCTTGAGTTGATCTTGAAAAAAAGCGCGCTTAACGCTCTGACCTGCACTTTCACGGTGCCCCCAGCAGGATTCGAACCTGCGACACACGGTTTAGGAAACCGATGCTCTATCCCCTGAGCTATGAGGGCTGACCTGCGCAAACACTGTATATCAAGATCCGCCATGCAGTCCGCATGCCCAGATGCAGGACGCACGGGGAGCAAGCAGGACCGCAATGAGGATACGTGGCTCGGGCGGCGAGGTGGTGCAGGGCATGTTCGACTGTGGATGCTGGGCCGTCATCGTCGCAATGCTGGTGGTGGCTGCGACGCTAGCAGGGCGGCGAAGAGCTCTGCCGGAGAGCGTCGGCTGCTGTCGTCGTGGGCGGCGCGTTCCATGACTAGCACTGGGTGCCTTAACGTTCCCCGTGACCGGATCCGGACGTCACCGCCGGTCCAGGTTTCCCGAATAGCCTGACCGATGTCTTCGCGTTGGCATCATGGAGATCGAGAACACTCAGGACGTCAGTGATTTCGTATCTGCCCAGGACCCGTAGTCGCATTCTTCGATCTGCCGGCTATTTGCTGGGGTGGTGCTCCGTCATTGGCTGCGCTGTCTCCTGAGGCTTTGAAGGGTCAGGAGACCAGTGAGGTTAACGCCGGGTCGTGTTCGTGCCAGCCTGGGATAGGGACGCTGATGGCAGTTCCCCGAAGGTTTTGTGGTATTCGCTGGCGAATCGGCCCAGGTGGGTGAAGCCCCACCGGTTGGCCGCTTGGGTGATCGTGGTTGCTCCGGGTTCGGTCTGGGTGAGCTCATCGTGAACGCGTTCGAGGCGCACCTGACGCAGGTATCTCATGGGGGTCTGCCCGACCGAGCGGGCGAAACCGACCTGCAGACTTCGAACGCTGACTGCAACTTCGGCGGCCAGGGTGGCGACGGTCCAGGGGTGCTCGGGTCGTGTCCGGATCAATTCGATCGCTTGCGCGATCGGCGTGGGCCCCGCCATTTTGGGAGGCTTGTGGAGCGCTGCGGAGTAGTTGTTCGGTTGGGTCAGTAACAGCGTGAGCATCAGCATCTGCTCGAGGCGCAGCGCGGCCAGGGGATGTTCGAGGAGATGGTTTCCTGGCGTGGATGCCAGGTCGATCATGCGAAGTGTCTGGATGATCGTCGCGCCGGCTGGTGTGGTCAGATCCATCGGCCGGGAGAATTCCAACGGGTGGGCAGCGGGTGCGCCGAGTAGATTTTCCAGTTCAGTTTGAAGTTCCTCGCCCGGGAACATCAGGCAGATTTGAGCGCAGTCACGGTCGCAGTCCAGGTCAGCGGGGCGTCCGGGCATGAAGAGGGCCGCTGTGGAGGGCGTGGCGTACACGGGGGGTTCTGATCCGCTGCGCATCGCCGCCGAGCCCGCCGTCGGAATGTCGAGGTGGTAGTTCGCCGCTTCGGTCGTTCGGATTCGCATCGCATCGCCGAAACGCAGGTAGCCGGCTGTGATCCGTCCGATCTTGATCACGTTCAAGCGCACGTCGAGGCTGGGTGCGCGAACCGGTGGTGTGAAAGTCGAGGGCAGGTAGGCCTGGCTGAGCAGCGACTGCGCCTTCTCCAGGTCGGTCGAGGCGAGCACAGGACGTTCGCTGAACAGGTCCCGCGTGGCGTTGATAACGATGCCCAGCATTTTATACCGACGAGCCGTGGGCGGGACGGATTGACCGGACCGCGTCATGCTGCGTTTTTCGGCGCGAGAGTCTGCGTTGATTGGCTTTCAGGGCGTTCGCCACGGCCGGATAGCCTGCTGCGCGGGGGCCCCGGCGGGGGTGGGGGCACGCAGCCGGCGGCAGTCGTCGCCATCCACGGATGGACAAACCTACGGCTGCCGCCCTTTCCGCCGTCGGAAAAGGGGAAACACGGCATCAACGACGGCGGTCAACGCAAGATGCCACACAGGAACGGCCGGAAGTGCTCGACATCGAGATTCGTTTGTTGGAATTACTTTTGAGTTCGAGGTACCGGGGGGTTGCGGATGCACGTTTCAATAGTGACCAGGCTTGCGGCCAGTCAGCGGCACGGCCTTGAACCGAGCTGCGGCGGCGGAGCCGGTGGTGAATGTCATTGTCGAGTCGATCCCGCACATCGTGTGGACCGCATCACCGGACGGTTTGACCAGCTATGTCAACCGCCAGTGCGTCGATTACACCGGTTGCTCGCGGGAGGCGAACTACAACGGCAAGTGGATTGACCTGGTTCATCCCGACGACGTCGATCGTGCAGCCGAGGCATGGAATCGGGCCACCGATACCGCAACCGCATACACCTTGGACTACCGAATCTGCCGCTTCGACGGGGTGTACCGATGGCATTCCTTCCGAGCGCTGCCAGTGCGCGATCCGTGTGGAGACGTGCGCATGTGGATCGGCACGGCCACCGACATTGATGACCAGAAGCAACTCGAATTTTCGTTGCGGCGCTCGGAACGGGACGCGAACGAGGGCTTGGCCCTGTTGCGCGCGATCGAGGCCGCCGCACCGGTCGGCTTCAAACTCGTCGACCGAGACCTGCGCGTTGTCAGGATCGACGGGACCCTCGCATGCATCAATGGTCTGTCGGTCGCCGATCACATTGGCCGCACCGTGGCCGAGATCGCGCCGGCCTTATGGCCCCGGGTCGAGCCGATTTACCGCAAAGCCCTTCGTGGGGAGCCGGTATGCAACGTGGACCTCAGCATCCCGAGCGCGGCCGAGCCGCTGCGGATGCGGCACTGGCTGGCCAGTTTCTACCCGGTCTGGGTGGACGGCGAGATCGTCGGCGTCGGCAACGTCGTCCTCGACATCACCGAACGCGTGGAGGCCGAGGAGTTCCGCGGCGTCGTCATGGAGAACCTGGTTGAGGGTGTGTTGGCCCTGGACGCCGACGGGCGCGTCGCGTACCTGAACCGCGCCGCGTCGCAGATCCTTGGCTGGCCCGAGCGGGAGCTTCTCGGCAAATCAATGCACGAGACGATCCACTTCCAGCGCGCCGACGGGACGCTGGTACCGACGGATGAATGCGCACTGCTGCGCGTCCGTACCAGCGACAGCCAGCATCCGGATCGTCGACGAGGCCTTCACCCGTAAGGACGGAACGATCGTTCCCGTGGCCTACTCCGCCGCCTCGCTACGCAGCGGCTCCACCAACAACGGCGTGGTTGTCGCGTTCCGCGACATCACCGAGGAGAAAAATGAGCAGGCCGCGCGTCCAGCGCGAACTCGCCGCGCTCAGTTGGATCGGACGGATCCGTGACGCCATCGACGAAGGCCGGCTCGCCGTCTACGCCCAGCCCATCGTGCCCGCTCAGGGGCGGCCGCCCGAGGCGAGGAGCTGCTGCTGCGCATCATCGGCCGCGACGGCGAGATCATTCCCCCGGCCAGCTTCCTCCCGACCGCCGAGAAGTACGGGCTGATCGCCGAGATCGACCGCTGGGTGATCAGCCAGGCGGCACGCCGCGCGGCACGCGGCATCTGCGTCGTTGAGGCGAATCTGTCCGCGGCATCGATCTCGAGTACCGATGTGCTGCCGTTCATCGAGCGGCAGCTGCGGGAGACCGGCGCCGATCCCGCCGACCTCGTCTTCGAGATCACCGAAACCGCGCTGATGAAAGACATGGCCGCCGGCGAAGCCTTCGCCCACGGGCTGGCCGAGATCGGCTGCGGCCTGGCACTGGACGACTTCGGCACCGGCTACGGCGGCTTCACCTACCTCAAGCGGCTGCCGCTTGCGTTACCTGAAGATCGACATCGAATTCGTCCGCGATCTCGCGATCAACACCGCGAACCGGCATGTCGTGAAAGCCATCGTCAGCCTCGCCCACGCGTTCGGGCTGCAGACCGTCGCCGAAGGCGTCGAGGAAGCGGACTCACTGGCAGTTCTGCGCGCCGAGAACGTGGACTACGCGCAGGGCTATCACCTCGGCCGGCCAACACCCGCCAGCGACTGACCCGAACGCCGACCGAGAGTTGGTGACTGCCGGTTGGCATCGCCACTCGTGAGATCCGACCCACCCGAGAGCGAGTCAAGATGACCGATGAGCGAACGTCCACGGGGACGCCGGCTGCCACCGTGTTGATCTGCGATGAACGCCCCGTCGCCCGCCGGGAGTTGACCACCCAACTTGCGTCTGGTGCCGCCAAGTGTCGGGTCACGGCCATCGGGGACGGGACGAGGCTGATTGAGGAGTTCTGTGCCTGTCCGGCGGGTGTGGTGTTGATCGGTGTTCACCGCGGCGACCACGCCGGCACCGCCGCGATGGACATGCTGCTCGACCGGCACCCCGGCGCTCACGTCATTGTCTACGGCGGGGTGCATGATTCGGCCTTGCTCGCCACGGCCATGACCCGGGGGGCCCACGGCCTGGTGATCTGGGACATCGGGCAACGTCTTACCCCCCGGCCCCTACTCGGGAATGGCCATGGCAACCTGCACGCCCCGAACACCGGTGGCGGACAGCGGAACGGCCCACCGTTGACCGAACGGGAATTGCAGATCCTGCACGGAATGAGCAACGGCCAGGCCAACGGTGCGATCGGCCGCGAGCTGTTCATCTCCGAAGACACCGTGAAAACCCATGCGCGCCGGCTGTTCAACAAGATCGGCGCCGTGGACCGCGCCCACGCCGTCGCCATCGGGCTCCGTACCGGCCTCCTCTAACCAACCGAGGACAGCAGCCGCGAGCGGGGTCCTGCAGGTCAAGCAACAGGTAACCGGGCGGCGCCGCGGCTAGCTGGCGCCGGCCCGGCCGGTCGCTTCCTGCAGTCGGTCGATGTTCTCCGAGGCTTCGGCCTTGGTCAGGTCTGCCGGCAATTCCTCGCCGGCCTCCCGGGCAAGGGTGTCCAGGTAACTGCGCTGGGGACCAGTCATCGGCTCATCCCCGGTCACCCACTCACTCGGATCCTTGCTCGCAGGGTTGGCCGGGTCCGGTCGGGGTCCACCCAGGGTCTCGGAGGTGGGGTTGGTATTGGTGCCGTGGATCTTGTTGGCTTCGTCATCGCTCATCCCTCCACAATAGGCACACTCCCCGACAGTCCTTGCTGGTGAACCACTTCCGCAGCAAACCGGGTGGGACGTATCGGACGTTCGGATCACCAGGGCGAAGAATTACCGGTCAATCCGGGGCTGGTGGTTCGTGACGGCCTGACCTGTCGCCATCGCACACCTACGGCGGGCGGCGTCCGGCGCACACCGCCGGGGAGCTACCAGCTGTCGGGAATCGGGAGGAGCCGAAATCTTGACTTCCCGGCATCAACAATGCCTTGGTCAGTGCTGATGGCGATGGTGGCTGTCGGGAAAATGGTCGTGTTGGTGGGTGACCGGTACGTGGGTATGCAGGTGCTTGTGCCCCCGGACTCCCCCCGCGCCGACCCCTGTGAGGTGCTGATGGTGGTGGTGCTCGTCATGGGTGTGCCAGTGGTCGTGCGTGACCTCGACATGTCGGTGTCGGTGTTGATGTTGTTCGGTGAGGTGCAGCCAGATCCCGATCGCCATCAGAACGCCGGCCAGGACCAGCGACCAGGTCAGCGGATCGCCGAGGACGACGGCCAGGATCGCGCCGAAAAACGGCGCAATCGAGTAATAGGCGCCGGCGCGGGCGGTGCCGACATGTCGTAGCCCGATGATGAACAACACCAAACTGACCCCATAGGCGAAAAATCCGACCAGCAAGGCGGCCGCTACACCGCCGGGCGCCGGCCAAGTTGCGCCAACAATGAAGGCCAGGGCGAGGTTGACCGGACCCGCGACAAGTCCTTTCGTCGCGGCGAGCCAAGTTGCATCGGTGAGCGCGACCTTGCGCGTCAGGTTGTTGTCGACGCCCCAAGCCAGGCAAGCCCCGAGAATCGCCAGCGACGGCCAGATTGACCCGAATTGAATACCGGCTGGGACACTGATGACCACCGCGCCGGCGACGATCGCGACCATACCGACCGCGACCCGGCGGTCGAAATTCTCTCGAAAAACGAACCAGGCCAGGAGTGCGGTGAACACGCCTTCGGCGTTGAGAAGCAGCGATGCCCCCGACGCCGGTAGGTGGGACAAGCCGACCATCAGTAAGACAGGGCCGATGATGCCGCCCGCAGTGATCGCGCCGGCCAACGGGACGAGATCGGTGCGGGATGGCCGGACGCGCGGTGACCGGCGGGCGAGCCGGAGCAGTCCCAGACCGATCCCCGAGCCCAGGTAGAGCAGCCCGGCCAGCAACCAGGGGCTGATGGTGCCGAGCAACTGTTTCGCGGCCGGAGCGCCGGCCCCGAACAACACAGCTGACACCAAACAGGCCTGCACGCCGACGTTCCGCAGTGCGCCGAACGGTGTCACCGGCCGCCCTGTCCGTTGTTCATATTGTCCAGTTTAGAGCCCCGTGACGGCGAGCTTGCCCTATGGAGTGACGCGCGGAGAATGGGGTTCGCGACGGCCGGGTACTCAACGATTTCACCGACGTGGGTTCGTTTGCCGTTTGTCATGGCGAACGATTGTCGCAGCGGATTTTCTCTCAGTGATTCTGACCCGCATTCGACACCGGAGCGACGGGACCGGATCTCTTGGTCGTAATAGCGCGCTGGGCGCCATTCGTAGCGGCCGAAGTCTGCAGGACAACGGTGGCGCCGTCCCGGCTCACACCGATGCTGTCTTCCGTCGGATACGCCGGGCTGCCGGCCGCGATCGCCGACGGTGCGACGTCGTCCCCGGAAATGACCGACTCGGCATGCGAGCCGAGTTGATTGAAAAGGCGTTCACTGAAGCCCAGCAGCACCGCGACACCGAGTATCGCTGACGAGACCGCGCCCTGGAAGTTCGATGCGGCGGGAATGACGGTCTGCAGGCTGGCAATTCCTAGGCTCTGCAGCAGAGCCAGCAGATGCAGACCACCCCAGGCGACCAATGCGCCGAGCAGTGGTGCCAGAAATAGCGGCACCCAGGATGCGCCGTAGGCGGTCGGCCGGCCTTTGGCATACACCAGTAGCTGCAAACGGCTGACCAGTCCACCCAGAAATCCCGCGAGCAGGACCGGCCCGAAGTCGGCCGCAAACAATGCGGTGACGGCGATATAAGAAACGAGAATCAACCAGCCGGACTTTCCGTACAGGCTGACCAGCTGGTTATAGGTCGAATCACGTGCGTTGAAGAGTTCGGCCAGCAATTGGGAGAGTTCCGCCCGCCACCTGGCCTGGGCGTTCGGGCTCGACTTGGACCCGCTGGCCGACATGCCCTGGAGGGCAACCCAACGACGCTGCCAGGCGATCTGCCGCACCGTTGGCAATTCGTCAATCTGACCCATCGCTCTGGCGAACCGCGCATACAGGTCCTCCTCCGACAGAGTCGACACCTCGATCCGTTGGGCCTCGTGCAACCTGACCCACCGGGCGATCTCACTGGAACCCACCCAGTCGGCAGGGTTGAGAATTCCACGCCATCGACCGGGCGACTTCTTGTCAACGGGCGTCGGCAGTAGATAGCGAATCGCCTGATGAGATGGCTGATCCTGCAGTTCCACCAGTCGGCCGAACATCGCCGCCTCGTGCGCCTCCAGCCAACGCCGGTTTGCGAGCCTGATATAGGCGGTCGCGGCGAACAGGACAAGGACGAGATACAGCGACAGAAAGACGATACCGACCCAACGCTGGGTATTCGGGTCCATGTTCGACACTCATTTCCCGGAGGCAAAGTTACTTGTACAGAGTTCCTCCCTGACGGACAGATACAGTCGGTTCAGGCCGCCCGCCGCCAGCACAAGGTGATTGTCGAATCTGCGGGCACAGAGGACAGCAGTGTCCGGCACCCTCGGCCCCTTGGTTCATTGTGGTCGAGTTCAGCGCGGTGGGGTTGGACCTTCCTACGGCTGGCTCGCAATGGGTGCTGTGGCTGTGGTGCTTCTCCTCAGCTGGTCGGCGATGGTGCGGATGAATTCGGTGGATTCGTCTTGCGGTAGGGCGATCTCGGTGAGCAATTCGAAATCCCTTGCGTATCGATCGACTTCGGTCTCCCCATCCACAAAGAAGATCCGGGTCTTGTTTTCGAGGTAGACGACGTCGGGGGCGCCCGTGGCCCGGGACTCCAGGACGGAGAAGGAGCCGGCGCTCACCGGTGGAATTCCTGCGGTGTAGGGCAGGATCTGGATGGTGATATTCGGCCATCCCGCGACGGTGAGGAGGCGGTCGAGTTGCCCGAGCATGATGTTGTCGCCGTCGGGCGAGGCGGGCGGCGCCGCCGATCGGTGGAGCACGGCCTCGTCGATGACGGCCTTGAAGGTGAGCCCAGGGTGTGGATCGCGGGGTTGAATGACCGACTGCCGTCGGGCGCAGATGCGAACCCGCCGATCCACCTCCTGCGCCGACGGCGCTTGCCAGGTGGCCAGGACGACCTGCCGAACGTATTCCGGCGTCATCAGCAGGGGATGCGGTACGACGGCGCAGTAACACGAAAGGGCTTGTGAGCCAGCCTCCAATCGCAGAAGCCCGGAGTACCCGGCGGACAGTGAGTCGGCGTAGGCGTCCCACCAACCGCGGGTCCGTGCGGCGGGGGCCAGCCGACGCAGGTATCGGGCCTGCTCGTCCGGGACCTGATACAGGTCCAGCAGTCGGTCGAGATCGGTTGGGCTGATCCCGATCCGGCCGGTCTCGATCCGGGACACCTTGGATGCTGACCAGCCCAGGATGCGGGCAGTCTCGCTGCCGGGCAGTTGTGCCCCGATTCGGGCTTCTCGAAGCTCACGGGCCAGTTGCCGTTCCCGAACAGACGGTGAATCGGGTTGGGTCGTCATCGAGCAACCCCGACCGACTGAGAGGAAGAGTCAATCGGACATTCAGCGTGCGAGGTGTTCTGCAATATTGCAATCACTCTTCCATCGTAGCGGTGATGGCTGTCACAATCCGTGCAGGGATCGCGGATGACGCGCATCCCCGTCGCCGCAGAGGGGAGACAGCAATGACGCCACATCCCCGCTGCCCGTTCGGTCATCACTCGAAGTCGATTGCCGAAGGATCACCGCGGAACCTCGATCACTTCACGACGAGTTCCCTGCCCTCGGCCCGCTGATCTACCAGCGCCCGGCCGGGTAGCCCCGCAGCACCGTTCCACACCCTGACGTAGACGGACATCGCCGCTACCCCTGGGGTTCTCAGCGTCCCAGTCACGAACAGGAGATCTATCGACCCGAGGAGGTACCTGAAATGCTTCCGCACCCAGAGGACCTGTACCGCGCGCAACGGCAACTGCACGCTGAAATGATCAGGAACCACGCCCTGGCGCGCCAGGCCCGCGCGGCTCACCGGCCTGCACGGCGATTCCGCGAGATCGGTCGTGACATCAGCGGTTTCGTCGACCCGATGCGTTGGTGGAAAGGCATCACGTCATTGGTGAACCGCAGCAGCAAGAAAGACGGTACCAGCACAATCATGTTGCCCACCGACGTACAGCCAATCACCGCGCCGATCACGTTCCCGCTCGACTCACCGGCGCTGCACTCATCGATTCGGTGACCGAAACACCCACGAGGCAGCAGCTTTCGGGACGTCGGTAGCGCATTTATTTCCCCGTCGTCCGCGGACATATCCATCACTGACCAGCATCCGACCCGGGCGTCGGAATCATCGAAAGGAGCCGACGTTGATACCAGCATCTGCAACCGGCACGTCCGGCAGGCGTAGCAGTAAGGTGCCGATCATCGCGGCGATCGTTGCCGGGGTGCTGCTGATCGTGGGGATCCGGTACTTCACCACCCGTGATGACGACCCAACTCCCGGCACCGACGTGGCCGCAACCGATGGGCAGACGGCGGTTCAGCCACCCAGGGACGGGTGCACCACGGTGAACATTGCGGCGTCCAGCGAGAAGGCGGCGTTGCTGGGGGAGATCGCGAATTCTTACCGGGATTCGGGCCGGACCGTCGATGGGAAGTGTTTCGACATCGCCGTGACGTCCGCGGCGTCGGGGACGGCGGAGGCCAACCTGGCTGCGGGGTGGGATGAGACGTTGAATGGTCCGTCGCCGGATGTGTGGACGCCGGCGGCGTCGACGTGGGTGAGTCTGTTGCAGAGTGATCTGACGGCCAAGGATCGGCCGACTATCGTTCCGGCCGCCGCGTCGGAGTCGGTGACGTCGACGCCGTTGGTGTTGGCGATGCCGGAGCCGATGGCGAAGGCGTTGGGTTGGCCGGAGACGCCGATCGGGTGGGCGGATGTGTTGGCGTTGGCGACCGATCCGCAGGGGTGGGCGTCGAAGGGGCATCCGGAGTGGGGGAAGTTCACCTTGGGGAAGACGAACCCGACGGTGTCGACGTCGGGGTTGGCCGCGACGATCGGCACGCTGGTGGCGGCGACGGGGACGTCGTCGGATCTGACTCAGGCGGCGTTGCAGAAGCCTGAGGTGCAGCAGTATTTGAAGGATGTTGAGTCCTCGGTTGTGCATTACGGGGACACCACGTTGACGTATTTGGCGAATCTGCAGCGGGCCGATGATGCCGGTGCCGCCCTGGGGTATCTCTCCGCCGCGGCGGTGGAGGAGAAGAGTGTGTTGGATTACAACGCCGGCAATCCCAGTGGTGACCCGAAGACGTTGGGTGATCATGGGGCGCCGAAGGTGCCGTTGGTGGCGGTGTATCCGAAGGAGGGGACGCTGTACAGCGACAGCCCGTACGTCATTCTTGATGCGCCGTGGGCGTCGGCGGAGAAGAGGGCCGGTGCGCAGGATTTCCTGGAGTACTTGCAGTTGCCGGAGCAGCAGAAGGTGTTCACGGACAGCTTCTTCCGGACCGCTGATCATCAACCGGGTGATCCGATCACGTCCAGTCCGTATCTGATCGCGGATGGGGTGACGATCGCGTTGAACCCGCCGAGCCCGGATGTGCTGCGTGATGTTCGGTCGTTGTGGGCGGAGGTCCGCAAGAGCGCCCGGGTGTTGGTGTTGATGGATGTGTCCGGGTCGATGGCCAGTGATTCCGGGTCGGGCGGGAAGTCCAAGCTCGACCTGGCCAAGTCGGCCGCGACCACCGCCCTTGACCAACTGGTCGACACCGACCAGGTCGGATTCTGGACCTTCACTTCGGGCCTTCCCACGCCCACGACCATCACCAGGGAAATGGTCGCGGTCGGCCCATTGAGCCAGACCCGACAACGCATCAGCGATGCGATCGCCCAGCTCACTCCGCTGAACGGCACACCGCTGTACGCGGCCACCAGCCTCGCCGATGCAACCATGAACGCCGACCGGGATCCTTCGTTGATCAACGCGGTTGTGGTGCTCACCGACGGCCGGAACGACTACACCGACAACGATCTCGATGGCTTGATCAGCCAATTGCAGGCCAGCTCCCAGGAGAACGGGGTCCGCGTCTTCGCCATTGCCTATGGGCCGGACGCCGACCTGGAGACCCTGCAACGCATTTCCGAGGCGTCTCAGGCGGCCGCCTACGATGCCCGCAACCCGGCGACGATCGACAAGGTCTTCGCCGACGTCCTGTCCAACTTCTGACCACCATGGAACCCTCACCACCTGACCGATCCTCCCGGCCACCGGACCCGTTCGGGACCTGGACGCTCCGGAACCCCTGGAATCTGGTCGTGGCCGGCCTCGGGGCCGGCACGGCATGGGCGATCGGCCTACCGGTCGTGGCCGCAGGGGTCGTCGGCGGCGGAATGTACGGCGTCGCCGCGGTGATCGGCGTGCTCCGAGACCGCAGGAATGATCGTGATTCGTCCGAGCCGGCCCCGCGACCCCTGCGGGCAGGCACGGCCCAGGCTCACCTGGTCAACACGCTGCATGACTACCGGATCAACCTCGATCTGCTCGAACGGACCCGACTCCAGCAAGCCGTTGCGGTCACGGCGGCTCAGGCCACCGAGGCCGCCCGTCGGGCAGAAATCGTGGCCGACCGGCTCGCCCGCGCGCTGGATGCGATCGACGACGCCATTACCAGGGCCGACCACGTCGCCCGGCACGTTGTCCGCCAAACGCAGGTGCAGGAATCGGTCCAACGCATGAAGCAACAGCGCCGGGACCTGCTCGCCGGATTGACCAGGGCGGTTGACGAGATCGGCGAGGTCTACGCAAAGCTCCTCGAATTGTCCACCACCACTGGCCTTCTCGGTCCGCAGACCGGCGAGATCAGCGAAGCCGGCCAGGTCAGCCAGTCACTGGACCTCATTCGCGGGGTGTTCGCCGACCTCGACGCCCTTCATCTGTCGGCCGCAAGCGTCGCAACCATTGACGAGGTCTGACGTGACCACGACCCCACACCACCATCAACCCCGCGATCGTCCGCTCCACCTGCATCCGGGCATCGGCTGCATAGTGATGGTGGAATCAGCGGAGCTCGTCGTCCTTGCCCCGGCGGCCGGGCATCGGCTGCCGTACTGCTGGCCGGACGACCCGCCGGATGTAGGTCCCGGCGATGTTCTGGCGTGATCACGTTCTGGTGTGTGATCAAAAGGTAGAAGCGGAGATGGTGATTCGGCATCACCACACATGATGATTGCTGTGGTGACTGGCCTGGTGATCGAGGCCGAGCTTGACTGCCCCTGTTTCGTTACTGGTGAGCGGCATTCCTGGTCAGCAGGCGTCGGCGGGCCCGGTGCAGTTGTGGCATCAGTCCGTAGATGACGATCGGCACCGCGATTGTCGCGAGCACGAAGGTGCGTAGGACGGGCGTCATCGTGCGGAGCCAGTCACCCAGCGCCAGGTTGAGGACCAGCAGGGTCGGGAATACCGCCAGCCAGATCATCAGCGCAAGTTGATGTTTCGTCGGGGGCCCGAAATTTCCCGGCAGGGAATTGGGGTTTGCCTGGTGCGGTGGTTTGGTCATGCTGACTCCTTGGAAGCGGTTCTTGAGGCGGGGGTGAGGCCGTGGTCGAGGTCGCGGACGGCGATGCGGACGTCGTCGTCGACCAGGTCGGCGTTGATGGCGATCGCGGCGGCGGAGCCGGCGCCCGCGGCGGTGATGATCTGGGCGCGCGGGTCGACGATGTTGCCGGCGGCCCAGACCCCGGGAACGCTGGTGTGCCCGATGGTGTCGACAGTGATCCATCCGTCGCTATCGACCTCGCAGCCCAGGCCGGTCAGTAGGGCGCTGTTCGGGATGAAGCGGGGTGGCACGAACAGCGCGTCGGCGGGAATGACGCATCCGTCGTGCATCTGCACGCCGCGCAGCTCGTCGTTGCCGATGACCAGTTGGTCGATGGTGCCTTCGATGACGCCGATACCGCGGGCATGCAATTGGGTTCGCTCACCCGCGGTGAGAAGGTGGGGCGCAGTGAAGTAGACGAGGTCGTCGGTCCACTGACGCACGATCTGCGCGTACCGGACGGCGCCGGTAGTGCCGCCAATGACACCGAGCCGACGGTCCCTGACCTCGTGGCCGTGACAGTAGGGGCAGTGCAGGACATCTCGGGCCCACTGGTCGCGCAAGCCGGGGATGTCGGGCAGCTCGTCCACCAGGCCGGTGGTGACCAAAGCCGCCGTGCGGAGATCCGCTGCCCGCCGGCGACCAGGACGGTGAACCCGTTCCCGCCGAGAACAAGGTCGGTGACGGTGCCGTCGATGATCTCCCCGCCGTAGCTCCGTACCTCCCCGCGGCCGATGGCCAACAGTTCGGCGGGCGGCAGCCCGTCCCGGGAGAGGTACCCGTGCAGGTGGGCGGCTGGGGCGTTACGCGGTGACCCTGCGTCCACGACCAGGACTGTGCGGCGGGCCCTGGACAGCACCAGGGCCGCGGAGAGGCCGGCGGCGCCGCCTCCGATGACGATGACGTCGTAGTGATCCATGTCTTCAAGGTTGGCGACACGTGGCGGGATTGCCTACGAATGTTGCTGTTTCTGGGAAATCCGAGTCA
>CAVOJB010000006.1:0-38083 GCA_963696175.1 uncultured Actinomycetota bacterium
GTTGGACGGAGACCCGGCGCTGAAGGCCGCGTACGATGCGCTTACTCCGGGACGACGACGTGCGTATAGCCTCTTTCATCAATCAGGCCAAGCAATCGACGACACGTGCGAGCCGGGTGGAAAAGTACGTGCCGAGGATCATGGATGGGCTCGGTCCGCAGGACTAGTATGTGTTCCTAGTTCGTTTCGAGGGTGCGTTGTTTTTGGTAAGGGAAGTTGGGGATGATGGACTCATCGGCTGAAATTACTGCGTATTTCGAGGGGTTGACGACGTGGCGAGCGGAGATGCTCGCCTTGCGGACGATTGCATTGGATGCCGGACTGACCGAGACATGGAAGTGGAAGCAGCCTTGTTACGTCTTCGAGAAGCACAATGTCGTGATCATCGGGACGCTGCAGGAAGGGGCTGTGATGGGGTTCTTCAAGGGTGCCTTGCTGAAGGATCCTGAAGGCATATTGGCGCCATCCGGTCCGAATACCAGGGCGGCGCGGGATATCCGGTTTGCCAGCCTTGACGAGATCAATTCAGTGCGGGAGACGCTTGGAGCGTACCTTCAGGAAGCTATCGAGATCGAGAAGGCGGGGCTGGCGGTCGATTTCAGCGACCGGGATGATGTGCCGATGCCCGAAGAACTGCAGGAGCGCCTCGATGGTGACTCGAGATTGCGGGAGGCGTTCGAGGCGTTGACTCCTGGCCGGCAGCGGGCATACCGCCTGGTGATTGGTGACGCGAAACAGGCGAAGACACGATCCGAGCGCGTTGACAAATATGTGCCGAAAATCATGGACGGGATCGGCCCCAACGAGTGGTAGCGTAGCTCGTAGCTCGTAGCTCGTGAAATGATCGCCGTTCGGTGTGTGAGCGCGTGCCAGGCTAAAGCCAGGCGCCAGTTTTGGTGACCTCTTCGAGGCCAATCTGTGGTGGCGTTTCGTGGGAACCGCGGATTATCGGGGCAGGCTAGAGGGAGTGGGAGCCGAATTCCCGGTATTGGGGCGGTTCCATTTCGTGATACTCGCGGCAGGTTTCGATGAGACGTTCGAGCAGGACGTTGAAAAGACGCTCACCTTTTTCGCGTGAGGCGACGAGGGGGTTGCCCATGACGCCGTTTTCCTGCTTCCCGGCGACGTTCCGGAAATGATGCGAATCGTTGTCGTTCCGCGCTCCATTTGGTGCGCAACGGGATCGTGGACGGCGCGATTCATGTCGACGAGGTGTTCGCGGAGATAGAGCTGGAGGCTGGTTTCCCATTCGCCGGCGTGGCCGATGCTGCCGGCGTCGGCTTCGCTCCAGGCGAGTAAGTTCGGGATCGGCCATATGCCAGTAGGTGAGGGCGAGGACCCAGACATCTTCTTCGGCGATTTTGACGGCTGCGGCCCAGTTCGGTTGCTCGTTGCCGCCGTGTCCGTTGAGCATGATGATGCGGCGGAAGCCATTGGCCCAGATGCTGCGGGCGATGTCGTTCAGGGTAGCGATGAAGGTCTCGAGGGAGATGGTGATGGTGCCGATTTCGCCCATGTTGTAGTGGGTGAAGCCGTAGGTTTGGGGCGGGGCGACGATGACCGGAAAGTCGTCGATGGCCTGGGCTGCCGCGACGGCGAGGTGGAACGGCGTGGACATGTCGACGTCCATCGGGCAGTGCGGTCCGTGTTGCTCGATGGAGCCGACCGGGACGATCACGACCGGTTGGTGATCGAGGGTGGCGAGGAGTTCGTGGCGGAGCATTTCCTGCCACATGACCTTTTTCTCGAATGCGGGGAGGTTGTAGATGGACATGGATCAGGCACCTCTCGGGAGATCGCGAATGGCGGCGGCAAGCTGGGTGGCGACGATTTGGGCTTCCGGTTCGGTAAGTCCGTGCGGATTGACGACGATGCGGTTGAGTTCGGCGTGAGGACTCGGCGAGGGCGATTGCGGGCGTGCCGATGGAGCAGGCGATTGATGATCTGGTAGGCGGCATCGGGCCGGTAGGTTGTCGGCGAGATCGATGATCAGCAGCGGAAGCGGTTTTTGGGTGCGGGTGCGATCCGTGCGGGTGACGGGGATGCGCGGGATGCTGCCCAGCGCGGATTCGATCGGATCGAGCAGGGCGGACCAGCGGGCGAAATCGGCGTCATCTGATCCGGCGGCGTAGATCTCGAGCGCGGTGATGAGACCGGCGATCTCCTCGCGTCCGACCTTGGCGGCCCGACCGAATCCCTGGTGGGGGATGCCAGCGACGGTGCCGGAGGTGGTCAGATCGCGTTTGTTCCAGGTTTCGAGGCGGACATCCATATCCTGATGCTGGAGGGCGACCGAGGCGATGAGATCGGCCCGACCGGCGAGGATGCCGCTCGCCTGCGGTCCGCCAATCGCCTTGCCGCCGGAGAAGACGACGAGATCGGCGCCTTCGCTGATGAAGCGCTGGAGATTGGAGCGGGGCGGGAGTTCGGCGGCAGCATCGACGATCACGGGCAGGTTGTGGCGGTGGGCGATTTCGGCGACGATCGGGAGCGGGAGCGTGCCGGGGGTGTCGAGGATCGGGCAGGCGATGGCGGCCGTGCGCTCGGTGATGGCGGCTTCGAGCTGCCAGGGTTGGGTACCGCCCGCGCCGGGGTATCCGAGGTAGCCGACCTCGACGAAGGTGATCCCGGCCGCGCGGATGGCGTGGTCGTAGCTGTTGCGATGACCGCGCTGGACGATGACCTCGTTGCGGAGGCCGGTGGTGTCGGGAAGGCGGTCCATGGCCGCGACATCCATTCCGGCGACACATGCGGCGGTGGCGAGCATGAGTCCGGCGGCGGCTCCGGTGGTGACGTAGCCTGCTTCGGCACCGGTGATCGCGGCAATGACCTCGCCGGCAGCTTGCTGGAGCTGATCGATGTGAACGAAGGAGGCGGAGGCTTCGGCCATCGCGGCGAGGACTTCAGGAGCAAGGCGGGAGCCACCGAGGCGGGTCAGGGTACCGGCGGCGTTGATGAGGGTGGGGACTTCGAGTCGATCGTAGATGCCCACGGTGTGCTCCTGGATGAGGCGCGGTGGATGGTTGGGGGCATTATCGCGTGGTGACGTGTTCGTGTTCGTCGTTCGTGTTCGAGGTAGGCAGGGACAGGGCTCGGGCATGGGGATGGCGCCAACTGGAACGGGCGGCGCTACGTTGGAAATTTTGGTGGCATGTGGTTTGACGGGGTGCCGGGTAAGGGACTCGAACCCCCACGTCCCTGAGGACACCAGATCCTAAATCTGACGCGTCTGCCATTTCGCCAACCCGGCCGGGTCGGTTGAAATTGTACGCTGCCTGTTTGCATTCCCCTTGAATTGGCAACGGCTGTAGAATCTGCTGCAAGCGCTTACTTAAGAGAGATGAAAGGCGAGGCTGCCATGGTTATTCCCCTTATTCCGACCAAGCCGAAGATTGCAAATCCGAAGAATCCCTATCGCGACAATGTGCAAGGGAAGGCGAACGAGCCCATTACGGTCGCCGCGATCCTGGACCGCGCTTATCGCGAGGTTGGTGATGAGGCGACACCGGACTGGTCGCTCGAGGCGATCTATGACCGGCTGGAAGAAAATGCTCCACGCGTGGCGATCATTGGCGGATCGCCCGATCATCCGGCTCACATCATGGATCCGGGGACGACGGCGCGGGCGGCGTTGCGGATTTGGCGGAATGGCGGGTTGCCGTTCGTTTTCAGTGTGCCGGTGCTTTGCGATGGCACGGCCCAGAGCAATATGGGGATGAGCTACTCGCTGCAGTCGCGCAATGCGATTGCGGAGATGGTCGTCAACCAGATGGAAGCGCACAGCTACCATGCGGCATTTGTGATCCAGAGCTGCGACAAGATGCCGATGGCAGTGGTCTCGGCTCTGGCGCATCTGGATCGGCTGCGGTCGTTCCGGGGTGAGGCGCCAGTCACGGCCGTATTTGCGCCCGCCCATGTATTGAAGGGAGGGGCAATTCCGGAAGATGTTCGGGCCGAGCTCGAACTAGTGGCAGCGGATATGCGGTCGGCAGGTCAGGAAGAGCTGGCCGAGGATCTGGAAGAAGCGATGAGGTACATCCTGCAGTGCTCTTCCAATACGGCGTTCCAGGGCGTGTTTCTGCGGGCAATCGATGTTGGGGTCCTGGATGGTGAACGGCACAAGCGTCTCGAAAAGGGCCTGGCGGTCAATACTTGCGATGCCAAGGGAGGCATTTGCGCGTTCAATGGCACGGGCAACAGTTCCCGCCATCTGGTTGCGGCGATGGGGCTGGTCCATCCGGCGGTCGAGTTACTGACCGATCCGCCGACTACACCGCAAGTGAACGTCGCAGTTGACAGCCTGTTCGCGATTGTTGACCGACCGGAGTGCGGAGTCGGTGAGCTGGTCCGGGCGAACATGGGCAACGCGGTTCGAATGCACAGTGCTTCAGGCGGATCGACCAATCTGCTTATGCATCTGGTGGGATCGGCGATTTATGCCGGGGTCCGGTTCACAATCCGGGATCTTGACCGGATTCATCACAGTCATCCGGTGCCGGACCTGTTCAACTACTCGCTGACCGAAGGGCGGGACATTTTTGCTTTGGCGAAGTCCTGCTGCGATGGCGATATCCGGGGTATGGAGACGTTGTTCTATGAGCTGGTGAACAATGGTGTGCCGATGGACTTGGATGCGATGACGGTCACAGGTACAACCTGGGGCGAGCGTATTTCGGACACGACCAATTTGAGCGCAACCGGTGCCGGGGATAATCCGGTGATTCTGGCGACACCGCGGCGACCGATTTCGGGTGTGGATGTCATCGACAGCAACTGGTTCGACAGCGCCGTGGTCAAAATCAGCGGCATGCCAGAGCGGCAGGTCAATCAATTCGACGAGACTGTGGCGTTCACGCTGGTGTTTGAGGCGGAGGACCCGGCTAACGAAGCCTTGCTGGATCAGCGCTTGCTTGATCACATCCGGAACGATCGCTTGTTTGCCGAGCGGGACCTGAAGGCAGTTTGGAGACACAACCAGGCGGTGCTGGGGTTGGATGAGCTGCCGGCCGATGTACAGGGATACGAAATGCTTTTCGATCACATGGTCAAAACGCAGACCTTGAAGATCGCGATCGTGATTGCCGGGCAGGGTCCGGTGGCATACGGCATGCCGGAGATGTTCACGCCGATGCAACACATCAATGCAAATCGGACGCTGCGCGCGTTGGCGACGTTGATTAGCGACGGTCGGTACTCGGGTGTGAGCTACGGCGCGGCCATCGGTCACATTTCGCCAGAGGCGGCAGCTGGTGGAAAGATCATCAGATTGCAAACGGGCGATTTGTTGCATCTGCGGTTCCGGTTGCGTCGGCTGGATCTGCTGGACCCGGTTGCGTTTGATCTGGGTGATTCATCGGCGAGTACGCGCGTGCTGGAGGATCGGGCGGCGCTGGAAGCGGAGCGATTGGTGCGGCTCCGAATGCGCCAGAAGCGGGTGGCTGCGACAAACCGGATGGTTGCATGTACGGATGCATCGCTGGGGGTTGTGCCACAGGTTGTGTGGGACGAGTGCGAGGCCGATTTTTGGGATGAGGTGACGGTGGCGGGGATTTAGGGGGTAAGGTGCAGGCGGGAGGATCAGGCGTGGCGGTTGATTCGGTCGGCGGCATCCATTTGCGTTCGGCTGCGCCGACCGCCGGGAGGGGGCAAGCCCCTCCCCTACGTCTATCGCGGGGATAACCCGAAGGTGGCATTTACGGTCGATACGACTGATTTTCCGCCGCTCGTGCTCCTGGTGCGGGGCAATGCCTCGATCGAATTTGTCGGTGGCGTGCCTGGCGAATATGTTGAGACGGCGCGGCGGATTGTGGGCGAGGACAAGATGGAAAACCGGGAGCGGATCGTGCGGGAGGAGATCACGGAGATGGCGTTGGTGACAATCATGCCAACGTGGATCCAGGTGAATGACTTCGGGACGCGGTTTCCCGGGCCGGGCAAAAGTTCCATTGAGAAATAGTGCGCCCGTCGGTTAATCGCTATCGTCCGGGGTAGCAGGTGTAGCTGTAGGTGTCGGCACAGTGGGGCTCTTAACCACCAGTTGCCCGATCGGCATCGCGGTTCCGAAGGGAATGCCGTCAGGAATTGTCGCCGCATCGAGTGGCACATTCGAATCCCGCTCGGTGACGATCAGGCGAATTGTATAGGTCCCTGGCTGGATATCGGCTGGAAGGTCGAAGGACATGTTGAGGACATCGGCGGTGTAGTTGGCGGTGATATTTCGCTGAGTCGTAAAGACAACCTCACCAGTGGAATCGACCAGCTCCTGGCTGAGGGTTAGTTCCACTCCGTCCTCATTCGCTTGCCACAGCGAGAGTATTTTGACGCGTTCACCCTGGGTAACCGACCCCAGTTTGGGAATTGCGAGCAGTTCCGCACCGTTAGCGTAGGCAAACGCTGGCCAAGTGCCGAGGACGAGCTCGTAGGGGATGTGGACGTTAGACAGGTCGTAGATATGTGCGACCGTCTTGCCCATATCGGTGACGGCAACAAATGGGGTCAGCGTACCGAACCAGTTAGCGATTTGGGGCGCGTATAGACCACGATTTAGTTCAGTGGGGGTGACGATGACATAGTCGTTTGCGAAAAGTGAGATCAGCCCCTGAGCGTTATTGCCGCGGCCAATTTCGAAGACGGGACCAAGTAGGTAAAACTCCAGAGCACGGTTCCAGATGAGTACGCCTACGTCGTCGACGGAGATTTCTGGATGGCTTTTCAGCGCCTCGGCAATTGGTCGGAGTGCCTCACCATTGGCAATCGAAAAGCGAGTTTCGATGTTTGCGCTGCCACCAACGAGCGGAGAGACGTAATTCTCGTAGTACGGAGCCTGGCGTGCAGCAATTCCTGATTGGCCAAGCAGCATGATCGCGACGACTGCGAGCGGAATCGATCTTGTCAGAACCGGGTTGATGCGGGTCAGGAATCGACTGGCCCAGCAAATGAAGGCAATTGCACCGAGCATGGCGATCAGATTCATGGATGCGAGGATAGGTAACGCGTATCGATCCAATTTCTTGTCGGCAAGGCCAAGCAGAACCATGTACGTGATGGCAAAGGTTGTCAGATGGACAACCAGCCGTTTGTTCAGCGGGTTCCCGTTCGAGGAGGGGATGATCAACATAGACAAGGCAAGGATCAATCCGAGAACCGTGAGCGGATTGGTGCGGATGGCGAGCATGATCGGGTAAAAGAGCCAGCCCGGATCGCGCCTGATAGATTCGCCTCGATAGAGCATGCTGGCCGCGTGATTGACGAGGGCCAGCGCTTCCGTATCTGACCGCAGGCGACGGAGCGTGCCTACAGGAGCGACCCAAAGCGCAGGCCAGATCGCGAAAATTGTGAGTAGGGACAGCAGCGTCCAAATCACCAGGGGGATGATGCGGGAACAGCTTTGCCGGATGGCCCGTCCAATTGATCCGCGCTGAACCAGCAGGGCATCGACGACCACGATCGTTGCAAGAATGCCGATAACGACGACATCGACCGATCGTGTGGCGATGCCGACGCCTCCGATGATCGCGGAAATCACAAGTGCGCCCTTTGACTTGTGCACAAGCCAGGCAGACCATCCGACGATCGCGCACATGAGGCAAATGGTGGACATTCCATCCATGTGCAGGAGGCGGGTGAAGCCGATTTGCATGGGATCGAGGCCGAGGAACGCGACCGCGCCAAAACTGACCCATGGCCCAACGAGGATCGCCAACAAGCCAAAAAGTGCCAGGTACAGAATGACGTTGGCGATGATGACGTTGCGGCGCATATCGACCAGTAGATCGATCGCGAACTCGTCTTCATTCAGAAGTTGTTGGCGCAGATTGCCGGGATTCACGACTTTGGTCAGTCGCGAGCTTCAGGTCGTATCCATCTCTCCAAAGGGCGATGGCGCCGAGCCAGGCGATGGGCACTCCTGGATGGGGTGTGAGGTACGTATTGGCAAAGTCGTGGTTTTCGACAGCGTACCCGTGATTGGCGGATCGGGACACCCAACGGGGCTCGTCTGGGGTGACGAGGGCGTCCAGATCTTTGAGACGGGGGATGAGCAGGATAGTGGCGAGGGCGAAAGAGAGGAAAATGTATTGCCCAACTCTTTGCCATCTCGGGTTACGGAAGACCTGAGTGACTGGCATAGGACAATCCACCAAATCTGTTTCGAGCGAGAAATACTTTGGGACATCAGTCTCCAATGACACGATGTTTACGCCAGAATAGTGGATGCCATCGATAATTCGGACCATATCACGGTCCGGTGGGGCAGGGATTGCGCATGCCTGCGCAGACCCCCCCTTCGTGTGAATATCAGAACAGTAATGGCGGAAGCGCTGGGCATGGGTGCGGAGCTATCAGGTTTCTGGGGAATCGACATGGGCCTCAGGTGCTTCCTCTGGCGGTAGGGGCGATGGTCAGGGTTGCGATCGTGACTGGGGATGGCGCAGGCTCGCCGGTATGCAGGTTGGTTGCCGGGAGTGGATCGCCGCCAGTTTGGTTCCGCAAGGTGAGTTGGAGCGTGTAATCCCCGGGTGGGAGATCGGCGGGTACATCCAGGGGAATCACGATGCGGATTGCGCCCTGGCTGGTCGCGATTTGGGTTTCGGTAGACGCGACCATCTCACCATTGGGGTTGATCAGGTCGATCGCGGCGGTAGCTGATTTGATCTGGCTTGAGGAGATTGCCAAAGGGTCTGGAGGTGGATACGAGTGCCGGATTGGGTCTCTTCCGGTGCAGCGGCGGTCAGGAGCTGGATCCCGTTGTCCCAGACATAGGCTGGCCACTCGGGGTTGAGTGCGTAAGGCGGGACCGTGACAGTCTGAAGGTCGTAAATCCAGGCAATCGGTTGGCCCTGGTCCTCGACCGTGACAACTGGTTCGAGGGTGGCCAACCAGTCGAGGATACGAGGTGGGTAGAGCTGACGGGCGATCTCGGGCTGAGTCAGGATCAGGTAGCGCTGGTTGAAGAACGAGGTGATGCCGGCGGGGGAATCGGAGCGATTTAGCCCGTTCAGGCGCCAGGGAAGGTAGAAATCGGTAGATCGGGGCCAGTTAGTGCCGGCGACGCCATCGGCTTCCATTTCGGGGTGGTCCGCGAGGGCTTCGGCTATCGCTCGTCCGCCTTCTCCGTTGAAGAGAGAGTAGCGAGCCAGGACATTCTGGCGACTGCCCATGAGCGGCGAAATGTAATCGCCGTAGTAAGGTGCGGCGTTCCGGGCCGTGCCTATCTGGAGGATGAGAAACAGGACGACAGCTGAGGCGAGTCCATACCTGGCGACTCGCGTGGGTTTGTGGTCGTCGCGGGCCAGGAACCATTGGCCGAGCGCGACGAATCCGAGGACGGCGATCAGGTTGAGGGCGCCCATGGTTGGAAGGGCGTAGCGATCGAGCTTCTTGTCAGCGATGGTGATGGTGATGGTGTACAGCGCGGCGAACGTGAGAAGGTGCCAGATGAGTCGCTTGAGGATCGGGTTGGTTGGGAGGGCGAGCGCAATTAATGCAGTGATGAGGCCGAACGCGGTGAGCGGCGTGGTACGGATAGCGAGCATGATCGGATAGAAGAGCGGGCCGGGATCGGTATTGATGATCTCGCCGCGAAAGAGGACGTTGCCGGCGTGGGCGCGGAGGGCTAGATCTTCCCCATCGGCGCGAAGTTGGCGGAGGGTGGCGAACGGCGCACGCGATCAGGCCGTCGTCGGGCCGGCCAGGTTCGTGGTGCTCATCGTCAGCACGTTCCTGATCGGGATCTACGGCGGCTACTTCGCGGCCGCGCAGGGCATTCTGCTGGTCGGTGCGATGGGCGCGATCCTGCCGGAGACCATGCAGCGGATGAACGGCGCGAAGAACCTGCTGACCCTGGTCGTCAACACGGTGGCCGCGACGGCCTACATTCTGGTGGCTTCGGACCGGATCAATTGGGCCGCAGCGGGTCTCATCGCGGCTGGATCCCTGATCGGTGGCTTCGTCGGTGCGCACTACGGGCGGCGGCTGTCCCCGGTGGCGCTGCGCGCGTGCATCGTGGTGCTGGGGCTGATCGCGCTGTGGCGACTGCTGATGGTCTGACGGCCCGGGGAGGCGATGGACGAGACGCTCAACCCTCGGCAAACTCCGCCCGGACACCCAGCAGCCGCACCTCGCGGTGGTGGTCGAAGCGCTCCAGCACGTCGAGCGCCGCCTGCTCCAGCGCGACGGGATCGACGGTCGGCGCCTTCAGCGTCTTGCTCCGGGTCGAGGTGAAGAACGGGGCGAACCGCACCTTGACGGCCACCCGGCCGACTGGCCGCCCGTCGGCCAGCACGTCCCGGTACACCCGCTCGGTGAGCCCAACGAGCTCGCGACGCACGTCCGCCCAGTCCACCAGGTTCTGCTGGTAGGTGGTCTCCCGGCTGTGGGACCGCGGCACCCACGGGGTTCCGATGACGGTGCGCCGGCCGTTGCCGAGCGCCAACTGCACCATCCAGGGGCCGATGCTGGGGCCCAGTCGGGCGGCCACGACGGCGGGATCGGCCGCGGCCAGCTCGCCAACGGTGCGCAGGCCCAGTTCGTCGAGCTTGCGGGCGGTTTTCGCGCCGATGCCCCACAGCGCGCGGGTCGGCCGGTCGAACATGACGGACTCCCAGTTGCCCGCCGTGAGCCGGAACATGCCGGCCGGTTTGCCGAACTCGGTGGCCATTTTGGCCCGGAGGGTGTTGTCGCCGATCCCGATCGAGCAGTGCAGGTGTGTCTCGGCCAGCACGGCGGCCTGGATCTCCCGCGCCAGCAGCTCGGGGTCGGCCGTGTCCGCGCCGAGAAACGCCTCGTCCCAGCCCAGCACCTCGACGACCACATCGAACGACCGGAGCACCTCCTGGACCTGGGCCGATGCCGCCTCGTAGGCCGGGTTGTCGGCCGGCAGGAAGATCGCGTCCGGGCATTTCTTCAGCGCGGTGCGCATCGGCATGCCGGAATGCACGCCGAATTCCCGGGCCGCGTAGGACGCGGTCGCGACCACCGACCGCTGCGTCGGGTCGCCGGCGCCGCCCACCACCACCGGCAGGCCGGCCAGCTCGGGATGCCGGAGTAGTTCGACGGCAGCGATGAACTGGTCCATGTCGACGTGCAGTACCCACACGGGTTCCAGTGTGAAGTGCGGCACCGACAGCGGCGCTGTCCGCGACTCGGCCGGCCCCGACACCGCGACTGGCGCTGATCAACGACAGTGGCCCTGTGACGTTGTGCCGCAACATCAAAGGGCCCGAGCCGTTGATCACCAAGGGCGGCGGTGTTCCTCAGGTGGGGAAGGTCGCGGCCGCGCCCAGGAAGGCGTCGTTCTCGGCGGGGGAACCAATCGTCACTCGGACCCCGCCCGCGGCGTCCGGAAACGCCCGGACGATCACCTTCGCGGACGTCTCGCAATGCGACGCGAAGTCGCCGGCCCGTTCCCGGAGCGGCAGCCAGATGAAGTTCGCCTGCGACGTCGGGACCTCGAACCCGAAGTCCCGCAACTCCGCGGTGACCCGATCCCGCTCGTCGATCACCTGTTGCCAGCGCGGGGCCAGTTCGTCCTTGACCTCCAGCGCGGCCAAACCAGCGGCCTGCGCGACGGAGCTCAGCGCGAAGGGAATCGCGACCTTGCGGAGCGCGGTGATCACGTGCGGGTCGCCGACGGCAAATCCAACGCGCAGCCCGGCCAGCCCGTAGGCCTTCGACATCGTCCGCAGCGTCAGCACATTCGCCCTGGTCAGGGCGAATTCGAGACCGTCCGGCGAGTCCGGGGCAACGTCGAAATCGCGGTACGCCTCGTCGATGACGACCAGCACGTCGTCCGGGACGGCGTCCAGGAAGCTGACCAGATCCGCCCGCCGCACCGCAGTTCCGGTCGGGTTGTTGGGCGTGCAGACGAAGATCAACCGGGTGGCGGGCGTGATCGCGGCCGCCAGCGCAGTGAGGTCCAACTCGTGCTCGGAAGTGACCGGGACCTTGACCGGGGTGGCGCCGGTGATCTGCGTGACGATCGGATACGCCTCGAAGGAGCGCCAGCCGAACAGCACCTCGTCACCCTCGCCGGCGACGGCCTGCACCAACTGTTGGCACAACGCGACCGACCCGTTGCCCGCAATGACATGCGATTCGGGGGCGCCGGTGTGCTGCGCGAGGGCGGCGACCAGGGTCTGGGCGCCGTTGTCCGGGTACCTGTTGATACCGGTCGACTCATGCACGACGGCGTCCGCGATGGCGGCGGCGATCGACGGCAGGGTGGGGAACGACAGTTCGTTGGAGGCCAGCTTGATCGCGCCGGGGACGTTCCGGCCGGGCGCGTAGGCGGGCAGCGTGTCCAGCGCGGTCCGGGTGCGCACCGTCATGAAAGACCTCCTGGGCTCTGCCGATCGGCGACGGATCTCGCGGATCAGCTGTGGGACCACCCTGGCCCGTCGAGCGCCATCGACCCTATCGCCCGCTGCCGAATGAATGGCCGACTGCTTGATCCGACCGCGCCGACAACACCGTTGCCTGCGGGTCGGGCGCGAATAGGTCCGTCTGCACGGTGTAGGAAAGTCACATGAGCCGGTCCGATGTCGTTCCCGAGGTGCTGTGGACGCCGACCCCGCAGCGGGTCGCGCGCGCGGCGATCACCGATTTCACTGCCTTCGTCGCCGACCGCACCGGTCGGGCGTTCCCCGACTACGACGCACTGTGGGAGTTCTCCACCCAGGATCTGTCGGGATTCTGGTCCGCGATCGCCGACTACTTCAACGTCCGCTGGCATCAGCAGCCGACCGACGTGCTGCCGGCCGCGGTGATGCCCGGCGCGGACTGGTTCCCCGGTGGAACTTTGAACTACGCCGAACACGCGCTGGCCAGCCTCGGGCGCGGAGTCGATGCGGACCCCGCGGTCATCGTGGCGACGGAGGACGGCGGCGAACAGCTGGTCACGCTGGCGGAACTCACCGCGCAGGTCGGCGCGGCGCAGGCGGGTCTGCGAGACCTCGGCGTCGGGTCCGGTGATCGGGTGGTCGCCCTGGTGCCGAACTCGCTGCAGGCGCTGGTCGGCTTCCTGGCCACGGCCGCGCTGGGTGCGGTGTGGAGTTCGTGTTCCCCGGATTTCGGTGCGCCATCCGTCATCGACCGGTTCACCCAGATCTCCCCGACGGTGCTGCTCGCCGTCGACGGCTACCGGTACGGCGGTCGTGAGTTCCCGGTTGCCGACACGGTCCAGAAGATCCGCGACGCCTTGCCATCGCTGGCCGGGGCCGTGCACATTCCGGCGATCGGCACCGCGGCACCCGCAGGAATGCTGACCTGGGAACAACTCACGTCCACGCCGGCCGAGCCGGTCTTCACCCCGGTTCCGTTCTCCGCGCCGCTGTGGGTGCTCTACTCCTCGGGCACCACCGGGCTACCCAAGCCGATCGTCCAGTCGGTCGGCGGGATTCTGCTCGAGCATCTGAAATCCCTGCGCCTGCACTGGGACCTCGGCCCGGGTGATCGCTTCCTGTGGTTCACCACCACCGGCTGGATGATGTGGAACTTCCTGATCGGCGGCCTGCTGGTCGGGGCCACGGTGGTGATCTATGACGGCAGCCCTGGTCACCCCGACCTGATGACGCTCTGGCACCTCGCCGAGCGGCACCGGGTCAGCCTCTTCGGCATGTCGGCCCCGTACGTCGCGGCCTGCGAGAAGGCCGGGCTGACGCCGTCCACGGAACTGGACCTGACGGCCATCGGTGCGATCGGCTCGACGGGATCACCGTTGGCCGCCAGCGGTTTTCGGTGGATTCACGACCAGGTCGGTGGCGAGATCCAGATCGCGTCGTTCTCCGGCGGCACCGACATCTGCACGGGAATTGTCGGCGGTGCACCGAACGTCCCGGTATGGATGGGCGAGATCTCCTGCCGCGCACTGGGTGCCAAGGTGGAGGCGTATTCGCCGACCGGTGAATCGCTGCTCGATGAGGTCGGCGAGCTGGTGATCACCGCGCCGATGCCGTCGATGCCCGTGTTCTTCTGGGGTGACGACGACGGGAAGCGTTTGCACGACTCGTATTTCGCGGACTACCCGGGAATCTGGCGGCACGGCGACTGGATTCGCATCACCTCCCGCGGATCCTGTGTCATCGAGGGTCGCTCCGATGCCACGCTGAACCGCGGCGGAGTTCGGATGGGCACCGCCGAGTTCTACCGGGTCGTCGAATCGGTGCCCGAGGTGGCCGACTCGCTGGTGGTTGACACCTCGTCGGCGTCGGGCGAGGGGGATCTGTTGTTGTTCATCGTTCTCGAGCCTGCTGCCGAAAGTGTTGATACCGAAGCGGTCTCGAAGGCGCTTCGGACGCTCATCCGCCGGGAACTGTCCCCGCGCCATGTTCCTGGGTTGGTGATCGAGGTGCCCGCCGTGCCAAGGACGTTGAACGGGAAGAAGTGCGAGGTGCCGGTCAAGCGGATCCTTGCCGGCTCACCGGTCGAGCAGGCGGTCTCCCGGGACGCGCTGGCCGATCCAGCCGGGTTCGACGCGTTCCTGCAGGCGGCGCAGGACGCGTTGGCCGCCCGGGGACGCGCATGAGATTGCCGTCCAGACCGTCACAGTCCGCGCGGCTGTCGGCAGCACATCTGTCGACAGCAGTTCAGTCGGCATCAGGTCAGTCGGCAGCGGGTTTGTCGGCGGCACGATGGGCGGCGGGTCTGGTCGGAGCTCTGCTGATGTTGTCCGGCTGCGCGACCGGGTCGTTGTCCAGCTCTGAAACACCATCATCGGCAACGGTTGTCGCAGTTCCACCGACGTCGAAGGTCGCCGGTCCGACGGTGATCGTGACGGTGCCCGACCTTGTCCCGACGGACGCGGTCGGCCCGACCAGCGCACCGGCGAGCGCACCCGTCGAGACGGCCGCCCCAGCGGTCCCGCCGGCGGACTCATCGGAAGCGGCCGGACCTACCGGAGAGAGCGCAACCGAAGAAGCCGCGGCCGAGCCGGTCACCACCGAACAAGAACAGCCCGCCGACGCCACCACGCCACCTGCCGCGGCTGCTGCCGAACCGGCCGCCCCACCCGGCGAGGGGCTGAATGTCTCGCTCGCGAACTGCGATGGCTGCACCGTGCTCGCCACCCACCGGGGCGTCACGGGCGACCTGTCGGCAGCCCTGGTCGGCACGGGGTCAGGTCGAGCGATCCTGTTGTCGGTCGCCGGTGACGGTCAGGTCAGCGGCGTCATCGGTGTGCCCTACGGTGCGGCCTTCCCCGCGCCCGATGGGGGAGTGCTGGCCTGTGCGCAGGGCAAATGTGTTGTGCAGGGCCGGCAAAGCGACGGCCGGGCCATCCTGTCCGCCTTCGAGCTGACCGACAGCGGCGCCTGGCGGGACGTGTCCGGGGATGACGCCTTTCCCTCCGCCACCGAACGGGCGGCCGTCGTCGATCTCGACGGCGAGCTCGGCATCGCCGTGCAGGACCAGGGCGACGGAGCCGCGGTTTGGATGCTCTACACCTGGGGCGGTGACCGGTATGCCGTCGTCGGCTGCGCCGCCGACGGAGCGGCGCCTGCCTCGGCCGCCGAGGTGTCGCCGGGGCTGTGCCTGTCCTGAGCAGGGTCTACCTGGCCTTCGGTACTTCGATGAGTCTGACGACCAGCGGGAGTCCGCACTCCGACCGGGACTGCCGCCAATCAGGAGGACTCAGATGACCGCCTCGACCCCTTCCATCACCTCGGGATCGCTGGGGGTGCCCGGCGCTCGGCTGTACTACGAGGTCCGCGGCACCGGCCCGCTGATCGCGCTGGTCGGTGCGCCCATGGGTGCCCCGGCCTTCGCGCCGCTGGCCGACCTGCTGGCCACCGAGCACACCGTGCTCACCACCGACCCGCGCGGCGTCGGCCGCAGCCCGGTCGACGACCTCGACCAGGACTCCACCCCCGAACTGCGGGCCGACGATCTGTCCCGGATCCTGCGGCACATCGATGCCGGGCCGGCCGTCGTCATGGGCTCCAGTGGCGGCGCCGTCACCGCGCTTGCACTGCTGCAGGCACATTCCGACCAGGTCAGCAGGATCATTGCCCATGAGCCCCCGCTGGAGGAGTTGCTCGACGACCGTGAGCACCGCCGCGCAGCAACCGATCGGATGATCGCCACCTATCTCTCCGACGGCCCGGCCGCAGCGTGGGCGATCTTCTTCGCCGAGGCCAACCTCGATATGCCCGACGATGACGGAGCCGCCGGCGGCCCGCCCGGAGCGACCGGGCCGACCGAACGAGACCCGCAGGAGGTCGCCGACGAGCGGCATTTCTTCACCCACGAACTGCGTCCGACCACACTGTGGCAACCGGACATCCCCCTGCTGCGCTCGACGGCGGACCGCATCGTCGTCGGCATCGGTGAGGATTCGACAGGCCAGGTCTGCGATCTCACGTCGAGCGCCCTGGCGCAGGAGCTCGGAATCGAGCCATCGATGTTCCCCGGCGGGCACATCGGGTTCGTCGAAAACCCGGAAGAATTTGCGAACCGGCTGCGCTCCGTGCTGGCAGGATCCTGACAGCCGAACGGCCCTACCCCGAGGTATCGCCCGAGGGCCTCGGGGACACGTTCATCAGTCCGCTGACGGAGGCCGCGACGGCATCCAGATGCGCGGCCATCATGGCTCTCGCGCGATCGACGGACCCGTCGACGATGGCATCGAGGATGGCCTGATGCTCGTGGTTCGAATCGTCCCGGCGGTGGGCGATGACCGTCAGGGTCTCCGATTGCCGAGCCAGTGCCCCCCGAATCTGGGCCAGCACGGTGACGAAGAGCATGTTGCCGCTCGCCGCTGCGACGGCGGCATGAAAGTCGGCATCCATCGACGCGAGCGCGGCGGATTCCTTCGTCGTCGTCATGACGTCGATCAGTTGCTGCAGGTCCGCGCATTGCTCCGGTGTCCGGCGCGCCGCAGCGAGGCCGGCGGCCGGGACCTCGATGAACGGACGGGCCTCGTCGAGGTCGCGGCTGGAGTACTCACCCATGGTGAGGTTGGAGGCGACTCGGTCGGCGATGACGAAGGTTCCGCGGCCCGTCTGGGTCTTGGTGAGGCCAAGGGTCTCGCAGGAGCGCAGGGCTTCCCGCACCACTGAGCGACTCACCCGGTAGCGGGCGGCCATCGCTGCTTCCGAGGGCAACTTGGCGCCCACCTCGAGCTCGCCCTTCTCGATCGCGGCGCGGAGGTCGGCAAGGACCGCTTCGGAGGCACTCAGCCGAGTGAATTCCGGCTGTCCAGCTGTCCAGCTGTCAGACCAGCTCATGTCATCGACGGTAGACCGTGCCGTCTGGGGGCGTCAAAGGTGAGCGCCGCCGGCGCCCAGCCGTCCGGCGTCCAGTGACCCCGATCACTGCGCCATTGACACCCCCCACACGTTTCTCTAAGGTCCAACCTGTCCGACAGCCGGACAGCAAGGCAGCAAGACAGGGCAGAGGACAGCCGTTGTCCGACCCGCGATCAAGGGTGATCGGTTCACCGAGCATCCGCACTCCGCCAACGAGAAAGGCTCCATGACCGTCACCGATCCCACCGCCGTCGATCCCACCGCCGTCGATCCCACCGCCGTCGATCACACCGCTGCGACGACCCGCACGGAACATGATCTGCTCGGCGACCTGGAAGTGCCGCAGGCCGCCTACTACGGTGTGCACACGGTCCGGGCAGCCGAGAATTTCCCGATCACCGGAATCACGCTGAAGATGTATCCGCTTTTCATCACCGCGTTGGCCGCTGTGAAACAGGCTGCCGCCCAAGCCAATCGTGACATCGGCGCGCTCGAGGAAACCAAGGCTGACGCGATCATCGCCGCCACCAACGACATTCGCGCCGGCCAGTTGGATGACCAATTCATCGTCGACATGATCCAGGGCGGCGCCGGCACCTCCACCAACATGAACGCCAATGAGGTCATCGCCAATCGCGCCCTGGAACACCTCGGGCACCAGCGCGGCGAGTACCAGCACCTGCATCCGCTGCAGGACGTCAACCTCGGCCAGAGCACCAATGACGTGTACCCGACGGCGGTCAACCTCGCCCTCGATGCCTACATCGTCAAGCTCGACGCCGCCCTGGAAACACTGCACGCATCGTTCCTCCGCAAGGCCGCCGAGTTCGCCGACGTCATCAAAATGGGTCGCACCCAGTTGCAGGACGCCGTCCCGATGACCCTCGGCCAGGAGTTCGCCGCCTACGGCATCACCCTGGACGAGGACCGGGCCCGGCTCCGGGAGGCCCGGCTGCTGCTGCACGAGTTGAACCTGGGCGGCACCGCGATCGGCACCGAGCTGAACGCGCACCCCGAGTACCGGGCGCAGGCGATCGCGAACCTGCGGGAGATCACCGGCATCCCCACTCTGGTATCGGCGCTGGACCTGGTCGAGGCGACCTCCGATGTCGGGGTCTTCGTGCAGCTGTCCGGGGTGCTCAAGCGGGTTGCCGTGAAGCTGTCCAAGACCTGCAACGACCTGCGACTGCTGTCGTCCGGTCCGCGCGCCGGGTTCAACGAGATCAACCTGCCGGCCCGGCAGGCCGGGTCCAGCATCATGCCGGGCAAGGTCAATCCGGTCATTCCGGAGGTGGTCAACCAGGTCGCCTACGAGGTGATCGGCAATGACGTCACCGTGACCATGGCCGCCGAGGGCGGGCAGTTGCAGCTCAACGCCTTCGAGCCGATCATCGCGCACTCGTTGTTCGCCAGCCTTGATCACCTGGCGGCGGCCGCGACTGTGCTGGCCGAACGGTGCATCGACGGCATCACCGCCAACCGCGAACTGCTCCGCGAGCGGGTCGCGAACTCCATCGGTCTGGTCACCGCCCTCAGCCCCCGCATCGGATACGAGAACGCGACCGACGTCGCGCAGGAGGCGCTGCTCAGCGGTCGTGGAGTCGCTGAGATCGTCGAGTACCGCGGCCTGCTCACCAGGGCGCAGATCGACGAGCTGCTCTCACCCGCGGCGATCGTCAACGGCAGCAGGGCATGACGACAAGCCCATGCGGCGTCTGGTGTTCGACCGTCGGCGTCGAGTGCGGCCATCCAGCAACTGATGGCCGATCGGCAGCCAGTTGAGCTGGTCCGCACCTACCGATCCGGCACGCACGAGAACTCACACTGTGGATCGCTGGTGATTCTCGACCGGGACGGCTCCGTGCTTTTCCAGCGCGGTGACGTCGATCGCCCGGTGTTTCACCGGTCGTGCGCCAAGCCGTTTCAGGCGGTCGCGATGCTGGAGCTCAACGCACCGCTGGCCGGGGCGGACCTGGCGCTGGCGGCCGCGTCCCACTCCGGTGAACCCGAGCACGTGCATCGCACCTTGCGCATTCTCGAACGAACTGGTTTCACCGAGGACGATCTCGGCTGCCCGGCGGCGTTGCCCGCTGATCCGGCTGCGTATCGATCGGTGATCCGCGGGTCCGGCGCACCACGGCGGGTTTACATGAACTGTTCGGGCAAGCACGCGGCCATGCTGGCCACCTGCCGGACCCAGGCCTGGCCGTCGGCGGGCTATCTCGACGTCGATCATCCACTGCAGCAACGGATCCGCGCGGTCCTGGAGTCGGCAACCGGCGAGGTGCCCGCCGCAGTCGCCGTCGATGGGTGCGGCGCACCCGTCTACGCGACCTCGTTGCCGGCCTTGGCCCGTGCCTTCGGCGCGCTGACCGCTGCGCACAGCGGTTCCGCGGAACGCCTGGTCGCCGATGCCATGCGGCAGTACCCGGCGATGGTCGGCGGCACCGGGGTGGACGACACCCGCCTGATGCAGGCCGTCGACGGCCTGCTGGTCAAGGGCGGCGCCGACGGCGTGCACTGCGCCGCACTGCCCGACGGGCGCACGGTCGCCCTGAAGATCGCCGACGGCAGCGATCGGGCCAGGATGCCGCTGCTGGTCGGCGCACTGCGGTCGCGCGGACTCGGCGCCCGCAGCGGTCCCAGCCCGCGACCTGCTGAACGAATTGGCGGTCGGCACCGTCCTGGGCGGCGGCCGACCGGTCGGCACCGTCGAGATCGTTCCCGGGCTTTTCTCCTGATTTCTCGTTCTCCTGATTTCTGCACGTTTCCTTTCTCGTGCAAGTCCCTTCCTGTCCGGCCACACGGCACGTTCCCGCTCTTTCGCGGGCCTCTAGACAAAGGTGTCCAGATGACGCTGAAACCGAGCGACCCGACTCGAGAACCCGCTCCTCACCACTACCAGCACCCCAGCGCGGAGGAGACCGAATCCCATCTGCAGGAACTGTTCTCGGAGGAAGAGCAGGGCTATCACAAGGGGCTCAAGCCTCGGCAGATCCAAATGATCGCGATCGGCGGTGCGATCGGCACCGGACTGTTCCTGGGCGCCGGCGGCCGGCTGGCCTCGGCCGGACCGATCCTCGTCTTCGCCTACGCCTTCTGCGGTTTCTTTGCCTTCCTGGTGCTCCGGGCTCTGGGCGAATTGGTGATGCACCGTCCGTCGTCGGGTTCGTTCGTCTCCTATGCCCGGGAGTTCTTCGGCGAGAAGGCGGCCTTCACGGCCGGCTGGCTGTACTGGCTGAACTGGGCGATGACTTCGATCGTCGACGTGACCGCGGTGGCGCTCTATATGAACTTCTTCAAGAAGTACTGGGAGCCGTTGGCGCAGGTGCCGCAATGGGTGTTCGCCCTGTCCGCGCTGGTGCTGGTGCTGGGGCTGAACCTGGTGTCGGTCAAGGTGTTCGGAGAGATGGAGTTCTGGTTCGCCCTGATCAAGGTGATCGCGCTGGTGAGCTTCCTGCTGCTGGGCACTTACTTCGTCATCTTCGGGACCCCGGTCGCCGGGCAGGAGGTCGGTTTCAGCCTGATCGCCGACAACGGCGGCTGGCTGCCCAACGGCCTGCTGCCGGCCATCGTCGTCATCCAGGGTGTTGTCTTCGCCTACGCCGGTGTCGAATTGATCGGCACCACCTCCGGTGAGGCGCAGAACCCCGAGAAGGTGATCCCCAAGGCCATCAACACGGTCGTCGTCCGCATCCTGGTGTTCTATGTCGGGTCGGTGCTGCTGCTGAGCCTGCTGCTGCCGTACTCCGCCTATCAGGCCGGGGTCAGCCCATTCGTGACGTTCTTCGGCTCCATCGGGTTCGACGGCGCCGACGCGATCATGAACATGGTGGTGCTGACGGCGGCGCTCTCCTCGTTGAACGCCGGCCTGTACTCCACCGGCCGCATTCTGCACTCGATGTCGATGGCCGGCTCGGCGCCGAAGTTCGCCGGCCGGATGAACAAGGCCGGTGTCCCTTACGGCGGTATCGCGCTGACCGCCGTCGTCACCCTGCTGGGCGTCGGCCTGAACGCGGTGGTGCCCGAGGAGGCCTTCGAGATCGTGTTGAACGTGGCGTGCCTGGGCATCTTGGGCAGCTGGGCCACGATCGTGTCTGTGCCAGCTCAAGCTGTTGTCCTGGGCGAAAAAGGGCCTGCTGCAGCGACCGTCGTTCCGGATGTTCGGCGCCCCCTACACCGGCTACCTGGTGCTGGTCTTCCTGGCCGGCGTGCTGGTGCTGGTCGGCTTCGACTACCCGGTCGGTACCTGGACCGTCGGCTCGATCGCCATCATCGTTCCGCTGCTGATCCTGGGGTGGTTCCTTTGCCGGGCACGGATCACCTCGATCGCCGAGGAGCGGTCCGGGTTCACCGGGCAAGTTCCCGGTGATCGCGAACCGGCCGCTGGCCGAGAAGAACCGCAGTCGGGCGGATGGCATGGACGAGGATCCGGTCCACTGAACGCGGCCGGATCTGCTGTGTCGATTGGCGGGCCCCGCCTTCGTCGGGTCCGACTAGCAGAGCTCGCGCACCAGAGAGGAACAGAGATGACACCCGGATCCTGTGAACTACGGATCGGCGCCGACGGGGCCGTCGCCAAGATCCACGCCCGCGGCAGCGCGGTGCTGTCCTCGCCCACCATCAATCGCGGTACCGCGTTCACCCTGTCCGAGCGGGTCGGCGCTGGGGCTGACCGGTCTCCTTCCGACCGGGGTGACCACCTTGGAGGGCCAGATGCGCCGGGTCTACGCCCAGTACCTGGAACAGGCCAACGATCTGCGGAAGTGGGTGTACCTGGCGAACCTTCGCGATCGCAACGAGGTGCTCTTCTACCGACTTGCTCACCGAGCACATCTCCGAGATGCTGCCGGTGGTGTACACCCCGACGGTGGGACTGGCGATCGAGCGGTTCAGCCAGGAGTTCCGCCGCACCCGTGGTGTGTACCTGTCGGTCGACCACCCGGAGGACGTTGAAACCGCGTTGCGGAACACCGGTCTCGGTCCGAACGATGTGGACCTGTTGGTGGCCACCGACTCCGAGGGCATTCTGGGCATCGGCGATCAGGGCGTCGGCGGCATCGAGATCTCCATCGGCAAGCTCGCGGTCTACACGGCGGCCGCGGGCATCCACCCGCGCCGGGTGCTGCCGGTGGTACTGGACATGGGCACCGACAATCTGAAATTGCTCAATGACGACAGGTACCTGGGCGCACGGCATGCCAGGATCCGGGACCAGTGGTACGACGACCTGATCGACGCCTACGTCACCGCCGTCAGCACAAGCTGTTCCCGGACGCGATGCTGCACTGGGAGGACTTCGGTGCCACGAACACCCGGCGCATCCTGAACAAGTACGCCGACCAGGTCTGCACGTTCAACGACGACATGCAGGGCACCGCGGCCGTTGTCCTGGCGGCGGTGCTGGCCGCGGTCCAAGTGACGGGATCCCAGTTGCGGCGCGAGGGTGAGCTCACCCTCAATGGCAACGCCGCTGTCGTCACCGGGTCCGGTCCCGTCCCAGTCCTTGACACCCAGCACCGTGACGGCGCCCTTGTCGCCTACCGCATTGCGGTCGTAGAACGTCAGGGTGGCCCCGAGTGGAACGGCGCCCTCGGCGCTCCGCCCAGCCGTCAGCGCATCGAAGGTGGCCGATGCCGTCGTCGGGACGGGGACGGGCGACGGGACGGCAGCGCGGATCGAGGTTTCGGCGGGGCTGGAAATTGCGGCCGGTGGTGCCGTGGCATCGCCGATGGTGACAGTGGTGGCCGGCACATCTGCGGAGACAAGTTCAAATCCGCCCGTGCAGCCGCTGGTGGCGAGCGCGGCGATACAGATAAAGAATAGGCGGTGGTTCGTGCGCAGCGGACGGTCATGGGCCCCAAGTTTCTACATTGGTGTATCGAATTTCCACATTGACTGGGCGGGGCTTCGCCTTGCCACGAAACAATAGTGGCGGATCTGGCCTGATGAGGGTGCCACCGAACGATTCCCGAAAGTGTCGTTCGCGAAATGCAGTCGAGTCGTCCTTCCCGCAGAATCGGGCCATTTGACTCCGCCCCCACGAATCAGTGAATGTATTCAATACAGGCTGTTACATCCTTTGCGGCGACCGGTTTGGCGCACCCATTTCCGCGGATCCAAAGCATCCCGGCAAGGACCGCGCTAGACGGATCGGGCAGCGGTGAAGGTCTCCTTTTCGGTGGTGCTTGGTCGCCGCAGCCCGGTCACGGGCGCGAACGGGCGTCGATTTGCCACCCGAGTGGGGTGGTTCCAGCGTGCTGCCCTGACCGGCAGAATCGGCCACGGAAGCATCCGCGAGGAAGGGAACACTCATGGTGGATCGGTTGGGCGCGCATCGAGGGAGTTTGCCGATCCCGGACCGGCAACATCTCGGTCTGGTGACGTACGACGCCAAGGATCCGGACACCACGTTTCCGCCGATCGAGCCGCTGCTGCCGCCCGAGGGCGCACCGAACGTGCTGATCGTGCTGCTCGACGACGTCGGTTACGGCGCGGGCAGCGTGTTCGGCGGACCGGCGAAGATGCCGACCGCGGAACGATTGCAGGGCAACGGGTTGACCTACAACCGGTTCCACACGACGGCGTTGTGCGCGCCGACCCGGGCCGCGCTGCTCAGCGGCCGGAACCACCACTCGGTCGGCATGGGCGGGATCACCGAGATCGCGACGTCCGCCCCCGGCTCCAACGCCATCCGGCCGAACACCAAGGCGGCGCTGGCCACCACGTTGAAGCTCAACGGGTACTCGACCGCGCAGTTCGGCAAGTGCCACGAGGTGCCGCCGTGGCAGACGTCCCCGGTCGGCCCGTTCGACGCCTGGCCGTCCGGCGGCGGCGGGTTCGAATACTTCTACGGCTTCATCGGCGGCGAGAACAACCAGTACTACCCGTCGCTGTACGAGGGCACCAACCCGGTGGAACCGGAGAAGACCCCGGAGGAGGGTTATCACCTCACCGACGACCTGACCGACCACTGCATCGACTGGATCCGCACCCAGAAGGCGCTGGCCCCGGACAAGCCGTTCTTCGCCTACTTCGCGCCGGGCGCCACCCACGCCCCGCACCAGGTGCCGCTGGAGTGGGCGGACAAGTACGCCGGCCAGTTCGCCGGCGGCTGGGATGCGCAGCGGGAGAAGATCTTCGCCCAGCAGAAGGCACTCGGCGTGGTGCCGCAGGACGCCGAGTTGACCGCCGCGCCCGTCGGCCATTTCGTCCTGGGACGAGATGGACGAGACGTTGAAGCCGGTGCTGGAGCGGCAGATGGAGATCTACGCCGGGTTCCTCGAACACACCGACTTCCACGTCGGCCGGATCATCGACACCCTGGAAACCATTGGGGCACTCGAGAACACGCTGATCTACTACATCATCGGCGACAACGGCGCGTCCGCCGAGGGCACCATCCAGGGTGCGTTCAACGAGATGGCCAACTTCAACGGCATGTCGGCGATCGAGAGCCCGGAGTTCATGGCCTCGGTGAAGGACAAGCTCGGCACCGTCGAGTCCTACAACCACTACTCGGTGGGCTGGGCGTGGGCGATGTGCACGCCGTACCAGTGGACCAAGCAGGTCGCCTCGCATTGGGGTGGCACCCGGAACGGCACCATCGTGCACTGGCCCGCCGGGATCACCGGCACCGGTGTCCGGTCCCAGTTCTGCCATGTGATCGACGTTGCACCAACGATTCTCGAGGCGGCCGGGCATTCCGGAACCGGACTTCGTGAACGGTGTGCAGCAGTCGCCCATCGAGGGCACCAGCATGGTCTACAGCTTCGACGATCCGGACGCGCCGGAACGGCACGATCTGCAGTACTTCGAGATGGCCGGCAACCGCGGCATCTACTTCAAGGGCTGGAGCGCGGTCACCCGGCACAGCACCCCGTGGCTGCCGAACGAGGTGCTGCCCGCGCTGGACGACGACGTCTGGGAGCTGTACGACGGCAACAACGACTGGTCCCAGTCCAGGGACCTCGCTGCCGAGCAGCCGGACCGGCTCGCGAAGTTGCAACGGTTGTGGCTGATCGAGGCGGTGAAGTACAACGTGCTGCCGATCGACGACCGTCGCTTCGAGCGGCTGAACGCGACCATCGCCGGCCGGCCGCAGTTGATCACCGGCACCACCCAGGTGCTGTTCCCGGGGATGAAACGGCTCAGCGAGGGCAGCGTCCTGGACATCAAGAACCGGTCGTTCAGGGTGACGGCATCGATCGACGCCGCCGACTGACCGGCCCGACCAACGGCGTGATCATCGCCCAGGGCGGCAAGTTCGGCGGCTGGGCACTGTTCTTCGCCGACGGCAGGGCCAAGTTCGTCTACAACCTGCTCGGCATGCAGGAATTCGTCACCGAGGCGACCGAGGTGCTGCCCGCCGGCAGCCATCAGGTCCGGGCCGAGTTCGCCTACGACGGCGGCGGTCTCGCGAAGGGCGGCACCGTCACCCTGTATTACGACGGGGTCGAGCGTCGGCACCGGGCGGGTGGACGTGACGCAGCCGTTGATCTTCTCCGCCGACGAGACCACCGACATCGGCAACGACTACGGCATGCCGGTCAGCGCCGCCTACGCCGGCGCCAGCAAGTTCAACGGGCGCATCGACGTCGTGCAGATCGACGTCGGCGACGACGACCATTCCCACCTGATCGACCCGGAACAGGTCGCGATGGTGGCCATCTCCCGGCAGTAGGTCTTTGCGGGTACAGGCCGGTCTCCGTTCAGGGGACCGGCCTTATTCGTCCTTCGTCGGTCCAGACGCCGTCGCAGATCCTGGCCGGGGCGTCCAGGTGGCGCCGGTCTGCTCCTGGTAGGCGTGCACCGCCTTGGTGATCGTCGGGAAGAATTCGGCGGTGATCACCTCGTCGAGTTCGTAGCGCTCGACCTTCTCCCGGACCTGGGTGCTCATCTCCGCGAAGACCAGGCTGGTGCCGGCGGCGTTCAGTTTCAGGTCGAGGTCCTCGAGCATGTCGGCCGCTGTGGTGTCGATGTCGATGATCGACTCGGCGGCGACCAGGATCCACGTGGGCCGCGGTTCAGCGGCTGCCATTTCCAGCACCCGGTCGCGGAATGTGTTGGCATTGGCGAAGAACAGCGGACTGTTGAACCGGTAGATGACCAGGCCGGGAAGGTGCTCGGCGGTCGGGTATCCGTCGACGTCGTGGTACCCGGCAATGCCCTCCACCTTGCCGAGGACCGCCTGATATGGACGCCAGACCCGGCTGAACACGTCGAGGATCGACAGCGCGACGGCCAGACCGATGCCCGGCAGCACGCCGAGCAGTGCAACACCGAGAAAGGCCGCCATGGCCAGCGCGAAGTCGGATTTGCGCTGCAGCCACAGGCGTTTCATGCCCGAAATGTCGGCCAGCGACAGCGACGCGGCGATCACCACGGCGGCCAGGGTGGGTTGCGGGAGGTTTTTCAGCAGGCCGGGTGCGAACAGCAGCAGCAGCAGGATCGCCGCCGCCCCGACCAGGCCGGTGACCTGCGTCTTGGCCCCGTTCTGCCAGGCGACGGCGGTCCGGGAGCCGCTGGTGCTCACCGGGAAACCCTGGAAGAAGCCGGCCGCGATGTTGGCGGCACCGATGCCGATCATCTCCTTGTTGCCGTCCACCTGGGCGCCGCTGCGGGCGGCGAACGCGGACGACGTGGAGATCGTGTCCGTCAACGACACCAGAGCGATGCCCAGCGCTCCGGCGAACAGCAGCAGCAGGTCGTTGAACGGCACGATCGGCACCGTGAACGGCGGGAATCCCTCGGGCAGCGCGCCGACGACCTTGACCCCGCGATCGGTCAGGTCGAACAGGCTGACGGCCAGGATCGCCAGTACAACGGCGACCAGCACGCCCGGGAACCCGCGGCAGCCATCGTTGGAACGCCAGGATCAGGATCAGCGACAGCGACCCCGATCGCCAGCGCGGCCGGGACGGTCAGCCCGTTCGCGACCGCACGTACCCATTCCACTGTCTCCGCGATCAGGCCGTCACCGTCGACGGAGAAGCCGAACAGCTTGGGCAGTTGCCCGATGATGATGGTCAGGGCGAGGCCGTTCATGTAGCCGATCTGCGTCGGTTTGGACAGCAGGTCGGCGACGAACCCGAGCTTGAAGATGCCGGCCAGCACGGTGATCGCGCCGACCATCAACGCCAGGATCGACGCGTAGGCGACCGCCTTGCCGGGGTCACCGTTCGCTGCCACCAGCGGGATGATGCACGCCGCGATCATCGGGCCGAGGGCGGAGTCCGGCCCGAGGACCAGGATCTTGGACGGCCCGAAAACGGCGTACCCGGCCAGGCAGAGGATCGACGTGTAGAGGCCGGTGATGGGCGGCAGGCCGGCCAGTTCCGCGTAGGCCATGCCCTGCGGCACCAGCAGCGCCGTCAGGATCAGCCCGGCGACGAGGTCCTGGCGCAGGTAGCCGGGACGGTACGACCGCAGCAGCGGCAACGCCGGGTATGACCGTGCCGACAGACTTATCTCCGGACATCGTGCTCCCTCGTACGGCACCCTGACCCGCAGCAGTCTGGCATTGCCCGAGGGGGCACGCACCACCCGCATCAGGTGGTCGATACGGGCGGGCCAGCACAGCGAAACCCGCGGCCACCGATCTGGTGGCCGCGGGTTTCCCTGATGGTTCCTTACTTCCGTTCTGGCTCAGCCCGGTCGACGTCGCTGGGGCGGTCGGCCGACTGCTGATGCTCGGCGGCGCCGACGGTGGCGGGTTCGAGGACCTTCTCCGCGCCGTCGATGGCGGTCTCATCGGCGTCGACGATCTGGTCGTCGCCCTGCTCCTCGGGCAGCGGGTTCCGCAGCGAGGCGACGATCGAGATGGTCAGGGCCAGGATGATGACGCCCAGCGACACCAGCGACGGGATCTCCGGGATGGAGGTCGAGATGACCTTGTGCCCGGCCTGCAGGAACAGCTTCACGCCGATGAAGGCGAGGATGAACGCGAGGCCCTTGCCGAGGTAGTGGAACTTCTTCAGCATGCCGGCCAGCAGGAAGTACAGGGCCCGCAGACCCAGGATGGCGAAGGCGTTGCTGGCGTAGATGATGAAGGTGTTGTCGCTGACCGCCAGGACGGCGGGGACGCTGTCGACGGCGAAGATCAGGTCGGCCGCCTCGATGGCGACGACGACGGCGAGCAGCGGGGTGGCGATGCGCTTGCCGGCCTCCTTGTAGAAGAACTTGGTGCCGCGGTACTCGTCGGAGACCGGAATGATCTTGCGCAGCAGCCGAACCGCGAAGCTCTTGCCCGGGTCGATGGTGTCGTCGTCGTCCTTGAGCAGCTTGATGGCGCTGTAGATCAGGATGGCGCCGAAGACGAAGAGCACGGCGGTGAAGGTGGAGACGATCGCGACGCCGAGGGCCAGGAAGATGCCGCGGAAGACCAGCGCGCCGATGACGCCGTAGAACAGCACCCGGTGCTGGTACTCACGGGGGACCTGGAAGTAGCCGAAGATCAGCGCGAAGACGAAGAGGTTGTCGACGCTGAGCGACTTCTCCAGCAGCCAGGCGGTGGTGAAGTCGATGGCCGGGCCGCTGCCCAGGGTGAACCAGATGACGACGGCGAAGATGAGCGAGATGCCCACCCAGACGGCGCTCCAGATCGCCGCTTCCTTGAACTTGATGACGTGCGCGCCGCGGTGGGCGAGCAGGTCGATGGTCAGCATGATCAGGACCACGGCGCCGAATGCGGCCCAGGCCCAGAGGGGAACGGTCACGAGTGTCCTTGGGTGAGATGGGGGGAGCTGATGGTCGGCGCCTTGGGCGCCGATCTCTCCACTGTGCCGACACATTGGCTGCCGATCCACGGCAATAGCTGGCAACAGATGGCCAGGTTCTGCTGCCGAATCTCGGCAGTTTCAGCGCAGACAGTCCCGCGGGCCAGCCCAGCAGTCGGGCGCCGGTGACCGCGGTCTGCAGCTCGAAGCGGTGTGCCGGGTCGGCCGGGTCACGGCCGGTCAGGTCGGCGATCTTCTCCAGCCGGTAGGTCAGCGCCCGCACGGACAGGTGCAGCGACCGGGCGCGTGAGCGAGGCGTTGCCGCCCGCCGCGAAGTAGGCCTCCAGGGTCCGCAGCAGCGGCTCGGCGCCGCCCCTGGCGCTCGGTCAACGGCGTCAGCACCGCGTCGACCAGTTCGCGCATCGCCGCTCTCGTCGCGGACCAGCACCCGCTGCACCAGCAGGTCGGCCGCGTCCCAGACCTGCTCGGTGGCCGCCGAGCCGGGCGCCGAGTGCGAGCGCTTCCAGGGCCTGGTCGTACGACAGCCGAACCCCGACGGCCCCTGATGCGCCCGGCCGACGCCCATCCGCCACGCACCGACGTCCGCGGTGCGGCGCAGCCGGACACCGGTCGAGGTGGTGGCCGCGGGCAGGCTGCCGGTCAGCCCGCCGATCACCCCGTCGATCGCGCCGCGGTCGGGCGCCGCGAAGATCACCACCAGCGATCCCTCCTTGGTGGTGACCAGCGCGTCGGCGTCGGCCTTGGTGCCCAGGATCGACCGCTCCAGCATCGCGGTCAGCGGGGACGAGTCGGTGAACGGCTTTTCCGCCTGCACGACGACGACGGCATGCGGACCGGCCAGGCTCAGGCCGAACGACCCGGCCCGCTCGACCAGCCCGGCCAGCGCCTGCGTCCCGCCGAGCAGCAGGTCGTCGACGAATTCGCGGCGGGCGCCGGCCTGCGCCGCGACCAGATCCCGGCGCGCCAGTTGATAGCCCTCGGTCAGGACGGCGACGACGTCGTCGGCGGCGCGCAGCATCACCTCGCCGGCCCGACGACGGCGGTCGGGTCCGGTGGCTCGCGCAACCTCGGGCAGCGTCCGCCAGAGCCGCCACATGGCCGACAGATACAGATCGAGCAGCGCCCGCAGCGCAACGCCACGGGCGGCGGCCTTGCGCCCGGCGTCCCGGTACACAGCGAGGTCGCGCCGACCCAGCCGGTTGCCGCTTGCCACCGCGGCGACCAGGGCCGGCAGGAAGTCGGCCAGCAGGTCCGGGTCGATGCCACCAGCTTCCTGTGCGGCCGCCGCGGCGATCTCGTCCAGCGACGGGTGCGGGCCGGCTGTCGTCATCTCGCCCTTCGGGTCTGTCGGGTCTGTCCAACGCCCATGTATACGGGTAACGGCCGGGTTGGTTCACGGAAGTAGGCAAGAATGAGTGAAATGAACGTCGTGATCGACACCACGTCCGCGCTCCCGCCCTTCGAGCAGGTGCGTGGCCAGCTGGCGCAACAGATCAATGACGGCACGCTGCCCGTCGGCGTGAAGCTCCCGACGGTTCGCTCGCTGGCATCGGAATTGGGGCTTGCGGTGAACACGGTGGCCAGGGCCTACCGCGAACTGGAATCCGCTTCGCTGCTCGAAACCCGTGGCCGGGCGGGCACCTTCGTCGGGGCGAATGGTGATGCGGGTAAGGCGAGAGCGGCGTCCGCGGCATCCGACTACGTCGTGATCATCGACGGTCTCGGTATCGACCGTGGTGAGGCGCTGGCCATCGTCGCGGCAGCGTTGGAGGTCCCCGGCGCGCGGTGAGCGGCCCGGTCCAGGCAGATTTCCTTTTCGTCATCCCGGAACTAGCGGGTCGGTTCAGCTGTTGCGGGGCTGCGACGCACCGCCGAGGCAAAGCCGAGCCAGGTGTGCCGGTTGCCGGCCCAGCACCAACCGACTTTCGGTGCGTTGCGGTTCGCCGGTCCGTCACGGCCGGTGCCGTTGCTGATCCAAATGGCGGGTGTCCGGGTATCGAGCGCGCCGTCCGGTTTCCGCAACCGGGAGCCGATGGTCATGAAGCATCGGCCGCGTTCGAGGGCGTCCGGTTGTTGCAGCAGCCAGAAAATGCCCTCACCGATGGTCAGTGGGGTACGCCCGCTCGATTCGATGGCCGGCAGAGCCTCGTCCGGGCTCCAGTTCGCCATCTGGTCGCCCCGCTCGATGCCCTCGACCCAGATACACCGGACCGGTCGGCAGGGTGATCTGGTCGATGCGGCCTGAACAGGTCAACGTCGGACATGTCGACGACGGTGAAACCCTGCTTCCCTTGATGTTTCATCAGGAGTGCCAGTGCCGAGGGTGGAGCGAGATCCGGGTGGATGACCAGCAGAACGTCGTCGCGCGGGGCCGTGCAGGCTGCGGTGCGGAGCTCGGTTGCCGATAGGCCCGCCAACTTGTGCACGCCGAGGGCGATCAACCGGTCGGCCTGCTCGGCCGAGGGGGGCAGGGTCTGCTGCAGAACATCAACCACGAAGAACTCCGTTCGTCGGCGATAGTGGCTGAGCCTCAACGGGTCAGGCGGTGGTCGAGTTCCCGGTGCTGGTGGTCTGCACCCAGCCGTCCCGATCATGAACGTCGCGGGCTCCACGGGCGTCGCTGCAGATGGATCAATCGATCGTGGGCAATTGGCGTTGGCTGCGATTCATGGCCTTCGTTGGCGGGAACTTTCTTGTCGAGCGGCAGGAGGTTCGGAGATGGCTACTGGGATTCGCAGTCACACCGGCGAGCGACCAGCGCGCAAGCCGACCGGCCAGGTCCTGTCACATCTCGTTGTGCCCTTGTTCGTCGCTGCCATCTGCATCGTCGGGCTGATGTGGATCCTCGGGACCCTGCTGGTGGACGGCGCGGTCCCGGCGTTTGTTGGCCAGGCGGACACCCGGACCAGTGAGTGGGTCGTCGATCAGCGGACGCCGACCCTGGACGCCGTGACGCACGTCGGCAGCATGCTGGCCGACACCTTTATCGCGCTCGCCGTGACCGCGGTGGTCGTCCTGGTGCTGCGACTCTGGCTGGGGCGGTGGCGGGAGTCCCTGACAGTCGTCGTCGCGGTCGTCGGGGAACTGCTGATCTTCCTGGCCATCACCGCCACCGTCCACCGCGACCGACCCTCGGTGCCGCACCTCGACCAGGCGCCACCGACGTCCAGCTTCCCGTCCGGCCACACCGGGGCGGCGCTCGCGTTGTACGGGTGTCTGGCCGTGATTTTGTTGTACAACGTCAAGCCCGGATGGCTGGCCGTCGGCCTGGCCGTCCTGGGATTCGCCATCCCCGTACTTGTTGCGGCGTCGAGGGTCTACCGAGGCATGCACTACATGACGGACGTCCTGGCCGGCCTACTGGCCAGCGGCATCTGGCTCACCGTCGTGCTGCTGGTGCTGCTCCCGAGACGACGCGCAGCGTCTTAGGCAGCCCGAACCACGGGAGGACGGAGTTCTCGAAGCGGGTCATGGCACTGATCCGGTCGCCGGCGAGCGTGAGGACGTAAAGGCCGGTCCCGTGGCGGGTGCCGGTGGAGTCCCGCAGGTAGGCGCCGAACGCCGGCTGACCGTTCGCTCGTGTTGGTACCAGGTCGAATCTGCGTCCGGCGCCGAACAGGCTGACGCAGAAACCGGCCACGGCGTCCTGGCCTTCATATTCGAAGGGCATCGGTGGCATCGACATGAAGACGTCGTCGGTCAAGAGCGTCACCAATGCGTCGACGTCGGCCGATTCCCACGCGCTGACGAACCTGCCGACCATCGCGACCTCAACGGGTGAATCGGCCGCAGGAGGCCGTTCCGTCGCGGCCGGGATTCGTTGTCGCAGGGTGGCGCGGCCCCGTTTGAGGGCACTGTTGACGGATTCGACGGTCGACTCCAGCATCCCCGCCACCTCACTGGCGCGGAACCCGAGGACGTCGCGGAGGACGAGCACGGCGAGCTGCCGTGGCGGGAGGAGCTGAAGCGCCGTCACGAAGGCCAGGGAGATGGATTCGGACAGCTCGTAGCGGGCGGCCGGGCCGAGTGGGACGCGCGCAGCATCGCCGAGCAGGGCGTCCGGATATGGCTCGCGCCAGAGGATTTCGCCGAGCCGGGTCGGTTCCGGCGGATCAACCTTGGGCACGTCCCACTCCTTGGCAGGCCGGCGGCTGGCCGTGCGACGGGCGTTCAGGCACCTGTTCGTTGCGACCTGGTAGAGCCAGGTGCGAATCGAGGAGCGACCCTCGAACCCGCCGACGCCCTGCCAGGCGGCCAGCAGTGTTTCTTGGAGGGCGTCCTCGGCGTCCTGCAGGGAGCCGAGCATCCGGTAGCAGTGCACATGCAGCTCGCGCAGGTACGGCTCGGTCAGCTGGCGGAATGCCTCCCCATCACCGGCCCGCGCCTGTTCGATCAAGTTGGCCGTCACCGGCATTCCCGTCCCATCATCCGCACGAGTTCTCTTCCACCCTTGTATGGACACCGGCGGCGGGGCCAACTGGGCGGTCGCAGACCGCCCAGTTTCCCGGTCTTGCGGTGCCTTCATCAGTGACAGCTCATGCCATCGACGAAGGAGAACCGACATGGGAAAGATCGTGATCAGCACGAACGTCTCGCTGGACGGAGTGGTCCAGGACCCGGACGGCGCGGAGGGTTTCCCGCTGGGCGGCTGGTTCACCAGGTCCGGGGGTCGGGACCTCGAGGCGTGGGCCAAGATCGAGTTCGAGGAGGCACTGCGCACCGAGGCGCTGCTGCTGGGTCGGCGGAGCGATGCCTGGTTCGCCGCACGATGGCCGGAATCCCGGCCAGGTGAGTGGGCGGCCAGGCTGACCAGCCTGCCGAAGTACGTCGTGTCCTCGACCCTGGAACATCCATGCTGGAGCAACGCGTCCGTCCTGAAAGGTGACGTGCTGGAGGCGGTGTCAACGCTCAAGCAGCAGCTTGCCGGCGACATCGTCGTCTACGCCAGTTATCAGCTCGGGCGCACGCTGATCGAGCACGACCTGGTCGATGAGTTGCGGCTGTTCGTCTTTCCGATCGTGCTCGGCGCCGGCGAGCGCCTGTTCGGGGAGACCGGCGGCCTGAAACCTTTGCGGCTCATCGACACCCGCACCGTCGGGGAGGGCCTGATCCAACTCACCTATCGACCTGTCAGAGACAACGATTAGTCTCCAGTCGCCAGTTCGTCATCGAGTCACGGTGGTGGCTCATGGCGACGGACAGGAGTGTCGACGTGACCACGGCCTGGTCTGCGGAGGATCTGATGCGAATCGGACGAGCCGACGAGCTGCAGATCGGCACCCGACGAGCCGACGGGTCAATGCGCTCCTGGGTGCCCATCTGGGCTGTCTGCGTTGGTGAGCAGGTGTTTGTGCGCACCTGGAACCGACGGGACACCGGTTGGTTTGGTCGAGTGGTGAACCTGCGGCGAGCGCGGATCCGCGTCCCGGGTCTGGAGGTCGATGTCAGCGCCCGGGACATCGGCGGCGAACACAACACCGAACTGCGTGCGGGTGTCGATGCCGCCTACCGCGCCAAGTACGCGCGCTACGGCAGCGCGACTGTCGACCGCATGACGACCGACGCCGCCGCGGCCACCACCCTGCAACTCAGTCCCGAAGCTGGTCCGAGGGTTGAGCGGACGGGGTCAACTCTTGGCCAGTAGGTCGTCGAGCCAGTCCAGTGCCGCGGTCCAGAACACGATGGGGGCCATGCCCTCGCAATGTCCCTCAGCCCCCTCGGCGACGGTGAACCGGCGGAACTCCTTGGGGCACACCAGGTGGTCGTAGAGCACCTGGCCCTGCCCGGTGGAAACGTGATCGGTTTCGTTGTCCGTGACATAGGTGGGGCAGCTGATCTTCGGTGCGGCGTCCCGGTTGTGGTACCTGGTCATGTCCTTGAAGTACCCGCGGACGGTCGGCGTTCCGTTGGTCACCATTCGGGGGGCCAGAAGCGTTGCCATGGCAGGGTTGTCGAGCATGCCCTGGAACATCGGGTCGGCCGTGGGATCGTCGAGCCGCTGGGCCAACGGTCCGAGCCGGGTCATGACGTCCGCCCCGATGTCGTACTGCCCGGGATCGACGATCAGCGCCGCGAGTCGCCGCTCCCCCGACGCGCCGCGGGGCGCGATGACCCCGCCGAACGACCGGCCGACCAGAATGACCCGCTCCGGATCGACCTCGGGGTGCTCCAGTAGCGCATCCACCATTGCCGGTACGACGTTCTCCCAGTCCGGCCGCATCGGGATCCGTTGGTCGTAGAGAACCCCGCCCTGGCCGGGCCCGTCGATCGCGGCGAACGCGTAGCCCCGCTCCAGCGCCGGGTAGACGGAGGCGTACAGCTCCTCGGCGGTGCCGTCGTATCCGTCGACGTGCAGCAGCGTGGCCAGCGGGTCGCCAGCCTCGGTGGGGGTGAACAAATATCCGGTCAGTGCGCCGGTCAACACTTCCGCCCGGTGGGTCAACAGCGGCAGGGCCTTGCGGAAGGCGGCGACGCTGGCGGAATAGGCCAGCCGGATTTCGTTGCCGTCCAGGTTCTCCCGGTGGAAGAAGAACGCCTGCCGCAGGTATTCCGTGGCCCGTAGGTACTGCCCGCGAGCGCTGACCCGGTGTCCCGCGGCGAGGGCGGCGTCCCCCTGTTCGACCAGTCGCAACCCGAATTCCGACCACGCCTGGTACCAGCTGTCCCGGTCACCGTCGGTGATGTGCGCCGCGATCGCCAGGCACTCACCGACATTGGCCATTCCGGCGTCGGCCTTCCCGACACTGCGCTGCAGCTGCCCGTCGAAATTCTGGTCATCGAAGAACAGCTTCATTGGTGCTTCGCTCCCTTGCCCGATCTCACGCCATCGTCGCGTGCCACATTCTCACTGTTGCTGTGATGGCGCGCACAACCGGTCCCGGGTACAACGACCCTTCCCTGGCCTACATCCGTGGCGCAGCATCAACAGTGAAAGGCGATCGGCACAGCACCCAGGTCCACATCGGTGGGCCCACCGCAGCACCCAAGTCGGCTCTGGATTCGATGGGCGTAATACCCGGCAAACGGCGGACCCGAAAGGGCCGCGGCAGTCAGATCGAGCGATGAGCGGGGTTCGATTCCCCGCTACGACACGAGCACCATGCAGCCGATGATGACTGCGTCCCTCAGCCATTCCAGTCGGTGCATTCCTGCTGTATCGACTGGCGCCTGACTCCTTCGTCGCAGGCGAGTCTGGATGGCCGTCTGGGACGTGCGGCCCGCTGCTTCGCACCATCGTCATCATCACCGGTTGACGTCAGCACCGGTTAAGGAGCGTCATGTCCGAACGTCCTACCAAGCTGTCCAAGGGCCTCAAGCAGCGACATCTCACGATGATCGCGATCGGTGGCGTCATCGGCGCCGGTCTGTTCGTCGGCTCCGGGGTGGTGATTGCCGACACGGGCCCGGCAGCGTTCCTCGGGTACGCCCTGACCGGCGTCCTCATCGTCCTGGTGATGCGGATGCTGGGTGAGATGGCCGCGGCGCACCCCTCAACGGGTTCCTTCTCCGACTACGCCCGGCGAGCGATGGGCGGCTGGGCAGGATTTTCGGTCGGCTGGTTGTACTGGTATTTCTGGGTCATCGTCGTCGGCTTCGAGGCAGTGGCCGGCGCCAAGATCCTGACCTACTGGATCGATGCCCCGCTGTGGCTGCTGTCCCTCGGGTTGATGGTCCTGATGACGGCAACCAATCTCTTCTCCGTCTCATCCTTCGGCGAGTTCGAGTTCTGGTTCGCCGGCATCAAGGTCTTCGCCATCATCGCCTTCCTGGTGCTCGGGACCTTTTTTGCGATCGGCCTGTGGCCGAGCAAGGGCTGGGACTTCAGCAACCTCACCGCGCACGGTGGGTTCTTTCCGTTGGGCGTCGGGGCGATCTTCTCCAGCATCGTCGTGGTGATCTTTTCGATGGTCGGGCCCGAAATCGCCACCATCGCGGCGGCGGAATCCGATAATCCGGCGAAGGCGGTCGTCAAGGCCACCAACTCCGTGGTTGCGCGGATCGCCGTCTTCTTCGTCGGCTCGGTCTTCCTGCTCGCCGTGATCCTGCCCTGGAATTCCACCGAACTCGCCGCGTCCCCGTACGTCAGCGCCTTCGAGGTGATGGGCATCCCCTACGCGGCCGACATCATGAATGCAGTGGTCCTGACGGCCGTGCTCTCCTGCTTGAACTCCGGCCTCTACACCGCCTCCCGAATGCTCTTCGTGCTGGCCGCACGCCGCGAGGCGCCGATCAAGTTGATCGCCGTCAGCAAGCGTGGCGTTCCCATGGCGGCCATCCTGACCTCGACCGTTGTCGGGTTCCTCTGCGTCCTGGCCGCCGCCATTTCCCCGACAACGGTGTTCCTTTTCCTGCTGAATTCCTCCGGCGCGGTCATCCTTTTCGTCTATCTGCTGATCGCCGTTTCACAGCTCATCCTGCGCCGACGTACCCCGCCCGATCAGCTGAAGGTCAAGATGTGGCTGTATCCCTGGCTGACCCTGCTGACGATTGCCGGCATCCTCGCGGTGCTGGTGATGATGTTCTACGACGTGAGTACCCGAGAGCAGCTCTTGCTCAGCCTGCTGGCCTGGGCCGTTTTCATCGGCCTCTATGCCATCACGAAGTGGCGTGGCGGATCGGTGGGCGCCGACTTCGATGACGGCCAAGACGAGGTCGTCACCCCGCCCGTGCAGCCGCCCGTGCCCATTCGGTAACGCCGCCGCGTCAATCGGGCGGCCGTACGACCACGCAATTTCAGGAAGGACCCACGATGCTGCAGCTGGGCAGATCGACAACGCTGGCCAATTGGCAGGACGCACCCTTCAACCGGTGGGGCTTCCTGCATGTCGACCAGATCCTGCCGACGGTTCCGATCGAACGGGGCGGCGCACCGACCGCACCGTTCGTCGTGACCGCGCGACCGATACTGCAGCTTCCGGTGACCAGGACGAGCGGCGACATCGGTAGCGTCGGCGACATCCTGACCGGCACCGAAACCGACGCGTTCCTGGTGCTGCACGACGGTGTGCTGGTGCACGAGAGCTATTCGTCGTCGATGACGCCGGACACCAGGCACCTGCTGATGTCGGTCAGCAAATCCTTCATCGGTGCCGTCGCCGGGATCCT
>CAVOJB010000007.1:0-553087 GCA_963696175.1 uncultured Actinomycetota bacterium
GCTCGAGCCATATCCCGGGCCCACTCCAGAGACCGACTCTCTCTCCCGGGAAAGCGTCGAACTGGCCTTTATCGCTACTTTGCAGCATTTGACCGCGCCACAGCGGGCCGTGCTGATCCTGCGCGAAGTCCTCGGCTACTCGGCCGCTGAAGTCGCGGCGCAGCTCGAGACCACCACCGCCTCGGTGAACAGCGCCCTGCAACGCGCCCGCAAAGCCATCCATTCGGCGGCGCCGTCCCAGCAGAGCCTCTTACGGGAGCTGGGCGAAGGGGCGGTCGACGACATCGTCGCCCGGTGGATGATGGCCTGGCAGAACGGTGATGTCGACGCAATCATCGCTCTGCTCGCCGAGGACGCACAGTTCTCGATGCCGCCACTGCCGCAGTGGTTCCAGGGCAGGGACGAAATCAGAACCTTCCTGCTCACCGGCCCACTACTGTCCAGCTGGCGTTTCCTGCGGACCACCTCGAACGGTCAGGTGGCTTTCGGGACGTACCTGTGGGACGAGGCGGCGAACGCCTACATCCCCGGCGGACTCGACATACTCACCATCGGCGAACACGGCATTACCGCGGTGACGTCCTTTCTGGACGCCGACTTCGCAGCATTCGATCTGCCGAGCAGCGTCACCGGTTGAGGAAGGCCTCTGCGATGTCGGTAGAGATGACATCGTTGGTGACACAGTCTATGTCGACTCCGGATCGTGGTCATGATGGCGGTCGATCTGATTGCCGGGCCAAGCCATATCACCAGCTGGTTGGAAGCCGACAAGATCGCGGCGACCTGGAAGCAGGCACACTCGGATTCCCTCCTGCCAATACCACGGGCGGCGGCAGGTTGACCCGTCAGAGGTCAGCGAATCCCGTCCCAGGCCCTGCGTTGCGGTGCGCCGGGGTCGGTGACCGTTGTGCTGGTCGTTCCGAACGACCGCACGGTGCGATCGGTGCCATAGGCGGGCCAGCCGGGTCTGCCGGTCTTGACGAAATCGACCCAGGCACCGTGCATGTCGTCGGCCAATGCCTGTGGTGGCTCGGTTCCGACCATCGGGCGTCCGGACGGGTCGTCCAGGTTGTCGAAGACGAACCCGATCTCCAGGCCATGACAGGCCCCGAGCCGACCGCCGAATTGCGGTGACCGCCAGCCGAATTCATAGACCCAGGTGTCGGAGCCGTACGTGTGCCGGGCTTCGGCGACGCGAACCACGGGCAACCGGTAGAACCAGTCGGTCAGCACCGCGATCAGCAGTTCGCCGGGCGAGGCGTCCGGTACTGCTGCACGGTAGGTGGCACCGACAGCGCGTGGGTCCGCGCCCACCAATGTCAGTGCCGAGTCCAGCAGATCATCGGTGATGAAATCGACGACGCCGCTGGGTATCAGGAAAAGGGCGTGCTCCTCGGTATTGCTGCCGATCAGCACATCAACGTCCCTGCCCATCCCCTCGGTCAGCCGGTCGATCGGCCGGGCGGTGAGGATTTCACCGTCGACCGCGGGTTCGTACGCCATCAGGTTGCGCCTGATCTCGGCCCATTCCGTCGGGTCGGGATTGGCGGCGATACCGGCCCCCACACTCACCTGGGCTGCGAGCAGTTCATCGGCTGGAACGGCGCCCAGACCGTCGATCGTCGGTTCGACCCCGAGTTGCTTGGACAGCACCGCGGTGACCTTCGCTGCGGTTGTCGATCCGATCACGTGATGACCGGCGCCGCTTTGCGCGATAGCCCGCCGGAACAACCCTGCGGCCGTTGGCATCGTCAGCAGAGTGGTGACGCTCATCGCACCGGCCGACTCGCCGGCGATCGTCACCGCGTCGGGGTCGCCGCCGAAGGCCTCGATGTTGTCCCGCACCCATTCGAGCGCGGCGATCTGGTCGAGCAGACCTCGGTTGGCCGGCGCACCGTCGATCAGCAGAAAACCTTCGACTCCGAGCCGGTAGTTGATGGTGACGCAGACGACGCCGTCGCGGGCGAACCTCGACCCGTCGTAGACGCTCAACGAGCCAGAGCCGTAGGCGAACGCACCACCATGGATCCACACCATCACCGGGCGATGCGCAGAATCCGCGGCCGGCGTCCAGATATTCAGGTTCAGGCAGTCCTGCCCCAGGATCTCCAGATCAGGGAGCAACTCCGCCATCGCGCCGCTGTACATCGGCTTCGGAGCCGTTGGCCCGTACTGCACCGCGTCCCGGATGCCGTCCCAGGGTGCGGCCGGGGCGGGGCGGGCGAACCGGTGAACGCCGAACGGAGAGGCGGCGTACGGAATGCCCTTGAAGGACAGCACGCCGTCCTTTTCGCTGCCACGCACCCGACCTTGGGTCACTGAGACAATGGGGTCCATCCGCGGAACGATGCCACCGATGACGTAGATCGTCGACCGTTGTCCTCAGTCGCGGAGCGCTGGCAGGCGACGGAGAATCGATGACTCGGCCGGTCGGCTTCGATGGGCCCTTCGGCTTCGAGGAGCCCGCGCAACCAGTCGATGCCCCCCATCGTGGAGCGCCAGATGCAGTCACGCGGTCCGACCCAGCGGGTCGAGTGCTCTCCGTTCACCATGGTGCGCCGAACGGCACCGGTATCAAGGCCCTCCGGCCCCTCCGCAGTCGGGTTACGCCCGAGCCTTGACCCCGATGCCTTACCTCGGCGGGTGAGTCAGGTGTCCATCTGCGATCAGGACGCTTCGGCAGCACCGCCCCCGGCTGACGGCGCTTCGTGGAGCAGCCGGAAATCATGGCGCCGCAGCAGTTTGAGGACGAGTTGGCGGGGATTACCGAACGCAGCCAAACCCTCGGCTGCCGTGCAGGACTCGATCCGGTCAATCCGGTACTCGGCTCCCCTGAAAATGATCACGCAACGTCCTGCGGCAACGATGTTGCGATACCAGGACACCTCCGGCCCGTAGGTGAGCTCGGCGACGAAACCATCCGGAACCCGGGCGACGATCAATGGGGTTTCGTAGATGGTGCCGGACTTACGGCCGACATGCCGAACCAGGGAAAACGGGCCGTGACCGGTCCGGGCCAGCCGCATCGTGGCCGGGTTGAGGGTGTGGTTGAGCAGCCACAGAAATCGGCGCTTGAAGGGGTGATTCGTCATCCTGCCCCCCATCGTCGACCTGCCCGTGATTCTTGAAGGCTACCCAGAACACCTACCGGCGCGATGTTGTCGTGCACTCAATGCTCTGGACCCGCCGAGCAGAAGGGGCGACGGAGGCTAGGCAGCGGGCCGGCCCGACGAGGTTCGCTGACCGAGCGCCGGTCAATCGTCGGTCTGGGCCATGGCGAGTCGCGCTGCCTCGGCCACCGTCTGATGAACACCAAGACCTACGTCAACGACATCGGGTTCCAACAGCCCTGGTCCGCCTCGTAACCCGTCGCCCTGGCAATGAGGCGCGAGGTTGAAGTGCAGGTGCGGTGTGTGATCTCCGAACACGTACACGTATGTCTTCTCCGCATGAGCTGCATCACGCAACGCCCTTGCCGCCTTGGACAGGACGGTGCCCAATGTTGCGGCCTCTGGGCCGTTCAGATCGGTGATGAACGGAATATGTCGGCGGGGCTCCAAGTGGGCGAACCCGGCGATCGGCCCCTGCATCACGGCCGAAAGCCGCCAGTGGTCGTCCTCCCAGATTCGTGCTCGCCCGAATTGCGCATCTGCGAGTTCGGGTCGGCAGAGAATGCACTGACCGGAATTGAGGGGTCCGCTCGTCACGCCTCAGGTTTGCACGCGGTTCGCCTCAGCCGTACACCCGACGCAGGATGACATCCGGAACTACGGATCAATTTCGCGACAACTGCCAACTGGGTCGCCGAAGCTGTATTGGGTTGGGCGGGTGGGGTCACCGCGTCCTCCATAGACAGTGGGCGCCATGTCGCCGCTGAGAATCACGGCCGATCCAGGTCTGCCCTGTTCGAAAGACAACCGAGGGAGGACGAATGACGTCGATCAAGCTGGGTGTGCACCTGCCGGCCGCGGGGTCGGGCGCCTCGCCGCAAGCCATCGCTCGAGTCGCCGAAGAAGCCGAGCGCTCCGGCCTGGACTCAGTGTGGACCTGGGAGCGGCTGATGCGACCGACCGCGCCCATCGCAATGGGGGGTCCGGGCGGGCCGGTGATGGAAGCGCCCCAAGACTTCGCGCTGGTGTACGACCCGATCGAAACCCTCGCCTACGTCGCTGCCCGAACCAGCCGGATCACCCTGGGCACCAATGTGATCGACGCCCTCTTCCATAGCCCGGTCATCCTCGCGCGCCGACTGGCCACCCTCGACAGGCTCAGCGACGGTCGGCTCATCGCCGGCATCGGCCAAGGCTGGATGGAGGAGGAATTCCAGGCGGCGGGCGTTTCGATGAACCGCCGCGGAGCGGGTTTCGAGGAGCACATCCTGGCCATGCGCGCGGTGTGGGGGCCCGACCCAGTGCGTTTCGCGGGCCGCTTCTACCGCATCCCAGACGCCGACATCGGTCCTAAACCGGTCCACCCGGGCGGCCCCAGCCTGATAGTCGGCGCCGCGTCACCGCAGGCTCTCCAACGCGCCGGCCGGCTCGGCGTCGGCCTGAGCATGGTGATCTTCGACTGGCCAACGATCCGAGAAAGCATCGGCCAATTTCGGTCGGCCGCGGCGTCCGCCGGGCACGACCCCGAGACGCTGCCGGTCATCCTCCAGGTCAACGGCGACATCACCGAAAAACCGGTCCAGGAACCAGCGCCGCTGCTCGGTTCCCCCGATCAGGTGGCGGCGGACCTGGACCAGGCCACCCAGCTCAAGGTCGCGCACATCTGCTGGCACTCCAATGGCGACCCGCTGAGCCAGCTCCCCCACCTGGCACAGCTGCGCCGAGGCTGACCACCCAGCCGACCTGGTCAGCATGAACGACCGACCGGCGAGTACCCGAGCTACCAGCGGGCGAGGCGATCTGGACTGCGGGCTCAGGCGCGCGGAATGTCCTTGCCCGTTGGCCGATACTCCACAAGGAGGACACGGCCATCGATTGTCCGCTGACCGACCAGTTCGAGATCCGTCGAGTTCATGCCTTGGAACGCCGCCTCGCGACCCGGAGGCCCGGCGATCAGTGGAAAGATCATCAGTCGCAATCGATCGACCACTCCCCCGCCGACGAGCTGACGAGCCAGGGACAGGCTTCCCATCGTCCGGAGGGGGACATCGCTGCCGCCTTTCAATGCGCGGACCTCGTCGATCAGATCACCGTTGCAGATCCGCGTGTTCGACCAGTCGGCGGTTGTCACGCTGCGGGAGAACATCACCTTTTCCAGCTGCGCCAGACGGTTCCATCCGTCGTCGCGGAACTCCTTCGGCAACCCCGCGAGCATTTCGTACGTGCGTCTGCCCAGCAGCACCAGCTGTGGCACTGCACCCTCGGCCTCGATCCACCCCTGCAGTTCTGGCCCCATGTACCCGAAATACCCGGGAAGACCGTCGGACCCGGCCCATCCGTCTATCGAGAGGAACAGATCTATCGTCAGGGTGCCGCTCATCGGAGGTCTCCTTTAACCGTCACGTGTTCTGTCCAACTCGGTTCCAAGAGTTGGACTTGCCTCCATAACGAGATTCATCGCACTGCCTCCGATCCTGTCGAGTTGCCACGCCATAAAGAATTGAATTCGGGGCAGCGGTTGCGGCTCCCCTGGTTCGGTCGTGCCTCAACAGAATCCCGCCTCACAGAATGGTTGTCGCGCAAGGCCTCGTGGTAGTCATGCATCGTCGATGATGATGAGCCGCCCGACCCGTGGACATTGCCGCGACGAGCTGGCGATGCCCCACCGAGGGACCTGCCTCGCCCATTTCTTAGGCTCGCAGAACGACGAGCGTGCTTTCAGTGCGGCGAGCGGCGGCCAGCGAAGTTCGCGACGAGGCGCGCGATGAGCGTGACCAGGAAGATCTGCCCGCAGATCGCCTCGAGGGTCGCAACTGCCCGGCCAATGTCCGTGGCCGCAGTCACGTCGCCGTACCCCAACGTCGTCAGGGTGGAGAATGAGAAGTACTGCCGCAGAGGAATACTGGGCACAGCGACCTGTACGAAAAGCTGCTGTTCCCCCAGGTCGGCCATCGCGCCGTACACCGAGCTGAACATCATGCCGAGCAGAAGGTACGCAGCGAGAGCGCCGCAGATCGTCTCGAGGGTGACCTCCTGATGGATCAGCACGCGACGAAGCACGGCGATCAGGGTCAACAGGAACACGACGACGAACCAGAGTTCACCGAGCCCGCGGGCCGTGCTGTCGGTGACCGATTGGGTGATGACCACGACCGCGATCAAGGCCGCGAGGAGCATCACGGCCGCTCCCAGACGCACCCGCGGGTCGGTCGCGGAGGCTTGCAGCGCCAGCCACAAGGCAACGACCGCGAACGATGCCTCAAGCAGCCGCAGCGTCGGGCTACCGCCGAGCGCCGAAACGAGGTAGCTCATCACCAGCAGCGCGAGCACCAGCCCGAATCGATCGACCCCAGGCACGAACGGCGTGAGCGCGCGGCGAGCCTTTGGTCTCATCGCTCAATCTCCACGGGAGTGTCGCATCGTGGTCGGCATGCAACTCGCCGAGCCGGACGTCGAAGTGGTACGTGACAACGCGACTCGTACGGGAGAGACATTGGTGTGACCTCCTGATCCGGGCGGCAAACAACGTTCGCCGGTGGCGTGCCTGCATTGCACTTCGAGCCAACGATGCCTTCCGACGACGGCGTCGGACAGGCGGCTGAGACGGGGTAATCCTTCCTCCGGTCCCCGGGGAGCTCAAGTTGGACGTCTCGGAAATGGTTCTGCTGACGCACCCAGCGCGGCACATCGCGCGGGCCAAAGCTCGTCTTGACGCGGACTGCATGCTGAAGGCCGACACCCAGCTGGAACGACGTCGACATCGCCGGCGGGTTTCGATACGTGCAGCCCGAGCACCGTTCTCGCTTCGTCGGGCATCAGCGCTTGCCGCGCGGCATCAGCCGTTCGCAGCGGCTGCGGAGGGTTGGATGTTCTGGTTGAGGTGGAACGCGTTGTGCGGGTCGTAGGTGTCCTTCACATCGGTGAGCCGGGCAAGTTTCTCGGCCGAGTACGCCCGCCGTATGCCGGCGGTCCCCTCGTCGCCCAGCACATTGACGTAGACCCCGGAGGCGAACGGCTCGAGCGTCGCGGCGTAGGCCCGTGCCATCTCTGATGCGCATCTCGTCCTCGGCGGGATCGGTCCAGCCGGTACTTGCGCCCAGCTCGAAGGCGGTCTGCCGGTGGCTGAACGCGGTGTCGTCCTCGGGCAGGTCACGGATCGCCCCGCCGTAGGCCTGTAGCCCGACACCTGGGGCGAACGGGCCGATGTCGGTCACCGTCACCATCGCATCGATGACCTCGTCGGTGAGCTCACGGAAATAGTGGCCCTTGGAGTACCGACGGCGGGCGTGCCCGTCGAGCACGTCGTCGCGGGACTGCAGATCCAGATAGCTCATGGGCGTGATGCGCTCGCCGGATGGGCGACCCAGCGCGCGCACCTCGGAAATCAGGGCGTCGCCGTGTTGCCGGTTGCCCACCCAGACATAACCCAGGGTTACCGCACCACCGGCGATGCCGGCCGTGAACGTGGCCTCCCGGGGTGCCGATTCGGCGAGTTCGCGCCACCGGCGCAGCGTGGTGACCGCCTGGTCGACCGGGAAGTCGACCTCGACAGACAGTGCGTCGGTGCCGATGTCGTGCAGCCGGAACTCGAATTCGGTCACCACACCGAAGTTTCCGCCGCCGCCGCGCAGCGCCCAGTACAGATCCGGGTGCTCTAGGTCGCTGGCGCGCAGCACCTCACCGGTCGCGGTAACGACCTCGAAGGACGTGACGTTGTCGCATGCCAGGCCCGCCTGCCGGGCCAGCCAGCCCATCCCGCCCCCCAGGGTCAGCCCGCCGACGCCGGTGTGGGACACATTGCCGGCGGTCACGGCGAGCCCGTACTGCTGGGTCGCCCGGTCGAGCGCTCCCAACAGCGCACCGCCCTGCACGACGGCGGTGCGCTGACCAGGGTCGACACGAACCGCCCGCATCGGCGTCAGGTCGATCATCAGGCCGCCGTCGGGGACGGCGTGGCCGGCTGCGCTGTGTCCGCCGCACCGGATGCCGATCTCGAGGCCGTGGTCGGTGGCCGTCCGGACTGCCGTGACCACGTCTCGAACACTCGCGCACCGGACGATCATCGCGGGGCGGCGATCGACGATGGCGTTCCACACCGTCCGAGCCTCGTCGTAGCCCGGGTCACCGGGCAACAACACCGACCCGTCCACCGAGCCGAGAACCCTTTGCGTGGCATCGTCCATGCACATCAGACCCCGGCCGCGCCGACGAGTCATCGGTCCGGTGTGGGCAGGCCAGCTCAGGAAATGGTCCGATGTAGGTCACAACCTGACCTCAACGGCTTCTACGGTCGAGGCATGGACATCAGGATCGAGCTTGTCAGCGTTCCCGTCACCGACATAGACCGCGCGATCGCGTTCTACACCGGGCAGGTCGGCTTCGTCCTCGACCACGACCACCGGATCGGCGAGGAGATCCGCTTCGTGCAAATCACCCCGCCCGGCTCTGCCTGCTCGATTCTGGTCGGCCACCTCACCGAGATGGAGCCCGGAACCCAGCGCGGGCTCCAATGCGTGGTCCCCGATGCCGATGCGGCCCTCGCCCGGTTGCGGGAGGCCGGGGTCGACGCGCAGGGCGTTGACGAGCAGCCCTGGGGACGGTTCGTCTACTTCAGCGACCCGGACGGCAACACCTGGACGTATCAGCAGATCGTTCCCGCTGGCTGAGCCGTCTGCGAAGGCTCGGTGGCGGCGAGGCGTTGCCGGACCTGACGCCGGACCTGCCCGATCCCGAGTTACCGAAAGCTATTGGTGGGTCCTAGGACTCGAGCGGGGACGCCGCATGGCGCCGGCGGAGTGCGGAACGGTATTGAGCGGTGGTCGATCCCCCGGACCCGGTCTGCGGGTTGCGCCTCGATGCCGCAGGTGCCCGCGTCCGGTCGTTCTCCAGGTGAGGTGTTGCAGCTGTACCCGCCGATAGTCGAAACGAGAACCGAGCGACCCGCGGGGCCCAGCGCGCGTACGGCTCAAGGGCGGTGACCTGAATGCCGTCGAGGGCGCGCAGCGGCTCCAGTAAATCCCGGAAGGACCCGAGAACCGTCCAGATGTCCTGCGGAGCGCGCGCTGCCAGGATCTTGGTGAACACGCTGGTTGCGTCGTCAGGTCGCCCGATCAGAATCGCCAGCAGGATGACGACGCATTGGTATTCACCGCCACCGTCGGGTCGGAACCTGTCGAGTTCGTCGTCCGGCACCGAGACCCGCAGCATTCGGTAGATGTTGATCAGACGCTTGGCGGACCGCGGTGTGCCGATGACGGCGCCGAGTTGCTGGAGCAAAGCCCGTTCGGGATCACTGAGGAAGAGTGCTTCCAACCGTGGTGGCGGCGGCGTTGTCGGCGGCGTCGTGAATGGAGCGAGCTCGCTGGTTCGCTCGACTGCGGCGTTCTGGCCCGTTTGCGCACCCGGTGCGGCGGCCGACCCGAGAATGTCGACGTCGGCCGGTGCACCGCCCGACGCCGACGATGGTGCCGCGGTCGCCGTGCTGACCGCGTCCTCGGCGGGTGCGGGCGCCGCCGGAGTCAGCCCGCCGATCAGGTCCCGGTAACCCGCTGGCGTCATCCGGCGCAGGGCGAACGGTATCTGGAAGATCTTCTCCAGGTAGTTGTCGGGTTCGTCGAGCATGTCGACGAAGTGCTTCTCCAGCGACCGCTCGAGCCAGCGGCTGTCCACCCCGACCACAACGACGAACAGCTTGAACGCCAACAGCAGGTGGACCGCCTGCAGGACGTCCATCACCTTCCGGGGCGGGCACCGGTCCAGATCATCGATGTACAGGATGATCCGGTCGACGGAGGGGACGGCGACGTCGGCGGCAACCGCGGCGGCGACGACTGCCTTGGCGGCGGTCGCATGCTCGTTGTCCCCGCCCTCGTCGGCGAGCTGGGCGCTGTGGATCAGTCCGACGAGTTCCTCGAAGTCGGTGCGCACCTTCGAGATGACGCCGAGCTTGTCCCGGTAGACGGAGCTGGCGGCGCGCGCCCGGACGAACTGCTGCAGCCGCAGCCCCTGGTCCCGCAAATCGGCGAGTTCCTGTTCCCTGGCGGCGACGTCGCGCTCGAGCTCCGCCAGTTGGGCACGCTTGTCCAGCAACGGTTTCTCCCGGGCAAGTCGCGCCTGCCGGGCCAGCGACAGAACCCGGCCGGCCATCACGAGCGCTGGCGAGGCGACCGCGATCACCCCGGCGACCGCGCTGAGGACCTTCGTCCACCCGGTCCAGCCGGCCAACGTCCAGAGCCCGGCGAGGATCACGCCGATCACGGCGAATGTCACGACGGTGACCCAGCGATGCCGGTGCAGCGCCTCTTCTTTGGACAGTGTCCAGAGGGTCTTGACCCGTTCGGTGGTGCCGTCGATGTCCCCGAGCACGGTGACGAGTTGTTCGGTCGGGTCGCCGACCGGCGCGTTGCCGCCGGCCGGGTCAGCCTCCCTCCTCAGGGTTGCGCGCAGGTCGGGATCATCCCGAACCGCCCTGATCACCTGCCCGGTAGTCGCCAGGATCGCCGCGGACGGTCGCTCGGCCCGAGCTTCCAGACGCTCGACCTCGCGCGCGAGTTCGGCCTTCCGGGCCTGCGCGTCCGCGAGTTCCTGCCGTGCGGCGTTGATGCCCTGCTGTTCCTGACCCGTTGCCAGGGATGTCGACGAAGGCCGCGCCAACTGGTCGAACATCGTGGTCGCCAGGCTGGCCCACAGGTCCGTGTCCGCGTAGTGCCAGGCGTTGAACCTGATCTGCCGAACCGCCCTGCAGAACGGTGCCCCCTCTGGCCTACCCTCGGCGGCCAGCGCGGAAAGTTCGGCGGTTCGCTCCTCCATTTCGGACATGAAGAAGCTCTTGCCGGTTCCCCAGTCGCCGAACAGCCCGACGGCCAGCGGAAGTGGGGTGTCCTTCGCGAGGAGCACCGAGACCAGCATTTCCACCTCGGCCGTGATGCCGAGCCGATCGGCTCGACGGACGGCTCCGTTCCCTGGTTCGGGCACGGTGTCGACCGTCGCCCCAGCGAGGAGTTGGACGCGGGCGTCCGGCGACGGCGGCAGATCCGGACCTGGCAGAGGTCCGTCCGTGGGATTGCTGTTCTGTTGCAGCAGATCTCGGCCCAGCGGGCTCAGCTGCGCGTCGAGCGGCTCCCGCAGCTCTTCGACCAGGCCGGTAAAGATCCCTGTGTCATCCAGCTGCGAACGCAGGTCAAGGTCGATCAGGGCCAGTGCGATGACGAACAGCCGGCCGTGAATCACCGGCACACCCTGGGGATCGAGGACTTCCTGGACCCGGCTGAGCCATTCAGCAGCGGTCAGCCGGGGTTGTTGCGGGCTGGACACCAATCGGACGGTGCGCACTCGACCGCTCGCGTAATCACCGTGAGCGGTGAAGACCCGACCTGCCAGCCCGGTGGCTGTGTCATCCGGATAGACCCCGTTGAGCGCCTCTGCGACGGACGCTGAAACGCCAAATGATCGCGGGATCAGCGCACTCAAGGTCTGCGGGCCGACGATGCCGTCGGCGGACAACTCCTTCGCGCGTTGGAACCTGGTCACGGCCGTCGCAGTTTTCCTGCCGTAGACGCCGTCCTGCTCACCCGGGTCGAACCCGGCGGCCTGCAGCGCAGACTGGACGTTCCGGACGTCCTCGCCCGCAACTGCTCCGACCAGGTTGCGGGTGAACTGGCGGCCGCTGAGGCCTGAATCCGGCACCGACGCCAGACTCGCCCACGTCGACGACCCGACCACCCCGTCGACCTGCAGGCCTTGCGCGGCCTGAAACTTCTCGACGGCCGCCGCGGTGAGCTTTCCGTAGATCCCGTCAATCGTCCCCGGGTCGTACCCGAGTTCCCGGAGGGTCGACTGGACCAGCCGGACGTCCTCTCCGCTGACGGCGCCGTGCAACTGCCGGGGGCCTGCCGATTGAGTGGGGAACGGCGTTTGGGGGGTGGGTTCATCCGTGCCAGAACCGGACGGCGGAGCCAAAGAGTTCCCGAGTCCAAGGTCGAGGTCGACCGAAGATGGCGAATCGGGATCAATGTACGACCGCGTGCTTGGGCGTTCCGACATGCGTCCCCCTGGATGGACCGAGCGGGCAAATCCCCGGAGCACCAGTTTCCCGGCAGTGGTCCGAGCTGTCCAAGCGTTTGCGCAGCACTCCAAACCCGCGGTGCCGCCTCAACCGAGGACGCCGCTAGGAACGCCGCACCGATCAGCGCGGGACCCATCGGCACCCGCAAACCCGCGACCGTTCTACGCCGCGCGGCCAGCATTGCCCGCGGCGACAAGGCCGAGGACCGATGCGAACAGCTGGCCGAGCAGCACGGCTGACGATCGGCGTCCCGACCTGCGGCCGGGCAGGATCAGCATGTGCTCCCCGGCCTGATTCAGTTTCGCCGAGTACCAGCGCGGCTGGTTGCGCGGCGACATCCTCGCTGGTCTCACCGTGGCCGCCTATCTGGTGCCGCAGGTCATGGCGTACGCCGAGGTCGCGGGCCTGCCGCCGGTGGTCGGGCTCTGGGCCACCATCGGCCCACTCGCGGTCTACGCGGTGCTCGGCTCGTCCAGGCAACTTTCGATCGGGCCGGAGTCGACAACCGCGCTGATGACGGCGGTCGTGCTGATGCCGATCGCGGCCGGCGACCCGGTGCGGTACGCAACGCTGGCGGTCACTCTGGCCCTGCTGGTCGGCGGGATCTGCCTGCTGGGCCGGCTGGCCCGACTGGGATTCCTGGCGGACCTGCTGTCCAAGCCTGTCCTGGTCGGCTACATGGCGGGGGTTTCGGTGATCATGATCGCCGGGCAGCTGGGCAAGGTCACGGGCGTGCCCGGTCGAGGGGGACGAGTTTGTTCCGCAACTCAGCTCGTTCGTCCGGGGGCTGGATCAGCTGCACTGGCCGACGGCGATCCTGGGCATCGTCCTGGTGGTGCTGCTGTTCACGCTGACCCGAGTGGCGCCCCGGTTGCCGGGTCCGCTGATCGTCGTCGCGCTCGCGGCCGTGGTGGTCGCGCTGTTCTCCCTGCAGGACGTCGGGATCAAGGTGGTCGGCGCGGTCCCCGCCGGCCTGCCGGTGCCGGCCATCCCGATCCCCGAGCCTCGCCGACCTCGCCGATGTTGATCCTGCCCGCACTCGGCATCGCCATCGTCGGGTACACCGACAATGTGCTCACCGCAAGAGCTTTCGCCCTCAAGCAGGGACAAACGATAGACGCGAACCAGGAATGGACCGCACTCGGCGCAGGGAACGTCGCATCGTCGCTGTTCCACGGCTTCCCGATCAGTTGCAGCGCAAGCAGGACCGCGTTGGGTGCCGCCGTCGGCAGCCGGACCCAGTTGTATTCCCTCGTCGTCCTGGTCCTGGTCCTGCTGACGCTCGTGGTGGCCGGCCCGTTGCTGGCCAGCTTCCCGAAGGCCGCGCTCGGGGCACTGGTGATCTTCGCGGCGGTCCGGCTGATCGACATCGCGGAGATTCGCCGGATCGCCAGGTTCCGGCGCAGCGAGCTCCTGTTGGCGGCGCTGACCACGGTCGCCGTCCTCGGCCTTGGTGTGCTGTACGGCGTGCTGGTGGCCGTCGGACTGTCGATCGTCGATCTGTTGCGCAGGGTGGCCCGCCCACATGACTCGATCCTCGGGTACGTGCCGGGAATCTCCGGCATGCACGACGTCGACGACTACCCGACGGCCCGGCAGGTCCCAGGCCTGGTCGTCTACCGCTACGACGCGCCGTTGTGTTTCGCCAACGCCGAGGACTTCCGCCGCCGGGCACTGGCCGCGGTCGATACCGCCGGCGCCTCGGTGGACGGCCCCAGCGCTGGACACGGCCCGGCGGCCCGGTGGACGGCCCGCACGCTGCGGTCGAATGGTTCGTGCTCAACGCCGAGGCGAATGTGGAGATCGACATCACCGCGGCCGACGCGCTGGAGCAACCTACGGCAGGAGGTCCATTCACGCGGGATCGTCTTCGCCATGGCCCGGGTCAAGCAGGACCTGCGGACGGATCTGGTCCGGGCCGGACTGGTCGAGACGGTCGGTGCCGAACTGATTTTCCCCACCCTGCCGACAGCGGTCGCGGCGTACCTCGACGCGTACGTGGAACGTCACGGCAGCCTGCCGCCCGGTGTACGACCGCTCAACCTGCCCGCAGATCCGATGGAACCCCCGGACAATCCATCCGAATGACGTCGAATCGGTGAGCGGCCGTCCGTACTTCGGCCCGCGAGGCGCGCAACCACGAGTACCCGGCCGACCGCGCCGTCCAGATCGGTGAGGATTCACCGTGTCCCAGTCGGGGATCGCAGCCAGGCGATGCCAGGCCCCAATCAGATGAAACTCGAAACCATCAGGGCGACAGCCCGTATCGGGATATGACGTCAGGCAGCGACTCCGGGTCACCGCCACGCGGCTTGGTGATGTATGCCGCCAACGGGGTTCAGTCACGCGATGGGTCAGCACCCAAGGTTTCGGCCAAAGCCGGCGGACCATCCTGCCTAGGCTTGCAGGCTCCTCGATGCGGGTACTCAACAGGTACCGCTAAATCTTGCGAATGCATTCGGCGATTCGTGAGCGAGAATGCCTGAACTGGCATCGGCAGGTGTGTCGAATCGTCACCTCGACGACCGGCGTCAGCCACAGCGCGCCCCGCCCGTCGGAACGGCCAAGACGAGCGACAATCGCTGGACGCTATCGCAGCAGCCGTCTCGTCGGCCCCGCAAACCAGACAGGCGTTAGGTGAGGTCAACTCTGCGTTTGAGCTCGGATGAGTGGACCAGAAATACTCACCAGGCCGGTCGTCCCGCCCGAGAGGATTGGGTATGTCCCTGGATTCGGTTGATGAAAGATCCGAATGGCTGCCTCTGCGTCGCGCGGCGGCCACAAGAAATGGAGGGAGCAATGAATGGACGCCCAAGTATGACGTCCATTCAACAGAATTCACCTGTCGATAAAAGCCCGGATCCGTGCGCTGACCCCCTGGAACTGGCGCAGGCACCGACGGAGGACAACACCTGCGCTGAGTTCGCCTTGACGGAAGGTCTTTCGGGATTGACCGGGGCATCGGAGGCGAAAGCCGGGGTCACTGTGGCTGAGGGTGCTCGTCGGTGAGGACTGCGGCAAGGCCATCGGCCTCATCGGCGGCGGCGGTCAACACCGCGGCCAGGCGGTTGGCCTGCGCGGCGGCGTCGGTGAGCAATTCGGCGAGATGGGTGGCCTCGTCGTCGGGCAGCAGCGCGCTCGGATCGGGTTCGTCGACCTGCAGAGCGGATGGATCGACCTCGTGCACCAGCGGGGCAATAACGTCGGCAATAGAATCGGTCCTGGCCCTCAGTTCGGGTGCCGCATGCTCCAACTCTTCTGTTGCGGCGTACAGGGTGTCGGCGATGGCCGGCTCGCCATCCAAGTCTGGGACAGCGCGCTCCAGATCTGCGTAGTCGCCTGGTAAGGGCGTCTTCCGGTCGTGGGGTGTCATGGACGAATTGTTCCGCGTGTTCGCGCGTCACGCACGGTTGGGATTCTCGCAGATTGAAGGGCACAACCCTGACGGTGACTCGTGAGTAGGTGCGGAACCCGCCACGTCGCTATCGCAAGGAAGACGTGGAGTCCCCCGGGTTCGCTGCCGGAACGGCGTCGGTGCCCCCAGGGGCACGTCCCGCCCCGATTCAGCCGTCCACCCCGCGCCCCAGGCATTCGCTGAACGGCAGCATATTCAGTTCCCCGGCGCCGGCATCGAACACGATGCGGACGACGGCTTGACCTTGAGCGCATCCACCTGGATGCGCTCACCCCTCACCCGCATCACACTATTGGATGGAAGCACTACGGAAGTAGCGGAACAGATAACGTTTTGGCAAAGTCCTCGCCGCCGCCGCGTCAAACACGTGCCCGGTCGACGACCACAACTGTGATCATCGCCAAGAGCAGAGAGACCACGACGAGAGCTACGAAAACGATCTGTTGGCTCAACTGGGTTACCTCCGTCGCCTGCTCACTTGCCAAGGCACCCAACAACAAATTGCGGCCGATGACTGCGGCAACCACGACCGCAACCGTGGTTACCATGGCTGGCACGGTCCGCCGCAGCAGGGCCCCGCTCGCCGTCCCGACGGAGAATCCGAACAACCACCAACCCAAAGGTTCGGCACCACGCACCTGACCGAAGCTGTTGTCATTGTCCGTAATAACGGGCAGATCCAAGCCGCGGAAAACAGCCAGCCAATGGCTGACCACTGTCCCGACGACGAGGCCGCCCAGGGCAACCAGGAAGCCCAACGTGATGATGCCGGTCAGAGTCCATGAGCGCCGCGAGACTGATTGAGTCCAAGCAAATCTCGTGGTACCGGTCTCGAATTCGCGGCCGAGTAGTGGGGCCCCCCAAAATGCACCGATCGCGGCCGGCAATAGTCCCAGGTTGGCTACCAGCAGGCCGACCAACTGGTACCGCTGTTCAATTTCGATGACGAGATCAGCACAGTTGGCCGGCAGGCAACTGTCGTCACGGTGATGTGCGATGAACGTTGCGGTCAGCGACCCGTGCACGGCAGCGACCGCGATCAACAGGGCAAGGAACACCCCCGTGACGACGATCTGGGCGCGGTGCAGTCGCAGTGCTGTCAGGATCAGCCCGACCGTCACAGGGCTGGTCGGTTCATGTAAGCAAAAACAAGGTCCTCCACGTTGGGCTGCTGGACGGTCCAGCGGGGATCGAGGTTCATCGCGGGATGGTCTCCTTTGACCAGCAGAATGGCCTGGCGTTCACCGCGGTGAGCAACGATCACCGAAGATCTCTTGGCCACCCGGTCTGCGTCCTGGACAGGGCCGATGAGCAACTGGTGGTGCGCGAGCAGAACGTCGATGGGCTCGGCGAGTTGAACCCGAGCGGAATCGACGAGCACCAGCCAATCGCAGGCCCTGGTCAGATCGGCGAGGGAGTGCGACGACAGCACAACCGTGACGTCCCGTTCCGCCATGTCGGCCATCAAGGTCCCCATGACCTCCCGCCGAGCAACCGGGTCCAAGGCCGCAAGTGGTTCGTCCAGGAGCAACAGGCTGGGTCGTTTGGCCAGGGCCATCGCTAATGCGACCTGGGTCCGTTGCCCACCGGACATCTTGCCGATCTTGACGTCGAACGGCACGGACCGATCGTGCAGTCGGTCGACGGCGTACTGCTGATCCCAGCGCGGATTCAGCCGCTGACCCATCCTGAGCAGGTCACTGACCCGCAGGCCGCCATACAGCGCTTTGTCCTGGGCGACGAACGCGATCCGGGCAAGCAGGCTGGCCCGTGCCGGCCAACTGCTCTCGCCCAGCACTGTCACCGCACCGGTCGTAGGGCGCTGAAGCCCGGCCAACATGTGCAACAACGTTGTCTTACCCGCTCCATTGCGGCCGACGACCGCAACCACACTGCCCTGCGGGATGCGCAGGGAACATTCAGTCAGTGCCCAGTGACGGCCATACCGAACTCCAGCACCCGCCGTCTGAATGGCGAGGTCGTTGGCCGCCGACGGCGAGTCAGCCATCGACGGTGCTGATGACACGGCAGAGAGGTGGCGCACCGGGCGCACCTGCTCCGTCATGCGCTTCGAATTGCCGAGGCCTCCTGCGCCCCGGCGAACAGTGCGAGAATGTCGTCCTCGTCGAGACCGGCGGCTTTGGCTCGTTCCATCCACGATCGCAGCTCCCCGAACAACCGATCACGGCTTTCGGGCGAGGCCGTACCCAGGCCTCGTAGGATGAACGTTCCGGCACCAGGGCGGGGCGACACCAGGCCTTCGCGCTCCAGCTCTCGGTAGGCCTTGAGCACGGTGTTCGGGTTGATCGCCAGTTCCTCGACGACTTCCTTCGCGGTGGGTAGGCGATCGCCAGGACGGAGCAGACCCATCCTCAGCCCGTTCTTCACCTGTTGAACCAGCTGGACGTACACCGGCACGCCCGACTGCCCGCTGAGAACGAAGACGAACATCAGCACACTATAGAAGTGACGACACACTTGAGTCTCCACCCCGGGTCGCCGTCACCCAGTCAACATCCGTGCCCCCACCCGCTGATAGTCAAAACGGATAGTGCATCGATTCCGGCCGCAAATGACTGCTCGGAATTGGTTCTCTATTTCGAGAGAGTCATTACCCGGTTCTCGAAGTATCCAGAGTTCCGTGACACCCTGAATTACTCTCAGGCGACGTCCGTAGGCGGGGCAACTGGCTGGGTGGTCAGGTCAGAACCGGCAAAGGTGCCGCCGGACGTGGGCTGAGTAGACGGCCAGAAACCCAACCGTCGGCCGTCCCGAGTGAGCCTGATCTCGCCTCGCGCGAACGCGGTAGACAGCTGACGGGAACGTCAAACTCGGTGTCCGCCGTGAGCATTGCCTGAAGAACATGCCGGCAGATGCCCCTGGTTCACGGGGCTCACGACATCGCCCGATTCAATCCGAGCTGACAGCGTCTGTTACCTGGCGATGTCCCGGCCGTGAGCGGTGAGCGCCCAGATCACGACAACATCGAGCGCGATGATCAGCATGCTCCAGATCGGGTAGTAGGGCAGCCACATGAAGTTCAGCAGCGCACTCACGGCCGCGACCGCAACACCGACCGCACGCGCCCAGACTGCACCTCTCAGCACGAACACCCCGGCGACCGCAACGAGCGCACCGACGATCAAATGAACCCATCCCCACGATGTGAGATCAAAGGAGAAGGTCCATTTCTGGCCGACCACGTAGAAGTTGTCGTTCAGCAGGGCGACCAGTCCTTGAAACGCCTGGAATGCGCCGGTCATGATCATGACTACTGCTGCGAACGCGGTGAATCCCACGGCCATCGGACTCACCGGCGGCTGAGTCGAAGCACGCCCGGACATTTGGTCTGTCATGATGCCCTCCCATTGGTGAATTCTTGTGACGGCGATTCACCGAGAAAAGCGGTCACGGCTTTTCCGCAACTTGACTCCATCCGGCGTCGTCGTTCTAGATCCCATCGTCCTCCGCGCGGCACCATGCGGAAGGAACATTGTCGTATTCGTAATGTCGGGGCACGCCGAGTCGTTATCTACGGCCTTCACCAACGGGTCGACACGGCCCAGCCGGACCGGTTTGCCCCCGTGGTCGTCCGGGCGGGGAGCACTCGCGGATCAGGGCAGCAGGTTGTGGACTGCGGCGCTGAAGTCTGCCATCGCGGCCCGGTAGAAGCGAGGCCCGTAGGACACCCGGGCGACACCCATTTCGCGGAGCGTGTCCAGATTCAACTCATCGCCGGTGTTGCCGTTGATCGGGCCCGGTAGTTCGGTGACAAGAGTGGTCAGGTCCGCCCGGTGGCGCACGCCGATCGGGTAAATGCAGTCCGCCCCGGCCTCCCGATAGCGCCGTCCGCGCCGGACGGCTTCGGCGAGTCGATCCGCCGCCGGAATGCCGCTGGTCGGGAGGTACACGTCGACGCGGGCGTTGATGACGACAGGGACCCCCGCGTCGGCCGCCGCCGAACGCACGGCCGCCAGATAGTCGGCCTGCCTCTCTACTGGGACGAGGGCGCCGGTTCGGTGATCGGTGTCCTCCAGGTTGCAGCCGACAGCGCCGATCTCGAGCAACCGGTCGACCAATTCCCGCGGCGACAGGTCATAGCCCGCCTCGGCGTCGACCGTGACAGGCACCGGGACGGCCCGGGCGACTCGGCCGGCCGCGGCGAACATCTCTGCCCACGGCGCGCCCTGCCCGTCGGGATAACCCAGCATTGCGGTGATCGCTGCGCTCGCAGTTGCGACCGCGGGAAGCCCGGCCTCGACCACGATCTTCGCGCTAGCGGCGTCCCACACGTTGGGTAGCAGCAGCATTTCGCCACGGTGTAACTCGCGTAGTTCGTCGGCCTGTGCCGTCAAATCGGACATCGTCAACCTTCCTGAGCGGGTGTTGACCAGTGCAGACCCCAGCGAAAGCTGAAACTGTTCGGGACCGACCCGGCGCATTTTCAGAACTGCTGGCCGCGCAGGAGCTTCGCGGGGTTCTGGCGTGTCATCATCGACACGTGGCGGTTGACGTTCAGACCTCGATCGAGATCGATTGCCCGCGAGCTGTTGTTGCGGCGTTCGTGTCGAACCCGGACAATGCCGCACATTGGTACGCCAATATCAAATCGGTGAGTTGGGAGACGATCCCGCCGGCTGTGGTCGGTTCGAGGATGGCGTTCGTCGCGCAGTTCCTCGGGCGCCGGATCGACTACACCTATGAAGTCCGGGAGATTGTTCACGGCGAGCGTTTCGTGATGAGTACGGCTCAAGGACCCTTTCCCATGCAGACCACCTATTCGTGGCAGGACACAGAATCCGGCGGAACGCGAATGACGCTCCGAAACTCGGGCGAGCCGAGCGGTTTTGGCAAAATGGCAGCACCAATGCTGGCCGCCGCAATGCGCCAAGCGAATCAGAAGGACCTTTCCCAGCTCAAGAAGATCCTCGAAACCCAGAGCTGAACTCAGGCTGCGGACCCATTGCACAGGATTGGTGGCTTTCGCGCACCGAGTTGAGGAGAGCCGAGATGGTCGAAGACGACGTCGATCGGGCCGCCATCATCCAGGAGATGGACGATTCCCGACGGACGTTCCACCGCTTGCTGAGCTCTGCCGACAGTGTCAGCCTGCACCGGCGCAGCGCCGGGACGAGGTGGACGAACGAGCAACTGTTGTTCCACATGCTGTTCGGCTACATGATCGTCCGCGCGCTACTGATCATGGTCCGGATCGTCGGCCGGCTGCCGGCCCCGGTCGGCAAGGGGTTCGCAGCGGTCCTGAATTTCGCGACGGTGCCGTTCGACGCCGTCAACTATTGGGGCTCCCGGTTCGGCGCCAGAGTATTCGACCACCGCCGGATGGGTCCGAAGCTCGACCGGGTGGTCGCATCACTGCAACAGCACCTTCGCCGCGAAAAGCCGGCTGACCTGGCCCGCTCCATGAGTTACCCCACCCGGTGGGATCCGTTCTTTCAACCGACGATGACGCTTGCCGACATCTACCACTACCCGACGCAGCACTTCGATTTCCACCGGCAGCAGCTCAGCGGCCCGCTGGGTCCCGGCAGCGACAGCGTTGACCGGCCCCTGGGGGACTGAACATCAGTCACGGACGTGTTGGCGACAGGGGTTGAGCACATCGTGGAATGAGAGAAAGATGCTGGTGTCGCGTCACTCAATTGAGGCGAACACCCGGTTCCGCCGAGCTGCCCGTCTCCTCGAGAAGGGACAGCCATGCTGAACAACGGGACCGTCACCGCCAACCTCCCGGCCGCCGACCTCGGACGCGCTCGGGCCTTCTACGCAGACAAGTTGGGACTCACGCCCGCACAAGAATTAGGCGGGGTGATGTTGGTGTACCGCACGGCCGGCGGCTCCATGTTCAGCATCTACCACACCGACTACGCCGGGCAGGCCGGCCACACGCTCGCTCAGTGGCACGTCGACGATGTCGACGGGGCGGTGGCAGACCTCAAGAACAAGGGTGTTGTGTTCGAGCATTATGACGACATGCCGGGTGTCGAATGGAACAACGACGTCGCCTCCATGGGAGACCTGGGGAAGGCCGCGTGGTTCAAGGACAGCGAGAACAACATCCTCTGCATCGACGACGGCTTTCCGGCAGAGGGGATCGGGTAACGGCGGCCAAGCGTTGGGCCGGACAGTCGCAAGCATTTCGACCCGTCACGCGAGTCGCGACCGGATCTGGGCGTCAGCGACGGTAACTTCGGGGAATTGGGTGAATGCGTATCGGCGTGAGCACCCGCGAGACGAATAGTCCTCACCCGAAGCGAAGCGAGCAACATGACGGACCTGCCGGCCGAGAACCGCGACCTGCGCGTGGACCCAGGCTCCCCAGACCCGCAGTGGGTAGTTCATGGCCAATTCTGATCGTCAAGTGGCGGTCACCAACGCCAATGCGAACACGAAACCGGCTACGAGGCTGGGTTTCCTGGATGCACTACGGGGACTTGCTGTTCTCCTGGTCCTGATTCAACACGTCGGTGAACAGACTTGGTCGGCTATTCCCGAGATCAGCGGGCATTGGCTGGACATCGGCCAATTGGGTGTGATGCTCTTCTTCTGCTGTAGCGGTTTCATCATCCCGGTCAGCCTCGACAGATCCGGCCGGCTCGACACGTTCTGGATCAGCCGGGTCTTCCGGCTCTACCCGTTGTATTTGTTCAGTCTGGCAGGCGTATTCGTTGGTAGCAGGCTGTTCGATATGCCAACGGGGGCGGTCACGCCTACCGATTGGTTGGCCAATATCACCATGCTGCAGCATTTCATGGGTCGGCCGGATGCGGTAGGACTGTACTGGTCGCTGGCCTGGGAAATGCTGTTCTACCTTGTCATCTCGGGGTTGTTCCTGTTCCGTGCGCACCGCTGGCCGGTACTGCTCAGTGCAGGGATCAATACCTGCCTGATCATCGCGGTGGTGGTGTGCTGGCTGGTTCTCCCCGGGATGCACTTTTCTGTAGGACTGTTCAACATTGCGCTGATGTTCGCCGGGTACGCCATGTATCAATGGTTCGCGGGCAAAATCGCCACCTCGGTGATCATGACCACGGTTGGCTACACGGCATTGACGGGGGCCGTGATTCTCCTGGCTACCGCATTCTCTGGTGGGCTCACTGATCAGATTGGCACGCCGCGCAATGCCGTACCGCTGGGCACCGCCTGGCTGGGGGCACTGCTGATCTTCAGTATCGTCGTCGCCTCGGCTCGCTCAGGTCTTCGGTTTCCTGGCTGGTTGCGCAGGTTGGGGGCGATCAGCTTCTCGGTCTACTTGATGCAATCCCTGGTGGTCAGCGGAATCCGTTTCCCAGACGCACCCCCCTGGCTCACAGCCGTCATCTGGACGACGGCAACGCTCCTCGTCAGCGAACTCACGTACCGATTCCTGGAGGTACCGGCGATCACACTCGGGCGCCGAATCGTTCGCAGCTACCCAACGCGGAGGGAGCCCGCCAAGGTGACACCGCCTGCACGATCGCGACCGGACACCATCCCGGAACCCCTCTTCGTCAACGGGCGACCGGCACCATGATCGACAATTAATCCCCACAGGGACCCTCCGCCATCCTGGCCCAGACAACTCACGCGTCGCGGCATTCGCTGTTTCGGTTCCGCGTACCCACCTCATGCAACGACTCGTCGCCGCTCCTTTCGTCACGGTGCCGATGTCACGCCGTGTCAGGGGCTCCATTCGCTGCGGCGACGTCCATGATCCAGGTGACGCCGAAGCGGTCGGTCAACATGCCGAAGGCTGGTGCCCACTGGGCTGGGCCGTATGCCTCGATGATCGTGGCACCAGCGGACAGCCGGTCCCACAAGGCTTCGACCTCCGCAACGGTGTCGCCGCGGACGGAGAGGAAGAACGGATCGCTGGTCAGCGTCACGCCGTCCTTGCGTCTCGTCGACGGTGCCCGGGTCGACGCTGCGGAGGTGGCCTCACCCTGAGCGGGGACGTCGTAAGCCATCACGCGGAAGCCGTTGTCTGCCGTGATTTGTCCGAACACAACCTTCCCGGCGTCCGGCAGTTCCCTGGGCAGTCCGAAATCACCATAGGTGGCGATGGTGAGCAGGCCGCCGAATACCGACTGGTAGAAGTTCAGCGCCTCGCGCGCCTGGCCGTGGAAGTTGAGGTGGGCGACGGTGTTCAGGCTCATGGTGTGGCTCTCCGTTCGATGGCGGACCCCGGCGTTCCGAGGTACGAGGGGAACTATGTCCGATGTACCGGTCAGGGTTTGTCCTGAATGACCGGCATCATGACAACATGCCGAAGACAGCCGCACCCACGACCTCCCGGCGTTTGCTGTCGCTGCTCGCGCTGCTCCAAACGCGGCGGGACTGGCCGGGCGGACTGTTGGCTGAGCGACTGGCTGTCAGCGAGCGCACCGTCCGCCGCGACATCGACCGGCTGCGCGACGTCGGCTATCCCATCAGAGCGGCAAGGGGCCCAGACGGCGGCTACCGGCTTGCCGCCGGCACCCAACTGCCCCCGTTGCTGTTCGACGACGACCAGGCAGTCGCGCTGGCTATCGCGCTTCGTACCGCTGCCACGACCGGCGCCGGCATCGAGGACGCCGCCGCCCGAGCGCTCGCCACCATGCGCCAGGTCCTGCCCACCAGGCTGCGGGCACGCATCGACACCCTCGAGCTGACAGCCGTCCCCAGCGCCGGCAACGGTGCCGGCCCACAGGCCGACACCACCGTCCTGCTGGCAATCGGCGCCGCCATCAGACAACGGCAGGAACTGCGATTCGACTACAAACCCAATTCCAACGCAGGCGAGAACAAGGACGCGGGCCCGCCGCTACCCCGGCAGGTACAGCCCCATCAGCTCGTCATGCGCGGCGGACGGTGGTATCTCCTCGCATGGGAATCGCGGCGTGCGGACTGGCGTTTTTACCGTGCCGACCGGATCAGCCCGCGCACGCCCAACGGTCCCAGTTTCACTCCGCGGGAAATTCCCGGTGGCGACATCGGCGCCTTTATCTCCGCCAGATTCAAGGGCTCCGAGAACCGCGACGAGTGGCCATGTCTGGGCGAGGTCATTCTCGATCTGCCTATTGCCGACGTGATCCCATTCGCCGGCGACGGTGTCGTCGAACCAAGAGGTTCCGACCGTTGCCATCTCCGCCTCGGCGCATGGTCATGGCCCGGGCTCGCCGCTGCGCTCGTACGATTCGATGCTGAAATTGAGGTACTCAACCCACCCGAACTCCGCGCCGCTTTCGCCGCACTCGCCCAGCGAGCCGCCCGAACTGCCGCTAACAAGCCCAGGCAGAGCTAGCGGCCCGGGCCGGAGCAGATCCAACAGTTTGGTCTATTAACCCGGAGTTCGGCCGGTATCCAAACCCTAGGTACGCACCTATCCTCGTCACCGACGACACTCCATCCAGACGGCCGGAATGCCGGGCCGGACAGGTATTGTGAGACGCATGGCAACAGTGACCCGCACAATCCTGACCGACGATCTCGACGGTTCCGCCGATGACGTCAGCACCGTTCAATTTGCCCTTGACGGAACGTCTTTCGAGATTGACCTGAGTGCTGCCAATGAGGAGCGGCTCCGGGCGAAGCTGGCTCGGTTCGTCGATGCCGCGAGCCCGGTGAAGCAATTGAAGGCCGTCCCGGTGAAGCGCGCCAAGAAAGCAGTCGCGGCCGCGTCCACAACGGAGCAGGCCCAAGCGATACGGGAATGGGCCAAGACCGCCGGCCTCGCGGTGTCGAGCCGTGGACGGATCGCGAAATCCGTGCAGGACGCTTTTGCGGCCGCCCACTGAGAGTTTCACTCCCGCGTGCCGAATTCGTCGTCGGAGGCGGTGGTCGCATGCACGTACCCGGATAAAGTTCGTTCATCGTCCGGACGGCAACTTCGGTCGTTGAGTTCTCGAGGCAAATACCGGCTCGCTTCATTCGCGTGCAGTGAACTCTGGCCGACCACTTACTGCGGTGTCCATTCGATCAGCTTGTCGTAGCCGCTGCGGCTCGTCATCGGCGCCACGACTTCGAGAGGTTCGAGATGTGACGGTCACGGCCAGGTACACCCTGGCGCGTTCGATCCAGGCCGGTCAAAGCAGGGCTTGACGGTGGCCACACAGGCGGTAGGTGCAGGATGACATTCTCCGCATCGAACCGTTTCGGGAGCAGGCCATGGCAGATGGAGTCGACAACCGCGTGGTGATGTCACCCGGCCCCGCTCACGCGGACCCCGGGATCCGGGCATCGGACGCCGATCGGCTCGCCACGGTTCTTCTACTGCAAGAGGCCATGGCCCGCGGGCAACTCACGCCCGACGAGGCAAGCGACAGGATGGCAACGGCTTTCGCTGCGGTACACCGGCGCGAACTCGACCCCCTGACCGCGGACGTCACCCCGACTTTGCTTGCAGAGGACAGCCCACCGGGATGGCGCGCTCTCGGGAGGATGGCGGCCGATCAAGCGCGGATCTCCGTCCGTGACACCCTCGCCGGTGGACAGAGTCGTACACATATCGCCCTCGCCTTGCTGATCCTTGTTCTGCTGACGATCGCCGTCGGCGTTGTGATGGCCGATTTCATGGCAAACGTCTGGGGCACAACGGGTCCACGGGACTTCCACCACCGTTGATCACGACGGCGGCCGATCACATCGCCGGGCCGTCGCAAACTGTGGACCCAGCCGGAGTCGACGCCGTCCCGATCGATGGTCGAGCCAAAGGCACAGCGGAACAGGCCGAGCAGTAGTCCTCCGACGCGGACTCGAACGTATGATCGAACGATGCTGAACCCGGCCCAGCCCTCCAGCTGGTCCGGCACGCCCGGTTCGTCGGGCGTCATCCGACCGTTCCGGATGCCGAAGCTCATCATCATCGACCTCGGCGCCCTCTACGGCCGCTCTCCGCATTTCAGGCGACCCAACATCACCGTCCTGCCGACACTCAGTGTTCAGGTCGTCGGCCTGCTCGACGCCTGGGTCATGACGGACGACGGGTGGTACGGCGCCTGTCGTTACAAGGTCAAGTTGGCGCACGGGCAGTACGTGGACCAGGAGCAAATGGTGCCCGCCCGGATGATCCGCGCAGCCGATGACCGCGAGGTGCAAGTCGGCCGTATGCGGGGAGAAATCCAATGACAGGAGCTGGAGATGCCCGCGTGCAGGGTATTCGCCGAGAAAGTTCTCGAGACGGTGTCGGATCGGGGTGGTGGTGTTCGTTGTTGGGGAGATGGCCGCCTGCCCGGGAAGGCCTCAGGAGAAGGGAACCGCGATGATGAAACTCACGACCATGACACAGGTCACCGTCGACGGAGTGATGCAGGGAAACGGCGGCGCGACGGATGAGGAGCGCAGGAACGGATTCGAGCGCGGCGGATGGGCGTTGGGCGCCGGTGACGACGAGACGAGGACCTTCATCACCCGGACCTATCAGCGGGCAAACGCGTTCCTGTTCGGTCGGCGGACGTACGAGCTCTTTGCCGGCTCCTGGGGAGCAGTCGACCAGATGCGTGCTCATCCCATTGGTGTGGCGTTGAACCAGGCGCCAAAGTACGTGGCGTCGACCTCGCTCTCCGCACCGGAATGGGCGGACACGACCGTCCTCACCGGTGACCTCGCGGCGTCCATCGAGGAGTTGAAGGCCAAGTCGACCGGTGAGCTGCAGGTACACGGCAGCGGCGCCTTGGTCCGGTGGCTGCTGGAGAACGACCTCGTTGACGAGATGATTCTGCTGACGGTCCCGGTCATCCTCGGCCAGGGCGCGCGACTATTTCCAGAAAACGGCTCAAGAATTGCGCTCGACCTGTTCGAGTCGCAAGCCGACTCGAAAGGCGTCACGATCCAGGTCTATCGGCCGGGCGGGGCGGGCTGAAGCTGCTGCATCACTGCCAGCTGAGCGACCGGTCGGCGCCGCCCCATGGCAGGTGCCACCGCCGAACACGAGTCAGCCCTCTGCGGACAGACCATTCAGCCAGGTCATCGCCGCGGTCAGCTCAGCTGGCCGGATCTCATGTCCCCCAGGGAATTCCGCGTAGCTGAACGAAATCGGCAGGTCCCGGACACGATCTCGAATATCGTGCGCGTTGGCCAGCGGGATCACCGGATCCATCGTCCCGTGACTGACCCAGAGCCGGCGACCGTGCAAGGCCTCAGCTGGTGCCATCAACGGCGCGACTTCGGGGAGCAGCCTGCTGTGCATCACCAGAGCGGCGGCCATCAGATCGGGCCGGGTCAGGAGCAGTGACAGCGACATGATGCCGCCCTGGCTGAAGCCGCCGACCACCACCCGTTCTGCCGGGACCGTCAACTGCTCGGCAATCGACGAGCTGACCTCGGCGAGCAACGTTCTACTCGTCTGCTCCTGCTCGGTATCAATCACCCGCTGACCGTCGGGCCGAACGACAAAGGTGAACCAGCCGAAGGCATCCGGCCCCATCCGGAACGGCGCGCGGAGGCTGACGATGTGGAATCGCCCCGGCACGGCGGGTGCCAGGCCGAAAAGGTCGGCCTCGTTGCTCCCGACCCCATGCAGCAGCACTAGCAACCACGGCCGGTCGACGGCGGGATCGACCGGCCGATACAGGTGGGTGAGAGACAGTTCCAGACTCACTGGATTCCCTACTACTGGTCAACGACGCGAATCGGACCACCATCCCACCATGGATGTAGCCGATCCAATCGGTCCGACAAATCCTGCCGGACCGATTGTTGAGATCAGCGGGCGAGCACCGCCGCCCGACCGGCTTCCAGTCGCGCGACCGGGACCCGGAACGGCGAACAGGACACGTAGTCCAGCCCGGAGTTGTGGAAGAACTGAATCGACTCCGGATCGCCGCCGTGTTCACCGCAGACACCGAGTTTGATGTCCGGCTTTGTCGCCCGGCCCTCATCGACGGCGATCTGCACCAGTCGGCCGACCCCGTGCGCATCGATCGTTTCGAACGGCGAGACAGTGAAGATGCCCTTGTCCATGTACTCCACGAACATTTCGGCCTCGACGTCGTCGCGGGAGAAACCCCACGTCGTCTGGGTGAGGTCGTTGGTGCCGAAGGAGAAGAAGTCGGCGCTCTCTGCGATCCGACCGGCGGTCAGCGCTGCACGCGGCAGTTCGATCATCGTGCCGATCGGGATGGTCAGCCTGACACCCGCTTCCATTGCCAGCTTTTCGATCAGTGCCTCGGCCTCCGCCCGGACAATGTCCAGCTCCCGCACCGAGCCGACGAGTGGAACCATGATCTCCACCCGTGGGTCCTTCCCGGCCTTGATCTGCGCGATGGCTGCCTCGGTGATCGCCCTGATCTGGAGTGCGGTCAGACCCGGTGTCAGCAGTCCCAACCGCACTCCACGCAGGCCCAGCATCGGGTTCGCCTCGTGCAACCGTTCCACGGCGACCAGCAGCCGATGGTCGATGTCGACGTCCGGCCCAGCATCGCCGTGATCGTTCTCCAGCGCCACCTTCACCGACAGCTCCGTCAAGTTCGGCAGGAACTCGTGCAGCGGCGGGTCGAGCAGCCTGATGGTCACCGGCAGCCCGTCCATTGTCTCCAGCATCTCGATGAAGTCGTTGCGCTGCAGCGGCAACAGTGCCGCCAGTGCTTCGTCCCGCTCACTGCGGGAGTTCGCCAGGATCAGGTGTTCGATCAGCGTCCGGCGGGTGCCGAGGAACATGTGCTCCGTCCGGCACAGGCCGATGCCCTCCGCACCCAGCTTGCGGGCCCTGGTGGCATCCACCGGAGTGTCGGCATTTGCCCGCACGCCGAGCCGGCGCCGCTGATCAGCATGCGTCAGTACCCGGTCGACAGCCTTGACCAGCGCGGCGGTGCCTTCATCGGCACCAACCAGGGCGCTCATCCCGTCCTGGATGTACGTCTCCACGGGTGACGCGACGACGGGCATCGAGCCCAGGTAGATCTCGCCGGTCGACCCATCGATGCTCATCTGGTCGCCCTCATGGACGGTGATCGACCCAACGCTGATGGTCTTGGCCGCCACGTCGATGTCCAGCTCCTCGGCGCCGCACACGCAGGTCTTGCCCATACCGCGGGCGACCACCGCAGCGTGCGAGGTTTTCCCGCCGCGAGCGGTGAGAATGCCGTTGGCCGCGATCATTCCGCCGAGATCGTCGGGATTGGTTTCTCTGCGCACCAACAACACCTGCTCGCCACGCGCCGCCCACTCGACGGCGGTCGCGGAGTCGAAGACCACTCGGCCGACCGCTGCACCGGGTGATGCGGCCATCCCCTGGGTCAGCAGGGTACGAACCGCGGACCGATCGAACTGCGGGAACATCAACAGCGCCAGCTGTGCGCCGGTCACCCGCTGCAGCGCTTCGTCCATGCTGATCAGGTGCTCGTCCACCAACTGGCTGGCGATCCGGAAGGCCGCAGCTGGGGTGCGCTTGCCGACCCTGGTCTGCAGCATCCACAATTTGCCGCGTTCTACCGTGAATTCGACGTCACACAGGTCGCGGTAGTGGGTTTCCAACTGACGCATTGCCCGCATCAGGCCGCGGTGCGACTCCGGGTCGAGGCGGGCCAGATCGTCCAGGCTCAGGGTGTTCCTGATGCCGGCGACCACGTCCTCGCCCTGCGCGTTCTCCAGGTAATCGCCGTAAGCACCCGGGGCGCCGGTCGCCGGGTCGCGAGTGAAGGCCACACCGGTACCGCTGGTTCCGCCCAGATTGCCGAAGACCATGGTGCAGATGTTCACCGCGGTACCCAGATTCTGCGGAATGCGCTCGCGGCGACGATAGAGCCGGGCCCGATCGGTATTCCATGAATCGAAGACCGCAAGTACCGACTTGTCCAATTGTTCACGCGGGTCCTGCGGGAAGTCGGCTCCGCAATGCACCTTGATTTCGGACTTGAAAACATCGACCAAGGCCTTCAATCCGTCCACATTCAGGTCGACGTCGCTGATGACACCCTGCGCGGCCTTGGCCTTGTCGAGGGCATCCGCAAAGACCTCACCGGGAATGTCGAGAACGGTTTTGCCATACATCTGCAATAGCCGCCGATAGGAGTCCCAGGCGAACCGGTCGTCGCCGCTCTCCTCGGCCAGACCGATGACGCTGGCATCGTTGAGGCCGATATTCAGCACCGTCTCCATCATGCCGGGCATCGAGAACTTCGCCCCGGAGCGGACACTGACCAGTAATGGATCGTGCCTGCCACCCAACTGACGGCCTACCTTGTCCTCGAGGTGGCGCAGCGCCATGGTCACCTGGACATGCAGTTCTCCCGGCTCGGTGCCGAGCGCCAGGTATTCCCGGCAGGCCTCCGTGGAGATGGTGAACCCGGGCGGCACCGGTAGGCCGAGCCGGGTCATTTCCGCAAGGTTGGCGCCCTTACCGCCCAAGAGTTCCTTTTGATCCTTGTTGCCCTCGGTGAAGTCGAACACGTACTGCGTCATTTCCTGAGCTCCCTTGCTCGGTGAACCCGGATCGGGCTCGCGAATTTCGGCAGCGTCGGACAACCGAAACGACCGCATTTGGTCGCATTCGGCAGCGGCACCGCTCACACACGTTCGAGCATGTCCTGATGAGCGGGTGCGATAGTCAGGGCCATAGGTCCCGACCAGCTTTGACCAGATGTGCCGACGGACACCCGCCGCACCGCCTGGCAGGTGGCACATCTGCCAGGCGGGACCAATGGCCCTGTTCCCGTCTCCGTCAACCAGGAAATCTTGATAGGACGAGAACGTCGTCCAACGGAGGCATGTCATGAAGGCAAGCGACATCATGAGCACGCCGGCAGTCACCGTGACCGCCGGCGCGTCAGTGAGCAAGGCGGTGCGCATCCTGGGTGAACGAGGATTCAGTGCCTTGCCGGTGGTCGACCACAGTGGAACGCTGGTCGGGGTCGTCAGCGAGGCTGACGTGATCAAGAACGGATTCGCCGACCCCGCTGACCCGTTGGCCGGTCGCGCCGGCCCGGCACCCGGGCATGATGCGATGACCGTCGGTCAGGTAATGACCAGTCCAGCGGCCTTCGTTGATCAAGAAGCGAGTCTGGGAACCATTGCCGACACGATGATCTCGGATCGCCGGCGAATTGTCCCCGTCGTCGACGGAACCACCCTCGTCGGGGTCATCTCCCGCAGCGACATCATGCGCCACCTAGCGCACCGCGACGCCCAGGTGGCTCTCGATATCCGTCGGCGCCTGCGGAGTTTCGGGGGTTCGGATCGCTGGTCGGTGGACGTCACCAACGGCGACGCGACCATCCTTGACGATGCCATCGACCGTTCCGACCACGCGCTGGTTCTCGCGGCGGTCGAGGCAGTTCCCGGCGTGCGCCACGTCATCGTCTCCAAATGAGTTGACCTGCAGAGACTCTCAGCTCGCGGGCCGGTCAGCTACGAAGCATCTGGTCCAGTGTCATGACGGGTGTCCGGTTCGCGCCTGAGAAGTGGAGTCGGCCACCAGCGCAGCACGGCCAGCTATTGGCTGACCAGGTCTTTCGTGGTGGAGGACCCAGGAATTGAACCTGGCGAGGCGCCCCAAGTGCGCGTCCCCCCTGACAACGATCACTACCGTAATGCAGCCTCGGCCCCCGGGCAAGTGGATCTTGACAATGACCGATTCGAGTGCCGCTATGTCCCATTTGGCCTGGTCCAGCGGGTCGTTCAGGAGATCTTCCGGCCCTTCGGCCGTGCATCAGTCGCTGTGCCACAGGGCGATGCGTCATCCTGAACAGGTGAACGACGCCGAGGAGCCGCAACCGGAGACCCAGGAGGAGCGTGCCGTGCGGTCGCTGCAAGCCATCTTCGGTGGGGCCGACCTGACAGGCGAGGCAATGCAGTTGGCCAACGAGTTCACGGACCAGCAGAGCGGCCGGTTCGTCGGCTGGGTGCGGAGGCTGACCGGTGGTGCCGGCAAGAGCTGAGACATGGACGACAATCGCAGCGTGGCTGAGGTCTCGATGATGCGCGCCTGGTCCGTCCATACTCCCGGTCCGATCGCCGGCGCCCCCCTGGGACTGGTCGCCAAGCCGGTGCCGAAGCCCGGCGCCGACGACCTGGTGGTTCGGGTGCTGGTCTGCGGTGTGTGCCGAACCGACCTGCACGTGACCGAGGGAGATCTGCCGGTGCACCGGCGTGAGGTGACTCCCGGACACGAGGTGGTCGGTGAGGTGACAGCAGTCGGTTCGCAGGTCGAGGGTTTCCAGCCGGGTGACCGGGTGGGAGTTGCCTGGCTGCGGCGCACTTGCGGGGTGTGCCGGTACTGCCTTCGCGGCGCCGAGAACCTTTGTCCGCATTCGGAGTACACCGGTTGGGACGCCGACGGCGGCTACGCCGACTACGCCGCGGTCGATGCCCGATATGTCTACCGGCTGCCGGAAGGGTATGGCGACGCCGACCTGGCCCCGCTGTTGTGTGCTGGCATCATCGGCTACCGCGCGCTGCGGCGCAGTGGTCTACAGCCGGGTGGACGGTTGGGTATCTACGGCTTCGGCGGCAGCGCGCACCTGACCGCCCAGGTCGCGCTCGCCGAGTACGGAGCCAGGGTGCACGTGCTGACCAGAGGACCAGGCGCTCAGCGACTGGCACTCGAACTGGGCGTCGAATCGGTCGCCGACGCATACGAACAACCGCCCGAGAAGTTGGACGCGGCAATCCTTTTCGCCCCGGTTGGCGACCTGGTGCCGGTCGCGATGCGGGCCCTGGATCGCGGCGGCGTGCTCGCCGTGGCCGGCATCCACCTCAGCGACATCCCTGTCTTGAACTACCAGAACGAACTGTTCTACGAACGAGAACTTCGCAGCGTCACTGCCAACACCAGGCAGGACGGCCGCGATTTCCTGGAGTTGGCCGGCCGGCACCGGCTCAGCGTGACCACCCAGCCGTACCCGATGGACCAGGCAGACCGGGCGTTGGCCGACCTGGCTGCCGGTCGGGTCACCGGCGCCGCTGTGTTGATCCCGTCGGACTAGATCAGCACGGCCGTCGGAAGGTTCCTGCTGTGGCTGACTCCACCCGTCATACGCCCACAACACTTTCAACACGAGAGCCTGGGTCAATAGGGTCATCGGTTGGACATTGCCGTCAACCAAGAGGCCGCCGGCGGCGGGGACAGCGCAGTGGAAGGGGACAGCGGGTGCGGGATCCATGGGGAGTGCTCAATGCCGGGGTATGGCTCGTCTTCGTCGCCTGGGCGGTGGCGATTCACCTGTGCGCCGAAGAACCACCAGAACCGGACTTGACCTAGGTTCTGCACGTCACGCGTCAGACCTGTTGTTGCCACAGCGGTCCAGCGCGTCCCGGGCCCTCGCGACCCAGTGCGGCGCCTGCGACCGTTCCGCCAACGCCAATGCCTGCCGATAATGGGCCGGTGGCCTTCGGCTGGCGGCCGAGCGCAGTTGCCAGGTCACCGAGGACCTGGGCAGTCGGTCCCAGGGTGACCAGGCCGCTGCCAGCCCCGGCGAGTTCATCGACCGCCGGCAGCAGGGCGTCGTAGCACCGCGCCATCGTCGGCCGGTCCCCCAGCTCGATGGCTGCCATCGCATGCAGGCAGGTTCTGACCTCGAAGAGCAGGTCGCGGGGCGAGTCCGGCACGTTTCGCAGAGCGTCAGCCGCCAGGTCGCGTTTCCCATCAACGAGGTGGAGCAGCGGCCGAGCCCAGATCTCATACGGACCCCAGTCCGCGTTGTCGACGTCGAGCGGGGCGTCGGGTGCACTCAGGCACAACTGGGCCAACGGCAAAATCCCGGCTTCGATCCCGACCATGCCGGTACCGACCAGTCGGCCCGCTGCCAGCCCGTAGGCCGTTCGCGCAGCGTGCTGCCGGCCGGCGATCGCAAGCCGGAGTGCGCCGTACCAGTCGGTGAACACCCCGACCATCGGCAGGTCGTGACGATCAGCGAGCAGGCCGACCGCGGAGGCGTGCCGGTCGGCAGCGTCAAGATCGGCGAGCGCCGCCCTGGCCTGGATGAGGATCAGGTGCCCCAGCACCTCGAAGGTGACCAATCCACCGTCCCGAAGCGTGACGTCCAACAGTTCCTCGCCGACATCCGCGCGCCGCGCGGCCAGACCGGCCCGCTGAAAGGTCTGCAGGTAGCGACCGTTGAGCGCGAGGGCAAGCACGGCCGGATCCCCCAGCCGCCGGGCGATTGTCTCGGCCTCCCCCGCCGCCTGCTCCCCACGTGGTCCGGCATCGGCACGGCGTTCCATCGCGATGGTGGCGAGCAGGCGAGCCCGTTCGATGCGCCTTGACGCGGGTAACGCTGCCAACGTGCGTTCGGCAGCCTCGACCAGGCGGGCGGACAACGCCTCGTCGTCGCTGGTGGTCCAGATCGCGGGCACGTCGAACGCGCCGATCACCTCGGCCGTCAGCAGCGGGTCACCCAGCTCTTCGGCCGCGCCAATGGCCTGTCCGCGACGCTCTCTGGCCTGTGCAAGGTCACCGCTCAGCGCCAGGGCCCTGACCAGGCCCATCACGGCGGCCAGTCGCGCGCGCGGGGCAGCCGGCGACCGGTCCAACGCGATGATCGACGCGCGCCACCACGCTGCGGCCTCGCGTGGGGCGAATCGCTGCTCGGAACGCTGTGCGGCGCAACGAGTGCACTCAGCCGTGCGGCTCGCGGAAGCCCGACTTCCCGCGCGCTGCAGGTGATGGGCGATGGCTTCCACCTCCCCGGGGTGCACCCGCTCAATGATGTCGGCAACGGCGGCGTGCCAGCGCGCGCGACGGACGCTGGTGACGTCCTGATAGACGGTTTCCTGCAGGAGAGCGTGCGCGAACCGCAGCCGATTGTCGCTCTCCTCCATCAGGAATCCGCCAAGAACGGCGGACTCCACCGAGTCGAGGACCGGTTCCTCCTCCCCGGCGAGCGCGACCAGGATGTCCAGGTCGATGTGTTGACCGATGATCGAGGCCTGCCGCAGATGTCGTTGGGCCACCTCCGGGAGACCGGAGAACCGGAGACGGATGACGTCCCGCACTCCTGCCGGCACCGTCTGGAACGCAGTGTCACCGTCGGTGTCCCACAACCCGGCAAGCTCTCGGACGAAGAATGGATTGCCCGCACTACGCGCGTGCAACCTCGCGGCATCACCCGTGCTCATTTCACGAGACGTAATGTTGGCAAGCATTTCTCGCACCTCTGATGCAGTCAGGCCGGCCAGCTGGATGCGGCTCGGCTCCTGCCGGGCGACCCGGCCGAGTGTCTGCACCAGTCCGGCCCCGATCTCCGTCGAACGGTAGGTCCCGACGATCAGTACGGCCCCGGTCGCCTGATCGGCGGCCACCACGGTCAGCAGGGCAAGGGTCTCCTCGTCCGCCCAGTGCAGGTCGTCGAACACCAGCAACACGGGGCGCCGTTCGGCGACCACGGCCACCTGTGCGGTCATCGATCGAATGCGGTGAAAACGGGCGGTGACCGGATCGTCACTGGTGACGCCGATGTCATTGGCCGGGCGGCGATATCCCTTGGTGCTCAACGTATCCAGTAGTGCGGATAGCGGCCGAGCGGATGGTGTGCCGGGGATTTCAGGGCTGGCCACCCACGCGGTGATCCATCCGGCGCTCTCCAACACGCCAGTCAATTTCCGGGCAAGCGCGGTCTTGCCGGCGCCCGCCACTCCGGACACCAACGCGAGCCTCGGTCGGCCCGACGCACCAGCGCTCGCCGCAGCAGCCTGGAGAGCGGTCAGTTCCGCGGCCCGTCCGACGAAGAGGTGCTCGGCCAGTGTGCCGACCGCTCGCGGCTCAGGTGGTTGACCCGTGCTCATGACCGACTCCCGTGGCAGAACGAGATGGGCTGCCTGGGAGAGAATGTCGGTCTCCAACTGGCGCAGATCGGCCCCCGGATCGATACCGAGTTCGCCGAGCAGGACCTCCCGCGCCTTGCGCAGCGTTGCCAGGGCGTCACCTTGTCTGCCGGATCTGTAGAGGGCCAACGAGAGCAGTCGCCACCCCTCCTCGCGGTGCGGATGCGCTTCGACGAGCAGTTCCAGATCCGCCACCGCATCGGCTGCGGCCCCGAGGGCCAGTGCTGCCTCCGCCCGCCGGCCGACGGCGACCAGGCGAAGTTCCGCCAGCCGGGCGGCTTCCGCCCGCGCCCAATCCTGATCGGCGAATTCCGCGTAGGCCGGTCCCCGCCAGAGCCCCAGCAGTTCCTCCAGCAGGGTTCGCGCCGCCCCAGCCATGCCGTCGGTCAGTAACTGCGCGGACCTGGTGACACCGTCCTCGAACCGCCACGCGTCGACCATGTCGGTGCCGGTTCGCAGCGCGTAGCCGGGCGGAACGGTCACCAGCAGCCTGGCAGGCGTCCGGCGTTCACGATCCGGCTCGAGCGCCTTCCGGAGTGCACCGACAAATGTCTGCACCGCACCCAGCGCGCCCTCCGGGGCATCGCTCCACAGATCGTCGATCAGCCAGCCGACCGGCACTACTTGCCCCCGGGCGATCAGCAACCGGGCCAGCACCGCGCGATGTCGGTGACCCCCGAGGTTGATCGGCCCGTGCTCGTTCTCGGCCTCGACCGGGCCTAGGACGGCAAAGCGCACGGTCGGCACGCAGATCAACGTAGTCGAACGCAACCCGGCCCTCCGCACGCTCGTCCCGAGCCGCCGAGTGCCATCGGGTCAGCGGGTTCGAGTCCACCTACCGCAGGACTCCCCCGGTGATGTGGCACCCGAATCGTCCGGCTGACTCGCCACTGATCCAACACTGATCGGCGGCGGACAGAGTGGATCGAGTACCCGCACCGCCACCACCTGGAGGATCACATGACACCGAACATCACCGGCTTCACTCAGCGACGGGTCACCGTCGCCGACGGAGTGTCGCTCAACGTCGCGGTCGGCGGATCGGGCACACCGATCGTGCTGCTGCACGGCTTCCCGCAGACCCACCTGATGTGGCGGCATGTCGCCGCCGACCTGGCGGCCGATCACACGGTGATCTGCCCGGACCTGCGCGGCTACGGCGACAGCGACAAGCCCGCCGACACGGACGGAAATGCCTACTCCAAGCGCGTCATGGCTGCCGACGTCGTCGCAGTTGGCCGGCGCGCTCGGGCACGACCGGTTCGCGCTCGCCGGCCACGACCGGGGCGCACTGGTGGCGATCCGGGCCGGGCTGGACCATCCCGACACGATCACGCATCTCGCGTCGCTCGACGTTCTGCCGACCCTGGACATGTGGGACGTCATGCACGGCACCAGCGCCGCCGTCGGGTTCCACCTGTACCTGATGGCCCAGCCGCCCGGGCTAGCCGGAAGAGATGATCAGCGGTGCCGCGGATGCGTTCTTCGGTCACTTCCTGGACATCTGGGCCAAGGACGCGGCCGCGATCCCGCCCGATATCCGGGCGGCCTACCTGAAGGCATCCCGGGAGGCGGTCCCGTCGATCGTCGCCGACTACCGGGCATCCGCGACGGTCGACGTCGAACACGACCTCGTCGACCGACGACGCCGGCAACCAGCTCCGGATGCCGGTGACCGTGCTGCAGCAGGACTGGGGCAGCGCCCTCGGCTTCGACGCTGCCGCGCGCTGGCGGGCCTGGGCACCCGACCTCGAGCACACCACGGTGAACTGCGGTCACTTCATGGCCGAGGAGGCACCCGCGGAGGTCGTCAAGGCGCTGCGCGACCTGCTCGCCAGGTAGGTGGTGCCCGTCTCCGGCAGGCAACGCCAGCACCCCGGGGACGTCCTTCCTGGTGAACGGTGCAGTCAGGCCGTCCAGACCCATGGGAAGAATCGATGACATTGAACAAGAACCCTTCGGCACGGCGCTCCCGGCGCACATCGCTCGATGACTCGGCCGATGCCACCCAACTACTGCACATCGGCGCACCGATCGCGTGCCCTACCTGCGGCTCACACACCCGCCCGGCCGACACCCGCGAGGGCTGGGTATGCCTGGATTCGGCGTGTGTGTGGTCCTGACGGTCCCGGGCGACAATTGAGCAACCGGAGTGGTTGCTGCCTGCCCGCATCCCCATCGTTTTTCCGCGCCGACTGAACGTTCTGCAGGGCCGAGCACCCCCGAGCCCCCGGATTTCCCTGCAGAACGTTCAGTCGCGGCCAACGCCGCCTGCGGCGAAGTGCCGGGCGGTTCTCGACAGAATGATTCGCTCGGCGACGGCCGGCCGGAGAGACAGCGTCGCCGGCCAGACGTTCGGTGTCCTCAGCTCAAGCGCTGCGACAACCGAAAAGTCACCTCTTGGCCGGCATCGCTCTTGCCGATGAGCTTGCACAGCGCCACCTTGATCGGCAGCCAGTGCGGGCCGGAGCCCGACGGCATGCACGTCGCGTTGAACGCGTGGCCATCGATGGTGCCGGCGACCTTCACCGCCCGCCTGGTCCCGAAGAGCTCAGCCGACCCCGGCACCGTCACGTAGGTGGCGAACGCTCCGTCCTTCTCGATGGGGGCAGTAAAACTGAAATCAAGCGGCTGAGTTGCCATGGTGTGCTCCTGATCTTCCGGTGGCGTCAAGGTTGGTCGAGGCGGACCAGTCCCGCACTGCGGACTCGAATGGTCGCCCGTTCTCATCGAGAAGGACCACCGGGAGTAAATTCCGACGATGCCAGCTCACGACCGCGCACCAGCCCGAGAGCAGACGGGATCGGTGGGTTTTGCCGCCGTCATCGGCGGTCTGGCCGGCGCATCGGTCAGCACCCACCGCGGGCCGAAGGCCGCCGGTATCGGCGCGATCGTCGGTGCCGCCGCGCTGGCGGCCGGCGAGCGGGTGGCTCGCGCGCGGCAGCGTCCGGGGGAAATTCCCGCCATCTGGATACGAATAGCGACCAGTGCGGCGTTGGTTGCGCCGCTGGGCTGGGTCGTCGAAAGGCTGACGAAATCGGGTCCGATCGCCGTCGGCACCGGTGTGGGGGCACTGGGCGGTCTGCTGGGGATTCGCCCGCAGAAGATCGTGCTGGGGCCACTTCTCGGTGCGGCCATCGGTGGTGCCTTCGCGACCGGTCGGCGGCCGGTTCCAGCGGCGATCGTTGCAGCGACCACCATGCTCAGCTACCGAACCGTCTCCGCGCTGGTTTTCCGGGACGCCCAGGTGAGCCTGCTCGCCGAGCGCGTCAAGGCCGAGGATCTGCCGTTCGTCGTGCCACGCGAATCACGGACCAGCTATGTAGGGACCGGCTACGTCCGGCAGTTGGCCGAGGACATCGGTGGCAGCTATGTCGCCGATGCGCCCGACGCGGGGATCGTCGCATCACTCGATGAGTTGGCCGGCCCAGACTTCGACCCGCTGAAGGTCGACCCGAGGGTGCGCGAGTTTTACGAACACACCACCCGGTTCCGGCTGGACATCGTTCCGGAGTGGCGGTGGTGGATTCGGCCGGGCTACCTGTTGTACCGGAATCTGGTTGCCCGCCCGCTCGGGCAGGCGAATGTTCCGATGAACCAGCGGGAAACCCAACGGGGAATTCGTAGCCGCATCGATACGATCACCCTGCCCGATGACGACGCCATCGCCGTCCGCGGCTGGATTCGATCCTTCACCGACACGGACGAGCCGATCTACGTCGGCATTTACACCACCTACCGACATGACGTCCGGGGTTATGTCAGTGTCGGCTTCCCGGTCCCCCACGGCAGCTTCACCGCCACCCTGCTGCCACGGGACCGACCGGGTGGCGGGTTGGTGCTGACTAGTTGGACCCGACGAAGCAGTGACCGCCCATTCACGCAGCGGGAGTGCACTGGAATAACCTGGCGACGCAGGAGCCAGGGTATTCAGGCCATTCCCAGTCGCAGCGATCTGGAACACCCAGGGCACTACCTGGCCTACGTCGACCCGGACACCCGTGACCTCACGGCGCTGGCCGTGCATGGCTTCGCCGAGCAACTCGATGTGTACACCGACGGCGAAGAGTTACGCGCCGAACACGCTTTCTGGGTCTTCGGGTTTCCGTTTCTCGTTCTGCACTACCGGATCTCGCGGAAATAGCGCCGCCGGGCCGTTCACTCCCTGGATGACTTGGGTCGACTCCGCGGCAAGTGTGTCGAGCGCCACCTGGTGGCCGATCGTCACCGCAGAGCCGAGAAGATCCGGATCGGTTTCGATCCGGGAGACCGACGGCGCACCCAGCGGCGGCCGGATCTGCAGCACATTGTCCAGGCTGTCGAGTAACCGTTCGACGAGAGCGGTCCGGCCCGGCCGCTCGCCCCAGGCGGTCAAAGCGCCCGGTGCGTGCCGGCGGAACCAACGGTTGGTCACCCGACCGGCGAGGGCGCCGGGGGGCATCGACGGTTCGTCGACCCGCCGCGTCCGCAGGACGAGTGCATGAGTGGCGCCCTGGTCCAGTGCGGTACGGATCGGCACCGGCTCGGCGACGCCGCCGTCCAGGAAGAGCCGCCCGGTAAGGCGGACCGGCGGACCGGCCATGACGGGTAGGCAGGAGGTCGCCCGGAGCGCATCCTTCAGACTCGGCACGTCGTTCACCAACGGCGCGAGATCGACGGATTCGCCGGTGTCCGCGTCCGTCGCCAACGGTCGCAGGACGACGGGATTTGCCAGCACTGCCGCGAAATCGATCGGCAACAGGTGGGTGTAGAGCTCGTTGATCAGGTAGTCGAGGTCGACAACCGGGCGCCCGCGCAAGGCTCGCCGGGTGTTCATCACCCTGGTCATCACACCTGGTGCCGCCCAGCCGGCCATCGCTTGCGACGCCCGGCCGCACAACAGCCAGGCGCCGTTCAGGGCACCGGCCGACGAGCCGTAAACGACGTCGAAGCAGTCCACCAGGCCGAGTTGGTCGACGGCGCCGATCATTCCGGTCGAGAAGGCGGCCCGGCTACCGCCGCCTTCGATGACGAGGGCAACCCGATGCCCGTCGGTGCGGGTGGCAGGGGTGCTCGACGTGGCCCGTCGCTGCGCCAACACGTTCAGGACTGGATGGGTCATGGCGGGAGGCACTTTACCGTGCCTCTATTCAGCCCGGCTGAACGTCACCCTCGGTCAGTCCGACCAACGTGACGGTGCCGCCCGGGACCGGTGCGAATTCGACCGTATAGGTGGTGGCGAGCCAGCCCGGTTGCTGATTGACAATTCGCCCGGGCGACCCGTGCTTGACGACTATCGTTTGGCCGCGCTGGATGTCATGCACCGCTCGTACTTCGGACAGCGTTTCAAGGGGCATTCGTACTCCTTGTAGGTCGGTGGTGCTCCGGACGGTACAGATGACGGGAGAACTAAGGATCGGCCGCGGTTGGAAACACATTGCGAAGATCAGGCAAACAATGAACCAACGGATCCCGGAAACCTGGAAGGTCCGGGCAGGTGAACAGTCAAACGATCTGAGCGGGCAACGATCCGAGCAGGAGGGCCACTTTGCACTGCCGTGGCGTTCTCATCATGAACCTTACAGTGGACCGGCTTGCCCGGATGACCTACCCGAGATCACCGGCCGGATGTCACCGGGGCTCGTGCTCGGGATGCCAGGTCGGAACCCCAGGTTGCGCAGTCGGCCGGGACATCCGGCGCTCCTTCGCCCAGCGGTGGAGCCAGGGCAGCATCAAAACGGCGCCGATCAGCACCAAACCCCAGGAGAACCCGCCCGGAGTGAACGCGTAAATCACCCCGAATGCTGCGCAGAGCGACCCGAGGGTCAGCAGGGAGAAGCGCAACTTTGCTGCCGTCATGACTCCATAGTGACACCGACCGGCGATGGTCGGGGCATACCCCGCGGCGCCATAAAATGGACCACTGCAGCCTGCCAGCACCTGGCAGCGGGATCCGGACAAACACCGGCCAGTGCTGTGCCCGTTTCATGTCACCACCGAGGAGCCCTGGTCACCGTCACCACGCCTATCACCCAGCCACCTGTGGTGGCCGAGCCGACGGCCGTTGCGGAGGCTGCCCGACGACGGACCTTCGCGGTCATCTCGCACCCCGACGCCGGGAAGTCCACCCTCACCGAGGCGCTGGCGCTGCACGCCAAGGTCATCGGCGAGGCGGGTGCCGTGCACGGCAAGAGCGGGCGCCGTGGCGTGGTCTCCGACTGGATGGAGATGGAACGCTCCCGCGGCATCTCCATCACCTCGGCCGCGCTGCAGTTCTCCTACCGCGACCACGTCGTCAACCTGCTGGACACCCCCGGGCACGCCGACTTCTCCGAGGACACCTACCGGGTGCTGGCCGCCGTCGACGGTGCCGTCATGCTGATCGACGCCGCCAAGGGGCTGGAACCGCAGACCCTGAAACTGGCCGAGGTGTGCCGGCTCCGCGGCGTCCCGATGATCACCCTGATCAACAAATGGGACCGGCCCGGCCACGAACCGTTGGCCCTGCTCGACGAGATCACCGAACGCCTCGGCCTCGCCGCCGCGCCGCTGAACTGGCCGGTCGGCGTCGCCGGCGAGTTCCACGGACTGCTCGACCGGACGTCCGGCGACTACCTCAAACTGACCCGGACCCCGGGCGGCGCCACCATCGCCCGGGAGGACCACCTCACCCCCGACGCAGGCGCTCGCCGAGGAACCGGACGCGTGGCTGCAGGCCGTGGAGGAGGACGAGCTGCTCACCGAGAGCGGCCTGACCTACGACGCCGAGGCCTATCTGGCCGGTAAGGCGACGCCGGTGCTGTTCGGTGCCGCGGTGCTGAACTTCGGCGTGCGGCACCTGCTGGACACCCTGATCGACCTGGCACCGGCGCCAACCCCGCGCGCCGACCGGGAGGGCCACCCGCACCCACTCGACGCGCCGTTCTCCGGGTTCGTCTTCAAGATCCAGGCCGGCATGGACGCCGCCCATCGCGATCGGGTCGCGTTCGTCCGGGTCTGTTCCGGGACGTTCCAGCGCGGCATGGTGGTCACCCATGCCGGTACCGGCAAGCCGTTCGCCACCAAATACGCGCAGTCGATGTTCGGCCGCGACCGTTCGACGGTGGACACCGCCTATCCGGGTGACGTGATCGGACTGGTCAACGCGAGTTCACTGACCGTCGGCGACACGTTGTACAGCGAGGAACCGGTGACGTACCCGGGGATCCCGCAGTTCGCGCCCGAACACTTCGCGGTGGCGCGAGCCCGAGACAGTGGTCGGTACAAGCAGTTTCGACGCGGCGTTCACCAACTCGAGCAGGAAGGGCGTTGTTCAGGTGTTGCGCTCGGATCGGCGCGGCGACCAGGCACCGGTCTTCGCAGCCGTCGGGCCGATGCAGTTCGAGGTCGCCGAACACCGGATGGAGCACGAGTTCGGGGCGCCGATTTCCCTGGAGCGGTTGGACTATTCGGTCGCACGGCGCACCGATGCGGACACCGCCCTGGAGCTCGCCGCGGATTACGGCACCGAGGTCCTGCAGCGCACGGACGGCGTTCTGCTGGCCTTGTTCACCAACCGCTGGCGGCTGCAGAACGTCCAGGGGCAACGGCCCAATGCCGTGCTGGAACCATTGCCCGCAGACCAGTTCACCCCGGCGGCCGGGGCCCGCTGATACCTGTCCCACCCGGGTCGAGCTCGAGTGAACGCTCTGCAGGTTTTTCGACCGGCTGATGGTCGGTTTTCCCTGCAGAACGTTCAGTCAAGTGGCAATGGCTGCGCACCCGGCGGTTTCCTCTGGCCGTCAGCTGGCGGTGAAGTACTTGGCGATGGCCGCTGCCTCCGAGGTGATGGTGTCCTCGCTGACCAGGTCACCGGCCTGCGTGCTCAGCACCGCGGTCCAGGAATCCAGGATCTGCTGCGCATCACCGCTGGCGTAAAGCTGAGCACGCAGTTCGGTCAGTGCCTGCTCGTACTGGGCGTTGAAGTCCGCGTTCGCCTTGAACCGCTCGGCGAGAATGTTGCCGCCGCGGGCACCGCCGCCAGGTCCCCCCTGCCCACCGCCCGGCATCACGCCGGCCGGCATGGCGCCATCGGGTAGCGCGCCGGTCGGCATCGCGCCGGTCGGGACTGCCGCGCCGTCCGGCGGCTGCATCCGGCCACCGCCGGGACCACCCTGCCCGCCACCGAAACCACCGAAGGACAGGTTCTGATCCCAGGCGACGACGGTGAAGACGCCCGTCGCCGAGTCGTACCGGAGATAGGAATTGTTCCCGGGCCCGTCGATGTCGTCGCTGTTGGCGACCAGATCCTGAATCGCGAGGTACTTCGCGAACGCCGCGACATCGAGCTTGCTGCCGAGGTCGGCGGCGAACGTCGCGTCGTCGGACTCGTTGACCCACTTCAGGAAGTCGATGAGCGGCGCGTAGTCGTCATCCCCCGATGTCGACGCCTCGACCGAGAAGGCATCGGCGTAGGACGCGGCATCGTCACCGCGATAGGAATAGTCACCGCCGGCCTCGGCCTTGTACAGAATTCCGGCGGAATCGAAATTGTTCTGGTCCCATTCGTCGTCGGGATTCTCGATGACGAGGCGCAGCACCGCGGCGCTGCCGTTGACGGTGAATCTGGCCGGGGTTGCCTCCTCGGTCGCCAAGCCAGCGACTCCGATCAACTCCAGCGCGACGGCCTCGTTCAGACTGGTCTCGGTGTTTCCGCCGCGAACCACGAAATCCGATGCCCCCTGGTAGTTCTGGCCGTCGACGAACTTGTCCAGCCGGATTCGCCAGGGCAGACCCGCCGGGTCGTCCGCGGAGAGGTCACCGCCGAGCCCGCCGCCCGGCATCCCGCCGGCGCCTGTTGACCGGAGCCCCTGCAGGGTCGAATTGCCCTTGAGTTTGATGCCGACATTCTCGAAGACCGTCCCATCCACGGTGACGGTCGCGCTGATCCATTCCTTGTCACCGCTGGTGACAAAGGTGGCGATCATCGTCTGATAGGCCGCCTCGTCGTACTGGATCGACAACGAGTGCACGGCCGAACTGTCGAACAAGCCGGTGGAATCGACAGCGGCAGCGTCACTGACGTCGGCCGAAACGCTGGTCGATGCCGCCGTCTCGCCAGTGCCTTTGGTAGCACTGCACCCAGCCACCAGCGTCACGGCCGTCACCCCGCCGACGAACATGGTGATCATCCGCTGACGTCGTCGTCGATGCTGCGGGCGCTGGTTCCATGCTGCTCGGTTCGTTGGGTTACGCACGTCTCGGCTTTCTTTTGGGCTTGGGCTGGCTCGTCATTGCACAGCCGACCACCCTTGGCTGGCCCGCGGCTTGGCAGGCACTGTGCGGACGCTGTGCAGTCATGGGACGCAACAACATCGATAAAACTGCAGCGTTGATGGCCATCGCCTTGCTCGCGCACAGGAACCGCCCAGCTTCGGTCGGTAAACAGATCATGAACAGAAGGAAGCCAGAAGGAATCTAGAAGGAGCTCACCTATGCCCGACCTACTCATCCTGCTGACGGACCTCATCGCGATCAACGTGCTGGTCTTCGGCGTGTACTACCGCCGGCACTACCGACGGGACATGCTGCTCGCGTTCATCGGGCTCAATGTCGGGGTGCTGGCCGTGTCGGCGACGCTCGCCGGGGTCGCCGTCGGCGTCGGGGTGGGACTCGGACTGTTCGGAGTGTTGTCCATCGTTCGACTGCGGTCCTCGGAGATCTCGCAACAGGAGGTCGCATACTTCTTCGCCAGCCTGGCACTCGGCCTGATCTGCGGACTGCAGCCCGATCCCCGCTGGCTGGCACCGGCTCTCTGCGCGCTGATCGTGGCGACCTTCGCGATTGTCGATTACCCGCGACTGCATGCCGGTTATCGGCAGCAGTTGGTCACGGTGGACGCGGTGTACACCACCGAAGGCGCGTTGATCGAACGACTGGAGGAACTGCTGAACGGCAAGGTGCAGCGGATCGTGGTGAACCACACCGACTTGGTCCGCGACCTGACCCTGGTTGACGTCCGGTACCGGACGTTGCCGGCGGCCCAGAGTCCAAGCGGGCGCCGCGGCCGGCGACTACCGGCCGCCCGACCGGCCGCGCATGACGAACGGATCGGCACCCTTGCCGCTGTGGAGAACTGACATGTCTGCTCTCATCAACACTTTCGAGCCAGACCTGGGCGCTGCGGCAGCTGGCCTGACGGCTGAGCTCGCCGATCTGCCGACCGTCAGCCTGGCTGTCCTGCGGGACAACGCCGACCTGCAAACGCGTCGGGACCGGAAATACATTCTGCCGCCGTCGGTGGTGGCGCAGGTGATCCGCGCCCGCGCCGATCGACTGTGCGTCCTCGATATGTCCGGCACACAGGCCTTCGCCTACGAGTCCGTGTACTTCGACACGCCGTCGCTGGATTCGTACCGCAGTTCGGCGCTCGGTCGGCGACAGCGATTCAAGGTCCGAACCCGCACCTATCTCGATTCCCAGGGGTGCGTGCTGGAACTGAAATCTCTTGGCGCCCGAGGCGAGACCGTCAAGGAGCGGCTGGAGTACAACCTCGCGGACCGGTACGAGCTCAACGGGATTGCCGTCGCATACCTCGAATCACGCGGTCTGCCAACGGGAATCATCCTGAGCCTCTCCCCCACCCTGACGACGACCTACCGCCGCAGCACCTTGCTGGACAGTGATGGCGCAAGGTACACCATCGACGCCGGGCTGGTCTGCAGTGGAATGGACGGTGCCGTCGCATCGGTGGGTGACGGTGTCTTCCTCGAGACCAAGGCGCCGGGGGCGGCAACCCCGTTGGACCGGTTGCTGTGGTCGTTGGGACAGCGGCCGGTTGCGGTCAGCAAATATTGCAGCGGGCTTGCCGCCCTGACGCCTGGGCTGCCGGCCAACAAGTGGAATCGCACGCTGCGCAAGCACTACGGCTGGGAACCGGGTGGCTCGCGTCACTGAAACACACGGCATTGATACATACGGCACCGAACCGGTCAGGTGATGGTGATGCCGCCGTCGACGGCAATCGTCTGCCCGGTGATGTACCCGCCGGCGGCGCTGGCCAGGAACACCACTGTGGCCGCAAGCTCGACCGGGTCGCCTTTCCGGCCGGAGAGTATGCGCGTGCCCATGGCCTGTACATAGCCGGGCGGATATTGCTGGGACATCTCGGATTCGAAGAAGCCGGGGGCGATGGCGTTGACCCGGATGCCTTTTCGTCCGGTCCACTGCTGGGCCAGATCACGGGTGAGCCCGATGAGCCCGGCCTTGCTGGCCGAATAGGCGGCCTGCGGCAACCCGGCGGTCGTCAGCCCGAGAACACTGCTGATGTTCACGATGCTGCTGCCGGGACGCATGACCCGCCCGCACGCCTGGGCAAGCCAGTAGCTGCCGTTCAGGTTCAGGTCGATCACCGCCCGGAACTGCTCGGGTGTCTCCTTGGTGGCCGGGACGGCGGTGCCGACACCGGCATTGTTGATCAAGACGTCGACGTGCCCGAACTGTGCCATCGCCGCGTCAACGAGCTGCCGGCATTGCTCCGGGTCGGTGACATCCGTCGGCACGCTGATCGCCGTTCGCCCCAGTGCCTGCACCATCGATCTGGTGTCGGCGAGCCGGTCGACGCGCCGTGCGGCCAGCACGAGGTCGGCACCGGCCTCCGCCAGCCCGCGGGCAAAGGCAACGCCCAACCCGGATGACGCACCGGTGACGATCGCCACCTTCCCGTCCAGCCGGAAGAGGTCGAGAACCGTTGCCGGAGTGTTAGTCTCTGTTGTCATCGCACGACCTGTCCAGGAGAGTTGTTGTGCTGCACAGCACCTGTTGACATCAGGGCCGCACCCGCAGGGCGGCCAGCATGAGATCGGCCAGTTCATTGCCGATCTGGCTCGGTTCCCGGGGACCGGCGGTCCGGTACCAGACCGGCAGCTGATTGATCACGCCGAAAATGGTCAGCGTGACGGTCTCGGCAGAGGCGACGGTGCTGAACGTCCCGGCCTGCTGCGCCGAGCTGATCAGCTCCTTGACGTTGTCGTGGTAGCGCCGGCGCAGCCGCCGATAGTCCTCGGTGCGATCGTCGCCGAGCCGGTCCAGCTCGTGCAAGAAGATCTTCGCCCGCTCTGCTCCCTCTGCGGTGGTCTCCACCAGGTCAACGATGAGGGCACGGAGGGTGACGTCGGCCGCTCCATGCCGCGCCAGGATGACGTCCATGGAGGCGAGTTGGCGGGTGATCAGGCCCCCGTACACCTCGTAGAGCAACGCCTCTTTGCTGGCGAAGTGATAGTAGAAGCCGCCTTTGGTTGACCCGGCGAGCTCGATGATTCGCGAGACGGCTGTCGCGTCATAACCGTCCTGCGCGAAAAGGGTCACCGCCGCGTCGACGATGCGATCCCGGACGGTCCGCTCGGCCAGCTCAGTGACCGGCATGTCGGCTCAGTTCCTCTCGCGCGACGGACCGGAGGTGCACCTCGTCCGGCCCGTCGGCCAGCCGCAGGGAGCGCAGCTGGGCCCACATCGCGGCCAGCGGGGTTTCCCCGGAGACCCCAGCCGCGCCGTGCACCTGAATCGCCTTGTCCAGCACGAACAGCGCCGCTCTCGGGGCGGCGACCTTGATCGCCGCGATTTCTGTTCGGGCGCCCTGCGCGCCGACCGAGTCGATCAGCCAGGCGGCCTTGAGGACGAGCAGCCTGGCCTGTTCGATGGCGAGCCGGGATTCGGCGATCCAGTCGCGGACCACGCCTTGCCGGGCGATCGGCTGACCGAAGGTGCTGCGCGATGCGGCCCGCCGGCACATCAGCTCGAGCGCGCGCTCGGCCATGCCGAGGCTACGCATGCAGTGATGAATGCGGCCCGGGCCGAGCCGGGCCTGCGCCATGGCGAATCCGCCGCCGCGTTGACCGAGCAGGTTTCCGGCCGGGACGCGGACCCGTTCGAAGGTGATCAACCCGTGGCCGCCATGCGGTCCGTCGTCGTAGCCGAAGACGCTTGTGGAGCGGTGGATCGTCACCCCGGGGGTGTCAAGCGGGACGATGATCATGGAGTGCCGGCGGTGCCGCTCGGCCTCCGGGTCGCTCACCCCCAACAGGATCGCGAAGCGGCAGTCGGGGCGCAGCGCTCCACTCGACCACCATTTGGTGCCGTTGATCAGATAGTCCCCGCCATCGGCGGTGATGGTGGCGGAGATGTTCGTGGCGTCCGACGATGCGACACCGGGTTCGGTCATCGAGAAACACGACCGGATCTCGCCGTCCAACAACGGCCGGAGCCATTGCCGCTGTTGCGCGGACGACCCGAACATGGCCAGCAGCTCCATGTTTCCGGTATCCGGTGCCGAGCAATTCATCGCCTCCGGCGCGATCGCCGCCGACCGGCCGGTCAATTCGGCGATCGGTGCATAGTCCAGCACGGACAGGCCCGCACCGAAGCGATCGTCCGGCAGAAACAGGTTCCACAGGTGCTCCTTCCTGGCCTCGGCCTTCAGACCCACCAGCACCTCCGGCATCCGGAAAGGCGCACCGGCCGACCGATTCTCGGCGACCTGCTGCTCGAAGATCGCCTCGGCCGGGTAGACATGCCGGTCGAGGAACGTATGCACCCGCGCCTGCAGCAATTGGGAATGCTCGCTGTGCCGGAAATCCACTGTGCAACTCCTATCGAATGGCGGCCAGTGCCGCCGTCAACAGCCCCGGCACCACCGACCCGAAATGCGCGAAGCCGTCGCCGACGGTCTTGCCCAGCAGAAATCGGTGATGAATGCCCTCGGCGATGACGGCGAGCTTGAAGTACCCGAACCCGATGTACCAGGCCAACTCCGAGACGTCCCGGCCGGATCCCGCCGCGTACCTGGCCACCATGTCGTCCACCGTGAAGAACCCGGCCGCAATGCTCAATCTGGGTGGCAGGAAATCACCGTCCAGGGAAAGTGCGTGATACACCGCCAAGAGGCCGAGATCGGTCAACGGATCCCCCAACGTGGCCATTTCCCAGTCGACGACGGCGGCAATGCCGGTGAAGTCCGTGCGGTAGATGACGTTCGTCAGGCGGTAGTCGCCGTGCACGATCCCGGCCGCGGATGCTTGGGGAATTCGGTCGGTCAGTAAGGCCACCACCCGCTCGGCGTCCCGCCGGGGCTCGGTCTGCGAGGCCGTCCACTGGGCCTGCCAGCGCCCGAGTTGCCGCCGCAGGTACCCGTCCGGTCGGCCGAAATCCTGCAAGCCAACAGCTTTCGGGTCGACGGCATGCAGGACGACGAGTGTGTCGACGAGCTGCCCGCACACCCGTCCGGCGGTCGGGTGGTCCAGACCAGCGGCGATGCCGGGCCGGTCGAGTACCGCTCCCTCCACAAATGATGTGAGATAAAAAGGGGCACCGAGGATCTCGGCGTCCGAGCAATAGTCGATCGGACGTGCGACGGGTACGGGAGTCGGCGTCAGGGCGCTGATCACCCGGAACTCCCGGCCCATGTCGTGCGCCGTTGGCAGTACGTGACCCAGTGGCGGTCGGCGCAATGCCCAGGTGGACTGCCCATCGGTCAGTCGATACGTGAGATTGGATTTTCCGCCGGTGATCACAGTTCCGGTCAGCTCACCGGCGCGGAGCCCTGGTCGACGGGTGTCCAACCATCGAGTGAGTGCCTCGAGGTCGACGCCGGGCAGCCCTGCCATGGTCGCGACCCTAGGGACCGACCGGTCGGTCTGTCAACGAATCGACGTCCCGGCCCGCCGGGTTCGAGGTTGCTGACCGGGCGAAGTGGGGGGATTCTGGGTGGCACATTCCCTCTGGGACAATCATTACAGGGATCAAGGGAGTCAACGGTGACTTTTCGCAGCCCGCTCGCCGACGTCGCTATCCCGGACGTCTCGTTGTTCGACTATCTGTTCGGTGACATCGAGGCGGTCGCCGACCACACCGCCCTGATCGACGGGCCATCGGGTGCGGTGACCAGCTTCCGGTCATTGGTTGCCCAGATCTCGGCCTTGGCCGGCGGCCTTGCGCAGCGGGGATTTCGGGACGGCGACGTGGCCGCGATCCTGTGCCCGAACGTGCCGGCGTTCGTCACGGTGTTCCACGGCATCCTGCGGGCCGGCGGCACCGCGACCACCATCAATTCGCTGTACACGGTTGACGAGATCGCGGGCCAGCTCGCCGACTCCAAAGCCGTTTACCTGTTCACCATCTCGTCGTTCCTGACGCGAGCCGACCCGGCCGCGGAGCAGGCCGGGATCCCACCCGAGAACGTCGTCGTGCTGGACGGTTCGGCCGAGATTGCCCCAGGCCGGACGAACCTGCGGCAATTGTTGGGCAGCGGGGCGCCGCCACCGACGTTGTCCTTCGATCCCGCCACACAGCTGGCCGTGCTCCCCTATTCCTCCGGAACGACCGGCCTACCCAAGGGCGTCATGCTGACGCACCGTAATCTGGTGGCCAACCTCGCGCAGAGCGCTCCGATGATCGGCGTGAACCCGGACGACCGGATCTTGGCGGTGCTGCCGTTCTTTCACATTTACGGCATGAACGTGTTGATGAACGGTGGGCTGCATCATCGTGCTCCGGTGATCACCATGCCCAAATTCGACCTCGGTGAGTTCCTGCGGATCACCGCCGAACATCGGGCGACGTTCCTGTTCATCGCGCCGCCGATCGCGGTGCTGCTGGCGAAGCATCCGATTGTTGATTCCTTCGACACGTCATCGGTCCGCATCGTGTTCTCCGGGGCCGCCCCGCTGGACGCCGAGCTCGGCCAAGCCGTGGCGAAGCGGTTGGGCTGCTCGATGCGGCAGGGCTACGGGATGAGCGAAATGAGCCCTGTCAGTCATTCCATACCCGCCTCGCGCGACGACATTCCCTTGGGCACAGTAGGTTTCACCCTGCCGAATATGGAATGCAAGATCGTCGATCCGGCTACCGGCATCGAGATCGATACCCCGGAGTCGGGTACGAGTGCGGCGGGTGAGCTCTGGTGCAAGGGCCCGAACGTCATGCTCGGTTACCTCGGCGACCCCGCGTCGACCGCCGAGGTCCTCGACGGTGACGGCTTTCTGCATACCGGGGACGTGGCCACCGTCTCGGCGGAGGGCTACCTGACCATTGTCGATCGGGTGAAGGAGCTCATCAAGTACCACGGCTATCAGGTGCCGCCCGCCGAGCTCGAGGCATTGCTGCTGACCCACCCGTGCATCGCCGACGCCGCGGTGATCGGCGTCCAGGATGCGGGCGGGCAGGAGGTCCCGAAGGCCTTCGTCGTCGTGCAGGCCGGCGCAGAGCTGACGGCCGACGAGGTGATGGCCTTCGTCGCCGAGCGAGTGGCACCGCACAAGAAGGTGCGCCAAGTCAGTTTCGTCGACGCCATCCCGAAGTCGGCGGCCGGCAAGATCCTGCGCAAAGATCTGCGCGCGGCCGAACTGGTGACCAACTGACCCGTGACCAACTGACTGGGGGTTGGCGCCGTTGGCCTCAGGTCGTTGGCTGAGTGCTGGCCGCCAGATCGTCGGCGATCTCCCGAGCCGCCGCGGACTTTTCCTCGCTCGACTGGAGGTCCTCGGTGGCGCGATGCATTTCTGGATTCTCCAGCGCCGGCCCGTCCAGCTCAGTTCCGCTGTGCGCGGCGGGTGTTGATCCTTCGCCGGCGGCGTCCGGCGCGGTGTCGGGCTCACTGCCGGTTTCCGGAGCAGCATTCTCATCAAGCGCCGTTTCCGCGGGAGCGTCGGAGGTGAGTCCGTCGCCGGCGGGCAAGCTGCTGGTCATGGTCGATGTCCCTTCGCCGGAGCGGCAGCCGGCAGATCGCCGAGCTGCTCGGTGGAGCAATACCCGCCGTGGCCGGAGTTGACACAGATCGGCGCGGCGTTTCGTTGGCACACCTGCCTGGAAAAGCGGCATCCTGGACACGACGCACCGGTTGCGGTGGGGCAACCGGTCGGTCGTTCTGTGCAGTGGAAGGCGGGTCCCATGCGGCGCCCAGTGTTGGCACTCCTGATCATCTCGTCGGCCGTTGTCATTTCCGTTGTCGCCGCGGGTTGCACCGCTCCGGTCAGCAACCAGGCGACACCGACGGTCACCGGCTCATCCGGAACAACGCCCGGCTCGTCAGCGGAATCCGGTGCGACCAGTCCGTCCGCGGCGCCGTCATCGACCCCGGTCCCGGCGACGCCGACGACCCCGATCGAAAAGCCTCCGGTTGCGGCGGTCGCCTCGGACCCCGCCTTCGGGACGGACGACCTGTCGCCGGTGCAACCCCTGACCATCAGCGTGAAATCGGGCACGATCAGCTCATTGCAATTCAGCAATCCCGAAGGCATTGCGGTCAATGGAACCAGCAGCGCGGACGGTTCGTCCTGGACGCTGGCCGAGCCGCTGGGTTACGGCCGAACGTATACGGTCGCTGGCACCGCGCTCGGGACCGACGGTAAGTCGGTGCCGTTCCAGGGCTCGTACACGACGGTTGAACCGGCGGACGAGGTCACCACCAGCCTCTCCCCGCGGGATGGCGCGGTGGTGGGGGTGGCCGCGCCGGTCATCGTGTCCTTCGGCTACGAACCGGCCGATCGCGCCCTCATCGAATCGCACGTGCACATCACCACGACGCCGGCCGTCGAGGGCGCCTGGGCCTGGATCCGGCATGACGGGCAGGACGTCCCCTCGCTGGACTGGCGGCCCCGGAATTACTGGCCGGCCGGCACGCAGGTCCACGTGGAATCCGACATCTACGGGCTCGATTTCGGTGACGGACTGTACGGCGGGGACGACAAGACCGCCGACTTCACCATCGGCCGCAACCAGGTCGTGCTGGCCGACGCCAATTCGTTCCAGATCGTGGTGCAGCGGGACGGCCAGACCGTGGCAACCTATCCGGCCTCCTACGGTTCCGGCGACGACATCGGCGACCCGAACCGGGTGACCAGGTCCGGGATCCATGTGGTCATCGACAAGCAGGAAACCACCAAGATGAGCAACCCCGCCTACGGCTACACCAACATCATCGAGCACTGGGCCGTCCGGATCAGCGACAACGGCGAGTTCATCCACCAGAACCAGGGCACGGTCGACGATCAGGGCGTGGTCAACGTCAGCCACGGCTGTATCAACCTGTCAGCCGAGAACGCCGAGGAGTATTTCAACAGCGCGATCTACGGCGACCCGGTCGAGGTCACCGGGACCAGCGTGCCGCTGTCCGCCGATGACGGGGACATCTACGACTGGGCAATTCCGTATGACGAGTGGGCCGCCCCGCACTGACGGCGGTTCGCGCCACATCGACGGCGATTACTGTTGCCCGCGTGATCGAGCCGACCGAACTGACCGATCGGGTGCGGCAACTGCTGGACGGCCCGCGCCCGCTGCCGTTGGTGCTGGCCGGCGACCCGGTCCTGCGCGTCCCCGCTGCGCCGTACGATTTCTCGCTGCCCGCACCGCTCTGGGCCGAACTCCTTGCGGCGATGCGGGAAACCATGCACGCCGCACCGGGTGTCGGGTTGGCCGCCCCGCAGATCGGATTGGGCATCCGGGTCGCGGTCATCGAGGACCGGGCCGATGTCACGCCGGAACTTGCCGCCGAACGGCAGCGTTATCCCACCCCGGCAAGGGTTCTGGTGAATCCCCGGTACGAGGGCGTTGCTGGGCACGACACCACGGGCCCGGTTGCCGAGTTCTACGAGGGCTGCCTGTCAGTGCCCGGTTACCAGGCGGTGGTTGCCCGGGCCGGCGCGGTGCGGTTGCGGTGTCTGGACGAGAACGGCTCCGGTGTCGATGAGTTGATCACCGGCTGGGCGGCCCGGATCGTGGCCCACGAGACCGATCACCTGGACGGGATCCTGTACCTGGACCGCGCCCTGACCAGGTCGCTGGCCACCACCACCAACCTGATCGACCACTGGTCGGGGCAACCGATGTCGACCATTCGGGGCGCCCTCGGGTTCTGACCGTTCCACCGTCGACGCTGCCGCCGAGAGTCGGCCCTGGTACGGGCTTTTCGGTCGAACGTCGGAATGGCATGCTGCTCGCATGGATTCTCGCGTGCACTTCATCACCTTCGCGACAGCCGATCTCGACGCGGCCCGGCGCTTCTACGTCGGTGGTCTGGGCTGGCAGCCGTTGCTGGACGTCCCAGGGGAGATCATCTTCTTCCAGGTCGGTCCGGGTCTCGTGCTCGGTCTGTTCGACCTGGCGAAGTTCGATCAGGATTTGGCGGGCAGCACGACAACCACCGCTGTGGCGGGGGTGACGGTCTCGCACAACGTGGACAGTCCGGCGGCGGTCGACGAGGTGATCGCCGCGGCCGCCGCGGCTGGGGCGACCGTGTTGAAGGCGCCCCAGTTCGCGTCCTTCGGCGGCTATCACGCTCATTTCCAGGATCCGAACGGGGTGATCTGGGAAGTTGCGCACAACCCGGGCTGGAGCGTCGACGACAGTGGGACGGTGAGCCTCGGCTGACTGTCGGGGGCGTGCCGCCGGCTCGATGCGGGCGCACGACTTCCGCTGGTTGGCCGATGCGGGCGGTCGGGACGGGCGGCGCTACGGTGACTGACGTGAACCGGTGCGGCCAGCAGGAAACGGCGCCACCCACATGAGCGACGCAGAACGGTCACGGAAATCGGCCCCCACCTGGGCGGTCATCGCCATCCTGTCGCTGTGCGGGACCGTCGTCGCCCTGCAGCAAACAATGGTCATTCCACTGTTGCCCGATTTCCCGGCCATTCTCGGGGTGTCCGCCGACGACGCGTCCTGGCTGGTGACTGCCACCCTGCTGTCCAGCGCCGTCGCCACCCCGATCATGTCCAGGCTGGCCGACATGTTCGGCAAGCGGCTGATGATGGTCGTCTGCATGATCGCGATGACGGCCGGATCGGTGCTGGCCGCGCTCGGCGGCAACTACCTCACGGTGATCGTCGGGCGAGCATTACAGGGTTTCGCCGCCGCGCTGATCCCGATCGGGATCAGCATCATGCGGGACGAGCTGCCGAAGGAGAAGGTCGGTTCCGCGGTCGCCCTGATGAGCGCGACCCTCGGTATCGGCGCGGCCCTCGGACTTCCGTTGTCCGGCATCATCTTCGAGCAGTTCGGCTGGCAGGCCATTTTCTGGACGTCCGCCGCCGCCGGCGTGCTGCTGATTGTCGGCGTGCTGCTGGTGGTCTCGGAATCCACGGTCCGGACGAAGGGCCGATTCGACTTCGTCGGCGCGCTGCTGCTGTCGATCGCGCTCACGGCACTGTTGCTCGGAATATCCAAGGGCGGTTCGTGGGGGTGGGCCAGCCAACAGATCATCGGCCTGTTCCTGGTCACCGTCGTGGTGATCGCCCTCTGGGTGCCCTACGAATTGAAGATCGGACAGCCGCTTGTCGACCTGCGCACGTCGGCCCGCCGGCCGGTACTGCTGACCAACATCGCGTCCGTGTTGGTCGGCTTTGCGATGTTCGCCAACCTGCTGCTGACCACCCAGCAATTGCAACTGCCGACGGCCACCGGCTACGGGTTCGGGCTGTCGGTGATCGTTGCCGGGCTGGCGATGGTGCCCTCCGGCTTGGCGATGGTGGCCTTCGCCCCGGTGTCCGGCCGGATGATCAACCGCTACGGCGGCCGGATCACCCTGATCACCGGGTCCGCGGTGATGGCCGTCGCCTACATCGCCCGGGTGTACTACTCGAACACCGTGCTGGCCGTGATCATCGGTTCCACGGTGGTCAGTATCGGCACCGCCATCGCCTACGCGGCCATGCCGACCCTGATCATGGCGTCGGTGCCGATCACCGAGACGGCCTCCGCGAACGGCCTCAACGCCCTGCTGCGGGCGCTGGGCACCTCGTCATCCAGCGCGGCGGTCGCGGCGGTGCTCGGGTCGGTGACGATCCAGGTCGGCCCCGCGAAGCTGCCGTCGCTCACGGCCTTCCAGGATGTCTTCTGGATGGCCGGCCTCGGCGCACTGGCCGGCTGCGCGGTTGCCTGGTACATCCCGGCCGCCAGGCGCGCGACAGTCGGTGAGCCTGACCTGGCGGAGACCGGCGCTCTTCGGGTCACCCCGGCCGGGGAGAACAAGGAAATCGTCGTGCACGGCCGGGTTTTGCAGTTCGACCAGAAACCCGCCCACCCCGCCGTGGTGACGGTCTTGACGACGGATGGCCTCTCGGTCGACTGGAGCCGCGGTGACACCGATGGGAAATACTCGGTGGTGCTGCCCGGACCAGGTAAATACCTGGTGCTGGCGAACGCGCTCGGCTGGGCCCCGCGCGCCGAGGTCTTCGAGTTCCGCGACGAAACAACAAGCCAGCACATCACTCTCACCGACCGGTTGACGATATCGGGGAAGGTCACCCGCGGCGGGCGACCGATCGGTCGGGCACTGGTCACCCTCACCGAGGCGACCGGAGAGGTGGTGGGGTCGGTCCGGGCGGATCCAGCGGGTGGGTACTGCATGCCGCTGCCGCAGGCCGGTCGGTACATCGTCACGATGCTCGAACCGGACACGCTGCAGGCGACCGCGCGCAAACTCGTGCTGGACGTGCGATCCGCCGTCATCGATATCGACGTGCCGCCCCCGGTGCTGGTTCCAGCCCCGTTGACTCCTACCCTGCCGACCCCGGCCAAGGCAGCAGCGCCGGCACCGGCGCCGCACCGGGGGCGGCCAACCGCCGAACCGTTTCGCACCGAGCAGTGAGCCACCTGCGTTTGTTGATCATGTCGGACACCCATGTGCCCAAGCGGGCGCGCGATCTACCGACCGAACTGTGGGACGAGGTGGCACTGGCTGATGTCGTGATCCACGCCGGTGACTGGGTGTCCACCGGCCTGCTCGACGAACTGGAACGACGCGCCAGCAGGCTGATCGGCGTGTACGGCAACAATGACGGGGCCGAACTGCGCGAGCGGTTGCCGGAGGTCGCCCGGGTGACGTTGGACGGTGTTCGGTTCGCCGTCATCCATGAGACGGGGCAGAAAACCGGCCGGGAGTTACGGGCGGACCGGGACTTTCCGGATACCGACGTGCTGGTCTTCGGCCACAGCCACATTCCCTGGGACACCGTCAGTCCGGCCGGGCTGCGACTGCTGAATCCAGGCTCCCCCACCGACCGGCGCCGGCAACCGGCCTACACCTACCTCACGGCCGTGGTTGACGCAGGAACAGTGAACGGTGTCCGCCTGCATGCCCTGCGACCCCGCCCCTGAGCGGAGGCCACCGGTGAACCTAGCTTCAGGTAACGATCTCCAATGCGAGGTCACCGGTTCGCTCGACCCGTAGCCCCGCCTTTCGCGCCACCCTGGCGACCGCGGTGACGCCGGTGATCTCCGCCCGCGAGGTCACCAGGGCGCGGGCCAGCAAGCCCTTGGTCGCCTTGTTGAAATGACTGACGACAGTCCGCTGCCCGAAAGCATTCTCGGTCACCACTCGAACGGCGATGGCGTCTGGAATCGGCGCGAAGGCGGCGTAGGCGCCCGACCGCAGGTCGACCAGCGGTCTACCGAGCGTCTCGATCGGCGCGGCCAGCCGGGACCGCCAGAATGCCGGCAGGCCGGGTAATCCGGGAAGCGTCGAGCCTGCAGACAACCGGTAGGCGGGTACCGCGTCATCGCCGCCGACGATGCCGAACAGGGCAGACGTGATCAGCAGTCGTTCCGCCGCCCGGGCTCGCGCCGCCCGGGGCAACCCGCGAACATCCAACGCCTCGTAGAGCACCCCGGTGTAGCGGAGCAGCGCCGGCATGGTCGGCGCCTGCCGCAGCGCCGCCGTTGCCGAGATCTCCGCGTCCTTGCTCGCCGCGACGGACAGCGCCCGCCGGGCGGCCGGGACATCACCGCAGAGCGACAACAGGGTGTCGATCAACAATTCCCGCGCGGTCGACAGCTCAGGGAACCGCAGCGTCGCCAGGTCAAGGACGGGACCCGCCCCACCGATGGCCTTGGTCTCGGAGGGCGGCAGCAGCACGAACACGCACGGGACAGTAGTCGCCCACATCGGGGGCGTCGGCCACGTCCGCTGTGGGCCGGCCATCGCCACGACTAGGTTGACCATGCCACGTGGGCGGATCCGAGCCATGCTCGTCAGGGACGGCACTGGGAGGCGGGCCATGGTGGTTGTGGTGTGGGTTGCTGACGGGGTGTGGCGCGCGGCCGTCGACGCGGCGCGCACCGCCGCGCCACCGGATGCGGACATCGTCCTGGTCCACGTGCTGCCGGGCGATGTCGAAGAGGTGGTGCACGGTGCGTTTGCCGGTCTGCTCGGCCGGCACCGCTCGGCACCGGTGACGATCGACCAGTCCGCTCTCGAGTCCGAGCAGGACCTGTTGATCGCCGCGCAGGCACGGCTCGGCAGACCCGCCCGGCTGTCGGCGCGGTCCGGCCGGATCGAGCGTGAGGTGGTCGCTGCGGCCGCCGACGCCGATCTGCTGGTGGTCAGCCGGGATGGTGACCGAACCCGGTTGGGACCGCATTCGCTCGGACCGGACACCCGATTCGTCGTCGACCACGCACCTTGTGCGGTGTTGCTGGTGTGGCCGGGCGCGGCGCCCGCCGTCGATTCGATTCCGCCGCCTCCTGCCCACCCGCCCGCCCACCCACCGACTCACCCGCCTGCTCACCCGCCGGGTCCGCCCGGTGGGCCGGCATGACGTCGCGCCTGACCAGCGGCCGCAGGATTCACCGCCTCGATCAATAGTGGATGCTGCCCGGCGATCCCCCGCCGCAGGCAATGGCATCACCGTTGATAGCCACACTCAGCGGTGAGGCGAGAAAGGCGATGACGTTGGCCACCTCGCCGGCGTTCACCAGTCGGCGGATGCTGTTGGACCGGCCAAAACTCTGCTCGACCTGCGAGGGGTCGACCCCGCGAGCCGCGGCCTGCCGTGCGATCAGACCGGGGGTTGCCTCGGTCCGGGTGAGCCCGGGATGCACGACCGTGACGTTGATGCCCAGCGGGCCCAGTTCGTCGGCGAGATTCTTCATCATCGCCGCCACCGCGACGTTGCGCATCGAGCCGATGGTGGAGCCGGTGCTGCGGGCGGCGAGACCGCTGACGCTGATGATCCGTCCCCAGCCGTTCGCCGCCATACCGGGGGCGACCGCCTGCGCGCATCGCAGGTAGCCGAGGACTTTGACGTTGACGTCCGCCCAGAAGGCTTCCGCGGTGATCTCCGCGAGGGTCGGTGGTCGCGACTGGCCGCCAGGTGTGGCCGCCACATTGACGAGAATGTCAACGCCGCCCATGGTGTGAGTGGCGGCAGTGACCAAGTCCCGCACGGAGCCGTCGTCGCCGGTATCGGCGGCCACCGCGTGCACGCCCAGCTCGGCCGCGGTCGCCCGCAGTGCAGACTCGCTGCGGGCACAGATGGTGACCGTGGCACCCTCTGCCACCAGGGCGGCAGCGACCGCCTTGCCGATCCCCCGGCTCCCGCCGGTGACCAACGCCCGCCGACCCGCCAACTGAAGATCCATGCCATGCAGGATAAAAGGCCACCTGTCACCCGTCCGGCTTCGGCCCCTTTCGAGCGCTACCGGGACAATCGGTGTCATGACCGGAGCTCCGCGGGTGGTGATCGACGTCGAGCAGCGCGCCGTGTACGGCGATCCGGCGTCCAGTCTGCGGACGTTCGATGAATTCGGTCCCGCCTTCGCCCGGTGGCGGGACGTGTGGCTCTTCAACGGGTCCGCCGCCCCGCTTGCCCGGTGTTTCTACTACCCGCCCAGCGCGCCGGACCGGTTCGGGATCCCGCGTGGCCGGGGACCGACCATGGTGCTGATCGACACCGAGGGCGACCAGTTGTGGCTCAGCGGGCTGTGCTGTGGTGCGGATGGTGCCGCCGTCGACGGTGCAAGCGCCGTGCTGACCGCTGCGTTTTCCGGAAACTCCGAATCGCTCGGTCCGGCGCTGCGTTCGCTCCAGCTGTATGACGAAATGCATGTCGTCGACGGTGATCTCGTTGCGTCGCGGTTGCTCACCGAACCGCCGCCGGTGGCTCCGCCCGGGAAAACCTTCGTCCGCGACGGCCGGCTGGTGTGCCGGATGGAGTACGACAAGGACGGCACGACGCCACTGGATTTGCGCGCGCTGTGGGCTCGGGCCACCGAACCGTTCGGGTGGCTCGGTCGACCAACGACGCTGACCCTGTATGACGACCGGGCGCGGGCCGAAGGTGCCGGACACGAGGGATGCCAGCTCGTTGCCACTGGCGAGTCCGACCGAGAACTCTGGCTGCAGTTGCCGGAACCGGACACCTACCAACGGCTTTCCCCCGGCGCCGCCCGGGTGCGGTACGAGGGTGCATTCACCGAATACGAAGCGGTGAAGGCCGACATCTTCCGGGGCGTTGGCATGGAGATCGACCCGCCGGAGGACCGGCCGTGGCGTGATCGGCTTCTCCTCCGGCACCGAATCCCGCCGGCGGTGATCAGCTGGCCATAGGTTTGCCCCGTCAACGGCAAGGAACTTTGATCCAATGTCTATTCATGCTTGAGAGTGGCGGCGCCCTTTCGAGTTTGGCCTGGTCGGATACGGCGCCGGCGGTCGCCGATTCCACGGAGCGACCAGGATCAGTGCTGCGGAGAACCTGGTCGTCGGACGCGACGAAGGAGGGGCCGCCAATCGACACGGCAGGAGTGCACTTGGGTCCGGTCCGGGCGCGATCGGGACGTCATCTACGGTCGGAACCATGGAATTTCGTCATCTCGGCCGATCGGGCCTCAAAATCTCGTCCATCACCTACGGAAACTGGCTCACGCACGGCTCGCAGGTCGAAAACGACGTCGCAACGCAGTGCGTGCGCGCCGCCCTCGATTCGGGAATCACCAGCTTCGACACCGCCGATGTCTACGCCAACGGAGCCGCCGAGACGGTGCTCGGCGAGGCGCTCAAGGGGGAACGCCGGGAATCGTTGGAGATCTTCACCAAGGTCTACTGGCCGACCGGACCCAAGGGGCACAACGACGTCGGGCTGTCTCGCAAGCACATCGCCGAGTCCATCAACCTGTCGCTGACCCGGCTGCAGACCGATTACGTCGATCTCTACCAGGCACACCGATTCGACCCGCAGACCCCGCTGGAAGAGACCATGCAGGCCTTCGCGCAGGTCGTCAGGCAGGGCAAGGCGCTGTACATCGGCGTCAGCGAGTGGACCGCCGAGCAGATCAGGGCCGGCCACGCACTCGCCGTTGAACTCGGGATTCAGCTGATCTCCAGCCAGCCCCAGTACTCGATGCTGTGGCGGGTGATCGAACAGGAGGTCGTGCCGACGTCCCGGGAACTGGGTGTCTCGCAGATCGTCTGGTCGCCAGTGGCACAGGGTGTGCTCAGTGGCAAATACCAACCGGGCGCTGCGCCACCTGCCGGCTCCCGCGCCACCGACGAGAAGGGCGGCGCGAACATGATCAAGCGATTCATGAACGATGACGTCCTGACCCGGGTGCAGGCCCTCCGGCCCATCGCCGAGGAGCTCGACCTGACGATGGCGCAGTTGGCGGTGGCCTGGGTGCTGAGCAACGACAACGTCGCTGCCGCGCTGGTGGGCGCGTCCCGGCCGGAACAGGTCCGGGAGAACGTCAAGGCTGCCGGGGTCACCCTGTCCCCGGAGGTGTTGACCCGGATCGACGACGCTCTCGGCGACGTCGTCACCACCGATCCCGGCCAGACAGCGAAGAACTCGCCACAGACGCGTCCCGCCTAGTTGCCCGCGCCGAAGTGCGCGCTGGCCGGGGCCGGGTGGTAAATCGCTGGCCAGCACGCAGGCGCGAGGGAATGATCCGCGGAGTCGGGCCGTGCGCGTCGCGCACGAGGGTTGCCCGAGCCCCGAATCGCCGGAGGTCAACCGTCGTGACCGTGACTGCCGCCCCATCGTCCGAGTCCGCCTCCGGGCCCGAGGTCCGCACGGCGGCCGGGGTGCTGCGCGGCAGCCGGGAGGCGGGGCTGGCGGTCTTCCGCGGCATCCCGTACGCCGAGCCGCCGGTCGGTGCGCTCCGATTCGCCGCACCGCGGCCGGCGCAGCGGCTGGGCGGGGGTGCGGGCGGCGGTCTCGTACGGCCCGCCGCCGCCGCAGCCCGGCATGTTCGGGCTGACGCGCCGACGCACGGACGGCGACGACTGGCTGACGGTCAACGTCTGGTCGCCCGATCCCGGCCCCGGGTGCCGGCCTGCCGGTGCTGGTGTGGATCCCCGGCGGCGGCTACGTGATCGGCGCAGTCCAGCCTTCCGGAGTACGACGGCGGCCGGCTGGCCGCCGGCGGCGTCGTCGTGGTGACGCTCAACTACCGGCTGGGCATAGAGGGTTTCGCGCAGATCGACGGCGCCCCCGCCAACCGGGGCCTGCTCGACCAGGTCGCCGCGCTGCAGTGGGTGCGCGACAACATCCGGGCCTTCGGCGGCGACCCGGACCGGGTGACGGTCTTCGGCGAGTCGGCGGGTGGTGGATCGGTCGCCGCGCTGCTGGCCATGCCGCGGGCGGCCGGGCTCTTCCGCCGGGCCGTCGCGCAGAGCGTGCCGGGGACCGTTCTTCTCGCCGGAGCTTGCCGCCGACATCGCCGCCGCCTTCGCCGCCGAACTGGGGGTGCGGCCGACGGTGGCCGACCTGTCCGCCGTGGATCCCGCCCGGCTGCCCGCCGTCGGGCAGGCCGTCTCCGCGAAGATCGACCAGTGGACCGGACCGTTGGGGCCCGATCACCTACCGGCCGATCCCGTTCGCGCCCGTCGTCGACGGCGACGTCCTGCCGGTCACCCCGTGGCAGGCGCTGGCCGACGGCGCCGGCCGGGACGTCGACCTGCTCGTCGGCCACACCCGCGACGAGCACCGGCTGTTCAGCCTGATCGACGGCGTGCTGGGCCAGGTCACCGAGGAACAGGCCGAGGCCGCCCTGCGCACCCTCGCCCCCGGCCCGGACGGCGCGCGCCGCTACCGCGAGGCCTTCCCGGCCGCCGGCCCGGAGGAGCTGTACGAACTGGTCAACGCCGACTGGCTGTTCCGGATGCCGACGCTGCACCTCGCCCAGGCGCACGCCGCCGCCGGCGGCCGGACCCACTCTACGAGCTGACCTGGACCGCCCCGGGCTTGGGCGGCGCCCTCGGCGCCTGCCACGGCCTCGACGTGCCGCTCGTCTTCGGCAACCTGAGCAGCGGCCAGGCCGGCCATGCTGATCGGCGAGCCCCCGTCGGCGGAGGCGGAGGCGCTGTCGGCATGGATCCGCGCCGCGTGGACGGCGTTCGCCGCCGACGGCGACCCCGGCTGGCCGGCGTACGACGCCGAGCAGCGACTCGTCCAGCTCCTCGACAGCCCACCGACCGTCACCGCCTACCCGGAGGAGGCCTCGCGGCTGCTGTGGCAGCAGCACACCTTCCAGGCGCTGCCGCTGATGTGAAAGGTAGTTCCGCGTTTCTCAGGCACCCATTGCGGGCGTTCCCGATCGCGGCGGTCAGACCACCGTGAGCTTGACGTCGACGTTGCCGCTGATGGCGTTGGAGTACGGGCACAGCTCATGGGCCTTGTTGGCAAGCGCCAGCGTGCTGTCGTCATCGAGATTGGGTGCGTGGATGTCCAGCTCAACCGCCAGCCCCATACCGCCGGCCGGTCGCCTGCCGATGGCGACGGTGGCGGATACCTGGGCTCCGTCGACGTCGGCCTTCTCGGCGCGGGCGACTACCTTGACGGCGGAGAGGAAGCAGGCGGCGTAGCCGGCGGCGAACAGCTGTTCGGGGTTGGTGGCGCCGCCCTGGCCGCCCATCTCCTTCGGGATCCGCACGTCGACGGCAAGCATTCCGTCTTCGGTCTCCGTGTGACCGTTGCGGCCGTCACCCGATGCTGTTGCGACAGTGGTGTAAATGGCGTCCATGACGTTCCTTCCGATTGGTTGATTCCGACTTTATTGGACACAATTTACTTGTGCAAGAGATCTTGGTAACCTAGCGATATGGTGAGCCCCACACCGCAGCTCCAGCTGAGCAATCAGCTCTGTTTCGCGCTGTACAGCGCCAGCCGGGCGACCACCCGTGCCTATGGGCCGATTCTGGCCGAGCTGGGACTCACCTATCCGCAATACCTCACCATGCTGGTGTTGTGGGAGGCTTCCGAACCTCTCGGGGTCGGTGCCATCGGCGATCTGCTGAGCCTGGACAGCGGCACCCTCACCCCGCTGCTCAAGCGGCTTCAGCAACTAGAACTGGTCGATCGCACCCGCGATCCCGACGATGAACGGCGCGTTGTCGTCTCGCTGACCGAGCGCGGGCGGCAGTTGCGGCTGCAGGCGGCGGAAATACCGTCCCGAATTTTTCGGAACTACGACATCGACGGTCCGACCGCGCAGGGACTCATCCGCGACCTGACCCATATCGTCGAATCACTTGAGTTGCACAGCAACACTTCTCGCTGAGAGATACTCACCCGCTCACACCCCGTCGATGGTCTCCAGGAATGCCGCAAGGAACTCGGCCGGCTTCTCCAGGAAGGGCGAGTGGCCGGTATCGGCAATCGCCACCTCGCGATAGGTGCCGCCCGCCGCGGCGTACCCGTCGAACACATGGCGGGTCTGCGACACCATCGGCTGCGGCGGGCACACATCCGCTCCCGGCCAACCCGGCACCACCCCGAGCGAGCCGAGAAAGGCGAGGTCGTACAGCGACGTGTCGGACACGATCACGTCAGCGGTTCCGCGCACCCACAGAATCGGCGGCTTGGGCCCGACGACGGACAGATCATCGATCCGGAAATGGTTGGGAGACAGGGTGTTCAGCACTCCCCTGTTGCCCGGCGCGAAACCGGGCCACGCGGCAGCCGTGGTGGAATCGCCGGGGTAGTGATCCTCGCCGAGGCGGGTCGAGAGCATCGACTCCACGTAGATGTCGAGGTGTTCGGGGACGAACGGTGGCTTGACGTAGTGCGCCAGCAGCACCTGCCGGGGGGACAGCGGCGTGTCGCCGCTGCGATCCTTGGCGGCCAGTTGCGCGATGAACCCGGGGTTCGCGCTGGCCGCTCCGGTGCCCGCGCCGGCCGGATCGGACAACACGCCATCGACGCCGCCGGTACCGCCGAACCCAAAGGGGGACACCGGGTTCACCACCGTCAGCGTGGCGATCCGGTCCGGTGCATCGAGCAGATACTGCAGCACGACACCACCACCAAGACTCCAACCGACGACATGCGCCGGACCGAGCCCGAGGGCCTCGACCGTCGCGGCGACATCGTCGGAGTAGTCACGAACACCCCGCGTTGCGTCGACCGGCGCCGGGTCCGAGTCGCCGAATCCCCGCAGGTCCACCGCGATCGGCCGGAACCGGTCCGGCAGCGACAGCATCAACGGCTGCCAGAACAGGCTGGACGACACGTTGCCGTGCACGAACAACACCGGCACACCGCTGTCACGGCCGTCGATTTCGAGGATGTTGACCGTCAGGCGGTCGGTGGCGATCCGACGGGAGGTGATGCCGCTCAGCAGTGTTTGCACCGGCTAATGATGCATCAGCAGTCGATCGGCGGCCTCCTTCGTCGGGTCCGACGTGGTCAGCCGACCGCGACCGGAGCGAGGGCGTGCATCCGACCCGACATTGAGTCACCGGACATCCCGTCAGGCTGGGCGGCGCCGGTCAGTTCGCGGGACAGGCTGCGGGTCGCGATCGTCAGGGCCCCGAGGATCGGCTGCAGATTGTTGCCCAGGTCGCTGACCGCGAGTTCCATCGCAGCGACAACATCGCCGCCGGGTCCGAACACGGGCATCGCCACGCCGCACATGCCCGCCTCCAACTCCCAGCGGGTGACGGCCACCCTGGTCAGCCGGGTCACCGCCAGCGCCCGCCGGAGACGGTCGGGCGAGGTGACGGTGTGCGCCGTGTAGGGCCGTAGACCGCGGATGATCGTCATTTCGACCGTTCGGGACGGGGCGAAGGCCAAGCAGCACCCGGCCGAGGGCGGTCGCGTGCAGCGGCAGCTTCGCCGCCGAGCTGAACCCGGTTGCCGGTTGCGGCCCGGGTTGCTTCTGGATGTAGCTGAGCTCGAGGTCCCGCAGCACGCCGAGCCGGGCCCGGCATTTGGTGGCGGCCGAGAGGTCCTCCAGCACGCACGGCGCCCGCTCGGCGATGCTCGGCGGGACGCCGTCGACGGTGCCGATCATCCGCAGCGGGAGTCCGGCGCGGTACTGGCCGTCCTCGGTGCGCTCGAGCAGCCGCCAGGACGCCAGCTCGGACGTCAGCCGATGTGCGGTCGAAATGGGCAGACCGGCAAGCTTGCGCGATCTCGGTCAGCGAATGCTCGCTGCCTTCGGTGAACGTCATCAGGATCGAGGTGATCTTGCTGGTGACGGAACGTCCTGATTCGGTCGAATTGCCGGCCACTGAACACTCCTGGACATCGTGCAGGCGCGAGGCATCGCGACGCTGCGGTGGGCTGATTCATGGCAACAAGGGTGTGCGATGACACCGGGAAGTGAGCTCGGCTCACCGAAATCGATAATTCGCGGCCTGGGAGGAAGACAGGGGTCCTCGGCCGGGCCGCACGAGCTACTGCGCGAGCGACGATCTGCCGGTGTCGGGACGAAGCATGTTCTCGACGGTTCCTGCGGGTCGTGGCTTGGTCATCGATCACCTTTGGTCGAGTAGTGGGACATCGAGGCGGCCGGTTTGCACGCCTTCGGTTGTGCCCGTGTACGTCACACTCTGGCAATCGAACTGACCTTCGCCTAGGCGGACGTACCGCTGAGCGGAACAGCACTTTGTTCTTGGTGATCAATCCCGGCGTGCCATTCGGCCAGCACCGGCGACTTCGAGCCATGCCTGGAGGGCCGTCCGGTGACCCTCTGGGCCGCAGGGGCCGGCGTGGACATCCGGGTTGCCGGAGCGCAGGTCCGGCTGCGGCACCTGATGTTCAGCCGGGTACCCGGCCCGAGCATGACCCGGAAGGTGCTGGTGCCGGCCGGGACTGAACACGTCGCGGTCGACGCTGTTCGCTGCTGTTACCGGTCGGTCGGCGACACATTCGTCGTCGCGATCCGAACAGCGGACAGGTGTTGAGCCGCCGGGTGACGCAGCGTCCGACGTTGCGCACGACGCGAGGCTCGGCGGGGCATCGCGACGAAGCTACGAAACAGTCTTCAGCGGATAGGCCTGACCCGGTGTGGACGTAGTCAGCGCGGTGTCGTTGTCCACGAGGTACGCGGCATCGGGGCGGGTGTCCTTCCGGCGCAGGACCAGGGAGATCACATCGCTCGCCTTGGCCCGGAAGAAGCCGGCAGCGCCCTGTACCGCCGGGCTGTCTGCCGCCTTCGAGCCGAGCCGGACGATCTGCTCGTAGCGCGCACGACCCGCCTTGGCGCCGAGCACGTATCCGACAGCAAGACCCAAACCCAGGCGAAACATCGGCTGCAACCTCCTCAACTCGGCCCGCTGTTTGCAGCGAGCGCACTGCGTATCGGGTTCCCGGTTCGTGGCATCGCCAAACACTCGGGCGGACTGCACTCCCGGTGGGATCAGCACCACCGTGAATTCGGGTCAGTTGTGGTGCCGCTCACAACCCTGACGGCAGCTGTGCGTCCAAGTCAGCAGTGGATGGGTCAGCCGAGGGGATGCACCGGATGCGCGGAGCAGGACGCGAACAGATCGTCGCGAGTGCTGCGCGAACCGTTCGGCCGGCACTGCCGTACTTCATCGTGACCCAGCTGGTCAAGACAATTGAATGGACATTCCCGGACAGGCACCCCGCCCGGCCGTGCACGTATTGGTGACGAACGCCAGAAACGAGAACTCCTTCCTGTCAATGCTTATCGCGTCCCTGTTTGGCGACCCGGAAAAACCCGGTCGGCCTGGGGACACAGCATCGTTGACCCGAGCCCCGGAGGTTGGAAATGCCGATTTCACCGCCATTTGGTCAGCACCGGCTGACATCTTCGATGGCCCACAGTCTCCGCGACAAGGGCACATCGGTCGCCCAGTGGCTGCGCCTGCCCGGCAGTACCGCAGCCCCGGAGTGCGCATCGATCCGCTATTGGGACCGCCCGGTCGGCCGACGGCTGAGCCGCGACCTCGCGCCGGTGATCTTCGTTCACGGTTACGCCGGCACCGAACACATCTGGGGTCCGCTGCGCTCAGCTCTGACCGATGCGGGCTTCGGCTGCCTGATTGCACTGCGGTACAACGCCTTCCGTGCGGACATCCACCAGATCGCCGACTGGCTGGTGCAGCAGGCGCACCGCTCGATGGGCGTCGTGGACGCGCCGGGCGTGCACCTGATCGGGCACAGCATGGGCGGACTGGTGATCCGGGACGCCGTGCAGAATCGAGGCCTCGCGGGGCTGGCATACACCGCTGTCGCGATCGCAACGCCGCACTCGGGGACGAAGCTCGCCCGGTTTGTGCCCGGCCCGGCCGCGCGGCAGATGCGTCCCGGCTCAGCGTTTCTCGCCGGCCTCGCGGGCGGCGCGACAGCTGGCAAGACCCGTTGGGTGGCCGTGCAGGGTGGTGCCGACCGAGTCGTCCCGGAGGGATCGGGAACCCTTGGCACCGTGGGACCCGAGGTGATCGACCTGCGCGAATCGTCGGCCGGGCACGGTTCGATCGCTCGTCATCCCGCTGTCGTCGCGCGCATCGTTGACGAGCTGTTGGCCTCCGAAGTAGTTGCGCCGCAGGTGCTCTCGTTGGCGGCTTAGTCCTGCAGCCGGCGCGCCGATCAGGAAAGGCGGAGTCGGTCACCCAAACCACTTGCCCGCGCCGCGCGACGTTCGATTGCCCCGCGCAGCTGCTCAGGCGTTCCGATCACCCGGACGAACTCCCGCGCCCTGGTCAGCCCGGTGTACAGCAGCTCTCGGGTCAGCAACGGCGAATCCTCCGGCGGCAACACGAAACTCACTCGGGCGAACTGACTGCCCTGGCTGCGGTGCACCGTCATGGCGTGCACGGTCTGGACCTCATAGAGCCGGGTCGGCGCCAGTCGAACCACGGAGGCTCCCCGGGCGAAAACGGCACGCGGTGTGCCGTCCGGCTCCCGGACCACCACTCCGGTGTCGCCGTTGAACAGGCGGAGCGACTGGTCGTTCGCGGTCACCAGCAGCGGCCGGCCGAAGTACCACTCCCCCTCGTCCCGGCGGTCGTCGACATCCCGCAGCCACCGCTCGATCTGCAGACTCCAGGCCTGCACACCGAACGGTCCGGTGCGGTGCGCACACAACAGTCGATGCTGTTCGAGGGCGTGCAGGGCACCGTCGGCATCGCCGAGCAGCGCGGCCGCCCGAACGGCGGTGGCCGCGGCAACAACGTCCTCGCGGAGCCCGTCGACTGTTCCGGAGACATCACCGGCCGCACCGGACAGCACCGCTGCCGCGCCGGCGACATCACCGTCCCGAACCGCCGTCGCCAGCTGGGCGACGCCGCCGTGGAATCGCCAGATGCGGTCCAGCACGACAACGGCCGTTCGTTGATCGGTGACCGGCGTCGCCCCGCCGTCTGGTTCGACCTGTCGGCCGGTTAAACCGGTGACCAGATCGGCCAGCACGGCGCCGGCCTCGACGCTGGCCAGCTGGTCGGGATCGCCGACGAGCACCAGCCTGGCGTCCGGGCGCAGTGCCTCCAGCAACCTGGCCATCAAAGTCAGTGAGACCATTGAGGTCTCGTCAACGACGACGAGATCGAACGGCAACCGGTTCGTCCGGTTGTAGCGGAATCGGGTGCCGCGGCCCGGCGTCGTGCCGAGCAGTCGGTGCAGGGTGGACGCGCCCGGTGTGCCCAGCCGGTCCCGGTCCTGCTGGTCGAAGCCCTCGGCCTGCTGCTGCACCGCCTCCTGCAGCCGGGCGGCCGCCTTCCCGGTCGGCGCGGCCAGCGCGACCCGGGGTACGGGTCCGGGCTGGTCGAGCAGCAGGGCGAGCATCCGGGCCACCGTCGTGGTCTTGCCGGTGCCGGGACCACCGCCCAGCACCGTCGTCCAGCGGGTGGCGGCCATCTTCGCTGCAGCCCGCTGAGCGGGTGCGTCCGCGGCGAACAACCGGTCGAGAGCGGCGGTCAACCTGGCCTCGTCGACCACCGGCGGTGGTTGCGCCTCACGGGCCAGCAGGTCCGCGTGCACCTGATCTTCCTGACGCCAGTACCGGTCCAGGTAGAGCAAATCCAGATCCCACCGCATCGGCCGGCCGGGGCCGGTCAGCACGCTCGCACGCACCGCGGTCACCCAGCCATCGAGCGGTGGCCAGGAGCAGGTCGGGGCCACCTGCCGCGCCTGCGCAAGATCGACGCAGACCGACCCGCCACGGACGCCGCGGACCGCGAGGGCCAGTGCCAGCAGGACTGTCTCGTCGGTTTCCCCGGACAGCGCGCCCAGCCGGACGGCAACGTGCACATCTGCGGCGTCCAGCACGCCGGCCTGGTTGAAGTCGCGCAGCAGCCCGGTGGCGCTGAGCGCCAACCGGACGTCCCATGGATCGTCGTTCTGCGCTGCGTCGTCGATCGGCATCGTCAGCGGGATTGTGATGGGCATCGGGGCCGGGTTCGGGTTCGTCATGGCGAACCCGGCGGTTTCGCGTCCAGCAGGGCGGACAGTTCGACGACCAGCTCCGCGGGCGGTCGCCAGCCGAAAACGCCGCACGGCCGCCCGTCCACCTCGGGATTGGCCACTCCGCACATTCCCCGGACGAACAGGTACAGCACCCCGCCGAGATGCCGCTCCGGGTCGTAACCAGGCTGCCGCCAGCGCAGGAACCGGTGCAGCGCAACGCAATACAGCAGCGCCTGCAACGGATAGTCGGAACCGGCCATCGCGTCGTCCAGCGCCTCCGGGCGGTAGTGCCAGGCGGACAGCCGTGACCCGGACTCCCCGGCGCCGGACTCCCCCAGCGCACTGAAATCGCCGAGCCAGTTGGTCTTGTAGTCGGCCACCACGTAGCGCGGACCCGGCAGCCGGAACACCGCGTCCAGGCTCCCGGTCAGATAGCCGCGCAGCGACTGCCAGGACATTCCCGGTGACGCCAACCGCCGCGCGTAACCGGCCAGCGGGTCGCCCGGGGCCAACCGCTTGCGCAGCAGGTCGCCAACGTCGCCCAGCGTGACGTCCCGGACGCTGCTCTCGACAGCGTCACCGGCGGAACGGGTTTCGCCGGCTGGCAGCGGGTCCGGCAGATCGCCGCCGGCGAGCGGGATCTCGAAGTCGAGCTCGGCCAACCGGTCGTGCACCGGCAGATCCCGCAGGGCAAGACCGTCCATGATCGGGCCCAGCGGCGTGCTGCAGCGTCTCCAGCAGCGCCCCGGACAGCTGGTCGACGCTGATCCCGGCCGGTCGGCGGGCCAGTTGTTCGCGTGCTGCGCAAGCGCAACTCGGCCAGCAGGTCCGGCGCCGTTGGATCGGTGGTCTCCAGGACGGCGTGCACCAGGGTGCCGAACGAGGTACCGGCCGGCAGGTCGGCCATCGGTGACGGGATCGCCGAGCAGCTCCGGGTCGCCGCCGGCGGCGGTGACGTCGGATTCCAGCGCCTCGTCGTCCCGCTCGCCGTCCTCCGGTTCGCTGCCGACCCCGGCATGGCGGTCGCCGCGTGCGCCGTCGCCCGCGGCCGCGGCCAACGCGCTGTAGGACGTGCGGCGCCAGGCGGTGTCCAACGCCCGGGTGAACCGGCCCGACGGCCAGCGCGGTGCCGGCACCACCGAGCGCGGCGACCGGCGGCGACGACGGCCGGGATCGCAGCCTCGATCGTCGGACCGCCGCGGGCGGCAAGCGCGGCCAGCAGCGGTCGCGGCCTGATCGTCGGACGGGATCCGCGCCTGTTCCGGGACGTCCGCGCTGCCGATGCCACGACCGAACAGCAGCCGGTGCAGCCCGGAGTCCGGGGTGTTCGACGACGGCGCCCACCAGGTCACCACCTGCGACTTGCGCCCTGGTCAGCCCGACGTACAGCAGCCGCAGCGCCTCGCCCGCCTGCTCGGTGGCCGCCCGTCGCTGCCGATCGACCCGCCCGGTCGATGCCTGTCCGCCGACGTCGAGCACCCGCTGTCCGTTGTCGTCGTGCAGCAGCAGCACGTCGGGTTTCGGGACCCAGCGGTCGAAGGCGAACGGCAGGTAGACCACCGGGAACTGCAGGCCCTTGCTGGCGTGCAGGGTGACCACCTGGACCGCGGCGGCGTCGCTGTCCAACCGGCGGATGCGATCCGTCGCCAGGTCAGCGGCGGCCTCGGCCCGCCGGCCGCGCAGCCATTCCACCAGCGCCGGCAGGCCGAGACCCTCTTGCGACGGCGACGGCCTGCAGCCCCTGCCCGACGTGCCGCAGGTCGGTCAGCCGCCGGCCGCCGTCCTGCTGGGCGAGCAGCCGGGCCGGCAGACCCTGATCGATGACGGCGACCTCGAGCAACGCCGCCACACCTCGCTCGGCGAGCAGCCCGCGCCCAGCCGCGCAGGATGGCCCCGAGCTCGTCGGTCAGGTCCTCGCCGCCGGTGCCGAGTTCGGTCGCGGTTCTGCCCGAGGAACGGGGTGAGCGCCGCGGCCCGCACCCGGCCCGAGCGGTGCGGTTGTTCCAGGGCCTCCAGCAGGATCAGCCAGTCCTCGCCGGCCGGGGTGGCGTACACGCTGCCCGCTCCGGCGATCACGGACGGAACGTCCACTGCCGCAAGGGCTTCGCGGACCAGGGCGCTCTGGTCGTGGGTGCCGACCAGGACGGCGACGTCACCGGCGACCGAGGTGCCTTCTCGTCGAAGGTCGGGTGCGCCGGCCAGCAGCGCCGCGATGTCGGCGGCGAGGTCACGGCGTCACCAGCGAGCGCACCGTCCGCATGTCGATCTTTGCTCGGGGGCCGACCCCGACCTGATCGCGGCGCACCACCCGCAGCCGCAGCGGTGCCGGTGACGGGGCGCCCGACAGCCGAGACTCGGCATGCGTCGCGCCGCGACCGGGCGGACCACGATCTCCGGGTCGCCCAGCTCGGCGCCACCCATCAGCGACTGCAGCGCCGCGACCAGCGGGGCGTCGCTGCGCCAGTTGTGCGGCGAGCGTCGACCTGGTCCCGGCCGTGCGGGCGGCGGCCAGGTAGGTGACGACGTCGCCGCCGCGGAAGGCGTAGATGGCCTGCTTCGGGATCGCCGATCAGGATCAGCGTGGCGTGTCCGGCGAAGGCCAGTCGCAGCACGTCCCACTGCACGGGGTCGGTGTCCTGGAATTCGTCGACCAGCACGACTGACCAGCGCGACCGCATCCGGTCCCGAGCCGGCCGCGTCGGCCGGTTCGAGCGCGCCGGCCAGCCGGCTCAGCAGGTCGTCGTAGCCGAGCAGGCCGCGGCTGCGCTTGCGCCGGTCGACCTCGAGCCGGACCGCCTGGGCGAATCGCCGCCGCATGTCCGCAGGGCTGCCGGCTCGGCGTCCGCCGGTTCCAGCCGGGCCTGCGGGTCGCGGACCGCGTCCCGGCCCAGTTGCAAGGGCGCCGGCGCGGGTGAAGACCGGTTCGTCGGCCTCGGGCCGGGCGAACCCGCGCACGTAGAGGTCGTCGACCACCTCGACGACCAGCTCGTCCAGGTTCTCCACCAGAGCGGCCCCCGGTTCGCTGTCGCCGGCGACGCCGAGCCCGATCAGCACCTGCTGGCAGAACTGGTGGGTGGTGGCGATGGTGGCGGTGTCGAAGTGCGGCCAGCGCGGTGGCGACCCGGCGGCGACGGAGCGCCACCTCGGCGTCATCGGCCTCGGCCAGCAGTTGCAGCACCTGGTCCTGCACGTTGACTCGGGCGGCGGCCGGGTCGGCCAGCCCCCGTTCCACCTTGACCAGCTGGTCCCGGACCCGTTCGCGCAGTTCCTGACTGGCCACCCGGCCGAACGTGACCACCAGCATCTCGCTCGATGGTGGTGTGCCCCTCGGCCACGTAGCGGGTGACCAGGGCGCCGACGGTGTACGTCTTGCCGGTCCCGGCACTGGCCTCCAGCACCGTGGTGCCGGTCGGCAGCGGGTGCCGAATGATCGAACGGATTCATGGGATGTCGATCCGTTCGGCGGCCAGCAGCGGGGCCCACAGCCGCACGGCGAGGGCGCCGAACCGGGTCGGCTCCGGCTGTGCCCGCGGGTCGAGCAGCGCCTCCTCGGCCAACAGGACATCCAAATTGGCCCGTCGGCCCCAGACCAGCTCGTTCGCGGCGTCGGCGTCCTCGCCAGGGAAGTCACCGCTGACCCACGACCGTCGCGCCACCCGAACGGCCTCATCAACATCGCCCTGATTGCGCCGGGCGGCGGCATAACCGGCGGATGCCTTGGTGGCCAACGGGAGCGGCTCCCGCAGTCCTTGGTCGTAGAGCTCGACCAGTTGCTCGAGGATCTTCTTGGCGTGCGTCTCCGGCAAGCGGACCCAGTACCGACTGCTTCGGCCGGCCGGGTTCGCCACGCCCGACAGTGACTGCAGTCCAGGCAGTTTCGGGATGCGACGCGGCCAACGCGACGAGGGCTGATCCAGGCCCGCAGCCGATCCCGGGGGCCGAGTTTGCTGTACCCGACGGCGACCAGCCGGTCGCCGTGCAGCCCCGGAACGCTGCCCCGCAACTGGCGGCCGTCGGCGAGTTCGGCCAGCACATCGACGGTCCGGCGCGGAACGGACCGCAGCTGGGCGGTGGCCGACACCAGCGGTTCGACCTCGGCCAGCACCGAGGTGAGCTGTGTGTTGCCCAGCGGGCCGGGTGGCAGCATCCCGCGCCGCCACTCGACGTTGCGGCAGGTCTGCTCGTCGACTCCGGCCAGCCGGTCGCGCAACATCCGGTCGCCCAGCTTCCACTTCTCCAGCGCGTCCAGCTCGACCGTCAACGCGTCGGACGGATCGTCGGAGTCGAATCGGAGTGCGACGTCGAGCCGTTGCCGTAGGAACCCGCGTGCCGGGTGCGTCAGCAGCGCCATCAGATCGGTCAGTTCGATGTCCGCCCGCTGTCGGGCCGGTAGCACGTTCGGCAGGAACGGCGGGACCGGAACGGCAACACGCTGCGCCGCGCACGCCCCGGCCAGTGCGGCCGGGTCGAAGCTGAACGGCCAAGGCACACCGAGCTTGCCGGGCTCGAGATTGCGAGCGTCGAAGGGCTGCAACGGGTGTCGCACCAGCACCTGGCCACGGGCCGGTTCACCATTCGCGGTTCGGGCGGTGTCGTCCAGTGCATCGAGCAGCTCGCCGAGCGGCACGGCCGGTGGTCGCGGAGCGCCGGTCCGCTCATCCGCGCCGGTGTAGGTGATCACCAGGTGCTCTTTCGCGGCCAGGATGGCGTCCAGCATCAGCTGCCGATCCTCACCGCGCGGATCCCGCTCGCCGACGACCGGGTCTCTGGCGATGATGTCGTCGCCGTCGATGCCGGAGGTGCGCGGGAACACCCCGTCGTCCAGACCCAGCAGGCAGACCACCCGGTGCGGCACGGACCGCATCGGCATCATGGTGCAGACGGTCAGTGTTCCGGTCCGGAAGTTCGCCCTGGTGGGTCGGCCACCCAGCCGGCCGCGGAGCAACGACCGGACGTCGGGCAGGGTCAGGACGCTGGACCCGGCCCGCTGCGCCGCGCCATCGCGGACCGCCGCCATCTCCGAGAGCAGTTGCGCTGTCTGCCATTCGTCGGTCGTCGGTGACGCTGGTCAGGCTCAACACACCGGTGCTCAAGGTGTCCAGCCAGCTGTCCAGGGGTTGCTCCGGCGCCATCGCATCCAGCGCCGCCTGCAATCGGCTCACCAGTTCGGTCAGTTTGCCGGCTAGTTCGACGTCCGAGCTGCCGACGTCGTCCAGCGGCAGCGCGAGCCCCAGCCAGTTCTGGTCCTGCTCGCTCATGCTCACCCCGAGCAGCAAGCGGTCCAGCCCGGACCGCCAGGTGTTCTGCTCGAACCGCTGCAGGGCGAACCCCGCCCGGTGCGCGCCGTCGAGCCCCCACCGCACCCCGGAATCGGCGACCCAGGAGCTCAACCGTTCCAGGTCGTCGTCGGAGAAGCCGAAGCGGCGCCGAACCGGCGGCCAGGCGGCGAGGTCGAGGACCTGCGATGCGGTCACCCGACCGTCGGCCATGTCCAGCAGCCGGGACATGGTCGCCAGCAGTGGGTTGGTCTGCGCCAGCGCCCGGTCGGCCAACCGGACCCGGAGGGTGTGCGCGGGATGACCGTTGTCGACGACGTCGGCCAAGCCGAAGGCGGCGGCGATCAACGGCGCGTAGACCTCGATGTCCGGGCACATGACCAGCACATCCCGCGGTTCCAGGGTCGGGTCCGCGGCCAGCAGGCCGACCAGCACCTCACGCAGCACGTCGACCTGCCGGGCCGCCCCGTGGCAGGCGTGTACCTGGACGCTGCGATCGCCGGCGGACACCACCAATCGTCGATCTGCCGACCCCGGCAGGGCCGGCGGTCGGTCGTCCCGGATGTCGCGCTGCAGCATGGCGAGCAGCGAGGTCACCGGCCGGTCCAGCGGGTGATGGATGTCGACCGTCGGCACCGTTGAGAGTGTCAGTTGCAGCTCCCTCGAGTCCCGGCCCAGCGACGACAGCAACGCGTGGGCGGGCGCGGTTGCCGTTGGGTCGACCCGCCGGCGCACCGGCATCGCCGGCGGGTTCATCGCGATCCGGGCCCACAGTTCCGGTGACGGGTGGGTGAGCCACAGATGGACGTCCCTTGACTGCGCGAGCGCTTCCAGCACCAGGAGGTGACTGATTGGCAGCCGGGTGATCCCGAACAGCGAAAGTCGTTCAGGAAGTGCAACTCTCGCTGGATCGGCGGCGAGGGCGGCGATCGCTTCGGTCATCCGGTTGATCGGGTCGGCGGCGGTGACCCGGTCGCGCAGTCGCCGCCACAGTTCGCATTGCCAGGCCAGGTCACCGGGCAGCGTCGCGCCGAGGCCGTCAGCCGCAAGCCCTGCCGTCCAGTCCGCGAGCATCGCCGGCCGGTGGGTGGCGTACCCATCGAAGAGCCCGGCGAGCCGTCTGGCGACCGCGTACCGGCGGCCCCGCCGATGCTGCTGCTCGGCGGCGGGCAGACCGTGCCCGAGATGGGCGGACAGGGTTCGGCACCACTCCTGGCCGATCGATTCGTCGATGACGTCCAGCAACGGCCAGACCAGACTGTCCGGGCTCCACGGATCGTGCCGGTCGGTGCCGACAACTGTCGCGATCACCGCTGCCGGGTGCGGGAAGTCGACGCCCGCGCAGATGCCGTCGGCATGGTGTTGGCCAGCCGGCGCGACGCGCCGGCCGAGCCGATGCGACAACTGTTGCGCCAGCCAGCGTTCCGTCCCCCGCGCCGGGACAGCAACGATCTCGGTGGCGAAGACGTCCGGCAACGGGTCGGCCAGCAGTTCGGCCAATCCGGCGGCCAGCCGGTCCGCGCGCTCGGCGCGGTGCACGTACAGCGTCATCCGCTCCCCCCACTGCGCACGCGGCTATCCCCCTATCTCGTCCAGATGCGCCACATTCGCGCGGTCGCTGTCGTCCGGCGACGCCGATGCGCTGAACCAGGCGTCGAGAATCTCGGCGAGCACCGCCTCCGACGTCACCCGGAGCGACAACGCGAGGACGTTCGCGTCGTTCCACCGGCGGGCACCGGTCGCGGTTGGGGCGTCCGCACAGAGCGCGGCTCGGATGCCGGGCACCTTGTTGGCCGCGATGGAGGCCCCGGTCCCGGTCCAGCAGCAGACAACGGCCTGCTCGGCCCGGCCGTCGGCCACGTCCCGCGCCGCCGACTCCGCCGCCCACGCCCAGTCGGCCCGTTCGCCGGCCGCCAACGCACCGTGCGGCACTGCTTCGTGCCCCCGGGCGCGCAACTGTTCGAGGACGGCGCGGGCTACCCCGGTGTCCTCATCGGCAGAGACGGCGATTCGCATGGCGAGGAAACCGTACCCTTGCGCGCCGACAACGACCCGGGACGCGCGCCAATGTGGATCACTCGGCTCGAGCCTTTTCGGCGGGTGCTACATCCCGTCGACAAGATCCTTGGCGTCCTTCAGTCCCATCCCGGTGACCGTGCGGACGAGCTTGATGGCCGCGATCTTGTTGCCCTCGGCCAGCAGGGCGCGCACCTCCGCCTGATGGTCGGGCCCGAGGCTCGAGGTCGTCGCGGGCAGGTCCTTGGTCAGCGACGGACCGGTGGTGCCGGCCGGCTTCGCGGTGGCACCCAGCTTGTCGGCGATGCGGACGGCGTCGGCGAGGCCGAGTCCGGTGGCGGCCCGCAGCATCTTGACCGCGCCGAGTTTGTCGCCCGCGGCGTAGCGCTCACGCACCTGACCGGCCAGTGCCGGGTCGATGCTGAGCTGGGTGGGATCAACCCGGGAACCCAGGGACCGTCGGCCGACAATGACGAAGGCGATCATTGCCGCGGCAAGCAGGATGACGACCCAGAACCAGATGTCCACGTCCCTATCCTAGGGAGCGTGCGCGCGTCCGATCCGCAACCCGGCCACCAGCAGTTCCACCCCGACCGCCGCCTGCCGGCGCAACGCATGGCCGTCGCCGTCCGACGTGCCGCAGATCTCGGCGCTGATGCGGTCCTCGGTGCTCGAGCTGTTCCCGCTCTTCTACGACGATCAGCAAACTCGCAGTGCCGCAGTACATATCGCCCATGTCGACGAGTCGCTGATCGACGACGGTACGTACTTCGTGCATCGACCGGCATGGTGAGATCGTCGCCTGCGGCGGGTGGAGCAAGCGGGATCGGCTGTACACCGGGTCCGGCGCCGGCGCCGCCGACGCGCGATTGCTGGACCCGGCGACGGAACCGGCCAGGGTGCGGGCGATGTTCGTCCGCGGTGACTGGACCCGGCGCGGCCTTGGCCGGGCGATCCTGGAGTCCTGCGAGCGGGCGGCGCGCGAGGCGGGGTTTACGACACTGGCGTTGATGGCGACGTTGCCGGGCGTCCCGCTGTACCGGTCGTTCGGGTTCACCGAGGTCGAGACGACCACGGTCACCATGCCGGACGGAGTCGTGATCGCCACCGTGGCCATGCAGCGACCCATCCTCCCCGCGGGACGCTGATGCAGCACGGCAATCCCGATCACCCGTCGGGGAATGACCAGGTCGCCCGCGACGAAGTCGTCGGGCGCCATCCACGCGGCAGAGCATGTCTGCCCGTATTGGCGGACATGCTCTTGTCGCAGTCGGGCCTTTCGGCCCTATCCCGAGGGTCCGGGCACCGGAAGCATCGAGGGTGAGCCCGCTGTGGGCGCGTCGATCCGACGATCGGCAAAGGAGAGCAGAGATGACCACCCGCGAGAACTACACCGCAACCACCGAAGCGCGAACCGCCGCCGGTCGGTCCGCGGCCTCGATCTCCCGGCACGACGCCGCCATGCGGCGCTACCTCGAGCGCTCAACAGCAGGTCAGCCTGTCCGGGTCCGTCACCGACGAGCCCAGCCTACGCCGCCCGCCGGCAAGGTGCCGCTGCTCCGCGAGATCCACACCGTCGCCCCCGACCCTGTCACCCGCCCGCCGAGCGATCGACCGGCCAAGTCGGCCCAGCGGACGGATCTGGTCGTCGTCGGCGTGGACGGCTCCGCGCACTCCCGGCAGGCGGCAGAATGGGCGGCCGCGGAGGCGGCCGGTCGGCACGCACCGCTGCGGCTGGTCTTCGCCTACCAACTGCCGGTCGCCGGCTACGCCGCGTACAGCATGGCTCCCGTCCGATCTCGGGCGGGTGATGCGCGCCGAAGGCCGCAGGATGCTCGTCGGAGGTCGCCGACGACCTGCGGAGCCAGTCATCCCGGGCTCGACGTCCACACCCGGCTGTTCCAGGGCGACGCGGTCGTGGCACTTCGCCGCGCGTCGGAGACGGCGCGGCTGACAGTGGTCGGGATCCCGCGGGCTGGGCGGGTGGCCGGAACCCTGCTTGGTTCGGTTGCCCTCGCCATCACCGCGCACGGCTCCGCACCGGTTGCCGTCATCCCCGTCGACGGACCCGGCTGGACGCTCGCCGGACCGGTCGTCGTCGGCGTCGACGGATCGCCGACCAGCGAGGCGGCCATCGACTTCGCCTTCGAGGAGGCCGCGGTCCGCGGCGCGCCGCTGGTCACCGTGCACTGCCTGGAGCGATCCACGGCCGACGCTGTCCGACGTGTCGGCCGACCGACATCGCACGACTGACGGAGAGCGAGCGGGCTGCTGCTGGCGGAGCAGCTGGCCGGGCTGGCGCGACAGATACCCGGACGTCGAGGTGATGTCCGTCGTCACGCACGGCCGACCAACCCCGGCACTGCTCGATCAAGCTCGGCAGGCACAACTGTTGGTGGTCGGAAGTCAGTGGTCGCGGCGGATTCACCGGGATGATGCTCGGCTCGACGAGTCATTCGCTGATCACCCACGCGCTGTGCCCGGTGGTCGTCGTCCGCCCCGATTAGGCTGGCTGCACCGGCCGCTCACCGGGCCGACTTGCGCGGCCCCGGTGCGCAGCACCGGAGCGGCCCAGGTCACCTGCGAGACCGCCTGCGCCGCATCGAGTCTCGTCGCTCAGCTCGGCCGACCAGCGGACGATGCCGGCAACGTCCAGGCCGTAGGGCGGCCGATCGGCGAACGCCGCGACACGCACGAGAACCGCGCTGCAGCAACGTCTGTGCCCCGCGCATGTTTGCCGCGACCGAGGTGGGTCAGCCCGACAGCGAGTTGCGCCAACCCCTTCCAGAGTTCCCGATCCGGCCCGGACGAGGATTTCCAGGCGTCCTCGAAGACCTCGTGCGCATGGAAGGGCATTCCCGAATCCAGCAGCTCCTGGGCCTGGGTGATCGTCTCGGCCGGCGTCCGCACGATGCCCTCGGGCTGCCGTTCGACATTGTCCGACCCGTACGGCAGCGGACGTCCCAAGGCATCCCGCGGCCGGGAGTTGCGGGCTCGGCCGTTCGCGTCCCGGTCCCGTGGCATGCCGATGCGGCGCCACCGAGTCATGACTCGTCCATCAGGATTGCTCATCGCCGCGGGACGACCGGTCGAGGTCGGCCGGCCGCAGCCGGTAGACCTGCAGCGTCAGCCCGTAGTACTTGTCCGTCTCGCCGACCCAGGTCATCCCGTTGCGGCGCGCCGTGGCCGCCGCCCTGGCATTGCCCGGCCGGACGACGGCGAACACCTCGTCGATCTCCTGGGTGAACGCCCAACCGGCCACCCCGTGGGTGGCCTCGGTCGCGTAGCCCTGCCCCCAGACCTCGGGCCGCAGCTGCCAGCCGATCTCCAGGTCGTTGTCGCCCGGGCGGCAGCGGCAGCAGGATCACGCCGCCGATCACCCGGCCGTCCCGAGCGTCCTGCATCGCCCACCGGCCGGCGGGCGGGACCGCCGCGGAGTCCTCGTCGATCCACTGCTGCAACAGCACCGCGCATCGACGTCGACGTCGGTCACCCGATCCATCGCCGGGCTCAGCCAGCGGGCGACGTCCTGGTGACCGTAGATCTCCAGCGCGGCCGGCGCGTCGTCGACCTGCCAGCCGCGGAGCAGCAGTCGGGGCGTGGACAGGGTTGGTGCCATGGAACCGTTCTACCCCTTGGCCGAACCGGCGCAGCCGGGGGGCGATCGACCCGCTAGAGATCTCTTCGGCGACCACCGTCATCGACTGCAGCATCGGGCCACCGAAGGTCGTCACCATCGCGACGTCGGAGGCGTCCCGGCCGCGGCCGATCAGGATCCGGCCCTTGCGGCGCATGTTGTTCCGCGGGTCGAAGGTCCACCACCGGTCACCCAGCCAGACCTCCATCCAGGCCGCGAAGTCCATCGGGTTCGGGTCGACCGGCACGTCCATGTCCGGCAGGTACCCGAAGACGTACCGGGCCGGGATGTTCATCGCCCGGCAGAAGGTGATGGCCAGGTGGGTGAAGTCGCGGCACACGCCGTACCCGGAGGCATTGACGTCGACCGCGGTCGATGTCGGCGAACTGCTGCCGTAGGCGAACTGCAGGTGGTCGTTGACGTGCTGGCAGATCGCCTGCACGCGGGTGTAACCGCGGGGCAGCTGGCTGAACCGGGACCAGGCCTCGTTGCCGAGCATGTCGGGCAGGCAGTACCGGCTCGGCATCAGGTAGACCAGCACGTCGTCCGGCAGCTCGTGCGGCATCAGCTCGGGCGCCGATCAGATCGAAGTCCTCGGTGGCGTCGGGGACCGTGGCCATGGCCTGAGTAGCTGATCTGCGAGCGCCCGGCCGGCAGGATGATGCCGCTGGCAGCGGTTGCCGTAGATGTCCCGGTACTCGTGGGTGTCCAGGGTCGGCGTGAACGACCACTTCTCCTCCTCGATGTCGACATTGTCGACACCCAATGGGGTCACCTGAAAAACCGTCGGGGTGTCGACCTGCGCGTCGTAGACGAAGTCACAGCCGATCCGAACCTGTCGGATGCTCATCAGCGACATTCTCCGTCCCGTGTTGTGCCGGACGGCCCATCCGTCCCGGACAGCGTAGCCACGCCATGTGCCGATCAGATTTCCTGGACGCCGCGATCCTCAAACCGCCTGTCGACGGGTGCTCACAGACGCCGGGGTACCCGCGCGCAGATTGGCTCGCGTAGGGTCAACGCCGCTACCGACGGAGTAACCGAGGCGGGCCGATGCCAGCACCGATGAAGCGGATCACCCTGCACGGCAACGACCTGCTGCTACCTCGACGCCGGCGCACGGCCGCGCCATCGTGTTCGTGCACGGCCTGATGAGCTCGTCGCAGACCTGGACCGCCCAGCTCGACCGGCTCGCCGACCGCTATCGGGTGATCGCGCCCGGACCTGTTCGGCCACGGTGAATCGGCCAAACCGGCGGGCGACTATTCGCTCAGCGCGCACGCCGCCAGCCTGCGCGACCTGTTCGACGCCATCGACGTGCCCAGTGCCACCCTGGTCGGCCATTCCCTGGGCGGCGGCATTGCCCTGCAGTTGGCCTATCTGTTCCCGGACCGGGTGGACGCGCTGGTGCTGGTCAGCAGCGGCGGGCTGGGCCGCGAACTGAATCCGCTACTGCGCGCGGCCACCCTGCCGGGCAGCGAACTGGTGCTGCCGCTGATCGCGTCGGGCTGGGTGCACAGCGTCGGCGACACCGCGCTGCGGTGGTGGTCGAAGGTCGGGCTGCCGTCGGTCAGCCCCAGCACGGACGAGGCCTGGCGTGGGCTGCCCAGCCTGGCGGACGCGGAGACCAGACGCGCCTTCCTGGCGACCAGCCGGTCGGTCATCGACGTGCACGGCCAGACGGTCAGTGCGCAGAATCGGCTCGCCGGGTTCGCCGCCCAACCGTCGATGCTGGTCTGGGGGGAGCGGGACCGGATGATCCCGTCGTCACATGTCGAGGCCGCCCGGCAGGAGTTACCCGCCACCCGGGTCGAGATGTTCGCCCGCTCCGGACACTTCCCGCACCTGGACGAGCCGGATCGGTTCGCCCGGGTGCTGGACTCCTTCATGACACAGGTGGATTCGGCAGGTTCGGATTCACTGGGGGCCGATGCAGCTCGGACTGATTCGACCCAGGTGAATTCGACGCAGGTGAATTCGACAGGTGCGCAACATGCTGAGCCCGCGACGGCAGCAGCAGCGACAGTGCTGCCCCAGCAACACAGATCACCGCGGTGATCAGGAAGATCTCGCGATACTCGGTCAGCAGGGCGGCCGACAGTGCGACGTTGTAGTCGGCCAGCTGAGCGGCGAACTCCTCCTGGCTGACACCGATCGGCAGGGGTGTTGCCAGGTCGGCCGTCAGGGTGCCGAACCGGTAAAGACCCCACCCGGTGAGGGCGGCAACGCCGATCAACATCCCGGTCATCCGGGCCACCACCACACCCGCCGACGCCACCCCGTGGGACGCCGCCGGAACCACCCGCAGGACGGCCGCCGACAGCGGGGCGATCACCAGGCCGAGGCCGAATCCGGCGATGGCGAGGTCGGTGTCCAGCACCGGGAAGACCGAAGAGGTGGCTGGCCGTCAGCACATCGGCCGGCCAGTTGGCGATCAACAGGTAACCACCGCCGGCGACCAGCAGTCCGGCGACACTCACCCAGCGTTCACCCAGCCGCGTGGCGAGCAGCCCGCCGATCACTGCGCCAACCGGCAACGCCACCAGGAAGCGCACCAGGATCAGCGCCGCCTGCCCGGAGTCCAGGCGCAGCAACGTTTGTGCGAACAGCTCGACGTTGACCAGGGTGACCATCAGGGCGGCGCCAGCGGCCATGCTGACCGCCAGGGTGGCCAGGAATCGGCCCATCTGCACCCCGGCAGGGTCGAGCAACCGGACCGGCGACCGGCGTTCCCAGAAGACGAAGAGCACCAGCACAGCGACGGCGGCACCGATCACCGGCAGACCCCAGGGCGGCAAGCACGCCGCGTCCGGGATCGGGGTTGTACAACCCAACGACCAGCAGCCCAAGGGCCAGCGCGAGCAGTCCGCCGCCGACGACGTCGATGCCGCCGCGTTGTTCGCTGCCAGATCCCTTGCCGAGTGCCGAATGTCGCCCGCCCGGGACGGTCTGCTGAACGATCAGCATGGCCAGGACGGTGAGCGGCAGGTTCACCCAGAACACCCAGCGCCAACTCTGCGGTTGCAGGTCCTCGGTGAACCGCCAGGCATTGAAGGCAGCGGCCAGGCCGACCCCGTAGAGGGTGCCGAGCACACTGCCCAGTTCCTGCGCCGCCCCGACCACACCGAGCACGGCGGAGCGCTTCTGCTCGGCCCACAGGTCCGCCACCAGGGCCATTGTCACTGGCAGCAGGGCGCCGCCGGCCACTCCCTGCAGCACCCGACCGGCCACCAGCAACGGCAGTCCGGTTGCCACCGCCGTCATTGCTGATCCGATGGCGAATCCGATCAGGCAGAGCTGCAGCACCGGGCGCCGGCCGTACCGGTCGGACAGCTGGCCGAGCAACGGCATCCCGGCGACGTACCCGAGCAGGTAGCCGGTGACCACGGGCGTCGCCCGCTCCAGGTGGTTCACCGGGATACCGAGATCGCGGACCATGTCGATCAGGACGCCGACCACCACATAGGCGTCCAACGCGGCCAGCAGGACCGCCGTACCGGCCGCCCCGATCGCGAGCCGGCGGTTGCTCACGCCGGCGGGCTGATCGAGACGGGTTGGTTGAAGTTCGACAGCCCGATCGTGACGGTAGCCGGGTTGCCGTCGCCGCCGGTCAGCGTCAGGTCGGCGGCGGTGAGGTATCCGGTGGCCATCTCGATGGTGAAGACGCCGTCGACGTCGGAATTGATGCCTGGGACGAGCGCGCCGGCCACGCTGCTCGGTACCGTGCCGGAGACGACCCAGGCGTCACCGTCACTGCTGGTCAGGGTCGGATTCTGGACGGAGGACAGCACCTTCGCCACACCCTTGTCGGGGTTGAGGATGGCCGATGGGTCATAGACGGACCCGGCCAGTGCCGCCGGCACCTTGCTGAACCCACCGGTCAGGCCCTTGATGTAGAGCTCGCCGCCCACCAGCACGAATTCGACCTCGAGGAGCTGGCCGAACTGGGTGATCTTGGCCGTGCCCTTGGCATCGCCGGCCGACGTCAGGTCACCCTCGGCGGACTGCACGGTGACGGCCGGCAGTTGGCCGTCGACCGCGATGGTGAAGCTGGTGCTGGTGACCCCCGCCATCGCCGCAGCGGATTTACTGAGCACTTCTTCAGCGGTGAGTGCTGCGGCGGTCGGGGTTGCCGTCGTCGAGGTCGACGTACAACCGGTGAGAATCGCGATGCCGGTGACAGCCGCGACGAGCAGACCGGTGAACGCCCGTCGCATGATCATCGGCCGATCGTATCGGCCGGTCGAGGCTCCCGCGCAGACCGCAGAGGGCGCCGACCACAGCACAGCTACGCGGTCGACGCCCTTCGCGGACTTCGGCTTGCTCAGCCGAGCCGCAGCACCTGGCCCGGGTAGATCAGGTCGGCGTCGGTGACAACGTCCGAGTTGGCCTGGAACAGCGCCTGCCAACCACCGGCAACACCGTTGGCGGTAGCGATCTTGGACAGCGTGTCGCCGGAGACGACGGTGTAGGTACCGTCAGCCGCACTGGCGGGTGCACTCGCGGTGGCGGTGTCCGGGCTCGCCTGGGCATCGGACTGGTGGCGCGACCGGTCTGCGTGCCCGCCGGAGTTGCTCGTCGAATTGCTGCTCGACGAATCGGCGGCCGGGGCCGCCTCTTCGGCGACCGGCGCCGCCGCAGTGTCATTGCCGGTGTCGCTGCTGGTGACGGTGCGCCCGGACGGGCCTTCACCGCCACCGGCGTAGGCACAGGCCCAGGCGCCCCAGCCCTGCCCGGCGAGGGTCTTCTCGGCGACAGCGATCTGCTCCTCGCGGGAGGCCAGATCGGCGCGCGCGGCGTATTCCTGGCCGCCGAAGGCGTTCCAGGTGGACTGGGAGAACTGCAGGCCGCCGTAGTAGCCGTTCCCGGTGTTGATGGACCAGTTGCCACTGCTCTCGCACTGGGCGACGGCGTCCCAGGTGGAATCGGGTGCGGCGGACGCCGTCCCGGCGAGGGTGAGGGCTGCTGCGCCGGCGACAACGCCGACGGTGGCCCCGCGAAGCGCCAGTACCCGGAGCCTGGACGGCTCGCGATGGCGTCCGATGTGTCGGATCATGTTCTTCTTTCCCCTAGCTTGCGCCTGCGAGGTGAGCTGTCGGGTTCGGGCGCGACTCATCCGCAATGATCAGCGAATGGGTGCAGGGGATCGCCCGTCCGGTCTTTTGCTGCTATTCGACCGAATTCACCCCAAGGAAGCTCGAAGCTCCCAGAAATGGTTTCCCCGCTGCTGTCCGAGCCTTTCTGTTGTCGAGTTTCCGGGTCCGGTTCGGACAGCATTAGGCGCATGGCCCGGAGGTGTGAACGTGGATGACCGCGGCGAAACCGCGGCTGTTCCAGACGATACGGACGGCACCTGAGATGTCCAGGGTGTCGATCTGGACATAACGGATTGATAACGATCATTGGTATTTCACAGAAAACGTTGTTTGCGCAGATTGCACACGGTGCGAGGCCGGCGTACTCACCCGGGGAATGGCGCGGATCAACGCCGCCGAATTTCACCCGTTCGGGGTAACGCGGGTCGCGCATATTCACAAGTCTTCACACAGGTTTCCTACAGGCAGTGACATCTCCCCGGTGGCTGGCCGCAGTGCACCGACTGCCGGTCGCTACCGGTGGCAACGACCGGCGCGAGGTCAGTCAGGGGGCGGACTCGTCGTCCCGGCTGTCCAGCCGTTCCCAGTTCAACCTGTCGAGCTGTGACGGTATCCGGGCGTCGGCCTCGGCAAGTGCCGCGTTCTCCGCTGCCCGACGCGCCCGCCAGCGTGCCACCGGCCCCGGGTGGTCAGCAGGTTCGGTCCGCTCGTCTCTCTTGTGCATGTGCGCCCCCTGCGGGTCCTCGAGCGCTCCTCGGCAACGTGAAATGAGCTTCGGACAGCTTCCTGCAGCTTATGTCGGTTGACGATCTTGGCAGATACCCAAATTTGGGTGGCCAACTTTTGCTGAACGTCTCGCGGTCGCAGGCTGTCCGTCGTGCCGCTAGTGTCCGCGTCATGGGCAGGAACCAGCGTTGACCACCCCGGTGCCAACCCAGGGACACGTCGTCCTTGCCTCGGCAGACAGCGAGGCCTTCAGCTCGCTGCGCCGGCGGCCGACGGCGCGCGCGGACCGCTTCCGGATGGGCCGCGAACTTCGCCGGCAGGTGCCCCGCAGCTCATTGGGTGACTGGACGCCGCCCGCCGACCGACCCGATCCGGTGCAACTGATCAACGAGTCGCACCAGGGTCGGCTGGACTGGTTGATCCCGCTACGGGTCGGCCGGATGACGGCCAATCCCTACGGGTTCCTCCGGGGCACCGCGGTGGTGATGGCGGAGGACGTCGCCGGGTTGCCCGCGACCGGCATCACGCCGGTGATCTCCGGAGATTCGCACCTGGGCAACTTCGGGTTCTACGCGTCCCCCGAACGGGATCTCGTCATCGATCTCAACGATTTCGACGAGGCGCACCCGGGCGGCTGGGAATGGGACCTGCGCCGCCTGGTGGCGAGCATCTGGGTAGCCGGCCGGCAGAACGGAGCCACCGAGTCCGACTGCGAGAGCGCGGTTCTGCAGTGCGTCGCGGCGTATCGCACCGAGGTCCGGGAGCTGTCGCGAGACGCCGCTGCTGGCGCGGTCCTACCAACGGCTGGACGTGGATCACCTGCAGGAGTCCACATCGCACGAGTCGTTGCGGGCGGAAATCCGGCGGGCGGTCAACCGTGCCCGCACCCGGACGAGCGACCGGGCACTGCCCCGCTTCACCCAGGAAACGCAGGGCCGTCGGCGGATCATCGAGGATCCACCACTGATGACCAGGGTGAGCGACGCAGACGCCGACATGCTGGCCGTCGCCCTCGACGAATACCTCGCCACCCTGGCCCCGCACTGGCGCCGCGCGCTGGGCGGCTACACCCTTATCGACATCGCACACAAGGTCGTCGGGGTCGGCAGCGTCGGCCTGCGCGCGTACGTCGCACTGCTGGAGGGCAGCAGCCCGGACGACGTGGTGTTCCTGCAGCTCAAGCAGGCCAGGCGGTCGGTGCTGGCCAAGTACGTGCACGGTGAATCAGCCTGGCACGCGCACCAGGGCCAACGGGTGGTGGAGTACCAGCAGGCGTTGCAAACCGTCAGCGACCCGTTGCTGGGCTGGACCTCTGCGGATGGGCGGCAGTATTACGTCCGGCAGTTCCGGAACATGAAGGGCACCGTCGCGCTGGATTCGATCGACGGCGCCGCCCTGGCCGACTATGCCGGCATCGTCGGCCATCTGCTGGCGAAGGGCCACGCCCGGACCAGCGGCGCCTCGATGATCGCCGGGTACGCGGGGACGTCCAACAAATTGGATCTCGCGCTCGCGCGATTCGCCCGGCTGTATGCCGATCAGACGGAGGCGGACCACCAGGCGCTGGTCCGGGCGGCCGATCGCGGCCTCGTCCCGATCGAACGCGGACTCTGAGCGGTAAGGCTGGTCCGGGCACGGACAACCCCCGGGCTGCTCCACCTGAGAACTCCAGATGGGCCGACTGGACATTGGTCGGCAGCCCGGGGGCCGGTGACTGTCCGGTTGTGCCAGACCGCTAATCCCCGCGGGGAAAACTGGTCCGACGGTGGAACGGCGGCCTAGCGGCCAGCCACCTCACGTGTCCGAAACGTCTTCAACGTGGGACCACCTCCTTCCTCGTGTACCGACGAAAGTACGTCGTCTCCCGCCCGGGCGCAACGAAGTTAGGAAGATCTTTTCCGAGAGCGAAACCTCGCCGCATCCGGTCAACTCGGCGGTGGGCAGGCCGCGCGTCCGAGCAACTGCCCGCACCGAGCCGATCAGCGCCGACCCGTCGAGCAGCACCCGGTCGTTGTGATCCGCGCCCGGCACCGCCACGACCTCGACGGGTCCGCCCGCACCGTCGGCAACGGCCCGGCTCTGCCAGGGGGGCACCACGGTGTCCGCGGTGCCGTAGACCACCAGGGTCGGAACCCGGATCTTTGCGATGACGGCGAGAACAGGAAAATGATCGCGTAACAGCAACCGCACCGGCAGCAAGGGAGCCAACTCCTGGGCGACGGCGGCGAGGTCGACGAAGGGTGACCGGAGGACGAGGGCGGCCGGTGGATGTTCCGCGGCCAGTTCGGTGACGACGGCCGCGCCCAGACTCTCGCCGAAGTAGATCAACTCATCCGTCGGTGATCGCCTCGTCCGCCGTCAGGAAGCGATAGGCCGCTCGCACATCGAGGGCCAGGCCCTGTTCGGACGGGGATCCAGGGTTGCCGCCATAGCCGCGGTAGTCCAGCAGCAGCACCCCGAATCCGGCCGCGCGCAAGGCCTGGGCCAAGCGGCGCACGATCGCCTCGATGCCCCGCGTTGCCGCCGGCCACCAGGATCGTCGGGCGGCACTGGCGCCCGACGCCGCCGGCACGTACCAGGCGGCCAGATCGAGCCCATCCTCGGTCCGCAGCGTCACGTCCCGGCCGCCCGGCAGCACGGTCGCCGCCGGTGACAACCGGAGAGTTGTCGGGCTGGTAGATCAGTCGACGTTGGAAGACCCACAGCAGCCCGACGACCAGCGACAGCGCAGCGATCAGTGCGATGACGACCCGCAAAGCCCACGGCATCGCCCTGACCGTCACCGCGTCAAGCCAATGCGGCTGAAAGTGCCCTGAATAACAAGGCTCCGACGTCGCCAGGTTCTCGAGCGCTCTCCGGCCGTTTCGATCGGCGGCCCCTCCTTCGTCGGTTCCGACTAGCGCTGGTCGTACTCGTCGATCACGTGCATGGCGGCTTCCTCGGCGCTGGCGCCCGCCCCGTCGATGCCGACATCGCCGGCCAGCAGGTCCTTCTCGGTGTCCGAGTAGCCATCGGAGCCAACGCTGACCAGGCGGCCGGCGCGCGCGCCGCCGACTTCGTCGCCGGATTCGTCGAACAGGTTGTCGTCGTCCTGCGCCCAGACCTCGGGCACCTCGGCGGACAGCAACTCGTCCAGGCTCTCACCGCGGGCTTCCTCGGATTCGGTCGGTACGTGCACCGACGGTTCGCGGTCGGGCGGCGAGTAACCCTCGTCCAGCACGTCGTCGATTCTGGTGTCGAGCAGGGAGTCCTCCACCGAGAGTTGCTCTGCGACACCGTCGTTGCCGTCGGTCTCCGATCCCGGTTCGGTTTCGTCGATCTGGTTCATCGCCCTGTCCCTTCGCTGCGGCGCAGCCGTGCGGCGCCAACGATTCACCTGTTGCAGTCGACCGACGCGCTGACGCCTGCCCGTGCTTCCACCGTAGTCGTCACGTGAGGCCCACCGGCTCGAGGGTGACGAAGGGAATCAGGCTCCGAGCAGGTACAGCAGGCCGGCGACGAGGACGGCACAGCCCAGGACCACCGAGGTGATCAGGCAGGCGAGGACCAGGAACCACATCCCCCGCAGTCGACCCGGCATCAGCGGGGTGAGCTCGGGACGCTCGGTGATCTGGGTCAGCACACCGGTCAGTTGCACGCCCCGCCACATCCCGCGCAGCACCCGCAGCGGACGCGAGCGACGGACCGACAGCGGCACCCACCTTGCCGACGGACACGTTCTGCACCAGCTGTTCCCACATGTCGCGGCCGCTGACCACCGACGCCAACGCGTCGGCGAGGGCCTCCGGGTCCCGCGCGATGGCCAGCAACTGATGGCGGCGTAACCCGAACCACGCCGGCGACGACCAGTCCGACGACACCGAGGAAGATCCAGAAGCCATCGTCCGGACCGGGCCTGAGCAGGGCAATCACGATCACCGCGACCGCCGGTACGGCGGCGGCGAGCAGCACGATCAGCAGTGGATAGCGGGTGGCCTTGATCAGCGGAACGAGCAGCGCGACCAGTTGACCGATGGTCCGGTCGCGGGCCTGCCCGGCCGCGGTGACCATGCGGCGGCCCCGGCTCGGCGTCGTGTGCTCTTGTCGAGGCTGATCTCACCTCTGAGGTAGAGGTTGAGGGTTGTGCGAGGTTGAGCGACCGCCTTGTCCAGCGAGATCGGCAGGTGTGCCGTCCCCGCTGCACATCGGCTCCCCCAGCTCCGGTCATCCCGCCTGCGACTCCCGGTCAGGTCGCAGTCGCCGTCATCGTTCGCCGCGGCACGTGCAGTTGTCGGCGGTCAGCCGGGCGCCGACCGTTTCGCCGATCTCGGCCAGACATCTCGCAGTTGCGCCGGCGTCAGGACATCGATGATGTAGTCCCGAACGGCCTGCACATGGCCCGGCGCGGCGTCTGCGATGGCCTTACGGCCGTGGTCGGTGATCGCGACCAGCAGGCCGCGACCGTCGGTGACGCAATCCTGCCGCTCGACCAGCCGGCGCGCCTCCATCCGCTTGATGTGATGGGACAGGCGGCTCTTCTCCCAGCCGGTGGCCCGGCCGAGTTCGCCGGCCCGCAGCACCCCGCCCGCGGATTCCGAGAGCACGACCAGCACCTCGTAGTCGGCGCATGGACAACGCCGAGTCCGTCATCAGTTGGCGATTGAGCGCAGCCGCCAACGGGGTCCCGAACGTCCGGAGCGCGCGCCAAGCCCTGGCCTCGTCCGGGCTCAACCATCGCGTCTGCGTCATGAGCACTCAGTTTACTCAGTTGGCGCACAGGAAGTTGACACATCATCCAAGAGCGGCAAGTGTGTTCAGCACGGTCAGTGCTCCTCGGGTATCTGATGCTCGAACACCGGGACGTCACCGACGATGGGGTTGGTCCGCCGGGACGGCGCCAGGTACTTGGTGGACAGGTTGACCAGGGTGGCCAGCCGGTTCCGGTTGCCGAGCAGCATGACGATGTGCACGAACAGCCAGGCCAGCCAGGCCAGACTGCCGGTGAGCTTGAGGGTCTTGCCCTTGATCAGCGCAATGTCGGCGATCGCCGCCCGGCGGCCGATCGTCGCCATGGTGCCCTTGTCGTGATAGTGGAAATCGTGCGTCGGACGACCGGTGACCAGCGAGGCGATCTGCTTGCCGGCATGCTTGCCACCCTGCAAGGCAGGCTGCGCCAGCTGCGGCAGCGCATCCGGGTAGATGGCCACGTCACCGATGGCGAAGATGTTCTTGAACCCGGTCACCCGCAGGTCGCCCTCGACGGTGATCCGGCCGCCACGGCCCTGCGGCAGCCCCCAGGTCCCGACGACCTTCGGCACCGCGACGCCGGTGGCCCAGATGACCACGCCGGCCTTGAGGAACTCGCCGCCGCCGAGCACGACGCCGTCCGTGGTCACCTCGGCGACGGAGGTGTTGAGCCGCAGTTCGACGCCGCGCTCGCGGAGCGCCTTGGCGGCGTACTCGCGCAGCGACGGGGCGAACGGGGCGAGCACCTTGTCGGCCATCTCGACCAGCACGATGTGCGTCCGACGCGGGTCGAGCTCCGGGTAGATGGCACCCATGGCGTCGTTGCGCAGTTCGGCGAGCGCGCCGGCCATCTCGACCCCGGTCGGTCCGGCACCGACGACGACGATGGCCAGGTCCTCGCTGGTGTTCGACGCCGCCGCGTGCTCGAGGTTGGTGAAGATCTCGTCGCGCAGCTTGAGGGCCTGCTGGCGGGTGTAGATCGCCCGCGAGTTCTCCTCGGCGCCCTTGGTGCCGAAGTAGTTGGTGGTCGCCCCGGAGGCGATCACCAGGTAGTCGTACTCCATCGTGCCGCCGTCGTGGAAGGTGATGCAGCTGCTCGCCCGGTGTCGATGCCGGTGACCTCGCCCTGCCGGAAGCTCACATTCTTCTGCGACATCCGGGTGGCCCGCAGGAAGAACGTCACGTCGCCGGGGTTCAGGCCGGCGGTGGCCACCTGGTAGAGCAGCGGCTGGAAGGCGTTGTAGGTATGCCGGTCGACCAGGGTGATGTCCACATCGGACTTCGCCAGCGCCTTGATGGTGGTCAGACCACCGAAACCGCCGCCGACGACGACGACATGCGGACGGCGACGTGCGGTGGTGCGAAGGGCGGAGCTCGGATCGGGTCATCGTGGTTCCCTTTGCTTGACGCGTGCTGCTCGACGCGTACTGGTTGACCTGCTGATTGTGACGCGGGACCACGGTCGGCGGCGGTGACGGCCGGGTCCTGATCGCTTCATCTGCCTTGCTGGTACCCCACCGGGCTCAACCTCACGCCTGGTCGCGCGTCGATGCTCACCGGATCGCTGACTGTACCGGCGCCGGCCCGTCCGCACGACGCGACCTCGGGTCAATCGTGGACACCACGGCCGCATACAGTGCGACCAGCATCATCTCGATGACGACCAAAATGCCCTGCCACAGCGCCCAGGATCGCGCCGTACCCATCCCGGCGGTGTCAACGCCGGCGGCCGACATCAGGACCAACACGCCGACGACGACCCGCTGTTCCCAGTGTGGCAACGGCCACGGCCGGCCATGGCCTGGCCGCGTAGCGCAGGACGAGCACCCATCCCGAGCGGCAGGAAAACCAGCGCCGATGACGGCCCCCACCATGTGCACCATGGCGTGCGCAGGACATCTGCTGCACCCCTTCGTCGGTGCGGACGATCGCCATCAGCACGGTGCCGGCGAAGCCGATGGCCAACAGCCACCCGGCCGGCACCAGGCACCGGCCGGTAGCGGAACAACAGCAACGGACTGCCGGCCAGCACGACGACCCAGACCGAGAACAGCCAGCCGGCACCGCCGAGTCCGTACTGCGACAGCGAGATCTCTGGCGGGAACGGATCCTTCGCGACCACCTGGACGATCAACCCAGAGAATCCAGCCGGCCGCGGCGCAACAGCGTCCTGCGGTTCGCCAGCCGGTCATGGGTCCATTCTCGACGACGTTCCGAGCCGGCTCCCGTCACCCCGGGAAGGCGACCTCTGACCACGACGGCCAGTCGCCGCCCGGCGTGCTGGTGTACCGGGCGCCGAGCAGTGCGCGGACGATCGCCCTGGTCACGACATCTGCGCCGGCCACGACGATCTGGTGAAACCCGAGCGGGTCAGGCGCCGCCGCGGTTGTCGTCGAGACGCCGAAGATGACGTCCCCGTCGAACATGGTGTGCACCGGGTTGAGGGCCCTGGCCATCCCGTTCTGCGCCACCGCCGCCAGCTTGGTGCACTGTGCCTTGGTCAACGTGGCGTTCGTCGCGACCACCACCAGCGTGGTGTTGCGGATGGTCGCGGCATCGACCGCACCGGCCGCTCCTGTTGCACCGTCTGCGAAGGTCATCCGCGGCGGCTGGGGTGCGGTGAAGGCCAACAGCAGCCGCCCGTCCGGTGTCCCCGGGCAGCGCCGGTTGCTCCCCGTCGGCGGCCAGCAACAGGTTGGCGCCCAGCAGCCCGCCGGTCCGCGGGTCGATCGGCGAGCCGGCCGCATTCACCACGGCCAGCGCCGCGACCGTCACACCTCCGGGCAGCACCAGGGAGGCGCTGCCGAGCCCGCCCTTCAGGTTGCTGGTCACCGCGCCGGTACCGGCGCCGACGGAACCGTGTTGATCGGCGTCCTGTTGATCGGCGTCGGTGTCATAGGCCGCCTGCAGGGCGAGTGCGCCGAACTCGGCGGTCGGCCGGGCCCGGAAATCACCGCCGCGCCCCAGGTCGAACACCGCGGCGCCGGGTACCAGTGGAACGACCTCGCCGGGCTCAGGGCCGACCTGCAGGCCGATGCCCCGGTCGGCGAGCGCGTTCATCACTCCGGTGCAGGCCGCCAGCCCGTAAGCGCTGCCGCCCGTGAGCACCAGGGCGTGGATTCGCTCGACGGATGCGGTTGGCTGCAGCAGGTCCGTTTCATGGGTCGCCGGGCCACCGCCGCGGACATCGACGCCGGCGACCATGCCGCCGTCCGGTGCCAGCACAACGGTCGTGCCGGTCAGGTAGCCGTCACCGACAGCGGTGTGGTGCCCGACCCGGATCCCCGGGACGTCGGTCAGCGAGTTCCGCGGACCGGGTTGGGCTGCGGCGGATTCGGCGCTCATCGACGCACCGCGGAGCTGCCGACCGACCGGGTTGCCGCCGGGGTGCCATCGATCGGCTGCTCGTTCCCCGATGGGGTCGCGACGGCCCCGAGAAAGTGCCTGGCGGCCGCGACATAGGCCCGGGTGCACGTCAGAATGTCCTGCACCGCAACGAACTCGTCGACCTGGTGCGCGATCCACTTGCCGCCGGGCCCGTAGACCACGGTCGGCAGGCCGGCGTCCCGGGTGAGGATCGTGCCGTCCGTCGTTCCCGGAACCCCGCCGAGCACCGCATCCTGGCCGGTGGCCGCGCGGTGACCGGCCAGCATCGAGGAGACGACCGGCGAATCCGGTGGGGTGTCCACCGGCGGCCGATCGTCCAGCACCGTCACTTCGACCTCGAGGCCGTGTTCATCGGCGATGCGTTGCGCCAGCCGGGTGAGCAAGGTGATCAGCCCGGGGTGATCGATCCCGGGCAGCGTGCGCACGTCGAGCGCCAGCACGGCGCTGGCCGGGATGACGTTGATCTGGTCGAGAGTGCCGCCGGCCAGCACCGTCGGGGTGAGCGAGAAGTCACCCAGCGATTCGTGGCTACCCACCTGCCCCTGATAGCCGCGCTCCACCTCGGGCAACGCGATCAACAGGGATCCCAAGGCGGGCAACGGGTTGCGGCCCATCTTCGGCATCGCGCCGTGCGCCATCGCACCGACGAACCGGACGGTGATCCGGATGGCGCCCTTCGCGACCGGGCACACCTCGCCGCCCTCGGGCTCGCAGACGATGACCCCGTCGATCCCGCCAGTCAGGCCAGGGATGGCACCCGCGTTGAGGTCGGCGGCGAATCGCTTGGCGCCGAGCATCATGCCCTCCTCGTCGGCGAGCACGCCGACGACGATGCGGCCCGGGAAGCCGCCGATCTCGACCGCCCGGGCGGCGTGGATCATCGCGGCGACGCCGGATTTCATGTCGGCGGATCCCCGGCCGCGGAGCCTGCCGTCGACAACGTCCCCGCCGAACGGGTCGAACGACCATCCCGTCGGATCGCCCTCGGTGACCACATCGACGTGCCCCTCGAACATCAACGTGCGGCCGGGACCGTGACCCGCCACCACCGCGACGACCGAAGTACGACCGGGCGCGACCTCGGTCACGGTGACGTCCCAGCCGAAACCGCGCATGACGCTGGCTACCAGCCGGGAGGCGGGGCCTTCCACCTCTGCCGCGTGCGTGCGGTCGTTCTGCGCGCTGTCGTTGTTCGCGCTGTCGTGCTTCGCACTGTCATTGTTCAGGCCGTCGGTGTTCAGGCCGTCGTTGACGGTTCGCAACCGAACCAGGTCGGACGTCAGGGTGACGACCGCGTCCGGGTCGAACTCATCCGTCACCGGGCGGGCCGGGTGTGATCCGCTCCGTAGGACGTGCTCTCGTCCCAGGCATCGCGGAACTTGGCCAGCTCCGCCTCGTCGATGCCGTAGCCGTGTTCGGGGCCTGGGAACACCCCGCCGCGGACTTCCTTGGCATACTGCGCGACGCCGTCGTCCATGGCGTCCTGTAGGTCCGCGTACCGGCGGACGAACTTGGCCCCGGCGCCCTCCCGGATACCGAGCAGGTCGTGGAACACCAGCACCTGGCCGTCGGTGGCCGGACCAGCACCGATGCCGATGATCGGGACCGTCATGAGATTCATCAGTTCGGCGGTGAGCGCGGATGGCACGGCCTCGAACACGATGCAGATGCACCCTGCCTCCTGCAGCCCGACCGCGCCGCGGGCGATGCGCATGGCCGAGTCGGCGGTCCGGCCCTGCGCCCGATACCCGCCCAGCGAGGTGGCTGACTGCGGGGTGAGCCCGACGTGCCCGACGACCGGGACCCCGGCGCCCACGATGGCCCTGGCCCGGCTGATGGAGCTGGCGTCGCCCCGTTCGAGTTTGACCGCGTCCGCGCCGGCTTCCTTGACGAACCGGATAGCGGTGGCGATGGCCTGCTCGTCACTGACCTCATAGGAACCGAACGGCAGATCCGCGACCAGCAGGGCGTGCTGGACGCCGCGGCGGGCGGCCTTGGTCAGCACCAGCATCTCGTCCGTTGTCACGGCGACGGTGCTGGAGTGCCCGAGCACCGTCATCGCCCCGGAGTCGCCGACCAGCACCATGTCGACGCCGGCCGCTTCGGCGGCGCGCGCGCTCGGGTAGTCGTACGCGGTGACCATGACGATCGGGGTGCCGGCCCGCTTCATGTCGAACAGGCTGGGGATGGTCACCGGCCGGCGATCGGTCGGCAGAACCGGACGAGTAGACATCAGCTGCTCCTTTGCACCTTGCGTCTAGGTCGATCACCGAGCCGGTCAGGCGGGAGACAACGCCACCAACAACCGGCACCGAACTCGATCATCACCGCGCGGGCGCCGGAATGTCGCGCCAGGAGGCGCCGTTGTGACGGACTCCACGCGTCCGGGCCATCCCGACGACCCGGCTGATCGGACTGACGATGCAGGGCCGCCCCACCTACACCGGATCGATCACCACCGCTTCGACGAGCACGTTGTCGATCAGCCGGGTGCCGCCGAGGTCCGCCGCTACGGCCAGCACTGCAGGGCCGGCGCCGAGGATGTCGATCGGCAGGAACGTCTCGGCGTCTACCAGCGCGAGATACTCGGGCTCGATGTTGTTGTGGGCCAACACCTCTGCGGCCGCCTGCAGGACCGTTTCGGCGTTGTGTTCGCCGGCGGCGGCGAGCGCCTGGGCGGTCAGCAGGGCTTGCGACACGCCGACGGCGCGCGCCCGATCCGCCAGCGCCCAGTCGCCGATTCCGGCTGGACATGGCAAGTCCGTCCGGTTCCCGGACGGTCGGCACCGTGACGATCTCCGTGTCGATGTTCAGATCGGCGACCAACGCCCGGACGACCCTGGCCTGCTGGGCGTCCTTCTGCCCGAAGTAGGCCCGATCGGGTTGGGCCATCCCGAGCAGCTTGCTGACCACGGTTGTCACGCCGCGGAAGTGCCCGGCTCCGCGGCGGGCGCCCTCCAGCCCATCGACGATCGGTCCGTGCAGCTCGACGGTGGCGCTGAACCCGGGCGGGTAGACCTCCGCGGCCGACGGCACGAAGAGCACGTCGACACCGGCACTCGCGGCCAACGCCGCGTCGGCCGCTTCGTCCCGGGGGTAGGCCGCCAGGTCGCTCGCGTCGTTGAACTGGGTCGGGTTGACGAAGATCGACATCACCACGACGTCGTTCTCCGCGCTGGCCCGACGACCGAGTTCGAGGTGCCCGTCGTGCAGCGCACCCATGGTGGGCACCAGCCCGATGGACCCGTGCGGGCGGAACGGGCGCAGGGTCGCTCGTAGCTCGCGCACCGTGCGGACGGTGATCATGACGTGGTCGACTCCGATGTCTGCGGGGCAGTTGGTGGCCCCGGGACACTATCCCGGTTGGCCGCGGCCAACCGCTCGGTGGCACTGGTCAGGGCTTCGAAGAGCGGTAGCAGATCTGGAGTTCGGGTCGCGACGACGTCTCGGTGCCTTGCGACCGTTCGCTGATCCCCGCGCGCAATCGGCCCGGTCAAGGCGGTCGGGCCCTGCCGACCCCAGTTCTCCAGTGCCGCCCTGGCCAGTGGCACCAGCACCTCGCGGTCCAGGCCGGCGGTCGACATCAGTTCTGCGGCGGCACTTTCCAGCGTGACCAGAAAGTTCGCCGCGATCGCCGCCGCGGCGTGATACGCACCACGGTCGGCCTCGGCAACGCGCACCGGATGGAGCCCGATCGCGGACGCAAGGGCGGTGGCGACGTCGGTGGCACGCGCCGTCGACCCGGCGATCGCGGCAAACACGCCCTCGAAGTGCGCACCGGCGTGCGTCACCGTCATCAGTGGATGCAGGCTGAAGGCCTCGTGGGCGCCAAGGACATCGAGCCCGGATACACCGGAACAATGCCCGACCAGCGGACCCGCACGGACCGCGGCTACCGCCGACCCGATGGCGTCATCAGGCACGCACAGCAGGACGACCGCGTCACCGGTGCCGTCGTATCCGCGTCCCTTCGGACCGGAAACGGCAATCCCGGCCGCCCGCAGGGCGGCAACGACCGCGGTCCCTAGCCTGCCCGCCCCGACCACCGCGATCGGCAGCGGCAGGTCGTCCGTCACGTGCGCCAAAGTGCTGGCGGGAACTCAGCGTTGCTTCGGTGGGGGCTGATTCGGTGGGTACTGCTGCCCGGGTGGCGGTTGCTGGTAGGGGTAACCGGGCGGCGGCATGTCCGGACGGGGCGGTCGTTCGCCGTCCGGTGGCCGATATCCGGGCGGCGGGCCGGTTGGCGCATCCCGGCCCGGGTAGCCCTGAGTCGGGATAGTTGCCGCCCTGTTGTGGGGGTTGTTGACCCTGGTGCCGGCCGGATTCACCCGAGGGCACCTGTGGGCGCGGCGGCGCGGCGGCGATTTCCCGATCACGGTAGGCAGCGACCCTGGCGGCGTCCTGGTCCTCGATGGTGACCAGGGCTTCCTTTTCGACGGCCCGCACCGCCGCGGCCACCTCGGCAGCAGACGTGCCCTCGAACCAGTCGGCGACGTCCTCGTCGATGTCGCCGGGCCGGGGCACCGGCTTGTTCGGGTCGACCGGTTCGTCCTTCGGCGGTTCGTAGCGGAACACGCCGTCATCGCCCTTGGTACCGAGCATCCGGGCGAAGCCCTCGAGGGACTTGGAGAAGTCACTGGGGATCATCCAGACCTTGTTCGCGTCGCCCTGCGCCATCTGCGGCAGCGTCTGAAGGTATTGGTAGGCAAGGAGTTCCGGTGTTGGCTTGCCGGCCTTGACAGCTGCGAAGACCTTCTCGATGGCCTTGGCCTGGCCCTGCGCCTGCAGGTACCTGGCGGCGCGCTCACCCTGGGCGCGCAGGATGCGGGACTGCCGCTCACCCTCGGCGGCCAGGATCGCCGACTGCTTCGCGCCTTCCGCGGTCAGCACTGCCGCCTGCTTCTGCCCTTCCGCGGTCTTGATGGAGGACTCCCGCAGACCCTCGGAGTTCAGGATCATCGCGCGCTTGTCGCGGTCGGCGCGCATCTGCTTCTCCATCGCCTCCTGGATCGAGGGCGGCGGATCGATCGCCTTCAACTCGACCCGGGCGACCCTGATCCCCCACTTGCCGGTGGCCTCGTCCAGCACGCCGCGGAGTTGGCCGTTGATCGAATCACGGCTGGTCAGCGTCTGTTCCAGGTTCATCCCGCCGACGACGTTGCGCAGGGTGGTGGTGGTGAGTTGCTCGACTGCGACGATGTAGTTCGCGATCTCGTAGACCGCGGCCCGCGGATCGGTGACCTGGAAGTACACGACGGTGTCGATCGAGACCGTCAGGTTGTCCTCGGTGATCACCGGCTGCGGCGGGAAGGAAACCACCTGCTCGCGCAGGTCGATCCGGGCCCGGATCCGATCCAGAAACGGCACCAGCCACACCAGGCCCGCGCTGCTCGCCTTGTTGAAACGGCCCAGCCGTTCGATCACCGCGGCCTGCGCCTGCGGGATCACCTTCACCGACCGGACGAGCACGACGATGACCAGAACAACGACGACGATGGCGATGATCAGTACTGGATCCATGAGTGTTACGGCCCCCAAATAACGACCGCGGTAGCCCCGCGGACCTCGACAACTGTGACGGATGTGCCCGGCGGCATCGCGCGGTGGCCGTCCAGAATGACGGCGGACCAGACCTCGCCGCCGATCTTGACCTGGCCTCCTTCGGCGTCCACGGTCGACACCACGGTCGCCTTCGACCCGATGATGGCCTCGATTCCGGTGCGGATCTTGGACGGCCCGTAGTACTTGCGCAGCAGCATCGGGCGCAGTCCGAGCACCAGCGCGACGGACGTCAGCGCGAAGACGATCAGTTGCAGCCAGAGCAATTCCGGAAAGATGACGGCGGTCGCCGCTGCAGCCAGCGCACCGCCGCCGAGCATGAGCAGCACGAACTCCGCGCCGAGCACCTCGGCAATTGCCAGCAGCACTGCGCCGCCGAACCAGATCCATGCGGACATGAATTCATCATGCCAGTGGGGTCTGACAGGGGATGGGAATTCGACGAGCCGAACGGGTTCTTGATCAAGCTGTGACGGACGGCCGGTCGTCGAAACCGGGTCAGCCCTCGTCCGGCGCGGCCACAAAATCGATGAGCCGCTCGACCGCGGTGATCAGCGGGGTGTCCAGGTCCCTGAAGCTGCGGACGGCACCGTTCACCCGGCCCCACATCTCCCTGGTGTCGGAAATGCCCAGCGCCGCGCAGACTCCCGTCTTCCAGTCGATGCCGCGCGGAACGTCCGGCCAGGCCCGAATACCGACCGCCTGCGGCCGCACCGCCTGCCAGATGTCGATGTACGGGTGCCCGGTGATGAGCACGGCGGCGCCGTGTTCGGCCATCACCCCGTCGGCGATCCGGCTCTCCTTCGACCTCGGCACCAGGTGATCCACCAGGACGCCCAGCCGGCGGGACGTTCCGGGCTGGAACTCGTCGACCAGTGCCGGCAGGTTGTCCAGGCCGTCGATCGGTTCCACCACGATGCCCTCGACCCGCAGGTCGTGGCCCCACACCCGCTCCACCAGCGCGGCGTCATGGATGCCCTCGACCCAGATCCTGGCCGCGCGCGCGGTGCGCGCCCGCAGCCCCGTGACCACCCTGGAACCGGAGGCCGACAGTTCCGGACCGGCCGGCCCGGTGCGGGGGCGGACGAGGGTGACCTGTTGCCCGTCAACCAGGAAGGCTCCCGGCGTCAACGGGAAGTTCCGCCGACGGCCGGACCGGTCCTCCAGGGTCACCACGGTGGACGAACACACCACAGCCGCACCGCAGAACCCGGACAGCGGATCCTCGGCAACGACATCAGGGGTGGCGGTGATCTCGGGGATCTCCCGCTTGCGTGGTCCGGCGGCCAGCACGTCGCGGCCGTACCGGTCCGGCTCGACGAACCGGTACGTCACCGGACCTGCTGCGGGGGTGGAACGAGATCGGGGAGTCCGGGAGGCGGGCACGGCCGGTGACGCTACGCGGGACGTGTCCCATCCGGTCGGTGCCGCGCCCACATCGGCAGCGTTTCGCCGCTCCGGCACGGTTTCGCCGCTCCGGCAGGGTCCCGGCCGCTCCGGTAGGGCCCCACCGCTCCGGCAGGAGCCCGCCGCTGGGACAACGTCATCGGCAGATGACCGCCGTGTGACGTCCACTTGACGCCCGCCACACCCCGGGGGAACGACCGCACCTTGTCGGTGGTCGTGACGTACGGTTGCGCTCATGTCTTCCGCCGGCACGCTGCGCGCGGCCACCACGCTTGCCCTCTGGGGTGCCGCATGGCAGGGCGGCGCCGCAGCCGATGACGTGTTGTCCGCGATCGACGACGCCGGCCACCGCGCCGGTGTTCGGGCTGCGACCAGCGACATCGCCGATACCACAGGCCTTCCCGGTCCCGGCTGGCCCAGCGCAGGATCCTCCGCGTTGCTTCCGGTGCTCCGCGAGGGTGGCCCCGCGGAGTTGCTGCTCCCCTATCCGGGCGACATGCGCGGCCTGCCGCTCGGCGGCGAACTCACCGTCGCCGCCCTCGATGCGGGCGCATTGGTCGTGTTGCCGGCCACCGACATCGCCCTACTCCCTACGGACGGTCAGTGGCGTGCCTACCGGTGCACGAATCGCCATCCGGCTCTCGGGCTGGCCGAGGCGCACGAAATGCTCGACGCCGCCGTCGGCCGGGCCACCCGTTCGCTGACCGCTCTTGACGTGGCCCGCGGCTCGGACACCGCCCGGGAGCAGGTTCGCCGGGTGATGCTCGACGAGGCGATCAACTGCCCACCGGGCACACCGGCCGCGGCCTCGGCCCTGCTCGCCACCTCGATCTCACTGCACGCGCTGCTCACCGTGGCCAGCAGCCAGGACACCGCGGCGGTGACGAGCTACGAGATGGCGGCCGTCGACGATGTGTTGCGGCCGCTGGCCATCGCGATCCGGGAGAGTCGCCGGTCCGCGGTGGCCGCCGCGGTGCGGGTACTCGCGGTGCCCCGCGACCGGTGCTCGGCGGCAGTCCGGCCACCCGGTCGGGACGGTCGGCCGCCGACCCGGGACACCGTTTCTGACCCGTCGGGACCGTCAGGCGTCCGGCTGCTTGATCTCCTTCGACGAGAACCCGAGCGCGTGGAAGCCACCGTCGACCATCACCATCGACCCGCTGGTCGCCGGGAACAGGTCGGACAGCAGGGCCACCGCCGCGCGCGCGACCGGTGTCGGGTCCGAGGTGTCCCAGCCGAGCGGAGCGCGGTCCGTCCAGGCGTTCTCCAGGTCGCCGAAGCCCGGGATCGACTTGGCCGCCATGGTCCGGATCGGGCCCGCCGCAACGAGATTGACCCGGATGCCGTGCTGACCGAGATCGCGCGCCAGGTAGCGGCAGGTCGACTCCAACGCGGCCTTGGCAACGCCCATCCAGTCGTAGGCCGGCCAGGCCTGCCGGGCATCGAAGTCCAGCCCGACGATGCTGCCGCCGGACGTCATCAACGGCAGCGCGGCAACGGCCAGCGACTTGAGCGAGAAGGCCGAGGCGTGCACCGTCGTCGCGACGTCCTCCCACGGTGTCTCCAGGAAGACGCCGCCCAGCGCGGTGGCCGGTGCAAAGCCGATGGAGTGCAGCACGCCGTCCAGCCGCGGGACGAACGCCCCGACCCGGTCGGCCAGTGAGTCGAGTTGCGACTTGTCGGTGACGTCGAGCTCGACGACCGGCGCCGGCGAGGGCAGCCGCTTGGCGATCCGCTCGACCAGCGAGAGCCGGCCGAACCCGGTCAGGACGACGGTGGCGCCCTGCTCCTGGGCCAGCCTGGCGGTGTGGAACGCCATCGACGCCTCGGTGATGACGCCGGTGATGAGCAGGTTCTTGCCGGTGAGAAGTCCGGTGCCGAGCTGTCCGGTCATGGGGTGGTTGTCCTCGTCATTCTGCTAGGGATGCCTTGCTGGTGGTGGTGCCGTGGTGGTGGTGCCGCAGTGCTCGAACCGTCGAACGGGTGGTGCGTCAGTGCCCCATGCCGAGTCCGCCGTCGACCGGCAGCACGGCCCCGCTGATGTAGGCGGCGCCGTCGGAGGCGAGGAACACCACGGCGGAGGCGATCTCCTCGGGCGCGGCGTACCGGCGCAGCGGCACCTGGGCGATGATCTCGGTGCGCCTGGCCTCCGGCAGGGACCGGGTCATGTCGGTGTCGACGAACCCGGGAGCGATGACGTTCGCGGTGATGTTGCGGGACCCGAGCTCGCGGGCGATCGAGCGGGACAGCCCGACCAGCCCGGCCTTCGACGATGAGTAGTTCGCCTGGCCGGCGCCGCCGGACAGCCCGACGACGGACGAGATGAAGATCATCCGGCCCCACCGCTTGCGCAGCATGCCGGATGCGGCTCGTTTGGCGACCCGGTAGGACCCGGTCAGGTTGGCATCGACCACCGAACTGAAGGCGTCCTCGCTCATCCGCAGCAACAGCGTGTCGTCGGTGATGCCGGCGTTGGACACCAGCACCTCCACCGGTCCCTGGTTCTTCTCCACCTCGGTGAACGCCGCGTCGATGCTGGCCGCGTCGGTGACGTCGCACAGCACCCCGGCCAGGCCCTCCGGGGCGTCACCGGAGCGATGCGTCACGGTCACCCGGTGCCCGGCGGCCGCCATCGCCCTGGCGATGGCCAGTCCGATCCCGCGGTTGCCGCCGGTGACCAGCACCGATCGTCCTGACGGGGTCTGCGGCACGGTCACTGAAATCCTCCGACGGGCGTGGATTGCGCCGCATGCGGCTGGGCATGCGGGCAGCCGCGGGAGCCGCGCTGCCGGGACGACCCTATCGGCACAGCGCGGATCCGGCCGGTGACGCCACGCGCGTCGCCCACGTCACGCCGGGCGGCGGCGTTACGGAATTCGCGAGGTGAAGGCGAGCGCCGCCGCCGAGCCGATGATCACCAACGCCACCCCGGCGATCATCCAGGGCCGGGAGACGTCACGTTGCTTGATCTCGTAGCCGATCTGCTCACCGAGCTGGGCGTAGACCGACTTGAGTTCCTCGGTGGTGGCCGCGGTGTGGAAGTCACCGCCGGAGATCTCGGCGATCTGTTGCATCGCCTCGGTGTCCAGCGGAACCGGGATCGTCTCGTCGTTCACCACGATGGACCCGTTGTCGGTACCGAAGGCGATCACCGAGACCGGCACCTTCGCGTCCGCCGCCCGCTGCGCGGCGTCCTGCTCGGTGCGGCCGACCGTGCGTTTGCCGTCAGTCATCAGCACGATGCGGGCGGGCGGCGGGCCGGGGTCGCTGCCGTCGACGGGGCCGGGCAGGGACTTGGAGAACAGATCGATGGTCTGCAGGCTGGAGATGATCGCCTCACCGGTTGCGGTGCGCTCGTCGAGTTTCAGCCCGGCGATGGCCTGTTTCGCCACCGTCCGGTCGGTGGTCGGGCTGACCAGCACGGTGGCGATGCCGGCGAAGGACACGATGCCGAGGTTCACTCCCGGGCGTGAGGTCGTCGACGAACTGGGTGGCCGCCTCCTGCGCCGCGGCCAGCCGGTTGGGTGCGACGTCGGTGGCCTCCATGGACAGGGACACGTCGATGGCCAGCATGACCGTTGCCCGGTTCCTGGCCTCCTTGGTGTCGGCGGTCGGGCCCGCCAGCGCAACGGTCAGCAGCACCAGCCCGACCAGCACCAACGCCGTCGGCAGATGCCGCCACCGGCCGGGTCGGCGCGGCGCCACCTTCTCCAGCAGCTCGAGGTTGGCAAAGCGCATCGTGTGCTTGCGGGTGCGTCGCTGGGCGATCAGGTATCCGATGCCAAGGGCCAGCACGATGAGGCCGAGGGCGAGCCAGAACGGCTGGGCGAAGTTCACCAGGCCTCCCCTGCTCGGGCCGCGCCGGGCGAACCCGGTGAACCGGCGGCGGCGCCCGTCCAGCCACGTTTGCGGGACACCACGAAGCGCATGACATCGGCGATCCAGTCCCGGTCGGTGCGCAGCACCAGGTGGGACGCGCCCGCCCTGCGCAGCGCGACGGCCACCTCGGCGCGGTGCCCGGCGGACGCCTTCGCGAACGCCGTCCGCAGCTCGCTTGGTGGTCGAAACCTCTTTCGTCCGACCGGTTTCCGGGTCGAGCAGGGTGACAAGCCCGACGTCGGGCAACTCCAGGTCGCGGCGGTCGAGCACCTCGACGGCGAGCAGGTCGTGCCGCCCGGACAGCGCCCGCAGCGACCGTTCCCAGCTCAGCGGACCGATGAAATCGGAGATCACGACGGCCAGCCCGCGGCGCCGCGGCGGCCGGCGGAGTTGTTCCAGGGCCACCGAAAGATCACCGCGCTCGCCCGGGCCGGACCGCGGGGTCGACGCCAGCGTGCGGAGCAGATGCTGCAGGTGCGGTCGGCCGCCGCGGGCCGGGATCCTGGTCAGTCCGGTGCCGGTCGCCACCACGGCGCCGATCCGGTTGCCGCCGCCCCGGGTCAGGTGGCCGACGGCCGCAGCGGCCGCGACCACCAGGTCGCGCTTCTCGCAGCCGACGGTGCCGAAGTCCAGGGACGCCGACAGGTCGGCGACCAGCCAGGTCTCCAGCTCCCGGTCGGCAACGGTCTGCCGGATGTGCGGTTCGGTGGTGCGGGCCGTGACGGACCAGTCCATCCGCCGGACGTCATCGCCGGCGTTGTACAGCCGGGCGTCCCCGAGTTCGGTGCCCGGACCGGGCACCAGGCCAAGGTGATTGCCCTGCAGCAGGCCGTCCAGGCGACGCCGGACGGTCAGCTCCAGGGTCGCCAGGGCGGCATCCAGCCGGGCCGGGTCCGCGGTGCTGGGCGCGGCACCCGGGGTGGTTCGGGATCGGCCCCGGTGGACCGATGTCCCGATCTCCGGACGTGCGCTTGACCATCAGGCGACACCCGGGTGGGTGTACGGGCTCACCTGCGGCAGCGGAATGGCCTGCAACAACCGACCGAGGATCACCTCGACCGGGATCCCGTCGGCCAGCGCGTCATAGGACAACACCAGGCGGTGCCGCAGCACGTCCGGTGCGACGTCGATGACGTCCTGCGGGACGACGAAGTCGCGTCCGCGGACCAGGGCCAGCGCGCGGGACGCGGCGATGATGCCGAGCGATGCCCGCGGCGATGCACCGTAGGACAGCCAGCCGGCGACCTCGGTCAGACCGTGCTCGCCCGGGGTGCGGGTGGCGAACACCAGCCGGACGACGTAGTCGACCAGCGCGTGATGAACGAAGACATTCGCCGCAACCTGTTGCAGCCGAACCAGATCCGCGATCGGCAGCACCTGGTTGGCGACCGGGTGGGACAACGCCCATCCGGTAGACGATCTCGCGTTCCTCGTCGGGCTCCGGGTAGCCGACCAGCAGTTTGAACAGGAACCGGTCCCGCTGCGCCTCGGGCAGCGGATAGACGCCCTCGTTCTCGATCGGGTTCTGGGTGGCCATCACCAGGAACGGGTCGGGCATCGGGAAGGTCTTCCCGCCGATCGAGACGTGCCGTTCGGCCATCACCTCGAGCAGCGCGGACTGCACCTTGGCCGGCGCCCGGTTGATCTCGTCGGTGAGCACGAAGTTGGCCACCACCGGGCCCAACTCGATGTCGAACTGCTCCCGGCCCACCCGGTAGATCCGGGTGCCGAGCAGGTCGGACGGCACCAGGTCGGGGGTGAACTGGATCCGCGAGAACGTCCCGCCGACCACCCTGGCGAAGGTCTCGACCGCGAGCGTCTTGGCCACCCCGGGCACGCCCTCGATGAGCAGGTGACCCTTGGCCAGCAGGCCGACCAGCATCCGCTCGACCAGCCGGTCCTGGCCGACGATCACCCGCTTGACCTCGAAGACCGTGCGTTCCAGCAGGGCGGCGTCGCTCGCCGGGCTGGGCTGCCCCTGCGGCCGAGGGCCCGGTGCGCCCGCGCTGGGACCACCGCTCATGACCCCGACCACTCATGACCCCCCCACCCATGACGTCTGAGCTCACTAAAGTCCTCCTCGAGAACACAACACTGATTGCCGCTACACCTGCAAGCGCTGTTGTCGGCAACGGCACATCACGTCGCCGGCGTCGACATGAAAGCAAGCCGACATGTGAATTAGCTCAAGACGCCCGCCACCGGATCCGCCGCCGTTCCGGTCCTTCCCCCGTCAAGACTGCCACCGCCGCCAGTCGTCGGGGGTATCGACGTCGTCGGTCTCCCGGTCGAGACCGGGAATTTCCAGCGACCGTCAGCGCGGACGAGCAGGGCGTGCAGCGGTGCGCCGTGCCAGTGCCGCCGCAGCGCGATCGCGGCAGCCAGCCGGTCTGCCCGCCAGACGCCGATCAGGGATTGCCGGTGACCCGCGGCATCCACCAGCACGGCACCATCGGCCGGCTCGCGTCGGGATCGTCGGTCGACGCGGTCGACGGCGGCAGCGAGCCGCTGCAGGGTGGGCCGGTTGACGCCGGGCAGGTCGGCGGCGAGGACGGCGATCAACGCGCCGGCCGGGAGCGGCGGCAGCGCCGCGACGCCGGCCGCGACACCTGCGGCCGGGCCACCACCGGGCGGGTCCTCGGTCGTTGCCAGCACCCCGACCGGCAGGTCGCGGGGCGGTCCGACAACAACGATCGGACAGTCACCCGCGGCGTCGAGCGCGATCTGCCAGCAACGACCGGTCGCCGATCCGCAGCGCAGGCTTGTCCCGGCCGCCGAGGCGACTGGCCCCGCCCGCCGGCGAGGATGACCGCGGCGCTGGGCAGATTCACCGCGGTGGCATCGGCTCATCCGCCGGGGCGGGCCGCTCCGATGAAGCCGTTCCAGTACATGGTCGAGATCTTCACGTAGGACCCGGAGTTCGGCGCCTCGATGATCTGGTTGTTGCCGATCCAGATCGCCACGTGATGAATCGTGCTGGGATCGGAGGTGTTGTAGGCGAAGAACACCAGGTCACCGGGCTGCAGGTTGTCCCTGGAGACCTTCGGCTGGCCGGAGTACTGGTAGCCGGAGTAGTGCGGCAGGTAGACCCCGACCTGGGCCCAGGCATACAGCGCGAGACCGGAGCAGTCGAAGCCGATCTTGTTGTAGTCGCCGTAGCGATCGGCGGTGCCGCCGTCCCGGATGCCCTGGCTGGGTCCGGAGTAGTCGCCGCCGCCCCACGCGTAGGTGGTCCCCAGGTAGGCCATCGCCGCGTTGACGACCGTCTGCCCGTTGTTGCTACCGGAGTTGAACGACACGGTGCTGGTCGATCCACCGGACGAGGACGTGACCCTCGCAGGCAACGCCGTTGTCGTTGGGGTCCAACGCCGACCGGTAGCCGGACTCTCCCCGGTTGATCGGCGCGACGCCGGCCGCCCTGGCGTCATCGCAGTTGGCGTAGTACGGCTCGCTGGACGCCTGCTGGGCGGGAGCCGCGGCTGCGTTCGCCGTGCCCTCGCAGGCGACGCCGTTGTTGTTCGGGTCCAGCACCGACCGGTAGCCGGACTCACCGCGGTTGATCGGACCACGACCGGCAGCCCTTGCCGCGTCGCAACTCTCGTAGAACACCTCGTTGTCCTGCGCGGCCTGCGCCTCCTGGGCTGCGCGGGCGGCCTGGTTGGCGGCTTCCTGCTCGGCAGCGGCACGTTCGGCGTCAGCCTCGGCCTGCGCTGCCGCCTGTTGCCGGGCCGCCTCGTCGGCGGCGGCCTGTGCGGCGGCTGCGGCGGCCTGCCGAGCCGCTTCGGCCGCCGCCTGCCGGGCAGCCTCCTCCGCGGCGAGCCGAGCCGCTTCGATCGCCGCCAACCGTGCGGCCTCTTCCTCGGCCGCCTTCTGCGCGAGCCACTGGTTGTACTGATCGCGCTGGTTCTGCAGACCGGCAACGCTGGCCAAGGCTGCCCCGTAATCCGCCTGCTGCTGTTCGTGCTGGGCCTGCAGGGCGGCCAGTTGGTCCTGCCCGTTGCGCAGCGATTCCTGCGCCTGCTGCTGCGCGGCGTCGGCGGCGACCTTCGCGTCGTCGGCTCGCTGCTGAGCCGCGTTGGCGGCGTCGAGGGACGCCCGGGCCGCGGAGTCGAGGTTCGCCTTGTGGGTGCGGGTGCTCTCCAGATTGCCGATGACGTTGAGCTGCGAGCCGGACATCTGGCTCAGCAGTTCCTGGCGCTGCAACAGTTCGGTGGCGCTGCCGGCGCCCATGAACGCGCTGACCGAGCCGAGGACCGATCCCTGCCGGAACGACGCCGCAGCGAACGCAGCGGCCTTGGCCTTGGCGTCCACGATCGCCTGGCCCGCTGCGTCCGCGTCCGCCTGCGCCTGACTCGCCGCCGAGGCGGCGGCCGCGGCGTCCGACTGCGCGACCTGCAGGTCGACGGCGGCCTTGTTGGCCAGCTCGGCCTTGAGTTCCATGTCGTTCTTCAGGCGCTCGATGTCGCCCTCGGTCTTGCTGACCAGGCCGGCCAGCCGACCGACCTCGGCCGCGGAGGCCGCCGCCTGCTGTTGACTGTCCTGGATCTGCTGGTCCGAGGGGTTGTCCGGCGGAGGTGGCACTGCACCGACGGGGATCGCCATACCGACAATCAGCGTCGCCGCGACACCGGCGCTGATCAAGGTGCCGACCAGCCGGCCGAACGGCCGCCGAACCGTCCATCGGGTCGGGACCGGAACGTCCGGACCGCTTCGTGCGGGGCCGAGTCTGAACGGGCACTCGTGGCTCCTCCCCCGCGGTGATCACGCGGACTGGACTGGTTCGACGGCGCCGAATTGACACCGACGAATGATGTCTTGAGCTAGGACCGGCGGCCGCTGTCAAGACGACACGCCAAGGAGAACCATGCCACTTTGGTCCCCCTATTGACCAGGGGTCACGGCAAACCCATCAGTCACATACTGGACATTCGAGATACTGAACGCGACATGGGTCGTTCAGCCCTTCGCGCACCGTCGGACGATTGGTCGTGGCGGAACACTGGGCTCGGTGTTTCGACATCGCCATCCGCGGACATCGCCGTCGACCTCTCGCCATCGGGATCGGAACGGCCGCCACGCGACGCTCGACCCAACAGCCGACTGCGGATCAGCGTGGTCTGCTGCCTGCTGATCGGCGGCGCCGGCATCGTGCTCGTGGTTGTCGGGTCATTTCTGCCGTGGGTGGTCTCCGGGACCGTGCGCCGGTCCAGTTACGCGATCGTCGGCATCCTGGGCCGGCTCGGCATCGGCGAGGACGGCCCGCTCGGCGTCCTGATCAGCGCCTGGCCGCTGATCGGGGTGCTGTGCATGACGCCGGATCGTGGCGGCGACTGCGGTGGTGGCGGGTGACCGGCGTCCTCGCGGCCGTGCTCGCGATCTCGCTGGCACGGCCTGCTGTCGTTCGGGGTCATTCTCGCGACCAGCGGTCTGCTGCCGGTGGGCAGCGGTGTCGGGGTGGATCCCATCGGACCCGCGATCATGGCGGCGGGCGCCGTACTGCTCTTTTGCGGCGGGCTTTCACTGGCGCTAGGGGCGGGATCACCCGTACGCCGCAGCGACTGGGCGACTGAACGCGAACAGGTAGCAATCCGATGGTGGGGTGGGATACAACCAAATGACTGAGAGCACGATCACAATAAGCGCAGGGGTCGTCAGGTATCGAACCGATGCAACGACGCTCCTACCCCCGCACGTCAACACATCAGCGGTCAACGCATCAGCAGAGGCCACAGCGCCGCGGACACAACAGCAGTCACCACATCACCGCGGCACGGAACGACCGAAGGGAACCAGACGTCGATGAGCGAGCAGGGTGGGCCTTACCCGCCGAGTGATCAGGGACCGGGAGCCAGGGACCGAGCGGTCAGGGGCCGAACGGCCAGGGGCAACCGGGATCGGGTCAGGGTTGGCCGGCCGGCAGCCAGGGCGGGGGCTTCCGCCGGCACCGCCCACCGGCCCACAGGGCTGGCAGCCTGGACCACCCCGACCGGACCCCAGGGCTGGCAACAGCCGGGCCAGCCGCCCACCGGACCGCAGGGCTGGCAGCAGCCGGGACAGCCCGACCGGACCCCAGGGCTGGCAACAGGCCCGGACCGCCCACCGGACCGCAGGGCTGGCAACAGCCGGGACAGCCCACCGCACCGCAGGGCTGGCAGCAGCCGGGCCAACCGACGCAGGGCTTACCCGGCCCGCCGGCGGACCCGGTCAGCCGTGGACCGGCCAGCAGCCAGTTCCGCCGCCCCGCCGGCCAAAAGCAACAAGCCGCTGATCATCACGGCTATCGCCGTCGTCGTCGCGCTGGTCGCCGGGGTCGGGGTCTACTTCTTCGCGATTCGCGATACCAATGACGTGGCATCGACCGGGGCGAAGAGCCCGCAGGAGTCGGTCACCGCGCTGTTCACGACGCTGAGCAATTCCGATCCGATCGGGCTGGCCGATCAGCTCGACCCCGTCGAGGCGAAGCTGTTCACCGACCTGAACACCGACATGATCACTGAGTTCAAGCGGCTCGGGTGCTGAGCGAGGCCGCCGTCCGCCAGTTCGATGACCGGGACCAAGATCACGGTCGACGGACTCGACGTACGGCGGCGCCGACGAGACGATCAACGACAACCTCAAGATCGTCCAGCTGACCGGCGGCACGATCACCGTCACCAGCGATCCGAGCGCCATCCCGCTGAGCGACAAGATCAAGGACGCGTTCGGCGAGCGAGATCGATGCGGCCCAGCCGCAGACGCAGACGGTCAACATCGCCGACGCGGTGACCGACAACGACGGCGAAGCCGATCCGGGTGGCCACCGTCAAGCGCGGGGACCAGTGGTACGTCAGCCTCTTCTACTCGATCGCGGACAACGCCACGCACGCCGCGGGACTGCCCAACCCGACCGCAGCCGACTACATCGCAGCCGGTCGGGTCCAGATTCGCCGGAGGATGCGGTCAACGCGTTGATCAAGCAGTCGACCGCCGGGAACCTGAGGGCGTCATCACGGTGCTGCCGCCGGACGAGATGGGTGTGCTGCACGACTACGGCAAGTTGTTGATCGACCAGGCCGACACCGGTGACCTGACGTCGAACATGGACGACCTCGGCGTCACGATCACCGACCCGAGCTGGGACGTCACCGACGTCACGGGTGGCAAGAAGGTGTCGATCAAGTCGTTGACCGTGACGGCGGACGGCCAGACGGCCACCGTCACCCGCGACCCGACGACAACTCGATCAAGTTGGACGGTGGAGGGTCAGGATCCGATCGAGCTGGACGAGACCACCATCGACTCCTATCCTGACCGACGCGGTCGGCTCCGACGAGCTGACCCCGGAGATGCTCAAGATCATCAAGCAGGAGTTCAAGCAGATCATCGGACTCGGCGTCGTCACGGTGCAGGGACCGGACGGCAAGTGGTACGTCAGCCCGATCCGGTCGTTCTCGGACATCTTCGTCTCCCTGCTCAAGGGCCTGGACTCCGATGACGTCGACTACCTGATCAGCCTCGCCAAGAACTAACTCTCTTCGTCGTTCGCGCTCGCCGACCTGCGACGAGCCTGAACATTCCCGATCGCAGCCCCGGGTGGTCGCCGCCCGGGGCTGAGGTCTGTTCGGGGGGGCGGTTTGCGGTTTATAACCGGACAAGCGTACTGTTTGGCGAAGTGGTCCGTTTCGTACCGGTCCTGCGGGGTCGGGTGATCGGCCGGCGAACAGGCGCGAAACAATAGCCCGATACGGTCCCCTCGCACCGCCGCCCGAGGACCCCCATTCGCCGCAGCTTGAAGCAAGGAGAGTTCCGTGCCTGCCGCCAGCAAGGACAGCTTCGCCGCCAAGGACACCCTCACCGTGGGTGAGAACAGCTACGACATCTACAAGATTGTCGGGGTGCCGGGCCTGGAGAACGCGAAGAATCTGCCGTTCTCCCTCAAGGTGTTGCTCGAGAACCTGATCCGCACCGAGGACGGTGCCAACATCACAGCCGAGCACATTCAGGCCCTGGCCGACTGGGATCCGACCGCCGATCCGAACGTCGAGATCCAGTTCACCCCCGCGCGGGTGATCATGCAGGACTTCACCGGCGTGCCGTGCGTCGTCGACCTCGCCACCATGCGCGAGGCGATGGCCGACCTGGGCGGAGATCCGGACAAGATCAACCCCCTCGCACCGGCGGAGATGGTGATCGACCACTCCGTCATCGCCGACGTCTTCGGCCGCGCCGACGCCTTCGAGCGCAACGTCGACCTGGAGTACGAGCGCAACCGCGAGCGCTACCAGTTCCTGCGCTGGGGGCAGACCGCCTTCGACGAGTTCAAGGTGGTGCCGCCCGGCACCGGCATCGTGCATCAGGTCAACATCGAGCACCTCGCCCGGGTCGTCATGTACCGCGGCGGCATCGCCTACCCGGACAGCTGCGTCGGCACCGACTCGCACACCACCATGGTCAACGGCATCGGCGTGCTCGGCTGGGGCGTCGGCGGCATCGAGGCCGAGGCAGCCATGCTCGGCCAGCCGGTGTCCATGCTCATCCCACGGGTCGTCGGCTTCAAGCTGACCGGTGAGATCCCGACCGGGATCACGGCCACCGACGTGGTGCTGACCATCACCGAGAAGTTGCGCAAGCACGGCGTTGTCGGCAAGTTCGTGGAGTTCTACGGCGCCGGCGTCGGCGCGGTCCCGCTGGCCAACCGGGCCACCATCGGCAATATGAGCCCGGAGTTCGGCTCCACCGCCGCAATGTTCCCGATCGACGAGGAGACCACCAAGTACCTGCGGCTCACCGGTCGTCCCGAGGAGCAGGTTGCCCTGGTCGAGGCCTACGCGAGGGCGCAGGGCCTGTGGCACGACGCGTCGACACGAGCCGGTGTTCTCCGAGTACCTGGAACTGGACCTGTCGACCGTCGTCCCGTCCATCGCCGGGCCGAAGCGCCCGCAGGACCGGATCGAGCTGTCCGACGCCAAGGGCATGTTCCGCAAGGCCGTCTACGACTACGTCACCAACGGCAATGCCGCCCCGGAGACCAACGTCGACGAGGCGGTCGAGGAATCGTTCCCGGCCAGCGACCCGGCCGCGATCTCCTACGTGGACGAGGACGCCGACAAGGAACTGGTCGGCGCGCTGTATTCTCGGCGGCGAACGGCGCGGCCGGGCGTCCGTCGAAGCCGACCAAGGTGGAGACCTCCGAGTACGGCAACTTCACCCTCGATCACGGCGCGGTGGTGATCGCCGCGATCACTTCCTGTACCAACACGTCCAACCCGTCGGTGATGCTCGGTGCGGCGTTGCTGGCCCGGAACGCGGTCAACCGCGGTCTGTCGGTCAAGCCGTGGGTGAAGACCACGATGGCCCCCGGTTCGCAGGTCGTCACGGACTACTACGAGAAGGCCGGCCTGTGGCCGTATCTGGAGAAGCTCGGCTACAACCTGGTCGGCTACGGCTGCACCACCTGTATCGGCAACTCCGGCCCGCTGCCCGACGAGATCTCCGCCGCGGTGAACGAGGCCGACCTGACCGTCGTCTCGGTGCTGTCCGGTAACCGCAACTTCGAGGGCCGGATCAACCCGGACGTCAAGATGAACTACCTGGCCTCTCCGCCGCTGGTCATCGCCTACGCGCTGGCCGGCACGATGGACTTCGACTTCGACACCCAGCCGCTGGGTCAGGACACCGACGGCACCGACGTCTTCCTGAAGGACATCTGGCCGAACCTGCAGGAGATCCAGGAGACGATGGCCTCCTCGATCAACAAGGAGATGTTCGCCTCCAGCTACGCCGATGTCTTCGACGGCGGCGAGCGCTGGAAGTCGCTGCCGACCCCGGAGGGCAAGACCTTCGAGTGGGACCCGGAATCGACCTACGTCCGCAAGCCCCCGTACTTCGACGGAATGCCGGCGCAGCCCGTTCCGGTGACGGATATCTCCGGCGCCCGGGTGCTGGCCAAGCTCGGCGATTCGGTGACCACCGACCACATCTCACCGGCCGGCGCGATCAAGCCGGGAACCCCTGCCGGCCAGTATCTTTCCGAGCACGGGATCACCCGGAAAGACTTCAACTCCTACGGTTCCCGGCGCGGCAACCACGAGGTGATGATCCGCGGCACGTTCGCGAACATCCGGCTGCGCAACCAGTTGCTCGATGACGTGCAGGGCGGCTACACCCGGGACTTCACCCAGCCGGATGCGCCGCAGGCCTTCATCTACGACGCAGCGCAAAACTATGCGGCGCAAGGCATTCCGCTGGTCGTGTTGGGTGGTAAGGAGTACGGCTCGGGGTCGTCCCGGGACTGGGCGGCCAAGGGCACCGCGCTGCTCGGCGTTCGCGCGGTGATCGTCGAGTCGTTCGAGCGGATCCACCGCTCCAACCTGATCGGCATGGGCGTCATCCCGCTGCAGTTCCCGGAGGGCGAGACGATCAAGACGCTCGGCCTGGACGGCGACGAGACGTTCGACTTCTCGGGCATCACCGAACTGAACAACGGCGTCACCCCGCGCACCGTCAAGGTCACCGCCACCAAGCCAGGCGGCGGCGTCGTCGAGTTCGATGCGGTGGTCCGGATCGACACCCCCGGTGAGGCGGACTACTACCGCAACGGCGGGATCATGCAGTACGTGCTGCGAAACCTGTTGGCAGGAGCCGCATAGTTCGATCGTTGGTGAGGTTCCACCACAACGGAGAGGATCGGCGCTGATGCCCAAGGTCAGCGCCGATCACCTGCAGGCCCGCCGCCGGCAGATCCTGGACGGCGCCCGATCGTCCTTCGCCCGGCACGGGTACGAGGGCGCCACCGTGCGGGTGCTCGAGGAGGAGATCGGCCTCAGCCGCGGCGCGATCTTCCACCATTTCCCGGACAAGGACGCGCTGTTCATGGCGTTGGCGGTGGAGGACGCCCAGGCGATGCTGGACACTGTCGCCGAGTACGGCCTCGTGCAGGTGATGCGGGAGATGATCGCCGCGCCGGACGCCGGGCGACTGGGCACCCAGCTGGAGATCGCCAGACGGCTGCGCACCGACCCGGCGTTCCGGATCGCTTGGGCGCCAAGGCTGTTGGAACTGGAACAGGCCGTCCGAGCCCGGCTGACCCGGCAGCGGGAGGCCGGCACCGTCCGTCCGGATGTCGACATCGACCGGCTGGCAAGCTATCTCGAACTGACCCTGGAGGGACTCGTCGCGCACCTGGCGGCCGGGTTGCCCGCGGATCGGCTCGGCGGGGTGCTCGATCTCGTCGAGGGGTCGGTTCGGGGGCGCTGAAACCTGTTCGCCTACCGCACGTCGGGTGGCAGGAAGGCGGTGTACACCGCACCCATGTCGTCGGAACCGTGCCCGGCCCTGCTGGCCGCCGCGAACATCGCCTCCACCGCCGCCAGCACGTCATCGGAAACGCCGACATCCTGGGCGGCCGACCGGATCAGGCCGAGGTCCTTGAGCGTGCCGTCGATCGTGAACGACGGCGTGAAGTCGTTGGCGATGATCGCCGCACCCTTGATATGGGCGTACGGCGTGTCGGTGCCGCCACCCTTGATGGCGTCGAGGAACAGTTGCGGATCGAGGCCGAGAGACCTGGTCATTGCCATCGACTGCCCGATCAGCGCGGTGACCGACTGCACCCAGGCGTTGGCCGCGAGCTTGAGCGCAGACGCTGCCCCGATCGTCGGGCCGGCGTTGACCGTTCTGATGCTGATCGCCTCGAACACCGGTGCCAGTCGGTCGATCAGCGCAGGGTCACCACTGACCAGCAGTACCAGTTTCCCGGTCTCGGCCGGCAGTTTGGTCCCGAGCATCGGTGCGTCGACCAACGACAACCCATGGCGGGCAGCGAGTTCCGCGGTCCGGGTGGTTTCGGTGACGCCGATGGTGCTGAGCTGCGCCCAGATCGCCGATTGCGGCATCGAGCCGGCGGCCTCGGTCATGACATCGACGACCGCATCCCCGTCGAACAACACCGTCAGCACTGCTTCGGCCTGCGCGACCGCCTCCGCCGGGGTCTGCGCGACCGTAGCGCCGGCCGCGGCCAGTGCTGCCGCCTTGGCCGGGTCACGATTCCAGACCGTGACGTCATGGCCGGCTCGCAGTAGGGAGCCAGCAACCCCGGCACCCATGGTTCCTGTCCCCAGGACGGTGATCTTCATGCCGATCAACCTATTCCTGGTCGTCGAACGGCCAGGTGTCAGGCGTCGGACAGTCGGGCAATGGTGGCGGTGGCCCGGCGGACCGCCAGGCTGGGGCCTTTCGGCAGCGCATCTTCCAGGAACTGGTAGCTGTGCAGCAGTACCGAGGCGGCTCGGGATCCGCCGGCCGCCTGCGCCTTGACCTTGCTGAGCCAGTCGGACAGGTCGCCCCAGCCCGGCGCGGCGAGCGAACCACCCACCTGCTGCACCGATAACGCAGCACAGAGATTCGCGAACGCCATTCGCGTGCGCAGCGGCCAACCCCGCAACGTCCCGACGACGAACGCGGCGGCGAAGACGTCACCGGCGCCTGTCGCGTCGACCGCGTTCACCGGCAACGACGGCACCCATTCCTCCTCCCCCGTCGTCGAATCCACCCCGATCGCGCCCTGCCCACCGCAGGTGATGACCACCACCGGCACCGCGTCCGCCAACTGCATCAGGGCGGCCCGCGGGTCGTCCGTCCGGGTGTAGGCCATCGCCTCGGTGCTGTTGGGCAGGAAGGCATGCAGCTTGCTCATCTGCTCGATGGTGTCGGTGGACCATTGTTCGCTGGCGTCCCACCCGACGTCGCCGAACAGCAGCGTCCCGTTCCGCCCCGCGGCCGGGATCCACTCCGGGACGTCCTGCCCGAGATGCACGACACCCGCTGTGGTGCTGGGCATCCGGCTGATCAGCTGGTCGTCGGGAATGGGCGACGGGTGGCTGTGGGTAATCATCGCCCTGTCCCGCTGAACGGCCAGTGACACGGTGACCGGTGAGTGCCAATTGCTGATCCGCCGCGACAAGGACAGGTCGATGCCCTCCTCCTGCAACGTGCGGACGAGGAAGTCCCCATAGAGATCGTCGCCGAACGAGGCGGCCAGCGACGTGCGCAGACCCAACCTGCTGGCGGCGATCGCAAGGTTGGCGATACCGCCGGGGCAGGAACCCATTCCGTCGGCGGGGATCTCCGTACCGGCCGACGGCAGGGCGGTCAGGCCGGTCAGCACGATGTCCAAGAAGACGGTGCCCTGCATGACGACGTCGAACTCACGGCCGGCCGGTGAATCGTTCGCGGCGGACTCGTTCTGCTCCTCGACGGGTGCGTCGACGCGCGACTCCGCGATCGGCGGCGACGCGGTGGGCGGAACGGTCATACGCCCCAGCCTGCCACCAATGTCTGATTCCCGACGTCTCCTCCACGCTGACCTGCACCGCGCATCGCGAAGTCGTCGACTCTCCTGCTGCATCGTGAGCGCGTTCGGCGGCAGAATCCGGTCAGGCCCTACCGTGATGCCTGTGCGACTGACAATTCTGGGCGGCGGCGGGTTCCGGGTCCCGCTGATCTACCGCGCCCTTGCCCAACGCATGGAGATCGGCATCGACGAGGTGGTGTTGCAGGACGCGGAGCCGCAGCGCTTGGCCGTGATCTCGGCGGTGCTGGCCGGCGAGCCGGGGCCGCGCATCACACTGGCCGGATCGGTCGAGGAGGCCGTCGCCGGGGCCGATGTGGTGTTCTCCGCGATCCGGGTCGGCGGTGCCGCCGGCCGGGTCCGCGATGAACGACGGGCCCTTGACCTTGGTGTTCTTGGTCAGGAAACCGTCGGCGCCGGCGGCATCGCCTACGCGCTGCGGACCCTGCCCGTCGTTCTCGACGCCGCCCGGGCCATCAGGGACTTGGCGCCGGACGCCTGGTTGATCAACTTCACCAACCCGGCCGGCCTCGTCACCGAAGCACTGCGCACCGTGCTCGGCGACCGGGTCATCGGCATCTGCGACTCCCCGATCGGGCTGGTCCGGCGAGCGCGGCTGGCGGCGGGCCTGCCTGCGGATGCTGCCGGGGCGATCGATTACGTCGGTATCAACCATCTCGGTTGGCTGCGTTCCCTGCGCTGATGGGCCCCGAGACCTGTTGCCTGGCCTGCTGTCCGATGATGCTGCGCTGACGACTTTCGAGGAGGGCAGGCTTTTCGGCGGCCCGTTGCTGCGCTCGCTGGGTTGCCTGCCCAACGAGTACGCCTATTTTTATTACGCAGCAGTTGATCTCGTCGCGGCGCTGCGGACAGGTCGGACCAGGGGCGAGGTGGTCGCAGAAGATCAGCAGGCGTTCTACGCGGCGGCATTGGCCGATCCGGCCAGTGCTGCCGAACTCTGGACACGGACCCGGCAACGACGGGAGGAAAGCTACCTTGCCGAGACTCGCTCCGGCACCGAGCAACGGGACGAGGCCGACCTGACCGGTGGCGGCTACGAGCACGTCGCCTTGGACGTCATCGCTGCAGTGGTCTCCGGCCGGCCAGCCGAGCTGATCGTGAACGCGCCCAACGGGTCGACCCTCCCGCAGTTGCCGCCGGACATGGTCATCGAGGTGCCCTGCGTCATCGACGGCCGGGGAGCGCGGCCGTTACCGGTCGGCCCGCTGGACCTGCATCAGCTCGGCCTGATCGCCTCGGTGCGGGCCAGCGAACGGGCCGTCATTGCGGCCGTGCTGACCGGATCGCGGGAGCTGGCGTTACGCGCCTTCGTCATTCATCCGCTGGTCGGATCGCCGGTGATCGCCGAGCGACTGTTGGCCGGGCTGATCGCCGACGAACCCGACCTGGCCAGCCTCCTGCGGTGACCGGTGCTGCTCGCGAACGTCGCCCGATCAGGACCGTGCCTGCCCGGGCCAACGCCGTGATCAGCGGAATCTGGGCGGCCCGTTCGGCGGCCAGTTGTTCGTCGGCGGAATTGCGTGCTGGGCGGCCAGCAGCAGCGCTCTTGATGGCCCGCGACCGCCGGCGCCGGCGACTCGACCAGGGCCGCGGCGAGGTCGGCCACCGCGGCGTCCAGTTCGGCGAGCGGCACACTGACCAGCGCCAGCCCGATCCGCACGGCCTCGGCCGCGGAAACGTGCCGGCCGGTGGCGCAGATTTCGAGAGCCCGCTGATAGCCGACCAACTGGAGCAGCCGGGCGGTGCCACCGAGATCGGGCACCAGCCCGTAGCTCACCTCGGCCATCCGGAACTCGGCGTCGTCGGCGACGACGATCAGATCGCAGGCCAGGGCGAGCTGGAAACCCGCGCCGACGGCGTGACCGGCGACGGCGGCGATCGAGACGAACCGCGGATCGCCGAGCCAACTGAAGCCGCGCTGGAATCCGGCGATCGTCTCGTCGGCCACCGTGTTCGGTGCGGTGGCGATCGCCCCCAGCAACGAATCGGGGCTCGTCGAGAAGGCCGAGCGGTCCAAGCCCGCGGAGAACGACGGACCCTCACCGCAGACGATCACCACCCGCATCTCGGTCGGGCAGCGCGGACCCGATGTGCGCCAACGCTTCCCAGGTCTCCCGGAGTTGCGCATTGCGTGCCTTCGGTCGGTTCGAGCGAAATCGTGGCGACCGGCCCGTCGAGCCGGACGAGCACGTGGCCGCGGTCGAGCAGTTCGGCTCGAAGCCAGGTGCGGTGTCAGTCCACCGGGTGGCCGGCGGTCACTTCTTCTTGGTGCGGGTGGCTCCGCCGCGCCCCCGCAGCGGCACCTCGGCGTCCAGCAGTAGCCGATGCACGAAGCCGTAGGAGCGGCCGGTTCCCTCGGCCAGTGCACGGATGCTCTGGCCCTTCTCGTATTTCTTGCGCAGATCGGCAGCGAGCTTGTCGCGAGCGGCACCCGTGATCCGGGCGCCCTTCTTGATCGTTGCCGATTTCGAACTCTTCGCAGCAGGCTTGGTGTCTGTGGCCACGTCGCCACCCCTTAGTCGGATGCCTTGTCACATCGGCGGTTTGTCAGGACTTGTTCCATGATCGAACAGAACTGCCCGGACCCGCCACCGGACGGTCCACCAGCCGGGCCGGACGCCGCTGAATGGAAACCGCGCGCCAGCTTGCGCACAGTGTGGTGCGGAGTTGCCCATCAGCGTTCCGCTGGGCCACGGAAGCGTCCCTTGGGCGGCTATTCCACTTCGGGGTTGCTGCGGGCGCCCGTGAGCAGTTAGAACGCCCCAACAGCAGTAGTTCAGCTGCCGGGCGTGGCGACGAGCGAGCGGAACTTGCCTAGGCGAGCTCGACCAGGTCCAGGTAGTCCGCCGACCAGTGGTCCTCGGTGCCGTCCGGGCAGCAGGATGACCCGCTCCGGGATGCAGCGCGGTCACCGCGCCGGGATCGTGGGTGACCAGGACGACAGCCCCGGCGTACCGGCGCAGCGCGTCCAGCACCTGTTCGCGGCTGGCCGGGTCGAGGTTGTTGGTCGGTTCGTCCAGCAGCAGCACGTTCGCCGCCGACGACACCAGCCCGGCCAGCGCGAGCCGGGTCTTCTCACCACCGGACAGGGTGCCGGCCAGCTGCTCGAGCTGCTCGCCGGTGAACATGAAGGACCCGAGCAGGTTCCGCAGTTCCTGCGCGCCCGCGTCCGGCGCCGCGCTCCGGGTGTTCTCCCAGACCGTTCGTTCCGGGTCGATGGTCTCGTGTTCCTGTGCGTAGTACCCCAGCCGGAGGCCGTGCCCGTGCTCGACCTTGCCGGTGTCCGGCTTCTCGACGTCGCCCAGCAGCTTGAGCAGGGTGGTCTTGCCGGCACCGTTCAGCCCGAGCACCACTACCCGGCTGCCGCGGTCGATGGCCAGGTCGACGCCGGTGAAGATCTCCAGCGAGCCGTAGGACTTGGACAGGTTGGACGCCGTCAGCGGGGTCCGGCCGCACGGGTGCGGGTTGCGGGAACCGGATCTTGGCCACCCGGTCGGCGACCCGGACGTCATCCAGGCCGGCGATCAGCTTCTCGGCCCTGCGCACCATCTGGTGGGCCGCGGCGGCCTTGGTCGCCTTCGCGCCGAGCTTCGCGGCCTGCGTCATCAGGACGGACGCCTTCTTCTCGGCGTTGGCGCGTTCCCGGCGGCGACGCTGCTCGTCGGTCGACCGTGGCCTCCAGATAACGCTGCCAGGTCATGTTGTAGACGTCGAGTTCGCCGCGGACGGCGTCCAGGAACCACACCTTGTTCACCACGGCGGCGAGCAGGTCGACATCGTGGGAAATGATCACCACGCCGCCGGCGAAGTGCTTGAGGTAGTCGCGCAGCCAGACGATCGAGTCGGCGTCCAGGTGGTTGGTGGGTTCGTCGAGCAGCAGCATCATGCCGGTCGACGAACCGTCCTCGGCGCGGGCACCGAACAGGATCCTGGCGAGCTCGACCCGGCGACGCTGCCCACCGGACAACGTGTTCATCGTCTGCGCGAGCACCCGGTCCGGCAGGCCGAGGTTGGAACAGATCCGGGCCGCCTCGGACTCGGCGGCATAACCGCCGAGCCCGGAGTACTGCTCTTCGATCCGGCCGTACCGCTGAGTGGCCGATTCCAGCTCACGGACGTCCGTGAGCTCGGACATCTGGATCTGCACCTTCTCCAGCTCCGCGGCAAGAACGTCGAGACCGCGTGCCGAGAGCACCCGGTCCTTGGCCGTGACGTCCATGTCACCCTCGCGGGGATCCTGCGGGAGGTAGCCGATCGGCAGCGTCCTGGTGACGCTGCCGCCGTGCGGTTGGCCCTCGCCCGCGAGGACACGGAGGGTGGTGGTCTTGCCGGCGCCGTTGCGGCCGACGAGGCCGACACGGTCGCCGTGATGCAGGCGAAGGGAGGTATCGGCCAACAGGATCCTCGTCCCGGCCCGGAGTTCCAGACCGGTAGCAGTGATCACGTGTCGTTATTCTACCGGGCCGATCGAACCGATTCGGCCCGCGCAGCGAGGTGAATTGGTCACTCGGGACTTTCTGCCCTAGCTGGCCCGAATCGGTCTGGGAATGCTGAAGGGTGGCGGACCTCGGACCCGCGGTCGGGTTGAGCCGGATTCGTCACCGAGATCGCAGTAGCTGGAGGTGTTTTCGATGGCCGAGACCACGATGACAAACACTGGGACCGGCCCTGGGACGCCGGCACGCCTTGCCTCGGCAATCCCGCCGTCCACCGCTCCCGGGTACCTCGATCGTTGGCAGCGGGAGCTCGAGGTCGCCGAACTGTTCGCGCAGGCCTGGACAGCCACCCTGCGGTGGATGGGTGCGGTGTACGCCGCCCGCTGGCCCGGGTCGGTCGGATCGAGCGTCACCGCCGGTCAACCCGGGGTCGACCGGTCCGGACCTGACACGGCTGAGCGAGCGGACGCCTCGACAGACGAGGTCCTGACGGCCACCGTGACGGCCACGCTGATCACCGGCGAGGTGTTCGACGAGGCCGTCCATCTGCTGGTCGACGACGACCTTTGCGCCACCGTCCTGCAGCGCATCGCGCCATAAGCCGGGCCTGGTCGCGGCGGTGAACCCACCGGCCACTCTGTCGGGGTTCCCGGGGGCCGCTGCATCCGGCGTGCAGGGGCCCGGTGCCCGGCGGACCGGGTTACTTCCCCAGGCCCGCCCTGCGTAGCGCTTCAGCCATCGCCCCGCCGGCCGGCGGCTGGGATGCCGCTGTGGCCGCCCGATCCGGCCGGCCGCGACCGTCCCGGCCGCCGCTCGGCCGGCCAGGTTGCCGCTGTCCCCCGCCGTCGCTCCTTGGCCGGGCGGCCGGACGGGCCCCGGGCTCGTCGTCCAGCCGCAGTGTCAATGAGATCCGTTTGCGGGCCTCGTCGACCTCCATCACCTTGACCTTGACGACCTGTCCGGACGTCACCACGTCCCGTGGGTCGCCGACGAACTTCCGGGACATCGCCGAGACGTGGACGAGCCCGTCCTGGTGCACGCCGACGTCGACGAAGGCGCCGAACGCGGCCACATTGGTGACGACACCCTCCAGCACCATCCCGACCCGCAGGTCCGCCACCTTTTCCACGCCTTCGGCAAAGGACGCCGTGGCAAATGCGGGTCTGGGATCGCGGCCCGGCTTCTCCAACTCGGCCAGGATGTCGGTGACGGTGGGTAGCCCGAACGTGTCGTCGACGAACGCCGCCGGTTGCAGGGCACGCAATGTGGCGGTGTTGCCGATCAGGTCACCCACCCGGCCGCCAGTGGTGGCCAGGATCTTGCGGACCACGGAGTACGCCTCCGGGTGCACGCTCGAGGAATCCAGCGGGTCATCGCCGTCCGCGATCCGCAGGAATCCGGCGCATTGCTCGTAGGCCTTCGCGCCGAGTCTGGCCACGCTCTTGAGTTCCTTCCTGGTCCGGAACGGGCCGTTGGTGTCCCGATGCAGCACGATGTTCTCGGCCAACGTCCCGGAGATGCCGGACACCCTGGACAGCAGCGGGACGGACGCGGTGTTGACCTCGACGCCGACCGCGTTCACGCAGTCCTCGACGACGGCGTCGACCGAGCGGGCCAGCACCGCCTCCGCCACGTCGTGCTGATACTGGCCCACCCCAATGGATTTCGGGTCGATCTTGACCAATTCGGCCAGTGGATCCTGCAGCCGGCGGGCAATGGAGACGGCGCCGCGGATCGACACGTCCAGATCCGGCAGTTCACCGGACGCATAGGCCGACGCGGAATACACCGAGGCGCCCGCCTCGGACACCACCACCTTCGTCAGACCGGGGCAGCGGGCCGCGAGATCAGTTGCCAATCGGTCGGTTTCCCGGCTAGCGGTACCGTTCCCGATGGCCACCAGCTCAACCTGGTGTGCGGTCACCAGCCGCTGCAGGGTGGCCAGCGACTGCTCCCATTTGTTGACCGGTTGGTGCGGGTAAATGGTGTCGTGCGCGACGACCTTTCCGGTCCCGTCCACGACGGCCACCTTCACCCCCGTCCGGAAACCGGGGTCGAGGCCGAGGGTGGCCCTACTGCCGGCCGGGGCGGCGAGCAGCAGGTCCTTCAGGTTGGCGGCGAACACCGCAGCGGCATCCTTTTCCGCCGATTGCCGCAGCCGGGTCCGGACGTCGATGCCCAGCGAGACCAGGATTCTGGTGCGCCACGCCCAGTTGACGGTGTCCAGCAGCCACCTGTCGGCGGGCCGGCCGCGATCGGCGATCCGGAACCGGGCGGCGATGCGACGTTCCCCGTCGGTCGGGCTCGGATCCGCCGGGTCCCTCGGATGCGGCTCCGGGTCGACGGTCAGGCTGAGTACGCCCTGTGTTTCACCCCGGTACATCGCCAGAATCCGATGGGACGGCAGGGATTTCACCGGCTGGGAGAAGTCGAAGTAGTCCGCGAACTTGGTGGCGTCCTTCGCCTCCGCGTCCCGCAGTGCCGACGTCAACCTCCCCCGCTGCCACAACATCTCGCGCAACTCCCCCACCAGATCGGCGTCCTCACCGAACCTCTCGGCCAGGATGGCCCTGGCACCCGCGAGAGCCTGCGCCGCATCGTCGATTCCGCGGTCTGTCACCACGAATGTGCCTGCGGCAGTGAGCGGATCGTGGGTCGGGTTGCCGATCAGCAGGTCCGCGAGTGGCTCGAGACCGGCCTCCCGGGCGATCTGCGCCTTGGTCCGTCGCTTCGTCTTGTACGGCTGGTAGATGTCCTCGAGCCGGGCCTTGGTGTCGGCGGCAGCGATCTGCGCAGCGAGCGCGTCGGTCAACTTGCCCTGCGCGGCAATCGATTCCAGGATGGCTGTCCGGCGGTCGTGCAGTTCGCGCAGGTAGTCCAGCCGTTCGGTGAGCAGCCGGAGTTGCGCGTCATCGAGCGAGCCGGTTGCCTCCTTCCGGTAGCGGGCGACGAACGGCACCGTGGCGCCCCCGTCGAGCAGGGCGACGGCGGCCTGCACCTGCCAGACCGCCGCCGACAATTCCTCCGCGATGCGGGCGTTGATCTGGCTGTTGGCTTCGTCGGTCTGCGCGGTCACGCCGGGGCTCCTGATGCTGGTTCGGTCATGGCTTAGGTTGGCTTGCGAGTCGTGGACGTAGGTGTCCTGATGGTGATCTCGACGGACAGGCTGCGGGCGGCAATGTCATCGAGAACCACCCGCCGCGGCTCCGGGATGTCCGGGAACGCGCGCGCCGGCAACGCCTCGAGCGCGGCCAACCGTGGGTCTGCCAGCACCTCGGCCAATCCCCGTCGATCACCGCCCAGCACGAGTCCGTCGAGGACACCGATCGACGGCAGCAGGATTCTCGCAGTCGTCGACGCCGCACTCTCGTAGGACGCGGCGCGTTGGTTGTCGCGTCGCCGGGCGAACCGCTGCTGGGACCAGCCGCCGGCCGCCGTCCGGCCCTGCAGGTAGGCACGATCGGTGGACGAACTGAGCACCGTACCGGATTTCGCGATGCCGACGGAGTGCGCGCCGCCGCGGACCAACACGATGCCGAATGCGCCCAACCGGGCGAGGTGATCGAGCAAGGCCTCCACCGGTTCCCGCTCGCCGACCGTCATCGGGCCGAACGGGACGTCGATCACGGCCTCGGTGCCATCACCGGCGGTGAGGGTGATGCTCGCGCCGTCCGTGATCAGGTCGGCCAGACCGTCGTTCCGGCCACCGAACCGGTTGACCCAGCCGACGAGCCGGTCGGGTTCCACCTCGACGGCGACCCCACCACCGGCGACCGTCCGCCGTTTGCTCACAGCCCCGACCCGGCGTCCCACAGTTGAGCGGTGAGGCCAACCATGGTCCGCGCGGACGCGGCGGCCCGGTCGTCGGTCAGCGAGGCGACGTAATCGATGATGCCGCGCCCCCGGCCCAGCCGGACGACGTCCTCCCGGGAGTTCGCGGGCTCGCCATTGGGCCCGACCAGCAGCTCGGGCTCCTCCCGGGCCACCCGGCGGTAGCCGACGGTGGCCAGGTCAACCAGGTCGATCAGCCGCCGCGGCGCGCGGCCGGCGTCCACCGGATCGGTCAGCCAGGATTCGAGGTTGGCGACCAACGAGGTGATCGCGTCCGCCTGTCCGCGCTGGAACATGGCCAGATCCGGCCGGTCCAGCACGAACCGCTGGTGGACGAACTTCAGCACCGCGACCTCATGCCAGGCCTGCCGACCGAGGACGACATGTCCGGCCCGCACCGGGGGGTCAGCGATCACCTCGACCGCTGCCCGCAGGTGGGCGATCCAGCTCTCGGTGAACATTCCGATCGCCCGTTCCGCGGCGATGGAGGAGTCGAACGGCACGGCCAGCAGCCCGTCCACCAGGTCGGTGGCCACCCGACCGACCGCCACCCCGAAGGTATCGTCGTCGAAAATCCAGCCGTCCCGCGCGCGCAGTCGGCGGCGCAATTGCTCCAGCGCGACACCGGGTTGCCGGTCGATCAACGTCGTTCCCGCCGTGACGTCTCCTGCCGAGCGCCCATCGGCGCGCGTGAACTCCTCCCGGCGCCGGATCCAGGTCCGAAACTCGGCCGCGACGGCGGCATGCTGCAGCACTCCCGCCCGGTGGAAATCGTCGAGATCATGGAGCGAGTAAGCGATGTCGTCCGCGATATCCATCACGGAACATTCCACCGTCTGCTGCAGTGGCCGGATCTTGGGATAGGCGGCGAGCACCTCGCGGAGTTCGGATACGTCCGGCGCATAGGCGGAATACTTCGCTGAACCTGCGCCCTCCGGTCCAGGTCCGCCGCCGCGGGGTGGCGGGTGCATCGCGCTGGGGTGCGGCGTCGGGTACTGCTGCCGGGCCCACGGGTACTTCAGGACTGCCGCGCGGACCGCGGCCGTGAGGTTCAGACCCTCGCCGTGGGCGCCGTGCACGTCCAGTTCGGTCATGATCCGGAAGGTCTGCGCATTGCCCTCGAACCCGTCCGCCAGTCCGAACCGCGATCGGGCGATCCGATCCAGGATCCGTTCGCCGAGATGGCCGAACGGCGGGTGGCCGAGGTCGTGGGCGCTGGCCGCGGCCTGCACCACCACCGGGTCGCAGCCACCCAGTTCGTCGGCCAGGCGGCGCGTTCGGTCCGGACCGGATGGCGGTGGCGATGGCCCTGGCGACGGCGGTCACCTTGATCGTGTGGGTCAGCCGGTTGTGCACCACCTGGCCGGCTGCGCCCTGCGAGATGACCTGGGTGACGGCGGCCAGCCGGGAGAAGTACGGCGAGAATCTGATCCGTTCGAGATCGGTCCGAAATGCGCCCTCCGTTGCGGCAGCGAGACCGGCGATCGGTGCATCCGGCGGGCCAATCGTGATCCACCTCCGGCTCGGCACATCGTCGTGCCAGGCGCGGATCCATGCCCGAAATCTACTACTGGGGCTGCATGTCGCTGACGCCGATCGTGCCATCGAGCACCGCGTAGGCCGTCGCGGTCAACGTTTGCTGGGTTCGCCGGGCCTGCGCACGCATCAGCGCGAAGGCCTCGCCCAGCCCGATGCCGGCCCGCTCGGAGAGCACACCCTTGGCCTGCTCGATCACGATCCGGGTGTTCAGGGCGGCCTGGAGTTGTTCGGTGAGAATGTCGTGTTCCAGCGCCCGGCGCTGTTGCAGCAGCCCGATGGTGGCGATGTCGGCCATCCCCTGACCGAGGGCGACGTCGTCCGGGCTCAGCGGCGTTTCCGCGAAGCAGAACAGGTTCATCGCGCCGATCACCTGGCCACGCAATCGCAGCGGAATGGCGTGCGCCGAGCGATATCCGGCAACGATGGCGGCACCGGCGAACAGCGGCCACCGATCGGCCATCTGCGTCACATCGATGTTGACCAGCGGTTCCCCGGTGGTGAAGCAATCCATGCAGGGTCCCTGCGAGGATTGCAGCTCGAACAATTCCAGCACCCGTGGCTTCCTCCGAGGAGGCGGCGACCACTTCCAGGCGACCCTGCTGGTCCGCCAGCATCAGCCCAGCGGCGTCCGCCGCCAACAGTTCCACGCTCCGCTCGACCAGGGTGTGCAGGAAGTCGATGACGTCGAAGCCGACGACCAGTGTGTCCGCCAGTTCGACCAACACCTGTGTGACGCGTTCCTGTCTCGTCATGCGAGCCCGCCTTCCCAGCCGGGACCTTTGAGCCCGGCCAGCCTGGTCATGCATTTTCCGAATCGGAGTCGGGGTTGAAGCGAATGCGGCGACCGAGGACATCCCGGGAGACCGCCAGCATGGTGCGGTTCGTGGAGTACGAGCGGGCCCGCAGCAGCAGCAGCGCCTCCACCAGGCTGACGCCGGCCTGCGCGGAGATCATGCCGGTTGCCTGGTGGATCTCGGCACGGTCGGCGGTGAACCCGGTGAGCTGCGGATGCAGCCCACCCGACGGATGGGACAACGCCTGCAGGTGCAGCAGCACGGCGGTGGCGGCCTCCGCGTAGGCCAGGGCCTCCGAAAGGATGCCGTCGATCAGGCCGCCGGGCGTGTCCCGGTAGAGATCGAGGACGCCCAGGTGGATTCCGCCGACCTGCAGCGGGAAAGGCGAACGCGGCCTGCACACCGGCAGCCATGGCGGCCGGCGCGAACATCGGCCATCGACCGGTGGCCGATCGCAGATCGGAGCGCAGCACCGGACCGTCCTGCTGTAGGGCGTCGACCCCGGGTCCTTCACCCAATTCGAATTGCAGTTCCTCGACCACCGTCGCAACGCCGTCGGTGGCGGCGACCACGCGATCAAGGCCGACGGCGCTCTGCAGGACCATGGCGGCACCGGTCATCGGTAGGTCAACTGACGCAGGCGGCGCACAACGCCGCCGGCAGGGAAACCGACATGGTCGCCGACTGGACGATGAGCTTCGCGAGGATGTCGTGCGCGCGCTCAGGCGACGTCACGGCTCGCCCAGCCCAGGGATGTCCAAAACCAGGCCGTGGGCGGACGTGACAGTCAGGACGCGGCCAAGTGGAACCACGCGCCAGTACATGTTGCTGACCCTACGGCCCAGGCGAGGCAAAGGACAGTTGCCGAGGCCGGTGGTCGCGCAGCGGCAGCAAACGTCGGCCGCTGCACGCGAAACGACAGGTCAGTCGGCCCCGGAAATGGGGCATTGCATTATGCTGTTCGTGACGAGACGTCGTGAGTTCCGTTGCCCTGGACCCCGGTGACAGCCCACTCTTTTGGTGCTACGTCCGGGAGTATTGCGGTGAACCAAACTCAGCAAACTGTGCCCAGCCGGCCGGTGCCAGTGGCCCGCCGCCTGCACAGCGTCGGTGCCTTCGGGCGCGAGCAGCTACCGACGCGGCCCCGTGGGGCATCGGCTACGGTCCTTGTCGGCGGCCTCCGTGCCGTCAACTGGCAGGTCGCCCGGCTGGAAGCGTCCTCAGTAGTGTTGGTCGCAGTCGGGTCACGGCTTTCTGCTACCGCGCACGTCACCATCAGGTGGAGGTCATGACAGTCCCGCCGATTCCCCGGGTCACGTTGATGGATGTGGCTCAGCGGGCGGGCGTCTCGCGGACCACAGCGTCGTTTGTGACGACCGGGCGGAACGACATGCGCATCTCCGCCGATGCCCAGGAACGTGTCCTGAGAGCTGCGCGGGAACTGAACTATCGGCCGAGCCTGCTGGCCAGGAGCCTGCGCACCAACCGCTCGCAGACGATCGGGATGCTGTCCGACGGGGTGGCCGCCGACGCGTTCGCCGGGGAGATGATCAGGGGCAGCCTCACCAGCGCGCTGCTGCACGAACATCTTCTGTTCATTGCCGAGACGGCTGGCGATCCGGCGCTGGAGAAGCGCCTGATGCACAACATGCTCGATCGCGGAGTCGGCGGGTTCGTCCTGGCATCGATGTACACGAAGAAGGTGCGGGTGTCGGCCGGCCTTCGCGCGCATCCGCTGGTGCTGGTGAATTGCCTGACCCGGGCACGCACCGTGCCGACCGTCATCCCCGACGAACGCGATGCAGGACGAGCCGCTGCAAGAGTGCTGCTGCGGCACGGTCACACAGCAGGAATTGTGCTGGTGGGCGAAACCCCAGCGCACATTGTCGCCGCGGTCGAACGGCAGGCCGGGATCACCGATGTCCTGCACGGGCAGGGTTTGCAGCTGGCGGGATCGATTCCAACGCTGTGGTGGCCGGAACCTGCATATGCCGCAGTCAGTGACTACCTGGCGGCCGGCAATCGACCGTCGGCGTTGATCTGCCTCAACGATCGCATTGCCATGGGTGCGTATCAGGCCTGTCAGCACGCGGGATTGTCTGTGCCCGAAGAGATCTCGTTGGTATCATTCGACGATTCAGATCTGGCCAGCTGGCTCCAGCCGCAATTGACCAGCGTGGCGATTCCGCATTTCGAGATGGGTCGCCGCGCCATCGAAATCCTGTTGTCCGAGAGCCGGCCGCCCGAACTGCATGTCGTCCCGATGACGCTGCGCGAACGCGATTCCATTGCCGCCCCGCCCCTCCCCCGAAAGCGAGCACGGCGGCCCTGAGCGCCGGCCGGGCCAGCGGCTTTGCGCCGACTGGCCCCGACCCGCGTCGAGCATCTCTCAGTGGATGGTGGCCGTGATCACCGGCGTCGTCACACCGTTCCCGCGCACCGAGTACAGGTACGGCGTGTTCGGCAGCAATCCGATGTCGGTGAAGCTCAGACCGGTCACGGTGGCGATCTTGATTCCCGGACCGAAGCACCTCGTAACTCGCGCCGTTGCGCCGTTCCACCCGATGGTGACGCTGCTCGGGGTGGTTCCGGTGACGGCGAGACTCGACGGACTGCTCGGCGAGGCCGGAATCGTCGGCACGGTCGTCGTGGCCGGCGGCGCTGTGGTCGGCGCAGTCGCAGTGGCGGTCGGACTGGTGCCGAGCGTCGCGGTCAGTACCGGCGTGGTGATTCCGTTGCCGCGCACCGAGTACAGGTACGGCGTGTTCGGCAACAGCCCGATGTCGGTGAAGGTCACGCCGCTGACCGTCGCGATCCGCTGGCCGGACCGCAGCACGTCGTAGCTGCCGGTTGCCGGTCCGTCCCAGCCGAGGGTGATGGATTTGTCGGTGGTGCCGGTCACGTGCAGGTTGGCCGGTCCACCGGTGGCGGGCGGTGGCGTCGGGGTTGGTGCGTGGTGGTCGGCGTTGTGGTGGTCGGCGTTGTGGTGGTCGGCGTGGTGTGGTCGGGTCGTGGTCGGTGGTGGTCGTCGTTGGCGGCGGGGTGGTCGGATCGGTTGGCGTTCCCTGACCGCCCGCGTACTTCACCTCGACGTAGTCGACGACCATCGGCACACCCGGTTTGGTGGTCGGGAACGGGCCACCGTTGCCGTCCAGTTTGTTCGGGAATGCCCCGCCGATGGCGACGTTCAGAATGACGAAGTAGCCGGCATGGTCCGCGAGATCGGACCAGGTCTGCGGCGGCACCTGGTTCTGGTTGACCGTGAAGGTCAGGGCGCCATCGAGGTACCACCGCAGTTGATCGGCAGGTCCGGATCGGTCCCACTCGATCGCATAGGTGTGGAATCCCGCCTGGCAGGTCGTGACCTTGCAGGGCTCACCGTTGTTGCCGGGTTTTCCGTTGTTGATTCCCTCCGGCTCATTGCACGGACCGCCCCAGGTGCCGCAATGCAGCACGTTGTAGGTCCAATTCAGGCCCTGAACATTCTCCATGATGTCGAATTCACCGACTCCTGGCCATGACCAGCGGTTCTGCCGGTAAGGACCGCCCAGCATCCAGAACGCCGGCCAGTAACCCTTGGCCTCCGCTCCCGTGACATTCGGCATCTGCAAACGACTTTCGACATGCATGATGCCGCCGTCGGCCGGTTTGAAATTCGCTCTGGTGCTCTCCACCCTGGCCGAGGTCCACGCACCCGTCGCATCGCGTTGCGGCGTGATGTACAGGTTGCCGTTGCGGACGTCGACATTGCTCGGATCGTTCGTCATGCGTTCGATTTCACCGGTACCGAATCCGTCGGGTCCGCCCTCGTATTTCGTCCCGAGCGTGAGCAACCAATTGCTCGAGTTGGGCAGACCGCTGCCGGTGAAGTCATCGCGGAAGGTGGTCTCCCAGGAGGGAGCCGCGGCCGCAACCGGTCCGGACGTGACGACGCCCAAACCCACTGCGGAAACGACCAGCGAAATGATGATGGCAAGCGGCTTGGATCGTCCGGACATCGTTGTCCCTTCGGTGGACACAGGTCGGTGGAGCTAGTCGGTGGGGCTGGTCAGTGGCGGTTCCGACTGAATGACGGAAACCTGTCACTTTCAGTGATCGGACGGTAACACCGCGCAGTAGTGCTTGTCTGGCGGAAATGGCAACTTCCGTCGTATGGTGGAATCGCTCCCACGGTGTGTCGTTGAGCCGATTGCGCACCACCGGTCGTGCTGTCGGCTGTCCGGCGGGTGCCAGGTAGTGACTCTGCACTGCGCATTCGGGTCTGGGCAGAATTACTTGCAGTGACGGGGTTTCGGCGGCGGCGGCGCCACCCTGCTGGCGAGCCATGGGGACACCCGCGGGCCCGGCCCGACAACGTGGCCCTCGACCTGCCGCCGACCCGCCCCACCTGCCTTTCGACCTGCCTGGACGGCCCAGCGGCCCACCGCAGCGCGGCCCCGTCGGCGGCCGCAGCGTGCCACCGTCGGGCCGCCGCAACGTGCCGCTGTCGGTCCGCCGTAGTAGACCTTGATCATGACCGAACCGACAGGCAACAGTGACCCTTTGGATCTTCGCCCACTCCCCGGCAGTGATCGCACTGCCGTCGTTGGGGCGACACCGGCATTATCGGCGTTGACGCAGGACTCCCCCATCGAGGCGACCCTGGTGCTCCGCCGGCGCGCGGAGGTCCCGACTTCCGCGCTTGATGAGCAGCTGTCCCGGGAGGAACTGGCGGAGCGCTACGGCGCCGATCCGGCCGACCTCGCCCTCGTCATCAGCACGGTGACCGCGCTGGGCGCCGAGGTGCTCGAGAGTGACGCAGCGTCCAGGCGGGTGCGGGTCTCCGGCCCGCCCGCGGTGCTCAGCCGGATCTTCGGGACCTCCCTGGAACTTGTCACCGGAACTGGCCCTGAAGGCGCTGCTGTCACCTTCCGGCAGCGCACCGGCGAGCTCAGTGTGCCAGCGGCCTGCGGTGATGCGATCATCGCGGTGCTGGGCCTGGACAACCGCCCGCAGACGGATCCACGGTTTCGCGTTGCCGCCCCGGCGGCCGTGACCAGCAGTTACACCCCGCCTCAGGTCGGTCAGGCCTACCGGTTTCCGGCCGGTACTGATGGCCGGGGGCAGACCGTTGCCATCCTCGAACTGGGCGGCGGCTTCCGGCAAGCCGACCTCGACACCTATTTCCGCAGCTTGGGAATTGCCAGCCCCTCGGTGACCGCGGTCGGTGTCGACGGCGGGGCGAACCGGCCCGGTGAGGACGCGGACGGCGAGGTGATGTTGGACATCGAGATCGTCGGTGCACTGGCGCCGGCCGCGGCGATCGTCGTGTACTTCGCCCCCAACACGGACAGCGGGTTCCTCGACGCGCTCAGCCAGGCCGCGCACGCCGCCGTCACACCGGTCGCGATCAGCATCAGCTGGGGTCAGAGCGAGGACGGCTGGACGGCGAGCGCGCGCAACGCGTTCGATCAGGCGCTGCTGGATGCTTGTCTGCTCGGAGTCACGGTGACCGCTGCTGCCGGTGATACCGGTAGCAGCGATGGCGCCGCCGACGGCCGGCCGCACGTCGACTTTCCAGCGTCCAGCCCGCACGCACTGGCCTGCGGCGGCACGCGTCTGGACGCGAATCCGGCAACCGGGGTCGTCACCTCCGAGGTGGTCTGGAACAACAGTGCCCGAACCAGCGCCACCGGCGGTGGCGTCAGTGCAGCGTTTGGGCTGCCGAGCTGGCAGACCAGTGCCGGCGTGCCGACGCTGGCCGGCCGGGCAGGTCGCGGGGTACCGGATGTTGCGGGTAACGCCGATCCGCAGACCGGCTATCAGGTCCGGGTGAACGGCGCGAATATCGTGATCGGCGGTACCAGCGCGGTGTCGCCGCTATGGGCGGCGCTGCTCGCCCGGTTCGCGCAGGCGAGTGGGCGGACGTTCGGCCTGATCCAGCCCGACCTGTACGGCGCCACACCCGCCGGCGCGGTGGCAGCTGGGTTCCGGGACATCACCAGCGGCAACAACGGCGCCTACATCGCCGGTCCCGGCTGGGATCCGTGCACCGGTCTGGGAGTGCCGATCGGCGATGAGCTTCTCGATGCGCTACAGAGCGGAGGCTGATCCACCCGGCACGGTCCATTTTCGTCCCGCGGTGATGGCGGGCCCCTCCTGGACATCTTGCGCGGGCTCCCGACGCCTGAAGAGTCGGGATTTTGTCGGCAATCTGCGACATGTCGATGGCTCAGAGATGAGGCGGTGAGGCCTGGCTCGGTCGGGCCCGGCTGCGGTCGAGCCGGGGAAACAGCATTTCCTGGGTCAGCAGCATCAGGGCCGCAGCGATCGGCAGCGCCACCAGAGCACCGACGAGCCCGAGGAGCGCCGCGCCGATCAGGATTGCGATCACCGTGACCAGCGCCGGCAGCTTGAGCACCTTGCCGAACACCCTTGGCGACAGCACATAGTCCTCGAGGAACTTGTAGGCGATGAAGTAGGCGATGGTGGCGACGCCGACGGGAACCGACACGCTGAAGGCGGCGAGCGCCACCAGCACCCCGGCAATCAGCGACCCGATGACCGGCACCAGGTCCAAAAGGGCGAACAGAATCGCCAACAGCAGTGCGTACGGAACACCGAAGATCAACAGCCAGACATATGTCACCACGGCTGAAATGACGGAAATGATGACGTTGCCCAGCACATATCCGCCGACCTTGACCAGGATCTGATCGCCGAGCAGCACGGCCCGGGGTCGACGCTGTGCGGGAACGAACCGGTACAGAGTTGCTCTGACCCGTGGCATGTCGGCCAGGAAATACGCGGTGAGCACCAGCACAACCACGAAAGAGGAGAAGGTGCTCAGCACGGTCTCCCCCACCGCGACGATGCCCGACGCCAATCCGGAACCCGACGAATTCAGGAACTGCTCGACATTGTCCTTGAGATGAATCTTTTCGTTGAGCTGGCCGAGCAGTGAATTCGAGTCATCGAGTTGCTGGATATAGGCCGGAACGTCCTGAATCAGCTTGCCACCCTGCTCGACGAGAGCGGGCACAGCGGCCGCGACAAATGCCCCTACGATCGCCAGCATGGCGACAAAGACAGAAATGACCGCGGCCCATCGAGGGAAACGGTGATTGATCAACCAGGAAACGGCCGGTTCAAGGCCAACGGCCAGGAACAGACCCATGCCGATCAGCAGCAGCGTTTGCGCCGCGACGAGGAACATCTCGACAAACCCAACGGTCACCACGACACCGGCCGCCGCCGCCAGTCCGATGAAGAACGACGAATGCCAATTGAATCGTTGGCCCAAAGGTCCGAGCGGCTCCTCGGCCGTGCTCAGTGTCGCCGCGGTACGTTCGGCTTGCGCGACCGGACCCTCGAGCCTGTCGTCATGTGGCTGACCCAGCAGCGGGTGATGCTTGGCAACATGAGTCGGCAGGTGGCCCGATTCAACGGACGCGGTATCGCCAGAAACCTTCATTGGACTCCTCCGGGCACGCCCGCGCTGGAGTCGATTGCGGCGCGGTGAACACGTGCACGGTGGTGACGTTCCCCAATCAGGTTCTATTACTCAGGGGCGCCCGCACTATTCGGACAATTCAGCTGACCTCGGGCCAGAACGACCGATACACCGGGGAGCGCACGCAGGGACCCGCCGGACATCGGCGGGTCCCTGGCTCATGGATGTCAGCTCGCCGGAGTCTTGATCGGCTGCCCATCAACGCCGACGACGTACCAGACGTCCTGCACCCCTTGGCCGGTCGTGTCACCGGGGGCCTTGTCCTTCTGCCAGAGGTAGAGCGGCCAGTCGCCGTACTTGACCTGCGTCGCCCCGTCGGTGCGTGCGGTGGTGCTCAGCTTGGACTTGTCCGCGCTACCGGTCGCGGTCGGGGCACCGGTCGTCAGGAGTGGCGGCCAGGCGACCGCGCACTTGTCGTAGCAGGTCGACACGCCCGCGGTGTCCGGGACGTACATGTAGAGCGTCATCCCCTTGCCGTCGACCAGGAACGTGCCCAGCGGCCCGGTCGTCGTCCCGACCTCGGCCGGACCGGTTGCACCGGCGATTGCCGACGAGACAGCACTCGACGCAGCAGACGCCTTGCTGGAGGCGGCCGAGCCGACCGCGCTCGCCGCCGAGGACACCTTGCTGGAGGCGGCCGAGCCGACAGAGCTCGCTGCCGAGGCCACCTTGCTGCCTGCCGCGGAGGCTGCCGAACTCACCGCGGCGGCGGCCGAACTCACCACCTCGCTCGCGGAACTCGCCGTCGATGACGCCGACGAACCGCAGGCACTGGCCAGCAATCCGACGACCAGGGCGGCGGCGGCCACCCGACCCGCAGCCCACCCCCGGTGGTGACGATCGAACATGATGTCTCCCTTCGGTTCCCGCTCGACGGACCGACCCTCCGGATCCGAGAAGCGATTTGTCCCTTTTTTGGGAGACGACATCGTGCCGGGAAAGGTTCAGCCGAACCCCGACGGAAATGGCGGGCCCGATTGCGCCGACCGGGAAATTCCAGCTGACCGCGACAATCCTGCGGTCCTGTTCTCAGACGTTGAGCCGATAGCCGCGCTTGATGACGGTCGCGACCAGTCCGCGATGATGCAAGGCCTGTCGCAGACGCCCAACGGCCACCTCGAGGGCGTGGTCGTCGCCGGCCTCCGGCAGTACCTCCTGCAGTTTGGCCTTCGACACCACCGCACCCCCCGCGTCGGCCAACAGCCGCAGGACGGCGACCGAGGTCGGTGACAGGCTGGCGCGGCGTCCGTCGATGGCGGCGCTGCGGCCCCGGATCTCCAGGAGGCCGTGCTGGGTCTCGATCCTGCGCACCCGGTGCTCGGTCAGGTATTCGCAGAGCACCCGCACCAACGCGCCGAGCCGATAACGGTCCGGGTGAATCGACTCGATGCCGGCCGCATGCAGCGGGGCGGCGGTGACCGGCCCGACGGCGAACGGGGTCACGTCGGTGCGCAGCGCAGCAACAACGGCAGCGCGCATGCCGCGGTCCTCGGCCGCGACCAGCAGCGCCTCGGCGGCGGGTGCGCTGGTAAAGGTGACCGCGTCCAGTGACCGGGCAGCGATGGCCTCCAGGATCCGCACCACCCGCTGCGGCTCCACCGGCGTCGTCCACAGGTAGGGCGCCACGGTGAACACCGTCGCGCCGGCGGTGCGCAGTCGCTCGAGTTGTTCCTCGTCGACGAAACCGTGCAACTGGACGGCCACCACCCGATCGGCCGCGCCCTCCGCGATGACCTGGTCGACCAGCGACGCGGTGGTCTCTTCGCGGCTCATCCCGGCATCGGACAAACCCGCCGCCCGTAGTGCGCCGCGGGCCTTCGGTCCGCGGACCAGGATGCGGGTGTTGGCCAGACCGTCCAACAACGGCTGGCCGAGACCGGCCGCGTCCGCCGCTTCGAACCAGCCGCGGATGCCGAAGGCGGTGGTGGCCAGCAGCACGTCCGGCTTCGCCGCGATGACCGCGGCGGTGGCGTCGATCAGCCGCGAATCCTCTTCGGCCGGGACGATCCGCAGGGTGGGCGCGTGCAGGACCTCGGCGCCCCGCCGTTCCAGCGCGGCGATCAGATCTGCTGACCGGCGATCGGAGGTGACCCCGACGCGAAAACCCACGAGTTGGTCGGGCTCGAATCCTGTGACGGGTTCGGCTCTTTCGGGCTCGGTCACCGCTGTGACTCCCCGGTGTTCGGCGGCTCCCCGGTCCTCGTGCCCAGGTTCACACCGGCCAAGCCTACCGGCCAGCTGGCCTGCTACGCCTCGCTGCTGGGAGGTCCGCTCCGTCGGCAGGTCAGATGTTGAACCCGAGCGCCCGCATCTGCTCGCGGCCGTCCTCGGTGATCTTCTCCGGTCCCCACGGCGGCAGCCAGACCCAGTTGATCCGGAAGTCGTCCACCAGGCCGGCCTCCCCGACCAGCGCTGCTGACACCTGCTCCTCGATCATCTCGGTGAGCGGGCAGGCGGCGCTGGTGAGCGTCATGTCGATGGTCGCGACGTTCTCCGCGTCCACGTGCAGGTCGTAGACCAGGCCGAGATCGACGATGTTGATCCCCAGCTCCGGGTCGACGACGTCCTTGAGCGCTTCCTCGATGTCCTCGATCAGCTGCGGATCGGCCTCGGCCGCCGCGGGCGATGCTGCGACCGCCTGGTCGAGATCGGCGGCAGCCCGGCCGGCGCGGTCGGCGCCGTGCCCGTCGGCGCAGTTCTCGTCATGCGTGTGCACCGACTGATCGTGTGCACCGTGGTCGTGTGCACTGTGATCGTGCCCGGCGTGGTCATGGGTGTCGTGGCCCACCGAGCCGTGAACGGTGTCGGTCATGTGTCCGCTCCTTCGTGCTGTTGTGCGGCCGGCCGGCCCTGTTGTTGGTCCGTGGGCTGGCTGTTGTCCAGGCTCTGCGCAGCGGCGTCCTTGAACGCCATCCAGCCCAGCAGCGCGCATTTCACCCGAGCCGGGATATTTCGACACCCCGGCAAAGGCGATGCCGTCACCGAGAACGTCCTCGTCGCCTTCGATCTTCCCGCGGCTGGTGACCATGGCGGTGAACTCGGCCAAGCGTGGACATCACCTCGGTCAGCGGCCGACCGATCGCGAGGTCGGTCAGCACGGAGGTCGACGCCTGCGAGATCGAGCAGCCCAGTGCGTCGTAGGAGATGTCCGCGACGACCAGATCACGCGGGCTCGCCGTCGGATCCGCTGCGACGTCGGCCGGCTCCAGTCGCACCCGGAGGGTCACCTCGTCGCCGCAGGTCGGGTTGACGTGATGCACCTCGGTGTCGAACGGATCCCGCAGTCCGAAATGATGCGGCGTTCGGTAGTGATCGAGAATGATTTCCTGGTAGAGCTTTTCCATCTGCATCAGCTCAGCCCACCGGAGAAAAAGCGCTGCGCGTCACGGACCGCGGCGGTGAGCGCGTCGACCTCGTCCTGCGTGTTGTACACCGCGAACGACGCCCGCACGGTGGCGGCGATGCCGAACCGGCGGTGCAGCGGCCAGGCGCAGTGGTGCCCGACCCGGACCTGCACGCCGGCGTCGTCCAGGATCTGCCCGACGTCGTGCGCGTGCACGCCGTCGACGACGAACGACACCGCGCCGCCCCGCTCGACGGTGTCCGACGGGCCGATGATCCGCACCCCGGAAATGGCCGAGAGCTCCTGCAGCGCATAGCCGGTCAATGCTGCCTCGTGCTCGGCGACGGCCTTCATGCCGACGGTCTGCAGGTAGTCGACGGCCGCGCCGAGACCGACCGCCTGGGACGTCATCGGCACACCGGCCTCGAACCGGGCCGGCGGCGCGGCATAGGTGGCGTGGTCGATGAAGACCTGCTCGATCATCGAGCCGCCGGTGAGGAACGGCGGCATCGCGGCGAGCAGGTCGTAGCGGCCGTAGAGCACCCCGACCCCGCTGGGGCCCAACATCTTGTGTCCGGAGAAGGCGGCGAAAGTCGACGCCGAGGGCGGCGACGTCGACCGGCATGTGCGGCACGGACTGGCAGGCGTCGAGCACGGTGAGCGCGCCGACCCGCTGCGCGGCTGCGACCAGCACGTCGACCGGGTTGATGGTGCCGAGCACGTTCGACTGATGGGTGAAGGCAACCACTTTCGTCCGAGTGTTGATCAACTGATCGATGTCGGACAGGTCCAGCCGGAAGTCGTCGGTGACCTTGAACCAGCGCAAGGTGGCCCCGGTCCGGCGGCAGAGTTCCTGCCACGGCAGCAGATTCGCGTGGTGCTCCATCTCGGTGACGACGATCTCGTCACCGGGACCGAGCCGGAACCGCTGCGCGGCCGGATCATCCGAGTAGGTCGCATTGCCCAGCGAATACGCAACCAGGTTGATCGACTCGGTGGCGTTCTTGGTGAAGATCACCTCGTCGGTGCTCGGCGCGCCGATGAACGCAGCGATCCGCTCACGGGCCGCCTCGTAGAAGTCGGTTGCCTCCTCGGCAAGCTGGTGCGCACCCGCGATGGACGGCGGCGTTGTGCCCGGTGACGAACTCCTGCTCGGCATCGATCACCGGTACCGGTCGCTGCGAGGTGGCCCCGGAATCCAGGTACACCAACGGCTTCCCGTCCCGGACGGTGCGTTCCAGGATGGGGAAGTCGGCGCGGATCCGTTCGATGTCGACCGTGCCCAGCGCGGAAGTTTCAGTCGGTACGGTCGGCTCGGCCAGACCGGACAGTACCGGCACCTCGGGCAGGTCACCCGCCATCGGGCCCGCCGTCAGCGCTCCGGCTTCCAGCTGATCGGTCATGCTCGCCTCAATTGCTCTTGTCATCGACTGTTGTCGTCAGGCAGCCGCGGGAGAACGCGACTGCTGGGCGGTAGCTCAGACCACACCGGCCGGCACGCCGGTGAACCGCACGTAGCCGTTGGTTTCCAGCTCGTCCGCCAGCTCCGGACCACCGGACTCGACGATCCGGCCGCCGGCGAAGACGTGCACTTTGTCCGGGTGGATGTATCGCAGGATGCGGGTGTAGTGGGTGATCAGCAGAACGCCCACGCCATTGGAATCACCGTCGCCGGTTCCGCTGGATTCCGCCTTGTACCGGTTGACGCCCTCGGCAACGACCCGCAGCGCGTCGACGTCGAGCCCGGAGTCGGTCTCGTCCAGGACGGCGATCTTCGGCTTCAGCAGCGACAGCTGCAGGATCTCGTGCCGCTTCTTCTCGCCGCCGGAGAAGCCCTCGTTCACCGAACGCTCGGCGAATTCGGGATCGATCTCGAGATCCTTCATCGCGCCCTTGACTTCCTTGACCCACTTGCGGATCGGCGGGGCCTCGCCCCGCACCGCGGTCGCGGCGGACCGCAGGAAGTTGGACGTCGAGACGCCGGGCACCTCGACCGGGTACTGCATGGCCAGGAACAGCCCCGCCCGTGCTCGGGCATCGACGGTCATCGCGAGGAGATCCTCGCCGTCCAGGGTGACCGAGCCCTGGGTCACCTTGTACTTCGGGTGGCCGGCCAGGGAATACGCCAGGGTCGACTTGCCGGACCCGTTGGGGCCCATGATGGCGTGCGTCTCGTTGGACGAGATCGTCAGGTCGACACCCTTGAGGATCTCGATCGGTCCCTCGTCGGTGATGACCGAGACGTGCAGGTCGCGGATGTCCAGGGTTGCCATGTGTGTGCTGACTCCAAAATGTGTTCCGACGGGTGAACTTGGTGCCGTCGGGGCGGGGCTTGAGAGGAATGGACGGACTCAGATGCCGGCGATGGCCAGCTCACGCTCGATGATCTCCGCAGCACGCTCACGGACGGATTCGATACCGATGCGCAGCAACACTTCTCCGAAGAAGCCACGCACCACCAGCCGCTTGGCGACCTCGGGCGGAATGCCCCGCGACAACAGGTAGAACAACTGCTCGTCGTCGAATCGTCCCGTCGCGCTGGCGTGCCCTGCGCCGACGATCTCACCGGTCTCGATCTCCAGGTTCGGCACCGAATCGGCACGGGCCCCGGACGTCAGGATCAGGTTGCGGTTCATCTCGTACGTGTCGGTGCCCTCGGCCGCCTTGCGGATCAGCACGTCGCCGATCCACACGGTGTGCGCCTTCGCGCCCTGCAGCGCACCCTTGTACAGGGCGCGCGACTTGCAGTGCGGGACAGCGTGATCGACGAACAGCCGGTGCTCGAGGTGCTGGCCGGCGTCGGCGAAGTACAGGCCGGTGAGCTCAGCGTCGCCGCCGGGTCCGTCATAGGTCACCGTGCCGACCACTCGGACCAGGTCACCGCCGAAGGTCAGGGCGGTGTGCTTCAGGGTGGCGTCCCGGCCGACCCGGAGGTGGTGGTGGGACAGGTGAACGGCGTCGCCGGCCCATTCCTCCATCGAGGCGAATTCGAGCTTCGCGCCGTCGCCGACGACGATCTCGATGTTGTCGGCCAGCGTTGCGCTGCCCTCGTGCACCATGGCCACCTGGGCGCTGGCGTGGGCGCCGACCCGGATGACGACATGCCCGGCCGACGCCTTCTCGACATCGGTGCCGACGAAGGTGATGACGACGGGCTGGGTCACCTGCGCCTGCGCCGGGATGTCGATGAGCAGCACCGAGGTGCTGGCGGCCCAGGCCCGCGCCGACGGCCGATCGGTCGGCAGACCCGCCAGACCCTTCAGCGCCGCGGCCTCGTCACCGCTGACCCGCCGAACGATGACGTTGTCCGGGGCCTGCACGGTGGTGTCGGTGTCCTCGCCGAAGACGCCCTGAAAGGGCGCGTCCTCGGCCAGTCCGCGCGTCCTGCGCATCGGGGTGAAGCGCCAGTTCTCCTCACGACCAGACGGTGCCGGGTGGTCGAGCAGGTTCGCCGACCCGGAACCGTGCAGGTGCGAGTCCAGCTGCGCGGGGATGGACCGGCCGCCGATATGGGAGTGGCCGGCCAGCCCGTGCTGGGCCGGGCTTGTCTCAACTACTGCTGTCACGTCTTTTCAGTCCTATGTCTTCTGGGGGGCAATGGGGGCGAGAGCGGCGCAGAACTAGCCGACCGCGCCTTCCATCTGCAGTTCGATCAGCCGGTTCAACTCGAGCGCGTACTCCATCGGCAGTTCCCGGGCGATCGGCTCGACGAACCCGCGGACGATCATCGCCATCGCCTCGTCCTCGGTGAGGCCGCGGCTCATCAGATAGAACAGCTGCTCCTCGCTGACCCGGGAGACGGTCGCCTCGTGGCCCATCGACACGTCGTCCTCACGGACGTCGACGTACGGGTAGGTGTCCGACCGGGAGATGGTGTCCACCAGCAGGGCGTCGCATTTGACAGTTGAACGGCTGTGATGGTTGCCGGGGTTGACCTGCACCAGACCGCGGTAGGACGTCCGGCCGCCGCCACGGGAGACCGACTTCGAGATGATGTTCGAGGACGTGTGCGGCGCGAGGTGCAGCATCTTCGCGCCGGTGTCCTGGTGCTGACCCTCGCCGGCGAACGCGATGGAGAGCACCTCACCCTTGGCGTGCTCGCCCATCAACCAGACCGACGGGTACTTCATGGTGACCTTGGATCCGATGTTGCCGTCGACCCACTCCATGGTGGCGCCGGCCTCGGCCTTGGCCCGCTTCGTGACCAGGTTGTAGACGTTGTTCGACCAGTTCTGGATGGTCGTGTAACGGCAGCGGCCACCCTTCTTCACGATGATCTCGACGACCGCGGAGTGCAGCGAGTCGGACTTGTAGATCGGCGCGGTGCAGCCCTCGACGTAGTGCACGTAAGCGCCCTCGTCGACGATGATCAGCGTCCGCTCGAACTGGCCCATGTTCTCGGTGTTGATCCGGAAGTAGGCCTGCAGCGGGATCTCGACGTGCACGCCCGGCGGGACGTAGACGAACGAGCCGCCCGACCAGACCGCGGCGTTCAGCGCGGAGAACTTGTTGTCACCGGCCGGAATGACGGAGCCGAAGTACTTCTCGAAGATCTCCGGGTGCTCACGCAGGCCGGAGTCGGTGTCCAGGAAGATGACGCCCTGCCGCTCCAGGTCCTCCTGGATCTGGTGGTAGACGACCTCGGACTCGTACTGCGCGGCGACGCCGCCGACGAGCCGTTGCTTCTCCGCCTCCGGGATGCCCAGCCGGTCGTAGGTGTTCTTGATGTCATCGGGCAGGTCTTCCCAGGTCTGGGCCTGCTTCTCGGTGGACCGGACGAAGTACTTGATGGTGTCGAAGTGGATGCCGGACAGGTCGGCACCCCAGGTCGGCATCGGCTGGCGCTCGAAAAGCTTGAGCGCCTTCAGCCGGCGCTCGAGCATCCACTGCGGCTCGCTCTTCTTGTCCGAGATGTCCCGGACGACGTCCTCGTCAACCCCGCGGCGCGCGGACGCACCGGCTTTGTCACTGTCCGACCAGCCGAACGCGTAACGACCGAGGGTGTCGATCGTCGCGGCCTGGTCGATCAGTGACTGGCTGATCTCGGCCGGCACCGGCGGTGCCAACACCGACGCGGCTGCGGCGGCGAGGTCGCTGCTGCTGTCGACACTGCTGGCATCGGTGGTGCTGGCGTGGTCCTGAGTTGTCGTCATGAAACGAGGGTCCTTCCAGTGGCTCTTGGTCGGGCGGGCGGGAGTATCCACCTGCACGGGCACTGCGGCGGTAGTGCAGTCCTGCGGTTAGCTGAGCGATTTCGGTGATGGCGCGGGATGTTCGGCGAGATGGTGTTTGTCGAGCCGGTGTTTCTCGGCCGGCCGGACTGTTGTGACGCTGGGCGAACCGGCTTTGATCGCAACGTTGCTGATCGGGATGAACGTCGTGCAGACCGCGTCACCGTTGGCGATGGTCGCCAGTCGCTGGGCGTACGTGCCCAGCTCGCGAGTGAAGACGGCCATCTCTTCTTCACAGAGCTGCGGGTATTTGGTCGCGACGTGGCCGACCGGGCAGTGATGCTGGCACAGCTGCTGCCCGACCCCCACCTGATGCAGCGACGCGGAAAATCCCGAACCCGTCAGCGCCCGCGCCAGGATGGTGGCCCGGCCGGCCACGTCGGTCGCGGCCGCGAGTTCGGCACGGTACGGAGCGACCACCGCTTCGGCCCGGCGCCTGGCGAAATCCCCGACGGCGGACGGACCGACCGCCTCGGCCAGATAGTCCAACGCCTGCACGGCGAGTTCGTCGTAGGAGTGTGGCAACCGCGAGCGGCCGATGTCGGTGAGCAGGTAGGAACGCGCGGGGCGACCCCTGCCCCGCTGGCCCAGCACCGGTGCCTCCCGAAAGCTGACGGCCCCCTCGGCGATGAGTTGATCGAGATGACGCCGGACGGCTGCCGGTGAGATGCCCAGTTGCTGCGCCAGGTCGGCGGTGGTCAGTGGTCCGTCGGCCAGCAGCAGATCAACGACCGCGGCTCGGGTGCGACCCTCAGTTCGATCTGACGCCGTGCGTTCCGTTGCTGCCCGTCCCTGGACATCCACGGTCCCGACCGGCAGGGCCCCGGAAGGGGTCTCCTGCGCACGCTCGGAGACGGCAGATGTTTTCACAACACCAGTGTGACCTTTTTCCGCGCAGAGATCAAAGATCGTCAGCCGGGCGCGGTGTGGCGCCCGACACGCAGGGGAGGCTAACCAACACCGGGAACGGGCACCGATTCGGCCTGCGGGCTGTGGGCTTTCACCCGTTCTGCGAGTCGTTTGCGCTGGTCAGGCGTCGACTGACGAGCATTGCGACCATGGCGTCGATCAAGTCGTACGGAATCGGTTTCTTATAGGGGAATCTCACCGTGTCCTTCGCCGCCCGGTAGGGGGCGATCTGTGCCTCCAACTCAGGTTCCGCCGGCGGGATCGGGTACATCCCGATGTGCTGTTTCCATGCGGCGTAATACAACAGGGCCTCGCCGGACATCGTGACGGTGGGCATCTGGTAGCTGATCTTCTCGCCGACATCGGGAACGATCGCCCCGATCCTGCGCTGGAGTTCCGGAAAGAATGTCCTGGATGTCCATCGGATATCCGCGGATGTAGTCCTCGACAGTTCCGGTCGGCTGAGCCATGACCCGCCCTTCGATCAGCGACGGGCCGGTCGGCATTCCGCCCGCTCGGTGTCGAGCGTAAATCAGGCCGTGTCGGTGCCGATCGTTCATCGTCGAACCCGACGACGGAGGGCCGCCGGCGGCACAGTGCACTCCTACACTGGACCGGTGACGACGGACTGGTCAGCACCGCTGGTGACCGCCAGTGGATGACGCCCTGACGGTGCGTCAGCTGTCATCCTCCGGCGGAGCTCGTCGTCGCGGAGCCGTTGAACCCGGTCGAGCGCAGTCAGCTGGGTCGGCTGCGCCGCTGGGGCACCGTCGGCGCCCTGTTGCTGATGCTGGGCAGCGGCTCGTCCTACGGTGCGGCCACTCCGATTCCCAATCCGGTCGACGGACTGCGGGTGATCGGCCTGCTGTCCAGGATCGGCCCGGCGGCGTTGGCCTGTTCGTACGCCGGCATCGGGCTGATCGTGTTGTGTTGGGTGCTGATCGGCCGGCTGGCCGCACCGGGTCGGGTGCGCCGGCTGTCCCGCAGCCAACTCAGCCACACCCTGGCGATGTGGGCGGTACCGCTGCTCGTCACCCCGCCGTTGTTCTCCCGCGACGTGTACTCCTACCTGGCCATCGGCTCGATGATGCGGGAGGGCTTCAATCCCTACGATTCCGGCCCGTACGACACCCTCGGCGACTCCGACGCCGTACGCGCATCAGGTGGACGTGCGGTGGCAGCACACCGCCAGCCCGTACGGCCCGGTGTATCTGCTGATCGCCAAGGCGATCGTCACGGTGGCCGGCCACAACGTCATCGTCGGCACGCTGCTGCAGCGACTGGTCGAGCTGGTCGGCGTCGCGATGATCGTCTGGGCGCTGCCCCGGTTGGCCCGGATCTGCGGGTTCGACCCGGTCGCCGCGCTGTGGCTCGGGCGCGCTGAACCCGCTGGTGCTGTTCCACCTCATCGGCGGCGGCCACAACGAGGCGCTGATGCTCGGGCGCGATGCTGGCCGGCATGGTCATCGCCTGGGAGTGGTCGCTGGTCGTTCGGCGTCGTGGTGATCACCCTCGGCGTCGGCATCAAGGCGACAGCGGGGATGGCGCTGGCCTTCCTGGTGATCATGCTGGCGTTGCGGGCCGGCGGCCGATGGCGGGATCTGCTGCGCTGCGGCGTCCAGGTTGGCGCTGGTCGCGGCCGTCACCTTCGCCGTCGTTCACCTGGTTTGCCGGGGTCGGATTCGGCTGGCTGGCGGCGCTCGGCGCGCCCGGCACGGTGCGGTCGTTCCTCTCGTTGTCCACCACGCTGGGCGTCGGTGCCGGGCAGGCCGGCCTGCTGCTGGGCCTCGGTGACCACACCCAGGCCGCGTTGGACGTCATGCAACCGGTCGGCACGCTGATCGGCTCCATGGTCGCGCTGGCCATCATGTGGCAGTGCTGGCAGCGGCGGATCAACCCGGTGCTGGGCCTCGGGATGGCCATGATGGCGTTCGTCCTGCTGGCGCCGGTGATCCAGCCCTGGTATCTGCTCTGGGCGGCGCTGCCGCTGGCCGCGTCGACCGCGGATCCCACGCTACCGCAAGGCCACGATCTGGCTGACGGTGCTGTTCTCGGTGACGATCATGCCGAACGGCGCGACCATCCCGGTGTACGTCATCGTGCAGGCGGTGGTGGTGGCGGCCATCGTCGTCGGCGCCGCCTACTACCTGCTGCGGCGCCTCGGACTACCGGTCACCCACCCACCGAACCCGGACATCCCCGCCGATCCCGTCGCCAGTGCCGCCCCCGCTGGTGCCGCTGAAAGCAAGGACACAGTCGACGATGCCGGGGACCGCCGACGCAGCCGCCTATCCTCGGTCGTTGTGACCACCCCGTGCAATCCCCGACCGCCGACCAGGACCGCGGCCGACGCGGCGATGGTCGTGAACGGCCTGGTCAGGCCGTACGGGTCGGTGCGCGCCGTTGACGGTTTGTCGTTCACCGTCCCGCGCGGTGCGCTGGTCGCGCTGCTCGGCCCGAACGGCGCCGGCAAGACCACCACCCTGGATGTCTGTACCGGCTTTGCCCGCCCCGACTCCGGCGACGGTCACCGTGCTCGGCCTCGATTCCTGGCGGCAGAGCGCCGCGCTGCGGCCGCGTATCGGCGTCATGCTGCAGGCCGGTGGTTCGCATGCCGCCGCCCGCACCGGCGAGATGCTCGAGGTGATCGCCCGCTGCTCGGCCCGGCCGATGGACCCGGCCTGGCTGTTGGACGTCCTCGGTCTCGCCGAGTCGGCGCGGACACCGGTCCGCCGGCTGTCCGGCGGCCAGGTGCAACGGCTGAGCCTGGCCATGGCGTTGGTCGGCCGTCCCGAGTTGCTGTTCCTGGACGAGCCGACGGCCGGGATGGACCCGCAGGCCCGGCACCTGGTGTGGGATCTGTTGCGGGCAGCCAGGTCTGACGGTGTGTCGATCCTGCTGACCACCCACCTGCTGGACGAGGCGGAACTGCTCGCCGATCGGGTGGTGATCATCGATCACGGCCGGGTCGTCGCCGACGGCTCCCCCGCCGAGCTCACCGGCGGTGCGCACGGGCAGCTCAGGTTCTCCGCGGCCTCCGGGCTGGATATCGAGTTGCTCCGCCTGGCACTGCCGGACGGCTATGCGGTGCAGGAGATTTCGCTGGGCCGGTATCTGGTGGAAGGAGACATCGTGCCGTCGACAGTCGCCACCGTGACCTCGTTCTGCGCCAGGGTCGGGGTGATGCCCGGGGACCTGCAGGTCGGTCGGCGGTCACTGGACGACGTTTTCCTTGAATTGACCGGCCGGGAGATCAGAACGTGACATCGCCACCAGTACTGCCGGCAGAACCGACAGAACCAACAGAGCCAACAGGACCCGCCGGTCCACCCGGCCCGAGTCCGGCAACGAAGGCCCTGCGGCAGTTCGCGACCGGCACCTTCGCGCCCGACCCGCGGCCGTCGCCTGCCGGCAAGCGCATCACGGCGACCGCCGGCCTCGAACTGCGGTTGACCCTGCGCAACGGCGAGCAGTTACTGCTGGCGCTGGTGATCCCGCTGCTCGCGCTGATCGGCGGCACCCTGATCAGCGTCGTCAGCCTGCCGGAACCACGCGTCAACGCGGTGCTGTCCGGAGTCCTCGTGCTGGCGGTGATGTCGTCCGCCTTCACCTCGCAGGCCATCACCACCGGGTTCGACCGGCGCTACGGGGTGCTCAAACGGCTGGCCGCCGCCGGCGTCGGGCGGACCCAACTGATCGCCGGAAAATGCGCGGCCACGCTGGCCGTCATCGCCGGGCAGTTCGTCATTCTCGGGCTGGTCGCCGTGCTGCTCGGCTGGCGCCCGCAAGGCGTTGCACCGCAACAGCTGTCGCTGTTCCTGTCGGCGTTCTGGGTGCTGGTGATCACCCTGCTCGGCACGGCTGCGTTCATCGGTCTCGCCCTGCTGCTGGGGGGCACCCTGCGAGCCGAGGCGGTGTTGGCCGTCGCGAACCTGATGTGGCTGGTGTTCGTGCTGGTCGGCGGGGTGATCGTGCCGTTGAACCAGTCGTCGACCGCACTGCGGTCGATCGGCGAATTGACCCCGCCCGGAGCCATGTCGCAGGCAATGCGGGCGATCCTGCAGGACGGCGTGGCGCCACCTCCGCTGGCGATCGGTGTCCTGCTGGCCTGGGTCGTCATCGGCTGGGCAGCCACCGTACGGTGGTTTCGATGGCAATAACGACCTCCCCCACCGGCACCACACCCGTCAACCGGCCCGTGTGGTGGCGACGCGCCCCGTCCCTGCGACTGCAACGGGCGTTCGCCTGGGCTGCCGTGATCACCAACGGATTGATTGCCGTCACCGGCGCGACCGTCCGGGTCACCGGCTCCGGTCTCGGCTGCCCGACCTGGCCCGAGTGCGTGTCGGGCTCGCTGGTGCCGGTCAGCCGATCCGATCTCTCCGCGTTCCATTCGGCCATCGAGTTCGGCAACCGCACCCTGACCAGCGTGGTGCTGATCGCGTCCCTCGGCACATTCTTGCTGGTCTGGCTGGCCAAACCACGTCGTCGATCGGTGGTGCTGCTCGCCGCCGTGCTACCGGCCGGAGTGTTGTTCCAGGCCATCTGGGGCGGCATCGTCGTGCTCGCCGGGCTGGCCTGGTGGACCGTGGCGCCCCACCTGCTGGTCTCCCTGGTGCTGCTGTTCGTGTCCATCGTCGTGCTCGTCCGGCTGGGCGAGACCGACGATCCGCCGGTGCTGGTCGTCCCCAGGCCGCTGCAGCTGCTGAGCTGGGCCACCCTCGGCGTCCTGGTCGCGCTCTGCGTTGCCGGCACCCTGGTGACCGCGGCCGGTCCACACGGCGGAGATGACGAGACGCCCCGGCTCGATCTGCCGGTGCGGGCGCTCGCGCAGATCCATGCGGACCTGATGTTTCTGTTCCTGGGTTTGCTGGTCGCCATGACCGTCGGCTTCCTGGCCGTCCGGGCACCGCGGAAGCTGATGACCAGGGCGTACCTGCTCATCGCGGTGACGGCAGCGCAGGGCCTGATCGGGTTGGTTCAGTACGCCACGGGTGTCCCAGAGGCGCTGGTGGTCGCGCACGTGCTCGGCGCGGTGCTGCTCACCGCCGCTGCGGCCGGCGTCGTACTGGCCACCCGCACGCGAGGCCAGGCCGCGGGCCCTCAGTTGCCGCTGACCGGCCGCGCGGAGAAGTCCGACACCTTCAGCGTCACCGGAGTGACCGTCGACCCGCTGGACAGGTAGTCGGTCAGGGCGATCGAGCCGGCGCTCTGCAGCGCGGCGGTGGCGTCGGTGGTGGTGAGCTGCCAGGCCGCCGGCTCGGTGGCTCCGACGTTCCAGACCTTCATCCGGAAGGTGGTCGGCGCGGTCCCGGTGACCTGCACCCGCACGAAGATCCGGCCGCCGGCGGCGACAGACACCCCGCTCGGGATCACGTCGGCCGCAGGGTGACCGCGGTGCTGGTGCCGGTGAGCGCGCCGAGGCCGATCGCGACGGTACCGTCGGCCCGCAGCCGGACCCTGGCCTGATACTCCAGGTTGGTCCCGACCCGGCGGCCGACCACGGTGACGTACACCCCGTTGCCGGTGGCCAGCTTGTCGGAGGACAACGTCATCTTGATGTCGCTGTCCGAGCTGGACACCGCGGCCAGCGCCGCCGAAAGGGTCTGTCCCGCAGGGACAATCATCGAGGCTGTGCCGGGGCTGACCGGGTAGCGGGTGGCCGTACCGCCCACCGTCCAGGCGCCGCCGACGTCGGCGGTGCCCCAGCCGGACGATCTGGTGCGATTGAACGCGTCAACGGCGAACGGACCGCCGACGGGCGCGGTCGGGTTGAGCACGAACGTCGTGCTGGCGGTGCCGCCCTGGTTGTCGGTGACCGTCAGGGTCACCGTCTTGGGGCCCGCCGCGGCGTAGGGGTGGCTGGTGGTGGCCCCGGTGCCTGCGGCGGTGTTGTCGCCCCAATTCCAGGAGTAGCCCTGGATGGTCCCGTCCGGATCACTTCGAGCCGGCGGCGGTCACCGAGCAGGTCAACGCAGTGCACGAGCCCGTGGCGGCCGCGATGGGCGACTGATTCGCCGGCGGCGCCACGGTGACGGTCCGCGTCGTGCTGGCTGTCGCACCCGCGTTGTCCGTCACCGTCAGCGTGATGACGTAGCTGCCGCCGTTGACGTACACGTGGTTGTTGGTGGCCGCGGCCGTCCCCGGCGTCGTGAGGCCGTCACCCCAGGTCCACCCGTACAGGGCGATGGTGCCGTCCGGATCGGTCGACGCACCGGCGTCCGTCGAGCATGTCAGCACGGTGCAGGAAACGGTGAACGACGCGACCGGCGGGGAGGTTGCCGGCGCAGTGACGACGACGTCATGGCTGACGGTGCCGGTGGCGCCGGTGTTGTCGGTGGCGATCAGGGTCACGGTGTAGGTGCCCGCCGCCGCGTACACATGCGGAGTCGGCGAGACCCCCGTACCCACGGCGCCATCACCCCAGTTCCAGCTGTATCCCGCGACCGTCCCGTCCGGATCCGACGACCCGGCAGCGTCCGCGGAACAGCTCAGGTTGGTGCATTGCGTCGTGAAGGCCGCCGTCGGCGGCTGGTTGGCCGGCGCCACCGGGGTGAGCACGTGCGAAACCGTCGAGATCGCGCCACGGTCGTCGGTGACGGTCAGCGTGACCGTCTTCGAACCGGCGGCCGCATAGGAGTGCGAGGCGGTGATACCGGTGCCGGGTGCGCCTTCACCCCAGTTCCAGGAGTAGGCCGAGATGGCGCCGTCCGGATCGGACGAACCGGTGCCGTCCACGGTGCAGGTCAGCTGGGTACAGGAACCGGTGAACGCGGCGGTGGGGTTCTGATTGGCCGGCCGTACCGAGAAGTTCGAGAACTTCAAGGTCACCGGCGTGACGGTGGAACTGCTGGACAGGTACGGGCTGATCCCGACCGAACCCGGCGCCTGCATCCCGGCGGCCGAGTCGGTGATGCTCTGCTGCCAGGCCGTCGGTTCGGTGCCGCTGGCCTGCCAGACCTTGGCCCGGATGGTGGTCGGCGAGGTCCCGGTGACCTGCACCCGGACCTTGATCGGGGAGGCGTTGGCGGTCGTCACGCCGGGGATGATGATCTGCCCCTTGAGCGTCGCACCCGCCGCCCCGATGAGCAGGAGCCCGACCTGCGCGTCCGATCGGATCATCACCCGGCCGCACGTAGTCGAGGTTGGTGCCGGCTCGCCGGCCGATGAACCCGAGGTAGATCCCGCCCCCGGTCGGCACCTTGTCCACCGAGAACGTGGTCTGCAGGTCGCTGTCGCTGCTGCTGACCGCCGGGAGCAGGGCCGTGTTGGTCTGGCCGAGTCCGACTATCAGGTTGCCGACGCCGGCACCGACCGAGGAGTTGGCGGTCGTGGTGATCGCCCAGTTGCCGCCCACGTCGGCCGGCCCCCAGCCGGTCAGCCTGGTGCGGGCGAAAGCGTCGGCCGCGAATGGCTGACTGGACACCGGACCGGTGGAGGTGATCACGGTCGAGGTGGTGTTCGTGCTGCCCAGATTGTCGGTGACCATCAGGGTGATGGTCTTGGCGCCCGGGGTGCCGAAGGTGTGGCTGGCGGTGACACCGGAGGCGGTGGCGCCGTCGCCCCAATCCCACGTGTAGGTCGCGATCGAGCCGTCCGAATCGGTCGAGGTGGAGCCGTTGACAGAGCACACCAGCTGGGTGCAGGAGCCGCTGATCGCGGCAACCGGCGGCGTGTTCGGCGGCGAACTGGTCCACACGTCGACCACGGCGCCCGCGGTGACGCTGTTGGCCAACGGTGGCAGGCCGTACATGTCCTGCAGGGTGCGCAGCACGTTGTAGTGGGTGATCCGCTCGGGATACTGCGCCGGTCCGCACGCCGGCGCCGGCGAAGATCGTCGGGATGCGGTTGCCGGCGTGGTTGTCGTCCTCGTCCTAGGTCAGGATCAGCAGGCTGTTGTTGCTGCTTGGCCCACTGCAGGTACCCGTCGAACATGGTCTGCAGCCAGGTGTCGCCCTGCGCGATGGTGCCGTCATGCATGTCGTTGATGCAGGTTGGGCACGACGATCGACACCGTCGGCAGGTTCGCCCAGTCGGCCGGCAGACTGGTCAGCGGCTGGTTCGACGACGCCGGAACGTTGCTGAAGTCGACCCACGGATTGTGCTTGCGGGCGTAGGTGGTGCTGCCGCAACCGGTGAATCCGGCGCTGGGCATCGACTCCGAGTAACCGACGAAGGTCTTGTCCGGCGGCGAACAGTTGGGCACCGAGATTGTCGGCCGGGAAGGTGCCGAGGCAGGAATCGTCGACGACGCCCTGGGTGGAACCGGAGAACAGGGCGAGGTAGTTGGGCTGGCTCGGGTGGGTGACGCCGTAGGACTGGGTCATGGAGGCGCCGGTTGCGGCGAGCGAATTGATGTACGGGGCGGCCGGGTTCGCCAGGATGTTGTCGGCCGAGTGGTTTTCCATGATGACTACCATCACGTGGTCGTACTGCGGGACGGCTGGCGCCACGGCCGCGGCCTGGGCGGCGGCCTGTTGGACCGCTACTCGGCTCGCAGCACTCGACGCGCTCGCCGCTGACCGCACGGCCGCTGCTGACAATCCGCTCGGGGCTCCACGGCGGCAACCGGTCCGACGCTCAACCCCGCGGCGACCAGACCGACCGTCAGTCCCAGACCCGTCAACCGGCCGATCGACCGTCGCAACGTTGTCAAGCCGCTCGCCTCACCCTCGTCGTCACCACAAAGAATGCAGCGGAGCGTAACCCTGAACCCGGCGCGGGATTGCCCCATTCGTGCTGGAAGGGAATATCCCGCCTCGCCACTCCCCCAGATATCACGGAGGGTAGCCCTTTGGCGTGCAATTGAACAGGCTTTGCTCGTGCGAGCGGCTTCGTCAGCCGACCTGCAGAACGGTGATCCGCCACCGTCCGTCCAGTCCTTCCAGCCGGAAGGCCAAGGCCCGCGCCCGGTCGGCGCGGCGGAACACCGCGCATACCTCTGCAACTCCGTCGGCCGGCTCACACACCCGGACGGTCTGCAATCGCGGCAGCGCGTGCGCAACTGACGGGATGTGCGGCGCCAGTCCGGCAAAGACATGTGGGTCGCAATGAACGCACAACTGCTGTGAGGAGCGGCGTCCGGCCAACACCTCGATCAGCGCCCGAGACAGCATGACCGCCGTGACGTCCGCCGGCGGGAGATCCGCCGTTGCCGTCCGGCGCACCCCGATGTCCCGGTCCGTCGACCAAGACGGAACGTGGGGCGCCCGGATGATGACCGGCCGAGTGGTCGGGATCGGCAGGGTGTCACCGGCCACGGCGTAGAGCGTCATCAGCGCGGCCCCCGCAGGATTTCGCGCAGGATGCTCAAGGTGTTGGTGGCATCCGCAACCGGCCGCAACACCGTTCCGCCAACCGGATTGAACGGCTGACGGGTGCGCAGCCGGGACAGCCGGGCCGCAGCGTGCCTTGGACCGCCTGGCTCGACGTCCGCTGTCACGTCGACCGTCGGCGTGCGGTAGACGTACACCGCGCGACGACGGTTCGCCCGATGGGTCTCGATCCGCCGCCCTGCGGTGGCGGACCACAGATCCACCACCGTCAGGGACTTCGACGCTCGGGCTCGGGGCCCGGGACGGGAACCGGGCGACTGCACGGGTTGGTGCATCTTCATCAGTCCCTCCGGTCGGTACTTGGCACGGGGTTTGTTGGTCTCAGACCTGGCCGAGTCCGGGCGCCGGCGCCTTGGCCAGGACCTCCTCGTAGCGGGCCTGCCGAACCTCGTTGACCAGCGAGCGCGCCTCCTCCTTGTCCCGGACGACCTTCGAGACAACGACGGTGGCGAACATCGCGCAGAGGATGCCCATGCCGATCGTGTAGCGCTCCTGCACGGAGATGTCGAGCAGCCAGATGTTGGCGATGTTCCAGACGCCGGTCGCGATCAGGAAGGCGACGGCGGCGGTGAAGAAGGCCGGGGTGTGATCGTTGACGAGCTTCGGGTTGGACATGACAGGTGACCCTTTCGTGGTCGTACTGCGGTGAACGGGAGGTGGTGGTTCGCAGCGGCGCACCCTGATGTGGGTAGCCGCCATCGCGCGATCACGGTGAGCCGGTGAACGCGTTGCCTGGTGGTGCGGGTGGGTGCCGGTCAGCTCTCTTCAGAGCGTCGGCGGGCTTGCCGAACGGGCGCAGCCGCGCGGCGATGTTTGCTGCTGACAACGGCTTTGGAGAAACTGTGCCGCCGGCCGTCCATCTGATGGACGCGCAGCACCTGCTCCAGCTTGGTGTGCCGGATCCGGCTGGCCTGCTTGCTGATCCCCTGTGCGTCCCCGATGTCGCCGTAGCTGGGCTGCGGCAACGACGACCTCAGGGTGTGCACCGACTGGGCCTCGATGATGTCGAGGACCACCCGGGCCTGTGAGATGAGCCGGATCTTCGCCAGCTCGAACTCGAGCTCGTTGTCCGAGGCCGCGGGTTGCGCGGCAGCGTCGGCCAGCAAGGTTGCGATGTAGTCGTACATCTCGTTGAGTTCCACGTCACAGACCTTGCCACGTGACAACGCACGTTGTCAACGACAATTCACGTTGTCGTGAGAATTTCTGTTCGGCGAGCCGGACGGGATGGTCCAAAGACGTCGGTCACACCCCACACCGAACCGCCGCGCAAGCAGTTCGTCTCCCGCTCCACGGGGACCGCAGCACCCGGCAAGCGAGAGTTCAACCCCACGTGCATCGGATTTACTGTGTTTCGATCGCGTCGACAACGTCCGGATACAGTGCAGCAAAACGCCTGTCCAGGGTCGCCACCCGTCCGCCGTGAATCCTGGCCAGTGACGCCAGGTAAGCGTCCGTGACTGCCGCATGATCACTGACCTGCTCCAGGATCTGCCGCGAATACGGCAGATCGTCTGCCCAGAACTCGTGCAGCCGGGACGCGGTGAGTTGCTCCAGTAACTCGATTGCCTCGTTCGAACTCGCGCCGAGGCGGATCATCGTACGAAGGAGTGTTCCCTGCGTGATGGGCGTCGTGGCGAACGACTCGACGCAACTGGCCAGCCATCGCAGGGCCGGGGTGTGGTGGGAGTGCTCGCTCAGTGTCACTGCGATGAGGACGTTGCCATCCATCAGGACCGTCACTCGTCGTCCATCGCTCGGCGAACTTCCTCACTGGTCACCGTTCGACCGAGACTGAGTATTTTCAGACCGGTGGAAGGATCCACTGAAATTCGTTGCCCCGGGATGGTTTCGACCGGCCTCATGGCTGTGGAGACGACCTCGGCGATGATCTTGCTCACCGACGTTCGCCGATCAGCTGCGATGTCCCGCACTCGCTCGAGGACATCCTCCGGAAGGTCGACGGTGGTACGCATATAGGCCAGGATTCGCCTCGATGATGCAGTGCATCACTGATGCACGCGGCCCTGATGCCAGCGCTTCAGCGACCCGTACCGGCCATCCGTTGCCGGTCCTCGGGGCTGGGGGTGATCTTTGCGGACAGCTCGCGGTTCCAGCCGTCCGCGACGGGAATGCCAGCCTGGGAACAGATCTCGGTGGCCGTAGCGACGCTGGATGCCACCGCGTCACCGAACGCCCCGTCGTCGGCGACGACGACGATCCGGGCGCCGACCCGGCCCAGATAGTTGATCACCGCGACGCCTTTGCCGTCATGACCGGCCAGGAAATCACGGAGCCGGCCGACCTGCGCAGCGTCCGACCCGGTCAGCCCGGCAGCGCCGGGTTCGCCTTCGACGCGGCGTCCATCACCGCTGGAGTCGCTCACCACGGCCAGCCGAGGACCGGCAGCCCGACGACGGAATCGACGGCCCAGGCCACCGAGATGCCCGTCAGGTACAGGTTCGAGATGTGGAACAGCGTCATCGGTTTGGCCGCGGCGCCGCGCAGTACCCGCATGTGCAGCAGATGTGCCATCGCCAGGAACCACAGGCCGAGCGGCACCGCAACCGCCGCATAGATCCAGGACGACGCCGGCACCAGCAGCAGCGAGCAGGCCACCATCGCCCAGCTGTAGAGCACGATCTGCCGGACGACCTCGCGCTCGGTCGCCACCACCGGCAGCATCGGCACGCCGGCGGCTTTGTAGTCCTCCCGGTACCGCATCGCCAGCGCCCAGGTGTGCGGCGGCGTCCAGAAGAAGATCACCCCGAAGAAGACCCAGGCCGGCCAGCCGATGGTGCCGGTCACCGCGGACCAGCCGATGATCACCGGCATGCAGCCGGCGAGGCCGCCCCAGACGATGTTCTGGGACGTGCGGCGCTTGAGCCACATGGAGTAGACGAAGACGTAGAACAGGATGGCGACGACGGCCAGCACGGACGCCTGCCAGGTCGTCGTCAACCACAGTTCGGCCGCAGCCAGGATCCCGAGGATCACCCCGAAGACCAAGGCAGCGCGCGGCGTGACCGTGTGCCGGGCAAGCGGCCTCGACCGGGTGCGGCGCATCAGCGCGTCGATGTCGGCGTCGACCACGCAGTTGAGCGCGTTCGCGCTGCCGGCTGCCAACGTGCCGCCGACCAGAGTGGCCAGCACCAGGGTCAGCGCCGGTACCTCGCGCTGCGCGGCGAACATCGCCGGAATGGTGGTGATCAGCAGCAGTTCGATGATCCGCGGTTTGGTCAGTGCGACGTAGGCGCCGATCCGGCGCGGACAACACCGATCGGTTGCGCGAGCTCTTCCCGCCATGGGTGAGCAGATCCTGCGTCGCCGGGTCGGCACCGACTCCGCCGACACCGCTCGCATCCGGGGGTCCGGCGTCGGTGGAACCGGACCGGGATGCGACCTCCACGAAACTCCTTCAGGATCAAGTGCGCTGGACCGGGCACGACCGCGGAACAACTGTGCTGGCGGCGAGAGACTCCTCCTGCAATGGCCGCCGCGGCGTCATCCGGGTTCGTCTCTCGGGCCATCCTAGGTGGCGCATCCGGGCCATGCCGGTCCGCCCCGCCCAGCCGCGCGGTTGCCGGTGTCGTGCCAACCCCGCTCGCCAGTTCACAGCTGCGTCGGGTCTACCGTGCGCAGTCCGGCATGAGCCCGTAACCCCTGCCGTACTAGTCTTTACCTGCGCCGTCGCTGGTGCATGCCCCACTTCAGACACGTCCCGCGATCGCATTGATGCGTGTGCTGCTGCGATCGCCCGCTCCAGGAAGGTCGCCATCTGTGACCACGACCGAAGAGATCTCCGAACTCACCACCGCGCATGTTCCCGACGACTGGTCGGAGTTGGACCGTCGATGCGGTGGACACGGCGCGGGTGCTGGCCGCTGATGCGGTGCAGAAGGTCGGCAACGGGCACCCGGGTACCGCGATGAGCCTGGCGCCGTTGGCGTACAGCCTGTTCCAGAAGGTGATGCGGCACGACCCGGCGGACCCGACGTGGGTGGGCCGGGACCGGTTCGTGCTGTCCTGCGGGCATTCGTCGCTGACCCTGTACATCCAGCTGTACCTGGCCGGGTTCGGCCTGGAACTCAAGGATCTGGAGGCGCTGCGGACCTGGGGTTCGCTGACCCCGGGGCACCCGGAGTACCACCACACCAAGGGTGTGGAGATGACGACCGGCCCGCTGGGCCAGGGACTGTCCTCCGCGGTCGGGATGGCGATGGCCTCCCGCCGGGAACGCGGCCTGTTCGACCCGGACGCCGCGCCCGGGTGAGTCGCCGTTCGACCACTTCATCTATGTGATCGCCTCCGACGGTGACATCGAGGAGGGCGTCACCTCCGAGGCGTCCTCGATCGCCGGCCGGCAGGGCCTCGGGCAACCTGATCGTGTTCTACGACCACAACCACATCTCGCATCGAGGACGACACCAACATCGCCCTGTCCGAGGACGTCGCCGCCCGGTACCGGGCCTACGGCTGGCATGTGCAGGAGGTCGAGGGCGGCGAGAACGTCATCGGCATCCTGGAAGCGATCGAGGCCGCAAAGGCGGTCACCGACAGGCCGTCGTTCATCCAGCTGCGGACGATCATCGCCTACCCGGCGCCCGACCAAGATGAACACCGGCGCGTCGCACGGGTCCGCGCTGGGTGCCGAGGAGATCGGCGAAGATCAAGACGATCCTGGGCTTCGACCCGGACGAGTCGTTCGAGGTCGACGACGTCGTCATCAAGCACACCCGGCTCGCCCTGGACCGCGGCAAGGCCGCAAAGGCCGCAGTGGCAGAAGGGTTTCGACGCCTGGGCGGCGGCGAACCCGGACAACAAGGCGCTGTTCGACCGGCTGCAGTCGCCCGGGAGCTGCCGCGACGGGTGGACCGACGCGTTGCCGTCCTGGCCGGTCGACCCGAAGGGGGTCTCCACCCGGGCCGCGTCCGGCGCCGTGCTGAACGCGCTGGCCGCCGGTGCTGCCCGAACTGTGGGGCGGGTCGGCCGACCTGGCGGAGTCGAACAACACCACGATGAAGGGCGCCGACTCCTTCGGCCCGGCCGCGGCGAAGACGTCGCACTGGAACGCCACCCCGTACGGCCGGACCCTGCATTTCGGGATCCGGGAGCACGCGATGGGCGCGATCCTGACCGGGATCGTGCTGCACGGCCCGACCCGGGCGTACGGCGGGACGTTCCTGCAGTTCTCCGATTACATGCGCGGCGCGGTCCGGTTGGCCGCGGTGATGGGTGCCCCGGCGATCTACGTCTGGACCCACGACTCGATCGGCCTCGGCGAGGACGGCCCCACCCACCAGCCGGTCGAGCACCTCGCCGCGCTGCGGGCCATCCCCGGTTTGGCGATCGTCCGCCCGGCGGACGGCAACGAGACCGCCTTCGCCTGGCAGGCCACCCTGGACAAGCAGTCCGATGTTCACTCCGGTCCGGTCGGGCTGGCGTTGACCCGGCAGAACGTGCCCACCCTGGAGGGCACATCCGCCGAGGGCGTCGCCAAGGGCGCCTACGTCCTGGCCGATGCCGATGGTGAACTGCAGGTCATCCTGCTGGCCACCGGCTCCGAGGTGCAGATCGCCGTCAAGGCCCGGGAAATGTTGCAGGCCGAGGGCATCGGCACCCGGGTGGTGTCGGTGCCGTGCCTGGACTGGTTCGAGGTCCAGGACGCCGCGTACATCGAATCGGTGCTGCCGGCCGCGGTGACCGCCCGGGTGTCCGTCGAGGCCGGGATCGCCCAGCCGTGGTGGCGCTGGCTCGGCTCCGCCGGCCGCCCGGTCTCGTTGGAGCACTACGGTGCCTCCGCCGACGCCGCGACCCTGTTCCGGGAGTTCGGCTTCACCCCGAGAACGTCGTCGCGCACGCCAAGGAATCCCTCGCCGCGGCCGGGAAGCCGGCCAGCGTCAGCACCGCACCGAACACCGCGCACATGGAGCACGTCGGCGCCGACACCGGCACGGCGACCGAATCCGGCACGCAGAACGACTGACACCCCTCGGCCGCGGGCACTGAACTACCGAGCACCCGAGCACCGGCCCGACCACGTGACGGCACCCGCCGTCCCCCACAGCAAGGACGTCACACCATGACCACGCCACACGCCACCAACAGCCCGCTGGCCGATCTCTCGGCCGCCGGGGTCTCCCTCTGGCTGGACGACCTGTCCCGGCAGCGCCTGCAGTCCGGCAACCTGAAGGACCTGATCGCGAACAGCAACATCGTCGGGGTCACCACCAACCCGTCGATCTTCCAGGCCGCGTTGAAGGACGGCGCGTCCTACCAGAAGCAGATCGGCGAACTCGCCGCCCGCGGCGCCGACGTCGACGACACCGTCCGCGAGGTCACCACCGACGACGTCCGGGACGCCTGCGACCTGTTCACCGCGACCTTCGAGGCCTCCGGACATGTCGACGGCCGGGTCTCCATCGAGGTCGACCCCCGCCTCGCGCACGACACCGCGGGCACCATCGCGCAGGCCCAGGAACTGTCCAAGATCGTCGACCGGCCCAACCTGCTGATCAAGATCCCGGCCACCCTGGCCGGACTGCCGGCGATCACCGCCGTCATCGCCGAGGGCATCAGCGTCAACGTCACGCTGATCTTCTCCCTCGACCGGTACAAGGCCGTGATGGACGCCTACCTCGACGGCCTGGAGCAGGCCAAGGAGGGCGGCCACGACATCTCCGCAGATCCACTCCGTCGCGTCGTTCTTCGTCTCCCGCGTCGACACCGAGATCGACAAGCGGCTCAAGGCCATCGGCAGCCCGGAAGCCGACGCCCTCGAGGGCGAGGCGGCGATCGCCAACGCCCGGCTGGCCTACCAGGCGTACGAGCAGACCTTCGCCGGTGACCGGTGGGACGCGCTGGCCGCGGCCGGCGCGAACGCGCAGCGCCCGCTGTGGGCGTCCACCGGTGTCAAGGACCCGAAGTACGACGACACCCGGTACGTCGTCGAACTGGTCGCGCCGAACACGGTGAACACCGCTCCGGAGAAGACCATCGACGCGGTTCGCGACCACGGCGTCATCCGCGGCAACACCATCGAGGGCACCTACGCGCAGGCCTCCTCGGTGTTCTCCTCGCTCGAAGCCCTCGGCATCGACCTCACCGACGTCTTCCATGTCCTGGAAACCGAGGGCGTCGACAAGTTCATCCAGGCCTGGAACGAACTCCTCGAATCGGTCGGCCAGGAGCTCGCCAAGAAGTAGCGGCGCACCTGCCGATTCGATGCTGAATCGGACGGGAGATCACCCGCTTCAGCGAGTCAGCACCGCATGATCGGCGCAGTTCGGCATCACCCCCGGCGAAAGGGCAGCAACGGTTCTCATGGCTTCCATCGCAGTCAACCCACTACGGGATCCCCGCGACAAGCGGCTGCCCAGGATCGCCGGTCCGTCCGGGATCGTGATTTTCGGCGTCACCGGCGATCTCGCCCGGAAGAAGTTGATGCCGGCGATCTACGACCTGGCGAATCGGGGCCTGTTGCCGCCGGGGTTCGCCCTTGTCGGGTTCGCCCGGCGGGACTGGGCGAATGAGGATTTCGCCAAGGTCGTCCATGACGCCGTCCGGCAATATGCGAGAACCCCGTTCTCGGAGGAGGTCTGGCGGCATCTCGCCGAAGGTTTCCGGTTCGTTCAAGGTGCCTTCGACGATGACGATGCCTTCGACACCCTGGCCGCAACGCTGGCGGATCTCGATCGGGTGCGCGGCACCGGCGGCAACCACGCGTTCTACTTCTCGATTCCGCCAGGCGCGTTCCCGGTGGTGCTCAAGCAGTTGAAGCGGTCGGGACTGTGCGACCCGCATGCCGAGGAATGGCGCCGGGTCGTCATCGAAAAGCCCTTCGGGCACGACCTGAAATCAGCGGTCGAGCTCAATGCGCTGGTCGGCGACGTCTTTCCGGAGCAAAGCGTTTTCCGGATCGACCACTACCTCGGCAAGGAGACCGTGCAGAACCTGTTGGCGCTGCGGTTCGCCAACCAGCTGTACGAACCGATCTGGAACAACAATTACGTCGACCACATCCAAATCACCCAGGCCGAGGACATCGGGGTGGGCGGTAGGGCCGGGTATTACGACGGCATCGGGGCGGCCAGGGACGTCATTCAGAATCACCTGCTGCAATTGATGGCGTTGACCGCGATGGAGGAACCCGTCGCGTTCGACCCGAAGGACCTGCGCCGGGAGAAGGTCAAGGTGTTGTCCGCCGTCCAGTTGCCCAAGGATCTGACCACCGGCACCGCCCGTGGCCAGTACGCCGGTGGTTGGCAGGGCGGGGCCAAGGTGTTGGGGTACCTGGAAGAGGACGGCATCTCCAAGACGTCGACCACCGAGACCTATGCCGCGGTCAAGCTTCTCGTCCAGACCCGACGGTGGGCCGGCGTCCCGTTCTATCTGCGAACCGGGAAACGAATGGGCAAGCGGGTCTCGGAGATCGCGGTGGTGTTCAAACGCGCACCGCACCTGCCGTTCTCGCACAACGACACCGAGGAACTCGGCTCGAACATGCTGGTGATCCGGGTGCAGCCGGACGAGGGTGTGACGATCCGCTTCGGCTCGAAGGTGCCCGGCCCGGCGATGGAGGTGCGCGATGTGTCGATGGACTTCTCCTATGGGCAGTCGTTCACCGAGGCCTCCCCGGAGGCGTACGAGCGGCTGATCCTGGACGTGCTGCTCGGCGAGCCGTCGTTGTTCCCACAGGACGAAGAGGTTGAGCTGTCCTGGAAGATTCTCGACCCGGTCGAAAAGCATTGGGCCAGAACAGGCGCCAAGCTGGAGCAGTACCCGTCCGGATCCTGGGGTCCGGCCAGCGCGGACGCGATGATGGCCCGCGACGGCCGCAAGTGGCGGCGGCCATGACTCTCGCCCCGACCGCCGTTGCCATCACGACCACAGCAGACTGGGCCACCGCAACCGTGACCACCCAAGACGTGGGGAGCAACCGGTGATCATCGACCTGCCGACGACGAATTCCTCCAAGATCAACAAGGCGCTCGTCGACGTCCGCGAGAAGGGCGGGTCCATCGCGTTGGGCCGGGTCCTCACGCTGGTGATCGTCACCGAGGACTCCGCCTCCGAGGACCCGATCGCCGCCGCGAACGCCGCGTCGTTCGAGCACCCCTGCCGGGTGATCGTGGTCGCCCGGGGCTCGAAGCGGGCCGCACCCAGGTTGGATGCGCAGATCCGGGTTGGCGGCGACGCCGGGGCCAGTGAGGTCGTCGTGCTCCGGCTCTACGGCTCACTCGTCGACCATGGCTCTTCGGTCGTCGTGCCGTTGTTGCTGGCCGACGCGCCAGTTGTGGTGTGGTGGCCGGGCGAGGCGCCGGAGATCCCGGCAGAGGATCCGATCGGGATGCTCGGTGAGCGGCGGATCACCGACGCCGCCTCCGCGAAGCGGCCGAACGCGCAGATGGCCAAGCGTCGTGATTCCTACCGACCAGGCGACACGGATCTGTCCTGGACCAGGATCACCCGCTGGCGGGGGCTGCTCGCCTCCACCATGGACCAGCCACCGCATGACAAGGTCACCGGCGCGACGGTCGCGGGCGCGGCCGACTCGCCGTCCGCAGATCTGCTCGCCGGCTGGCTGGCGCTCGCACTGAAGGTGCCGGTGAAGCGGGTCAAGTCGCCGACGAAATCAGGTCCCGGGCTGCATTCGGTCATCCTGAATCGCCGGTGTGGCGACATCAGCCTGATCCGGCCGCAGACGATCACCGCTGAGCTGAAGGTCGCCAACCAGCCCGAGCGGCACGTCGCGCTCCCCCGGCGCGGGCTGCGGGACTGCCTATCCGAGGAACTGCGCCGCCTGGACGCCGACGAGGTCTATGCCGAGGTGCTGACCAAGGGCATGGCGCTGGTGGCGAAGCAGGCGGCAACCGCGGATGCCAAGGCACCGGCATCTGCAGTCAAGGCGCCGGCGGCCAAGTCGTCGGCCGTCAAACAGCCGGCGACCCGGAAGCCGCGAGCTACCCAGGCGCAGCGCAGCACGAAGATCGCCGCCGCGGCCGCTGCCGTTGACGATCCCCCGACCGTCACCGATGGCGAGTCGCCGAGCGGCATTCCAGCGCCGACGCCCGTACTCGATGCCGGCGGGTCGCCCGCAGCGGGCAACGGGCAGGCCAAGCCGGCCCGCAAACCCCGTGCTTCTGCTGCTGCGGCAAAGCCGGCGCCGCGGCGGCGCGCCGCTGCCACACCCGCGGCGTCGGCATGAGTCAGCCCGAGGTCGTCATTTACCAGACGCCTGACCTGCTCGCGGCCGCGACGGCGGCCCGGCTGATCACGTTCCTGGTCGACATCCAGTCGACCGGCCGGGTGCCGACGGTGGCGCTGACGGGTGGCGGGGTCGGCATCAAGCTGCTGGTCCAGCTGAAGGACTCGGCGGCCCGCGACGCCATCGACTGGAGCCGCGTCGAGATCTTCTGGGGGGATGAACGTTTCGTGCCGTCTTCGGATCCGGAGCGGAACGAGAAGCAGGCAAGGGAAGCACTGCTCGACCATGTTCCGGTCGATCCGGCCAGCGTGTTCGCCATGGCCGCCTCGGACGGCGAATTCGGTGACGATGTCGACGCTGCCGCCGCCGCGTACGGCGACATTGTCGACGCGCGTGCGGGTCTCGATCTGATCATGCTCGGAATGGGTGACGAGGGACACGTGGCGTCGATCTTTCCGGAATCGCCGGCGGTCTACGACACCCGGTCGGTGGTGGCGGTGCGGGATTGCCCGAAGCCGCCGCCGACCAGAGTGTCGTTGACGCTGCCGACGATCCGGCGGGCCGACGAGGTGTGGATCATCACGGCCGCCGAGAGCAAGGCCGGCGCGGTGGCCTCGGCCCTTGGTGGTGCGGACGAGGTGAACCTGCCTGCGGCGGGCGCAACAGGTCGATCCCGGACCCTGTGGTTGCTGGATCGGCAATCGGCCTCCGCCCTGCCCGGGCGTTGACCAAACCTGAGACGATGGCCACACGGGGACGATGTGCGGGTATCGGGTGGCACATTGCTCGCTAGAGTCCGTCGAAGACGCTGTCGCCACGAACCGCTGTATTTTCCGCCTACTGCGGTTCGAACTGGCCGGCAATCCGCAATCGCCGTCGCCTGACGGCTTTCATGCACCATCTCAAGGAGGAGATCGCAGATGAGCAAGGCGCCGGTCAAGGTCACGATCACGGGAGCGGCGGGCCAGATCGGTTACGCCCTGCTGTTCCGCATCGCATCCGGTGCAATGCTCGGACCCGACACCCCCGTCCGGCTGAGCCTGCTGGAGATCACGCCGGCGCTGAAGGCGGCCGAAGGCACCGCCATGGAGCTGGACGACTGCGCTTTCCCGTTGCTGGCCGGTATCGACATCAGCGACGACCCACGGGCGGCCTTTGACGGCACCTCGGTCGCCTTGCTGGTCGGCGCCCGTCCCCGCGGCCCCGGGATGGAGCGCGCAGACCTGTTGCAGGCCAACGGCGGCATCTTCAAGCCGCAGGGCGAGGCCATCAATGCCGTTGCCGCGGACGATGTTCGGGTGCTCGTGGTCGGAAACCCGGCCAATACCAACGCCTTGATCGCCCAGACCCACGCACCGGATGTTCCCGCCGACCGGTTCAGCGCCATGATGCGCCTGGACCACAACCGCGCGCTGACCCAGGTCGCGAAGAAGCTCGGCGTTGCGGTCTCCGACGTGCACAACATGACCATCTGGGGCAACCACTCGGCCTCCCAGTACCCGGACCTGTTCCACGCCAAGGTCGGCGGCAAGCCAGTTGCCGATCAGGTCGAGCAGGAATGGCTGCGCGACACCTTCATTCCGACTGTCGCCAAGCGCGGCGCGGCGATCATCGAGGCCCGTGGCGCGTCATCTGCCGCCTCTGCGGCCAATGCCGCGATCGATCACGTGAACTCCTGGGTGCTGGGCACCCCGGCCGACGACTGGGTCAGCGCGGCGATCGTGTCCGACGGATCCTATGGCGTACCGGCGGGGCTGATCTCCGGGTTCCCGGTGACCTCCTCGAACGGTGCCTGGGAGATCGTCCAGGGCCTTGACATCGACGACTTCTCCCGCGGCAAGATCGACGCCTCGGTGGCCGAGCTCGCCGAAGAACGGGACGCCGTCAAGGGTCTCGGCCTGATCTGAGTCGGACCCGACGCAGGAGGTTCATTCGGGAGCGTTGCCTGCTTCGCCGCCCACCCGGAACGGTTCGGTCACACCCTCGTACATGAGGTGCGCGACCAGGCCATCCGTCGCATGCGGCAGGTTGTGGCAATGATCCATCCAGATACCCGGATTGTCGGCTCGGAACACGACGTCGTAGGTTTCGCCGTCGGCCACGTTGAGCGAGTCGACCCACCACGGGCTGCCAGTCGCCGCGATCCCGTTGCGCGCAACGACCAGGGCGTGGTGGCCGTGCAGGTGCATCGGGTGCACCTCCCCGCTGTTGTTCGAGATATGCATTCTGACCAGGTCACCGTCGGAGACAACGAACATCGGGACGTCCGGGAACAGGCTTCCATTGACCGTCCAATACAGCCCGGGTACGCCGTCGACGAATCCGGGACGACGACCGATCGAGTACTCAAAGGATCGGTCTGCCCTTGGCTGACCGGTCAGCAATTGGTCGGTCAGCACGCGGTCGGCGGCCAACGGCGAGCCGTAGGTCAGCAGATCAAGGGCCACCGGCGGCTGCCCGGCGGGACGGTCGTCGGCACGGCCGTCCCGACCACCCAGCAGCAATGAGTTCGATCCGCCCATCACCATCCGCACCTGCGCGCCGTTGCCCGGTACCACCACTTCCAGATCGGCCCGTCCACCGGCCGTGACGGTCACCGATTGGTCGGTGACCGGCCCCGGTTCATTGACGTCGGTCCCGTCAACGGCCACCAGCCGGTAGGGCGCGCCGATCACCCAGACGGACATCGGACCGTTGTCGGTGTTGATCACCCGTACCCGGACGCTGCTGCCAGGAGTCGCGGGGAGGGCAAGGTCGCCGTCGAACCCGTTGATGGTGCGTTTGCCGTCGTACAGGTGAACAAGCGCAACGTGATCGTTGACCGCACCGTTCACCACATCCGCAGCGCCGGAACCACTGGGGGCGGCGCTCGGGTCAACGATCAGCGCGCCGAGCAGGCCACCCAGCACCTGCTCGTGAGATACCTGGTGCGAGTGGTACCAGTAGGTGCCGACCCGATCGAGGACGATTCGATAGACGAACGACCCACCCATCGGCACGGCGTCCTGCGTGACGCCGGCAACCCCGTCCATCGCGTTCGGCACGTCAACCCCGTGCCAATGCAGGGTGATGCCGTCAGGGACCGATTCGTTGACCAGCCGGACCTCGAGGAGCTGGCCCTTCGCAACTCGGATCTGCGGGCCCGGTGAGGTGCCGTTGAGCGTGTATCCGTCGACAACCCGGCCACCCGCGAGGGCGAACGACTGTCGGCGGGCCGTCAAGGTGACCGTGACGTCCGCGGGCCGATCCGTTCCCACGGTGAGTGAATCGACGCTCCGCGCACCGGGGGTGGAATTCGCTGTCGCCGTCCGGATCCGGTCTGCGAGGAACCCGGCAGGTGCGGCATCCCGACCATCGCCACGTCGTGATCGCCAGGTTGTGGGCCGCCGCCGTAGTCCGGATAGCCCATGTCCATCACCGAATACGTGTCAGGCAAGAGGCTGGACGCCCAGAGATAGCCGATCGGAGCGATGACCACCAGGGTGGCGACGAGCGCCACCAGCAGCCGGCGATGCCTGACGAGCCCGGCGGGCCCCCCGGTCAGACGGAGACACGGCCTACACGGTCGCGCGGTCGGCGTCGCGGTCGACACGGACGGCGCCTGCATCCGGCGGGCGCGATGGCCCGCCAGCAGGGCCACGATGAAGACGGCGAGGGCGTTCAATCCGTGCACTGCGCCGAGCGCCGGCAATTCGTGGGCGAACATGCCGAGCAGTACCTGTACGACCACCAACCCCAGCAGGATGCCGGCCCATTTCACCCCGCCGGAGACCTTCGCGAAGAAGGACACGACGAACAACACCAGCGCCAGCAGCGGTACGATCATGCTGCCGTTGATCCCGTGCACGATGAAACCGACTAGCCCATCAAAGGTTTCGCCGCTTTCCTGGGTGGCTTTGTCGATCACCGCGCCGTCGTCGACGTATTTGAAGAATCCGAAGACCGCGTACGCAATGGCGGCAGCCTGGAGGACCACCTCGGCTGCAATGAGGTAAGCAATGACCCGGTAGGTAGTTCTCACGACACACCCCTCTGATTGATGGACTTGGCACAGACTCTCGGCGGATATCCGATGGGCCACGAGAAATACCAAGACCGGCAAAGCCATCCAGGCGAGCAGTCCGGCTGATCGTGCACTGTAGGTTCCGTCTCGTCGGTGAGTGTGAATCGACGGTACGAGTCCGCGCGTGCGGCCGGAACGAGGCTGCCGCCCCCAACCGTCTGGAGGCCAGCCGCGGGTCTTTCCGGGGGTATTCCCCGTAGACGCCGGCGCCCGGTGGGCGGACGATTCGAGGGTGTCGGCACGTCAGGTGGGGTTGACCAGTGTCTTCGCCGTCGGCGGAGGTGCGCTGCTGTTTGCCGTCGTGGTCAATCTCGTGGCCCCCAGCGGGGTCAGCGTCACCGGCTTCCTGGCCTGGATCTGCCTGGCGGTCCTTCCGTTGTTCCTGGTGGCGGTCTGGATCAACCGGCGTCGGCCCGATCATCCGCAGTCCAGGCGTCTGCTCTTGGTTGCGACGGCGTCGACGGTCGGAGTTGCCATCGAGGCCGTCATCCGGCTGGCCTTCGCCGAATCCTCCTCGACCGGTTGGCTGTGGTGGGCCAACCTGCTGTTTCAGCTCACCGTGATCCTGACTGAGGTCGGGGCCGCTCAACTGTTCGCCACCTATCCCGACGGAGTGGTCGAAAAGTCCTGGCAGGAAACGGTTGTCCGGCTCACCTGGTGGTGGATCGCGCTCCCGCCGCTGTTGCTGCTGGTGAGCCCGACCGTTCCGGTTGACAGTTGGCTGATCAACCCCACCCCGGCCGTGCCCAACCCGGTTGCCGTCCCGTGGCTCGCACCGCTGGCGCCCACGGTCACCGCCATCTACCTCGGTCACCTCTGCGGCCTGCTGGCCATGGCTCTGTTCATCGCCAGGTACCGGACGGCCGATCGTGAACAACGGCGACGCATGCAACTGCTGGTGTGGGTGGTCGCCTTCGGTGCCGTCGTGCTCGCGGCCGCCTTGCTGCTGAGGGTGATCGGTGTGCAGGAGGCGGTGATCAGGGTGATCGAATCACTGTTCTTGGTCATCATGTTCATGGTGGCGGTGAGCATCGTTGTCGGCGTGCTGCGCTACCGGCTCTACGACATCGATGTCATCGTGCGGCGATCGGTCGTCTACGGTGCGCTCTCGGTGGGTATTGCGATCTTCTATGTCGGCCTGGCCGTTGCGCCCGGACTCGCCCTCGGGGACCAGATCCCGGTCCAGCTCGCGGTCGTGCTGACGATCGTTGCCGCCCTTGCCTTTCAGCCACTGAAGCGGTGGCTGGAGCGCAGGGCCGACCGCTGGGTGTTCGGTACCAGAGTCAACCGCTATCAACTGCTCACCGACTTCGGCGCGCAGCTCGAAGCCACCGTTGGGCTGAGCGACCTGCTGCCCCGACTGGCCGAGACCATCCGCCAGGGCCTGGGCGCGCCGTGGGTGCGCGTGACGCTTCCGGGATCGTCGGTCGAGGCCGGTTCGCCGACCGGCGCCGTTGGCCTCACGGTCCCCCTGGAAAGGGTGGGAGACCGACCGGGCGCCACCTGGCGAGTGCAGGGCACCATCGAATGCGGCGGCAAACCGGAAGGGTATGAGCTGGTCGATCGGGAGTTGCTGACCACGCTGGCCGGGCAGGCATCGACGGCGATCGCGAATCTGCGGCTCACCGCGGAACTGGCAGCCCGGCTGACCGAGCTGGAGCGGTCCAGGGCCCGGATCGTCGCCGCCCAGGATGCGGAGCGACGGCGGATCGAGCGGAACATCCATGACGGTGCTCAGCAGGAGGTCGTCGCGCTGATGATGAAGCTCCGCCTGGCCCGCAACCAGGTCGGCCGGGGTGCGCGCACGGCGGAGGATGCCTTCGTCGAACTGCAGCTCGACGTCAAGGAACTGCTGGTCGATCTTCGCGAACTCGCGCACGGAATCCATCCGCCGGTGCTGTCCGACGGTGGCCTCGTTGCCGCCGTTGAGGCTCGGACCGCCAGGCTGCCGTTCGACGTCCGAATCTCCGCACCACCATCCCTGCGGGACCGCCGGTTCGCCGAAGATGTCGAGGGCGCCGCCTATTTCGTCATTTGCGAGGCCCTGACCAACGTGGTCAAGCACTCGGGTGCACATGGCACCGAGATCGAGTTGTCCACCACGCCGGGCAACCTGTCGGTGGTGGTGCACGACGACGGCACCGGCTTCGCGACCGACGATCCGCCGGGAGCAGGCCTGACGAACCTGCGCGACCGGGTCGAGGCGCTCGGCGGCCGGTTCAGTGTCGACGCCGGGCCAGGACGCGGCACCCGGGTGCTGGCCGAGCTCCCCGTTCCGGTCAACGGAGTGGCCCATGCCTGAACCCCTGCGGGTGGTGATCGCCGAGGACAACTACCTGGTCCGGGAGGGCACTCGGCGACTGCTGGAGGACTCCGGAGAGGTCGACGTCGTCGCCGCGGTCGGTACCGCCGAGGAACTGCGCGACGCCACCCGACGGTTCGAACCCGATGCCGTCCTCACCGATATCCGGATGCCACCCGGACACCACATGGAGGGCATCGAGGCGGCCCATGCCATCCGGGCCGCCCACCCCGGCATCGGCGTCGCGGTGCTGTCCCAACACACCGACGAGAGCTATGCACTTGCCCTCTTCCGGGACGGAACCTCCGGCCTGGCTTACCTTCTCAAGGATCGCCTCGGTGATCTCGAGGAACTGATCGCGGCTCTTCGCACGGTGGTCGCCGGCGGGTCGGTCATCGATCCACAGGTCGTCGAGGCGCTGGTGGCCAGGCGAAGCCGAACTGACCGTTCCCCGCTCGGCAGCTTGACCCCGCGTGAGCTGGATGTACTGCGGGTGATGGCACAAGGCGAGACCAACGCCGGCATCGAACAGTCCCTGCACCTGTCGACCTCGACGGTGGAGAAGCACGTCAACGCGATCTTCGGCAAGCTCGCCCTTGGCGATGCACCGGTGCATCGCCGGGTGTCAGCGGTGCTGACCTTCCTCAGGGACGCCCCGCCCGGGTGACATCCGGGCAGTGTCAGCCGCCGGGGCAGAATGCCTCGCCGGGTGCGAGTTCCGGGTGGATCGCACCGTCCCGGTCGCCGATCGACCTCACCGCCGCCGCTGCGGTGCCGAGCCGACCGGAGCGGGTCCCGATGATTTCGGCCAGAATCGACACCGCGATCTCGCCGGGTTGGTCGGCACCGATGTCGAGCCCGATCGGGGCATGCAGGGCCGACAGCGCGTCTTCGGAAACCCCGTTGCCCAGCAGCCATTCCCGGCGCCGTGTCTGCGTGCGCCGGGAGCCCATCGCCCCGACGTACGCCGTGCCCGCGGCGAGCGCGGACCTGATGGTCGGCCCGTCGACGTCTTCCTGATGGCTGGTGACAACGACGGCATCGACGTCCGGTCCGATGGGCGGGGCGGTTGACGTCACCGTCACCGACCAGCCGAGCACCGATCCGAACCCGGTCAGGGCCACAGTGACCGGCCCGTCGCCGACGATCAACAACTTCGGTGAATCTGCCATGCAGTCACTATCGCCCCCCGGGTGATGGAAAGTCACCACAGATCACCGGTGGAAACGCCAAATTCAGGACAAGACGTCTACACGTGATGCATCGCTGCAGATGGGCATGTCGTCGCCGCCTGGGTGAGCCTGGCGGTCAGCAGGTGGCGATCCAAGCGACCGGCGCCGGGTTCCCGTAGCCACCACCCATGCCGCGTCCATCCAATTCGCCCACACCCGCAGCGGTCGCATACTGATCGCCGAGGATTGCCGAGGCGTACACGTTCTTCACGTCCCACCGACCGTCACGGCCGGTGACGGAGACCTCGTTGACGGTGGAACCACCGCGAGTGATCAGGACCTTTCCGGAGATGACCTTGCTCGGGTTACTTGCTGCAACCACCATGATCTTGTAGACCGGACCGTAGCCGCCATATTCCAGGGTCTTACACATGACGAGCTGCCCCCATTCGGAGGTCCAGCCGCCGCCGAAGTTGGTCAACGCGGCGTTGGCAGGGGCCGCACCGGCGAGCGTGATTGCAATGACGGCACCAGTCGTGCCGATGGCCGCCAGGGATCGATGCAACCGCGAACGACGGGGGCGTGACATGAGCCTGATGCTAATCCCGGCGCCGCAGGTTCGATACCGACGGTCCCCGATTTCTGGGCGGAAGGTAGTGCGGCGCCGTGATGTTTGGGCCAATTTGCGCTTCGATGGTTGCCCGCCAGGCGGCTGATGTCCGATTTTGATGCACGGCCGCGCCAGCCTGTCGCGCCCGGGCTCAGATCTCGTCCGGCACCGGTGCCGTGGCGCCGGTCAGCGCCATCATCACCTCGTCGATCTCGTCCGGTCCGGATCAGCACCTCGCGGGCCTTGGACCCCTCGGACGGCCCGACGATCCCCCGGGTCTCCATCAGGTCCATCAGCCGGCCCGCCTTGGCGAACCCGACCCGCAGCTTGCGCTGCAGCATCGAGGTCGAGCCCAGCTGCGAGGTCACCACCAGGTTGATCGCCTCGATCAGCAGGTCGAGGTCGTTGCCGATGTCCGGGTCGACATCCTTGGCGCTGTCGGCCTTCGCGGCCGTCACACCCTCGTTGTAGTCCGGCGCGGCCTGCGACTTCGCGTACTCGACGACGGCCGCGATCTCGGCGTCGCTGACGTACGCGCCCTGAATCCGGATCGGCCGGGACTGACCCATCGGCAGGTACAGCCCGTCGCCCATGCCGATCAACTTCTCCGCGCCCGGCTGATCCAGGATGACCCGGGAGTCGGTCAGCGACGACGTCGCGAACGCCAGCCGGGACGGCACGTTGGTCTTGATCAGGCCGGTGACGACATCCACCGACGGCCGCTGGGTGGCCAGCACCAGGTGGATACCGGCGGCGCGCGCCTTCTGGGTGATCCGGACGATCGCGTCCTCGACGTCCCGCGGCGCGGTCATCATCAGGTCGGCCAGCTCGTCGATGATCCCCAGGATGTACGGGTAGGGCCGGTAGATCCGCTCGGAACCGGGCGGGGTGACGATCTCCCCGGCGATGACCTTCTTGTTGAAGTCGTCCACGTGCCGGACACCGTGCGCCAGCATGTCCTGGTAGCGGGTTTCCATCTCCTCGACGAGCCAGGCCAGCGCGGCGGCGGCCTTCTTCGGCTGGGTGATGATCGGCGTGATCAGGTGCGGGATGCCCTCGTACGGCGTGAGTTCCACCATCTTCGGGTCGACCAGGATCATCCGGACCTCGGCCGGCGAGGCCCGCTGCAGCAGCGACACCAGCATCGAGTTCACGAAGCTGGACTTGCCCGAACCGGTCGCGCCGGCCACCAGCAGATGGGGGGTCTTGGCCAGGTTGGCGGTGACGAAGTTGCCCTCGACGTCCTTGCCGAGCCCGACGACCAGCGGGTGGTGATCGGTCCTCGCGCTGGGTGCGGCGAGCACGTCGCCGAGCCGGACCATCTCACGGTCGGAGTTCGGCACCTCGATGCCGACGGCGGACTTGCCGGGGATCGGGGCCAGCAGCCGGACGTTGTCGGTGGCGACGGCGTAGGCGATGTTCCGGGTCAGGGCGGTGATCTTCTCGACCTTCACGCCGGGCCCGAGTTCGACCTCGTACCGGGTGACGGTCGGCCCGCGGGTGAACCCGGTGACGGCCGCGTCGACATTGAACTGCTCGAGGACGCCGGTGATCCGTTCGATCATGTCGTCGTTCGCGGCCGACCGAACCTTCGGCGGCGCACCGAGTTTCAGCAGATCCGCGGGCGGCAGCTGGTAGGCGTTGCCCATCTGGTCGAGCCGGAGCTGGGTCGGCTCGGTGACGTGCTGGTCCGCGTCCGGATCCGGAACAGCTGGCCGGATCACCCGTGGCCGACCGACCCGAGCGGCTGCGGCGGGGACTGCGACGGTCGGCGCCTCGGCAGCCGCTGCAGCAACCGCCCTGTTGGACATCGGTGCGGTGGAAATCGGCCGGGTCGGTGCCGCCGGGTCGAGGTCCGGGTAGGCCCCGCCGGGCGGCGACATCGTGGTCGGCATCTGCTGCCTGCCGGCGCCGGGACGGCCGGCGCAACCGGGTGGTCGCGAGGTCGGCCTCGGGATCGAGCGCGACCTCACCGCCGGCCCGGTAGTCGTCATCGGCGTTGGGATCGTCGGAATAGTCGCCGTTCTCGTCGGTCGGGATCCGGCGCTGACCGAGTCCGTCGAACGCGTCCCGGATCCGGCCGGGCACCTCGACCAACGGAATACCCGAGATCAGCAGAACGCCGAAGGCACCGAGCAGGACCAGCAGGATGATCGCGGGCATCGCCGTCACCCCGACGAACAGCGGGTTGTCCGATCAGCCAGCCGAGGGTTCCACCGGCCGTCATCCGTAGGCCGACGGAATCAACAGTGCCGTCCGCAAGGCCGTTGACGTGCAGGACGTGCAGGATGCCGGCGATCGACAGCGTCAATGCGACGCCGCCCGCGATCCGCCGGGGCCGCTGCTCGGGATCGGGCTCCTTGCGCATCAGGACGACGGCGATCACCACCAGCGCGATCGGGAAGACAGTGGCCAGCGCACCGATCCAGACCCGGACCGCGTCATCGGCCAGACCGCCGACCGGACCGGCGGCCCCGAGCCAGGTGCCGATCGCGCACACCACCGCGAGCGCGATCAACCCGAAGGCGATGCCGTCCCGGCGATGCACGGGGTCGATGTCCTTGGTGGCGGCGGCGCCGCGGCCCAGGGCGCGGACCAACCCACCGAGCCAGCGCGCACCCAGCAACCACAGCCGCTTCAGTCCGCGACCGATGCCCTTGATCGCGGTGACGATCGGCGACGGCTCGTACGCGGGCGGGTTCGGCTTGCGGACCGTCGACTTGCTGCCGGCATTGCGGGCCGATGTCCGGCCTTGGCTGCACTGCTCTTTCCGCGCGTGCTCCCGGATCCGGACCCACGGGCCGGGGTTCGCCCGGTCGTGGATCCGGTGCCCGAGCGTGGAGCAGCACGGCCCCCGGATCGTGAGTCGGGGCGTGCAGAAGCGGAGGTCTTTCCAGCCATACCCGCAACGCTATCGGGTCAGTCACACCAACCACATCCGCCACACCGGTCCCGGCGGGCGCTGTGACTCAGGAGCGCACCTGCGGTTCCGGTTCCGGCGCCGGCTCGGGCTGCTGCCGGGCGAGCTTGCGCCAGATCCAGCTCGACGCGACGTGCCGGTCGTGGATGGCGTACTGGCTGGAGGCCTCGTCGAACAGGGTCGTGCCCAGTGACCGCCGCTCCGCGGACCGCCCGGCAAGCAGGATCTCGTCACCGGCCTCAAGCAGAAAGTCGTCGTCCGGGGTGAGCACGCACTCGGTGTCCCGTTGCACCAGCAGCGGTACCACGGCCAGCCGGCTCTCCCGATCGTCCGGATCGCGCAGCAGGTCGCCCAATCGCGCCTCGCCGGTGGCCAGCCAGCTGCCGAGGGTTGGTGCCTCTATGGGAGTGAGCCGGATCTTCCAGAGCTCGTTCAGGTATCGCCCGCAGTTGTGGCTGATCCGTTTCAACAGCTGATCGGCCCAGGCGTCGCCCTTGGCCGGCATCTCCTGCAGGAAGCGCCACAGCAGCGGTGTGCTGAGCTGGGCGTACACCTCGTGCGCGACCACCTCCGTCGGCACCAGCAGCGAGTCGATCTTCATCGCCGCGAACAGCGGTGCACTGGCCTGCAGGTTCTGCCTGGCCGCGACGAACAGCGTCGGGTTGATCCGCCGGGCGGCCGCGACCAGCGACAGGTTGGTGGTGTCGTTGTCGGTGCCGGCCACGAAACCAACCGCGTGCGCCAGGTCGACGCGCGCCATCACGGCCGGCTCCGACGCATCGCCGATGATGATGTCCGGGTCCTGGCCTGCGGTCGCGAGCGGATCGATGATGGTCACTTCCAGTCCCTCGGCCCGCAGGTCCGCGGCCATCTCCCGGCCGAACCGGCCGTACCCGCAGAGCACCCAGCGGCCCTGGGTCGGCGGCCGGCCCCGCTTCGGCCGTTCCGCCCCCGGTCCGCTCTCCAGCCAGGTCAGCAACTGATAGGACGCCGGAGCTCGCAGCGCGAGCCGCAGATGATCGCCGAACCGGTCGAACGGGTTGATCACCGACGGGGTGCCGAAGGCGTGCATCCGGTCCTCGATGGCCGGCGACACGGTTCGGGCGATCACCGGCAATTCGGGCCGCAGCAGCGCCGCCGCCATGGTGACGGCCAGATTCACCTCGTCGTCGCTGGTCAGGGCGAGGACACCGGAACAGTAGGGATGGTCGAGCCCCGCGACCGCCAGGTGGTGCGGATTACGGACATCGCCGGCCAGGCCGGGGATGTCGGCGTGATAGGCCACCAGATCCAGCGAGTCGATACGGTCCGCGGACTGGTCGATCACCACGAATTGCTGGCCGAGCGCGTCGAACGACCGGCCGAGCAGCTCGCCGGTCTGTCCGTAACCGGCGAACAGCAGAAACGGCTCGCGCAGCCGCCGCACCTTGCGGCTGAAGCGTTGCAGCGCAAGGGCATTGCGGAACGCGCGGTCCTGGATCAGGCTGAGCAGCGACCCGATGGCGTACGCCCAGCCGATCACCGTCAGGTAGATCGAGATCGTCACCCACATCCGCTGGTTGGCGGTGAACGGGTAGGGCAGCTCGCCGAATCCGATGGTCGACGCCGTGTAACTCATGAAATAGAAGGCGTCGAAGAACGTCATGTGGAACGGCTGGCCCGCCGGGTCCTGCCCCGGGATCAGCGTCAGGCCAAGCACACTGATCGCGAAGATGACGATCAGGATGATCAGCGGCGCCCGCATCCGGCGCATGATGACGAAAATCGTGGCCGAGGCCTGATCACCGGAACCGAGGCGCGCCCGCCAGCTGATGTGCGGGCGGCGGCGGTCCTCGTCGTCCTCGTCGTCGCCGAACAACTGCTGCCAGAAGACCTGCAGCAGGTTACTCATGCCGGCTTTCCGCTCACTTGCGGTGGAACGACACGGTTTCGGTGACCAGCAGGACCACCGAGACCAGGTTCGCCAGCAGCGCGCCGCCGGACAGCGACACCACGCTGGACATTGCGTGCCCGGTCACTCCCTCGGTCGAGACATGGGCGGCGTAACCCCAGACCAGCGCGGCGATGATCAACTGCAGGTCGGCCACCAGACTGGTCGCCAGGTGCACCGCGCCGATCTGCGTCCGGTCGCCGAATTTCAGCACCGTTGCGATCAGGCTGACCACCAGCGCGCCGAACAGCTCGTATTCGTTGTGCAGCTCCGGTATGGCGATATCGCCGATGAAGAACCCGAAGTTCAACGTCGCCGCCAGCAGGACGAAGAAGCCGAAGATCACCTTCTCGAGGTTCATGACCACCCCCTTGTGACATCGTCGGCCGCTGTTCTGTTGTAGATCATGATCGCGCCTAGCGCATGATCGCGCCGCCCGGGGCCGTTTCCATCGGCAGCACCATGCCGACTTCCTCGTCCTCGATCGGCCCGGTGCCCTGTTTGCTGACCCGAGTCCGGTTCAGCCGGCGTTCCAACACCCGCGCCAGATAGGACAAGGCCACGTTGATGACGACATAAATCAGCGAGATGACGATGTACACCTGAATCAGCGTGTGGGTGCGCGCAGTGAGCACATTTGCGGTCCGGAGCAGTTCCGGAAAACTCGCCGCGTAGCCCAGCGTGGAATCCTTGAGCAGCGACACCAATTGCGTGATCAGCGCCGGGATGATCAACCTGATTGCCTGCGGAAACATGACCAACCGCATGGCCTGCCAATAGGTCAACCCGACGGCGAGCGAGGCCTCCAATTGACCCTTGGGTAGAGCATTGACACCGGCGCGAAAGATCTCCGCGAGAATCGCCGCATTGCACAACACGATGGGGACGCAGATCTTCCAGAAAATCGGCAGATTGATGCCGAGCGGCGGCAGCGCGAGGACGAACATCAACACCAGCAACAGCAACGGCACCGACCGGAAGATTTCCACGTAAGCAGTCCCAAGCCAGCGCAGCGCCTTGTTGGTGGCCAACCGGAACAAGGCAAACAGCACCCCGAGCGGTAGCGCGATCACCCCCGACACCACGGTCAGTTTCATCGTGTTGACGAAGCCGTCCCACAGGAAAGAGCGGACCAGCGGCGTGTTCAGCACGCTCCATTTCGACCCGGCCAACTGTCCGCTTTCGGCGAATCGGGCAACGGCGAGATAGATCACGCCCGCGATGGCCAGCAGCGAGACAATAGTCATCAGCAGGATGCGCCGGCGGGCGCGGGGGCCGGGCTCGTCGAACAGCACGCGGTTCGGATTGCTCATGGCTCGCTCATCGCCGTACCGCCACCCGGCGTTCGATCCAGCCGCCGACGCCACCGGACAGCAGCGCAATCACCACATAAATGGCCGCTATCGACGCGAAGACGGCCAGCCCACCGGCGTAGCGATTGTTCAGATTCTGGCCGACCGCGGTTGCGTCCTGGATCCCGATCACCGATGCGAGCGAGGACCCGATAAGGGTGCCGATCCAGACATTGACCAGCGGTTGCACCATGGACCGCAAGGCCTGCGGGAGGATGACGAAACGCATCGATTGGCCGAATGTCAAGCCGATCGAACGAGCCGCCTCCGACTGACCGACCTGCACGGTGTTGATGCCGGTCCGAATCGATTCGCAGACGAAGGCCGCCGAGAACATTGCCATGGCGATGACAGCGCTGTTGTACAGGTTGAACAACACCCCGATATCTGGAAGGCCGAAAACGACCAGGAACAACAGGCACAACAGCGGAATATTGCGGAAGAACTCCACATAGATCAGCCCGACCGCCCGCAGCGGGGCAATCGGGCTGATCCGCATGACGGCGATCACGGTGCCGAGAATCATGGCGCCGAGAAAACTCAGTACAGCGATCGACAGGGTGATCCACAGCCCGGCCAACAACGGTGACAGGTTGGACAGCACGATGTCCATGCACGTGCCCCTTCCTCGAGCCCGGTCAGTGGTTCTCGCATCCGTCGACGGTCAGGAGCCCGGCACCGAACCGATCTCCGGCGGTGCCGGAGCATCTCCCTCGACAACTGTGCCGATGGTCGCCTTCCACAGATCGGCCCAGGAACCGTCGTCCTCGATGGTCTTCAACCAGGCGTCGACGAACTCCTTGGCCGACGGATCGTCCTTCGTCACCCCGATGCCGTACGGATCGACGGTGAACGGCTCCCCCACCACCTTGACCGCGTCGTTGCCGATCGCGTCACTGATCAGAATCGACTGATCGATGACATAGGCGTCGGCTCTCCCCTGAGTGAGCGCGGCGACACATTCGGCGTCGTTGGTGTACGGCTGCAGGTTGGCCGTCGGCACCTGATCCTGCAGGGCGGTCAGCGAGGTGGAATTCGTCTGGGTGGTCACCGTCTTGCCGGCCAGATCGGCCACGCTGGTGATGTCGTTGTTGTCGGACCGCACCATGATCGCTGCGCCGGAGATCAGGTACGGACCGGCGAAGGAGACCTTCTCCGCGCGTGCCGGAGTAATCGAATAGGTGGCGAAAACACCGTCCACCGAACCGTTCTGGATCAACGTCTCGCGGGTGTCGACGGTGGTGACGGTCAGCTCGGTATTGGGTTCGCCGAGGATGTACTGCGCGAGCATCTGCGACAACCCGGCGTCGAACCCGACGACCTTGCCGGTTTCCAGGTCGAGCAGCGAGAAGAGCTGCCCGGTCTCCGAACCGCCCGTACGGAGCACGCCACGATCCTTGATGGCCTTGGCCCACGGGTTGGCCTCAATGGTCGCATCGTCCGCTTTCGGCGCGGCGGCGACGACCGCGTCGTAGGTGGCCCTGTCGATCTCGCCGGAGCCGCTGCCGGTGATCTGCGCGACGGACGCCGACCCACCACTCGCCCCGCTCGCCACTGTGGAGGTGCCCGCCGACGAACCGGTCGCGGCCGCAGCTGATGTGCTGGCGGCCGCCGCCGATGATGCACCGGTCGATGAGGTGCCGGTCGATTCGGCGGTGGTGGTCGACGAACCGCACGCCGCCAGCAGGACGGCGGTGAGGGCGGCAGCGGCACCGATGACGAGCTGCGATTTCAGTCGTGAAGCCATGTATTCCTCCGCTGTTGGCGAGCGTCGGTGATTCCGGACCACCAGGAAGTTCCCGGCGTGGACCGGGGCAAACGCACAGTTACGCTGCGATCACCCGGGGCGACCGGCCGGATGAGACAGCACCACCTGCGACCAGGTGCGCGGGCTCGAGGGGCGTACTTTGCCAAGCGAAGGAGAGAACATGACTGAGAAGATGTGGTTCATCACCGGCACCTCCCGCGGATTCGGGCGGGAATGGGCGCAGGCGGCCCTGGAACGCGGCGACAAGGTGGCCGCCACCGCCCGCAACGTCGCCAGCCTCGACGACCTGGTACAGAAGTTCGGCGACGCGATCATGCCGATTGCGCTCGACGTCACCGACCACGACGCCGATTTCGCGGCGGTGGCCGCCGCGCACGAGCGGTTCGGTCGGCTCGATGTGGTGGTGAACAACGCCGGCTACGGGCACTTCGGGTTCGTCGAAGAGGTCACCGAGGCCGAGGCCAGGGCGCAGATCGAGACGAACCTGTTCGGCGCCTTGTGGGTGACCCAGGCCGCCCTGCCGTTCCTACGGGCGCAGGGCAGCGGACACATCATTCAGGTCTCGTCCATCGGCGGCATTTCGGCGTTCCCGAATGTCGGGCTGTACCACGCGTCGAAGTGGGGACTCGAAGGGTTCTCCCAGGCGTTGAGCCAGGAGGTCAAACCGTTCGGCATTTCGGTGACTCTCATTGAGCCGGGCGGATTCTCGACCGACTGGGGTGGATCGTCGTCGGTACATTCGGCGCCGAACCCGGGATATGACGAGGTGCGCGGCGCCTTCGCCGAGGCCCGCAAGGCCCGGGTGTCGACGCCCGGTGACCCGGCCGCCAGCGCAGCCGCCATCCTGAAGATCGTCGACGCGGAGGACAAGCCGCTGCGGGTGTTCTTCGGCACCGCCCCGCTCGGTATCGCCAAGGCGGACTATGCGGGCCGGCTGGAAACCTGGGAGAAGTGGAACGACGTCTCCGTCCTGGCGCAGGGCTGAGCGCACGGTAGGACTGCACTGAGTCCTGCTTCGCCAGGTTTCTTCAGTGCCGTCACCTGTGTCGAATGGCGGCCCTTCGTCGGGTCCGATGTGTCGAATGGCGGCCCTTCGGGTCCGACTACGTTGATGCCTGCCGAAGTGGCGTGTTGTCCAGATCGTCGCGCAGAGCCGTCAGCGAGTCGTACACGGCGACCGCACCGGCCTGCTCCAGCTCCTCGACGGAGAAGCCACCGGTGCGCACGGCCAGCGTTGGTATGTCCAGCTTTCCGGCCGCGATGCAGTCCCAGGTGGAATCGCCGATCATCACCCCTGTTGCGCCGGAGACCCGGTCGAGGGCGACCTGCACGATGTCCGGTGCCGGCTTGCTGTCCTCGGCGTCGTCCGAGGTGGTCCAGGCGTCGGCGAGATCCTTGCCGCCAATCAGGTCGAGGAACTTTTCGACCTGATCGGTCTTGCCGGAACTGGCCAGGACGATCCGAAAACCCCGCTCCCGCACCGCTTCCAACAGCGATCGTGCGCCGTCGAATGGCTGCACCTCATCGATCATGACCTTGAACTCGTTCTCCCAGCCCGCCCGGAGCGCATCGCCCCACTTCCGCTCAACCTGCTCGCCGGCAACATGTTCGACCAGTTTGTCGCCGCCCATGCCGATGGCGCGATGCAGCCGCCACAGCGGGAGTGTGATGTCCTGCCGCCGGAAGGCCCGGAACCAAGCGAGGGCGTGCTGGTAATTACTGTCGACCAGGGTGCCGTCGACATCGAAGATGGCGGTATCGAAACTGGCGGTATCTGTCATGCCGCATCAGTACCCGCCGAGCACGCAGCTCAACGCAGATGTCGGTGCTCGACGTCAGCGCCGCGGGCGATGAACACGTCATGCACCAGGTCGGGCGGAAAGAGCCCATGCTCGACGACGCCCGGCGTTGCGCTCAGGAAAGCCGCGAGCCCGGCGGGATCGTCCATCGGGCCGGAGTAGTCGGCAATGACGCCACCGTCCGGGCTCCGCGGAACGTCCCGCAGGGCGATCGGCTGCAGTCGTCGCATCGTCGCGGCCAGCCCGTAGGCGAGCATTTCGACGGGCACCGTCCCGGCCAGTGCCGGGACCGCCTTGGTGGAGTCGGCGATGACGACGAACCGATCGGCCGCCGCTGCCACGATCTTCTCCCTGGTGTGCGCGGCGCCGCCGCCCTTGATCAGCCAGCCGTCGGGGGTGATTTCGTCCGCCCCGTCGATCGCGATGTCGAACCGTTCGATGTCGCCGAACGGCGAGACGGCCAGCCCCAACGCGCGGGCGACCTCCTCCGTGCGGGGCGAAGTTGCCACGCACAGGATCGAGGTCAATCCACGATTGGCCAACGCCGGCAACAGGTATGCCACCGTCGAGCCGGTTCCGAGGCCGACCGTCATGCCGTCCTCGACCAGTGCGACGGACGCTTCAGCGGCTGCCTGCTTCTCGTGTTCGTTGCTCACCGATCACATTATTCAGTCACCGGGTCAGGCCGGAACCGCGGGGACCGCGTCCGGGTCATCGGGTCCGGGCATCGGCTCCACCGGGGCCGGCGGCAGGGTCTCCGGAGTGTCCGGCAGGAGTTCGCCCGGGTCGTCCGGGACGGGCTCGGTCGGATCGATCGGCGGGTAGTTGTCGGGGTCGGGTCCGGGTTGCACCATCAGCCCACTAGTACACGACGCACCGCGCCGCCCTCGCACGAGGCTGACGGCAAGGCTGGACGTCGCACGCCGAGCCGCTCCTTCGCACCCATCCCGGGAAACATCCACACCGCGCCGACTCGCGCCAACGCGGAGTGCGGAGAACTGGCGCGGAGTGCGGCGCGGCGTCGCGAAGTGCAGAGAATTGGCGCATCGCTCAGGTGACGGCGGCACCGAACCACCGGTGGAGTGCGCCGATCAGGCCCTGCTGATCGTCGCCGACCCAGGCCACGTGGCCGTCCGGCCGCAACAGCGCCGCTGGGATGTCCAGCTGCACCGTTTCTTCGGCATCAGGGACATCAACCACCCGGTCCACCCGGTCCGCCCAGCCCGCCACCGAGAGCGTGCCGGTCTGATCCAGCAGCAATCCCCGCCCGCCGTGCATCAGCCCGTACAGGTGCCCGCTGGTCAGCCGGACGTCTCGCAGCCGCCGGCCCAGCAGCTCGTGCCCTCCACCGAAGTCGTAGCGGATACCGATCGCGGTGATCCGCTCGACCAGGTACCGGTTCACGTCGTCGAAGTCCATCAGCTGCGACAGCAGCCGCCGCACCGCCTGCGGACCCGGCTCGAGGGACGTGAGTTCCATCTGCGCACGGCTGATGTCCAGGACATCGGCGGCAACCGGGTGCCGTTCGCGGTGATAGCTGTCCAGCAGATCATCGGGTGCCCATCCGTTGACCTCGGCGGCCAGTTTCCAGCCCAGGTTGAACGCGTCCTGGATGCCCAGGTTGAGTCCCTGGCCGCCGGTCGGCGGATGGATATGCGCGGCGTCGCCGGCCAGTAACACCCGGCCAACCCGGTAGCGCTCGGCCAGCCGGGTGGCGTCGCCGAACCGGGAGAGCCAACGCGGTGAGTGCACCCCGAAGTCGGTGCCGCCGTGCACCCGCAGCTGCTGCTTGAACTCCTCCAGGGTCGGTGGCCGGCGATCCTCCGCAACCCCGTCGGCTGGCACCACAATGCGGTACAGCCCGTCTCCGAGATGCCCGGCGCCGTAACGCAATTGAGTCTTGCGAACCTCCGCAACGACAGCGGCGACCTTGACCGGATCCTCGGTCAATTCCATTTCGCCCAACAGGGTCTCGACCGTGCTGGGCTCGCCCGGAAAGGCGACGCCGAGCAGCTTGCGGACCGTGCTGCGCCCGCCGTCACAGCCCACCAGATAGCGCGAACGCAACGTGGTTCCGTCGGCCAATTCGACTGTCACTGCGTCGTCCTCCTGGCCCAGCCCGATCAGCTCGGAGCCGCGCCGGATCTCGGCGCCCAGCTCGACGGCATGCTCGGTCAGCAGGCGGTCGGTGACGGTCTGTGGGATGCCGAGGATGTACGGGATGCGCCGTGTCAAGCCGGTCCGGGGCCGGCTTGGCGATGCCTGCGAAACCACCGACCGGATACTGCCGACCGAGCGCGAGAAACCGCTCGAGCAGACCGCGCTGGTCCATCACCTCGACGCTCCGGGCGTGCAATCCGAGTGACCGGACAATCCTCGTCGGCTCGACGTCCCTCTCCAGTACCAGCACATGCACGCCGTGCAGCCGCAGTTCGGCGGCCATCATCATGCCTGTCGGGCCGCCGCCGGCGACGATCACGTCAATCACGAAAACCTCCGTCACCCTCGACGTCAGGCTTCCGGTCCAAGGTCGGGCGCCGCGAGGCCGAAGCAGTCCCGCAGCGCGGTCACGGCGGCTCGCCAGCCGGACATTCCGTGCACGCCCGGCCCGGGCGGCGTGGACGATGAACACAGGTACAGGCCACGAACGGGCGTTCGCCACGGTGTGTTGGACACCACCGGACGCTTCACCAGTTGCACCATGCTGATCGCGCCGGCGCTGAAATCGCCGCCGACATAATTCGGGTTGTACGTCGCCATCTCGGTCGACGTCGTTGCCGTGCTGGCGATGATCGTGTCGCGGAAACCGGGCGCGAAGTGCTCGATCCGTGCCGTGACTGCCTCCGTCATGTCCCGATCGGATCCCGCCGGGACGTGCGTATAGGTCCACAACACATGCTGACCGGCCGGCGCCCTGGACGGGTCGAACGCGCTCGGCTGGGCCAGCAGCACATAGGGATTCGCCGGGTACCGGCCGGACGCAACGTCCGCCTCCGATTCGGCCATCTCCGGTCGGGAGCCGCCGACGTGCACGGTCGGCGTGCGGGCCAGCTCGGCGCTGAGCCACGGCACCGGCGCAGTGAGCGCGAAATCGACCTTGGACGCGGCATTTCCATACTTGAACCGGCTCACCGTCCGGGCGTAGCGGTCCGGCAACAGATTCCCGGCCAGCTCCAGCAATCCACGGGCGGAGGTGTCCAACAGGGTCACCCTCGACGGTGGCAGGTCGGCCAGGGAGTACACCCGGTGACCGGTGATGACCTGCCCGCCGTGCGCCAGCAGGTCGTCACGCAGGCAGTCCGCGATAGCCTGCGAACCGCCGATCGGGACCGGCCATCCCCTGCCGTGCGCCAGCGTCGCGAGTAACAGACCGGCTCCGGCGGACGACAGGCTCGGCATCCGGCCCAAGGTGTGGGCGGCGACCCCGGTCAACATGGCCGGCGCCAGCTGTCCGTCGAAGTTGCGCCGCCACAGCACCGATCCCTGCTCGGCGGTCCGTAACCCGAAGCGCAGTGCAGCCAATGGGTGCTTCGGGACCCGGATGAGTTGGTCGGTGGTGAAGTCCATGATCGCGTCGACGTTCCGGACGAGCGGTTCGAAGATCCGTTTCCACGCCTTGCCATCGGTCCCCAGCGCGGCAGCTGTGTCGCTGACGCTGCGATACGCCAGGCTCGATACACCCGGCGCAAGGGCATGACCGTAGGACACCTCGGGGACGACGAACTCGATGCGGTCCTGCAGCCCGAAGCTCCGGAAGAACGTGGAGGCAAGCGCCATCGGATGCACGGCCGAACACACGTCGTGCCGGAAGCCCGGGATCGTCAGCTCCGACGTCCGGGTCCCGCCGCCGACGGTGGATCCGAGCTCGTACAGCCGGACCGTGAGCCCGGCCCTTGCCATGGTGACCGCGGCCGCCAGCCCGTTCGGCCCGCTGCCCACCACCGTGACGTCGACGTCATCCACCTGCGTGCCCCCGGATCCCGATACACGACCGCTCTCGCAGACCAGTGTCGTCCGCCTGGGCGGCGCTGGTTGGTGCGGGGTGTTTCGTCACCCCTTCGGCCGGGCTAGCTTGGACCTAACCCTGAGGGGGCCGGGATGCGAACCCTGACGATCGTCATCGTCTACGCGTGCCTTGGCGTCATCCTGACCTTGATCGGGATCATGCTGGTGCACTGGCGTCGATTCCGGAACGAGACCGATCGGTACCGCGCCTGGCAGTCGGTGTTCGGACAGCGCGGGGCGAAGGTGGCGCTGATCATCGGGTTTGTCGCTCTGGCCGCGCTCACCGGTGCGCTGGCGGCGTTCGAAAACCAACCACCGCCCTGACAGTCGCCGGTTCGGCCGTCTGCATCAGGCCGAATTTCCGCACTCGGGAACGGGGGCCGGCAATCCGGTCCGTTCTGCTACCAGGCGAGGGCCGCGACGTCGCCGATGACGATCACCGCGGGCGACTGCACGCCGACTTCCGTTGCTCGGCAGGCGATGTCGGTGATCGTGCCGCTCGTCACCCGCTGCTGCGCCGACCAGCCGTCCTGCACGATCGCGACCGGCGTCATCGGGTCGATACCGGCGCCGAGCAGTCCCGCGCTGATCGCGGGCAAGGCGGCGACGCCCATCAGCACGACGATGGTCCCGCCGCCCGTCGCGAGAGACTGCCAATTGATCCCGGGTTCGTGTCCGGCGCTGGCCGCCCGTCCGTCCATCGCGTCGTGGCCGGAGATCACCGTCACCTGCCTGGACACCCCACGATGGGTGACCGGGAATCCCGGCGGCCGCCGGCACCGAGAACGCGCTGGTGACGCCGGGCACGACCTCGACGGGCACCCCGGCGTCGCGGCAGGCCGCGACCTCTTCGCCGCCGCGACCGAGCAGGTACGGGTCGCCACCCTTGAGCCGCACCACGTGACGACCGGCCGTCGCGTGTTCCACCAGCAACCGGTTGATCTCGTGCTGCGGCACCGGGTGCCGGCCGGGGGCCTTCCCGACGTCCAGAATCAGCACGCCGGGCGCCAGTTCGTCGAGCAATCGCCTGCGGCGCCAACCGGTCGACGACGACGACATCGGCGGCCGCCAGCTCCCGCCGACCGCGGAGCGTCAACAGGTCCGGGTCGCCGGGGCCGCCTCCGACCAGCACCACCCGACCGGGTCCGGATCGGTGCCGGCGCAACGGTAGCGACCCGTTGTCCAGCGATTCCGCGATGGCATTCCGGACGGCGATCGTGCGCTCGGGGTCTGCCGTGTGTTGTTCCGAGGCAACGGAACCGACGCTGATCACCAGGTCGCCGCGGCGGACCACCGCCGGGCTGCGGGCCGTCCCGGCCGCGGCGTCGTCGGCGCGGACGCAGAAGGTGCGTTGGGCCGTCGCGTGCCGCTCCACCGCCTCGTCGGTGGACCGGTCCCCGGTCGCGGCGACCACCAGCCACGCCTCGTCCAGATCGCCGGCCGCGTAGTCGCGTTCGTGCCACGACACGGTTCCGGCCGCCGCGTCGGCGGCGATCACCTCGCAGGCATACGGCGCGACGACGACGACCTCGGCGTTCGCGGCCAGGCACGCTGTCACCTTCCTGGCGGCGACCGGGCCACCGCCGACCACCACGACGCGGCGGCCGGCCAGGCACAGGTGCAGCGGGAGAACGTCTGCGGGCACGGCGATCTCCTTCCGTCGGTCAATGTGGTGGTCTGTCAGGGTGGCGGGTGGTCTTGCTAGTCGCCTATGACGGAGTCGTCAGGCGCCAATGGGCCAGTAGATCGTGTCTGCTGCTGTTGAGCAGACACGATCTAGACGCCTTCGAGCTTGCGCGGGGATTGGCGGATATAGACGTACCAGGTCACCGCGAAGCAGACCGCGTAGAAGCAGATGAACGCGATGTAGGCCGAGTCGGCGGACTTGGTGGCCAAGAACGACTGCCGGAAGGCCAGATTGACCAGCACGCCACCGAACGCACCGATCGCGCCGGCAATGCCGATCAGGGCACCGGCATGACGCTGCGATTTCGCCATCGACGTCGTCGGGTCGGCGCCGTTGATGATCTCGGTGCCGGATTTCGCCTTGAAGATCGCCGGGATCATCTTGTACACCGACCCGTTGCCCAGCCCGCTGAAGGCGAACAACATGACGAAACCGATCAGGTACAGCGGCAGTGACTGCAGCAGTGATGCCGTCAGCACGATCGAGGCGCCCAGCGCCATCGCAACGAAATTGACGAACGACACCCTGGAGCCGCCGAACTTGTCGGCCAGCGACCCGCCGACCGGGCGAATCAGGGACCCGATCAGCGGGCCGATGAAGGTCAGGTACGCGGCCTTGACCGGAGTGGAGAAGATGTCAGCGAACTGCACCTGCAGCACCTGGCCGAAGGCAAAGCTGAAGCCGATGAAGGAGCCGAAGGTGCCGATGTACAGCAGCGAAATGACCCAGGTGTTGCTGTCCTTGGTGACGTCGCGCATCGCCCGTTTGCTGTTCGTCATCTGCGACAGGTTGTTCATGTTCTTCGCTGAACCGAAGGCAGCAATCAGAATGAGCGGAATGTAGATCACCACCAGCAGTCTTGGTGCACCGGCCCCGACCGTCGCCAGGATCAGCAGTCCGACCAGCTGCACCACCGGTACGCCGAGATTGCCGCCGCCGGCATTGATCCCGAGCGCCCAGCCCTTGAGCCGTTGCGGATAGTAGGCGTTGATGTTCGTCATGGACGACGCGAAATTACCGCCGCCGACACCGGCCGTGGTGGCGACGATCAGCAGGGTGGTGTACGACACGCCGGGGACCAGAATGATCCCGATCAGCACGGTCGGGATCAACAGCAGCAGCGCGCTGATGATCGTCCAGTTACGGCCGCCGAATTTGGCCACGGCGAAGGTGTACGGCAACCGCAGAAATGCGCCGGCCAGTGTCGGCAGGGCGGTCAGCAGGAATTTCCCGGCCGGGTCGATGCCGTAGTCCGGACCCAGGAACAGCACGATCACCGACCACAGACTCCACACCGAGAACCCGATGTGCTCCGAGGCGACCGAATAGATCAGGTTCTTCTTGGCGATCTTCTCACCGGTCTCCTTCCAGAAGACCGGGTCCTCCGGGCGCCAATCGTCGATCCAGTGGCCACCGCGGCGTTGCCGGTTGGCCGGTGGCGCCGGTGTGGCAGGTGGTGTGTCCGTCTGCATCGGAGTGATGTCCGAGGGTGTGCTGCTCATCGGAAGTCCTTCGGTATTTGGGGGATGGGGTGTTCAGCCCTTGGGACTGATGACGATCTCGCCGGTGCTGTCGATCTCGACGTGCCAACTCGCGAGCGGCTCCTGGCCGGTGGTCGAACATCCGGTCGCCAATTCGAACGCGTTCATGTGCAGGGGACACAGCACGATCGAGCCATCGATCTGACCGTCCGCAATCGGGCCGCCCTTGTGCGGGCACACGGCCGACACCGCATACACTGCACCGGTTCTCAACCGGAAGACGGCGACCTGCTGGCCGCCGACGCCGAACGCGCGGCCCTCCCCCATCGGGATCTGCTCAACCGGCCCGAGACGGTGACTCGAACCTATCGTCGCCGTCATCGGACCGGCACCTGCGGCAGGACCTCGAGCGGGAGGGAGGTGCGGAACTGGCCGGGGGTGGCCGGCGTGGCGCCCTCCTGCCACGGGTCCTTGTAGCCGTCGACCGCAGTCTGCATCCGTGCGTCGAGTTCGGCGGCGATACCGAGGCTGTCCTCGACGATGACCTCCCGCAGGAAATCGGCGCCCACCCGCGGGACGAACGCGTAGGTCCGCTCCAACCATTTCGCGTTCTCCCGGTAGTACTGCATGAATCGCCCGGACAGCGTGACGACCATGTCGGGGTCGTCGACCGTGGCCAGCAGATCACCCTTGCGGATGTGTGCGCCGGCCGCGCCGCCGATGTAGATCTCCCATCGGCCGCCGTCCACGGCCACCACGCCGACGTCCTTGCAGAGCGACTCCGCGCAGTTGCGCGGGCAGCCGGTGACCGCCATTTTGATCTTGGCCGGTGACTCCAGGCCCTGGAATCGCGATTCGATCTTGATGCCGAGGGCGGTGGAATCGCCGACGCCGAATCGGCAGAAGTCAGACCCCACGCAGGTTTTCACGGTGCGGAAGCTCTTGCCGTAGGCATACCCGGATGGCATCCCGAGGTCCGCCCAGACACCGGGCAGGTCCTCCTTCTTGATGCCGAGCAGGTCGATCCGTTGTCCGCCGGTGAGCTTGACCATTGGCACGTCCCACTTCTCGGCGACGTCGGCGATCTTGCGGAGTTGCGCCGGGGTGGTCACGCCGCCCTTCATCTGCGGAACGACCGAGAAGGTGCCGTCCCGCTGGATGTTGGCGTGAACCCGGTCGTTGATGAACTTGGCGTCTTTTTCGTCGATGTAGTCATCGGCCCACATCATTTTGAGCAGGGAGGCCAATCCCATCTTGGACTTCGCGTCCTCGGCCCCGTCGGGCGCAAAGGCGGCGAAGACAGAGGATACCGACCGTAATCCCTGTTCCATGATCGCGGCCATCAGTTCCGGCTTGCCCATCGGGATTCCGGGGACGTACCAGTTGGCGGACGGGTCTTCGACGACGGCGCCACCGGCCGCCCATTCGACGATCTGGCAGACCATGGTCTTGCAGGAGCCGCAGCCCTTGCCGGCCCTGGTCTTGTCCATCACGCCGGCGACCGACTTGACGCCGCTTTCCACGCAGGCCACCAGGGCGCCCTTGGTGACGCCGTTGCAGTTGCAGACCTGGGCCTCGTCGGCCAGTTCGGCGACGCCGACCTCTGCCGCCGGGGTGCCGAGGTTGAACAGCATCTCCAATCGTTCCTCGGGCAGCGGCAGCCCGCGGTCGAACGCCTGCATCAGGAAGGCGACCTTGGAACTGTCGCCGAGCATCGTTGCGCCGATGAGCTTCTCGTCCCGGATGACCAGGGATTTGTAGACCCCGCGGCTCGGCTCGGAGAAGACGATGTGTTCGTCGGTGTCCCGTTCCGGACCCTGCACGCCCATCGACGCGACATCGACGCCGGCCACCTTCAGCTTGGTGGCGGTGCGCGAGCCGTGATAGGCGGCACTGGTGTCGGCGCCGGTGACCTGATCGGCCAGCACGACCGCCTGCTCCCACAGCGGGGCGACCAGGCCGTAGACCTCGCCGCGGTGCTGGACGCATTCGCCGACGGCGAAGACGTCGGGATCGTCGACCGTCCGCATCTGGTCGTCGACGATGATCGCCCGCTCGACGGTGAAGCCACTGGTCACGGCCAGATCGACGTTCGGCCGGATTCCGGCCGCGACGACCACCATGTCGCACTCCAGCAGCGGGTGGTCGAGCAGCCAGACACCGCGCACCTTGTCCTCGCCCATGATGGCGGTGGTGCGGGCCTTGGTGTGCACCTCGATCCCGAGGTTCTCCACGCTCTTGCGCAGGATGGCACCGCCGGCCGGTCCCATCTGGGCGTTCATCAGATGACGGTCCGGCGTGCACGACGTCGACCTGCAGTCCGTAGGCCTGCAGTCCGCGGGCGGCCTCCAGACCGAGCAGACCCGCCGCCGATGACGACGGCCCGGCGGTGCTCGTCGTGCTGGGCGTAGTTGACCATGCCGCGGGTGTCGTCGATGGTGCGGAACGCGAAGACGCCGGGCAGCAGTTCGCCGTCGTCGGTACGCAGTCCCTCGATGGACGGCATGAACGACCGACTGCCGGTGGCGATGATCAGGACGTCGTAGGGCGTGACCTGCCCATCGTCGGAAAAGACGAGCTTCGAGAATCGATCGATACGGGTTGCCCGCACTCCGGCGTGCAGCGCGATGTTGTTCTCGATGTACCAGGGCAGGCTGTTGAGAAAGATGTCCGCGTCGGTCTCTTCGCCGGACAGCACGTGGGACAGCATGATGCGGTTGTAGTTTCCGTACGGCTCGTCGCCGAACATGGTGATGGAGAACTGTTCTGCCACCGCCGCGGGCGAGGATCTCCTCGACCGTGCGGGCACCGGCCATGCCGTTGCCGATGACGACCAGCCTGCGGCGGGTATCGCTGTCGTCCGCCCGCATGTCTTCCTCGAATTCTGTGAGTGGATCGTCGAGGATGCGTCATCAGACCTCCACGAGGCCGACGTCGACGATGACCGATCCGGTCAGGCCCTCGGGCGCGGCGATGTACAGCTCGATCGCGGTCCCGCCCTCGAGGTCCTCGACGACCCGCAGCGGCACGTGCACATCGGACTTGGCGCCCATCGGGAAGTACCGCATCGGCACCCCGTCCCGCATCAGGACGAGGGCGATCAACTCGTCGGCGGTGTTGCCGCCGCGGAAGTACAGCGCCTGAGCCACGGAACCGTCCGGCACGACGTAGCTCAGGGCGGCGTCCAAGGGCGCGGGCTTGTCGATCCCGGCTCCGGTGAACTGGTAAATGCCTTGCAGGAAACGATTCTTGGTGTGCATACGGGCGTCCTTTGGCATCGGCGGGCGTGATCGGGAATTGCGGCGGGCAGTTGACGGTGCGGCGGGTGGTCGGGAGCGGCAGGTCGGTGAAGGGTCGCAACGGCGGGCTGCTGCGGGATGACGGTGAGCAGTTCGACGTCGTCCGGACCGCCGATGCGGCTCAGGCTGACGGCGCAGGCCTTGAACTCGGGCATCTTCGACAGCGGGTCGAGCGCGGGGTCGGTCAGCGAGTTCGCGTTGGATGCGCCACCCCAGTGGAACGGGACGAACAACACTTCGGGCCGGATGGCATCACTGAGCTGCGCGCGGAAAACCGCTGCGCCCCTGCGAGTCCGGAGCTCCACCAGGTCGCTGGCGCCGATTCCGAGCTCGCGGGCCAGGTCCGGATGGATCTGCACGTGCGGGTCCGGCACCATGGTCGCCTTCAGCCGCCGGGTCTGGGTGCCGCTCTGGTACTGGGTCATCAATCGGCCGGTGGTCAGCACGTACGGGTACTTGGCGTCCGGCGTCTCGACCGGCGCCTTGTGCAGCACCCGATGAAAGCGCGCCCGGCCGTCCGGGGTGGCGAAGGACTCCTCGAACATCCGCGGCGTGCCCGGGTGATCGTTCTCGGGACACGGCCAGAAGACGCCCTTTTCGGCGTCGATCCGCTCGTAGCTGATGCCCGCATAGTCGGCGATGCCGCCGGCACTGGCCCGCCGCAGTTCGTCGAAGACAACCCGGGGATCGTCCGAGAAGTACTGTCCGCGGCCGAGTTTGCCCGCCAACGCGGTGAGCATCTGCAGGTCGTCCAGGACGCCGACGGGCGGCGGCAGTGCCTGCTTGCGGCGGATCACGCGGCCCTCGACGTTCGTCATGGTGCCGTCCTCCTCCGCCCACTGGGCGGTCGGCAGCACGACGTCCGCGATGGCCGCTGTCTCGGACAGGAAGATGTCGGAGACCACCAGCAGGTCGAGCGCGCCCAGCCGGCTGCGCACCCGGTTGGCGTCCGGCGCCGACACCACAATGTTCGACGCCATCACCAGCAGGGCGCGGACTCCCCCGTCGGAGCCGAGCCGGTCGAGCATCTCGAACGCCGACTTCCCCGGCAGCGGAAGCTCTTTCGGGTCGACACCCCAGACCTTCGCGACGTGCTCGCGAGCCTTGCGGGTCGTCCAGCCGGCGGTATCCGGGGAGCTGGTCGGCCTTCTGCCCGTGCTCGCGGCCACCCTGGCCGTTGCCCTGGCCGGTGATCGTGCCGTAGCCCGACGCGTGCTTGCCCGGCAACCCGAGGGCGAGCGCGAGGTTGATGAAGGCCTGCGCGGTATCGGTGCCGTTGCTGTGCTGCTCGGCGCCCCGGGCGGTGAGGATCATCGCCGACGGCGCCTGCGCCAGGATGCGCACCGTCTCCCTGAGTTGGGCCACGCTGACCCCGGTGATCCGTTCCACCCAGTCCGGCCAGTAGGACGCGACGGCGGCCCTGCACCGATTCGAAACCGGTCGTCCGCTCGGCGATGTAGGCCTCGTCGAGGTAGCCGTCGCGGATGGCGATGTGCAGCAAACCGTTGGCCAGCGCCAGGTCGGTGCCGGGAATCGGCGCGAGGTGCATGCTGGCACCGTCCGCGGTGGAGGTGCGCCGCGGATCGACCACGATGTGCTGGGCGCCGGCCGCCCGGCCCTCGTCGAAGTACTGCATCGCCGGCGGCATGGTGTCCGCCGGGTTGGCCCCGACCAGCAGGATCGCCGCCGCGTTCGGCGATGTCGGACAGCGGAAACGGCAACCCGCGGTCGACACCGAACGCCCGATTGCCGGCCGTCGCCGACGATGACATGCAAAAGCGCCCGTTGTAGTCGATGGCGGAGGTCTTCAACGCCACCCGGGCGAATTTGCCCAGCGTGTAGGCCTTCTCGTTGGTCAGACCGCCCCCGCCGAAGACCCCGACGCCGTCCGGTCCGTACAGGTCCTGGGCGAGGCGAATGCCATCGGCGACCCGGTCGAGCGCCTCCGTCCAGGAGGCGGGCCGCAGCGGGCTCGTCCGGTCGCCGGGTACGGCCCGCACCAGCGGGGTGAGCAGCCGGTCCTGGTGGTCGAGCAGGTCAGCGGCCGTCCACCCCTTGGAACAGAGTCCGCCCCGGTTGGTCGGGAAATCTTCCTGCGGCTGCAATGTCGCCGGCCGGTCTCCGGCGACCATCACAATCCCGCACTGCAGTGAGCAGTACGGGCAGTGGGTCGCGGTCGGAACGGGGGCGTTCCGACGCGGGAGGGCGGGGGCGATCACTGGGTCAGTGTCAGAGCGTGATGTTTCGTGCCGCGCGTTCCGATGTTACGAAGGGATTGTGTTGTCCTCACATCCGCAGGTCAGCGGTGCGCGCAACCGGACACATTGCCACGGCGAATTGACCATCAGGGCCGTCATCGGATCATTTGCCCGTCGAACTCCGCACGTAATGGCAAACAAGTCGGCAAAGACTAGCCGTCAAGGCTAGTGCTAGCACCAAAGGCCCATTGCGGATGGTCAGTCACCACCGCAAAGGTGATAAATGTCCGATCTGCTCCAGATGTACCAGATCCGATGCCGACATCGCGACCTGGACATTATTGGCAAGAGAGAAGAATCTGATGAATCAGGCACGAACTGCTCGCACCGCCATCGCGGCCCTGGTGCTGAGCACGGCGATCCTGCTCAGCGGTTGCGCAATATCCCAACGGACGGCGGGCCTTGACACCACCATCGGCGCCGCCGAATCCCCCGCAGTTCCGGTCGGTCTTGCCCGGCCCGCCAGCGGCGGAACGAACAACGGCGGGGGCGGCGGCGGGAACGTCGCCACGCCGAGCCTGCCGACCTCCTGGCCGCTGGACACTCCGGTCCCACCGGGCAGGCTCCTGGGCTCGACCAGTTCCACCGGACGGTGGACGTTGCTCCTGCTCGAGGCCGGGTCGGCTGCTGCGGTGCTCAAGTCGGCCGGCGCGTCCTACCAGGCAGCTGGCTTCACACCGGCCTCGACTGCACTCTGGAACAAGGGAACGCGCCACGTCACCCTCGTAGTCGAAAACCGAGACCACAGCGCCAGCAAGACCTTCTTGGTGGTTCAGCTCACAACGAGCTGAGTTTGCCGGCCCGGCGCCAACGCCTCGACGCCGGGTCTGGTAGGTCAGTGCGGATCCGGCGCCAACGCCTCGACGCCGGGTCCGTGCCAATCGGTTCAGTTCGTCATGATCATTTCCGACTGGCTGCCCGGGCCATCGATCCAACCCGGTGCGGTCCCGGCTATACCGATGACAGTCGCGGCGACGATCGCAACGATGATGAGCCACCTGGTATGGGAGATTGTCGCCGACCGCTCGTGCAGCTCATACCGGCGTCGAAGGATTCGGACCGCCACGACAAGGGTGACTATTTCGAGCACACAGCAAATGACGTCGGCAATGCCGACGGCTTCCGTTACTCCCGCCGCCGGCCCGAAGGGAATTCCCACCGTCCGAGACCAGAACCAGATGACCAAGGCACCCGCGGAGATCGCCGCCGCGACGACCAGCGGACCGTTTCGACCCACGCGGGCCAGCAACAGCCCACCGACGACACATTCGGCGATGCACAGCAGCATGAAGAACGCGGCCGCGGCCGGCCATTCGGCGAGGTGATGCGGAACGACCGCGGCATGAATGACGGCGCTGCCCAGGAGGGTGCTGACGACGATCAGCCGGAGGTCCTGCGGCAGGCCACCACCTTGATGCTGCGGCTTGCTGCTTGATCGCCGCCGGGTCGAGGTGATTGGGAGCCGGCCACCGGCCAGGGCCACCGCCCAGCCGACCAGCACAAGATTGGTGGCCAAGATGAATCCACTGACGATCAGGACAGCCTTGAGCTGAGCCGACAGCGTCGACTGCTGCGCCTGCGCCAGGCAGTCCCCCACGCAGATGCCGTGCATGGAGTTCATCAGTTGCAGCTGGTCAGATTCCAACCGGTAGTCGTAGGCAGCACTCACCGACAGGGCAGCGATCCCGGACACCGTGCCGGCAGCGACCACCAACAGTGAAGTCGCTACTACCGTCCGGCCGCAGCGGACGGTGGGACCGAATGTGGCAAGCGCCACCGTCAACGCGGCCAACACGGCCAACACGAAGATCGGCAGGAGGACAGTCGACTCCCGCAGCCAACTGACAAACGGCTCCTGCGTTCGTTCGATGGCGCCAACGGCGCCGCGCTCCGACACGATCCAATAACCGTCGGCGTAGGCCAGCACCGCGGCCAGCGGCAGCACCGTCGCCCACGGGACCTCCCCGGAACTGCGGAGGGCCCCGGGCGAGGCCGCCCGGTCCGAGGGGGGCCTGACGTCGGTGGTCACGGCGTGATTTCCCAGCCGAACATCATGGCGTGGTCCTCGTGCGCCAGGTTGTGACAGTGCGCCACATAGGGTCCGACGAAGTCCCGGAAGCCGCGGTAGACGATCACCGATTCGCTCGGGTCCAGGGCGACCAGGTCCTCCCGGGACACATCGTCCGGATGTCCTGGATCGGACCCCGCGGCGGTGACGACCTTGCCGTTGCGGACCACGGTGCGGTGCTCTTCCATGTGCAGGTGGAAGGGGTGCACCCAACCGCCGCCGCCGTTACGGATTTCCCAGAGGTTGAAGCTGTTCTTCTTCTGCGACGCCAACGGCGTCAGGCCGGCCTTGTTCTTCAGGCTGGTGGCCACGGTGGCCGGGTCGAAGGGTTTGCCATTGATCAACCATTCGGTTTCGCCGCCTGCGCTGCCCCGCTGCACCTCGAAGATCAGCCGGTTGTCCAGCAGGCTCTGCCAATTGCTCGGCAGCGGCGGCAGATCCCGCATCAGGCCGGTGGGAATGATGCTGTCGTCCGGGGCGTCGTCGCCGATGATGATCTTCAGCACCGGCACCTTGTAAGCAGGGTCCGGCGAGAAGCGGGAGGAATTCGTCCACATCCGACCATTGGGCATCTTCATCACATCGGTCAGGTAGATGACGTCGCCCTTGGTGGTCGGTGTGCCGTCCTGGTACTTGGTGAAGTCGACGATCACCTCACGCCGTTTCGCCGGCCACAGCTCGAAAGAGTCCCGCGGCACCGGGACCGGCAAAAGCCCACCGTCCGAGGCTATCTGGGTGAACTTCATGCATTGCTGACCGTCCGGAATCCGGTATTGACCTTCCAATTCGTCACCGCTGTAACCCAGTGACGCCGACGACTTCGGGCCCTGAGTCGAGCTCATCAGCTTGAACTCGTAAATCCGGGACACCGAGGCATCCAGGAAGCGGAAGCGGTACTTGCGCCGCTTCACCGTCAGCGTCGGGTACGCCTTGCCGTTCACGGTGAAGATGTCGCCGACGAACCCGTGGTTCGGGAAGTGTTTGAAGAACGTCTTGCCCCACCATTCCGGGTGCGTCGACGGATTGTGCGCGTTCGGGAATTCACCCTGCGTGTCGTGGATGTCCTTGTGGATGGTGACACCGTCGTCCAGGCGGCAGTCGTAGAAGGCCAGCGGAATATCGTACTCGACATCAAATGACCCGTCGGAATGGTCGGTGCGGACCCCGGGCAGCCGCAAACCCTGCCGCTCGTCACCCATGTCCATGCCGTTCTTCGGGTCATAGATCGGGTACAGCCCGACCATGCCCTTGTAGACATTCGAACCCGTCTGATCCATCCGGTGATCGTGGAACCAGAAGAAACTCTGCTTCTCCCGGTCGTCACCACCGGCCGGCCAATTGAGATACAGGTTGTCACAGGAGGTTTGCGGGTGGTAGCCCTGGTATTTGGGTCCGCGGGTCATCGAGTAGTGCGGGTTCCCGTCGCTTTCCGGTGCCGTGTGGCCGTTGTGCAGGTGCGTCAGGAAGGTCCAGTCCGGTGACCCGAAATCCTGCCGGTCAAGGCCAAGCGGGTTCTCGTCCAGGTGATTCTCGAAGCGGACCAGGCACGGCTTGCCGTACTCCGCATTGATCCGCGGCCCGGGAAAGGTGCCATTGAAGCCGTAGATCGTGCTGGCCGGCAAATTCATCCGGGTACCGGCGGCGACGGGCTTTCCGGACGGGTCGAACGCCGTCGTTGGCTTACCCTTTGCGTCGATCGCCATGACCTGCGAACTGGTGAAGGAATGCTGCCTCAGCAGCACATCAATCTTGTAGACGATGGGGTCCGGGTAGCCGACCTGACTCGGCCAGATCTGATGCGTCTCACTGTTGTTGCCGCCGAGCGAGTTCTGTTGGCCGACGCCCGGGCCGGGCGGCTTCGCCCAGTTGCTGTATTCGGACTGCGGAATCGGCTTGAGCGCAACGGGGATCGGCAAATCGTCCTTGAACGGCTCGAGGATCAGCGGGCTGGTCGGGAACGCCTCGATGTAAATCAGATCGGTGAGGGCCGTCGATGTGGCGGCGAAGGCGCCATTCGCCGAGAGCAAACCCTGCTGAGCCAGATAGGGCTCGCCCAGCGCGCGTCCAGCGGTCAGGGCAACCACCGCAGCACCGGCCGCACCGACCCGCAGCACCGTCCGCCGGGAAATCCCGCCGCTGCTTTCTGCCTGCTCGGTGTCGGTCACCACCGACTGCAACGCCGACATTTCCGCTGGGCCGACGCCGCCGTCGGACGGGACCCATAGCCGACCGCCCGCCGCCGGATCATCGCTGACCTGTGAGTCCTCGTTGCTGTCCACATCCTGCACGGTCATGAGCTGACTCCCCTTTGCATTGTGCGTTGGTGTACGCGAGAAGCGCCACCGGGCAATGGCTTCGGTGGTCCGAGTACTAGGACCATTGGCCAGTGCCGGAGGCACGCACAATGGGAGCATGATCGGGTCGTTGGGTGGTTCCCCAACTTGGGGTAGAGATGGATCCCCCAAAATTTGGGGAACGATTCAACGCAGAGTGGAACGGCTCAGCGCTCAGCGGACCACGACAACGTTGGACCTGGCCGACGCCACACCAACACCGCTGACGTTCTTCGCCTGCACCGTGAACGTGTAACGACCGGGGACCAGAGTCACCTTCAGCGATCGAGCCGACGCCGCCACCGGGTAGGAGGTGCTGCCGAGCACGTTGCCCGCCGTATCCAACAGCCAGGCCGTCACCACATAGCCCGTGACAGGCACTCCGCCGGTGGTTTTCGGCGGTTTCCAGTTTGCCGTCGCGACACCCTTGCCCGAGGACGCCTTGCCGATCACCGGTGCCCCCGGTAACGCCGCCACGGTGACGGCCGTCGACGCCGCCGAGTAGCTGCCGGTGCCGACACCGTTCACCGCAGCCACCCGGAACGTGTAGGCCTTGCCGTTGGTCAGGCCGGTGACGGTTCCGGTGGTCGCAACGGCGCCGGCGACGAAGGTGGGTAGGCCGGTAGCGACGCCGCCGACGGCCGGTTGGAGGTAGAAGCCGCGGATTGCGGATCCGCCGTCGTACAGCGGTGCCGTCCAGTTGACCGTTGCCGAGGCATCCGCGCCGCTGACCAGGCCGATGGTCGGCGTGCCCGGCAGGGTCGGTGCCTGGTAGATCGGGGTGACAGCTGCGGACGGACTCGAAAAGGTGCTGGTTCCCGCGGCGTTGGTGACGGCCACCTGGAGGGTGTAGCTGGTGCCGTTGGTCAGCCCGGCGATGGTGCCGACCGTGGCGCTGCCGAGCTTCACGGAGGTGATCGGGGTGCCGCCGCCGGTTGGCGTCGCCTGGATGATGAAACCCGAGGGATCAAGCGCGCTGGCTCCGGCCGGAACCGATGCCGAGGGCGCCGTGAAGGTGACGGTGGCCGAGCCGGCCCCCGGTGTCACCTTGGTGATGGTGGGAACGCCAGGCAGCGAAACACTGACCGTGCCGTCGGCGAATTGCAACTGTTCGACGTGGGTGAGAGTGTCCGTTCCGTCGGTGGCGGTCTGCGGTGCCACGACGGGGCCGGTTTGACTGACGGTGATCTGGCCGGGGACGGCACCGGCGGCGATCGTGTAGTTCGCTCTGGGCGCGAGGTAGACAGCGGTGTCAACCGCGGTGCCGCTCGCCGGGTGGACGACCTCGCGGACTGCGACCAGATTGCCCGGATCAACCGTGCCGGCGAACACCGCCTGTTGCAGCGTCGGGCCGGTCAGATTGGTGGTGTCGAGTTCGCCGGTCGGGAGCTCCGCCGGCCCGGTGTGCTGGTACTGGTGTTCCATCAGGTCAGTGCTGCCGATTTCCGTTGCCGGGTCGGCCGGATTGGTGCGCACGCTGATCCGCACCTGCAATGCAGAATCACCGTCGATGATGTCGTTACCGGCGCGGCCGGTGAAGGTGTCATTGCCGCCGCCGCCGAGCAGGATGTCCCCTTCGCCCCAGACCGGACCAACCAGTGGGCACCGGCCGGACGCGGCCAGGGCGGCCACATCGGCGGCATTCCCCGGCCAGGCGGCGACCGGCGGCAGCAGGTTGGCCAGGCCGCTGATCCGGGCAACGCCGGCCTGGTCCAGTGCGTCACAGCCGACGAAACCGGCACCCCCAATCAGCCGTGGGGTGGCCAGCACACCGTCCGTGCCCTTGATGACATCATCGAAATTCCAGCCGGAGTCGGCCTCGGTCTCCTGCCAACGGTCCCGGTTGGCGGTCACTTGAATGGGCAGACCGCCCTGATTGTTGTTGATCATCATGTCGTCGACGGCAGGGATGGTGTTGCCCTGGTTGGTCGCCCAGTCGAAGCCGGCAGCGCCGGCGTTGCGGTCGATCCCCGCATTCTGCGTCATGATGTCGTCACCGCCCTCAGCGTCGTAGTCGGTTCCGCCGGCCTGCCCGACCAGGATGTCGTTCCCGGGTTGCGCCTCGCCGGGGTCGTCGAGGAAGGGCGCACCGTGGTCCCCGTGCAGCAGGTCCTGGCCGCTTCCGCCCTGGATCCAGTCGTCCCCGCCATCGCCGAAGACGGTGTCCGCACCCAGACCGCCGATCACGAAGTCGTTGCCGGGCCCGGCGAAGGTTTCGTTGTCGCCCGAGCCGCCGTTGAGGAAGTCCTGACCGTCACCACCGAGGACCAGGTCATTGCCGGGGCCACCGTCAACGGCATCATTTCCCGGCCCGCCCTTGAGGAGATCCGCCCCGTCCGCGTCGTTGACGATGTCGTTTCCTTCGCCACCGAGGACGACGTCGTTGCCGGCGCCGCCGTCGATGATGTCGTTGCCGAGGCCGCCCCAAACGGTGTCGTTGTCGCTGCCGCCGTAAACCCGGTCGTTCGCGGGCGTGCCGTTGTAGACGGATTGGAAGTTGACGCCGGACGGGTTGACGCTGTTGGTCGAGCGGTACTGGATCGTGCCGTCCGGGTTGCGCTGCAACAGTTTCGACTCATCGCAGGGAGTCGTCGAGTCGTCGGCGACGGTGGCCCCGTGTGCAGCGAAACCCGCCGGGGTGCCGTCCAGCGCGGTGAGCTGGAATTTGCAGTCGGCGGTGGCGAACGAGTCGGCCTTGAGCGAATTGGTGCCCGCCGTGGTGCGCTGGATGAGCTCGCCGAACGAATTGCCCTCCAGTTGCGAGAGCAGGTTCAGGCCCGGGGTCCTGGCCAGGTAATAGAACCGATCGCCGTCCTGCAAATTCTCGAGTTGATTCTGGAACACGTAGTTGAACGTGCTACCCAACAGCCCGCCGAACAGGCTGGTCTTCTCGGCGAGGCCACCGACCCACAGGTCGACGGAGTCCAGACCGGTGGTGGTGACGCCGGTGGCTGGGCTGGCCCACGCCCCGGTGCCGAGCATGAAGTCCGTCGCATCGGCCGGCGGCTTGTCCCCCACCACAGGTGGCACGGCGGTCGGGTCGGCAGCAACCGGGCTCACGATGGCCCTGGCCGCCGCACGCTTCGCTGCGACCGTCGTGACGTCGTCGGGGCTGCCGAGCATGCCGTCGGGTCCGGAATCCCGGATGGTCGGGTGGGTGCCATAGGCGGCCACAAAGTTGATCAGCGATTCCGGGTGCTTGAGGTGCTGCCCGAGATCGGACCAGCTGGTGTAGGGCGCCAATTGGCCGTCGTTGGTCTGCCCGAAGAGTTGCCGCCGGACATCATTGAGCGGCGGGATGCCGGCCTCCCGGGCCCGGGTCAGGTTCAGCGTCGCCAGGTCCAGCGGTAGGCCCAGCAGGTTGCTGCGCAGCGTTTCCGTCATGAACTCGTCGAGTTCGTTGCCGACCTGATCCGAGGAGCCCATGATGATGCTGCCGGCGGCCCGGTCGGGCGAAAGTGTGCCGGCCGTCCCGCCGTTGAAGTACGCCGGCGGATTCAGGAATGCGGTCAACAGCGGCAGCGAATTGTCTGTCTTCACCCCGGTTGTCGGGTCGACGTTGGTTCGGGCGACCGTGTCGTCGAGCATCGAGTGTCCGAAACGGTAGACGGCGTGGGCGAACTCGGCCTTGATCGCCGGGTTGATGTCCGGCGAATAGCCGCGGAAGATCCTGATCGCCGGCTGGACCTTCCTGGCGAATTCCTCGAAAACCGTGTGCTGGTATTCCATCTCGTTGACAAAGCGGGCCGCCTGGAACAGCCGCTCGCCGTTCCAACCGTCGGGGCTCTGAGCGCTCGGCAACTTCCATTCAGCCAGCGCGGCAACTCCGGCGCTCGACGTGTCGGTGGCGAGCACGTTCTTGATGTCGTCGATCAGCCGGTTGTGTTCGGTGTGGAAGACCTGGTGGATCGCGGACAGTGCGATGTTCTCGTTGCACCTGCCGTCGCCGCAGACGAAGTGCGCATTGAGCATCTCGTCGTCATAGGTACCGGCGCTCTGGTGCGCGAAATCGGCGGATGGGGTCTTGTCCTGGTCCGCCGTCGGCGCGACCGGCGGGGTCGAGGGGTTGTTATCGGTGTCCTGCGGGCTGGGATCGGCGTTGTGCGCTATGTCGGTGAGGAACGGGGTATCGAAATGCTGCACGTCAACCGGTACCGGCACCGGAGCGCTGAGGTTACCTTCGACCAACCCGCTCTTCGTCACATACTGCGGCAACCCACGGGCGGGGCCGGGAATGAACTTTCCGTAGGGGTCGGTCGCCAGCATCGGAATGTTGGTCACGTCGGCGTCGACCAGCTTGAGGCCGAGCTTGGTGGCGGCCTGCAGCTTCACAGCGGCCCAGGTGCCGATGCCGGTGGTGCCGTCCGGTGACCCCTGGTACGTCTGCCCCGCCGGCAGGCCGCCGAGCAGTTTGCCGGTGGCGACCGGGCGGTTGGCCGCAGTCAACGCGTACTCGCGCAGGAAAACCTGGTGCGAGGCATGCGAACCGTAGGTCTGGGAGTTGTCCACCCAGGGGGTGTCCGTGTTGGCGGCATTCTGGATGTCGTCCGCCGTTCCCAGCTTGCCGTCCGGTCCGGGCTGGCTCTGCGCACGGGTCAGCACCATGAACCGTTGGGCGACGGGTAGGTCGTCGGCGGTGCCGACCTTGTGGTCGGGACCGGCGATCAACGGGTCGTCGGCCCGCAGCGGAACAAAGACGGTGCCGCCGCCCTTCACGGTCTGGTCCACCCCGTGGTCGAAGAACTGGCCGAAGAACGTGAACAGCGAGTTGTAGGGCGGTGAAAGGCCGGCATCGGTGGTCACGTTCGGGATGAACAACGTCTGATGGCCCGGTACGCAGCCGGCCGGAGTGGCGGGCGAAACGTCGACGGGTGGATTGGATCCCGGCACCGTGGCACAGGGAACAACCCCAGGGGCGCCCTGGGTGCGCACCGGGAACTTGGCCGCCGCAACGGCCGCCGGGTTTGCCGAGGTCTGATCGACGATCAGGTTGCTGATCACCCGTGGCTGCGAATCGACGACCGATCCGGTCTTCTGCTGATAGCTGGTCGGCCCTGGCGCGCCCACCGGCAAGGCCGGCGAGATCGGCTCAGCGGCATTGAAGACGGGCGTGGTCAGCCGGGGGAAGGGCTGGTCGGCGGCGGCGAACTTGTTGGGCAGTCCGAGCGCAGGATCCGGCAGCGGCGGCTTGAGGTTATTGCAGGAGCCGTCGACGGTGCGCAGTCCGTACGAAGTGAGGAGGTCGGGCACCCGATCCGGACCGGGTCCCACCAATGCCTGACAATAGTCCGGATCCGTCACCGGGTTGGGGTTGGGCGGGATTGCCGGCAATTCGGTGTCTTTGCCCTGCAGGACATTCGAGTGGCGTTCGGCGATCTTGATCTGTTTCAGGATGAACGCCAGATCCCCGGGCGTGACCGTCAACCCCTGGCCTACAACGGGTGCCGACGCTGCGGCCGGCAGCCCGGCCCCGGCAACGGCCAGGCCGAAAGCGACGGTGACCGCTATGACAACAGCCCTTCTGGTAGTTGCCTGCCGAGCGATAGCCCTCCGTGTGATTGCCGTTCCAGCCACCAGCACAACTGCCTCCAACAGGGGTCGGCGCAGCAGAGATTCGGGGCGTGCGCCGGATTTGCGGGGAATAGACCCGTGGCTGACGGTAAGCGCCACCGAGTGCGCGGAGAATCCCTCATTTAGGTGAGACGGGGCTCGGGCGCAAGGGGCGCAACGGTTCTCACACTCACATTGCCCGTCGATCGAGTTCATCACCCCTGTTTTGGGGAGAACGAAGTCACCTTTTGCGGGGAGCCGCAGCCGCGGCGGTTGCCGGAGGATGCGAAATGCGGTCCTCGACCACCCCTCGTCCTCCGCCGTGCCGGCCAAAGACCGCGTCCGGAACGCCAAGGTAAAAGGAGCCACCATGATCTCGCAAGACGGGCCGCATCACCGCGACGACGAGCTGCCGGGTGACGAGCACCCGTCGCGCATACTGATCACGCCGTCCGACGACGAGATCCGGGAGTTTTCCGCGGCGTCGATAATGCAGAGCGGGGTTTCCCGGCGGACGATGCTGCGGGTCGGCGGGGCCGGTGCCGCCGTCCTTGCCTTGACCGCGGGCCGTGCGTGGGGCGAGCCCTACCTTGCCCAGAAAGGGTTGCTCTCGGCAGACGGGGTTTTCGCCGCGGCCTCCGGCGGACTGTCCGACCTGACCTACATCGAGAACTTTCCGACCAGTCCGCTGATCCTTACACCCTTCAGTGACCCACTGCCGGTTCCGAAGGCAATGGCGCCGGTTCCGAAATCGGTGTACAGCACCTGGGCAAAGCCACCCGGGCCCGGATTGGGCCAACAGAACTCGATGAGCGGCAACAACAGTGAGACGCATCAGATCTGGCCGAGCCAGGTCGGCTACCCGGACCCCATCGTCTACAAGATCGACGTCCTGGTCCGCCAGCACGCCTTCACCACGTCGCAGGTGCTGCCGATCGACTCCAACGGCCGACCGACGGTCTCGTTCGATGCCGCCGGTCAGACCGTGGCCGCCGGCGCCAGATCGTTGCCGCTCAGCACGATCTACGGCTTCAACGGCACCTTTCCCGGGCCGCGGATCAATGCGGAGTACGGCAAGCCGTGCCTGGTCCGCTTCGAGAACCACCTGGACGAGAACCCGCTTGGCCTTGACCGGCAGGATTTCGGGTCACCGGACTGGACCTTCCTGACACACCTGCACAACGGCCACACGGCACCGGAAAGCGACGGGAACCCGCACTACTCGATGACCCGCGGACCCAAGTACCAGGGCTACCACCCGCAAACCTCCTGCGACAACCTGTATCTCAATTGGCCGGCCGGTGGTGACGACCGGGAGAAGCAGAGTTTCTTCTGGTTCCATGACCACCGGATGGATCAGACGGGTTCGAATGTCTACAAGGGCATGGTCGGGCTGTACCCGATCTATGACCCGAAGAACGGCATGGACATGGGCGATGAACGAAAAGGCCTGCGACTGCCCGGGGTTCGCACCGACAACAAGGACGGATCCTTCGACGTCGACTACGACATCCCGCTGGCGTTCTTCGACTGCCGCCTGGACGACGGCGTCACGGTACATCAGGACGTCCACGACTCGATGGGTGAGTTCCCCGACGCCCACAACCCGGCCAGTCACCCCGAATGGTGGGGCAAGACGTTCTTCAAACACTTCCCGAACCACGGCTTTGTCGGCGACATCTTCACGGTCAACGGCACCGCCTACCCGACGCTGACGGTGAAGCGCCGCAAGTACCGCTTCCGCTTCCTGGATGCCTCGGTGTCCCGGATTTACGAGTTCAAGCTGATGAGCTCGACCAAGGGTCCGAAGTCTTCGGTCGATCTTGGTTATGGGGGTGATGAACTCGAGGGTCAATACCGGATCGAAGACGGCCAGCAATGCATGAAGTTCACCCAGATCGCCTCGGACGGTGGGCTTTTGCCGGTCCCGGTGCCGCGGGACTCTTTCGAGCTGTGGCCGGCGAAACGGCGTGAGGTGATCGTCGACTTCACCAAGTACCAGGACGGCACACCGACCACCAAGGGCGACGTGATCTACCTGACCAACGTGATGAAGATGCCCAATGGCCGGATGTGGGCAAGCTCGTCCCGGTTCTCCCCCGATCCGAGGTACAAAGTCCCGGTGCTCAAGTTCGTGATCGGCGATACGGCGCCGGACAACAGCGTGATTCCGAAGAAGATGCGGGATCTGCCGCCGCTGCCGAGCAATTGGCAGAGCCTGCTGGACAACCGGCTGATCTTCGAGGTGGAACGGGGTAGTGCCGGCGGGGAGATCGAATGGCTGATCAACGGCAAACCCTTCGACCCGACCGTGGTGGCGACCAGCCTGAAGAACAAGGCCGGCCTGACGCCGTTGGCGTCGCAGAAGAAGAACAGCTTCAACCTCTGGGAAATCCGTAACGGCGGCGGCGGTTGGGTGCACCCCTTCCACCTGCACATGGAAGAGCACCGCACCGTGGTCCGCAACGGCAAGGTCGTCACCGCCGCGGGGTCCGATCCAGGACATCCGGACGATGTGTCCCGGGAGGACCTGGTCGCCCTTGACCCGAGCGAATCGGTGATCGTCTACCGCGGCTTCCGGGACTTCGTCGGACCCTATGTGGCGCATTGTCACAACCTGGCGCACGAGGACCACGCCATGATGTTCGGCTGGGAAATCACCCCATGACGTCGACCGCGTCCTCGGTACGTGCACCGGTGCGGCTGGGTGTTCCATGGTTGACGGTGCTGCCGCTGGCCGCGGTGATGGCCTACGCCGATGGCTTCTGGATGCTGACGCTGCGTGGTGCGGTCGGGGCCATCGAGCGCACCCAGGAACCGTTTGTCAGCTGGCTCCGGGAGTCGACCCTGGTGCTGCCGCTGTTCATCCTTGCGGTGCTCGGTGCATTGACGCTCGCGCAGCGACGGTACGGCGCGGTGCTCCGCACTCCGAGGGCGGTGGCCGCGACCGGCCTGCTGGTTGCCGCCGCCGGCACCGTTCTCGGCGCCACGATGATCGTCGGTAGCTCGGCCTACGACTATCACCTGGAATCTGATCTGCTGGGCATGATGGACACCATGCGCAACACCTGTGCCGGGAATTGCCTTGCACTGCAACAACAGTCGACCTTCGCGGCGATCGTCAGGGCGGTGCTCTACACCAGTGCTTTCATCCTGATGACGAACCTGATACTCGTGGGTTGGGTGCTGGCGATGTCGGGCGGCCGACTGGCGGTCACCTCGAGCCGAGGAATGCAGGTCACCTCGACCGGACCGCGGCCCGCCGATTCCATCGACCTTCCCGGCGAGACCGATAGCCGACTGCATGACCTCCGACAATTGCTGGTTGCCGCGCTTCTCGGCAGCGCAGCCATCCACGCCACCCTGGTCCCCGACCAGCTGACGCAGTGGCCGGCCGCGGGAACGTTCTTCATCATGCTGACCGCAGCCGAACTCGTCATCGCGGCCCTTTTGCTGACCCGTCAGCGCAGAGCAACACTGATCGCCGCGGTGGTCGTGTCCGCCGGCCCGCTGCTGCTGTGGCTCTACTCCCGGACGATCGGCCTGCCCGTCGGTCCTGCTCCCGGCCGGCCGTCGGCCGTCGGATTATCAGACATCATCTGTTGCGCCCTGGAAATCGTGGTCCTGAGCGTCGCCGTCCAGATCCTCAGACGGGCCGGCAGGCCGGCCCAACAGCCGGCCTGGACTGCACAGACGAGGTGGCTGGGCCTGGTCGCGATCATCGCGGCGACCGCGATTGGAATCGCCGGGGCAACACCCGCCTGGTTCGAGGGCTCCGACAGCCCGCCGGAGACCACCATGTCTCACTGATCCACTGCGCCACTGCGCCACTGCGCGACGCGTAGATTGTCCGTTGCGCGCCCACCTGTGCGGCCCGGCCCGGAGTGACCCCACAACAGAGGAACCCGCCATGGTGCAGACGACCAACCGCACATCGCGGCGTCCCACCACGACCCATCATGCGGGCGCCCGCAGGCGCCGCATCCTGCTCTACTGCTCGGTCGTTCTGGCATTCCTGGCGATCGTGATCGGAGCCCTGTTCGTCGGCCGGGCCATCGCCCACGGCGAGGCGTTTCGCAACGCCGGCCGGATGACAACCGAGCTGGCCAACCAGGTGCGCCCGCTGATCCCGGAGGCGACCAACGGCGACCCGGAGCGACTCGCCGAGCTCGACCAAGCCATCCAAAGCCGCAAGCGGGCCGGCTTCCTGCAGCAGGTCACGATCTGGGGAGCCGACGGCCTGATCATCTACGCCGACGACCCTTCCCAGATCGGCCGTCGGCTCGACCCTCCGTCAGAGGTCACGCTGGCCATCACCAAAGGCACCCTGAGTGCGGAATTCGAGGTGCAACCGGAGGTCAGCAACGTCAAATACGACGAGAACGGCCCCGGCTTTGTCGAGGTCTACGTTCCACTCGACATCCCCAGCGGCCACCGGGTGGCATTCGAGGCCTATTACGACTACTCCCGGTCCGCTGCCGACGCCGACCAGCTGTTCGGACAGTTCCTTCCCCTGGTGCTGGTCCTGCTGGTTCTGATGATCATCCAATTACCGATCGCCGTCCTGGTGCGGAAGGTTCGCCGCCACCGGGCGGCGCAACGGGGAATCCTGGATCCGACCCTGTCCGGCACCGGAAAGGACCGCATCCAGGCCGCGGCCAACCTGCACGACGGCCCGATCCAGGACATCGCCGGAGTCGGCTACGCGCTCGGCGCCTTAGGCCTGTCAGTGCCCGCTGAGGGCAGGCCGCTGATGGACCAAGCGCAACAGTCCCTGCAGCGCGCCCAGCGGTCGCTCCGGCGCCTGATGCTGGACCTGTATCCGCTGGATTTGACGGCGGGCCGATTGCCGGAGGCCATCACCAGCCTGGCCGGGCCGCTCCGACAGCACGGCATCGATGTGCGGACGACCTTCGGTCCGCTGCCCGAGCTGACCGACGACACCGCCGCGGCCATCTATCAGGGCGCCCACGAAGCACTGGCCAACGTTGCCGAACATGCGCACGCTTCCCGCGTCGACGTCGACCTGTCGGCCACCGAGGAACCCTTTGGCGGACGCGGGGTTGTGCAGCTCACCGTCAGCGACAACGGTGTCGGCATTGATTCCGCCCGTGCCGGTCGACCGGACGACGAACACCATGGCCTGCCGGTGCTGGAATACCGCCTGCGCGAGTTGGGCGGCTCGTTACAGGTCAGCACCGGATCGGGCGGCACGACGGTCCGCATCGCCATTCCGCTGTCCAAGGGGTAGGAGCGGCCCCTCTGCGCAATGGAGGCCCCGACGCCGAGCGGGGTCGCATTCGGGTTCATTGGCCACCCTTTTGCATGATGCGAGCTTCGCTTCATCGGTTCGATAACAATCCGTGACTCCAATCGAGTCAACTTCTACGACAATCTGTAGAAATCACTCATATGGCACATACCACCTGATAGGGTCTTACCTTGCGTAGTCGGTCACCGAGGGGGTAGGACTCAAGTGGAGACTTTGGCCCAGCGGACGGCCCCCAATGACCTATCCACGATCGAGGCGACGATCCTCGTCGTTGATCACCATCGTTCGTTCGCCGACCTGTTGGCACCCGCTCTCGACGTCGTTCCGGGAATGCGCTGTGTCGGCACGGCCACCACCGCATCGGAGGGCATTGCCTTCGCGGTCAAACTGCAGCCGGATATCGTCGTCATGGACATCCAGATGCCCGGGCAGGACGGATTGCAGGCGACCCGGCAGATCCGTGAAGCAGCTCCGAATACGGCCGTTGCCGTGGTGACGGCGTACTGCGATCCGGTATGGATCTCCCGAGCCGCCCAAGCCGGTGCGTCCGCCTTCATCCTCAAGGACGGGTCACTCATCGAGATGATCGATGTGCTGCGCCGGGTGCGACCAGGTCAGATGATCGTGGCGCCGGCCGCCCTGCGGGGCGAGCGGTTGTCCAGCGACCGGTCCTCCGCCGTCATTCCCCCGTCGTTGACGCCACGCGAGCTCGAGGTGCTCAAATACCTCGGGCAGGCGATGCCGACCGTCGCGATCGCGCGGGTTCTCGGGATCACCGTGCACACCTGCCGCAGCCACCTGAAGGCGGTGCACAACAAACTCGGCGCCTCCACCCAGTTGGAAGCCGTGATCAAGGCCCAGCAGCTGGGCATCATCGCCGCCAGCTGATCGGTCCAAGTCCCAAACATGTTGTGGGGCTGACGCTTGCGTGGATCGCTCCCTCGTTTTGGGGAGACCGACCTCCCCCAATGCGGGGTGTCTGAAGTGTGGATTCCGCCGGAAGCTGTTGGGGCGATTCAATTCTTCGGATCGGATCCTTCCGTGCACACTCATCGCCGGCCCTGATGCGCCGACTGTCCACCTGACCTGAACGCAGTGCTGGTCTGGTAAAGCCCTCACGCCAACGCATCTCGACGTCGTTGTGGAAAATGGTTGCTTCCCAGGGGATTTGAGTTGGCAGTTAGTGCCGAAAAATTCGACGTTGGCCCACCTGCCCGCGAGGGCACTCGTGCGACCCGCTCAAGGCAAAGGAGTCTGCTCATGACAGCGCAAGAGGACGCCGGACCATCCACCGGTACGGGAGCCGATCGCTCCGGGGGTGTTGTTCGCCGGCCGGCCGGCACTGGCAGACCTGCGCCGCGTAGCCGGCGATCAAGGACCGGTGGACTGCTGGTCGCCGTTGCCGTCATCAGCGTCCTGACAGCGGCAATCACCGCTTCGACGGCCTCCGCGCAGGGCGGACCAGGCGGTGGCGGCGGCGGAGGTGGCGGTGGAGGGCGGCGGCGGAACGGCGAAGCCGCCGGCCGGCGCCATCGCCCCGTTCGTCACGGCGACGCTGCCGGACCCCACCACGTCCGTGCTACCGGCCTTGATCCACGGCTTCGATGACACCGGCTTCATCCAGAACGCCACGGTGGACACGGCTGCTCAGGCGTCGGTCAAGTGTCCGAACACCACCGATCCGCACCGGTACGGCGGCACCCTCACGCTGAACAACGGGCCGATTGTCATTCCCTGCAACATGGTGATCCAGATGCCGGCCAACACCTTCACCTGGGCCGACTTCGTGAACGGCGGCCCTTCCCTGGCCGTGGGGACGGGCTACCCGTCGTTCGAGATGCGGGCCGTCGGAAACATTGTCGGCAGCAAGCGGATTGCCGGCCTGGTCTTCGCGTCGCAACAGGCGTCGAACACCTCCACCGGCATCATCACCGCCATCGATTATGCGACGGGCAACCTCAAGGTCGACACCGGCGACCCGGCGGCCCCGGCGATCGTGCAGATCAACGATCCGAACGGCCGCTTCGGCCCAGCCCAGACCAAGACCGACCCGCGGTTCAGCGTCGACGACGCCAATCCGACGGTGCACGGCGGCACCGGCTACCCGATGTGCGTTCCGCGCACGGACCCACCAAGATCGACGATCCGCTGTGCCCCCAGGCGAACCGGCCGAACCTGGTGCCCGTCATTGTTGCCGGCAAGTCCGTGCCCGCCGTCGCCGGCGGCTGCCGGAACTTCAGTGTCGCCGGCATCGTGCCGCCCAAGGGTGGCGAACTCACCCCGCCCGCGGCCGGGCAACCCTACTGCAGCGAATTCGTGATGCCAAGCGTCGCCAACCGCGCGGCCGCCGGTCCGGATCCGCGACAGCAGGCTCCTTTCGAGGTCGGCGATGCCATCACCTTTGCCGGTACCTTGGTCAAGAACCCGGACGGAACGACGTTCACCTCGGCCCACACCATCGAGGCCAACATCGGCATCTACACGATGCCCGGCACCCAGCCCAGCTACCTTGCCATCGGCGAGTTCGGTGTCGGAACCGCTGACCCGAACGCGATCTCGATCAACGGACTGGCCGCCGAGACCGCCGATCGGATCTTCCTGGAGTCGGAAACCACCGACGTCAAAACTCCGGTCGACATCTACCTCACCGACGTCGACCGGACGACCGGTGCGGTCCGTAATCGGTGGGCGACTCCGTTCGCGATGACCGGCGAGAACAACGGACCCATGCAGGCCGACGGCGTCACGCCGATCGGCGGCGGTATCACCACCCAGAACACCGGCGCTCAGCCGCAGCGGGCCCGGCTACGTGCCGCCAAGGCGCCGGCCGGCCTGCTGAGCCAGCCGACCAGGACCGTCCGGGTCGCCGTCCGCTCGCTGTGCACGCCGCAGGCCCCGGTGAATGATGCCAAGGGCAACCAGACCCTGACCACCCTGGACAGCTGCCTGAACAATGCCCCGACGTTTGCGAACGGGTTGCGGGCGGGCGAATACACCGCACCAACCTTTGAATTCATTTTCCCGGAGAATGTCAAGCCCGGGGATTTGTTGATCCCCTACGATCTCTGGCACCTCCCCTTCATCCGGAACGGGGAAGGAGCCACCACCGCATCGCCGATCGGCCCGGCCGTCGGCCCATTGGAACCAGCGCCCTGGTAGTCACCACGATCTCGAGCCCGCCTGCTGGTGGGGACCGCCGGAATTCCCCGGCGGTCCCCACCAGCGCACTGCATGAACTTGTCGGGCCATGAAAGAGTGGAAATGCGAAATAAGTCTGACGGCGGTCCAGTGCAATGCATCTGCGGAACCGGGGAAGGGAGAATGTGTGAGTCCAACCACCCGTCGTACCCACAATCCGGGATCGTCTGTTGGGATGGTGCACGGCCGCTCGCTGATTGTGCTGGCCGGGATGCTCTTTGCCGCGACGCTGTCCTCCGCCCTTGCGCCGGCCGCGGACGGAGCCAGCCCGGCGAAGCAGGGACTGCTTGTCACCGTGGACGATGGCGTTGCCGACGTCACCGCCGGCGACACGCTCACGTACATCATCACCGTCCAGAACCCGAGCAATGCTGTCGCCAATGATCTGCTGTTGACGCAGAACATCCCGGTTGACCTGGAGTATGTGCTGGCAGACCCCGGCGGCACGGCCACCTCCGGATCGGTCTTCTGGGATCTCGATCTCGAACCGAATGCGACCAAGACCTTTCGCACCGTCATGACGGTGTTGGCCACAACAACCAATCTCGACCAGGTGGCCTCAATGGTCTGCGTGGCAACCGCAATCGATGACGCGCCACAAGTCTGCGCAACGGATACCGACCAGCTTTCCAGGGCCGAGGATGCCGGGGCTGCGGCCGAGGCACCGGCAACGAGCATGGGCCCCTGGTTGGTTGTCGGCACGGCTCTGGCTGTCCTGACGGCGCTCGCGGTGGCCGCCGCGGCCGTGGCCAGGCGGCACCGGGCCGGCAAATCCCGGTGACCGGCACGCTCGACTGGGCCGATGCGAAAGGGACGACCGATGACGCACGATCACCACGCCAGACCTGAGGGGGCCGGTCGGACGTGGTGATCGCTCCCCCGCCAGATGTCAACGGGCATCGGTGACATCGGGCAGGAGGGGCAAGGACCGGCCGATGAGGGGAAGCGGCAGGTCCGCGGACTACGGTGTCGTCAGTTGGATCGCAAGAAAAGTCTTGGTGGCACTATGGTCTCGGTTCTCCACCACCAGCGTGATGTGTCGGCTCCCCTTGTTCAACACCGATGCCGTGACGGCGGTGTAACCGGCGGCCTTGTAGAAAGCACCCGCCGACTTCAGCACCTGAGCGGCCGAGCCGGCCTCCAGGAGCAGGAGTGTCCATCGACCGGACAACGTTGTCGAGCCGAGTAGTTTGCCCGGCGGTACTGGCACATCCCTTGGCCAGGTGGCCGGCACGCTCGGTGCGGCCACTGACGACCCGCCACTGTTCACCCCGCCGCTGTTCGCCCCGCCACTCGCCGGCCGCTGGAAACCGGCCGGGGTGGCCGGGGGAACAATTGCACTGTTGATCGAGTCGGAGTTGGGGGCGGAATCGGGAGACGCCGCCTGCTGGGTTGCGGCGCAACCGGTGAACAGCAGGGTGGTTGCAAGCCCGGCCGCGGCAATCGCTGAGCGGAGGGTCCTGACCTGTTCCATGAATTCGTTTCTCCTTGGTTGATGTGCCTGCCGCCGGCCGGGCCGGAGTACCTGGAGGTATTCCGGCCCGGCCGCTGGTGTGTGACTGGGGTGTGAACCGTGTCAGTGGCGATCTACCACGGCCGTGGTTCGAGCGCGCCGACACCAGGGGTGACGGCAGACGGGGTGACTGCACCCTCGCCCTTGGCGATGAACGGCAGGTGCCAGAAGTCGAACGGCACCAGCAGGTCACCCGGCTTGACGTTCTCGGGGAAGATGAACTCGAACGTCGGCGCGGTGTATTCGCCTGCCATCAAACCGTTGGCCACCGTCGGTGCGTTGTTCAGGCAGGTATCAAGTCCAACGCCGTTGTAGAGGGTGGGGTCCAGAACGGGGTTGCCGGCGGCGTCATTGACCGGGGCCTGCGGGACGCACAACGAGCGGACCGCCACCCTGATGGTCCTGGTGGGTTGGCTGAGCAGCCCGGTCGGTGCCTTGGTCGCCCGCAGCCTGGCGCGCTGCGGCTGCGGTCCGGTGTTCTGGGTCGTGATGCCGCCCCCGATGGGCGTGACACCGTCAACCAGCTGGGCCGGGCCATTCTGTTCGCCGGTCATCGCGTTGGGGGTGGCCCAGCGGTTGCGGACGGCACCGGTCGTGGGGTTGATATCCATCATGTAGATGTCCACAGCGGTCTTCACGTCGGTGGTCTCCGCCTCCAGGAAGATCCGGTCCTGGGTTTCCACGGCCAAGCCGTTGATCGAAGTCGCACTGGGGTCGGCCGTGCCCACTCCGAATTCACCAATCGCCACATAGCTGGGCTGAGTGCCGGGCACCGTGTAGATGCCGATGTTGGCCTCGATGGTGTGTGCGGAGGTGTAGCTGGAACCGTCGTCCTTCTTGATCAGGGTGCCGGAGAAGGTGATGGCGTCACCCACCTCGAAAGGTGCCTGCTGGCGCACATCTGGGTCGGCCGGCGTCCGCTGCGCCAGAGACTTCATGACGAATTGGCTGCAGTAGACCTGGCCGGGTGCGGGGCGACTGAGCTCACCGCTGGTGGGCGGGGCGATGCCCGCAACGCTGAAGTTCAGGCAGCCCGCCGCGACCAGCGGCCGGTTCTGCTGGGGGCACAGTGGATCGCCGGCGACGGCCGGATCGGTACGCGGTACGCACATCGGATAGCCGGTGCCGGCGTGAATGGTCGGGTTGACGTCATCCACGCTGAATCGCGGGTCGGGGCTCTGCGCCCGCCCGAACCGGCCATTCGGATCGTTGATCTGAACAGTTGCCGGGTGGGCGGGATCACCGGTATCGACCAGGAGATTGCCGGTGCCGTAGTCAATGGCGGTGATGACACCCGTGCTGGAGTTGGTGCCCTGCTGAGAGGCGAACAGCAAACCCGCGATCCGCCGGTTACCGACGATGTTTCCGACCGCGTGAATCTCGAAGGATGGGTATCCGCCGTCACCGAGCGCGAGCGAGCCGCCGTTGACGAAGTCGGCCCAGGTGAGGGTGTTCGCCGGCATCTGGATCACGGTGTTGCACGGAATGACGATCGGACCGTTGTTGAGCGTCAACGTGCCACCGAATCGATTGGTCGCGGCGGCCGGCGTGTTCGGGCAGGCGGCGTTGGTGGCGTCCACCGTTGCGGCTTGGATGAACCCGGTGTCATCGAAACCGTGAATCTGTGCCGCCGGTGCGCCCAACTGGGCCGGCGTCGGATCCGGCAGCGTTGGGGTGATGAAGGGTGCGACCGCACCCCGGACCGGCTTGGCGGTACCGCCTTGCCCGAAAGCGTTGCCGCTTAAGGGTATTGCGAGCAATACGGCGAGCGGAATGGCCACCAATGCGACCTTCCGCCTTCGCGCGAGCATCTTGAGCATGGCGACCCTCCTGACGACGACTTCGGCCCTGGTGCCGGAGTCGATCGATTGATGAGCCCGAAGCATCTGCCCGCTGTGCTGTGCGGCATCAGCCCTAATCGGGGGGAAGGCCAATCCCCCAGATTTTGGGGATCCGCCATGGCCATCGTGACAGGAGTAGTTACTGTGGGTAGTCAGGTTCGCATCATTAGTCCGTTTGGTCCATAATGGCGCCGACGGCAATTGCTGAGTGTGATTTCTAGGGGTGAGGGCTTATGCCGGACGTTGCTCAGGCCGGTCGGGCCGCAGTTGAACCCACCGCCGCCGTCATCCCGACAACGATCGTGATCGTTGATGATCATCGTTCGTTTGCAGAATTACTCGCTGCTGCGCTGGAAAATGTTCCCCAGCTGACCTGTGTGGGAATCGCGACCAATCCGGTCACCGGGCTCGAACTCGTTCAGGAGCTCCGGCCGAAAGTCGTCGTGATGGACATCCAACTGCCGCGCCACGATGGATTGGTTGCCACCCGCCGAATCCGGGAAATCGCGCCGGACACGATCATCGCGGTGGTGACCGCGCATCACGACCCGCAGTGGGTGGCTCGGGCCGCCCAGGCCGGCGCATCCGCGTTCATCCCCAAGGGCGGTTCGCTCGACGAGATGATCGATGTCCTCAGCAGGGTGCGCCATGGACAGATGTTGGTCGCACCGACCACCTTCATGTCCCAACCCGACGCTGTCAGTCCCGCTGACAACGGGCAGCCCGATGACGCAATTCCCTTGCTCAGCCACCGCGAGTTGGAGGTACTGACGTGCCTGAACGAGGGCATGGCGGTACCGGGAATTGCCCGAGCCCTGGGAATCAGCCTGCACACCTGCCGCGGGTACGTGAAGACCTTGCACAGCAAGATGGGTGTGCGGACCCAGCTGGAGGCCGTCATCAAAGCTCAGCGGCTCGGATTGCTCAATCCGCCCGACTGACCTGGACTAACGTGCTAGTACCCCGAATCTTGGGGGGCTACGTATCCCCCTATGTGAGGCTGGCCTGACTGAGCCTGGTCGTCGAAGGTAAGGACACGCCTTTCCGCGACTGGTCAGGCAACCACTCACCCAGGAGCGCATGTGAGAGCCCACGCATTGCAAATCGCCGCGAACAAGCGGGGCCGGGCGGTTGGCCGCGACGCCCGTGTCGACGGCCCGGGTCGCCAGAGTGGTCATCTTTCTCGCCCTACCCAAGCGGGGGGCGCGCGGGTGCCGGCACCACAGATGCGTGCCGAGCCGGAGTCCGTTGGCGCCGGTCGACTGAGGTCCGTGCTCATTTGCGATGACCGGGTCGACGTGCGGTTGGAGCTGTCTCGACTCGTTCAGCTGCGATCCGAGGATTTGGTCCAGGGCGTCGGTGATGGTCGCGCATTGGTGAGCGCCTACGAAGAAAATCCCAGCGCGCAGATCCTGATCGGCGTGCACTCCGGTAGCACCTTCGGCGCCGACGCCTTCGATCTGTTGATCCGGGCCGAGCCGAAGGCGTCGGCGATCGTCTTCGGTTCGATCAGGGACATCGACCTGCTGGCCCAGGTCTATGCACGCGGCGCCATCGGACTGCTGCTGTGGGAGCTCGGACAGCCCTGGTCGAATCACCCAGTCGGGTAGCCGGAGGCCGCCACCGGGTCGGTGTCCGGGTGCGTCGAGCGCCGGCCTCTTCGGGTGGTGCGAGGTGGTGGCGTCGACTCGGATGTCACCGGCAGCTCCGCCAGCACGGTCGTCCCGCCATGCACCCCCGGCCTGACAGTCAACGTTCCGCCGAGATTCTCGACGCGATCGGTGAGCAGTCGGAGGCCGAGGTGCCCCTCCGCTCGTTTGTCCACCCGGCTCGGGTCCACTCCGACTCCGTCATCGATGATCCGCAGCAGCACTGTCGCGGTCCTTGATCCTTCGGCCGCATCACTACCAAGGGTGATGTCGACCTTGTCCGCCTTGGCATGCTCAGCGACATTGGCCAGCGACTCCCGGGCGACTCGATACAGGGCCGTCACAATTTCACCGCTGAGTTCTGGCAACTCACCCACTCTGGTTGTCACCATGATCCCCTGTTCTCGCAGGGGTGCCGCGAGGCCGGCGATGATGTCCGGCAGCTGACCGGCTCCGAGGTCCGGCGGATACAAATCCACCATCAGTTTGCGCAGCGAAGCCATCACCTCGTGCACCGTGCCCTGGACCCGGCTCATCAGGACCCGGTACTGCGCCGGCACCGACGAGGCCAGCGAGTCGAGCGCATACCCGGCGCCGGCCAGGTTCTGCACCGGTCCGTCATGCAGATCCGCGGCAAACCTGATTCGCTCCCGTTCGGATACGGACAGCGTGCGTTCCATCAGCGACGCCCGTTCGGATTCGTGTCGACGTAACCGGCGGGCCATGGACGAGGTCACCGGAACCTGGATCAACTGCAGAATCAGCAACGGCAGCAACACCAGCGGAATCAGTTCCCAGAACAGCGAAGTGGCGACCTCGTCGACCGGTGCGTAGTTGTAATAGGCCTCGAAGACCATGTCATGGAGCGCGGGCTGGTCGAACGGCACATAGACCTCGACAAAACCTGGATCGTTCGGGTCGAAGGTCTCCTCGTTGGCATGCGGCTGGGTGGTGAAGTCCGAGCTCGGAACCCGGCTGGCGATCACCTCGCTGACCTGCGCCGGCGCGGGTTGCTGCGTCCCGATCTCGTCGGGGTTGTCGGCGTACAACACCTGGCCATCAGCGGTCCAGACATTGATCTCGGTCAGGTAGTCCCCGCCCATGCGATACGAGACTGCATCATCCAGCTCCTCCCGGTCACGGGCATCGCCGGCCAACGCGCCCACCAGCAGCGGCCCGATCCGGTCGGCCAGCCGGGACGTTGTTCGCTCGGCATCCTTGAGTGCCTGCTCGCGCGCCACCGATCGACTGGCGATCAGGGCGCCGACCGCCACAACAATGAGGACGACCGCCGCGACCGCATAAAACAGCCACAGTTGTCGCCGGACCCCGCTCTTCGCCGAATCACCGGTCAGCAGGTTGATCCTCATTCGACGAGCCCGACCGTGTACATGCTGCCTCTATTCCGCGAATTACCGAAAGCAATCGACAATCCGCTCATTGTGCAGCAAACGGGCAAATACCCGCACGACAACTACTCTGTGCAACCGGTCGTCGGGCCGCTGCCGGGTTCGCCGGGCATCGGGTGGGTGCGGACCGACGACCGCTGATAACGGCCGGGGTTGACAGTCTGACTGTGCGTCGAGACGACGATTGCAGCTTGCCCAACGACCCGAGCCGAGGAGTTCTGATGCCCGAACCCAGCGTGTTGTTGACCGGTGTTGCCCTGGGTGAGTCGCCTCGCTGGCACAACGGACGCCTGTGGTTCGCCGACTGGGTGGCCAGGCAACTTGTCGCCGTCGACGTCGACGGCACCAGCGAGGTGATGGCCGAGGTGCCGTCATTCCCGTTCTCGATCGACTGGCTGCCGGACGGCACGCTGTTGGTCGTCTCGGCCAGCACCCGGTCGGTGCTGCGCAGCGGGCCGGACGGCACCCTGGTCCCGCATGTCGACCTCGCCGGGCTCTCGGCCAAACCGTGGAACGAGATCGTGGTGGACGGCCGCGGCAACACCTACCTGAACAACATCGGGTTCGACTTCCCGAACGGCGAGATCACCACCGGGATCGTTGCCCTGCTCACCGCTGACGGCACGCCGAGCCAGGTGGCCGACGGCGTCGAGTTCCCCAATGGGATGGCCGTGACGCCGGACAACTCGACGCTGATCGTCGCGGAGTCCTACGGGCACCGGCTGACGGCCTTCGACATCGCCGACGACGGCACGCTGTCGAACCGCAGGGTCTGGGCCGATCTCGGCGACGCCGCACCGGACGGCATCTGTCTGGATGCCGACGGCGCCGTCTGGTACGCCGATGTCCCGCACCAGCGGTGCGTCCGGGTTGCCGAGGGCGGCGAGGTGCTCGACACCGTCGACGTGGACCGCGGGTGCTTCGCCTGCATGCTCGGCGGCCCGGACGGCCGGACCCTGTTCATCGTCGCGGCGAAGTGGCCCGACGTGATGAACCCGGCCGGTCCAAGAACCGGTCAGATACTGACCGCGGACGCTCCAGCCACCGGCGCGGGCTGGCCCGCCTAGCGCCCGCGCCCAAGGTGTCGGTGGCCCTGGCTACAGTGCGGGACACATCGATGCCGGGTCCAGACTGGCCGGCTGGGGGGCGACGTGACGGAAGTGCCGACGTGGGCATTGTGGCTGGTCGGGGTCATCTCGCCGCTGCTGACCTTCATTGCTGCAGGCACCGGGGTCATCCTGACCCGGCGGGGAGTCAAGGAGGCGGTGACCGAATCGAGATTGTCCCGGGAACAGGCCAACGACATCGCCCAGCAGCAAGCGGACCAACACCGACGCGATGCGCTGATGGAGTACGGGAAGGCAGCCGTCGACCTGTTGTTGTCCGGCAAGGATGATCTGGTCCAGCGGGGTGAAGCGATGATCGCCTATCTCAGCTCGCTCCCGGACGACATTCTGCCGGTCGAGGAGAAGGACCTGCTGCTTGCCATGATGACCGTGGGCGTGGCCAGGGGTGCGGCGTATCCTGGCGTTATCGAAAGTATTGAACCAGTCATGGCCGAAGCTCCATCGATCACACCGGACGAGGCGAGATGAGCATGGCCGACACCGTCACCCAGGACCAGGTCAGGGCGGCACGGCTGGTCGCGGAGCTGGCCAACACCTGGGGTAGGCCCGTCCCGCCGACGCTCCGCGAGATCGCCGGCGCCGAACCGGCGGAGGCCCCGGAGGCGCAACGGGTCAACGGGCACACTCCCCCGACATCGGACTGACCGACCGCCACCCTGGCCTATCCCCAGTCGAACCGCCAGCCGGTGTATTCGTCCCTGGTCAGCATGCTGACCTCGGTGACCGCGGTGATCGGAATCGGCCCGTAGATGTGCGGGAAGAGTTCCTCCCCGCCCTCCAGATTCTCCGCGATCACCAAGGCCGGAATGCGGTCCGGATCGATCGCCAGCAGGCACATCGGCTCCGCCACGTCGGTGTAGAAGCGTTGCAGCACACCACGAATCTGATTGTTGTAGCAGCAATGAATGAAACCCTGCTCGGCCAGCGTGATGCCGTTCGAGGACATGGTGTATTCCCCGGCCCCGCGGGCAGCGCGCCATTCACTGACCAGCGAGATGTGGTAGATCAGGTCGGCCATCGGCGCGTCAGACTGCCAGCACGGTCGGCACGATCATCGGCCGCCGCCGGTAGGTGTCGCCGACCCATCGGCCGACGATCCGCCGAACGGACTGCGCGACCCGGTGCGGGTCGGTGACGCCGTCGGCTTCCATCCGGGCCAGCTCGGCCTCGACCAGCGGCACCACCGCGTCGAGCGCCTTCGGGTCGGCGGAGAAGCCCCGACCGGAGATCGTCGGTGACGCCACCGCCCGGCCGGTGATCCGATCGATGGCCACCGTGATGGAGATGAAGCCGCCCTCACCGAGGATCAACCGGTCCGACAGGGTGTCCTCGCCGACGTCGCCGACGGCGTTGCCATCGACGTAGACCATGCCGACCTCGATGTGCCCGACCACTCTGGCCTTGCCCTTGATCAGGTCGACGACGGTGCCGTTCGGTGCCTGCACGACCCGCTCGGGCGGGACGCCGGTCGCGATCGCGAGCTTCGCCTGCGCCCGCAGGTGCCGCCACTCGCCGTGGACCGGGATGACGTTCTTCGGTCGGACCGCGTTGTAGAGGAACAGCAGTTCGCCCGCGGAGGCGTGCCCGGAGACGTGCACCTTCGCGACGCCCTGGTGGACAACGGTGACGCCGACCCTGGCCAGCTCGTTGATCACCGTGAAGACGCTGGTCTCGTTGCCGGGGATCATCGAGGACGCCAGGATGACGGTGTCCCCGGAGCGCAGGTTGACCTGACGGTGCTCGCCGCGGGACATCCTGGACAGCGCCGAGAGCGGTTCGCCCTGCGATCCGGTGGAGATCAACAGCACCTGGTCCGGCGGCAATTCGAGGACCTTGTCCAGTGATCGGACCAGCCCGTCCGGCACGGTCAGCAGCCCGAGGTCCTGGGCGATCTGCATGTTGCGGACCATCGACCGGCCGACGAAGGCGATCTTGCGGCCGTTCCGGTACGCCGAGTCGATCATTTGCTGCACCCGGTGCACATGAGAGGCGAAGGAGGCGACGATCACCCGCTGGGTGGCCTTGGAGATGAACGAATCCATCACCGGGCCGATCTCCCTTTCCGGCGCCACGAAGCCGGGGACCTCGGCGTTGGTCGAGTCGACCAGGAAGAGATCGACGCCCTCGTCACCGAACTTGGAGAAACCGCTGAGGTCGGTGAGCCGGCCGTCCAGCGGCAGCTGGTCGAGCTTGATGTCGCCGGTGTGCAGCACGGTGCCCGCCGGGGTCCGGATGCCGACCGCCAGGGCATCCGGGATGGAGTGGTTGACGGCGAAGAACTGCAGGTCGAACGGTCCGACGGTGCGGCGGTCGCCCTCGGCGACCACCTCCAGCTTGGGGGTGATCCGGTGCTCCCGGCACTTCGCGGCGATCAGCGCCAGCGAGAAGCGGGCCCCGATGACCGGGAGGTCCTTGCGCAGCCGCAGCAGCCAGGGCAGGGCGCCGATGTGGTCCTCGTGTCCGTGGGTGATGACCACGGCTTCGATGTCGTCGACCCGGTTTTCGACCAACCGGAGGTCGGGCAGGATCAGATCGACTCCCGGCTGGCCGTCCTCGGGGAACAACACCCCGCAGTCGACGACGAGCAGCCGGCCCTCATATTCGTAAACGGTCATGTTCCGACCGATTTCGGTGATGCCGCCCAGCGCGACGATCCGCAGCGCCCCCTTCGGCAGCTTCGGGGGCGGGTCCAGCTTGGGCGGTGGTGGAACAGAAGCGGCGGAGCCGCCGGCACGAGTCACAACAGGGGGCCGATCTCGTCGAGGTCCCGAGCGATCTGCTCGGTCTGGTGGTGGGTGGCCGGGATCTGCGGGAGCCGCGGATCCCCGACGCCGAATCCCTGCAGTCGGAGGGCGGCCTTGGCGAAGACCAGACCGGCTCCCCCGCCGCAGCGGCCCATCGCCCGGTGGGCGGGCAACAGGTCGAGATGCAAGTTGGCGAGCGCGGACGTAGTCGCCGGCCTCCGCCGCGTCGACCATGGCCCGGACGTGCGGGCCGACGACGTGCGAAATGATGCTGACAATGCCGACGCCGCCGACGCTCATCCACGGCAGGGTCAGCGGGTCGTCACCGGAGTAGTAGGCCAGATCCGAGCCCGCGATCACCTGCGACCCGGCGAGCAGGTCACCCTTGGCGTCCTTCACCGCGGTGATCCGGGGATGCTCGGCCAGCCGGAGCAGCGTCTCCGGGGCGATGGCGACCACCGACCGGGGCGGGATGTCGTACAGCATGATCGGCAGGTCGGAGGCGTCCGCGACGGCGGCGAAATGCGCTAGCAGGCCTTCCTGCTGGGGGCGGGAGTAGTACGGGCGTGACGACCAGGCCGCCGTGCGCGCCGGCCTTTTCCGCGGCCTTCGCCATCCGCACCGAATGCGCGGTGTCGTAACTGCCGACACCGGCGACGATGGTGGCGCGGTCACCGACGGCGTCGACGACGGCCCTGATGACCAGTTCCTTCTCGGCGTCGGTGGTGGTCGGCGACTCGCCGGTGGTCCCGTTGACCACCAGGCCGTTGTTGCCCTCGCTGACCAGCTTCTCGGCCAGTAGGCCGGTAGCGGCAATGTCGAGTTCACCGGTGGCGGTGAACGGGGTGACCATGGCCGCGAGAACGGTGCCGAACGGCCGACCTGGCCGGCCTGATGGACCGGCGATGAGCGTCGTCATATCTGAGAAACCTACCGGCCCGGGGGACCACGCCGGGCCACGACCCGGCCAGGAGACGGGATCGGAGTGTGACGAGACCGCTACACGCCCCGCTTGACCTTGCTCAGGGTCTCGATGGCGGCCTCGTCACCGGTGAACTCCAGCCGGACGGCATCCCGCCCGGAGATCCACAACACGAGCTCCCCCGGGTCGCCGATCACCGTCACAACGGGCTCCCCGGCCTTCAGCGTGATTGTCCTGCTGGGCAGCTCGGCCACCACCCCGACCGTCGACTTGCGGAGTCCCATCTTCGACAGCCCGGACCCGGCCATCTTGTCCAGTGCGGCCGCCGTCTCCGCGTCGTAAACCCTTGGCTCCCAACCGACCTGACCGCGGCGGGCGTCCTCATGATGGATGAACATCTCGCCACCGTTGGTGAGCTCGTCCAGCGGGCCCCAGCCCGTCGGATTCAGGGCGGGCGGGCCGGATCGGTACTGCTCGATCAGCTCCGACCACGGCTTGCGCGCGTAGCCGGCGGCGGCCTTCTCGGTGAAGCCCTTCAGGGCGGAGATCTGGTTGCCGGCGGCACCGAGCACACTTCGCTCCCGGACCAGCAGGTGGACCAGCAGATCCTCGGTGTCCCAGCCCTCGCAGAGAGTGGGCTGATCCGGCCCCAGCGTGACGAACAGATCAGCAAGTTGTGCACGTTCGGATTGGGCGAGGCTCATCCCACCACGGTACTTGTCGTTACCCGGGCTCAGTGTCCGGCGACCCGGCACCGCCCGGTCAGCTGGTGATGTCCTTGCTGCCGAACCGGGCCCACGCCGCCGTCAGGAAGATCATCGCGTACACGGCGGCGCTGAGCAGGCCGGTGGTGATCTGACCGGTGGCGATGGGGTCGCGCAGCAGGTCGCCGAAATTCAGCCAGTAGTGCGTCGGCAGAAAAGGCGCGATGCCCGAGAGTTGCGGGACCGCATCGAGGATCTGACTGATGATGGCCAGCCCGACGACACCGATGGTGGCGCCGACGGGTTGTTCGGTGAGGGTGGAGATGAACAGGCCGATGGCGCCGAACGCGGCCAGGCAGACGGTGAGGTAGCCGCACACCAATACCAGCCGCCAGATGCCGACAGCGGTGGATACCTGGGTCCCGGATAGCAGGGTCACCGGGCCGGCGCCGAACAGGGCGAGGCCGAGAGCGACCCCGACGACGGCGATCAGCAGCACCGCGAAGGCGGCCGAGATCACGATGGACGCGTACTTCACCGCGAGCAGCCGGGTTCGTTCGACCGGCGTTGCCAGCAAATACCGCAGCGTGCCGATGCTCGCCTCGCCGGCGACCGAATCGCCGGCGATCACCCCGACCGCCAACGGCAGGAACAGCGGCAGTTCGACCGTCAGTGCGGCGAGCCCGACGAACAGCCCATTGCTGGTGATCTGACCGAAGATCCCGCCGTCGCCTTCACCGGAGTCGTTGCTGAGCTTGATGGACACCGCGAGAATGATCGGCACCGCAGCGAGGACGCCGAGTCCGGCGATGTTGCGCCGTCGTCCGAAGATCAACTTCAACTCGGAGCGCAGGAACCTGCTGGACAGCCGCCGGACCCTGGTGGGCCGGACCGTGCTGGGCACCGCCTGCACCGACTCAGCCGCTGACACCGAAGCCCTCCCCCGTCAAGGTCACAAAGACATCTTCCAGATTCACCGGGACCAGGCCGAACGCCCGCACCCGGATCCCGTCGGCCACCAGCGCGGCGTTGACATCGGCGGGGTCTGCGGGCCCGAGCTGGGCGGTCAGGTCATCGGACGGTGACAACAATCTCCGTCAACCCGAGACGGGCGAGGACCGTCGCCGCCAGGTCGGGTCGATCCGCCTGCACCCTGATCCGCGGCGCGGACTGGGCACGTAGGTCCGACAGTCGCGACTGCGCCACCAGCTTCCCGATGTGCATCACCCCGACATGCGTGCAGACCTGTTCGACCTCGGACAAGAGATGGGTGGACAACATCACGGTGACGCCGGTGGCAGCCAGTTCGCTGATCAGCGAGCGGACCTCACGGGTGCCCTGCGGGTCGAGGCCGTTCGTCGGTTCGTCCAGGATCAGCAGCTCGCGGGGCTGCAGGAGGGCCGCGGCGATACCCAGCCGCTGCCGCATGCCGAGCGAATAATTCCGATACCGCTTGGCGGCCGCGGCCGACAGCCCAACCCGTTCCAGCGCGGCCGAGATCCGGGCGGCACACGTCGCCGGATCGGCGGTCCGATCGACGGCGTCCAGCCGACGCAGGTTGTCCCGACCGGACAGATACGGATGGAAGGCGGGGCCTTCCACCAACGCCCCGACCCGCGGCAGGACCCGACCGGAATCTTCCGGGATCCGGCCGCCGAGCAGCGTATGGCTGCCGGATGTCGGCCGGACGAGGCCGAGCAGCATCCGGATGGTGGTGGTCTTGCCGGAGCCGTTCGGTCCCAGAAATCCGTAGACCGAGCCGGCCGGCACCGCGAGATCGATGCTGTTGACGGCAATCTGGCCACCGCGGAACTGCTTGGTCAGACCGGTGGACGTCACCGCGGCGACATCCACATCAGCCATATCCCCTGCGGCGGCACCTGCGCCTGCGCCATCCACGGCAGACGACTGACCGTCTGCCGCAGCTGGTCCCGCAGTGGCCGGAGCGGTGACCGCCCCGGACGGCGACGTCATTGCGCGGCTGCCGAGTACAGCGTCTCGGGGGCGACGGCCCCGGCGAGCACCCGACCGTCATCGGTGATCAGCACGGAGAACAGCGCCGACTTCAACAGGTGACCGGATCCCCAATCTCCGCTCACGACCGGCAGCGACCCGACCAGGGACTGCAGATTGAGGCCACCGGCCGGCCGGCCGGCCGCTGGGCCGCCCGGGTTGTCGGACGGCGGGGTCGCTGCCGGAGCCGTCTCGGACGGCGCGGTCTCGGATGGCGCGGTCTCGGATGGCGCGACGGGTGCCCCCGTCGGATCCGCTGCGGCCGATCCGGCGGGCACGGTGGCGATCACGACCGAGGTCCAGCCGGTGCCGACGACGGTCGGCTCGACCGCACCCGGCAGATCACCGGCCGTCCCGGGCTCGAGCGGGGCCAAACCGGGAGCTGAGTTCTCGGGGGTGGCACCGCCCTGTCCGAGCGTGGACTCGTCGACCGTGGCACCCGGCGGCGGCGAGAACTGGAACTGCTCGGCCGGCGGGGCGTCGAAACTGACCTGGGTGAACCCGACCTCGAACGCCGGCGCCCCGGCATCCTTCGCCCACACCTGCACCCGCAACGGGAGATGCTGTTCCGCGTCGACGGCAATTCTGACCTGGCCGACGAGAGAAGCCTGGTCTCTCGGCGTGAGGACCAGTTCGTAGGCATCCCGACCGGCAACCTTTGCGGTGCCGTCCACGGTGACGGCCGTGCTCGGGTCGATGGCCGCCAAGGCCTGGTCGGCCGCCTGCTGCGGCGTCAGCGCCAGCTTGCCCGGGTCGGTCACGGGGGCTCGGCCGACGGCGTGCCGTCAGGGTGCGCCGGCAGCGAGTAGTGGGTGGCCGTGTTGTTGTCGCTCGACCAGGTCCAGACGTCCGAGCCGTTGCGGACGATGTCGGACTCGCCGAGGGTGCCCAACAGCGCGAGCCGCTGCTGGTCCTCCCCGCCGTACCAGACCCGCAGGGTGTGCGAGCCGGAGATCAGCGAGCTGAAGTCCGAACTTCCGCCGCCGCCACCACCGAGAGCGGACAGATCGGGCAGCCCCAAGTCGGCGTTCTGCACCACGGTCCCGGAAAGCGTGGTGAGGCTTGCGGTTTGCACGTCGACAAGGAGCTCGGCGGCAGACCGCGGCGGCAGCGTCGAGGTGGCGTCGGCGGAGACCGCGGTGAAGGCCGCCGCGCCCAGCGCGAGGGCGACGACGGCGCCGGGCACGACCCACCGGATCGCCGGGTGGGAGCTGGTCAAAGCCATGGGGCACATCCTTGGGTTGTGGCAAGGTCAGTTCGATCGGTGCGTATGCCTCCATAGTCGACGACGAATGCTGAGAGCACCCTGAGAGTGGCGGATTCACCGAGAGGGGCGGACCTTGCGAGTGCTGGTCGTCGAGGACGAGGTCCGGTTGGCCAGGGCTTTGCACAAGGGCTTGAGCGCCGAGGGTTTCGCCGTTGACGTCACCCATGACGGGCTGTCCGGCCTTGATTCCGCACGGTCGGGCAACTACGACGCGATCGTGCTGGACGTCATGCTCCCCCGCCTGTCCGGCTACGAGGTGGTCCGGACCCTGCGCAGGGAATCGAACTGGGTGCCGGTGCTGATGCTGTCCGCGAAGGACGGCGAATACGACCAGGCCGACGGGCTGGACGTCGGCGCCGACGACTACCTGACCAAGCCGTTCAGTTACGTCGTGCTGGTCGCCCGGCTCCGGGCGCTGCTGCGGCGCGGCGCACCCGAACGGCCGGCGGTGCTGACGGCCGGCGACCTGCTGCTGGACCCGGCGGCCCGGTTGGTGTCCCGCGGGACGGTGCCGATCATCCCTGACGGCGCGGGAGTTCTCGCTGTTGGAGTATCTGATGCGGCATGTCGGCGAGGTGGTCGGCCGGCTCGATCTGCTCGAGCACGTCTGGGAGTCCTACGGCGCGACCGAGGCGAACGTCGTCGAGGTCTACATCGGCTACCTGCGGCGCAAGATCGACACTCCGTTCGACCGGCAAGGCCATCACCACGGTGCGCGGCGTCGGCTACCGGTTGGCACCCGATGGCGGTTGATCCGGTCGCTCCGACGATGCCGGTGTCCGGCAAAGCCGGCCAACGGACGGGTCCGTCGCGGGCGGAGCCTGCGCGCCCGGTTGGTGTTGCTGGCCACGGTCGGTCTGGCGATCGGGCTCGCCATCGGCGGTGTCGCGCTGACTGTGCTGCTCCGATCCGCACTGGAACGCGCGTCCGACGAAGCAGCCAGGCAGACGGCGCAGGACGTGGTCGTCCTGGTGGACGCCGGCCGGCTGCCCGACCCGCTGCCGGCCGGCGGTACGACGCTCGTCCAGGTCGTCGATCAGCAGGGCCGGGTGCTGGCCGCGTCCGCGGGCGCCGACCGCCTGGTCCCTGCGGTGTCCGCCGACCAACTGTCCGCGGCCCGTGTCGGTCCCGTCACGGTGCCAGGCGCCCAGTTCGGCGTCCTCGGCCCGGTACGCGTCACCGCCCTGCCGGCCGGAACACCGAGCGACCCGAGCACGGTGGTGGTCGGCTCCCCGTCCGGCGATATCGACGATGCCGTCCGGGTGGTGCGGACGGTGCTGATCGTCGGGTTCGTGCTGCTCCTGGCGGTCTTGGCGGTCGTGCTGCTGGCTGTTTGTCGGTGCCACCCTCCGGCCGGTCGAGACGCTCCGGGTGGGCGCCGAGAAGATCACCGGGGCGAACTCGAACGACACCCTGCCGTTGCCGGACTCGGCCGACGAGATCCGCCGACTGGCCGAGACGCTGAACGACATGCTCGCCCGGCTGGAGGTGTCCCGGGGCGGCAGCGAGCCTTTGTGGCCGATGCCGCGCACGAGTTGCGATCCCCGCTGACGAGCCTGCGCACCCAGCTGGAGGTCGCCGCTGCCACCGGTGACGACCCGGATCCCGCCGACCTGGTCGCCGAGGTGGACCGGCTCACCGGGCTCGTCGAGGACCTGCTCCTGCTGGCCAGGGTGGACGACGGCAAACCCCCGCCCCGACAACGACTCGACATTGCCGACATGGCCACCAGCATCGCGAGAAGGTATGCGTCGAGTCGGATTCCGGTGACGGTGCGGGTGGCGGACGAGCCGGCGGTGACGTGCCAACCCCGGAGCGGTGAGCCGGGTGCTGGCCAATCTGCTGGACAACGCGGTCCGCTATGCCGCAACCGAAGTGACCGTCACCGTTGCGCTCGACCGCCGAGGGCGGCGCGTCGGTGGTGATCGCCGATGACGGACCCGGGATCCGCGCCGAGGACCGGGAACGGGTTTTCGAGCGCTTCACCCGGCTCCAGGACGCCCGCGACCGGGACAGCGGGGGCAGCGGACTGGGGCTGGCCATCGTCCGGGAGTTGATCAGCCAGCAGGGTGGATCGATCAGCCTCGCCGACACCACCGTCGCAGCCCGAACCGATCCGGCACTGCGCGACCCGGCCCTGCCCGATCCCGCCCCGAACGGTCCGAACCCGGGCGATCCGGGACTGAGCGTGCGGATCCGGCTGCCACCGATCAGCGGGTGATGCCGGTGTGCCCCAACGAGTACCGACCCGGCTGCGGCATCAGGGCCAGGCCGTGCGGCCCGTTGCCGACCGGGATCTTGGTGATCAGGCGAGCCGTCGGCCGTGTTCAGAGACGTACACCACGTTGTCGTACCGACCGGACAGCCACAGCTGACTGCCGTCGGCGCTGACGTTGCCCATGTCCGGGCTACCGCCGCCGGGGATCTGCCACTTGGTGATGATGTCGCCGGTGTAGGCGTTCAGTACGAGACACTGCCCTCGTGGCGGTTCGTGACGTAGAGCTGCTGTGGCGTCCCGGCTCAGATACAGACCGTGCGCACCCCCGCCGGTGGCGATGTGCCGCAGTACCTGGTAGCTGGTCGCGTCCATCACCCAGACACCGTTCGAGTCGGAGTCGGCGATGTAGTACACCGAGCCGTCCGGGGCGAGCTTGATGTCCTGCGGGCCCATGGTGGTGTTCATCGTCGGCATGTCGATCTCTTTGACGATCTGGTGGCTGGCGATATCGACAACAACGGCCCGCCCGGCGAATTCGCAGGTGAACACGGCCGTCTTGCCGTCCGCCGTGAAGTCCGCGTGGTCGATCCCCTGCAATCGGAAGCGTCTGTCGTGTCGAGCTTTTCGCCAGGTCTTGGGGTCGTACCAGACAAGTTCCCGATACTTCTCCGCGACCGATATCGCGTATTTGCCGTCCGGCGTGAAATACATGTTGTACGGGTCTTTGACCGGAATGGTCTCGCCGGCCTGCCCGGTGAACGGGTCGATCCGCCGGACGACATCACCCTGGTCGTCGGTCGCGAACAACTCGGTCATGTCGTAGGACGGAACGACGTGCTGCACCTCGACGCCGACCGAGAATTTGTCGACGATCTGAAAGGTCGCCGCATCGATCACCCACACGTCACCGGACTTGGTGTTCGGCACGTAGGCGTAGGCCTTCGACTGTTTCGCCGCCGGACCGAGCATGTTCACGCCGGCCTCGGAGTAGACGTTGTGCGGATCGGTGACCGGCGGCATGCCCGGCAGCACGTCGATCCCCGCCGGCGCCGCGGTGGCCGGCGCCGGCGCGGCGGGCACCGATGTAGCGGGCAACACGGCGACCGATGACGACAACGGACCGGTGGACATGTCCATCGAGCCCATCGACGAATGATCCATCGACTCGGTCGCGGCGGAGCTCGACGGGCTGCCGGCGACCGTTGGGTCAGCGGAGGTGGCGGTGGGCGTGGCGGTGGCGGTGTCAGTGGCCGCTGGGGTGCTCGAACAGGCGGCAACAACGAGAATTGCGGACAGCAGGCCAACAGTTGCGCGGTGGCGTCTCATCAGGTCTGTCTCCCAGCGGCGTGTGTCCGAGGCGGCCCGGAGCGTCGGTCAGACAATAACGAGAGATCCCGGGTCCCGGAACAACGCACGGCCGGACTGGGTCAACTGCGCAGCTGAGTTGCCGCGAGGCTCTTCGGGACCACCATCGACCAGGCGTCCAGCACGATCTCCCGCAGTTCCGGGGCCTCCACGGTTGCCAGCCTGACCACGATCCAGTTGTATCGCAGATCCGCAGGTTTGGGCAGCAGGAACCGATCGGGATCGGCGGCGATCAGTGCCGCGCGCTCCTGGATCGGAAAGGCAAAGCCCAACAGGGTCTCGTCCCGGGAGAAAGCGAGATACACCAACCGGCCGACCCGGAACTTCACCCGATCGCGCACCAGCACCTCGTAGCTGCGCGGCAGCGTCTGCGCCACGGCCCGGACGTCATCGATCGTCACCATGTAACCCTCCTCCTGACGGTTGGCACCATCGCGGCGTGGCCGATGCCACCTGCCGACTCGCGTGCAACCATGGGACCCGTCCGCCACGTCCCTTCCACGACGGTCGACCCGCTCGACCGGATTGTCCACCGGGACACCGACAGCAGGGAGACGCAGATGGCACGCGCGGTTCGAGGACGCCGATCGAGGCAGTTGCCGGGGGTGCTGTTCGCCATCGTGCTGGCGGGTTCGCTGGCCGCCTGCGCGTCGTCCGGCCCCACGACGCCGTCCGCCACCGGCAGCACGTCCGCAGCCACGTCGGCAGCCGCATCGCCATCGACGGCGGCAAGCAGCTCCAAGGCCGGCTCAACCGGCGCCTCCGGCGGTGCCGGGAAAACCACCCTGACCGGCACGGTCGCAAGTGGCGTCGAGTCGGGGTGCATCGTGCTCACCGATGACTCAGGCGCTGTGCTCGCGAACCTGATGGGGCTGGACACCAAGGCCGCGCCGGTCGGTTCGAAGGTCGAGGTGACCGGCGAGTTCGAGACGGACGTGATGACCACCTGCCAGCAGGGCAAACCGTTCACCGTCAGCGCCGTGCAAGTGCAGAAGTAGTCTCTTAGCGGCCCCCGACGGCAATGCTCGTAGCCCGCGACGGCAATGCTCGCCGCGACCCCGGCCGCAATGAAGCAAGTTCTGCGGCTATCCCTCGCCGACCAGCGGCGACGCGGCCACCGCCGTTCCGTCTGGCAATTCACTGATCCGGAAGTCCGCAAACACGTTGGGCGCCAAAGCTTGTAGCTCCAGCAGAACGTCGACCGCCAGCCCGCGAATGTCCACGTCCGCTGCCTCGGTCGCCCGCATGCCGATGAAATGCCGCCAGGCCCGGTAGTTCCCGGTGACCACGATCGCGGTACTCGTTGCGTTGGCGAGCACGCCTCGCGCCGCCTGTCTGGCCTGTTTGCGGGCCAGTGTTCCGTCCGGCGCCGTGACGGCGCGCTCCTCGAGCGCTGCGAGCAGCTGTGCATAGGCGGCGGCGGAATGCGCCACCGCCGCGGAGAAGATCTCGTGCAGTGCGGGGTCGGCGGCGATCATTGCCGGTTCGATCACCTCAGGACCGCCGGGCGGCAGGTAGCGCTGGGAGAGCTGGGAGAACGAGAAATGGCGATGCCGGATGAGTTCGTGGGTGACCGAACGGGAGATCCCGGTGATGTAGAACGTCGCGGTGCTGTGCTCCAGCACCGATAGGTGCCCGACCTGCAGGATGTGGTCCAGATAACCGGCATTGGTTGCTGTCGCCGGTACCGGTTTCGACCAGGACTGGTAGCAGGCGCGCCCGGCGAACTCGGCGAGCGCCTGACCACCGGTGGCGTCGGTGGTCCACGGAACATCCTCCGGCGGGAGGAACTCGGTGCGGCCGATCAGCCGCACCTGCGGGCCGCGGTCGCGGCTCAGATCCCACCACCGGCGGCGGCCGGCGCGCTGGCGTCGATGCCGCCGTCGCCCACGCTCTCCCTGGCCAGGTACGTCTCGACGTCGAACCAGTCGGTACCGGCCCGCTCTGCGACGTTCAGCAGCGTCGTCATCGCCGCCACCTCTTCGACCTGTTCCTTGAGGAACCACAGCATGAACTGCTCACCGAGGAAGTCACCCTCCTCCCGCGCCGTTGCGAACAGCGCCTTGATCTGATCGGTGACAGCCTTTTCCTGCTTGAGCGCCAGAGCGATCGGTTCGACGATGTCGCCGAACGACCCGCGGACCTCGTCGACCCCCGGGATGGTGACCTCGATGTCCCGATCGAGCATCCACTGGACCATCATCATCGCGTGGTGCCGTTCTTCTGACGCCTGCCGATAGAAGTGCGCGGCCAGTTGCGGAAGATCCTTGGCGTCGTACCAGACCGCGATCGCGATGTACTGCTGGCTGGCGTTGAATTCGTTGCGAACCTGCTTGCGCAGCAGCGTGACATACCGGCTCGGATGATCGATGAGAGATGCGGTCATGGCAGCTAGTTTAGGGGCGACGTCAATTTGCCCTTGAAGTGGCGTCATTGTGGTGTCATAGTGGCGTCATGGACCTCACCTCATACATTCAGAACCTCCGGGACGACCTGATCACCGCGGCCTCCGTCGGTGACGAGGACGCCCGTCGGGCCGCCGCGCTGCTGGCCAGCGCACTCGAACCCGCGACCCGCCTCGCGATCATGAACGCCCTGTCCGACCTGGCCGCCGAGGTCACCGGAGCACTCGAGGACACCTCCGTCGAACTGCGACTTGACGGCCGTGACGTCCGGGTGTCCGTCACCCGGCACACGCCGGACTACTCCGACGCCAACCTGTCGGGCAGCTTCGGCGGGTCGCGGCTGACCAAGAATGACCGCGCCCAACGAACCTTCGAAGAGGAGGCGACCGCCAGCGGCGCGGCCGACGATGGCGGGCCCTCCGCCGACGACCTGCGCAGGGCCATGCAGGACGCGGGCGGCGAACTGTCCAGGACGACCGTCCGGCTGTTCAACGAGCTCAAGTCACAGGCCGAGCGGGCCGCGTCGGATCAGGGTGTTTCGCTGAACACCTATATCTCCCGCGCGGTGTCTGACTCGGTGCGTTCAGCCGTCCCGAACAAGGGCAACCATCGCGGCCACGGAAACTCCGAGCGCAACGTCACCGGATACTTCCGCGGCTGAATCGATCGGCGAGAGCTCCTTCCCTATCAACATTGTCGACCTTGCAGCGCAGCGTTTACCGCCACCAGCACAGATGAGGACATCATGCATACCTTCTTGACCCCGGAACCGATCACCATCGAAATCCGCAACGCCTCCGGGGAAATCCGCGTCGACCTCGCCGACGTCGCGACGACCACGGTTGACGTCGTTGCCGCCGTAGCCCACCCCCTCGGATTCCTTGATGACGTCATCAGGGCGGCCAAGGCCCAGTTCGTCGGTGACCGCCAGTCGTTTGCCGGCGGTCGCTCCCGTTTCGACTCCGACCCGGCCGGCTTCGAGAGCGACGCCGCAGCGGGCGACCCGACCGAGCGGGTGCGCGTTGAACACCGGCCACCGCCGGCAACACCAGCCGAGGACGGCCCGACCTTCGCGGGCGCGGGCACCCTGATCGTCGACACCGACCCGGCCCGCGATGGCTGGCGGTCGTCTTTCACCGTGCACATCACCGCCCCCACCGCATCCGGCGTCCGGATTCAGAGCCAGTCGGCGGACATCACGGTGACCGGACGGTCCGACCGGGTGGAGGCCAGGACGGCGTCCGGCGACGTGAAGGTCGACGAGGTGACCGGACGTTCCGTGGTGCAGACCGCGAGTGGCGACGTGTCGATCACCACCACCGCAGAGTGCGACGTGCGCACGGCATCCGGCGATATCGAGGTGCACAGTGTGACCGCCGACGCGCTGCTGCATTCGACCTCCGGCAACATCCGGGTTGTCGACCCGGCCGGAAACATCAACGCGCGCAGCGTTTCCGGTGACATCGCGGTGCTGGATGCGACGTCCGGCAACGCGGAACTGATCACCGTCTCCGGCGATGTCGAGGTCGGCATCCATGCCGGCACGCTGACCGCCGTCGATCTCAGCACGATCTCCGGGTCCACCAACTCCGACTTCCAGGTCAGTGCGGAGGCGCCGCCGGTGGACGTGGCAACGCCCGACTCTGTCGACGCGACCCCCGGTGACGACGCCGAGGAACGCACCCTCGATCTCCGGGTGAAGACCACCTCCGGCAACATCCGGTTGCGCCGCAGCGTCGCCGCGTAGTCGGTCCGGCGGTTCTGCCACCGTCGGCAGGCAGTCCCGAGCACGGCTGTTCACTTTTGTGCGGGCACGGTCTCGCCTTGTTCGGCGGCAGGGTCGAGACTTCAGTCATGCGGACGCGCCGCTCACGGAACTTCCTGGTCGCCGCGTGCTGCCTGCTCGCTGTTGGGGCGGCGGCATGCGGCGGTTCCGACCCGGCCGATCATCCAGGGCACACCGTCGAGCCGGGCGGTCCACCCACGGCACTGCCGGCCGGCGACAAGCTGATCTCTCGCTGCACCGATGGCGTCGGTGACGGTCGTGATGCCGACCTCACCGAAGTCGTGTTGGCCGGCCAAGCCGACACGCTGGTGGTGGAGTTCGCTTTCGCCGGACCGGTTCCTGCGGACGGAGCCGTCGGGCTCGCGGTCGAGGCCCGGAGCCGGGACGGCGCGACCGTTCGGCAACTGGGCGTCAAGATCCAGAGCGGCCAGCCGGGCAGCGCGTTCGTCGGAACCGGTTCGGACTCGGCACCCCAGCAATTGGACGGCGCGGTACACGTCGCCGACGGAGCCGTGCATGCGGCCTTTCCCTCCGAGATTCTCGCGGCGCTTGGGCCCTCCTGGACCTGGCAAGCCGTCGTTGCCGGTCCGTCCGGAATCGACGATCTGTGCCCAGGTGATGCCGACGCCACCATTTCCACCGGCGGATCTGTTTCCGTCGGGTAGGACATTGCAACCCCCAAAGTTGGGGGTACGAAAAATGCCGGATTGCTGTCGCCCCGACTAGATCAATTGGGTGAGAAACCAGTATCCGACTTTTACTTCGGCTAGCAATCGACTCCTCGAAATGCCTCGACAGAATCCCCGACTCGTCTGATCCGGGGTCCGATCCGGGGCGACATCTGTTGTGCCAGAACGTCATAGAGATCCTGACGGAATTGTTAGACATTTCGCGCACGACGATTGGCCGATGATTGCGCTATCGGGTGAACTGGTTTTTTCGACACGGTGGGCCCGCACCAAGTACTCCGTTCACCGTATTGCCAGTAACGCGGTCCAGGATCAGGATTGACGGCAGTCGAATAGAGGAGCAAAGAGATGAATCAACGGCGACTTCGTCTATTGATCCTGCTGCCGATTGTGCTGCTCGCGCTGGTGTCACTACCGACATCGGCCTCGGCGGGCCCCAATCACCGAACAATCAAAGCCTCCGACGATTGCGAGGCTGTTTCATTCAACGCCGCGTTCGGAGCCGGTATCTGCGTCGGTGACGGCGAGACGACCGTCACCGACTTCCTCGCACAGCTCGGCGCCAACGGCAACATCCCCAATGAGGCTGCAAAGGGTTGGGACTTCAGTCGCGACAAATTTGGGGTCGACCCACGCGCTCGCCTCACGATCGTCAACGTCGGCGGCGAGTTCCACACCTTCACGCCGGTCGCCAAGTTCGGTGGAGGATGCATCCAAGGGCTCAACGACATTCTCGGACTGAAACCCGTCCCGGAGTGCGCGAATTTCGACCCTGCGACCAACAAATTCGGTATGCCCAGCGGCGCAACGCTGACCGTCACCGCGCCGAAGTCCGGTATCCAGCGGTACCAGTGCCTGATCCACCCGTGGATGCAGTCGACGGCCGTCGTCGAAGACTGAGTTCGACAAAGGTCACCCCGGTCGGATGATCTGCAGCGGGTCCCTGCTCTTTCGAGGTGCTCCGGACCGCACTCGTCGGTGATACTCGGGCTGTGCCACGCCACTGCCTGCCGGCCACTACTGATACGGGCAGTACCGAGCCACAACCGTTCCACCTGACGGAATCCGAGTGATTTCGTCCGTCGTCGGCGGCGCAGCGGCCGACCTCGACGCCGTCCAGTTGAATTTCAACCCGTCCACCCTGACGCTGCTCAACATCGTTCTCGCTGCGATCATGTTCGGCATCGCCTTGGACACCAAGTTCGCGGATTTCGCGGGCGTCGTGCGGATGCCGAAGGCGATGGCGGTCGGCATCGCCGCCCAGTTCCTGGTGCTGCCCGCAGTCACGCTCGCGCTCACGGTCGTCCTCGATGTGCGGGCATCGATCGCGTTGGGGATGATCCTGGTCGCCTGCTGCCCGCCGGGGAGCATTTCCAATGTGCTCACTCATCGAGCGGGTGGCAATGTCGCCCTTTCGGTGTCGATGACCGCTATTTCCAACCTGCTGGCAATCTTCCTGATGCCCCTGGGGATCGCGTTCTGGGGCAGCCGCCGGCCGGCGACCGACGCCATCCTGACGGCCGTCGATCTGAGCGCCGCGTCGATGCTCCGGGATACCGCGCTGATCATCGGGATCCCCTTCGTGGTCGGGATTCTCATCTCGCAACGGTTTCCCGCGTTCGCTGCCGCTGCACAGCCCTGGGTGAAACGGGTCTCGCTGCTCGCATTGTTGGTCTTCATCTTCGGCGGCCTGGCGGGGAACGCCTCCACGTTCGTCGACTACATCGGTCTGGTGTTCATCGCGGTTCTGCTGCAGGGCCTGCTGGCGCTACTGCTCGGATATTCGATCGCGAGCTGGTCCGGATTGCAGATGCGGAACCGCAAGGCGGTGACCTTCGAGGTCGGCGTGCGCAACGCCGGACTCGGATTGGGGATGGTGTTCTCGTTTTTCGGCGGCATCGGCGGAATGGCGATGGTCGCCGGTTGGTGGGGTATTTGGGACATCATCACGGGGCTGATACTGGCCAGTTGGTGGGCCCGCCGAGGGTCCACCACCGGCGCTGTGCCGGCATGAAACCGGCAGCAACGGACCGGTCAGCAACGACAGTGGCCACGGTGAAGCGGGTTTACGTGACCGGCGGCAGCGGGTTCCTCGGTTCCAGCGTGGTGAGCGGTCTGGCCGCATTCACCGATGAGGTCGAACTCGTGGTCAGCGCCGATGTGCGGCCGCCGTCGTCGCTCCTGCCGAATGTCCGCTACGAGCGGGTCGACGTCACCGACGCGGCCGCGGTCGACGAGCAACTCCGGCGGCATCGGATCGACACGGTCGTCCACCTGGCTGCCATCGTCAACTCGGGCAAAATGATCCCTCGAGATCGGTCGTACGCCGTCGACGTGACAGGCACCCGCACTGTCCTCGACGCCTGCCGGGCCAACCGGGTCACCCGGATTGTGGTGTCCTCGAGCGGTGCCGCCTACGGCTATCACGCGGACAATCCGCCATGGATCGACGAGCAGACCCCGCTTCGAGGCAACCCCGAATTCGTCTACGCCGACCACAAGCGACTGGTCGAGGAGATGCTGGCCGCCGAACAGATCTCGAACCCAGGTCTGGAGCAGGTCATCCTGCGGATCGGGACGATCCTCGGCGAGTCGGTCGACAATCAGATCACCGCGCTGCTGCGCAGGAAACGCCTGCTGGCAATCCGAGGGTCGGCCAGCCCATTCGTGTTCGTCTGGGATGACGACGTGGTGGCCGTCATGATCCGGGCCGTCCTCGGCGGCCCGACCGGTGCCTTCAACGTGGCCGGGGACGGAGCCCTGACCATTGACCAGATCGCTGCCGCACTCGGAAAACCCATGCTGACCCTGCCGGAGCCGGTACTGCGGGCCGCACTGGCCGTCGGGCATCGGCTCGGGCTGACCAGGTACGGGCCGGAGCAAACCGTATTCCTGCAGTACCGGCCCGTGCTGGACAACACCAAACTGAAGCAGGTGTTCGGCTACACCCCCACGCGGAGCAGTGCGCAGGCCTTCGACGCCTGGCGCACCCACGGCAGGCACCACTGAGCCAGCGGGCCGTGCCGCGGGAGGACCCGCTCGAGCAACCCGCTTGTCGGCACCGCTGGAGCCGCCCGCTCGGCGACAGGACAGCTACGGAACCAGCCGCAGGGCCAGCCCGCCACGCCGTGGATCCGCTGCCGGGCCGTCGCTGGCCACCACCGCGACGCCACCGAAGTACGGGCGCTGCTCGGGCCACTGCACCAGCTCTTCGCCGTCCTCCGCCAGCGCCGCAATGACCTCCGGGCCGAACCCCGGTTCCAGGTGCACTGCGTCCGGTGTGGCCGACAAGCGAGGCGCGGCAACGGCTTCCGCGGCGCCATGGCCGTCGATGAGCACCCTGGTCAGTACCTGCAGCAGGGCGGGGCGGATCCGGCTGCCGCCGGCCGCACCACCGGCCAGCAACAGACCGCCGTCGGCGTCGGTGACGACCAGCGGCACCATCATCGACGGCATCCGCTTGCCCGGTAGCAGTTCCCCGCGCAAGAGCTCACCCTCGCCCAGCATCGAGTTGCCATGCACCCCGCCGGTCCAAATTCCCGACCCGAGACCCAATGAATGTGTTGCCGCGCAGGCATTTCCCTGCTCGTCGACGGCGACGACGGTGGTGGTTTCGGCACGTGCGGCCGGTGCCCGCAACGCCTGGACCAGACTGCGTGCCCGGTCCGCCGGGCCGGGTCGATCCAGCATCCTGTTCAGCGCCTGCGCCGTCCCGGAGAAGGAGTCCAGATCGTTGCCCCGCACGCAGATGATGCCGGGACCGAACTCGACCTGTTGTACCGGCAGTTCCTGCACCCGGTAGTGCGCCATGTCGAGCTCGGACAGCGCACCACCGTCGGCGCGGACGGCAGCCACCAGATCCAGCCCGCGCGGACCAATGGTCAACGCATCGGGCCCGTCGTTGAGGTAATCGTCCATCGTGTCGGCCAGTCCCGCGTGATGCAGCAGCTCGCCGCCACCGAGGGTCCGCCGGCCGCCGGAGCCGTCCGGCCGCGAATACACCGCAACTCCGGCGCCGAGCACCATAGCGGCCGCCACGTCCGGCAGCAATTCTGCATGCTGGACCGGAAAGGGCGCGCCCTGTGCGGCGAGATCTCTTGCCGGGGTGACGATCTCGGACCAGGGCAGGCGGCCGAACATGCCGTGCAGGGCGGCCACCCCGCGCGGCGTACCGGGCACCGCAACGCTCGGTCCGCCGACCGCGTAGGGCACCTCGACGTCACCGAAGGACACCTTGATCGCCCGGGCCGCGGCCGGGAGGGTGCCGTCCAGACCGGGCACCGCAACGAAGAAGTCCAAACAGTGCACCTGCCGGGTCGCCGCGTCGTACACGGTTGCGAAGCCGCCACCACCGAGTCCGGTGAACAGCGTCTCGGCCACGCAACCCGCGAGGATCATGGCCGCCACTGCGTCGGCCGCGGATCCGCCGCGGGCCAGCACGTCGCGTCCCACGGTCGCGGTGGACGGATGACCGGCAGCGACCGAGGCCGGCAGAGTTATCACTCGGGCAGGCTACCCATCGTCATTCCGGGTCTGGACGCCAGCGTCGGCCACAGGTCCCCGCGCTGCATGACGACGATCTCCCCCAACCCGAGCCAGTCGGCCATCCGCGTCAACTCGACCGCGGCCGCATCCGCCGCGACCGCCGCATCCGCGTCCGGCTCGACCCAGGAGGCCTGTACCAGCAGCCGGGATCCGAGTCGGTCCGCCTTGAGGTCGAAACGACCGACCAGTTGTTCGCCCACCAGCAGCGGGAAGACGTAGTAGCCGAACTGCCGCTTTTCTTGGGGCGTGTAGATCTCGATCCGGTAGTGGAAATCGAAGAGCCGCTCGGTCCGGGCCCGTTCCCAGATCAGCGGATCGAACGGGCACAGCAACGCGGCTCCGCTCACCTTGCGCGGGATCCGGGCGTCCCGGTGCAGGTAGGCCACCTCGTTCCAACCCCGGACGCTGACCGGAACAACCTCACCCTCCTCGACGAGCTCGGCGAGCGCGATCCGCGCGTCGGTCAGCTTGATCCGGTAGTAGTCGGCAAGGTCCGCAGCGGTGCCGATGCCGTGCGCCCGGGCGGCCAGGGCCAACGATGCCCGCTTCGCGTCGGCCACCTCCGGGGTCGGGATGGCCGTCACCCACGGCGGCAGGACGCGATCCATCAGGTCGTAGCAGCGTTCGAACCCGCGGCGGTAGGCGACGCCGATCGCGCCGATCGCGAACAGGTACTCACAGGCGGTCTTCGTGATCGACCATTCCCACCACCCCGAGATGCCCCGGCCCGGCGCCTCCAGCGCCTTCTCGATGTCGCCGGCCGAGGACGGCCCACGTTCGTCGATGACGCCGAGCACGGTGTCCAGAAATCCAGGGTGGTCCCGGCGGACGGCATCCACCCGTGGCCAGGGCTCAGCGGCAAATCTCGCCTGCCGCCAGCGCAACAGGGGTTCTGTACCAACGGGCACCAGCGATGCCACGTGCGCCCAGGCCTCCAGTAACAGCCGGTCGCTGCTGCGCCGCGGCCAGGCCGCCCCCTCCACCAACGAGTACGGGTACGACCCGAGTCGGGAGAAGATCGGCAGCAGGTGTGCCCTGGCCAGCACGTTCACCGAGTCGATCTGCAACAGCCCGATCGATTCCAGCAGCCGGTTCAGGTGCCCGCGGTTGACCACCCGGTTCGGACCGGCGGGAGGCCGCACCGAGCCGGCCAGTTGCTGCGCAGCAATCGCAACCCGGCGGGCCTGGCGCGCGGTCAGTTCAGGCATCGCTGCGGCTCGGCCCGGCAATCGGCCAGCGATCACGTCAGACTGTGTCGTCACACCCGGCATGCTGCCATCAGCCACCGACAATGGACGTCAACGGCCTGGGCCACCGACGCCGGGCGGGTCGGGACGCGTCACCCGGCACCATGAGTGGCTGGCATGCTGAGGCTTCATGCTTCGCGGTCTTCGCCACGTGGCGCCGCGCGCACCAGCCAACTCGGTCGGGAGGATTCTGCAGTGGACAGCACGATCCTTCGCGCCACGGCCGCCGACGCCGCGGTGATCGCCGAGCTGCAGATTCAGGTCTGGCAGCAGGCTTTCGCCGACCTGCTGCCGGCTCAGGTGGTGATGACCGATCCGGTCGCGCACGCCGAGACCTGGGATGCCCGGCTGCGGCAGGGGGGCCCGGTCCTGTTGGCGCTGGAGGGCGCGGAGCCCGTCGGCTTCGCGGCCGTGTCGTTCGGGTTGGACGACCGGAACCTGCTCGCCCCCGTCGGCGAGATCGAGGTGCTCTACGTCCTGCCTCGGTGGGGCCGCCGCGGCCACGGCGGTCGACTGCTGGTGGGTGCCGCCGCCGAGCTCCGGCGGATCGGTGCGACGGCGGCACGCTGGTGGCTGCCCGAGTCCGACAAGGCAACGGCGCGCTTTCTGCGCGGCGCGGGCTGGTCCGCGGACGGCCTACGACGGGAGCTGGACACCGGCGCCGAGCCGCTGTTCGAGGTGCGCTACTCGGGCAGTGTTGACCTGGTCGCGGTCTGACCGTTGCGGCGGTCTGACCCGGTCCGCCTGCCTGCCGGGTATCGGTGCGCTGGACGAGGGCGGCGCCCGAGTTCGGGACGCAATTGCTCGATGAGCGGGCCACCTGGTCGGGCGTTGTGCTCGATCCAGCGCTGATATATCACCGCAGCGGCGAGCCGCTCCTGGGGCAGTCCGCCTCGAAGGCCGGGTGCTGCGGTGCCGCTCTCCCCCCGAGACGAGAACAGAACCGCAGCGACCGCGATGGCAATGACGACCTCAGTGAACAAACACCGTGACAAGCACCGTGCCGATCCCACCGGGGCCACCACCCCGATCACAACGGTGCTGCCTGCGGACTACCAGGGTGCGGCACGCGACGCTGCCGAGCACTTCCGCCGCGAGTGTCATCCTCGGTTGATGTCCCCACCCTCGTGACACCGTTGTTAGAATCACGGTAGCTCACGGTGACGGATTTGCGTGCTATTAGCTTGATATTCAACCCATCGTGACAATTCCAGTTCTGACAGTCTTCGATTCGACGAGTACGTCGAGCGGCTGCGGTCGCCCGGTCAGGAAGCCCTGGACCAGATCGCAGCCAATCTCGCGCAGCGCCGCGAGTTCCTCTTCGGTCTCGACGCCCTCCGCCACCGTCGCCTTACCCAACGCCCGTGCGAGGCCCTCGATCGCGACGATCATCGCCCGGCCCTGCACTGTCAGCACCCGGGAGACAAACGAGCGGTCGATTTTGATGATGTCGAACGGGACCGACGACAATCGGCTCAATGAGCTGTATTTCGTGCCGAAGTCGTCCAGCGCGATTCGGATGCCGTGCTCCCGCAGGGCCTGGAGCGTGCGGTTCGCACCCGCGGGGTCTGCGATCACCGAACTCTCTGTGACCTCGAGGATCAGTGCGTCGGGCGGGCAGCCCCGCAGGCTTTGCAACACCATCGTGGCGAAGTCCGGATCGACCAGCTGCCGCGGCGAGACGTTCACCGAGATGGGGCATCCCACGGCGGAGTGGTCCCGGACCGCGAGCTGCAGGACCTTGAGCCCGATTGCCGGCATCAGCCCATGCTGCTCTGCGATAGGTATCCACTCTGCCGGCGGGTGCAGCCGGCCGTGGTGACGCCACCGCACGAGCGCCTCGACGCTGACCCGGCGCCGGGTTGTCGCCTGCACCACGGGCTGATAGTGCAGCTCGAACTCGTCCCGGGCCACGGCGGCCCGCATCAGCCGCACCGTGCGGGCCTGCCGGACGATGCCGTCCCGCAGGTCGTCCCGGAAGGTCTGCACGGACCGGCCGGTCTGCTCCGCCGCCGTGACGGCAATGACGGATTCATGCACGAGCTCCGCGGCGTCGACCGAATCCGTTGCAATCGCAATACCCAGAATGACCGGTAATTCCGATGGTAAGACTCCGGAACGACGCATGTCGCTGATGCCTTCCCAAAGCCTGAGCTCGATTTTACTGATGGGTAGCCCACGCCGAATGGTGTCCATCAGCACGAAGGTCGATTCTCCGAAGATTGCCACATCGCGGCCGGCCGACAGTGCGGACAACAGATACTCGGCGATTTCCTGTAACAGCCGGTCGGTGGCCTTGACACCGCGCACAGCGCGAACCTGATCGAGGCCGGTCAGCTGCATCCGACAAATGACCACCCGCTCCACCGGACTGGCAGCGTCAATCCGGCGTTGCAGCATCTCCAGGCCGGCCGTCTCGTTGGCGAGGCCCGTCAACGGATCATGCCGGGCGTGGTGATACACGGAGTCCTGCGCCAGTTGTCGGTCGGCGATGGCAGAGGTCAGTGAGCCCTGCAGGTTGAGAACGTGTGCACTGCACCACCAAGCGAGCAGGAGGGCGATCGGCACCGTCCACATCGTCGTCAGGGCTTCGGCCAGCAGACCCGGACCGACAAATGTTGCCACCGCCACGACCACCACCGCCGTGCAGATGGCCGCGCCCAATTGCCGGCGACGGACTCCGGACAACTGTCGGATCGCCACCCCGCAGTAGGCTACGAAAATCAGAAAACTCAGTGCCACCAGGATGTTCCCGAGCAATTGGAAATGCGGCCAGGGCGAGCCGCCCTCGAAGAGATACACCCGATGGCCCGCCAGTCCGAGTCCGGCGAAGATCATCGGTAGCACCATCGATGCAGCGACCGCGTAGCGGACGGCGGGTAGCACCACCACAGCGGACAGGGTCAGCAGCAGAAGGGCAACGGTGGTTCCGATCAAGACCGCGCGCACCGGGACGATGGCGTACCAGACCGTTTCCGATTGGAAGGCCAGCCCGACCGTACCGATCAACAGCGTGATCGAGACGGCCCAGCACAGGGCACCGGTGAATCCGAGGACGCGTTCCCGGTGATCCTGCGTCCACCACTGAATATTGAGCGAGCCAATTGTGCCCATCGACCCGGCCACACCCACTTGCACAACGAGTGCCCACCAGACCAGCTGATTCATTGCTCCCCCGGCAGTTCAAGTGCATTTCGTGGCCAGGGTTCCATTTCTCCGCGGCGATTATGTCCGGATCATAGCCCAGCGAAATTCGACCCTCAGGAAAAGTGGACGTGCCAGCACCGGCGGGACACGGACAGTCATAAAGTTCAACCCGAATGTGGGCATGAATTCAAGCCGCTGGTGGCGCGCCCGGAGCGTCAGCGAGCTCAATGGCATGCCGCATCGATGAGCGGGCACGTTTGCGATCACCCGACAGGTCGTAGGCGTGCGCGAGCCGGTACCAGCCGCGCCAGTCGTCCGGCGCTGTCTCGACCTCGGCCCGGATGATCTCGAAGTGGGCGTCGGCGGCATCGCGTTCGACCCGCCCGGATGCCCGGCGCGGCAACTCGGAATCGTCCGGCAGCAGATCCTCGTCGGCCAGTCGTCGGGCGAGTTTCTGGGTTTGCCAGCCGAAGCGCAGTTCGTAGCCGACCAGCACGACGCCGATGATCGGCAGCAACAGCACGCCGATACCGAGCGCGATCCCCACCGCGTTGCCGGAGCCGATCAGCGCAACCGCACGATCGGCCAGCAGCCAGAAGTACACGATCAGCACGGCCGTCAGAATCCCGACGACGACGCGGATGCGGACGCCTTGTTCACCAGCGGGACTCATGATTCGACGCAGCGCAAGGCGTTTCACTCCAGCCCGAGCAACTGCTCCAGGCCGATGGTCAGCCCGGGCCGGCCCGCGACGGCCCTGATCGCGGTCAGCACGCCCGGCATGAACGACGACCGGTGCAGCGAGTCGTGCCGGATGGTCAGCGTCTCTCCTGCGCTGCCCAGGATGACTTCCTGGTGGGCCACCAACCCGGGCAGCCGGACCGAATGCACCCGAATGCCGTCGACGGTCGGCGCCGCGGGCGCCATCGGTTTCCAGCGTGGTCGCGTCCGGGACCGGTCCGAGCCCGGCGTCCTTGCGGGCCAGCGCAACGGCCCGCGCGGTGGCGACGGCGGTTCCCGACGGCGCGTCGACCTTGCCGGCGTGGTGCAGTTCGATGATCTCGACGGATTCGAAGAACCGGGCCGCCTCCCGGGCGAACCGTGGCGGTCAGCACGGCGCCGATGGCGAAGTTCGGCACCACCATGACGCCGAGTTCCGGCTTGGCCGCCAGCCATTGCCGCGATCGTCTCCAGCCGTTCCTCGGTGAACCCGGAGGTGCCGGCGATGACGTGGATGTTCTGGTCGAGGCAGAACCGGATGTGGTCCATCACGACGTCCGGGTGGCTGAAGTCGACGACGACCTGACTGTCCGCGTCGGCCAGCGAGAACAGCCATTCCCGGCCGCCGACGGCGGCCACCAGATCCATGTCGTCGGCCTCGACGACGGCCTGGCAGGTCTCGGCGCCCATCCGGCCGCGCGCACCGATCACGCCGACCCGCAGCAACTCGTCACTCATCCGGGCACCCCGTTTCGCACTTCACTGACTTCGCACTTCAACTGATTCCGCACTTCAACTGATTTCGCACTTCAACTGATTTTGCACGTCACCCACACTGCCCGTTCAACCGAATCAGCTCAGCCGACCAGCTGCGTCAGCTCGGCGGGAAGATCATCGCTGGAAGCGTACGGCCCGACCACGGCGGCCGACAGCGGCCGGCCCAGCAGTCGTTTGGCCAGTGCGCCGACGTCATCGGCGGTCACCGACCGGATCTCCGCCAGCTCGTCCTCGATGGACCGAAACTCCTTGCGCACCAGAATGGTCTTGCCGATCCGGCTCATCCGGGATTCGGTGTCCTCGAGGGCCAGCACCAGCGAGCCGGCCAGCTGACCCTTGACCCTGGCCAGCTCGGACGACGGCGAGACCGGACTCCGCGACCAGTGCCAGTTCCTGCCCGATCAGCTTCGCGACCTCGCCCAGGTGGTCCGGCTGGCAGCCTGCATACACCGAGAACGACCCGACGTCGGCGTACGCCGACGTCGCCGAGTAGCAGGAGTAGGCCAGGCCGCGTTCCTCGCGGATGCTGCGGAACAGCCGGGAACTCATCCCGCCGCCGAGTGCGCTGGACAGCACGGCCAGCGTGGTCCGGTCGGGGTCGTTGCGATCGCCGGACGGCACCCCGAGGCACAGGTGCGCCTGCTCGGTGTCCCGCTCGACGACCGCCACCTGGCGCAGCGACTTCGGCTCGGCTCCGGCTGACCCCGAAAGGCGGCCGGCGCAGCGGCCGCGTCCGGCGCGGAGAGCCGGTCCCGGAAGGCCGCGCGGACCCAGCGCAGCACGTCGGCATGATCGACGCCGCCGGCCACCGCAACCACCATCTTGTCCGGGCTGTACCGCCGCCGGTAGTACCCGGCGACCTGGGTGCGGCACATCGCGCTCGATGGTCTCGACGGTGCCGATCACCGGTGACGCGACCGGATGACCGGCGAACACCGCGCCGGCGAACACGTCGGCCAGGGTGTCTTCCGGGTCGTCGTCGCGCATGGCGATCTCTTCCAGGATGACCTGGCGTTCGACATCGACGTCGCCGGCCGCGATGGTCGCGTCCAGCACGACCTCGCAGACCAGGCCGACAGCCAGCTGCGCCTCCTCGGCGAGAATCCGTGCGTAGTAACAGGTGTACTCGTGCGAGGTGAAGGCGTTGAGCTCGCCGCCGACGGCATCGACGGCGTCGGCGATCTCGTAACCGGTGCGGTATTTGGTGCCCTTGAACAGCAGGTGCTCGAGGTAGTGCGATGCCCCGGCCAGGCGTGGGGTTTCGTCGACGGAGCCGACACCCACCCACACGCCGACCGAGGCGCTGCGCGCACCGGGAACGCTCTCGGTGACCACCCGCAAACCGCCGGGCAGTTCCGAGGACGTCACGGTCGAACCGTCAACCCCGCGTTCGAGAACGTTCGTCCGCGTCTTGCGCGCGGCAGAACGTGCGAGCTTGGTGCGCGCAGCCACCGATCAGACCTGCGCGGGAACGGCCTCGGCCGCGCCGTTGCTCGCCGGCAGTCGTCGCTCGCGGCGACCGGGACCAGCGAGATCTTGCCGCGGGCGTCGATCTCGGCGATCTCGACCTGCAGCTTGTCGCCGACGTTGACCACGTCCTCGACCTTGGCGATCCGCTTGCCGCTGCCCAGCTTGGAGATGTGCACCAGGCCGTCGCGACCCGGGAGCAGCGAGACGAACGCGCCGAACGCGGTGGTCTTGACGACGGTGCCCAGGAAACGCTCGCCGACCTTCGGCAGCTGCGGGTTGGCGATCGAGTTGATGATGTCGATCGCGGCCTGCACGGCGATGCCGTCCGGCCCGGACACGAAGATCGTGCCGTCGTCCTCGATCGCGATGTCCGAGCCGGTCTGCTCGGTGATCGAGTTGATCATCTTGCCCTTCGGCCCGATCACCTCGCCGATCTTGTCGACCGGCACCTTGATGGTGGTGATCCGCGGCGCGTAGTTGCTCATCGGATCCGGCGCGTCGATCGCCTCGTTCATCACCTCGAGGATGGTGAACCGGGCGTCGCGGGCCTGGACCAGCGCGCCGCGCAGCACCTCAGACGGGATGCCGTCGAGCTTGGTGTCCAGCTGCAGGGCGGTGACGAAGGACTTGGTGCCGGCGACCTTGAAGTCCATGTCACCGAACGCGTCCTCGGCACCGAGGATGTCGGTCAGCGCCACGTACTGGGTCGACTGCCGTCATCGGACGACGTGTCGGAGACCAGGCCCATGGCGATACCGGCGACCGGCGCCTTCAGCGGCACACCGGCGTTGAGCAGCGACAGGGTGGACGCGCAGACCGAACCCATCGAGGTGGAACCGTTGGAGCCCAACGCTTCCGACACCTGGCGGATCGCGTAGGGGAACTCCTCGCGGCTCGGCAGCACCGGCACCAGGGCGCGCTCGGCGAGCGCACCGTGGCCGATTTCCCGGCGCTTGGGCGAGCCGACCCGACCGGTCTCACCGGTGGAGTACGGCGGGAAGTTGTAGTTGTGCATGTAGCGCTTGCGGTTCTCCGGCGACAGCGTGTCCAGCTGCTGCTCCATCCGGAGCATGTTCAGCGTGGTGACACCCAGGATCTGGGTCTCGCCCCGCTCGAACAGCGCGCTGCCGTGCACGCGGGGCAGGTAGCCGACCTCGGCACCCAGGGTGCGGATGTCGGTCAGCCCGCGGCCGTCGATCCGGACCTTGTCCTCGCAGCACCCGCTGGCGGACCAGCTTCTTGGTGACGCAGCGGAACGCGTTGCCGATCTCCGAGCTGCGGCCCTCGAACTGCTCGGACAGCTGCTCGTAGACGACGGCCTTGATCTCGTCGGTGCGGTTGTCCCGCTCCTGCTTGCCGGTCATGGTCAGCGCGTCGGCCAGCCCGGCCTCGACGGCTGCCCGCTCGACGGCCTCGAACGACGTCGTCCTGGTACGGCGGGAAGACCGGGAAGTCGGCGACCGGCTTGGCGGCCTTCGCTGCCAGCTCCAGCTGGGCCTCGCACAGCACCCGCAGGAACGGCTTGGCGGCCTCGAGACCCTCGGCGACGACCTCTTCGGTGGGCGCGGTGGCGCCGCCGGCGACCAGCTCGATGGTGTTCTCGGTGGCCTCGGCCTCGACCATCATGATCGCGACGTCGTCACCGGCGATGCGACCGGCGACGACCATGTCGAAGACGGCCTTCTCCAGCTGCGGGTGGGTCGGGAAGGCAACCCACTGGCCGTCAATCAGGGCGACCCGGACGCCGGCAACCGGGCCGGAGAACGGCAGCCCGGAGATCTGGGTGGACGCGGACGCGGCGTTGATCGCGAGCACGTCGTACAGCTCGTCGGGGTTCAGCGCCATGACGGTGATGACGACCTGGACCTCGTTGCGCAGGCCGGCCTTGAAGGTCGGGCGCAGCGGACGGTCGATCAGCCGACAGGTGAGGATGGCGTCCTCGGACGGCCGGCCTTCGCGACGGAAGAACGATCCGGGGATGCGCCCGGCGGCGTACATCCGCTCCTCGACGTCGATCGTCAGCGGGAAGAAGTCGAACTGCTCTTTCGGGTGCTTGCCGGCGGTGGTGGCGCTCAGCAGCATGGTGTCCTCGTCGAGGAACGCCGCGACGGAACCGGCGGCCTGCTGGGCCAGCCGGCCGGTCTCGAAGCGGATGGTGCGGGTGCCGAACGCGCCGTTGTCGATGACGGCGGACGCGCTGGTGGCGGTGGGATCTGACATGTGTCTCCTTGTTTGCCCAGCCGGGATCGGCTGGATGGGAGCCACGGACGTGCGGAGCCGGCATCGGATGTGCTCAGGTCGGCGTGCCGGCCTTCGATCGAAGCCCTCGGAGCACCGCGCACGCAATTGCGCGCTGCTGGTGTTCCGGTGGCCACTACCGAGGACCGGCCGTGATGTGTCGCCGGTGACGTGATGCCCGGTGGCACGAGGGTGGCTCTGTGGTTGTTCAGTTGTTGCAGCTGGTTGTGGTCAGTTGTTGCACATCAGGGGAGGCCCAACCCGGTCATCCGGGCTGGGCGTCGCGACCGGCGTCGCCCGGTCGGGCTCGGGCACTCCCCTGATACTGGCACGCTATCGGCGCAGGCCGAGCCGCTCGATCAACGAGCGGTAGCGGTTGATGTCGACGGTCTGCAGGTAACGCAGCAGCCGGCGACGCTTGCCCACCAGGCCGAGCAGGCCGCGGCGGGTGTGGTGGTCGTGCTTGTGGAACTTGAGGTGCTCGGTGAGATCCGAGATCCGCTTGGTCAGCATCGCGACCTGGGCTTCTGCCGAGCCGGTGTCGGTCTCGTGCAGGCCGTACTCGGTCAGGATTTCCTTCTTTTGCTCAGTGGTCAGCGCCACAGGTAGTGCTCCTCGATGTGTTCTGTCACGTGCACGTCCCGCTCCGAACGGATGCTGCCGGGGGGATGACGGTACCGGCCGCCACGGACTGCAGCCGGACCCAACAGATCAGTCTACCAGCGGTGACCGAGCCCGAGCAGCCGACTCGACCGGGAATCAGGGCGGTGCATCGACCGATTCCGGGCGTCACTGCTCTTCGACGGGGCGTCACCGCCGGCTCGCCCGGTGCCTGACTCCGGGTGAACCGCCACCACGATCCGACGCCGAAGAACAGCGCGACCGTCAGCGCAATCATCACCCAGATGACCACCGCGATATCCACCCAGGAACCGGCCGGCGGCGCGCCCGGCAGGAAGTTGCGGATCGTGATGGTGGCGAACAGCAGCGCGGCGATCCAGGACAGGAAGGCCGGCTCGAACTTGCGCCGGCCGCGGTAGACGTTGATCACCACCCAGAGCGCCAGGAACGGCAGGGCGATCAGCATCAGCACGATGGCGCTGCCGAACAGCATGACGCCCAGCGACCGGCGCATCTCGATGTCGAAGACCCGGCCCAGACTGCCGGCCGGTGCGTCCGGATCCGCCTCCTGCCGCCGAGACGTGCCAGCCCTGGACCGACCCGCCGAAGGAGACGTCGACCGGCAGCGACGCCGTGCCGTCGGCACCTTCGGTGAACACCACCAGCGACGTGCGGTAGCGATCGAACGGCCAGTCGCGGATGTAGCCACTGCCCGGTTCGGTCGGGATGCGCACCTGTCGCAGCGTCATCGGCTGGCCGGCCGGGTAGGTCAGCGGGGCGCCGTCCGCAGTCGGGCGCAACGATCACCGTCAACGCTTCCTTCGGTGCGACTCGAGTTGCCCGATGGGTGCGTCCTGGTCCGTCAGCGAGCGAGTCGACATCGATGTCGACGGTCGCGGCCATCAACCTGGCGGCCGGGTCGATGCCGTTGAACTCCATGGTGACCAGCACACCACCGGCCGGCGGCTCCTGATCGGTGTAACCCTCGAAGGCCCCGCTGCGGCCGTCATTGAAGTAGGCCAGCAGCAGCACGACGTAGGCAACGGCGAAGATGACGATGCCGGTCACCCAGCGCCAGCGCGGCGTCTGCGGGACGACGCTGGACAGCCCCGTTCGGACCATCGGGTGCACCTTGACCATGCGCACATTGTGGATGGCCGGCCCGGCGACTCCGGCATCGCCGGGAATTCAGTGGTTGCGGCGCGGATTCTTGATGAAGGCGGCCAGGCCGACCGGCAGCCGACCGCCAGCGCGACGATCACCCACAGCGTCACCAGCACGTCGACCCACAATCCGGCACGGCAGCGCTGAACGGTGACGGCGCGCGCTGGTCCGGACGAACCGTGTCGGTGTGACGAAACCGTCCGACGCATGCCGGACAAACCGGGTACTGGCACTATGAACACCGGAAGTTACCGACGAGTAGGAGTTGTCATGGCGAAGCTGGGATGGCGGGTGCGGTCTCTGGCCTGGGTGCTCGCGCATACGCCCGGTGGCTCTGCCGCCGGCCTGAGCCCCGACCAGATGCTCAAGGCCCAGGAGCGGCTCGCCGGGCACGGAAAGCTCACCGTCGGGGTGACCGGCGGCCTCGCGAAGGGCGTCAACACGGAGAACCGGGTGATCGACCAGGACGGCCAGCAGGTACCGATCCGGATCTACCGCGCAGAGAACCAGCCCGAGGGCGGACCGGTCATCGTGCACTTCCACGGCGGCGGCTGGTCACTCGGTGCCCTTGACCAGTCCGACTGGCTGTGCAGCCAGGTCTGCGTCGGGGTCGGCGCGGTGGTGGTGTCGGTCGATTACCGGCTGGCTCCCACCTACCGGTTCCCGTTGGCCGTCATCGACAGTTTGGCCGCGGTCAACTGGGTAGCCACTCACGGCGACGGAGTTGCAGGTCGACGCCAGTCGCATCGGTCTGATGGGCGACAGTGCGGGCGGCAATCTCGCGACCGTCGTCAGCCAGCTGCTCCGGGACAAGGGCGGGCCGAAGATCACCCACCAGGCGTTGATGTATCCGGCCACCGACCTGCGCACCCCGGAGGACTTCGATCCGGCCAGCCCCGCACGTGCTGACTGGCCGATCCTGTCGTCCGCGAGCATGGTCACCTTCCGCGACCACTATCTCGGGCCGGACGGTGACCCGAATGACGCGATGGCCTCACCGATCCTGGCCGACGACCTGTCCGGGCTGCCGCCGGCGCTGATCCAGGTGGCCGAGTACGACCCGCTCCGCGACGACGGGATTCGTTACGCCCGCGCCCTGCAGGCAGCCGGAACCCCGGTCCGGTTGACCGAGTACGTCGGCATGCCGCACGGCTACTTCAGCTTCCCGAAGGTGATCAGGGGCAGCATCGTGCAGGCCCTCGCCGAACTCTGCGCCGAACAGCGGTATGCCCTGCACGGGGTACCGCAACTCGACCGCACGGTGCCGCAACCGCCGGCTCGGCATGGCGAGATACCCATCGGCGCAACCACTCCCGACCCCGCGGCGGCGCGTCCGGTGCCGGCCCACGAAGTGGGCGAGAACCCGGTCCCGCAGCACAACGTCGAGGTCGCCGCCGAGTAGCAGCAAATGGTGACGGTGCCGCTGACCGAGTTGGCGGCCCGCTACGCGAGGTACTTCTCCACTTGTTCCACCGGGCGGGGAGCGGCGTCATCGACGTTCTGTCCGAACTCCCGCTTCGCCCGCCGTTGCCGGAGCAGATCCCAGCATTGGTCAAGCGCGCCTTCGAGTGCGGCGAGCTCGGCGTGCTCCTCGTCGGAGGTCAGCGTGCCGTCCTGCACCTTGGTCCGAAGTTGATGTTCCTGATCAACGAGTGCCGTGATCTGGGAAAGAATCTGATGCTCGTCCATGATGACGCCTTCCTGGGGACTTCCCCGATGGTGCTCGCCGCTGACTCGGCAGCCGACCCGCACGGTACGCCGGGCGGTGGCCGATCAGGCCCCTACTTCATGACCAGATCCGCGAATGGCCCGACGGTGACGACCCGCTTCGCCATCTGGGCAAGATCGGGATCGAGCGTGACGAGGGCATCGGCCTGTAGCCGGGTCAGGGCCAGGTACTCGGCGTCATAGGTATCCGGCCAGCCGAGTTCGTCCGCGATCTGCCAAGCGACCTGCTGCAGAACCCGATCACCCAACAGTCGGATCCGCAGCCCGCGGATGTAGTCGAGCCGACGGTCGGCATCCTTCTTGGTCAGCTCGCCGCTGCGCACCGCTTGGTACAGCAGCGAAAGTACCTGTGAGCGAACAAGTGTCGGGGCGACGAGTTGGTGCTCCGCGGCAATGATGGCCTCATCCCGGGCCAGCCGCAGCGCGACGTCCGGACCGATCACGTACCTGGTCAGCGTCAATCACCCCTCGTCAAGTCGACATCTGTTACTGATCGTACGAGGGGGATCCTTCCGGCCACTCGATCGGGCAGCCGACCGGCGGGTACCGGCATCCGGCGATTGCACCCGCGCGAGATCTAGCATTGATGATCTTGACCGCATCACCACCCGGAGGTTCCCATGACAAATACCGGTGCTCCTGCCCGCCGTCCCGGGCTGGTCACTCTGCTCATCGTGTTGGTCGTCATCGGCGGGGTGCTGTCCGTGATCGGCGGAATCGCACTGATCTTCCTCAAGGACAACCCGGATGTGGTCGTCACAACCGGATCGTCGGGCGTCGGGCTCTGGGCCGGCATCGGCACCATCATCGTCGGGCTGATCTATCTCGCGGTGGCCAAAGGCCTGTCGAACGGCAACGGTTTCTCCCGGTTGATCGTCGCCATCGTGTCCCTGGTGTCCATCATCGGCGGCTTCTGGGTCGGGATCACCCAGATCGGCAACGGCGCGATCAGTGGCTGGTCATCGGTCTTCTGGGGCGTCATCATCCTGTTGATCCTGTACTCCCCCAGGGCGAACGCCTTCTTCCGCACCAACTGACCGGGCCAACCCGCGACAGCTGCCCGATCAATCCTGATCGAGGACGAGCCACACCCCGACGGCAGGGACCGCGCCGTCGTTGCGGTACCCGTGGGGAGTACTCGAGGGGAAGGACACCGCATCCCCGGCGGCGAGGTGGTACTCGTCAAATCCAAGGTGCAGGGTCAGTTCACCGGAATAGAGATGGCCGTACTCGAACCCGTTGTGCCGCATCAACTCACCGTTGCTCGACGACATTCCGCCCGGCTGGTAGGTGACCAGGAGGAAATCGACCTGCTGGCCAGGAACCTGCCCCAGCTTTTCCCAGGTGACACCTGAGTCCAGCACGATGACCTCGCGCTGCGCCGGGGTGACCAGCGGCCCGACGGCCCGCTCGCGGTCCGGCCCGGTGACATTCCTCCCGGTTGAGCCGGTCGACGACCGCGCGCCGCCACCGTTGGCAGACAGCAGGGCCGTGAGTGCCGCAGTCGCCATCGGACCGGTCCCGGGTGACGTGCTCGATCCTGAGTTCGGCGCCCCAGCGGCGTCGGGCGGAGAGTCCGGGCCAGCGGCGTCACCTGGTGCGCTCGCCGAGTCCAGCAGATCCGCCAGCGACATCCCCAGTGCGGCGGTCACGGCGTAGAGCGTGCTGACCGACGGCTTGCTCTTGTCGGTCTCGATTTGCGAGATCAGGCTCGCGGACACCCCCGCGTCGCGGGCCAGGCCGCGGACAGTGAGCCCGCGCCGGGTTCGTTCGGTCCGGATTCGATTGCCGATCGGTGGCACGTCAGCTGCGCTCACCCGGTTCCCTCCCGGTTTCGACATGCCTTGCGCCGCCATCGCTGCCGGCAGCGCCTTCAGCATTCCAGCTCGGAAGTCTAGCGCTCACGCGCAGTCGGGCGTAACTTATGCTGCACAGTTGTGTGCTCCTGCTTGACACGCTCTTCGACACAGCGCAGGTGGTCGGCACACCCACTCCACCGGCGGAGGGATGTGGTCGATCGATGGCGATCCGAACCTACGGACCCAATGCCGTCGACTGGGAGCAACGGATCGACCTCGGACGGCTGCGGACGGAACGCCTGGACCGGCTGAAGGAAGAGTTGGATCGTTCCGAGCTCGGCGCGCTGCTGACCTTCGATTTCTCCAACATCCGCTACATGACATCGACCCACATCGGCACCTGGGCGATGGACAAACTGATCCGGTTCGCGGTGCTACCCCGGGGTGGTGAACCGGTGCTGTGGGACTTCGGGTCGGCCGCCAAACACCACCAGTTGTACAACCCGTGGCTGGACGGCGCCGAACGCGCCAGGGCGGGCGTCTCAACCTTGCGCGGAGCATTCAACCCGGACGCCGGCATCGCCGAGGATGTCGCGAACAAGGTGTACGACGTGCTCGCGCAGTACGGGCTCACGAACGCTGCTGTCGGCGTCGACATCATCGAAATGCCTGTGCTGCAGGCACTTGCGGCCAAGGGTCTGCGAGTCCTGGACGGTCAGCAGGTGTTCCTGGCGGCCCGCACGATCAAGACCGAGGACGAGATCGCGCTGTTGACCCAGGCCTGTTCGATGGTCGACGCCGCGTACGACAGGTTGTACGAATTCCTCCGGCCCGGGGTCCGGGAAAACGAATGCGTCGGACTCGTCGCCAAGACCCTCTACGACCTGGGCAGTGAATTCGTCGAGGGGGTGAATGCCATTTCCGGCGAGCGGTGCTCACCGCACCCGCACGTCTACAGCGACCGGATCGTCCGGCCCGGCGACCCCGCCTTCTTCGACATCTTGCACAGCCACCTCGGCTACCGCACCTGCTACTACCGATGTTTCGCCGTCGGCAGTGCCTCCCGGGGAATGCGTGACGCCTACGTCCGCTGCCGCGAGTACATGGACCGGGCCATCGAACTGGTCCGGCCCGGCGCCACAACCGCCGACATCGTCTCGGTGTGGCCCAGGGCCGAGGAATTCGGCTTCCCCGACGAACAGGCCGCGTTCGCCCTGCAATACGGGCACGGCGTCGGGCTCTCCATCTGGGAGAAGCCGATCTTCTCCCGGCTGGTCTCCCTCGACCATCCGGAAACCCTCAGGGAGGGAATGGTGTTCGCCCTGGAGACCTACTGGCCGGCCGGTGACGGCTGGTCGGCCGCCCGCATCGAGGAGGAGCTGGTGGTCACGGCGAGCGGCTGCGAGGTCATCACAAAATTCCCGGCAGAGGAATTGCTGGTCGCCGGCCAGCGGTACTTCACCGCCACCGGTCCGCTGCCCACCCTGCGAGAGTCCCAGTCCCATCTCAATTCCCCGAATGCCCAGAGTGTCCTCGATTCCACGAGTGGCGGCGACGATGGCTGATCCTGCGGGGAACTCGACAACCATCGACCAGGCGACCGGCGAGCTGCTGGGCATGTACGAGCAGATGGCGGTCATCCGGCGAACGGAGAAGGCCGCCTACGACCTGTTCATGACCGGCCTGGTGAAGGGCACCACCCACCTGGCGGCCGGGCACGAGGCGGTTGCCGTCGGCGCGAGCGCCGCCCTGCGTCCCGACGACTACGTGTTCGCCACGTACCGCGGGCACCACCACGCCATGGCCCGCGGCGCCACCGCCGAAGAATGCCTCGCCGAACTGATGAGTAAGTCCACCGGGTTGTGCCGGGCCAAGGGCGGGTCCATGCATCTGACCAAGGCCAGCGCCGGAATGCTCGGCTCCTACGCGATTGTCGGTGCGCACCTACCGATGGCGGTCGGCGCCGGCTGGTCCGCGCAGCTGCGCGGCAGTGACCAGGTCGCCGTGGCATTCTTCGGCGACGGCGCCACGAACATCGGCGCGTTCCACGAGGCGCTGAACCTGGCCGCCGTCTGGGCGGTGCCGGTGATCTTCGTCTGCGAGAACAACCTCTACATGGAGTACACCCCCATCGGATCGGTCACTGCGGTACCGAACCCGGCCGCCGATCGGGCGCCGTCGTACGGCATTCCCGCCGAGATCGTCGACGGCAACGACGTTGTCGTCGTCCGGGATGCCATGGCCGTTGCCGTACAACGCGCCCGCGACGGCGGCGGACCGACGATCATCGAGGCCCAGACCTACCGGCACTACGGGCACAGCCGGGCCGACCCGGCGAAGTACCGTCCCGCGGAAGAGGTCGACAAATGGCTGGCCCACGACCCACTCGACCTGGCCCGCACCCGCCTGCAGGACCTGGGTGTCCCGCCGGCGCTGATCGATGAAGCGGACGAACGGGCCGGGGACGTTGTCGCGCAGGCGATTGAGGCGGCAAAGGCCGCCCCGCCGGCCGACCCCACGCAGGCGCTGACGGATGTCTGGGCCGACGGAGGTGCGCAATGGCGGACGTGAACACGGCACCGACACCCACAACCGCGGCAAAGATCATCACCTATCGGGAGGCGGTGTCCGAGGGCATCGCCCGGCAGATGCGGCTTGACCCGTCGGTGGTCTGCCTCGGCGAGGACATCGGCGCTGCCGGCGGGGTTTTCAAGACAGCGGCCGGGTTGTTCGACGAGTTCGGCCCGCAACGAGTGTGGGACACGCCGATCTCGGAGCAGGCCATCGTCGGCGCGGCGATGGGCGCCGCGATGACCGGGATGCGACCCGTCGCGGAGATCATGTTCTCCGACTTCCTGGCCTGCTGTTGGGATTACCTGGCCAACGAGATCCCGAAGGTCCGGTACATGACGGGCGGCCAGGTGACGGTGCCGCTGGTGATCCGCACCGCGAACGGCGGTGGTCTGGGGTTCGGTGCGCAGCATTCGCAGGCCACCGAGAACTGGGCGTTCACCGTGCCGGGGTTGAAGATTGTCGCCCCGTCGACGCCGGCCGACGTCATCGGTCTGATGGCGGCGGCGATTCAGAGCGACGACCCGGTGGTGTTCTTCGAACACAAGGGTCTGCTCGCCAGCAAGGGAACCGCCGCTCCACCGAACCATCTCGTTCCGTTGGGGCAGGCCGCCATCGTCCGGCCGGGTGCGGACATCACCATCGTCGCGCTCGCCTCGACGGTGCCGATCTCGCTTGCGGCGGCCGAAAGACTGGCCGCCGCCGGCATCAATGCCGAGGTGATCGACCTGCGTTGCCTCATTCCGCTGGACATGGCGACGGTGCTGGAATCGCTGGGGCGCACCACCCGACTGGTGGTCGTCGAAGAAAATCCCTACCAGGGCGGCTGGGGTGGGACGGTCGTTTCCATCGCCGCGGACGAGGGATTCGAATTGCTGGACGCGCCCATTCGACGCGTCGCGGCAGCCTGCGTCCCATTGCCGTTCGCCGACATTCTCGAGGACGAGGTGATGCCCACCGTCGACAAGGTTGTCGACGTCGTCTCCCGAACCTGCGAGTACTGAACCTGCGACTACCGAACCTGCGACTACCGAACCTGACCACCGAACCTGCAACCACCGAACCCGCGACTACCGAACCTGCGACTACCGAGCAGTCCGCCGCCATCCGCGGCACCCCAACGAGTTGGTCCACCGACCGGCTCACCACAAGCCAAGCAAAGGAGCTGCGGCGCAATGGGTACCAGAACCCTGATCAGAGGAGGAAGCGTCCTGAGTATGGACGCGGCGGTCGGCGACCTGCCGACCGGTGACGTGCTCGTCGATGGGGACACGATCACTGCGGTCGCGCCGAGCATCGACGGCGAGGTGGACGCGGAAGTCATCGATGCGACCGGTTTCATCGTCATTCCCGGATTCATCGACAGCCACCGGCATACCTGGGAGACCGCGATTCGGGGTTGTGCGCCCAACGCCACCCTGGACGACTATTTCGTCGACGTGCTGGACACCTTCGCGCCGTTGTATCGCGCGGAAGACGTGTACGCGTCGAATCTGGCCGGTGCGCTCGAGTGCGTCAACGCCGGGATCACCACCCTGGTCGACTGGTCGCACATCAACAACACCCCGGAGCACCCGGACGCCGGCATCAAGGGTTTGCAGGAATCCGGAATTCGTTCGCAGTACGCCTACGGCAGCGCAAACCTCTCGCTGAACGACTACTGGAACCAGAGCAAGATCGCAATTCCGGACGACGACGTGCGGCGCATCCGGGACACCTACTTCTCCTCGGACCAGGGTCTGATCACCATGGCGCTGGCGACCCGCGGGCCGGGCTTCTGCCTGGACGAGGTGGTGCACAGCGAGTGGGCGCTGGCCCGCGATCTCGGCATCCCGATCACGGTGCACGTGGCGATGGGCCGGCTGGCCGGCCGGTTCGGCATGCTCAAGCAGCTCAGCGACCTGGGCCTGGTCGGCCCTGGCCTGGGGTCGGACACCACCTACATCCACTGTTGCTACTTCAGCGACGAGGAATGGGGGCTGGCCCAGGCCAGTGGCGAGCACCATCTCCATTGCGGCACAGGTGGAAACGCAAATGGGCCATGGCTGGCCGCCGGTGATGAAGGCGATGGCACACGGCCTGCGACCGAGCCTGTCGATCGATGTGGTCACCACCGTGCCCGGCGACATGTTCACCCAGATGCGGGCCGCCTTCGGGTCGGAACGGGCAAGGATGAACGCCGAATTCTGGCAGCGGGACGTCCCCGCCGAGGGCATGCTGACGGCCCGTGACCTGCTGGAGATGGCGACCGTCAATGGCGCGCACACCGCCGGACTCGAGGACCGCACCGGCTCACTCACCCCAGGTAAGCAGGCCGACATCGTGTTACTGGACGCCAGCAGCATGAACATGGTGCCGGTGATCGACCCGGTCGCCGCCGTCACCCTGTGCGCCGACGTGTCCAACGTCGACACCGTGATGATCGGCGGAAAGATCCACAAGCGGAACGGCACACTGCTCGCCGACACCCAGCGGGCCCGGACGCAGGTCGAGAACTCCCGCGACTACCTGATCGGTGAGGTCGAGCACCGGAAGAACCAATGAGCCACGTCGTCCGCCCCGCCCGCACGGCCGTCTTCGCGACCCCGTCGGGCTGGGCGAGCGGCGCGACCGGGTACCGGCGCTGGACGGGGGTCGACGAAGGCGACGGCGCGGTGCACACCGGGTTCGGCATCTGTGATCTCGAAGCTGGCGGCGCCGTGCCCGCCCATCTGCACTCCTTCGAGGAGACCTTCTACGTCGAGCACGGTACGGGTGTGCTGGACACCGCGGAAGGGTCGATCGAGGTGGGGCCCGGCGACTACGGGTTGCTGCCGGTCGGCGTGCCGCACGCCTGGCGGAACCTCTCGATCGGCCCGTGCGATGGGCCGAGATGCAGGGTCCGGCGCCGCGCCGGGACCTGTCCGACGACACGGTGCTGGCCGAACCGTTGGCGCCGCGGGATCCCCGGCCGATCGACGTGCGGTCGCCGAGCAACCGGCGGTTCGGCACCATCACCGGCGACCACATGAACGTCGGCAGGCAGAGCCAGGAGCTGCTGGCAGTTTCCGCGAGCATGCGAACCGCGCTGCTGGTCTACAGCGGGATCACGGTCAAGATGATGATCGACTCGGATCTGGACGCGCAGCTGACCACGATGTTCATGGTGCAGTACGACCCCGACGGCGTCGCCGGCCGGCATGATCACCCCTTCGAGGAGACCTACTACTTCCTCGAAGGGCAGGCCGAGGCGGTGTTCGACGACCGGACCTACCTCCTCGGGCCCGGTGACCTCGCCTGGGCCGGAGTTGGCTGCGTGCACGGGTTCCGCAATCTCGGCGACGGTCCGCTGCGCTGGCTGGAAACCCAGTCACCACAGCCGCCGTCACGGCACGCCTACCGTTTCACCCGCGATTGGGACTACCTACAGAAGGTGCCGAATGACTGACCCCACCACACTTGTCGTGATCGGCGGGACCTCGGGGATCGGGCGGGAAATCGCCCAGCGGGCCGCCGACCGGGGCGAGACGGTGATCATCTCGGGTCGACGGGCCGGGCACGCAGCGCAGGTGGCTGCCGAAATCGGCGGCCACACACGGGGTATCGATGTCGATCTGGCGGAGCCCGGCGGGTTGGCCGAGCAATTGGCCGGCATCGACCGGGTGGACCACCTGGTGCTCGCCGCAATCGCCCGCGACCAGAACACCCTGGATACCTACGACTTCGCACCTGCCGTCAATCTGGTCCTGATGAAACTGGTCGGGAACACGCAGGCCATCCATCTGCTGCGGCCGGTGATGGGCGACGATGCTTCGATCGTCGTCTTCGGTGGCCAGGCCTACCGCATTCCCTATCCGGGGTCCACGACGGTGTCCACTGTCAACGGTGGGGTCGAAGGACTAGTCAACTCCATTGCCACCCAGATCGCTCCGGTGCGGATCAATGGCATCCACCCCGGAATCGTCGGGGACAGCCCGGCGTGGGAGGACAAGCCGCAGGAAATGCTGATCGCCCAGACACCGTTGGGCCGACTGGCGACAATGGCGGACATTTCCGATGCGGTGGAGTTCCTGCTGCGGAACCGGTCAGTGAATGGCGAGTGCCTGACGGTCAACGGCGGTCGATACCTGAGGTGACGTCCTTGCAGTGACGGCATGATTCTATTTGCGGCTGCGTCGTCGGCTCGGGACAATCCGGGAATGGCGACAAATCCGACCATTCAGACGATCATCCGGGATGTCATCGGGTCGACCGGCCACCGCTACGCGCTCCGCGACTCCGTCGGCAACACCATGGACACCCTCAAGATCATCGCCAACCCGTCCGGCGGCTACCTCGGGGTGTATCACCGCGGCGACGAGGTGAAGCTCGCCACCAGCGTCGATCTGTTGACCTGGATCTTCCGGGTCACCCTCGACCCGCAGGCGACCCAGCCGACCATCTGCACCCTGCCGACGGGCGGCTTTCTCACGGCAGTGGAGTTCAACAATCAGGTCGGGTCGGGCGGCCAGGTGCGCCTGCGGCATTACCCCACCATTGCGGCGCTGTTGTCCGGCAGCTTCAATCGCGAACGAACAATTCCCCGCACGCTCTCCGCCTGCAACGAGGGCACTCCCACCATCATCTCGGCGTCGCTGACACCGGACATCGATCACTCGGTGATTGATCTGGCGTTCCACTTCCAGCGGAACTGCGATGTCGACCGACAGGCCCGCGGCGTCCTGACGAATTTCAGCACCTGGTCGGCGACCGCCGATCCGGTGACGGACAACGGCCTGATCGCCGCCGCGGCCGCCCAGGGCAGAATCGTCAATGGCAATATCGGTGACCGGGATACCACGGTGTTCGACAACATCCGCTTGTCGGTACACGAGATCCAATACACCAAGGGCGATTTCGGGAGCTGGCGGGTTTATCTGCACAATTGGCAGACGGGCGGCTACGACTACCAACCCATCCTCACGCACCGTGGGAGCACGGCATTCGCGAACCCGTCGATCACCACGCTGACGTCACCATCGGGCAAACCGGCAGTGGTCTGCTCGGTGTTCGTCCCGTCCGAGGGCGCGGCACCGGGCGAGGGTGGGCAGCTCGTCTACTTCCGGGAGTACGCCGTCCTGCCCGCCAACAATTCCGGGCTGTCCGCAACCTATTTCGACAATCTGGATTTCACCGGCTCCACCCTGGTGCGGACCGATGCCCGTATTGATTTCGATTTCGGCGGCGGTGCACCGTCACCGCTCATCGGCGCCGACCAGTTCTCGGTGCGGTGGACCGGTCGAATCCTGGCGGATAGGACGCAGGTCTACACGTTCCACACACAGTCCGATGACGGGGTGCGGCTGTGGATCGACGGCGTCCAACTGGTGAACGACTGGACGGATCACGGCATCGTCGAGCACAGCGGCACGATCGCGCTGACCGCCGGTCGCAGGTACGACCTGCGGATGGAGTACTACGACAACAGCGCAAGCGCGTTTGTCAGGTTGCTGTGGTCCGGCCCTGGTACACCGAAGGCCATCGTCCCGGCCGACCACCTGTTCCAGCCCGTCACGGGGCTCACCGGCGAGTATTTCGCCGGCATCACCCTGGACGGTATTCCGCACATCCGCACCGACGCGACGGTGAACTTCAACTGGGGCAACGGTTTCGGTGATCCCAATGTCGGCGCCGAGCTTTTCAGCGTGCGGTGGACCGGCCGGCTGACGCCACAGTTCAGCGAGACGTACCGGATTGACGCCGTTGGCGACGACGGCGTCCGGCTCTGGGTCAACAACATCCAACTGGTGAACAATTGGACCGACCACGGTCCCACCGAGAACGGCGGCACCATCACCCTGACCGCCGGGGTCACCTACGACCTCCGGATGGAGTACTACGAACGAGCCGGCGGCGCACTGGTCCAGCTGCTCTGGTCCAGCCCATCGGTGCCCAAACAGGTCATTCCGCGCGAACGACTCACGCCGCGCCCGAGTTCGTCGACTCCCCCGGTCGTCTGACGCGCGCCGGACCGACGGCTCGCCTGCCGTTTGACATGCTGTCGAGATGAGCGACAACGGCAGCACCTCGAAGGCGGCTCGGATCGGGCTGGAGGTCCTCGGCTGGTTGCTGCTGGCCGCCGGCGTGGCAGCACTGATTCTTCCCGGCCCGGGCTTGCTCTTGTTGGCCCTCGGGCTGTGGGTGCTCGCAAAGAACTACCGGTGGGCCGACCGGCTGCTCGATCCGGTGAAGCGCGCGGCCTACCGCGGCGCGTCGGAAAGTGTGACGTCCTGGCCGCGGATCATCCTGTCCACGCTGCTCGCCGTGGCCCTCATCGCGGTCGGCGTCTACTGGGGCATCCGCCCGGCCGCACCGAGCTGGTGGCCACTGGACGAGAAGTGGTGGCTGTTCGGTGGCTGGGGCACCGGGGTCTTCCTCATCGCCTCCGGCCTGCTGGCGCTCGGACTGCTCGGCTGGAGCATGAAGAACTTCCGGTACGGGGACATGACCCTGGAGCGGGTCTACAGCGAACGCCACCTCAAAGAGGGCCCGAACGGCACCGACTGATCGGCGCGTCTGCCGAAAACGCACATCGTGCAGGACAAATGTGTCCCACACCGACGGATCCTGCACCCAGACGGTCCTACACTCGCCTCTGCATCACGTCATCCCTGACCGTAGCGCCAGGGACGACGAACTATTGCGACTGCGCCTCCTCCGCCAGCACGTCCCGGGTGCGCGCGACGTCGGCGTCGATCTGCGCGATCAACGCCTCGATCGAATCGAACTTCTCGGTGTCCCGGAGCCGTTCGATGAAATCGAATCCCACCCGGCGGCCGTAGAAATTGCCGCCCTCGTCGATGACGAATGCCTCGACGGTCCGCACCTTTCCGGAGAAGGTCGGGTTGGTGCCGATCGAGATCGCCGCCGGGGAATGCCGGGTGCCCAATTCGAACCAGCCCGGCGTAGATTCCGTCGGCCGGGATCGCCGAATACGTCACGGCGTCGAGATTGGCGGTGGGATAACCCAATTGGCTGCCGCCGCGGCCCTCGCCGTGCACGACGAAACCCTCGACGCGATGCGGCCGGCCCAATGCCTCGGTCGCAGCCCGGACGTCACCGGCGGCAACGCAGGACCGGACGTAGGTCGAGCTCACCGTGACGGCATCGGGTTCGGTGACCAGCTCGATGCCGTTGACGGTGAACCCGAACCTGGGCCCGAGCTCGCGCAGCAGATCGACCGAGCCCGCACCACGGTGGCCGAACCGGAAGTTCGCGCCCACCACCACGTTCGCGGCGTGCAACCGGTCGACGATGACGTCGTGCACGAATTCCTCGGCGGTGATCTGCGAGACGGCCAGGGTGAACGGCAGCACCAGGAAGGCGTCGACCCCGAGCTCGGCGACCAGTTCGGCGCGGCGGCGCAGCGTGGTGAGCAGCGCCGGATGACTGCCCGGCCGGACGACCTCGGCCGGGTGCGGATCGAACGTCATCAGCACGGTCGGCAGCCCCAGCGTTCGCCCGGTGGCGACCGCTTCCCGGATCAGCGCCTGATGCCCGCGATGCACCCCGTCGAACACCCCGATGGTGAGCACGCAGCGTCCCCAACTCGCCGGGATCTCGTCGATGCCCCGCCAACGCTCCACGCAGTCCTCCTCAGCCGTTGCCCCGGTAACGGGCGTCAGCCGGCAGTCTGCCAGCCGAGCACGCGACCGCGTCGCGCCGTCCCGTTCGGCGACCAGCGCGACCAGGGCGCCGGCCGCGTCGAAGGCGCCATAGGTCCCGGCGATGCCGGCGGCGCCGATGGTGCGTCCGTGCCGCAGCGTCGAGCACCTGGGAGTCGTCCACGGTGCGGGCCGGGAACGCGAGCCGGACCGCGGCGGCGGCCGGAATGATCGAGCCGGCGATGGCCCGGCGAACTCCACCGTCACGGTCGACCTGGGCACCCCGAACGCATCGGTGACTCAGGGTCGGGAACGGCAACTGGGCTGTCGGGCACCGAATCGGCCGGGCCGAAGACATCGACCGCGTCGTCGATGCTCGAACGGCCCGACCCGGGTGCGACGCAGCCTCGTCAGGTGCCCGCCGACGCCCAGGGCTGCGCCGAGATCGCGGGCCAGCGAACGAATGTAGGTCCCGGTGGTGCAGTCCACCACGACGTCGAGATCGATGACCCGCCTGGCGGCGTCGCCGCTGCGCGTGATCCGGCGCATCGCACCGATGATCTCGAACCGGGACACCGTGACCGGCCGGGCGGCGAGTTCGACCGTCTCCCCCGACCGCACCAGGTCGTACGCCCGGCGGCCGTCGACCTTGATCGCCGAGACCGAGCTCGGCACCTGCAGCAGCGGCCCGGTCAGCGCCGCGACCCCGGCCCGGATGTCGTCGTCGGCCACCGCCGTCGACGGATGCGCGTCGCCGACCGACGGTGCCGTCGGCGTCATCGGTGTCGGTCTGTTGGCCCGAGCCGAATCGTCGCCGAGGTAGGTCTTGTCGGTCAGCGCGAGGTGGCCCGAGCAGCTTGGTCGACCGGTCGACGGCGAGCACCAGCAGACCGGTGGCCATCGGGTCGAGGGTGCCGGCGTGGCCGATCCGCCGGGTGCGCAAGCACGTGCCGGAGCCGGCCGACGACGTCATGGGAGGTGCAGCCGGACGGCTTGTCCACCAGCAGCAGTCCCCCGCCGGCGGGCAGCGCCGGGCGCCGGTCGGTCTGTCGGGCCGGAGCCGGCGTCTGTCGCGGTTCCCGCTCGCCGGCGGTCGGCGTCACCGGCTGCGTCCGCGGTGTCCGGTCCGGTCCGCGACTTCCGGACGATGGTGAATTCGCCGGTTTCCAGCAGGTCCCAGCGGTGCGCGACGATCTCCACCGGGACATCCTCGCCGCGGGCGGCCGCCCGCAGCACACCGACCCGGGTCCGCAGCAGCCAGGTGACCATCCGGAAGATGCCGAACGCGGTCATCACGGCGATGGCCAGCAGCGCCCAGCGGTAGGCGCCGAGCGAGTGCGCGGACGCGCCCGGTTCGACGAAGTCCAGGATCTGGCCAACCGCGAACACCATGACGACGGACACCGCAGAATCCGCCGACATTGACCAGCCCGGTGGCGGTGGAGATCCGGTGCCGCGGGTTGTAGTCCCTGGCCAGCATGAAGCCGATGCCGGATGCCGGCCCGCCGATGGAGAACACGCAGACGATGATCACCACGACCCACGACCGGCGGCTGGCCGCCCGGCCAGAGGATCAGCGTCAGCCAACCGGTCAGGCACAGCGAGGCAACGACCAGCGCGATGCCGCCGCGCAGGTGCGGCCGGCGGACAGATCACCGGTCCGAGCATCAGGTTGCCGGCCAACCCACCGAGCACCAGCAGCAGCAGCAACGATGACGCCTGGCCGGGCGGGTAGCCAAGGCCCTGGGTCAGGTACGGGTAGCCCCAGAGCACGGCGAACACCGTCGGTCCGGCCATCGTCGACAGATGGATCCAGAAGCCCAGCCGGCCGGCCGGCAACCGCCAGGCCTGCTTGACCTCCTGCAGCACCCGGCGGCCGCCCATCGGGCCGTCGGCGCGTCTCCGCCTCCCGGATACGGGGCGCGCGCGGCCGGCCGGAGCAGCAGCAGCGCGTAGGCCAGCGACAGCCCGCCGGCGATCGCGAAGGTCGGACCCCAGCCGAGGTCGGCCAGCATGAACGTCAGCGGCACGGTGGCGATGACGTTGCCGGCCATCCCGACGACGCTGGTCAGCGTGACCATCACCGGGTAGCGCCGGGCCGGGAACCAGCCGGCCACCAGCCGCAGCACGGAGATGTAGGTCATCGCATCGCCGCAGCCGAGCAGGCCGCGGGCCACCAGCGCCAGCGGGTAGCTCTCCACCTGGGAGAACATCAGTTGCGCGGAGCCCATGATCATCGTGGCGACCAGCAGCATCCGGCGCGGCCCGAACCGGTCGACCAGGATGCCGGTCGGCACCTGCATCGCGGCGTAGACACCGAGTTGCAGCATGACGAAGGTGCTGAGCTGACCGGCGGACAGATCCAGCCGCTGCGTGGCCTGCGGACCGGCGACGCCGAGCGAGCTGCGGTGGAAGACCGCGAGCAGGTAGACACCGACGCCGACCCCCCAGATCACCAGGGTCGGCGGGCCAGGCCCTGCCGGACGGCAGCACGACCGGATTTCAGTCGAGGCGCCGTCATGCGCGCGCTCCGCGCAGCACCCGGTCGGCGTGCGCCAGGTGGTCGTTGGTGAGCTGTTCGGCGAGCTGCTCGGTCGCCGGCGCCGATCGCGGCGGCGATCGCCTCGTGGTCGGCGATGGTGGTCTGCATCCGCTCGACGTCCAGCTGACCGTCGGCGGCCAGCAGGTTGGCTGCGCCCATCCGCAGTTGCCGGTCGCGCAGGGATGCGTACAGCCGGATCAGGATCATGTTGTCGTCGGCCGCGACGATGGTGGCGTGAAAGTTCCGGTCGGCGGCGACGTAGCCGGGCGACGTCGTGCGCGGCGGCGGCGTCCCGCAGGTCGGCCAGCGGCACCGCCAGCGCCCTGGCAACGGCCGGGCCGCGGCCGGAGGTGATCACCGAGCTGGTGCAGTGCGTCTCGACCAGCAGCCGGGTGGCGACCAGGTCCCGCCATTCCTGGGCGGTGACCGGGCAGCACCAGCGCGCCGCGCTTGGGCAGCAGCCGGATCATCCCCTGCGACTCCAGCCGGAGCAGCGCCTCGCGGACCGGGGTCCGGGACACACCGGTCTCCCGGGCGATCTGCGCCCTCGGCGAGCAGGTCGTTGTCGGCGTACCGGCGGGTCAGAATGCCCTCGCGGACATGTTCGAAGACGCGGTCGGCCGCGGAAGGTGGGTCGTTGCATCCATGATGTATCTATGATGGCCGCACGGCAGGCCAGCTCCTGGGCCAGAGCCTACACCCGCGTCGAGTGGCGGACTCACGCCCGCGGGTCAGTGCTTTCAGAGCTCGGATTCCCTGCCGACACCTGCCGGGGCGTTTCAGCGCAACGTGCCGGCGCCGGGGCGGCCGCCGGACAGCTCAGCGGTCGAGGACCGTCGCGGAGCGCGTCGACGGCGAGCAGCGGATCCCCGTGGTGGGTGAAGCCCGGCGGCGCGGACGTGCCCGCCGCCGCCCAGCGCGGCGGCAGCGGCGGCAACGTTGATCGGGCCCCGGGAGCGCAGCGACACCTGCCAGCTGTCACCGTCGGTCTGCTTGAGCACCGCGGCGACATCCGCCTCCTGCGCGGTTCGCATGATGTCGATGACGGAGTCGAGTTCTTCCTGGCGCAGTCCGTCCCGGGTCTCGTCATCGATGACGAGTAGACCAGCCCGGCGCCACCGGCGGCGTCGGCGATCCAGCACGGCCGACCGAGCACGTCGGAGAGCATGGACGAGCCAGCCGAACGGGTGCGACTCGGTGATCGGCGCCATCACGTCCGGCGGCCGGACGCCGACGTCGATCAGCCGGGCGGCCAGCAGATGCGCGTCGGAATCGGCATTGCCGGAAGTGGCGGTGTCGGTGGCCAGGCCCGGCGTAGAGGTTCTCGGCGATCTGCCGGTCGATCGCGATGCCGAGCCGGTCGAGCAATCCGCGCGACCAGCACCACGGTCGCCTCGGCGGAGGCGTCGATCAGGTGGAACTGACCGAACCGGGTGTTCGAGGCATGGTGGTCGATCACCAGGCGTCTGCCGGGCGGTCGCCAGCAGCCGGCCAAGCGAACCGAGCCGTTCGAGCGAGCCGACGTCCAGGCTGACCAGCAGATCCGGGTTGCGCCGGCAAGTCCTCCGGCGGGACCACCAGATGGCCGCCGGGCAGGCGCGCGAGCGATTCGGGAATGTCGTGCGGTTCGGCGAAGGACACCGCGACCTGCTTGCCGCGGCGGGCCAGGCCCAGGCCCAGCGCCAGCGCGCTGCCCAGTGCGTCGGCATCCGGCTGGATGTGCGCGACCAGCACGATGTCGCTGGCCTTGGCGAGCAGGTCGGCGGCGATGTCGAGATCGGTGGTGGCGACCCCTCGAGCGGTGGACAGCATCGCCTCGACACTTGCCCACGTCGGGCAGCGCCGGCGTTCGCCGGACGCCGCGCGCCGCGAGTGCGACCGCGCACCGCACGGGTATCTGTCACGTCGCCTCCCGGTCACGCTCCCGGCGGGTCCGGGCGGTTCTGTCAGCGATGGTGTCACCAATTGATAACGGCGTCGAGGCCGGTCCCGCCAGCTGGCGCGCATCGCGAAACCATGCCGACGCATGGTCACCGTACCTGGTGGGTCACCGCCGTCGTCGGATCGTCGAATTCGCGGCGTCGTCCGCCACGTCGTCGTCTCTCGTCATCGAGGACGAAACTGCCGTCGCGTGATGGTCGTCGTCCTCGTCGTCGGCTCTTCGACTCGCGGGCACCTTGTACGGATCCGGGTCACCGGCATAGCTGGCGCCGGCGGCCCGTTCGGCCACCTGGGCGTCCGCGGACCGTGCCGCCTCGAGCAGCTCGTTGATCCGGTAGGCGTTCTCCGGGACGGTGTCCAGCTTGAACACCAGCGTCGGGGTGAACTTGATCCCGGTCTGCTGGCCGACCGCCGAGCGCAGCACGCCGGTCGCGCTGTGCAGCGCGATGGCGGTGCCGTCGATGTCACCCTGATCGCCGTAGACCGTGTAGAAGACGGTCGCCTCCCGCAGGTCGGGGGTGACGGTGGCCGCGGTGACGGTCACCATGGCCAGCCGCGGGTCCTTGACCTGGTGCTGGAGTTCGGTGGCAACGATGGTCACGATGCGCTTGGCCAGTCGGCGGGCGCGGGCGGAATCTGCCATGGCTGTCTCCCTGAGCTCCGACTTCGATGGTCGTCTCGGTGACAGCTGGCATCGCTGTCCCGGACGCTCGCGGCAGCCGAAGGCCGGTCGGCGTCACTCGTCGTGCGGGCCGATGATCCGTCGCCGGGTGGACAGCAATTCGATCTCCACCTCGTCGGCGATCTGCCGTTCGCAGCTGTCCAGCACCCGGTGCACCTGGGCCGATTCACCCAGACACCGTCGCGACGCAGATCAGCGCCCGCCGATGACGGTCCGGATCACCGGCCTCGGTCGCGGCGACATCCAGCCGGCGCAGCCTGGCCAGCACGGGCCGGATGATGGCCCGCTTGTGTTTCAGCGAGCCGACATCGCCCAGCAGGACGTCGCACTCCAGCACGCCGACATAGCTGTCGCCCCAGGCGGGTTGACTCATGACGCCAGCCCACCCATCGGTGTTGATCGTGACGAATGCTGCGCGACTGCGCCGGCGACACGCCGTGGAAAGCCAGGCAGCTTTCGGCATGATCGACTCCTTCGGGCAGTGCTACGCGCGCGGCTTCTCCCGCACGTCGTAGGTCTCGATGGTGTCCTCGACCTCGATGTTGTTCCAGGAGCCAAGACCGATGCCGCATTCGAAGCCCTCGCGGACCTCGGTGGCGTCGTCCTTGAACCGGCGCAGCGAATCGATCTGCAGGTTGTCGTTGATGACAACCCCACCTCGCAGCAACCGGGCCTTGGCGTTGCGGCGGATCTCTCCGCTGCGGACGATGCAGCCGGCGATGTTGCCGAACTTGGAGGACCGGAAGATCTCCCGCACCTCGGCGGTACCCGTCTGCACCTCCTCGAACTCGGGCTTGAGCAGGCCCTTGAGCGCGTTCTCGACCTCGTCGATGGCCTGGTAGATCACCGTGTAGTACCGGATGTCCACGCCCTCGCGGTCGGCCAGTTCCTGCACGCCACGCACCGGCTTGACGTTGAAGCCGATGACGATGGCCTGCGTGGTGGCCGCCAGGTTGATGTCGTCCTGGGTGATGCCACCGACACCGCGGTGCACCACTCGCAGGTCGACCTCTTCGCCGACGTCGAGCTTCATCAGCGAGTCTTCCAGCGCCTCGACGGTGCCGGAGTTGTCGCCCTTGATGATCAGCGTCAGGTTCTCGATCTTGCGCTCGGCCAGGGCAGCGCCCAGGTCCTCCAGCGAGATCCGCCGACGGTTGCCGATCTGCGCCTTGCGGCTGCGGGCCTGCCGACGCTCGGCGATCTGCCGGGCGACGCGGTCCTCCTCGACCACCATGAACGAGTCGCCGGCACCGGGCACGGAGGTGAATCCGAGCACCTGAACCGGACGGGACGGGGTCGCCTCGGTGACCTGCTCGCCGTGGTCACCGAGCATCGCCCGGACCCGACCGTAGGCGTTGCCGGCCACGATCGAATCGCCGACGTGCAGCGTGCCGCGCTGCACCAGGACGGTCGCAACGGCGCCGCGGCCACGGTCCAGGTGCGCCTCGATGGCCACACCTTCGGCGTTCATCGCCGGGTTCGCCCGCAGATCCAGCGCCGCGTCAGCGGTCAGCAGGATGGCCTCGAGCAGCCCGTCGATGTTGGTCCGCGCACGCGCCGAGATCTCGACGAACATGGTGTCGCCGCCATACTCCTCGGCGACCAGCCCGTATTCGGTCAGCTGCTGCCGGATCTTGTCCGGGTTGGCGCCTTCCTTGTCGATCTTGTTGATGGCCACCACGATCGGCACATCCGCGGCCTTGGCGTGGTTGATCGCCTCGACGGTCTGCGGCATCACGCCGTCGTCCGCCGCGACCACCAGCACCACGATGTCCGTGGACTGCGAACCACGGGCCCGCATGGCGGTGAACGCCTCGTGACCCGGGGTGTCGATGAAGGTGATCAACCGTTCCTGATCGTTCAGGTTGGTCGCCACCTGGTACGCACCGATGTGCTGGGTGATCCCGCCGGCTTCCTTGTCCACCACGTGGGTGTTCCGGATGGCGTCGAGCAGCTTGGTCTTGCCGTGGTCGACGTGACCCATGACGGTGACCACCGGCGGCCGGATGACGCAGATCGCTTTCGTCGCCCTCGTTCTCGCCGTAGCTGAGGTCGAAGGAGTCGAGCAGCTCGCGGTCCTCGTCGTCCGGGGAGACGATCTGCACCTCGTAGCCCATCTCGGAGCCGAGCAGCTCCAGGATGTCGTCGGACACCGACTGGGTGGCGGTGACCATCTCGCCGAGGTGGAACAGCGCCTGCACCATCGAGGCCGGGTTGGCATCGATCTTGTCGGCGAAGTCGGCCAGCGAGGAGCCGCGGGCCAGCCGGATCGTCGAGCCGTTGCCGCGCGGCAGCGCGACGCCGCCGATCGACGGGGCCTGCATGTTGTCGAATTCCTGACGGCGCTGCTTCTTGGACTTGCGACCCTTGCGGGCCGGTCCGCCCTGGCGCCCGAAGGCGCCGGCAGCACCACCGCGACCACGACCGCCACCACCGGGGCGGGCACCGCCGCCACCGGGACCACCGGTCGAACCGCCGGGACCGCCGCGGTAACCACCGCCACCTGCACCGGGAGCTCCGGCACCGGCACCGCCGGGACCGCCGCGGTAACCACCGCCACCGCACCGGGAGCGACCACCCGGGCGGGCACTACCGCCGGGAGCCGGCCGACCGCCGGGGGTACCGGGACGCGGAGCGCCACCCGGAGCACCGGGACGAGCCGCACCGCCGGGACCGGGACGGGTGCCGGGGGCACCTGTTCCGGGGGCTCCACCGGGACGACCGGCCGGCGGCCGAGGCACACCGGGAACGCCACCGGGACGCGGCGGCGCACTGCGCTGCTGGGTTCCGAACGGGTTGTTGCCCATCCGCGGCGGGCGGGGCGCACCTGGTACCCCACCGGCCGGGCGGGCCGGGCGGGGCGCCGGAGCCTGCGCGTCGGCGCGGGCCGCGGTGCCTGGTCCTGAGCTGCCGCTGCGGCCGGTCGTTCGGCAGTCGGCGCCGGTGCAGCGGACGCTGCGGAGCACTGACCGGTGCCTGGAAGCCCGGACCGGCGGAGCCGGTGACGGGCGCGGTCGGCTGCGGGTGCGGCAGCTGCCGGGGCGACCCGCGGTGGGGCGACGGCCGGACGGGCCGGGGCCGGTGCGGCGGAAGCCGCTGCCGGACGAGCGGCCGGGGCCGGCGCGGCGGCCGGCGGGGCGGCCGGTGTTGCCGGGGTTGCAGCGACTGCCGGTGTTGTGGCTGCGGTTGCGGCAGCGGCCGGACGGGCGACGGGAGCCGGTCCGGGTGCTGCGGCGGTGGACCGTGGCGCGGGTGCGCCGGGTCGGCCAGGGCCGCCGTTGGGCGATGTCCTGGGTGCTGCCGTTCCGTTGGTCGGGAGCCCATTCGTCGACAGGTCTGCCTTCGCTGCTGCCGGCTTGGTGGCCGGGAACGCGTCCCGCAACTTGCGGACGACGGGAGCCTCGATCGTCGAGGACGGCGACTTGACGAACTCACCCATTTCGGTGAGTTTCGCCATGATGTCTTTGCTTGTCTTGCCGAGCTCTTTCGCAAGCTCGTGTACGCGGGCCTTGCCTGCCACTGCTCTCCTTACGGCGAGGGCGGGCGGGCTACCGCTCGACCTCAGTTAGACGTGCCGGGTGTGACGCTCATTGCTGCTTCACGGCGTGATCACTTTGGGTCGACCTGCTTTCTGATTTCAGGCGCGTTGACGAAATTCTTCAGTGCGGTGCTGTCGAGCTGACCGGAGAACCGTAAGGCTCTACCGAACGCCCGACGGCGCTCTGCGAGTTCGAGACACCCCGACGTGGGGTGCAGCCACGCTCCCCTGCCGGGAAGGCGGTGCCGCGGATCGGGGTGCAGAACCCCGTCCACGGCCACGACGCGCAGTAAATCTACCGACCGTTCGCGGGTTCGGCAGCCGACACACGTCCGCACCGGACCTGGATGGTCCGGCAAGATCGGGACTGACGGCCGGAGACGACGAACGGGCCGACATCAAAGTCTACCGCCTTCGCGGTCGCGACGATGACGCTCTTGATCGAATCGTCATTCCGGGACCGCCGCGGGAACGTCGGGAACGGCATCGCTGCGGATGTCGATCCGCCAGCCGGTGAGCCGGGCGGCCAACCGGGCGTTCTGCCCCTCCTTGCCGATCGCCAGCGAGAGCTGGAAATCCGGTACGACGACCCGGGCAGCCCTGGCCACCGGGTCCACCACGGTGACGGAGATCGCCCGCGCCGGCGACAACGCATTGCCGACGAAGGTGGCGGGATCGTCGTCGTGGTCGATGATGTCGATCTTCTCCCCGCCCAGTTCGCTCATCACCGCGCGGACTCTCGAGCCCATCGGGCCGATGCAGGCGCCCTTGGCGTTGACCCCGGCGATGGTCGGCTTGACCGAGATCTTCGACCGGTGCCCGGCCTCTCTGGCCACCGCGGTGATCTCCACCGACCCGTCGGCGATCTCCGGGACCTCCAGCGCAAACAACTTGCGGACCAGGTTCGGGTGCGTTCTGGACAGCGTGATCTGTGGTCCGCGGGGGCCCCTGGACACCGACACCACGTAGCAGCGGAGGCGCTGGCCGTGGGTGTAGGTCTCGCCGGGCGACTGCTCGGCGGCGGGAATGATGCCCTCGACGTCCCCGAGGCTGACCACAACGACTCCGCGGGCGTTCACCTTCGCGTCGGCCGAGACCGTGCCGGTGATCAGATCGTGCTCCCGGCCGGCGAAATCGCCGAACGTCCGCTCGTTGTCGACGTCCCGCAGGCGTTGCAGGATGACCTGGCGCGCCGTGGTGGCGGCGATCCGGCCGAAGTCCTCCGGGGTGTCGTCCCATTCGCGAACGACTTCCTGGCCCTCGCTCGTCTCTGCGGTTTCCTGTGCCCAGACCCGGATCTCACCCGACTTGCGGTCGATCTCGACCCGCGCGTGACCGGCATGTCCCATGGTGTGCCGGTACGCCGTCAACAGCGCCGACTCCAGGGTGTCGATCAGCGAACCCAGTTCGATGCCCTTTTCCTTCTCGACCGCGCGCAGGGCGGCGATGTCGACGTTCATGTGTTCACTGCCTCACTGGAGTCTTCTTCGTCTTCTTCGTCTTCTTCGTCTACGTCGTCACCGGTGTCGTCGTCATCGAACTCGTCAACGGCCTCGTCTTCCGGTTCATCCGGTGCGCTGACCCCCAGCAGGGCCAGGACGGCCGCCGGCGGGTGGTTGAACTCGACCTCGACCTTGGCGCGTTCGATGTCCGCGAGCGGCACCTCGATCTCCTTGATTCCCGTGCCGACCCCCTTGCGTGCCGGCACGATCAACCGGACGGCGGTATCGGAGACGGCCAGGACGTGACCGGTGATCGTCTTGCCGTCGGCGGTGACCAACGCCACCAACCTGGTGCGGGCCCGACGGAAGTGCCGGGGCAGGGTCAGCGGCCGGCCGATGCCGGGGCTGGTGACCTCGAGCGTGTACGGCTCGCTACCGGCCGGATCCTGGTCGCCCGACTCGTCGAGCCGTTCGGAGATGGCCCTACTGATCCCGGCGGCCTCGTCCAGCGAGACGCCGTGGTCACTGTCGATGACGACCCGTACGACACGTCGTCGACCCGCGGACCGCACCACCAGTTCTTCGAGGTCGTAGCCGGCGGCGGTCGTCACCTCGGTGACAACCTCCTGCAGCCGACGCTCATCGCCTGATCCCATCGCTGCCTCCTTCTGTGCAGCCATACCGACCCAGCGGTCCGCGGTGTGCAGTTGTCATGTGGTGCCATTTTCGTCCGGTGTCGTTCCATGCACAAACACCCGACAGACCGACCGGCGGTAGCTGGCGACCAAGTGGAAAGCCTATCGGGCTCCGATGGCACTGGCGGCCGTCGCGACGAACCTACTGGCCACCGACGGTCGTTCCGGCCACTGGTACGGCGGCCGGGTCAGCATGCGTTGCGGGCAGAAGCATCATGGTCGGGCTGTCATGATGGGCGGGTGGCATATGCACCCGGCACGTCGATCTCCCGGCGCGCCCTTCTCTTCGGCGTTGGTGGCATCGGCGCTGCCGCGGTTCTGTCCGGTTGCGGGTATTTCGGCAGCGACGATCCCCCCGCGCCCACGGTGGTGGCAACCCCGGCCGCTCTCGATCCGATCAACGGGTTGATCGCGACAACCCGGCTGCACCTGCTCCGGCTGGACGCGGCCATCGCCGCTGATCCGACCGATGCCCCACGCCTGACTCCCCTGCGGGACGACCGGCAGGCGCAGCTGTCCGCACTCGAGGCCGAATTCGCGCGGGTCAATCCGTCGAGCACGGACACCGCCGGAGCGGCCACCTCCGCGGCCGCTGCACCCACTGCGGGCGCCGTCGCCCTGCCGGATTCGCCGGAGGCGATCATCTCGGCGGTTCGCGGCGACGCGGCAACGGCCCAGGTCCAGTTCACCGATGCAACGTCCTCCGCCTCGCGGTACCGGGCGGCGCTGTTCGGCTCGATCGCCGCAGCGTTGGCCAGCCATCGAGCGGTGCTGGCATGACGAGCCCGACTCCAGCTCCGGACCCGTCCGGCGCCCCGGTCTCCGGTTCGGGCACCCCGAGTTCCGTTGTTGCGGTGACCACCGCCGCGCCGGCCGGCCCGCTCGCGCCGGATGCGCAGGCCGCCCTGCAGGCTGCGCTGTCCGCCGAGCAGGCCGCGGTCTGGGCCTACGGGCTGGTCGCCGCTTACGCCCGGGACCAGGCGGCAATGATCGCCGAAGCGCGGTCGGGTCATCTGCTGCGCCGCGATGCGACCGCCGCCCGACTCATCCAGGGTGGCGCGACGGCGCCCGAACCCGCTGCCGCCTATCAGATCTCGGTTCCGGTCACGGATGCACCGTCGGGCCTCCAGCTGGCCCAGGACATCGAAACAGATGCGGCGGCTGCCTGGCGGGTGGTGATCGGTTCGACCGATGACGCCGAACTTCGCGGCTTTGCGCTGACCGGTTTGTCGGACGCCGCCGTGCGGCTGGCGATGTGGAAGCAGGTCGTCGGGACGGTTCCGTCGACCGTGCCGTTCCCCGGTCAGGCCTGAGGCGCGCCGCCGAGGCCGTCTGCTGGTTCCGCTACAGCTGGCCCTTGCCCGCATCCCCCGCCGGGTGCGGGGTATAGACCTTGACCTCGGTCTTCGCGGCGAGCTTGCCATCGAGTTTCGGGTTCAGCTCGGTCAACGCCGGTGCGGCGCCGTGCACCCGCAAGTCCTCTGCGCTGCCCCACTTCTCGATCATCACGATGGTGTCCGCGTCCTCGTGCATGGCGTACAGCTCGCACCCGGGCTCGTCGTGGACACGAACGATGGTTGCCTCGAACAGCGCGACGACCTCGTCCCGGTGCTCCGGGAGGGGGGTCACGGTTGCTACCACAATGACGGTCATCTGGGACCTTCCAGTTGCTGGCGACGGACGGTTCCGTCATCGGGATTCTGCGGCTGATCGGCCGCAGTGAGCGGGTGCCCGTTCGGGTGCGGTCTCAACCAACCCAGCCCGCTGTCGGAGCCGACGAGGAATGGGCCGCACACCGACTCCTAGCCGCGGACGATTTCCCGGAGCCGCTCGGCAACCTCGGCCAGCGAGACGTCCTGCTTGGCACCCGTTGCGCGGTCCCGGATTTCGACGATGCCGTCGGCGACGCCGCGGCCGACAACGCAGATGGTCGGCACCCCGATCAGTTCGGCGTCGGTGAATTTCACCCCGACCGAGGCATTGCGATCGTCCAGCATCACCCGGATCCCGGACGCGTCCAATCCGGCGGCGATGATCTCCGCGGTTTCGATGATCTCCTGGGTCTTACCGGCGATCACCAGGTGCACGTCGGCGGGCGCGATCTCCCGCGGCCAGATCAAGCCGCGGTCGTCATGGGAATTCTCCGCGATCGCCGCGACGGCGCGGGACACGCCGACGCCGTAGGAGCCCATCGTGACCGTCACCAGCTTGCCGTTGACGTCGAGCACCTTCGCCTCCAGCGCTTCGGCGTACTTCCGGCCCAGCTGGAAGATGTGCCCCATCTCGATTCCGCGGGCGCTGATCAGCGCGTTCCCGCACACCGGGCACTCGTCGCCGTCCCGGATTTCCGCGGCCTGAATGATGCCGTCGCCGGTGAAATCGCGGCCGGCGACCAGCCCGATGACGTGCCGGCCCGGCTGGTCGGCGCCGGTCACCCAGGCGGACCCTGGCCCGATCCGGGGGTCGAGCAGGTAGCGGATCTTGGTCGCCTGCTCGGCACCGAGGGCGCCCGGACCGATGTAGCCCTTGACCAGCCCGGGGTTGGCGGCGAAGTGCTCCTCGGTGAACGGCTCGATCTCGGCGGGCGCGACCTGCGCCTCCAGCCGCTTGGGGTCGACCTCCCGGTCGCCGGGGACGCCGATCGCCAGCGGCTCGCTGCTGCCGTCCGGATGACGCAGCAACACAACGACGTTCTTGAGCGTGTCGCCCGCCCACCAGGGCCGGTCGGACCGGGGGAACCGCTCGTTGAGCACGGTGACCAGGGTGTCGATCGTCGGGGTGTCGGGGGTGTCCTCGACGTGCGCGGCCGGCAGTCCGGAGAAATCGATGGCAGCCGCGGGCGGGATCCGGACCGCCTCGACATTCGCCGCGTAATCACAGTTGGAGCACTTGACGTAGGTGTCCTCGCCGACCTCGGCGTCGGCCAGGAACTCCTCGGAGGCCGACCCGCCCATCGCGCCGGACATCGCCGCGACGATCACGTACTTCAGGCCCAGCCGGTCGAAGATCCGGATGTACGCATCGCGGTGCCGCTGATAGGAGGCGGCCAGCCCGGCGTCGTCGAGGTCGAACGAATAGGAATCCTTCATGACGAATTCTCGGCCGCGCAGGATGCCGGCCCGTGGCCTTGCCTCGTCGCGGTATTTGGTCTGAATCTGGTAGAGCGCCAGCGGCAGGCTCTTGTAGGACGAAACGATGTCCTTCACCAGCAGGGTGAACATCTCCTCGTGGGTGGGGCCGAGCAGGTAGTCCGCGCCCTTGCGGTCCTTGAGCCGGAACAGGTTGTCGCCGTACTCGGTCCACCGGCCGGTGGCCTCGTAGGGCTCACGGGGCAGCAGTGCGGGGAAGTGCACCTCCTGGGCGCCGATGGCGTCCATTTCCTCGCGGACGATCGTTCTCCACGTTGCGCAACACCCGGTAGCCCAGCGGCAGCCAGCTGTAGATGCCCGGGGCGGCCCGACGGACGTAACCGGCGCGCACGAGCAGCCGATGGCTCGGTACCTCAGCGTCGGCCGGATCCTCCCGCAGCGTGCGCAGGAACAGCGTGGACAGGCGTGTGATCACCGCAGGACTCCTTGGTTCTTGTTCCGTCACCGCGCAGTGCGCGGCGCGGCAGCGCGTCGGTCAGCCTACTCGGGCCCGACGAAGGAGCGGCGCGCTATTCGGCACAGAGATCGTGGTTGGCCGCCTTTGCCGGACACGATCCACTGCGCACGAGACGGTGGCCCGCCCCGGCTGACCGGTCCCTCGCCCCGAACGATAGGACGTGCGGCAGTTCACGGTCGCAGGATGACCAGTCAGCCGGGCGACCTTGACAGGTCATTGCAGGTCGGCAACATTTCTTAGCGCAGATTCTCCGCCGGGCCGTACTCGTGCAATGGGATCGCCTTCATTCCGCCGACGCTAGAAATTCAACCCGGGTCGAGGTCAACTCCCCGCGTCCATCGAGCAGCCGGACCGTGCCGGGTCGGACCACGACCACCGGCCACACGGCGTGCGTGATCAGTTTCTGGCCGGTCGATCCGAGCAGTAGCCCGGTCAGCCCACCCCGCCCGCGGCTGCCGATGACCACCATGCAGGGACCGCTGCCCGGCGCCTGGCCGAGCCCGTAATCCAGCAGGGCGCCGGCCGGGCGCCCGCGCAGCACGGTTGGCCGCACGGTCACCTCCGGGTACTGCTGCGCCCATCGCGCCAGCTGTGCCGACAGGACGCCCTGCTCCTGTTGATCTTCCAGACTGCCGGGATGGGCAGCACCCCGGATGAATGGCGGAACCGTGCTGTCGTCGACGACGAGGGCGGCGATCAGTTCGACACCACGCGCATTCGCCTCGTCGAAGGCGTAGCCGATGGCGTCCTCGCAACCGACGGATGTGTCGACGCCGAGCAGGATCGGACCGGCCTTACTGGCACCGTCCGGCGAGGTACCGGACGGCACCACGGCGACCGGCGACCGGCCGTGTGACGCCAGGTGCAGCGCGACGGATCCGAGCAGCACTTCCGGGACGCGCCCGCGACCACGGCTGCCGACGACTGTCAGCACCGCTCCCGCCGAGGCGTCGACCAGGACCCGGCGCGGATCCGCGTGCATCAGGCTGGTGGTGACTTCCAGGTGCGGGAAGCTGGCCGAGATACTGTGGGCCGCAAGGTCGAGCACCTGTTGCGCGGTGTTGTGCAGCTCGCTGGTGACGGACTGCGGGAGGTCATACCCCGGATACCGCGGGGCCGGATCGGTGAAGCCGTGAACCAGGCGAAGTCGGAAGCGCCTGCGCATTGCCTCGTGCGCCGCCCAATGTGCCCCGAGCAGCGCTTCCCCGGATCCGTCGACCCCGGCCACGATCACTGATTGCCGACTGTCTCCGTACATGGCTGCTCCGTCATCGTCGGAAAGGAACTGGCCATCAGCCTGCGTCGGCAGCATCGGGTCGGTCAGAGGCAAAGGTCCCGGTTTCTCCCGCCGACCCCGCTACGAGTCGGCGGTCAGCACGGCGTCGGCCGCGGCATCCCCGCCAGGCCGGTCGTCGGCCCGGTCGGGGTCCGCGCCAGGACGGTCGGTGGACAACAAGGACAGGAAGGCGCGAGCACCGGGCGCCGACGGGGCCGGGTTCCGGTGGATCAGGCTGACCGGATGCAGCGCCGCCTGATCACGCAGGCCGAGGACCCGGATGTCGGTGCGGCCGGCGGCGGCGGAGGCAGGCACCACGGCAGAACCGAAGCCCAGCCCGACGAACCGCACGACGGCATCGGAGGCACCGAGCTCGAATGCGACGGAACGGGTGACGCCCGCCCGGCCGAACGCGGCGTCAACCTGTCGGCGCAGACCCGACTCGGCGCGCATTTCGATCAGCGGACCGCTGACGGCAAGTTCCGCCAGCCCAACACTTCTCGACGCAGCCAGTGGATGCTCCGGGCTGACAACCGCGACCAGTGGCTCGACCGCAAGCACCCGATGCATGACATCGGCGGACAGTTGATCGGCGAACAGCCCAACGAAGGCGAGGTCGATGTCGCCGTCCCGAACCTGGTCCGCCATCCGCGCACTGCCGGTGTCCTGGATGGTGATTTCGACCCCGGGATGACGCCGGTGGAACTCGGCCAGCGCTTGTCCGACTGCCGGCGCGGCCACTGTCGCGGTGCCGATCATGCCGAGCCGCAGCCGGCCGGTCAGCACGCCGGCCAACGCGGTCAGTTCGGCGCGGGCGAGCTCCACCTCTGCCAGCACCGTGCGGGCGCGGGGCAACAACAGGGCACCGGCCGCGGCCAGCCGCACCGATCGACTGGAACGCTCGAAGAGCAGGACGCCGTTCTCCCGCTCCAGGCGCGCAACCTGGTAACTCAGCGCGGATTGCACGACGTGACACCGGGCAGCTGCCTTGGTGAAGCTCAGCTCCTCGGCAACGGCGACGAAGTACTCGAGTTGCCGGATATCCATCTGAATCCTCGATAGATCGAGTCGAAACTCTGTGTTGGACAGATGGAACTGTACCTCTGAGACTGAATTCCGTGACCACTTCACCCCCGCCCAGCACGTCGCCCTCCCTCTCGCCCTCACCATCGGCGCGGACTCCGTCGCAGCCGATCCGCGGCCGGCGAATGGTCCTGCTGACGGTGCTGCTCGGCGGCTTCACCGCGTTCGGCCCGCTCTCCATGGACCTGTACCTTCCGGCGTTCCCGCAGCTCGCGGCGGATCTCGACGCCAGCCAGGCAGCCGTCCAGCTCACGCTGACGGCGGACGTCATCGGGATCGTGGTCGGTCAACTGGTGCTCGGCCCGATGTCGGACGCCTGGGGCCGACGCCGCCTGCTGCTCGGTTCCACGCTGGTCTGCGCCGTCGCCTCGGTGCTCTGCGCACTGTCCCCGTCGGTCGGCCTGCTGGTGGTCTGGCGATTCGTGCAGGGCGCATCAGGCGGCGGCGGCATTGTGCTGGCCAGGGCGATCGCCGCGGACATCGCCAGCGGAGTGGCAGCTGCCCGGTTGTTCTCCCTGTTCATGACGCTGTCCAGCGTCGCGCCGATCGTCGCACCGGTGATCGGCGGCGCCATGCTGGCCGTGACCGGGAGTTGGCAGCCGATGTTCTATCTGCTGGCAGTGGTCAGCCTGGTGTTGGCCGCGGTGTCCTGGAAAATGATCCCGGAGACGTTGGCACCGGAGCAGCGGCACCCGGGTGGCCTCCGGCAGACCGGGCGGGCATTCGCCGGCCTGGCCCGGGACCGGATCTTCGCCGGGTATGCGCTGACGGTCGCCTTCGCCTACGCCTCGCTGTTCGCGTACATCTCCGCGTCGTCCTTCGTGCTGCAGGATCTGTACGGCCTGTCCGCCACCCAGTTCAGCCTGGTGTTCGCGCTGAACGCGGCCGGCATGATCGTCCTGGGCCTGATCAACGCCCGGTTGGTCCGTCGGTTTGCCGTCCGCAGGCTGTTGCTGGTCGGTCTGGTCGTGTCCAGCATCGCCGCGGTGGTGCTGGTGCTGGTCGCGGGCATCGGCGTCGGCGGATCCCTCGGCGTGTTGGCCATCCTGCTGCCATTGTTCGTCGTGGTCGCCACCCGCGGCCTGATTTCCGCGAATGCAACGGTGCTCGGCGTGCAGCGAGCCCCGGCGGCCGGTGCCGCGTCGGCCGTCCTCGGCGCGTGCATGTTCGGCGGCGGAATCCTGGTTTCACCGCTGCTTGCTCTCGGCGGCGAGGAAACCGCCATGCCGATGGCCGCGGTGGTCGCCGGTGGCGCAATCGCGGCGTTGCTCACAACTGCATTCCTGACCCGCGGACCACGGACGGCGGGCGGCTGACCCCCGTTGCCCGGCCGCGCGCACCGCACTCAGCCCCGACTCCTGCGGGAGAGTGCCTGCAGCGCTTGACTACTCACGCCCCAGTCCGACAAACGGGACGATTGATGCAGCCGTTGACTTAATTGCTAGACTTCCCGGCAACGGTGGCCACATGACCTGCGTCACCATCTTGGTATTAGCTGGTTAGCACCCAAACGGGCTAATCTGCTAATGAGCAGCCTTCGATCAGCGCGATGCAGGAGCAGTCCGCGGGTTCTCGTCAGCATCCGTGCACGAAAGACGAAAGGTGAACCGGTGGCCTTACAGACGAATTCTTCACAGGTGGGTTCCCGACCAGCACAGCCACATCAGGCAGTCCCCCGGCAGGGATCGCACCGGTCAGGCGCCGAGTCATCACCTGCCGACGTCGATCACTCGATCCAGCTCAGTCGGCAGTCCTTCACTCCCCAGCAGGTCGAAGCGGCGCTGCGCATCCTGCCGTCGCACGGCTGGACCAGCGGGTGGACCGGGCGACGGGATCGCGCCCTGTTGGTGCTCTCGCAGATGGCTGGACTGTCCTACGCCAACATCGCCGAACTGACCGTCGGCAACGTCACCATCTCCGATGGCCGCGCGACGATCAAAACACCGGGCGGCACAACGACTTTGACCATGACGGACGACGACCTGATCTGCGGGCCGTGTGCGCTGGCCCGGTGGTTGCGCGCCCTGGACATGACGGCCGTCTACCCCTCGGGTCGGGTGATCGCCGCGGTGATCGCCAGAGCTGCCCCACTCACGGCCGACTCACCACACCTGTGCCAGGGCACCGTCACCGTCACCGAGGCAACCAGGTCGATGTCGCTGCTCACCGCGCTCAACCAGCCGGTGCCGGCCGCGGCGCCGACGAAAGCGCCACGGTCGCTGTCGATTGCTACCGGCACCGGCAAAATTCCGGCTCAGCGGACCCTGTCGGTGCGGGTGATCAGCTCGATCGGCCTGCCGAAGTCCGACTACGCCATGGCGGATCGCGAACCGGGAGTCATCGCGCCCGACCTGCTTGCCGAGGGCCTGGAGACCCGCGCCCGACAGCTGCTCGAGCACCGGATGAGTGACGTCGCCGGCTTTTGAGTGAGCGATAGCCTCCGGCGCACAACACCTTTCCGCCGAACGGTAGCTCTTTCGGCGGGCGCGTCCCGGCTCCCCCGGTACCGCCGAACCTCGCCGATCGCCGGTCACTTGCTGCTATTTCTACTGACCGGAAGCATGTGACCACCGTCACAGACCGACTGTTAGCACGTTAGCAAACGTGAGAGCTAACCTGCTAAAGAGAGTGGAAGTAAACGGCCCTTCACGGATCGCGCTGCTGACCACGGGTGGAACTCATCGCCTGTTGATCAGCCCGGCGCCTGCCGACCTGGGCCCGCCAACAGACACTCACCCGCCTGCTTCACCTGCACTGCGTGTCCACGCCCATGAACACGTCGACGAACTCGCACCGAGCTTGCTCCACACTGAACTGTGCCCACTGAATCCCAGGGGGCTCATGCCACACCCAACCTGCGGAGGCCCCCCAACCATGACCACAACAGTGATAGTCGCTGGGGCTCGAACGCCGATGGGCCGCTTCAACGGCGCACTCGCATCCGTCAGTGCGACAGACCTCGGCGGCGTCGCGATTCGCGGGGCACTGGCGAAGTCGGGTGTCCCGGCCGCGGACGTCGACTACGTGATCATGGGCCAGGTCCTGCAGGCCGGCGTCGGACAGATCCCGGCCCGACAGGCAGCGGTCGCCGGCGGCATCGCCATGGACGTTCCCGCCGTGACGATCAACAAGGTGTGTTTGTCCGGTCTGGACGCCATCGCGTTGGCCGATCAGCTGATCCGCGCCGGGGAGTTCAAGATCGTGGTCGCCGGCGGAATGGAGTCGATGACCAGGGCGCCCCATCTGCTGCCCGGATCACGGGCCGGCTTCAAGTACGGCGACACCACCCTCGTCGACCACCTCTCGCATGACGGTCTGCACGACGTCTTCACCGACGTCCCGATGGGTCAGCTCACCGAGACCACGAACGATCTGGACCCGATCACCCGGGTCGAGCAGGACACCTTCGCCGCCCGCTCGCATCAGCGTGCAGCCGCCGCCACCGCGGCCGGGGTGTTCAAGGCCGAGATCGAGCCGGTCGTCGTGCCCGGTCGGCGCGGCGATGTCGTGGTCGACACCGATGAGGGCATCCGCGCGGACACCACGGTGGAGTCCCTGGGCAAGCTCCGCCCGGCGTTCCGCAAGGACGGCACCATCACCGCAGGCACCTCCTCGCAGATTTCCGACGGCGCGGCGGCAGTGATCGTCATGGCCAAGGACGAAGCAGAACGTCGCGGGCTGGAATGGATCGCCGAGATCGGCGCCCACGGCATGATCGCCGGACCCGATTCCTCCCTGCAGGACAAGCCCGCCCGCGCCATCCGGGCGGCCTGCGCGAAGGCCGGCGTCGAGCCGTCCGATCTGGACCTGGTCGAGATCAACGAGGCCTTCGCGGCAGTGGGCATTGCGTCGGCCCGGTCGCTCGGGATCAGCGAGGACATCATCAACGTCAACGGCGGGGCCATCGCCCTCGGCCACCCGATCGGTATGTCCGGCGCCCGTATCACCCTGCACCTCGCCCTGGAACTGCAGCGGCGGGGCGGCGGCACCGGCGTCGCAACGCTCTGCGGCGGTGGCGGCCAGGGAGATGCCCTGCTGCTGATCGCTCCCAAGAGTTGATCGGCACCGCGTTGATCGCCACCATGTAAAGACTCGGCGGCGCCGGCGGGATCACCTGTCGGCGCCGTTGGCTATTCATCGGGCGTCACGAGAATTCTTCTCGGCAGGCACGTTTCCGTTTCTCGTGGACCGCTCGAGCAGGCGGAACCCGGAGGCGATCACTCGCTGCCACCCGCGGTTGCTCACCAATTCCGCGAGCGACGCGACCCTTGCGTCCGGCCCGATGAGCACCCGCGGCCGGCCTCGGGCTGCGCCCCGCAGAATGACCGCGGCGGCCCGTTCCGGCGACGTCCTGGCGAGGACTTTGTCGAACAGATCGGAATTCCCGGCCGGGTCGGCGCCGGCGTTCGACGTGCCGTTCCTGGCGATCGCCGTCTTCACTCCTCCCGGATGCACACACGTGACCCGGACCGGGTACCGCCCGATCAGCATCTCCATGCGCACGGATTCGGTGAAGCCGCGGACCGCGTACTTTGCTGCGACATAGGCGCTCTGGCTCGGCATCGGCACCAGCCCGAACAGGCTTGAAATGTTCACCAGCGTGCCCTCGCCGGAGTTGATCAGGTGTGGGAGAAACGCCTTCGTCCCGTTGACGACCCCCCAGAAATCGACATTTATCACCCGCTCGATGTCGGCGAACGTCATTCCAAGAAATTCTCCGCCATGCACCACCCCGGCATTGTTGACGACCAGATGAACGGCGCCGAATTCATCGACGACCGATCGCGCATACGCCATCATCGCAGCCCGATCGCTGACGTCGAGTCGGTCCGTCCGCACCGGGACGCCGAGACCTCTTGCCCGGTTGGCTGTCTCGTCGAGCCCATACTCATCGATGTCGGAGATGACGAGCACTGCCCCGGCCGCGGCCAGGGCAAGAGCAAGAGCGCGGCCAATTCCAGAGGCCGCTCCGGTGACGACCGCGACGCGGCCACGGAAATCCCTCACCACGACCGCACCCGAGCTCTCGGAATGGTGGCGGCGTCGTCCGCCCGAATGGTCACCCGATAGGCGTCGAGGTCGAAATGTCGGGTCGCGGCCCTGAACAGGAAACCGAATTTCGGCCATAGGGTCGTATTCCGACCGTTTGCATCCTGGTACCAACTCGAACACCCCGACGACCAGACCGTCTTGGCCATCCGGCGCTGCAGGTCCAGGTTGTAACGACGCTCCTCACCGGCATGCACCTCCACGGTGGCGAGCCGGTGGCGGTCCATCACCCGTAAGGCGTCGAGCAGGTAGTTGAGCTGCGATTCGATCATGTAGATCAACGAGGTGTTGCCGACACCGGTATTCGGCCCCACCAGGCAGAACATGTTGGGGAAGCCGGCCACCGTCGTCCCCTTGTAGGCCTGTTGGCCGTGCTCGGCCCAATACTGCGCGAGGGTCCGCCCGGCCGCACCCGTGATCAGGTCAGCGGCGGGGCTGTCGGTGGCATGGAAGCCGGTCGCGACGATGAGCACATCGACCTCGCGGACCAGGCCGTCGGCGGTGACAATCGCGTTGCCCTCGACCCGGGAAATCGGCTCGGTGATGAGATCGACGTCCGCCCTGCTGATCGCCGGGTAGTAGTCATCGGACAGCAACACCCGCTTGCAACCCATCACGAAGTTCGGCGTGAGCCGGCGCCGCAGAATCGGGTCCGAGATCTGGGAATGCAGGTGTGCAGTCGCCCGCCGGGAGGCGAGTTCCAGCAGCCGCGGTGCGTAGCAGAAGGCGATCGAGGTGAGATCCCGCTGCGCGAAGATCAGCCCGCGCACCGCTCTTTGGTGGCCGGGCATCCGCCGGACAGGCAGCTGAGACGGCGGCCCGGCGCCGACCAGCGGGCCGCTGCGGCCGATCGCCGCGCGGCAGGATCCACGGTGCTGTCCGCTGGAAGACAGCCAAACGGCTTGCCACACCGGCAATCTGGGGCACGATCTGGATCGCTGACGCACCGGTGCCGACGATAGCGACCCGTTTGCCGCGCAGGTCGACGTCGGGATTCCACCTCGCGGTGTGGAACAACGTGCCGGCGAAACTCTCGATGCCCGCGATGTCCGGGAATTTCGGTTCACACAGTCCGCCGAACGCCGTCACCAAGACGGTCGCCGTGAACGTGCCGCGGGTGGTCAGCGCGATCCACTGTCCGCCATCGGGGTCCCAGCGGGCAGTGATCAACTCGCAGTCGAACAGGTAGCGGTCCAGCGTGCCGGACCGCTCGGCAGTTCGTCGCAGATAGGCCTGGATCTCCGGTTGCGGCGAGTACGACCTGGTCCAGTTCGGGTTCGGCGCGAACGAGAAGGAATACAACGCCGACGGCACGTCGCAGGCGGCGCCGGGGTAGGTGTTGTCCCGCCAGGTGCCGCCGACATCGGCGGCCCGCTCGATCACCAGGAAGTTTCCCCGACCCGCCTGCTCCAGCCGGATCGCCGCGCCGATCCCGGAGACTCCGGCGCCGACGATCAACACGTCGACGTGGCGAGCAAAAGAGGCCGGTTCCATCCGCTCACGGTAGGCCCGGCGTAATTCGGTTGCCGGTGACGGCTGGTCCGGCGCATCGTTGGCGAGCGCCGGATGGGCCGCACGGGATCGTGCGGCCCGGCAGATCCGGACAACCGGATCCGAGCAGAAAGGGGAATGACGATGGCCACCGTCTTTGTGGTGTGCGCCCCGCAACCCACCAACCCCTTGCACCCGCGGTCACGCTGACCGAACTTTGCCGGGTGCTCTGCTCGAGGAGACCCGAAGTGCCACGCTTCCGCATCACGCACGACACGAATAATGACCAACCATTCGACCCCGACGACACCTTCGACGATCTGCACGATCAGTTCGACGAAGCCCCACGGTCGCGGACCAGGCGCGTCCCGCGTGCCGGTGATGGCCCACGACTCGTTCTCGAGGGCAAGTCCGGCCGCGCGCTGGTCGACATCGATACCGCCGCCGACGGCGAGCCCGAAACCGGATCGACGGACATCGGATCCGATTCGCCAACAGCCATCGGGACGGCGGTCTCCGATTCCGTGCAGGCGCCCTATTCCAGCTATGACGTCGCCGCTCATGGCCCGGATCCGGTTCCCGACTGGCTGGTGACGTCGCTGTCGGCCCGGGACACCAGGCTCGGGGTGATCAAGACCGGCAAGGAGGCCGACGTCGGCCTGCTCGACCGCTCGCTGCCGGGCGGTGAGGGATGTCTGTTGGCCGTCAAGACCTTTCGGGCCGCCGACCATCGCATGTTCCATCGGGATGCCGGTTACCAGGAGGGTCGGCGGGTCCGTCGATCACGTGAGACCCGCGCGATGGCGACCCGCACAGCATTCGGTCGGGAGTTGCTGGCCGGCAAGTGGGCCACCGCCGAGTTCGGCGCGCTGTCGGCCCTGTGGAAGGCCGGCGCCCGGGTGCCGTACCCGGTCCAGCTGATCGGATCCGAACTGATGATGGAGTTCATCGGCGACCCCGATGGCACCGCTGCACCCCGGCTGGCCGCGTTCAATGCGACCACATCGGTCTTCACCGAACTGTGGCACGACCTGGTCGGCACCCTGGAAGTACTTGCGCAGGCCGGGCTGACCCACGGCGACCTGTCCCCCTACAACGTGTTGGTGGACGAGAAGGGTTGCGTCGTCATCGATCTGCCGCAGGTCGTCGATCTTGTTGCCAACCCGCAGGGCGAGGAGTTCCTGCGCCGCGACTGCCGGAACATCGCCGACTTCTTCGCCCGTCGCGGCGTGCTGGCGGCCGATGCCGACAATCTGGCCCTGCACCTGGGCAGCCTGGCCCTGCCCTGACCGGCCGGCGGGCGTACCGTCGGGCCGTTGTTCGCCCGACAGTTACTCCTGTGACTTCGCTGCCGATCGAAAGGACCACCGTGAGCCTGGACCGTCCCGTAGCACCGGATCCCTACGCACTGCTTCCCGCCGTTGACCACTTCACCGTCAGCAGCGCGGACGTCGCTGACGGCGAGCAGATCGATCTTGCCTATGTGTACGGGCCGGATGCACCGGGTGGCGGCAATCAGTCACCGGCACTGAGCTGGGCCGGATTCCCTGCCGGGACCAAGTCGTTCGCCGTCAGCTGCTTCGACCCGGACGCGCCTACCCCGTCGGGGTTCTGGCACTGGTCGGTGGTCGACATCCCGGCCGGCGTCACCGCGCTGGAACGGGGTGCCGGCAGCACCGGCGGCGTGCTGCCGGGAACGGCCTTCCAGGTGGCCAACGACTTCGGCACCGTCGGGTACGACGGCCCGGCCCCACCGCCCGGGGACCAGGTGCACCGCTACTTCTTCGTGGTGCATGCGGTTGACGTCGAGACCCTGGGCGTCGACTCCAGCACGAGCGCAACAGCGGTGTCGTTCAACCTGGTCTTCCACACGCTGGCCCGGGCGATCATCGTGCCGGAGTTCGCGTACTGATCGCCGCCGCTGGCCCTGTCGACGGCGCTCGTCGGGTGCGCGGCGCAACGGTTAGCCTGAAGCAATGCACTTTGACCTGGTCGTCGTCGGTACCGGCTCTGGCAACACGATCCTGGGCAAGGAGTTCCAGGACCTGACGATTGCGATCGTCGAGTCCGGGCGATTTGGCGGCACCTGTTTGAACCGGGGATGCATCCCGACCAAGATGTACGTCTACCCCGCCGATATTGCCGAGAACGCCAGGCAGGCCGGTCCGCTCGGGGTGCATGCGACAGTCGATTCCGTCGACTGGCCGGCCATGCGGGACCGCATCTTCGGTCGCATCGACGAAATCGCGACGAGCGGCCAGGAATACCGCGAGGGACCGAAATGGCCGAATATCACGGTACTTTCGGGCATCGGCCGGTTCACCGGGCACAAGGCGATGACGGTCGATCTGAACGACGGCCGGTCGACCGACATCACCGCCGATCGGTTCGTGCTGGCCGCCGGCGGACGCCCGGTGATCCCCGATATTCCCGGGCTCGACGAGGAGGCCATCGGGCACGGCGTGGTGCACACGTCGGACACAGTCATGCGGATCGACGAACTCCCGGAACGACTCGTCGTCGTCGGCGGGGGCTACATCGCGGCCGAATTCGCCCACGTGTTTGCCTCCTTCGGCACCAGGGTCACCCAGCTGGTCCGTGGCTCGCGGATGCTGCGGCATCACGACCACGACGTCGCCACGACCTTCACCCAGTACACCCAGCACCGCTACGACCTGCGGTTGGACACCGACGTCTGCGGCATCAAACCAACGACTGCCGACGGTGACGGCGTGACGGTGCTTTGTCGAGGGCCCCTACGGCGAGGCGACCATCGAGACCGACCTGCTCTTGCTGGCAACCGGCCGGCGACCGAATTCCGACCTGCTGAATCTGCCGGCGACGGGACTGACGGTCGACGGCAAGGGGCTGATCGTCGTCGACGAATACCAGGAGACCGCCGTTCCCGGGATCTATGCGCTGGGCGACATCAGCTCTCCCTTCGCGCTGAAGCATGTCGCCAACCATGAGGCCAGGGTTGTCCGGCACAACCTGATGCACCCCGACGACCGGGTGAAGACAGATCACCGGTTCGTGCCGGCCGCCGTGTTCACCGAACCGCAAATCGCCTCCGTCGGACCGACCGAGGAGCAGGCAAAGGAACGCAACATCGACTACGTGGTCGGCCGGCGCGACTACGGCGGCACAGCCGCCGGCTGGGCGCGGGAGAACAGCACCGGATTCGTGAAGGTGCTCGCCGACCCGGCGACGGGCCTGTTGATCGGCGCGCACGTGATCGGCCCGGAAGCCGCCACCGTGATTCAGCCGCTGATCCAGGCGATGTCCTTCGGTCAGCGCGCCCATGACGTCGCCCGCGGCCAGTACTGGATTCACCCGGCGCTCAGCGAAGTGGTGGAAAACGCCCTGCTGGCCCTGCCGAAACCCACCGCCTGACGCGAACCCGGTCGTCGGGATACGCCTGAAAAATTCTGACGATAGCTGAACCTCACCTTCCTCCGGGTCGTGTTTAATAGGCAAGCCTTACCTAGCGCGTCCACAGGGCGCGTCAGCTTGCGACCGTGACGACCCGGTCGGTGCCGGACCGGCGCCGACGCCCGCCTGCCCGTCCCCAGGAGGACTTTCGATGACCCGACGTGCCCGCCCGTTCCAGCTCGCCGCGCTTGCGGCGACCGCGCTGGCTGTGCTCAGCGCCTGCAGCTCCGGCACCACCGCCAGTTCCAGCTCGTCGAGCACGAGTTCCAGTGCGGCGGCGGCCAGCTCCGCCGCGGCCACGTCCGCGGGCGGGTCGTCATCGGCAGCAGCATCCGCAGCGTCCGGCAGTTCGTCGGCGGCCGCGGAAGAACCGGAGCCGGTGGGTACCGGCACCGGCGGTCTGGTGGTCTACAACGCGCAGCACGAGAACCTGACTCAGGCATGGGCCGAGGCCTTCACCGCCGAAACCGGCATCAAGATCGAGATGCGCAACGGCAGTGACAACGAGCTGGCCAACCAGCTGGTCGCGGAGGGCTCCGGGTCGCCGGCCGACGTTTTCCTGACCGAGAACTCGCCCGGCATGAACATCGTCGAGCAGGCCGGTCTGTTCGTTCCGGTCGACGCAGCCACGGTCGCGCAGGTGCCGTCGCAGTACAACCCGTCAACCGGCAACTGGGTCGGGATCGCAGCCCGGTCAACGGTTTTCGTCTACAACACGGACCTGCTGCCGGAGGCCGAGCTACCGGCGTCGATCATGGATCTGCAGGACCCGGCATGGGCCGGCAAGTGGGCCGCCTCGCCGAGCGGAGCCGATTTCCAAGCCATCGTCAGTGCGATCCTGGAGCTCAAGGGCGCCGATGCCACCTCGGCGTGGCTGGACGCGATGAAGACCAACGCCGGCATCTACCGGGGCAACACGACCGTGATGAAGGCGGTCAACGCGGGCGAGGTTCCCGGCGGCGTGATCTATCACTACTACTGGTACGGCGATCAGGCCGGAACCGGGGAGAACAGCAGCAAGACCAAGCTGCTGTTCTGGGGCGACCAGGATCCCGGCGCTTTCCTGAGCGTGTCCGGCGGCGGGGTGCTGGCATCCAGCACCAAGCAGGCCGATGCGCAGAAGTTCCTGGCGTTCATCACCAGCAAGGCAGGTCAGCAGGTCGTTGCCGACACCGTGTTCGAGTACCCGATCGGCAGCGACGTCCCGGCCAACCCGGCTCTGAAGCCGATCAGCGAACTGCAACCACCGACCATCGACCCGGCCAGCCTGAACGGTCCACAGGTCACCGAGTTGATGACCGAGGCCGGACTGCTCTGACCCGAGAAGTGCGATCGGCAGGCGCTGTGCCCTGCCACGCCCGTCGACCGTTCTGTCAGCAAGGTCGTTGGCAACATATCGGCGTTGCCTGCTTTACTAGGCTAGCCTTGCCTAGCGCCCGAAGGGCGCTCGACGTTGCAATACGTGTTCGAGTACCCGATCGGCAGTGACGTCCGGGCCAACCCGGCACTGACGCCGATCAGCGAATTGCAACCACCGACGGTCGACCCGGCCAGCCTCAACGGCCCCGAAGTCACCGACCTGTTCATCGAGGCGGGACTGATCTGAGCGACACCATGCGGGGCGACCCGGTCGGGACTGGCAGCAAGCCGCCCGACCGGGCTCTTGCCGTATCCGGTGGCGGCGCATCCGGCAACCGGCCGCGAACCGAGCGCGCTCTGCGGCCCGAGCGCAAACTGCGACCCGAGCGCAAACTGCGACCGCCGACGGTGATGCTGCTGGTGGCGCTGGCGGTGACGTTGTTGTGTCTGATCCCGCTCGGCTTCATTTTCTATTCCACGCTGACCGCCGGCTGGGACACGGTGCGCCGATTGATTTTCCGGCCGCGGGTCGGCGAACTGCTGGTGAACACCGGGCTGCTCGTCGTGCTGTCCTGCACGGCGACGGCCATCATCGGGACGGCGGCCGCCTACCTGGTCGAGCGGGCAAGGGTGGCCGGGTACCGATTCTGGGGTCCGTTGCTGGTGGCCCCGCTGGCGATCCCGGCGTTCGTCACCAGCTACGGGTGGATCTCGGTTTTCCCCGGCATCGACGGCCTGTTCGGGGCGACGTTGATCATGACGCTGGCCTATTTCCCGTTCGTCTACCTCCCGGTTGCCGCCGCCCTGCGCGGTCTTGATCCGGCGTGGGAAGAGCAGGCGCGCACCCTCGGACTGCGGCCGATGGCGGTATTCGCCCGGGTGGTGCTCCCCCAGCTCCGGCCGGCGATCCTCGGCGGCACCCTGCTGGTCGGGCTGCACTGCCTGTCCGAGTTCGGCGCCTTCAGCATGTTGCGGTTCGCGACGTTCACCACAGCGATCTACGACCAGTATTCCTCCAGCTTCGCCAGCGCAGCGGCCAACATGCTTGCTGTTGTGCTGGTGGCGTGCTGCCTGATCCTGGTCGCCGGCGAGGCCGGGTTGTCCGGTCGCGGCCGTCATTCCAGGATCGGTTCCGGTTCTGCCCGGCTGCCGGACCCGCGACGGCTGGGTTTGGGCGAAATCCCGGCGTTCGCGTTCCTGACCGTCCTGGTCGGAGCCGCGCTGGCCGTCCCGCTGTCCAGCGTCGCGTACTGGCTGAGCAGGGGCAGCACGTCGTGGGCCGAGGCGCTCTCCACCTCGCTGACGACCATCACCCTGGCCGGACTCGGGGCAGTTGCGACCGTTCTACTGGGATTCCCCGTTGCGTATCTTGCGGTGCGCTTCCGCAGCCGGTGGACCTCGGTGATGGAGCGGCTCACCTACGTCGCGGGCGCCCTGCCGTCGATCGTGGTCGCCCTGGCATTGATCACCGTGGCGATCCGGTTGGCCCGGCCGATCTATCAGACAACGCTGACCCTGATCGCGGCCTACGTTGTGCTCTTCCTGCCGCGGGCGATGGTGGCGTTGCGGACGGCCCTGCTGCAGGCCCCACCTGAGCTCGAGGAGGCATCCCGGGCGCTCGGGGTGCGCCCGGGCGCCACCCTGCGCCGAGTGGTGCTGCCGCTCGCGGCGCCTGGAATCTTCTCGGCCGCAGCGCTGGTCTTCATCGCCGGCGCCACCGAGCTGACCGCGACGCTGTTACTGTCACCGATCGGCACGACGACCCTGGCGACCAGATTCTGGAGTCTGACGGGCAGTATCGACTATGTGGAAGCGGCACCCTACGCGGCAATGATGATCATCATCTCGGCTCCCGTCACCTATCTGCTGCTGCAGCAGTCGCGCCGGGTTCGTGGCCGGTGAACGAGCGTGCGAGCGAATCAGCAGCACGGAGCACAGCGACCATGAGTGCACTGCAGGTCACCGACCTGACCAAGTCGTTCAACGGCACCCCTGTCCTGCTGGGGGTCAGCCTGACGATCGAGACCGGCGGGATCACCGCTGTGCTCGGCCCGTCCGGCTGCGGCAAGACGACATTGCTACGGCTGGTCGCCGGGTTCCTCCGGCCGGACAGCGGATCGATCGACATCGGTGGTCAACCGGTCAGCGGGCCGAACCGCCAGCTGCCACCGGAGCAGCGACGACTCGGCTATCTCGCCCAGGAAGGTGCCCTGTTCCCGCATCTGACGGTCGCCCAGAACGTTGCGTTCGGACTGCCCCGGCGGGAGCGGAAGGACGCCGGCCGACTCACTGAACTGTTGGAGTTGGTCAGCCTTGACTCCTCGCTGGCCGGCCGGTACCCGCATGAACTGTCCGGCGGCCAGCAACAGCGGGTCGCCCTGGCGCGCACATTGGCGCCGCAGCCACGGCTGGTTCTGCTCGACGAGCCGTTCTCCGCACTCGATGCCTCGCTGCGGGCGGAAACCCGGTCCCTGGTCGCCGCGGCACTGGCGGCGACCGGCGTGACGACCTTGCTGGTCACCCATGACCAGGCCGAGGCACTGTCCTTCGCCGATCAGATCGCGATCATGCGGTCGGGTCTGCTCGCCCAGGTGGGAAATCCCCGTCAGGTCTATGACGATCCCGTTGACCTGCCGACGGCGGAGTTCATCGGCGAGGCGTGCGTCATTCCGGTGGTGGTACACGGTGACGTCGCCAGCGGCGCCCTGGGTGACGTCGCGATCCGCCGGCCACCGGGCGTCTCGGGGTTCGACGGTCCGGCGCAGTTGATGCTCCGGCCGGAACAACTCCAGGTGCACCGGCTGACCGGGTCCGGTCCGCCGTTGACGGACAGCGTCCCGGCTGTCGTCCTGTCGGTCGACTACTTCGGCCACGATTGCGTCGTGACGGCCGAATTGCCGGCCGGCACCGGCTTCCCGGCCACCTCGGTGACGTGCCGTTTGCTGGGCGGCGACCAGGTGATACCCGGCGCGCTGGTGGGTATTTCGGTCTCCGGCGCGGCGCTGGCCTATCCGGTCGGACCCCCAACGCAGAACACCCCGGCCGGCTGGGTGCCGACCGGGGATGCCCTTGCGGTGGAGCCTCAGCTGTCCTGAGACAGGTCGTTGCCCTGGTAGCAGAAGTCCGACGTCTCGTGGTCGGTGTAGCTGTAGTACTGCTCGTAGGTGTCGATGTACTCGCCGGAGTAGTCGTAGTCGTAGCCGTTCCATTGGGCGTAGGAAACGAAGACCATGTAGTACCCGGGATCGAAGGTGAGATCGGCAATGTTGAAGGTGGCGTAGTAGTCCGCTTCCACCCAGATGTCGTCGGTGACCCATTCCTCGGTGACGGTGTCGTACACCCAGATCTTGGCGTAGCTGCCGTCCGTCTCGTCGGAATTGACGGTGAAGGACAGCGAGTCACCACCGCAGTCGACCTCGGTCGAGAAGACCGCGTCGCCGGTGACGGTGTCGGCGTGCGCGGTGGCGGCCGAGGCGCTGGCCACCCCGAAGCCGACCAGCAGCGCGAAGGTGATGGCCAGCAGACGGATCATTCTGATGACAAATGCTGCGCGGGCGGGCTTCTCGGTGCTGCGGGTGGTTGTGGTGGTGGTCATGATGTCCTCCATGTGGCTGGGGCTTCGAGGTGGCCTGTTGGGCTGGTAGGACAAAGATGCGCCCCGGCACTGAAAGACCCCTACAAGACGGCTTAAACCCCTGACGCGACCACTGAAAGGTGGTATTGACCCAGCTCAGCGGCTATTGCCGGCAGGCGAACGGTTCACTGTCCGGCGATGTGGAAGATCATCTCGACCCCGCCGATGATGATCACATCTGCGTCATGCAGGAGATGGCTGTCCATGACGCGTTGACCGCCGACGACTATTCCGTTGGTCGATCGCAAATCATTGATCGCGAAACCTTGAGCCACCTCGACAACCAGCGCGTGATAGCGACTGACCTTGACACCGTCGATCACCAGGTCGTTGTCGGCCATTCGGCCGATGCGCAGGCCGCGGGCCGGAACCGGAATCACCTGGCCCGACGCGAGAACCAGCTGCGCGGTGCTCAACACCATCGCGGTCTCGCTCACCGTCGGTTGCATGGCCGGTGAGGGCTCGACCGGCGATTGGCGTACCGCCGGCCGCTCTGCCGCCGGCCGTTCGGCTGGAGCCAGGGCGAGCGACTCCTGACGCAGGATCCTGCCCTCCAACTCGCGCAGGGCGGGACCCGGGTCGATGCCCAGCTCGTCAGCGAGCAGATCCCTGATCCGCCGACTGGCTTCCAATGCGTCGGCCTGCCGCCCGACCCGGTACAACGCGGTGATCAACTGCACCCAGAACGGCTCCCGCAGTGGGTGTGCGGCGGTGACCGCGGTGAGTTCGCCGACCAGGGCAGACTCGTTGCCGCAGGCCAGTTCCGCGTCGAAATAGGCGTGCAGGGCGACCAGCCGTTCTTCTTCCACGGCAGTCGCGAAGCCGTCGGCGAACCGCAGTCCGCGCAGGTCGGCAAGTGCCGGCCCGGACCACTCGGCCAGCGCCGCTCGCAGCCCGGTCGCCGCCTCCGCGTACCGTCTCGCCCGAAGCAGCTCGGTGCCTGATGCCACCCTGCGGGTGAACCGTCCGAGGTCGACGCAGGCGTCATCGGTGCTCAATTTGTACCCGGGGCTCTGGGTGGTGATGACGGCCTGACCGTCGGCTCCTGCCGCCCGCAACGATCTCCGCAGGGTCGACATGTAGACCTGCAGAATTCCCTGATAGGCCGTGGGCGGCTCGCTGTCCCACATGGCGTCTGCCAGCGAGTCCGCCGACACCACCCGGTTGCGGTTGATCAGCAGCACAGCCAGCAGACTCTTCGGCTTGCCACCAGGCATGGCCTGCGGCACACCGTCGACCAAGATCTCCAGCGGGCCGAGCAGCCGGAAATCCACGGCGACCGGGGCGCTGCCAGGGTCATGCTGCACCGCATCGGCGGACACGGCGTCACCCGGTAACCGGGCTCGGCGGTTTCGCGGCCATCACCGGCAGAGCGTAACCGGGGTGCCGGATGTCCATCTCCGTCACCTCAGGGCAGCGTGAGCACCTCGGCGCCGGAATCGGTGACGACCAGGGTGTGCTCGAACTGTGCGGTCCAGGACTTGTCCCTGGTGGTCACGGTCCACTTGTCGTCCCACACGTCCCAGTCGATCCCCCCGAGGGTGATCATCGGTTCGATGGTGAAGGTCATGCCCTTCTCGATGACGGTGGTGACGCTGGGCTCGTCGTAGTGCAGGATGACCAACCCGGAGTGGAACGTCCGGCCGATCCCGTGACCGGTGTAGTCGCGGACCACCCCGTAACCGAAGCGCTTGGCGTAGGACTCGATGACCCGCCCGATGACGTTCAGCTGTCGACCCGGCGCGACCGCCTTGATGGCCCGCCGCAGCGCCTCCTCGGTGCGCTCGACGAGTAGCCGGTTTTCCTCCGACACGTTCCCGGCCAGGTAGGTGGCGTTGGTGTCGCCGTGCACCCCGTCGATGTAGGCCGTGACGTCGATGTTGACGATGTCGCCGTCCTGGATGACGGTCGAATCCGGGATCCCGTGGCAGATCACCTCGTTCAGCGAGGTGCAGCAGGACTTCGGAAAATGCTTGTAGCCCAACGTGGACGGGTAGGCGTTGTGGTCGCAGATGTACTCGTGCACGATCCGGTCGATCTCGTCGGTGGTGACGCCCGGTGCGATCGCCTCCGCGCCGGCTGCCATCGCGCGGGCGGCGATCCGGCTGGCGACCCGCATCTTCTCGATGATGTCCGCGGGCTGCACCCACGGATCGGTGCTCTTCGCGGGACGGTCCCGGCCAACATATTCGGGTCGGGGTATCGAGGCCGGGACCGTCCGGATCGGCGTCTGGCGTCCGGGCTTCAGGGCAGTGCGCAGCATGGTGACGAGCCTACGACGGCTGCGGACCGTCGGCGGCCGGTCGAGAAGACTCCGGCCTCCGACCATGCCCGCGCGGCACCTACAGCGAGCCCAGGAACTGGATGACGATCTGATTGGTCACGATCGAGTCCTCCCCTCCGACGACCAGCGCGGCAAAGGCCATGTCCCCGACATACCCCACGGTCCAGGCATGGGCGTGCGTCGATCCGTCCTCCGCCGCGAACTCGGCTGTGCCCGTTTTGGCGTGTACGTCACCAAAGGCCTCCAACCCCTGGCCGGTGCCCTCGTCGACGACCGCCTTCATGTACGTCTGAATTGCCTGCTGCACCGGTGCGGTCCGGGCAGGAGCGGGCTTGTCGACGGTCGTCGTTGAGCCCCGGATCAGCACCGGCATCGGCATCGACCCATGCTGGGCGGTCGCTGCCATCAGGACTGCTGAGAACGGCGTGATGAGCACCTCGCCCTGGCCGAACCCGCTTTCCGCTCGCTGCACGGGAGTAGCGGCGTTCGGCACCTTTCCGGTCAGCGTGGTGACACCCTCGACCACGAAGTCCAGTCCGATGCCGTAGTCAGTTGCGGCGCTGGGCAACGCATCGCCGGGCATCTGGGTGGCCAGCTTGGCAAAGGTCGTGTTGCAGGACTTGGCGAAGGCAAGCGTGGAATCGACGGTGCCCAGATCGAAGTCATGTGCGTTGTGGATCTCGCGACCGTCAATGGCAAAGGCGCCGGGACAGGCCACCGTTTGTCCCGGAGCGATGAGACCACGATCAAGCCCAGCGGTCGCGGTGACCACCTTGAAGGTCGACCCGGGTGGGTACTGGCCGGTCAGCGCCGGTGCCCCCTGGGCATTCGCTGCCGCGTTCTGGGCGACGGTGAGCAATTCACCGGTGGACGGCTGCATGACCAACAGCACCGCCGGTTGCACGGTGCCGGCCAGTGCCGCTTCAGCAGCCTGCTGAATCTTGCTGTCAATGGTGAGCGTGACCCGCTCACCGGCGACGGCCGGGTGATCGGCCAGGGTTTCCAATGTGCCGCCGGTGGTATCGACGATGATCACCTTCCAGCCGTCAGTGCCGCGTATCCGATCGGTGACGATCGGAGTGACCTGCGCCAATAGCGGCCCGGGCGAAGTCCCGGGTCGGCGGCAGATTCCGCACCTCGGAGGGGAAGCTCAGCCCCGGGACGCCGTCGAGCTGCGCCTTGACCTTGCCGTAGTCGCCCTCGCGCAGGTTGATCATCGTGTAACCGACGGTGGCGGGGTCGACAGCGGCCGTCGCTGCCGGCGACGTCGGTGCGGGCGAAGAAGCGACGGGCACCGAGGCACCGGGTTCACCTGTCGTTCGGCCGGCCGGATCTGTCGCGGGAGTGGCGGCCGCCGCGACTGCTGCCGCTGCTCCCGCGACGATCCCGTCCGCGGTGATGGTGGGATCCAGCGGTGCCAGGATCGGGGCGAGCGCGGCCGCGGTGGCAGCGACGTCGGGCACCGTGCCGGGCATGAGCACCACCGAGTAGACGCGGACCGGTGACGCGATCTGGTTGTTGTTGCGGTCGACCAACACCCCTGGTTCCGGATCGGTCGTCCTGATGGCAAGGGTCTGCCGCTCACCGAGCTTGGGATGGACGACGGTGGGTGACCAGTCCAGCAGCCAGTCAGAGTTCGACGATGCACGCTGCCAGGTCCAGGTCGCCGGATAGGTCCAGGTACCGGCGTTCGGGAGTTCCCAGCTGAACGTTGCGGTTGTCGTTGCCGTGTCGGGGCCGGTCCGGTTCACACTGCCGGCAGTGATCGTCAACGAGTCCGGGTGCAGGTTGGTGGTGACCTCGCCGAGCATCACGGCGGCCGCGGCCGGATCGGAGGTGAGATCCGCCGCCGCATCCGGATGCAGCTGCTGCCAGTCGGAGATGAACGCCGCAATCTGCTGGTCAGGACCTGCGTCAGTGGGCTGCTGGCTGGTGCACGAGACAGTGAGCAGCAGCACGAGGGCGAGCACGAGCCCGGTCAACTGCCGTCGCGAAACGCGCCGTCGATGGTGGGCTCCAAGCATCATGGGTCCAGTATCCCCAGGCGGTCCGACAGTCCCCTGCCGCGACATCCGCAGTGGATGAGATCCTCAGATCAACCACATCCCGGACATGACTGTCGGGACCTTGTGCCACAGTTCGGCGCAGCAGGCGGCAGGACGACAGGGGGCAGCCTTGACGAGCAACGCAGCGACACCGGATCCGGCGGGGCCGCGAACCTCCGCGAAGTCGAAGAACATGGCCCTGGCGGCGATGCTCTTTGCCGTTGCAATGACCTTCATCGACCAGACAATCGTTGCGATCGCCAGCCCGAACATCCAGCAGGAGCTGGACCTGACCCGGGACGGCGTGCAGTGGGTGATCAACGGCTACATCCTGGCGCTGGCCGCCGGATTCGCCCTCGGTGGGCGCCTGGCCGACGTCTGGGGCTCCAAGCGAGTGGTGTTGATCGGCATCATCGGCTTCGCCGGCGCCTCCGCCCTGTGCGGGTTCACGCCCAAAGGGTCCTATGCGGAGGCATGGATCATCTTCTTCCGGGTGATCCAGGGGCTTTCGGCCGCGCTGATGATTCCGGCCGCACTGGCCGTCGTGGTGTCCGCGTTCCCACTCCGCGAGCGGGGCAAGGCCCTGGCAATCTTTTTCGGGATCAGCGGCGGCCTGACGGCGATCGGCCCGATCGCCGGTGGCTACCTCACCCAGTGGACGTGGCGGGCGATCTTCTGGATCAACATCCCGGTCGCGATTCTTGCCGTTGTGCTGACGGTGATGGCGGGGATCCACTCGGCGCCGCGAAATGAGCGCATCGACTGGCGTGGCGCGGCGTTGATCGCCACCGGAATGGCGCTGAGCACCCTCGGCTTTGAACAGGCGGCCAGTTGGGGATGGGCGGACCTGCGTACCTGGGGTTGCATCCTCGGCGGGCTGGTGATCCTGGTGGTGTTCGTCCTTGTCCAACTGCGCACCCCGGTACCGCTGATCAAGGTGCGGATCTTCAAGGACCGCGCATTCTTCGTCGACAACGCGGTGCTGTTCCTTTCGATGGTCGCGTTCGTGCCGGTGTTCTTTTTCGCCAGCGTCTACTCCCAGGTGTCGCTCGGCTACGACTCGAGCAGCGCCGGCCTGTATCTGCTGGTGTTCTTCGCCGGGTTCGCGCCCGCCGCGCAGGTCGGCGGCAACATCCTGGACAGGCGCGGCGCAAAACCGGCCATCGTCATGGGCAGTGCGTTGGGCGCGATCGGATTCGGGCTGTGGGCCTGGCAACTGACCGACCTGAGCCTGGGCGCCCAGTGGTGGGCCATTCTCATCGCCGGCGCGGGTATCGGTCTGCTGCTCGGACCGGCCAGCACCGATGCAACGAACCGCGCGATCAACGCCTCCTACGGGGAGGTCACCGGCATCACCCAGACCGTCCGGAACTACGGCTCCGCGCTGGGTCTTGCGGTCCTGGGAACCGTGCTGGGCAACGTCTTCGCCAATCGGCTGACGGACTCGTTCGTCAGTTTTGGCGCGTCACCGGAGCAGGCGGCGAGCCTGGCCGCGTCCGCCGCCAGCAGCGGTGGTCAGGGCAGTTCGACGGCGCTGACCGGAGTTCCGGCGGACGTGCAGGCCAAGATCGGCGCCGCCGTCGCCAATGACTTCGCGGTGGCGACTCAGGCCGTCCTGATCGGCATGGCGATCGTGCTGGTGCTGTCGCTGGTCGTTTCGCTGCTCCATCCCGGCGGCCGGGTGACCGAGGAAAAGGTCGAGGTGGACAACCAGCCCGTCCCGGCGCCGGAAGCCAGCTGAGCGGGGCCGGCGACTCAGGAGTTGGTTGTCCGGTGACGCCAGAGTTGGTGGTTCAGCGACGCAGGAGTTGTTCAGCGACGCAAGAATTGGTAGTTCAGCGACGCAGGAGTTGATTGTTCAGTGCTGTCCCAGCCAGCTGTGCACGCGGACTGTGGTGCCGGCCGGGCCGGACCTGACCTGCACCAGGTCGCACAGGTCGTTGGCAATCCGCAGGGCTTGTCCACGCTGGGTGTCCTGGCCGTCGGCGTGCCGGCCGATCATCGGGTCCTGGACGTGCCCGGGATCGTGGATCTGACAGATCAGTGCCGAACAGTCCTGCCACAGTTGGAGTACTTCGCTGTGACCGGGACTGGTCACGCTGGACTGAGTGATGGTCCGCATCGCCGTCGCCAACCTGCCGGATCGCTGCACGCTCAACCCGGATGCTTCCGCCCACCGGCGGACCCAATCCGCCACCTGATGGCCGTCGTCGCCGTTGACCACGAGGTTGCGGACCGGGCCGAGCGGCGGCGGCAGTTCGAGTCCGAAGAGCGAGCCGACGTGATAGGCACCGCCGTAGGTGGTGCTGCCTCGATAGCTGTCCGATTCGACAATCGCCGGATGGCTACGGTGCGCCTCGTCGATGAGGTCGGCACCCAGTGCGTCCGCATCGTAGGGACAGAGCAGCCAGAGCGGCGTATCCGGTGATATCGCCAGATTCAGCAATGCCTCGTGAAATTGACATTCTTCGATCTCACTGTGCCGGCGCCCCGCCCAGACCGGCTCCCCCACTCCGCGGATCGGGCTGACCGTGCGGCCGTCCGGGTCGTCGGGATCGGTCGCAGAGTGACTCTCGACGAACTCCCGCCAGGCCGGGATGATGTGCGCCGGGTTCTTGCCCAACTCGGCCATATCCAGGAAGTGCACGCCATCGGCGTCGGGTCCGAGCGCTGCCCGCAGCGCCTTTATTCGCGGGGCGATGACCGCAACGAGAACGGGTTGCCCTCGCTCGACGCCGTCCCGGATGAACGGAACGACGGCATCCAAAAAGCCCTGTTGCCCCCGGTACAACAACGCCTCGTGCCGGTAACCCCGGTGAGCCCGACCCGTTTCGACGGTCATCGTCGCTGTCACTGCACGCCCCTCGGTATCACTTCGCGGCGTGCTGCCCGCTTTCTGGGCCGCTCACGAAGTCGCGCTACTGCCGCACACGCTCAGTAGTTCACCGACCACCCTACAGCTATTTTTCGTCCGATAGCGGCCTTTGCTGTCCGCTTTCCTGTTACCAAGCGCATCCACGGTTCTCGCTGCTGCTGGGGCCGCCGCCGGGTCGCCGACGACCTCCTACCCACTACAGGTGATGCACCGAGAACCGACGCACCCAATGATCGACACTGTGCCGGGCGGTCGCCGCACGGCCATCCGATTCACAGAGAAGAGTGGGCAATGGGACTGTTCCATCGATCGCACGATGACGCGCCGACCGTCCAGCGTTACCAGATGCGGGAGAAACTGTTGGCGATCGGCGACGACTTCTGGATCGAGAACGAGTCCGGCGACAAGGTCTACAAGGTCAACGGCAAGGCCGTCAGGTTCCGGCAGACCTTCATTCTCGAGGATCACGACGGCAACGAGCTGGCGAAGATCCAGGAACGCAAGCTGAGCGTGCGCGACAAGATGCACATCGAATGCGGCGGCACAGAGGCGACGGTGCACAAGGCGATGCTCGGCATCCGCGATCGGTACACGATCGACCCGGACAACGGAAAGGACATGCACGCGCACGGCAACTTCGTCTCGCACGAGTACGAAATCGAACAGGACGGCGAGACCATCGCCACCATCTCCAAGAAGTGGTTCCGGGTCCGTGACACCTACGGCGTCGAGATCGCCGCCAACCAGAACCAGCCCTTCATCCTGGCCGTCACCGTGTGTGTCGACGAGATGGCGCGCGGCTGATTCCTACCCGGACCACTGGTCAGAACAGCACCGAGGCGAAGGTGCCGACCTGGCGGAACCCGATCCGGTCGTAGGTCCGCCTGGCGGCATGGTTGTACTGATTGACATACAGGCTCGGCGTCCGCCGCATGTCCCGCTGGATCGCCCGGACAACGGCGGCCATCGCCGGCGCCGCCAGGCCGCGGCCACGCAGCTGGGGGTGCACCCAGACACCCTGGATCAGCGCCACGTGGTTGGACAGCGAGCCGACCTCGGCCTTGAACATCACGGTCTCGCCGTCGAACCGCGCGTACGCCCGGCGCGCCCCGATCAACTCGGCGATCCGGGCCCGGTAGCCACGGCCGTTGTCACCGGTCCGGGGATCGACGCCGACCTCCTCGGTGAACATCGACACCGCCGATGGGAAGTACGCGTCCAGTTCGTCCGGCCGGACCAACCGCACATGCGGGTCGACGGGGCCGAAGGGTTCCGCCGGGCAGGACATCAGCGGCTGATCCGCCCGCACGTCCCGGGCCGGACCCCACCGCGGCTCGAGTCGCTCCCAGAGCGACAGCACCAGCTCGGCGGGCCCGAGGATGGTCGCGCACTTGCGTCCGCGACGGGCCGCGACGTGCGCGAAGGACCGCATGGCCGCGCTGTCGCCGGCCAGCGGCACCATCGACGCGCCGGCGAACAACAGACCGTCACGACCGCCGCCGATTCCCCAGAACTGGCCACCCATCGCGGCCTCGTTCATCCCGACCTGCTCGAATCGGGCGGCCACCATGCACGAGGAAACCGGATCCGCCTGCAGCACCCGGGCAACCTGCGACGCATGCCCTGGACCGAGGGTCCGGGCAAAGCTGGCGGTCAGCATAGGAGTGCCTCACTGTGGCGGTTGGCAGCTAACGCACACAATGCCACGACCGCGCCCGACACCTGCAGGATCGCGGAGCATCAGGCCAGGGTGACCGACGGCTCGCCGCTGACCACACCGGCGTCGCGCATCAGCGTCGGCGAGCCGCATCGCTTCTTCGATCAGCGTCTCGACGATCTGCGACTCCGGCACGGTCTTGATGACCTCGCCCTTGACGAAGATCTGGCCCTTGCCGTTGCCGGAGGCCACCCCGAGATCGGCCTCGCGCGCCTCCCCCGGCCCGTTCACCACACAGCCCATGACGGCCACCCGCAGCGGTACGTCCAGGCCCTCGAGACCGGCGGACACCTGCTCGGCAAGGGTGTAGACGTCGACCTGGGCCCGGCCGCAGGACGGGCAGGAGACGATCTCCAGGCCGCGTTCCCGCAGGTTGAGCGACTCCAGGATCTGCAGGCCGACCTTGACCTCTTCGACCGGCGGCGCGGACAGCGAGACCCGGATGGTGTCGCCGATCCCCCTGGACAGCAGCGCACCGAAGGCGACGGCGGACTTGATGGTGCCCTGGAAGGTCGGGCCCGGCCTCGGTCACGCCGAGGTGCAACGGGTAGTCGCACTGCTCGGCCAGCAATTCGTAGGCCCGCACCATGATCACCGGGTCGTTGTGCTTCACCGAGATCTTGATGTCCCGGAAGTCGTGCTCCTCGAACAGCGAGCACTCCCAGAGCGCGGATTCGACCAGCGCCTCCGGGGTGGCCTTGCCGTACTTCGCCAGCAGTCGCTTGTCCAGCGAGCCCGGCGTTGACGCCGATCCGGATCGGGGTGCCGGCGGCCTTGGCGGCACGGGCGATCTCGCCGACCTTGTCGTCGAACGCCTTGATGTTGCCCGGGTTCACCCGGACCGCCGCGCACCCGGCGTCGATGGCGGCGAACACGTACTTCGGCTGGAAGTGGATGTCGGCGATCACCGGCAGCTGGGACTTCTTGGCGATGATGGCCAGCGCGTCGGCGTCGTCATTGGTCGGCACGGCGACCCGGACGATCTGGCAGCCGGACGCCGTCAGCTCGGCGATCTGCTGCAGGGTGGCGTTGATGTCCGCCGTCACCGTGGTCGTCATCGACTGCACCGACACCGGTGAATCGCTGCCGACTCCGACTGCCGCCGACGTTCAACTGCCGGGTCTTGCGTCGCGGCGCCAGCACCGGCACCACCCGGTCGGCGGGCATGCTCGGCAGGCCGAGCCCGATGGCGACTCCGGACGGGCGGTGACGGACATGTCGATGACTTCTCTCAGCTAGCGACGGTGGAACGGGAACGCTCGACTCCGTTCGGCGGAACTCAGCCGAACAGCTTGACCGGGTTGATGATGTCCGCGGCCAGCGTCAGCAGGAACAGCCCACCGAACAACAGCACGACCACGTAGGCCACCGGCATCAACTTTGCCACGTCGAACGGGCCCGGGTCGTTCTTGCCGCGCAGCCATCGCCCAGCCCTTGCGGACCCATTCGATCATCGCGCCCAGGATGTGCCCGCCGTCCAGCGGCAGCAGCGGCAGCATGTTCAGCAGGAACAGGCTCATGTTGAAGCCGGCCAGCAGGTTCAGGAACAGCACCAGCTTGTCGGTGCTGCTGGTGTTGTCCGAATCCAGGATCTCGCCGCCGATCCGGCCGGCGCCGACGATGCCGACGGGCGAGTCGAGGCCGCGCGGTGCGCCGTTGAACACGGCGTCCCAGAGCGCCGGGATCCGGGCCGGGATCGCCACCACGGCCTTGGCCGCCGCACCGATGAAGGCTCCGGTCTGCGTCACGGCAGCGCCGAAGGACTGCTGGGTATACGGATTGGTGACGCTGATCCCCAGGAACCCGGCGTCCTTGACGCCGATCTGCTTGCCCTGATCGTCGAGCACCGGGCGCTGGGTCTGCACGATCGGGATGGACTTGGTGACCTGCTGCCCGTCCCGGATGTAGTCGAGCTGCACGGTGGTGCCGGCGGCGGCCTGGATCAGGCCGGTCAGCTGGTCCCAGCTGGTCACCGCGGCGCCGTCGAAGCCGACGATCTGGTCGCCGGGCAGCAGGCCGGCGAGCGCGGCCGGGGTCTGCGGGTCGCCGGGGGTGCATTCGGTCTGCTGCGCGGTGCCGGCGGCGGCGGCCGGAATCACGCATTGGCTGACCGTGCTCGACGGTGGTGCTCGGCATCGGCACGCCGATGCCCATCATGATCATCGCGAAGATCCCGACGGCGAGGATCAGGTTCATCATCGGTCCGGCGATCATCACGATGATCCGCTTGGCCGGGTGCAGCTGGTAGAACTGCCGGCCGTCATCGATCGTCGGTGACCTGCGACCGGTCGCCGGCCCTGGTTTCCTCGACGATGTTGCGGACCATGCCGCCGGCGCCGGACGCGGTGGTGGTGATCCGCTGCCGGCCGTCCGGCCCGGGCGGCACCATGCCGATCATCCGGATGTAGCCGCCGAGCGGGATCGCCTTGAAGCCGTACTCGGTCTCCCCGACCTGCTTGGACCAGACGGTCTTGCCGAAGCCGATCATGTATTGGGTGGTGCGGACGTTGAACAGCTTGGCGAAGCTCAGGTGGCCGAGCTCATGCCAGGCGATCGAGAAGAGCAGCCCGAGCGCGAACAGCACGACGCCAATTACGATCCACATCTAGCGTGCCGCCCCCACCCTGCTGTTGTCGGCCGCCGCGCCCGATGCCGGCCGATGACCGTGCCTGTGCTGCCGAGTTGACCGCGCCGGAGGCGACCGTCGTGGCCGCCGCTCCGATGATTTCCCGGGCCCGACGACGGGCCCAGTCTTCCGTGGCCCAGACGTCCTGCACATCCCGCGGGTTGCTCCGGAGCTGATCGGCCTCGTCAAGAATGCGGGACAGCACGTCGGAGATGCCTGTGAAACGCAGGTGACCGCGACGGAAGGCGTCGACGGCCTCCTCGTTGGCGGCGTTGAAGGCGGCCGGGACGGTGCCGCCGGCGTTGCCCGCCGCGATGGCCAGGTCCAGCGCGGGGAACGCCTGCGCGGTCGACGGGCTCGAAGGTCCAGCTCGCCGCAGCTGGCGAAGTCGCAGGCCGCGGCCACCCGGCCCAACCGGTGCGGCCAGGCCAGCGCGAGGGCGATCGGCAGCTTCATGTCCGGCGGGCTGGCCTGCGCCAGGGTCGACCCGTCGACGAAGGTCACCATCGAATGGATGACCGACTGCGGATGCACGACGACGTCGATCCGGTCGTAGGGGATGTCGAACAGCAGATGCGCCTCGATCACCTCCAGGCCCTTGTTGACCAGGGTCGCCGAGTTGATGGTGACGACCGGACCCATCGCCCAGGTGGGGTGGGCGAGCGCCTCCGCCGCGGTGACCTCGGCCATTTGCGCGGCCGTCCGCCCGCGGAACGGACCACCGGACGCGGTGACCACCAGCCGGCGAACCTCCTGCGGCGCACCGCCTCGCAGGCACTGGGCGAGCGCGCTGTGTTCGGAGTCGACCGGCACGAGCTGGCCGGGCGCCGCCGCCCCGGTCACCAGCGAACCGCCGGCGACCAGCGATTCCTTGTTCGCCAGTGCCAGCACCCGGCCGGCCCGCAGCGCGGCCAGCGTCGGTTCAAGGCCGATCGACCCGGTGATCCCGTTGAGCACGATGTCGGCGTCGACGGTCTCGACCAGATTCGGTGGCAGCCCGGTCGCCGGTGATCACCGTGCGACCGTCCAACGTCAACCCGGCGGCGCGCCGGCCACCGCGACGACGGCCGACGGATGGGCGGCGGCCTGCTGCGCGAGCAACTCGGGGTGCGCTCCCCCGGCGGCCAGCCCGACCACCTCGAAGGCATCCGGATGCGCGGCGATGACGTCCAGTGCCTGGGTGCCGATGGACCCGGTCGAGCCGAGAATGACAATCCGACGACGGCCGGTCCATGGTGCTGCACCAGTCGGTGGACCGGGGTGCTGGCTCAGCCGGGAAAGAGGTCGTCACAGCCCACATCTTCCTCCACCATTTCGTCGACGTCGCCGAACTTCCGCGCCGACCACCACATACTGGGCTGGTGGCCACCCGCAACACGCTGAGCACCCGTTGGGTGACGGTGATCATGGTGGCCGCGCTGGTCTGCTCGGTGGTGGTGGTGTGGGGGCTGATCCAGATCACCGGGCAGAGTCCGGCGTCGTCGTCGACGCCCGTCCGCGAGCGACTCCCCGGCGCCGTCGGCATCGGCGTCCGCCGGAACCGAGTCGGCCATCGACGCACCGCCGCGCCGACCACCGCAACGCCGTCGCCGTCCGGTTCCGACGTCGAGGCATCCGACACGACCACGGGATCAACCACCGCGACCGCGACGCCGGCGCCGGTGCTGCCGGGTTCGGGTCTGCGCCTGCCGGCCGCCTGGACCGGTACCGCCGAGCTGACGATCACCGTTCTCGGCCGCTGCGCGGCCACCGGCGGCACCTCGTCGTACACCCGGAGCGCGGACCTGGCCCTGCAGGGCCCGGTGGTCGGCACCGGACCGTTCGACGACCCCAATCCGCTGTCGATGACGCTCGGTATCACCCCCGACCGGCATTCCCGGGCCTGTCCATCTATTCCGCGTCGACCGACCAGACCGGGACGGTGCACCGCACCTGGTGGCTGACCGTCGAGTGCGGCACCGGCCGGCGACGGCCGCACCATGCTGTCCGGGGTGCTGATCGACGATCAGCCGGTGCACGGCGTGCTGCCGCCGAATCTGTTGGTGGACAACGAGACCGACCTGCAGCCGTGCGAATCGGGCGGCACCGTCCGGGTGCCGCAGAACGCTCGCGGCCGGGTCGACCGTTGACCGGCTGGGTCAGCGCCACCGACGGCCATCTGGATCTGACGGCCACGACCGTGGACGGCGAGCGGGCCGTGTGACCGCGGTCGATCGACCCTGAGCCCGCAAACCGGCGGCCTGACGGCCGGCCACACCGCCACGCCGCCCCGACGCGCCCGACGCAGCTCGCGCATGTCAAGATGAAGCCCAGCAGGATGAGACAGCAGGATCGAAGCAGCACTCCAGCAGCACACTCACCTGGGAGGACCCGTGGCCGGCACGTCACTCGAGCACCGCTCCGGAGCGGACGGGCAGGACGACAGCCACGGCACCGAGGTGGCGAAGGTGCAGCCCGGCCAGTCGTCTGCCTACAACCCGGACGCGCCCAGCGAGGAATGGGGCTGGCACGGCTCCTGGCGGGAGATCGCCCCCCGCGGCTCGCGCGCATCTGCTGTGGCTCGGTGTTGTCGGACTGCTGCTGCTGATCTTCGGCAATCAGGAGTCGCAGGTCGAGGACTAGTGGCTGGTCGTCATCGCCGGCCTGATGGCGATCTGGCTGGTCATGCGAGCCGGAAGCACAAGCGGGATCGCGCGCGCCGACCCTGACCTGAGCCGCGACACCCGATCCGGCATGACCGTGACCGACCAGCAACCGTCCGGCCGTCGACGCGACCGGGCCAGCACCCCGCGGACACCGGCTACCGCACGCAACCAACTGCCGGCCGGCGTCACCATGGTGCAGATCAAGCGCCGGTATGCCGCCCTCCGGGTGCGGCCCAGCGGCATCGCGCTGCGGACCGAGGCCGGCGGCCGCTTGGACGCCGCTGGCGTCGCGCGCGGTCACCAAGGCCACGCGGCCGTGGGTACTCGAACGTGCAGCTGACCGACGGTCCCGACCGTGTACCTGCGGCCGTTCCTGCCCGGCGAGGCCGGACTACCGGACTGCGGCGGCCGGGTCGGCGGCATCGGCAGCTCCGGCGCCGCTCGGGCAACGACCCGATCTCCGCCGTCATCGCGCATCTTCGCCGATCGTCTTCTACGTGCTGGCCGCGCCGTTCTTCGTCCACGCCAACTGGAAGCGCACGAAGGCCGCCAAGCGGCTGGCAACCGACTGCGGACTGTCCTCCCCACTACCTGACCCGACCGCTGACCGCGCGGATCATCTTCGACGGCGCGGCCAAGGTGCGCGTCTTGGGACTGATGGGACAGGAGTCAACGATTTCCGCCGCGGGCAGATGACATCCCGATGCCCAACAGAAGGCGTAAGTCAGGACTTACAGTTCGGCCGCGGCCAGCTGGCCGCAGGCGGCGGCGATCTCCTGACCGCGGGTGTCCCGGACCGTGCAGGCGACGCCCTGCGCGCGGACCCGGCGGACGAATTCGTCCTGCACCGGCTTCGGCGAGGCATCCCACTGCGAGCCCGGGGTCGGGTTCAGCGGGATCAGGTTGACGTGCACCAGCTGGCCGAGGTGCTCGCGGAGCAGCTCGCCGAGCATGTCGGCGCGCCAGGGCTGGTCGTTGATGTCGCGGATCAGCGCGTACTCGATGGACACCCGGCGGCCGGTGGTGTCGGCGTAGGCCCGGGCGGCGCGCAGCACCTCGTCGATCTTCCAGCGGTCGTTCACCGGGACCAGGGTGTCGCGCAGCTCGTCATCGGGGGTGTGCAGCGACACCGCCAGCCGGACCTGCAGGTTCTCCGCGGTCAGCCGCTCGATGGCCGGCACCAGGCCGACCGTCGACACGGTCACCGAACGGGCCGAGATGCCCAGGCCGGCGGCGCCGGCGCGGTGATCATCTTGACCGCGGCCAGCACCCGCTTGTAGTTGGCCAGCGGCTCGCCCATGCCCATGAACACCACGTTCGACAGCCGGCCCGGGCTGCCGAGCGCGCCGTCCCGGGCCGCCCGGGCAGCGAGCCGGACCTGCTCGACGATCTCCGCGGTCGACAGGTTGCGCTGCAGACCGCCCTGCCCGGTGGCGCAGAACGGGCAGGCCATCCCGCAGCCGGCCTGGCTGGAGACGCACAGCGTGATCCGGTCCGGGTAGCGCATCAGCACCGACTCGATCAGCGTGCCGTCGTGGGCCCGCCACAGGGTCTTGCGGGTGTCGCCGTCATCGCAGGCCAGATCGACCGCACCTCGGTGAGCAGCTCGGGCAGCAGCGCGTCGACGAACTCGGCCCGGCCGGCCGCCGGCAGGTCGGTCATCTCGGCCGGGTCGCGGGTCAGCCCGGCGAAGTAGTGCTGCGCCAGTTGGGCGGCCCGGAAGGCCGGCTGACCGGCGCTTGCGACCGCCGTCCCGGCGTCCGGCGGTGTCGAGGTCGACGAAATGCACCGGCGGCATGCCGCGGCGCGGGGCGGTGAAGATCAGCGGAAGGGTCGGTGTCATAGCGCATCAAGTGTCCCACGCGGACAGCCGGTGCCTTCCCATCGTGATCCGCCGTCGGCGATCCGTTCGCACGCACTTCTGTCACTCGTGTCACATCGTGCGGGCGGGCACCGCCATCCACTAGCGTCCAGTCGTTGCCCCACAGTGCGCACATCACGGTGCAGTCCGTCGCGCTGACACGGCAGAACGTCGCGTGCTCAGCGCCAAACGGGCACAAACCAACACCGCATCCAGTCCCGATTGCGTTCCGAATCTTTCCGAATGTGTTGACATCGGATCTCGCGAGGCGCATATACATGTGTCCAGCACCACAACGCCGAGTCGCGGATTCGACCCGGCGCAGCCACGATTTAGCACGCAGCACCTGCACTGGTTCCCGCACAGGCGAAGACTTGACACCGAACGAGCCAGCACCGAGAACCGACATCGGAGTCGACATGTACGCACCCGAACGGCAGCAGGCCATCCTCGGCCGCGCCCGCTCGGACGGACGTGTCGACGTCAACTCGCTGGCCGACGTCTTCGACGTCACCCCGGAGACGATCCGCCGGGATCTGACCGGCCTGGAACGGCGCGGCGTGCTGCGCCGGGTGCACGGCGGCGCGATCCCGGTCGAGCGACTGAGCATGGAACTGGCCGTCGACCAGCGCTTCGGCCTGAACGCCGCACAGAAGGACCGGATCGCCAAGGCAGCCCTCGACCAACTGCCGGACGGCGGCTCGATCATCATCGACGCCGGCACCACCACCGTCCGGTTCGCCGACATCCTGCCCGCCGACCGGAGCTTCACCGTCGTCACGCACGGCCTGCCGATCGCCGGACTGCTCGCCGAGCGGCCGAACATCACCCTGCACCTGGTCGGCGGCCAGGTCCGGCCCGGCACCCTGGCCGCGGTCGGCAGCTGGGCCGAGCGGGAGTACTCCGGGGTGTTCGCCGACGTCGCCTTCGCCGGCACCAACGGCGATCAGCCCGCGCTCGCGGCCTGACCACCCCGGACATCGCCGAGGCCGCGGTCAAGCGGGCGCTGATGCGGTCCGCCCGCCGGACCGTGGTGCTGGCCGACCACAGCAAGTTCGGCCGCGAGGAGTTTGCCCATGTGTCCGACCTATCCGAGGTCGACACGATCATCACCGACAGCGAGGTGGATGCCGACATGGTCCGCGAGATCGAAGAGGTGGGACCGGAGGTGGTACGCGCATGACCCAACCCCGAGCGACCACCGGCCAGCGGCGACCGCCGGCCCGGTCGTCACCGTGACACCGAACCCCAGCCTCGACCACACCGTCGAGGTGCTCGGTGCTGGTCCGCGGCGAGGTGCAGCGGACCAGCCAGGCACTGGTCGAGGCCGGCGGCAAGGGCGTGAATGTCGCCCGGGCGCTGGCCAAGCACGGCCACGCCACCACGGCCATCCTGCCGGCCGGTGACGACGCCCAGCGGATGATCGGACTCCTGACGCCGCAACAGGTTTCGACCGTGGCGGTGCCGATCTCGGGCGCCATCCGGACGAACATCGCGGTGGTCGAGCAGGACGGCACCACCACCAAGCTCAACGAGCCGGGCGCAACGCTGTCCGAGGCCGAGGTGGCCGCGCTGATCGCCGCGGTCAACGACGCACTGGCCGCGGAGCCGAGCTGGTTGGTCGCGGCCGGCAGTCTGCCGGCCGGTGCGCCGGACGACTTCTACGCCCAGGTGACGAAGGCCGCTGTCGCGGTGGGTGTTCCGGTCGCCATCGACACCTCGGGGCCGGCCCTGGCCGCGGCGATCGATGCCGGCGCGACGGTCGTCAAACCCAACCTCGAAGAGCTCGAGGAAGTCCTCGGCCGCGACCTGGTCACCGTCGGCGACGTCATCGACGCCGCGGCCGAACTGCGCGAGCGCGGCAGCAAGGACCTGCTGGTCAGTCTGGGCGGGCACGGCGCCCTGCTGATCACGGCCGAGGGATCCTGGTGGGCCGGCGGCCCGCCGCTGGTTCCGCGGAGCACCGTCGGCGCCGGCGACTGCACGTTGTCCGGCTACCTGCACACCGTCGGCACCCCCGCCGAGCGACTTGCCGGGGCGGTGGCCTGGGGCCGGGCCGCCTGCCTGCTTCCCGGCAGCACCGTTCCCGGCCCCGAAGAAACCCAAGCCTGCGCCGACGCGGTCCGCGTCGTCGCCGATCCCGATCCCCTCCAAGCAGTAAAGGACGTCGCATCATGACAGACCTGATCACCGAAGAACTGGTCGTTCTCGACCTGGTCGCCACCGACAAGGCCGATGCCACCCGGCAACTCGCCCAGAAGCTGCGGACGCCGGCCGGGTCACCGACCTGGACGGCTTCCTGGCCGATGTCGCCGCCCGCGAGGCACAGATGGCCACCGGCATGCCCGGCGGGATCGGCCTGCCGCACGCCCGTTCCGAGCACGTCACGGTGCCATCGCTCGGCCTGGCCCGGGTGCCGGCCGGCGTCGACTTCGGCGCCCCGGACGGCCCGGCCACCCTGGTGTTCCTGATCGCCGCCCCCGCCGGTGGCGGCTCCGAGCACCTGACCATCCTGGCGGCGCTGGCCCGCCGGCTGGTGCGTCCCGCATTCCGCCAGACCATCGTCGATGCCCCCGACGCAGCGTCGGTGGCCTCCTACGTGCAAGGAGAGGTGGCAGGGTAATGAAGTTTGTCGCCGTCACGTCGTGCCCAACGGGCATTGCGCACACCTACATGGCCGCCGAGAACCTCGAGCAGACCGGTAAGGACGTCGGTCACGACGTCCAGGTCGAGACCCAGGGCTCGGCCGGCACCGTCCCGCTGTCCGACGACGTCATCGCCGCCGCGGACGGCGTGATCTACGCCGCCGACCTCGAGGTGAAGGGCAAGGCCCGGTTCGCCGGCAAGCCGTTCGTCGATGTCGGCGTCAAGAAGGCCGTCCACGACCCCAAGGCCGTGCTGGCGGCCGCCGTCGCGGCCGTGGAGAACGCACCAAGGCCGGCACTGCCGAAGCGGCCGCCTTGGCCGCGCAGGCACCGGCACCTTCGTCCGGCGGCGGTGGCACCCGCAAGGTCGGTGTCGGCACCAAGGTCCGCCAGTGGCTGATGACCGGTGTCTCCTACATGATCCCGTTCGTCGCGGCCGGCGGCATCCTGATCGCTCTCGGCTTCCTGTTCGGCGGCGACGAGATCGTCGCCAAGCTGTACGGCGGCACCTACGACGGCGTCACCTACGAGAACGTTGCCGGAAACCTGCCGCTCGGCTTCCCGACCGGTCAGAGCTTCGACACCCTGCTTTCGCAGGCCGGTTTCGCCGGGATCCTGTTCGTGCTGGGCAAGGTCGCCTTCTTCATGTTGGTGCCGATGCTGTCGGGCTTCATCGCGTTCGGCATCGCCGACCGCCCCGGCCTGGTCCCCGGCATCGTCGGTGGCCTGCTGGCCGGGCTTGTCGGCGCCGGTTTCCTCGGCGGTCTGGTCTCCGGCTTCGCGGCCGGTGGTCTGGCGTACTACATGACCCGGCTCAAGGTGCCGAAGGGCGTTCGCGGCATCATGCCGGTCGTGGTCATTCCGTTGGTGTCCACCATCGTGATCGGGCTGTTCATGATCTTCGTCGTCGGCAAGCCGGTCGCCGCGCTGACCACGGCGCTGACCGACTGGCTGAACGGGCTGGCCGGCGCCAGCGGCATCGTGCTGGGCGCGATCCTCGGCCTGATGATGGCGTTCGACATGGGTGGTCCGCTGAACAAGATCGCCTACACCTTCGCCGCGGCCGGTCTGACCACCGCGATCGCCAGCCCGATCACCGGGCCGTCCCCGGCGCTGCAGATCATGGCCGCCGTGATGGCTGCCGGCATGACCCCGCCGCTCGGCATGGCGCTGGCCACCGCGGTCCGCAAGAAGCTGTGGACCGAGGCCGAGCGGGAGAACGGTCTGGCCTGCTGGCTGCTCGGGTGCCTCGTTCATCACCGAGGGTGCGATCCCGTTCGCCGCCGCTCACCCGCTGCGGGTCATCCCGTCGTGCATGGTCGGCTCCGCGGTCACCGGCGCGATGGTCATGGGCTTCGGCAACGAGCTGCGCGCCCCGCACGGCGGCATCTTCGTCCTGCCGCTGGTCAGCAGCCCGATCCTGTACGTGCTGGCGATCGTCGTCGGCACGGTCATCACCGCTGGTCTGGTCATCGTGCTGATGAGCCTGGACAAGGCGAAGACCGAAGAACTCGCGCACGAGGAGGACGTCGCCGAGGGCGTCGCTGCCTGATCGCGTTTCCACCCTGCGCACCACCGCCGGGGCTGCGACGATGTTTGTCGCAGTCCCGGCTGTGTGTCGGAACTCACCCGCTCGATAGGTTGATACGCACGTCGTCCCGCTCGGTCCATCCGTGACCGACAGAACAAGGAGCTCCTTGATGCCCAGCCGCAACGTTGTCGTCGCTTCCCGCGTCGGCCTGCACGCCCGGCCCGCCTCGCTGTTCGTCCAGGCCGTCACCGCGACCGGACTGCCGGTCACCATCGCCAAGTCCGGCGGCGACCCGGTCGACGCCAGGAGCATCCTGATGGTGATGGGCCTGGCCGTGGGTAACAACGAAGAGGTCATCCTCACCGCCGAGGGCGACGGCGCCGAGGCGGCGCTCGACCAGCTCGCCGAACTGCTCGAGATCGACCACGACGCAGCCTGATCGCTGCGGGCTTGCAGCTGAACGCCCGCGGCCGGTCCGCTCGAAACCCTTCGGCGGACCGGCGCACGTTCGGCTCAGGTTTCGCCCGAGTTCCAGACCTGCCATGTACAGTTCCCGAACGGCTAGTTCGGACTTCGAAGTCCGGCAACACGTTTCGACACAGGAGTTGAATCACGATGACGACCACCACGACCTCCGCGACGACATCGAGCGACACCGGATCCACCGGGCCGACGCTGTCCGGCATCGGGGTCGGCCGCGGATCCGCAGTCGGATCGGTCGTCAAACTCGCCGCCGCTGCCCGGCCACCGGCCAATGAACCGGCGGCCGCCGACAAGGTCCAGGCCGAGACCCTGGTCACCAGTTCCTTCAGCTACGTCGCGAACAACCTGCGGGTCCGCGCGGCCGCCGCCCAGGCCGCCACCGCCGCCGTCCTGGAGGCCACCTCGCTGATGGCCCAGGACCCCGGCCTGCTGGCCGACGTGGTCCGCCGGATCAAGGCCGGCATCGGCCCGGCCACCGCCGTCGACCAGGCCGTCGAGGGTTTCTGCAAGATCCTCGAGGCCAGCGGCCCGTACCTGGCCGAGCGGGTCACCGACCTGCGGGACGTCCGGGACCGGATCGTCGCGAAGGTGCTCGGCGTTCCGGAGCCCGGCATCCCGCCGCTGAGCAAGCCGACCGTCATCGTGGCCACGCGACCTCGCCCCGGCCGACACCGCCACCCTCGACCTCAACCACGTCGTCGGCATCGTCACCGAACTCGGCGGGCCGACCAGCCACACCGCGATCATCGCCGCGCAGCTCAACCTGCCGTGTCTGGTCCGGGTCACCGGTTCCATGCAGCTGGCCGATGACGCCACCATCGCCATCGACGCGGCGACCGGCACCGTCACCCTCGATCCGGATGACGAGATGCGCGAGGCGATCATCGCCCGGGCGAAGGCCCGGGCCGCGCTCAAGACGGCCACCGGCGGCGCCGGCAAGACCCAGGACGGTCACGCCGTCCAGCTGCTGGCCAACATCGGCGCCGTCGAGGACGCCGAGCGCGCCGCCAAGGAGGATGTCGAAGGCGTCGGACTGTTCCGCACCGAGGTGCTGTTCCTGGACTCCAAGACCGCCCCGACCGTCGCGGACCAGGCCAAGGCCTACACCAAGGTGTTCACCGCCTTCGGCGATCGCAAGGTCGTCATCCGGACCCTGGACGCCGGCGCCGACAAGCCGCTGGCCTTCGCCCCCAGCGAAGAAGAGGAGAACCCGGCGCTCGGCGTCCGCGGTTACCGGATGGACCGGGTGTTCCCGCAATTGCTCGACGACCAGCTCGAGGCCATCGCGCAGGCCGCGAAGGCCACCGGCGCGAACGTGTGGGTGATGGCGCCCATGGTGTCCACCGTGCACGAGGCCAAGGCCTTCACCGACAAGGTCCGGGCGCACGGGCTGCCGGTCGCCGGGATGATGGTCGAGGTGCCGGCGGCCGCACTGCGCGCCCGGCACATGATGGACATCGTCGACTTCGCCAGCATCGGCACCAACGACCTCACCCAGTACGCCATGGCCACCGACCGGATGGCCGGCGCGCTGGCCGAGCTGCTCGATCCCTGGCAGCCGGCCGTGCTCGACCTGATCGCGGCCACCGGCGCGGCCGGCAAGGCCGTCGACAAGGCGGTCGGCGTGTGCGGCGAGGCCGCCCGCGATCCGCTGCTGGCTCTGGTGCTGGTCGGGCTCGGCATCACCAGCCTGTCGATGGCCCCGTCCGGTGTGCCGGCCGTTCGATTTGCGTTGTCCCGCACCACCCTCGCGACCTGCGAGCAGATGGCCGACGCCGCGCGATCGGCGCAGGACGCCGCGGATGCGCGGGCCGCGGTGGAGAAGCTGGTCGACCCAGAGGTGCTGCTGGCCCTGTAAGGAGCGAGCGCTGTTGGTGCGACACCCGCAGCGCCACCTGCTGAGCGCGGAACAATCTGCTGCCTGACGCAGCATTTTGTTCCGCGCTCGGCTGTTTGCCGGAGACTGCCTGACCGGCACCGACGACGGTCACCTCATCGCCGACCCCGATGCCCGTGACGCTGACTCCCGGGCCCAGCAGGTACGTGCTGTCGTAACCGTCGGCACTCCGGACGGTCAGCGACATCGAGTCGATCGCATCGACCGCTCCGGACTGCCATCGACGGAGCTGGGCCGAGCCGTCACGGTTGACCACCCTGAACTCGCCGTGCAGAGCGGCAGACGCCTGCGTGCGCGGCGATTCACTCGACTGGTGCGGTCCACCTCGAGCGAGCCGATGGGTCCGCCCGAGTGGCATGAGTGGCAGTGGCATCAGCAGTCGTGGCGTTGGCAGCGGTGGCATTCCCAACGACCAGCACGGCGACAACGGCCGCGGCCCCGGCTGTTCGCTGCCAGCGCCTGGACCTGGCAGCGGGATTCGACGGCGGGCGGTTGGTCGTCGGGCTGCTCGGTCATCGAACGCACTCCCTTTCGGCAGCTTCGGCCGCTGCCGTTCGTGCACTGACCGTCTCGCCCCAACCTGTCCGTCCCCTGTGCGTGCCCCCCGCATTGCATGGCAGGCCCAGGTGAACGTGACCCGTCCCCGACCCGCAACGCCCAGAACATGGCGTTAGGGCACATCTACCCCTTGGGCACGACCGTATGCGGCCCAAAAGCGGCCATGAGCGTCGTTCCAGCATGGGAAAGGGGCACGACGCCCGAAGACGTCGTGCCCCTTGGCCGTCCTCGACGGCTACCCGACCGGCGTGCTCGTGTCCGACGTTCCGGTGACGGGCGCTCCCTCGGACTTGGCCATGCCGCGTTCGACGGCCTTGATCAGGTACGGCCGCAGTTGCGCCGCCGGGATGATGGTGTGCACGGAGCCGACCTCCCGGGCGCGTTCGATGTTGTGGATCTGCTCGAACTCGGCAGCCACCTCACCGAGCTTCTCCGACCGCACGGTGCCACGCAGTTCGCTGAGCTCCACCCGCAGTTCGCCGCGTTCGGAGTCGTCCTGCGCCTGGGCGATCCTGCCCTCCAGCTCCTTGATCCGCTGATCGTTCGATGTGCGGGTGTTGACGTCCCGGGTGAAGACCACCGCAGCGGCGGGGGCGCCGCCGATCACCGAGGCGAACGAGCCCTCGACGGCGACGACCTCCATGTTGTCGTTCAGTGCCCCGGAGAACACCACGAACGCCCCACCGTGATAGCGGGAGATGACGGTGAAGATGATCGGGCCGTCGAAATTGACGATGGCCCGGCCGATCTCGGCGCCGTACTCCAGCTGGATGTTGCGCAGCGACTCCGGTGAACCGTCGAACCCGGACAGGTTCGCCAGCACCACCAACGGCCGACTGCCGGACGCCGCGTTGATCGCCCGAGCGGTTTTCTTCGACGACCGCGGGAACAACGTGCCCGAGGTGAACTGGTCCGGTCCGTCGGCCGGCAGGAACCCGCGCCGCGGAATGTTCCGCGATTCGATCCCGACGATGACGACCGGGTAACCGCCCAGGTGGGCGTCCACCACCACCGAGGTGTCGGCGTCGGCCATGCCGGCCCACCGCTCCAGGGTTTCGTGGTCCTGATCGGCGATGGCGTTGATGACGGACCGGATGTCGAACGGCTTCTTCCGGTCCTTGTTGGTCTCCGCGGAGAAGATCTCGCCCACCGTGGTGAACGGGCTGTCCGGGTGAGTGTGCGGGAAGGTCTGCACGTCCCGATCCAGCGGGTCCCTGGTCTGCGCCCGGCGCGGGAAGCGCTCGCCGGGTGCGGCGTAGGCATGGTCGTAGTGGGCGAACAGGATCTCCGTCGCTGCGGTGAGATTCGGTGCCCAGTACTGAGCCTCGCCGTTCGGGCCCATCACCCGGTCGTACCCGCCGAGGCCGAAGTTGTCCTCCGCCGAGACACCGCCGGAGTAGTCCAGCGACATCTTCCCGGTCAGCACCATGGCGCTGTCCGGCGTCATGATCAGGATGCCCTTGGTGTGCTGCAGCATCGTGGCTTCGGCGTTCCAGTACGGCTGGGCGCCGACATTGATCCCGGCGACGATGATGTTGATCTCGCCGCCGGCCTGGGTGAACGTGATGATCCGGCGCAGCGCCCTGGCCACCCCGTCCATGTTCTCCGTGCCGGAGTCCATCGAGATCTTGGCGCCGGAGGACAGGGTGAACCACTCGACCGGAACGCCCAGCTCCTCCGCCAGGTCGATCGCGGCCACCACGACCGCACACTCGAGAACGGCCACCGTGCCGAGGGCCTTGGTCGGGTCGCCGAACAGCGCGACCCGGGTGATGCCCTCCGGGTACTTGGTCGTCGGCGTGGTGACCACTCCGGCGACCACCCCGGCCTTGTTCTGCCCGGCCGGCCGATCGACCGGGCCGAACTTGTCACCGGTGAAGTCGTACTCGGTGAACGTACCGAGCGCCCCGGTCAGCATCGGCACGATCTCGTACGGGTACGCGGTGCCACGGGCACCGGAGCGCTGCACCTTCTGGGTGTACTCGTCGATCGGCGCCAGCGCCTCCGTCGGCGGGTCGGTCACCGTCACCGTGGTGCCGGCGCCGGCCTGGTAGGTGAAGTTCATCGCCACGTTGCGCAGCGATCCGTCGGCCTCCCGGAGCCGGGCCAGCACGCTGATCTCGGTCAGCCCGGTGCCCAGCGTCAGCGGCACCGTCCCCTGCGCGAATGCCGCCAGGTCCGACATCGGCAGTTCGATCGGCGGCCAGACATGCAGGAACACCCGGTTGTTGTCCAGCCGCTGCTTGTTGGTGCGCTGCGCCTGCACCCGGCGGATGCTCTCCTGGCAGGCCGCCAGGACCCGCTCGGCCGACGGGAAGGCCACCACCTTGACCGTTGGCGTCACGCAGCGGGGTGATGTCCCGGACCTCGGCCAGTGCGACGAGCCGTTCGTCGGCCGGGTTGTTCGGGGCAACCAGGTGGAACAGGTAGGTGCCCTGCGCCGCCGGCATCTGGGTGCCGGTGAAGTTCTTCAGCCGCCAGAGGTCCAGCCGCTGACCGGTCAGCGGGTGCATCCCGCGGATGACCCGTTCCTCGGCGAGCCCACCCTCCGCCGGGCGGAAGGTGAACTGCTGCACGGGAAGTTCGCCCGGTGCTGCAGACCGTCACGGTGATCCGTCGGCCGCCCACCAGCGCGGGCTGGTGGACCAAGGGCGCCGTGCAGGGCGGTTGACACCTGATCGCCGTCGGCCGGTGCGTCCGGCCAGGACAGGTAGATGTCGGTGACGACGTTGGCGGGCTGCTGCGCCTGGCCCGCCTTGGTGCTCAGGGCCACCAAGCGCCCCGGCCAGGTCGTCGTAGTCGGCGATGGTCGAGATCAGCTCGAGCCGGTCGCCGGAAAGTTCGAAGTTCCCGGTGACGTACGGCCGGCCGTCCTCGGTGAAGGCCTTGACGTCCTCCAGCGCGCGGATCCGGTAGTACCGCCTGGTCATCGCCTCGAGCATCGCGCCCAGACCCGGACCGTTCGACGTCAGCTGCTCGGCCAGCAGCCGGATCAGCGGTTCCGGGCTGTCGACCAGCACCTGGATCCGCTCCGCGTACTCGGCGGGGTCCGGTCCCGACGCCAGTTGCTTGAGCTGCTCGCGGACGTCGGCGTAGACGTCGCCGCGCGCGGCTTCGATCAGCGGCCGCTCGTAGGCCTCGTACCGGATGCTGCGGGCCAGATCGCCCACCACCGGGTAGCGCAACCGGGTGGCCACCACGAGTCGTTCGACGACCTCGGCGGCCGCCTGCCGCATGTCGGCGGTGAATCCCGGCACGGCGTTGCGCCAACGCTCCAGCAACCCGGTGACGATCGGGATCTGGTCGGCCGTGCGTTCCTGGGCGAGGAACACCCGGTAGACCGCTTCCTCCAGCGCCGGACTCGGTTCGAGATCGGTGACGCCGTAATGCTTGAGCACCGCGGCCAGCCGGGTGCGGAACGCCTCCGGCAGGCCCTCCCGCTCCAGGTCGAGCGAGTGCAGGTAGGCATGGAAGTACTCGCGCGGGCTGTGCACCCGCTCGTCACCGGATTCCTCTTCGCCGGCCGGCTTGTTCCTGGACAACTCGGCCAGATCCGCGAAGGTCGACAGCACATCCAGCGAGGCGCGGGTCAGTTCCGGGTCGTCGATCGCGACCTCGTCCCGGACGCTGTTGTAGCTGCTCAGCAGCGCGCGGCCGCGGGCACCGCTGACGTCGAAGCCCATCACCAGGGCCTTCATCCCGGCCAGGTAGCCCAGCGCCCTGGCCCGGGCATCGGACTGGGTGCGGCCGGTGTTGCCCTCGAACTCGACGGTGGGTGTCGTGCTGGCCGCGGCGCCGTCATCGACCCGATCGATGCGCAGCAGCGCGCCGCCACCGTCCACCTGGGAGTTGACGCCGACCAGAATCTCCCGGACCCGGCCCGCGTAGGGCGCCTTCACCGGGGTTTCCATCTTCATCGATTCGAGGATCAGGATGGTCTCACCGGCCTCCACATCGGTGCCGGCGGCCGCACGGACCGCAACCACCACGGCCGGCGCGGGCGAGCGGACCACGCCGCCCTCGTCCCGGCTGACCCGGTGGCTGACGCTGTCCACTTCCACCAGATACCCGGACGGCGTGGTCGATGCGACGACATGATGGCGCCGGTCGCCCACCGTCAGTCGACTCTCGAACTTGCTCATCCGGTCGATTTCGACCTCGACAACCGTGCCGTCGCCACCGATCTCGATCCGGTACCGGCGCGGACTGATCTGTGCGACGTTCAGGCTGTAGGTCTGCCCCTGGTAACCGAGCTCCACCTCCCGGCCGACGGCGTGACCGGCCCGCGGCCGGCCACCGCGGGCGGACCGGAGGAACGAATCGCGTTCCAGGGCCTCCTCGGCCTCGTACACGTCGACACCCACGTACAGCAGGGCGGCGTCGGCATATTTGGCAACCCTTGGTTTGTCGGTCAATCCGGCGCGGTCCAGCCAGCCGGTGTCCGCGGTGCCGCCCGTCACCTCGGGGTGATCGAGCAGTTCCAGCAGGAACGACTTGGTCGTCGTCCCGTTCTTCACCACGACGGTGGTCCCGCGCAGCGCCACCCGCAGCCGGGCCATCGCCTCGTCCCGGTCCCGGCCCCAGGCGATGATCTTGGCGATCATCGAGTCGTAGTCGGGGGAGATCTCGTCACCGGTGGCGATACCGGTGTCCACCCGGACACCGGGCCCGGTCGGCAGGGTGAGCAACTCCACCTTCCCCGGCGACGGGGCGAACCCGTTGTCGGCGTCCTCCGCATTCAGCCGGGCCTCGATGGCGTAGCCGAAGTTCGGCGGCGGGCCACCCTCCAGCCGGTGGCCGTCGGCCACCAGGATCTGCAGCTTCACCAGGTCGAGTCCGGTGGACAGCTCGGTGATCGAATGCTCCACCTGCAGCCGGGTGTTCACCTCGAGGAAGGCGAACATCTTCTCGTCGGGCTGGTACAGGAACTCCACCGTGCCAGCGCCGCGGTAGCCGGCCTCCTTGACCAGGGCGACCGCGCCGCGACGCAGCTCAGCGTCCTGCTCCGGGGTGAGGGCCGGCGAACCGGACTCCTCGATCAGCTTCTGGTTGCGGCGCTGGATGGAGCAGTCCCGGATGCCGGGGGCCCAGGCGTTGCCGTAGTTGTCGGCGATGATCTGGACCTCGATGTGCCGCCCGCCGACGACCAGCTTCTCCATGAAGATGACCTGGTCGTTGAACGCCTTCAGCGCCTCGGACTGGGTGCGCTCGATCGCCTCCTCCAGCTCGCTGGGGTCGAACACCATCCGGATACCGCGACCGCCGCCGCCGCTGCGGGCCTTGAGGATCATCGGGTAACCGATGTTCTTCGCGTGTTCCAGCGCGGACGCCATGTCCTCCACCGGCCCGCCGCTCCACGGCGCCACCGGTACGTTCGTCGCCTCGGCCAGGTATTTGGCTTGCACCTTGTCGCCCAGCTTGCGCATCGCCGCGGCCGGCGGACCGATGAAGGTCACCCCGATCCGGTCGCACACCTCGACGAACCCGGCATCCTCGGAAACGAAACCCCAACCGGGCCAGCAGGCGTCGACCTTGCCGGCGATCATGGCCCGTTCCAGTTCCGCGTGATCGAGATACGGACTGCCGAGGTCGCCCTTGTCCCGCAGCACGACGCCCTCGTCCGCCAACCGGACGAACAGCGCGCCGCGTTCGGCCGCGGTATGCAGCGCTATCACCTTGATGCCGTACCCGAACTCCGCGTTCAGCTCCCGGACCGCACGAATCAGCCTGACCGCGGGCTCGCCGCGGTTGATCACCGCAATACGCGAAAACATTCCGGTTGTTCCTCCATCTACGTCGGTGGTGCTACTCGGTCCTACTGCCCTGCCGCACTGCTGTCTGACTGACCTGCATTTGCGCCGTCACGGCGCACGGGGTCGAGGGCAATCCTGCCGTCTCTCATCCTGGCGTGAACCGCGTCCTACCGCTCTCTCAGCCACGCCATCAGGCGTACTCCGTCGCGACTTTGTGTGCCTGACGCCCGTAGGACGGTCCATGCGTCACTGCGTGGACCAGCAGCGGATGCAGCTGATGCAGGCCGATCAACTCGCGCCACCGGGTCGGCAGGGCGGCGGTGTCGGCGTAGGCCGCGAGAACCCGCTCCAGGTGCTCGGTGCCGAACAGCGCCAGCATCGCCAGGTCGGTCAGCCGGTGCCCGCCGTGGGCGGCCGGGTCGATCAGCACGGCACCACCCTGGGAATCAACACCGCGGGAATACAGCACATTGCCGCCCCACAGGTCACCGTGAATTCTGGCGGGCGGGCTGCCGTCGTCGTACTCCCCCGCTCGGAGCCGATCACACACGGCCTCGACCAATCCCAATCCTGCGTCATCGAGCGTTCCGACCCGGGTCGCCGCGCGTGCGTACGGCAGCAATCGGATCTCCGCGTAGCACGCCCCCCAGTTCGAGAACGATTGCAGCGGAAGCACTTGTCGACCGATGAAGCCGTCGCCGGACCAACCGGGCGGGCCGCAGCCGAACGCGTCGGCACCCGCGTCGTGGGTCTTGGCGAGGGCTTGGGCGAAGGCCTCGGCCGCAGCCGGCGACGCAGCGGCCTGGTCAATGCGATCCAGGACGATGTGTCGTTCGCCGACCTCCCGGACACCGACGATCCGCACCCCACCCAGGGATTCGGCCGCTCGCAGCCAGGCCAAACCGGCCGCCTCCCAGCCGAAGAAGTCCGCGGGGGCGTCGGCCCGACGCTTGACGAAGGAATCAGCGGCTGGGTCTGGCACGCGGCCAACGGTAACGGGGGCCGGTCGAGGGGCAGCGGGGCGGGCGACCGCGACCGGGTCAGGCCAGACCGAGCGACTTCATCCGTTCGGTATGTCCCTGCTGCAGTCGGCGGAACAGCGCGGCAATGCCGGCCAGATCGCCCGACCCGGTGACAATCAGTTCGGCCAGCGTGTCGCGATCCGCCACCACGTACTGCGCCTGGGTGATCGCCTCGCCGAGCAATCGTCTGCCCCACAACGCGAGCGGGCCGGTCAACCGCGGGTCGGCCTGGCACGCCTTGCGCACCTCCCGGACGGCGAACGCGGAGTGCCCGGAGTCGCCGAGCACCTCGAACACCAGGTCGCGGGTGATCGGGTCCAGCCACTCGGCGATCTCCCGGTAGAAGTCGGCGGCCAGCCCGTCACCCACGTGCGCCTTGACCAGCGACTCCAGCCAGGAATGCGGTGCCGTCGAATCGTGGAAGGCGTCGAAGGGCGCAATGAAGGGTGTCATTGCTGTTTCGACGGCAACGCCCCTGGCCTCGAGATGCCTTGCCAGTGCTCGGAAGTGGCCCATTTCGGCGGTTGCCATCTGGGAAAGCGCCACCCGGCCGGCCAGCGTCGGTGCCCAGCGCGCGTCGGCGGCCATCCGGTCGAACGCGGACAACTCGCCGTACGCCAACACACCCAGCAGATCGATGACCGCCTGTTCCGGCGGATCGTGACGACCACCCGGATCGGGTGGCGCTGCCTGTTGCGCTTCCGTCATGCCGCTCCATCCTCGCCACCCGTACGGGGCGGTCCCCAGTCCGGGCCCGGAGGCGATGCCCCCGATAACGCCCCCGAGCCTAGATGTTCTGCACCTGCGTCGGCAGCCCGCCGCGGGGGTCGATATTGCGCCACCGAACCGGGCGTGCACCGGAATGGGGCCGCTGAGCAGGTAGAATGGGTTCCGATAGGCGGCGCGACTACTGTGCCGCCGCACTGTGCGCGCGTCGCCCCGCCGGATGGTCCAGCAAATTCGGATCCCAGTTGAGGCCCCGTATGGCTGGGGTTTTCTGCCAGATACCTCCCTCGCCTACTCCGTGAACGCGCGCGGACGCGAGGAAGGCTCCACCCAACATGACGATTTCTCCTGCCGCAGATCCGCCCGACACCGGACCCGATCCGCTGGAAGAAGCCACCACCGCACCGATTCTCGCATCACCAGCCGCCGCTGATGATCCGGACGGGGCCATCGCCGATGCGGCGATCGACCCAGAAGACGTGGCAATTTCGCACCCGCTGGCCGCCGACGCACCGATCGAGCCGCAGGCCCCGACCTTCGGCGAACTGGGCACCGACCCGCGCATCGTGACCGCGCTGGCAGCCGTCGGCATCGAGCGCACCTTCGCGATCCAGGCCCTCACCCTGCCCATCGCGCTCGGCGGTCATGACCTGATCGGGCAGGCCCGCACCGGTATGGGCAAGACCCTCGGGTTCGGCGTGCCGCTGCTCCAGCGGTTGGCTCTCGACGAGGCTGTTGTCGCAGATGAGAAGGGCAAATTGCCGGTCGGCCGGGCACCGCGCGCCTTGGTGATGGTGCCGACCCGTGAGCTCTGTGTGCAGGTCACCCGCGATCTGCACCAGGTCGGAAAGTTCCTCGGGCTCGCCGTCACCTCGGTCTACGGCGGCCGCGCCTACGAGCCGCAGATCGCTGCGCTGCACGCCGGCGTCGATCTGGTCGTCGGTACCCCTGGCCGGTTGCTCGACCTGGCCAACGCCGGCCATCTGGTCCTCGGCGGCATCAAGGTGCTGGTCCTGGACGAGGCCGACGAGATGCTGGACCTCGGCTTCCTGCCCGACATGGAGCGGGTCCTGGCGATGGTCCCGACCGTCAAGCAGACGATGTTGTTCTCCGCGACGATGCCCGGCCCGATCCTGACGCTGGCCCGCACGTTCATGTCGCAGCCGACGCACATCCGGGCCGAGGTGGCCTCCGAGGGGCAGACCCACACGCTCACCAAGCAGTATGTCTACCGGGCGCACGCGCTGGACAAGGTCGAGATGCTGGCCCGGGTGCTGCAGGCCAGGGACCGTGGCCTGACCATGGTCTTCACCAGGACCAAGCGCACGGCGGCCAAGGTAGCCGACGAGCTGACCGAGCGCGGGTTCGCGGCGGCGGCGGTGCACGGCGACCTCGGGCAGGGCGCCAGGGAGCAGGCGCTGCGCGCCTTCCGGGCCGGCAAGGTGGACGTCCTGGTGGCGACGGACGTCGCCGCTCGTGGCATCGACGTTGACGACGTCACGCACGTCATCAACTACCAGTGCCCGGAAGAGGACAAGACCTACATTCACCGGATCGGACGCACCGGCCGGGCCGGCAAGACCGGTATCGCCGTGTCCTTCATCGACTGGGACGACATCCCCCGGTGGAAGCTGATCAACGAATCACTCGGTCTGGACTTCGCCGACCCGCAGGAGACCTACTCCTCGTCCAAGCATCTCTACGCGGACCTGAACATCCCGGACGGCGTCACCGGCCGGTTGCCGTCGGCGCAGCGGGTCCGCGAGGGTCTGGGCGCCGAAGCGGTCGAGGATCTCGGTGAAACGGGCGGCAAGCGCCGCAAGGCGGCAGGTAGCGCGGGCTCGCATCGCAGCGGTGCCGGAAACGGCCGGTCGTCCGGTGGCAGGTCGTCGAACAACGGGTCCACCAGCGGTGCCGGTGACGTCCCGACCAGCGGCGACGCAGCCGCCGGTGACGGCACCCGACCCGCTCGGAGCGGTCGGAACCGCACCCGCGGCGGTCGCCCGACCGGCGACAGCAATGGATCGGCCGGCACCGCCGAGTCGAACCCTGCTGCCGGAGACGACACCGTCAGCGACAGCCCGACCAACGGCGCCAGTGCCAACGGCTCCGGCGGCAATGGCAGCGGTGCGAACGGCAGCGGTGCGAACGGCAGCGGTGCGAACGGCTCTGCCGCCGACGGCTCCGCTCCCGACAGCGCCGATTCGACCGACGCCGCCCCCGCGCGTCGTCGTCGGTCGCGCCGGCGCACCCGGGGCGCATCGGCATCCGGAACCGCGGTCGCCGGCGACGCACCGTCGTCGGTCGTCTCCGAGGCGCCCAGCGTCAACTGACCGCACACACGCCGTGAGATCGAATTCGCCCTGGAGATCGCAGACAGCGGCGTTGCGTAGGCTCGCGCGGTGACCCTGAGTGCCGCCCGCCGCAAACGGATCGACCGCATCGTCGCCGCGGTCATCGCGGTCGTTGTTGTCGCCGTCGGGGTGGTCGTCTATCTGACCAGTGACATTCGGGCGACAGCCTCGGTGACGGGGCCGACGACGGAGAGTCCGTCGACGGCCGAGGTGGTCCCAGCCACCTTGTCGACGGCCTGGACGCTGCCGACGGACCCGGGGCTCGGCGCGGTCGCTTCCCCGTACGGGGTTGTCATCACCACGGACGCGACGACCGTGACCGGTCACGACGCCGTCTCCGGTGAGGTCCGCTGGTCCTACGGGCGGTCCACCGCACCGTTGTGCGCCGTCGGCTCTGGCGACACCGATGCCCCTGGCGTGACGACCCGCGGCAAGGTCCGGGGCGTGATGGCGGTGTCCGAGATCAACGGGTTCTGTTCACAGGTGATGCTGCTCGACCCGGATACCGGCGAGCGGCACTACTACCGGACCAGCCCCAACCAGGTGGGAGGGTCGCTCGCGTTCGGTGGCCCGTACGCCGGGTGGCTCGGGCCGACGCTGATCGAGCTGTGGCGGGACGACCTCGTCCGGACAATCCAGTACGGCGACCTGCCGAACCCGCCGAAGCCCGACGCCACCCACATCGGCTGCACCTTCACCGACATTGCCTTGGCCGACGAGCAGTTCGCCACCGTCGAGCACTGTGCCGACAAAGGCCCGAATGCCCAGGTCGTCATCAATTGGGCGACCCCGGACTCGGCACCCGACAAACCCGACGGGCAGGACGTGTTCAAACACGACCCGCGGGCCACGATCGACACCGGCGCCCCGGCCGCCCGGATCGTCGGCATCACGGCCGACCGGGTCGCCGTGCTGGTGTCGGCTCCGGAACCGGCCGTCGTGGTGTACGACAGCGACCGGCACCGAAACGTCCAGGACCGCGGTCGACATTCCGGCCGAGTCGATCGTCGAGGCCGACCAGCTCACCCCGACCGGCGGGACCGCGCCGACACCGAACGTCCGGGACGGCGCGGCCCGCTACTCACTGATCGGCGATCGACTGCTGGCCGTGACCAGTGAGTCGGTGAAGGTGACGGCCCCGCCGTCGACCGCCACGTCCACCTCCGCCATCACCGACGCGGTCCCGCCGACTGTCGGTTTCCTCGCCGGCGAAACCGCAACGACAACGTCGTCGGCGCCACCGGAGACGATCCAGGTGAAGGACCTGTCCGTCGAGTGGGCCAAGAACGGGGCTCTCGGCCTGCCGGCGGTGATCGGTGAGCAGGTGCTGATGCCGGTAGCCGGCGGACTCGACGTCTTCGCAGCGCAGAACGGCAACCCCGGGATCGTGCCCGCCACCATCCCGATCGACCGCGGCAGCTACGCCGGTCGCGTCGACGCGGCCGCCGTCGGGCCGATGATCATCGAGACCCGCGGCGGCACCGTTGTCGGGTTGGCGCCCGGAACAACGCCGAACGGCGCCGGTTAGCACGAGCAACGGGTAGCCGGTCGTCGACCACACCTGCGCACGAGACAATCGCGGTATGCGCGAACAGCTCACCCCGACCACCGCCGTCCGGACCACCCGCGCGAGTCCGGCCGGCCCGTTGGCTGCATTGGACACGCACCCGGACGATGACGGTTCGTCGACCGCCGGTACCGTGCTGCTGCTCCCGGGGTACACCGGCTCCAAAGAGGATTTCGCGCCGATCCTGGACCCGTTGTCCGCCAACGGGTTCCGGGCCATAGCGGTGGACCTGCCCGGACAATTCGAATCACCGGGACCCGACGACGAAGCGGACTACACGCCGCTCGCGCTCGGCGCGGTCTGCGCGGCGGTCGTTGCCGATCTGGCCAAGTCCGGGCCGCTGGTGCTGCTGGGTCATTCGTTCGGCGGCCTGGTCGCCCGGGGCGCCGTGTTGGCCGCCTCATCGGTCACCGGGTCATCGATCGACGGGCTGATCCTGCTGGACTCCGGCCCGGCCGCCTTCGCCTACGGGCAACGTTACGAGTCACTCCGCGCCGGCGAACCGCTGCTGCGGGCGCAGGGCAAGGAAGTGGTCTACGACAGCACCGTCGCCGTCGGCCGGGCTGCGCGCAAGATGGTGCCGCCGGATGTCGCGGCCCTGCTCCGCCGCCGGTTCCTGGAATCCAGCCAGGCGGGTCTGCTCGGGATGGGCACCTCGCTACAGGTGGAGCCGGACAGGGTCGCGGAGCTGCACCGGGTGCTGACGCTCGACGGCACCCCGGTCGCTGTGATCGCGGGGCGGGACGAGGACGCGTGGCCGTTGCCGGTTCAGCGGGACATGGCGGCCCGGCTGGGGACCGAATTGGTCATCATCGAACGTGCGGCGCATTCCCCTGCCGTGGAGAACCCTGACGGGCTGCTGGAGGTCCTGATCCCGTTACTCCGGGAGTGGACCGCAACGTAGTGATCGGCCACCGCCCTGATCGCAGTCGTCATGAGCGCCGCGGGCCGTTGGTCAGGCCAGCCAGGCCCACCAGATCACCAGCAGCGCGGCTACCACAACGGCGCTGTCGGCGAGCACCCTGATCACCGTCGACCAGCGTCGCCGCAGCAGCACCACCGTTTCACCGGCCACACCTACGGCTAGCTGCGCGAGCACCCGGTCCCAGCCCGGACCGTCGGCGACCCCGAGACCGGCGGCCGCCACCGCGGCCGGGGCGATCAGCGCGGCGAACAGCAGGATGATCCCGACCACCAGGACCCCGGCGGACAGCAGGCCCGCCAGCGCGTCCAGAAAACGCATCCAGCGACCAGGTCCGGAGCTGTTCACGACATCCCTCGCCCGGTCGCCGGTATTCGGGCCTTCGACGGCCCCGCCACCCACTGGGTCGACACTCACCGCCTCGACACCTGGGACGTTCGGCCCGTCCGGGCCGGGCGACGGCGGCCCGGGTATCACCAGCCGGGTCCCACCGGAGCCGTTGCACCGCTGGTCTTTTCCACCAGCGCGGTCAGCACCTCCGGGTCGGTGCCGTTCCTGGCCGAGCCGCAGGACCTTGTTGCTGCCGTGGTAATCCGAGGAGCCGGTCGTCAGCAGTCCGAGCCGCACCGCGATAGGACCGCAGTTCGGCCCGTTCGGCCGCGGAGTGGTCGGGATGATCGACCTCGAGCCCGCCCAGCCCGTAGCCGGTCAGCTCCTTCAGGTACTCGAACGTCAACGCCCGGTACTCCCCCCGTCCGCGCGGGTGGGCGATGACGCTCACCCCGCCGGCCGCGGCGATCATCGCGATCGCGGTCGGCAGATCGGTGTCGGCCTTGGGGACGTAGTACGGCCCGCGACCGGCCAGGTGCTCGGCAAAGGCCTGGTCCACGGACGTCGACGACGCCGGCGGCGACCAGCGCCTGACCGATGTGCGGGCGACCGACCGGTGCGCCGGCGGCGATCGCCATCACCTGCGCTTCGGTGATCGGGATGCCGGCCGCGATCATCTTCCGGACGATCGCCATGCCCGCGTTGCCGTCGTTCCTCGCGTAGCCGGGTCTGCTCGGTGACGATCGCGGGGTGCGCCGGGTCGAACAGGTAGCCGAGCAGGTGCACGCTGACCGGCCAGGACGCCGTCGTGTGCGAGCGTGGAGAATTCCGCGCCGCGGATCACCGTCAGGTTCTGCCGGTCGGGCGGCCAGGGCCGGCTCCCAGCCGGCGGTGTTGTCGTGGTCGGTGATCGCCACGACGTCGAGGCCGGCCGCCGAAGCGGCAGCGATCAGTTCGGCCGGACTGTCCGTTCCGTCGGAGGCCGTTGAGTGCGCGTGCAGGTCGATGAGCATCACCGTCCATCCTGCCCGCTCCGGCCGGCCGGCCGAACACAGGCCCGTCACACCCGGCCGATTGCGCGTCGTTACCGCCCGGTTCACCGGGACGCCACCTCGCGGATGCCACCCGGACACCCGGTCGCGGGTAGCCTGACCTGTGCAGTTGCGCAACCGCCCCGCCCGGGCGGCGCCCTTCGCCTGTAGGAAGGAGGCTGGCCATGGCGGTTCTCCCCTCCCTGCCATCGTTGCCTTCGTTCACCCCGATTGCCCGCAGAGCACCCATCAAGCTGCTCAGACCAGCCGCCCAGCCGGACGCGATCGTCGACTGCGCGGCCTATATCGACGGCAAACGGGTGCCCGGTTGTCATGACCCGATCGCGGCGATCGCCCGGATCCGTAGCGAGGGCCGCGGGTTCGTCTGGATCGGCCTGCACGAACCCGACACCGACGAGATGACGGTGGTCGCCGAGCTTTTCGGCCTGCACGAGCTGGCCGTCGAGGACGCGGTGCACGCGTACCAACGACCCAAGATGGACCGCTACGACAGCTCATTGTTCCTGGTGCTGAAGACCGTTTGCTACGTCGACCACACCCGTGGCTCCGCAGTCGAGATCGTGCAGAACGGCGAGATCATGATGTTCCTCGGCGCGGACTTCATCGTCACCGTTCGGCACGGCACACATTCGCAGTTGACCGGCGTCCGGGCCGGTCTGGAGTCGGACCCCGAGCAATTGGCCATCGGGCCGGCCGCCGTCATGCACGCGATCTCGGACCGGATCGTCGACGAGTACCTGACTGTCGTCGAGGCCGTCGAGGACGACATCGACGACATGGAGAACGCGGTCTTCACCACCGAGAAGTCCGTCGACATCGAGCAGATCTACCTGCTCAAGCGGGAGATCCTCGGGTTGCGCCGCGCCGTCTCGCCGTTGACCCCCGCGCTGCGGGCGCTGTCCGGGACGCCGCACCCGCTGGTCCCGGCGGAGATCCGCGAGTACTTCCGGGACGTCGAGGACCATCTGTCGGTGGTGGCGGAACGGGTGTCGACCTTCGACGAGATGCTCACCACACTGGTCAGCGCGGCGCTGGCCGAGGTCACCACCCGGCAGAACGAGGACATGCGGAAGATCTCGGCCTGGGCGGCGATCGCCCTGGTGCCCACCGCGATTGCCGGCATCTACGGCATGAATTTCGAGCACATGCCCGAGCTGAGCTGGACTTATGGCTATCCGCTGGCGCTCGGCTTCATCGCCGCGATGTGCGTGTCGCTGTTCATGTTGCTGCGTCGACGCGGCTGGCTGTAGACGCACCCGGCCCCACCCGAACCGGGTGAACTTCCCGTCCGGTGCCTCATTGCTCGCCGGAATTGGGCTGATTGTCACCAAAACGTGGCCAACCCTCCGGCGGATGTGTCAGGAGTGGTCAGCGTGATGTGCCAGGATTTTGGCGAAATAGGGCTTGACTGCCCGGTTCGACGGAATTGGCAGCCGCACTGTCGCGGCCCGCTGGCACACACGGCTGGGACTGACCCGGCCGCGAACTGGAGGAATTACTGATGGACAACTTCTGGAGCATCATCTGGGTCGTGGTGTGGAGCTTCTTCTTCGTCGCCTACCTGTTCGTGCTGTTCTACATCCTGACGGACCTGTTCCGCGACCGGGAGCTCAGCGGCTGGTGGAAGGCGCTCTGGATCATCTTCCTGATCTTCGTCCCGTACCTGACGGCGCTGGTCTACATCATCGCCCGCGGCCGCGGCATGTCCGAGCGGCAGGGCGCGTACGTCCAGCAGGCCCGGGCGGCACAGGACGAGTACATCAAGCACGTCGCCGGCACGTCCGGTGGCGGCAAGTCGGCGGCCGACCACATCGCCGACGCGAAGGCGCTGCTCGACAACGGCACCATCAACCAGGCCGAGTTCGATCAGCTGAAGGCCAAGGCGCTCGCCTGACCTGCACCTGGAACAGCGGCAACACGAAAGGCCCGGCCCCCGAGGAAGCTCTCGGGGGCGGGCTCTTGTTCGGGTCTGTCAGCGGGCCGCGCTGCAGCCTCGCTGACCGAGTTCCATCCGGGACAGCAGGTCGCGGGCCTGCTCGGCCGACCGCGGCTGACACAGCACGTCGTAGCGGCGGGCGACCACCTGCGACGCCGAGGTGAAGTCCCGCCGGCCCTTGGCCACGGAGTAGCCGAGGTAACCCATGACGGCACCGAACCCGGCGCCGACGGCGACCGCGGCGAGGATCAGCAGCAGCACCGCGCCCTGCACCGGCGAGAAGATGAACAACAGCAACCCGACGAACAGCCCCATCCAGGCGCCGGAGGCGGCACCGGCGGCGGCCAGCTTGCCGGCCGTCAACCGGCCGGTCACCCGCTCGACCAACTGCAGGTCGGACCCGACGATGGTCACGTCCTGCACCGAGAAGTTGTGCTTGATCAGGTGTTCGACGGCGGCCTGGGCGCTGGCGTAGGTGGGATAGGCGGCGACCGCGAAACCGGTCGGCGGGGTCGGCAGGTTCGGAACTGCGGCAGATCCGGCGGATCGAGTACGGAAACCGATGGGTGAGGTCATGGCTGACCACCTCCTAGATGTCAAAAATCCATGCTTGCACATCCGCGTGTGCAAGCCATGGGAGACATCGCACGGTCGAGGACGTGGTCCGGTCGACCCGGGCTGGACGCGGCGCGGGTCCGGCGACGCCCCGGCGGCACGTAATCTCAGTGGTGAACATCGCAACCCGACACGATGCGATCAGAAGGAACCATGGCTGTCACCGTCGAGGATGTCCGTACCGCGCTGTCCACCGTGAAGGACCCGGAGATCCGCCGACCGATCACCGAACTCGGCATGGTCGGGAGCCTGTCGGTCGAGCGGCAACGGCGTGGTCGAGTTGACGGTGCTGCTGACGATCGCCGCCTGCCCGTTGCGGGACACCCTGACCAAGGACGTCACCGCTGCCGTGCGTTCGGTTCCCGGTGTCACCGATCTGCAGCTGACGCTCGGCGTGATGACCGACGAGCAGCGCACCGCACTGCGCGACAACCTCAAGGGCGGCGCCACCAAGGACATCCCCTTCGCCCGGCCGGATTCGCGCACCAGGGTGTACGCGGTCGCCTCCGGCAAGGGCGGCGTCGGCAAGTCGACGGTGACGGTCAACCTCGCAGCCGCGCTGGCGGCCACGGGGCTCGCCGTCGGGGTGCTCGACGCCGATGTCTACGGCTTCTCGATCCCGCGCATGCTCGGCGTCACCGGCCGGCCCACCAGGATCGGCGAGATGATCCTGCCGCCGGTTGCGCATGGCGTGAAGGTGATCAGCGTCGGGATGTTCGTCGACGGCAACGTGCCGGTCGTCTGGCGCGGTCCGATGCTGCACCGGGCGCTGCAGCAGTTCCTGGCCGACGTGTTCTGGGGTGACCTGGACGTGCTGCTGCTCGACCTGCCGCCCGGCACCGGGGACATCGCCATCTCGACGGCGCAGCTGATCCCCACGGCGGAGCTGCTGGTGGTGACCACTCCGCAGACGGCCGCGTCCGAGGTCGCCGAACGCGCCGGCGCAATCGTCACCCAGACCCGGCAGCGGATCGCCGGCGTGGTGGAGAACATGTCGGCGATGACGCTGCCGGACGGGTCCCTGCTGGAACTGTTCGGTTCCGGCGGCGGCGATGCCGTTGCCGCATCCCTCGGCCGGCTCACCGGTACGACCGTGCCGCTGTTGGGTCGCATCCCGCTCGAGGTGGAGTTGCGGACCGCGGGCGATGCCGGGGTGCCCCTGGTGCTGGCCGCGGGTTCCAGCCCGGCAACCGAGGCGTTGCGGGGTGTTGCCGAGGCGCTCGCGGCCCGAAGCCGGCCGCTGGCCGGGGTATCGCTGGGCATTGCGCCGGCCCGCCGCTGACGCAAGCTCAGGTGCCGTCCGGGTCGAACGGCGCGCGCTCAGCTGACGACCCGCCGCCGATGCAAGCTCAGGTGCCGTCCGGGTCGAACGGCGGGCGCTCGCCGTCGGCCAGGACTCGGACCGGCGCCTTCGGTAGACCGACGACGCCGACCACCTTGGGTGCGGCCAGCTTCGTCATCAATGGTGGGCGGTGCGGCGGTAGCACACCGTTGGTCACCGCACCGTTGGTCACCGCTGGTCGATTGGCTGACCCGTTGCTGATTGACCCGTTGCTGGTTGACTCGTCATGTCCCGCGCCTTCCTCATTGGCCTGCGCGGCCAGCGCGTCCCCGCGCGAGATCGGCGGGACGTCGTCAAACTCCGGGGCTGGCGCGTCAGCGTCAGCGTCCGCGGCGAGTGCACTTCCACCGCTGGCCGCGACGGCCGCGTCCGCGCCGGCGCTGCCGGTGGGACCCGTCAACGGTTCGTTGAGGCCGAGGAAGCCGGTGATGCCACCGGAGAACTCGTCACCGAGGATGTTCTTGCCGATCATCCGTTTCGGGTGCAGGTCGCGCAGGTCGCGCAACTCCTGGATCTCTTTGAGCGACTGCAGGTCGGCAACCTGGCGGCGGAGTTCATCGAGCTCCGGCCCGATCTCCCGGCGGAGCTCTGCCTGTGCGCCGGCCGCCATGGTGCGCGCCTTGCTTCAGGCTGCTCATCACCCAGGTGACCGCGGTGGGAATCCGTTCCGGGCCGAGCACGAAGACGGCGACCAGCAGGATGATGGCGATCTGTCCCCAGGAGAGGCCGAACATGTACGGCCTCCTGTTCTCTCGGGTAGGTCGAGCTGTCGGGCGGTCGAGCCGCAGCACCAGGATAGCCGGTGGCCCATCCTGACCTGGGCGGATCGAGTGGGTAGCAAGCCGTCATTCGGGGCCGAGCGGTGTTCGGGTTGGGTGAGGGCTGCTGCCGGGATCTATTCAGCGGCCAGGGTGACCGAGACCGTCATCTCCCGACCGTCCCGCATCAGCACAACCGGCACGACGGCGCCGACCGGGTTCAGTCGCACCGCGACGACCAGTTCGTCGGCATTGCCCACCTGCCGGTCGCCCACCTTGGTGATCACGTCACCCTCGGCGATGCCGGCGGCAGCGGCCGGGCCGCCGTCCTGGACGTTCTGCACCTGCGCACCGTCGGTGACCCCGTCGGTTGCCGACCTTGCATTGACGCCCATCGTGGAGTGCTGCACCGAGCCGGTCTTGATGATCTGTTCGGCGACGTCCTTGGCCATCGCGATCGGGATGGCGAAGCCGAGACCGATCGACCCACTGGAATCGCCGCCCAGGGTGCGGATGGCGGTGTTGATTCCGACAACGGCCCCGGATGAGTCCACCAGCGGACCGCCGGAGTTCCCCGGGTTGACGGCCGCGTCGGTTTGCACGGCATCGATGACGGCGTCCGTGTCCGATCCCCCGCCCTGCAGCCGAACGGGTCGGTCCTTCGCCGACACGATTCCGGTGGTGACGGTCCCGGCCAGGCCCAGCGGTGATCCGATCGCGATCACCGGGTCGCCGACGGCCAGCGCCGCCGAGTCGCCGAGCTGGGCGACGGTCGGGCCGGTGACGTCGACCTTGAGCACGGCCAGGTCGGTCAACGGATCGCGACCGACGATGACGCCCGGGACGCGGCTCTGCTGACCGTCGTTGAAGACGACAGTCAGCACCGCGGACGGGTCGGTGGCAGCGGTGGAGATGACGTGGTTGTTCGTCAGGATGTAACCGCCCCCGTCGATGATGACGCCGGAACCGGTCTCGCCGACGTCACCGGTCCGGACTTCCAGGGAGACGACGGACGGCAGCACCCTGGCCGCGATGTCGGCAACCGAACCCGGCTCGCGGGTGACGGAAGGCGCGACGGTGGCCAGTTGGAAGGCCGGATCGGTCACCGCGGCCGGGAGTCGGTTCGCCGCGAACACCCCGATGACGGCGCCGAGCCCGCCGACCAGCAGTGCCGCAACCAGCAGTCCGATGATGGCGGACGGCCGTAACCGACGCTCGAACATGGCCTGCCGCAGGGTGAATCGCTCGGCCGGAACGGGTTCGACGACCTCTTTGGTGGGAGCCTGCAGGGCCGGCGGTCCCAGCCGGGCTCCCGATGCCGGGTCCCGCCAGGGGTCACCAGCGGGTTCATCACCCGGCTCTGCGGGACCTGCCGGCGGACGGCCAAGGCTGTCTCCCCCGCCGGCGGGCCGGCCGAAGGCGTCGGCCAGGAACTCCGGTTGCGGCGGCTCCGCCAGCATGACGGGGCCGGCTACCCGGCGCGGGCCGAACGAACCCCCCACCCCACCGGGGCGGGCGAAGGCGCCGGCCTGCTGCGGATCAATGGGCGGGCGCCAGACCGGCCTTGGATCCAGTCGCGGACGGTCCCCGGGCGCCCATTGCCTTTCGACGGCGTGCCTTGCGACGGAGCCGCGGCCTGCGACCGCGTGCCTTGCGACGGAGCGCCCTGCGGCGTGGCGCCCGAAGGTGCGCCGGGCTGTCGCTCCCCCGCGGTTGGGTTACTCATCGTCCGGCTGTGCCCTCTCTCAAGGCGTTGACGACCTCTCTCAAGGCGTTGGGGACCTCCCGCCACGCGTGGGCGAGCTCCCGACAGGCGTTGGCCGTCACCACGTTCACGCTCGTCAGGTTACGGGAGGGGTCCGACTGTGGTCATGGGTGAAGCGAGGACCCGGCGAACCGGGTCACCCGACACCGGAATTACGGCGTGGTGCCGAGTTTGACCGGCACCACGAAGGGACTACTGACTGCACTGAGGTTGGCACCCTGCTGGCCATTGAGACTGCCCGGTTCGGCGTCCTGTTGATCGGCCCCCACCACCAGTGCACCGACCGCGAGACCTGCTACCAGCGCGCCGGCGCCGAGAAACCGGAACCGCCAGCCGCGGTGGGCCGCCCTGGCCGCATCATCCGCGCGAACAACCCGGCCGGTCACCGGATCGACGGTGACACCGTCGACCGGACGCGCGGCCGGTACCGCGACCGGGATGGACTTCAGCGTGTCCAGCAGGCTGTTCGGCATGGCCGGTGAGCCGGCCGCACGCAACCAGGAACGGGCGACAACCTGTTGGTTGACCTCGTTCTCGCACTGCGGGCATCTGGCAACGTGCGCGGCTGCCCGCTGGTAGGCGACCAGCGGCCATCTCGCCGTCGGCGAAGGCGACGATGGCGTCCAGATTGAGGTGATCGGAATGTGCCGCTGTCATCGCACCGCCCCCGTGCCTCGTGGTTGGGTTTCATTCACTGCAAGTCGTTCGGCGCGCCGTCGCTCGAGCCCGGATCGCAGCGCGAGCCGGCCGCGGTGAATACGGGAGCGCACCGTGCCGAGTTTGACGCCCAGCGTCGACGCCGATCTCCTCGTAGGTCAGGCCCTCGACGTCGCACAGCACGACAGCCGCACGGAACTCGGGCAGCAGATCATCGAGCGCCGCCTGCAGGTCGGGATCGAGGTTCGCATCGCTGAACGCCTGTTCCGGCGACGGTTCCTTGCCGGCGATCCGGTCCGTCTCCTCGGGCAGCGACTCCATCCGGATGCGCTGCCGGCGCCGCACCAGATCGAGAAAGACGTTCGTGGTGATCCGGTGCAGCCAGCCCTCGAAGGATCCGGGCCGGTAGTTGTCGAGCGACCGGAAGACGCGGATGAAGGTCTCCTGGGTGATGTCCTCGGCGTCATGCGCATTGCCGGAAAGCCGGTACGCCAACCGATACACCCGGTCGCCGTGATCCCGGACGATGTCCTCCCAGGCAGGCGGCGTCCACGGCTGTACCGGCTCGTTCACATCGGGTTCGAACGACGAACCTGCTGCCGGCGCACCTGCGCCGCCGGTCATCGGCAAGCTGGACAGCGAAACCACCTCCGGGTCATGCCCGGTCGAACGACCGTGACCAGGTGATTGTTCCCCGGCCTCGTGTGAGCGGGGTGTGAGCGGGGCGCGGTGAGCCTGTTCGGAACGACCGGCCGCGGCCGGTAGGTTTTGCCGGGGGCCAGGCACACGGCGCCCAGCAACGACCGGCCCGTGACAGCGGGCAGTTCGCTTCATCCCGATTCAGGAGGTTCCCGGTGACCACCAGCCGGTCCTACGCCGAGTTCTTCGTCCCCGAGGGCGAGGTCGTGCTGGCCGCCCGCGCTCGCGCCGCCGACCTGGGGTGCGTTCCCATCGGGTCGGGCGGCGCGGCCGCGCTTGACCTTCCTGGCCGCCACCATCGGCGCCCGTTCGGTGGTCGAGATCGGCACCGGTGCCGGGGTCAGCGGGCTGCACCTGATGGCCGGCATGGCGCCCGACGGGATCCTGACCTCGATCGACGTCGAGGCCGAGCATCACCGGGCGGCCAAGAAGGCGTTCACCGATGCCGGTATCGGGCCGACCAGGACCCGGTTGATCAACGGCCGTGCCCTCGATGTGCTGCCGCGGCTGACCGACGGCGCCTACGACCTGGTCTTCGTCGACGGCGCCAAGAACCGAGTACCCGCAGTACGTCGCGGAGGCGCTGCGCCTGCTGCGCACCGGCGGGGTGCTGGTCGTCGACGGTGCGCTGGCCGGGGACAAGGTCGCCGATCCGACCCAGCGCGACGGCGAGACCGTCGCCGTCCGCGAGGCCGGCCGGCTGGTTCGTGACGACGAGACGTTGTCCGCAGTGATGATCCCGCTGGGTGATGGACTGCTGGCAGCGGTCAAACGCGGTTGAGCACGGCTCGGCGCAACCCGGGCCCGGCTGATCGCCGGCCGGTCTCGCGGTTGTCGTCCTTGCGGTTGCCGCCGGCTGCAGCGGTTCCGATGACGCCCGAGCTGGCGGCGGCAGGCGTCGTCGTCATCGGCGGCCGCCGCGTTGTCCTCCGCCGTCTCGGCGTCCTCGTCGCGCAGTCCTCATCCGCGGCAGCCGCCTCATCGGTCGCCGCGGCGGCCGCTGCTGCCGAGGCCGCCCGGGCCGCTGCCGCGGCCGCGATGGCCGCCGCCGCTCAGGCCGCCCAGCAATCCCAAGCGGCCCAGCAATCCCAGGCAGCGCAGGCGGCAGCAGGGGGCGACGGGCGACCCGGCCGCGGTGGCCGCCGAGCACGACGCAGCCATCGACGCGGCCAGGACCACCGCCGATCTGGACGCCCCTGGCGACGACACGGCCCGCCTTGCCCGACCGACGGCAGTACGTCGACGAGCAGCCGACCGGCTTGCAGCCGGAGGTCGCTCGCTGCCTGGCAGGACGCCGTCGCGAAGGCGACGGCCGCCGGGGTCACCCTGTGTCTGGACGACGGCAAGCGCAGCCGGACCCAACAGCAGGCAACCTACGACGACTACGTCGACCAGTACGGGCAGGCGATGGCGGACCAGTACGTGCTGTCCCCGGAGAAGTCGGCGCATGTACTCGGCTTGGCGATCGACGTGCAGCCCCTTGCCGGGCACAACTGGCTGGAGCAGACCGGCGGCGTCCATCGGGCTTCTGCCGGACCTACGACAACGAGACCTGGCACTTCGAGTACGACCCGATTTTCATCACCCAGGGCTGCCCCACCAGGACCGCGCATCCGGGCGGCTGATCGGTCGAGCGACAGGAAACGCCCGGCGGCGATGGTACTCAGCGCCCGGGCGATTTCTGCAGTTGGTGCGACATGGGTGCCTGTCGGGTGCTACTTGCCGATGGTGACGCCCTTACCGACGACGGTGATGCCGCCGGGGCTGACGGTGTAGAGATCGCTGTCCAGATCGACATCGACGCCGACCTTCGCGCCGTCCGGGACGACGACGTTCTTGTCCAGGATGGAGTGCCGAACAACGCAGTTCTGGCCGATCCGCACACCAGGCAGGATCACCGAACCCTCGACCCGGCTGCCGGTGCCGATCCGGACGTCATCGGACACCACCGAACCGGTGACGGTGGCACCGGAAATGATGGTGCCGCTGCCGATCATCGAGTCCCGGGCGGTGCCGTTCTCGACGAACTTCGCCGGCGGCAGAGTCGACGGGAAGCTCAGGATCGGCCAGTCCCGGTTGTACAGATTGAAGATCGGCTCGAGCGACACCAGATCCATGTGGGCGTCCATGTAGGCGTCCAGCGTGCCGACGTCCCGCCAGTAGCCGCGGTCCCGATCGGTCGCGCCGGGCACCACGTTGCGGTCGAAGTCGTAGACGTGCGCAGTCCCCCGGTTCACGAAGTACGGGATGATGTTGCCGCCCATGTCGTGAATGGACGATTCGTCGGCAGCGTCGATCTTCAGCGCCTCGATCAGCGCCTCGGTGCTGAAGACGTAGTTGCCCATCGACGCGTAGGCGACATCCGGATCGTCCGGCACCGACGGCGGATCCGCCGGCTTCTCCATGAACTCGGCGATCTTGCTGCCGTCCGTCGTCGGCCTTGATCACGCCGAACGCGGTCGCCTCCCGCCGCGGCACCCGGATGCCGGCCACGGTGGCCTCGGCGCCGGTCTCGATGTGATCGGCGACCATCTGCGACGGATCCATCCGGTACACGTGATCGGCGCCGAAAACGACCAGGTAGTCCGGCTTCTCGTCATACACGAGGTTCAGCGACTGCAGGATCGCGTCCGCGCTGCCGGTGTACCAGCGGGGGCCGAGCCGCTGCTGCGCGGGCACCGGAGTGATGTAGTTGCTGAGCATCTGGCTCATCCGCCACGTGGTGGTGATGTGCCGGTCCAGCGAGTGCGACTTGTACTGCGTCAGCACGCAGATCTTGAGGTATCCGGCATTGACCAGATTGGACAGCACGAAGTCGACAAGTCTGAAGTTTCCGCCGAACGGAACGGCTGGTTTTGCGCGGTCAGCCGTCAACGGCCACAGCCGTTTTCCTTCGCCGCCTGCTAATACGATCCCGAGGACCTTGGGCTTGGCCATGGCGCTGACCCTAGCGGCCGACTCGCGGCTTTCGCGCGTGGGGACGCACCCGTTCGGCCCCTTCGTCGATTGATCGGTTTCGCCGGGGTGCCGGACCGGTGCGTCCACCGGAGCCCGCACCCTGTGACCCAGGCTGCGGCCCCACCCTGCGCGACTGGGGCGGGCTGGATAGATTGCCGTCGTGCATACCGCGATCCTGACCCGAGAGTTCCCGCCGGACGTCTACGGAGGCGCCGGGGTGCATGTCGAATACCTGGTCCGCGAGCTCCGCAAGCTGATCGATGTCGACGTGCATTGCTTCGGCGACGACCGGCCCGGCGGCCAGGGCCACCGGCCCGATCCCGCGCTGGCCGGCGCGAACGCCGCGCTGACGACGCTGTCGGTCGACCTGTCGATGGTCGCCGCGACCGGCAACGTCGAACTGCTGCACTCGCACACCTGGTACGCGAACATGGCCGGGCACATCGGCAAGCTGCTGTACGACATCCCGCACGTCATCACCGCGCACTCGCTGGAGCCGCACCGGCCGTGGAAGGCCGAGCAGCTCGGCGGCGGCTACCGGCTGTCGTCCTGGGCGGAGAAGACCGCCTACGAGGCCGCAGACGCGATCATCTCGGTGTCCACCGGGATGAAGTCCGGCATTCTGGAGAGCTACCCGGCGCTCGACCCGGCGAAGGTGCACGTCATCCGCAACGGCATCGACACCGAGATCTACCAGCCGACCAGCGAACGCTCGGTGCTGACCGACAAGGGCGTCGACCTGAACACGCCGATCGCGTCGTTCGTCGGCCGGATCACCCGGCAGAAGGGCGTCGGGCACCTGGTGGCCGCGACCCACCACTTCGATCCCGGTGTGCAGCTGGTGCTCTGCGCCGGCGCGCCGGACACCCCGGAGATCGCGGCCGAGACCGCGGCCGCCATCGCCGAGCTGCAGGCGCAGCGGCCGGGTGTCTTCTGGTTCGACGGAATGCTCACCCTGCCCGAGGTCAAGCAGGTGCTGTCCGCGTCGACGGTGTTCGTCTGCCCGTCGGTCTACGAACCACTCGGCATCGTCAATCTCGAGGCAATGGCCTGCGGCGCAGCGGTGGTCGCCAGCGACGTCGGCGGCATTCCCGAGGTGGTCAACAACGGCGAGACCGGGCTGCTGGTGCATTACGACGCGGCCGACGGACCGGATTCGAGCGATCCATCGCCACCGCGGTCAACGATCTGGTCCGCGATCCCGCCCGGGCCACGGCCTACGGTGCGGCCGGTCGGGCGCGGACGATCGAGGAGTTCTCCTGGACCGCGATCGCCGAGCAGACGGTCGAGCTGTACCGGTCGGTGCTGGGCTGACCGGTAGCGGTACCGGCAGCGGAACCGCCCGGGGTTCCGGTCCGTTGACGGATCGGGACCCCGGGCGGTCGCCGGATGTGCTCGGGCTTGTCGCTATTTCGGGACGACGACCGCCTTCAGCGCGTCACCCAATGCGGAGGCCTCGTCGGCGGAGATCTCCACCACCAGTCGTCCACCGCCTTCCAGCGGAACACGCATGACGATCCCGCGGCCCTCCTTGGTCACTTCGAGAGGACCATCCCCGGTGCGGGGCTTCATGGCCGCCATGTGCGACTCCCTCCAGAACTCACGTGAATCTGCTCCGCGGACGGCGGTTCCCGTCCAACGTTCGTCCCGCGGTCACCGCGGACGGTCCATTCTCCCTCATGACAGGCCTATGTCAGAAACCAGGTGCGATCCCGGGCGATCCGCCTCGTCACCACCGGGGCCGCAGGACCATTCGCGGGGTCGGCACGGGACGGCCGCTGCGGCCCAGGCCGAAACCAGGACATGATGTGATGACGGGCGAAAAACCAGGAGATGAGCGACGTGACATCGACCGACCAGCCGTCCCCGGCAGCTGTCGCGGCGGAGCCTGCGGTGCTGGCGATCGACTCGGACGGCGTTCGCACGCTGACGTTGAACCGACCGCGCGCCTTCAACTCGTTCAACCTCGAACTGAAGTCCGCGCTGCTGGCCGCGCTGGCTGCCGCTGCCGCCGAGCCATCGGTGCGGGCCGTGGTGATCACCGGCGCCGGCCGGGCGTTCTGCGCCGGTCAGGATCTCAAGGAGCACCTCGCCCTGGTCACCGCCGACGACCCGCGGGTCGCCACCACCGTGACCGAGTTCTACAACCCGCTGATCGTCGCGATCACCGGGATGCCCAAGCCGGTGATCGCCGCGGTGAACGGGGTGGCCGCCGGGGCCGGCGCCGGACTGGCCTTCGCCTGCGACCTGCGTATCGTCGGGCGCGCGGCAACGTTCTCGATGGCCTTCGCCGGTGTCGGGCTGTCCGCGGACAGCGGTTCCTCGTTCCTGCTGCCCCGACTGATCGGCCAGGGCAGGGCCTCGAGAATGATGCTGCTCGGCGAAAAGGTCGACGCCGATGAGGCGCTGCGGATCGGGATGGTCGACATGGTGGTCGACGATGACGAACTCGCAGCCACCGTGCGCGGGACCGCCGCGCGGCTGGCCGCCGGTCCGACCAAGGCCTACGGCTGGATCAAGGCGTCCCTGCACCACGGAGCCTCGGCGGACCTCGCGTCAACGCTCGCCTTCGAGGATCGGGCGCAGTCGGACTGTTTCGCCTCCGCCGACCACCGCGAGGCCATCCAGGCCTTCGTGGAGAAGCGGCCGGCTCAGTTCACCGGGAGCTGAAGGAACCTGGAGTCACCGGCTGAACCGGAGTGTGTTGCCGTAGCCTGAACTGGTGGGACCGATGGGTGAACTTGGGGCGCTGTTCAACCCCGGCATGCGCCACGAACTCGAGGAACGGCAGGCCAAGGCCGCTCGTCGCGAGGAAGAGGGCAACGCCCGCGACGGCGACCTGCGGATCGACCTGGAATCCGGCGTCGCCGTGATCAACATTGCTGGCGCGGACGAGGAAGACCCAGGTGCTGCAGCAGACCCGGCTGCAGCGGCCGCCGGTAGCGACGACACCACCGGCGCCAGCGCCATTCCGGCCGATGCGGCCACCCCGGCCACCCAGCCCGACGCGTCCCCGACGGCCGAGCCGGCCAGTCCGACTGCGGAGCCGGCCACGCCGGTGCTGCGGCCGCGGGGCAAACGAGGGCTCTCCGCCACACATCGGTAGCCCGTCCCGCAGCGATGGGCCAGGGCATCGTCGGGCCACCGCAGCGTTCGGCGACCGTCGGCAGGCTCGTCAGCCGGCCACCTTCGCCCGCCAGCAATCCACCACGTGGTCGTCGACCATGCCGGTGGCCTGCATCAGCGCGTAGGCGGTGGTCGGGCCGACGAACTTGAAACCCCGGCGCTTGAGCTCCTTGGCCATCGCCGTCGATTCCGCCGTGATGGCCGGTAGATCCCCCAAGGCTGGCCGGCCTCGGGCGCGGCGTGGCGGGCGCGAAGGACCAGAGCAGGTCGTCCAGGCCGGTGTCGAGGTCAGCGGCGACCCTGGCGTTGTTGATCGACGCCTCGATCTTCGCCCGATTCCGCACGATGGAGGCGTCGGCCAGCAGCCGGTCGACGTCATCGTGGACCGAAGGTGGCAACCCGCTCGATGACGAATCCGTCGAAGGCCCGACGGAAGGACGGGCGCTTGCGCAGGATGGTGAGCCAGCTCAGACCGGACTGGAACGCCTCCAGGCACAGCCGCTCGTACAGCGCGTTGTCCCCGTGCAGCGGCCGACCCCACTCGTCGTCGTGGTAGTCCAGGTACTCCGGCGCGCTGCCCCCCACCAGCACCTGGCCAGGTTGTCCGGGCCGACGGTGACCGATGCTGGTCCAGCAACATTCTCGACGCCGGCGGTCACCCCGACGTCACCTCGGACCGCGTCGACAGCGGAAGTTCGCCACTGACGAGTTTCCTGGCCAGCCGGCGCAGCGAGACGCCGCAGCACGAACCGGGCGATCGGCCTGACCAACGACCAACCAACCTGACCGAACGACGCCGAACGGCAGTTCCAGTTCGTTCGCCCAGGTGAATCCGGGACCCGGTGGGGAGCGGCTCGACCTCGCATGATCCCGACACCGCGCAGCAGGTCGCCGTCGTGGTCGGTGACCCATCGCCATGGTGGGTCGTACTCGGACACCACCATGGTGTCCAGGAAACCCGACGCCGGCAATACCGGTGAAAGCCACCATCCGGGAGCCGACCTCGGGCATTGATACCTCGCCCTCGATCGGGTACAGCTTGGTCAGCATGATCCACTCTCTCCTGCGACGGCAGGTCGACAACGGCCGCGAACGCCATCATCGGAGCGATCGCCACGTCGATGGAAGCTTCAACCCGCACGGTCATGGGTGTCTTTCTGGTCTGGACCGGCGGGCGGTCTGGGGCTGCTGATGCCGGCCGCCGGATGTCGGGACTCCGGCGAAGACCGGCTCGGGTGCTGATCTCTGGTCGCACATCGGGTGATCTTGGTCCGGGCCGTCATCGGCCCCGGATGACCCGGTCAACGCGTCGACCTCGGCCCGCAGCCGATCGATCTCGTCGGCCATCCGTTCCAGCGCCCAGTCGACATCGCTCATCCGGTAACCGCGCAGCGCCATGGCGAACCTGACCTTCCGCACGTCCTGCGCCGCCATCTCGTTCTCCGGTAGCTCGGTCGGCGAGCTACGGGGCGACAGCGGCGCCAGCTGCTCACCCCGGCCGAACACGAACACCGCCAGGCCGAACACCACCAGACCGATCACGGCGGCGATCACCAGATACTGCAGAACTGTCGTCACCAGATGATCGTGCCACGGCCCACCGACAGCCCCGTCGGACCGACCCGGCGGGCGGGTGGCGGCGGGCGAGCGGGGAGGTCAGACCAATCCGCGGCGCGCCGCCAGCGGCGCCCGGGTGCCGCGGATGGCCGCCGCCATCTCGACCACCCGGCGGGTCGGCCGGACCTGGTGCGCGCGGAAGACGGCGGCTCCCTGCCAGGCGGCGATCGCAGTGGCGGCCAGCGTTCCTTCGAGCCGCTGGTCGACCGGCAGGTCGAGGGTCTCCCCGACGAAGTCCTTGTTCGACAGCGCCATCAGCACCGGCCAGCCGGTCGCCACCAATTCCGACGTCCGGTGCACGAGTTCGAGACCGTGCCAGGTGTTCTTGCCGAAATCGTGGGTCGGGTCGATCAGCACACCCTCCGCGGGCACCCCGGCCGCCACCATCCTGGCCGCCGCCGCCGTTGTCTCCGCGATCACCGCCGCGACGACGTCGCGATACGCCACCCGGTGCGGATTGGTCCGCGGCGCGGCGCCACCGGTGTGCGAGCAGACGATGCCGGCCCCGAACCGGGCGGCCACCTGCGGCCAACCCTGGGTCGGCGCCGGCCCAGGTGTCGTTGATCAGATCCGCGCCGGCCTCGCAGGCCGCCACCGCGACCGGAGACCGCCAGGTGTCGACGCTGATCACCAGATCAGGAAAAAGATCCCGCACCCGGGCGATGAACGGCACCACCCGCTGCGTCTCCTCGGTGACGTCGACATCGCGCCCGACGCCGGCCTTGACCCCGCCGATGTCGACGATGTCCGCGCCCTCGTCCACCGCGCGCTGGACCGCCTCGAGCGCGGCGTCCTCGTCGTAGGTCGCGCCGGCGTCGATAGAAGGAATCCGGAGTGCGGTTGACGATGGCCATGACCGCGGCCCGGTCGGTCGGGAGCGGGCGTCCGCGCAGCACGACGGCACGGGTCAGGTTCGGCAGGGACGTCATCGCGTTCAGCCTACAAACCCGACCGGAAGCTGCCGCCGACCATCGGGACCGACCGCCAGCATGGACGGTTGACGGTCTTACGGTGACTACGCGGGACTCATCCGAAGGCGGTGCTGGACAACACGACGGCAATCCCGACGGTCGCCGCCATGACGATCAGCTCGCCGGCGGCCAGCCCGAGCAACGGCAGGGATCGTCCGCTCGCGGCTGGGCCGAGGGTCTTTTGCCGATGGATGGAACCGATGGCGGCCAGTACAGCGAAGGCGACCGTCTTGGCGATGATCAGGGCGCCCCGGTCGGTGCTCCACAGTGCACTCCAGACCTGCAGCGTCACAACGCTTTCCACGATGCCGGACAACCCAACCGCGACGACGCAGAGCAACGCAGCAGTACTGAACCGCGGCAGGACCACCCGCAACTGTTCGGGGAAGTGACGCAGGTGCACCACCAGTGCCAGCAGACCGCCGACCCAGATGGCTGCCGCGACCAGATGGACGGCCAGCGCACCGACCGCGACGACCGGCGACTCGTGGTGGCCGGCGTGCCCGTTCAGCGCGCTGGGCAGCAATGCGGCCGTTGCCAGCAGCAGGGCCAGCACGTGGGCCGCCGATCCGCGCAGGCGGGCAGCGAACAAGGCGATCGCCAGAGTGACCCAGAGGGTGGCGATCTGCGCGAGTACGCGATCCGTCGCGGCGACCGCCCACACGAGATCGACCCTCCCGACGAGCGCGAAGATCGGCACACCGGTCAGATCCGACGCGGTCGCCACGATCCAGGCGATGGTGCCGGCCACCGCGAGCCAGGCCCAGCGGGTCGCCATCTCGAGCAAATGTTGCCCGCCGGGTCCCGGCTTGCCGGGCGCAATGCAGCGCAGGAACAACAGCCCGACAACGGCCACCCCGGCGATTTCCTGCAGGTAGCGGGACAGTGGCAGGGCGACAGAGGTCAGCAGTCCGGAATCGGGCAACCCGAGCGGCGCCGGTGTGTACTCGGTGCCGGTCCACCGCCGCGCCAACAAGATGCCGAGCCACCCGGCGAGCACAACACCCAGGACGACGACCCGCGAGGTCGGCACGCGGCGGGTGGGCGCGCCGAGTGCGACCCGGGTGTCGACGTGCACCATGCCGTGCGCCCGCTCAGTTCCCTGAGTCATCACTGGCCGGATCGGCCCAGATCGGGTCGTTCTCGTCAACGTCGTCCGGCTTCAGGCCCACGCTGAACTGGTGCATCATGTCGTGGTCCTCGTGCGGCAAATTGTGGCAGTGCACCATGTACTTGCCGCGATGCGGGCCGAATTTCATGATAAGCCGGACCTTTTCACCCTCGCCGACATACACCACGTCCTTCGGCCCGAGCTCCCAGGCAAATGGCGCCTTGCCATTGCGGGAAAGAACCTTGAAGTCGATGAGGTGAATATGCACCGGGTGGAACCAACCACCCGACTTGTTCTCGATCTCCCAGACCTCGGTGTCGCCGAGGCCCGGATTGGCCAGGACCGACTTGTATCCGGAATCAACCACGTTATGCCAGGTCTCGCCGTTCAGGTTCCACTCGTTGGTCGTGTCGTCATGTTGTACCCGGATATTTCGGATCTTCATTCCCTTGGTTTCCGTCAGGCCCATGACGTCGACCGAGGGGTTCAGCGCCTGCGGGATCACCAGCGCGGTGGGATCGTTCTTGTCGAAGGCGTCGTCGACGACGTCAAATGCCATGATCTTGTTGGTATTGTCGAAATCGCGATTGTTCGGGTTCGACAGGTTGTTCAGCAGAATCCGCTGCCCGGCCTTGAACTTCGAGAAGTCGATCAATACCTCGTACCGCTCGGCACTGCCGTGCCGCCATTGGCTGACGTTCTGTGACTTCGGCATCAGGCCGCCGTCGGTCGCCACGACATACATGGGCGCCGCCGGCGAGGTCACCGGCCGATAGGACCGCGAAATGGAGGCGTTCAGGAAACGGAAGCGGTAAATGCGCTTCTTCACCTTCATGACCGGCCACGGTCGGCCATTGACCAGGACGACGTCCCCCCACAGCCCGGAATGCGAGCGGTCGTCGTAAAGCTGGCCACCGTTCGCGGCGAACATCATGTCGGACAACGTGATTGCGACATCGAATTCGCCCTGCGGAAGCAGCGCGCGCTCCATCGGGTCGTGCAGGTGATACTGGGAGGCGAGGCCCGAGTAGGCGTTCTGCGCGGTGTAGTGCACGCCGTGGTCGTGATACCACAACGTGCGGGCGGGCTGGAAATTAGGGTAGTGATAGTACTTTTTCTGCCCCGGTGCCGTGACGTCGCTGGCGTAACCGTCATATTGCGGCAACGATGCCGAGCCGTGCAAATGCGTGGAAATCGGCATCGGTGTTCCGAATGTCGGATGCGTCAGCGGCAATTTGTTGCGCATCGTCATCACGATGCGGGTGCCCTGCTCCACGTCGATTCGCTGCGCCGGCACCGTGCCGTTGTAGCCGAGTACCGGCGTCATCATGCCGGGCACAATCCCGACGGCACCCGGCTTCGCGGTGATGTCGTAGTAGTCGACGGGACCCTGGTCGTCGACCGACCGGGAGAACGGCGCCAGAACTTCGAGGCGAGCAAATTGTGTCTGATATGGCTTGGGGAGCTTGTTGGCGGGCAACTGGCTCGCACTTGCGCCATTGACCGTGTGGCCGAACGGAATCGCCAGACCGGCAAGGCCGACTGTACCAAGGGCACCCAGCTTGAACATATCTCGACGCGACAGACTCATGGCATTCCCCTGATCGACGGAGCAGTTTGTAATGACGCGGTTGCACTGATTTCTCGCAGTAATGTCTTGCACTGGCTTTGTGAATAAGTTTGTTGCATCAATGATGTGATACGGCCGATGATCGCGGTACCCCGACTAAAGGTGTTCTCACCCACCCAATTTCGGGGGGATCTGTCATGAACCGCTGGTGACTTCGCTGCGGACCGGGGGAACTCGCTGTGGCGGATCCCCCGGTGCGCAGCCGCCTACTTGGTGGTGAGCGCGGTGGTGGCAGTACCGCCCCGCGTCGACTGGATCAGCACGGTGGTCACCTGAGCGGTCGGTCCGGGCTTCAACCGCAGTGACCAGGCCCCGAGGGTGTCGACCGGTGCCGTGCCCAGCTTGACCGGCGCTGCCGGGTTCGCCATGTTCCAGATGACAACGGACGTCGCCGGTGTCCGGACTCCGGCGGCTCCCCCGATCAGCGATGTGCCTTCCAGCCGTAGTTCGGTGCCGAGCTTGTGCCGGTTCGCCGTCACCGTCAGCGTGTCCGCCTGGATGGCGACGTCGACCGCGGTCGGTGTACTGGCAACGCCTGCGGAGTTCGTCACGACGAGCTGGAAGGTCAGCTTGTCGGCGCTGGCTGTTGCCGGCGCGGTCGCAGTTGTGGTGGTGAAGTACGGCACCGTCACCGTCGGTTTGGCGGTGGTGGCGCCGGTGATGGCGACCGCTGGTCCGCCGACCTGGGTCCAGCGGTAGGTCGCCGCACCGGTTGACGTGCTGCCGTCCAGGGTGACGGTCGCCCCACGGACCGTCGGGGCGACGGCAGTGATCACGGCGACCGGTCCGGCCGGCGGGTTGTTGGGTGAAGTGTCGGTGATCGGGCCCGGGGACGGTTCGGGGACCAGTGGCGGAAGCGCGGGATCGGAGGCGCCACCGCGGATCACTGTCACCGGGAAGGTCACCACCGCGCCGCTGGCCGACTGAGCGCGGATGAAGGCCGGCGGAGCGACCAGCGGGAAATCAACGGCATGCGAATCCGGCAGGGACCCGACGCCGGCAACGGTGATCGGGTAGCTGGCACTGGACGTTCCGGTGGCACCGACCCGGAGAATGACGCCGTCGTAGGTCGCCTCGTTGACGGTGAGATCGGCGACCTTGATGACCGCCGTACTGGCCGGCTTGTCACCGAGGTTGCGAACGGTGACCGACGTCGGGACCGCGCCGTTGATCAATTCGATCCGGGCGTACTGCCGCTCAGTGCCTGCGTCATGTTCGAGCGGTGTCGTCACATACGCGCCGGCAACGCCGTCGACCTGCAACGACTCGCCACGGCTGGTCGCGAAGACGTCGAGGAAACCATTGTTGACGATGGCGTAGTCACCCGTCACACCCGTGTTGGTGGCGATCTTGCCCTGGATGGTGAAATCCGTCGTTTCCACGGTGATCCCACCGCCGGTCACCGAGAACGCGTTGTAGCCGTTCTTTCCGCCGACTACCTTGTGCGCGATGCCAGGGTCGCCGACGTAGCCTGCCGGCGCTGCCGGCAGGACGGTCGGGTCCCACTTCAGGAACGGTCCGAAGTTGCCGGCCAGGGCCGCGTTGAAGTTCCCCACGGCCGGGGAGATGTCCTGCACCAGGCGACCGGCACCGGTGCCGTCCGTATCGATGGTCAATTCACCGAAGGGGTGCTTGAAGGTCAATGTCGTGTTGGCGGGACCACCCTTGACCACCACCCTGGTGCGGGCGAAGACCACCTGGTCGCCCTGGGCGGCCGGGCCCTGGGCGAACGCCGCCTCCAACCCGAGTGTCAGAACCGCTTTTCCGCCGTTCGGCAGGGTGAGGTTCCCGGACACCAGGTGGTAGAAGAACTCCTCCGGAAAGTTGTCCGGGAAGGCAATCGGGGAATTTGCGTCCGGGAGGTCACCCGGCAGGAATCCGCACAGCGGGTTGTCGCCGTCGAGACAGGGTTCCAAGCGCACGCCGGCACTGTCCGAATACCAGGACGGAAATCCGTACTCGGCGTTGACCGGACCGGAAGCCGTGAGACCACCGGGATTCTTGACCGTCACCTGGGTCGCGGCGATCGAGTTCGTCACCAGCACAACGGATCCGACGATGGCCAGCGCAATGGTGAGTGCACGCCGCGTCCGGCGCCAGGAATGACGTCCAATTCGGTCGGCGCGAAGGTTGCCCTGTCCAACGTTGTCAGCCGGTGAAAACCGTTGCTCGCGTTCGCTCATCGTCGCTCCAGAGAGTTGGCCATCCCCAAACTTTCGGGGACGGGTTGTACTCCATCGAGGGTGAACGACATGGGCCAGGTCATCCAGCCGCGGACTGGGTGGAGGCGTACCCCCAAAATTGACTAGGTCAACCGGTAACGGTCAGGAGTCGGTCAATTGCCCGGTGATCGGCAGGACGGCGCAGACGGTCGTTCCGCCGGAGGGCGGAGAGGTCAGGGTGAAGACCCCACCGAGGTCTTCGACCCGGTCGATGAGCAGCCGAAGTCCGAGATGGCCCTCTTCTCGCCGATTGATCCTGGCGGTGTCGAGCCCCACGCCGTCGTCAGCGACGATCAACTGCACCGCCCCGCCGTCAAACCCCGAGGTCACCGCGGAGCCATCGGCGTCGTCCTTGTCAGGGACCCGCAGGCTGATCCGGACCTGCCCGGCGCCCGAGTGTTCGACGATGTTGACAATTGCCTCGCGGGCGACGCGGTAGATCGTTGTCACCGTGTCATTGCCGAGGTCGGGCAGCGGTTGCACGTCGATCTGCACGTCGATATCGCGGTCCCGCAACGGACCCGCGAGATTGGCGATGGTCGACGCCAGCTGATCGGTACTCAGATCGGGCGGGTAGAGGTCGATCATCAGTTTGCGCAGGGATCTGACTGCGTGCGTGACCGTGTCCTGGACATCGCGCATCAGCGGCCGATGTTCGTTCATCACCGTCAACGACACCGCGTCCAGGGCGTAGGTGACACCGGCAAGATCCTGAATCGGACCGTCATGCAGATCGGCCGCCACCCGCGCCCGCTCCTTGTCCGACACCGCAAGAGTTCTCTCCAGCAACGCGGACCGCTCTTCGTCGTGACGACGAACTCGACGGGCAAGGGAAACCGGGATCGGCGATTGGATGAACTGCAGCAACAACAACGGAATCAGCACCAACGGCACCAACTGCCAGAGCAGAGAGTCTGCAGCGGAATCGACGCGTGCATAGTCGTAATAAGCCTCGAAGGCGTATTTGGCCTGATCTGGCGCGCCGAACGGCACATAGACCTCGACGAAGCCAGGACTGTCGGGGTCGAACTCGACGTCGGTCGCCTCCGGTTGGTCCTCGAAAGCCGAGCTGATCACACCATTGTCGATCGCGGCGGTTACCTCGGCCGGCGGCTCGAGTTGTTGGCCGATCTCGTCGGCCTCGTCCGCATAGACCACGCGGCCGTCACCATCCCAGATGGTCACCTCGGTGAGATAGCCGTCCGCCATCCGGCTGTCGATGGTCCGATCAAGTTCCTGCATGGCCCGTGCATCGCCGCTCAACGCATCGTTGAGAATCGGTCCGACCAGAATGTTGGCCAACCGCGAGGTGATTCGCTCGGCGTCTTTCAGCGCTTCGGTCCTGGCCACACTTCGGCTGGCGGCCAAGGCACCGATCGACACGGCAATGAGCGCCAGCAGCGCCGCACCGTAAAAGAAGATCAATTCTCGGCGGACGCCGACTCGTTTCAAGTGGCGTCCCCGGCGACCTGACATCAACTGGAACCGATGAGTCCGAGGTTCTGTGCCTTGATGACAGCCTCCAACTGGCTGGAGACACCGAGTTTGTTGTGCAGTGACTTCACGTAGCCCCGGCAGGTGTGCAGGCTGATTCCGAGTATCTGGCCGATGGCGTTGAGCGGTACGCCCTTGCCCAGCAGGGTGAGTACTTCCAGTTCCCGCGGAGTCAGTACCGGTGCGGGTTCGCGTGACGGTTGGCTGTTCCGTGCTGGTTCGAGGGTGAAGGCGGACGGCGCAACGATCATTTGGCCAGGCCGCACCCGCTGCAGCATGTCGATCATCTCGAGCAGCGAGCCGCCCTTGGGAATGAAAGCTGAAGCACCGGCCTGCGCCGCGCGGGAGATCCACTCGGCGTCGCCGTGCCCGGTGACCACGGCGATGACGGCGTCCGGCGCGACGTCCCTGATCCGGCGGGTCGCCTGCAGCCCGTCCTGTTTGGGCATCTCAATGTCCATGACGACGACGTCGGGCTGCAGCTCGGCAGCGCGAGCGATTCCCTCGGAGGCCGACGATGCAGTGCCCACACACGTCATACCCGGAACAATGTTGAGCGAAGCGGCAAGCAGATCGGCAAACGACCGGTGATCGTCGACTACCAGAATCCTTGTGTCATCGGTCGACATCACCCCTCCCACCCGCGCACGCTCGGTGGCAAGTCCTGCCATAGCGGCCCCCCATACTGCCCCGTCGCGATCACGCTGAGCGATAGACTAGCAGAGAGAAACGTCCATTCGGGCACATGTCACCCACTTGGACCTTGTCACTCGCCCGGCCCGTCGGCACTTTGCGTAAGGTTCGCAATCCGCGAAGCCGCTGCCGGGCGAAAGTGAGCGCTGTGACCGATTAGCGCTCTCAGGAATTCGGAAGTGACAACCGTCACAGTGCCTACCCAGCGGACAATGCGGCCTGCAACCGGCTCGCTCCGGCCATTCTTGGGTGGGATGAAATCGACCGGGCCGAGACGTTGACGGGACCGAGACGTTGACGGGAGACGTTGACCGGTCAGTCGACGGCTGCGGCAGGATGCCTCGCCCGCGGGGCGGTTGCGGTCGGCCCGGTTGCGGTCGGCCCGGTTGCGGTCGGCTCGGTCGAAGTGGGCTCTGCGACTGCGCCCGCCAGCAGCTCCCCGATTCCCTCTGCGTCGAGCAGGTCGGCTGGAGCAACGGTGGTACCGGTGGGGATGTAGTGGAAGGCCGCCCGCACCCTGGCCAGCGGCACCCCGCTCAACTCGGCGATCGCCAGCCGGTAACAGGCCAACTGAACACCCAGCGCCCCCCGGCGGGCCGGTGGCGGTGGCGGGCCGGTCTTCCAGTCGACCACCGTCAGCCCGCCGTCCGGATCGGCGAAGACCGCGTCGACGCGGCCGCGCAAGCCCAGGCCGGCGATCCGGGTGGCGAATGGCACCTCGATCTCGATGGGCACCCGGTTCGCCCACGTCGATGACAGGAACTGGTCTCTCAGCTCGTCGAACTCGCGATTGTTCGCCGCCCATCCGTCGCCCGAGCCGGGTAGATCCCGAACGTCCAGCAACGCCTCACCGCGGAAGAACCGTTCCAGCCATTGATGGAACTCGGTGCCACGACGTAACTGCGGTGCGGGTTCAAGCGGTATCGGGCGGCGGAGCCGACGAGCAAGCCGCTGCGGATCGTCGGCGAGTTCCACGAGTGCGGAAACAGACAGCGTTCCTGGCAGTTCGACGTCGACCGACCGATGCTCCACGGCGGCCCTCTCGGCCAGCAGGGTGGTCACGTCAGCGACCCAGCCGAACGGATCGCTCGCGCCGTCATCGGGCATTTCGGCACCACCGGGCGCCTCGTCACCGCGCGCCTCGCCACCGCGCCCGTCGTCACCGCGCCCGTCGTCACCGCGCGCCTCGTCACGGCGCCCGTCATCACCGCGCGCCTGGTCACCGACCGCGCCGTCGTCACCGCGCCCGTCGTCACCGATGGCGGCGAGCTCGGAGACGGCTGCCAGCACAAGATCTGCGCCCGCCCGAACATCCGCGCGATGCGTGCCCAGCGGGTCGATGGGCCAGCCGGCGGTTCTGGGTTCGGCCGTCAGCGGATTCCGGTCCGTCGGCTCCGGAGCCGGCGCCCACTCAGCGGGTTCCGTGTCACGGCCCGCGATCGCGGCGCAGTCGACCAGGAATTCGCTGGGCCCAGCGGGCTTCGTGGTGCTGGCTCCCCAGTGGTGTCCGGAGAACAGCAGTACCTTCTCGGCTCTGGTCAGCGCGACGTAGAGCAGTCGTCGCTCTTCGGTCAGCCGCAACTGGGCGAAATCCGCTGCATGCGCTGCCAGCGCATCGGCGACGTCCTTTTGGGTGCCGTCGGCCGGTAGTGAGAGCTGCGGGAGATCATCTCGGTCGCCACGTATTGCCGGTGGCAACTGCGCGGCGTCGCCCAGCCAGGTACTCCCCCTGGTGATCGGGAAGACCCCGTCGGTCAAATGTGGCACGGCGACGATTTCCCATTCCAGGCCCTTCGCCGCGTGCACTGTGAGCACCTGCACCCGGCCCGCCGTTGCCAGTACCTCCCCGGGGGTCAGGCCGTCTTCACGTTCCGCCGCGGCATCCAGATAGTCGAGGAGTTCACGGGGGCCGGCACCGGTGGCCGCCACCTCCGCGACAACCTCGGCGAAGGCATCGAGATGGGCACGCCCTCCTGTTGACCCGAGTTGGACCTCGATATCGAGCCCGGTGGACCGTTCGATATCGAAGACGAGATCGGACAGCGGCTGTCCCATCCGCCCCCTCATCCGGCGCAGGTGCGCCGCGAATCTTGCCAATCGCCGGTGCCCCTCCGGCGAGTAGTTTCCGGGCGGTCCGGGGTCGGAAATGGCATCGACCAAGCACCAGGAGTCGATGTCCTCACCGGACAGTGCCTGCGCCACGGCTGCCCGCACCGCGTCGCGCCCGGTCCCCGCGGCCGGCCCCGGCAGGTGAGCCTGCCGGACGAGTGTTCTGGCTCGCTGGGCGAGGGCCTCGAGGTCCGCGACACCCAACTGCCACCGGGCTCCGGTGAGCAGTCGGATGGCCGCCGCACCTGCGGTCGGGTCGACGAGAATCCGCAGAGTCGCGACCAGGTCGGCAATTTCGGGTTCGTCGAGCAGACCGCCGAGCCCGACGACTTCCACCGGCAGCCCGGCCGCTCGCAGGGCCTCTGCGGTGGCCGGCATGTCGCTGCGCCGGCGCAGCAGCACCGCAGTCGTCGGCGGCGCCGATGCCGGTCCGTCCATCGCTGCCTTCCAGCGCTGGGCAATGTTTCGGGCCAGCCAGGCGTCCTCGTCGACCACTGTCGGAAAGAGTCCGTAGGCCAGTTCACCTGTCGGCGCGTGATCGGCCGGGCGCAATTCGCCGACCGGGACCGGCGCCGACGGCCCCGTTCGGATCTCCGCGGACACGGCATTCGCAAGCTCGAGCACCGCCGCGGGGTTCCGAAAACTGGTCAGCAAAGCGCGCGTCGGCGCAGCGCCTCCGGAGGCGGCCGGGAAGTCCGTCACGAAGCGGGGAAGGTTCGACGCCGACGCTCCACGCCAGGAGTAGATCGACTGCACCGGGTCGCCGACCGCCGTCACCGGATGTCCGGTACCACCAGTCGGTGAGCCGGCACCGAACAGCGTGCGCAAGATGACCCGCTGTGCGTGACCGGTGTCCTGGTACTCGTCGAGGAGCACCACGCGGTATCTGTCCCGCAGCGTCACTCCGATCCGCGGATGACCGAGGGCCAAAGTCGCGGCAATCTGCATCTGGTCGGAGAAATCGATGACGCCGCGATCACGCTTGGCGTCGGCAAAGGCCTGCACGAGCGGCAGGATCCACTGCCGATCCTGGAGCCGCTTGACATGGTCGGCCAGCGCGCTGTGCAGAGCACCCCGCTGCCGGGGTGCCGGCGGGGCCGAGCGCAACGCCGTCAGCAGGTCAGCCAAGACCTCCGACAACACATCGGAACTGGTCAGGTGGTCGGCGAGTGCGCCGGAGATCGCCAACAACCGCTCGGTGACCTGGTCCGGCCCGAGATCGGTGTGCAGATCGCCATCCCACCGGCCGACCACGCTGCGTGCCAGCTGCCAGGCACCGGTCGGAGTCAGGATCCGGGACGCCGGCTCTACGCCGGCCAGCGGACCGAAATCAGCAATGAGCCGGCCACCGAAAGCGTGGTAGGTCGCAATCTCCGGGTCTCCGCTCGCACCGGCAGCGGCCGGCAACCTGACCAGTTCGGAGTGACCGAGCATCCGCAATCGGCGCCGGACCCGCTGACTCAGTGCGGCGGCTGCCTTGCGGGTGAACGTGAGCCCGAGCACCTGATCCGGCCGGACCTGACCAGTGGCGACCAGGTAAACGACGCGTGCGGCCATGGTTTCCGTCTTGCCAGATCCGGCACCGGCGACCACCAACCCTGGCCCCATCGGCGCCTGAATGATCGCCGCCTGTTCCTCGGTGGGGGCCGGCAACCCCAGGTCGGCGGCCAGTTGCTGGGCAGTGATCATCGGGTCACCTGCCGGCCCTCGGGCTGCAACGGACAACTCGTCCGGACGGGACACCTTTCGCAGTAACGGTTTTCCTGGGCCAGGCTGACCGACGACGCCAATCGTTCCGCGGCGTTCCGAACGGTGCGCTGCCACTGCATAGCGGCTTCCACCGGAAGGGCCGGTTGTGATCTGACGTTCGGCGTGCCGGAACGCAGGAAGACCAACTCGGCGCCACCAGAGCGCGAGCTTGAACCCACCAACCGCGCGGGCGGCCCAGCGGCGTCGAATTCTTCGTCCGGTGGTGGCTCGCCGTCATAGGGCTCGTCGAGCGTGTCGCCACCTCGACCGAGAGGGTCCGAAAGACCAAGCGCGCCGGTGCCGAGCCCATCGGCCGCACCCAGTTCCAGTGCCAGCTGATAGACAGCGAGTTGGGCGTTTTCGGCCACCGCAGCCTTCGACGGCACGGTCGCTCCGGTCTTGAAGTCGACCACGATCAGCGATCCGTCTGCTGCCCGATCCAGCCGGTCGGCGCGGCCTTCCAACCGCACCTGACGGAACCGCGCCAAGCCGTCGGTCATACCGTCACCGGGTACGACGACATCGAGCCGCACTTCGGAGCCGGCCAGGGTGCGGCCGGCCGGCAGGTCCGCGATCCAGGTCTCCGCCGCCGCCAGCATGGCTTCCAGGGCCCGTCGGGTGCGGGCGAGTAACCAGGGCGGGAGCTGCGTCTGTACGGCCAGGAAACGCTCCATTTCGGCCAACAGGTCCGTCCTGGCCACCCCTTTCGCCAGCCCATCGACCAGCGCATGGACCACGATTCCTTCAATCTGCTGCTGGCTGCTCCCGCCACGCGCGCCCCGACGTTCGAGGATGCCGCGTAGCGCACACAGCGTGAGGCTGTCGACCGCCGAGGGAGAAACGGTCACCGGGGCACCGTCCGGAACCGGGGGCGCGTCGGTGGACCGATCCGCCAGCCCGTACCAGTCCCGCGGATGTGCGCCAGGGACCCCGGCGAGGGCCAATCGAGCCAACTGGGCGGCGGCCAAGCGCGATGTTCGATCGGGGACCGACGAATCGGTCACCACCCGGCGCAGGTCCGCGATCAGATCGGTCAGGTGCAGGCCACGGCGCTGCGATCCGTCCAGGTCGGCGGGCCACCCGGTGGGGAGCTCGTCGACCGAACCGGCTAGTTCGTACAGGAATCTCGAGGGAATGGTGTCCTGGTCGGACACGGCCGTGGCAATCAGCCGGCGACGGGCGCGGGTGGCCGCCACGTAGAACAAACGACGCTCCTCCTGCACGAGCCGCTGATCCGTCGAAGACCGCCACCGGCAACCCGGCGGCGGCATCGAGCACCTCGTCGGCGCCCAGCAGGCTCGCCTTCGTCCGGACCACCGGCCAACTGCCCTCACTGACCCCGACCAGGGCAACGACGTCCCACTCCAGCCCCTTCGCCGCGTGCGCCGACAGAATGGCCACTGCGTCCGCCGAGCGCGCGGTGCCTGCGCTCGGATCCCCCGGAATCCGTTGTCCCTCAACGAGATCGAGAAATGCATCGACACCCGCGACGCGGCATCCGATCCGCCAGGTCGGCCGCCATGCGCGAACAGCGCGAGCACGCTGTCCAGGGTGCTGTCGGCGCGCTGACCGGCCCGGCCGCCGCGCAGCGACGCCGCGAGCAGTGGCTCCTCCAGCCCCGATTGGCGCCACACATTCCACAGACAGGTCTCGGCCGCCGGGTCGGCCGCACCCGCACGCGCAGCATCGAGCATCGACCGGACCCGCAGCACCGGACCGCTGAGGTCGCCCGACGAGCCCCTCCGGCAGTGGCGCACCGGCCAACAGTGCGGCCAGCAGATCGGGTGTCGAGCCCGCACCCGGGTGGACGACGCGCACCTGCCGACGCAGCCTGCGCAACGCCTCGCCGTCCATGCCGACGGCGGGCGAGGCCAGCAATTCCAGGGCCACCTGACCGGTCAGCTCGGCCGGCGACTGACCACAGCGCAGCACGCTCAGCAGTACGGCGACAACCGGATCGGCTGTCAGTGCGGTGTCCTGACCGGACACAGCCAGCGGAACACCGGCCGTGGCGAACGCCCGCCGGAGCGTCGGCAGACTGGCGACGGGTGAGCGCACCAGAACCGCCATCTGCGACCACGGAACACCGTCCTGCAGGTGAGCCCGGCGTAGCTCATCGGCGGTGAAGGCCGCCTCGCGGGCCGGCGTCGGCAAGGTCCGCACGAAAACCTGGCCCGCAGCCCGGAAGGCCGGACTCGACAGTTGTGGACTCCGGCTGCGCTGCGACCAGGTCGCGGTGCGCAAAGACACCCGGAAGTTGCGCAGCGACACGTCTTGTTGCGTCCAACACCGCAGGAGCCAACCGCCGCGAGACGGTCAGCGACACCGTCGCGTCCACCTCGATGTCGCGGAGCGCACCGGGATCCGACCCACGAAACGCGTAGATCGCCTGATCTGGATCACCGAACACGATCAACTCATCGGCACCGGACGCGAGCAGGTCGATCAAATTGACCTGCGCCGGATCAACGTCCTGGTACTCGTCGACGAAGATCCGCCGAATTCGGGTCTGCTCGGCGGCCAGCAGCGCATCGTCTGCCAACAGGGCCAGTGCGGCGCGGGTCAATTCCGCCTGATCCAAGGCCGCCCCCAATCCACTACTGCCCTGCCGGAGATCCGAGACGTCCTGGTACTCCCTGGCGAACAACGCCGCTGCCTGCCACTCGGGCCGTTGGCGGCGGCGACCCAACTCGGCCAACCGGCGGGGCGATATGCCCCGCTCGGCGGTCCGCAGCATCAGCTCCCGCAACTCGGCCGCGAACGCCGGCGATCCGAGCGCGACGCTGACCGACTCCGGCCAACCGCCACGTCCGCTTTCCTGCTGCCCGGCGAGCAGTTCGCGCACCATCTGGTCGGACTCTCCCGCACCGAGCAACCGTGGCAACGGTTCGCCCGACCGCACCGCCTGGGACGCGCAGCAGCGAGTAGGCATACCCGTGCAGCGTGCGCACCAGTGGTTCACGGGTCGTGATACCGACCCGGCGGGTGATCCTGCTCGGTCAACTCTGCGGCGGCTCGACGCGAGAACGTCAGTACCAGAATCTCTTCCGGTGCAATTCCGCGGTCCGAGATGCGCTCGGCGACAGCCTCGACCAAGGTGGCCGACTTCCCCGTTCCCGGACCGGCCAACACCCGCAACCGGCCGCCGGCATGGTCGATGATCCTGCGCTGCTCCGCGGTCGGTTCGATCGCCCCGAGTGCCCGAAGCGGGCGGCGGAGCCGGAACCTGGTCGAAGCGACCGCCGAATCAGTCATGACCAGATCCCACCACGGGTCACCGACAGTGCCTCCTGGAACACACCGACGCAGCCGCAACCGGTGGTGCAACGCCGGACAACACCAACTGCCACGGCCGGACTTCGGTGGCGTGAACGTCGCACCAGGGCCCAGCGCGTTTACTCGTGCACATGGATATGGATCTGGCCCAGCGGATGCTCGAGGTCGTCGCCCGCATTCCGGCCGGCAGGGTCGCCACCTACGGCGACGTCGCTGCCCGCGCCGGGTCGCCGTTCGCCCCGGCTCGCCGGCTTCGTGCTCGCCCAACTTTCCGACGAGACCCACCCCTGGCACCGGGTACTGCGCGCTAACGGGACACCGGCGCCGCACTTGGCTCACGAGCAGCTCGAGCTCCTCCGCGCGGAGGGTGTGATCAGCGTCGACGGGCGGGTCGACCTCAAGACCTATCGCTGGCGCGACGAGTAGCCAACACCCGTCCACCTCGCCGAGGCGAATTGTCCCCATGTCCGATATTCGTCCACATCCGGAACTCGACCGATTTACCGAGAGTCGGCGCCGGGCAACGGTCTTCCCATGACAACTACCGATGATGTGACTCCGATCCGAATCAGCGGCCCGGCCGGACTACTGGCGGTCGTGCCGTCGATGCTGGGCTTCCATCCCACGAACAGCCTCGTGTTGATGTGCGTATCCGGGGGTCGCCGGCGGGTCGGCCCGGTCGCCCGAGTTGACCTCGCCAAAGGCCACGACCGGGCCATGGCCGAGCAACTGACCAACCACGCTCGCAACCATGCCGACGAGGTGGTGGTGATCTCCTACCAGGATTCACGCCGGCGGCCACCGATGCTCGACGACCTGCTGTCCGCACTCGCCCGGGCCGGCGTCGACGTGATGGACGCGATGGTGGTGCGCGGCGGACGGGTCCGGCCCGCGCTGAACGCCGCGATGGAGAGAGTCCACCCCGGCGTCCCGGTGCCCGATGCGAACGATCCGCAGGTGCGACAACTCGCCGCCGCGGGCGCCCTGGCCGGTCGGTCGGTGCTCAGCGATCGTGAACAACTGCGTCGGTCCATCGCCGGTCCACGCGGCGCCCGGCTGGCATTGGCGCAGCGCCACATCGACGAGGCGGCCGCCGGTCGGCTCCCGCCCGTCAATGCTTGTCCCCCGGTCGACGGCTCGGGCGGCGGTAGTCCCGGCGCCGCTCATCCGGCGCCGGCCGCGGAGCCGGCTCCAACGGACCACGTGCTGCGGATCGGACCCATTCCGGCCGACGTCGACGACCTGGTGGAACGAGCGTTACTGCAGGTCAGCGCCACCGGCGAGGTGACCGTCGAGGTGGCGACGGCGTTGGTCGTGATGGTCACCGACGCACTGGTCCGGGACGCGGTGATGATCCGCGCTGTTGCCGAAATCGACCGGCCATGGCTACCGATGCTGATCGCCTGCGCCACCTGGACCCCGGATGCGCTCGCCGCCGGGTTGTGCTCCGTCCTGGCGATGGTCGCCTACCGGCACGGCGACGGTGCTCTCGCGCAGATCTCCGTCGACCGCTGCCTGTTGGCCGAACCACGAAACAGCCTCGCGCAACTGATGATCGCGATCATGTCAGCCGGCGTCCGCCCGGAGGAGCTGGAACGGATCACCCGCGCCGGGCTCGGGCCATCCGAACTGGATTGCGACGACCCTTGCCGCAACGACCTGGAGTGTGACGACCTGGACTGCGAGCACCCGGCCTGCAACGACATGGACCTCGTCCGGATGAGCGATGAGTTCGCGGACGATGAGGACGAGGACTGGGGTCATGGCGGTACGGATCCGGACGTCTTACCGCCATTCTGGGCCTGAACACGATGCACGACAACCCTTTTCGGGTGAAGTGCACGAGGTCGGTGGCGGTCCGGCGAGGAATGGTCCAGGTACGGCGTCAGTCCAGGTGTGGGGCAATTCGGTCGGCGGTGGACAGCATGGTCACCAGCTGACTCGGCGGGGTCAACGGATGGGCCAGGCTCACAGCCAGCCGGAAAAGCAGGGCCCGGCGCAGCAGTTGCCGCCAATCGGGCCAGCGGTCCCCGTCGGCGAGCACTTCGATCGGCGCCCCACCCCAGGCGAGGGCGTCGACCACGATGACCCCGGCGGCCCAAGCGGGCGGGCGCCAGTACGGGGTGACGTCAACGATGGCTGGCGGCGCGTCCCCGGCGAACAGCACGTTGCCGAACAGATCGCCGTGCACGACCTGACTGCGTGCCTGGATCGGACGGCGGCCATCGGCCAGTGCTGCGAACAGCCTCGCGCCGTGCCCGGATCCAGTGCGCCCGTCGACATCGTCGATGTCACCCCAGGCGAGCCGATCTGCCCAGCTGTACAAGTCGCTGCGGCCGCGAAGGAATCGTGGTTCGGGCAGCAACGCGAGCGCGTCGTGCAACGCCTGCCCAGCGGTCAGGATCTCCTCGTAGCGCGGAGCCGGACTGCCCGAGACGAACCGTTGAGCGCACCAGCCGGCCACCACCCACCTGCCGTCCGACGACCGAACCGGTCGGGCCAACCGGACACCCGGAACCTGCAGCTGCTCGAAGCTGTTCGCCAACCACGATGCCTCGGCCGGTTCGCTGACCGGCTTGAGGACGATGTTGTCGCTCCGCCACGCCCTGCCCTGGCCGCCGTCCAACCGCTCGGGCGTACCCGAAGTGCCGAACGCCCGCAGCACATGCTCGGGTGGCCGCTGCGACGACGGTCCGACCGGAAGTGGTTGCACGGCGGGTTGCGGGGACGGCGTGCCGCCGGCCGGGGACGCCGCTTCTCCACGGATCACCAGCCGACGCTACCCCGGACATCACTCGCGGAACGTGCTCCCGCGCGGATCGTGCGCCAGCCCGCGTCGTTTTGCCGGACCGGAACCGAGTCAGTAGGAGGGGAGGCTCGGGTCGACCTGCTTCACCCACGCCAGCACGCCACCACCGACGTGCACCGCGTCGGCGAAGCCTGCCTTGTGCAGGACCGCGAGCGCCTCCGCTGAACGAGCCCCGGACTTGCAGTGCAGCACCAGTTGCTTGTCCATCGGCAGCGACGCCAGGGCCTCGCCGGAGAGGATGTCGCCCTTGGGAATCAGCACCGACCCCGGAATGGAGACGATCTCGTACTCGTTCTGTTCGCGGACGTCGACCAACAGGAAGTTGTCGCCATTGTCCATCTTGGTCTTCAGGTCGCGTGCGGAGATGGTGTGCCCGCTGACCGCGTCGGCCGCCTCGTCCGAGATCGAGCCGCAGAACGCCTCGTAGTCGATGAGTCCGGTGATCGGCTCACCCTCCGGATCCCGGCGAATCTTCACCGTGCGGTAGGTCATTTCCAGCGCGTCGTAGACCATCAGCCGGCCGAGCAAGGTCTCGCCGATCCCGGTGATCAGCTTGATCGCCTCGGTGACCATGATCGAGCCGATGGACGCGCACAGCACACCCAGCACGCCACCCTCGGCGCAGGACGGGACCATTCCGGGTGGCGGCGGTTCCGGGTACAGGTCGCGGTACTGAACGCCGTCCTGGGTCCCGCCGGTCGGCTTCGCCCAGAAGACACTGGCCTGGCCCTCGAACCGGTAGATAGAACCCCAGACGTAGGGCTTGCCGAGCAGCACGCACGCGTCGTTCACCAGGTAGCGGGTCGCGAAGTTGTCGGTGCCGTCCAGGATCAGGTCGTACGGCTCGAAGATCTCCAGCGCGTTACCGGAGTCCAGTCGCTCCATGTGCAGGTTGACCGTCACATAGGGGTTGATCTCGGCGATCGACTCCTTCGCCGACAATGCCTTGGACTTTCCGATGTCGGATTGGCCGTGGATGACCTGCCGTTGCAGGTTGGACTCGTCGACCGTGTCGAAGTCCAGGATGCCCAGGGTGCCGACCCCGGCGGCCGCCAGGTAGAGCAGGGCGGGGGAACCGAGACCACCGGCGCCGACGACCAGCACCTTGGCGTTCTTCATTCGCTTCTGACCGGTCATCCCGACGTCCGGGATGATCAGGTGACGCGAGTAGCGCTCCACCTCGGCCTTGCTCAGGGATTCGGCTGGTTCCACCAGCGGGGGCAACGTCACGGGATTCTCCTTGGGCACGCGCACATGCCGGCGCGTGCATCTGACACTTCAGGGTCAACGAAACAAAACGATTCTGCCTCAGAGCTAACCCCGGCAGACCCGCGGTTCTTCCCGACTACCCGAGCTGGGTTCGGGGGGACGCCGGGTCGTGTCAACGCAATGAACGCTTCCAGGTGGTCGCCGGGGCGATCTTCATCAACCCGCCGCTCCCGTCGCCGCCGGACTGACCGGGGGGACTGCCTGGGCGGAAGGGAACGGATAGGGATTGGCCACGCAGACATTTCCGTCCGGCGGGATCGTCTGCGGATCGAGCAGCGCCAGGTCGTTGTCGGAGGTGCTCCAGGACTGCTGCATCATCACCGGCGCAGGCTGCCCGGTTGCCGGACATGGTTCGTGCCGCATCCCCAGGGCATGGCCCACTTCGTGGTTCACGGCGTAGGACCGATACGAATCGATGTCACCGTTGAACGACATCGCGCCGCGCACCCAGCGGGCGTCATTGATGTACACGCGGCCGGCGTAACTGTTGTAGCAGGATGCCTCCAGCGGTACGTCCCACCCGCATTGGTCGCCGGCCCGGACCGTCATCTGACTGGTCAGCGCGATGCGGAAGTCGGCGTCGCCGCTGTCGATCCGGGTCAGGCTGACCTGCCCACCGCCGATCCACGAGCGCGGATCGGCCAGGACGGCGTCGACGGCGCTGGCGAAGGCGGCATCCTGGTCGGCCGACTGCAGTCCGTCCTCCACCTCGATGCTGTAGGTGTGGGCCTCCGGACCGGTGCCGTGGGTGGGGCCGGTTCCGGGCACGACGTGCCAGGTACCGGCTCCCGCTGCGACGAAATCGGGTCCAGCCGGCAACGCGGCCGCTGCGATCGAGGCCGCCACGTGCCCGTCCGCGTCCCTGATCGTCAGGTCCGGTACGGCACCGGGGGCGGCAGCCTGATCCGTCGCCGCGGCCTCGGCAGGATCGTCGGCAGTTCCGGGTGCCGCGGCCGGGAATCGGGCCGCCGACGTCGTGGGAACCAACGCCGTTGCACCGGCCGGCGGATCGGACTGCTGGGCAGTATCAGCGGGGGCGCTGGCCAACTGGAAGATCACCACAACGGTAAGAATCACCAGCACCGGGATCAGCAGCGATGCGCCAACGATTTCTGCCGCCGAACCTGCGCGGTGACGGCTGCCGCCGCCGACCCGATTCACCGCTGTGTGACGACGATCGGGAGGCGCCCGCAGCCGCCGCTCCAGAGGCCAGGGCCGCGCGTCGAGCGGCGCGTTCGCGGTCGGTGACCGGTGCGGCGATCCGACCGGTCTCCGACTCGGCACGACGACGCTGGTCCGCGCGTTGGCCCGGTGCACGGTCGCCGGGTCGCAGCTCCGTCCGGCGCGAACTCGACGACCCTGGCTCAGCGACGCCGGGCTCACCCCAGCCTGGTTGGCGTGGATCGGCCGATCCGCGCATGGTCGGGGCGGTGCGCCTGGTCCGCGGTGCCCGCGCGTCCGCAGCGTGGATCGATGGTGAACCCTGCTCGTCCCACAGGGACGAATCGCCCACCGGCCTTGGTCGTTGGCGTCGGACCGGTTGGGCATCGGCCGTGGGTTCGCTCCCGCCGACCGGCCGACGGCGCGGTTCGGCCGGGTAAGAAGTCACGGTACGAGGTTGCCATAGGCGTGAGACCCGACCGGTGCGGCGCGCCCGGCGTGCAGGCCCGGCTCGGGCAGCGATTTCCTGGCGCGCCGACCGGTGCCACAGGGCCAGAATCCCGCGTGCGGTGGACCAGGGATCCTCCATCTGTGCGACGTGCCCGCATTCAGCCAGCACCAGCAGTTCCGCTTGTGCATAAGCGGCGGCGGCTCGACGGGCAAGGCGGACATCGACAAGCCGGTCCCTGGTCCCCCAGACGACCAACGTCGGCACCCGAACCCGCGAAGCTGCCGCCCCGAACGACGACGAGCCGGGCCGGAGGTAGCCGGCCATCAGCCCACGCAGCGTTCCGATCGTCGAGGAGTAGGTCCAGGGCAACGCCGCCCGCCAGGTGTGCTCGGCGGCAGCCGCCCGCAGGTCTTCGTCCGAGATCAACTCTGGGTGTCCGAAGCACAACTCCCCCATGCCTTGCGCCCGCGCGACCGGCGAGACGGAGCCCAACCGTTGGTAGGCAAGCGTGGCCGTGCCGGGAACGAGCAGCAGGCCGAGCCGGGGATCGGCACCGCGATCGCTGGTCAACCGCAGGTCCGGCACCGCCGGTGAGATGACGGTCAGCGTGCGAACCAGGTCGGGATGGTTGGCCGCCAGCAGAGTTGCCACCACGCCGCCGTATGAATTGCCGACGAGATGCACCGGACCGCCGGTGACCTGCCTGATGGTGTCAGCGGACAGATCAGCGTCAGCGCCGGGTGAATACCGGCCGGCCGGTGGTGGATCGGAGCGACCGCTGCCGGGTAGATCGAGGCTGTAGCCGGTCGCCGTCGGGGCCAGCGCCGCGCTCAGCCGGGTCCAGTCCGTCGACGCCCCGCCCAGTCCGTGCACGAACCAGACCGGCGTCGCGTCCGCAGGCCCGGGTGCACGCCGCAGGTGCACCCCTCGGCCGTCGACCAGTTCGGTCCATCCGTCCGGCGGTGGGCCGGCAAGGGACGGAACGTCGCCCAATTGCTGGTCGGACAGCTCGATGGTCGTCCAGGCCGCGAGTTCGTCCCGATCCCGCGGGCCCTGGGTCGGCCAGGCGGAGGTAGCGGTCATCGGTCCATGGTGCCTGTTGACGCGACCGGCTGAACTGACGGTTTGTCCTCATGTCCGATTTCCGTCCACATTGCCGGGCAGTCGGTCGACCATCGGGGGCTCCCCGACCAGGATCGAGAGCAGGAGATCGGAATATTTGGGGGAGTCGATGACGGTGGACCTAGCGGTGGAGACGACATTCATCCGGCAGGCGGCATGCGTGCTGGATGACGCGTCATCCGCCCTGCACCCTGGGATGGCCGGCGACATGTCGGGCGGCAGGCTGGTCGACAACAGCCTGGGCAACACCGCACTGGGCCGGGAGGTGGTTGCCGCCGCGAATCGCCGCGTGCCGCAGGCCGTCGAAGCGGCCGGTCGGCTCGCCGGTGTGGTCGCCAACACCGCCGACAAATTGCGAACAGTGGCCGCGGCCTTCGAGGCTGCCGAGTCGTCCACGATCGGCCCGCCTCGATGAGCCGGCCGGTCACCGCCTCGTCATCGGCAAGCTTCATCGCGATTCGGCAGGCTGCAACCGAACTCGGTTGGGCAGACCCGCAGCCCATCCTCGACGACCTCATCGGCGTCGACGTGGACGCGCTGCAGGACCTGTTCATGATGGCCGCCAGTACTCGGGTCCGGCTGTGGCAGGGCGTCGGTCGACTCGCCGACGCGCTGCCGATGCTGGCTCGCGGCTGGTCGAGTCCGGCACCGGCCCTGGCCATCGACGAGCAACAGCAGGCAGGTCTGGCCAGCCGGGACGTGATCGGCACCCAGGTGGCGGCTGCGGATGCGGCGGTCGCGACGCTGCGAGGGTCAAGGGTGCTCGCCAATGCCGCGGTGGCGGACGCAACCGGCGCGATTCACGCCGCCGGCTGGCCACCTGGCACCGACCTGCTGGCCTGGGCGACCGGGCAGCACAAGATGCTGGAGATCTCCGGTGCCGTGTCCGGGCTGTGCCACCGACTCGACGGACCTCCGCTCGCGAAACGCCGACGCACTGCAAACACTGGCCGAATCGCTGCGTGCCGATCCACGGGATCCGGTCGAACGCGTCGCGGCGGTACAACGGACGGCCGGCGCGACCGTGCCCGGCTCGCCCGCCTCCGCTCCCCAGACTGGCCGGCCCGGCAGTCCCGGAACCGCCGGTGCCGGAACCGCTGGCGCCGGGATCGTCGGTGCCGGGGCCGACGGCGCCAACCTGGACAAGCTCGCCCAGGATCTGCAGTCCTCCGACATCGCCACAATGGCGATGGCGCTGGGCGTGAACGCGGCATTGGTCAAGGCCCGCGCCGCAGGCGGCGTCGCGCAGTTGCTGGTCTACGAGTCGGCAAACCCGGGCAGTCAGGGCCGCGCCGCGATCAGCGTCGGCGATATCACCACGGCGGACAACGTCGCGGTTCTCGCGCCCGGGGTGACCAACGCCCCGGTGAGCATGGCCGACGGCATCTCCGATGCCGCGGCGTTGCGGAACGCGGCGCACCAGCAATCGCCGGGCGAGACGACGGCGGTGGTGGCCTGGTACGGCTACGACATCCCGTTGTCCTCGCTGAGCGGTGTGCCGGTGAACCCGGCGGCCGCGGTGGCGAACGCCGCGGCCGCGCTCGACGACGGGAACGCCCGGGCGGGTGGGGCGCTACTGACGGGCGACCTGGAGCAGTTCCACGACTGGGCACCGGAGACCGCACGATTCGTGACGATTGGCTTCTCGATGGGCGCGACCACCGTGTCAGCTGCGTCCGCTCGCGGTGCCCGGGTCGACGACATGGTGTTGCTCGGCTCGCCGGGCGCGAGCGACGACGTCGAAACGGCCGCCGACTATCCGGAACTGGCAGCCGAGCACACCTTTGTCATTGCTTTTGACCAGGACGCGGTGACGAGAGGACAGACGGACCTGCTGGCCGGGCTGGTGGGTTCCATCGGGCCGTTCTCGAGCGAGCCGACGCCGTTCGGTCCCGACCCGGCGGCGGCGGACTTCGGTGCCCAGGTGATCGACGTGCAATCGACGGTGACGGCGGCCCACCTTCCGGAGTTGCCTTTCCTGCCGTTGAATGGCCCGGCCAATGACGCAATGGACCTGGCAGCGACTCATCAGGAGTCGAACTACCTCTCCGGGGACTCGCTGGCGGCCGTCGCCGCGGTGCTCAACGGCCGGTACAGCGAGGTGCCGATCAAACCCGGTCGGTGAATTGTCCGCATTGCTCCGCGTAAGGTGGCCCCGGGCGCTAGCGAAAGGACTGCCGACTTCATGACCGATGCCACCACTCGGGTGACCCCGCGGCTTTCCAAGTCGGCACGACGCACGCAGCTGCTGGCAGCGGCGAAGACGGTGTTCGTGACCCAGGGCTACCACGCGGCCGCCATGGACGACATCGCGGTTCGCGCCGGGGTCAGCAAACCCGTTCTCTACCAACACTTCCCGTCGAAATTAGAGCTCTATCTCGCACTGCTGGGTGAGTCTGCGGCCGAGATGGTCCGGCTGGTCAGGGCCGCGCTGGCTGCCACCTCGGACAACCATGAACGGGTCGACAACGCGGTCGCCGCCTACTTCAGCTTCGTGGCCGACAACGACCAGGCGTACCGGCTGATCTTCGAGTCGGACCTGCGCGGGCAGGCCGAAGTGGAACGGATTGTCGACCAGGCCACGGATCATTGCATTTCGGCGATCACCGACACGATCACCACCGATACCGGGGTCGATGTCGAACGGGCCCGTCTGCTGGCCTCCGGCATGGTGGGGCTGTCCCAGGTGAGTGCCCGTTACTGGATGCAGCAGTCACCGCATGTGTCGCGTGCCGAGGCGATCGAACTGCTCTCCACGCTGATGTGGCGTGGAATTTCCCGCTTCCCGCGGCAGGACCAGCACCCGCAAGACCAGCACCCGCAGGACCAGCACCCGCAGGACCAGCAGTGACAGAACCGGCCCGGGCCCGCGATTTCCGCGTGACCCGAGCCGGTGCCTGAAAATTTCTGTCAGGGGGTGTAGCTGAAACCGACCCTCCGGCCGTCTGCCGGGGCGATCTCGACGTAGCCGATCCGCGATGACGGAACGATCACCCGGCGTCCCTTCTCGTCTTCCAACACCAGGGTGCCCAGCGGGTCCTTCAACGATTCGGCGATCTGCGCCTCGATCTCGTCGGGATTCGATGTCGAGCTGACCACCAGTTCGCGCCCGGTGTCCGTCACACCGATCTTGACGTCCACGCCAAACCTCCGTCGTCGTTCGCGGCGCTTGTCTTTCGCGCCACGGTGAAATACCTGAGTGGAAATACCTGAATCGTGAACCCGGAGGCGCGGAGCGCACCGGACCCGACAACCCCAGGCTAGTGCAGGGCTCCGGTGGGTCTCGGCCGGACGCGGTGCGCCCACGGCGAACACCCCGGCCGTGCCGTCACACCAGGGCGTCAGAAGAGCTTGAAATCATCGGACACCCGGCCGCGCAACTGGTCGTAGTCCAGCACCACGCAGCGGATTCCGCGGTCGACGGCCAACGTCCTGGCCTGCGGCTTGATCTGCTGGGCGGCGAACACCCCGGACACCGGGGCGATCATCGGATCGCGATTGAGCAGTTCCAGATAGCGGGTCAATTGTTCGACGCCGTCGATGTCTCCGCGGCGCTTGATCTCCACCGCGACGCTCCCGCCCGCGGCATCCCGACACATCAGGTCGACGGGGCCGATCGGAGTGGGGAACTCGCGGCGGACCATTGTCCAGCCCTCCCCCAGGGTCGCGACATGCTCGGCGAGCAGGATCTGCAGGTGCGCCTCGACACCGTCCTTGACCAGGCCGGGGTCGACACCGAGTTCGTGCCGTGAGTCGTGCAGGACCTCTTCCAGGGTGATGACCAGTTGCTCGCCGGCCTTGTTCTCCACCGTCCAGGTGCCCGGCTCCTCGATCAGCCAGCACGGCGGCGACATCCAGTTCAGCGGCTTGTAGGAGCCGCCGTCGGAGTGCACCAGCACCGACCCGTCGGCCTTGACCATCAGCACCCTGATGGCCGGCGCGAGGTGGGCCGTCAATCGGCCGACATAGTCCACTGAACAACGAGCAACGACGAGACGCACCCGGTCACCTTAGTGGTCGGAACCGGCCACTGAGTTGCACCGACGAAGGAGGGCCGCCAATCAACCCAACAGGCGTGCGTGGAACAACCTTGCGACGTAGCAGTCTGGTTTTTCAGTGCACTCCTAATCGCCGACCCGCTCGATCTTCCCGCCGAGCTTTTGCAGGTCCTCGACGAAATGCGGGTAGCCGCGGTCGATGTGCATCACCTCGTGCACCTCGGTGATCCCCTCCGCGGCCAGGCCGGCCAGCACGAGCCCAGCACCGGCCCGGATGTCGGTGGACCAGACGGGTGCACTGGAAAGCTGCTCCCGGCCACGCAGCGAGGCATGGTGGCCGTCCGTCCGGGCATCGGCACCCATCCGGATCAGTTCGTCGACGAACCGGAACCTGGCCTCGAAGACGTTCTCGGTGATCAGCGAGTGACCGTCGGCCACCGCGGCAAGGGCGAGCGCCATCGGCTGCAGGTCGGTGGGAAATCCGGGGTACGGCATGGTGACGAAGTCGACCGCGCGCGGCCGGCCGTTCATGGTGACGGTCACCGCGTCCGGCTCGGTTTCGATGACGGCGCCGGCCCGATTCAACCGCTCCAGCGGAGCCGTCATGAAGGCCGGATCCACTCCCTCGACACGGACGGAGCCGCGGGTGATGGCGGCCGCATAGGCCCAGGTGCCGCCGACCACCCGGTCACCGACGGTGCGGTGGGTGGTCGGGTGGAGCACGTCGACGCCCTCGATCGTCATGACGGCGGTTCCCACACCGGTGATCTGCGCGCCCATCTGGCTCAGCATGACCGCAAGGTCGATGATCTCGGGCTCGCGGGCCGCGTTGTCGATCACCGTCGTGCCGTCGGCGAGCACCGCCGCCATCAGGATGTTCTCGGTCGCGCCCACGCTGGGGAAGTCCAGCCCGATCGACGCGCCGTGCAGCTTCGACGCCCGGCCGACCACCTTGCCGTGCTCGATTTTCATCGTGGCGCCCATCGCGCGCAGCCCGGACTGATGCATATCCAGCGGGCGAGAGCCGATCGCGTCACCGCCCGGCAGCGCCACCTCGGCCTGTCGACAGCGTCCCATCAACGGGCCCAGCACACAGACCGACGCGCGGAGCCGGCCGACCGCCGGGAAGTCCGCGTGGAACGACAGCTCGGCGGGCGTGTCGATGGTCACCGTGTCGCCTTCCAGCACGACACCGCAACCCAGCCCGCGCAGCACGTCGGCCATCAGCGGGACGTCCAGGATTTCCGGGCAGTTGGAGATCACCGTGGTGCCCTCGGCGAGCAGTGCGGCCGCCATCAACTTGAGCACGCTGTTCTTCGCGCCCGCCACCTCGACGGTGCCGGCCAGTCTGACCCCACCGGTGACCAAGAAGCGTTCCACGGTTGGCACTCTAACCGGCCCACCCGCCGGGCATCGGCCGTCGAGGTGCCGGCCCGTCGGACTTGCGCCGTAGGGTGGCGCCATGGCCGTGCACCTCACCCGCATCTACACCCGTACCGGTGACGACGGCACCACCGGGCTGGCGGATTTCACCCGGGTCGCGAAGACCGATCCACGACTTGTCGCCTACGCCGACTGCGACGAGACGAATGCCAGCCTCGGGCTGGTGATGGCGCTCGGGACACCTTCCGGGGCGATGGCAACGGTGATTGCCCGGATCCAAAACGAGCTGTTCGACCTGGGCGCCGACTTGGCAACGCCGGTGGTCGCCGAGCCTGCCTACCCTCCGCTGCGGGTCACCCAGGACTACATCGACCGGCTCGAGAACAGATTGCGACACCTTCAATGCCGACCTGACGCCGCTGACGTCCTTCATTCTGCCCGGCGGGACGTCCGCGGCCGCGCTGCTGCATCTGGCGCGCACGGTGGCCCGGCGGGCGGAGCGGAGCGCCTGGGCGTTGCGGCAGGCCGATCCCGACCGCAGCAACCCGCTGGCGGCGACCTACCTGAACCGGTTGTCGGACCTGCTGTTCATCCTGGCCCGGACGGCGAATCCGGCTGGAGATGTGATGTGGGTGCCGGGCGGCGACCGGACAGCGGAACACTGAGGTCAGTGCGGCTTCGGGACGTCGCTGTCTGACTTGGCGCCCCGGTGGAACAACTTCACCGAACGGGTGGCCGGCGGCACCGACTCGAGCCAGGACCGGAGCCCGGTCAGCGCCTGTTCGCTCAGCGCGAGCTCGATCTGCGTGCCGCCGTCGGTACATCGCACGATCACCGAATCCACCGGCAACAGGTCAGGCTCGGTACCGACCGGGCTGCGCCGGCCGCCGAGCTTGAGGGACCTGCGATGCAACGTCCTGGCCGCGCCCGGCAGCGGCGAAAAGGACCGGTACATCAGGAATTCATTCTCGTGGAAGCGCCCCTGGCCGAGCACCCAGCCGCGCCCGTCCGTTGACCGGGACCGCCGCCAGCAGACATCGATGGCACCAGCCCGCGCCAGCATCGAACGTCGGAACGCAATGACGACGATCGCCAGCACCCCGACGAGCAGTATCGCCAGACCTATCCCCTGGGCCAGCGAAACCATGTCCATGTCGGCGCGACCGGGATCCGCTGCGGACTCAGATGTCGTTGCCGGTTGCGAGCAGCTGAGCCTGTGCGCGTCGCAGTTCGGCCTCCGCGTCCGCCGAATCGCCGCCGCTCGACTTCGCGGACTCATAGGCCGCCCTGGCCTTCGTGACGTCGATCTCGTCGGACAGCTGGGCGTCCTCGGCGAGGATCGACACCCCGTCCTTGGTGACGGAGAGGAACCCGCCGTGCACCGCGACGCCCAGCACATTGCCGTTGGTCTCGATGATCCGGGCCGCGAAGCCCTCCCGGAGCTGAGCGAGCAGCGGCGAGTGGCCCGCCATCACGCCGATGTCACCGTCGACCGTCCGGGCGACCACCATCTGCGCCTTGCCGGTCCAGAGCTCGCGCTCGACGGCAACCAGATGAACCTGGATCTCGGCCACGGGCGGCTCCGCCTCTACTCGTAGATGTGCACATCACGCAGTTGTGCAGGTACTGATTCAGTGATGACGTTCGGGGAATCCTAACCCGCACGCTTGGTGACAACGGCGCTGGTCTTGACAGTTGGCCAAGAAATCCACCGACCGGGCTGTGACGTGCTCGCTGCGTGGGCAGGCCGGGTCATGACGACCCGGCCGCCCGCGCCGAGCAACGACAGGGCAATCGACTACAGAGTCTTGGCCTTGGCCAGCACGTCGTCGATGCCGCCGACGTTCAGGAACGCCTGCTCGGGGATGTTGTCGTACTCACCCTTGGCGATCGCATCGAACGACTCGATGGTGTGATCCATTTCGACGTACGAGCCGTCCATACCGGTGAACTGCTTGGCCACGAAGAAGTTCTGGCCCAGGTAGCGCTCCATCCGGCGGGCCCGGCCGACGAGGAGCTTGTCCTCTTCACCGAGCTCGTCCATGCCGAGGATGGCGATGATGTCCTGCAGTTCCTTGTACTTCTGCAGGATCCGGATGACCTCCTGCGCGACCCGGTAGTGCTCGTCACCGACGAACTGCGGGTCCAGGATCCGGGACGTCGACGAGAGCGGGTTGACCGCCGGGTAGATGCCCTTCTCCGTGATGCCGCGGTCGAGTTCCGTGGTGGCGTCCAGGTGCGCGAAGGTGGTGGCCGGCGCCGGGTCGGTGTAGTCGTCGGCCGGCACGTAGATGGCCTGCAGGGACGTGATGGACCGGCCCTTGGTGGAGGTGATCCGCTCCTGTAGCTCGCCCATCTCGTCGGCCAGCGTCGGCTGGTAACCGACGGCGGACGGCATCCGGCCGAGCAGCGTCGAAACCTCCGACCCCGCCTGGGTGAACCGGAAGATGTTGTCGATGAACAACAGCACGTCCTGGTTCTGCACGTCGCGGAAGTACTCGGCCATCGTGAGCGCAGAGAGGGCGACTCTCATCCGGGTGCCCGGCGGCTCGTCCATCTGACCGAAGACCAGCGCGGTGTCGTTGATGACGCCGGACTCCGTCATCTCGGTGAACAGGTCATTGCCCTCACGGGTGCGCTCGCCGACACCGGCGAACACCGAGGTGCCACCGAAGTTCTTGGCGACGCGGGTGATCATCTCCTGGATGAGCACGGTCTTGCCGACGCCGGCACCACCGAACAGCCCGATCTTGCCGCCCTGCACGTACGGGGTCAGCAGGTCGATGACCTTGATCCCGGTGACGAGCTGGGTGGTCCGGCCCTCGAGCTGGTCGAATGCCGGCGGCTTGCGGTAGATCGGCCAGTGCAGGGCGTCCTCGCCGACCCCGGGCGCGTCCATGCAACGGCCGAGCGCGTTGAACACATGGCCCTTGACGACGTCACCGACCGGCACGGAGATGGGCGCACCGGTGTCGACCACCGGGGCACCGCGGACCAGGCCGTCGGTCGGCTGCATCGAGATGCTGCGGACGATGTCGTCGCCGAGGTGCAGCGCGACCTCGAGGGTCAGCGTGTGCGCATCGCCGGCGCCGGTGACCTCGACATTCAGCGCGTTGAACAGCGGCGGCACTCCGCCGCGCGGGAACTCGATGTCGACGACGGGTCCGATGACCCGGACGACCCTGCCGGTGGTAGGCGGTGCCTCTGTGGTGGTCATGGTGTTCAGTCCTCTTCATTTCCGGAGGCGGCGAGAGCGTCGGCGCCGCCGACGATCTCGGTGAGTTCCTGGGTGATCTGCGCCTGCCTGGCCTGGTTGGCCTGCCGACTGAGGTTCTTGATGATGTCGTTCGCGTTGTCCGTCGCGGCCTTGCAGGCGGCCCGCCGGGCGGCCGATTCGCTGGCCGCGGCGTCCAGCAGTGCCGCGTAGATCCGGGTCTTCAGGTACTTGGGCAGCATCTCGTCCAGCAGCACGTCGGAGGACGGCTCGAATTCATACGACGGCAGCAGCGTCGAGGTCGAGTCGCTCTCCACATACTCGATCTCCATCGGTGCCATCCGCCTGGCCTGCGGCCGTTGGGTGATCATCGAGACGAAATGCGTTGATACCAAATGGATCTCGTCGATTCCAGGCTGGCCATCTGCAGTCGTACCGGCAGATCCGACGATGAACGAGGGCAGCAATGCCTCCGTCGCCCGCTCGGCGTCCGCGTACGTCGGCCGTTCGGAGAAGCCGGACCACGATTCGACAACCGGTCGGTTGCGGAACTTGTAGTAGCCCAAACCCTTTCGGCCGATGACGTAGATCACCGGCTCCTTGCCCTGGGACCGCAGCAACGCACCCAGTTCCTCCGCCGCCTTGATCACGGCGGAGTTGTAGCCGCCGCACAGGCCACGGTCCGCGGTGATCAGCAGGATCCCCGCCCGGGTGGGCGTGTCCCGTTCGTTCAGCAAGGGGTGATCCAGCGTCGAGGCCGAGGCCAGCGCCGTCAGCACGTCGGTGATCTGCCGCGAATACGGTGCTGCCGCAGCAACTTTCGCCTGCGCCTTGGCGATCCGGGAGGTGGCGATCATCTCCTGCGCCTTGGTGATCTTCTGGGTGGACTTCACCGACTTGACGCGCTGTCGGAGCACCCTGACCTGAGCGCCTCTCGGCGCATGACCATTACTTCTTGGCCGGCGGCTTGCGGACCTGGACCTGAACCTTCTCCTGGCCGACCTCCGCTGCATCCATCGGCTTCACCTCGGCCTGCCGGCCCAGGATGTTGCCCTCGGACGTGGTGAAGGTGTCGGAGAACTCGCCCAGCGCCTCCAGCAACACCTTCTCGGTGTCGTCGGTGAGCACCTTCTTCTCCTTGATGACGTCCAGCGGGCTGCCCGGAGCGTGCCGCAGGTACTGCAGGAACTCGCCCTCGAAGCGGCGGATGTCCTGCACCGGAACGCGGTCCATGTGGCCACGGGTGCCGGCCCAGATCGCGACGACCTGCTCCTGCACCGGGTACGGGCTGAACTGCGCCTGCTTGAGCAGCTCCACCAGCCGGGATCCACGGGCCAGCGCCCGCTTGGAGACGTCGTCCAGGTCGGAACCGAAGGCGGCGAAGGCCTCCAGCTCGCGGTAGGCGGACAGGTCGAGCCGGAGCGTGCCGGAGACCGAGCGCATGGCCTTGATCTGCGCGGCGCCACCGACCCGGGAGACCGAGATACCGACGTTGACGGCCGGCCGGACACCCGAGTTGAACAGGTCGCCTTCCAGGAAGCATTGCCCGTCGGTGATCGAGATGACGTTGGTCGGGATGTACGCGGAGACGTCACCGGCCTTGGTCTCGATGATCGGCAGCCCGGTCATCGAACCGGCGCCCAGCTCGTCGTTCAGCTTCGCGCAACGCTCCAGCAGGCGGGAGTGCAGGTAGAAGACGTCACCCGGGTAGGCCTCGCGGCCCGGCGGGCGACGCAGCAGCAGCGAGATGGCCCGGTACGCCTCGGCCTGCTTGGACAGGTCGTCGAAGATGATCAGGACGTGCTTGCCGGCGTACATCCAGTGCTGGCCGATGGCCGAGCCGGTGTACGGGGCCAGCCACTTGAAGCCGGCGGAGTCGGAGGCCGGGGCGGCGACGATGGTGGTGTACGCCAGCGCGCCGGCGTCCTCGAGGGACTGCCGGACACCGGCGATCGTGGTGCCCTTCTGGCCGATGGCCACGTAGACGCAGCGGACCTGCTGCTTCTCGTCGCCGGTCTCCCAGTTCTGCTTCTGGTTGATGATGGTGTCGACGCAGACCGCGGTCTTGCCGGTCTTGCGGTCACCGATGATCAGCTGGCGCTGGCCGCGGCCGATCGGCGTCATGGCGTCGATGGCCTTGATGCCGGTCTGCAGCGGCTCGCTGACGCCCTGCCGCTCGACGACGGACGCCGCCTGCAGCTCCAGCGGGCGCAGCCCCTCGGAGACGATCTCGCCGAGGCCGTCGATCGGCTGGCCCGAGCGGGTTGATCACCCGTCCGAGGAAGTTGTCGCCGACCGGAACCGAGAGCACCTCGCCGGTGCGGGTGACCTGCTGGCCTTCTTCGATCGTGTTCGCGTCACCGAGGATGACGGCGCCGATGGAGCGCACGTCGAGGTTCAGCGCAACGCCGAGCACGCCGCCGGGAAAGGACAGCAACTCGTTGGACATCGCCGACGGCAGGCCCTCGACGGTCGCGATGCCGTCGCCGCACTCTGCGACGATGCCGACCTCCTCCCGGGTCACCTCGGGCGAATATTCGGAGACGTAGCTCTCGATCGCGGAGCGGATCTCGTCGGAGGAGATCGTCAACTCGGTCATCGCGTTCCCGTTCTGTGTCATCAAGCTCATGGTACTGCTGTGTCGTCATACGGTCGCTGCAATGTGCTGCACAAAGCTGGAGTGACTAGCCGGCCATCCGGCGCCGCAGCGCTTCCAGCCGGCCAGCCACGCTGCCGTCGATCACTTCGTCACCGACCTGCACCCGGATGCCGCCGACGATCGACGGTTCGACCTCGATGTGCACCGAGACCTCGCGGCCGTAGATCCGGCTCAGCGAGCCCACCAGCCGGGTGGTCTGCTCAGCGGTCAGCGGAATGGCGGTCTTCACGATCGCGACGATCTTCTGCTGGCGTTGGGCGGCCTGGTCGACCAGTTCCCGCACGCCGTGGGTGAACGATCGGCCCGCGGTGTCCCTGGCCAGCGCGTCGACCAGTTCGGTGACCAGCGGGTGTGCCTTACCGGACAGCAGCCGGTCGACCAGCGCCGACCTGGAGTGTCGGGTCGGCGGTCGGGATCATCGAGGATCACCGAGAGTTCGGGCGAGGCGTCGACGATCCGGGAGAACCGGAACAGCTGGTCCTCGACCTCGTCCAGTTCGCCGGTCCGCTCCGCCCGCCGGAACATGGCGGTGCGGCTCACCCGGCGCATCGCTTCCTGCAGGTCACGGGACGACGACCAGTGCTGGCGCGACGGCGAACTTGAGCACGGACAGACCGCCTCCACCGAGATCTTCCCGGACAGCAGCCGCTCGGCGATGTTCTCCCTGGTGGTCGGCGTCCAGCGTGTGTCTCGGACAGCGTCCGGCGCAGCGGAACCTCGTTGAGCAGCAGGTCGGAGATCGACTCCAGCTCGAAGCCCGAGCGCGGTGAGCTTCTCCTCGTCGAGCGACTCCGCCGTCGACAGCAGGAAGTCGTTGGTCGCCTTGAGCGATTCGCGACTGGCGATGTGCTGCATCAGCGGTCCAGGTCAGCCAGGAAACGCTCGACCGTCCGGGTCTGCCGTTCGTCGTCCTGCAACGACTCGCCGACGATCTTGCTGGCCAGCTCGACCGAAACCCGGCCGAGGTCCGAGCGCAGCTCGGCGACGATCTGCGACCGCTGGGCATCGAGCTGTGCCCGACCCGCAGCGGCGATGCGCTCGGTCTCGGCGTGCGCCTGGGCCAGCATGTCGTCCCGGATGGACTGGGCCTGGGCCCGGGCGTCCTCCCGGATCTTGGCGGCTTCCTCGCGGGCACCGGCCAGCTGCTGGTTGTAACGATCGAGCGCGGCCTTGGCCTCGTTCTGCGCCTCTTCGGCCTTGGCGATGCCACCCTCGATGGCCTTGGTCCGAGCGGCGTAGGCCTTCTCGAACTGCGGCCAGACGAACTTGCCCAGCACGAAGAGCAGCACGGCGAAGGCGATCGCCGCGATGAGCGACCTCGCCCCAGGGCAGACCGATGGGGTTGGTGGCTTCCTCAGCCGCCGCAGCAGCGGAGATGTTGATCATGTGATCCTCGACTCTGAGCTAGCGGGTACGCGGATCAGGTCAGGATGAACGGGACAACGAAGCCCAGCAGGGCCAGCGCCTCGGAGACGGCGAACCCGAGGAAGGCGTAGGTCCGGGTCAGGCCGGCCGACTCCGGCTGGCGGGCCGTCGAGGTGATGTACGCGGCCCAGACGATGCCGACACCGATACCGGGTCCGATCGCGGAGAGGCCGTAACCGAGGGTGCCGACGTTGCCGGTGACTTCGGCAAGCTGAGTCTGCCGCTGCAAGTGCTGACATGGGGGTGCTTCTCCCTTTCACGAGATCCGGTGGCGGATCCTGGTGGTCAAACGCTGGCCGCGCCGGTGCGGGCCAGGTGGTGCTGGTCGGTATGGGGCAAGCCTAGCGCGTGATCGACTCAGTGCGAGTCGGCCAACGATGATTCCAGATAGATGGCGGTCAGCAGGACGAACACGTAGGCCTGCAGGGAACAGATCAGCAATTCGAAGAACACCAGGCCGAGGCTGCCGATGAAGGGCAGCAGCCCGAGCACGTAGTTGATCGGGGTGCCGGTTCCCCAGAGGTACAGGGTGCCGACCGCCGCGATGGTGATCAGCATGTGACCGGCGAACATGTTGGCGAACAACCGGATGGCCAGCGTGAACGGCCGCAGGATGATGTTCGACAGGAACTCGATCGGGATCAGCAGCAGATGCATCGCGATCGGAATGCCCGGGATGTAGCACATGAGCTTGAAGAAGCCGAAGAAGCCGTGCTTCTGAATGCCGACGATCATGTAGATGAACCAGACCATGACGGCCAGCAGCACCGGTATCGCGAAATGCGATGTCACCGGGAGCTGGGCGAGAGGAACGATGCCCCAAAGGTTCTGGATCAGGATGAAGAGGAACAGGGTGGCCAGGAAGCCGGCCCATTTACGGCCGTTCTTGCCGCCGAGAATCTCGATCGCGACCCCGTTGCGGACGAAGCCGTAAATTCCCTCGCCGGCGAACTGGAGTTTGCCGGGCAATAGCGCGGTCTTCCGGGACGCCGCCAGCATGAAGCCCATGACGATCAGTCGTGCCGAGGACGAGCAGCACCATCGCCTTGACCGAGGCGATGACGGTGCCGTCGCCGATCCGGTCGAAGAAGAACGAATGCTCGACGGACGGGGCTTCGAACTGGCGCTGTCATCTGCGGCCAGCAGGACCTGTGAGAGCAGGTTCAGAGACACTCGGTCTCCCTTCGGGTGCTGGCCGGAGGTGGCCCATCGTCGGGTGAATGTGCGGGTGGTGCTTGTGCTGCTCGTGCTCGGTTCACTGCTTTTGCCCTGTTCACTGCTTTTGCCGCTCTCAGTGCCGCTGCTCGTCACCGCCTGCGGAGCCGGTTCACCAGCAACCGCCGACGAGGCCGGCACTGCTCCGTCTGCCGTTCTCGGTCGCCCGAACTGCATGACGACCGCGTAGATGCTCAATGCCATTCCGACGACCAGGCCGATCGGCGTCATCAGCCGGGTGCCCCACCAGTGATCGAGTACCCACCCGATTCCGCCGAAGATGACGAACCCGGAGATCAGGGTGCTGAGAACGGCCCAACCCTCGTCGGCTCCCTTGGAGGCGGGCCGGACTTTGGGACGAATCTTCATGGCGTCCCGGACACTATCAGTTGCTCCACGCTCACGCCGCACCCGCCTGAGCGCGTCACAGAGGGGTCGAGATTGGCACCGTGGCCCGGCCAGCACGTTTCGCCCGAAGCGGGCACGATCGGCGTGTCCTTGCAGGTTCAGCCGGGGTCGACGTAGTAGAGCTTCAATGTCCAGACATACCTCATGTGTGCGCCGAGCCACAGGAACAGTCCGAGGCCGATCGCACCGGCCATCCACTTGACGTCGACCGGGCCGTCGATCGGCATCGTCATCAGCACGATGGCCAGCACCAGGACCTTGATCACGTAGGCGAACAGTGCGGCAATCATCACTGTTTTGGGGTTGGTTTTGCCCGACCCAGGCGATCACCACGGCAGAGAAGGTGAAGAACGCACCGACGATGACGGTGCCGAGGACGACGCCCAGCACGGCGCCGAGACCGTCGACGAAACCAGCCGACGATGCCGAGCACGATCGCGCCGGCGATCAGCGCGGTCCAGCAGATCCGCAGGTGCCCCAGCGACCAGATGCCCGCCGAATCGGCTGCGGTCGGCGATCGCCTGCGCGGCTCTTGACCTGCGCAGTCAGGTCGACCGGCTGACCCGGCTGCGGAACGGCTTTCACCCGGCCAGCGTTCGAGGTGCGGACCGTTCACGGAACCACCGCACTCTTGACCTGCTGTCACTGACTTGCTGTTGCGACTTCCTCCCGGCGCCGCCGGCTCAGCCGCCGTGCCCTGACCCGTCGGCCACATCGAGAACGCCAAGCCGATCACCACCAGCACGGAGAACGGCACGATGGCGACCTCCCAGCTGACGAACGACCAGCGACACGGCGCCCGCGGCCAGCACGAACGCCCAGTAGTAGAAGATCAGCACGGCCTGCCGATGGGTGTGCCCGATCGCCAGCATTCGGTGGTGCAGGTGTTGCTTGTCGGCGCTGAACGGGTGCCGCCCCTCCTTGGTGCGGCGGATCACCGCCAGCAGGAAGTCCAGCACCGGGATGAAGACCACGGCCAGCGCGACGATCAGCGGCGCCAGCAGGGCGATGGTGGACCGCGGGCCGAAGGTCGACGTGGTCGAGCTTGCCGCTGGCGCTGATGGTCGCGCCGGCCATCGCCAGCCCGATGAACATGGCCCCGGAGTCGCCCATGAAGATGCGCGCCGGGGAGAAATTGTGCGGCAGGAAGCCGAGACAGGCGCCGACCAGCGCGGCCGCGATCAGCGGCGGCTGGGAGGCCGAACTGACGTCACCGGACAGCGACAGCTGGCGGGCCGAGAAGATGAAGATCGCGAAGGCGGAGATGGCGGCGACACCGGCCAGCAACCCGTCCAGGCCGTCGATGAAGTTCATCGCGTTGGTCAGGACCACGGTGAGCAGCACGGTGAGCACGATGCCCTGGGTCTGATCCAGGCTGACCAGGCTGCCGGTGCCGTTCGGCCCGCTGCCGGGCAAGCCACAGCACCTGCCACTGCACGCCGAACAGCACCAGCACTCCGGCGGCCAGGATCTGACCGGCCAGTTTGGCGATCGCGTCCAGGTCGAACCGGTCGTCCAGCACGCCGATCAGGCAGATCAGCCCGCCGGCCGCCAGCACCCCGACCACCTCGGACGACGAGATGAAGGCGCCGCCCAGCGCGGGCAGCTGCAGGGCCATCAGCACGGCGGCGGCGAAGCCGGCGTACACCGCGACCCCGCCCATTCGCGGAATCGGCAGCGAATGCACGTCCCGTCTCCCGGATGGGCGTGACGACGCCGATCCGCACGGCGATCAGCCGGACCACTCCGGTCAGCAGGAAGGTGACGACGACGGCGGTGCCGAACACCAGCGCGTACTCGCGCGCCGGGATCGCATAGTCCGCCACCCGGTCAGGGTAGTCGTAGCCGCACCGCGCGCCGGGCTCGCGCCGGCTCCATGCCGCGTCCGGCTATCACGAATGGGTCAAGGCCAAGAAACTTCCCGAAAACCGCGCAACCGCAACGCAGATGGTCCGTCTCTTGGATGTAGCTCCGATTCGAGCTTCGACGGAAGGGCCCGATGCCCGGGCCCAGCAGTGCCGCCGAAGCGAACGAATCAGAACTGAGCCCCAAGCCGGGAGCTGCCCGCAGGCCCGATACCGACACGCCGTCGGATCGGGCCTTCGGGCGTTCGGGTCCCTTCCGCGCGGATCGCTCCCAGCGCGGCCACTTTCGTTGCACGGACTTCGGACGAGTCGATCCGCGCACGAGTTGATCCGCGCGGGACGTCAACTTGCCGCGCACTCAAGATGCGGCGGCCAGCGGGTGCTACCGGGACGGACCTCGCCGATGACGTCCCGATCCGGTCGATCGACCGCGCCCTGCCGCAGCACCCGCGGGATGTCGCCGGTCAGGTCGACGACGGTGGAGGCGACGCCGATCGGGGACTCACCCGCCTCGAGGTACACCGAAACATCATCACCCAGCTGGCCGTACGCGGCGGCGGCGGTGGTCGCCGGCGGGCTGCCGCTGCGATTGGCGCTGGACACCGCCATCGGCCCGACCAGCCGCAGCAGGTCGAGCGCGACCGGGTGCAGCGGCATCCGGACCATCACGGTGCCCCTGGCGTCACCCAGATCCCAGCTCAGCGACGGCGCGTGCTCGACGACCAGCGACAAACCACCCGGCCAGAATGCCTCGATCAGCGTCCGGGCGACCGGCGGCACGGCCATCACCAGACCCGTCGATCGTCGACCAGGAGCCGACCAGCACCGGGACCGGCATGTCCGGGCCGCGGCCCTTCGCCGCCAGCAACAGCGCACCGACGGCCGCGGCGTTGAACGCGTCGGCACCGATCCCGTAGACGGTGTCGGTGGGCATCACCACCAGGTTCCCGCACCGGGCAGCGTGCGCGGCGGCTTCCAGACCGGCCCGCCTGGCCACCGGATCGGAGCAGTCGAATGTCGTCATCAGGCTTGTTTTCCCGTTCCTTTTCCCGTTCCCGTTCCCGTTCCGACAGCTTTTCCGATACCGCAGCCGCCGAGCCCATCCGCACCCTCGTGGCCGTCACGAACCGCGGTCGCCGGTCAGATCGTCATGATCGACGACATCGGTGAGCACCCGCCGCGCCCGCAGCAGCGCGGGCACGGTCTCGCCCTGGGTGTCGTCGTGCTCGATCGCCAGCACTCCCCCGACCTTGAGCAGTCCGGCCGCGATCGAAATCAGCGGTTTGATGACGGCCAGCCCGTCCGGCCCGCCGAAGACCGCCTCCGCCGGGTCGAACTTCGCCACCTCGGGTTCGACGGGGGTGCCGTCCGGGACGTACGGCGGGTTGGCCGTGACCAGGTCGGCTGTGCCGTCCAGATCGGCGAGTAACCGCTGGTCAGCGATGTCGCCGCCGCGAAGTTCGACCCGGCTGCCGCCGGCGTCGATGTGCTTGACGATGTTGCGCCGGGCCCAGGCCAGCGCCGCCGGCGAGCGTTCGACGGCGATCACCCTGGCGTCCGGGCGGGCCGCCGAGATGGCCAGCGCAATCGCGCCGCTGCCGGTACAGAGATCGATGACGACCGGCGGCCTTGATCGCGGCGATGGCCTCCAGCGCCCAGGCCAGCAACGACTCGGTTTCCGGCCGCGGAATGAACACGCCGGGCCCGACGGCCAGCTGGGCCCGGCCGAATTGCACCGAGCCGACCAGGTACTGCAGCGGGATCCGCTCCGCGCGCTTGACCACCAGCGCCTGGTACGTGCTCACCCAGGTCGTCCTCGACCAGCGGCGTCATGCCCAGCCGGGTGCGCTGGACACTCCGAGCAGGTGGGCGGCCAGTTCCTCGGCGTCGACACCCGGGCTCGGCACCCCCGCCAGCGCTCGCGGTGGCGGTCGCAACGGCCAGGATCGGCCGCGCGCAGCGACTGCCGGCGTCATGTCGGCTCTCCGCTCGTTCCTCGCGGATTGCCGCAACTGGCCCACAGTTCGCTCGCTGACGCTCGCTCATGAGCGCCCGGCCGTGCCGGTGGCCAGCCGCTCGGTCCGGTCCGCCTGCGCGAGCGCGTCCAGCACCGCGTCCAGGTCGCCGTCCAGCACGGCGTCGAGGTTGTAGGCCTTGTAGCCGACCCGGTGGTCGGCGATCCGGTTCTCCGGGAAGTTGTAGGTGCGCACCCGCTCGGACCGGTCGACCGTGCGGACCTGCGATTTCCGGTTCTCCGACGCCGCGGCGTCGGCGGTGGCCTTGGCGGCGGCCAGCATCCTGGCCCGCAGGATGCGCATCGCCTGTTCCTTGTTCTGCAGCTGCGACTTCTCGTTCTGGCAGGACACCACGATGCCGGTGGGCAGGTGGGTGATCCGGACCGCGGAGTCGGTGGTGTTCACCGACTGCCCACCCGGTCCGGACGAGCGGAACACGTCGATCCGCAGGTCGTTGGGGTCGATGGTGACGTCGACGTCCTCGGCCTCGGGCGCGACCAGCACGCCGGCCGCCGAGGTGTGGATGCGGCCCTGCGACTCGGTCACCGGCACCCGCTGCACCCGGTGCACGCCGCCCTCGAACTTGAGCCTGGCCCAGACCCCGTCGGCGGACAGCGCCGGCGACTTGATGGCCACCGTGGCGTCCTTGTAGCCGCCGAGATCGGACTCGTTGGCCGACAGCACCTCGGTCTTCCAGCCGCGCCGCTCGGCGTACCGCAGGTACATCCGCAGCAGGTCGCCGGCGAACAGCGCCGATTCCTCGCCGCCCTCCCCCGCCTTGACCTCGAGGATGACGTCCTTGCTGTCGTCCGGGTCGCGCGGGGTCAGCAGCTCGCCCAGTTCGGTCTCCAGGTCTGCCACCCGCTGCGCGATGGCCTCGGCCTCGTCGGCGAAACTCGGATCCTCGGCGGCCAGTTCGCAGCGCGGCCTCGAGATCGCCGCGGGCCGCCGCCAGCTCGTTGGAGCTGTTCACGATCGGGTGTCAGCTCGGCGTAGCGCCGGCCGAGCCGGCGCGCGACGGCCTGGTCGGCGTGCACGCCGGGGTCGGCGAGCTTGAGCTGCAGATCGGTGTACTCGGCGAGGATCTGGGCACCGATGCCCGTGGCGCACCGGCTGAACTCGATGGCGTCATCTGTCGACTCCCTTCCTGGAGTTGATCATGGGGCTCAGCCCGGGTCGCCCTGCGTGTCGTCGGCGTGTCGCATGCTGACCGTCATGATCAACACGGAGCGAGCCCGAACTCCCGGGTACAGCAAACGGCGCCCGCCGACCGGTATTCCGGTCGTGGCGGGCGCCGTTGGGACGCTAGCGGCTGCGCTTGCCGTAACGCGCCTCGAAGCGCGCAACCCGGCCACCGGTGTCCAGGATCTTCTGCTTGCCGGTGTAGAACGGGTGGCAGTTGGAGCAGACCTCGACGTTGATCTTGCCGCTGGTCTCGGTGCTGCGGGTGGTGAAGTGGTTGCCGCAACCGCAGACGACCTCGGTCGTCACGTAGGCGGGGTGAATTCCGGTCTTCATGGTGGATCCTCTTTCGATAGGCCCTTGTGAGTGGCGCCGGGTCGTCCGCAACGGTGCGTTGGGGGCGTGAACCGGAACCGGGCTCGACCGACCAGTGTGCCAGATCGGGCGGTCAATAGCCAAACAGCGAAGCGGGCGCAGGGTATTCCGCGACGCCCGGCGGGACACCGTCAGGGAATCGTGACGCCGACGACGGCCCTGGTGTCGCCGGTGAACCGCTGCATCATCCGGGTCCACCAGCCGAGCAGCCCGTACTTGGCCGCCAACGCATCCAGCACGACGGGCGCCTCGGTGCTCGGCAGCATGCCGGGCGGTGGCGTCGACGGCCGGCCCGCGCGGATTGCCACGCATGGTGCACGGCGCGATCTGCGCGCGGCCGCTCCGCCGGATGCGTTTGACCTTGCCGGAGTCCCGGATCGTCCACACCCGCAACTCGTCGCCGACGCGCACGGCCCACACCGGAGTGGGACCGGGGTGCCGTCCTTGCGGAAGGTGGTCGGAGCAGGCATCCGAGCACGTCATCGGCGCGTCCGCCGACGGCACGTCAACCGTCGGCGCTGTCGACCATCAGTCGTTACCGGGTGTGGTCTTGGCGACCTGCATGAGGAACTCGACGTTGTTCCTGCGTCTTGCGCAGCCGGTCCAGCACCAGTTCCAGCGCCTGCTGGGTGTCCAGCGCGGACAGCACCCGGCGCAGCTTGACCACGATCGCCAGCTCGTCCGGCGAGAGCAGCAGGTCTTCCTTACGGGTCGACGACTGGTCGACGTCGATGGCCGGGAAGATCCGCTTGTCGGCGAGCCGGCGGTCGAGCTTGAGCTCGGCGTTGCCGGTGCCCTTGAACTCCTCGAAGATCACCGTGTCACCGGCCGAACCGGTCTCCACCAGCGCGGAGGCGAAGATGGTCAGCGAGCCACCGTTCTCGATGTTCCGGGCCGCACCGAGGAAGCGCTTCGGCGGGAACAGCGCCGTCGAGTCGACACCACCGGACAGGATCCGGCCGGACGCCGGGGCGGCCAGGTTGTAGGCGCGACCCAGCCGGGTGATCGAGTCGAGCAGCACGACGACGTCGCGGCCCATCTCGACGAGCCGCTTGGCCCGCTCGATGGCCAGCTCGGCGACCAGGGTGTGGTCGCTCGGCGGCCGGTCGAAGGTGGAGGCGATGACCTCACCCTTCACCGAACGCTGCATGTCGGTGACCTCTTCCGGACGCTCGTCGACCAGGACGACCATCAGGTGACACTCGGGGTTGTTGGTGGTGATGGCGTTGGCGATCGCCTGCATCACCATCGTCTTGCCGGCCTTGGGCGGCGAGACGATCAGCGCGCGCTGACCCTTGCCGACCGGCATCACCAGATCGATGACGCGGGTGGTCAGCAGGTGCGATTCGGTCTCCAGGCGGAGCCGGTCGTTCGGGTACAGCGGGGTCAGCTTGGTGAACTCCGGCCGGTTCTTCGCCTGCTCCGGCTCGAGCCCGTTGACCGAGTCGAGCCGGACCAGCGCGTTGAACTTCTGCCGGGCGGCCTCGCCGTCGCGCTGCGCACGGACCGCGCCGGTGACGGCGTCACCGCGGCGCAGGCCGTTCTTGCGCACCTGGGACAGCGAGACGTAGACGTCGTTCGGGCCGGTCAGGTACCCGGAGGTGCGGATGAACGCGTACGAATCGAGCACGTCGAGGATGCCGGCAACGGGCACCAGGACGTCGTCGTCACGCACTTCGGGCTCTGCCGGACCGTCCGGGGCGAACCGGTCGCGGGTCGTGCGCCGGTTGCGGTCGCGGTAACGGCGGCCGCGGCGGCCGCGGCCGTCACCCTCGTCGTCGTCGTCGCGACGGTTGTTCAGATCCGCGTTCTGCCGGTTCTGGTTCTGGCCGCCCTGCCGGTTGTCGCGCTGGTTGTCGCGATTGGAGTTGTCCCGGCCCTGATTGTCCCGGCCCTGGCCCTGGTTGTCCCGGCCTTCGCGGTTCTGCCCTGGCCGTCGCGATTCTGCGCGTCGCGAGTCTGCGTGTCGCGGTTCTGCGAGTCGCGGTCTGCGTGTCGCGGTTCTGGCCAGTCCCGGTTCTGGTTGTCGCGGGTGTCGCGGCCGCCCTGGCCCGCCGTTCACCGGTCGGCGCCGTCTGGGTCGAACCGTTCTGGCTCGATGCGTTCTGTCCACCGGCGTTCTGTCCGACGGCGTTCTGTGCACCGTTGTCGGTATTCGCGACCGTCCCGCCGTCCGCGGCGGTTGCGCCGGTTGCCGCGCTGCGCCGTCGTCGGAATCGCCGGCGGCATCGTCCGATCCGCGAGTCGTCGCGCATCGCGTCGGTCGCCATCGCGTTGGTCTGCATCGCGTCGGTCAGGGCCGGATTGTGCCTGGTCAGAGGCATCGGTGCCGGTGCTTCGGCGGTCCGGACTGGTTGTCGCTCCCGCGGGAGCTGAGCTCTCCTGGGCGGCGGCGGAACGGCCGCCGGACAGGTCACCCAGCGGCAAAACGGGGTCGCCTCCGGAGTGCCCGTTGGTGCTGGTTGTGTCGACCGCTGCTCCACCTCGATCAGCACTGCCGTTGGGATCAGCACTGCCGTTCGCGCGATCGGCACGCCGTTGGCGCCGCTGCTACTGCCGCGGCGCGGCTCCTTGCTCGGAGCGGTTGCGCCGGCGCCCTGCTGTCGGCCGCGATCGCGGCCACCAGGTCGCCCTTGCGCATACCGGAGGTGCCGCGAATACCGAGCTGGCCGGCGAGGGCCTTGAGATCGGGCAGCACCATGCTCGACAGGCCCTCGCCCTTGCGGGCCCGTCCCGACTTTGCGGGGCCGGAGGTGTCGAGCGACTCCGTGGTTTCAGTCACGAAGATCCTTCCTGTCCGGGCGAGGATGTCCTCGGCCGGAATATTGAGCACGCCGCATAGCGCGGCGGCTGCCGTTCCGCGCCCAGGATGGGCACGGCGGAGTCTTGATCACCTGACCTGAACCCACGCCTCGGCTCGGAACTGTCGAGCCTGCAGCGATCCGGCGCCTGGCGGGTATGCCAGCGGGAAGAATCCTTCAGGGTGGGAGCGATGAGGGCTTCTTCAGTCCCCCACCGTTGATATCCGGCTCGCAGACACAGTGTTCATACACCAAGTCGCAGCGGGCACAGCCGGTGATCGCCTTCAACAGTAACCGCACATCATCGGCCTGAGCAACTGTCGTTAGAGCGTGTCGGCAGGTCAGCGAGAGTGAACTTCGCGCGCCTGAAGTACACACAGCGACTTCGCGACCTCGAAACCCGGTCGCTGCCACCGTTTCAGGTCCGGCGATTCCGGTGACCAGCGCGATCACCGACGGGCCGGCGCCGGAGATCACCGCGGCGATTCCCGCGCGCCGCAGGTCACCGACCAGTCGCTGCGGACTCCGGCATGGCCGGCGCCCGGTAGTCCTGGTGCAGCCGGTCGCGGGTGGCCGGCAGCAGGTAGGCAGGGTCGGTGGTCAGCGCATGCACCAGCAGGCCCGCCGCGGCCGCGTTCGCGCTGGCGTCGGCGTGCGGCACCGTCGCCGGCAGCAATCCGCGGGTGTGGTGCGTCGAACTGGCCTGATGCGCGCTGAAGACGACCACTCGCACATCCGGGTGCACCTCCCGGCGCACCGCGACGGGCCGGGCCTTGATCGTCGAGAAAGGCCAGGGTGAACCCGCCGAACAGCGCTGGGGCAACGTTGTCAGGGTGGCCTTCCATCTCGGTCGCCAGCCCCAGCACCTCGTCATCGGACAGCCGTCGACCGCCGGTGTGCACGATCAGTTCCCGGCCCAGCAGGAGGCCGGCGACGATGGCGGACGCGGACGAACCCAGCCCGCCGCCGTGCGGGATGCAGTTCACGCATTTCAGGTGCAGGCCGGGTAGCGGCTCACCGACGGAGGCGAACGCCCGCGCCACCGCCCGGACCACGAGATGCTCGTGGGTCAACGGAACCTCGTCAGCGCCCACCCCTTGGACCTCGACCAGCAGACCCTCGACGCGCAGGGTCGCGGTGACCTCGTCGTACCGGGCGAGCGCCACACCGAAACTGTCGAACCCGGGGCCGAGATTCGCCGACGTCGCCGGCACCCGGACGGTCACGGTCACTGCCGTCATCCAGTCAATCCCAGCGTTTCGGCCACTGCTTCGGCGGCGACCGGCAGAACCTCAGGTGCGGTCATGAACGTCATCGCGGTGTCCGGGTCCTTGAGCCCGTTGCCGGTCACCGTGCAGACCACCAGCGACCCCGCCGGCAACCGGCCGTCGGCGGCGGTGGCCAGCAGTCCGGCCACCGAGGCGGCGGATGCCGGTTCGACGAAAACGCCCTCGGTCGAGGCGAGCAACTTGTAGGCATGCAGGATCTGCTCGTCGGTGACGGAATCGATCAACCCGTGTGACGAGTCGCGGGCGTCGATCGCGCCGGTCCAGGACGCCGGCGCGCCGATCCGGATGGCGGTGGCGATGGTGTCGGGGTGCAGTACCGGGTGACCGAGCACGAGCGGGGCGGCTCCGGCGGCCTGGAAGCCGAACATTCGCGGCAACGAGTCGACCACCCCGTCGGCGTGGTACTCCCGGTAGCCCTTCCAGTACGCCGTGATGTTGCCGGCGTTCCCGACGGGGAGGAAGTGAATGTCCGGGGCCCGGCCGAGCGTGTCGCAGATTTCGAAGGCGGCCGTTTTCTGGCCCTCGATCCGGACCGGGTTCACCGAGTTGACCAGCGCGATCTCCTCGTGCGAGGCGGCCGTTTTGCGGGCCAACTCCAGGCAGTCGTCGAAGTTGCCCTCGATCTGCAGGATCCGCGCCCCGTAGGCGACCGCCTGGGCCAGTTTCCCGGCGGCGATCTTGCCCTGCGGGACCAGGACGGCGCTGGTGATGCCCGCCCGGGCGGCGTAGGCGGCGGCGGACGCCGAGGTGTTGCCGGTCGACGCGCAGATCACGGCCTTGGCGCCGGCTGCCAGCGCGTGCGTGACGGCGACCGTCATCCCGCGGTCCTTGAACGACCCGGTCGGATTCGCGCCCTCGACCTTGAGGAAGACCTGCACACCCAGCCGGTCGGACAACGTTTCGGCTGGTACCAGCGGGGTCCCGCCCTCGAGCAGGGTGACGACCTTGGCCCCGGCGGGAACGGCCACCCGGTCTGAGTAGGCGGCGATCAGCCCCGGCCAACCGACCGCAGCGGCAGTCGTGCTCACTGCGGCACCGTCCCGTTCATTCCCGATCCAGTTGCGGATCCACCGGCTGATGCGGTCACCGCAAGTCTCCCATCACGCGCATCACCGACGTGACCTGGTGGACCGAATCCAGCTCGGCCAGCTTGTCGACGGTGCCGGCCAGTGCGGAGTCGGGTGCGCTGTGCGTGACGACCACCAGCGTCGCGTCGCCCTGGACCCCCGCTCCCCCACCCCTGCCTTCTTGCCGGACGGTGGAGATCGACACGCCGGCCTCGGCGAACGCGGTGGCCACCGCGGCGAGCACACCGGCCTTGTCATCGACATCCAGACTGATGTGGTACCTGCTGAGCACCTCACCCATCGGCTGGATCGGCAGCGCGGCGTAGGCGGACTCCCGTGGGCCCCGGCCGCCGGCAATCCTGTTGCGCGCCACCGCAACCAGATCGCCGAGGACGGCGGAGGCGGTCGGCGCGCCACCGGCCCCGGGTCCGTAGAACATCAGCCGGCCAGCGGCCTCGGCCTCGACGTAGACGGCGTTGAACGCACCGTCGACGCTGGCCAGCGGGTGGCTGGTCGGCAGCATCACCGGGTGCACCCGGGCGGAGACGCCCTCGCCGCCCGCGCGACCGTCCACCCCTGGAGCGGTCGACCCGGTGACCGAGGTGACCCGCTCGCAGATCGCGAGAAGCTTGACGGTGCAACCGATCTGCCGCGCTGCGGCGATATCCGCCGCGGACACGTCGGCAATGCCCTCGCGGTGCACGTCGGCCGCGCCGACCCGGGTGTGGAACCCGATGGAGGCCAGGATCGCGGCCTTCGCGGCGGCGTCGAAGCCGTCGACGTCGGCGGTCGGGTCGGCCTCGGCGTAGCCGAGCCGGGTGGCCTCGGCCAGCGCCTCGTGATACCCCATCCCGGTATCCACCATGGCCGATAGGATGAAGTTGGTTGTTCCGTTGACGATCCCCATGATGCGCGAGATGCGGTCCCCCGCAAGCGATTCCCGCAGCGGCCGGATCAACGGGATGGCACCGGCGACGGCCGCCTCGAAGTACAGGTCGGCGCCGGAGGCGTCCGCCGCCTGGTACAGCTCAGGTCCGTGTTCGGCCAGCAGCGCCTTGTTGGCGGTGACGACGCCGGCGCCCCGATGCAGCGCGGTGAGGAGCAGGTCCTTGGTGGGTTCGATGCCGCCGATCACCTCGACGACGACATCGATGTCGTCCCGGGCGACCAGTCCGGCGGCGTCGGTGGTCAGCAGGCCGGCCGGGATCTCCGGATGCCGGGCCGGCCGGCGCACCGCGACTGCGACCAGTTCCAGCTTGGCGCCGACCCGGGCGGCCAGTTCGTCGGCCTGCTCGGTCAGCAACCGGACGACCTGCGAACCGACGACGCCGGCCCCCAGCACACCCACCCGCACCGCCGGCGCGCTCACTTCTGCCCGCCCGGGTTGGTGACGTCCCGGAAGACCTTGAACGCGTAGATCAGCAGGGCAACCACCACGACAACGGCGAGCGCGGCGATGGTGACCGTCAGCCAGCGCGGGAAGTCCGGTTTGAGCAGGGTGATCACGATGAGCACGGCCGCCAGGACGAGCAGCACGACGCCGGGGATCAGCGACGGCGGCTTCGCCGGTTCGCGATTCTCGGGATTGGTGTTGGCTGTGGTCACTCACGTCTCCAGAAGCATCAGGTCGTCATCGGTTTCGCGGCGCAGCAGCAGCCTGGGCGTCGCATCGGCCACGGCGACCACGGCCGGGCGGGGGACCCGGTTGTAGTTGCTGGACATGGCATAGCAGTAGGCCCCGGTTGCGGCGACCGCCAAGAGGTCACCGATGGCCAGGTCCGCCGGCAGATAGCAGTCGCGCACCACGATGTCACCACTCTCGCAGTGCTTACCGACAACACGGCACAGCACCGCGTGCGCGTCCGAGGATCGGGAGGCCAGGGTGACCGTGTAGTCGGCGTCATACAGGGCTGTTCGGATGTTGTCGCTCATCCCGCCGTCGACGGAGACGTACCGGCGGATCAGCCCGCCGTCCAGCGCGACGTCCTTGATGGTGCCGACCTCGTAGACGGTGACGGTGCCGGGTCCGGCGATCGCCCGGCCCGGTTCCACCACCACCGCCGGCACGGACAGCCCGGCGATCTGGCATTCCCGGGTGACGATCTCGGTGAGCGACTTGGCCATCAGGTCGGGCGCGGGCGGGTCATCGGCCGAGGTGTAGGCGATGCCCAACCCGCCGCCGAGGTCCAGCGCGACGATGCTGTCGGCCAGTTGCGGGTAGTCCGCGACGATCTGCTTCAGCAGCGCGACCACCCGGTGCGCAGCCACCTCGAATCCGGACGGGTCGAAGATCTGCGAGCCGATGTGGGAGTGCAGGCCGATCAACCGGAGACCCGGCTGGGCGACGATCCGCCGAACCGCCTCCGCCGCGTCGCCGCCGGCCAGGGAGAAGCCGAACTTCTGGTCCTCGTGGGCGGTCGCGATGAACTCATGGGTGTGCGCCTCGACGCCGACTGTGATCCGGACCATCACCGGGATCGCTTCGGCCGGCGGGCGGTGTTCTGCCAGGCCGGCCAACCGGGCGATCTCGTCGAAGGAATCGATGACGATCGCGCCGATCTCGGCCTGCACAGCGGTGGTCAGCTCGCCGAGCGACTTGTTCGACCCGTGCAACGCGATCCGGCCGGCGGGGAATCCGGCGCGTAGCGCAAGGCCAAGTTCACCGGCGGTGCAGACGTCCAGCGACAGCCCCTCGTCATGCAGCCAACGGACAATCTCGGTGCACAAAAAGGCTTTTCCGGCGTAGTGGACGCCCCTGGCAGCCGCCGAAAGCGTCGGCGAAATCCTGGCACCGACTGCGGAAGTCGGCCTCGTCGATGACCATCAGCGGGGTGCCGTACTGCTCGGCGAGGTCGCGGACGTCCGCGCCGGCCAGACTCATCGACCCGGCGTCGACACGGCTGGCGCCCCGCGGCCAGACGTTCTTGTCGAGCAGGTTCAGGTCGGCGGGCGCGCCCTGGGCCGGCAGGTCGGTGTGCAGCTCACCGGACCGCGGTCCGGCCGGATGCGCCCTCACATCCGCTCCGGGGCGGTGACGCCGAGCACAGCGAGGCCGTTGGCCAGCACCTGCTGGGTCGCGGCGCAGAGCCACAACCTTGCGACCGTCGAGTCGGTTGCTGCCTCGTCGCCCATCGGCAGCACCCTGATCGAGTCGTAGAACTTGTGATACCCGGAGGCGAGGTCTTCCAGGTACCGGGCCACCCGGTGCGGCTCCCGCAGTTCGGCGGCGGTGGCCAGGATGTCCGGGTAGGCGGCGAGCAACGCGATCAGCTCCGATTCACGGGCGGTGTCCAGCAGCGCCGGGTCGTACGTGGCACCCAGGACGATGCCCAGATCGGCCGCGTTCCGGGCCAGCGACGCCAGCCGGGCGTGGGCGTACTGCACGTAGAAGACCGGGTTGTCGCTGGTTTGCCGGGTCCACAGGTCCAGGTCCAGGTCCAGTGTGGTGTCCACCGAGTACCGGATCAGCGCGTACCGCGCGGCGTCCACGCCGAGTGCACTCGATCAGGTCGTCCAGGGTGATGACGGTGCCGGCCCGCTTGCTCATCCGCAGCGGCACGCCGTCGCGCACCAGGTTGACCATCTGGCCGATCAGCACCTCGACGACGTCTGGGTCGTCGCCGAAGAGCGCCGGCGGCGGCCTTGAGCCGGGAGATGTAGCCGTGATGATCGGCGCCCAGCATGTAGATGCACAGGTCGAACCCGCGGGACCGCTTGTCCAGGAAGTACGCGAGATCGCCGGCGATGTAGGCAGGTTCGCCGTCGGACTTGACGACGACCCGGTCCTTGTCGTCACCGTAGGCGGTCGAATCGAGCCACCAGGCGCCGTCCTTGAACGTCAGGTGCCCGGAGTCCTTGAGCCGCTGCACCGTCCGTGGTCACCGCGCCGCTTTCGTGCAGCGAGTTCTCGTGGAAGTAGACGTCGAAATCGGTGCGGAACAGGTGCAGGGTCGCCTTGATCTCGTCGAACATCAGCTCGATGCCCTGCACGCCGGTACAGCTCGGTCGCCTCGTCGTCCGGTAGGGACGGTCCTTCCGGGTGCGCCGCGGTGATCCGGCCGCGATCTCGGCGATGTAGTCGCCGCCGTAGCCGTCGTCGGGGGCCGGCAGGCCGCGGGCCGCTGCAAGCAGCGAGCGGGCGAACCGGTCGATCTGCGCGCCGGCGTCGTTGAAGTAGTACTCCCGGACCACCTCGGCACCCTGGGTGCTCAGCACCCGCCCGAGGGCATCGCCGACCGCGGCCCACCGGGCGCCGCCGATGTGCACCGGACCGGTCGGGTTCGCCGAGACGAACTCCAGGTTGACCCGCTTGCCCGCGAGCGCGTCGCCGGCGCCGTAACCGGTGCCGGCCGCCACGATCTGGCCCACCAGGGCACCGGCGGCGGCGGTGTCCAGGGTGATGTTCAGGAAACCCGGTCCGGCGATCTCGACGTCGGCGATCCCCGGAGTCCCGGTCAGGTGCTTGCCGATCACCGCGGCGATCTCCCGGGGCGGCCGGCCAGCGGTTTTCGCCAACTTCAGCGCGATCGGCGTCGCGTAGTCGCCGTGCTCACGCGAGCGCGGACGATCGAGCGGGATGTCGGCGGGGACGTCGACGGTCAGGTCACCGGCGTCGACCGCCGCCGCCAGGGCATGACGGATGGCATCGACCAACTGCGCGGGATTCACCCGGCCATTCTAGGAAGGCCAGCCAAGCGCAATTGACCACTCCGACCGGATTCCCGGTGTGCAGGGGGCGGCGTTGTGTCGGTCACTCGAGCGCTTGCGCGAAATACGGGCAGGCACGATCCGCCGTGCCGGATCGGCGGCCCACGACTTGGTCGCGGGCGACTAGCCCGTTCGGTTCACACGGATGCCACGTCGTCGGCCCGTACACTCCGGTGCGGTCCCCCTTCGTCCCGTTGATCACTTCTTCGGATAGCGGTGGGAATCGCCACAGACACCCGACCGCACCCGAGTTCGATCTTTGACTCAGACGAGAATCACCGAGGACCGTTCCATGATGGCCAGTGGCAAGAGCGCCAAGAAACGCCGCACTCCGGCACCCGTCGTCACCCGTCGCCAGGGTCTGCCGTGGGTGACGATCGGCGCCGTCGTCGTCGTTGTTGCGCTGGCCGTCGGCATCTTCTTGGTGGTGTTCAACAAGACCCGGGAGAACAACGCCGCGCAGGACGCGCTGGCGCCATGGACACCGTCCGAATCGAATCAGGATCCGTCGACGGCGATCCCCGGCATTTACGTCGGCGCATCGACACCCGCCACCGCGGATACCCCGGCCAGCTACGTGGATTACAAGGCGGCCATCCATATCACCGCTGATCAGCGCGTTGCCTACAACCGGTACCCACCGGTGGGTGGCCCGCACGACGGGACCTGGGCCAACTGCAACGGGATCGTGTACGCCACCGCGGTGCGCAGCGAGAACATGGTGCACACCCTCGAGCACGGCGCGGTCTGGATCACCTACAACCCCGACACGATCACCCCGGACGACCTGGCCACGCTGACCGCCCTGGTCGAGGATCAGCCGTTCACCACCTTGACGCCGTACCCGGGGCTGGACTCGAACATCTCCCTGCAGGCGTGGGCGCACCAACTGAAGGTGGACACGGCCTCCGACGAGCGGGTGAAGCAGTTCATCACCGCGCTGCGGCAGAACCGCTGGGTGTACCCGGAGACCGGCGCGACGTGTCAGCAGCCGAGCTTCGACGTGACCAATCCCCCGGCGTTCGACCCGGCCCCGCCCGGCCCCGACGCGATTCCGATGTCCGGCACCGGCGGCACGACCGCCACCACCGAGATGTCGGTCGCATCCAGCGATCAGTCGGTCGACGCGACCGCGTCCGCACCGGTATCGACCGCCGAAGCGCCGACCAGCGCGGCTGCGCCGGCCGAGACCGCCGCCACCAGTGGTCCCTGATCTGATGGCCGGCCCGCGATGACCGACGCTCCGGCAACCAGAGTTGGTTCCGGTGATCCTGGTGCCCCTGCGGGTTCCGGCCCGCCGGATCGACTCCGTCGGCATTTCTCCCGGGGCATGGTGATCCTGCTGGCGGCGGCGGGTGCCGTTGTGCTGCTGCTGGTCGGCGCGACGGCGGGGTTGGCGTTGAGCGGGAAGTTCGGCAACTCGGCACCCACGACGCCCGACAATGCTTCGGTCGACGCCGGTTTCGCCCGCGACATGATCATTCATCACGATCAGGGTGTGCTGATGGCGCACTACGCCGAGCAGAACACCACCGACCCGGAAATCGGTGTGATGGCCTACGACATCGGTTACACCCAAACCGATCAGATCGGTCAGATGCAGGGTTGGTTGTCGCTCTGGGACCTGCCGGAGTCCGGCGACGGCACGCACATGGGCTGGATGGGCGGGACCGGCACCGACCACGGCGCGATGGTGATGACAACGCCTTCCTCCGGCGCGGCGTCATCCGGTCCGGCGGCGGCCCAGGTCCCGCTGATGCCCGGGATGGCGACCGCGGACGAGATCGCGAAGCTGAAGTCGCTGTCCGGCGCCGAGTCGGACACGTATTTCCTGCAGCTGATGATTCGGCATCATCAGGGCGGCGCGCCGATGATGCAGTACGCCGCCGAGCACGCCACGAACGCCGTTGTCCGCAACTTCGCGTCGAAGATGGCGCTGTCCCAGGCCGCGGAGATCACGGTGATGACGCAGATGCTCGCCGAGCGGGGCGCACAGCCGTTGCCGGCCGACCGGTCTCACCGTGATCTCGCTCGTCACAGCCCGATATGCCGTAGGTAGCGATCGGCTGACCGTACGACGGCCCCCTTGGCGTCCTCGGTGACGACCTTGCCCCACCACGCGCCGTAGATGACGTCGAACGCCAGCGGGTTCCACCATCTTGACGGCCCGCCGGATGGTGTCCGGGTGTTCCGGGATCAGGTTCGGGTAGCTGTACATGAAGCTGAGCCATCGGCGGTCCTCGACGACCTGGAAGATGTCGCCGGTGCACAGCGCGCCGCGGCCCTCGGCGCCGTCCGCCCAGTGCACGATGGTGCCGCCGGCGAAGTGGATGCCAGCCCGGTACAGGGTGCGGCCAGGCAGCACCTCGGTGGAGTCCCCGTCCCAGAATCGGACGTTGGCCGCGACGCTGCACCCAATCGGCGTCGCGGGCGTGGATGTAGATCGGCACGCCGCCGAAGGCCTCGCTCCACTCGACCATCGCGCTGTAGTAGTGCGGGTGCGATATCGCGATCGCACTGATGCCGCCGAGGTCGTTGACGGCAGCGATCGCGGCGTCGTCGAGGTAGGTCACACAGTCCCACAACAGGTTTCCGCCGTCACCGGGCACCAGCAGCGCGCGCTGACCGATCGCGAACCGGGGTTCGGTGCCGATCCCCCAGAGTCCGTGAGCCTCCTGCCGCAACACTGCCCGGTGTCCCTGCTCACGCAGCTCGTCATTGCTGGTCCACAGCTGTCCTGCCTCGGGGACGTACTGCCGCTCGTCCTCGCAGATCGGGCAGTGGTTGAGGTCGTGGTCGTGGTCGTACTGGACGCCACAGGTCCGGCAGATCGGGAAGTCCGAGGACACGGGGTGCTCCTTCTCAACGGGGTTGAGCGCTAGGCCACGGTATGACGGTCGTCTCGCGGGCGCGAACGGTGTGCAACACAGCCTGCGTCGTGCGGTAGAGTTTCGCCTCGCGCCCCCGTAGCTCAGGGGATAGAGCACCGCCCTCCGGAGGCGGGTGCGCAGGTTCGAATCCTGCCGGGGGCACCGGGCGTTACTGCAGTTCAGAGGCACTTTCCGCAGTCAGTTGGAAGGTGCCTCTTCTGCTGTCACCCGCACTCTCGCGGCTCATGGCTGTCACGCCGTCCGGATCAGACCGAGGAGTCTGCGTTCGACAGGTGTGGTCGCGGTCAAGTGGTCATCGGCCCTGAACTCGATGGGCCGGTATTCGATGGGCCGGTCCTCGGCCCAGGGTGTTGACCGTGGCGGCAGGGGCGGCACACTCCGGGCGGTGTGCCCGGTCGGGGTGGTGATGGTGATCCCGTGCTCGTCGACCTCGGAGCGCCACCCGGGCTCCTCTTTGGTGTAGTTGCACCGCTCGCACAATCCCTGACCGTTCGTTGTTCTGGTCGGGCCGCCGTTGTCGTGGGACACCACGTGATCGGCATGCCGGATCGGGGCATCACAGAACGGGCCACGGCACGTCTGATCCCGGGCCACCAGGAACTGCCGGGCAGCAGGGGAGAACACCCGGCGTTTGGAGTCCGCGTCGATCAACTGCCCGGTCCCCGGGTCGGTGTACAACCGGCGGATCCAGGATCTGATCTTTGGTGAGGCGCCCCGGACCAGCCGGCGGGCCAACGGCGCCGGGATCGGCCCGTACCCGGTCAGGAACGCCGGTTCGTTGTCCCCGTCGAACAGCGTCCGGTCGCTCATCACCAACCCGATATCCAAGCCCACCCCCGGCGGGATCACCCCCACAGCAGCAGGTCCAGCAATGTCTTCACCGGTCGGTCCAGACGAATCGGCGCCGGGATCAAGATCAGGATCTGCATCGGCACCACGAACTTCGCCCGACCCGGCAGCTACACCCGTGGCGGCTGTGACCGAACCTGTTGCGGTACCGACCTTCTCACCGCTCCGGGCGCCACAGGACCGCACCACCAACACCAGCACCAACCCAGGGGACGGGCATCCGCAGAGCCTGCGGGAACGTCGCTATCAGCAGCGGTGACACGACCGGCAGCAACCCGGCCACCCGGGCGGGTCGGCAACCCGGCAACCCCCGACGCCGCCGCGTCCGGTGCGGTGATCCGGGACACGAACTCATCGGCCATCACCTGCCCACGCGACCGCGGATCCCCCGTCGCCTTCGCCGCCGCCGCATGCTTGACCAACGCCGCGTACACCGCAACACCCCACGCCACCGGCACCAACGCCGTCACATACGTCATCAAATCCGGCGCCGGCCGGCAACTCACCCGCCGATCCCTCTCCGCCTTCGCCGCCCGCGCCACGTACACCCCAGGATCCAACCGCTGCCCGATCCGCGCCGCCGCCTGCGCCGTCTTCTGATCGCTGAGCCCACCAAGTTTCCCCGCCAACTCCGCATCCACCTGCCGCCGGTGCCCCACCCCCAGACACGCTGTCTCCCGCACGATCAACGTGGCCCGCCACTCACTGATCACCCCCGCCCGCAACGCCGCCAACACGTTCGGCATCTCCCCCGTCAGCACCTGCGCCAACCCCACATGCCGGCCACCCCGGAACGGCGACTCCTGACGCGCCACCGCGACCTGCGCCGACACACTCCGCCTGACCCGCTCATCCCGCGCCCGCTTCGTCGACAACCCCGCCGTCTGCGACGCCACGAACGCCACCGTCAACTCCGCCTGCGCCGCCGCACACGCCGCCTTGATCCGCTCCAACTCCCGGATCCGGTCAATCCGCTCCACATCATCAGCCAGCACATCCATCCCGCCGAGCTGCTCCACCCACCCCGCCAGATCACCAGAGGACAGGCCGGTACCCGGCTGCTGGTTGCCGGACGCCTCGATCATGTGTTCGATTCTAAACCCAGGAAGCTCGCAGCTGCAAGCCTCTATTCGAACACTTGTACTGGCTAGTTGCTTGAATCAAGTAGAATTTGGGGATGACCGAGCCGATCCGCCCTCATCCGGTCGGTGGGGTCGACTATCCGCGGACGTTTCAGGAGCTCCAATCGTGGTTTCCTGACGACCAGGCTTGCCTGCTGTACCTGGAGCAGTTGCGGTGGCCCGACGGCTTCGTCTGCCCCTCCTGTGGGTCGAAAGGCGCCTGGCGGACGGCCAAGGCGAAGTGGATGTGCACCGCCTGCGGCCGCCAGACCTCGGTGACCGCCGGGACGATCTTTCACCGGATCCGCACACCGTTGTCGACCTGGTTCGCGGCGATCTGGTTCCTGACTTCGCAGAAGAACGGCATGTCCGCGCTGGGTCTGCAGCGGGTGCTCGGGTTCGGGTCTTACGAGACTGCGTGGGCGTGGTTACAGAAGCTCCGCCGGGCCATGGTCAGGCCTGACCGGGACCTACTCTCCGGTGTTGTTGAACTTGATGAAGTGTTTGTGGGCAATGAGTCTCGCGGCAAGGCCGGTGGGGTGAAGGACAACACGGCGGTGATGATCGCGGTGGAGTCGCTGTCCAACCGCAAGCTCGGTCGGGTGCGTCTGCAAGTCGCAGAGACCGCTCGATCGGCCAACTTGGTGGGCTTCGCGATGAACGTCATCGAGGAAGGCTCGACCATCAAGACCGACGGTGCCACCAACCTCAAACGCCTCGCCGGCCTCGGCTATGAACACCAGCGTTTCATCGGCGTCGACAGCAAAGAACCCGCCCATGTGAACCTCCCCGGTGTCCACATGGTCGGGTCGCTGCTCAAAAGGTGGCTGACCGGCACATTGCACTACGCGGTGTCCCAGGAACACCTGGCGTACTACCTGGACGAGTACACATTCCGGTTCAACCGCCGTCGCTCCACCAGTCGCGGTTTGCTGTTCTACCGACTCCTCCAACAAGCCGTGAACACCGACCCGCACCCCCTCGCGGAGCTACGGAATCCTGTTGCGGCAGTGGACGTTCCATTCTGACTTGATTCAAGCAACTAGCCAGTACACTTGTACGTATATTCTGACCCGCGCCGACGCTGCAGCCAAATCAACTCCGTTCGACTCCCCCCTGATCGATCCCCGCCCGCCGCCTCACTCGTCTCGCGCTCAAGAACGAGCGAGTTCGGCGCGTCGATCAAGGGCGAATGATCAGGGCGGCGATCAGATCAGTCGTTCCGCACCGTCAATCTCTCCGGCATACGCTGCATCGCCAGCGCGGGAAGGCCCGCCGAATAAGGAGCACCTCATGGGCAGGATTTTGGTCAGCGAGTTCATCACCCTCGACGGCGTGATCGGCGCGCCGACATTCACCTTCGACTACGGGTTCACCGACAGCATGGGTGAAGCCATGGGCAGTCTGACCGGGGGTTCGAACGCAATTCTGTTCGGGCGCACCACCTGGGTGGAGTCGGGCCCGGCATGGTCAGGTCGAGACATGGCCGACGATCCCGGCGCCCGTTCTTCAACAACACCCCCAAGTACGTCGTGTCTGCCACGCTCGACAACGTCGAGACATGGAACAACTCGACCCTGCTCGGTGGATACGACGTCGACGCCATCCACAACCTCAAGGACCGAGTGGATGGCGGGATCTATGTGTACGGCAGCGGCACCCTGGTTCGGGCCATGCTGGCCGATGGCCTAATCGACGAGCTGCACCTGTTCGTGTACCCCGTTGCGCTCGGCACCGGTCCGAAACTCTTTCCGGAGGGGGCACCGAAAACCACGCTGCATCTTGCGGGGAACGAGAGCTATGACAACGGCGTCGTCCACCTGACTTACCGGACGTCCGCCGCCTGAGTCTGATCCCCGCCGTCAGCGAGCCACCAACGCCCGACTCTCACGTTCGTCAGCACATCGTCATGAAGCTGGGGGAAACTCAGCCGGACACCGGAGCCGGGGACGGGTGCCTCTGGCTTCGCGCCAGAGTCGCGAAGAAGACCCCTGCATACGTCCCGCCGAAGGCAACGAAACTGAGACTGAGCCCGTAGAGGATGATCTCGGCCACCTCGGCCGGCTGCAGGATCAGTCCGATGACCTGCGTGATGGCCATGCAGATGGCAGCGGCCAGCGCGGCAGACGCGATGGCGTCGCGGTGCAGCGAGGTGCGGGCAGTGGACATAGCTGACCTCCGGAATCGTGGTGTCGGTGCTGATCACCGGCGCGAACCCGAAGTTATGCTGCGCCCAGCGACGCTGCCAAAGTCGTCCCGAAACGTTCGCAGAATGTGGTGCTTTCCATGGAGCTCAAGCGGTACCGGTGGACCTCGGCGTCCGTCGATGTGCCCTTCCTGCTCGGCGCGATCGGAGCGCACGCGCTCTCCGGTCCAGCACTCGTCATGCTGCTCGGCGGGCTGGGTCGTGGTGAATCCGCCGCCCGGAATCTGCTCACCCGGATGTGTGACCTCGGGTCGCTCACGGCGGAATCTCACGGGCGCACCAACGTCTATCGCCTCGCCGATTCGTCGTTGTCGCGCTATCGCGAGGTGGAGGGGACGAGCGGACCGCCCGAGTGGACCGGATCCTTTGCGGCGCTGGTGCATCAGGTGCCGGAAAGTCAACGCACACTGCGCGACCGGCTCCTGCATCAGGCGCACAACGCCGGCTACGGTCAGCTACGCGCGGGGGTGCTGATCGCAACGAGCGACCGCTGGGATCGCCTCCGGTTGGACGAATCGGAGTTCGCCGGAGAGGCATGGATCCACCGCATCACCATGACGCCGCGCTCTCTCGACCAGGCGGTCGCTATGTCCCGGACGGCTTGGAATCTTCCGGAACTGGAGCGCGACTATGCACGAGCCCTCACCCGCTGCGCAGACGTGCCGGCCGTCGTAGAGCCGACGTGGGCCACGCTGGTCCTCTGGCGGGAGCTCTATGACGTCTTTCTCACGGCGCAACTGAAGGACCCGCACCTTCCGGCGCAGCTGCTGCCAGCCGATTGGGCCGCGGACCGGTTCACCGCTGCACAGGCTGAGGTCAATGCCCGGATCGGCAATGCACTCCAACCGTGGTTGCGGGAGCGGGCCGACGCGGCAGACCCCATCGGGGCCAACGCCTATTACGCGTCACCTTGGGCAGCGTGAACTTTTCCTCGAGGTGACCGCAATCCCTCAGGATCTAGCAAGGGCGACCACGGGAATAGGGCGGGCAGCCTGCTTCTCATGGTCAGCGAAAAACGGGTTGCTCTGCTTGATCTCGCTCCACAGCCGCTCGTATTCGTCGCCGCTGAGCGCGCTGGCGATCGCCTCATAGCTGTCATCCCCTATTTCGACCTTCACCCGGGGATTACTGCGGAGATTGACGTACCAGTCCGGGTCCTTCGGCGCCCCCATGTTCGACGCAATGACCAGCACCCGGTCGTCGTTCGGGACGAACATCATCGGCGTGGTGTGCGGCTGACCGGATTTGACTCCGGTGGTGGTCAACAAGATCAGCCGCTCGCGGTGCATTCCCTCGATCGGTCCGCCGGCCCGAAACTGCTCGATCGTCTTTCGATTGATCTCCTTGATATCCACAGGACCCCTTCGACCGCTGCGTCGTTAGCTGATCTGTCGAAACTAGATCATCGGGACCCGCCAGCCAAGCCCTCAGAGCAATTTTTCGAACATCTGTCCCAGGTTCTCGGAAGTCTGTGGGAGGAGTAGATGCGAACGATGGCTCGGATGTTCAGTTCCGTCGTAGGGCGCCCAGGTCCAGTCTGGACCCCATCAATTCGTGATGGTCCGCACACCGGCTGCCCAACGCCTGCGACCGTTCGTATCCATGACGGGTTGCGGTTGCCTCGACGGACTCCTCAACCACGCGTTCCCCTCTCGACCGTGGCGCGTTCGGCCCAACTCGGGCAGGGAAGGCCAAGCACGGCAAAGTCGGAACCGCCTGCTTCGTATCGGTTCATTCGACCGGCAGATCGCTGATCCGCCGACGACGCTCCGCGATGCGTCCGGATTACCGAGGATCCACTGCTATTCGATCAGCCCAAAACCTTTGGCAGATGGGCATTCTCAAATGCCGTTGCCGAGCTAGCGAGCCTCGTCGAACTTATCGGGGCTTCGATGGCCGTGCGCCCGGCCATCGAATCCTGAAGTGGCATGTGGTCCGTGCTCACGCATAGCCCGCCCCGGCCCAATTCGCGCACCGACTCCGCGTTTGGCGAACGTCCTGGCCAATGCCAGCACACCATCCGCCGCAACCCGAGCACTTTCGCCCGTCGATGACATACGCGCCGCGATCAACCCGGAAACGACGGGGGTGGCAAATGATGTGCCACTCCACCGGGCCAGTCCGGTGGTGAAATTAGCAATCTCGCCGGTATGCGGATCCTCTGTGGTGCCTGCCAGTGGGAAAAGCATTGACGATATCGACTCCCGGCGCGTACACATCAACCCAACTGCCGAAATTGCTGAAGACCGCCCTGTCACCCTTCTTGTCGACGGCCCCGACCGATACCGCCCAAGGGAAGGCGGCGGGCCAGAACGGCCCACGATTGCCGTCATTCCCCGCAGCGGCAACCAAGACGGTGCCCTTGTAATGCCGAAGGCGGTTTTCCCCAGAATGCCTCGAACGCCAACAGGCCAATATTTCGCCTGCTGCGCGATCCGGCCGACAGGCTGATGATGTCCGGTGAATCGTCCAGCGCATCGTCGAGCTGCCTGATGATCTCCGACTCGAGGATGGCACCACCCCTGGTCAAGAATCCCTGAACCCGCACTTCGGCCTTGGGTGCCATGCACCTGACGATCCCCGCCACGAATGTGCCGTGACCGGCGTAGGTGGGGATGTTCCCATTGGGAATCTGCTCGACGTCCGTCGTTTCACTTGTCACACCGCGCAGCCAGGTTGTCCGCGGGTTGCTAGCGGCATCCGGAATCCAGCCGGTGTCAACAACAGCGACGAGAACCCCACTCCCGTCGGCAAGGTCCCGGGACACCCCGGGAAATGGCCGCGTCCGAACGCCAACGGGTTCCGGTTCGGTAGCGGGGCAACAACCGGCGTTGCCGGGCGTCACGAAAATGACATGATCGGGTGCAGCGACGCCGATACCCAAGATGCGGTCCAGTTGCGCCAAAACCTCCAGCGTCGGGCGATCTGGGATCGCCCACACCGAAACACCGTTGATGAGACTATCAATGACTCCACCCGTGATTGGTGGCCCACTATCGGGCGGGGGATCATCTCTGAGCGCGATCAGCCGGGGCAGATCCTGGTCGCGAATCAGTATCCTGCCCTCGACGTACAGGTATTGCGGATCTTCATTTTGTCCGAAGTCCGGATGGACCTTCTCGTCGATGCCGACTTTCACCACATGATCTGGGGCAAAAGCGTCCTGAATGACCTTTATTTGTTGATCCAGGCGCACCCGCTGGCTCGGCCCGTAGATCCGTCCCACGTTCGACTGTGGTGGTTCTTCGCTCGGCGGTTCCTGACTCATGTGCCTCTCCGATCACCCCGTCACAGCGAAATGTGCTCATTGTCTAGCATTGATTCCGTGAGCGCAGAAGGGGCAGATCACGCGGTTGACTCGAACGGCTCATCGGCGATCACCGTCGACCTTCTGCTGCAAGAGGCGTTGTCCAGGCCCGGTATCGCTCTCGATGCGGCCCAGGGCATATTGGCAGCCAGCAACGATCCGAGTACCCGATCGGTCGCCTTGCAGGCAATCGGAATCATTCATCGGGATCGCGGAGATATGAGGCAGGCGGCGCAGCGATTGAGATCCGCTTTGCGGATGGCCCGCAAGTCGGGCAGTAACGACCGGGTGGCCGATGTGATGGCGACCCTGGGCGCCACTCTCGCCAAGGACGGCCAAACGGCAAGCGGTCTCCAGCAGCTCGACGAGGCGGTGTTGCTCGCCCACGGCGAGACCCTGGCCAGGGTGCAAATGCGGCGCGCGCACGTGCATTCCATGCTGGGTGAACATTCGGCGGCGTTGGCCGATCTCCGGCTCGCCATCAAAGGGATTCGCCGCGCGAAGGATCCAGTGTGGGAGGCCAGGGCACTGAACAACAGATGCCTGGTGCATCTTGCCGTCGGTGCGGTCGGCCGAGCGGACCTTGATTCGAGAAGGGCTGAGCGCCTGTTTCTCGGCGCGGGACAGCAGCTCGAGGCCGTCCACGTCTTGCACAACCGGGGCATCATCGCGCAGAGCAAGGGCGATCCGACCGCGGCGCTGCGATTGTTCGGGAACGCAGCAGATCGCTATGCAGAATTGGTCGGTCCTTCACCCGAGCTTGCCATTGACCGGTGTCGCCTGCTGCTGGACCTGGGATTGATCAATGACGCGGTCGGGATCATCGAGTTCGCCCTACAGGCGCCAAACGTCTCGCCAAGCATGCGACCGGAATTGATGCTGACAGCGGCGGGTGCCTCGCTGGCCGGCGGCGATGCGGAAACAGCCCGGGTCCGCGCGACCGCGGCGGCACGGATTTTCCGTCGCCAGCATCGACCCTGGTGGGTGGCAAGAACGACGCTTGTCGCCGCCCAGGCGGCATTCGCCGCTGGAAAGCGCGACCGAAGATTGCTGACGGTGCTCGATTCGGTGGCCGCCACTCTGGATCACCTCCATGCCGACGAGTCTGCGGCCGCTCACCTGTTGGCTGGTCGGCTCGCGGCCGTCCGCCGTGACGAATCCTCCAGGCGGCATTTCGAAGCCGCGGCCCGGCATCGGCTGCACGGTTCGTCACTGGGGCGCGCCGCAGGCTGGTTGGCCCAGGCATTGCTACACGACGTCGAAGGCCGCCCACGGGGTGTTCTTGCCTCCTGCGCCCGTGGGCTTGATGCGCTGGATGAACATCGGCTGACCTTGGGTAGCTCTGAACTGCGCGCACTTGCTTCGTCGCACGGCGCAGGGTTGGCGGAGTTGGCGCTTCGACAGGTTGTCCATCGACCCGCCGCCCGCGGTTTGCTGATCTGGACCGAACGGGTGCGCTCCTCAGCCCTGACCATGCCGCTGGTTCGACCGCCACCGAGCACCCACGCGGTCGCCCAGATGGCGGCCTATCGGGAGGCTTCGCGCCGCCTGGAGCAGGCGAGAGCGAATGGCGAGAACCTGGACCGGCCCCTGCGGGCTCGTGATCGGGCCGAGGCTGCGATCCGTCGGGATCGTCATCAGATCGCCGGACGATCCGCAGATCGCCCACATGTCGACCTCGATGCCATTCGGGACGAGCTCGGCGAGACGACATTGATCGAGATCGTCCAAGTGGACGGCATTCTGCACGCCGTTGCCCTGACGGCCTCCCGCATCACCCGCCACGAGGTCGGTCCGCTCGAGAATGCCATCAAAGCAACGAGATTCGCCCTGTTCGGGCTGCGGCGCGCCGCCGTGGGACGCACCGTCGACCTGGCGCCGTTGGGTGCCCAACTCCAGCGGGCGCTGCTGGGTTCAGCCACGCGCAGTCTCGGCGACGGCCACATCGTCATCGCGCCGCCGGTCACGTTGCTCGCCAGCCCATGGGGTCTGTTACCGGCCCTTGCCGACCGGGTGACCAGCATTTCGCCATCGTCGACGCTCTGGCTGCGGTCGCGTCAAGTGAGTCCGCGACCGGACGGCGGCGTCGTGCTGATCGCCGGACCGGGATTGGTCGGTGGGCCAGCCGAGATCGCTGCGTTGCACGATCGTGGGTCGACGAATGTCATTCTGCGCAATGGGACGGCGACCGTTGATGCCGCTCTGCAGGCGATGTCCGGCGCATCGCTGGTACACATTGCTGCGCATGGCCACTTTCGTGCGGACAACCCGCTGTTCTCGAATCTGGCCTTGGACGACGGTCCCCTGACGATGGTGGACATTGAAGGGCTGGAGGCCGCGCCGTATCGAATGGTGTTGTCCGCCTGCGATTCTGGAGTGGGTGCACCGGTCGGCGCCGACGAAACCCTCGGAATGGTCACCACCCTGCTGTCCGCGGGCTCGGCCAGCATCATGTCCAGTGTGTGCGTGGTCGATGACATGGCGACAATCCCCGTCATGGTCGATGTCCATGCGGCTCTCGAACGGGGCGACACGATGGCCGAGGCCCTCTTGAACGCCCGGCGTCGAGCCACCGGCGATCGGATGCGAAGTTCGGCCGCCGCGTCCTTTCTCTCCTTCGGCTCGTGAGCCGGAGCCGCCATCTCAAGAAAAGGGAAGCGTCACCGTGGAATTCGCCTTGATCGCTGACCCAGGTCCCGTTGCGCCGGTCAGGGCGGTCCAGATCTCAACTCTCACCGACCCGTCGACCAGGTCGCCGAGCGCCCCCGTTGACGAGAGCAGCCCGACCCGTTGCGTGTAGTTCTCTACCCCCACCACCGGATCGGTGGCGAAGTAACGGTAGGTCTCGACGCGATCCCACCTGCCGTCTCCGGTGAGGTCGTAGGAGACCCGAATCTGCGCCGCGTTGCCCACCGCAGTCCCGGAATCCACCGCCAACGTGAACGCGGTCGTTCCTCCGCTGTATGCCGCCGTCAGTCCTGTTGACGTGAAAGTTGCTGCCTGGTAGGGGGTCCCGTCGTGATTGCGACCGGCAGAGCCCTCCAGCGCGACACCCGGCCCGGCGGTCTGCGATGCGGACAAGGAACCCGATGGCGATAGGTAGCGGGTCGGTGACCCGAAGTCCGGGTGCGGCGCAGCTGTCGGAATGGCGGTGGGAGTGGCGGTCGGCGGCGGACTGGCGGGGACCGTGGGCGAAGCTGTCGCGGTCACGATGGCAGTCGGTGTCGGAGATGCGGTGGGTGTCAGTGACGCAGTGGCAATCGGTGACGCAGTGGCAGTCGGTGACGCAGTGGCAGTCGGTGACGCAGTGGCAGTCGGGGCGGCCGACGCCTGGGACGTTTCCGGTGCCGTCACTGTGCTGCCGCCCTTGCCACTGCCGCCCGACCAGGTGATCGCACCGCCGGTGACGGTCTTTCCGGCCGGCACCGCGAGCTTGGTGCCGTTGGAGAATGTGACGGTCAACGGTTGCCGGTGACATTCGCGGCCACGTAGGTGCGTACGCCAGTCTTCACAAAGGTGACGGCCAGCGGATTGTCCGCGGTGATCGAGGTATCGACCAGGCCGAGAGCGGCCAGATTCCGAATCCAGTGGAACGTGTGCGCCCTGGATTCACCTTCCTCGGCGGTGAAGGAATTGTTCGCCCGGTATTTGCTCAGGGCGGAGGCCGGGTCGCCCGTCGCCAGGAATTCCCAGATGATGTCCTGCCACACGCCAGGCGACCCGCCACTTCTGGTAGCGATTTCCTGATAGTTCTTCTTGACGTAGTCCGGCCGATAGCCGAGGTAGAGGTGACCACCGGTGACCGGCAGCATGTTGATGCCCTGGATCTTTTCCGGCTCCGCACTGAACCAGGTCGCGTAGGAACCGCCGTCACCCCACACCATGCCGACCGCGGTGTGGTTCCAACCGGTCGGGAATGTACTGCCGTCGACGTCGAACCAGTACTGCTGGATCGCCGCGGCCTGCGTGGTGTAGATGAAGATCCCGGCGTCGCGGACCGCGGTATTTCCGGTGACCTGACCCCATTGGATCAGCGCGTTGGCGAAATTCATGCCCTCCGATGACGATTCCTGGTTGTTACCGGCCGCGAATGCACCGTGCCCGGACGCCCAGTCGTGGCCGGCGTAGATGTCGAAATCCCGCAGATAGGGAAAACGGGAGTCGGTGCGGTCGTAGTTGTTCGCGTCCCGGATCAGCAGATCGACCATGCCGCCGTATTTCGCCGACGTCGCCCAGGCGGGATCGAAACGGGCCAGGGTCGCGGCGGCCGCGATGAAGTAGCCGTAGTGGAAATGGTGGTCGTTGAGTTCAGAATCGGATCCGTAGGAGGCCGGGTAGCCGATCAGCGTGCCCCAGTTCTTGTCGTAGTAGAAGAGTTGCTCGAACTTCCCTGGCGACGCGGTGAACCAGTCGGTCAACGTCGATCGGATGTCACCGACCGCCTTGTCGCGCACTCCGGTGTCGCCCACCTGGTCCGCGATCTCGGCGATGCGAGCCGCCCGGCCCAGGCCCTTACCGGCCCAGTAGGTGTCGGCCTTCTGCATGGCCATCGGATCAGCGGCAACCTCCGGCCAGGTAACCGTCCAGCAGGGCACCGTCAGCGCCGCTGCCGTCGGCGACCGCCGGCACCTCGGGCAGCACTCCATGGAAGACCATCGAGGTGCTGAACGCGCTGACCCCGACCAGTATCTTCATCGGGCCGCGGGGTGAGACATATTGCGCGGCAATGGGTGTGGCGCCGGTCAGCGACTTCCACTGATGCTGGTAGAGCGCGGTGACGGTCCGCCGTCTCGGTGCCCTCCGACGGTTCGGTGGTGAAGCCGTAGGTGGTGATGACGGTGCTGCTTGCCTCGTCGTACTTGTACTGCATGCTGGTCCCGGTCACCGTCGCGTAGGCGTATTTGCCGTAGTTCGGCGGCCACTGTCAATCGCTCACTGTCCGAACTGGCAGCGGTGGTCGGCAACACCGCGACGGTGTAGTAATCCTTGCCGCCCAGGTTCGAGGCGATCGATGAACCGGACACCGCCCATCCCGGCGCCGGTCGGCGCATAGGCGACGTAGTCATGGCCGTTGACGGTGAATCCAACGGTGGCGCCGTCGTTCTGCCAGACAGTCGGCGTCGCATCCAGCGTCAGTTGCGCTCCCCCACCGGCGACCTTGAAGTAGGTCATCGGCAGTCCGTGCCCGATCGTTGCCGTCATCGAGCGGGAGCCGTCGACCCAGGACGGCGTGACGGTCCAGTCGGACCAGTTGTCGACCTTGACGATCGGGGCGCTCAGCCCGGTGACGCCGGCGGTGAAATCCTGGTGGTAGGGGTAGTGGTATTCCTGCAGCCCGGGGGCCGGGATCACGAACTCCGGTGTCGTTGAATAGGAGAATCCCAAGACCGCCGGCATTGGGCAGATATGCCGCCGGATGGGCCTGCAGAATCTCGCTGTACTGGCAATTCAGCTTCTTGAAGACCAGCGAGGACCACCAGTCGTTCGTCGGCACGGCGCCGGCCGGGGCATTGTCGGTGAGGAATTGCCGAGGATTCGTCGAAATGCTGCCGCATCCGCTGGGCAGCGGACCCGACCGGGTTGGTGGTGTAGCTGCCCGCTCCCACCGCCGTTGCGGCCTGCGCGGCGGGCGCCACCAGGATGGTGACGGTCGAGGCCGAGATCAGTGCGGCGACGATCGCAAGAATCATTGACGTGTGACGGCCCGGAATCCTTCGACGATCCCGAACAATACCGGCAGCGGAATGGCTGAAAACAGCACTGCGCATGGGGAAACCCCTTTGTGGCGTCAGCGAAACCACGCCGTTTCGCCTGCCGTCGGCATTGTCTCGAGCGGAAATCTCCGACTGCGGTCGGCCGGTGAAATCGTCGATGATGATTCAACGCTAGAGATTCGGTCGGCGCGGCGTCAACGCGAGCGGATGAATTCCGCCGTATCGGCGGTCGTGGTGACGCACGGTTCCGAGGGCGGTCACGCAGGAGGCTCGCGCACACGACCAGATGGGTGAGAGCGTTCCCACAGCTGACCCATGCAGTGATCTACCCGCGCGTGTCCGAGATGCCCCATTTGTCGGCACCGGCCGGGTGGATGTGCTCGTCCGGACCATGATCCGGTAGCCGATATGGAGTGGGCGCGGACGGTTTCGAACCGCCGACCGCCCGGGTGTAAACCGGGTGCTCTCCCGCTGAGCTACGCGCCCTGGGGCACCGGCCAACAATGAAACATCATTGGCACAGCGCCGCACGGAAGTATCTCATTCCGCAGGCGGCCCAACAGCCAGTCAGGCTGTCCTGGCCGGAAGCGCAGCGACCGCCCGCTTCCAGGCCGCCTGATCCCGAGCCTCGCCCGGGCCGTTGGCCTCGGAGAACTGGATGACCCCGTCCACGTCGACCAGGAAGGTTCCGCGCAACGCCATGCCGGCCTTGTCGAAGAACACGTCGTAGGCCTTCGCGACCTCGCCGTGCGGCCAGAAGTCGCTCAGCAGCGGGAAGGTATAGCCCTGCGCCAGCGACCAGGCCTTCAGCGACTGTGCGGTGTCGGTGGAGATCGCCAGCACCTGAACGTCGTCGTTCTCGAACGAACCGAGGTCGTCCCTGATCTGACACAGCTCGGCGGTGCAGGTCCCGGAGAAGGCGAACGGGTAGAACACCAGCAGCACCGCCCGCTCCCCCCGGAACGAGGACAGGCTGACCGGCGTTTTGTTCGCGTCGGGCAGGGTGAAATCGGGTGCGACTGTTCCGACGGGTAGTGCCATCAGCGGCGAACCTTTCCTGATTTCGGCCGGGCCAGCCGGGCGATCATCCATCGCGGTCCACCCGCGACGCTGGTTGTCTGGGCGAGCCCGGCTGTTCGTGTTGCCTCGGCGATCTCGCTGGGCTCGACATAACCGTCGCGACCCGTTTTGGGCGTCAACAGCCAGATCACCCCGTCGTCGGCAAGCAGCGGGATGGCGTCGACCAGTGCATCGGTCAGATCACCATCACCGTCTCGCCACCACAGCAAGCACCGCATCAAGGACCTCATCGGCGTCATCGTCGAGCAGATCGGATTCGATCAGGTCGGCGATCGCGTCTCTCAGGTCGTGGTCGACGTCGTCGTCGTACCCGGACTCCCCGACCGTGTTCCCGGCACTCAGGCCGAGCCGGGCAGCGGTTGTTACCGACTGCCCTGCGACGTCACTCACCTGTATCGCTCCCCTTCGAGGTCATGGGGCGGACCGGGCCGCGTTTCATGAACGCAAGCCCGTCCGACTCCCTGGGCGCATACCTTATTAGGGCGCCGACGGTTCTTGTACATCGGCACCGCCGAAGATCGCCCGACGACCGTCCCACCGAGCGACAGCACCCGTCCATGCGGGAGGATGGCGAGGCTGCCGTTGGTGGAACTGCACGGTTCGCCGCCAGTGGGCGGCTGAACCGTCACCAACGGGGTACCGGACCAAAGGGCTACCCGCCCACCGTCACGAGGAGTTGCCTTGACAGCGTCAGTGAACGACCAGTCTGCGCCGCGAATGCGCCTGATCAAGGACGGCATCGCCGCCCAGCTCACGGATATCGATCCGGAAGAGACTGACGAATGGCTCGCGTCGTTCGACGCGATGGTGGAGGCCGGCGGACAGCAGCGGGCCCGCTACATGATGCTGCGCCTGCTGGAACGGGCCAAGCAGCAGCACGTCGCGCTGCCCGCGCTCACCACCACCGACTACATCAACACGATCCCGACCGAGTCCGAGCCATTCTTCCCGGGTGACGAGGAGATCGAGCGGCGGTATCGCGGCTGGATCCGCTGGAACGCCGCCATCATGGTGCATCGCGCCCAGCGGCCGGGAATCGGTGTGGGCGGCCACATCTCGACGTACGCGTCGTCGGCCAGCCTGTACGAGGTGGGCTTCAACCACTTCTGGCGCGGCAAGGACCATCCGGGCGGTGGCGACCAGGTCTTCTTCCAGGGCCACGCCTCGCCCGGCATGTACGCCCGCGCGTTCCTGGAGGGCCGGCTGTCCGAGCATGACCTGGACGGCTTCCGGCAGGAGAAGTCACACCCGGGCGGCGGTATTCCGTCGTACCCACATCCGCGGCTGATGCCGGACTTCTGGGAATTCCCGACAGTCTCGATGGGCCTCGGCCCGATGAACGCGATCCAGCAGGCCAGGGTCAACCGGTACCTGCACCACCGCGGCATCAAGGACACCTCCGACCAGCACGTCTGGGCGTTCCTCGGGGACGGCGAACTGGACGAGGTCGAGTCCCGCGGCCTGATCCACATCGCGGCCATCGACGGCCTGGACAACCTGACCTACGTCATCAACTGCAACCTGCAGCGGCTGGACGGCCCGGTGCGCGGCAACGGCAAGATCGTCCAGGAACTCGAGGCCTTCTTCCGCGGCGCCGGCTGGAACGTCATCAAGGTGATCTGGGGCCGGGACTGGGACAAGCTGCTGCAGAAGGACAAGGACGGCGCCCTGGTCAACCTGATGAACACCACCGCGGACGGTGATTTCCAGACCTACCGGGCCAATGACGGCGCCTACATCCGTGAGCACTTCTTCGGCCGCGACCCGCGGACCAAGCAGATGGTCACGGACATGACCGATGACGAGATCTGGCGGCTGCGTCGCGGCGGGCACGACTACCGCAAGGTGCATGCCGCCTACCTGGCGGCCACCCAGCACAAGCGGGCAGCCGACGGTCATCCTGGTCAAGACCATCAAGGGCTTCGGCCTCGGGCCGTCATTCCAGGGCCGCAACGCGACCCACCAGATGAAGAAGATGACCATGCAGAACCTGAAGGAATTCAGGGACAGCCTGCATCTGGAGATCCCGGACTCCGCGCTGGAAGCCGATCTGTACCAGCCGCCGTACTACAACCCGGGCCCGAAGACCGACGAGATCCAGTACCTGAAGGAGCGGCGGGCCCGGCTCGGCGGCTACGTCCCGGAACGGCGGGTCGTTCCCAAGCCGCTGGTACTGCCCGGCGACAAGGTCTACGACGTGCTGACCAGGGGCTCCGGCAAGCAGGAGATCGCCACCACGATGGCGTTCGTCCGGCTGGTCCGGGACCTGTTCAAGGACCCGGAAATCGGCAAGCGCGTGGTCCCGATCATCCCCGACGAGGCCCGCACGTTCGGTATGGACTCGTTCTTCCCGAGCGCCAAGATCTACAACCCGTCCGGGCAGCTGTATACCGCGGTCGACGCCAATCTGATGTTGGCGTACAAGGAATCCGAGCAGGGCGTCATCCTGCACGAGGGCATCGACGAGGCCGGTTCGATTGCCACCCTGACTGCGGTCTCCACCGCCTACGCCACGCACGGCGAGCCGATGATCCCGATGTACATCTTCTATTCGATGTTCGGTTTCCAGCGGACCGGTGACGGAATGTGGGCGATCGGTGACCAGATGGGCCGCGGCTTCGTCCTCGGCGCCACCGCCGGCCGGACCAGCCTGACCGGTGAGGGCCTGCAGCACGCGGATGGGCACTCGCACCTGATCGCATCCACGCAGCCACACTTCGTCTCCTACGACCCGGCGTACGGCTACGAGATCGCGCACATCGTCAAGGACGGTCTGCGGCGGATGTACGGCGGCAGCGAGGAATGGCCCCACGGCGAGAACATCATGTACTACATCACCCTGTACAACGAGCCCTACCAGCAGCCGAAGCAGCCGGACAATCTGGACGTCGAGGGCCTGCTCAAGGGCATGTACAAGTTGTCGCCGGCCTGGGAAACCGACGGCAAGCCGCGCGCCCAACTGCTGGCGTCCGGCGTCGGGGTTCGGTGGGCACTGGAGGCCCAGCAACTACTCGGACAGGACTGGGGCGTCGCCGCCGACGTCTGGTCGGTGACCAGTTGGACCGAGCTGAGCCGGGACGCCGAGGCGATCGAGCGGGCCAGACTGCTCGATCCGGCGGCGGACGCGGGGACGCCGTACGTCACCCAGGCGCTGTCCGGTGTCACCGGTCCGGTGATCGCCACCAGCGACTGGCAGCGTGCGGTGCAGAACCTGATCGCACCATGGGTACCGGGAGACTTCGTCGCACTCGGCGCGGATGGTTTCGGCTTCTCCGACACCAGGGCAGCGGCCCGTCGGCACTTCCTGATCGACGGCCCGTCAATGGTGGTCGCGACCCTTGCTGCTTTGGAACGGCGAGGCGAATATCGTGCCGGTGCGGCGTCCGAGGCGGCGGCCAAGTACGAATTGCACGACGTCCGGGCCGGCAAGTCCGGCAATGCCGGCGGCGATTCCTGACCTTCGGGTTCCGCTCACCGAGAACGAGCACCATTGGGCTTGCAGGTGGCATCTCTGCAGGCCCAATGGTGCGTCCGGACGTGTGATTGAGCCGATTGCACCATTGCAAACAGTTCGCTCCGAATTGGTCCGCCATTCATCGAACATTCACGCGTTTCGACCTGTGCGATCTGCTGGCGAGAAGAATGGGTAAGGCGGTACTGTCCTCTCGTTGTTGCTCTTCTCCTGGTGGTCCGCACGGCATCGCACGGGGCAAAAGCGCATCCCCCCGGCCGGATCGGACGGCCGGGGTGTACCACCCCGCGGGCCCCCCGCGGACAAGGCTCGAGGAGAGCAAGCATGGCGCAGGGAACTGTGAAGTGGTTCAACGCGGAAAAGGGCTACGGCTTCATTTCCCCCGATGACGGATCTGGCGACGTCTTCGTGCATTACTCCGCGATCAGTGGCACTGGCTACAAGTCACTCGAAGAGGGCCAGCGGGTCAACTTCGAGGTCGAGCAGTCACCCAAGGGTCCACAGGCCACCGGCGTCAGCGCCGCCTGAGCCGGACGCCAAGGTCAACAAGCCGGGGTCGACACCACAACTGGTGTCGACCCCGGCTTGGTATCGCGACCCGCTCGGTACTCAGTGACAAGCTGTGATGCATGACGGCCATCGGCGGTGACCCGGACCTGCCGGTGACGGACATCCCGCCGGCCCGGCTGTCCGGGCCGACACCGTCATCGATGCTGCGAGCCGTCACGTCCTCGCTCGGCCCCAACACGTCATGGGCCCCCGGTGTCAGCGAGGAGACCCTGCGGCGGGTGGAGCGCGCCGGCGGCAGCCTGGCCACCAGATCCGTTGCGCTGATGGACGAACGGCTCCCCTGGTTCCGGTCGCTACCGGCGCAGCAACGCTCCTGGGTCACCCTGGTCGCGCAGGCCGGAATCTCCGGGTACGTCGTCTGGGCGCGCTCGCCGGGCACCGAATACCGGATCACCGGCGAGGTTTTCGGGACCGCGCCGCGCGATCTGGTGCGTGCGGTCTCGCTGCGCCGGACCGTTGAATTGGTCCGGATCGCCATCCTCGTCGCCGAAGAGGATTTGCCGTCGCTGGCCGTCGACGAGGCCGAAACTATCGCCTTGCGCGATTCCCTGCTCCGGTACAGCCGGGAGGTCGCCTTCGCCGCGGCGTCGGTGTACGCGGCCGCGGCGGAGACCCGCGGGGCGTGGGACGCCAGGGTCGAGGCCGCGGTGGTCGACGGGATCGTCCGCGGCGAGGACTTCGGCTCGCTGTCCTCGCGGGCCGCAGCGCTCGATTGGGATCCAACCGCCGACACCGTCGCCGTCGCCGGGGCGGCGCCCGCGGGTGATCGGGCGGACGCCGTGGCCGCAGTCGCGGAATGGGCGGCCTTGATCGGCCGGGCCGCCATGTCCGGCGTGCACGGCGACCGCCTGGTGGTGATCCTGGCCGGGCACGAGCCGCCCGGCCCGGAGGTGGAGAAACTGTTCGGTGACGGCCCGGTGGTCCATGGTCGACCGGGAGCAGGTCTGCGGGAGGCGGCCGACTCGGCCGCTGACGCGCTGGCCGGCCTGGACGTTGCGGCGGCCTGGCCCGGTGCCCCAAGGACCGTTGACGCCGACGACCTGCTCGTCGAACGGGTGATGAACGGTGACCCGCGGGCCGCCGCCCGGTTGCGGGCCGCGGTGTACGCACCGCTGGCTGCCGCACCCTCGCCGCTGCTGACCACGATGGAGGCCTACCTGGCCGCCGGCGGGGCGCTCGAGCCGACCGCCCGTGACCTGTTCGTGCATCCCAACACCGTTCGCTACCGGCTCCACCGGATCGCCGACCTGACCGGCCGGGACCCCTGGAACCCCAGGGATCTGCTCGTGCTGCAGACCGCCGTCATCTTGGGACGGCTGACACAGTGACGACGGTGTGAACTTGTGCAAACCGGACAATCACTGCCTCGTCAAGAGGGTTGGGGTGTCAATTTTACCGATTTTTTGGTGATTGTGGCTGGGCGAATTAGAGCTTTCCTCTAAAACCCAGATCACGACTTGGTGGCGACCAACACCATCGAAGGCCACCCGATCGTGTTTGGCTAATGGAGTGCTGGCCATCGTCGCTCCCGGACAGGGAGCCCAGAAACCCGGAATGCTGCAGAGCTGGCTCGAGCTCGACGGCGTGCCGGAGGCAGCTGCGGCCATGTCCGAGCGGGCGCACCTCGACCTCGTCCGGCTCGGCACCACGGCCAGCGCCGACGAGATCAAGGACACCGCCGTCACCCAGCCGTTGGTCGTTGCGACGGCTCTGCTGGCAGCCCAGACCTTCAGAATTCCCGCCGGCGCCGTCATCGCCGGCCACTCGGTGGGCGAGTTGGCCGCGGCCGCCCTGGCCGGGATTCTGCCCGCACTTGACGCCGTCGACCTGGCAGCTGTTCGCGGTAGCGCGATGAGCGCCGCGTGCGCCCTGACCCCCACCGGAATGTCCGCGTTGATGGGCGGTGACACCGAAGCGGTGCTGGCGGCGCTGGCAGAACTGGATCTGGTGGGGGCCAACGTCAACGGCGGCGGGCAGATCGTCGCCGCCGGGGCCGTGGACGCACTCGCGCAACTGGTCGCGAACCCGCCGGCCGGCGTCCGGGTGATCCCGCTGCCGGTGGCCGGGGCATTCCACACCTCGTTCATGGGCAGCGCGGAGTCCGCGGTGCAGACCCATCTGGCCGGCATCACCCCCGCCGACCCGGTGCATCCGCTGCTGACCAATTCCGACGGCTCCGTCATCGCCTCCGGACAGACCTATCTCACGCTGCTCGCAGCCCAGATCACCAGGCCCGTGCGGTGGGATCTCTGCATGCAAACACTTCGATCGCTCGGCGTCACCGGTGTACTGGAACTGCCTCCTGCTGGCACTCTGGTCGGACTCGTCAAACGCGACCTGAAGGGAGTGGCCACTATGGCACTCAAGTCCCCGGCAGACCTGGACAACGCCGCAGCATTTGCGGCCGAGCACGCGGGGGTGCTGTCGTGAGCACCGCATCGGGCAGCGCAACGCCCAGAGTCAGCATCACAACGCACCCCGGTTCGCCCGGGTCGAGGATCAGCGGGCTCGGGCCATTTCCGGCCGGACCGGGTCGTCACCAACGACGAACTGTCGTTGATCATGGACACCAACGACGAATGGATCCGTAGCCGGGTCGGAATCGCCGAACGACGGTTCGGCGGCGAGGACGACTCGGTCGTGTCGATGGGTGCCAGGGCCAGCGCGAAGGCCTTGGCCGAGGCCGGGCTGCAGCCGGCCGATATCGACACCATCATCGTGGCCACCTGCAGTCTGAACTCCCCGGTGCCGCATGCCGCCACGCAGATCGCCGGGGCGTTGGGCATCGAAGCGCCTGGCACCTTCGACCTGAACGCCGCCTGCGCCGGGCTTCTGCTACGGACTCGCCACCGCCGACCAGGCGGTCCGCACGGGTGCGTCCAAGAACGTGCTGGTCGTCGGCTCGGAAAGACTCACCGACTGGACCAAGCCGGACGATCGGGCCACCGCGATCATCTTCGCGGACGGTGCCGGCGCCGCAGTGGTCAGCGCGTCGGAAGTACCCGGTATCGGGCCGGTGATCTGGGGCAGCGACGAAAAGAACCTCGACGCGATCCGGATCGAGGGCCGAAATGGGCACTTCATCCAGGAGGGTCAGACCGTCTTCCGCTGGGCCACCACCAAGATCGCACCGGTGGCGATTCGCGCTGCAGCGGCCGCCGGTGTCTCCCTCGCCGACGTCGACGTGCTGGTCACCCATCAGGCGAACCTGCGGATCATCGACGCCATCGCCAAGAAGATCATCTCCTCCGGCGGGCGGCCCGACCTCAAGGTCGGCAGGGACATCGTCACCACCGGCAACACCTCGTCGGCGTCGATCCCGATCGCGTTGGACCGGATGCGGGCTGCCGGTGAGGTGGCGTCCGGTGAGGTTGTGCTGTCCGTCGCCTTCGGCGCCGGCCTGACGTACGCGAGCCAGGTGTTCATATGCCCCTGACTTGCCGAATGCCCCTGAATCACTCCTCGAATCGACTTCCCGCAGTGCGGGCCTCCCCCGCTGCACAGAAAACCGCACTGCGCTGAAAACTGCGGCCCGAGAACTTCCCTGCGTGTGAGTCGCCACCCTGCCCGCCAACACCGGGCCGATGCGGCACAATTCGCGCGGATACCAGAGCCGCCTCCGATCCGGAGAACGGCCAGTCACCCCCGAAAGGAACCACCGTGAGCAACGAGGACATCATCGCCGGCTTGGGCGAGATCGTCGAAGAGGTCGCCGGCGTCGCCGCTGCCGACGTCACCGTCGACAAGTCGTTCACCGACGACCTGGACATCGACTCGCTTTCGATGGTCGAGATCGCGGTGCAGGCCGAGGACAAGTTCGGCGTCAAGATTCCGGACGACGAACTGGCGAACCTGAAGACCGTCGGCGACGCCGTCGACTACATCGCGGCCAACAAGGCGTGAGAGCTCCCCACCTGGGGCGCGGGCGCGCAAGCGTCATCTGAGAAAACGAACACCTGAAGGGCAGTGTCGATCAATTTGAGTGTCGACGAATGAGCACCGACCACGATGTTGTCGTCACCGGCATCGGCGCCACCACGCCGATCGGTGGCACCGCGCCGGAAACCTGGCAGGCAATGCTGGCCGGCACGATCGGCGTCAAGGCGCTGACCGAGCCGTGGGCCGAGAAGTACGAGCTGCCGGTGCGGATCTACGCGCCGCTGGCCGTCGAACCGACCGAGGTGCTCTCTCGCGTCGAGGCTCGCCGCCTCGACCGCTGCCAGCAGGTTGCGCTGGTCGCCGCCCGGGAAGCCTGGGCGGATACCGGCTCTCCTGAACTCGACCCGGAACGCATCGGCGTGGTGGTCGGCACCGGCATCGGCGGCGCCCTCACCCTGCTCGGCCAGGACGACATCCTGGAGCAGCAGGGCGTCCGCAAGGTGGCGGTGCTGACCGTGCCGATGCTGATGCCGAACGGTCCGGCGGCCGCCGTCGGGCTGTGGGCCAAGGCCAGGGGCGGTGTGCATGCGCCGGTGTCGGCGTGCGCCTCCGGCTCGGAGGCGCTCGCCTGGGCCTACCGGCTGATCAAGTCCGGCGAGATCGACATCGCCATCGCCGGCGGCGCCGAGGCCTGCGTGCATCCGCTGCCGATGGCCGGGTTCGCCCAGATGCGGGCGATGAGTACCCGCAACCACGACCCGCTCGGTGCGTCACGGCCGTTCGACATCGAACGTGACGGGTTCGTGCTCGGTGAGGGCGCCGGGATGATGGTGCTGGAACGCGCTGACCACGCCAGGGCCCGCGGGGCGAAGATCTACGGCCGGCTGGCCGGGATCGGCATGTCCAACGACGCGTACCACATCACCGCTCCGGAGCCCGATGGCGAAGGATCAGCGCGGGCGATCGCCAAGGCGCTGAAGTCCGCTGACCTGACGGCCAAGGACATCGGCCACGTCAACGCGCACGCCACCTCGACGCCGGTCGGCGATCATCGCCGAGTCGAACACCATCCTGCGGGCCGTCGGCGACCACCCGGTGGTCACCGCCACCAAGTCGATGACCGGCCACATGCTCGGCGCCGCCGGCGCCGTCGAAGGCATCGCGACTCTGCTGGCGATCAAGGAGGGTGTCGTGCCGGGCACCCGCAACCTGAACAAACTCGACCCCGAGATCAAGGTCGACGTGGCTGCCGAGAATCGACAGGTCAACCTGACCGCCGGACTGAACGACTCGTTCGGCTTCGGCGGCCACAACGTCGCGCTGATCTTCACCGGCGCCTGAGTCTGGTCACCGGGTTCGGGCGAAGCTTCCGGACCCGGTGAGACCCGCGGCACCGGTTGGACCGGTAGCCCTCGTACGGTCACCTCTCCCCAGCGTCGGGAAACACTCCGACGAGTGCCGTGTTTGGTGCTGCCCGCATGTTCAGTTGTCCGCGCTCCCGTACCCGGGACGCATCCGTGTACAGCGCCCTTCGTCGGCGCGTCTGGAGAACGACCGTGACTGCTGTCGTCAACCACCCGAGCATCGAGAGTGCGGCCGACTTTGATGCCTCTGCCGCAGTCGACGCTGCCGACCGTGACCCAGCGGCGGAATCTGCGACCGGATCTGCCGGCCACCCCGCACGAGCGCACGTGAGCCCGCGGGCCATCGATCCGCGTGAGCCCGAGGTCCGGCTCGCCGCGTTGCTCGATGACGGCACCCTGGCCGGACTGCATCCGACCGACACCTCGGGTGTCTGGGCGGTGCGCGGCCGGATCGACGGCTCCAAGGTGATCGCGTTCTGCACCGACGGCACCCGGATGGGCGGGGCGATGGGTCATGAGGGCTGCCGGCACATCGTCGACGCGATCGACATCGCGCTGCGCGAACGGGTTCCGGTGATCGGCCTGTGGCACTCCGGCGGCGCCCGGCTGGCCGAGGGTGTCGAGGCGCTCGACGGCGTCGGGCAGGTTTTCGCCGCCATGGTCCGGGCGTCCGGCCGGGTCCCGCAGATCTCCGTCGTGCTCGGCGCCGCGGCCGGCGGCGCCGCCTACGGTCCGGCGCTGACCGACATCGTGATCATGGCCCCGGACGGCCGGGTGTTCGTCACCGGACCGGACGTGGTCAAGTCGGTCACCGGTGAGCAGGTCGACATGGAGGCGCTCGGCGGCCCAACGGCACACGGCCGGAAGTCCGGCGTTGTGCACATCGTGGCGGACTCCGAGGCCGACGCGCTGCTCCGTGCCCGCAAGGTCGCGTCGCTGTTCTCCCGGCCCGGTATCGCCGGATTCGCCGGTATGACCGACGACCCGGAACTGGAGAAGAAGCTCCCCGAGCAGCGCAACCGCGCGTACAACGTCCGTCCGTTGATCGACGGCATCCTTGACGAGCCGATGGAAGAACTGCAGATCAAGTGGGCGCCCAACATCGTCGTCGGCCTTGGCCGCCTGGGTGGCCGGTCCGTCGGTGTCGTCGCCAACAACCCGCTGCGGCTGGGTGGCTGCCTCGACTCGGTCTCGGCCGAGAAGGCATCGCGGTTCGTCCGGATGTGCGACGCCTTCGGCATCCCGCTGCTGGTGATCGTCGACGTTCCCGGGTACCTGCCCGGCGTCGGGCAGGAGTGGGACGGTGTCGTCCGGCGCGGCGCGAAACTGCTGCACGCGTTCGCCGAGGCCGTCGTGCCGCGGGTGACGCTGGTGACCCGAAAGGCTTACGGCGGCGCCTATATCGCGATGAACTCGAAATCCCTCGGCGCGACCGCCGTGTTCGCCTGGCCGGACGCGGAGATCGCCGTGATGGGCGCGAAGGCGGCCGTCGGGATCCTGCATCGGCGCAAGCTCGCCGCGGCACCCGACGACGAGCGGGAGGCCTTGCATGCCACGCTCGCCGAGCAGCACGAGAAACTTGCCGGCGGTGTGCAGCGCGCTGTCGAGCTGGGTGTTGTCGATGAGGTGATCACACCGTCGCAAACCCGACGCCGGGTGGCCGAGGCGCTGGCCTCCGCGCCGGCCGGGCGCGGTGGCCATGGCAACATCCCCCTGTAGTCGAGGGCTCCATCAGCAGACAGCTGACCTGACCGACGAGAAGGGCCTGCCGTGAGTTCGTCGGTTCATCTGATCGGTGGCGGGTGGGAGCCCGCGTTTGCGGCTGCCGTGTATGGCCCGTTCCTGCAGCAAGCGGCCGTTGTCGCGGCCCGCGGTGGCCGGCCAGGCAAACCGATCATTGCCTGCGTCGTGCTCGACGAGGGTGACGGACGAGCGCAGTTCGCCCGTTGGGCCGATGTGCTGCGCGAGGTCGCCAACTGCGAACCGGTTCCGGTGCTGATGAACATCGGCGCGCCGCTGGACGTCAGCGAGCTCGGGAATGCCGACGGTCTGCTGGTCTGCGGCGGTTTGACGCCCGGCTATGCCGCCTCCATGGCGACCGGCGCCGCGGAGGTATTGGACTGGTTGTTGCTGGGCGACCGACCCTATGCCGGTTTCTCCGCCGGCTCGGCGATCGCGCCGGAGTCGGCGCTGGTCGGCGGGTGGCGATCCGGCGGGGTGCCGATCTGCTCCGATGACGCCGCCGAGGACCTGGACGAGATCACCGTTCAACCGGGGCTCGGGCTGGTGCGGTTCACCGTCGACGTGCACTGCGCGCAGTGGGGAACGCTGCCCCGGTTGCTCGAGGCGGTACGGCACCGACCTGGACTCACCGGAGTCGGGATCGACGAGAACACCGCGCTGATCGTCGGTCCGGACGGCGCCGTCGTCGCCGGGCGGGGACAGGTCTGGCTGGTGACCGGGATCGGGAACGACGCGGTCGAGGTGACACCTTTCCGGGCCGGCCAGCAGGTGCCGATACCCGGCTAGCCAGTCGGACCCGACGAAGGTGGGGCCGCCAATCTGACCACCTAGCCCTGCGCGCGGGCGTCGGCGGCGATCGCGTTGTGGTCGGCAGAGCCGACAATGTCGAGCGACGGGTGTGCGGAGCGCGCCAGGGCCAGGCGGAGCGCGTACACCGTGGTTGCGGCGTCCTGCAGCCTCGCCGCCGGGAGTGACCCGTCACCGACTGCGGTGACCAGGCCGGTCACTGCTGCATCAGGATCGGCCGGCATCAGCACCAGGTCGAGTCCGGCGGCAACTCCGCGCCAGGCGGCCTCGGCAGGACCGTAGTTGTTGACAACCGGCGCCATCTGGAATGAGTCCGACACCGTCACGCCATGGAAGTTCAACCCCGTGCAGCCGTCCCGCCCCGCGCCCTTGAGCAGGTCCGTGACGACAGCTCCGGCGAGCGCGGCCGATTGGTCGGTCACCCCGACGGCCGGTAGTTCGACGTGGCCCGTCATGACCAGCGCAACACCGGCGTCGACGCCCGCGCGCATCGGCACCGATTCGACGGCGTTCCATTCTTCACAACTGTCATCGAGCGACGGCAGGGCGACATGGGTGTCGGTGGCCAGCCGGCCGATGCCGGGAAAATGCTTGATCGTGGCGGCCAGCCCGGCACTTTGATAGCCGCTCACGGCGGCGGCGACCAGGGTGCCGGTCCGCTCCGGATCAGACCCGAACGAACGGTCGTCCACGCCGGACGGCCCTGACTCGGGCAGCACATCGGCGTCCGGCGCGAAGTTGACATTGACCCCGACCGCCAGCAGCTCGCTGCCGGCCGCGGCGGTGACGGCTTTGGCGGCAGCCGCGGCGGCGCCGGTGTCACTGATCTGCGAGAGCTCCTGGGCACCGGGGAAATCGGTGAAGCCGTTCACCATTCTGGTCACCAAGCCGTATTCCTGATCGGTGGCGATCAGCAGGGGGGCGCCTGCCTGTGATGCCGGCACCTGCGACTGCAGGTCGGCCGTGACTGCTGCAACCTGGTCTGGCGTTCCGGCGTTGGTCCCGTCGATGCTGCCCTGCGAACCCATCAGGATCACCCCACCCAGGTGCAGACGGCTCACCGCATCGGTCCCCACCGCGTCGGCGGAGCTGGCCATCACCACGGAGCCGGCCTGGTCCTGGACAGACATCGCGGCCACTGCGGCGGCCGCCTGAGCCATGTCGGCCTCGGTCACCAAGCCACCGGGTGGGACCGCTGCTGCGGGGCTGGGCGCCGGAGCGGGAGGGGGCGGTGCGGCCGCGCTGGTCGGTGCTGCGGACAGCGGGGTGACCGGGGAAATGGACGTGATCGTGGCCGACGGGGCGGCCGGCTCACTGCTCGCGGCGATGCTCGAGGTCGCGATGGGAGTCGGTACGCCAGCTCCGCTGCTCATCGGCGGCGCCTGCTCGGTGCTGCCGCAGGCGGCCAACAGCACTGACGTGCCGATGATCGCGATGATGAGGGCCCGCCGGTTTGATCCGCGCGTCACGCGCAGGCCGTCATGGATTGGGTTGACGGGTCGATGCCGCTGAGCACCAGGTGTCCGTCCTGTTCGCTCAACAGGTAGGTCATGTCCCAGTTGATGCAGGTCACCGGCAGCGAGGTTGGCGCCAGCTCGACCGACTGCTGGGAGGTGAACATCAACCGGGCGCGGAGCGGTTCGTCCTTGACGATCATCACCGTGAGGTTCGAGTCAACGGTGCTGGCGTAGTCCCGCTGCCACTGATCCTCAGTCTGCGGTGCCGACTGGGCGGCCGAAACCGCCCCCATCCAGGAGTCATAGTCACGATTGTTGATGGAGTCGAAGTACTGCTGCAACATGGCCTGGACGTCGGCGGCACGTGGGTGCGCTCCGGCCTCCGTCGACAGGTGTACGGATTGGTCGTCCGTTGGCCCGCTCTGGTAGGCGGCGATAGAGGCCATCGGCTCAGTGCGGTGCCGACCGAACGACCAGGCCGCGGTCGCACCGGTCACCAGCACGACCACAAAAAGGGTCGACAACACCAGCGTCAACCGCCGGCCGCTGAGCCGCATGCACGTGAGCCTTTCGCCGTTTTCGTGGGCGCGCCCGGCGAATGTGCCAGGCGTTCTTCCCGAAAGGTCGACGTGTCGGGAGCAATGGGGTTGCCCCGGCAGGCTCAGCGTGGCAGAGCACACGCCTGCCTGACCCGAGAATCACCGCGAAACTTGGCGATCAGAACGGCGAATTCAGCCCACCTGGTGGAGCCAGGTGACGGCTGTACCCTCCCCGGCTCGCCGGAATGGTTCCAGGTCGGCGTCGATGTGCGCGCCGAGCAGGTCGCTCAATTGGTGCCGAACGGCTTCGAGATTGGCGGCCGAATCGAGCAACGATCGCAATTGATCCTCGCCGAGAACGACATCGCCATTGGCGGAGATTGCTGAACGCCAAATGCCCCGACCGGGAACATGGCAAATTCGCTCGCCGTCCACACCTGGACTGGCCTCTTCGGTCACTTCGAACCTGAGCATCGGCCAAGCCTTGAGTGCCTTGGCCAATCGGCCACCCGTGCCCGGCTTGCCGGACCAGCTGGCGTCGGCGCGCAGCGAGCCGGGAGCTGCCGGTTGCGCCGTCCACGACAGCGAGACCCGAGCTCCGGTGATCCCAGAGATCGCCCACTCGACGTGCGGACAGATCGCCGCGGGCGCCGAATGCACAAAAACAACACCACGTGTCACTACCATCCACCTCCCGCTTCGCGTTCCAACGTTCTTCCCCAACGTGGATGCGATCAGGATGCGACGGGCAGGACTGAGGGCATGTCACAGCAACTGCAACACGCGTGCTTACTGGGGACATTGTGCACTGTGAGACTGCTCCAGCGCCAGCCCCTACCACAATCGGGTGTCATTGGTCACCGGTGGCTCGCGGGCAACCACCCGAACGGATCGATCCTGACCTACCCGATGACGATGCGCACTCGATACCGCCCACAACAGCCCGGCGCCTGTCGTGAGGGCCCGGCGCCACCAAAAGCTGGAGCCCAGCTCTGACGGGAGGCGCCAGGCACTGAGTTCAGCCACCTGGAATCAGCGGTCCTGCCTGCCGCGTTCCAGGGTGCGGCCGATCTTGACAGCGAGGGCCTCCGGGTGGGCGAGCTCATCCCACGTCCAACGCACCACGCGCCAACCTAGGTCCCGGATGGCTTCTTCGCGGATCTTCTCAAGGTGGATTCTGTCGCCGGGTTTCTCGCCGGGACGTAACAGTCGGCCGTATTTCTCGGCACCGTCGAACTCGCCGATCGTCCGGCACTCCGGCCAACCGAAGTCGCATCGGGCGAGAACATGGCCCGCCGTCGTCCGCACCTTGAACTGCGGCTCTGGCGTCGGCAGCCCGACATTTCGGATGATGACTCGGCTTCTGGATTCGCCGACGCTCTCGCTGTTCCCATCCGCAAACGCCGCGACGAGGTGCGCGCCGCGCATCCCGGGTCGCAAAGGTGCGCGTGCGGCCGCGCGGCGCAGTTGTTCGCAGGTGACGAGTTCGCGGTGCAGCGCCGCGTCCGCCGCGACGACGGCGGCCTCGAAGGTCGATGTTCGGGCCAAGTCGGTCACCGTCCGAGCCGGGCTCGTCGTGCGGTGGCCACGCACCATCACGATCTCGTCGTCATCAACCGGAGCCCGGAACGTCTGCAACGAGCGCCGGCGATGTCCACTCCCCGCACCCGGCCTGGTGATCTGAACCGCGCGAAGGTTGGGTTGCCATAGATCAATGCCGTGCACACACGCGGCAGACAGGTGGCTGACCACGGCATCGGAATCGACGTTCGGCATGGTCGCGTCAACCAGTAGCAGATGTCGCTGAACCGGGTCGAGTTTGCCGAGGACTTTCGCCTCAACGTAGACGCCCGACCGCAGGCTCACCCATTCACGACGTCGGCGCTTGCCCTGTATGTCGTCCGAATTCAATCCGCTGCGAAGCGCATCGGCGCGGAGAATCACCCTGGGATGCAGCATGTCCGGCATGCTTGGACCTGCATCCAAACGCGGAGGTCTTGGTGGTGGTGGGATGCCCATCGCTCAACAGTGATCGGCGCTGCGACACCGATGGCGGGAGGCGACGAAATTGTGGATGCAAATCGGACATGGGAACAACGGGCGCCCGAGCTCCACCGTGGCCGGCGAACGCACCGCCATCGGTCGGCGCCTGTCGTTAGAGCTTGGCGCCGTCAAAAGGCGGCGCCAAGCTCTGACGGGAGGCGCCGGGCCCGGGTGTCAGCACCCCTGGCCCGCTCAACGGCGGTTGCGCACGCCTGCCCCGGCCCACAGCGGTGCGTCGGGATCGGAGTCTGCCCACCCCCTTGACGACCGGGTGTCGGCACCGAACAACGGGCCGGCGACGGCGAGGATGAGCAGGAACGAGAGGATCAGGATGGCTGTCATGAGAGAAGCGTCGTCCTAAAAATATCCCACGTCCATCTGTTTATTCTTCCGCCAATGCGTAAGCTGACCTACATGATCGACGTGCGCAAGTTGGAGATCCTCCGCGAGCTCGACCGCTGCGGAACCATCGCGGCAACCGCGTTGGCGGTGCACCTGACGCCGTCTGCGGTGTCCCAGCAATTGGCAACGCTTTCCCGGGAGGCGGGCACTCCGATGCTCGAGCCCGACGGCCGGCGGGTGCGGCTGACCGAGGCAGCCCAGTTGCTGCTCAGTCACGCGCACCAGATCTTCACCCATCTGGAGCACGCCGAGTCCGATTTGGCGGCCTTCCGCCGCGGCGACGCCGGCACGGTGCGGGTCGGAACGTTCAGCTCCGCGGTCAAGGCGCTGGCCGTCCCGCTGATCTCCGATCTTGCTACCCGCTCCCGGTTGCGGGTGGAGATCCGCGAGGTCGAGCCGGAGGAGGCGATCGACGCCCTGCTGTCCCGGACCGTTGACGTCTCGATGACGTTGGCCAGCAGCGAGCTGCTGCCCAACGAGACACGACCAGCGGCTGTACACCGAGCACCTGCTGGACGACATCGAGGATGTCGCGCTGCCCTTCGACCACCCGTTGGCCGGGCACGCCGAGATCAATCTGGCGGACCTCGCCGATGCCGACTGGATCCTCGCCCGCCCCGGGGTGCCGTGCTGGCAACTGGCCAGGGAGGCCTGCGAGCGCGCGGGCTTCGTCCCTCGAGCCAGGCACTATGCCGACGAGTTCATCGGCGTGGTCGGACTTGTCGCGGCTGGGCATGGCGTGAGCCTGTTGCCGAGGTTGGCCCAGCCGGAGTTCGTCAACGAACCGATCGTGCTGCGACCGGTCGCCGGCGTCAGCCCGGTGCGCCGGATCGGTGCGCAGATCCGGGCCGGCACGGCGGATCAGCCGCACATCGCGCCCGTTCTCGCGTCCCTGCGGAAGATCGCCGCTGGCGTCGCCCTCGGTCCCGTCGAATGCCGGGCGAAGCGGGCGGTGCCGGATACTCCGGCAGCAGCTGGCGGCGATGTGACCAGTCAACGGGCAACGACCAAGATTGCGCTGATCCGCGGCATCAATGTCGGTACGGCGAAACGCGTTGCGATGGCCGACCTACGAAAGATGTTGACCGGCTTGGGTTATGCCGACGTCCGGACCCTGTTGAACAGCGGCAACGCGGTCTTCGCAACGGACGATTCATCGGCGAAGGTGACAGCGGCGATCGAGCACGGTTTGCGGGAGGACCTGAAGGTCCCCGCGAGGGTTCTGGTGAGAACCCGAGCGCAGGTCGTTGCGGCGATGGCCGCTGATCCGTTGGGCGACACCGCAACCGACGGCTCGAAGCATTTCCTGGGCTTTCTGGACAGCTCACCGACGAACCCCGTCGGCGACATCGCCGAATTGGCTCGAGGACGCCGACACGGCGCCGGACATCGCCAGGCTGGTTGACGATCACCTGTTCCTGTGGTGCCCCAATGGCATCAGCAAGGCGACGTTCGCAGCCGTCAACTGGGACAAGAAACTCGGCACGGCCGTCACCATCCGCAACTGGAACACCGTCGGCAAACTCGTTGACCTCGCCGCCGACTGACCCTACCCACTCCGACCGCGCCGCCCAACTTCGACCGTGCGGCCCAACTTCGACCGCGGCCCAACTCAGACCGCGCGGCCCAACTCCGACCCGGCAACTCCGACCGCGCGGCCCAACTCCTTGACTTCTGCCCCACTGGTCACATCGCGGGCCAGTTGATCCGCGCTGGAGAAGTTGATCCGCGCGACAGGTTCAGTGAAACAGGGCGGCGTCGAGTAGTGGCGCCTGCCAGCGCGCCCACGGCGACAGTCCGCTGCTCGGGTCCGCGGCGGCAGCGAGGAATTCGTCCCAGGTCCACCAGGCCACCGCGTCCACCTCGTCGGGTTGCGGCGTCGGCTCGCCGTCGATCCGGCAGACCAGCACCGGACAGAATTCGTTCTCCTCGACCCGTCCGTCCGACGCGCGATAGCTGAAGTCCGGCAACACCATCCGCATGTCGCGTACGTCGAGGCCGAGTTCGTGCTTCATCCGGCGGGTCGCCGCGTCCGCGGGGGTTTCGCCGGGTGCGGGATGCCCGCAGCAGGTATTGGTCCACACCGACGGAAAGGTCAGTTTCGTGCTGGCCCGCTGTGACACCAGCAGCCGCCCAGCGGCGTCGAATCCGTAGCAGGAGAAGGCCAGATGACGAGGCGTGGTCGCACCGTGCACGGTCGCCTTGTCGGCGGTTCCGATCGGCCGGCCAGCGTCGTCGATCAGCACGACCTGCTCGGTCGGCACGGTCAGGGTCTGTTCAATGGTCGGCACACCACCGAGCCTACCGATCGATGAGCCCGGGAACGCCGAACGCCGGACCCCACTGGAGTGGGATCCGGCGTTCTGCGCCGGCCGCGGCTGCACGGATCCGCCGTGCTGCCGAGTCGATCAACCGCGCGGGCGACGCGCGGCCGGGCCGCCGGTTCCCGGTCGGGGGTCGGGATCCGGCGCCCAGTCTGGTGGGCGAGGTCGTCTCAGGCCTCGATGGGCGCGTCCGCCTCCTCGGCGTCGACGAACGCCGGCTCGTTACGCCGGTGGAAGGCGAAGGCCGACCAGCACGATGCCGAGCATCGCGTAGCCGAGGGCGACCTGCGGATCGGCCGCCCAGCCGACCTCGCTGGCGTGGATCAGCCCGATCCAACTGAGCACCGCGCCGACGGCGGCGGCGATCGCGGAGGCGTAGAACTTGCGCATCAGGATGAACGCCACGATCGAGCCGAGCACCATGCCGGCCAGCACCGCGCCCTCGCCGAGGGTCTTCAGGCCCTGGTAGACCAGTCCGGCGTTGCCCAGGGCGTCGTCACCCACCTGAGCGGCGCTGGTACCGGCGGCGGCGAGCGCGTTGTCGATCAGCCCCGTCCCCCAGGACGCCAGGTTCGGCAGGATGGCGGCCACGACGGCGGCCGCCTGGATCCTGGGCACCGCCTGGAAGGCCTGGGCCCCGATCAGCAGCCCGATGTAGAGCAGGATCGGCACGATCGCCGGCACGGGCAGCACCGCGTTCAGCACACCGAACAGTCCGAGGAAGCAGAGCAGCGCGATGAAGATGCCGCTGGCCATCGAGTAGCTGCCCCGGCCGCCCGCAGCCTTCCAGCCCGGGTGGCCGATGTAGACGGCCGGCGGGAACGGCGAGCCGAGCGCGGAGCCGATGATCGCGCCGCCACCGTCGGCCAGCAGCACGCTGCGCAGGTTGTAGCTGTCGCCGGCGGCCGCGGCGCTCTCCACGTTGCTCATCGCTTCGGCGAAGTTGTAGACGCCCAGCGGGATGGCCGTTGCCAGCAGCGGCGCGAGGTTGCGACAGCCCGTTGAACAGCAGGTCGAAATGCAGCGACGGGATGGCGAAGGCGATGTCGCTGACCGCCGCCTGCACGTCCGGCACGGACATGTAGCCGCCGATCCAGCCGATCGCGGTGCCGACCAGCAGCGCGGCCAGGCCGACCGGGATACCGCCGGGGAGCCGGATGTTGGTGAAGAACCCGACCAGGATGATGCCGAGCACCGGCAGGCCGATCCACGCCGCCTCCCAGATCTGCGCGGCGGGGCGCATCGAGATGAAGGTCAGCGAGATGCCGGCCAGGGTGCCGAGCATCGCCGCCCGCGGGGTGATCTTGCGGATGAACGGGCCGACGAAGGCGCCGATCAACACGATCACGCCGATGACGAACGCCCAGGCCAGGCCGGCCTCCCAGGCCCGGATCGGATCCCCGGTGCTCAGGAAGATCGGCAGCATGATGACGAAGACGACGATGAACATGTGCGGGACGCTCGGCCCGTACGGCAGGGCGGTGACGTCCGTGCGGTTCTCCTTCCGCGCCAACCGGCGGGCCAGGAAGGTGTAGTAGATGTTGCCGGCCAGCATGGCGATGCCCAGCGCCGGCAGCACCGTGCCGAGCACATTGCTGGCCGGGAGTTGCACGACGAAGATCAGCAGCGAGGTCAGGGTCAGGACGTTGACCAGGATGTTGAAGCCGAGACCGAAGAATGCGTTGGTCTCGCCTTTCGTCCACAGCGGAAGCTTCAGGGCGCCGTCAGGCGACGACGAGGACTTGAAACCGGTCAGGTTCATGTGGTGTTCTCCCTATGACAAGAGGGCGGGAACGAGAAGAGCAGGCATGAGGCTCGAGCACTGGTCAGAGCTGTTCTAGGGAAACGACTTTCCGAAAGCCGATGCGGTCAGCCGGCCATGGCCGGTTGGTTCAGCACCGCCAACAGCGCGGTCGAGTCGGCGACCCAACCGAAGATCCCGCCCTGCGCCGAGACCATCTCCAGCCCGACCCGTTGGAATTCCGGGAAATAGGACCCGACACAATCGGACAACACCAACGCCTCGTACCCGCGGTCGTTGGCCTCCCGCACGGTGGTGTGGACGCACACCTCGGTGGTGACGCCGGTGACGATCAGCCTGGTGATCCCGGCGGTCTGCAGCACCGCCTGGAGTTCGGTCGCGTAAAACGCGCCCTTGCCCGGCTTGTCGATGACGATCTCGCCGTCGATCGGAGCCAGTTCGTCGACGATGTCGTGGCCGTACTCACCGCGGATCAGGATGCGGCCGTTGGCACCCATGTCACCGATGCGCTGAGATGGCTTGCCGCGCTGCAGCTTTGCCGGCGGGCAGTCCGACAGATCCGGCAGGTGGCCCTCTCTGGTGTGGATGACGAGCATGCCGGCGGCACGCGCCGCGGCCAGGACCTCGGCCAGCGGCGGCACCACCTTCTGCAGCAGGGAGACGTCGTTGCCGAGGGTTTCACCGAACCCGCCGGGCAGCAGGAAGTCTCGCTGCATGTCGATCAGCACCAGGGCGGTGCTGCCGACGTCCAGCGGGAACGGGGACGGGACGGCGTCGATGGTGGCGATCGGCAGGTCCACCGAAGGAATCTCTGTCATGGTGCGGCTCCTGAGTGGTTTCAGTGCGTTCGGTGCGATGGAGGATTGCGGTGGTGCGCTCGCGGTGGATCGTGGTGCGCTGGAACAGCTCAGTGGGTGAGGACGGCGGAATCCTGGGCGGCGAGGAAATTCCGCCATCCGCCGAATTCGGTGATGTCGGTCGTCTCAGTGGCCCCGTCAAGCACGGAAGCATCTGCCACGAAACCGATCTCGGTGCTGCCGTCAGCGAGGGTGACCCGGCCGAGGCAGACCGACCCCGAGGAGCCGGCGAGGATCTCGAGGCAGGGCTGCGGATGGTACGGACCAGGTCTCGACCTCGACCGCGGCACCACCGGTCTCGACGCCAACCAGCACGGGGACCGGGATGGCGCTGCCCACCCGCAGCAGTCGGTAGGCCGGTGCGGTCTCGGTGAGCGCGGTCAGCGTTGCACCGCGGTCGGAGAGATCGAAACTGCGGGGCTGACCGGCCAGGTGATGCCCGACGACGACAAGAGTGGTCGACGGAGCCGAGATCACCACCGGCGCGACCCCGTGGCCATTGGACGTCCCGTCGGGCGAGATCACCGTGTCCACGGGCGTTTCCGCCGCTGTGGTGGTTGTTGTGCTGCCCGTTGCCAGTGCGGTGCCGGAGAGTTCCGCGGCGACGGCCAGCACTCGATCGTCGGCCAACGCCGGCCCGAGGATCATCAGGGCGGCGGGGCGACCATCCGTGGTGAGACCCGCCGGCACGACCACCGCACACAGGTCCAGCAGGTTGCCGAAGTGTGTGTAGTGGCCCAGTTTGGTATTCGCCCCGATCGGATCGGCAAGGACCTCGTCGACGGTGAAGGTCGTGCCGATCGCCGGCAGCACCAGGACATCCATCTGATGCCACAGTGCAGCGACCTCTGCCCGAAGTTCGCCCAGCCGGTGTTCGGCCGAGAAGACATCCACCGCAGTGTATTTCGATCCACCCTCGAGGATTGTTCGGATCACCGGGAGGATCGAATCGGGGTTGCTGGCCAGGAATCCACCGAACTCGGCCAGTCGCTCGGCGACCCACGGCCCCTGGTACAGCAGTTCGCCGGCCGCCAGGAACGGGCCGAACGGGGCCGTGACGGTCCGGTCGAAGTCGCTCTCGATCCGCGCCCTGGCCGCCAGGTGGGCCGATCGCATCGCGTCGTCACCGAAGAATTCCAGTTCCGCGACGTCCGGCAGGCCGATGCGAAATTCCCTGGGCTCTCGCAGGTCTCGCCGCCGGGTCCGGGTGTACGGGTCACGCTCGTCGGTACCCGGCCACCACGTCGAACACGGTGGCGAGGTCCTGGACGTTGGCCGCGATCAGGCTGATGCAGTCCAGCGACCGACAGGCCGGCACCAGACCGACGGTGCTGATCAACCCGCGGGACGGCTTGAACCCGGTGATTCCGTTGAGTGCCGGCGGAACCCGGCCGGACCCGGCCGTGTCGGTGGCGACGGTGAACGGGACCTCTCCGCTGGCCACGGCGAGGGCGGATCCGGAACTTGATCCCCCCGAGATCATGTTGCCGCCGAACACGCTGCGCGGCAACGCATACGGCGTTCGAGTGCCGTTCAGCCCGGTGGCGAACTGATCCAGGTTGGTCTTGCCGATGAAGATCGCCCCGGCTTCGATCAGTTTGGACACCACCGGAGCTGTCTGTTGCCGCCTGGTAGGCGTAGTCCGGGCAGGCCAGCGTGGTGAGCACGCCGGCGACATCGATGCTGTCCTTCACTCCGAACGGAATGCCGTACAACGGCAGCAACGACGGATCCGCCTCCTGCTCAAGGTCTTTGGCCCTGCCGAGTCAGCTCGGCGCGGTCCAGCACGGTGATCCAGGTGCCGTCCTCGCCGCGGGCGGCAATGCGATCGAGCACCTGCTCGACGATCTTGGTCGGCGTCAACTCACCCGATCGCAGGGATGTCGTCAACTCGGCAATGCTCGGTCCGACCACCGGCCCGGAGGATGAACTTTTCGCCATGCGGTCGATTGTCGACAATCCGCGTAACGAGGGTGGAACTGCTGTGTTAACAACGCAATACGGCGTCACCGGGCGAGTTCACTCATCGCCACAGCAGACGGCTCAGGTTCCGAGCGCCGCCGATTCCGTTCGGAACTGCAGGTAACGCTGGCCACCGTGGTCACACAGTGCCTCGAGAACGGTGTCCCGGTCATTCGTTTCGAGCGCCGTCAACAGGGCCTCGTGCCGCCGCAGGCCCTCCCCTGGTCCGACCAGGCTGGCCTCCAACCGGAGATTGATCGCCATCGGCCGTTGCAGCTTGACCAGGATCGGTTCCATGGCGAGGTCGAGTTGGCGATTGCCGGCCAAGGCGACGATCGCGGCGTGGAACGCGCGGTGGGCGTCGTCGCGAGCCAACTCGTCCGACTCGTTCTCGGCAATTCGCATTTGGTCGAGCCGGTCCCGCACCGCTGCCAGCTGATCAACACCAGGCTCGACGCGCAGCGGCAGCGCAGTGGTGATGGCATGCCGCTCGAGGACGGTGCGAATCTCGAACAGCTGCCTGATGTCCTCCTCCGACCAGACGGTGACCCGTGCTCCCCGGCGCGGCAGGTGTTCGACCAGACCCTGCTGGACCAGCAGTCGCAGCGATTCCCGCAGGGGCGCACGGCTGATGGAGAAGCGTTGGCAGATTTGCTCTTCGATCAGGCGGGAACCCGGCTCCAACGCGCCGCTGAGAATCTCGTCCCGCAGTCGGCGGGTGGTGGCCTCGACCAGGCTCGGCGCGAACAGGTCCACCTGCACGGCGGGTTCGGCACTCATCGTCGACGCCTCCCTCCGGACCGTCGCGGAACAGGCCCGCGTGATACGTCACAGTGTAGGAGGAGTGCCCCGCAGTCCCGCTCCAACAAGATGACAACAGATGACGGAGCGTAGCGCCAATCGTCGGACGGTCCACGAAACGCCATCGATGTAGTCCCACTCGCTCACCTGGCGTACTACCTGCCGCGCCTGGATCAGGACGCGCAAAGCACCCCGGCCCACCGGGTGATCCGATGGGCCGGGGAGTTCTCCTGATCACTGCCCGCTCTGCAACAGCTCCAGCTGGGCCGATCAGGCGGCGGTCTTGACCAGTTTGCAATTCGCGTCGATGGCGTACCACTTGTCGTTGGCGCCCTGTCCGTTCGCATCCCCCGGGGCAGCGTCACCGGCGTAGTAGTACAACGCCCACTTGCCCATGACGAGCTGCTTGCTGCCGTCCGGCCGATCGATGGTCGATGCGCCGGAGGCCTGCAGTTCGTCGGAGATGACGAAGTCATCGCCGACCGTCAGCGGCGGCCATGCCTGCGCGCAGGCGTCGAAGCAGCTGGTCTGCTTCTCCGGGTCGTCGGTGAAGGCGTACAGGGTGTGTCCGTTCGCGCCGACCATCACCTCGCCGAGATTGCCGACCGGTGCAAGCGCCACCACGGGGGCGGCCGGATCGGCAGCCGCCGGATCAGGTGCAGCAGCGGGCGCAGGTGCGGCAGCGGGGGCCGGTGCGACGGCGGGGGCCTGAGCCGGGGCCGGAGCCGGAGCGGGAGCGGCGTCGCCCTTGATCAACGCACCGTCCGCACCCTCGACGAACCAGACACCACCGACACCCTGACCGTTGGTCTCCCCCGGCGTTCCGTCACCGGCGTAGAAGTACAGCGGCCACTTGCCGATCTTGAGCTGCTTGCTGCCGTCGGGCCGGTCCACGCTGGTGACCAACGACGGATCGACGCCAACCGGCGGAGCGAACCCGTCGTTCACGATGACCGCCGGCCAGGCCGCGGCGCAGGCGTCGAAGCAGGTGCTGACGCCGTCCACGTCCTTGGTGAAGGCGTAGAGCGTATTGCCGTTGGCGCCGACCAGAATGGAGCCGAACGCACCGACCTGGGCCAACGACGCGGGTGCGACGGAGACCGACTTCACCGGCTGACTCGACGGCGCGACGGAAGCGGATGCGGATACCGGGGCCACCGCTGCCGCCGCGGAAACCGTTGCACTGCCCGGGATCTGGGCCTGTCCGCAGGCAGCGAGGAACAGCCCGGCGGCAATAAGTGCCATCGGCGCTGCGATCATGGTGCGAATCCTCATGACAAGAACCTTTCAAGTAAACGGGCGGGAAAAGTAAGGCTCGGGCGATGCGTCCATCACCCGGCACCAGGGAATACGGGGAGCTCGGCCGGACGGTTCTCGACGTCGCAAATATCGCCCGCTCGGCCGAATCCGCCGGGGCACCCGAACGGGCGTTTGGGGAATTCGCTTGACGACCTGCCGCGAACCGTCGAACGACGATTGACGTACTGAAAGGCATGAAGTTTCCGATATCGGAGCGTCTCGCTGACGACCCAAATGACCTGACGGGGTCCAGCGGGCTCTACTACCCTTACCCGGATGCTCACCGAGGACGAACTGCTGCGCTTCCGCGCGGGCGAGTCCGATGCGGTGCGCGCGGTGTACCGCGAATATGGGCGGCTGGTGTATGCGGTCTGCCGCAATCAATTGGGCTCGGCGCAACTCGCCGAAGAGGCAGCCCAGCAAACGTTTTTGAAGGCGTGGAAGTCGTCGGGCACCGTCGAACCGGGTCGCGATCTGGCACCCTGGCTGGCCACCATCGCCCGCCGGACGGCCATCGACGTTTACCGGCAGGAGCTCCGGGAGAAGACGTCAGCGATCGACGACGTCTCGGTCGCGCACCCGGCGATGGTGCAGCAGCCGGTGGCGATCGAGCAGACGTACGACGTGTGGCAGGTCCGACAGGCATTGGACGAGTTACCCGAGGACGAACGGGCGATCGTCCAGTTGCAGCACCTCGAAGGTTTGACCCAGACCGCGGTGGCCCAACGGCTGAATGTGCCGGTCGGAACGGTCAAATCACGCTCCTACCGGGCGCACAAGAAGCTCGCCGCGCGCCTCGGGCACCTGCGGGAGGGGTTCGACCCTTGACGTCATGACCGCCGACCCGGGCGGGTCGCAGGAAATCCGGCCCGCCGACATAACCCAACGATCTCAGACAGCCGAACCACGCCAGACAGCCGAACTACGCTGAGAATGGAGGTGACCACAGATGGCTTCCGACTACGGCCGGCACGACGCCGACGACAGCGCGTCCGACCGTGCCCGCGTCGACTACCTGGCCGGCGAGACGAATGTCGAACTCGACCCCGCCGACCAGGCGGAGCTCGATGAGCTCCGCGAGCTGCTCGCCGATCCCACGCTGTGGTCCGAACCGCCGGCAGAACTGGAAGATTCGGTGGTCGCCCTGATCGGGGCTCAGGTCAGGTCCACCGCCGCGCCGACCGACCTCGACACGACCGCGCCAACCGACCAGTCCGCAACCGCGCCAGCTGCCCCGTCGGCGACCGCGCCGGTCGACCTTGGCGCCGCACGGGAAAAGCGGGAACGGCGATCCGGCGCCCGCCGATTCACCCGGCCGGTCTTCCTGGTGGCCGCCGCAGCCGCGATCGTCGCCGTTGCCGTGTCCGCCACGCTGATCGTGCGAAGTTCCACCAGCCAACGAACGTTCGACGTCGCGCTGTCCGCTACTGAGCTCGCGCCGGGCGCAGGCGGCAGCGCAACGATGCTGAAGACGAATTCCGGGTGGGAGATCAAGCTCGACGCTACGGGTCTCCCCCGGCTGGACGGCGGTCAGTTCTACCAGGCCTGGCTGCGCAATGCCGACGGGGTGCTCGTCCCGATCGGCACCTTCAACGAAGGCACTGACGTGACCCTCTGGGCGGGAGTACCCCCTGACCAGTTCCCGACGATGACCATCACCCGGGAGTCAGCGGACGGCAATCAGGATTCGTCCGGTGAGCGGGTGCTGGTGGGCACGGCCGTCGAAGAGGCGCACTGAGCAAGCGTGATGAGCTCAGCTTTCGGGTCCGGCGACATCGCCCGAACGGGGGGGTGCTTGTCGTTCTGACAAGTCAACCCCCTCGTTTTAGGGGTTGCTTCACCGTAAAGAGGACACATTGGCAACTCACAGTCATTTAGGCTCGTGGGCATGTCCAAAGAGACCGCGGAGGACCGGGAATTGCGGGCGGAGCTCGAGGGAATCGGGCTGGCCGAGGGCGGCCCGATGGTCGGTTCGATACCCGAGCGTTGGTTGTCGCAGCCCAGGTTCCGCTGCATCAACTTCCACGTATCCAGCCGCTTCACCGTCCGTCGCCGCTCGCACCGGCTCTGCGTCTTTTGCGACCTGCCGGTCCAGCCGACGTTCCCCGAGGACCGCAGCGGACCCCTGTCCGCGCCCGAACGCGGCACCGGACTGCTGCAACAATCGACAGCACCGGCAGCCGAGAGCTACTCGAGCGCCGACATTCAGTAACCAATGGTGGACTGATGGTGAGCCGGGCCTAAGCCGCCTGGGCCACTCGAGTCGGATCGTTGATACCGGCGATCTGGTCAGGTGCCTGACAGCACGTCGGATTAGCGCCGGCGGCGCCAGGCTGGGCGATGGTTGACTGATGCTCATGTCCGGCAGCGAAACCGCACACGGCGTCGAGAACGCCGTGCTCACGGTCACGGAGGCGGCCGCGTTGTGGGACGTCGAGCCGGGATACCTGAACACCTCGTCGTACGGACCGCCCCCGCGACCGGCGTGGGAGGCGTTGCAACGATCGCTGCAGGACTGGCGGAGCGGCCGGACCAGTTGGGAACCGTGGGCCGACGCCGTGTCGGTAGCCAGGAACGAGTTCGCCGCACTCGTCGCCGTCGACCCCGGCACGGTGGCCACCGGTGCGGCGGTTTCCCAGTTGCTGGCGCCGGTGGCCGCCGCTGTCCCGGACGGCTCCCGGGTGCTCGTCCCCGAGGTGGAGTTCACCTCGAACGTCTTCCCCTGGGCGGTGCATGCCGATCGCGGCGTCACCGTCGTAACGGCCCCGGTCGATCGGCTGGCCGACGCCGTCGGGCCGGACATCGATGTGGTCGCCTTCTCGGCCGTGCAGTCGGCGACCGGGGAGGTCGCAGACCTGGCGGCGATCAGTCGCGCCGCACGGGACGTCGGCGCGTTGACCGTGATCGACACATCCCAGGCCATCGGCTGGTTGCCGGTCGACCCCGACGCCGCCGACCTACAGGTGTGCACGGCCTACAAATGGCTCTGCAGCCCACGCGGTACCGCGTTCCTGGTCCACCATCCGAGCCTCGACGAGCGACACCCCGATATCACGTCCCGGCTCAGGCCCCTTGCTGCCGGTTGGTTTGCGGGCGAGGTGCCGCACGAGTCGTTCTACGGGCCACCGTTGCGGCTCGCCACGGACGCACGCCGGTTCGACATCTCTCCCGCGTGGCATTGCTGGGTCGGCACCGCGCCGGCGCTGCAGGTGCTGGCGGCAACCGGTGCTACGGCGATCGGCAAGCACAACATCGCACTGGCCAACCGCTTTCTCACCGCGCTGGACCAGCCACCGTCGAACTCCGCGATCGTGAGTGTGCCTGCCAGCGACGCCGCCGTGAGCAGGCTCACCGCGGCGGGGGTTCGATTCGGCGTGCGCGCCGGACGGGTCAGGGTGGCCTTCCACCTCTACTCAACCCCAGACGACGTCGACATGAGCGATCGACGCACTGAAGGGCTGAGCCCGGCTGATCGCGGACCTCAGACGAAAGCCGACGCCTCGGCGGAGCGCAGTCCTTGCTGCGCGGGATGCCGCGATCGGTGCGGTGCTCGCCGTCCACGAGCGTGATCAGCTCGGCACCCGTTCCCGCCGGCGCCGCCGCGCCGTGCTCTGTGCTTCCGCGGCGCCTTCTCTCCCACCGCTGTGACTGTCTCGCGCGGAACCGGGCCAACAGGTCCGCGGCGTCGAGCCCTTGGTTCTCGGCGGCCATGACCGACCGGACCGTTGCCGGGGATCGGCCATCTTCGACAACTTACTGGGCCAGATCTGTTGTGTCCGAACAGGTTTGCGCAATCAGTCCGGCGAACCCGGTTCAAACCGGCTTCGTTGACATCTGGACCAGCGCTGCCCACGGCGCGGTCCCGCAGGAGATCTGCGGTGTACTCGGTGGGGTTGTCGACCAGGTCCAGGTCGGCAGTGGGCAGGTCGGCCAGGACCTGGCGAGGTCCGGGATCTGTTCGATGGCAGGGGCTATCAGATCGACATCGGCCCGCGGGTGATGCCGGGCCGGCCGGTGCAACGGGACGGCCGCTCCGCCATCCTTGCCACTGAGTCGGCATATTCGCGACGTCACGTTCTGGGTCGCGCGGTCCGGTTCCGACCACAGGTGTGCGCCCATTGCCGGGACACCAGCAGTGTCCGCGCGTGTTCCTAGTCGGAGGCTAGCGGTCCAGATTGGCAGGGAGGGCCGCGGTTTGGACAAGGTCGTCGACGTCGGGTAGGTGTTCGGTGGCTGCGACCCGCTCGAACCGGCCCCTTTGGCGCCGATACAGACCAGCTGCGCAGGGGACTCCTTTGATGCGCGGATTGTTGACCAACAGCAGGTAGCCGCCTTCGTCGAGGCTGGCCAAAAGCGCAGACATACCGATCCGCAACCGGTCCTCAGGGAAATAGTCTCGGCGCAACAGATTGGCGACCTTGATGACGTCCGGCCGATCGCCGGCCCACGGGGTGAAAACGTCGTGAACGGCGAAGTCGACTCGACGATCAGTGGCCGCCAGGGCACTGGCACGCGGGTTGACCAGCAGCACCTCTTCCGGCGGCTTTTTCGATGCTCGGCGGAGCAGTGGGCGGTACCACAGGCGAATCCACTGCGATTGACTCGGCCACGCGAGCATCCGTGGGCCGACGACCAGGAAGCACTCACCATCGTCTGGGGAATAGAAGAACTGCCGTTGTCCATCTGTGACGAGGGATACGTACATGTACAGGTCGGCGATGGTGTACGAGACGAAGGTTGGCATCTGCTCGATGAGCTCGACGGAGGTCGAACCGTCGGAGGCACCGACATCCAGAATGCGGGCGATGCCGACATCGACATGGTCGAGCAACAGCCGGTCAGCGGCCGGGTGCCGACGAGAACCGGTGATTTTGATGGTGTCACCGACGGCGAACGCCCGCATGGCCGAGCGGAACTGTTCGGGGGACGCGTTGGGATCAGTGACTATGCCGGGATCGGACCAGAAATAGCGGGGCGCCCGCCGCTCGAGCCACGACAGCCAACGACCTCGCCGGGGGCGCACCGGAAATCGCATCGGTTTGATCAGCCGAACCGAACTCGGTGCAATGCGACTCGGTGTGCGAATGGTGTTGCTGGTCTTGCTCGTGGCGATGCTCATGTCGCACTTCTTCCTTGTATAAGGTCGGCAACGCGATTCGTTGCTTGCCCAGTTGTGAGGTTCTTGGTTTGTTCGCCTCACCTGTGGACGAGGCCGAGCCGACCTGGGGCGGTGGGTTCGCCTGCCGCGGGTCAGGAGCTTGTGCACCCAATCGGGGGGCGCATCCGAAACGACTGTGATTAGTTGGGGACGAGGGCTACGGTCCCTGTCGATTCGGGTGTAGCCGGTCGTTGCTGAATAACCCCTTCGGTGTCCAGGCGACTCTTTCAAGCGACCGCAAATTAGCTTCGGGTATCGACTGGCCTTGTACCAGTCGGGAACGTGGAAGCGATCTTGGTGCGACGCGCGTCAGGAGGTCCCACCCCCGTGGTGCTCACCGCGACAGCGACAGGCACTAGCAGCGCTCCGCCGAACTCCACACCCTCGACACTGACGCCTCGGCGAACCGCAACCGGTCTCGCCGGTCCCACCTGACCATCGCGACTCCCGCACCGGGCACACGGACTCGTCCAACGTCCACCGCGACCGGCGCGGCCGGATCGCAACAATGGTGACCGGCCGCTCGATCTGGATGGCGAAATCAGTTGGCGGCCGCGAGCAAGGTTTGCAGGGCTCTACTCGTGGCACGGCGGGCATCCCGGAGCTGCTCCGCCTCAGTTTCTGACATGTCGTCGTCGTCGAATGCGTGGTGGGCGGCCTGGCGGAGCAGTTGGAGCGCCTGAGTGACCATTTCGGTGGCGCGGGTCCGGCAGGTGATGTCGGCGTGCACGTTTCTTCCTTCTATCTCGGATGGGTGCCCGGCGGAAATCCGGCGGCGGTGGTACGTCAGTCGGAAGCGTCAGGTCCCGAACGCGTTGGAGCCATTCAATTCTCGATGCTCCAAATACTCCGATGACAGATGCGAGCTGGCCGACTAGATTCCCGACCCGCCTTTTTCGAACTGCATAGCGCATGCCCTTTGTCCGCGCCGTTCCAGAAGCACATCATCCAGATCGGTCTGGGCTCTATCAAGAGTCTATCGGACTGCTATCGCATCTGTAAAGACCTCTTATAGCTCGATGTGTACGCCAGTCTGCTACTGTTCGGTCTCGTGCCACGTCCCTATGCAGACCCTGTGGAGATCATCACTGCACCGGTCCCGGCAAAATCCCCGTTCATCCCTTTGGACGCGAAGATCGTGGTAGGGGCGATCGCTCCGGCCTCGCCAGATCCGATCCCGATCGTCCTGCTACCAGGATTCGAATACCGAATGCGCGAGTGGCGGCACCCGAGCACTCATGAGATCCACTGGCGACTCGAGCGGAGAAAATCTGGCCAGCTCGGCGAAGCCGATGACTGACTGGGTTAAGCACCCGGCCCACCATTGATGATCTCTCACTCGGGGATCCGGTACGCCGGTTTGGGCAGGATGGACCGTCACGCAGACCATCGGCGCCCGATTGGAGCCATGAGCATCCACGGCGCCCCCACCGTACCGAGCCCCGGTAGTCCGCCGGAAATACAGTGCTCGGAGCGACCGGGTCGCGGCCGCGGCGCGGGACATGCCGAGGACCGGGTGCTCAGGCGCGACGCGGGACCGTGTTCCTGTTCGTGCTCACTGCGGCCGGGGCAGTGAAGCACTGCGGGCAAAGGGACGCGCGCAGCCGTCGGCGCGTCGCCGGTGCCTGCTGCTCTACGGCGACTTGGTGGGATCGTCAGAAGCGCGCCATCCCTTGGGTTTCCATGCGGTGATGATCTTCGCGACGGCGGTCACGAGGATCAGTTGACCGAGAACGGCTTCTAGAACGGCCAAGGTCTGACCAGGGTTCGTGGCCGGTACCAGGTCGCCGTACCCGGTGGTGGTGAGTGTGATGAAGCTGAAGAACAACACCTGCGCCGTGTCCCCGTCGCCCGCGGCGCCGAAGAAGGGTGTCGGTTGCAAGATGCCGATCGACCGGTAGGCGAAGGCGAAGAACATCCCCACCAACAGATAGGCGGCGATCGCGCCGAGCACGGTTTCTCGTTCGACGCTGCTGCGGCTGGCGATGTCCCGAACCACCACGATCGGCGCCATCAGGTATAACAACCCACTCACCGCGAACCCCACCGCAACCGTTTGCGACGAAACCGCAACAAACACATCGATCACCGCCAGCGCAAGAACGCCGATGAACGCCACCGACGCCACCACTCGCACCGCCCGCGGCGCACGCGCCGTATGCAGCGTCAGCCAGACGGTAGCGATCTGGATCGCCAGCACGAAAGGCTGACCTCCGTCCATCGGCAACGAGACAGCCAGTAGATAAGTGACCATCACGAGAAGCAGGATCAGCCCGTAACTGTCCGCGGAAACAAACCTGGCAAGCAGCGGATGGCGAATGAGGAAACCGGGTCGCCGCCGGCCCGGCAGATCGGGCACGTCCGGCCCATTGAGCGTCATCTCGCTGATAGTGGCGCGATCAGTGACCGACCGCGAGTCCCACCCCAGGATGACAACGCACATCAGCACACTTTCAGCAAATTGTCCATGTCATGGTGGGAGCCAGTGAGCCGTCCCGGGTTTGCTGCACACCTTCCTTGCTGGGAAGGACGGGCTCGTGCCAAGGAAGTACGACGAGGAGACGAAGGCACGCGCGGTCAGGTTGGTGCTTGATCTGTCGGTGACTACGACTCGCCGTTCGCCGCGATCAAGGCCGTCGCGGCCCGGTTGGATGAGTACCGAGGCGCTGCGCCGAAGGGCGCGGCAGGCCGAGGTCGACGCCGGGCAGGCCGTTGGGGTGACATCGGAAATCGCGAAGGAGATCCGGTAGGGTCTGACCTGCGGTGATGAAGTGGGGCGAGTGGGGTTCGAACCCACTTGAGGCCCGAAGTTACTGCTGCGGGATCAGACCGTAGGCACAAGGCCTTATCGGTCCACCCAATCAGAATTGGTACTTCGTCTGCCCGTGCGCATCACCGAACGCGAGGGCCTTGTCGGCGCGAACCCGGTAGACCCGGGCGCCGCCCTCGGTGCCGCCACCGGAATGGCTGACCTCGACGAACTCCTGGTCACGCACCTCGAACTTCCAATCGTCGCCGTACTTGTTGAACCAGGCGTCGGCCAGCGTCTGAAGGTCGCCGGAATCGGTCACCCGCTCAACGGTGCCCTCGACGACGATCTGCTTGCCGCTGTCCCAACCGTCGCGACCGGAATTACCCGTCGTCACAGCAACGTGCGGGTTGCCGTCGAGGTTGCGTTGCTTCTGCTCATCCGCGCCGGTGCAAAACGCGAATGTCCCCTCGTGCCAGACCCCGACCAGCGGCACCGCATGCGGGCGGCCGTCGGCGCGGACGGTGATGATCCAGTACAGCTGGGCGTCGGTCAGCAGTCGTTCGATCTCATCCCACGATGGTGCGGTGGCCGACGCATCGCCGTATCTCGGATCGATTTTGCCAATCGTCATGATGTGGTGGACTCGGCACCCGGCGACAAATCATCGGCGCTATGTCCCTTGCCTGCGATTCCGGGCGACCGACTTTCCTACTCGCCCGCCGACCGGTGCTGAGTTCATTTGAACCCCTGGCCATGTCGAGCGCTATGGCCCGGCGTTCCTGGTTCGGGCCGCCCGTTCCATCCGGACGTAGAGGATGGTGACGCCGACCGCCAGTGCCGTGAACCCGGCGGCGAATATCCAGGTCAACGGCTTGCTGGTGTCGAAATCACCGAGGGAGCGGATGGCGCCGATCAGAAACAATCCCAGCATGAACGCCGCGACCTGCAGCAGGATGCGCGCACTGGTCCACCGCTTGTCGGCGAAAACACCTGTCCCGGCGATGCCAAGGGCGAAGATCGCGCCCGTTACCCGGGCGGTCAGTTCCGTGAGTGTCCACGGCCAGACGGCGATCGCCGCCGACGGCAGCAGGAACAGGAACAAACTTGTCGCAGTCGCCGCGATTCCGAGCACGCCGAACAGCAGCGCAGTGCCCGCCGAGAGCAGGAGATCCTCTGCTGCCGGCTCCGACCGCTGGCGCCGATTCAGGAGCCACACCGCAACAACGAGGAAGGGCGTGGTGAAATACAGGGCGGCCCACAACCAGAACGCGACATTGGTGTGAATGAATTTGTCCCAATGGGCGATGGTCGCGATACCCAGCAGCGAGGCAAATAGCGCAACGGGAACGAAGCCGCCGCCGACCGTGTGCCATTGCGTGGCCAGTGCGGCCCGGAAGAAGAAATACGCCCCGCCCAGGTACGCCGACGCCAGGACCATCGAGGTGAATCCGGGAACGATCCGCCAGGCGAACAAGCGTGCCGTGTCGTCGGCGGACGGCCAGAAATACAGCACGACGAACGCGACCAACAGGAACGGGATGATCACGATCGACAGCACCCTGGTGCCGGGCAACACCCGATCCCTGGCCACAACTGCACCGGTCGACATCGGTGAGCCTCCATCATCACGACCCCGAACGGAACGTAGCGATCAGGCCTATCCGGATCCAGGCATTCGGCTGGCCCGTCACCGGGCCGGCCGCCCCAACGCACCCGAAGGAGGGACGATCGCGGTGACATGTGCGCGATCCGCGGCCCCTTGGTGGGATCGGTGCTCCCACTGAGACCATCCGGGTTTCGCCCGCACCGCTGAGCGCGCCCGTCAGGGATGACCCGTCGAGGGCTGCGTCATCGGTGTCGGCGCAGCAGCCACCGGAACGTCGGCGCCGGCGGCGGAGGTACCGATCCCGTGCCGCTACCTGACCCCAGCGCCCGCCTCCGGCGCAACTCCAACCGCAGGCTTTCCTCGCCGCGGGACATGGCCCAGCGGTGATTGGCCGAGAACACCGGCTTGAGCAGCCAACTCAACCGGTGAAGCAACGGTTTTGCCGCCCTGACGCGCCAGTCGTACGTGATCACCACCTCGGGTCCATCGGTGGTGAAGGTCCACCGACCGGTCCCGTTCAGGTCCCCCGCTGCGGTCAGCGCGAACCCAGTGTCGGTCATCGGTTCGGTGATCGTCAGCGTCCACCGCAGCGTGTAGGGGAGCCAGCCCTTGGTGTACAGCTCGGCGACCGCACCCGTTCCGTCCGGTCCGGCATCGGCCACCTGAACCACACCCAAGTACACCGACGGCCACCACCGTGGAAGTGAATCAGCATCACCCAAGACCGCCATCACCTCCTGCACCGTGCCGGCCACCCGCCACGCCGTGAGGAACCGGTAATCACTGCCCATGACAGCAATTCTCGCCCGTTTCGGCCCACCGCGCGCAGCTGCTCACCCCTCCCGTCGGTCCACCCGTTCCGGCCCTGGGAACGCAGTCGATGAACGAGTGACCCAGAACATGCGACCGCCGGGCGACCCCGCTGCGATGATCGACCCGGGAACCACCGAAAGGGGGTCTGATGCCGACACACCGCGTCGTGATCATCGGCGCGAGCACGACCGGGCTGTTCGCTGCCGCCGCCGCCGCCGGATCGGGACGCGCCGTCACGGTCCTGGACAGGGACGACCTACCGCCCGATCCGGTACCACGACCGGGCGTGCCGCAGGGCCGGCAGCCGCACGTCTTCCTGCACCGCGGGGTGCTGGCCGCCGAGGAACTGCTCCCCGGATTCCGGGACGATCTGCTCGCGGTCGGCGCCGTGCCCATCAACACCGCAGAATTGGCCTGGCTCGGCGAGCAGGGATGGACCAATCCGCACCAGCAGATCCTTCGAGGTGTTGTCCGCCAGTCGACCGTTGCTGGAAACCACCCTCCGTCGCAGGGTTCGCGAGCTCCCCGGAGTGCAGATCGTCGGCGGTCATCAGGTCGTCGGGCTGGAAACCACCGGGTCCCGGTGGACGGTCACGACTGCTCACGGTGGCGGGTTCGACGCCGATCTGGTGATCGACGCATCCGGCCGGAACTCCCGAATAGCGACCTGGCTCGGAAACAAACTGACCGACGCGGTCCGCACGACCCAGATCGACGCCCACGTCGGGTACGCCACCCGCAAGTACCGGGGTGACCCACACGATCGCGGGCATCCCCGGTGTGCTGATCGCCTCCACGCCCACCACCCCGACGGGCGGACTGGCGATCTCGATCGAGGATGGCCACTGGCTGATCGGGGCGCTCGGGGACGGTGACAACCGACCGCCACGGGACGTCGCCGGTTTCGAGGCCTTCCTGGCCGGGCTTCGCGATCCCGCACTGGCCAGAATCGCCCAGCGCCTTGAGCCGGTCAGCGACGTTCATATTGCATCGGCAGACCGCCAACCGCCGCCGACACTACGACCAGGTGAACGACTGGCCGGACGGCGTCATCGTCATGGGCGACGCATTCTGCGCCTTCAATCCCGTTTACGGTCAGGGAATCGCCGTGGGGGCATGCGAAGCGGTGCTCGTGCGCGATGCCATCAACGAAGTGACCCCGGGCGGCGCCCGGCACCTCCATCGACAATTCCGGAAATTGGTGGCGCTGCCCTGGTCGATTGCCTCCGCCACCGACCTGCAGTACCCGACCTGCCAACAAAACCCCACCAGACTCGGCGCACTGCAGGACAACTGGACCAGACAACTGGAGAAACTCTCTGTCCACGGCAACGAAAGGGCCGCCTTCGCGCGAAACAGCGTCTACCACCTCATGGCACCACCACGCCGACTCCTCCACCCGGCACTGGTCTGGGCGTCCATCACCGGAAGTCTCCGCGGCTACGGACCCGCGAACCCGCGCCCGGCCGCGCTACCCGAATAGCAGAGCAGCAAATACCGTCGCGAGACCCAACAGGGCAGCCACGGGCCAGGCATAGCTGCTGACCTGCGGTGATGTAGTGGGGCGAGTGGGGTTCGAACCCACGACCTGACGGATTATGAGTCCGTTGCTCTGACCGGCTGAGCTACCGCCCCGCCGAAGACCCTACCGGGATGATGACCGCGAGCCGCACCGACTATCCGACCCCGCCGGCCAACTCCGCCTCGGAGAACGGCTGGGTGATGTCCAACGGATCCCGGAAGGACACCAACAACTGACGGCTGACCAGGCCTACCGTCCGGCTCAGCGTCTGCTCGAAGGACCGTTCGAGGAACGCGACATCGCGGATCTCCCACAGGGTCAGGGCGCTCACCCAGGCGGCATCCCGAGCCTTGTCGATGGAGAAGTTCGTGACCAGGTCCGCCAACGGCGACAGCGGGCGTCCGGCCGCGACCACCGTGGCGTCCAGAAACGACTGACGAATCGGCCGGACGACCTCCGCGAGGACATCGTTGACCCTTTCATAATCGTCATGAACGCCCGCCTTGTGCGGGCTGGTGCCGGTGTCCAAACAGGTTCTCACGACGGCCACCGCCAGATCGTGATTGATGTGCGCATTCATTCCAGCGAGCGCGAACTGTATGGGCTGCAAATCATCTCGCTTCCGCCTGTCCACCAGCGGCTGCCAGGAACGGTTCACCGCCCGGCCGGCCACCGCGGTCCCGGGGACCTCGAGGAAGATCCCGGCGAAGACCACATCGAGATGTTCGACGAAACGCGGATCGGTGAATGTCGCTGCTGCGACGCGCTGCCGGACCTGATCGGTCACCCGGCGGTAGACGTCGAGAAAGGCCCCGATCCCGTCGTGCGGTGGCAATTCGGCCCTGGCCGCGTCCATCGCGGCGATCACGTCGCCGATGGGATCCGAGCTCACTGAGCAACTCCTTCGCTCGCGGTGCCGATCTGACCGCGCTGCCGATCCAAGCAGTCAATCACCGACCGGCCAGCTGGGCGAGGAAGGTGACGCTCTCCGCCGTCTCCGCCGGCAGCGCGAGGTCGGCACTGTCGTGCATGGCGCGGAGTTGGAGACCGCTGCCCCGCATGGCCGCGGTGACGTCGTCGATGGTGTGGAAGCGTTGGACGTGGGTCTCCGACTGGGTGTCCGCCGACGCGGCGACGCTGACCAGCGCCACCTGCAGCGACTTCTCGGTGTCGTACCGGGCCTGGATGGTCACGGCGTGATCGGCGAATTCGGAGAGTTCGATGCCGCCGGCTGATTCCGGCTGGCTGGGTCGCCGCGCCGCGACGTCGAACACCGCGTACCCGCCCGGGGTCAACGCGGCGGCGAAGGCCACAAAGGCCGTCTGCAGGTCGGCGTCGGTCAGCAGGTAATTCAGCGTCTCGAACTGGCAGGTGAGCAGGTCAACGGGTTCGGGCAGGTGCAGGATTCGCAGGTCCTGCAGCAGGAAGTGCGCCGTGTTGTGGCTGTTCTTGGTGACGGCCCGGGCGAGCATCGCCGGCGAACTGTCGATCCCCCATACCCGCTGCACGCCCCTGCGCACCAAATACTCGACGAAGGTGCCGGTTCCGCAGCCGACGTCGACCGCGGACCCGAACGCCAGCCCGTACCGCTCCACGATCCACTCGAAGGTGTCGAGCCGGTCCTGCACGGATTGCTCCCCGAAAAGATCGTCGTAGTGCGCGGCAAGTCGCTGGTAGGGCGGGACGTCGGGGCTGCTGTTCACGGTGGTCATCACATCCCGTGCACCGTTCCGGGGCATCGTCCGACACGGGGTACCCGTGCGATCAAAAATACTTTCGGGCAGGGTGTCCTATCGGGACCGACCCGTTCGTGGGATAGGTGAGGGCAGCCACGGGGGCTGCCCCCGAGACGGAAATGGAGACAAACGTGAAGCTCACAGTGCACACGTTCCTCAGCCTCGACGGCGTCATGCAGGGACCCGGCGGGCCGGACGAGGATCGGTCCGGCGGATTCGAGAAGGGCGGCTGGGTGGTCCCGTTCGTCGACGAGGACTTCGGCGGCATCGTCAGCACCTGGTTCGCCGAGACCGACGAGGTGCTGTTCGGCCGCACCACCTACGACATGATGTACACGTTCTGGTCGACGGTGACGGACCCCGATGACCTGGTGGCCGCAAAGTTGAACACCCGACCGAAGCACGTCGTTTCCAGGACCCTGCGGGATCCTTTGTGGCAGAACACCTCCGTCATCTCCGGTGACGTCGTCGCGGCGGTCGAGCAGTTGAAGGCGAAGCCCGGTGGCGAGCTGCAGGTGCACGGTAGCTGCGGTCTGGCCCATACCCTGCACGACGCCGGCCTGATCGACGAGTACCGGCTGGTCATCTTCCCGGTCGTCATCGGCAGCGGGAAGCGACTGTTCCCGGACGGCAGCGTCCCCGGGTCGTTCACCCTGGTCAGCTACCACCGTCACGTCCACCGGAGCCGTCGCCCTCACGCTGCGGCCGGCCGGCTCGGTCGGCGTCGGCGACATCGAGGTCGTCGACGGCAAAGAGGTCATTCGCACCTCCTGACCCGTTCGTACGAATCACTCAGCCCGGCCAGTACCAAATCGTCACACCAAATCCGTTACCCCCCAACACAAGGAGCCCATCATGGCGCAGTACCTGCTTTCCGTTCACGGCAGCGAGACCGACGAGATGCCCGACAACGTCCAGGAGATGTACGCGGCCGTCGACGCCTTCAACAAGGAAGTCCAAGCGGCCGGTCAATGGGTCTTCGCCGGTGGCCTCAACCCGGCGTCGACCGCCACCGTCGTCGACGGCACCGGCAGCGGCGACCCGGTGATCACCGACGGTCCCTACCTGGAGTCGAAGGAGCACCTTGGCGGCTTCTGGGTCGTCGACGTTCCCGACCTGGACGCCGCACTCGACCTGGCCCGCCGGGGCTCCGCCGCCTGCCAGGGTCCGGTCGAGGTGCGACCCTTCCAGCCCGAGCCGGAAGCCTGATCGACGCGTGTCGGCACCCGACGGTGACGATCCGAGACCGTGGCGACCTCGACCGTGTTTTCCGCGAGGAACACGGTCGGGTCGTCGCCACCCTGACCCGCCGCTTCGGTGACATCGATGTCGCCGAGGAGGCGGCCCAGGAGGCGTATCTCATTGCCCTGCAACGCTGGCCCGAGTCCGGCCTACCCCCGAATCCAGGGGCCTGGCTGACCACCACGGCCCAGAACCGGGCGATCGACCGGATCCGTCGCGAGTCGACCCGGGACACCCGACATGCGCAGGCCGCCATGATCAACGACACCGAGCGATCCCGACGAGACACGTCTCGTCGGTCGTGGACGACCGGCTCCGGCTGATGTTCACCTGCTGCCACCCGGCCCTGGCCACCAGCGCCCAGGTCGCACTGACCCTGCGGCTGCTCGGCGGCCTGACGGTCGCCGAGATCGCCAACGCCTTCCTGGTCGACGAGGCCGCAATGGCGAAGCGGCTGACCAGGTCCAAGCAGAAGATCAAGGCAGCCCGAATCCCCTACCGGGTGCCGCCGGACGCCGAACTGCCGGGCCGGATCCGCGGCGTGCTGGCCACGCTCTTTCTGGTCTTCAACGAGGGCTACCTGCCCTCGTCGTCACAACCCGCACCGGCAGCTGGCGACTCGCACGAGAACGGCAGCGCGCCAACAGAATCCGACGATGCGCCGATCGAGGGGCAAGGGCATCCGCACCGACCTGTGCGCGGAGGCGATCCGGTTGACCAGGATCCTGGCGACACTGATGCCGGACGAACCCGAGGTGCACGGTCTGCTGGCGCTGATGCTGCTCACCGACGCCCGGCGGCCCAGCCGGGTCGCCGACGGCGCCCTCGTCGCGCTTCCCGATCAGGACCGGACTAGCTGGGACGCGGATCTGATCGCCGAGGGCCACGACATCGTCCGGGCGCTGCCTGCGCCGCGGTCGGCCCGGCCGCTACCAGATCCTGGCGGCGATCAACGCGGTGCACACCGATGCCAGCAGCGCCGAGCAGACGGACTGGCGGCAGATCGTCGCGCTGTACGACCAGCTGTTCGCCGTCGATCCCACCCCGGTCGTCGCGCTCAATCGCGCCGATCGCGGTCGCCGAGGTGGACGGGCCGGCAGGCGGCGCTCGACATCCTCGACGCGCTGCATCTGGCGGATTACCACGCCTACCAGGCCGACCCGGGCGGACCTGCTCCGCCGAGCGGGCGACACCACCGCGGCGGCAGCGGCCTACCTGCGGGCGATCGAACTGGCGAACAACCCGGCCGAGCAGGCGTTCCTCCGCGGCCGGCTCGACGAAGTGGCTGATCGAGAATGGGGGGGTCGGACAGGTCCGGTGGGCTGACCCCTCGGTGCGCGCCATTGACAGACGTGCGGAACCGGAGTCTGCTGGTGGTGCTGGACGCACAGCCGTGTGGGAGCGATCTTGCCGCCGAACGGCCGCGACTCCGCTGGAAATCACCTTCCGCGCCCAGACTCGGCTTCCTGATCGTTGACGATCCTGGTTCGATCGTGTCCGAACAAGTCATCCCCTCCACAGCCTGTGCGCTGGAGTACCGCCGCGTCCCCGTCAGCGGCGGACGAACGATGCACGTCACCATCTTCGGTCCGCAGACGGGCATGACCACCGTCGCACTGCATGGGCTGGGCGGTAGCACCGAGCAGAATCTGCCGGCGCTGACCGTCGCAGCCCAGCGCTACGGGCTGCGGGTGTATGCGATCGACCTGCCTAATCACGGTCGCAGCAGCACCGTCCGGTCCTTTGAATTCCATGTCCGGCATTTCTCGGAACTCATTTTCGAGACAATCATGGAACTGGACATTCGGACAACATTCATCTTCGGCCATTCTTTTGGCGGTCAACTGGCCGCGCTGGTGGCGGAACGCCTGCCGGCGGATCAACAGTTGATCTTGATCAACCCGGCACTCGGGGCACCCTGGGACCGCAAACTGCACCGGTGCTGGCGGCGGCCGTGGCTGTTTCTCAAGCTCGTCGAGGAGCTCGGATACAACGACGAGAACGTCGCGCGCGGCGAGCTCTACCACGCGGGACTGCTCCTGCGTTCCATCGGAGACATGTTCCGTGATCGCGAGCTCCGACCCTATCGACGGCTGCAGGCCACCCTGGCTCTGCTGTTGAATCTGGACACAGCAAGCATTCTCGACCGCCTGATGACCCGGGGTGTTCGACCCGTGATCGTTCAGGGCCTGCTGGACCAGTCCACCCCGGCACTGTCCGGTGTGCACTTCGTCGACGGGTTTCACAGCTGGATGCAGGAAACCACCGGGCCCCAAGCACTGCTGGCGGCACTTGATCTGGTCCTTCCGGAAACGGGTCTGACCGGGACCGCACGACCGAGCAGCGTCCTTCCGGGAAGGACCACCCAGGCGTGGCGGGTCGGTCCGGGTATCGGACAGAGCCAGTAACAATCTGTGCGCAGCCACCAGAAATCGGTCCCCCAATTGGCCCGTTTACAGGGTTGAGTTTGACTGTGAAACTGTGACGGCCCCTGGCTGTGGGATCGCTTCCACGTCGCGCGTTGAATTTTGCCGGTCGATGATCGGTGACCATTTTTCGGCCGGGTGTGATGTTTTCAACCTGCTGTCATTCAACACAGACATGGGAGGTCGACGATGACCGTTCGAGCCACTTCGCCCCGGGGCCGCCGGCGGTATCGCCGCGGAACAGCGACGCTCGTCGCCGCCGCCTTGCTCATCCCGCTCGTGCCGGTCACCTTGGCGGTGGGAGCAACTACGGTGAACGCCGCGAGCACGTCCGCGGCGTATCTCGATCCCTCGGTCCCGGTCAAACAACGCGTCCGCGACCTGCTCGGCCGGATGACGTTGGACGAAAAGGTCGGCCAGATGACCCAGGCGGAACGCGGAGCCGTTGGCCAGCCGGACACTGGTCACCACACTCGGCCTGGGTTCGGTGCTGTCCGGCGGCGGTTCCGTCCCGACGCCGAACACGCCGGAGGCCTGGGCGGACATGGTCGACGGGTTCCAGCAGGAGGCGTTGAGCACCCGGCTGGGCATTCCGATCATCTATGGCGTCGATGCCGTGCACGGTCACGGCAATGTCCTTGGGGCAACGATCTTCCCGCACAACATCGGACTCGGTGCCACCCGGGATGCCCGGCTTGGTCGAGCAGGTGGCGGCGGTCACGGCCGAGGAGGTCCGGGCGACCGGCATTCCGTGGGACTTCGCGCCGTGCATCTGCGTCACCCGGGACGCACGCTGGGGCCGCAGCTACGAAAGCTACGGCGAGGACCCGCAACTGGTGCCGCTCAGCTGGGCGCGGCGGCCGTCGTCGGGCTGCAGGGCCGCAATCAGCGTGACCTCGACCAGAACGATCACGTGCTGGCCACCGTGAAGCACTTCGCGGGCGACGGCGACACCACCTACGGCACACCTGTCGGCGACTACAAGGTCGACCAGGGCATCACGATCACCAACCGGCGGGACTTCGACCGGATCGACCTGGCGCCCTACAAGTCGGCGATCCGCAGTGCCGATGCCGGCAGCGCGATGCCCTCGTTCTCCAGCGTCGACTGGACCGAGGACGGAGTCGGCAACCCGATCAAGATGCACCAGAACCGGGAGCTGATCACCGATGTGCTGAAGGGAAAGATGGGGCTGGACGGGTTCGTCATCAGCGACTGGGAGGGCATCCATCAGCTGCCCGGTGGTGGTATTCCGGAGCCGATCCCTCGCCCGCCCAGGTTCGGCTCGGCGTGAACGCCGGCATCGACATGTTCATGGAACCGAACACCGCGGAAGATTTCGTGACGACCCTGATCGGCGAGGTCGACGCGGGCCGGGTCAGCCAGGCACGAATCGACGACGCGGTCACCCGGATCCTCACCAAGAAGTTCGAACTCGGGCTCTTCGAGCATCCGTTCGCCGACCGCACCCACCTCGACGACGTCGGTTCCGCACGCCCATCGCGCCGTGGCGCGGCAGGCCGTCGCGCAGTCCCAGGTGTTGCTGAAGAATGCCGGAAACGCGTTGCCGCTGAGCAAGAACTCGAACATTTACGTCGCAGGTCGGAATGCCGACGACATCGGCAACCAGTCGGGCGGTTGGACCGTGAGCTGGCAGGGCTTCTCGTCGGCAAACCTCGGCGGGGTGCAACAACAGCCGGGCACCAGCATCCTCGAGGGCATCAGGCAGGTCGCACCGCAGGCACGGGTCACCTACAGCGTCGACGGCACGGCCCCGACCGCGGGCGCCGACGTGGCCGTCGTCGCGGTCGGCGAGACCCCTTACTCCGAAGGCTTCGGGGACGTCGGCGGACCGGCGTGGGCCTACGACCTCGCGGACGCCACCCAGCCACGGGAGGCGAAGTCGCTTGAGCTGCAGCCGCAGGACCGGGCCACGGTGCAGCGGGTGTGCAGCCAGGTCAAGACCTGCGTCCTGCTCATCGTCTCGGGGCGGCCGCAGATCGTCACCGACCTGCTCGGCGATGTCGACGCCCTGGTTGCCTCCTGGCTGCCCGGCACCGAGGGTGCCGGCGTCGCCGACGTCCTGTTCGGCGACCGGAGATTCACCGGCAAGCTGCCCGTCAGCTGGCCGCGGACCGCGGCGCAGGAACCCATCAACGTCGAAGGACCGGAACTACGACCCGCTGTACGCCTACGGCTTCGGCCTGCGCACCAGGGCCGCGCGCTGACGATAGATGGGCGATCCCAGGACGACGTGCTCCAGCGCACTCCGGCAGCTTGTCCGGCACCGGTGACCGGAGCATGCGTCCGGCGGCGGTAACGTGCGTCTTGATCGGGCCGTCGAGCCCACCGCACTTCCTCCTGGAGCACGAATCTGATGACCGAGGGCGCTGGGCCATCGAGCGAGCTGTTCGACCTGATCGTCATCGGCGGCGGCGTGATGGGCATGTTCACGGCGTGGACGGCCGCCCAGCAGGGCAGCCGGGTGGCCGTGCTGGAGCGGGGACGACTGGGCGACCCGGCGACCGCGTCCTACGGCCGGACCAGGTCCTACCGGCGCGATTACCTCGATGCCGGATACGCGCGACTGGCCGACGAAGCGATTCGGCTGTGGGCCGAGTTCGAGTCGGCGAGCGGCAGTGACGTGCTGGTGCGCTGCGGCTGCATGAACATTGCCAAGACGTCGGTGACCCCGGACCTTGGGAGCAGCTACGCGACTCTCAGCACGGAGGTGATGAGCCGGCTCGGGATGCCGGTCGAGCGGGCGACGGGCGACGAGGTGACGGCGACTTATCCGGTCCTGCGGGCCGACCTGGCCGACCTGGACCCGGCCGGCGGACTGGTCAATCTGCCGGCCGTCACCGGCGCGCTGCGCGCCGGCCTCGCCGGGACAGGCACTGAAGTCCACCAGGACACCATCGTCTCGACCATCGAACGGGATGGTGGATTGCTCCGGATCGCCAGCAGCGCAGGGGTTTTCCGCACCACCTCGCTGGTGGTCACGGCCGGCCACGGCACCAACGACGTGCTCGCGTTGTTGCCGGGGAACACCCTGCACGTGCCGATCACCAAGGATCGGCCGCATGACGCAAAGTACTTTCGGCCGCCGGCCGATCAGCGGCACCTGTTCACCTCGGACGTGTTGCCGGTGATCGCCTACCTCGACACCGGGATCTACCTGCACCCCATCGTCGACGGCCTGATCGACGCGGTGAAGATCGGCTACTACAACCCGCCGGATATGCCGGTCAGCGCGGGCGGCACCACCAGCATCGACAGCATCTCCGACTTCGTGGAGCAGTGCCTGCCGGGCATTGCCGGGTCGGAGGTCACCCAGGTGACCGATGTCGACCAGTGCGACTACGACCTGGTGTCGGACGACAATTTCGTGCTCGGCGCGGTCCCGGGATTCGACAACGTCTTCGTCGGCGTCGGCTGGCGTGGCACCGGGTACAAGTTCGCGCCCTGGGTGGGCCGCGTCCTGTTCGAGCTCGCGCTCCGCGAAGGCACCGTCTACGACATCGGCCGATTCTCACCTGCCCGCTTCACCGGCTCCACATCGACCGCTTCTACGTTGACGCCGGCCACATCCGTTGTCCCAGAGGGGGAATTGTCATGAGCCGACCCTCGAAGAGAACCTTTATCGAGCGGCTGTCCGATGGTCCGGTGATCGGCGCGGAGGGCTACGTGTTCGAACTGGAGCGCCGCGGCTATATCCAGGCCGGCCCGTACGTGCCGGAGGTGATACTCGACGAGCCTGACGCGTTGCGGCAGCTGCATCGTGAATTCCAGCGCGCGGGCGCCGATGTCATGGTTGCGCTCACCTACTACGCGCACCGCAAGAAGCTCAAGGACGTCGGCCGGGAGGGGCAGCTCGAGGAGCTGAACCGGCAGGCCGTCCGCATAGCGAACGAGATCGCCGCCGAGGGCGGCGCTTTGGTGGCGGGGAACATCTGCAACACCTGGTCCTACGATCCGGCTGACCCGAAACGCTCGGGCGAGATCGTCCGCGAGCAGTATCGCGAACAGCTCGGCTGGGCGGTGGAAGAAGGCATCGACCTGGTCATCGCCGAGACCAACGATTTCGTCGGCGAAGCGCTGATCGGGCTGGAGGTCTGTCAGGAGTTCGGGCTCCCGGCGTTGGTCACCTTCGCCAGCGTGCAACCCGAAAAGACTTACGACGAACACCTTTACGTTGATGCCTGCAAGGTGCTGGCCGATGCAGGTGCCGCGGTGGTCGGGCTGAACTGCTCGCGCGGGCCGGCCACCATGATGCCGCTGCTGGACCAGATTCGGTCGGCGGTGGACATCCCGATCGCCGCCCAACCGGTCCCCTACCGGACCAGCGCCGAGGCACCGGCCTTCGAGTCGCTCGCCTACCCCGACGGCCGGCGGGCCTTCCCGATCGAACTCGAGCCGTTCGCGCACACTCGCTTCGAGATGGCCGACTTCGCCCGTCAGGCAGCCGATCTCGGTGTCGGGTACATCGGGATCTGCTGCGGCGGTGCACCGCATTACGTGCGGGCCATGGCGGAGGCCCTCGGCCGGCAGACGCCTGCCAGCCGCTACTCCCCGGCCCTGGAGCTGCATCCGGTGCTCGGAACCCCGCAGGACACCTCGGCGCAGGCCGTGATGGGCGACTGGAGCCGAGCGGAGCTCTGAGAAGTGTTGCCGGCGGCCTAAAATCCGCGATGTGCTAGTTCGATTCGAAACGGTCACAACCATCACCGCCGCCGAGCCGGCCCTGCGAGACCAGCTACTCGAGGTCTGGGTCGCCGCCACCGATGCCGGCGGTGCCGTCGGGTTCGTCCCTCCGGCCCCCATTGCCGCGATAGCGACGACGCTGGAATCGGCGTTGGACCGGGTATCGCAGGGACAGGACGCCCTTGGTGTACTGCGAGATCACGCCGGGGTTGCCGTCGGTATGGGTTTCCTGGTCAGCAACGGCAAGGTGCTGACCGCGCACTGGCGCACCGTGCTTCGAGTGATGGTGCACCCTCGCCTGCAGGGCACCGGAGCGGGCAGTGTCCTGATGGCCGGCCTGCACCGGTTGGCGGTCGAACTCGGCTTGGAACATCTTCAGCTCACGATTCGGGACGGCCATCACCTCGAGCGCTTCTACAGTCGGTTCGGGTACACCGTCGTCGGCAGCCACCCGGGCGCCATCCGGGTTGCTCCCGGTGACGACCGGGACGAGATCATGCTGGTCGCAGCCCTTCGCTAGGGCATGTGGCAGGCCTACGGTCGTTCCTGAACCAGCGTCGCAACGCGATGCATCAGGCCGGGCACGTCGCCGCGCACCCCGTCCTGCAGCCACCGGCCGAGCTGCAGGGAGGCTTCGACAACCTCTACGGCGCGGTCGAACCGGCGGTCCATGAATGCCTGCCACAGCTGCTCGTCGACCCTGTCCCTGTCGCGCAGCAACTCGGTCAGCACCAGCGCGTCTTCCAGTGCCTGCGCCCCGCCCTGGGCAACGGTCGGCGGGCAGACATGGGCTGCGTCCCCGATGACGACGACGCGGCCACGATTCCATGGTGCCGGCAGAACATGGGTTTCGAACCAGGTGTAGTTCACCGTGGCGGGGTCGGTGATCGCATCGCGGATCTCGTCCCACGGACCGTGGTAGGCGGCCGCGAGATCCTTGATGATGGAGAGCTTCTGGTCGGGCGTGGTGGAGAGGCGGTCCTGTGCCTTTTCCACTATGTAGGCGTAGAGGGTGTGCGGCCCAGTTGGGCAGTACCCGGCGATGTAGCTCGGGCCGCCGTAGTACAGGTCTGTGCGGGTGACGCTTTCCGGGCGGCGGGCAAACACCCGCCAGATCCCCATGCCCGTCGGGGTGGTCTGCAGGTCGATGCCGATCGCCTTCCGCGTCCAGGATCGAACACCATCGGCGCCGATGACGAGGTCGTACCGGCCCGTGCTTCCGTCGGAGAACTCGACGTCGACGCCGTCGGAGTCCTGCGCCAGGGACACCGGTGCGACTCCCAACCGCACCCGCGCACCGACCTCCAGTGCCCGGTCCATCAGGATGCGGGCGAGATCGGGGCGGTACATGCCGGCGGTTGCCGGCAGATCCGGCCCGCCGGTGCGCATCTCGTCGAGTTCTGCGACCAGCGTGCCGTTGGGGTCGGGTGCCCGCAGGCCGAGCGAATTGTAGGAGTAGCCGTGCTCATCGACCTGCTTCCAGACGCCCAATTCCGCAAGGGCACGCAACGCGTTGCCCTGCAGAGTGATCCCGGATCCCACTGCTGTGACATCAGCCTGTTTGTCGATGAGGTCCACCCGCACCGCGGCCTGCGCCAACCTGATGGCGCAAGCAGTTCCGGCAACACCGGCACCGATCACAAGGACACTGCGCACTGCGGACATCTGGGACTCCTGTGTCGTCGATGGTTCGTCAAGGAAGAGCGGCAAGTAGGTCCGGATCGATCGGGCACGGTCAGCGACTGCGGGGCATCTCGGTGATGGTGTCGGCGACCCAGTCGGCGATGAAGGTGCTGACGTAGGGCAGGTGGTCGAGGCCGATGTGCTCGGTGCCGCCCTCTTCGGGGGTGAAGATCCGCAGTTCGCGTTTCGGACTGTTCACCGCCTGGTCGTAGGAGCGGTGCGCGTATTCCAGCGGGATCTGCCGGTCGTTCTCGCCGTGGCAGATGAGGAACGGGACATCGATCTGCTCCACGACGCCGTCCAGCTGTACCTGGTCGGCGAAGTCGACGAACTCGTTCAGGTCGGTGTCGTCCGGGAAGCCCCAGACCCACAGCACGTGCTCCCAGTAGTGCGGCACCGGCCGCTCCCCCTCGCGCTGCAACCGGCGGCGCTGCACCGCGCCCCAGTTGTGGTTCGCACCCCAGGCGACGACCAGCGCCAGTCGCTTCTCGAAGGCGGCTGCCCGCGGCGCGTAATAGCCACCCAGGGACCAGCCGACCAAGCCGATCCTGGTTAGGTCGACGTCGTCCCGGGTCTCCAGATAGTCAACGCACGCCGTCGCCCAGGCCTCGGAGTCCACCCGGGAGGTCAGGCCCTGCAGGCGCAGTGCCTCACCAGACCCTGGCGGGTCGACCATCAGGGTGGAGATGCCCCGGGCGGCCAGTTCGGCCCAGTGCTCGGAGTTGTACATGTGCTCCTTGGTGGAATCCAACCCGTTGAACATGATCATCACCGGCGCCGGACCCTGCTCGGTGGCCGGCGCCGCGCTGAAGTAGGCCGGCAGTGTTGTTCCCTGGTAGGGGATCTCGACCCGGGTGATCCGTGGGTCGCGGAGATCGAAGGACTTCTGCGCCAGCTCGAGGATCCGTTTGTAGGTGGGAACCCGGTTCGGGTCGGACTTGGACAGCATCCGCTCTGATTGGGCGAGGTAGTTGGTGGCCCGGAAGTACAGCTGCCCGGCGGTGCGGTAGTGGCCGGCCTTCTCCGCTTCCTGCGCCTGCCCGACCAGCTGATCGGTGAGCGCGGTCCACGCCCGCAGGAAGTCACCGGTGCCGGCGTCCGACCCCTGCGCGGCGGCCTCCCGGATCGGTCGGCAGGCACGGTCGACCTCGTCGATCAGGCCGCCGCTGTTCAGGGCGGCGACGACGCCCAGGTTCCAGACGTAGTTGCCGGGGAAGAACTCGAACATGTCAGTGACCTCTCATAGTGCGGCGGATGGGATTCAGGTCGTGCGGGTCAACGGTTCCGGGCGCGGGACCGGGTGCGAGCGGGTGCCACCGGCGGTAGGTCGATCCCCGCAACAACGGTGTTGCGGATGGTGCCGATCCCTTCGACGGTCATCTCGACCACATCGCCCGGCTTCAGCGGCGCAGGATCCAGTCCACCCCGCCGGCCCCACAACTCGGCGAGACAGCCGCCGTTGCCGCAGGTGCCGGAACCCAGCACGTCACCGGCGCGGACTTGCGCTCCACGGGACGCGTAGGTGACAAGCTCCTCGAACGGCCAGCCCATGTTGGACAACAGGTCGTTCCCGATCCGGATGCCGTTGACCGACACCGACATCTCCAGTGCCAGAAAGCCGTCGGGATCGCGGTAGGGCTCGAGCTCGTCGGCGGTGACCAGCCAGGGTCCCAGGGTGCTCGCGAAGTCCTTGCCCTTGGCCGGCCCGAGGTTGACCTTCATCTCCCGGCGCTGCAGGTCGCGGGCCGACCAGTCGTTCATGATCGTGTAGCCGAAGATCTCGACCTGGTCCGGTTGCAGTGACCGGCCGTCCCGCCCGACGACTGCGGCCACTTCCAGTTCGAAATCGAAAAGCGCGCAGCCGGAGGGGATGTGCACATCGTCGTGGGCACCGATCGAGGGCGTAGGGGTTGGTGAAGTAGAACGTCGGAGCCTGGTACCACTCCGGTACCACGCCTGCTCCGTCACCCACGGAGGCGACGACGCCCTCGACGTGTTCCTCGAACGCGACGAAATCCCGGACGGTGGGCGGCATCCAGCGGCGGCAGCAGGCGGACATCAGCGACCGGAATAGCGGTTCCGCACCTTGGGCTGCCACTCCGGCATCCACGGCGACGGCCAGGCCATCCCGCACCAGGTCCAAGGACGGTGACACCGGCGGGAAAGGGATGGACCACGGATCCTTCGGGACCGTCGCTGACAACACCGGCCCGGACGGCGCCGTGCTGCTCGAACGTTGCGAATCGCATCGGGACTCAGACCGGCGGGGCCACGAACAGCCCCTTGTCGACGTCGTTGAACGAGCGGGAGGCGACGAATTCGTTCATCTGGTTGGCGGTCCCCCACTGGTCGGAGACCTCGGGGAGGGTGAAGTCGTACAGGTGCGGGTGCCAGGTGTCCTCGTCGATCAATTCCAGTTCGGTGGTGTACTCGATGGTGTTGCCGTGCGGGTCGATGAAGTAGCTGAAGGTGTTGTTACCGGCCATGTGTCGACCCGGCCCCCAGATCTTCTCCACCCCGGCGCGGAGCAGCCGGCCGGTGCCGCGCATGTAGGAATCGATGTCCCGCATTTCAAAGGAGGCGTGGTGCAGTGACGGATGCGGCCCGCGGGCGATCGCCAGGCTGTGATGCCACGCGTTGATCCGCATGAACCACATCATTTCGCCCATCCTCGGGTGCATCAGCGTGTCGGAAAGCCGGAACCCCAAATGCTTCTCGTAGAAGGCTCGGGTCTCGTCCGGTTTCGGGCTGTTGATCACGACATGGGACAACCGGACCGGGATCGACTCGCCGGCCTCGATCGCCCGGTGCTGTCGAATCTGTACGTCGGCGCTGATTTCGACGGTGCGGCCCTCGTTGTCGAAGAACCGGAACCCGTAGCCCCCACCCGGGGTGAGAATGACGCCCGGTTCGCTGACCAGCTTGACCCCGTCCGCAGCCAGGGTCGCCGCCATGACGTCCACGTCGGCAGGTGAGGCCACGCCGAACGAGATGAGATCGATCCGCTTGTCGGCCGATTCCCGCAGTCGGACGATGTAGTTCTCCGGGGAGCCCTCGGCGGCCAGGAAGGCGATTCCGGTGTCGGTGTGCTCGCTGGTCAGACCCCAGGTGTTGGTGTAGAAATCCAGCTGCTTGGCGAAATCCGGTACGGCCAGGTCGATATGGCGCAGGTGGGTGATCATAGGTGCAGTCATGGGAGTCTCCTCAACGTCTGATGGGTGCTTGGCCGTGCGAGGGCAATGCCGCGAGAGAGCTACGTGACCGCCCGTTCATTTCACTGCGACCGGAGCGACCGGGGCGCCGACGGCACCGGTCACCGGCAAGGGTTCCGCCGATAACCAGAACTCGTAGACGCCGTCGGCAGCGCAGTCTGCGGCCAGCGCATCCAGGTCCCACAGCTCGCCGATGAACAGGCCGATGTGCGGGATGGCGACCTGGTGCAGCGGCTGGAAGGCGTTGTCGAACTCGTTCGGACGCACCTCGAAACCCCAGGTATCGGTGGCGATTCCGGCGATCTCCGTGGAATGCAGCCAGTCGGCGGTGGTGAACGACAGGCCGGGTGATGCACCGCCGGCGTAGTCACCCCAGCCATCGCGGCGTGCCCGCGCCAACCGGCCCGTCCGCACCAGCACCAGGTCGCCGGCTCCTACAACCGAACTCGCCCCTTGCGATTCGATGGTCTGTTCCAGGTGTTCGGTGGTGATGGCGAAACCATCCGGCAGTTCACCGTCCTCACCGACGGCACGACCCGACGTCGAGCAGCACCCCTCGGCCGCTGATCCGGCCGGTGGCTGTTTGGATGCCGGTGACCAGGTCGCCCTCGCTGGTGACGACATCACCAGCGCGGCGGCCGTTCCAGGCGTTGCCGTGGTCGAAGATGTGGCCGAGGCCGTCCCACTGGGTGGAGGCCTGCAACGGCATGAAGATGACGTCGTCGGCGCCACCGAGACCGTGCGGGAAGCCCTGATTGCCACGTTCGGCGTCGACACCGGTATCGAGCATGGTGTGCACCGGGTTCGTCCGCCGCCGCCAGCCCTTCTGCGGACCGTTCGCGTCGAAAGACTGCGCCAGCGAGAAGCTCTCGCCCCGCCGAATCAGCGCAGCGCCCGCCTGTCGCCTGGCGTCGGTCAAATGGTTCAGCGTGCCGTGAACGTCGTCGGCGCCCCATCGTCCCCAGTTGGAGCATCGCTTCGCCGCAGCCGCGATGGCGGCCTCCGGGTCACTGGGATCCAGCGGGGAAATGGGCATTGTCGGGTTCCTCCTTGAGCGACAAGCCAAGAATCCCGGGTAAGTGAACATCAGGGAAGACGAAATGTTTGATGCGGCGTATCGATGGCATGGATACGGTGTCCTGGTGAACCTTGCCAACCTCGACCTGAATCTCCTGGTCACACTGGACGCGCTGCTGGAACAGCGCAGCGTGAGCAAGGCCGCAGAACACATGGGCCTCAGCCAACCGGCTGTGTCGGCGCAACTGGCCCGGCTGCGCCGGCACTTCGGCGACGATCTACTGGCCAGATTCGGTAACCAGTACCGGCTCACCCCGCTCGCGATCCAGCTTCGTTCCCGCGTCCGCACCGCCGTCACCGGCGTTGAGCGTGTCTTCGCCGCCGAACCAGACTTCAGCCCCGCCAGCACCTCCCGGGAATTCTCCCTGGTCATGAGCGACTACGGGGTCGCCGTCCTCGGCCCGCTGCTGGCTGCCGAGCTCGCCACGGACGCACCACGCGCCCGGCTTCAGTTCACGCCCAACACACCTCAACTGGTCAACACGGCTCTGACGTCGATGACCAACATCGACCTCCTGGTGATGCCACATGGATTCACCGACGGACTGTCCCACCACGACCTCTACCGCGACGATTGGGTGTGCGTGGTCTCGGCCGATAACCCTGATGTGGGCGAAGGACTCACGATCGACCACTTGCGGACCATGCCCTGGGTAGCGACCTACCATGGACCCACCGCCGCAACCCCGGCGTCCCGACAAATGCGGATGCTCGGTATCGAACCGCACGTCCAGGTGGTCACGGAGTACTTCCTCACTGTGCCAGCACTGGTCGCTGCAACACCACGGATCGCCCTCCTGCAGCGCCGACTCGCCGACGACATTCCCACCGAAGTAGGGGTGCGGGCCCTCCCCTGCCCTTTCGACGTCGGACCACTGGTTGAGGCAATGTGGTGGCACCCGATGTACGACGACGATCCGGAACATCAGTACCTGCGGGATGTCCTCACCCGGGTTGCCGACCGCTTGATTTCCTGATCATCGATGAATCCTCACGACAATCCTCAACGTCATTTTGGTCACACTTCCGGCGCACCCGTGAGAAGAGTTGTGCGATAATGGAACTGACGATGGGGCCGTTTTCCGGTCCGTCGGTCGGGTCCTGAAGTCCCGTTCCGCGCCTACCGCCGCCGTCATGTGCGTTTCGCCGCACACGTGCCCGCGGAGACATCATGAATTCTGACGTCCTTGGATCCATCCCTCAGATTGCCGGCGCTCGTATCGCTGCGCGTCAGCTGCGGTGGATCTTCATCTGTCTGCTACTGGTCACCCTGCTCGCCGCGTTGGACCAGATCATCGTGGCCACCGCATTGCCCACCATTGTCGGAGAACTCGGCGGCTTGGGGCACATGTCATGGGTGGTGATCGCCTACACAATGGCGATGGCGGTCGCGATGCCGGTGTACGGCAAACTCGGCGACGTCTTCGGCCGCAAACGACTCTTCCTCGGGGCGATCCTCCTGTTTCTGATCGGCAGCGCACTGTGCGGGTTCTCGCAGAACCTCCCGCAGCTCATCGGGTTTCGCGCATTGCAGGGTCTTGGCGGAGCCGGTTTGCTGGTGTCCTCACAGGCCATCGTCGCCGATGTTGTTCCTCCCCGGGACCGCGGGAAGTTCCTGGGGCCCATCGGTTCCGTCTTCGGGATCGCCACCGTGATCAGTCCACTGATCGGTGGCGCGTTGACCGACGCGGCGAGCTGGCGCTGGATCTTCTGGCTGAACCTGCCAATCGGTGTTGTCGCGCTCGCGCTGGCCGCTGCTGCGCTGCACCTGCCCCGCCGACAGCGCACCACTCCGCTGGACATCTGGGGTATTGCGGTGCTTACTGTCACCACTTCCTGTGTTGTGCTGGTGTGCGCCTGGGGCGGAACGGAATTCGCCTGGGGTTCGGCCACTGTTCTGGTCCTCATCGCAGCCTCGATCGTCGGCGTTGCGGCCTTCGCGATGGTCGAGCGTCGGGCCACCGATCCGCTCATTCCGCTGTCGATGTTTCGTGATCGCACGGTGCTCGTCGCGATCGGGCTGAGCATGGTGATCGGCGCCGGTCTGTTCGGCGTGATCAGCTACATCCCGTCCTACGCCCAGATGGTGTACGCGACCGGCGCCACCTCGGCCGGGATGTTGCTGCTGCCGTTGACCGCCGGCATCATCGTGGCCAACATCTCCGCTGGTCTGCTGATCAGCCGGTTCGGCCGGTACAAGGTATTTCCCGTTGTCGGCACGGTCGTGGCCGCAGCTGCCATGCTGCTGCTCGCGACAATGACTGCCAGCACACCGATCTGGCTGCTTGCCAGTTACCTGACTGTGCTGGGGCTTGGCGTCGGATCCTTCATGCAGGTGGCCATGGTCGCGGTGCAGAACACGGTGTCGCCCTCGGTCGTGGGGACCGCAACCTCCACCGTCACGTTCTTCCGGGAGATCGGCGTGACGATCGGCGCGGCCATCATCGGCGGCGCCTTCGGCGCTCGACTGGCCGGCGGTCTACCGGCGAACCTGCCGACCGGCCTGGACGCCGCACACCTGACGCCGGAGGCTGCAGGAAACCTGCCCGTCGGGGTGCGGGCGAGCGTATCGATGGCCTACGTCGACGCCCTGGTGCCGCTGTTCGGGTGGATCGCCGCCCTGTTCGCAGTCGGTCTGGCGTTGGCGATACTGCTGCCCCGGCGCGAGCTGCGAAAGCACCAGGTCTCTGTGGCATCCGGCTACGCCGACACCGACCGGTAGTACCCGTCCGGTGCCGTTCAGGGCAGCCCTATGCCCAGGGGATGGGGAGGTGGTCGCCAAGCGCCGTCAGACTGCCAGCGAAGCTCGCCGGGTTGACGGGGTCAGGGACACATTCACCCACGGCCGGCGGCCCCGACACGGGGACGGCCTGTGGCGATCAAGCGACCCGATCTGGCTGGGAACCAGCAGGCATCAGGACGACCAGCAACGCGGCAGCGAGGATCAGCACACCTCACTGGCGTCGCTCCACAATGGGCACGGTAGTCCCGACTGAACCCGACCGAAAGTGCTTCTGTCATCGGCAGTCGGAACACTGTTTCAGTCCTGGCTGATGTGTCCGTAGACCGCGGCCCCGTCGTCGGTGAGCCAGCCCTTGCTGCCGGCGAAAGCCAACATCTTCTCGAAACGATCGGCCCAGTCCGGCGCCACGTCTTGCGCGGATGATCTCAGCCACCTGATGTTCACCGCCACCTGATCGGTTCCGATCCGGTGGCCGGCGGCGGATTGGGCGAGGACGTTGTCCACTGCGTCCACCGTCAGGTCTGCCGGGACGCGCACGTGGAAACGCCCGCAATCGTCGGGCTCGGTCAGAGTCGCTGCGGTCTCGCTGATGTCCAGGATCATGAAGGAAACCTTCTGGTAGGCATGACGTTCGGGCCGACTAGAGGTCCGCGGCGATGGCCCGGGCGCCGAGGACGGCCAACGCGACCGACGTCAGGGTGGGATTGCAAGCGGTGGACGTGGGAATGACACCGTTGCCGGCGACCACCAGGCCGGGATGACCCCAGACCTGGCTGTGCGTGTCGCAGACCGACGTGCCGTCGTCGACGGCACCCATTCTGGTGCTGCCCTGGTAGTGCAGGGACGTCCCGGCCGGCAGCACGATCGGGTTCTCGTCGAGCGGAACGCCCAGCGCCTTCGTGGCGCGACCAACGGCGTCGATGGCGCCCTGGATCGCGGCCTTGTCCTTATCGGTGAGGCCGTAATGAATGCGCATGGCCGGCATTCCGTAGACGTCCACCGCGGTGTCGTCAAAGATGACGGCGTCCTCGGCGCGGATGTCCTTGCGGCAGAACCAGCCGAGCCCGACGATGGATCCCGGCGCAACGGGTGTGTCGGTGGTCAGTGGGATCGGCGAAGCGTCGAGCTGCATGACCTGCCCATGGAACGGGTGACCCTCGTCGAACGGTACCCAACTCACGCCGCTGTGCTGTGCCGCGCCGGTCGAGCCACTGCCGGTCGTCCTCGCCTCTGCTTCATGACCGGCGACCATCTCGTCATCCAACCGCACCGCCGCGATGACCTGCGGCTGATCATTGAGGTAACGACCCAGCGCGGCCGGTCGAATACCGGAGGCCCACAACAGTTGTGGGGTGCGGAGCGCATCGGCCGCGACGACCACCCAACGGGCAGTGACGCACCGGATCTCGCCGGTCTGCAGATCCGCCAGTTCGACGCCCTGCGCCCTCCCATCCTCGTCAACCAGGACTCGACGGCACAGCGTGCTGGTGACCATGTCGACCGAGGACGAGCCCAGGGTGTCAGCCAGGACCACGTCCGCCCCCGACCAGTGCACCTGACCGTCGTCGACACGGACCGCCAACGGCATCGGCTGAACGCGCCGGTCCGCCGATCTTTCGTTGTTGAACTCAGCGCCGAGACGGTCGCGGACCACCGCGGAGAAAGGGGCGTGGTTGAACGCGTCCCGGCTGACGCCGAGCAGCTCTTCAGCCCTGTCGAGAGCGCCGGCCATGGTGCCCTCGGGGATGACGTCGATGCGCTCGGTGCCACCGGGCCGGGGGCAGGCGCAGGTCCAGTGGGCGCCCATGCCGCCGACGTTGGCGGACATTGCCGCGGCCGGCATGCCGTCACCGCTTGCGGCATCGCGATGACCGTCGACCAGGAAGGTGCCGGCTCGGCCGGGTTCCGGTCGACTGCCGGTCGTTACGTGGGCGGGCCCCTGCGAGGCCAGCTGCGCCTGCTGGCGGCGGGTGTCGTCGGCGATATTCTTCACGTGACTGCCGGCCGGGTCGGAGATCTGCGGACCCACCTCGACCAGCAGCAACCGGGCCGCCGGGACCAAGGTGTGCAACTCCCGGGCGTAGGCGCTGCCACACGGACCGCTTCCGACGATCACGACGTCGACGTCGTTTGTTTGCATGTCCTTCATCGAGGAAGCCTTCATCGATTCTGCCATCATCACTTCTGCTGGGCCACAATTCTGTGGGCTGCAACGGCTCCCGGTTCACCGTCCCACCCGGTTCCCGGGCGGCCGATGTGGGAGCACGCTGAGCGTATGGCCTCGTCAATGGTGGGCAACAGGTCCGGCGTCATCGAAAACACCCATGGTCAGCCATCAGCGATCGATGTTTCTCCTGCGGCTGATGGTCCCGATAAAGTCAGCTGATCCAGTCGGCATGTCGTCATGTGCCGGCCAGAGGAAGCGAGCTTCCTCGGGCGTCGTTGTTCGGCGACGCAGCACCGCGGTCGCGCAGCGACCCCATCGCAAGGAGCATTCCATCGTGGCAGTGCACGCGATCAAGCGAGGCGTCAGCTTCTATTCCTATCAAGAGGAGTACTTCCTCGGGCAGCTGGGAATCGAGGATTGCATCAGAGAGTCGGCCGGTTTCGGGGCGCTCGGCATCGAGATCATCCCGGAACAGATGATGCGCGGCTACCCGCGCATCACCGATGACTTCTACCGGCAGTGGCACGGCTGGATGGACAAGTACGGCACCACCCCGGTCGCCAGCGATCTCTTCATCGACACCAAGAAGTTCCCCGACCGTTGGCTGACCGTGCAGGAGCAGGTGGAGTCGGTGGAGCGCGATCTCGAGATCGCCCACCGGTTGGGCGTCACCGAGATCCGCGCCATCATCAACACTCCGCCGGAGGTGATGGAGGGTGCCGCGCCGCGTGCCGAGAAACTGGGCCTGCGACTGCTGCTGGAGGTCCACGCCCCCTTCCATTACCAGCATCCCTGGATCCTGCGTCACTTGGAGGTCATGGACAGGTTGCAATCCCCCGCCCTGGGTTTCATGCCTGACATGGGAACCTACGTCGAGCGCTTCCCCCGGGTGGTCACCGACCACGCGCGACGGCAAGGCGGACGCGAGGACCTGCTCGACCTGATTGTCTCGACCTATGACGCGCACGGCGACGTGCACGGCCTCATGGACACCGTCTACTACATGGGCGGCGGTCCGATCGAAACCGGAATGGCCAGGCAGGCAACGCACTTCACCTGGAATGACCCGCGCAAAATGCTCGATTTCATGCCCTATATCCACCACATCCAGGCCAAGTTCTACGAGATGACCGACGAGGGCGTCGAGTACTCGATCCCCTACGACAAAATCATCCCGGTGCTCATCGAGGGTGGGTACAGCGGTTACCTGTCCAGTGAATACGAAGGCAACCGGCACATCCAGGACGCCTTCGAGGTCGACAGCCTGGAGCAGGTCCGCCGGCAGCACGCGATGTTCCAGCGTCTGCTCGATCACCGACACCGCGAAGGCCTGAGGGAAAGACATGTTCGACAAATACATCATCGTGACCGAGGGCTTTCGCAATACCACCGCCGAGAATGCCGTGGATGGCTACGAACTCGGCATTCGGCTGCCCTACTACCGCGGGCTGGGCCTCTCGATGGTTGAATCCATCGACCTGACCGTCGACGGAAAGCCTGTTCCCGCCGAGTCATTGACCTTGACGGTGCACGGCAACTCGTACGCCGTCACCGATCTGGCCACGGTGTTCGACGACCGTTGGGAAATGGGCGAGATTGCCTCCCTTCGGGTCTCTCAACCCGGCGGCCTTGCACCTGGCTCGCACGATATCTCCGTCGCACAACGGCTGCGGATTTCGTACATGCCGGTGCCCGGCGGAGGCCAGGACACCAAGATCCTCAAACTGCAAGAAGCCTGAAAGGCCCTGTCATGTATCAACTTTCTGCCAACATCGAATTGCTTTTCACCGAGGCCGGGGCGGATTATGCGGACCGGGTGCGTGCGGCTGCGGCTGCCGGGTTCGACGCCGTCGAAATCTGGGGCACCTTCGAGAAGGACCTGGACACCTTCGGCGCGGCGCTTCGCGAAACCGGTGTCGCCCTCACCTCGGTGCTGGCCGAGCCGCGGACCAATTTCACCCTGCCCTGGGAGACCGATCGCATGCCGTTCCTGGACGGCCTGGCCCGAGGTGTGGACAACGCCCGGCTACTCGGGTCCCCTCGCATCGTCGTGGGTTCCGGGATCGGGTTCCCGGGGATGAAGCGCGTCCAGAACCTGCAGAAGCTGATCGACGCATACGGTATGGCAGTCGAGCGCATCCAGGGTTCCGGCGTCACCATGGTTCTCGAGCCGGTCAACAGCCGGGTCGATCACCCCGGAACGCTCATCGACCGGACGGCCGACGCGGTGACCGTGGCCGAGGCCGTCGGCGACGACACCTTCAAGATCCTTTACGACCTCTACCACTCGGTCACCGAGGGCGAGGACCCGGCCACTGAGCTGGCCAAAGCCGGCTCGCTCATCGGCTACGTCCAATTCGCCGATGTCGTCGGACGCGGCGAGCCGGGCAGCGGCAGCATCGACTGGCCGACTGCCTTCGCCACCCTCACCGCCGCCGGCTACGACGGCCCCATCGGCCTGGAATACCTCCCCACTCAGCCATCCGCGGGGTCCGTCGAGTACATCCGATCCATCGCCGCCGCCAGCTGATCGACTGCACACCAACGCCTTCACCAGTACGGCAGCGCGGGCGCCCACCACCCATCGGCTGGTGGGTGCCCGCATTGTTAGGCGACAAGCAGGCGCGATCAGCAAGGCGCGAAGAGCAGGCGCGAAAGCAGGTCCGGCTTCAGGGAGCCAGAGACAGATACGCAGTGACGGTGTCGGTCAGGTTCGCGATCAGCGCATCCCAGTCGCCGGCGTCGTTGGCACCTTCCATCGTGCTGCCCAGGCCCAGCCGACGGGCAATGACGCTGTAGACGATGGTGAAGCACCACTCAATAGCGGGGACAGCGTCGGGGTGCCGGATCTCAGCTCGGCGCTCCGACAGCAACCCGACGAACAGCGAGGTCATCACCATGGCCGACTGCCGTCCGCGGATTGCGATCTGGGTGTCGGTCGCGGCGAGCAACATGAAGGGCCGCAGCACGTCTGCGTCCCGCCGCAGCAGGACAGTCACCCCGTCGATCAACTCAGCGACAACATCGCGGAGCTGCCCACGGCCCACATCGATCGCTTGCAGGGCCTTTTCCGTGTCGCCGTCGACCCTGGCCATCTCGCGTTCGTGGATCAACCTGATGAGGTCGTCCTTGCCGTTGACCCGGTTGTAGATGGCACCCATCGAAGCATCGGCGCGGGTGCAGACCTCGGCGAGCGTGAAGGCGTCCGGGCCCCGCTCGACCAGCAGCGCCAGCGCAGCGTCTTGAACTCGCTCGAAGCTGCGCCGACTCCGTTCCTGCTTGGGCTCCCGCAGCACCGGAACGTCGGACTTGATCATCGCTGAACCGCCAACGTCACGGGGAGGTCAACACTCGACCGGCCGATCAGCACCCGGTGTTCCCCCCGCGGAACGCACCACTGCTCTGCAGGTTGCCGCCAACGCCGGAACGCTTGCCGATCAAGGGCGAAGGTGACCGTGCCGGCCTCCCCACCGTCAAGTTCGATCGCGCCGAAACCAGCCAGCCGGCAATCACTCTCGCCGGGTGCCTGCACGTAGGCCTGGATCACGTCGCGACCCGCGCGGCCTCCGGTATTGCGAACCCTAGCGGTGACCGTGACCTGAGCCGTGCTCGCTCCGTCCGTCAGTTCGGCGTCAAGTAACTCGAAACCGGTATAGGCCAATCCGTACCCGAAGGGGTAGCGGGCGGGAACGTCGGTGCGTGCGGCATGCCGGTAGCCGATGGGTTCGCTGATGTCGTAGTTCAACGTCTTGTCCGGGCCAAGGCCGACGCCCCACCCTGGGATGTCCTCGTCCCGCAGGGGGATGGTGATGGGCAGCCGGCCGGTCGGTTCCCGATCGCCGAACAGCACCGACACCAGCGCCGGTGCGAGCAGCTCGCCCGGGAACCAGGTCATCAGCACTGCTGCGGCTCGATCGGCCCACGGCATGTGGACGGCACGAGAGGCGTTGACGACCACAACCGTGCGCGGGTTTGCCGCTGTGACGTGCTCGATGAGTTCGACCTGGTCATCGCTCAGTGCCATGGTGTCCCGATCAGCGCTCTCCCTGGACGATCCTTGATGATCCCCGACGACCAGGATGACGGCATCGGCGCTGTTGGCCAACTCGATCGCTTCCTGCAGCACATGCTGGGGTTGCGGCGGCAGCGCGGTGGCCGTGATGGCCCGGACGTGGGCGCCCCCGAGCTCGCTCTCGACCACGACGGTGACCGGTTGGCCGGCGGCCAGCTGCACCCGTTCCTGGGTGACCTCGGCCCGGGCGACTGCCCCCATCACGTCGTGTGCAGGCGGCGCAGCCGAGCTGATGACCAGCTCACCGTCGATCCGCAGGGTTGCGTCGCCGGTGCCGCCGACGCCGAACACCCACTCCCCCGACTCCGTGGGATTCAGCACAGTGGTGACCCGAATCCGGGCGTCCGGGGCTGTTCCGACGCCTGGTACCGGGCCGAACCAGACGAAAGAGGACGACTGCCTGACCTCGCTGAACGCGGCGACCTGACCACCTGGAGTGAAGGTCTCCAGCAGCGAACCGGCAACCCCGTCCGAAGTTGTCCCGCCGAGTTCGGGAAGGGTGAACGGCGCCGGCGCGACGACACCTTGGGCGTAGGCGACCTCCACCGTCGACCCGAGCCTGTTGCGCAGCGCGTCCAACGGGGAGATGACCGGGCCGATCGGATTGACCCGGGCGAATGTCCCGCCCTGCAGGCACGGGCTGGTGGCGTTGACCCCGATGACCGCAATGCGGGACAGGGCGTTGCCGTCGAGCGGCAGCGCCTTGTCGCGGTTCTCCAGCAAGGTGAACGACGCGGCCGCGGCCCGTTCCAGCACAGCATCACGGTTGACCGGCATCGCACCCTTAGCCGGTCCTTCGACTCCAGTCCGGCGGCCCGTCCGTTCGGCAAGGCGCAGTAGTCGCCGGGTCATGTCGGCCAGCCGCTCGGCAGAGACATCTCCGCGGGCGACGGCGTCGACCAGCTGCTCCCCGAAGAACCTTGCTGGGCCGGGCATCTCGAGGTCGAGCCCGGCAGTGGCCGAGGCTTTGGTGTCGACAACGCCGAACCAGTCGGACACCAGGACACCGTCGAACGCCCACTCGTTCTTGACGATGTCGATGAGCTCGGTGTTCTCCGCACAGTGGGTGCCGTTGACCCGGTTGTAGGCCATGAGAATCATCTCGACGCCGGCCTCGACGAGCATCTCAAACGGCCGCAGATATACCTCGCGAAGGGCTACCGGACCGATCTGGGCGTTCATGAAACGACGCTCGGTCTCGGTGTCGTTGCCCACCAGATGTTTGGCGCAGACACCGATCCCCTGCTGGTGCAGGCCCGCACTCCAGGCGGTGGCCAGCAACCCGGAAAGCCACGGGTCCTCTGAATACATCTCGAAGGCCCTGCCCGACAACGGCGTTCGCGGGATGTTGACATTCGGCGCGAGCACGACGTCGACCTTCCGTTCCACTGCCTCCGCCCCCATCAGCAGCCCGACCTCGGTGACCACCTGCAGATCCCAGGTCGCGGCCAACGCGGTGCCGGACGGCAGCAGGGAGGACCTATCCCGCTCGTCCAGACCACGGCTGACCAGGCCGAGCGGCCCATCGACCATCACCACCGGTTCGACGCCCAGTTCTGGCGCCCCTGTGGTGCTCCACCCGTTCAACCCGCCGGTCAACCGAGCGGCCGCTCGGTCGAGGGTGTCATCGGTGACGGAAAGCGATGTTGTGGACATGGTTCTCGTTTCTTGTACCGGTTGTCGAAGGGCGACGCAGGATTTCCCGGACTGGGTGGCTAGCGGAGAGCCGGAATGACCTTCTCGCTGAACAGCTGCATGGTTTTGTCGGTCACCCGGCGCCGCTCGGACGTGAGTGGCCCGCCCATGAAGGCGCCCAGCACATTGCCGATGCCCAGCTCCTTGAACTCCTGCAGGTGCCCGATGACCGTGTCCGGGCTGCCGGCCAGGCACCAGGTGTCCTTGTAACCCTGGGTCCGGGCATCCGGGGCGGCTCTCAGGTCAATGCCCAGGATGGCTTCGGCGGCCTTGTTGGCGATGTATTCGCGTTCGACAGTGCGCTGGTATTCGTCCAGCATCAGGTCGAGGTCGGCTTCGGCTTGTTCATCGGTATCGGCGACAACGACGTGCTGGTAGGAGTGAGTTGTCCACTCGAGTGCCGCGTCGATCTTCTCCTGACTGTGACCCTGAGACTCCAATGCCTCCCGATAGGCGGTGAAGTTCTTCGTGACAAAGCCGATGGCGTCGCCGGTGTCGATCTTGGGCGGGTCGAACGCCAGGATGAAGGCCGGTTGGGCCTTGCGGGCGGCGCGTTCGACGCTGGACGGGCGGGCCGCGACCGACATGGTCCGCGGCTCCGGCAGGGTGTACGGCGTCGGCACGATCCGGGAAACCACGGCGCCCTTGTACTGTCCGTTGTCGAATTCCACCGGCGGATCACCCGGCTTCTTGGCCCAGAGCCGCTCGGCGATCTCCAGGTTCTCATTGGACAGGGTCTTGGAATCGGCGAAAGTCACACCGAACCCGATCATCTCCTCCGGGGTGGTGCCACTCCCGATACCCACCAGGATCTTTCCGTCGGTGAGCTGGTCCAGCATGGCGAGCCGCTCGGCAAAACGCACCGGGTGATGCAATGCGATGGTCTGCACCGAGAACCCATAGTGCAGGCGCGGCAGCTGACCGGCCAGGTAGGACGCGAACATGAACGGGTCGCTGGCCGGTGGTGCGTAGCCGGTGAAGTGGTGATCGGGCAGGAACACCGCGTCGAAGCCGCCCTGTTCGGCGACTTTCGCGTGTTCGATCATGGCGTGCATGACCGGTCGGTCGTCGGCCGGTCCGGTGGACCGGGTGGTCAGGAAGGTGGAGAAATGCATAATGGCCAGCTCCTTGATAAAGGTTGGAATGTGGTGATCGATAGAAGCAAAACCGGTAGGTTCAGCTCACCGGATGCGTGCCACCGAGTTTGTCGGTGATGCGCTGCGCGGCCTGTAGCAAGAGGTCGAGGCACTCCCGCAGCCGCGCGGAGGAATCGTTGCCCGAGAAGCCGTTCAAGGTCAGGGAAAGCGCGACCTGCCCATCGGGTCCGAACACGGGTGCGTGCAGGGAGGTGACCTCAGCGGGCTCACCCAGATCGGCCGGACCGGATCCGGCCCGCGCCAGCAGCGATGGCAACACACCCGAGAGATCGGGAGCCGCGGAGTCACTGGTGATGTGCACCGTCCGTTCGAACTCCGCGGCGGCCTCGGTACCGGTGGAAACGGCATAACCGCATCGCCGCACTGCGTCCAACTCGGCGAGGGCGGCGTCTTCCGCCACTGAGCCCAGAATGCTGCGAGTCTGTCCCAGCCAACGCCTCTCGGCCTCGGGCCCGGCCCAGGCAACGTGCAACGGAGCCAGCGGCGCCGCCAGTTGGAAGGAGATGCCGACACGACTGGGAGCCCCGTGCGGCGACGCGGCGACGCCGGCCGCGCTGACCACCACGACGGAGTCCTCCACCGCAACGCTGACCAGGCATTCCAGGTTCAGATCAGTTGTCAGCGCTTCGATGTCGGGCCTGGCTGCGTCAACAGCGCGAACCTGTCGGGGAAGGAAGTTGTTCAGGGACTCGATGGACGGGATGGAAAAGGAGCCGTATCCGCCGCGCAGGAACAGCAGTGGCAAACCGTCGGCGTCGCCAACTCCCAGGGAGGTGACCCGGCCGAGGACGATGTCATGGTCACCGGCACGGTGGACATTCTCAATGGTGCAGTCAACCCAGGCCGCCGCGCCTTCCAGGCGTGGGCTTCCTGTTTCGGTATCCGACCAGGTCGATGCGGTGAACCGATGCTCTTCCTTACGGGCAAAGGCCCGGCAGACGTCCTGTTGCGCTGAGGTCAGAACGTTGGCGCAGAACGACCCGGCCTCCCTGATTTTCGGCCAGGTCGAAGACCGGACGTCGGGCATGAAGGCGACCAACGGCGGGTCGAGCGACACCGAGGAGAAGGTGCCGACCACCATGCCGAGGGCAGTCCCATCGGGATGCCTCGCGGTGATCAGGGTGACGCCCGTGGGGTACTGCCCGAGGACATAGCGGAACCAGGCCGGGTCGTCGGCACGGTTCTGGATCAGATCGACATCTGCAACTGGTGTCTCAGTCATGGGAGGGCTCCTGCACCGGCTCGGTGAGTTGGTCAGTGACGACGCCCGCCATCGATCCGGGGTCGATGTCTTCCAGCAGCGACGCCGCTTGCCGGACCAGCGCGCGGAACCACTGGTGGCCCGGATCCAGCTGGCGGGACGGATGCCACCAGGCCGCTTCGACCAGCGGGGCAAACTCGACGGGTAACTCAACTGTTCGCAACCGGTAGCGGGACAGGCACTCTCGGACCAATCGCTCCTGCACCATGGCGTACAGGGTGGTACCCGATACCGCGGACGGGAGCAGCGAGAAGGTGTCGACAACGACGTCGGTGTGCTGGCCGAAGTCAACGATGTCGTCGATCTGCCGGTCGGCCAGGGTGGCGCTGACCGGGGCGAACGCGCGGGCCCACCGCAACTCCCCAACGTCATCCATCGTGTACGGCTCGTCGGCTCGCGGGTTGTCGGCACCGGTGATGCAGACCCATCGGTCCCGGAACAGGTCTTTCACCGGCAGACCGGTGAAGTGCCCGCGCGGGATGAGCAGCAGATCCACCGAACGGAGCAGTTCCTCGGGGCTGTCCACCGCAATGGGTCGAACCGACTCCAACCGCAGTTTCACCTGCGGGGCCTGCTGTTTCAGCATCGACATCAAGTAAGGCGTCAGCAGGGTGAGCGCGTAATCGGATCCGACGACGCGAAACTCCCGCGTTGACGTGGCTGGTTCAAAGGTCGGTTGCGAGCTCAGCGTTTTCTCGATCAGCCGCAATACCTCTGCGACTCGATCGGTCAAGACCTGCGCAAGGGGAGTCAATTCGTAGCGGGTGCCGACCCTGGTCAGCAATTCGTCGTCGAACTGCCGCCGGAGCCGACTCAGGGCCGAACTCATCGCCGACTGGCTGACCCCGATGCGGGCACCTGCCCTGGTCACGTTGCGTTCCTGCAGCAGCGCGTCCAACGCCACCAACAGGTTCAAATCGGCAGAAAGAATATTCATGATGGGACACAACTCCTCTGGTGGGCGGTATCAGGCAGTGTCGATCTCAGCTGCACCGAGATCAGCTCTTGATACCGCCGGCGAAACCCTGGATGAACTTCTTCTGCGCAAACAGGTAGAAGGTCAGGAACGGAATCATCGATAGGATCACCGCGGCGAAAATGACATTCCACTTCGAGACCAACTCGCCGACGAAGCTGTACACCACCACCGGCAGGGTCACCGCCTTCGACCCGGACAGGAACACCAGCGAGGTGAAGAAGTCGTTCCAGATGATCAATGACGTGAGGATCGCGACGGTCCCGGTCGCCGGACCCAACAGCGGGAACACAATCTTGCGAAACGTCGTGAACGGCGTCGCTCCGTCGATCTGCGCCGCTTCCTCGTAGTCCCGGGGCAGGGTGCGTACGAACCCGGTGTAGAGGAACACCGACAGCGGCATCAACAGGCCGGTGTACATGATGATCATCCCGACGTGAGTGCCGACCAGGCCAAGGCTCCGCATCCCGACATACACCGGGATGAGGCCGAGCTGGGCCGGCAGGATGATCGCCAGCAGGAACAGCGCCAACAGGGTTTTGCTGATCTTTCCGGGGCGGCGGATGATCACGAATGCCGCCAATGACCCGATGATGATCAGCAGCACCACCGATCCCACGGTGATGATCAGGCTGTTGAATGCTCCGACGATCAGGCTGCGCGAGCCGGATTCTTGCAATGACGTCGAGAAACCCTCCAGGGAGGGGTTTGTCGGCAAGGCAAGGGCCGAACTGGACAGCGCCTCCTCGGTGTTCTTGAAGGCTGTGTTGAACAGGATGTAGAACGGCAGCATCATGATCAATGCCACCAACAGCATCAGTACTTCGCGGGCGAAGGTTCGCTTGGTGTACCGGAACATGTCAGTCGTCCTTCTTTCCGCGGAGCAGACCCATTTGAAGTAGCGCGAAAACCAGGATGAGCACGGTCATCACCAGCGACAGCGCCGCGCCGTACCCGTAGCGGCCGTTCACGAACGTCTCCTTGTAGACCTGGGTCGCCAGGGTCTCCGACGCACCGAAAGGGCCGCCGCCGGTGAGTGCCTGCACCTGGTCGAAGACCCGCAGGCCCTGGATCAGGATCAGTGTCGACGCGACCACAATGGTCGGCCGGAGCAGCGGAAGGGTGATCTTGACGAACCGCTTCCAGACGCCGGCGCCGTCGATCGCGGCGGCCTCTTCCAGATCCTCCGGTACGTTCGCCAACCCCGCGAGGTAGATCACCATCGTGAGACCGACGTTCTGCCAGATCATCACGAGCAGAATGGAGAACAACACCACGGAGGGGTCGCCCAGCCAGGTGTGCTGCCAGGACTCCAGTCCGATCGCGCCCAGGAACTCGTTGAGTGGACCCTTCTGCTGATAGATGAACTTCCAGATGTAGGACACGGCAAGCGGACTCAACACCACCGGGGCGAACAGGATCACCCGGAGGAAATGCCTGGACCGCAACGTGCGATTGAGGGCCAGAGCGAATGCCAGCCCGATCCCGTTGGTGGCGATGAGGAAGACAAAGGCAATGATCAGGGTATTGATCAGCGCCTTCATCGATGCGCCGCCGCTGAAGATCTTGGTGAAATTGTCCAGGCCGATGAACTTGAATCCGCCCAGGCCCTTGTAATCGGTGAACGCGTAGAGCGATCCCGCGGCGATGGCTGCGTAGTGGATGGCGATCACCAGCGCGACCGCCGGTACCGCCCACCACCACGACGCGTACCTGGAGTCCCGGCTCGGTAGCCGCCGGGACGGGCCTGCGCTTCCGGCAAAGTCGGTCGGGCCGGCCGCCGCTGTTTCCGTCTTCGATGACGTCGTGCTCATGGCCGGACTCCCGTTGCTCTCGTCGGCATCGTCGACTTGTTGGGCGTTGTCATGGTGGTGGGCGATCTTCATCGATGTGGGCGGCTCAGGAGGTCTGATCCCAGGCGGCGTCCATCGCCTCGAGAACGACCTCAGGGGTGGCCTGACCGGTGAGCAGACCCTGCACGCCGGTCCCCAACGCGTCGTAGACGCCACCGTTGGGCCAGAACAGGTTCGGCAGCGGGACGTGCTTGGACGGATCCGTGAGGAAGTCGCCGAGACCGGCGAGGTCAGCTGGAACTCCGGTGGTCGAGGTCGCCGCCAGCGAGACATTGCCGCTGGTCTTGGCGAACAGGTCCTGGGTGGTCGGCTCGGTGAAGAACTCGAGCAGCTTGAGCGCTGCGTCTTGATTCGGGCTCGCGGCATTGACGGCCAGACCATTGGACGGCGACAGGATCGACCGGGTGCCCGCGACGGTCGCGGCCGGCAGCACATAAGCGCCGAAGTCCTGGGTCGGCGCGGCGGCCTTGGAATCGACGACCGCCCCGGAGGGAGCGAAGATTCCCAGTGAGGTGCCGGAGGTGATGGCGTTGGTCAGCTCGGGGAATCCGGCGCCCTCGACCCCTTCCGGGAAGCAGCCCTTGTCCTTGTAGTCGATGACCTGCTGCAGCGTCGCCTGCCATTCGGGAGATCCGGCGAAGGTCACTTCCTTGTTGGCGCGCTTGGTGTTCCAGTCCGGGTCGGCGGCGTAAACCAGGCTCGCGGCGACCTGGCTGGCGAACAGACCCAGGTTCGGCGGGCCGGCGCCGGCGATCATGTACAGGCTCTTGCCGGCCGCCTTGGCGGTGGCGCACTGCTGGTAGGCCTCGTCGAGAGTGGTGGCGGGTTCGATGCCCAGCTCCTTGTAGGCGGTCAGGTTGGCGATCATCGATACGGGGGCGAGATCGACCGGGATCCCGTAGGTCTTGCCGTCGAGGGTGAACAGCGACTCGGAGCCGGCGGGAATGGCGTCGGTGGCCCAGGACTCGGTGAGTGGCGTCAGGTAGCCGGCCTCGCCGGAGGGCAGGATCGCATTGGGGTTCCCGGCGCCCGGCTGCCCGTAGAAGACGTCAGGCGCGTTTCCGGCCTGCAGCTGGGTGCGGAGTACCTGTGCGTAGGAGTCGGTGGGTGTCTCCAGCAGTTCGACCGTGATGTTCGGGTTCTCTTTTTCGAATTCCGCGATGACGACCCGATACGGGCCTTCGCCGCCCTGCGCGGTCTGGGTGCCCAGGGTGATGGTCACCGCGTCTCCGGAGGCCGCAGCGGATCCGCTGCCACCGGCGGCCGATACCGAGGAGGTGGATGCACTGTCGCTGCCCGAGGAGCATGCGGTGAGCACCATTGCCGCAGCGATGGCGGTGGCCGCGATCGCACTGTGAATCATCCTGCGGGGAACTGCCGTGCGGGGGGATGTGGTCATGAGCTGGCCGAGCCTTTCCTGACGTCGTCGTCGAAATGGGGGTCGCTATCCACCTCGGTCACCCTGCGCAGAACTGGCCGCGGGTCCTCGGTGATGGTTCTGAGTTTGGCCACCTTGGAACTGAAACGGAAATCATCGTTTCGAATAGTGGCACATCGCCCGGGAAGATGGAAGGGCCGCGGCGGAGGTTTCGCGCGCGGACAGCGCCGCCCCGACGGCCGTGGTCGGCACGTCGGGGCGGCGCAGTGAAGGGGCACCGGGAGAGCCCTGGGGTGGGCCGTGATCAACTGAAGAAGGGGTGCTCCCCCACGATCTGCGCCGGGAACTCCTGCTTGACATCCCAGTGCTCGACGATCATGTCGCCATCCAGCCGGTACACGTCGACGACCGCGAACCGCACGTCGGCACCGAACTGCCCGTCGATCAGCAGGACGGCGGTGACGCCGTCCACCAGGATGGACCGAACGGTGAGCCGCAGGTCGGGGCTTGCCCAGGTACCCGCCAGCGCGGCGATGGCGGCGTCTCGGCCATCGGCGATCCCGGGGTTGTGCTGGAGGTAGTCCTCGGCCACGTACCGGGTGAACGCGCCGATCACGTCCCGCTCGTCGTAGAACTGGCGCGCGAATGCGGTCACAACTGACCGTGTCGACACGTCCGTCAGCTCCCGGCGCCGAAGGCCGTTGCCGCAATCAGCGGCCGGAGTCGCTCCTGCATGAGGTACCCGCTGAGCAGGGTGCTGGTCGCAGGGTGGGGGCTCGGGTCGCTTTCGAACACGATCCAACCGGTGTATCCGATGTCGATCAGTGCCTGCGTGACGCCGGTGAAATCGACGAGCCCACCGTCCACGCCGGGTTCGGCGGACCACCTGGGGATCTCGCGGTCACCGCCGCGCTGCCGGACGGAGTATTCGGCGTGCGGAACGCGGTACTCCTGCGCGATGTCCACGGCGAGAGCATCCTTGTACTGCACGTGCCAAACCCGGTCGCGATACCGGCGGATAACCTCCGCCGGGTCCAGTCCGGCGATGGTGAACTCCGCGGTGTCGATCGCCAGGCCGACCACGGCCGGGTCCATCAACGCCATCACCTTGCCCAGGTTGGCCGGCTCACGCAGCGGGGAGAGAAAGTCCACGTGCAGGGCAGTTCGGACACCGCGTTCCGCAGTCGCACGACCGACAGCCGACCAACAGTCGGCCACACGAGCCAACGCCGCATCGTCGATGTCGCCGCACTCTCCGGCAGGTGGAGTTGCTCTGGCCACCAGGATCGAACCACCCAGTTCCGCGAGTGCCGACGCGAACCACCCGGCCCGCTGAACGATGCCGGCCCGATCCGCGGCGACCAGCGGAGACAGGGCCGGCGTCAGATCCTCCATCATCCGTTGATGGGGGTCGAAGAACCAACTTGAAACGGCGCTGATCTTGCAGTCGTCGAGGAAAGCGCGGAATCCGGTCAGTGAGCCGAAGTTCGCGGTCAGCTGGGTCGGGTTTCCCAGGGGTTCCCAGCGACCCGTGCCCGAGGTCAGCTCAACACCATCGAAACCGGCGATCGACATCGTTTTGAAGGCACGTTCATGGTCTTCGCGGCGGACGAAGTCGTCGAACTGGGGCTTGTATTGATTGATCGCGTACGACCATCTGATGGTATTCATCTGGGGCGCCTAACGGTAGATGTGCTCGAGGACGTTGGCGGCGTACCAACGCGAGATTGCTGTGCTCTCGGAGTAATCGCCGCCATACTTGTTGGCCTTGTCGTGCTCGACGGTGATCCAGCCCTCGAACTGCTCGTCTCTGATGGCGCGCATCATTGCGTCAAAGTCGACCAGGCCGTCCGGTGTGCCCATTTCGTAGAACCATTTACCGGTGGTGGGTGCCATGATCTCCGAATCCGGGCGGTGCCGGTGATCGTCTCCGGTGGCCACGTTGCGGGTGTCCTTGAAATGGAACCCACTGGCCCGATGGGCGTGTCGGCGATACAACGGGACCAAGTCGACGGATGCGATGCAGTGCTGCGCGGTGTCGACGAACAACGAGACGTACTGCGGATCGGTGTGGGCGTAGAACATGTCGATGTCCGCATCGCTCTGGATGCCGCAGAAGAACTCGTGGTGGCAGGTGAGCTTCACCCCGTGGCCAGCCGTGATTTCACCGACCTTGTTCCACAGTTCGGCCGTGATCTTGAGCTTGTCCTCGGTGATCGGTTCCATGTCGTAGTACAGCGTTGCGGGCATCACGATGATGCTGTTCAACCCCACGCCCGACCACCGGTCCATGGTCACCCGGAAATCTTCGAGGATGTTCTCGTGCGTTTCGCGCAGGTGCGGGGCGTAATTGCGGGTGTCGTAATCGGCGGCGTGGAAGGTGTTGATGATCCCCTCCAGTCCGTGGTCCCGCACCATTTCCTGGTACTTGACCGGCCCGCCGTAATCGCCGTACATCTGCCAGATGCGGAAGTCGAAGGTGTCGATGGCGTCGAAGCCCACCGCTTTGATCTGCTTGAGGAAGGCAGACATCGTCTTGTGGGAGTGCCATTGGTCGATGGGCCCGGCGGGGCCGTTGCTCCGCCAATGATCCATATAACTCCACTTGATGTTGCGCACCGAGAAACGACCACCTTCGTCTGTGACCTCGGCCGAAGCGTGCGCCCCGCCCGTCGGCAGGACCGTCGACACAGGTCGACGATGGCGTGCCTGGGGGTCACCGCGAGATGCCAGTCACCCAGCCCGATTCCGCAACCACCGTCGCGAAGCGAGCCTCAGGGAAACCGTCCCGGGTCCACGCCCTAGGCTGACAACGTATCTCCTTCCACCAGTACGAATCCATAGCAGCGACGACCACCGTTGGCGATACCCGGCCATCACGAATCCCGGTTGGACAGATCCAGCCGGCGACCGTCCCTGGGCCGTCGATTGAGGTGCGGACGCCTCAAATTGGGTCGGTAAGGTCATCAACGATCAAGCCTGACCGGCGTTCGGCACGCCGGACTGTCCTCTCGATCCGGGCAGGAGTACGGCCACGTGCATTGATGACCGCGTAGCGGTAACTTGCACCATCGAATTGCTTACGGTTGGTCGAAAGTTGCTGGCCAGAAGCGTAGTACGTCATGAACAGCGTCACGGCCCGCGAACCCAGCACCGGGGCGTGGCGCCAGCGGAGGGGACCTGAACGCACGACGCCGTCGCCGAAGTGACGCAATGCGTAGCTCGCCGACGAACGCGAGCGCAGGCGGCCGTGACCGCGATGAGGTTCTCGTCCGACCGCGACGGCGAGGAGTATTTCGTAGGTATTGATTCCGTTGACCGACTCCATGAGGTCGGCGAACTGTCCGCACATCCGGGGATTGACCTCGATCACGTGGATCGTGTCGGCCTCGGGGTTGTACATGAGCTCGATGTTGAACAGACCGTGGGTGTACCCGAGTCCGCGGATCACGAGATCGGCGATCACCCTCATGCGTTCTGCGATTCCGGCCCCGAGTCGAGTCGGGTAGATGAAGCGTCGGAAGCTTCGGGTGCCCGGGTACATTTCGGAATCGACAATTCCAATCGTCTCCACCAGCCCGCCGAAAACGTAGCCCTCCAAGGTGACCTGCTGGCCGTACAAACAAGTTTCGGCTATCAGATGACTTGCATTGCTGCTGAATTCCGAATAGCGCGCAAGCAACGAATTAAAGGGCTTGACGAACTCGAAGAGATGGAATCGGAGTTCCTCCGATGCCAGGAACTCGACGAGCTCGTTGGACGATCCAATGATTCGAGCGTGCTGGGAGAACCAGGACTTCACCGGTTTGACGAAAACCGGATAGTGCAGCCGGAAGTCGGGCCCGCTGACCTGATCCGGGTCGATCAACATGAACTGCGGGGTTGACTCGGGAACCGAAACGGCTTGGGAAATTCGGGAGTAATACTTGTGAGAGGCGCGCAGGAGGCTTTCTGGATCCGGTCCCGGCAAGTTGAGTCGTTGGGCGAGAATCGCCGCGAGTAGGCACCCGGGGTAGTCACTGGAGCTGACGACCCCGGCGAGGTCGGCTCGATGCAAGTCCCGGACGGCATCCTCGATGAATTTGTCGACGTCGAAGTGTGCCGGATCGGCCTCGGCGTCTGTCCCGTAGACGACGATATCGAAGCGTCGGGCCAGGGACCGGGATCGAGCCAGCTGGGCGCGGTCCCACATTGTCGGGCAGACCAGTGCCACCCGGGGTCTGCTAGACCTCCCGGCCAAGTTCGGTTGCCTGGTCGAGCGTCAGGTGGCTCCCGTCCAGGTACGCACGGTTCCGATCGACCTCGCTCAGCGCGTTCCCAGCGGTCTCCATCTGCGGAGCGATCATCAGCTCTTCGGCCGGTGATCTCGGCAACGCGTATGTCGAGCGAAGTCGGAGGATCGCATGGTTCAACTTCTGCGCCAGGTAGTAATCACCGCGAGACGCGGCGAGAGCCGCCAGCCCCTCGAGGACGCGCAGCCGGGGTCGCACGTTTCCGAGCACGATTGTCTGAGTCAGGCTTTCCATGAAGGACTCCCTCGCCAGATCGAACAAGCCTCGACGCATCTGCACATGTCCCAGATAGTTGGTGGCCCAGGCCATGAGTCCCCGGTCCGACTCGGCAAGTCCGGCGTCCAGTGCCTGCCGCGCAAACAATTCGGCCGCGTCGGTGTCGTCCTGCACCAGCCGCAACTGCGCAATGTCGTTGTGCACCCAGCCGCGGGCGAGATTGCGATCGCCGTAGAGCTCGATGCTGCGGGCGAAGTGGCTGCCGGCCTCGGAATACTTGCCCTCCTCAACGCAGATGATGCCCAGACCGTCCAGACAGTCGGCCTCGCCGACGGCGTCGGCCATCTCCCGGCAGATGAGCATGGCTCTTTCGAGGTCGTCCCGCGCCTGCGGGTACTCGGCCCGCTCGATGTGGACGAGGGCTCGAATACCGTAAGCCTCCGATTGAACAGCGTCGTTATCGTCGGCGGTTGCGATGACCAGCGCTTCGTCCAGAAGCTGCCTGGCCTCGTCGACCTTGAACTGGCGAATGCAGAGCCTGGCGAGCATGACCTGGACGGCACACCGCAGGGCTCGCTGATCGCCCGTTGCATCGGATTGAATGCCCAGTCCGAGCACCGACCGCAATTGCTCGTAACCCTGAGAGTAGTTTCGCGACCACCAGTACGGTCCGAGCACCCTGGCGAGTTTGAGAGCATCGACGACGGCCCCCTCCGAAACCAGGTAGCCCAGCGCCGCGTTCAGGTTCTCGTGTTCGCTCGTGAGAACGTCGACCTGGCCGGCGTCCGTATCGATCGGATCGCCGGAGCCTTCCTCAACCAATCGGACGAAGTATTGGGCATGCGCACGACGCAGTTGTGCAAGCGTTTCCGGGTCGGTGCCGGCCCGATCAAGGGCAAATTGCTTCAGCACGCGGAGCATGCCGAATCTGGCGTGCCGATCCTGCTCGCCGATCTTGTAGATGAACCGCTTGTCCACCAGCGCCCGGACTATCTCGGTCAGCGCAGCGATCCCGATCTTGTCGCCGACAACATTCGCGGCTGTCGTGACCGTCCATCCACCCTCGAAAATCGCCAGCCGAGTGAACACCGCCTGCTCAACGGTGTTGAGGTGTCGGTAACTCCACTCGATCGCGGTGGTGAGGGTGACATGGTTCAGCTGAACGTCGCTGCGTGGATTGCGCAGGGACAGCACGCCGTCCGGAGCGTTGACGACGTCGATCAGATCGTCCGGGGTCAGGTCGCGGGCGCGGGCGGCGATGAGCTCGATGGCCAGCGGCAGGTGATCAACCAGACCGCACAGTCGCGCCACAGTGGCTCGGGACTCCAATGTCCGGTGCCGATTCCCGCTGGCCGCGTTGAATAACTGGATGGCTGCTTCGAGGTCCCGCAGTGGAGGCACGTCGACTGGCCGTTCCCGTCCAATGTCCAGCGGGACACTGCTCGTCGCCAGGACCGTGATCCCGGGCACGGCGTCGAGCAGCTCAGCGACCTTAGGGGCCGCGGCGCTGACCTGCTCGAAGTTGTCCAGGAGAATCAGGCAACGGTGGCCCGCGAAGACAGCTTTGAGCGCCTCGATGAGCGGGTCACCCGCCTCTATCCGCAGCGCCTTGGGGATGCTTGCCAGCACCAGATCCGGATCTGCTACCGACAACAGATCCACGAGGTAGACGTGCCCGTCGAAGGTCTCGGCCAGTGTGTGCGCAACGGCCAATGCCAAACGGGTCTTGCCGACTCCCGGCGGACCGAGCAGGGAGACCAGCCGCGTCTGTCCGTCGGACAGTAGTCGGGAGCATTCGCTCAGCAAGTCCGCCCGACCGAACAGTTCTCCCCTTGGCGTCGGCAAGTTGCCCTCCGGCAACGACAGCGCGCTGAGCGGGTCGGCATTGCCGCTGATCATTGAGGCATTCAACGGCCCGCCGGGCGCGAAGGATTCCGGATCGTGCCGTCGGCGTTCGGCCAGGAACTTCCAGATTACTTCGGCGGATGCCTTGGCGGCGAATTTCTTGTAGACGTCGCTCTTGGTTTCGGTGGCGAAATCCATCACCCCCTTTGCGACAACCCAGTTGGCAACCTCTGTGATGCGGGCAGCAGTCGCGACAGAAAACCCCTCCATCTCGATGCCGATCAAGGACCTGACTGGTTCGGCCAGTTTGCTCCATTCATCACGAGCAACGACGTACGTCACACTCGCCATCGGGCCGACGACCACCTTGAACGGAAGCCCGGTTGGCCAATCCGGGTCGGTAGTTCGCCGACGTTGGACCCATTCGCGCCCGGCGCGGGTGATCGCGAGTTTGGCGCCCCTCCACTGAATCAGGCCCTCCTCCACATAGGTCACCAGCGCTTCCTTCCATGTGTCTCCGGGAAGGTAACGATCTCGGGCGTCCTGCGGATCGGTTCCCATCAAAAGACACTGGAGAAACCAGCGTTTGGTGTCCTCGTCGGCCGGATTGCGGAAGCTAGCCAGATCTTCAGTAGCCAGTTCTTCGGCAGCGCGAACCCACCGTACGTTCATCTCTCGAGTCCGAATGTCGTGCTTGAAATTGTCTTTGGTCAGCTTCCCACCTTGCGGGAAGTAGACGACACTACCGACTATCACGTCCCCGAACTGAGCGGCGCCGGGTCGCCCGGCGCAGACTCCGGACATCACCAGCCAGCTGGGCCGCACGCGTGAAATCAGAATGCCTAGAGAATTTGCGGCTTCGATTGGCCCCATGGCGTGCGGGCGGGCCAGGGCGACCTGAAAATGATCGCCGTCCGCCAGCCGATAGGTACCGAGCTCATACGGGCCATTCGTCTTCTCGTCCCGGGACTGCCACAGCGCGACCCCAGGATCGCGTAAGTAGCCATTGGTCCCGGATTCGCGAGCGGCCTCGTATTCCATCTTCAGGGCAGTGAAGAAGAGAACATCGACGACAGGCGAATCGCTGCGATCGTCAGACATCTTCGTCTCCTCGTTCTTCGACGAGGTTCGATTGCCGGCCCTTGAGGGCGATCCCATCGGGCATCGTTCCCTTTGGTTTAGTGCCGAGAACGATCGCCCCATGAATGCCTTCCGCAACGCAGTGGGTGTACGTCACGGAAACATGGTCGAAGCCGATGTCAGTCAGCAGTGCGAGATATTCCTGTCGGGACAGGACACCCACAGTGGATCCCGTCTCCGTTCCCCGCGCTAACCTCTCGGCTGGGCTCAGCTGGTCCTCCGCGACTATGTCTGCGGCGACGAACCGACCACCCCCGGCGAGCACACGATGGATCTCCCCGAGAGCCAAATCCTTTCGTACGATCAAGTTGATCGTGCAATTACTCAGTACGACGTTGAACGCGCCGGCCCGAAGAGGAAGGTCCTCCGCAGCGGCTTCGATGAAGAAGGCGTTCTCGATTCCAGCAGCGGCCACGTTCCACTCCCCGAGGTTGTTCATTTCGCTGGTCATGTCCAGACCTACGACCACTCCCCGCACTCCAACCTGGAGCGCGGCCAGGATGACGTCGATGCCACCCCCGGCGCCAATGTCCAGGACCCGCTCTCCCGGCCGAAGTCGGGCCTCTCTCGTTGGACAGCCGCAACCGAGACTGGCAGCCCGGGCCACCATCGGAACCCTGCGCAGGTCCTCCTCCGCATATTGCGAAGTCCCGAAGGACGGCCCTTCTTCCAGCAGCGGCGGTGTCCCCGGCGATCCTCCCGCCTCGGCAGCGTCCTCTGGTTTGCCCGATACGCCCTCCGCGACTGCATCTAGAACGAGCTTTGCCACGCGCGTGTAACGCACGTGAATCTGCTTTCGGGATGCTCCCATTTGACCAAAGCCTCCCCACCCGAACTGAGTCGCCCGAAATCTTGGAAGGAGTCTATGCAGGCGGACCAAACGACGCGCATTGACACCCGAGCTGGAGTCAGTGGGAGTAAGCCCGGCCACCTTGAACGGACCGCAGTTCCGCAGTTAAAGGATCGACAACAATCGCGGCGTTATCCGCTGTCTGCAAATAACTCTCTGCGTCCGAAACGGAAGGTTCAGCTCTCCTCGCCAGTTCCTTCTCGCCGACAGGGGCCGACCCTGATCAGCGCTTTCAGCATTCTTGTCGGTGCACCTCATCCGATATTTCCTATCCCGTAGCGATCAGACTATTCTTCGAACGCTGAGAGGCGTGGCCCCCTGTCATCCCCAACCGCGTGATTCCCGGCGATTCATACTGCCGACAGCGGCCGGACTGCTCCTACGTGGTCAGATCAAAAGCACCGTTCGCAGGCGGATCGACAACCTGGGACACCATGAACACCACTTCGTCGAGGTGGGCTGCGGTCATCAGGTGGCCGACGCCGGCAAAGACCCGAAGATCGAGGTTCATGGTTCGGCGCACTGCCGGTGCCAGTCGATGTGGTGGCAGAAACCGGTCGTGCTCGCCGACCCCGACCACACACGGCCGATCGGCACGACTGGCCAGTATGTCGGCTGCCAGGGGCGGAGGCGCGAGGGTGGTGTGGCAGCACGCGCCCATCAGCGCCATCCACTCCACCTCGGTCTCGGGCGGGTCCGCGCCGGGCGCAACGAACAGCTCGAGCATGCGGCGGGTGTGTTCGGTTGTTGGACGCAGCAGCCAAACAGCCGACGCCAGCGCCACTTTCGGGCTCATTCCCAGCCGAATGAAGCCGGCGGGTGAGACCAGAACACGGGCCGCGATTCGAGGCGAATTGGCGGCCAGGACGACGGCGGCCCCGAGTGAATTGCCGACCAGCACCACTCCGTCGGCATCCATTGCGGCCAGGGATTCATCCAGGGTTTGGCCGTACCAGCGAGCCGACCCCGGCGTGGCCGACGTGGATCGCTCAGTCCTGGCTGACCGGGTAGATCCACCACGGTGGTCGCCCAGTGGGCGGACAGCGCCTGCAGCCACGGCAGCGCCACCGCAGCGTTGAAGCCGGTTCCCGGCACCATGACGACCCGGGGTGGGCCCGTTCCAGCGGAGGTGACCGCCACCCGACCAGCGCTGGTATCCAGGGCCGCTGTGGTGAGTGGGAATTGCGCTCTGGCCAGGGCTTCCGAGCACCACTGCCGCACCGCTTGTTGACCGCGCAGGTTTTTGTACACGGTGGGCACCGCGCAAGTGTGTCGGGCGGACGTTGGTTCGTCCAGCCCTGTTCACCTCTGCGGAGTCCGAGGTCGATCATTCGATCGTCCACGAATCTGATGTCAACCGCGTGGTGTGAAATCCTTTGCGGAATAGGGAGTTCTCTCTTGAAGCTCCGGGGGCGACCAGCGGTCTCGGGAACGACCCGATCGTTGACCACCGGATTTCGGCGGTCGCGGCTATTGCTGTTGGTAGATGTCGGGGATGCCGTCGTTGTCGTCGTCGCGTTCCTCTTCCGCGCAGATGATCTTGTAACGCCGATTCCGATGCGGAGGAGGACCGCGGCAAGAAGGGCGGCGGTGACGGAACCGGTGAGGACGGCGATCTTGACGTGGTCGTCAGCGGCACTGTTCCCGCCGAAGGCGAGTTCGCCGATCAGCAGGGACACGGTGAACCCGATCCCGCCGAGCAGGGCGACGCCGGTCAGGTCGGGCCAGGTCAGCCCCTTCTGCAACGGTCGGCGGGTCAGTTTCGAGGTCAGGAACGTCGCGGCCAGGATGCCGATCGGTTTGCCGAGCACCAGCGCGGCGATGATGCCGATCGCGATCGGGTCGGTGAGGGCGGACTGAAGCCCGGACAGGCCGCCGATCGCGACGCCGGCGGAGCACAGCGCGAACAACGGGACCGCGATCCCGGCGGAGATAGGCCGCCAGAGGTGTTCGAAGTGCTCGGCCAACCCCGGCCGGTCGTCGTCCTTGCCGGCGATCTTCCGGGCCCTGACGGGGACGGCGAAGCCGAGGAGGACACCGGCGACGGTGGCATGAATCCCGGATGCATGCACCAGCCCCCAGGTCGCGAGGGCAAGCGGCAGCAACGCCCACCAGGCATGCACCCGACGTTGCACCAGCACGGTGAACAACCCCAACGGGAGCAGCGCCGTGAGCAGCCACACCGGCTGCAGGTCGTCGGAGTAGAACAGGGCGATCACGGTGATCGCCAGCAGGTCGTCCACCACCGCGAGGGTGAGCAGAAACGTCCGCAACGCCACCGGGAGATGGGTGGAGATGACGGCGAGAACCGCGACAGCGAAAGCGATATCGGTCGCGGTGGGGATCGCCCAGCCGCGGGGGCCGGTGCCGCCGGCGATGGCCAGGTACAAGATCGCGGGGACGATCATCCCGCCGACCGCGGCGGCGACCGGCACCACCGCTCGTTTCGGGTCCCGCAGGTCACCGGCGACGAATTCCCGCTTCAGTTCCAGGCCGGCGACGAAGAAGAAGATCGCCAACAACCCGTCCCCGGCCCATTGCGCGACGGTCAGATTCAGGTGCAGCGCTGCGGGCCCGATCTCAGTGGCCAGCAGGGTGAAATAGCTGTCCGAGACCGGGGTGTTCGCCCAGACCAGCGCGATGACGGTGGCCAGTAGCAGCAGGCCGCCGCCGACGGTTTCCTTGCGCAGCACGTGGGCGATGCGGCCGTTCTCCGCCCAGGTGCCAGGGGAGAACAACGACGATGTGGTGCTGGCCATGGATAGGTCCTTACGCGCGGTCGGCAACAGAATTGCCGACCAGACTTCCCGGCGCACCACCGAAAACTCTAGCCGACGGTCCGCCTCTCCCGGTCACCGCTCGCGCCTTCCCGCAAATGCTGCGAGGCTGGGAACGTCAAGTACCACTCCAGCGGAGGTCCACCGTGCCCGATCGATCAGACCAATGGCCCGCAGGCACACCGTGCTGGGTGGACCTGGGAGCACCCGATGTCGCGGCGTCCATGGCGTTCTACGGTGCCGTCCTGGGCTGGACGTTCGTCGACACCGGCGAGGAGTTCGGGCACTACAACATCTGCCAGGTCAATGGCCGTGCCGCCGCAGCGATCGGACCAAAGCAGGACCCGAGCCAGCCCACCGCGTGGACGGTTTATCTGGCCAGCGACGACACCGACGGCACCGCGGCAACGATCACCGCCAACGGTGGCACGGTGCTCGCCGAGCCGTTCGACGTGCCCGGGAACGGTCGAATGACGGTGGCAATGGACCCGTCAGGTGCGGCCTTCGGGGTGTGGCAGGCCGTTGGCATGATCGGCGCCGAGATCTACAACGAGCCAGGCGGTCTCACCTGGACCGATGCTCGGCTGACCGACCCGGACTCCGCCCGCACCTTCTACACCGCCGTGTTCGGGTACCACTATCAGCCCATGCCGGGAGCACCCGACCACTACATGACATTCGACCTCGGAGATGCACCCTTGGGCGGTATCGGCGGCATGATGGACCCCGCGGCCGGCCTGCCGTCCCACTGGTTGCCATATTTCGCGGTCGCGGACACCGACGCCGCCGTCTCCGCAGCGACCGGCCGTGGGGGCGCATTGCAGGGACCCGTCATGGACTCGCCGTTCGGTCGGATGGCGTTTCTCACCGATCCCGACGGCGCGGTCTTCGCGCTCGCCGGGCCGCCACACGCATAGGCTTTCGCTCGCGTCCATGTCCGGAACCTCAGCGGTCGGGGGATCTGGTGACGCGGCGCCGAAATTCCCTTGAAACGCCTCTCGGCAAAGCTGTTGCGGCGTAGCGGGAGTTCACAGCAACTCGGCGTCCTGGTCAACGCAGAGCAGGGCCGGCCCGTCGACGGCGAACAGCTCCTTCATCGCCGCATCCAGATCGGCCGCCGGCGCTGACCCGGATGCCGGTCGCGCCGCACTGGCGGGCGAACTCGGCCCAGTCCGGGTTGCGCAGGGAGGTGTGCCACACGGGGTAGTCGCCGGCGATCTGTTCCTTCGAGATCTTGCCCAGGCTCTTGTTGTCCAGCAGCACATGCTTGATGCCGAACCCGTACTTGACGGCGGTGGTCAATTCCATCGCGTACTGGCCGAACCCGCCGTCCCCGGTGACGGCGACGACCGGGCGGCCGGGGTCGGCCACCCACGCCCCGAGCGCGGCCGGGTACCCGAAGCCGATGGAACCCAGGTAACCGGACATCAGCACCGGTTGACCGGCGGACTCCAGGTAGCGACCCAGCGAGTATGCGTGGTTGCCGACGTCAACGGTGATGACGGCGTCGGCGGGGCAGGTGCCGGGACAACGCGTCGAACACCGCTGCCGCCGAGACCCCCTGGCCCCGGTCGTCCGCGACCCGGCGGGCCTTCTCCGCCGCGCCAGATTCCCCACCGCTCGGCGACATCCGGCTCGCTGATCGACCGCTGCGGTGACTCCGGCCGCGGCGTCCAGCGCCGCCACGGTGCTCGCGGCGTCGCCGACCAGGCCGATGCCGACCGGGTCGAAACGGCCGATGGCGGCGGGGTTGTCGTCGATCTGGATGATCGGTTTGTAGGTCGCGATGCCGGTGTGATTGGAGAACGAGGCGCCGACCGCGAGGATCAGGTCTGATTCGTTCATCAGCCAGCTCGCGACCGGAGTTCCGCTGCGGCCGAGCACCCCGGCGCCCAGCGGGTGGGAGTCCGGGACCAGGCCCTTGGCCTTGAACGTGGTCAGCACCGGCGCACCCAGCCGTTCCGCGAGCGCCACCACCTGATCGTGGGCGCCGCGGGCACCGTGACCGACCACGATGACCGGGCGCCGGGCCGCCCTGAGCAGGTCCGCGGCCGCGGCCAGCTGCGCCGGTGGCGGCGTACCCGCCCGATGCCGGCCAGCCGACCCTCAGGGGTGGCGGCCGGGTGGTCGGAGGGCAGGATCTGCACCTCGTCCGGCAGCACGAGGTGTGCGACCCCGCGCCCGTCGACGGCGTGCTTCACGGCCAGGGCGGCCAGCTCCGCGTGATCACTGCCGGCCTGCAGGGTGACCGATGAGATTGCGACGTCCTTGAACACCGCGGACAGGTTGAGATCCTGAAACGCCCCGCGGCCCAGCACCTTTGACGGGACCTGACCGGAGATCGCGATGACCGGCGCCTGGTCCAGCTTCGCGTCGTACAGTCCGGTGAGCAGGTTGGTGGAGCCGGGGCCGGCGATCGCCAGGCAGGCCGCCGGCCGGCCGGTCAGCTTGCCGTAGGCGGAGGCCGCGAACGATGCGGCCCCTTCGTGACGGATGCCGATGTAGGTGATCTCGCCGCGCTCCTCCGCCCGGCGCAGGGCGTCGGCGAATCCGAGGTTGGAATGCCCGACCATGCCGAACACGTGCCGGACACCGAACGCGACCAGGGTTTCGACCAGCACATCGGCGACCGTCCGGACCGGCGTCACGACCTCGGGCAGCGCCACGTACACCCCGTCCGGCCGTTCCTCCACCGGGTAACCGGGGACCGCGTCGGCGAAATCCCCCGGCGGTTGACCGGTCAACGGGTCGTAGTCGTAGCCGTGCCAGGGGCAGCGCAACAGTCCCTTCTCGATCGAGCCCTCCCCCAACGGACCACCCTGGTGCGGGCAATGGTTCTCCAAGGCACCGAGCCGGCCCCCGCATCGCGACATCGCGATGCTGCGGCCATCGACGACGACACTGCGGACCCGGCCCTCGGCCGGCACATCCGCCGCCGGTACCCGGCGCCATTGCGGCACAGTCGGTCATCACACGTCTCCTTCATGTCGCGAATTCCAGCCCGATTGTTGGTGTCTGCGTCCTGCTGCTTCGTTACGCCGGATCGAGCGATCTGGCAAAGGTTCTCCCCGGTGGGTGTCACCGCAGGCACACCGAGCCGACGTATTCGGAGATCCCGCCGTTGATGGTCGAGAATGTTCCGCTGGCCCGGACAAACCCCTGTGCGCCACTGAGTTTGCCGGTACCGCCGACGATGGTCTGGAGATCGAACGGGTGGCTGAGCCGTCGGTGCATGTCTCGACCGAGCGAAACGCTTCCGGCGACGGCGAGACACACGCTGTGCACGCCTGCCGACCTTCATGGCGCACGGCGGATGCAGTGCCTGTCAACAATCGAAGGTGAGGACACCGATGCCCGAGGTTACGTTCGACAACCTGCTGATCGTTTTCGTGATCGCGGCCGCTGTGCCGCTGCTACTCGGATTCGGGCCGCGCCTGCGTGTGCCGTCCGTCGTCATCGAGATCATCGCCGGTGTGATCGTCGGCCCCAGTGTGCTCGGCTGGGTCCACATTGACCTACCGCTGCAGATTCTCGCGGTCTTCGGCCTCGCCTTCCTGCTGTTTCTGGCCGGATTGGAGATCGACCTGAAGGGTTTGCGCGGCAACCTTTTGCACGTGGCGGTACTTGGTTATTTGGTGACCCTGGTGTTGGGGATTGCCGTGGGTGCGGGGTTCGCGGCCATGAACTGGGTCACATCTCCGCTGCTGGTGGCCATCACGCTGTCGGCTACGTCGCTGGGACTGATCGTTCCATTACTGAAGGACGCGCGGCAGGCCGACAGCCCGGTCGGTCAACGAACGATCGCGGCATCGTCGATCGCGGATTTTTCCGCGATCGTTCTGCTGACCCTGTTCTTCTCGGCCGACGGTGGTGGGGTCGGCGAGAAGCTCGTCCTGCTGACCCTTTTCGCCGACCTGGTGGGTGTCGCGGCGATTCTGCTGCTGCGCGGGGGGCGATCGATGCGCCTCGGTACGGTCCTGGTCCGCATTCAGGACACGACGGCCCAGATTCGGGTCCGGTTTGCAGTGCTGCTGCTGGTGGTCCGCGGCGTCCCGGCACTGCTGTCAATCCGAAGCCTCGGAACAAGGCACTCGGTGGCATCCGGGCTCCTGCAGGCGACATCCCTGCCGTTCATCGTGACCGCCTCGCAAATCGGGATGGCGGCCGGGTTGATGACACCGGTCACCGGAGCGGCGCTGATGTGCGCGGGCCTGCTGTCCGTCCTCATCTTCCCGGCGATCGCGCTCGGCCTACTGCGATCGGCGGCGGCCAGCAGCGGGGATACTCGACGTGTCCCCGACGCGAATCGAACCCCCACGGGCCAGCCGGCCGTGCTCGGACCCGAGACTCACGGCCGCCGGCCGACCAGGTCCAGCAGCCTCGATTGGTCAGTCGAATTCTCCGGCAGGTCTCCGCTTTTCCCAGAACCGAAAAGCCCTGCGGCAGTGAATTTTTCGCCGAACTCCTGCACCACCGCAATGGATTCCATGACCAGTAGATGATCCAGTTCTTCAGGTAGGCCCAATGCTCTGGCGATATCCCATGCATGCACCACCAAGTCACTCATCCGCAGCCGCGCGATTTGCCGGCCCGAAAGGAGACCCATCGGATGCTCGTACATCCTTTCCAACACACCAGGCCGACGAAGAGCCGACAGTTGGGCGGTCGAACTCGCCTCGAACGCCTGGTCGGGGTCACCCGCAAAGTCTCCACGAATGACGCTGTGCATCGCTTCGTCTGCAGGGAGCCCGTCCACAATCAGGACGGTGAACCGGTTACCGCCCAGGATGTGATCCGCCACGTCGCGAACGGTCCACTCGGCGCAGGGCGTCGGACATGCCCATTGCCGTGCAGTCTGAACTACCCGCAATCGCGAGCGGTATTCCTCCGCGGCCCGGAGCAACATATCTATTGCATCCACCACCGGACCCTACGTGGTTGGGTGTCCGGTCGATCTCAGTGCAGGTCCTGGGAGAGCCATACTCGATCCAACAGTGGGATAGCGTCGATCGCGATGGGGACGGGATACCCGGTCGCCGCGGTAAAGGCATCCCGCTCTACCGACAGCAACCGAAATCCCACACGCTGATAGAAGCGCAGATTCCCGGTATCAGCCGCGGCCGTTGCGACAACGATTCTGGACCAGCCCTCGGCGGTGCAGCGGGCGATGGCGTCGGCCACCAGGGCACGACCTATCCCGGTACCGTGCCAAGCTGATTGGACGGCCATATTCTTCAGCTCGATTTCGTCGGCGTTGGTCGTCGGGACAAGTTGCAGGTGACCCACCGTCGATGAACCGCGCACGGCCACCAGTACCCGTCCCCGGTAGAGGGAGCCGTCCAGCTCACTCCGGGAATCCTCCGCCAATTCGAACAGAGGACGCAGCTCCGCACGAGGACCGACGTGCCAGTCAAGTTCGATACCCGGCGATGAAACGTGCCTCGGCGCCCCCTCCGCGCCCTCGCGCAGGTGGCTTTCATCTGCGGCGGCGATCACGACGCGGTACCCGTCCGGGTCCAAGAATGTTGTGCCCCAACGATTCCAGTACGGGTTCGGAGAGGGGTTGCTTGGCGATCCGTGGGTAGTACTGACTCCACCGTTGGTACCGGCCGCCCGCGACCTTTAACGCCGTCGGGCCAGAAAACGGTGCGCGAGGTGCTCACCTAGCGGTTGCGAGGCACGAACTCGCGCCCTTTGGTTGAGAGCCCGGGACCAGCCCAGGGCGCGATCAAAGGAGCACATCGTGACCACCATCGAACAACAGGCACGCACCGCCGCCGCCGGGACGCATGCTGCCGTCGAGGCGCAGATGGGCAAAATTCTGATCGAGTTGGGCAGTGCCCTGGGTGTGCTGCTCACCGCTCTCGGCACCCGCAGCGGCTTGTGGAGCACCCTCGCCGGGGCAGGACCACTCACGGTCGATCAGGTCACCGCCCAGGTCACCGTCGACCGGGCGCTCGTGCGGGAATGGCTCCGCGCCCAGGCTGCCGGCGGCTACCTCGAGTACGACCCCGACACCGACCGATTCACCCTGCCGGACGCCGTCGCGGGTGCCATCGTCTACGGTCCGGGCGGGCCGCTGATCGATGCCGCCGCCACCATGATGTCCTCGATGGGCGAAGGCTTCGGCGATTTCAGTGCAGCATTCAGTACCGGCCACGGATACGGCTGGCACCAACGCACCGCAGAACATTGGCACGGCACCGACGCCTTCACCAAGGTGGCATTGCCCACCGAACTGATAGCCGCCGCCATCAGTGAGATGGCCGATGTGGCAACAGTTCTGCGCATCGGCGGCGAAGTGGTGGACGTTGGCTGCGGCTACGGCGGGCCGACACGGGCCATCGCCGGCCTGTACCCGGCAGCGAAGGTGCTGGGGATCGATTACCACGACGCGTCGATCGCCCACGCCCGCGCCGAGTCGGCCGGCGGCACAGGCAATGCCAAGTTCGAGGTGGCCGCCGCCATCGACCTTCCCGGCAACGGCTACGACCTCATCACCTTCTTCGACTCCTTGCACGACATCGGCGATCCCCGCGGCGCACTCGTCCGGGCCCGGGCGGCCGTCGCCTCGACCGGTGCGGTGTTGCTGTTCGAGCCGCATAGCGCAGACAACGTGCAGGACAACCTCAACCCGATGGGGCGCATGTTCTACGCAGTTTCAACATTGGCGTGCACCCCCAACGCGGTCTCCCAGCGGACGTCCACGTCGTCCGAGCCGCTCGGGGCCCAGGCCGGTGAGAAGCAGCTGCGTCAGCTGGCGGCCGATGCCGGGTTCAGCCGGGTCCGCCGGCTCGGAACAGAAGCTCCGATGAACCTGGTCTTGGAGCTTCGGCCGTGACCGGGCCATCATGACGCTATGAGTCCCGAGCGGCTCGTCGGTCGGGAGCCGGTGCTGACAGCGGCCGGCTCCGCGCTCCGGGATGCCGTCGCGGGCGCCGGGCAGTTCCTGCTGATCAGCGGTGAGGCCGGCATCGGCAAGACCGCGATGTTGGGAGCGCTGATCGACCGCGCCGCCAAGGACTGCACGGTCCTGCGTGGCCTGTGCTGGGAGGGCAACGGCGCCCCGCCGTATTGGCCGTGGTCACAGGTCCTGCAGGCGACCGGCCGGTCGGCCGCCGAACTCGGGGACGCCGGGCGACTGGTGGATACCGAGTCAAGGCAGCCCGCCGACTGGGGTGCCGACGCCGCAGCGGACGCGCAATTCAGGGTCTTCGAATCCGTCGCGCGTTGCCTCTCCGGACTCGCCCTCGACCGGCCGCTCCTGGTGGTCCTCGATGACCTGCAATGGGCTGACGTGCCCTCCGTGCGGTTACTGGGATTCCTGGCCCGAGCGCTGACCGGCAGCAGGGTGCTGCTGGCCGGTGCCTACCGGGACACCGAGGCCCCGCCGGAGCTGGTCGACATTTCCTCCAGGGCGCAGTGTTTGACCCTGACGGGCCTTGGCCAGATGCACGTTGCGGCGATGGCCGCGGCGATTGCCGGCGCACGGCCGTCGGATCAGGTCAATGCCCGATTGTGGAAACGGAGCGGCGGCAACCCCTTCTTTGTCCGTGAGCTGACCCGGTTGTTGATCGCACAGGGCTCCTGGTCGGAACAATCTCAGATCCCGGACACCGTGGTGGAGACGCTTCGGCGGCGCCTGGCCAGGTTGCCCACCGGTTGCGTGCAGCTGCTGGACTGGGCCGCCGTCATCGGTCGGGATATCGACAGCGGCCTGCTCGCCAACGTGGGGGCGGCCACGGACGTGGCGGAGGCGCACGACTTGCTGGAGGAGGCCAGGCGGGCCGGGGTGATCGTGGGTACCCGCGACGCACCGCGGTTCGCTCATGACCTCTACCGGGAGACCATTCTGCTCGGCCTGACCGAGTCCGACAGGGCTGCCATCAACTTCGCGGTGGCCAGCGCCTTGCAAGCCAGACCGGGAGCCACTGCACGTACGGCCACGCATTTCCTGGCCGCCGGACCGGCTGGCCGCCCATTGGCCATCAACTACTCGATTCGCGCCGCCCGGGAGGCAACAGCAAGGCTCGGACATAACGACGCCTGCGCCTTCTATCTGAACGCGATACAGCTGCTCGACATCGGCGCGGACGACGAGAACGACCTACGGCGTGGGCTGCTCCTGGAACTGGCCGCCGCGCATGACCGCGCCGGCGACGCCCGCTCAGCCGAGCAGTGTCTTCGCGACGTTGCCGACAACGCCGGTCGAATCGGCGATGACGTGACGTATGCGAACGCCGTTCTTGGTCTGCATTCGCTGGGACGTCGGTCCGGCGCAGCGAGCGCCGAAATCCTGGACATGCTCAGTGCAGCTGCCGCACGGCTGGACGCGAGCAACGGCCCGCTGACGCTGCAGTCCCAGATGGCCGCTGCCCAGGCACGCGAGATGCGTCACGGGTCCACTCACGCACCCGATTCGGCCACGATCCGAACAGCGCACCGGGCTGTGCAACTGGCCACCAGAGCCAATGATGCGCACGCGATCGCCGTCGCGAAACTTGCTCTGCAGGACTCGATGTGGGTAGCGGGCAGCGCACAACGGCGGTTACCCGTTATTGCCGAAATGTTGGCCGCGGCGACAACGAGCGGCGACCGGGATCTTGTCGCTGAGGCCCATTTGCTCCGTGCCGCCGCCCTGCTGGAACTCGGAGACCCGACCGGCCGCGACGAGTTGGCAACCTACATCACACTCGCCGAGGCACTCGGCCACGCCCGGGGCCGATGGGGCGCACTGACCCGCCGGGCCACTCTCGCCCAGATTGCCGGCCGCGCCCAGGAAGCAGCCGAGCTCGGCGAGCAGGCACTCGAACTCGGTACAGCCATCGGTGTGCCCGACGCTGTCGCGTGTTACTGCACCTCTCGTTGGTCCCTGCTCGCGTTGGGTGTCCCGGAGCCGCACTTCGAGTTGACCACCGACGACCCGCTCTGGCCGATGTTCCCGATCTTCCGGGCCTGGCCACCCGCCGTTCGAAAGGACGTTGCCGCGACCACCGCGGCCCTCGGGGACTTCAGTGTCCTGGACATTGCGGAATCGACCGGGACGGAAGGGCTTGCCGCAGCAGCGGTCGTCTTCGCCGTGGCCGGTACCACCGCGCAGCGCGCCTGGGTCTATGAGCGTCTCCTCCCCGAAGCAGGCACGCACGTCCTGGTCACCGGCTGTGCCTCCTATCACGCAGCGGTGGACCACCATCTCGGCACGCTGGCCGCTGCGCTTGGCGATACCGCACGCGCCGCGGGCCACTTCCGGGCCGCGTTGGCCATGCACGAGCGGCTCGGCGCCGCAGCCTGGACCCGGCTCACCGTTCAAGCGCTGGCCGAACTCGCTGCCACACGACCTTTGTCGTTTCCCAATGAATTCCGGCGGGTTGAGGGGCGTTGGCAGCTGCGCTTCCACGACGTGCCCGCCCAGCTTCCTGATTCAAAAGGCCTGCACGACATCGCGATGCTGATCGAGGCCAACGGAGCCGACGTCCATGTCCGCACCCTGGTTGGCGACGATCTCCCGCGACCCGGAGCGGACCCGATCCTGGATGCCACCGCGAAGGCCCGCTTCAGGAAGCGCCTCGACACCCTCGCCGGGGACATCCAGAGTGCTGAGGACGCCGGCAATGCCGGGAAAGCCGAGCACCTGCGGGCGGAGCGCGACACCCTGATTCACACCATGGCCAGCGCCACCGGGTTGGGCGGCCGCAGCAGGCGACTCGATGATCGAACTGAACGAGCACGCAAAACCGTCAGTGCCCGGGTCCGGGACGCGGTCTCCAAGATCGACCGCGTCAATCCCGCACTGGCCGACCACCTCCGCGGGGCCCTTCGCATGGGCACCTTCTGTTCCTATGCGCCGAAACAGCCGGCGACGTGGAAGCTGAACTGACTCAGACCCGGTGCGTTCCGTCCGTTCAGGCGGCGGCCTGCCCGCTGGGGGTGATCACCAGCCACAGTCCGCCGAACTCGTTGACGTTGTGGCAGGTCACCACATTCTTGCCCTCGTTGGCGTAGTAATACAGCGGATGCCCGGCATAGGTGGCCTGGGTGGACCCGTCCGCGCGCGACGTGGTGCCCAGCAGATCGGCAGTGGCGCCGTCCCCGACCACCGGGGGTCCGTCGGTCAACACGGGGGGCCAGGCAACGGCGCAATCGCCGTAGCAGTCCGGTACCGCGGTGGTTTCCTTGTCGAACAAGTAGATCGCCTGCCCGGTGCCGTCGAAAAGGACCTGACCGAAATCGCTGGCCGCAGTCGTGATCGTGACGCCGGTCGGCGCTCCAGGTGGGGGTGGTTCCGACGTCATCGCCTCCGTCATCGCCTCCGATGCCGGGTGCGTGGAATCGGCTGTCATCATGGACGACTCCGGATGAGCCATTGATTCCGACGACGCCATCGCTCCCCCGGAAGCCGGGCCGGAGGTCATTGCCTCCGTCATCGCTTCCGTCATGGCCTCTGCACTCGACGACACCGCCGCCGGCGCGCTCGTCGCCGGCGCAGCGGGTGGTGTTGTGCCGCTCCCGCAAGCGGTCAGTGGGATCGCGATCAGTGCCAGCAGTGCCCATGAACGTCGCATCAATCGACCGTAGAACGGCAGCGACACTTCATCTACGCCGCGGCGTCCAATGTCACCGGTCCGTAAGGACTCTCCCGGAGGGTTGGTCTCTCTGACCCGGCGATCTGCGGGCGTTGCCAACGGATTGATCGACGGCCTTACGCCCGGGACCCAGAATGGGCGCCATTTGGTAAGAAATTGGGCCACGATTCCCTCGGCAGACCAGGGTAGGAAGAACGTCATGGTCGATCAGCGGTGTGATGAATCGTGCTGACCCTCTTGCTGATCGGGGTCCTGGCGGGCGCCGTCACGGCGGTATCGCCATGCGTGCTGCCGGTGCTGCCGGTGCTCTTCTTCGGCGCGGGCGGTATCGCTGCGGCCCGGAGAGGAAGACCGGTCGCGGGCTCGGTGACCAAGGCTGCTGACCGCACCTGTGCAGCCCGCATTGTCACCGGACTGGTGCTCAGCTTCGCCGTGCTGACCCTGGCCGGGTCCGCGCTGATCACCGCGCTGCATCTGCCTGCCGAGGTGCTGCGGTGGGCCGGGCTGCTCGCGGTCTTCCTCGCCGGACTCGGCCTCGTTGTGCCTGCGGTGCAACGGGTCCTGCAACACCCGTTCACCCGGCTGCCGCAGCCGGACGCGTCGGGAGCGACCGGTCCGTTCGTGCTCGGGCTCGCGTTGGGTGCCTTGTATGTCCCGTGCGCCGGCCCGGTGATCGCGGCCATCGCGATCGCGGGTGCCGCCGGCCGGGTGGACCACGGGGTCCTGGTGCTGACGGCGGCGTTCTCGATCGGCACCGCCGTACCGCTGCTGCTGTTCGCCTACGCGGGACAATCCATCGGCGGTCGAATGTCGGGCCTGCGCGCCGGGGCCCGTCGGTTCCGGATCGCCGGCGGCATCGTCATCATGGCCGTCGCGGTGGCGTTGACCTTCAACCTGACCGATGAATTGCAGCAGTGGGTGCCGAGCTATACCGCGGCCGCCCAGGAGGCTGTCGAGGGAAACGACGCAGCCCAGCTGGCCTTGCAGCAGCTGACCACACCGAATCCGGCACTGGGCGACACCCCGGCGGATGTCCCCGCGCCGACCCCGTCCGGTCCGGTGCAGACCTGTCGGTCCGCAGCAGAGTCGCTGGCCAATTGCGGCCCAGCTCCGGACCTGATCGGCATCGACACCTGGATCAACACGCACGACGGAGCCCCGGTGACGATGGCCGACTTGAAGGGAAAGGTGGTGCTGGTCGACTTCTGGACTTTCGCCTGCATCAACTGCCAGCACGTGTTGCCCTTCGTCACCTCCTGGTACGACACCTACCAGAGCGTTGGACTTGAGGTGATCGGCGTGCACACCCCGGAATTTGCCTTCGAACGCGACCCGGCCAACGTCCGGGACGCCGTGGCCAAAGAATCGATCCACTACCCCGTCGGCTTGGACAACTCCTCGGATACCTGGCGGAATTACCGCAACAGCTACTGGCCGGCCGCCTACCTCGTCGATGCCACTGGAACCCTGCGTTACGTCAAATTCGGTGAGGGCGACTACCAGCACACCGAAACTCTCATCCGGCAACTGCTACTCGCCGCCAACCCCACGGTGGCCCTGCCGCCTCCGACCCCAGCACCGTCGTCCTGACACCGCTGCGAGCGCTCTCGCCGCTCCCGGTCAACTGGGAGACCATGCTGAACAATGGCACGATCCTTGAAGTAGAACGGGGCGGCGAAGGCGGCACGGCGGACGTCATGTCAGCCCTGGCTGATGATCGGGCACACCACGATGAACCCACCGGGCGCAAATGGAGCCCCACCCGGGCCCGTCACCAGACCGTCGCCGGCGAGATCGGCAACGTCCGCGAACGCGGTTTGCACAGTATTGCGATGCGAAGCAATGGCCGCACCGGTCCAGGCTGCGGGGAACACATCCCACAGCGGACTGTACCGACCCTGCGATGGATTCCAGGCGAGATTATTCAATGGATCGAGTCCATCCAACAGGGCGGAATTCAACCCCTGACGATTCGGATTGTTTGCACCGGTTTGGCCGTTGACGAATGCAGCCAGGCTGGCACGGGCGGAATCGGTCCCATCGCCACCGGCCAACGGGGCGGCGTTGAGGCTCGGCGCGTAGGTGACGTCTTCGATGGCTGCGGCACCCGCATCGGACGAATCGGTGGAGACGTACCGAACCGGCTTGTTCCGCGCGAACCCGTTCGTCTCCCGATAGGTCACGGTCAACGCGGCGATGTCGATGGAAACGATCTTGTCGGCCCGACCGCTGCTATTGGCCAATTGCGGCGCGTCCAGGACGGTTCCGTCGGCCAATTCGACCAACGGCGAGTACCCAACTTCACCCACCGCCCCCGGACTTGCCGCGACAGGTGGAAAACCGGTGGGCCCGGGCACCACCACTCTGGTGGGCGAGAAGTCAACCGTCGCAGGAAAGTTCAGTACGCCACCGGTCGATGACACCTGCTGGACGGCAGCAGTGCCCTTCGCATTGCTCAGCTTGTTGGACCGGTTCACGCCGTACGTCGAGGCCGCATTGCTGGTGGATGCATCCAGCACCACGTACCACACCGGGCGACCCTGGCTGACTCCTCGATACAGCGGCAACGTCACGGTGCCGTCGGCATGCTCGACAGCACTTCGCACGAAGAGAGTTCGGCCGCTGTCCGCACTCGCCGGGGTTGCCGTGACCAGTGCCGCCGCCGCGACCGCCACCCCGAGAGCCGCAATAAATCTCCTCATGCTCATTCCTTTCGTCGGAATCCGGATACAACGGACAGTCTCCCGACGCGACCGCCCGTTACACCAGACCTCCAATCCTTACGGAACGAAGACAAATCTGAATTCGGCTGGACGCGTGGTCACATGTTTCCGGCATTATTCGGTCGATTAATGCGACGCTACGGCGAAGCGAGTATCCGGGACGTCTTCGGCGGGACACTCGCGTTGAATTGTTGGGTGATCAGGCCGGGCTCGGTTCGTATCGATGACCCGGTCCGGATCGTCCCGGCGCCGAGCGACCCCGACAGGAAGGGCGGGTGGATCGTCGGCGCGACCGTACCTGCACCGCCGACGCTGAGTTCCGTCACCATTGGGTGAGCTTCGTGCGGTACAGCCTGCCGGGTGGTAGTTGGGGCAAGACTCACCGGCGGTCAGCGCCCGATTCCCGGGGGAACTCGGGTGGCTCACGCCGCCTGAGCGCGGGGACCGTCACGGCGGTGGCCAGCAGCCCAAGGGCCCCCGCGACGACGAACGTCACCCGGGGATCGGTCAGCTCCAGCAATCCGGCGCCCAGCAGATAGGAACACGCCGCGGCAACGCCGACCCCGCCATACACAGCGCCGAAAACCCGGCCCGTCAGTGCGGTCGGCACGGTCCGCTGCAGCAGTGTGTTCACGCCGACGTCCATGGCGCTGAGCCCGAGGCCGCGGATCAATTGGACGGTGAACGCGGCGATGACAGCCCAGGCCAGCCCGGTCAGCAGATTGCCGGCGCTACTCAAGGCGCAGCCGAGCAGGAACACAGTGACCATGGATCGACGGGCCTGGCCACGGGCCAACATCAGGTATCCCGCCAGCAACCCGACCCCCACCGCCGCATAGAGGAGGGCCACCGCAGACGGGCCGGCCGCGAGGGAATCGGTGGCCAGGAAGACGAGCGCGACATCGTCGATGCCGTTGGCTGCGACGACGGCCACGAACCCGAACACCAACGCCCTGATCCACGGCGCACCGGCCACGAACTGCAAACCGGCGCGGGTGTCGGCAAACAGCCCATGCCGGGAACCGCCGGGTGACTCGACCGGAATAGCGCGCAACCCGACAAGCACAGCAGCGGACAGCAGGAAGGTCGCCACGTCGACCAGCAGGACCCCGCGGATGCCGATCAGGGGCAACAGCGCGGCCGCGGCCAGCGGCCCGATCGCTTCCGTGCCATTGGCGCCGAACCCCAACGCCGAGTTGGCCCGCTCCAGATGCTGGTCGGCCACGAGCATGGGCACAGCGGCACGCGATGCGGGCTGCAGGACCTGAAACGCGATGGCCCGCAACGCCACCAGACCCAATAACACCGGAAGGGCAGGCAGGGTAAGGGCAATCGACAACACGGCGACGGCCTGGACCACCTCGCTGACCAGCAGGACCCGGCGACGATCGAAGCGATCCGCCAATGCGCCGGCCACCGGTCCGAGCAGGGACGGCGCGAAATCCCCGACGAGCAGCAACGCCGCCACCGCGAAGGCGGCACCGGCTGAGCCGGCGACGTACAGAGTGAGAGCGACCAGGCTCAGCGAGTCGCCGAAGGACGAGACCATCCGCGAGAGCCAGAGTCGGCGAAACGCGGTGTTGCTCCGGAGCCGCTCCTCCGGGGGCCCGGGATTGTCGGGGCCCTGAACGCCGGCTCCGCTCACGTCAGCTCCTTGCTTGTCAAACGACAAGGGTGCTTGTCAAATGACAAGGGTCCGGCCCTGACCTGAATGACATTGGGCGATCCGCTGAATCCTCTGCCGGTCGGCCTGCGCACGTCCAGTCATATTCAGCCCGACAGCGCCACCCGGAGTCAGGTTTGTTTGACCAGAACGGCGCGGGTGTAGAGCAAGTCGAAGCCCCGCCGTTGGGCGTTCTGCTGTGAGGTGGAACCGGGCTGAGTGGTGATGACAGCGATGCTGCAGCCCGCTTCTGCTGCATCGGCGAGCCGGGCGGACAGCAGGGCGGACTGGATTCCCCGGCGGCGGTGCGCTGGTGCGGTCGCGGCGCCGGCGAATTGCGCAATGCCGTCCGCCAGCCGCAGTCCGGCGCCGCCGGCGAAGGCTCCGTCACGCACCGCAACGTAACGGGTGACGCCGGCCGCCGCGAGATCGCGCTCGGCCGCGATATAGATATCGCGGGGAAACTCTTCATGCCAAGGAAGTCCCTGCGCATCGGGGTGGGCCGCCCCGTCCGCCACGACGGTCAGCCAAGCCTCGAATTCCTCGTCGCCGCTACGTCGGATCTCGATCCCGGCGGGCTGGACTCGCTCGAACCCGCCCTCCAGTGCCAGCCCCAGCACGTTCTCAAACGACTCGAGCCGGTAGCCACGCTCCGAAAGGAGGATCCCGATCGCTGGATCGGCCAGATGGGCAAGCTCGACCTGGACCGGGCTGCCGCAGGCGGCGAAGGCCCGCTCGATCTCGTCCAGGGCAACCGATGTCGGCACACCACCGAAGCCGACCCCCGCGACCTTGTTGAACGGCGAGCCGGTTTCGGCGAAACTCGCAACTCCACCCGCAACTGCAATATGGAAGCTGCCCGCGTTGGCGTTGCGGCGCAGGGCGGCTTCGGTGCAGGCGGCCATCAGTTGCGCTTCGATCCGCTCGATTTGCTCGGCCATGGCGCAGTCGCAGAACAGCGGTGGTCGATTCATCGTTCCTCCATCGTCTGCTGCTCATCGAAAACCCATCCTGCTGCTGGATTGTGATGGTTCGGTGGGCGCGAATACAGCCCGCGGCTCCCGGGCCCCGCTGCGGGGACCCGGGAGCTCGTCAGCATCGATGGATCACAGCACGACGATGCCGGTGGGTGCGGTGCCCGCAGGCAGTGGCGTCGGTGAACTCGGCAGCTCGGTGACGTCGCCGCCACGAACGGCGAAGCCGCTGACCACCTGGCCGCGACCACCGGTCACGAACAGGAACTTTCCGTCCGGCGACAACCGGGCGTCGACCGCGCCGGCGCCGTTGGTGAACGCGGTGGTGCCGATCACCGACAGCGACCCATCCCGCCCGATGGCATACCGGGTCAGGTTCGCCGACCCGGTGTTGATGGCGAACAGGTACTTCCCGTCGTGGCTGATCTCGACCCAGCAGGGCGCGGTCTGGCCGTTGGGGACCGGGGAGTCACCGATCGAGCTGAGCACGCCGCTGCCGGCTGACCCGGAAGGCCGACACCGTCCCGAGCCCGGGCCCGTTGTGCGCGTTGCTGACATAGAGCTGAGATGGGTTGGTGGGACGGAATTGTGCACCGATCTGACCAAGGCCCTGCCCGGTGAACGGCGAACCGGGTGCGGCAACCAGGGTGCCGTCCCGCCGGACGGTGAAACTGTCGATCAGCGACGGGTTGTCCCGGGTGCCGACGAGCCGGTCGCCGGTCGAGTTGAACAGCACATCACCGACGCCCGATCCCTCGGGGACCGGGAACGTGCGTGTGCGGCAGTGGGATCAGCCGGCCGGCTGGGGTGAGGCGGAACCCGGTGTAGTTGCTGCCGCCGTTGCCCGACGTTGGCGACATAGACCAGCCCGGTGCGGTTGATGGCGATGCTGACCGGCTGCACACCTCCGGAGGAAACCGGTGCGCCCACGAGTTCCGGTATCCCGCGATGGTTCAGGCGCAACACGGAGATCTGGTTGCTGCCGGCGTCGACCGCCAGCAGGAACCGGCCGCTCGGGCTGACCTGTATCGCGCCCTGGGATCCGAGACCGGCCCCCAGTCCGGCGCCACCGATCGGAAACGGGGAGCCCGGAATCGGCGTCAGTGACCCGTCGGCGTGCCGGTCGAAGGCTGCGACGGTGTTGGAACCTGCCGTGTTGTCGTTGACGTAGACATGTCCGACGACCGCCGGCGCTCGTGGCGGTCCGGCCGTGGCGGTGCCGCCTACCAGGCTCAGCGCAGCGACCAACAGGAAGCCAAGTAGTGCGGGGATGATTTGTTTTCGCATTTCCCACTCCAAACTTTACGGGGCGGATCTTGAATGGCCCGGGTGACCCCGATGAATTAGACATCCACGTGTTGGTCATTGCGATACGCCTAGGGACGTGTTCTCAATTCCGTAAGAAACTCGGGTGTCTTCACCTGAACCGAAAGGTTTTGACGTGTAACCGTTGTGGGATGTGTTATTCTGGGCGCAGCAGATGGCGGACCGGCGCCGGCCCGCCACGAAGCTCTGATATCCCTATTGATGGTCTATTGTTCGAAGAGGTGCATTGTCGGAGCGTTCGACTAAATCCCCTCGAGGCGCAGTTCGACCTGCTCGCTGTAAAGGCGAAGAGACCGGGAGCCCCGTTGCGGAAGCCGAGATGTCCTCGTCCCGCAGCCCGGGCTGCGCCAGGACGGCAGTGCCCGCGGTGGCGTTTGCCAGGGTCAACGACCCGTCGACATCCACCTCGTGGGCGGATAGTTCCCCGTCTGCGAAGTTGGTGGCGGGTGTTCAACACTTACGCCAGGCCATCGTTTTCGGTCACGCCCATCGGTGTGATGCCGTTGCTCGGCGCCGTCGCCTCCAATCTCAGTTCGTCGCCGAATCGACATCGTGCACATCCTTCTTTCGTTCCGGTGACTGCTGACCGTCGTGAGTGGTCGGCAACCCCAGAACCGTTACGCCACGCAGCGAAACAACTCAGATCATCCCGCTCGAGGAGTACCCCTCGCCGCTGACACTTGTGGGGACCACCAACTCAGCCGCAGCTCCACCCGCCGTCGACGTAAAGGGTCTGGCCGGTGACATAGCTGGAAGCGTCGCCGACCAGGAATAGCAGCGGGCCGTCGAGTTCGTCGGCTCGGGGTGGGCGACCCAGGGTGCATGGGCGTTGATCCAGTCAACCTGTTCGGGGTCCTTGAGCCAACCTGTCGAGGCGGTCGGGAAGAACGACGGTGCGAGGGCGTTCACCCGAATGCCGCGGCCTCCCCATTGGTAGGCGAGTTCGCGGGTCAGGGCAACTACAGCGGCCTTTGCCGCGCCATATCCGGCGAGGCCGTACCGGTCGAGACTGATCGTGGCCGCAGGTGAGGCGATGTTTGCCGACGGGTTCCGGGTCCGGTCCGACGCGGCCTTGCGGCAGACACCAGATGGCGCTGGCCAACAGCGAAGAACCGCTCCACGTCATCGCCTGGGGCGGTGAAGGTTTCGGCGGCCCGCTCGTCGACGACGAGGAGGGTACCGCCGGGCCGCAGGGCACCGCGAGCATGCCGCAACGCCACCACCGGTCGGGGAAGTCGTGCACGCATTCGACGAACATCACCAGGTCGTACCGTGGTGACCAGTCCGCCGACTCGTCGGCCAGGTCGGTGCAGTTTCGTCGGCGCCTATGGGCAGTTTTCCATGGCCGCGGACACCGGGGCCCTGCGCCGACCGCCCGATACCAGCATCACCTTCGGACGAGTACCTCGACAGGAGTGCAGTTTGATCTTGGTCGGTTGTCAGGGGGTGCTGGAATGACGAAGGCACATCAGCTGTTGCGGCGATCTCATGGCGGCGAGAGCGGTCGAACGGTGAGCATTTGTTCTGCCATCCCGACGGGTCCGTCGAGGTCGTGAAGAACGGTGCTGGTCAGTCCGTGGCCCGTTGGTCCGAAGGTGACGGATGTGTCGAGCCCGACCCACCGACCTCGGGGCTGACGGTGCAGGTGGATCGTGAGGTCGACGTTGGGGAACATCCATTCCGTGGGTGATTGCCGCACTGCCACCCCGTTGGCAGTATCAACAAGCCCCACAAATTGAGCCAGGTCCGATGTCTGTTGTCCTGCAACGAGATCGACGTCGGTTGATACCCAAGCCTGGCCCCGGCCGGCCGAGGGCTCGCCGCAGTAGCGAACGTCCAATGATGAGATGTAGCCGCCCGGCCACTCACCGGTGAGTCTGCTCGGAGTCAGCTTGTCGGGGTGCGGCAAACGACGGAGTTGTCCGCCGGCAACTTTGCTGGTGTCGTGGTCCGCGAGTAGCCAGACGCGGGCATTGATTGTGGGCCTCCCCTGCGACGTCAGTACCGCTTCGAGCAGTTCGATGGTCCTGCCTGGCCGCATCACTCGGACGTCGACATCAAAATCAGTCGCAGGCAGCTTCCCCAGGATGTCAAAGCTGATCCGCGCCACCGTCATGGGTTTCGAGGTACCTGCGGCAATAAACCGATCGATAGCATCGACGATGGCCCCGGAGACTGGCGCCATGTGCAACTCGTCGTTGGACCAGGCGCCGCCGGCGTGCGATGTTGGCCGGTACCCGCCGACGTCCGTCCGTTCGAAGTAAACAGCGCGGTGATCAGACACGAAACCTCCGGGATCGAAGAACAGGGTTCCTCACCGTCAACGCACTCTCCATGAAGGTTTCCTTGAGTGCTTTCACGCTGATTGGCCGCCCATCAGTATTCCCGATTTGAAGCCGTGTTGACTGTGGAATTCTCGTGGCGCAATGCATCTGTCGTTCACCGCGGACGGCCGTGAGGTCAGGAGTTATTAAAGGCCGGACGCCTCCTCGGCACGGCTGCGACCATTTCCCCGGTTGCTGCGATCGTCTGAATCCGAACGGTGGGCATCGATGACCTTTTCGGCTTCCTCGAGTTTGCGGTCCAGCGCCTCGGGGTAGGTGTCGGTCATCTTTGTCGGGTCGTTCATTTCGTCGGAGTCGTCGGCCGGGTCACGGACGTCGTCGGACTGGTCGACGATTGCGTGCTGGTCCGCGGTGAGGTCCTCTGGTCGGGTCATTTGCTGTGAATACCCGGACCAGCGGACTTTCAACCACCGAACACTTCGACCGGCCGGCCGGCCATTCCCCTCTTCGAAGGTCGACCTATCGATGACGCATCGGTAGCGCTCGTGGCCGTCGATCACCCGATCAAAAACCTCGCCGCGCCGAACTGCGACTACCTACACGTCGGCCGACCTCGACCACCATCGAGTCACCCTTGACCAGCTCAGACCCAAGAGAACAGGTCGCCGTCCTACCGGGCGGCCGGACCCCAACCACGGCCCTGATCGTCATCCCTCCCATGACGATCCAGCCGGTGTCACCGCGGCAGCGCTTGCCCGGTAACGCAAGTCGGTCTCCGTTGCCAGACGGCCGCACATTCCGCGGCCTGCCAAGCGACGGATCTTGACGCAAACCTTCGGTTAGTGAACACTAACCGTTAGTGGACACTGTCGGAGATGGTGAAGGTTGGGGCGCGCTAGCCGATGGCACGCGGCGCACGATCGTGGCACGCCTGGCGGAAAGCCCCATGGCGGTCGGGGAACTGGCCGCCGAACTGCCGGTCACCAGGTCCGCCGTCTCGCAACACCTGAAGATCCTCAAGGATGCTGGCCTGGTCATCGAACGCGCCGCGGGGACTCGAAGGATCTACCGGCTGAACCCCGTCGCAGTGGCTGCGTTGCGGGACCAGCTCGACACCTACTGGCAAAGAGCGCTCGCCGGCTATACGGACGTCATTGCGCAACCAGACGAGGAGAAGTTATGACCCAAACCGACGCTGCGGTGGTCCGTAAGCAGATCGTCGTGCAGGCGCCGATCGATCGGGCCTTCGCCGTGTTCACCAGTCGGTTCGGTGACTTCAAGCCGCCGGAGCACAACCTGCTGGGCTCCCCGATCGCCGAGACGGTATTTGAGCCACAGGTGGGCGGGAACATCATCGACCGCGCCGTCGACGGCAGCGAATGCCGGTGGGCCCGGATCCTGGCCTACGAGCCCCCGGGCCGGGTCGTCTTCAGTTGGGACATCAGCCCGCGCTGGCAGATCGAGACCGACCCGAACCAGACCAGTGAAGTCGAGGTCCGGTTCTACCCCGAAAGCCCGGACAGCACCCGGCTGGAACTGGAACACCGACACATCGATCGGCACGGACCGGAATCGCAGTTCGTCACCGACGGCGTCGACGGCGACGAGGGCTGGCCCCTCTACCTAGCCCGCTACGCGGCCCTGTTCGAGGAAGGCAACCGACGTGCCGCCAACTAAGGCGCGGCATGGCTGACCCGACATTCGGCCCTGGTGACCTGATCGAAGCGGGACTCCGTGCCTGGACCGACGGAGACCTCGACACACTGGAAAGCCTCCTGCACCCCGACGTCAGATTGGAATGGGCAGAGCCCGGCGGCTTGGACTGCGTGGGCCGCGACCAAGTGATGCACCCACTGCGCCAAGGGCGGCGCGGCACAACTCCCCGCCCACGGCGACTAGAACAACTTGGCGACGGCGCCTTCATGGTCTCACCGACCACGACTGCAGAGGAAAGCCACAGCGAGCCGTGCACCACCCGAATCACCGTGGAATCCGGCCTAATCGTCCGGCTGCAACAGTTCTCATCGTCCAGCCGACCCGCTCCGCAATCACCGACGCCGGCATCTGCGGGATTTGGGTCCCCGGTACTCGCGGCAGAGTTGGCCACGTTGGGAGATTCCGGCACCGATCTTTCCGATGCGGTGGAGAGTCTGCACGACATTCTGCAGATGGTTGTTCCTTCCGCAGTCGGTCTCTCGGTGACCGTTCACTTTTCTGACCTGGACGCCACCGTGACCACCCTGCCGAAAGGTGTGGAACCGCAAACGTCGCTCCGGTTCCCACTGTCGATCTGGGCGGACTTCGAAGCCGGTAGCGAGGTGATCTTCTACGCATCGACGCCCGGTTCCCTGGTGGATCTGGCTGCCGACCTCGGTTGGGCGCTGAAGCTGAACATCGCCTTCACCGGTCAATTTGCAGATCATATGGTGGTGGTCGATCAGCACATCACACCGACGCCGGGGTTGTCGGGCCTTGACGACCTGTCCAGCGTCAATCGGGCGGTCGGTGTCCTGTTGTCCACAGGTCGCTCACCCGAGACAGCGATCGGGGATCTGAAACGCGCGGCAGTCCTGGCGAACACTTCGATCGGTGCCGCGGCAAGGGCATTGACGGGCCGACTCACTCGGTCGGTCACCGGGCCGCCTGTCGATCTGTCCGCGCTGACTGCTTGCGCCTCATGGGATGGAACCGCGAGTTCTGAGGACCACCCGTGCGGATTGTACCAGGGCGAAAGTCAACGTGACGACATCATGCTGCCCTACCTCCGACTCGGTCTGCTCAGGGGCGATCAGTGCCTGTGACTCATCGACCGGACGGCTCCGGCGGTCGTCAGGGATCGGCTTTCGGCTGGTCCTGACCCGGTCAACGAATCACTGCTGGACATCCGGTCGGCCTGCGACGTCTACCTTGTCAATGGCGAGTTCGTCGCCCACGAGATGTACCGCTTCCTGGACGAAACAGCTGTCGCCGTATCGGCCACTCACGGCGGCCTACTATTCCGAGCCACCGGCGAAATGTTCTGGGCCACGGGCGATTCGCGGAACAACGCGGAACTCTTTACCTACGAGTCCAACCTGAATCGCATGACGTCGGCACACGCACCAGCTCTGCTCTGCCTATTCGATCTGGACGATCTCGACGAACTCGCACTGGAGAATGTACTCAGGACGCACCCGACAATTGTTTATGACCACAGCGTGATCGACAATCCACACTACCTGGACCCCGACAACATCCTGGCGGGATGCTGATATTTCGAAATGTCCGTCCCCGCCACACAGCACGCACAGGTATTAGCGATCACTTAGTTTAGCGATAATTCAACAAACGCGCAAAACCCCCGAGAAGCGGCCAGACCAGTACGAATAACCCCAAGCTATACGGGACGGACTGGCGCCGTTCGTGCTCGGCGGTGACCTGTCGATTCGCGGACCGAAATAGCTTGCAGGGCAGTCCTATTCAGCGCCCTTCTGATTGAGGCTGCGCCCGGTCGGCCTACAGTCGGTCACCAATCGATGTTACTCATTCGTTCTTTCAGCCCTGTCCGTAGGTGCTCGATCAGCAGGGTGACGCGGCGTGGCGGGTGGCTGCCGGATCGATAGACGATATGAATGTCGGCGGGTGGGCTGGGAATGCTGCTGAGGACCTAGACACTGCGGGATCACCAAGTCCGCGCACTGCGGCACTCCCGCCCGGCGGCGGCATGACACCCGTCGCCCCGACACTGGCCGATGCCGGTCGTGCAGGTCATGACCCCCAACCAACGGCGTGGTCGCTCCTGATTGAACCCACCGGCCAGCGGCACCGCGAACCCCCGTAGCACTCGATGTGCTCCGCGGTCCCACCAGACCATACGCGTTCGACCGTCCGGGCAACTCCTTCATCAACGTCACCAACCGCGGCCCGACAGGACCGGCCCGGAACGGATCCGACGCCCCCAACCGCGCATGGGCATACATCAGCACCGACGCCCGCCCCAGCATGGGCGGTGACGGTCACGGTCGTCCCGATGACGGTGACGTCGCCGGTCACATCGGCCGCAGCGAGGACTGCTTGGGCGGCTGCCCTTGCGGCCCCGGGGTTCGTGGTGAGTCTGGCGGGAGTTGTGGTGCGGAGGGAGGTGTCGTCGAGGGCGTCGGCACCGGCCCGGGCGGCCTGTTGGGCGGTGTCGGCGGCGGTGCCGTGGGCGGTCAACGCGGCCCCGCCGTCCAGGACCAACCCCGCCAGGAGGACCAGGGCGACCGTCATGATCAGCAGGTAGGCGGTGACTCAGCCCGCTCTGGTCCAGCACCGTGGCCACTGTCTTTCTATAGGTGTGCGGTACGACCCACTCGAGTCGGTGCCTTTCCGCACCTTTCGGTGATCACGCTCGGCGTTGTTGGGGTCGCGATGCCCACCGACACTGTCTGGTAAGACGGCACCCGCAGACTCCGGATCAGCGACCCGCCGGCGCTGAAGCAGGCCAACCAGCCAACCGGGTATCCGTAGGACACTCACGCCTGATCTGGTCTTCGGACGCTTCATCAGGAGTCCCTGACCACGCACTCGGATGAGCGTCGCGGAGATGTCTATCGCCGCCTACCTCGACCTGCACCACCTCACCGACCTGCTTGCCGGGGTCGTCGGCCGCATCTACGGCAAGCCCGAGCTGATGAAGCCTCACCCCGCGCTCGTCCACCAAGCCCTCGAGCTTGTCCATGCCAGCGCAACGCAAGTCGCCTTCATCGGCGACTCATTAACCGACCTCTACGTAGCCCGCGACACTGGACTCCGATTCATCGGCTTCGCCAAGACCCCCCCGACGCGGCCACGAACTAGCCGACGCCGGCAGCGAAGCACTAGTCGACCACATGCAACAGCTCGCCGACATCGTCCGCGAGTTGGCACCGTCAACCCAGCCAGCCAGCCAGCGCACAGCCAGCCAGCGCTGCACTGACGAATTGGGCTCTATTGGATCAAGGGCCGGCGCAAGCGCCGGCCGGCGGCGCGTGTCCTCCCTACGGTCCGGGCCGCGCCGCATGGCGACTCTTCTGACAAGCGATACACAAGCCGATTTGAGTCCTCAGTCGACGAGAGAGCCGAACAAGTCATCAGCCATCGCTCTCGCGTGTTCGCATTCACTGGAGCGGGCGGGACGGATAGGGGAAACTGTCCCGATGCCTGCTGAGTACACCCAAAGTGACCAGTTCCGTGGTGCCCGCATCCACCTGTGCGACCTCTCCGGCCTCGAGATTCGCGATTGCGACGTCACCGGCCTGAAGATCGTGGACTGCTATGGGGGCAACGTCTCCCTCGGTGGCGGCTTCGAGCGTGTCGTTGTCAACGACGTCGACGTGACCGCCTACGTCGAGGCCGAGCTCGACCGGCTGCATCCCAACCGGGTGCTGGCCCGTGAGGCCACGTCCGCCGCCGAATACCGGGCCGCTTGGGATGCCATCGAGAAGCAATGGGAGGAGACGCTCGACCGCGCCAGGCGCCTACCCGAGGCGAAGCTGCACGAGCAGGTCGACGGCGAGTGGTCGTTCGTCGAGACGCAGCGGCATCTGCTGATGGCCAGCGATGCCTGGATCGGCAACGCCGTGCTCGAGGAGGACGCGCCGTACCACCCGTTGGGCCTTCCTGGCGGCGGGATGCCGGCCGAAGCATCGGCGAAGCTCGGGCTCACCCTCGATGCCACCCCGACGCTCGACGAGGTACTCGCGCCGCGGCTGGCCCGCATGGCCACGATGCGCCGGGTCGTCGACGAGCTCACCGAGGCCGAGCTCGATCGGGTGTGTGGTCGCAAGCCGGCGGACCCATATCCGGACCGGGAGTACGTCGTGCGCCGCTGCCTCACGGTGGTGTGCAAGGAAGAGGCCGAGCATCACCGGTACGCGGTCCGCGACCTCACCGTGCTCGAGGCCGATGCCCGAACCGAGTGAAGGCGCGTCCCGGCAATGGTGCGGCAACCCGACCTATCCCACCGTGAATCAGCACCGAACCTGGAGAAGCGGCAACGTGGGGAGGTAGCCGGCGGTTCATCCACCTGCCTTCAGCCGGAACGCGAGGCGGCGAGGTGCCTGCACGCGGTAGCTGTCCGTCACCATCTCGGCAACCTCGACCCAGTCCGTCTCGTCGTCCAGCACCATTCCCACGACATTCACACCCCAGTCGGCCCGGAAGAACGGAGGGCCGGCATGCGCCAGCGCGGCCAACTCCCCGGGCGGCGCCCGGAAGGTCATCAGGATGGCCGGATCGTCCATATCGATGTACGCCGACCCCCTCCCGTCGGTGGTGTAGACGTGCAGGAACGTCCGCCGGCGAATCCGCCACCGCAGGCCGATCCACGCCGGCTCCTCGTACGCCTCGGGCAGCTCCCCGCAGATCACCCGGAGCCGGCCCACAACGGCGGGTGGAACGTCCGCGATGTCGCCCATCTGTACCTCCCGCGCCCATCCTGCCCGCCGGTTAGGACATCAGCACATCAGAGGGCAATAAGCGCGCTGCCCGGCCTACGGATCAGAAGCTCAGCGCGCCAGCAGTACAGCAGCGAAGTACAGCAACGCCGCCGCGTCCACATGCGTCCGTCCCTGTTCAAGTGGCGTCGGCGTCCGCCTGGACGAGGTTTCTCGGCCCTGTTGCACGGAGTTCGGGACGAAAAGGTCGGCAGCCAACCTGGCAGCCTATTGCACGACACGCCAGGCAACGACCAGTTTATGCAGGTCACGGCGTATAGGGCGACGGTTTCCTAAGACAATGCACTCCTCGGCTGGTTCAGATACGAGAAATGTTGCATCGCAATGAGAGCACCTTGACAGTAGCGCTTCTCGAACTCAAATTCAGTGTCCGCACGTTCGCGCACAACGTCACTCTGGCCGGTTAGAAACCCTTCTCTATTTTCAATCTGGCGCGCGAATGGCACGGCGACGATCGTGGACCCGCAGGTGGCCCGGGAACGAAGCGGGTGAGCTTTGGATTAGTGGGTCGCGTGTACTCGGTTCCTGTGGACGCGGAATCCGTGCGGCAGACTTTGCTGATGGCACAGCACCCTGTGCGGTACGACGCGAGCGGCCCCAACGAGGATCAGTCTCTGCTGCGTGGGGTGCCGCGATGGTGGCGAGGACCCGATCCCGACCCGACCGACGTCGGTCGGTTTGGCGTGACCCCAGCTGGTTGATCCACACGGAATGAGAGTCTTGATGCCCATGTTCTGGGCGGAAGGACTTGATCATGACGACGAGGAAGCGGCACACCCCTGAGCAGGTGGTACGGAAGCTGGCGCAGGCCGACAAGATGCTCGGTGAGGGCAAGGACATCGCCGATGTGTGCCGGGAGCTGGGGTGTCGCCGAGCAGACGTACTACCGGTGGCGGAACCAGTTCGGTGGGCTCAAGGCCGACGACGCGAAGCGGCTCAAGGACCTGGAGAAGGAGAACTCCACCCTGAAACGGTTGCTGGCCGATGCGGAGCTGGAAAAAGCGGCCTTGAAGGAGATCGCCCGGGGAAACTTCTGAGCCCGGAACGCCGGCGGGCAGCCGTTCACCACCTGATGAAAGTCATGGGTGTGAGTGAACGATTCGCCTGCCGGGTGACCGGGCAGAACCGCACCACCCAACGCCACCGGGCCGCTGATCAGACCCCCGCCGACCCAGACGCGGCGCTGCGGGCCTGGCTTCACGCCTACGCCAAGAAGCACCCGCGGTGGGGCTTCCGCCGCGCCTACCACGACGCCCGCGGTGAAGGATGGACGGTGAATCATAAGAAGCTGCAACGCATCTGGCGGGAAGAAGGGCTTCGGGTACCGCAACGCCGTCGCCGCAAACGCCTCGGCACGAGCACCACCGCCACCACCCCGACCGCGGATGCACCGAACACGGTGTGGGCGGTGGACTTCCAGTTCGACGCCACCACCGACGGCCGCCCACTCAAGATCGTGTCCATCGTCGACGAACACACCCGGGAATGCCTCGGCGGACTCGTCGAACGGTCCATCACCGCCGACACCCTCATCGACCAACTCGACGACGATCGCCGCCGGCCGCGGGTACCCAGCCGTGCTGCGCTGCGACAACGGACCAGAACTCGCCTGCGCCGCGATGGCCGACTGGGCCGGCGAACGGGTTGGCCTGGCCTTCATTCCACCCGGCGAACCTCTCTTAACCGGCTAATAAGGGTCGGGTGGGAGGCCGGGACACGCCGGATGAACCAGGTGTTTGACCATCGGTGATCCGAGTGGGATACCTGTGTCTCATGGTCGGACCAGGTGCTGGTGGTCGAGCGTGACGGTGACGTGTGGCGGTTGGCCGGTCCCGCGGTGGGGTCGTTCGGGTTGATGAACGAGTTCCTGGGGTATCTGGCGGACCGGAACTACTCGCCGCGGACCCGCCGGGCTTACGCGTTCGATCTGCTGGTCTTCGCCCGGTGGCTGGACGGCTGAGGAGATCGCAGCTGGCCGATGTGGACGTCGATGTGCTGCTGCGGTTCCTGACGGCCTGCCGGGAGGCGACGGTGCCGGGCCGTCCGGGCGGGAACGTGTATTCGATCCGGGACGGCCGCAACAGCGGCTATGCACCGAGCGACGATCAACCGGCGGCTGGCGGCGATCTCGGCGTTGTTCGCGTTCCGGGAGATGCGTGATCCGGCGATGCGCGCAACCCGGTGCCGCGGGGTCGGGCGGCGCGGATGCGGTCGTCGCGGTGAGCGGTCGGTCTGTTGGCGCATGTGGCCAAGCCGCAAGCCCCGGTCGCCGCTGCGGGTGCGGGAGCCGCGGCGGCTGCCCCGCGGGTTGTCCCGGGAGGAGTCCGCGGCGCTGCTGGGCAGCTTCCGCACCTGGCGTGACCGGGCGATCGCCGGGCTGATGCTGCTGTCCGGGCTTGCGTTCGGCCGAGGTCCTCGCGCTGCGGGTCGCCGATGTGGACATCGCCCGGCGCTGGGTTCGGGTGATCGGCAAGGGCGACAAGGAACGGTCGGTGCCGATCGACGCCGACGTCGCCGGCGCGATCCAGACCTACCTGCTGGCCGAGCGCCCCGACACCGACGCTGCCGCGCTGTTCGTGGTGGCGAAGGGCGCGCACCGCGGGCAGCCGCTGACGCGCGGCCGGGCTGCGGACGGTGTTCCGGTATCACCGCGGCCAGCGCCGGTGTTCCGGCCGGGCATCCGCACGCGCTGCGGCATTCGTTCGGCACCGCGCTGGCCGAGGCCGGGGTGGACCTGTCGGTGATCCAGGCGCTGATGGGCCACGACCACGTCGATTCCTCGGCCGCCTATATCCATTTGGCCCCGTCCGTGCTGCGTGAGGAGTTCGATGCCGCCCGTGCTCGCCTACGCGCCCGCTCCTGAGATCGACCTGCTGGCCGCCTTCACGCGCGCACTGCGGCCCGGCTCGGGTTGCGCGGGGTCAACCAGTCGCCCGGGCGCGCGTCGTTCCTGCGTCGCTGGCCCGATCCGCAGGCCTGGGCCGACGAACCGCTGCAGGTTCGGCTGACGCCGTCGCAGCAACTCGCTCGTTCGTGATGTTCCTGATGCTCGGCGGGCATCTGCGGCCGGGCTATGACTACCTGGTGCGCCGCAAGCTGCCGAGTTTCTGGCGGGAATCTGCCGCACGGGCCGATGGCCGCGGACCTGGACCGCTTCCTGACCGCCGCAGCCGAGCTCGGGTTCACCGAACGGACCCGGTCGGCGCCGGCTTCGCAGGTCATCGGGCCGGCTGCTGATCCAGACCGGGCGCCGGCTGGACGCCTGACCGACAACGATTTCGACGAACTGCTGGCCGCCTGCCGGCACCGCCAGGACGCCGACGGAACCGGTCGTGCACTACAGCAGGGCGGTGCACACCACCCGGCAGGTGCTGTTCCACCTCGGCGTGCTCGACCGCCCCACCGGTGAACGCCGACCACCCTGCTGCGGCAGAGCTTCACGCAGCGGATGCGCGACGCGACACCGACGCTGCTGCGACCGACGTTCGTGGCCTACCTCGACCGGTTGACCGCCACCCACAGCCCGCGGCACGGTCACCGGCACGGCGAGCCGGCTCAACCACTTCGCCGCGCACCTCGCCGCGGTCGACCCGACCTGACGGAGCCTGGCCGACGCTGGATCGGCGCCGACACATCGAGACCTACCTGACCGCGACCGCCGAGGCGGTCAACTCCCGCACCGGCGCGCCGCTGTCGGCCTCCGAGCGACGCGGTCGGGTGCTGGCGGTGCACTGCCTGCTCAACGACATCGCCGAATGGGGCTGGCCCGAGGCACCGAACCGGCGGCTGGTGTTCTCCTCCGATATCCCGAAGCTGCCCGCGGCCGCTGCCGCGCTACCTCACCCCGGACCTGGACCGGCGGCTGACCGACGCGTTAGCAGGCTGCCCGAACCGGCTGGCCGCCGATGCGCTGCTGCTGCAACGCGCCACCGGGCTGCGCATCGGCGAACTGGTCGACCTGGAACTGGACTGCGTGCACGAGATCCCCGGCCAAGGCGCGTGGCTGAAGGTGCCGCTCGGCAAGCTGAAGACCGAACGAATGGTGCCCCTGGACGAGGAGACCGTCGCGCTCGATCGACCGCATCGTCGCCCACCGCTCGCCAGGCCGGCCGCTGCCCCATCCCCGCACCGGGCGGCCCACCGACTTCCTGCTGACCCACCACGGCCGGCGGGTCACCGTCTATCAGCTGCGCGACGTCATCACCCGCGTCGCCCACGACGCCGGCCTGCCGCACATCACCCCGCACCAGCTGCGCCACACCTACGCCACCGCCCTGGTCAACGCCGGTGTCTCCCTGCAGAGCCTGATGGCCCTGCTCGGGCACGTCTCGGCGGAGATGAGCCTGCGCTACGGGCGGCTGTTCGACGCCACCGTCAAGGCCGAGTACGAACGGGCGCTGACCGCCGCCAAGGCCCACCTCGGCACGCTGCCCGCCGAGCCACCTGGCGGCCGACGCCAGCTACCGATGCTCGACCGGCGACTGGAAAGAGGCGCCCGCGATCAAGGCACGCCTCGCCGGCGGGTTCTGCGTCCGCGCCCAGGTCCAAGGCCCGTGCGCCTACGCCAACATCTGCGAGCACTGCCCGAACTTCCGCACCGACACCGGCTACCTACCCGTCCTCGCCGCGCAACGCGCCGACGCCGAAACCCTCGCCCGCGACGCCGAAGCCCGCGGCTGGGGCAGCGAAGCCGAACGCCACCGCCGCCTCATCGAACGCCTCGACGCCCACATCGATCAGGCGCAGATCCGGATGACACCCGACCAACGACCGCCAACGCGTCGAGGACGCCTGCGCCGAACTAGCGTCTCGCCGGACGACCCGGTCACCTTCGACAGCGTCGCCGCCCGCACCGGCCTCGGCCGAGCCACCCTCTACCGCAACCCCGACCTCCGCGCCATCATCGAGGAACACCGCACGCGCGGACGGGAAGCCAGCACCCTCACCGGGCTGATCACCGAGATCGCCCACCTCCGCATCGCCCTGAACGCAGTCGCCGCCAAAGTCCGCCGCCACGAAGAAGAACTACGCCGCCTCCGCCGGCACGACCACGCCAGCTGAGCACACATCGTCAAGGCAACGCCCCCATCATCGTCACCCCGGATTAGCCGGATAACCGTGGAAGAACGGTTACATCGAATCCTTCAACGGCCGGGTCCGCGACGAATGCCTGAACATCAACCTGTTCTGGTCGATCACCCAAGCCCGGGTGATCATCAGCGACTGGAGGGACGAATACAACAACCACCGAAGGCATTCAAGCCTGGGCTACCTCACCCCGGTCAGTTACGCTGCAGCCTGCATCCACCGCTAGCTGACTCTCATCCAGGGTGGATCAATACCTGGGGTCCCGTCAACCGCCTGGGGCTGTTCGACGCTGTCCGCCGGCAGGCCGTCGAGGCTGTTAACAGTGGCTTCGGCGCCCTCGCCGTGATGGATCACTTCCGCCAACTGGCCGGACTCGGCACCTCCGACATCCCAGCGGGGTCACTCATGAGACCTCAGAGGTCGCCCTCAAGGAACTGCGCGCGGCCGAGGCCGAACGATCAGTCGGCGCGTTCGTTGGCGACGACCTACACGATGAGATCGGTAGGGGCAATAACGACCTCGGTCTCCATCCGGTCGGCCGGCGGTAGGCGCTCTTCTTGTACTCGTCGGTCCGGCCAAGCTGGAAGATCTCCAAAATGATCAAGATGTTCGTGCGAGCGTAAGTGATGGGAAGCCGGATCCGAGGCCCTCTCGACCCTGGGACAGAGGTGATCACCCGTCCGAGGGAAACCCCTCCGGTCGGCGCCTGCCCCATTACTCACTATCTTGAGGAAGGAACCAGTTCACACTAAACCGGTCCGACGATCGAACCGCTGCAGCGAGGCAGACTTCCTCCGGTCCGGAGGATCGTGTAACGGCTTGGGCCGTTTTCCTCAGTCACTATTTGATGCCTGCATGATATAAGTCGAAAATCAAGGAATTTGCGAGTCAGCGGCCTGCCCGCCGCCACCAAACCGTTCACACCTATAGCACGAGCTGGCGACGCATTTCCGTGTCCTCATAGACGCCGCAGTGTTCACAGATGCGGCCCTCACGCAGTGTCAAGAAATCACAGGTCTTGACGTCGAACCTCCGACCTGTGCCCTCGCGACCCTCATACTCCCCCACATGTGTGCCGGTAATACGCCCTACAACACCAACTCGATCGCCGTCCCCCACCACATGGAGCACCTCGTAGTCGAAGTCCGGAAAGGCAGACTTCCAGCCGGATGCCACATCCTTTTCCCCCTCCGGGCCGGGTCGTGAATCAGGTGACTCATGAGAAAAGTAGTCATCGGTCAGGAAGCGGGATAGCTCCTGTCCGTCCGTCTGCCAAAGGCAGTGCACGAAACCTCGAACGATTACTTCATAGTCTGTCATGACCGAACCACTCCTGTCGTGGACAACTTGGGTTGCAGGAAGATGCAGGGAGACACTTCAGCAGCGCGTCCATCAAGCAACGGACGGTCGTACTAGTTGCCGGGCCTGGCATGTCAACGAACTCGACATATTCCCGCCGTCGTGGGAATTAGCGAAGCCAGTGGCCAACGAAGAATCGGCGATATTCGCGGGTTGCCCAAGGCGACGTCTGTCGTCGGCCGAGTGCGCCATTTCAGGTAAAGATCTTAAGCTGAACCGCGAGTAGCGAGTAGTACCCGACAAGGATATTGAGTTCGAAGATGAGCGCTTCACCCAATTCTTCTGCGGCAGATCGGTAGGAGTCGTCGTTCAGATCACCCTGCTGCAGTAGGGCTCCGACCAATGCAGCCACCGCGGTCTCGTACGCATCTACGCTAGCCGGCAGGCGGTGTTGCGCGAGATCGGCCAGATCACCCTCGGATAGACCGACCCGCCGCCCAACCGCCTCGTGCGCGGCAATTTCGAAAGCGCGTACCGAGCGACAACAGCTCCCATTCGCGTATGGCTCGAGGGCTGACTGCAACGACCTTCAGGGTGTGACGAGCAGATCGTCACCGTGCGCCCGGATCAGGAAACCCTGCTCCTGCACTTGGATGTCGGTGACCTGCTCGCCGAACGGCAGCGGATCGAGGGGGATCAGGAACGTGAACCGCTCTCCGAGCAGCACCTGGCTGAGTGAGGCGAGCGGGCTGTCCGAGATCAGGCGGGTCGGCGTCACGGCGACTGCGTCCCCGGCGGCCTCGATGCGCGCCTCGGCTGTGCCCGTCACGGTCGACGTGCCGAGCTGGACGCTTCCCGTGAGCAGCACCGTGCCATCGCCGCCGGAGCCTTGGACGGTCACCGGCTGCCCGACCGCCGCCAGGTAGCTGTTGAGATCGTCATAGGTGAGGAACGCCTGTTCGTCGGCGTGATCGACAGAGGATCGGGTTGGCGGCCCCGGTCAGGACGTCGCGGAACGGCACGTGTACCCCGGACAGCTGCGCGTACACGTCGCGCAGTCGCAGCGGCCCGTCGCTCAGTTCGGGAAATGCGATGGCGACCTCGTCGTACCGTCCGCGCAGGACCTGCGGCAGGAACACCGTCCCGCCGATCACGACCGTGGGTGGCGCCAAAGTTTCTGTCTGCTGGTGGATCTGGTCCGCGAGTTGGTTCTGCGCCACCGTGCGCGCCAGCGAGTCCGCGGCCCAGAGCAGCAGGGCGACGGTCACCAGGAACAGGGCGATCATCAGCGGGGTACGGCGGCGCGGAGTGCGGCGAGCGGCCGGTTTCCCGGCCGGATCGGCCGACGTGCCTGGAGCCTGTGACGTCGTCATCGCCGGGTCCTCGCCGGCAGGCGGCGCGCGTCGACGCCCACCGGGGACGAACCCGACCGCAGGGCGGCCCGCTGGGCGGCCTGTCTGGAGGTCCTCGCCGGAGGTGGCCGCCGTCGTGATGCGCCGACCGGGCCAGCCGGCCCACCGCCCGAGCAGTGTCAGCACGGCTGGCGTCAGCACCGGTCGAACGATGAAGGTGTCGAGCAGCAGACCGACCGACATCGTGAAGGCGAGCTGGCGGAAGGTGTCCAACGGAATGATCGCCACCATGGCAAAGGTGGCGGCGAGGATGAGACCCGCGGCGCTCACCGCCCGCGCGGTGGCCGGCATGGCCCGGGCGATCGCGCGGCCGAGTGGATGCCGGCCGGCCTCGCGCCAGATGGCTCCGACGGTGAAGACGTTGTAGTCCGAACCGAGCGCCAGCAGCAGCACCGACGTGGCGAACACGACGTAGAAGGTCAGGCCGGTGGCGCCGCCGACGTCCTGGAAGACCAGCACGGTGAGACCGAGAGCGGCGGCGACGCCCAGGGCGCTGCAGGCGAGCAGGAGCAGTGGTGCCAGGAACGCGCGCAGGTAAACGATCAGGATCAGCAGCTCGATCCCGAACGCCGCGAGCAGGGTGATGAGCAGGTTCTGTCGCGTGATCGCCGCGAGTTCGGCGGCGATGGCGGTCTGTCCGGTCACGCTGATGGTGACGTCGTGCAGGCCCGCCGCGTCGGCGAGCGCCGGCAGCTCGGCGCTCAGTGATTCCAGGTCCTGGATGCTCTCGCCGCCCAACGGGTCGCCCGCGAAAACGACGATGTAGCGCGCCGCCGTGCCGTCACGCGACAACACCACGCCGTATTCCTCCGGCAACGGGTTCTGCGCGGGCCCGAGCACGCGGGCGACTCCGGGCTGGTCCGCGATGGCGGCCTGCATGGCGTCCAGGGCGTCGCGCTGGGTGGTGATGTTCGGTCCTTCGACCAGGATCTCGGTGGGCGCGGTGATCCCGCCGACACCGGAGGCGTCGAGCAGGTCGGCGCCCTCCCGGACGGGATCGTCCCTGGGCACCGGACCGGTGAAGGACGCGTCGAGCCTCATGTTGACGATGGGGGCGGCCGCCGCCACGAGGACGCCAACGGCCAGCAGCGCCGCGACGGCGGCGCCCGCCCGGTTGACGACGATCCGCACGAGCAGGCCCGCCCGGCGTGTGGTCCTGCGGTTGAGTTTCGCCGCCCAGCGCGCGGGATCCCACGGCAGGAACAGCCACCTGCCGAAGATGGCCATCAGGGCGGGAACCAGCGTGACCGACACCGCGAGCCCGACAAGAACGGTGACCGCCATCGCGGGGCCGAAGGCCCTGAAGATGGGGAAGGTGGCCGCGAGCAGGGCCGCGGTGCCGCCGGCGACGGTCAGGCCGGCCACCGCCACGATCGGTCCCTCCGCCGCCGCTGCCCTGGCCGCCGCGGCGTGCCGACCGGCTCCCCGGACCAGGTGGTCGCGGAACGCGAACAGGAACAGCACGCAGTAGTCGGTGACCACGCCGATCAGCAGGGCGGCGAGCAGCGGTCGCAGCTCGTCCGGAAGCGGGAAACCCAACCGGTCGGCCAGCACCCGCAACAGCCGCAGCGAGACGACATACCCCAGCCCGGCCACGGCCAGCACGGCCAGGGGCGCGGTGAACGAGCGGAACACGAAGGCGACCACGATCGCGACCAGCACCAGCGTCGCGATCTCCACGAAGTCCAGGCGGGAGTACAGGTACACCCGCTGGGACAGTTGTCCCGGCAGCACACCAGTCACCCACGTCTGGACGGACGCCTGGTTGGCGAAGTGGCCCGCGTACCCGTTGGCGAGCGCGACGGTGTCCTGCGGCGACGTCCCCGGCGACGTGTAAAGGTAGGTCACCGCGGTGTCCGGCGTGACCGCAGGAACGGGCACGGCCCCGACGATCTGCCCAGGGCCGGGCGGCGTTCGTCCCTCCTGGTTCGCCTTCACGAACGACAGCGCCCACAGGGCGACATCGGCCTGGGTCAGCAGGGTCAGGCCGGCCGGATCGTGCACGATCGACCGCGACCTGGGAGATCAGCGGAACCACGAATTTCTCCAGCGACCGCTGCTGCGCCGCCACCGCGGCGCTGTCCGCCGGTAGCAGCGTGCCGACGTCACTGCCGATCGTGCCCTCCGTCGACGGCGCCGCCGGCGGCAGCAACAGGGCCAACGCGACCCAACCGACCACGATCAGCCAACGACCGGCCACGACGACGGCCCGGTACGCCGAGGTGACCGCGCCTGTCATCGGACCGGACCCGTCAGGCTGGTCGGCCCGCCGCTACCCCTGGCCGCGGTGCACACAAGGGTTACTATTCCCCGTCGACCGGTTGGTCAGTCCAGCATCGACCGATCCGGCTTCGACGCGACGCGGTGAAACGGCCGGGCGGCGGACGTGCACCTGCCACCCGGCGGACGAGGTGGGAGGCTTGCGCGAACCCGCTTCGCGAACCAGGCTGTCCGACGACCACCGCGGGTGCCGGCGGCGGGAAGGGACTCGACATGGCCGAACCAGCACCGCCGCCGGTTGCGCGGCGCCGAAGGGGCGGACCCTTCGCCTGGATTCTCGCCGGGATCGCCTTCGTTCTCGGCATCGGCGTGGGCGCCGTCGCCATAGCGCTGCTCAGCGAGGACTCCACGGGGCTACCCGCGGCCGCGCCGACCACCGTCTCCGCACCCCCGGCGACCGGCGCCGCCTCGGGCACCGAAACCGCGGCCGTGACTGCACAGATCACGGTCAACGATGCATGCATTCGGGCGATCAACGCCTCGCAGGACGCCTATCAGGCGATCACCGAGTTGGGCGACGCCGCCAAGCAGTTCGACATCGCACGGCTCGACGCCATCATCCGGCGCCTGCAGCCGATCCAGACCAACCTGCAGAACGACATCGCGGCCTGCAACATCACCACCAAGGTCTCGGCATCCGCACCCTCGACCAGCCCAACGACGCGATAGTCCTCGGCGAGTTCGCCGCGCGTGCTGAATTCGATCCTGAGTGCAGGCGCCGGTGGTTATGCGAACAGTTCGAAGATATAAGAGAGGACCGGCCGCAGGAACGCCCGGTGGTGGCGGCCGAAGCCGTGCCGGTGGAACGGGTCCGGTTAGGCACCCAAACCGTCACCGACGAGCAAACTGTCAGCAGTAAGGTCCGCAAGGAACAAGTAGAACTCGACGACGACACAACCAGCAGCGGCTACCGCACGGCCAGCCGGGACCGCTGACTTCGGACAAGCAACAGGCCGTGGCCCCGCAGGTCAGGCTCACCACGTCAGAAGCCAGTGACCCATGACCCGCTGGAGAAGCGACTCTCGGCTGACAGCTGAGCAGTGGCGACGACCAGGCCCCACCGCGCGCGGTCAGTGCCCTGGTCAAGACGATGCCAACGGTGTCCGGCAAAGCCCGAGTTCCCGCCAACTATGAAGATCTCCCTGGATCATCGAATCATCCGGAAAAGACTTCTGAATTCAGGACCGATCGGTCGACAGATTGCTCAGCGCACCGAATAGAGTTCGAGCATTCCTCCGGTGGCGTCAAGATGCGGCGCTGGACATCTCGCACTTCAACCCGTATTCGCCACCGGCGGATCCACTGCAAGCAGTGGGAAGGGTGCCGAACTTATTCTGTACGCGTGGTCTGGGCCATGGCCGCGCCCTGGGCCGTGGGGCATCTGAACCGTGGTGGCCTCTGTTCCTCGCGAATCTATGCGCATCAAGCAATTCATCGATGGGGTCAGTCCCAGCCGTCGTTGCAAGTTCTTGGGCCCGAACGGCTGTGCGAATGACAAACTGAGCCCGGCGTACAGCTAAATCCAGACCGGAAAGCAGCAAAAGTTGAGCGAGCCACATGTCGTGCTCGGAAACCTGCGGGACCGGGCCAGGAAGGGATAACTGAGGCGACTGCGGCGTCGAACGTCATCTGTCATCACGTCATTTGACTGCATGCTCATGACGGGCAGGTTAATCTAGCATCAGGTCACGCACTGAACACCCTCTATCGCTGGCAGGTCGCACCTCGCTCAAAAAGGGGTGCATTACAACAGATCTCGCATCCTGAAGCCTCGATCAAGAATGGATACACGATCGGGGTTAGGCTGGAGAGATGAAGTCCGACAGCAGCGAGGTCTCCGCAAGATCGCCCGTGTCGGGACGGGACAGGCCCGGTGAATTCCTAGACCGGATCCTTCCCGGACCGGGTGGTCGTGTTGACAGAATCTCCCAACGTTTGCAGGACGTCTACGCCGCGGCCAGCGACACGGTGATCGGTCGGCCGATGTTGTACCTGTTGCGCGGCGACGCATGGCTCGGGCATCCGGCGCACCCTGTGTTGGTCACCGTCCCGGTCGGCGCCTGGGTGGTTAGCAGTTGGTATGACCTGAAGAGCACGAGGACCGGCCGATCGCGGGACGAGCACGCGGCCGACGGGGCACTCCGGATCGGCATCGTCGGCGCCGTGCTCGCCGCCGCAACCGGTGTCGCCCAGTTCGTGGACACCCGTGATCAGGCCCGACGGGAAACAGGGGTCCACGCTGCGCTGAACAACGCGGCGGTCGCCCTGAACCTGGTCTCTGTGGGATTGCGTGGCAGCGGTCGCCGCCAACTCGGTCGCCGGGTCTCGGTCGCCGCGCTCGGGCTCGTCGGGATCAGCGGTTATCTCGGCGGAGACCTCGCCTACCGCCACGGCATCGGAAGTAACCGGCAGTCTGAGATGACCGTAGGCACTTAAGGTTCGCCCCACCAATCAGGTCACGCGGTCCTACACGTCCTGGACGTCCAAGGGGTGTGACGGCTCCACGGGGTCATCCGTCATGACCGCGGTGGCGGCCCAAACCTTGAGGCTGGACCATTCATCATGTCGCGCGGCGACTCAGGGGTCAGATCGGCGACGATCGCCGCAACGCAGCTTCGACCTCCCGCCGTGTACGAGGCCCTCGGAACCCTCGCCGCGTGGAACCTGGTGTCCCCCACCGGTGACGGCCGGTGATCACCGACTGCACCGCGCTCCGACCTGACGCGAAAATAGCCATCGGATCCACTAGACCTCAACGTGCGACTCAGCCCGGACTGCCGTGCACCCGTCAATGGACAAAACTCTCTCTCCGGAGCATCCCACGGGAATGGACGTTACCGCCCATTGCGGTGACATCAGCGAGCCCGAGACTGCCTATTTCACAACAGTTGCCACACCCACCCCTGGGGCGTCTCGCCGACCCCGCCACCGCCGCTTCATAAACTCTCCGTACCCCATCTCCGTGGGGTGACGACGACCTACGGTCGGGTTTGTCGACTCGGGCGCGAGTTGTTCCCTGCGACGAGCGGGCGGGTAGTTCGGTTTCCACGCCGTTGCGACAGCCTCGCCTTGGCCTCGCGGGCAGTGAAGACACGCCGATGTCGGTCAGGAGGGCCCGGATGCCCTGCGCAACAACGGTACTCGGAAACCTGCTCCAAACGACCGCGCCGGTGCACCCCGATTGCCTTCGCTCATCTCGCCGGAACCACACCGCCCAACGGCTCGGACAACCAGCCGGCAGTCCGGAACTCAGACGCATGGCCAGCGCCGACCGGCTGCTGTTCAGTTGTGGGAGGGTCAAAATATGACTGTAGTTGCGCTTTCCGTCGCCCCGGACGGCGACGCCGTCATGGTCGAGTTGCCAGACTCCGCGGACGATCAGCTCCGAGCTTTGTGTCGGCTGATCGGCTGCGCAGCCGCCGAGGCCATTGTGGTTGGACCTGACCTGCTGATCTGGCTCGACGACAACCACATCGACCCCGTCGCCTGGCTGAACCCGGGGGCCAGCACCCTGGCAGCCTCGGTGACCGGTCGGGCTGACATTCAAGGCGTCGCGGTTTCACTGGCTCGGCCGACAAGCATGGTGATATCACGTCGCTGCCAGCCAGGTGGTGGAATCTTGTCGTCCGGGCTGGGGCCGTGGCGCCGCCGGACCCCACCCCCGGTTAGCGATCGCAATTAACCGGTGACGCTGCTCAGGACCGCCGAGGTGTCGAGCTTGAGGATGGGGCCGTCCTGGACCAGTTGGTAGGTGGTGCGCTCGACCGACACCCTGCCGTCGGTGAAATAATAGGTGATCGTGGCTTCAGCGTGGTCGGGTGGGTCGCCGCTGACATCAGTGGCTGTGACGAGGTTGATGCCACCCCAGAAATTTTCGTAATACTCGCGGTTCTGTGCGATCCCGGTCTGGAATCTGTTGGTCAGCCGTGCCCAGCCCTCGCCGGTGTTGGCCGGCATGAGGGCGTAATACTCCGTAACCGCGGCGGCCAGGTCCGCCGCTGAGGCCGAGGACGCTGGTGATGCGTCCTGCTGTTCGGCTGTCACCGGAATGGTGGGTTCCGACGTCGCGGTTACCGCGAGGGTTGTGGGTTCGGGATTTGCTGCCGGCGAGCTGTCTACCGGTGGTAGGGATTCAGCTCGCGAGGTGACGGGGATTGCTGTTGCTGCGGACGGCGCCAGGTCGGAGCTGACGACTGGTGGTGATGGTTCGGTCGACGATTGGGTAGGGCCGGTCGAAGTGGGGTCCACCGACTGACTGGGTTCCGATGTCGTGGCCACCGCGGCTTGTGGAATATTGTTCTCTCGGAGCAGAAGCATGCCGATGAGGCTGAGCACGACGATCACTACGGCGGCGACGGCCAGGACCGCGCCTGTTGGCCAGCGCCGTCGGGTGGAGTCGGTCGGCGCCGCCCGGGACTGTGAGGTATTCGTTGGCGCGGGCGGCATCTGGGGCTCCGTGGTGACCGGTGCCGAAGGGGGCTCACGAATAGTTTGCGCGGAGATCACTGCCGTCGGTGGCACGTCATGCAGTGTCAGTACCTCGATGGGCCGCCCGGCCAGGGCTTGGGCCACTTCCTGCATCACCGGTCGTGCGGCTGCCTCGAAGGCGAGCATCCGAAGCAGCAACGGTGTCAAAGTCCCCGATCGGCGAGGCGGATCGATCCGGCCGGTTCCCACCCGGTGCAGTATCGCCATCGGATTCGGGTCGATCCCGAACGGAGGCGACCCCTCGAGGGCGGCGTAAAGTGTGGAACCCAGGGAGAACACATCGGCGGGAAACCCCGACGCCCCGCCCCTCGCCACCTCGGGGGCCAAATACGCCGGTGTTCCGGACACCATTCCCGTTGCCGTGAGCGTGATGTCGCCGACCGCGTGAGAGATGCCGAAGTCGGTCAGTTTGGCCGAACCGTCGTCCGTGATGAGCACATTGCCCGGTTTGACGTCCCGGTGCACGATGCCGACCGCGTGAGCGGCGACCAATGCGGACGCCACATCAGCGCCTATCCGGGAAACCACTGCGCGCGGCAGCGGGCCATGCTCGTGCAAAAGGCCACTCAGACTCACCGAGGGAACGAATTGCATGATGAGGCAGGGATGCCCGGCATGGTCGACGACGTCATACAAGGTCACGGCGTTCGGGTGGTGTAACCGGGCTGTGATCCGTGCCTCGCGGATGACCCGGTTCCGGGCAATCACGAGCTCGTGCTCATCGAATCCGGGCTGCGCGAGCAACTGCTTCACCGCGACGCGGCGCAACAACAACTCGTCCGATGCCTCCCACACGAGGCCCATCCCCCCGATGGCGATCTTGTTGACCAACCGATAGCGGTGTGCGATGACCTCTCCGACCCCTGTCACGGTCCCCACCCGGATTGGCTCAACGGGGGGCTAACTTCGCCCCGTCGACTCACGCTCGACCTGGGAAATCCGTGATTCACCATTTCGCTACACGGTCCCTTCCCGATCGCGCCTGGCCCCGCATCCGTGCTATCCAGTACCCAGTTAAGGCAGCGACGCCACAACCCGGGCCTTGTCACGGTGTGGGCTCCGGCGGCGGATCTGGCCCGGCTCCAGCCATAGGACCCTCATGTTGCAGCGCGAGCGTCGCGTCGATGCGCTCATCGTCGGCCGCGTAGAGGGCGTCCATCGCCTGGTCGTACCTCTCGTCCAATATCGGGTAGGTCCCAGGAGCGAACTGCCAACCCTCCAGGCCCAGACGCCTCGACTCGACCTCCAGGGCGTCCAGAGCGTGCCGGTACTGGGCGGCAGCGCGGCTATCCCATTGCTCGGTAGTCTCACCCGGTTTGCGGTTCATGCGTCAGCATGTTTCCCATTACAGGCCGCCCAGCCACCATTATTCGATTTGACAAGCCAATTGTGGCTGCGAGTCAAGCGGGTGATCTCCAACCCATTTTCCACGAATGCCCGTCAATCGGCACGACGCAGGGAAGCCTGGCCGTCGCTGACGCCCACGACCATCATCCACCAGCGTTCGTCGCCTGGCAGTCGCGGCGCAAGCGGTCTGCTGGTCCGGCACCCTGCCACAGGATCTTGGCTTGCCACGGCGTTCCACCTCGGTGATTTCCGCGCCTATTCCGGCTTGGCACCGCCCATGAATCGCCCGAAGTCCTCGAACCGCATCCACTTGTTGTACCAGTCAACGAAACGAGTCCGTAAAACGGCAACGTTCACCCTGCGGGGCGTTTCGTATGTGCCGCGTCAGAAACTCGTCATTCATTAAACCTGACCTGAACTAGCCCGGATCCGGCCCAAAGAAGGAAGGCACATCATGCTAGGTCTGATCGTCAGCATCATCGTCATCGGTTTGATCGCAGGCGCCCTGGCCCGCCTGGTGGTTCCCGGCCGGCAGGACATGTCCATCGTGATGACCATCGTGTTGGGCGTCGTCGGGTCCTTCGTAGGCGAGTTCCTGGGTTACCTTCTGTTCCACAAAGATGAGCAGGATGGCTTGCTCCAACCGGCCGGCATAATAGGCGCGTTCATCGGCTCGGTCATCGTGCTGTTGATCTGGATACAGGTGGGGAAGGGCCGTTCGGTGCGCCGGTAAGTCCTCGACGGTCCGGTCCGCACCCGCACGACGGCCCGGGAATCAACGGCTGTGCGCTGCAGTCCGACGAGATTTTCGCCAGCCGTCGGCGTCATCCACAGACACACGGCGAGCATCGCTCTGGGCGTTGCTCCAACAACACATCGCGCACATGAATCGAACATTCGTCCGGTCTGGGTTGTCTGTCGAACTCGGCGAGTTGGGTACCGTCACCGGATGCGTGATGGTGTCCCACTGCCCGGAGTGCCGTCGGCCGAGGGGGTCTCGTGGTTGGCGCACCGGAGGGTTCGGACCTCTGCGGCGCGGCCGGCTACAACGGTGCTGACTATTACGGCTTTGCCGGGCGTTCGGCCGGCACCCGTGCATGTCGCGGCCCGGCACCGGGTCACTAGCGCGACCGTGTCGAGTGATCATCGGCGGCCGGCTCCCCGACGCGTGACCCGACAAGCCTGTCGGGTTTCGTCGAACAGATCCGGTGCGCGCACACCATTCGGCCCCCGGGTGAACCGCCACCGTGACCGCGGGCGGGACCCTGCTGGTCACCGGACTCGCGGTAGCCCTGCTCGCCGCCACGGGGCAGCTGCGAACGGGCCGCCCGGTCCTGTGGGCCAGCCGGCCGGAGGCTGTTCTTGCGTTTGAACACCACTACAGGGTGCTTGCCATGATCGGCATGATGGCTACCGAGGCGATGAACCCGGAGTTCTCGCCCAATCCGGGGAGGGAACATTCAGCCCGAAGGACCGGGCGCGAGACCGCTAAATGGTTTGTGCCTAGAGGATCGGGCTGACATCGGATCCCGACCGGACGATGCCAATGCCCGGGATCCCGGTGTGGCCGGGTCTTGACAAGTGCCCCAAGGAGGCGTTTGGCCCGCCGGTCTCACTCGTATTGCTCAGGTGCTGACCGCTGGTTCCGCCCGGCGGTTCGGATCTGTCTGGGACTGCGTTCCGGCTGGTGGGATGTTCGGTCGTTATCGAAATTTCTCCTTTGCTATGGATAACGTGAGGGTGACGGTGGTGCCGTCGCCGGGTGTGCTGGTGATGTCCAGTCGGCCGCCCTCGGCGTCGGGTGCGGGCCCGCATGGTCGCCATCCCGAGGTGCCCGGGTCCGGCGTCGAGGCTTTCCGCGCCGTCGCCGTCGTCGGTGAGCCGAGCGATGACGGTGTCTGTCGCGTTCATGCAGGTCGAGCACGACATGCTGCGCGCGGGCGTGTTTGCGGGCATTCACCATCGCCTCGCGGAGGATCCGGTAGGCGTTGCCCTTGGTCTGGGGTGTGAGGTGGACGTGAGCGGGTCCGACGGACGGTGACCTGGGTGGGGGTTCCGATGAAGATGCCCTCGGCCAGGTTGCGCAGGGCCATGCCCAGGCCCTCGCTGAGGTCGGGCGGGGTGAGCGCGACGATCAGGGTCCGCAGTTGATGCATGGCGGTCTCGAGGGTGCCGGCCAGGCGTTTGGTGTCCTCGCTGTTGAACGCCTGGCCGCGTCTGCTGATGGTGTCGATGCGCATCTTGACGCCCACCACGAGCTGCAGGGGGCCGTCGTGGATGGCCTCGGCGAGCAGGGTACGTTCGCGTTCCTCGACGCTGGCCAGCTGGTCGAGCAGTTCACGCTGTTCGGCGGTCAGTTCTTGCAGCCGGTCGGCGATGGCCATTGCCTCGGTGCGGTGCCGTTCCAGCAGTTCCCGGACGCGGTGCTCGGCGATGGCGGAACCCAGCCGGTCGGCGAGGACCTGGATCAGGTCGTCATCACCGACCTGATAGGGCTCCCCAAGATCGCTGCCGGTAGACCGACAGAAAGCCGAGCACGGCACCGTCGTGGCGGACCGGCGCGGAGATGAAGTGTTCGATGTCAGCACCCGGGTGGCAGCCCAAGTCGGCGCTGAAAATCGATGCGCCAGTCGGTGTTTGGCCAGACTGGAGCGCAACTGCCCGGCGTCGCCACCCGCATCCCGGGCCGCAGATCCGGGATCGAAGGTGGGTGCGGTATCGGCCAGGCAATGGATCATTCGTTCCTGCGCCTGTTCGTCGCTGTCGGAGACGAGGTCGGTTTCGACGGCGCGGCCGTCCTCGGTCAGCACCCGCAGCACCGTGCCGCCGCCGAGCGCCGCGGACGCGACGTCCATGATGTTCCGCATCATGTCCGGAAGGGAACCGGGCGGTTGGGCCAGCGCATCGCTGACCCGCCGCAGGAGCACCGTCCGGGCCTGCGCTGCGAGCCACCCTGTCGGCCTGCGCCAGCACCGCCTCGGTGACATCCGCGTGGGTGGCGACCGCCCGCAGCAGGGTGCCGTCGCTGTCGACCACCGCCTCGAAGGCACCGATCACGTGCCGCAACTGACCGGTTTTGCCATGGATCATCCGGTACTGCAGGTCGACCCGGCCGCCGGACTGCATCACCCGGCGGTAAGCCGCCCTGGTCGGCTCCCGGTCCTCGGGCAGCACCAGGGTGTCCATCGAGCGCACGGCGTCGTCGGCGGAATCGACACCCAGCAATCTGATCAATTCATCGTCGATCACCCAACCGCGGACGCTGTCGTAGGAAAGGGTGCCGACATTGCTGAGGCGTTGCACCTGCTCGAGGAGGGTCCGGCGGGCCCGGTCGGCGGTCACGTCCTCGCTCAGCGCGAGACCACCGATGATGGCGCCGTCGATGGACGCAACGGGGCGGACCCGCATCCGATACTGCCTGCCGTCGATCGGGCTGCTGTACTCGAAATCCCTTTCCTCGCCGGTCAACGCCGCCCGGTAGGGATCTTCCAGCAGCGCCATCGCCGGTGCGGGGAAAACCTCGGCGATCAACCGGCCGGGCAAAGTGCCGGTGTCGAGGCCGCTTCGTTCGAGCACTTCACCACCGGCGATCAGCAGTCGAAGGTCGCGGTCGAACATCAGCACACTCATGCCCGGCAGGTTGTTGATCAGCTCCCGATATCGCAGTTCGCTGTCGGCACGGGCGGTCTCGTGCGCCAGAGCCGTTGTGACATCACGCAACTGCACCAGGAATGAACGCTCCCCGTCAGGGAGGATGACGGCATCGACGCGCATCATCGTCTGCAAACGCCTGCCCGGAAGCGGACCTGATCACGACGGCGCGTTCCAGTTGATCCAACTCGCCGGCCACCAACGCCGTCGCATCCTGGTCGGCTTCGGCAGCGCGGTCAGCGACACGGAAATCGCGGACCGACCGCCCGGGCAAATCGTCCGCATCGAGCATTTCCGCGGCGGCATCGTTCGCGCATCGAATCCTTTCCCTACGATCGATGAGCATCATTGCCAGTGTCGACCGCTCAAAAGCCACGCCCAGGAAGGCCCGCAAACCGCCGCCCTGCAGCGGGATGATCGACGACTCCGCTGCCGCGCCCGAAGAATGGTCAGTCACCGCAGCCCACCCTCCGACGCGCACCCCGATGCTCGCGTTGAATCACTCGCAAGCCGGCCCGGCCATTCCTTCGGCCGTCTCGTACGCGTCCTATCCCGCCCCAGCCCAACCATGATCCCGCTCCCGGCCCGCACCGTGGGAACAGTAGTGAGGCTGGATTGGCCATCGTGGATCCAGACCCCGTGGGTGATTCTGCGGACTGTCACTTCGCCGCCCAGGGAGTGCCGGACTCTTCCCTAAGGGCGGCGCCGGTGCTCGGCGCGACTGCTTCCCAGGAAGGGGTTGCCGCCACTGAATCGCTGGGCCAAGCGGTTCCGCCGTCGGCGACAGCCCGGACCGCGGCGACGAGCGCGTGCCCGTCGCCGCCCTTGATGAGGTATCCCGAGGCGCCCGCTGCCGCCGCTTCGGCAAGGACACGCGAACCGATCGAAGCGCTGACCATCAACACCCGGACAGTCGGTTGCCGGGTCAGCAGAGTGCGGGTGGCGTCAGGCCCGCTGACCCGTGGCATCTGAACGTCCATCAGGACCACGTCGGGTTGCACCCACGGAGCGACGTCGGGCACCTCCGCCCCGTCTGCGCATTCCCCGACTACAACGATCCCTTCGGCGTCGCCGAGAAGGTCGATCAGCCCGGCCCGGACGAAATCGTGGTCGTCAACAATCAATACCCGAATCACAATGTCCCTTCAGCAGCATAGGCTCACCCCGAAAACTGACCCATCATTGCGCGCTACGCTGCGGTTCACTATCCCCAATATTTGGCGTAGTGGTACCAGTCTCAGCGGGTTCCCCTGGCCTCTGCTTCTCAGACCTCGCCCAGCATCCGGCTGCGTGAAAGCCAACCTGGCACGATGGCGGATGTGGTGCTGACCGAGGAACGCGTCGTGGTGAACAAGGAAACCGTGCCGGTGGAGAAGGTGCGTCTCGACACCGAGACCGTCACCGAGCAGCAGGAAGTCACCGAAGCGGTCCGTAAGGAACAAATCGAATTCGACGACGCCACCGTCGACGCCGACACCCGGCCCGCGAATAGGCGGCAGTAACCGGCCGTTACCACGGGAAGGAACCGTGATGGTGATGGGCGACAGGATCAAACCCGGTAGCGCCCGAGCGGTGGGCCAGGTCAAGAAGTCGCCGGACGAAACTGCCGGCGACCACAGCCCGGCGTCGACACTAGGACCGGTTCTGGTCAGGTCAGAGGCCGACCTCAAGCCGGAGAATGAAAGGAACGGTGCCGGCGTCAGGGACATCCTCGGGCCTTGAATCGTCGAACGCAGCCTGAATGCCTTCCCAGCACCAGGTTCCTGCTGCGCCTTGATGAGATGACGGACGCAGCAGCACCTTCCGGGTCAACAAGGCGGTTTAGGTGGCCAACAAATCTGAAGCCCACATGTCTCGACTGGTTGGAGTACGTCCGTGAGTTCACGCAATACCGTGGTCCACAGTTTGCATGACATTGGTCTGGCCGCCTGGTTCGGCGGCGCCCTGATGGACGCGGTCGGGCTCAATTGGGGCCGCGAACGATGTCACCGATCCCACCGACCGGGCGCGGGTGGCGTCCCTCTGGCCAGTACCGCGTTCAGTGGCTGGCAGTTCGGCCAGGTCGCCAAGGTCGGAAAGGCCCCCGCGGAGGGCGGCAACATCCCCTCCGAGTCGACCCCACCAGAGATAGCGGCGGCGACGCAGCGACTCCGTATCGCGCAGTGGGTCACCCCGGGGTGACCGCGGTGCTGATCGTGCTGGGCGCGCAGCAAGGCGAGCAGCAACGGGCCGCCCAGCTGCTACCCGCACTCGACAACTAACCGACACGGCCGAGCGGCAACGGTTGGTGCCGCGGCCATCTCACTTCGCATGATCTGGCCAGATCCCCACGCACACTTCGGTTCCAGTGAGAACATCGGCACGATGACTACACCAATTGCCCCGCTGAACGGCGACGATCATCGGTGGGAGAACGAACCACGTAGCGCACCCGATGCCGGCACCGGTTCGCAGCGGTGCCCGCCCGGGACGACGATCTCCCGGATGTGAACATGGCGTACCCCGCGTCGGAGGAGCCGGCCGTCGACCGCCCAATCCCGGAGCACCCGGCACCGGTGGTGACCGATCGGGCGAGCATCGTTGCCCGGCAACGGGAACGCTTCGGCGGGATCAAGGTCGGGTCAGCGTTCTTCGGGTGGCTCACTGCGACCGGAATGGCTGTCC
>CAVOJB010000008.1:0-51728 GCA_963696175.1 uncultured Actinomycetota bacterium
CCCGTCATCGGCAGCGGATCTGGACGCCGTCCGGAAGATCGACGCGGTCGGCAACCGGGTGTTCCTCGGCCCGATGCTGGACGGCGCCTACCCGGCGGATCTGTTGGCGGACACCGCATCCGTCACCGACTGGTCGTTCGTCAAGGACGGCGACGAGGCAACGAGCGCGATCCCGCTCAGTGTCCTCGGCATCAACTACTACTCGACCTCGCGGGCCCGGCACTATTCCGGAGTCGGCCCGAAGTCGCAGGCCGACGGGCACGGTGACGGGGACGGCAGTCCCTGGGTCGGTGCGGACGACGTCGAGTTCCTGGAGCAGCCCGGCCCGTACACCGCGATGGGCTGGAACATCGACCCGTCCGGCATGGAGGAACTGCTCACCGACATCGGCGCCAGGTATCCCACCCTGCCGCTGATGGTCACCGAAAACGGTGCCGCGTTCTACGACACGGTGTCCGAGGACGGCGAGGTGCATGACGCGGACCGCGTCTCGTACCTGCACGGCCACATCGACGCCGTTGGCCGCGCCCTCGACGCCGGGGTCGACGTCCGCGGGTACTTCCTGTGGTCGCTGTTGGACAACTTCGAGTGGGCCTGGGGTTTCGACCGCCGGTTCGGCATCATCCGGGTCGACTACGACACCCAGCAGCGGACCATCAAGGACTCCGCGAAGTGGTACGCCGAGCTGATCCGGACCCACCAGTTGCCGGCGGTCGACGCAGTTCCTGCCGTTGGGCTCGCCGTCGGCTGACGGCACTCCGCTAGCTGAGCCAGCCCTCGGTCTTCTCCGCGACGATGGCGAACTTGCGGACCCGCCCCTCCCGCAACCAGTCACTCCACAGCTGGTGGGCAGCCAGCAGTTCGTCCAGCGCGCGACTCCCGATCCGGGCGGTGATGGCCGATCGCTCGGCCACGAAGGCGCCGATCAAAGCGTCGACCATCGCCTGATGGGATGCACTGCACTCCTCCACCCAGCGCGGCTGCAGCCCGACGTGCTCCAGGCCGGCGAGCAGTTCCGGCAAAGGGACCAGCCACACGGTCTCGGCATCGGGCATGGCGGCCTTCTCCGCCTCTGTCATCGCGGAGCCCTCTTCCACGGTGAAGGCAAAGCGCCCACCGGCGGTCAGCGCCGAGGCGATCCCGCGCAGCAGCGGGTCCTTGTCGGGGAAGGCGAGCAGGGTCTCCAGGAGCAGCACCACGTCGAACGGCCCGGGCGGCACCGGTGGTACCAGACCGACCTCGAACCGACAGGACAGGTTTCGGGCCCGTTGCCGGGCCAGCGCAACCGCACTGGCGCTCGAGTCAAGGCCGAGGTAGGTGCAGCCGAGTTGCGAGGTGATGAACCGACCGGGTCCGGCCACTCCACAGCACAGGTCGAGCACCGAGACGCCGGGGCCGATGCCGGCTCGGACGGCCAACGACAGGATCTCGCTGGCCAGCATGAAGCTCTCTTGGCCGACGAACTCACCAGGGGCGTAGGCCGACATGCGGGCTCGCTCGAGGGCCTGGTCGAACGGAACGCGCTCATCCTGTTTCATGTCAGGTCCCCGCAAATCTCGATGGCCTGCGGGCAGCTAGCACCGCGCGTCAGTTCTCTCCGCCATGGCCCTAACACGAACGTTGCGGGCGTTCAGTTCAAATGCCTGACGCACCGAGGATGCCTCGACCGCTGAGACCGTCAAAGCAGGCGCCGACTGGCCGCCCGCGGCAGCCTCAGGCGGCTGGGCGACGCCGGGGAACGACTGTGCGGCGGCGAGGGCCGCCGGACCCCGTACCGACTGTCAGGCGGCTGGGACGCCGGGGAACGACTGTGCGGCGCCGGCCAGAATCCCAGTCCAGGCGCCGAGGATCGCGGAGCTGCCGGCTGTTGACCGCACCGTCCAGCTGGACCGGGATTCGGCGAACTCCTGTACCGCGGTCAGTGTGGTACCCGTCTCATGCTTGCCGTGCCAGACCTGCACCGGTACCCGCACCGCGGTCGGGTCGAGCACCCATTGCGCCGGTCCGGCCGGCCGGGAGGGGGCGGTCCACGCCGGGTTGATCTGCGCGGAGTCCGCGGCGACCGCCTCGCGGAAGTCGGCCTCCTGCCAGCGATCGCCCAGCACCTGGGCGGAAATCACGTCGAGCCGGTCGAGCATCCGAGACCAGGTGGCTTCCTGCGTCAGGTCAGCATCCTTACCTGCCGCCTCGATCCATGAGGCAAGCGGCCCGGCCCAGTTCTTGGCATGACGGCGGGCGAAGGGGTGCATGATCCCGCGACGGACCGATGTGTCGATCGGCAGCCGGACCGAGACCGCAGACACCGAGGTCACCAGTGCCGGGTACCTGGCGGCGAAGGCGAACGCGTCGTCAGCGCCCTGACCGATGCCGATGACGGCGACCCGACCGACGGCAAGGGTCTCCACCATCCGGCGCAGGTCTTCTGCCGGTTGTTCGGTGCCACCGAAGCCGATGGGGTCCGATACCCCGATCCCGGGGCGGTCGATGGCCAGCAGTCGGATCGCGGCCGGTAGTGCGCTGTCGTGCAACAACCAGCCTGGTGCCAGCCGCGATGATCCGGTGTCCGGAATCAGCAGGCAGGGCAGGCCCCGCGCACTGCCATATTCGGTCCAGGCCATTGCCCGGCCATCCGGCAGTCGCAGCGCACCGTAGGAGGCATGCTCGGCCAGCGGCAGCAGAATGTCGTCGTCATCGAACACTTCCGGCTGGATACGGGATTCGCGTACTGCCGTCATGGGTGGGTCCTCTGTTCGGTCGCCGACTGCTCACCGCCGCGGGCCGTTAGGCCCCCGACAGATGAAATCGCACGCGTCCCCGAAACCGACAAGATGTACATCCCCCCGGAGGCTTGCGCTGGGTAGCGCGCACGACTCACACAGCAGTTATATGCGCTCTAGGTGCCGTTCGCATCAGTTTCGATACCGATCTGTGATGTGACGATTCGGTGACGCCTGATAAGGGTGGTTTCGGGTGCGGAAAGGGTCACTGTCGGTAGCGTCATTGTGAAAAGTTCGCCCGAACGGCGGGTGACGTCCTAGCGTCGCGACTCGTTCCTTGCATCGCGCCACGCGACCCAGGACGGCACGGTCGACAGGTCGTAGTCCGGACCGGAAACACCGATCGTGAACAGCGAGAAGCCCACCCCGACCAGCGCATCGGCGGCCGCCGTATCGGCGCCGGAAACGGCGGTGGAGTGCTCGATCTCGGCTGGATCACGACCGATTGCGCTGCAATGCTCGGCCAGTACCGCCGTTTTGTGGGTCATCGTCGCCAGGTCGCCGAAGGCGTGCCAGATGGACGCGAAGTTGGCGACGTAGCGCAGCGTTTTGCGCTCCCCGCCGCCGCCGATCAACACCGGGATGGGCCGGGTCGGCAACGGGTTACCCACTTTCAGCCGCGCGGCCATCCGTGGCAGGTACTCATTTCCTAGCAGGCTGAGTCGGCTGCCAGGGGTGCCGAATTCGTACCCGAACTCGTCGTAATCCTTCTGTTTCCACCCACCGCCGATCCCCAGGATGAGCCGGCCACCGGAGATGTGGTCGACGGTGCGGGCCATGTCCGCGAGCAGGTCCGGGTTGCGGTAACCGCCACCGGTCACCAGGGCGCCGATCTCGACCCGCTCGGTCTGCTCCGCCCATGCGCCGAGCATCGTCCAGCACTCGAAATGCTTGCCCTCCGGGTCACCGCTGAGTGGGAAGAAGTGGTCCCAGTTGAAGACGACGTCGACGCCGAAGTCTTCGGCGCGAAGTACTGCGTCCCGGATGGCGCGGTAGTCGGCGTGCTGGGGCTGGAGTTGGACGCCGAGGCGGATCGGCTTGTCAGATGCGGTCATGACGACCATCGTGCCTTCGGCGTCCGACGGCCCTTTCGTTGCCCCCGCTCACGAACCTGCGGGATCCCGCCGGGTCCCGTGCTGCCACTTCCGGTCGACCTTCCCGACGTCGTTGATTACGCCGGTCGAGAAGTCATCTCGCACTGTCGGTGGCGGCGATTACCTTGCAAAGGGTGAGCAACGCGACGAGCACCGAACCGGCCGACCTGCTGGCACAGCCGGCCGGGGACAGCCCGCCACGTCGCCGGGGGCACCGGTCGAAGGGACCCGGTTCGAAGGGCGCAGGTTCGACGAGGTCCGGTTCGGTCGCCGAGCCAGACGTCCCCTCCGAGCCCCGTGCTCGGCTGTCGCTGCTGTGGCCTTATCTGCGCCCGCATCGGGCGGTGTTGCTCCTGGTCACCGGCATCTCGATTGTCGGCGCCGTGCTGTCGGTCGCCCAGCCCGCCGTCGTAGGGCTGGTCATCGGTTCCGTCCAGGACTCCAAGCCGCTGACCGGAATCGTCACCCTCCTTGTCGTGCTGGTGCTCGCGACCGCAGTCATCAGTGGCATTCAGCAATTTCTGCTGCAGCGCACCGCCGAGGGTGTTGTGCTGGATACCCGGCGGCTGTTGGTGAGCAGGCTGCTGCGGTTGCCGATCAACGAGTTCGACACCCGGCGCACCGGTGACCTGGTCTCGCGGGTCGGTTCGGACACCACATTGCTCCGGTCGGTCGTGACGTCCGGGCCTGGTGGACGCGGTGTCCGGGGCATTGGTGTTCGTCGGTTCGGTGATCGCCATGTCGCTGATCAGCCTGCCGTTGCTCGGCCTGACGCTGATCGTGGTAGCGGTGGCCATCGGCACCGTCATCGGGCTCGGTGGTCGCATTCAGAAGCTCACCCTGACCGCCCAGACGCAGGTCGGGGCGCTCGCGGCCGGCGTGGCCAGGGCGATTCCCGGGGTCCGTACCATCCGTGCGGCCGGCGCCACGCAGCGCGAGACGGTTGAGCTGGAAGCCTTGGCGGGCAACGCCTATGGCACCGGTGTCCGGCTGGCGAAGGTGATGGCCCTGATCGCGCCGATCATCGGGATTGCCATGCAGGGGGCTTTCATTGCCGTGCTGGGTGTCGGTGGCTACCTGGTCGCGGACGGCACGATGCAGATCGCCGAGCTCGTCGCTTTCATCCTCTATCTGTTCATGATGATCATGCCGTTGGGCCGGGTCTTCCAGGCCTATACCGCGACGCAGAATGCGCTCGGAGCGGTGATCCGCATCCAGGAGATCACCTCGCTGCCGGAGGAGGACGGGGCCTCTGCATCAGCCGTCGCTGTCGTGCCGTCCGTCCTTCGGCCCGGTGATGCCGCGCTGAGTTTCAGCGAGGTCAGCTTCGGCTACGGCGCGCATGCCGTGCTCAGGGACGTCAGCTTCACCGTTCGGACTGGCACCAAGACCGCGATCGTCGGGCCGTCAGGCGCCGGCAAGTCGACCATTCTCGCGCTGATCGAACGGTTCTACGACCCGGCCGGCGGTGTCATCCGGCTCGGCGGCGTGGACGTCCGGGAGATGACCCGGGCGCAAACCCGGGCAACGCTCGGCTATGTCGAACAGGACTCGCCGGTGCTGGCCGGAACCATCCGGGACAACCTGCTGCTCGGCGCGCCGGAAGCAACGGATGCGGACTGCGAGCGGGTGTTGGCCGCAGTGAACCTGGACGGGGTGTTGCGCCGGGATGCAGCCGGCCTGGGGGCGCAGGTGGGCGAGGACGGCATTCTGCTGTCCGGCGGCGAGCGGCAGCGGCTGGCAATCGCGCGGGCGCTGTTGTCGCAGCCAGCGGTATTGCTGTTGGACGAGCCAACCGCCAGCCTGGACGGCCGCAACGAGCAGGCGCTCCGGTTGGCGATCGACGCGATCTCCCGGGACCGCACCCTGATCCTGGTCGCGCACCGGCTGGCCACCGTCGTCGACGCCGACCAGATCCTGGTGCTGGAGGACGGCCGGCTGCAGGCGGTCGGCACCCATCACGAACTCCTCGACAGCAGCCCGCTGTACCGGGAACTGGCCGAACACCAGTTGCTGGCCTGAGCCTTTCCCGGCCCGCCCGGCCCTGCCCGCCCCCTGCCCGCCCCTGCCCGCCTGCCCACCCCCTGCTCAAGCGTTGCTGATGGGGCGTGCCCCCACCTGGGCACGACTGTGGGGGTCCTCAAGCGGGAGGTGGCCCCCTTGAGCAGCGTTTCAGCACCGGGGCGGCTGCGGCTGTTTCGGCAGGTCAAACAATCGCTGGGCAGCCGATCAGGGTCGGTAGACGTTGGCGCGAAGGTCGATGTGCAGGATCTCGACCGAGTGGTTGTTGTCATCGATCCGGTAGATCACGCGGTAGCTCCCTCGCCGGGCCGAGTGCAGCCCCGTGAATGGCGGACCCAACGGCTTCCCCACCCGCTGGGGGTTGTCTGCCAGCGGGCCGGAGATGAACTCCAAGCACGCCCAGGCGGCCGATTCGGGGAGCCGTTCAATATCACGGCGAGCGCGGGCCGTTGGTCGGATCAGGTATGGCTCGTCAGGCACCGGTGGTCCGGTCGCGAACAGCCGCCCGCATATCCTCCATCGACACCAAACGACCGGCCGCCGAGTCGGCCTCGCCTTCGCGAATTGCGTCCAGCGCACCTGGGGTGGACAGGATGTCCAACGTCTCCAGAATCGAGTCCAGATCGGCGGCAGCGATGATCACCGCGGCCGGTTGGCCGTGCCTGGTCAGCGTGACGCGGTCGTGGGTCTTCTGTACGGATTCGACCACCTCTGCGAAGTGGTCCCTGGCCTGGGCCATCGGCATAGTAGTCATCGGAGAATTGTACGACCTTCACGCCAAACTTCCAGAGCGTTTCGGGAGCCAGGACCCTCTTTGAGACGGGCGTCCGCTTCGTCAGCTCTTGGCGGCGACGCCTTCTTGTGCGGGGTGGGGGCAGCGGCGGGCCTGCTGAAGTGGTGCTGATGGGGCGCTGCGCCCGCTTCGGCATGACTGCGGGCGTGCTCGAGCGGGGGATGTGCCCCTTGAGCAGCGTTTCGGCACCGGGGCCTTACGGAGTGCCCTCGGCGGCGCAGGTCCAGCGAGGCCCCGCCGCTTACACAGCAGCGGCCGCGGCCCTACCGGCGATCCGCCCGGAGAACAGGCACCCGCCGAGGAAAGAGCCTTCCAACGCTCGGTAGCCATGCATCCCGCCGCCGCCGAACCCGGCGACCTCGCCGGCGGCATACAGGCCGGGCACTGGCTGCCCGTTGACACCCAAAGCCCTTGCCGACAGATCGGTTTCCAGCCCGCCGAGGGTCTTGCGGGTGATGATGTGCAGCCGCACCGCGATCAGCGGGCCCGCATCCGCGGCGAGCATCTCGTGGGGTACAGCCGTCCGCATCCGCTTGTCGCCGAAGTACTTTCGCGCCGCGACGGTGGCGGTCACCTGCGCGTCTTTGCCGAGCCCGGAGCGGACCTGGCCGTCCCGCTGCGCGATCAGCGACCCGACGGAATCGGCGTCGATCAGGTCCTCACCCACCAGGGCGTTCATCTTCGCCACGAGTTCACCGACGGTCGGCGCCGTCAGGAAGTCGACGCCCTTGTCCAGGAATGCCTGCACATTCGGGGTGATCTTGCCGCCGGCGCGTTTGGTCAGCAGCAGTTTGACGGACTTCTGGGTGAAGTCGGGGTTCTGCTCGGAACCGGACAGGTTGAATTCCGGCCCGATGGTTTTCGAGTCCAACACGAACCAGGAGTGCGACCGGCCGGTCGCGACGACGTGCCGCAGCGCGCCGAGGGCGTCGAACCCCGGGAACAACGGTGTCGGCAGGCGTGCACCGAACGCGTCCAACCACAGCGGGCTCGGACCGGACAGGATGCGGATGCCGTGGCCGGTCCAGACCGGGGAGTGATTGACGACGCCCTCCGGGTAGTGCCACATCCGGTCGGGGTTGATGATCCGCCCACCGGCCCTTGCGGCCACGCCCTGCATCAGGCCGTCGGTGGAATCCGGGACACCGCTGAGCATCTCGGCCGGGGCTGCGTCCGGCCCGCCCGGCCAGTTCCGCCGCACCAGGTCGTGGTTACCGCCGACGCCACCCGACGTCACGATGATGGCGGCGCCGCCGAGGGTGAACCCGCCCACCACGTCCCGGGAAGACGGTGCGCCGCGTTCGACGGTGGTCGGTGCCAGGATCTCGCCGCTGACCCCGGTGACGGCGTCGCCGTCCCGGACCAACTCGGTGACCCGGTGGCGGTACTTCAGCTGCACTCGGCCGGACCGAACATGCTCGGTGACGCGGCGGACGAACGGCAGCAGCACCCCGGGGCCCGAGCCCCAGACCAGGTGGAAGCGCGGCACCGAGTTGCCGTGCTCGCCGACCTGATAGCCCGCCACGTTCGGCCCAGCCCGGGATCGGGAACAGGGCGATGCCCTGCTCCTTGAGCCAGCTGCGCTTCTCGCCGGCGGCGAACTCGACGTAGGCCTTTGCCCATTCCCGCGGCCAGTGATCCTCCGGGCGATCGAACCCCGCTGATCCCAGCCAGTCGGCGAGGGCCAGCTCAGCGGAGTCCTTGACGCCGAGGTGCCGTTGTTCGGGGGTGTCGACCAGAAAGAGTCCGCCGAGCGACCACCAGGCCTGACCGCCGAGGCTGGCGGCGCCCTCCTGGTCGAGAACAATGACGCTGCGCCCCGCATCGGCGGCCTCAGCGGCGGCCACCAGCCCGGCAAGCCCAGCTCCGACGACGATGATGTCTGCGTCCGCCATATGCACGACCCTGCCATATCCCACCCGGTTGGGTTGTCCGACTTGCCTTGGGCTTCGGCCCGGCTTCCCGCGATTACCAGATGTTGTTGCCCGGTCACGCAATCGTGAAATCTGCCAGTAACCTACTGCCCGATTCCTACCTTACTGGGCGAATGAAATCGCAGAAAGTGACTGACTCGCTACGGATATCACCCTTTCGGTGCCCGTACGGCGTGTTTAGCGCGGGTAGCCTTTTTCTCAGCACAGGACGCAGGGGAGGGCGGATCATCGTGCAGACCAGCACCACGCCCGTCGGCCCGGGCCCAGTTTCCACCGGGGCGCGGTCGATACTTCTTGCGCCTGCCCTGCGCCGCACCCCGGCCGGCTTCCGGTGGCTTTTCGGATTGGGTGCTGTGGTCGTCGCCTTCGGCTATCTGGTTGTCCTGAAACAGATGTCGGGGCCGACGCCGGCGGAGTTGATCAGAGAACCTGGGTTCCTGCTGCTTGCCGGTCTGGTGCTGCTGGCCGATTTGTATCCGCTCGTGCCGTCGATGAAGGACGTTCGGGCGAGCGTCACCTTTGCCTGGTCGGCGTCCATGTCGTTGGCGGCAGTGCTGGCCTACGGGCCGAGTGCGTCCTTCCTTTTCCTGATCAGCGGGCTGACGGCCGCGTTGTCCCGGCGCTCGGGTCGGTGGTGGCAGCCGGCGTTGAACATGGTGATCTTCGGGTTGATCGGCCTCGCCATGGCGGGATTCTCCGGGTTGGCGGAGATCGTCGACCCGGTGATGCCGCCGGGACCCTGGGTGCTTGCCCTGTGGGGCCTGGCGTTGGCCGTCGTGGTTGTCGTCCTGTACTCGGTGTTGATCGGCCTGGCGCTGACCCAGTTGCGGTTGTCGACCTGGCGGGTCCAGCGGGAGCGGTTCGGCAAGAGCGTGCGCATCTGGGGGATCAGCCTGATCACCGCACCGCTGCTGGCCGTCCTGGCGCTGGACGGACCATGGGCGCTGCCGTCGATGTCGATCGTCATCGTGTCGCTGAACCACCTGAGCAGCACCATGTTCCGCAGCACCGCGGCGTCCCGGACGGATCCGCTGACCGGGTTGGCCAACCGGTTGACCCTGACCCGGCGGCTCTCCGCGCGGATCGCCAGACTCGGGATCGACCGCACCGTCACCCTGCTTGCTGATCGACCTCAACCGGTTCAAGGACGTCAACGACACCTATGGACACCTGGTGGGTGACGAGGTGCTCGTCGTCGTCGCCCACCGTTTGCAGGCGGCCGCCGGCCCGGCCGACCTGGTTGCGCGGTACGGCGGTGACGAGTTTGCGGTCGTCCTCGGCCCGGGAGCCGATCGTGCGCAGGCCACAGCTGCCGCCGAGGTGTTCCGTGCCTCGCTGGCCGAGCCCGTCGCGGCGGGCGATATCAGGGTCGTCGTCGGCGGTTCCGTTGGCATCGCGGTGGCCACCGACCCGGGTGCTGATGTGCTCGGGTTGGTCGAGGCGGCCGATCGCGACATGTACCGGGCCAAGCGTGGCCAGCAGGCGGAGCCGCAGTGGGGCGGGTCGACCCCGGTCGCCGGGCAGCCGCCGAGCCACCACCCCGCGGCGCGGGGCGGGTTCTGGCGTGCGCCGATCTGGAGCACGACGGTCCAGGGCTCGGCCACGGCGCCCGCCGCCGGCTGGCCCGGCGTGCATTGGTCAACGTCGCCATCGTTGGGGGTCTCGATGGCCGGCACGCCGGGCAGCGTCCGGGCGGATGGCGGCACTGTTGTGACGGACCCGACCAAGATCAACACCAGCCAGGTCGACACCAGCCAGACCGACACGACTCAGACCAACAGCAGCTCAGACCAACACCAGCCAGACCAACACGACTCAGATCAACACGACTCGGATCAACGCCGCCCAGACCAGGTCAGCCCACGTTGCCGGCGCGAACGACCAGACGAACCCGATGGCATTGCCGCTGCGGCAGACGCCGCTCGTCTTCCGCTGGTGGTTGGGTGGATGCACCTTGCCGCGGTGAGCGCGTTCATCGCACTGCACCTGTTCGCGCCCGGCCCGGACCTGTCGACGATCCTGACGCAGCCGGGAGCGCTGCTGCTGATCGCGCTGATCCTGCTCGCTGATCTCTACCCGGCGTTGCCGTGGATGCGGGACTCCTACCCGCTGGACGACTTCATCCTGTCGACGCCGCTGTCGATCGCCGCGTTGATGGTCTTCGGTCCGCATGCTGCGGTCGTCTTCATCGTCGCCGGCTGCGCGATGACGCTGGTGCTGCGCAAACGCTGGTGGCGGGTGCTGTTGAACGGAGCGCTATGGGGGCTGCAGGGAGCGGCGGCCGCGGGCGTGCATGGCGTTGATCACCGGATCGTTTGACTGGACCGCGCCGATGCCGTCCGCTGTCATGGTGCCGGTGACGATCGCGCTCGGCGTCGTCATCGAAGGTCTGAACGTGGTGCTCGTCGGGACGTCGATGAAATTGGCCGGGGCCACCACCTGGCGGGTGTACTTCGTCGATTGGCGAAGCCAGATCGCTGTCGCCTCGCTCGCGTTGACCGCCCCGATCCCGGCGGTGCTTGCCCAGGAGGAACCGGCACTGCTGCCGCTGTTGGCGTTGGCAATGGTGGCGGCGCAGTCCGGACTGAGTGCCGTGTCGTCCCGAACGACGCTGGCCGGCACCGACCCGCTGACGTCAGTGGCCAACCGGGCGACCCTGCTGGCGCGGCTGCGGAGCGGGCTCGGGCAGATCCGCACCCCGGACGACGCCGTCACCCTGTTGCTGGTCGACCTGGACAGGTTCAAGGAGGTCAACGACAACCACGGGCACCTGGCCGGCGACCATGTGCTGGTGGAGGTCGCGCGGCGGCTGGAGGAATCGACCAGGTCCTCCGATCTGGTGGCCAGGTTCGGCGGCGACGAGTTCGCGATCCTGCTGGCCGGCGGCGTCTCCCAACGCAGTGTCAAGGAAGTGGCCGATCGGATCAGGGGAGCGGTCGCCCGGCCGATCCAGGTCCAGGGCAGGCCGGTCCTGGTCGGTGTCTCCATCGGGTCGGCCGTCGCGAACGACCGGGGCGTCGACCCGCTGAACCTGCTGCACCGCGCGGACGACGCGCTCTACCTGGCCAAGGCCGCCCGTCCGCCGATGAGCCCGAGAACCGCGCCGGCCGAATTGCCGGCCGCCGGCTGGGAGGTCGACGATGCCGGGCCGAACTGGACAGAGCCGTCGTGGAGCCGAACCGGGCCGGCGTTCGCGGGTGCGTCACCGGGAACGGGGCGAACAATGTTCGTTCGGCCGGTAGCGGACAACTGACCACCCGGTGCGTGCGGAACAGCGGCAATTGCCCCATGACGACCGGAACCCAGCATCGGTAGGCGTTCGCCAGCACCCCCATCAGCACCCTCGGCGACATCGGCGGCCAAGGTGTGCCACGATTCGGGAGGTCGCGAGCGTTCGCTGCCAAACCACCGCAGAAGGGGTCGGGAATGTCCGATCAGAGCACGCAGGCCGGGACGCCGGATCTCTCCGAGCTGGAACCACTGGGCGCGGGCCCGACCCGCACCCATGTCGTCGAACACCTCGAGGGGCACGGCCGGTTCCGGCTGCTCGTCGACGGCCGTGAGGTCGCAGTGTTGGACTACCGGAAGCTGCCCGGCGTCTGGAACATCGTCCACACGTACACCGAACCGGCGTCGCGCGGTTATGGCGTCGCGTCCGACCTGGTCCGGGGGGTGTTGGACACCGCGCGCGCCGAGGGCGTCAAGGTGATTCCGACCTGCCCGTACGTGTCCTGGTGGATCAACGAGTACCAGCCGGGCTACGAAGATCTCGTCGCCGACGCATGACCGAGCCGACCCAGAACGGTGCGGGCGATCCCGCCCGGCCGGTGGGTCGGCCAGTGCCTGCGGGTCCGCCGGCTGACGTCGGATCGGCGCCCTTCGGCAATGCCATACCCGGCGGCGGAGTGCCGTCCGACGACGCCGCGGGCGCGGAGTGGGACGCCGCGCTCGACCATGCCATGGATGAGTTCGATCGCGACGATGCCGCCGGTGATCGATCGGGCGGCGTGAACGGTGCCGGCGATGGCTCGACCGATCAGCACGGTCGGAGCCGGGCCCGGCTACGGGCCGCCGTCAGCACCATGACCGGCCGGATGATGTCCGAGCGTGCGGTGCGCGCCAGTGAAGCCGCTGCTGCGGCCGCCACCGCGAGCGCTCAGGCGGCCCAGGCCGCCGCTGCCGGTCAGTCGGGAACCAAGGAACCGCCCAGGCGCTCTGCCTTCCATTGGGGCTTCTTCGGTGGCTTCGGCGTCCTGATCGCCTACGTCACCTACCTGGTGCTGGACACCATCCGGGACACCCTGATCCTGATCGCCATTGCGATGCTGCTGGCCATCGGCCTTGATCCGCTGGTCAACCTGATCACCAAGCGCGGGATGCGGCGCGGATCCGGCGTGGCCATCGTCTTCATCGGCCTGCTGGTCGTCATCGGTGCGGCCATTTACGCGATCATCCCGCCGATCGTCAACGAGGTCGGTTCGTTCGCCGCGACCGTGCCGCAATTGATCACCGATCTGCAGAACAACTCGAGCATCCGCGACCTGGACACGAAGTTCGGCATTCTCAACGCGATCCGGAACTCGAACATCGTGCAGACGCTGGGCAGCGGAGCGGCCAGCGGTCTGTTGACGGCGACCGCGACCGTGGCCTCGGTGGCACTCGATCTGCTGATCATCCTGGTGCTGACGCTGTACCTGCTGTCCGGCTTCCCGAAAATCAAGGCGGCCGGGTATCGACTGGTACCCGCTTCGAGACGGGTGCGGGTTTCCGATCTGGGTGACCGGGTGCTCAAGCAGATGGGCGGCTACCTGTCCGGGGCCACCATCATCGCCATTCAGGCCGGGCTCGTGGCCGGCACCTTCGCCGCGATCATCGGCCTGCCCTATCCGTGGGCGATCGGCCTCGCGGCTGCCGTCCTGGACTTCATTCCGGTCGTCGGGCCGATCACGGTCGGCGTCGGGATGACGCTGATCGGTTTCACCCAGGGTGTCGCGATCGGCATCATCGCCGGCGTCTTCTACCTGCTGCAGCACATGTTCGAGGCCTACTGGCTGTACCCGCGGGTGATGCGGCGCACCGTCGACATCTCCACCGGTGCTGTCGTGGTGGCGATCCTGATCGGTGCTGCCCTGCTCGGCGTCACCGGCGCGATCCTTGCGGTGCCGGTCGCCGCCGCGATCATGTTGATCGTCCGCGAAGTGATCATGCCGATGCAGGAGGGTTCGTGAAGGGCTGGCACAGCCTGGGTGTCACGGATCAGTACGGCCGTCGGGCAGTGGTGACGGGTGCCAACACCGGACTCGGCTTTCAGACGTCTCTGGCGCTGGCCGGCGCCGGCGCCGAGGTGATCATGGCGGTCCGCGACCTGGACCGCGGGCAGGATGCCGCCCAGCGCATCCGCGATCGCGTCGACGAGCCGAAACTGCGCGTCCTGCATCTGGATCTGGCCGATCTGTCTTCGGTCCGCGAGTTCGCCGCAGAGCAGGCCGCGACCGGTCCGCTCGACCTGCTGGTGAACAACGCCGGGTTGATGCTGGTGCCGCGGCGCGAGTTGACCCGGGACGGTTTCGAGTCGCAGATGGGCGTCAACCATCTCGGTCATTTCGCCCTCACCGCAGGGCTGTTGCCGGCGCTGCAGCGAGCAGAGGCGGGACGGGTGGTATCGGTGACCTCGATCGCGGCCCGTCGGTCCCGCAGCCTGGATCACGGCCTCGGATTGGCCGGCAAGTACACCCCGATGCGCGCCTATTCGCAGTCGAAGTTGGCGGTGGCGTTGTTCGCGGAGGAACTGGACCGGCGGTTGCGGACGGCCGGATCGCCGGTGGCATCGGTGCTGGCGCACCCCGGATGGTCGGCCACCGCCGTCGAACAGCCAGCCGTCGAACAACCAGCCGTCGAACAGCCGGGCGACGAGCCTGGCCTCACGGTTCGCCTCGGCCGCCGGGCGACCGCGATCCTGGGATCCTCGCCCCGGGCGGGCGCAACCTCACAGGTCTATGCCGCGACGGCCCCGCAGGTCTCGGGTGGCGAGCTGGTCGGGCCGCGGTTCTTGACCAGGGGCACCCCGCACGCCGCGAAACTCACGGCTGCCATGACCAACGCAGCGGACGCGGAATGGCTGTGGCAGGAGTCCGACCCGGTTGACCGGAGCGGAGCCACTCCCGGTCGCCCGGTGAACGCCAACTAACATCGCCGCATGCCTGAAACCGGTTCGCCTGACGTTGATCCCTCAGCCGTCGATGGCAACGACGTTCCCGTCATCGACATCGCCGGCGACCTGGCAGCACCCCCGCCGACGACCAGATCCCGGACGATCACCTGGCACGACCCGCATGAGCTCGCCGCGGCCGGCCGGGGCCTCAGCGGACTGGAGTTCATGCAGAAGCTGGCCCGTCGGGAGCTACCCGCGCCGCCGATCGCCGAGCTGTTCGCGCTTCGAGATCGACTCCGTGACGACCGGCGACGTGGTCTTCCGGTGCACACCGGATGAATCGGCCTACAACCCGATCGGCGTGGTGCACGGCGGCCTGGCCTGCGTGCTGCTGGACACGGTCGCCGGATGCGCCGTGCACACGACCCTGCCGGCCGGAGTCGGGTACACCTCGCTGGAGATCAAGGTCAACTACCTGCGCCCGATCCACGGCGGCATCGAACTCATCGCGCACGGCTGGGTCACCAAGCCCGGCCGCCGGGCGGCGTTCGCCGAAGGCGACATCCGCGATGCGTCCGGCACCCTGCTCGCCACCGCCTCGTCGACCTGCCTGGTGATGGGCGGCTGAAGCGGTGTTTGGGCCTCACGCCTGTGGGCCCGCCTGGAGGGGCCGGGCAACTCAGCCGGACCCGTGCGGCTCAAGATGAGAGTGGCTCACCTCGAGGGCCGGTCTGACGGTCGTCCGAGCTGCCAACCCCTTGTTGATCAACGTCTTTGGCCTTTTCGCGTTGCGCTACAGCATGAAAGGGCCACGGTCGTTGATCAACCGGCCGCCCGGACCCGGCGGCGAGCTACTCCGGCTGCCGAGGCCGCCGGTCCTTGGCGGCGAGCTACTCCGGCTGCCGAGGCCGCCGCAGGATCACCACGATGGCCGCGGCGACCAGGATGGCGGCCACCACGATGGCTGCCCACACCCAGCCGGACAGCCCGGACGACGAGGCAGTCGGCGCGACCGCAACGGTCGTTGTGCTGGTCAACGGAGCGGTTGCCACATCATCTGCCGCTGACGACTGACCCGCCGGCGCCGAGCCCGGGGATTCTGCCGCCGGGGAGCCGCCACTCGCGGCTCCCTCCGCCAACGAGAACTTGATCTCCCCCTGCACCGGGTGCCCGTCCGCGGAGACGACCCGGTAGGCAATCGTGTAGGCGCCGGCCGCCGGCAGCGGGTTGACGTCGGCGGTGACGACCGTGCTGTCCACCTGCGGGGAGCCCGACTCGTAACGCTGGCCGTCCGGGCCGATGACGGTGACCACCGGTTCGAAGTTCTGCACCGGCTGGTCGAACGTCAACCGCACGGTGGTCGGGGCGGTTTGCAGCGTCGACCCGTCGGTCGGGTCGCTGCTGGTCAACACGTTGTGCGCGGAAGCGGGACCGGCCAGGCCGACCCCCGCCGCCAGCGTCAGCAGAACGAGCACGATGAGCCGGGTCAACAGCCGGTGCGGCTGGCGGGTCCGGGACCGGGTGCTGTCCGCTGCGGCGGGGGTCGTCATGGTCATCCCTCTCGAGTACCGGCCGGACGCCGGCGAAGTGCCACCGCGGCGACCAGCAACGCGGCCGCAGCGACCACCAGACTAATGACCGCGATGATCGTCGGAGCCGAACTGCTGTCGTGGTCGGTCGAGGTGCTGGCGGCAGCCGCCACCGACGCGGTGGTTTCGGCGGCCGCGGCCTGGGTGGTGACTGATCCTTCTGCTTCGGCGTCGGAGTGGCTGTGCCCGGCCTCGCCCTCGGCGGCGGCGCCGATGGTCAACGTCGGGGCCGGGTGCTCCGGCTCCTCACCGGAGGCCGGGGTCGGCTCGTTCCATTCGACGACCTCGCCGTCGCTGTAGGTCTGGGTCGCGTTGAAGGCAATCGACGGCACGTCCGGCACCGGTCCGACGGAGATGTCGAACTCGCCGAATTCACCGGGGCTGATCTGGGTGCCGGCGTCGGCGGTCCAGGTGATGGAGGTGACGGCCTCCTTGATGGTGGTGTCACCCTCGGTGACCGGGGCGGGCAGGGTCGTCTTGGTGGGGACGACGGTCCAGCCCGGTATCTGCTTCACCGAGACCGAGGCGAACGGCTGGTCGGTGGGGATGGTCACGGTGAGCGCAACCGTGCCGGCGGTGGGGGATTCGTTGGGCACCCGGAAGGTGAGCTTGGTGAAGTCGCCGGCCGCGACCTCCGACGGGTTGACGGAGACGTGGGCGGCGGCGATGCCGGCGCCGGCCAGCAGGCCGACGGTGGCAAGGGAGAGCACGGTGACAACGCGTCGCCATCTGGGCGCGCGAGAGTGTGACGTCATGATTGATCCTTCGAAGCTGTCAGTGAAGTTGGCTTGGTCGACTACGCCACGCGCCGGCGAATCACGGCGCGGGAACAGGGTGACCGGGCGTAGACAAGACCCCGCCGGACCTGATTGCAGGCACGGCGGGGAGGCGTCAGGAGGGCCGGCGGATCAGACCGCCGGCCGTCGACCGGTCAGGCCGGGATCGGCGGCCCACGCCGGGAAACCAGGGACAGCTCGCCGGACCGCAACCGCAGACCACCGGAACCGCCGGTGATGACGGCCGTCCAGGCCGGTGCGACGAACCACCGGGCGGATCAGCGGAACCCGGACGAGCACCCGGTGCAACGCTGCGAACAGCCGGAAGAGGGTGCTTTCGCCACCGGCCATCAGGGCGGAAGCGGCGAGCGCCGCGAACAGGTGGAACGCCAGCATCCGGGGGCCGTCGAGCGGGCCGCCCGCGCCGTGCCCGGCATGGGTCGCGGTGACCGCGAAGGCGATGTGAAAGACGAGTTGGCTGGCGGCCAGCACCGCGAAGATCTGCGTGCCGGTGCGGCGGCGGGTGGCCAACCCGGACAGCGATCCGCCGAGGAACACCGCGATCGTGAGCAAGACCGCCGGATCGGGCAGCTGACCGCCACCCATGACGTGACCGAGCGCGGCGAGCTGGGTGGCGAGGACGGCGAAAACCGAGGCGCGGAAGATCCGCCAGCCGGTTGACGTCGGTGCCTGCACGGGCGTCAGACTAGCTGCCTGAGCGTCATCAATTCGTAAAAGCCCTGGTCAGCGCGTAGTGCGAGCTGACGAAGGAGGGCCGCCAATCACTCTCAAGGTCAGCCGAAGGCCGGTCCGACCAGGAAGGTCATCAGCTCGGCGTCGAGTTGGTCGAGGTCCGCGGACGCGGCCCGCAGGGCAGCCCGCTGGGTGCCGGACGGCATGGACAGGGTGGCGGTGGCGGCGGCGGACAGCTCACCCAGCCGTGCGGTTGCCGTATCGGCGAACCGGGCGACCTTCGGGTCGGTTCCGCGGCGGGCACGAAGGTCGCCGACTGCCTTGGTCAGGCCGGTGATCCTGGCTTGGACGGTGCCGGCCGGCCCCTTGTAGGCGGCGACGTCCTCGACGGGCACGCCCAGCTGGCGGGCTCGGCGGTCGTCCAGCACGCCGCGTACGCCGGTTGACGTCCGCATCGCGCTGGCCGCAACGACCGGGCCGACGACCTTGGCGGCCAACAGCAGCCGGCGCAGGGTCTTGGGATCGCTCAGGGTCGCCACCAGCCCCGACGAGCGACTTGCCGTCTTCGACGTGGTCTTCGAGCTGGTCTTGGAATTCGAGTCGGAACTCGAGGAAGCCTTCGGTGCCGTCGAGGACTTCTTGCGTGCCTTGCGCCGGATTGCCACGCTGCTCCCTCCTCGGGCCGGCGTCCGCCGGGTCACGGCAACTCTATCCGGACCCGTCGAAGGAGGGCCCGCCAGCCAGCACAGACGACACCGCGGCAAGGACCTGGCGACGACGGAGCCGGGTTCTCGTCCTGGAGTCACGGTCCCGGGGGTCGGCCGGCATTCGCGGCCGCATCGAGGTCGGCCCGTTCCGCGGGTGCTGCCCGCCGGCGGGCCGCGCGACGTGGTCGTCGGAGGTCGTCACCGCACCCCGGCCGCCTACCCTGGGTGGCGATGGAGCTACCTGCCGTACCCAAGATCCGGTTCGGGCCCGCCGCGGCCGGCCGGTGCCGTCGGCGAATCCATCTCGACGCTGCGGAGCCCGGCCCGCGAACGCCTGCTTCGGCCGCCGTGCAACGGGCGCACGACGAGTTGGCCGAGCATCGGGAGCAGATCGTCCAGCAGTTGCTCGCCGCGCAGGAGTCGTCGGCGAGCAGCAACGTGCGGCGCTGACGGCGAGCCGGCTGTGGTGTTCGCGCCGGACCTGACGACCGAAAGCCGAAGCGGCTCACCCGACCTGCTGGTGTGGGCCGGCGACGGGTACCTGCCGGTGATCATCCGCGCACATCGCACCCGGGACACGGGCGGCGGAGCGACATGCTCGACGGTGCTGCGGCCGACGCGAGGTGCGCGCCGACCCGGCGCACCGGGCCCGTCGCAATCGGGCCGATCGGCTGGCCCTGGCGCACCACTACCGGCAACTGCAGGACCTCGGCTGGGCGTCGTCGACCACCCGGGGCGGCGTCATCGGTCGCGGCAGCCCCACCGATGGCGCCGGCCGGGCGGACACCATCGGCGGTGAGGACGACGGCGCGGTGATCGTCTGGCTGGAACTCGGCGGCCCGGCGGGTACCTCGTCGTTGGCGGACTACGACGCCCGGTTCGCCGACCGGTGGGATGTTGCCGCTGCGGCGATCGCCGGCGGTCCGCCGCTGGCGCTGCCCTCGCGGATCGCGGAGTGTCGGCGGTGTCCGTGGTGGCCCCGGTGCTCGGCGGAGTTGGCGGCCACCGGCGACATCTCGCTGCTGCTGACCGGCGACGACGTCGCCACTGCCCGACTGGCCGGTGTCGACACCATCCCGGAGCTGGCCGGGCTGACCCGAGAGGCATTGCGGGCCTTGCCGTTGACGGTCATCAGTCCGGCGCAGGCGCAGTTGCGGGCCCGGGCCTGGCAACGGGGTACGCCGCTGGTCCGGGTGAGTTCCCGATCGTCGATCGGCCGGGCGGACGTCGAGATCGATGTGGACGCGGAGTCCTACGGCGAGGACGGTGCCTACCTGTGGGGTGCCCTGCTGTCCGGCGCGGATGTCGGGCTGCCCGCCGGGTTTCGGGCCTTCGTCACCTGGGAGCCGTTGCCGTCCGCCGCCCAGGGCGAGGTGTTCGGCAACTTCTTCGGCTACCTGATGCAGGTACGGGCGGCGGCCGCGGACCGGGGACTCAGCTTCGCCGTGTTCTGCTACGCGAAGGCCGCGGAGGAGCGGTGGATGCTCGGCCTCGCCCGCCGCTACTCCGGCCTGACCGGCGTGCCGGACCCGAGGGTCGTTGCCGACTTCTGCGCCTCGGCTCAATGGGTTGACCTGATGCTGGAGATCAAGCGGCAGTTCGTGCTGCCCGGATCGCTCCGGCTCAAGGAACTGGCTGCTGCCGTCGGCTTTTCCTGGCGGGACCCGGAGGCCGGCGGGGAGAACTCGATGGCCTGGTACCGGGCCGCCGTCGATCTCGAAGAAGCCGCAACGGGTACCGGGGATCGGCCGCTCGCAGCGTCGAACCCGATGGCGGACAGGGTGATTCGCTACAACGAGGATGACGTCCGGGCGACCCTCGCGCTCCGCAGCTGGATCACCGATCATCTGGCCGAACTGCCGACGGTGGCCGACCTCGAGTGAACACGAGGGCACTCGCTGACCTGCGTCGGATCGGCGGCCCCTCCTTCGTCGGGTCCGACCTAGCGCGGCGCCATCCGCAGGGAGCCGTCCAGCCGGATCACCTCGCCGTTCAGATAGTCCTGCGCGGCAATGGAGAGCACCAGTGCGGCGTATTCGTCCGGTCGACCCAGCCGGGACGGGAACGGGACGCTGGCCGACAGTGCGGCGTAGATCTCCGGGGTGACGCCGGCCAGCATCGGGGTGTCCAGGATGCCCGGCGCGATCGTCATCACCCTGATGCCGAATTGGGCGAGGTCGCGGGCCGCCGGCAACGTCATCCCGACCACGCCACCCTTGGACGCCGAGTACGCGATCTGCCCGATCTGCCCGTCGAACGCGGCGACCGATGCGGTGTTCACGATCAGCCCGCGTTGGCCCTGGTCGTCGACGGGCTCGGTGGCGGCGATGCCCTCCGCCGCGAGCCGCAGCACGTTGAACGTGCCGATCAGGTTGACCGTCACCACCCGGGTGAAGGTGTCGAGGTCGTGCACGCCGTGCCGGGAGAGGATCCGCCCGGCGGTGCCGATGCCCGCGCAGTTCACGGCCAGCCGGAGCGGCGCCAACCCGGATGCGGTGGCCACCGCGTCAGCGACATCGGCCGCACTGGTGACGTCACCAGGAGACGGCGTGATGCCCGGTCCTGGTTGCCCTGCCCGCTGCCAAGCCGCGGGCAAATCGATCCCGACGACCTGCGCCCCAGCGGCGGCCAGCGCGGCCGCCGTTGCGGCGCCGAGGCCGGAGGCGGCGCCGGTGACGATGGCGGATGAACCCGTGATCTGCATGAACGACTCCCGAGGAGGTGAACTGCCCAATGACATGAACCTGTGACGTGAACCAGCGACGTAAGACCAGTGACATGAACCTGTGACGTGAAACCAGTGACCCGAACCCAGTGACCCGAACCCAGTGACCCGAACCCAGTGACGATGACAGAGCCCGATGGGCCCCGCTGCCGAGACTATTGTCGTCGTGTCGAGGCCGGGGGGATCGCGGGACGATCCAGCTGGCAACAACTGGGGGCGATGATCGTGGACGACGAATTACTGGACCCGCAGCCGGTGACGCCCGCTGCCGAGGTCGCGACTCTGCGGGCCGAGTTGACTGCCCTGCAGGCCAACGTGTCGGTGCTGGACTCGGCAGTGCGGGTGCATCGGGTGTTCGGGCCGATTCTGTTGCTGGTGCTGGCGGCGGTGAGCCCGCTGCTCGGCTACGCCAACCCGAATTCGGATGTCTCGTACACCTTTTGGGAAATCATCCAGTCCTCCCGCGGGACGGGATGGACGACCGTCACGCTGGCCGTGATCGCCCTGGGCTGGGCGTTCTGTGTGCTGGGCAGCTTCCTGCTGCTGCCCGGAACAGGTTCCCGAAGTGAGTACCTGGCGGTGTCATTTCCGGCGGGCGTGCTGCTGTTCGGGCTGCTGGTGCTGATCCTGACCGGGGCTGGATGGTCGGAACGCAACGACTACGGCTACAGCGGCCTGCAATTCGGGACGCTGTTGGCAGCAGCCGCGGCCATCTGGCTGATCACGTCCTCGGTGACTCTCGGCCGCGCGGCCAGGGAGCGGAGCAGGTTGGCCACCGCCGGCTGATCACCCGCGGTGCGCAATCGATCACCGGTTGACGGCGAGGCGGTCTCGGGTGAGGCTGGCGGGGTCGGCCGGTCGGGTGCTGGTCGAGACTGTGACCGACCCGTGTGATCGACACAGTGATCGACGCCCGCGATCGCGCGGTGAGCGGGCTCGTGATCGACGCTCGCGATCGAACGGTTTGATCGACGTTGCCGAATGACACTGTTGACGAATGACACTGTTTTACGAATGACACTGTTGACGAACTGACACTGTGGAGGGCGCATGTTCCTGTTGCGGAAGCCGATTCTCGCGCTGTCCGGAAGTTCCGCGGTCCGCGGAGCGGTGTCGAACGCTCCGGTCACCCGGTCCGTCGTCGATCGGTTCATCCCCGGCGAGACCACCGCCGACGTCGTCGCCGCGGTGGTCGCATTGCGCGCCAAGGGACTGCAGGTCACCCTCGATCATCTGGGCGAGGACACGACCGACCGGGCGACCGCGGACGCCACCGTGGCGGCCTATCTCGAGCTGATCGAGGCGCTGACGACCGCGGGTCAGGTGGCCGGTGCAGAGGTCTCGGTCAAGCTGTCGGCGGTGGGGCAGGCGCTGACCGCATCGCCCGAGATCCCCGGTGGCGGCAATGCCTACGCGATGGCCGGCGCCCGGAAGATCGCGGACGCCGCCTATGCGGCTGGCGCCCGGATGAACCTGGATATCGAGGACCACACCACCATCGACCAGACCCTCGAGGTGCTGTTCGAGCTGCGTCAAACCCACCCGGACATCGGCGTCGCCATTCAGGCGATGTTGCTGCGCACCCCGAAGGACCTGGCCGAACTGACCGGGCCCGGCTCCCGGGTGCGGCTGGTCAAGGGCGCCTATAACGAACCGGACAGCGTCGCGTTCACCGATCCCGACCAGATCGACCTGGCCTACGTCCGGGCGATGAAGTACCTGATGTACGGCAAGGGCTATCCGATGATCGGCTCGCACGACCCGCGGATGGTCGCGATCGCCGCAAAGCTGGCGTCGGATTCGGGTCGCACCCCGGACCGCTGGGAGCACCAGATGCTCTACGGGATTCGTCCGGACGAACAGGAACGGCTGGTCAAGGACGGCAAGACGATGCGCGTCTACGTTCCGTACGGCGCGGATTGGTACGGGTACTTCACCCGCCGGCTCGCCGAGCGGCCCGCCAATCTGCTGTTCTTCCTCCGTTCGTTGGCCACGAAAGGCTGACCCACCCTTCCACCCCCGGGTTGCCGCCAGGACGCCCAAAAAGCACCAGCCCAGCACCGAAAGGCACACAGAATATGGACGCCGTCACCCACCCGCCGATCCCGGTCAACGAGCCGGTGCTGGATTACGCACCCGGTTCACCGGAGCGGGCCAACCTGGTCACGGCCCTGGCCGCGGTCACCGACCCGGTCGAACTCGGCGCGATCATCGGCGGGGTCAGCCGGCGGCCGGCCGGTGCTCCCTTCGAGGTGGTCGCCCCGTTCGACCACCGGCGGATCCTGGCGACCTCGGCGAACTCCACCCAGGCGGACGCCGCCGATGCGGTTGCGGCCGCGCTGGCCGCAGCAGCCGGTTGGCGGGCACTGGACTTCGACTCCCGCGCCGCGATCCTGCTGCGAGCCGCCGACCTGTTGGCCGGCCCGTGGCGGGCCAGGGTGAACGCCGCGACCATGCTCGGCCAGGCCAAGACCGCGTATCAGGCGGAGATCGACTCGGCCTGCGAACTGGCCGACTTCTGGCGCTTCAACGTGCATTTCGCCCGGCAGATCCTGCAGGAACAGCCGATCGCCAACGCCAGGGGCATTTGGAACCGGACCGATCATCGGCCGCTGGAGGGCTTCGTCTACGCCGTCACGCCGTTCAACTTCACCGCGATCGCCGGGAACCTGCCGACGGCACCGGCGTTGATGGGCAACGTCGTGGTGTGGAAGCCGTCGATCACCCAGCAGCTGGCCGCGTCGTTGATCATGGACCTGCTGCACGAGGCCGGGCTGCCCGCCGGGGTGATCAACATGCTGCCGGGGCACGGCCCGGAGATCTCCGAGGTGGTGCTCGCCCACCCGGAACTGGCCGGCATCCATTTCACCGGCTCGACCAGGGTGTTCCAGCAGCTCTGGGCCGGTGTCGGGGCAAACATCGCCGGCTACAAGTCATATCCACGGTTGGTCGGCGAAACCGGCGGCAAGGACTTCATCGTCGCCCACCCGTCCGCAGACGTCGACGTGCTGCGCACCGCGATGGTCCGTGGCGCGTTCGAGTACTCGGGCCAGAAGTGCTCGGCAGCCTCCCGGTCGTACGTTCCGGCGTCGCTGTGGCCGGCGCTGAAGGACCAGCTGATCGCCGAGACCGAGGCATTGACGGTGGGTTCGGTCGAGGACTTCACCAACTTCACCAGCGCCGTCATCGACGACCGGTCGTTCGGCCGGTTGAAGGCGGCCATCGACAGGGCGCACGCCACGGATTCCATCAGCGTCATCGCTGGCGGCACCTACGACGACGACATCGGCTACTTCGTCCGGCCGACGCTGCTCTTGGGCACCGACCCGCGGGACGACATCTTCTGCAACGAGTACTTCGGGCCGATCCTCTCGGTACACGTGTACCCCGACGATCAGTTCGGCTCGATCCTGCAGGAGGTCGACGGGGCCTCGCCGTACGCCCTGACCGGCTCGATCATCGCCCGGGACCGGGTGGCCGTTGCGGCGGCCTCCGAGGCCCTGCGGTTCACGGCGGGCAACTTCTACATCAACGACAAGCCGACCGGGGCCGTCGTCGGGCAGCAGCCGTTCGGCGGCGCCCGGGCGTCGGGAACGAACGACAAGGCGGGCTCCGCCGCCAATCTGATGCGCTGGACGTCACCCCGATCGATCAAGGAGACGTTCGTCGCAGCGACGTCCGTCGGCTATCCGCACCAGAGTCCGGAGTAAGTCGCCTGTCTGGTGCGGTTGGCGACGCGAGGAACCGACGGAGGGCAACGTCCGATCCTTACCCGCGTTACAGGGGTTGGTGTGAATAGCTACTTGTTCACCGAGAGTAATTATTTAGTGCGCAATAGTGCGATATGTGTGGCATTCGGCGAACCATTCTCAACGTTCGGGTCGGAGTTTTTGCTTTTTGTCTGAATCTGGGTAAGGTCAGCCTTGCTGAATACACAGCCGGCCAGGGGTCGGTGCCGCCGTTGTTCTTCGAGCCGCCGCACCGTTGAAGTTTCGCCGCCCTTCCTCTAACTGGGTCATCCGCACTCTCGGGGGAACTTCTGTTGACCAGTTTCGCTTCCAATGTCCCGTCGACAACCTTTGTCGCAGAACGACTACCAGCGCGATTACCGATCCAGGCCGGCGACCGGCGGGTTTTCGACAGTTCGCCGACTGCGACCATCGGCCGCCCGTCCGTGGTGTTGGTCGCCGATCCGGAACGTGCGGTCACCGGGTATTTGCGACCCGCTCTCGTTGGATTAGCGGGCTGCCGCATCATCGAGGCCGGTTCATTGTCGGCCGTCAATGACGTTATTGACAGTGGCCTCCGCGGTGATCTTGCGATGGTCAGCGTCCGGTTTCGGCGCAATACGGCAGCGGTCATTCGAGCATTGCGAGAGGCGGGATGGCCTCGGGTGATTGCCCTGGTGCCGCCGTCGGTGAAGGTCGCCGTGGTGATGGAGTTGGTCGAGGCGGGCGCCAGCGGGGTGGTGAGCACGCCCGGTGTCGATGTCAGCGCGCCGGATGACACGCTTCCGGTGCACTCCCTGACCACCCGCGAGCTCGACGTGGTTCGACTCGTTGCCGAGGGCATGTCGAACCGGGAGATCGCGGAGAAGCTGGAGCTTTCGCCGCTGACGGTGAAGAGCCACCTGGGTCGGATTGCGCGCAAGCTCGGGGTCGGCGACCGTGCCCATATCGTCGCGCTGGCCTGCCGGGGTCAGGTCATCGGCCCGCCTGGTCCGACCTGATCCGATGACGGGTACAGGCCTTCACCGGTGCGGCCGCGGCACCCGCGTCGGGGTGCGGGCAGCTGTGTAGCCGCCTGACTGAGCGAAACGTCGGGGGACTCAAGGAGCGACACCGAACGCGCTCGACGGCCAACCGAATCCGGGGTCACCGGGGGCCAACGTGGAAACCGTTGCCGGGCGGTCGACCGAACCCGGATCAATCGGGACGAACGGACCCGCCACCGGGCCTACCGGACTCGGCGCCGTCCTTGCGGGGTCAGGCGCTGCCGTCGCCGGGGCGGCCCCTGCAACAACGGGATCAGCCTGTGCTGGATCAACCACTGAGGAACCAGCCACTGCGGGATCAACGACAGCAGGATCAAAACAGCAGGATCAACAACAGCAGGATCAACGACAGCGACGCTGCCGCTCTCCGGGGCCGAGATTGCGGCCGGCTCTCCGGTCGCCGGCGCGGGTGTCGCACCCATCGCCAGGGCCGCAACGCCCGCTCCGCCGACGATGGCAGCGGCCAGCAGCAGACCCACCACCAGCGCACGCGCCGGCCGGCGACGGTGGCCCGCACGCGGCTGCTGCTGCTGCGCCGGCGTGCCGCTCTCGGTGGGTCCGGCAGCCGCCGGCGCATGGGCGCCGACCCGACCGATCTGCACGGTCTTGCGGTCCGGACGGTGGTCGACGGGAGTCCGCCACGTCGTCGGAGCCGGGGGTTCGGATGGCTGCAGTGCGGCGCGGTGGCGGTGCCGCTCCATCGTTGCGTCGGTGGGATGGCCGCCGCCAGGCCGGGGCGACGGTCGGCGGTGGTTCATCCCAGCGGGAATGTGAGTAGGGAAACGTGTTGCCCGCCGGCGCTTCTCGGATGGCCCGGATAGCCGGATCCCCGAGACGGAGCGGTCGACCGGCATGCATCCTCCTTCGACGAGTTCATCGTCATCTGCGCTTCTCCGTTCTCCAGACGCGCCGCCACGGTTGGGTGGCTTCGAGTCAGGCAGTCACGCAGGGATTCGACGCATCACCCGACGGGATTGGCTCTCGCCATGAATCCGCTCGACGATTCACCCAATTGGCGCAGCCCGCGACGCTGCCCAGAGCAGTTCGCTGGCTGCCTTAGGGACCTCCGACCCTGCCGTGCTCTGACAAGGTCGATACGGTTCAGGGCATGAGCGAGCGTCAGCGAGCGAACAGTGGGCCAGTTGCCGGCAATCTGCGAGGAACGAGCGGAGGCCGCATGAGCGACCTTTCTCTCCGCAGAAGCAAAGTGGCCATCGTCGGCGCCGGATCCGTCGGCGCGACGCTGGCCTACGCCAGCCTGATCCGTGGGGTCGCGCACGACGTCGTGCTCTACGACATGAACGCCGAGAAGGTCGAAGCGGAGGTCCTCGACCTCCGGCACGGCCTGCTGTTTGTGCCGGCCGCCGATGTGGACGGCTCCGATGACGTGCAGATCTGCGCGGGCGCGGACGTCATCGCGATCACCGCGGGTGCGAAGCAGAAGCCCGGCCAGACCAGGCTGGAGCTCGCCGGCACGAACGTCGAGATTTGCCGGGCATTGATCCCGAAGCTGTTGGAGGTCGCTCCGGACGCGGTGATCGTGATGGTCACCAATCCCGTCGACGTCCTGACCCTCGCGGCGTTGAAGTTCTCCGGCTTGCCGAAGAACCGTGTCCTGGGGACCGGCACGGTGCTGGACTCGGCCCGTCTGCGCGACCTCATCGCCCGCTATCTCGGCGTCGCCTCGCAGAGCGTTCATGCCTGGATCGCCGGCGAGCACGGCGACTCCGAATTCCCGCTGTGGAGCCGCGCATCGGTGGGATCCGTTCCGGTGCAGGATTTCTCGATGCCGGACGGGGCACGGCTGGATCCCGCGACCGAGGAACGGATCGCCAGCGAGGTGGTGACCGCCGCGGAGCGGATCATCCGTGGGAAGGGTGCGACGAACTACGCCGTCGGCCTCGCCGGCACCCGGGTCATCGAGGCGATCCTGCGGGACGAGAACGGTGTGCTGCCGGTCAGTTCGCTGCTCGACGGCCGGTACGGGCTGTCCGACGTCTGCCTGTCGCTGCCGTCCCTGGTCAACAAGACCGGCGTCGCGGCAATGCTCAATGTGCCGATGTCCGACCGCGAAGTCGAACTGCTGAAGAAGTCGGCCGAAGAGGTCCGCGCCGTCGCTTCCTCGCTGGGTTTGTAGTCGACTGCGACGAAGTCGTCTGGCGCCATTCAGCACCCTGGGCCGGGTCTCCGGCTTTAAGGAGACGCGGCCCATGATCGTCATGCTCGATCTGTTGGCAGCCAGCCCGCTGCTGACGATCATGATCGTGGTTGCACTCGGCACCCTGCTGGGCATCGTGCCCTTCGGTCCGGTCAAGTTCGGCCCGGCGGGGGCGCTGTTCGTCGGGCTGGCCGTCGGCGCGCTCGACCCGCGGCTGGGTCAGGGCCTCGGCCTGGTGCAGACACTCGGCCTGGCGTTGTTCGTGTACACGGTCGGGTTGGCGTCGGGTGCGACGTTCTTCAGCAGCCTGCGGCGGCAGTTGCCGCTGATGTTGGGGTCGATCGCGGTGCTGATCATCGCGGCCGGCATCACCGTTGCTGTCGGTGCGGCGGCGGGTCTGTCGGCCGGCCTGCAGGGCGGAAGCTTTGCGGGATCGCTGACCAGCACTCCAACGCTGGCTGCCGCGACGGCGAAGGCCGGCACGGAGGAACCGGCGGTCGGGTACGCGCTGACGTATCCGGTCGGTGTCGTGCTCACCATCGTGGTGGTTTCCTTCGTTCTTGGTCGGGCCTGGCCGGCTCCCAAGGATCCGCTGCCCGCGGGCGGCGCCAAGTTGATCGACCTGACCGTCGAGGTTCAGCATTCGGTGCCGATGCGGGACGTCCCGGGGTTCGTCGAGCACCTGGTCCGGTTCTCGTACCTGTGTCGGAACGGCGAGATCCGCGTCGTGCACCCCGATGAGGTGTTCGAAACCGGTGACACCGTGGTGCTGATCGGACCGGCGGATCCGGTCGCCGCCGGGATCGCCTTTCTCGGGCGGCAGGCGGCGAACGCACCTGGCGGACGATCGGACCGCTGTCGACTACCGGCGCATCCTGATCTCGAACCCGATGATCGCCGGCCGTTCCATCGGCGACCTCGACATTCCGCACCGGTACGACGGCATCATCACCCGGGTCCGCCGCGGGGACACCGAATTCCTCGCCTATGACGATCTCGTCGTCGAACTCGGCGACCGGCTGCGGGTGGTGGCCCCGCGGGGTCAGATCAAGGATGTCGGGCACTACCTCGGCGACTCGGAACGCAAGGTCAGCGAGATCGATGCGTTGAGCCTGGGCATCGGGGTCGCGGTGGGCCTGGCCGTTGGGCTGATCGCGATCACCCTGCCCGGCGGGATCCGGCTGAGCCTGGGTGCGGCCGCCGGGCCGCTGATCGTCGGGATGGTGCTGGGGCGCCTGGAACGGACCGGCCCGATCGTCTGGGGGTTGCCCACCGCGGCGAATCTGACCATCCGCCAGCTCGGGCTGTTGCTCTTCCTGGCCGCGACCGGCCTCGCCTCCGGGCAGGCGTTCGCCTCGCAGGCCTTCACCGGGCTCGGCCTGCGGATCGTGCTGGCCGGCGTCGTCATCGTGCTGGTGGCCACTGCGTTGATGGTGTTGGTGGGCCGGCTGCTCGGAGTGAGCCCGGTCCGGACGGCGGGCGCGGTGTGCGGGTTCATCGGCCAGCCGGCGATCCTGGCGTTCGGCAATTCAAAGGTCGATGACGAGCGGCTGGGCGCGGGCTTCACCGCGCTGTTCGCGATCGGGATGATCGCCAAGATCCTGCTGGTGCAGATCATCGTCGGGCTCTGACGACGGACTGCCGGCGCCGGCCACATCGCCCCAACCGGTTACGGCGCTTCGATTTCGACGTTCACCGGGGTGTTCTGATCGACCTGGGTCTGCCCGGACGGCCGCTGGTTCACCACCGTGCCCGCCTTGCCGTCCCGGGTATCCACCGAAGTCACGGTGCCCAGGGTCAGCTGCTTTGCCTGCAGCTTTGCCGTTGCCTGCGACAGCGACATACCGGTCAGGTCCGGGACCGCGACGGCGGCCGGTGGCGGTGGCGCCAGGATCACCATCATGGTCAACCACAGCGCCACGACGATCGCCACTCCGGCGGCCCCGAGGGTGAACATCCGCCACCGGTGCTTCGCCCGGTCGACCGCGTCCGGATCAGGCGTCTTCGGGTCCGCGGGCAGTTCCGGCAGGGTCAGCACCGGCGAGAGCAGTGGCGCGTCGTGGGCCGTCGAGCTGAAGCCGACGCCGGGCTCGACGGCCCCGGTCCGCCGCGCACCAACCCCGGCCGTCGACAGGCTCATCAGCTCTTCGCGTTCGGCGTCGCTCATCACGGGTGTGGCCCGGACCGCCCGCCCGGCCATCGCCTGGGTCAGGTCGGCCCGCATCTCGGCGGCGGTCTGGTAGCGGTTGATCGGATTCTTGGCCAGCGCCTTGAGCACGATGGCATCGATCTCCCTCGGCAGTTCCCGGCGGATCTCGCTGGGTGGCCGGGGCGCCTCGCGGATGTGCCTCGACGCCACCACCAGGGCCGAGCGGTCGGTGAATGGCGGTGTGCCACAGAGCATTTCGTACAGGACGCAGCCGGTCGCGTAGAGGTCGGAGCGGGCGTCACCGGTGCCGCCGCGGGCCTGCTCAGGCGAGAGGTACTGCGCGGAGCCGATGACCGTGGTGGCGGTGGTGTTCGCCGGTCCGTCGCCGTCCTGGCGGGCGACGCCGAAGTCCATGACTTTGACCTCGCCGTCCTGGGCGATCATCACGTTCGCCGGCTTGATGTCGCGGTGGATGACGCCCCGCCGATGGGAGAAGTCCAGCGCCGCACAGACTTCGCCGGCAATCCGCAACGACTCCTGTACCGGGAGCGGCCGCCGCCCGGCGAGCCTCTCCTGGAGTGTCTGTCCCGCAACGTATTCCATGACGATGAACGGGATCGCGCCGGCCGCGGTCTCCCGCTCGCCGGTGTCGTAGACGGCGACGATCGCCGGGTGATTCAGCGCCGCTGCGTTCTTCGCCTCGCGGCGGAACCGCGCCTGGAACGACGGGTCGCGGGCCAGGTCGGCGCGCAGCACCTTGATGGCGACGTCCCGCCCGACGAGTTTGTCCTGGCCGCGGTAGACCTCGGACATCGTCCCGCGCCCGATGACGTCACCGGCCTGGTAGCGGTTCGCGAACAGGAAACGACTCATCGGGGTCCTTCTTCGTCATGGCGCTCCGGCAGCAGCGGCAAGCTCCTCTCCTGAGGGTGCCGTCACGGGAAGTCGAGATCCGGGCGCCGCACTCGGGTGAATCGAGATGTCGCTGACTGTGGTTTACCAGGGCAGCACCCGAAGAACGGGTTGCGACGTGCCGACAGCGCAGAATGTTCCCGGAGTGATGCGGAACCCGACCAGGTGATCGGTCAGGGTGCGGAAACCCCGAGCCCGCCCGCGCTGGCGATCGAGCAGGAAACCCCGGTCCCGTGCATGTTGCAGTAGCCGCGCGGGTTCTTGTCGAGGTACTGCTGGTGGTAGTCCTCGGCGTAGTAGAAGGACCGGAGCGGGCCGATTTCGGTGGTGATCCCGCCGTGCCGGGCGGCCTGCAGGGCGGCCTCGTACGCGTCTCGACTGGAGTCCGCCAGCGCCTCCTGGTCGTCGGTCGTCGTGTAGATCACCGACCGGTACTGGGTCCCGCGGTCGTTGTGCTGGCGCATCCCCTGAGTCGGGTCGTGGTTCTCCCAGAACGCCCGCAGGAGCTGCTGATAGTTGATCTTCGATGGGTTGTAGACAACGAGGACCACCTCGGCGTGCCCGGTCCGGCCGCTGCAGACCTCGTCATAGGTCGGGTTGGGGGTCGGGCCGCCCGCATATCCCGCCGCTGTGGTGTACACCCCGGGCAGTCGCCAGAACAGCCGCTCGATGCCCCAGAAGCAGCCCATGCCGAAGACCGCAACGGCCGAACCGGCCGGCCACGGCGCGACCATGCTGGTGCCGAGCACCGTGTGCGTGCCGTCGATGCGGACGGGTTCGGCGCGGCCACCGAGGGCATTCTCGGCGGTCGGCAGGGCGGTCTTGCGGCTGAACAGACTCATCGTTCCAGCGTACGAGCTCAGAGTTGGTGCCTTCGGTTCGTTAGGAGGCGGCACCGGGGTAGTAACCGTGGGCCAGGTAGCCGGTGCCGGCACCGAGTTGCTGCACTCGGAGGTTGGGCACGTGTTCGGCGAGCAGGCGCCATGGCTGGTCGAACCCGGTGAAATCGGTGATGAACGGGGCGTGCAGGTCGGCGACCCAGTACCGCAGCGGCCACAGCCAGGGTGCGGGCCATTTCCCGCCGATCGCGGCGACTGCGGCTCCGGGCCGGAGATGGGCGAAGACGTTCGCCACTGCCTCTCGGGATTGCAGGACGTCATGCACGGCGCAGAACAGCGCGGCATCGGCGGTGACGGTGATGTCCGCATCCGCCACCGGTGAGGCAACGAGGTGCACGTTCCCCCAACGGTTCTCGCTGACCCGATGGGCGGCGAGGTCGAGCATGTGCCGGGAGGCGTCGATCCCGACAATTGTTCCGCTTGGACCGATTCTGTTCTGCAGACCGGGCAGGCAAAGGCCGGTTCCGCAGCCAACGTCCAGCACGGTGTCACCGGTCTGGATGTCGAGTTTGCGGACCAGTTGCTCCCGCCAGTGTTGAAAGGTCCGGGTCCGGTGGTCGTACCGGCCGGCGTGGTCCCGGTAGGCCCGAGCTGCCGTGGGCTCGCCCGGTGCGGTGCTGGCCTGGTCAACCGGCAGGGGTGCTGTGGTGGTCACTGCAGTTCGCCCGTCGACAGGTTCATCGGCGGCTGGTTGCCCAGGAAGGTCAGCATGCTGTTCGCCACCGTGGTCGGGTCATCCGAGATCGGGACGTGGTTCAGGCCGGCCAGGTAGGTCAGCTGGGCGCCGGGGATGAGGCCGACGTACCGGGATGTCTGCGGCGTCATCAGCGGGTCGGCCGTGCCCTGCAGGAACAGGGCGGGAGCGGTGATGGTGTGCAGGTGGGTGGGCATGTCGAACAGCGAGGCCCAGTTGGTGGCGTCGTAGGCGGGTGAACCGGCGAAGTCGGTGAGGAGTTGCTTGGCGTCGGCGGGGGCGATCTGCCACGGCAGGCTGCGGGTGCCGGCGAGGAAGAGCGATCGTCCTGCCGGGAACCAGCTGTCGACGGGGGCCAGTGCCATCGCGACACCGCGTCCGGCGAGCATCGCGATGAAGCCCTGGACGCGTTCCAGCGGCGTGCCGAGACCGTCGGGGGCGATGGCGATCACCGATTGGACCCGGTTGGTGGCGGCCAGTTGAACGGCAACGCGGGCGCCGAGGGAATAGCCGGCGACGTGGTAGGTGCCGATGTCGAGATCGTCCAGAGTGCCTTCGACCGCGGCGGCCAGGTTGGCGGCGTTCGGCGAGATGCTGCCGGGCAGGGCGGGGGAGCGACCGAAACCGGGAAGGTCGATGGCGATGACGTCGTAGTTGGCGGCCAACGCTTCGATGACGGGGCGCCACCCGATGTGCGATTCGCCCAGTCCGTGCAGCAGGACGAGGGGTTCACCTGCCCCTACCCGGTGCACGTGCAGGGTCGGTGCAGCGTCGGGCACCACGGTGAGGGCCCGGCGGGGCTGTTCAGTGCCGGTGCCGCTGGGCTCGCTGGTGGTCGCTGGTTTGCTGATTGCTGTTGCGCTCATGATGTGGTCCTCCGGGGTGGGAGCGGCGCCGCCGGCGCAACGCCGCGCTGCCCGGGGACCGGGGCAGCGCGGGTCGCAGGTGTGGGCGGAAGCCCACGGGCGGAGAAAAGCAAGTTTCATCTGCGGTGTTGGCGGCGCGACAATTGCTGCCGCGTCAGGGGTTTCGTCGGCAACGAATCACGGCGGGGGTCAGTGGCGTGCGCCCTGCCGCCCAACGGCGCGCCGGCTGTACACACCGACCACGACGCTGACGCCGATGACCGCGACGACGAGCTGGACCAGCAGTTCAAGCCAGTCGATGCCGTCGGTATCGGTGGAAATACCGATCGCCCGGGCAAGGAAGGTGCCGATCAGTGCCGCGGCGATGCCGACGACGATCGTCAACCAGATGGGGATGTTCTGCTTACCGGGCAGGATCAACCGGGCCAGGGCGCCGATGATGGCGCCGATGACGATGGCAGCGATGATTCCGGTAACGGTCATGGGGATTCCTTCAGGGTTGGACAGCGGTGACGCGCCAAGGGCAGGAATCTGCCCGGGGACGCGATGGAGAACCAGTCGTGGTTCGGGACGACGCTGTCCGTTTCTCGCAGCCGCTCGGCGTCGACGCCGCGCAGCCCGCAACGAGTGCGAAAGGTGTTGACCAGAAACGTCTGTCCACCAAACCGACCCATTTTGGGAACAGCTCGTCGTGGGCGATCCCGGTCGGTATCAATAGACAGCGACCGGCGGCCTGCCGATGCTGAAAGCGTTAGCGAACCATGTCGATCCGCGAGGGCTACGATGTATACGTTAGCCGTATACCAGCGGAATTAGCAAGCTCTGGCTAACACATCACCGACCGATGGGCCATCCGGGCAATATCAAGAGGCGGAGGTGCGATGACCAAAGAAGAGGAGCCGGGCACCCCGGCAGTCCGGTCGAAGCGTCGACCGGGGTTGACCCGCGAGCAGGTGCTCACGGCCGCGATGCTCATCGTCGACGACGGTGGGGTCGACGAACTCACCATGCGACGGCTCGGGCAGGCCCTTGGTCGCAATCCGATGGCCATCTACCGGCACGCCATGGACAAGGACATCCTGCTCGACGGGCTGGTGGAACTGGTCGTCGCTGACTTCGTCGTCACCCTGCACGCGCCGACGACGACCGACGACGACGCCGGTGACCGTGACTGGGCGGCCGCCCTGCGCGAGACGGCGCACCGGTTCCGGCTGGCCGCCCTGCGGCATCCCAACATCGTGCCCTCGGTGGTCACCCGATCACTCTCCGGACCGCTGGCCCTCCGGCCGCCCGGCATGCTGCGACCCCTCGAGGAACTCCTGGAACTGTTCAGCGGAGCCGGTTTCGACGAGCACGGCGCGTTGCATGCGGCCCGCCTGTACACCGGGTACCTCTACCAACACCTGCTGCACGAGATTCAGGAACACGTCGACAGCCCCGATGAAACCGATGATGTGCTTCGACTCGGGTTGCACCGGCTACCCATCACCCAATTCCCGAGACTCCGCGCGTTGGCAGGCATCCTCGCCACCTATGACGGAGCTGCCGAACTCGACGAAGGCCTCGATATCGTGATCGCCGGCCTGCATAGCCAACTCCGCACCCCGGAATCCATCGCCTGAAGCCTGGCTCCCACGTGAGCGCACGGCCCCAGCCGAGACTGCCGATCGGGAGTGTTCCACGGCACACGCCCCGGTAGCAGGGCGAGGTTAGGCAACCGAATACCGGGTATCAAGCATCCAGACGGGCGTTTTCGGCGGTAACCAGGTTGTGTCGGCCAATTCGGACAGCCCGCTACCGCCAGTGACAGGTGGCAGCAGGTACTGGTGCCCAGACACGCATCGCCGTCATTCAGAATTGGCCGGTCCGACCGAGCCATGCAAGGCCCAGCTTCGAATAACCAGCACAACCTAAGCAGCATGAGTTCACCGGCACCGCGCTCTTCAGCGAGACGCCGAGCCTGACCAGAGGAGAAGCACCACCATGGCACTGCTCAGCCCGAGTCGCCCACGAGCCATCCCGCGCCCATCCGCCGGAGTGTGGCCCGGGCTGTTCGATATCCCGAAGGCACCGGTGCACTCGGCCGTTGCCCGGAAGGTGGCGAAGGCAGCGATCAAGAACCTGCCCATCACCCTGGCCTTCCCGGACGGCACGCAGTGGGGTGCCGGTGGCCCGCGCCTAGAGCTGGTCCGACCCGACAACTTCTTCGCGCGACTGGGCGCCGACGGCCTGATCGGCTTCGGTGAGGCCTGGATGACCGGCGACATGACGACCAGCGGTTGGCACGCGGCCGGTGCCAGCGCCCCGCACCTGCGCGGCACCGACACCAGCCTGAATGCCGACCTGGCGAACGAGGCGACCGACGAACTCGCCGCCGTCCTCGGCGTCCTGTGCCGGCGGATGTCCGTCCTGGTCCCGAGGCCCCTGCAGACGATGCGGCACGCCTGGCAGAGCCGCCCGCCGGCGGCCGAGGAGAACACCCCGACCGGCGCCCGGGAGAACATCCATCGTCATTACGACCTGTCGAACGACCTTTTCGAGCTCTTCCTGGATCCGACGCTGATGTATTCGGCCGCCTGGTTCGAACCGGGTGACGACCTGCTGACGGCGCAGAACCGGAAGATCGACGGCATCCTCGACCTGGCCAGAGTGCAGCCGGGTCAGCGAGTGCTGGAGATCGGTTCCGGCTGGGGTGGGCTGGCCATCAGGGCGGTGCAGGAGCGGGACGTCCACGTCACCACGCTGACGTTGTCGGAGGCGCAGAAGGAATTGGCGGAACGGCGGATCGCCGAGGCCGGGCTCAGTCACCGGATCGACGTGCTGCTCGAGGACTACCGGCATCACGCTGGCCGCGAGGTCGGCACCTATGACGCGATCGTCAGCGTCGAGATGATCGAGGCGGTCGGCGAGCGCTACTGGCCGGACTACTTCGGGGCCATCGACCGGATGCTCGCGGACGGCGGCCGGATGAGCCTGCAGGCCATCACCATGGCGCACGATCGGCTGCTCGCCACCCGCAACGGCTACACCTGGGTGCACAAGTACGTCTTCCCGGGTGGCGCACTGCCGTCGATGACGGCGATCGACCAGGTGGTCAGTGAACACACATCGCTGCGGATCCAGGAGACCCGTCGCCTCGGCCTGTCCTACGTGCCGACGTTGCAGCAGTGGCGGCACAACTTCAACGACCGGTTGCCGGAGGTCCGGGCCCTGGGCTTCGACGAGACGTTCGTGCGGATGTGGAACTTCTACCTCGCCTACTCCGAGGCCGGGTTCGCCGCCGACTACCTCGACGATCTACAAATCGGCTTCAGCCGCGGGTGACATTCGGCTGACGTCGCTAGTTCGGCCGAGGCGCTTCACCCTGTGTATGTGGAAAACGCGGATGCCCTGTTAAATCTGCGTGTCAAATGGGCGGTATCACCCTGAGAATGTACGCAATCGTGACTCTCCGACAGCAGCAGTGTGTGATGCTTGGTGCACAATGTCGAACTGGGGGAGTTCGGCGTTGAGTTTTGCCGTCATGACCGGGTCGTTGTGCTGGTGAACATTGCGCATCAAGGAGGGGCATGCCGCAACGTAGCTTTGGCGTCAGCCGTGCCCGGCTCCGACGGCAAAAGTCGGTCACCAAGTCGGTCGTGCGGCCGGTGGCGTCGCTGGCTGAGGCCGGCCGGCAGCGACCTCGTCGTGGCGTTCAGCGAACCTCGCCTCCTACGCTGACGTCGTTGAGTGTTGCGGCCGGCTGGATGAGCAAGCGGCGGCTGGCCGGCTCCGGTGAGTTCGCCGAGCAGGAGCGGATCAACGCCCTCCGCCCGGCCGGTCGCCCCACGGATGGATGGCTCTCCGGCTTCGCCGCGCCAGCAGCGCAGGACCGGCTTGATGCCGAAAGGAAACCACTGGTGGCTCCGAGTCACGCGAACCCATCGCCCTCTGAACCGCAGCCGGGCCTCGGCTCCGTGAACAGGAGAGGCGCACACGCCGCCGACTGGTCACCAGGCATCGCCGAGTGGTCCCCTGCCGCGGCCGGGTTGCGCGCCTCCTCGTCCGAGGCGAGCCAGACGCCGGGTTCGAGTACCGGACCGGTGCGATCCGGCGACGCCGGCCACCCTGCGCCCGTCCCTTCGGTCAACGGGTCACGAACCGGGTCGGCGACGTGGTCAACGCCGTCCGACGGTGCAACACCGGGCCCCGGGCCCGACCCCGTGGTGCCGGCCGCCGAGCCGGCCGCGCCAGCCGCATCCACACCCGCCGGCGCCGCGGTCGGACCGGCCGGTACCGGGATCGCCCGCACACACCCTCCGGCGGGTCGTCGACCCGGCCGGCAATCACCGCACCCACTCGCGTCGGGTCGGACCGGACCCGGCCACCGGCAAGAGCGCACCACCGCCGACCACCGAGCAGCCAAGGCCAAAGCGGCACCGCGCGCCGGAGGAGAAGGCACCCGCAAAGACGGCGAAGGAGAAGACCCCGAAGCCACCGCCCCGCCCGGCAAACCGCGCCGCACCGGCCGGATCATCGGGTGGACGTTGCTGGGCGCCGGCGCGATTGTGCTGCTCGGGTCGGCATGGGTGGGCTGGCGAACGTATGACGCCTACTCGCACCTGCAGGCGGCGTCCTCCGACGTCACCCGCCTACAGGATCAGCTGAAGGACGTCACCACGGCCGACCCGAATGCGACCGCGGGTGTCGTCGGTGACATGCAGGCGGAGGCGGCGGCCGCCCGGTCCGCTGTCGACGACCCGATCGTCCGGGCGGCCAGCGTGCTCCCGTTCGTCGGACCGAACCTGGACGCCATCCACGAGGTCACCGTCACGGTGGATTCGCTGGCCAGCGATGTGATGCCGTCGTTGGTCGAGATCGCCAGGACCCTGCAGCCTTCGGAGCTCGCGCCGAAGGATGGCGCGATCAATCTCGAGCCCATCGAGAAGATCTCGCCGCTGCTGCAATCGGCGGATGTCGCGGTCAACGAGGCACGCCAGACGCTCGATGCGATCGATCAGTCGGCGCTCGTGCAGCCGGTGGGCGACGCTGTCCGCACGCTGAGCGGCAAGCTCGATGACGCCGCCGAGGTCACCGGACCGGGCGCCAGAACGGCCCGCCTGCTGCCGCCCATGCTGGGGTCGGCCGGGCAACGCACCTACCTCGTGCTGTTCCAGAATCCGGCCGAGACCCGCGCCACCGGCGGGATCTTCGGGTCCTATGCATTGGTGACCGCAGACAACGGCAAGGTGACCATCGTCGATCAGGGGTCCGCGTCCCGGGATCTCGGGTATTTCGACCCGGCCGTCGGTGAAATTGGCGGCAATGAGCTCGCCCTTTACGGAAATCTGATGAATCGGTACCCACAGGACGTCAATTTCACCCCCGATTTCCCGACGGCGGCCGAATTGTTCGCGCAGATGTACCAGGTGCGCACCGGCACGACGGTCGACGGCGTTGTGGCGATCGACCCGGTTGCGTTGTCGTACATGCTCGAGGGATCGCCCGGTGTCGACATCGGCCAGGGGCTGACGATGACCTCCGAGAACCTGGTACCCACCCTGCTGTCGGATGCCTACAAGCAGTTCGACGGCGTGCCGCAATCCCAGCGGGACGACTTCCTGGATGACGCGACGAACAAGGTGTTCGCGCACGTCATGTCCGGTGATGCGGATCCGAAGGCCATCATCGACGGACTGCGGAAGGCATCGAACGAGCGTCGGGTGCTCGTTTACAGTGCCAACGGCGATGAACAGGGCGACATTTCCAAGACCGGAATTGCCGGGTCGCTCAATTCCGATCCCGCGCAGCCATCGGTCGGCGTTTTCATGAATGACGGCACCGCGGGAAAGCTCGACTACTACCTGCACAACGAGGTGCACGTCACCGAGGGTGACTGCCGCACCGATGGCCGGCGCGAACTCAAGGTGCGGGTCGTGATGAATTACGACGCACCGACCGAGGGTCTGCCGGAGTACGTGACCCAGGCGCAGCCGGGCCAGCCGTACGCCTTGAAGACCAACCTGTTGACCTTCGCCCCGCTGGGCGGTGGCGTGATCAGCGCGGAACGGGACGGCACGGCGTTGCCGATCGCCCGCGGTGAGGACCATTCGCGGGAGGTCGGGACGGCAACGATCGAAATGCTCCCGCAGACCTCGACCGAGATCACCTTTACGCTTGGTCGGGCCGGCCGGCGAAATCGGTGGTCCGAACGACGTTCCACCCAGCCTGATCCTCACCCCCGGGGTCAATCCCTGGGTCACGTCGGTGGCTGACTACCAAGCGTGCACTCCACCGGAGAGTTAGTCGTTGTAGTCCGCCTTAGGGGGCCACGACCTCAGCAAGCGCACCGATAGAATGTGTTACGTCGATCCCGACTGCTCTTGCTCGCCATTTCTGTTGGAGGGTCCGGGATCTGTTCGGATCAATGTCATTCGTTTGGTCAAGTTTCGAATCCCCTCGGCCGCCGATGACCACGACGAGGTGCGAGGGGACCGGCGGGCATGGGCTCCGTGGCGCAGTCGAGTAATCGCCATCATGATCAGTTGACGGTCGTCGGTAGCGAACCATGGCGGCTCGAGGCGGAACGGTCCAGCCGACCTGCCGCTGATCACGGTGGTGATTGTGGACGACCAGATGATGGTCGCGGAGAGCTTTGCGCGAACGTTGTCCGCCGAAGTGGACCTGACGGTGGTTGCCGTCGCAGCCTCTGCGGCGGACGGACTGGCGGCCGTCGAGCGGCTGCAACCGGATGTGCTGCTGTTGGAACAGCGGCTCCCCGACGGGTTGGGCACCGATCATCTGGCCGCGATGGTGGCGGGCTGTCCGCAGCTGAAGGTGTTGATGGTCACTGCCGACCGTGGTGAAGAGCTGGTGGCCTGGGCCGTCAGGGCGGGAGCCGTTGGGGTGATCCGAAAAACCGGCCGGGTGTCGACGCTGGTGGATGCTGTCCGCGCGGCCGCCCGCGGCGAATCGGTGCTCAGTCGAGACGACCTGCGCAATCTCGTTCCGCGTCAGGGATCGAACTGGACGAAACTCGGCCACGATCTCACCGCCCGGGAGCGGGAGGTGCTGTCCTTGTTGGCCGCGGGGCGGAGCACGTCAAAGGTGGCCGCTGCTTTGTGTGTCGCGCCGGCTACTGCCCGCAACCACATTCAGGCGATCATGACCAAGCTGGGGGCGCACAGTCGGTTAGAAGCCGTGTCCATCGCGTTGCGCGAGAACATTCTCGAGGCCGCCTGAGTCCTGGTCCGCCTCCGCCGCCGGGTCCGGGTCGGTGCCCGCCGGTGGGCCGGGGCCGGGGATGGTGCTCAGCACATGCCGCGCGATGTCGGGCAAGCCCACGCCGGTGCTGTGAGCGCGCCGGCGTAGCTCGGTGCGCGCATCGTCGGGGCTCAGCCCCTGCTCGACGAGTGCCCCGATGGCCTGGTTGATGTCGCTGAATGCGGTCAGTCCATGAACGCGGGCCGGGTCTGCTGTTGCTCCGGCGGGAGCCAGATGACTGTCCAGCACGGGGTATCCGTCGAGGTTGAAGATCCAGCGGGCGTCATCGGCGAGGTCGGCGAACGAACCCGCCAGTGCCGCCGTAGAAGACGACGCTGCCGGTGCTGGTGGAGTCGGGGCCGGGGAGCAGCGAGAGGAACAGGGAAGCGTGGATCGGGGTGCCCTCGGCGTTCAGGGTGCTGATGATCACCGGACTTTCGTCGACGTGCAGGGTGATGGTCAACCCCAGATACATCGGAACGGCCGCGGTCAGGTCGTCCGTCAGTACATCCAGCACCGCCTCGAGGTCGGTGAACGGATCGTCAAGGGCGTCGCTGAGCAGCGTCAAGCCTTCGACAAGCGCGTGCGGAAGATCCATCAGAAGTCCCAGGCGGCCCCGAACCGCTAGAAATTTCTTACCCTTAACCGATATTCGCAGAAAGCGAATTCGGGACTGAAGAACGAAGTTCAGGTCGGGACCCTTACTCCGGCGGCTTCGGCACCCATGACGGTACCCCCACACCGCGTGCGGGTGATTGCCTACCGCTGTCTTTAATCGGGTGGTTCGGGCACCAGGGGGCGGCCTCGGCGAACCGCGTCCTGGACAACCAACAACGCGACTGCCGCGAGGGAATTGGTCCTGACTCACGGCTACTTTCCTGCAGGATGACGAGAGCCTCGTCGGATGTGCCGCCGTGCCGCCGGCGCAGTACACCGATGGCCTGATCGATCAACGAACGACCCTGCAGACCGGCGTGCAGTTGATCGATCAGTCTGGCGGTCTGCTCGAGGATCTGGGCGTGTTGCACGGCCAGGGCTGCCGAGATTGCGAAGGTTTCGCCGAGTCGCTGCGAACGCTCATCGAAGGAGTCCGGGGCGTGCGCATACACGTTCATGGCGCCGAGAATCCCCGTCGAAACGCGCAGGGGAAGCGAGAGCGCGCTGTGCACACCGAGTTCGCTCGCGCGCGGACCGAATAGCGGCCAGCGCGGATCCTTGCTCAACAGGCCGGAGCGCTTCGTTTCGCCCGTCGCTGCAGCACTGATACAGGGGCCTTCGCCGATGCCGTACTGGATATCATCGATCGCTCGAACGAAACTGCTCGCTCTTCACGATCAAGTCCGCGCGGTCGATCTCCAACAGCGTCAACCCTGCACCGTCGGCACCCGGTATCGCCTGCACGGCGAACGTTGCGACCTTGGTGAGCATTTCCCGCAGGTCATGGGGCGCCGTCGTCAAACCCGCCAGCGACACCAAACTGCTGGCCAACGCCCGGTCCTGCGCCTCGAATTTCGCACCGTCAGCAGTGGCTGCGCGGTCCCCGCTGTCCTCTTCGCCGGAAGAATTTTCGCTCGCCACACTGGCCTCCTGTCCCCGTTGGAAAGGCCGTGGAATTCAACGATAGCGCGTCGCGCAAGGCTCGCCGGGATTTCGTGCGTTCGCTGGATCCAACTGATTCCTGGGGGGTGTCGTCAAGCACACTGCTAATGAATTCGTCAATCAGGACGCGCAATATTACTCGACCCAATGTGAGGCTGACGACTGGCGTGTCGGGGGGTAAGCTACTCGTGTTGTGATCCGACAGCCGGCTTGGGGGCCCTGTCGCCGCCTCCGGGCCGTGGCATCGCTAGTCCGCCCAAACTCTTTCCAGGTGTGCGACCGGTTGGACTCCCGTGACCGCAGACCCGATATCAAGCGACCTACTTCAGCGAGCGACCCCCGCGCTGCCGATTCAAGCAACGGGAGCACAGCGGGTGCAGTCGTCGGTACCGCAGACGTCGACGACCGGTCCGACCGCACCACTTGTTCGCACAACAACTGTGCTGGTCGTTGATCCCGCCGACGCCTTCCGAGAGGTCTTGCACCCAGCGCTGATTGAGCACGCCGACTGCCGGATCGTCTACACCCGAACCGTTCTCGAAGTTGACGAGGCGATTGTCAAGGGGGTCAAGGGTGAGCTGGCGCTGGTCAGCGTCCAGCTCAATGGCAATACCACCGCTGTCATTCGTACCCTCCGCGCCGCCGGGTGGGCCAGGGTCCTCGCACTCACGACGTCGGGCACGCCGGTCAAGCCGGTGATCGAGGCCATCGCCGCCGGGGCAAGTGGTGTGGTGAGCGTTGCCAGGGCGGGCATCCAAGTCGACCCGCTCAGCCCGGCCCGCAAGTTGTCGGCCCGTGAGTTGCAAATCGTCAAGCTGGTCGCCGAAGGCTGCTCCAACAAGGAGATTGCTCGCCGACTCTCGCTATCGGCACTCACGGTGAAGAACCACCTGGCCCGGATCGGTAGGAAATTCGGCGTGGGTGACCGGGCTCACATTGTGGCGATTGCCTGCCGCGGCGGCGTCATTAACGGGCACTCCGGTTCAGCTGTTCGGAGTATTGGGTCATTCGAGTGAAAACCTTGTAGGCCGGTTTGTCATGTGTTGCCGACGGTCATGATCGGTCGGTCGAAGTATCGCTTTCCGGGAACTCCAACGGCGGCTGAATGGTGGTCTACGAGTCAGCTCCGCTGAACGGTGCGGCAGCTGAGCAGCGTGTTGCCGTTGCCGATGGTGGAGACGGCGAAGGCGCAGACGTTGCTTTTCCCGCTGGGGAGCGGGAGGGTGGCGCGGAAGCCGTGGGTGCCGGTGGCGCCGAACGCGGTGTTGACGTCGGGCCGCAGGGTGGTGGTGTTCAGGCGGTAGCCGCCGGCGTTGATGTAGACGTGCACCTCGGTGGTGGCCGACTTTCTGGAGGGTTCCAGGGTCCAGCCCGAGACAGTGACGGTGGTACCGGAAGGTGTTGCGGCGTCAAAGGTTCCGATCGGTGGGGCGTTGCCGGTGACGGTGCGGCAGCTGAGCAGGGTGGTGCCGTTGCCGATGGTGGAGACGGCGAAGGCGCAGACGTTGCTCGTTCCGGTGGGGAGCGGGAGGGTGGCGCGGAAGCCGTGGGTGCCGGTGGCGCCGAAGGCGGTGTTGACGTCGGGCCGCAGGGTGGTGGTGTTCAGGCGGTAGCCGCCGGCGTTGATGTAGACGTGGACCTCGGTGGTGGCGGATTTGTTGGAGGGTTCCAGGGTCCAGCCGGAAACGGTGACGGTGGTACCGGAAGGTGTTGCGGCGTCAAAGGTTCCGATCGGTGGGGCGTTGCTGGTGACGGTGCGGCAGCTGAGCAGGGTGTTGCCGTTGCCAATGGTGGAGACGGCGAAGGCGCAGACGTTGCTGGTCCCGGTGGGGAGCGGGAGGGTGGCGTTGAAGCCGTGGGTGCCGGTGGCGCCGAAGGCGTTGTTCACGTCGGGCCGCATGGTGGTGGTGTTCAGGCGGTAGCCGCCGGCGTTGATGTAGACGTGGACCTCGGTGGTGGCGGATTTGTTGGAGGGTTCCAGGGACCAGCCCGAGACGGTGACGGTGTTACCCGAAGGTGTTGCGGCGTCGAAGGTTCCGATTGGCGGCTGGCTGACCGGGGCGTCGATCCGGTTGGTGAAGTCCTGCGTGTTGAAAGCGCCCCCCGCGCCGTTGGCGACGCTGCCGACCCCGACGAAGCGATACGTCGGGTTCAGGATGTTCGCCCGGTGCCCAGCCGATGCCATGTAGCCGTCGAAGATTGCCTGGGCCGAATAGGAGCCCACCGGCGACCAGGACGCCACGTTCTCGGCCCATGCGGTCGCGGTGCCCGCACCGTAGCTCGGCAGTTGGGCCCGAAGGTCGGCGTTGTGTTGCAGTGCTCCGCCGGTCGCGCCGCTGGCCATCTTGTCCGACCAACTGAGCGCGAGGCCACGGAGTCCGGGTGCGGACGTCAGTGCCGGTGCGCCGACGCCTGCCCGCGCAGCGTTCATCAGGCCGAGTAGCTGTTGGTCGAATTGGTCCAGCGTGGTGTTCACCGCGGCAGATTGGATCGTCTGGAGCTGACGGACACTGATCGTTTCTGCGCCCGCGGTTGGCGATATCGACATCAGGATGGCCAGCACCATCACCAAGAGTCGCGGCGCCCGTGATCGAAGAGTGATCGTGGCGGGAGTGTGTGCCAAGTGGTGGGTCATCCACAAATGCCGCAGAGCGTTCGAGGTCATACCTCAGTACATGCGGGAATCGCCGCGAAATGATAGCTATTGCAGAGTGAAAACCGGCGTCTTTCGTGGGAAAGGGCGACTACTGAGAGTTGCGATAGTGGATCAGAATCACGAATTGTGGCGGCGGTGCGGCCACGTTCGGTGATCGGTTTGATCCCGCTGTGAGCAGGACCAGAAGCGCCTGGTTCATGGCGGCGGGAATCCTCTCGCACGCCGGCGACGCTGCTCCGTCAAATGATCACGAGGGGATCTGAGCGACCAGCACCACCAGCAGCAGGATGCTGGCGGCCCAGGCGCCGAACAGCAGGCACCACGCCATCCGCTCCCTGCTCCGGTACCGGATCCGGCTGTCGCGAGGTTTCTTGTCCGGTTCCAACCAGGCCGACGTCCGCACCGGGTCCTCCACCAGATGGAACGACGCCACCGACAAGGCGGTTATCCCGATGATCGCCCAGGCAAAATACGTCAGGGTGTCCGCCGGAATCGCAGCGGCCAGCAGAACGATCACCGGTAAATGCCAGAGGTACAGAGAATAGGAAATCTTCCCCAAGTACACCGAGACCGGGTTGGTGAGCGGCCAGGCGAAGAGTGGGGTGTCACCCGTGCCCGCGGCAATGACCAGGGCGGCGCCGCCGACCGGAAGCGCGGCCCAGGGCGCGGGAAACCCGCTGTCGGGGATGACGAACAGGCTGGCGCCGATCGCGACCAGGCCGAGATAGAACAGGCACGGACGAATCACGGCGGGTATTCGGACCAGTTGCGTAGCGGCCACTGCGAGGATCGCGCCGACGACCAGTTCCCATGCTCGAGTCAACGTCGACAGATATGCCCACCAATAGTTATTCGCTGTCTGCAGAATCGCCCAGCCGAACGACACCGCGGCGATGACAGCCATCACGGTGAGGAGGAGCCTGTTTGCCGAAATACTGCGGGTCCGCGACGCTAGGCCGATCACGCCGAACGCAGCAATCAGCAGGAGCGGCCACACGAGGTAGAACTGTTCCTCCACCGACAACGACCAGATATGCAGCAGCGGCGACGGCGGCTCGATCCTCGTCGACTCCGTGACGGCGAAATGCCAGTTCGAGGCGAGCAGCAACGACCACAGGCCGTCGCCGACCACCTCCTGAAAACGAACGGCCCGCAACAGGAAATACGAGGCGACAACGGTGACCAGCACACACACGGTGGAGGCGGGCACGATCCGTTTGATCCGCCGACGGTAGAAGCCGGTCCACGAGATCGCGCCGGTGCGTTCATGTTCCCTGAGCAGCAATGACGTGATGAGGTATCCGGAGATCACGAAAAAGACATCAACCCCGATGTAGCCGCCGGCCGGCCAGCCGAATAGGTGATCGAGGATGACGACGCCGACCGCGACCGCCCGCAGTCCTTGGATGTCCGGACGGAACCTCGACCCGGTACTTGCGCGCACACCGGTGTCAGGCTGATACGGCAAGTGGGCCAACGCGGAACCCTTCTGGCTCGTACGTGACGGGAAGCGACGAGGTCACCACCCAGTTTCTCACCAGAGCACTCTCAGCACTGTAGCGTGACGCTCTGTGAACACGTTAGAGACCGAGGGTGGCTAAAGGTCACGGTCAGCTACCCCCCTCGCCCACGCCTGAGGTGGATCCGGCCGAACAACCCGAGCAGGCCCAGCCCAGCCACAATGCGCAGCCGGATGCGGAGGAACCATGCGTCGTAGCGGAGATCGTTCAGCCTGCGTCTGGGTCAGCCGTGCCCGAATCTGGAATTAGCGATAACGGCGAATCAGAAACGAAGCATCCGCGGTTTTCCGTCACCACCTATATTCCGCCCAATCCCGAAGTGAAATTCGCGGACCGTATTCACCGCACACCAGAGGAGCGAGCGGCCGCCCTCGTCAGGCGTGCCCGCCGGCGGCGACGCCGCAAGATCGTCGGCTGGACCATGCTGGGCGCCGGTGTGCTGATCCTGGCCGGCACGCCTGGATCGGGTGGCGCAGCTATCAGGCCTACCAACACCTCGACGAGCGCGTCGGCACAGGTCGCCGACCTTGCAGGACCAGCTCAAGGACATCACCGACGTCGACACCGCGGAGACGGCCGCCACGGTGGCCGAGCTGCAATCCGAGGCCGGCGCCGCCCGATCCGCGGTGGACGACCCGATGTTCCGGTGCGGCAACGGTCGATGCCGTTCGTCGGCCCGAACCTCGACGCGATCCGCGCAGGTCACCCTGACCGTCGATTCGCTGGCCACCGACGTCATGCCGTCGCTCGTCGACATCGCCACGACGCTGCAGCCCGCGCAATTGGCCCCGACCGACGGCGCGATCGATCTCGAGCCGATCGAGCGGATCTCGCCATTGCTGCAGAACGCCGATGACGCCGTCACTCTGGCGCGCCGAACAGATGGCCGCGATCGACCGGACGGCCGTGGTGCAGCCGGTCGGCGACGCGGTGCTCACCTTGTGGCGCAAGCTCGATCAGGCGGCCGACGTCACCGAGCCGGGCGCCCGGATCGCCCGGCTGCTGCCGCCGATGCTCGGAGCGGACGGGCCCGCGCACCTATCTGGTGGTGTTCCAGAATCCCGCCGAACCGCGCGCCACCGGCGGCATCTTCGGGTCGTTCGCGGTGATCACGGCGGATCAGGGCAAGATCACCATCATTGACCAGGGTGCGTCGTCCCGGACCCTCGGCAGTTTCGACCCGCCGGTCGCGGAGCTCAGCCGAACGATCCAAGCCTGTACGGCCGGCCGCTGGCGCAATTTCCGCAGGATGTGAATTTCACGCCGGACTTTCCCGACGGCGGCCAAGCTGTTCGCCGAGATGTACCGACAACGCACGGGCACCACCGTCGACGGGGTGCTGGCGATCGACCCGGTCGCCCTTTCCTACATGCTGAAGGGGACCGCACCGCATCGACGTCGGCGACGGCGTCACGGTCACCGCCGACAATCTGGTGTCGATGCTGCTTGTCCACCGCCTACGCGAAGTTCGACGACGTCCGAACCAGAGCCAGCGGGATGCCTTCCTCGCCAGCGCCACCGGCAGACGTCTTCTCCGAGATGATGTCCGGCAACGTCGAACCCACGGTCGATGCTGACGCGGGCTGCGGAAGGCCGCGGACGAGCGGCGGGTGCTGGTCTACAGCGCGGACGCCGCCGAAGAAGCCGACATCGCCGACCACAACGATCGCCGGGTCACTTGACACCCCAACCGGCCATGCCGACCATCGGGGTGTTCCTGAACGACGGCACCGAGGCGAAGCTGGGCTACTACCTGCACAACGAGGTGCACGTGACAGCGGGGGACTGCCAGCCCGACGGCCGACGGGAACTGCAGGTGCGGGTCGTGCTGCACTATGACCCGCCGACCGATGGCCTGCCGTCCTACGTCACCGGACCCAGCGATCTCGGCAAGGCATACACGCCTGCGCACCAACGTGCTGGTGTTCGCGCCGGTCGGCGGAGGTCGTGATCGGCGCCGAGCGCGATGACAGCCCGTTGGCTGTCGGCCAGGGCCAGGACCATTCCCGGCGTGCTGGCCACGACCTCCGTCGTGATGGCCCCAGGTAGCACCACCGAGTTGACGTTCAACCTCCTCGGCCCGGGCAACGTCGATGGGATACCGGACGACATCACGCCAGAACTGATGCTCACACCGGGCATCGAGCCTTGGTTGACGTCGGTCGAGTCCTACCGAGACTGTCGCGTTGCCGTCAAATGACCTGGCTTGAGGGTCTGATCTGTACACCGCGATCGCCACCTTTGAGCGACTTCTGCCATTCCGGTCCATAAAATCACCGCTCGAATGTCACCGTCTGTCACTCTGGGACCTGATCCACCAAGGCGAATGTGACGATGGCCCTCACCGTCACCTGAGTCGACTACCGAACGAAGTCTGTCCTCGCGGGCTACCCAAACTTCTCACGTACGTTTCACATATCGGATCTCCCCAAGGGCGGGGCTAGAGGTCAACAACATCCAGCATTGGGGTCAATTCATGGTGCGTAAAATGCTCAGCGTGTTGGGTATCGCGTTCGTTTCACTGTTCGTCATGGGGGGTGCAGCTAGCGCTCAGTCGCAGGTGCTCTATCCACCGACACCGCCTCCCGTGGTCATCAATATCACGGTCAACATCACGATCATCAATAACGGCACGATCATCATTTTCTCTGGCGGTGGCTTCGATCCGCTGGAGGGGATTATCATCAGCGCCATTAACACTAGTCTCCCGTCGGGGCTCAGGAGCAGTTCGACTCTATCGAAGATGGCTGCCGCCACGATGACGACCTCCGCTGATGAAGCGGGCAACTTCAGCGAAGACGTGACCAGCCTGATCGATTCGACGGGAGTCTGGGAACTCACTGCCACTGGAGTCACCAGCGGCAAATCCGCAAGCGCAACAGTTACCAAGGCCGAAGCAGCTGAACCTGCATACGTCACGGGTGGCGGAAGCGTCGGTTCTAGCAGCAGCTCGTCGGGTGCATTGGCCAGCACCGGTGCCAGCGTGGCCGGCCCAATTGCGATCGGCGCCGCGGCACTCTTCGCAGGACTCGCAATGCTCTTCTTCGGGACGAGGGGCGTCATTCGGCGCAAGGGTTCCCGGTCGGGCGGCATGGTCTAGTACTCGACAGAATGACATTGAACCGGTCATCGCCCGTAAAGGGGTGATGGCCGGTTCAGCGCGTGAAATCGCGAAATACGTTGTGTGATCCAGTCGGCCGTTCTGGTCTGGATTACGCACATCAGATGTGTCAAAGTGGAAAGTGACCCGTTAGGGCACGGGCGTCGATCGCGCAACGCAAATACACGCGTCGATCGGCGTGGCTATCGGCCCAAATGAACTAGAAAGGCCTCAGATGGATATTCGTGGCTGGGTTCGCGCGCTGCGGAAATACTGGTGGATCGTACTCATGACCACGTTCCTTGCAGTGGGGGTGGGAGCCGTCGTCACACTCCGTACACCTGCCCAGTACGCGAGTACCGTGACCTTTTTCGTCAGAACGCCAGCCGAGCAGATCGGTGGCGCATACCAGGGCGATGCAGTTCGCGCAGAAGCGGGTCAACTCCTACGTCCAGCTGATGGAGAGTCAGCGACTTGGCCGACCTCATCCTTACGGACACCCAGCTCGACCTGACCGTCGACGAGGTGATCAGCAAGATCAACGCAAAGGGCGATCTGAATACGGTGCTGCTGACGGCCACCGTCACTGACACCGATCCGCAGCGCTCGTTGGACATTGCTCAGTCTGTCTCGAAGCAGTTCGTCGACCTCGTGTCGACACTTGAGACTCCGCCCGGCTCGACGACTCCGTCAGTGACTATGGAGGTCACCTCGGCCGCGGCGCTGAACCCCAATCCAGTTGCGCCACGGCCGATCATCAACCTTGGATCTGGCGTTGATCGTCGGACTGGCCCTAGGGATCGCCCTTGCGATCATGCGCGAGGCGACTGGACACAACCGTGCGGACAGTTGAGGTCCTGAAGGACATCACCGGACACGCGGTGCTGGCAATCGTTCCGTTCGACGATGCAGCCAAGAAGTCGCCGCTGATCGTTGACGCGCATGCTCGCTCGGTGCGGGCGGAGTCATTCCGTCAGCTCCGCACCAACCTGCAGTTCGTGGACGTCGACAACCCGGTCAAGGTCGTGGTGGTGTCGTCGTCAGTCGCTGACGAGGGAAAGTCCAGCACCGCAACGAATATGGCAGTCAGCTTCGCCGAGGCGGGCCGCACGGTGCTGCTGATCGAGGGTGACCTTCGGCGCCCCCGGGTTGCCGACTACCTCGGACTCGAGGGCGCAATCGGATTGACCAATGTGCTGGCCGGCCAGGTGAGCGTCGATGAGGTACTGCAGAAGTGGGGACGCGGCGGGCTCACGGTCCTGCCCAGCGGATCAATTCCGCCGAATCCCGTCAGAACTGCTCGGCAGCCAGAACATGCATGACCTGCTGGAATCGCTGAAGACGACCTTCAGCATGATCATCATCGACACGCCGCCGCTGCTGCCGGTGACTGACGCCGCAATCGTGGCCGCACATGCCGACGGCGCGATTCTGGTTGTCCGGCATGGGAAGACCAGTCGGAACCAGGTGGCCTCCGCGGTCGCTGCACTTGCATGCGGTCGATGCGCGCCTGCTCGGGTCCGTTCTGAACATGATGCCGATCAAGGGTGCCGAGGCCTACGGCTACAGCGGGTACGGCTATTACAAGGAATCCGACGACACCAACCGGGACACGATCACCATCGATCAGTTCGTGCCGGCCGAACGCCAACCGGGCGTGCACGCCCGCACCGACACCTTGACCTCCAAGAATTCTTAATGCCCAGATCCAATCGCCGACCAAAATGGAAAGGTCTCTCCTCAATTGCATGATCTAACGGGAATCGGAGTGACGATCCTCGGCGTACATTACGCGCCGGAGACCACCGGCAATGCCCCGTACACGACGGCAATGGCAGAGTCGCTGGTACAGGCAGGCGCTTCGGTGCGGGTCATCACCGGGGTGCCGCACTATCCGC
>CAVOJB010000009.1:0-164429 GCA_963696175.1 uncultured Actinomycetota bacterium
CGACCATTTGCTGTGTGAGGCGATCATCACCTCGAACAGCGAGGTGAAGTACAGCGCGTAGAACGACAGGATGAATAACGGGAAGACGACCAGCGGGTGGGTGATGAACCGCGCCGGCCGGCTGTGCAATCCGTTCGCGATGTGCTCCCGGAGCCCCGGCACGTCCCCGCGACCGGCGGCCGGCAGCGCCCGCAGCGCCAGCGTCACCGGGCCGCCGAGCACCAGCAGGATCGGCGCGATCATGCCGAGCAGCATGTGCGCCATCATGTGAATCGAGAACTGCGCCTCGGCATACCGGCCGAGCCCGGACGACGTGGCGAACAGCACCATCGCGCAGCCGATGACCCAGGCGACCGTGCGCCCGGCCGGCCAACTGTCGCCCCTGCGGTGCAGTCGGCGAACCGCAACCAGGTACAGCACGGCGGCCACGATGACGGCGACGCCGAGGATCCAGTCGAAACGCCAATCGGTCAGCAGGCGCAGGAAGGTCGGCGGTGCGGCGATGTCGTAGCCGAGGACGAGTTCGGTGTCCGTCGGCGCCACTCCCGACGGCGGCGGGGTTGCCGTCCGGGCCAGCGCCGACGCCACCCCGATGGTCGCGGCCATGATGCCGACCTCCACCACGCCAACCGGATCAGCGGTCGCCGATCGCCGTCGTCGGTGATCAACGGCAGGGTGCGTTTGCGGTGCACGTATCCGATGACGCCCAGGCTTGTCAGCAGCCCGGCCTTGAGCAGCACCAGCCGGCCGTAGTCGGTGGTCCACAGGTCGGACAGGTAGGAGATCCGCACCCAGGCGTTGCCGAATCCGGACAGCGCGACCGCGATGAACGCCCAGAACGCGATCGCCGAATAGCGGTGCGCGATGACCGGCAGGTGCTTGACGTGCTGCCGGGCGAGTCCGAGGAAGGCGACCAGGCCGCCCACCCAGAGGCTGATCCCGACCAGGTGGAAGACCATGGTGTCGATCGCGACGTCATGATCGCTGGTGCCGGCGGCATGACCGGTGTTGCTCTGCGCGATGACGGCGACCAGTGCGCCGGCCAGCAATACGGCGGCCCAGCCCGGGTGCAGAACGATCCGGGCGAGCACGGCGATGAGTGCCGCGACGATGGCGGCGATCAGCGCGCTGCGGACGCTGTCCAGGATGGAGATGCCGCTGATCACCCAGTCCGCCGAGATCGACTCACCGATCGGCTTGCCCAGGGTGTCGGACAGGATCAGCGGGATGAGCGCGAATCCGGCGACCGACCACACGGCCGCCGCCAGTGAGGCGGCCTTGATGGCCCGATACCCGCCGACGTCGAAGATCCCCGACGGTTGTGGGCGGGACCAGCCAGGCCGCCGCCAACAGCCATCCGACGGTCAGCGCGGCGGACAGGTCGAAGATCGCCTTGACGGCCGGCAGCAGCAGATCGGTGATGGTGCCGGCACTGGGCAGGCCCGGAATGTCGGTGCGGGACGGGACGATCGCCGCCAGCGCGGCGGCAACGCAACCGGCGATCAGCACCGCCGCAATGACGACGGCAGTGACCGTCCAGGGGTCGTGCCGGGTTCCGGACGCTGCCGGCTCGGCGCCGCCGGAGCCCGGGTCAGGACGGTTCCTGATCGGCACCGAGCGGGGCCGTCGATGCGGGGAATCGTGCAGCTGCGTTTGCGGCGTCGCCGGCGTCCGTCGACGTCACATCGGTCACGGATTCACGATACTGCTCGCCGCACGGCGGCCCAGCCGGGATTTGCCGATGGTGGTGGAGGCGACGCGCGCCAGGTGGCGGGACAGGATTCACAAACCCTGCGCCGCATGTGCCCACAACCGTTCGGCGTTGTCCGGGTCGAGCGCGTAGGGCGCTACCCCGACGAGGTCGGCGGTCCGGTGGTCGACGAGCGGGGCCTCGTTGCAATCGTCGAAGTACCGGCCGCCGATGCCCTGCAGCAACGGCGAAACAGCGGCGAGGATGGTGGTGGCCGCGCCCTGCTGCACCGTCTTGAGCCGTTCCACACTGGGCCGAAGGCCACCGATCTGCCGCCGGAGGGAGGTGGCGATCGCGCCCGGATTGACTGCGTTCGCGACGATCCCCGCCGAGGCCCACTGGGCGCTGACCGCGACGGCCAGCAGCGTTGTCGCCGTCTTGGACTGGCCGTAGGCGGTCATCGGGTCGTAGGGCCGGAACCTGAAATTGATGTCATCGAAGATCACCGGACAATAAAGGTGACTGCTGCAGCTGACGCGATACCACCCGGCCACCTTCCGAGGCGGCTGCCAGGTACTCGAAAAGGCCTACCGTGAGGGCGAAATGGCCGAAGAAGTTGGTGCCGAACTGCAGTTCCCAGCCGTCCGCTGTGTGCTGCAGGTCCGGTGCCGCGCACACCGCGGCGTTGTTGATCAGAATGTCGAGCGGACCCCACCAGGCACCGAGGAACTGATTGATGGATCGCCGGTCGGCTCAGGTCCAGCCGGCCGGCCCGGACCAGAGGATTACCGGTCAGCGCGCGGATACCGGCGGCTGCCCGTTCCCCGGCCGCGAGGTTCCGGACGGCGATGGTGACTTCGGCGCCACGATTGGCCAGCACTCGTACCGTCTCGACACCGATGCCGGTGGCCGCACCGGTCACGATCGCGCGTTTGCCGGTCAGGTCCACCAGGGCCGCGACGTCGTCAGCGGTCGAGGCGAAGCCGAAAGGCGTTCGAGATAGCACCCTTGCCTCCCCCGCTGATGCAGCATCAGCTTGTGGACCGGGGTCATCGGGCGCCGGCCGCGGCCAGGATCAGCGACGTGACCTTGTCGGGATGGCTGAGCATGGCCACAGGCGAACTCTGGATCTCGACGGTGCGCGATTGGACGCGTGCCGGTCAGAGTGTGCTGACGAGCCCGCCGTCGATCCGCACATCGGCGCCGGTGAGATTGCCTGCCCGTGAGCTCGCCAGCAGGATGACCAGATCGGCGACCTCCGCGGGGTGGGTGAATCTGCCGGTTGCGGTACCGGCGACGGCGTCGGCCGCGATCGCCGCCGGATCGACGTTGCCCGCCCGCCCCAGCGTTTCGGCAACACCGCCCGATCCCAGCCACAGCGCGGTCTCGACCGGCCCCGGGCTGATGGTGTTCACCCGGACGCCCTTCGGTCCCACTTCCTTGGACAGCGATTTGCAGAAGCTGCTCAGCGCGGCCTTCGCGGCGCTGTAGTCCATGACGCCGGGATCCGGCAGCGAGGCGTTGACCGAACTGATGGTGACGATGGTGGACGGAGCGCGCTCCAGCAGGAACGGCAGTGCGGCCCGGGTCGCACGCACCGCGGACAGCAGATTGACCTCGAGCGACCACTGCCAGTCGGCGTCGGTCACCCCGAGGAAACCGTCGAGTCGTGGCCGCACACCACCGACGTTGTTGACGAGAATGTCCACCCCGCCGTAGGTTTCGGCCGCAACGGCGATCAGACGCTGCGCGGCGGCATCGGTGGTCAGGTCACCGAGGACGGTGACGACGGAACCGTCGGCCGCCAGCTCCGACAGCTCCGGCGAGCCACCGCGGGCACCGGCCGTGACGCGTGCGCCTTCGGCGACCAGCGCCTGGACAACGGCGAGTCCGATGCCCTTGCTCGCCCCGGTGACGACAGCTGATTTTCCGGCCAGTGTCAGATCCACGATGATTCCCGCACCTTTACAGGTTGTTGGTCTTCAGCCAGGCGAGGCTGGCATCCGCGACCGCACGCCACCCGGAGTCGATGGTCAATGAATGTGAGCGATCCGGGAACTCGAGAAAGTCCGTCACCGCGTCGGAATGGCGATATTGCTTCAATGTCGACCGGGTGACCACCTCGGGCACGGTGTTGTCCTGCCCTCCGGTGACGAGCAGCAGCGGGCCCCGATTCTCGTTGCCGGTGTTGACCTTCGCCGCGGAATGTGGATTGAAGTTCGCCGCCGCCGCCTCGAACAACGGCTTCCCGGGCGCCGGAATCGTGAACGCGTCGTAAAGTTGCTGCGACTCCTCCTCGGAAACCGCGTTGGCGAAGGCAAACCGGAACTGCTCCGGCGGTCAGCGAGACGGCGCGATGCCGGTTGGCGGGATTCTTGAAGACCGGCAGCGTTGCCTTGAGCGCCGACAACGGCAGCGGCAGCACCCCTTTGATCTGCGCGGCGTCGATCGCGACGGCGGCGATCGCGAGATCCTGACCGAGCAGCTTCTGCGCGATCATGCCGCCGAAGGAGTGCCCGACCAGGATCGGGGCGGCTGTCCAGATCCGCCGATGATGTCGGCGAAATGCGCTACCACGTCATCGATCCCGTGGTCGCCGATGTCCTCGGCGTGCGCTCGTGACGCTGCGACGGTGTCCCGATCCCCCGGCCAGCCGGGGGCGATGGCGTCGATAGCCCGAATCGTTGAACAGGTCGACCCACTGCGCCCACGACGAAGCATGCAGCCAGAGTCCGTGGATGAAGATCACCGGCGTTGTCATGGCAGAACCGTAGGTCGGTGCGTGCCAGGTCATCTAGCGTCTGGTCATGAGTCATCGCCCGCTGTCGATGACCCAGTTCCCGGATCCGCTAGCGTCACATGACTCAATCCGGCAGTGGATCGGCGTCCGTCGAGGCGCGCAACGCTGACGCCAGTTGGGCGCGTGAGGTGATGCCGAGCTTGGGAAACATCCGGTACAGGTGCGAGCCAACTGTGCGATGGGACAGGAACAGCTGCTCGGAGATCTCCTTGTTGGAGAAGCCCTGCGCGGCCAATTGGGCGATCTGAGACTCCTGCGGCGACAGCAGGTCCCAGGCGCCGATGGCGGGTGTCCAGCCCTTTTCGCCGGTGGCCCGCAGCTCGAGGTCGGCGCGGTGCGCCCACGCCGTCGCGCCCAGCGAATCAAAGGTCTGCCGCGCGGCACGCAGGTGGTGACGAGAATCCTTTGTCCTGCGGTGCCGGCGCAGCCAGGAGCCGTAGTTCAGCTGAACCCGCGCCCGGTGCCAGGGCAGCTCACTGCCGGGGCCGATCAACGCAGCCTCATACCAGGACTGCGCAGTGTCGTCCTCGGCCAGCACGGTGTTGGCGAAGAACACGCCGATCTCGGCCGCCGGGCACGGCCGGTCACCGATCATCCGTTCCAGGTCGGTCAGCAGGATGCGGCACTCCCGCCGGCGCCCGCTGTGCACGGCCGCCTCCGCCAGGTAGCTGAGCGACCAGAACCGTTGCACGTCATGAAAACACGACTCTCGCGGATCGAACATCCGCCGCAGATTGCCGTAGGCGGATTCGTATCGTCCGGCCCCCAGGTCGGTGACGCCGCGGGCCAGCTGAATACCGGCCAGCAATGACGACATCGGGAGGTGACTTCCCGCCGCCACCCGGCCGGCCTCCGCCAGCAGGGCATCTCCCACCGGCTCAGCACGCAGCCCCGCCAGCAACGCAGCGGCAATCCTGGCCGTCGCGCCCCAGACCGGCTGCGACGTCTCATCGGCCAGCCGGACGGCCTCCTCGGCGGACCTGGCCACGTCGAACGAACCGATGTAGATGGCTGACCAGGCCCGCAACGCCAGCGCTTGCGCCAGCAGGCCCAGCCTGCCCTGTGACCGCAGCGCTTCCACCGGTGTCGACAGGAAACCCACCGCGGCGGCGAAATTGCCGGCGCAGAAGGCCGCCAGCCCCAGCAGACCCGCCATATCGGCGCGGCCGTCGGCATCCGGCCGCCAGCCCGCTAGTTGTTCGATGACGAAACGCCCGTGCTCGAACGGCTCGGCCACGATGAGGCACACCAACAGCCGCGGATCCCCTGCGGCCAGGCCGATCTCGCTGGTGGCCGAAACAATCTGGTGGCGCACTGCTGTTCCGGGATCACCCCACCAGACGCGCCGGGCCGCGCCGACCAGCAACTGAACAGCCAGGTCGGGATCGTTGGCCGCCAGCGCTCGGCGGGCCAGGTCGACCAGTCGCAACACCTGGTCTGCCTCCCCGGGCGTGCCGTCGTCGAAAACGCCTTCGAGCCAGGTCAACCGCGACCGGTCCCGGGGCAGCAGGGTCAGCGCCATCGCGCTGGACTTCAGCCGCTCCACCTCGGTGAATCGACCCAACTCGAACGCCAGTTCCGCGGCGGTGAGCAACCGCGAACCCCTGCTCGGCTCGTCGGGACTCAGCGCGGCCGCCCGCTTGAGCCAGGCGACGGCGGACTGGGTGGCGCCCCGGTCCAACGAGCGGACCGCTGCCTCTTCCAGCGCCGCGGCGATCGCCTCGTCGGGTGCGGTGGCCGCCTCCGCGCGGTGCCAAACGGCGCGGTCCGGAACCGTTCTCAGCACTTCGGCGAGCGCGGCATGAACCGCGATCCGCTCGGCGAGCGGCGTCGAATGCCGAATGGCGGACCGGACCAGCGAATGCCGAAACCGGACAGCAGGTCCATCGGAGCGGATGAGGCCCGCATCGATTGCCGGCTGCACAGCGCTGACGTCGATCATCTTTCCGTTGAGCAATCCAGCCGCCGCGAGTATCTCCCCCAGATCACCCCCGTCATTGAAAGCCGCTGCGACCACGGCCTTTCCGGTATCCCGAGGGAGTGTGTTCAATCGACCGGCGAATGCCCGCTCCAGTCGAATGGTCATCGGCAGGTCCTCGGTCAGGGTCGTTGATGCCGAATGCGCATGGGACACCGCTACCGGAAACTCCAGCAGGGCCAGCGGGTTTCCGCCGGATTCGTCGAGGATCCGGCGACGTACGGAGGACGGAAGGTCCGGTGAGGTCCGATCCAGCAGGACACCGGCCGCTGCTGCCGGCAGGCCGTCGACCGTCATGCGAAGGATCGACGGGCCGTCGATGACCGGCGAGAGGGTTGGTCGGGTGGATGCCACCATGACGACCCGTTCCCCGGCCAACCGCCGTGCGAGGAACCCCAGGGTGTCCAACGATGGCTGGTCCATCCAGTGCATGTCGTCCAGGGACACCAGGACAGGTGTCCGCCGCGCTGCGTCAACGATGAGCTCGAGGATGGCGAGCGAGATCAGGAAGGGCTCGGCCGCGCGCTGGTCGCTCATCCCGAATGCGGCCAGCAACGCGTCACGTTGCCGCATCGAGAGCCGGTCGAGGTGCGGAAACAGCGGGCGCACCAACTGATGCAGGCAGGCGAACGGCAGGTACGTCTCCGCCTCGCTACCGCGGGCGTTCAGCACGTCGAAGCCCCGGCGCCGAGCCAGCGAGATCATTTCCGACTGCAGCGAGCTCTTGCCGGCGCCCGGATCACCGACCAGAACGATGGCGTTCCCTGTCGTCTGTATGTCGGCCAGGTAGCTGTCGAGCCGAGCCAACTCGTCCTCTCGCCCGACCAATGACGTATCGAACCCAGCCACCACGGTCATTGAGGACCTCCCGGGCTCGTCGACAGCCCGGCGCCCACCGAGTCGCTCAGCATCGCTAACGCTCCCATGCGGCAATCCTCCCGCATCTTGGGCCGCTTGGAGTGACCGATATCGACGACCTGGCCCGCTCAGTAGCCCGGGCTTTGATGTCGATAACTACCGGCGTGCTGAATCGACCAGCCGCGCGCCACCAACAGGAGTGGCGGCGCGGCGGGCCTTCGTCATTTCGACGGACGAGCCTTCGTCACTTCGACGGCGGAACCGCCGAGGCCATCACCGCTGCCGCTCTGTCCCAACTGCGGTGCAGGCCAACAGCGGCGACCAACTCCTGGGTGAAGGTCTTGTTCACCGTGGCGCCGGTCAGCACCCCTCGTGCGTCCGACAGGATCCCGGCGGCTTCGAGAACGGTACTGCCGTCGCCCCAGCTACCCATGGCCTTGCAATGCCGGAACGTTTCCTGCAGCAGCACAACAAGTTTGATGTCGTTCGTCGGCGCCGTGCCGCCGGCGACGAGCAGCGCGTCGAATTCGATGGACCTGGTCGCGACCAGGGTCCGGTCAACAGGGACCTTGCGGCTGCCCTTCTTCAACACACCTCCCACCGGGGCAATGACGAGCAGCGACGCACCGAGTTTTTCCAGGGATCCGCGCAGCTTGATGATGCCGGCCAGGTCCGATCCGGCGTCCGCGATCACCCCGACCTTGCGGCCGGCGATCGGCCCAGGGGACGCGACGATCTGGGACAGCGCTGGCGACACGATGACGTCCTGCGCCGGAGCACCGGCCGGTGCCGGTAGACCGAGCCCGGCCGCCACCTGCGCGCACAGGTCGGCGTCCACATTGGCCAGCACGGTCAATTCGCGTTCCTTGATGCCTTGTTCGTACACCTTGCCCAGTTCGAAGGTGAAGGCTTCGACAACGTGCGCCTGCTCCACCGGAGACAGGCTCCGGTAGAACATGGTGACCTGGGAGAAATGGTCGTCGAACGACGCGGGGTTCGCCCGGATCGCCTGCCCCTCGATCAGTCGCGGGGTTGGCACGTAGCCACCGGCCGCTTCGTCGGCGACCGCCGGCCCGTTGTCGATGCTGTTTGGCAGGTACGGGGCCGTGCCGGTATGCACCGCGGATTGATGGGCGCCGTCGCGGAGCATGTCGTTGACCGGGCAGTGCGGACGGTTGATCGGCAGTTGGGAGAAGTTGGGTCCACCGAGCCGGGTGAGCTGGGTGTCCAGGTAGGAGAACAGCCGGGCCTGCATCAACGGGTCGTTGGTGACCTCGATGCCAGGTACCAGGTGCCCGGTGTGGAACGCCACCTGCTCGGTTTCGGCAAAGTAGTTGGTGGGATTGCGGTTCAGGGTGAGTTTGCCGATGAGCTGGACCGGGACGAGCTCCTCCGGAACCAGCTTCGTGGGGTCGAGCAGGTCGATGCCCTGAAAGCTGTCGGTCCCGTCATCGGGCATGACCTGGATGCCGAACTCGTACTCCAGGAACGCGCCAGCCTCGATGCCGTCGGCCATGTCCCTGCGGTGGAAGTCCGGGTCGACCCCGGCCGCCAATTGCGCTTCCTCCCAGACCAGGGAGTGCACACCGGCCACGGGCTTCCAATGGAATTTCACCAGCGAAGTCTCGCCGGCAGCGTTCACCAACCGGAACGTATGGACCCCGAAACCCTCCATCGTCCGAAAGGAACGGGGAATGCCGCGGTCACTCATGTTCCACATGACATGGTGGGTGGCCTCGGTATGCAGCGAAACGAAATCCCAGAACGTGTCATGCGCGGACTGCGCCTGCGGGATCTCCCGATCCGGCTGCGGCTTGGCGGCGTGGATGATGTCCGGGAATTTGATGCCGTCTTGGATGAAGAACACCGGCATGTTGTTCCCGACGAGGTCGAAGTTGCCCTCGTCGGTGTAGAACTTGACGGCGAAACCTCTTGTGTCCCTGGCAGTGTCGGCAGAGCCTCGGGAACCGAGGACGGTGGAGAACCGGGCGAAGACCTCGGTCTGCTGGCCCTTCTTCCCCAGGAAGGCGGCCTTGGTGACCGAGGCCGCGGTGCCGTAGGACTCGAAAACGCCGTGTGCGGCGGCACCGCGGGCGTGCACCACGCGCTCGGGGATCCGCTCGTGATCGAAGTGGGTGATCTTCTCCCTGAGGTGGAAATCCTCCAGCAGCGACGGCCCACGGGGGCCCGCCTTGAGCGAGTGATCGGTATCGGGAAGTCGTAAACCCTGTGCGGTCGTCAGGTACTCCCCGGCCTGCGCCAGGGCGGCCCCGGGCGGCTGCCCTTCGGAACGAACCCCGGACGGAGTCACTGGGGCTGGGGCGGTCTGATCTGGCTTACTCGATGACGGCATCGCAACTCCAAAGATTCGGTGGGCTCGCCCGGGGTTGGCAATCAGCTCACCGCGATCGGCGTCAGGCACGCCGAACGATGAGCTGCGTGTTCAGGAGAACTCGAATCCCTGGCTGCAGGAGGTGTTCCCCGATCGATCAGGGCGAACCAGCACCACGCACCAAATCCGGCTGCCGCGGCTGCACCGGGTGGTCGTGGGTTCAGGTGGAACTCACCCTGATAGGTGGATGCCAGCGCGCGGTGGTAGCGGCAAGGCTCGGTACGGGCCCGGATCGGGCGAGCACACTGGCTTCACCGAAAGGCTGATCGATGTTCAACGACAATGGATCGTTCCTACTCGCGATGTTGGAGTTCTTTCTCTTCTTCGCCTGGTTCATGTGCCTGTTCTGGATCTTCGGCGACATCTTCCGGAGCAAGGACCTGGGCGGCGGGGCGAAGACCTTCTGGGTGTTCTTTGTGATCATCATTCCGTGGGTGGGCATCCTGGTGTACCTGATCGCCCGCGGCAAGGGCATGCACGAGCGTCAACTGGAGCAGATGCAGGCCGTGCAGAAGGCCCAAACCGAGTACATCAAGTCGGTGGCCGCCAGCGGTTCCTCCTCAGGTGCCGCTGACCAGATCACCACCGCGAAGGGTCTGCTCGACAGCGGCACGATTACCAAGGCGGAGTTCGACCAGATCAAGGCGAAGGCCCTCGCCAGCTGATCTGCGCATCAGTGGTCCTCAGGTGAGGCCGAGACCGAACCCAGCACCTTCAAGGAGGGCACCGGTCCCCCGGGGCGGGGGGCCGGTGCCGTCGGGTGAGAGATGTTCATTTCGGGTACCGGCCGCAAAGGACAAAACGGTCGACTTCGGGTATTTCACAGCAGAGTTGGCCCTCCGTAAGGCCAGACCCCTGACCCGAAGGAGAAGACCGTGCAAAATCCGCTCGTAGGCTTCCTCACCCCCGGCATCCGGCAGAAGATCTATGCCGGATACGCGTTGATCGGGTTGTTGTTGGGGGCGGCCCAGGTCGGCTTCTCGGCTGCCGCTCAAGGCCAGCCGACCTGGCTGACCGTCGTGCTGGCAATTTTCGCCTTCATCGGGACCGCGCTCGGCGCGACCGCGGCATCGAACGTGCAGACGGCGCCGGCGACTGCTACGCCGGCCCCCGCGCCACAGCCGAGTCAGTGACCGGTTCTGAAACCCGCTGGACTACAGAGCTTCCCGATCGCGCTCCCCCGTCCGAACGCGTACCACCGATTCCACCGGGGCGGCCCACACCTTCCCGTCGCCGATCCTGCCCGTCCGGGCGGCTCTGACGACAACGTCGACGATGTCGGCGCTGTCGTCATCTGCGACGAGGATCTCCAGCCGTAGCTTGGGAACGAACTGAACGTTGTATTCCGCGCCGCGGTAGACCTCGGTATGACCACGTTGCCGGCCATAACCCGACGACTCGGTGACGGTCATTCCGTGCACTCCGAACGCCAACAATGCTGCCCGCACGTCGGTGAGTTTGACCGCGTTGATCACCGCGGTGATCAACCTCATTCCTCCGCCTCCACGCTCCGGCGCGGACCGCCCAGATGGCCGGACGGAATCGTGCCGCCACTGGCCTGGGTATCGAATTCGTACGCGCTCTCGGAATGCTCGTTGATGTCGATACCTTCGACCTCGGCATCCTGGGTGACCCGGAATCCGATCGTCTTGTTGAGGATCCACCCCACGATGAATGCGACGGTGAAGGAGTACGCGAAAACACTGGCTGCCGCGACGGCCTGCTTGCCCAGCAGGGTTGCGCCGCCGCCGAAGAAGAGGCCGTTCGTCGCGGCGGGGTTGATGGCGTCGGTGGAGAAAAAGCCGAGATACAGACAACCGATGATGCCGCCCACCAGGTGGACGCCGACGACGTCGAGTGCGTCGTCATACCCCAGCTTGTATTTCAGGCCGACGGCCAGGGCGCAGAGCGCGCCCGCGATGAGGCCGAGCAGGATCGAGGTCAGCGGGGTGAGGAAGGCGCACGCCGGGGTGATCGCCACCAACCCGGCGACCGCTCCGGACGCGGCGCCAACGCTGGTGGGGCGGCCGTCCCGGATCTTCTCGACGACCAACCAGGCACCGAGCGCGGCGCCGGTGGCCACCTGGGTGTTCATGAACGCGATGCCGGCGAGATTGTTGGCGGCCAGCGCGGATCCGGCATTGAAACCGAACCAACCGAACCACAGCAGGCCGGCGCCGAGCAGGACGAATGGCACGTTGTGCGGTCGCATCGGATCCTTGCGGAAGCCGACCCGCTTGCCGAGCACCAGGCAGAGCGCGAGGGCGGCCGCCCCGGCGTTGATATGGACGGCGGTGCCACCCGCGAAGTCCTCGACGCCCCAACTGGCGAGCCAGCCGCCACCACTGCCGTCCGTGCCGAAATCGAACACCCAGTGCGCGACCGGGAAGTACACGATCGTCGTCCACACGGTGATGAAGATCGACCAGGAGAGAAATTTGGTCCGGTCCGCGATCGACCCGGAAATGAGTGCTGGCGTGATGATCGCGAACATCAACTGGAACGCCGCGAACACGATCATCGGGACCGCATCGCCCTGCGCGCCGAATGTCTGGGTCGCCGCGGTGGCCAGACCGTCCCACGAGAGGTGGCCCCACAAACCGTTGGAGCTCGAGTCGCCGAACGCCAGATTGAACCCGTAGGCCGCCCAGAGAATGCTGATGATGCAGATCGTGACGAACGACATCATCATCATGTTCAGCGTGCTCTTGGCCCGGGTCAGACCGCCGTAGAAGAACGCGAGCCCCGGCGTCATGAGCAGAACCAGGGCGCTGCTCGCGAGCAACCAAGCAGTATCGCCGGCATTGATGTCCATCAAGCCTCCAAGGCTCGTCGGATCAGTAGCGGGCCGGGCGTGGCCGGGTCAGCGGCAACCGGGCAGGGCCCGAGGACATCAGCGACAATCGGCCGCAACTATTTCCGCTGGCGCCACTGAATGTTTCGGCCTGGTGAACTCGGGGTGTGAATGTGATACCGGGTCATTTCGCCCTTGTTGACTATGTGTGACGTCGAACTACTGAAAGCCACACTCGTCAGCCCGTCACCCCTCGGCTTTGCAGCTCATCCATGATCAATTGCTGCTGTGCCCTCGCCTCCGGCGAGCCGCTGCCGCCCCTGCCGGTTGTCCACGTCGCGAGCTGCCAGGGGGTGGAACCGTGGCCGTTCGGGCGTCCGGCATCTGCGCCGCCGTCCAGCAGCGCACTCACGGCGGCCGCGCACCGGGTTCGGATCGCTCGATGAAGCGGTGTCACCCCACTCCTGTCGGTGGCGTTCGGATCGGCGCCCGCTTCGATGAGGCTGGCGACGGTCTCCGCCTGCGCGCCGGGGCTCCAGTGTCTCGAACCGGGCGAGCCATCGGCCGCGTAGTGCAGCGGCCCGGCGCCGCGCCGATTTCGCGCCAGGACGTCAGCGCCCGACGCCACCAGCAGGCTGACCAGGTGCGGTCGGTAGGCCGCGGCAGCGACATGCAGAGCGGTGTCGCCCGCATAGACGTAGTGCTCGATCTCCACCAGGTAGTGCTCGCTGGCCGCCTGACGCGTCGCGCCCTCGCGCACCGGGGTTTTGGCGATGTCCGGAGACGCGGCGAGCAACTCGGACACAGCGCCGGTGTCATCGGCAACGATCGCCTGCAGCAACACCATCAGCTCGGCATCCGAATCGGCCACGCCTTCACCGTAAACCCGGTCCGACGGCTCCTGGTGGCGTGCGCCGGCGGAAACCTGGGCCACCCCTTGTCGTAACACGTCGCTGGTATCCAACAGGTGCGGCGTGCAACGACGCGGTCGTCCTTCGCCCCACGCTGCCACGCAAGGAACCGCCATGGATCTCAACACCGTCGTGAACTACCGGAACGCCCGCACGCGCGCCGATCTCGCCGTCGGTCCTGGCGAGCGAGTCATGGGCGGCGGAACCTGGTTGTTCTCCGAACCGCAGGTCGACGCCACCGGACTCGTCGATCTGCACACCATGGGCTGGCCCGCCCTGGAATACCGGCCCGAAGGGCTGCGGATCGGCGCGACCTGCACGATCGCCGAACTGTCCGCACTCCCCGAACGAGCCGATTGGTCCGCACACCCGCTGTTCTTCCAGTGCGCGAGCGCGCTGTTGGCCTCATTCAAGATCTGGAACGTCGCCACCGTTGGCGGAAACATCTGCCGGTCATTCGCCGCCGCGGCGATGGTCTCGCTCTGTGTGGCGTTGGACGGCATCGCCGTCATCTGGACATCCGACGGCGGGGAACGCCGGTTGCCAGTCGAGCTGCTGATCACCGGGAACGGCACGAACAACCTCAGATCCGGTGAGGTCCTCCGGGCGATCGAGATTCCGGAGCATGCACTGCGGGCCCGCACCGGATTCCGGAAGATTGCCTTGGCCGCGCTCGGCCGGTCAGGGGCCGTACTCACGGGTCGGGTCGATGAAGACCGGCAGGCCGTGTTCACGATCACCGCTGCCACCCTGTGGCCGAACGTACTGCGGTACCCGGAGCTGCCAAACGCTGCCACCCTGCAGCGGGATGTCCTTGCAACAGAGGGCTTTTACACCGACCCACTGGGGACGGCCGACTGGCGCCGTCAGGTCAGTTCGGTGCTCCTGGAAGAGATCCGTCAGGAGCTGGCCGCATGAAATTCCGGATCAATGGCCAGGACACCACAGGCGACCCGTGGCCCGGCCAGTGCCTGCGCACGTTCCTGCGGGACAGCGGCCACTTCGAGGTGAAGAAGGGCTGCGATGCCGGGGACTGCGGCGCCTGTTCCGTCATCGTCGACGGAAAACCGGTGCACTCCTGCATCTTTGCCGCGCAGCGGATCGAGGGCCGCGAAGTGACAACGGTTTCCGGGCTCGGTTCGGTCGACGACCTGCACCCCCTGCAGCAGGCGTTCGTCGACAACTTCGGGTTCCAATGCGGCTTCTGTACCGCGGGCATGATCGTCACTGCCTCCACCCTGCGGCCCGACGAACTCGACGACCTGCCGCGGATGATGAAGGGCAACATCTGCCGGTGCACCGGGTACCGGTCGATCAAACAGGCCATTGCCCAGGGCGTGCACAACCAGCAGGCCAACATCGAAACCCCCTGCGGCGACGGGCACCCTGCATATTCGGACGGGCCGACGAATCAGATCGCGGCTGACGGTCCGACGGTGGGCCGCTCGGTCAATCCGCCGGCCGCCAAGCGGGTCGTCACCGGCACCGAGCCCTACACCTTCGACGTCGAACTGCCCGGTGCGTTGGTCCTGCGGGTGCTCGGATCCCCACACGCGCACGCCAGGATCATCGCCATCGACACCAGCAATGCGGAGAGGGTCGACGGGGTCGAACTGATCCTGACCCACCGGAACGTGCCCACCGCGCGGTTCTCCACGGCGCGGCACGAGAACCGGTTGGACGACCCGGACGACACCCGCATCCTCGATGACGTCGTCCGCTTTGTGGGGCAACGGGTGGCGGCAGTTGTCGCCACCACGGCCGGCGCAGCTGAGGAGGCGTGCCGGCGGATCAGGGTGGAGTACGAGGTGCTGCCCGCCGTTTTCGACCCCGAAATGGCCCGGCGCCCGGGCGCTCCGCTGCTGCACCCCGACCGGACGATTGACGATCGTGTCGCCGACGCCCGACGGAACACGATCGCCACCGTCGGTGACGGCATCGGCGGCGACATCGTCACCGCCCTCAATGCTTCCGACATCACGGTGTCCGGACGGTGGCAGACGCAACGGGTCTCGCACGCTCAGCTCGAAACCCACGGCTGCCTTGGCTGGATCGACGACGACGGCCGGCTCGTGCTGCGCACCAGTTCTCAGGTGCCGTTCCTGGTCCGCGACGAGCTGTGCCGGTTGCTGGCCATTCCGCGGGAAGGTGTGCGCGTCTTCACCAAACGGGTCGGCGGCGGGTTCGGGGGCAAGCAGGAAATCCTCACCGAAGACCTGGTGGCCATCGCGGTAATGGCGACCGGGAAACCGGTCGGTTACGAGATGAGTCGGCAGGAGGAGTTCGTCCGCACCACCGTCCGGCACCCCATGCGGGTGGACGTCACCCTGGGCGCGAGGAACGACGGCGTACTGACCGCGATGAAGATCGAGGTGCTCAGCGATACCGGCGCCTACGGCAACCATTCCATCGGCGTGCTGTTCCACGGCTGCGCCGAATCGATCAGTCTGTACAACTGTCCGGTCAAGCGACTCGACGCCGCCGCCGTATACACCAACAACACCCCGTCCGGGGCGTTCCGCGGTTACGGACTCGGGCAGGTCATCCTCGGTGTCGAATCCGCGATGGACGAACTCGCCGTCACCCTCGGCATCGACCCGTTCGAGCTGCGCCGGATCAACGCCGTCCGGGACGGCGACCCGCTGTTGGTCGCGCACCCGGAACCGGAGGCCGACCTCGTCTATGGCAGCTACGGGCTCGACCAGTGCCTCGACCTGGCCGAAAGAGCCCTCCGCCGCGGCAACGGCATCACTGCGCCGGACGGCGCGCACTGGCGGACCGGCGAGGGAATGGCCGTCGCGATGATCGCCACCATGGCCCCGCGTGGGCACATCGCGAAAACCACCATCACCCTGTGCCCGGACGGCCGCTACATCCTCGGGGTCGGCACCAGCGAGTTCGGCAACGGCACCACCACCGTGCACACCCAGATCGTCTCCACCGTCATGGGTACCGGGGTTGACCGGATCGAACTGACCAACTCCGACACCGACGGCGCCGTGTACGACACCGGGGCCTTCGCCTCCGCCGGGACCACTGTGGCGGGCAAGGCCTTGCACGGCGCCGCGGTCAAGCTTCGTGGCATCGTGCTGGCCACGGCAGCCGGTCTCACCGGCGTGGATCCAACTCAGCTCACGATGGAACGGGACGGCGTGCGGGCCGGTGCCGACTGGTGAGCTTCGCGGAGATCATCGGCTTCGCCCCGGCCGAGCACGGGCACGGCACCGCACTGATCGCGCGACGGCAATGAGTTCGGCGAACTGCGGTCCCTCGCCTTCAACGTGCAGGCGTTCCGGGTCGCCGTCGACATCCGGACCGGCGAGGTCCGCATCCTGCAATCCGTCCAGGCCGCCGATGCCGGCACCGTATTGAACCCCGAACAATGCCGCGGCCAGGTGGAAGGCGGTGTGGCCCAGGCCATCGGCAGCTCCCTGTACGAGGAGGTGATGATCGGACCGGACGGCGCCGTCATCAATCCGGTGTTCCGCACCTACCGGGTTCCACAGATGGCCGACATCCCCACCACCGAGGTGTACTTCGCCGACACCAGCGACGATCTCGGACCCTTCGGGGCGAAATCGATGAGCGAAAGCCCGTACAACCCGGTCGCTCCGGCTCTGGGGAACGCCATCCGCCGGGCGGTCGGGAGTCCGGCCGTACGAGACACCGTTCTCCCGGGACCGGGTCTGGCGAATGGTCCGCGACAACAGCACCGGCATGCTGAACCCCAGTTCGATCCACCGCAGTGGACGCTCCTCTCGAGGCGACATCACCACCAGCCCCGCCGTTTGGCCCAGATCAGCAGAATCGCTGACATGACGACCATGGCCAGCACGGCGATCGCAAGCTCGACGGGCTGCGTGGTGTCGTTCACGATGACGTTCATGCCGAGAATGGACGACACCGCGGTCACCGGCAGGGTGATGGCAGCGATCACCGCCAGGCGTTCGGCAGCAATGGTCACCTTGGTGTTGGTTCGCGCCTGGTAGAACTCGATTGTTCCCTGCAGGTTTTCCTTTTCACCATCGGCCATCGCGCGCAAATGCTCGAATTGGTCGACGGCGTCACCGATCCGTTTCTGGCCGCGGCCCCGACCGAATGCCCTGATCTTGTACATGCGGGCGAATACTTCGCGTGACATCGCCGCCTGCGTCCGGGCCACCATGAAGCCGTGACGAGCGGCGAACAGCTCATCCAGGAATCGTTCCGGTTCCCGCAGATGGCCGGCCGGACCCGCTTTCACCACCGCTTGGAAGCGATACTCGAGATTCCACATTTCGGCAGTGAGCATGGCGATGAACTCGCGTAGCCGCCCGGCCACCGCCGAAGCAAGAGCGTACGAGATCTCGTACGCCCATTGCGGACGGAGCTTTCCCGACGCCAGCCGTTTCGCCACCGCGTCGACCTCGACCCGGGCGGCGACCGGGTCGGCCGCCGAACTCAGCGGCCCGTGCACCGTGACCAGGTACCGCTCACCGATGAACTGGTCCAGCTCGATGGAATGAACGTGGCCAGCCGCGCCTGCCTGCGGTGCATGCAGGACCAGGAACACATGATCGCCATAGACATGGACCTTCGGCACCTGGTTGCGCTGCGCACAATCGTTGATTGCCATCGGGTGGAAACCGAAAACGTCGCGCAGCAGGTGCTCGGCCTGCTCGTCCCACGTCGGAATGTCCAACCACACCAGGCCTTCTGGTCGGTTCAACAACTCCTGGGCCGAGTCAGCCGGATGCTCCTCGACACCGGCCGGCCCGATGAATCTCAGCTCCATAGCTGCCTCCTCGGCCGGCCGGTGTCCAGCACCCCGGTGCTCAGCTCAGCCGGCCGACCACCTCGCGGACGAGCGGCCAGACTTTCGCGACCGAGGTGTGGTTGACCGATTCCAACGGTGAGTGCAGGGCGTGCAGTTCCGTGCCGATGGAAATGATCTCCAGCCCTGGGATCTTCCGGCTGAACATGCCGAGCTCCAGGCTGCACTGGGACACGTGGATGTCCGGCTCCTCGCCGATGACGTCCCGGTAGGCGTCGGCGGCGGTCTTCAAGAGCACGGAATTCTCCTGGTACGGGAACTCCGGTGCGTCCAGGCCGAACTGCTCCACCGTGACCCCACCGCCGGCCAGGGCGGCGAGAGCCCTGACCCGGTCGAGGATCTCGTGCTTACGCGAGGTCACCTGGGCGGTGATGGTGGATGCCAGTCGGACGCCGCTGTCGATGGGACGCAGGGTGCCGAGGTTGTTGGAGGTCTCCACCACACCCGGGGTGAGCAGGCTCCAGCTCAGCACGCCGTTGGGAATGAGCGCGGTGAGCCGGGCGAACCGGCCCGTGGCGGCGTCGGAGAACACCTCGGCGGGGGCATCGGCCTCCGTCAGCTCCAGTCTGATGCCGCCGTCGGCCCGCTGGTACTCGCCTCTCAGCGTGCCGTCCAACTCCGCGACGATCTGCTCGACTCCGGAGACGTCCGCTGGGCGGATCGATAGCACAGCCTCGGCATCGGCGGGTATGGAGCTGTTCTGCGCGCCGCCGAACAGGCCGCTGATCCGCGCGTCGTACTTGGCGAGAACGGCATTCAGAGCCCGGGCTAGCACCAGGATGGCATTGGCCCGCTCCAGGTGGATATCGAACTCGCAGTGCCCGCCGAGCAGGCCGCGAACCTTGAGCGACCTGGTGGCGGACAACGCTTCCGGCACCGCTTCGTACTCCCCCGGGATGTCGACATGGAAGGTGACGTCGCCACTGCAGCCGGCCAGGATCTCGTTGTCGGTGATCCAATTGAAGTCGATCATCCGGGTGCCCGTCAGCACCGAGGTGTCGAATTGCCCGGCGCCGACCTTGCCCTTCTCCTCCATCGCGGTCAGGACCGCCTCCAACGGAGGGTGCGGGAGGTCCTTGGAGTCCAGCAGCGCGAGGATGTAGGAGACGCCGATGCCGTTGTCAGCACCCAGCGAGGTGCCGTCGGCCTTGATGAAGTCGCCGTCGATCACCAGCCTGATCGGCTCGTTCAGGAAGTCGATCTCAACGCCCTCGTCCTTGGCACACACCATGTCGAGGTGCCCGTGCAGGATCAGGGCCGGCGCGTTCTCCAAACCGCCCTGACCGGGCTTGCGGACGACAACGCAGTGCATGTCGTCTTGGAACGCCGTCAGTCCTCGCTCCTGCGCGAAGTTGACAACCCAATCAGCAGCCTGCTTTTCGTTCTCGGAGCCACGCGGGATGTTGGACAGGATCTCGAAGAACCGCAGTACGTCGTGGGGCTGCAAGGACTCCAGGGTGGTCATTGGTGCTCCTCCATTGAACCTTCTTCGGTTCGTCAGTTCGTGGGTTCGTTGGCTCTCGGGGTTCGGCTGCCGGGACAGCAGCGGGTAGACCGGCTACTTCACAATTCCGACGCGGCTCCGGCTGATCGTCAGCGCCACCGCGATGATGATCACCAGACCGTAGACCAGGCTCTGCGCCTCGGACGGAATGCCAAGCGCCGCAGCGCCGATCGGGATCAATGTCACGGTCAGCGCGCCGAAGATCACGTTGATCGGGTTGGTGATGCCACCGGTGATGGCGGTGCCGCCGACGATGGCCGCGGTGATTCCCGGCAGCAGTAGGTCGCTGCCCAGGCCCGTGCTGGAGGCGGAACCGGCCTGCGCGATGATCATCACCCCGGCGATTGAGGACAACAGGCCGGACAGCGTGAACGCCACGATCTTGAGCAGCCGGGTGCGCATCCCGGAGAACAGCGCGCCCGTCTCGTTGAGGCCGACCGCCGTCATGCTCTGGCCGAGGACCGTGTACCGCAGCATCGCCCACAGCACAATGGCGATGACGACGGCGATCCAGAATGCCATGGCGAGGCCGGCGATGCCCTGGGTGAACAGTGGACTGACCAGCTTCGCGTTGGTGGCGTACACGGTGGTCGCGTTACTGACGATCAACGATGCGGCAGACAGCAGGCCGAGCGTTCCGAGCGTCAACGCGAAGCTCGGAACCTGGAAGAACGCGATCAGGAATCCGTTGAGGGCGCCGATCAGCGAGCAGACCACGATCACCAGGATGATGGCGCCGGCACCCATCGACCCGAGTGACTTGGCGAGCAGGATCGCGCCGAACAGCGCGATCGCGGCGTTGGACAGGTCGATGGATCCAACGTGCAGCACCATCGACTGGCCAAGTGCCACCAGCAGAATGGCTGTCGCCTGGGTGGCCAGGATGGCCAATCCCCCGCCGCCCAGGAAGGCCGGCCGCAGGATCGCCACCAGCGCGAACAGGACGACGAACACCGCGAAGGGCCCGGCCGTCGTCCAGACCTCGATCGCCTTGGGCCGGCGACGGGTTGGTGCCGACTTCTCCCGAGGTGGTGCGGTCTGGACAGTGCCGGTGGCCGGTGATTGTTCGGTGACGGATTTGTCGGTCACGGCGGTCACACCATCTTTTCGAGGAGGTCGAGGGACGTCGGAGCATCGACCGAGAGGTCGAAGCGAGCAGTGACCTCGCCGTCCCGCATGACGAGGATGTCATCGCCCATGTCGAGCGCCTCCTCGAGCGTGTCGGCCAGCAGGATCACCGCGGTGCCGCCGTCTCGGGCGGCCCGGATCTGATCGTTCACGGTTTCGGCGGCACCCGGGTCGAGGCCGCGCAGCGGGTGGTCCAGGATCATCAGTTGCAGGGTCTCCGACTGCAGCCACTTGGCCATGACGACCTTCTGCTGGTTGCCGCCGGAGAACCGGCTCAGGTGCAGGGACGGGTTGTTCGGTCGGGTATCCAGCTTTTCGAACCATTCCTGCGCGAGCTTCTTTTGCTTGCGCTTGTTGACCAGCCAGCCGGACTGACCGGTGCGGGCCAACACCAGGTTCTCGGCGGCGGTCATGCCGCCGACCATGCCCTCGGTCTTGCGCTCGGCCGGCACGTACGCAATTCCGTTGCGGGTCGCCTCGGCGGCCGACCAGCTGCCGAGTTGCTTGCCGCGGTAGCGGAACGTGCCGGAATCGAACGGCTCGGCACCGAACAGGGCCCGGACCAGTGATTCACGGCCGCTTCCCAGGGTGCCGACGATGGCGACACAGTGGCCGGGCCGGACGGTGAGGTCCACGTTCTTGTACTCGCCCTTGCGGGTCAGCCCGGATACCTGGATGAGCGGCTCAGCAGAGCCGTCCCGATCGGCGGCGTTGCTTTTGGTCGCTCGCGAGGCGTGACCGATCATCAACTGGAACAGGTCGTCCTCGGTGACGTCGCCCGTCGGGCGGTCGGCAACCACCTTGCCGTGACGCATGACGATGATGCGGTCACAAATGCGTAGCACCTCGTCCAGTCGGTGGGACACGAAGACCACAGAGCCGATGTTCTTCAGCAACTTGATCTCGCGTTCCAGGATCGCCGTCTCGTCGCGCTCCAGCACCGAGGTGGGTTCATCGAGGATGACGATCGGGGTGGCGTGGGTCAGCTCATCCACCCGCAGCGCGCGGGCGATCTCGACCATCTGCCGGTCGACGAACGATATGTCACCCACGATGGCCTTGGGATCGATCTTGGCGCCGACCTTGGCCAGGATCGTCTCCGCCTCACGGTTGAGCTGACCCCACCGGTACCAGCCACCCTTCGTCGCATTGTCCTTGCTGGACAGGGCATTCATCGCGATGTTCTCGGCGACGGACAGGTTGGTCAGCAGCGACTGCTCCTGGTGCACGACGCCGAATCCGGCGGCGGCCGCGTCCTGCGGGCGACGGAACCGCACCGGCTTGCCGGCCACCTCCATGACCCCGGAGTCGGGCTCGTGCAGGCCGGTCAAGATCTTCAGCAGGGTCGACTTGCCGGCACCGTTCTCACCGATGAGGCCGATGACCTGGTTGCGCGGGATCTCCAAAGACACGTTGTCGACCGCGGTCACCGGACCGAACGACTTGGTGATGTTCGTGAGCTTGAGCGCCGGGACGTCCGCCGGAACCGGGGTGTCCTCTTGGATTGCCTTGGTCATTTCACGATCCTCAGTCTGCTCCGCAGGGGCCAGGCCGCCACCAGGATGGCCACGATCAGCACGGCGCCGGACACGCCGGACTGGATGTTGGAACTGACGCCACTCAGGATCAGGCCGTTGTTCAAGACCGTCAGCAGGATGACGCCGAGGGTGGTGCGCATCATGCCGCCCTTGCCGCCACCCAGCGAGGTACCGCCGATCACCACTGCGGCGATCGTCAGGAACAGAATGCCGATGCCGACGGTGGCCGATCCGGCACCCAGGCGCAGACTGGCCAGCACTCCGGCCAGCGCGCTGCACCCGCCGGCGACGACGAAGATGTAGATCTTCTGCCGGCCGACGGGAATGCCGTTGCTGCGGGCGATCTCCTCGTTGTTCCCCACCGCGAAGGTGTAGCGACCCAGCCTGGTGAACCGGGTGACCAGCACGCCCAGCACAACGACGACGGCCGCCAACCAGAAGGAGTTCGGCAGCCCCAGAGTGAGCTTGTTCGGCCAGGCCTTGAGGTCGCCGTCCGGCAGGAACGGGATCTGGTCGGTGCCGAACAGCAGGGTGGCCAACCCGAGCCCGACGAACCACATGCCGAGGGTGACGATGAACGACGGCACCTTGAGCCGGGTGTGGATCAGGCCGGAGCACAGACCGAGGAAGGCACCCAGCAGGACGGCGATGACGATCGCCCAGATGCCGAGATCCATGGTGTCGCGACTGTTGGCCGACAGCAACACGAACGTCATGCCGGAGGCGCCCATCACCCCCTCGACGGAGAGGTCGATGGACCCCATCAGGATGACCAGGGTGGCCCCCACGCCGACGACCAGTGGGATCGCCGCCTGATCGAGGATGGTGCGGATGTTCAGCAAGGTCAGGAAGGCTCCAGGGTTCAGCAGTGTGAACACCACGATGAGCACGACCAGCGCGCCCACCTCCCCCAGCCTCTTGTACTCGAACCGGCGGCGGCTGGGCGTCCGTCGGGTCTCGCCTGGGGGGGCGGTCAGCACCTCATTCCCCATGGTCTTCTCCGAATCTTCAATCGTTGCAATGGATGTGGCGGCTAGAGGTTGATGGCCGTGATGGTCCTGCCGCGGCCGGCGAGTGGTCATTTCAGCCGGGCCGCGGCAGGGTCACGAACGTTGCCCCACGTGCGTCAGGACCTGATCAGCCCGGTAGCTGCTCCGGGCCGCCACCGACGAGCGGGACGGGCTCGGTGTCCCAGGGGCCCTTTTCGATCAAGGTGTCGACCCAGCCAGTGATGTCGGAGTCGTACTTGGTGTAGTCGGCCAGGGTCGACGGCGTGACACAGCTCAACTTGAACAGGCTGTCCCGCTTCTCCGGCGGCAGCGTGGACGGGTCGATCGCACCGGTCGCCGCCTGGTAGGCGGTGTACAGGCCGATAGCGGCGGCCATGTAGCCACGGTGGAAGGTCTCACCGACGATGGCGCCATTGCCGAAGTTGGCTTCCATCATGTCGATGACCGGCGGGTAGAGGCCGTCGGAGACGAACTTCGTGCTGTTCTCCAGACCGGCCGACTGAACGGCCTGGGTCGCACCGATGATCATGGCGTCATCCGCGGCCCAGAACCCGTTGACCTGGTTCGGATACTTGGTCAGCATGTTCTGCGTCTCGGTCACCGCCACCTGTCCGTCCCAGTTGGCATAACGGGTCTCCAGCAGCTTGATGTCCGGGTACGCCTTCAGCGCCTCCTCCAGCCCGGCCACCCGGGTCTGGCTGGTGGTGCTGTCCTGGACGCCGGCCAGCGCAATGATGTTGCCCTTCCCACCCAGACTGTCGGCCAGGGCTTTGCCGGTGCACTCGCCGCTCTCCACGCCGGAGTGCTTCTGGAAGGCGACGAAGTTGTTGCCGACGTCGGCGGGCTTCAGATCATCGGGCTTGTTCCACCAGACCACGACGTAGCCGCCGGCGGCCTTGACCGCGTTGACGATGGTCGGGGCGTCGGAGCTCGCCACCGTGTTGACCATCAAAGCGACCTTCTTGCCCTGAGCGAGAATGGCCTGGATCTTGGAGATCTCGGTCTGCGAGCTGCCTTGGGAGTCAACGATCTCCAGCGGAACGCCGAGCTTGGTCGACAGCGCCTTCGCGCCCTCGATCATCGACGCCATGTACGGGTTCGTCGTGTTGATGACCGAGGCCACCAGGACGAGATCTTCCTTCTTGATCGGCTCGGACGAGCCGCTGGCGCCGGTCGTTGATGTACAGCCGGACAGCGCAATAGCCGCCGCAGCTGCCACCGCAAACCAGCGGTAGGACTTTCTTGCTCGGGACATCTCAACCCTTTTCTGTGGGAAGCGAGGAACTGCTGGGACACGTCTCGGGCGTCGGCTGTGCAGGTCGTGACAGCCAGGGGCGCTCGATGACGAACGGGTGAAACGGCTGACGGGCGCGCCAGCAAGCGGGATTCCCTGCAATGTAAGGGTTCTCGCCATTCTGCGGTCACATGGACCAGGAAATGACTCTCAGCGGAACTGTCGGAAGAAGGTGCTGACGTCGTCGACGTAGATGTCGGGTACCTCGAGGGGTGCAAAGTGCCCACCACGGTGATGGACGCGGTACTGCTGCAGGTTGAAGTATTTCTCGGTCCACTTGATCGGCGGCTTGTAGATCTCGCCGGGATAGATCGCGATCGCGGTGGGTGCGCCGACGACCGGGAATCGGTCGTGCGACGGCCGCCAGGGGTTGTTGCGGCATTCCCAGTAGTACCGCGAGGAGGTACCGCCGGTGTTGGTCAGGAAGTAGACGGCCGCAGTCGTGACCAGATCCTCTTTGGGCCAAACCTTCTCGAACGCTTCGGTGCCGACGCCGCGCTCGGCCAGACCCCAGAAGTAACGCTTCTCGGTGATCCAGGCAAGCTGCCCGGCCGGTGAGTCGGCGACCAGGGCGGCCAGTGTCTGCGGCTTGGTCAGCTGAATCTCGCCGTAGCCGCTCTCGTTTTCCACAAACAGCTTTCCGCGCTCGAACCACCCTTCCTCGCCCTCGCCGTACTCGCTGGCGGCGGGCAGGCCGAGCACCGGGTCGAACTCGATACCTTCCGGCTTGTCCGGGTGTTCCGGCAGGTAGTGGCTCATTTGGGCAGGAAAGTGGGTGTAGATGCCGAAGACGTCCTGCTCGTACTTGTGCCCGTGCTGCTGGGTGACCAGCGCACCCCAGTCGCCACCGGCGACGGCGTACTTCTCGTAGCCCAGTACTTCCTTCATCAGCCTGTTCTCGAGATCCGCTGTGTGCCACCAGTTCCAACCGGTCTCGGTGAGCGGAGAGGAGAAGCCGTAGCCGGGTAGGGAAATCAGCACAACGTCGAACGAGTCGGCCGGATCGCCGCCATGTGCGGCTGGATCGGTCAGCGGACCGATCACCTTGCGCAGATCCCAGAACGTCCATGGCCAGCCGTGGTGAATCAGCAGCGGCATCGGGTTCGGACCCTTGCCCTTGGCGTGGATGAAATGCACTGGTACGCCCATCAAGTCGACCTTGAAGTTCGGCAGCTCGTTCATCCGACGCTCGACATCGCGCCAGTCGTATTCCTTGGTCCAATACTCGACCAACTGGCGGTGGTAATCGGTGTTGTAGCCGTACCGCCAGTCGTCGTTGCCGAAGTCCTGCGGAAAACGCGTGTTGCGCAGCCGCGCGTTCATGTCTTCCAGCGCCGAATCCGGAATGTGGATGGTGAAGCTCTCCACCCGGCCATCAGAGTCTGCGGGCACCGAGACCTCCTTGTCTCCTAGGTGACGATTTGGTGACTATTTATGCATCGCTTGCAACTACATGCAAACTATCTATCACCTGGATCACACTGTCAAGACCCGGATTCGGACTTCTTCACGCCTCGGCGTATAACCCTGTCTGTCCCGATTGGGTGGTTATCTGACCTGACTGCCGCCACTGCTGCGATGGTCCCGGAGGTGTTTGGCTGCGGTCCGGCCAGCAGGAGCCACTGGGCGTCGAGGGCCGAGAAGCACCGCACGGCAACGGATCAAACCGATTCTGTTCATGCATTGGCATAGTTCCCACCAGCTTCGGTGACCAAACGACTCGACATGACGTGGCCAGCGGCTCAGCCGCGATGCTCGAGCAGCCAGTGCGCGGTCGCCGAGTCGGTGACCAGGACGTTGACCCAGCCACCCACCAGGGCCGCCCGGATTGCCCGATACTTCGACGGACCGCCGGCCACACCAAGCCGGCGATCCGCGCGGCGCAACTGTTCCAGGGTGGCGCCGACCACGAGTTCCTCGATGTCGACATTCACCGGCTCGCCATCCTCGGCGATGTAGCGCAGATTCAGCTCCCCGACCGCGCCCATCTTCTTGGCGCGGGCAACCTGTGCTGAGGTGAAGAAGTTTTCGCCTGCCAGCAGCGGTGGAACAATATTGACCGCTCCGATGCCGGTCATCGCAAAATCCAGCTCATCGAGTTTGCTCAGCACCGACCGCGCATGACTGTCGTGGTCCAGCAACGTCTGCCTGACTTCACGACTGGGCAGCACGCCTGGCAACCGCAGGAACATCGGCTGAGCACCGGTCAACGTTGCCAGTAGCTGCGTGTTCTGCGCTGCCTCATGCTGCTGGGCCGGTGGTCCGAGGTCCCCCACCATCTCGACCACGAACTCGGTGCTGGGCTGACTCAGCGGATGCAGGTTGCGCACCGTCTCACCCAAGGTCCGGCTCCATGAGGTGAATCCGACGACCGCGGCATCCAACGGCACGCTCTGCAGATGCAAGGCCAGGAGTTGGCCGAGCTCCCGGACCAGTTCGGATTCATCCCCGACCTCGCCAAGGTCGTGGACGTGCACCTCCTTGAGTCCGTAGGCAAACTCCAGCTCGTGCTCGAGCACGGACTGTTCTTCCTTCGGCAGAACGACGATGGTGCGGACGATTTCGAGCTCAACAGCCTGCTCGAGCAACCGCGAGACACGCGACTGCGAGATGTGCAGGCGCTCGGCAATCGCGCTCTGGCGGAGCCCGCGGGTGTGATAGAGCCACGCAACCGTGGCGATCATCCGCCGCGCGCTCGGATTCGGCATGGCCTTCACCACAGCAATCCTCCCTCACCCCAGTGGCCGTCCGAGTGGGTCACATTTCCACTGGGTAGATATTTGGGTCTTGACAGATCATGCACACCTACATACCGTTCCAGTCGTATTGATGCTCAGTGAGCATATCTATTCAACCACTTGTCGACGATGACGAGGAGAGGCAATGGCAGGGCGCCACCCCCAATCTGCAGGAAGTCGCAGTCGGCGCCGCCAGTCCGGCCGCCGTCCGAACCGATCAGGTCAGAGCTAGATTGCCTGGTCGGTGATCGCATCCCCGTCCGCTCCCGCCGATATGCCATCGACCATAGGAACTTTCACCCCGGCGCCCCATGGAGTCATCCTGCGCCACCGCGTCAATGACCGCACGACATCGCCCCAATGGCTTCGCCCCCGGCCCCGGCAATAAGGAAGGTACGAACGTGACGGCAGAATCCACGTCTGAACTCACAGACGAGACATTGCTGGAGATGCAGCGCCGCATGCTGCGGATCCGGCGCTTCGACGAACGAGCATCGAAAATGGTCAAGCGTGGCCAGATCCCCGGCACCGTGCACACCAGCATCGGCCAGGAGGCCCAGGTCGTCGGGGCCTGTATGGCGCTCGGCGACACCGATTACATGACCGGCAACCACCGCAGCCACGGCCATCCGATCGGCAAGGGCGCCCCGCTCGGCCCGCTGATGGCCGAGCTCGTCGGGAAGTCCGATGGGGTCTGCCAGGGCAAGGGCGGTTCGCTGCACCTGTCCAACTTCGCGGTCGGCAGCCTCGGTGAGTCCGGCATCGTCGGTGGCTCCATCCCGATCGCGGTCGGTGCGGGCCTGTCCAGCAAGGTGCTCGACAACGGCCGGGTCGCGCTCGCCTTCTTCGGCGACGGCGCCGCCAACCAGGGCAATCTTTACGAGGGCCTGAACATGTCCGGCGTCTGGAAGCTGCCGGTGATCTTCCTCTGCGAGAACAACCAGTACGCGTTGTCCACGCCGGCCCACACCGTTACGTCCGGCGTGATCGCCGATCGTGCAGCAGGTTTCGGGCTGCCCGGGGTGCGGGTCGAGAATGGCCAGGACGTGCTCGCGGTCTACGGGGCGGTCGCCGAGGCCGTCCGGCGGGCCCGGGCCGGTGAGGGCCCCACCCTCGTCGAGGTGATCACCTACCGCTACAACGAGCACTCCGAGGGCCTCAAGCTCGGCGTCGACTACCGCAACCAGGACGAGAAGGCCGAGTGGATCGCCAAGGACCCGATCCTGCTGTTCCGTACTGAGCTGATCCGCCGCGGCATCCTCGACGACGCCGCTGCGGATGCACTCGAGGCCGAGGTACTCAAGGAGGTCGACGACGCGGTCGCCTTCACCAACGCCTCGCCTTACCCCGAACCCTCGGTGGCCTTCAACGACCTGTACACGGACAGTGTGTACGTCACCCGCACATTCAACGACTCCCCCTACGGCGCCCTGGAGGCCGCGCGATGACCGTCATGAGCTATCTCGGTGCTATTGGTGCCGCCCAGAAGGAGGCCATGCTGGCCGACGACCGGGTGGTGATCATCGGTGAGGATGTCGAGGCCAACGTGTACGGCACCACCGGCGGCGCCGGCAAGTCGCGTGCCGTCGAGGGTGACTTCACCCAGCAGTTCGGCCGCAACCGGATCCGCAACACCCCGATCTCCGAGGAGGTCATCGTGGGTGCCGCGATCGGCGCGGCGATGACGGGGCTGCGGCCGATCGTCGACCTTTCGTACTCCAGCTTCCTGTACATGGCGATGGACCAGTTCGTGAACCAGGCCGCCAAGAACCGGTACATGTTCGGCGGCCAGGCAAGTATCCCGGTGGTCTTCCGCTCGGCGATGTTCTACGGGCTGAACACGGGTGCCCACCACTCCGACCGGCCGTATCCCATGTTCATGAACGTGCCCGGACTCAAGGTCATCACGCCGGCGTATCCGAGTGATGCAAAGGGTCTGCTCCGCTCGGCGGTCGACTCCGATGACCCGGTGCTGATCTTCGAGGCGTGCATCCTCTGGGGCTCCAAGGAGGACGTCGACGAGAACGAGTACAAGATCCCGCTGGGGGTCGGGCGGACGATTCGCAGCGGTGACGACGTCACTATCATCGCGGTGTCCGGTGCCGTGCCGGAGGCGGTCGCCGCGGCCGATCAGCTTGCCGCGGAGGGCATCTCGGTCGAGGTGTTCGATCCACGCACGCTGGTGCCGCTGGACGTGGACGGCGTGCTCACCGCGGCCGCCAAGACCGGGCGGGTGGTCGTCGCCGATCCGGCGCACCAGACGTGCGGCGTCGCCGCCGAGATCTCCGCGCTGGTCAGCGAACACGTCTTCGACAGCCTGCGTGCCCCGGTCCGCCGGGTGACCACGCCGGACATGCAGATCCCGTTCAGCCCGGCGCTGGAAAAGCAGTTGTACCCCAACAGGATTCGGATCGCGGACGCGGTTCGTGCACAGGTTGGTCTGGTCTCACAAATGCGGTGAGACAAGACCAACCGGAAGTGATCTGCGCCTGACGACTTCGTCGCAGGCGACTGAGGCGTCACCACGCCGGTCGGCGTTCAACACATCGTTCAACAAGGAAGGAATTGACAATGCGAGTCGAGGTTCTGCTTCCCCAGTGGGGCATGGGCATGAGCGAAGGCACCATCACGACCTGGCTGAAGAAGGTCGGCGACACCGTCACCGAGGACGAGCCGCTGGCGGAGGTCGAGGCGGAAAAGGTCGAGGAGACCCTGGAATCACCCGCCGCCGGAACGGTTGTCGAGATCCTGGTGCCAGAGGGTGACACCGTCGAGGTACGCACCCCGGTGGCGGTGATCGAGTCCGGCGAGTAGGCAACCACCTGGTCATGCGGGCGGGGCCGCATGACGCTGCCCCGCCCGCACCGATTCACGTACCACCTATTACCGAGCACCACGTTCGAGGAGGAACACACCATGGTCAGGCCGGAGCTCACCAGCGCACCGTTCGACGTCATCGTCGTCGGCGCCGGCATCAACGGGGTCGGGATAGCGCAGGATGCAGCGCTCCGCGGGCTCCGGGTCGCGCTGCTGGAACAGGATGACCTGTGCAGCGGTGTGTCGGCGTGGTCCGGCCGGCTGGTGCACGGCGGCCTGCGTTATCTGGAGCAGTACGACTTCGGCCTGGTGCACGAGTCACTGTCGGAACGCGAGCGGCTGTTCCGGCTGGCCCCGCATCTGGTGAAGCCGGTGCCGTTGATGGTGCCGATCTATTCGCACAACCGCCGTCCGGGCTGGATGGTCGAGCTGGGCATGGTCACCTATGACGCGCTGTCGCTGCGCAAGACACCGCCAACCCATCGCTTCCTGACCACCGCGCGCACGCGGCGCCGTTTCGGTGGGGCCTCCACCGACGGCCTGTCCGGCTCGGTGGTGTTCTACGACGGGCAGGTCGAGGCCGCCGAGCGACTGTGTGTCGAACTCGCCGTCGACGCCCAGGCCGCCGGCGCCGTCATCGCCACCAAGATGCGCGTCGATGCACCGCTGATCGAAGACTCACAGGTGGTCGGGGTCCGCGCCACCGATCGGCTCACCGGGGAGCAGCTGGAGGTGCGAGCGCCGCTCGTCTACAACGTGGCCGGTGCGGCGATCGACCGCCTGCTGGTCGGTGCGGGGATCCCGCCGCAACCACGACTGAACGGCGGCACCAAGGGTAGTCACCTGATCGTCGACAAGTTCCCCGGTGCGCCGTCCGACGTCATCTACTACGAATCCCGGTTGGACGGCCGGTTGGTGCTGATCATCCCCTGGTGTGGGCGATACATGATAGGCACCACCGACATTCGATTCGACGAGGACCCGGATGACGCGCGGTGCGACATCGGTGAAGTCGACTATCTGCTTGGCGAGGTCAACGCGCTGATCCCGGAGGCCGGGCTGACCCTGGACGATGTCCTGTACACCTTCAGCGGCGTTCGGCCACTCCCCTACGTGCCGGACAAGGCCGAGTCGTCGGTGCCGCGGAGCCACGTGCTGCACGACCATGCCAGCACCGGGCTACCCGGATTGGTCACGGTGGTCGGTGGCAAACTCACTACCTACCGCCAGCTCGCCGAGGATGCCGTCGACGACGCCTTCAAGCGGCTCGGGCGGCCCGCACCTGCCTGCCAGACCCGCAAACGGCGGTACATCGGCGCCCAGTTCGTCGACGTGCCCACCGTGAAGGCGGCATTGAAGGCACGCACCGGACTAGCCGACGCGCAGGTGAAGCGACTGGTCGACCTCTACGGCAGCCGGGCGTTCCGCGTCTGGCAGCTGACCGAGCAGCAGCCCGACCTGCGAAAGACCATCCACCCATCGGGTGTCATGGCGGCCGAGCTGATCTTCGCCGTCGATGAGGACCTCGCACGATCGCTGACCGACGTTTTCGCGCGTCGGGTGCTGCTGGCGTTCGAGCCGGGCCACGGCCTGGAGTCGGTCGAAGAAGCAAGCGCAGTGCTGGCAGCACATCTCGGCTGGGACGACGACACGGTCAAGGCGCAGATTGCCGACTACCGCGAGTGGCTGGACAAGTTGGCGGTGCCGGACCCGTCCGGGCCGCGTTCGGAGAGCTTCGGTGCGGGGCAACCGGTTTCCACCGGAGGGTCCCGATGAGTGGTTTGCTGCTCGCGCTTGACGAGGGGTCGAGCAGCTGCCGGTCCATCCTGGTCGACGGCTCCGGGGCCATCCTGGCGGAGGCCAGGGAGAACGTGGATTGGGAGCGGCCACGTCCGGGTTGGGTGGAGCTCGATCCCATACTGTTGTGGCAGAAACAACTCTCGACGATCCACCGGGCGATGGACAGTTGTGGCGCGACCGCGAAAGACCTTGCCGCCGTGGCCATCACCACGCACCGAGAGACGATCCTGTTCTGGGATAGGGCGACTGGTCAACCGGTGCACAACGCCGTGGTGTGGATCTCCAAGCAGACCGACGGCATCGTCAATCGTTGGCGCGGTGAAGGTCTCGACGAGGAGTTCCGGGTCCGCACCGGGCTGCGCAATGACTCGTTCTTCTCCGCAGCCAAGGTCGCCTGGCTCCTGGAGAACGTGCCGGACGCCCGCCGCCGAGCCGAGGCCGGTGAGCTCGCCTGCGGCACCATCGACAGCTGGCTGCTGTGGAACCTCACCGGCGGGCAGTCGCACCTGACCGATCACTCCTGCGCGTCCCGCACGGCGCTGTTCAACCTGCAGGACTTGAGCTGGGACCAGGAACTCTGCGCCCGGCTGGACATCCCGATGGCGTTGTTCCCCCAGGCCGTGGCCTCCGACGCCGATTTCGGTGTGTCATCGGTCGAGGTGCTGGGCGCGGCGGTGCCGATCCGCGCGGTACTGGCCGATCAACAGGCCGGGCTGTTCGGACAGGCGTGTTTCGCACCCGGCTCGGTGAAGAACACCTTCGGAACGGCCGGCGTGCTGACCGTCAACTCCGGACCGGACGTCGTGCTCGTCGATGGGCTGACCTCCAGCGTGGGCTGGTCGGTCGGCGGAACCACCGACTACGAGCTGGAGGGCGTCGTTTTCCACTCGGGCCAAACGCTGTCCTGGATGCAGGACAACCTGCGGCTCTTCGAGTCCAGCGACGAGATCGAGTATCTCGCCCGCCTGGTGCCGGATTCCGCTGGCGTGTATGTGGTTCCGGCGTTCGGCGGCATGTGCGCCCCGCACTGGGACCGGGAGGCAAAGGCCGCCATCGTCGGGTTGACGCTGGAATCGACGTCGGCGCATGTGGTCCGAGCTGCGTTGGACAGCATGGCCTTTCAAACGTGCGACATCATCGACGCGCTGGAAAAGGGCGGCATGCAGGTCGATGCGCTCAAGGTCGACGGTGGAGCCTCCAGGAGCGATCTGCTCTGCCAGCTGACCGCTGACCTGAGCGGCAAGGTGATCCAGCGTCCGGCATCCCTCGAGCGCACCGCACTCGGGGTCGCCTTTGTCGCCGGACTCCGTGTCGGAATGTGGGACAGCATGGCCGATCTCGAGGCGATGTGGTCCTGCGAGCACGAATTCGTCCCCCAGATTGATGCCGGCATTCGCGAGGAGCGCCACGCCGGTTGGCGCGACGCCCTCCAACGCACACTTCCCAGTCTTCGTTCCACGGCCAACTGACCCTTCACCCGGGTCGTCTCAACAGAGAGGTACGACATCATGCGAGACCCGAATCCGCTCCGCTGGATCGAAGCCGCCAAAGCCGGTGGTTACGCGATCGGCGCGTTCAACATGCACAACGACGAGACCGCCCAGGCCCTGCTGCAGGCCGCCGAGCAGGCGGACGCGCCGGTGTACCTGCAGGTTGGCCGGGCGATCATCCCGCACATGGGGGTGAAGAAGGCCTACGAGCTGACCGTGCGCAATGCCGAGGAGTCCGACGCGCTGTACACGATCCACCTCGACCACGGCACCTGGGAGGAGGTCCTGCTGGCGGTGCGTCTCGGCTTCGACTCCATCATGTTCGACGCTGCGCATCTGCCGTTCGAAGAGAACATCAAGGCGACCCGGCGCGCAGTGGAACTCTGCCATGACTACGGCATTCCAGTGGAGGCCGAGCTGGGCAAGATCCCCGATGTGGGTGCCAAGGTCGAGTGGGCCTCGTACTACACCGAGATCCACGAGGCCGAGCGGTTCGTCGCCGAGACCGGGGTCGACCTGCTGGCGATCTCGGCGGGTGTGGTGCACGGCGTCATCCCCGGGTTGGAGCAGGAGCCGCTCGCCGTCGACCTGATCGCCCAGATTCGCGACGTTGTCCCGGTCCCTCTTGTGCTGCATGGCATCTCGGGCGTGCCGGACGACGAGGTGAAGGAGGCGATCGCCAACGGCGTGCACAAGCTCAATGGCGACACCGACCTGCGGCACGCATTCCGGGCCGGTTTGGAGGAGGAGTGGTCCAAGGGTGATCGTCAGTTGGAAGAGGTGTTGGACGCCGGCCGCCGCCGGATGATCGACGCGACCGTCGCGAAGTTCGACGCCTTCGGAAGTGCCGGCACAGCTTCTCAGATCACCTCCACCGGACTGCCGCGGTGACCGCCACCGAACAGGCATCCACCTTCGAGGGGGTGGCCAAGCCACTCGTCGGGATCCGAAAGATCGCCGCCCGACGGATGGTCGAAGCCTGGGCCGCGCCGGTGTTCCACCTGTCAGTGAACGTCGACATGAGTGCGGTCCTCGCGGCGGACCTGAAAAGGCTGGGCGGCACCGTCACCGATGCGATTCTGCTTGCCAGCGCGCGGGCGCTGGTCGCCCAGCCGGAGATGAACGCGCACTTCGCCGAGAACATCGTCACAACATTCACCGATGTCAACATCGGCCTTGCCGTGGCCACCGAGAAGGGTTTGACCGTACCGGTTTTGCACCGGCTGCAGCAGGCGGGACTAGCGGACATCGCCGGGAAACGCAAGGAGGCGGTGACCAAGGCTCGCACCGGCAAGCTGGCCCTGCGCGACATCAGCGACGGCACCTTCACCGTGTCCAACCTCGGAATGTTGGGCATCGACCAGTTCGACGCCATCCTCAACCCGCCGCAGATTGCCATCCTGGCGGTTGGCAGCACCGCCCAGACGCCGGTCGTGGTGGACGGCGAGGTACAGATTCGACCTGTCGCATCATTCACTCTGACCTGCGACCATCGTGCAGTCGACGGGGCAACGGGTGCCGCTTTGCTCACCGGAGTCCGGGACACCCTGCAGAGTGGCGACTGGTGAACATGATCGCAGCGTCGTCGTCGGCCAGCTCCCTCGAGTTGGCCGGCACGCAGCTGCTCGGCGGCGTCGACCAGTTATTCGTCGCCGCGGATTCGGATCTCGGTTCGGCCGCCGCGGACCTGGCCGTTGGGCCCGCACTGCTCCGAACGGTCGCCCAGCCGGGATCGGCCGGCTGGCTGCGGATGTACCGGCCGGTTCCGACGGTCGGCTTCAGCCGTCGGGATTCCAGGGCACCCAACTACTCCCGCGCAGCCGCCATTGCGCAGGAGCACGGTTTCCAACCGGCGGTCCGATCGCCGGGAGGACGCGCGGCGGCGTACCACCGGTCCTGCCTGTGCTTCGAGTTGGTCCTGCCGGACGAGGGCGAACGCGGCCCGGCGCAACAGATGTCGGCGCTCGGCGACCTGCTGGCCGGAATCCTGCGCAACCTGGGCATGGACGCCCGGGTCGGTGAAGTACCGGGTGAATATTGCCCGGGTCGGTTCAGCGTCAACGCGGGCGGTGTCGCGAAGATCGTCGGTACGGCCGGCCGCCGGGTCCGCGGCGCGATCCTGTTGGGCGGCAGCATCATCGTCGCCGGCGCAGCACCGATCCGGGCCGTGCTGGCCGGGATCTACCCGGCGCTCGGGCTGCCGCTCGATCCGGCCACTGTCGCCGCCGCAACCGACTTCGGTTGCACCGTCGATGATCCCGACGGGGTGGGCGCCGCGCTGGTATCCGCGCTGGCCCCAGTTGTTCACCTGTCGCCTGTTCCCCTTCCTGTCCAGGTCGTCGCGGAAGCCCGCGCCGGCGACCGCCCGATGGTTGGTTGAAATTCTATGGAGGTCCCCTGATGTCAGCACCGAGTGTCACCGGCGAGTCGCCGGACAGCGCACTGTCGGATTTTGATCCCGTTGAGGTAGCCAGGCGCATCGTCGCAGAGGCCGATCCCGCCGGCGCGCTGCCGAAATGCAAGATGCGCTCGGTGCGCATCGGGTCGTACGAGTGGTCGGCAGTCGCGGCCGCGGTATCGGAACTGTTGGGCTCGAACCTCACGGGCAACGGTGCGGCCAAGACCCGACCGACGGTCGCCCTGCTGATGGATCGCACGCCGATCCTGCGTAACGGCGAGGAGATCAAACCGGCGATCGAGGCCGCGCTGGCGGAGCGGTTCGACGTGCGCCGGATCGTGTTGGACGACGGTCATCCCGAACTCCATGCCTCGGAATCCGTCATCGAACAGGCAACTGCCGCGGTGTCCGGCGCCACCGCGGTGGTCAGCATCGGCGGTGGCACGATCACCGATATCGGCAAGGTGGCCTCTGCCGCCACGGGGGGCGTTCCCTTAGTGGTCGTGCAAACCGCGGCCTCGGTGGACGGCTTCACCGATGACGTTTCGGTGCTGCTGCGCAACGGGGTGAAGCGCACCACGCCGTCCCGCTGGCCGGACATCGTGCTGGCCGACGTCGATACCGTCGACCAGGCGCCCATCGCCATGAACATCGCCGGTTTCGGCGAGCTCAACTCAATGTTCACTGCACCGGCCGACTGGTTGTTGGCCGCTCTGATCGGCGTCGACACCTCTTACCATGAGGCGCCGATCAGGGTGTTGGAAGAAGTCGGCGACGGGGTTGCCGACTGGTCCGTTGACCTCGGCCGCTCCCCCGAGGCAACCGCCCGACTGACCAGGGCGCTGGCGATCCGCGGTATTGCAACAGGGATCTCGGGCGGCACGGCCTGTCTGTCCGGGGTCGAGCACCTGGTGAGCCACATGCTGGACCTGTCCAACGGCGCGGCGCACCGGCCGATCGGGTTGCACGGCGCGCAGGTGGGCGCGGCGTCGGTGGTGGCCGCGGCCGCCTGGCAGTTGCTCTTCGACCGTCTGGAAACGGCGGACCGGGACGCCCTCGCCGAAAGGCTCTCGAACGGACCGCTGGCCTCGGACGAAAGCACCGTCCGATCCGCGTTCAACGAGGTCGACCCGTCCGGCGGCGTTGCCGTCGAGTGCTGGTCCGACTACTCGAAAAAGGCCGCCGCGATCGAACGGCAGCGTGCCGAACTACGCCACGTTATCGAGGACTGGCCCTCGATATCGGCTCGGCTGCGGCCACTGGTGCACACACCCGACGAGCTGGCGCACGGTTTGGTCGCCGCGGGTGCAACCGCCAGGCTCACGGACCTCGACTGGGTGACCGGGCCCGAGCACGCCATCTGGGCCGTCGCGAACTGCGCGTACATGCGCAACCGGCTGACCGTCATCGACCTGCTGGTCGCGCTCGGCTGGTGGCGATCGGTCGATATCACCGAGGTGCTGGAAATGGCCGAGCATTCGGTGGAAGAAGCGGAGACATCCCATGCCCCGCGGTGACCTGGTCATCGGCGTCGACTGCTCGACAACCGCTGCGAAGGCGGTGGTGTGGAACTCGGCGGGCACGGCCGTGTCGCAGGCCAGGGCGACGTTCGAGCTCTCGCATCCGAGGCCGAACTTCGCAGAGCAGAATCCAGAGGACTGGTGGACGGCCACCCGAGCCGCGATCCGGCGGGCAGTGCAGACGGTGGATCGGGAACGCATCGCAGCGCTGTGCATCACCCACCAGCGGGAGACGTTCGCCTGCCTGGATCGGGCCGGCGAGCCGCTGCGCCCGGCCATGATCTGGGCCGACACCCGGGCCACCGAGGAGGTGCAGGATTACGGCACTCCGGCGGTCCATCGCATCACCGGGAAGCCGCCCAACCCGACACCGGCGTGGTACAAGCTGCTCTGGATGGCTCGGCACGAGCCAGAAACGTTGCGGCACACAGCATCCGTGGTCGACGTGCAGGGCTTCCTGGCGAACCGGTTGACCGGCGAGTTCCGGACCAGCTGGGCAAGCGCCGATCCGCTCGGCGTGGTCGACATGACCACCTTCGACTACTCGGAAGAGTTGTTGTCGATTGCCGGCCTACACCGGGACCAGTTCCTGGAACTGGTCCCGCCGGGAGCGCTGATCGGGTCCGTCACGCAGGATGCGGCGAGCGCCACCGGTCTGCCGCCCGGCCTCCCGGTGGTGGCGGGCATCGGTGACGGCCAGTCCGCCCAGCTCGGCTGCGGCATCACCGAACCCGGGGCGGCCTACCTCAATCTCGGCACCGGCATCGTCTCCGGCACCTTCGGCCGTACCTACGCCAGCGACGTCCGATTCCGCACGCTGGCCGCGGGAGTACCTGGCGCGTACACCATGGAGACGTTCATCGGTGGGGGTACGTACAACATCCGCTGGTTCGTGGACAAATTCGCGGGCGTGAACACCCAGATGCTCGGCCTCGACCTGTCCCCCGAGCAGGTGCTGGAGGCGGCCGCCGACATGGTGCCGCCCGGCAGCGAGGGTCTGATCGCGCTGCCCTACTGGACCGGCGCATTGACTCCCTATTGGGATCACCACGCCAGGGGGGCGCTGATCGGGCTCTCCGGAATCCACGGCAAGGGCCATGTTTACCGGGCCATCCTGGAAAGCCTCGCATTCGAGCAGCGGTTCCTCACCACGGGGGCCGAGGAGGCGCTCGACGAGAAGGTGTCCCGGGTCATCGCCCTCGGCGGCGGTTCCCGGAGCCGGATCTGGTGCCAGATCGTCGCCGACGTCCTGCAACGACGGGTCGAGGTGGTGCGAGAGCCGGAAAGCACTTGCCTTGGTTCAGGTGTGCTCGCCGCCGCAGCAGTCGGGATCCATCCGTCGATCGAGACAGCAGCAGCGGCGATGACCGGGACGGGCCGTTCCTTCGAGCCCGACGAGGCCAACATCGGTGCCTATGACCGGCTTTACCAGGTCTACCGGGGGTTGTACCCGGCGTTGCGGGACCTGTTCGCCGAACTGGCGGCGGTGCAGAAATGACAACAATTCTCTCGGGTGGTCTCGATTCGCTGCTGTACCGGCCGCACCGGCTCTATCGTGGCTATCTGTTCGACCTGGACGGCACGATCTATTTGGGCAAGGAACTGCTGCCGGGAGCTCGCGAAATGGTCGAGCGACTGCGGTCCACAGATTCCAAAGTGGTCTTCCTGTCGAACAATCCGACCCGGGATCCACAGATGTACGTCGACAAGCTGACGTCACTGGGGATCCCCACCGCCCTGCCCGAGATACTCAACACAGTGGTCACCATGACGGACTGGCTATTGGAACACGTTCCGAAGAAGAAAATCTTCGTCATCGGTGAGGAGCCACTGAAGACGGCGCTGGTTGCGGCCGGGCTGACGTTGACCGAGGACGCCCGGGAGGTGGACGTCGTCGTCGCAAGCTACGACCGGACCTTCGAGTACCGAAAGCTGCAGATTGCCTTCGACGCGATCGCGGTCTATCGGCGGGCGATCCTGGTGACGACGAATCCCGATGTCTTCTGCCCGTTCCCCGGTGGTCACGGCGAGCCGGACGCAGGGGCGATCGTGGCGGCCATCGAGGCCTGCACGGGGGCGAAATGTCAGGTCAACGCCGGCAAGCCGGACAAGCTGATGCTGGAAACCGCGATGCGACAAATAGGGCTGAAGCCTGGTGAGTGCCTGATGGTGGGTGACCGCCTCAGCACCGACATCGCGATGGGCGTCGCGGCGGGAATGGACACCGCCCTGGTGCTCACCGGAGAGACGACACTGCCGTTGCTGGCGGCCGCCGACCTGCGGCCGACATACGTGTTGCGCGGCGTGCACGAATTGCTTCCAGACGATTCCGGGGCGACCGGCGCGGCGTCGAACGGCGACGCCCAGCTGCAATCCATCGAATAGGAGAAAAGATCATGGGCACGGCACTGGACAAGTATGCGGACATGAAGCCGAACTGGGATTACCCGGTGGTGATCGAATCGCACATCAACGGTATTCGCAGCAAGGAAATGAACCCGAATACGCCGGTCGGTTACGAGGAGATCGCCGAGGACGCGATCCGCTGTTGGGAGGCCGGCGCCGGTGCCATCCATGCGCACAACACCAGCTTCGACCTGCTCGGCGAGAACGCCTACAAGGACTACATGCGGACCTGGGAGCAGGTGCTGGCCAAGCACCCCGACATCACCTGGTACCCGACCACCTGCAACAACCTGCGACTGCTGCCCGACGAGCATGGGCTCGAGCACGTGGCACTGCTCAACGAACATGCGCACGCCGAGATCGCCTGCGTTGATACCGGTCTCACGCTGTTCGCGATCGACACCGACGACGAGGGCTACCTGGTGGGACCTGAGTTCGGCTTCAATTACCAGCGGGTCGGCAATCAGTGGCGAATGCTGCGCGAACGCGGGGTGCCGATGGTCTACGGGGTTTACGAGCCGGGGCACCTGCGGCACGCGATGTACTACGTCAACCAGGGGATGTCCACTCCCGGCTCGATGTGGGACTTCTACCTGATCGGCGACTACGGCCTCACGTCGATGAAGCCGATCGGCACCAACGGCATGAAGCCCAGCCTGGAGAGCCTGTACTACTACCTGTGGATGATCGAGGAGGCCAAAGTCAAGCACCCCTGGTACATCTCGATCTGGGGGCAGGGCGCACTCGACGACACCGGGATCCTCCGCCGGGCAATCGAACTGGGCGGGCACATCAAGACCGGGCTGGAGCTCTTCTACGACCCGGCCCGTAATCCCACCAATCTGGAATTGCTGCAACAGGCTCAGGACATCGCCCGCGAGGTGGGCAGGCCGATCGCCACCCATGAGGAGGCGCGGGCTCTCTATCACCTGAAGTGAACCCCCCTGCCCTCGCCCGTTGACGCGCCCCTGATGCGCCGCTGCCGCCCCCGGCAGCGGCGCATTTTCGTGTCGATCCCCGTCATCGCACCCCCCCGGTGCGCTAACGTTCCAGTCAACGGCCGATGACCGGCCGAGAACCGCGTCCTCCGGGTCGCCACGACGACGGGACCGGCCATGCCAGGGACGTGCGGCGCGTTCGGCGTACCCGCATTGACATGGGGCCCGGCGAGTGGTGTCATCCAAATTGCTGGACCACAGCCAGTGCGGGAACCGGGTGGCCGCGACCATGTCGCCGCCGCCGCCCGGCGAGGACTCCGGTCCGCCGCCGCACACTTCGTGGACGTCACGTCACCGCTGACTGCGAGTCGCGCCTACTTCTCCCGATCGCCTGCCCAGGGGTCGGCCCACAATGAGAAGAGCACTACTCACAGAGCACACTGGAAGACAGTGCCGTTCAGAACCAAGCGAAGGTGACTGCTGTGCTGAAAACCGCCCCCGATCCCGGTACGCGACGGATGGTCGCGACGGTCGCTTGGCTCTACCACAGCCGAGAGATGCGGCAGAGCGCCATCGCCGATCGTCTGCACATCTCCCAGTCCAGGGTGTCGCGGCTACTCGACCAAGCCGTCGACCTCGGCATCGTCCGGACAACGGTGGTCTTACCGAGAGACGATCAGTCAATTCTCGAGCTGGAACTGGAAAGTGCCTACGGCCTCAAGGAGGTGCACGTCCACGACCTCGGAGAGGTCACCGACGAACCCCAACTCGTGCGTGAACTCGGCCAACTGCTGGCGCTGCACCTGCAGAGCGTTCCGCTGGACGCCGACGTCATCGGCTTCACCTCTTGGAGTCGCACTCTCGGCGAGACGGTGCGCAGCCTGGATTCACTCGGTCAGCCCGAAGTCACCTTCGTCGTCGAGATGGTCGGTGACCTCGGACCGCCGACCCTGCAGCATCTCGCTGCCCAGAACACCCAGCAGCTGGCGAACCTGACCAATGCCGAGCCGGTTTTCCTGCGGCTGCCCGGGGTGCTGCCCAGCGTTGAAGTCAAGCAGACGCTGCTCGATCACGACGTGCACGCCCGGGCGGCCCTGAGCAAGCTGGACGCGTTGGACTTCGCCATGACCGGCATTGGTGGGGTTGGCATTGTTCCGCCGCTGCGCGCAGGCGACAACTTCTTCACGGTGGCGCAGATCGCCCGGGCCAAGAAGCTGGGAGCCGTCGGCGAACTCAACCTTCGCTACATCGCCGAGGACGGCGAGCCGATCAACGCCGATTTCGAAGAGCTGGTGATCGGAGCCACCCTTGAACAGCTCCGCCGTGCCGACCGTCGGCTCGGCGTGGCCGGTGGCCCCTCGAAGTACCGGGCGATCAGGGCGGCCCTGGTGGGCGGCTGGCTCAACATGCTGGTCACCGATTCGACGACCGCCCATTGGCTGCTCGAACATCGAGATTGACCGCACCGCAACCTCTTTCGGTGCTACAGCAGGTTCAACTCGCGGGCCCGTTCCACCGCACCCCGGCGGGTGGTGACATCGAGCTTGCGGTAGATGGCCCGAAGATGCGATTTCACGGTGTTCACCGTGACGAAGAGGTCCTTCGCGATTTCGGCGGCCTTCAGCATGGTCGGCAAATACCGCAGCACGATCAATTCCCGCTCGGTCAACTGCTCGGTGATCGCGGGCACCGGCGGGCTTCCGGCGGTGCCCGGCAGCAGGTGCTCGGTGAATTCGAGATGGCGGGAGACAACGTGCCGGTGCCGCCGGATCAGCGCGACGGCGCCCGGCCCGGCATCCAGGAACGGCCGCCGGAGTCCTTCCGGCTGCGCAAGGTCGATCGCCTCGGCCATCGCGGCAAGTGCGGCACTGTCCCGATGCTGCCGGTCGGCGGCTACCGCGAGCAGCACTCGCGCCTCGACGGCCGGTGCCAGATACGGCAGATCCGGTTCCAGTAACGGGGCGAGCAATTCCTCCAGCATTGTCGGCCGGCCGAGGGCCAGCTGGGCTTTTGCCAACGCGACCCGTTCCAGCGCGGCGGCGAACCCGGAATCGGTGGGTGTCTGGATACCGGCGATCACCCCGGCCGGGTCGCCGCAGATGAGCCGGGCCTGCGCCTGTGCCACCGCGCACCACCTGGCGAGGAGGTCGGGTCGGTCGGTGACCTTCTCCAGTTCCGCCGACAACCGGGACGCTGCGGACCGGGCCGCTGCGGCATCACCATGAGCAACGGCGATACCGATGGTGGCGATGCCCATCGCCAGCCGGCAACTGGTGTCCGACTCGTTGCTGCTCGCCGCGAGCCCCCTCGCAATGACGTCGGCTGCATCATCGAGCCGGTCTCGAGCCAACGACGCCATACCAAGAGCCAGATAGAGGCCGAGGGACTGGGGTTCTGCCGCCCAGCCACGCCGGTCGACAACCTCGAGTGCGGTACTCGCCTCGGCGTTCGCCGACTCCAGTTGGCCGTGAATCACCTGCAGCACGGACAGGTGGGATTGAGCTGACATTTCGGCCAATCCCATACCGAGTTCACGGGCACTGACCCGAGCAGCAGTCAGACTGGCCCCGGCGGCGGCCAGATCGCCGGCCCACAGCTGCCCGACGCCAAGGTTGTTCAGGCCGATGGTCCGATAATGCGGGGCCGCCGGCACGAGCCGGCGGGGAGCCTGGTCGAGCAGGGCCAACAGCCGGGTGGACGAACCGACCAGTGCACCGGTGCCCTTGGTTCGGTCGTAGACCACCGCCACGATCGCGATCAGGATCTCGGCCGGGATCCGCAGGTCGTCGGCGGCAGCAGCCACGAACTCGGCGGCCGCGTTCGCGTCCCGCAGCATGGCGGCGAAGTCGTGGCGGTGGTAGTGGCACACGGCGGCCGCGAGCAGCGTGCTCAGCGCGGGGTGTTGGGTCGCGCGGACCGCAGCGGGTTCCAACGCAGCGGCGAGGCTGGGGCCGGCGGGGGTGAGGATCAGCGGTAGTGCGGTGCTGGTCAGCAGCCGGCCGACCTCGTCCCAGTTCCGCGCATTCGTCGCGTGCCGAATGGCCGGGATCGGTTCGCCCTGCCCGGTGAACCACCGGGCAGCCCGTAGCTGCAGGTCATCTGCCGTTCCCGGTAGTTCCAGGGAAAGCCGGTGCTGCAACAGGTCCCGCAGCAACGGGTGGTAGCGGAACCAGCTGTCCGGCCCACCGACACTGACCACGAACGAGTTCCCCGCGACCAGTGACTCCAGCATCAATTGGCTATCAGCGCGGCCGGTCAACGCGGTGGCCAACGGTGAGCTGAGCCGGTCGGTGATGCTGGTCTTGAGCAGAAAATCCCGGTCCGCCGGCGGCAACCGATCCAGCACCTCACCGATGAAGTACTCGGCGACCGATCGCTGGGTGCCGGTGAATCTGGCGATGCCGTCCGCCAGATCGGACGAGCCAGGATCGCCCGAGACCAGCGACATGGCTGCCAGCCGCAGACCGGCGGGCCACCCCTGGGTGCGACCGAACAGCACCCGCACCTGCTCGCTGGTCAGGTCCAGGTCACTGCGATCGAACAGTTCCGCGGCTTCCGCTTCGGTAAAGGCGAGGTCCTGTGAGCGGATCTCGGCCAATCCCCCGGCCACCCGCACCCGATGCAGCCGTAGCGCGGGATCCGACCGGGTGATCAACACCAGCCGCACATTCCGCGGCTGACGGTCAATCAGCTGATTCAACGATTCCAGCACCGCGCCGTCGGTGATCTCCTGGAAATCGTCCAGCACCAGCACGACCGGGACCGGTAAATCCGCGAGTCCGGCGCGGACCTGGAGTGCCTGCGATGGCCCGAACGCGCCGGCCGGGACGACGTCCCGAAGGGCACTGTCCGTGGGCAGCACGGCACCAATGGTCAACGCGCCCAAGACATCCGCCCAGAACGTCGCCAGGTCGTTGTCGGTGTCGTCAACGGTCAACCAAGCGGCGACACCCTGGAACCCGTCCCCGCTGAGCCAGGACGCAACCGTGAGGGTCTTGCCCGAGCCGGGTCCCGCGCTGAGCAGCGTCACCGGTCGAGTCGCACTCCGGCTCAGCAGGGTCTCCAGCTGCCGGCGGCGGACCAGCCCGGGCGGAACTGCCGGCGGTGAAGCCCGCAGCCGCAGCTGGCTCATGAACTGACTTGCCACCCCGGCCCTCGATCCGCTCCGACATCTTTGCGCAACGCTAGCTGATTTAAGGCTCGATTCACGCGGGTTGTGTGAGGCCGGCTGACGCGAGCGGTGGCAGCGTACGAACGGAAATCGTCGTGAACCGCAACAGGGATGAGTAGGTCGAGGATGACGGCTTTGGACTACGAAATCCGAGTGGATGGTCTTGTTCCCGCCGAAGTGCTCGAAGAGATCGAGGGGGTCAAGGTGGCGGTCCAGCCGGTCGGGACAATCCTGCGCGGCACCGTCGTCGACCAGGCAGCGCTGCATGGGGTGATCAACCGCCTTCAAGGCCTTGGCCTGGAACTGGTCGAAGTCCGCAGACTGACGGCTGAGTAGACCCGACGCCACTGTCGCAACGACCCCGGATGACGAGGAGGGCAACACCTTGCCGGATCTGTACGAGTTCGCGATCACCGGCACGATCGGACCGCTCATCCAATCCTGTCTCCCCGAGCTCGACAGGGTCGCAGAGTCGGGGTGGACGGTGTTGACCGGCACCGTCGCCGGGCCGGACGAGCTTCACCGCGTTCTCGACCTGCTCGACGCCGCCGGAACACCCGCCCGGGACGTCCGGATCACCTATCGGGACCACGGCAAGCCGTGCTGACTCGGTGGATTTGTGCGAAGGTTTTCGCGGCGCAAAGGAGGTCTCAGCGGCGATGACGATGGATCAGGACTCCCCTGGAAACGGTGCCGCAGCAGTTAAGACTGCGTTGGGCAGGATTCAACGGGTGGACGACCGAACGGTTGTGGTCCTCGGGCAGGAATTGAACGTGGAGGCGAAACAACCGGACGTCGGCAACGCGCTGGTTCACCGCGCGGGCGACACCATCGTGATCGTGGACACCGGAGTCACTGCACCGTTTCGGGACGCCCTGCGGAGCGCCGTCGATCAGATCGGTGACGCAAAACGGTTGCTGTTGCTCACCACGCACGGCCACACGGATCACGTCGGCAACAACGACGTCGTCGACGACATCGCGTCGGAACGGGGAATTCCCGCGCAGCATTTTGTCCCTGCGCGCGACGTCGGCCAGATGCTCGACCCGGTGAGCTATTGGACGCGGGCCTTCAGCAACATCGTCAACCTGACCCCGATGCCCGCTCCCGCCGACCTGTCAGCCGCGTTTGTCGTGTCGCTGTTTCAACCGCTCCGACCGTTCGGGGCCACCACCCGGACCTACGAAGAGCTGCCGATGCAGCGGTTGGCGTTGGGAACCTTCCCGGTCAATGGCTGGTCGTTCGCGGATGGCGCCGTCAGCGTCGTGCGCAGTCAGGGCCACTGCGCGGGCCATGTGATGGTCTACCTGCGGGATAGCCGACTGCTGCACTTGGGCGACGAGGACAACGGCCCCTGCGGGTCGATGGCCGACGCTGACCAGGTCAAGCTGCAGAATGCGTTCGGTCTGGCCGTTTCCCTGATCGATTCCGGTCACGTCGACACCATCACCGATGGCCACAGCTCGGTCCGCCGGGGAGCTGAGGCGCGTGCTTTCCTCGACGATCTGCTCGAGCAGGCGGTTGCGCTGCAGTCGCTGGCTCTACCGGCCCGATCGGGGCGGGAAACCGTCGAGGGACAAGCCTTTCTGAACCTGCTCACCGAGGATCTCCAGCAACACAGCGCCGATCACACCGCTCCGAACCCGGTGTTCACCGCGATGATTGCGGTGAACGAATTGACGGAGGCCGGCCTGATCCGCCGGCAGCGGGGAGAGTCTTGGGACCGGCCGACGCTGGCGAACCCCGCCCCGGTGACGGCGAAGCCGCACGGCCTGGCCGTGCTGCCCGCTGCCGCCGAGATGCTGCGCTGGAAGTTGCGGCGGACACCAGGCTGACCGGACCTGGCCCGATCCGGACCCGCCTGATTCAGGCAACCGGTTTGCGAGCCCACACCGCCGTCATCATCCAGCACTGCGTCCAGTACTCCGGATCCGTCAACAGACCCGCCGCAGAGTCGAACGTCGCCGCATCGATCAGGCCGCTCTCGAGCACGCGGTGCCGCACCTCGGCGAAGAACAGCTGGAAATAGAGGGCGCCCCGGTCCGTTCCGCGGATGTTCTGCACGTCGGTCTTGGCCAACGGCCGACCGAACCCGAGCTTGCTGATCATTGCGGGCAACTGTCGTCCGATGAGCCAATCCACTCCGTTGTCCTGCCCCCACCGGATCAGCGCAGTCCAGGTGTCCGACCATTCCTTCGGTTCGGTGGTCGGCGCCAGATGGAAGTCGGGCTCCTGGACCAGCAGCCAGCCGCCGGGTCGCACCGCGGCCGCCATCTTTTCCAGCACCTGCGGAGCATGGTCGGCGATCTGGTGCAGCAGGGCTCGGCAGGACACGAGATCGTAAGCGTTCTCAGGCAACTCGGCCGTCCGGATGTCCGCCCGCGTCACGGTGAGATTCTGCGCAGGTACCAAGTCCACCAGCACCGGGTTGATGTCGATGGCGGTCACCGAACCGGCCGAACCCACTGCGTCACACAGCCATTCGGTGACGCTGCCGTTCCCGCTGCCCAGCTCCAGACATTTCCAGCCTGGTCCGACGCCGAGTGAGCGAAGGTACCCGCGGGTCCACGGATCCAGGATCTTCGACATGAGGTCGAGCCGCTGATACTCGACCGTCGCCGCGTCGTCGAGGATGTAGGACTTCAACGTTGTCATCGGAACTCCCGGTATCCGGAACGCGGAGATGCGGTCGCTGTGCGGAGGAAACCGTATCCTCCTCGATCTGGTCGGCGGGGTACCCGCCGACGGTCGGTGCTCTCAAGTCTGGTTCTCGGCGAGGTCTACGACGAGGGCTCGATGGTCGGACAGCGGCAGGGCGATCGCGGCACTGCCCGTCACCGCACCGACATCGCCGCGCAGCAGAATGTGGTCGAGCTGCCGGAGGGGGCGTTCGACGGGAAACGTCGCGTGGTCGGCCAGGGACCGATATCCGGTGATCTTCGCGGGCCGCGGACTTGGCATATTGAGGTCACCCATCAGAATGACCGGCTCGGAAAACGCGGCCAGGTCGCGCCTGATCCGAACGAGTTGCCGGCGACCCCAGCCCGGGACGAACGACAGATGGGTATTGGCCACCACCATCGGACCCGCCGGAGTCGACAGTTGCCCGATGATGACCGATCGCGGCTCCTCGTGGACCACGATCAGCTTGCGCGGCTCGGCCAACCACACGGGAAAACGACCTGGGATCCGCGGCAGGCGCAGGACCTGCCAACTCAACACGGGATAGCGGGACAACAACGCGATGCCATACGCCGCGGAACCCGGCAGTTCTTTGCCTGTCGCCGCCATCCAGGTGGCTCCGGGGGTGCCCGAGAGAGCGGCAGCGAATCGGTGGGACACCGCACCCATAGCCTCGGCTGCGACGGCCGTCAGGTCCGCCAACTGCGACCGGGGCTGCAGCAGATCGACCTCTTGGAGAGCGAGCACGTCGGCGTCCAACTGCCGAATCGCATCGGCCAACCGGCCCAGATCAACCAGCCCGTCGGTTGTTGACCGGCCGTGCAGGATATTGAACGTCGCTAGCCGCATACCTGGGAAAGTACACAGCATGACATCGTCTGCCACCGAGCGTCCCGGTCCGTCCCCGGCCGACGGGCTGCGGCTCGCGTTGAAGCGATCGGCATCTGCTCTCAAGGCGGACGGTGTGCCCTTCGCCCTGGCCGGCAGCTACGCCCTCTGGGTGCGCGGGGCGCCCGAAAGCACCCACGACGTCGACCTGGTCGTCGCCGAAGACTCAGTTGAACCGGCCACCCGCAGTCTCGCGAACGACGGATTCGAGGTTGCGCGACCACCAGAGGACTGGCTGTTCAAGGCACACCTGAACGGTGCCATGGTGGACGTCCTGCATCGGCTGAACGGGATCCCCGTCGACGCCGAATTCCTCGACCGCGCCGAAATGTGCGAAGTTCTGGGTCTGCGCATACCTGTCCTGCAACCGACCGACGTGATCTCGACCAAGCTCCAAGCCCTGACCGAGCGGTACTGCGACTTCGGTGAGCTTCTGCCCCCGGTGCGCGCGGTTCGAGAACAGTTGGATTGGGCCAGACTTCACGCCGAGTCGGTGGATAATCCCTTTGCCGCAACATTTCTCGACCTCGTCGAGCGGCTGGGAATCCGCCGCGTGAACGGCGCGGCGGAGGCAACCCAGGAGCAGTGAACGTCGTGGCTCAGTCCCACCCGGTCGACGCCCCGACGCGGACGACCATGAATGCCGGCGATGCCTGTGTCGAGGACGGGCAGCCTAGAGCTTGTCGGCCCAGGCGATAGCTTGTTGGCGGCTGTGATGGGCGCGGGACTGCTCCATCGCATACAGCAGCCCGTAGGTGAACCCGTTCTCGTTGGCGTGCTGAGCGGTGCCGGCAGCAAGTCGGCGGAGCAGGTCGGCGGCGACGACACCATCCTGGAGGTCACCAAGGATGTCCTGCAGTTCCTTGTACTCGTCGACCGCGTTCTTGGCCTTCTTGCCGAGCACCGGGTGGGCGAGTTCGGCGGCGTACCGGGCGCGTTTCCCGGCCTTGCGGGCCTTGTGCAGATCTTCATCGGTACCGGTGGGTCCGAGCCCGGCGGCGAGATGTTTACGCACCTTCCTCGCCGCTGACCGCACCGGGCGGCGGAGTGCGGCGGGTTTCTGCTCGGCGAGGTCGGTGAACGGCGGATTGGTCACCCACCGGGCGGATTCCTGCAGCAGCGCCAGGTATCGGCGACTGCCCATGGCCTTGTCCAGCGTCTTCTTGTGCCGCAACTGTTCGGCGAGCAAGTGCTCCTCGATGCGGGCGGCGACTGGTCCAAGGACCTGCTCGGGTGGCAGGTCAGCGATCATCCTGCCGAATCGGGCGCGTTGTACCTCACGGTCCCGCACCTCGCCGAGCAGGGCCGCGTACCACGCCAGGTCGGCATCAAAGGCCGCTGCCCGTTCGCCATCGAAATAGGCGGCAAAGATCCGCAGGGTGGATCGGAGCCTGCGGGTGGCGACCCGGGTGGGGTGGATCCCGCCGAGGTCGCGACGCAGGGTCAGGTCACCGTCAATCAGGGCGTCGTCCTGCTCGGCCAGGTACGCCCGAATGACGTCTCCAGCCGTGGTCTTCCGCCCGGCGCCCCCCGGGCGCTGATCCGTCCCGGGTGTCATTCCGAGGGCTTTCGCCACCTTGTTCGGGCTGGTCGACGCGGTGGCGCCGGCCCGGGTCAATCGCTCGCCGACGACGGTGAGGGTGTCCGGCATCCCGGCCGGGCCGAGTTCGGCCTCGATTTCTCGCCAGCTGGACAGCGTCGCGGCGCCGCGACCGGGGGCGACGGCATCAACCTGGTCGTCCGCAACCTCCACAATCACCTCACCGGCGGTGTTGGTCACCCGATGCACCGTGCGGTCGGTGCGGATGGTGACGATGTGCCGCAACGCTTTTCCCCGCCGGGTACCGGCAATGATGGCGGCGAGTTCCTTGGGGACGGTGGTGTGGCTGCCGGTGGGATCGAGTCGGATCTCGGTCCGGGCGTCACCGGTGGGGACTTTGAGCTGCCACCCGTTGTCGTCGTCACCGGTGCGGCACCGCAAGGTGATGCCCCTGGCGAGGAGATCATGATCGGCCGTGTCGAAGTAGACGCTGTCCAACCGAACGGTCGTCCCACTCATCCGGGCGCCGCCGGCATCCGGGCTCCTGTCGTCGAGACCGTCCAATGGCGGCAGCACGTAGTTGGCCGCTGCGTCGTATTTCTTTTCCCGCTCCAACTGCTCGCTGACCACAATCCGGCTCCCTTCACACCTGCGGCTGTCTGCGGTGTCATGTACCCGCTTTTGCGCACCATCACCCACCGCCCGGCACGCAGACTGGGCGTCGGGGGTTTTTGGCGACGGGCGAGGGGTGCCTCTTCTGACGTCAGGTGCTCGTCGGTGAGCCCCGCCGCGCCCCGGTGCTGGTGGCGCGGATCAGTATTTCGTCGATCACGGTTGGCCGCAGCGGTAGTCGCCCGGTGGTGGTGATTTCGGCGGCGATGTCGCGGAGTTTGCGGTTGCTGTGTTGGCTGGCGCCGACCAGCAGCTGGAACGCCGGGGCGGCGGTCAGGTGGTGTTCCGTCATCAGGATGCCGATCGCGGTGCCGATGATTCTGTTGCTTTCCAGACCTGCGCGGATCTGTTCACCGCGGGCCTCGGCCCGGGTGACGGCCTGTTCGCGGAGCTGGGCGAGTTCGTGGTTGGCGTGCACTCGGGCGAGCAGTTCGTCGGAGGAGAAGGGTTTGGTGATGTAGTCGTCGGCGCCGGCGGCCAGCCCTTCGGCGGTGGCGTCTGCGCCGTGCCGGGCGGTCAGAACCACCATCGGTGTCCGTTGCGTTCCCGGTTGCTGCCGCAACTGCTTGACCAAGGACAGTCCGTCCCGGCCGGGCAACACCACGTCGGTGAGCACAAGATCCGGAACTCCGTCGGGTGTTCGGCCGGCCAGCTCCAACGCAGTCTCGGCGTCCGCGACGGCCCGCACGGCCCAGCCGTCAGCGGTGAGCAGCCGAGTCAGGAACTCCCGTAGGTCGGTGTCGTCCTCGACGAGCAGCACCGATCCTCGCTCGCGCTCAGTGGGCGGCTGACTGGACTCCGCGGGACCGGGGTCACCTGAACCTGGAGTGAGGAACATCGGAACCGTGGCGGTGAACGTGCTGCCCGTGCCCGGTGTGCTGGCCAACTCGAGGTGCCCGTGGTGGGCTTTCACCAGGTCGGCCACCACGGCAAGCCCGATCCCGGCGCCGTCCTCGGCGTTGTCGGTTGCCCGGTAGAACCGGTTGAATATCAGCGGCTGCTGGTCGGTGTCGATCCCGCCGCCCGTGTCAGCGACGGTGAGCACAGCATTGTTACCGGTCGCGGTGAGCGAGATCCGGATGCTGCCGCGGGTGGTGTATTTGATGGCGTTCGACACCAGGTTGGTGACAATTGTGGACCACATCCCCCGGTCCACCGCGACAGTCATTGGAGGGTCGGGGATCTCGACCGTGAAGTCGAGGCCAGCGTGTTCGGCGGCGGCCCGGAACATGCTGCACGTCTGCGCCGTCAGGTCGGCAAGATCGGTGGGTTGCCGGTCCGGGGTCAGCGTGCCGGCCTCGGCCCCGGAAAAGTCCAGCAACGCATCCACCATGGTGCGCAGGCGTTCCGCGGCCCGCACCGCCGCCTGTAGGTCCAGCTGTTCGCCGACGGGTCGATCCGCCGACACGTCGAGCAGGTTCCGCAGCGGTGCCAGCAGCACGGTCAGCGGGGTGCGAAGTTCGTGGCTGACGTTCTGGAAGAACTCCATTTTTGCGCGATCCAGGTCGGCCAATACCGACGAGCGCAGCCGTTCCACCTCGTAGGCGACCGTGTCGCTCAACGCCACCCGCACCTGCCGGGCCACGACGGTGAAGAACTCGCGGTACTCCGGGTTCAACGGCCGGTACGGGTTCACCCCGACCACCAGCACCCCGATCGGTTCCGGCCGGCCGCTCACGGTCAACGGCAGCAGCACCGCGGTGTCCGGGGTCAACGGGCCGAGCGGACCGGGCAGCAATGCCCCCGGGAACGCCGCCCGCAAACCGGTCACCTCCTGCACCCGGCCGGAGTCCAGCACACCTGCCACCAACCCGGCCGGGTCAAGGCCGGAGTCGGTCATCCCCGGGACACACGCATCCGGGGCCAGTCCGTAGTCCGCGACCTTCTCCACCGGGCCGCCATCGGCCCGGAGGAAGGCGACAGCGAACGGCATCGTTTCCCGCGCCGTGGCCAGCACCCGCAGGACCGCCCGGCAGGTTTCGGCCGGGCTGCCGGCGTCGGTGGTCGACACTGCGCCCAGTTCGCGGACGACCCGCATGCGTCGCTCGTAGAGGACCTTCGCGGTCGTCTCGGTGGAAACCGTGAACACCCCGGCGGTGGTGCCGTCGACGTCGTCGATCGGGCTGTGCGAGAAGCTGAAGTAGCACTCCTCCGGGTACCCGCTGCGGTGCAGGATCCGCTGTTCGTCAACGGCGTGCATGGTGTGTCCGCGTTCCATGACCCCATCGAGCCGCCCGCCGACCACTTCCCAGGCTTCCGGCCAGGTGTCTTTCGCCGGTCTCCCCAAGGCCGCCGGGTGTTTCCCACCGATCAGCTCCGCGAACGGATCGTTGTACAGGGCCACCCGTTCCGGGCCCCAATGAATCACCATCGGAAAGCTCGATGCCAAACACCCCCGGGTCATCGTCCGCAGCACCGGAGACCAGGACCCGACCGGACCCAATGGCGTCGCCGACCAGTCGATGGCCCGGATCAACTCCCGAACCTCGCCGGGACCGTCAAAAACATCCGCACCCGGATCCATCGACGCCACGACGCACCCTGCCTTCCACTTCAGCCCTGCCTGAACCAATCCTAGGCAGTGCCGCAAAGGGCACCCGGAAACACGTGGCCGTCGCCGCCGGGCGGGGGCACTTGGTGGCAACCGCCTGGTCGACAGGGAGTGTCACGAAGGAAGGTGCAGCACAGTGGCCGGCAGCGGCACCGGCTGGGTTCCCGATGGTGCGGAAGAGGCTCCGACCCAACGGTTGTCGATCAGCTGTCGGGGTAGGCCCAGCGCGTCGAGGATCACGGTGCGGTCAGGTAGATCGTCCAGTTCGGCTGGGTCAGTGATCAGTGTCGCCGGGGGCCGCCACCCTGCCGTGATCGCCGCGTCGGCGTATCCGTCATATGTCAGGACGGGTAGCCCAGCGGCGACTGCCGCGTTTGCCGCTTCCCGTAGGATCAGCGCCAACTCGTCGCGGGAACCCATGGCAACACTCAACTTTCACTCACTGGTGCCACTAGTTCGGCCCTGATTCTCCCTCGGCCCAGGTACCAGTCTCCGGGAGGAATATCAATCAGCACGGGTCTGATCAGCTGACGGGCGTCCGGTCGGCGGCGATAGCCTGGAGCAGCGCATCGATGAAGGCTGGCAGGTCCTCCGGGGATCGGCTGGTGATGAGGTTGCCGTCGATGGCCACCTCGAGGTCCACCACCGTGGCGCCCGCATTTGCCAGATCCGTTCTGATGCTCGCGAATGACGTCAGCCGCCTCCCCCGGACAACGTTCGCTTCGATCAGCGTCAGCGGGGCGTGACAGATCGCGGCAACTGGCTTGCCGGAGGCCACGAATTCGCGGACGAAGTTCACCGCCGCGGTGTCCTGACGCAGCTTGTCCGGGTTCACGGTGCCGCCAGGGAGCAGCAGCGCGTCGTAGTCGTCTGTCGCGGTATCGCTGATCAGACGGTCAACGGTGAAGGTGCCGGCCGGCTCCAGGTCATGGTCGCGGGCCTGGATCTCACCGACGTCCAGAGACAACAGTTCTGTTCGCGCGCCCGCGTCGTCCAGGGCGCGCCTCGGCTGTTCCAGTTCCACCCGTTCCACGCCGTCAGCGGCCAGGATGGCGACCCGCGCGCCCTGCAAACCCGTCCGGTTTCCATTCCGATCCATCATCATTCCCTTTCTGCCTTGGCGGCCGGAGCCGTCCGCTTGTCGTGCGCCGACGATCCTCGGAAGAGCCACCAGCGACACCGACATCTCTGTTCCCCGTCCCGAATGGGGCCACACCGACCTCAGTGAGCCGGGATCACGCTGCCCCCGTGGCTACGGGAACAACGACTGACGGCCGCCGCCGAGGCTCTGGTCAGGCCGGCTCATCGCCGGCTGACGATCGCCGCCGTCGCCCACCGTTGGGGATTTGCTGAGTTGGGGATTTGCTGATCACGCTCACTTCGCCCGCGAATTTCGGCGACACTTCGGAATGACCCAACGCAATGGCGGAACCATCCGGACGGACCTTGACCCGCAAGCTTTCTCGGGGTTTCCTATTGTGATGAGTAATTCGCCGAAATGACAACAATCCACGTCGGCCTTGTCGCCGACCCGGCATCACCGACCAAGATCGCGTACCGGATCAGCAACCTCACATCGCCGAGCGGCGAGGATCACGACGGCTGGGACATCCAGGTGGTGAGCGAACCGTTCACCACCGGTTCGGAGGATATCGAGACTGCTGTGGCGCGGCTCGGGGACCATGCTCGGCAGCACGAATGGGACCTGGTCGTCGGCCTGACCGAACTTCCGCTTCGCGGCGACGATGGCAAGTACCTACTGTTCAAGATCGACCAGCAGCAACGAACGGCGATGTTGTCGTTGCCGGCCTTCGGCGGGCTGCGGATGCACGCGCGCACACGACACGCCGTGCGCGTGCTTGTCAATGGCATGGCGGATCCCAACTCGGCGGACAAACACGGCGTGCCCCTCCCCCGCGTCACTGCTCGCTGGCGGCTGCTTGTGGGCATGGTGCTCGCCAACCGTCCGTGGCTCCTCGTGCCCGGGCTCAAGTCCGCGCTCGTCGCGGCACTGGCAACCGGAGCCATCGCCACCATCAACGCCACGGTGTGGCTACTGGCCGGCTCCTTGTCGTGGTGGCGGCTCACGATCGCGACGGTGGCCTCCGTCGGGCTGGTCGTCGCGTGGGTCGTGATCGACGGCAGACTGTGGGATCGACCAGACCACGACTCTGCCGAGGCTCGGGAGAGATCCCGCCTGTACAACACTTCGACACTCGTCACCCTGACGATCGGGGTGCTCATTTGTTACGTCGCGCTTTACGCCGTTAACTTGGCCTGGGCATTGTTTATCCTCGACCCCGCCGTGATGAGCGGCGACCTGCCCGCCTCCGTTGGCTACGGCGACCTGTTCGTGCTGTCCTGGTTCGTCGCGTCCGCTGCGACACTTGGCGGCGCACTCGGTGCCGGATTGGAGTCGGACGAAGCGATCCGGGCGGCGACATACTCAAAGCGTGAGGAGGAGCGCCGCGAGCGACTCGCACGCCAAGAGCATTAGGCCTCGGGATCACCTGTGCGACATGAGCTTCCGCGGCCCGACGGGCATCGATGATCACGACCAGCGCTTGGAGTAGCCCACTGCCGGCGGCACGATCCATCACGGTCATCAACGCATCTGCCGGGGCCCAACCAATGGGCGAATTCGGGCGCTCGGCAGGTCAGTGGTTTCATGCGCATGACCCGTGGGGAACCTGTGTTCAATGGCCAGTGAACCGATCAGCACCACCAGCGCCTCGACAGACGCCGAGCGGACCAACGGACCGTCACAACACCCAGCCGACGAAGAACCTTTCGCGCCGGGCACCTTCACCGAACGTGGTGAGGAGGCCGAGACGACGGCCTTTCACGGGGATGGTTCCTACAGCGGCGGGGAGTTTGCCGGCGGCGCCCGCCCGGATCGAAAGGTGTTGTAGTTGCACATCGATGTGATCAAGGGCGACATCACGAAACAAGAGGTGGATGCCATCGTCAACGCCGCCAACCATTCACTGCTCGGCGGCGGTGGCGTCGATGGGGCTATCCACCGCGCCGGTGGCCGGACCATTCTGGACGAGTGCCGCCGGATCCGAGCCGAGCGCTACCCCGACGGCCTTCCCACCGGCGCATCCGTGGCCACAACAGCCGGGAAATTGCCCGCCCGTTGGGTCATCCACACTGTCGGGCCCACCTGGGCCAAGACCAAAGACAAGTCGCATCTGCTCCGGTCCTGCTATTCCACCAGCCTCGCCGTCGCCGACGAATTGGGTGCGAAAACCGTCGCCTTCCCACTCATCTCCAGCGGCGTCTACCGCTGGCCCAAGGAGGACGCAGTACGCCAGGCGCTCAGAACACTCCGCAATGCGGATACCACCGTCGAACAAGTCAGCCTTGTGCTCTTCGATGATCGCACCCTGGAGATCGCGCAGAAGGTGGCCGCTGAATCCGAACAGGCGTTGATGACCGACGTACCTTCACCACCGCTGCTCGACCTTTCCGGAACCGAATGAACGTCGCGCCCGGCCCGCCCCGCCTGGATCGGCCGAACGCGCCAGGTCCGCTATCCGGATTCTCTACGCCGGTTTGACATCGATGGGTCCACCTGTCGATATCGCGGGTCGGACCCGGCGAACGGGACGCCGCCGAAGGTGGGCTCCACCCGCAGCCGCCACGCCGTCTCGTACTTCACGATGGTGAACGCGGTGAGGCTGGCCAGGCCGTATCGGGGTGGAGCGTCTGATGCCGCTCAGAGGAAGCCGTCGTACGGCCCTCCAGCTCCAGCGCCCGACCACGTAGGCTCTCCCGTGCGTGTGCGGCCGGAGCGCCTGGTTTCCAGGTTCCGAATTGCACGGATGTTGCACGACGTTTGCGCAAGTGATCACGTTGTAGCATCACCGCAGGTCACAGGCACAGGCGCTCGTAGCTCAGTGGATAGAGCAGCGGACTTCTAATCCGCCGGTCGCAGGTTCGAATCCTGCCGGGCGCGCTTGGTTGCTCGACCTACCCTAAAGATGCAACCCTCGCGGGACATCTGCCGTAGCTCGAACAGCCAACCCGTACCTTCGACGCGATCGACAGCCTTATCGCGGCACTTCCGCTACCACGGTCCCGGACAGCCGAATAGTCTCCAGAGCGAGCCTGAGCTCCGCGCCGGCGAGTGGGTCCGTCACGGTCCGGCCGGTCAGCTCACCCAGTCGATTCAACCGGTACAGCACGGTGTTGCGGTGGCAGTGCAGCTCCCGCGCCGCCTTGGCGGAGGAACCTCGAGCGTCGAACCAGGCCTGCAGGGTGCCGAGCAGCAGCGCGGACTCCGCGGGCGGAAGTGCGATGACGGGGCCGAGCACGGTCGTGGTGAGTTCCATTGCGGCATCCGGGGCGGTGGCGATCAGCAACGCCAGGGCGGACGCGCCGTAGAGGTGACTCCCCCGCTCCCCAGGCGGCAGACATCTGGCCGCCAGCTGCGCCTCCCGTCGGCCACCGGCGGCGCCGTCCGGCGACGTGAAGACCCGGCTGACCCCGACCCTGGCCCGAGCGGCCGCTGCGAGCAGCGGATACACGGGGCCGAACGTCCGGCCTGCCGGGATCCCGAGCAGGCCCAGCATCTGCCCGGTGTGTTGGATCCAGGCCGACGACACCTCGCAGGACAGCAGCCGATCCTCGATGCCGGGCAACGGTTCGGTGCCGGCGCTGCCGATCTCGGCGCAGACGACGACGTAGCCGGCGCGGTCGGCGAGGTTCAGCAGCCGCATGATTTCCCTGGCCCGCGCACTGCCGTCGACGGTGCCGTCCAGCAGCGCGGTGAGCATGACATCGCGGGACGTCGCACCCTGCCGGGTCTGGTCGGCGACGTACTCCCGGTACGCGTCCGCGGCCGCACCGGAGAAGTCGTCGATGATCGCCCACACATCAGAAGCCAGGTGCACCAAGGACTCTGCACTGTCCTGCTCGGCTGCCAACGCCACCAGCTCGGACCAGATCAGCCGCCCGGCCAACCGGTAGGCGTGCAACAGAGCCGCGAGCGGGACGCCCTGTCGCGCCTTGAGCCGACCGGCCGCACTGGCCGCGTCCAGTGACGCGACGCCCTGCCCGCTCAGTGTGGACAGCAGCGAGGACAGGTTGTCGTGCACCGCAGAGGTCAACTGTTCGATGGTGAGCAGCGTGCCCTCGGTATAGGAGAAGTCGCCGGCGAGGATGTTCTCCACCAGCCGCCGGGTCAGATCGTCGACATTGTCGAGCAACTCGGCGGCCAGGTGGGCGGCACCGGGCACCCCGGCGCGTTCGATGACGGTCAGGGATTCCATGCTGCGACGGTACGCCGACCCGGCGTCACGCACCGTGTTGTCGTTGTGCAACTGCACAACGGAACAATCCAAAGCCGCTTCCCACGCCTATGGCGTGGATCACAGGCTGAGGGCCACCATGAGAGCCGGACGAATGGGACCAGGTCTTCGTGTTGGGCAGTTTCACAAAACAAGCTTGCCGAGAATCGGTGTTCAAAGGAGAACATGATGAGTTTCGATTACGTCGTCGTCGGCGCGGGTTCCGCCGGATGCGTGTTGGCCAATCGCCTTTCCGCGGACCCGGACGTCACCGTGGCCCTGATCGAGGCCGGCGGCGCCGACACTGCGCAGGAAATCCACATTCCGGTCGCGTTCGCCCAGCTGTTCAAGAGCCCCCTTGACTGGGACCTGGACAGCGAACCGGAACCTGGCCTGGACGGTCGTCGGGCATACCTGCCGCGCGGCAAGATGTTCGGCGGTTGCAGCTCGATGAACGCGATGATCTACATGCGCGGAAATCGCGAGGACTATGACGCCTGGGGCGAGGGTTGGAGCTGGGACGAGGTGCTCCCCTACTTCCTCAAGGCGGAGGACCACGAGGCAGGTGAAAGTGAGCTCCACGGTGTCGGTGGGCCGCTGGCGGTCAGCGCGTCCCGTTCGTCACACGCCCTGGCGGCGGCATTTGTCGAGGCGGCCGTGCAGGCCGGCCACCCGCGGAACGACGATTTCAACGGCACCCAGCAGGACGGCGTCGGCTTCTACCAGCTGACCCAGCGAAACGGTATGCGTTGCAGCGCTTCCGTCGCGTACCTGCACCCTGCACTCGAGCGGCCCAACCTGACCGTCTTTCCCTCGTCGATCGCGCACCGGGTGGTTTTCGACGGCACCAGGGCCACCGGTGTACAGATCAGCCGGAGCGGCGAGATCGAGACCATCGCGGCCGATCGTGAGGTGATCCTGTCCGCCGGCGCCTACGAGTCACCGAAACTGCTCATGCTGTCCGGTGTCGGACCGGCCCAGGCGTTGCCGTTGTTCGGCATCGAGGTCGTCGCCGACCTGCCGGTCGGCCAAGGCCTGCAGGACCACTACATGACGATGCTGAACTACACCACCGACGTCGAATCACTCATGACGGCGCTGACCCCGGCGAACGTCGAACTCCTGCAGACGCAGGGCAAAGGCCCGCTGACCTCGAACATCGGCGAGGCAGGCGGCTTTGCCAGGTCTGGTGACGGCATGACCGCACCGGACGTGCAGTTCCACGTCGCCCCGGTGCTGTTCCACCAGCAGGGCCTTGGTGCGGTCACCGAGCACGGATTGGCGATCGGCCCGTGCGTTCTTGCCCCGACCAGTCGCGGATCGGTCACCCTGCGAACGCCCAACCCGGAGTCGGCACCCCGGATCACCCACAACTACCTGACCACCGAGGCGGACCAGGCGTGCATGGTCGCGGGGATTCGGATGGCCCTGCAGATCGCCGGTCAGACGGCGTTGAAGGACGTCATCACCGGCATCTTCGACGTGCCCGCGTCCGACCAGGAGGTCGAACTGCTGGCCTTCGCCAAGCGGTCCGGAATGACGCTGTACCACCCGACCTCCACCTGCGCGATCGGATCCGTGGTCGACTCCGACCTGAGAGTGCTTGGACTGCAGGGCATCCGGGTGGTGGACGCGTCCGTCATGCCCTCCGTACCACGGAGCAACACGAACGCACCGACGATCATGATCGCGGAGAAGGCCGCCGATCTGATTCTGGCCGGGGTCAGCGAATGACGGAAGCGGCGGTCGACGCCCGGGCGGACTGGGCACGGCCCATCGACACCGCGTTGGCAGGTTTGCACCGCGGCGAAAAGGTCTGGGCCGGAACCCCTCTGGGCCGGCGGCGGGAGCTGCTGAAGAGCATGCACGAGCTGGTCGGCCGGCACGCGCAGGCCTGGGTGGATGCCGCGGTTGGACTCAAGGGTCTACCCGCTAGCTCGCCGCTGATCGGCGAGGAGTGGATCTCCGGCCCCTGGGCGTTGCTGACCGGGCTCGACACCCTGGCTGGCAGTCTTGCGGCACTGGAGAACGGCACCAGTCCCGTCGACGGCTACCGGATGGGAACGGCGCCCGGCGACCGGGTCACGGTGAAGGTGTTGCCGCACACCATCTACGACCGGTTGCTGCTGAACGGTTTTTCCGCCGAGGTCTGGCTGAAGCCTGGTGTGACCGCGGATGAGGTCCGCAGAAATGCCGGCATGGCGGAGCGAGATCCCGCCCGTACCAACGGGGTCGGTGCGGTGTTGGGGGCCGGCAACATCACTTCCATCGCCCCGCTCGACGTCCTGTACGAGCTGTACGCCCACAACCGGGTCGTCGCGCTGAAATTGAACCCGATCATGGACGCGATGCTGCCCGTCTACCGGGCCGTCTTCGCACCGCTCATCGACCTGGGTGTGCTGGAGATCGTCACCGGCGCAGCCGATGTCGGCGGCTACCTGGTGCGCCACGACCTGGTTGACCATGTGCACATGACGGGCAGCGCCGTCACCCACGACGCGATTGTCTGGGGGCAGGGTGCGGAAGCCGCGCGGCGCAAGGCGAACAACGAGCCGCTGCTGTCCACCCCGATCACCAGCGAACTCGGTGGGGTATCACCGGTCATCGTGCTGCCCGGGACCTGGTCGAAGGCCGACCTGAAGTACCAGGCGGAGCATGTGGCCACCATGCGGCTGCACAACGGCGGCTACAACTGCATCGCGGGACAAGTTGTCGTGCTGTCCGCGGACTGGCCGCAGAAGGACGCGTTCGTTGCCGAAATACGCGCCGCCCTGCGGCGGGCGCCGACCCGGAAGGCGTACTACCCGGGCAGCGACAGCCGGGTGGCCGGTGCTTGCGACGCGTACCCGGACGCCGAGAACATCGGCGGCCGCGTACTTGTCACTGGCGCGCAGGACCGAACCTACCTGCTGCAGAACGAGTCCTTTGCCCCGGTGCTCGGCGTCATCGAACTGCCCGGCGCCGATTTCCTGGCCAACGCTGTCAGGACCGCGAACGACGAGTTCGTCGGCACCCTCGGGGTGAATCTCATCGCCCATCCGCGCACCATCAAGCACCTGGGCGGAAGGTTCGAGGCGGCCATCGCAGAGCTGCGCTATGGCTGCGTCGCCGTGAACACCTGGACCGGCCTGGGGTTCCTGACGGCGGGGGGCAGCTGGGGAGCGTTTCCCGGGCACACCCTGGATGACGTGCAGAGCGGCATCGGCGTCGTCCACAACGCGCTGCTGCTCGATGATCCCGAGCGGACAGTGGTGCGGGGACCGTTCCGGCCGTCGCCGCGATCGCTGGTCAACGGAGAGATGGCGATTTCGCCGAAACCACCATGGTTCGTCACCAACCGGACGGCCGACGGGACCGGGCGGGCATTGACCGCCTTGACCGCCGAGCCCAGCGCGCTCAAGCTGCCCGGGATCTTCGCATCGGCGTTGCGCGGGTAGCAACCAGTTCCGGCTGTCGCGGGCCATCGGCAGCAGCTGGGCCGGCTGCTGGTGGTCAGCAATTCCCGGATCGTCAGGAAACCGAGGCGAAAACGCTGTCCAGGAAGGGGTTCCAGAACTTGCCGGCCGGGTCATAGGTGCGTGCCAACGCCCGGAAGTCGGCAAGCCGAGGGAACCGCGCCGCCAACTGGTCGGTACGGAACCCGGCCAGCTTGCCCCAGTGCGGGCGAGGTTCGAACGGCGCCAATGCCGCCTCGATGACGCCGATCAGCGCCTGGACCTCGGCGGGGTGGTTGCGCCAGGTGAAGCCGATGCACAGGCTGTCCCGCTGGTAGGCGGGGCTGAGCCAGAGCTCGTCGCCCGCGCAGCTGCGGATTTCCGTCGCGTGCAGGTGCGGCGCGATCTGCTCGGCCAGTGATCGGAGCACCCGCAACGCGGGGGCGGCATGTCGACGCGCGACGAACCATTCGCTCTGCAGTTCGTCACCGCCGGCCGACGGCACCGCGTCGAGCCGGAAATGCGGCAACCGGTCCGACCACGGCCCTGGCACGCTGCCTCTGACATTCAGGTTCGCTCCCGGTGGGACGTGGCCATCGTCGTACCAGGATCCGCCGTACAGCGAATCCGCGACGACCGGCGGTTCCCCGTCGCCGAGCCGCACCTTCTGCCACAGCTGCTGGATTGTCGAACCCGAGTAGGACCCCATGAGGCTGACGGAATACGCACTGGCCATCACTTCATCCAGCTGGTCCAGCACGAGGTCCCAGGGCGCGTTCAGGTAGATGTCCTGGCGCACATCGTAGGTCGGCTGGATGTCGAACGTCAGCCGGACGATGACGCCGAACGCGCCGAGCCCGACCGCAAGGGCGGCCAGATCCGGGCTGGAGCGATCAACTGTGACCAGAGCGCCCTCGGCGGTGACAAGCTCGACAGCGTTGATGGCTGTTGCCAGGATGCCGTTGCCGTCACCGGAGCCGTGGGTTCCGGTCGCCGTAGCACCGGCCACCGAGATATGCGGCAGGGAACCCATGTTGTGCAACGCGAATCCCTGTGCCTGCAGCGCTGCGGCGAGAACCCCGTAGGACGTTCCGCCGGCGACGGACGCCGTCATCCGCCCGGCATCGATAACGATGTCGGACCCGAACTCGGACAGCGACACCAAGGTGCCCGGAGTATCGGCGACGGCGCTGAACGAGTGCCTGGTGCCCAGGGCCCGCACTCGGGATTCCCGGGCGACGATCTCCTGCAGCTCCGCAACGGTTCTCGGGCGAAGGACAGTTCCAGCACCGTAGCTGAGATTGCCGGACCAATTCGTCAGACCGGTGGACACCCCTCGTCAGCCGATCAGTGAATCGTCGGTGCCGGCTCGTGTTCGGGTCACCATGGTCAGCACGGCCACCAGCACCGCTAGACACTGCGGCCGTCATGTACAGCGGCGCCGGGATGAACGAATCCGCCAGCACCAGCACGGCGGCAATGCCGACCGACCACGGGACGATGCGCGGCCGTCCGGGATGGGCATGCAGCAGTCCGACGGCGATCAGGTAGATCGCCACCGGCACGGTGGTCGCCATCGCGGACACCACGTATCCGAGGCCGTGCGTCTCGTGCCGTTCGTAGGCCACCGCGACCACCAACCCGGCACCGACTGCGGCTGCCGAGGCGAAGACGAAGTAGTGCCCGTAGCCCCAGCCGAAGGACGCCCGGGCGGTGTCCAACCGCGGAGTTTTCTCGTGGTCGAAGTAGATCCACCACAGGCAGAACAGCGTCACGATGCCGGCCACCGCCATGCCGATCAGGGTTCCGGCGTTCTCCGCCTCGTCCAGCGCGCCCTGAAAGGCGAGGGTCGCCGCGGTCACCGACTCCCCCAGCACGATCACGGTGAAAAGGCCGTAGCGCTCGGTGATGTGGTGCGGATGGAAGGTCGTCTTGCTGCCGCGTTCGGCGATCACCGGTACCGCGAGTTCGGCGATCACCAGGATTCCGAATACCGGCACAAACAGGCTCGACGGCACGACCAGCGTTGCGATCCAGCCCAGCTGCACGATCGTCACGCCGATCGCATACCGCAGGGCGGTCTGTCGCCGTGGCGGGTCGGACGCGGCGGCCCGCAACCACTGCGTCACCAGGGCCAGCCGCATGATGACGTAGCCGATGACGACCACCAGGTTGTCGCCGTCGTTGAACAACCGGGGAATCCCAGCGGCCATCACCAGCGATCCGGCGATCTGCACCAGGACCGTCAGCCGGTAGGGCACGTCGTCGTTGTCGTAGGCGGAGGCGAACCAGGTGAAGTTCATCCAGGCCCACCAGATGGCGAAGAACACCATCAGATAGCTCATTATCCCTGTGCCGACATGGTTCTCGACGAAGGAATGGTCCAGGTTGGCTGCTGCCTGGGCGACCGCGACGACGAAACACAGGTCGAACAACAATTCCAACGGGGTGGAGACCCGGTGGTGTTCGTCGGGCCGCCGGGCGCGCATCGGGACGTACCAGGGCCGGGTGATGGTCTGCTCGGTCACCCGACTGACCCTAGGCCAAGCGCGCATCCAGTTGGTCGAGGTCGTTCAGGAACCACACCTGCCGGCCGCCATTCGATTCGTGCACAAACGCGCGCAACGCGGAGCTCGCTTGTAAGTGTTGGGCGATGTCGCCGATGATCGCGACGGACAGCCGGTAATTGACGAACTTCTGGATGAACTCCCCGGCCAGTCCGGTGCTCAGCGTGAAGAATCCTGGCTCGAATCGACCCGCCGGGATCGCGATCAGTGTCGCCCGGCCGCCCCAGGCCCGCCCGATGATGTCGACGGCGTCCTGGCTGCTACCGACCGGTGGCCCTTGCGCCTCGAGGACGAAGACCGTCGTGTCGCCGACCTGGTGCACGTGCCCGCCGGTGTCCCCGACATCGGGCACTGCGGAACTCATGATCCGTCCTCCACGACGACACCGATCAATCGCAGCATCTCCGCGCAATCGGCAAGACCACCGATGACGATGACCTTCATGCTCGCCCGCTCCTCGTCATAAATGGTCTGGACGGTCAATCGCTGTTCCCGGTGACCGCGCCCCCCGGCAGCGGCGGTCAAGAGCGTCGCCAACCGGCTGGCGTCAGGTCCGCTGAGGGCCGCCACCTGGACGATGCTCGACACCTCGACCTGCCGTTGCCGGTCGGCAGATTCGCGGGCGGTCGGCGCGACCTCGCCGCCGGTCAGTTCGGCCAGGTCGGTGCGAGAGATGCGGTACTGCTTGCCAATCCGGACAGCCTTGAGCCGGCCGTCCCGGACGTAGTTGCGGACGGTGCGGACGTGCAGCCCGAGACGTTCGGCGACCTGCTCCACGGAGTACAACTCGTCGGACATCACACATCCCTCTTTGTGCTTTATTCTACCGTAATTTACCTCATCAGGCACTGATAGGGAAGATTACGGCACTCCAAGGTGCAAAAGAAGACCTCCCGGCAGGGTGCGGACGTCGCACCGTCATCGGGAGGTCTCCGTGGTTTTGCCGGCGAGCCGGTCGGCTCAGAAGCTGAAGTCACCCCCGCCGCCGAAATCGCCACCACCACCGAAATCGCCACCACCGAAGTCACCGCCGCCGGAGTAATCACCCCCTGAGTAGTCCCCGCCACCGTCACCACCGGAGTAATCGCCACTACCATCGCCACCGCTGCCGTCACCACCGGCGTCGCTGTTGGCGTCGGCGAATCCGGCGTCATATCCCGAGTCGTAGGCGTAGGCGCCGCCCATCCCGACCATGCCGGAGAACAGCATGGACGCGACGAGATAGCTCCCGACACCCCAGGCACCGGCGACCAGGGCCGGCTTCCACCAAGGTTCGGAGTACCACCCCTGCGGCACGGGTCGACCGGCGACCATCCCGCCCGGGTAGTAGTGCTGGGTGTTCGGGCCCGGCTTCGGCGAGGCCTCGTATTCGCGGCCTTCGACATTGACCGACCGGTCCTCGGACACCTGGCCGGCCTGCTGCTGCCCGGGAATGGGTGGCAGCGCAGGCCCGGGATCGAGGCCGAGTGAGGTACGGGCGGCCCGGACGTAGTACAGCCCCTCGTACGCGGACTGCTGCGCCAGCCGGTATTGCTGCACCGACTTCGCCTGCTCGACCTGGGCGCCCGCGGCGTTGAACCGCTCGGACGCGTCGGCCAATGCCTGCCGGGCGGCCGGGTCGTCCTTGGCGTCGAGCGAATAGACCTGGCCGCCGAGCATTTCGACCCAGCGTCGCGCCTCGGCCCGCGAATCCTCCAGGGACCGGGCGGCGACCACCCCGCGCTGCCGCACGTAGTAAAAACCGCCACCGACGATGACGGCAATAATCACGATCCAAAGGAGCGTGCTCACTGGGAATCCTTTCTGCGAGAACGAGTCTTTCTGAGAGAACGAGACTTTCTTGGAGAACGAGTCTTTCTTCCGGGCAGGTCCTGCTCATCCCCGCCGGACAATCTCTGCCTCGCGGGCGGACAACGCACGTTGCCTCTCTTCAGGGCCAACGTCCCGGCGCCGGGGAACGTTCCGACGACCGTGCTTCCGCTGTAGGCCGAGATCAACGCTTCCGTTTCCGGGTGCCGAAAACGGACCGTCCCAGCGCGCCGCCGAGCGAGGTGCCGAGGGACTTCATGAACGACGTCACCACCGGGTTGTTGAGCACCTCGCCGATGCCGCCGGATTCGGGAGCGCTGGTGGTTTTCGTCCTTGACCGGGGCGCCTGTTGCGGCGCCGGGGTGGCCGGAGGCTCGTCCAGGTACGGGTTGTAGGGCTCGGGCGTCAGCGACGGCCAGCCGTCGGCTCCGATGGTGGGGGCCGGGATCGGCGGCGCAGTGGGGACCGTGGGGATGGTCGACGGCGCCGTGCCGGGCGGTGCGACCTTCGCGGTGAGCAACTCGTAGGCGGACTGCCGATCAACGGCAAGGCCGTATCTGGCCATCAGCGGCGAGGCCGCCGTCGCGGTCGCCACGCCGTCAGCGGGGGCCGGCGCCATCAGCGACCGGGGTGCACGAACTCGCGTCCACGCCACCGGCGTCGGCGCGCCCTTCTCGGAGAGCACGGTGACGATGGCCTCGCCCGTCCCCAGGCTGGTCAGCGCGGTGGAGAGGTTGTAGTCCTTGGTGATGGGGTAGGTCTTCACGGTCGCGGACAGGGCCTTCTGGTCGTCAGGGGTGAACGCCCGCAGCGCGTGTTGGATACGCGCGCCCAACTGGGAGAGCACGGCGGCCGGAACGTCGGTGGGCATCTGCGTGCAGAAGAACACCCCGACGCCCTTGGACCGGATCAGCTTCACCGTCTGTTGCACGGCCTGTAGGAACGCCTTCGACGCGTCGGCGAACAGCAGGTGCGCCTCGTCGAACAGGAACACCAGCTTGGGCTTGTCGGTGTCCCCGACCTCGGGGAGTTGCTCGAAAAGCTCGGCCAGCAGCCACATCAGGAAGGTGGAGAACAGGGTCGGGTTGGTCTGCAGACCGGACGCCGCGAACAGCGTGACAATCCCGCGGCCGTCGCCGGTGACCCGGAGCAGATCGGACACGTCGAGTTCCGGCTCGCCGAAGAATTCGTCACCGCCCTGCGCGTCCAGGTTCGTCACCGCCCGCAGGATCACCCCGGCGGTCGCCTTGGACACCCCGCCGAGCTCCCGGAGATCTTCCTTCCCTTCGTCGCTGGTCAGGTGCATGATCACTGCCCGCAGGTCCTTCAAATCGAGCAGTGGCAGGGTTCGCTGGTCGGCCCAATGGAAGATCAAGCCCAGGGTCGACTCCTGAGTGTCGTTGAGCCCCAACACCTTCGACAGCAGGATCGGACCGAACGAGTCGATGGTGGCCCGGATCGGCACCCCCTTGCCCTGCCCGGCCAGGCAGACGAATTCGACCGGAAATGACGCCGGCGTCCAGTTGTCACCGGTCTCCGCGGCCCGCTGGGTGATCCGGTCCCCCGGCACGCCGGGCGCAGACAGACCGGTGAGATCGCCCTTGACGTCCGGCATCAGCACCGGCACGCCAGCGGCCGAGAGCTGCTCGGCGATCACCTGCAGCGTCACGGTTTTGCCGGTCCCGGTGGCGCCGGCCACCAGTCCGTGCCGGTTGAACATGGCCAGCGGGATCCGGACCAGGGCGGTCGGGTCGGCGACGCCGTCGATCACCACCGACCCGAGTGTGACGGTGGCCGCGGTGGTGTCGTACCCACTCGCGATTCGCTGTGCGGCTTCGCTGCCGCTGCTGGCCGTTGACGGCGTCGTCATTGTGCGTCCCCCCGGGTCGGGCATCACCTCGGAGCCTAGGGTGCCGGGGTCGACGAGGCACGTAGGACGCGGGCGAAGCATCCGCTGTCGGGGGGAGCGACTAGGGTCCGACCCGTGAATGACCGACTGGTGTGGGTGGACTGCGAGATGACCGGCCTGAGCGTGCGGACCGACAAACTCATCGAGATTGCCGCCCTGGTGACCGACAGCGACCTGAATATCCTCGGCGAGGGCATCGACGTGGTGATCCATGCCGACGATGAGGCCCTCGCTGGTATGCCGGAGGTGGTTGTCGCGATGCACGAGAAATCGGGGCTCACCGAACGGGTTCGGGAGTCGACGATCACGCTCGAGCAGGCGGAGCAGCTGGTGCTGGACTATGTCCGGGCGCATGTCCCGGAACCAAACACCGCACCGTTGTGCGGGAACTCCATTGCCACCGACCGCGGGTTCATCAGTCGGGACATGGAGACGCTGGACAACTATCTGCATTACCGGATGATCGATGTCTCCAGCATCAAGGAGCTCAGCCGGCGCTGGTACCCGAAGGTCTACTTCGGTCAGCCGCCAAAGCAGATGACGCACCGGGCGCTGGCCGACATCACCGAGTCCATCCGGGAGCTCGCCTATTACCGCGGGACGGCGTTCGTCCCATCCCCCGGGCCCAACACCGACCAGGTGCACGCCGTTGCCACCGAGGTTGCCGGCCGCTATCCGGTCTGATCGTCCTCAGGCGCCCGCGACGAAGTCGACGGGCGCCATCCGATTCAGGAGGACAGGCCTGAACAACCCGGCGACGCAGGAGCCGGTTTGTTCAGTGCTGTCCGAGGCCCGGAACGCGAACGGACCACCCTCGCGGATCGGTTAGACTTCCTCGGTCCGCGCGCCACGACCCCTTCCGGGTCGGTCGGCCAAGGGGCATGGTGGGCGTAGCTCAGCTGGTAGAGCTCCGGCTTGTGGTGCCGGTGGTCGCGGGTTCGAGTCCCGTCGCTCACCCCATGTCCGTCAGGCCCTCGATCCTTGGATCGGGGGCCTGATGCGACTTCGGAACCTTCAGGAGCCACGGCATCGGGCAACCAGCGGTGAATCGCCTTGTGATCCGATCCCATCGCGCTGGCCTCCCGATGCCCTGGTGATCGTCGCGAAGCGCCCTCGACATGCGGCCGACATGCCCAACTGGCAAGGTCCAGTCGAACCTGTCAGCTCGTCCGGATTCAGCCCCAGGAGGCCCCTGTGTGTGCAGCTGCGCCGTCGGTGACCGTCATCTCCGGATGTGCGATTGCCACCGTCGACCCCGTCGGCACCGAGTACCCGACCGGGCACCTGATTGTCGAGGGCAGCCGGATCGTCACGGTGGGCGCCGGTGCGGCGGACCCGTCCTGGCGGGAGCGCGCGGACCGCTGGGTGGACGGAACGGGGATGCTGGCGACGCCCGGACTGGTGAACACCCATCACCACCTGTACCAGTGGATCACCCGTGGGTACGCCCAGGACGGGACGTTGTTCGAGTGGCTGACCGCCCTGTATCCGGTCTGGGCGGGCATCGACGAGGAGACCGTCGAGGCGTCAGCATCGGCGAACCTGGGCTGGATGGCGCTGTCGGGCACCACCCTGACCACCGATCACCACTACGTCTTCCCACGGGCCGGCGGTGATGTGCTCGGCGCGACGATCACCGGGGCCCAGACGATCGGGCTGCGGTTCCACCCCACCCGCGGCTCGATGGACCTCGGGACGGACGCCGGCGGGCTGCCACCGCAGTCCGTCGTCGAGACCACCGACGTTGCCCTCGCCGCCACCGAGGCGGCCATCGCCCGCTGGCACGACCCGTCACCGGAGTCGATGCTGCAGATTGCCGTGGCGCCCTGTTCCCCGTTCTCGGTGACCCGCGAGCTGATGACGGGCGCCGCCGAGATCGCCCGCGCTCACGGCGCCAGGATGCATACCCACCTCTGCGAAACGCTCGACGAGGAGGCCTTCTGCCTGGAGAAGTACGGCCGCAAGCCCGGCGAGTACGTAGAGGACCTCGGCTGGCTGGGCCCGGACGTCTGGTTCGCGCACGTGGTCTGGCCGACCACCCAGGACATCGCCCGGTTCGCGGCCACCGGCACCGCGGTCGCGCACTGCCCCACCTCCAACGGCAGGTTGGGTTCCGGAATAGCGCCGATTGCCGACATGCTCGCCGCCGGGGTGCCGGTCGGTCTCGGTGTTGACGGGTCGGCGTCGAACGAGTCGGGCCGGATGGACGACGAACTGCACCAGGCACTGCTGGTCGCCCGGCTGCGGAGCGGATCAACCTCGATGAGCGCCCGCCAGGTCCTGGCCATGGCGACGATGGGCGGCGCCCGGGTGCTCGGCCGGCAGAACGACCTCGGGTCGCTGGAGGTCGGAAAACTGGCCGACATCGCTTTGTGGCGGGTGGATGGGGTGTCCGGCATCGACATCACCGACCCCGTCTGCACTCTCGTCTTCGGCACCCGCTCGCCATTGGAGCTGCTGCTGGTTGGCGGCTCGCCGATCGTTGAGCATGAGCAGCTGGTGCGCGCCGACATCGCCGACCTGGCCCGGCGTTCCGGTGCGGCATCGGCGGCGCTCAGGAGACGCGCCGGCCGCTAACGTCCCGGCCCCGTTGTCGCGCGGATCATCTTCCCCAGCGCGGCTGAACGTGGCCCATTTGGTGATGGTGGGACGAACGTCAACGAGTTCATCCGCGCGGATCGGTGATCAGGCTGAGCTCAAACACCGGGTGCCGACTGGCCTCACTGATGAACTCACCCACCGGTGAGGTCTTTGTCGCCTCGAAATAGGGCCTGGTCGCACTGGCGATCTGGAGGTAGTCCTTGAGAACCGGTCCGGCTTCGTCGACAGCCAGCTCCCTGATGGCGTAATCGTGCGCCTTCCCACGGCGACCAATCGTCACCCGACCGGCCGCCCGTGCATTCAGTACCCACGCGACTGGACCGTAAGGAGCGACCAGCCAACGCTTGTCGCCCTTTTCCACCAACGTCACCGGAGTGTTGCGGGGCTGGCCGGTCTTCCGGCCGATCGTTGTCAGAACGTAGGTGTGCGGCACGAGACCCCAGCGGGTCAGCGTCGCGACGACCGTGTCGCCGACCCGGCGGCCGCCGCTGGTGTCCAGTCGCTTCTTCGGCCACAGTGGGCCGGGGACCTCTTCCGGTGTCGCATCGGTCATCGGGGCGCCACTCCGATCCTGCCGGGAAGTGATTCATTACCACATCTGAGTGATGTTCCTGCCCATTCAACTACGCTTCCCGGTCAACTCCGCTGCCATTCGACTCCGTCACCTCCGACCCGCCCAGATAGTCCATACCCATCGCACATCGAACCCGATGTAGCGTCTCGGTGGCGATGGCGGTGGCCCGGGCGGTGCCGTCCAGCAGGACGCCGTCCAGGTAGCCGGGGTCGGCGAGCAGGTCAGCGCGCCGCCGGCGAAGCCCACGCAAAGACTCATTGATCGTCTCGGTGGCGAGTCCTTTCAGCGCGGCGGAACCCCCGTCGCCGAGACGTTCTGCCACTACTGCCGGGTCGCTGCCGGTCAGTGACCCGATGATGGTCAGGAGGTTGGCCACCTGCGGCCGCCCGTGCGGGTCAAAGGTGATGTGCCGCAGCGCATCCGTGCGGGCGGCCCGGATCAGCGCGGCCGTCGCGTCCTCCCCTGCCCCCAGCGGGATGGTGTTTCCGCGGGTTTTCGACATTCGGGCACCATCGATGCCGAGCACGGCCGGCGCCGCGGACAGCAGAGCCACCGGCTCCTCGAAGACGGTGCCGTACCGGGTGTTGAACCTGCGAGCCAGCAGTCGGGTCAGTTCGATGTGCGGGAGTTGATCCCGGCCGACCGGTACGACGGTGCCGCCGAGGCTGAGGATGTCGGCCGCTTGATGCACCGGATAGGTGAGCAGCAGCCCACTCAACGATCGCCGGGCGGCTAGCGATTCGGCCTTGACGGTGGGGTTGCGGTGCAGCTCGGCCTCTGTCACCAACGACAGGAACGGCAGCATCAGTTGGTTCAGCGCCGGCACCAACGAATGGGCGAAAATCGTCGATCGGTCGGGATCGATGCCGGCGGCCAGATACTCGGCAATCAGGGTGCGGACCCTGGAACGCAGCGGCCCGGTGTCGTCACGATCGGTGATCACCTGGTAGTCGGCGATGATCACGGTGACCGGGGTTCCCGCGTCCTGCAGGCGAACCCGGTTCGTCAACGTGCCGAGGTAGTGACCGAGATGCAGCGGCCCGGTCGGCCGGTCACCGGTGACAACCCGACCTGCAGTGGAAACCAGGTTGGTTGCCACAGCGGCATTCTCGAGGACGGATTGCCGGTGGGGATCGAGGGTGGTGGTCATTGGAGGATCTCCTTCTGGTGGGTCGGCAACCGATGGAACCGGATGCGTCCTGCACGAAGGAGGAAACGACCCGGCCGCTCATCGGCGGCCGGAGTCGGGGACATCACGGATCGCCGTTAAGCGGTCCGCCACCAGGACTGGCGCAGGGATGTCATGGGCGAAGACGCTAGCAGAGCCTGTGGCGTCAGCACACCCCTTTTGACAACCCACGTGTCCAGAGGTGTCCGCGCCGGGCCTCGATCGGCAACCGTTGCCGCGACGAAGCACCAGCGAAACGGTCGGAACATGGATCGACCGCATCGCCACGGCGCTGAGGGCCATGGCGATGCGGTCGTGTTCGGTCGGCGGCTCAGCCGCCGTGGGTGATCTCGACCAACTTCTCGGACTCGTCGTCGGTGAACAATCGCGAGCGGATCAGAAAGCGTTGCCCGGTGGGCGATTCAACGCTGAACCCACTACCGCGGCCCGGAACCACATCCACCGTGAGGTGGGTGTGACTCCAGTACGCGAACTGCGATTCCGACATCCAGAACGGGATCGGCTGCGGCAGACCGGCATCCAGCTCACCGAGCCGGACATCGACTGCGCCGATGCGGAATTCGCCGTCCGGGTAACACATCGGTGACGACCCGTCACAGCATCCACCGGACTGGTGAAACATCAACGGCCCGTGGACTTCCGTCAATTCCCGCAGGAGAGCAACGGCCTTCTCGGACAGCTCGACGCGGGCGATCCGATCCGTTTCCGGCGCGGTCGGCATCAGAAGAAACCGAGAGCATTCTGCGAGTAGGAGACCAACAGGTTCTTGGTCTGCTGGTAGTGATCCAGCATCATCTTGTGGTTCTCCCGGCCGATTCCGGACTGCTTGTAGCCGCCGAAGGCCGCGTGTGCCGGGTAGGCGTGGTAGTTGTTCGTCCACACCCGGCCGGCCTGGATGCCACGGCCCATTTGGTAGGCGGTGGCATTGTCGCGGGACCAGACGCCGGCACCCAGCCCGTACAGGGTGTCGTTGGCGATCTTGAGCGCGTCGGCCTCGTCATCGAAGGAGGTCACGGCGAGCACCGGCCCGAAGATCTCCTCCTGGAAGATCCGCATCGAGTTGTCGCCCTGGAAGACGGTGGGCTGCACGTAGTATCCGCCGGCCAGGTCGCCGGACAGCTCGGCGCGGTGTCCGCCGGTGAGCACCTTGGCACCCTCGGCCTTGCCGATCTCGATGTAGGACAGGATCTTCTCCAGCTGGTCGTTGGACGCCTGCGCGCCCAGCATGGTCGCAGTGTCCAGCGGGTTGCCCTGGATGATCTTCTCGGTGCGGGCGATGGCGTCGGCCATGAACTCGGAGTACATCGAGTTCTGGATCAGCGCCCTTGACGGGCAGGTACAGACCTCGCCCTGGTTGAACGCGAACAGGTTGAAGCCTTCGAGTGCCTTGTCGTAGAACGCATCCCGCTCACGGGCCACGTCAGCGAAGAACACGTTGGCAGACTTGCCGCCGAGCTCCAGGGTGACCGGGATCAGGTTCTCGGACGCGTACTGCATGATCAATCGGCCGGTGGTGGTCTCGCCGGTGAAGGCGATCTTGCGGATCCGGTTGGAGGACGCGAGCGGCTTGCCGCATTCCACGCCGAAGCCGTTGACGATGTTCAGTACGCCGGGCGGCAGCAGGTCGCCGATGATGTCCATCAGCAGCATGATCGAGGCCGGCGTCTGTTCGGCAGGCTTGAGCACGATGGCGTTGCCGGCGGCGAGCGCGGGCGCCAGCTTCCAGACGGCCATCAGGATCGGGAAGTTCCAGGGGATGATCTGCCCGACGACGCCAAGTGGCTCGTGGAAATGGTAGGCGACGGTCTCTTCGTCGATCTGCGACAGCGAGCCCTCCTGGGCCCGGATCGCGCCGGCGAAGTAGCGGAAATGATCGATCGCCAAGGGAATGTCGGCGTTGATGGTCTCGCGGACCGGCTTGCCGTTGTCCCAGCTCTCCGCGACCGCGATCTTCTCGAGGTTCTGCTCGATCCGGTCGGCGATCTTGTTCAGGATGACCGACCGCTCGGCGGCGGAGGTCTTCCCCCAGCCGGGAGCGGCCTCATGGGCGGCGTCCAGGGCGAGATCGACATCTTCCGCGGTGGACCTGGCGACCTCGGTGAACACCTGGCCGTTGACCGGCGAGATGTTCTCGAAGTACTGGCCCTTGACCGGTGCGACGCGCTCGCCACCGATCCAATTGTCGTAACGGGCTTCGTAGCTGACCACACTGCCCGGCTGGCCTGGTGGGACGTAAACGGTCATACGACCTCCTTGTCGAGTTTGTAGCGGCCCCCCGACGAGCCGCCTTTGACCACAACCTAGGAACTGGACAGTTGCGGCAACGTTGCGCTCGGGTGAGCTGAGTCACGTAGCGACGACTCAGCGGGAATCACCGTCGGACGATGAGCCCAGCTCACGTTCGATCCGACGCAGCTGCTCGAGCAGCACGGGTCGGGTCGCCGGGTCGGCAAGCTCGACCGCATGCCGCCACACCAGGACGTCGTCCCGACTGCACGGGCGGTTGGCGAACGCCAGCACGGCCACCGAGTCGGTGGAACGCATGACGGCGGAACGGATCTCGCGGTGCAGCAGGTCCCGCTCGGCCTGCACCTCGGGTGACTCCGATGACGGCAGGATCGGACCGGGATAGGCGCTGCACGGCGCCGGCGATATCGCCGGCGGCCAGGGAGGATCGGACAGCGGCGACGTCCGTGTGCACGCTCGCGGCGATCCGGTAGGGCCGGCCGGTCAACGCCAACTCGGGCAGCTGCGACCGCAACCGACTCAACTCGGCGCGCACGGTGACGGCTGGGACGTCCCGCTCGTGCAACGCAATCGCCAGCTGATCGGCGGTGTAGCCCTTGGGGTGTTGGGCAAGCAGGAACAGCAACTCGGAATGCCGGACGGACAGCTCTGTCCCCGCATCGCCGGCCGACTGTGGCGCCAACATCGCCCGGTCCCGGCCGAGCACGGACAGCAGCTGAGCGCGGCGCTGAGTCGCGTTGGGGCCGAACGCTTTTCGGCGACCCTCCGGGTCAGCCGGCTGGTACATCGCACGCATCCGCAGCTCGGACTCGGCGGCGGCCACCGCGGCGCGGACCAGACCGAGCACGGCGGGCGCTGCGACGTCGTCCCGGCCGGTGATGTCCAGGGCACCGAGGATCCGGCCGGTCGTGGGGTCGTGGATGGGTGCAGCGGTGCACGACCAGGCGGCGACATTGCTCGCGTAGTGCTCCCGGGCGAACACCTGCAGCGCGTGGTTGAGCCGCATCGCCGCGGCCGGCGCATTGGTGCCGGTGGTGCGCTCGTCCCAGCGGGAGCCCGCGACCCAGTTCATGCCCTCGGCGAGCCGGCGCAAGGTGGCGTCGCCCTCGACCCACAGCAGCCGGGAATCGGCATCGGCAACCACCACGATCGCCCCGGCGTCTTCGGCCTCCTCGATCAGCAGGCGCCGGATCAGCGGCATCACGGCGGCCAGCGGGTGCGCGGAGCGGTAGGCCTCCAGCTCGGCATCGAGCATGTCGACGGCCGGCAGCACACCGTCCGGGCTGACCCCGCTCGCCCGGGACAGCCGCCAGGAGTCGGCGACGACGGGGCGCAGGGTTGCGACGGAGCCGGTGGAGATGAAGTCGTCGTAGGCGCGCTCCAGCTGCCCGCGATGGCTGCGCGGCGTTGACCCGCTGGGTAGGGCCAGGAACGGGCCGGCTGCCTGGACCGGAACGGCGACCGGCCCGGAGGCGGGCCTGGCAGCGACTTCTGGTGCGATGACAGCCACCTTCCTCGAAGACGCAGGCGGCAACGATGGACGCCAGGGTGATGGTGCTCACCATACCTGGCTTCTGCAATAGTGCCGTGACCTGCAGGTTTACTGGTCCGAGGGGGTGGCATGTACAGTTACCGCCGGTCCTTCAACGAGGTCGGACCATGCGCCATTAGCTCAATTGGCAGAGCAGCTGACTCTTAATCAGCGGGTTCGGGGTTCGAGTCCCTGATGGCGCACAGTTTCGCAGGTCAGGCGTATCTGGCGGTCGCCGCGATCAAGATCATCCCCATTTAACCCCCACTTTTCGATCTGCGCTGGTGCACGGCGTCTGGCGGCAACTCATGGGGCGCGGGACGCCAACGAGCCAACTCCCATGCGTCAAGTCGCGGTCATCTGGGGCCTGTCGCCCCGAGCAGCCACGATCAACGGAACCTGGACCGAACCGCCAATGATCAAAAACTGATCCCGGCTCGCGCGGCTCCCGCGAGCCAGTCACCACGGCACTTGTGGAGAGCCCGGTGCGGTGAAAGCCGCACGCCGGGTTGTATGTCCAGCCCACGATTATGTTGAGGCGGCCCTCTGGGTGCGTGGATGTGTTTGGTGGGCAGGGATTCTGCTGCTGAGGCGCTCAACATAATCATGGCCTTTCATTGATGCTCGTTGGATTCGTGTTGTGCGATCCGACGGGAGGCAGCGATGGGCAGGCAGGTGTGGGTTCCGGTGGTGTCGGGGCCGTTGGCGCCGTTCGCGGCGGGGTTTGAGTCGTGGTTGAGGTCTCGGGCGTACTCGCCCTCGGGTGCAGCGGACCGGATGTATCAGTTCGATCAGCTCAGTCGGTGGCTCCAGCGCGAGGGACTGGGTGCTGGGGAGCTGACCGGCGAGCAGGCCGAGCGGTTCGCCGCAGCGCGGCGGGCGACGGGTTTGGTGACGTGGGCCGCCCCGCGCAGCGCGATGCTGCCGGTGGGGTATCTGCGCGGCTTGGGGGTTGCGCCGCCGCCGGTGCCGGTCGTCGAGCAGGGGCCGCTGCAGGAGCTGCTCGCGGATTACCGCCGCTATCTGTCGATCGAACGTGGACTGTCGGATCACACGGTGTTCGACGCGTATGGGCCGGCCGCGCGGCTGTTCCTGAAGGCCGTGGCGGACGGGCACGGACTTGGACTGGACCGGCTCAGCGCGGCGCAGGTGAGCTCGTTCCTGGCCAGTGAATGCCCGAAGCGCAGCGTGTCGGGGGCACGGGACCTGGTGTGCGCGTTGCGGTCGTTGCTGCGTTACCTGCATGTGGCTGGGCTGATTCAGACGCCGTTGGTGTGGGCGATCCCTTCGGTCGCCGATCTGCGTGATCGCAGTCTGCCGCGCGGTCTTGAGCCCGCCGCCGTCGCAGGTTGCTGGCCAGCTGCGATCGGCGCCGCCTGGTCGGCCGGCGTGATTACGCGATCCTGTTGCTGTTGTCGCGGCTGGGGCTGCGCGCCGGGGAGGTCGCCGCGATGCGCCTGGACGACGTCGACTGGCGTCGAGGCGAGCTGCTCGTGCACGGCAAGGGCAGCCGCCAGGACATGTTGCCGTTGCCGGTCGATGTGGGCGAGGCGATGGTGTCCTATCTTCGTCGTCGCCCGCGGTGTGAGTGCCGGGCAGTGTTCCTTCGAGTGACCGCACCGCGCACCGAGATGGACCGCTGCACGGTGGCCTGGGTGGTTCGCGCGGCGTGCGACCGGGCCGGGTTGCCCCGGGTGGGCGCGCATCGTCTGCGGCACACGGCCGCCACCGAGATGCTCCGGGCGGGCGCGTCTTTGGCCGAGATCGGCCAGGTGCTGCGCCACCGGGAGCGAAAAACGACGGCGATTTACGCGAAAGTCGACCGGAACGCGCTGCGGCCGCTGGCGCCTCCGTGGCCGGGGGGTGCGGCATGACCCGGGTGCGGGCAGCGATGGAGGACTATCTGCGGATCCGTCGTGGTCTCGGGTTCGAGATGCCCCAGGACGGGCGGCTGCTGGAGGGGTTCGTCGATTTCCTCGAGCAGGCGGGCGCGGAGCGGATCACCACCGAGCTGGCACTTGCCTGGGCGCGGAAACCCGTGGACGCGCACCCGCACACCTGGCGGCAGCGACTCATTGTCGTGCGCGGGTTCGCCCGTCATCTCGCGACGATCGACACCGCGAGCGAGGTTCCCTCCCCGGACCTGCTCCCAGGACATCGACCCCGGATCGCCCCATACATCTACGCCGACAGCGAGATCACCGCGCTGATGGACGCCGCCCGCGGGCTCCGACCGCCGTTACGGGCGGCGCGTCATGTCACGCTGATCGGGTTGTTGGCCGTCACCGCCATGCGCCCGGGGGAAGCGGTCGCCCTTGACCGTGACGACGTCGATCTGCGGCACAGGGTCGTCCACGTCCGCGCGGGCAAGCAGAAAAAGCAACGCGAGGTCCCGCTGCACGCCAGCACGGTCAGCGCGTTGCGCGACTACACCCGGCTGCGCGACACCGCGTTTCCGACGCCGGCAACGCCGGCGTTCTTCATCTCCACGCGAGGTGGGCGGATGGCCCGTTCCGAGCTGAACCAGACGTTCACCAGGCTGATCGGTGAGGTCGGCCTGGACGGTCACGGCGCCCGCCGTCGCCCGCGGCCGCATGATCTCAGGCACACCCTGGCGGTGCGGACGCTGCTGGGCTGGCTGCAGGCGGGCGAGGATGTCGACCGGCGGATGCCTTTGCTGTCAACCTATCTCGGTCATGTCGACCCTGCGAGCACGTATTGGTATCTGGAGGCGGTGCCCGAGCTGCTCGCAGTGATCAGCCGACGCCTGGAGCAGCTGCCGGAGGTGCTCTCATGACGCTGCTCGCGCCGGCGCTGCAGGCGTTCTTCACCGACCGTCTGATCACCCAACGCAATTCCAGCCCGCAGACGATCGCCGCCTACCGCGACACATTCAGACTGCTGCTCACCTTCGCGCAGCGACAGACCGGGAAGCAACCGTTCCAGTTGGACATCGACGATCTCGACGCACCGCTGATCGGCGCGTTCCTCACCCATCTCGAAAAGGAACGCGGCAACAGCCCCAGGACCCGCAACGCCAGACTCGGGGCGATCCACTCGTTCTACCGGTTCGCCGCACTCGGACATCCCGAGCACGCCCACACGATCGCCCGGGTGATGGCGATCCCGACGAAGCGCTATGAACGCAACACCGTCTCCTACCTCGACCTCAACGAGATCAAGGCGCTGCTGTCCGCGCCCGACACGACGACCTGGCTCGGCCGTCGCGACCACGCGCTGCTGCTGCTCATGATCCAGACCGGGGTCCGTGTCTCGGAACTGGTCGGCCTGCGCGTCGGTGATATCCACCTCGGTATCGGCCCTCATATCAGGGTCACCGGGAAAGGACGGAAGAAGCGCGCGACGCCGTTGACCCGGGAAACCGTTGCGACCCAACGCCGATGGCTCACCGAACGCGGCGGCGATCTGGACGACCCACTGTTCCCGACCCGCCCTGGCCGGCCGCTCAGCCGCTACACAGTCGGCTTGTTGATCACCAAACACGCCACCACCGCGTCAGCCACCTGCCCGTCGTTGAAAGCGAAACAAGTCACCCCACATGTGCTTCGGCATACCAACGCCATGCTTTTGCGGGCCAAAGAGGTCGACATCGCGACCATTGCCTTGTGGCTCGGGCACGAGAGCACTCAGACCACCCACATTTATGAGCATGCCGACGGCGCGCTCAAGGAACGAGCGATCGCCCGGACCGCGCCGCTCGGCGCCAAACCAGGCCGATACCGACCCTCGGACACGCTCCTGGCCTTCCTCGAAACCCTCTGATTATGTTGAGCGAACTGCACCAGAAACCCTGCCCACCAAACACATCCACGCACCCAGAGGGCCGCCTCAACATAATCGTGGGCTGGACATACAACCGGTTATGGAGACATCCACATAACGGGTTCGGCGGGCGGCGGCAAAACCAAATGACCGATGCGGTGATTGCGAATCAGTTGGGCGGCGTCCCCGTCTGGGCAGTGTGGGATCGGCCGCGACCAGTTCAATTCAGCGGCCGTGAGCAGGTCACGGCCGCCGCCGCCGGTCGTGGTCAACAGATCGAGTTCGGGCACCCCGGCGAATCTCGCATCACGGTCAGTCCCGGGTACCGGCCGGTCACAGGTTACAGCGGCCGGCTACTTGACGGCGATGAGGTCGACAGTGCGGATGTCCGGGTCGGCAGCCAGTAGGTCTGGTGCGACCTGACCGAGAGCTTGCGGAATCTGCCCGCCAAGGTGGGCGTCGCGGGCTTCCTCGGTTTCGAAGGTGTCGAAGATGCCGTAGCTGGTGTCGCTGATCTTGAATGCGTACCAGGTGACGGTGCCTTCCTCGGCTAAGGCCAACTCACGCCCCGCCTGGAGGAACGCCGCCAGTTCGTCGCCCTTGCCGGGCTTGGCTTCCAGCAGAGCGAGCAGCGCCAGTCGTACGGTCATTGGTTGTCGGCCTTCCTGAGGTGCGTCGGGGTGTGGGTCGTGAGGAGTGGTCAGAGGGCGAGCTGGTCGAGGGCGTTGAGGATCTGCTGGACTTCGGTGCAGGCGCTGTAGTCGAATGGCCATCGATCCAGCGCAGCACATGCTCGGCGTCGAGGATCGCCACGGCGGGCATCCTCAACTTGGTCGTGGCGTTGACGCTAGCGCGACCAGACTTACGTCGCGCGTCGAACAATGTCTGATCGATCGCGTTGCTGCTGGACCCAGTTGCACCACCAGGGCGTCCAGTGGGACACCCTGGACCACGATCGCGACGAGCACCTGCCGCTGGGTTAAGTCATCATCACCGCGGGGCTGACCTATCTGCTGAAACGTGCTCTCCTCGACCTGGAAGAACTGCACCGCGAAGCGCTGGCGCCCTTTCGGCATCAACGGTCGCGAAAATCAAGGTGACCACGGCGCCTTGCAGTGCCGGCCGAGCCATTGGCCTGGTCGTTGGAGACATCCGTGGTTGGTTCAGGCGGTGGGTTCGAGGATGACCTTGCAGCCGAGGGCTTGGAGTTCGCGGACGTGATTCGGGTGCTGCGGTTTCGGTTGATGCGGGACTCGTAGTGGCCGGGTAGGTCGACGAATCTCTTCTCCGGGTCGTTGATCAATTGCCAGACGATCATCAGGATGGACCCGCCGATAGCGACGATGGCTCGTTTCTGGCCCCGCCGACGGGCGATCCTGCGGTACCGCTCCCGAAGAAGGTCTTCCTCCGACTGGCATCGAACGCGGCCTCGCCTAGTGCGCGGGCGAGGCAGCGGTTGCCGTGTCCGGTGCCGCTGTTGCCCTTCTTCCGACCCGCGGATTCCGCGATCCCGGCGCGAACCTGCGCCACGACGCCAGATGGTTGGGTGTCGGGGACCTGCTCATGTCCAGGCCGAGTTCGGCGATGATGGTCTGCGGCGGCTATCCCGATGCTCGGGATCTCATCGAGCAGGGTCACCGCCTCCGCGAAAGGGGCGATCTGTTCATCGATCCGGGCCCGCATCGTGTCGATGTCGGTGGGATCGCGACTGACGAGGCCACCACCCAGGATCTTCTTGCCGATATCACGACGATCGAGCACGCCGACGGCACCACCAAGAAGATGACGGCCGATCGGTTCGGTGGCATAAAACTCATATCCGCCGTTATCGGCGTGCAAATTCTCGGCATCGCCGGTGCAGCCGTGGTCGAGCACTTTGGCTGGCTGTTGATTGCCGCGTTCCTCATTCAGGCTCGGGCAAATCGGTTGCGCGGTCGAAGCCAAAGTGGACGTACCATTTTCAGCCCGGAAGGGCCACCCCGCAGGGGCGATCCTGACTAGGCCGTACTGGCGGTGGTGGGTTGATCTGTCGCGGCCCAGGATGCGAGTAGGTGGAGTCCTTCGGCGCTGGATGAGCCGGGTTCGGCGGTGTAGATCATCAGGATCGAGCCTGGTTCTGCGGTAATGGCGAGTTCCTCGTAGGCCAGAGTGAGCTCACCGACAATGGGGTGCCTGAAACGTTTGGTGCCGGCCCCGTGTGCGCGGACGTTGTGTGCGGCCCAGAGGGTTCGGAAGGTCTCGCTGCGTGTGGATAGCTCGCCGACCAGTTCTTGAATCCCCCGGTCGTGGGGATCACGGCCGGCCTCGGCACGCATGATCGCCACGCACATCTCGGCGAACAGGTCCCAGTCTGGATAAAAGTCCCTGGCGACTGGGTCAAGGAACTGGAAGCGGGCCAGGTTCGGGGTTCGCCCACCGTCACCGATAACCGGCGAGTAGAAGGCCCGACCCAGCGCATTCATGGCTAGCAGGTCTTGGTGCGGGTCGCGGACGAAGGCGACGCCGTCGGTGATGGCATCCAAGGCCCACTGCAGTGTTGGTCTCGCGATGGACTGTTTGGTGCTGCGGCGACGGGTACGTCCCGAGGTGGGGATGCCGTCGGCGGCGCGGGCCAGGTCGAGAAGGTGTGCACGTTCAGTCTCGTCGAGGTGCAACGACCGAGAGATCGCATCGAGCACGGACGACGAGGCTCCGGCGATCGCTCCGCGTTCGAGCCTGGCGTAGTACTCAACACTGACCCCTGCCAGCAGGGCCACCTCACTGCGGCGCAGGCCTGAGACCCGCCGGTTCGTGCCGGCCGGGAGCCCGACATCTTTGGGGGTGAGCTTGGCGCGACGGGAGGTGAGGAAGGCGCGGACCTCGGCGCGGTTGTCCATTCACCTAGGCTAGGTCGCGTCGGGGATCTGGAGGGTTCCCTGTTGGTACACCTCTCAACAGGGACTCCCCGCCCGCCCCGATCCGGGCGACGATGAGACTCATGTCCGCTCCCGCTATCTCCGCATCATCCGTCAAGGACCGGTTCCTGCCGGCGTTGCTGTTGCTGTTGACGGTGTTCGGGCCAATTTCGATGGACCTGTACCTGCCGGCGCTCCCGGCACTGACGGGTGAGCTGGCTGCGGTGACATCGGTAGCTCAGCTCACCATCACTGCGTGCTTGATCGGTTTGGCCTTGGGACAGTTGATCGCGGGGCCATTGTCGGATCGGTTCGGCCGCCGCGGCATCCTGCTGATTGGCATTGTTCTGTACGTGGTGACGTCACTGCTGTGCGCGGTGAGCCCATCGGTAGAGATTTTGATCGCTGCGCGGCTGGTGCAAGGTTTGGCCGGCGGCGTCGGCATCGTGATCGCGCAAGCCGCGGGCCGTGACATTTACACCGGTGGCGCCCTGATTCGTTTCTACGCCCGCCTTACCGTGATGGGTGGCTTCGCCGCTATCGTCGGGCCACTACTGGGTGGCGCGCTCAACACCTTCTCTGGGTGGCGCGGGTTGTTCTTGTTCCTGGCCGCGATCGGAGCCGCAATACTGGTCGTGACCTTGTTCTCATTCGATGAGACCCTGCCCCGCGAGCGGCGCACCAATGGTGGGTTCGCACACACTATGCGGGACTTCCGGACGCTGCTGGCCGACCGGGCGTTCGTCGGCGTGGTCCTGAACCAGGGATTTCTTTACGCGGCGCTGTTCGCCTACCTGGCCGGCGCCACCTACGTACTGCAGGACATTTACGGGCTTTCACCGCAGGCCTACGCCGCCGCGTTTGGGTTGAACTCTGCTGGTTACATGGTCTTCGGGTTCGCCGCCGGACGCGCCGCCGAGAGGTGGAGTGTCTCCGGCACTCTCACGATCGGCGTCATTGTCACCGGTGTCGGTGCAGTCGGCCTCCTCATTTCCGGTTTGAGCCCCATGCCGCTGTGGGTGGTCATCGTGTCCCTGTTCACCCTGGCCTGCGGCGTTGCGATCTCGTCACCACCCGCCTCGACGCTCGCGCTGGTCGGATACCCGCAAATCGCCGGCACCGCCTCATCACTGTTGGGCATGGTCCGCTTCGGGTTCGGTGGGATCGCGGCCCCCCTGGTCGGTGTTGCGGGCGCCGCGAGCATCCTGCCGCTCGGTGTGGTCACCGTGGCCGCCGTCCTGCTGGCCGGCGCCGCGCACCAGTTCCTTGGCTCCCGGCCCGCCACTCCCGCAGCCGCGGAAGCTTCTCTTCACCCACACCACGAAATCTAAGGAGAACACCAACACCATGCGTGGAGTCATCATGCACGCCCCCGGCGACGTCCGAGTCGAAAACCGGGAAATGCCGTCCATCATCGACCCGACGGACGCGATCATTCAGGTCAGCGCCAGTTGCATCTGTGGCTCGGATCTGTGGCCCTACCGCGGCGCCGAGCCCGTCGACCACCAGCCAATGGGTCATGAGTACGTCGGTGTGGTCACCGAGATCGGTTCCGGGGTGCGCACTGTCAAGCCTGGTGACTTTGTAGTCGGATCCTTCTTCGCCTCCGACAACACCTGTGAGATCTGTCGTGCCGGCTACCAGTCTCGATGCGTACACGCCGAACTCATCGGACAGATCGGCACCCAGGCCGAGTACGCCCGCATTCCCTTGGCCGACGGAACACTCGTCGCCACCCCCGGAACGCCCGACCCCGACCTCATCCCGTCTTTGCTGGCAGCCTCAGATGTATTGGGAACCGGCTGGTTCGCCGCTGTCGCGGCCGAGGCCGGCCCAGGTAAGACGGTCGCCGTCGTCGGTGACGGCGCCGTTGGCCTGCTCGGCATCCTCGCGGCGAAGCAACTCGGCGCGGAGCGAATCATCGCCATGTCCCGTCACGCTGATCGCCAGGCCCTTGCCCGCCGATTCGGGGCCACCGACATCGTCGCGGAGCGCGGCGACACCGGCGTCGACAGGATCAGGGAACTCACCAGCGGCCTCGGCGCTCACTCCACAATCGAAGCCGTGGGTACCCAGGAATCGATGATGCAGGCCATCCGCTCCACTCGACCCGGCGGTCACGTCGGCTACGTCGGCGTCGCCCATGACGTGCAACTGCCAGGCGATGAACTGTTCTTCAGCGGTGTGCACCTGCACGGCGGACCCGCCCCCGTCCGTCGGTTCCTCCCCGAATTGATCCAGCTGATCTGGGACCGGACCATCGAGCCCGGCGTTGTTTTCGACCTGACTCTTCCCTTGGCGGAAGCGGCGAAAGGCTACCTGGCCATGGACGAGCGGCGCGCCACCAAAGTCCTCCTCACCCCGTGAACGTCCCGTTAGGGATTGTGCTTTACCTCGGAATTGGACGTTCTTAGAACGAAATCCTGTGGCGACCAATGACTCAACGATCAACGAAGACAAAAGGTGCAAGACGAGGGGCTATGACACGAAGACAATTTTCGACCCTACTTTCTGCCGTCTCCGCCGCCGCGCTTGTGGCCGCCTGCGTTTCCACCGGATCGAGTACACCGGCCACGAACTCGACCCCGACTACACCGCCGAGAACACTAGAGACCACTCCCCCGGCGGAACCGTCTGCACAGGATGGAATCGACCGAGAACGCTCTTCAACAGCGGAAAACGATGCTCGGCAGGGCAGGATCACCGTCACCATCGGCACGACTGAATTCTCCGCCACGCTCGCCGACACCGAACCAGCACGAGCATTTGCCGACCGACTTCCGATAACGTTGGACATGACGGATGTCAACAGCAACGAGAAGGCCTTCGAGCTCACCGAGGCCTTGCCTGGAGCTTCAGCGAACCCTGGCACAATCACTAATGGTGAACTCATGCTCTACCGCTCCAACACGATCGTGCTGTTCTACGAGTCCTTCGATACCTCTTACTCCTACGCGCGAATCGGTCGTCTGGACGACCCCGTCGGGCTTGCCGAGGTTCTGGGTGCCGGAGATGTCACGGTGACATTCGCTCCTCAATAGCAGCTCCGTCGGACCGTAAATACTCCTCTACCGCTCATCGATTTCACACTCGTGGCGTGCCGGCCTACTCTGCCGTTCGCACCCAGACCACGAGCAGGCAACGAACTACCGTTGTCATCATTTGAGGCCCAGATCAGACAATCCGTCAACCATCTATCACGGAATAACCACAAATTACTCATTCGGGTGAGCTTGTTCTGCTGAATGATAATTTGATGCTTACCAAAGGCTCAGTGCCGCCGCTACCCCGGACACCCCGCCCGTCCGGCGTTCTCCATCTGGGTGTTGCTCGTTGTCCACCACACCGATGGTTCCGGCGTCGAGGCGACTGGCCTGCTATCGGGAATGCACCACACGACGGCCAGTCATTGGTTTCGGCCGTCAGCGACGGCATTCTCGCCGCTGCTCATGTCCGCGGCACCCTAGCCTGACCCGTGGGACCCCGGCCAGCCCCGACTTGGGGATCGCGGCACGGGAAAACAACCAGTTGAGCCGGTGACCGCGCGACTACCTCCGGAAGGCCTACGCGACGGGCCGTGAATGGGGCCAACGACCCCGAAGGGTGGCTGTCGGGCTGGGCGGTGAGAGTGACGGAGCAGTCGACTTGATCCTGGGTAGATTCGCTCCGACGACGGCACTCGGCCATCGGCGCTAGGTACTACGACCATAGTCCGATGTGCCACGAACGGGTGAGGGCCAACAGTGGAGGTCCACGTCGGGGTGGTTCGCCCCGGCCACCCGACCAGGAGGCCCGCATGCAGGTACCCAGACCAACACTGACCGGTTGGAAGCGAAGAATTAGCACCGGACTGGCCGCCGCTTTTGTCGCTCCGATGATCCTGATCGCCGTCGGCGGAACCGCCCAGGCGGCGAATTCCGAGGGCTGCGAGGGGGGCGGTTTCCGGCTGCTCAACCTGGGCACCGCCGCCGTCGTCGCTCCCCGAGCCCCGGCAACGACGGTGGACGCCACCCTTGCCGCGGGAGCGTTCGGCACGACCATCGGGGTCCGCGGCAAATACGCACAGTTCGACATCCGCCTCAGTGACTTCGCGGTGCTCAACCAGGCATTCACCGGCGCCCCCAACGCTCTGGATATCACCGGTGGGCGGTTTACCCCGGTATTCGCCAGCAAGGTTCCCGACCTCAAGGGCGCCACCCTCACCAGCGGTATCGCCGTCGGGTTGAGCGGAGAGAACCTGGAAATTTCACGAACTGGCACTGGTGTCTCGATGAAGATCCAGGCCAAGGACTGCGCACAGGGCGGCATCTTCCAGATGGAACCCCAGCGCAGCGACGGCACCGTCACGCGGATCACGCATACCCTTGCGACCTCCGAGACACCGGAAATGACACCGTTCTATTTCGACAACCCAAATTTCCGTGCCCGGATCGGGCAGTTCCTCGGCGATGACTGCACCAGTGTGACAACGGGTCCACCGAGTAAGTTCTGCGTCCAGGTCACCGCCCGGGTGAACATCGCGAACGGATTCTCCCGTCGATTCGTGGTCCGGGACAGTTCCCAGGTCGCCACCCGAGTGCCGCAGCCCGCCTGCAACACCGCGACCCCGATCACCCCATCGGTCAGGCATTGCGGTGGTGTCTCCATCTGGGACGTGGCCAGCGGCGGCCGAATGGGCTTCGTCACCGGTGAGGACTCCGTCGAGGTGGCCAATCCACCAACGAACTGCACCCACCAATGCAAGGCGCAAAACCAGGTCCGCGGACGGCTCGTCGTTCTGGGATTCCCCTTCCCCGTCCCGGCCGGCAGCAAACTCACTCCCAGGTTCCCGTAACAGCACCGGAACAAGAATGCCGAGCAACCGGAAATAAGGTTCAACAATCGCTCCCTTCTCCGCACCACCCCGGAGAAGGGAGCGCATCGGCGTTAAATCCGCGCCCGGTGGGAACACTGCAGTCACCACGATTGCCATGTATTGGACGGGTTCGTCAGCGATGAACAACAACTTGGAATGCATTGACGAGGTTCCCCGGGAACGGTTCCCTTGGCCCGCCGATCGCTCGAATTCCGCCCCGACTTCGTCGGAAAGTCAGCCCGTGACCAGGCACTCCGATCGGCAACCGGCGAGTGCGCTGGAGCTCGCCGGACTGCTCAATTCCACAACGCCGGTTATCCGGGTGACTGTTCCGCCCGCCCACGAAGAGGCACAGGCGCTGGGGAACATGGAGTTCATCCGGCGCATGCGATCGCTGGTGCAATGGGCCGAATTCGGGCAACGAGTGACCCAGACCGGTGCCATGCGGCGGGACGACACGACCATCTGGATGCGACGGTTCGGCCTTCACACTCGCTATCAACTGAGTCCACCATCGATGTGGGACGTCAGAGGTATTCGCCAGCCGTGGGACATCGCGCTCGAGACCGGGATGCTGTCCCTCACCCGCACGATGGTCCGACCCGGGCCGACCGGCACCGTCTTCGGGTCCGACGACCCGGTCGCGCAGGTCCACCTCGGCCGTTCCATCGTGAATTTAATTCTGCTGCAAGCACTTTCGCGGTCCCCCGTGGTCGAAACCGCTGGTCCGCAGATCAGCACCATCATGCTGCGACTGTTGGCTCTGCTGTGCCGGTCGGAGGGCCAGGACCTCGGATACCTCCGGCACATCGATAGGCGGCTCGCCCACGCACTACGCGACCCGGACGCCGCCGAGCGGAGCGCCGCGCTGCTGGCATCGGCGATCCTGCGCGAGATGCAGGAGCTGGATCAATTCGGCCTGCTCAGCGACCTGGCCGGGATCGCGCGGATCCCGGCCGGACTTCAGCCGGCCGTGGTCGCGTCGATCAATGGTTCGGGCAACCGGCTGACCGTCATCCACGACACACATGCCGTACCCGTCGTCACCGACAAATGAACCGCCCCGGACTGAGAAAATCGAACTGAAGCCCCTCAGATGAAGCGGCTCCTCATCCCCTCAGCGGCTGAGTTGCACCGCCCGGCGCGGCAGCCGCGACTGGACCCGCGCTCAGACTCAGGTCGGCAGGTGGCTACGGGCCATCGGGAGCTGCTCCCGGCATGAAGGGTTGTGGATCCAGCAAACTGGACCCAGGACGACCAGAAGGAGACACGACAATGACCACCTGGTTCATCACCGGCGGTTCCAGCGGGCTGGGAGCTGCGCTCGCCAGCGCCGTCCTCAACCACGGCGACAACGCGGTGATCACCGCTCGCAACACAGATCACCTGCAGGACATGGTGGCCGCGCACCCCGAAAGTGCGCTGGCGGTGCCGTTGGACGTCACCGACCACGACCAGGTCGTCGCCGCGGTTGGTGCCGCTGTCAAGCGGTTCGGCGCGGTGGATGTACTGGTCAACAACGCCGGGCATGGGTACCGGTCCGCCGTGGAAGAAGCGGATATTGACGATGTCGACGAGCTGTTCGCGACGAACTTCTTCGGGCCTGTCGACCTGATCAAGCAGGTGCTGCCGCAGATGCGGAAACGGCGGTCGGGCACCATCGTGAATGTCTCCTCGATCGGTGCACCGCGATCGAACCCCGGCTCTGGCTATTACACCGCGACAAAGACGGCGCTGGAAGGAATGTCCGACGCATTGAACCGTGAGGTCGGGCCGCTGGGGATTCGGGTGATGGTCATCGAGCCAGGCGCGTTTCGCACCGATTTCTCCGGCCGCTCCCTGACCGAGTCCCGCACGGTCATCGATGACTACGCAGCGACCGCCGGCAAGCGCCGCAAGGAAAACGATCGCACCCATGGCACACAGCAGGGTGACCCCGACCGCGCGGCCCAGGTCATCATCGCCACCGTCAAGGGCGATCGGGCACCGTTCCGGCTGCTGCTCGGGACCGATGCCATCACCATTGTCCGCGACGAGCTGCAGGGTCGGATCGACGAAATCAACGCGTGGGCGCACGTCAGTGCCACCACCGACTTCCCACGCGACAACGACAACTAATGACAACATCGGCCTTGTCACCGGAGTATCCGGCGGACCAGATCCTGCTCCGTCCGGCTCACTCAGCTGAGGCCACGCGGGCAGGAGGATCAGGCTGAGGGTGGCACTGTGAGTACCTGGAACAGCAGACACTCCCGCGGGCCATGCGGCCCGCGTTGACTGAGGGACGTGAAGACAACGGCAAAGACCTGGTCCTCCGAAGACCTGAGCCTGTTCGGCGGCGCCGGGGAGGTCGAGGTCAGCTCGGTGCGCCTCGACGGTTCGTTTTCCAGAGAACGGATTGTGTGGATCGTTCGGGTGGGCGATGAGCTGTACCTGCGATCCGTGAACGGTCCGGAAGCGGCCTGGTACCGGTCCACCCGGTCCCGCCATCAGGGCCGACTTGAGGCCCGCGGCACCGTCCGGGATGTCACCTGGGTCGACGTTGACGCCACCGAACAACCGGAGATCGACCCAGCCGTCGACGCCGAGTACACCCGCAAGTACCGGGGTTCCACCTCGGCGATCGCGCGCATCAACAGCCCTTCGGCCCGCAGCACCACCGTGCGGGTCGACCCTCGATGACAGTGCGGCCGGTCCAGATCCGCGCACCGAAACGGCCGTCGAGGCCCAATAGCAGGTGAACGACGGCCCGCGGAACAGTCACCGGTTGACTACCACAGCCTCCTTGTCCGTTGGTAATGCGCCATTGTTCGTGGCGCGACGTGGAATCGCCAAACGCCCAACGCAAGAGCGTCCGTCAGGCCGGATCGCTGGCCCCACCGAACCAGCGGGCGACGGTTCGGGCCATGCCCCGGGTTGGCCACCAGGTCATCATGAAAAGGCGGCCGCTGGCCCATCGGCCCTCGACCCACCAGCCAGAGTGACGACCCCGGCGAAGAACGACCCGACGACTGCCCATGATGAACCACCATTCGAATGTGTTGTCAGTGGATCGATCTCACGTCTTCCGGCATCTCGGTTCCGCTGAAGGCGGGCGGCGGCTGGTTGAACGTGGTGATCGTGATAGATCAATGGTGACCCGCCGCCAATGGGGCCAACAGGGGGCCAACCCTCAGAATTGGAGGGGTTTACCACCGGTGTGCCACCCACCAACGACATTTAGTCCGTTGTCCAAAATGTGGCAATCCGGGGCGGTTTCCACGTGCCGATTCTGCCGCCGATTTCAGCGGGGATGAGCATTCATCAGGCCGCCATGCTGCTGGAGTATGCGCCAGTTAGCCTTTGTGCCATGACCGATGCAACATTCTGGGCCGCCGCCGATCGACATCTGATCCGGTACGGGGCGACCTTCAGCCCACGGATCATCACCCGGGCACAAGGCTCCTACGTCTACGACGAGCAGGGCCGGGCCATTCTCGACTTCACCTCCGGGCAGATGAGCGCGGTCCTTGGTCACAGCCACCCCGACATCGTCGCGACCGTCACCGAATCGGTCAGCTCGCTGGATCATCTTTACAGCGGCATGCTGAGCCGACCCGTGGTCGACACTGCGACGGCGCTGGCCGCCACCCTCCCGGAGACCCTGGACAAGGTGCTGCTGCTCTCCACCGGAGCCGAGTCGAATGAGGCCGCCCTGAAAATGGCCAAGCTCTCCACCGGGAACTTCGAAGTCGTGTCCTTCGACCGCTCCTGGCACGGCATGACGTCGGGTGCGTCAGGGGCCACCTACAGCTCCGGCCGGCGCGGCTACGGGCCGGCCATCCCCGGCAACCTGAGCCTGCCAACTCCCAATGCCTACCGGTCACCGTTCCGCCTTCCGGATGGCGGCTACGACTGGCGGTCCGAACTCGACTACGGATTCGCGATGGTGGATGCCCAGTCCGTCGGGTCGCTGGCCGCCTGCATCGTCGAACCGATCCTGTCCAGCGGCGGCATCATCGAACTCCCGCTCGGTTACCTCGCGGCGTTGCGCGACAAGTGTGCCGAACGGGGCATGCTGTTGATCCTGGACGAGGCACAAACCGGCCTTGGCCGGACCGGCACCATGTACGCCTTCCAGCGGGACGGCGTCACCCCGGACATCCTGACGTTGTCGAAAACCCTCGGTGCAGGTCTGCCCGTCGCCGCCGTGGTGACCAGCAGCGACATCGAAGAGCGTTGTCACGCCAACAGTTTCCTGTTCTTCACCACCCACGTGTCTGATCCGCTGCCGGCCGCGGTTGCCGGGACGGTGCTGCGGGTGATCGAGCGGGACGGCCTGGTCGCGCGCGCCGAACGGCTGGGCCAGCGGTTGCGGAACGGGCTGTTGGACCTGCAAACCCGGTTCGACGTCATCGGCGACGTCCGCGGACGCGGCCTCATGCAGGGCATCGAACTGGTCACCGACCGAGAAAGCAAGGAGCCCGCCGACAAGCTCGGTCAAGCGGTCACCGAATCCTGCCTGACGCACGGCCTGCACATGAACATCGTTCAGCTACCGGGAATGGGTGGGATCTTCCGCATCGCGCCACCGCTGACCGTCAGTGAGAGCGAACTCGACTCCGGGTTGGAAATTCTCGCAACCGCGCTTGCCGAAAATACCTGATTTACCGATGTCGCAATCGCCATCACATCGCTGATGGGAGCACCGATGTCAGGGGTGCGCAGTTACTTTGTCGAGCAGTGCCGACATTTTGTCCAGGCATTGCTCCAGTCCCGCCTTCGACTGGTCTCGCACCTGCTCGTTGGGGTAGCCGAACTCAATGACCGTCATTGACGTCCGGCCGGTAGCAATCGACGCCACAGTGACGAGGTGCCGCACCTCGGTGGGGACGCCCGGCGGTGGCGGCACGCCGACGCCCAGTGAATCGGTGAACCGGTTGTCGAACTCGATCTCCGTCATCGGCTCGATCCTGCGGTAGGTCCAGGTGGTGTACATGTCTTGCCCGCCGAACTCGGCGGGGGCGCGCATGCAGACCAGCGAGGTACCACCGACCCGGAAGTCCAATTGTGCCGAGGGTGACGTGAACCCGGTCGGCCCCCACCACTGGGTGACGTAGTCGGGGTCACTCCACGCGCGCCACACCCGGCTGATGGGCGCAGCGAACTCCCGGGTGCTGACGACATCAAAGGTCTCATGCGTCATCGTTGGGCTCCTTGCTGGTGATCACTGAGCAGGCGGTCAAGGTGGGTGTAGCCGGCCTCCACGCCCAGTTCCATGCCGGAAGCGAGTGCGGCGTCGCGGTCGGCGGGAGACGGGTACGTGGCGGTGTTGGTGAGCAGGGTCCCGGCGCCGTCGGCCGTCAATTCGACCACCGCGGTCACCTCGCCCCCGGTCCAGTTGTCGTCGAAGAGCTCGACCGTGACCAGCCGCGACGGGCGAATGATCTGTCGGACAACACCTTTGGCCGCCATTGACCGGCCGTTCGGGCCGCGCCACTCATACCGGTAGTGGCCACCCTCGGTGGCGTCGAATTTGCAGTTGACCATCCGCCAGCCCGCTGGGCCGTGCATCCACTGCAATAACAGCGACGGCGTGACCAGTGCGTCGAACACCAGCAACGGCGGTGCGGCAAACCTTCTCGTCATGACGATCTGGCGATCGCCGACGCTGACGATGTGCAACCTTCCGGCTGGTCGTTGTCCCAATTCAGCGGTCATCGGTACCCGCTCCTTTCTGCATGTCGTCCAGCAGAGCATCGAGGTGGTCAAAGCTGGTCGCCCAGAACTGCCGGTAGTCCGACAGCCACCGTGTCGCGATGAGTAAAGGCTCGGCCTCGAGGCGGCACAGGCGTCGCTGGGCGTCCTGCCGGCGGGATACCAGGCCGGCGCGCTCGAGGACCTTGAGGTGTTTGGAGATGGCCGGCTGGGTGAGGTCGGATCGTTCGGTCAGGGCCGTGACGGACACCTCCCCGCCCGCGAGCTGCGCCAGGATCGCCCGGCGCGTCGGGTCGGCGAGCGCCCGGAACGTCATGTCGAGCTGCATCGTCACAGATCATCACCTTCTGGTCATATAACCGTATGGTGATGCTACCGCAACTCGCTCCAAAGTGGTAGCCATCGTCGCCCGTTCAACACTGCGCAGCACAATGCCAACCAAGCACGAGAACCCCTAACGGCCTTTCCAGCCACAAGGACGGTACGGAGGAGGACAGTCGTGACATGTGGAACAGATCTCAGGCGCACCCCTTCAGCTCCAACAACGGGGCCGCTATGCCAACGCTCGCGAGCCCCGCATCGCCGGAGATCTACGGCCTCGCAGAGGGTCCCTTCTGGGATTGCGAGCGCCAACGGGTCATGTGGGTCGATATCAATGCCGGCCATGTCCACTTCGGCGAGTTGATCGAGGGCCAGATCGCACCACGAGGCCGACTGGCGTTCGACGAGACGGTCGGCGCAGTCGTGTGCTCGTCGGACGGCGCTCTTCTGGTCGCGGGTGCCAACGGCCTTCGCACCATCGCACCGGACGGCACAACGACAATCGCCGAGCCATTGATCGAACGGGGAAAGCGCAGCCGGCTCAATGACGGCGGATGCGATCCGGCCGGCCGGTTCCTGGTCGGGAGTCTCGCCCTTGATGGTCGGGAGAATGGTGAGTTTCTCTGGCGCATCTCCGAGTCCGGGGCGGTGACCGTCATCGACAATGATCTGACGTTGTCCAACGGACTTGGGTGGTCTCCGGACGGCAGGGTGCTCTATAGCGTTGACACGGTTCCGGGTGTTGTCTGGCAGCGCAACTACGACAGCGTGACCGGAGCAATCGGCACGCGGAGCCGGCTCCTGCATATCAGCGATGGCTCACCGGACGGACTGTGTCTGGACACCGACGGCAACCTCTGGATCGCGATCTGGGGCCAGGGTGAGGTCCGTTGCTACTCCCCCACCGGTAGCCAACTTGCCACCATTCTGGTGGCGGCGCCCAATGTGTCGAGCGTTGCCTTCATCGGTCCTGACCTTGACATTCTGCTGATAACGACTGCCTCCGAAGAACTGTCGAACAGCCAGCTGGCCGAATACCCGGACTCCGGCAGGCTCTTCACCTGCCGACCCGGCTCGACGGGTTTGCCAGTGCCCTCCTGGTCGGGCTTCCGAGAGTGACGATTGCTTTCTGACTATCGGAACTCTGTTCGATATAACGGAAGAATTTGACGGGCGCTGGGTTGTCTACCGATCGAAGGTCGGTCCGGCCGCAGCCAAGCTCACCTCGACGGTCGGGGTTCGCAATCCCCCTCACTGCACGGCAGCCGCAAACTGCTGCTGTCGTACACACTTGCGGACGAACTCGCCGACAGTGCGCAGCGGCGCGGTCAGTGTCAGCGCCATGGCCTACCGCACATCGTTGCGCAAGCTCGTCAACAGTTTTCCGGAGATTCAGGCCATCGTCGCAGGTGCTAACTAAGCCGGATCCCACCCATGCCACCGTCGACGGCGAGCAGAGTTCCGGTGGTCGATGCAGACAGCGGGCTGGCCAGATAGGCGATGCTGTTCGCGACCTCGTGCGGCAGTGACGAGGCGGCCCATCGGCTGCCTGGCGCGCAGCGCCGACGCTGGCCGCTGCCGCGTCGGCCGCCTGTTCGAGTAGCCGGCCGACCCAGGGTGTGTCGGCGGTGCCCGGTGTGACTGCGTTGACCCGAATGCCGTCCTTCACATGGTCGGCCGCCATTGCGAGGGTCAGCGCTGCGACCGCGCCCTTGCTGGCCGCGTAGACAGCGCGTTGTGGCACGCCGACGACGGCTACCACCGACGAGACGTTGACGATCGCCGCGTGCGCCGATTGCCGCAGGTAGGGCAGCGCGGCCCGGCTGACCCGGGCGATGCCAACAACATTCACGTCGAACACCCGATGCCATTCCTCGTCGCTGTTCGCCGCGACATCGCCGACGGCGCCGATGCCGGCGTTGTTCACGACGATGTCGATCCCGCCCAGCGTTCGGGCCACCTCGGCCACCGCAGCGTCCACGGCTGTCGCCGACGTGATGTCACAGGTGATGGCGATGACTGCGGTGACATCGACATGTGCGACGTCCCGATCGAGGATGGCGACACGTGCGCCCCGGTCGGCCAGCAGCGCCGCGGTAGCCGCGCCGATGCCGCTCGCGCCGCCGGTCACCACGGCCACCAGGCCTTCGAATTCAGTCATGTCACCCTCGGATCGATGTGGATTTTGGGGCCGGCACCGGCGTCGGGCGGACGCCAGCCGCCGAGCACGGCACCGACCTCGTCGAGACCGACAGTGGCGGCCACCAGCGGGCGGGGATCGACGGCCCCGGACGCGTACTGCTCGATGGCGCCCGCCAGACCTGGTGAGGCGCTGAGGATCCCGACCGCGGTCACGTCCTTGAGCGCGATGGTCCTGGTATCCAGCAGGCTCGGCCTTCCGGCCAGCCCTACGTAGACGACTCGTTTGCCGGGTTCGACCAGATCCAGCGCCAGCGGCAGGCAGATCCGGTGAGTTGGACGCAGTCGATCACCGCGTCCCAGGGCAGTGCGGGCAGATCGGCCATCGACCAGACACCGTGAAACCCCAACGTCCGGGCGAACGCCAGGGAGCGCTCGGTCTTGCCCATCAGGTGAACCTCGGCGCCGGCGGCGCGCGCGAACATGGCGCACAGCAGACCGATGGTGCCGGGACCGAGCACCAGCACCCGGTCGCCGGCGGCCAGGTTGCGCGCCCCACACCGATCGCAGGGCATTCCCGCCGGGTTCGACCATCGCCCCGGCGACGACGTCGACACTGTCTGGCAGCGGATGCAGCGCCGATACCGGTACCGCCAACTGCTCGGCGAGGGCGCCCGGGAAGCCGCCCTTGATTCCGATCTCGAACCGGTCCGCGCAGACATGCTGCAGGCCGGTGCGGCAGCGGCGGCAGTGCCCGCAGCCCAGCATGGTGTCACCCGTGGTGCGGCGGCCGACCCAGGACGGGTCGACCCCCTCGCCCACCGCGGAGACCGTGCCGCACCATTCGTGTCCGATCCGCATCGGGAATTCGGCGAAACCCTGATGGAGGTAGGCCATCTCGCCGGTGAAGAATTCGACGTCGGTTCCGCAGACGCCGACCCGCTCGACATCGATGACCACCTGACCGGGCGCTGCAACCGGTGGCTGCCACGTCCTGAACCTCCGACTCACCCGGCACCGGTGATGACGAAGGCCCTCACGGACTGGAGCCGCTCACCGCGGGCCGATCACGTGCTGCCGCTGTTCACCCAGACCGATCGATGCCGAGCGTCATGACATCGCCCGGCTGCAACCAGATCGGCGGCTTGAACCCGAGGCCGACCCCGGGCGGGGTGCCGGTGTTGATCAAGTCACCAGGTTCGAGGACCATGAACTGGCTGAGGTAGTGCACGATGAAGTAGGGATCGAAGATCATCTTCTTGGTGTTGCCGGTCTGCCGGCGAACCCCGTTGACGTCCAACCACATGCCCAGGTCACCGATGTCGTCGATCTCGTCACCGGTGACCAGCCACGGACCGGCCGGATTGAAGGTTTCGGCGGACTTGCCCTTCGCCCATTGGCCACCGCGTTCCATTTGGAATGCACGCTCACTGACATCGTTGACCAGGACATAACCGGCAATGACGTCCGCCGCCTCCTGCACGCTGTCCAGGTAGCTGGTGCGCTTGCCGATGACGATACCGAGTTCGACCTCCCAGTCCGGTTTCGTCGAGCCTCGCGGGATCCGCACGTCGTCGTTGGGTCCCTGAAGGGTGTTGGGAGACTTGGTGAACAGGATCGGCTCGTCGGGGACGGCCTGCCCGGATTCCGCTGCGTGATCACTGAAATTCAGCCCGATGCAGAGAATCTGATGCGGCCGGGCGAACGGCGCCCCGATCCGCTCGCCGGCGAACGTCGCTATCGAACCCGCTGCGACCCGATCGTCCACCAATTTCCGCAGAGCGGGCATTCCACCGGCCGCTCCGCCGAAGAACGCCTCGTTGTAATCGTCGAACACGTCGGAAACGTCGATGTAGGTCTGGTCGTCGAGCCGGACGACCGGCTTCTCGGCACCGGGCGCACCGATGCGCATCAGAATCATGATTGCTCTCCGCGAGTTGAGAATGCGACTGCCGATGAACGGGTGGCGTGGTCGGCCGCCCGCCGATGGTGTGGCGTGTGACTAGTGGGATTCACGGGACACCTTGTCGCCACTGGAGCCGACCAGGAAATCGAGATCCACACCGGTGTCGGCCTGCATGACGTGGTCGACGTAGAGCTGTTCCCAGCCGCGTCGCGGGGCGGCGAATCCCGCTACGGTGGCAGCGTTCGGCGTGCGGGCCGCGAGTTCAGCCGCCGGGATGTCGACGTCCAGCCGCCGCTTGGGCACGTCCAGCACGATGTAGTCACCGGTTCGAACCAGACCCAACGGACCGCCCGCGGCCGCCTCGGGGGCGACGTGCAGCACGACGGTGCCGTAGGCGGTTCCGCTCATCCGGCCGTCGCAGACCCGGACCATGTCCCGGACGCCCTGCTGGAGAAGCTTTTTCGGTAGCGGCATGTTCGCAACCTCCGGCATCCCGGGGTAACCCCTTGGTCCGCAACCTCGCAGCACAAGTATCGAATCCGCATCGACCGGCAGGTCCGGGTCGTCAATCCTGGCGTGCATGTCCTCCACCGTGTCGAAGACCACCGCCGGCCCGCGGTGGGTCAGCAATTCCGGTGACGCCGCCGCCGGTTTGATCACCGCACCGGACGGGGCGAGATTGCCGCGCAAGACGGCGATCCCGGCGTCCGGCAGCAGTGGCGAGGCACGGCTCCGAATGACCTCCGGATCCCAGATCGGCGCATCGTCGAGATAGGAAACCAGCGGGCGCCCGGTCACGGTCAACGCATCTGGATCCAGCAGGTCGGAGACCTCGCGCAGCACGGCCAGCAGACCGCCGGCACGGTGCAGGTCGTCCATCAGGAACCGGCCCGCGGGTTGCAGATCAACCAGCAGCGGGACGCCGGACCCTGTCCTGTCGAAATCGTCCAGCGTCAACTCGATGCCGAGCCGGCCGGCGATCGCCAGCAGATGGACAACGGCGTTGGTCGACCCGCCGATGGCTGCCAGCGCAACAATCGCGTTCAGGAACGAGCCGCGGGTCAGAATCGTGCTCGGCCGCCGTTGCTGCGCAACGAGTTCGACGATGAGCCGTCCGGTCTCGTGCGAGCCTTCCAGCAGTCGGCTGTCCGGGGCCGGGGTGCCGGCCAGCCCCGGCAGTACGGTTCCGAGCGCCTCGGCCAGCAAACCCATCGTCGATGCGGTACCCATTGTGTTGCAATGACCCTTGCTGCGGATCATCGAGGACTCGGACTTGAGGAACTGCTGATTGGACATCTCCCCGCCCCGGACTTCTTCCGACAATTTCCAGACGTCCGTGCCACAGCCCAGTGGCTTCCCGCGGAATGTGCCGGTGATCATCGGCCCGCCGGGGATGACCACCGCGGGGAGGTCGACCGACGCAGCGGCCATCAGCAACGATGGGATTGTTTTGTCGCAGCCACCCAACAACACCACACCGTCGATGGGGTTCGCCCGCAGCATTTCTTCGGTGGCCATCGCGGCCATGTTCCGCCAGAGCATCGCGGTCGGCCGAAGCTGCGTCTCCCCGAGCGAGACGACCGGCAGATTCAGCGGGATGCCGCCCGCCTCGTACACCCCTTGTTTGACGCTTTCGGCCACCTCGTTCAGGTGCATGTTGCAGGGGGTGAGATCGGAGGCTGTGTTGGCGATGGCGATGTGGGGACGTCCGTCGAAAGAATTGGTGGGCAACCCTCGGCGCATCCAAGCTCGGTGGATGTAGGCGTTGCGATCGGCGCCGCCATACCACTGAGAGCTACGCTGCTCCATTCGCTACCCTTCCGATAATTGGAATATCGCGCTGTTATTCGGAATAGTTGAAGATTACACGGTCGACTACAGCAGGGCCAGCGTGGCACCAGGTACTCAGCGACTCCGGGACGGATACTGGCTCGGCACCCTACGGCTCTCGGGAGAATGTGTGAAAAGCCCGTATTTCTGGTTCGGCGGAGACTACAACCCGGAACAATGGAACCCCGACGTTTGGGATGACGACATCGTCCGGATGAACGAAGCCGGTGTCACGACCGCCACCCTTGGCGTGTTCGCCTGGGCCCACCTGGAACCGGAGCCAGGCAGCTTCGACTTCGATTGGTTCGACGACATCGTCGAGCGACTCGGCGCGGGCGGAATCAAGATCGTCCTCGCGACGGCAACGGCGTCCCCGCCGGTCTGGCTGGGGCAGTTACACCCCGACACCCTGCCGACCGATGCCGATGGTCGGCTGCTCCGAGCCGGCAGCCGACAACAATTCTCGCCCAGTTCGGCGACCTATCGGCGCTACGCGGCCCGGCTTGCCCGGAAATTGGCCGAACGGTACGGCTCCCACCCGTCGGTCATCGCCTGGCACGTCGGCAACGAGTACGGCTGCCACGTACCCAGGGACTTCGGCGCCGCCGGTACAACCGCATTTCAGCATTGGCTGCAGAACCGCTACGGGGACATCGACGAGTTGAACTCCGCGTGGGGAACCGCATTCTGGTCCCAGCGGTACAACGCCTTCCACCAGATCCTGCCGCCCACGCAGTTACCGACGTTTCCCAACCCGGCACACGCCCTTGACTGGGAACGGTTCGGATCCGAGGAACTGCTCGCCTGCTACCGAGCCGAGTACGACATTCTCAGGGAACTCACCCCAGACCTCCCCGTCACCACCAACTTCATGGGGTTTTTCCAGTGGGCGGACTATTGGAAATGGGCGCCTTATGTCGACTTCATCTCCGACGATCACTACCCCGACCCAGCCGACCCGAAGTCCCACCAACTGGCGGCCATGACCCGCGACCTGATGCGCTCGCTCGGCAACGGGATGCCCTGGGTGCTGATGGAACAGTCGACCAGCGCTGTGAACTGGCGCAGCAGCAACGCCCCCAAAGCCCCCGGTCAGAACCGGGCACTTTCCTACCAGAGCATCGCCCGCGGCGCGGATGGAATTCTGTACTTCCAATGGCGGCAGTCCCGCGCGGGGGCCGAGAAATTCCATTCCGCCATGCTGCCGCACACCGGACCCGACTCACGGATCTGGCGCGAGGTTGTCCATCTCGGCAACGAAATCCCCGTAATCGCCGACATTCTCGGCACGACGACGCGGGCAAGGGTGGCGATCATCTTCGATTGGGAATCGAGATGGTCGCTGGAGCAATTTGCCACCCCGGGTGACATCGACTACCTCGCCCAGGTTCAGCGGTGGCACGCCGATCTGGTCTCGCTCGGCGTGCTCACCGATTTCGCCAGCAAGGACGCCGACTTCACCGGGTACGACCTCGTCATCGTGCCCAGCCTCTTCTGCGCCAGCGAAGCCGATCTTCGCGGTCTGACATCTGCCGCAGACGAGGGCACCGCTCTGGTCGTCACTTATCAGACCGGGATCGTCGATCAGGACGCCAAGCTGCACACCGTCGGATACCTTGGCCCGCTCGCCGCCGCACTGGGCGTCCGAGTCGAAGAATTCGCGCCGCTCGGCGCCACCGAACTCGAGGTCAGCAGCGCCGAACTGGACACCTTCACCGCAACCGCATGGTCGGAGGTCACGCATCTCGAAGGTGCGAACGCGGTCGCCACCTACGCTTCCGGCTGGTTCGCCGGTCACCCCGCGGTCGCCCGGTACCGACCGTCCGGCGGCGAACGCTGGTACATCGGCACCGAACTTCCCCGCCCGGTTCGCGTTGGCCTGCTCAAGCGAATCCTTCGGGACCGCAACATCCCCGCCGTTGACCTGCCACCCAACGTCGAACTCATCGACCGCGGCCGATACCGATTTCACCTCAACCACAGCACCGAGCCGGTCGAACTTCAGGTCACCGGAACCACCGTCATCGGTGATCCTCCGATCGACGGTCTGGCAACCCTCGGACCCTACGGAGTGCTCGTGACGGCTGGTGCTGCATCGGCAATGCCCGGACCATCCGACGGTGTCGAGATGGCAAACCCGCACTAATCGGCCATTTCGGAAAGGACGCCGACTACACCAACTCCGTCGTCTGCCGTTGCGGTTCTACCGACGCTCCCCAGGTATGCAGCGAACCCGCGGATGCGTGCGCATCTATTGTGTTCGGGTGCCCACCTCACCCCGCTCCCTTCCATACCCCCTCGGCGTCACCATCCTGGCTGAGAACCGGGTGAGCTTTGCCGTGTACTCGGAGACGGCGGACGCTGTCGATTTCTGTGTCTTCGACGAGCACGGATCGGAGCAGGCACACCGCCTGACGGAGCGGACCGGCCACGTCTTCCACGGCGTCATCACCGGTGCAGGTGTCGGGACCCGTTACGGACTACGCGTGCACGGCCCATGGGACCCGGAAAACGGCCTGCGGCACAACCCGCACAAGCTCCTACTCGACCCACATGCCACTGCGATCGAGGGCCAGTACGACTGGAGCCAAACGGTTTTCGGCCACGATCAGCTGCAGCCCGAGCGTCTGGACGAGTCCGATTCCGCCGCATCGACGCCGCGTTCGGTCATTGCCGACCCGCAGTTCGACTGGGCAGGAGATGTCGCCCCACGAATCCCGCTTGCCGACTCGGTGATCTACGAGACCCACGTGAAGGGCTTCACCCAACTCCACCCCGACGTGCCGGAGGAGATCCGCGGCACGTACGCCGGCCTCGGCCATCCGGCCGCCATCAAGCACCTGACCGACCTCGGAGTGACCGCCGTCGAACTGTTGCCCGTTCACCAGTTCGTCCAGGACAGCCACTTGGCGGAGAAGGGGCTACGAAACTACTGGGGCTACAACAGCATCGGTTTCTTCGCCCCACACGGCGAATACAGCTCGGCCGGCGACGGCGGCGGACAGGTCGCGGAATTCAAGGCCATGGTCAAGGCCCTGCACGCCGCCGGCCTGGAGGTCATCCTCGATGTGGTGTACAACCACACCGCAGAGGGCAATCACATGGGCCCGACGCTGTCGTTCAAAGGTATCGACAACGCGGCCTATTACCGACTGGTCGAGGGCTCCCGCGCGTCCTACTTCGACACCACGGGCACGGGCAACAGTTTCAACGTCTCCCACCCTGCGGCACTCGGGCTCATCATGGACTCGCTGCGCTACTGGGTCACCGAAATGCATATCGACGGCTTCCGCTTCGACCTGGCCACCACGCTGACCCGGCAGGGTGGCGATGCCTCCTTGCACAGCGCCTTCCTCACGCTGATCGGCCAGGACCCGGTGCTCGCCCCGGTCAAGATGATCGCCGAACCGTGGGACACCGCCGGCTACCAGGTCGGCGGATTCCCGGCCGACTGGTCGGAATGGAACGGCAAGTATCGCGACGACGTTCGTGACTTCTGGCACGGCGCGGACGGGGTGCTCAGCACCGTTTCGCAGCGGGTCCTGGGCAGCCCGGACGTGTACGAGTCCAGTCGCCGGTCACCGTTGTCCAGCGTCAACTTCATCACCGCCCACGACGGCTTCACCCTCGCGGACCTCACGTCCTACGCGCAGAAGCACAACGCGGCCAACGGGGAGGACAACAACGACGGCGAGAGCGACAACAAGTCCGCCAACAGCGGGGCCGAGGGACCGACCGACAACGAGGCGGTCAACGAGCGGCGGGCCCGGCAGCGCCGCAACTTCCTCGCGACATTGCTGCTGTCCGCCGGCGTGCCGATGATTCTCGGCGGCGACGAACTGGGCCGGACGCAGGGCGGCAACAACAACGCCTACTGCCAGGACAACGAATTGTCCTGGTTCGACTGGGCGAACGTCGACAAGGACCTGCAGGAATTTGCCACCACGCTGATCAGTCTGCGCCGGGAGAACCCGACGCTGCGGCCCCCGTGGTTCCGACAGGCGCCGGGCGGCGGTGGACCGGATTTCGTCCGCATCTTGCGATCCGATGCGCAGGAATTCTCGGACGACGATTGGCAGAACGCGGACGCCCGTTCCATAGCCTTTCTCCTGGACCACGACGGTGCCGATGCATTTGCCCTGCTGATGAACTCGGCCGAGAACGGCGTGGAATTCGCCGTCCCGGACGCCCCGCACAACAAATGGGAACTCGCCGTCTCCAGTGACCCCGCCCAGAAGGTCCGCGGCCCGGTCACCACCCTCATCGTCCGGGATGTTTCGTTCACGCTGCTGCGGTCCCGGGTTCCCCGACGCAGGAGGCGGAAGTCCTGACCGAATGACTGCAAGACGTCGTAGCCGGTCTATGCCAGCAGCAGTCGGGTCCACGCGTCGGTGAGCCACGCGGCGAATTCCTCTGGTGTCCAGGACCTTTCGTTGACCAGGAGCACCCAGTACTCGGCGGCGTTCATCGACCAGATGATGTCGGCGACCTGGTCATCGGAAAGGTCCTCGCGCAAGTCGCCGGTCGCCCGGAGATCGGCCGCCAAGCGACGCATGTTGGCGGCTCGGCGCTGGGAGATCTCGGCCCAGAGGGCGGCGCAATCAGCGTCGGTGACAGCGGCGTCCCGCAAGGCAACGAACACCGGCGCCAACCGCTGCTGGATGCCGGTCATCGCCTGGGCATAAATGGCCAACATGTCCCGTGCGGTGGCCGCGGCCCGCATGCGGATCACGTAGTCGCGTTGCTCTGCGGGGACCTGATGATCGGCACCGGAAATGGAGGTCTCCACCAATTCCCGCAACAACTCCGGCTTGCGGCCAACAGTGGCATACACGGTGTCCACGGAAACCCTTGCCAGCGAGGCGATCTGAGCCACCGTCGTGGCGGTGTACCCGGAACCGGTGAAGAGGTCCCTGGCGGCAGCCAGAATTGCCCGTCGGGTAACAGCGGCCTGTTCGACCCGGCGCGGCGAGTGGTACCCGCGCTTGCCCGGCGAATTGCCCTTGACCTCCCGAACCATCAGTCGTACCGTCACCTTATTCATCCGAAACCCGTTCGGATCAATCTATCAGGAGCTGATGACATGGTCTACGCCTACCTTCAGGACGTGCCGATCGGTGAAGACCTCTACCGGCGCATCGTCGACGAACTGGGTCCCGAGCCGCTGGCCGGTCAGCTCCTGCACCTGTGCGTCCGGGAACCGGAGGGCCGGCTCAGGTACGTCGAGGTGTGGGAATCGAAGGAAGCCTGCGCCCGCGCCTTCGAGGAACGGATCCACCCCGCCGTCGACGCGGCCTTCGGCGGGAACCGACCCGGTACCGAACCAACAGTTCAACGGCTGGACGTGCTGCACGCCACGGGGTCTCTGCTGGAGCCTGCCTGGTCGTGACCGCCGGCACGGGCAGTCCCCTGCCATGATCGTCGGCCACGGTTGGCCCCTGGTCGTCCCGCCATTCGTCCTGGTCGGCGACCTGCCCTGGCCGGCGCTCCGGGTCCCCAGGGGAATGTGGCACATGAATGGCAGGGCATTGGGTACATCTACCGCGTGAGCCCTCCACCGCATCTGACCACCGGCCGATCCGTCGATCGAGCAGTGACCCATGCCGCCAACCCCGCTGCCGACCACACCGACGGCCCGGCGGTATCCAAAGAGATCTGGGACTTGATCAGGCCCGCATTCGCGGAGCGGGACGACGACGTGCCACCGGTCGATGTTGTCGACATCGGTGCCAACCCCATCGACGGCGATCCGCCCTACCGCCTGCTGCTGGATGCGGGACTCTGCCGGGTAACGGGTTTCGAGCCGCAACTCGAGGCGCTGGCCGAGCTTCGCCGACAAGCCGGGCCGCACGAACGTTATCTGCCCTACGCCGTCGGTGATGGCGGCCAACATACGCTGCACCTCTGTGCGGCTTCGGGTTTCGCCAGCCTGCTGGAACCGGATGAGCGCCAACTCAATCTGCTCACCGACTTTCCATCCCTTGGCCGGGTCACCGGACGGCAACCCATGGACACCAGCAGGCTTGACGATATCTCGGAGATCAACGCGGTTGACTTCCTGAAGATCGACATTCAGGGTGGTGAACTGTCCGTCCTGCAGGCGGGCCGCCACAAGCTCGCGCGGGCTGTCGCGGTCCAGACCGAGGTCGGATTTCATCGGCTCTACCGCGATCAGCCGACCTTCGCCGACGTCGATCTCGAATTGCGAAGCCAGGGCTTCGTCCCGCATCAGTTCGTTGCCACCCGCACCTGGCCGATGGCTCCCGTCGTCTGGGCGGATCCACTGCAGCAGGCCGCGCGGCAGATCGTCGAGGCGGACATGCTGTACGTCCGAGACCCGGTCCGGCTCAACGAACTCGACGCCGATCAGGTCGCCCGGCTCGCCCTGGTCGCCGACGTCGTCTACGGCAGCTTCGGGCTGGCGTTGCGCTGTGTGCTGGAGCTGATTCATCGTGGGGTGCTGGCCGATGCGGCGGAGGACGAATATCGACGGTTGGCGTCGGTGCGGCTGGTCCGCTGAACACCGCCGATCGATCAGCCGGGCCTCAACCGCTTGGATCACCACCCCGCCCACCACCGCTCCAGCGACACATCGACCGGGATCGGTTGCACCGCAGGGGCCGTCAACGATGCTGCAGCCGACATGCCAATGGGCACCGGTGCCCCACGGCTGATCGCCCTGGTGTGCCGGATCCGCAGCCCAGGAACATCCCACTCCCCCAGCGTGCAATACCGGCGAGTGATTCCGACAATCGCACCGGGTGTCCACCCACACCTGATAAGCGGGCTCGGGCCAGGATCGCCGGCGGGACGTCACCGCCGTGCACCCTGGGATCCCGGCCCAGCAGGGGCGGCAGGTCGGACTCGGCCGCGCAATAGCGGAAACCACACGGCAGCATCGGTTTTCGCCAACAGACCGCTGACGCATGCGACGACAGCGGCGTCGGCAGCGGTGCCCGTCACCGGCCCCAGATACCGAACGACGATGTCCGGTACTTCCAGGACCAGCCCGGTTCCGCGCACCGATGGCAGCGGAATCGTCTCGGCAAGCCGAAGACACTCCGCGTTCTTGGCGCTGACGTCGGTCCCTCGGCCGGCGGCATCCGGACCGTCGTGCCAAGCAACCGCTGACGGCTCGTACCACCAGCGTGCTCCCGCCAGCCAGGCTCGCCACCCGAAATCCCAGTCCTCCCCGCCGTACCCCACGAATGATTCGTCAAACCCCCCGGTAACCCGCCATAGGGTCCGGTCGACCCCCAGGACCGCTGAGATGACCAGCCGGAAATCCTCGTCCGTTGCGGTGCGCAAACCGTCGGTCCTGGCATACCCATCCAGCAGCCATTCCGGGTCGCCGAGGAGTTGGATATCCGCCGGTTCGGCCAGATGCCGTTTGGCGTCGGCGGGTGTCTCGTCGCGCAGGAAGGCCAGCACCGCGTCATCACCGACCGATGAGAGGTCTGCATGCCGACGCCGGCCCAGCACCAGCGCACCGTGCCCATCTGCGATCGAGCGAAGCCTGTCGGCCATCGCCTGCACGTAGCCGGAGGCCGGCATCGTGTCGCCGTCCAGGAACAACAACAGCTCGCCGGCGCAGCGCTCTGCCCCCAGATTTCGAGCAGCGGCCGCCCGAAAGCCCCTGTCCGGCTGGCGCACCACGGTGCAGACGAAACCCAATCCCGGCGGGATGGTTGGGGGCTCGGGTGAGCCGTCGTCCGCGACCACAACATCGAACGAGACATTGCACCGCTGCTGCGACAAGGCCCGCAGCAGCAACGTCAGCCGGGTGTGGTCGTCGAAGTAGGGGATCACGACGGAGACGTCGGGACGGGCGCGGCGCACAGGGGTGACCGAGCCCTTCAGGTCTTCAGCAGACGAGCCCACGCCGTCTTGGTGAGCCGTTTCCGGACCGCGGAGAGGGGCCCATTGGCGCGTAGCGCGGATGTCGCTGCATTCCAGCCGCAGGCACCGTGCACACCGCCACCGGGGTGGGCCGACGCCGAGGCCAGAAACAGCCCCTCGATGGGGGTTTCGGGCCGACCCAACCCCGGGGTCGGCCGGAAGATCAGCTGCTGATGCGGGTAGGACGTGCCACCGTTGATCGCACCGTGCACCAGGTTCGCAGTCGGCTGCCTCGAGATCGCCGGGGTACTGCACGAACCTGGTGATGACGCTCGATTCGAAGCCGGGCGCGACCTGCTCGAGGTGCTCCTCGACGCGCCGGACGTGTTCCGTCCAACAGTGGTCTGTCGTCGCGAGATCGATTGCGGGACATGGGTGTAGGCCCACGTCGATTCGGTGCCGGCCGGGGACCGGGTCGGGTCGCTGGTCGTCATCTGGCCGAACAGCACGAATGGATGCTGCGGCGCCGCCCGACGGACAGGTCTGCGGCGAAGTCGACGAAGCCGTCGAGATCGACACCGAAGTGCACGGTGCCGGCGCCGACCGCGCCGGGTGAGCGCCAGGGCAGCGGCCGGTCCAGCGCCCAGTTGATCTTCAGGGTGGGGTTGTCCCATTGGAAGTGGTCGAGGCTCTGCCGCGAATCTTGGCCGGAAAATGCTGCAGCCCAACCAGATCCCGATAGAGGATCGGTGCGGCGACGTCCGCGACGACGGCGCTTGGCGCGCCCTGATCTCGGTTCCATCGGCGAGTCCGGACGCCGACCGCCCGGCCGCCGGCCACCAGCACCGAGGTGACCCGGGCGCCGGTCCGGACCTGGCCGCCCAGCGATTCAAATCGGCGCTGCAGGGCGAAGGCCAGGTTCTGCGCACCGCCCTGCGGCACCGGGAAGCCGACGTCCTGGCCGAGCATGGCCAGCAGCCAGCCGAACACCCCGCTGCCGGCCGCATCCGGCGGGCACATCGGCGTGCATGGCGTTGCCGGTCAGCAGCAGTGGCCCGCCGTCACCGGCGAAGTTCTCCTGGCCCAGCCGACGGACCGGCAGGACGGCCAGCCTGGCCAGATCGATCAGGCCGGCGAGTTTGGTCCTGCGCAGCAGTTTGAGCAGCGATCGTGACCGGCGGAATCGGGCGTGAACATGGCGTCCAGCAACGGATCCCGGATCGCCTGCCAGCCGGCGAACATGTCCAGCCAGGCCTGGCCGTCGCCGGCACCGAACTCCTCGAGGCCGGCCGCGGTGCGCTGCGGATCGCGCTCGCAGTACCGCGCTGCGACCGTCCGGCAGGGCGTGCGCCAGCACCTTCTCCGCCTGCACCCAGGTCAGTCCGTGGTCGTGCAGGTCGAGGTCCTTGATCACCTGCGAGGCCGCGGCCAGCGGGTAGAACGCGCTGAACATGTCCGAGCTGAAGCCGGGGGCGGTCACTTCGCACTGCTGACGGCGCCGCCGACCGTTGTCGTTGGCCTCCAGCAGCAGCACGTCCCAGCCGGCGTCGGCCAGCGCGTTGGCGGCGACCAGGCCATTCGGGCCGGCGCCGATGACGACCGCGTCGACGGTCTGTGGCGTCATGCCGGACTGGCCGGCCGCTGCCGGCTGTCGGCGTGTCGGTCCGGCTGGGTCGGCGGTTCGGCTCGGGCTGGATCCGAGGTCTGGATCCGCCGAGGCTGGATCCGCCGGGTCGGATCCGCCGGGGAGACGGCCTCGGTCTGCACAGTGCGCCGACCGAACCGCCCCCAGAAACCGTGCTCCGCCTCGCCTTCCGGCTTCGGTTCCAGGACGGTGCCGGGATAGGCGGCCAACGGCCGGCGGGACAGCCCACCCAGTTTCATCAGCGGCGTCACGGCCAGGTCGAACACCGCCGGCAGCAGCCGGAAGCCGAGCACCACAATGGGGTTGGCGATCCCGACCGAGCGCTCCCGGCGCAGGCTTTGCCAGGCTCTTGACGATGGCCCTGGCCACCTTCTCCGGCGGGTCGATCGGCGGCGGCGGCCGACCCTCACGGGAGGCGTAGTTCGCGGCCTGACTGTAGGCGGGGGTGTTGACGCTGCCCGGCGAGATCAGCGTGACGTGCACGCCGGGGGTTTGCCTGGCCTCGATCTGGATCATCCGGGTCAGCGCGTGCACCCCCCACTTACTGGTGACGTACGGACTCATGAACGGAACGGCGATCTTGCCCAGCAGCGAGCCGGTCAGCACCATGTCGCCGCCGCCCTGCACCTTGAACTGCCGGAGGGCGGCCCTGGCGACATTGGCCGTGCCCAGCAGATTCGTGGTGATCACCCGGTCGAAGATCTCGGCCGGGACGTCCTCGAACCGGCCGTAGCCGACCGCAGCCGCGGTGTTCACCACGGCGTCGATCCGGCCGAACCGCGCCGCGGCCGCGTCGAACAGCGCATCAACGGCTGCGCCGTCACCCACATCGGTTGGCACGACCAGTGTTTCGACACCGAATCGGCTGCATTCCCGCTCGACGGCGGCCAGTGCGGTCGCGGACCGGGAGGCCAGCACGACATTCCAGCCCTGGCCGCTGAGCGCGCGGGCGGTCGACCGGCCGATCCCACTGGACGCGCCAATGATGATCACCGACCCGTCGCCGGGTGCCTTCGTCGACCGTCAAGCGGGCCACCGTTCCTTACTCTGATTCCGGGTCCGGTGTCGCCTGCGCGGCGTCCGTGACGCCGTTCCAGTAGCCCGGTTGGCCAGCCGCGAAACCCGGCCCGCGGTTTCCGTTCAGTTCGCCGGGGTACTGCATCAGCACCTGACGGAGTGGCCCGGCCGCAGTGATCCCGATGCGCCGGCCATCCCGGCGCGGCCGCCGAACGAGCCGGCCCCGCGCAGCAGGTTCGACGACAGGAGATTCACCATGAAGGCAGTGACCTGGCAGGGCAAGCGCGACGTCCGGGTGGACGAGGTGCCCGATCCGACCATCCAGGAGCCGACCGACGCCATCGTCAAGATCACCTCGACGGCGATCTGCGGCTCCGACCTGCACCTGTACGAGGTGCTCGGCCCGTACATGACGGCCGGCGACATCCTCGGCCACGAGCCGATGGGCATCGTGCAGGAGGTCGGCTCCGCGGTCACGCAGATCAAGCCCGGTGACCGGGTGGTGGTGCCGTTCAACATCTCCTGCGGCCACTGCGTGATGTGCCGGGAGGGACTGCAGTCGCAGTGCGAGACCACCCAGGTGACGTCACCAGAAGCAAGGGTGCCGCGCTGTTCGGCTACACCTCTCTGTACGGGTCGGTGCCCGGTGGGCAGGCCGAGTACCTCCGGGTGCCGCAGGCGCAGTACGGGCCGATCAAGGTCAGCCCGGACGGCCCTGACGAGCGTTACCTGTTCCTGTCCGACATTCTGCCGACCGCATGGCAGGCCGTGCAGTACGCGAACGTCCCCGACGGCGGCACACTGGTTGTCTTCGGCCTCGGCCCGGTCGGGCAGTTCGCCACCCGGATCGGCCGGCATCTCGGCCACCGGGTGATCGGCATCGACCCGGTGCCCGAGCGCCGGGCGATGGCCGCCAGGCACGGCATCGAAACAGTTGATCCCGACCGGCATCGACGACGTGCCCGCCGCAGTGCTGGAGATGACCGGTGGCTACGGCGCGCACGGCGTCATCGACGCTGTCGGCATGGAGGCGCACGGCGGCGTCGGCGCCAGTGTCGGCAAGTTCGCCCAGGCAGCCGCCGGAATACTGCCGGATGCGTTGTCGCACAAGCTGATCGAGAATGTCGGCGTCGACCGGTTGACCGCCCTGCACAACGCGATCGGCGCGGTGCGGCGCGGCGGAACCGTCTCGATCAGCGGCGTCTACGGCGGCTCCGCCGATCCGATGCCGATGATGGACCTGTTCGACAAGCAGGTCGCAGCTGCGGATGGGCCAGTGCAACGTCAAGAAGTGGGTGGACGACATCCTGCCGCTGGTCGAGGACTCCGCCGACCCGCTGGGCGTGCTGGATCTGACCACCCACGCCGTGTCCGATCGACGAGGCGCCCAAGGCCTACAAGACCTTCCAGGAGAAGACCGACGGCTGCATCAAGGTCGTGCTCAAGCCCTGAGCGACCACTGCCCGACACGTCACCTCAGAACGGTCGTGACAACCCACCCGCCGAGGGCCAAACTACTAGCGCTAGCGCACCGAGCAGGATTCGGTGCCGCCCTGCGACTGGACGGTTGAAGGAGGCGGATTTCGTCTTGCTCGGGCCAACGTTTGCTGCAGATGTCGAAGGCGGTCGATCATCGGCGGGTCGATTGCTTGCGGTGAACGTTGGCCTGCCCAAGGACGTGTCATGGCACGACCGGACGGTGCATACCGGAGTGTGGAAGTACCCGGTCGAGGGGCCACAGATGGTCAGGACACTGAACATCGACGGCGACGGCCAAGGGGATCTCGGTGGTCATGGCGGGCCGCACCGGGCGGTGCTGGTCTACCAACTCGCGTCGTACGACCACTGGCGGGTCGAGCTCGGTCGGGACGACCTCGAATACGGCCAATTCGGCGAGAACTTCACGGTCGACGGGCTTTCCGACGACGAGGTCTGCATCGGTGACCGCTACGAGATCGGTCAGGCGCTGTTCGAGGTGAGTCAACCTCGGGTCACCTGCTACCGGGTCGGCATGCGACTGGGCGAGCCACAATTGCCCGCGCTGCTGGTCAGCCACCGGCGACCCGGTTTCTACCTGCGCGTCCTGCGAGAGGGCCTCATCCGGGCCGGCGATCCCATTGTCAAGGTGGCATCCGGCCCGGGTCGGATGACGGTCGCCGCCATCGACGCGCTGCTGTACCTCCCCGGGCACGATCGTGCTGCGATGGGTCGTGCCGTAGGCATCAGCGCGCTGAGCCCGGGGTGGCAGCAATCCTTCATGTCGATGCTCGCGGAGAAGGCGGGGACAACAGGGAACGTCGGACTGACCGAAGCCGCCGGCGCACCGCCGATCTCGTGGCCTGGGTTCCGTCCCCTGCGGGTGGTCGCCATCGACCCGGAAAGCGACACCGTCACCTCTCTTCGGTTGGCATCGGTTGACGGCCTGCCGTTGCCACCCGCCCTGCCGGGGCAGTTCGTCGCGCTGCGCCTCTCGCTGGGCGACCCGGGATCCAGTGCGACCCGCAGCTATTCGCTGTCGAGTGCACCCGGGTCGCCGGACTACCGGGTCAGCATCAAGCGTGAACCGGGCGGCGCCGTCAGCAACTACGTCCACACCAAGCTGCAGGCCGGGGAACTCGTGGACGTTGCCGCCCCACGTGGCAATTTCTTCCTGACGGACGGCAATAACCCGGTCCTGTTGATTTCCGCCGGAATCGGTGTCACCCCGCTCCTGGCGATCCTGTCCGCGTTGGCCGCAACCAGATCGAGCCGATCCGTCTGGTGGCTGCACGGGGCGCGCAATTCCACCGAGCATCCCTTCGCGGTTGAAGCGCGCGAACTGCTTGCCGAGCTAGCCGACGGCAGAGCCGAAATCTGTTACAGCGCACCGCTGCCGGCCGATCAACTCGGCACGGACTACACCCACCGCGGCCGGGTGAACGCCGAACTGCTGGCGCAGCTCGACCTGCCGCGAGATGCCAGCGCCTACCTGTGCGGGCCTGATTTGTTCATGGCTGACATCACCTCCGCACTGGTGGATCTCGGGCTGGGACCAGCCCAGGTGCGGACCGAGGCGTTCGGCGCCGGCCCTGCCATGACCCCGGGCATTGCCGCTGGCCCGACCACCCCGCCCCATCCCCCAGCCGGGAACGTGGGCACCGGGCGGCCGGTGACCTTCATCCGCAGCGGCCTTACAGTGCCGTGGCGAGCGGACATGTCCAGCCTGCTGGAATTTGCCGAAGCCTGCGACATACCGACCCGATGGTCCTGTCGCACCGGGATCTGTCACACGTGCGAGGTCGGCCTGCTCACCGGTTCGGTCGAATATGACCCGCAACCGATCGACCCACCGGCCGACGGAAACGTCCTCATCTGCTGCTCAACCCCGCTTGCCGACCTCGCCATCGACCTGTAGCCCGGCGGTCCCCCGACCGGCGCGTCGGTCCCAGCCGTGGAATTGCGAGTGGTCACCGGCGGACCAGGCCTGGCGGAGGCCCGGTGCGTCCAGATCCCAGTCGGGTCGAATTTCCGCCGTTGCGGCGCGGAGGTCATGCCAGAGGTCGTCGACGGATGGGCGGCCCCAGAACCAGTAGCCGTTGTAGATGCTGTGGATGATCAGGCCGGGCTTGAGCACCAGAGTGTGCGGGACCATCGGGTTGTGCTCCGGGTCGGTGTATTCAGCGATGTCGAGTTCCCGTTGAATCGTCCGTCCGGGGTCGGACAGAAAGGTCCACTGCGCTCCGACCGCCGCCCGGAATTCCTGCAGGGTGTGGTGTTCATCGGTGGAAATGGTGACCATTTGGGTGTAGGCCACCGCGACCCTGGACTGGAAGGCCGCCAAATCGTGGTGCTGCTGGTGTTCCTTGGGGCAGTAATGACCGCGGGACAGCATCAGGATCAACGGATCTCGGCCCTGTAACTCGCTGAGCCGGCGAATGATGCCGGTGTGATCGGGCAATGAGTAATCGGGAAACGTCCCGCCGGGGATGATGTCTGGACGCATGGGATCCTCCAGCTGCCGTCATCGGTTCACAACGGCAGTTCTTTGCCGGCCTGTTCGGCCACCATGTACGCCGAATACCATTCCGGCCAGTTCTCGTCCGGCTGCCCGGTCCGCGCCTCATGTTCTCCGTGGGCCGCCGCCGCTCGTCGCAACGCATTCGACAGATCGGTCACCGACGCGAATGATGTCTCATCGGAATCGACGCGACCGGGCAAACGTGCCGTGATCTCCTGCAACAGCCAGCGATTTCCGTCGGGGTCGGCGAAATCGGCAAAGGAGCCATAGCTGGCATTTTCCGGTGACCGCCCCGCCTCTCGGCCGCCCGACCCGCCGGCGGGGAACTGTGCACCTGGCGTTCCCGGGTGGAACACCTCACTGATCTCAACGCCGTCGGCGGCGAGCTCGCTCCGGGCCGCCTCGATGTCGGACACGATCAGATAGAGGCCCTGTGCCGAACCCGCCGCCGCCGTGGTGATGTTCGCGCCGAATTGCACTGAGCATCCAGAGCCGGGCGGCGTGAACTGGACGACCCGAAACCCGTTGTCGAACGCGAAATCGGCGTCGAGCCGCCACCCGAGATTCGCATAGAACGCCTTTGCGCGATCGACGTCCGAAACGGGAATGACGACAGCCTCGAACTTCAGGTCGGCCCGTCCAACGGCCACGTCGGTGGTCGCCTCATCGCTGCGGATATCGGTGCTACTCATGGCCGCCTCCAGGGTGGTGTCGCTGACAGCGGCGACACTGCCCAGTCGACGTCCGGATCGCACCAGTAGACACCCGGGTCGGCGCCCTGGTGTCGCCAGGAAACCTCAGTTCGGCAGCACGGCAGCGATCGCACTCACCTCGATGAGGGCGCCCGGCACACCGAGACCGGCGACCCTGGCGGCGGTGACGAGCGGCGGGGCCCCGGAATTGACGAGCCTGGGGGCGATGGCGCCGTAGGCAGCTCCGAGGTCGGCGTCCGCTGCGATCAGCACCGTCCATTGCACGACGTCGGCGAGGGAGGCACCGGCCGCTTCGAGCGCGACCACAGCGTTGTCGATCGCCTGGGTCGATTGCTCGGCAATACCGCTGGAAACAACTGAGCCGGTGGCGTCGACGCCGTTCTGCCCGCCGACATAGATCGTCGTCGCGCCAGCCGGCACGATGGCGACGTGGCTGAATGCCGGGCTGGCAACGAGCCCGGCCGGTTGCAAGAGGGTGATTTTCATACGCCAGACGCTTCCACCAAAGGCGGACAGATTCTGTCCGCCTCTTGAAAGGATGTGTCCTCCTCCTAGGGCCGATCCCCGGGACCGGGCCTCAACCGGTCGAGAATCGCCAGGTAACCGGCGATGTCACCTCGCAATCCTGTCGACTGTGGTCCCGGTGGTTCGAGTCCTGGTTCCGGCCCGACGATCGCGATGCCACGCGCACGCAGCCGATTGACCAGCGGAGGTGTCAGGACGTCGGAGATGCCGATGGTGACAATCGCACCGCCATCGCGGAGTCGGCATTCCGCCTGCGCGATGACAGCCCGGACGGCCCCCGGATCGGCATGCACGATGACGTCGACGCCGCCGAACGCGGCGATGGTTTCGCTGAAGAGGCGTTCGACGTCGAGCCCATCGGTGACATCGGCGCGAACCGCAAACGCCGAACCGTTCGTCCCGACGATTCCATCGACGACGTCTTCGGCTCCGCTTTGATCGTCCAGGTAGACAACAACAACGGCGTAGCCCCGACCGGCGAGGGCACGCGAGAATTCGCGGCCGCAACCGGTCGAACCACCGGTGACGATCGCCACGGTGTTGGCGGGGACGGTGTCGGTCGAACCAGGCACAGACCGATTGTGAGTCGGTCTCGCCGGTTGCCGAACCAGTGGAATCCCGGGCCCTTGCCCTGGTCGATAGGCTCTGTTCCATGGCTTCGGGCCGACCGCCTGTGTTGCTGGGCCGAGCTGGCGAGCGCAGGGCGTTCGATCGGCTGTTGACGAACATCCGCGAGGGCCAGAGCGCGGCCCTGGTCCTGCGGGGCGAGGCGGGCATCGGAAAAACCACTCTCCTGCACTACTTCGCCCGGCAGGCCGCAGGTTTTCGGGTCGTCCGCATCACGGGCGTCGAGGCCGAGATGGAGCTGCCCTTCGCCGCGCTGCATCAGCTCTGTACGCCGATAATCGGCGGGCTCGACAAGCTCCCGGACCCTCAGCAGAACGCGTTACGCGTCGCGCTTGGCCTGGCACCCGGGCAACCCGCCGACCGCTTCCTGGTCGGTCTTGCCGTGCTCGGACTGCTATCGGCCGTGGCCGAGGAGCGACCACTGCTCTGTCTCGTCGAGGACGCACAGTGGCTCGACGGTGCGTCGAGCCAGATCCTGGGATTCGTCGGGCGGCGGCTGCTCGCCGACTCTGTGGGAATCGTTTTCGCCATTCGCACGCCACACACCACCAGTTACTTCGACGGCCTGCCCGAGTTGCCGCTCACCGGGCTGGATGACGATGCCGCGCGGGCACTGCTCACCCGAGCGGTGCAGGGCCGCATGGACAATCGCGTTCGGGACCGGGTTATTGCCGAGACCAGGGGCAATCCGCTGGCGCTGCTGGAACTGCCGCAACAGATGAGTACTGCCGAGTTGGCCGGCGGTTTCGAGTTGCTGATCCCGGTGGATCTCCCCGGTCGCATCCAGGATCAGTACGCGCAGCGCGTCGATGCCCTGCCACCAGCAACGCGGCGGCTGATCCTGCTGGCCGCCGCCGATCCGGTCGGCGACGCGACCCTCGTCTGGCGGGCCGCGCGCAAGCTCAGGATCACCGACGACGCGCTCGCACCCGCTCAGGACGCTGAGTTGTTGGAGATCGGGGCCCATGTTCGCTTCCGCCACCCGCTGGTGCGTTCTGCTGTCTATCGGGCGGCGTCGCTGCCCGAGCGCCAGCGCGCACATGAGGCGCTGGCATCGGTCAGCGATCCGGAGCTCGATGCCGATCGCCGTGCCTGGCATCGCGCGTTGGCGACCTCCGGCCCGGACGAGAAAGTGGCTGCAGCACTGGAACTCTCCGCGGGTCGCGCGCAAACACGCGGCGGCCTCGCGTCCGCGGCGGCATTCCTCGAACGGGCGGCCACGTTGACCGCCGATGCTGCTGGCCGATCCCGACGCGCGCTCGCCGCTGCACAAGCCCAGCATGCGGCCGGCGCACCCGAAGCAGCACTCGCACTGTTGGCCAGTGCGCAGGCCGGACCGCTGGCACCACTTCAGCGCGCCGAAGCCCAGGTGCTACGAGCCGAGATCGCGTTCACCACGAATCGTGGCAGCGAAGCTCCCCGCTGCTACTCGCGGCGGCCAAACAGTTGGAGTCGCTCGACATCACCCTTGCCCGTGAGACCTACCTGGACGCGCTGACGGCGGCCCAGTTCGCCGGCCAGCTGACCCCCGGTGTGGCTCAGCAGGTCGCGGAGGCTGCGCGCGCTGCGCCCCCATCACCATCACCGCGCGCACCCGACCTCCTGCTCGACGGCCTGGCCATGATGATCACGCAGGGGCACCACGCGGCGGCGCCCCTGCTACAGGAGGCTCTGCGCGAGTTTCGCGACGGAGACATCACCGCACACGGCGGGTTTCGCTGGCTGTGGCTCGCCGAAGAAGCAGCCCAGGAACTGTTCGACCACGACACCTGGCTGACGTTCGCCGACCGCCAGCTCCGGCTGGTGCGCGAAAGCGGCGCTCTTGCCGTTCTACCGCTCGCCTTCAGCGCGGTGATCGTGGCGCAGATCTATGCCGGCGAACTCGCGACGGCTGCCACCATGATCGACGAAGTCGCCATCGCCACCGAAGCTACCGGCAGCCAACTCGCGCCGTACGGGGCCTTGATCCTCGCCGCCTGGCGTGGCCGGGAGAACGATCTGGTACCGCTTGTCGATGCCACACTGGCCGAGGTCGTGCCGCGCGGAGAAGGCATCGGCGTCACCACCTGTCATTGGGTCACTGCGTTGCTGCGCAACGGACTCGGCAACTACGCAGAGGCACTGGCCGCAGCCCGGCTGGTGATCGACCCTCCGCGGCGGCTCGACTGGCCGCTCAACGTCACGTTGCCGGAATTCATCGAGGCCGCGGTCCGCAGCGGCCAACCGCGACCCGCCCGCGAGGCGCTCGAGCGGCTCGTCGAGATCACGGGCCCTAGCCAATCCGACTGGGGTCTTGGCATCGAAGCGCGCAGCCGCGCGCTGCTCACCGAATCCGACGACGCGGAGCCGCTCTATCAGGAAGCCATCGAACGGCTCGGTCGTACCCGCGTCCGGGGCGAGCATGCACGGGCCCATCTGCTCTACGGCGAATGGCTGCGCCGGGAGGGGAGGCGGGTCCACGCGCGAACGCAGTTGCGCATCGCGCATGACGAGTTTCTGAGAATGGGAATCGAGGCTTTCGCCGCGCGCGCCCGCCGCGAACTGCTGGCGACGGGTGAAACGGTCCGCAAACGCGGGGTCGAATCTTTCGACAAGCTGACGCCGCAGGAGTGGCAGATCGCGTCCCTTGCGCGCGCCGGGCTGTCGAACCCGGATATCGGTGAACGGCTTTTCCTGAGCCCCCGCACCGTCGAGTGGCACCTCAAGAAAGTGTTCAGCAAGCTCGGGATCCGCTCACGCATGGGGCTGCACGATGCCCTCCCGTCCCGCAACCCGGACCCGCAGACGGATAGATCCGTCTGACCGCAGTTTGTCAGACAGCGATACAGCTCCATCGGCCACTGACCACTTCATCGCAGAGGACCGGGCCGCCCGGGCTCGGACCAGGGCATGCACGGGTGCGATCGCCGCCCTGCTGAGGACAGATTGTTGGCAGGAAGCTCCTGGTCCCACCGGCGGGGCCGCGGGCGCAATTCGGCACGGCCGCGGATGAAACATGCCTGATCGGAACGGTAGTGGAGGTTGGTATGAGCACTGACTATGACGTCATCGTCGTCGGCGGCGGTTCACCGGGTGAGCATTGCGCCGGCGCGCTGGCCAGGGGCGGTCTGCGGGTGGCCATCGTCGAGCGCGAACTGGTCGGCGGCGAATGCTCTTATTGGGCATGCATCCCGTCGAAGTCGTTGTTGCGCCCGGGCGAGGCCGTGCACGCCGCGCGCGAGGCCGCCGGGCAGGCAACGGTCGACGTCGATGCTGCGCTCGCCTGGCGGGATTTCATGGTCTCCAATTACTCCGATGCCGGACAGCAACGTTGGCTGGCGGAACAAGGAATTGATCTGCTGCGGGGCAGCGGGCGGCTCGCCGGCACCGGGACGGTTGAGGTGAACGGCGTCCGCCACACTGCCGAGCACGTCGTCCTGGCCTGTGGCGCAGACGCTTTCATCCCGCCAATTCCAGGACTGCGCGAGCTCGACGGCATCTGGACCAATCGCGAGGTCACCGGCATGAAGGCCGTGCCCCGCCGTCTGCTGATCATCGGTGGCGGACCGGTCGGTGTCGAGATGGCTCAGGCCGTCCGGCGTCTCGGTGGCGAGGTGGTCCTGGTCGCCGGTGCTGACCGGGTGCTACCGCGCGAGCCCGAAGCGCTCGGCAAGGCGCTCGGCGAAATTCTGCGCCGGGACGGCATCGAGCTCGTCCTGGGCGCACATGTCACCGGTGCCCGACGCGACGGCGACGACTACGTCCTCGATCTTGACAACGCCGGCCCTGTCCGTGGCGACCGCGTCCTGGTGGCCACCGGCCGGCGCCCCCGGGTCGCCGACATCGGGCTGGAGACGGTCGACATCGTGGCCGACGGTCATGGCGTTCCTGTCGACGCACAACTCCGCGCGGGTGAACGGCTCTGGGCGATTGGGGACGTGACCGGCATCTGGCCGCTGACACACGTTGGCAAGTACCAGGGCCGGGTTGTTGCGGCCAATATCCTCGGCGAACCGCGCGAGGCGCATTACGAGGCCGTCCCGCGCGTCACCTATACCGACCCGCAGGCGGCCGCCGTCGGGGCCACCGAGGCGGCGTTCCACGCGACCGCGCTGGTGTCAGAGGTGGCGAAGACCGCCACTTACACCCACGCGTACGCCGAGTCCAACGGCTTCCTCACATTGCTCAGCGACGGTGAATTCCTCATCGGTGCCTACGCTCTCGGGCCCGAGGCCGGCGAATGGCTCCAGCAGGCGACCCTCGCCATCCGCGCGAGGGTTCCACTTGACGTGCTGGCGGACACAATTCAGCCGTTCCCGACGTTCTCCGAGATCTACCTCGGGGCCGTCCAGGTCCTTCGCAGCGAGATCGGCACGGCCAGGGGGCGAGCCAAATCCTATGCCTGAACCGACCGAGACCCGGCCCACCCCAATCACTTCACCGGAGAGAATCGCATCAAGATGAACCCACTCCAGTCCACTGCGACATCGACGCGCCACGAACCGAACCTGCTCGGTCAGACTGTCGTGATCATCGGCGGCAGTGCCGGAATCGGTCGTGAAACCGCGCGGACGGCCCGCAACGAGGGGGCCGACGTCGTTCTCACCGGCCGTGACCCGGAGCGTCTGCGGCGAGCTGCGCTCGAACTTGACGCCCGGAGCACCGCGGCCTTCGACGCCAATGACCCGGATGCCCTCAAGCGCTTCCTCGACGAGCTCGCTGGTCCGATCGACCACATCATGATCACCGCCGGTGGCCCACATTACGGGCAGCTACTCGAGATGGATCCCGACCAGGTGCGGGCCGCGATCACCGACCATGCGGTGCTGGCGCTCGAGGTTGCCCGGAGCACCGCAGGCAAGATGCGGCCCGGCGGCACCCTGCTCCTGATCGGCGGCACCGGCGGCCGGCGGATCAGGCGCGAACTCGGCATCATGCCCGTCGCGACAGCGGTGCTCCCGCCGTTCACCGCGGCGCTGGCACTGGCGCTGGCCCCGGTTCGGGTGAATCTCATCGCCGCCGGCTTCGTCGACACCCCGCTGTCGGCCTCGCTCCTCGGCGACGCACTCGACGCCAGACGAGATGAACTGCGCGCGACGCTCCCCATCGGCCGGGTCATTGGCCCGGCCGACATCGCGGCGCTTGCCGTGCACATCATGACCAATACCGCGCTGACGGGGGCGACGTACGACATCGACGGTGGCCAGCAGTTCGTCGGCTGACCATAGGAGGAGCTGGGATGCCGTGGTTTCCGGAATTCTTCAGTGCAGTGGAACTTGCCCGAAAGCAAACCCGGACAGCAGGCCTGGCGGATCCTGTCGGGCAGTACTTCACCGCCCTGCGCAACGGCGACCCGCGCGTGCTGGAAAGCACCTGGCCGGGCACGGTGAGCGTCTACGACCCCAAGGCCGGCGAGATCCGTGGGCACCGGAAGCTTCGGCGGTTTGTGCTGCAGAATCGAACCTTCTTCGCCGAACGCCAGGTGAGGACGGAAACAGTTGCCGCAACCTGCGTTCCAGGACGTGCGGTGGTGGAACTGCTGGTGCACCTGGATTCCGACGGCCGGGAACTCGCCTGGCCGGTCGCGGTCGTCGCCGAATCCCCCGACGATCTGTCCGTGGTGTTCCGCACCTACTGCAGCAGATGGCCGGTGGACGGGCGACGCTCCGTCAGGGGACCGATTCTCGATCCTCGGGACCTGAACCCTGGTGACGTCGTCGGCCGCTACCTCGCGGCACTGGAAGCCGGTGACACGCAGACCGCGGTGAGCAGCTTCGCGCCCGACGGTTATGTTCGTGAACCCGTCGGCTCGCACCCGATGCACAGCGGGAGCGTCGAATTGCAGTCCTTCTTCGCCTGGCAATTCAGCGCAGGCGGCATCGGCCTGGAAAAATGTGCCATCACCGACGACGGACTTCGCTGCGCGATGGAATACAACTGCTTCCGCTGGGGCAGCCACAGCCTCACACCGCAAGCGGGGCTGGCCGTTTACGAACGTGGATCGGACGGGTTGCTGGCCGCAGCCCGCATCTATGACGACGTCGAACCACCATTCGGCCGTCCGGACGACGACCCGAACCTGAGGAGTACTCGCGTGGCACCCGAAAACCTCGAGGAAGATCCCGCAGAGCGCGAGATCTTCGAGACAATCAGGACGACCTATCCGCTGGCCTTGGAACCCGAGCAGCAGGCGATGATCACAGAACTGCGGAATGGGATACGGACCATCCCGCAATGGGAGCGCGTGGAGCTCATCAACGACATCGAGAAGTCGATCGGTCAGAACCTGGAAGAAGAATTCGAATTCTGATGTGAATATCCGGCGCATCATCACCGATGGCGCCTCGCTCAGCCGCGGTCCAACGCCGGGACGTCGGTCGCGTGAGGCTGGAAGACGCGGGTCTGGGTGGTGCCGCGGAGCTGCGCCCGCAAGTCCCACAGGTCGCCGGTGAGGGCGCCGTGGGTCCGGCCCTGCACCAGCAGATTACCCAGAGCGGTGGCCTCCACCGGTCCGGCGATGACGGGCAACCCCGCAGCGTCGGCAACGAGCTGGCACAGCAACCGATTCTGCGAGCCGCCGCCGACGATGTGGATGACCTCGATCCGCTGCCCGGAAAGCCGCTGGGCATCAGCGATTCTCGCCGCGAAGGTGACTGCGAGGCTGTCCAGGATGCAGCGGACGATCTCGGGCCGGGTCTGCGGCGGGCGCTGCCCGGTGGCCCTGCATGCGTCGGCGATCCGGGCCGGCATGTCCCCGGGTGGCAGGAACTGCGGTGCGTCCGGGTCGAATGTGGGCCCGCCCGGGGGGACGTCCGCGGCCATCGCGATCAGCCCGGAGAGGCTCACCGTCGCTCCCAGCAGCTCCCAGGTGCGCAGGGTTTCCGACAACAACCACAGACCCATGACGTTCCGCAGGTACCGGATGGTGCCATCGACACCGCGTTCGTTGGTGAAGTTTGCCGCCCTGCTCTCCTCGGTCAGCACCGGGTGATCGAGTTCGACGCCGACGAGACCCCAGGTGCCGCAGGAGATGTAGGCGAAGTCCGGGGTTTCGGCCGGTATACCGACGATGGCGGAGGCGGTGTCGTGCGATCCGACCGTGCTCAGCGCGAGCGGCCGGTCCGTGCCGATCTGCCCCCGAACCGCTCCGGTGAGTTCACCGATGAGGGTGCCCGGCGGCACCACGTCGGGCAGCAAACCGGTTGGCAGGCCGAGAGTGTCCATGAGTTCCCCGGACCATTGCCCCGTGCGGGCATCGAGCAACCCGGTGGTGGAGGCGTTGGTCTCTTCGGCGACCCGCTGCCCAGTGAGCCAATAGCCGAGCAGGTCCGGGATCAGCAGCGCCTGTGCCCCGGGTTCGTGGATCCGCGGGTCGGCGGCGAACTGGTACACGGTGTTGAACGGCAGGTACTGCAGACCGTTGATGCTGTAAAGCTTGTCGGCGGGAACCGCGGCGTGCACGGCGTTGACGAGCGGGGCGGTCCGCGGGTCCCGGTAGTGCCGGGGGTTGGCGACCAGTGCGCCGCCGGCATCGACCACGCCATAGTCAACGGCCCAGGTATCGATGGCCACGCCCTGCAGGTCGTTGTCGATGCGCGCGGCGTCCCGCAGGCCCAGTATGACGTCCTGGTACAGGCCGAGAACATCCCAGTAGAGGCCATCGGGGAGGGCGACCGGGCCGTTGCGGAACCGGCTGACCTCCTGCATGCGCAGCACCCCTGGGCCGACCCGACCATGGATGACGCGGCCACTGGAGGCACCGAGATCAACCGCGCCCAAACTGATCTCAGTACCGGTCCGGTGCCCGGCTGGCCCCGCGGTCATCGCAGGAAGGCGGCGGCGACGCCGGAATCGACGGGGATGTGCAGGCCGGTGGTCTGGGAGAGGTCGCCGGCGGTGAGGGCGAAGACGGCGTCGCCGATGTGCTCGGGAAGGACCTCTTTGCCGAGCAGGGTGCGCTTGGCGTAGTAGGCGCCGAGGTCTTCTTCCTTGACCCCGTAGACGGCGGCCCTGGAGGCGCCCCAGCCGGCGGCGAAGATCCCGGAGCCGCGGACGACACCGTCCGGGTTGATGCCGTTCACCCGGACCCCGTATTGCCCGAGTTCGGCGGCCAGCAGCCGGACCTGGTGGGCCTGGTCGGCCTTGGTGGCGGAGTAGGCGATGTTGTTCGGTCCCGCGAACACGCTGTTCTTGGAGGAGATGTAGATGATGTCGCCGCCGAGTTGCTGCTCGATCATCACCCTGGCTGCTTCCCGGGAGACCAGGAAGGAGCCCTTGGCCATCACGTTGTGTTGCAGGTCCCAGTCCTTGACGGTGGTCTCCAGCAGCGGCTTGGACAACGAGAGACCGGCGTTGTTGACCACCAGGTCCGCCCCGCCGAACGCGAGGGCCGCGGCGGCGAACATGTCCGCAACACCCTGCTCGTCGGACACGTCGGCCTTGACGGCGATTGCCGTGTCGGGGCCGCCGAGTTCGTCGGCGACGGCCTGGGCGTTGTCCAGGTTGAGGTCGGCGATGACGACGCAGCCGCCCTCGGCGGCGATCCGAGTGGCGATGGCCTTGCCGATGCCGGACCCGGCGCCGGTGACGACGGCGACCCGGGTGGCCAGGGCCTTGGGTTTCGGCATGCGTTGCAGCTTGGCCTCTTCCAGGGCCCAGTATTCGATGGCGAACTTCTCCGCCTCCGAGATGGGTTGGTAGGTGGAGACGGATTCGGCGCCGCGCATCACGTTGATCGCGTTGACGTAGAACTCGCCGGCGACCCGGGCGGTTTGCTTGTCCTTGCCGAAGGAGAACATCCCGACCCCTGGGACGAGGACGATCGCCGGGTCCGCACCCCGGATAGCCGGTGAATCGGGGGTGGCGTTGCGGTCGTAATAGCCCTGGTAATCCTTGCGGTAGGCCTGGTGCAGGTCGACCAACCGGGCCTTGATCTCCTCCACCGACGCCGACGCGGGGAGGTCGACGACGAGCGGTTTGACCTTGGTCCGCAGGAAGTGGTCCGGGCAGGACGTGCCCAACTCCGCCAGCGCAGCGAGCTTCTCCCGGGACAGGAACTCCAGCACCACGGTCGAGTCGGTGAAGTGCCCGACCTGCGGCCGGTCGGCCGAGGCGATCCCGCGGATCGTCGGCGCCAACGCGGCGGCTCTGGCCCGCCGCTCGGCCTCCGGCAGGGCCTCGTAGCCCGGGACGACCGTGCCGAACGGTTCGGCAGTACCGTTGTCCGCAGGTACTTCTCCGCGGTGCGGATGATCTCCAGCGAATTCTGCTCGGCCTGCTCGCAGGTGTCGCCCCAGGCGGTGATGCCGTGCCCGCCCAGGATGCAGCCGATGGCCTGCGGGTTCGCCGGCCTTGATCGCCGCGATGTCCAGACCGAGCTGGAACCCTGGGCGCCGCCACGGCACCCAGACCACCCGGTCACCGAAGGCCTTGCGGGTCAGTTCTTCCCCGTCGACCGCGGTGGCCAGCGCGATCCCGGAATCCGGGTGCAGATGATCCACGTGCGGGGCGTCGACCAGGCCGTGCATCGCGGTGTCGATCGACGGGGCGGCGCCGCCCTTGCCGTGCAGGCAGTAGTCGAACGCGGCGACCATCTCGTCCTCCCGGTCGATCCCGGGATAGACGTCGACCAGGGCCCGGAGCCGGTCCAGCCGCAGCACCGCCAGGTTCGCCGCCTTCAGGGTGCCGAGGTCGCCGCCGGATCCCTTGACCCACAACAACTCCACCGGCTCACCGGTCACCGGATCGATCTCGGTGCCCTTGGCGGAGGTGTTCCCACCGGCATAGTTGGTGTTCCGCGGGTCGGCACCGAGTCGGTTGGACCGGGCAATGAGATCAGCTGCTGTGGTGTTGGTCTCGCTCACGAAAGTCATCTCCAGAGTGTCGAAAAGGAAGGGGTCGGGCGGTCGAGCACATTGCTGTGGTGAAAGGTCCTGAGGTAGAAGACTCCGTGGTCAGGCGCCCCAGCTGGCCTGGGTGCCGCCGACCCGGTCGGCGGCGACCTTCGCGGCGTACCCGGACTCGGCGAACGCCCGCAACGGATCCCGCGGCAAGCCAAGGTTCTCCCGCCGATCGGCCAGCATCCCCCGCACATCGGTCTCGTAGGCGTCCATCAACACCCCATGCGCACCCAGGATGTCCCCCGCCGCCTGCGCCGCGTGCAGGGCGTCCTGATCGACCAGCAACGCCTTCGCGGTCGCGGCCTGCACATTCATCACCGACCGGATCTGCCCGGGGATCTTCTCCTCGATGTTGTGACACTGATCCAACATGAAATTCACCCCGGACCCGGGCAGGTGCGCCTTCGCCTCGGTGATCTCGAACATGATCCGGAACAACTGGAACGGATCGGCCGACCCCACGATCAGGTCGTCATCGGCGTTGTACCGGGAATTGAAATCAAACGCCCCCAACCGGCCCTGCCGCACCAGCTGCATCACGATGAACTCGATGTTCGTGGACTGCGCATGATGCCCGGTATCCAGGATCACCTTCGCCCGCTCCCCCAACGCCAAACAATGCAACAACGACGTGCCCCAGTCCGGGACGTCCATCGTGTAGAAATACGGCTCGAAAATCTTGTACTCCAACAACAACCGCTGATCGTCATCCATCGCCGCGTAAATCTCGGCCAGGGATTCGGCCAACCGGTCCTGCCGGCCGGCCAGCGAGTCCTGCCCGGCGTAATTCGTGCCGTCCGGCAACCAGATCTTCAAATCCAACGACCCCGTCGCCCGCATCACATCCAGGCACTCCAGATGATGCGCGATCGCCTTCGCCCGGATCTTCGGGTCCTTGTTCGTCAACGACCCCAACCGGTAATCATCATCCTGGAACAGGTTCGAATTCACCGACCCGATACTGACCCCGAGCTCCTTGGCGTACGAGCTCAACGCCGAGTAATCATCAACCTTGTCCCACGGAATATGAATCGACACCTTCGGCGCCAACCCCGTCACCGCATTCACCTGCGCCGCATCAGCGATCTTCTCCCACGGATCCCGCGGCGTCCCCGCAGTGGTGAACACCTTGAACCGGGTCCCGGAATTCCCATAAGCCCAACTCGGCACCTCGATACCAAACGTATCGAGATCGGATAGGGCAGCGTGGGTGTCAGTCATGGGTGGACGTCCTTGTCTGGAGATTCAACTGCGTTCGTGATTGAGGATCCGTTAATACGTTTCATTTGTCAAGCCTTGAAGTCCCAAGCAGGTGCCAAGTGATGGAGCTGACCTGCACAGATAGATGCACAATCCTCACCTGCACCCTACTGGAACGACTCAACTCGCCCGGCTTCCCGGCCAATCGTCAACGACGGACTTCGGAGTCGGCGTCGCGGCCGGAACCGCTGCTCCAGTCCAGGGTGCCCTCCCAGTCCCCGGGCACCGCACAGACGAGCGCGCCCATCCTCGCCCCGCTTGACAGGCAGGTTTTGATGGGCGCCTTGTTGGCGTACTCCGCCAGAAACGCGCCGACGAACGCATCGCCGGCGCCGACCGGATCGACAGGATCGATGGCGACAATAGGGTGCTGGTACATCATTCCGTCCACGAGCGCCAGGGCGCCCAGGGACCCGAGTTTGATGACGGCGATGCGGGGGCCAAGATCGCAGACCTGTTGCGCGAGCTTCATTGCCGCTCGCCATGGGTCGTCATTCGCCGCGATGTCGAGACCGCCGGTAAGCAGCAACGTGGCTTCCTCCGGTCCGGCGAAGACAATGTCGGCGGCACCGGCGAGTTCCCGCAGCACCGGGGCAGCAACGGCCGGGGGCCAGAGTGTCGCCCGATAGTTGACGTCGAAGGAGATCGTGGCCGCACCGCCGCGGGCCACCGCGATGGCGTGCCGCAACGCCGCCCGGGCGGTGTCGCCCAGTGCTGCGGTGATGCCCGTGAGGTGAACGATATCCGCTGCGCGCAGTGCGTCCTGGTCCAGGTCGTCGGGTCGCAGTTGTGATCCGGCACTGTGCTTTCGGTAATACCGCACGTGGATAGGCTTGCCGCGACGGTGTTCTTTGACCATCAAACCGGTGGGTGCTTCCGGGTCCCGGTGCGCGAGCACATGCACGCCCTGCCCGCGAAGCTCACGCATCACAAGGCTACCGAGATCGTCATCGCCGACTCTGCCGATCCACGTCGTTGGCACACCCAGACGTGTGGCGGCGATTGCGACGTTCGACTCCGCCCCACCAATGGTGAGCGACGGGACAGAACCGGGTCGAAGCAGGCAGTGGTCGGGGGTGCCGAGCAGTGCCATTGTTTCTCCGATGGTGACAATGCTTGACCGCATTTCTGGGCTCCTCAAATCGCGCGACCGGATGGGATGGCGCCGTGAATCCTCGGTATGCCGGATGAACCTGCTGGCTCGGTGCTCCCGTCAGTCAGGCGCTCGCCAGTTGGGCTCTCGTCAGCTGGTGGCGGACCTCGGCCACTTCCGTGACCTACTGCGCTCCCGACCTCACCGAGCGATCGACCTGGCCATCATTCAGCAGGGGCTTGATGGTTTCAATCCTGACACACCTTGCTGTCGCGGTCAACAAACCAACGCGGTCGTTCATCGTCGCAGGTCAAAGCCATCGCAACAGCCACGATTGCACCCGCCGGACAATTTGGGAATGCGCATGCTTGACGAGATTGAAACGATCAATTATCGTGGTCCATGACCAGCTGGCTGACGGCGCTTGCCGCTCCACTACCCAGCACAGGTCGACCAGGTCAGCCACGAAAGTTGTCCATCCCGAGGGGCCCGTCCCGGCCCCTGTCATCGTCGACGTAGGAGATGTGTCCATGAGCACTGCAGTTCCCGAACAGGAAGTCGGACGGCGCGATCCCAAAAAGGCCGCAATGAGCGGTTGGATCGGAAGTGCCCTCGAGTATTACGACTTCGCGCTGTATTCACTGTCTGCGGCCCTGGTGTTCCCGACGGTCTTCTTCCCCACGGGCAACGCGACCATCGCTCTCATCGGCTCGCTCGCGACCTACGCGGTCGGATACTTCGCCCGGCCGATCGGGGCTGTCGTTCTTGGTGCCTGGGGCGACCGGCACGGCCGGAAGAACGTCCTGGTCTTCGCGATGTTCCTGATGGGCATTTCGACGTTCCTGGTCGGGTGCTTACCCACCTACGCACAGGTCGGCTATCTGTCGCCGTTGCTGTTGGTGGTGCTTCGAGTGGTCCAGGGCTTCGCCGTGGCCGGCGAGCTGGGCGGTGCCAGCGCCATGATCGTTGAGCACTCCCCCGACGCCAGACGCGGATTCTTCGCCAGCTTCAGCCTGCAGGGCACCCAAGCGGGCTCCATCCTGGCCACCGCCGCATTGCTGCCCCTGGCCGCGTTCCTCCCCGCCGAAGCGTTCCAGACCTGGGGCTGGCGTATCCCGTTCCTGCTCAGCGCCTTCGTCATCCTGGCCGGCTACATCATCCGCCGGAAGGTGACGGAGCCGCCGGCCTTTGCTGCCCAGGCCGAGACCGCGGCCAAGCGCAAGCTGCCGTTCATCGATCTCGTGCGCACCCATCCGTGGGGAACCGTTCGGTGCATTCTGATGACCTTCACCAACGTGATCGGTTCGGCGACCCTCGTCTTCGGCGTGGCCTACGCGACCTCGAAGGGCTATGGCATCGGCTTCACCACCAGCGACATGCTCTGGGTCACGCTGATCGCGAATATCGTTGCGGTGGCTACCATTCCGCTCTTCGGCGCGCTCTCCGACCGGATCGGGCGCCGCCCGCTGATGATCTTCGGCGGCCTCGCCGGCGGCCTGCTGTCCGGCCTGTACCTGTACACGGTCGAACAGAAGAACCTCTTCCTCGTCATTGCCATGGTCGTCCTGGTCCAGGGTCTGCTGTTCCAGATGTGGAACGCTACCTTCGCAACCTTCTTCCAGGAGCAGTTCCCGATGCGTATCCGGGTGACCGGGTTCGCCGTTTCGCAGAACGTCGGACTGGCGATCGCGTCGCTCTTCCCGACCCTGTTCACGGCCATTGCTCCCCCCGGGTCGACGAACGTGCCACTGGTGATCGGATCGGTCACCTTCGGCATCGCGGTCATCGCCGCGGCCGCCGCATACTTCACCCCGGAGACCAAGGGGACGGCGCTGGCCGACCTCGGCCAGCGCGATCCGATCGCTGAGCACTCGCCCAGCACGGCCGCCAACGCCTGAAACCTCCTCCGGCGCAACAGCAACGACCTCGACGTCCGAGTGACACCGCTGACCGCTCAGGGCCGGCGTGGCACACGTGCACCTCACATCCACCGACAAGATCAAGGAAGATCGATGCCTGCTGACACGACAGCACCACCGAAGGTGTGGCCGGTGAAGCACAGTCCGCTGCTCCGGGCTCCAGAGCGATTCGTCTCGCGGAATGACATCCGCGATCTCATCCAGCGCCTGACCACCAACCTGGTCTCGATCGAGGACACCACCGGCGAGTTCCTGCTCCGCCTGGACGACGGGCGGGTCATCGACACCAAGGGTTGGGCAGGGTGGGAATGGACGCACGGCGTCGGTCTGTACGGGATCTGGCAGTACTACAACCAGACCGGCGACCAGGGGATGCGCGACATCATCGACTCCTGGTTCGCGGCAAGACTTGCCGAGGGCACCACGAAGAACGTCAATACGATGGCCCCGTTCCTCACCCTGGCCTGCCGCTACGAGGAGACCGGCGATCGCACCATGGTGCCGTGGCTCGACACCTGGGCGGAGTGGGCGATGCGCAGCATGCCCCGCACGCCTCACGGCGGGATGCAACACGTCACGCTCGCCGAGGAAAATCACCACCAGATGTGGGACGACACGCTCATGATGACGGTCCTGCCGCTGACCAAGATCGGCCTGGTGCTGGACCGGCCGCGGTACGTGCAGGAGGCGACGTTCCAGTTCCTGACCCACGTGACCTACCTGATGGATCGCGACACCGGACTGTGGTTCCACGGTTGGTCCTTCGACGGCAACCATCACTTCGCCAAGGCACGGTGGGCCCGCGGGAACTCGTGGGTGACCATGGTGATCCCCGATTTCCTCGAACTGGTTGACCTACCGGACACCGACCCGGTGCGCCGATACCTGATCGAAGTACTCATCGCCCAGGTCGAGACCCTCGCGCACCTTCAGGACAAGTCGGGGTTGTGGCACACCTTGCTCGATGACCCGACGTCGTACCTGGAAGCCTCGGCGACCGCCGGGATCGCCTACGGAATTCTCAAAGCGGTTCGCAAGGGTTATCTCGATGCGCGATACGCCGCAACGGCGGAAAGGGCAGTCCGGGCGATCGTCGAGAATATCTCCGAAGATGGCGAGCTGCAGCAGGTCTCGTTCGGTACCGGCATGGGATCTGATCTGGACTTCTACCGCGAAATCCCGCTCACCTCGATGCCGTACGGACAGGCCATGGCCATCCTGTGCCTGGCCGAATACTGCCGCACCTATTACTGAAGGAGATCCAGTGATTCTCGAATCATTTCGCCTCGACGGCAAGGTTGCCGTCGTCACCGGTTCGTCGCGCGGGTTGGGCCAGAGCGCGGCAGTTGCGCTCGCGGCAGCGGGAGCCGACCTGGCGCTGCTCGACCGGAGCGCAGCGACGGAAACCGCCCAGCGGGTGAGGGATCTCGGCCGCCGAGTGCACCCCATCGAGCTCGACCTGATCCGGGCGACACCCACCCAGCTCGACGACGCGGTGCAGTCGGTTGTCGACACGCTCGGACGGGTCGACATTCTGGTCAACAATGCCGGGATCATCCGGCGGGCAGCTCTGCTGGAACATCAGCCCTCGGACTGGGACGACGTGCTGGCGATCAACCTGGACGCGGTCTTCCACCTTTCGCAGGCCGCCGCCAAACGCTTTGTGGCCCAGGGCAGTGGGAAGATCATCAACATCGCCTCGATGCTCTCGTTCCAGGGCGGGATTCTGGTCCCCGGGTATACCGCGAGCAAGCACGCGGTCGCCGGACTGACCAAGGCCTTTGCCAACGAACTTGCCGCGCACGGCGTCAACGTCAACGCCATCGCCCCCGGATACATGGCGACCGACAACACCGCACAGATCCGCTCCGACCAGGCCCGCGAGAAGTCGATCCTGGACCGCATTCCGGCCGGCCGCTGGGGCACCCCGGCCGATATGGAAGGCCCGTTCGTCTTCCTTGCCTCGGCGGCCTCCAACTACCTCAACGGCGCCATCATCCCCGTCGACGGCGGCTGGCTGGTTCGCTGAAAAACCCCATACCACCGCTCACCGCCAACCACTCGGCACCCTTGGAGACCCTCATGGACCAGCGTTACGCGACCAGTCCGCAACAGCTCAGCACTTTCGACACGACCGACCTGCGCGCGCAGTACCTCGTCGACAACCTTTTCATCCCAGGGGAAATCACCGCCTGCTACACCCATCACGACCGGGTCGTGCTCGGCGGGGCGGCACCCGCCGGCGAACCACTGACGCTGCCGACGTTCGACGAACTCCGCGCGGAATTCTTCCTGGCGAACCGAGAATTGGGAATCGTGAACGTCGGCGGTACCGGCACCGTGACCACTGGCGGCGAGACCCACATCCTGCCGAACGGTGCCTGCCTGTATGTCGGCCGCGGCACCCGGGACGTCGTCTTCGCCAATGGCGTGGATGACAAGGACGCCCCAGGCGCGCAGTTCTATCTGTTCAGTGCGCCGGCGCACACCACCTACCCGACACAACTGGTGCTCAAAGGGGAGGGCAACGCACTGGAGCTGGGTGATCAATTGACCAGCAACCGACGGACCCTGAACCAGTACATCCACCCGAAGGGGATCCGCTCCTGCCAAATCATGATGGGCGTCACCCAGCTGCACCCGGGATCCATGTGGAACACGATGCCCGCGCATACGCACAACCGGCGCACGGAGTGCTACCTGTACTTCGATGTACCGGACGATGCCCGGGTGATCCATCTGCTCGGCGAACCCACCGAGACAAGACATCTGGTGGTCGCCGACCGGCAGGCGGTCATCTCGCCGTCGTGGTCGATACATTCCGGTGTCGGCACCGCTGCCTACTCCTTCGTTTGGGCGATGGCCGGCGAGAACCAATCCTTCGACGACATGGACGCAGCGCCCGTCGTGTCCTTGCACTGAACCGGCAAGCGCGACAAGCACTCTCAGCCGGTCCTTGGCCGGATTCCCCGATTGAACGGAGTTGAGCTCCATGTCCACACCGGTACAGGATCCAGCGCTCCTGGCCAGGCTCTCGGGCCACCGGCTGGTGCCGGTGGTCGTGATCGACGACGCGCGCACGGCCGACTCGCTGGGTGATGCGCTCGTCGCGGGCGGTCTGCCCGTCGCTGAGGTCACCTTCCGCACTGCGGCCGGCCTCGAGTCGCTGCGCCGATTGGCCGCCAGGGGGGACCTGCTGGTCGGCGCTGGCACCGTGTTCACCCCCGCGCAGGTGGACGAGGCCGTTGCGGCCGGCGCCGAGTTCATCGTGTCACCCGGCCTTTCCCGCGCTGTCGTCGAGCGCTGCCTGGAGCACGACGTGCTGGTGCTGCCGGGCGCGGTCACCGCGACCGAGGTTCAGGCCGCCTTGGAGATGGGCTTGTCCACCGTCAAGTTCTTCCCGGCGGAGAGCTCGGGCGGGACAGCGGCCGTCCGGGCCCTGACAGCGCCATTTACCGATGTTGGTTTCATGCCAACGGGCGGCATCGGCCCGGACAACCTGGCTGACTACCTCAGCCTGCCGGCGGTGCGGGCAGTCGGCGGCTCTTGGATGGTGCAGCGCGACCTGCTCGGCGACACAGCACGGGTCACCGAGATGGTGCGGCAAGCAGTCCGCCTCGCCACGGCCCTGCGCCCTTGACAATGTAACGTTTCAGCACAGAGCGCAACGGTGATAGGACGGTTCATGGGCAAACGGCCATCGGTCAGCATGAAGGATGTCGCGGCGTTGGCCCAGGTATCCGTCGGGACCATTTCGAATGTGCTGAACAAGCCCGAACTGGTGACCCCGGACACCCGTCGCCGGGTACTGGAGGCGATCGACAAGCTGGGCTGGGTGCGCAACGAATCGGCCCGCCAGTTGCGGGCCGGCCACAGCGCCTCGATCGGGCTCGTCGTCATGGATATCGCCAACCCGTTCTTCAGCGATTTGGCCCGCGGTGTAGGGGAAGTCGCGGCCGCGGCCGGTTGTTCGGTGCTGCTTTCCGACAGCGCACACGACCCCGTCCGCGAGCGCGCTGCGCTCGAGCTCTTTCAACAGTTGCGGGTCAGAGGGGTCATCCTCGCTCCGATCTCGAACAGCCCCGATGGCGAGCTCACCCGGCGGCTGGGCATGCCCGTCGTACTCGCCGACCGCTTCACCGCTTATCACGACGGTTGCACCGTGTCCGTCGACGATTTCGTCGGTGGGCAACTCGCCGCGGAGCACCTGCTCGAACGGGGGCACCGACGGCTCGCTGTTGTCGGCGGCACCACCGACATCGCGCAGGTGCGGGAGCGACGCGACGGCGCCAGCAGGGCCCTGCTGCTCGGCAATCCGGAGGCGACGCTGCTCACCGTCTCGACCGACCGGCTCGACATCGAAGCCGGCCGCTCCGCCGCCCGCACCATCGTCGCCATGCCCGACGACGAACGCCCGACGGGAGTGTTCGCCTTGAACGATCTCGTCGCAATCGGCCTGCTGCAGGGTCTTGTCACCCATAAAGTCGCCGTACCGGACGAGATCAGCATCGTCGGTTACGACGATATCGAGTTCGCCGCAGCCGCGGCCGTGCCGCTGTCCAGCGTCAGCCAGCCCCGTGTCGACCTCGGCCGCCGGGCCGCAGAGCTCTTGTTCGGCGAGATCGAGTCGTCTGAGAGCGGCGAACCGCACCAGCACCTCCAGGAACGGTTCACTCCCACGCTCGTCGTGCGTGCGTCGTCCATGGACGAGCGCATCGTCGCGGCGTCCTGACATCCGCTAGCGGCTGCCACCTTCGGTGAGACGGCCGAACACCGGCTCAGCGCGCCACCACTGCGGCGGCCAGATCGATGTCAGCTCCCGCCATGCCCGGCATGTTCAGCAGGGGCAACAACCGCCGCACCCACCTCGTTTCGGTGACCATTCGACCCAGAGCCGGTCCGGAGACGAATTCCCGCTCGGCGTCGTCCCTGGTAGTGCCGGTCAGCGCGGCCTCCCGCGTTTCACCATCAGCCCCGATCCGCGGGCCGTCAGCCTTCGGTCACAGCGCCGGGCTGAGCCGGATCAGCGTCCGTGACCCAGCAGTCACCGAATTGCATCGTGTCTGTTCCACGGCGAGTTGCGCCCTTTGGGCCCTGTTGGGCAACTTGCCGGTGTGCGAATTCCGTTCGGTCCCAATGCATCCGACGGTCCTTGGCCCCCGGTATCAATGAGGATCGATGGCAGCCGCGTCGCGGGTGACCGCAGCGGCAGGTAGCTGCCTCGTGGTCATCGCTTGGACCGGTCGCTTTGGTCGGCAATTCATCATCCACAAGCGGCTGCGTAGCGCAGTCGGTGACAGAACGGCAACCCATGTCAGCGATCCTTTTCGGCTCCATCAGCACGGTGGCGGACACGTCCGAGCTGCAGCGAAGTGCCTTCAATCAGGCCTTCGACATCCACGGACTGGACTGGACGTGGGACCGGGAACAGTACCGCGCCATGTTGTCCAGAAGCGGTGGCGAGTCACGGATCAGCGAATACGCCAGGTCGGTCGGCCAGACAGTCGACGCCAAGGCAGTGCATGCGACGAAGTCGGAGGTCTTCCGCGATCTGCTCGCTACCGCGGAGCTGTCACCCCGCGCCGGCGTCGTGGAGACCATCAGACGCGCGAAGGACGACGAATGGAAGGTCGGCCTCGTCACGACCACGTCCGGCGACAACGTCCTGTCCCTGCTGGCCGCCCTGAGCCCGGCCATTCAGCTGCTGGACTTCGACGTCATCGTCAATTCCGCGAGCGTCGAACACCCTAAACCGAGCAAGGCAGCCTACTCGTTTGCGCTGAAGAACCTGACGGAGGAACCGAATTACTGCATCGCCATCGAGGACAACGTGGAAGGGGTGCAGGCAGCCGTCGCTGCGGGTTTGGCCTGCGTGGCATTCCCCAACGAGAACACCGCGTCGCACAACTTCGACGCAGCTGTCGGTCGCGTCGACCGATTGGATGCTGAGGAACTGCAGCGCTTCGCCGGCAAATAGACCACTGCTGTTGCACTACTGAACTGGAGACGTCATGCCCCGCGCCCAATCGACATTTACGGCAACTGATACCGCGTTCCACATCGAGGCTTACGAGAAGATCGACTACTCGTTGCTGTACGTGGATGGCGCGTTTGCGATCACGAACACTGAGATCGCCGACAGCTACCGGCCGTTCGGTCGCTGCCTCATGGTGGTCGACGACACCGTCTACGGCCTGTACGGCGAGCAGATGCACGCCTACTTCGACCACCACAACGTCGACCTGACCGTCTTTCCGGTGGTGATCCGGGAAACGGCCAAGACGCTGAGCACGGTGGAGCGCATCGTTGACGCCTTCGGGGATTTCGGGTTGCTCCGCAAGGAACCGGTGCTGGTGATCGGCGGCGGCTTGACCACCGATGTGGCCGGCTTCGCCTGTGCCTCCTATCGTCGTTCAACGAATTACATCCGGGTACCCACCACGCTGATCGGGCTCATCGATGCCAGCGTCTCCATCAAAGTCGCGGTGAACCACGGGAAATCCAAGAATCGGCTCGGCGCCTACCACGCCTCGGAAAAGGTCATTTTGGACTTCTCCTTCCTGGCGACCCTCCCGATCGACCAGGTACGCAATGGCATGGCCGAACTGATCAAAATCTCGACGGTCGCCAACAGTGGCATCTTCGAATTGCTGGAAAAGTACGGCGAGGACCTTTTGGATACCCGGTTCGGGCACCTCAACGGAACGCCCGAGTTACGCGAAATCGCGGATCGGGTGACCTATGACGCCATCGCCACCATGCTGAGCCTCGAGGTGCCCAATCTGCAGGAGATCGAGCTCGACAGGGTCATCGCCTTCGGACACACCTGGAGCCCGGTGCTGGAACTGGCTCCCGATGTGCCGTTTTTTCACGGTCACGCGATCAACATCGACATGGCACTCTCGACGACTCTTGCCGAGCAACGGGGATACATCTCGATCAGCGATCGGGACCGGATCTTCTACCTGATGAGCGGACTGGGGTTGGCGCTCGACAGTCCGTATTTGACCGTCGAATTGCTGGCGAAGGCGACGGACGCAATTCTGCAGACCCGTGACGGGTTGCTCCGCGCCGCCGTTCCACGGCCCATCGGCACCTGCGACTTCATCAACGACCTCACCGTCGACGAGCTGAACCGTACCCTCGCCATCCATCGCGAGGTGTGCCGGATCTATGCCCGTGGCGGTGCCGGCCGAGACATGTTCATCTCGTGACAACGGTGTCAGCGCGCGCATTCTCGGCACGGACCGGGGCAGCGGTGAACGCGCCGCGACCCGTGACTCCGATGAGCATCCTGGCGAGCAAGCTCGATCAACTTGCCGGGGCGATAGACGCACTCGACGGTGTCGACCCCTGGATCAAAGCCGGCATGCGCGACGCTCGCGAACTGGCCGGCGGACTGGATCCTTACTTGAACTCGTGGACGACACCCGAATCGGCCGCTCTCCGCGAGCTTGACCGCCGGACCGCAGCGGCCGACTGGACCAACCGCCCATCGTCGGCTGTGTATCTCGAGCAGGAGATGCTGTCCGGGCATGTCGAGGGTCAGACGTTGAAAATGCTGGTGCACGCCACCCGGGCCCGCCGGGTACTCGAGATCGGCATGTTCACCGGCTACTCAGCCCTCGCCATGGCCGAAGCGCTACCGCCGGACGGCATCGTGGTGGCCTGCGAGATCGACCCCGACGTCGCTGCTTTTGCGCAGCGGTGCTTCAGCGAATCCGACTGCGGTGACAGGATCAATGTCAAGGTGGGACCTGCCCTGTCCACCCTTGGTGAATTGTCCAGGACGGTCGAGCCCTTTGATCTGGTGTTCATCGACGCCGACAAATCCGGCTATCTCGACTATCTGGATGTCTTGCTGGACAGTGGGCTGGTCGCTGAACACGGTCTGATCTGCGTGGATAACACCCTGATGCAGGGCCAGCCCTGGGCCGCCGGCACCTTGACGGCGAACGGGGCGGCGATCGCCGAATTCAACCAGGCTGTCGCCGCCGATGCCCGGGTGGAGCAGGTGATCATCCCGCTGCGGGATGGCCTCACGCTCATCCGTCAGGTGCCGGCAGGCTGAGGCTCCAGCCTGCCCGCCGTTCGCCCCCGATTCATCGCCGCCCCAGGAGACATCATGCGCCACAGCGTCTTACGCCCGCACGGCGTCGAGATCACGGATCTTCAGGTGCAGGACATCACCTCGGAGTCGGTTGACCAATTGCGTGTCCTGCTCGCCGACCACGGGTTTGCTGTGCTGCCCGGTCAGGACCTCGATGACGCTGCGTTCGTCACCTTCCTCAGGCGGTTCGGCGAGCTCACCTTCTCCCAGGGCGAGACTCCGGTCACCGGTTATCCGGACCTCAACGTGATCAGCAATGTGGGTCGAAGTACACCACCGCGCAGCGTTTTTCACGTGGACACCAGTTATGTTCGGCACCCGCCGGCCTACACCGCACTTCGCGCGGTCACGATCCCGACCGGGGGCGGTGAGACCCTTTTCACCGACCAGTATCGGGCCTTTGAGACACTCCCTCCCGAGGTCCATGAACTGCTCGACGGCCGGACCATGAAACACGTCATCACCGGCCTGACGCTCGGCGAAGACGCTGAGACTGCGGCCGAGCATCCAATATTCCGCCGGCATCCGATCTCCGGTCGCACTGCCCTTTACCTGTCCACCCCCGAGCGATGCGTTGCGATCAGCGGTATGGACGATGTGGAGGGGACCGACACGATCGAATTCCTGTACCTGCATTCGATCGAAGAGGACAACATCAGCCGGCACACCTGGGCCGCCGGTGACGTCGTCATGTGGGACAACGGCTGCGTACTGCATCGGGCCGACCACGCCGGCGTCGTCGGCGACCGGGTGATGCATCGCGGCATGGTGACCAACTATTGACGACCGGGATACCCCGAGGGCAGCGTCCTGGGACGGCCTGCGCTGTGAGCAACATTGACTCAGACAGGAATGCACTTGCCGTATTCAGCAGGGACCGAAAAGATGGGCACGCAGGGCGTCCGGACAGTGCCGAAGACGGTCGGGATGCTGGCACTGCTGTTGGTGGCACTTCCGTTCAACGTGCTGCTCACCAGCGCTGCGCTGCTGCGATCGGGTTTCGTGCCAGCGCCCAGGCACATTGCCGATCGGCCGAAAACGATCATGATCAGCGGTGGCAAAATGACCAAGGCGCTGCAACTTGCGCGGACATTTCACTGCGCCGGTCACCGGGTGATTCTGGTCGAGTCGGCCAAGTACCGGCTCACCGGACATCGCTTCTCAAAGGCGGTCGACCGGTTCTACACCGTGCCACCGCCGCAGTCACCGGGCTATGCCGAGGCGCTGTTGACCATCGTGCGCAGCGAAGGCGTCGATGTGTACGTACCGGTGTGCAGTCCGGTGGCGAGTTACTACGACGCGTTGGCGGAGTCGACGTTGTCGCCGTACTGCGAAGTCCTGCATTGCGACCCGGAAATGGTTCGCACACTGGACGACAAGTATGAATTCTCGGTGCTGGCCGACTCTCTGGGACTGTCGGTGCCGGACGCGCACCGCATCTCGGCACCGGATCAGATCGACGAATTCGACTTCTCCAGCGCTGGGGATTCCTACATCCTCAAGAGCATTCCCTACGACCCGGTGAACCGGTTGGACCTGACCACCCTGCCGCGGCCGACCGCTGCGGGAACGGCCGAATTCGCCCGGTCCAAGCCGATCTCCGCGCAGACGCCGTGGGTCATGCAGGCAATGGTGACCGGGCAGGAATACTGCACCCACAGCACCGTTCGAGACGGCAGGGTTCAGGCCTACTGCTGCTGCAGGTCGTCGGCGTTCCAGATCAACTACGAAATGGTTGACAAGCCCGAGATCGAAGCCTGGGTCACGCAATTCGTCGGACGTCTGGGGCTCACCGGGCAGGTCAGCTTCGACTTCATCGAGACCGTCGACGGTCGGCTGTACGCGATCGAGTGCAATCCCCGCACGCATTCGGCCATCACCATGTTCTACAACCACCCCGGGCTGGCCGATGCCTACCTGAACAGCGATGTACCCGTCGTCAAGCCCTTGCCGAGCAGCCGACCGACCTACTGGATTTATCACGAACTGTGGCGACTACTCAGCCAACCGAAGAAGTACTCCAGGCTGAAGGTCATCTTCCGCGGAAAGGACGCCATCTTCGACTGGAATGATCCGTTACCCTTCCTGATGCTGCACCACGTCCACATTCCGTGGCTGCTGCTCAAGAACCTCGCGCTGCGTAAAGACTGGATACGCATCGACTTCAACATCGGCAAGCTTGTCGAACCGGCCGGCGATTGATCGATGGCCATCCGAGTACTCCACCTGGTTGGCTCCGCAGTCAGCGATTTCCTTTGTGATCTGTCCCGCCTCTATGCCCAGGATTGTCTGGACTCAACCACCGACACCGAGCGCTACGAATTCTTCATTGCCTACGTCACCCCGGACCGGAAGTGGCGCTTCCCGGTTGATCTGCGCCCCGAGTCGATCCGCTCTGCGCTGCCGATGGCACTTTCCGATGCGCTGCAGTTCCTGACCGCGCTGCAGCTGGATGTCGTTGTGCCGCAGATGTTCTGCCTTCCGGGAATGACCTCCTACCGGGCGCTCTTCGACGTGCTCGACATTCCGGTCCTCGGCAATACTCCGGACGTCATGGCGCTGGCCGCCGACAAGGCGAAGGCCAAGGCGGTTGTTGCGGCGGCGGGTGTTCGGGTGCCGTCAGGAGAGGTGCTTCGACGCGGGGAGCAGCCATCCCTGTCGCCGCCCGTCGTGGTCAAACCGGTGACCGGTGACAATTCACTCGGCGTGAGCCTGGTCCGTGACCGTACCGACTACGGCACCGCCCTCGACTCGGCCCTCACTGCGGCTTTCGAACATTCCGATGAGGTGCTCGTGGAATCCTTTGTCGAACTGGGCCGAGAAGTCCGATGCGGCATCGTCGAGCGGGACGGTGAGCTGATCTGCTTGCCGCTCGAGGAGTACAACGTCGACCAGGCGACCAAGCCGATCCGGACCCACGACGACAAGATCAGCCGGAACGCCGACGGCGGGCTGAACCTGGTCGCAAAGGTCAGTACGCGAGCATGGATGGTGGATCCCGGTGATCCGGTCACCCAGCGCGTGTGGGATGTCGCGAAGAAGTGCCACCGCGCGCTGGGGTGCCGGCACTACAGCCTTTTCGACTTCCGCATCGATCGCGACGGGCAGCCGTGGTTCCTCGAGGCCGGGCTCTACTGCAGCTTTGCGGAGCAGAGCGTGATCTCGGTCATGGCGAGCGCGGCGGGGATCTCACTGCGGGACCTGTTTGCCGCGGTGATCCGGGAGAGTCGGGCGCAACAAGATCTGGTCAGTCGGTCTACTAGGGTGTGAGCCCAGCGTCATGCCGTCCGCCTGTGCACCGGCCGGCGGCCGACGGTGCTCTGCACCTCGCAATCGGCCAACCTACGATGGCTCGATGCCATTGGAATGGGAACAAGTCGTTGTCGATAGTGCGGATCCGCTGCGGCTCGGCCGATGGTGGGCAGATGCCTTGGGCTGGGAGTACTGGTGGGAAGAGGACGGTGAAGTAGAAATTCGGCCGACCGAGGATCGGCTGCCGGGCCTGATCTTCGGGACGGTCCCGGAACCGAAGACCATCAAGAATCGATTGCACCTGGACTTCAGGCCGGATGATCAAGACCGCGAAGTTGCCCGATTCCTCTCGCTGGGTGCGACCAGGGCCGACGTCGGTCAGGGTCAACAGACCTGGGTCGTCCTGGCCGATCCAGAGGGAAACGAATTCTGCATTCTCAGCTCCCGGAAGCAGGGCTGAACACAGGACTCCAACCACGCTGGTGCAACCGCGTTGTCATCACACCAGCAACCGCGGATCGTCCAGCAGTGGTTGCAGGGCGAGCTCGGCGGCGCCCGTCAGCGCCGACGCACCGAGCACCGCGGGTCGCAGTTCGACCCGAGCGGCTTGGTCGAGAAAGGAATGCCTGCTGATCCCGGACCGAAGCGACTTCCCCTCCGCGGCAAGCAGTTCCGCATGCATCCCGCCGAGGACAACGCGGTCGGGGTTCAGGATGTTGATCATGCAAGCGAGGCCGGCGGCCAGTCGCTGGGTGACGAGGTCGACGGCCGCCCTGGCAAGTGGATCGACGCCCCGCCGGGCAATCACCGCCCGTGCGGCGTCGAGCGTCGGTTCGATCCTGGGCAGTCCGGCCGCGGCCAGCAGCGCGGTGGGGTCGGCCTCGACCTCCAGACAGCCGCGGTTCCCGCACCGGCAGGGCCTCTCACCCGGCGGAACGGGGGTATGTCCCACCTCGAGTGCATAGCCGGCGCTCCCCCGATGCAGATGACCGTCGATGACCAGACCGCCGCCCACCCCGACCTGACCCGTCATGACGTACAGCAGCTGCGCCGCTCCCTGACCTGCACCGTGCCGGGATTCCGCGAGGGCGGCCAGGTTGGCGTCGTTGCCGACATGCACCCGCACGTCGCCGAGACCGGCGCGGGCGAGCCGGTCGGCGAGTAGGCGACGGGCGGGCACCGCATGCGGCCAAGCGAGGTGATGCGCGGCGAGCGCAGTGCCGTCGGACCCGACGGCCGAGGGCAGGGCCAGCCCGACGCCGATCGGCGGACGATCGAAGGTCTCGAACCGCCGCGCCAAGAGATCGCCAACCAGCCCGAGCACCCCATCCGGCGTGGCGGGCTCCGGCAGCGGTCGCTCTTCGACCTGCCCGAGCACCCCACCCAGTCGTCCTTGTGCGATCAGCACCGTCTTGGCCTGCACCTGCACCGCGAGCACCGTTGGGGCATCAGGATGGATCTCAATGGTGTGGGACGGACGGCCGGTGGTCGGGACATCGGGAGCGGTCCGGATGATCGATCCGGTTCGAACCAGGGACAGCGACTCCAGCTCGCGCAGGACAAGGCCGGTAGCGGTGCGGGTCAGACCCAAGCGTTCGGTCAGGTCAGTGCGCAGGTCTGCCCGATGCGTATGAGCGAGGGTCAGCGCCCTGGACAGCGAGGTGGTGGCCCGATCCGGAGACGTCAAGGGCACGGCTGGCATTGGACTACCATAGCTCTTTGTGAAGCGACTGGACAAAGTCTCGGCCGGTGCTGCGCCACCCGGTGTGCTGGTGCGCGACCGGCTGACTGTGGTGCTGTACGTGTCGCTGGGCATTCTGGGCTTTCTGCTCAACGGCATCGGTGCGGTGCTCGCCCCGCTGCAGGAGCAACTCGGCGTCAGTAGAGCCGAGGTCGCCTTCTACCCCAGTCTTTTCGCGGTCGCGCTGGTGATCACCGGGTTGCTGGGCGGGCCCTTCGTCGAGCGGGTCGGCCACCGGATCGGGCTGATCACGGCGATCACCGGGCAGATCGCCGGCGCTCTCCTGCTCGCCTCGTCGTTCCGCGTACTTACCCTGATCGGCGCTGCAGTGCTGGGGCTCGGGTCCGCCCTCATCATCCAGTTGGTGCCGGCCGCTCTCGGCGCCCGACATCCGCGGTTCACCACCGCCGTCCTGGGCGAGGCCAACGCGGTCAGCAGTTTCGCCAGCCTGCTGGCACCCGCCGCGGTCGCCGGCGCGATCGGTCTCGGCGTCGGATGGGCCACCGGATACCTGCTGCCCGTCATCCCGGTGGCCATCGCCCTGCTCGTCGTGTTGGTGATGCAGCGCCGGGATTGGGAACAGACGTCGGACGCCGTCGGCCAGGAGTCCGAACCGGCCCCCGGGCCTGGGCTGGAGCCGGGCCGACTCCTTCCTCGATGGATCGCGCTGCTCCTCGCGGTCAGTGTGGAGTTCTGCCTGGTTTTCTGGGCGGCCGACGCCTTCACGGAATGGCATGACGCGGGACCCGCTGCCGCTCCGGTGCTGGCCGCCATGTTCCTGCTCGGCATGGCGCTGGTTCGTGCCGCCTCGTCGAAGCTCACCAAGGGGCGGCATCCACAGGTCGTCATGTTGGCGGCCTGCGGTGTCGCCGGCATCGGATTCGCCGGCTTCTGGGCCTGGCCGAACACCATCGGTGCCGCGATCGGCCTGCTGATCGCCGGCGGCGGCGTCGCGCTGCTGTACCCGGCCGCGTTGGCTCGATTGGTCGCCGCCTGGCCGGACGATCGGGACCGGGCCGCGGCCAGGGGGGCGCTGGCGTCCGGTCTGGCTATCGGCGGCGCCCCGTTTCTGCTGGCGGCTCTCTCCGATGCTGTCGGTCTGCGTGCGGCCTACCTCATCGTCCCGGGTCTGCTGATCGCCCTTACCCTGCTCACGGCCATCACCAGAAGATTCCCGGCACACCGATCCTCTCCGAGGGGCGGGTCAGCAGCGACGGATTGACCGGCCGGCATCAGCTCAGTCGTTCGATGATCATCGCCATGCCCATGCCACCACCGACGCACATGGTTTCCAGACCGAAGGTTCCGTCTGTGGCACGCAGGCCGTTGATCAGCGTCCCGGTGATGCGGGCGCCGGTCATGCCGAACGGGTGGCCGACGGCAATCGCCCCGCCGTGCACATTGAGCCGGTCGATGTCGATTCCGAGATCCCGATAGCTGGGAATGACCTGGGCGGCGAAGGCTTCGTTGATCTCCACGAGATCCATGTCTGCGATGGACATTCCGGCTCGGGACAACGCCTGCCGGGTCGCTTCGACAGGGCCGTAGCCCATGAGTTCCGGAGACAGCCCGGTGACGCCGGTCGAGACGATCCTGGCCATTGGCGTCATACCGAGTTCTCCGGCCCTGGTGTCGCTCATGATGACCAGAGCGGCCGCACCGTCGTTGAGCGGGCAGGCGTTGCCGGCGGTGACCCGTCCGTCGGGCCGAAACACCGGCTTGAGCCCCGCGACTGCGTCGATGGTGACCCCGGGCCGGGGACAGTCGTCAGCCGAGATCAGCGTGCCGTCCGGCAGAGTCACCGGAGTGATCTCGCGTGCCCAGAATCCATCGGCCGCAGCCTTTTCGGCCCGATTCTGGCTGCGCACCGCGAATTCGTCCATCTCCTGTCGGCTGACATCCTTGACGATCGCCAGGTTCTCGGCCGTCTGGCCCATCGCCTGGTACACGTCAGGCAGCTCCCCGTCGTCCCGCGGATTCGTCCACGATCCGGACCCACCAACGGTCAGGCGGCGCGGACCTGGCTTGTGCCGCCGCGAAGGCCGGGTTCTGGGTGTCCGGGTGCGAATCCGAACTGCCCCTGCCGAAACGCGACACCGTTTCGACGCCGGCCGAAATGAAGACGTCACCCTCCCCCGCCTTGATCGCGTGGAACGCCATCCTGGAGGTCTGCAGCGACGAGGCGCAGTATCGGGTGATGGTGGTTGCTGGCACCCGGTCCAGTCCGAGCAGCACAGCGACCACCCGACCCATGTTGAAACCCTGCTCACCCCCGGGCAGACCGCAGCCGAGCAGCAGATCGTCGATGTCGGTGGGCTCGAGGCCCGGCACCTGATCGAGCGCCGCCTGGATGATCGTCGCTACCAGATCGTCCGGCCGAAGGTCCCGCATCGAACCCTTGAACGCGCGGCCGATCGGTGAGCGAGTTGCGGCCACAATGACTGCCTCAGGCATCTGAAATCCTTCTTTCTCCATTGTTCTCAACAGCTGATCGGCGCTGTTTGGTCAAGGTGACCGGTCACCGATAAATCGCGACGACCTCGGCAACGCAGGTCGGGCGCTCCGAGTTGTCGAGTTCGTAGACAATAGTGAACACCGCCTCGATGCCGGCCGAACGTTCGCTGGCACCGGACAGGGTGACGACACCGCGCAGCCGGCCGCCAACGGGCACCGGCGAGGGGAAACGCACCTTGTTCAGGCCATAGTTCAGGATTGCGCTGAGCTCATCGACGACGAGAACGTCGGCGATGAGCACCGTTGCCAGGGACAGCGTCAGATAGCCGTGAGCGACGGGCCCGCCGAACGGACCGGCCGCTGACCGAACCGGCTCGATGTGGATCCATTGCCGATCCTCCGTTGCCACCGCGAACATGTTCACCCGGTCCTGGGTGATCTCGTACCAACCGGTGACTCCGAGCTGGGTTCCGACGACGTCGCCCTCGAGGCCAGCATCATCTTCGGGCTCGATCAAGGCTGATCGGCGTGCCATTGTGCGGATGGTTGAGGAAAATACTTCTTGACGCCGAGCTCCGAAGCGCAAGTGGCAAGAACAGCCCCGCCACAAAGGAGAACCATGACAACCTTCAACCGATCCGATGACCTGCGTGGCGCGGAGTTCGTCAACGCGGACCTGCGTGGCGCTCGGTTCGTGGGAGCTGACCTTTCCGGCGTCCTGATGCGCGGGGTCGACGTACAGGGAGCGGACATCGACGCGCCATGGCTCCCCGACGCCGACTTCTTCCGGGTCAACGGTGTCGACGTGATCCCATTCGTGGAAGCCGAGCTGAACCGCCGCTTCCCCGGCCGCGCCGATCGGCGCGCCATCGAGCCGGGTGACCTGCGCGCGGCCTGGGCGAAGCTCGAGCGCACCTGGGCCGCCACACTCGAACGCGTCGCGACAATGCCGCCCGGCACAGTCGACGTGTCGGTGGGCGGCGAGTGGTCGTTCGCGCAGACGCTGCGCCATCTGGTTCTTGCCACGGACATGTGGCTCGGCCGCGCGATTCTGACGATCGAACAGCCATTCCACCCCATCGGCCAATTGGACTCCGGCACCGCGGACGACGGCACGGACATGTCGGTCCTGACGACAGTCACACCGACCTACGCCCAGGTGTTGGAGGTTCGGGCGAGCCGCATTGCCATGGTGCGCGACTTCCTGGCCACCGTGACATCAGACGAGTTGGCAGCGGCTCGCAAGAACCCGCACGACCCGCAATACCCGGAAACCACCCGCTCCTGCCTGCACGTGATCCTCGAGGAGGAATGGGAGCACCACCGTTACGCCGTCAGAGATCTCGATGCGATCGGTTCCTCATCCGACACCTGAGCCGGTGGCCGCGACTCCAGACCGGCCTGGGTCCGGCCGAAGACTTGGGCACCGTTCCGAGTTGACCGCCCCGCCGGACCAGTCACCAGCCGAGGTTCTCGGCCAATACGTCCCACTCGACCGCTGCCTGCTTTGACTGGCCCGGGATCGACAGGTGGTTGAGGTCAACCGTGATGTCGTCGGCGGTGATCGGCAGACGATGCAATGCTCCACCGTCGTAGTAACAACGCGGCACGCTCGCACAGCTCTTCACCAGACGTTCGAAGTACTGCGCGGCAATGGATTCGAAATTGGCAACGTGTTCGGGCTGAAGACGACCGTCGCTGCCGAACAAATCGCATGGTCCGTTTCCCGTGTTGGCCGCCTTCGAGGTCGCGGTGGATATCCGAGTCGCCATGCTGTTGCGCATATAGGCCTCATCCGGCAGATCCAGTCGTGATTGTCTGAATTGTCGACCTTGGTGAACGTCCTGTCCAAGCGATTCCACCCCCGGCGTACTTGTCGAAAGTTGGCCTCGGGACTGCCGTCTGCACAGTCCCGACCACGTTCCTGATTCCGAAGGGTCTTACTGGGTAAACACCCACCGTGGAGTCCGTTGACGGCCACCGCATCCCCTTGAAAGGCGACCCCATGACGCGCAGGAACGTTCTGATTTCTGGAGCGAGCATCGCAGGACCTGCGCTCGCCTTCTGGCTCGCCCGTTACGGCTGGGACACGACGATCGTGGAACGCGCTCCCACCTTCCGCACCGGAGGGCAGAACATCGACATTCGCGGCGCCGCCCGCGAGGTCATCCGCCGTGCCGGTTTGCAAGACTCGGTCCGAGACGCGACGACCGGCGAGGTGGGGACCAGATTCATCGGCGACGACGGCTCAACCGTGGCCGAATTCCCGGCGATGAAGTCGGACACCGTCGGGGCGACGGCCGAACTCGAGATCCTCCGAGGGGATCTCTCCCGAATCCTCGTCGACGCCGGCGAGGGTCGGACCGAGTACCACTACGGGGACCGGATCACCGCGCTGGACAACACCGACCCGAAGGTTGTCGTCTCCTTCGAGGTAGCTGCCGATCGGTCCTTCGACCTGGTGGTCGCGGCCGACGGAATCGGTTCTGCCACCCGAGGTCTGATCATCGGCGATGAGGTGTCGGTCCGCCCCATCGGCATGGAGATGACCTACCTGACGATCCCCCGAACGGAGGCCGACACCGACTGGTGGCGCTGGTACAACGCCCCGGGCGGCCTCGGCGTCACCCTTCGACCCGACCGGCACGGCACCACAAGGGCGGTCCTGTCGTCGATCACCTATGGATCGTCAACCTCGGATACCGGCGTGGGAGTCGAGCGGCGGTCCCCCGAAGACCAGAAGGCATATCTGCGCGAGCAGTTCCGGAACGTGGGATGGCAGGCCCCACGCATCCTCGACGCGCTCGATACGTCGGACGATATGTACTACGAATCGATCGGCCAGGTACGGGCGCCGCACTGGTCGCTGGGCCGCGCCGCACTCGTGGGCGATGCCGCGTGGTGCGCATCGCCGGTCAGTGGAATGGGCACGAGCCTCTCGATCGTGGGCGCCTACGTCCTTGCCGGCGAACTCGCCTCACATGTCCACCACCGGGACGCCTTCGCCGGGTACGAACGCATCATGCGACCCTACGTCGAGCAAGCCCAAAAGCTGCCACCTGGCGTGCCTCGCATCGCGAACCCCAGGACCCGCGTCGGCCTCGCGGCCTTCCGGTCGGCGCTCCGCATTGCTTCGAGCCGACCCGCCAAACTCCTTGGTGCCCAGCTTTTCTCGCCACCTGCTGACAAGATCGAACTACCCGACTACGCACATCTGGAAGAAATCGCCGCCGGGCGCCGGTAGCCCATCAGCGGTACCTGTTCTCCTTCAATTCGATGACAAAGGCACGACGCTCGGATATCAGCCCATCCCGCATGACGAAGACCTCACCCATCGCCATTCGCATGTCCTGACCATCCGCACGCCTCGCCGTACCGGTGATCTCGGCCACCACAACATCGTTCTCCTCGACCATCCTGGTGATGACCAGGGTGGGACTCCCGACGAAAGCCCGCCACTGCGGGTTTCAGCCGGTGCCCAACAGCGGGACGTGGCTCGCATAGGCTTCTGCTCACAGCGTCGGGCCAGCGGGAGGAACGAACGACATGTCCGGTAGGCGATCGATTGCGGGAGTGGTCGGTGCACTGACCGCCGCAACATTGCTGCTCACGGGATGCGGCAGCACATCGCCGACGGCAAGGTCAACGCCGACCGGATCCAACGGCGCGGCATTGACGGGGACGCCGGTGGGCACGAGTAGCGGCAGCCTGGGCGTCTTCCTGGTGGACGGTCAGGGCCGAACGTTGTACATGTTTGACGGGGATCCGGAGGGCACCTCCGGGTGCTACGACGCGTGCGCAACGGCCTGGCCCCCACTGGCCACCACCGGTGATCCCACCGCCACCGGCGATGTCGACCAGAAGGAGTTGTCGACCTCGACCCGAACCGACGGAATCACCCAGGTGCTCTACAGCGGGCACCCGCTGTACACCTACGCTCAGGACGCGACGCCCGGACAGACGACCGGTCAGGGCCTTACCCAGCAGGGCGGAATGTGGTGGGTCGTCGGAGCAGACGGAACACCTGTCAAAGCATCGGCCACCGCCTCGTCAACAGCAAGCAGCAGCTGATACCCGACGGCGATTCTTCTGCGGCGCACGGTCTTTCGGCGCATCGTTCGATGTCAGGATTTTCGTTCCAGTGCATTCGGAGTCGGTCACCTCTGCATCGGTGCTATCACCCATTCCCGCTACGACGCACGTCGCATGGTTGAACTCATGATCGCCGGACTGCGCGCCGTCTGACGACCTCCTCGTCTGGCCGGCGCATTCGGGACGTCTATCCGAGGCCGGCCCCATCCGAGTACACCACTGACGACGAATTTTGCCGCCATCGCGGCTCGTTGCATCGGTGTGATCCACGCCATACTGGTTGGGCCCTTGACCCGACCGATTGGTCTATGCCAATCTATCCAAGTTGGTCTATACCAATCTGCGTCCTCGGTCAGCACGGTCGATCGAACGTGGAGGAGAAGTTCGTGGAACTTGTCGTTGCGGATGACGAGCGGTGACTCGTCTCCATTTGTTACTGCCCCGCCGGCCACAACGGCAGTCGGGGGCTCAACCCAGGATCCCGGTGTTGCGAGAGTGCACATCCGGGGGCATCGAAGCGGAGGTAGTTGGAGATGAGTAAGGCCACATTGGCGGAGAAGAAGAAGTCGGGGCTGCGCATCCCCGGGTTCGCACAGCTACAGCGCCTTGGCAAGAGCCTCATGCTGCCGATCGCGCTGCTGCCTGCCGCCGGCATCCTGCTGCGGCTGGGCCAGCCCGACCTGTTGGGTGGCATCAAGGCGCCCGTGATCGGCCCGTTCTTCGAGGCGATGAGCGCGGCCGGCGGGGCGATCTTCGCCCACCTGCCGCTGCTGTTCGCGATCGGCGTGGCGATCGGTTTCGCCAAGAAGGCCGACGGTTCCACCGCGCTGGCGGCGGCCGCCGGGTACCTGGTGATGGAGGCGGTCTTCAAGACCATGTCGCCGGTGGTGCTCGAGGGGGTGCTGGACCAGCTCGGTGAGCAGGCGCAGATCAACTACAGCGTGTTCGGCGGCATCCTCGTCGGCCTGATCACCGCAGTGCTGTTCGACCGGTACCACACGATCCAGTTGCCGTCGTTCCTCGGCTTCTTCGGTGGGCGCCGCTTCGTACCGATCGTGGTGTCCCTTGCCAGCCTGATCCTGGCCTTCGGGCTGAGCTACTTCTACCCGATCTTCAACGCCGGCCTGACGTCGGTGGGCCAGTTCATCGGTGGCTCAGGGGCTTTCGGCGCATTCACCTATGGTTTCGCCAACCGGATGCTGATCCCGGTCGGTCTGCACCACATCCTGAACACCTATATCTGGTTCATCTACGGCGACTACACCACGCCCGGCCGGCACCCTGGCCACCGGTGAGCTCACCCGGTTCGCGGCCGGCGACCCCAGCGCGGGACTGCTGACCTCCGGCTTCTACCCGATCCTGATGTTCGGCCTCCCGGCGGCGGCATTGGCGATGATCCAGCTGGCCAAGCCGCGGCAGAAGAAACTGGCCCTTGGCATCCTCGGCGCGGCCGGACTGACCGCATTCCTCACTGGCGTCACCGAGCCGCTGGAGTTCGCATTCATGTTCGTGGCGTTCCCGCTGTACGTGGTGCACGCGGTGCTCACCGGTCTGTCGCTGGCGATCGCCTACCTGCTCGACATCCATCTCGGGTTCTCGTTCTCCGCCGGTCTGATCGACCTGCTGCTCTACGGCACGGCTCCCGCTGCGAAGAACATTCCGCTGCTGCTCATCATGGGCGTCTGCTTCTTCCTGGTGTACTACTTCCTGTTCCGGTTCGTCATCAAGCGCTGGAACATGCGTACCCCGGGCCGCGAGCCGGAGGACGAATTCGAGGCGGAGCAGGCAGCCAACCTCACCGACGCGTCCGGTTCGACCCAGTCCGGCGGCGCCGCCCTGACGGGTGGCGGGGTCGCACTAGCCACCCGGCCGCTCGCCGACACCAAGGCCGAGCAGTTGATCGCCGCCTTCGGTGGCCGGGACAACCTGGTGAACGTCGACGCCTGCATCACCCGGCTGCGGATGGAGGTCGCCGACAAGGGACTGGTCGACAAGAAGCGATTGAAGGCACTCGGCGCGGCCGGCGTGATCGAGGTAGGCAACAACGTCCAGGCCATCTTCGGTACCCAGGCCGAGGCGTTGAAGAGCGACATCAATGACGCCCTCGAGGGGCCGGCACCCGAGCCGGATGCGGTCGCCCCGGTCGACCCGGCACCCGTCGAAGCCGTCCCGGCCGCACCGGTAGCCGAGATCCGCACTGGTTCCACCACAACAGTTCTCACCCCGGTCCGGGGACGTGCCGTGCCGATGGAGCAGGTGCCTGACGCGACCTTCGCCCAGGGCATCGTCGGCCACGGCGCGGCCATCGACCCGCCGCGGGAGATCGTCGACGCGGTCGCACCGATCAGTGGCACCGTGCTGCAGATGCTGCCGCACGCCTACATCATCGTGAACGCCGACAACGTGGGCGTCCTGGTGCACCTGGGTCTGGACACCGTGCAGATGAAGGGCGAGGGCTTCACCGCCCTCGTGGCAAAGGGTGACCATGTCGAGGCCGGCCAACCCGTCATCACCTACGACGTGCCGGCCGTGGTGGCGACCGGCCGCAATCCGATCGTCCCGGTCGTGGTCATGGACAGGAAGGCGGCCGACATCGCACTTGACGATGTGGTCATCGCCGGCGGCCAACTGACGACCGCACAGGAGCTGTTCACCGTCGACAGCTGACCAACATCGTCTGGGCGCCGCCGGCTCCGATGAACCGGCGGCGCTCCGACAGCCCCTCTACCACAAGCACTCTCATCTCTACGAAGGAATACCCAATGGAAATCGTGATTCTCCCGGAAACCGCGGCGATCGGCAGCCTTGCCGCTGACGCCATCGGGAACCTGTTGCAGCGCAAACCGGATGCCGTGCTCGGCCTGGCCACCGGGTCCTCCCCGCTGGCGATCTACGACGCGCTGGCCACCCGCTGCGCCGCGGGCACCGTCTCTTTCGCCAAGGCAACCGGCTTCACCCTCGATGAATATGTGGGGCTGCCCGCGGACCACCCGGAGTCGTACCGCAACGTCATCGACAAGGACTTCGTGTCCAGGGTCGATTTCGCGCCGGGCACCATTCAGGGACCGAACGGGTTGGCCGACGACATCCCCGCTGCCTGCGCGGCGTACGAGGCGGCGATTGCCCAGGCGGGTGGCATCGACCTGCAGATTCTCGGGATCGGCACGGACGGGCACATCGGGTTCAACGAGCCTGGCTCCTCGCTGGCCTCCCGGACCCGCATCAAGACGTTGACCCGGCAGACGCGCATCGACAATGCCCGGTTCTTCAACGGCAACCTGGACGCAGTCCCCACACATTGCCTGACCCAGGGGCTGGCCACCATCATGTCCGCGCGCCATGTCGTGCTGGTGGCGACCGGTCCGGGCAAGGCGGAGGCAGTCCACCACCTGGTCGAAGGACCGGTCAGTGCCCTGTGGCCGGCAACCATCCTGCAGCATCATCCGCATGCAACTGTGCTGCTGGACAGCGCGGCCGCCAGCCGGCTGCAGTTGGCCGACTACTACCGGGAGACCTACCAGGCGAAGCCGGCCTGGCAAGGCATCTGAACCGCTGACCCGTTGATCTCGATCCCAAGGAACCCCTCGTGTTGATCACTGCCGATACCGTCGTCACCGGGCGAGAGCTGTTGCGGCCCGGCTGGATCGACGTTGATCAAGGCCTGGTGCAAGCGGTCGGTGCTGGCACCCCGCCGCGGCCGGCCGACCTCGAGTTGGGGTCGGTCACGGTCGTCCCGGGTTTCGTGGACATGCATGTGCACGGTGGCGGGGGTGGGATGTTCCCGACCACCGACCCGACGGAAATGGAGGGTGCAACGGCGGCGGCAGTCGATCTGCACCGCCGGCACGGCACCACAACGATGATCGCATCGCTGGTCACCGCCCATCCGGTCGAACTGCTGGCGCAGGTGAAGGGCATGGCCGAGCAGGTGCAATCCGGCCTGGTCGCGGGGATTCACCTGGAGGGCCCCTGGCTGGCGGCGGAACGCTGCGGCGCCCATGAACTGTCGGCGCTGCGGGACCCGCATCCGGAGGAGTTGGAACGGGTGCTTGCGGCCGGCGACGGGACGATCCGGATGGTCACCCTGGCCCCGGAACGAACAGGCGGCCTGGCGGCCATCCAGCGAATAGTCGACGCCGGTGCGGTGGCCGCCGTCGGGCACACCGAGGCCACCTACGCCCAGGCTCTTGCCGCTGTCGAGGCGGGTGCGACGGTGGCGACCCACCTGTTCAACGCGATGCGGCCCGTGCATCACCGTGAGCCGGGTCCGGTGCTCGCATTGATGGAGGATCCCCGGGTGACCGTGGAACTGATCACCGACGGGGTGCACCTGCACCCCGCACTGTATCGGGACGTCAGCCGCAGCGTGGGGCCGGACCGGGTCGCATTGGTGACCGACGCGATGGCCGCGGCCGGGATGGCCGACGGCGCCTACCGACTCGGGTCGTTGGCGGTGACCGTTGTCGACGGGGTCGCTCGAGTGGCCGGAACGGACACCATCGCCGGCAGCACAGCAACGATGGATCACGTTTTCCGGTACGCGGTCGCGAACAGTGGGCTCCCCCGTGACGAGGCATTGCTGGCCGCGGTCCGGCAGTCGTCAGTCAACCCGGCCCGGGCAATGGGGCTGCCGGCGGCGGGACTGGCGGTTGGCGGTGCTGCCGACCTGGTTGTCCTCGATGCCCGGCTGATGGTGACGCGCGTGCTTCGCCACGGCTCCTGGGTCGAGATGTAGTTCTGGTGGCCCGTGTCCGCGCGGCGTTGGATGGCGCGGACACGGGCGGCTCGGACACGGGCACTGCGAGCTGGTCGCCTACCGGAAGGGCACGACCAGCAGTCAGCCCGGTGGGAACAACAGTGCCGTGCCCACCGGGTATTGGGGCCTGTGCGCGCAACTTGCATAGTTTCGGATCCGGCGCCGGGCAGCCCCGAGAGCGGACGACGGATCCCGCCCGAATGGTGTCCGATAACGGGTGGAAACTGGCAGCCATGACGAAACCCCGATCAACTGTGCTGACCGGCCCGCGCCTACCACCCGGCTACGGCAGCGTGAATCCGTTCGTGGCAGTACGCGGACCTGGTGGTGCGACCGCGTTCATCGATTTCGTCACGCAGGTGTTCGGTGCGCGAGAGACGTTGGCCGCACACACCATCGACGTCGACGATCTACTCATCCATGCCGAGGTACGCATTGGCGACTCGACGGTGATGATCTGTGACGCCAAGCCACACTGGCCGTTCATGCCCAGTCTGTTGCAGGTGTACGTCCAGGACGTGGGTGCAGTTGTCGAACTTGCCCGCGCGGACGGGGCCACGGTGATCACGGCGCCGACCGACTTCTACGGCGACCAACGACTGGCGCGGCTGCTGGATCCGTGGCACAACATCTGGTGGCTGTTCGAATACGGCCCGACCAGCGTGGCGCCCAGTCAGGCGCCGAACGAATTGCCGGCCTGGCGGCCCGATCCGTCGGCCCCGCCGAGCTACGTCCATCGCACCGTCGACGAAGCCCTGACCGCCCTTCGCGCGCCACAAGTGGAAGATTCATAGTCGTCACGCCGTGACCTCCGCGGTTGGTATCGGCGGTCGATACGCGATGTAACGCCGATGCAGCAATACCTTCCGGTCAGCTGACCAACAACCACCTGTATCTCGACGGCCCCGTGGACATCTGGCAAATAGCCGCACTCGAGGGGGAATCGTCGTCCATGCCAACACCGTCGTGCCACTGCCAGTGCAAGATGTGCCGGATCCCGGGCTCACTCCACTGCCGAGCCCACCCGAACTGCGGCGCCCCGGCCCAGCGTCCGGTTGTCCCGAACCCCACGTACGTTGAGCCACAGGTTGTTGCTCTCCTGGAGCAGCTCAGGGTCGACTCTGGGTCGCACTCGCCGAGCGTCGCCCAACTGGAGGCCGTCATTCCCGGTCTCGTGGAGATCGACGCGTGTTTCCTGGCGAATCCCTACGCAACGGCGGAGGTGATGGCCCGGCTGCAAACGATTCCCGGCGCGGAATTGGCCCGAATGGTCGCCCATTATCCGTCCCAGGGAGCGGTCATATCGAGAAAGCTGGCCCCACACATCGGCGTGCCAGTCGAGTGCCTGCACCTGGCAAATGGTGCGAGCGAAGTGATTCGAGCTCTGCTGGCAGGCAGCCATGCCGGAGTACTGCTGAGCCTGCCCACGTTTTCGGCATACCACGAGTTTGCGCCCGGCCCCGTCCGGACGCTGCAGCTCAGGCACTGCGAGAACTTCCGACTCGACCTCGACCGCCTCGAGGCGATGGTCAGAATTCACCGACCGCACACCGTTGCCATCATCAACCCGAATAATCCTGACGGCGGCCTGATTCCGTATGCGGATCTGGTCGGGTTTGTCGAAAGAACCCACTCCGCGGTCGATCAGATCATCATCGACGAGAGCTTCAGCCATTTCTCCAGTGAGACGCCCCCGGTGTCGATGGCACCACTGGTGTCCACGTTCCCGCACCTGGTCGTCCTCAACAGCCTGAGCAAGAGTCATGGCATCGCGGGCCTGCGCCTCGGCTACGCTGCGATGTCTCCGGAGAAGGTCGCATCCTTTCGGCACAGCGTGCTGTGGAATCTCAACGCATTCGCCGAGTGGTTCTGCGGACTGCTGGGCGATGGGCAATTTCAACAGGACTACGAACGCGCACGTCGCCGCTATGTTCGCGAAACGCTGGCCTTGTTCAGCGGATTCGACGAAATCCCGAATATCACGGCCTACCCGAGTGCGGCGAATTTCCGGCTCATCGAACTGGACCGATCTGCAGAAGAGGTCGTCGGTGCGCTCTTGGCCCGACACGGCATCTATGTCCGAGATTGCGCGAACAAGCGAGGCCTTGACGGTCACAGATTCATCCGGGTCGCGGCCCGAACGCGAGAGGAGAACCGCAAAGTCCTGCACGGCCTCCGCTCGGTCCTCGACCGGCCATCGGCTCATCCACTTGTCCGCGCTCAGTGACTTTCGACCAGCAGGCCGCGCAACACACTCCGGACGGTCCTCGCGAACATGTCCTGTCGAGCTGATGACCGATCGGGTGTGGTGAGCGCAGCCAGCAAATGTGGGTGTCGGTCAGGTGAAACCGCGGCGAAAATGTCGTCGGACGTGACCGGCGGGCGCTCGACAACAGTCGCACGCGCGAAGAGTGAAACGACCCCGGTGATCATTGCGATGGCTTCCATCTTTGTGGAAAAGCCACATGTCAGCGGTGCCATGATCCGCAGGCAGTCTTCGAAGTAGTCCGTCGCATTCGGCCCGAAGCCGCTGCTGCGCAGGCTCGCTTCCAGCAGCCAGGGATGGCGGCGGTAGAGCGCCAGCTGACCTTCGGCCAATGCCGCAAGGTCGTCGAGCCAATTGCCGACGGATTCCTGGTTGAGCCGCAGTTCCGCCAGCACAGCATCGACCATCAGGTCCAACAGCTCGTCACGGGATGAGAGATATCGATAGAGCGAGCCGGCTGTTGTATCAAGCATGCCGGCGACCGCTCGCATCGACACTGCGGCCAGCCCGCCCGCGTCAGCAAGGGAGATTGCTGCCACGGCGATTTCGGCCCGGCTGTGTTCGGGTCGCGGCCCCCGGGTCCCCCGGTCGCGTCTCATCCAGATCGATTCCCGGCCAGCTGACTGGTCACCATGAGGAGTTGTGTCGGGCACATCCGCAAGTCTAAACTGCGAACATCGTTCACTGTTAAGGAGATGCCCGTGCACATTGATGAAGTAACGTCGGCTGACGGCGCGACCGTCATGGTGCGCACGATCGGCAGCGGTCCGGGCATCGTCATCCTGCACGGCGGCGGCGTTGCGGAACGGGATTACCACCGGCTGGCGCAGGCCCTTGCGGACAGCTTCACCGTGCATCTCTACAACCGGCGCGGCAGGTCGGATTCGCGCCCGCTGGACGGCACGGAAACCCTGGCCACCGATATCGGCGATCTCGGCGCGGTGCTGGAAAAGACCGGCGCCCGCAACATCTTCGGGCACAGCGGCGGCGGATTCATTGCGCTGCGGGCGGGTCTGAGCCTCCAGCTGGACCGGATCGCGGTGTACGACCCGGGTTTGTCGATCCTCGGCCGCCCATCCTTCGACTTCTTCGATGAGTTCGAGAAATCCACCAGATCGGGTGACTACGCGCGCGCAATGACCGTGATGAGCCGCGGCGTCTACCCCGATGAATTGACAGCGAAGCTGCCGTTCGGTGTCGCGCAACTGATCACGCGCGGGTTCCTGCTCACTCCGGTGGGAAAGCGCCTGGCCGATCTGCTGCCCACTGCCCCACCCGAGGTCCGCCGCATTCATGACCATGACGGCCCGGCCAGCGACTACGCCGGTATCACCGCCGAGGTGCTGCTGACCGCCGGCTCCCGTAGCCCTCGGTATTTCGCAGAGAATTGCCAGGCCGTGGCCGCCGCGATTCCCCGTGGCCGGGCGATGATCATCCAGCGGGCGTCACACAATTCGGCCAACGTGGCGGGCAAGGGGTTCGTCGAACCCTTCAGGACATTCTTTGCCGGCTCGCTCGCGATCACGTGACCGTCACGGGGGTCACCGACGGGGCGCAGGGGCGGTTGTCGCCCGGATGACGAGCGTGGGTTCGACCAGGGTCCGCCGCGGTTCGCTGGTGGGGTCGTCGATGCGGTCGAGCAGGGCTCGACCGGCGGCCGCGCCGACGACGTCGCTGCGGTCGTCGATCGAGGTGATGGCCAGGTAGCGGGATTGCGCGATCGGTGAATTGTCGTAGCCGATCACCGAGATGTCCGCGGGAACACTCAGGCCGCGCTGCCGGATCGCGGCGAGCGCACCGAGCGCCATGGTGTCGTTCGCGGCGAAGATCGCCGTGACGCGCGGGTTCGCGGTCGAGGAGTTCAGCCGCTGCCAGGTAGCCGTCTTCCTCGGAGGTGCCGCGACCCGACGCCGGTGACATGCGGTGCGAGACCGGCCGCTGGCCAGGTGATCGACGAAGCCGGTCCGGCGATGCAGCGGCCGGACCGCCGGTGCCGGTCAGGTGACCGATGACGCGATGACCCAAGCCGCATCAGGTGGTCGGCGGCGATCCGGCCCCCTATCTCGTCGTCGTTGGCGACCAGATCGGCGCCGGCGGGAATGGTGGTGCGCCACCCGGCGACCACCGTCGGTCCGGTCCACACCTCGAGCAGTGCGTCGTCCGGTTCGCCGGCGATGATCAGGCCGTCGAGGTTGGTCGACAGAATGCTGGCCTGCCGCTCCCGGGTGAGGTGGGCGTTGAGCTGGGTGTCGGTGACCGCCAGGTGGTACCCGTGACCGGCCAGTTCGGACCTGATGCCGGCCAGCAGCCCGACGAACGAGAGGTTGCGGTAGTCGTCGATGACCACCTCGACGCTCTTGGTGCGGTGGCTGGCCAACTCGGTCGCGGCGCGGTTCGGCCGGTACCCGAGCTCGGTGATCGCCGCGAGCACCGCCGCCCGGCGGGCCGGGCTGACCCCTGGACTGCCTTGAAGCACCAGGGAGACAAGCGATTTCGACACGCCGGCCCGCTCGGCGACGTCGTAGATGGTCGGGCGCTGGCCGTCGCCGCGGGCCATGGTCATCGGACCGTCTCCTCTCGGTGTCGATGCAGTCGACGAAATCTGCCGAAGAAACCTTTGACAGGACAATCCGCGTCTGTCACTCTAGTGGAGCGCTCCACATTGGAGCGCTCCAATCTTCAGTGTTGACCTTCAAAGGAGAAGACATGGCCGATGGTCTCGGTGTCGCGGTAATCGGTGCCGGCATGGCCGGGCGGGCGCACGCCGCGGCGTACCGCACCGCGTCCGCGCTGTACAGCCCGGTGCTGCCGCCCGTCCGGCTGGTCTCGATCGGCGACGTGAACGCGGAGTTCGGGTCGCTGGCGGCCCGCCGGTTCGGGTACGAGCGGAACGACACCTCGTGGCAGGCCATCGCCGCGGCCGACGACATCGACGTGGTCAGCGTCGTCATCGCGAACTCGCTGCACCGCGAGGTCGTCGAAGGACTGCTGGCCGCCGGCAAGCACGTGCTGTGCGAGAAGCCGCTCAGCGACACCCTGGACGACGCCCGCGCGATGGCGACGGCAGCAAACACGCGGCCCGCGACGACTCCCTGGTCGCCAAGATCGGCTACACCTTCCGCCGCACCCCGGGCATCGCCTACATCCGCGACCTGATCCAGTCCGGTGACCTGGGCAAGGTGCTGCACTTCAGCGGCCGGTACTGGACCGACTACGGCTGCGACCCGCACGGCCCGATGAGCTGGCGCTTCAAGGGCCCGGCCGGCTCCGGCGCGCTCGCCGATGTCGGCAGCCACATGGCCTACGTGTCCGAGTTCCTCTGCGGCGACATGACTTCGGTCAGCGGCGGCCAGCTCAGCACCGTGATCAACGAGCGGCCGCTGCCGCTGGGCGCCGTGATGGGCCACGATCACGCCGAGGTCAGCGACGTGTACGAAGCCGTCACGAACGACGACTACGCCGCCTTCTCCGCGACCTTCGAGAACGGCGCGGGCGCCATCGAGGTGTCCCGGGTCGCGGCCGGGCACGCCAACAGCCTGATCTTCGAGGTGTTCTGCGAGAACGGCGCCGCCATGTTCGATCAGCGTCGGCCGTCCGAGATCCAACTGTTCCTGCGCGAGGGCAAGTCCGCCCAGGCCGGCTACCGGCAGATCATCCTCGGGCCGGAGCACCCCTACCTGTCCGGCGGCCTGGCGATGGACGCCCCCAGCGTCGGCTTCGGCCAGAACGACGCCTTCGCCTACCAGGCCCGGGCGTTCCTCGAAGAGGTCGCCGGCATCGACGAGGCATCCTCGCTCCCCCGCTGCGCGACCTTCGACGAGGGCGTGCACAACATGGAACTGCTCGCCGCGGTCGCCGAGTCGGCCGGCAACGGTGGCAGTAGCGTGACCATCCCCGCCCAGAAGTGACGGCCCGCCAGCCACCGATCACTGCCCGGCCGTCCGCCCAGCACCAGTTCCCTCGAGACAAAGGTGTCCGCATGAAACTCGGCGTCTACAACGCGATCCTGCACGACCGTCCCGCTTCCCGATGCCCTCAAGGTCATCGCCGATCTCGGGCTGACCGGCATCGAGATCAACTCCGGCGGGTTCCTGCCACCGGTGCACATCCCGACCTTCGACGACATCCTGGTCAGCGACACCGCCCGGGACGACTACCTCGGCATCTTCGAGGGCACCGGCGTCTCCATCGCCGGCCTGAACTGCAACGGCAACCCGCTGCACCCGACCAAGGCCATCGGCGACCAGCACGCCGAGGACATCCGCCGCTCCATCCGGCTGGCCAACCGGCTCGGCCAGCACCGGGTGGTCACCATGTCCGGGCTGCCCGGCGGCGAGCCGGGCTCCACCCGGGTCAACTGGGTCGTCAACGCCTGGAACTCCGCGGCCCTCGAGGTGCTGGATTACCAGTGGGAGATCGCGGCGGCGTTCTGGAAGGAAACCAACGCCCTGGCCGCCGATCTCGACGTCAAGGTCGCCCTCGAGCTGCACCCGCAGAACGTGGTGTTCAACACCGCCGATGTGTTCAAGCTGATCGAACTGACCGGCGCCACCCACGTCGGCGTCGAACTCGATGCCTCGCACCTGTTCTGGCAGCAGATGGACCCGGTCGCCGTGGTCCGCGAACTCGGCCCGCTGGTGTTCCAGGCCGCCGCCAAGGACGTCCGGGTCAACACGGACAACGCCGCGCTGTACGGCGTGCTGGACAACAGCTTCCGCAAGTTGTCCGCGGACGAACCGCGGACCAACCTGGGCGGCGACGAGTGGGCCAACGAATGGCCGAAGAAGTCGGCCTGGGACTTCGTCGCCCTCGGCAAGGGACACGACGTCGCGTTCTGGACCGAGTTCCTGCGCGCGCTGCAGGAGGTCGACCCGGACATGCTGGTCAACATCGAGCACGAGGACACCGAACTCGGCCGCATCGAAGGACTCGAGGTCGCCGCGGCCGTGCTGCTCGACGCCGACGCCGCGCTGACCAAGTAATTTCAGGCGCCGGCGAACGGCCTCTACCTACGGAATGTGGTGACGGGATCATTTCTGTTGCCACATTCCGTTGGCGGATATTGCCAGCAAAGTTTTATCCGGAAGTGATCCGTCCGGATCCCGCCCTACTCTTCCTCGCATGACGGAGGAAACGACTGATACGGCTCGACCACCGCGCCAGGCACCGCTGCCGATGCGGGACACCATCAACGCCTGGGTTCCACCGCCCTGGGAGCCACCCATCGCCGGCAGTGAGGTCGACCATCTGCTCGGAGCGTTGGACCGGCAGCGGGCGACCTTCCGGTGGAAGGCCGACGGCCTGGACGCCGCCGGCCTGACCACCAGGATCGGCGCGTCCGCGCTCACCATCGGCGGCCTGCTCAAGCATCTCGCCGTCGTCGAGGACGAGAAATTCACCGTGTGGCTGTCCGGCGCACCACTGGGCGAGCCGTGGCTGAGCCTCGGCGGCCCACCCGACGGCGACGACGCCGACGAGTGGGTGTTCGGCTCGGCCGCAGACGACTCCCCCGCCGAGTTGTACGCGTTGTACGACGGTGCGGTGCAGCGCTCGCGCCGGCGGCTCGCCGCCGCACTCGCCGACGGCGGACTGGACCAGCCGGTGCACATCCGGTTCGGCGACCTGGGTCACCTCAGCCTGCGCCGACTGCTGTTCGATCTGCTGGAGGAGTACGGGCGGCACACCGGTCACGCGGATCTGCTCCGGGAAGCCGTCGACGGACGGGTCGGCGAGGATCCGCCGGCGGACTGGCGACCCGGGCCCGATTGGTCGACCTGATCGAACACTGTCCGGACCGCCAACGCAGCAGACTGCAGTCCGCCGGGAACGCACATCGAGCACTGCGTCCCCGGCGGCATCTGCCGGTGTCAGCTCGTCGACCGGACTCTGTTCGCAGCATTGAATGCGACTGAGTCCTGTCGCCGGTACGGTCACCGTCGCCGTGCCGTCCCTGCCGACCACCACGGTCGGACCGGTGCAGGAGCCGGCATTCCGAGTCTTGCTGAACGTGCCGTGGATGACGTCGCAGTAGGTGCCCGACGGCAGACCCGTCTGGAAGGTGTGGGTCTGCGGGGTCGGGTGGTTGTTGATCACGATCCAGCCCTTGGACCCGCGACTGAATGCGATCAGGTTGTCGCCGTCGTCGTACATGTTCCGGACCGGGGCGTTGCCGACGTAGTTGTGGAAGTCGACCAGGTTGGCCACCCCGCGGCTGCGATGGGTGCAGGCCCAGCCGTTGTCGCAGTCGGTGTCGGTGACAAAGCCATCGGCGTCCGCCGGTGGTGAGTCGTCCGAGTCGGCGAAGACGAAACCGGAGTACACCTGCGGGGTGCCGTAGCCGTAGGCCAGCATGAACTCGGTGGCCAGGGTGTTGGTCGCGCCGGACTTGTAGCTCAAGGGTCGAGCCGTTGCGCTCGCGTGTCGTGGTTCTGGACGAAGGGCACCGACTTGTCGCTGGGCAGCAGCCCGGCGTCCTCGCCGAACACCGTCAGGTCGGTGATGTTGCTGGTGAAGGCCGCCTTGACCGATGTCGGCGAAGTCGAACCCGAGCAGGTCGCCCTGATCCTGGAAGGCGAAGGGGGACAGCTTGCCCGGACCACCCGGTGGCACCTCCAGCACGATGAACGGACGCTTGCCGTCGTTCGTGCGGTTCAGCTTCTTGAGGATCGCCGTCAGGTCGGCCTGACCGATGTGCTTGGCGGCGTCCACCCGGAAGCCGTCGACGCCGTAGGACAGCAGCTTGTTCAGGTAGCCCGCGATCTTCGTGCGCACCGAGTCGGATTCGGTGCGCAGGTCGGACAGACCGACCAGTTCGCAATCGGTCACCTGCAGGTAGTCGTTGAAGTCGTCGATGGTGTTGCTCGGCTCCGGGCAATCCGCGGGTGTGGTGTGGAAATCGGCGGCCGAGTACAAGCCCGGGTAGTTGTACTTGGTGAAGTCGTTGTTGCCGCCGTAGGAGGTGGTGCCCTGGCCGGTCATGTGGTTGATCACCGCATCGACGATGACCTTGACACCGGCCTGGCGGCAGGTGGTGACCATCGCCTGGAACTGCGCCTCGGTGCCCATTCTGCTGTTCAGCGAATAGTCGACGGGCTGATAGACCTCCCACCACGGGTGCTTGATCGCGGATTGCTGCTCTGGTTGTTGATCGAGTTCTCCGGCGGCGCGACCTGAACGGCGCCGTAGCCGGCCGGGCCCGAGCACGGTCGTGCATTCCCGGCCGACCGACTTCCAGTTCCATTCCCAGAGATTGGCGATGACGTCGCCGCGGCGGGCCGTCGGATGGCCGAAGGTGGCCGGCGGCGGCTGCACCAGCGGGACAACCGACGTCGACAGCTCGTTCGT
>CAVOJB010000010.1:0-221262 GCA_963696175.1 uncultured Actinomycetota bacterium
CGAACCCGGCGCCCCAAAATCTCGCTCACCAACCGACGCACCCTCATCCGACTGCGCTGTTCGGCGGGCGCCGGGAACCTGACCGCAGTAACCTCCTCGGGTCGATGTCCGTTAGAACCCAAAAGTCCGTATTCCTCCGTTCCGTAACCGTCCTGATTCACGGCCAAGGGAATCGAGCTCAATACCGACAGATCAGCCAGGGTCGCGCCGACCCCGAGCGAGGGAGCCCACGATGATCCGACCTGCCGCACGATTGATCACCATTACCCGCGCCGTGATCATCCTGGTCACCCTGTGTTTGGTCTCGGTGGGGCTTGCCGGCCCTGCCTCGGCCACCAACGGCGGCACGATCTTCGTGCGGCACGGAGACAAGATCCAGAAGGCGATCGACGCGGCCGGTCGCGGCACTCGGATCATCGTCGGGCCTGGGACGTACGCCGAACAGCTGACAATCACGAAGGACGGGATCGACCTCATCGGACTCGGCGCTATCCTCACTCCTCCGTCTGACCCAGTCCCGGTCTCCAATTACTGTTCGGGCCTGGCCGGTCCCGGTACGGAGGCCGGCATCTGCGTCAGCGGCGCCAACGTCATCTTGGCGGAATACAAGGTTGAGCACCGCAAGTTCCTTTCGGTCGACAGAAGAGTGCAGGACGTGTCGATTACCGGCTTTCAAATCCGCGGCTTCTCGGGAGAGAACGTGGCGGTGGTAGGAGCGAAGGATGCCCGGGTGGTCGGCAACCGGCTCACCGACGGTGCGAGGTACGGCTTCCTGACGGTGGGCTCGAACAACACCCGGGCCTTCGCGAATACCGTGGCATCGTCGACGGCGCTGCCGTTCATCGGTATGTGCGTGGACGACCTGACCGGCGCCGAGGTCTCGCACAACCACATCGCCGGATACGAGATCGCCCTTTGCGTCCAAACCCCGGGCGCCGATATTCACCACAACGACGTCAGCAGCAGCTGCACCGGCGCATTCGTCGATCCCGGTGTGGTGGGCGCGAAACTCCACCACAACCGCGTCCACGGGACGAACCCGAGCTGCGCGGCGGCCGATAAATTCGGCGTTTTCGGAATCTTTATCTCTGGTGCTGTCAATACCCAGGTCCGTGGGAATCGCATCGAGGGCCAGAGGAAAGCCGGTCAGGCAGCCGGCCTGGTCGTCGTCGATGACTTCGGAACCGGAGCCATCGCGTCCGGCAATGTGGTGACGCAGAACGTCCTGCGGGACAACGACTTGGACGTATTCATCGGCGCAACGGGCACGGGCAATGTGGTCACGGACAACAGTTGCACAACGAGTTTTCCGCCCGGGCTCTGCGGCTGACATCTGGGTGAGGGGGCGGAAACACAAACCGCCAAGATGCTCTACCTGACGTAATGCGGCTTCTCGGCGTATCTTTGTGGGCCCGAAAGTCGTTGGGCCGCAGGCGTTTGGCCCGGAATGAGCTGCCCTGTTGGGTCACGTGACGATATTTGCTGGTCTGTTATTCGGGTAGGGCGGCCAGGCGTGGGCTCGCCGGTGCGTAGCCGCGGAAGGTACCAGTGATGGAATGCCCCAGACCAGTGCCGGGCGGAGGAGTCGGCGTGGTGGTGCCATGAGGTGGTAGACGCTGTTTCGTGCGTAGGCGGCCCTTTCGTTGCCGTGGACAGAGTTTCTCCAGTTGTCTGGTCCAGTTGTCCTGCAGTGCGCCGTCCCACCCTCCAGGACGGAGACCCACAATGCGTCGAGTGTTCAGGTCCAAGATCGACCGCAAAATCTGGATTAATTCTGCTGTTACATCGCTGGCATTGTTGTGCTTCACGATGTGTTTGACAAACACCTTATCTTGGGGCCATGTCGAGGCCGGCCTGTCAATCCCTGAGGTATGCGGAATCAATGCAAGTATTGCTGTGCACGCTTCGGACTCGGCATCTTTGCTTCCACCTCCGAAATGGCGGGCCGCCTCCCGGGATATGATCCAACCGGGCACGGGTCTCGTCATCGGCACGCCGCGCCTGACCACATCATCTAGAGTCGGTTTCGGGCATCCGACTGCGATGGTGAACGGCGCTGTAACCCAAACCGATTTCCTCCACAGCGCTCCATGGAACACTGGGGCCAGATCAATTGATCGCGATCAGAGTCAGTATTCTCTACTTTAGCGCTTTGCCTAAGGGTCAAGGAGCGGATCCGTTAATGGACCGGTAACCTCCATCATCGTCTGCGAGCGTCGATTTGTCCGCCCAGTACGGTCTCTTAGCCCGGATCCACCGATTGACCTGGGTGTCGTTGGTGGCTGAATGAGCGAAATGCCCCTGTGCGCTGAAAGAATCGGACTTGTCTAGGGCCTGATTCGAGCGTCACGAAGGGCATCTCGCAGGTGAAAGCATCTCACGCTCGTCCAGTGCGTGGCGCGGTGTTCGACGAACCGAATCTGGTGTCCGCGGCCGGGTTGGTCCCGGTGGTCGCGTTGGCCGGCCGGGTGGGTCTGCGGGACCTGGCGGATCAGTTCCTGACGGTCCCCACGGACAAGGGCGCGAACGCCGGTTTGAAGGTCACCTCGCTCGTCGCGGGGATGGTCGCCGGGGCGGACAGCATCGATGACATGGCGATCCTGCGGCACGGCGGGATGCGGCGGGTCTTCGATGCTTGTTACGCACCATCAACTCTCGGGTCGTTCCTGCGTTCGTTCCGGTTCGGGCATGTGCGGCAGTTGGACGCCGTCGCGTCCCGGACGTTGATCGGGTTGGCCGGGCAGGCACCGCTGCTGCCCGGTCTGGATCAGTACTGCCTGCTCGACGTGGACGACTCGATCTTGGAGGTCCACGGCTACGCCAAGCAGGGCGCCGGGTTCGGTTACACCCACGTCCGCGGGTTGAACTCGTTCATCGGCACCCTGAGCACATCGCAAGCGGCGCCGGTGATCGTCGCGCAACGCCTCCGGAAGGGCTCGTGTGGGTCCGCCCGCGGCGCGGCCCGGCTGGTCGCCGACGCCCTGGCCACCGTCAAACGACTCCGCACCACCGGTGCCGGCGGGCCGGTGCTGCTGCGCGCCGATTCGGCGTTCTACGGGCACAAGGTGGTCGCCGCGGCGCACCGGGCCAGAGGCCGTGGTGTCCATCACGGTGCGGCAGACCAAGCACGTCAAGGCCGCGATCACCGGATCGGCGACGACGCGTGGATCCCAATCAAATACCCAAACGCGATGTTCGACGAGACCATCAGGACGGTGGATCTCCCGTGCAGAGGTCGCGGAGATCCCGTTCACCGCGTTCACTTCCAGACGGACGAGTGAGCACGTCCGGGGTCGCCTGGTGGTTCGCCGGATCCCGGATCTGAATACCAAGGCCGGCGAGCCTCAGGCGACGTTGTTCGACACGTGGCGGTTCCACGCGTTCTTCACCACCACCGACTCAAACGTGGACACCGTCGCCGCGGACAAGACCCACCGCCAACACGCGATCGTCGAGCAAGTCCACGCGGACCTGAAGAACTCGGCCTTGCTCACCTGCCTTCCGGGCGATTCACCGCCAACGGCGCGTGGCTTGTACTCGCGGCCATGGCTTTCAACCTGACCCGAGCCGCAGCGAGCATCGCGGGGAGCGCTTTCGCGAGGGCTACAACCGCCACGGTCCGCCGCACCCTGATCAACTCCCGGCGCGCATCGCCGGGTCAGCACGAACCCTGACCCTGCACCTACCGACCGGATGGCCCTGGCAGACCAGCTGGACAGAGCTATTCACCCGCACCTGTGGGCCACCAGCCATCGCCGCCTGACACCCGCCCATTTCCCTTTCAGAAACAGGAGAAGCCGGCAGACCGGCGGACCAAGCACGCTCACACCAGCACGACCCCACGTTCAAGATCAACTATCCGAGTCCATGATCAACTAACAAGTCGGTCGGTGGATCCGGGCTTAGAGATGCTCCGCCGCCGCGCACTTCCGCGTAAGCGAGCAGTTGTCAGTGCCGTCCGCTCCTATAGGCAAGCAGGCCTGGGGGATCGCCGAGGAGTGTTTCATTCACTCGATCTGTCCTGGCAAACCAGGTTCAACCCGACATAACGACGACTATCAGCAGTATCCGACAGAGTACTTGTTGGACCGCAGCACCTTTCGCCCCGAGGCCAGTTTTTAGTGTCACGGTGACGCAATTGTGGCGGGGCCTATGGTCGGCGTCGCCCGCGGCCCGAGTCCGAGTACACCTGGGGCCAGTTGGCAGCATGATAATCATGGACGTGAACACACTCGCACCACGGTGCCGCCGACGGCCGGGTCCCTGACGATCGCCCAGCTGAGCACGATGCTGACTCCACAGGGCAGTCCTTCGGCAGCCATCATCCGATCACTAGCTCGACGGACCCAGAGCAGGCGCACAGCACCGAGGTGACTGCGAAGATTAGTACGACGAGAGCAACGGGTGCCGGCGCGCTGCTCGGCTCGCCCGACGCCTGGCGTGCGCCGAACCGGCAGCCGCTGATAGCAGCGTTCCATGGGTTCGTAGGGACAGAGCTGACGACTACTCCCTGAAGGCCGGGGAGTTCAGGGCCGGAGGAGCGCGGAGGCCCGGAAGCCGGTTCTCGATGAAGTGGTGGTCTCATTGTGTATTGGATACTTTGGCCTTTTCGTTTCTTTGGAACTGATCGGATGCGGTCTGCTCATAAATTCCCACCCGGGGAAAAGTCAGCTGGCCCTGTCCGCGGCCGATACCTGAACCCGTCAGCTCAAGCTTTTGCTGTTCTTCTTGGGCCTTCTTGAGCTTTTTGACGAGTTCATTCCAGTCGATGTTACCTGAGTTGATGATCTCGTCGGCCTTTTCGAGGGGCTCAGTCCTGGGAGTTGCGGTGCCGCTTGTTGTGTAGCTGCCATCGAATTTGTCCAGGGTGGGGTTCTGGCGATCGGTTGAATAGAACCCGAGTTCCAGGTTCGCCGGCCAGTTCTCGATCGCTTTCTGTTCGTTTGTTGATTCGCCGGTGATCTTTTTGACGGTCTCGATAAAACCACGCATCTCAGCCACACCAGCCTGGTCCTTCGGAGCGACCGCCAGTTCCCTCATCATGCGCTTGAGGGCCTTTCGCGATATCTTGTGGTCAAGCTGGCTGTCCCTGCTCAAGAGCCCATGTCCCGGGTGAGTAGTGGGAAGTGTTTCCCCGATCCTCTTCTGGCCCGCCTCCATGGGTTTAGTTTTCCAGTCGGGCTTGCTTTTCTTTATTGTCCGTCCTGCAGCCTGCTGCCTATGCGTAGGTCGGGCTTGAGCTCGTCAAGTTTTTCTTCGATCGGGTCGCGCCACGCTCCAAGTTCGGGCCCGAGTTCTTCCAGTGTGAGATCGCTAAGTACTTCAACAATCGCCGCCGTAAAGATGTCGTCGCTCAGGCTTTCTCGGTCCGGGAAGCTGTCACGAACGAACTTCAGCAGGCCATGCTCCAACTTTTCGGACTTGGCCATCTTCACGGCCACCGAACTTGCCTTCACGGCATCCACTACTGCTTCGTTGGGCATTTCGGCGTTGAAAGCCAGCCGTTTGTGAATGCGCTTTCCCGCATACGGCTTACCGATGATCTTCTGGTGCATGGTTGCGCTGCCTTCGGGTATTGGATCGTGCCGCGGAGTTGGTGCAGGTGTGCCCGTTGAACCAGTCTTGCGTCCACGGCTCTGCCTGTCCGGCACGCAGGTTGCGACCCCGCTTCTTGATCATTAAGCGGTAGAGCCGAAACACCACGTAGCGGTCCATATCATGAACTTGTCGGCGGCGTTGCCGGTGCGGAAGTAGTTGCCCCAACCGCGCAGGATCGGATTCAGACCGATGATCACGACCCGGATATCGACCCCGACACGGTTGCGGCCGGTGCGTTCCCTGACCTTCTCTCGGAGCCTTTTCATCGCCCGTTGACTCAGCCAGCGGTGCAAGTAGTAGCGCACGATCCGCTTTTGCTCCCACAACCGACCAGACATACGAGCCCGGAAATGGCACCCGAGGAAGTCCAGGCCTTCCCGGCCTTCCCGCAGGTCAACTACCTTCGTCTTGCAGGGGTGTAACTCCAACCTCAACCCGGTATGAATCTGATCCACCGCGACCAGAGCCGCCCTGGCCTGCTGCGGAGACCGACACAACACGACGCCATCGTCGGCGTAACGCACCAACTCACCGACGCCGCGTTGCGCGAGTTCCACGTCCAGAGCGTGCAGGTAAATGTTCGCCAGCAACGGGGAAATGACCCCACCCTGAGGAGTTCCCGCGACCGTCCGCGACAACGTCCCCTCGAACATCACTCCTGCTTGCAGCCACACCCGGACCAGCTTGAGGACCCGACGATCCGATACCCGCTCACCCACCATGACCAGCAACCGGTCATGGTCGATGCTCCCGAAGAAGTTACGGATGTCGAACTCCACCACCACGGCGGCACCAGCGATGAACCCGGTGCGAAGCCGTTCCAACGCTTGCGTCGCCGACCGCTTCGGCCGAAACCCGTACAAGACAGAAGGAAATCCGCCTCAAAATGGGTTCCAACACCAACATCGCGGCCGCTGCGCCACCCGGTCGCGGACCGTCGGGATCCCCAACGGCCTTGTGCCACCATCTGATTTCGGGATGTCCACACGCCTGACAGGCGCGCTGGTGTGGCTCAGCGGCCAGTTCATCGCCTCGGTGATGACCACCGAGGTCGAGGTGCCCGACTGCACAGCGGCGATCTACGACGCCGACACCGAAGAGGTCACGGTGCAGTGGCACGGCACCTCCGACGATCTCGCCGACCTGCTGGACCGGCTGGCCAAATAGCAGGCGCCCGCCTCATGGCCGGATCCGACTCTCCACCGCAAGGGGGGTCGGGCCCGGCCACTACAACAGGTCCTCATCCGGGCCGGCGCGATGCCGCTCCTGGATCGCGGTCAGGTGCGCCTCCAACGCCGGGTAATTCAGCACCCGACCCCTCCCGGACACCATCCGCTCGATGTCGACCAACTCCCACACCGCGCCCATCGCAAGCCGGGCCACCGGTGCAGGAAACCATTCCTTCCCGGTCAGCTGCGTCACCCGTTGCCGGCTCACTCCCAGCAGCACGCCCAGCTCCGCGGCACCCAACATCTGACTGCCATCCCGAATCTTCACCGCACTAGGCTATCAGCCTAGTAGGCGCGTGCCTAGCTCCTGAGGGTCGAGTCGATGTTTGCAGCTGCTTTTCGGTCGCTGGGACGGAGCTTCGCAAAGACCCATCAGCGAGCCCGAGATTGCTGCTGACCCGAACCAGGACAAGCCATCTCGATGTGTCCCGAGCCCCAGCCCGCCATCCACCACCGAGGGTGGAGTGGTCACCTTGGGGAGCGTCCGTCTGAGTAGTGGCAAGTCTGCGGTGGTGGGGGCCCCGGCCCGTCAAGGGACGCGCCGCCAGGCCGCCGATCCGCCTGGGCCGACCCCACCCCGGAGGGGACCCCGAGGTCGACACCACCCGGACCAGCACCCCGTCACCGCTCAAGGCCCTTGACCGGCCACCCACACCCCCGCCCGGCCCCCACGCCTCAGCCGAACGCGCTGCGGCAGAAACGAGGGCGAGTCACCATGACCGGCAAACAAGCACCAGTCATCCCCGGCATCTACCGGCAGCACATCCTGGCCGGCGTCATCATCGCCGGACCCCAACGGGTCGGCATCGACACCCACGGCGGCGGACCCGGCGCCGCCGGCAGCCACATCACCGCCACCTTCGGTCAGCAGCTCATGATCACCCTGTACGACACGGTCGCCGCGACCGTTTACATCCAGGCCTGGCTCGCCCAGGACAACCAGTGGATCTTCGAAGGCCTCCCACCCGAGATCCGGACCGTGCACGGACGGGGCAGCATCGGGCCGGCGCTCAGCGTCCGTGCACACGGTTCGGACGAACGCGGAGCCCGGTACGACTCCGCCTCCCGCACCGCGATCATCCGGGTCGGGTCACTGACCTGGACCGTCCAGGACCAGGCCGCCGCCGACTCCATGCGGAACGCCTGGCGACACATCGCCGACCTCGCCCCGATCATCCTGGGCCGGCAAGCACCAACCCGGGCGCGCCGCCCGCACGCCCACTAGCCCGCGCATCCGCCGGCCCCGCGAGGGGCCGGCGGGAACCGTGCCGTTCCGGGAGGCGGCATCCACACCACGAAAATTCATCCACATTCGTGGCGGCCGAGCTCGATCAGACCCAGCACGGCGGTCAGCATCAGGAATCACGAAACCCAGCCCATGACAGGAGAAGGACGTCCCATGTACACGATCAGCACCACCCCCGGCGACCGCATCGACACCGCCATCACGATCCCAGAAGCACTCGCAGCACTCGCATCTCAACTCACGACCCACCTACCCAACGGTCCGGTGGCCTGGAAAATCACCGACCCCGACGGCACCGACCACCGCGGCAACAACGCACTCAACGGCCGACTCGACCTGCTCACCATCGCCGTCGACGAACTCGTCGACGAGCTGTACACCCAGCTGCACCGGGCCGCGGATGGAGGACCACCACGCGCACTCGCAGCGGGACCACAGTTGTAGGACCTCTGGCGTCGTCCTGCGTGCCCTCGCCGTGTTCCGTCCGATGTGCACTGATTGTCCGGTGGTTCGGGTCACACTGTGGGGATGCCGGTTGGGGTGGGTTTCGGTGCGCGGGATCCGCGGCGCCGGGGTCGGCGGTGTGCGGTTGCCCTGATGGTCGCGGCCGCGCTGGTCGTTGCTGGGTGTTCCGCGCCGCCAGTGCAGTCCGCGGTCACGGCGACCACCAATCCTGCACCGACCGCCACGGCCGGCTCGGGTACCGCATCAGCCGGGTCGGCGGCTGTCCCCGGGCCGGTTACACCGGCGTCTGCTGGTGTCGAGGTGGCGCCGTCGTCATTCGGGCCGGGCGGTTCCGCAGTTGAGGTGTCGCCGGCGAGTGACGTCTCCGCTGCCGGTGCGGTGGGTACATCAGGAGGATCGACCGGCTGCCCTGGGGTGCGGTGCGTCTCGATCGTGGTGACCGGGGATGTGTTGCTCCATCCACCGCTGGTCGATCAGGCCCGCGCGGATTCCCCGAACGGGCAGGGTTTGGACTTCGGACCGATGCTGGCGGCGGAGAAACCCTACGTGCAGGCCGCCGACCTGGGGATCTGCCACCTGGAGACCCCGCTCGCCCCCGCGGACGGCCCGTTCGCCGGTTACCCGGAATTCTCCGCGCCGCCCCAGGTGCTGCCCGCGCTGGTCGCCACCGGGTACGACGCGTGCAGCACCGCGAGCAACCACACCATGGACCAGGGCACCGACGGGGTGAACCGCACCCTGGACGACCTGGACGCCGCCGGCCTGGCCCATGACGGCTCCTACCGCACCGCACAGGACGCTGCGACCCCGACCATCCTGACCACCCCGCACGGCCGGGTCGGGTTCATTTCCGTGGCCTATGGGTTCAACGACGGACCGCCGGACCTCCCGTGGCAGGTCAATACCCTGGACACCGACGCGATCCTGGCCACAGCACATGCCGCCCGCGTCGCCGGCGCCGACCTGGTCATAGTCGCCGTGCACGCCGGAACCGAGTACGAGACCGAACCCAACAGCGACCAGGTCACCGCTGCGCACACCCTGCTGGCCAGCCCGGATATCGACCTGGTCTACGGGCACCACGCCCATGTCGTGCAACCGCTGCAGAAGATCGACGGGAAATGGGTCATCTACGGGTTGGGGAACAACATCGCCGCCCAGGAAACCCCGGTCGACGGCACCCATTGGGGATTGCTCGTGCGGGTCACGTTCAGCCAGGACAGCACCGGCGCCTGGACCACCAGCGATATTGCCTGGGTGCCGTCCGTGCAGGACGCCGCACCGCCACACCGCTGGTGCTCGCTGACCGCCGGTACCACCTGCGCCGCGCCCGCCGCGGACGGCGAAGCGCTCGCCGACACCACCCACGCCGTCAACCTCTACGGGGCCGACACCGACGGCGCCCATCTCCTTGACCACCCTTGAACCACCGAGGTTCGCCCAGTACCCCGGAGCACTGAGAGAGGTTGCGCAACAGGGTTAATCGCGAGGCGTTCGGGATCCGGTAGGCATCACCTTCCCGCCCACCGCACCATGGGACGGCGGGTCGATCACGCGCTTGATGCCCCGGGCGCGGCGAGGCGTCTGGTGTTGACGACGCGCCGACGCCGCACGCCCTGGGCAAGGCCTAGCCTTGCCCAGGGCCAGCAGGGCGACCTGGGATGATGTTACGAAGCCCGGCCGGTGAGCCGATCTGGTGTCAGCGGCCGGCGGACACCAGCCAGGGCTGGTGCAGGTCCAGGTAGGTGATGTTGTACATCCGGTCCTGTTCCTCCTGCACGGCCTTGGCCATGCCCGGTGGTGGCGGCATGCTTCCCGTTGCCGGGCTCCTCTTCGGAGGTGAACTACACGGTCTCGATGAAAGCGCCGTCACCATGCAGTGCGACGGTGGCGCCGGTGATCTCCGGGCGCGACACGTGCATCTCGTCGGCGTACCGGCGCATCACGTCCCGCATCCGGTCCGCGTCGGAGGTGTGGCCCTCCATCACCTGCAAGAACCGGCGTCGTCGGATCCGCCGTCCATCCACACGTCGACCTGCGGACAGTCGAAGAACGTCACCGCACCGTCGAAGCGCTGTCCGTTTCGGCCCACCCTCCTCCGGGCGCTGGCCCGAGGCGGCCCGCAAATGGACCCAAGCGGGTCCCGTTGGTGAATGTTGCAGTGCCATGTACATGCCGAGTTGGCCGAGGTATCCGGGGTCGAAGTCGGTGGCCTTGAGCTCGATGACCACGTATGCCCGGATCCGGAGGTGGTAGTAGAAGAGAATCTGCGTAGAAGTCCTGGTCGTCGATTTCCAGGTGGACCTGGCGGCCGACGAAGGCGAAACCCTGGCCGAGTTCGAGCAGGAACTTCTCCAGGTGGGTGATCAGGCCTTGTTCGAGGTCCCGTTCGCGGCGGATGTCGGTCTGGCCGATGAAGTCGAACAGGTACGGGTCACGGGTGGCCTGTGGGCGAGGTCGGAGTCGCCGGGTGGCAGCGTCGCGGCGAAGTTGCTGATGGCGGTGCCAGTCCGTTCATGCAACCGAGTGGTGATGTGATGGGCCAGCACGTTGCGGCTCCAGCCGTTGGTGACCGCCGCTTCCGCGTACCATAACCGCGGGTCAACGGTAGGTAGCTTCTCCATGAGGGCGATCTGGTGGTACCACGGCAATTGTGCAAGGCGGTCTTGCACCATTGCCGGGTCCAGCCAGGCGGCGGCGAACGGGCGCATGTACTTCAGGTTCCGCGGCGAGTAACCCCGGGCGTCGGGGAACCGTTCCCGCAGGTCCGCCGAAAGCCTGTCGATGATTCTCGCTCCCCAGCCCTGATCGCCCTGCCGAGCCAGGATGTCGGCGCCGATCGCCCAGTAGGTCGCCACCAGTTCCCGGTTCGCCGCCGCGATCGCGGAGCGTTGCCCGCCGGCAACCCGGGTGGACACCGATGCCAGCAGTTCGGGGTACCAACCGGGAACCGATCCCGGCGCCGGTGGCACAGGGAACCGGGCGCCGCCGCCGTCGGAATACCCACGGGACAGCCTGTCATCGCTCACCCGCACCCCCATTGCTTACTGCCGCACGAGCACATCCGGCACCACCCAGGATTGCAGACCCGAGCCCAGTAAGTCCGCTCGCCATACCGAGCGCAAGCGTGCTGTCGTCTCGTCGGCGAGCGGACAGCGGATCACTCTACGTTCAACATTCACGGCAGGACTCTCGGAGCGCTGGCCAGCTCTTGCTGTGAATCACTACCTCCTTGTCCACATTCTTCGCCGACCGTGCGCTTGTTTACTGTGAGCGGCCCGTAGGCCGGGGGCAAGTAGCAGAACATAGACCTGTAAGCGCGCGCCCATTCTTCTGCAGCCATAGTTCGCGCCGGCGAGCATTCGGCGTTACAAACCAATATTCCGAACCGAAGGACGCGTGAGAGATGACCATTGCATCTAGAAAACGGTTTCTGAACGTCGATGAAGCCGCCGAGTACCTCGAGACCACACAAAGAAATATATATCGCTTAGCGGAACAGAATAAGCTTGCACATCACAGGATCGCCAGGCGACTTCAATTCACCGAAAGCGATCTTGAGAAGTACATCCAAGCCCAAAGAGTTGAAGTCCGAACATGGGATTCATAGCCTGGTGGAGTAGACCGTCTGGCAGCCATGTGAATCTCGAATACTTGCGAAGCACGAAAAGTCGGAGACTCGGCCACCGCGCGAATGACGGACTACGCCGAACGTTTCTCCACCAGTCAAGCCGATGCCGAAATGGTTGGTCAGAGTGGCCAAGGTTCTAGACGTTCTTGACGCTGGCCCAGGTGGCAATCAGGAGCGATGCGCAACTCACTCGCAGATCGTGAGGCCGAACAACGAAACCCAGCCATTCAATGGCGGGAATCCTCGTGAGTCCCGCATCAAGTTGCGATATCGACGGTGCGCCTTATTCGGTTGCCAAACATGGGTGCATCAGAATCAGCCGGGCCTGTTGGTCGGCACCGGATGCCTCTACCCTTGAGATATGTCCCCTCGTCGATCCTTTGGAACCGTGAGGCGGCAACCGAATGGGCGATGGCAGGCGCGCTACCGGGATGCCTCGGGTGAACAGCACGGGGCTGGGACCTTCCCCCTAACTAAGGCCGAGGCTGGCCGCGCTCTGGCTCGGATTCAAGTTGAAATCGATAAGGGACGGCACGTCGCTCCAAGCGCTGGCCATATCACTCTCAAGGCCTACTCATCCACTTGGCTAAAGACCAGGATGGTCAAGGGGCGCCCTCTCGCGCCGCGGACGAAGGAGTTGTACCGGCACCAACTCGACAAGCACATTCTCCCAACTCTCGGCCGAGCGGAGCTCCGACATCTCTCGCCGCAGGCGGTGCGGTCCTGGTACGCCGGGATGACCGGACCAACTGGGCCTGGACAGTTGACAGCGGCCAAGTGCTACCGGCTATTGAAGGCGATCTGTTCGACCGCCGTTCACGACGAGCTGATCACGTCGAACCCTTGCACGATTCGAGGGGCCGGCCAGGAGGCGGAGACGAAGCGAGCGATGATTTCGGTGGAGTTGGTCGAAAAGGTTGCCAACGAAGTCGACCAGCGTTGGAAGGCTATGGTGCTGGTCGCTGCTTGGTGCGCCCTCCGCTTCGGGGAGATGGCTGCCCTGCGGCGTGGCCAGGTAAACCTCGACGGCGGCACGTTAGAGGTTAGCGAGGCCGCATCCCGGCTCGCGAAAGGCGTGTTGCACGTCGGGCCTCCCAAGTCATCGGCGGGGCGGCGCATTGTGGCGATTCCGCCGCACATCATCGATGACCTGAGGTTCCACCTCGATCACTACTCCGAGTCTGGCCTAGACGGCTTGGTCTTCGTTGGACCCAAGGGCGCGCCGCTGCGGAACTCAACATTCGGCCGGTCGGTCTGGCGGCCAGCCAGAGAAGCAGCGGGCCTACCGGACGGTTTTCATCTTCATGACCTGCGGGGTGTTAGCGCCACTCGGGCAGCCATCAGCGGAGCCACGGTTAAGGAGCTGATGCACCGTCTCGGGCACTCCACGCCGGACATGGCGATGAAGTACCAGCGAGCCGAGGAAGTCCGAGACGCACAGTTGGCCAAGATGATGAGCGAGGCGCTGGTGAGGCGCAAGAACGACGTACGGACCGACCACTAGGTATCTCACCAGCCATAACGGCGGCTCTGTTCTCAGCTTCCCAAGCTGATAGCGCGAGTTCGATTCTCGTCGCCCGCTCCACACTCACCGGCTCCAGGTCATCCGCGTCGACCGGTCTGAGCCGGTGGCGTTGCCAGCGCCGCCCCGAGTTGATTGGCCAAGGTGACCGCGACGCGAAGTTGCTGGCGGGACGGTCTGACCACCCGGGTCGCGGCGGTCAGCTCGAGGTGTCCGTGGGTGACGCCGCCGCTCTGCACCATCAGGGCGATCTTCGTATCGGTCGGCAGGCCCTGCCGCGGAACGTTGATGGTGCGGCCGGCCCGGGTGACCGTGCCGGTGGGGTCGAGGACCGGCAGTCCCGACCGGGTGTCGGCATCGAACCGGGCACCGTCGATCTGCAGGATCTCGACGATCTGCAGGCAGACCTGGTCGATCAGGTCGGTGATCGAGGACCGACCGGCCGCGACGGTAGCGGCCGTTCCGAGAACACCGTCGAGGTAGCCCTGCTCCCGACTGGCCCTGGCCTGTTCGCGACGACCCCACAGGGCGATCTCGGTGACCGCGGCGCCGACCAGCAGGAGCAGCACCGCGGTCTCCAGGTCGGCCCGGTCGGCGATGTTCAGGGTGTTGTACGGCTCGGTGAGGAAGTAGTCGAAGCCCACCGCGCTGGCCAGTGCCGCCACAATGCCGGCCGGCCGGATGCCGGTCGACGCCGCGGCGACGACCAGCAGCACCAGAACCAGTGCGGCGTTGGTGTTCGCGATGCCGTCCCGGAACAGCGCCAGAATCCCGCACGCAACGAGCGGTGTGACGGCCGAGGCCAACACGACCAGCGGGCGGTGGGTCCGCAGGATGGGGTCCATTTTCGTTCCTCCTTCGAGCCGCCTACTCCGGCGGCGACGTGCTGCTGCGGTCATGACCGGTGCGCGGCCGACAGTTGGTCGGCACCTGGGGGTCGGGCCTGCTCGGCGACCCCTGCGACGGGCACCGTGACGATCATGGTCAGACCCCCACCGGGGGTGTCGTCGACCTCGATGGTCGCGTCGACCGCGTCGGCCAGCCCGCGGGCGACCGCCAGCCCGAGTCCGACACCGGACCCCTGCGGAATGTCGCCGAGTCGTTGGAAGGGCGCGAACATGGTGTCCCGCTGCGCAACCGGGACGCCGGGGCCGTGGTCGACGATCCTGATCTGCACATGCCGGCCGCGTTCGTCGGTGACCTCGCCGGCCAGCAGCCGCACGTTCCTCCCCGCTGGCGAGTAGCGGACGGCGTTGAAGGTGATGTTGGCGATCACCCGTTCCAGCAGACCCGGCATCGGTGTCGATCAGCGGGAGGTCGTCGGGGATGGTGTCGGTCACCCGGCCGCCGGGGATGCCGATCAGCGCCCTGTGCACGACTTCGTCGACCGACGACGGGCCGGCGGAGCGGGACGACGGCACCGGTCTGCAGCCGGGACAGGTCGAGCAGGTTTTCCAGCAACGCGTCCAGCTGGTCGGCAGCGGTGTCGGTGGCCGCGAGCAGCTCGGTCTGGTCGTCCTCGGTCCAGGTGATGCTCCGGTCCCGCAGGCTGGAGACCGAGGCCTTGATGGTGGCCAGCGGGGTCCGCAGGTCGTGCGAGAGTGCGGCCAGCACGGCGGTGCGGACGCTGTCGGTCTGCCGGAGCCGTTCCGCCCGATGCGCCTGCTGGGTCATCCGTTCCCGTTCGACGGCGAGCACGGACTGGGCGGCGAAGACTTCCACCAGCCGCAGGTCCGACGGCGGCAGCGGCCGCCCGTACATGGCCAGCAGCAGACCCGAATCGGCCGCGCCGGCCTGAACCTGCACGTCGGCGCCGAGTCTGGGGCGTCGACGGGCACGGCAACGGCCGGCGCTGCCCACGACCCGGTCGGTGCTGTCGGCCGCGTCGATCGGTGGCGAGCAGTTGAACGGCTTGCATGCCGAACCCGACCCTGGCCTGCTCGAGCACGGCGTGCACGGGGTCGGTCGAGTTGATGACGCTGGTCGCCGCGGCAGCGACCAGCTGCGCCTCGGCCTTGCCCTGGGCGGCCTGCCGGGCGCGGATGCTGCTGCGGTCGACAACGGACGCGACAGTCACCCCGACGATGACGAAAACGACCAGATGCGAAAGCATTTTCGGGTTGCGTGATGGTGAAGGAGCCGAACGGCGGGGTGTAGAGGTAATTGGCCAGCAGACCGGCGATCACCGCGGCCACCGCCGCGGGCAGGACACCGCCGATCAACGCGTTGCCGAGCACGCCGAGCAGGAAGATCAGCAGCACCGTGCTCAGCCCGAGACTGCCCCGCCAGGGCAGCAGCAGCGCGGCCAATGCCAGCGGCAGCAGCACGGCGGCGATCCAGGACCCGACCCGGCCAGGGCCCGGTCGGCTCTTGGCCGTGCGGTGCGGGGGCCCTGGCGGCACGCGGGTGGGTGACCATGTAGACGTCGATGTCGCCGGAACCCTTGACGATGGCATTCGCCACGCTTGGCCGGACCAGCTGCGCGAACCGACCGTGCCGGGAGGCGCCGACGATGATCTGCGTGCCGTTCACGGACCGGGCGAATTCCAGCACGGTCGCGGCGATGTCGTCGCCGACGATGAGTTGCAGGCTGCCGCCGAGGTTTTCGACCAGCAGCCGCTGCCGTTCGATTTCGGTGGCCGACGCCGGCGCGGTGCCGTCCGACCTGACCACGTGCACCGCGACCAGTGAGCGACCGGCCACCCGGCCGGCGATCCGGGCCCCGCGGCGCAGCAGCATCGCCCCTTCCCGGCCGCCGGTCAGCGCGACCACGATCCGGTCCCGGGCGGCCCAGGTCCCGGTGATGCCGTGCTCGGCGCGGTACCGGTCGAGGCCTTCCTCGACCCGGTCGGCGACCCAGAGCAGGGCCAGTTCGCGCAGTGCGGTGAGGTTGCCTTCCCGGAAGTAGTTGCCCAGTGCGGTGTCGATCCGTTCCGCCGGATAGATGTGCCCGTGCGCCATCCGCCGGCGCAGCGCCTGCGGCGTCATGTCGACGAGTTCGATCTGTTCGGCGGCCCGGACGACCTGGTCGGGGACGGTCTCGGTTTGTTTGATCCCGGTGATCGCGGCGACCACGTCGTTGAGTGATTCCAGGTGCTGGACGTTCACCGTGGTGATCACGTCGATGCCGGCGTCGAGGAGCTCGATCGACGTCCTGCCAACGCTTTTCGTGCATCGAACCGGGTGCGTTGGTGTGTGCCAACTCGTCGACCAGCACGACGTCCGGATGCCGGTTCAGGACGGCGTCGGTGTCCATCTCGGTGAGCTCGACGCCGCGGTGGCTCGACACCCGGCGGGCTATCACCGGCAGGTCCTGGAGCTGACCGGCGGTGTACTCCCGGCCGTGCGTCTCCACGACGCCGATGACGACATCGGTGCCGCGGGCCGCCCGCCGCCGGCCCTCGCAGAGCATGTCGACGGTCTTGCCGACCCCCGGGGCCGCGCCCAGGTACACCCGCAACCGGCCCCGGGCCGGACCCTTCCCGGCCGGGGCGGTGGCGGGTGGGGCGGCCACGGCGGGCTGTTCTCGGCCATGCCTGGCTCATCCTCCCGCGGTGGGGCTGAGCTGCTGCAGGGCCAGGTTCAGTTCCAGCACGTTGACCCGTTCCTCGCCGATGAAACCGAGGGCCCGGCCCTGGATGTGGGCGTCGACCAGGTCACGCACCTGGTCCGCTGGCAGCCCACGGGCGTCCGCGACCCGGTTGACCTGCAGCAGGGCGTAGGCGGGGCTGATGTCCGGGTCGAGCCCGGAGCGCGGAGGCGGTGAGCGCGTCCGGCGGGACGTCCGCCGGGTCGACCCCGTTGTCGGCGGCGATCTGCGCGCGTCGCTCGTTGACCAGGGCGAGCAGGTCGGGGCTGTCCGCGGCCAGGTTCGACCCGCCGGAGGACATGGCGTCGTAGCCGTCGCCCGCCGCCGATGGCCGGCCGGCGAACCAGTCGGGACCGTCGAACTGCTGCCCGATCAGACGCGGAACCGACGACAGCGCCTGCGCTGTCGGTGATCTGGGAACCGTTCGCGGCGTTGTTCGCGGCGAGCTGACCGATGCCGAGGATGACCAGCGGGTAGCCGATGCCGAGCACGACGGTCATCAGCAGCAGGTACCGCAGCGCGACCAGGAGTTGCCGGCCGCCGATCGAGAACAACGCCCCGGCGGACGGCCTGGCGGTGATCGCCGGCTGCACCGGCTGCTGAGCTCACGGGTGTGGTGGTGGGGGTGGTCATGGGGATCAGCCGATTCCGGGGATGAGGGACAGGACCAGGTCGATGAGCTTGATCCCGATGAAGGGGACGATCAGGCCACCGAGGCCGTAGATGAGCAGGTTGCGGTTCAGCAGCTTCGCCGCCGAGGTCGGCCGATACCGGACGCCGCGGATCGCGAGCGGGATCAGCGCGATGATGATCACGGCGTTGAAGATGACCGCGGACAGGATCGCCGAGGTCGGCGAGGACAGCCGCATGATGTTCAACGCCGCCAGCCCCGGGTAGGCGCCCATGAACATGGCCGGCAGGATCGCGAAGTACTTGGCCACGTCGTTGGCGATGGAGAAGGTGGTCAACGCGCCGCGGGTGATCAGCAGTTGCTTGCCGATCTCGACGATGTCGATCAGCTTGGTCGGGCTGGAGTCCAGATCGACCATGTTGCCGGCCTCTTTGGCCGCCGAGGTCCCGGAGTTCATCGCAACGCCGACGTCGGCCTGCGCGAGCGCCGGGGCGTCGTTGGTGCCGTCACCGGTCATCGCGATGATCCGGCCGCCGGTCTGTTCCTTCCGGATGTAGGCGAGTTTGTCCTCGGGGGTTGCCTCGGCCAGGAAGTCGTCGACCCCGGCCTCCTTGGCGATGCTCTGCGCGGTCAGCGCGGTGTCGCCGGTGATCATCACGGTCCGGATGCCCATCGCCCGGAGTTCGGCGAACCGTTGCGCGATACCGGGTTTGACGACGTCCTTGAGGTGCACGACGCCGAGCACCCGGCCGGACTCGGCGACCAGCAGCGGGGTGCCGCCGTCGGCGGAGATCTCGTCGGCGGCCGTCAGGGCTTCGGTCGGCACCCGGCCACCCTGTTCGGTCACCCAGAGTGCGACCTGGCTGACCGCGCCCTTGCGAATGGACCGGGTATCTCCGGCGGCCGGCAGATCGATGCCGCTCATCCGGGTGCGGGCGGAGAACTCGATGATCTCTCCGTCGCTGGCCAGGGAGCGGGCCTCGTCCGGGTCGACGTGGTAGTCCTGCCGGCACAACTCGACGATCGATTTTCCTTCCGGGGTCTCGTCGGCCAGGCTGGCCAGCAGGGCAGCGGACGCCAACTCACCCGGGTCGACCCGGGCGCCGGGATCAGCCGGGCGGCCTGCCGGTTGCCGTAGGTGATGGTGCCGGTCTTGTCCAGCAGCAGGGTCGAGACGTCGCCGGCGGCCTCGACGGCCCGGCCGCTCATCGCGAGCACGTTGTGCTGCACCAGACGGTCCATGCCGGCGACGCCGATCGCGGAGACCAGCGCGCCGATGGTGGTCGGGATCAGGCAGACCAGCAGCGCGACCAGGATGACGATCGACTGCGGTGAGCCCGCGAAGTCCGACATCGGTTGCAGCGCAATGGTCACCAGCAGGAACACGATGGTCAGGCCGGCCAGCAGGATGTTCAGGGCGATCTCGTTCGGCGTCTTCTGCCGGACCGAGCCCTCGACCAGCGCGATCATCCGATCGACGAACGACTGGCCGGGTTCGGTGGTGATCCGGATGACGATCCGGTCGGACAGCACCCTGGTGCCGCCGGTGACCGACGACCGGTCGCCACCGGATTCCCGGACCACCGGCGCCGATTCGCCGGTGATGGCCGATTCATCAACGGAGGCAACGCCTTCGATGATGTCACCGTCACCGGGGATGATGTCGCCTGCCTCGCAGACGACCAGGTCGCCGACCCTGAGCACGGCCGCGGCGACGGACTGTTCGTGGCCCTGGTCGTCCAGCTTCCGGGCCGTCGCCGTGTCCCGGGACGCCCGCAGCGACGCGGCCTGCGCCTTGCCGCGGCCCTCGGCGACCGCGTCGGCGAGGTTGGCGAACACCACGGTCAGCCACAGCCACACCGTCACCGAGATGACGAACACGCTCGGTTCGGTGAAGCACAGGATGGTGCACAGCACGGCGCCGACCTCGACGACGAACATCACCGGGTTGTGCCACATCACCCGCGGGTCGAGCGCCCGCAACGCGTTCGGCAGTGCCTTCCACAGGCTGGCCGGGTTGAACACGCCCGCACCGACCCGGCCCGATTCGGGCACGGGATGGTGCGGGGAATGCTCCGGCCGCGTGGTCAGGACAGGGGTACTCATATCAGATCAGTCCTTCTGCGAGTGGGCCGAGCGCAAGCGCCGGCAGGTAGGTCAGGGCGGCGACCAGCACGACGACGCCGACCAGCATCACCACGAACTGCGGTCGATAGGTCGGCAGTGTGCCCGCGTCATCGGGCCGAACACCCTGCCGGGCAAGTGATCCGGCCAGGCCGAGGACAAGGGCAATCGGTAGCAGCCGGCCGATGAGCATCGCAACGCCCAGTGCGATGTTGTAGAAGTCGGAGTTCGCCGAAAGCCCGGCGAAGGCCGATCCGTTGTTGTTCCCCGCAGACCCGAACGCGTAGGCGATCTCGGTCAGGGCGTGCGGTCCGCTGTTCAACGGCCCCGCCTGCCCGGCCGGCACCGCCAGCGCCAGCGCGGTGCCGAGCAGCACCACCGCCGGGGTCACCAGCAGGTAGCTGGCGGCGTACTTCATCTCGGCTGCCGCCGATCCGCTTCCCCAGGTAGGTCGGGGTGCGGCCGACCATCAAGCCGGCGACGAACACCGTGATGATCGCCAGGATCAGCATCCCGTACAGCCCGGAACCCGTTCCGCCAGGGGAGATCTCACCCAGCAGCATGTTCAGCAGCAGCACGCCGCCGCCGAGCCCGGTGTACGAGGAATGCGTCGAGTCGATGGCGCCGGTTGACGTCATGGTGGTGGACACCGCGAACATCGCCGACAGCGGTATCCCGAACCGGACCTCTTTGCCCTCGGTGGCCGCGCCCGCGGCCTGCAACGCGACCCCGGGGTGTGCGTTCTCCACCGCGATCGTCGCGACCAGTGCGCCGACCCACAGCACCGCCATCGCGGCCAGGATCGCCAGGCCCTGCTTGGTGTTGCCGACCATCCGGCCGAAGGTGCGGGGCAGGGAGAACGGGATCGCCAGCAGCAGGAAGATCTCGAACAGGTTGGTGAACGCCGTCGGGTTCTCGAACGGGTGCGCGGAGTTCGCGTTCAGGTAGCCGCCACCGTTGGTGCCCAGCTCCTTGATCGCCTCCTGGGAGGCGATCAGCCCACCGGGCAGCGTCTGGCTGCCGCCCGTGATGGTCGCGATATCCGTCGGTGCATTGAGGTTCTGGATGACCCCGGAGACCACCAGGACCAGCGCGGCGAGCACGGACAGCGGCAGCAACACCCGCAGGCTGATCCGGGTCAGGTCGACCCAGAAATTTCCCAGCCGATCGGTGTTCCGCCGCATCAGGCCGCGGATCAGCGCCGCGACGACCGCCATGCCGACCGCCGCGGACAGGAAGTTCTGCACCGTCAGACCGATCGCCTGCACCGTGTACCCCAGCGCGGATTCACCGGAGTAGGACTGCCAGTTGGTGTTCGTCACGAAGCTGACCGCAGTGTTGAATCCCTGGGCGGCCGGCATGTTCGGGGTGCCGTTCGGGAACGGCAGCCACGATTGAATCGACAGCAAGCCCCACAGCACGGCGATCGACACCACACTGAACGCGAGCACCGACACCAGGTAGGTGGTCCATCGCTGATCCGCAGACGCGTCGATCCGCAACGTCCGGTAGAGGCCGCGTTCCACTCGGTTGTGCCGCACCGGGGTGAAGACCCGGGCCATGTAGTCACCCAGCGGGACATGCACCAGCGCGAGCGCCGCCACCACCAGGAAGATCTGCAGCCCAGCTGCCAGCGCCGGGCTCATCAGAACCGCTCCGGCTTCAGCAGGGCCACCACCAGATAGCCCAGCAACAGCAGGGCAACAACCCCCGCGACGACCGTCATCGGTCCTCCATGCATTCGTTCGTCAAGTCCTTGGAATGCCAGGGACTTTCGCAACGTACGACCGGGGCGAGGCGGCGAGGCGGCGTCTTGACGGAACATTGACGGCCCCGCTGCAAACCTTGACGAAATCCTTACGTCGGACCCAAGAACGGATCAACCTATGGTGGTGCGATGAAAGTCCTCGTCGACCGGGACAGCGTCGCCATGGGCGATGACACGCAGTCGCACCGGCGCGAGTTCGAGTTCGACGCAGCATCCACCCTCGGCGACCTGCTCGGCGTGATCCGTCCCGACGCGTCGATCAGCGGCGGCCGGGCGACCTGGCTGGTCGTTCTCGGACCCCCAGCGGGTGCGACGGGAGCAGCCGCAGCACCGTTCGGTGTCTATGCCCAGGAATGGGCTGCCGCCAGGCTCTTCGGCCCGTCCGACGGGCAACTCACGGAGTTTGCCGGCGGAGGCGATGTGTTGACCCTGTACTTCCGCTACCTGGCGCAGGTGGATCCCGAGATCGTCTTCGATCGTTACCGCGCGGGCGGGACGTTGTCGTCGGTCGAGCGCGGCCAGCTCTCTGGACAGCGAATCGCGCAGCTCGCCGAGGCCGACGCCAAGGGCGAGGAGCGGACATCCCAGGCGCGTTACCTGAGCCCAGCCGCAGTCGCGACGCTGGAAGTGTTCGGGTGCCGTGTTCGGGTTCACTCGGCGCGCTATTTCGGCGGCGAACTGCAGACACAGGGCGATCTGCTCAGGGTGATCGTGCAGGCCCGGGACACGATGGCCGGTGTCTCGGTGAACGGCCGGCACCTGGCCCACTTCCGGCCACTCCTGCATGCCGAGCAGTTCGTCATCGTGCAACTGGGGGATGCCTGGCGGGCCGACACCGGCCGACCCGCCGTGTTGTTGCCGGCGCCTGCACCCGGCCTCGGTGTCTCCGCGATCACGATGGGCCGCAGCTGGTTCGTCCAGTACAACCAGGGGGTGGTGCGGCACAACGCGACGTTCGGTCAACAGGAGCAGCTGGCCAGGCAATTCGCCGGCTATGCACCCCTTGACCTTTCGGTCATCATTGCGGCCTATCTGGCCTGAACAGGGGTTGCCCAGGGCGGTTCATTCAATCGGCCGGCGGGTCGGGGTCGGCGAACCGCCAACCAGACCAGGCGGTCACCTCTGCGCCGATGACCACAGCCTTTGGTGGGACCTGCTGGTACTGAACGTATTTCGCCGTCAATGCGGCAAGTGCGGATTCCCTGACGGCACCAGTGAGCACCGCGGCGTCGGCATCGGCACGCACCCACCAGAGCTGCTCCCAGTCCTCCTGGTAGCTGTCCACCAGGAAGGCGACCCGCGGGTTCGCGGCGATGTTCTCCAGGCGTCGCAGCGCCGTCGTTGACTTCGGCTTGTGATCGACGGCGAACACGATCATGCCGGCGCTATCGCTCTCCGCCGTACCGATCACTGCGAAGGTGACCGGCACCAGGTGCGGTTCACCGGCGGAGCCGACCGTCGCGAGTCTGGCCACCCGCGCCTGCTCGAACAGCAGCCGAGCCGACTCTTGCCGCATCCGCATGAGCTTCCTTGCCACCTCACCAATCCGGGTCCGGTACCGCGACGGATACCTGCTGACCGCAAGAACCTAGCTGGCAACACTGCCAGCCTCGGCGACCGAAGGAGCCCTGGGGTATGGCAGTCCAGGTCCAGGTGCCCACCACCCGTCGCGCGACCATGCTGCCGGTGGCGACGGGCAACTCCGGGCCGCGGTGGTTGGTGCCCGGTCTTGTGCTCTCAGGCCTCGTCGCCCTTGTCGGGTGCCTGTTTCTTGGTGACTCCGTTGGGGCCGGCGCCATTCCTGGCCTGCCGGATGCCGGAGATGGCACCCGCTGGGGATTGCCGGTCGCGTCGTTCATTGCCGAGACGGCTGCTGTTCTTGCTCTCGGGGCGGCTCTGGTGGCTGCCGCGCTGATCCCGCACCGCCGTGGCAACGATGTCCGCGCCCGGTGCTTGACGACTGCCGGGTATTTTTCGGGTCTGGCCGCGGTGGCGACCCTCGTGGTCTTCGTGGTGACCCTGTCGGATCTGACCGCGCGCCCGCTGCCCGAGGCGCTCACTGCGCAGGTCGTGCTCGAAGTCGCGTCTTTCGGACCGGGTCTGCTGTTGCTGGTCTCGTCAGCGCTCTCGGCGGTCGGTGCGGTTGTCGGCGTTGGCGCGGCCCGCCGACTGATCCGCGGTGCGGCCCGTTCACCGCGGTCGCCGGCTGTGCTGGCGACCGGGTTGATGGCCGCGGCGCTGATTCCCTGGGCGTTGGGTGGACACACCGCGCAATCAGGTCAGGACATCGCGGCTTCGTCGCTGATCGTGCACGTGCTGGCGGCGGGCGCCTGGATCGGCGGGCTGACGATCATGGTGCTGAGCATCCGGGGAGACCTGCTGACATCAGTGTTGCCCAGGTTCTCGACGCTGGCCCTGTGGTGCTGGATCTCCATCGGCGTCTCCGGCGTGATCACCGGATGGCTCCGGGTCGGGCAGGTTTCCGATCTGTGGACCAGTGGGTACGGCCGGCTGCTGTTGGTCAAACTGCTCTGTCTTGGCATTCTCGGCGGGTTCGGCGCCTGGCACCGGCGGCGGATCACCGCCGGACTGCGCGGCATGACGATCGGCCAGCGCGGCGCGCTGCTCCGCGTCGCTGCCGTCGAAATTCTGGTGATGGGCGCGACCATGGGGGTCGCGACCGCACTCTCTGCGACGGCCCCGCCGGTCGGGCACGCCACCGGGCATGATTCTGCGCACGGCACATCGAGGATCGAGGCGATGGCGGGCCACCGGGTACCGGTGATCTCCGTGGAAAACCTGGCTGTGCTCTGGCGACCGGACGTACTGGTGCTGTTGCTCGTCGCAGTTGCCCTGACCTGGTATCTCACGGGTGTCCGTCGGATGCGGATGACCGGCGCGAACTGGCCGGCCTCGCGGGTCTGCTGGGCGATCCTGGCGGGTGTGGCAACGGTTCTCGTGCTGAACAGCGGAGTGGCCAGCTACGACGGGGTCGTGTGGAGTGTGACGGTGATCCAGCAGGCGATCACCTCGATGACCATCCCGTTGGCGATCGCGGCGGCCCGGCCATGGGAGCTGTCCACCGCTCCCGTTCTTGATCGGATTGTCGATGGATTGCGGGCACGACCCTGGCCGGTGCTGGCCGGTTACGCCGCCTGGACCGCGGCCTGTCTGCTGACACCGGTTGCGCTGTGGTCGGTGTCGAGTCACGCCGTGCTGATGATCGTGCGAATCGCTGACATCGTCGTCGGCACAGCACTATTCACGGCGTTGCTGTCGGCCGATCGGCGCGCCCGGCCCGGCCGCCGAAGGCCCCCATCGCCGACCGTTGTGTTGATGGGCTGGTTCGCCGTCCAACTCGGCGTTGCGGGCGCACTGCTGTCCGGCGGAGCCAGCGCGGTACGACCGTGGTTCTCCCAGCTCAACCTTGCGTGGATCGACGTTGCCCAGGACGAACGAACAGCGGCACTGCTCCACCTCGGCGTCGCCATCTCGGTGCTGATGGTGGCAGCGGCACTCCTGCCGGGGAGGCCTCCGGCGCAAGGCACCGTCATCGCGCAGTCGAGCCGAAATCCGCTGCCGTCGAGCCTTTTCGACACTCACGTGAACGAGATGCGTTCCGGGCCAATCGCCCCGACAACCGGCTCCGAATCTCCGATGTCAAGCACCTCCGTCACCGCTGACCAACGCCCCTAGTCCAAGCACCTGCCCGGGGCACCGTCCGGTGGAACCGCCGCCATCTCTGGCGGCTCGAAAGGAACCGGAAATGAAGCGAAAACTGTTGGCCGGATTGGGGGCGTCTGCCTGCGTCCTGGGAGTCGCACTGCTTGCGCCCGCCGCCTCGGCGTCGGCCGCGGACACCTGGTCGTACCAGGCAACCCTCAATCCGATCACTGCGAACAACGTCACCGGCAACGGTGCCTCCTGGATCACGGTGACCGGAAACACCGCCGAGATCAAGATCCAGGTCAACGGCCTGCTGGACGGCGCACCGCACGCCCAGCACATCCATGTTGATGCTCTTGGCCAGTGCCCGACGGTGGCTCAGCAGCACAACGGGATGCCGTCGATCAACGTCGCGGACGGCGTGCCGCTCTACGGCGCCATCGGCACCTCGCTGACCAACGCAGGCGATACCTCACCGGCCGCCGCGCTTGCCGTCACCGACTTCCCGTCGACCGGCTCGTACACCTATTCGCGGACCATCGACCTGGATCCCAACGTGGTCGCGAACCTGCAGAAGGGGACTGCGGTGCTCGTGGTCCACGGTATCGATTACAACAACAACGGCGCACTGGACAACGTCCTCGGTGCCAGTGAGCTCGACCCGAGCCTGCCCGCAGAGGCCACCGACCCGGCGCTGTGCGGCACCTTCCAGCCCATGCAGATGGCCGGCGTGCCCAGCGGTGCGGCCGACACGGGTGGCGGCTCTACCGCGACCAGCGGTGGTTACGGCACCGAGATCGGTTTCGGCGCAGCGGCTCTGCTGGCTGTTGGGGGCGCGGCGATCATCGCCCGTCAGCGTCGTAGGCCAGCTCAGGACTAGCACCTGACCTGAGACGCACTGCCGGGTCCGGCCTTCGATCGCCGGGCCCGGCAGTGCCCACCACGAGTACCAATAATCAGAAGGATCACCGATGAAGCCGCTCGTTCCCCCCGGCCAGTTGTCCGGATGGCCTTCGGGCCGGCCGCGCCCGACGGCGTTGCGATCGGCACTCATCGGAATAGTCCTGCTTTGCGTGACGGCGTGCGGTGCCGCGGGAGCGGCCCCGGCAGAGTCGGCCGCGGCCAATGCCGGTACGACAACTGTTGGCAGCGGCAGCATCTCAACGACGATCTCGCCACCGGCGGGCGCCCGCAGTGCGGCACCTCTCACCTCTACTTCTCCGCCGGCTCCCACCTCTACTGCTCCGCCGGCCGCAGCGAGCTCATCGCCGGCACCGCCGGCCGTCACTGCTCCACCAGTCCCGGCCGCCCTTGTCCTGCCCGCGTCTTCACCGGTATCAGTCACGGTGCCGGCCATCGGCATCAACTCGCCGCTGATCGAGCTCGGCCGAAATCCCGACGGCACGGTGGAGGTCCCCTCCCTGGACGATCCGGACTCCAAACCGGGCTGGTATCGGAACTCGCCCAGTCCCGGCGCCCTGGGGCCCGCGATCATCCTGGGCCACGTGGATTCCCGGGCCTTCGGCCCCGGCGTCTTCTATTCGCTGCAGGATCTTCAGCCGGGCGACCCGATCGACGTCGCCCGCGCCGACGGCACGGTCGCGGAGTTCGCGGTCGACTCCGTGCAAACCGTGCAGAAGAGCGATTTCCCGACCCTGCAGGTCTACGGCAACCTCGACCACGCCGGCCTCCGGCTGATCACCTGCGGCGGCGAGTTCGATCCGAACGCCCGCAGCTACGAATCGAACATCATCGTCTTCGCATCACTGGTCGGATCTCGCTCGGCGTGAGGGGGCACAACCCAGGAGCGCCCTGAACAACAGGCTCCTGCGTCGCGGGCTGTTCCAGTGCCCTCTTGGTGTTGTCGATTGGCGGTCCCTCCTTCGTCGGGGCCGACTGGCCGCGCGGGCTACTTCGCGTCCGCATAGCAATCCACGATCACCGGCCGAACCGGCGTCGTCACCAGGGTGGTCGGGAAGACCAGCCGTCGAGCGGATTCCGCCGCCTGTATGGTGAGATCCGCGACCTGGGCTGCGTTCTCGTCCGGTACCTGCACGATCAACTCGTCATGCTGGAAGAACACGAGCTCGGCGCCCGGTACCGCACGAAGGTCCCGGCGCAGACCCGACAGCCAGACCGACGCCCAATCCGCGGCGGACCCCTGCACGACGAAGTTCCGGGTGAATCGACCGCGGTCCCTGGCGAACTGCACAGCACGTCGTCTTTCGGCCTCCGTCGCATCCTGCTGGGAGCCGACATCCACCACCTCCCGCCAGGTTTCGCTCGGCGGCGGACAGGCCCGGCCCAGCACCGAATGCACCACCTGGCCGCCCTCGCCCTGCCGGGCAGCGGTCTCAACACAGGCCATTGCTGCCGGGTAGCGGACGCGCAGGGTACCGAGCAGCCGTCCGGACTCCCCGGAGGTCGCACCGTACATGGCACCCAGCATGGCCACCTTGGCATGCGCCCGGTCGCCGCCAAAGCCGTCGTTCGCCAGCGCGGTGTACAGGTCCTCGTCCGCGGAAATACGCTGCAAGGCAACATCACCGGAGACCGCGGCCAGCACCCGCGGTTCCAGTTGCGCGGCGTCGGCCACCACCAGGCGATGGCCGGGATCGGCGACAACAGCTTTCCGCAGCGCGCGGGGAATCTGTAGCGCGCCGCCGCCGCGCGTTGCCCACCTGCCGGAGACCACCGAACCGGGAAGGTACTCCGGGCGGAAGCGACCATCCCGCGCCCACTCGTCCAGCCAGTTCCAGCCGTTCGCGGTGTGCACCCTGGACAGTTCCTTGTAGGTCAGCACCGGGGCGACCGCCGGGTGGTCGATCTCCTTGATCACCCATGACCGTGTGCTGTCGATCTCGAATCCCGCCCGCCGGAACGCGGCTCGCAGGTCAACCGCAGAATCCGGGTTCACCGGGAAGCCGAATGCGTCGTCGATCTGGGCGGCGAGCTGGGCCAATCGCCGTGGCCGTTCGCCAGGGCGGGGTCGAGGACCGAGCATGTCGGCCAGCAGCTCGAGGTGAATGTCGACGCGCCACGGCAGGCCCGTCATTCCCATCTCCGCCGCGGCCAGCCCGGACGCCGATTCCGCCGCCAGCAGTAACCCGAGCGCGCGGTTGTCGGCGATCCGTCGCCGTTGATCGATGAGGGCCAGCCGCAGCAACTCGATCGGATCGAGGTCGACCTGTGGGCCCTCGTCTGGGCCATTCGGCTCGAAGAGGGTCGGGTGCTCGGGCGTCACTCGTGGCTCGGGGTCGTCCGGTACCGGCGCGCCGGTGGCCCTTGCATTGATCGCGGCCGCCGAGTTGGGTAGGCCGAAGTGGCCGGCGCGGCCCAGCAGAATTCGTTCGGTCAATCCGATGTCGTGGCAACGCTCGACCCGGACGCCGGCGCGCAGCAGTTGCGGGTACAGCAAAGATGTTGCGTCCCAGAGCCATCGGACCCCTGTGGCCTCCCATGACCGCAGCTCGGCCGGGGTTGGCACGGACACTCGCTGCCCGATGGGGTCAGCCGGGTTCGGACAATTCCTGGAGCACATACCCGGTACTACCGATGTGCGCAGGGGCAAGGGCCAGCAGCGTCACGGCATGATCAAGAGTCCAGGGTGAGCGCTGGACCGCTCGGGTCGGGCACTGAAGTCAGCACCGTTCAGGACGACGAATCCCCGCGCAGGGACCGGCGGATCGCGTCCAGCTTCTCCTTGGCGGCGTCCGCACGCTTGGCGGCCTGCTCCTCGAAGGAGCGTGCCTCCGGGGTCTCCTGGGCCAGTTCGGTCGAACCGAGGGATTTCGCGTATCGGCCCTCGATCTTGTCGCGCACGAAATCCAGGCTGGGCACACCTGCTTGGCTGTAGTCGGCAGGCGGGGCCAGCACCGTGGGAGTCTCGAAGCGCAGGGACGGCGCCGACGTGCTGACACCGGTGGATGCTGTGCCGGTGGATGCTGTGCCGGTGGGTGCGGCGGGCGGTGCCAGCGTCACCGCGTCGGGCGGCGCGGGTGGATCCTCGTCGCCCATTGCGGCGTCGACTGCACCAGCTGCCTTGCGCCCCGAAGTGCCACCTTCCGACAGGCCGTCCGCACTCGACGAACTGCCGTCCACCGCAGTGTTATCCCCAGTGTTATCCCCAGCCATGACGTCCTCCTCCCACGGGTACGGAGCCAACGCTACGTCGCCTGCACAGCTGGTCGCCACCGGACTTCGGCTGAGCATCCCGGAGATCCACCCGATCCATGCGTTTGCATAGTTGTCGAAGCGACGGATTGGACAACCCGATCGTGTATGCCCGATCATGAGTCACCCCGGCGATGACGGAACGAAAACTATTGCTGGCAAGACTTGTCGCATCCGTCCTATTTGCGGTGTGTGACCGTTAGTCGCTGAAACGTGATCGTTGTCACCACCGCGGATCGGGCGCACACTGACCCCAGAGGTCCGTCCCACCGCCGCGCAGACCCAACCGCAGATGATCATGCCCGGGCGTCGTCACATGCCCGGGCATCGATCGTCGTCGGCCGCTATCGGTGCCCCGCGACCTTCCCGTCATTGAAGAGAGGTCGCGCATGCAAACACCCGCCCCCGTCGATTACGCCAGGGCGCACAGCGTCGAAGAGGCCCTGCAACTGCTGGAGCGGTACGGTCCGGAATCACGGCTGATCGCCGGCGGCCACAGCCTGATTCCGATGATGCGACTGCGAATAGCCCAGCCCGAGCGGGTCATCGACATCAACGACCTCACCGAACTGGACTACATCAGATCGGTCGCCACCGGTGACCATCACTACCTGGCGATCGGGGCGATGACGCGCCATCGATCATTGCTGGCATCCGCTGTCATCGGCGAGCACTACTCGATTTTTCACGACGCAGAACGAGTCATCGCCGATCCCCTGGTGCGCAATCGGGGCACCATCGGCGGGTCCCTGTGCCAGGCTGATCCGGCCGAGGACCTCTCCGCGGTCGTGGCCGCCATCCGCGCCGATCTGGTGCTGCGCTCGTCGAGCGGGTCGCGGGTCGTCCCGGCCCGGGAATTCACCGATGGGCCCTACGACACCGTGCTCGACGACGCGGAGATGCTGGTCGAGGTCCGGACTACCGATCCGGCCGGGCGCCGGCAGTGCCTACGAGAAGGTGGAACGACGGGCCGGTGACTGGGCGGTCGCCTCGGCCGGCGCCTTCCTGGTGCTGGACGGCGACACGGTCAGCGACGTCGGCATCGGACTGGCCGCGCTCGGCGCCGATCACGGCTGCGCCCCGGACGCCGAGGAGTATTTGCGCGGAAGGGAACTCACCGCCGAGACGATCGCCGAGGCGGGCCGACTGGCGGCTGAATGCACCAGTCCGAGCGCCGATCAACGCGGACCGGTCATCTACAAACGCCACCTGGCCAACGAACTCACCCAGCGGGTTCTCCGCCGTTCCGCCGCCCGCGCACAGGGAAGGGTCTGACATGCAGGTCAACATCACGGTGAACGGCGTCGAGCACACGGACGAGGTCGAGTCGCGCTTGCTGCTGGTGCACTATCTCCGAGATACCCTGCGGCTCACCGGAACTCACTGGGGTTGTGACACGTCGCAGTGCGGGACGTGCGTCGCCTGGCTGGACGAGGAGCCGGTGAAGACGTGCACGGTGCTGGCCGCGATGGCAGACGGGCACCGGGTGCGCACCGTCGAAGGACTGGCCGTCGGCGGCAAGCTCGACCCGGTCCAGGAGGGCTTCATGAGTGAGCACGGCCTGCAATGCGGGTTCTGCACGCCGGGCATGATGATGACCGCCCGGCACCTGCTCGATCACAACCCCGATCCGGACGAATCCACTATCCGGCAGGCAATCTCGGGCCAGATCTGCCGCTGCACCGGCTACGAGAACATCGTCCGCGCGGTCCGCGCGGCCGCGGGTCATCCGTCACAACCCTCTGGCCAGGCCGCCGCCGACCCCGCTACCAACGGGGACAGCACGGTCGTCGCAGAGCCCAGCCAGGAGGTACCAGCATGAGCGAGACTTGTCGAGCGAATCATCGGCACTGGTCATGCCGTCACTACGCGAGGAACGAGCGAGGTGTCGGCATGACGACGACAATTCCGGCTCCGTCGAGCAATGGAACGCCCATTGCCGTTGCCGCCCATCCGAAGTCCCCGCGGATCAGTCCCGCCGGCAACCCGATCGGCTTCGGCCGGATGCCGCGCAAGGAAGACGCGAGATTCCTTCGCGGGCAGGGCAACTACGTCGATGACGTGGTCATGCCAGGGATGCTGCACTCGGCGATCCTGCGCAGCCCGTACGCCCATGCCCGGATCCGGTCCATCGACACGACCGCGGCGGCCGCGCTGCCGGGCGTTCATGCGGTGATCACCGGTGAGGTGCTGTCGACGCTCGGTCTTGCCTGGATGCCGACCCTGTCCGCCGACGTGCAGGCCGTCCTCGCCACCGACAAGGTGCGGTTCCAGCATCAGGAGGTCGCGTTCGTCGTCGCCGACACCAAGTACATCGCCCGCGACGCGCTGGAGTTGATCGAGGTCGACTACGAACCGCTGAGGCCGGTGGTGGATGCCAAGCGGGCGCTCGATCCCGACGCACCGGTGATCCGGGACGACATCGAAGGCAAGACGAACAATCACATCTTCGATTGGGAGTCGGGCAACGCCGAGGAAACCGCGGCGGTGTTCGACGGCGCCGAGGTCGTCGTCACGCAGGAGATGCTCTATCCCCGAGTGCATCCCGCGCCGATGGAGACCTGCGGCACGGTCGCGAGCATGGACCCGGTCACCGGCAAATTGCTGGTGTATTCGACCAATCAGGCACCGCACGCCCACCGCACCATCTACGCGCTGGTCGCCGGCATTCCGGAGCACAAGATCCAGATCATTTCGCCGGACATCGGTGGCGGCTTCGGCAACAAGGTCGGCATCTACCCGGGTTACGTGCTTGCGGTGGTCGGCTCGATCGTCACCGGCCGGCCGGTGAAGTGGATGGAGGACCGCAGCGAGAACCTGATGGCGACGTCGTTCGCCCGGGATTACCACATGACCGGCAGCATCGCGGCCACCAGGGACGGCAAGATCCTCGGCCTCAAGGTCGATGTGCTGGCCGACCACGGTGCGTTCAACGGGACGGCCCAGCCGACGAAGTTCCCGGCCGGGTTCTTCCACATCTTCACCGGCAGCTACGACCTGCAGGCCGCACATTGCACGGTCAAGGGCGTCTACACGAACAAGGCGCCCGGTGGCGTCGCCTACGCCTGCTCGTTCCGGATCACCGAGGCGGTGTACCTGGTCGAGCGGATGGTCGACGTGCTGGCTGCCGAACTGAAGATCGATCCGGCGGAGCTGCGGCTGAAGAATCTGCTGCAGCCCGAGCAGTTCCCCTATGTCTCGAAGACCGGCTGGGAGTACGACTCCGGCGAGTACCCCAGGGCCTTGAAGCTGGCGATGGACATCGCCGGGTACGACGAACTCCGCCGCGAACAGGCCGAGAAGCGCGCCCGCGGTGAGCTGATGGGCATCGGTATCTCGTTCTTCACCGAGGGCGTCGGCGCCGGGCCGCGCAAGCACATGGACATCCTCGGGTTGGGCATGGCCGATGGCTGCGAGTTGCGGGTGCATCCGACCGGCAAGGCCCAGGTTCGGCTGTCCGTGCAGACCCAGGGCCAGGGTCACGAGACGACCTTCGCGCAGATCGTCTCGCAGGAGCTCGGGATCCCGCCGGAGGACATCGAGGTCATCCACGGCGACACCGACAACACGCCGTTCGGGTTGGGTACCTACGGGTCCCGATCGACTCCGGTGTCCGGTGCCGCGGCAGCCATTGTGGCGCAACGGGTTCGGGAGAAGGCGAAGATCATCGCCGCGGCCTCGCTGGAGGTCGGCACGGACGATCTGGAGTGGGACCACGGCCGCTGGCAGGTCAAGGGCGACCCGGAGCAGGGCCGGACGATCGCCGAGATCGCCATGCTCAGCCACGGGACGCTGACGCTGCCCGAGGGTGTCGAGGGCCACCTGGACGCCTCGGTGGTCTACGACCCACCCAACCTGACCTACCCGTTCGGCGCCTACATCTGCGTCACGGACGTCGACCCGGGTACCGGCGCGGTCAAGGTGCGCCGGTTCATCGCGGTCGACGACTGTGGGCCGCGGATCAATCCGATGATCGTCGAGGGACAGGTGCACGGCGGTCTCGCCGACGGCATCGGCATGGCACTGATGCAGCTGATCGCCTTCGACGAGGACGGCAACTGCGTCGGCGGGTCTTTCATGGACTACCTGCTGCCGACGTCGATGGAATGCCCGAGCTGGGAGCTCGGTGAGACGGTCACCCCGTCACCGCACCACCCACTCGGCCTCAAGGGCGTCGGTGAGTCGGCCACGGTGGGATCGCCACCGGCCGTCGTCAACTCGGTGATCGACGCCCTGGCCCCGTTCGGGGTTCGGCACGCGACATGCCCCTGACGCCGGCCAACGTGTGGATGGCAATGCAGGGCACCCCGATGCGAACTGATCTGGCCGTCACATGAGGGGTGCTCAGACATGAGTCGCGCCGATCTCGAAGTCCGGGCCACCCAGCTGCGGGATCAGGGTGTGCCCTTCGTGCGGGCGCGAGTGGTCCTCGCCGAGAGACCGACCTCGGCGAAGGCGGGTGATGAGGCCATCATCCACGCCGACGGTTCCATCGAGGGGTTCGTCGGCGGCACTTGCGCGGAAACCACCGTTCGGGCCCAGAGTCTGATGCTGTTGGACTCGAAGGAACCGCTGCTGCTGCGCATCACCCCCACCGAAGAGCAGGCTCAGCAGGCCGGATCGGCGAACGGCACGCTGACCGTGCACAACCCGTGTCTGTCCGGCGGCACCCTGGAGATCTTCCTCGACCCGGTCGTCCCGCCCCCGTTGGTGCAGGTACTCGGCGACGGCCCGATCGCATCGGCCATTCGCAGGTTGGCCGGTGAGCTGGAGTACCGGGTGACGGCCGTGGATGGGCAGGCCATTGGCGGGGCGCTGGCGGTTGTTGTTGCGTCGCACGGTCGGCGAGGAGGTTGACGTTCTGGCCGCCGCCCTCGACGCCGACGTGCCCTACATCGGATTGGTGGCCAGTCGACGCCGCGGCGCCGGTGTGTTGGCCGAGCTGGCGGAGGCGCGTCCCGACTTGGCGCGCACCGCACCCGGCCGGGTGCACAGCCCTGCCGGGTTGGACATCGGCGCGAGAACCGCCTCGGAGATCGCCCTCTCGATTCTCGCCGAGGTGGTGGCGACCCGGCTGCACTCAGCCGCACCAAAGGATCTTGCTCCGGACAGGGCCCGATCCGGGACCGGCGTGGGCACTCAGGGTGTTGCTACCGCGCCCGTGCAGGCCATGGCCATTGATCCCGTCTGCGGGATGACGGTCGCCGCCGTCGAGTCGAGCCTGCATCTCGACCACGAAGGAGAGCGCGTCTACTTCTGTGGGCCGGGCTGTTTGCGGGCGTTCTCGGCGAACCCATCAAGTTTCGAGAACGAGCAGTCTCGTGCAGCGGTCGTGTGATGGTGTCCACCTCAGCGACGCGCGGGTTCGAGTGGGTACCCTAAACCGTGACCCAGCCGGCAGACCTGTCCGCGATCGTCCCTGACGTCACGACGCTCCGTGAGATGCTCGGTAGCTCCGGCTATCTCGCCGATGAGGGGCTCGCGACGGCACTGTTTTGCTCCGTCCGGTTGGGCCAGCCGATTCTGCTCGAGGGTGAGGCGGGTGTCGGCAAGACGTCGGCCGCCAAAGTCCCTCGCGGTCGCCCTCGGGTACGCCGTTGATCCGCTTGCAGTGCTACGAGGGCATCGACATTGCCGAGGCCGCCTACGAGTGGAACTACCCCCGGCAACTGCTGGCCATCCGGTTGGCCGAAGCGGAGGGGGACGCGCTCGGCGCCGACGACCTGTTCCGCCGGGACTACCTGGTCGACCGGCCGCTGCTCAGGGCCGTCGAGCATCCCGGGCCGTTGCCGGCGGTGCTGCTGATCGACGAGATCGACCGCGCGGACGAACATTTCGAGGCCTTTCTGCTGGAGCTGCTGGCCGAACGGTCGATCACCGTGCCGGAGATCGGCACCATCACCGCCGTGGTTCCGCCGATCGCTGTTCTCACCTCGAATCGGACCCGCGACCTGCACGACGCCCTCAAACGTCGTTGTCTCTACCACTGGATCGACCACCCGAGTGTGGATCAGGTGGTCGCGATCGTCCGCGAACGGGTGCCCGGGGCCAGCGAGGCGCTGGCGATTCAGGTGTCGGCAGCGACCGGCCGGCTGCGCACCCTTGATCTGCAGAAGTCACCGGGGACGGCGGAGGTGATCGACTGGGTGCAGGCGCTCCACGTACTTGGCCTCCCGGTGCTCGACTCGACGGCGGCGGCAACGACTCTCGGGTCGGTCTTGAAGTATCGCGAGGACCGGGAGGTGGCCATGGCGGCCAGTCTGGCGTGGGTTGTCGGTGACTGAGCGAGCTGGAGCCAATGCCTGAGCCCGCCGGCAGCACCGTCACAGCCGGCTCCGCGGTCACCAACGGCGGATCGGCGACCGACCTAGCACTGCTGTGCGCACATTTCGGCGACCTGTTGCGGTCGGCCGGAGTGGCCGTTCCGGTTGAGCGGGTGACGTGGTGGGCGACGGCCACGGTGGCCGCCGAACCCGCGTTGATCCATGAGTTGTACTGGCTGGCGCGGGTGACTTTGGTTGACCGTGCCGAGCACCTCGAGACCTTCGACGCCGTCTTCGGTCAGGTTTTCCGCGGGTTGGTCGACGTCGCCGACTTCCGGGGCGACCCCAACAATTCACCACTGCCCAACACCGAACCGGGTGAACCACAAGGCTCCGACGACAAGAACACCGAACCCCGGCCGGACGCGGACGGCGTCGTCGAACAGCCGAGAACGGCACCTGCCGGGGCCGACAGCGATGACGAACACGGCGATCCTGACGACGACGAGGGCGCGCCGACCCTGCTGGCCATGGCGTCGGAGATCGAACTGTTGCGGGACAGGGACTTTGCCGACTGTGACGCCGAGGAGCTGGCGTTGCTGGCCGGGATCATCGACAGGATGAAGGTGGTCGCGCCGGTCCGCCCGTCCCGCTGGGAGCCGTCGCGCAACTCCGGCCGGTCGATCGACCTGCGGCGGACCCTCCGCGCCGCGGCCCGCACGGGTGGCGACCCGATTCACTGGAGCCACCGTCGGCGCGGCACGATCGCGCGACCGATCGTCATGCTGGCGGACGTCTCTGGGTCCATGCAGGCCTATTCGCGGGTCTACCTGCGGGTGCTGCAGGGCGCGGTGATCGGCGCTCGCGCACATGCCTATGTCTTTGCAACCCAGTTGCACCCGGTGACCCGCGCGCTGGGCCGCGGGCGACGAGAGGATGCCATCGCCCGCGCCCTGATGATGTCGCCCGACGCGTCCGGCGGCACCCGCATCGGCGGTGCCGTGAAGAACTTCCTGGACACCGACGGCCGGCGTGGACTGGCCAGGGGTGCCGTAGTCGTCGTGGTGTCCGACGGTTGGGAACGTGCCGATCCGGCCTTGCTCGGCGAGCAGATGGCCCGGTTGTCCAGGCTGGCGCACCGGGTGATCTGGGTCAATCCACGCAAGGCTGCACCGGGTTTCGCGCCACTCACCGGTGGGATGGCGGCGGCGCTCCCACACGTCGACGCGTTCGTCTCGGGTCACTCCGCCCGGTCCGTGCAGGAACTGCTGGACGCCATCGCCGCGGCCTGACGTGGCTTGGCTGAACGTTCTGCAGGGCGATCCACGCCGAACTCGGGCCGTTTCCCTGCAGAACGTGCAGTCGGCGAGTTGCCGCTGGACGCCGGCGGCCGTGGAGGGTTCAGGCAGTTGAAACTTTTGGTAGCCGTGTCGATATTGTCGATCCCCGGTCGACGTAGGGATAGCACAGCCCAGTCCGCGTACCGGACACCACGAGAACGGAGACTCCAATGTCGTTTCAGGCCTACCTGGACAACGTCGAGGCGAAGACCGGCAGAACGCCCAACGAATTCATCGCGATGGCAAAGGATCGGGGCTACGACTCGACGACCAAGTCCGGCGTCATCGTCGACTGGTTGAAGGAAGATTTCGACCTGGGCCGTGGCCACGCCATGGCCATCGTCTACATCATCAAGAACGGCGCCGAAATCAGCGACAAGCACGTCGGGACCAACGGCGCCCACAGCGATGCGTCGACGACGCTCCAACTCGACGGCGTGAATGCCCGCCCGACCAGCTGATCGACTCATCGATCGATGACACAAGAGCCCACCGCCACCACCGCCGCGGAGTTCACCCGACGCCTGCGGACATTCCAGTCCGCCGACGAGCTGCGAAAGATCAAGCGCTACTTCACCTCCGATGGCGATGACGTCTTCATCGGGGTCCGGATGCTGCACATTTTCGATCTCGCGAAGGTCTTCATCGACACCCCGCCGGCCGAGATCGAGAAGCTCCTGGAGTCGCCGATTCACGAATTGCGAGCCGGCGCGCTGAGCATTATGAGCAAACAGGCGGCAGCGAAGAAGACCACGGACTTCCGCCGCACGGAGCTCTTCGACCTCTACCTGCGCCGGCACGACCGGATCAACAATTGGGACCTGGTGGACCTGGCCGCGCCGAACGTCATCGGCAGCTACCTGCTCACCAGGCCGCGTGACATTCTCTACGAACTGGCCCGATCGGCGAACCCATGGGAGCGCCGGACGGCGATCTACAGCACCCTGGCCTTCGTCCGCCGCGGCGAGGTGGCCGACACCATCGCCATCGCCGGCATTCTCGCGAACGACCAGCACGACCTGGTGCAGAAGCCCACCGGCGGCATGCTGCGCGAGGCCGGAAAGAAGGACGAAGCGGCACTGCGGATCTTCCTCGACGAGCACGCCGCGACCCTGCCCAGGGTCACCCTGCGCTACGCCATCGAACGTCTCGACCCGGCCCAGCGCACGCAGTATCTGCGTGCCAGCAAGGCGCAGTGACAAGCCGCCGTCAGGATGCCTTTTCCTTGACATAGCTGCCCGGCGCCGACTCGATCGCCGAGAATTCGCCGTTGCCAGGCGATTCCGGTGCGTCGACCTGCTCGCCGCCGAATCCGGCCAGCCATTCGTTCCAGGTCGGCCACCAGCTGCCCGGAACCTTTTCCGCACCCTCGAACCAGGCATCGGCATCCGCTGGGAGTTCGGCACCGGCCGGCGCCACCCAGAAGTTGCGCTTCATCTTCGCCGGCGGGTTGATGACGCCGGCGATATGGCCGCTGGCGCCCAGCACGAACGTCCGGTCGCCGGACAGCAGACCGGTGCTGGCGTAGGCCGTCTTCCACGGCACTATGTGATCCTCTTTCGAGGCGTAGATGAACGACGGCACATCGACACTGCCGAGATCGACAGCTGTGCCGAGCTGGGTGGTCGCTCCCGGCTCGCGCAGCTTGTTTTCCAGGTAGGTGTTGCGGAGGTACCAGCAGAACATCGGTCCGGGCAGGTTGGTGTCGTCGCTGTTCCAGTACAGCAGGTCGAACGCCGGCGGAGCCTGGCCCTTCAGATAGCCCTTGACGACGTACGGCCAGATCAGGTCATTGGCCCGCAGGGATGCGAAGACCTGGGCCAGCTCGCTGCCCTTGAGCAGACCGCCCTTCCCGATCGACGCCTCCCGTTGGGTGACCCCGTCTTCGCTGACCAGCAGACCGATCTCACCGGTGTCGGTGAAGTCGAGCATCGTGGTCAGCAACGTGACGCTGGCGGCCTTCTGTTCGCCGCGGGCCGCCAGGATCGCCAGCGCACTGGCCAGCAGGGTGCCACCGACGCAGAACCCGAGGGTATTGGCGAGGTCGGCGCCGGAAATCTGCAGCGCGACGTCGATCGCCTTGAGCACACCGGATTCGAGATAGTCGTCCCAGGTCAACGACTCCTGCCCGGAGCCGGCGTTACGCCAGGAGACCAGGAAGACGGTGTGCCCCTGCTCGACCGCGTGACCGACGAACGAATTCGCCGGCTGCAGGTCCAGGATGTAGTACTTGTTGATGCACGGCGGCACGATGACAAGCGGCCGGGCGTAGACCTTCTCGGTCGTCGGCGTGTACTGGATCAGTTGGATCAGGTCGTTCTGGAAGACCACGGTGCCGGGAGTGGTGCAGACATTGCGTCCCACCTCGAACGCGGTGTCGTCGGTCATCGAGATCCGGCCCTTGGCCAGGTCCTCGGTGAACAGTTGCAGGCCCTCGACGAGGCTCTTGCCACCGGTTTCCAGGGCCAGTTGCTGAGCTTCCGGGTTGGTGGCAAGGTTGTTGGCCGGGCTCAGCGCGTCGGTCACCTGACGGAGCGCGAAGCTCCACTGGGCCTTGCTGCGCTCGTCCAGCGGCGCGGCATCCAGGGCCTTGTACATCAGCTCGGTCTGCGCCAGGTAGGTGCGAGCCAACGCGTCATACCGCGGATCCTTGCGTCCATGCCTCGTCGGCGAAACGACGGTCCTTGATCGGCTCGGCGCCGGGCGCGAATCCGGGGACAGCGGGCAGCCCGGGAACACCAGGGAGCCCGGCGAGCGCTGCCGTCCACGGCGCCGTCAGCTGGTTCAGGCTGTCCAGTTGCCACTTGGTGAAGGCGGCAACGGAGTCGGTCCACTGCTTGGTCGCGGCCGTCAGGTCGACGGCGCCGGCACCGCCCGGCCACAGCACCGGTGGCTGGGACTTGAGCAGCTCGGTGAACCACTGCGTCGGATCTTGAACGGGCTGGGTCATGGTCGGGCACTCCAAATGGCAGACTCTGACGGCTCCGGCCACCGCCGTTCGACGGCAAGCCAGCCAGAAGGATGCTAGCGACCCGACTCTCGCTGTGGCTGCCCGCACCCTGGATGCGGACCAGATTCCCGTCCAGTGAACGGGCCGCGGTCTTCGGGCCGAGCGCCATCACGCCGGTGCCCGGCTCGACGTAGCTCCACCATCAACTCGACGGCCAGCGCCGTCGAACCACACCGAGGTGATCAGTACCGCAACGGCCGACCGCACGCTACCGCCGCCGCCCGGCCAGAAGATCAAACACAACGAGGCAAGCCCGGTCAGCGCGCAATACCGACTCCATCCGGACCGCCCCAGCCGCCGGAAGCGCACCGCGAAGATCCCACAGACGCCGACCAGCATGACGAAGGCCGACGGCGGTGCGATCGCATGGATCGTTCCGTGCCAACTCAATTCGGCGGGAATCTCCTGCGCCGTTCCCGGCGGAAAGCCGGCACCGGCGTCGACCAGGAAGACACCGGTGACGATCAGACCGACCCCGTAGCCGGCTGTCAGCACGGGCGCGCAGGTGGCACCGAATCCGGGCTGCAGGACGCCGACGGATGCCCACCGCGAACGCGATCGACAGCACGCCCGCGAGCACGAAATTGGCGATCTGAATCCAGCCGCGATCACCGAGGCTGAGCAGGCTGATCCCATGCCGCCGCAGGTCGAAGCCCTGCCGACTGATCGCCTGAACGACGGTGACGCCAACGAAGAGCGGCCCGGCCAGGACGCCCGCGGCCAGCAGCGCACGGGTCGTTGCGACCGCGTGGTCCGGGACCTCGAGCGCGGCGCCGTCGATCAGGATCCCCCTTACGCCTGGGTGCACGGCCTGGGATCGATTGGGCTCGAACACCTCGGGGCACACTCGAAACATGGCTAACGAAAATCTGCATGACACTCAACGGACAAGTGTGCCGAATGCCGCGGCCGCCGGCCAGTTCCTGCTCGGTGGCGAGACACCCGTCAACCGCATGGGCTACGGCGCGATGCGATTGTCCGGACCGGCCATCATGGGACCGCCCCGCGACCACGACGAGGCCGTCGCAGTGCTGCGGCGAGCCGTCGAACTCGGGCGTCAACCACATCGACACCAGCGACTACTACGGTCCGCACACCGTGAACCAGCTCATCCGTGAGGCGCTGCACCCCTACCCGGAGGACCTGGTGCTGGTGACCAAGGTCGGTGCCCGCCGCACCCCGGACGGCGGCTGGCCGGCCGCCCTGTCCGCCGCCGAACTGACCTCCGCCGTGCACGACAATCTGCGCAACCTCGGGGTGGACCGGATCGACGTCGTCAACCTGCGGATGGCGGACAGCCACGGGGGCCAGTTCGTCGACGGTTCGCTGGCCGAGCCGTACGAAGTGCTCGCCGGGCTGCGGGAACAGGGGTTGATCCATCACCTCGGGGTCAGCAACGTCGGACCCGTGCAGGTTGACGAAGCGCAGTCCATCGCGCCGGTGGTCTGTGTGCAGAACATGTACAACATCGCCGCCCGCGGCGATGACGCACTGATCGAGGCCTGCGCGGCGCAGGGCATCGCGTTCACCCCGTTCTTCCCGGTCGGCGGGTTCAGCCCGCTGCAGAACGGGCGAATTGACGCGTTAGCGAAGGAATCGGGCGTCAGCAGCATGCAATTGGCGCTGGCCTGGCTCCTTGCCCGGTCGCCCAACGTGCTGGCAATCCCCGGGACATCGTCGGTCACCCATCTGGACGAGAACCTTGCACGCAGCCCAGATATCCTTGACTGCAAGCGATCTCGACGTCCTTGATGGGCTCGACCACTAACCAGCCCGGTTTGTCCTCCCCAGGACGTTCGACCACTAAACGGCTATTTTCGGAAGAATCGTCACACGCCCATTCTTAGCCAGTTAGCCATCAGGCCCGCTAACGTTGCTAACAGCGCTGGGGGGAACCAGACAGCTTGGGCCTTACGGCCGCACCGAGACGGCCAGACCGTCAGTCATATCGATACCAGGGAGTGCAGATGACCAGCACCGAGACCTACACCGCAGTCACCACCAAGGCCCGCGAGGCAACCGAGAAGTCCGTCGAGTCCTGGAAGCAGGGTGCGAAGACGTTCACCGATCAGGCCAATGTGGTCGCCAAGATGCCGACCATGGACCTGACCCAGCCGGTGGCCCGCTACTTCGACTTCGTGCAGAAGTCCGTCGACCTGAACCGCGACCTGGCCACCCGCTGGGCCGAACTCGTCACCTCGATGACCGGCACCGTCCGCGAGCAGGCCGAGAAGGTCAGCAGCATCGTCAAGGACCAGACCGAGCATGCGGCCGACGTCGTCACCGAGTCGGCGCACAAGGCCGAAGAGGTCGCACAGGAGCAGGCCGAGCTCGCCGAGAAGGCCGAGAAGGAGCAGCAGCGCCTCGCCCGTCAGGCCGAGCGCGCCGCTGCCAAGGAAGCCCACGCCAAGGCCCGCGAGCCCTACGAGGAGCTCACCAAGGCCGAGCTGTCCGACCAGCTCGCCGAGCGTGGACTCCCGAAGTCCGGCAACGTTGACGAGCTCATCGAGCGACTCGTGAGCGCCGACAGCGAGTAGTCCCGACGCGCCCGCCGCAAAGTGGTGCGCTTGATCAAGAACCTGCTCATGACGCCGGTGCCGGCTCGCAAGTCCGGCACCGGCGTCATGCGTCGGGGTTTCACCGTCATTTCTGTTCGCATTCTTGTGTGCGATTCCCGGGGTGATCCCTGGGGGCGTGCACCCGCCCCGGCGCGGCGCCCTCCAGCGACGGCCACCTGAGCTCGGAGATCCCGGATGCCTGTCCTGCCTGCCACCCCGCCGTCCGAAGCAAGCCTCGAGCCCGCTCGCGAATCCGGCGCACGGCGTCTGTACTCCTACCGAGTCGGCACCGGTGAACCACTCGTGCTGCTGCACGGGCTCGGCGAATCGCACGTCGGCTGGCGGCCGGTCATCGAGACGCTGGCCGAGCACTATGACGTCATCGCCATCGATCTACCCGGCTTCGGACGGTCCGCATCGTTGCCGTTTTCCACCGCACCGACGGCGGCGAACCTCGCCAGGGCGGTCGACCATGAACTCGATCAGCTCGGCGTCGACAGTTACCACGTTGCCGGCTATTCGCTCGGCGCGCGCATTGCCCTGCACCTCGGCGGCAGCGACCGGGTGCGGTCCGTCATCGCCATCGGTCCGGACGGGCTCGGTACACCGTTCGAGCGGGTTCAGGGCTTCATCGGGCTGGCCGCTGGCCGCGGCGTCGCAATGGCGCTCGCACCGGCCGCCGCCCCGCTGTCCATGACGCCGGTCGGGCGGATGGTGTTCTTCGCCGGTAACCGCAGTTTTCCGTGGCAGCTCTCGGCGGCGGACGCCCGCCAACTGCTCACCGAATACGCGGCAGCGCCGGGTTACGACGCGGTGAACTGGGCATCCATGTTCGACGTACCCACCGACCTGCCCGCCGTGACGCAGCCAGTGCTGTTCCTGCAGGGCACCGCGGATCCGTTGACCGGTCAGGTCCTTCGCTACCTGCCGCTCATCCCGCACGCCCAACTCCGGCTGATGCCCGGGCTCAACCATGTGCCGATCTCGGACAACCCGGCCGCACTAGCCGGATTGATGCGGGACTTCCTGCAGCAGGCCTGACTGTTCGTCAGCTCCGGCCGATTTCCGAATTCTCGTCGTCGGTGGCCGGCACACTGGCGGCGACCTCGAACTCCTCTGCGGGAGAACGCATCTCATCGATCCGGACGAGCGCGACACCGGCAACGATCAGCACCCCACCGGCGAGCTGCATCAGCGTCGGCAGTTGGCCGAGGAACAACCACGCGAAGAACACCGCGAACAGCACTTCGGTCAGCCCGACAAACGACGACAACTTCGAACCCAGAATCCGGGCGGCGGAAATACCGACCACGTAGGCCAGGGCGGCCGCGATCACCGACAGGCCGAGGACCGGCACCAACCAGCTGACCTGCCGGCCAGCGAATGCGACGTCATCCGTGTTGGCCTGCATCGGGAGCACCCCAACGGCGCCCAGCACGATCAGCGTCACCGCACCGATCGTCATTCCGCCGCTGGCCATTGCCAGTGGCGGCAGCTCACTGTCGCTCTTGGCGGACAGGATGAAGAACACCGCAAGGCCGACCGCCGCACCGAGGCCCCACAACACGCCGACGAAGTCGATCTGCGCGTCGCCGATCAGGTCGAGCACAAAGACCAACCCGATCAGCGCGACTACCGACCCGGCGATCGTCAACCGGCGTGGCGGTTGCCCGCTGCGGATCCACAACCAGCCGACAACCAGCACGACGCCCATGTATTCCAACAGCAGCGCCACCCCGACCGACAGGTGCTGGACAGCGTTGAAATAGAACACCTGGCAACCGGCGATCGCAACGAGACCATAGATCGCGACCATCCCGATATTCCGCCGCAGCACGTGCCACCTGCCGCGCAGCATGACGATCGCGGGCACGGCAAGAATGACTGCGGCAATGGTGATGCGAATGGTCACCGCAGCACCCGGCGACCAGCCGGCATCGATCAGGGCACGCGCAAACGTTCCTGACGTGCCGAACGTTGCCGCCGACAGCAGCGCCAGCGCCAACCCTGTCCGCGCTCGATTCGCCTGCAGCATCCGGTCCTCCTTCGGTTCATCGCTGTCATGAGTCAAATACGACTATGCTGATGACACTACGGCGGACCACCGACAGGAGTCAACATGCTTTTTGCTCATGACACCGAGGTGGCGCTGGCCGCGGCCGCTGCGCTGGTCAATTCCGTCGACGTCCTCGATCCCACCGATGAGAAGCTGCCCGATATCGCGGCGCTGGACGAGTTCGTCCGGACCTGGGGGTGGACCGGGGAGGTTCGGCACGACGAGGCGGAACTCGACGCCGTCCGGGAGTTGCGGCCCCGCCTGCGACAGATCTGGCACGAGGACGAGGACGGCGTCGTCGAGATCATCAATGGCCTGCTCCGGGAGGCGCACGCCCTCCCGCAACTGGTCAAACACGACCAATGGCACTACCACCTGCACGCAACACCCGCCGCGGCGCCGCTGGCCACCCGGATGGCGGTGGAGGCGGCGATGGCCATGGTGGACGTCGTGCGGAGCGGCGAACTGGCCCGGCTGCGCATCTGCGAGTCGCCGACCTGCGATGACGTCGTCGTCGACCTGTCCAAGAACAGGTCCAAACGGTTCTGCGACGGCAGTTGCGGCAACCGGGCAGCTGTCGCCGCGTACCGGGCCCGCAAGTCGCAGGCGGTGGCCGCCGGCGGCTGAATGGGACTTCCCGACATGATGAGCCCATGACTGCCTTCTCCACCAAGCCGTGGCTCGCGGCCTACGCCCCTGGCGTGCCGACCGCGATCGAACCGCCGACCCAAAGCCTCACCCAGATGATCGACGCTTCGGCCCGGACCTATCGGCGCGCGGTGGCCCTGGACTTCTTCGGGGCGACGACCACCTACGGCAAACTCGGCAAACAGATCCGGCGCGCGGCCAACGGCCTGCACAGCCGCGGCGTCCGCGCAGGTGACCGGGTGGCGATCGTTCTGCCGAACTGTCCCCAGCACATCGTTGCCTTCTACGCGGTGCTGCGACTGGGTGCGATCGTCGTCGAACACAACCCGCTCTACACCGAACGTGAACTGCGCCATCAGTTCTCCGATCACGGCGCGACGATCGCGATCGCCTGGGACAAAGTCGTCGACTCGATCCTCGCCTTTCCAGGCGAGATGGGCGTGACGACGGTGATCTCGGTGGACATCAGTGCCGGGATGCCCTTGAAGAACCGGCTGCTGCTGCGACTGCCGCTGAAGAAGGCCCGTGACGCGCGGTCGGCCCTGACCACTGGGCGGTTGAGCCCGGGCGCGATCGACTGGCGGGAGGTGGTCGGGGCGAAGGCATTGCCGGCGGGCCATCCAGGGCCCGCGATCGGCGACACCGCCGTGCTGCAGTACACCAGCGGAACCACCGGCAGCCCGAAGGGCGCCATCCTGACGCACCGCAACCTGCGGGCCAACGCGGCGCAGGGCGAGGCCTGGGTGCCGGGCATGCGACGTGGCCACGAGGTGTTCTACGCGATTCTGCCGATGTTCCACGCCTACGGACTGACACTGTGCCTGACGTTCGCGATGAGCATGGGCGCGCGGCTTGTTCTGCTGCCCAAGTTCGACGAGAACCTGGTGCTGGACGCCATGAAGAGATCACCCGCCACCTTCCTGCCCGCCGTGCCGCCGATCTATCAACGGTTGGCCGGCGCTGCCGCGAAGCGCGGGGTCAGCCTGGGCAGCATCCGGTTCGCGATCTCCGGCGCGATGAGCTTGCCGGTCGAGATCGTCGCGATGTGGGAAAAGGCAAGCGGCGGACTACTTGTCGAAGGATACGGGATGACGGAGACGTCACCGGTCGCCCTCGGCAACCCGATCGGCCCCTCCCGGCGCCCGGGGACGGTGGGCGTGCCCGTTCCCCAGCACCGAGATCCGCGTGGTCGATCCGGACGATCCCGCCGTCGACCGTGGCTTCGATTCCGAAGGCGAGTTACTGATCCGCGGTCCACAGGTCTTCGCCGGCTACTGGAACCGCCCGCAGGAGACAGCCGAGGTGCTGCTCCCCGACGGCTGGCTGCGAACCGGCGACATCGTGCGGGTTTCACCGGACGGTTTTGTCACCATCGTCGACCGGGTCAAGGAGCTCATCATCACCGGCGGCTTCAATGTCGCCCCATCCGAGGTCGAAGAGGCGCTCCGCCAGCATCCCAGCGTCGCCGACGCCGCGGCCGTTGGCCTACCGCAGGCCGACGGCGGCGAGACCGTTGCCGCGGCAGTGATTCTCACTGACGGAGCGACACTCGATGTCGAAGCGTTGCGCACGCACTGCCGCGCGCACCTGGCCGCGTACAAGGTGCCGCGGACCATCGTTGCGGTTGCCGAACTGCCCAGGTCGATGATCGGCAAGGTGCTGCGGAAGCAGGTGCGTCAGCAGTTCGCGGACGGGTCCATCGGGGAGTCGCGGGCCCCGTCGGCGTGACCTGGATGAAGTCTGCGTCGTCGACATCCGGCCAGCGGCGTCGTTGCGTGGCATGCTCAACACATGACCGAGACCGGCGCCACCCCCGACCACTCCAGCTCCTCGACGGGAGCCGGATCGTCGGCATCGTTCGCGCGACACGACATCGATGTCGACGCTCCGGAAGACACCCGGAATGCACACGAGCAGGCGTCCTTCGACCGGCACGACATCGACGCGGACGCGCCGGACTCAGTCGTCGAGACCGAGGAAGCGACGTTCGACAGGCATGACGTCAAGGTCGGCGATTCGGACAGAGTCGACGAGCTCGACGAGGCGACGTACGACCGGCACGACACGGAGAAGTAGGGGCCTCAGCATTCCTTCGGCAGCACGCAGGTCTGCACGACTGCGGCTGCTTCGGCATCGATCCGGCGGGCTGGATTTCACCCCGCCGGGTCTTGGCGACCCCAATCCTGCTCGCGGAAACGCTGTGCGTGTCCTTTTCACACAGATCCTCCTTGCGTAAGTTACTGGCCAGTAATAACCTGGGTTAACATTGCCGGAGCGGCCACCTGATGGACGCGCTGGCAGCCAGCTCCGCGATGGTCCGCGCCTTCCCGGTCATCGCTTGCCAGCAACCGTCACCGTTCAGCAGTACCGCCCAAGGGAGACTGAAAGAGATATGAGTCATTACCGTTCCAACGTCCGTGATCTCGAGTTCAACCTGTTCGAGGTGCTGGGCGCCGGCGACACCATGGGCGTCGGCCCGTTCGCCGAAATGGACGCCGAGACCGCCCGCGGTGTGTTGCACGAGTTGGAGAAGGTCGCCGCCGGTCCGATCGCTGCCTCGTTCGTCGACGCCGATCGCAACCCACCGGTCTACGACCCGAAGACGTTCAGCGTCACGATGCCCGAGTCGTTCAAGAAGTCGTTCCGCACCCTCGTGGACGGAGAATGGTTCCGGTTGGATCTCCCGACCGAACTCGGCGGCTACGGCGCATCACCCAGTCTCCGGTGGGCCGCATGCGGAGTTGATTCTCGGCGCCAACCCGGCCCTGTTCATGTACTCCGGCGGACCGAACTTCGCCGCCGTCGTGCACAAGAACGGCACCCCGTTGCAGCAGCAGATGGCCGAGACCATCATCGAGAAGCGCTGGGCCTCGACGATGGTGCTGACCGAACCGGACGCCGGCAGCGACGTCGGCGCCGGCCGCACCAAGGCAATCCTGCAACCAGACGGAACCTGGCACCTCGAGGGCGTGAAGCGGTTCATCACCTCCGCGGAGCAGGATCTCACCGACAACATCGTGCACATGGTGCTGGCCCGCCCGGAGGGTCCTGGCATCGAGAACCGGCCCGGGACAAAGGGTCTCAGCCTCTTCGTGGTTCCCAAGTTCCTCTTCGACCCGGCGACCGGCGAACTGGGCGAGCGCAACGGCGTCTTCGTCACCGGCCTGGAACACAAGATGGGCCTGAAGGTTTCGACCACCTGCGAGCTCAGCTTCGGTATCCATGGCACCCCCGCAGTCGGATACCTGTTGGGCGACAAGCACGATGGCATCGCACAGATGTTCCAGGTGATCGAGTACGCCCGGATGATGGTCGGCACCAAGGCCATCGCCACCCTGTCCACCGGCTACCTGAACGCCCTTGACTACGCCAAGGAGCGAGTGCAGAGCGCAGATCTGACCCGGGCAAACGACAAGACGGCACCGCGGGTGACGATCATCCACCACCCGGACGTCCGGCGAATTCTGATGAAGCAGAAGGCCTACGCGGAGGGCCTGCGGGCCGTCTACCTGTACACCGCGGGTTGGCAGGACAAGATTGCCGGCGGCGAGCTGAGCTCCGATGCGCTGCTGTCCGCCACCCATGTCAACGATCTGTTGCTGCCGATCGTCAAGGGTGTCGGCTCCGAGCGGGCGTACGAGAATCTCGCCCTGTCACTGCAGGTGTTCGGTGGATCCGGCTACACCCAGGACTACCCGATCGAGCAGTACATCAGGGATGCCAAGATCGACACCCTGTACGAGGGCACCACCGCGATCCAGGCCCAGGACTTCTTCTTCCGGAAGATCGTCAAGGACGGCGGGGCCGCGCTCGGTGTGGTGGCGGGCGAGATCGCGACGTTCATCAAGACCTCGCTGTCGGAGAATACCGACGGTCGCAGCAAGGAGGAGCTTCTGCTGCTCGGCACCGCGCTCGCCGACGTGCAGGCGATGGTCGGCTCCCTGGTCGGCTATGCGATGGCCTCCGTACAGGAACCCACCTCCGTCTACAAGGTCGGCGAGCATGCCGTCAGCCTGCTGATGAGTGTCGGCGACCTGATGATCGGCTACCTGCTGTTGCGGCAGGCAGTCGTTGCGCAAGCCGCCCTCGATGACGGGGCATCGCCGAAGGACACCGACTTCTACACCGGCAAGCTGGCCGTCGCGCACTGGTTCGCGCGGAACGTCCTGCCCGAGCTGACCGCCCGCCGCGGCGTCATCGAAGGCGCGGACAGCTCCCTGATGGAGGTCGCGGAAGCGGCGTTCTAGGGTTTGCGAATGGATCGCCCGTCACCGGGATAGCGTTCACCTGGTGGCGGACGATCTTGTTTTCGCGCGGGACTCGGCCGACGTGCGCTCGCTCGCGGCGGGTGCCGAAACGCTGGCCGACCTCGATGTACTGCTGACGAATTGCCGGGCATGTCCGCGGCTGGTCGCCTGGCGGGAAGAAGTTGCCGTCGGCAAGCGGCTGTCGTTCCGGGATGAGACCTACTGGGGCCGGCCGGTTCCGGGATTCGGACCGGCCGATGCCAAGGTGCTCATCGTCGGCCTCGCACCGGCCGCCCACGGCGCCAATCGCACCGGGCGGATGTTCACCGGTGATCGCAGCGGCGATGTGCTGTACGCCGGGTTGCACCGGGTGGGTTTCGCCTCGCAGCCAACCTCGGTGCGGATCGGCGACGGCCTGGCATTGACCGGAATCCGCATCACCGCACCCGTACATTGCGCGCCGCCGGCGAACAAGCCGACCCCGGACGAGCTGCACACCTGCGCGCCGTATCTGGACCGGGAGTTGCAATTGCTGTCGCCAACGCTGCGAGTGGCGATGACGCTCGGCGCGATCGGTTGGCAGGCGCTGTTGCGCGCGTTGCAGGACGCGGGCTGGCTCGATCCCACGGCCACGGCCCCGGTTCGGGCACGGAGCGGAGGTCGCAGCTCGAGCATCCTGACGGACGGGAGCTGGTGATCCTGGGGTGCTATCACGTCAGCCAGCAGAACACCTTCACCGGCCGGCTCACCCCGGCCATGCTGGATGCGGTCCTGCTGCGGGCGCGGGCGCTCGCCGCCGACACCTCCTCCTGACCTGGACTCGCTCCCCGGCCGTCGACTGCACGTTGTGCAGGGAAATCGAGCCCGGCGAGGAGGGTTCTCCCTGCAGAACGTTCACTCGCCGGTGCCGACATGCGAAACCCGGGCCCTCCGCTTTCGCGGCGGACCCGGGTTTGCTCCGTCAGGGTCGGTACTCGACTCCACCAGGACTCATCGTTAACCCCTGCCAGGATCAGTCGTCAGTGTCGACCCAGTCGAAGGTCTTGGTGACGGCCTTCTTCCACTTCTTGTACAGCTTGGCCCTGGTGGCCTCGTCCATCTGCGGTTCCCACCGCTTGGACTCCGCCCAGTTGGTGCGGATGTCGTCCTCGGACTCCCAGAACCCGACGGCCAGGCCGGCCGCGTAGGCGGCGCCGAGCGCGGTGGTCTCGGCGACGACCGGCCGGATGACCGGGACACCGAGAATGTCGGCCTGGAACTGCATCAGGGTTTCGTTGACGACCATGCCGCCGTCGACCTTGAGGGCGGTGAGGTCAACGCCGGAGTCGGCGTTCATCGCGTCCAGCACCTCCTTGGTCTGGAATGCGGTGGCCTCGAGCACGGCACGGGCGATGTGCCCCTTGTTGACGTACCGGGTGAGCCCGACGATCGCGCCGCGGGCATCGTCGCGCCAGTACGGCGCGAACAGGCCGGAGAACGCCGGCACGAAGTAGCAGCCGCCGTTGTCCTCTACCGTTGCCGCGAGGGTCTCGATCTCCGGTGCCGACCCGATCAGCCCGAGGTTGTCGCGAACCCACTGCACCAGCGAGCCGGATACCGCGATGGAGCCCTCGAGGGCGTACACCGTCGGCTGGTCGCCGATCTTGTAGCAAACCGTGGTGAGCAGGCCGTTCTTCGACGGGACGACCTCGGTGCCGGTGTTGATCAGCATGAAGTTGCCGGTGCCGTAGGTGTTCTTGGCCTCGCCGGGCGACAGGCAGGCCTGGCCGAAGGTGGCCGCCTGCTGATCGCCGAGGATGCCGGCGATCGGTACCCCGGAGAACGAGCCCTTCGCCCGGCCCTCGCCGTAGACCTCGGACGACGAGCGGATCTCGGGCAGCATCGACATCGGGATCGTCATGTCAGCCGCGATGGACTCGTCCCAGGTGAGGGTCGCCAGGTCCATCAGCATGGTGCGGGAGGCGTTGGTGGGCTCGGTGTAGTGCAGCCCGCCGTCGACCCCGCCGGTCATGTTCCAGATCGTCCAGGTGTCCATGTTGCCGAACATCAGGTCGCCGGCTTCGGCCTTTTCCCGTGCGCCCTCGACGTTGTCGAGGATCCACTTGACCTTGGGGCCGGAGAAGTAGGTGGCCAACGGCAGTCCGACCTTGGCCTTGTACCGCTCGACGCCGCCGCCGAGATCCGCGAGGTCATGACAGATGCCGTCGGTACGGGTGTCCTGCCAGACGATGGCGTTGTAGACCGGGATTCCGGTGTTCCGGTCCCAGACCAGCGCGGTCTCCCGCTGATTGGTGATACCGACTGCGGCGATGTCCTTCTCGGTCAGGTCGACCTTGCCGAGTGCGGCCGCGGCGACCGCCCTGGTGTTCTCCCAGATCTCGATCGCGTTGTGTTCGACCCAGCCCGCCTTCGGGAAGATCTGTTCGTGCTCCTTCTGATCGACCGAAACGACACGTCCTTCACGGTTGAACACCATGCACCGGGTCGACGTGGTTCCCTGGTCGATCGACGCTACGAACTTTTCACTCATCTGCGCTTACATCCCTTTCGTCACTTCATCTTTGGAGGACTGCTGCTGGAAATTTGCGCCGGATGTGGATGACCGGCGCTCGTGATGAGAGGCCGGCGGGCGGATCCCCCGCCGGCCTCGGCAATGCGTCGTTAGGCGGCAGGGAAGATACTGCGACCAGTCAAGTGCCTTGAACGCGAAGGCGGCCAGGGCTGCCCCGATCAACGGGCCGACAATCGGCACCCAGGAGTAGCTCCAGTCCGAGCCGCCCTTGCCCTTGATCGGCAGGATGGCGTGCGCGATGCGCGGACCGAGGTCGCGAGCCGGGTTGATGGCGTACCCGGTGGGGCCACCGAGAGAGGCGCCGATTCCGACGACAACCAGTGCAACGAACAGCGGTCCGAGACCCGAAGGCGTGCCGCCGGACACCAGGATGAGGAAGATCAGCACGAAGGTGCCGAGGACCTCTGTGACGGTATTCCACGCGTAGTTGCGGATGGCCGGTCCGGTGGAGAAGACGCCGAGCTTCTTACCCGGGTCCTCTTCGGCGTCGAAGTGATCCTTGAAGGCCAGCCAGGCCAGCACCGCACCGATGAACGCACCGACCAGTTCCGCTGCGTAGTAGACCAGCGACTGGGAGAAGGTGATGTCGCCGGTGATCGTCAGCGCCAGGGTGACTGCCGGATTGAGGTGCGCGCCGCTCTGGAAAGCGACGTACACGCCCATGAAGACAGCCAGGCCCCAACCGAAGTTGATGAGCAGCCAGCCGCCGCCCTCACCCTTGCTGCCTTTGAGGATGGCCGTGGCGACGACGCCACAGCCCAGGAGCAACAGCATCGCTGTGCCCGTTACTTCCGAGACGAAGATCGTCCCGTTCGAGATGTCCAAAGCAGCCAACGGTGGCCTCCTAGAGAGTGCGGCCGGCACCTGCACTGGTACCGGAAAGAGCGGTGGTGATCATGAACCAACCGAGTGGAACCTACGCCTAAACGTGATCTGGGTCACGGGTTTGTTCACTGAGTTACATCACTGTGACCCAGGTGTGTCGAAACGAGGACTTTCGGTTCAGCCTGCCCCTACCCGAACATCTTCCGCACCGAGACGTGCGGCGTCGGCAGTTTGGTCGTCGGGCATCTGCTGCGACTCCCGCTCGGCGGCCACCCGGTGGCGGTAGTGCACCACTTCCCGCTCAACTGCCGACGCGTCCCAGCCGAGGATCGGCGCCACCAGCTCGGCCACTTCCTGGGCGGCCGCGTCACCGCGGTCCCAGGTGTCGATGGAGATCCTGGTCCGGCGGGCCAGGATGTCGTCCAGGTGCAGTGCCCCCTCGTGCGTGACGGCGTACTTCGCCTCCACCTTGAGGTACTTGGGTGCGGTGGAAAGCGGTTGCAGCAGTTCGGGATCGGACTCGGCCAGGGCCAGCAGTTCGTGGATCGAACTGCCGTACCGGCCGAGCAGGTGCTCGATCCGGGGCAGGTCGAGTCCGGTCCTGGTCGCCAGGTTCGCGCGGGTCGCCCACAGCGGCTTGTAACCGTCGGCGCCGATCAGCGGCGTCTCGTGGGTGATCGACTTGCCGACCTTTCCCGGCAGGCCCTTGACGGCCTCGTTGATCGCGTCCTCGGCCATCACCCGGTACGTCGTGTACTTGCCGCCGGCGACGATCACCAGGCCGGGAACCGGTGAGACACAGGCATGTTCGCGGGACAGCTTGCTCGTCTGGTCGGATTCGCCGGCCAGCAGCGGCCGCAGACCCGCGTAGACGCCGACGACATCGTCTCGGGTCAAGGGCTTCTCGAGCAGGGCATTGGCGTGCTCGAGGATGTAGTCGATGTCCGAGCGACTGGCCGCCGGGTGCGCCTTGTCGAGATCCCATGGGGTGTCGGTGGTGCCGATCACCCAGAAGTCCTCGCTCCACGGACACGGAATGATGAACAGCAGGCTCTTCTCGGTCTCGGTGATCAGCCCGGTCTTGGACTTGATCCGGTCCCGTGGGATGACGATGTGCACGCCCTTGGACGCCTGCACCCGGAATTGGCCCTTGCCGCCGATCATCTTCTGGATGTCGTCGGTCCAGACCCCGGTGGCATTAACGGTTCTCTTCGCCCTGATCTGGATCTCCTTGCCGCTCTCCAGATCTCGAACCGTTGCTCCCACGACCTTCTCGCCGTCGCGCAGCAGTCCGATCACCCGGGCGCTGGTGGCAACGTGCGCGCCGTAGGCCGCCGCGGTGCGGGAGATCATCATGGTGTGCCTGGCGTCGTCGAGCTGACCCTCGTAGAACTTGATGGCGCCCTGGATGTGGCCGATCTTCCCGTCCGGAAAACTCTCCAGGGTCTTCTTCTTGCTCATGTGCTTGTGGTGCGACGGAACGCCCTTGCCGGCACCCAGGACGTCATACACGCCGATGCCGAGACCGACGTAGCCACGGTCGATACCCTTGCGCTCCAACGGATAGATGAACTCCACCGGCCGAGCCAGGTGCGGACACAAGGTGTCCAGGATCAGCGATCGCTCCCTGAGCGCCTCGAACACCAGGGAGAAGTTCAACTGCTTGAGATAGCGCAGACCGCCGTGCACCAACTTGGAGGAGCGGCTCGATGTGCCGGCCGCCAGGTCGCGTGCCTCTACCAGCCCCACCGTCAGGCCGCGGCTCGCCGCGTCCAGTGCTGCCCCCGCTCCGACGACCCCGGCTCCGATCACCAGCACATCGAGCTCGGTGGCCGCCATGTCGTCCAGTGCCTGCTGCCGGGTCTGGGGGTTCAACTCTGTTGTCGTATAGCTCATCCGTAAAACTCCTACCGAAGTCGTAGTGCTGTGGTTGGTGTCTGTCAGTGGTGCCGGGTCGTGCTCAGTCGACGAACGTCCGGGCCGCTGGGACCAGGGTCGAGCGGTCGGGGTCGTGATAGGTCTCGATGAACCGGATGGTTCCGGACCGGGCTCGCATCGACAGCGAACTCGTCCGCACCCGCCCGGTGCCGAATCGCACGCCCTTGAGCAGTGCACCGTCGGTCACGCCGGTCGCGGCGAAGAACACGTCCTCACCGGCCACCAGATCCCTGGTCGTGAGGATCCTGTCGAGGTCGTAGCCCAGGTTGATTGCTGCCGATCGCTCCTCGTCGTTGCGCGGGTGCGAGCCGGGCGAAGATCTCACCGCCGAGACAGCGCAGCGCGGCAGCGGCGATGACACCTTCCGGTGTGCCACCGGTGCCCAGCAACAGATCGACGCCGGTGTCGATGGTCTCGACCGACGCCGCCATGATCGCGCCAGCCACATCGCCGTCGGGCAGGAACTTGATCCTGGCGCCGGCCGCCCGGATCGACTCGACCAGGTGGGTGTGGCGCGGGCGGTCCAGCACGGCGACGGTGAGGTCATCGGCCCTGCGGCCCAATGCCTTTGCCACTGCCTTGATCATGTCGCCGACCGGTGCCTCCGGGTCGACAGCACCGGCGGCGGCCGGCGGAACCACCGTCTTGCGCATGTAGAAGCACGGTCCGGGATCGAACATCCTGCCGCGTTCCGCGAGGGCAACGACGCTCAACGCATCCGGTAGTGATTTCGCGGCCAACGTCGTGCCGTCGATCGGATCAACCGCGATGTCGACCTCCGGGCCGGTTCCATCCCCGACCTGCTCGCCGTTGAAGAGCATGGGCGCCTCGTCCTTCTCGCCCTCGCCGATCACCACCACCCCGCGCATCGATACCGTGCCCAGAACCGGTCGCATCGCGTCGACGGCGGCCGCGTCAACCTGATTCTTGTCACCACGGCCCAGGAAACGGGCCGATGCCATCGCGGCGGCTTCGGTTCCGCGGATCAATTCAACGGCCAGGTTGCGGTCCGGTTCCCGCGTCTTGGGGCCGGTCGGTCGCGGCTGTGTCGTTGTTGATGGGGTACTCACTGATCTAGTCCTCGCTCACTGGGGTGGGACGGGAGCCAGTCTCGCCGGTGGGTGGCGGCTGTTCGCGTCGCGGAGTTGCGAATGAAGGCAGGAGGATTCGTCGAAAACGGATAGCAGGATTCGGGCAGGCCGATCCGCATCTCACCGCCTCCTCGCAGTCGCTACTCATCATGGCCCAGGGACCATCTGGTCGCAGACCGTACCCACCCGAACGAGCACGTCACAACACCCACCGTTCGGCATTGTCGAACGGTGGGCTGAAACGGTCGGTATCGTGACACCGTGCCGGGAAGCGTGCAGTCAGTGGAGCGGGCCGCTGCCATCCTCCGATTGCTGGCCGAGGAAAGTGAGCCGATCGGATTGGCGCAGATTTCCTCGGCCCTTGGCCTGGCAAAGGGCACCGTGCACGGGATCCTGCGCACGCTGGAAGAAGTCGGGTTCGTCGAACAGGACCAGACCAACGGCCCTTACCGGGTGGCCACCGAGGTCTTTCGACTCGGCTGGACCAAGCTGGACCAGAACGAATTGCGGTCCAAGGCACTGAATTGGACCGATGCGCTCGCTGCCCGGACCGGCGAATCCGCCAGGGTGGCCGCCTTTCACGGCGGCCACGCCGAGGTTGCGCACCACGTGTTCCGGCCGGACGGCGGCACCCAGGTGCTGGTGACCGGATCGGTTGTTCCGTTGCACGCCAGCGCACTTGGCAAGGTCCTGCTCGCCTTTGATCCCGGCGCAGTACGCAGCGTCGCGAATCAACCGCTGCCGGCGCTGACGAACCGGACGATCATCGATCGGATAGTCCTGCAGCGGGAATTGGCCGCTATCCGGGACCTGGGATGGGCCGGCTCGATCGGTGAGGTGCAGCCCGACGTCGCGGGCATCGCTGCTCCGATCCGGGACTCCGGCGGATATGTGGTGGCGGTGGTCGGTATCGAGGGCTCCGTCGGACGGGTGTGTGATGACCGGATGAAACCGCGGGCCGCGCTGGTCAACCACGTGCTGAAGGCCGGGCGATCGATCTCCCGCGAACTCGGCCACGGGCGGGAGGCATGAGCGAGCGCCAGCGAGCGAATCATGGGCCAGATGCCGACAACCCGCGAGGAACGAGCGGTGAGTCGGCATGAGCGAGCGCCAGCGAGCGAATCATGGGCCAGATGCCGACAACCCGCGAGGAACGAGCGGTAGGTCGGCATGACGGAGAAGTACATCGCTGCGCTCGACCAGGGCACGACGTCCACCCGGTGCGTGCTGTTCGACCGCCACGGCCGGATGGTCTCGATCGCCCAGCGCGAACATCATCAGCATTTCCCGCGGCCGGGCTGGGTGGAGCACGACGCCGCCGAGATCTGGTCCATCGTCCGGAAGGTGCTGCCGCAGGCGCTCGCCGATGCCGGTGTCGACGTCCGGCAGGTGGTCGGCCTCGGGGTGACGAATCAACGCGAGACCACTGTGGTCTGGAATCGTCATACCGGGGTCCCGATCGGCCGGGCGATCGTCTGGCAGGACACCAGAACCAGTTCGCTGCTTGACCGGTTGGCCGATGAGATCGATCCGGCGGACGTGTTGCTGCGGACCGGACTGCCGATGGCCACCTACTTTTCGGGCGCAAAGCTGCGCTGGTTGCTGGATCGGGATCCGGCACTGCGGCCGGCGGGCGAACGCGGTGACCTGTTGTTCGGCACGATGGACAGTTGGATCATCTGGAACCTGACCGGTGGTCCCGGTGGAGCCGGGAGGCGTCCGGGGTTGCACGTCACCGACGTCACCAATGCCAGCCGCACCATGCTGATGGACCTCGAAACCCTCGACTGGGACGACGATCTGCTGACGGTGTTCGGCATTCCGCGGGCCATGCTGCCCGAGATCAGGCCGAGCATCGCCACGGTGGGGGCCACCGTGGATCCGCTGCCAGGAATCCCGATCGGAGCGGTGATCGGTGATCAACAGGCTTCGCTGTTCGGACAGACGGCCTTCGAGGCCGGCGAGGCCAAGTGCACGTTCGGCACCGGGAGCTTCCTGTTGCTCAATACCGGTCACGAGATCGTCAGATCAACCCACGGCCTGATCACCACGGTGGCCCACAAGATCGACGGCGAGCCCGCCGTCTACGCACTGGAGGGGTCAGTCGCGGTCGCCGGCGGCCTGGTCCAATGGTGCCGGGACAACCTGGGCCTGATCCGCTCACCGGCGGAGATCGAAACGCTGGCCGCCGGGGTGCCCGACAACGGCGGCTGCTATCTGGTTCCGGCCTTTTCGGGGCTGTTCGCGCCGCACTGGGACAACAACGCCCAGGGGATTCTTGTCGGTCTGACGTCCTTCGTCACCAAGGCGCACATCGCCCGAGCGGTGCTGGAGGCGACGGCATGGCAGACCAGGGACGTCCTGGACGCGATGAACGCGGACGCCGGAGTACCTGCGGTTTCGCTGGCCGTCGATGGCGGCATGACCGGTGACAATCTGTTGATGCAGTTGGTCGCCGATGCGCTGGACATCCCGGTGATTCGACCGATGATGGCCGAGACCGTCGCCCTCGGTGCCGCATACGCCGCCGGGCTCGCGGTGGGTTACTGGCCGGGCCAACAGGTGCTGCGTCGGTATTGGCAGCGTGCGGGGGAATGGCGGCCGAAGATCGACCCGGACCGCCGAACGGCCGAATTGGCAAGCTGGCGTCATGCCGTGTCATTGGCCAGCGCCTGGGGGAACCGCGAGAAATAGTGCCGTCGGGTGGAATCGAACCACCCGCATCGCCCAAGCTCGACTGCCGTACGCACGAAGCGCACCGTCTGTCGGCAACCGATTACCTTCAATCAGGCACACCATCGCATCCAGGGCCGGCCGCTATCTAGAACACCGACGCGCTGGAATATGTTCCCTTGCTCGTCTCCTGGGTGAACGTTCCTGGCTGTAGCAGGTGCTCCAGCTCGGCTGCGGGGGCTGGGCGGGCGTACAGGTACCCCTGCACGTACTGACAACCCAGTGATCGCAGGATCTCAGCCTGGGCCGCACACTCAACTCCTTCAGCCGTCACGAGTAGGTCAAGGTCGCGGCCCATCGCCAGCAGAGCACCGAGGAAACGCTCGGCGTTCGGATCGGTGTGGATGTTCGCGACGAACGCCGTATCGATCTTCACCGCCTGCAGGGGTATCTGGCGCAGGCTGAGCAGCGACGAGTAGCCGCTGCCGAAGTCATCGAGCCACAGATGGACTCCCGACTGCCGGAGCCGATCCGCGACCGCGCCGGCCACGGCGATCTCACCGCGCAGCGCATCCTCGGTGATCTCCAGCAGGATCCGGTTCTCGCCGAGATGATGGCGATGGAGCGCGCCGGCAACACGGCGCGGAAAGTCATGGTCGTTCATCAGTTCGGCGGGCACATTCACGCCAACATGCAGGTCGAGGCAGCCCAGCCGGGCGGTCCAGTCGGCCAGTTGCGAGCACGCCTGCTCCAGCATCAGGTCGGTCAATTCGGGGAACAACCCGAGTCGACCGGCCAGCTTGAGAAAGTACTTCTGGTCGACCATCTCACCGGCGACCCGCCACCGGGCCAACGCCTCCATCGCATAAACCCGGCCAGCTGCCAGGTCGACGACCGGTTGGAAGAAGCACTCGATGTCCCCCGCCCCGATCGCGTCGATCAGCAGCGGTCGATAGTGCAGATCGGCGGCCTCCGGCAACACCATCGATTGTTCGTACAGCGCGACCTTTCCCTTGCCTGAGCGCTTTGCGGCGTACATCGCAATATCGGCCCGGGAGTACAACTCGTCCAACGGCGGCGTCGGCAGCTCTGCCTTGACCTCGGCGACGCCGATGCTGGCCGAGATGAGCAACTGTTCACCGCCCAGCGAGAAGGGCGGCCGCAGGCACTCGACCAGCCTGGTACCCACGTCAACGGCCGCGTTTTCGCCCTCGACCAGCACCGCGAACTCGTCCCCACCGAACCGGGCAACGGTGTCGCTGGCCCGAATCGCGCCGCGGAATCGCTCGGCGACACCGATGACCAACTCATCCCCCACCGGGTGACCGAGAGTGTCATTGACCACCTTGAAGTCGTCGAGGTCGACGAACAGCAGGGCGAGCGGCCGCATCGTGCGGCGGTGCTGCTCGAGGGCATGGGTGACGCGATCGGTGAACAGCGCGCGGTTCGGCAGTCCGGTCAGCTGATCTGCGAACGCCTGCGCGTGCAGTTCCCGCTCCCGACTCTCCAGATGCCTGGTCAGTGTTGCGTTGTCCCGGATTGTCAGGTACTGCCGCACCAGGACACCGATGAAGATGAAGACGATCAGGACGCCGGTGATCCGGCCGGTGCCGTTGTTGAACCGATCGATGGCGACAACGGCCAGCGCGATCCCCAGCGGCAAATAGGGCAACATGCTCGCGACCCGCGCCTTCGGCGGGCTCGAAGGAGCTGTCGCGAGGAGCGTCGGCCCAGACCTGCTCGATAACACCTGGCGGTACCCGCTGGCCAGTGCAGCGCACCCGATCAGCCCGAAACCCGCTGTCCAACCGAGTCCTGCCACCGATCCGGAGTCGAAGGCACCCGACGAGGACAGGTAGGCGTACAAGCCGTCAGAGACCGCTATCAGGGCCATGGCAACGGCCACCGCGGCGAGGCTCGACCGATGGTCGACCCGCCGGCTGGTCCCGAGCAGCACCATCGTCAGCACAACGACGTCGCCGCACGGATAGGACAGGTTGATGATCAGGCCGAGCAGGTCGGTGTCGTGGGCGGACGACGCCAACTGATTGATCGACGTCACCCAACTGATCGTGAACAGGGACATCCCGATGATGAAGGCGTCCAGCGATAGTCGAAGTCGATCGGCTTGGCGACCCTCCGACGGCCAGACCGCGACCGCCATCAGAAATGTGAACAACAGGAAGAACGGGTCCGCGATGGAGACCTCCGGAATGTCACCATCGAGGACCACGACGAAGTAGCACCAGATCAGCTGCCCCATCAGCCACGAGCCACAGGCGAAGGTCACCAGCAACCAGGCCCGCCGCTCCGGACCCGCGTGTCTGCGCACGGCGACGGCCGACGCCACGGTGGCCAGTCCGGCAGCGGCCAGCTGGCCGATCTCGCTCACCCAGGACGCAAACTGCGAGTCGGGGCCGGTGACCTCGCTGGTCAGATAGCCGCCGATGGCCAGACCGAGAACGAACAGACCGGCAAAGACGACCGAGGAACGCGCCCGGCGCGAGTCAGCAGAGATGGCGGGCATCACGGAAGAGCTCATCACTCTTCCCCTCGCTGCTGCGATGACCGCCCATCCCGCCGCTGAGCTGTAGGGCCCAACGTTCCTCAGCGAAGGCTGACGCGTCGAGGTCCACCAGGACAAGGAAACTGAGCATCGCTAAGCCCTTGGTGGCGGCATTTCACTCGGCCGGTATGGGCGAATACGCAAGGTCACTGTCCCCGCCGCATTTTCGCCGATGCACCCATTCAGGGAGCAGGATGCACCTATTCGGGGAGGGGGTGATAGATCCCGGTCTGCGTCACCCTGGCGATGGCGCGCATCTTGTTCACGGCATCCAGAGCGGCGACCTTGTAGGACTCCGCCAGGGTGGGGTAATTGAAGACCGCGTCGACAAGATAATCGACGGTGCCGCCGCAGCCCATCACCGTCTGGCCGATGTGCACCAGTTCGGTGGCGTTGGTACCAAAAACGTGCACGCCCAACAGTTCTCGTGATTCAGCGTGCACCAGAATCTTGAGCATGCCGTAGGAGTCGCCGAGTATCGCGCCGCGGGCAAGTTCCCGGTACCGCGAGATTCCGACCTCGAACGGGACGTTGTCCCTCGTCAGTTGCTCCTCGGTGCGGCCGACGAAGCTGATCTCCGGGATGGTGTAGATCCCGATCGGCTGCAGGTCGCCCAGTTTGTTGCCGACCGGTTCGCCGAAGGCGTGGTAGCTGGCGCGGCGGCCCTGCTCCATCGCGGTGGCGGCCAGCGCCGGGAACCCGATGACGTCGCCGACGGCGTAGATGTGCTCCACCTCGGTCTGGAAATTCTCATTGACCGTGATTTGTCCCCGACTGCTCGCCGTCACGCCGGATGCGGCGATATTCAGTTCCTCGGTGACGCCCTGCCGGCCGGCCGAATACAGCACCGTGTCGGCGGGGATCTTCTTCCCCGATTCGAGGATGGTCAGGGTGCCGGCCGGATGCTTCTGCACCTGACGGACGGACTCGGAGAACCGGAATGTCACGGCCAGCTCCCGCAACTGGTACTGCAGGGCCTCGACGATCTCCTTGTCGCAGAAGTCCAGCATCGACGATCGCTTCTCGACGACGGTGACCTTCGTCCCGAGTCCGGCAAACATCGAGGCGTATTCGATACCGATCACGCCGGCGCCGACCACCACCATCGAGGACGGCACCTTGTCCAGGCCAAGGATCTGATCGGAATCGACAATGGTCGCTCCGTCGAATTCCACGGTGGCCGGCCTGGCGGGCTTGGTTCCGACCGCAACGACGATCTTCTCCGCACCGATTTCCACGTGGTTGCCGGCCTCGTTGACCACCACCAGCGTGTGCGGGTCGACGAACTGGGCTGTGCCGACGACGAGGTGCACATGGTTGCGCGCCAACTGGTTACGGATGACGTCGATTTCCCTCGCCACCACGTGCTGGGTCCTGGCCGACAGGTCGGTCACGGTGATCTCGTCCTTCACCCGGTAGGACTGGCCGTACAGCTCGCGCTGGTTGAGACCGGTCAGGTACAACACCGCCTCGCGCAGGGTCTTGGAGGGGATGGTCCCGGTGTTGATGCAGACCCCGCCGACCATGTCCCAGCGCTCGACGATGGCGGCCCGACGACCCAGTTTGGCCGCGGCGATCGCCGCCTTCTGACCGGCGGGTCCCGATCCGATGACGATCATGTCGTAGGTGTCCATGCGGCGCTCCCTGCAGAAGGTCAGTGGCTACCTACAAGTAAAGCCCTGTGCCACCCCTGGCGCGTTCGCTGGCTACCGCCTGCAGGTCGCGCTCACGCAGCACCAGGTAGGTTTCGCCGGCAATCTCGACTTCGTATTGGTCCTCGGGACTGAACAGCACCCGCTCACCGAGTTTGACCGACCGGACGTGCTGACCGACACCGGCAACCTCACCCCAGACCAGCCGCTTCGCGACCTCGGCGGTCGCCGGAATGAGGATCCCCGCCCGCGTTGTCCGCTCGCCCTGTCCACCGGCAATCTTGATCAGAATGCGGTCGTGCAACATCTGGATGGCGAGCAGGGCTTCGGACATCGGCCGAGCGTATGCGACACGTCCTGAGATACAGACAGGTCCCGAGATACAGACACGTCCGAGATACAAGTGACCCCGGACGGCTGCCAGGTCGGGGGTCCGGCAGCTGTCCGGGGTCAATGGGCTTATCGATATCGCGCCCTCGAGCGTTACACGTTTCGAACGAAATCTTCTCTCGTCATTGGTTCTGGCCACGCTGGGGCCGCTGACCTGCGCCGATCCTCTGACGGACCGACCCATTGCCGGATCGGCCCAGTCGGCTCAGCGCAGCGGCAGACCCTGGACCTGCGCCATCGCCATGAGCTCCTCGCGGACGCCCCTGGTGGCTGCGTTGTCGATCGCGCGGGAAACCGCGCGACGGGTCTTTGCGGTGTCCCTGTGGTTGCGGACGGCGGTGCTGATGCGGCTCATGATGAATCCCTTCTGGAGGCGCTGGTGCTGCTAGTGGTGATCTCGCTGCGGCTTTGGTCACCGCAACATGTATGACGCCTTAGGGTGCCGGGTCGATGCCCGAATCAACGGTGAGACGCCTCACATGCCGATGATCTTCCGGTAATTACCACTTTACACGCCGTAATCGCCATCCGGATGGTGATCTGGGCTACCCGGTCCTGGCCGCCTTCGCGATCTCGAGCGCCTTGTCGATGTACACCCGGTAGCCTCGGTCGGCACGCAGGCCGTGCACCTCAGAGGTGTCCAGGCTGCCCATGTACGCCAGGATCTGCTGGCTGAAGGTCTGGCCCGGTACGAGCACGGGAAACCCCGGCGGGTACGGCGTCACAAAGGTGGCCGACACCACCTCCTGCCCCGACTCCAGCTTCTCCTGGATCTGCTCGGGCAGCAGGTACTCGCAGAGGCTGTCGTCATAGGCCAGGAAGAACGCCCGGCGGACGTCGCCCTCGGGCGTCGCCGTCCCGTCGCCCGGGTCGTCCGCGCGGAACGCCTCGTGGAACGAGCTGAAGTCCGGCAGCGGCGCCGACGGGTTGGTCAGCCGCAGCACCGCCGTCTCGTGCAGTGCCCGCTCGTTCAGGCTCATCTCGGAGTGTTCTTCCTCCAGCTCCCTGGCGATCTTCACCAACACTTCGATCAGGTAGGCGACGGAACTACGGGTGGTGCCGATGTTCGTCATGAACAGCACGCTGTTGCGCGAGGTCTTGTTGATCTGCACCCCGTGCCGGTCCATCAGGTGCTCGCGCTTGAACGTGTCCCCGTCGATGCCGGTCGGCCCGATGTAGATGGTGACGCGACACGGGTCGAGCACGAATTCGTCATTCGCCCAGACCGTCTCCATCTTCTTCAACCCGGAACGCAGCGGCTGCCCGATGCCCGACGGCCGGAAGTCGACCGGGATCAGATCGGCGGTGGTCAGGCAGCGCATGTACTTGCGCAGCAGCGGGTGGTTGTCCACCGCGTCCCGCAACCGCATGGCGTACTCGACCTGCTTCTGCACCAGCTCGAAGCCCTCCAGCGCGGCCTGCCGGCGGCCAAGATCGAGCGAGGCCAGGATCTGGTAGTTCGGTGACGTCGACGTATGGGCCATGTAGGCCTCGTGGAAGTTCTCCTCCACCTTCTGCCCGAAGTCCTGGTCGAAGACGTGGATCATCGAGCCCTGCCGGAGCGAGGTGAGCGTCTTGTGCGTCGACTGGGTGGCGTAAACCCGGACCCTGGCCCGCGCCGGATCCGGGACCAGCCGCATGTCCAGCAGTTCCTCGTCGGTGGCGCTGCCGACTTCGGTGACCCTGGCCGCGTAGTCCTGCCGATATCCGGGATCCCGCAGCTTCTGCAGCAGGGTGTTGGCGGACTGCATTCCGGTGCGCGGGCGGTAGATCGGGTGGAACCGGGCGAAGGCGAACCAGGCCTCGTCCCAGAGGAACACCAGGTCCGGCTTGATCGCCAGGCACTCCTCCATCACCCGCTGCACGTCGTACACCACACCGTCGAAGGTGCAGTTGGTCAGCATCAGCATCTTGACCCGGTCCAGCTTGCCGGCCCGACGCAGCGCCAGCAGTTGGGCCTTGATCTGCCGCAGCGGCACCGCTCCGTACATCGAGTATTCGTTCAGCGGATAGGCGTCCAGGTAGATGACGTGCGCACCGGACAGCATCAGGCCGTAGTGGTGGGACTGGTGGCAGTTGCGGTCCACCAGCACGATGTCGCCGGGTTGCACGAGGGCTTGGGAGACGATCTTGTTGGCGGTCGACGTGCCGTTGGTGGCGAAATAGGTCTGCCGGGAGCCGAAAGTTTCGGCGGCCAGGTCCTGGGAGTCCCGCAGTGGCCCGGTCGGCTCCAGCAGCGAGTCCAGCCCGCCGCAGGTGGCGGAGGTCTCGGCCAGGAAGATGTCCAGGCCGTAGAACCCGATCATGTCCTTGATCCAGTGCGAGTTCACGATCGACTTGCCCTGCGAGATCGGCAGCGCGTGGAACACCCCGGTTGGCCGGTGGCTGTACTGCTTGAGCGCGTTGAAGAACGGCGCCTCGTACCGCTCGGCGACCCCGGCCAGCAGGCTCAGATGCAGTTCGAGGGTGCCCTCGCGGGAGTGGAAGATCCGGCGGAAGTGATGGCTGAGCCAGCCGGCCACGTCTTCCAGGGAGATCTCCGTCATCAGATACAGATCGAGTTCGGGACGGATGCCGGCGAGGGCCTGACCGAGCGTCTCGGCCCTGGCGTCCTGGGAATGCTCCATCAGATCGTCCGGCGACCGCTCGTCGACGAAGTGCGCCAGCGTGGACAGATCCCGCCGGGAGTGGTGGGTGAAACGCCGTTTGATGACGCAGGCCTGGATGTTGAAGTTGATCCGGGCGGCAATGATCGCGTCCTCGTAGCTGGGCACCACCACGATCTCGTAGATGAACTCGTCGTCCGGGCGGCGCCACTTGCGCAGTTCTTCGCGCAGTGCCCGCTCCTGGTTGTCGCTCATGTCCTCGACGATCAGCACCTCGAAGTACGGCCGCTGGTGCTGCGGGTCGGGCGGGCTGCCGGCCGCATCCCGTTCGAAGGGTTCCTGGATGGCAGCGGCCACCGACCAGGCGGCACCACTGCGGTAGGCATCGGTCACCAGGCCGCGGTTGAGGCTCGCGACCGCCCGGGCGAATCGCGTGTACTTCCCCGCCGCGAACAACCGGCGACCCTGGGATGTGGCCTGCGGACCGGGGTAGGCCCAGTAGCGCTCGATCGGCCCGAGTTCGTCGACCAGTTGGCCGACCCTGGCGACCAGACCGTCCAGCGGACGCCCCGCGGCGGCTGCCTCGGACAGCCGCTCGCTGGCCTCCTCGAGCGCACACCAGGCATCGGCCCGGAACTGCGACAAGCTGTTGTACGCGCGAGCGCTCACCGTGTCAGCCATAGCTACCGCCCCTTTGCGGTCCGTTAAATGCCCAGATGCCCGGTTGTCGCCGGACTGGCCGAGATTATCTTGCTCGACCATGCCCAGGTCCGCTCTTTGGTCGTACCCGACGAAGGAGGGCCGCCAGTCAGCACAGAGGACGCAGCCGGAAGCCGGTCAGGCATTCCCCTATCGGGGCGGCTACCGCGCTGCGGCCCGAAATGCGGCCCGCGCGGAGTTCACAAAGGCCCGGGCCGCCGGGCCGGCGACATCGGCCGTCGGCCAGGCGAGTTCGAGTCGGGACCGCATCGGTGGATCGGTGATGGCGATCGCGTGCAGGGCTTCCCGGTGGGCCGAGGCCATCGTCTCGCTGAGGATGGCCACGCCGAGTCCGCGTTCGCTCAGACCGGCAATGACGTCAGGAGCACTCGCCTCCAGGGTCACCTGGACCTTGACTCCTGCTGCCGCACAGGCGGTGTCGAACGCCGTACGGACTCCTGCGCCGGTGGGCAGGGTGATCAGCGGGTACGGTGCCAGGTTCGCCAGCGGAATGCTCTGTACGCCGCCCAGCGGATGCCCGATCGGCACCGCAGCCACCAGGGCCTCGTCGGCGACGATCTCCGATTCGATCCCGGCCGGCAGGTCGACGGCCGTGCCGAGCAGGGCGATATCGAATCTGCCGCTCAGCACGCCATCGATGAGCAGGTCTGACGAGTCCTCGTTCAAGGCGACCTCGATGCCGGGATAGCGCTGGTGGAAGTCCGCGAGGACGTCGAACAACGTCACGATCGTGCAGGCGGTGACCATGCCGACGGCCACTCGGCCGCGAATCAGGCCGGTCAGTTCGTCGGCAGTGGATCGGGTCGCAGCGACACCCGCCAACGTTGCGCGGACGGACGGCAGGATCGCCGCCCCTGCTGTGGTGAGCCGGACGGTGCGTTCCGATCGGTCGAGCAGTTGTTGGCCGAGCTCACGTTCGAGCTGCCGGATCTGGGCGCTCACCCCGGACTGGCTGACGTGCACCCGTTCGGCGGCCCGGGTGAAGTTGGCTTCCTCCACCACGGCGACGAAGTACTCCAGCTGGCGCAGCTCCATGGTGGCCAACTATACGTCCTGATTCTAATAATGATCTGTTGTAGCTGTTGGACTTCTGACAGCGACGACGGCACGATGGTGGAACGAAGACGACGCAGAGAAGGGATCACCATGACCGACCGCGAAACCGCCAAGACACCGGAGGACATCACCCGGCTGTTCGTCGAACGATCCAACGCCGGTGACGCCGACGGCGTCGCCGCCCTGTACGAGCCGGACGCCGTCATGGCCTACCCGCCCGGGAAGTTCACCGTCGGCCGGGACGCCATCCGCGAGCTCTGGGCCGGGGTGCTTGCGCAGGCTCCGCATTTCGAGCCGGAAGCAGCCGCTGCCGACGCTGATCAGCGGCGACCTGGCGCTGACCTCGACCCCGCCGAGGGACGACGCCGGCGCCCGCGCCCAGGTTGTCCGCCGGCAGCCCGATGGTTCGTGGCTACGGGTGCTCGATCAACCGGAGTTCAAGAGGTAGCCAGCGGACGGCACTGAAAACCCACTCCTGCATCGCCGGGTTCCTCAGTGCGGTCCCTGTGCTCACCGGTGGCCCCTCCTTCGTCGGGTCCGACTCTAGAAGGCCAGCGCCAGCCCGGGGTCGGCCAGCAGCGCACCGACGTCGGCCAGGAATTGCGAGCCCAGCTGGCCGTCGACCACCCGGTGGTCGAACGACAGCGCCAGCTGACAGACCTTGCGCACGGCCAGCTGTCCGTCGACCACCCAGGGCGCGTCCTTGATGGAACCGAGCGCCAGGATCGCCGCCTCGCCCGGGATTGATGATCGGGGTGCCGGTGTCGACGCCGAAGACGCCGACATTGGTGATGGTGAAGGTGCCGCCGGTCATCTGCGCCGGCGGTGGTGTGGCCGGCCCGGGCGGTGGCGGTCAGCTCCTGCAGATGCGGACGCCAGACCGGCCAGGTCGAGTGCGTCGGCATCGTGGATCACCGGCACGATCAGCCCGCGCGGGGTCGCCGCGGCGATGCCCAGGTTGACGTACTCCTTGACGATGATCTGATCGTCGCCGACCGTCCGCACCGGCCGCGATAGACCGCATTCAGCTCGGGCGTCCGGCGCGCGGCCAGGCAGACCGCACGGGCGGCGAAGGCCAGCGGGGTCAGTTTGACGTCGGCGAACTCCGGACGCCGCCGCAGCCGGTCCCGCAGTTCCATCATCGGCGTGACGTCGATGGTCAGGAACTCGGTGACGTGCGGGGCGGTGAAGGCGCTGGCCACCATCGCGGCTGCGGTCGCCTTGCGAATGCCCTTGACCGGGATGCGCCGCTCCCGGTGCCGGTCTGGCCGGCGTTCGCCGCGAACGCTCGAGGTGCGTTGCAGCGGCAGGCGCGTCTCGACGTCGTCCCGGCTGATCACGCCGTCGGGGCGGCTGGCGTGGACGGACCTGCAGGTCGACGCCGAGGTCCTTGGCCAGCTTGCGGACCGGCGGGGTGGCGAGCGGCGCCTGCGCCAGTCGGACGGGACCTGGCGGCGGCGGCGCGTCGGAAGTGGTGGTGCCGGTGAATCGGTCGCGGCGGCCGGATCGCGGTCGCCGATGCTGGTGCCCGCCGGTGCCCGGCGTGACGGTGGCGGCGGTGCGCGGACGTGTAGCCGACCAGGGTCGCGATCCGGCCGTCGGCGGTCACCTCGCCGATCTTCGCGCCGCTGCCGCTCGGATCTGGCCGGCTCCCACCGGCAGGATCACCGGCCGGCGACCGGTCGGGCGCTGGGTCTCGTTCGATCAGTTCGCCGGCCGCCGGATCGGTGTCGATGGTGATGATCGGCGTACCGACCTCGACCGTCACGCCCGGCTCGACCAGCAGTGCGTGCACCCGCCCGGCGAACGGTGACGGCAGTTCGACGGCCGCCTTCGCGGTCTCGATCTCCACCATCACCTGGTTCACGGTGAGGGTGTCGCCGACCGCGACCCGCCAGCCGAGGATCTCGGCCTCGGTCAGCCCCTCCCCGACGTCGGGCATCGAGAAGGTCTGCAGCCGCTGGGCTTTCGCCGCCGTGTTCGGCTTCGGGGTAGTCGCAGTCATCGTGCTGGGTCCCACTCTCAGTACGCGAGCACGCGGTCGACGGCGTCGAGCACCTTGTCCAGGTCGGGCAGGTAGTCGTCCTCCAGCCGGCTCGGCGGGTACGGGGTGTCGAAGCCGGCCACCCGGAGCACGGGCGCGGCCAGCGAGTAGAACGCCTCCTCGGTCACCCTGGCCGCGATGTCGGCGGTGATCGACGATTCCCGCGGCGCCTCGGAGACGACCACCAGCCGGCCGGTGCGCCGGACCGACTCGATCACCGGACCGAGGTCGAGCGGGGACAGGCTGCGCAGATCGATCACCTCGAGGGACCGACCCTCGGCGGCGGCCGCATCGGCGGCGGCGAGCAGGATCGGCATGCTCGGCCCGTAGGAGACGACGGTGACATCCGTCCCCGGCCGGCGGACGACGCTGGAGAAGCTCTGCGGCGGCCACTGTCCGAGCTCTGCGGCATGGAGATCGGTGTCCAGCGAACCCTTTTCCCAGTACCGGCGCTTGGGCTCGAAGAAGACCACCGGGTCGTCACAGGCGATCGCGGCGCGGAGCATGTCGTAGGCGTCCTGCACCGTCGAGCAGGCCACCACCCGCAGCCCGCCGATGTGGCAGAAGAACGACTCGGGTGATTCGGCGTGGTGTTCGACCGCGCCGATGCCGCCGCCGAACGGGATCCGGATCACCATCGGCATCGACCAGGCGCCCTGCGTCCGGTAGGTGATCTTGGCGACCTGGGAGATGATCTGGTCGAACCCGGGAAAGACGAACCCGTCGAACTGGATCTCGGTCACCGGCCGGTAGCCGCGCATGGCGAGACCGACTGCGGTGCCGATGATCCCGGATTCGGCCAGCGGGGTGTCGAGCACCCGGTGGTCGCCGAAGTCCTTCTGCAGCCCGTCGGTGACCCGGAAGACGCCGCCGAGCTTGCCGACGTCCTCGCCCATCACGATGACCTTGGGATCGTCCTCCATCGCGGACCGCAGGCCGGTGTTCAGCGCCTTGGCGAGCGGTCGGTCGTGCTGGGCTGTCATCACGCACCCGCCTGATCGGCGAAGGTCGCCAGGTAGGCCAGGTACTCCTCCTGCTGCGCCTCCAGCTGGGCGTGCGGTTCGGTGTAGACATTGGCGAAGATCCGCTCCGGCGGCGGCTTCTCCATCGCGATGCAGTGCGCCCGGAAGCGGGCCGCCAGCTCGTCGGCCTCGGCGCCGACCGAGTCGAAGAACTCCTGGTCGGCCAGCCCCTGCCGGGACAGGTGCGCCTTCACCCGCTGGATCGGGTCGAGCAGTTTCCAGTGCTCCTCTTCGGCCGCCATCCGGTAGCGGGTCGGGTCGTCGGAGGTGGTGTGCGCATCCATCCGGTAGGTGAAGGCCTCGATCATCACCGGCCCGTTGCCGGACCGGCACTCGTCCAGCGCCCACCTGGTGACGGCCAGGCAGGCCAAGCACGTCGTTGCCGTCCACCCGGACCCCGGGGAAGCCGTACCCGGTCGACCGCTCCCACAGCGGCACCCGGGACTGCTTCGCGACCGGTTCGGAGATGGCCCACTGGTTGTTCTGGCAGTAGAAGACGACCGGGGCATCGAACGCCGCGGCGAACACCATGCCCTCGTGCACGTCGCCCTGGCTGGTCGCCCCGTCACCGAAGAAGGCGATGGTCGCCTCGCTGGTGTCCTCCAGCCCGGGCGTCGCGCCGATCACGCCGTCGAACCGTTGACCCATGGCGTAGCCGGTGGCGTTGAGCACCTGGTTGCCGATGACGATCGTGTAGCTGTTGAACCGGGTCGCCTTCGGGTCCCACCCGCAGTGGTCGGTGCCGCGGAAGATGCCCAGCAGCTGCGTCGGATCGACGCCGCGACACCAGGCGACGCCGTGTTCGCGGTAGGACGGAAAGGCCATGTCCTTCGGCCGCATCGCCCGGCCGGCGCCGATCTGCGCCGCCTCCTGGCCGAGCAGCGGAACCCAGATGCTCAGCTGACCCTGCCGTTGCAGGGCGTTGCCCTCCCGGTCGAACCGGCGGACCAGCACCATGTCCCGGTACAGCCCGCGCAGCAGCTCGGCGGACACCTCGATCGGGAAGTCGTCGTGCGGGGTGAAGACACCTTCCGGGGACAGCACCTGGACCAGGTCCTCGCCGTGGCTGGTGGCCCGTAGCCCGGCGATCACCTCGGACGGGGTCGGCGCCCCACGCAGACCGGCCGCCCCGCGGGCGGCGGCCTGGGCCGCCGTGTACGGCTGGTACGGATCGGTGGCCAGTTGGGCCAGGTTCTTCGGCAGCCATGCGGACTCCTCACTCGGTCGGACCCGGCACCCGGGATCGCCGGGAGTCGGCACCGGCGGTGCTCCGAGGTGATGGTCGACCCCGGCAGCCGTCGGCAGTGACGGTGGATGTCGAACGCGGCACAGGCGGTGGATCGCACCACCTGCGTCCGGTTCGACACTTCGATAGTGGCACGGAATGATCGGCTTCTCGACCTGCGCCACGTCCGACAATCGGACTTGCGATGGTCGGGACCTGCGGTGTTACCTCCGTTCCGAAGGCTCCGAGCGCGCGGTCCTCTGGACCGCGGCATACGATCAGGGCGCTGCCGGCTCAGGAGTGGCCCGGCCGGAGATCCGGAGGTCTGTTGTGGAATTGGAGCACCGGTTCGAAGTCCCGGTCGGCGTCGAAAAGGCGTGGATCGACCCTGCTGGACATGGAGCAGGTCGGGCCGTGCTTTCCCGGCGCGATCCTCGATCACGTCGACGGCGACGAGTTCAGCGGCTCGGTCAAGATCAAGCTGGGTCCGATCCGGATGACCTACAAGGGCTCCGCCCGGATCGTGGAGAAGGACCCGGTCGCGCATCGGGCGAAGATCGAGGCCACCGGTAATGCCGGCGGCTCCACCTCGACCGCCGCGATGATGGTGACCGCCACGGCCACCGCGCTGGCCCCGAACCGCACGGCCGTCGACCTGGTGACCACCCTGTCGTTGACCGGACGGCCCGCCCAGTTCGGCCGCGGCGTGATGGTCGACGTCGGCAACAAGCTGATCGGTCAGTTCGCCGATTGTGTGTCGAACAAGCTGGGCGGTCACACGCTGGGCGGCGCCGAGCTGATCGACGTGGTCAACCCCGATGAGGTCGCCGCCGACTACGTCGCGCCGGCTCCGGTCGCCGCGCCGGGCGTCGCCGGCCAGCCGGCCACCGCGAAGGCAGCTCCGGCCGAGCTGAACCTGCTGTCGGCCACCGCCACCCCGATCCTCAAGCGGGTCGTGCCGATCGTCCTCGGCATCGTCGCGCTGTTCCTGGTCAGCAAGCTGATCCGCCGGCACCCGGCCGACACCGAAGACACCGAAGGCGCCGAAGACTGATCAGGCCCCGTCTGAAAAAGCAGGAGACTAGGCCTGGCCGTTCTTGCGGACGACCTTCACCGCGTACATCGCCGCGTCGGCGCGTTCCAGCAGGTCGGCGAGGTCGACCTGGCTGGCCCCCGGGGTCGAACTGGCGGTGCCGATGCTCGCCGAGATGCCGACCTCGGCCAGGTGCTCGTGCACCCGGTCGACCAGGGTCTGCGCAAGCTGCGGGTTGGGGCTGCGGAGCAGGATGGCGAATTCGTCGCCGCCGACCCGGGCGATGGTGTCGATCGGCCGGAAGGCCCGTCGCAGGACGTCAGCCACCGACCGGATCAGCGCGTCGCCGGCGGCATGACCAAGGGTGTCGTTGACCGACTTCAGACCGTCGACATCGACGTAGACGACGGCAAGGTCGAGCGGCTGACCGGCCAGCTTGTCCGGGTACTCCCGGGCGACCTCGAGCAGTCCGCGCTGGTTGGCCAGACCGGTCAGTTCGTCGGTGGTCGCCATCCGGTGGACCTCGAGCCTGGCCTGCTCGAACCGCTGCACGGTTCGGGTGCGGGCGATGTTCAGCACGATCGCCAGCGCGTTGGCCTTCAGGATCTGCGAGACGAAGGTGGCCGGCGGCACCGGGATACCCCAGGCCACCGCGCAGAGGATCCACACCACGTCGATGGCGAGGATCACCACCGCCGCCCACACCCAGTCGTGCACCAGGCCGCCGACGGCCACGATCACCAGCAGCACGCCGATCGCCGGGTAGGTGATCTGGGTGCCGAAGATGTAGACGATCGGGTTCAGCCCGACCAGGGCACCGACGAACGCGCCGAACGGGCAGCGAATGCTGCCGCATGAACTCGCCGCGGCCGCTGCGCAGCAGGACGAACGCGACTCCGAGCACGACCGAGGTCAGGGCGGCCAGCGCCGACGACCACCACGCACCCGGCGTCTTGTCGAACGCGAACTGGGTGGCCGAGACCAGGGCGAACAGGACGCAGCCGATACCGCAGAACGGGGTCATCGCGTCGGCGATCACCACCGCCTGGTCGCCGCGATCGCTGTCCCGAGCGCTGAACGCGCGCCACGAAGAAGCCTTGCGCCCATCGGGCGCCTCCGTGTTGCCCGCCACCGGTTGCCAGCCCCCAGAACCCACCTATCAGCACCTCCGCTGCCACCGGCGGCTCGTACGGCATGGGTTCATTTCCCCGGCCGAGCATCCGATGACGCGCTCCATCAGGGACAAGGAAAGCACGGAATCCTTGGCGCTGTGAGCTGACGTAACGGCGAGTAATCACGGTCGTCAGCGATCGCACCCATCAGGTGCGGTCGCACCCCGGTGAATACAGTCGCCTGTCAGCAAAGTCGCCGACCCCGGGGCGGGCGCCACGCTGCGCCCGACCCGGGGCCGGAAGTCGGTGCGGTCAGTAACGATCAGTGATCGGTATCGCACCCGCCTGGGCGATCGTCGGACTCAGTCGATACCCAACCGGAGCTTCAGCGAGTCGAGCTCGTCCCGCAGCGAGGTGGGCACCGTGTCGCCGATCTTGGCGAACCACTCCTCGATGAGCGGAATCTCGGCGGCCCACTCCTGCGGGTCGACCTGCGAGTGCCGCGCTGACCTGTTCGGCCGTCATGCCGAGGCCGTCGACGTCCAACGAGCCGGGTGCAGGGACGTGGCCGACCGGCGTCTCGACCGCGCCGACCGTGCCCTCGAGACGTTCGAAGACCCACTTCAGCACCCGGGAGTTCTCGCCGAATCCGGGCCAGAGGAACCCGCCGTCCTCGTCCCGGCGGAACCAGTTGACGTAGAAGATCTCCGGCAGCTTCGTCGCGTCGGCGCCCTTGCCGACGTCGATCCAGTGCGCGAAGTAGTCACCGGCGTTGTAGCCGATGAACGGCAGCATGGCCATCGGATCGCGGCGGACGACGCCGACCGCGCCGGTCGCCGCCGCCGTTGTCTCGCTGGACAGCGTGGCGCCCATGAAGACGCCGTGCTGCCAGTCCCGGGACTGGGTGACCAGCGGGATGGTCGTCTTGCGCCGGCCACCGAACAGGATCGCCGAGATCGGCACGCCCTGCGGCTCGGCGAAGTACTCGTCGGCGAGGATCGGGCACTGGGTGATCGGGGTGCAGAATCGCGAGTTGGGGTGGCTCGACGGTTCACCGGCAGACGCCAGCTTGTTGCCGTCGGCGTCCAGCCCGCTCGGCGTCCAGTCGCGGCCCTTCCAGTCGGTGAGGTGGGCCGGCGGTTCGTCCGTCATGCCCTCCCACCAGATATCGCCGTCGTCGGTGAGGGCGACGTTGGTGAAGACCGAGTTGCCCTGGGCGATGGTCTTCATCGCGTTCGGGTTGGTGTTCCAGCCCGTGCCGGGTGCGACCCCGAACAGGCCGTACTCCGGGTTGACCGCGTACAGCCGGCCGTCCTCGCCGAAGGTCATCCAGGCGATGTCGTCACCGAGGGTCTCGACCTTCCAGCCCGGGATGGTGGGCTCCAGCATCGCCAGGTTGGTCTTGCCGCAGGCGCTGGGGAAGGCCGCGGCGATGTACTTGACATCATTCTGTCGGCGAGGTGATCTTCATGATCAACATGTGCTCGGCCAGCCAGCCCTCGTCGCGGGCCATCACCGACGCGATGCGCAGCGAGTAACACTTCTTGCCCAGCAGGGCATTTCCCCCGTAGCCGGAGCCGAACGACCAGATCGTCCGCTCCTCGGGGAACTGCACGATGTACTTGGTGTCGTTGCACGGCCAGGCGACATCGGTGTCCCCGGGCGCGAGCGGTGCGCCGACCGAGTGCAGAGCCTTGACCCAGGGCAGACCGGTGTTGATCAGCTTCAGCGCCTCGGCGCCCATTCTGGTCATCACCCGCATCGATGCGACAACGTACTCGGAGTCGGTGATTTCGACACCGAGCTTCGGCGTCGCCGCGTCATAGGGACCCATGCAGAACGGGACGACGTACATCGTCCGGCCACGCATGGACCCGCTGTACAGCCCCGTGAGGATCGCCTTCATGGCGCTCGGGTCCATCCAGTTGTTGGTCGCACCGGCATCGGCGGGATCCACCGAGCAGATGTAGGTGCGGTCCTCGACCCGAGCAACGTCGGTCGGATCGGAAGCGGTGTAGAAGGAATTCTCCTTCGCTGTGAGCCGGGTGAAGGTGCCGGCAGCGACCAGGGCATCGGTCAGCCGCGTCCATTCAGCGTCCGAGCCGTCGGTGAAGACGACCTTGTCGGGCTGGGCCAGCTCGGCCACCTCCAGCACCCAGGACAGCAGTCCAGGCGCCGTGCCCGACGGCGCGCCGATGATCTGAATGCCGGTCAAGGCAGCTGTCGCAACCGGAGTGACGGGGGACTCCGATTGGCCGGGCCGGACTGTCGCGGCTGTCGTAACGGGCGGGTCGATGACCGAGGTCACATGCACCATCTCCTGAAATTGTCCGGGACCGTTCGACCACTTCAGGTCGTCACGGGAATGTGTTCTGGCACCCCGTTGTGCCACACCGATCCCGGGACACTAACCATCAAACGCGCCGATACGGGGGCGTAATTCGGGGTGGGCCACGCCACAGAATCGAGAAAGCTGGGGAATATCCGGTGTGGTTTCCGACACGTATGTTTGATCTTGTTCGTTGCCGGTCAGAGTTGGGCGAACATGCCGCTACCTGCGGATATCGGCCGCAGGAAGATCTTGGACGACAACCGATCGGTCGGTGACGGGCCGATCGGGTGCTATTTCTTCGAACCGCCGCCGGGGAATTCCACATTGCCGGGTCGATATCCACCAGACATGAACCGCTATTCCAGCGTCGGCCATGTTAAGACATTAAGGCAATACCGGTCGCGATGCGGGCGAATTGCTGGCAGTCTCGATCAGGCCAAGCCCTGACGAATCGAGGACTCCGACGATGTGCCGACTGCTCGGAATCCACGCCGGGCCCGACCCGGTGACAGCTACCTTCTGGCTGTTGGACGCGCCGGACAGCCTGCGCGAGCAGAGCCACCGGGAACCCGACGGCGCCGGAATCGGGGTCTTCGCAGCCGACGGGCGGCCGGTCGTCGACAAACAGCCGATCGCCGCGTGGCAGGACGCCGAATTCGCCCGGGTTGCCAGGACGGCACGCAGCCGGACGTTCCTCGCCCACGTCCGGTACGCCAGCACCGGCGCGCACACCGTCGCCAACACCCATCCGTTCACCCAGCACGGCCGGCTGTTCGCGCACAACGGGGCATTCGGCGGACTGGACGAACTCGACGGTCGACTGGCTGACCTTTCCGTCGCCGGACTGGTCGGCGGGCAGACCGACAGCGAGCGGATGTTCGCCCTGATCACCGCCGAAACAGCCCGCAACGGCGGCGATGTCGGCGCTGGGATCGTCAGCGCGGTGTCCTGGATCGCCCAACGCTTGCCCGTGTTCGCGCTGAACCTGATCCTCGTCACCCCCGACGACCTGTGGGCGTTGCGTTATCCGGACACCCATGAGCTGTACGTCCTGGACCGGACGGTCTCCCCCGAACCGCTCGAGGTCCGCAGCAAGCGGATCCGCACCCGGTCGGACGAGCTGTCCGCGCAACCTGCCGTGGTGATCGCCAGCGAGCCGATGGACGGCGAAACCGGTTGGCGGCTGCTGGATCCCGGCGAGCTGGTGCACGTCGGCCCGGACCTGGCGATCGCCGGCACGCACCCGTTCCCCGAGCCACCACGGCACCAGCTGACGCTGGCCGACATGTCCCCGACCGCCGCCGCTTCACAGAGTCCCGCCGCACAGCAGACCGGCTGAAAACGCTTATGTTGATCTACTGGGCCTTCGACACCGACGACATGTTGAAGCCCTCGACCAACGATCGGCGGCATCGCCGACCTGGTGAACCAGTCACTCCACTCCCGGGACAGCGCCGGCACCGTCCCGCCGACGTCGATGGCCTGCTTGAGCACGTCCAGCGGCGACATGTTGAAGCGGAAATTGTTGACGGCGCCGGTGATCTCGCCGTTCTCGACGAGGAACACCCCGTCTCTGGTCAGCCCGGTGAGCAGCATCGTCATCGGGTCGACCTCGCGCAGGTACCACTGCGATGTGACCAGCAGCCCACGCTTCAGGTCCGGCGACCTGATCGTCGACGGTGCGTCCCGGCTGCACCGCCGGTCAGCACCAGGTTGTCGCTGATCGGGACGAAGGGCTCGCCGAATTCCGCTGCCGAACCCCTGGTGTGCAACAGGTTCGAGATCACTCCGCCGGTCAGCAGGTCGCAGCGGCCGATCGGCGCGCCGTTGTCGAAGACCGAGACCTCGTCAGCGGAATGCGCGGTGACGACGAACGGGATGGATTCCAGGCCGGCCGCACGCCGGATCGCTGAACAGGGTGAATCCGCGATCGGTCAGTCGCTCGCCGACCCTGGTCCCGCCGCCCGGGGCGGAGAACGCCGAACGACCCTCGTGCGCCGGCCGGGCGCCGGCGCTCCAGGCCAGGAACAGCAGAAAATCGGCCACCGCCGTCGGCGGCAGCACCGTGTCGTACCGGCCGGGCGGCAGGTCGACGTGCCGGCGGGCCCAGTCCAGCCGCTTGCGCCAGGGTCGCGTCCACAGCCGCGACGTCGACTCCGAGGAAGTCGGCTGTCGACACCCCGGCCCACGCGGACCGTTGCAGGTCAGCCGATTTCGCGTTCACCTCGAGCAGGCCGGTTGGCTGCGCCCAGCGCAGCCGCAGGCCCGTCGACGACCCGAGATGCGTCGTCGTCAACTCGTGCCGGGCGAAACCGTAGAGGATCCGATCGGCCGAACGGGCACTGTCGAACGCGGCCGCCAGCGATCCGAGCAGGCCGCCGAAGACGTCGAAGGACGTCGACTCCGGGGCACGTTCGAAATCGCCCGGATTCGACGGGATCCGGAACGATCAGCGGCTGCGCGTCCTGTGCCCGTCCGGACTGCGGCGGAGGCCTTCGCGGCCGCCTGGGCGGCCTGCACCACCTCGGCAACGGACCGGGCCGAATCCGCAGCGTCCGCCGATGCGGCGACCGTCCCGGCCGCGCCGTCGATGAAGGACACCACGAACCAGGACAAGCGACCTGGACAAGCCGTTGGTGGTCACGGTGTTGTTGGCCCAGCGCACGTTCGCCTCGGTGCTCGACTGCACCACGACAACGCAACCGTCGGCCGTCGATGCGGCCAGCGCCGCGTCGATGATCTGTTGCGGCGTCAGGATTCCCATCCCCTGGCTCACGCCGGCTCCCCGCTCGCTCACGCTGCACCTTCCTCGACGGTGTTCAGGATCGAGATACCGCGGAACCGGGCGGCCGGGCAGCCGTGCGATACCGCGGCGACCTGGCCGGGTTGACCCTTGCCGCAGTTGAAAGCGCCACCGAGCAGATAGGTCTGCGGGCCGCCGACGGCGTCCATCGCGCCCCAGAAGTCGGTTGTCGTCGCCTGGTACGCGACATCCCTGACCTGGCCGGCCAATTCACCACCCTTGATCCGGTAGAAACGCTGGCCGGTGAACTGAAAGTTGTAGCGCTGCATATCGATCGACCACGACTTGTCGCCGACGACGTAGATCCCGTCCTCGATCCCGCCGATCAGATCGGCCGTCGACCCGCCCTGCGGATCGGGTTGCAGGCTGACGTTCGCCATTCGTTGGATCGGGATGTGGGCCGGCGAATCGGCGTGCGCGCAACCATTTGACCGATCCAGGCCGAGCCGGCGGGCGAACACCCGGTCCAGTTGGTAGCCGGTCAGGATCCCCCTGCTGATCAGATCCCAGGACTGCCCCGCGACGCCGTCGTCGTCGTACCCGATGGTGGCCAGCCCGTGCCGGACCGTCCGGTCGCCGGTGACGTTCATGATCGGCGAGCCGTAGACCAGCGAACCAAGCTGATCCGGGGTTGCGAAAGACGTTCCCGCATAAGCGGCCTCGTAGCCGATGGCCCGGTCGTACTCGGTTGCATGGCCGATCGATTCGTGAATCGTCAGCCAGAGATTGGTCGGGTCGATGACCAGGTCGTAGCGCCCGGCCTTGATCGACGGGGCCTTCACCTTCTCGGCGAGCTGTTGGCCCATGGATGCGATCTCCGCGTCGAAGTCCCAGGTGCCGTCGGTCAGGTACTCGTACCCTCGGCCGACCGGCGGCGTCAGGCTGGACATCGTCTCGAAGGCTCCGGTGTCGGAATCCACCGCAGTCGCCGACAACGACGGCTGCAACCTGACCCGCTGCTGGGTCGTGCTCGTGCCGGCGGTGTCCGCGTAGAACTTGTTCTCCTTCACCTGGAACAGCCCGGCAACCGTGTGCGCGACACCGTCGGAGGCAAGCAGTCTCTCGGACCGGTCCAGCAACAGCCCGATCCGGTCCGAGGCCGCCACCGCGAACGGGTCGATGTGATAGTCGCTGACCCACACCGCGTTCCGGTAGATCGGCTCGTCGGCCCGCTCGACCCGCTCAGCGACAACCCCGGACAGCGCGCGAGCGACGGCAACCGCCTGCAGCGCGGTGGCCGCCGCCTCATCGGCCGTCGGGACGATCGACGCGGCGAACCCCCAGGTCCCGTCGACGATGACCCGCACGGCATAGCCCGTGGACACTGCATCGGTCGCCGACTGCACAGCGGTGTCCCGGATGGTCAGATCCGCGGTCATCAGCCGCTCGAAGCGGAAATCCGCGTAGGACGCGCCCGCCCCGGTCGCGGCGGACAACGCCGCATCGGCTAGGGCGGGCAGCGGCAGCTCGGCGAAGGCAGGGTCGATCCGGTGACGCGGAGGCCGGTCAGCGGTCGTCTGTGGTGAGGTCGGCAGGGACACCACGACAGACTACGAGGGATGGCCCGGCGGGCGGCGAGGCAGTCAGTTCAGCGACGCGACCCCGGCGTTCAAGGTGGTCGCGTACAGCGCCCACAACAAATACGGCACCAGCAGCGCGCCGGCCAGTCGGCGTTTCTGGAAGAACGCGATCACGGTCACGGCCAGCACAGCGTCGAGAGCGAGGATCACGACGAGGCCGAGCCAAAGTTGCTCGGCGCCGAAGAACAACGGCGTCCAGATCGCGTTCAGCACAAGCTGACCGGCGTACAGCAGGAGCGCTGGCCTCGCGTCCTGCCAGCCCCACCGCCGCCACACCAACCAGGCTGCGACGGCCATCGCCGTGTACAGGAAGGTCCAGACCGGACCGAAGAGCCAGTTCGGCGGAGTCCATGGCGGTTTGGCAGCGCCCTGGTACCACCCGTCGACGCCGCTGGTGCTGGCCAGACCGCCAACGAATGCAACCAGGAACGAAGCCGCCAGCAGACCCGCCAGCACGAACCACTGCCGGGTGGTGCCGGCCTCCCGGTCGGTGGAGGGCCGGGACGCGTGCTCCAGTGTGTCCATCGGATCAATGGTAAGCAGGCTGAGTAATTTGTCGAACTGGGTTTGACCGGCCTCAACCGGGGGTACTTGCCGCCGGTTGGACCGCGGGTCGTTTACTGGTGGGCGAGAGCACGCGCCGACACAAGCTAGACCACGGGGAGATTGACGCGATGATCGAAGCAATCGGCCTGACCAAGAGATACGGCAGCACGGTGGCAGTTGACGACCTGTCGTTCAAGGTCGAGCCCGGCACCGTGACCGGTTTTCTCGGACCCAACGGGGCCGGCAAGTCGACAACCATGCGGATGATCCTGGGTCTGGACAACCCGACCAAGGGCAGGGCGCTGATCTTCGGCGAACCGTATGCGCACCTGGCCAAGCCGCTGACCAAGGTCGGGGCGCTGCTGGACGCGAACTGGATCCACCCGAACCGGTCCGCCCGCTCCCACCTGAGGTTCATGGCCGCGTCGAACAAGATCACCGGCAAACGGGTCGACGAGGTGCTGGAGATCGTCGGCCTGAGCAGCGTCGCCACCAAGTCGGCCGGCAAGTTCTCGCTCGGGATGAAACAGCGGCTCGGCCTGGCCGGTGCGCTGCTGGGCGATCCGCAGGTCCTGCTGTTCGACGAGCCGGTCAACGGCCTGGACCCCGAGGGCATCTACTGGATCCGAACCTTCATGAAAAACCTTGCGGCGCAGGGCCGGACGGTGCTGGTCTCGTCACATCTGCTGTCCGAGATGGCACTCACCGCCGACCATCTGATCGTCATCGGGCGGGGCAAGATGATCGCGGAGTCCTCGACCGCTGACTTCATCGCCCGGTCGACCAGCGTTGCGGTCCGGGTCCGCTCGCCGCAATTGCCCGAGCTGCGCACGGCTCTGCGTCCAGGCCGGGCTCGCGGTCTCCGACGTCGACGGGGCCGTGCAGATCACCGGCGCCCCGATCGAGCAGGTCGGCGACATCGCCGGCCGGGCCGGCGTGACCCTGCACGAACTGTCCGCGCAGTCCGGCTCGCTGGAGGAGGCGTTCATCCAACTGACCGGTGATTCGGTGGAGTACGGAACCTCGAGGGCCGCAGTCGGGTCAGCCGCCGGGGCCGCCCCCGGTGACCGCCCCGACCGGCCCGACACCGGAAGGCTGGAACGCACGATGACGTTGCTCAATGTCGAACGGATCAAGCTGTTCACCACCAGGTCGCCCTACTGGTGCCTGATCGCCATCGTCGCCGCCGCACTTGGCTTCGCGACCTTGTTCGGCCTCATCGAAAACGGTCGCAATGCCATCACCTTCCTGGTGATGCAGGGCGTCAGTCTGGGTATGAGCATCTACATGGTGCTGGCCGCGCTCTCGATCACCACCGAATACCGGTTCGGCACCATCCGGAACACGTTCCTGGCCGCCCCGCGGCGCATTTCGGTGCTGTTCGCGAAGACCCTGTTGCTGGCGCTGCTCGGCGCGGTGGTCGGGATCGTCGTGGCGCTGGCGGCGTTCTATCTGGCCAAGGCGCTGGCCTCCGCCCCGCTGGTTCCGTTGGAACTGAGCACCGGCGATGATTGGCGGCAGGTACTCGGCTACGGCCCGCTGTTCGCGATCGCCGGCGTGATCGCCGTGTCGGTCGGCGCGATCCTGCGCCAATCGGCGGGCGCGGTGGCCATTCTGCTGCTGTGGCCGCTGCTGCTGGAGAATCTGTTCACGCTGATCCCCACGGTCGGTGAAAACGCCGGACCCTGGTTGCCGTTCGCGGCCGCCGGCAAGTGGGTCGCCCCGACCAGCAGCATCGGCGACCTGTTCGCCAGCAGCGGGTCGGGGCCGACGCCGATTCAGGGGCTGCTGGTGTTCGCCGGCACCGGCCTGGCGCTGTGGATCATCGCCGCGGTGCTGCTGCAGAAACGCGACGCCTGAGATGACGGACCTGCACGCCAGGTTCGGCTCCGCCCGGCACCCGGAACGGGCCGTCGCCCATCAGCGGCCGGCGGACACCGACGACGCGACGGTCGACGCGGTCGGCAAGATCTCGGCGGCCTTCGAGGTGGTCGAGAACGCCCGCGGGATGCTCTACGCCTTCCACCGGATGTCCGGGGAGGCCGACCTGGCATTGCAGGAGGGCCTGACCGCGCTGCGGGCGGCCGGGCATGACGGACTGGCCGCGGAGATCGACGAGGTGCTGGTCGGCCGGGACGTCGTCCGGGACATGTGGACATTCCAGATCGTCGAGGCCTATGACGAGCAGTACTGGCGGGTCTTCCGGGCGGTCGACGAACTCGTCCGGGAACAACTGTCCGCCGGCGCCCCCCACGTCTTCGAGGCGGAGATGAAACAGCGGGAACAGTCCGGGGACTGACCTCCGCTGCCGTACCCTCCCCGCTATGCAGGACTCGCGGATTCGCACCGATGTGCCCGGTGACGGCCTGCCCGCGCATTTTCGCCGGGTGGTCAGTTTCCATCCCCGGGGCGGACGGCTGAACGCCGTGCAGCGCAAGGCGTTCGAGACTCACGCCGACCGGTGGTACCTGGAGGCAGCCGAGACAGTCGGAACCGGTGGACGAGGCGGCGCTGTTCGGGCGGAACTCCGGCCTGGTGCTGGAAATCGGCTCCGGAATGGGCGAGTCGACGGTGGCGATGGCGGTGAACCGGCCAGAGGTGAACCTGCTCGCCGTCGAGGTCTACAAGCCAGGTGTCGCGCAGACCCTGCATCACCTCAGCCGGGCCGGCGTCGGCAACGTCCGGGTGATGCGCGGCGACGGCGTCCAGGTACTCACCGACCTGATCGCGCCGGCCAGCCTCGCCGAGCTGTGGCTGTTCTTCCCTGACCCCTGGCCGAAGACCAAGCACCTCAAACGACGGCTCGTCACTCCCGAGTTCGCCGCCCTGGTGGCCTCCCGGCTGCGCCGGGGTGGGAGCTTTCGGCTGGCGACCGACTGGGCGCCGTACGCCGAGCGGATGCTGGCGGCGTGCACCGCGACCAAGGGTCTGCGCAACGCCAACGCCGGCTGGGCGCCGCGTCCCGAGTTCCGACCAAGGACCCGGTTCGAGCGGCGCGGACTCGCTGCCGGGCACGAGATCTTCGACCTGGAGTTCGTTCGGCGGTGAGCCGGTGCTGTTCCGGTCGGCTTGATTAATTAGGGCAGCCTCACCTAATCTCTGGCAATGACCACCAGACAGCTCGCGAGTGTCGTCCTGACCGCATTTCTGGCCGTGACGCTGGCCGCCTGCGGGAGTACCGCCGAGAACGTTGCCTCGAGTTCGACGCCCGCCGCCGGTCCATGGAGCTACACCGACGGCTCCGGCGCGACCGTCACCCTGGACACGACGCCGAAGCGCATCGTCGCGCACGCCGGCTCGGCGGCGGCGCTGATCCCGTTGGGGATCCGGCCGGTCGGCATCTACGCCGACCAGCCCATCGATCAGGACCCGGCCCTGAAGGGGCTGGACCTGACCGGGATCGAGATCGTCGGTGAGGCGTGGGGGGTCATCAACGTGGAGAAGGTGGCAGCCCTTGACCCGGACCTCATCCTCGCCGAGTGGTGGCCGTTGGAGCAGGCCTACAGCGGCATGGAGGAGTCCACCGGCGCGAAGGACACCTTGCCGAAGATCGCGCCGGTAGCCGGACCGGCGCAGAGCACCTCCATCGTCACGCTGATCGAGGACTACGAGAAGCTCGCGGCCAGCCTGGGCGCCGACGTGGACCTGCCAGCCGCCGCGGATGCGAAGGCCCGCTTCGGCACGTCCCTGGCGAGCTTCAAGGCCGCGGTGGAGGCCAAGCCGAACCTCTCCGTGCTGGCGGTCTCCCCCTCCGCCGACGCGATCTACGTTGCGGCACCCGCCGGGGCAGCCGAACTGTCCGATTTCGTCGGTTGGGGGTTGAACATCACGGCCCCGGCCGTCGCCGACGACCGGGGCTACTGGGAGACACTGAGCTGGGAGAACGCCGGCAAGTATCAGCCGGACCTGCTGCTGATCGATGACCGGTTCGGCCCCAGCACCCTTCAGGCCGCGCAGCAGCAGCCGACCTGGAACCTGATGAAGGCGGCCGAGGCCGGCGCCGTCGTCGATTGGCCAGCCTACTGGCTGCGGAATTACGCCGACTACGCCGCTGAGCTCGACGAGCTGACGACGGCCGTCATCAACGCCGACGAAAACCTCACGTCCTGACCGTCCTAGAACCCGAGGTCGACGATGGCGGCCACCGGCCCGCCGCCGTCCGGACCCTGATGGGCGGCCGAGACGGAAACGAAGACGGCCGGGTCACCGGTCACCGATGCGGCCACCCCACCAACGGCGGCCTTGATCTGCCGGTGCCAGTGCACGTCGGAGTCGTCCAGCATCGCGTTGCGCCGGCCGCGGACCTCGCCGTCCTGGGACACCTCGCACTTGAGGAAGGCATTGACCAGGCGGCCGTCCAGGTCCGTCGACCGGGGCCGGTCCGGCAGGTCAAGGCCGGCGTTGCCGATCGCCGCCCAGATGCCGTCGGCGTCCAGCGCGTCCTTCATCACCGAGTGCCCGATGCGGTACCGGCCACCCACCCCGGTGGCGTTGCCGACGACCACCACCTGCGCCTGGTCCAGTTCGACGCCCGACGAGCACGAGGCGACCGAGGAGTACAGCGACCGATCGTGCATGACGTCGGCGTCCGTCGGCATCTCGATCTCGCCCAGCGCAACCGCGACGCCGAGCGCGGTGCAGCCGTTGGACAGGTCCATCGACTCGTGGGTGTGCTCGGTCCAGACCGTCTTGCCTCTGGCCTTGGCATCCCGGATGGTGTTGATCGTCAGCAGCGGGGTCTTGGTCTGGACGTAATGCACGTCCGCCGGGTCGGTGATGCCGGCGCTGTCCATCGCGACCCGGACCGCGTCGGCCACCTTGGTGATCATCGCGACCCGGCCGATGTCCTCCGGCAGCAGTACCTCGCTCATCGCGAAACCGACCGTCAGCCGCGGCTCCGCCGATCGGCTCGACGCTGCCCGGCGGGAGCGTCGCGAACACCGTTGCGTGCGGGGACAGCACCCCGTCGGTGCCGCCCGACCAGACGATCGGGATCCCCTTGACCTCCTGCGCCGTCCTGCTGCCCTTGGCCGCGATCACCTCGCGGAACGCGCGGTCGGCGATGATCCGGGTGTAGTCGTTGACGCCGCCGTTGCCCTCGGTCTTGCCGATCACCGCGACGATCCGGTCCGCGTCGAACACTCCCTGATCGATCAGTGCGGCGAGCTCGCTGGCATCGGACACCGAATGCAGGGGGATCTTGCGGACCTCGATGGCGTCTGGCACGGGTGTCTCCTTCTCGGTGCTACTGCGGGCCTGTGCTGCCGGAGCCTTGCCAAGAGCAGGGCTGTGTACATCGAACCTACCGACCCCGATCAACTCTGTTCGCGCGGATGACGTCGGCGACCTCCGCCGCCGCCTTCCCTGATTCGGCGCCGTTCAACCGCCTATTCGACGATGACCCGCGCGATTGCAATGGACGTGAGCTGCCTCACCCGGATGGCCCTGGAGAATCGTTCCGACAACCGCACGGAGAAACTTCAGCGGCCATTGTTTGACTATTTCTTTACTAAAAAGAGCGTAAAGTCTTCCGCAACCTGTGTGTTGAAATCCCTTGGGGTCGCAGCACTCGTCGCACACATCTGCGGGATTGCAAGCGGCATCCGGCTCAACACTGTTGACGTGCGCTCTTCGCCGATCGGACGCCGATGTGAAGAGACCGTGAAGCAGCTCCTGCTGTGATGTACCAGAATGGTCAAATCTGTTCTGTGAAATGGCTGTTGCTGCGATAATAAGCCGGTGAAACACGCCGACCAACCGACTCTGACCGCCATGCGCGTCGTGCGCTGGTGGGATTCCCTGCCCCGCGCAACCCGCATCGTGATGGTCGTTCTGCCGGTCACGATGGCCGCACTCGCAGCGTGGGCGTTCGGTGAGGTCGTCGGTCAGCACCATCACCAGTTCGATCTCCGGTTGTACTACGACGCGATCAACTTCTGGCAGTCAGGGCACGATCTGTACTCGTACGCGCAGCCCGACCCGGTGAACATCACCCTCGGGTTCACCTACCCGCCGGTGGCCGCGCTGCTGATGTCGCCGATGGGCCTGCTGTCCTACCCGGTCGTGCTCGTCATCTCCCTCATTGCGATCATCGCGTCGGCGGCCGTCTTCGTTTACCTGGTACTGCGCGAGCGGATCCGGCTGCCGAAGCCGCTGATGCTCGCCGTGGCCGGGGTCGCGACCGCCTTCGCCTTCACCCTCGAGCCGTTCCGGCAGACCCTGTCCTTCGGGCAGATCAACATCTACCTCGGCCTACTGGTGCTCGTCGATCTGCTGGTCCTCGGCCGCCGCGGCAGCAGGTGGACCGGTGTCGGCATCGGCCTGGCCACGGCGATCAAGCTGACCCCGGGCATCTTCATCATCTATTTGCTGGTCGTCGGACGGTGGCGCGCCGCCCTCACCGCGATCGGCACCGTCGTCGGCGTGAACCTGTTGAGCGCGCTGATCGCACCCAGCGAGACCTGGCGCTACTTCACCTCGCTGATGTGGGAGACCTCCAGGGTCGGGTTCCTGGACACCACCACCAATCAGTCGATCAACGGACTGCTGGCCCGCCTTGACGCCCCGTTCGCACCGGCCCGGCTGCCGTGGCTGATTCTCGCCGCTGATCGTCCTGGTCTTCGGGTTCTGGCGGGCCCGCCGGGCTGCCCTCGGCGGCGACGAACTCGCGGCCATCACCATCACCGGACTGGTCGGGGTGCTGGTGAGCCCGGTGAGCTGGGTGCACCACATCGTCTGGCTCTTCCCCGCGATGGTGATCCTGGCGATGCGGGCGCTGACCGCCATCCGGGCGCTGGCGGACGACGACAGCGGCTATGCATCGACCGACCGGACACTGCAGACCCGCATCGTGCGTGCCGTCGGATATTCGGTGCTGCTGACCACCGGGTTGGCCATCTGGTGCATGCCGACTGCAGCTCTGATCAACGTGCGCGACGGTGATTACGACCAGGGCGGTGCGCTGCTCGCCTTTGCCGGCAGCGTGCAGCTGCTGTGGATGATCGTCGTGCTGTTCGTGCTGCCCATCGAAAAGGTCGCTCCGCAGCGGACCGCGAAGCCGGCAACCCTCGACCCGACAACCTCGTTGCCGGCGGCATTGGGTAACCGGGTGGTCATCCCGGCGTCGCTGGCGGAATCCCGCAACCCGCAGCACTCCTAGGGCCGCGGGTCCGGCCCGCTGTGTCAGCGCGGCCCGTTCGGGGAACAACTGGAAGGCAAGGCGTTTTCAGCCGAACCGAACCAGGAGATTCTCATGGCCAAGTCACTACCCAAGTACACCGTGCCGTCGATGACGGTCGAGCAGGGCGCTGAGGTAGCCGCCGTCCTGCAGGAGCGGCTCAACGCGCTGAACGATCTGGCGCTGACGCTCAAGCACATCCACTGGAACGTTGTCGGACCGCACTTCATCGCGGTGCACGAGATGCTGGACCCGCAGGTGGATACCGCAAGGGAGTACGCCGACGAACTGGCGGAGCGGATCGCCACCCTCGGATCGTCAGCCGTCGGCACCCCCGGTGCCCTGGTCAAGGCCCGGACCTGGGACGACTACTCGATCGGCCGTGACGACGCCATCGCCCACCTCGGTGCGCTCGACGTGGTCTATCAGGGCGTCATCTCCGACCACCGCGCGGCGGCGGAGTCGGTCGAGGACGCCGACCCGGTCAGCAACGACCTGCTCATCGGCCAGTTGCGCCAGCTGGAGCTGTACCACTGGTTCGTCCGGGCGCACCTCGAGTCGTCGTCCGGCACCCTGTCGACCAACGGCGCCGCCAAGGAGAAGGTGGCCGCCGCCAAAGCCGACGCGCGCTGCTAACTAGCACTGCCCGATCCGCGGACGGCCGCCCGTAACTGGGCGGCCACCGTCCGGCCGATCCCGAGCGGCCACCGGAGCATCACGTAGTCGACGGCCTCGTCCACCTTCAACTGCCGGGTCGAGTTGCCCGTCCGCACCCACATCTCGGACTGCCCGGTGCCCTTGGCCGGCCGGACGAACACCGGGCGCGGCGAGGACGGACAGGTCACCCGGCAGACGAAGGTCGGCGCGTCCGTCGACGGTGACCGGAGTGAAGTCGATGACCGGCGTGGCGGCGGCGTTCTGGCCGAGGGTGCCGGCCAGGAAGTCCCGCAACCAGAGCTCGAAACGGTCCGCGTCCGGTGATTTCACCACCCGGAAGTCGTTGACCAACCCGACGATGTCGCCGTCGTCGTTCACCCCGATCAGCAGCGTCCCGCCGTCGGTGTTCAGAAACCCGGCGACCGCCTTGGCGATCACCATCTCGATCTTCTCGTCGCGCGCCGACGTGTGCAGGTTCCAGCGGGCAGAGGATTTGAACTCCAGCCGGTCGGATTCGCCGCGCTGGATCAGTTCGGTGATCGAGCCGGACGGCGCCGGGTGTTGCAGCGCAGCGGCAACAGCGGCGAAGACCGCCAGAATGACGGTCGTCACCCCCAGCGCCAGCAACAGCACGCCGATGCTCCACGGTTTGACGTCGCCAAAGATCAGCCCGCCGAGCAGCATGCCGCCGGAGATACCGAGGACGGATATCACCACGGTGGTGGCCGTGGTCAAGGTGACCCGACCACGCAGCAGCCACCTGGCGAGCTGGCCGATCAGTAGGCAGCAAGAAGCAGGACAGGCAGCGCCATCGCGAGCTGCAGACCACCGACAGGCCACCGTCTTCCACGACGCGGGAGCCTATCCGGCTGCTGTGATCACCCAGACCGGACGACGCCGACATGTGGACCGTGCGTGATACTCACGCCATGGCCCTGCACACCGGCTCGTCCCAGCCGCTCCGCGTCCCCCACTCGAACCCCTTGATCGGACTGGCCAATCCGGCCGTCGGTGACGAGGTCGCGCTGCCCGAGATCGCGCTGCACGACGATCCGGTGCCCGCCGACGTCGCCTACCAGTTGATCAAGGACGAGCTGCTGCTGGACGGCAGCGCCCGGCTCAACCTCGCCACCTTCGTCACGACCTGGATGGAGCCGCAGGCACTCACCCTGATGAAGGAGAGCGCCGACAAGAACATGATCGACAAGGACGAGTACCCGCAGACCGCCGAGATCGAGCGGCGCTGCGTGGCGATCCTGGCCGACCTGTGGCACGCCCCGTCCCCGGACGACGCGACCGGCTGCTCGACCACCGGCTCCAGCGAGGCCTGCATGCTCGCCGGGATGGCGCTCAAGCGGCGCTGGGAGAAGAAGGTCCGCGACTCCGGCGGCGATCTGAACGTCCGCAAGCCCAACCTGGTGATGGGCGCCAACGTCCAGGTCTGCTGGGAGAAGTTCTGCCGCTACTGGGATGTCGAGCCGCGCACGGTCCCGATGGAGGGCGAGGTCTTCCACCTCGAGCCGGCCGGCGCGATCGCCGCCTGCGACGAGAACACCATCGGCGTCGTCGCGATCCTCGGCTCGACCTTCGACGGCAGCTACGAGCCGGTCGCCGAGATCTGCCGCGGCCCTGGACAAGCTCGCCGCCGACGGCGGGCCGGACATCCCGGTGCACGTCGACGGCGCGTCCGGCGCGATGATCGCGCCCTTCCTCGACCCGGACCTGCTGTGGGACTTCCGGCTGGCGCGGGTGTCGTCGATCAACACCTCGGGGCACAAGTACGGCCTGGTCTACCCGGGCGTCGGCTGGGTGCTGTGGCGGGACAAGGCGCACCTGCCCGAGGAGCTCGTCTTCAACGTGAACTACCTCGGCGGCAACATGCCGACGTTCGCGCTGAACTTCTCCCGCCCCGGCGCCGAGGTCGTCGCGCAGTACTACAACTTCTTCCGGCTCGGCCGCAAGGGCTTCACCGCCGTGCAGCAGGCGTCCCGGGATGTCGCCCTGTCGCTGTCCGAGCGGATCGGCAATCTGCCGGAGTTCCGGCTGATCACCAAGGGCGACGAGCTGCCGGTGTTCGCCTTCACCACCTCTGACACGGAGAAGGCCTGGGACGTCTTCGCCGTCTCCCGGCGGCTGCGCGAACGCGGCTGGCAGGTGCCCGCGTACACCTTCCCGGAGCACCGGGAGGACCTGGCGGTGCTGCGGGTGGTGTGCCGCAACGGGTTCTCGCTCGACCTGGCCGACCTGTTCTTCAAGGACCTGCTGGCCGCGGTTGACGACCTGAACTCCGAGGCCGGCGCGACCTCGATGAGTGGTCCGGCCGGCTTCCGCCACTAGGGTTCCGCGGGGCAACTGTTATGCGCTGCTCGATCAGGCCTCGGCCTGCTCGAGCAGTTCCAGGGCGCGCTCCGTGCTGCCCTGCGCCAGCCCCCGGTCGATCGCCCGACGGGACGCGAGCCACATCACGACGCCGACGCCGAACACCAGCCCTTCGGTGACGGTCAGCGCCCAGATGATGCCGGCCAACCCGAACCACAGGTTGCCCATTAGCACGATGGGAATGAACAGGACACCCTGCGTCACCGACACCACGGTCGCGGCCAGCGCTCGCCCGGTGGCCTGGAACAGCGACGTCAGCAGGCCGGTGAAGCCGTTCGCGATCATGGCGACCAGCTGCGCCGTCAGAATCGAGATGCCCAAGGCGAGGACCGACGGATCCGCCACGAACGCGGAGAACACCTGCTCGCGAAAGACAGACACGGTCGCCGAGAAGAGCAGGCCGATGCCGCCGACGGTGATCGCGGAGGCCCGCAACGCCGACCTGAGCCGACCCCGGTCGCCCTTGCCGTAGGAGTAAGCGAGCAGCGGCAGCACGCCGAGCGTCACACCCATCACCAGGAACTCCGGCACCTGGGCGATCCGGACCGCGACCCCCATGGCGGCAAGCGGGCCGTCGCCGTACGCCGCGGCGAGGTTGTTCAGCACCAACGAGGTGACGATCAGGAACGCGGACTGCAACAGGGTGCTGACGCCGACGCCGAAGACCGGCTTCAAAACTGCTGACGAAAGGGTGAACCACCGCGGCGCGAGGCTCAGGTGCTCGCTGTGCCTGGCCAGCCACATTGCGAAGTAGCCGATGAGCGCGAGGTTCGACAGGCCCATCGACAGCGCCACCCCGGCGACGCCACAGTTCAGCACCAGGATGAACAGGACATCGAACACCAGGTTCGCGACCACGGAGGCAATCAGCCCGATCATCACCTGGCGTGCGGCGCCTTCCGCCCGCACCAGCTGCTCCAGGCAGAATGCGCCGGCGAGCACCGGGACGAAGATCAGCATGACGGCGACATAGCTGCTGGTCGCCGGCACGGCGGCGGCATCAGCACCGAGCAACGACACCAGTGGATGCAGCAGGAGCAGCCCGATGCCGCCGAACACCGCACCGGCGAGCGCCGACCCCCAGAAGGCGAACGACGACACCTGCTTGATCTCGCCGGCCTTCGCGGGCTCGTGCTCCGCCGCGCCCAACAGGCGGGAGATGAGCGCCCCGCCGCCGACGCCGAAGACACTGCCGACGGCCATCACCAGGCCGAGCAGCGGGGTGCCGAAGGTGATCGCGGCGAGCAGTGAGGTGTCGTGCAACGACCCGATGAAGCCGGCGTTGATGACGTTGTAGACGGCGCTGACGACCATCGCGGCGGCCATCGGCACGCACAGGTGCAACAGCGCGCGGAGGATCGGCGCGGCCGAGAGGTACCAGCGGTTGGTGCCGACAGCGTTGGTCGTCACTGACGATTCGAGGGTGCTCATGGTTGCTCCATTTGGGCAGGGTCCAGCGCGCGCCGGCGGACGCCGGCACGGTGGAGTTCTGAATGTGCGAAGTGGGGATGTGCGCCATGCGCGCGGTGGGCCGCGCGTCCCGGTTACCGGGAGGGTTGCGGTAGTTCCGCGGTGATCTTGGTCAGCAGGGCGAGCAGCGTCGCTCGTTCGGCCTTGTCCAGCGGAGCGAGGATCGTATCGTCGGCGGCGGCCATGGCAGCCTCGAACCCGGCGATCAGCGACGCACCGGCCGGCGTCGCGTAAACGCGTTTACTGCGCTCGTTGCCGTCTTCCGTCCGGCGCTCGAGGAGACCGCGGCGCTCGAGCCCCTGCAGGAGGCTGGTCACGCTCGCCGCGCTGGTCCGGGTGATTTCGGCAATGTCCCGCTGGATCGCGCCGGGGTTCTGCACCAGATAGCCGAGTGCGAATGCCTGCGGGTGGCTGAGCTCGCGCTCCCGAATCCAGTCCTCACCGGCCTTCATCTGCGCCCAGCCGATCCACCGGACCAGCTCGAGACTGCTGGTCAGATTCGGCTCGCGTTCGCTCATGTTCAGAACTCTAACCATTAGGTCTCTAACTGTCAATGGCCTAACTATGAGCTGAACGAAGTCACCGAACGCAGCTCACGTCCGGCTTGCGTCAGACGGGGTCATTGTCGTTTTTGCGCTGATTGCCGATGGATACACCGCAGCACCGTTCGGCGTCGAAAAGATCTTCATGCTGAATCGGTCCAGAGGCCGTTAACCGCTGGTAACTGTTCGAACCACTTCCGTTATCTTTTCACTGTGCGTACGGTGCTGCTCACACCGTTTACACATGCATTCCGCACAACTTCGGAGGATCTCGAGTGCGCAGACTCATCGCGGGATCGATGGCCGCAGTCCTGGTGTCCGGCCTCGGCCTGGCGTTCACCGGCACGGCTCAGGCAGTCCCAGTGACCGCACTACCAGCGGCCGTCGCATCCACGGTCGCCAGCCAACGGACACCCCGCAGGCGAGCGACGATCTGCCCAACCCCGCCGAGGACAAACGGCGCGAACTTCGCGAGCAGGCCGTCACCGGCGTCATCAACGGCGAACTGCACACCGGAAGTGATCAACGGCAGCACTGTCGTCAAGGTCGGTCCATCGCAGATGCCGCCCCCGCGCGAATGGCCGATCGGCGGCGCCGGCACGACGAAGGACAAGTACGTCGAGCTGGCCCGGGAGAAGACCGACCGGATCTTCGTCATCCTGGCCGAGTTCGGCGACGAGCGGGACCCGAACTACCCGGATCAGGACACCGATCCCGACACCCCCGGCCCGACGGTCTTTCGACGGCCCGCTGCACAACGCCATCCCGCAGCCCAGATCGCCGCCTGGACAACTCGACGATCTGGCAGCGGACTACAACCAGGCCTACTTCCAGGACCTGTACTTCGGCACCGGACCGGGTGTCGAGTCGGTGAAGACCTACTACGAGCGGCAGTCCTCCGGACGGTATTCGGTCGACGGCACGGTCACCGAACTGGGTCAAGGTGAAGTACAACGAGGCCCGCTACGGGCGTTCCGACGGCTACCCCTGCGCCAGCAATGTCTGCAGCAACACCTGGGCTCTGGTCAGGGACGCCGCGAACCAGTGGGTCGCCGACCAGGAGGCGGCCGGTCGCAGCGCAGCGGACATCGGTGCCGAGCTGACGACATTCGATCAATGGGACCGCTACGACTACGACGGCGACGGCGACTTCAACGAGCCGGACGGGTACATCGACCACTTCCAGATCGTGCACGCCGGTGGCGATCAGGCCGACGGTGATCCGCAGCAGGGCGAGGACGCCATCTGGTCGCACCGCTGGTATGCCTACTTCGACGGCAGTCAGGGTGACGGGCCCATCGGCACCCTCGACGGCGGCAACGCAGATCGGTGACACCGGCGTGTGGATCGCGGACTACACCATCCAGCCGGAGAACGGCGGACGCAGCGTGTTCGTCCACGAGTACGGCCACGATCTCGGCCTGCCGGACGACTACGACACCGCAGGCAACGGCGACAACGCCAACGAGTGGTGGACGCTGATGGCGCAGAGCCGTCTCGGCGCGAAGAACGAGGCTCTCGGTGAACGCGCCGGCGACCTCGGTGCCTGGAACAAGCTGCAGCTCGGTTGGCTCGACTACGAGGTCCACGCGGCCGGGACGGACCCCGAGGACCTCACCCTCGGACCAGAGGAGTACAACAGCCAACAGCGCGCAGGCGGTGGTCGTGGTGCTGCCCAAGAAGGAAGTGACCAAGGTCGTTGGGCGACCCGTTCGAGGGCACGCGGCAGTGGTGGTCCGGTGCGGGCGACGATCTCGAGCAACACCATGACCCGGGACGTCACGCTGCCGGCAGGACACTGCGACCCTGAGCCTTCCAGGCCAGATGGAACATCGAGGATTGCGGCCCGGATCCGTGCGACTACGCCTACGTCGAGGTCAACGACGGCAGCGGCTGGACGCCGACTGCCCGGCACGATCACCAACCCGGACGAAGGCAACGGCATCGACGGATTGGCCGAGGACTGGACAGCCGCATCATTCGACCTGTCCGCCTACGCCGGTCAAGACGATCGGGCTCCGGGTCCAGGTACACCACCGACGGCGCCGCGTCAGGGCACCGACCCCGACGTGGTGTCCGGCATCTTCATCGACGACATCACGCTGACCGCCGGCGGCACCACGGCTGCTCACCGACGGGGCCGAGACCCCGCCTGCCGGTTGGACTCTCGACGGATTCGATTCCGTGGCGGCAACATCAGTACAGGACATACGACAACTACTACATCGCCGGTTACCGGACCTACGTCAGCTACGACAAGTACCTCAAGACCGGTCCGTACAACTTCGGTTTCGCGAACACCAAGCCGGACTTCGTCGAGCACTTCGCCTACCAGACCGGTCTGTTGATCTCCTACTGGGACACCTCGCAGTCGGACAACAATGTCAGTGCCCATCCCGGCGAGGGACGCAACCTGTACATCGACGCGCACCCGAAGCACCATCTACAACCTGGAAGGGGCTGCCCTGGCGGACCCGTATCCAGATCTATGACGCGCCGTTCAGCAAGCGCAAGGCCGATTCGTTCACGCTGCACGTCGAACGGCAAGGCCAGCTACATCCGTGGCCAGAGCGGCCAACCCACGTTTGACGACACCAAGAACTGGTTCGATCCGGTCCAGCCCGACCACGGGGTGAAGGTCGCCGAACGCCGGGGTGAAGATCTCCGTGTTGTCGGAGAGCGGCGACGTCGGCGCGGATCCGGATCGGGAACGTCAGCTGATCCGTTCCATCGAGTCGATGACGGCGCCCGGGGTCATCGACCCCGGGCGTCGTCGTGTTCCGTGCAACCGCGGATGGCCCTCGCGACGTCCTCAGGTGGTGAAGAACTTTGCTCGCGCCGCGGCCTTGCTGATTGTCGTCCTGCTTTCCGCCTGCGGGACGGGCAGCGGCACCGGCACCAGCGATTCGACGACCGCGCAGCAGACGCCGACGTCACCGCCAGCCACCACGCAGCAGACGCCGACATCCTCGCCAGGCACCACGCAGCAATCGCCGGTATCACCGCCAGCCACCGCGAAGCCGACGGGCTCCGCACCAGACCCCTTGCCGCCCAGGCCGTCTGGCCCGTTCATCAGCACGCCCAGCGACCTGATTTCCGGCGTTTGGGTACTCGGCACGGTCACCCGCGGCGGACCGGGTCCCTGTTACGGCTTCGCGGCTGACGACGGGCGCGAACTTGCCCTGCGCGGCGGGACGGTCGGCACACTGACCGCCGGCGATCGGATCCGCGTGCTGGTCCGGGCGGACCGAACGTCCAGCGGACTGCGGCGCCGGCGAACCGATGATCGTGATGGACGTCAAACGCGCCGGTTGACCCTCGCTCGAAGGTTCGTACCGCGACGGTGGTACGACCAAGAGACACCCCTCGGACGACGACTGCAGAGCGTCGGATTGACATGCTGACCGGGTCAATCGAATCTCCGGGAGTGTGCCTTGATCGTCATCGATCACATCAGCAAGAAATACGGTCAACAGGTCGCCGTCGACGACCTCAGCTTCCAGGTGAAGCCGGGTGTGGTCACCGGCTTCCTCGGGCCGAACGGTGCCGGGAAGTCCACCACCATGCGGATGATCATCGGGCTCGACCGGCCCGACTCGGGCCAGATCACCATCGACGGCAAGCATTATGCCCAGCATCGGGCACCGATCCACGAGGTCGGTGCGCTGCTGGAAGCCAAGGCCGTGCACCCCGCCAGGTCCGCCCGCAACCACTTGCTTGCCGTCGGCACGACCACCGGAGTGCCGGCCAAGCGGGTCGATGAGGTCCTGGAACTGGTCGGCTTGAGCGGTGCCGCCGGCCGGCGGGCCGGCGACTTCTCCCTCGGCATGTCGCAGCGGCTCGGGATCGCCGGCGCGCTGCTGGCCGACCCGCAGATCCTGCTGTTCGACGAACCGGTCAACGGTCTGGATCCCGAGGGCATCCTGTGGATCCGCGGACTCCTGGCCGAACTGGCCGCCCAGGGCCGCACCGTCTTCGTCTCCTCCCACCTGATCACCGAGCTCGGTGCGGTCGCCGAGCACCTGGTGATCATCGGTCGCGGCAAGCTGATCGCCGAAATCCCGATGTCCGAGCTCGGCGCCGGCGCCGCGCAACGCGCGGTGCATGTGCGCTCCCCACAGGCCGCTCAGCTGGCCGATCTGGTGCGCGGCGAGGGCATCGCCGTCCGGGCCGGGGCGGACCGCGAGGTCATCGAGATCAGCGGCCTGGACTCGCAGACCATCGGCCGCCGGGCCGCGGAGCACGGCATCGTGCTCTACGAGTTGACACCGCGGACCGTCTCCCTGGAGCAGGCGTTCATGGACCTCACCCGCGACGCCGTCGATTACCCGACCACCCAGCACGACGAGCACAACCGGAGCGCCGCCTGATGAGCACCGTCAACACCACAGCGGAGAACGCCGACAGCGCATCCGCCGCCCCGGCCGGCGCACCCACGCCGCCGGCCACTCTGCCCAGCCGCATCCAGGGCGGCGACGGGTTGGCTGTCTCCCAGCGACGGGTCATTCGATCGGAATGGCTCAAGCTGCGGACCGTGCGCTCCTGGATGATCATGATCGGCGCGACGGCCCTGCTGCTGATCGCCTTCGGCGCACTCGCCGCGTCGGTCGCGTCCGGGTCCATCACGCCGCAAGGCGCGGGCGGAGGTGGCGGAGGTGGCGGGGGCCGCTTCGCCAACGCCGATCCAACCGCGATCAGCCTGGCCGGCGTCACCCTCGCACAATTGATCGCCGGCATCCTGGGTGTGCTGTTCATCAGCAACGAGTACGCGAACGGAATGATCCGCAGCACCTTCGCCGCGGTGCCCAAGCGGCTACCCGTGCTGTGGGCCAAGGTGATCGTGATCGGGGTCGTGCTCGCGGTAGTAATGGTGACCGCCAGCCTCATCGCATTCCTGGTCGGCCAGTTGATCCTTGGCGACGGCAAGAACACCACCCTGGCCGCCGACGGGGTACTGCGCGCAGTGCTCGGATCCGGGCTGTACCTGGCCGGCATCGGGGTCTTCGGTGTCGCGATTGGTGCGCTGATGCGGAACACGGCCGGCTCCATCGCCGTGGTGGTCGCCGCACTGTTGATCATCCCGGGTCTGGCCCGGCTGGTCCTGCCGGAGAGCTGGGACACCAACGTCACCCCGTACCTGCCGTCCAACGCCGGATCCGCGTTCACCAGTGTTGTCGGTTCGGACACCCTGCTGAGCGCCGGCGCCGGAGCGGCCGTCTTCGTCGGCTGGCTGGTGGTGCTGCTCGCCGGCGCAGCGGTACTTATCCGCCGTCGGGATGCCTAGGCTTGACGACATGAAGAACTGGGCGCGCGAGCACCCACACCTCTTCGACGCCGGGCTGGCCCTGCTGATCTTCCTGGCCACCGTCGCGGGTCTGCTTTCCGCGCACCGGATGGGCGTTGACGAGACACCACCGCTGTGGACGTACTTCACCAGCGCGGTCGCCTGCGCTGCCCTGATGTTCCGCCGGACCCACCCGTGGCCGGTGCTCGTCGTCACCGCGGTCGGGTATCTGGTGGTGCAGACGTTCAGTCATGACGTGCCGCCGCTGATCATGGCGGTGGTCACCGCGCTGGTGACGATCACCCTGGCCGGTCAGCGGTGGTCAGCGATCATCGCGGCCGTGCTGATCACGATCACCGCGCTGATCATCGGCACCGTCAGGGACGCCGAGTACTGGTCGCATCCCCGGCCGGTGGCGGTGGCAGCGCTGTGCGCGTTGTCGATCGCGCTCGCCGACGCGGTCCGGAACCGACGCGCGTACGTGGCCGCCGTCGAGGAGCGAGCCCGGCGGGCCGAGGAGTCCCGCGAGGCAGGAGGCCCGCCGCCGGGTGGGCGACGAGCGCCTGCGGATCGCCCGCGAGTTGCATGACGTGCTCGCGCATCACATCGCGGTGATCAACGTGCAGGCCGGGGTGGCCGGGCATCTGCTGGAGCGGCAACCGGAGCAGGCCAGGGAGGCGCTCGACCATGTCCGGGCCGCGGCCCGCTCGGTGCTGTCGGAGATGCAGGCCGTCGTCACGGTGCTCCGGGAACCCGGCGAATCCGCCGGAACCGGCCGAGCCGTCACCCGGGATGGACCGGTCTGGCCGACCTGATCGAGGGGTACCGCTCCGTCGGGCTGACGATCGACACCGTCGTCAGCGGCACTCCGGCCGCGTTGCCGGCGGCCGTCGACCTGGTGGCCTATCGCGCCGTGCAGGAGTCGCTGACCAATGTGCGCAAACATGCCGGGGACGCCGCGGTCGTCGTGGAACTCGACTATCGGCCAGACGTCTTTCGGCCTGACCGTGACCAATACCGGGACCGGCCCTGGATCACGGCGAGCCGGCCTCGAACGCCGAATTCCACCAGTGGTTTCGGCCTGATGGGCATGCGCGAACGGGTCGGCAGCGTCGGCGGGGAGGTTCGTGCCGCACCGACGGCGGACGGCGGATTCGTCATCACGGTGAGGCTGCCCGTCGATGAGGAGATGCTGAGCCGATGACGCCCACCAGGGTGCTGCTCGCCGACGACCAGGCACTGCTCCGCGCCGGCTTCCGGGTACTGATCGAATCCGCCGACGACCTGGAGGTGGTCGGCGAGGCGGCCACCGGCCTGGCCGCGCTCGACCGGGTCCGCGCCGGCGGGGTCGACGTGGTGCTGATGGACATCCGGATGCCGGAGATGGACGGTGCTGGCGGCGACCAGGGCGATCATGGCCGATCCGGCACTGACCGGGGTCAAGGTGTTGATCCTGACCACCTTCGAGGTCGACGAGTACGTCTTCCAGGCACTCCGGTCGGGCGCCAGCGGCTTTCTCGGCAAGGGCGTCGGGCCGGACGAGCTGCTGGACGCGATCCGGCTGGTCGCCCGCGGCGACTCCTTGCTCTCCCCGCTGGCCACCCGGGCGTTGATCACGACGTTCCTGGACCGGCCGAGCCGGTCGGACGTGCCGTCACCGGATCGGCTGCACGCGCTGACGCCCCGCGAGCTCGAGGTGCTCTCGCTGGTCGCGATGGGGCTGTCCAATGACGAACTGGCGCAGCACCTGGTGCTCAGCCCGCTGACCGCCAAGACCCACGTCAACCGCGCGATGACCAAACTCGGCGCCCGGGACCGGGCACAGCTGGTGGTCATCGCCTACGAGAGCGGTCTGATGCAGCAGCGGCCGGGGAATTTCTTAGCCTGACTCAGGGTTTCGTACTCCAGACGCGGTAGGCGCAACTGTCACCACACGGACGACGACACCCGACCCGGCAGCAAGGAAGATCATCTTCATGAATACGGCCAGGCGAACGGTGATCGGCGTCGTCGTCACCGTTGTCACCCTCGGCGTCGGCGGCTACCTGGTCTGGGATCAGATCCCGCCGTTGACGGCGATCGCCGACCTGCTGTCCGACGCCGACCCGGTCTGGCTGGCTGTCGCCCTGCTCGCCGAAATCGTTGCCGTTGTTGCCTTCTCGGTGATCCAGCGCCGCCTGGTGGTCAACCTCGGCGGTGACCTGTCCCGCCGTCGATCCGTCGAACTGACCCTGACCAGCGGCGCGATCTCCTCGGCGCTGCCGGCCGGTGCGGCACTCGGCGCCGGCTACACCTACCGGCGGCTGCGCCGCGCGGGACTGCGCGGCGCCGATGCCGGCGTGACCATGGTCGCCTCGGCCGGGATGCTGACCGGTGCGCTGCTGCTGCTCTACCTGGTGCTGACCGGTCCGACCCTGCTGGATCAGCTGGCCGAGTCGATCGGCCGTGACCACGTCGGCGGCGCTGGTCGTCCTGCGTCGGCGCTGGCGTTGCTGTATTTCATCGTGCAGGCCACGGCGATCCCGCAACGCCGCTGACGTCGCGACCGCGCCGGCCGGATCGCGCAGCACGTGCGGACCTCCCGCGAGACCTTCGCGAGCCGTCCCGTCGCAGGCCTGGCGGATCAGCTCGGTGTCCGCCGTCGTGAAGTGGATCGCCGACTTCGCGGTGCTGGCGGCGGCCACCTTCGCGGTCGGCGCCGAGCGTCGACTTCGTCGCCCTGGCCACCGTGTACGTCGGCATCCAGGTCATCCGGCAGATTCCGCTCACCCCGGGCGGCATCGGCATCATCGAGGCGGCACTGCTTGCCGGTCTGGTCACCGCGGGCGCCGCGGCCGCGCCCGCGGCCGCGGCGGTCGTCATCTACCGGGTGCTGACATTCTGGCTGATCCTGCCAGCCGGGGGCGATCGCCGCCCTCTTCGATCGGGCGCCGACCCGGCCGGCCCTAGGTCCAGTCGCAGCCTGACCCCAAGACCGCAGGACCTGACTCACAGAAGACCTGACTTACAGCCGGTCGACGTCGGCGCAGGTCCGACCGCCGGACAACCGGGCATAGCCCGGACCGCGGTCGAAGAACGGCGGGTCGACCGGGACATCCGCGGCCAGCATCGCCCTGGCCGCCACGGTGCCCTGCTCGTCGACGGCATGCTCGTCCGGCCCGCCCGACCACCACGACGCCGTAGTCGATCAGCGCCCCGTCGACCGAGACCTTGCCCCACAACACATCACGCAGCACCTCGGCCGGTGGCCTGGTGAGCGGATCACCCCAGCCGCCGCCACCGGTGGTGCGGATCCGGATGACCTCGCCGGCCGCTGACCGGTTCGCCATCCGCCAGCGCGTCGACGGTTCGCTCATGGGGGCCGCCCGGGTCGATGGTCACCTCGAACGACTTGCCGGCCTTCCCGCCGGCAACGCCCCAGCAGGCCAGGATCGACCGGTCCGCGATGGACATGAACCTCGCGTCGATCAGCATCCGGATGTGTTTGTCGTAGCCCAGGCCGCCGCGGTACCGCCCGGCGCCGCCGGAATCGACGGCCAGACCGAGTCGCTCGACGATGAACGGGAATCGAGCCTCGGTGAATTCGGTCGGCAGATTCCGCGAATCCGGGCACGACGTGGATGGTGTCCTCGCCGTCCGCGTAGTAACGACCACCAGAACCGCCGCCGAGGACCTCCCGCATCAGGTAGGGCTTGCCGTCAGCATCGTTGCCGTAGACGCCGGTGTACCTGATGGTCTCCTGATCGGCCGGCATCCGGCCGTTGACCGCCTTTGCCAGCACCCCGGCCAGGACGCCGAGCAGCCGCAGGATGACGAACGTCCTGGCATTGGTCGGCGCCGGGAAGATCGGCGTCAGCAGGGTTCCCGGCGGCGGGAAGCGCATCTCGATCAACGGCACCACGCCCTCGTTGACCTCGAGTTCGGCCATCCGCTCCGGGGTGTCCGCCAGATTGCGCAGGATCGGCGCCAGCCATTTCGCCAGGAAGACGCCGTCGGAATAGTCGGCTGCGTGGTTGATCGGCCCTTTCGCCTGCGGCGACGTCCCGGTGAAATCGAGGATCAACCGACCGTCGGTCACTCCGTCGCCGGCCGACAATTTGGTCAACGTGATGCGCTGGGCGTGCAACCGTGGCTCGTCGACGCCGTCGTGCTCCGCGTAGTCCTCCCACACGTACTCGCCGTCCGGGATCTTGGACAGCAACTCGGTGCGGTAGGTCGTCGTGGTCGATTCGAGAATGCGCTCGAAGGCGGCCTCAATCGGCCTCCGACCGTACCGACGAACAATTCCGCCAGCCGCCGTGCACCCATCAGGCAGGCCGAGCATTCCGCGTCCAGATCGGCCGCCAACGATTCCGGCATCCGGGAATTGCGGGTCATGATCTTCAGTGCGGCCTCGTTCGGCACACCGGCCGCCCACAGCTTGATCGGCGGCACCATCAGGCCCTCCTCGAACACGCTGGTCGCGTGCGAGGGCATCGAACCCGGTACGGTGCCGCCGATGTCGTCATGGTGGCCGAAGGCCTGGACGAAGGCGACCACCTCCCCCGCGTGGAATACCGGGCACCGTCACGCACAGGTCCGGCAGGTGACCGATGCCGCCCTCGGACAGGTAGACGTCGTTGTGGAAGTAGACGTCGCCCGGCCGCATCGCCGCGATCGGATAATCCCGGACGACGGGCTGTACCAGTGCCGAGTAGGACCGGCCGGTGAGCTTGCGCATCTTGACGTCGTGAATGCCGGCCCGGAAATCGTGCGCGTCCCGGATCATCGGCGACCGCGCGGTGCGGCCGATCGCCGTCTCCACCTCGGCCTCTACGGACGCGAGAGTCCCGGAAACGATCTCCATCAGAATCGGATCGACGGTCACCGCGTGCTCCTGGAGATCAGCAGGTTCCCGAAGCGGTCGACGTCTGCCTGGAATCCAGGGTGCACCGGGACCGTCGAACCGAACTCCTGCAGCACGGCGGGTCCGGCGATGCGGTCCCCCGCACCAAGTGTCGTGCGGTCGATGATCTGCGCATCGGTCCATGCGCCGAAATACACCCGCCTGCTGAGCCGCCCTTCCGGTTGCGAATCACCGGCGCCGGTGGCGATCTCGGGAATCTCCGGTCGGGGAATCGGCCCGATCCCGGTCACCCGCAGGTTGACCCATTCCACCCGCTGGTCGTCCTTGCCCCGAAAGTCGTAGCCGTACAACGCCCGGTGGGCGTCATGGAAATCCTCGACGACGGCATCCGCCCAGGTCCGGTCGATCTCGCCAGGCGGACAGTCCACCCGGACCTCGAACGCCTGCCCGACGTACCGCAGATCGGCGGACCGCTCGACGACCTGATCGGCGGCGGCAAACCCCTCCCGCAGCAACGCATCCCGGGCCTGGCCGGTCAGTTCGGCGATAGACCGCGCCGAGTTCGGCCAGGTTCAAGCCTCGATCGGCGGCGACGGCGGTGCGGACGTCATCGCTCCGCACGTCGACGGTGAGCAGACCGTAGGCCGAGACATTGCCTGGATTCGGCGGGACCAGGACGGCCCTGATGTCCAGGATGTCCATCAGGGCGCAGGCCAACAGCGAGCCCGAGCCGCCGAAGGTGACCATCGGGTAGTCCCGCACGTCGAGTCCCCGTTTGGTGGTGATCCGGCGGAGCGCATTGGCCTGATTCCAGGCCGAGATCTCCAGGATTCCGGCCGCGCAATCCTGGACCGGCAGACCCAGGTTCGCGGCAAGCTGACCGACTGCCGTTGTCGCGGCCTCGAGGTCCAGCGGGATCTCGCCGCCGAGCAGGTGCGGCGGGATCCGGCCGAGCACCAGATGCGCGTCGGTCACTGTCGGTTCGCTGCCGCCGAGCCCATAGCAGGCGGGGCCGGGGTGGGCGCCGGCAGACCGCGGGCCAACCTTCAGCGCGCCCTCCGCGGAGACCCAGGCGACCGACCCACCGCCGGCCCCGACGGTGATGATGTCGATCATCGGGATCTTGGCCGGGAACGGCCCGACCGACCCCTCGGTGGTCAGGCTCGGCTTGCCGTCGGTGATCACGGCGACGTCGGTCGATGTGCCTCCCCCGTCACAGGTCAGCACGGATCGGTAGCCCGCCCGGGCGGCGATCGTCGCGGCACCCAATGCGCCGGCCGCCGGACCGGACAGCACGGTGCTGATCGGTTGATGGACCACCTGTTCCGCGGAGAGCACCCCGCCGTTCGACCGCATGATCGAGAACGGGATCCGTCGATCGCCGTCGAGCTGCCCGAGCCGCCGGGCGATACCCGAGACATATGACGCCACCGTCGGTTTGACAGCGGCGTCGATCAGTGTGGTCATCGCGCGCTCGTACTCGCGGTATTCCGGGAGCACGTCGCTGGACAGCGAGAACACCGCCGCCGGGATACTCGGACCGGATCACCTCCGCCATCAGTTGCTCGTGCTCGCCATTGGCGTAGGAGTGCAGGAAACACACTGCCATGCAACGGATGTCGTTGTCGCGGAAGAACCGGACGGCGGCCACCGCGGACTCGTGATCGAAGGGCCGGATCTCGTTGCCGCGAAAGTCGAGCCGGCCGCCGACGGTGCGGACCAGATCGGCGGGCACGATCCGATCTGGTTTGACCCAGAAGTACGAGTTGCCGTAGCCGTCCGGCACCGATTGCCGGGCAATCTCCAACATCGATCCGTAGCCGGTCGTGGTGATGAAGCCGAGCGACCCGACCTTGCCCTGCAGTAACTGGTTCGTCGCGACCGTCGTACCGTGCAGCACCGCGGAGACCTCCGCTGGGGCGGCCCCGATCAGGTCCAGGATCTTGTCGATGCCGGCAAGGAATCCGTCAGCCGGATCGGCCGGGGTGGATGGGGTCTTGGTCGACATGACCGTACCGGTGCGGGTGTCGACCGCCACCACATCGGTGAACGTGCCGCCGGTGTCGATGCCGATTCGGAGATGCGCCATCGGGCCACGCTAGCCCGGTTGCTCCTGTGCTGTCCTTGCGCCCGATCCGTACAGTCGCGTGCATGCGTATCCCCGGACCCGGCGACCTGATCAAACTGACCGGACAGGGGTACGACGCCCTGGAACGGGCCATCTCACTGGTGCCGAGGCTGGTGGTGATCGTCTCCGAGGTGGAGCACATCATGCAGCGGGTCAAAATCGTGGTGACCGAGATCGAGGGCACCCAACACCGGGCAACGGCGGTGGTCACCCGGATCGAACGGGTGGTGGACCGCTCCGAGGCGGTGGTCACCCGGACCGAACGGGTGGTCGACCGCTCCGAGGCGACCGTCGGCAGCACCGAGGTGGTGGTCGGCCGGGCCACGGAACTCACCAGGCGGATTGAGCCACTGCTGGACCGGTTCGAGCCGACCCTGGACAAGCTGGAGCCGATCATTGCCCGGCTCGCCGAGACCACCAGCCCGGCAGAGGTCGATGCGATGGTGAAATTGCTGGACGCGCTGCCGACGATCGTGGACAAGCTGGATGCCGACATCCTGCCCGTGCTGGACACTCTCGCCACAGTGGCGCCGGACCTGCGGGACTTGCTGGATGTCTCGAAGGAACTCAACGAGCTCATCGGCGCGGTGCCCGGGCTGGGCCGGGTCAAGAAGAAGATCGAGGAGAAACAGGAGTCGCAGGACGAGTACCGCGCGCAGGAGGAGCCGGCGGCCGCGCCGGATCGCCGCGAGAGTGCAACGACCGTCAGGTCAGGTACCGGTACGCAGCAGAACCCGGCATGATCCGCTCAACCTCCATCGGCGCTGCGTCCATCCTGGCCAGCAGTGCGGAAAGGCCGTCGGCGGAACCGATCTCGACCCCGACCAGGGCCGGACCGGTCTCCCGGTTGTTGCGCTTGACGTATTCGAACAGCGTGATGTCGTCGTCGGGCCGAGCACCTCGTCCAGGAAGCGGCGCAACGCTCCCGGTTCCTGTGGAAAGTCAACCAGGAAATAGTGCTTCAGGCCGAGGTTCACCAGCGAGCGCTCGACGATTTCGCCGTAGCGCGAGACATCGTTGTTGCCACCGGTGATCAGCGCGACCACGGTCGAACCGGGGGTCAGTTCCAACTCCGGCGAGCGCGGCCACGGCAAGCGCCCCAGCGGGTTCGGCGACGATGCCCTCGTTCTGGTAGAGCCGCAGCATCGACGGTGCAGATCGCGCCCTCGTCGACCGCGACCATCTGCACCCCGGCCGCCGCGACGATGTCGTACGGGAGAGCGCCGATCCGGCGGACCGCCGCACCGTCGACAAACGGGTCCATGGTGTCCAGCCGGACCGGGCCGCCGGCCCGCAGGGCTGCGGTCATCGACGGCGCGCCGGCCGGTTCGACGCCGATGATCCGCACCCAGGGCGCGCGTTCGGTCAGGTAGGTGACGATCCCGGCGATCAGCCCGCCGCCGCCGACCGGCACGACGATCACATCGGGCGCGCGACCCCACTGCTGCAGCAGCTCTCGGACCACAGTGCCCTGTCCGGCGATGGTCCGCCGGTCGTCGAACGGCGGCACCAGCACCGCCCCGCTGTCCGCCGCGTGCTGCGCGGCGCCGAGGGCCGCGTCGTCGAAGGTGTCGCCGCTGCATCACCAACTCGACCATGCCGGCGCCGTGCGACAGGATCCGGTCGCGCTTCTGCCGCGGCGTGGTATTCGGCAGGTAGATCCGGCCCTTGATGTCCAGCGCCCGGCAGGCGAAGGCAACCCCCTGGGCGTGATTGCCGGCGCTCGCGCAGACCACACCGGCCGCCCGCTCGTCGCGCGGTGAGCTGGGACATCAGGTTGAACGCGCCGCGCAGCTTGTAGGACCGGACGACCTGCAGGTCCTCCCGCTTGAGCAGCACGGTGGTGCCGGTCTCGGCGCTCAGCCGGGGGCACTCCTCCAACGGGGTCAGCGCGGCCACACCGGCGATCCGCCGGGCCGCGGCGTCGATATCGGCCGCCGACACCAGCCCTTGCTGTTGACACGCACTCGATCTTGTCACGACCGGTGGTGCGCGCACCCGTTTTGACTGAAGGGGCGAGATACCATCCCAGGTGCTCGCTGCCATGCGCCAGGCCAGGATCCTCGAGGAGGTTCGCCGCACCGGGGGCGCCCGGGTGGCGCAGCTGACCGCACTGCTCGGTGTCTCGGACATGACGGTGCGCCGCGATCTGGAGATGTTGGACCGCAAGGGTCTGCTGTCCAAGGTGCACGGCGGCGCGACCGCGATGGACACCGCCAGCGCGATCGAACCCGGTTTCGAGGTGACCAGTCAGCGGGAGATCTTCGAGAAGGAGGCCATCGCCGCACGGGCCGCACAGCTCGTCCGGCCCGGAATGGCCATCGCGATCACCGCCGGCAGCACCACCTGGACCCTGGCCAGGCATCTCGGCGACATCGCCGACCTCACCGTGGTGACGAATTCGCTGAAGGTCGCCGAGGTGCTCAACGCCCGGCAACGCCCCGACCTCACCGTGGTGCTCACCGGCGGGCTCCGCACGCCGTCCGACGGCCTGGTCGGACCCGTTGCGGTGCAGGCCATCCGGTCGCTGCATGTGGACATGGTGATCATGGGCGTGCACGGCATCGACGAGCGCGCCGGGTTGACCACCCCGAACCTGCTGGAAGCGGAGACCAACCGGGCGCTGGTGGAATCCGCCCGCCGGCTGGTGGTGGTCGCCGACCACACCAAGTGGGGCGTCGTCGGCCTGGCCCAGATCGCGCCGCTGCGGGCGGTCACCACCCTGCTCACCGACGACCGGCTGGACGCGCACGCCGCCAAGGTGCTGTTCGAACAGGTTCCAGAGGTGATCATCATCCCCACCGGTGGCCGGGACGAGGACAATCAGTAGCTCTGGATCACCAGCCGGCAGTCGCGTCCCGCAGTACCCCGTATTGCTGCCGTACCTGTGGGGTCGGTTCGGCGCTGAACACCTGGGTCTGCGCGGCCGGCCAGACCGGCGGGTGCGGTGTCCCGGCCAGCGCCCAAGCAGCCTGCCGGGCGGCCCCGAGCGCGACATATTCGCCGGGCGGCGGCACCTCGACGTCGAGCCCCAGGATCGCCGGGGCGAGCTGCTGGATCGCTGGGTTCCGCGCGGCGCCGCCGATCATCAGCACCCGGCGCGGTGACCCACCGTGCTCCGAAAGGCCCAGTGCGTCAACGGCATCGGCCAGCGAGCAGAGCAGCGCCTCGACGGCGGCGCGGGCCAGGTCGGCCCTGGTGACGGCCGATGTCAGGCCACTGAGGACACCGGTGGCGTGCGGCCGGTTGGGGGTTCGTTCGCCGTCCAGGTACGGCAGCAGGGTGAGGCCGCCGGCACCCGGCGCTAGCCGACAGAGCGAGCCTGCCGAATTCCGCGTGGTCGACGCCCAGCAGATCTCCCACCACCGCCAGCACCCGAGCCGCGTTCACCGTCGCCACCAACGGCAGGTAGTCGCCGGTCGCATCGCAGAAGCCGGCGACCGAACCGCTCGGATCGGCCGCCGGCATGTCCGTCACACAGAACGACGGTCCCGGACGTGCCGATCGAGACGGCGACATCACCCTCGCGCAGGCCAAGACCCACTGCGGCGGCCATGTTGTCGCCGGTGCCGGCGCCGAGCGCGACACCGGAGGCCGTGTGGCCGACCACTTCCGACGGCGCCGCGATCCTGGGCAGGCGCACCTGCGGATCCGCCGCTGATCGACCCAGGGCCCAGTGTGCGACCTCCGGCAGCCATTCCCGGCGGCCCGGCGAGTAGTACCCGGTACCGGAGGCATCACCGTGGTCGGTGGTCATCTGGCGCGCGAGATCCGGGCCCGCCGGCCAACATCCAGGTCAACCAGTCGTGCGGCAACAACACCGCAGCCGTGCGCGCGGCGTTCTCCGGTTCGTGCTGCGCCATCCAGCGCAACTTGGTGACGGTGAACGACGCCGGCGGAATCGAACCGATCGTCTCCGCGCAGCGCTGCGGACCACCGAGATGTGCGACGACATCGGCAATCTGCGGTGCCGACCGCAGGTCGTTCCACAACAATGCGGGCCGGACAACGGCTCCGTCGACATCAAGGGCGACCATCCCGTGTTGCTGCCCGCCGACCGCGATCGCGGAAGCTCGCTCCAGCAGTCCGGAACCGGCCTGCTGCAGGGCCTCCCACCACTTCTGCGGATCGATCTCGGTGCCGTTCGGGTGCGGTGCGGAGGCCTCGTCGACGATCGACCCCGTCGGATGCTCGGACCAACAGCACCTTGGTCGATTGGGTCGACGAATCGATACCCGCAACCAGGGCTTCAGACATCTATGCCTCCCGCAATGTGGCCAACGTTGGGTCTGCGATCAGTTGCTCGATGCCCGGCATGCGCCGCGCCCAGTGACGCGGCCTCGAAACCGAGTTCGGAGAACTCGATTCGGCACATCGCCGCCGGCCCGGCCAGAATCCTGGACCGCACCTGCGCGATCACCGGCTCCGCCAGGTATTTGCGCACCGCTGGGAAGTGCCCGCCCAGCACGATGGTGTCCGGATTCAACACGTTGGCCAGGATGGACACACCGATGCCGAGCCAATGGGCCTGCTCGGCGAGTGCATCAAGGACCCGTCGATCGCCGGCCTCGGCCCGCTGTCGCAGCTGGGCCATTCTTGTTCCCAGGTCGATGGTCTCGTCATGGACCGGGTCGCCGGGTTCCGCGGCGAGGGTCAGCAGGGCGGCCAGCCCGACCCCGGTCTCCCAGCAGCCGAGCCGCCCGCAGCCGCAGGTGCGATCTGTCGGTCCGACCGTCATGTGTCCGACTTCGCCGGCGAAACCGTCTGCGCCCCTGACGATCCGACCGTCGACGATCATTCCGGCGCCGACGCCGACGGCACCGGCGATGAAGAGCAGGTTGGCGGTCCCGGAGACGCTGCCGATGGCGTAGTGCGCGATGGCGCCCATGTTGGCGTCGTTGTCGACCCCGATCCGCGCATCGTGCCATTGCAGCCGGCCCAGCAGGGTGTGCACGATGTCGACGTCGCGCCAGTGCAGGTTCGGGGCGAACGACAGCATGCCGGCGTCGGCGTCGACCAGTCCGGGAACGGCGACGTGCAGGCTCTGCACCTGCTCAACGGAACTCCCGGATTCACCGACCAGGTCACGGGCCATATCCGCCACGACACCCAACGCCCTCGCCGGCCCGAGCTCCGCCATTGATCGAGGCACCCTGCGCCGGGCCAGAATTCGTCCACCGAGGTCAAGGACCATGCCGGCGATGTAGTCCACCTGGAGTTCGATCCCGACGAACCGGACCCAGGCCGGGTCGAGCTCGACGGCGCGGCTGGGGCGGCCGAGTCCGCTGCGGTCGATCGTGCCCTCGGTGACCAGCCGGCGGTCGATCAGTTCGGCGACCAGGCTGGACACCGTTGCCTTGGTCAACCCGGTGTCCTCAGCCAACCTCGCGCGCGGTCGCGGACCTCCGTCGGCCAGGCTCCGCATCAGCAGGGCGAGATTGAGCCTGCGCACGGTGGCCTGGTCGGCGGGAGTGGATCCGCCGGGCGTCCGAACGGCGATTGGCACTGCTGAGCCTTTCGACGTGTCGGTGTGTCGATGAATCGGGGTTGGGTGAACCGGCCGCCACCCCGCAATAGTTGCCGAGGTGGCAGCCGCACCCGATGAATGCAGCTACCGACCGGCGCTGGCGCGTCGACGACGGCTGACCGCGTCGACGCTGGCAGCGAGCAGCAGGACGACGCCGGTGATGATGAACTTGATGTACGCCTGCAGTCCGAGCAGGCCGAGGCCGTTGTCGATGACGGCGATGACCAGACCACCGATGATCGCGTCCCGGGCCTTGCCCTTGCCGCCGAACAACGACGTGCCACCGATGACCGCCGCGGCCACCGCGTACAGCAGTGTGTTACCGGCGCCGGCGTCCGGAGTGACGGATGCGAGCCGGGAGGCCCCGACGATGCCGGAGGTCACGGCCATGGCGGAGCTGATGATGAAGCACATGATGGTGATGTAGCCGACGCGGATACCGGCCCGGCGGGCGGCTTCGGCGTTGCCGCCGACGGCGTAGACATGCCGCCCGAAGGCCGTGCGGTTCTGCACAAAGGTCCAGATCACCAGCAGGATCCCGACCAGCGGGGCGATCCACGGGATGCCTTCCAGCACAACATTTCCGCGTGCGCGGTTCTGGCTGAGCAGGTAGGTGGCGATGATCAGCACGACGGCGAGCACGACGATGCGCAGCACGATGATCACCAGCGGGGCGGTGACCAGATTGGCTGCCCGGCGGCGTTGGTACACCAGCAGATTGACCGCAGCGTAGGCGGCTATCGACCCGAGAACCACAATCCAGCCGACGAGGACCGGCATGTTTCCGTTGGAGATGTCGAAGATCACTTTGTCCCGGATCGGCACGGAGCCGCCGTCACCGATGATCCAGAGCAGCACACCCTGGTAGGCAAGGAATGTCGCCAGGGTGACGACGAAGGATGGGATACCGACAGCCGACACCAGCACGCCGGTCAGCAGGCCGATCAGGACGCCGATGATCAGCGCAGCAGCCACCGCGGCGTACCAGGGCCAGCCCTGCTTGAGCATCAGCATGGCCATCACGCCGGCACCGACACCGCCGATCACGCCGGCGGACAGGTCGATGTGACCGAGCAGCAGGACGAACCCGATACCCATTGCCAGCACGCAGATCGAACCGGCCTGGGTGATCAGGTTGGCCAGGTTGAAGGTACTGAGGAAGGCGGCCGGTGAGGCGAGGGCGAAGACGATGAACAGCACCAGCAGCCCGAGAAGTGCTGGTAGGGAACCGACATCGCCGGCGCGGAGCTTGTTCCGGTACTGATTCCAGTACTCACCGAGCGATACCGGACCGGCGGCGTCGCCGGAGAACATGCCACGTGCCTTCTCGTCGCTGATCGGCTTGACCAGATCTGGCTTTTCGGGGGCGCTCATGCCGACCTCTCCGCAACTGACTTGGCCAGACCGTGTTCGCCGGATCGGCCGGTGGTGATCAGCTCGATGATCTCGCGAGTGCTGACGTCGGCGGCGGGTACATCCGCGGCCACCCGCCCCAGGTACAGCGCGCTGATCCGGTCGCTGACCTCCTTGACGTCGTTCATGTTGTGACTGATCAACAGCACACCCAGCCCGTTGTCGGCGAGGCGGCGGACCAGGTCGAGGACCTGCCGGGTCTGGGCGACGCCCAGCGCGGCGGTCGGCTCGTCCAGCATGACGACCTTGGAATTCCACAGAACCGATTTCGCGATGGCCACGGTCTGGCGCTGCCCACCGGACAGGCTGGCGACCAATTGCCGCACCGAGGTCACGGTCCGGACGGAGAGCGAGGCCAGGGTATCGCGGGCCTTGATTTCCATTTGCGCCTCATCGAGCACGATGCCCGACTTGGGTTCGCGTCCCAGGAACATGTTCTGCACGATGTCCAGGTTGTCGCAGAGCGCCAGATCCTGATAAACGATCTCAATTCCCAGAGCGGCAGCATCGCGGGGACTGCTGACCGACACCGGGTTTCCGTCGAACAAGTATTCCCCGGTGTCGATGCCGTAGATTCCCGCGACGCATTTGACCAATGTCGATTTACCGGCACCGTTGTCACCGACAAGGGCCGTCACCTGCCCGGGGTAGATCGCCAGGTCGACGTCGTGCAGGACCTGTACCGCACCGAAACTCTTGTTCACCCCCTTCAACTGCAGGATGGGCGCGCTCGGCTGTGTCATCGGCTTCTCCTTGCCTTCTTCGATAACCGGGTTGATCCACCGCAGCGGTGGGGACATGACGTGCGCCGGGCCCGGAGGACAAAAGTCTCGTCCTCCGGGCCCGGCAAAGCCTCAGGTCAGCTGATGCCGGCCGCCGTGCACAGTGCTGCGTACTCACCGGTGCACAACTCGGCTGCCGTGACAGCGCCCGCGTCGACCGCGTCCTTCACGTTCGCCTTGGTGATGGTTTCCGGGGTCTCCAGAATCGAGGCGACGTCGCGACCACCGGTGTCGTCACGAACGGTTCCGGTGGTTTCCGGGGTCTCACCGTTGGCCAGCGCGATCGCCACCTTGGCGACGGCTCCGGCTTCCTTGCTGGTGGCCTTGAGGACGGTCATGCACTGGTCACCCTTGAGGACGGCCTGCAGGCCGGCTGCGGTGGCATCCTGGCCGGTGACCGGGATGACGCCGTTGGCCGGGAAGGTGCTGATGACAGCACCGGCCAGCCCGTCGTTGGCGGCGACGACGCCGTCAACCTTGCCGCCGCCCTGGGTTGCGGCGGTGTACATGCCCTCGTACAGGGTCTTGCCCACATCGGCCTTCCAGCCGGGGGTGTCGGCCTCGCCGACGACCTTGTAGCTGGTGATCGGGTCGAGAACCGAGTGTGCACCGGCCTTGAACAGCGCGGCGTTGGAGTCGTCCGGCGAGCCGTTCAAGTAGATGATGTTCTTGTCGCCGGTGCCGAGGCAGTCCGCAAGTCCCTGGCCCTGCAGCTTGCCGACCTCGGTGTTGTCGAACGACACGTAGTAGTCGGCGGAACCGCCGAGGGTCAGCCGGTCGTAGTCGATGGTCTGGACGCCCTGCGCCTTGGCCTTCTGCTGGATGGCTGCGCCGGACTCGTTGTCCAGGTTGACAATTGCCAGCACGGTCGCGCCGTTGGCGACCATCTGATCGGCGATGGTGGCCATCGCGGCCTTGTCCCCGTTGGCGTTCTGGATGTCGTAATCGACGCCGGCAGCCTTGAATGCCGCCTCGAGGGCGGGACGGTCCTGGGTCTCCCAGCGGACGGACGTGGTGGTGTCCGGCAGGATGACGCCGACCTTGCCGGAGACCGCGCCGGCCGCGCTGCTGGCCGCGGAACTGCCCGCGCTGCCCGCGCTGGATGCTGCGGAGCCGGCAGCGCTGGCGGCGCTGGTCGCGGCCGAGGTGGCACTGCTTGCGGAATCCGTCGAACTGGAACCACAGGCGGCCAGCAGCAGCGAGCCCGCTGCCACCAACCCGAGTACTGCAGTGGTCTTCAAGCGCATGGACATTTCCCTCTCTGATGAGACAGCCCCTGCCGAACGGAGGGGCCGGTTTACCTGTCGATCACACGGTCGACATGCACAAGTACGGTGGTCACACAAACTATGGAGCGCAACTCGCCGTGTCAATCGCATCACAGGTCACATTTTGGTAAGTGCCCCAACGAAGTCGCTCCATCACACGTTTGGCAATGTAAACCCAGGTGAACATGACGCAGCGACACTGCGCCACCCGAATGGGAGCGGTTCCACCAGCCGGGTGACGCTTCTCGATTTCACCAGTTGAAAGTGGTCAATACGAGTACAGCGAGCCTCGGACGGCGCCGACGCCGGTAACGATATGGATACCGGCGGAGGTTCCGATCAGGTCGGCGCCGGCGGCCAGCAACGCCCTGACCTGTTCCACCGTCTTCACCCCGCCCGACGCCTTGACCCCGATCGAGGCGGGTACTGCCTTGCGCAGGTAGGCAATCGTTGCGGGATCGGCGATGCCGACCGATCCCCTTGACGCGATGGAGACGAAGGCCGCACCGGCGTCAATGGCGGCCGTCACCGCCTGCTCCCGTTGTCGGGTGTTCAGCATCGGCAGCTCGAGCATCAACTTGACGCCGACCGGTTCGGCGGCGGCCACGACGGCGGCGATGTCGGCGGCGAACTCCGGTATCCGACTGGACAGCAGGAAGCCGACGTTGACCGTGGCATCAAGCTCGTCCACCCCGGCATCGACCAGCGCCCTGACCTCGGCCACCCGCACCGAGGTCATCGCAGATCCGTTGGGGTAGTCCACGATCGAGCCGATCCGGGCGACCGTCCCGCGCAGTTCATCCCGGGCGGCGGCAACCCAGCAGGGCGGCACGATCGCGGCGTCGAAGCCGTGCTCGAGCGTCTCCTGCACGTGTGATCGGACCTGGCGTTCGGTGATCGCATGGCCGATCAGGGTGTGCTGGATGCGGCCGGACAGCTGCTCTCTTGGCAGCGTCAACGCCGGGTGGACGGTCGTCGACGGGATCACCCCAGCAGTGTGGCACCGCCTACGCTTTGCCGCATGCGGATCCTGTCCATCCAGTCGTCGGTTGCCTACGGATATGTCGGGAACTCGGCCGCCACGTTTCCGCTGCAACGGCTGGGTCACGAGGTGTGGCCGGTGATCACCGTGCACTTCTCCAACCACACCGGCTACGGCGCCTGGCGCGGCCCGGTGCTGGAGCCGGCCGTCATCGCAGACGTGATCGAGGGGATGTTCGAGCGCGGCGCGCTCGACCGCATCGACGCCGTGCTGACCGGCTATCAGGGTTCGCCGGGGGTTGCCGAGGTCGTGCTGTCGACCGTCAAGCGGATTCGTTCGTTGAATCCGGCCGTCCGGTACTGCTGCGATCCGGTGATGGGCGACGTCGGCCGGGGCATGTTTGTGCTGCCCGGTGTTCCGGAGCTGATCCGTGATCGAGTCGTTCCCGTCGCGGATGTGGTGACTCCCAACGCCTTTGAACTGGCGCTACCTCGCCGGAGTGCCGGCGGAGCAGATTTCGCAGCTGCGACGGTCTGCTCGCCGCGATCGACACCGTTCGCGCGACCGGGCCGACCACCGTGCTGGTGACGTCCGTGGCGGGTGCCGGGGTGCGCGCCGACGAGATCGGCATGGTCGCGGTGGATTCCACCGGCGCCTACCTGGTGCGGACACCGCGATTGCCCCTCGAGGTCAACGGCGCCGGGGACGTGACGGCCGCGCTGTTCCTGGCCCACCTCTCGTCCGGGATCGAGGTCGCGCTGGCCAGGGTCGCCTCGTCGGTCTACGGAATTCTGGCGGCGACACACATGTCCGGATCACGCGAGATCCGTTTGGTGGAAGCACAATCGGTCATCGCAGAACCGCGGTGTGAGTTCGCGGTGCAGCGCATCAGGTGACCTCCGGGATTCTCAGCCCCGGTGACGACCGATGCGGACGCCGACGAGAACACCGATCAACATCGACAGCGCGCCGAACACGGCGGCGCCGACCAGCTGCCGTTGGTCCGACCGGGCCGGTTCGGTGGCAGCCGACTCCGCTGGTTGCTGGAGGACGCGGATGGGTTCGATCAGCGTCCGCGGGGTGGCGGCGGGCACCTGCCGGGTGCCAACGAGCACGTCGTCGATCGCCGCAAAAAACAGTCGAGCCGTTTTCTTCGCCACCCCGGACAGCACCCGCTGACCCACCCCACCGACCATGCCACCCACCACCGCGTCGGCGTCGTAGTCGATCCTGGTGCTGCCGTCGGCGAGCACGACCAGATCGACCCTGACCGTGGTGTCGATGGTGCCGGGACCGCCAGAGCCGTTGGCGCGCATCATCAACGACGTTGGTTGCGCCATATCGAAGAATGACACCTCGCCGGCGTACACACCCTTGATCGAGGCAACTCCCAGCGTCACGGTGAGCGCGAACCGGTTGTCCGCGATCGGGGTCAGCACGTCGCAACCCGGTATGACGGCGGACAATACCGCGGGATCGGTGATCGCCGCCCACACCCGCTCCGGAGGTGCGTGCAAGACCGAGGAACCGGAGATCTTCATTCCCGCGCGAGTCCCTTCATCGTTGGTTCGATGTCGCCCGGCCGCAAATTCCCTGCGCAGGTCGAACAACGCGCTGGGATTCAGCGGCATCGCGGTGATCCGGAAGCCCATGGCATCCTCCACCGCCGAGGCGATCACCGCCGACACCGGGATCACGCCGGCCTCACCAGCACCCTTGATCCCCAACGGGTTCAACGGGGACGGGGTCTCCTGGTGCCCGAGTTCCAGCCTGGCCGGGATTTCCGTGACATAGGGCATCAGGAAATCCATGAACGACGCGTTCAGCAATTGCCCGTGCTCGTCGTAGGCCAGGGTTTCGTACAACGCGCCGGCGATGCCCTGGGCCACCCCGCCGTGCACCTGTCCTTCGACGATCATCGGGTTGATCAGGGTGCCGCAGTCGTGCACAACGCAGTATCTGTTGATGATGATTTCGCTGGTGTCCGAGTCGATCTCGACGATCGCGGCGTGCATCCCGGAGGCGAAGGTGCTGCGCGGCGGCGAGTAGTAATCCCGCGACTCGAGGCCCGGCGCCTCCCCCTCGGCGACCGGCGGCACATTCGGGTCGGCCGGCCGGGCGAATTGGGTCGCGGCCTTGGCCGCCTCGTCGAAGGCGTAACGCAGCGGGTTGGAGAGCACCGATACCTGGCCGAGCGGGATCGAGGCTGTCGGATTGCCCTTCACCGCAACGACACCGTCGATGATCTCCAGATCGGACTCCGCGCATTCCAACGCCTCGGCCGCCACCTTGAGGGCCTTGGCCTTGACCGCCCGGGCCGCGAGGGCGACCGCGGAACCCGACATCACGGCGGCTCGGGAGGCGAAGGTGCCGACCGCGTAGGCGAACCGGCGGGTGTCACCGGTGGTGACCCGCACCGTGTCGAAGGGCACCCCCAATTCGTCGGCGACGATCTGCGCGAAAACCGTTTGGTGTCCCTGCCCCTGCGAGGTCAGCCCGATAGCGACCTCGACGCTGCCGTCGGTGAGCACCTGGATATGTGCACCCTCGTACGGTCCCGGCCCGGTTCCCTCGACGTAGCAGCCGATCCCGATGCCCAGCAGCCGGCCGTCCCTGGCGGCGTCGGCTCTGAGTTGTTCGAAATTGTCCCACTCGATCATGTCCTTGATCATCTCGAGCTGGGCGGGGTAGTTGCCGGAATCGTAGATCAGTGGCCGGCCGTCCTGGAAGATCAGCCCCTGATCGAACGGGAACTCATCGGGTTGAATGAAATTGGCGGCGCGGACCTGGGCCCGGTCGAGCCCCAGGGTGTCCGCGATGCGGTCCATGGTGCGTTCCATGGCGAACACGCCCTGCGGCCGCCCGGCGCCGCGATAGGGCGTGACGATGACGGTTGTGGTGTAGACCGAGAAGAATTCCACCCGATAGGCACCTGGTTTGTAGGGGCCGAGCAATTGGGTGGAGGTGACGATCGGGCAGATGATGCCGTAGGGCGTGTAGGCCCCATTGTCGTGCCAGAACGTGACGTCGAGCGCGAGAATCCTGCCGGTATCATCAAAACCGACCGTGATGTGTTGTTCCTGCCCGCGCTCGTGGGCGGAGGAGATGAAGTGCTCCCGGCGGTCCTCGGTCCATTTCACCGGCCGGCCCAGCCGCATCGCGGCCATCGGTACCACGATTTCCTCCGGCCAAGGGTGCATGATCTTGACCCCGAAGCCGCCGCCGACGTCCGGCGCGATGACCTCCACCTTCGGCAGCGGCAGGCCCAGTTTGGCGGCGATCGCGGCCCGTACCGACGTCGCGGCCTGGGTGGAGGAATACACCCGCAGGCTGCGGTCGTCCGCGTCCCACCTGGCATAGACGCCCTTGCCCTCCAGCGGCATCGAGCAGGACCGGGAAATGGTCAGGTCGAATTCCAGCCGGTGCGGCGCGGTCAGCAATGCGGCGTCGACGTCGCCGACCTGCTGGACGAGATGCGCCGCGATGTTGTCCGGGATGTCTGCGTGGACGGCATCTGTCGCGGCCCGGGCGGCCGGGATCCCGACGACGGCCGGTAGCAGGTCGTATTCGACCCTGATCCGCGCGGCAGCATCCTCAGCCAGATAGCGGTTCTCGGCCACCACCATGACGATCGGCTCGCCCACGTGGTTCACCGTGTCCTTGGCCAGTGCGTACCCGGTCCTCGGCGCGTGCAGGTGAGGGTGCGGAATCAGCACCGGCAGCGGTTCCGCGGCGGGCCCCTCGAGATCCTCGTAGGTGTAGATCGCGACGACACCCTCGATGTCCAGTGCGTCGGTGACATCGATGTCGCCGATCCGCGCGTGTGCGTGCGGCGAACGGACGAACGCCGCCTCGAGGGCGTTGGAGTCGGTTCCGATGTCGTCGGTGTACCGGCCGTTACCGGTGATCAGTCGCAGATCCTCGACGCGACGGACGGGCTTGCCGATATACCGGGAGACCATTATCGCTCGCCGCCGGCGTGGTCGGTGAGTTCGGCGGCCCGCATGACCGCGTCGACGATATTTTGATAGCCGGTGCAGCGACACAAGTTTCCGGCGATCATTTCAATGGCCTCCGCCCTGGTGGGCGCGGGATTGTCCCGCAGGCAGGCCGTCACGGTGGTCAGGAAGCCTGGAGTGCAGAATCCGCATTGCAGCGCGTGGCATTCATGAAAGGCGCGCTGCACTGGGGAAAGTCCGGCGCTGCTGCCGGCCGGCGCCGGTGTGCCGAGTCCCTCGACTGTGGTGACCTCATGGCCGGCCACCGAAACTGCGAACACCAGACAGGACCGGACCGGAGCACCGTCCAGCAGCACCGTGCAAGCCCCGCAGACTCCGTGCTCGCAACCGACATGTGTTCCGGTCAGGCCAAGGTCGTGCCGCAGGTAATCGGCCAGGGTGCGACGGGCGGGTACCCGGGCCGAGCGATGCGTGCCGTTCACCGTCAGGGGCACGTCGTGTCGGGTCTCGCCCGCGTCGACTGCTTCCGTCATGCCGCCCGATCACCCCGTTCGGCCGCCGAGATCGCCTGCTGTGCAGCGCGGATCGTCAGCACGCCGGCCAGGTGCCGGCGGTAGTCGGCAGTTGCGTGCAGATCGGACTGCGGATCGACGGCCGCGCGAGCCTGCTCGGCGGCGTCCTGCTCGCCGCCTCGCCAGGCCTCGGTCAGATCGATCACCAGCGGGGTGTCGCTCACCGACAAATATCCGCAACGCAGCGACAGCACAGCACCGTCGCCGGCCAGCTCGGCGATGGCCGCCACCCCACAGAGCGCGTAATCGCCATGCCGGCGGGCAGATCTCGACGAACGCCGAACCAGCCCCGGACGGCAGGGCCGGGAAGAATGCCTGGGTCGCAAGCTCATCGGGGTCCAGCGCCGATTCCAGCGGTCCGCGAAAGAAGTCGTTGGCATCGATCTCCCGCTCGCCCCGTGCCGAGACCGCCGTGACCGTTCCACCACACAGCGCGAGGACCGCCGTCATCTCACCTGCAGGGTCAGCATGGGCAAGGGATCCGACAGTTGTCCCGCGATTCCGGATTGTCGGGTGTGCCACCATCCGCAGCGCCTGCCGCAGCAGGGGCTGGACTCTGCGCCGCGTCGGCGTCGTGTTCGACGCGGGTGTGACGGGCCAGCGCTCCGACCCGCACGCCGGCGGGCGAGCTGGCGACGGCATCCAGCATGCCAAGCCGATTGATGTCGACGAGGTGCGCCGGCTCGGCCAACCGCATCGCCAGCACCGGGATCAGCGACTGCCCACCGGCGAGGACCTTGGCATCAGACCCGAGTTGGGCCAGCACCGCCGTCGCTTCGGCGACAGACTCCGGTCCGTGCCAGGTGAACGGGGCGGGCTTCATCCCACGATCTTTCCCTAGTTCGGGCCGGCCTGTCGGGGTCGGGTGCCGCGCGCGGGTGTCTGGCCCCGGGTAGCAGGTCGGCCCGCCGGGGTTGCTCGTTCACCCATTAGGCCCCACAAGGAAAACGCTCTTTGCAAAGCAGGCACTAACAAATGGGAATGGCAGGGAAGCGTCGCAGATTCGCAAGGTTAGCCAAACCTAGCGTCCAATGATCAGAATTCGTACCAGACGCGGTGCGGATCGGTCATTGGTCCTGGGTTTCACCAGGATGGCGGTACCGACCCATTGTGCCTTGCCCATAAATATCTCCATAGGCGGTCGGCCGCCGAAAAGGGTGAATGTATGCATGGATCCGTGCCACACGACGAAAGAGGTATCCGGTGAAGCTCAGGTTGAAGGCCGTTGTGACAGCAGGTGTTGTTGTGCTCAGCTGCCTTACGATGGGATCTATCGCCTCCGCGACGGACCAAAGCAAACCTACACCCGAACGAATCATTTCCACCGAGAAGAGCTCAAGCGGCACCATTGACGGTCGGACCGATATCAAGCAGGACAAGGTCGAACTGAAGACGAAATCGTCGAGCCTTGTCACCGCATTCACCCTGCGCTACGCCCCGGGATCCTATTCCGGCTGGCACTCGCACCCGGGAATTGTGGTAGCCGTTGTGACCTCGGGCAGCGTGGATCGGCAGACCGGCTGCCAAATCGACCATTTCACCGCGGGACAGGCCTTCACCGAGGTCGGCACGCACCGGGTGAGCAACCCCGGAGAGTGTTGACGCGATTCTGGAGATCACCCAGATCTACCCAGCGGACGAATCGGCCGGGCGGATCAGATCGAGTGCGGACCCCTGCCCGAGTCATCCGACCCCGTGAGAGCGGGACCCGTCGACTGACGGGCGCCCGCCTGCGAGCGAGCGGTTGAGCGCGCGGCATACTTCGTGAGCTGATCGGGCCGGGCATCAGTTCGTCGAAGGTGCAGTTCAGTGGTCGCCCACCTGGACCGGTAGAAGGTGCACGGTGGATCATGCGGGCAAGGACGACGACCACCCGGACCAGCAGGACCACCGAAGCGGCCGACAAAGGCCGCACGTGGAGAGCGGGCGAATCAATGGCAGCCGCGCGGCCGGTCATGACCGTTCCGGCCGCGGCGGCGTCCGCGGTGCACCCGCTGGTCGCCGGCCCCATGGTGACCGGCGCCGTCCTTGGCTCCTTTTCGCAGGCGGTGATCGTCGGACTGGACAGTGCAGGTGGACCGTTGGCGCTTTCCCTGCTCGGTCCGATGGCCACGCGGGTGCCCAACGGGGTGCTGCTCGGCGGTTTGCCCGATCTCGGCCGGCACCGTCCCGGTGACCGGGTGACGGTCGGCGGCGGCTCGATCCAGATCGGCCGGCTGCAGATCTCGGTGGTGCGGCGATGGAACAGTCAGGTGGTCAAGGTGGCGCCGGCCGCTGCCGGCGTGGAGTTGCTGCGGAGCGCGGCGGCCGGGTCGGTGCGGGGCGTCCCACTGACGGCAGTTGGTCACCTCGAGCGCAGCCTGCTGGCGGGCGACGCCGAGACTGCGGTGCGTGCCCTCGTCGGATTGGGGACGGGCCTGACCCCCGGTGGCGACGATGTGCTGGCCGGACTGATGGTCGGGCTGCACGCCATCGGCCGCCCCGAACTTGCGGACGCTATCGCTGGATCTGCCCTCCACCGTGTGTTGGACCGAACCACGGTGCTGTCCGCGGATCTGCTGCGACTGGCCGCCGCCGGGCATGCCTGTGTCGAGGCCATCAGTGTGTTGCGAGCCGTGCACACGGGTCGTCAGGTCCCGGCTGCCGTCCACCGGCTACTGTCGATCGGGCACACCAGCGGCGCTGACCTGGCCACGGGTCTGGCAATGGGGCTGGGGATGGGACTGCGATGCGGGCGCAATATGTCTCGGTACGGCGAGGCGTCTACCACGACTCGGTGACCCTGCTCCGGCTCTCGCAGACCGCGGCATCGGCGCCCGGGATTTCCGCGGCCCAGATCGCCATGGCCACCCCGCTGAACCTCGAACTCGCTGCCGGACTGGGCTTCTCGATTCCCGCCGGCGCCGGACCCAACGACCTGTTGATCACCATCAACGGCGCCGACGAGGTTGCCGTCCAGGCGGCCGTCGCATCCATCGAGACTGCACTGACCACCCGAATTGTTCCGGCTTCGGCTCCCGGGGCCGCGGCGGCGCCTCGAACTGTTCGGGCGGCGGCAACGGCGTACCCGGACGCGGCGCTGGTGCTGTTGTCGCTGCCCGGTGCGGCGGTGTTCGGCGAGGCGATGGACGCGATCGACGCCGGCCGGCACCTGATGATCTTCTCGGACAATGTTTCTGTTGCGGACGAGATCGCCATCAAGGACGCCGCAGCAGCGCGCGGACTGCTGGTGATGGGCCCGGACTGCGGTACCGCGATCATCTCGGGTATCGGGTTCGGCTTTGCCAACGTATTGCGGGGGAACGAATCCGGTCCGCGGGTTGGGGTCATCGCGGCATCCGGCACCGGCGCGCAACAACTCACCTGCCTGCTGGATGACGCGGGGGTCGCGGTCTCCCAGGTTCTCGGGCTCGGCGGCCGGGATCTCTCGGAGGCGGTGGCCGGACGCAGTGCGGTGACTGCCCTACGGATGCTGGACGAAGACCCGGCCACCGACCACATCGTGCTGATCTCCAAGCCGCCGCACCCCGCCACGGCGGCCACCATCAGCGCACTGGCCTCGGCCCTGAGCACGCCGGTCACGATGATCCTGATCGGCCAGGGACAACCCGATATCACGATGGGTGTCGAGCAGGTGCTCGTGACGTTGAAACTGCCGGCGCCCGGCTGGCCGGTGTGGGCGCCACCGACCGACGGCGCCCCCGCCGGTCAACGGCCGGCCGGCGCGCTGCGCGGGCTGTACTCCGGCGGCACCCTGGCCACCGAGGCGAGCGCGGTGGCAGCACCGCTCCTCGGCCGGATCGAGTCGAACGTCCCACGGCGACAGGGGCTTCCACGACTCTCCGGGCTCGGCCACGCGATCGTCGACCTCGGCGACGACGCCTTCACGGCCGGCCGACCGCATCCGATGATCGACCCGACGCTGCGACTGGAGTTGTTGGCGCAGCAGGCCGCCGATCCGGATGTCGCCGTTCTGCTGCTCGACGTCGTTCTCGGCCTGGCGGCCGATCCCGACCCCGCCGGCAACCTGGCGCCTGCCATTGCCGCAGCAATAGCCACCGCGGCGGCCGCTGGCCGGTCACTGGCCGTCGTTGTCGCGACTGTGCGGGACAGCCGCGGATCCGCAGGACAGGCAAGCACAGGCGGTCGCGTTGGCCGGCGCCGGTGCACAGGTGTTCGCCTCGAATGCCGCGGCTGCCCGGGCCGCCGCTGTGCTCGCGGGCGGGAGGCCAAACGCGGGAGAAACGACCAGCACTGTCGATCCGGCCAGGGCGGCCGGGGCGGCCGGGAGCCGGCCCCTGCCGAGCCCGGTCGGGTCGACGAACGACGCGCCCGATCTGCTGGCCGGCACCGGCACGGTGATCTGCGCGGGAATCGACCTGCTTGCCGACGCCTTGCGATCGCAGGCGGTGAGTGTCGTCACCGTCGACTTCCGGCCGACTATGCTCGACACGCCGGATGCCGCAGCGGTTCCGGCTGCACTCCGCACCGTGCTTGGCCGATCCTCGACGGCCGGCGGCGAACGCCGAGGCGGCCAACCGGATGCTGGCCGTTCGGGCGACGCTCGTCGACGTCAGACCGGCCGCCGAAGCGCTGGGGCTGATGCCGGGGGAGTTCTGCCACGCCGGCCCACCGATCGAATTCAGCGAGGCGTCCGGTCCGCTGCGCGGCGCGTTGATCGGCGCCATGATCTTCGAGGGACTGGCAGCGGACGAGGCCGAGGCGACCGCGAGGCTCGAATCCGGGGCCGGGATCAGCCTCGGGCCCTGCCATGACCGGCACGCCGTCGGACCGATGGCCGGCGTCATCTCCCCGTCCATGTGGCTGTTCGAATTGGCCGACGAGGCGACCGGGGCGCGGTCGTTCTGCTCGCTGAACGAGGGCCTTGGCAAGGTGCTGCGCTACGGTGCCTACTCCGCCGAGGTGATCACCAGGCTGCGATGGATGGCCGACATCCTCGGCCCGGCACTGGCGATCGCGGTGCGCGCGGCCGGCCCGATCGATATCACCGCCATCATCGGCCAGATGGTGCAGATGGGCGACGAGGGCCACAACCGCAACCGCGCCGGCACCCTGATGTTCCTCCGCGAAATACTGCCGGCGCTGATCGATTCCGGCCTGCCACCGAGCGACGTCGCAGCGGTGGCAAGGTTTGTCGCGGGGAACGACCACTTCTTCCTCAATCTGGTGATGCCGGCCGGCAAGCTGATGGGTGACGCGGCAGCGGGCATTCCGGGCAGCACCGTGGTGACTGCGATGTGCCGCAACGGCACCGACTTCGGGATCCGGGTGTCGGGCACCGGCGACGAGTGGTTCACCGGTCCGGCGTTGTACCCGAACGGACTTGTTCCTGGCCGGGTTCGGGCCGGACGACGCGAACCCCGACATCGGCGATTCGGCCATCGCCGAGACGATGGGCATCGGCGGCATGGTGATGGCGACCGCACCGGCGATCGTCCGGTTCGTCGGTGGGTCCGTGCCGGACGCCCTCGCGGTGACCGGCCGGATGTACGAGATCACCGAATCGGAGAACCCGGCGTTCGCCGTGCCGATCCTGGAGTTCCGCGGCGCACCAACGGGTATCGACGTCACCAGGGTTCTCCGGACCGGCATTCTGCCGCAGATCAACACCGGGATGGCCGGGCCGGATCCCCGGCACGGGTCAGGTCGGCGCGGGTCTGGTGACCCCGCCGATGGACTGTTTCACCGCGGCGATCCAGGGCCTGGCTGCGCAGGTCCCCCCGGCTGAATGCTGACCCAACGAGCTGCCCACCATGCTGACCCAACAGGGTCTGAACCGGGCACTGCTCGCCCGGCAGATGCTGCTGGTCCGGGCCAGGATGCCGATCGAGCCGGCGGTCCGACACCTGGTGGGACTGCAGGCCCAGCGACCCGATCCACCGCACGTCGGGCTGTGGTCCCGGCTGGCCGGAATCCGACATACCGACATCGACGACACTGATCGACAACCGCACATTGGTCCGCGTCGCGGCCCTCCGCGCGACCGTCCACCTGCTCACCGCGCAGGATGCACTCGAGCTGCGGCCCGTCGTCCAACCGGTGCTCGACCGGGAGCTGACGGCGCCGGCCTTCAAGTCCCTGCGGTGGGTGAACATCGACTGCCGTCGTCGCCCGTGGCCGCGAGCTGTGCTGCGCGCAGCCGCTGACCCTGGCCGAACTCGGCGAGAAACTGGCGCTGGAATTCCCCCGGGCGACCCCGCACGCGCTGGCCATCGCGGTTCGCAATCATGTTGCGCTGGTGCAGGTTCCGCCACGTGGCCGGTGGCGCAATCCGGCGCCGACCGTGCACGTGCCGGCCGAGTGCGTGGCTCGGCCAACCGGTGGCCGACGACCGCGATCCGGCGCGGCTGATCCTGCGTTACCTTGCGCGCCTTCGGCCCGGCAACCGCCACCGACATCGCCACCTGGTCCGGGCTCCGCGGCATCAAGGCCACCCTGGAACGGATGCGTGACGAGCTGGTGTGGCTCACCGACGACCGCGGACGAACCCTGGTCGACGTGCCGGACGGAATCCTGCCGGATCCGGACACCCCGGCGCCCGTTCGACTGCTGCCCGAGTACGACAACACGTTGCTCTCGCATGCCGATCGCACCAGGATCATCGAGGACGGTGACCGCCCGTTCGTCCTCACCAGGGGCGGCCAGGTCGGCGGCACCGTGCTGCTGGACGGATTCGTCCGGGCGATCTGGCGAACCGTCCCGGGTGATGGCAAGGAAACCCTGACGGTACGGCCGCTGCGCTGACTGACCCGCGCAGACAAGGCGGAGATCGAGCGGGAGGCGTTGGCGCTCTTGGATTTTGCGTCCAGCGGAAGCAGTCACCGGGTGGAGTTCGAGGAGCTGCAATGATTCTCGATGACGAGACGGCGCGGCTGCTCGACCTCGATCCCGGACCAGGGCCGAGGTGACGGACTGCTGGCCGGGCTGACCGCCGACGAGCAAGCCCTCGCCGGTCGACTGGCGGGTGAGATCATTGCCAGGATAGGCACTTTCCCGGCTGGACCGGCTGACGGCGGACGCGCCGAACCCGGTGTGGGTGGCGGCCTATCTGGCCGCCGGTCCGGCGGTGGCCGACTGGATGATCAGGCGCGGCATCCCAGACGTCGTGGTCGCCGCGACGCTGTCCGACGTCGGCCGGCACCTGAGGTTGCACCGCAGGCACACCGGCATGGTCGGCCTGGATGCACCGAACTGGCCGAGCGTGGTGCTGACCGGCAGCATGTACGAATTGGGACGCCTGCAATTCGACCTGAAGCGCGAGCAGGGCAGCTGGGTGCTGGACGTCCACATACCGGAGTCCGGACCGCTCACGCCCGCTGCGGTCGAAGCTTCTTTCGACACCGCGGCGACGTTCTTCGCGCGGCATTTTCCGGACCAGCCGGTGACCACCGCGGTGTGCGAATCATGGCTGCTTGATCCTTATCTCGCCGAACACCTGCCGCCGACATCGAATGTGGTGGCCTTCGCGCGACTGTTCACCCCGGTCGGCGACCCGCGGGACGACGAGTTGGACGCCGTGTATTTCACCTTTGGTCAGCGCAGCCTGGACGACCTGGATCGGCTACCCCAGGGATTCCTCGCTGCAGCGGCTGGTGCTGGACCGGCTGGCCGCCGGCGAGCGATGGACCGTGGTCAGGGGTTGCCGAATTCTCAGTCCGGATCCCCAGTCGGCGAACTCCCACTGAACCGTGACGCTGACGGCGATCTCGGCGTCGCCGGTCGCAACCGGCATCGATTCGGCCATCGCCGCCCTTGCCATCATCGGCCGCGGCCCGCCACCGTTCGAACTGCGTTCGTCGATCCACTGCACCCGGCCCAAGGACCGGCCGGCCAATTCCGCGAACTGCTGCGCCTTGACCTTCGCATCCTCGAAGGCCGCCTGCCTGGCCAGGGTGAGTGCCTGTTCCGGGTGGCCGGCGGTCAACGAGACACCGTCGATGCGGACGCCTTCGCCGCCGAGCGAGGCGACATCCCCGAGCAGCCGTTCGATCCCGTGCAATCCGTCGAGCGTGACGGTCAATCGTTGTCCGGCCTGGTAGCCCAGCACCTGCTGCCGACCATTGGCATATTCGGTGCGAGGGCCAAGGGTCAGATCCGAGGTGCGCACCGCGCGGGAATCGACGCCGTCGTCGGCGAGGATCGCCAGCAGCCGGGTCGCGGTCACCGAGGCGACGGCAAAGGCGTCACCGGGTTCGGCCCGAACAACCTCGACGGCAAGGGCTATGGAGACCCGGTCGACGGCAGCGGTGGCCGAGCCGGATCCGATCACGGTGATGCCGTTGGCCGAACGTGGCGAGTTCATCGGCCCAGTCTGCCAGCGAGGCAACGTCAGCGGTTGATCTCCACCAGCAGCACCCAGGCGTTGAGGACGCCGACCGCGAACCCGGCAACCACGCCGGCAAGGGTCCAGAACAGTCCGCCACCGGCGCCGATCGCGAGGCTGACAGCCCCCGACGGTGAGGGCAATTCCCGGTATCAGTCCGACGATCAGCTGGTAGGTGGAGTGCAACATGGTGTCGGCGTCATCGGCGGTGCCGACCCAACGCGACCGCTGCCTGGATGACAACCAGTGCGCCGACCACACCGAACTCGATTCCCAGGACGACATCGGGCTGGTCTGGAGCCAGGCGCGAAACAACTGGTGATCAGTAGCGCCACCAGCACCCCGAGGGTGGACCCGGCCCGACCGGGCAACCGGGGCAACTCCAGGATGCGGGTCAGATTGATCGAGATCGCGACGAACAGCAGGCCGGTCAGCGCGGCGGCAGCACCGGCGGTGGCGACGAAGAAGTTCGCCCATTGATCGATGTCGTAGCCCGCGGCCGTCACCCGCGGAATGTTATCGCGGGCCGGGAAACCAGCCGGCCCGGCCGAGCTGCCCGGACACCGTATGGCCGATTTCCCGCTCGCAGGTCCGGCAGGACCTCGATCAGTATCTCGGGGTCGATGCCGGTCGGGATTCCCGAACGGTGCAGCAGGTAGAGCAGGTCCTCGGTGGCGATGTTTCCGGTGGCCGCCGGCGCGAACGGGCAGCCTCCGATGCCGCCGACGCTGGCGTCCAGCGCGCTGGCACCGCGGTCGATCGCGGCGATCGCATTGGCATAGCCGGTGTTTCGGGTGTTGTGGAAGTGCCAGCGCAGCGGAATACCGGGCGCAGCGGACGCCGCAACGTCGGCCAGGGCATGTACCTGGGCCGGCACACCGACGCCGATGGTGTCGGCCAGTGCGACCTCGTCGGCCGGTACCTCCAGGCACCTGGTCAGGACGTCACAGCACGACCTCCGGGGCTATCTCACCTTCGAACGGGCAGCCGAAGGCCGCCGCGATCGGTCAGCGTGGTGCGCACGCCGGCCGCTGCGGCCTGCCGGGCGAGCTGGTGCCAGGAGGCGATCGAGTCGGCGGTCGACATGCCCTGGTTGCGGCGGCTGAAGGTGTCGCTGGCCACCACGACGATGTTGACCTCGTCCATCCCGGCGGCGATGGCCCGATCCAGGCCGCGATGATTCAGCACCAGCCCGATCCAGGACACCTGACCGCGCGGCAGTCCCGGCCGCGACCGCCTCCGCGTCGGCCATCTGGGGGACCAGCCTGGGGTGAACGAAGCTGGTGGCCTCGATACGTCTCGGCGCCGGCCGCGACCAGTCCATCGATCAGCCGAAGCTTGGCGGCCGTCGACAGCACCGCAGACTCGTTCTGCAGTCCGTCCCGTGGGGCAACTTCGACGATATCCACCGGACTATGTATACAACTTGGGGCGAAGTCTTGTCGATGTCGCCGCAGCTGTGCCAGCATTGCATGCAATCCAGCGCTGAGAGAGGGGCCCCGTGGCTCAGGCCTCGAAGAATGCGACCGCAATGCTGCGCGAGCTGATCCTGGCCGGCTCGCTGCCCGCGGGCGCCAAGTTGGGCGAGGCGGAACTGGCTACCCGGCTTGATGTTTCGCGCACGCCGGTGCGAGAGGCGTTGTCCAGGTTGGCCGCCGAGGGGCTTGTCGATCTCGTGCCCAACCGGGGCGCCCGGGTGGCGCGGTGGTCGGACGAGGATCTGGAACAGATCTTCGAGCTGCGACTGAGGTTGGAGCCCTACGCGGTCGGCCTGGCCGTTCCCCGGCTCACCGATGTCGGATCTGGACGACCTGGACAACCTGGCGCAGCGGATGGTTGGCCTCGGCAAGCCCGGCCGCAGCCAGGATCTCGATGGGATCGTGCACCTCAACCGGCAGTTCCACCGGATGCTGATCAACCGGGCGGCGAACCCGGCACTCGCCTCATCACTGCTCGCCGTCACCCACGCTTCGGTGGTCAACCAGAACTTCCACAACTACTCGCCGGCCGCGCTGGCCCGCAGCCTGGCGCATCACATTGAGATCGTGGCGGCCGCCAGGGTCGGCAATGCGGACTGGGCGAATGCCGTGATGCGCTCGCATCTGTACAACGCGCGAGCGACAATGCTGCCAGCCCAACATATCCGGCGGGAACAAACATCATGAGCGAGCGCCAGCGAGCGAATCATGGGCCAGTTGCCGGCAATCCGCGAGGAACGAGCGGAGAGCAGGCGTGACGGAGCTACCGCTGGCCGATCTGCGGGTGATCGAACTCGGGCAACTGCTGGCCGGGCCGTTCTGCGGGCAGTTACTGGGCGACTTCGGCGCCGAGATCATCAAGGTGGAGGACCCGGGTCGGGGCGATCCGATGCGGGAGTGGGGTCGGGAGAAGCCCTACGGCAAGTCCCTGTGGTGGCCGGTGGTGGCCCGGAACAAGAAGTCGGTGACCTGCAATCTGCGCTCGCCCGAGGGACAGCAGTTGCTCCGCAAGCTGATCGACACCGCCGACATCCTGGTGGAGAACTTCCGGCCCGGCACGCTGGAGCGCTGGGGGCTGGCCCCCGAGGTGCTGTGGGAGACCAACCCCGGTCTGATCATCACCAGGGTGACGGGCTACGGGCAGACCGGGCCGTACGCACCGCGCGCCGGATTCGGTTCGATCGGCGAGGCGATGGGCGGAATCCGTTACGTCACCGGCAATCCCGATCAGCCGCCGGCCCGGGCCGGGATCTCCCTCGGCGACTCGCTGGCGGCTACCTTTGCCTGCCTCGGGACCTTGGTCGCGGTGCACAACCGGCACCGCACCGGAAAGGGACAGGTGGTGGATTCGGCCATCTACGAGGCGGTGCTGGCCATGATGGAATCCCTGCTGCCGGAATGGGAGCTGGCCGGGTACCAGCGCGAGCGAACTGGCGCGGTGCTGCCGAATGTGTCCCCCAGCAATGTGTATCCCACCTCCGACGACGATCTGGTGCTGATCGCCGCCAATCAGGACTCGGTCTTCAAGCGCCTGGTTGACGTCATGGGCCGGCCCGAGTTGGCCACGGACCTCCGGTATTCGACCCACTCGGCCCGTGGCCAGACGATGACCGAACTCGACACCCTGATCGCGGAGTGGACGACCACGCTGACCGCCGACGACCTGCTGGCGAAACTTCATGCGGGCGGGGTGCCGGCCGGCCGGATCTTCCGGGCCAAGGACATGTTCAGCGACCCACACTTCGCGGCCCGGGAGGCGATCGTCCGGGTGATGCACCCGGAACTGGGTGAGTTGCCCATGCAGAACGTGACACCGCAACTGTCCCGGACGCCGGGGAAGGTCCGCACCGCGGGGCCGGCCCTCGGCGAGCACAACCAGGAGATCTGGGCGGGCCTGCTCGGCCTGACCGGCGATGAGATCGCGCAGTACATCAAACAATCCGTGATCTGAGGAGACACATGAGCGAGCGCCAGCGAGCGAATCATCAACACCGAAATGCCGGCACCCCACGAGGAACGAGTGAGGTGGCGGCAGCATGACATACAGGCTCGGCGTCGATGTCGGCGGAACATTCACCGACGTATTGCTGGTCAACTCCGACAGCGGTGAAACCTGGCGCACCAAAACGGCATCCACCCCACAGGACCAGTCGGTCGGGGTGCTTCGCGGCATCGGCAAGGTCTGCGCCGACGCCGGGATCGCGCAGACCGACATCGCCCAGGTCCTGCACGGCACCACCGTCGGGACGAACGCCATCCTGGAGGGCAAGGGAGCCGTCGTCGGGCTGGTCACCACGGCAGGCTTCCGGCAGGTCCTGCAGATCGCCCGATCCTTCGTGCCGGGCGGGCTGGCCGGCTGGATCATCTGGCCCAAGCCGGAACCCCTTGCCGCGCTGGAGAATACGATCGAGGTGCCGGAGCGGATCGCGAGTGATGGCTCCGTCGTCACCCCGCTCGACGAGGACGAGACCCGCCGCCGGCTGCGGGAGCTGCAGGGCAACGGTATTCAGGCGCTCGCCATCTCGCTGATCAATGCGTTCGCCAACGGCGACCACGAGAAACGCATCGCCGAGATCGCCGCCGAGGAGCTGCCCGGGATTCCCATCTCCCGCTCCAGCGTGGTGCTGCCCGAGATGCGCGAGTACGAAAGAGCTCTCACCACGGTGGCGAACAGCTACGTGCAGCCCCAGGTGGCCAGGTATGTGCGGAATCTGTCCAGCCAGTTGACCGAGCAGGGTCTGCATGCCGAACTGTCGATCCTGCGTAGCGACGGTGGGTTGGCGGCAGCCGATGTCGCCGCCGATTCGCCGGTGACCATGCTGATGTCCGGGCCGGCGGGTGGCGTCACCGGCGCGGTCTGGATGGCCGGCCAGACCGGCAGCCGGGACCTGCTGACGTTCGACATGGGCGGTACCTCAACCGATGTCGCACTGGTGCAGAACCTCAAACCGCGCACCGGACGGGAGACCAAGATCGGCGACCTCACGGTCCGGGCGTCATCGGTGGACGTGCGGACGGTTGGTGCCGGCGGGGGATCGATCGCCCACGTTCCGGAACTCACCAAGGCGCTGCGGGTCGGCCCGCAGTCCGCGGGCGCGGTCCCTGGACCGGCCGGGTACGGCCTCGGCGGAATGGCGCCGACGGTGACCGATGCCAACGTCGTCCTGGGATATCTCCCGACGTCGCTGGCCGGCGGTGAGATCACCCTGGACGTTGCCGCCTCCAGGGCGGCAGTCCAGACGGTGGCCGATGCGATGGGACTGCCCAGCGTGGAGGCCGCCGCAGCCGGGATCATCGACATCGTCAACGAAAACATGCTCGGCGGGCTTCGGCTGGTCAGCGTGCAGCAGGGCTTCGACCCGCGGGACTTCGCGCTGGTTGCCTTCGGCGGCGCAGGACCGTTGCACGCCAACGCAATGGGGGTGCTGACCGGAGCCTGGCCGGTGATCGTGCCACCGTCACCCGGGGTGTTGTGCGCGCTCGGTGACGCGACGACGTCGTTGCGCGATGAGTCGGCGCGCACCTGTTTACGCCGATTCGGTGATCTGACCGGCGGCGAACTCCGGGAAATCCTGACCGCGCTGTCCGATGAGGCATCCGACTCGCCTGGTCGTGCAGGGACTCAAGGCCGACGAGCACCAGATCGAGTACGAGGTCGACGTCCGTTACTTCGGCCAGGGTTTCGAGATCCCGATCACGATCGAGCGCAGTTGGCTGGATGATCTGGACGGGTTCCTGGCCGATCTCGGCAGCGCGTTCGACAGCGAACACGAGCGGCTGTTCTCCTTCCTGCTGAACACCGACCACGAACTGGTCAATGCCCGGGCATCGGTCAGCGGGCCGCGCCCGGAGATCGCGGCCACCCTGTTGCCGGAAGGGAACGGCGACCCGGCGGCGGCCCAGACCGGGACGTCGAAGGTCTATGTGCAGGGCGCGTTCGCCGAGGCCCCGATCTACGACCGGCTGAAGCTCAGCGCCGGTGACGTCCTCACCGGGCCGGCGATTGTCGTCGAAATGGATTCGACAACCCTTGTCCTGCCAGGGCATTCCGCGACCACCCACCCATCGGGCAGTCTGCTGATCCGTCCCGACGCGGCTGGCAACACAGTCACAGAAAGAGGGCTGAGCCATGGCACGCGTCATCGAAACCAGCACGGCGCAGCTGGAAACGGTCGAGGTCGACCCGGTCACCCTTGACCTGATCGAGAACGGCCTGCGCAACGCCCGCTACGAAATGGACGAGGTGCTGTTCCGCACGGCACTGTCGCCGGGCATCCGTGAGCAGCACGACGAGTTCCCGTTGATCGCCGACCCCGCCGGGAAGATGGTGGTCGGCCAGTTCGGACTGTCCATCCCGGATTTCCTCGACGGTTTCGACGGCGACATCGGCGAGGGCGACGTCCTGCTCACCTCCGATCCCTACGCCTGCGGTGCCGCGATCAGCCACGCCAACGACTGGCTGGTGGTCACGCCGATCTTCGCGGCGGGCCGGTTGGTCGGCTGGGCCTCGATGTTCGGCCACATGTCCGACGTCGGCGGCAAGACACCGTCGTCGATGCCGACCGACGCCAGAACCATTTACGAAGAGGGCGTGGTGATTCCGCCGTTCAAGCTGTACACCGCGGGCACGATGAACGACGACGCGCTGCGGATCATCCTCAACCAGGTACGGGTGCCGGACTGGAACCGGGCCGACCTGAACGGACTGGTCGCCGCCTGCCGGACCGCGAGCCGGCGGGTCCAGGAGATGTGCGCGCGGTTCGGCACAGCCACATACCTGACGGCGCTGGATGCGTTGCTGCAGCGCAACTACGACGCCATGAAGGTTCTGCTGCACCTGGTGTTCGCCGAGGGGAAGACTCTCTCGTTCACCGACTACATCTGTGACGACGGCGTCGGCTTCGGGCCGTACGAGTTGAAGTTGTCGCTGACCCGGACCGGCGACAAGGTGCACCTGGATTTCACCGGGTCGTCGCCCCAGGCGCAGGGGCCGATCAACTATTACATCAACGAGAACCTCGTCCGGATGTTCTTCGGTATCTACATGATCACCGTGGCCGACCCGCAGATTCTCTGGAACGACGGCTTCTACCCGCTGGTCGACGTCACCATTCCGGACGGCTCGTTCTGGAAGCCGAAGCACCCGGCGGCGCTGAATGCGAGAAACCACGGCATCGGCCGGGTTTTCGACCTGTTCGGCGGGTTGCTCGGGCAGACCAACCCGGCCTTGCTGAACGCCGCCGGGATTCTCCTCGTCCCCGCACTTCATGTACTCCGGCAACTACTCGACCGGCGACCGCAAGGGCGAGTGGTTCCAGCTGTATTCGATCGGCTTCGGCGGGATCCCCGGCCGGCCGCTGGGTGATGGTCCGGACGGGCACTCCCTCTGGCCGAGTTTCGTCAACATCCCCTGCGAATTCCTCGAGTCGTACTACCCGCTGCGCATCGAGAAGTGGGAGACGATCGCCGACACCGGTGGATCCGGGCTGCACCGCGGCGGCAACGGTGTCGACGTCGCCTACCGATTCCTCGAACCGGGCACCATCGCGATTCACGACGACCGCTGGCTGACCTACCCCTGGGGTGTCAACGGCGGCGAACCCGGCACCCGCGGTACGAAGTGGCTCGATCGGGCCGACGGCAGTCACGAGGTGTTGCCCAGCAAGTGCCACGACGTACCGGTCCGGCCGGGTGACGTGCTGCACTTCGTCACCTGGGGTGGCGGCGGCTGGGGAGACGGACTGGAGCGCGACCCGGAGCTCGTCGCGTTGGAGGTCCGGCGCGGCCTGGTCAGTGCCACCGGTGCCCGGCGCTACGGCGTCGTCGCCGATGACGACGGCGCACTCGATGCGGCGGGCACCGCGGCCCTGCGGGACGAGATCCGGTCCGCCCGGGTCGGCGAGCTGCCGGTCTTCGACATGGGACCGGGCCTCGAGCAACTGCTGGAGCGGTGCGAGGCCGAGACGGGCCTGCCGGCACCCAAAGCCCCGGTCTGGCTGTGACCGAGAGCCGGACCCCGGACTTCGGCGGCCGGCTGGGGTGGGGTGCCAAGCCGGCGTTGGTCCTGATCGATCTGATGCGGGCGTACTTCACCCCCTCGAGCCCGCTCGATCTCGGGTCCACCGCCGCGGTCGAGGCCAGCAGTCGACTGCTGGCCTCGGCCCGCGAACACGCGGTGCCGGTGATTCACACCGCCGTGCACTACCGAGCCGGGGCGGTCGACGCCGGCCTGTTCGTCCGGAAGGTTGGCGCACTCGCCCTGCTGGCCGACGACCAGCCGGGCAACCTCCGGGAATTGATGCCTGCGGTTGCCCCGCTGGATGCCGAGACGGTGATCATCAAGCAATACGCATCGGCGTTCTTCGGTACCTCGCTGGCGTCAACGTTGCGCTCGCTGAACGTGGATACCGTTGTGATCGCAGGTGTTTCGACGTCCGGCTGCATACGGGCCAGCGCGACCGATGCGCTGCAGCACGGCTTCCGGCCGATGGTGGTCGCCGATGCCTGTGCGGACCGGACCGACGAGTTGCACCGGTCGAACCTGCGGGACCTGGGCGCCAAGTACGCGGACATCGTCGACAGCGACGAGGTGTTGCGGCGCTTTGACCGCGCGGTCGATGGTCGGGGCGATCAGGACGGGTAGCGCGCAGTCAGCTCGCTGCCGATGCGGGCGAGCTCCTGCTGAACCGACGGCGGATGGACAACCTCGACCGCCGATCCCCAGCCAGCGAGTTGCTCGGCGATCGACACCGGGGTGTGCGCCGCAACGGTGAGCCTGGTCCGCCCATCGGGCTCGCTGCCGGCAACCACGCAGTGCCGGCCGAAGTGCGTCTGCACAACCGGTACCAGTCTGGTCGCGATCAGGATGGTGGCCGACACCAGCGAGCGCCGCTGCTCCATCTCGTCGACGACCCTTCGCCATTCCATCGACAGATCGAAATCGGTTGGCCGTTCGGCGTTCTCGTCGGTGACGACGGCCGTGACGATCCGATCCACCCGGAAGGTTCGTTGTCCGCGGTCGGTTCCGGCGATGAGATACCAGATGTCGTCCTTGTCAGCCAGCCCCCACGGGTCGACGAGTCGCTGCGTTCGCTCGAGCGTTCGGCCGGCGTACACCAGAGAAACCTTGCGGCGCCGGACCACCGCCGTTTGCAGCTCCCCGATCAGCTCCGGCAGCTCCTTCTCGGCGCCACCCCACCGGGCTGGGTCGATCACCACGGCGTCGGCGGCCGCCTGGGCGTCGGCCCGGAAGGTGTCCGGCAACGCTCGGATCAGTTTGCGCAATGCTGATTTCAGCTGTGGCGCAACGGCTGCCGCCGGGCCGGCGAGCAGGAAAAGGGCTTGGGCCTCCGGCCCAGTGAGGCCGCTGAGATCGGTCCGGGCGCCGCCGACCAGCGACCAACCGCCGCCGCGGCCGGCCTGCGGGTAGACCGGGATCCCCGCCGCCGACAACGCTTCGAGGTCGCGGCGGGCGGTGGCCACCGACACCTCCAACTCGGTGGCCAGTTCCGATGCCGTCACCCGGCCGCGCGATTGCAACAGCAACAGGGTGGCCACCAGCCGGTCCGCGCGCATCCATCGATTCTGTCAAACAAAGTGCTCAGTTGATGAGCACTTTCAGCGCAAGGATGAGGTCATGACAACACTCAGAGGTTTCGCCACCGTCTCGTTCTACGCGGCCGATCTGGCGGCCGCGCAGGCCTGGTACACCGACCTGCTCGGCATCGAGCCGTATTTCGTCGTGCCCGGATACATCGAGTTCCGGGTCGGGGATTATCAGCACGAGCTGGGGATCATCGACAGTCGCTATGCCCCGGCCGAATCACCGACCAAACCGGGCGGAGCCATCGTCTTCTGGCACGTCGACGATCTGGAGGGAACCCTGCGCGCCGTGGTGGCCAAGGGCGCCGAGGAATACCAGCCGATCACCGAGCGCGGGCACGGGTTCGTCACCGCCTCGGTCGTCGACCCGTTCGGAAATGTGTTGGGAATCATGAGTAACCCGCATTATCTCGAGGTCCTTGCGGGCACTATCTAGGAATGACAACAGCACAGCGGGCGCTCCGCCGGGTTCTTGGCCAGGAACTGCGGGTCGATGTCCGGCACGGCGGGACCAATGGCGGGACAGCGGGGACGCCGTTGTTGCTGCTCAGTGGCATCGGCATCGGATATGAGGTGTTCGACCGGTTCGTGGCGACACTGGATCCGGGGATCGAGGTCATCAGGGTCGACGTGCCCGGTGTCGGCGGCTCCCCGGTTCCGTTGTTTCCCGCCGGTTTCCCGCAGTTGGCCGTCCTGCTCGCCGCGTTGCTGGACGATCTCGGCTACCGGTCGGTCGACGTTCTCGGCTTCTCCTGGGGTGGCGCACTCGCGCAGCAGTTCGCCGTGCAATATCCGGGCAGATGCCGGCGACTGATCCTGATGAGCACCAGCCCCGGCATTGCTATCGATCCCCGGCGAGCCACAGGTGCTGGGGAAAATGCTCGCACCGCAGGATTTTGCGCGACGCCCGGCGGGCCGCCGGGATGATGTACGGCAAGGATCCCGACGCCCATATCGATGACGTCCGGCAGCTATTCCGGAACAGCGCGGCCACCTCCTCCGGCCTGGGTTATCTGTATCAACTGGCCGCCGTCGCCTGTTGGACGAGCCTGTTCTTTCTGCCGCTGATCAGGCAGCCGACCTTGGTGATGGGCGGTGACAGCGATCCATTGGTGCCCGTCACCAACGCCCGAATCCTGGCCGGGCTGATCCCGAATGCGACACTCGCAGGTCTATTCCGGCGGACACATCGAGCCGCTTGCCGATCCCGGCATTGCGTCATCACCGATCTCGCATTTCCTGGGGTAGCCGATTGATGTTCCGGGCCCGATGGGTACTTTGTGGACCACGTCAATGCGTCGTTTCGCATGAGCAAAGGAGTCCAGATGTCCCTGGCAGCCAAGTTGCGTCGAGCCCCATTGAGAATTGCCACCGGCGCCTTCATCCTCAATGCCGGGGTGGGCAAGCTCAAGGCCGACGAGGGGACCGCAGCCGCGCTGCACGGCATGGGCTCCGACGCCTACCCGATCCTGAAGAAGATCGAGCCGAAGATCTTCATCAAGGTGCTGGCGGTCGGCGAGATCGCGGTCGGAACCGCACTGCTGCTGCCTCTGGTGCCGGCCGGACTGGCCGGGATCGCGCTCACCGGGTTCGCCGGCAGCCTGCTCGGGAATGTACGTCCGAACCCCGGGCCTGCACGACAAGTATCTGCGCCCCAACCAGTCCGGTACCGCCGTTGCCAAGGACGTGTGGATGCTCGGTTCGGGCATCAGCCTGATCGTCGACGCCGCGCTGAACGAATCGCCCATCACCGCAACTGATTGACCCCTGAGGTTCAGGCCACCCTGGGTGACCGACTGCGACGCCCTGTGACAATTGGGGCTACGCTTCCGGCAGGTTTCGCCGATCACCAGGGGGTGGCTGTTGAGCCAGGAACTGTCGACCCGGCCGAGCGAAGCATCCGGCGGCGAGCCCGCCCGGTTGTCCCGTGCGCAGATGAACATCATCTTCGTGACGATCCTGCTCGGCATGTTGCTGTCCGCCCTCGACCAGACCATCGTCTCGACCGCGCTGCCGACCATTGTCAGCGATCTCGGCGGGGCCGGGCACATGAGCTGGGTGGTCACCGCCTACATGCTGGCGGAGACCATTTCCACCGTGCTGGCCGGCAAGTTCGGCGACCTGTTCGGTCGCAAGCGGGTTTTCCAGATCAGCGTGCTGATCTTCATCGTCGGGTCGTTCTTCTGCGGTTTCGCCGACGACATGACGACGCTGATCATCTTCCGGGCGATTCAGGGAATCGGCGGCGGCGGATTGGCCGTGACGGCCACTGCGCTGATCGGCGAGGTGATCCCGCTCCGGGAGCGCGGCAAGTACCAGGGCGCGCTCGGTGCGGTCTTCGGCGTGACCACCGTGCTGGGACCGCTGTTGGGCGGGTTGTTCACCGATCATCTGTCCTGGCGCTGGGCGTTCTACGTCAACGTGCCGATCGCCATCATCGTGATCATCATGGCGGCTCGGACCATCCCGGGAAATCGCGGCATCACCAAGCCGAAGATCGACTACCTGGGCGTGCTGTTCGTGTCGCTCGGGGCCAGCGGATCTGATCCTGGCAACGTCATGGGGCGGCACGCAGTACCCCTGGGGATCGGCCACCATCATCGGGCTGTTCGCAGCGTCGCTGATCTGCCTGGCCATCTTCGTCTGGGTCGAGATTGCGGGCCGAGGAGCCGATCCTGCCGATGCGGCTGTTCCGCGGCCGGGTCTTCAGCATTGCCTCGATCCTCAGCTTCATCGTCGGCTTCGCGATGATGGGCTCGATCACCTTCCTGCCGACGTTCCTGCAGTACGTCAGCGGCGCGTCGGCCACCTCGTCGGGTCTGCGGATGCTGCCGATGGTGATCGGTCTGCTGTTGACCGCCATCGCCAGCGGCACCATTGTCGGCAAGACCGGCAAGTACAAGATCTTCCCGATCGCCGGGTCGGCCGTCACCGCACTCGGCCTGTATCTGCTGTCGCTGTTGGACGAGAACACCGCCGCCGCTGCTGGAATCGGTCTATTTCTTCATCCTCGGCGCCGGCATCGGCCTGGTCATGCAGGTGCTGACGCTGATCGTGCAGAACACCGCCAGTTACCGGGATCTCGGCACGGCGACCTCCGGGGTGACGTTCTTCCGCACCCTGGGCGGGTCGTTCGGCGCCGCGGTGCTCGGCAGCATCTACTCGAACAATCTCGAAACCGCTCTGCCGCGCGGCGGTGGTATCGACACCCGGGCTTCCCACCGGCCGCGGCGACCAGCCCGGAACAGCTCTGGGCGCTGCCGGTCGACCTGCGGACACCGGTGGTGGAGGTCTACGCCGCCGCCCTGCACAACGTGTTCCTGTACGCCGTCCCCGTCGCACTGCTGGCCCTGGTGGTCGCGTTCTTCCTGCCGCAGGTCACCCTCCGCGGTCGCGAGGGCGCCGGCGGCACCGGCGAGGGCTTCGCCATCCCGGAGGGGGCCGATGCCGACACCCAGTTGGAGAACATCATCGGCGAGGTGCTGCGAAAGAAGGGCAGCTCGGCGGCGCCCGATGTCCTTGCTCGCATCCGGCAGTTCGCTCGACATCCCCGACGTCCTGGGGCGTGATGGGCGTCTATCTGCGGTACGCCATCACCGGCGCGGCGCGACAATCCGCGGTCGAGACGAGCGTCGGCGTGCCGCCCGGTGTGCTGCGGTCGTTCTTCGACGAGATCGTGGTGGACGGTTACCTGACCCGCGACGGGGACAACCTGTCGCTCACCGCAAAGGGCATGACCGAGGTCAACCTGATCACCGCCGCCTGGCGCAACTGGCTGGTCGAGGAACTCGCCGAATGGATACCGGACGACAACGCCGAGATCGACGCCGGCCAGCCGCGGCCCCGGCAGATCGACGCCGCATTCGACCGCATCGTGATCCGGCTGATCCGGGAGAACGAACTCGAGGTCACACCGAACCAGGTCGGATAGGCCAGGTCGGACAGGCAGTTCGGACAGGCAGGTCGGATAACTACTGGCTGATGCCCTTGACGGCGGGCCAAGATGAATCGTATGACGACCATCGAGACCGCCAGCGAGGCCGCCCGCATCGCCGCCCCGGACGAGGACGTGTCGCTGGCCGAGCTGCAATTGGCGGCCAGGAACCACGGCCTGCCGCTGGAGGCACTGCGATACGACGTCACCCCGCCGGGACTGCACTACCTGCTGGTGCATTACGACATCCCGCCGATTGATGCCGGCGACCTGGCGGCTGCGGGTCGGCGGTCATGTCGATCGGGAGCTGACGCTCGACCTCGCGCGCTGCGCGCGCTTCCGCGGCGGACCGTGCGGGTCACCATGGAATGCGCCGGCAACGGCCGCGCCCGGCTCATCCCGCGGCCGGTCAGCCAGCCCTGGCTGAACGAGGCGGTCGGCACGGCGGAATGGACCGGGACGCCGCTGGCCGGCGTGCTCGCGCAGGCCGGTGTCCGCCGCGGCGCCGTCGACGTGGCGCTTCACCGGTGCCGATCACGGCATCGAACGCGGCGTCGAGCAGGACTACGTCCGCGGGCTCGGCCTGGCCGACGCACTGGCCGACGAGGTGCTGCTGGTCGATGAGATGAACGGCCTGCCGCTGCCGCCGCAACACGGCGCCCCGCTCCGACTGGTCGTCCCCGGCTGGTACGGCATGGCACAGGTCAAGTGGCTGCGGGAGATCACGGTGCTCGACCGACCGTTCGACGGGTTCCAGAACGCGACCGCCTACCGGCTGAAGACAGGGTGACGAGACGCGGCGAACCGGTCAGCAGAATCCGGCCACGGGCGTTGCTGGTGCCGCCCGGGTTCCCGGACTTCATGAGCCGGGTCCGCATCGTCGATGCCGGCCGGCACGTGCTGACGGGGCGGGCCTGGTCCGGAACAGCGCCGATCGCCCGGGTTGAGGTCAGCACGGATGGTGGACTGCAGTTGGGACGACGCGGTTCTCGGTGCGTCACCGGGCCGCTGGGCGTGGCGCGTCGTGGACCTTCGACTGGTCTGCCGAGTGCCGGTCCGACCGAATTGTGTTGCCGGGCAACCGATGAGCTCGGCAACGGACAACCCGTCGGATCAGCCCTGGAACCGACAGGGCATGGCCAACAACATGATTCACCGGGTCCCGGTCGTTCGTGCGCTGAGCCACGGCCGGACCCGACGAAGGAGGGGCCGCCATTCAGCACCGGGACGGCACTGATGAAACCCGGCGACGCAGGAGCGGCCTAATCAGTGGGGCCGGCTCAGCCGCCGGCGGCCTGCAGTCGGTCGGCGATGATCCCGAATCCCCTGGTCCTGGCGTGCTGCAACGCCGTGACGCCGTCCTTGTCGGCGATCGTCGGGTCGGCTCCGGCCTCCAGCAGGATGCCGATGATCTCCTGGTAGGGCTGCGGAGCCGTCGCCGTAGACGATCGCCTCCAGCATCGCGGTCCAGCCGAGGTCGTTGACGTGGTTGACGTCGATGCCGGTGCCGACCACCCGCCGAACATAGTCGACATGGCCCGCGTTCGCTGGCCGGGATCACCGACACCCCGCCGAACCGGTTGCGCAGCGCCAGATCCGGGTGCGCCGGCAGCAGCGTCTCGAGCATCGCGACGCTGCCCGTGACGCCGGTGACCAGCCACGCGCTGTCCTGCTGGTCGTCCTGCGCGTCCGGGTCGGCACCGAGGACGACCAGCAGCCGTGCCACATCGACGTTGTCGGCCGCCGAGGCCAGCAGCAGCGGCGGTGCGGCCACGGCTCGTCCCGGGATTCGATCGGGGCGCCGGCGCGGAGTGCGATCGCCACCCGATCGGCGTCGCCGTCGGCGGCGGCCGCCAGCAGGGCCGCGGTGGCGGTCGGGATCCATCGCGGGCGCCTGCAGTCGATTGCGGTCTGCAACGCTTGCGGCGATGACGTCCTGGCCGCCGTCCCGGGCATGCTGGATCGGGGTTCTGCCGTCACCGGAGACCCGTGCAGATCGGCGCCGCCGGCAATCAACGCCCGCACGGTGTCGACGTACGACGGCGCCGCCGTCGCCGTAGACGATCGCCTCGTCGAGGGCGGTCCACCCCGGCCGGTTGACATGATCGACGTCGATGCCGGCCTGCAGCAGCCGCCCGACGATGTCGGCGTGCCCGCGTTCGGCGGCCCGGATCAGCCCCGTTCCGTGGTAGGAATCCAGGCTGGTCAGGTCGGCACCGTTGGCCAGGGTCAGCTCGAGCAGATCGAGGTAGCCCTCGCTGGTGGCAGATCAGGTAGGCGCTCTGCTGGGTGTCGTCCTTGGCGTTGACGTCTGCACCCGACGCGATCAGCGTGCGGGCCTGGTCGACGTCGTTTGCCCAGGCCGCGTCGATCAGCGGCTGGTCGAGGTGCGGGATTGCGGGTCGGCACGGCAGGCTCCTGAGTAGGCACTGGGGTTGCGGTGACGGAGCCGGGCTGGGTGCTGGCGGCGGTGCGTTGACGCGATCGCCGGTGCGGGCAGGGGCGGCGTTGTGACGTTCGGCGGCGGGGCCTCCGTTGACGAAGCCACCGTCGGCGTGCTGGCCGGGCCTGTCGGCGGCGGGTTCGGCGAGCAGGCGGAGACCAGCAATACGACGACAACAGATATCAGCTGACGCCGTTTCACCGTCGTCCCCCCGGTGTGCGCCGAGTGCGCCGCCCGGCTGGTCGACAGATGTTGCCGGAAGCAGCGCTTCCGCCCGCTCACGGCCGGCTGGGCATGCTCGCCGAGACGATCGCGTCCAACAGTTGCTCGTGCTCGGCGTGGATCTCGGCCGGATCGCCGTGCTGGCGGAGCAGCCAGCGCATCCGGTCCCGAATGCCGAGCAGCATCTCGCGCAGCATCGGACCAGCGGCCACGTCGGCGAGCACCTCGTGAAAGTGCGCATTGGCGGCCACCGCGGCCGCGTCATCACCGGCATTCAGCGGCCGCTTCCGCCTGCATCAGGCAGTCCCGCAGCGCTGCCTCACCGCCCGCCGGAAGTCCGTTCAGTGCATGACGCAGCAGCACGGTCTCCAGCGCCGCGCGGATCTCGAACAGTTCGTCGATATCGGCCGCTGGGTAGCCGCGGACCTCGATTCCGCCGGGTTGCGCCGATCGATCGCAGTAACCCTCGGCCACCAGGTCGCGCAATGCCTCCCGGACCGGCACCCGGGACACTCCGAGCTCGGCCGCGAGGTTGCGCTCGACCAGCCGGCCGCCGGGTGAGGCGTCCCGTCGATGATCTGCAGCCGGATGCGGTCTCGGACGGAGCCACGCAGCGGCAGCTCGGTCGGCACCTGTTGAACGGACATCCGACAATGGTATACCAAATTGGTATACCAAACCTCGAATGGCGGTGCAGCAGCCGGGTGCTCAGTGCCGCGACCTAGCCCGCGAGATCGGCGAACCTGGAGTAGTGCAGTTGGTGCGCGACGGCGATGGTGGCGGTGGGGCCGTTGCGGTGCTTGGCGATGATCAGGTCTGCCTCGCCGGCCCGCGGATCGTCGGCCTCGAAGGCGTCGGGCCGGTGCACCAGGATCACCATGTCGGCGTCCTGCTCCAGCGAGCCGGATTCACGCAGGTCGGACAGCATCGGCCGCTTGTCGGTGCGCTGCTCGGGACCACGGTTCAGCTGGCTGAGCGCGATCACCGGCACCTCGAGCTCCTTGGCCAGCAGCTTCATCTGCCGGGAGAACTCGCTGACCTCCTGCTGCCGGGACTCGACCTTCTTACCGGACGTCATCAGCTGCAGATAGTCGACGACGATCAGCTTGAGGTCGTTGCGCTGCTTGAGCCGTCGTGGCCTTCGCCCGGATCTCCATCATCGTCATGTTCGGCGAATCGTCGATGAACAGCGGCGCATCGGAGATCTCCGTCATCCGCCGGACGATCTTCTGCCAGTCCTGCTCGCTCATGGTGCCGGCCCGCATGTGGCCCAACCGGATACCGGCCTCGGCGGACAGCAGCCGCATGGTGATCTCGGTCTTGCTCATCTCCAGCGAGAAGATCACCGACGCCAGGTGGTGCTTGACCGCCGCGTGCCGGGCGACGTCGAGCGCCAGGGTCGAGTTGTGCGTCGGGATCATCGACCGCCCGGCGAGGTAGAGATGATCCGCACCGCTGACCTGCACGCAACGGACGGGCACGCTCGGCACTGCTCGCACATCGACGATGTAGTGGCTCTCGTGGTCGCGGTGCCAGGCGCCGGTCCGGCGACGTAACAGGCCTTGCGCGGCATCCGGGCGAGGCCGGCGCGGGAGCGAACGACGATCTCCCACATCGGCGGTCGGGGATGACCCTCATGACTCAGATACCTCCGGTGCAGGCGGGAGGCGCACCCCAGCGCCGACAGCAGCTCTCGCAGCCCCCGCGCGAGCTCGACATCCGTGGTGCTGAACCGGTACCTGCCATGTGCGTCCACATCCCCATCGCTGTCCATCAGCCCCTGCACCAGGGCTGCGCGTTGCTCCATCGATCCCGCGTACACCCCGGTACGTGCCGGCCGCGGTGCTGGCCCAGTTCGCGCCAGCCGGCTGCACGCCGTCGACCACGAACTGACCAGGCAGCTGCGCCGCCCGGTGACGTGATAGCCGAGCCGGTCGAACTCCTTCATCACCCATTCGCGGTCCTGCGCGGCACAGTCGACCCGGCCCGATCCGCGCGGCGTCCCCGGCGCCGAGGAGGAAGCCGAGCACCCAGGGGTCGATCGGCAGCTCGCGCGTCCGGGATCGGCAAGCCGGCCCGCAGGTGGGAATGGCGTGGTTCAGCGCGGCGCCGGCGTACAGGCTCCCGGCGAGTTCGGCCGTCGTCCGGCTCACCGGGCCGACAGCTGGATCCGTCGGCCAGCGCACCGATTGCCGACCCAGCCCTGCGTGGATCCATTCGACCGCGTCGTGCGCGATGCGACCGTCGGCGTCCCAGGTGAGCCACTGGTGGTCGGCGTCGGCGACGATCACCTCGCCGTCGGAGAACTCCACCTCGAAACAGGGCCGATCGCGCATCACCTCGGTGGCCGCGACCACCGTCTGTCGGGTGCCCGTCGGCGCCGATCAGCTGGTCACCGACCGCGACCTCGCCCATGGTGGTCCAGCCCGGACGGGGTCGCCAGTGGGGTGTCGAGGGCCGAGCGCCTTCCCGATGCCCGGTCGGGCCGCGACGATGATCATCTGCCCCGGGTGCAGGCCGTTCGTCAGGTTGTCCAGGTCCGCGAACCCGGTCGGCACGCCGGCCGCGCGGCCGCCCTGCTGGGCGATGGCGTCGATCTCGTCCATCGTCGGCTGCAGCAGTTCCTCGAGGATGACGTAGTCCTCGGTGGTGCGTCGCTCGGTGACGTCGTAGATCTCGGCCTGCGCGCGGTCGACGATCTCGTCGACCTCACCGCCGCCGGCATCGCCCTCGTTGCCGCCGTAGCCGAGTTGGACGATCCGGGTGCCGGCCTCGACGAGCCGGCGCAGGATCGCCTTCTCGGCGACGATCTGCGCATAGAAGGCCGCATTGGCGGCGGTCGGCACGGTGGCCATCAGGGTGTGCAGGTAGACCGCACCACCGATCCGGCCCAGCGTGCCGTTCTTGTCCAGCTCGGCGGCCACGGTGATGGTGTCGGCCGGCTCGCCACGCGAGTACAGGTCCATGATCGCGTCGAACACCAGGGAGTGCGCCGGCTTGTAGAAGTCGTTCAGGCTCAACGACTCCATCACGTCCGCGATCGCGTCCTTGGACAGCAGCATGCCGCCGAGCACGGATTGCTCGGCCGCCAGGTCCTGCGGCGGTTGCCGATCGAAGGAGGTCGGTGGAGTTGGACCGAACAGTTGCCCCTGGCCATCGTTCGTCGACTACCGCCATTGCCGGACCGCCTCCCCGCCTGCTGTGGACATATGTTCTGTTTATCGTGGGGCACCGACAACGACCGTGGGACACCAACTGCTGCCTACCGAACGTAACCGCAGACGTCCTGCAGGGAAGCCAGCGCTGTCCTGCCGGTGAGCCAACTCCAGGACGGTAGAGCGGGTCGGGACGTGGTGCCAAACCCATGTGTGAACAAGTCTGGGACAGCGTGTGGATGGATTGCCGAGCCACGCGGGAACCGTTTCACAGTCGTTGTGGACAACCTGGGGAAAACTCTCACGTCAGCAGGCATATGCCCAGTTCAGAGGGCATGACGGCAGGAGATCGGCTGTGCACAACTTTTGCTCGGGACGACTCGGCGTGGCGTACTCGGGCGTGTCGGCGGCGTCACCTGATTGCCGTTCGTCACTGGGCTGTCACCCAACCGTGATCTGTTCGTCAGCCTGACCCGTTGTCGGGACAAACCGGACGTCGCGGTCGCCCTCTGCTGTCCAGGGTTGGGCCGGGCCGGCGCCTCGACGATCATTTCGTCACTGACAGTAGCCCCCCTCGAACCCGAGACGGGCCCTGTCCGGCGCCCTGACTATGGTTCGCTGCAGTGCACTGACCGACCCGAGCAAGGAGTCCCGCGTGAGCGTGCGCCCCCCACCCGTTCGCATCGGCGGCATCGAGGTGGACCGCGATCTCGCCCTCGAATCGGCCCGCACCTACCTGAGCCGACGGGATCGGTTCGGCTACCCCGCCTACGACTCGTTCGGCGAGGGTGGACCGTGGCAGATCAGCGACGCGGACATCGTTGCCCCGGTGCTGTTGAACGCCGAGATGAATTCGCGGACCTACTACGCCCTCGAGGGCATCCGCGGGCACCTGGAGAGCTGGCTGGTGACCGTCCCGCTCGACGCTCGACTGGTCGAAGCCGGGCCGGCGGAGTTGGCCCAACTGGGTGAGCTGTTCTCCGTGCTGGATTCCGAGGACCTGCCGGTCGACGCGCGCGGGTCGATCCTGGCCAAGGTGATGCACCGCAAGCGACCCGCGTTCATCCCGCTGTACGACCGGTTCGTGGACTATTGCTACCGGGGCATCGACAACGCGCCGATTCCGAAGAACCGGAAACGCGGCTGGCGGGAGTTCCTGCCGTTGCTCGGTCAGGCGATCATCGACGATCTCGTCGAGGGCAGGGACTTCTTCGACCAGGTCGCGGCGCTCGCCGCCGGTCCGGTGATCACCCCGCTGCGGGCCCTGGACATCGTCGCCTGGCACGCCGGTCGCAGCAAGATCGGGCCGGCGATCTGGGCGGCGTCGACACCGGCGGAGCCCGACGCCGAGCACCCGGAGCCGGCAGCGGTGGAACCGGACGACGAGCAACCCTGACCACCCTGACCAGCACTCGCTGAAGCGCTGCTGATGGGGTTCAGTTGCTGCTGGAGGACGACTGCGGCGATACCAGGCGCGGGCACTCCACCCCATCAGCACTGTTTCAGCAGCAGAAGGCGCCCGGCAGGATTCCTGCCGGGCGCCACTTCGTGCTGTGTCGTGCTGTGTCGAGTCGTGTAGTCGGCTGTGTCAGCCGGAGACGACCTTGACCGGCACGGTCGCCGTCACGCCGGGGTGCAGCTTGACCGAAACCGGGTGCGCCCCAACGGTCTTGATGTGTCCGCCGGTGTCGATGGTGCGGCGGTCCAGGGTCGGGTCCGCCGGCCGACTTGATCGCGTCGGCGACGTCGATCGCGGTGATCGAGCCGAAGAGCTTGGTGCCGTCACCGGTGGTGCGGGCGGTGATGGTGACGTTCAGCTTCTCCAGCGCCTGCTTCACCTCGTTGGCGTGCTCGGTGCCGCGGATCTCGCGGGCCAGCTGGGCGCGCTTGATCGTCGCGACCTGCTTCTCGGCACCCTTGGTGGCGGTGATGGCCTTGCCCTGCGGGAGCAGGAAGTTGCGGCCGTAGCCGTCCCGCACCTCGACGATGTCGCCGGGTGCGCCGAGGCCGGGGACGTCGGTGGTGAGGATGAGCTTCACGGTGATTCCCCTTCCTAGCGGGCGGTCGAGGTGTACGGGAGCAGAGCGACCTCGCGGGCGTTCTTCACCGCGGTGGCGATGTCCCGCTGGTGCTGGGTGCAGTTGCCGGTCACCCGACGGGCGCGGATCTTGCCGCGATCGGAGATGAAGCGACGGAGCAGGGTGGTGTCCTTGTAGTCGATCGGCTGCGCGTTTTCCTTGCAGAAGGCGCAGACCTTCTTCTTCGGCTTGCGGACCGGAGGCTTGGGCATTGAATGTTCTCCAGAGAGTCTTGTGAGTCAGGAAGAGTGTGGGTGCTAGAAAGGCGGTTCGTCCGAGTACCCGCCGGCGGAACCGGCAGGCGGGGCCGAACCCCACGGGTCGTCGGCCGGGGCGCTCGGACGGGAGGAGCCGCCGGAGCTTCCGCTGCCGCCGTACCCGCCGCCACCACCGCCACCGCCGTCGGAGCGCTGAGCCCGGTTGACCTTCGCCGTGGCGTACCGCAGCGAAGGACCGATCTCATCGACCTCGAGCTCGATGACGGTGCGCTTCTCGCCTTCCTTGGTCTCGAAAGACCGCTGCTTGAGCCGTCCGGAAACGATCACCCGGGAGCCACGGGTCAGCGACTCGGCCACGTTCTCGGCCGGCTGCCGCCAGATGTTGCAGCGCAGGAACAGCGCCTCGCCGTCCTTCCATTCGCCCGACGCGCGGTCGAAGGTCCGGGGGGTCGACGCGACGGTGAAGTTCGCGACGGCCGCACCGGAGGCGGTGAAACGCAGTTCGGGGTCGGCGGTGAGGTTGCCGACCACGGTCATGATGGTGTCGCCTGCCATGTGTCCGTCCCCTACTTGGCGTCGGGACGGGTGATCTTGGTCCGGAGCACGGATTCGTTCAGGTTCAACTGACGATCCAGCTCGGTGACCACGGCGGACGGGCAGGTCACCTTGATGACCGCGTAGATGCCTTCCGGGTTCTTCCTGATCTCGAACGCAAGACGACGCTTGCCCCAGATGTCGACGTTCTCGACGGTTCCGCCACCCTGGCGGATCACGTTGAGGAACGTGTCGATCGACGGCGCAACCGTGCGCTCGTCGAGACTGGGATCGAGGATGAGCAGCAACTCATAGTGACGTGGAGCGGTGGAAACGCTCACGTGCACCTCCTATGGGCTTGTCGGCCACGGTCTTTCCGCAGCAGGAGGGTGGAACACAACAAAACCCGCCAGTGGAGTCGGCGGGTCTGCACAACCAGACGATGTTACCAGCGTGTACCGGTATCGGATGACGCGGCGAACCTGGCAACGCGGCGAACCTGGCACCGTCACCCGGGGAGGGTCATGACACGACGACCGTCCCGGGCCAAGCTGGCACGATGGTTTCCCATCTCAAGGCCGGCTGGCTGGACGTCTCCGCGAAGGCCGGGGTGTTGCTCGGCGCGCACGCGAGCGGCACCTCCTACCAGCCCAACCTGCTGTCCCGCGCCAGTCGTGATCAGGCCATCATCGCCGGTGTTTCGGCGGCCACCGCTTACGGCTTCGGCACCGCCATCCATTCGTTCCTGCGTTCGGTCGCGGACCGACTCCCGCGGTCGGCAGCCTCACCTGCCGGTCGGATGGGCACCGGGTTGATCGTCGACGGCATCGCGGCCGCCGCTGGGTTCGCCGCCACCCGCGCCCTGACGCCCCGGTTGGGCGAACCCGCTCCGCGGTCGCTTGCCCGGTTGGCAGCGACCACAACAACGGCGACCGCCGTCGCCGGAGTGGGCGCCCACCTCGTCGAGTTGGGTTCCCACCACCGGGGCGGGCGGCTGCTCACACTGGCGGCGACGGTCGGCACGTGGGCGGCGTCCTACGCACTCACCCATCCGGGAAAGGCCAGGGCCGGGTCCGCCGACACCGACGGCACCGCACCCCGGGAGGACGTCACGCGGGTTGTTTCGCTGCCGACCGCGATGGGCATGGGCCCGTTTGTCACCATCAGCATGCTCGGTCTGGGGCTCGTCGAATCCGCGCTCAGCACCGCCTTCTCCCATGCGGCGGCGCAACTGCTCGGCGGCAGCGCCGACGATCGCCGGACGGCCGGCCGGGCGCTGACCCTGGCGGCCTTCGCCGGGTTGGGCTGGGCAGGCCTGCGATGGGTCAACGGAAAATTGACGGTCGCCGGCGAAAGTCTCGAACAGGCGCATGCCAGTGCCCCGGCCGCTGCCGAGATCACGGGCGGACCCGGTTCGACGATCAGCTGGGACACCCAGTCAAGGGAAAGCCGACGCTGGCTCTCGATGGCGCTGACCCCGCAGGACATCTCGCACGTCATGGGCGAAGAGGCGAAGCAACCGATCCGGGTGTACGCCTCCCTGGAATCCGCTGCGTCGTCCCAGGAACGAGCCGAGCGCCTGCTGGCCGAGATCGACCGCACCCACGCCCTGGACCGCCCGGTGTTCGCGCTTTTCTCCCCCACCGGCTCCGGTTACGTCAACTATGTCGCGACGGAAACCCTGGAGTACCTGACGCGTGGCAACTGCGCGTCGGCGGCCATCCAGTACTCGGTGCTGCCATCGGCGTTGTCGCTCGGCAAGGTGCACGAGGCGACCGCACAGACCCGGATCGTGATCAACGGCATCGTGCAGCGACTGCTGTCCAGACCGGCGAATGAGCGGCCCAGGTTCCTGCTGTTCGGTGAGAGCCTGGGCTCCCAGGTCAGCCAGGAAATGTTTGCCGGGCAAGGGCTTTCGGGTCCGTCCGGAATCGGGTTGGATGCCGCTGTCTGGATCGGCACCCCGGCAGCCACCGTGTGGCGCACCGAGATCGACAACCCGGATATCACCGCAACCCCGGTCGTCCAGGACGGCGTGTACGTGACCAGAGGCAATCGGGACTGGGCCGGGCTGACCGACGAAGACCGGGCCGCCGTTCGATACCTGTTGCTGCAGAACGGGGATGACCCGATCCCGAAGTTCTCCTCGACGCTGCTGTGGCGCCGGCCGGCCTGGCTGGGCCCCGACGAGACCCGCCCGCACGGCGCACCGCGGGGCACCCGATGGCTGCCGGTGACCACCTTCTTCACCACGTTCATCGACCTGCAGAACGCGCTCGCGCCGACGCCCGGAGTGTTCGACGAGGGCGGCCACGACTACCGGAAAATCATCCCGGAGACGTTGCGAACGGTCTTCTCGTTGGACGCCAGCGATGCGCAGATGGCCCGCGTGCAGCAGGCGCTGCGCTCTCGGGAGCTCGGCTGGGAGGTCAAGCGGCGGTGGGATGCCACGCAGGCGCTGCCGCCCGCCGAGCAGGCAGCGGCGCGGATTGCCGTGCAGGAGAAGCTGTCCGAGTGGACCGGCGCCGAGGTCGACGACGCCGCCGTCGAGCAGATCATCGCCACCGATACCCGATCTGAGTAGACCCGCCGGCCCGCTACCGTCCGCCGAACGCTGCCGACCAGAACTCGGTGACCACGGTCGGCGGTTGCGGTCCATGTCCACATCTGGTTGGTCAGCAGGATCGCCGTCACCCCGGACACCGGATCGGTCCACCATGAGCTGCCCATCCCACCGTCCCAGCCGTAACTGCCGGCGTGCCTGCGGCCGGGTTCGTCGATCCGACGCACGCCCATGCCCAGCCCCCAGCCCCCGCCTTCGTCGTCGACCGGGCCGATCTGGTCCGTCGTCATCGCCGTGACCGCCGCCGCACTGAGCACCCGCCGGCCGTCGGTGGCCACCCCGCCGGCGCTGAGCATGCCGGCAAACGCGGCGAAATCGTCGACCGTCGAGACCAGGCCATCACCGCCGTCCGGGAACGCGGGCGGTTGCGACCATTGACCGTCCGCCGCGTCATAGAGCTCCGGCGGGGCACCGTCAGGCCCCGGCACCCAGTGCGGACCGAACCGATCGCGGGTGCCGGCCGAAACGCCGAACCCGGTGCTCCGCATGCCCAACGGGGTCAGAATCCGTTCGTCCAGCACCGCCGGCAATGACCTCCCGGTGGCGCGGGCGATCAGCACGCCCAGCACGCTGGCGCCCGTGTGATAGAGCCAGCGCTCACCGGGCTGGTAGGCGAGCGGGACGGTGCCGAGCAGCCGGAGCCATTCATCGGGGACGGGATTCTGTTGTGGCGCAGGCGGTCCCACCGCCAGTCCGGCCTCCGCCAGGGCAGAGAGCACGGCGCCTGGCCAAGGGCCGGTGAAGTCCATGCCAAGGCCCAATCGGAATTCCAGCAGGTCCCGCACGGTGATCGGCCGGTGGGCCGGCACCGTCTCGGTCAGCGGTCCGGCCGCGTCGATCAGTACCTGGCGGTTGGCCAACTCCGGCAGCAGTTCGTCGATCGATGCGTCCAGTGTCGAGCGTGCCATCGTCGATCAGCGTCATCGCCCCGGCCGCCACCACCGGTTTGGTCATCGAGGACACCCGAAAGACGGTGTCTGCAGTGATGGGCCGCGGATCCTGCGGACCGAAGGTCCCGGCCGCGCCGCGGGCGACCTCGTCACGGGAGGACACCCACCAGGCCGCGCCCGGCAGGTCACCGGCATTGATGTGGGAGTTCAGCGTCTCGGCAATCTTCGTCTCGAGCGTCATAGCGGGTAGACCGCGGTACTGCTCGGGTCTCATCGATCGCGCAGTCTGGTGACGAACTTCAGCCCGGACCAGGTGTCATCGACCGCCGCGACCTTGACGTCGACCTGGCCGTGCGCCAGGCCATAATCCCGCACGAGGTTCTCCGTGAGGTCCGTGCGAACACCGGACGACTTCTTCGGCCAGCACACCCAGATCATCCCGGTCGTCGTGTGCCGCCCGGCTGCCATGACGAAATGTCTTTCCAGGGCGGAAATGTCACCGCAGAACAGGATCACCACGTCATAGGGCTCGCGGCCGGCCCGCCGGTGGTACGGCGCACCGGGGTCGAACCCGGCGGGCGGGTTGATCACCAGCACCCGGGACTCCGGCGTCACACCCAACTTTCGCGGCAACGGTGTGCCCGAGTACCCAGCGGTCATCCGATCAGTATTAACTTTCCCGATGGTCGCCACTTCCCCAACAGTGCTGGTGTGCGGCCCGGTCAGTTGGGACGCCTTGATCGATCTGGACGTGCTGCCACGGCCGGAGCCGCACATGGTGCTCGCCAGGAGCCACCGACTGGGGCTGGGTGGGACGTCGGCCGGGAAGGCCCTCGGCCTGGCCAGACTGGGTATCCGCACGACATTGCGGACCGTCATCGGGACCGATGACGACGCCGCGCTGATCCTGACGGCGCTGGACCATCCGCTGCTCACCGTGCGGGCTAATCGAGATCTCCTGGGTCCGTCCGAGCATCACCTGAACCTGATGTCGGCCGACGGCGGTCGGGTGTCCATCTACCTCGACCTGCCCGGACCGCCGCCTGCCCCGGCGCGCGATATTCTGGCGACCCTGGCCGACACCGACATCGCGGTGATCGACCTGGCCGAGTCGTCGTTACCCATGTTGACCGCCGCCCGTGATGCGGGCAGCCAGATCTGGTGCGACATCCACGACTACGACGGTGCGGCCGACTTCCACCGGCCCTTCATCGACGCGGCGGACGTGCTGATGGTCAGCGCCGACCGGCTGCCCGACCCGCAGCGCTTCCTCGTCGACGCGGTCGAAGACCGGTGCGTCACTCGCCGTCTGCACCGACGGCGCGCGTGGTGCGACAGCGCTGTCCGCCACGGAGGGCGCCTGCGACGTCGGCGCGTTCGCCGTGCCGACCGTGGTGGACACCAACGGCGCCGGGGACGCCTTCTTCGTCGGCCTGCTGGCCGCGCGGGCGGCGGGCCGACCGCTGGCCGAAGCGTTGCGCTGGGCGGCGGCCGCCGGGGCGCTGGCGGTGCAGTCGCACGACCTGGTCGCGCCGAACCTGTCCCGGGCGGCGGTGCACTGGCGCCTGGCACGCAGGACAGCATGATCCCGGCGCGCCGACGCTCGTAAAGTGAACGGCAGTGAACTTTGGACCTGACCTAGGACACGAGCGCGGAGCCCCCATGCGTGACGCGGTGATCGTCGAGGCGGTCCGCACCCCCATCGGCAAGCGGAACGGCGGCCTGTCCGGCGTGCACCCGGTCGACCTGTCGGCGCACGTGCTCCGGTCACTCGCCGACCGAACCGGGCATCGACCCGGCCCTGGTCGACGACGTCATCTGGGGCTGCGTCGGGCAGGTCGGCGAGCAGACGTTCGACATCGCCCGCAATGCCGTGCTGGCCGCCGGCTGGCCGGAATCCGTGCCCGGTGTGACGATCGACCGGCAGTGCGGCTCGTCCCAGCAGTCCGTGCATTTCGCGGCGGCCGGGCTGATCGCCGGTCAGTACGACCTGGTCGTCGCCGGCGGCATCGAGTCGATGTCCCGGGTGCCGATGGGCGCGACGCTGCAGGTCGCCGGGAATCCGTTCACCGCCGGCGGCTGGACCGGCCGCTACGGCGAGGTGATGCCGAACCAGGGCGTCGGCGCCGAGATGATGGCCGCGCGCTGGGGTCTGAGCCGCGCCCAGCTCGACGAGTACAGCCTCGCCTCGCACGAGAAGGCGGCCGCCGCGCAGGATGCCGGACTGTTCGACCGACCAGATCACCGCCGTGCCCGGCGGAGCTGACCGGCGGCGAGCCGATCAGCGTCGACGAGGGCGTCCGGCGCGGCGGATCCGTCGCGGCGATGGGTTCGCTGCGGCCGGCCTTCGCGCAGGACGGCGTGGTCACCGCCGGCAATTCCAGCCAGATCTCCGACGGCTCGGCCGCGCTGCTGATGACCACCTCGGACCGCGCCAAGGAACTCGGCCTGACCCCGATCGCGCGCATCCACACCGCCGTGCTGGCCGCCGACGATCCGGTCATCATGCTCACCGCACCCATCCCGGCGACGCGGAAGGTCTTGCAGCGCAGCGGTCTTCGCCTCGACGAGATCGGCGTCTTCGAGGTCAACGAGGCGTTCGCGACCGTGCCGCTGGCCTGGCTGGCGGAGATGGGCGACCCGGCGCTGGAAAAGGCGCTGAATCCGAACGGCGGCGCGATCGCACTCGGCCACCCGCTCGGCGCGTCCGGCGCGCGACTGATGACGACCCTGGTCCACCACCAGCGCGCGACCGGGATCAGGTACGGGCTGCAGACGATGTGCGAGGGCGGCGGCCAGGCGAACGCGACGATCCTCGAGCTGCTCTGACTCCGCTCCGCAGGTACGTCACCGCGCGTCAGCAGCACGACGGCGCAGTGCCGCGAGCAACAGCACCGCGACCGCGACGGCAATGAGCAGCGGGGTCTGATCGCGCGGCCGGTCGGGCGCGGCTTCCGGCTGTGGCTGCGGGCGGCGGTGGTTGCTCCCGGTAGTGCTGCGCCGGCACCAGCTTCGGGTCGGGTGCCCGACGACTGGCCCAGCCACTGCGGCATCGACTGAACGCGGGCGTGGGCGGCGCCGGTGCCGCCGGCACCGCGGTACGCCGGAGCGGCCCGCACCGGCGTGTTCAGCGCGTGCCCGGGCGGCAAGCGCGAGCGCCCGGCAGGTGGGGTACCGGTCGGCGGGTTCCTTGGCCAGCGCCTTCGCGATGACGTCGTCGAACCCGATCGGCACGCTCGGGATCGATGGTCGACGGCGGCGGCGCGGTGCCGTTGAGGTGGCCGTACACCCGGGCCGCCACCGAGTCACCGGGGAACGGCACGATCCCGGTCAGCAGCTTGTACAGCACGCAGCCCGAGGGCATAGATGTCCGAGTACTCGCCGAGCATCAGGCCCTTGATCTGTTCCGGCGAGGCGTAGTCGAGGGTGGCGACCACACTGCCGGTGCTGGTCAGCGACGAGATCCGTTCGGCGGCCTCGCCGATCGACTTGGCGACGCCGAAGTCGGACAGGAAGACCCGCTCCTCTTCGTCGTCGTCGTCCGGGCCGTTGGTCAACATGATGTTGGCGGGCTTGACGTCCCGGTGCAGCAGTTGGTGCCGGTGCGCATAGTCAAGGGCCGAGGCGACCTTGCCGACGATCCGCACCACCCGGTCCGGCGGCATCCCGTTGTCGTAGTCGGCCAAGGCCTTTTCGGCGTTCGCGCCGTCGATGAACTGCATCGTCATCCACAGCTGGCCGCGAGTGCGAGCCGCGGTCGTGCACGGCCACGATGTTGGGGTGGTCGAGCTGGGCGACGGTGTCGGCCTCGCGTTCGAACCGGCCGACGAACGCCGGGTCGGCGCACAGTTCCGGGCGCAGCAGCTTGAGCGCATCGAATCGCGGCAGCCGCGGATGGTGGGCCAGGTAGACCGAGCCCATGCCGCCGGTGCCGAGCTCGCGCTCGATCGAGTAGCCGGCGAAGATCTCACCCGGCCGAAGGGACATGGACGACAGTCTAGGGTCGGCCCCGAAGCCGGGTCGCCGTGCGATACGACCAGGACCAGCTGTGCGCAACCCGGCGACAGCAGGAGTCGCTGGTGCGTCACTGCGATCTAGGGTCGGGCCGATCGAAGGGCTCCTAGGAGCGGGTGAACGGCAGCACGTTGGTCAGCCATTCGACCAGCGCGCCCGCGTTCCGGGTCTGGGTCCACACCCGACCTGGGCCCTGGATGTCCATCACGAAGCCCTCACCGGACTTACCGGTCTGGATCCAGCCCTTGGCCACCTTGCGGACACTGACCTGCATGCCGTCGTCGTAGGCGACCAGGTGCCCGGTGTCGATGGTGAAACCACCGCCCGGCGGCAGTTCGATCAGATCGAGCGCACCGAACGAACCGACGATCACCTTGCCCTGCCCTGAGCAGTGCACGATGAAGCCGCCCTCACCGCCGATCAGCAGCGAACCGCTGCCCCACTTGCTGTCCAGGTTGACGCCGGGTTCGCTGGCCAGCCAGGACCCCCTGGTCAGCACCAGGCCCCGCTCGGGCCGGCATTCGATCACCGCGGCGTCGCCGGGCAGCCGGGCCGCGATATCCACCCAGGTCGGCGACTGCGGATGGCCGATGAACGTTGTCACGAAGAAGGATTCGCCGCCCAGCGCGGACCGCTTCAGCGCCTTCATGAAGCCGCCCTGCATCTGCGACTGGACGGTGACGCCGAACGACTGCATCACCATGACGCCGGCCTCGCCCTGGAACTGTTCGCCGGGCGCGAGGTGCAGCCTCGCGACGGCGTAGGACGGGCTGTGGCGTAGTTCGACCTGCATGTGTTCCTCCTGGGGCGCCCTGAGTTGCCGGCCCGTCCAGGTTCTCACCCGAGGTGCTTCATCGCCTCCCGGCGCGACAGCGGACTGAGCGCGTCCTGGTGATCGGCGACGAAGGCGCGGACCCAGTCCGGATCGGTGCGGGCGTACTGCCGCAGCGCCCAGCCGATCGCCTTGCGGATGAAGAACTCCCGGTCGGCGAGGTTCGCCGCGATCACGTCGGTCAGCAGCGCCACATCGGTGCGCTCCTTGAGCGCCAACTGGCTGATGATGCTGCTCCGGCGCAGCCAGCGGTCCGGGTCGGTCGACCACTCGCGGATCACCGGCTCCAGCACCGGGCGATGGGCCAGCAGCAGCGCGCCGATCCGCTCCGAGATGCCGTCGACGTGGTCCCACCAGGCACCGGTGACGATCATCTCCCGGTACAGCGGCGAGCAGCTCCAGCCGCCCGGCGGCGAGTCGCAGACCGGTGAGTTCTGCTGCGGCGTAACGCTCTTCGCGGTAGGTCGCGGTGCGCCAGAGCGTCGGTCGCCGACGCCAGCAGGTCCGCGACATCGGCCGGCGGATCAGCGGGCCGCCGCCGACTCTGGCGATCCGCCTGGTGACCGGCAGCGGCACCCCCAGGTAGGGCATCGCGGACTTCATGTAGGCCTGCATCTGCGGGGCCCTGGCCGGGTCGGCGGCCTGCCGGAGCTCCGCCGCGATGGTGCCGACCAGGGTCGGGCTCGACCGGATCAAGCGGGATCGTCATGCCCGGTGAAGGACGGTGCGCCGACCCCGGCGCGGAGCAGGTCGGTGATGAAGGCGTACGTCGCATCCCGCGGCAGGATGCCCAGCTGGGTCGACAGCACATAGGGCACGTCGGTCAGCACCGCGCGCAGCACCACGCTCATCGCCTCCGGGTCCTCCATCGGCGCCTTGGCCGATGCCTCGATGAACGCCATGGCGGCGGCGTTGACGCGCGTCGTTCATCCGTGCCGTCAGATCGGCGATGGCTGGCAGGTCGACCTCATGGGTCCAGACGTACAGGACCGAACCGTGCGCGCCGAGCATCGACACCCAGCCGTCCAGCCAGCCGGCCAGCCCGTCGCCGGTCCGCAGGGCCGCCGGCAGCGCGTCCACCCGGATCTCGACGGCCGCAACCGCGTCCTGGGCCAGCGTGGCGAACAGCGAATCGCGGTCCTTCCAGTAGGTGTAGACGCTGCCGTGGCTCACCCCGGCGGCCGCCGCGACATCGCTGAGGCTGGTCCCGTAGAACCCGCTGGACCGGAACCGTTCGGCGGCTGCCAGCAGGATCCGTTGGACGGTGCCGACGCCGCGGGCGGTGACCGGGCGACGCAGACCCATCGCGTCACCGAGCGGGATGCTCGGGAGTTCGTCGACGTCACGGGCCGGCCCCGGCCTGGAGTTCCGCGCCGTCTGGCGGCGCGAAGAGGTAGTCGAGCAAGGTGTTCGCCACGGCATGCTCGAGTCGCTGCCGGGAGACCTTGGACCCGCTCACCAGGTAGAAGAAGTAGCTCCACTGGACGACCGACATGATCCCGAGCGGAACGACATTCGGGGTGCGGCGGGTGCGCACCGGCGGCCGACAGTCGCTCCGCGATGATGGTCTGGAAGCGATTGAGATTCCATTGGCCGATCTCGACCAGCCCCGGCTCGCTGAACTGCACCTGCGCCCAGAGCAGGAAGGTGGCCTGGTGCCGGGTGAGCAGGTCGATCAGATCCGCGATCCAGCGTTCCAGATCGCGGCGGCCGGTCTGGTCGTCGGTGAGCACCGGGAACAACTCGCCCAGGATCCGCAGTTCGGTGCCCGATTCCCGCAGGAAGATCCCGAAGATCTCGGCTTTGCCCTCGAAGTACTGGTAGACGGCGGCCCCGGACCGGCCGGTGGCCTCGCCGATCGACTCCACCGTGGTGGCCTGATAGCCGTTGCGCGCGAACAACTCCCGCGCGGCCTCGACGATCTCGGCGCGGGCCCGGACACCGTGCGCGGCCAGCGCCGGGTTGCGCCCGTACGGCGATCGGCGCACCTCGGCCGCATCCGGCGGCCCCTGGACATCCCCGCCGCCCCCGCGTGGTCACCGGACGGTCCAGGTGTCCCGACCGGCCAGCAACGTGGCGAGGTCGCCGACGCCCTGTCTGGCGATGGCGGTGTCGATCTGGGCCCGCATCGCGGAGTCGTAGGTGCCTCGGGTGACGTCCCGGAAGATCCCGATCGGGGTGTTGTTCAGGGTCTCCGGGTGCGACAGCCGGGACAGCGCGAACGCGGTCGACGGGTCCTCGTCGTGGGCGTCGTGCACCAGCAGGGCGTCCTCGCCGACCTGGTCGACGTCGACGACCTCCAGCCGGCCGGCCCAGTTGCGGATGATGCCGCGGTGGCCGCCGATGCCGAACCGGATCGGTTTGCCGTGCTCGAGCCGGATGGTGATCTCGTCCTTGCTGGTGGCGTCCTTGAGCGGGTCGAAGGCACCGTCGTTGAAGATGTTGCAGTTCTGGTAGATCTCGACCAGCGACGTGCCCGGGTGCACGGCGGCGGCCTGCAGCACCGAGGTCAGGTGCGCCCGGTCCGAGTCGATGGTCCTGGCCACGAAGCTGGCCTCGGCACCCAGCGCCACCGACACCGGGTTGAACGGGGTGTCCAGCGAACCGAGCGGGGTGGACTTGGTGCGCTTGCCGACCTCGGAGGTCGGCGAGTACTGGCCCTTGGTCAGCCCGTAGATCCGGTTGTTGAACAGCAGGATCTTCAGGTTCACGTTCCGTCGCAGCGCGTGGATCAGGTGGTTGCCGCCGATCGACAGGGCGTCGCCGTCGCCGGTGACGACCCAGACCGACAGGTCGGGCCGGGTGGAGGCGAGGCCGGTCGCGATGGCCGGCGCCCGGCCGTGGATGGAATGCATCCCGTAGGTGTTCATGTAGTACGGGAACCGGGCGGCGCAGCCGATGCCGGAGATGAAGACGACGTTCTCCTTGCGCAGCCCGAGTTGCGGCATGAAGCCCTGGACGGCGGCCAGGATCGCGTAGTCGCCGCAGCCGGGGCACCAGCGGACCTCCTGGTCGGACTTGAAATCCTTTGCGGTCTGCGGGGTGTCGGTCTTCGGGATCAGCCGCAGCGCGGGGGCACCGGCCAGCGAAACGGCCAGCGCCTTGGTCCGCACCGGGCGGGTGACGGGGGCTTCGGTCATCGGGATGCTCCATTCGTGCCGGCCGACACAGGTTCGGCCGTATCGATGCCTGGGTCGACGACCGGGTCGACAGCTGGGTCCTCTGGTAGCTCGTCGCCGACCTCGATGGTCGGCACGCCGTGCATGATGCCCATCCGGCCGGCCGTGCCGATCGGCGTCCGGACGACGGTGCCGTCGAGCACGCCGCGGACGGCGCCGACCAGTTCGTCGACCCGGAACGGCAGCCCACGGACCTGGTTCACGCCGATCACGTCGACCAGGAACATCCCGCGCAGCAGCAGCGCCAGCTGGCCCAGGTTCATCTCCGGCAGCACGACCTGCCGGTAGGACCGCAGCACCTCCTCGGTGTTCGCCGGCATCGGGTTCAGGTACTTCAGGTGCGCCTGGGCGACCTGGACGCCGTCGGCGCGCAGCTTGCGGACCGCGCCGGTGATCGGCCCGAACGTCGACCCCCAGCCCAGCACCAGGATCTCCGCGTCACCGGTCGGGTCGTCGACCTCCAGCAGCGGCACGTCGATGCCGGCGACCTTGGCGGCCCTGGTGCGCACCATGTGGTCGTGGTTGGTCGGGTCGTAGGAGATGTCCCCGGACCCGTCCTTCTTCTCGATGCCGCCGATCCGGTGCTCCAGCCCAGGGGTGCCCGGGATCGCCCACGGCCGGGCCAGGGTGACCGGATCCCGCAGGTAGGGCCAGAAGTCGGCCTTCTCCGGCTCGCCGGCCTTGGTCGCCGACCACGTGATTGGGCGTGGTGGCGAACTGCACCCGCAGGTCCGGCAGCGACTCGACCTTCGGGATCAGCCACGGCTCGGAGCCGTTGGCCAGGTACCCGTCGGACAGCAGGAACACCGGGGTGCGGTAGGTGGTCGCGATCCGCGCCGCCTCCAGCGCCATGGTGAAACAGTCCGACGCCGACTGCGCGGCGATCACCGGCACCGGCGCCTCACCGTTGCGGCCGAACATCACCTGCAGCAGGTCGGCCTGCTCGGTCTTGGTCGGCAGACCCGGTCGACGGCCCGCCGCGCTGCACGTCGACGATGATCAGCGGCAGCTCCAGGGTCACGGCCAGCCCGATGGTCTCCGCCTTCAACGCCACCCCGGGCCCGGACGTGGTGGTCACCCCGAGGCTGCCGCCGTAGGAGGCACCGAGCGCGGCGGCGACACCGGCGATCTCGTCCTCGGCCTGGAAGGTGCGGACGCCGAAATGCTTCAGCGCGGACAGCTCGTGCAGGATGTCCGACGCCGGGGTGATCGGGTACGACCCCAGGAACAACGGCAGGCCCGACCGTTCGGCCGCGGCGACCAGCCCGTAGGCCAGCGCCTGATTCCCGCGGATCGTCCGGTACCGGCCGGCCGGCAACACCGCCGGCTTCACCTCGTAGTGCACGGCGAAACCCTCGGTGGTCTCGCCGTAGGACCAGCCCGCCTCCAGCGCCACCAGGTTCGCCCGCAGGATCTCCCGCTTGCCGCCGAACTTGGTCTCCAGGAAGCGCCGGGTGCCCTCCAGCGGGCGGTGGTACAGCCAGGACAGCAGGCCGAGGGCGAACATGTTCTTCGACCGTTCGGCGTCCTTGCGGCTCAGCCCGACCTTGGCGACCGCGTCGACGGTCAGCGACGTCAGCTTCACCGCATGCACCTGATACTCCGACAGGCTGCCGTCGTCGACCGGGCTGACCGCGTAACCGACCTTGGCCAGGTTCCGCTTGGTGAACTCGTCGGTATCGACGATGACGGTGCCGCCCCGCGGCAGGTCGTGCAGGTTCGCCTTCAACGCGGCCGGGTTCATCGCCACCAGCACCGTCGGTGCATCGCCCGGGGTGACGACGGTGTGATCGGCAAAGTGCAACTGGAACGCCGACACTCCCGGCAGGGTGCCGGCCGGCGCCCGGATCTCCGCCGGGAAGTCCGGCAACGTCGACAGGCTGTTCCCGAAGGCCGCGGTCTCCACGGTGAACCGGTCACCGGTGAGCTGCATGCCGTCACCGGAATCCCCGGCGAACCGGATGATCACCTGCGAAAGGGTCTCGACCGGCTTACCCGCGGTCTTGTTCGTCATGCGGGATCTCCGAATCTGATGGCTGCTGATTGCAGGGGGAAACGTGAGGACGAGTCTCCGCCACCCCATCAGGATGACACCCAGGGCAACGCCAGAGCCTACGGCGGCGGTGACCCGGTCAGCTCGGCGCAGCCACGGACCTGGTCCCATTCGGCGTTGATCCGGTCCCGCTCGGTGCCGGTGGCCGGAACCGGTACCCCGGTGTCGTCCAGGTGGGACGGCGCGAAGCTCGCCGCCGTCACCGCCTTGCCGTTGAAGGTCAGGGTCAGCACGCCGTTGTCGTCCTGCTCGTTGCCGAACGACCGCCACCACAGGTAGTTGGACAACCCGTAGGCGACGTACACGCCGTCGGCGCGCCAGCCGGCGCCCTGCAGGACATGCGCATGCGCGCCGACCACCGCGGTCGCCCCGGCATCGGCCAGTTCGTCCGCGAGCTGCTCCTGGTCGCTGTCCGGGCAGCTGTCGTACTCGGTGCCCCAGTGCAGGAAGACGATCACCGTTTCACCGGCGGCGGCGGCGGCCCGCACGTTGGCGGTCAGCCGCGGGTCGAAGGCACTGGCGATTCCCGGGGCGGTTTGCGGTCGCCGTCCAGCTCGGCAGGGTGTGGTCGTGGACCGCGCTGGCGGCGAAGATCGCGACCGGCGACACCCTTGATCGTGGTCCGGTACGGCGCCATCGCCTGCGCGTCGTTCGCGCCGATGCCGATGACCGGGAATCCGGACTGCGGCGATCGCGGCGACGCTGTCCGCCAGCCCGACCGCGCCGTAGTCGGCGCCGTGGTTGTTGGCCATCGATGCCACGTCGACGCCGGCGGCTCGCAGGGCGGTGAACGCCGACGGCGGAGCCGGAAGGTGAACGACTTCGGTTCCGGCTCGCCGCCGGTGGTGATGGCGGTTTCCAGGTTGACCACGGTCAGGTCGGCGGCGCGCCAACCCCGGGCCGCCACCCCGAACGCCGTCGTCGGGTCGGCGGCCAGTCGGTCGCGGTACGTTCGGCGAAGTTGACGTCACCGGCGAACGCGATGGTGAACGCTGCCGGGTCCCGGGAAGCCACCGGGTCCTGGGTCGCCCGCCGGGTCCTGGGTGGCCGCCGGGTCCTGGGTGGCCACCGGGTCCTGGGTCGCTGCCGAGGCTCGAGGGGCCGTCATCGGGTCGACCGGATCAGCACCGCGCGGGTCCGGCTCCGCTGCGACGGACTGCGTTTCCGGCGGGCCGACCGACGCCGTTGCCAGCCGCATCGAGGACGCGGCCGCCGCCGCTTGCTGCAGTGCAACGTCGACGTCGCTGGAAGCCGCACATCCGCAGGTCAAACAGAGGACCGCAGCGGCAGCGATCGCGGCCCGACGGCGTCGACGGGTGACGAACATGCACGCGACCCTCCCACGGCGGGGTCGGTGACGGTGGGCGGCGCGCTGCCCGATTCAGCGGTCGACCGGGATGGCCATTGCCTCCCCGTCGGGCTCGACCGCGGCCCGATTCCGACGTCGGCCCCACAACGTCGGCAGCGAGGGGATCGTGAACCGGTCCGTCGCGTCCTCCAGCACTCCGCCCGACGGATCGTCGTCGCCGGCCATCCGGACCAGGTCGCCGCTCGGTCGCAGGATGTCCCTGATCACCAGGTACACCAGGATCAGCACCATCGCGTCGCGCAGCAGGGCGGCATTGAGGAACGGGTAGATCGACAGGCCCTTGTTCGCCACCCCGTCGAAGTAGAGCATCAGCAGCACCCAGACGACCGCCTCGGAGAACTGCCAGAGCAGCAGCGGCCGCCAGCGCGGCAGCGCGAGCACGGCGAGCGGCAGCAGCCACAGCGAGTACTGCGGCGACCACACCTTGTTGGTCAGCAGGAAGGCGGCGATCACCAGGAAGGCGAGCTGCGCGAACCGCGGCCGGCGTTGTGCGGACAGGCCGAGCCAGCCGATTCGCCGCGCAGGCGACAGCGAACAGGCCGAGCGACAGCAGGTTCACCAGGGTCGGCGAATCAGCACCGGCCGCGGCGTCCCAGATCTTGGATCGGGTCAGGGTGGCGTAGATGAAGTACCAGGAGTCGTACTCGGGCGGTCGCTCGGAATTGAGCCGGATGAACTCGTACCAGCCCGCGGGTAGGCGAGCATCACCGGGAGGTTGATGACCAGCCAGACCACAGCGGCGGCGACGGCCGCCCTTGTCCAGGCGGCCATCTTGCCGGCCCGCAGGCACAGGATCAGCAGCGGACCGAGCAGCAGCATCGGATAGAGCTTCGCCGCGGCCCCCAGCCCGATCAGCGCACCGGCCAGCACCGGCTTCTTCCGCGCCCAGGCGAGCATGGCGCCGGCCGTGATGCCGATGGCCAGCAGGTCCCAGTTGGTGAAGGCGTGCACGATCAGCAGCGGCGACAGGCACATGATCGCGGTGTCCCAGATGCGCCGGCGGGCGATCTTGGCCGTCGAGGCAACGGCCCACAGGTACATCAGCCCGAGGAAGATCGCGCCGATGGTGAAGTACGCGGCGACGTCCAGCGGCACCGGCAGCACGCCCGGTCGCGCCGGCGAAGGCCGAGTAGCCACGGGAGATCTGCGCGATCGCCCACATCCAGTACCCGGTGACGACCGGGTACTCCATGTAGCGGGTCTCGCCGTTGTCCTGCCAGGACGTCGCGTAGGGCAGAGTCGCCGGTGTTCAGCTGGTGACTGCCGAACAGCGGGACAGCGTCGTTGTAGCAGGCGGTGATCCACGGTCGCTGACCGCCCTGGTCGAGGGTGACGCCGCCGGAACCGTTGGGGCCCTGCTGGATGCAGGCCGCCTTGAACAGCCACCCGCAGATCAGGATCACGATCGCCATCAGCAGGCAGACCCGCAGCGGGGTCAGCAGACTTCGCCCGGCCGACCAGCGCATGCCGGCCCATCGGGCCGCCGATCAGGTCGCTGGCGCGGCGGACGGTCGGGTCGGTCCAGGTCGGGATGACGCGTTCGGTCGCCGTCAGCGTCGCCGATCGTGGCAGTGCCGGGAGTGGCTCGGGATCGGATCCGGCGTCGCCCGCCGGGATTTCCGGGATGTTGTCGCGGTCGGGTGCCTCGGGCGATGGGTCGTCCGGGGGCGGGGCGGTCACGGGCGCGATGCTACTTGGCGGGTGGTGAGTACCCCGTCATCCGGCTGTGGCGGGCACGCTCAGTCGACGGGGTCCAGCCGGTAGAACCGCCACAATTCGTTGTCGACCGGCAGTTCGGTGACCACAAAACCCGCGGCGGCCGCCCACCGGCGGACGGTCGGGGCCCGCAGGACGGTGCCGTTCGCCGTCGTCTGCGATTCGGCCATCGTCGCCGGCAGGCAGTGCAGGACGCTCGCGGCGTGCATCAGGCGGTCGACCTGAGCTGCCGGGGCGGTGAACGTATCGGCCACCCGCTCGTCGGCGACCAGAACGGCTCCGCCGGGTGCCAACCGCGGTCGCACCGCGCGTAGTGCCGATACCGGATCACCCATGTCGTGCAGCGCCTCGAAGATCGTCACCAATTCGTAGCGGTCTGACTGCGGCAGGGCAGTCGGGTCGGACGCGTTGGCCACACTGAAGTTGACCCGGTCGGCCAGACCGGCGCCGGCGACCAGTGAGCGGGCCTCGGCAATCGACGCCGGATCCAGGTCGATGCCGTCCACCCGGATCAGCTCGAAGGCGTTGGCCAACGCAGCGCTGGAGTAGCCGGTTCCGCAGCCGAGGTCCAACACCGCGCCACCGGTCCGCATCCGCTCGGCGACGTCGGGCAGCGCTTCGATCCAACCGGGCAGCGAGGTCACGAACATCGGCCGGTTGCCCCAGCCGATTCCGTGCCGGACCTCGCTGCCGAACTGCTCGAATGCGACACCGGCACCCGTTCGGTAGGCCTGCGCGACCGCCGGCAGGGTCAGGGCGAAGCCGGTCAGGAACGGTGCCATGGCCATCATGTTCGCCGGGTGTTCGGGGTCCAACAGCACGGTGGCATGCCCGGCCGGCAACTCGAAGCGGCGGGTGAGCGCGTCTGCAGAGTCCTCGCGGACGTCGAGAATGCCTGCCGCGGCCTGTTGCTCGAGCCATTCCCGCGCATAGCGCTCCGCGATACCCGAACCGCTCGCGAGGTCGCCGGACGTCACGGCGCCGAGACGGCCGATGGTCTCGTACAGACCCAACCGCCGGCCGAGTTCGACGGTCAGCAGCTCGGCACCGGCGATGAAGGCGTCGAACAGTCTCTCCGCCAGGGCATCTCGTCGTTCATCAGCGCCGGCGGTCACACCGCCAAGGTACCCAGCTGATGGGTGCCGCGCGCGCTGGTCCGGCGGGTCGTGATCACTTGACGGCGCGCCGCCTGGTCCTTGGCGCGGTGTCGCCCTTGGAGCCCATCACGAACGAGGCGACGAGGTGGTTCCACGAACAGGTTCGGCAGACCTCGACCTGATACACCGAGAATTCCCCGAATGAACCGGCCATGGTCTCGAGTTCGGCGGGCACCCGCGCCGAGCCGGCAATGTGCTTGATTTCGTCGCCGTAGACCCAGTACACGTGGGTGAGGGTTTCCTTACGGCATACCGGGCAAGCGATGTCGGTCGGGACACCGTGAAACTTCGCTGCTCGCACCAGGTATGGCGATGCGTCGCAGACCTCGATGACCCCGGTTCGGCCGGTGCGCACTTCCGCGAGCAGCGCCCGGCGCTGCAACGCATAGTCGACGAGTCCCCGCTGGGTCCGCACCCATCCAGAGTACGCGGGGCTGATTGACGGCAAAAGGCAGCACCGGACTCGCGCTCAGGTCGCGCGGTCCTGCAGACGCTGGATGGCCTCGCGTTCCTCGCGTTCGGCGGCTCGGTCCCGAAGGCGCGCAAGGAACCCCAGTGAACACACGATCAGCAGCGCGATGAATCCGGCAACGGCCAGCAGCGCCAGGCCCCAGCTGAATCCACCGTCGAAGAGTCCGGAACTGGTGCTCCCAGGGGCACCCGCGGCGTCCTGCCAGGTCATCGACTGCCTTCTTTCTGTTCCCGGGTCGGATGTTGATGGGCTGCCTGGTGTCGGTGGGCGGGTTCGATCCCGTCGGCGGGTTCTGCGGCGGCAATCACCCTGGTCAGCGAGGAGTGCAGGGCCTGAAGCTCTGGCACCGTCATGCCAAGTCGCCGCATCACTGCGGGCGGCACGTCGAGGGCCTGTGTTCGCAGGGCCGCTCCGCGCTCGGTCAGCTCGACGGCCAACAGCCGCTCGTCGGCCAGGTCACGACGGCGGGTGACGAGCTCGGCCGCCTCGAGCCGCTTGAGCAGCGGCGACAGTGTTCCCGGATCGAGTTGCAGCAGCTGGCTGAGCCGTTTGACGGACAGCGGCGCGTACTGCCAGAGCGCGAGCATCACCAGGTATTGCGGATGGGTAAGGCCGAGACGGTCGAGCACCGGCCGGTACAGGGCCAGCACGCTGCGGGCGGCGACCACCAGCGCGAAGCACACCTGCTGATCCAGGGCCAACGGATCGTCCGGGTGGTCGGCCCCGGGTAGCGCCATCTCGGTGGTGGTCATCAGTCGATGCTACACCAATGATTGGTGCCCCAATCATTGGTGTGACACCTAAGAGCGTTGAGCCACCCCTGCCGCGTGTCGGCCGCAGTCTGATGTATCGTCGCGATATAGTTCGCCGTTGTACCGGATCTTGGTCAGACTTCGTTCACCGCGTGACGCGTCAGGGGGTGCCACCGTCGTCAAGGAAAGCTCAACCGTCTTCGAGTTGGCCGTCCTGGGCCTGCTCGCCGAATCCCCCATGCACGGCTATGAGCTACGGAAGCGACTCAACGCGACCCTCGGCTCGTTCAGGGCCTTCAGTTTCGGCTCGCTCTACCCGACACTGCGCCGCCTGCAGACCGCCGGCCACATCGCGACGGAGGATCCCGTCGTCGACATCGATGCCGTCCCGTTGAGTTCGCGGCGTTCCCGGGTCACCTACCGGATCACCGCGGAGGGCAAGGAGCGACTGGCGGAGTTGCTCGGCGACGCTGGACCGCAGTCCTGGTCCGATGACGGCTTCGGGGTCCACCTGGCGTTCTTCTCCCGGACGTCGTCCGAGGCCAGGATGCGGATCCTCGAGGGCCGCCGGCGACGGGTAGAAGAACGTCGAGAAGGGTTGCGGTCTGCCGTGACTCGCGCTGCAGAGCGGCTGGATACGTACACCACCGAGCTGCACCAGCTCGGTGTCGAGGCCTCGGACCGCGAGGTTCGCTGGCTCAACGAGCTGATCGACCAGGAACGCAATCTCCCACCGAAGCCACCCGATCCGACCACTCCAACCACCCAACCCTGACACCCGATCGGACGGCGACAGCGCCGTCACACACCAGGAGGAAACATGCCCAACACCCCCCGCAAGCCCATTCGAACGGCGATCATCGGCGTCGGCAACTGCGCGTCGTCGCTCGTCCAGGGCGTCGAGTACTACAAGGACGCCGAGCCGGGCACGAAGGTTCCCGGGCTGATGCACGTCCAGTTCGGCGACTACCACGTCTCGGACGTGCAGTTCGTCGCCGCGTTCGACGTCGACGCCAAGAAGGTCGGCTTCGACCTGTCGGAGGCCATCGGCTCCAGCGAGAACAACACCATCAAGTTCGCCGATGTGCCGCCGCTCGGTGTCACCGTGCAGCGCGGCAACACCCTGGACGGGCTCGGCAAGTACTACACGCAGACCATCACCGAATCACCCGCCGACCCGGTCGATGTCGTCGCGGCGCTGAAGGCGGCCCGGGTCGACGTCGTCGTCTGCTACCTCCCGGTCGGTTCCGAGGACGCGGTCCGGTTCTATGCGCAGTGCGCGATCGACGCCGGTTGCGCCTTTGTCAACGCCCTGCCGGTGTTCATCGCCAGCACCCCGGAGTGGGCGGAGAAGTTCCGCGCAGCAGGCCTTCCCATCATTGGCGACGACATCAAGTCGCAGGTCGGCGCGACCATCACGCACCGGGTGCTGGCCAAGCTGTTCGAGGACCGCGGCGTCATTCTCGAACGCACCATGCAGCTGAACGTCGGCGGCAACATGGACTTCATGAACATGCTCGAGCGGGATCGGCTGGAGTCCAAGAAGATCTCCAAGACGCAGTCCGTCACCTCGCAGGTGAACCGCGATCTCGGCGCCCGCAACGTGCACATCGGGCCGAGCGACTACGTGCCGTGGCTGGACGACCGCAAGTGGGCCTACGTGCGCCTCGAGGGCCGCGCCTTCGGCGACGTCCCACTGAGCCTGGAATACAAGCTCGAGGTCTGGGACTCGCCCAACTCCGCCGGCGTCATCATCGACGCGGTGCGCGCAGTCAAGATCGCCAAGGACCGCGGCCTGGCCGGACCGATCCTGTCGGCGTCGTCCTACTTCATGAAGTCGCCGCCGGTGCAGTTCCCGGACGACCAGGCGCGCGACAACGTGGAGAAGTTCATCGCCGGCGAGCCCGACACGCTCAGCCCCACCCTCGCTGACTGACCCGCCCCGAACCCCCGCCGATCAGGTCTCGCCACGCTGCAGGATGAGCGCGGCGACCTGGTCGGCGTGGGTCATCGGAAGTCCGTAATGCGATGCCCCATCGACGATCTCGACCCGCACCCTGGGCATTCTGCCGGAGCGCGTCGCCACCCGCTTGACCTGATGCACTCGGCTCCGGCCGGCGACGACCACCAGGACGGGCACCTGGAGCTGCGCCAGCACCGCCTTGTTGGGGATCTTCGTCGGGACGGACGGCAAGCCGCTGAAGGCGTCGGCCGCGGCCCCGGTGAGCTGCAGCCACTCCGGGTCGAGCTCGGCCTTGCGGGTCTCCCACCGAATCAACGACAGCCGGTTCGCCGCATTCGGTTTGTACAGGGCCGGAATGGCCCGGAACACGTAGCCCTTCAGCAGCGGAGCGACGCTCATGGTCGGGTCCAGCAGGATGAGCCGGTCAACCCGGGACGCCCGATGAAGTCCGTAGGTCAACGCGATCCACGCCCCGAACGAGTGACCGCACAGTGCCGTACTGGTCAGCCGGAGACCGTCCAGGACCGTGTCGAGGTACTCGACCAGGTCGGCCGGGGTCGCGATCGAACGCCGGCCGGGGGTGCTGTAACCGGCATCGCCCAGCATGTCGACGGCGTAGATGCGATGCGTCTGCGCAAGGATGCCGGCGAGCGCCACCCACTCCGCCGATGACGCCTGGTAGGCGTGCAACAGCACCAACGGCGGGGCGTCGGTGGGGCCGGCCACGTGCACCCGGGTGTTGCCGAAGTCGGACGTCAGGTCAAGCTCGGCGGAACCGGCAGGCCAGCGCAGCAGCATCCGGTCGTAGGCGGCAAAGAACGTCGCTTTCGCCGACTCCTTGCCGGTATCAGCCGTTTCCCTGGCGTCACCGGACTCTGCATCTGCCAACTGGCACCCCTGACTTGTTCGCGATGCGATCGTACGGCCGACCGCAACCCGGGATCCGTGCCATCCGCCGGAACCTTCGAACCGTCGATGACCGCAACCCCCGCCACCCGGATGCCCGCACCCCGTCCGGTCGAGTGACGGCCGAATTGCGGTGAAGGACCATTCGACCCAGCTGATTTGCTGCCAATGACGTCGTCTGCTGGGCCAAACGGGGGGCGATAGTGGACCCGCTCGACGCCAACGTTCGCACAATCCCCTTTTTTGGGGGTGGCCCGCTCTGACACAAGGGTCAAAAGTTGGGCCTTGTCCGTCCAGATGTGTACCGATGGTTGTCCTGCGGTGACGCTATGTCGAGCGATCCACTGCCGGGGAGGAGCAAGCAATGAGGCCCATTCTTCGCCTGCTGGCGGCTCTGACTGTCTTCATCGCCGCGTCCCTGGCGGTCGCGGCACCCGCCGCCGCGGTTCCCACGGTCGCCTTCTCCGTCAGCAGTGTCGGATTGAAGGTCGGTGAGCCGGCCACGTACACAGCTGATGTGGTGTGCGACGTTGAACCCTGCAGGTACCAATGGCGCTGGTACCGCGTCCTCGGCAACGACCGCCTCGGCACCACGATGGGCGAGGGCCCGGAGCTGACCTACGCCTTCAGCACACCTGGCCTCAAGCACGTCGTCCTCAAGGTCACCAACGCCACCCGGACCCACGGTTTTGCGGTCTACGGTCAGGTCCTTCGGGTGATGCTGGACGGTGAGGATCCGACGCCGCCGCCCACCGACCCCGTCGAGCCGCCGACCGACCCGGTTGACCCGCCGATCGACGAGCCGGCGCCGACCACGGAAACCACCGCGCCCCCGATCGAGACAACGACACCCGCCGAAACCCAGCCGGCGCCCTCAACTGATGCGCCCAGCACGTCGGCCGCCGATCCGAACACGGTACCCACCACCGATCCCAGCACCCCGCCCGTCGACGGCTGCCCGGTCGCCGGTCCACCCGTCCCGGATCCGGCAGCGGTCACCGAGGCTGTCGCCCCTCCGGTGGACTGCACCCCGACCACGGACTCAGCTGCGCCGGTGAGCACCAGCGAACCCGACCCGACCAGCGACTCCGTCCCCACCACCGACCCCGTCACCACCACCGAGTCAGTCCCGACCACCGACACGCCCAGCGAGCCGCCCGTCAGCTCCGGGGACGATCCCACAGCTGACCCGGTGACCCAGACCTCGCCCGAGCCGGTCACCTACTACGTGCTGTAGGAATCACCTTTCTCGCCAATGGCCGTGCCTCCCATTTCGGGAGGCACGGCCTTTTGGTTTTCGGAGCCTCGGTGTGCGGAGAGTTGGTGTGCGGAGAGTCGGTATGTGCGGACACCGGTCCAGAACGGCACAACGGTTTGACCGGGTTGGCGCGCGGGAATTACTGCAGACAATTCAGCGAATGCCCGCCACTAACGAGGTGACGCGTGACCGAGAACAACGATCGCCATTCGACCCCCACGACGACAGCCGGGGCGGCCGAGCCCGAACTGAAACGAGTCATGGGTCCCAAGCTGCTGCTGCTGTTCATCGTCGGAGACATCCTGGGCACCGGGGTGTACGCGCTCACCGGGGACGTCGCCGAGGAAGTCGGCGGGGCCGCCTGGCTCCCGTTCCTGGTGGCGTTCGCGGTCGCGACTGTCACCGCGTTCAGCTACCTGGAATTGGTGACGAAATACCCGCAAGCGGCCGGGGCCGCGCTGTATACCCACAAGGCCTTCGGGATTCACTTCTTCACCTTTCTGGTGGCATTTGTGGTGATGTGTTCCGGGATCACCTCGGCATCAACCGCATCACGGGCCTTCGCCTCGAACCTCGTCGAGGGCTTCGGCCTCGACTTGGGTGACAGCGGGATTATCCTGATCGCCGTTGGTTTCATGGCATTGGTGGCGGTGGTCAATTTCCGCGGCGTCGGCGAAAGCGTCAAGGCCAACGTCGTTCTCACGCTGGTCGAGCTGTCCGGTCTGTTGCTGGTCATCATGGTCGGCTTCTTCGCCTTGTTCGGCGGGGAGGCGGATTTCTCCAGGGTGATCGCGTTCGACACACCCGAGGACAAGGGTCTTTTCCTGGCCGTCACCACCGCAACCTCGCTGGCGTTCTTTGCCATGGTCGGGTTCGAGGATTCCGTCAACATGGCGGAGGAGACGAAAGACCCCGTTCGAATCTTCCCCAAGGTCATGCTGACCGGCCTGACCATTACCGGGGTGATCTACGTCCTGATCTCCGTGGTGTCAGTGGCGCTTGTCCCCGTTGGCACCCTGGCCGACAGCGACACCCCACTGGTCGAGGTGGTCAACGTCGGCGCCCCCGGCCTGCCGATCGGCGACATCCTGCCGTTCATTTCCATGTTCGCCGTGGCCAATTCCGCTTTGATCAACATGTTGATGGCCAGCCGGTTGATCTATGGAATGGCGAAACAGCGGGTCCTGCCGCCGGTGCTCGGCAAGGTCCATCCGGTGCGGCGGACACCGTGGGTGGCCATCGCCTTCACCACAGCGCTGGCGGTGGCACTGATCGTCGTCGTCTCTTTCAGCAATCCCGAAGCACTGCAGACCCTCGGCGGGACAACGGCTCTGCTTCTGCTGGGGGTTTTCGCGGTGGTCAATATCGCGGTCCTCGTGCTGCGCAGGGATCGCCCGTCGAAGGAGTACTTCCGGGCACCGACGGTGCTGCCGATCGTCGGCTTCATCACCTGTTTCTACCTGCTGACGCCGTTGTCGGGACGGGATAGCGCGCAATACGTCATTGCCGGCTGGCTGTTGCTGCTCGGTGTCGTGCTGTTCTTTGTCACCGTGCTGATCAATAAACGGCTCGGGATCTCGCCCAGTCAGTACCGCGACATGGAACAGCTCGAGAACGCATCGCCCGACGACCCGAGTTGATCAGTTCTCGCTGGACCCCGACCACTCTCAGATGGTCACGACGTCCCCGACCGCGATCGTGCCCTCCGCGGACGCGATGGACCGGTAGCCCCTGGCCCCGCCGTCGAGATCCTTCAGGGCCTGTTTGACCGCGTCATCGACCGTCGGCGAGGTGTCCTGGCGCAGGCAGAACCTGCTGAATTCGACACAGGGATCGGCCACCCGCACCCCCCGCAGCTCCAGCGGCCCGGCTGCGGTCTTCACGGTCACGGTGGCCGGCAGATCCTGGCCGGCGAATCCGGTCGGGGCGTCGAGCAACATGGTCTCCCCGGCGATGCCGTCGGCGACATGGTCGCCGTACCGTTCCCGCAGCGCCGCGTAGTCGCCGGTCCCCATGAACAGCACACCGGCAACACCCTTGCGATCCCTGGACTGGGGGTGCAACCGATGGTGCACGTCGAGAATCACCTCGCCGCCATCGGCGATGCCGCTGACCCCCTGCGGGCCGGCCGCAATACTGCCCACCGACACGATCGACGACGGGTCGTAGCAACGCATCGGCGACTTGCCGACCTTCGCCGGCGATCGCTGTACCTGAAGACGGACGATCCGGTAGTCGGTCACGATGCCTCCTGCACTGCCGGCCGGGCCAGCACGTGGGTTGGCGTCGGGGTGGAGATCCGGCTGCCGGTGTCGGTGAGGTCGCCGGTCGTGGCGTCAATCCGCAGCACGGTGATGTTCCCGGCATGCTGGTTGGCGACGTAGAGCAGATCGTCGATCACCGTGACCGCTCTGGGATGTGCTCCACCGCAACTGATCTCATCGACGGGCCGCAGGTGCGCGCCGCCAAGGTGGTGATCGAGGGCAAAACTGGCGAGGGTGTCAGGGCCGCGGTTGGCGATGACCACGAACCGGCCGTTCCCGGTCGCCGCGATCCCGCTGGGGGCCGACGAAATCGCACTCTCACTGGCCCGCTGGACGTCCAGCAGGGTCAGCGCACCGGTTTCCGGGTCGAGCCGCAACAAGGCGATCTCGCCGGACAATTCACCGGCCAGCGCAACCAGGTTCTCCGGCAGCACGACCAGATGCCGCGGGCCGAACCCCGGTGGTAACGACGACCACGGCACCGTCGCCGGTGCGAGCCGGCCGGTTACGGTATCGAGCCGATACGCGGCCACCCCGTCGGTGCCGAGATCCACCGCCAGCACCAGGGTGTCCGTGACGAAGGTGGCCATATGCGCGTGCGGGCCGGCCTGCCGCGCGGCGTCAGGACCGGAACCGATGTGCTGCAACAGATCTGACCGGACACCCAACGCTCCATTGGGCAGCAGCGGATGCACCGACAGGCTGCCGGAGCCGTAGTTGGCGCTGATCACGTACCGGCCCGTCGGGTCGACGGCCAGGTGGCACGGAAAGTCGCCGCCTGTGGGTGCCGACCCTATGACGTGCGGCAGACCACCGAATTCGTCGACCTCGTAGGCCCAGACCCGGCCGTTGGCGACCTCGCCGACGGCATACAGGTGCCGGCCGTCGGGGTGCCACGCCAAATAGGACGGCGACTGCGGCGCATCCCCGGCCGAGGTGAGCGCGGCGATGGACGCGGTGGATTCCGCGTCGTCCACCGGCGAAATCCATTCGCCGGTCACCGGATCGTGCAGGAGCACCGCGACGCCGTCAGCATCGCCGCCCGCACCGGCGGTGTAGGCGCCCAGGTACAGCTGTCTGGGTGACTGTCGTTGTGGCACAGGCTGAACCGAATCCGTCATGGAACGATCGACACCATCTTTCCCGGAACCACAACGACCTTGCGCGGCGCGGCGCCCGCCAGTAGTTCGACGATTCGCGGCTCGGCCAGCGCGGCCGCCTGCACGTCGGCGACGGAAGCGTCAGCGGCAACCGTGATCCGGGCACGCACCTTGCCCTTCACCTGGATCGGGTATTCGACCACCTCGGCCACCAGCAGCGCCGGGTCGGCGACCGGAAAAGGTCCGTGCGCCAACGACTCCGAGTGACCCAACAGCTGCCACATCTCCTCACTGATGTGCGGTGCCAGCGGGGCGGTCATCAACACCAGCGCCTCCGCAACGGATCGCGGCACCGGCGCGCCCGACTTCGTCAGGTGACTGGTCAGCACGATCAGCTTGGCGATTGCCGTGTTGTAGGCCATCTCCACGTAGTCCGTCGACACCCCATCGATGGTGCGGTGCAACAGCTTCAGGGTCTCTTCGTCCGGCTCGGTGTCGACAACGATGACCTCGCCGGTGGTTTCGGACACCACCAGCCGCCACAGCCGCTGCAGATAGCGCAGCGACCCGACCACTGCCCGGGTCTGCCAGGGCCGGGACATGTCCATCGGGCCCATGCCCATTTCGTAGAGCCGGAAGGTGTCCGCGCCGTACTGATCGCACATGTCGTCCGGGGTCACCACGTTGTTCAGCGACTTGCCCATCTTCCCGTACTCCTGGGAGACGGTGCGGCCCTCGTACTCGAACACCTTCGGGCTGACCTCGACCACCTCATCGGCGGGCACGTAGATGCCGCGATCGTCGGTGTAGGCGAACGCCTGGATGTAGCCCTGGTTGAACAGCCGGCGGTACGGCTCCTCGCTGGTGACGTGACCCAGGTCGTACAGCGCCTTGTGCCAGAACCGGGAGTACAGCAGGTGCAGCACGGCATGTTCGACGCCGCCGACGTACAGGTCGACACCGCCCGGATCACCGGGTCGATTCGGGTCCTTCCCCATCCAGTACTGCTCGACACCGGTGTCACAGAAGGTCTTGTCGTTCGTCGGGTCCAGGTACCGCAGCTCGTACCAGCAGGAGCCGGCCCACTGCGGCATGACGTTCAACTCGCGCCGGTAGGACTTCGGGCCGTCACCCAGGTCGAGCGTGACGTAGGCCCACTCGGTGGCTCTGGCCAGCGGCGGCACCGGCTCCGAGGTGGCATCCTGCGGGTCGAAGGACTGCGGCGAGTAGTCGTCCACCTCGGGCAGCGTCAGCGGCAGCTGATCGTCGGGCAGCGCGATGGCGACGCCGTCGTCGTCATACACGATCGGGAACGGCTCGCCCCAGTACCGCTGCCGGGAGAACAACCAGTCCCGCAGCTTGTACTGCTTCTCCGGGCGGCCGAAACCCTTGGCTGCCAACCAGTCGATCATCGCGGACTTGGCAGCGGCGACACCCAGTCCGTCCAACGAGATCTCGTCGTTCGCGCTGTTGATGGCCGGGCCGTCACCGGTGAACGGCTGGTCATCGGGATGATCCGCTGTCGGTTGCACGGTGCGGATGATCGGCAACCCGAAGGCGGTGGCGAAGTCCCAGTCCCGGCCGTCCTGGCCGGGGACCGCCATGATCGCGCCCGTGCCGTAGCCCATCAGCACGTAGTCGGCAGTGAATATCGGGAGGAGTGCGCCGTTCACCGGATTGACCGCGTACGACCCGGTAAAGACTCCTGTCTTGTCCTTGTTCTCCTGCCGGTCGAGGTCCGTTTTGCGGTTCGCGGCCGCTCGGTAGTCATCGACAGCCTCCCGCGGGGTTGCGGCTCCGCCTGTCCAGCGCGGATCGACGCCGGTGGGCCAGGAATCGGCCACCAATGCGCCGATCTGCGGGATAGTCGGGCGCAACAACGAGATACGTGGCCCCGAACAGGGTGTCCGGCCGTGTGGTGTACACCTCGATCGACGGCAGGACGGAGTCGGCGTCGGTTCCCTGCACCTCGAACTTCAGCCGGGCACCGTAGGACCGGCCGATCCAGTTGCGCTGCATGGCCTTCACCGACTCCGGCCAGTCGAGCCGGTCCAGGTCGTCCAGCAGTCGGTCGGAGTAGGCGGTGATCCGCATCATCCATTGGCGCAGGCTGCGGCGGAAAACGGGGAAGTTGCCGATCGCGCTGCGACCTTCCGGGGTGACCTCTTCGTTGGACAACACCGTGCCCAGCCCCGGGCACCAGTTCACCGGCGCCTCGTCGATGTAGGCCAGCCGGTAACCGGCCAGCACCTTGTGCTGCTCGACGTGGGTCAGCTCCGTCCAGTCCCGACCGTCCGGAGTGACGCGGCTACCGGCCTCGAACTCCGCAATCAGGGCGCTGATCGGACGCGCGACGGCGGCCTCGGTGTCGTACCAGGCCTCGAACAGCTGGGTGAAGATCCACTGGGTCCAGCGGAAGAACTCCGGGTCGGTGGTGGCGACACTGCGCCGCTGGTCGTGCCCGAAGCCGAGCCGGCGCAACTGCGCACGGTACCGGGTGATGTTCTCCTCGGTGGTCGTCCGCGGGTGGGTTCCGGTACGCACCGCGTACTGCTCGGCCGGTAGCCCGAACGCGTCATACCCGATGGTGTGCAGGACGTTACGGCCGATCATCCGCATGTACCGGCCCATCACATCGGTGCCGATGTAGCCCAGCGGATGCCCGACATGCAGGCCCTTGCCCGACGGGTACGGGAACATGTCCAACAGGTACAGCTTGTCCTTGGGCACCGGGGCACCGTCGGTGGGGGCCAGTGGGCCGGACGGATTGGGGGCGTTGAACGTTCCCTCGGCGTCCCACCTGTCCTGCCAGCGGGCCTCGATAGCTGCGGCAAGCGTCGCCGAGTACCGGTATGGCGGGGCCGCCTCGTCCCTCGGTCCAGCATCCCGTGTGATGCCCTGGTCGGCCTGTGTGGTCATGCCCGTCTCCCTCATCTGCCCCGCTCGTCTGCAGTGAACGGTTCGCCTCACCGCGCACAAAAAATCCCCCCTGCGGTGCAGGAGGGATCGCCGCGCCATCCGGTCGGGCCTAGGTTGCCAAGGTCGGCCCGTCGGTCAGCGCGGCCGGTGAAGAAGCCGGATCACTGCCATGGGGCAGGAGTCTACCCGCACGGCGCGGGCGCAAACATGCGTTTCAGACTTGTGTGGTCGAGCGGCTGAAGTAGGTCCGGCTGGCCGGAGTCAGGAGCAGGACAACGATGCCGATCGCGATGATGAGTCCGACGACGTTCGCCGCGACTGTCGCGGTGTGGTCGTAGTACAGAATCACCGACAGGTTCCCGATCAGCCCGAGTATCGCAATCACCAGCGCCAGGGTGCGGGCCCATGGCCGTCCGGCCCATAGGTAGTAGGCAACGGCGGCATACAGCACCAGCAGGAATGCCGGGGTGGTCGTTGCGTAGGTCCGGTAGTCCGCCGGCGCCAGCGCGGCTGTCACAGTGGCCACCAGCGAGATCACAATCTGCGCAACGACCAGCAGGAAAGCGAGTAGGACGGTCAACGGACGTTTCTGGGACACTGGTCCTCCCTGGCCGAACGTGCTTGCAGGCACGATACGAAGCCATCGTGGCCGGCCACACCACCCGCGTCGGGTGACGCGTCTAGACTTGCGCGGTGCCTGCCCCTCTTGCCCTGACGATCCCGCTTGCCGTGCTGTTCGCCCTGCTGGCGGCCGCCTCGATCGTGATGGCGAAGGGCGGTTTCGCCGGATCCCTGACCCGCAAGGGCCGCCTCGGCGTCCACACGCCGGCAGCCATGGCCAGTGATGAGGCGTTCGCGTTGGCGAACCGGGTGGCCGCTCCGGTGACGGCCGGTGCCGCAGTGGTCGCGGGCGTCCTGGCGATTGCGGTGATCGCCCTGCCGTCGAGCACCGGTACCGCGTTGGTGATGGCGGTCGTTGGCCTGGCCGGAACGATGGCGCTGCTGGTGGTGGCAGGTGTACTCGGCGACCGGGCCGCGCGTCAGGTGCCGATCCCCGCGGCACAGCCGGGCTCGACCGCCGGTGGCGGCGGGTGCAGCGGTTGCGCGTGCGGCAGCGGCGGCTGCGCCGGACTGACCCGTAACGATCCTGCCGCGGCGACCGGCCAGGCGTAGGCGGGAACAGCTCAGTTCCTGGCCAGATCCCCCGGGTGATAGGCCATCAACGCCAACGGAAATGACTGTCGACGCAGCACGGTGAACCACAGATCGGTGCGCGGACCGGCGATGACGTCATCGGGCAGACCGGGGACGACGAACCAGGAACCCTCGATGATCTCGTCCACCAGTTGCTCGGCGTCCCAACCGGCCCGCCCGGCGTAGATCCGGATTCCGCGCAGCGAGTGGGCCACCTCCGCCGGATCGCTGTCCAGATCGACCAGCACCACCGGGCCGGTCACGCCGACCACCCCGCTCACCTCGTGCGGGTTCGTCCCGGTTCGGCACACCCCGAGGCACATCGCAGCGGACGTTTGCACCGGGCCGCCGGCGAAGACCGCGTGCGGACGGCTGGTATGTGACGCCCAGGTCGGCAGCACGTTCTGCACGGCCGTCTCGCTGGGCCGATTCAGGATCACGCCGACCGTCCCGTCGTCGCCGTGCGCCACCAGGTAGACAACCGTGCGTTGGAAGTGGGGGTCGCGCAGCTCCGGGGAGGCAACAAGCAGCATCCCCGGGCGCAACGCATCGATCTCTCTCATCGCTGATCATTGTCGCGGTAGGACCACCGTGCGCGCGCTCTGGGACTCCAGGTGGAGTGGGAGGTTGAGTCGCTGCACGCGTACCGTTCGGACCGTGACCCCCGGACTGCCCACCACGTCGGGCGGCACTGCCGCGCGGCCGTCGGTGCGTGGGTTGCTGCACCTGTGGCAGGTCAGAGGCCTACGCCGGCTGGTCTTCGTTCGGGTCCTGAGCTCCTTCGGTGACGGCGCCTTTCAGGGCGCGCTGGCCGTGTTGGTGCTGTTCAGCCCGGAGCGGCAGACCGACCCCGCGGAGATCGCGCTCGGTTTCGTCGTGCTGCTGCTGCCGTACTCGATCATCGGCCCGTTCGCCGGTGCATTGCTGGACCGGTGGAGCAGGCGGCGCGTCATCGTGTGGGCCAACCTCATCCGGTGCGCGCTGGTCGGCGTCGTCGCCATTCAGATCGCCACCAGGCTGCCGAGCGCGGTGCTGTTCATCACCGCGCTGTTGATCATGGGGGTCGGCCGTTTCGTCGGCTCCGGGCTATCCGCTTCACTCCCACACACCGTCGCCAAGGACTCCCTGGTCGGCGCGAATGCGCTCGCGACCACCGCGGGCGCCGTCGCCACCGCGGTCGGCGGAGGCTATGCGATCGTCCTGCGCGGATTGCTCGGCGAGGCCAGTGGCCGAATCGCCGCGATCACGGCGTCGGTGCTGCTTTTCTACCTGGCGGCCGCACTGATCGCGTCCCGATTCAAGCTGATGCAGCTGGGTCCGGACGAGACGGACGAACCGGCACAGCCACTGAAGGCGGTTCTGCAGGGATTCGCGAGCGGGCTGCACCACGTGCTGGCCCGGCCAACTGTCGGGCTCGCCGTGCTGGTCGTCATGGTCGTCAGGTTCTGTTTCGGGTTGTGCACGTTGATCGTGTTGTTGCTCTTCCAGAAGCACTTCACCGAGGGCATGTGGTTGCTGCGAACCGGGGCATCGGGGATCGCCGAAGTGCTCGCTGTCGGAGCGATCGGGGTCTTCTCCGGCGCGGTCGTCACGGCGCCGGTGGTCCGCAAGATCGGCCGGACCCGCTACCTGGTGATCCTGTTGACCACGACGGCCGTGCTCGGGGTCGCATTCGGCTGCCAGTTCACCATCTGGTCGACGATGATCACGACGTTCATCGTCGGTTTCGCCTACCAGTCCAGCAAGGTCTGCATGGACTCGGTGGTGCAGGCGGACTCCGATGACGCGTACGTCGGCCGGGTGTTCGCGCTGTATGACACGGCCAACAATCTTTGTTATGTCGCGGCGTTCGGGATCGGCGTCGTGCTACTGCCCCCGGACGGCGCAGGCGTCGGGGCGGTGTTCCTGATCGGGGCGCTGTTCATGATCACCGGGATCGGCTACGGCGTGCTGATGGGTCGGCTCCGGAACCGTCCGGCGCGGGCGACGGAGGTCCATGTGTTGGCCTCCTCTGCGGATTCCGACGCAGAACTGGCCCGCGGCGCCGACTAGGAGTAGCCCAAGCGGCTGTCGGTGGCCGGGTCGGTGCTGCCGGCGAAGAACCTGTCAAGCACCTCACCGAACACTGGCTCGTCAGGATCCGCCCGGGCGAACAGCGTCATGGACGACCGCAGCTTCACCGCGTCGATGCCACCGAAGATCTGCTCCGCGGTCCGGTCCCGGGTTTGGCTGACCGCCCTGGCGCATTCGATCAGCCGGGGGCCGAGCTGTGGGTGCCGCAGGTAGGCGCGGGCCTCGGCAATCGACGAGATCGCATACCGACGCGAGATCGAGCTCTGCCCGAGACCGGCGACCTGCGGAAACACGAACCACATCCAGTGGCTGGTCTTCCGTCCCCTGCGCAGCTCAGCAAGCGCGGCGACGTACGTACCGCCGATGTCCTGAGCGGTGACGAACCGATCGAGGTCGTACGGATCGTCCATCAGCCGGTCGCTCCGTCGGCGGGTCCGATGCCCTCCCGGGCCGCCCATTCCAGTAGCGCCGCCTCGGCGGCGTCCCGCTCCAACGGCCCGTTCTCCAGCCGCAGCTCCTTCAGAAACTGCCACGCACGACCGACCACCGGCCCCGGACGCACCCCCAGCAACGTCATGATCGCGTTGCCGTCCAGGTCCGGGCGCACCCTGGCCAGATCCTCGGCGGCCTCGATCCGGGCGATCCGGCTTTCCAGATCGTCATAGGACCGTTGCAGCGCGGCCCGACGACTGGGATTTCGGGTGGTGCAATCCGCCCGGACCAGCTTGTGCAGCCGCGGCAACAGCACGCCGGCATCGGTGACGTACCGGCGGACCGCGGCGTCGGTCCACGTCCCGGTGCCGTAACCGTGGAACCGCAGGTGCAGGTAGGTGAGCATCGCGACGTCGTCGATCAGCGCCTTCGGCAGCCGCAGCGCTCGCAGCCGTTTGCGCACCAGTTTGGCGCCCACCACCTCGTGATGGTGGAAGCTGACGCCGCCGCCGTCTTCGAACCGCCGGGTCGCCGGTTTGCCGATGTCGTGCAGCAGCGCCGCCAGTCGCAGCGTCAGGTCGGGGCCGTCGGATTCCTGCGCGATCGCCTGGTCCAGCACGGTGAGCGTGTGTTCGTAGACGTCCTTGTGCTCGTGGTGCTCGTCCTGCTCCAGCTGCAGGGCCGGTAGCTCCGGCAGCACCCGCCCGGCGAGACCGGTGTCGGTGAGCAGCGCAAGACCGGCGCGAGGATTGGCCCCCAGCAGCAGCTTGACCAGCTCCGCGCCCACCCGCTCAGGTGTGATCCTGTCGATTTCCGCGGCCATCGCAGTCATCGCCGCGACCACCCGCGGCGCCGGCGTGAAGGACAGCTGGGAGGCGAACCGGGCGGCGCGCAGCATCCGCAGCGGGTCGTCCCGGAACGACTGCTCCGGCGTCCCCGGCGTGTCCAGGACGCGGGCGGCCAACTGGTCAAGCCCACCGAACGGGTCGGCGAATTCGTGCCCCGGCAGCGAGACGGCCATCGCGTTGACCGCGAAGTCCCGGCGCTGCAGGTCGCCGGTCGAGTGAATCGCCGAAGGTGACGACCGGGTTGCGGGTGTCGCCGTCATACAGGTCGGACCGGAAGGTGGTGATCTCCAGCCGGAACCCGGCCTTGACCACCCCGACGGTGCCGAAATCGATTCCGGTGCCCCAGGTTCCGTCGGCCCAGCCGTCGACCAGCCGCAGCACATCCGGCGGGCGGGCATCGGTGGTGAAGTCGAGATCCTCCTCGAGCCGGGACAGCAGCGCGTCACGGACCGACCCGCCGACCAGGTGCAGCTCGAACCCGGCGGCGGCGAACCGGCGGCCGAGTTCGTCGACAACCGGGGAGATCCGCAGCAGTTCGGCGACCGCCGCCTGCTGCAGCGCGGACAGCCGGCCGGCAGATCGCGGCGCACGCCGACGCAGCCGGATTGTTCACCGTCGGCGACTCGGCCACCCGGCCACCGGTAGGGGCGGGCGGCGCAGGCGGTGACGAGGGGCGAGGCGGGCTGGGCACGACGAGCGAGTCTATCCGCGGAACGGGCGTCCACCGCGCCGCTTCCCTCATTACCTGCCTCAGACCAGCACCTCGCCGCACTACCATCGGCGAATGCCCACCGCCCGCCGCCCCGCTGCTGGGTCCCCCCAGCGGCGTCGGCCGGCCGACGAAACCTCGGCCGGCGGCCTGGTGGTCCGGACCGAGGACGGCACCGCGGCCGGCGCATTGATCGGCCGCTTGGACCGCAGGGGCAGGCTCCGCTGGTCGCTCCCCAAGGGCCACGTCGAACAGGGCGAGACGCATGAGCAGGCCGCCATCCGGGAGGTCGAGGAGGAGACCGGCATTTCCGGTCGGATCACGGCCCGGCTCGGCAGTGTCGAATACACGTTCGTCGCGCAGGGGCGGCGGATCCACAAGCGCGTCCATCACTACCTGATGGTTGCCGTCGGTGGCGAGCTGTCCGACGCCGACATCGAGGTCACCGAGGTCGCCTGGGTTCCGCTGTCCGACCTGGCCGGGCGACTCGCCTACGCCGGGGAGCGGCGACTGGCCCGTAAGGCCGTTGAACTTCTCGCGGACACCGCGTGACCCCACCCCGGCGGCTCAGATCCACGCGGCGACGGTGGGTCGGCCGGCTGGCCCTGTTGGCGACCGGATTCACCATGATGGTGGCCAGCGGCGGGTTGGGCTCGGCAGCCCTTGCCGCCGCACCTGCCGACGCCGGGCTCGCTGGTTCACCGATGAAGGCATCGGTGTCGGCCATGCCCGCATCCGCCGTACGAGCGCCGTTCGGTGAGTACGTCACCCGGTTGTCCTTCGACGTGGCGTCGATCGACCCTGCCCTGGTCACCGCCGGCGGACCAACGGTCCTGACGATCGCCGGGACCATGACCAACAGCGGGCCGGAGGCGCTCACGGACCTGGCCTACCGGTTCCAGCGGGGACCGGCGTTGGGGAGCACCGCCGACGTTCGGCAGGAGATCGCCGAGCCGAGCGAGCCAACGGAGCGCGTGCAGGACCAGTTCACCTCCATCGTCCCGACCGTCCCCGCCGGGGGCAGCGTGCCGTTCGCCTTCACCACGTCGATCATCGACGGCGACGGCCTGGACGTGACCGAACCGGGCGTCTACCCGCTGATGGTGAACGTCAACGGTGCCGTCACCCTCGAAGGCGGACCGCTGGAGGCCCGGATCGGGGAGCTGCACCTACTGCTCACCGTCATGGGGGTGCCCACCGGGACCGGCCCTACCGGTGACAGCCCCAGCACCAGTGACGGCAGCCCGCAGTCCGCCCCCCAACCGCTGCCGGTGAACTTCGTCTGGCCGCTGGTCGACCAACCGCATCTGGGCGTCGGCGGCGTATTCCTCAACGAGGATCTACTCGGCGCGATCGCGCCGGGGGGTCGGCTGTCCACGCTGGTCAACGGTCTGACCGATCCCGCCAGCACGGTGCCGGACGGGTCCGTCACCGTGGTCATCGACCCGCAACTGCTCGACGAGCTCGACCGGATGACCAGCGACTATCGGGTGGTCGCCACGCCTGGCCAGCCGCAGCCGTCGATGACGGAGATGCTGCAAGCAGAGGGGACCATCCCCTCGACCGCGCCAGGAAACGAACAGGAATCGACCCCACCGAGCTCGCCGGCCGGCGCACCGCCGACCGGCGCTCCACCGACGTCGCCGGCCGGGGTGTCGACGCAGGCAACGGCCGGGTCGGCCGCCGACCCCGGGTCGGCGGAGATTCCCGGCACCGTCGCCGGAACCGGCCAACAGGCCGCTGCGTCCTTCCTCAGCCAGCTGCGGGACGTCGCGGCCCGCTATCCAGTTCTGGTGCTGCCTTACGGCGACCCGGATGTCGTCGCCCTTGTTCGGGCCAGCATGACCGGGGAGGTGTCAACCACCGTGGATCACGGTTTCACTGTTGCCGAACGGGTGCTGGGCGTCGGCACTGCGCCCCGGCGGTTGACGTCGATGGCCTTTCCCATCAACGGCGCCTCCGACCCCGAGACGCTCGGTGCCTTGAAGGCCGACGGGCTGGCCACCGCCCTGCTGTCCGAGAGTTCCGTTCAGGTCGACGGCGTTGACGCCGGCGCCGCCCAGGTCGCCATCGGCGACGCACCCGGCGGCACGATGCCCACCGCGATCGCCCAGGCCGACGTCCTCAGCGGGGTGAACGCGCTCATCGATCGGGGCCGGGAGGCCGGCTGGGCGATGCGGGTCAACGCGCTGACCGGGGTCATCGCGCAGCAGTCGTTGGACGGCGCCGTCACCCCGGCTGTTTTCACCCCGGAACGACGCTGGTCGCCGGACGCGCCCGGCCTCCGGGTGCTCACGGACCTGTTGGCCACGCTCGGCACCAACAAGGTCATCGCCGGCACGTCGCTGTCCGACCTGGCGGGTTCGGCTACGGTCGGCGGCACCGCCGACTACCCCGCCCAGGCCCAGGCCCGAGAACTTCCGGCGGACTATCTGAACCAGATTCGCGACAGCCGGGCCGAGGTCGCCAGCCTCCGGCAGACCCTGGCGAGCACCAAGCAGAGCACGGACCCGAACCTGGTGCTCGACCCGTTGGACGTTGCCCTCGACGCGTCCGCCTCGACGGCTTTCCGTTTCGACCCGACCGTTGGTGACGCCAACCTGGCAACGATCCAGGCGACGACGGCGGGCATTCGCAACGGAGTGCAGATCTCGTCGGCTGGAAACTCGTACACCCTGGCGTCATCGACGTCGCCACTGGTGGTCACCGTGCAGAACAACCTGCCCTACGACGTCCCGGTCCGGGTGGAGATCAGCGGTGGGGAACGGGTCGGCCTGACCGTGACCGATCCGGAGGTCCAGGTGGTGCCGGCCGGGCGCTCGCAGCAGGTGAAGATCCCCGCCGAGGTGACCAGGTCCGGACAGTTCCAGGTCGACGCCCAATTGGTCGGCCCGGACGGCGTGCCCTGGGGACCGCCGGTGCAACTGTCGGTCGAATCAACCGCCTACGGTGCGCTGACCGTCATCATCATCATCGTTGCCGGTGGCGTGCTGGTGTTGATGGTGGCGCTGCGAATCGTTCAACGGCTCCGCGGGAAGCCCGACACCACACCGGGTCTGGAGGTCACCGAGCAGGGCGGCGACGGGCCGGCCGGCAGCGAGGTCCGGCCGGGTGCGGGCGACCGGAACCTACTGGACGTCATACCGCCGCCCGACACCGGTTCGACCCCGCAGACGGAACAGATCGGCCGGGACCGATCATGACCGCCCAGGACGCGGCCCCGGACAACACCGCGACCCACGACAACACCGCGACCCAGCACAACACGACCCAGGACAACACGACCCGGGTCGACGATGTGGCCGGGATGAAGACCGCCCGGACCGGTGGTGTCGTCAGGGCCGGCGCGGTGATGGCAGTTGCCACCCTGGTCAGCCGGATCACCGGCTTCCTGTCGAAGGTGGTGCTGCTCGGTGTGCTGGGCGCCGGCGTCGTCAATGACGCATACACGTTGGCCAACACCCTGCCGAACATCATCTTCGAGCTGCTGATCGGTGGCGTGCTCACCTCGGTCGCGATCCCGCTGCTGTCCAGGGCCAGATCCGATCCGGACGGCGGCGAGCTCTACACCCAACGGCTGATGACGGCGGCCCTGGTCGGCCTGGTGGTAGCGACCGTCCTCGCGGTAGCGGCCGCACCGCTGCTGACCAGGCTGTATCTCGCCGACGATTCGCTGGTCGACGTCGGGCTGGCCAACAACCTTGCCTACCTGCTACTCCCGCAGATCTTCTTCTACGGGATCGCCGCCCTGTTCGGCGCGATCCTGAACACCAAGGAGAAGTTCGGGGTTCCGGCCTGGGCCCCGGTCGCCAACAACATCGTGGTGATCGGCGTCGGGATCGCTTTTTTCTTCATGTCCGGCACCGCGAACGGGACCGGCTCCGCACTGAGCCAATTGACCCGCGGCGAGTTGCTGTTCCTGGGCATCGGCACCACCGCCGGCATCGTGCTGCAGTCGCTGGTCATGGTGCCGGCCCTGCTCCGCGGCGGATTCCGGTTCCGTTGGCGCTGGGGTGGCGACCGGCGGCTGCTCGAGGCTGGCCACCTGATGCTGTGGGCAGTTGCCTACGTCCTGGTGTCGCAGGCCGGGTACATCGTCATCACCAACATCGCGTCGGACAACGTGGCCGGCGGCATCACCCTCTATGCGTTCGCATCCCTGCTGTTCCAGCTGCCCTACGGGATCATCGGCGTCTCCATCCTGACCGCGATGATGCCCAGAATGAGCCGGCACGCCGCCGCCGGCCAGTACGACGAGATGAAGAACGACGCCTCGCTGGCGAACCGGCTGTCCATCGTCGCCCTGACGCCGATCGCCGCCGGGATCATGGTGCTGGCCGGGGCGCTGTCGATCGTTGTCGCGTTGTACGGCCGGGTCACGCTCGGCCAGACCGTCATCCTCGGCAGCACGCTGGCCGCCCTCGCCCTCGGCCTCGTCCCGTTCGCCGTGACGTTGGTGCAGATGCGGGTCTTCTACGCGATGAAGGACGCCCGCACACCGACACTGATCAACGCGATCATGGTCGGCGTCCGGATCCCGCTGCTGATCCTCTGCGCGAGCCTCGACCCGGCACTGATCATCCCCGGCCTCGCGATCGCGACCTCTATCTCCTACCTCGTCGGCGCGATCGCCGGCGAGATCTGGCTGCGCGCCCGGTACGGACCGATGGGCACGAAGCGCACGCTGGTCACCCTGGTCAAGATGACCATCGCCGGCGCTGTCGGGGCCGCGGCCGCGCTGCTCGCCGGGAACCGGCTGCTGACGTTCGAGGTGGACACCCTCGGCGAGGCTTTGCTGGAGATCCTGCTCAGCGGCACCGTCGGCCTGCTGGTGATCGCCATCGTGGCGGTGTTGCTCAAGGTGGAGGAGCTGGTACCGCTGCGGAATCGGATCGCCGGGGTGCTCCGGCGCATTTTCCGGCGCGGATCGGCCAACCCCGGTGCGTCCAGCGGCGTCAAGAACAGTGCAGTGCACGACACTGAACGTGGCACCCTCGTGGGTGACGACGTGCTCAACCCCAGCAGCAGGAAGCAGGTGGCCAACCCGGTGCCCAACGACAGCGGTGGCCCGACGGTGCGGGGTCGCGCAGACGAGACCGACGATGATCCCGGCGCAACGACCGTGATCCCTGCGACGAACACCGACGGACCGGCAGCCGACGAAACAGTGCTGACGACGAAACAGTTGACGACGAAGCAGCCGAGGCTCAGGCAAGAGCAGACCTCGGCCTGACCACGGTGCTCACGGCCGAGCAGACGCTGCCGGTGACCTCGTCCCACGCGTCCGCGCTGGCGGTCAAACCGGCCGCCGATGCGGTTGTGGCGCTGACCCCGGGCACGACGGTCGGCGGTCGCTATCGGCTGGTCAGCCTGGTCTCCGCGGACGCCGACGGCCACTGGTTCTGGCGGGCGAAGGACACCGTCCTGCCGCGGGACATGGCGGTGACGATCCTGCCGGACACCAGCGGCGCATCGGCCACAGTTGCCCGCACCTTGCGGGCCGGCCGGCTGCACCACATCGGTTTGCCGCAGACCCTGGACGTCGGCACCGACTACGGGCAGTCCTATGTCGTCGGCCAGTGGGTGGACGGCGCGACCCTCACCGATCTGCTGTCCGGCGGACCACTGGAGCCCGATGTCGCGACCTCGATCACCGCGAAGCTGTCCGAGGCGGTGGCCGAGGCGCACCGCAACGGGATCGCCCTTGGGGCCATCAATCCGTCCCTGGTCCGGGTCAACTTCGACGGCCAGGTACGGCTGTCGCACGTCATCGCGCACGGCTCGGCCACCCCGGACCAGGACATCAGGGCGATCGGCGCACTGCTTTACCTGATGCTCACGGGAACCTGGCCGCTGGGTGATCCGATCGATCCAAGGGCCGGCTCCGTCGTGAGCCCGGTCGGCAGCGTGGAATCTGCCTCGGCACCGCAGTTCCCGGCCGCCCCGACTCGGCTCGGCCGGGAATTGCCGGCCGACGAGGTCCGACCCACGGTGCCGGAGGCGTTGTCCGCGCTGGCCGAACGCGCGCTGCATCCCGAAGAACCCGACGGCATCCACGCCGTGGGCGCCATCGCCGCGTTGCTGCGCTCCCCCGAGACGGTCGCGGGAATCGCGCAGGCACCGCAGCAGGTCACCGAGGCCAAGCCGCTCAGCCCGGCCGATCGCCGGCTGATCAAGGAACGCCGGGTCAAGCTCAGCCTGGCCGCCGTCGTCCTCGCGGTGTTTGCGGTGCTGATCGTCATTGCGCTGGGCGGTCTGACCAACCAGTTCGTCGCCTCGATCCAGAACAGCGCCCCGGACGAGTTGCCGATGATCGACTCCGCGCTCGCCTCCAGCAGCGGTGTCGCGCCGACCTCCGCACCCGCCGAACCGGCCACCACCGCGGGTGCGGCCTCGTCCGCGGCAGCGGCGCCGACCACCGTCCCGATCAAGGCCGTCGCCGGTACCGTCTTCGACCCGCAGGGTGACGGCACCCCCGACTACAAGGACTACGTGGACCGGGCATTCGACGGCAACCCCGACTCCGCCTGGCTGACCTGGGTCTACAAGCAACAGTTCCCCTCGCTGAAGACCGGGGTCGGGCTGATGCTGGAGTTGGAGCGGGAAACGGTGCCGACGTCGGTCACCGTTGCCAGTGCGACGAACGGCACCGTCATCGAGGTCCGGTCGGCCACCTCCCCCACCGCGTCCATTGACCAAACCAAGGTGCTGGGCACCGGAACCGTGGCCAACGGCACCGTCACCATCCCGCTCACCGGGGCCCCGAAGTCCAAGTACCTGCTGCTGTTCGTCACCAAGATGTCGCCCACCTCGGACAATCAGTTCCAGTCCAAGATCAACGAGGTCACCATCCAGGGCAGCTGACCTCGCCGGCGGACGCCGGTCATGGCCGCATCGGGATTTTTCGTCGGTAGGGTTGCGTTGATCTGACTGGCGCCGGCGGACTCGTGTCCGGTGCCGGTTGTCAATCAGCTAGTGAGGGGACCACGTGAGCGACCAGACTTCGGCCGTGCATGACGTCATCGTCGTCGGCTCAGGGCCCGCGGGTTACACCGCGGCGATCTATCTGGCCCGCGCGGAACTGCAACCGGTGGTCTTCGAGGGCTACTCCTACGGTGGCGCGCTGATGACAACCACCGAGGTGGAGAACTTCCCCGGCTTCCCGCAGGGCATCCAGGGTCCGGAACTGATGGCGCAGATCCGGGAGCAGGCGGAACGCTTCGGCGCCGACCTGCAGACCGTTGACGCCGAGGCCGTCGATCTGAATGGCCCGATCAAGACGGTCACTGTCGACGGCGTGCAGCACCGCGCCCGGGCGATCGTGCTGTCCACCGGCTCCGCCGCCCGCTACCTGAACCTGCCCGACGAGCAGCGGCTGATCGGCCGCGGCGTCTCGGCTTGTGCGACGTGTGACGGATTCTTCTTCCGCGACCAGGACATCATCGTGGTCGGCGGCGGCGACTCCGCAATGGAGGAAGCGACGTTCCTCACCCGGTTCGCCAGGTCGGTCACGATCGTGCACCGTCGGGACGAGTTCCGCGCCAGCGCGATCATGCTGGACCGGGCCCGCAAGGACCCGAAGATCAAGTGGATCACCAACGCGGCGATCACCGCGTTGCACGGTGAGACCAGCGTGACCGGCGTGACGCTGACCGATACCGTGACCGGCGAGCAGAGCGAACTGGCCGTCACCGGCGTCTTCGTGGCGATCGGCCACGATCCCCGGTCGGAGCTGTTCCGCGACCAGGTGGAGACCGACTCGGAGGGGTACGTCCTGACCGGGCACGCTGTCGGTGCGACCGCATCGACGGGTACCAGCATCGCGGGCGTCTTCGCCAGCGGCGATCTGGTCGACCACATCTACCGGCAGGCCATCACCGCTGCCGGCTCCGGGTGCGCGGCCGCCCTCGACGCTCAGCATTACCTGGCCTCACACCCGCTGACGGCCCAGGACATCGAGAAGGAACTCGCCGGCATCACCACCGATCCCATGCCGGAGATGCCGGTCGCCGCCTTCGAGGACTCGCTGCGCGTCTGACGCGCTGGTACCGCAGTACTGGTCCGCCCGCTCCCGGGCCGGCCGGACGATCAACAGCACCATCAATCCAGACAGGAAGGTCCCCATGGCCACCGTGAAGGTTACCGACGCCAGCTTCGACGTCGACGTTCTGCAGTCCGACGTCCCGGTCATCGTTGATTTCTGGGCGGAGTGGTGTGGCCCGTGTCGGATGGTCGCCCCGATCCTCGAGGAGATCTCCACCAAGCACGAGGGCAAGGTCACCATCGCCAAGCTCGACATCGATGCCAACCCGCAGATCGCCCAGCAGTACCAGATCCTGTCCATCCCGACGATGCTGGTGTTCCAGGGCGGCAAGCCGGTCAAGCAGGTCGTCGGCGCAAAGCCCAAGGCCGCGTTGCTCGCCGAGTTCGCCGACATCCTGGCTTAGTCGGACCCGACCCCCCGAACCGCCGGTTCCGGAATCATCCGGGCCGGCGGTTTTGTCGTGCCCAGAAGTCGCCTTCTGACCGGGGACGCACCGACGCCAGGGCGTGTGCGGGTCATCCCCGACCGGTTTTCGATGCACAATAGTGGGCGCGGTCGGCGCTGACCGTCGTGTTGGCGGCAGTCAACCCCGGCCGGCGCCAGGCGTCTACTACGGGTAGATGTTGTTGAGCATTGGGCAATATGTCGGTCTTACAAGGAAACTCGAGTAGTCAAGGAGAGCGATGCTGTTGCGGCGCGGTGATCGAGGTCCGGCGGTTGCTGACCTCCGAGAAGCCTTGGCGAGCTTGCAACTGCTCCCCTCGCTGAACGGGACTGAACGGTCGGTTGTCGAGTTCGACGCCGCCACCGACGGTGCGATCCGTAATTTCCAGCAGCGCCGCGGCCTGATCGTCGACGGCATCGTCGGGCCGGTGACCGTTCGCTCCCTCACCGACGCCCGCTGGTCGCTCGGCGATCGACCCCTGACCCACACGCTGTCTGCCCCGATGACCGGCGACGACGTGATGGCGCTGCAGACCCGACTCGCCGAGATGGGCTACAACACCGGCCGGCCCGACGGCATCTTCGGCCCGCTGACCGACCTGAGCGTGCGCGATTTCCAGCGCCACCGAGGGCTGTCCGAGGACGGGGTCTTCGGGCCGGAGACCTATCGGGAGCTCAACCGGATCGGCCGGATGGTCACCGGTGGGCGCCCGCAGTACCTGCGCGAATACCAACTGATCCAGCAGGCCGGACCGCGGCTCTACGGCAAGCGGATCGTCATCGATCCGGCACACGGCGCCGACGACCCGGGCTGGACCGTCGGTGACGTGCGCGCCGCCGACCTCACCTATGACGTCGCCCGCAGGTTGCAGTCCCGGATGGTGACGACCGGGATGAACGTCACGCTGACCCGCGGTGCGCACCAGAATCCGTCCGCGGAAGAACGCGCCGGCTTCGCGAACGACGTCAACGCCGATCTGCTGCTCAGCCTGCACATTGACGGTTCGCTGTCACCGCAGGCCTGCGGCATCGCAACCTTCCACTTCGGCACCGACTCCGGCGCCACATCAACCGTCGGGGAATCACTGGCCCAGCTGGTGCAGCGAGAACTGGTGGCCCGCACGCACTTTGCCGACTGTCGGGTGCATCACCGGCCATGGGATGTGCTCCGGCTGACCCGGATGCCCGCCATCCAGGTGGAGATGGGTTACCTGTCGAACCCGGAGGAGCGCGAGCGGTTGACGTCCGACGAGTTCCGCAACCTGATCGCCGACGGGCTGCTGGTTGCCGTGAAACGGCTCTACCTGGACGGTCAGGACGACCCGCACACCGGCACGTTCACCTTTTCCGACCTGCTGGAACACGAACGCACCATCCGCGACTCGGCCTGACTTCCGGTTGTCGTCGCAGGCCCTACTGTGGAGCTCCAACGAGTTCCGGGACCAGCGGCGACGGTGACGCGGGCACCTTGATCACCGTGAACAGTTTCTCCAGGGCCGATTCCACCTCCGCCTTCCAGCCGATGTTCCGGCCGAGTTCGAGCCGCAGCCGCGGGTAGCGGTGATGCGCCGCGATGTCGGTGAAGCCGACGGCGCGGGCGAAGCCGGCCGGCAGCAGGCAGCCGGGGACGCCGTCCTCCGCGGCGATCATCTCGTCAACGATCAGGTCGTCGACGGTCTCGATCTCGGCAGCCAGTTCCTCCGCTGCGGCTCCGGCGGGTCCTCGAGGCCGAACAATTCGATCGCCCTGACCCCGCGTCTGGTGAGCTCGCGGACCACCCCGTTCATCAGGTACCTGGCCAGTCCCTGCCCGGTGAACTCGGGCAGGATCCGGGCCGTGGTCAGCAGGACAGCATCCGGCGACACCGGCGATGTCGGAAAGACCGCCGCACCGGGGACGGCTGTCGGCGGGGCGAACAACGCGTACCCGACGGGCTGATCGTCGACCGTCACCACCAGACCGGCGGAGCCCCAGGTCAGCATGACCCCGGACAGCCACACCTCTTTCTCGAATTCGGTGTCGCCGAGTTGCACCGCGGACCGCACCCCGTCGGCGTCGAGTTCCCAGGCGACGCAACTGCGGCAGCGTTCCGGTAGCGAGCCGATTGTCGTCATCGACAAGGGCACCAGCGCTAGCGTCACACCGCTCCCTGCTATCCATCCGCTCGCGCCGCCGGTCGGCTTGGCGCGCTCCGGCCCGTCGGGCCAGCGTCAACAGAATAGGTTGTGCCGGTCCGTCGATGACACCCGCGGGCGGCGGCCGATGATCGCCACCGACCTCGAGGAAGGCGACCCTGAGTCAAGGGACGCCGGTCCAGCCGAGCGGCGCCAGTTAGGATGACGCGGATTGCTCCGGCAACCACCGGCGACGAGGTGAGGTGTTTGATGACGGGCAATAGCCTGGACCAGCACATGCAGCGATACGCGCAACGTACCGCCGGCATGCGAGCCTCGGCCATCCGGGCATTGTTCGCCGTTGCCAGTCGCCCCGAGGTGGTCTCGCTCGCGGGTGGCATGCCGTACCTGCAATCCCTCCCGCTGGACGCCCTCGCCGAGGAGGCCGCCGCTCTCGTGGTCGAGGAAGGTCTGGTCGCCCTGCAGTACGGGTCCGGTCAGGGCATTCCGCAACTGCGCGAACAGATCTGCCAGGTGATGTCCCTCGAGGGCATCAAGGCACATCCCGACGACGTGATGGTGACCCTGGGCTCGCAGATGGCCCTGGATCTGGTGACCCGGATCTTTGTCGATCCCGGTGACGTCATTCTCGCCGAGGCACCGTCCTACGTCGGTGCGCTCGGCGTGTTCCAGGCGTATCAGGCGCAGGTCGTGCACGTGGCGATGGACGAAGACGGGTTGATGCCCGACGCGCTCGAGGCCGCCATCGAGACGACAAGGGCGGCCGGCCGGCGGATCAAGTTCCTGTACACCATCCCGAACTTCCACAACCCGGCCGGTGTCACCCTTTCCGAGGACCGGCGTGGGTTGATCGCGGAGATCTGTCGGCGGGCCGGCATCCTCATTCTGGAGGACAACCCTTACGGGCTACTCGGTTTCGACGACAAGCTGCGGCGCGCCATTCGTGCCGACGATGCGGAGAATGTCGTCTACCTCGGCTCCTTCTCCAAGACGTTCGCGCCGGGTCTGCGGGTGGGCTGGGTGCTGGCGCCGCACGCCGTTCGGGAAAAGTTGGTGCTGGCCAACGAGGCTGCGACCCTCAACCCGCCGGTGTTCAACCAAATGCTGATTTCCCGGTATCTGGAGAAGTTCGATTGGCTGGGCCAGATCAAGGCCTACCGGCAGACCTACAACGAACGCCGAGACGCCATGCTGGCCGCCTTGGAGGACCAGATGCCCGAGGGCACCACGTGGACCCGGCCGGATGGTGGCTTCTACGTCTGGATGACGCTGCCCGAAGGATTCGATTCCGCGGCCATGCTGCCGCGCGCGGTCACTGCCCGGGTCGCCTATGTTCCCGGAACCGCCTTCTACGCCGACGGTCTGGGTTCTCGACAATTGCGTCTGTCGTACTGCTTTCCGACCTCGGAGCGCATCGAGGAAGGCGTCCGCCGGTTGGCGACCGTCATGGAGAACGAATTGGACGTCATGCGGACATTCGGTGCCACCTGGTCGCGGCCGACCATCGGGCCATCATCACCGTCACCGGACACGGCGTAGTCCCTCGGTGATGTCCGCGAACAGCAAGCTGCGATCGAACGAGAAACATCTTCCTGCAAGGAGAGTGAGTGCATGACGCGACACGTGGTGATTCTGGCCGGCGGCCTCAGCCATGAGCGGGATGTTTCGCTCCGGTCAGGTTCGCGGTTGAACGAGGCGTTGCGCGGCTCGGGCGTCGAGGTCACCCTGCGGGATACCGACGCCGACCTGATCGGTTGGCTGGCGGATGCCAAACCCGACGCGGCGATCATCACCCTGCACGGCAGTCGCGGTGAGAACGGCGCCATTCAGGGGATTCTCGAGATGTCCGGCATCCCCTACCTCGGCACGACCTCGAAGAACTGCCGGCTGGCGTACGAGAAGAACATCGCCAAGAACCTCGTGCAGCGTGCGGGTTTCACGACGCCGCAATGGATGTCGCTGTCGCACAGCACTTTCCGTGACCTCGGCGCCGGGCCGCTGATCGGTCTGCTGGTCAGCCATCTGGGCATGCCGCTGATGGTGAAGCCGCAGCACGGCGGTTCCGCATTGGGTGCCACGGCCGTTCGGCTCGCGGAGGATCTGCCGGCCGCGCTGGTCAATGCGTTCGCCTACGGTGACATCGCAGTCGTCGAGCAGTTCGTGGACGGCGTCGAATTGGCGATCACCGTGCTGGAGGACGAGAACGGGGTCGTCACCGCCCTGCCCGCCGTCGAGATTTCCCCGACCAGTGGAATCTTCGACTACGAGTCCCGGTACACCGCCGGACTCACCACGTACTTCACCCCGGCCCGGTTGACCGACGAGGTCGCGGCCGCAGCGGCCGATCTCGCGATCGGGGCGCACAAGGCACTGGGCCTGCGTGATCTGTCCAGGACCGACGCGATCGCCACCGAGGACGGCGTCGTGCACTTCCTCGAGGTCAACGTCTCACCTGGTTTGACCGAGACCTCGATGCTGCCGATGTCGGTCGCCGAGGCTGGGCTCGATCTTGGCGCCGTCTACGCCGGAATGGTTGAGCAGGCGATCACCCGCTCGCTCTGACCCGTCGCAGAATATTGAATGGCCGAGATCCGTTGATATGCAACGATTCTCGGCCATTCCTTTGATTGCTGGGCGGTCTTATGTCACCGTGACATTTCGACCTGGGGCGACCGTTCGCCGTTTTGGTGTTCTGCGGCTTTATTATCAGTATTGAGAATGTCTGGTCCGAAGGCCTGCGGCAGCATGATCGTCATGATGCGTTTCAGGTCCTCCTGGGTGGCGAATTCCACCACGATCCGGCCCTTGGTGCGGCCGAGTTCGAGCCGGACCCGGGTGTCGAAGGCGTCCGACATGGTGACCGCGACATCCTCCAATCCAGGGATGACGCGCTTCGCCCCGGTGACGCGACGACGTGGCGCGGCGCGGCCGGCGATCAGCGTCACCGCCTCCTCGGCTCCGCGGACCGACAGACCCTCGGCGACAATGCGGGCGGCCAGCTGTTCCTGGTCGTCGGCGTCCGGCAGTGACAGCAGCGCCCGGGCGTGACCGGCCGAGAGGACGCCGGCGGCAACCCGGCGCTGGACCGGGACGGGGAGCTTCAGCAGCCGAATGGTGTTGGAGATGACCGGACGGCTGCGGCCGAGGCGGGAGGCGAGCTCCTCCTGGGTGACGTCGAACTCCTCGAGCAGCTGCTGGTATGCGGCGGCTTCTTCCAGGGGATTGAGGTTCGCCCGGTGGATGTTCTCCAACAGAGCATCGCGGAGCAGATCGGCGTCCTCGGTCCGGCGGACGATCGCCGGAATGGTGGTCGATCCTGCGCGCTGCGCGGCCCGCCAGCGACGCTCCCCCATCACCAGCTCGTAGCCGCCGCCGGGCACGTCACGAACAACGATGGGCTGCAGCAATCCGAACTCGCGGATGGAATGGGTGAGTTCGACCAGGGCATCCTCGTCGAAGACGCTCCGTGGGTTGCGCGGATTTCGCCGGATCTCGTCGATCGGGATGTCCGCATAGCGCGGTCCCGAAATCGATGATGCGTCAACTACCTTGATATCCGGACGGCCGTTGGTGGTCGGTTCGGTGACGTCATGATTCCCGCCAGCGCCGCCGCTGTTGGTGTCGCTGTCGGTGCTGGGTGCACCTGCGGCCCCGGGGATCAACGAGAGCGCCGCATGGTCGCGACGCTGGGGGGCTCCGTTGATCAGCACATCCGCCACCGTGGTGGTGTCCGGACCGGTCGGGATCAGCGCCGCCAACCCTCGCCCGAGTCCGCCTCTTGCCTTGCCGGTCATGACAGCTCCTTGGTACCGCGTTCGGCGATCTCACGGGCGGCGTCCATGTAGCTCATGGCTCCCCGGGATCCTGGGTCATAGGTCATCACTGACTGCCCGAAGCCGGGGGCCTCGGAGATCTTCACGGATCGAGGGATCGAGGTGGTCAGCACCTTCGGCCCGAAGTGGTTGCGAACCTCGTTGGCAACCTGATCAGCGAGTTTGGTGCGGCCGTCGTACATGGTCAGCAGGATCGTGGAGACCAGCAGATCCGGGTTGAGGTGCTCCTTGATCAGGTTGATGTTCTTCAGCAGCTGCCCGAGGCCCTCCAGTGCGTAGTACTCGCACTGGATGGGGATGAGCACCTCGTCGACCGCCGTCATGGCATTGACGGTGAGCAGGCCGAGCGACGGCGGGCAGTCGACCAGGATGTAGTCGTAGTAGACATCGATCGCGTCGATGGCCTTTTTGAGGCGGGTTTCCCGCTCGGTCATCGACACGAGTTCGATCTCGGCGCCGGCCAGATCGATGGTCGCGGGAATGCAACCCAACCGAGGCGCGTCCGGGCAGGTCTGAATCGCCTCCGCCGCAGTGATGTCGCCGACCAGAACGTCGTACACCGACGGCGTGCCCGCGGTCCGCTCCACCCCAAGGGCGGTGGACGCGTTGCCCTGTGGGTCAAGGTCGATGATCAGCACGTGCAGGCCGGAAAGGGCCAGGGCAACACCGATGTTCACGGTCGTCGTGGTTTTGCCGACTCCACCCTTCTGATTGGCGACGGAGAACACCCGGCGATGCCGCGGTCGCGGGAGGGTGAGGTCGCCCGACCGCATCTCGACGGCGGCGAGCGATTCCCTCGCCAGTGGGGTGTCCTCTTCCAGGTGGTTTGTTTCACGTGAAACGTCGAAGTCAATACTCATGGAGCCTCCCGGGTAGCAAGCCGCGCAGTCTGTTTCGTCCCAGCGGGACCACGTTGGGGTGGCCGCACCGATGCGCTTCGCACGCTACGGTCGGATGGGTTCGAGTCCGGGGACCCACGCCGCGCGGAACATCAAACGTGACCGGTTGGCTCAGTCACACTTTCTTCCTGCCGGTGTTTCACGTGAAACGGCTACTCATAGTGGGGTTGAGTCTGCACATGGACGTGCTTTTGGTCGATTGACACCGGGGGGTTGAGGACGTTCTGCGCGAGCGATTGCGTCCACTGCGATGCGCAGAACTGTCGCCGGCAGTCATCAGTATCTGACGTATCTGACGGCGCATCGTCACCGGCGTCCCTAGTGCTGAGCCGTTATCCGTGAGGAAGCAAGTCAGAGGACGACGCACGAACACTTCCGATGGGAGGCAGATGTTTCACGTGAAACTGGCATCGGGGGCGGATGGACTCGGACTGGATAGTCGAATGCACGGGACCGCGTTGCGGGTCCGTCAGCGGTAGCAGCAGGCTATTCCGTCCGTACTCGCGACGAAGCTCGATACCGGCCGTAGCGCTCGGTCTAATCCATCCTCATCACTGGAGACAGAGCACGGTCATGACCTGCATTGCCCGGCCGTATGGACACGAACCAGACATCGGCCCCACCCAGCCTGGTGGACGGTCAACAAGGCACCGCCATGAAAGTTCTCGTGCGCCGCCACGTCTCTTGGTGCAGCCAGCTGAGGTGCGCCGCGGTGTCCACCAAAGGGTGCGGCCCAGAGACGGGATTGTGCGGAGATCGGTGCCGGGTGTTCCACGTGAAACATTCAAGGTCCACCCGCGACCGTCCCTCCGTCTCGGAAACGACTGAATGGTGGCCAGCTGGTGAGTAGCCACGAGAAAGGGGGCACCGGGCCGCGCCATGAATGGATCCAGGAGACCACGGCCACGCTGGTGGAAACTGCCGGACAACCAACCCTATTGAATAGCTGCCGATGTTTCACGTGAAACCCCGAGTTCCACATCTCCACGAGCTAACCCTCAACTGGCTCGAGTCACCGCTAATCGGTGATGAATTGAAAGGGGCGGTCATCAATGAATCAGGCCAGCTCGGTCGCACCATGGCGCGGGCTAGCCGGCGTCACTGAAGCCGTTGGTGGGCGACCGGCGCAGGACCTGGAGCGAACCCGGCATTGGCCGCCACCCAGGTAAATGAGACGGCCTGACCGAAAAGCCGCTCGATGAGGAAACCAACCAATCGGCCATCATGAGTCTTCTCCAGACCGGACCGACAGAGGACCGCCGTTAGGCATTCGCCAACCGGCAGATTTGGCCCACCAACATCAACCAACGCGGTTACCTGCCAGGTGACGCCGACGACCCTCCCAGCAATCAGAAATAGGTCCGCACCCCAGGTTTCACGTGAAACGCCCCACCCGGGACCAGGCATTCGTCATTCACCCCGAATCCGGCCTCCGCGACATCGCAACGCCCCGGTCGACCGCCCATCGACGATGAACTCTATCGTCACTGTGACGAATTAAGACCATTGTCGTCGGTGGTCGAAACTGCGCCGAAAAAGTCGGCCCGTTCGCCGGTCGAACACCAAATATCTCGGTTCACCATCGGGTGGGTGCCACCTCAAGCAATCACAATGGCGACCCGCCGAAGCCTGGGTGGAACCAGGTCAAGTCATCACCCCGCAGAAAGAATCACACCGTCAGGGCCAGCTAAAAAACCAGGACCGACGCCCAGCTTGGCCACGTTGCCGATGACGCCGTGGGACCTATGCCAGCGAGATGGATCTGCATCAAGCAGGTGTCCCTTTCGATGACCAGCTATATGCCGGCGCACGGCCGCACTGCTAATACCTCGGGTCCATTTCCGGCACCGGACCTGTCAACGGCAACCCAGAACTGACCAGGTGACGGCCCTGGGTTCGAGGGCGGTTTTGTGTGGTCGTCGCAACAGTTGTTGGTCATTGCCCCAGGAGTGCGGTGAACAGGGCTGCCGGGATTGACCAGTTCGGGACCCGCCTGCGCCGGGTGTTCATCAGATGCTCGAACCGACGCAGGTCATCAATGGTCGCGGTCCGCAGGTCCATGCTGCGGGGGAGGACACCCGCAGCAGCCCATTCGAATTTTCGTTCGTGCCGCGCTGCCACGGGCTGCCGGGGTCAGCGAAGAAAACGCCATCGGGGAAGAGGTGCGCGATCAGGTCGTGCTTGGCCATCTCACCACCCTGATCCCACGTCAGCGTGCGGCGGGCCAGCATTCGGCGGATCGGAGACGGCGGCGTCGTCTACAGGCCGTCATCAACCAGACCGCGGTCCGCCTGACGCGCTATCGGTTGCTCCACCCGGACCGCGGGCGAGAAATCAAAGAACGCGCTGGGGACGATGATCCGCGCGAACACGGGGAAGCGGGGACAGGCAGGTGGGCTAGCCGCGGCGGCGGGAACGGTGGTCCATGCGTTTCCGACCGCTGACCGCGCGTCGCGCCCGGATCACGTATGTCGGCTCGCCGAGGTCGCCGCCGCCGATCTCGAGTACCTCAGCATTCACCGAGACCCGCTGCAGCGACGGCATCTTCATCCCTCGCCAGTTCCTCGCGCGCGGATTCGCCCTTCATCGCCAACACCAGTCCGCCATCGCGGGCCAGCGGCGCCGACCAGGTGACCAGGCGGTGCAGCGGGGCAACGGCCCTGGACGTCACAACGTCGGCGTTGCCGCATTCGCTGATGACTTCCTCAGCGCGGCCGCGCACCACCCGGCAGTTGACCCAGGCCCAACGACCCGACGATTTCCAGCAGGAATCGGGTGCGCCGCTCCAGCGGCTCCACCAGGGTGACCCGCAGATCCGGTCTGGCGATCGCCAACGGAATACCAGGCAACCCGGCACCGCTGCCGATGTCCACCACGCGTCGCACCGTCGTCGATGAGCTCGGCGATCACCGCCGAATTCAGGATGTGCCGGGTCCACAGCCGGGACGGCTCCCGGGGACCGATCAACCCCCGCACCACGCCGTCGGTCGCCAACGACTTGGCGTACTGCCGCGCTAAGTCGATGCGTTCCCCGAAAACCCGCAGCGGCAGCGGCGGGTTCGAGCTTCGAGCGCACCGGCGTCCGGCGCGCCCGACACCGGCGGTCGAATCCCCGGTCAGGACGCCGGACTGATCACGACGCGGCGACGCGGCTCCTCGCCCTCACTGGACGACGAGACACCGGCCACCGCCCCGACGGCGTCGTGCACGACCTTGCGTTCGAACGGGTTCATCGGGGCCAGCCGGACGGCCTCACCGGACGCCGCCACCTGCTCGGCGGTGGTCCGACCCAGCTCGCCGAGCTCGGTCCGGCGGCGGGCCCGGTAGCCGGCGATGTCCAGCATCAACCTGGACCGCTGACCGGTCTCCGCCATCGCGGCCAGCCTGGTCAGCTCCTGCAGCGCATCGAGCACCTCGCCGTGGTCGCCCACCAGCTTGTCGATGTCACCGCCGCCGATGATCGACACCACGGCGCGTTCGCCCTCGACATCCAGGTCGATGTCGCCGTCGAAATCCAGGATGTCCAGCAGTCGCTCGAGATAGTCGCCCGCCGCATCACCCTCGGCCACCAGCATGTCGTGCCGGCTCGGACCACTGCGACCGCCCGCCGGTGCCGACCCTCGGTCGTGCTCGTCTGCGGAAGCCTCTACGGACTGAGTCTGATCGACCTCGTCGACCACACTGACGGCGTTCTCTGTCATCGGTTCTCCTCGTTCTGACATCAACAACTGGTCCTGAAACCCGGATTGCTCAACCGACAACCGTCGTCGCCGGTACGGCGCCGGACGGTCGGGCAATCACTACCCGGTGAAGCGTCACTCGACTCAGCGTTGGGTGTTCTTCTTCTTCGTCTTGTTCTGCTGCGGCCTGGCCCCTGGTGCAGGCTTTGTGCCAACAGGTTTCGTCCCTGCCGGGTTTCGCCCCGCCCGTCGGGGGAGTCTTCGTCAACTTCGGCCCACCGTTGCCGGATCGACGCCGTTCGTCGCACCATTCGTGGCGCCCGTCGGCGCCACCCGATCCGTTGCTGTCGGCGATCTTCGACGGCGCGATCACCGGCCGGCCGGAGGCGTCGTCTTGGGCTTGGCGCCCGGCTTCGGGGTGGAGAACTTGGATGCGTCCTTGACCTCTTCGACGACCAGCGCGGCGGCGAGCTTTCTTCCGGTCCTGCAGGGTGTGCGCGACCCGCAGCTGACCGAAGGTCCAGGAGTTGTTCGCGAGCCAGTAGAACAGGATGGCCAGCGGGAAGAACGGCCCACCGACGACGACGAACAGCGGGAACATGTACAGCATCAGCTTGTTCATGATCGCGGTCTGCGGGCTGCCGGACGTGTCGATGTTCATCTCGCGCTGCCGGGCCACCGACCGGCGGCTGGTCAGGTGGGTGGCGATGCCGGCCAGGATGGTCAGCGGGATACCCCACCAGATGATCGCGGCGCGGTCGCCGGCCATGAACTGTCAGCTGATCCAGCGGCATCGTCATGAAGCCGACCAGCGGCGCGCCACCGGGCAGCTTCGCGTTGCCCATCGAGACGACGTCGTTGTACCCGAAGAAGTAGACGTTCTGCCGGTAGATCCACTCGTTCGTTCTCGAAGACCGGCTGGAACATCCGCAGCACGTGGAACAGACCGATGAAGACGGGCGCCTGGATCAGCGCCGGCAGACAGGAGGCCAGCGGGTTGACCCCGGCCTCCTTGTTCAGCTTCATCATTTCTTCGGACAACCGCTGCTTGTCGTCCTTGTACTTCTCCCGGAGCTTCTTCATCTCGCGGCTGGACGGCCTGCATCTTGAGCTGCGAGTCCATCTGCTTCATGAACGGCTTGAACAGGATCGCGCGCAGCGTGAAGATCAGGAAGACGACGCTGAGCACCCAGGTCAGGGCGGTGTTCGGGCCGAGGAATGAGCCGAAGATCTTGTGCCAGACCCACATGATCCCGGAGATCGGGTAATAGATGTAGTCCAAGGACCAGAAGTTGAACGTCACGCGGCAGATCTCCCGATCATCGGTTTCCGGGCCGCCGATCGCGGCGCGTCAAGGTCGGTGCCGGCACGCAGTTTTCCGCACAGCGGTGTTCTGCAGAGCTGACAGTGGTCGAACTCGCGACGGCCTCGTCGCGTTCCCGGTCGTTGTGCTCTCGTCATCAGCGCCCGGACGTCCGTCGTCCGTCGCGTGTCCCTCGATTGTCCTCGCTGCGGCGCCGCCACTGACCCTTCGGCGGTACATGGTCGATTCCGCCGGAGCTCCACGGGTTGCACCGCAGCACCCGCCAGATGGTCAGCGCGGTACCGATCACCGCTCCATGGGTGCGGAGTGCGGTGACCGCGTAGGCACTGCAGGTCGGGTAGTAGCGGCAGGTCGCCGGCGTGTACGGAGTGATGAAGCGCTGGTAGAAGCGGATCGGCGCGATCAGCACCTTGGCGGCCGGAGAGGTCATCGGCCGACTCCCGCCGGCGGCGGGCGTCGACCCGGACCGCTGCAGCCGCCTGCTTGCGCTCGTGCTGCGGCGAGCCCGCTGCGCAGATCCCGACCGAGGTCGCTGCTGCTGGCCGTGGCCGCGGCCGGCAGCGCCCGCACGACCAGATCGGTACCGGCCGGCAGGCCGCGTCAACTCCTCCCGCACCAACGGCCGCAGCCGCCGGGTCACCCGGTGCCGGACGACGGCGTTGCCGACCTTCGCCGACACGACAAAACCGGCCCGCGGCGCATCGGAGCGCTCGGTGCCGAGTAGATGCACCACCAGATGACGGGTGCCCGCCCGGCGGCCGGAACGAACCACCGCGGCGAAATCATCCGATGTGTGCAGTCGACTACCAGCAGGAAGCATTGGGGTCTGGTCGTCCGGCGTCAGAGCCGTCGCGACCGTCAGGCCGACAGCTCGTCGCGGCCCTTGCGACGGCGGGCGGCCAGGATGGCCCGACCTGCGCGGGTGCGCATCCGCAGCCGGAAACCATGGGTCTTCGCGCGGCGGCGGTTGTTCGGCTGGAAGGTGCGCTTGCTCACGGGTATCTCTCCACTGTCAGGAACTGCTGGAATGACGACTGAAACTGCACGTGCTCAGACAACTGCTTGAACCACTGACTCGCCTCGCACACGAACGTGACGCGGGGCAGCATGAAACGGCCGGAATACGCCGGATGAACCCAAGGGTACGGACAGCCGGGCGGACGGGTCAAACTCGCGCGCCCGCATCGGCCGGACCTACTGCTACCGGCAACGACACGCCGAGGCGTGATCCTTGCCCCGGCCGCGGTCTTGTGGGAAGAGCAGGAAAGTTGTTAGCGTCCCGGGCGCACGGCTCGGAATCACCGAGTTCCCCGGAGCGACTTTCCGCGCTGCGCTCGCTGCGGCGCGGGCCGTTACCGTTCCCCAGATTGTCCACACCTGTGGACAACTCTTGTGGACGGCGCGACGGGGGCGGCGCAGGGCGGGGGACAACGAGTGGCTTTCGAGGAATCGGAGAATCGACTGACGCCGGTCTGGCGGGCGGTCGTCACGGACCTCGAACCGACGCTCAGCCAGCAACAACGGGCCTGGTTGTCGCTGACCCAGCCGGTCGGCCTGCTGGGCAATACCGCCCTGCTGGCCGCGCCGACCGACTTCGCCAAGGACGCCATCGAGCGCAGCCTGCGCGAAGCGATCACCAAGGCGCTGTCCGAGCGGCTCGGGCAGCAGATCAACCTGGCGGTCACGGTCAGCGAGGACGGCGCGATGGCGCCGATGCCGCCGCCCACCGATCGTCGGCCACCGCCGGACCGGTTCGTCACCGGCACCAACTACGGCATCAACGGCGACGGCGCCCGGATCCGTTCGCGGCAATGTCGGAGCCCAACAGGTGCCGGTCGGAGGTGCGGCGCCCGTCCGGACCGGGGGGCGGACTTCCGGCCGCGCAGCTCCGGCGAGACCGACGATCCGGACGGCCTCGACGAGTCCGACGAGGAAGCCGACGCGCTGGCGACCGTCACGGAGATCTGGCCCACCTATTCCGGCCGCCGCGACCACGCTCCGCCGAACCCGTCGCAGACCAGGCTGAACGAGAAGTACACCTTCGAGACCTTCGTCATCGGCGCGTCCAACCGGTTCGCGCATGCCGCCGCCGTCGCGGTCGCCGAGGCGCCGGCGGTCGCCTACAACCCGCTGTTCGTCTGGGGCGACTCCGGGCTGGGCAAGACCCACCTGCTGCACGGCATCGGGCACTACGCGCAGCGGCTGTTCCCCGGCATGCGGGTGCGGTACGTCTCCAGCGAGGAGTTCACCAACGACTTCATCAACTCGCTGCGCGACGACCGCAAGGTCGCCTTCCAGCGCCGGTACCGGGACGTCGACGTGCTGCTGGTCGACGACATCCAGTTCCTGGAGGGCAAGGAAGGCACCCAGGAGGAGTTCTTCCACACCTTCAACACGCTCTACAACGCCAACAAGCAGATCGTCATCTCCTCCGACCGGCCGCCCAAGCGGCTGGAGACCCTGGAGGACCGGATGCGCACCCGGTTCGAGTGGGGCCTGACCACCGACATCCAGCCACCCGAGCTGGAGACCCGGATCGCGATCCTGCGCAAGAAGGCCGCGCTGGACCGGATGAACGCCCCGGACGACGTGCTGGAGTTCATCGCCAGCCGGATCGAGCGCAACATCCGCGAGCTCGAGGGCGCGCTGATCCGGGTGACGGCGTTCGCCTCGCTGAACAAACAGACCGTCGACCTGGCGCTGGCGCAGATCGTGCTGCGCGACCTGATCCGCGATCCGGTGGCCAACGACATCGACGCGGCCACCATCATGGCCGTCACCGCCGAGTACTTCGCGGTCACCCTGGACGAGCTGTGCGGGCCGGTGAAGACCAAACAGATCGCCTCGGCCCGGCAGATCGCCATGTACCTGTGCCGCGAGCTGACGGACCTCACGCTGCCCAAGATCGGGCAGACCTTCGGCGGCCGCGACCACACCACGGTCATGCACGCGGCCAAGAAGATCCGGATCGAGCTGGCCGAGCGCCGGCAGACCTACGACCACGTCCAGGAACTCACCGCGCGGATCCGCGACCGCGGCCGGCGTTAGGCGACTGACCCGCACCTCCCGAACGGCCCCCAACCTGCACGAGCGGCGGCCGTTCGGTGTCATCTGCCCGGCAGACACCTCCTGCTGGCCGCGGATTCGCGATCAACAACCCCGGTTCGTCGCCGAAATGTCACGAGCGGAGCCCTCGTTCGACGACCCGGGTCACGGTCCGGTCACGGCCGCGCGTTACCCATGCACACAGTGTGGACAACTCTGTGGACAGGTGGGGACTTTTCGGGGACAAGCCGACGACGGCCGCAGCCGTCCACAATCGGCGTCGAGCGTCCCCACTCGGCAGCCACCGTCTGTCCACGTCCGACGCCACGCTCGCCGGCCTGCAGGAACGGCGGCCGATCCACACCGTCCACACCGCCTACTACTGCTGTTGTAGTTATCTCTTCAAGAACTCTGCTTCTCAATAACTCTGGGGATGAACGGTTCTACCCGCCAGGGGCAGCAGCCAAATCGCACCGACGGAACCCACAGAGCCGATGGCGATCGCGACGTGAAGTCCGGCCCAGGGATCGAACACACCGACCCCGAGTACCGGCTCGGTGTCGGTTTGGTCGTACGGTGGGACGCCCCGTGGCACGCACGCCCGGGAATCCTGTTGGCACACCTGTCGACCTGCACCGCCGCATTGCCGCGATTTCCTGCTCGTTCAGCTCATGCTCGTTTCAGCTCGACCGCGACCGTGGAGGTCTTCTCGATGAAGTTCCGTGTCGCCCGTGACGACCTCGCCGACGCCGTCGCCTGGGTGGCCAAATCGCTGCCGACCCGACCGCCGGTGCCGGTCCTGGGCGGGATCCTGCTGGAGGTCCGCGGTTCGACGCTGACCGTGGCCGGCTTCGACTACGAGGTCTCGACCAGGGCAACCGTGTCCGTCGACACCCTGGAGTCGTTCCCGGACGCGACGATGCCGGCGGAGCCGAGGCACCGAGCGAGCGGGTCCTGGTCTCCGGCCGGCTGCTCGCCGAGATCACCCGGTCGCTGCCGGCCAAGCCGGTCGACCTGACGGTCGACGGGCCGCGGGTGTCGATCGTCGCCGGATCGGCCCGGTTCACCCTGCCGACCATGCCGGTCGAGGACTACCCGCCGCTGCCGCAGATGCCGGGATCGTCCGGATCCGTCGACTCCGCGGTGTTCGCCGAGGCCGTCGCGCAGACCGCGGTCGCCGCCGGCCGGGACGACACGCTGCCGATGCTGACCGGGATCCGGGTCGAGATCGAGGGCGAGACGCTGACCCTGGCCGCCACCGACCGGTTCCGGCTGGCCGTCCGCGAGCTCAGCTGGCTGCCGGACAAGCCGGACATGTCCACCGCGGTGCTGGTGCCGGCCCGCACGCTGGCCGACGCCGCGAAGACCCTCGGCGGCGCGTCGCAGGTCACCATCGCGCTCGGCGACGGGCTGCTCGGCCTGGAGGCCGGCGGCCGCCGCACCACGGTCCGGCTGCTGGACGTCGAGTTCGTCAAGTACCGCTCGCTGCTGCCGTCCTCGCACACCACCACGGTGGACATCCCGGTGTCCGAACTGGGCGATTCGATCAAGCGGGTCGCGCTGGTCACCGACCGCGGCCATCACCTGCGGATGCAGGTCACCGACGGCTCGCTGACGCTGACCGCCGGCGGCGACGACGAGGGCCGCGCCGAGGAGGATCTGCCGGCCGCGGTGGACGGCGCCGAGCTGCTGATCGCGTTCAACCCGGCCTACCTGCTCGACGGCCTCGGCGTCGTGCATTCCGACACGGTCCGGCTGGCGTTCACCACGCCGGCCCGGCCGGCGCTGCTGGTGCCGATCAGCGCCGACGAGAACGGCGTCGGCGGACGGCGGACCGGACAACGGTCCGAACGGGTCGCCGGGCACCGCGAATTCGGCGTACCGCTACCTGGTGATGCCGGCCCGGCTACCGGGCTGATCGATTTCCCGGGGCCACGCCCGGAGGCCCTGACCAAGCAGCCGATGCTGAGCACTGGTAAGACCGGGGTCACGGGAGTTGCGTCGTTGATCATTTTCTGGGGCTGTCAGGGAGGAAGAGACCAATGCAGATCGGTCTCATCGGGCTCGGCAAGATGGGCGGCAACATGGCCGAGCGGCTGCGCCGCGACGGTCATCAGGTGGTCGGCTACGACCGCAACCCGGACAGCCCAAGGGATGTCGATTCGCTCGAGGCGCTGGCGGCCGCGCTCTCCGCACCCAGGGTGGTCTGGGTGATGGTGCCCTCCGGCGAGCCGACCAGGGCCACGGTCGCCTCGCTCGGTGAGGCGCTGGAGGCCGGCGACATCATCATCGACGGCGGCAACTCCCGGTACACCGACGACCAGGCGCACGCGGCCGCGCTCGAGCCCAAGGGCATCCGCTACCTGGACGCCGGCGTCTCCGGCGGGGTCTGGGGACTGACCGAGGGCTACGCGCTGATGGTCGGCGGCGACGCCGACACCGTCGCGGTCGCCCAGCCGATCTTCGATTCGCTCAAGCCGCCGACCGGCGGCTTCGTGCACGCCGGCCCGGTCGGTGCCGGGCACTTCACCAAGATGGTCCACAACGGCATCGAGTACGGGATCATGCAGGCCTACGGCGAGGGCTACGAGCTGCTCAAGGCCGGTCGATGGTCACCGATCCGGACGCGGTGATGGCGTCCTGGCAGGAGGGCACCGTCATCCGGTCCTGGCTGCTCGACCTGCTGGTGCTGGCGCTCAAGGATGATCCCGGGCCTGGCCGAGATCCGCGGCTACGCGCAGGATTCCGGCGAGGGCCGGTGGACCATCGAGGCGGCGATCGAGCTACGCGGTGCCGATGCCCGTCATCACCTCGGCGCTGTTCGCCCGGTTCGCCTCCCGGCAGACCGAGTCGCCGGCGATGAAGGTGGTCGCGGCGCTGCGGAACCAGTTCGGCGGACACGCGGTCGGCAAGGAAGGCTCCACCGCCGCCGTCCCGATCAGCTGACGCCGCGCCGGGTTCGGTCAGCTGCGGCATCGTGCACCCCCGCGCGGCCGGACATTCGCTACGCTGCGGATCAGTCTTCCACAGCGCGGCTCAACTCGTTGACTTCCGTCGCACCAGTCCCATTCCGTGCGAGTTGATCCGCGCGATCCGTGCTCGCCGAGGGGCTCAGCGGCGTTGTACGCGCGTCACCTGTCGCTGAGCGACTACCGGTCGTGGGCCGACGGCCGAGGTCCCGCTGCAACCCGGGGTCAACGTGCTGGTCGGCCGGAACGGCACCGGCAAGACCAACCTGGTCGAGGCGCTCGGCTACCTGGCCACGCTGTCCTCGCACCGGGTGGCCTCCGATGCGCCGCTGATCCGGCGCGGCACCGAACGGGCCGTGGTCCGGGCGGCGGTGGTGTCCGACGATCGGGAGCTGCTGCTCGAGGTGGAGATCACCGCCGGCCGGGCCAACCGGGCGCGGATCAACCGCGCCCCGCTGACCAGGCCGCGGGACATCCTCGGCGTGCTGCGCACCGTGCTGTTCGCGCCCGAGGACCTGGCGCTGGTCCGCGGCGACCCCACCGAGCGGCGCAAGTTCCTGGACGAGGTGCTGATCATGCGGGCGCCGCGGCTGGCCGGCGTCGCGCGCCGACTACGACCGGGTGCTCAAACAGCGCAACGCCCTGCTGAAGACGGCCGGTGCCGCCCGCCGGTCGCGGCGGCGACCTGAGCACCTTGGACGTCTGGGACGAGCACCTCGCGGCCGCCGGCGCCGCTGCTCGTGCATGCCCGGCTGGCGCTGGTCGCCGAGCTGCGGCCGCACGTCGCGGCCGCCTACGCCGACGTCGCCGGCAGTGACGAGATCGTCGACCTGGCGTACCGCTCGACGATTCCGCTTCGAGCACGGCGGCCGACGACGGACCGGAGTCGGCGCCGGACGCCGCGGACCTGCACGCGTCGATGCTGGCCGAACTGCTCCGGGTCGGTCCAACGAGCTCGACCGCGGCATCTCGCTGGTCGGGCCGCACCGGGACGACCTGGAGCTGCTGCTCGGCGGCGGGCCGGCCAAGGGCTACGCGTCGCACGGCGAGTCGTGGTCGTTCGCGCTCGCGCTGCGGCTCGGCGCGTTCGCGCTGCTGCGGTCCGACGGGGTCGATCCGGTGCTGGTGCTCGACGACGTGTTCGCCGAGCTGGACGTCACCCGCCGCGACCGGCTGGCCGAGCTGATCGCCGATGCCGACCAGGTGCTGATCACCGCCGCGGTGCCGGCCGATGTCCCGGCGGAGCTGGGCGGGGTCCGGTTGCTGGTCGGTCCCGACGGCGTGATCGCCGGCCGAGTGATTCCGCTCCGATTGCACGTTCTGCAGGGAGAGTACCGCACCGGACAAGCAGATATTCACTGCAGAACGTTCAGTCGAGCCGGTGGCCTCGGTCTCTGACCGGGGGCGGCGCCGTGGCGTGCGAGCACGGTTGTGAACGAGCAATGGCGACCATGAATGACGCGGGGGACTCAGCGCCCGACGACGGCACAGCCCGCGCCCCGCGGCGCCGACCTGGCCCGCGAGGCGTTGGCCGCTGCCCGGGCGAGCACGGCGGCCCGGCGGAAGGCGGCCGGCCGCACCCCGATGGCCGGCCGTGGGTCGGCGAACAATCTGCGCCGGCGGCGCTGGTCGGGGTCCGGCCCGGACGCGCGGGACCCGCAGCCGCTGGGTGCGACCCTGCGGACCTGGGTGGCCAGCGCCGGCGCCGGGCGCCGATCTGAAGAAGGCCACGCTGTTCGCCAGTTGGCAGAAGATCGTTGGACCGGAGGTCGCCGACCACTGCTCACCGGTGTCGCTGACGGACGGCGAATTGGTGGTGGAGGCCGAGTCCACCGCCTGGGCAACCCAGATTCGGATGCTCGCGCCGCAACTGCTGCGGCGGATCAACGCCGAGGTGGGCGACCGGACGGTGATCCGGATCCGCGCGCGTGGCCCGGTCGCCCCGTCCTGGAAGTTCGGCTACCGGCACGTGCCGGGACGCGGGCCGCGGGACACCTACGGCTGAACCGCCGGTGAATAACCGGATCACCGACCGCCGTTGGCGATATCCTTACCTTTGTCGAAAGGTAAGGGGACGATGGAAGCAACAGCACGCATCACCAGCAAAGGGCAGATCACGATCCCGAAAGCTGTGCGCGACGCGCTCGGGGTGGTCGAAGGTGACTCGCTCGTCTTCCGGGTCGAGGGCAAACGGGCAATTGTTGCCGCAACCGTTGACCTGATTGATTTGGCGGGTTCGGTCAGCGTTCCAGTCGAGGTCCGCGGGCTTTCTTGGGATGAGATACGGCAACGAGCCTGGAAGGCGCGAGCGCTGGAGATCACGCAATGACGGCCGGTGTCACGGGGTTCGTCGACACGAACGTGATTGTCCGTCACTTGACGGGGGACCCGCCCGAGCAGGCGAGACGCGCGACGAATCTCCTCGACAACGTCAGCTCGTTGTGGTTGGCGGATGTGATCGTCGCTGAGGTCGTGTACGTGCTCGAGTCCGTCTACCGCGTGGACCGCGACGGGATCGCCGGATTGATGCGATCGATCGTGTCCAGCCATCGGATGCGAGTGTCCGATCTACCGCTGCTGCTGCGAACGATCGAGGTGTACGAGCACCACCGCCTCGCATTCGCGGACGCCTACCTGGTTGCCAGCGCCGAACGATCGGGCGTTGCGGCTGTGGTCTCGTTCGACAGGGGCATCTCGAAGGTCGGCACGGTGGAACGAATCGAGCCATGAGCCGGACGCGACGGAGTCGTCGCGCGCCAAGGGGACGCGGAGAACTGGTCTTCCGCTGGTGAGAGCCGCGATCGGACCGTTCCGCTCCTGCATCAGACGGCCGGGCCGGTCCCGCCGCCAACCCACATCAGGTAGGCGCTGCGGTTGTAGGCGCCGCTGAACCCGTTGCGCAGGATCCACATGACGGCGCGTGGGGTGCGCGCCGTCAGCTGTGCCGCCTGCCGCGGCTCCAGGTCGTCCAACAGCCAGAACATGCGTCGCGCCTGCCGGGTCGGAGCACCCCACCAGGCTGCTGTTCGCTGCTGAACCGGCCGAAGACCCAGCTCGGAGCGCGTCATCGATGACCGGCGCGAGCGCGTAGTCCTCATCGAGTACGGGCGGCAGGGCGACCAGTAGTTCCCGCACGGCAGAAAGCAGCGTGAGGCGCCGCTCCGGGTCGGCGCGCCACTCGAGCGACGCGTTTCGCATCGCGCCGATCGGCCCGGCCAGCTCGGCGTGTGCCAGCGCAACCCTGCCCGCGGCGTCCTCGAGCTCCGGCCGACGAGTCAGCACAGCCGGCCAACTGACCGCTTCCAGGGCGTGGTGATGGGCCTGGAGTTGGTCGATCATGAAACGGGTGTGATCGATCAGCGCTGCGCGCCGAACCGCAGTGACGGGCGTCGCCAAGACCAGAGCGAGCCGAGCCAGGTCACGTCGAACTGCGAAATGCAGCGCCTCGGTGACGACTGCGTCACCATGCACGGCGGGCGTCAGAGTGCTGACGGCAACCGAGTCGAGCGATGTCATGATCGCGACATCCTTTCCAGCATCTGTGTTCTCAGTTCGGGACAGCGGCTGCGGCCGCGGACCGACACGACCCTGTGTACCCGTTCGAGCGGTCTTCACTCAGCAGGCGCTCCGTATGGCCTCCGGAGAAATCACCCACGTTCACTCAGCAACACCCACCGATCAACATCGCACGGGGCGCCACCGAATAACCGGATCCGGCCGGCACCGCAGGGTCAGAGTCGGAGAACGCGCCTGGAAATACCCAGCGCGAGGGCCGCCGAGGAGGGGTTCCGCAAGCCGCCGGCGTCATCGTCGCCAGTGCCCGAATGCGGTCTCGGGGACGATCGGATCGGCCTTCCACTATCGGGTTGCTTCAGTCGTCGCGCCACGGCATCCACAGGGGCCACCATTGGCCCCCTGACCGGCCAGTAACCGGTAGACTCGGGAGGGTTTCGTCCGCAATGGCCCCTGAGGTCCCCGCTGACGGATCGAGCACGTCAGTCGATCCGATCAGACGGAGCACCGGCAGCAGTACCGCCGGCACTGAATTCTCAGGCCCGCTGCGAACGCTACCCCCCGATCGCTTCAGCGCAGTCGATGCAGTCGCCCGCCCGGGTCATGCCCGGTGGGCACTCCTGATCGAATGCGCGGCCGGCGTCCGGGCCGTGAGCGAGTACAGGAGTGACGAACAGACCCGTGACAACAAAGAAGAACGAGTACGGCGCGTCTTCGATCACTGTGCTGGAGGGCCTCGACGCCGTCCGTAAGCGTCCCAGCATGTATATCGGGTCCACCGGTGAGCGTGGCCTGCACCATCTGGTGTGGGAGGTCGTCGACAACTCGGTGGACGAGTCGATGGCCGGTTACGCCGATACGGTGACGGTGACCCTGCGTGCTGACGGCGGCGTCACCGTCTACGACAACGGCCGCGGCATTCCGGTCGAGATGCACCCGAAGGAGAAGCAAGCCGACCGTCGAGGTCGTCATGACGATCCTGCACGCGGGCGGCAAGTTCGATTCCGATTCCTATGCGGTGTCCGGCGGGCTGCACGGCGTCGGTATTTCCGTCGTCAACGCGCTGTCCACCCGGCTGGATGTCGAGATTCACCGGGACGGCAAGGACTACGAGCAGACCTACAACTACGCCAAGCCCGCCCCGCTCAAGGAGCTGGGAAATAGCACCAAGACCGGCACCACCATCACCTACTGGGCCGACGGCGACATTTTCGAGACCACCGAATACAACATCGAAACGGTCTCCCGGCGGCTGCAGGAAATGGCGTTCCTGAACAAGGGGCTGACCATCAATCTGCGGGACGAGCGGCGCAAGGAGGCCGAGCTGGTCGAACTCGCGGAGATCGGCTCGGCAGCGGAGCCGGTGTCGGCGGAGACGCCCGCCGGTAAGACGTTCAAGCCGCTCGAGCGGACCTTCCACTATCCGGGCGGGCTGGTCGATTACATCAAGCACCTCAACGCCACCAAGGATCCGATTCACCCGTCGATCATCGGTTTCGAGGTGAAGGGCGACACGATGGAGGTGGAGATCGCGATGCAGTGGAATTCCTCCTACAACGAGTCGGTGCACTCCTTCGCCAACACCATCAACACCCATGAGGGCGGCACCCACGAAGAGGGTTTCCGGGCGTCGTTGACGACGGTGGTCAACAAGTACGCCAAGGAGAAGAAGCTCCTCAAGGAGAAGGACCCGTCATTGTCCGGCGAGGACGTCCGCGAAGGCCTCGCTGCGATCATCTCGATCCGTTTGCGGGAGCCGCAGTTCGAGGGTCAGACGAAGGGCAAGCTCGGTAACACCGACGCAAAGTCGTTCGTCCAGAAGGCGTGCAACGACTGGATCGCCGACTGGTTCGAGCGGAATCCCAGCGAGGCGAAAACCATTATCACCAAGGCGGTTTCGTCATCGCAGGCCCGAGCGGCCGCTCGGAAGGCGCGAGATCTGGTGCGCCGCAAGGGTGCGCTGGAGATCGGTGGGCTGCCCGGCAAGCTGGCCGATTGCCGCTCAACGGATCCCGCGAAATCCGAGCTGTACATCGTCGAGGGTGACTCGGCCGGCGGCTCCGCGAAATCCGGTCGTGATTCGATGTTCCAGGCGATCCTGCCGATCCGCGGCAAGATCATCAACGTGGAGAAGGCGCGCATCGACCGGGTGCTGCGCAACACCGAGGTGCAGTCGCTGATCACCGCGCTCGGCACCGGGATCCATGACGAGTTCGACCTGTCCAAGCTCCGCTATCACAAGATCGTTCTGATGGCCGATGCCGACGTCGACGGTCAGCACATCCGCACGCTGCTGCTGACCCTGCTGTTCCGCTTCATGCGGCCGTTGATCGAGGCCGGGCACGTCTATCTGGCGCAGCCGCCGCTGTACAAGTTGAAGTGGACGAAGGGTGCGCAGGAGTTCGCGTATTCCGATCGCGAACGCGACGGCCTGATCCAGGTCGGCGAGAGTGCCGGCCGTCGATTGCTCAAGGACGAGGGCATTCAGCGGTACAAGGGTCTCGGCGAGATGAACGCCAAGGAACTGTGGGAAACCACCATGGATCCGGCGTTCCGGCTGCTGCTGCAGGTCACCCTGGAGGACGCGGCGACCGCGGACGAGTTGTTCTCGGTGCTGATGGGTGAGGACGTCGAGGCCCGTCGGGCCTTCATCACCCGGAACGCGAAAGATGTTCGCTTCCTTGATTTCTAGGATTTGTTCAGGCAGTGACAAATGCGATTTACGTCACACCCTATGAGAGTTGCACCACAGTCGTTTGGCCCAATCCGGGCTTATGCACAGTAATCATCCACATGTGGATAAAGCCCTTCTGAGCGTGATGCAAATGTGACATGGAAGGTTTTTTGACGTGACAGCCCCTACTCCACCCGAGGGCGACCGCACCGAACCGGTCGACATTCAGCACGAAATGCAGCGGTCGTTCATCGATTACGCGATGAGCGTCATCGTCTCCCGGGCGCTGCCGGACGTGCGGGACGGGCTCAAGCCGGTGCACCGCCGGGTGCTGTACGGGATGTACGACTCCGGTTTCCGGCCCGATCGCTCCACGGTGAAGTCGTCCCGGGTGGTCGGTGACGTCATGGGTAACTACCACCCGCACGGTGACTCGTCGATCTACGACACCCTGGTGCGGATGGCGCAGCCGTGGTCGCTGCGCTACCCGATGATCGACGGCCAGGGCAACTTCGGCTCGATGGGCAACGACCCGCCCGCCGCCATGCGGTACACCGAGAGTCGGCTGACACCGCTGGCCATGTTGATGCTGTCCGGGATCGACCAGAACACGGTCGACATGATCCCGAACTACGACAACAAGACCACCGAGCCGACCGTGCTGCCGGCCCGGATCCCGAACCTGCTGGTCAACGGCTCGTCCGGGATCGCGGTCGGGATGGCCACCAACATCCCGCCGCACAACCTGCGCGAGGTGTCGTCGGCCGTCATCTGGTCGCTGGACAACCCCGAGGCGACCGCCGAGGAACTGCTCGACGCCTGCATGGAGCGGGTGCACGGGCCGGACTTCCCGACCGGCGCGCTGATCGTCGGCGGCGACGGCATTTCCGATGCCTACCGCACCGGCCGCGGCTCGATCCGGATGCGGGCCGTCGTCGACATCGAGGAGGACGCCAAGGGGCGCACCATCCTGGTCGTCACCGAACTGCCGTACCAGGTGAACCCGGACAACCTCGTCGAGGCGATCGCCCAGCTGCACAAGGACGGCCGGATCAGCGGCGTCGCCGACATCGCCGACGAGTCCAGCGACCGGATCGGCATGCGGATCGTCATCACCATCAAGCGGGACGCGGTGGCAAAGGTGGTGCTGGCCAACCTGTTCAAGCACACCTCGCTGCAGACGTCGTTCGGCGCCAACATGCTGTCCATCGTCGACGGGGTGCCGCGCACCCTGCGGCTGGACCAGATGATCAGCTACTACGTTGCGCACCAGGTCGAGGTCATCGTCCGGCGCACCCAGTACCTGCTCGACATGGCCGAGAAGCGGGCGCACATCCTGCGCGGCCTGGTCAAGGCGCTGGACATGCTCGACCAGGTCATCGCGTTGATCCGCAGCTCGCCGTCGGCCGAGGAATCCAAGGCCGGCCTGATGGCCCTGCTGGACGTCGACGAGATCCAGGCCACCGCGATCCTGGACATGCAGCTGCGCCGGCTGGCCGCCCTCGAGCGGCAGAAGATCATCGACGAGTTGGCCGCCATCGAGCTCGAGATCGCCGACTACAAGGACATTCTCGCCCGGCCGGAGCGGCAGCGGCAGATCGTCAAGGACGAGCTGACGGAGACGGTCGACAAGTACGGCGACGACCGCCGCACCCGGCTGGTGCCCTACGACGGTGACGTGTCCATGGAGGACCTGATCGCCGTCGAGGACGTGGTGGTCACCATCACCCGGACCGGGTACGCGAAGCGCACCAAGACCGACCTCTACCGGGCGCAGCGGCGCGGCGGCAAGGGCGTGCAGGGCGCTGCGCTGAAGCAGGACGACATCGTGGCGCACTTCTTCGTCTGCTCCACCCACGACTGGATCCTGTTCTTCACCAACAAGGGCCGGGTCTACCGGGCCAAGGCCTACGAGCTGCCGGAGGCGAACCGCAACGCCCGCGGCCAGCACGTGGCGAACCTGCTGGCGTTCCAGCCGGACGAGAAGATCGCCCAGGTCATCCAGATCCGCAACTACGAGGTGGCGCCGTACCTGGTGCTGGCCACCAAGGGCGGGCTGGTCAAGAAGAGTGAGCTCACCGCGTTCGACTCCAACCGGTCCGGCGGGATCGTCGCGATCAACCTGCGCGACGACGACGAACTGGTCGGCGCTGTGCTGTGCGGCGCGTCGGAGGACCTGCTGCTGATCTCGGCGGAGGGCCAGTCGATCCGCTTCCACGCCACCGACGAGGCGCTCCGGCCGATGGGCCGGGCCACCTCCGGGGTGCTCGGCATGCGGTTCAACGCCGGCGACGAGCTGCTGTCGATGGACGTCGTCCACGAGGGTGCCCAGGTGCTGGTGGCGACCGAGCGCGGATACGCGAAGCGGACCGATCTCGAGGAGTACCCGGTGCAGGGTCGCGGCGGCAAGGGCGTCTTGACGATCCAGTACGACCGTCGGCGTGGCAAGCTGGTGGGCGCACTGATTGTCGAGCTGGACACTGAGGTGTACGCCATCACCTCCGGGGGCGGGGTCATCCGGACCCTGGCCAGGGAGGTCCGCAAGGCCAAGCGCCAAACCATGGGAGTGCGGCTGATGAACCTGTCCGAGGGCGACAGCCTGGTGGCGATCGCACGCAACGCCGACGCCGATCCGGTCGATGACGCCGGGACGGCCGGTCCAGCGCCGACGGTTCCATCGGTGGACGGACCGGCCGGCGGACTCACTGACGGGGCGTCGTCGTGACGGCAACCTCCGGGCCCGGCTCGCCGACCGCCTCACCGCTGATCCGTCACCGCCCAGCGGCAACGACGGGCCGATCGCGACGCCGCAGCACGTCGGGCCGGTGAGCCCGACGTCCAGGCCGGGCATTCCGCCGGGACCGCCGCCCCGCCCGGGCTCGGAGAACGCCCGTCGGGCCAAGGCCCCGCGCCGACCACCGCGGCTGGCATCGCTGCAGCTCAAGCGGGTCGACCCGTGGACGGTGCTGAAGATCAGCCTGATCGTGTCGATCGTGATGTTCTTCGTCTGGATGATCGCGGTCGGCATCCTGTACTTGACGCTCGGCACGATGGACGTCTGGACGAAGATCAACTCGACGTTCTCCACGTTGACGTCGACGCCCGACGTGGCCGCCGGCCAGACCGATCTGATCACCGCGGCCCGGGTGTTCGGCGTCACCGCCATCGTCGGGGCGATCAATATCGTGCTGTTCACCGCGCTGGCCACCGTTGCCGCCTTCATCTACAACGCCGCGGCCGCCATGTCCGGCGGGGTGGAGCTGACGTTGGGCGAGCGGGACTAGCGACTGTCCGGGCGGGAACACTGCGAGGTATGAGCGAATCCGACGAGATCACCGAAATCCACATCGACGAAGAACCCAACCTTCGGCCGGGGCAAACCGATCAGGGTGGGCATGGCGGGATGGCGACCCGGGAGCAGGAGGAGCGGCTGTA
>CAVOJB010000011.1:0-130582 GCA_963696175.1 uncultured Actinomycetota bacterium
GGCAAGAATATTACTTCGCCGATTCGCCGGTATACCGACCCCGGTGTGACCGTCGGTCGGGAGCACCGCTGGACCCCCTGGCGTCAAATCCAGCTATGCTTAGACCGTATGGGAAGGCTGACTGGCAATCCCCTGAAACCGTGGAGACTCGATTTGATGTGATCTTGTGACGTCGGACAGCGAGCGCCGCGCGCCACGTGGGGGGGGCCCCCGGGCCCCCCCCGTGTTGGTCTGCCAGGGCTCGCAGAGGCTCCGGGGTCAAGGGCGGCCGGAGGCCGTCGCGCAGCGATCGCGGAGCGACCCTTGAGACCGGAGGGGCGGCCCGTAACCTGCGCGGCGCGTCACCCCGCCTGCCCGCTCACGCCGCGTCCCTGCGTGCGTGCCTGCTCCTGGCGGCGTTCGTAGTCGACCGGGCTGAGCATCAGGTTCGTCGAGTGCCGACGGACCGTGTTGTACTCATCGATCCAGGCGGCGACCGCCCGCCGGGCCTGTTCCCGAGTGGTGAAGTGGTTGCTGCGCAACAGTTCGAACTCCACCGTCGAGTTGAACGACTCCGCGGCCGCGTTGTCCAACGCCGACCCGGTACGGCCCATCGACTGGGTCACGCCGGCCCGAACGGCAGGCCTGGCGAACACCCCGCCGGTGTACTCACCACCCTGGTCGGAATGGAACACCACCCCGGCCACCGCCCCGCCGCGCACCGCGATCGCCACGCACAACGCCGCCCTGGCCAGCTCGGCGTCATGGTGCTCGCCGAGGGCGAACCCCACACACCGCCGGGAATGCAGGTCCAGGATCGCCGCCAGATAGAGAACGCCCTCGTCGGTGGGGATCTCCGTCAGATCACCGCACCAGCGCACGTCCGGCCGCGCCGGCGGGCTGAAATCCCGGCCCAACGCGTCGGGCGCCTTGCGGGCCGACTTGTCCGGCCGGGTCGTCGACCGGCGATGGTGTTTGGCCCGGGCCACCAGGTGCTGCTCGGCCATCAGCTGCGCGACGGTGTTCTCACTGACCCGCCAGCCCAGCTCCCGCAGGTCAGCGGTGATCCGGGGTGACCCGTAACTGCCGTGGTGATCACCGAACAGCTTCCTGATCGCCGCCGCCAACTCGGCCCGTCGTCGCTGCCGTGGTGACCGATTCCCGTTGCGCCACTTGTAGAACCACGCCTGCGACACACCCAACGCCCGGCACGACACCGCGTGCGGGATGCCATGCTCAACCCTCTGGGCCGCGATCACGAGATGAACGTCAAGAGGCCGCTGATCGTGGACCTGGACGCGACACTGATCACCGCGCATTCCGAGAAAGAGCTCGGCTGCAGCGACTTTCAAGCGTGGATTTGGTCACCACCCGATCGGCGGCTGGGTCGACCACGGCCCCGGCGGCACCGGCGAACCCGTCGCGATGATCCTCCGAAGGGTAACGCCGGTCAGAATACCGCGGTCGATCACATCGAGGTCACCAAGGCCGCGCTGCGGCAACTGCCGTCCACCGTCCGGGCCGGCGACCGGGGCGGAAGGTGCTGATCCGCACCGACGGCGCCGGCGGCACCCACGAATTCCTGAACTGGCTGACCACCCAACGCCTGGCGTACTCGGTCGGGTTCACCCTGACCGGACACGGTCGCGAAGCTGGAACCATCCCGCATCGGCGTGGACCCCGGCGTACGACGCCGACCGGACACCACGGGACGGTGCGTGGGTCACCGAACTGACCGGGCTGCTCGACCTGTCCGGCTGGCCCGACGGGATGCGGGTCATCGTCCGCGCCGAACGACCACACCCCGGTGCGCAACTGCGGTTCACCGACTCGAACGGCAACCGGCTCACCGCGTTCGTCACGAACACCAAACGCGGGCAACTCGCCGGACCTGGAACTGCGGCACCGGCGCCGCGCCCGGTGTGAGGACCGGATCCGGAACATGAAGGACACCGGCCTGAGAAACCTTCCCCTGCATGACTTCTCACAGAACCAGATCTGGATCGCGGTCGTCATGCTCGCCACCGAACTGACCGCGTGGATGCAGATGCTCGCCCTCACCGGCACCGACGCCCGGGTGTGGGAACCCAAACGACTCCGCCTGCGATTGTTCTCCATCGCCGGCAGCATCGCCCGCCACTCCCGCCGGACCTGGCTGCACCTGTCCGCGCACGCACCCACGTCGGGCACCTCGTCACCACCGGCCTGACCCGCCTGCAAGGACTCCCGCAACCGGCCTGACCAGGCCAGACACCCCACCGACCAGCACCAAACCCTACACCGGGCAGTGGAACCCGGCGCCCACCAGGCGACACCGGTGTCCACAGACCTACCCAGCAACAGAAACGAAGCTGGGTCTTGCGGTTGGGGTTCTGGGCGACACGCCGGGGCTGAGTTGAGCTGAGGTGGGGCCTGGGGCCCTCACGATTCGTGTTCACCGCCAAGTGATCACGACGCAAGGAGCCCCAGGTGACCCAGAACGTTACTGCCCTGTTCGGCATGCCCGGATTCGAGGTCCTCTCGACCGAGATGGTCGACGGTGAATGGCATGTCGGCATCGAAACACCGCGGGATCTGGTCGGGTGCGGCGAGTGTGGTGCGGTCGCCCGGGTGAAGGACCGGCGCACGGTGACGGTGCGGGACCTCCCCGCGGCCGGGGTGCCGGTAGGTGATCCGGTGGCGGAAACGGATCTTCGAGTGCCGATACGCGTTGTGCCCCAACAAGACATGGACCGAGCAGCACCCGGCGATCGCGTCCCGGGCAGTCCTGACGGACCGGGCCAGGCAGTGGGCGTTCGAGCAGGTCGGCCGGCACGACCGGGCCGTGGCGCCCGTCGCCGCGGTCCTCGGGGTGGCCTGGAACACGATCATGTGTCAGGTCAAGCTCCGCGGGAAACCGCTGGTCGACGACCCGCGACGACTCGACGGGGTGTCCGCGGTCGGGGTCGACGAGACCGCGTTCCTGCGGTCCTGCAGCACCCACCCCACGCTGTACGCGACCGGCATCGCCGACCTCACCCCCGGCCGGCCCGCGCGCCTGCTGGACGTCGTCGAGGGCCGCTCCGGCACCGTGCTCGCCGGGTGGCTCGGCGCCCGGGACGAGCAGTTCCGGGCGCAGATCGTGACCGCCTCGCTCGATCCGTTCCGCGGCTACGCCACCGCGCTCGCCGCGCAGCTCCCGAAGGCGGTCCGGGTGCTGGACGCCTTCCACGTCGTGAAACTGGCCCTGACCTGCGTAGATGAGGTTCGGCGCCGCACCCAGCAGGACACCCTCGGACACCGCGGCCACGCCCAGGATCCGCTGTTCCGGACCCGCCGGTTGCTGCGCCGCCGCGCGGACCGGCTCACCGATCAAGCAACGCGCCCGACTCCTCGCGGCACTGCTGGCCGGCGACCCGAACGACGAGGTGACCGCCGCCTGGGTCGTCGCGCAGGACCTGATGGCCGCCTACGCCAACCCCGACCGGGTCGCCGGGAAGGCCGCCGCCGAGAAACTCATCACCACCGCCCGCACCTGCCCCGTCCCCGAGATCGCCCGCCTCGGGCGCACTCTCACCGCCTGGCGGACCGAGTTCCTCGCCCGGTTCGATCACCCCGGCGTGTCCAACGGGCCCACCGAATGCCTGAACCTGAAAGTCAAGAACACGAAACGCGCCGCCCGCGGATACCGGTCATTCGCCAATTACAGGCTGCGACTACTTCTCAACCACGGACTCATCAGAGATGATCAAGCCACGACACGGATCCGAACCCGACGACCCAGGTTCGTTGCGTAGAGCCCCCAAAGATGATCTTCCGGAACCGTCAGACCACCACCCGGGCCCGGCAAGAAAGATCGAGGCTAGGGGCTCCGTTGGCCCCATCCGAGTCGGTCGTCGGTCGCTACGGGCGAGGCTGACAATCGACCGCAGGTCTCCCTCATTCGAACGGCAGGAGCCTTTCGGCCCCATTGGTATTTCACGCACCAGTGAGTTAAGCTTGGTGCACGGAACGCGAGCGGCAATTATTTAGAAGAGGCTATTGCTGCGCGGAGTTCGGCTGTCAGGACTCACTAAAGCGCATCAGCTTAATTAAATCGCACTAGGACGAGCTCCCGCGGCATAGGATAGATGGTCAGAGCTGCGGTGGAGCCCAGCTGTGTCTCCGCACAGACTGCGACTTAGATCGAGAGTGAACAGTTCCTGGCTGATGATACATGTTGACCTTTACAAGCGCAGCCGTTCTATCCATTTATCTCCATAGTTTTCGGGATCCTCTCGAAGAGAAAGAAGTCGGCCATAGTGTCTGCGCCCTTTGCTGGGTTGGCTACCGTTCTAGTGAGCTTCCAGTCCGGTAGCATGCCCACCCATTCTGAGAGCTGGCGATAGCGGACATGGATGCTTGTTGATTGGAAGGATGTGTCCTCGGTATAGAATACTAGGTATCTGCTTCCTGCTTTGTCGAGATCCTTTAGGTAGCGAGCAAGGGTGCTGTCCTCCACGAGATGCAGTATTACGTCCAACGATATGACCATCTCGCCTCTGACTGCCCCGTTATTCTCAAAGTATTCGGGATCGTAGAGAATGAAACTCTTGGTTTTGTCTTTTGAGAATAGTGACTGGCAGAGTTGGACTGCTGTCCGCGAGACATCTAGACCCAGGTAAGTTGGGTAAGTTGCTAGCTTCAACTGGGCTCCATCGCCGCACCCAAACTCAATGACGGTTGTAACTCCAAGTTCCTCGACTAATCCGTTGAGAATTCTGGCCTTGTAGCGGGCGATCTCTCCATACGAGCCTGCACCCGACGTTCCTCCCTTTCGGTATCTCCGCTCCCAGTAGCCTGCCGACCCCGGAAATCTCGCGTCACGTAAGGACTTTCGCGTTGATACTAGCGTGGGCCCAACCCACGGAAGACGCTTAACCAAGGTTTTCATCATGGTGTCGATTATAGTCATTCAACGGCGGCTGGACAATGGGTGATGTGAATTCTTGACTATTGCGCGGTGCGCCGATCCGCCACTACAGAGAAGGGTCCCGCGAGCGCGTGGAGTCTATGAAGGCTGAACCATGCCTGCGTGTCAAGGACCTGGCATTCGATAGCCACCGACGTTCGAGTCCGCTGTCAGGGAATCCAGGCTCGGGCTAAGTTCTGGCCACGTCGTCGCGGCGAGAGCCGCCGTGACAGCGGTGGTGAGCTGGTAAGCGGCACCTTCGGCCGGTGGTTCCGAAGGCTGCAATGCAGTTACCGATGCCGCCGTTCCGACTGGCGTGGCCGTGCTCGTCGGGACCAGTGACTCCTGCAGGACGGGCGCGAGTTTCGCGGCGTATGCAGCCGACGTGTGGATGTAGTCGCTCTTGATTGGCGTCAGTCCAGCGAACATCGGACACCTGCCACCAGGCGAGCAGTACCAGAGGCGGGTATCCAAGTACTCAGACCCGCTCGCCGCCGCTGCGGCCCGATCTGCACCTAGAACTCCGAGCCACACACCGGAGATCTGAGAAATGCAATCGGACGGAATGCTGATATTTGTGTAGCACTGTTCCGGGTCGGCCCCACCAAAGGGTGGCGACACTATCACGACCTTCCCGGCATTCGCCTGAATCTGACCGGCAGTCTCCTCTTCTGCAATCCGCCAAGCATCGTTTGCCGAAGTGTCGCCTATGTGCAACTGAGCGGCATTGTAGTTGTTGGTAATGATGACAAGGTCCGGTTTTGCTACTGCAATCGCCTCCAGGCCGGCCGCCCGGAACTCGTTGCACTGAGTATCAACGCCTGGCTCGTTGAACTTCATTTGCAGATTAATTAGGGGGCAACCTGCGAGTATTATTCCTTTCACGTGGTAATCCTGCTCAAAGGCTGCGCGGACCGTAGGCATAAGCGCAAGTGCCATAGAATCGCCGAAGACCATGATGCTCTTGCCGTCAGCATTGCCAAACGAGCAGCTCTCCGGGTTGGCCAGGTCGGTGTGTGCGCAACCGGCCTGCCACTCGGGGGAGTCTGGTTCGGCCACCGCGTCGTCGATAGGTGGATTCAGGTCGGGCCACACGGTGGCACCCAGGGCCGCCGAGATCTCCGCCGAGATCTCCGCCTGACGGCCCTCCGCCGGTTCAGCGTCGGGCACGGTGGCTGCACTTGCAGCCGGCGGAGTCGCCGTGTGGGAGCCGAGAGCTGGCACCTGCAGCGCGAACACCACCGAGACAGCCACCCCCACACCGAGCGCAGTAAGGAAGACGTAGCCTAGCGTGCTGCTGAGCCCACGGTGTCGCCGCTGGCCACCGCGACTCTTGGCGGACGGTTCGAGCCATGTCGACTTTCGGACGGGATCCTCGACCAGGTGGAACGACGCCACGGCTAGCGCAGCCATCGCCGCGACCGCCCACATGTAGTACTCCGTCGAACCATCAGGAATTAACGCAGCAAGCATGATGATCACCGGGAAGTGCCAAAGGTACAGCGAGTAGGAGATCTTGCCGACGTAGACCGACGCGGGGTTCGTCAACGCCCAGGCGTATCGCGGCTGCCCACCGATACCCGCGGCGATGATCAGCACCGCGCCACCAACCGGCACCACCGCCCACTGGCCGGGAAACGACGAGGTGGGGGTGATGAGGAATAAGCTGGCGATTATGGCGACAAGTCCGGCGTAGGACATTACCGGCCGGACGACTGCTGGGATGCGCGTCAGCCTGGTGGCACCGACGGCGAGTAGCGCACCCGCGGCCAGTTCCCAACCCCTGGTGAACGTTGAGAAATATGCCCAGGTAGGCGATGTCGATGTCTCCATCATCGCCCACAGGAATGATCCGGTGATGACTGCCACTATCACTGCGGTGAGCGCCTTGTTTGCAGACCTGCCGCGCACGCGAAGCGGGCGGCCGATCACCCCGAGCACCAGGATCAGCAGGCCGGGCCAAACGATGTAGAACTGTTCCTCCACCGCCAATGACCAGAAGTGCTGCAACGGCGACACTGGTCCGTTGGCCTGGAAATAGTCCGTGCCTACCTCGGCGAAATGCCAGTTCGACGCGAAGAAGAACGACCAGATCGCGTCATCCTTGATCGAATCGAACCGGGCCGCCCGATAGATCACGTACGACGCGGCCACCACTATTGCTAAACACACTGTGGAGGCCGGCATGATCCGCCGAACCCGCCGTTTGTAGAAACCCGCCCATGAGATCCTGCCGGACCTCTGGTGTTCCTTCAGCATGAGCCCAGTGATCAGGAACCCGGAGATCACGAAGAACACATCTACCCCGACGAAACCGCCGGTAGGCCATCCGAACAAGTGGTCCAAGACCACCACCACTACTGCCAATGCGCGGAGCCCCTGAATGTCCGGCCGAAAGTTCGACAAAGCTGACGCCTTGACAGCCGGTGTGGTCGAGATCCCGCTTACCACGGTGTCGCGCTCTCGGGCTTCCTGAAACAGTCCCGGCCTCGCCGTGCGATTCGCGACCCTGGACCCCCGGAACCAGGAATATGATATTTCTGGCGGCGACTCCGAAACGTCTGACAGTCACCTATCCGGACCGGCAGCGGGAAATCATCGCGCATGAACTTCAACCAAGGCAACTCCAAAATGCTCCGATAGCCGAATTTGAATTACCGTAACTCACGCAGATCCTCGAATATTCGAGCCTGATTACTGTGTGTGACAACGCGGTGGTCCATGCCCCGGCACACGGGCTGGATCGCCCAACCCAGGGGAGGCCGAGCTGGAAATCGATGCAGTCTGATGAATCTTTTCTCGGCATTCCAGACTCAAGCCGACACAGACCCACCCGGTTAGTCCTTTTCTGGAAGTCCCGATTGTGGAACGGCGCTAGCGATATTCACCTGACGGCGACGCGGGTACGCCACCCTATACGGGGCTAAGGCCAATAGAGCCTGCAGTGCGCCCAGCCCACGAGTCAACCGGTCAAGGGACGGCCACCCCTTGCATCGGCACTGCGGACCAGTAACAGCACTCAGCATGCAAGCGAGGCAGTCATGTTCGGCCTGATCTTTGCGTTACGTCGCACCGAGCGGCCGGTGATCCTATCGGCTGTTACGGACCGTCATCTCCACTCGCTACACTCGGGTAACAAGCCTGTACTCACTGAAGCGGGCTGAGTTTCGCCGTCCTATGGCCATCAGGGTTCCGAAATCGTAGTGGGGGCAGAGTTGAAGAAGATCGCACTGATCACGGGTATCACCGGGCAGGACGGCTCCTACTTCGCGGAACTGTTGCTGGAGAAAGGGTATGAGGTTCACGGGCTGATCCGACGGATGTCGACGTTCAATACGCTGCGAATCGATCATCTTTATCAAGATCCACATGACGAATCAGCCCGGATGTTCCTGCACTACGGAGACCTAACGGACGGTTCTCGTCTAGTGACCCTGATAGAGGATATTCACCCGCAAGAGGTATATAACCTTGCCGCTCAGTCACATGTCCGGGTCTCTTTGGATGAGGACGAGTTCACAGGGATCACAACGGGTTTGGGAACGACACGACTGCTCGAAGCTGTTCGCTGCAGTGGTGTTACCGCCCGGTTCTATCAGGCCAGCAGTTCGGAGATGTTCGGCGCGACCCCACCACCGCAGGACGAGGACACCCCGTTCTGGCCACGGTCACCCTACGGTGCCGCCAAGGTCTGCGCCTACTGGATGACCCGGAACTACCGTGAGGCCTACGGACTGTTCGCGGTCAACGGCATCCTTTTCAATCATGAGTCCCCGCGGCGCGGCGAGACCTTGTGACCCGGAAGATCGCCACCGTGGCCGCGGCAGATTGCCGCTGGCAAGCAGGAGTCGTTGTACCTGGGAAATGACGCCTGCGGACTGGGGTAGAAGGAATACGTCAGGGCATGTGGCGATGCTCAGGCTACCTCGCTAGTGCGCCACGGGACCTACAGCGTCGGATTCTGCGGTTCTGGTCGGGTCGACGGATATGAACGCAGAAACGCCCGGAGCGTGAGCGTGGGATGGAAGGCCGCGGGTTCTGACCCCCGACCTGGCGCGCCTGATGACCGAGCACGAATTCGCTGCGCTCGCGTAGCGCGTCGCGAGCAACAACGGGAAGGACCATAGTCCATGACGACGAGCAGATTGCCGAGACCGACGGCGGACCAGCCAATGACAGCATCAGTGCCGGCGCTGGGACACGTCCGCCCGGTTTCACCGGTACCGGCCGATGCTGCGACTGACAAGGTGCCCCGAGGCGTGGACTGGGTGGTTGGCTACCGCCGGGGGCTGATCATCACCGATGTCGTGGTCGTCATCGCGGTCGTGTTCACCAGCCAGTCCCTGCGGTTCAACTCGAACACCCGCGTCATCCTCGAGGGATTCGGCTCGGTGAGCTACTTGATCGTTTCGACATTGTTGAGCGCACTGTGGCTGGCGGCCTTGGGGATCAACGGCGCCTGGGACAAGGGGATCCTCGGTGCTGGGCCGAGCGAATACTCACGGATCATGCGAGCGTCGTTCTTCCTGTTCGGGTTCGTCGCGATCGTGTCCTATCTGACCATGGCGGAGATCGGCCGCTCCTACCTGGCGATCGCGCTACCCCTTGGCCTGCTTGGTCTCTTCGGCGGCCGCTGGGTCTGGCGGCGTCTGCTGGAGGAGTACCGCCGGCAGGGCTCCCATCTGAGTGCCGTTGTGGTGGTCGGCGGCACCATGAGCTCCGTAGCCCTAGCAGCGAGGCTCCGTGATACGCCAAGAGCCGGGTTCAATGTCGCTGGCCTGTGTCTCCCCGGCGGCCCCGCAGCCTGGAGCGCGGAGGGCGCAGCGGTCGAGCATGGATTTCCGGTGGTCGGCGACCTCGACCGACGTCGCGGCGGCTATTGGCCGGACTGGGGCACACATGGTCGCCGTCGCCGCCACCGAATCCTTTGGACCGGAGGAGATTCGCGCGCTGGCCTGGAAGCTGGAGGGTTCTGGCGTTGCCATCGCGCTGGTTCCCGCGCTTACTGATGTGGCCGGGCCGCGAATCCACATCCGCCCGGTCGCCGGCCTTCCCCTGATGTATGTCGAGGAGCCGGTGTTCAAGGGGCCAAGGCTCATTTTGAAGACCGCGTTGGACTTCGTCGGGGCCGCAACGCTTGTCCTGGTGTTCTCGCCGGTGCTGCTGTTCGTCGCGATCGCCATCAAGATCAGCGACCGCGGCCCGGTCTTCTACCGACAGGAGCGTGTCGGGCTGGCCGGCGAGAAATTCCGGGTGTGGAAATTCCGGTCCATGACGCATGGCGCGGACAAGAAGATCGACCAGGAGAAAGCCACCGCGAATCAGCAGAATGACATCTTCTACAAGTCCGCCTCGGATTCCCGGATCACGCCGGTCGGCCGGTTCCTGCGCCGTACCAGCATCGACGAGCTGCCCCAGCTGTTCAACGTGCTGTCCGGACAGATGAGCATCGTCGGTCCTCGACCCCTGGTGCCGGGGGAGGGTGCCGAGGTTGGTCACTTTCTGGAGCGCCGGATGCTGGTGCGTCCGGGGATCACCGGGCTCTGGCAGGTGTCTGGTCGATCCGACGTCAGCCCGGAGGAGCGCATCCGGCTGGACTTCTACTACGTCGAAAATTGGTCTGTGGCGAGTGATCTCGTCATCATGGCGCGCACAGTGCGCACGGTGCTGAGCCGCAGCGGTGCGTACTGAGCCAGGAACGCTGCCCGGCTGGCCCCTCGCGGAACTGCCGTCACCGGCCCCGATCAGCGGTCCCGTTGTTCGAGTTGTTAACGTACTGTTGACGACACTAGGTAATCGAGCGACGACGGAGCGTTATGCTTAGATGGTAGGGGTTGCTACCGGTGGAAACCACACTGAGGGGTCAGTGTGCTCGTCCGTTCGCGGATCCACGGGTACGGCAGGTTTCGACGTTGGCCGCAGCTCCGTCCGGTTTGCTCATGGCGTTGCAGCGTGAAGGGGGAGTGACGATGAAAGACATCGATCGACTGACGCCCCACCCGGAATACCTCCGGCCCTGGCAGGACGCGGCTGCGTGCCGAGGGGAAGACAGTGCCTGGTTCTTTGCCAAGGACACGGAGCAACGCCGTGCCCGCCTGCGCCGCGAGGCCAGGGCGAAGGCGGTCTGCTGGCAATGCCCCGTCATCCAGTTGTGCCGCGACCACGCGCTGCGGGTCGAGGAGCCGGCCGGGATCTGGGGCGGCCTCACCGAAGAGGAACGTGCGCAGATCCTCCAGCCGAGTGGGCCAGTGCCCGCTGACGCACTGCGACGCTGAACGGTAACCATCTGCGGGAAGCTGCCACGGTTGGCAAAACCGCTGTGGGGCAGTCCCGATCTCCTACAACCGATCGCTACAGCGGCGTCGGCACGGCGTGCTGCCGGCGGCGCCGCTTGGTGACGCTGGCGCGCTCGGGCGCGAGCAGTCGACGGCCGGATCGTGCCGCCGGCGCACCCTCGCCGTCGGTCGCGAAAGAGACCCCCCGCTGGGCGGGCAGGTTGCGAATCCGGGAGCCGGTGAACTGCAGACGTCTCGCCGCCCACAGGGCAATGATCAGGGCGCAGAAGGCACCGCCGATCAGCAAAACCAAAGGCAGCGATGCCATCCTGCGCTCTCCTTCAGGTGGGCGGTCACTCCCCGCTACATTACCAATAGTGACCGACTGCGACTGAGTGTAACTGATGGATGTCTGTCGTGCCGGGTTTTCGGCAGACTTCCTGGGGCCCGAATCCGTCGCCCTTTCCTGCGGCAGGAGTGAGCCAGCTAACAGGCCGAGCGGCAGAACACCCGCCACACGAAAGGCGCCGATTCACTCCCGAGAATGGTGACCGAACCGGTCGGAATATGTGGGCCCGGACGGGCGCAGCCACTCGAAAGTGCTTGATCAAGAGCATGAATGGTTCCTTTTGAGCCAGTGCTAGCAGCAATAACGTGTTTTAGTGTCCAGTATCGTCAGGATTGTCATCTTGAATAAAACGTCACCGGGGGTGGTGAATTCGTGTCGGTCAAACGACAGCTCGTATCCTGCCGGGCGAGCCTGATCGGAGTGGACGAGCAGTCTTGCGCGCTGCCTCTCAGCGAAAAGTGCCTTGCGGGGTCAACAGGCTGGGCAGCCCGGCCCAGCCGGCTGTCGCGTCACCGCTCTGGTCAAGTCATGACCGCGCGGGTCCGCGAGATAGCGCCGGTCACTCTCGTCCTCGCCGTGCTGAACGCGGAGGCCGATCTGCCCGACCTCTTGACCAGCATCGGGCGGCAGAGCCTGCTGCCCGCCGAGCTGCTGATCGCCAACCTGGGCTCGACGGACCGCACCCGACAGCTGCTCGACTCGTGGCACGCGCCGGGAGAAATGACGGTCAAGCTCCTCGAAACGCCGGGTGCGTCGACGTCGGAAGGGAGGAATGTTGCCATCGAATCGGCGTCGTTCGAGCACATCGCCGTCATCCACGGCGCGGTGTGCCTGCATCACGAATGGCTGGCGCAGTTGTGGAGTGCGCTGTCCGAGGGCACTGAGGCCGCGGCCGGACTGATTCAGCCGGTCGGTTCATCGATGATGGAAAGGGTCATCGGCCGGGTCGAAATGCCGCCGGCCGAGGAAGTAGGGCCCACGTCCCTGTTGCCGTCCAGCACCTCGCTGGCTTTCTCGAAATCGATCTGGGACAGGGTCGGCGGATATCCCGAATGGCTGCGCTACGGCCAGGACAAGGCTTTCGACCGCGCGGTCCGCGAGGCCGGCGGGGTGTTTCGGTTTGTTCCATCCGCTCGGTCGTCATGGAATCCGCGGCAATCATTACGCGCGTACGTGATCGACAACTTCGATACCTCCCGGGCCGAGGGCCGGGCGGGGATGGACAACGGTGTCGTCATGAGGCTCTTGAGCGCCTATCTCGGCGGCGCTCTCACGGTGGTCGTCTTCCGCCGCTCCAGGGTGGTCCGGGTGGCCGCCTGCGTCGCTCTGTTGGGCCACGTTCAGCCCCTGCTCCGCAGGGTATGGCGGACTCGGCAGAACAGTCCCGATCGACTGGCCCCACGGCTGCTCGCGACGTTCGCGGTTGTCGTTGTCAGTGATGCCGCGAAGGCGGCCGGCTACCTGGTAGGACGGGTCACAGCGTTGTGGACGGATCAGGCATTTGCCCGGCTTGGCTAGCGGTCGGGCTCGAACCCGGCCGACGCGTGCATGAATGGCCAGTCTGTCCAGCGATCTTCTCTTCGACGGCATCGCTCTGCTGGCCTTGATGCAATCGTGCACCATTCAGCAGACCGTTTCGGAAAGCCTGTCGTTGTGGCGGCAGAAATGGCGGATCCAATTGGCGAGAGGGTGAGTTACACAGCATTCCGGTACATCTCGACCGCACACGCGCCGATCGGTCACGCAGTGGAATCTGAACCTACTATGGAGTAGTTCAATCGCTGATCGGGTGAGGTGGTGGAGCATGGCGGAGAAGCCTGCGCCCATCGCGCCCGCGAGACCCACCGGCCTCAGTCGGGGTATTCCACAGCAAACCCGACGCGGCGGTCAATCTGACCTCCGCCGGCTCACCGTGCGGGCGACGCCGTCATCGCCACCATCGCCACCGTCGCTGCCAGAGCAAGTGCCGGTCCCGTTGCCGGCACCGCCGACCGCGGCGTCGGGGGGCACCGGGGAAATTCCACTGCGGGACGACTGGATCAGGAATCATCGCGGTCGCATCGTTCGTTCCGATGCAGTCGTGATCATCATCGCCGCGCTGATCGCGCAGTTCGTCAACGTCGATAGTGAACTGGGCGCCAGTTTCGGCTGGGCCGCCAACGGCTTCAGCTGGGTCTTCGGCTGCGTGGTGGTCGGGGCCTGGATGGCGCTGCTGGCCGCCGAGGGGGTCTGGGATACCTGGGCGCTGGTCAATAGAACCGCCGAGGTCCGCCGAATACTGCTGGCCTCATTCATGGTGTTTGCCGGCGTGGGCATCTTCGGTTTTCTGGCCAACACCGAGTTCGCCCGCCCGTATCTGCTGATTGCCGCACCGCTCGGTGTGACCGGCCTGATCGTCAACCATTGGCTGTGGCGGCGCCGGTTTGCCGCCTTCCGTCGCACGGCGGGACGCCAGTACGGCGTTGTTCTGCTGGGAGATCTGACCACTGCGGACACCGTGTGCAGCGACCTACGAGATCAGCTGGATTCGCACTTCGAGGTGAATGGCGTCTGGCATCTGCTCCGTCCGGATTCCGCACCCGGTCATGCAGTCCGCGACCCTGATCAACACCCGACCCCTAGTCGGCGCCTCCGTACCCGGTGCGGTGGCTGTCACCGCCGCGCCGGCGACCGGGCCCGACCAACCGCCCCTGCCGACCCTGTCCGCCCGGCAGTTGCGCGCCAAGAGATCTCTGGACCTGGCGGTGGCCGGGATCGGCACCCTGCTGTTGTCGCCGTTGCTGGTCGTCGTCGCGGCGATGGTGATCCTCGCCGACGGTGGCCCGGTCCTGCATCAGCAGGAATGCGTCGGCCGCGGCGGAAAAGTGTTCAAGAGATGGACTTTCCGCTGCACACCGTACGGCGCGAAGGCTCGTCCGGCTGTTGGCGGCGGTCAGTCCGGTCACGCGCAGCGGGCCGAGTACGACGTCGCCACCACGTCCATCGGCCACCTGCTGCGGCGGACCGGGCTGGCCTGCGCGCCTGGCATGTTCAACGTGCTGGCCGGGCAGATGTCCGTCGTCGGGCCGGATGCGGTGTCTCCCGGCGATCTCACCGCACACCCGGTCATCGTCCGACCCGGACTCACCGGCCCGTGGCGGTTGACGGATCCATCCGACGGGTCCGCCGACGTGCGCGTACATCCAGAATTGGTCGGTCGGCGGCGATGTCAAGATCATCGGGCGGTCGATGAAGTTGGCCGTCACCGGGAAGTTGCCCTGCTGACGTGGTTCGGCTGACCCGGGTCACGGTCCTTCGCCGTGCACCTCGTGACCGGGCGCGACGTTGAGCAGCCCGCGGTAGGCCTGCTCCGGGGTGGACCCGTGGTTGACCACCGCGTCGACCTCGCGGGCGATGGGCATCTCGATGCCGGCGTCCGCGGCCAGCTTCATCACCACCGAGGCCGACTTCACCCCCTCGGCCACCTGCTTCATCCCGGCCAGGATCTCCGCCATCGGCACCCCGCGGCCGATCTGCTCGCCGACGTGCCGGTTGCGGCTGTGCGGGCTGGTGCAGGTCGCGACCAGATCGCCCATCCCGGCCAGCCCGGAGAAGGTGTCCCGATCGCCGCCCAGCCGTTCACCGAGCCTGGTCATCTCCCGCAGCGACCGGGTGATCACCATGGCCCTGGTGTTGTCGCCGGCGCCCACCCCGTCGCCCATCCCGACGGCGATGGCGAACACGTTCTTCAGTGCGCCGGCGATCTCCACGCCGACCACGTCGGACGATCGAGTAGATCCGGAAGTACTTGGTGCGGAACAGTTCTCCGAGCTGGGCGGCGAGATGCTGGTCCGGCATCGCGATCACCGCGGCGGCCGCGTAGCCGGCGACCACCTCGCGGGCGATGTTCGGCCCGGCCAGCACGCCGGCGGGATGACCGGGCAGCACCTCGTCGACGATCTCCGTCATCCGGCGGTGGGTGACCTGCTCCAGTCCCTTGACCAGGCTGACCACCGGGGTCCAGGGCCGCAGGTACGGGCGCCAGTTCGATCAACGACGCCCGGAACCCGTGCGACGGCACGCCCATGATGATGATGTCGGACGTCTCGGCCGCCCGTTGCAGGTCGTGAGGTCGCCGTCAGCGATCGCGGTAGCGGGAACTCCGGCAGGTAGCGCTCGTTGACGTGCCGTTCGTTGATCTGCTCGGCGACCTCATCCGACCGGGCCCACATGATCGTCTTGTTGTTGCGGGCCACGATCGCGGCGACCGCGGTTCCCCAGGAACCGGCGCCGATCACGGCGACCTGCGGCTGACGGCGGGTCGCGACGGCGCCGGTCATGTGTTCACCCTGGATGGGCCGGACGCGCGGGTACGAGAGCGTCGTGTCATGCCCCCGAGTCTGTAACAGGATCGGTTGGTGTGCACTCCCAGCGCCGGGGCTTGAGGTCAGCGTCCGCCACGGCTGAAGCGCTGCTCTGGGGGCGGAGTGCCCGCTGGGCTGGTGCTGCAGGCGCCCTGGTGCGGGGGAAGTGTCCCTTGAGCAGCGTTTCAGGACCGGGGACGGGCCGCAGCACCAAGTGCCGCCAGCTCGGTGTCAAGGTTGCCGGGATGACGCGAGAGGCGCTGCGTACCAGGGCTATCGAGGCGCGTTCGGGATCGGCGGCGTCAGCGGGCGGGGGACACCAGCCAGGGTTGGTGCAGGTCGAGGTAGGTGATGTTGTCCATCAGTTGCTGTTCTTCCTGCATGGCCTGGGCCATGTCCGGCGGTGGCGGCATGCTTTCCCGTTGCCGGGCTTCCTCTTCGGAGGTGAAGTAGACGGTCTCGATGAACGCGCCGTCACCGTGCAGGGCGATGGTCGCGCCGATGATCTCCGGGCGCAGCGCGTGCATCTCATCGGCGTACCGGCGCATCACGTCCCGCATCCGGTCCGCGTCGGAGGTGTGGCCCTCCATCACCTGCACGAACCCGGCGTCGTCGGATCCGCCGTCCATCCACACGTCGACCTGCGGGCAGTCGAAGAACGTCACCGGGCCGTCGAAGCACTTCTCCGTCGCGGCCCACCAGGCACCCTGTTCCGGGCGCTCACTGTTCCGGCGGGCGGCGTCCTCGGAGTCGAACCGGACGGTCGCGACGAACGTGCCGTCGTCGGTGATCCCGCCGGTGGTGCCGAGCCATCCCGTGGCACCGGGCTGCAGGTCCCGGCCCCATCGGTCCATCGCCGCTCGCAGGCCTTCGGCGTCGGCGACCTTGCCCTGGATGACCTGGATGAACATTCCGCTGCCTCCTACGCGCGAAGCGAGGGCGGGGACCCGGGTTGGGCCTCGTCCAGCGGACTCCATCGGCGGAGATCCGCCGATCCTTACCTTGGTCTCAATGTGTGGTCAGGGCAAGCCTCCACCTGTGTGCAACTCAAAGCCCGACTCGCGGCTGGCCGGCGCGCTGCATTGGCTCCCCATTTTTAGGGGGTGGGAGCCCAGACAATCCGAGGTCAGGATCAGGTGGGGATCACGACTGGAGCCGGAGATGGCGACCATTGCAGTCGATATGCCATGGAGACTCGCGTGCACTGCGGGCGGCATCTCGGAATCCGCCGGTCGGATCGACGTTTCGGTGTATTCAGCAATTAATTATCGCCTCGATCGGCGGCGCTGGATTATGACGCGCAGTTGTTCGTCGACTGTCGAACCGCCACCGGCACCAGTCGCAACGCGGATGATGCGGGCCCTCCACGGACGGTCGAGATTCGTCGCGGTCGGCGACCTGGCCATCCAGTGCTGACCCCGGCAAACCGCCGGTGGTGGATTGCGGTGGCGGTGGCCGCGGTGTTGGGGATCGTCGGTGGCGTCACTGCCGTGCTGGTGCTGCGCGGTCCGGAGCAGGTGGCGGCGCCGCCGGTGGTGACCCTCGAGCCGGTGGGGGATTCCGGGCAGGACCCGTTTGTCGGGGCGGAGCCGGCCGATCCGGCCGTTGCCGTCGATTCAGCCACGGCTGTCGATCCGGTGACGGGTTTCGCCGACCCGGTCAAGGTGGTCGTTGCCGGGGCGGCGGCGTCGATGACCCAGGATCAGCAGACGGGGACCCTGTCAACATCGGGTACGACGCGGAATCTGTATGGCGGTGCGAACGGTCAGAGCACGGAATTGTTCGGCGGTTCGGGGGTTCTCGGGAAATGTGATGTGGCGAAGCTGGCTGATTTCCTGGCGGCGAACCCGGACAAGGCGAGGGCGTGGGCGCAGGTCCGGCGGATTGCCCCGGAACAGATTCCGGCGTACTTGCAGGGGTTGGTCCCGGTGGTGTTGTTGCGGGACACGTTGGTGACGAATTACGGGTTCAGATGGTGTGGCGACGCCGCGGCTATCGGTATTGCAGGCGGGTACCGGGGTGCTGGTGGATGCCTCCGGGCAACCGGTGGTGCGGTGTGCGTGTGGGAATCCGTTGACCGCGCCGGCTGCGGTGAATCTGCCGTCCGCGGACTTGCGGGGGACCAGGTGGGACGGGTACGACCCGGCCCAGGCCGTTGTCGTGCGGGGTGCTCCGCCGGCCACGGGTCTGGTGCTGGTGGATGTCACCAGTGGGGCGTCCTACACCCAACCCGTTGGCGGCATTGCGGTCTCGACCGCGGTTTCCATCCCGACGTCAACTGCCGCCTCGGCAGTCCCGTCGGGCGCGGACTGCCAGTTCGACCTCGGCCCGCCGTTCACTGGACCTGCATGGGTGGACACGACCGTCTACGGCACCGACTTCAGCTGCACCGAAATGATTACTCAATGGCGCGCGTACGAGCAATGGCCAGGCGAACGGGAAGGGAACCATTCGCAGACGGTCGACTTCCCGGACGGCGCGCGGTGTGAACTGGTCTACACCCCCATCCCACAATATGGAACAGAGGAAGACACCGGGGCAATCGGAGTCTGCGATATAGCTAACCGCGGAAAGTTCGCCGTCTGGCAGGGAGAATTCGGGCAGCACATCAATCAACTGGGAGTATCGGTGATCGTCACCCGGGGCGCCGATGGTCGATACAGAAGCGTGGGCCCGGCAACCGCCGTAGCCGCGAACGGCACCGGCGCTGCCGGCAGCACGGCAGCCATCACCCCGGGAGACGTCGTCACGCAGGATTCGTTGGTGACCCCTTCCGGCAATATCACCTGCGCGATCATCGACGGTCACTTCCATTGCACGATTCAGAATTACGACTTCGCGCTCGACCCGTGTGAGAGCGAGAACCATCCCTTCATCAGCCTGGAGGCAACGGGGCCGGCGTCGATGAGTCCGTGTATCGGTGACGCATTCGTCGGCGCCGGGCGTGAACCGTCCACCTACGGAACCCGATACCAGCTCGGTGACATCGTCTGCGACGTCGAGGAGAGCGGAGTTCGGTGCACCAACCCAGAGGGAAATGGGTTCACCCTGAACCGGGCCGCCTTCGCGCCGTTGTCCACGACGACATCCACGCCCCCCGACGCGGGCACGTCGATCGTCGGCCTGGTGCAGTCGTTTGATCCGGCCTCGGGTGTCCTCAGCTACCGGCCGATGAAACTGGTCCATCCGCAGGAGAGTGCGCCGGTTTACGATTTCGATCCCGATGAGCCGACTGAACATCAGGTGACGCTGACGGCGGATGCGACGATCACCTTCTTCTGCGGTGCGTGCCTGCGTGATCCGAACTATCTGACCCAACAAGTCCGGCACTCTCGCGACGACCTCGCCGCCGTGCCTGACACCTTCCTGGCTCGGATGACGATGGCCAACGGACTGGTCGTTGCGGTGGATGAGGTCTTTCAGTCCTAGCCCCCGGATCACCAGGGCACCGGCAATGCATCGCCGAACCGCGTTGTCGGCGTTGGTGGCGGCCGCGCCCGACGCCGCACGCGGCTGGACTCGCTCGAACCTGGTGACTCAACAGCGGTTCCTTCGAGCTGCGACCAGCTCCTGCCCGGGGTGCCACCGATGGGTGACAGAGTAATCTTGACACCGCACGGTTGCATATCGCGCCGAGAACCAATGCGCCATGTGATACCGTACGGTTACATTGCGCACTTGCAACCGTACGGTTTCAATTTGCTCTGAACAGCTATGGCACCTTGTTACGACGGGTTTCGAAGGAGCGAGATGCGCGTCGGCACGGTCCACCGTATCCAGGCCCTCGTCAAGGGTCGGCGAAAGGACCTCGGACTGAGCCAGGCGACTGTTGCCCAGAATGCGCAGGTGTCGCGGAAATGGCTCTCGGAATTCGAGCGTGGTGTGACAACGGCAGCCGAACTCCCTCTCGTCCTCAGGCTTCTCGACGCTTTGGCACTGGATATCGAGATCACCGTCCGCGGTGAGGCGCCACGCAGCGGGTCGAATGAACCGGACACTCACGACGCCGACCTCGACGCGGTGCTGAGAAATTACGCAGGATCCACCAACGCCCCGTCAGTGTGATGAACGAACTCTTTGTCCTGCACGACCATGTCTTAGCCGGGCGAATCACCCGTCACCGCGGCTCCCTGCGGTTCGTTTACGACCAGGCTTACCGGGCTGGCCGAGATCCGACTCCGATTTCCGTGTCCATGCCCGTCGAATTGAGTGAGCATACCGATCGATCAGTGGCTCCTTGGATCGCGGGACTACTGCCAGACAATGATCGGGTCCTCGAGAGGTGGGCACGGAACTTTCAGGTCGCCAATACTCCTTTCACCCTCCTTGGAGCGGAGATTGGCGAGGACTGTGCGGGGGGATTCCGATTCGTCACGGGGAGGCGCCTGGAGGCAGCACTTTCGCAAACCGGGGACGTCGAATGGCTGGATGAAGCGGACGTTGCCAGCCGGCTTCGTGACCTGCGACGTGACACAACGTCCTGGCTGGGCGAGGATTTCGCCGGCCGGTTCAGCCTCGCGGGCGCTCAGGCCAAAACCGCGCTCCTGTACCAGCAGGGTCGCTGGGGGGATTCCGTCCGGCGCCGCCGCGACGACCCACATCTTGAAGCCGGCAATCAGCGGATTGGACGATCACGACCTCAACGAGCACATTTGTCTGCGGGCTGCACAGAATGCCGGGCTCCTTTCGGCCAGAACCGCAATTGAAACATTCGAGGACCAAAGCGCGGTTGTCACGGAGCGCTACGACAGGGTGCCCGCCGGTTCGGGTTGGGTCCGCCGTATCCATCAGGAGGACCTCTGCCAGGCGACTTCGCATGCACCGCAGCTGAAGTACCAGAATGAGGGAGGCCCAACACCGAGCGAAATCGTTGGGCTCTTCCGCCGCGTGCTTGAGGGGTCAGAGATTGATATTGCTGTTTGGCGATTTCTCGAAGCGCTCACTCTCAACTGGCTGATTGGCGGGACCGACGCCCATTCAAAGAATTATTCGCTCCTGCTCGACCGAAGCCAGGTCAGGCTCGCTCCGCTGTACGACGTTGCATCGGCTCTGCCCTATCATCGGCCGATTCAGAAGATGCGCCTGGCCATGAAATTCGGCGGGTCCTATTTGTTGACAACACGCGACGCCAGGATGTGGCCGGCAGTCGCCAAGGAGTTTGGGCTCCCGTATCCAGCAGTCGTCGAAAGAGTGGCCGCTCTCATGGACAGATTGCCGGACGCCTTTGCGGATGCGGTGCGAGACCCCGCCGTGCAAGCAATAGGATCGGCGTTGCCGCGGCGATTGATCGATCGGGTGGCGGATCGGATCGCTGTTGCTCGGCTGACCTTGCCCTGAAATCGGGCGACGCTGATATTGTGACGTTCGGTGACGTGGTCATCCCGCAGGCCAACTGCTGTCGGCCTTCGGTGTCCTGTGCCATCTGCTGAGTTCTCCCGAATGCCGCAGAATTAGGTCACCGTCAGTGGTCGGTTGATGCGCGCGTCGATCTCTGCGTTGTGGCCGGGCCTACGCTTTGGGGCACGGGCGCCACTCAATACCTGGGAGTTCCAGTGCCGGAACGTCATGCATTGCGTACCAGTCGCTTTCGAAGGTCATTTGCCTACAGTGTGGTGGCAGCACTTTCCCTCGCGTCGCTGATGATCGGCGCCGCCGGTCCGGCGGTTGCTCGAGTGAGCCCGTGTGCGGTCGGCCCCGGCGTCGGGTCATCTGGATTTGCCGTTGCCTTCCAGGCGAACACCGGCGATCTGTGGACGGTGGGCTCGCCCGGAAACGTCAGTTGGCAGCTTGGAATGATGCCGGGGACGAGCCCGGCCCTGGCCGTGCTTTCCGATGGTGGCTACGTCGTCGCCTTCCAGGCGAACACCGGCAACCTGTGGACGGCTGGCTCGGGCGGATGCCGCGATTGGCAACTCGGCATGATGCCGGGGACGAGTCCGGCGATTGCTGGTTTGTCGGGTGGTGGGTTTGAGGTGGCGTTTCAGGCGAATACGAGTTCGTTGTGGACGGTTGGTTCGGCGGGGAATACGGCGTGGCAGTTGGGGATGATGGCGGGGACGAGTCCGGGAATTGCTGGTTTGTCGGGTGGTGGGTTTGAGGTGGCGTTTCAGGCGAATACGAGTTCGTTGTGGACGGTTGGTTCGGCGGGGAATACGGCGTGGCAGTTGGGGATGATGGCGGGGACGAGTCCGGGAATTGCTGGTTTGTCGGGTGGTGGGTTTGAGGTGGCGTTTCAGGCGAATACGAGTTCGTTGTGGACGGTTGGTTCGGCGGGGAATACGGCGTGGCAGTTGGGGATGATGGCGGGGACGAGTCCGGGAATTGCTGGTTTGTCGGGTGGTGGGTTTGAGGTGGCGTTTCAGGCGAATACGAGTTCGTTGTGGACGGTTGGTTCGGCGGGGAATACGGCGTGGCAGTTGGGGATGATGGCGGGGACGAGTCCGGGAATTGCTGGTTTGTCGGGTGGTGGGTTTGAGGTGGCGTTTCAGGCGAATACCAGTTCGCTGTGGACCGTTGGCTCGGCGGGAAATGCCGCCTGGCAGTTGGGGATGATGCGCGGCACGAGCCCAACGGTCAGCGGCACGGTCGCCAGGTCCGGCTTTGTGTCGTCGATCTCCGGTATCGATGCGGCTCTTGCTGCCCGGATGAGTAGCAGCTGGCGGCCCGGGTGTCCGGTGGCATTGGCGGGCCTGCGGTACGTCACGGTGTCGTACCGCGGATTCGACGGAACCGACCGGGTCGGCGAGGTCGTGGTCGCCGCATCCGCCGCTGAGTCGATGGTCGGTGTGTTCCATGAGCTTTACGATCTGCGATACCCGATCGCCTCGCTCCGCTTGGTCGATGACTTCGGCGGCAATGACGACAGGTCGATGGCCGCCAACAACACGTCGGCGTTCAACTGCCGCGCGGTCACCGGCGGAGTCGGATTCTCCGAGCACTCCTACGGCACCGCCATCGACGTCAACCCGGTGCAGAACCCTTACGTCAGCGGTGCCACCGTCTCGCCCCCGCAGGGTCGGCCCTACCTCGGCCGGACACCAGCGCCGGGTGTCATCACCGCCGGTGACGCCGTGGTCGCTGCCTTTGCCCGGATAGGTTGGTCGTGGGGTGGGTACTGGACAAGCCCCATTGATTACCAACACTTCTCGGCCTCGGGGCGTTGATAGCTGGCAGGCCCGCCTCAAGGTTGAGGTGCACCAAACCCCGACGTCGCCCTCGTTCAAGAAACACAGGGCAGGTCAAGCGGTCGACGCTAGCGGAGATCCGAGGCCGTGCCGGTGAGCAGCTGGGTCGGCTGTTGGCCGCCGCCCACCGCTGGCGGTGCCGGTGAGCAGCTGTGGTCGGCTGCTTGGCTGCCGCTCACCGCTGGCGGTGCCGGTGAGCAGGTGGTCGGCTGCTTGACCGCCGCCCACCGCGCTGGGAATCGAGGAAGGCTCGGCCATCAAGACCGACGGTGCCATGGGCTCTTGTCACATCGCCGATTGCAACATATAATTCGAACAGGTGTCCGGCAGGTGGGGGGAGGGTCTCATGGGCGTCGAGGGGGAACTGTCGCAAGGGACCTGGGCGTCCTACGCATCGCAGGGTGCCAGTCCTGAGTCGCTGGTTGCGCTCGCCTCCACTCGGGCGTCTGAACTCACCGGCCCGGAACTCGTCGACGCCATTGTTGCCAGCGAGAAGGCGTTGTCGCTTCTCGCAGGGTTGCAGATGAGATTGATGGACGCGCTGGCCGTGCCGTTCGTGGCCGGCGACCCGACCCGCTTGGCGGCGCGTCTGGCGCGCAAGAATTGCACCACCGGTGATGACGATCCGAATAATGTCCAGATGTTCATCGAGGAGGCCGCAACCTGCCTTGCGGGGTCCGAGATTGCGGCCGCGCTTCGGATCTCGCCGGTGACCGGCGGTATCCGGGTCCGCGAGGCATCAACGATGACAACGGTTCTCGAGCCCACCCTCCAAGCCTTGGAGGCCGGGTTGCTCGACCGTGGGAAGGCCAGGGTCATTGCGGAGCACTGTCAGCCGCTGACTCCCGAGGACACCGCTGAGCTGCAGGAGCTCGTCCTGCCAGAAGCTGCAGAGCTGACCACCAGCGAACTACGTGAGCTCACCGGTGAGGCGGTGATCATCGTCGATCCCGAGGGTAGCGAGGATCGCCACCGCGCAGCTGCCGCTCGCCGCGACCTCACCCTGCGTGCTCAACCGGATGCCATGGCGACACTGAGCGCCTTCCTGACCGCCGAGGGCGCGGTCAAGATCTTCCAGATCTGCGACTTGCTGGCTACCACTACGGCTGCAGTGCCGGGTGACTCCCGGGGAATCGGTGCCCGTCGGATTGACGCCCTGGTCGATATTGCGGACCAATTGGGGACCTATGGGTATCTCGATCTCGCCGATGTCGTCGGCCAGTCCGTTCCCGACAGCACGGTTCCAAACACCCGTCACGACTCTGATGCCGCCGCCCCGGACGATCGGTCTCAGGAGGAAACCGGCGCCGGTGCGACGGAGGGAGGCGGTGTGCGGGCTGCGGGGAATGGCGATGTCTCCGACGAAAGTGGCGTTGCAGGCACCGCAGATCGTGAGACCGCGATGCGGAATGGCGATGTTTCCGACGAGAGTGGCGTTGCGGGCACCGCAGATTGTGAGGCCATGTTGGGGAGTGTTGATGCCGCCGCCGGAGATGGCGATGTTTCCGACGAGAGCGGCGATGCCTGCGGCGCGAATGCCCGTGTCGTCTCGGCCGAGCCCCGTCCCTCAGAGGTCAATGACGTCGCCGATCAAGGCGTCCGCGGGGACGCTGGACCCGCCGGCAGGAGTGGCCCGACTTCGACACCTCCCACTCCTGCAAGGTCCGTCCGCAAGAAATCCGTCGATCGATCCAGACGCGTAATCACCAGGCAGGGCCGGCGTCCGCACCTGTCCGTCACGATCGGCCTGGACACACTGGCCGGTCTGAACGAGCTGCCAGGCAAACTCGCGGGGTTCGGCGCTATCCCTGCCTGCCTGGCGCGTGCCATCGCAACGTCGGCCGGCACCGTGACCGCGCTCATCACGGACCCGGCCACTGGGATTGCCACCGACGCTGGGGCGCTCACCTATCGCCCGACCCAGCGCCTCCGGGACCGAGTTGCCGCGCTGCTCAGCACTTGCCAATTCCCATCTTGCCGACAGCCGGTGTGGCGCTGTGACATCGACCATCGCGAACCCTTCGATCATGAAAATCCAGAACGCGGTGGCCGGACCGACGAAGCCAATACCGGACCATTTTGCCGTCGGCATCACCTCATGAAGCATCACGCCGATTGGCAGATTCGCGTCGGCACTGAGCGATTCACCCTTGAATGGACAAGTCCAACCGGACATCGATATTCGAGCAGACCGCGCCCGTCCGCCGTCCCTGATGGCCGCAGGATCACAGGACACATCACTACCGCCGGTACAGCGATCGCCGAACGACTCGATAATCTGACCGCTTTCAACGATGCCGGCACCAGTGGTGACGACTCTTCCAAACAGACCGGCAATGTCGAGGAACTCGCCACTTTGCTCTTGCTCCGACGTGGGCTCAATCAACCCTCCATTTATCTCCTGTCGGATGAATGGCCGTGGGACCAGTCTGTGGCGGAGGAAACCAACAGCGATCGCCGCGCCCCCCATAACCTCGGTGCCGGTGCCGGTGCCGGTGCCGGTGCGGGTGCCGGTGCGGGTGCCAGTGCCAGTGGGGGTGCGGGTGCCGGCACGGGGGCAGATGCCGGCACGGGGGCCGATGGCGATGGCGGTGCGGATCTGCCGGACGATCCGCCATTCTGATCGGCGGTCGTAGGCATGAGTCATCGCTCGAGATCACGCTGGTGGGTTCCCGGCGGGTGGTGACATCGCAATCGCCATCGAATCGAATACCCAGTGCACTGGATTTCAGAAATCTCGATGGGTAGGTGCAAAGCGTCAAGCGATTGGCACCCAAGGGATCTGGATCAGCTGGGGATCGGTGTTTCTCGTGGCAAACCGGGCGCGACCCGGGGGAAGTAGCTGAGGCACCAGCCCATGCGCGAGCCGACCCTCCGCCGGTGAACCCGACAGCATCACCACCGGCGTACCCAGATCCCCCAGGACCTGCAAGACTGCCTCGAATTGGGCTCGCGAGGCGCCACCAGTGCGGCGAGCAAGCACGAGGTGAAAGCCGATGTCCCTCGCGTGCGGCAAGTAGGGCAGCAACTGGTGCAAGGGATTGACGGCCGCAGCGCCAACAAGGTCGTAATCGTCGACAAGCAGGTACAACTCCGCGCCGCGGCCGGCCTGAACGCCGGGTGATGGGCCGGAACGGCGCGGGGCGTCGACTCCGGCCTGAACGCCGGGTGATGGGTCGGAACGGCGCCGGGCATCGACTGGGTCATCGATACGGCGCCCAAGTTCGGCCGCCAACGACCGGCAGATGGCAGTGGCTGAGGCAACGTTCGAGGCCTCGGTCAGGGCCGACGAACTCTGCGTAGCGGCCTGGGTGAGACCTCGTCGGTAGTCGATAACCACAATGTGCCGTCCGCCAACCATTTCAGCATCAAGATCCAACGAACTGGGTCCGAGAAACTGTGCCAACAAGGAACGAAGCATCGTGGTCTTGCCCGACCGGCCGTCGCCGTAGATAACGAGATGTGGATTCTCGCCCCAGAGGTCATGGTGCACCGGGCCAAGATCATCCTCACCAAGACCCAGCAGGATGCTCTGTGGCAAAGCACTTTTCGCACCCAATGACCGCAGCTCGGCGAGAGATACCCTGCCGGGCAGCGTTCGAATTCGGGGAGCCGATTGCCCGGGCCACCGGGACCGGACCGCCGCAATCACCTGGGCCGCTGAGTGCAAATCCCGAGCGTGGGCATCGTCAACTGACCGCGCAGTGTCGCTGGCGTTGTCAGAGTCAGCCGAAACGGCGATCCCCGCACCAAGCACCGGCAGGGCGAGCTGCGCAAAGTGTCGACCGGCAACCAGCGCCCTCCCGGGGATCTCGGCCGGCATGGACCGAGCCAGCTGCCGGTCGATCGCAGAGTCGAAGTAGTCACTGAGTCTCAACTCGATCCGCCCGCCGAAGCCGGCCATCAGTCTGGTTCGGAGCTGACTCGGCGAGCTGACCGTGAGCACGGTGTGCACACCCACCCGCGGCCCGCGGCGCAGGACGTCGTCAATCGCGCCCTCCGGAAAGCTGTCCGTCTCACTGACCCCGACCCAGCCGTCGATGATCAGCACGACGTCACCCGCGACGCCGGGGTCGAGGTCGCCGGCCGCCCGAGCCCGGCGGAGCGCGGTAGTCGATTCGAAACGATGCCGCCGAAAGAGCGCCTCCCGTTCCGTGAGTAATCCGGCGATCCGCGCCGCGACCCGCCTGGTCAGATCCGGGTCCGATCGGGTCGCCACCGCCGCGACGTGGGGGAGTTCGGCGAATGGCAGCAATGTCTCGCCACCGAAGTCGACGCAGATCACCTGAACAGCCTCCGGGGAATGCTGCAACGCAAGGGAGACCAGCAGGGTCCGCGCAGCCGTGGATTTGCCGGATCGGCCGGCGCCGAGAATGAGCAGGTTCCCGTTGCCGTCGGTGAAGTCCCATTGCAACAACTCCTGCCGCTGGCGTTCCGGGACATCGATCAGTCCGAGCGTCGCGGCGACCCTGCCGGATTGCCGTGCCGCGACCACCCTCCGGGCTGGCCCACACCTGCGTCCGGTACGCCAGGTCCGCTGGAGCTGGCGGGATCATCGTCATTCGGGTCACACTCGTTGCGGCGCAGCAGGCTTGCGAGGGTCAGCCGGCGGGGCAACGGGTCGAGCCAGACCCGCCGTGCTTGCCGGCCCTGCGGTAACAGCGGCCCGAGGGTCGTCAGACGGTCGACGGCAACCTCGATCACCGTCCGGCCGCGAAGCTCCGCGGATGATCCGGCATCGACGGCGCTGCTCACCGTTCGCGCGCCGGATCGATCGGAAGAGGTGTGCGGCCGATGATTCTCCTGCAGCGCGGCGATCCGTGCGGCAATCCCGTTGTGGGCGCCGAACGGCAGAATACGTGTGGCGGCGGCCGGAACCGGCCGCGGCGGGCGATACGGCCGAGAGACCGTCAACCCCCGGAACAACCGTGGCTCAGGGGATTCCGCGCGGAGATAGCCCCACCCCGGTTCGGCCGGTAGGTGGTACGCATCCGGGGTGCCGATCGCCTCGCGGGACTCCGATTCGGAGAACGTGCGGAGGCAGATCCGGTAGGAAAGGTGCGACTCCAGCCCGCGAATCCGGCCGGTGTCCAGTCGTTGCGTGGCGAGCAGCAGATGGATTCCCATTGATCGGCCGATCCGTCCGATCGTCACGAACAGGTCTGCGAGATCCGGTCTGGCACCGAGCAACTCGGAGAACTCATCGACGATCACCAGCAGATGGGGCATCGCCTCCAGCTCGGGCCGGCGGAGTCGCAGCTCGAGATACGGTTCCAGCGAGGTCAGTTTCCCTGCCGCCGCAAGTACTTCCTGGCGGCGTTGCACCTCGCCGCCCAATGCGTCGCGGAACCGGTCGACCAGGCTCAGGTCCGCCTCCAGATTGGTGATCATCCCAGCCACGTGCGGCAGTCTCGCGAGCCCGGAAAAGGTTGCGCCGCCCTTGAAATCGGCCAGCAGCAGGGTCAGGAGCTCCGGCGGATGGCTGATCGTCAGCGCCGTCACCAGGGTGCGGAGCAATTCGGACTTGCCCGAGCCGGTGGCGCCGATGATCAGCCCGTGTGGGCCCATGCCGCCCTCGGCGGACTCTTTCAGGTCCAGCATGAGGGCCCCGCCGTCCACCGCGGCACCTATCGGCACCCGCAGCACGTCGCCGGCCGGCCGCCGCCGCCAGCATGCGGCAGGGTCGATCTCCGCGACGTCGCCGAACCGCAGCGGATCCGTTTGGCGCCGGTCGAATCCGTCCGGCGCGGGACGCTCCGCACCCGGCCGCAACGGCGCGAATGACTTGGCCATCAGGAGCACACCCACCTCGTCGAGATCGTCGAAACGGCACGGTGAGCTGTGATCCGTACCGAATTCGACCAGGTCTGGAGCGCTATGACTTCCCGGTTCGCTGAAACCCTTGGCAGGTGGACCATTTCGGTGCTCCCCCCGGGCACCGAAATGGTCGACCAACAAACGGATATCAACCCGTTCGGGCTCCGTCCGTCGGTCTCGCAGCAGGTGTATTTGCGCCGCACCAACCGCTTTCGCTGCGCCGGCAAGGGCTGCCAGCTCAGCCGCCGCCTGCGGACCCTCCGGAAGCTGATCAACGACAAGGACAGTTCTCCGCGAAACACTCATCGGGTCGACGCCACCCTCGGCGAACTCCGCGGTCAACAGTTGCAGCGCCTGCGTCGGAGTGGAAGTGATGAGCCGAGCTGGCAGCGGACCGTCCCGCTGGTGGCCGGAGAGGCTGTGCGGCAACCATTTCAGCCAGTCCCAGGCGCCGTCCCGGTCGGCGCTGCACGCCAGGACTGCGACCTCGGCAGGGCTGTGCGACCAAGCGAGTTGCGCCAACAGCGCCCGGGCAATTCCGCGCGCCCGCTCCGTTGTCCCGATGACGCACACCGCGGCACCCTCGAGCGGCAGGCACAGTGGTTGCTCCCCGACCTCCGCGTACGTCTCGGCGATTTCCTGAGCGGCTGCCAGACACACCGGGTCATAGGCCACCAATGGGTCGTTCGCGTCCACCTGCACGGTGACCGGCTGGTCGAGCGGCACCACCCCGAGACCAACTCGCAGCACCATGAAGTCGGCATCACCGGGCCGTCTTTCCCACCGTCGGGTTGGCTGCAGTGCCATGGCCGCCGCCGCGGTCGGGCTGGGATGCACCAATCCGGCGTTGCTGCGCTGCCGATCGAGTCCGTCACGTGCCGTCCATTCGGGCCTGTTCGAGATAGTCCAGGTAGCGCTCCCGCTGCTCCCTGGTCCGGCGACGGGTGCCGGTGCGCGAACCGATGACCATCGCCAGTCCGACCGCGATCGATGCCGCGAGTACCAGCAGACCGGCAGCGGCCATCAGTGGTCGATCCTGTTGGGTCACGGCCAGCAGCACCGCGCCGACCCCCGACGCGGCCGGAACGAGGATCATCCCCAGCGATCCGCTGATCGGCGTGGATTCGCCCTGCCGGGGCGGGGCCACCAGGGTGATCGGGCCGGTGCCGGTGTCGGGCCGCGACGACCGTGCGGGTCGGCGGGCGATGAGCGTGCTCACAATGGATCGACTCTCCTTGTCCGGTGGCCGGGCGGCGGCCTTTGTCGCGCTGAGGCTGCACGGCGGTCGATGAGCCGGGCAACCGGCAGCGCTCGAGTGTGGATAGATCCGCGACCGACGGGGCCGATATCTGGCGCGGGAATCCCGGCACGCCGCATTGTGGACAACCCAGGAGGGAGCAATTCCGCGCCGCTACGATTCCGGCCGCCCGGCGCGCTGGGGTCATGCACACCCCATCGATCGAAATCCGGGGCGACGCGCTCGGTGCGCGATGGGGGAATGGCTAATGGCGGTTGGCGAGGCACCGGGTTCTGGTGGGCGGAGTGTCGGGCGGCGGATCGGTGATCCAGCCGGCGCGGCAAGGGTGCCGGACCTCGACCCGGTAGCCATCAGCAATCGATCCGGCAACAACGGCCCTTCCAGGGCCAAGCGAAGGGCACAAGGTGACGGATCGATTGCCGGGCCCGACGCCGCTGACGACGACGGCCGGCTCGACACGCGAACCGACGACAGCTACGGCCCGGAGCCCTACTGCGCGGTGACGATCGTTGCTGGCCGCCGGCAGTTGGACGTGGCCCTGCCGACGACGGTGCGCTCGGCGGAGTTGCTGCCGGAGCTGCTGCGTCTGCTGCTACCCGGTGAGCTGCCGCCGGACGAGCAGAGCGTCAACACGCACCCCTGGGTGTTGACGTCGATCGGCGGAGGTCCGCTGCGGGCATCCGAGACCCTGGCCGAGGCAGGCATTCTCACGGGGGATGTGCTGGTGCTCGAGCAGCGGCCCGTCCGCGAATCTGCCGGCGCCGCGACGCTCACGACCAGGGATCGGATCGAGGACGTCGTGAACGGCCGGGCCCGATTCTGGGGGCAACAGGCTGGCCGGCGCCTCACTCAGTGGAGCGCCTTGCTGACGGCTGGCCTGCTGCTGTTTCCAGCCTTCACCATGCCGGCCGGTCCGGCGGCAGCTCTGACCGCGGCCACGGTCGCGACAGTTGTCACGTTGACCGCCGTTCTGTCCGGACGCCGCTCCGAAACGGGCTGCGCTGCAGTGGGTCTCACGCTCGGTTGCGGTTGGGCGGCGCTGTCCGGCGCGGACACCTTCCGGTATTGGGCTGACCAGCGTCACTTCGAGATGGGCCTCGACCCGACGGCCATGATTGTTGTAACCCTCTTCGTCGCGACCGGTTCGGCGTTGCTGCTGGCTGGGTGTGCCGCGATCAGTTACCCACCAGCCCTGGTGCACGTGACGGCACTGCTGGTGGTCGGCTTGGCTTGCGGCGGCGTCGTCCTCGCCATCAGCGCCGGCGCCGCCGTCGGTGACGCCGGTGGTGTCACAGCGCTGGCCGCCGTGCTGCTCATCGGCGCACTGCCGAAGATGGCCCTGGCAACCGGCAGGCTGACCGGCACCGACCCCGGCCGCGAGACGGCAGATCTGGACGATCGGATCACCCGTGCGGACCGCGTGCTGACCGGATGCCTGATCGGGTTCGGCATGGTCGCGGTCCTCGGCGTGATTCCCGCCGCACTGGCCGGCGACGGTTGGTCCAGCGCGCTGGCGATCGGTGTGGGCGCACTGTTGCTGTTGCGTTCCCGGACGTACTCGCAGACCCGACACGTTGTGGCGCCGCGGGTCGGCGGCCTGCTGATTTTCGGGGCGGTGTGGCTGGGTGCGTACCGCGGCGGTGTGGCACCGCCATCGGCTCTGATCGTCGGTGCCGCAGTTGTCACCGCGGCGTTGACGGTCGCGATCGACGTGCTGGAAAGGGCGTCCTCGCCGGTGGGCCGGGCCAGCCGCGGGCGGATTCTCGACCTGGCCGAGCAGGTCCTGGTGGTCGCGCTGATCGTGCTCGTCGCCTGGGTTGTCGTGCTGGCGGAGTGGGTGGGTTCGGTGATCGGCTAGCGGGGGTCTGCGCGACGGGTTGGCCGAGCGGGAGGATGAGGTTGTCCGTCTGCGCGTCGCAACCAGGGTGTCCAGCCCATCAGGTGGGTTCGCCGGCGTCTCGGGCGCAGCTCGCCCAGCTGGACCGCTGGGCGTCTGTTTGCCGCCGCTTCTCACGCGGCGTGCTTGTCAATCGCCCAGCAGGGACCGGTGTGACGACCCATCTGGCGTAGCGAAACCACCACACCACGGCATGAAAGTGCGCGTCTCGAAAATTCTTTTCGATCAAGGACCCATCCGTTCGCTCGCATTCTCCGAATCCAAGGCATGACCACCAGCGAGCGGCCGACAACCACGGCAGCAGAACGAACGGCCGCCGAACCGCGTGCCTGGGCACCCGGAATCGCGGCCGCCGCCCTGGTCGGGCTGATCGCGATGGGCCTGGCCGTCGGTATTGCCGAGTTGCTCGCCGCGATCGGCGGGTGGATCGGGGTGTTCCACCCCACGGCGTCCCCGCTGTCGTCGCTTGGTCAGACATTCATCCAGTTCACGCCGGAATGGCTGAAGGAATTCGCCATCCGCACCTTCGGCGAATACGACAAAACCGCCCTCACGGCCGGGATGGGCATCACCCTGTTCCTGGTCGCACTGGTGATCGGCATCATCGCGCGGCGAAGTCCACGGATCGCTGTGGGGATCACCGCCGCGCTGATTCTGGTCACCGCTGCAGCGGTCTTCAGTCGAACCGGCTCCACCATCGTCGACGTCATCCCGATCCTGCTCGGCGGCGCCGCCGGGATTTACCTCCTGGTCACTGCCTTCCGGCAGCAGGTCGTGACGACACCAGCCGCCACCGAAAACCCGGATGACGACCTTGTTCAGCGCCCAGCGGAGGCGGACGATTCGGCCGTCGGCGCGAACCCCAAGCCTGCGTTGACCGGGGCCAACCACCCGATGGCGGGTATTGCGGCCAACGGCGTCGGGCGTCGGGCATTCTTCAAGATCGCCGGTCTCGGCGCGCTCGTCGCGGTGGGCGCCGCCGCCCTCGGGAAATGGATCCCCAGCGGAGCCGACGTGGCCGCCAGTCGAGCCGGCGTTGCGCTGCCGACCCCCGCCGACATCCAGCAGTTGACCGTTGCCCCGCTGCAGGTGGACGGCATCACGCCGTTCGTCACCAACAATGCTGACTTCTACCGCGTCGACACCGCCTTCGTGGTGCCCCAGCTGACCACCGACACCTGGGAACTGAAGGTCCACGGCCTCGTCGGGACGGAGGTCACCCTGAGTTTCGCGGATCTGATCGCGATGCCGTCCGTCGAGCGGATGATCACCCTGACCTGCGTGTCCAATGAGGTCGGTGGCGACCTGGCCGGAAATGCGGTGTGGCAGGGCGTCCGGATCGCGGATCTGCTCAAGCAGGTGGCGCCGCAGGCCGGTGCCGACTGCGTGCTCTCGACCAGCGTCGACGGGTTCACCGTGACGACACCGCTCGAGGCGCTGACCGACGGCCGGGACGCCATTCTCGCCTACGCCATGAACGGCGAACCGTTGCCCACCGAACACGGCTTCCCGGTGCGGATGGTCGTCCCCGGCCTGTACGGCTACGTCTCCGCCACCAAGTGGGTCGTCGACCTCAAGGTGACGAAATTCGCCGACGAGACCGCCTACTGGACCAGCCGCGGTTGGTCGGCTCAGGCGCCCATCAAGACGGCCTCGCGGATCGATGTGCCCAAGAGTTTCGCCCAGCTGCCCAAGGGAACTGTCGCGGTCGCCGGAATGGCGTGGGCCCAACACCGCGGAATCAGCGGCGTTCAGGTCCAGATCGACGACGGCGGATGGCAGGACGCCACGCTGTCCGGCGACCTGACCACCGACATCTGGCGGCAGTGGTCCTACCCGTGGGACACCACCTCATCTCCGGGACTGCACACCATCCGCTGCCGGGCAGTCGACGGCACCGGAGCAGTCCAGACCGACCAGGTCCAGGCGGTGATGCCGGACGGATCGTCGGGGTGGGATTCCCGCTCCGTCACTGTGATGGGTTAGCTCGGAACCGCCATCAGGCGTCATTCCTGAACACATTTCAACCGCATTGCCGGGCCCTTTGCCCACATCCTCCGGCACCGAAATCGGTGCCGCAATCTCTTCCAAGGAGCAACAAAATGATCATGAAACGCGCACTCCTGCTGGTGGCCGGCGCCGCCATCGCCGTCAGCCTGGCCGCCTGTGGCACCAGCTCGACGGCCGCCACCAGTAGCTCGTCCGCAGCCTCTGCTGCGGCCTCCTCCGCCGCGCCGATGTCGTCCTCCGCGATGACGTCAGAGGCCATGCCGTCCAGCGAGATGTCCTCCGGTGCAATGTCTTCTGGTTCAATGGCGGCCGACGGTGCTGCCGCCGCCACGCTGGTCGGTCCGGGTTGTGCGGCCTACGCCGCGCAGGTCCCGGACGGTGCCGGCTCGGTCGGCGGAATGGCGCTGGACACGGTCACGACAGCGGCATCGAACAACCCGTTGCTGACCACCTTGACCGCGGCGGTCTCCGGAAAGGTCAACCCGGGCGTCGACCTGGTCAACACCCTCAACAGCGGCGAATTCACCGTCTTCGCGCCGGTCGACTCGGCCTTCGCCAAGGTCGACGCTGCGACGATGACCACCCTCACCACCGATTCCGCCCTGCTCAGCAAGATCCTCACCTACCACGTGGTCCCCGGCAAGCTGTCCCCCAGCGAGATCGTCGGTAGCCACCCGACTGCCGAGGGCGGCACCGTGACCGTCACCGGATCAGGTGACAACCTGAAGGTCAATGACGCGAACGTGATCTGCGGCGGCGTCCAGACCAAGAACGCCACCGTTTACCTGATCGACTCGGTGCTCACCCCGCCGACCAGCTGATCCAGCCTCGAATGATTCAGCGGCCCTTCGGGTCTGACGAATCAGCCGAACTGCACGGCCACCGGGCCGCCGACATCTCTTCGTCGACGGCCCGGTGGCGCATCCGGAGGGTGGCTGGTCAGGCGCCTGTCCGGCGCCGGCGGACAGCAAGTTCATCATCGGCGTCCTGCCCGATACCCAGCAGGAGGTGTTCGGAACGTCCGAACACCCGCACCCTGTTCCGGGACACCACCACGTTCAACACCTACTTCACCGCCGCGGATTACGGTGCGGTGTCCGGCGCCTGCGAGGCGAACAAAGTCGACAACATCTACTCCGAGTTAACCGGCGGCGGTGCCGAGTAAATGGTGATCAACATGGAGATGTGGCCGCGCACAGCGGTTGTCGACTGGGCCAAGCGGGTCTTCGGGTCACCCGTCGACACGGCGGCGGACACTCTCACCTCGAAGATCATCGCGCCCTACGACAACGCCACCACCTGGGCGAAGTACGACCAGAAAATCACTGGCTTCACCACGGTGAATTAGCCACGTTTCCCGGGCCAAGGGCCGCCGCCTGGAATGACGACAGGGCTTTCTGCTCGGCCTCGACCTGCTGCTGGCGCTGGAACGCGGCGACCACACTGGTGCCCGCGACGAGCAGGGCGACCAGGGCAAGGGCGATCATGACCGCCGGCCAGATCCGGCGCCGGTCACGCCAGGTCCGGTGGCGCCCGTGCAGGAACGAGGTACGAATCTGCCGTTGCCGCAGGGCATGGAGCGCGAGCAGATGCCGGTCTGCCTGTGGCACCGGCACGGTGCTGGCCGGCGATCCCGGCGGGCGTTGTTCTGATGACACCCGCGGACGGTAGGCCCTCAGGCCCGATTCGAGCAGCGGCTGTCCACAATGCGGCCAGATCCTCCTGACGCGCGGCGGCCGCTGTGCGTGCACACTTGTCGGCATGCCCGAACTGCCGGAGGTCACCGCGCTGGCCGCGTTCCTGACTGAACACGCGACCGGGCAGTCGATCGTCGCGGTGAATGTCGCATCGCTGAATGTGCTGAGCACGTTCGACCCGCCACCGTCCGCCATGGTCGGCCGGGTGGTGAAGGGCGCCGGCCGGCACGGCAAGTTCCTCGACCTGGTGATGGGCCCCGGGTCAGCCGCAGAGCCGGGCAACCCGGGTGACCCCAACGACGGCCGGGATCTGCACCTGCTCGTCCACCTGGCGCGCGCTGGCTGGCTGCGCTGGTCGGACTCGATCTCTGCGACGCCGCCGAAGATGGGCGGGCCGATCGCGCTGCGGGTCCGGTTCGGCAGCGGTGGCTTTGACATCACCGAGGCGGGGACCAAGAAATCTGTTGCCGCAGCGGTCGTCTGGGATCCGCTTGCTGTTCCCGGAGTGGCCCGGCTGGGGCCGGACGCGCTCTCGCTGGACCGGGACGGCCTCGCGCAGGTGCTCAAGGGGCAAACCGGCCGGCTGAAGAACGTGATCACCGATCAGACCGTGATCGCCGGGATCGGTAACGCCTACTCCGACGAGATCCTCCATACCGCCAAGCTTTCCCCGTTCGCGACAGCAGGGAAGCTACCGGCGGACGATCTCGACAGACTGGCCGCTGCCATGACAGCCGTGCTGACCGACGCCGTGAACCGCTCGGTCGGCGGCGAGGCGGCGAGGCTCAAGGGGGAGAAGCGGACCGGTCTGCGAGTCCACGCCAGGACCGGACTGCCGTGCCCGGTGTGCGGTGACGTCATCGCCGAGGTGTCGTTCGCTGATCGGTCGTTCCAGTACTGCCCGACCTGCCAGACGGGCGGCCGGTTGCTGGCCGATCGGCGCCGGTCCAGGCTGGTGAAGTAGCCCGACCAAGGGCAGCCCAGCGAGCGCGGCTTTCAGGTCGCCAACAATGCTGGACCAGCGTCAGCTGTCAGGTCGCCAATTCCAGGCTCGCGCAGCGCAGTGCGCGAACGCCGTCCCGCACCCGGGTCTTCAGCGTCGACAGCGGAATGCCCAGCAGATCGCTGGCGGCGCGATTGGTGTGGCCGACGAGAAACGTCAGGGTGATCGCCTCGCGCTGCAGGGTCGTCAATCCGGCTACGGCAGCATGGAGTTGCCGTACTTCCTCGTGCCGAACAACATCCTCGATGACGCAATCAGCATCGGGAAGAAACTCCTGCCGGACGTAGGTCCCGTCGCGAACGCGAGAGTTGTTGGTATGACGAACCCGATCCACCGAGCGCGAGTGGGCCAGCCGCATCACAAAGCCCGATGCCGATCCTCTCGACCGGTCGAAACTGCCCGCCCGCTGCCAGATTTCCAGAAACACTTCCTGCGTCACTTCCTCGGCCTGGCAGGCGTCGCGAATGATCGAATTCGACAGTCCCATGACTTTCCACGAGGTCCTGATATAGAGCTCACAAAAGGCGTCGACCTGACCGAGAGCGACCAGTTCCACCAGGTCGGCCAAGGAACGTTCCACGGCCGGTGGTGCATCCGGCAGCGGCGGAATGGCTAACGACTGCATGACACACGTCCTTCCGGTGTGGCCGCTAACAGCCGAATTGGACAGTGCCCCTGAGCTTCTCAGCATCCTGAAGATACCGAACCGACACCTGGTTGAACGCGGGGAAATCCGCGAACCGAGGTCGTCGGACATTCTGCGATCTCGAACGGTTGGCCTACGGTGTTGGTCAGACTCTCGTCGAACAACACTGCGTGACAACGGATCCGCGTTCGGCCCGCAGCACTGCGGAAATCCGGCATCCTGAAACAGGTGAACCGATCGGGTGAAATCCTCCGGTGATTCGACGTTCGGCGTTGCGGCGGGACCCGATGGGTGGTGCGCGAACGGTTCGGCCGAATCCGGGCCCGAATGGCCGGCGGTCAGAGTATGCACGATTATTCCGCGGCTCGAACCAGAAGAGTACGATCAGGGGTGCTGATAACCAGCCGGCCTTGGGGTCGGTACCGCCGCCGTTTTGCGGCCGCGACACCGCGAGTCAGTACTCGCCGCCCATACATCTCACACTGGTTCGGCGAACTCCACGTCGTTCGCTGAATTCTTCGAAAGATCTGCGCCATGTGCCTGACCATTGCCAATGCCGCCGTCATCCGTGGACACCAGGACAACCCCTCGCCCGGGCGAGGCTTCACCAGGACTCGCCACCACGCCGGTTATCTCGCGCCGGGCGACCTCTGGCGACCTGGCGACGACCAGCGCTGGCCGCATACCGTGATGACCGTCAGTCATCACCACAACACTGTGGTGCTGACCGATCAGTTCGGCGTCGAATACTCGTATTCAGCGAACGCCGTCATACCGACCGTCGTGCTGGACGCCTGGGTGATACCGGCGACCGGTCGCGGGAATGCCGCCACGCACACGGAACTGTCCAACTGACGATCACCCCTCGTGGGATCGCAGTGGCGCTGGTCAGCCGGTGGCCGCGGCGAGGACAACCTTCTCCCGGTCGTCCTCGGACAGGCCACCCCACACCCCGAACACCTCGCCGTTGTCCAAGGCGAAATCGCGACAGGCGATCAGTGCTGGGCAGTGCGCGCAGACTGCCTTGGCCCTGGAAATACGGGAGCTACGCGCCTTCGCCTGTTCTCGATCAGGCGGGAAGAACCAGGTGTCGTCCATGCCTCGGCAGGCTGCCTCCAACTGCCAGTCCCACTGATCGGTGGTCGCCGGCGGGAGCTTCTTGACGTTCATTTCTGGATCCGGTGAACGAACTCCGGTGCGCGAGGACTCCCTGGTGCGACGAGCGGACTTTCCGGTTGGCAGGGGCTTACTCCTGGCCATTTCATCCCCCTCGGATGAGAAGTGCTCCGATCAGAGGATCAGGACTGGGCCGGCGCCCCCGAGCGTTCGCCGGTCTAGTCCCCATCCACCGTTGTGATCAGTACCTGCAATGAATCCCGTGTCCGCGTGCCGACGGGTTGCCGATGTGCACGGCGCAGCTCTGGACCAGTCTTGCGTTCCAACCGGCAACGCAAGCGAAGCCCTTTGCGGCACAAGGCCATTGACATCACGTCTGGGCGACGAACGAAGCGGGAGTGATGGGCGGTGAGAGAATCTCGCGGAGTCACGGCTTTCGCGGTGGCCCCGGTCCCAATCGACTGTGGATGCAGCAACTTCAACCCAACTCCGGACGGCAGGTCCTGTCAAGAGCCAAAGGATGCACCGGCGGTGGTACAGGGGTGAACGGTGGAGGAATGATCGCGCAATCTGCGGAGCCATCCACACACCGTGGATAACTGTGTGGACAAAAACGTCAGATAGTGTGAAATCGGACACAGCGTTGAGCCGGTTGGCGTGGTGGTCGGCTGCCTGGTGATCAGCCGGGTCCCGCACCCAGCGGACGCAGGATGCGGTCGATCGCGTCCTGTAGGCGGTCCGCGCACAGCTCGAACTCGGCGATTCCCTTGCCCATCGGATCCGGCAGATCGTCGTCCTCGCCGGGCACCGGTTGCAGTGACGAGCGGGCCAACTTGGCCTCGACGACCAGCCGCCGTCCACCATCGGCCAGCTCTGCGATGCTGATCGGTGCGACCTGGTCGCAGAGTCGAGCGAACTGCAGGATCGTGAACGCCCGACCGACTGCGGCCGGCACGCTACTGACCACAGCGCCGCGATGTTTCCGCGTTGCGGTCAACACCAGGTCGGCCCGCTGAATCATGCTCGGCTTGAGTTGGCGCGAATAGTGCTCGGCGACAACGGGAATCCGCTCGGCCAGCACCGATCCGGCGCTCGGATGCAGTGGCCAGGGCCCCGGAATATCGGTTCCAGCGGACTCGACCGCCCATCCGCCGTGATCGGCAAACCGTTGTGCGGCCGCAAAATCCAGCAGCTGCTCCGCGATCGGTGACCGGCAATGGTTGGCGGTGCAGACGAAGAGCACTCGAAAGGCCGTCACAGCTGCACCCCCACTCGGTCGGTTGTCATCTCCTGCAGACCTTACAAGTTCGGTCAGGGGACACCTGAACCCCGGCCCGGCCGCAAGGGCCGAACCGGGGTCCAGGTACTACGCACCGGCGGGATGACTCCCGGCAACCCGCCGATACTTCCAGGGCGCGGCACCCGTGAAGGCGCCGGCAGGTGATGGGGCCGAGCTCAGGGGCGGTATCCGCGGGTGGGCTTGAACAGCTTGATCAGCGCGAAGGCGGTGAGGGTCAGGGTGAGGACGCTGACCATCGATCCAACCGGTGGTCAACACGGTCTCCTGCAGTGCAACGCTTGCCTTTTCGACCCAGAACCAGGTGCCGACCGCGACGGACAGCCCACCGATCAGGGTCCAGATGAGGATCTTGCCGATGACTTCCCCGCCGCCGCCCTTGCCGGACTCGGCGGCGGCCTGCGCGGCCCATCCGTCGCGTCGGGAACCGAACCAGATGTTCAGCCAGGAAACCAGCGTCGACCACATGCGGCTCAGCAGCCAGAGTTCCGCTGGGAAAACGAGGATGGCGTAGAAGCAGGTCGGCCGAGGTGCGGTCCGGCACCCGCCAGGCCACCTTGAGGTTCAGGGCGACGCCGACGAGGATCGGCAACAGCCAGATCGGCGACCAGACGAACTGATGGACGGTCAACGCGAGCAGCAGCATGACGGCGAACAGGAGCCGGACGACGCCATTGGCCAGCATCGAGAACTGCTGCTTCCACGGAATCAGGGTGTTCTTGTCGGGCATCTTGTTCTGCCACAGCAGGGCGGCCATGCCCTCGTCCCACTTGCGCCGCTGTCCCATCAGACCCTTGACGGTGACCATCGGGCCGGCGTACGCGCGGGCCGTCGCCGAGACCAGGGTCTTGCGGCCGGCCTCGTGCAGCCGCCAGGTCAGCTCCATGTCCTCGACCTGTGCGTCCGGATCCCACGGCGAGTTGCGCTCGTGGACGTCGATGACGTCCTGCAGGTGCTTGATCCGGAACAGGGTGGCCTGACCGCCGAGCACGTAGGTCGAGCGGTTGCGGGCCATGATCTCGGTCAGCCAGGACGCGAAGTCCAACCGCTGGGCCCGGATCAGTTGGCGGGCAACGAATGTCGTGCCGAGGTTGATGTCGAAGGTGTAGCGGCACATGACGCCGGCGGCGGACGGAACCCGCAGCATCTCGGCCTCGAGCTGCTCGAGGGCGTCGTTGGCCAGCTTGGTGTCGCCGTCGACGCCGAGGACGAAGTCGTAACCCGACCGCCCAGCGCTGCCAGCCCTGGGTGAGTGCGCCGACCTTCTTGTCGATGTTGCCGAAGGTCTTCTGCACGGTGACGCCCTTGTAGCGGCGGACGATGGCCTCGGTGCCGTCGGTGCAGTTGTCCAGGATGACGACGATGCGGTCGATCGGCCGGGTCTGGGACAGCAGGGCGTCGATGGTCCGGGCGATGTCGGCCTCTTCGTTGTGCGCCGGCACCAGGGCCAGGATGAGAGCGGTTTTCGGCCTCGACGTCCTGTTCGGTCTGGCGGCCGAAGAGCGTTCCGGAGCGAGAACTTCGAGTTCTTGACGGGCGCGGCTGCAGCGACGGCCTGCCGGCGTCGAAGATTGCGAGTCCGGCCGCGGCCTTGACCGGCGCGGCTGTCGGGTGTCGAGTACTGCCAACGTTGTCGGGAGAGGTTCGGCGGGGAGCCAGGGTCATGGTCATGGGAGTGGTCCTTCGGGAGTAAAGGCACGGGTAGTAACTGACGGGAAGCGGTGGAAACCTACGTAGCGTGATTGCTCTAGACTGTTCGAGCTGCGCTGTTCGAGTGATTGTCTCTCTCGCTCGGCGACTACTAGTAGTTAACACCAGCCGGGCGCGTTCTGACACACTCTCAGCGACGTTGCTCAACCCAATAGGTGTGATCAGACACCCCTGAAAGAGAGGGAGTTGAGCGCGAGTCTTCGGTAATCGCCACCCGATCGTGAACAGCATGCTCACGCTCTGCACTCGTGTGAACGCTCATGGAGATCACGAGTGCGTCATACTGAGTGTCGACCACCACACCGAATGGCCTAGGCAGTCGATGCCGGAGCGTGGCACTGGGACCCCGGGTCGGGTTTCAGCTCAGCCGGCGTGGCGTTGCGGCGCTGGAGCCGTCCGACGATGTCGCCGGCGCGGCCTCGGCCACGGTCAGCGTGTCCTGCAGGATCCGTTGGTGATAGCCGGCGTCGCCGGTGTTCCGGACCAGCACGCGGTAGGTGAAGGTGATCCGGTTGGCGTAGACGCCGGCAGCGACGAGAGCGGATTCGGTCAAGCGGCTGGTCGCCGGCGACGACCTGCCAGCGATCGACCAGTGCGGCGCTGAATCCCTCGATGGTCAGCACGTTGTCGTACGGGTAGTTCGCAGTTGATCAGGTACCCGGCGATGGCGCTCGGGTCCTGGTCGGTCGCAGCGATCGGCAGACCCGTCGAGGCCCGGCATCGCCGCCAGCACGGTGGTGACGCCGCTGAAGGATCCGATGACGACCTCCGGTGCGATCGCCGGTGACGGTTCGCGGTGGCGCGAGATGCGACCGACAGGTTGATCTTCTTGGGCTGCAGCGTCTGCCAGGCCGCGGCGTCGTAGTCGGTCCAGTAGTCGACGGTGAGGGCGAACTGTTCGCCGGGCACATCGAGGGAATGGTGCGCGCTGTTGGACGCCAGATCATTGGCGACGCTGGGGATCGTGCCGGTGGCGATCAGCGTCGGCGGCGGTGCTGGCGGTGGCGGACGCAGTGCCGTGGTCGGCTGCTGACTGCAGGACGCGATACGTCGCCGCGAGCGAGCCAGCGCGCAGCGCCAGCGATGAACTTCCTGACCAGCGTGCATGCTCGTCCCCCTTGCTGCATGTCCGCGGGAAAATCCGCCCGCGAAATCATGCCGACGGCTATCCGTTCGACGCTGTTCTGCGCCCTCGATTGGCGGCCACGGTGACCGGGATCGGCCTCGATCACCGGAAATCTGTCCCCTCCCGGCAGGATAACGTGAGGTAATGAACGTTGTGTCTCCGGCAAACCGGCAATTGATGGTCGAATTTGTCACTCCACGGTCACCGACACGCACCGCTGGCAGTCAGCGCTTCCGTCGCATCGTTGTTGGTGCTGACAGGTCTTGCCGTCGCAGCGTCGCTGCTGGCCGTCACCGGACTCGCGGGCCGCATCGTCCCAGGACGAAGATCTGTCGCGCATTGCACACCGAGGGTTCGCGAATTGTGACTGAATCGGGTGACGATTTCACGATCAGGGCGGTCAATTGGTTCGGAATGGAGACAGTCCAATTGCGCTCCGCATGGTTTGTGGCAGATTTCGCTCGATCAGGCGATGGATCAGATTGCCTCGTTCGGTTTCAACACCATTCGGCTGCCGTTCTCGTCGGAATGCCTGGCCGGTACCTGCGGCGTCGGTCTCCGGCGTCGACGCCCGGCTCAACCCGGATCTGCAGGGGCTGACCCCGCTGCAGATCATGGACCGGGTGGTGGACGCCGCGGCCGCTCGAGACCTGCGGGTGCTGCTGGATCGGCATCGCCCGGACTCCGGCGGCAGTCCGAATTGTGGTACACCAGCCGCTTTTCCGAGCAGCAGTGGATCAGCCGACTGGGTGATGCTGGCCAGCCGCTACGCGGACCGGCCGACCGTGATCGGTGCGGACCTGCACAACGAACCGCACGGCGCGGCCTGCTGGGGCTGCGGTGATGCCGGCCGTGGACTGGGCGGCGGCAGCGACCAGGGCCGGGAACGCCATTCTCGCGGTCAACCCGCGATCTGCTGATCGTGGTGGAGGGTGTGGAAAAGCAAAGCACGCGGCCGGAACCACCTGGTGGGGCGGCGGGCTGGCGGACGTCGCAGCGCATCCCGTCACCCTGGCGGTGCCGAATCAGCTCGTGTACTCACCGCACGACTATCCGGCGAGCATCTTCGCGCAGACCTGGTTCGCCGACCCCACCTACCCGGCGAACCTGGCCGCGGTGTGGGACAGGAATTGGGGCTACATCGCCGAGCAGGGCATCGCCCCGGTGCTGCTCGGCGAATTCGGCACCAAGCTCGCGAACCCCGTCGGACGCGGCCTGGCTGGACACCCTGGTCGGCTACCTCGCCGCGCGGCGGCTGAGTTTCGCCTACTGGTCGTACAACCCGAACAGCGGCGACACCGGCGGTCTGGTCGCCGACGATTGGCGGACACCGCAGCAGGCCAAGCTCGACGCGCTGGCCCCCATCCTCACCGGAACACCACGTCCGGCCCGGACACCCCCACGTCAGCCCAGCGCCGTCCCCCACCGCGCCCAGTGACCCGCCGGCGACGACGGCACCGAGGCTGGCTCCGGCCACCGGGTGGGGCGCGGCCGCCGCCTGGCAACTGCAATCGTCCTGGCCGGACGGGTATGTCGCGCAACTGGTGGTCAGCGCGCCGGCCGGGGCTCTCGACGGGTGGTCGGTGAGCTGGCCTGACCCGCACGCCCGATCGATCGCCAACGCCTGGGGAATGACCTGCGTCCGCGCGTTCGGGGTGATCCGCTGCGACGGCGCCGACTGGGCCCGCGAATCCGGCCGGGTGATTCGGTCACCGTCGGCCTGCAGGTAGTCGGCGACGGGAATGCTCCCGTCGCACCAGCCCTGACGGTGCGCTGACCGGTTTCTGGAACCTGCAAATCTCGGGGCCGGCAGCAGAGGTCCTCGCCTGCTCCCTTGCCAGACAGAATGTTAGAGACTAACATTCTGTGCCGTGTCATCGACTGTGCCGAAGCCGACTGCGTGCCGAAACCTGCGAAGGCCGCCCGTACCCGCGGCGCGCTGATGGCGGCCGCCTTCGATCTATTCGGCCGGCAGGGCTACGAGCAGACGACGGTCGCCCAGATTGCCGGGGCGGTCGGCGTCACCGAGATGACCTTCTACCGGCACTTCGGCTCGAAAGACCAACTCCTGATTGACGATCCGTACGACCCACTGATCGCGCAGGCGATCGGGGAGCAGCCGCCAGAGCTTCCGCCGTTGGTCAGGGCAGTGCGCGGCATCCGGCTGGCGTGGCGCCGGTTGCCCATCGGCGATGACGGGCCCGTGCGCGAACGGGTCGCCATCGCCGCGGCGACGCCGAGCCTGCTGCCGGCGCTGCGGGCGAGCACGGCGGCAACTGAGGCAGCGATCGCGGAGCAGTTGGTGGCCGACGGGGCGGACCCCACGGCGGCGGCGGTTGCGGCGGCGGCGGCGATGGCAGCACTGATGACCGGGCTGATGCGATGGGCGGTCGCCGACGGCGGCGCTCTCGGGGCAGCCATCGAGCAGTCCCTTGACGTAGTGGAGCCCTCCTGTGACTGAGAGCAGCGTGACTGGAACGAGCGTGACTGGAACGAGCGTGACTGAAAGCAGCGTGACTGGAACCAGCGTGACTGGAACCAGCATGACTACCAACAGGACGACCGAAACCCGACTGAGCTTGCGCGGAGTCGGCAGGACCTACCGCGGCGGCGCCGGAGTGCAGGACGTCGACCTCACCGTGCTGCCCGGCGAGATCCATGCGCTGGTCGGGACTGAACGGAGCGGGCAAGTCGACCCTGATGAAGCTGATGGTCGGCATGCTGCGACCGGAAACCGGCGACATCGAACTCCTCGGCCGGAATATTCGCGCGGTGAACAGCAGTCACTGGGCCCGCGTCGGGGCACTGATCGAATATCCGCTTGCCTACGGCGAACTCGACGGTCGGACCAACCTCGCCTTGGCCGCCCGGCTGCACGGCGTGCCGCCGACCGCGATTCCCCGGGTGGTCGAGGAGATCGTCGATGAGTTGGACCTCGGCCGGTACGCGGCCGTCCGAGCGCGACGAATGTCATTGGGCAACAAGCAGCGGCTCGGCCTGGCGGCGGCCTTGCAGCACCACCCCGACCTGATCGTGCTCGATGAGCCGACCAATGCCCTCGACCCGTCCGGAGTGATCCTGTTGCGAGAGGCCTTGCTACGGCGAGCTTCGGCCGGTGCCGGGGTGCTGGTGTCCAGTCACCACCTCGACGAGGTCGCCCGGATCGCCACCCGAATTTCCGTCATCGCCGACGGCCGGATGATCGGCACCCTCGACCCCGACGGCATCGATATCGAGCGGAGATTTTTCACCCTCGTGCATGACGCGATGGCGGTGGCCCAGTGAACAAGATTGCGGTGGATGCCAAGCCGGAGCGCGGCGTCGAGGGGAAGGTCATGCCGGCGGACGGCGCTCATGCCGAGCGCGCGGTTGCGCCGATTTCGAACAAGTCCGGGTTGCGTGCCGCTGTCGCTGTTGAGTTCCGCAAGGCCCGGTCGTCCCGGGTGTTGTGGTCGACCGGTGTGCTGCTCGCCGTCGGGGTGACCGTGCTCGCCGCGGCAATGGTGCTGGCTGCCCGCAGCGGTGACCCCGAGATCCTGGCCAAGCTCGGCCCGCAGGCGGCGTCCGGTGACTGGCCGGCGTTCCTCTCGGTGGCCGTTCAGATCACCTCGGCTGCAGGCGTTCTCGCGTTCGGGGTCGGCATCAGCTGGCTCTACGGACGGGAGTTCGCCGACGGCACCATCCCCGGACTGTTCGGACTGCCGGTCAGCCGCAGCGCAATTGCCGGGGCCAAATTGTTCGTCTACCTGGTGTGGGCGGTCGTCGTCGCGCTGGTGTTGGTGCTGTTGCTGCTCGGTGCGGGCGTGGCCGTCGGTCTCGGTGCGCCCGACAGCGACACCCTCGTCGGGCTCGGCCGCCAATGTGCCCTGGGTGCGCTGACGGCCCTCATTGCGGTTCCGTGCGGTTGGGCGGCGTCGCTCGGTCGCGGACTGCTGCCCGGGATCGCCACCGCCGTCGGCATTCTCGTCATCTCGCAGGTGTCGGTGGTGGCCGACCTCGCGTCGTGGGTGCCGTTCGTCGCGCCGGCGTTCTGGGCGATCCACCCGGACGCGAGCACCGCTGTCGCCCTCGTGGTGGTGCCGGCGGTGCCGGTGATCTTCGGTGCCGCCACGGTACTGGTGTGGCGACGCCTGCAACTCGACAAGTAATTGTCGCGGGTCTATTCCGGCAATGGGTGGTAGATGCCGGTCTGGGTGACCTTGGCGATGGCGCGCATTTTGTTGACGGCGTCCAGCGCGGCGACCTTGTACGACTCGGCCAGTGTCGGGTAATTGAACACGGCGTCGACCAGGTAGTCGACGGTGCCGCCGCAGCCCATCACGGTCTGCCCGATGTGCACCAGTTCGGTGGCGTTGGTGCCGAAGACGTGCACGCCCAACAGTTCTCGTGATTCGGCGTGCACCAGGATCTTCAGCATGCCGTAGGAATCGCCGAGAATCGCGCCGCGGGCCAGCTCCCGATACCGCGAGACGCCGACCTCGAACGGCACCTTCTCGCTGGTCAGCTCGTTCTCCGTCCGGCCGACGAACGACACCTCGGGAATGGTGTAGATCCCGATGGGCTGCAGGTCGCCGAGCTTGTTCCCGACCGGCTCACCGAACGCGTGATAGGTCGCCCGCCGGCCCTGTTCCATTGCCGTCGCGGCCAACGCGGGAAATCCGATGACGTCACCGACGGCGTAGATGTGCTCGACCTCGGTCTGGAAATGCTCGTTGACGACGACCCGGCCGCGGTTGCTGGCGCTGATGCCGGCGGCCGCGACGTTGAGCTCGTCGGTGACGCCCTGCCGGCCGGCGGAATACAGGACGGTGTCGGCCGGGATCTTCTTGCCGGACTCCAGCGTGGTCAACGTGCCGGCCGGATGCTTCTCGACCGAGCGCACCGTCTCGGAGAACCGGAACGTCACCGCCAGGTCGCGCAGTTGGTAGAGCAGCGCGCCGACGATCTCGTCGTCGCAGAAGCCCAGCATGGTCGGCCGGGCCTCGACCACGGTGACCTTGGTGCCCAGGGCGGCGAACATCGAGGCGTACTCGATGCCGATCACGCCGGCGCCGACCACCACCATCGACGACGGCACCTTGTCCATGCCGAGGATCTGGTCGGAGTCGACGATGGTCTCGCCGTCGAACTCGACGGTCGACGGACGCGCCGGTTTGGTGCCCGACGCCGATGACGAACTTGTCCCCGCGGATCTGCGTGCTGGTGCCCTGGTCGTTGACGACGCTGATGGTGTGGTCGTCGACGAACTTCGCGGTCCCGACGAGCATCGCGACATGGTTGCGGGCCAGCTGGTTGCGGATGACGTCGATCTCCCGGTTCACCACATGGGCGATCCGGGACGAGACGTCGGAGATGGTGATGTCCTGCTTCACCCGGTACGCCTGGCCGTAGAGCTCACGCTGGCTCAGCCCGGTCAGGTACAGCACGGCCTCCCGCAGGGTCTTCGACGGGATGGTGCCGGTGTTGATGCAGACACCGCCCATCATGTTGCCGCGGTCGACGATGGCGGCGCGGTAGCCCAGCTTCGAAGCGGCGATCGCGGCCTTCTGGCCGGCCGGTCCGGAACCGATGACGACCAGGTCGTAGCTGTCCATGGGGAACTCTCTTTCGGTTCTGCGCGCTCGTCAGGCGTGATCCGTCGCGGGCAGGCCCGACTGCCGGTCAGGCATGCTCGATAAGGCTCCGCGTCGCCGGAGCCTGTCGTCATCGTGACCGACCCGTAGCGACACCATGCATCAGCCGTGTTAACAGTGCGCGACGGGCCGGCGTGGCGCGGTGGAAGGATGGGTCGCGTGAGTACTCCATCGATTCCCGAAATTTCCATCGCCGAGTTGCCGCCGGACGCCGTCCTGCTGGACGTCCGGGAGGACGACGAATGGGCGGCCGGCCGGGCGCCCGGTGCCGTCCACGTCCCGATGACGCAGCTCGCCGAGCGGCTCGACGACGTTCCGGACGGTGACCCGGTGTACGTCATCTGCCGCTCCGGCGGTCGGTCCGCCCGGGTCACCGCCTACCTGAACTCGCAGGGCTGGGACTCGGTGAACGTCGCCGGCGGGATGGGTGGCTGGGCGGCCGCGGGTAAGCCGATGGTCGCCGACGGCGACGCGGCGCCCGAGGTCATCTGAGCATGTGCCCGGTGACCGTTGAGGCAGCGCGTCCGGTGACGACCGACTACGGCCGCTTCGCGCCGCCGGCCGACCGGCGCTCGGCCCCGTACGTGCGGTGCCCCCGCTGCCAGGTTCCGCAGCCAGTGCAGACGGCCGGGCCACAACGGTGCGTCGCCTGCGGGGCGCCGTTGCAACGGTGGATTGCCCACCCGCCGCCCGGTGGTCCTCCCGCAGCAAAGAAGCCACCCAAGCCCGCCGGGTCGACACGGGAGAGTCCGTACGCAGGGCCGCCGTCCTATCGCGGCGGCCACCCGCAGTGGGCCTTCCCGCCGGTCATCTGGCGGGACCTGCCCGAGACGGCGTCCGGCCCAGCCGGCGAAGGATCCGGCTCCCGCCCTGCGCTGGGCGGCTGGCTGTCCCTGCTCACCGCGGTGGCCGCGTTGATCGCCGCCGGCGCCGAGATCTGGCGCTTCGTGCTGATGCTGGAGGGCCGGACCCTGGTGCTCTCCGGAACGGTGGTACGGGCCAGTGACGTGCTGGTCGCGGCCAGCGGTCTCGCGGTCCTGACGTTCGCGGTGCTGACCGCCGCCTTCGCGGTGCCGGCCCTGGTCCGCGCGCACCACGCGGCCGCCCGCAGACTGGGTTTTGCGCCATCCCGCAGCACCCGGGCGATCGTCGCCCGGTTGCTGATCCCGGTGTGGAACGTCTTCGGCGCCGGGCAGATTGTCACCGAGATCGACCGGATGCTCCGGCAGCGACCGGGAGTGCGTTCGGCACGCCGACGACACCGATTCGGCCGGGCAGCGCCCCTCCGCGCCCCGGTCCTGGGTTGTCCAGGCCTGGTGGCTGAGCTGGGTCGTCTCCGCGGTGCTGATTGCCGTCACGCTGGCCCGGGGTCTGGGCGGCAGCCTGCAGGCGATCGCCGACACCGTCGAACTGCACATCGCGGTCGACCTGGTGGCGGCGGTGGTTGCCGGGCCTGGGCGCCGTCATCCTGCTGCAGTTCGCCCGTGGGCTCACCGATCGCACCGCCGAGTACGAGAACTGGGTGGTGCAGCCACCGGCGCCCACTCGGCCGTTGCCCTGAAAGAAGATCCCGGATCACGGGCGTCCGCCGGTCGGGGCCGACGCGCAAGGACCGGCCCGCCGCGGTCGGCTACCGTGTCCGGGTGTCCAAGAAGACCCAACGCCGAACCGCCGGCTCGACCACCGTCCTGCACGCCGATCAGCCGGCGGTGGACAACCCGCGCCGGCCCTGCCCCTGCGGGTCCGGCAAGCGCTTCAAGGCCTGCCACGGAGCGGCCGACGCCGTTGACATGATCGTCACCCGGCCGTTCGCCGGCCTCGCCGCCGAGACCGAACTGATCGCGCTGCGCGAATTCGTCCCGTCGGCCAGCGCCCCGTTGACCCTGTTGAACGCCGATGACGACGCCCCGTCCGTCACCCTGGCCAGCGTGCTGCCCGGTGCCGCCGCGGCGCTGACCCGCTCGGATGGCTCGGTGCTGCTGGGCATGCAGGTGCAGACGCACAGCGGTGACCTGTCCCGGGATCTCGCCGCGGCTCTGGAATGGGCGCTGACGGCCGAGCCGTCGTCCGTGCTGTCGGTGGTCGGCCGGGCCAGTGTCGGCCCGCGGTACGCCGACCTGATCGTCGACGAGCCGATCGACGTCACCGTGCACCCGGACTTCAGCTGGTGGCTCGAGGAGGTGCCAGAGGCCGGCAGCGAGGTGGCGCTGTCGCTGGAACGGGCGAACGCCGCGATCATGCCCACCCAACGGGTCGCCGGCCTGACCGGCGCGTACTGGGTGGACGCCGGGGATCGGGCGCACCTGCGGTGGGTCCGGCCGGAGGACGAGCAGCCGCTGATGGCCGCGCTGGCCCGGCTGGCCGTCGCCGACAAGCTCGACCTGGGCGAGGGGTCGCGGTACGTCGGTTCCTTCCGGGCGCACGGCCGGCTGGTCCCGGTGTGGGACCTCGACCGGGACGCGCACCCCACCGAGTGGGACGCCCCCGCTGTCGCCTTCGCGGACCGGCTCGCTGCGGCCCTGGCGTCCCCGCACGAGCTGACCGACGCCGAGCGGCGGGCCCGGGACGGCATCCTGGGCCGGCAGTTCACGCTGCGCTGACCTGGTTTTCACGGATCGATCGCGTCAGTAACGGCCCTTCATCGACGGGCGGAAGGTCCGTTGCTGACGGATGGATTCGATGCAACCTCAGGGCAGCCAGCTGACCACGCCGCGCAGGGCCGAGTAGCCGACGAACACCGTGATGTCCAGCAGTGAGTGGGCGATCACCAGCGGCCACAGCCGCCGGGTCCGCCGGAACCAGTAGGCGAACACCACGCCCATGACGGCGTTGCCGAGGAACCCGCCGAAGCCCTGGTAGAGGTGGTAGGAGCCGCGCAGCACCGCGCTGATCAGGATGGCGATCCACGGCGTCACCTTGAGCTGGTCGAGCCTGGTCAGCAGGTACCCGACGACGAGTACTTCCTCCAGGAAGCCGTTCTCGACGGCCGCCAGGATCAGCACCGGCAGCCGCCACCACACGTCGTTCAAGGTGGTCGGGGCGACGGTCAGGTTGATGCCGATCTGCACCGCGAACAGGTAGAAGAGCAGACCGGGGATGCCGATGACGGCGGCCAGCACGACGCCGACGCCCAGGTCCTTCCAGGGCTTGCGGAAGTCCAGTCCGAGCCGGTCGCGCAGGTTCACCCCGCTGCGCCACAGCAGGTACAGCCCCAGCGCGCCCCAGGCGAATCCGCGCAGGATCGACAGCAGTTGCTTGAGCAGATCGACGAAGGACGCCTGCGCCTGCGGCACCAGGATGGACACGGTCTGCGAGGCCAGCGGAGCGGCCGCCAGCAGCGAGTCGACCAGGCTGAGCAGCGAGGACAACCCGCTCATCCCGAGGGTGACCAGGAAGACGATGATCAGCTCGACCCGGATCGAGCGGGCGGTGTAGGCACGGGGGACTGGCTCGAGGAAATTGCCGCCGGCCGCGGTGGGCGGTGTTGCTGCGCTGGTCACAACCGGTCACCTTAGGCGTGTGAGTGGCCACATTCCCCGCGTTCGATGCGTCCCCATGCTTTCCACGACGAATACTCTTGGGCCATTGCTTCACCGGTAACGCACAGTTGGTCGTGGACACTACGGTGAGGAACTATGCGCTGCGGGCATTTCGCGCCGCTAAACGCGTCATTCGATACCGATCGCGGAGGATTCATGCGGGTCGGACGTGGCCGAAAGATAGCCATGGCATTGGCCGGACTGGCACTTGCTCTCGGCCTGTGGCACAGCCAGCCAGACCGCGGATGAGACCGTCACCAGCTTCGTCACGGCTGGTCCGGCGACATCCGACAGCCCCAGCTCGGAGCCTGCGGCGTCCCCCAGCCCGAGCCCGAGCGCGGCGGAATCACCCACTCCGAGCCCGTCGCCGGCCGCGTCCAGCCCGGCCGCGCCGGCCGACCCGAACGCCGCGCCGCAGGACGGCGTCGCGCTCGCCGACGGCTTCGTCCCGAAGAAGCTGCAGCCCGGCGAGAAGCCGCCGCAGTTCATCATCGTCAGCTTCGACGGTGTCGGCTGGCACGAGAAGTGGCAGCACTGGTTCGACGTCGGCAAGCAGGTGCCGTTCCGGTTCACCGGGTTCCTGTCCGGCACCTACATGCTGTCCGATGAGACGAAGATGCTGTACCAGGGACCCGGCCACAGCGCCGGGAACTCCTCGATCAACTGGAACAGCGCCACCGATCTGCCGATCGAGATCGCCGACCTCAACCAGGCCTACGCCGAGGGCAACGAGATCGGCACGCACTTCAACGGGCACTTCTGCGAGGGTGCCGAGCCGAGCGGCAACTCCTGGAACACCGACGACTGGAACAACGAGCTCGACCAGTTCTTCGCGTTGGTGAAGAACGTCAAGGCCAACAACCCGAACGTCCAGATGCCCGACCTGGCGTTCGACGGGTCGGTCGTCAAGGGCGAGCGGACGCCGTGCCTCGAGGGGCACGCCGAGGACCTGTTCCCGGCCCTGGTCGCGCACAACATGACCTATGACTCGTCATTCACCAGGCACGGAATCAGCTGGCCGAAGCAGTCGCCGCAATACAAGATCTGGCAGTTCGGGATGGCCGAATTCCCGATTCACGGGACCGACAAGCACCAGATCACGATGGATTACAACTTCTATTACACCCAGCAGAACGCGACCAGCACCGGCGTCACGCAGGCGCAGTCCGACGCCGACTCCGCGCAGGTGCAGGCGACCTACCAGGACATGTACAACGCGACCTTCAACGGCAACCGGGCACCGCTGGTGCTGGGCAACCACTTCAACGCCTGGAACAACAACGCCTACGAGACGGCGCTGACGAACTTCGTCCTGGCGAACTGCGGCAAGCCGGAGACCCAGTGCGTGCCGTTCCAGGACGTGCTCGCCTGGATGGCCGTGCAGGATCCCGACCGGCTCGCCCAACTGCAGGCGCAGAACCCGGAAACCGGTACCGGTACCTGATTGGGGCTGTGCGCGGCCACTGCCTGCGCTGGCCCACCCGGTGGCAGGAGTGCAGAGAAAACCCCGACTCCTTCGTCGCCAGGTTGTATCAGTGCTCTTGCTGTATCGATGGGCGGACCCTCTCCGTCGTGTCCAACTAGGGTGGCGGTGTGACGGGCGAGCGGTGGACCTACCTCGGACCCGAGGGCACCTTCACCGAGCAGGCGGCGCGTGCCCTGGTCGACAGATTGACCCCGCCCGGTGGGGTCGAACTCCAGCCGGTCGGCGGGGTCAGCGCCGCCTTGGGCGCCGTCCGATCCGGCGCCGCCGACGCCGCGTGTGTGGCGCTGGAGAGCTCGGTCGAAGGTGCCGTGCCGTTGACCCAGGACGAGCTGACGCACGGTGCGCCGCTGCTGATCACCGCAGAGGCCTACGTCCCGATCACCTTCGATCTGCTGGTCCGGCCCGGTACCGAGCTGACCGACATCCGCAGCGTCGGCGCCCATCCGCACGGTCACGCGCAGATCCGCGAGTGGCTGGCGCTGCAGCTGCCGGCCGCGGAGGCCGTGATGTCGGCCTCGAATGCCGCCGGCGCTGCGTCTGTCGCCTCCGGTGAACTGGATGCGGCCGCGGCCGCTCCGGTCGCCGGACCGCGCTACGGGCTGGTCACCCTGGCCGCCGACATCGGCTCGGTGCGCGATGCGGTCACCCGGTTCGTGCTGCTCCGTCGGCCGGGGCCACCGCCCGCGCCCACCGGCAACGACCGGACGTCACTGGTGCTGTCCGTCGGCAACCACCCCGGATCCCTGCTCGCCGTGCTCGGCGAGTTCGCGTCGCGGGGGATCAACCTCACCCGGCTGGAATCCCGCCCCACCCGATCGAAGCTCGGCGTCTACTACTTCCTGGTCGACGCCGACGGGCACCTCGCCGACCCGGCCATGGCCGACGTGCTGGGCGCGTTGATCCGCCGCTCTGCCCTGCTGCGCTGGCTGGGTTCCTACCCGCGGGTCCAGGGCACCAACGACCCGGCCGCGGAATTCGCGACCGCCACTGCCTATGCCGAGGCGGACGAGCAGGTTCGCCGCTGGATGCGAGGGGAGTGGGACCGATGAGGTTGCTGCTGATCCGGCACGGTCAGACCCCCTCGAATGTGCTGAGTTTGCTGGACACCGCGGTGCCCGGCCCCGGACTGACCGAGCTCGGAATCGCGCAGGCAGCCGCGCTGCCGGCGACCCTGGACGAGTACCGGATCGATGCCATCTACGCCTCCTCGCAGCACCGTGCGCAGCTCACTGCCGGGCCGCTGGCGGCCGCTCGCGGCCTGCCCATCAGGGTGCGGGACGGATTGCGCGAGGTCGACGCGGGTGATCTCGAAATGCTCGGCGACGAGGTGTCCATTCGGAAATACCAGTCGACGATCCGGCAGTGGATGGGTGGTGCAGCTGACGTCCGCGATGCCCGGCGGACCGGATGGGACCCAGGTGCTGGCTCGCTTCGACGCTGTGGTGGCGGAGGTGGTCGATGCCCTGCGCGCGGAATCCGGTGACGACGGCTGTGCCGTGCTGGTGGCGCACGGCGCGATCCTGCGGGTCTGGGCAACCATCCGCGCGTCCGACCTGACAACGGTGGACGGTGCCTTCGGACCGAAGCACTCGCTGCACAACACCGGCATGATCGTCGTCGATTCTGTGCCGGGCGGTGGCTGGACCGTGGTGACCTGGGCCGGAACCGCGATCGGCGGCAGCGCACTGGACGACGGCCGCGCCGACGGTCCGGCCGGCGAGGATCCGGTGAGCGTGCCGATGCGCCCCGCGCGCGCTGACTATCCTTGACGGCATGCCTGGCTCTCCCATCGACCCCCGCGACCTCCGGGTGTCCGACGACGAGCGGTCGCACGTGCTGTCGCTGCTGGAGAAGGCGACCGGCCGCGGCCTCATCGACATCGGCGAATACACCGAGCGCAGCGGCCGGGTGATCACGGCGCGCACCCGGCGGGATCTGAACGCGGTGCTGCTTGACCTGCCAGGGCTGGAGATTGCCGGCCGCTCTGTCGACGCCGCGGAGCAGGCCGCTCGGCCGCAGCAGCGGCCGACGCCGGGCTATTCCGGCGCGGTCGCCACCGCGCCGGCCGGCGATGGCGGTGTCCTGGAGCTGACCGGCTGGGGTTCACGGACCTTCAAGGGCTACTGGACGGCCCCGCCGCTGATCGTCGTCGGCGGGACCGGCGCCAGTACCCGATTGGATTTCACTGCGGCCCAACTGATTTCGCCAACAGTGACGGTGGAGTTCCGCTCGAATTACGGCGGCTCGACCGAACTCATCGTGCCGAGGGGCAGTGCTGTCCGGCTCGACGGGCTGCAGATGCGGGGCGGTCACATCAACAACAAGGTGGCACCGGTCGGCCGGACCAACGGAATGACCCTGGTGCTGACCGGGCTGAAAAAGGGTGGGTATGTGACGATCCGTCATCCCAAGCAGGGCCTGTTCTCTCATCGGTAGCAGGCACACCGGCTTCGCCCGGACCTGGCCGGTTATTCCGAAAGCCGACTTCTGGTGGCCTTCACCAGGTACATCGCACTGTCGGCCAACCTCACCGCGTCTGCCGCATCCTCGCCAGGTGTGGCGAGGTAGTGGCCGATGCTTGCGCTCATATGCACCTGTTGGCCCTGTAACTGATGCGGCTTGCCGAGAGCGATGGTGAGCCGGTCGGCCATGGCCACCAACCCGGCCATGGAGATTCGCGGCGCGCAGACCGCAAACTCGTCACCCCCCAGCCGGGCAATGGTGTCCTGCGGCCGGACCTGGGAGCGGATGCGTTGCGTCGCCACCAGCAGCATCTCATCTCCTGCGGCATGCCCGTAGGCATCGTTGACCGGCTTGAACTTGTCGAGGTCGATGTACAGCAATCCGACGTCCGGGCGGTGCTCGACGCCCGCCCGCCGCCGCAGCGCGCCGGCCAGGGCGGCGGTGAACAGCAGCCGATTCGCCACGCCGGTCAACGGATCGTGCGAGGCCTGATGCAGCAGTTCCTGTTCCGCCCGCTTCCGGCGGCTGATATTGACATGCGATGCCACCGCGCCGCCGGTGTGGCCGCCGATCGAGGTGATCCTGGAGATGAACCAGCGGGAGACGGTCGGCGAGTGGCAGGGGTACTCCCACTCGTGCTCGACCGAGTGGCCATCGAGCACTGCACGCAGTCCGAGGAGAGTCTCTGTCGCATCCACAATTCCAGCGTTGGACGCTCTGGCGCACACCTCCAGGTAATTGACACCGACCCCGGTCTTCGTCAGGTCACCACCGTTGTCCTGCGAGAACATCCGCCAAGCCCGATTGACAGCGATGATCGTTCCAGCGGGATTCAGGATCGCTGTCGCGTCCGGCAGGGCATCGAGAACGGCGATCGCCAGATCCCGGGTCGGTGCGCCCCGTCCCCATTGCTGGGTGATCGAGGGGTGGTGCTCCTCGCGGTACAGGGGGTGCGACGAGGGCCACTTCGTCGTGACGGAGGGGCTCGGTCGACCCGCGTTCGGCGGTGCGAACCCAGCGACAGCCGGCCGGGCCGAATTGGCCAGAGCCGAAACGGCAGCAGCGATCGCGTGGGTCCGACTGGGCAACTGATACTTCCACCGGGACCACTCGCGGGGGTTGACCGTGGGTCGACCGAGCAGGTACCCCTGACCCGCCGCGACCCCCAACGAGGTGACGCACTTCAGTTCCGCCCGCGTCTCGATCCCCTCTGCCGTCACGGTCGCGCCGAGTTCAGTGGCGATGGCGACCATGCTCGCGGCGAGAGCTCTTTCACCGGAATGGCTTTCGATGGCCGTCACCAGGGTTCGATCCAGTTTGATGATGTCGGGGTTGATCTTCAGGATGTGCCTTCCCGATGCGAAACCCGACCCCGCGTCATCGATCGCCACGCGCAGACCGCCCAGCCGCAGCCCGTTCAGAACATCATTCAGCGGCTCGTAGTTGATCACCTCGGAGTGTTCGGTGAGTTCGAGAACGATTCGGTCAAGGCCGATCTGTGATGCCGTGAGCAACCGGGCCAGCCGGTCGTCGAGGCAGGTCGAGGGCGACGCGTTGATCGACACATACAGATGATTCGGCAGTGCGCCGGCCGCTACCAGCGCGGTCTCGACCGCCAGCAATTCGAGCTCCGGACCCAGCCCCACGCCAGCCGCCTCGGCGAACCAGATGTCCGGAGTCGACGACGGGTCCGCGACGAATCTGCTCAGGGCCTCTGCACCGATCACCTTGCTGGTGCTGAGATCGACGATCGGCTGGAATGCCGTCAGCAGCAGCTTGTCGGCGATGATGGCTTCGATCCGTGCCCTGGCGTGCTGTGCCGCGACGACCAGGGCCGCCTCGGCGCCGATGGCCCGGCTCCTGCCCTCGTAGGACACGACGTTGCCGGCGGCGTCGGTGACGGTGGAGAGCGCGAGTTCGAACCAGGATGACGTGCCGTCCCGGTGCAGACCGGAGACGACCAGGTCCGACAGGCCGGAGTCGGTGACGCCCAGGGAATTGACCATCGCCTCGGCGCGGCCGAGTTCGCGCGGGTCCATGATCATCGCGACATCCCGCCCGATCAACTCCGACGGGTGGTAGCCGATCACTGGCAGGCTGGACGAGCTGGCCGAGGTGAACTGGCCCAACGGGTTGACCGCCCAGGACCATTCGGTGGGCGGCAGGGCGACCTGCACCGGCCCGGATGCTACGGCGGTGTCGACGTCAGGAGTGTCGATTGGTGTCGGCGCGGTCGGGCGCCGTGATCGCAGTTGGATGAGCAAGCCGATCGAAGCGCCGCCCATCGCGAAACCGGCGAGCACCAACAGCCAGTCGATCGTCATGGCCGGAATTCCGTGCCGCAACCGGGTATGGGACAGCGGGATCTGAACACGATCCCCCCGCCCCCGATGCGCCGGCTCAGCAGGCCGGCACGTTGCCGGCATCTCATGGCGGAGCCGTTCAATCCGAAATCCCTCGGTACCGTTCACCCATACAGCGGCGCGCAGATGCAGGCAATTGCTGCCAGTGGTCGCGCTTTCGACAAGCCCCGTCGGGATTTCTCCACCTGTGACCCATTTGGACCGACGGCGTCACCCTACCCCTAGAAGTTTGTTCCGTACCTGCTGTTTGTCCGGTTCAACGCCAGCATGGCTGCACCAGGCGGCGGGTCCTAAGGCCGAGCGCCTTTTCCTGAGATTTGGACGTCATTGTTCAATCCGGTTGCCGGAACGGCGGCAGTTCACCCTCCGCGGATACCACGGTGCCGGTCGAGATGGCGGCGCCGCCCACGTAGACGCGGTCCTCGATCAGCGGCTCCCGAAGCTCCCTCGGTGCCAGCAGTCGGGCAAGGTGATACGCCACGATCGCGACGATCGACCCCAGGGCGATCCCGGAGAGTTCGAAATCGTTGCCGAAAGACATGGCGACCCCACCGACCCCGATGATGATGCCGGCGGCGATCGGCACCAGATTGACGGGATTGGCGAAGTTGACCCTGTTCTCGATCCAGATCTTCGCCCCCAGCAGGCCGATCATCCCGTAGAGCACGACGGTGATTCCACCCAGCACACCCCCGGGCGTGGCACTGACAACGGCGCCGAATTTCGGCACCAAACCGAGCAGGATGGCGACGACCGCGGCGACGTAATAGGCCGCCGTTGAGTACACCCGGGTCGCTGCCATGACACCGATGTTCTCCGCGTAGGTGGTCGTCGGCGAGCCGCCGATCGAAGACGACAGGGCGGTTCCGATCCCGTCCGCGAACAGCGCCCGACCCATATACGGGTCGAGGTCGGTGTCCGTCATCTCGGCGACAGCCCTGACGTGGCCGGTGTTCTCGGCGATCAGCGCGATGACGCCGGGCAGGGCGAGCAGGATGAAGCTGAGCTGGAACTGCGGCGCGTGCAGGGTCGGCAGGCCGAACCAGGCGGCGTCGGAGACCCCGCTCAGATCTACCCGGAAATGTGTCGTCACGTCGCCGGCACCCGTCGGTGCGGTGATCTCGCCGACGATCTTGTCCAGCACCCAGGACAGGATGAACCCGAAGATCAACGCCAGGAAGATCGCGATCCGCGACCAGAAACCCCGGAACGCCACCGTCGCGACGATCGTGAACACCATGACAGTGAAGGCAACGCCGGGATCCTGCGGCCAGTAAACGCCGGCGACAACGGGCGCCAGATTGAATCCGATCAGCATCACCACCGCGCCACTCACCACCGGCGGCAACACCTTTCGCAACGCACGTCCGCCGACGAAGTGGACCAGCACACCGACTAGAGCGAGCGTCAGACCGGCCACCAGAATCGCGCCGGTGACGTCGGCCGAGGTACCACCGGTCGCTCGAATGGCCACCACCGCACCGACGAATGATGCCGAGGTGCCGAGGTAGGACGGGATCTTGTTCGCGACCACCAGCAGGAACAGGATCGTGCAGACGCCGGACATCATGATCGCCAGGTTCGGGTCGAGGCCCATGATCAACGGGAAGACGAAGGTCGCGCCGAACATGGCGACGACGTGCTGCGCGCCGACGCCGATCGTCTTCGGCCAGGAGAGCCGTTCGTCCGGCCGAACCACCTCCCCGATCGCGAGCGGTTTGCCGTCCCCGACCAGCTTCCAGCCGATGCTCATACCGATCCCCTCTCCCGTGTCGCGCCGGTCGGCCGACGCGTGACTGTCGTCAGGCCGGACGGTATTCCTGACGGACGACATTCTTGGTCACGGCAGCCTTGCGTCGCGTTAACAATCGAATCGCTGTGTCCGACCGGCGTCGGACGGCACCGCATCACCGCCCCGGCCGGAGCGGGCGGTTGCGCTTGATGGTCTTCATGGTGGTCATCGAGGTCAGGGTCCGGACCTGCGGCAGCGCGGCCAGGGTGTCGATGTAGAACGTCTCGAAGGCGGCCGAGTCGGCGACCGCGACCCGAATCAGGTAGTCGGGCTGACCCATCATGCGGAACGCTTCGGTCACCTCGTCGAGGGCGTCGAATTGCTCCTCGATCGCGGCCATCGAGGTGCGGGTGACCTCCTTGAGCGTCACCCACACCAACACCTCGTAGCCGCGGCCGATCACCTGCGGGTCGATGATCGCGGTGTACCGCTGGATCGTTCCGTTCTCCTCGAGAGTGCGGACCCGGCGGTGGCAGGGGGACGGGCTCAGCCCGATCCGGTCCGCGAGTTCGTTGTTGGCCAGACGGCCGTCCTGTTGCAGTTGGAACAGAATCTCGCGATCGATCTTATCCATGGCAGTGAATGCTAAGGCCAACCCCGTTCTGTGGAAGATGTGCAATCGGCTGCTCGATCCTTGTCGGACATTATTCTCGGCATGAACACTCAGCCCTCAACAGTGCGTCCGGCGAGCACCGGCGCGGCGATCGCCGCGGTGGCCGCCGCGGCCGTGCTGTTCGGTACGTCCGGCGTCGCGACGCGCGTGCTGGCACCCGGGCTCGCCGCGACGACGACGGCGGGCTGGCGGATCGTCATCGGCGGCGGCGTTCTCGTCGTCATCAGTGCGGCGCTCGGTCGTGCGCCGTGGTCCTGTCCCTGTCCTTGGCGGGTGATCGTTCCTGGGGCACTTGCATTCCTCGGGTTCCAGTTGGGCTTCTTCCTCGCCGTGAACCGGGTGGGCGTTGCGACCGCGACCATCGTCACCATCGGCACCGGGCCGGTCGTGGCCGGGTTGCTCGACCGGGTCCGGCACGGCATCGCGCTGCGAATCAGGTGGTGGATCGGTGTCGCGGTCGCGGTGCCGGGCATCGCGATCATGACGGGCGCCGGTGGCGTGCTGTTCGACCCGATCGGCTGGGTGGCCGCGATCGGCGCGGGCTGCTGTTTCCCGGTCTTCGGCGCCGCCATCCGGGACTTGACGGCGGACCGGCCCGCGCTGACCGCGGTGGCCACCGTGTTCGGCGCCGCGATGCTGCCCGCCGCTGGGCTGCTCCTGCTGTTCGGCACCGATCCGTTCGCCGGCCCGGGAACCTCGCCGGCGTTGCTCTACCTCGGCCTGGTGACAACGGCTGCTGCCTATGCGTTGTGGTCCGCCGGGCTGGCCGTGTTGTCGCTCGGTGACGCCGTGACGCTCACCATGATCGAGCCGATCACCGCGACCGTGCTGGCCGTCGCGGTGCTGGGTGAGCCGGCCGGACCAGCGACGGTGGTCGGTGTGCTCGCGACGCTGACCGGGGTCTGGATTGCGACCGCGCCACCGAAGGCTGACTCGGAATTGGTCAGCCGGTGAGTTCGGCCGCCCATGGTGGGTTCGCGCCGGCCCTCGAGCACGTGATCGCCGAGACCCTGGACGCGAAGGTCAGGGCGGCCGTCAGCCCCTCGACGGTCAGGGTGTCCAGTCGGCCGCCCAGATACCCGCTCTCCGCCAGGTGGTGCAGCAGCCCGCCGTGGAAGGAATCACCCGCGCCCACCGTGTCCACCAGCGTGGTCGGCGCGATCGGCACCCTGACCTGCTGCCCGCGCAGCGAGGCGAAGGCGCCGGCCCCGCCCAGGCTGACGACGGCCAGCGGCACTCCGCAGGCGTGCAGATGCACGGCGGCCTGCTCCGGCGTCCAGCCGGGCCAGAGCTGGTCGAGATCGTCCTCGGACAGCCGGACGATGTCCGCCAGGCCCGCCCACCGGTCGATCCACAGCCGGTATGACGACACCGGCACCAGCAGCGTGCGCAGGTTCGGGTCGATGGACACCGTCATCTGCGCCCGTGCGCGGGTCAGCAGGTTCTCGATGACCTGGCCGGAGGGCTGCAGCGCCAGTGCCAGGGTGCCGGTGTGGATCGCCACCGGCGGGCTGTATGCGGGGAAGGGTCCGTCGATCAGCGGGGCCAGGGAGGCGTCGGTCCACGCCCAGTCGGCGGTGCCCTCGGTGTAGAACTCGTACGACGCGGCGCCCGTCGCGTCCAGTCGGGCGATGGCCAGGGTTGCCGGTTCGACGGCGTTCTCCGATGCGCTCAGGTCGACCAGCGATTCCTCCAGTTTCGCCCGGCACAGCGCGCCCAAAGCGCCACCCGACAGCCGCCCGGCGAACCTCGCGGTGCTGCCCAGCCGGGACAGCGCAACCGCGGTGTTGGCCGGGCCGCCACCCGGATGCACCGTGAGATGTGCGGCGCCGTCGACGATTCCGTCGGGCGGCAGGACGGCATCGGCGACGACCTCACCGACGACGGCGATGGTGGGCATGATTGGCTCCTCGGCAGCGCTGGACCCCGGCTGGATTCCGGGTTTCAGGAGCCTAATGTCCGGCCCGTTCCGCCGCCGGGCAGTGCCGGCTAGGAATGCCCTGAACAACAGGCTCCTGCGTCGCCAGGTTGTTCCAGTTCATTCCTACCAATGTTTTTTGGCGGCCCCTCCTTCGTCGGGTCCGACTGGAGGGCTGCCCTGGGCTGCGCGGTCAGGCCCAGCCGAGTTCGTCCAGCCGGTCGTCGTCGATCCCGAAATGGTGCGCGACCTCATGGATGACGGTGGTCGCGACCTGCTCGCGGGCCGCCTCGGGGTCGTGGGCGTGCGCCAGGATCGGCTCGCGGTAGATCGTGATGGTGTCCGGCAGGTGCCCGGAGTAGTTGGAGGTCCGCGACGTCAGCGCGACCCCGTGGTACAGGCCGTACAGGTTCTGCGTGGGGTGCCGGTCCTCGACCAGGATGACGACGTTGTCCATCGCCCTGGTGAACTCCGGCGGGATCAGGTCGAGCGCCTCCGCCACCAGATCCTCGAACTCGGGACGGGACATCAGCACAGGCATGGATTCATTCTGCCCGCCTGGAACGGAGCCGATCGCGGCTCGTTAGGCTCTGGGCGTGATTGACCTGCGCATCCTTCGTGACGACCCGGAACTGGTCAGAGCCTCCCAGCGAGCCAGGGGGGCGGACCCGGCGGCGGTTGACCGGTTACTGCCGCCTGGACGTCGAACGCCGGTCCGCGGTCGCCGCCGGGGACTCGCTGCGGGCCGAGCAGAAGACCTTCGGACGCACCATCGGCAAGGCGGCACCCGCCGATCGTCCGGCGCTGCTGGAGCGCGGCAAGGAGATGTCGGCCGGCGTCAAGGCCGCAGAAGCCGCCGAACACACCGCCAATCAGGAACTGACGGCGGCGCATCTGGCGCTGCCGAACGTCATCGAAGGCGCACCACCCGGCGGTGAGCAGGACTTCCTGGTGATCAAGCATGTCGGTGAACCGCCGGTTCTGGACTTCGAGCCGCGCGACCATCTCGCGCTCGGCGAGGGACTGGCCGCGATCGACATGGAGCGCGGCGCCAAGGTGTCCGGGGCGCGGTTCTACTTCCTGCGCGGGATCGGCGCCCGGCTGCAGTGGGCGATGCTGAACCTCGCGGTCAACAAGGCCATCGCGAACGGCTTCATCCCGATGATCCCGCCGGTGCTGGTGAAGCCGGAATCCATGGAGGGCACCGGGTTTCTCGGCGAGCACGCGGACGAGGTCTACCGGCTCGGCTGCCGACGACCTGTTCCTGGTCGGCACCTCCGAGGTGCCGCTCGCCGCCTACCACTCCAACGAGATCCTCGACCTGGCAACGGGTCCCACCCGGTACGTGGGCTGGTCGACCTGCTTCCGGCGGGAGGCCGGTTCCTACGGCAAGGACACCAGGGGCATCATCCGGGTGCACCAGTTCGACAAGGTCGAGATGTTCTCCTACTGCCGGCCCGAGGACGCCGCGGCCGAGCACCAGCGGCTGCTCGGGTTCGAGGAGGAAATGCTCGGCGACATGGAGATCCCTTACCGGGTCATCGATGTCGCGGCCGGTGATCTCGGGTCCTCGGCGGCGCGCAAGTTCGACTGCGAGGCCTGGGTGCCGACGCAGCAGGCCTACCGGGAGCTGACCTCGACCTCGAACTGCACGACCTTCCAGGCCCGGCGGCTCGGCGTCCGGTATCGCGACGAGAACGGCAAACCGCAGGTCGCGGCGACCCTCAACGGGACCCTGGCGACCACCCGCTGGCTGGTGGCGATCCTGGAGAACCACCAGCAACCGGACGGTTCGGTGCGGGTGCCCAAGGCGCTGCAGCCCGGGCTCGGCGGTCTCGAGGTGCTCGAACCCGTGCGGTGACAGTGGCGCACGTCGATCGAGTCGCCACTTGTGGGCCCTTCCGGGCCAGCGAAGGGCACAGATGTGGCGACTCGATTACGTCAGCAGCAGCATCACGCCGACGATGACCAGCAGCACCACGACCATGATCCCGAGCACCCAGGTCATGAACCACCTTCGGCCCAAACGCCGGCTGTTCGGGCGCCGCGGGTCGACGATCACGTCGAGCGGAATCATGCTGAACGTGACCAGCAGGATGACCGCGCCGGTCGCGCAGGCCCACCACCCGGGCAGCCTGATGAGGTTCTCCCCGGCCATGCCGGCGAAGGCACCGGCGGCGAACAGCCAGGCGCCGATCGCCGCGGCGAGCGCCCCGGCCCACGCCTGTTTGCCCCACTGCCGGCGACCGGGGTCACTGGCCGACTGCTCGAACTGCAGGGCGTATTCCTTGGGGGTGCCGAATGCCTCCCGGGCGCTCTGGCCACTCTCGGCGGTGTGGGCCTCCACTTCGGCCAGGATTTCGCCGATGCGGACGCCCGAGATGGACCGCAGGCGCAGCGCGTAAGCCAGGTCGGTCAGGTAACGCTTCTCATCGGTGTGCGTGCTCACTGGTCCTCCTGTTATCGAATGGACTACCGCAGATGGAATGGACTCGCCGAGGGAATGGACTAGGGGAGTGTCAGAGGCTGGTCGCCAGCCAGGTCGAGCCCGGGTGCTCGGCCGATGGGCCGAGCAATCGGTCCACTCGGCCGGTCCAATCCCGCCATTGGCTGGTCCGCTCGGCCAGTGCAGCGCGCCCGGCCTCGGTGATCGCGATCATCTTGCGGCCGGGACCGCCCGCACCCTCGACCCACCAGGTCCTGGTCAGACCCTGTTCTTCCAGCCGGGCAAGGACCGGGTACAAGGTGCCGCCCTTGATGTCACCCAGCCCGCCGGCCTGAATTCGTCGGGCGACCTCGTAGCCGTGGGTGGTTCCGGCCCGGCCGACCGCGCTCAAGGCGCACAGCTCGAGCGCTGCCCGCGTCCACGACGATGGCCAATTGAGTTGGTCGACGTCGAGGTTCACTTGAGTCCCGGTCATCCGACCACGGTAACCCTAGCTAGGTAGTGACGCAACCTACATGGTCGCAATTACTAGTCCGGCTTGGTCACGAGCAGTCGTTGCGCCCGCCAGCCCTGCACCGCCGTGACCGTGAGCCGGTGGCCCGCGACGTCGACACGCGGGCTGATGGCCTGCAGTTGGCCCGCCCGCAATGAGACCAGGGCCAATTCCGTCGAGGTGAACAATCCGCCGATGATCAGCAACACGAACACGAACACGATGACGATGCCGATCCAGACCTGACCCATGAGTGCGGTGTCCCCAGTGAGATCAAATGATGGGTGTGGATCACTGTTGAACACTTGTAACACCGGTGTCACCGGACCGCCCTGTAGAACACACGCGTTCCGGAATACCCTCCCCTGATGTCCCCCAGCACCGACGTCGCGCCGTCAGGTTCCGCAGCAGCCAGTCCGGTCGCCGGTGGCGCCCGCCCCGTCGACCTGGTGATCCACGCGAGCCGGGCCATCATCGACGGGCAGGAGCAGAGCGCGAGCCTGCTGGTCCGGATGGGCCGGATCGTCGGGATCGAGCCGTACGGCAGCGCAGCGCCGAGCAGGCTGGTCGCGACGCTGGAGCCCGACGAGGTGCTGATCCCGGGCCTGGTGGACACCCACGTGCACATCAACGAGCCGGGCCGGACGGAATGGGAGGGCTTCGACTCGGCGACCAGGGCGGCCGCCGCGGCCGGCGTGACCACGCTGATCGACATGCCGCTCAACTCGCTGCCGCCGACCCTGACGGCGAAGGCGCTGGCCGCAAAGAAGGTCGCCGCCCGCGGCCGGTGCCGGGTGGACGTCGGGTTCTGGGGCGGCAGCGTGCCGACCAATCTCGACGACCTGCCGGAGCTGTTCGCGGCCGGCGTCTTCGGCGTGAAGTGCTTCCTGCAGGACTCCGGCGTCCCCGAGTTCCCGCCGCTGACCACCGGGGAGATGCGGTCGGCGATGCGGGTGATCGCCGGCGTCGGCGGGCTGATGCTGGTGCACGCCGAGGACCCGGGCGTCCTGCACACCGCGCCGGTACCGCGGGGGCCGAGCTATCAGGCCTTCGTCGAGTCCCGCCCGGCCGAGGCCGAGACCGGCGCCATCGCGGCCTGTATCGAGGCAGCGGCGATCACCCGCTGCCGGACGCACATCGTGCACCTGTCCAGCGCCGGCGGTGTCGCGCTGATCCGCCGGGCCAAGGCCAACGGGGTGCCGATCACCGCCGAGACCTGTCCGCACTACCTGACTCTCGCGGCCGAGACCATCCCGGACGGCTGCGCCGCAGTTCAAGTGCTGCCCGCCGATCCGCGGCCAGGCCGACCAGGACGCGCTGTGGGCAGGCCTGGCCGACGGCACCATCGACATCGTGGTCAGCGATCACTCGCCGAGCACCCCGGAGCTCAAGCTGCTCGAGGTCGGCGACCTCGGCCTGGCCTGGGGCGGAATCGCCTCGGTGCAGTTCGGTTTCGCCGCGGTGTGGCAGGAGGCGAATCGGCGGGGCATCCCGCTGACCACCGTCCTCGAGTGGATGTCCCGCGGGCCGGCCGACCTGGCCGGCCTGGAACACAAGGGCCGGATCGAGATCGGCGCCGACGCCGACCTCGTCGCGCTGGCCGATGATGAGACCTTCATCGTCACGCCGGAGATTCGATCAAGCACCAGCACCCGATCACGCCCTACCTCGGCCATCGAGCTGCGGGGCGTGGTGCGCACCCGCTGGTTGCGCGGCACAGAATTGACCGACGAGATGGTGGCCGGACAGCTGCTGACCCATGACGCTTCCGGGACTGAGCGCCAGAACTGCTTCGCCATCGGCGCCCCAGCACGATTCCCAGGAGTGAGCAGATGAAACGGACCGACCTCGATCTGGCCAGCCGAGCACTCGGCGGGTCGGTCCGGTACGTCAGCGACGAATTCTTCGCGGCCTGCGAGGCGCTGCTGACGCCGACGCCGCCGGTGCACGACACCAGGACGTTCGGCCCGCACGGCAAGATCTATGACGGTTGGGAAACCCGCCGCCGGCGCACACCCGGCTACGACTGGGCCGTCGTCGCACTCGGCGTGCCCGGGGTGCTGCACGAGATCATCGTCGACACCTCGTTCTTCCTCGGGCAACTACCCGCCGGAGGTATCGGTCGAGGCCACCTGGGTGGACGGCTCGCCGGACAAGGCCGACCCTGGACCGGGCCGAGTGGATCACCGTGGTGCCGAATTCGGCGGCCCGCGGCAACACGCCGAACACCTACCGGGTCTACAACAACCAGGCATTCACCCATGTCCGGCTGAACATCTATCCGGACGGCGGCGTCGCCCGGTTGCGGGTGCTCGGCTCGCGCCGTTCCCGATCCCCGGGTGCTGGGCGATCGGATCGATCTGGCCGCCATTCATCACGGCGGCGACATCGCCGAATGCTCGGACATGTTCTATTCCGACGCCCGGCACGTGCTCTACCCGGGCATCGCCGCCGTCGATGGCCGACGGCTGGGAAACGGCGCGCCGGCGGACCGCCGGTAACGACTACATGGTGGTCACCCTGGCCGGTCCCGCCCGGCTGTCCTTCGTGACCGTCGACACCGGCTACTTCCTCGGCAATGCGCCCGGCCGGGTGCGGATCTCGGCCCGGTCGACCGACAACGAGCCGTGGCACGAGATTCTCGCCGAGCGACAGATTTCGCCCGGACTCGCGGAACCGCTTCCGGCTGCAGCGACGACGAAGAGGTCACCGCGGTCCGGGTCGACGTGTATCCCGGACGGCGGATTCTCCCGGCTGCACCTGCTCGGCCAGCTCTCGCCGCAGGCGCTGTCGGCGGCGATCGCGCAATGGCTGCAGCGGCTGCCGGCGCAGGCGTCCAGTCCCGGGTGCTGCTCGATGCCGGCCTGGGCGGGATCCCGGTGCGGGAGCTCACCGACAAGCAATTGCTGACGCCTGGCCTGGTAGCGGCCGCCGGGATCGCGTGCACGCGGTCGGCAGCATCGGTGCCCGCCTCGGCATCGGCCGGCGAATGTTACGAGTCGGCGAACGCGGCAGATATATCCGAGAGCGTCGCAGATATATCTCGCTGAGTAATGACTTTGCAACATGCGGTGGCTAACGTTCCGCGTGTCGAGATTCCGCGAGCGCACCGAAGCACCCGCACCGGACGAACAGTCGCTCGATCCGACGGATCCGAGCAGGTCGGATGCGTCTTCGAGTCTCGGCACAGGCACCGTTCACTCTCGACAAACGTTTGTCGATGCAGTGATTTGTCCATGATGCGCTGTTTGTCGATGCAGCGCCAATCGAATAGCCGACCGTGTCAGATGCAGTCCGCTTCGCCGCGTGTCTCCGGTTCCCTCCTCACCTCAGGAGTCCGCATGACCGACACCACCACCTCCTCCGACTCGGGCGGTCCGGCGCCGTCCGGCGGCCGGCCCGCACGTCGCCGAACACGAGCATCTCGCCGGCGCCGGACTGATCAAGCCGGGTTACGCGCCGCGGCTGACCAACGAGGACCTCGCGCCGCTGAAGAAGCAGACCTGGGGTTCGTACAACTTCTTCGCGTTCTGGATGTCCGATGTGCACAGCGTCGGCGGGTACGTCACCGCCGGCAGCCTGTTCGCGCTCGGCCTGGCCGCCTGGCAGGTGCTGATCGCGCTGCTGGTCGGCATCACCATCGTGTATTTCCTGTGCAACCTGGTCGCCCGGCCCAGCCAGGCCACCGGCACGCCGTACCCGGTCGCCTCGCGGATCTCCTTCGGCGTGCTCGGCGCGAACATCCCGGCCATCATCCGCGGCCTGATCGCGGTCGCCTGGTACGGCATCCAGACCTACCTGGCGTCGGTCGCGCTGGTGCTGCTGGCCATCAAGCTCTGGCCGGGACTCGCCCCGTACGCGGAGACCGCGCAGTACGGCTTCGCCGGGCTGTCGCTGCTGGGCTGGATCGGCTTCGGCATCATGTGGATCGCCCAGGCCATCGTCTTCTGGCGCGGCATGGAATCGATCCGCAAGTTCATCGACTTCTGCGGCCCCGCCGTCTACGTCGTGATGTTCCTGCTCGCCGGCTACCTCGTCATCGAGGCCGGCTGGGAGAACATCGACTTCAACCTGGCCGAGGGCGGCATCACGCTGACCGGCTGGGCGATCCTGCCGGTGCTGCTGTCCGCGATCGCGCTGGTGGTCTCCTACTTCTCCGGCCCGATGCTCAACTACGGCGACTTCGCCCGCTACGGCAAGAGCTTCGCCGCGGTCAAGAAGGGCAACTTCCTCGGCCTGCCGGTGAACTTCCTGGTCTTCTCGCTGCTGGTGGTCGTCACCGCCGCGGCCACCCGGCCGGTGTTCGGCGAACTGATCATCGACCCGGTGCACACCGTCGCCCGGCTGGACAATGTCTACGCCGTCATCCTCGGCGCGCTGACCTTCATGATCGCCACGGTCGGCATCAACATCGTCGCGAACTTCGTCTCGCCGGCGTTCGACTTCTCCAACGTGAACCCGCAGAAGATCAGCTGGCGGATGGGCGGCATGATCGCCGCCGTCGGCTCGGTGCTGATCACCCCGTGGAACCTGTACAACAGCCCGGAGACCATCCACTACACGCTGGACACCCTGGGCGCCTTCATCGGCCCGCTGTACGGCGTGCTGATCGCCGACTACTACCTGATCAAGAAGCGCCGGGTGAACATCGACGCGCTGTACACGCTCGATGCCGGCGGCAAGTACCACTACAAGGGCGGCTACAACCCGGTTGCCATCGTCGCGACCGCGATCTCGGCCATCATCGGCATGGTCGTGGTGTTCTGGGGATCCTCCGAGGCCGCCACCTACACCTGGTTCATCGGCGCCGGCACCGCCTTCCTCCTGTACATGATCGGCAGCCGGATGTTCGGCCAGAAGGCGAACTACCCGGTCCTGGATGACACGATGGTCGCCCCGGCAGTCTGACCACAGTCACCTGCAGAGCCAGCCGGTGCCGTGGGTCGTCCGATCCGCGGCACCGGCTCCTTTTCCCATGCTGACCGGAAGAGTAGGCAACGTCAATGTTGATCAAGGTGATCAATCCGAACACCACCTGGGCGATGACCGAGAAGATCGGCGAGTGCGCCCGCTCGGTGGCCGCGGTCGGCACGGTGATCCAGGCGGTCAGCCCGTCGATGGGCCCGGCCTCGATCGAAAGTCACTATGACGAGGCGCTTGTCCGTTCCCGGGGTGCTCGAGGAGATCGCCAAGGGCGAGCGGGACGGCGTCGACGGCTACGTGCTGGCCTGCTTCGGCGATCCCGGGCTGGACGCCGCCCGCGAGCTGGCCAGCCGGACCGGTGGTCGCCATCGCCGAGGCCGGGATGAAGGTCGCCACCTACCTTGGCCGCGGCTTCACGCGTCGTCACCACCTTGGACCGGACCATCGGCCGGGCCTGGGATCTCGCCGCGCACTACGGCGTCAAGGAGTCCTGCCTGCAATGTCCGGGCCTGCGAGATCGCCGTCCTCGAACTGGATGTCCCCGGTTCCGCGGCGCGCGACGTGATCACCGCGGAGTGCGCCCGGGCGGTCGCCGAGGACGGCTGCGATGTCATCGTTCTCGGCTGCGCCGGGATGGCCGACCTGGCCGCCGACATCAGCAGCCGGATCGGCGTTCCGGTGGTCGACGGGGTCGCCGCGGCCACCACCATGGTGCAGTCGCTGGTGGCGATGGGACTGAAGACCAGCACCCGATCGGAGTTCGCCGCGCCGATCGCCAAGGACGTCCGGGGCCTGCTCAGTGACTTCGCCCTGACGTGACGGAAATTCCGCGTGACGGAAATGCCGACGTGACCCTGCCGTTGTTGGTTGCCGCAGTGGGTAGCGCTCGCACCGGGAGAACGGGAGAATGCGCACTCATGGAGTGCAGGTGACCGGACCGCCGCGGCGTTCGCTGCTGATCGCCCGACTTCGCGGCGACCTGGCCGAGGAAGTGTCGCCCGGCAGCGGGCAGCAGGTCATTCTGGACGAACTGCGGCAGGTCATCCTGGACGGCGACGCGCCGCCCGGAACCGTGATCCCGGTGGACGAGGTTGCCGAGCTGTTCGGCGTCAGCCGGATACCGGTCCGGGAGTCGCTCAAGACACTGATCGGCGAGGGCCTGGTCGATCACCGGCCCCGCTCCGGGTACACGGTCGCGCAGTTGACGCTGGCCGAATTGTCCGAGATCTATGTGCTGCGCGGTGTTCTCGAGCAGGCCGCGATGACGTCCGCGGTGGCGGCGGCGACCCCGTCGGACGATCAGCATGTGCAATGGGCCTATGACGACCTGTGCCAGGCGCAGCTGGATTCCGACGAGCGCGGCTACCACCGGGAGAGCCGGCGGTTCCACCTGGCGCTGCTGGCGCCGGCCCGCACCCAGCGGTTGCTGCGGATGCTCGAATCGGCCTGGAACCTCACCGAACCGGTTCGACCGATGGCGCAGATCCCGGAGACCGAACGGGCCGCGCTGCACGACGAGCACCGGGACATGCTGGATGCCTTCCTCGCTCGTGATGCCGAGAAGCTGCTGCCGGTATCGGCCGAGCACCACCGACATCTCGAGGAGTCCATCGCCGCGATGCCGCGGGACAGCAGGGGACTGGCCTGGTCGGAGGATCCGGCGCGAGTGAGCGCAACGGCGGAGAGCTAGGCTCGCGGTGCCGCCGCGACGACGCGTGTCGAAAGGATCTGTTGATGTCCGTGGTCGTCACCGGTACCTCACCCCTGACGCTCGATCAGTTCAACACCGCCGAGACCGCCGATGCCAGGCGCATTCTCGATGCCTGCCTGGACATCGAGCGGTGGGTCGACCGATGTCGAGGCGGGCCGTCCGTACGCCGACTGGGACGCGCTGCGGGACACGGCGTCCGCCAGCGCGGAGGCGATCACCTGGGCCGAGGTGGCGGGCGCGTTGGCGCGTCACCCCCGGATCGGTGAGAAGGCCACCGGTGACGCCGGTGACGTGGCGTTGTCCGCAACCGAGCAGGCCGGGGTCGCCGACTCCGATGCGGCCGCGCTGGCGGCCGGCAATGCCGAGTACGAGCAACGATTCGGCTACATCTATCTGATCTGCGCGTCCGGGCTGTCCGGTGCGCAGATGGTGGCCGCCCTGCGGGAGCGGCTCACCCACGACGACGAACAGGAGCGGGTGGTGGTGATGGAGGAGTTGCGCAAGATCGCGGCCCTGCGGTTGGCAAAGGCGGTCGTGGCATGACGTCCGCCGTGATCACCCGGCTGAGCACCCACGTGCTGGACACCAGCCTCGGCCGTCCTGCCGGCGCGAATTCCTGCGGTGCTGGAACATATCGGGCCAGACGGCTTCTCGACGGAGGTCGGGCGACGGCATGACCGACCCGGACGGCCGGATCCAGCAACTCAACGGCGTCGTCCTGGACCCGGGTGAGTATCGGCTCGTGCTGGTCACCGGCGGGTATTTCGAGGAGCATCACGACGCGGTGTTCTACCCGACCATCGCGGTTCAGTTCGTGCTGTCCGGCGACCGCGAGCACTACCACATCGCGGTCCTGACCAGCACGTACTCGTACACCACCTATCTGGGCAGTTGAGTCGTCCCGCGACCAGTCGATTCGATACACGAACGACACATTGCTTTGTCAGCATGTGCCCAGTCCTGACTGGCCGACAGCAGGCGATACGACGGAGGAGTTGACGGGCATGGCGATCGTTCTTGGTGCCAATCAGTACGGCAAGGCCGAGGTCCGGATGGTGTACGTCGACCGCAGTTCGCCGGTCCACGAGGTCACCGACGTCAACGTCACCAGCCAGCTGATCGGCGACTTCACCGACACCCACCTCACCGGTGCGAACGACGCCGTGATCGCCACCGACACCCAGAAGAACACCGTGTACGCCATGGCCCGGACCGGCGGGATCACCTCGCCGGAGGAATTCGCGCTGCGGCTGGCCCGCAATTACGTGGACAAGTACGAGCAGGTCAGCGGCGCCCGGATGGCGGTCGAAAAGTATTCCTGGGACCGGATCTCCACCTCGTCCGGACCGCATGATCACGCGTTCTCCAAGGGCACCGCAGAGGCCAGGACCACCGTCGTGCGCAAGGACGGTGACGCCGAGACGGTGATCTCCGGACTGACCGGGCTGGTGGTGCTCGAAGTCCACCGGCAGTGAATTCTGGGGCTTCCCGGACGTCGAATACACCTCGCTGGTGGAGACCGACGATCGCATCCTGGCCACCGCCGTCACGGCCACGCTGGCTGTACTCCACCAGCGATCTGGACTGGGACAAGACCTTCTCCACGATCCGCAACGTCCTGCTGGAGGAGTTCGCCAACACGCACAGCCTGTCGCTGCAGCAGACGCTGTTCGCGATGGGCAAGGGGGCGCTCGAGGCGGTACCGGAGATCACCGAGATCCGGCTGTCGATGCCGAACAAGCACCACTTCCTGGTGGACATGACCAAGTGGGACCTGGACAACCCGAACCAGGTCTTCTACGCCGCCGACCGGCCGTACGGCCTGATCGAGGCGGCCATCGTCCGTGACGACGCGCCCGCGGCGCCCGGTGTGTGGGAAGGCATCGCCGCGTTCATCTGACAGGTTTGCCAGGGTTCAGTCGTCGAAGACGTGCCAGCAGATCTCGCTTCGGTTCTGCTGGTCGTCCAGGATCAGCTCTCGAAGTTCGCACTGGGATCCGGTCCCGCTGCCAGTCACGTTCCCGAATCCCCGGCCGCCGCCTATCGGCTGGGTTCGCGGCGACGACTGCCCTGATCGCATACGCCGCGGCACCCAGGTCGTGCGCGGCGACGTGGGCCACCGCGACGGCCTGACCGGCCGACAGCGCGGCGAACTTGGCCGGGTCGCTGACCCCGCGGGCAGCGGCATTGGCCACGAAGGCCGCTTGGTGGGCGTCTTTCATCCGCAGCTCGCCGCGGATCCAGGCCCGGCCGACGGTGATGGCGTCACGTGGCCGGCTGTCATCGGGCCGCTCCCGTTCGAACAGCGGCAGCACGTGTTCGGCGCAGACGAGCGCCCACTCGGCGATCAGGTGGTGGTGTTCGTCGGTCAGCGTGCCGCCGCGCCGGATGGTGATCAGCCGCGGGTCGCGTTCTTTCGGGAGGATGGGCATCAGGCTCATGCTTTCTGCTGGCTGGGTGCTGCGCCCATCGACCACCCGGTCATCAACCACTCGCGCAGGAGCGGCACGACCGTATCGCCGCGCATCGCGCCGAGATGATCAAGACCCGGCAGTATCTTGACCGTCCAACCCTGCGCCGACAGCTCGTCCTGGTGGGCACGAACCGCGTCGGCAATGACGACCCGGGTATCACCCCACTTCGGCCCGTAGTCGATGTTGTCGAGCTCGCCGACGAAACACAGCCGGGGAATTGTCAGCCTTGCGACGGCAGCGAGTTCGTCGAAGATTCGCAGATCCTCGTAGAGGGTGACGAACTGCGCGGTCTGGGCTGGGTCGGCCTGGATGCCGGCGGCGTCCCAGTCACCTGGCGTCGCTTCGGGTTTCGGCGAGGCCGGGTGAAGGGCTTGCTCCAGGGTCGCGTCATGCGCGGCCCTGGTCACGGCCAGCATCGCCGCGTACGGGCCGTCCAGCGGCGGGAACCCACCCATCACCAGGCCGGTCAGCCGATCGGTCCGGATCGCGAGCTGCAGCGCCGCCAGGGCCAGCCAGGAGTAGCCGTAGCTGGTGAACAGCTCCGCGCCCGCGGCATCGGCGATCGCCAGCAGATCCACGGCGACGTTGGACGCCGTCAACGTTGCCGGGGCCGGGTGACTGAGCCGGTGACCCTCGTAATCCGCGGTGATCACCGTGCACAGATCGGCGAGACCATCGACGAGAGTTGGTCCGAGGTCGGGGTCCCCGCCCCAGGCCCGCATGGTGGTGGCCGTCGCGTCGTCGTAGGGATCGGTCCGGACGGGGAGCAGCAGGGACGGACCGCTGCCCACCTTCGTCACCGGGATGCGCGTGCCGTCGTGCAGCACAGCAACCAGGGGATTGTTCGCTGTGGTGGTCATGCCTTCAACACTGCCATTAATATCCTAGTTGATACTTGGCCGGTGGCCGCGTGCTTGACTGGCGGACGGACCAGGCCGAAACCCTCAAGTCGCGGAGGAGGGCGAGTGGAACCCGCGCAGCGGTATCGACCGGCCGATCTTGCCGCGGCGGCCGGCATCTCGACCCAGCAGGTACGCAACGACGAGGCGGCTGGGGTGCTGCCTTTCGTCGGGCGTACGGCGAGCGGGTACCGCGTCTACACCGAGCACCACCTGCGAGCATTGCTGACCTACCGGGCCCTGGCCAGGGCTCACGGTCCAGCGATGGCCCGCGACATCATGCGGTCCGTGCACAGGAGCGATGTTGCCGGGGCGCTGGAGATGATCGATGTCGGCCACAGCCAACTCCAGGAGCAGCGGCAGCAGCTGCGCGCCACCCAACGGGCGCTGGACGCCGTCGCCGGGGACGACATTGCCGATGTGCGCGACGACGACGACATGCTGATCGGCGAGGTCGCCGACGCCCTCGGGATCCGGGCCTCGGCGTTGCGATCATGGGACGCCGCAGGTCTTGTCCGCCCTGGCCGGACCCCTCGCTACGAGTACCGCACGTACTCGCCGACGGACGTCCGGGATGCCCGCGTCACGGCGCAACTCCGATTGAGCGGATACGGGTTGGACCAGATCCGCGAGGTGCTGCAGGCGTGGCGCGTCACCGGTGGCGCCCAGGCCATCCGGGCGGCCATCGCCAACCGCGAGGATGCGCTCGCTCACCGGTCGCGGTCGATGTTGGCCGCGGCGGCTGCGCTCTCGGGGTTCCTGGAGGCGGATCGCTGAGCTGCTGCAGCCCCGCTGGGGCGGATGCGGATCGGTCCCTTTGCTGTTGACGGGTCGACGACCTGGCCGCGTTGGGTGATCTCGGCTTCACCCCGGGCCACCGCCCGGCGAGCGGCGGCCCGGGCCGGTTCCATCAGGTCCCGCCACTGCTCACCGCCGACGGCCCTGGCCACCTCGCTCGGGCACACGGTCTTGCCGGCGCCACGCTCGGCGAGCAACCATGCCAGAGACTGATCGAGGGTCGCGTCGACGGTGGCGCCCGCACCCTTGGCTCGTCGCCGGCACGCGTCGCTGCAGAACTTGACGTCGGCCCAGTCACGAGCCCATTTCTTCCGCCAGGTGATGGTCCGGCCGCAGACGGTGCAGATCTTCGTCGGCGCGTCGGATCGTGCGGCCATCGGCTGTCTCCCAGGTGTTGGCGCCTAACCGCTCCGCCGGACGAGCGTGATCCGGCAGGGCATCCGCTCGAGCAGTACCCCGTCGGTGCATGGTTCATCGCATGGAGCTACCCCGGGCGTCCGATGCAGCAGTGCGCCCGCCGGGTTCGGGAATGCCGAACCCGGCGGGCGGGGCAAAGCCGGGTCCCAATGAGCTGGAACCCGGCCTGCAAGCGAATGACGCGGCTGCGCCGCTTCAGCAAGAACCGATCAGAAGTCCGCGGCCGAGGCCGCCCTTGAGTGGACGTCGGGCAGGCTGTCCTGATACGTCCGGCCCAGGGTTTCCAGGGTTTCGGCGTCGATCTCGCCGTTGATCCGCAGCCGCGCGAGGCCCCCGTCGGGGAAGACGTCGAGCCGGATGTGGGTCACCGGCGCCTGGGTCGCTGCCCGGAAGAAGTGCCGGGTGTCGGACTGCAGACGGGTCTTCGGCACCAGCTCGACCCAGGCGCTGGCGTCGTCCAGATCGCTTGCGCTGGCGTCGATTGCGTGCACGGAGGCCCAGCCGGCGGAGTTGCCGATGAAGTACGACGTGTCGATCTCGATCCGCCGTACCGACCCGCGCGCAGCCAACCGCACCGTGACGTGGTCGTTGCCGCTGTCCCGCCGGCGGGCGTTCTCCCAGCCGTCGCCCATGTTGTGCGCCCGGTCCGGCCGCAGGATGTTCAGCGGTGACGAGTAGAACATGTTCGAGCAGTCGATGACGGTGCCGCCGTTCTCCAATCCGGCGAGATCCACTGTGCCGGTGAGTAGCCGCGGGTCGGGCATCGGGTCGCCGTGCACCCGGAAGCGGGCCACCCCGCCGTCCGGGTAGATCGTCAACCGCACGTGGGTGTAGCGGTGCCGGTCGCTGACGTCGAACGGATTCTCGCTGTCCCCCTTGACCTCCGACTTGTCCACCAACGAGACCCACTGGGCCGCTTGCAGTTCGTCAACGGTCGGGAAGCCCTCGATGCTCGTCGCCTCCACCGAGACGAACGGTGGGTAGTTGCCCTTGAACCAGGCGGTGTCCACGACGACGCCGTGAATGACGCCGGGTACCCCGAGCCGGACGATCGCGTAGTCGAAGCCCGCCTCCCGGCGTCGCCTGGTCTCCCAACCGTCATAGATCTTGCCCTTGTGCCCGAAGCTCTCCGTGGAGAAAACCGCCGGTTCCGGCTTGATCAGGTTCTCCCGCTCGGCGAACAGTTCGTCGTTGGCGTACACAACACTGCCCGCCAGGGTGCGCGATGCCAGATCCGGCAACGGCCGAAAATCGTTTGCTCTCATGCCTCTCCTCTGCTCAGGAGACGCCCGTGGCGGTCTCCGTTCGTCTCGACATCGGCGCTGATGTCGACTCCGCGGAGCACGGTGCGACGCACCCGCCCCGCAAGTTCACGGCCCGCGTACGGCGTCACGGCGTTCTTGTGGTGCAGCTTGGCCGGGTCGACGACCATGGTCTCCGCGGGTGCGAACACCGCGAAGTCCGCATCGTTCCCGACCGCGATGGATCCCTTGTGCCGTAGACCGGCCTGTGCCGCAGGGTGTTCCGCCATCCAGCGCACCACGTCGCTCAGTGTATGGCCGCGGCGGCTGGCCTCGGTCCAGATCGCCGGCAGGCCCAGTTGCAACGACGAGATACCGCCCCAGGCCACCCCGAAGTCGCCGACGTCGAGACGTTTGAGCTCCGGAGTACAGGGTGAATGGTCGGACACGATGCAATCGATGGTGCCGTCGGCGACCGCTGCCCACAATGCGTCGCGATTGTCCGCTTCCCTGATGGGCGGGCAGCACTTGAATTGCGTTGCTCCGTCAGGGATTTCCTCTGCGGTGAAGATCAGGTAGTGCGGGCACACCTCGACGGTCAGTGCCAGGCCGTCCCGCCGGGCGGAGCGGATCATCGGCAGCGCGTCGGCGGACGACAAATGCAGGATGTGCAACCGGCAACCGGTCCAGCGGGCCGCCTCGATGGCCTCGGCGATGGCGAGATTCTCCACCCCGCGCGGGCGGGAGGCGAGGAACCCGTCATAGCTGCGGCCGGCCGCGTCCGGGGTGTGCTCGAGGGCGTGTGCATCCTCGGCGTGCACGATCATCAATCCGTCGAAGGACGCCACCTCACGGAGTGCGGCCACAAAACCGTCCGACTCCAGCCGGGGGAATTCCTCGACACCGGAATCGGCCAGGAAACATTTGAACCCGAACACTCCGGCGTCGTGCAGGGGTCGCAGATCCGAGACGTTCCCGGGGATCGCGCCGCCCCAGAATCCGACATCGACGAAGCAATTGTCCTCCGCTGCTTTGCGTTTCACCTCGAGCGCGGCGACGTCGACGGTCGGCGGCAGGCTGTTCAACGGCATGTCGATGATGGTCGTGACGCCGCCGGCCGCTGCCGCGCGGGTGGCGCTGACGAAGCCTTCCCATTCGGTGCGACCGGGATCGTTGACGTGCACGTGGGTGTCGACGAGGCCGGGTAGCAGCACTTCGTCGGGACGGAGCGTGACGGTCCTGGCGGCCGGAAGCTCGGCGCCGAACTCGTGCACACCGACGATCCGACCGTCGAGAACCGCTACCGTGCAGGATGTCTCGCCGGTCGGCAGGATGGCCCGCTCGGCATGGATGATCAGGTCGTACCTCATGTTGCGCGCTCCACCAGGTGTTCGTTCGCAATGGTCTCGCCGAGTCGTTCCAGCAGTGAAGCGGCCTCGGCCATGCACCGCTGCGGGTCCGGCTCGATGTCCAGCAGGCTGTAGGCGGCTGATGACCCCGGCAGCCCGCAGCTCTTCGGCGGTCAGCAGGTTGCGGCCGCAGACGGCGACGACCGGGATGCCGGCCGCCGCAGCCGCAGCAGCGACACCCGGCGGGTGCCTTGCCGTGCAGGGTCTGCTCGTCCAGCGATCCCTCGCCGGTGATGACGAGCACGGCGTCCTCCAGATGACGGTGAAAATCGACGAGATCCAGCATCAGATCAATACCCGGACGCAGACTCGCGCCCAGCAGTGCAATCGCGGCGAAACCCACTCCGCCGGCCGCCCCGGCGCCCGGTGCATGTCGGTGGTCGGTCCCCGTTGCCGCCTGCGACGGCGTCCGCCCACCGAGCCAGCGCACCGTCCAGCCGCGCGATGTCGTCCGGCGTGGCGCCTTTCTGCGGCCCGTAGATCGCCGCGGCACCGTGGTCGCCGACGAGTGGATTGTCCACGTCGCAGGCCACGACGATCTCTGCCCCGGCCAGCGCCGGGTGCAGGTCGGCCAGCTCAACCCGGTCGACCTGTTCAAGAGCGCCGCCGCCGTCGGCGATATCAGTCCCATCGGCGGCAAACAGCTTGGCGCCCAGCGCGCCGACCATCCCGGCACCGCCGTCCGTGCTGGCACTCCCGCCGATCCCGACGACGATGTGCCGGCAGCCGGCGTCCAGGGCGGCGGCAATCACCTCGCCGGTACCGCGCGACGTCGCGGTCAGCGGCACCAGCACCCCGCCCGGTAGCCGCGACAACCCTGATACGTCAGCGAGTTCCACCACGGCCCGATCGGACAGGTCAGGGCTCCCAAAGGCGGCGACCTGGCCTGTCCGTGTTGAATTGCGCCCGGGCTCCGCCGGCGCAACCCGGAGCCGGGCATACCAGGTGTCGACCGGCCGTCCGGTCGGGCCGGTGGCGGTCACCGATACCCGCTCGTACCCGGCTGCGAGGGCCGCCGCCAGGGTGCCGTCGCCGCCGTCGGCCACCGGCACGATGGCCACCGCCAGCTGCGGCAGCACCCGGTTGATCCCCGTCCGGACGGCCTCGCCGACCTGTGCGGCGGTCAGCGAGCCCTTGAACTTGTCGGCGGCGATGAGCACGTGGCTGCCCAGGGCACCTGTGCCTGCGTCGGCCGTCTCGGAGAGGTTTGTCATCGGACTATTTCAGCTCAGTCCAGTAGTGCGATGGCGGTGGGGGCATCCTCGCCGCGCTCGGCCAGTTCCTCGAATTCCACCACGTTGGCGATGTCCGCGCCGCCCATGGAGATGTTGGTGACCCGTTCCAGGATGACCTCGACGACCACCGGCACCCGATACTCGAGCATCAGGGCCTTGGCCTTCTCCAGTGCGGGCGCGATCTGATCCGGTTCGAACACCCGGATGGCCTTGCAGCCCAGGCCCTCTGCGACCTTGACGTGGTCCACGCCGTAACCGCCGAGTTCCGGCGAGTTCACGTTCTCGAACGACAACTGCACCTGGAAGTCCATTTCGAACCCACGCTGCGACTGCCGGATCAGCCCGAGGTAGGCGTTGTTGACCACGACGTGGATGTAGGGCTTCTGGAACTGCGCACCCACCGCCAATTCCTCGATCATGAACTGGAAGTCGTAATCCCCCGACAGCGCAACGACCGTCGCGCTCGGATCGGCCGTTGCCACGCCGAGGGCGGCCGGCAGCGTCCAACCCAGCGGGCCGGCCTGCCCGCAGTTGATCCAGTTCCGCGGCTTGAACACGTGCAGGAACTGCGCGCCGGCGATCTGCGACAGCCCGATGGTGCTGACGTAGCGGGTGTTCTCGTCGAACGCCTTGTTCATCTCCTCGTAGACCCGCTGCGGCTTGATCGGCACATTGTCGAAATGGGTGCGCCGCTGCAGGGTGCTCTTACGGACCTGGCATTCCTTTGCCCACACGCCGTAATCGGGCGCACCGGTTGCCGCGCGCTCGCGGGCGACCTCGACGAACAATTCCAGGGCCGCCTTGGCGTCGGAGACGATGCCGTAATCGGGGGCGAACACCCGGCCGATCTGCGTCGGTTCGATGTCGACGTGGACGAACTTCCGGCCCGCGCGGTAGACGTCCAGCGCACCGGTATGCCGGTTGGCCCACCGGTTTCCGATGCCCAGCACGAAGTCCGACTCCAGCATCGTGGCGTTGCCGTACCGGTGCGAGGTCTGCAGCCCGACCATGCCCGCCATCAGCGGGTGGTTGTCCGGGATGGTGCCCCAGCCCATCAGGGTCGGGATCACCGGGACACCGGTCAGCTCGGCGAACTCCACCAGCAGGTCGGCCGCGTCGGCGTTGATGATGCCGCCGCCGGCCACGATCAACGGCCGCTCCGATGCCGCCAGCAGGTCCATCGCGTGCTCGATCTGCGCCCGGGTGGCCGCCGGCTTGTAGACCGGGAGCGGTTCGTAGGTCTCGGGATCGAAGTCGATCTCCGTCATCTGCACGTCCATCGGCAGGTCGAGCAGCACCGGACCGGGCCGCCCGGAACGCATCAGATGGAAGGCCTGCTGGAACGCGCCCGGCACCTGACCGGCCTCCAACACCGTCATGGCCATCTTCGTCAGCGGCTTGGCGATGGCGGCAATGTCAACGGCCTGGAAGTCCTCCTTGTGCAGCCGGGCCACCGGCGCCTGCCCGGTGATGCACAGGATCGGGATGGAATCAGCTGACGCCGAATACAGACCGGTGATCATGTCCGTGCCGGCCGGGCCGGAGGTGCCGACGCAGACCCCGATGTTGCCCGGGGCGGCGCGGGTGTAGCCCTCGGCCATGTGCGAGGCGCCCTCGACGTGCCGGGCGAGCACGTGGCCGATCTCGCCCTGGTCGCGCACCGCCCGGTAGAACGGGTTGATGGCGGCGCCGGGGAGGCCGAACAATTGCGTGATGCCCTCCCGGCGGAGGATCTCCACCGCGGCTCGGGCTGCGGTCATACGTGGCATGGCGGAAGGCCTTTCGGAGAGTGGTTCAAGAATGAGGGGGCCGGCGCAGTGGTGATGGTCAGCGGCCGGAGAGGCGCTCGACGCCTCGCAGCAGGGCGGAGTGATCAAGGGCGCCGTCGCCGACGGCCTTCGCGGAGGCCATCAGTTGACCGAGCAGCGCACCGACCGGAATGACGACCCCGGCCTCCCGCGCGGCGGAGGTGACGATGCCGAGGTCCTTGTGGTGCAGCTCGATGCGAAACCCGGGGTCGAAAGCGCGGTCGAGCATCTTCTGCCCCTTCTGGTCCAGCACCTTGGACCCGGCAAGCCCACCGCCGAGGACCTTCAGCGCGGCCGCCGTGTCGACGCCGTACGCCTCGAGGAAGATGACGGCCTCGGCGAGTACCTGGATGTTGGCGGCGACGATCAGCTGATTGGCGGCCTTGACGGTCTGCCCGGACCCGTTCGGTCCGACATGCACGATGGTCTTGCCGACGACGTCCAGGATCGGCTGGGCGTCGGCGAAGTCCTCGGCCGTGCCGCCGACCATGATCGACAGCGCGGCGTTGATCGCCCCCGCCTCGCCACCGGACACCGGTGCGTCGATGAGCCGGAAGCCCTGCGCTACAGCCTGTTCCGCGAGCTCGACGGTGACGTCCGGGCGGATGCTGGAGAAGTCGATGATCAGCGTGCCGGGTTTGCCGTTCGCGAAGACTCCGCCTTCGCCGGCGAGCACGTCGCGGACATCGGGGGAGTCGGGCACCATGACGGCGACCACCTCGGCGCCGGCCACGGCTTCGGCCACCGACGCCGCTGCGCGGCCACCGGCGTCGATGAGCGGCTTGGCCTTCTCGGGCGAGCGGTTGTAGCCGACGACGTCATGGCCGGCCTTGGCGAGGTGAACCGCCATCGGGCTGCCCATGATGCCGAGGCCGATGAATGCGATGGACGTCATGCTGACTCCTGTTCGGGGAACTGAGATGTTGATGGCTGGGGGCGGGTGGTCAGACCGCGGTGGCGGCCGAGCTGCGACGCGCCCGTGGAAGCCAATCGAAACTGACTGTGGTGTCCGGGTTGTCGGCCGGGACCTTGTATTCAAGGCCAACCCATCCGCGGTATCCCGCGGCTTCGAGGTCGGCGAGCTGACGGTCCAGTGGGAGATCCCCGGTCCCGGGGGCGCCCCGGCCGGGCGCGTCGGCGATCTGCACGTGGGCCACCCCGCTCGGCTTGCCGGTGTAGGTCGCGATCGCGGCATCGACGTCGTCGCCGTTGACGGCCAGGTGGTACAGGTCCGCGAGCAGCCCGATGTTCGTCGGTCCGCCGTCGGCAGTGACCCGGTCGATGACGGCGGCCACATCGGCGGCGGTCAGCAGCGGGTAGCGCGGCGAGCCGCTGACCGGCTCCACCAGCACGGTGCCGCCAATGCCGGCTACCCCCTGGGCGGCCAGCCGTAGGTTCTCGACGGCCAACGCGTCCTGTTCGGCGGCTGTAGCGCCGTCCACCCGATTGCCGTACAACGCGTTGAAGGCCTTGCAGCCCAGTCGTTCTCCGATAGAGGCGACGACCGGGATGTTGTCGCGGAACTCCGCGGAGCGGGCCGGCCAGGAGACCAGCCCGCGGTCGCCGCCGGCCATGTCCCCGGCGAAGAAGTTCAGGCCGACCAGGCTGACCCCGGCGTCATCGATGGCGCGGACAAAGGCGTCGACGTCGGCGTCAGACGGCACCGCAACACTGAACGGCCACCAGAACTCCACGGCGTCGAAACCGGCGGCCTTCGCTGCGGCGGGCCGCTCCAGGAGCGGCAGCTCGGTGAACAGGATCGAGCAATTGACCTCGTAGCGCAGCGAGTGGGACATGCCTGGTAGCTCCGATCGCGTAGTAAGTTGTATCTGCTAGTTTCGCATTGTGGAAGTGTTGTTCTGCTGTATGGAAGATATTACCGGCTGGGGTTGTGCCTGGTCAAGTACCGGGCGTCCCCGGCTGCTCGATATATCTGGCTCGCCCATGATCAACATCCGTGGCCATTTCAAGCTCGAGAACGACCTCACATGGCCCGAAACGTTGATCATCAGGTCGCAGGGACGCCCGCGTCAGGACTGCGAGTGGTCCAGGGCAGCAGGAGTGGCGGCGGCCTGCCGTTGCATCTGCAGCACCAGTTCGCAGGCCACCCCGACGGCAATGACGGCGGGGTCCTTCCCGGTGATCTCCGGCATGCCGATGGGGCAGCGGATCCGGTCGATGACGGCCGGCTCGTGCCCGGCCTCGGCAAGTCGGCGGCGGAACCCCGACCATTTGGCGCTCGACCCGATCAGCCCGATGCTGCCGAGACCGGGCAGCCGAAGGGCGTTGTCGCACAACGCGAAATCCTCGGCATGGTCGTGCGTCATGATCACCACATGGGCGCCACGCGGCAGCGAGTCCAGGACCTGCTCACCGAGCAATGCGTGATGGACGGTGACATCGGCCGGCCCCTCGGTCACGCCGGCCAGCCGGAACTCGTCGACCTGGTCGGCGCGGGAGTCCACCAGGTGCAGCTGGATCTCCAGCCGGGACAGAATCCGCGCCAGCTCGTACCCGACGTGCCCGACACCGAACACCGCGATCACCGGCCGGGCCGGCAGCGGTTCGAGCAGCAGCGTGACCTCCCCGCCGCAGCACTGCCGGCCGTGCCGATTGCGAGCGTGCTCATTGAGCCTGGATTCCTGCGTCTCCGGCCCCACCGACCCGCCGGCCACCAGTTCACCGATCAGCTCGCGGGCCCGTTGTACCGCAACCTCTTCCAGGTTTCCGCCGCCCACGCTGCCCCAGGTGTGATCGGCGCCGACGACCATCTTGGCGCCGGCATCCCGGGGTGCGTGCCCGCGGACGTTGATCACCGTGACCAGCACGCCGGGTAACCCGTCCCGGCGCAACTGCTGGACGGCGCTGAGCCAGTCCACGGCTACACCCCCGCAAGTGCCGGCGTTGTCGTCGCCGAGTGACCGTTGCCGGACGGTGACCCGTTCCCGGCCCTGACCCCGGCCCTGGCCGCCTCGATCGCCCAGTACACGGCCTCCGGAGTGGACGGGCAGCCGAGGTCCACCGACCACCCCTCGGGGCCGAAGGCGCCGGCGGCCTGCCGCAGTGCTTCCCGAACGCTGAACGCCAGCATCAGCGGCGGTTCCCCGACCGCCTTCGAGCCGTAGACCACACCGGATTCGGTGGCCCGTTCGAACAGGTGGACGTTGAACTCCTCGGGCATCTCCGAGAAGCTCGGGATCTTGTAGGTGCTGGCCGCCTGGGTGTTGAGCCGGCCCCGGTTCGCCCCGTCGCTGTCATCCCAGCGCAGCTCCTCGAGCGTCAGCCAGCCGGCGCCCTGCACGAAACCGCCTTCTATCTGGCCGATGTCGATCAGCGGCGACAGACTGTCGCCGACGTCATGGACGATGTCGACCCGCAGCAGCCGGTAGGCCCCGCTGAACCCGTCGACCTCGACCTCGGACAGCGCGGCGCCGTAGGCGAAGTACTTGAACGGCTCGCCCTGCATCCGGCCGGCGTCCCAGTGCAGGCCGGGCGTCCGGTAGAACCCGGCCGCCCACAGCTGCACCCGCTGGAAGTACGCGGCGTGCACCAGGTCGGCCCACTCGATCTGCTGATCATGAAAACCGATGCCCGTGACGACCCCGTCGACGAACCGGACGTCATCGGGGTGGATGCCGAGCTTTCCACCGGCAACGACGTTCAGCCGGGCCCTGATCTGATCGCACGCATTCTTGATCGCGCCGCCGTTCAGGTCCGCACCCGAGCTCGCCGCCGTCGCCGAGGTGTTCGGCACCTTGTCGGTCCTGGTGGGGGCCAGCCGGACAAAGCTGAGCGGCACGCCGAGCGACGTCGCCGCCACCTGGATCATCTTGGTGTGCAGGCCCTGTCCCATCTCGGCGCCACCGTGATTGATCAGCACCGAGCCGTCCTTGTAGACGTGCACCAACGCACCGGCCTGGTTGAAGGCGGTCAGGTTGAACGAGATGCCGAACTTCACCGGCGTCATCGCCAGCCCGCGCTTGGTGTCCGGGTGTGCCTGGTTGAACGCCGCCACCGCCGCCTTGCGGGCCGCGAAATCACTGCGCTGGCTGAGGATCTCCCAGATGTCCGCCAGCCGTTCGGCATGCCGAACCGGCTGGCCGTAAGGGGTTTGCTGCCCCGGCGCGTAGAAGTTCCGCCGCCGCAGCTCATCGGCCTCGACGCCGAGCAGCGGCGCGCAGCGGCCGAGGATGTCCTCGATGACGATCATCCCCTGCGGCCCACCGAAGCCGCGGAACGCGGTGTTCGACGCCCGGTTGGTCTTCGCGATCCGGCCGTGCACGGTGATATCCGGGATCCAGTAGGCGTTGTCGATATGACACAGCGCCCTGGCCAGCACCGGCTCCGACAGGTCCAGGCTCCAACCGCCGTTGCTGGTCAACGTGGCGCGCAACGCGCAGATCCGGTTGTCGGCGTCGAATCCCACCTCCCAGCTGGCCAGGAAGGGATGCCGCTTCCCGGTCATGGTGATGTCCTGGGTGCGGTTCAGGCGCAGGCTCACCGGTCGCCCGGTGAGCGTCGCACCCAGCGCAGCGATCGCGGCCAGGCCGTGCGGCTGGAATTCCTTGCCGCCGAACCCGCCGCCCATCCGCAGGCACTGCACGGTGATCTGGTGCGCCTGGATACCGAGGACATGCGCGACGATGTCCTGGGTCTCGCTGGGGTGCTGGGTGCTGGACTGGATGAAGATCTGACCGTTCTCGTCGATCAGGGCGAGCGCGGCGTTGGTTTCCAGGTAGAAGTGTTCCTGCCCGCCGAATTCGAACTCACCGGTGAACGTCCGAGCGGCGGTCGCCATGGCCGCGTCCGCGTCGCCGCGGCTGACCGTCCGCTGCGCGCCCTGGAAGCTCTCCGCCGCGATGGCGTCCTGAATGGTGACCAGCGACGGCAACGGCTCGTAGTCGACCTCGACGGCAACAGCGCCCTGCCGGGCGGCCTCCAGCGTTTCGCCGAGGACCCAGCAGACGGCGTGCCCGTAGAACATCACCTCACTGGGAAACAGCGGCTCGTCGTGCTTCTCGCCGGCGTCGTTCAGGCCGGGCACGTCCGCCGCGGTCAGCACGCGGATGACGCCGGGCACCCGGTACGCGGCATCGACGCGCAGGTCGGTCACCGTGGCGTGCGCGTGCGGTGCCTGCACCGGCCAGGCGTGCAGGGTGTCCTTGGTCCGGCCGACCAGGTCCTGGGTGTACAGCGCGTTGCCGGTGACGTGCAGATCCGCGCTCTCGTGCGAGATCTCCAGGCCGACCTTGGGGTTGATCGGCCGGTCGGCGAGTGGTCCGTGTGCCTTGCTCATGCCTGGCCTCCGCTCGTTCCTCGCGCAGTCCAGGCGAGGTGTTCATGGGTCACTCGCTGTCGCTCGTTCATGTCAGGCCTCCTGACGGGAGTGGGCGAGAGGTGCTGGGTTCTGGGCGTGGAACTTGCGCAGCGAGGCACCGAGCATCGCGGTGCGGTAGGCGGCGCTGGCCCGGTGGTCGCTGATCGGGAGTGGCCTCGCCGTTCAGCACGTCGGCGGCTTGAGCGACGTTGTCCCTGGTCCATTCCTTGCCGGTCAGGAATTCCTCGGTGGCGGTGGCGCGCAGCGGGGTGGCCGCCACCCCGCCGAGGCCGATCTTGATATCGGCAACCACATCGGCATCCAGGCGCAGCGCGAAACCGACTGCCACACTGGAGATGTCGTCGAACCTGCGCTTGGCGATCTTGTGGAATGCGCTGATCGGGGCGACCGGCAGCGGGATCCGGATGACCTTGATCAGTTCGTCCGGACGTTTCAGGGTTTGCCGGTAACCGGTGAAATACCCGGACAACGGCACCTCCCGCTCACCGCTGCTCGACGCCAGCACCAGGGACGCGTCGAGCGCCAGCAGGGCGGGCGGGCTGTCCCCGATCGGTGAACCGGTGCCGAGATTGCCGCCCAGGGTGGCGCCGTTCCGGATCAGCCGGGACGCGAACTGCGGGAACAGCTGCGCCAGCAACGGGATTCGACCGGCCAGTGCCCGTTCGATCTCCGACAGGGTCAGTGCGGCACCGATGTCGACGGACTCCCGCCCGATGACGAGCGTGCGCAGTTCCGGCAGTCGATCGATGCCCAGGGTGAGATCGGCGCGCGAGTGCCGGATGTTCAGCTCAACACCCCAGTCGGTCGACCCAGCGACCAACCGGGCATCGGGGTTGGCCGCCAACAGCTCGAGGGTCTCGGCCAGGTTCGCCGGCCGCCGGAAGCGGCCCTGGCTGCTGGTGACGTCGGTGGTCGCGGGTGCGGGAGCCGGCTGGTCGAGGCGGGTCAGCAGGGGATCGGTGGCGTCGGGCTCGCCCAGCGCGTACGCAGCGTCCCGGATCGGCCGATAACCCGTGCAGCGGCAGAGGTTTCCGGACAGGGCGTGCAGGTCGAAGCCGTTCGGGCCGTGCTCGTGATCGGGGGCGTTCCCCGGTGCTGTCGGGTCGGACCCGTTGCCCGCCACGGACCGTTCGGCCGCCGCGCCGTCCGAGCCGGGCTCGGCTTCGGCAGCCCGACCGGGTGGCGCCGGGCGGCGGTCGCTGCGGTAGAACTCCGAGGCCATCGAGCAGATGAAACCCGGTGTGCAGTAGCCGCATTGCGAGCCGCCGCGGCTGGCCATCTCCTGCTGGACGGGGTGCAGCCGGCCCGGCTGGCCGATCCCCTCCGCGGTGATGACCTCCTGCCGGTCCAGGCCGGCGGCCGGGACCAGGCAGGCGTTGATGGCGGTCCACCGGGTAGCCTCCCCGTCGGGCCTGGCCACCAGCACGGCGCAGGCGCCGCACTCGCCCTCCGCGCAGCCCTCCTTGCAGCCGGTGAACCCGCTGCCACGCAACCACTCCAGCAGCGTGACGTGCCCGCCCACCTCGCCGAGTTCGCGTGGTTGGCCGTTGACGGTGACATGCGGGACCAGCAGGTCCGGGGTGTGGTTCACCAGTTCCGATATCGACATCCTCGTGCTCCTGCTCTGCTCAAATGGTCCTGCTGGTTCGGCGTGCGGCGTTGGCGAACGGTCTCACCCTCGATCGTGCTCCGTGAACCCGCCCGGCGACAGTCCCGCCGCCGGGCGGTGCACCTTAGGCCAGCACCGTTTCCAGCCGGGTCAGGGCGATCTCCCGGAGCTGGGTGATGACCTCGGCCTTTTCCGCCTCCGGTGTGTTGTTCAGCCGGCGCCGGAGTTCGGCGAGGATCTCGGTGGCCGGCCGGCCCGCCGCCCGGATCACGAAGACCCGGTCGAACCGGCTTTCGTACTCCGCGTTGCCGGCCCGGATCGCGGCCGTCACAGTCGGGTCGGCATCGCCGACGGCCGCCTGCTCCCGCTGCGAGAAGTCGACGTCATGGTCCGCGCCTGCCTGTTCGCCGATCCTCGGGTGCCGGGCGAGAGCGGCACTGATCTCGGCATCCGTCAGTGATGACGCCGACGCCCTGGCCCGGTGCAGCACCGCCGGAGCGGACGAGTACGGGCGGTCGGCTGCCACGTCCTCGATCCAGCGGGGCACGTCAAGGCAGGTCGCCAGGGTGTCCTTGGCCTCGCTGTCCGTCATGGCGTTGAAGCGTCGTAGCCCAGCGGTGTGTTCGTCGGCGGTCGAGGCGTGGTGGGGCGTCGACAGTGGCGGTGCCGCCGTCCATTCTCGCCGCCCGGGCACCCAGGATCGGGCTGGCGTCGGCGACCAGGTCGTCGAAGCGGTGGTTGGCGATCTTGGCCACCTCGATGACGGCCGCCGCGAATTCCTGGGTCGGCGCGTTCTGCATGCGTTCCCAGCCCGACGTCAGGATCTGATTGCGGTTCTCCACGTCCCGAACCGAGACGATCAGCGGGATCCCGAAGCGATCGCGGTAGGCCTCGGTCAGGTGAGCGAACTCCTCATGGTCCTCGTCATTGAGCAGGGTGAGTCCGACGCTGCCCTGGTCCCGGGCCGATTCCTCGCCGCGGTTGTCGCCGTCGACCGCGTCGCTGCCCAGGTCCGGGTAGAAGGACAGCAGGTCCCGCTGCTCTGAGCGCTCGGCGGAGAACAGCGATTCCTGGAACGCCATCCGCAGGTCGTGGGTGTCCTTGAACGGCCGCAGGTCGTAGGCCCGCTCGGCGACCCAGCTCGGCCCCTGGAACAGCCGGCCGAAGGTCTGGACGAACGATTCCCTGCTCATCTCGTTGACCTGGTCCAGCCGGATCACCCCGGTGCCGGGAGTGCCGGCCACGGCCGGTCCGAAGTTCTTGCCGACGTGATGGAAGATCAGGTTCAGGAAGATGGCGCACAGGCTGCCCAGCGTGATGCCGCTGCCGAAGATGATCTGCGCCCAGTCCGGAACCGCCTTGGCGACATCGGGTTGCGCGGTGACGAACATCGCCAGGCCGAGGCTGGTGCCGACGATGACCACGTTGCGGTGGTCGTGGAAATCCACCCGGGCCAGGGTCTGGATACCGACGACGGCAACGGTGGCGAACATCGCCAGGGCGGCGCCGCCGAGCACCGGCGGCGGGACGCTGGCGACCAGCGCGCCGGCCTTCGGGATCAGCCCGATCAGGATCATGAAGACGCCCGCCGCGGCGACCACGTACCGGCTCTTGACCCTGGTCAATCGGACCAGGCCGACGTTCTCCGCGAAGCAGGTGTAGGGGAAGGAGTTCAGCACGCCACCGATGAAGGTGGACAGCCCGTCGGCCCGCAGGGCCTTGGCGACATCATCGCCACCGACCCGCTTCTCGACGATCTCGCCGGTGGCGAAGACGTCACCGGTGGTCTCCACCGCGGTGATCAGCATGACGACGATCATCGAGATGATCGCTGCCGCCGAGAACTTCGGGATACCGAAGAAGAACGGGGTGGTGACCTCGAACCAGGGCGAGGTGCCGACGCTGTCGAAGGTGGCGTCGCCCAGGAAGAACGCGACCCCGGTGCCGATGACCAGACCGGCCAGCACCGCGACGGTGGCCATGAAGCCCTTGAACACCCGCTGGATGATCACGATGATGCGCCAGCGTGCCCATCGCGTAGGCCAGGTTCTTGCTGCTGGTCGGGTCCGGGTTCGCGCCGCCGCCGACGGCGTCGAGTGCCGCAACGGGCAGCAGCGCGATACCGATGATGGTGATCACGGTGCCGGTGACCACCGGTGGGAAGAATCGGATCAGCTTCGCGAAATACGGCGCTATGAAGAACGTGAACAGCCCGGCGACGATCACCGCGCCGTAGATGTAGAGCAGGCCCTCGGTGCCGCCGCCGTTGGCGAGCGCGATGGCGATCATCGGCGAGACGGCGGTGAAGGTCACCCCCTGCAGCAGCGGCAGCTTGACGCCGACCTTCCAGAAGCCGACCGACTGGATGATCGACGCGATGCCGCAGGTGAACAGGTCGGCGTTGATCAGGTGGATCAACTGCTCCTGGGTGAGGCCGATGGCGCCGGCCAGCAGGATCGGCACCACAACGGCGCCGGCGTAGAACGCCAGCACGTGCTGGATGCCGTAGACGGCCAGTTTCGGGACGGGTAGTACCTGGTCGACCGGGTGCTTGATCGACTTGCTCCGGGTCTTTGTCGGTGCGGTCATGAATTGCCCCTTTGGTCAGGCGGTGTGGGCCGTGGGTGTGGACGGGCCTTCGTGTTCGTTGACTGCGGTTGTGATAGTGCTGCAGATGCGCCGAACCGGCGACCGGTGAGCCTGTGCTACCGGTGCTGCGCCGGCAGGTTGCCGCGTTCGTCGGGTGCGGCGGCGACCACCGATGGCGACGGGGGTCGGCGTCCGCTGATCTCGTTGAAAACCACGTTCAGCACGACGGCAACCAGCGCGGCCGCGCTGATCCCGGAGTGCATGATGGTGCCGAGCCAGCTCGGGAACTCGCTCCAGAACTCCGGTGCGGCAATGGGTATCAGGCCCGACGGCAATGGAGACCGCGACGATCACGAGGTTGAGGTTGTCCTCGTACGACACCTTGGACAGGGTGCGGATGCCGCTGGCGGCGACGGTGCCGAACAGCACGATCCCGGCGCCACCGAGCACCGGCAGCGGGACCGCGGCGACGGCCCGGCCGATCACCGGGAACAGCCCGAGCAGCACCAGGATGGCGCCGCCGGCGGCGACCACGTAGCGGCTCTTGATCTTGGTCAGCGCGACCAGGCCGACATTCTGGGCGAACGCGCTGCACGGGAAGGAACCGAACAGCGGCGCGACGGTGGTGGAGATCATGTCGGCGCGCAGTCCGGCGGCGACCCGCTTGGCGTCGACCTTGGTCTCGACGATCTCGCCGATGGCCAGGATGTCCGCCGTGGTCTCGGTCATGATCACCAGGATCACGATCGTCATCGAGACAATGGCGGCGATGTTGAAGGTCGGCGGGCCGAACGCGCAGGATCTGCGGCAGCGAGAACGCCGGTCCGCTGCCGACCTTGCCGAAGTCGGCCATCCCGAGGACTGCCGCGACCGCCGTACCGATGACGATGCCCAGCAGGATCGACAGCCGGGACAACGCGCCGGAGAACAGCCGACTGATCACCAGGATGATCAGCAGGGTGAGTCCGGCCAGGCCGATGTTGGCCGATCGGACCCGAGGGTCGGGCGACCCTGCGCCGCCCATCGCCCAGGTGAACGCCACCGGTAGCAGGGATAGCCCGATGACGGTGATGATCGAGCCGGTGACCACCGGCGGGAACAGCCGGACCAGTTGCGCGAAGAACGACGACAGCACCAGACCGATCAGGCCGGCGACGATGATCGAGCCGAACACCGGCTGCAGGCCGCCCTCGCTGGCGATGGCCACCATCGTCGACACGCTCGCGAACGAGATACCCTGCACGATCGGCAGTCTCGCGCCGACCGGGCCGAGTCCCAGGGTCTGCAGCAGGGTGGCCGCGCCGCTGATGAACAGTCCAGCCGTGACCAGCAGGCCGAGCTCGGCGGGCGACAGTCCGGCCGCACCGCCGACGATCAGCGGCGGAGCGATGACGCCGCCGTACATCGTCAGGATGTGCTGCGATCCCGTAGGCGACCAGCAGCTTGGACGGGTACTTCTTGTCCTCCGGGCGCTCTGTCGTGTTCGTCGGGGCCGGCTCCTGGGCTCCGTTTGCGGAGCGTCGCATCACAGTTCTTCTCGCCTCAGCAGAATCCGGGGACGGTGTTCCAGGCGGAACCCGGCGCCGTGGCGTCGTCGCGCCGGACGGTCGCCTCGATCAGGCCGTACGGCCGGTCCGCGGCGATGAAGACCTCGCCCGGGTTCTCGTCACCGAACGGCGACAGGTCGACCAGGAAGTGGTGCTTGTTCGGCGCCTTGAACTTGATCTCGGCGACCTCCGGGTACTCCTGCAGGACCGACTCGCCCATGGCGTAGAGGGTCTGCTGCAGGGCGTAGCTGTGCACCTCGGCGAACCGCTTGAGCAGCATCGCGCGGATCTGCGTGTAGGACTTGTCGAAGTCGACATCCAGTGTGTCGTAACGCCACCGGGCGATCAGCGAGGTCGCCAGGATGCGGTCGGTGGTCTCCTGCAGGGTCGTGTACTCGTCCTTGAGGAAACCCCAGAACTCCGACCCGGTTGTCTTGGCGAGGGTGAGGTCCTTGAGGCCGGAGACCACCCAGGCCTGCCGGTCGTCGCCGCGGCCCTCGACCGTGACAACGGTGGTGCGGGTCTCGCCGCCGTTGCGGACGAAGGAATGGTCGTGCGGTGCGCCGTCGATCGAGATCCGATCCCAGAAGTACTCCTCGATCTCGATCGCGGGCACCGGTCGCCTTCGGGGTCTGGCCGATGAAGTGATCGCCGAGGGTCAGCGCGAACTCCTCGATCGACCGGACGCCCTTCTCCTTGGCGAACGCGAAGACGGTGTTCTTCTGGGTGTCGGTGGGCAGGATGGCCGCCTGGTCGCCGGTGATGTGCGCATCGCTGAAGTCACCGCGCAGTGCCGAGCTGACGTTCAGGTCGCGGATCTCGTGGCGGGCGGTGTCGCGGTAGACCCGCACCAGGCGGTTCTCGGCCTTTGCCGTACTGGTTGTCTCCCAGGACGATGGTCATTCTTCGGTCAGCTCCCCTGTTGGATGGCGCCTGACGACTTCGTCGCGGGCGACTGAGTGGGTAGTGCCAGCGTTGGGGCGCGGCACCGTGACGGGCAGGATCTGGGCAGCGCGAATGGGCGCGCTGACTGGTCGAGAGTGGCCGGACGCAAAGCGATCCGGCGGTCGCAGCTGGTTAGGGTGCGCCGACTGGTTCTTGGCGCGAGCAACGCGGAAGCTGTTGTACTGCAGGGGATCCCACGTGAGTATCGGATGACCGGGCGGGAGCAGCGGCTCGGGCGTGCGGGTGAGTGCGTCATGTGAACCTGCTCTCCGTTGAGCGATCAACTATGGAATCTTTCTTCCGCAGATCGAAATATAGAGGGTGACGGCCGCCACGTCAACAGTTTGTTGAAGTTCGATGTGGAGGAGTTTTCGCCCGGATGATCCGGTCGTCATACGCGGCCGACGGATCGCGGGGACTGCCGGCCGAGGCAGAAGGGCTTGCGGTGAGCTCGGCGGATCATGCGCCTGACGCGCGCGGCTACGCGCGGTCCCGGTTCAGGTAGTTGTAGACGGTGAATCTGCTGATGCCGAGCGCAGCGGCCACCGTCTCGACGGACTTGCGGTAGGAGAAGGCGCCGCTCTCCTCCAGCATCCGGACGGCCCGCTGTTTGCCGGCGCGGTCGAGTCCGGCCAGCGGTGTGCCCAGCTGGGCTTCGAGGTCGGCGATGATGCCGTCCAGGCCGGTGGCGGGTTCTGGACTCGGCCGGCGCCGTTCCGGCGACGCCGCGGTAACCGGTCGGCCTCGTCGCGCCGACGGAACTGTCTGGTGTCAAACGGATCCCGGCGATGACGGCGCCGTCCCACTCGAGCGGGACGTCGTCGGTCGGCAGGTCGCCGGGATCGACGACGGTGGCGCCGATCCGGCTGACCAACGGGTGGATCGCCAGCACCAACGGGTGGGTCGGATCGGGCATCTCACGCTTCCGGCTCGACCTGCACGGTGACCCGGCTGGCCCCGGCCTCGATGGCGGCGGCGAGCACCGCGCGCAGGGTGTCGAGCACCTCGTCGACGTCGCCGCTGAACCGGGTGCCCAACGGCCCGAAATCGCCGGGCAGTCCGGCGGCCTGGATGACGTCCCACGACAGCTGGGCGTGCGCCGGCGGCGTCCCCTCGCCGTGGTAGGGCTCGGTGGTGAACTCCGCTACTAGGCGCACGTCGCTGAGGTTACGCCCGTGACGGATCAGCCGGCGGTCGGCTTGGCGCGACGGGCGAGGACATCCAGTTGGTGCCGGTCAAGGCCGGTGTCGGCGGTGATCCGCGCCTGATCGACGGCTCCGCACTCGATGGCCCGGACGATGAACCCGGCCAGCGCGACCGCCGTCGCCGGTTCGTCGAGGTAGCCGGAGTCGGTGCGCTGCACGTAGGCCCGCAGCCGGGCCACCGCGGTCGGCAGGCCGTGCAGGTAGAACAGGAAGACGGCGGCGTAGCGGGTCGGGAACTGGGCGGGGTGCATGTCCCAGCCCTGGTAGATCCCGCGTTCCAGCGATCGCCGGACGAGCCTGGCGTGCAGTCGCCAGGCCGCATGCACCGCCGAGCGGTCGCCGACCGGCAGCACGTTGGTCGATCCGTCACTGACGTGGACGCCGGTACCGGCGGCGGCCACCTGCATGACGGCCTTGGCGTGGTCGGCGGCCGGGTGCTCCATGCTCTGGTATTCCGCGGCGATTCCGCAGGACGCCGAGTAGTCGTAGGTGCCGTAATGCAGGCCGGTGCAGCGCGGCGCGGCCGCGTGGATCATCGGCGCGATCAGCGCCCGTCCGTCCGGCCCGAGGATGGCCTGCGGTGTCTCCACCTGGATCTCGAACTTCATCGCGCCGGCCGAAAGGCCATGTGCGCGTTCGAGTTCGTCGCAGACCACCATCATCGCCTCGACCTGGTCGATGGATGTCACCTTCGGCAGGGTGACCACGAAACCCGCCGGCAGGCCGCCGGTTCGGGCCAGTTCACCGATGAACAGGTCCAGGGTCCTGCAGTCCGCGTCGCCGGGTCGGCCGCTCGAAGTTCTTGAACCGGATGCCGACAAACGGCGGTGCCGTCCCGCGCGTCGACCGCCCGCCGGAGCGCACGGGCCGCGCTGATCGCGGCGGCGTCCTCCTCGTCGTCCGGCCGCGGTCCGTAGCCGTCCTCGAAGTCGATCCGCAGGTCCTCGATCGGCTCCCGCTCGAGCTTGTCGACGACCCTGGCGTAGACGGCCTCGATCTCGGCGGGGTCGGCGCCGATGGCGGCCGCGAACTCCGCCGGCGTCCCGCCGTGCTCGGCCAGGGCCGCAGCCGCCTGCCGTCCCCATTCCTGGTTGAGGTCGTTGGTGAAACGGTCCGCCGGCACGTAGACGGTGTGCACCGGTTGACGGACCCCGCGGTCGCCCGGGTACAGCGTCGCAAGTTGCTCATCGGCGGCCGCGAGCCGCCGGTCCAGATCTGCGGTGAGAGTGTCGAGATGACTCACGGAGTCGCCCTTCTTGAACTGTCTGCCAGGCAACGGTGTCACTTGACGCAGTGGATGGCCGGAGTGAGACACTCGGCGGGTGGCGGGACGCGGCCATTGACGGCGGCCACGACTCGACCGCCTTGTCGATGGTGAAGAACCCGCCGACGTGGCCGCTCGCCAAGTGACATAGGAATTCTGTAGAGTGGACATTACTATCCGCTCTGCGGAAGTCAAGCCACCGATCAGTTGTCATCGAGGAGATCCGGCAATGGCTCTCGACAGTGTTCCCACCGACGTCGAAGCGACCCCGCCAGTCCCGACGAGCCCAAGCAGCGTTCGGCCGGCGGGGTGCAGTCCATCGAGCGGGCCTTCACGATCCTCGAGGCGCTGGCCGGTAACGGCGGCGTGATGGGGCTGTCCGCGCTCGCCGCGACATCCGGGCTACCGCTGCCGACCATTCACCGCCTCGCCCGAACGCTGGTCGACCTCGGCTACCTCCGGCAGGAGCCGTCGCGGCAGTACGCCCTCGGCCCGCGGATCCTGCTGCTGGCCGAGAGCTCGTCGACCATGTTGAGCGTCATCGCCCGGCCGCATCTGGCCAAACTGGTCGACGACCTCGGCGAGACCGCCAACCTGGCGTCGCTGGACGGTGATCAGATCGTCTACATCTCGCAGGTCCCGTCGAAGCACTCGATGCGGATGTTCACCGAGGTCGGCCGGCGGGTGCTGCCGCATTGCACCGCCGTCGGCAAGGCGATCATGGCCGACATGCCGGCCGGCGAGGTGCAGGATCTGCTGCGCCGAACCGGCATGCCGAGGCACACCGAGCACACGATCACCGACCCGGACGTCTTCGCCGAGCAGTTGCGGTGGTCGGCCGAACACGGCTACGCGATCGACGACGGAGAACAGGAACTCGGTGTGCGCTGCGTCGCCGTCGCGGTCCCCGGCGTCCGGGCGCACCTCGCGCTGTCGGTGTCCGGCCCCGCCGGCCGGATGACCCCGGAGACGGTGGACCGGGCCGTTCCGCTGCTGGCGGCCGCCGGCCGGGCACTGGCCGCCGAACTCGCCTGAGTTCGGCACCCTTAACCTCTCGTTTACCGGTTGCGTGCACGACGGCAACGTGCCCGGGTGACATTGCGCAGGTCCCTTCCTGCTCTCTGTGGAGCAGGCACGTACGCGCACTCGCCGGAGGCTCAGATGGGATTTCGCCCGAAACTCGACGCGGAAGGTAAGCCGTACGAATCCGTCGATGAATTACCACCCTGGCGGCAGCTGATTCCGCTGGGGCTGCAGCACGTGCTGGCGCTGTATGCCGGCGCGGTCGCCGTCCCGCTGGTGGTCGGTGGCGCGTTGATCGCGATGCCGGCAAACTCAATCCGGACGATCTGGGTTATCTCGTCACCGCCGACCTGTTCGTGGCCGGTATCGCCACCCTGATCCAGTCTGTCGGATTCAAGTGGTTCGGCGTCCGAATGCCGTTGATGCAGGGCTGCACCTTTGCCGCGGTCTCGCCGATGATCGTCATCGGTTCGCAGTACGGCGTCGGCGCCATTTACGGATCGGTGATCGCCTGCGGCGTCTTCATGATGGTGCTGGCGCCGTTCTTCGCGCAGCTTGTTCGGTTCTTCCCGCCGTTGGTCACCGGCACCGTCATTCTGATCATCGGGTTGTCGCTGTTCGGCGTCGCGGCGAACTGGGTCGGCGGCGGTCTGATCACCGAAGACGGCGCGCCGATGAAGAACGTCGCGTTGGCCGCCGGGACGTTGTTGCTGATCGTGCTGATCGAGCGCTTCGGGCCGCCCGCACTGGCCAGGATTTCGATCCTGCTCGGCATCGTCATCGGCACCATCGTGGCCATCCCGCTGGGAATGGTGCACTGGGACAAGGTGCCGAACGCGAACTGGGTCGGGGTCACCACGCCGTTCTATTTCGGGTATCCGATCTTCGAGATTTCGGCCATCGTGTCGATGTGCATCGTCGGCCTGGTGATCATGACCGAGACAACCGGCGACATCCTGGCCATCGGACAGATTGTCGACGTGAAGGTCGATCAGCGCCGGTTGGCCGACGGTCTGCGGGCCGACGGCCTGTCCACGGTGCTCGGCGGCGTCTTCAACACCTTTCCCTATACGGCATTTGCGCAGAATGTCGGACTGGTCTCGATCACCGGGGTCCGCAGCCGATATGTGGCAACCTTTGCCGGCGGCGTGCTGATCCTGCTCGGACTCACCCCGAAGATGGGCGCGATTGTCGAGGGAATTCCCCAGCCTGTGCTCGGTGGCGCCGGAATTGCGCTGTTCGGCATGGTCGCGGCCAGCGGCATTCGTACGCTGTCCACCGTCAAGTTCAACAACCGGAACATTCTGGTGGTCGCCATTTCGGTGGGCATCGCGATGATTCCGGTCGTCCGCGACGACTTCTACAACGCGTTCCCGTCCTGGTTCCAGACGATCTTCCACTCCGGAATCAGCGCCGGCGCGATCGTCGCAATTCTGCTGAACCAATTGCTGAACTCCGACAAGCAGCGTGCCAAGATCGAGGCCGAGGAATCCTCCGGGATCTCCGCCCATGACGCCGTGCGGGAGAACCCGCAGGTCGAGCCGATCGGAGAGTCAGCACAGATTCCGCGGTAGCTCCCTGGTGGGACCCGACGAAGGAGGGACCGCCAATCGACACAGCAGGACTGCACCGGAGCAGTTGGTGACGCAGGAGCCGAGTTGCTCCAGTGCTGTCCTCGGGGACAGTGCGCCAAGATGAGCGAGCGCGGGGTGTGCCGCACCCGCGCCGCTCATCTCCATGAGCAGGACGAGAGGGAGTTTTTGTGAGCAGTCGGATTGTCGTGTCCGGACCCCCCGTCGACCAGTCGGAGGAGATCCTGACGCCGGCCGCTCTGGAATTCCTTGCCGAGCTGCACGACCGATTCGCGGCCCGCCGCAACGAGCTGCTCGATCTGCGGCAGCTGCGCCGGGACGCGGTCGCGGTCGGCGAACCGATGGACTTCCTCGCCGAGACCGCGGCGATCCGTGGAGGAACCTGGGCCGTCGCGCCGATCCCGAGCTACCTCGCCGATCGTCGGGTGGAGATCACCGGTCCGACCGACCGGAAGATGACGATCAACGCCCTGAATTCGGGCGCGAAGATCTGGCTGGCGGACCTGGAGGACGCCAACACCCCCGCCTGGTCGAACGTCATTTCCGGTCAGATCAATCTGCGGGACGCGATCCGGCGCACCATCGAGCTGGATCAGGGCGGCAAGTCCTACCGGCTGAACGACGGCGAGCTTGCGGTGATCGTGACCCGGCCCCGCGGCTGGCATCTGCCGGAAAAGCACCTGACGATCGACGGTGCTCCGCTCGTCGGGGCGCTGGTCGACTTCGGGCTGTACTTCTTCCACAACGCCGCAGAGTTGCTGACCCGCGGTGCCGGTCCGGCCTTCTACCTGCCGAAAATGGAGTCCCATCTCGAGGCACGGCTCTGGGCCGAGGTCTTCGCCTACGCAGAGTCGGCGCTCGGCATCGAGCCGGGCACCATCCGAGCGACCGTGCTGATCGAGACGATCTGGGCGGCGTTCGAGATGGACGAGATCCTCTACGAGCTTCGCGACTACGCCGCCGGGTTGAATGCCGGCCGGTGGGACTATCTGTTCTCGATCGTCAAGACCTTCCGCGACGCCGGTGACGACTACGTGCTGCCCGACCGGAACGCCATCACCATGGCCGCGCCGTTCATGAAGGCGTACTCGGACCTGCTGGTGTCCACCTGCCACCGGCGCGGCGCCTATGCGATCGGCGGGATGGCGGCCTTCATCCCGTCGCGACGGGACGCCGAGATCAACGCCGTCGCCTTCGCCAAGGTGCGGGCCGACAAGACCAGGGAGGCCGACGCCGGCTACGAGGGCTCGTGGGTGGCGCACCCGGACCTGGTACCGATCTGCCGGGAGATCTTCGATGCCGCGCTGGGTACTGCGCGTCAACCAGCTCGACAAGCCCTTGCCGCCAGTGGATGTCAGCGCCAAGGAACTCCTGGACATCCGGTCGCTGCCGCTGCAGGTCAGCGCGCAGGGACTGCGGGACAACATCGAGGTCGCGATGGAATACACCGTCAATTGGCTGGCCGGGAACGGTGCCGTTGGCATCCACAACCTGATGGAGGACGCCGCGACCGCGGAGATCTCCCGCTGCCAGGTCTGGCAGTGGCGGCGAAACCGGGTGGTGCTCGACACCGGTCGCCAGGTCACCGCGGAAATGATCACCGCCCTGCTGGATCAGGCCACCGAGACCCTGGCGGACACCTGGGCGGAGAGGCCCGAGTGGCAAGGAACTGCTGGCCGACTCCAGAAACCTGTTGTACGACCTGTGCACCAAGGACCGGTTCGCCGACTTCCTCACGGTGCCCGCGTACGAGTTGTTGCCCTGACGCTCTTCTCTCGAGGTGGCGTCGCCTGGTCCTGCGACACGCAACCGACACATGTCTGATGCACAATCCTCCGGATCGGTGGCTGGTTGCGGTCAGGAGTGGACCCGTTGACCAGGTTGCCGGCGCGACGTGTTTCATTGCTACTGGTTCGGACCCGACAGTGGGGTCCCCAACGAGGAGGCACCGGTGCATCTGACCCCCGCCGACACCGAAAAGCTGCTGCTGTCCGTCGCCGGCATGGTGGCCAGGGACCGGCTGGCCCGCGGCGTCAAACTCAACTACCCGGAGACCGTCGCGCTGCTGACCACCTGGGTGATCGAGCGGGCCAGGGACGGCCGGACGGTGGCCGACCTGATGGTCGAGGGCCGTGAGGTGCTGACCAGGGACCAGGTGATGGACGGGGTCGCCGAGATGCTGCCGGACGTCCAGGTGGAAGCGACATTCCCCGACGGTCGCAAGCTCGTCACCATCCACCAGCCGATCGCCTGACGATCCGGAAAGGCATCTCTCCCATGGCTTCCACGTCATCCTCCGGGCCGGGCGCGATCCGCACGGCGCCGGGCTTCATCGAGCTGAACGCCGACCGCACCGCCGCCGAGCGGATCGAGCTGGTGATCGTCAACACCGGCGACCGGCCCATCCAGATCGGCTCCCATCTGCATCTGCCGGACGCCAACACCGTCGCTGGACTTCGACCGGGCCGCCGCGCACGGGTTCCGGCTGGACATCCCGTCCGGCACGTCGCGCCGGTTCGAGCCGGGCGCGTCACGAGAGGTCGGCAGCCGTGGCTTTCAAGGGCAACCGAATCATCGCCGGTATCCAGATCAAGACCGCGTCCGAGCAGGAGCTCTAAATGGTGCAGATCCCGCGTTCGGAGTACGCCGCGCTGTACGGCCCGACGGTCGGCGACCAGGTTCGGCTCGGCGACACCGACCTGTGGATCGAGGTCGAGCAGGACCTCACGGCCGGCGGCGAGGAGGCCGTCTTCGGCGGCGGCAAGTCGATCCGCGAGTCGATGGCGCAGGGCAGCACCACCCGGGCCGACGGCGCACCGGACACCGTCATCACCAACGCGATCGTGCTCGATCACTGGGGGATCGTCCGGGCCGACGTCGGCATCCGGGACGGCCGGATCGTCGCGATCGGCCGGGCCGGCAACCCCGATGTCGCCGACGGGGTGCACCCGCTGCTGCAGATCGGGCCGTCGACGGACGTCATCTCCGGCGAGGGCAAGATCCTCACCGCCGGCGGCATCGACACCCACGTGCACCTGATCTCGCCGTCGCAGATCGTCGAGGCACTGGCCACCGGGCTGACCACCCTGGGCGGCGGCGGCACCGGGCCGTCCGAGGGCACCAAGGCCACCACCGTCACGCCCGGCGCCTGGCACCTGGAGAAGATCCACCGCTCCATCGACCCGTACCCGATCAACCTGCTGCTGCTCGGCAAGGGCAACACGGTGTCGATGGCCGGGCTCAAGGAGCAGGCGCTGGCCGGCGCCGGCGGCTACAAGGTGCACGAGGACTGGGGCTCCACCCCGGCCGCCATCGACGCCGCGCTGCGCGGCGCCGACGAGTGGGGCCTGCAGGTCGCGCTGCACTCCGACTCGCTGAACGAGGCCGGCTACGTCGCGTCCACCATCGCGGCGATCGCCGGCCGGTCGATCAGCGCGTTCCACGTCGAGGGCGCCGGCGGCGGGCATTCGCCGGACATCCTGACGCTGGCCGGGCTGCCGAATGTGATCCCCGGCTCGACCAACCCGACCCTGCCGCACACCGTGAACACGGTCGCCGAGCATCTCGACATGCTGATGGTCTGCCACCACCTGAACCCTGCTGTGCCAGAGGATCTCGCGTTCGCCGAGTCCCGGATCCGGGCGACAACGATCGCCGCCGAGGACATCCTGCACGACATGGGCGCCATCTCGCTGACGTCGTCGGACGCGCAGGCGATGGGCCGGATCGGCGAGGTGATCTGCCGGACCTGGCAGGTCGCGCACGTGATGAAGGCACGACGGCGGCGGCGATCATCGGCGGCGGCATGCCGGCGGACAACTTCCGGGCCAAGCGGTACATCGCGAAATACACCATCAACCCGGCGATCTCGCACGGTATCGACGACGAGATCGGGTCCGTCGAGCCGGGCAAGCTGGCCGACCTGGTGCTCTGGGAGCCGAAGTTCTTCGGCATCCGGCCGGCGGTCGTGCTCAAGGGCGGCGGGCTGGTCTGGGGTGCGTTGGGCGACCCGAATGCGTCCATCCCGACCCCGCAGCCGGTGCTGATGCGGCCGGCGCTGACCGACACCATCGGGGCCGAGCTGTCGCTGTCCTTCGTCTCGCCGTTCGCGATCGAGGACGGGCTCGCCGCGCGACTCGGGTTGAAGCGCAAGCTTGTCTGCGGTCAAACCCACCCGGGACGTCGGCAAGGCGCAGATGATCAACAATGACGCGCTGCCGGACATCGTCATCAAGCCGGAGACCTTCGAGATCTCCATCGACGGCGACGTCGTGGTGCCCGCCCCGGCCGAATGGCTCCCCCTCGCCCAGCTCTATGCGATGTTCTAGAGCCACCCGGAATCGATCCGTCGCTAGCGGCCCTTCGCCCGGCAGGTGGAGGACCACTAGCGTCGGATGGATTTCTGGGCTGGGGACAACTCGGCCGTTCTTGGGTCTGTTGGGGACAAACCATCGGTCCACGAAGGCGGATCGGCGAACATGCCGCCATGCCCGTCGGTCCGCGCCGAGCACTGCCGCCTGAACTGGCGACGGAACCATTCACCGTCGCGCAGGGTCGTTCGATCGGACTCGGCCGCAAACGCCTGCGCGGTCAGGATCTGGATCGGCCCTTTCGAGGCGTCCGCGTGGCCCGAGCGGCCGTAGAGTCACCAGGGGAAGCAAGCGGTCTCGCCGCACCTTGGACTGCGACGACTGTCGATCATCTGCTCATCGCCCGCTGCCGCGCTCTCGGACTGGTGCTCCCGGAGGGTGCGTTCTTCAGTCACGTCACGGCGGCGAGACTCTGGCCGCTGGCTCTACCGCGGATGCCCACCGACCAGTCGGTGCACGTGAGCGTCCGGGCGCCGCATCGTGGCCCGCGACGCACAGGGACGGTCGGTCACGAGGTCACGGACCGATTGACGAAGGTGGTTGTCCGGCAGGGACTGCCGGTGGTCGACCCGGCGACCCTGTTCTGCCAGCTCGCCTGCGTGACTGTCACTGCACGATCTGGTTGCGGTCGGTGATGCGCTGATCCTGCGAGCCGGAATTCGCCGATCCGCTGGGACGAGCGCCCGTGGGCGTCGTTGCGCGCAGCTGCAGCGAGCGGGTGGAGCTCTTCCGCGGTCGCGGCAAGAGTGCGGCAGCTCGTGCAGTTCGAGCTCATCCGGCATGGGGCGGAATCCCGGCCCGAAACGTTGCTGCGGCTGGCGATCGTGGACGCCGGGCTCCCCGAACCGGAGGTCAATGCCGGACGTCTTCGACTGCGCGGCGGGCAGGTTCATCGGTCGCGGTGACCTGGTGTACCGGACAGTGGCGGGTCATTGTCGAGTACGACGGCGACCAGCATCGCCGGGACACCGGCCAGTTCGACAAGGACGTGCAGCGGCTGGAGGGCTTCGCCAGGCACGGCTGGAAGGTGGTTCGCGATCATGGGACGGTCCTTCTTCGGCGACCGCGCTGGCGAGCGTCCGGCGGGTCGGCGAGCGTTGGTCGATGCCGGCTGGCGACGCTGATCGATTCGCTTGGTGATCGATCCGTCAGGAGTGGCCCTTCGAAGTACGCGCACAGGGCCCTTACCGCCGGATCGATCATTCGGTGGGCCGACATAGGCTGCTGCAGTGACGAGTGCCGGCCCGAGCGAGCTGATGATGATGCTGCTGGCGGACGCCCGGCTGCCGACCGGGGCGCACACCCAGTCCGCGGGGCTGGAGCCGGCGTTGCGCGGCGGGCTGGAGCCGTCGGACGTGCCGTCCTACATCAGGGCCCGGCTGCGCACGGTGACCGCGGTGGAGGCGGGCGCGGCCGTCGTCGCCCGGGCTCGAACGGTGGACGCGATGACGGCACCCCGGGGCCGCGCGGATCAACTCGCCCCACCTGTGACTCGTGGGGCGCGAGCCAACGAGTTCGGCCGCGCTGTGGAAGATGATCCGCGCGGGCAGGGCGCTGTGGAAGGCGACCGTCTTCCCCGCCGCGCCGCGCTGTGGAAGCTGATCCGCGCGGGCAGGGCGGTGTGGAAGGCGAGGCTGTCCCCGAAGCAGGCCGCACTGTGGAAGCTGATCCGCGCGGGAGCGGGCCGGGGGTCGAGCTCCTCGAGGCTCTGCGGGAGGTGGACGCCGCGTGGCGGGCCAGGACGATCAGCCCCGCGCTGCGGGAGACGTCGGTGCTGCTCGGCCGGGGGTACGCCCGGCTGGTCCGCAGGCTGTGGCCGGACACCGCCGGCGCGGCCGCGCTGGCGGCGATCGGCCGGCCGGGGCGCGCGGTGGTGCTCGGCGTTGCGGCCGCGCTGGCCGGGCTGTCCGCCGCGCAGCTGGTCCGGCTGATCGGGTATGACGACGCGCAGACCGTCGCCGCGGCCACCCTCAAGCTCGAACCGCTCGACCCGGTCGTCACGATCGGTTGGGTGATGGCCGCCGGCGCCGGACATCGAGCGTATGGTCGACGACCTGGCGCAGTTGACCGACATCGAGCAGATGCCAGCCTTCGGTGCGCCGCTGATCGAGCAGTGGGCCGAGATCCATGCCATCACGAGCCAGAGGTTGTTCCGTGCCTGATATCTCCGCTTTCAGTCCACCGCCGAGCCGACCCGGCCGGAAGCGCAGCGGCAGACCCTGCGGCTCGGCGTCGCCGGCCCGGTCGGCACCGGGAAGTCGTCGCTGATCGCGCTGATCTGCCGGGAACTGGCCGGCGAGCTGAGCCTCGGCGTGATCACCAACGACATCTACACCGACGAGGACGCCCGCTTCCTGCGCTCGGCCGGCGTGCTCGACCCGGAGCGGATCCGGGCCGTCGAAACCGGTGCCTGCCCGCACACCGCCATCCGCGACGACGTCACCGCCAACCTGCTGGCGGTCGAGGACCTGGAGGCGGACTTCGCACCGCTGGACGTCGTGCTCGTCGAATCCGGCGGCGACAACCTCACCGCGACGTTCTCGCCGGCGCTGGTCGACGCGCAGATCTTCGTGCTCGACGTGGCCGGCGGCGGCGACGTCGCCCGCAAGGGCGGACCCGGGATCGGCCGGGCAGACCTGTTGGTGGTCAACAAGACCGACCTCGGACCCTATGTCGGGGTCGACGTGCCGCAGATGGTCGCCGACGGGCGGGCCGCCCGCGACGGGCGCCCGGTGATCGGGCTGTCCCGGCTGGACCGGGCCTCGATCGACGAGCTGACCGGCTGGCTGCGCGGGGTGCTCGCGGTGTTCCGGTCCGGCAGCCATGTCGCCGTCGATCCCGGACCGATGGCCCCGCACAGCCACGCCGACGAGGGCGGCACGGCGCACGTGCACCGGCACGACGGACGGCACCGCCGAGCACAGCCACGATCACGGGCAAGCGCAGGACGACGGCCACGCGACCACCGACCACGAGCACGCCGGGCACACCCACGCGTGACCCGCATCGGGGTACAGGCCGCGCCGGGCCGGGCCCGGCTGACGTTGACCGGCGGCCCGATCAGCCCCCGGCTGCTGCGAGTCGCCGAGGACGGCGCCCGGATCGGTCTGGTGGCGACCACCGGCGCTGCTGCTCGGCGGTGATCACGTCGACATCGAGATCGACGTCGGGCCGGGTGCCTGGCTGGAAATCGTCGAGACGGCCGGCACGGTCGCCTATGACGCGGACGGCGTCGCGTCGTCCTGGACGGTCCGGATCACGGTGGCCGACGGCGGCGTGCTGATCTGGGCCGGCGAACCGTTCGTCGTCGCCAACGGGGCCAATGTCCGGCGCAGCACCATCATCGAGCTGCGGCGCGGGCGCCGTTGCCTGCCTGCGGGAAACCCTGGTGCTCGGTCGCACCGGCGAGACCGGTGGCGCCATCCGGTCAACGTTGTCGGTCGCGCGCAGGGCGACACGGCTGCTGCTGGTCGAGGACCTCGACCTGACGGACCCGGGCACCACGAGCCTGCCGGGCCTGATCGGCGCGGCCCGGGTGCTCGACACCGTTGCGCTGCTCGGCATGCAGCGCCCCGACCGAACCGGTGCTGCCGGCCGGCAGCCGGTTCGAACTGGACGGCGCGGGCACCGTCGCCCGTTGCCTGACAACCACTTTCGCCGCATCACGCGCTTGGCGCCGGTCAGCGCGGCCTGGCAAACGGCGGCACACGACCGGTCGTCCGGCCGCGCAAGCGAGCAAGTAGTTGCGGCCGCAACGACCTCGTAACCCGACGGTCATCCCGGACGTCATCACCGTCCTTAGATTCACCCTTAGCTGACCCGATTGCTGCAGCCGCTGCTCACGCAGGGCCACGACGGTCGCAGTCGTCGATCGGTACTTCGTTCCTCGTCGATCACGCTTAGTCGGACCCGACGGCGGACCGGTCGCAATGTCAGCACGCGTCCATGACCGCCGTACCTCCGACGAGCCAGGAGATCATCTACATGACCGCTGTCGACCCGCAGTCCGCCCGGCAGATCGCCAGCCGGCTGGCCAGCTCGCCGATCGTTCCTCCGATTGGCGGGTCTCGGGGTCGCCGGGGTCGGGCTGGCCGCCTGCTCGTCGGGCACGACCACCGCGACGTCCTCCACCGCCAGCGCTGCCGGCCGCGCAGCGGTTCCAGCTGCGGCGGCATCGGGAGGTGCGGCGGCGTCCACGGCGATCGCCCCCGGCTCCAACGGCAGCATCTCGCTGCAGCTGTCCTGGATCAAGAACATCGAGTTCGGCGGCGAGTACTTCGCCGATTCCAAGGGCTACTACACCGACGCCGGGTTCACCGCGGTCGATCTGGTCACCGGCCCGGTGGACAGCGCGGACGCGCTGGTCGCCGCCGGCAACGTCACCGTCGGCGTCTCGGCGCCGGACGCGACGGCCCGGTTCATCAGCGAGCAGGGCGCCCCGCTGAAGGTCATCGCCAGCACCTTCCAGAAGAACCCGTTCTGCATCCTGTCGCTGGAGTAGGGCAAGCCGATCCGGACCGTCGGCGGACCTGGCCGGCAAGACCATCGGCATCCAGGCCGGCACCAACCAGCAGATCTTCGACGGCTTCCTCAAGGCCAACAACGTCGACCCGGCCTCGTTGACCCAGGTCGTCGTGCAGTACGAACCGACGCCGCTGACCGAGAGGCAAGGTCGACGGCTTCATGGCCTTCCTGACCAACGAGCCGTTCCTGGTCAAGGCGCAGGGATTCACCCCGGTCACGCTGTCCTTCGCCGACAACGGCCTGCCGCTGACGTCGGAGACCTACACCGTGCTGCAGGAAACCATCGACACCCAGCGGGACATGCTCAAGGCCTTCCTGGTCGCCGAGATCCTCGGCTGGACGGACGCGGTCGCCGACCCGGCCGGCGCCGCCGCGCTGGCCGTCAACACCTACGGCAAGGACCTCGGCCTCGACCTGGCCGGCCAGACCGAACAGGCCATCGCGCAGAACGAGTTGATCGTGTCGGCGGACACCAAGGCCAACGGGCTGTTCACGCTGACCGAGGAGCTGCAGGCGCCAGATCATCACGCGCGCTCGGCGAGATCGGCATCACCATCACCGCCGACGACCTGTTCGACCTGTCGCATGCTGAACGAGATCTACGCCGACAATCCCAGCCTGATCACCGGGTGACTGGTCGCCCATTTCCCCCAGCGCAGGAAGGTGGACGGTGTCGATGAGCGAACTGATGCCCGACCAGGATGTCGACCTAGGATCGGCCGACGTGCCGCCACGGGTCCGGCGGGCGATCTCGACCACCGATCCGGCGGCGGAGCCGTGGGCGGCGACCGGCATCGACATCCAGGGACTGAGCAAGGAATTCACCCTCGGCCGGAAGACCGTGACGGCGCTCGCCGACACCAATCTCGGCACGAAGCAGAATTCCTTTCTGTCGCTGCTCGGGCCGTCGGGCTGCGGGAAGTCCACCGTGCTCGGATTCTCGCCGGGCTGGAGACACCGACCTCGGGCCGGGCGCTGATCAACGGCCAGTCCACCAACGAGATCCAACGCAACCACGAGCTGGGCATCGCCTTCCAGGAGGCGGCGCTGCTGCCGTGGCGCACCGTCACCAGCAATATTGCGTTGCCGCTCGAGGTGGCCGGGATCAAACCGGAGAAGGGCCTGATCGAGGACCTGATCTCGCTGGTCGGACTGAACGGATTCGAAAAGGCCAAGCCGGCACAGCTTTCCGGCGGCATGCGGCAGCGGGTGGCGATCGCCCGCTGCCTGGTGGTCAAGCCGACGGTGATGCTGCTCGACGAGCCGTTCGGCGCCCTCGACGACATGACCAGGCAGCGGCTGAATGTCGAGCTGCTGCGGATCTGGACCGAAAAACCCGCCACCACCCTGATGGTCACGCACGGCATCTCCGAGGCGGTCTTCCTGTCCGACGTGGTGGCCGTGATGAGCCCGCGGCCCGGCCGGGTCGCCGAGGTGGTGCCCATCGACCTGCCCCGGCCGCGGACACCGGACATGATGCGCAGCCCGGAGTTTCACGCCTACGCCGACCAGCTGTCGGAGATCCTGTTCGGCCGGGGCGGCGCGGCCGGGGCCGATCACTGATGAGCAACATCAACGAGTCCGAACTGGAGGAGGACCGGGCGCTGCTCGGCGCCCGGTCGTATTCCGTCACCCGGCATGGTGCCCGGCGCCAACCCGACCGGCAAGACGTCGCTGGTGGGAGGATGCGCCGCCGTGGGTCGGCGGGCTGATCGGCACCGTCATCATCATCGTGGTCTGGTGGATCGCGTCCCAGACGCTGTACCAGGACAGCAACGCGATTCCCAGTCCGCTGGAGGTCTTCTCGCTCTTCCTGGACCCGGCGCAGTGGCAGACGACCTGGAACAACGCGCAATCCACCATCACCGCGGCGGTCGAAGGCTATTTCTGGGGCAACCTGGCCGCGATCGCGTTGTCCGTGCTGGTGCTGCTGCTGCCGTTCCTGGCCGAGATCGTCAACCAGATCGCGATCGTCACCTACTGCATTCCGCTGGTCGCGATCGGCCCGATCCTGGTGATCGTGTCCGGCCGGACGTCGCCGAACGGCGCCTCCGTGGTGCTGGCGGCGCTGAGTGTCTTCTTCACCACGGTGGTCGGTTGCCTGCTCGGGTTGCGGGCCGCCCCGCGGACCAGCCTGGATCTGGTGAAGGCCTACGGCGGCACGAAATGGACCCAGCTGCGCAAGGTGCAGTTGATCGCCGCACTGCCCAGCCTGTTCGCTGCCCTGAAGATCGCCGCGCCGGCAGCATTTCTCGGTGCGGTGCTGGCCGAATACCTTGGCAGTGGCGGTGATTCGACGATCGGCCGGGCACTGATCGCCGCCCAGACCCAGTCCGATGCGCCGAAACTCTGGTACCTCGCGCTGGTCTGCGGCGGAATCGCCGGCCTCGGGTACTTCCTCGTCGGCCTGGTCGCCCGGTTCGTGACACCGTGGACCACCGGCTCCGATTCGCCGGGAGCGCGGCCCGGATGACGCACAGACGATCGATCGCCGGACCCGGCGACACCGTCCGCAGCCCGCAGGACTCCGACCGACGGTTCCGGCCGCTCACTGGTCGCCCGCCGGGTGGTGTCCGCCGTCGTCACGGTGGTCGTCGCGCTGGTGGTGCTGGTCGCCATCTGGGCGTTGCTGCTCCGGGTCTTCGACGTGTCGTCCTTCGTCGGCAAGACGCCGTTCGACGTGTGGAACTACCTGTTCTCCAGCGACCCGCCCAAGGGCGTGCGGCCGGCGTCGCTGACGGCGCAGGACGCCCGGTCGGAGGCGCTTCGCCGCACTCGGCACCACCCTGGTCGACGCGGGCATCGGCTTCGTCGCCGGCATGGTGGCGGCGACCGTCATCGCGGTCGCTGTTCGTGCTGTACCAGCCGTTCGAGTTCGCGTTCATGCCGATCGCGCTGCTGCTCAGGTCGGTGCCGCTGGTCGCGATGGCACCGGTGCTGTTGCTGATCTTCGGTCAGGGCAACCTCGGCGATCGCCGTCATCGCCGCGATCGTGGTGCTGTTCCCGGCCCTGGTCAACATCGTGCTGGGACTGCGCAACGCGTCCCCGCAGGCGCTGGACGTGATCCGGGTCAACGGCGGGACATCGGTCACCGAACTGACCAAGGTGCGGATCCCGTCGGCACTGCCGCAGTTCTTCGCCTCGGTCCGGATCTCGGTGCCCGGCGCCATCGTCGGCGCGATGCTGGCCGAGTGGCTGGTCGGCTTCGACGGCATGGGCGGCGTGCTGAGCGGCTACAAGGGCTCCGGCAACTACGGCGGGGTCTGGACGATCGTGGTGCTGGCCGTGATGAGTTCGATCATCCTGTACGCGGTCGCCACCATCGTCGAGGCCGCCGTGCTGACCAAGTGGGGCCCGAACGCCGGCAAGCAGTAATCGAATATCGATCGGCCAACTGCGGCGATCGATTCGCCACCATTGGACCCTGCCGACACCCGCGAAGATACGAGACGGGCCAGTCGATAGTGGGTTAGGCGACTAGCCGTGGTCGAGTTCGGTACGGGCTGTCGGTCCGGCAGGCGACAATGACCTGGTGACCGTTCCCTCGTTCGACCCGCCATCGGTGCGCCCCGACTCTGCCGGAGGCGTAGTGCCCGGCCACGGTGAAAGCGCCCGGCAGCGCCGCGTTGCTGCGGGTCCGGCACCGGTGATGGTGGTGACCGACATGGACGGCACCCTGCTCGACGAGTCGGGCAACAAGGTCAGCCAGCGGAACATCGACGCCCTGCGCCGCGCGGGGGAGGCCGGCGCGCGGGTGGTGATCGCCACCGGCCGGCCGATCTGGTGGCTCGGTCCGGTGATCGACGCCGGCTTCACCGGAACCGCCGTCTGCATGAACGGCGCCATCGTTTACGACATCGCGGCCGGCGAGATCATCGCCTCATCCCCGTTGAGCCCGCTGACGATGCAGAACTTCGTCGGGTCGCTGGAAGAGCAGACCGACGAGTTCGCCATCGCCGTCGAGCGGCTCGGCGTGACGATTCAGGCCTGTATCGCCGAGGAGCACTACGTGCACCCGTGGGCGTTCGGGTACTTTCAGCGCGCCGATCGGGCGACGCTGCTCGCCGAGCCGGCGGCCAAGCTGCTGGTCCGCGGGACCGGTGATTCCCGCTCTCTTGCCTTAGCCGCCCGCGCCGCCGGGGCCGATTCGGTGCACATCACCTACTCCACCGACGATGGTCTGATCGAGGTGGCCGCGGCCGGGGTCAACAAGGGCTCGGCACTGGCGGCGCTGGCCGGTCGGTGGGGGATCGACCCGAAGGACGTGATCGCCTTCGGCGACATGCCGAACGACCTGGAAATGTTGCACTGGGCGGGGTTCGGCGTCGCGATGGGCAATGCGCATCCCGACGTCGCCGCGATCGCAACGGAGGTCGGCGCACACCACCATGAGGACGGGGTCGCGCAGATTCTGGAGCGGTGGTTCTGACCATAGGCGAGTCAACGGGCCAGGTTGTCGACCACGTGCCCTTGACGCGGGCACTGGAAGCGAGTTGTCTCAACAGTGCTGACGTTTGACAGCCGCCTGGGAAACGCCGCCGCCGCCGTAGGGTCGTAGCCACGTTCGAGAATGTCTCGGCGCCCAGATCTTTCTGGCTGTCGCCAGCGCCCGGGTCGTGGAGACCGCCCGGGTCATTTCCTTCCAGTGGTGAGCCTCGCCCGGGCTCCGGGACCTTCGGCCCTTCGGGATTGCTGTCGACCTCTCTAGCGTCGGACGCAGTCCAAGATCATCTCAGCGTTGAGAGAGGCCCTGCCGTGTCAGCTTTCGCACGCCACAGAGTTCGCCGCGCCAGCTTCGTCACGGCCTCGTGGTGACGGACGGCCGAGCGCCCGGTCCTGGGGCGACGCAGCCGGCAAAGGCGCCCGGCCAGGGCGTCAACCTCGCCCTGGCGACCTGGACGTTCGCGATCAACTTCTGGGCCTGGAATCTCATCGGCCCGTTGTCGTCGACCTACACCAAGGCAATGTCGCTGACCAGCAGTCAGGCTGCGCTGCTGGTGGCCACCCCGATCCTGGTCGGGTCGGTCGGGCGTATTCCGGTCGGTGCCTTGACCGATCGTTACGGCGGCCGGGTCATGTTCACCGTCATTTCGCTGGTGAGCATCGCGCCGGTGCTGCTGGTGGCGTTCGCCGGTTCCATCGATTCCTATCGTGCTGTTGCTGCGTCTTCGGATTCTTCCTCGGCATCGCCGGTACGACGTTCGCCATCGGCATCCCGTTCGCGAAGGCCTGGTACGAACCGGCGCGTCGCGGATTCGCCACCGGCGTCTTCGGTGCCGGGATGGGCGGCACCGCACTGTCGGCCTTCTTCACGCCGCGTTTCGTCGATCTGGTTCGGATACGTCCCGGCGCACGTCATCATCGCGGTGGCTCTTGCGCTGACCGCGTTGCTGGTGTGGATGCGGATGAAGGATTCGCCGGACTGGCACCCGAATACCGGTGCCGTGCTGCCGAAATTGGCGGCCGCCGCGAAATTGAAGATCACCTGGCAAATGGCGTTCCTCTATGCGGTGGCGTTCGGCGGTTTCGTCGCGTTCAGCACCTATCTACCGACCTATCTCAAGACGATCTACGACTTCTCGCTCACCGACGCCGGCGCCAGAACGGCCGGGTTCGCTATCGCTGCGGTCGTCGCCAGGCCGATCGGCGGGATCCTGTCGGACCGGATCCACCCGAAGATCGTGGTGATGATCTCGCTGGCCGGTACTGCGGTGATGGCGGCGGTGGTGTTGCTGCAGCCCGCCCCGGAGCTCGCGGCGGGGGCGACGTTCATCGCGATGGCCTTCTTCCTCGGCATCGGTACCGGCGGGGTTTTCGCCTGGGTGGCGTTGTCCTCGCCGCCGGATCGGGTCGGTGCGGTGACCGGGATCGTCGGTGCCGCAGGTGGTTTGGGCGGCTTCTTCCCGCCGTTGGTGATGGGCGCGACCTACGATTCCGCCGGCAATGACTACACCACCGGTCTCGCGCTGCTCAGCCTGGTCAGCCTGCTGGCCCTGCTGTACACGGCGTGGCGGCTGCCCGGCCGGTCGACAACACCGGTGAAGACGTCAGTCAAGACGTGAAAGTGCATGTCCGTCAAAGGGAAAGCAGATCAGATGAGTGTTCGACCCGGCACCGACGGGGCGGTCGAGGATCTCCTTCTTCGCAGCGGCCGGTTCTTCACCCGCAGTGACGTCTCGGCGGATCTGCGGACGGTGACGAAGACCGGTGGTCGAGAGGGGGACGTCTTCTATCGGGACCGGTGGAGCCACGACAAGGTCGTGCGATCAACGCACGGGGTGAACTGCACCGGCTCGTGTTCCTGGAAGGTGTACGTCAAGGACGGCATCATCACCTGGGAAACCCAGGAAACCGACTATCCGACAGTGGGTCCCGACCGCCCGGACTACGAACCCCGTGGTTGCCCGCGGGGGGCCGCCTTCTCCTGGTACACCTACTCACCGACCAGGGTCCGCTACCCGTATGCCCGCGGGGTGCTGATCGAGATGTTCCGGGAGGCCAGGGCTCGGTTGGGCGACCCGGTGCTCGCCTGGGCCGAGATCCAGGACGACCCGGACCGACGCCGGAAGTATCACCGGGCCCGCGGCAAGGGCGGTCTGATCCGGATCGGCTGGGACGAGGCGGCCGAGATCGCCGCGGCCGCCCACGTGCACACCATCGCCCGATACGGACCGGACCGAATCGCCGGCTTCTCGCCGATCCCGGCGATGTCGATGGTGTCCCACGCGGCCGGGTCACGGTTCATCGAATTGCTGGGCGGCGCGATGACGTCCTTCTACGATTGGTACGCAGATCTGCCGGTGGCTTCACCACAGGTGTTCGGTGACCAGACGGACGTCCCGGAATCAGGTGACTGGTGGGACGCCTCGTACCTGATGATGTGGGGCTCGAACGTCCCGGTCACCCGCACCCCGGATGCCCATTGGATGGCCGAGGTTCGTTACCGGGGAACGAAAGTCGTGTCCGTCAGCCCCGACTACTCGGACAACACCAAATTCGCCGACGAATGGATGCCGTGCGCGCCCGGGACCGACGGTGCCATGGCGATGGCGATGGGGCACGTCATCCTGTCCGAATTCCTCGTCGAGAAGCGGACACCATTCTTCGTCGACTACCTGCAGAGATACTCGGACCTGCCGTTCCTGGTGCAACTGGAGGAACGCGACGGTGCCTATGTCACCGGGAAGAACCTGACTGCGGCCGACCTCGGCGACGACACCGAGGGAGCCGCGTTCAGGCCGGTGCTGATCGACGGCCGGACCGGTGAGATCGTGGTGCCCAATGGATCTCTCGGCTTCCGGTACACCGATTCCGGGGTCGGCAAATGGAATCTCGACCTCGGTGAGATCGTGCCGCAACTGACGGTGCTCGGCGACCCAGCTGGGACGGCGACACTGAAGTTGGCGCGGTTCGACACCCCGGACGGGCACGCCGAGGTGCTCACCCGCGGGATCCCGGTCCGCCGGGTGGGAAATGTCCTCTGCTGCACTGTGTTCGACCTGATGCTGGCCCAGTACGGGGTCCACCGACCCGGACTACCGGGTATCTGGCCGACCGGCTGGGACGACCCGTCCGAGCCGTACACCCCGGCCTGGCAGGAATCGATCACCGGGGTGAGCGCGTCGCAGGTCGTCCGGGTCGCGCAGGAATTCGCACACAACGCCGAGGAGTCCGGTGGCCGTTCCATGATCATCATGGGGGCCGGGATCTGCCAGTGGTTCCACGGCGACGCCACCTACCGCGCCATTCTGGCGATGCTGATCCTCACCGGGTCGATGGGCCGCAACGGCGGCGGTTGGGCGCACTACGTCGGCCAGGAGAAGTGCCGGCCGATCACCGGATGGGCGACCATGGCCGGCGCCACCGACTGGGTCCGGCCGCCACGGCAGATGATCGGCACCGCGTACTGGTACACGCACACGGACCAGTGGCGCTATGACGGCTACCGGGCGGACGCCCTGTCCACCCCGCTCGGCCGCGGTCGGTTCGCCGGCAAACACACCATGGATGTGCTGGCCGCGTCGGTGGCGATGGGCTGGATGCCGTTCTTCCCGCAATTCGACCGCAGCAGCCTCGATGTCGCCGACGAGGCCGACGCCGCCGGCACGCCCGTGCCGCACTACGTTGCGCAGCAACTGGCCTCGGGCGGCCTGAAGCTCGCGGTGACCGAACCGGACGACCCAGGAAACTGGCCACGGGTACTGACCGCCTGGCGGGCCAATCTGCTTGGTTCGTCCAGCAAGGGCAACGAGTACTTCCTGCAGCACCTGCTCGGCACCACCCGGAACAATCTGCGGGCCACGCCGACCGTCCCGGAGCTCCGACCGAACGACATCGCCTGGACCGACGAGATTCCCGAGGGCAAGCTCGACCTGATGCTGTCCATCGATTTCCGCATGACGTCAACCACGCTGCTGTCCGACATCGTGCTGCCGGCCGCCACCTGGTACGAGAAGAACGACCTCTCGTCAACGGACATGCACCCGTTCGTGCATGCCTTCAGCCCCGCCATCGACCCACCGTGGGAGGCCCGGTCGGATTTCGACGCCTTCCACACCATCGCCCGGGTGTTCAGCCGGCTCGCCAAGATCCACCTGGGGGTGCGCCGGGATGTGGTGATGATGCCCATGCAACACGACACGCCAGGTGAGACCGCCTACCCGCGGTGGGACCGAGAACGACTGGCGGACCACCGGTGAAATCCCGGTGCCCGGCAAGACAATGGCCAATATCGCAGTGGTCACCCGCAACTACCCGGCGCTGGCCGAACAATGGGAAACCCTCGGGCCGTTGGTGGATACCCTCGGACTGACCACCAAGGGCATCACCGTCTTTCCCGACGTCGAGGTCAAGGACCTGGCCGCCAAGCACGGTGTGATGAATCACGGGGCGGGGGCAGGTCGGCCCGCGATCGACACCGCGGTCAAGATGTGCGACACGGTGCTCACCTTGTCCGGCACCACCAATGGTCGGCTGGCAACGGAGGGCTTCAAGCAACTGGAACGCCGCACCGGGCGCCGGCTGACCCACCTGTCCGAGGGCAGCGAGGAGAAACGCGTCAGCTACGCGGACTGCCAGGCCAGGCCGGTCCCGGTGATCACCAGCCCGGAGTGGTCCGGCAGCGAGACCGGTGGCCGCCGGTACGCCCCGTTCACGGTCAACGTCGAGGAGCTCAAGCCCTGGCACACCCTCACCGGGCGGATGCACTTCTTCCTCGACCACGACTGGATCGAGGAACTCGGCGAGCAATTGCCGGTCTACCGGCCGCCGCTGGATATGGCCGCCTTGTTCGACGAACCGCAGATCGGTTCCACCACCGAAGGTATCGGCCTGTGTGTGCGGTATCTGACGCCGCACTCGAAGTGGTCGATTCACTCGGAATACCAGGACAACCTGTTCATGCTGTCGCTGTCCCGTGGTGGCCCGACGATGTGGATGAGCCCGCAGGACGCCACCAAGATCGGCGCCAAGGACAACGAGTGGGTGGAGGCGGTGAACCGCAACGGCGTCATGGTGCTGCGGTTGATCATTTCCCATCGGATGCCGGAGGGCACGGTCTTCGTGCACCACGCCCAGGAACGCACCATCGATGTCCCGCTGTCGGAGACCAACGGAAACCGCGGCGGGATCCACAATTCGCTGACCCGACTGCTCGTCAAGCCCAGTCATCTGGCGGGCGGTTATGCGCAAATGTCCTTTGCTTTCAACTATCTCGGGCCGACCGGGAATCAACGCGATGAGGTCACCATGGTCCGCCGACGCTCGCAGGAGGTGCAGTACTGATGCGCGTGTTGGCTCAGCTGTCGATGGTGATGAACCTGGACAAGTGCATCGGCTGCCACACCTGTTCGGTGACCTGCAAGCAGGCCTGGACCAACCGACCCGGCGTCGAATACGCGTGGTTCAACAACGTGGAAACCCGTCCCGGGCAAGGCTATCCACGCACCTACGAGGACCAGGAGAAATGGGCCGGTGGCTGGGTCCGGGACAAGCGCGGGCGGCTCCGGCTCCGCGCCGGCGGCCGGATCAAGAAGCTCGTCACGATCTTCTCGAACCCGAAGATGCCGTCCATCGACGACTACTACGAGCCCTGGACCTACGATTACGAGAACCTGACCAGCGCGCCGTTGGGCGAGCAGATGCCGGTCGCGCCGCCCCGCAGTCTGATCACCGGTGAGCCGATGAAGGTGGAGTGGTCGGCCAATTGGGACGACAACCTCGGCGGGAGCACCGAGATCCTCGCCGGTGACCCCATTCTGGCCAAGGTCAGCCAGCAGGTGAAGCTGGAACTCGAGCAGACCTTCATGTTCTACCTGCCCCGGATCTGCGAGCACTGCCTCAACCCGTCCTGCGTCGCGTCCTGCCCGTCCGGTGCGATGTACAAGCGCGAAGAGGACGGCATCGTGCTGGTCGACCAGGACAAGTGCAAGGGCTGGCGAATGTGCGTCACCGGCTGCCCGTACAAGAAGGTCTATTTCAACCACCGCACCGGCAAGGCGGAGAAATGCACCTTCTGCTACCCCCGGATCGAGGTTGGCCTGCCAACGGTGTGCGCGGAAACCTGCGTCGGCCGGCTGCGCTACATCGGACTTGTGCTGTACGACGCGGACCGAGTGCTTGCGGCCGCCTCGACGGAGAACGAAACCGACCTGTACGAGGCGCAACTCGACGTGATGCTCGACCCCAACGATCCTGAAGTCATTGCGGGCGCACGGTCGTCGGGTATTTCCGACGAATGGCTGGACGCTGCTCGCCGATCACCGGTCTACGCGCTGGCAAAGACCTACCGGATCGCCCTGCCGCTCCATCCGGAATACCGCACCATGCCGATGGTCTGGTACGTGCCGCCGCTCTCGCCGGTGGTCGACGCGATCAGCCGTGACGGCCACGACGGTGAGGACCCGGAGAATCTGTTCGGGGCCATCGAGGCGCTGCGCATTCCCATCGAATACCTGGCCGGGCTGTTCAGTGCCGGCGACACCGCAGTCGTCACCGGTGTTCTCAAAAAGCTCGCCGCGATGCGGGCCTACATGCGGGACATCAACCTTGGTCGTGAACCGCGAGCGGAGATCCCGGCGTCCGTTGGCATGGGTGAGGAACTCATGTACGAGATGTACCGACTGCTGGCCATCGCCAAATACGAGTCCCGGTACGTGATCCCGACGGCCTATGCCACCGACGGGCACCGACTGGAGGAGACCGTGACGGAGTGCTCCCTCGACTTCGAGGGCGGTCCCGGCATGTACACCACCGGGTCCGGACCGTTCGGCGAGTCCAGCGGGCAACCGGTGCCGATGGCGGTCGAGTCGTTCCAGGCGCTCAAGGAACGGCAGACATCCGAGGACGTCGGGGTCGGTGCGGCCCGGCCGTCCCGGGTGAACCTGCTGAACTGGGACGGCAAGGGTTCGCCCGAGACGATGTTCGCACCAAGGCCGGGATCGCCCCGCCTCCCCGGCGCCGGGGATGAACGATGAGACTCCTGCGGCAACGGCCGTCTCACCCGAGTCAACGGCGAATCGTCTGGCAGGCAGCATCTTTGCTGCTCGCCTATCCCGACGGGGAGCAGGATCGGCGACTCGACCTGATCGAAATGGCCATCGTCGATCTCACCCAGGACTTGGGCCGGCCACTTGCCGCGGCCGTCGACCACCTGCGGTCGCTGCCGTTGATCGAGGCGTCCGTGCAGTACGCGGAGGTGTTCGACTGGAAACGCCGCCGCACTCTGTTCCTGACGTATTACACCGCCGGCGACACCAGAAACCGAGGAATGGCCCTGCTGGCGTTCTCGGATATGTATCGAGCTGCCGGGGTCATCCCGCCCGCCCGGGAATTGCCGGACCACCTGGCCGTGCTGCTGGAATTCGCCGCCACCGTCGACGAGGAAGCCGGTTACGACCAACTTCGCAAACACCGCACACCCATCGACATGCTGCACGACGGACTGCTGCGCTCCTCACCGATCTACGCGGGGGTCATCGCGGCCGTGTCCGCAACGCTGCCACCGGCAACGGCGGCTGACCTGATCCAGGCCCGCAGGCTCGCCATGCAGGGGCCGCCCGTCGAATCTGTCGGTCTCGAGCCGTTCGCGCTGACCATCGGAGTTCGGGGAGGAACCCGATGAGTGAGCGCCAGCGAACGAATCATGGGCCAGATGCCGGCAACCTGCGAGGAACGAGCGGGGAGCCGGCATGAACGTCGGCGCCGTGTTCTGGGACATCGTGCCGTACGTCACGATCGCGATCCTGGTGGTCGGCACCTGGTGGCGGTATCGGTACGACAAGTTCGGCTGGACCACCCGCTCCTCCCAACTCTACGAGAGTCGCCTGCTGCGGATCGGCAGCCCACTGTTCCATTTCGGCATCCTGGTGGTGATCTTCGGTCATGTCGTCGGCCTGCTGATCCCCGCGAGCTGGACCAGCGCCCTCGGTCTGAGCCAAACCGGGTACCACATCCAGGCGGTCGCGCTCGGCAGCATCGCCGGAATTGCCACTCTGCTCGGTGCTGGCATTCTCGTCTACCGGCGCCGTACCAAGGGCCCGGTTTTCATGGCCACCACGAAGAACGACAAACTCATGTACGCGGTGCTGATCTTGGCGATTATTGCGGGGCTGGCCACCACACTCATCGGATCCGGGTTGATCGGCGAGGAACACAACTACCGGGAAACGGTCTCTGTGTGGTTCCGGTCGATCTTCATCCTGCAACCCGACGGCGAGGCCATGACGCTGGCGCCGCTGTCCTTCCAGATCCACGCACTGATCGGAATGGCGCTGTTCGCGCTGTGGCCGTTCACCAGGCTGGTGCACGCGTTCAGTGCGCCGATCGGCTATCTTTTCCGGCCGTATATCGTCTACCGCTCCCGCAGCGCCGCCCGACCCGGCGCACCGATCGGCTCCGAGCCGAAACGCCGGGGCTGGTAGCAATGTGCAGCTATTGCGGGTGCCGCAACATCCCGGTGATCGCGACACTCAACGCCGAACACGATGCCATCGTGAACAGCACCTACGCACTGCAGGTTGCCTTCCGCGACCACGACATCGAAGCAGCCAAAACCGCAGGAAAAGTGCTCGCGGAGTTACTGCATCCGCATACCCGGCGCGAACAGGATGGTCTGTTCGCGGAGATGAAGAAGGACGAATTGTTCACGGACCATATCGCGTCCCTGTGCGCCGAACATGACGAGCTGGATGAGGAGCTCGACCTGATCGCCGCCGGGGATCTGACCCGGATCACTCCGATGATCACCCTGCTCAACAATCACATCGACCGCGAGGAGAACGGTCTGTTCCCGGCCGCGTTGGCCTATCTGGATGATGACCAATGGGACGTCATCCAAAGAAGCGATTCCTGACCAGAAAGTAGTTGGAAATGTCGTCCACAGTCTTGACCAGTCGAGAATCGTTGCTGTCCGACCGGTCCACCGCCGTCGTTGCCGCCACCGCGGGAGTGGTTGCGGCTCATGCCGAGCAGATCACGGCTCGGTTCTATCCGCGGATGTTCGCCGAACACCCGGAATTGCTGCGAACCTTCAACCAGGGCAACCAGGCGACCGGCGAACAGTCCAAGGCGCTGGCCGCCTCCGTGGTTGCCTACGCCGTTCAACTGATCGACCCCGCGGCCCCGCCGTTTGATCATGTCCTGGAACGCATTGCCTATAAACACATCTCGTTGGGCATCCGGCCCGAGCAGTACACCATTGTCGGCCACCACCTGCTCGGAGCTGTTGGCGAAGTACTCGGCGAAGCGGTCACCCCCGAGATCGCGGACGCCTGGAATGAGGTCTACTGGCTGTTCGCCACCCAACTCGTCGCCGAAGAGGCCCGCCTCTACCAGCAAGCCGGGGTGGACCCCAGTCGACCACTGCGCCCGTATCGGGTAGTTCGACGGATCGAGGAGACCCAGGACGTGATCTCCCTCATCCTGGAGCCTGCCGACGACGGCGAACTACCGGCGATCAGCCCGGGTCAGTACGTGTCCGTGTTCGTGGATCTGCCCAACGGGCAGCGGCAACCGCGCCAGTACACCGTTTCGTCGACGGGCCTTGGCAATCGACTGCAAATCACCGTCCGCCGAGTCCGCGGGGTCAACGGCGCCCCGGACGGGCAGGTGTCGAGTCATCTGCACGATCACGTCAACGTGCACGACCTACTCGAGGTGAGCGCCCCCGCAGGCGATTTCGTCGTCGACCCCTTGGACGGACCGCTGCTGCTCGCCAGTGCCGGCGCCGGAATCACCACCGTGTTGCCGATCGTGGAACACATCGCGCGGACTCAACCCAACCGCACCGTGATCGTCGCACACGCCGATCGCACCGCCCAGGACCACGCCCTGCGGGACACCGTCCTGCACGTCGGCCGGCAGCTCGACGACTTCACCGCCTACACCTGGTACGAGTCGGTCGGGACCGATGACCACCGCTCACATCAGGGTTTCATGGACCTCAGCGAAATCCCACTGCCAGCGGATATCCAGGTCTTCACCTGCGGGCCATTGCCGTTCATGCGGCATGTCCGCTCGACGTTGCTCGCCCGCGACGTACCTGCCTCCCGCATCCGCTATGAGGTGTTCGGACCGGACCTGTGGGCCGCCCAGATGCCGGACGAGCGGGCGCACTCCTGAATTTCGAGCCAAAGCTGACGCGGGCGATCACGACCAGTGCCGCGCGCACCGTGCAATCATCGGCTCGTGCAGCAGATGACGGTGGGCGAGGTTGCCGGGCGCCTCGGAGTATCACCGTCGACCGTGCGGATGTGGGGGTCGAGGTACGGGCTGACCGCATCGGCCCGCAGCGCGGGCGGCCATCGCCGTTACACCGTCGAGGATCTCGAACGATTGCTGCGGGTGCAGGACGCCGTTGTGTCCGGACTCGACCCGGCCGTCGCGGCCGCTCAGGAACTGACAGCCGGGGCAGCGCCAACAGCCCGTCCTCGGCGCGGCGGCCCCGGTGGGGCGGTACTCGCCGTCCCCGGAGCGGGGCCCGATGTGCGCGGTGTGGCGAGAGCGGCGTCCCGGCTGGACGAGGCGGCGGTGACGGAGGCCGTCCTGCGGTCGTTGATCGAGAATGCCACCCTGCCCACCTGGAATGACCTGTTGCGCCCGGTGCTGGTGGCCGCCGGTGAACACTGGCAACGCACTGGTTCCGGTATCGAGGTGGAGCATCTGCTCACCCAGGCGGTCACCACCGCCTTCGCGCAATACCTCACTCATCTGCCAGAAATTGCACAAGTGAGTCCCGTTGTGTTGGCCGGCGCGCCTGCAGAGGAACATGTGCTCGCCCTGCACGCCGTGCGGGCCGGACTGGCGGAACGTGGCGTCCCGGCCAGGTTCCTCGGCCCCCGGACCCCGATGTCGGCCCTGGCCTCGACCGCCCGGCTGACTAGAACGCCGGCGGTGCTGATCTGGATGAGTCGTCGCGATGAATCCGCAGCAGCAGGTCTCGCGTCCGTCCGGGCGGCGCATCGCCGACTGGTGCTGATGGTGGGCGGTGTCGGTTGGCTGGGTTTGGACACCGACCCGGCGACGGTCTGCACCAGCCTCGACCAAGCCGTCACCGGACTCGCTGCGGCGTGGGCGGCCGTTCCAGGAGCCGGACCGGTGACGACCGTCACGAGCTGAAACTTGCACAAGTTTGGCATTGGAGCTGACGGAGGTGTACACCGGAGAGTGACCCGCCGAGCCTCGGTGGGCACCCGAGCGGCGACGTTGCCGCTCCAGCACAGGGAGTTGTCATGGGCAGCGACCAATTCGCCGTCAACATCCCGTCCCTCACGGCCGGGCAGTACGACATCGTCTACAACCTGTTCTCTCTGGTGATCGCCTCGATGCTGTTCACCGGGCTGTATCTGGCGATGTCGCAAGGAAGAGTGGCACCGCGGTACCGCAACGCGGTCATCGTGTCGGCCATCGTCTGCGGAATCGCGACGTACCACTACTTCCGGATCTTCGCGAATTTCCAGGAGAGCTATCCCGCCGGGGAGACCGTCACCTCCGACCACGCGTTGTCCAACATCGTCTTCAACGAGGCCTACCGGTACGTCGACTGGCTGCTGACCGTGCCGCTGCTGCTGGTCGAGACGGTCGCAGTGATGGCTCTCGCACGTGCCGCGCAGCGGTCGCTGCTGGTCAAGCTGATCCCTGCAGCCGTGCTGATGATTGTGCTTGGCTACCCGGGCGAGGTCGCCACCACCGACACCGCCCGCATCGTCTGGGGCATCATCGCCACCCTGCCGTTCCTGTACCTGGTGTACGTGCTGTTCGTCGAACTCTCCCGGTCCCTTGACCGCCAGCCGGTGCAGGTTCGCCGGCTGACGAAGCTGCTGCCGGTGATGCTCGTCGTGCTCTGGTGCGTCTACCCGATCGCCTACGCGTTCCCGATCATCGGTGGCGAGTTCTTCGGTGGTGCGGACGGGTTCGTGTTGCGGCAGGCCGGCTACAGCATCGCCGACATTCTAGCCAAGGCGGCTTTCGGTCTGCTCATCTTCCAGGTTGCGCGCATCAAGAGCAGGGTCGACGACCCGGCGACGTACGACGACGACTTCGTCGGGACCAAGACCGGCGCAGTGAACGGCCGGGTCACCGGTGCACTGGATGCCCAGGTGCTCGGCGGATCCACGAACGGCACGGACATCAAGTCCGATCGGCCGGTGTCGGCATGACGACCCAGGCCCTGCACCCGCGTCGGCCTGTTGCAGCGGCCGCACCGGACCGCCCGGCTCACCGCTCGGCCGGCGACCGCGCCGGCCGGCGGCCGGCGACCCCACGGAGGATCGTGATGAACACGATGGCGATGCAGGAAAAGCCCTTCTATGCACTGACCGTCGAGCTGCTCGACTGCGTCCGCGATCATGATTACGGACGGCTGGCGGAGATCTGCGACGACGATTTCGGCATCGTCGACATCACCACCGACGGCGGGTCACTGGTCATCCGCGACCGGGTCGCCTGGGAGGAATGGTTCACCGGTCTCTTCGCCCAGTTGGACTTCATGGCGGCCAGGACGTGGTCCGAGATCACCAACTATGACGCCGTCCAAACCGGCGACATGGGTTACAGCGTCGTTGATTTCGATCAGGTACTGATCACCGGCGACGAGCGGCTGCAATTCAGCGTGGTGGCCACCGTCATCTGGAAGCGGGTCGACGGGACCTGGAAGGAATCGCGCTACCACAGCTCGCTGGTAGGGGTCGAGAACTTCTGATCCCGCCGCCCTGGAGTCGGACCCGACGAACGACGGGCGACACTCCTGGCCGGCACCGGCGGAAAGGATCTGCGTCACCGAAGTCGGGGGTGGCGCAGATCCTTTGCCGTGTATGAGGTTCCGGTACGCCGGTCAGTGCAGGAACTCAAATCCGGTGGGACGTCGACAGCGTTGGCGCGCAGATCCTGCAGCGAGACGATGTCCAGCGCACGCTCATGGGTGGCCGCCAGGACGACAGGGGCGGCGACGCCGTCGGCCAGTGCCTGCTGCCAGCGCACGGCAACCACACACCAACGGTCGCCGGGAGTCAGGCCGGGGAACCGGTACTCGGGACGGGGCGGTGCTCAGGTCGTTGCCGACCTGCCGCTGATGTTCCAGGAATTCCGCCGTGACGACGGCGCAGACCACATGACGGCCGGCATCTTCCGGGCCGGTGGCGCACATCCCATCCCGGAAGAACCCCGTCACCGGGTCGATCCCGCACGGCTCGAGTTCGCCGCCCAGCACGTTCAATTCGGTCACCCGCACAGCGTCCCACGACCCGTCGCGACCGACCCGCCCGGACGGTCGTGCGGACCAGCGATCTGCATATTAGTTGACATCGACTAAACCTCGATCCTTCCTAGTCAGGATCAACTAGAGGAGGTCGAATGGCGAAGCGACGCAAGGTGGCCAACCCCCTGGCCCTGGCGGTTCTCGCGGAGCTCGTGACCGGTCCGATGCACCCGTACGAGATGGGCCGTCGGCTCAAGGACACGGGTCAGGACAAGCACATCAAGTACACGCGGAGCTCGCTTTACATGGTCGTCGAGCAACTGGGGAAGGCCGGTTTCGTCGCCGAGCAGGAGACGGTCCGGGACACCCCGCGACCCGAGCGCACGGTGTACGCGCTCACCCTGGACGGCCGGGCCGAGTTGTACGACTTGGATGCGTGAGCTGGTCGCCGATCCGCAGCACGAGCACCCGCACTTCGGGGTCGCGCTGTCGCTGCTGGGGGTGCTCCCCGCCGGGCGAGGCGGTTGAGCTGCTGGCGCGAGGGCTGGGCGGACTGGACGCAGGAGAACAACGCCGCGGCCGGATCGCCGGCGTCCGAAGCGACAGGACGTCCTGCCCTGGATCTTCCTGATCGAGGACAACTACCGGCTGGCCGTTGGCTAGGCGCCGAGCCGCGCGTTCGTCGACCGGTCTCATCGGCTCCGCAGGACCCCGGACCACATCCCCGCTGGGCAGAGGACAGTTCATCGGGGGACGGCATGACGTCGATCGACTCGCACTGGTCATCGGCAGCGGCATCGCCGGCCCGGTCATGGCACTGGCCTTGCAGAGGGCGGGTATCGCGGCTCGACCGTCTACGAGGCGTACGAGCCCGGCGGCGGACGGCCTCGGCGGTCAGTTGACGGTCGCGCCCAACGGTCTTGGACGCCCTTGGCGGATCGGCGGGGTCGACACGGCGCTTCGCGCCGTCGGCCGAACCAATGAGTCACATGGTGATGGCGACGGCCGCGGCCTACGCCCTCGGCGAGTTCGGCGGGTGTGGCCGCGGCCTGGAACCCGCCCAGCCGGCTGATGTCGGTTCGACCTCTCCCGGCGCTCCACGACACTGGCGAGGACAGGCCGGCATCCCCGTCGAGTACGGCAAACGGCTTGTCGCCGATGATGACTCGCCGACGGGGTCACCGCGCACTTCGCCGACGGCACCACCGCGACCGGGGATGTCCTGATCGGTGCCGACGGCACTCACTCGGTCGTTCGTACGCTCATCGACCCGGATGCTCCGGGTCCGGACATCGTTCCGTTGCTCGACTTGGGCGCAGCAGCCGATCCGCGGCGCCGGCACGCGCCGGGGCGGGCGATGGCTACTTCGTCTTACGGCAGCGGGGCCTTTCTCGGCTACTGGGTGCGCCGGACGGCCGGTACTCATGGTTCAGCAACCTCCCGCAGCGCGGAGCAGATGACATCGCGCAGGCCCGTGCGGTCCCGGGCGGACACTGGCTTGCGACGACTACGCGAGCTCTACGCCGATGACCTCCCGGCGCCGGGACGTGCTGCGGCACACGGGCTCCGGACCAGCATCGCCATGTCGGGTCGATGGAGATCATGCCGTCGCGTGCCGCACTGGCACCGCGGCCGGATGGTGCTGGTCGGCGACTCGGCTCATGCACCGTCTCACAGCTCCGGCCAGGGGGCCTCGTTGGCTGTCGAGAGCGCGGTTAGTTGGCCCGTTGCCTGCGGGATCTGCCGACTTCCGCAGCGCGTTCGCCGCGCTACGAGACACTGCGCCGGCCACGGGTGGAAAAGGTCGCCAGGCGCGCCGCAAAGACCAACAACAGCAAGGCACTCGGTCCTGCCGGCCATCACCATGATGCGGCTTGATGATGCCGATCGCAACCAGGACATTTCTCACCCCAGAAAGGACGCTCGGTCCCGAACAGCGCTACCGGATCGACTGGGACGAGAATGTGACGGCGGTGGCGCCCCAGGATGTCTCGCGAGCCGATGGGGAGGCCCCACAATCATGGGTGGTTCCGGATGATCACGTCGAAGCTCTCCGGCGTGCGGACTTCCGTGAAGAAATAGTCCTCCACCGGATCCCAGATGGCATGCCAGGCAGTGTCCGGGCCGCCCTCTCGCAGGTTGTGCCTGTTGCGGCGAACCGCAGGGTCGGCAGACACCAGGACCGTCAGGTCAACGAGATCCGCAAGTTCAGGTTGCGACGAATAGATGCAATCCAGCACGACGATCGGAGCTCTTGCTGCGCAGACAGTCTCGGTGGACAGACCATCGGGAGCATTGGTGTCGAAGGGATGCCAACTCGTCTGTTGCCCGGCCATAAGCGGCTCGATCGCCTGCGACCGTAATCTGTCCCAGTCGAAGACCAGCTCACGACGCCGAGCCGGGGTGAGCCACGCCATCCGTCCGCCGGATAGGTGGCCCGGAAGAAGTCGTCTCCGTGCACGACCGTGCCGCCAACGGCGCGGGAGAGTCGTTCGGCAATCACGGATTTACCCGCGCCGCTGCCGCCGTCAATGGCCACCACAACGGGTCAGCTCGGCGGCCCGGGCTTGATCACCGCGACGGCGTTGTCGAAGTCTGCCTGGTCCGTCACGCCAAGATCAGAGCAATGCCCAGGCGTCGGTGAAACGGATCGAAGAATGGATTCGATCTCGTCGAACTCTTTCTGCCGCTGATCAGCGGCGGGGCCACCTGTACGACGGTGTCGCCGCGGTCGTCCGCCCGGCTGTACAGGCCGCGGTCGAAGAGCGCGGTGGAGACGAAGTCCCGCAGGATCCGCTCGCTCTCCTCCTTGGTGAAGGTCGCCTTGGTGGCCTGGTCCTTCACCAGTTCGACGCCGAAGAAATAGCCGTCGCCGAGGACATCACCGACGATCGGCAATCCTTGAGGCGTTCCAGTGTTGAGCGGAACGCTTTCTCGTTGCGCAGCACATTGCCGAGCAGGTCTTCGGACTCGAAGATGTCGAGGTTGGCCAGGCCGTGGCGCAGGAAACCGGGTGGCCGCCGAACGTGTAACCGTGCGGGAAGGTGGTCTTGCCCTTGCTGAACGGCTCGAAGATCCGGTCGGAAATGATCGCGGCGCCGAGCGGCGAGTACCCGGGGTCAGCCCCTTGGCCGAGGTGATGATGTCCGGCTGGTAGCGACTTCTGTGCGCCGACATGGTCCCGAGCCGGCCGTAGGCGCAGATCACCTCATCCGCGACGAGCAGAACGTTGTGGGTGTCGCGGATCTCGCGCAGCCGCTCGAAATACCCGGGGCGGCGGCGGGAAGCAGCCGCCGCGTTCTGTACGGGCTCGACGAAGACCGCGGCGACGGTGTCCGGGCCCTCCATCAGGATGGCCTCCTCGATCTGGTCGGCGGCCCACGGCCGAACGCCTTCTCGTCATCGGCGACGAACCAGGGAGGCCGGTAATTCGGGTTCGGTATCCGAACCGAGCGGGGACCAGCGCTCGAAGGCCTCCTTGAAGGGCGGCACACCGGTGATCGACAACGCCCCCTGGGTGGTGCCGTGGTAGCGATTGCCCAGCTGATCGACCTGTACTGTTGGGCTTTCCGGTGAGCTCCAGTACTCGTGACGAGTTTCCAGGCCGTCTCGACGGACTGCCGCCGCCGGAGAGAAGAACACCTGTTCAGGTCGCCGGGGGCGGCGGCCGCGATCCGGTCGGCCAGCTCATGGCCCGTTGGGTGGGCGTACGACCAGATCGGGAAGAACGCCAGCTTGCGGGCCTGCGCGGCGGCGGCCAGCGCCGATCCTCGCGGCCTGCCGACCTGCACCACGAAAAGTTCGGAAAGCGCGTCCAGATGCGCTTTCCGTTGCTGTCCCAGATGTAGCAGTCCTCGCGTCGATGATGGGCACCGGATCGTCTCGTACGCGCCCATCCGGGTGAAGTGCATCGAGAGGTGATCGGTCGGCGAGCCACCGGCGTTGCTGGAGCTGCGGACGGGAGGTGGCGGTCATCGGGTTCCACAGGTGTAGGTCTGCTGGACAATTCGAGATAGACGAAGGTCTCCGTCGATCGACGCCTTCGATGGTGCGAATGCTGTGATCATGATGTCCAGCAGGTGGTCGTCGTCCTCGCAGATGATCTCGCCCAGCACGTCGAACGACCCGCGGTGATCACCTCGTAGGCAACGTCCTCCAGCGCGGGATGGCCTCGACGACCGGGTGAAGTGGTTCGTCGACCGGATCCGATCATCGCCTGCCGGGTGAAACCGAGGTGCAGCGGATTGGTGACCGCGACGATCTGGACCACGCCGGTCCGGACGAGCCGCTGGACCCGTTGCCGCACAGCGGCTTCGGACAGCCCGACCGAGGCGGCGATGCTGGCGTAAGGGGGGCGACCATCCTGCTGAAGTTGCTCGATGATCTTCTTGGACACGTCATCGAGGGGTTGCCGATCCGGCTGCAGGGTCGGCTCGGCGAGCGGGATCGTGGTGGTCGACCTTGCAGGCACGGTGACATCATGGCAACTGTGTCGCGCATTGCGCAAGTGAATCCGTTGCCGATAGGGTCAGAGACAACGAAATCCGTTGCTGCAGGTATGTGCGTCCGCCGGACATGAAGGGGA
>CAVOJB010000012.1:0-9466 GCA_963696175.1 uncultured Actinomycetota bacterium
GTTTCTGCGTCCGCCGCCGCCTGGGCCGCGGCCAGTACCGGATCGTCTGGCGTTGAATCGACGACGTCCCGCTTCGGATCGACCAACTCGGCCAACCGGTTTTGCCAGGTCAGCGAGGGCTCGACGGCCGAGATCCGCGGCCGGGCAACGGCGATGCGGTCCTGCACAAGGGCCCGCTGCACCTTGGCCGTCGCGGCGTCGATGGCCGTGAGGTCCTGCCAGATGACCGATCGCGCCATCCCCTCGGCCTGCGCGGCCCGCCCCGCCACCTCCGACAGACCGTCGACGGCCGCCATTTTTCCTCCTCGATCAGCAACAACGTCATTCTCCGGCACCGGACGCGCGAGTCGGCAATGCCCGCGAACGATCAGCTCATTGGGTCGGTCGCCATGTGGTCAGGCGTTGCGAGCAGTTGGCGGCTCGCGGCGTCCTGGAGCCAACGGCGGTAACGCTGATCGGACCACGACCGTTCAACGGCGAGCCGCCAGTAGGCGTCGTGCCCGGCCAGCACCGACAGGGTGTCTCCCGCCTCGGCGATGCCCAGGTCGGTTCGTAGCCACCCGAGCCGATCCAGTGCGGCGGCTACGGAATGGCAGTCCTTGACCTCTTGCGCCATGCCCCATCTCCAAAACTCCAGCACGGCGTCGTCGGTCGTTGCGGCCGCCCGCACCACCTCGCCCAGCGGGGCGGCTCGCAAGTGCACGTCCGTGACGGCATTGACGAATCCCGCCAGCAGCGTTGGCCCATCCGGCGCGTGCAGTGCGGCGTCGAAGTCGACCCGCTCCAGTAACAGCCGATCACCGGAACCCACGATCGTGTGAATGGCTCCCTGCCGGAGCAATTCGGCCTTGCTACCGAAGATATTGAACAGCGTCTTTTCGGTGACGCCGCCGGCCGCCGCCAGCTCACGCGTACTCGACCCCGCGAAACCCTTGGCGAGAAACAGTTCGACGCTGCGTTCGAGCACCCGGAGTTTGGTGGAAGCGGCCCGCCCCGCCCGCGTTCGCGGCACTGGTTTCTGCTCGGACAAATCCCTGGACCCCTTGTTCACTTCAGCGCTACTGTAATCATTCGGACGGCTTCGGGGAGCACGCTCCGACCTCGCGATGATAGGTGGCGCCATGGCATCGAGACCCTTGGTCGCATGGGCGTCCATCCTGGCCGTTGCCGGATCGATTGCCCTCGCCTTGCCGGCGGGCGGCGGCCGGACGGGGGCCGATCAGGCCGCCGCCTCGATCGATACCGCCTCGATCGATACCGCCTCGATCGATGCCGCCCAGTCCGACGCGGCCCTCGATGCCTACCTGCAATCCCAACTCGATCAGTTTGGACTGCCAGGTATCTCCGCCGCCGTCGTCCGTGATGGCGTGATCGAACATCTTGTTGCACTCGGCGAGGCCGACGACACCGGCCGCCCCATGACGCCGCAGACCCCCATCCACCTTGCGTCACTGAGCAAAGGCTTCGCCGCCCTGGCGGTCATGCAACTCGTCGAGGCGGGGGCCGTCGAACTGGACGCCCCGGTCCAGCGGTACCTCCCGTGGTTCCGGGTGGCCGACGAGGCCGCGTCCGCGCAGATCACCGTGGCCGAGTGCCTGCACCACACCAGCGGGATTTCGCACGACGACGATTTCCAGATCCGACTGGCGACCGAGGGCATCACCGGGCCGACCTCCGTCGAACAAGGCGTTCGGGCGCTGTCGGCGGTGGTCCTGCGGGACGCCCCCGGCGCGTCATTCCAGTACACCAATCTCGGCTACAACATCGTGGGCGCGATCGTCGAGGCCGTTTCGGGACAGCCTTACGCTGACTACCTGGCTGCGCACGTCTTCGGTCCGTTGCAGATGACCCACACCTTCAGCACCATCAACCAGGCCCGGCAGGCCGGACTCGGCGAAGGCTTCAGCACCGTGTTCGGTGCGTACTGGCAGCGTCCGGTGTCGACACCGGAGGCCCTCCAACCGTCGGCGACGACGTTTTCCAGCGCCGAAGATCTCGCCCACGAGATCGAGATGTACCTGGCTGCCGGCAGCTTCCACGGGACCCAGCTGGTCCGTCCGGACACTGAGAAGGTCCTGCACGCAGGCACTCCGGTCAACGATGAGGTGTCGTACAGCATGGGCTGGTGGCTGCGACCGCAGTGGGAACTCTCCACCGACCCCGGAAATGCAAGCGCCGATGCCGCAGTGGCAACCGTCATCGAACACGGCGGCGACTGGGACAACACCTCGACCTACATGGGGTACATACCATCTGCCGGCGCGGGCCTGGTGGTGCTGATCAACGCCAACAGCCCCACCGAGGGATCCGAAATCCGCGCCATTCCCGGCAATGCCTGGCGCGTGCTGCTCGGCGTACCCGCCGAGCCGGTGGTGCCGCAGGAGGATTTCCTGCAGAGATTTGGCTGGCAGATCGCCGCGGCCATCGTCCTGCTCCAGGTGCTCGTGGCCGGTGGCACGGTCTGGGCGATCCGGCGCCGGTCGCGGCGGGTTCCACCCGGAGTTGATCGTCGGCGCCGATTGCTGCTCGGGCTGCCGCTGATCCTCGACGGAGGGGTGCTCTTCCTGGGTTTGGTCCTGATCCCGGCGCATTTCGACTCCCAGTTCCTGACCCTGCTAACCGACTCGCCGCCGGACGTTGGGTTCCTGGTGGTCGCGGCCATCGCGATCGCGGTGACCAGCGCGGTTACGCGGATCGTGTTGGTGGTTCGCGACCGGAAGGACGGCAAGAAGCCCGGGGACAACGCAATTGGGGACGGCGCCGGCCGAGTAGAAGGTTCTCAGGTGATCGTCACGTAGTGCTTGCGACCGGGCCCATGACCTAGGTCATGCCGAGATCAATGCAGCAGGCGCACGGTGACGATGAGGATCCAGGCTCTGTACAGAGGCGTACAGTCCTGCACATGTCCACCTACAACGTCACCGACGCGCGGGCGAACCTGCCCGAGATACTCGATCGCGTCGAAGCCGGCGACGAGGTGACACTCACCCGTCACGGCCGGCCGGTGGCAGTAATCGTGCGACCCACCGCGCTGCGCACCAGGCGGGCGGCACACGCCCTGGCGGAGAGTGAACAGATCAGCCAATCGCTGATCGACCTGAAAAATCAGCCACGCCCGGATGGTTTGCTCAGCAACGACCGAGCCGAGGAACTCGTTGCCGCGGTCCGGGCCGACCGCGATCGAGCCTGAGTGGACGCCTTTGACGCCGATTGTCTGATCTACGCTGCGACCGGCGGCCATCCACTAGGAGTTCGGGTCGCGGCCCTGCTGGACGCCGAACCATCACGGGCCGGTGTGAACACCGGTTCCACCGTCCTGATCCCGGAGTTGTTGAGCAAGCCGATCCGGGAGGAACGGACCGCCGAGATCAGCCTGCTGACACTCATCCTCGCGCGCTTGGAGCTGCACCCCGTCGATCGATCCGTCGCTTCGCTGGCAGCCGTCCTCGGCGCCAGCTATCGACTGCGGGCGGCAGATGCAATCCACCTGGCCACGGCAGTAGCGGTCGGCGCGGACCGATTTATCACCAACAATCGACGAGACTTCGATCGCGATCAGATCGTCGAGATCGACATCACCTACCCGGACATGCTCTGACGGCGTTGCCCGAAGAGGCAGCGGGGTCTGCCCGCAGGTTCACCCAGGCAGCCAGCGCCAATGCGGCGTCCGTCGGCTACACCGGAACAGGTGCGGGTGACCCCGGCGCGAAAGGCGCCGCATGATGCTGCGCCGAGCGAGCGCGCCCGCCCGCCCCACCAGTCGATTCAACCTGGCCAGCTCGGTGGCCCAGCGACCTCGGTGGCCGGAGTTGTCGCGCTCCAGCGCACGGCAGGAAACCGCGCGGTATCCACCGCCGTCCGCGGGGTAGTGGGCCCGTTGCAACGACAGGTTCCCGACTCGGCGCCGATGACCAGGGCCGGCTTCGTCGAGCTGATGAAAAGCCGGTACGGCACCACCGTCCGCGCCGGGACTTTCGCCGATCAACAGGAGGTGAACCGCCGTCCCGGCGTCGCAGCCGGCGGCGGGCTCACCGAAAGTGCCTGGGCGGCTTGGGATCCGGGCGAAGCCTCGGAGGTCTATCAGTCGATCGTCACCGGGTTCACCGATTTCGAGTCGTCGATCGGCGGGATTCCGCCGGTCTCCGAGGTGCTGTTCTTCGCGACCGCGTACGGCGTCGACTCGACGACCGGACGAGTCGCGCCGACGCCGGGAATGGGCGCCGACTTCGGGGCCGGTCATCTCCGGGTCTACCGGGCGGGTGTCGCTTCCGGGGCCGGCGGCAGGAAGGGGATCCCGATCGGTCGCAGCACGGAGGCGGGACGGTATCCGCCGGTGGTCGCCGGACTCGGTGGCACCGGCAACGAGCCAGGCGCGCCGATCCCGCTGCCGACCGCGGGCGAGAACACCGAGCGGGTGATCACCCACGAACTCGGGCACGGTCTGGCAGAGCAAGCCATGGCGGCCGACCACGCGATGTTCGAGCACTTTCGGTTGGCCGTTGGCTGGGCGGATGGCAGGCTGTTCGACGTCGGCATCCCGGAGGTTCGCCGCGCATTGGACTGCCGGCGCCACGCCGGCCCACCCGATCAGAACGACCAAGGACGGTCGACAAACGGTGCAGCCCACCCAGATCACCGTGGAGAGCTGGAACCACCCGCGCTGGATCGAGCAGCCGATCAGCGCGTACACCGTCACCGGAGGCCCCGGCGAGGACTTCGCCGAGGCCGTGATGGCCTACATCAACGGGCGCGCGGTCCTCGCGGCGCGGAGCCCCGTGCGTTTCCAGTTCCTGGAGTCCCACCGGGCCAGTTGGCTGCCGTTCCTGCGCAGCAGACCACCGGTCGGGGACTTCCCTGCGCTCACCGGCGCCGAACGACTCGCGTAGAGATCCAGCACAACTACCAAGCCGCCGCCGCGAAGACTTCTCACGGCGGCGGCATGGTGTCGTCAGAATCAGAGAATGTAGAGCATCTCCTGGTAGGTGGGCAACGGCCACAGGTCGTCGGCCACGACGCCCTCGAGGACGTCCGCCGCGGCGCGGACCGCGGACATGGCCGGCAGCAGCGAGTCCTTGGCGTACTCGGCCTCTGCCAGCGGGGACGTGCCGTGGTCGGCGGCCAGGGCCTTGCCCAACACATCGAGCGCGGCCCGCAGTTCGCCGAGCGGAATGGACACCGAGTCCAGCGACGAGGTGTCGACATCGACGCCGGCCGCCCGCAGTGCCTGAAGGTTGAGCGCGAGTTCGGTCTGGTACCGGATCGCGGCCGGCAGCACCTTGGTGCTGCCGATCTCCAGGGTCAGCTTGGCCTCGACGTTGACGGTGAGCACGTACTGCTCGAGGCCGATCTCGTAGCGGGAATGCATCTCGCGGTGGTTGAAGACCTTGTACTTCTCGAACAGCTCCATGGCGTCGGTGGAGATCAGCTCCGGCAACGCGTCGAGCGTGGTCTTCAGGTTCGGCAGTCCGCGCTCGGCGGCCTCGATCTGCCAGTTGTCGGAGTACCCGTCCCCGTTGAACACCACCGCACCGTGGTTGGTGATGATCTCGGTGAGCAGCTCCTGCACCGCGGTGTCGAAGTCGACGCCGTCGCCGACCGCCGTTTCCAACTCGGTGGCAATGTAGTCGAGCGCCTCGGCCATGATGGTGTTGATGGTGACCATCGGGCCACCGACGGACTGCAGCGAGCCCGGCGCGCGGAACTCGAACCGGTTGCCGGTGAAGGCGAACGGACTGGTCCGGTTCCGGTCACCGGGGTCGGTCGGCAGGATCGGCAGCGTGTCGACGCCGATCATCATGGTGCCCTTGCCCTTTGAGGAGGTCGCCGCGCCCTTGGCGATCTGCTCGAAGACGCCGGCCAGCTGGTCGCCGAGGAAGATCGAGATGATCGCCGGCGGGGCCTCGTTGGCGCCGAGCCGGTGGTCGTTGGTGGCCGAGGCAACCGAAGCCCGCAGCAGGCCACCGTACTTGTGCACCGCGCGGATGACTGCGGCGCAGAACACCAGGAACTGGGCGTTCTCGTGCGGGGTGTCACCCGGCAGCAGCAGGTTGCCCTCGGTGGCGTTACCCAGCGAGAAGTTCACGTGCTTGCCGGAGCCGTTGACGCCCTCGAACGGCTTCTCGTGGAACAGGCACTCCATGCCGTGCTTCTTGGCGATGGTCTTGAAGGTCGTCATCAGCAATTGCTGGTGGTCGGCCGCGACGTTCGCCCGCTCGAACATCGGCGCGATCTCGAACTGGCCGGGCGCGACCTCGTTGTGCCGGGTCTTGGCCGGGATGCCGAGCTTGAACAGCTCCCGTTCGGTGTCCATCATGAAGCCGAGGACCCGCTCCGGGATCGCACCGAAGTAGTGGTCGTCGAACTCCTGGCCCTTCGGCGGCTTGATGCCGAACAGGGTGCGGCCGGAGTTCAGCAGGTCGGGCCGGGCGAGGAAGAAGTGCCGGTCGACCAGGAAGTACTCCTGCTCGGCGCCGCAGAACGACACCACCCGGGCCGGCTGGTGGCCGAACAGCTTCAGCACTCGTTCGGCGTTGTCGGCCATCGCCTGCTGCGAGCGCAGCAGCGGGGTCTTGTGGTCCAGCGCCTCACCGGTCATCGAGACGAAGACCGTTGGGATGCAAAGGGTGTTGCCGTTCGGGTTCTCCAGCACGTACGCCGGGCTGGTGACGTCCCAGCCGGTGTAGCCGCGGGCCTCGAATGTGTTGCGCAGGCCGCCGCTGGGGAAGCTGGAGGCATCCGGCTCACCCTGGACGAGCGTCTTGCCGGCGAATTCCGCCAGCGCGGAACCGTCGCCGACGGGCTCGAGGAAGCTGTCGTGCTTCTCTGCGGTGAGCCCGGTCAACGGGTAGAAGACGTGGGCGTAGTGGGTGGCGCCCTTCTCCAGCGCCCAGTCCTTCATGGCCGACGCGACGGCGTCGGCGACGGCGGGATCAAGGGGCGCAGCGTTCTCGATGGTGGCGATGACCGACTTGAAGACCGACTTGGGCAGTCGCTTCTGCATGACGGACTTACTGAAGACGTTCGCTCCGAAGATTTCTCCGGGGGCCTCGCCGACGTCAAAGCTGGCGGCGGGCGGCACATACGCTTCGACATCTCTGATCGCCTGCAGGCGAACGTTGCTTCCTGTCACTGATGCATCCCTAGAACGACGCTGCGTTTCATGCAGCTGGCGGCAGACCGGACTTCGGCAACGTAGCGCCGCCGCTGTTTCGGGCGTATCGGTCGTGTTTCGATGCCGTGAACAGTGGCAGTGAACGCCAACGGGCAGTCCGGCCGGCAATGCAGTGGACCTCGCGGGGTGAGTAGATGCAACGCTGCGTGAGGACAGCAGCGGGTGCAGCGAGGGGACCACCGATGCCTTCGGCGATTCTGTGCAGCATGCCGGCCCAGGGACACGTCCGTCCGATGCTCGCCGTCGCGACCGGACTGCTCGCCCGCGGCTGGCGGGTGCGTTTCCTGACCGGTGCGGCCTTCGAGGACGAAGGTGCGGGCGGCGGGTGTGGAGTTTCTGGAACTGCCAGCCGAAGCCGACAGTCTGCAGCGGCGCGACGGCGACGAACGCCACTCGGGCATCGCCTCGCTGAACCACGGCATCAAGCAGACCTTCTTCGACCCGGCCCCGGCCGAGTTCCGCGCCGTCCGCGCCGCGCTCCGGGCCGAACCCGCCGACGCCGTCCTGCACGACACGACATTCCTTGGCACGGCGGGACTTCTCGGCTGGCCCGCGACGCAGCGCCCGCTGCTGGTGACGTGCGGAATTCTCCCGCTCGGGCTGTCCAGCCGGGACTGCGCGCCCTTCGGTCTGGGTATCACTCCCATGCGGGGCCGATCGGACACGTCCGCAACCGCCTGCTGACCTGGTTGGCCACCAAGGTGATCCTCGCGCCGGCTCACCGGCAGGCCGACGCGATGCTGCGCGAGATCGGCGCCGCGACGCTGAACGGGCAGTTCTTCGTTGACCTGCTCCTGCGCGACGACTTGCTCGCGCAATTCACCGTCCAGGAATTCGAATACCCCCGCAGCGACGCACCGGCGAACCTGATGTTCTTCGGACCGACCGCGCAGCTCGTGCCGTCGAATGAGCCGCTGCCGCCCTGGTGGTCCGAGCTCGACGGCAGCCGCCCGGTGGTGCACGTCAGCCAGGGCACGGTCGCGAACACCGACTTCGACGAGCTGATCAGGCCGACCCTCACGGCCCTGGCCGACGAGGACGTGACGGTCGTCGTCACGACGGGCGGACCACCGGTGGCCGAGCTCGGACCGTTGCCGGCCAACGCGCTGGCCGCCGAGTTCATCCCGCACGACAAGCTGCTGCCCAAGACCGATGTCTTCGTGACCAACGGCGGGTACGGCGCACTGCACTACGCGATGGCAACCGGCACACCGGTTGTCGTCGCCGGCGACACCGAGGACAAGCCCGAGACCTCCGCTCGCGTCGGCTGGTCCGGCATCGGCATCAACCTCAAGACCGGCCGGCCGAAGTCCGACGCCATTCTGAAGGCGGTCCGAAAGGTGCTGGCGGACAACCGATACGCGCAGACCAGCGCCCGCATCGGGGCGGCGATCGAGCGCTCGCCCGGGGTCGACGGCCTGGCCGATGTGCTGGAGACGATGATCGCGGATCGGCGTCCGGTGCGCGGGAATAATCGGTGACTCGATCGGCTTGCTGCAGTCAGCGACCGGCGCCACCCACCAGCTGGCCTGACCGCGCTCATCGGCGCTCCCGCCCGGCCGGCGGACGGGAATGGTCGAGTGTCATCAGAGGTAGCATAGAGAGCATGAGCGAGCCCACCCGGAAGTACTCGATCACGCTCCCTCGCGACATCGCCGAACAGGCTCGGTTACGTGGCGGGACCTACGGGCTGTCCTCTTACGTCACGGCCGCGGTCGCCCGTCAGCTGGAACGCGACAACCTGCGCGAGCTGATCACAGTCGGCGAGGCCGAGCACGGAGCGATCGGCGACGATGAGATCCGAGCGAAACGCGAACTAGTCAGCCGGTCGCGCGAACGGCAGCACCACCCCGGCATCGGATGACCCGTCGGATCGCGACACCTGCCGGGACGATCGTGCTGGATAGCGAGGCCCTGGCAAAGGCGGTACGACGCGACCGAGAACTGACGAGCTGGATCGCGCTGGCGCTCGCCGACGATCTCCGTGTCATCGCCAGCGCAGTGACGCTCGTCGAGGTCATCCATCCCGGGATCAACCAGGCCGCGCTGAATTGGACCGTTTCCCGGCTCGTGATCGAGCCGGTCACCGAGGCACTTGCCCGTCACGCGGCAGTGCTCTTGGCCGAGACGGGGCGCCACGGTCACCAGCACGCAATCGATGCCATGGTCTGCGCCACCGCACTCGCCGCGCCTGGCCCGGTCACCGTCCTTACCTCAGACCCCGACGACATCACGGCACTGTGCGGACAACGAGCAACGGTGATCACTATCTGAGCGGCTGCCTCAGCGGACAGC
>CAVOJB010000013.1:0-22743 GCA_963696175.1 uncultured Actinomycetota bacterium
GCAGCGGCCGACAGCGCAGTCCCAATGACCCGCGCCGTCACCGGTGAGTGAACCGGCCCAGGCAAGGACCAACCGTTTGAACGACGCAGGGAGTGCTACGGCGGTCGACGTCGGTGAGATCCGGCCCCGCACACTCTTCTCCTGTTGGTCGCGCCCGGTTGGTCCTGCCCCGGCTGGTCCTGCCCTGGCTCCTGCCGCATGGTCGGCGACCTCCCCCGGATGCCTCGAGGTCACCACCTGCGGCGCCGGAACGACACTCTGTGCTCGTTCGCTAACACATTGCCACAAAACTCGGACGGACCAATATCGGGAGGCCACCCGGGGCGTCGACCGCAGATCCGGCACCTCAGATACCACAACGCCGAAGGATCGACGGTTGGTTCCATCTGATGGAATCCGCTTTCGGGTGAATCAACCGCCCCAATGGTGTTAGGCCAAATGGCTTGTTTCACCCGTATGCCAAAGTAGGGCCCTCAATTGCAGCTGAAGGGCCCCGCACTTGGTCACGCTCAGTAAAACCTGTACTCCGCCATTCAGGGAGCAGCCCAAATGGCGACCTATATTGATGTTGCAAGCCAAGGTCAACCAGATCCCCACAGTCATTGTGGCCCAACGGGTTTGGGAAAGCAAGGACTTTCTCGGCCGCCGAATTACCGGCCCGTTGCACTGAGTAATACCACCCCGTTCGGCAGCATCATCCACCCATTCGTCATTCCTGCCCCGCAGGCGTCGACACACCCAAGGAGAACACCATGAACAGCACCCGTGGAACCCGCATCGGCCGTGGAACCCGCATCGGCCGCGGCACTCGCATCGGCCGCGGCACCCGAATCGGGCGCGGCACTCGAATCGGACGCGGAACCCGCATCGGCTGATCGACGCACTCAGTCCAGTCACCCGTCCGGGTGAGCCAGAGCACTTTGCGTCATATAGGTGGTTTCGGCATCAATTACCGATTCACCAGAGAGCATCGAGTCACTAGGCAGCGACAGGCAGCCACGGGTCCCCAGGCAGGATCAGCGTCATCGGTCGACCACAATCGGCCAAAGGCTCCACGACGCGGAGGTCCCGGGACAAACGGCAACGACCAGCCCAGTTCTTCCAATAGTCGATCAGCCTTGCGGGTGTTGCACCGCACACAACAGGCGACGCAATTTTCCCACGAGTGATCCCCACCCCGGCTCTTCGGCAGCACATGATCGACGGTGTCGCCACGGCCATGGCAGTAGGCGCAGCGCCGGGAGTCCCGGCGCAGGATGCCGGTCCTGGTCACCGCGGGCGGAGCCGGATACGGCACACGCACGTAGCGGCGGAGCCGAACAACCGCAGGAATAGCAACGGTCATCGAAGGCGACCTGATGAGCGCGCCACTCGGCCGCTCCAGCACACATTCAGCTTTCCCCGCCACCACAAGAACCAGCGCACGTCGCCCCGTCACGACAGCAAGTGGTTCATGGCTGGCGTTCAGCAACAACACCTTGACGAGCGCGACGACGGCATGTTCACCATCATGTCGACCGCGAGGCTGGCCCGGCGGGCGCACCGAAACGGACCCACGACCAACGGGGCCTATGACGTCCATTCCCCACCTCCGGCGCGAACGCGGAGCCAAGTAACGATGCCGTGTCGGAGAAAAACCGACGGACGGACTCCCCGTCGGCGAATCGACCGGTTGTCCTGCGGTGGTGCGTACTGATTTCAGGTCGGGTATGACGCGATCGCATTGACCGCACTATGAGAATAACCGGCCGGATGCGGCGATATTGACGACGACCGACCGCGCGCGTCAACCCGGCGCCGTGCCATTCGCTAGCGTGTTGGCGTCAGAGCCGGACCGACGAGCGCCTGGCTGCCACGGCAGCCGGCAGACTCGCCCGTCGGTATCGAATGGCGCCCGCCGACTTCGTCGCGGGCGACGAGCAAGGGACCGATCGTCATCATCGAAATCACGGCGCCGGACTGTGCGTCCGACGACGGCTCGGTCTGTCAGTGGATCTGGAACGTCACCGGTGTCGACGTCATTGCCCGCAACAGCGACGTCGTGTTGTCCGCTGCACTGGACATCCTGCTGATCCTGGTGATCGCGGTCATCGCGCGCTTCCTGCTGTACCGGGCGATCAACCGGCTGATCCGGATGACGGTCAACGGGCGGACCCCGTCCGCGCTGCGCCCGCTGCACGAACAGGCCAGGCGAGCCTTCACCCGCGGTCTGTCCGATGAGCGCCGCAAACAGCGCGCCCAGGCCATCGGTTCCCTGCTGAAGTCGATCAGCTCCTTCCTCGTGGTGAGCATCTCGGCGGTGCTGATCCTCGCCGAACTCGGCATCGACGTCGCCCCGTTGCTGGCCTCGGCCGGGATTGCCGGTGTCGCCCTCGCGTTCGGTGCGCAGAACCTGGTGCGGGACTTTCTGGCCGGCATCTTCATGACCCTGGAGGACCAGTACGGCATCGGCGACACGGTTGATCTGGGCTCCGCGTCCGGGTCGGTCATCGCTGTCGGGCTGCGGACCACGACGGTCCGGGCCGGTGACGGAACCATCTGGCACGTGCGGAACGGCGAGGTCCTCCGGGTCGGGAACTCCAGCCAGGGTGAGGCGGTGGTCACCATCACCCTGCCGCTGCCCTATGACGCCGATACGGATACCGCGGGAGCGATCGCGCTCCAGCAGGCCAATCAGGTGGCTGATTCGGACGCATTTGCAGAGGCCATCCTGGAGGCACCGACCCTGCTCGGCATCGTCGACGTCACCCCGGGCGTGGTGTCGATCGGTCTGTCGGCGACTGTCCGCACGTCGGAGAAGGACGCCTATTTGCGCGCGGTGCGCAAGGCCGTCAAGAGCGCCTTCGACGCCGCGCGGGTGGCGGATTCGTCCGTCGACTACCGGCCGCCGATCATCGCCCCGCCGGCCGAACCGGCCGGTTGATCCCCCCGCATCACACCCATCGCGCGCTTTGTCACACCGGCGGGCCGGTGCCCGCTGGACCGAGACGCACGGGACGGCCCAGGCTGTGCGGGACAATGACCCGGTGACCGCTCCCGCAACCTTTTACGACGAGATCGGCGGACACCCCGTGTTCGCCGGCATCGTCGAACGCTTCTACGCCGCCGTCGCCGTCGACCCGATCCTGCGTCCGCTGTATCCGGAGGCCGACCTCGGGCCGGCCGAGGTCCGTTTCCGGATGTTTCTCGAGCAGTACTGGGGCGGCCCTCGCACCTACTCGGACCTGCGCGGACACCCTCGCCTGCGGATGCGACACGCGCCCTTCGTGATCGGCCTGCGGGAGCGGGACGCCTGGCTCGCAGCGATGCGCACCGCCGTCGACGGCGCCGGCCTGGAGGAGCAGCACCGGGAACGCCTGTGGGCGTACCTGGAAATGGCCGCCGACAGCATGGTGAACTCGCTGAGCTGACCTCCCGCCGATGCGTGTCCGGCGCTGGCCGTCGGCGTGGCGTTCACCACACAGCGGACCGGCCGGTGGTCCCATGAGGTATGCGGCGGTCAACTCCTCTCGCTGTTCTGCTGTGCACGGTTGTCGTGCTGGGAACAGCGGCCGCCGGCATCGCGCTGGCCGGCGGTTCGGACGCACCGGCAGGCACCCTGGCCGCGCTGGCAAACTCCGCATCGGCGCCGTCGTCGGCGGTCGGTTCCGGTCCTGACAACGCTGCCGGTTTTGCAGGCACCGAGCCCTCCGGGCCCGAGAGTTCGCACCCAGCAGCGGCACCGATGGTGACGGTGCCGGCGTTGACCGCCGCTGAGGTCCCGCCGGCACCATCCGCTCCGGCACCCGAGACCCCGGCGCCCGAGACCCCGTCGGCGGCTCCGGCCGAACCGGCCGCACCGATCCCGCCGGAGCCGGCGCCCGCTCCACCAGCACCTGCACCTCCAGCACCCGCCGACGTCCCGGTCGTCGCCCCGTACGCGACCGTGATCGGCTGGCACGGCGACGCACAGGTCGCCTACCTGACCTTCGATGACGGGCCGGGCCCGGCCACCGGTGCGGTCCTGGACATCCTGGCGGCCACCGGCACGAAGGCAACCTTCTGCCAGGTCGGGCAGCGGGTCGCCGAGGCCCCGGACGTCACCCGCCGGGTGGTGGCCGAGGGACACACCTTGTGCAACCACTCCTGGGATCACCACTCGTCCTTCGACGCACTGTCCCCCGCGGACATCGATGGGCAGATCGGGCGTACCCAGGACGCGTTCGTCGCAGCCGTCGGCGGCGGCGCGAGATACTTCCGCGCCCCGGAGGGCGCCTTCGGCGCGACCGGTGGGGCCGTGTTGCAGGCCGCTCAGCGGGCCAGGACCATCCCACTCGGCTGGGGGGTCGATTCGCTGGACTGGCGCAAGCCGGGCGTCGACGCCATCGTTGCCAACGTGCTCGCCGCCGTCTCCCCCGGCGCAGTGATCCTGCTGCACGACGGCGGCGGCGCCGACCGGGAGCAGACGCTCGCTGCGCTGCCGAGGATCATCGCCGGACTCCAGGCCGCCGGCTACGGCCTGGCCGCGATGCCGCCACTAGAACAGCACTGAAAACCGACTCCTCCGTCGCCAGGTTGGTTCAGTGCTGCCCTCCTGTGCGTGACGGTGCCCTCGCAAGCCCGGGCCACCGGCCGGCCCGGGTCCTTGACCGAGCTTGCGGTGGCTGGCTGAGCGGTGACTACATCAGCAAGGGCAGTAAGGCGTGCCGGCGCCGGACGACGGCACCGTACCGGGCGTCGATCCGCGCCCAGGAGTCCGTGGCACTCACCCGGACCACCTCGTCGGGAGTGGCCGGTGCGAACCCCATGCCGGACAGCGCGAACACCATCCGCAGGCTGAGGACGACCTTCATGCCGGCGCCGGACACGGTCAGCACCTCGGTGTCCAGGAGTGCGGTCGATGCTGCCCCGGCGGGTCCTGGCCGGTCCCGGGCACCGGTCGCGCCTTCCTCGGCAAGCGCCGCCAGCACGGTGGCCGGCACCTCGTCCACCTGTACCCAACCGCCGGCCGGCGGCAATTGGGATCGCCAGGCGGCATCAACGCTCTGCCCGGGATCGACGTCCCGGTCAAGCCCGATCGCCAAGCCGGACAACAGGTTTCCGGCATGAACGGTCACATCATTCGGGGTCAGCCGGCCGCGGATGGCCCGGGTGACGAGTGCGTCGAAGGGGGTCCCGGCCCACATCCGGACCTGGTCGCCGTCGGCCCGCAGCCGGATCAGCCCGGCGGGATCCCACCGGGCCACCCGACCGGTGAACGCGGTCGCGTCATCCCGATCGGCGCGTTCCGCCGGCGTCAGCGTGGCCATCGTTCAGCCACCTCCGTCGGCCGCGGTGGCATCGATGGCGGGAGCGGCGGCACCTGGCACGTCGTCCGCGCTGGGCTGTGGGTTGTGCTCGGTTCCGCTCGCGGGCAGCGGTGGATGCAGGTACTGCGTCAAGAAGGTTCGCTCCCGATCGTCGAGCCGGCGCGGGCGAAAGGTGACCGGATCAACCGGGACGAGCACCGACTGCGCCGTTGCCATCGTGGTACCCGCCACCGAGACCAGATAATCGACAGTCATCGATGCCGAGCCCAGCTTGGTCAGCCCCATGGACACCGTCACGGGTAGTTCCATGCCGATGGGCCGCTTGTAGTCGATCTCGAGTCTGGCCACCACGATTCCCTCGGTGAGCCGCTCGACTCCGTGCCGGGCCGCTTCGGAAAAGAGCCAGTCGACCCGGGCTTCTTCGAGCAGGGTCACCGTTTTGGCGTTGTTGACGTGCCGGAAGGCGTCGAGGTCCGACCACCGCACCCGCACCTGGGTCACATACCGTCGACTCACACCACGCTCCCTTGATCGCTCGTGAGCAGTCTGCCGCACGCCGACCCGGCAGCCGGACCAGGTTCACTCGGACCGCAAATGCCCTGGCCGGGCAGCTCGGGTCTGGCCGTTCTGTGCAGCCGGGACGATGTCATCGGGTCCCGCCGCGAAATGTTCGGGGGAACTGAATCAGCGGTCCCCTTCCGCACTCAGAAAGGCAGATGCACGGCCCGAGTGGATGGATTCGTCGTGACCGCATATTCCCTGGGTGTTGACCTCGGCACCACCTTCTCCGCCGCGGCGACGGTCGACGACACCGGCATACCCGCGATGGTGGGCCTGGGCAACCGCGCCATGCAGATCCCGTCGGTGCTGTATGTCGGGTCCGACGGCGAAGTCCTGGTCGGCGAGCCGGCCGAGCGCCGGGCGAAGAACGACCCCACCCGGATCGTCCGGGAATTCAAGCGACGGATGGGTGACAGCGTCGCGATCTACGTGGGCGGCAGGCCCTTTCCGATCGAACAGCTCACCGCCCGGCTGCTCCGCTGGGTGATCGACCAGACCACCGAACGCATGGGTGGGCTGCCGGAGCGGCTCACCTTGACCCATCCGGCCTCCTGGACCGAATTCAACGTCGGCAAACTCCGGCAAGCTGCACAGATCGCCGGCTTCCCCGACGTCTTCATGTGCCCGGAACCGGTCGCAGCAGCCTTCCAGCACGCCCGCAACCACACGGTCCGGGTCGGCGACCGGATCTGCATCTACGACCTGGGCGGCGGCACGTTCGATGTGTGTGTTGTCCAGAAATCGACCAACGGCTTCGAGATCCTCGGCAGCCCAGCGGGTCTCGACCCGTTGGGTGGGATCGATTTCGACAAGGTGGTCATCGACCGGATCACCGACGAGCTGTCGCTGCTGAGTCTGGACGCTGATCCGGAGGACGCCGGCTTCTGGCGGCTGGGCCGCGACTGCGTCGAGGCGAAGGAGGCGCTGTCCACCGATGTCGACGTCACCATCCCGGTCGCGATCGGCGGGCTGACGACCTCACTGCGGCTGACCCGCAGCGAGTTCGAGAGCCTGATCGACGACCGGCTCGACGAAACCATCAGCATGACGCGGCACGCCCTGCGGTCAGCCGGCCTGACGGCCGCGGACCTGACGGCGTTCGTCCTGGTCGGCGGCTCTTCGCGGATTCCCCTGGTGTCCGAGAAACTCACCAACGCCTTCCACTGCCCGATGGCGCGCAACACGCATCCCAAGCATGACGTCGCCCTCGGCGCCGCGCTGGCCGGCCGAACCGGAAACGCTTCCGGGCGGGCCGGCGCCGCGTCTCCGGTCGCTGACCCTGCGGGGCCGACCGACGGTCCGCTGGTGGCCGATCCGCTGACGGGTCCGCCCGTCGCCGGTGCGCCGGTCGGTACCGGGCGACCGGGTCGTCCCGGCCGGACCACCCTGGTCCGGCCGACCCGATCGGCGCGACGCTGGCGTAGGCCGACGCTGATCTCCGCCGCGGTCACGACCGTCGTTGCCGCCGCGCTGCTCGGCGCGTCGTGGGTGGCCGCCCCCGGTTCGATGGATACCGCGCGGGCGGAAGGCGCATCTGCAGGGCTCAGCGCACCTGCACCCACGCAGCGGTCGGCCGAGACCACTCCCGCTGGCCAGAGGACCACCGGCCAGACCAGCACCGGCCAGACAAGCGCCCGCCAGACAAGCACTGCGGTGACGCCGTTGACGACTGACCCGCCGGCGACACCGACCGCAGAAGCACCTGGATCCCTCGACGCCGCCTCCGTCCGGTGGCTCCGGGTCCAATGCGACGGCGGCAACCGGATGCGGCAGGCAATGGTCACCGACACCACCTTCCGGAGCCTGCGGGCAGCACAACAGGCGTTCACGGCGTCCTACACGCTGCAGGCGACCATTGCCAGTGAGACCGCAACCACCCTGAGCGTGATGGAACCGGTCACCGTTGCCGGCGGCCGCATCGATACCGCCGCCGCTCTGGCCGGCTGGCAGGTGCTGCACGATCTGCTCAGCGCGGCTGCCCAGACCATTGCGAATCTCAACCCCACGTCGTCGACCGATATCGATACCGCCATCCAAGGCATCGAGAATGACCGGGCGGAGAAATACAGCCCCGTCGACCCGAGCCAACTCACACCGGCCGAATCCGCCTTTGTCGGCACGTTACCCGGATGTGAAGCCCTCGCCGGGGGTTAGTTGATTCAACGGCGACCAGCGCAGTGCGGACGAACATATGCGACGAGTTCGTCAGCCGGGACAAATCCCCCCGGGTGATCTCTCGGCCAATTTCTCGCCGATCATTTCCTACCGTGATCCTTCGTCGCGAATTTCTCTTCGCGAATTCTCAGCGCCAATCCCTCAGCGTCAAATTTTCCCGACCAATCTCTCACGGCCAAGCTCCCAGGCCAAGCTCTCACGGGCGGATTCACAGCGCCGGAAAGGCCGGGCCCGGAATGACCCGGGACCCGGCCTCGCGGACCTGGATGAACGGCGCCGGCCGGCACGGCGGGCAGTGCCCGGATCAACCCCGGTGCCGCCCGACCGCCGGCCGGCGGCGGTAGATGACCAGGAGCGCGGCACCACCGGCGATCAACGTCAACCCGACTGTCGCGGCCTGGGCAGTGTTCACCCCGGTGTAGCTCAATGCCCTGGTGTCATCAACCGACCACACCCGCCCGGCGCCGGCATAGCCGTTGACAGCAGTAGGTGCGGGGATGACGGGAGCCGCGACAACCGTCAGCGGCACAGTTGTGGTCACCCCGCAGGAGACGCCGATTACTTCGATGGTGTGTTGCCCGACCGCAGTGTTCACCGGGATGGTCACGGTCGTCTCGAACTGTCCCGAACTGTCGGCCGTCACCGTCCCCAACTCGACCGGATCCGAATGCAGGACGAACCTGATCGGCTCCAGTGGCGAGTACCCCTGGCCGGTGAGTGTCAGGGTTCCGCCGGGTGTTACCTCCGACGACGACAGCAGAACACCTGGCCGGTCACCGGTTTGCGGGTTCAGCGACGGAGCGGCGAAATAGGTCGCCACCACCGTGTTCGTGACCTGCTGGGTGACGAACTCGGTGCGCGTGACGTGGTCGGTCTGCGTTTGTTGGTCAACCAACGGTGGGGTCTCGGTGACCGTCGCGAACAGTGTTGTCGGGACGGTCGCAGTCGTGCCCGCCGTTCCAGCAGTGACGGTCGTCGGTACGGTGACCGTCGTCGGCACGGTCACCGTCGTCGGCTCGGTGACCGTCGTCGGCTCGGTGGTCGTGACTGTGGTCGGGACCGTGACCGTGGTGGGGACGGTGACCGTTGTCGGGACCGTGACTGTTGTCGGGACGGTGACCGTGGTCGGCACGGTCTCGGTCGTCGGGACGTAGACGGTGTTGTCAACCGTCTCGGTCACGGTGTGCTCCACGGTCTCGGTGACGGTGTGCTCCACCGTCTCGTGCACAGTCTCCGTCACCGTCTCCGTCTCGTACTCCGTCACAGTCACCGGATCTGGCGGACGATGATGGTCTTGTGGAGGGACCCAGGCCGACGCGTCGCAGTGGGTCGCGTCAGTCGCACAGTCCTTGGCGACCGCAGAGGCGCTGAACAGAACCGCTCCGAGACAGGCAATGATCCCGCCGGCCAACAGCAGCGCAATAATTCTGACGCGATAGCCGTGTCCGTCGTGAAACCGACGTCCTTGCAGATGTGCACCCACGCCCAGCCCCATTTTTGTCCAGCCGCCGGGAATCGACCCGACGGAACAACGGTGAAATGCCTACTCTGGGGCTGATCCCACAATCGGGTGGAAAATACCCTCCGCCGCATTCCGGACCTGGAACAGCTGGCCGTGCCAGCTGCCGACCCGGATGCTGTTGCGTCCCGCCGATTTACCCCGCGGTCATGGATTGTCGTTGAATTGCCGCCGCACCGTCGGCGGGAGCGCCGCCAATTCCGGATCAACCGATCGCCGGACATACGCAGCGCGAGCCGCGACCCGCAGGCGAACCGACAGCGATGAACAGCCGTCGAGCGCTTCCTTGACCTGGTCGAGCAACAGCGACGGTTGCTCGCCCCATCTGGTTGTTGACATCGCACCCCCAACAGTCGTGCAGATGTCTATCCCCGGGTCTGTGATACCGGGTGCCGGCTCCGCCAGTGTGCCAACGGGTGGGGCCGCCCGGCCGAGCCGGCGAGATCCGCACCGATTCGATGTATCTGCGACCGCGGCCGGCTATCCGTCAAGAGTTAGCCCAGCAGCCGGAAAGGCGGTACCAATGCTTGGCCGTACCGCGCATACTCATGCCGACTTCGATGTACCCGATGTTCGTCCCGCAGATGTCGACACACTGAGTTCTGCCGCACACCAGACCGACTCACCACTCATCGATAACGGCCTACAACACAGAGGCGTTGCCCAGATGACGGAAACCGTCGACGTCGCCGTACTCCTGCGGGCCGCGGCCAGCGGCGAGCAGCAGGCGTGGGACCGACTCGTCGACCGGTACATGTCGCTGGTCATTTCGGTGATTCGCAAATACCGCCTCTCCGACAACGACGCGGAGGATGTCAGCCAGACCGTCTGGCTCCGCCTCGTCGAATACATCGACAGAATCAGGGAACCGCACGCCTTGCCCGGCTGGATAGCAACGACGACGAAGAATGAGGCGTTACGCCTTCTCAAGGCCAAGTCCCTGGTCGACCCGACCAATCCGACAGAGGGTGGCCCGCTGGACCTGGACTCCGATTCGCTGGACGTCGACGATCGTCTCCTCCGCGAGGAGCGGCACCGGGCAATCATTGCCGGGCTGGCGGAGTTGGCACCGCACCAGCGTCAACTGCTGGAACTGCTGGTCGCAGACCCGCCAATGTCCTACCAGGACATCAGCCGGCTGACCGGGATGCCGGTCGGCAGCATCGGACCGACCAGGGCACGATGCCTGGCCAGGCTCAAGGCGACGACGCCGATTCAGGCCCTACTGTCGACGGAGAGCTCCGACAATCCGGGAGGTGGGCGGCGATGACGTCAACGAGCTGGATGGACGACGACGAAGAACTGCTCGCGATGATCAAGACCGCGGTGGCCGGTCGTGATCTGGCGATCGACGAGACAGTAGACGCGGACAGGACCGTCGATCGGAACGACGGCGCCGGGGCCGAGCCGAGGACGGCACAGATCAGCGATGCGGCAGTCGCCCGCATGCGGCAGGCCGCGAAATCTGCGTACACCTGGCGAACCATCGACCAGGATCTCGAACGGCTGACCATGCATTCCGATTCGGACCTGGCCGCGGCCACGCAGGTACGCGGTGCCGGCGCTCAGCCGTACCGCATTGTCGAATTCCACGGGGAGAACCTTGACCTGGAGATGGAGATCGGCGAGCAGGCGCTGGTCGGCCAGGTTTACCCGGCACAGCAGGGAGAGGTCACCCTGCAGACCGCGGGCGGCACCAGCATGGCCACGTCCGTCGATGAAGTCGGTTGCTTCACGTTCGCCCGACCGGTTGCCGGACCATTCCGGTTGCGGTGCGACATCGGTGCCACCCGTGTCGTCACCGACTGGATCTCCCTGACCTGACGGATCCCACCCAACGGCCCTGACGTGCTGGCCCTGAGCTGACCGGACCGCTCAGCGGATCATCGAGCGGATCTCCCTGGCCGCCACCGACAGTGGCGCCAGATCACCACCCGACACGGTGGCAATCTCGCCCAAGGTACGACGCGCCCTGGCCAACCGGGAGGCGTTCTCCGCCTCCCACTGATTGATCTTGCTGAACGCGTCCTGGGCGCCCGACGTTGTGGACAGCACGTCGGCCGTCAGCATCCGCAACGACCGGTACAGGTCGTCCCGCAGTGCCTGTCGGGCCAGCGCGTGCCAGCGGTCACCCCGGTCCAGCGCGGTGACGGCCGACAGCAGCCGATCGAAGTCGAGGTGTGCGGACAGCGCGTACAGCAGCTCGGCGCATTCCAACAGGTCCCGCCCGGTGTCGGCGGCGACGTCGACCGCATCCAGCAGGCTGAAGGTGTGCAGCGAATAGGCCACCGTGCTGGCCAGCTCGACCGGTGTGCCCGAACCGACAAGCTCCTCGATTTCCCGGTCGACGCTCGCCCTGTCCTCGCCGCAGACCAAACGCGGCAGCATCGGTGTCAGATCCGCGACGGGCTGCCGGTAGCGGGCGATCTCCGCCACCACCTCCAGCGGCTGCGGCCGCCGGGTCAGCAACCAGCGGGTGGCACGGTCCAGCAGCCGCCGGGTGCGCAGGATCAGCGTGTCCTGGGTCTTCGCCGGCGCCCGGTTGTTCAGCGACGCGATCGCCGCCCAGACGGCCGGCAGGTCGAAGACGGCGCTGGTGATCGTGTACGCCCTGATGGCGTCCTCCGGGGTCGCCGCCATCTCCTCCTCCAACCGGAAGGAATAGGAGATCCCGGCCCGGTTGACCAGCTCGTTCACCGTCTCGGTGGTGACGATCTCCCTGGCCAGCGGATGGGCGGTGATCGATTGCTCGGCCGCGGGCGAGCCGTCCCGCATCTGACTGGGGAAGTAGGCCGGCAGGGTGGCCGCATAGGCGGGGTCGTCGGGGAGCGGGCCAGCCAGCATCGCCCGGCTGAGCCCCGCCTTGACGTAGGCCAGCAAGACGGCGAGTTCCGGTCCGGCCAACCCTTCACCGGCGGCCAACCTGGCGTTGATCTGCTGGTGGTTGGGCAGGAACTCCAGGTTGCGGTCGAGCTGACCGCTGTCCACCAGGGCGTCGATCAGCCGGGAATGGACTGTCAACATCGACGGAGCATGCAGCCGGGACGCACCGAGAACCGTGTTCTGGCCACGGTTGTCGGCCAGCACCAGGTCGGCGACGTCGTCCGTCATCGACGTCAGCAATGCACGGCGACCCGCCTCGTCCAGATCGCCGGCCTCCATCCGGTACTGGAGGGCGATTTTGATGTTCACCTCGTGATCGGAGGTGTCGACGCCGGCCGAATTGTCGATGGCGTCGGTGTTGATCCGTCCGCCGGAGCGGGCAAATTCGATCCGGCCCAACTGGGTGACGCCAAGATTGCCGCCCTCTCCGACAACCTTGACCCGGAGCTCGGCACCGTCCACCCGCAGCGCATCGTTGGCCTTGTCCCCCACCGCGGTGTTCGCCTCGGTGGAGGCCTTGATGTAGGTGCCGATGCCGCCGTTCCACAGCAGGTCGGCCGGCGCCAGCAGGATCGCGTGCATCAGTTCGGTCGGCGACATGGCCGCGACCTCCGGGTCGAGACCCAGCGCGTCGCGCATCTGCTCGGTGATCGGAATGGACTTGGCGGTCCGCGGGAACACGCCACCGCCGGCCGAGATCAGCGCGGTGTCGTAGTCGGCCCATGACGAGCGGGGCAACTCGAACAGCCGCAGTCGCTCGACGAACGATTCACCGACCTCGGGGGTCGGGTCGACGAAGATGTGCCGGTGGTCGAAGGCGGCGATCAGCCGGATGTGCTGGGACAGCAGCATCCCGTTGCCGAACACGTCACCGGACATGTCGCCGACGCCGACGCAGGTGAAATCCTCGGCCTGGGTGTCAATGCCCAGTTCGCGGAAGTGATGCTTGACAGATTCCCAGGCCCCGCGGGCGGTGATGCCCATCGCCTTGTGGTCGTAGCCGACGCTGCCGCCGGAGGCGAACGCGTCGTCCAACCAGAACCCGTAGTCGTGCGCGACGCCGTTGGCGATGTCGGAGAAGGTCGCGGTGCCCTTGTCGGCGGCCACGACCAGGTACGAGTCGTCGTCATCGCGGCGGATCACCCGATCCGGTGGCACGATGACGCCGCCGTGACGGTTGTCTGTCAGGTCGAGCAGGCCGGCGATGAACATCCGGTAGCACGCAACGCCTTCGGCCAACTGCCGTTCGCGATCGACCTGCGGGTCACCGATGGGGGTCGGCGGCCGCTTGACGACGAAGCCACCCTTCGCCCCGACCGGGACGATGACGGCGTTCTTGACCTCCTGCGCCTTCACCAGGCCGAGGATCTCGGTGCGGAAATCCTCCGGCCGATCCGACCAGCGCAGGCCGCCGCGGGCGACGTCGCCGAACCTGAGGTGGACGCCCTCCAACCGTGGCGAGTACACCCAGATCTCATGGGCCGGTACAGGTTTCGGAACGCCCGGGACCTGGTGCGGATCCAGTTTGACGGATTGGAACTCGCGCCGGTTGCCCTGCTCGTCGAGCCGGTATTCGTTGGTCCGGGAGGTGGCCGTGATGACGCTCAGCAGGGTGCGCAGGATCCGGTCGGCATCCAGGCTCGTCACCGCGTCCAGCGCGGCGGTCATGCTGTCGACCAAGAGCTTCGCCTCGGCCGCCCGGTCCGCCCGGCCGTCGGGCGAATCGGCGAACAGGTCGGGATCGAACTGCACGGCGAACAACCGCGCCAGGTCGGCTGCCAGCTTCGGGTGCGAGCACAGCACCTGCTCGACATACCGCTGCGTGTAAGGAGTTCCGATCTGCCGGAGGTAGTGGGCGTACGACCGCAGGGTCGCCACCTCTCGCCAGTTCAGGCCGGCGCCCAGCACCAATTGGTTGAAGCCGTCGACCTCACTGTTGCCGGACCAGGCGGCGATGAACGCCTCCGAGAACCGGGTGCGGAGCTCCGGGTCGTCGGCACCCTTCGATACCTCCTCCGTCGGGAAGCTGAGGCCGAAGTCGTAGATGCGGGAAAGGGTTCCGTCGGACTGGCGGACCTCGAACGGCCGCTCGTCCAGCACGTCGGCACCCAGGGTCTGCAGGACCGGCAGGGCACGGGACAGCGTGACCGCGCCGCCGGAGACGTACAGCTTGAGCCGCCAATCCCCCACCGTGTCCGCGTCGCCGCGGGTCATCTTCAGGGCGAGATCGTCAGGACCCTTGAGCTGGTCGAGCAGCCGCAGGTCGGCCACGGCATCGTCGACCTGGTAGGTCTCCTTGTAGCCCTCGTCGAAGGCGTCGGCGTAACGGGACAGCGCACCCGCGGTGTCCAGGTCCTCGTCGCCGCCGCCGACCACCGCGGCGACCAGCCGGTCGTCCCAGGTGCGGATGGTGCTGCGCAGCGCCTTGGTCAGGGCCGTCAGGTCCGGCTGCACCGGGTTCGCCGGGTCCGTACTGACGGTGAAGTGCACTGCGGCCAAAAGGGAATCGCCGACCCGTGCGGTGTACCGGATGCCGCTGCCGTTGAACGCGTCGAGCAGGATCTGCTGCATCGCCAACCGGCAGTCGGTGGTGTAGCGGTCCCTTGGCAGGTACACCATCACGGACACGAAGCGGCCGAACGGGTCCGGCTGCAGGAACGCCCGCAGCCGACGCCTGCTGGCCAGTTGCAGCACGCTGCTGACCACCTCGACAACCTGATGCGGGTCCGCCCAGAACAGTTCGGCCCGCGGGAAGGTCGCCAGCAGGTCCATCGCACGCTGGCCGGTATAGGTGTCGGGTGCCGCGCCCAGTGTCGACAGCACGGATTGCACGATCAGCCGCAGCACCGGCGTCGTGGTGATCTCCGCGTTCAGCGCGCGGGGCGTCAGCACCCCGAGGAACCGGTGCTCGGTGCGAACGCTGCCGTCCGAACCGAGGATCCGCGCGCGCACCTCGAAGGGCGGCACGTCCCTGGTGAGCGCCGACCCGGCGGAGGCCTGGGTCAACAGCAGGTGGGCCGGATGATCACCGGTGATCGTCATCAGGTGATCGGAGCGGTCGTCGGCCGATGCGGCGGCCGAGTCCCGCAGGATGCCCAGCCCAGAACCGGGCACCGGGGCCAGCGTCGAACCGCTGGAGCCGGGCAGGCTCTCGTGTCGGCAATAGCCGAGGAAGGTCATGTTTCCGCTGATCAGCCAGTACAGGAAGTCGGCGGCCTCGGAGACTTCCTGGGCCGAGCGCGGCGAGAAGGTGCCGCGCAATTCCGCCGCGACGGAGGCGGCGGCGCCGGTGAGCGCGCCGCTGTCGCCGACCACCGAGCGGACGTTCTCCAAGGCGTGGCGCAGCGCGTCCTCGATCGTCTCGGCCCGTTCCGCGTCGGACAGCCGGTCGATCAGGATGTGCATCCAGGACTCGCGGAAGTTGAAGCCGTGCTCGGGGGCGCGGCCGGAATCCTCGGCGACCTTCAGTAGCTCGCCGCTGGCATCGCGGCAGCCGAGCAGGATGGGGTGCAGTACCCGGTGCACGGTGACGCCCTGCATGGTCAGTGCGCCGATGACGGAATCCACCAGCGACGGCATGTCGTCGGTGACGATGTCGATGACGGTCTTGGTGTCGGTCCAACCGGCCGTGCCCTCGGCCGCTGATGGCGCCGGGTTGAAGACCCGGATCTCGAACCTCGCCGGGACCGCGGTGCTGCCCGACCCGCCAGTGCCCGTCGACGACGCCGAGCACGTCCTGCGCGGTCTTTGGCTGGTCCTCGGCCGGTACGTGCCGGAAGTAGGCATCGATCATGGCCGCGCGGTCGGGCCGGAGGGTCGCCGCCCGTCCGGCCGCCGAATTCGGATCCAACTCCTGGTCGCGGTACTGCTCCAGAATCGGAGTCATCGCTGGGATGTCCGTCTGAGTCATCGCTGAAACCACCCGCGGTCGAACCCGATCATGCTGCCCCTCCACCTCCGGGCGCAGGCGTGCCCCATCCCGGGCGCGACGCTGCGATCCGGTCCGGGAGCGAGCCTATGCCTTCCCCTGCCGTCGCATCGGGCTTCGGACCGTGGATGGTGATTGTTCTCGCCCGGACGCAACCTCACCGGGATGTGGGTCCGGTGGGGTTGCGCCCGACGCTGAACAGCGGGACGTCAGTCCCTGGTCAGCTTGCGGTGGGTGACCCGGTGCGGCCGGGCGGCGTCGACGCCGAGCCGGCTGACCTTGTTCTTCTCGTAGTCGGAGAAGTTGCCCTCGAAGAAGTACCACTTCGACTCGTCCTCGTCGGTGCCCTCCCAGGCCAGGATGTGGGTGCAGGTCCGGTCCAGGAACCAGCGATCGTGGGAGATCACCACGGCGCAGCCGGGGAACTGTTCGAGCGCGTTCTCCAGCGAACCCAGGGTCTCGACGTCGAGGTCGTTGGTGGGTTCGTCGAGCAGGATCAGGTTGCCGCCGACCTTGAGGGTCAGCGCCAGGTTGAGCCGGTTCCGCTCCCCGCCGGACAGCACACCGGACGGCTTCTGCTGGTCCGGCCCCTTGAAGCCGAACGCGGAAACGTAGGCCCGGGACGGCATTTCGACGTGCCCGACCTTGATGTAGTCGAGCCCGTCGGAGACCACCTCCCAGACGTTCTTCTTCGGGTCGAGCCCGCCGCGGTTCTGGTCGACGTAGGACAGCTTGACCGTCTCGCCGATCTTGACGGTGCCGGCGTCCGGCTCCTCCAGCCCGACGATGGTCTTGAACAGGGTGGTCTTGCCGACGCCGTTCGGGCCGATGACGCCGACGATGCCGTTGCGGGGCAGGGTGAACGACAGGTTGTCGATCAGCACCCGGTCGTCGAAGCCCTTCTTCAGGTCGTGGGTCTCGACGACGATCGAACCGAGCCGCGGGCCCGGCGGGATCTGGATCTCCTCGAAGTCGAGCTTGCGGGTGCGCTCCGCCTCTGCGGCCATCTCCTCGTACCGGGCGAGCCGGGACTTGGACTTGGCCTGCCGGGCCTTCGCGCCGGACCGGACCCAGGCCAGTTCCTCCTTGAGCCGCTTGGCAAGTTTGACGTCCTTGCGGCCCTCGACCGTCATCCGGTCGGACTTCTTCTCCAGGTAGGTGGAGTAGTTGCCCTCGTAGGGGATCAGCCGGCCGCGGTCCACCTCGGCGATCCACTGCGCGACGTTGTCCAGGAAGTAGCGATCGTGGGTGACGGCGAGGACGGCGCCCGGGTAGGACGCCAGGAACTGCTCCAGCCACTGCACGGACTCGGCGTCCAGATGGTTGGTGGGTTCGTCGAGCAGCAGCAGATCGGGCGCGGACAGCAACAGTTGGCAGAGCGCTACCCGGCGCCGTTCACCGCCGGACAGGATGTCGACCGGGGAGTCACCGGGCGGGCAACGCAACGCGTCCATCGCCTGGTCGATCTTGGCGTCGAGGTCCCAGGCGCCGGCGTGGTCGAGCTCTTCGATGAGGTCGCCCATCTCCGCCATCAGCTTCTCGTTCTCGTAGTCCGTCTCCGCCAGCTTGGCGACCTCTTCGTACCGCGCCATCTTGGCGTTGATGTCGCCGAACGCCAGCTGGATGTTCTCCAGCACCGTCTTGGTCTCGTCCAGGTGCGGTTCCTGCATCAGGATGCCGACCGAGTAGCCGGGAGTGATGTAGGCCTCGCCGTTGCTCGGGGTGTCCAGCCCGGCCATGATCTTCAGGATCGTCGATTTACCGGCGCCGTTCGGGCCGACGACGCCGATCTTGGCGCCGGGGAAGAACGACATCGTGACGTCATCGAGGATGACCTTGTCGCCCACGGCCTTGCGGGCCTTCTTCATGGTGTAGATAAATTCGGGCACTTCAGGTCCTCTCGCAATTTCTGCTGGTCGGCGCAGGATGCTGCTCGACGCGCCATCAATGTCAACGCCCCGACTCACAGCTTCATTTCTCGGCGTTCATGTCCTCGGAGTTCGCAATCCCCCCACCGCATGATCGCGGTCGGCGGATCGACGCCGTCCTACAGTCTGCCGGACTCCAACGGGTGGTTGCGCCGCATTTGCGGGCGGACTGCCCGACCCGCCCTGCGCGCACCACCAACGACGGCGCACACTGGACTGACGAATAGTAAAGAGATGGTCAAGGAGCAGGTGCGTGCGGTTGACGTCGGGGAATGGTGAGCCTGCCGAACACGGCGCTGCCATGCCGCCCCGCCCGCTCCCGATCTGGCGGCTGCCCGAGGTCACGCCCGACGAGTACAACAGCATCGCCGTCCGCCGGGCTATCCGTCAGGACCGGGCCACCCGGCGCACCCTGACCCGCAGCCGGTGGTGGTTTCCGCTGGTCGGGGCGCTGCTCGCGCTCGCATGCTGCTGGGGACTGTTGAAAACCGACCAACTGGTCGCGGACGAATTGATCTGGCCGACGGCCGGCGCACAGTTCGTCGAGGTCGGACCGCGGCCGGCCGACCCGGATCGGACAGGTGACCGGATGGTGGTCGTCGTTGCCGGGCTGAACCGCAAGGACGGCACCGGCGTCGCGCAGGCGCTGATGCCGTCGCTGACCGTGGAGCACACCCGGGTCTTCAGCCTTGTCTACGGCAGTGGGATCAGCGATCGGGACATCCTGGACAAATTCGATGCGCTGCTCAGTGAATTCCAGCCGCAGCAGGTCAGCTTTTTCGGCAGCAGCATGGGCGGTGACGTGGTGTTGGAGCTTGCGGCGCACACCCAGGATCTCCGCACGGGCTACATCGGCAGTCTGCTGGCCCTGCCCGGCTCCGCGACTCCGGCGGCCACTGCAGCAGCCGACTCGCTCCTCGCCGACGCGATTGTGGCCGCGGCACAGGCCGACCGGGATCGCGGACTCGCCGGCCCGAACCCGGCTGCCGGCGCCGGCTCTGGAAGTACCGCCGGCTCGGCAGCCACCGCCGGCCCTGGAAGTACCGCCGGCTCGGCAGCCACCGCCGGCTCGGCAGCCACCGCAGGCTCGGGCACCAGCGCGGCCGGCGTCTTCGGCCTGCTCACCGGGTCCCGGACCGACGCCGGTGGCCCACTGGCACCGTCGCCCCTCGGGCTGTCCGAGCCGGGATCGCAGAACGTCTCGTCGGCGGAGACCGGCTCATCGGACGACGCCACTCCTACTGGACCCATTGCGCCGCCACCACCGCGATTGGGCACGATCTTCCTGGACTGTTCGCCCCTCGGCGCAGACGACGTCCGGGACTCCAGTCGGACCAAGGCCGACGCCCTGACCGCGGTGATGGAGGCGACGGACACCGAGGGTGGCGCGGCGATCCGGATGGCGGCGGAGGTGCTCGGCCAGCAGCAGCAATGGTCCTACGGCCGGTTCCCGTTCCTACAGGTGCGAACGGACGACCTGTTGTTCAAGATCAGCCAGGTGTGGCAGCAGAAGATCAGCGCACCGGGGATTTCCACCCAATTGATCAAGGATCAGTACGGCGTCATCCGCCGCACCGACATCGACGACATCGCCGACTCCTATCTGCCCGGCACCCGCATCGTCTACTTTCTCCCCGAGACTCGGCACGACGACCGGACCGTCCGGGTGGAGCGGGTCGAACAGACCTTGCGCCAACTTGCCACCGACAAGGCCTTCGACCTGCGCATCGTCGAGATCCCCGGCGGTCACCATGCCAGCGCCGAGAGCAACTCCGAGGCCTACCGGACGGCGATCGACGCGGTGAACAGCGACACGACATGACGACGGGGGACCCCGGCAATCCCTGCACCTTGCCGCGACGAGAGGTCTGTCAGTCCGCCGCGACCAGCTCCCCGTTACGACCGCCCGGCTGATCGAGCTCGTCCTCCCAGGGAGCGCGATAGCTGTCCTCCTCCGTCGGCTCGATCGGTTCCACCAGCGGGCGGCCGGGGTCGATTTCGGTCGAGGGTGGTTCGTTCGGACTCGACGACGGCTCGCCGCTCTCCCGGGGTTCCAGCGGGTTGCGGGTGAACCGACTGCCGGCCTTCGCGACGTCGAGGCCGACGAAGTCCGCCTTGACCTCGGTGAAGTACTGGGTGCTGCCGTTCTTCTCGAACCGGCGGGTGGCGATCCGGCCCGAGACGATGACCGGATCGCCCTTCCGGACGGTGGTCAGCACCGCCGGTACCGAGGGTCCGCCAGCAGACCACGGTGACGCCGAACTCGTCGCCGCTCACCCAGTCGTTGACGGCCTTGTCGAAGTACCGTTCGGTCGCCACCACCCGGAAGCTCACCCGGTCGCCGGTTGACCCGACGGAGATCTGCGGGTGCGCCGCCGCCCTGCCCACCAGCGTCACCGAAGCTGCGTTCATGCTCATCGTCTTCCCCTTGTCTGTTTGCCCGGCCCTACCGCCCGACGGCCTGTCACGACGGTGCAGCGGCCGTCAATCAGGTACAACGGCGCCTTGCGATGTGGATGAAAATCGGACATCGTACCGTTCCCGGAGGGGCGCGCGTGACGCCCGTCAGGTCGCCGCAGCGACGGACCGGTGAATGCCCGGCGTTGTCACCGGCGGCGCGCCCAACCAACGCGAACTCGCACCAACAACGCCAAGGAGTAGCCATGGGGCAGCCCGTCGTCCACTTCGAGATCATCGGCACCGACCCGGGTCACTGCTGCGCAGCTACTACGGCGAGCTTGTTCGGGTGGGAATTCGACACCAGCCAACCCGGTGGCGGACGCGATCTCCGAGCCGACGGACTACGGATTCGTCTCGCCGGCCCCAGCGGGCCGGTACCGGGAATCCCCGGCGGCGTCGGCGGCGGGCCGGGCTATCGCCAGCCAGACGATCTTCTACATCCATGTTCCCGACGTCGAGGCTGCCCTGCAGAAGGCCGAAAGTCTTGGTGGGACAAGGCAGTTGGGGCCGGAACGGGCACCGACGGGCCTGGTGATCGGCCATTTCACCGACCCGGCGGGGAACCTGGTCGGCGTCGCAGGCGGGTAGTCGCCCGCGACGAAGTCGTCGGCCGCGATCCAGCACGGCAGCGGCTGTCTGCCTGTATTCGGCAGACGGCCGCTGGGACTACAGCCTGTCGAACGGCGCCGCGTACCGGAAATCGCCGGCCGGCACCGGTTCCTCCGGGCGTCAGCCGCAGCGCCTGAAAGTACTGCCCCAGGTTCGATCCGGCGCCGCTATGCCCAACGTCCGAGGCGGCGACGAAGCCGAATCGACCGTAGAAGTCCGGGGAGCCGAGCAACACCAGCCCCGGTTCGCCGGATTGCGGGCAAGCGTCGATCAGCGCCCGCATCAGGGCGCTGCCGATCCCCTCGCCCTGACAGCGGGGTAGCACGCTGACCGGACCCACCCCGATCACCCGCCGCTGCACGCCGGTGCGCTCGACGATCAGCACCGTAGCTGCTGGTGACCTGCCCGACGATCTCGCCATCACGTTCGGCAACCAGCGTCAGCGCGGGAAACGAGGTCGGGGTCCAGCCGCAGTTCGTCGTTCAGCACCGCCTCGACAACTGATTCGCCGACGGATTCCGGGCGTGCGAAGGCGGCCGTCGATCAACGCCTGCACCGCCGACCGATCGGCGGCCGATTCGGGTCTGATCAGCATCGTCACCGGATGGTTTCGTCCCGCTCGCCACCGGGTTCCGCGGTCAGCTCGTCATCCGGTCGACGGGTCGCGGCCGGTCCCGTTCGGCCAGCCCCGGCCAGCATCCGGTTGTAGGCATCGAGCTCGTCGTCGGTCTTGCGGTCGCCGGCCCGGTCGGACCGACGCGCGTCCCGTTCGTCGCTGCGGGCCCACTGGGAGACCAACGCGATCATCACGATGATCATCGGTAGCTCTGTCGCGCCCCAGGCGATCGCGCCGCCGAGCCGCTGGTCGCCGACCAGATCGGTCACCCACGGCAGCGCGAGACTGTTGTAGTAGTCGGTCGCCATCGCCTTGTGCGAGTTCATCAGGGCGAGCCCGAAGAACGCGTGGAACGGCAATGCGCCCAGCAGCATGGCCAGTTTGACCATCGGCTGCACCTGTCGCGGCGACGGATCGACTCCGATGATCACCCAGTAGTACAGGTAGCCGACGACCAGGAAATGCAGGTTCATCACCAGGTGGCCGAGGTGTGAGGCGATCATCACCTCGAACAGCGAGGTGAAGTACAGCGCGTAGAACGACAGGATGAACAGCGGGAAGACGACCAGCGGGTGCGTGATGAACCGCGCCGGACGGCTGTGCAACCCGTTGGCGATGTGCTCCCGGAGCCCCGGGACATCCCCGCGACCGGCGGCCGGCAGTGCCCGCAGGGCGAGCGTCACCGGGCCGCCGAGCACCAGCAGGATCGGCGCGATCATGCCGAGCAGCATGTGCGCCATCATGTGAGCGATACATGGCTGTGTGGGCGCGACTCG
>CAVOJB010000014.1:0-42115 GCA_963696175.1 uncultured Actinomycetota bacterium
TCCGGCAGTGTCCTACTCTCCCACACCCTGGCGGGTGCAGTACCATCGGCGCTGTAGGGCTTAGCTTCCGGGTTCGGAATGGGACCGGGCGTTTCCCCTACGCTATGGCTGCCGTAACTCTATGAATTATCACCACACCCCCCACCCTGCGAAGAACGGGTCGGGCTGGTTGTTGTTCCAGTACCGCACAGTGGACGCGTAGCATTTTTGTGGTAAGTCCTCGGCCTATTAGTACCAGTCAGCTCTAACACCTTACGGTGCTTCCACTTCTGGCCTATCAACCCGGTGGTCTAGCCGGGGGCCTTACCCCACTCAAGGGTGGGAGTCCTCATCTTGGAACAGGCTTCCCGCTTAGATGCTTTCAGCGGTTATCCCTTCCGAACGTAGCCAACCAGCCGTGCTCCTGGTGGAACAACTGGCACACCAGAGGTTCGTCCGTCCCGGTCCTCTCGTACTAGGGACAGCCTTCCTCAAGACTCCTGCGCGCGCGGCGGATAGGGACCGAACTGTCTCACGACGTTCTAAACCCAGCTCGCGTGCCGCTTTAATGGGCGAACAGCCCAACCCTTGGGACCTACTCCAGCCCCAGGATGCGACGAGCCGACATCGAGGTGCCAAACCATGCCGTCGATATGGACTCTTGGGCAAGATCAGCCTGTTATCCCCGGGGTACCTTTTATCCGTTGAGCGACACCCCTTCCACAAGGAGGTGCCGGATCACTAGTCCCGACTTTCGTCCCTGCTCGAGATGTCCCTCTCGCAGTCAAGCTCCCTTGTGCACTTACACTCGAAACCTGATTGCCAACCAGGCTGAGGGAACCTTTGGGCGCCTCCGTTACTCTTTAGGAGGCAACCGCCCCAGTTAAACTACCCACCAGGCACTGTCCCTGATCCAGATCATGGACCTAAGTTAGATGTCCAGTACGACCAGAGTGGTATTTCAACGTTGACTCCACAGCCACTGGCGTGGCCGCTTCACAGTCTCCCACCTATCCTACACAAGTCGAACCGAACACCAATACCAAGCTATAGTAAAGGTCCCGGGGTCTTTCCGTCCTGCCGCGCGTAACGAGCATCTTTACTCGTAGTGCAATTTCGCCGAGCCTATGGTTGAGACAGTAGAGAAGTCGTTACGCCATTCGTGCAGGTCGGAACTTACCCGACAAGGAATTTCGCTACCTTAGGATGGTTATAGTTACCACCGCCGTTTACTGGGGCTTAAATTCTCAGCTTCACCCCCGAAGGGATTAACCGGTCCTCTTAACCTTCCAGCACCGGGCAGGCGTCAGTCCATATACATCGTCTTGCGACTTCGCATGGACCTGTGTTTTTAGTAAACAGTCGCTTCTCCCTGGTCTCTGCGGCCGAAACATGCTAGCCCGCAAGGGGCTTCACGCACCTCGGCCCCCCTTCTCCCGAAGTTACGGGGGTATTTTGCCGAGTTCCTTAACCATAGTTCGCTCGATCACCTTGGTATTCTCTACCTGACCACCTGTGTCGGTTTGGGGTACGGGCCGCTCGAAGCTCGCTAGAGGCTTTTCTCGACAGCATAGGATCACTCTACTTCGCCTCAATCGGCTATGCGTCAGGTCTCAGATCAACAGCCCGGCGGATTTGCCTACAGCACGCTCCTCACCCTTACACCCGTGTACCACTGACTGGCGGAGCTACCTTCCTGTGTCACCCCATCGCTTGACTACTACCGGATCGGGTCACGCGCTCGCCACCGACCCCCCGAAGGGACCGTCGGTCCGGGCGTTTAGCATCACCGGGTTCGCCATGGGCGCTTCTTCGCGGGTACGGGAATATCAACCCGTTGTCCATCGACTACGCCTGTCGGCCTCGCCTTAGGTCCCGACTCACCCTCGGCGGTTGACCTAGCCCAGGAACCCTTGGTCATTCGGTGGAGGAGTTTCTCACTCCCCATTCGCTACTCATGCCTGCATTCTCACTCGTGTGGCGTCCACGGCTGGATCACTCCGCCGCTTCACTCGCCACACGACGCTCCCCTACCCATCCACACGACTGGACCCCACAAGTGGGCCGATCACACGTGTGAATGCCGCGGTTTCGGTGGTGTGCTTGAGCCCCGCTACATTGTCGGCGCGGAACCACTTGACCAGTGAGCTATTACGCACTCTTTAAAGGGTGGCTGCTTCTAAGCCAACCTCCTGGTTGTCTGGGCGACTCCACATCCTTTCCCACTTAGCACACGCTTAGGGACCTTAACCGGCGATCTGGGCTGTTTCCCTCTCGACTATGAAGCTTAGCCCCCACAGTCTCACTGCCGCGCTCTCACTTACCGGCATTCGGAGTTTGGTTGATTTCGGTGAGCTTGTGGGCCCCCTAGCCATCCAGTGCTCTACCTCCGGGTAAAAACACGCGACGCTGCACCTAGATGCATTTCGGGGAGAACCAGCTATCACGAAGTTTGATTGGCCTTTCACCCCTACCCACAGCTCATCCCCTTAGTTTTCAACCCTAAGTGGGTTCGGACCTCCACGACGTCTTACCGTCGCTTCATCCTGGCCATGGGTAGATCACCCGGCTTCGGGTCTAGGACATGCGACTCAGGCGCCCTATTCGGACTCGCTTTCGCTACGGCTACCCCACACGGGTTAACCTCGCCACACACCGCAAACTCGCAGGCTCATTCTTCAAAAGGCACGCCGTCACCAGGATCCCGAAAGATCCCAGCCCCGACGGATTGTAGGCACACGGTTTCAGGTACTATTTCACTCCCCTCCCGGGGTACTTTTCACCTTTCCCTCACGGTACTAGTCCGCTATCAGTAGCCAGAAGTATTTAGGCTGACGGGTGGTCCCGCCAGATTCACACCGAATTTCACGGGCTCGGTGCTACTTGGGAACACTCTCGGGAGGCGCCATGTTTTCGTCTACGGGGCTGTTACCCGCTGTTTGTCCGGCGGTGTCCTACTCTCCCACACCGTGGCCGGTGCAGTACCATCGGCGCTGAAGGGCTTAGCTTCCGGGTTCGGGATGGGACCGGGCGTTTCCCCTTCGCTATGACCGCCGTAACTCTATGGAATTATCCAACCTGCACCCCGGTGGCTAAACGGGGGTGGTTGTTGTTCCAGAACCGCACAGTGGACGCGTAGCACCTTTGTAGTAAGTCCTCGGCCTATTAGTACCGGTCAGCTCAAACACCTTACGATGCTTCCACTTCCGGCCTATCAACCCGGTGGTCTTGCCGGGGGCCTTACCCCACTCAAGGGTGGGAGTCCTCATCTTGGAACAGGCTTCCCGCTTAGATGCTTTCAGCGGTTATCCCTTCCGAACGTAGCCAACCAGCCGTGCTCCTGGTGGAACAACTGGCACACCAGAGGTTCGTCCGTCCCGGTCCTCTCGTACTAGGGACAGCCTTCCTCAAGACTCCTACGCGCGCGGCGGATAGGGACCGAACTGTCTCACGACGTTCTAAACCCAGCTCGCGTGCCGCTTTAATGGGCGAACAGCCCAACCCTTGGGACCTACTCCAGCCCCAGGATGCGACGAGCCGACATCGAGGTGCCAAACCATGCCGTCGATATGGACTCTTGGGCAAGATCAGCCTGTTATCCCCGGGGTACCTTTTATCCGTTGAGCGACACCCATTCCACAATGAGGTGCCGGATCACTAGTCCCGACTTTCGTCCCTGCTCGAGATGTCCCTCTCACAGTCAAGCTCCCTTGTGCACTTACACTCAAAACCTGATTGCCAACCAGGCTGAGGGAACCTTTGGGCGCCTCCGTTACTCTTTAGGAGGCAACCGCCCCAGTTAAACTACCCACCAGGCACTGTCCCTGATCCAGATCATGGACCTAAGTTAGATATCCAGTACGACCAGAGTGGTATTTCAACGTTGACTCCACAACAACTGGCGTTGCCGCTTCACAGTCTCCCACCTATCCTACACAAGTCGAACCGAACACCAATACCAAGCTATAGTAAAGGTCCCGGGGTCTTTCCGTCCTGCCGCGCGTAACGAGCATCTTTACTCGTACTGCAATTTCGCCGAGCCTATGGTTGAGACAGTAGAGAAGTCGTTACGCCATTCGTGCAGGTCGGAACTTACCCGACAAGGAATTTCGCTACCTTAGGATGGTTATAGTTACCACCGCCGTTTACTGGGGCTTAAATTCTCAGCTTCACCACCGAAGTGATTGACCGGTCCTCTTAACCTTCCAGCACCGGGCAGGCGTCAGTCCATATACATCGTCTTGCGACTTCGCATGGACCTGTGTTTTTAGTAAACAGTCGCTTCTCCCTGGTCTCTGCGACCAAAACATGCTAGCCCGCAAGGGGCTTCACACACCTCGGTCCCCCTTCTCCCGAAGTTACGGGGGTATTTTGCCGAGTTCCTTAACCATAGTTCGCTCGATCACCTTGGTATTCTCTACCTGACCACCTGTGTCGGTTTGGGGTACGGGCCGCTCGAAACTCGCTAGAGGCTTTTCTCGACAGCATAGGATCACTCTGCTTCGCCTCAATCGGCTATGCGTCAGGTCTCAGATCAACAGCCCCGCGGATTTGCCTACGGAACCTACCTACACCCTTACACCAGTATTACCACTGACTGGCGGAGCTACCTTCCTGTGTCACCCCATCGCTTGACTACTACCGGCTCGGATCACGCGCTCCCCTCCGAGCCCCCGAAGGGACCCGTCGGTTCGGGCGCTTAGCATCACCGGGTTCGACATGGACGCTTCTACGCGGGTACGGGAATATCAACCCGTTGTCCATCGACTACGCCTGTCGGCCTCGCCTTAGGTCCCGACTCACCCTGGGCGGATTAACCTGGCCCAGGAACCCTTGGTCATTCGGTGGAGGAGTTTCTCACTCCCCATTCGCTACTCATGCCTGCATTCTCACTCGTGTAGCGTCCACGACTGGATCACTCCGCCGCTTCACCCGCCACACGACGCTCCCCTACCCATCCACACACCTGGACCCCAAAGGGCCGAGCTATACATGTGAATGCCGCGGTTTCGGTGGTGTGCTTGAGCCCCGCTACATTGTCGGCGCGGAACCACTTGACCAGTGAGCTATTACGCACTCTTTAAAGGGTGGCTGCTTCTAAGCCAACCTCCTGGTTGTCTGGGCGACTCCACATCCTTTCCCACTTAGCACACGCTTAGGGACCTTAACCGGCGATCTGGGCTGTTTCCCTCTCGACAATGAAGCTTAGCCCCCACTGTCTCACTGCCACGCTCTCACTGACCGGCATTCGGAGTTTGGTTGATTTCGGTAAGCTTGTGGGCCCCCTAGACCATCCAGTGCTCTACCTCCAGCCAGAAACACGTGACGCTGCACCTAAATGCATTTCGGGGAGAACCAGCTATCACGAAGTTTGATTGGCCTTTCACCCCTACCCACAGCTCATCCCCCAGGTTTTCAACCCTGGTGGGTTCGGACCTCCACGACGTCTTACCGTCGCTTCATCCTGGCCATGGGTAGATCACTTCGCTTCGGGTCTAGAGCATGCGACTCAAACGCCCTATTCGGACTCGCTTTCGCTACGGCTACCCCACACGGGTTAACCTCGCCACACACCACTAACTCGCAGGCTCATTCTTCAAAAGGCACGCCGTCACCTACCCACAAAGGGCACAGCTCCGACGGATTGTAAGCACACGGTTTCAGGTACTATTTCACTCCCCTCCCGGGGTACTTTTCACCTTTCCCTCACGGTACTAGTCCGCTATCGGTCACCAGGTAGTATTTAGGCTTAGCGGGTGGTCCCGCCAGATTCACAGCGAATTTCACGGGCTCGCTGCTACTTGGGAAACATTGAAAGGAGAACAGAAGTTTTCGTCTACGGGGCTATCACCCGCTACGGCTGGTTTTTCCAATGCCATTCGACTAACCACTGTTTTTCTCACTCCCCGCCCAGCCGGCAGACCGGACAACAACACTCCCACGACCCCAACCACGCAACCCCTGCCGGGTATCACGCGTGACCGGTTTAGCCTCATCCGCTTTCGCTCGCCACTACTCACGGAATCACAATTGTTTTCTCTTCCTGTGGGTACTGAGATGTTTCACTTCCCCACGTTCCCTCCACACACCCTATATATTCAGGCGCGGGTAACACGACATGACTCGTGCTGGGTTACCCCATTCGGACATCCTCGGATCACAGCTCGGTTGACAGCTCCCCGAGGCTTATCGCAGCCTCCTACGTCCTTCATCGGCTCCTGGTGCCTAGGCATCCACCGTGTGCTCTTAAAAACTTAGCCACAAAGATGCTCGCGTCCACTGTGCAGTTCTCAAACAACAACCCGAACACCAACCCCACACCACCACACACCAACACAGGAAACCCTCGCAGCAGTTTGACAGCAGGCCGGCCCGGAGAAAGAAACAAACAACGGGAAGCAACCCTCACAGGTCACTCCCCTATGCCCGTCCTCTCAGGACCCAACAGCGTACCTACAATCCACCAACACCCACCCCGCCCGTTCCAACTCACCCCAACCAAAGGGATGGACCACACTCCCGAAGAGAACAGATCACGTCGTACTAGACACGAGACAACCATCGTGAACCGAACTAGTCAGCGTTCCACCCGTGAGCACCACCGCAGAACGGACGCCTGCGAAATGGGCCTGAACCCCAATGACCACCGTGTAAACAGCAGCGCAGCCTGCGGGCCAGTTGCTCCTTAGAAAGGAGGTGATCCAGCCGCACCTTCCGGTACGGCTACCTTGTTACGACTTCGTCCCAATCGCCGATCCCACCTTCGACGGCTCCCTCCCCTTACGAGGTTAGGCCACCGGCTTCGGGTGTTACCGACTTTCGTGACGTGACGGGCGGTGTGTACAAGGCCCGGGAACGTATTCACCGCAGCGTTGCTGATCTGCGATTACTAGCGACTCCGACTTCATGGGGTCGAGTTGCAGACCCCAATCCGAACTGAGACCGGCTTTTTGGGATTCGCTCCACCTCACGGTTTCGCAGCCCTTTGTACCGGCCATTGTAGCATGCGTGAAGCCCAAGACATAAGGGGCATGATGATTTGACGTCATCCCCACCTTCCTCCGAGTTGACCCCGGCAGTCTCTTATGAGTCCCCGGCATAACCCGCTGGCAACATAAGACAAGGGTTGCGCTCGTTGCGGGACTTAACCCAACATCTCACGACACGAGCTGACGACAACCATGCACCACCTGTGCACGGACCTTGCGGGGGAACCATCTCTGGAACTTACCCGTGCATGTCAAGCCTTGGTAAGGTTCTTCGCGTTGCATCGAATTAATCCGCATGCTCCGCCGCTTGTGCGGGCCCCCGTCAATTCCTTTGAGTTTTAGCCTTGCGGCCGTACTCCCCAGGCGGGGCGCTTAATGCGTTAGCTGCGGCACGGAGGTCGTGGAAGGACCCCCACACCTAGCGCCCAACGTTTACGGCGTGGACTACCAGGGTATCTAATCCTGTTTGCTCCCCACGCTTTCGCTCCTCAGCGTCAGTATCGGCCCAGAGTCCCGCCTTCGCCACCGGTGTTCCTCCTGATATCTGCGCATTTCACCGCTACACCAGGAATTCCAGACTCCCCTACCGAACTCTAGTCTGCCCGTATCGAATGCAGGCCCGGGGTTGAGCCCCGGGTTTTCACATTCGACGCGACAAACCGCCTACGAGCTCTTTACGCCCAATAATTCCGGACAACGCTTGCACCCTACGTATTACCGCGGCTGCTGGCACGTAGTTGGCCGGTGCTTCTTCTGCTCCTACCGTCACTCACGCTTCGTCAGAGCTGAAAGAGGTTTACAACCCGAAGGCCGTCATCCCTCACGCGGCGTCGCTGCGTCAGGCTTCCGCCCATTGCGCAATATTCCCCACTGCTGCCTCCCGTAGGAGTCTGGGCCGTGTCTCAGTCCCAGTGTGGCCGGTCGCCCTCTCAGGCCGGCTACCCGTCGTCGCCTTGGTAGGCCATCACCCCACCAACAAGCTGATAGGCCGCGGGCCCATCCCCAGCCGAAAAACTTTCAACAACACCCCATGCGAGGCAAAGTTGATATCCAGTATTAGCACCGGTTTCCCGGAGTTATCCCAGAGCTGAGGGCAGGTTGCCCACGTGTTACTCACCCGTTCGCCACTCGAGTACCCGCAAGCGGGCCTTTCCGTTCGACTTGCATGTGTTAAGCACGCCGCCAGCGTTCGTCCTGAGCCAGGATCAAACTCTCCATTGAATGCATATAGACACAGGCCCGAAGGGCCTTAGTCAACAAAAATAGAGAAAACGCGCCCTCACGACCCCAGAAGGCCGCACGAGCACGCGATCACAGTCCCAAACACGAGCAAACGCTCGCAAATTTGAAACAACAATATGTACAACAATGCTCCGGACACCAGAGGACCCACCACCATCAAGGCAGCAGACAACCCCAGCGCCAGAACAAAATGGCACTGACTTTCGGTACGCTGTTGAGTTCTCAAAGTACGGACGCACACCCGCCACGACCGCTAGACCGTCTTGGGGGCAACCCTGGAAACACTACCCGGCTCGGTTCGCAGTGTCAAACTGCCCGACCCGGTCCGCGCGACTTGCCGTCATTGGCACGCCTGGAACCAACTCCTTGCGGAGTGGGTCTCTGCGGGGGGTGTCGCTCCCCGGCCCCATCGGGACCGTAGCGGCGCGACTGGATGAACAGTACGGACAGCGAATCGGCGATGTCAAACCGGTCTCGGTGCTCACCGACGCTTCTCATCGACCGGACACGAGGGTCACAGGGGAGGCATGACGGAGGGCCGACGCAATAGTGCAACCGCACTTCTCAGCAGATCCGCACATGTCATCGTAAATGCGTCAAACGAGGTGCGTTTCGGACAGGGGATGGGCGCCGTGGGGTGGACCTGGGCACTGCCGGTTGTCTGCTCGCTGATCGGAGCGGGGGCGATCGCGGACCGTCGGCGCTACCACGGATTGCCGGTATCACCGGAACTCACCGGACGGGCGAAGCGACACGAGGTCCGGCTGCAGCGAGCTCGGCGATGGAGCACCTGCAAGCCTCGATCCGCTATAGCCCATTCACCGGCGGCGATAGCGCCGGTGGCGCCGCCGGTGCTGGCGTCGGCGGATACGGGGGTGGAGGTTACTGACCGGACATCGCCCCCAGGCTGTCGTCGCCGGAGAGTGACCGGACAGCTCGCAACGGGTCCGTTCGACGAAGGAGAGGTCCGGTTCGACAACGAGATCTGATCGAGGCATTCCCTACCCGAACGCCCGCCCCAGGACGACTCCTCGCACTACGCACACTTCGTCGGCGGTGCTGGTACTGCAGTGGGCGGGTGGGAGAAGCTGCGGGTGTAGAGCGGGTCCACGCCACGGTGTTCGCGAGTAGGCACTACGCACACTTCGTCGGCGGTGCTGGTACTGCAGTGGGCGGGTGGGAGAAGCTGCGGGTGTAGAGCGGGTCCACCCCACGGTCGGTTGCCCAGACCACGGGTCTCGCGCCGGCACTACACACGCTTCATCGGCGGTGCTGGTACTGCAGCGGGTGGATCGGGGACGCCCCATGTGTACAGCGGAGCCGGGCGCCCCGCGACCCCGGGCCCGGCGACCTCAGACGCGGGGGGGCCCGGTGACGCGCAACAGCGGTGTAGCCGCAGAGTCGTCGTCAGATCCCGGCCGGGTACCGGCTGTAGCCGGGGAAGTTGCCGTACAGCTGCTCGAACGGCGGCCCCTCGGTGACGGCCTGCACCAGACACGCGCCGCCGACGAACGCGCCCTTCCAGGAAGCGCCACGACCACCGAACGGTTCGTCCCGGTCGCCACGCGAGCGCGGCTTGTTGATCCCGATCTTGAACGCCTGGATGTGTTCGGCCAGCTCACCGGCGAGGGCCGGATCGTCGCAGGCGATGCTGGCCACCAGCGCGCCGTTGGAGGCGTTCATCTGCGCCAGCAACTCGGCCTCGGTGTCGACCACGACGATGGTGTCCACCGGGCCGAACGGCTCCTCGTGCATCAGCCGGCTCGCGCCCGGCGGGGCCAGCAGGGCGGCCGGCGCCGCATAGGCCGAGGTGTCCTGCCCGTCGATGAACCGAGCCGGATCGAGCTTCCCCCGGTACAGCGGCGTCGCACCCCAATGCAGGGCCTCGTCGACCTTGCCCTTCAATTCCGCCGCCTTGGCCGCGGAGATCACCGGGCCGAAGTCCAGTTCGGGTAGCGGGTCGCCGTCATCGGCAACCGCGAGCGGGTGCCCGACCTTCAACGAACTGACCATCGGCAGATAAACGGCAAGGAACGAATCGACCAGGTCGCGCTGGATCACGAACCGCGGATAGGCGGTGCACCGTTGTTTTCCGTACTCGTAACCCTTTTTCAGGTGCGCCGCCAGGGCATCCCAATCGGAGTAGTTCCAGATGCCCCAGGTGTTGAGCCCCTCCTGCTCGAGCATGTGCCGTTTTCCGGTGTCGACCAATTGCGCGGCCACCCGGCCGCCATTGGAGCGGCCGCCGACGAAGGCGAGCGCGCCGAGCGAGGACGACCGCACCAGCGCATCGGACAGGGTTGAGCCGTCGCCGGAGAGCAGGGTGACCGGCAGTCCCTCGGCGGCCATCAGCGAATGCGCCAGCGTCAGGGTGATCGCGCCGCCCTGGGTGGGGGTCTTGGCCACCACCGCGTTGCCGGCCAGCAGCTGCACCAACTCGGCGTGCACCTGCACGCTCATCGGGTAGTTCCAGCTGGCGATGTTGCTGACCGGCCCGGGCAGCGGCTGCCGTTCGTACGGCTGGCCGTGCACATCGACGCTCATCATCTGCTCGATCTCCTGCAGATACCAGCGCACCCCGTCCAGCGCCCGGTCGACGTCCGCGCAGGCCAGCCGCCACGGCTTGCCGATCTCCCAGCCGAGCAGCAGCGCCAGGTCGTCCCGGGCGTCGGCGAGCGCGGCGACCGCCGCGGTCACCCGGGCAATGCGTTCCGCCAGCGGGGTGCCCGCCCAGGTCTTGTGGGCGTCGGCGGCGGCCGCGACCGCCTCCGCGCCGACCTCCGGGCCCACCTTGGACAGCGCGACCGTCTCGGTCCCGTCCACCGGGCTGACCATCATCGAGGGGTCCCCGACGTCGTGCCACCGTCCCGCGTAGAGATTGCGCAGATAGCCGTCGCCGAACGCATCGGGCGCACGCTCCGCCGCCCGATTCAGTACCGCGGAGAATTGGGCGTGATCGGGAACGTGAAGGGTCGACATTGACTTCTCCTCGGGGTACATCTACCGGACGGCGCCTGACGACTGTGTCGCCAGCGACGGGGAGCCGCCACCAACTTTCGGCGGCGGCTCACCCTAGCGCGGCGGAAATCCGCGCGCTGGCCGATCAGCTCACCGCCGCCCGACCCGCTTCCAGCCGGGCGACCGGCACCCGGAACGGCGAGCAGGAGACGTAGTCCAGCCCGGTCTTGTGGAAGAAGTGGATCGACTCCGGGTCGCCGCCGTGCTCGCCGCAGACCCCGAGCTTCAGCTTGGGCTTGGTGCGGCGGCCCTCCTCGGCGGCGATCTCCACCAGCCGGCCGACCCCGTCGCCGTCGATGGTCTCGAACGGCGAGACGGTGAAGACGCCCTTCTCCAGGTACGCGGCGAAGACCGACGATTCGACGTCGTCGCGGGAGAAGCCCCACGTGGTCTGCGTCAGGTCGTTGGTGCCGAAGGAGAAGAAGTCGGCGGCCTCGGCGATCCGGTGCGCGGTCAGCGCGGCGCGCGGCAGCTCGATCATTGTGCCGATCGGAATGGTCAGCGAAACCCCCTTGGCGGCGGCGACTTCGGCGAGGATCTCCTCGGTCTCGTCGCGCACCAGGTGCAGTTCCATCACCGAACCGACCAGCGGCACCATGATCTCGACCTGCGGGTCCTTGCCGGCCAGGATCAGATCGCTGGCCGCCTCGGCGATCGCCCGGACCTGCAGCGCGAACAGACCCGGGGTCAGCAGACCCAGCCGCACCCCGCGCAGGCCCAGCATCGGGTTCGATTCGTGCAGCTTCTCCACCGCGCCGAGCAGCTTGCGGTCGGCGTCGACGTCCGGCCCGCTCGCGCCGGCGGCCTCCGCCAGCGCCACCTTGACGGCCAGCTCGGTGCGGTCCGGCAGGAACTCGTGCAGCGGCGGGTCCAGCAGCCGGATGTTCACCGGCAGCCCGTCCATCGCCTCCAGCAGCTCGGTGAAGTCCTTGCGCTGCAGCGGCAGCAGGGCATCCAGCGCGGCGTCGCGCTCGTCGGCGGTGCCGGCCAGGATGACCCGTTCGATCAGCGACCGGCGGTCGCCGAGGAACATGTGCTCGGTCCGGCACAGCCCGATGCCCTGGGCGCCCAGCGATCTCGCCCGCGCCGCGTCCTCGGCGGTGTCGGCGTTGGCCCGGATCGCCAGCCGGCGACGGACGTCGGCGTGGGTCAGCAGCCGGTCGACGGCCTTGACCAGTGCGGTGGTCTCGTCGTTCGCGCCGGCGAGCGCCGCGTCCAGCCCGGATTCGATGTAGGTCTCCACCGGCGACGGCACCACCGGCATGGCGCCGAGGAACACCTCGCCGGTCGACCCGTCGATGCTGATCTCGTCGCCCTCGGCGATCACCACCGATCCGACCCTGGCCACGCGGGTGGCCGCGTCGACGTCCAGCGCCTCCGCGCCGCAGACGCAGGTCTTGCCCATGCCGCGGGCGACCACCGCGGCGTGCGAGGTCTTGCCGCCGCGGGCGGTCAGGATGCCGTTGGCCGCGATCATGCCCTCGAGGTCGTCGGGGTTGGTCTCCTTGCGCACCAGCACGACCTGCTCGCCGCGCTCGGCCCAGGCCTTCGCGGTCGGCGAGTCGAAGACGGCGCGCCCGACGGCGGCGCCGGGCGACGCGGCCATGCCCTTGGTCAGCAGCTCGCGGGCCGCCGACCTGTCGAACTGCGGGAACATCAGCAGCGCCAGCTGGGAGCCGGACACCCGGGACAGCGCCTCGTCCATGGTGATCAGGTTCTCGTCGACCAGCTGGCCGGCGATCCGGAAGGCGGCCGCGGCGGTCCGCTTGCCGACCCGGGTCTGCAGCATCCACAGCTTGCCGCGTTCGATGGTGAATTCGATGTCGCACAGGTCCCGGTAGTGCGTCTCGAGCCGGCGCATCACCTTGGTCAGCTGCTGGTGTGACGCCGGGTCCAGCGCCTTCAGGTCGTCCAGCGACAGCGTGTTGCGGATGCCGGCGACGACGTCCTCGCCCTGCGCGTTGGACAGGTAGTCGCCGTACGCGCCGGTCTGCCCGGACGCCGGGTCGCGGGTGAAGGCGACCCCGGTGCCGCTGGTCTCGCCGAGGTTGCCGAACACCATGGTGCAGATGTTGACGGCGGTGCCCAGGTCCTGCGGGATCCGCTCGCGACGGCGGTAGAGCCGGGCCCGGTCGGTGTTCCAGGAGTTGAAGACGGCCCGGATCGCCATGTCCAGCTGCTCGCGCGGGTGCTGCGGGAACTCGACCCCGGAATGCTCCTTGATGGAGTCCTTGAACGTCGTGACCAACGCCTTCAGGTCGTCGACGTCGAGCTCGACGTCGCTGGTGACGCCCTTGCCGTGCTTGGACTTGTCCAGCGCGTCGGAGAACACCTCGCCCGGCATCTCCAGGACCGTCTTGCCGAACATCTGCAGCAGCCGCCGGTAGGAGTCCCAGGCGAACCGCTCGTCGCCGGATTCCTCGGCCAGGCCCTTGACGCTGGCGTCGTTGAGCCCGATGTTCAGCACCGTCTCCATCATCCCGGGCATCGAGAACGCCGCGCCGGAGCGCACGCTGACCAGCAGCGGATCGTGCCGGTCGCCCAGCCGTCGGCCGATGTTGTCCTCGAGTTGCCGCAGCGCCATCGTGACCTGTACTCGGAGCGTCGCCGGGTTCGCTGCCCTGCGCCAGGTACTCCCGGCAGGCCTCGGTGGTGATGGTGAATCCCGGCGGGACCGGCAGCCCCAGCTTGGTCATCTCGGCCAGGTTCGCGCCCTTGCCGCCGAGCAGATCCTTCTGATCCTTGTTGCCCTGGGTGAAATCGAAGACGTACGTCGTCATTGGTCATCGTCCTTAGTTAGCTGCGCTCAACACGACGTCTCGGCGGGCGCCGTGAAGGCGCCCGCCGAGGTCAGGTCGATACGCAGTTCCGGTGGGGTAAGGGCGTTGCTGGGCGTTCTTCAAGCTGTTGTCCCGCAGAAAGGCGGGTGCCTGAGACCATAAGGGTTTATCGTCGGCAACGAACACGATCTTGGTGTGTTGCGGGCCACACTCCGCGCTTTGCGATCCTCGCCGACGACTCCGTACTACCCGAGATATCCTGCAGCGCAGGCACTTTACTCAGCACAGAGCGCTCAACGAGGAGCCGGTAATGATCGCCACCCAAATTGTTGAGTTTTGTTTGATCGTTGGTCATTACGAGTAAAGACGGCTGTAATTGGGTATTTCAACGGCGGTTCGGGCCTTTGTTTCGGGCGGGTTACCCGGCCTGCTTCTCCCTCGCCAGGCCAATCGCGACGTCGATGATCATGTCCTCCTGGCCGCCGACGTAGCCGGCCTCGCCGACCTTCCGCAGGATCTCGTGCGCGGACACCCCGTACCGATCGGCCGCGCGCTCGGCGTGCAGCAGGAACGAGTTGTAGACGCCGAACCGGCCCTGCACGATCGACGCCCGGTCGGCCACCGGCAACCGCTCGATCATCGGCTTGAGCACCTCCTCGGCTGCGGCCAGCACGGCGTCGGTGTCCACCCCGGTCGGCACGTCCATCAGCTCGAACACGGTCGCCAGGATCTCGGTCGGTGAGTTGCCGGCGCCGGCGCCCAGGGCGCACAGCGTGCCGTCGATCTGCCGGGCCCCGTTCTCGTACGCGACGATCGAATTCGCCACGCCCAGCGACAGGTTCTGGTGGCCGTGGAACCCGACCTGCGCGTCGCTCGCCCAGCTCGGCGACCAGTGCCTGCGTCCGGTCCCGGACGCCGTCCGGCAGCAGGGCGCCGGCCGAGTCGACGACGTACACGCACTGGCAGCCGGCGTCGGCCATGATCCTGGCCTGCTTGGCCAGCTCGTCCGGCCCGATCCGGTGCGAGAGCATCAGGAAGCCAACGGTTTCCATGCCCAGCTCGCGGGCCGCGGCGAAATGCTGGACCGACACGTCGGCCTCGGTGCAGTGGGTGGCGACCCGGGCGACCTGGGCGCCGACACCGTGCACCTCGCGCAGGTTCTCCACGGTGCCCAGGCCCGGCAGCACCAGCACCGCGATCTTCGCCCGGTCGACCGCCTTGACGGCGGCCTCGACCAGCTCGGCGTCGGTGCGCAGGCCGAAGCCGTAGTTGAAGGTCGAGCCGGACAGCCCGTCGCCGTGGGTCACCTCGATGACCTGCGATACCGGCCTTGTCCAGCGCGCCGGCGATCTTGACGACGTGGTCCTCGGTGTACTGGTGCTTGATGGCGTGGCTGCCGTCCCGCAGCGTGCTGTCGGTCAGCCGGACCGCCGGCTTGCTCATGGTCGCGTTGTCGTGCTCATCGCTGCACCGCTCCCTTCGCCTCGCGTGAATCAGTTCGCCGGCGCGCACCGCGGCGGCGGTCATGATGTCCAGATTTCCGGCCCACTCGGGCAGGTAGTCGCCGTTGCCCTTGACCTCCAGGAACACGGCCACCCGGCCGTTGCCGTGCCAGGACGGGTTCGGGTCGTCGAACTGCGGGTCGCTGCGCAGTTGGTAGCCGGGCACGTACTGCTGCACCTCGGCCACCATCCGGTGGATCGACTCGCTGATCGCGTCGCGGTCGGCGTCCGGGCCGATGGCGCAGAAGACGGTGTCCCGCATGATCATCGGCGGCGTCACCGGGTTCAGGATGATGATCGCCTTGCCGCGCTCGGCGCCGCCGACGGCCTCGATGGCGTGCGCGGTGGTCTCGGTGAACTCGTCGATGTTCGCCCGGGTGCCCGGACCGGCCGAGCGGGAGGCGATGGACGCCACGATCTCCGCGTACGGCACCGGGGTGACGCGAGAAACCGCGTGCACCATCGGGATCGTCGCCTGGCCGCCGCAGGTGATCATGTTGATGTTGGCTGCGCCGGCATGCACGTCGACGTTCACCGCGGGACAGACGAACGGGCCGATGGCGGCCGGGGTCAGGTCGATCGCGATGATCCCGGCCTCGGCGTAGCGCGCGGCGTTCGCCAGGTGGGCCTTCGCCGAGGTGGCCTCGAACACCAGGTCGGGCAGCTCGTCCTGCTCCAGCAACCAGTCCACGCCGCCGGCGCTGGCCTGCGACGCCGAGCTTCCGCGCGCGGGCCAGGCCGTCGGACGACGGGTCGACGCCGATCATGTAGCGAACGTCGACGTGCTCGCTGCGCTGCAGCTTGACGAGCAGGTCGGTGCCGATGTTGCCGGGCCCGACGATGGCCGCGGTCGGCTTCGCGCCGGTCGGCCACTGCTGCCGGGTCGGACTGGTGGTGGTCATTGGTGCCTCCTTGAAGTGCGGTCCGGATCGGGTCCGGCTCTCGCGGGTGTTGCCTCTGTCCCGTGACCCGCTGGCGGCGGTGCGGCCGGTTGTTGCACTCTGCCCACAGGTGAGGCCATCATCAAGCGATGCGTACCGGTGAGCGGAACACTTTCGACTCGGTGATCGGTCGGGCGGCGGCGCTGCTCGGCGCCTTCGACGCCCGTCATCTCGTCGCTGGGGATCTCCGAGCTGTCCCGTCGATCGGGCCTGCCGAAGTCCACCACCGCCCGGTTGGCGGCCGAGCTGACCGAGCACGGATTCCTGGAGCGGACCGACGGCAGCGACCTCAAGCTGGGCACCAAGCTGTTCGAGCTGGGCGAACTCGCCTCCCGGCAGCGCAAGCTGCGGGAGGTGGCGCTGCCGTACATGGCCGACCTCCGGCAGGTCAGCCGGCAGACGGTGCACCTCGCGGTGCTGGTCGGCACCGAGGTGATGTACGTGGAGATCGTCCGCAGCCGGGACGCGCCGCGGATGCCGTCGGAGGTCGGTGGCCGGCTGCCCGCGCACGCGGCCGGGGTCGGCAAGGCGTTGTTGGCGTTCTCGCCGGAGTCGGTGGTGCAGGCGGTGATCGACACGCGGCCTGCCGGCCGTCGGGCCTCGGACGATCACCGCTCCCGGGCTGCTGCTGCGCGAACTGCGCCGGGTCCGTGAGCTCGGCATCGCCTACGAGAGCGAGGAGTCCGGGCACGGCGTCGGCTGCGCGGCCAGTCCGATCCTGGCGCCCGACGGGTCGCCCGTTGCGGCGATGTCCATCTCGGGGTGGAGCGGCAAGCTCGATCTGCGCCGGGTCGGGCCCGCGGTCAAGACGGCGGCGCTCGCGTTGAGCCGGGATCTGCAGGTGCGTGGACCGGCGTCGGCGCCGTCCTGGGCGGTGCAGCAGAGCTAGAAAGCGCGCCGCGAGCACCTCGTTCGCGGTGTCCGCGGCCTGCCGGGCGGCCTCGTCGACGGGCAGCGCCCGGAACTCCGGGCGTGTTGACCTCGACGCAGTACGGCCCGGCGAACCCGTTGCGCGCCGCCGCGCGGATCAGCCCGACGACGTCCAGTTCGCCCTGGCCCGGCAGCTTCCGCTCGGCCCTGGCGTGGTGCAGGAAGTCGTCGTACACCCGCGGGCCGTCGTTCAGTTGCACGGCCGCGATCCCCGCCCCGGGCAGATCATCGAGCTGCTCCAGCTTGGCGCCGGTGTTGTAGAAGTGCCAGACGTCGATCATCAGGCCCGCGTTGGGCGCGCCCGAGCGGGCGACCAGGTCGGCGGCGACGCCGATGTCCGCGATGGCCGACCACGGGAACGCCTCCACCGCGACCAGCAGCCCACGGCGGGCCAGCCGGTCGGCGTTCACCCGCAGGGCGGCAGCGGCAGCGTCGAGCCGATCGTCGGTGTCCAGGGCGATGTCGCCGCGGAATTCCCCGGCGCTGACGTGCCGCCCGCCGAACGCCTCGGCGACCGCGTCGATGCCGGCGAGACTCGCTGCCACGCCGCCATTCTCGCCCGGATCCAGGGCCCAGCCGGCAAGGAATTCGATCTCCACCAGCTCCAGGCCGTTGACCCGGAGCACGGCCTGCATCTCGCCGACATCGACGCCGGCGTTGCGGGTGCGCGGCAGGTCGTCGGCGTGCAGCCCGATGCCACTGAAGCCGGCCGCCGCGGCCGCCTCGCAGCGTTCGATGAAGGTGTTGCGGGGCGGGTCGGTGAAGCCGCCGCCGGACAGGGTGAAGAAGCTGGCAACCAGTTCGACGGGCTCAGCCACGGAGCTCAGCCACGGAATGCGGTCGCCTCGATCATGAAGCGGGCGTTCTCACCCTTGCGTCCGAACTCGTCGGACTGGATCGCCGAGCGCGCCGGCCGGTGGTCGCCGAACCGCTGCGCCCAGACCGTGTTGAACGTCGGCCGGTCCCGTTGCAGATCTCGCATGACGATGCCGACCCGCACCACGTCGGTCAGCTCGGCCCCGGCCGCGGCCAGGATGGCGACCAGGTTGTCGAAGATGACGTTCACCTCGGCGGCGGCGTCCTGCGGGAATGACGCGGTCGACCGGGTCGGCGCCGAACAATGCGGACACGTAGATCCAGCCGCCGGCCTCGACGGCCTGCGGGACCGGTCCGGCGTGTGACGGCGCCTTGTCGGTGTGGATGACCTGCACGAAAAGCCCCTCCTTAACGTCAGTCGCTGCGGGCAGGGGCCTGGTCCAGATCGTCGGCAGCAACGGCCGTTTCGCTGCCGACGGGGGTTTCGGAGGCGGCCGCAAGGGCCGGCTCAGCGGAATCGTCGGTGTCCGGGGTGTTTTCCACCGGCCCCCAGGTCACCGCGAGTTCCCTTCTGGCACCGAACTTCTCCAGATGACGTTGCAATACGTCCTGCAGCCTGGTCAGCGACTCGAGATTGGCTGCGGTGGCCCGGAGCACCAATTGGCCGGGCATCGGCAGGACGGTCCCCACGCCATAGGCGAACACCAGCCGCCCGGCCGGCGCGGGCCGGTCAGGCAGCGGCTCCATCCGCACCTTGTGCCCGAGGTGCGAGAGCAACTGCTTCCCGTACCGCTCGGAGGCGTCGGTGGAGACAACCGCGATCGACAGCAGCATGGTTTCCGCCCTTCCGTGAGCTTGCGCCCGACTCGTGCTCGGTCGACTAGGCCCCGTAGACCTCGATCGCACCGAGGCCGTCGAATTCGAACGTGACGCTGCCGCCGGCCACCACCGGAACCGGCGCGGTGACGCCGCCGGAGAAGATCAACTGGCCGGCCTTCAGGCTCTCACCCTGCGCTGCGAGCTGGTTGACCAACCAGGCCACCGACGCGGCGGGATGACCCATCACGGCCGCGCCGGCCGCCGTCATCGCCACGTCGCCGTCCACCCGAACGACGCAGCCGAGCAGCGCGCAGATCGAGCTCGTGCGGCGGACGGGCGATCGGACCGAGGTAGAACGCACCGGCACTGGCGTTGTCGGCAACCACGTCGCTCAGGGTGAACTTGAAGCCCTGGTAGCGGGAATCGAGCACGTCGACGGCGCCGAAGACCACCTCGGTGGCGGCCAGCACCGAGGTGACGGTCGCCGGCGCCTCGAGGTCGCGGCCGAGCAGGAAGGCGATCTCCGATTCGACCCTGGGGTGGATGAACCGGTCGAACGGGATCGGATCGCCGTAGGTCGACAGCATCGAGCTCGTCACCCGGCCGTACAGCGGCGAGTCGACGCCCATCGCCCGCTGCTTGTTCCGGCTGGTCAGGCCCAGCTTGTAGCCGACGAGCTGTTCGCCGGCGTCCAGCTTGGACTGCACGAAGACGCTGCTGCGCCGCGTACGCCTTGGCGATGTCGATGTCGCCGTAGGTCTCGCTGATCTGCGGAACCTCTTTGCGTTCCCGCTCGCCGGCGATCAGGATCTCGGCGACCTGCTCCGGGGTGATGGTGTCGGCGGTCGGCTCGGTCATGCGGCAACCTCAGTCCTGGTCGAGAAGCGCACGGTGACGGCGCCGAGGTGGGCGAAATCGGCGCGGAAGACGTCGCCGGGCTGCACCGTCACCATCTGGTGCGGAGCACCGGGCAGCACGATGTCGCCGGCCTTGAGCCCGGCTGCCGAAGCTGCCCAGCTTGTTGGCCAGCCAGGCCACGCAGCGCGCCGGGTTGCCCATCGCGGCCGCGCCGGCCCCGGTGTCGATCACCTCACCGTGCCGGGAGACCGACAACGCCCGATCAGCCGCAGGTCGAGGTCGTCCAGCTTGCGGATCCGGCCGCCGACCACCAGCAGACCGGAGGAGGCGTTGTCGGCGACGGTGTCGACGAGCTTGATCTTCCAGTCCGCGACCCGGCTGTCGACGATCTCGACCGCCGGCATGACGCCGGCGATGGCGGCGCAGCGCCCTCGCCGGTGGTCACGCCGGGACCGGCCAGGTCGGTCTCCATCAGGAACGCGAGCTCGGCCTCGACCCGCGGCTGCACCAGCCGGCCCAGCGGAATGAGATCGCCGTCCTCGACGAACATCTCGTCGGTCAGCACGCCGAAGTCGGGTTCGTCGACACCGAGGAGCTTCTGCATCGGCGCGCGAGGTCAGGCCCACCTTGCGACCGATGATCCGCTGGCCGGCCGCGACCCGGCGGTCGATGTTGATGGTCTGGATCGCGTAGGCGTCCTCGACCACCAGGGATCGGGTACCGCTCGGTCAGCGACGGGACGGGCTGCACCGTCCGGTCCGCTTCCCACAGCTCGTCGGCGAGTTGTTGGTGAAGGATCCGAAGATTGCACCCCAGCAGACTCACGGGCTCCGCCATGAGCGGCAACCACGACCGCCGACACTTCCGGGCAGTGGGAACCGATTTGTCTTCTCAGTCATCGAGCTCGGCCAGCCGGTCGGGCAACTGCCGCCGCGAGGTCACCCCGAGCTTGCCGAACGCGTTGCGCAGGTGGTACTCGATGGTCTTGACGCTGACCACCAGCTGGTCGGCGATCCCGCGGTTGCTCAGCCCCTGCGCGGCCAGCCGGGCAACGACCAGCTCCTGCGAGGTCAGCCCGGCCCGGTCCCGGCCGTTCCGCTTGGTCGGGCTCAGCCCGGACGCGGCCAGCTCGGCGATGCATCGCTGCAGGTAAGGGGTCGCGCCGAGGACGGCGAATCGCTGCTGCGCGGCCGTCAGCAGGTCGGCGGCCCGCCGGCGCTGACCGGCCCGGCGCAGGAACCGCCCGGCCGCCAGTTCGATGCGCGCCCGTTCGAACGGCACGGCGAGCCCGTCCGTCGCCGCCAGCGCGACCGCGAAGGCCGCCTCCGCGTTCTCGGTGCGACCGGCCGCCGCCTCCAGCACCCCGCGCGATCGGGCCAGCCTGGCGATCTGCGTGCGCCGCCCGCGTGCGGCCGCCAGCTTCTCGTGGCGGACGAGGAAGCCGTCGGCCTCCTCGATCCGGCCGATCGCGACCAGCGCGTCGGCGAGCAGGTCCTGCCACGCCCAGAACCCCGGCTCGTCGACGGCGTCCCGGTCGGCGAACCGGCGCAGCGGGTCGAGCGCGGCGATCACCTCGTCGGCGTTGCCGCGGGCTTCGCCGATCCGGGCACGAGCCAAGCCCCAACGCGACAACCGAACGCTCGTAACCGATGTCGTGCTCCGTCATGGTCTGCAGGTAGGCCTCGGCGGTGGCCCAGTCGCCTCGGCCGGCCGGGACGAGGACCGCGATGCCGATCACCGCGGACTGCATGAAGCCGAAGTCGGACTCGACGTTGATCGCGACCGCGCGCTCGGCGTGCAGCAGCGCGTCGTCCCAGAGCCCGGCGACCCATTCGGCGCGGGCCAGGTAGGCGAAGCTGAACGCCGCCGTGTTCAGGATGCCGAGCCGTGACGCCGCGCCGGCGGCCGACTCCAGATCGGCCCGGGCGCCGTCGAGTTCGTCGTCGACCAAGTCGGAGCAGGCCGCGCGCCGATCGCGGGTTCAGCCAGAGCTGGCCGTCATCGCCGGGCAATTCACTGGCCGATTCCGCCGCCGCGATCGACTCGGCGGTGCGTCCGGCGTAGCCCAGACCGTGCACCAGGTAGGTGATGATCACCGCACGCAGCGAGTTCGCCGAGGAGATCGATGACGAGGCAATCGCCGCCAGGGCCCGCTCGCACCAGAGCACCGTCGCCGCGGCATCCAATCGGCCGTACCGGTGGATCGCCGTGAGCAGTGCGACGGTGGCGGTCGTCTCGGGATCGGCAGGCGTGGCGGCGTCGTCGACGGCCGGCGCGGACGATTGCCAGGCTCGGGTCAGCAATTGCTCGGCCGCGGCCGGGTTCTCGGCCGCCATCGCCAACGAGCCCAGCACGACATCACGAAGCGGGCCGGCGGCATAGGAGGCCACCACATCGGCGTAGGTGGCAGCGGTCGCGGCGTCTCCGCGCAGCATCATCCAGACCACCGCCTGCAGCACTCTGCGTTGCGCCTCGCCGGGGTGCGGGCTCAGCCGGCTCGCCGAAACAAGATGCGCCGCAGCGCTTTGCCACGACTGCCGGCTGGCCTCCCGGTCGGCGAACCGGGTCAGATCGGCCGCCAACACCTCATCCGGCTCGACAGCCGCGGCCACCCGGTGCCGCAGCGCCGCCGATTCGTCGTCGGTCAACGACGCGGCCGCGGTGTGCAACGCATGCCGCCGCGCCGGCCCGAGGGCCTCGTACACCGCGGCCCGGACCAGCGGGTGCGGAAACGACAGTGTCCAGGGCGTACGCGCCTCCGACACCCGCAGCAGGTCCAGTCGCGCGGCCTCGTCGAGCGCGACGATCGGGTCGGTGACGTCGGCGAGCGCCACGGCCAGCGGCAAAGCGCACTGCGGCCCCGAGCACCGCGGCCGCGTCGATCAGCCGGCGGGTGGCCGGCGCCGACGTCGCGTAGCGCTCCTGCACCAGCCTGCGGAAGGACAGCGGGGACGGCAGCAGTTCATCCTCGCCCCACTGTGCCGAGCTCCACGGTGCCGATCCCCATTGGGAGGCCACCGGGAACTCCTCCAGCAGCGCCCGCGCGTGCAACGGGTTTCCCTGGGTTCCGTAACGCAGCCGGCGGGCCGCGCTCGCGCCGATGCCGCTCGACACCCATCGCCGCGGCGAGATCTCGCAGGTCCTGTTCGTCCAGTCCACGCAACCGCAGGACGGTGCCCCGCTGCCCGGTGACCAACCGGCGAAGGCTGTCCGGCAGATCCGCGACGCCTTCCTCGCGCACCGCGATGATGGTCAGGACCTGGTCGGCGGACAACCGCCGGAGCGCAAAGATCAGCGCCTGCAGGGACGGACGATCGGCCCAGTGCGCGTCGTCCAGGGCCAGCACGACCGGTGAGCCTTCGAACTGGTCGAGGAACTCCAGCAATCTGGCGCCGATCGTGACCGGATCGGACGAGCGGTTCGGGCGCCGCCGGGTGGACGATGGACCGCGCGAGTTGCTCGACCACGCCGTAGGCCAGCAGCTCCTCGGTCTCCTCGCCACTGGCCCGGATGACGACCGGCGCCCGCGGGACGTCGCCAATGCCGGCGATCTCGGTCAGGAACTGATCGAGCAGTGCCGTCTTGCCGATACCGGCCGGACCCTGGATCTGCACGATCTGCGGCCGGCCGGCCAGTGCGTCGGCCAGCCGAGCGCGGAGCACCGCGAGCTCGGGCTGCCGGCCGACGAACGCAACCATGTGTCCCTCGGGTCCCCTGTGCGCGACGCCGGACCGGGCGTCACCGCCCGAATCCGGTCTGGGGTGCCGACCCTACCGCCGCCGTCGGTGGGCAGGTCAGGAGCAGGGACGCCAGTCCGATCGCCCAGCCGCGATCGCACCCTTCGGCAACGGCGCCTGCAGCACCGTCTGCTGCAACGTCTGCCCGACCTCGGACATCAGCAGCACGTCGTGCCAGTAAACGGCGACGTCCCTGACCATCTCCGGATCGTCCACGTTCAGCGCGATAATGCCTGCGGTATCGACGTTTTCGATGGCAACGGCATTGGCGAGGCCGACCCCGACGCCGGCCCTGACCATGGCCACCAGCGTTTGCGGAGTCTCCACCACCGTGCGCGTCGCGACCTCGAGTCCCCGGGCCGCGAGCAGCTGGACAATGTCGGGCTCCGCACCGGTTGTCTCGACGCCGGCCACCAGCGCGAACCGGGCCAGCAGCGCGGGCGAGATGACCGATCCCGTTCCGGTCGCATGCCGGGCCAGTTCGTGATCGGCCGGCACCAGCGCCTGGATCGGTTCCCGCCACAACACCTGGGAGTGCCACTGGGCCGCTGCTGGACCGGTGAGCGTCGGCACCACAGCGAGCGCGAAGCCGTCGGCCGGCGGTTCGCCGTCCTGCCAGCCGTGCTCCGACAGCGAGATCCGGGCCCGGCGATGCCGGCCGAGCACGGTGGACGACGACGCCGGGAAAGAATGCGGTACCGATGCACGGCGTGGTCAGCACGGCCAGTGACTCGGAACTCATCGCCCGCAGGACGTCGATCGCGGACCGTGCCGAGCCGACCTCGACGAGGATGTCGCGGGCATGCCCGGCGAAGATCCGGCCCGCCGCGGTCAGGGTGGCCGGTCGCCGGGCTCGGTCGATCAACTGCGTGCCGAGCTCACGCTCCAGGGCGGCGATGTGCGCGCTGACCCGTGACTGCGAGCGGTGGACATGGACCGACGCCGCGGTGAACCCGCCTCGGTCGACGACCGCGAGGAAGGTCTCCAGCCAGTCCAGTTCCACTCCATCATGCTGTGGATCGGGTCGATCGGTTCGCCCCAGTGATACACCCTGGGGTTCCGCCGCTGGACCCGAGGAACAGGTCCTTCGATCCGTGTCACGGATAGTTTCCTTGGAATGACGCGCTGGCGTGATCAGCACTATCTTGTGTTTGCTAGGTGCGAAGCTGATCACCGATGCGCGGGCGCAGGTTGGCCCGTCGAACGAAGGCAAGGAGCGATCCAATGGCGGGCAACTCCACCGAGTCCGGACGATCAGTCACCAGCAAGATCACCTCGATCCTGCTCACCTTCACCGAAGGCAGCGAACACTCCCTCACCGAAATCGCCCGCCTCGCCGGGCTTCCCATCTCCACCGCACACCGCCTCACCTCCGAACTCGCCTCCTGGCGACTACTGGAACGCACCGACGACGGCCACTACCGCGCCGGCCTCCCGCTGCGCATGATCGGCACCGTCGACGCCTGCCCACCCAGCATCGCCGAACGCGCACCCTGCGTCCTGGAAGACCTCAGCGCCGCCACCAAGAGCCGCGCCCGGCTCGGCGTCCTGCAAGAACTCGACGTCGCCTACATCGAAAAACAACCAGGACCCCGCCCCGCCACCGCCTTCACCCCCGCAGCCACCCTCCCAGCACACCCCACCGCACTCGGCCGCGCCCTGCTCGCCTTCTCCCCCGCCCGCACCGTCGAACTCACCATCATGCGCGGCCTACGCCCCTACACCACCCACACCGTCACCTCACCCGACCGGTTCCGCCGCGCCCTGGCCGTCACCCGACTCACCCGCGTCGCCGTCACCCGCTGGGAACTCGAAGCCGGCGTCTGCGGCGTCGCCATGCCCGTCTTCGGACCAGGCGGCGACGTCGTCGCCGCCATCGAACTCGCCGTCCACGAACTCGGCCACGAACTCCAACCCATCATGGCCGCCCTCGCCATCGCCTCCCGCAGCCTCTCCCGCGAACTCGCCGGCGACGCCCGGCCGGACTGGCCGATCGGGTCGGTGCGAGCGGTTGGCGGCGCACCGGTCGCCGTCGGCTGAGCCGGCCAATCAGTCCTTGACGTAGGTGCCCGGCCCCAGGCCGAGCACCGGGAAGGTGTCGCTGCCCATCCGCGGCGGGTCCTGCAGCGGGCCGGAGTTGCCGTCGGACCACACCGCCCAGTCCTCCCACCAGGTGCCCGGCCGGCGCTCGGCGATCTCCCGCCATTCCGCGCCGGTCGCCGGCAGCGGAGTCGCTGTCGCTGACCATGTGCCAGGCCTTGGGCCCGGGCGGGCTGACGATGCCGGCGATGTGCCCGCCGCTGCCCAGCACGAACCGGACCGGTCCGCTGACCAGACCGACGGTCTTGTAGGCCGATTCCCAGAGCACGATGTGGTCGTTGATCGCGCTCACCACGTAGGTCGGCGACTTGATCACCGATAGGTCGATCCGCGCGCCGCCGAGCTCGAGTTCGCCGGCCGCCAGCTTGTTCTCGACGTAGAAGTTGCGCAGGTAGAAGGCGTGCATGGCGGCCGGCATCCGGGTGCTGTCGGCGTTCCAGGCCAGGATGTCGAAGGCCGGCGGCGGCTGGCCCATCAGCCAGTTGGACACCACGTAGTTGAAGATCAGGTCGTTGGCCCGCAGCACGTCGAACGTGCCGGCCATCGTCTCGCCCTCCAGCGCGCCCGCCTTGAGCATCTTCTTCTCGAGCCGCTCGACCGTCTTGATGTCGGTGAACGCGCCCAGCGCACCCGGCTGGGAGTAGTCCAGCATCGTGTTCAACAGGGTCAGGGTGCCGATCCGGCTGTCCCCCTCCTGGGTCAGGTAGGCAGCGGTGATCGCCGTCATCGCCCCGCCCAGGCAGAGCCCGACGATGTCGATGGTCTCCGCGCCGGTGATCTGCTCGATCACGTCGAGCGCGGTCTGCGGACCCTTCACCAGGTAGTCGTCCATGGTGGTGCCGGACATCTCCGCGGACGGATTCCGGTAGCTGATGGCGAAGACCGTGCGGCCGTGTTTGACGGCCCATTCGATGAAGCTCCGGTTCGGCGCCAGGTCCATCACGTAGTACTTGTTGATCCACGGCGGGCTGCACAGCAGCGGGGTGGCGTGCACCTGCTCGGTCTGCGGTTCGTACTGCAGCAACTCCATCAAGTCGTTGCGGTACACCACCTTTGACGGCGTGCAGGCGACATTGACGCCGACCTCGAAGCCGCTGGTGTCCACCTGCCGGGGCTTGCCGCCGTTGTTGATGACGTCGCCGACGAAGGCCCGGGCGCCCTTGATCAGGCTGGCGCCGGCGGTGTCGAACGCCCGCTGCAGGGCGGCCGGGTTGGTCGGCAGGAAGTTGGTCGGGGCCAGCGCGTCGACCAGCAGGCCGAGCGCCATCAGGGCCTTCTCCTTCTGGTCGGGATCCATCTGCGCGGACCCGATCACGTCCCGGGCGGCCTTGGCGGTCGCCAGGTAGCCGAGCCGGATGGAGTAGTACGCCGGGTTGCCCTCCCAGGCAGGCGCGGCGAACCGGCGGTCCTTCGGGTCGACCTCGACCGGCGGCTGCGCGTCCCGGCCCAGCCAGCGCGCGCCGGCGACGACCGGGATCTTGACGTAGCTCGACGCCAGGTGCACCACCGCCTTGGCCGGGGTGACCGGCCGGGACAGCGCCGCGCGGAACGCCTTGGTCAGCGCGTCGCCCAGGCCGGCCGAGTCCATGTCCTCGAACAGGTCGGTTTCGGGGGCGAGCACACTCGCCGCTCGTTCGGCGACCTCACGCAATGATTCGGGCAATTCGGGTGCCATCGTGTCATCCTCACGTTCGCTCGAGCAGATGCGGGCAGGTTGCCGACGCCCTCCCGCTGGTCGGAACAGTGGGCCGGACCCGTCCCGCAACGATCCCACGCCGGGTAATTCTGAGAATCAACCGACCTGCTGGGGTGATGATTTCAGTGTCTGCTAGCACCTCCGTCTCTGTGAATACCCCTGTGTCGAAAACCTCAACTGCGCCGGCGGAGCCGGCGCCGTCGGGCGCGGACCCGGCGGCGCCCCGGCACGAATGCGCACCGCGATCGCGACCGTCTGCATCTCCGGGACCCTGGAGGACAAGCTGGTGGCGGCGGCGGCCGCCGGCTTCGACGGGGTGGAGATCTTCGAACCCGACTTCGTGGTCTCGCCGCTGTCGGCCGCGGAGGTGAAGGCGCGCTGCGACGACCTGGGCCTGTCGATCGATCTGTACCAGCCGTTCCGCGACTTCGACTCGCGTTCGACCCGAGGCGGTCGAGGCGAACCTGCGCCGCGCGGACCGCAAGTTCGACGTGATGGAGCAGCATGGGCACCAATCAGGTGCTGGTCTGCTCGGCCAACTACCCGGACGCCGTCGACGACGACGAGCAGATCGCCGAGCAACTGCATCGGCTGGCCAGCCGGGCGGCCGAGCGCGGGATGCTGATCTCCTACGAGGCGCTGGCCTGGTCGACCTACGTCAATACGTACGAGCGGGCCTGGGACATCGTGCGGACCGCGGACCACCCGGCACTGGGGATGTGCATCGACAGCTTCCACATCCTGTCCCGCGGCTCGGATCCGGCGGGAATCGAGAACATCCCGGCCGACAAGCTGTTCTTCCTGCAGCTGGCCGATGCCCCGTCGATGGACATGGACCTGCTGCAGTGGAGCCGGCACTACCGGCTGTTCCCGGGCCAGGGCGCCTTCGACCTGCCCGCCTTCCTCGGGCATGTGCTGACCGCCGGGTACACCGGGCCCGCTGTCGCTCGAGGTCTTCAACGACGTCTTCCGGCAGTCGGACCCCAGGCGGGCCGCGGTCGACGCGCACCGGTCACTGCTGGCGTTGCACGAATCCACCCTCGACCGGCTGTCCAGCGCGACCCGCGAACGGGTACCGGCGGCCGACGCCCCACCGGTCCCGACGCTCGGCGGGTTCGCCTTCGCCGAACTGGCGGTCGACGAGGACAGCAGCCCCGCCGTCGAGGGCGCGCTCGGCTCGTTGGGGTTCGTCCTGGCCGGACGCCACCGCACCAAGCCGGTGCAGCTGTGGGAGCAGGGCGACGCGCGGGTGCTGCTGAATTCGTCCATCGGGATCGACGAGCACCCGCACGGCGCCGCGGTCGCCGCCCTCGGCCTGGAAACGGCGGACCCGCCGAACGCCGCGGCGCGCGCCCAGGCGCTGCTGGCGCCGCTGCTGCCGCGCCGCCGGGGTCCGTCCGAGGCGGACCTCTCCGCGGTCGCCGCTCCCGACTCGACGTCGGTGTTCTTCGCGCGTACCGGTGCCGATGACGAATCCAGCTGGCTCTCCGACTTCCCGGCCGAGGAGGGTCTTGGCTCCGCCGGCAAGTCCGGGATCGGTGTCACCGGGATCGATCACGTCGCGCTGACCCAGCCGTTCGACCGGTTCGACGAGGCAGCGCTGTTCTACCGGGCGGTGCTCGGGCTGCAAACCCAGCACAGCTCGGAGATCGCCGCACCGTTCGGCCTGGTCCGGAACCGCGCCGTCGCCAACTCCGATGGCTCGGTGCGGGTCTGCCTGAGCGTCTCCGTGCTGCGCCGCGGCAGTGAATGGCAACCGGGCGTCACCGATCCGCAGCATGTGGCCTTCGCCACCGACGACATCTTCGCGGCCGCCCGGGCGGCGAAGGCGGCCGGCGCGCCGATCGTGCAGGTCCCCGCGAACTACTACGACGACCTGGACGCCCGGCTCGCGCCGCCGCCGGCCCAGCTCGCCGCCATGCGGGAGCTCAACGTGCTGCTGGACCGCACCGCGGCGGTGAGTTCCTGCACTTCTACACCGATGTGCTCGGCGGGCGGGTCTTCTTCGAGGTGGTGCAGCGGGTCGGCGATTACGCCGGTTACGGGGAGGTGAACTCGCCGGTGCGGATGGCCGCCCATCGACGGCAGCGCACCGCCGCGGCAGCAAACCGGGGGTAACCTTGCTGCCAGGACGGAACTTCATCAGCCCCTCAATGACGTGGTCGCCGGCACCTCTCAGGCTCCGCCCTCCGTGAGTCGCGCAACGAGGGAGTCCGTCATGGTGAGAGCAGTCCGGGAGCGGCTCAGCGACGCGCTGCTGAGTCTGGGCGCCGCGCGGGCCTTGGATCGTCGGCAGATGGAGCGGTCGATCGCGTCCTCCGTCGACCCCGAAGCCCCCGGCTACGCCGGCGCGCTCGCCGCTTTGAAGACGGCGGAGATGTTCGATTCGACGTTGCTCTGGCTCGGTTGGCGGCTACAGCCCAGCGATCTGGCTCGGCACTGATCTGCGGCAGGGCCGCCGGGAAGCCGGGGATACGACCGCGCCCTGAACCGGCCTGTCGTGCCGTGCGGCACCAGCAGCAACAAACCCCGGCGGCGGGCGCGTCATCCGCACCCGCCGTCCGGGGTTTCCTCGCCTGAGAGCTAGCTCAGCGCATCACGTCTGGTAGCTGGTGACGCCCATCCCGTTGATCCACTCATAGATCGGCTCGTAGGCCAGCGTGGTCGCCTTGTGGCCCTGCATGGCGCCCGCGACGGCCACCCAGGCGCGAACCTCGCCGGTGCCGTTTCCAGCCTCCATCAGCTCGTCGTTGGGCATGTCCAGCAGCTCGTCGGACAGAGGATCCTTCTCCAGCTGATCGAGGAACCAGCGGTCGAAGTCCTCCTCGATGTCGCCGACCCGCGGCTCACCCACGAAGTGCGACAGCCCGCCGGCGCCGACGATGCCCACCCGTTCGTAGCCGTCGTAGGAGCGCAGCGCTGCCCCGACCGACTTGCCGAACTCGTAGCTCTGCCGCAGCGTCATCAACGGCGGCGTCGTGCAGTTCAGGATGATCGGCACGACCGGGAGCTCCATCGTCTGATCGAGCTCGTAGTAGACCGTCATGAAGCCGTGGTCCAACTTGAGCCTGTGCGAGAACGCCGGATAGAAGCCGTCGGTCACCAAGCCGTCCAGGACGTGTGCGGCCAGCTCGGGGGCACCGGGCACGATCGTCTTCGGGATCTTCAGCCACTTCTCCAGCGGCCCCTGGAAGCCCTCGCCGAGGCCGACGGCGATCTGCGGCATGTTCTCCAGGAAAAAGTTCGTGAAGTGCTCACCGGTCATGAAGACGATGGCTTCGCGGCTTCTTGGCGTTCAGTTCGGCCTTCACCTTGTCCAGGCCACCGAAGAATCTCGCGGCCTGATCCGGCGGAGCGGACTCCTTGTCGGCACTCATCATCGGCGCGTGCGACGCCGAATACGCCAAAACTATTTCTGCCATCTCACCTTCCTCGGCTCGGTCTTGACTGCTGCAGCTTCCAGCATCGGCCGGTAGTCGGCCCGCTTGTACCCCAGGGCCCGGCAATACCCGTTGACGATCACGGGATGCACGCCCATCACGTAGATCTCGCCGATGTCCTTGCTCTCCAGCGCCTTCCGCTCGGTATCGGAGAGGTCATACCCCTCGGTGTCGATCTCCGGGCGACCTTCGGTCTTGGGGTCCTCGAGCACGCGCAAGTAGTCGAACAAACACTGTTGAACCTGATACAGGCTCATCCCCACCTCCTTTGATGATCCAAATCCAACCCACTCGAAGAAGTTAGCTTCCCCTACAACCCGGCGGTCGTGGGCCGCCTCCCACACAGCGGAAGTACCCGGGAGGCGGCTATACGATGTCCACCGATTGCCCAGTGCGGGCGGCCTCGATCACGGCGTCGACGACCTTGAGCGTGTTCAGCCCATCCCGCCCGCTGCAGATCGGCCGCACGCCATCGCGGATGACCGCGGCGAAGTGCTCGATCTGATTGCGCCAGCGGATCGGTCCGCTCGACGTCCGCCACCGACGAGCTGAAGGGTTCCCACCAGGACGGCTGGCCGTCGTACACCTTCAACCGCATCGTCGGCACCGACAGCGACCCCTTGGTGCCGGCGATGTGGTAGCAGTCCTCGTCGTCGTAGCTGTCGTAGCTCTTGTTCTCCTGCGAGGTCTGCTCCCAGGAGCGCGGCGACGCCGCCGCGTCGGACAGCAGGAAGGTGCCCAGGGCGCCGCTGCGCGAAGGTGAAGATCATCGCCGTGGTGTCCTCCACCGGGTAGCCGCGGGTGGCGTTCGAGCTGACCGCCTGCACCCGGACGATCGTCGCCGACCAGCGACAGCAGGTTGTTCACCTCGTGGATCAGGTTGAGCAGGATCGGCCCGCCGCCGGGCTGACGGCGCCACCCGCCGCCGGCCTCGAAGTAGTCGTCAGGCTTGTAGAACAGCGCGGTCCCGACCACCGCCACCACCGAGCCGAGCGCGCCGCTCCGCACGATCTCGCGGGCCTTGGCCATGATCGGGCTGTAGTTCCGGTGATGCCCGGTCAACACCGGCACGCCGGCGGCTTCGCCCGCCTCGACGAGGGTCGTCGCGGCCTCGACGGTGTCGCCGATCGGCTTCTCCACGAGCACCGGGACGCCGGCCGCCACGCATTCCAGTCCACCGGCAACGTGCAGCGGGTTCGGCGTGGCCAGGATGACCCCGTCCGGCTTGTCCGCGGCGAACAGGTCGGCCAACGACGGGTAGATCGGCACCGAAAACTTCGCGGCTATCTCCGCAGCCGCGGCGAACGGGTCGACGATCGCCGCCAGTTCCGCGGATGGGCTGGCGTCGATCTCCTCGATGTGCCGCTGGCCGATCAGGCCGGCGCCGGCGACGGCGATCCGCGGGGTGTTCACGTGCGGACGCCGGGTTTCAGGTTCTTCGTCACCTCGGCCTCGTGCAGTTCGTACAGGCCGCGGATGGCCAGCGAGTACCCAGGGACGCCGAACCCGACGATGATCCCGCGGGCGACCGGCGAGATCACCGAGTGGTGCCGGAATTCCTCCCGCGCATGCACATTCGAAATGTGCAACTCGATCACCGGGACCATGGCAGCCTCGATGGCATCACGGATCGCGTACGAGTAATGGGTGTGCGCGCCGGGGTTGTAGACGACGCCGATGGATTCGCCGGACTTGAACGCGGGTCCGAGCTCGTGGATCCATTCGATCAGCTGACCCTCGTAGTTGGACTGGTGGAATTTGAGCTCGAGACCCAGCTTCTCGGCGTCGACGGCGCACATCGCCTCGACGTCGGCAAGGGTGGTACGGCCGTACACCTCGGGTTTGCGGGTGCCGAGCGTGTTCAGGTTGGGCCCGTTGAGCACGGTGATGGACGTCATTGGCATCTCTTTCTGTACAGGCCTGATTGATGACGGCGGCAGGGCATGGAAACGGCCGGTCGACGGGAGGTCGACCGGCCGTCCTACTACTGTTTTCAGTTCAGAACAGAACTCAGACTGCCACGTCCACTCCGGTCTTCCGGATGCGGTCGTACTCCTCCTTCGGCGATCGGCACCGCGTCCTTGTGGCCGAGGTCGTTCAGGTGGATCCGGAACGTCTCCCGTGCGCTGAAGCAGGCGATCGCCGCGATGATGGCCAGGCCGAGGGTGATGCTGCCGACCACCCAGATCGACATGCATTCGATCGAGTCGGCCAGCTGCACGGCAGGTCTGCGCCGTCGAGCACCACATCGGGCGCGAACTTCTTGTCGACGACACAGGCTCCGGGCGTCGGACCGACGAGTGCCGCGTAGATCGCCGGCAGGAAGGCGGTGATCAGGGTGCCGATGTTCTGCGAGACGGCAAACGCGGTCACCCGGGTCTTGGTCGGGAACAGCTCCTGGAAGAACGCCGGGAAGACCGCGTTGTAGCCCTGGTAGACGACGCCCCACATCAGGATGGCGAAGAAGAACGCCATCGCCAGGTTGCCCTGGCTGACGAAGTACAGGTACGGGTAGGCCAGCACGCCGGAGCCGAGGATGCCGACGATCATCACCGGGCGTCGGCCGATCTTGTCCGTCAGGTTCCCGACGAACGGGATCAGGACGACGGCGACGATGTTGCCGGACACCGAGATCCACAGGTAGTTCGTCGACGTCAGCCCGACGCCGTAGGCGGCGCTGGTGGCGTACGTCGCACCGAACACCGTCACCGCCGTGGGAATGGCGTTCATCAGCGCCATGCAGATGACCCGGAGCATGTCCGCGCCGTTCTCCTTGACGGCCATGACGATCGGCGCGGCCGGCACCTCGCCGTGCTCGGACTCCTCCTGGAAGGCAGGGGTCTCGTCGACCCGGCGCCGGATGACGTAACCGGCAACGACAACGAGCGCGCTGAGCAGGAACGGAATCCGCCAGCCCCAGCTGTTGAAGGCCTCCGTCGACATGATCGCGGACAGCGGCAGGAAGACCGCGGCGGCGATGATCTGGCCGGCCTGCACACCCTGCAGGGTGAAGCTGCCGAAGTAGCCGCGTCGACCGAACGGCGAATGTTCCAAGATCATCGCGCTGGCGCCGGAGATCTCACCGCCGACCGCGAAGCCCTGGATCAGTCGCAGGATCACCAGCAGGATCGGCGCCCAGATCCCGATCAGCACTGTAGGTGGGCAGCAGCGCGACCAGGAAGGTCGAGCCACCCATCAGCAGCATGCAGAGGACCAGCACGGTTTTTCGCCCGTGGGTGTCACCCCAGTGGCCGAGGACGAACGCACCGATCGGCCGGGCGACGTAGCCGACACCAAACGTCGCGAACGACGCGACGATGGCGACCTGCGGGTTGTCCGACGGGAAGAAGATGGTGGGGAACACCAGCGACGCGGCCTGCGCGTAGATGAAGAAGTCGTAGTACTCGAGGGCACTACCGATCCAGCCGCTGGCCGCCGCCTTCTTCGGCGTCTTCGTCGTGCTCCGTCGGTTCGTGTGAGCCCGGGGGCTCTTTGATGACGTCGTCCATGTCTCTCCTCGTCGCGATTGCCCCGGCGCTACCTGCGGCGGATGTGGAGTCAGTGCACCGCTGAGAGATTGTCTGGTCAACGACATCCGCCACGATTTCCGCTGGACGGCAGCAGATCTGCTGCTCCGATAACGGGTCGACTATCACTCCGCTGGTGCAACGCCGACCGGGTCTACAGCGGAGCGTTACCGGCCGGCTCGGTATCGACCACGATCGTCCGACCGGCCCGGCCCGACTTCTTGATCGCCAGCGCAACGGCCAGCGACCGCAGCCCCTCGAGCCCGCTGATCGCCGGTTCGCCGCCGTCTGTCACGGCCGCCGCGAAGGATTCGAGGGTGACCTCGTAGGCGTCGCGATGGAGCGCGAACTGGATCTGCCGTTCGCCGGCCGCGTCGACGAGCGCGACGGAGCCGCCGGGGTCCGCGCGCATCACGTTGGTGGCGACGATTGAGCCCTCGGTGCCGTGCACCTCAAGGCCGTTGCGTGCGAACGGCACCGACCATCCGACGTCAACCTGGCACAGCACGTCGCCGGAGTACCGGATGACGGCCATGCAGGCGTCCTCCGGCAGCGCGCCGGCCGTTGTCGGTGGCAAATCCCAGGAGCCCTGCCGGACGGCGATAGCGGACGCCTCGAGCGGGCGGCCGATGAGCTTGTTCACCACCGAACCGACATGCGGCAGCAGGTCGAGGATCGGGCCACCGAGATCGGGATCGGTCAGCCGCCAGCCGCGCAATCGCGGCGCCAACTGGAAGGCGAAGAAAACCCGAACGGCCTTTGGCGTGCCGATGGCGCCATCGGCGACCAGCCGGCGGATCTCGGTGTGCGTGGTGTGTGACGGCAGGTGGTGGTTCACGCCGAACACCACCCCCGCCCCGTCGCAGGCCCGGACCATGTCCCAGGCCTGCGGGAGGTCAAGCGCGACCGGCTTCTCGCACAACACGTGCTTGCCGGCCGCTGCCGCGGCTATCGTGTGCGGTCCGTGCAGGTGGTTCACCGAACTGATGTAGACGGCGTCAATATCATCACGACCAAGTAGCTCGTCGACATCGCCTGCAGCAACTGGGATGTCGTGCGCGGCCGCAAACACCTCAGCCCTCGCCCGGCTGCTGCTGGCCACCGCGCTGATCGGCTGGCCCAGCGTGTGCATGGCCGGGATCATCCGGGTGGCCGCGATATCGCTGCCGCCGATCAGCCCCCAGCGAGTCACAAGAACTGCTTTCGCATGACCAGGTTGACCAGCAGCGAGATCGCCCCGATGATCATGATGAACCAGCCGTACGGGCCGTATTCAGGCCCGCCGACGTACACCACCACCAACCCGGCGACCAGGACGAAGGCGCTGCCCCCCATGGCCAGGATCCAGCGCCAAATCGGCGCCATTCAGTCCGGAATCTGCGAAACGGCGCGGAGTTCGTCGGGCGTCGTCGAGCCGTACCCGAAGAATTCCAGGTACGCCGGGATCTGCTCGAAGAGCATGTCCTTGCCCACCTGGATCTGGCAGCCCTTGTCGATGGCCGCCTGCAGGAACGGGGTGATCGTCTGCTTCATCACGACGTCCGCGACGAACGTGGTCGGGGCGATCCGGTCGACGTCCATCGGCAGCGGATCGTCGTCCTTCATGCCCAGCGGTGTCGCGTTGACGACCAGGTCGTAGCCGTCCGGGTCCTTCGAGCCGACGACCACCTCGACATCGGGGTAGTGCTTGTTCAGCCGTTCGGCCAGCGCCTCGGAGGCCGCGATGAACGGGTCGAACAGGCCGATGCGGGTGATCCCGTCGTCGACCAGGGACGCCGCGATCGGTGAACCGACGCCGCCGTTGCCGACCACCAGCGCGCTCTTGCCGGTGGCGTCGAAGCCCTTGCGCTTCACCCCGCGGGCGAAGCCCGCCCCGTCGAACTGGTCGCCCAAGCAGCGATCCGTCCTCGCGCACCAGCACTGCGTTGGACGCGCCGGCGACCAGGGCGATGGGGGTCAACTCGTCGACCAACTCGGTGGTGACCACCTTGTGCGGCATGGTCACCAGGGCGCCGCGGATGTTCGACATCTTGAAAACCAGCGGGAAGAACTCCCGGTAATCCTCGGGCTTGACGCCCATCGGGACGACGACCGCGTCGATGTTGTTCTTGTCGAACCACGGGTTGTAAATCATCGGTGCCTTGAACGCAAAGGTGGGATAGCCCAGATGCGCGATCACGGTCGTCTTTCCGCTGATCATGCGAGTCTCCTGTTTCGATCGATGGACCCGCGCCGCTCGATCGCGGGCGGTGCTGGCTGGTCAGCTCTTGAGTTGCTTGCTCAGGGCGGTGAAGAAGACCTCCGAGGTCTCGCGAACAAAGTTCGCATGCGTGGTCGCCAATGTGGTGGCCCAGTCCAGACCGGTGCCCTTGGCGGCCTGCTCCTCCAGGTCGAGCATGTTCTTCAGGACCTTCTCGTATCCCTCGAGCCAGGCCAGGCCGTTCTCCTTGGCCTGCGCGGCGACCTGGTCGCTCAACTCCTTGACCCGCTTCGCGGCTGCCTCGAGCTCGGCACTGACGTCAGGCATCGTCATGCGAGGGACTCCTCTCGTTCGGTTCCCACGACCGTCTGTCGTATCTCTCGCAGATTGGCATGACTGCAACCCGGGGTGCAGCGGGCGTCTGGCTTCTTCCGACCAGTGAGAGCCGGCTGGAGGTTGGCGCGGGTACGCGACGAAAGTGATCATTCTGGCGGCAGTACTTGCAGCACAGTGTCTTCGACAACCGCCGCGTCTTCGACAACCGCCGCCGAACTGGAGTGTCTTGATGTCGGTCACCGATTCGCCAGCCCTCGATGTGCATTCGCATGCGATGCCGCTGCCGCTGCTGACACGGTTGGCCGAACGGGGACTGGCCGACGTGTCCGCCGTGGACAAGGGCATCGTGCGTCTGGACACCAGGGTCAGCGGGGTCGGTCCGAACGCGCCGTTGCCGCTGGCCAAGTCCCAGTACGACGTGCCGACCCGGCTGGCCGAGATGGACGAGGGCGGCGTGCAGGTCCACGCCGTCTCGCTGCCGCCGTTCCTGTTCTGCACCAACGCCGACGACGAGTCATTCACCACCGGCATCGTCGCGGGAGGGCAACGACGAGCTGGCGCAGTACGTCGCGCAGGCGCCGGACCGGTTGCTGGGCCTTGGGTATGTGCCGCTCGGTTGGCCGGGTGTCGCCGACGAGGCCAGACGGGTGCTGGACGACCTTGGCCTGGCCGGCATCGCCATCGGCAGTCAGGGCGGCGGCAAGGACCTGGACGATCCGGTCAACGACGACCTGTGGGCGCTGCTGTCCGAGCGCGGCACCTTCACCTTCATGCACCCGAGCGGGATGCCGGCCGGACCGCGGCTGAAGGACTTCTGGATGCCGCAGCTGGTCGGGTACCCGATGGAGACGGCGATCGCGGTGGCCCGGCTGACGTTCGGCCGGGTGCTGGAGCGGTTCCCGTTCCACCTGTGCCTGGCGCACGGCGGCGGCTGCGTGCCGTCGCTGCGTGGCCGGATGGACATGGGTTGGAACCGCAAGGATGTCGCGCACACGACGGCCGTGCCGCCGAGCGAGTTCACCGACCGGTTGTACTACGACACTGCGGTGTTCAACTCGACGATGCTGGCCCGGATCGTGCGAGGACGTCGGCGCCGACCACGTCATGCTGGGCACCGACCACCCGTTCGAGCTCGGCGACTTCACCCCCCGGCAGACGGTGGCCGACCTGGGACTTGACGACGCCGACAGCCGGGCGATCCTCTGGGACAACGCGGCCAAAGCTGCTGGGCTGCAGGTCCCCGCCTGAGCCTTCGGCGATCGGATGTCAGCGGCGGGTGGACGCGTAGAGCCAGCGCTGCAGCAGCCGGGCCGCCCTCGGCATCACGAGCCAGGTCGCGATGGCCGTCACCGGGACCGAGATGACGATGATGTGCAGCGGCAGCGGCCAGCTGTCCAGCGCCCAGCCGTAGGTCAGGCTGAGCGTCAGGTTCAGCAGGTAGAACACCGTCGCCGAGACAGCGAACATCTTCCATTTCGGCGGCGCCGGCGCGGTCCGGCCGGGCAGCGAGAACCAGGTCTCCAGCCCGCTCACCCGGTGCATGTCGGTGTCCTCGACCAGGTGCTCGCCGACCCGGAGCATCGCCGTGCGTTCCGGCGACACCTCCCAGGCCCGCAGGTGTTCGGCGCTGTCGAACCGGAACACCACGTGCCAGGGATCGCCGAGGTGGCTGGGCCGCAGCCGGCCGGCACCCAGGAAACCCGGATAGTTGGCCGCCGCGGCGGTCAGCTCGTCGCTCCAGTCCTCGAAGTCGGCCTCCCGGCCCGCGGCGATCCGGCGCGCCACCGTCACCGTCACCGGCTCGGGTGGCTGCCGTGCGTTCACTGCTGGACCTCGCCAGGTCCCACCGGCCGTCAGCCGACCTCCGGCTCCCAGTTGCGCTGCTCCAGCGAATCGCGGATGTGCATCAGGAACAGCGACGCGGTGGACCCGTCGAGCGCCCGATGGTCGTAGACCAGGCCGATGATGCCCGTCGGGTGGATGGCGATCGCGTCACCCACGGCCACCGGGCGCCGCTTGACCCCGTCCGTGCACAGGATCGCGACGTTCGGCTGGTTGATGATCGGCGAGGACGCGTAGCTGGCGAACGGGCCCGGGTTGGTGATGGTGAACGTGGAGCCCTTCATGTCCTCGGCGCCGAGCTTCTTGCGACCGGGCCGCGCCGGCGAGTTCGGTGACCCGCTTGGCGATGCCGCGCATGTTCAGCGAATCCGCGTCCTTGACCACCGGCACCACCAGGCCCTGCTGGTCCAGATCGACGGCGATGCCCAGGTTCACGTACGGGATGCAGCGTCATGGTCTTGGCGTCGATGTCGATCGAGGAGTTGACCGTCGGGAACGCCCGCAGCGCGTCGATGACGGCCCTGGACACGAACGGCAGGTAGGACAGCGACGCGCCGGTTTCCTTCTTGAACTGGTCCTTGAACTTCCGGCGCACCTTGTCGACGTTGTCGAAGTCGACCTCGACGGACGTCCACACCGACGCGGAGGCCGCGAGCGAGGCCATCATGCCGCCGGCCACCGCGAGGCGCATCCGGGACAGCGTGACGATCTCGTCGCGCGGGTCGGACACCCCGGCCGGCACGGCGACCTTGGCGGCCGGCTTGGCCGCAGCGGCCGCGGGGGCGGGCGCCGCGGGCGCTGCCGGCGCGGCGGGGGTCACGGCCGGGGCAGCGGTGCGGGTGCCGCCGTTGGCCAGCACCTTCTGCACGTCCTCCCGGCGGATCCGGCCGCCGACCCCGGAGCCGGGGATCGACCCGACGTCCAGCCCGTTCTCGGCGGCCAGCCGGCGGACCAGCGGCGAGAGCATCTGCCCAGGCACCGCCGCCGAACTCGTTCCGCCGTTCGCGCCGGCCACGGCCGCCGGAGCAGCGGGAGCCGCAGTCGCGGGCGCTGCCGCAGGCGCGCTGCCAGCCGTGCCTGTCTCGCCGATCCGGGCGAGCGGGGTGCCGACCGGCACGGTTTCGCCCGCGGCGACCAGGATCTCCAGCAGCACACCGTCATACGGGCTGGGGATCTCGGAATCGACCTTGTCGGTGGACACCTCGAACAGCGGGTCGTCGAACTCGACGGTGTCGCCGGCGTTCTTCAGCCAGGAGCTGATGGTGCCCTCGGTGACGGTCTCGCCGAGTTTCGGCATGGTGATGTCGTGCACGATGTCGGCGGGCGCGCCGAGGCCGGTCACCTCGTCGGACGGGCCCTCCGAGCCACCCATCTGCGGCGCCGCCGGGTCGCCGAGCGCCGGTCCGCCGGCGGCGGCCAGGTGATGGGTCGCCGACGGCAGCCGGTTCTCCATGGGCGCTTCCCGGACGACCCCGCCGGGCGGCACGATCCGCACCAACTGGGTGCCGACCGGGACGGTTTCCCCGGCGTTGCACCAGGATCTCGGCGATCACCCCGTCGTAGGGGCTGGGAATCTCCGAGTCGACCTTGTCGGTGGACACCTCGAACAGCGGGTCGTCGAATTCGACCGCGTCCCCCACCTGCTTGAGCCAATTGGTGAGTTCGCCCTCGGTGACGGTCTCGCCCAACTTGGGCATGGTGACGAACCATTCGTCGTTCGACATACTCGATCTCCCGCAGTTCGGAGTGAATTTCTCAGCCGTGCAGCGAACGGCCGGAGAAGGTGATCATGGTTTCGCCGATGGCCTCGGAGAGGCTCGGATGTGCGTGGATCAGCCGGCCGACGTCGCTGGGCAGCGCCTCCCAGTTCACCGCCAGGTAACCCTCGTGCAGCAGCTCGCTGGCCCACGGACCGACCAGGTGGAAGCCCAGGATCGGGCCGTCCTTCTCGGCGACAATCTTGACCAGGCCGTCGGTTTCGCCCAGGATCATGGCCCGGCCGTTGCCGGCGAACGAGTGCTTGTGGACGACCACGTTGTAGCCGGCGGCCTTGGCCTGCGCCTCGGTCAGGCCCGACCAGGCCACCTCCGGGTAGGTGTAGACGACCCATGGCACCTTGCCGTAGTCGACCGGCACCGGGGTGTCGCCCAGGATGTGGTCGACGGCGACAACGGCTTCGGCGTAGGCGATGTGCGCCAGACCCGGGGTGGGGACGCAGTCGCCGATCGCGTAGACGCCCGGCCGGGAGGTCAGCATGGTGTTGGTGTCGACCTCGATGAAGCCGCGTTCGTTGATCGTGACGCCGGCTTCTTCGGCGCCGATGCCCTCGGTCACCGGCCGCCGGCCGATCGACACCAGGACCTGGTCGACCTCGATCTTGTCCGAGCCCTTGGGCGTCTCGAACGGCACGATGACACCGGTCTCGGTGTGCTGCAGCGCCCCGACCCTGGCCTCGGCATAGATCTTGGTGCCGCGCTTGGCCAGCGACTTGGCCAGCACGTTCGCCACGTCGCGGTCCGGGCCCGATCGGCAGCACGCCGTCGTTCATGGCCTCGAGCAGGGTGGTCTCGACGCCGAGATCGGTGTACACCGAGGCGAACTCGGCACCGATCACGCCGCCGCCGATCACCGCGACCCGCTTGGGCAGCTGACCGGAGCCGTCGTTGGTGGCGTGATCGGAATTGATCACCTTGACGCCGTCGATGTCCATCCCGGGGATCCCGCGAGGCACCGAGCCGGTGCAGATGATGACGGCCTTGCCCTTGAGCGACTGACCGTCGACCTCGACGGTGCCGTCGGCGGTGATCTTGCCGGCGCCCATGATGACCTGCACCTTGCGGCGCTTCAGCAGCCCGGACAGGCCACCGTGCAGCTGCTTGACGATGCCGGCCTTGCGGGCGTTCGCCGCCGGCCAATCGGGTTCGGGGACAACGCCTTCCGGCAGTTTGACGCCGTGCGCGCCGGCGTGGTTGACGGTCCGGAACACCTCGGCCGCGTGCAGCAGCGCCTTCGCCGGGATGCAGCCCCGGTGCAGGCAGGTGCCGCCGACCTTTTCCTTCTCGACCAGGGCGACCTTCAGCCCGGCCGATGCGGCATAGAGCGCGGCGGCGTAGCCGCCGGGACCGCCGCCCAGCACGACGATGTCGTATTCGGTCATCAGCCTTGGCCACCTTCCGGATCGCGTCGGCGATGTCCGCGGGTTGCGGAATCACGGCGTCCTCCAGCCCGGGGCTGGTCGGCGTCGGGGTGTTCTTCGCGCCGATCCGCAGGATCGGCTGGTCCAGGTACCAGAACGCCTCTTCCTGGATGGTCGCGGCGATCTCCGCGCCGTAGCCCATCCGGGTCGCGGCCTCGTGCAGCACC
>CAVOJB010000015.1:0-30168 GCA_963696175.1 uncultured Actinomycetota bacterium
CGTACGAGCGGGCCTGGGACGTCGTGCGGACCGCGGACCACCAGGCACTGGGGATGTGCATCAACACTTTCCACGTCTCTCCCGGGGCTCGAATTAGCGGGAGTGGGAAGCATCCCGGCCGACGAGCTCTTCCTGCAGCTGGCCGATGCCCCGTCGATGGACATGGACCTGCTGCAGTGGAGCCGACCTGTACCCGGCTGTTCCCAGGGCCAGGGCACCTCGACCTGCCCGCCTTTCCTCGGGCATGTGCTGACCGCGGGGTACCGGGCCCGCTGTCCTTGAGGTCTTCAACGACGTCTTCCGGCAGTCGGACCCGCGGCGGGCCGCTGTCGACGCGCACCGGTCACTGCTGGCGTTGCACGAATTCCGCCTCGACCGGCTGTCCAGCGCGACCCGCGAACGGGTACCGGCGGCCGACGCCCACCAGTCCCCGACGCCTGCGGCGGGTTCGCCTTCGCCGAACTGGCGGTCGACGAGGACAGCAGCCCCACCATCGAGGGGGCGCTCAGCTCGTGGGGTTCGTCCTGGCCGGACGCCACCGCACCAAGCCGTAGGCGTTGGGAGCGGGGCGAGGAGACGCGCGGGTGCTGCTGAATTCGTCCCCATCGGGATCGACGAGCACGCACGGCGCCGCGGTCGCCGCCCTCGGCCTGGAAACGGTGGAAGCCGCCGAACGCCGCGGCGCGCGCCCAGGCGCTGCTGGCGCCGCTGTTGCCTCTCACCGCGGGTCCGTCCGAGGCGGACCTCTCCGCGGTCGCCGCTCCCGACTCGACGGCGGTGTTCTTCCTCGCGCGTACCGGTGCCGATGACGAATCCAGCTGGATCTCCAACTTCCCGGCCGAGGAAGCATCGCCGGCAAGTCCGGGATCAGTGTCACCGGGATCGATCACGTCGCGCTGACCCAGCCGTTCGACCGGTTCGACGAGGCAGCGCTGTTCTACCGGGCGGTGCTGGGGCTTCAAACCCAGCACAGCTCGGAGATCGCCGACCGTTCGGCCTCGTCCGGAACCGCGCCGTCGCCAACTCCGATGGCTCGGTGCGGGTCTGCCTGAGCGTCTCCGTGCTGCGCCGCGGCAGTGAATGGCAACCGGGCGTCACCGATCCGCAGCATGTGGCCTTCGCCACCGACGACATCTACGCGGCCACCCGGGCAGCGAAGGCGGCCGGTGCGCCGATGTCCGTGCAGGTACCCGCGAACTACTACGACCACCTGGACGCCCGGCTCGCGCCGCCGCCAGGCCAACTCGCCGCCATGCGGGAGTTCAACGTGCTGCTGGACCGCACCGCGGCGGGTGAGTTCCTGCACTTTTACACCGATGTGCTCAGCAGGCCGGTCTTCTTCGAGGTGGTGCAGCAGGTAGGCGATTTTACCAGTTACGGGGAGGTGGTGAACTCGCCGGTGCGGATGGCCGCCCATCGACGGCGGCGCACCGCCGCGGCAGCAAACCGGGGGTAACCTTGCTGCCAGGACGGAACTTCATCAGCCCCTCTCGATGACGTGGTCGCCGGCACCTCTCAGGCTCCGCCCTCCGTGAGTCGCGCAACGAGGGAGTACCGTCGTCGTGGTGGAGGACAGTCCGCCGGGAGCGGCTCAGCGACGCGCTGCTGAGTCTGGGCGCCGCGCGGGCCTTGGATCGTCGGCAGATGGAGCGGTCGATCGCGTCCTCCGTCCGACCCCGAAGCCCCCGGCTACGCCGGCGCGCTCGCCGGCTTGGAGCACGGCGATGTTCGATTCGACGTTGCTCTGGCTCGGTTGGCGACCAGCCCAGCGATCTGGCTCGGCACTGAGACTGCGGCGGGGCCGCCGGGAAGCCGGGGGATACGACCGCGCCCTGAACCGGCCTGTCGTGCCGTGCGGCACCAGCAGCAACAAACCCCGGCGGCGGGCGCGTCATCCGCACCCGCCGTCCCATCCTCGCCTGAGAGCTAGCTCAGCGCATCACGTCTGGGTGGCTGGTAACGCCCATGCCGGTGATCCACGGGTAGATCGGCTCGTAGGCGGCGTGGTCGCCTTGGGCCCTGCATGGCGCCCGCGCGGCCGCCCAGGCGCGGATCTCGCGGTGCCATTTCCGGCCTCCTCATCTCGTCGTTCGGCATGTCCGGAGCAGGTTTCCGTCGGTCGAAGCCGATCCTTCTCCAGCTGGTCGAGGAACCAGCGGTCGAACTCCTCCTCGATGTCGCCGACCCGCGGCTCACCCGTGGAGTGCGACAGCCCGCCCGCGCCGACCATGCCCACCGCGGTCGTAGCCCGTCGTAGAGAGCTGCAGCGCCTCGCCCGCCCGACTGCCGAACTCGTAGCTCCGCCGCAGCGTCATCATCGGCGGCGTCGTGCAGATTCAGCACGATCGGCACGTACGGCAGCTCCATCGTCGGATCGAGCTCGTGGTAGACCGTCATCACGCCGTGGTCCAGCTCGGACTTGTGCACACGGGATAGAAGCCGCGGTACCAAACCGTCCAGGACGTGTGCGGAGCTGGGGCGCACCGGGCACGATCGTCTTCGATGCTCCGCCACTTCTCCAGCAGGGCCTGGAGGCCCTCGCCCAGGCCGATGCCGATCTGCGGCATGTTCTGCTCGGAAGAAGTTCGTGAAGTGCTCACCGGTCATGAAGACGATGGCTTCGGGCTTCTTGGCGTTCAGTTCGGCCTTCACCTTGTCCAGGCCACCGGAGACCGCGGCCTGATCCGGCGGAGCGGACTCCTTGTCGGCACTCATCATCGGCGCGTGCAACACCGAATACGCCCAGGAACTTCTGCCATCTCACCTTTCCTCAGCTCGGTCTTGACTGCTGCAGCTTCCAGCATCGGCCGGTAGTCGGCCCGCTTGTACCCCAGGGCCCAGGCCGGCGGTGCCCATTTGCGCGCCGATCACGGGATGCACGCCCATCACGTAGATCTCGCCGATGTCCTTGCTCTCCAGCGCCTTCCGCTCAGGTATTCGGAGAGGTCATACCCCTCGGTGTCGATCTCCGGGCGACCTTCGGTCTTCGGGTCCTTGAGCACACGCAAGTAATCGAACAAACACTGTTGAACCTGATACAGGCTCATCCCCACCTCCTTGATGATCCAAATCCAACCCACTCGAAGAAAGATTAGCTCTACAACCCGGCGGTCGTGGGCCGCCTCCACACAGCGGAAGTACCCGGGAGGCGGCTATACGATGTCCACGAATTGCCCATGCGGGCGGCCTCGATCACGGCATCGACGACCTTGAGCGTGTTCAGCCCATCCCGCCCGCTGCAGATGGGCCGCACGCCATCGCTGATGACCGCGGCAAGTGCTCGATTTGATGCGCCAGCAGGATCAGGTCCGTTCAACATACCACCACGGACGAGCTGAAGGGTTCCCCACCAGGATGGCTGGCCGTCGTACACCTTCAACCGCATCGTCGGCACCCGACAGCGACCCCTTGGTGCCGGCGGTGGCGGTACCTGTTCGTCGTCGTAGCTATCGTGGCTCTTGTTCTTGCCGTTGTTGCTCCAGGAGCGCGGCGACGCCTCATAGCGGACAACAGGAAGGTGCGCGAGCACGCTCTTCCGAAGGTGAAGATCATCGCCGTGGTGTCCTCCACCGGGTATCCGCGGGTGGCGTTGAGCTGACCGCCTGCACCCGGACGATCTCGCCGACCAGGGACAGCAGGTTGTTGACCTCGTCGATCACGGGTTGGAGCAGGATCGGGCCGCCGCCGGGCTGGCAGGCGCCGCCGCCGCCGGCCTCGAAGTAGTCGTCAGGCTTGTAGAACAGCGCGGTCCCGACCACCGCCACCACCGACCGAGAAACGCCTTGCGCACGATCTCGCGAGCCTTCGCCATGATCGGGCTGTCGTTCCGGTGATGCCCGGTCAACACCGGTACAGCCGCGGCTTCGGCCGCCTCGACGAGGGTGTCGCGGCCTCGACGGTGGCACCGATCGGCTTCTCGCGAGCACCGGGACGCCGGCCGCCACGCATTCCAATCCACCGGAAACATGCAGCGGGTTCGGCGTGGCAAGAATGACCCCGTCAGGCTTGTCGGCGGCGAACAGGTCGGCCAACGAGGGGTAGACCGGCACCGGAAACTTCGCGGCTACCTCGTCGCCGCGGCGAACGGGTCGACGATCGCCGCCAGTTCCGCGGATGGGCTGGCGTCGATCTCCTGGATGTACCGCCGCTGGCCGATCAGGCCGGCGCCCGCGACGGCGAATGCGGGGTGTTCCGTGCGGACGCCGGGTTTCAGGTTCTTCGTCACCTCGGCCTCGTGCAATTCGTACAGGCCGCGGATGGCCAGCGAGACCAGGGACGCCGAACCCGACGATGATCCCGCGGGCGACCGGCGAGATCACCGGTGGTACCGGAATTCCTCCCGCGCATGCACATTCGAAATGTGCAACTCGATCACCGGGACCATGGCAGCCTCAATGGCATCACGGATCGCGTACAGTTGTAATGGGTGTGGGCGCCGGGGTTGTAGACGACGCCGATGGATTCGCCTGACTTGAACGCGGGTCCGAGCTCGTGGATCCATTCGATCAGCTGACCCTCGTAGTTGGACTGGTCGAATTGAGTGAGACCCAGCTTCTCGGCGTCGACGGCGCACATCGCCTCGACGTCAGCAAGGTCGTAGGCCGTACACCTCGGGTTTGCGGGTGCCGAGCCGTGTTCAGGTTGGGCCCGTTGAGCACGGTGATGGACGTCATTGACCTCTTCTGTACAGGCCTGATTGATGACGGCGGCGGGGCATGGAAACGGCCGGTCAACAGGAAGTAGACCGGCCGTCCTACTACTGTTTTCAGGTTCAAACAGAACTCAGACTGCCACGTCCACTCCGGTCTTCCGGATGCGGTCGTAGTCCTCCTTGGGGATCGGCACGCATCCTTGTGGCCGAGGTCGTTCAGGTGGATCCGGAAGGTCGCGTTGCGCTGAAGCAGGCGATGGCCGCAATGATGGCGAGGCCGAGGGTGATGCTGCCGACGACCCAGATGACATCCCTTTCGATCGAGTCGGCCAGTTCGCGGCAGGTTTCGCCGTTGACCACCACATCGGGGGCGAATTTCTTGTCGACGACGCAGGTTCCTGGCGTTGGGCCGACAACCGCCGCGTAGATCGCCGGCAGGAAGGCCGTGATCAGGGTGCCGATATTCTGCGACACGGCAAAGGCGGTCACCCGGGTCTTCGTCGGGAAGAGCTCCTGGAAGAACGCCGGGAACACCGCGTTGTAACCCTGGTAGACGATGCCCCACATCAGGATGGCGAAGAAGAACGCCATCGCCAGATTGCCCTGGCTGACGAAGTACAGGTACGGATACGCCAGCACCGCGGAGCCGAGGATGCCGACGATCATCACCGGGCGTCGGCCGATCTTGTCCGTGAGGTTCCCGACGAACGGGATCAGGACAACGGCGACAATGTTGCCCGACACCGAGATCCACAGGTAGTTCGTCGAAGTCAACCCGATGCCATAGCCGGCTGCGGTCGCGTACGTCGCACCGAACACCGTCACGGCCGTGGGAATGGCGTTCATCAGGGCCATGCAGATGACCCGCAGCATGTCCGAGCCATTCTCCTTGACCGCCATGACAATCGGGGCGGCAGGCACCTCGCCGTGCTCGGACTCCTCCTGGAACGCAGGGGTCTCGTCGACCCGGCGCCGGATCACGTAGCCGGCAACGACAACGAGCGCGCTGAGCAGGAACGGAATCCGCCAGCCCCAGCTGTTGAAGGCCTCTGTCGACATGACTGCGGAGAGCGGCAGGAAAACCGCGGCGGCGATGATCTGCCCGGCCTGAACACCTTGGAGGGTGAAGCTGCCGAAGTATCCTCGTCGACCGAACGGCGCATTTTCCAAGATCATCGCGCTCGCCCCGGAGATCTCACCGCCGACCGCGAAGCCCTGGATCAGTCGCAGGATTACCAACAGGATCGGCGCCAAAATCCCGACAGCACTGTAGGTGGGAAGTAGCGCCACAGCGAACGTCGAGCCGCCCATCAACAGCATGCAGAGGACGAGCACGGTTTTTCGCCCGTGGGTATCACCCCAGTGGCCGAGCACGAAGGCACCGATCGGCCGGGCGACATAGCCGACACCAAACGTCGCGAACGACGCGACGATGGCAACCTGCGGGTTGTCCGACGGGAAGAAGATGGTGGGGAACACCAACGACGCGGCCTGCGCGTAGATGAAGAAGTCGTAGTCTCGAGGGCACTACCGATCCAGCCGCTCGCCGCGGCCTTCTTCGGTTCCTTGACATGTTCCGTCGGTTCGTGTGAGCCCGGGGGCTCTTTGATGACGTCGTCCATTTCTCTCCTCGTCGCGCTTGCCCCGGCGCTACCTGCGGCGGCTGTGGAGTCAGTGCACCGCTGAGAGATTGTCTGGTCAACGACATCCGCCACGATTCCGCTGGACGGCATCAGTTCTGCTGCTCCGATAACGGGTCGACAGTCACTCCGCTGGTGCAACGCCGCGAGCGCTCTACTGCGGAGCGTTACCGTCCGGTTCGGTCTCGACGATGACCGTTCGCGGGACCGGCTCGACTCCTTGATCGCAAGGGCAACGGCCAGCGACCGCAGCCCCTGAGCCCGCTGATCGCCGGTTCGCCGCCCGTCCGTCACGGCCGCGGCAAACGATTCGAGGGTGACCTCGTAGGCGTCGCGATGGAGTGCGAACTCGACCTGCCGCTCGCCGGCCGCGTCGACCAGGGAGGAGCGCGGGGTCGCGCGTCGCGTTGGTGTGGCGACGATTGAGCCCTCGGTGCCGTGCACCTCAAGGCCGTTGCGTGCGAACGGCACCGACCATCCGACGTCAACCTGGCGCCAGCACGCCGGAGTACCGGATGACGGCCATGCAGGCGTCCTCCGGCAGCGCGCCGGCCGGTCGGTGGCGACCAGGGACCTGCCGGACGGCGATAGCGGACACCTTGAGCGGCCGGCCGATGATGAGCTTGTTCACCACCGAACCGACATGCGGCAGCAGGTCAAGATGGGCCACCGAGGATGCGGATCAGTCACCGCAGCCGCGCTATCGCGGCACCAACTGGAAGGCGAAGAACACCCGAATGGCCTTATTCGTGCCGATGGCGCCATCGGCGACCAGCCGGCGGATCTCGGTGTGCGTGGTGTGTGACGGCAGGTGGTGGTTCACGCCGAAGACGACGCTCGCGTGGTCGCAGGCCCAGACCATGTTCCAGGCCTGCGGGAGGTCAAGCGCGACCGGCTTTCGCACAGCACGTGTTTACCGGCCGCTGCCGCGGCGATCGTGTGCGGCCCGCGCAAGTGGTTCACCGAACTGATGTAGACAGCGTCGATGTCATCGCGACCAAGCAGCTCGTCGACATCGCCTGCGGCAAGTGGGATGTCGTGCGCGGCCGCAAACGCCTCGCCCTCGCCCGGCTGCTGCTGGCCACCGCGCTGATCGGCTGGCCCAGCGTGTGCATGGGGCCGGGATCATCCGGGTGGCCGCGATATCGCTGCCGCCGATCAGTCCCCAGCGAGTCACAAGAACTGCTTTCGCATGACCAGGTTGATCAGCAGCGAGATCGCCCCGATGATCATGATGAACCAGCCGTACGGGCCGTATTCAGGCCCGCCGAGTAGGCACCACCACCAACCCGGCCACCAGGACGAAGGCGCTGCCCCCCATTGCCAGGATCCAGCGCCAGATCGGCGCCATTCAGTCCGGAATCTGCGCAACGGCGCGGAGTTCGTCGGGCGTCGTCGTGCCGTAGCCGAAGAATTCCAGGTACGCCGGGATCTGCTCGAACAGCATGTCCTTGCCACCTGGATCTGGCAGCCCTTGTCGATGGCCGCCTGCAGGAACGGGGTGATCGTCTGCTTCATCACCACATCCGCGACGAAGGTGGTCGGGGCGATCCGGTCGATGTCCATCGGCAGCGGATCGTCGTCCTTCATGCCCAACGGCGTCGCGTTGACCACCAGGTCGTAGCCGTCCGGGTCCTTCGAGCCGATCACGACCTCGACGTCCGGGTAGTACTTGTTCAACCGTTCGCCCAGCGCCTCGGACGCCGCGATGAACGGGTCGAACAGGCCGATGCGGGTGATCCCGTCGGCGACCAGCGACGCCGCGATCGGCGATCCGACGCCGCCGTTGCCGACGACCAGGGCGCTCTTGCCGGTGGCGTCGAAGCCCTTGCGCTTGACCCCGCGGGCGAAGCCGGCCCGTCGAATTGGTCGCCCAGCAGCGACCCGTCCTCGCGCACCAGCACGGCGTTGGACGCGCCGGCGACAAGCGGGCGATCGGCGTCAACTCGTCGACCAGCTCGGTGGTGACCACCTTGTGCGGCATGGTCACCAGCGCCCCGCGGATGTTCGACATCTTGAACATCAACGGGAAGAACTCCCGGTATTCCTCGGGCTTGACACCCATCGGCACGACGACCGCGTCGATGTCGTTCTTCTCGAACCACGGGTTGTAGATCACGGGCCTTGAACGCGAAGGTCGGGATAGCCAATGTCCGATCAACGTCGTCTTTCCGCTGATCATGCGAGTCTCCTACTTCGATCGATGGACCGCGCCTGGGGCGGGTGGTCAGCTCTTGAGTTGCTTGCTCAGGGCGGAGAAGAAGACCTCCGAGGTCTCCCGGACAAAGTTCGCGTGGGTGGTGGCCAAGGTGGTGGCCCAGTCCAGACCGGTGCCCTTGGCGGCTCCTGCTCCTCGAGGTCGAGCATGTTCTTCAGGACCTTCTCGTATCCCTCGAGCCAGGCGAAGCCCGTTTCCTTTGCCTGCGCGGACCTGGTCGCTCAACTCCTTGACCCGCTTCGCGGCTGCTCGAGCTTCGGCACTGACGTCGGCATCGTCATGCGAGGGACTCCTTTCTTCGGTTCCCGACGATGGCCGGGGATCAGCCGGGCGTATGAAGCCACGGCCGTCTTTTGCATTACTCTCGCAGATTGGCATGGCCGCCACCCGGGGTGCAGGGAGCGTCTGTCTTCTTCCGACCAGTGAGAGCCGCTGGAGGTTGGCGGTCGGGACGCGACGAAAGTGATCATCGGCGCGGCGGCACTTGCAGCACATGCCAAGTCTGACAACCGCCGCCGAACTGGAGTGTCTTAGATGTCGGTCAGCGATTCGCCAGCCCTCGACGTGCATTCGCACGCGATGCCGCTGCCCCTGCTGACGCGGTTGGCCGATCGGGGCTGGCCGACGTGTCCGCGGTCGACAAGGGCATCGTCCGGCTCGACACCAGGGTCAGCGGGGTCGGTCCGAACGCACCGCTGCCGCTGGCCAAGTCCCAGTACGACGTGCCGACCCGGCTGGCCGAGATGGACGAGGGCAACGTGCAGGTCCATGCCGTCTCGCTGCCGCCGTTCCTGTTCTGCACCAACGCCGACGACGAGGCCTTCACCACCGGCATCGTCCGCGAGGGCAATGACGACTGGCTCGCGGACTACGTCGCGCAGGCGCCGGATCGGCTGCTGGGTCTTGGCTACGTGCCGCTCGGCTGGCCGGGTGTCGCCGACGAGGCCAGACGGGTGCTGGACGACCTTGGCCTGGCCGGCATCGCCATCGGCAGCCAGGGCGGCGGCAAGGACCTGGACGATCCGGTCAACGACGACCTGTGGGCGCTGCTCTCCGAGCGCGGCACCTTCACCTTCATGCACCCGAGCGGGATGCCGGCCGGTCCGCGGCTGAAGGACTTCTGGATGCCGCAGCTGGTCGGGTACCCGATGGAGACGGCGATCGCGGTGGCCCGGCTGACGTTCGGCCGGGTGCTGGAGCGGTTCCCGTTCCACCTGTGCCTGGCGCACGGCGGCGGCTGTGTGCCGTCGCTCCGTGGCCGGATGGACATGGGTTGGAACCGCAAGGATGTCGCGCACACGACGACGGTGCCGCCGAGCGAGTTCACCGACAAGCTGTACTACGACACGGCGGTGTTCAACTCGACGATGCTGGCCCGGATCGTCGAGGACGTCGGCGCCGACCACGTCATGCTGGGCACCGACCACCCCTTCGAGCTGGGCGACTTCACCCCCGGCAGACGGTGGCCGACCTGGGACTCGACGACGCCGACAGCCGGGCGATCCTCTGGGACAACGCGGCCAAGCTGCTCGGCCTGCAGGTCACCGCCTGAGCCTTGGATCGGTCAGCGGCGGGTGGAGGCGTAGAGCCAGCGCTGCAGCAGCCGGGCCGCCCTCGGCATCACCAGCCAGGTCGCGATGGCGGTCACCGGGACCGAGATGACGATGATGTGCAGCGGCAGCGGCCAGCTGTCCAGCGCCCAGCCGTAGGTCAGGCTGAGCGTCAGGTTCAGCAGGTAGAACACCGTCGCCGAGACGAGGAACATCTTCCATTTCGGCGGCGCCGGGGCGGTCCGGCCGGGCAGCGAGAACCAGGTCTCCAGCCCGCTGACCCGGTGCATGTCGGTGTCCTCGACCAGGTGCTCGCCGACCCGGAGCATCGCCGTGCGTTCCGGCGAGACCTCCCAGGCCCGCAGGTGTTCGGCGCTGTCGAACCGGAACACCACGTGCCAGGGATCGCCGACGTGGCTGGGCCGCAGCCGGCCGGCGCCCAGGAAACCCGGATAGTTGGCCGCGGCGGCGGTCAGCTCGTCGCTCCAGTCCTCGAAGTCGGCCTCCCGGCCGACGGCGATCCGGCGCGCCACCGTCACCGTCACCGGCTCGGGTGGCTGCCGTGCGTTCACCGCTGGACCTCGCCAGGTCCCACCGGCCGTCAGCCGACCTCCGGCTCCCAGTTGCGCTGCTCCAGCGAATCGCGGATGTGCATCAGGAACAGCGACGCGGTCGACCCGTCGAACGCGCGATGGTCGTAGACCAGGCCGATGATGCCCGTCGGGTGGATGGCGATCGCGTCACCCACCGCCACCGGCCGCCGCTTCACCCCGTCCGTGCACAGGATCGCGACGTTCGGCTGGTTGATGATCGGCGAGGACGCGTAGCTGGCGAACGGGCCCGGGTTGGTGATGGTGAACGTGGAGCCCTTCATGTCCTCGGCGCCGAGCTTCTTGGACCGGGCCGCGCCGGCGAGTTCGGTGACCCGCTTGGCGATGCCGCGCATGTTCAGCGAATCCGCGTCCTTGACCACCGGCACCACCAGGCCCTGCTGATCCAGATCGACGGCGATGCCGAGGTTCACGTACGGGTGCAGCGTCATGGTCTTCGCGTCGATGTCGATCGAGGAGTTGACCGTCGGGAACGCCCGCAGCGCGTCGATGACGGCCCTGGACACGAACGGCAGGTAGGACAGCGACGCGCCGGTTTCCTTCTTGAACTGGTCCTTGAACTTCCGGCGCACCTTGTCGACGTTGTCGAAGTCGACCTCGATGGACGTCCACACCGACGCGGAGGCCGCGAGCGAGGCCATCATGCCGCCGGCCACCGCGAGCCGCATCCGGGACAGCGTGACGATCTCGTCGCGCGGGTCGGACACCCCGGCCGGCACGGCGACCTTGGCGGCCGGCTTGGCCGCAGCGGCGCGGGGCCGGCGCCGCGGGCGCTGCCGGCGCGGCGGGGGTCACGGCCGGGGCAGCGGTGCGGGTGCCGCCGTTGGCCAGCACCTTCTGCACGTCCTCCCGGCGGATCCGGCCGCCGACCCCGGAGCCGGGGATCGACCCGACGTCCAGCCCGTTCTCGGCGGCCAGCCGGCGGACCAGCGGCGAGAGCATCTGCCCAGGCACCGCCGCCGAACTGGTTCCGCCGTTCGCGCCGGCCACGGCCGCCGGAGCAGCGGGAGCCGCAGTTGCGGGCGCTGCCGCAGGCGCGCTGCCAGCCGTGCCTGTCTCGCCGATCCGGGCGAGCGGGGTGCCGACCGGCACGGTTTCGCCCGCGGCGACAAGGATCTCCAGCAGCACACCGTCATACGGGCTGGGGATCTCGGAATCGACCTTGTCGGTGGACACCTCGAACAGCGGGTCGTCGAACTCGATGGTGTCGCCGGCGTTCTTCAGCCAGGAGCTGATGGTGCCCTCGGTGACGGTCTCGCCGAGTTTCGGCATGGTGATGTCGTGCACGATGTCGGCGGGCGCGCCGAGACCGGTCACCTCGTCGGACGGGCCCTCCGAGCCGCCCATCTGCGGCGCCGCCGGGTCGCCGAGCGCCGGTCCGCCGGCGGCGGCCAGGTGATGGGTCGCCGACGGCAGCCGGTTCTCCACGGCGCTTCCCGGACGACCCCGCCGGGCGGCACGATCCGCACCAACTGGGTGCCGACCGGGACGGTCTCTCCGGCGTTCACCAGGATCTCGGCGATCACCCCGTCGTACGGGCTGGGAATCTCCGAATCGACCTTGTCGGTGGACACCTCGAACAGCGGGTCGTCGAATTCGACCGCGTCCCCCACCTGCTTGAGCCAATTGGTGAGTTCGCCCTCGGTGACGGTCTCGCCCAACTTGGGCATGGTGACGAACCATTCGTCGTTCGACATACTCGATCTCCCGCAGTTCGGAGTGAATTTCTCAGCCGTGCAGCGAACGGCCGGAGAAGGTGATCATGGTTTCGCCGATGGCCTCGGAGAGGCTCGGGTGTGCGTGGATCAGCCGGCCGACGTCGCTGGGCAACGCCTCCCAGTTCACCGCCAGGTATCCCTCGTGCAGCAGCTCGCTGGCCCACGGACCGACCAGGTGGAACCCCAGGATCGGGCCGTCCTTCTCGGCGACAATCTTGACCAGGCCGTCGGTTTCGCCCAGGATCATGGCCCGGCCGTTGCCGGCGAACGAGTGCTTGTGGACCACCACGTTGTAGCCGGCGGCCTTGGCCTGCGCCTCGGTGAGGCCCGACCAGGCCACCTCCGGGTAGGTGTAGACGACCCACGGCACCTTGCCGTAGTCGACCGGCACCGGGTTGTCGCCCAGGATGTGGTCGACGGCGACCATGGCTTCGGCGTAGGCGACGTGGGCCAGCCCCGGGGTGGGGACGCAGTCGCCGATCGCGTAGACCCCCGGTCGGGAGGTCAGCATGGTGTTGGTGTCGACCTCGATGAAGCCGCGTTCGTTGATCGTGACGCCGGCCTCTTCGGCACCGATGCCCTCGGTCACCGGCCGCCGGCCGATCGACACCAGGACCTGGTCGACCTCGATCTTCTCCGAGCCCTTCGGCGTCTCGAACGGCACGATGACACCGGTCTCGGTGTGCTGCAGCGCCCCGACCCTGGCCTCGGCGTGGATCTTGGTGCCGCGCTTGGCCAGCGACTTGGCCAACACGTTCGCCACGTCGCGGTCCGGCCCGATCGGCAGCACGCCGTCGTTCATGGCCTCGAGCAGGGTGGTCTCGACGCCGAGATCGGTGTACACCGAGGCGAACTCGGCACCGATCACGCCGCCGCCGATCACCGCGACCCGCTTGGGCAGCTGACCGGAGCCGTCATTGGTGGCGTGATCGGAATTGATCACCTTGACGCCGTCGATGTCCATCCCGGGAATTCCACGAGGCACCGAGCCGGTGCAGATGATGACCGCCTTGCCCTTGAGCGACTGACCGTCGACCTCGACGGTGCCGTCGGCGGTGATCTTGCCGGCGCCCATGATGACCTGCACCTTGCGCCGCTTCAGCAGCCCGGACAGGCCACCGTGCAGTTGCTTGACGATGCCGGCCTTGCGGCTGTTGGCGGCGGGCCAATCGGGTTCGGGGACAACGCCTTCCGGCAGTTTGACGCCGTGCGCGCCGGCGTGGTTGACGGTCCGGAACACCTCGGCCGCATGCAGCAGCGCCTTCGCCGGGATGCAGCCCCGGTGCAGGCAGGTCCCGCCGACCTTTTCCTTTTCGACCAGGGCGACCTTCAGCCCGGCCGACGCCGCGTAGAGGGCGGCGGCGTACCCGCCGGGACCACCGCCCAGCACGACGATGTCGTAGTCCGTCATGAGCACTGTCCTCCGCTCGTTCCTCGCGGATGCCAGTCATGAAGGCGCTGATGATTCGTTCGCTGACGCTCACTCATGCCTTGGCCACCTTTCGGATGGCGTCGGCGATGTCCGCGGGTTGCGGGATCACGGCGTCCTCCAGCCCCGGGCTGGTCGGGGTCGGGGTGTTCTTCGCGCCGATCCGCAGGATCGGCTGATCCAGGTACCAGAACGCCTCTTCCTGGATGGTCGCGGCGATCTCCGCGCCGTAGCCCATCCGGGTCGCGGCCTCGTGCAGCACCACCGCGCGTGACGTCTTCTTCACCGAGTTGACGATGGTCTCGACGTCCAGCGGGATCAGCGTCCGGACATCGACGACCTCGACCGAGATGCCTTCCTTGTCCAGCTCATCGGCGATCTCCAGGCCCTGGTGCACGCCGGCCGAGTAGGTGATCAGCGTGACGTCGGTGCCCTGCCGCACCACGTTGGCGACCCCCAGCGGGATCGGGTCCATGGACAGCGGACCGGCCGCCTTCAGCCGCCGGTACAGGTACTTGTTCTCCAGGTACAGCGTCGGGTTGTTGTCCCTGATCGAGGAGATCAGCAGTCCGGCCGCGTCCTGCGGGGTGCCGGGCATGACGATCTTGATCCCGGGCACGTGCGCGAAGTAGCTCTCCACGCTCTGCGAATGGCAGGGCCCGGCCCGCAGCCGTCCACCGAACGGCGCCCGCATCGTCACCGGCATCGAGTCACCGGTGCGGTAGTAGTGCTTGGCCAGCACGTTGACGATCGGGTCGAACGCGCAGGAGATGAAGTCCGCGAACTGGTACTCCACGATCGGCCGAAGGCCGACCAGTGCGGCGCCGGCCGCCAGCCCGGTGAAACCCGTTTCGGCGATGGGGGTGTCGACCACCCGGCGGGGCCCGTACTTGTCCAGGAAGCCCTTGGTCACCTTGAAGGCACCGCCGTACTGGCCGACGTCCTCGCCGATCAGGAAGGTGTCGGGATCACGCTCCATCTCGTGATCCAGCGCCAGCCCCACCGCCTCCAGGTAGGTGGCCTGGCCCGAATCAGTCGGCATATACGCCCTCCTCGACCGTGCTCGGATCCGGCATCGGATCTCCGAGCGCCCGCTTGCGCGCGTCGATGGCAACCTGCCGCGCGTCCTTCCGTACCTGTGCCGCGATGTCCGCGTCGATCACGCCGGCCTCGATCAGCACCTTCTCGAACAGCTCGACCGGGTCCTTCTTGGCCCACTCCTCGTACATTTCCTTCGGCACGTAGTCGGCCGGGTCGTGCTCGGCGTGGCCGTGCATCCGCATCGTCACGCCCTCGACGATCGATGGACCCTTGCCCGCCCGCGCCCGTGCCACGCCCTCGGCGACCGCGTCGTGCACGGCCAGCGCATCGGTGCCGTCGACCGTCACTCCGGGAATGCCGTAGGCGACGGCCTTGTCGGAGAACTTCGCCGAGTTCGACTGCATGGCGACTGGGGTGGAGTAGGCGAACTGGTTGTTCTCGATGACGAAGACGTTCGGCAGCGTCAGCGCGCTGGACATGGTCAGGGCCTCGTGGAAGTCGGCCCGGGAGGTGGAGCCGTCGCCGCAGAAGGCGAGGCAGACCTTGTCCTGGCCGCGGTATTTCGCGGCGAAGGCCATGCCGGTGGCGACCGGGAAGTTGGCCGGGATGTGGCTGGGCAGGTTGTAGTGACCCAGGTCCAGCCGGCCGTAGTGCAGCGTGCCGTCGCGACCGCCGGTGGGCGAGGTGGCCTTGCCCATGAAGCTGGCCATCACCTGCCACGGCTCCATGCCCCGGTACAGGTGCGCACCCAGGTCGCGGTGGATCGGCGCCATGTAGTCGTCGGGCCGCAGCGTCGAGGCCGCGCCGACGCTGATCGCCTCGTGCCAGTGCCCGGTGTACAGCGAGCCGAGCAGGTCGCCGCCCTTGTACATGGCGACCATCCGGTCCTCGACCGCGCGGGTGAGCACCATGGTCTCGTAGATGCGGCGCAGCAGGGCCGGGTCGCGATCGGACAGGTCGACGCCGGCCGCCGGCTTCTCCGTCGTGCTGGCTTGTTTGGTGGCCACGTCGTCCTACTCGTCGTCGCCGGTCAGCACCGGCGTCGTCGGAACGCCGAGGAAGAAGTCGCGGACGAGCCGGTTGAAGTCGGCCGTCCGTTCGATCATCGACCAGTGCCCGCAGTGCGAGAACACCGAAAGGTCGGCGTTGTCCAGCAACTCCATGAGCTTGAGCGAGTTCGACACCGGGATGACCTTGTCCTCCCGGCCGTGCACGATCAGGGTGCGATGCGGCAGCGCCTTGATGTCCTCCTCCGGTGTCGACATCGCGTCGACCCAGCGCTGGCGCGGCGCCGGGAACATCGAGGAGAACGATTCCTGGAAGCCCGGCTGGTTGCTGGCCTCGTAGCGAACCTTCGCCAGGTCGTCATTGACCAGCACCCGGGAGTAGGCGAAGTAGTCCAGCACCTTGCGCATGTCCTCGAAGGTGCCGTCGTATCCCCACACCTTGTCCAGGCCGGGGGTGATCTCGAAGTGCACGCCCATGCTGCCCATCAGCACCAGCTTGTTGATCCGGTCCGGGTGCTTGGTGGCGATCCGCAGCGCGATCGAGCCACCGAAGCTGTTGCCGACGAGGTTGGCCTTTTCGATGCCGAGTGCGTCCATCACCCCGACCGTCTGGTCGGCCCAGGTGTCCAGGCTGTATTTGACGCCCTCCGGGCGGTCGGAGAAGCCGAAACCGACCATGTCGGGCGCGACGACGTGGAAATCCTCGCCGAGCTTGGGAATCACCAGCCGCCAGTTGGCATATGACGTCACTCCGGGTCCGGAACCGTGGATGAGTACGACGTCCTCGCCGGAGCCGGCCTCCAGATAGTTGGTGCGGATCCCATTGGCTACGACGCTTTGGCCGACCTCGGTCAGTTCGGTGGTTGTCATTCGAGCTTCATCTCCTCTGTCGGGCGGCAGTTTTTCGTTCGTTAGTGGAAGGATCGAGTCAGTCGTAGTAGCGGAAAACCAGATCGGCGACGCAGCAAGGCTTGGTCTCCCCCTCGACCTCATAGGTCAGCCGGTAGACGGCCTCGGCGCCCTTGCCGTCCAGGTCCTTGACCTCGGTGAGGTCAACGTGCATGCGAATGCGGCTGTTGACCTTCAGGCCGGCGGGAAACCGCACCTTGTTCAGCCCGTAGTTGAGCACGACGCCGAAACCGTCGATCGTGCAGACCTCCCAGAGGAACCCGGTGGCCAGGCCCAGGGTCAGAAACCCGTGCTGGACTGTCGCCCCGAACGGCCCGGTCTTGGCCCGCTCCGGGTCGACATGGATCCACTGTTCGTCGCCGGTGAGCTTGGCAAAGGTGTTGATGTCCGACTGTGTGACGGTTCGCCAGTTGCTGACCCCCAGGTTCGTGCCCAGCCGTTCCTGCAGGCCTGCCAGACCGTGCAGAACGAGCGGAGCACCACTCGTTGTTTGGGTGGCGGTCGCTTCGCTCATCTGTTCGTCCTTCAGTTCGTCTTTCCGGTCGGCCGGTGATCGTTGGCCGGGGAGTCGGGGTCACTCCTGCGGTCATACGGCGCGCATCTCGCCAGCGGAGTCAAGCACCGGCCGGCGCGCGAACGGGTCGGCGGGGTGCTGTTTCCTGCTGAGTGGGAGCGGATGATCCGTGTCGTCAGGAGTGGATCAGCCCATCGACTTCCAGGGGCGCATTGCTGGTGCTGTACCACTCGTAGATGCCGTCCGGACGGATCCGCCGTTCCACCAGGCCGGAGTAGCGCAGGTAGGCGATGTGCGCGAGCGTCTCGTTGATCGCGAGCTGCCGTTGATGGGCCAGGATCGCGCCGGCCACCAGCTTGTCGGTCAGCGCGCCGACAGTGCACGGCCCGGCCTGGATCGCGGCCCTGATCTTGTTGAGCCGACGCACCTTGTTCCGCATGATCGCCTCGATACGGCCGACCGCGTCCCCGAACGGGCGGCCGTGCCCCGGGTACACCAGTTGTGGCCGGCGGTCCCGGATGACGCGCAGCGATTCCATGTAGCTGCGCATGGGATCGGCGTCGAAGCCTCGCTCGAAGGTGACCGGGGGCGTGATGCCGGGCAGCAGGTGATCACCAGAGAGCAGCAGGCCACGGGTCGCCGACCACAGGCAGACGTGGCCCAGCGAATGTCCCGGGGTGTGGATGACTTCCCAGCTGTCGCCGCCGATCTGGATGGATTCGTTGCCGCGCAACCGGGTGGACGCCTCGACCACCGAGTACAGGTAGGGCAGCCACCTGGTGAGGTGCTCGGCGAGGTCGCCGCGCTCGTCCTCGGGGATGCCGTGGTCGGCGTAGGTGTCCTGGCGGCGGGCCCGGGCGGTGTCCGGGTGCCGGTACTTCTCGCAGTCCAGGTCGGTCATGGCGTGCATCGAGAGGTCGGCGCCGGTCAGCTCCATCACCCGGCCGGCCAGCCCGTAGTGGTCGATGTGCGCGTGCGTCACGATCACCCGGGAGACGTCGTTGATGGCGTACCCGGCGCCCTCCAGGCCGGCCTCCATGGCGGCGAGCCCACCATCGGGCAGATCGGGACGCCAGACACCGCAATCGACCACGGTGACCTTGTCGCCGTCGGCCAAAATGTACATGTTGACGCTCTCGATGGCGTTCACCCCGATCGGCAACGCCACCCGGGTGACACCCGGGACGGAGTCTGGCGGGGGCGGGCTCACGGTTGACGGCTCATCCGTGCAGGCGTTCCAGCAGGGTGAACCACACCTTGAGCTCGACCTGATACGTCGTCGACGATTCTCCGACCACCCCCGAGATGCGTTGCACCTCAAAGTTGGTGATGCCCTCGAGGGATTCCCGAGCCCGGTCGAGAGCCTCGGCAACCGCGTCCTGGATCGTCTCGCCGCTGCCGGTCAGATCAATCGCCTTTTGCACCGTCACGCACATCATGATTGGGGGTGGCAGGTCATCGCGGCGCAGCGCGGTACGGCGTTCCCGCTCGGTGGAAGTCGGCCCGATCCGAAGCGGACCGCAGGTGTCCCACCCAGCGGCAAGTGCCGAAAGGCCCTTCGCTTCACGGCCAATCGCTGCCTAGGGTCGGGACGGGCGATTCGATGACCAGGGCGCGGCTGGAGGGGCAGATGGCGGATTCCGCACGACCTTCGTCCCGCTCCGGTGCGACTTCCGTGCCGGATCGGTCGGCGGTTGACATCGAAGTGCAAAGGCTGTTGACCGGCGTTGTGTTGATCCAACTGCGCGGATCGGTCGACGCCGGCGCGGCGTCCGGCCTGGAAACGGAATTGATTCACGCGATACTCACCGACCATCCGCAGCCGCCGTGCCTGCTGCTGGACCTGTCCGGGGTCACGTTCCTGGATCACGCGGGTCTGGACGCGCTTTTGCGTTTCCAGGACCGGATATCGGCCGCGTCCGGCACCGTCGAACTGTTGGCGCCGTCGCCATCGGTGGTCAGGCTGCTGCACGAAGCCGAACTGGACGGCGAGTCCTGGATGACGCACCTACCGGACCCGCCCGACCCGTCGTCCCGATAGTCAGCGTGCGCCGGCGATGACCTCAAGCGGGCCGGGCACTGGTCGACCTGCTGGTCGGCACCATCGCGGCGGGACGGAGCACCTCACATTCGCCGCGGGCATCTCGTCAGTACTCGTGACGACGGCCGGACGGAGGCCGCCCGAGAGTGATGGAGTTGCCCGACATGACCCCCCGGACCACTACGTCGATCGTTGTCATCGGCGCCGGCTATGCCGGCGTGACGGCCGCCAACCGCCTCCGCGGTTCGCTGACATCCGATGAACGGCAACGAGTTCGGCTTGTGATGATCAACCGCCGCGGCGATTTCGTCGAACGCATCCGACTGCACGAAGTGGCCGCCGGCACCATCGCGACCGCGGCGTTCCCGTTGCGGGACATCCTGCATCCAGACATCGAGGTGATCGTCGGCGACGTGGCGGCCATCGATCCGGAAAGCAGGCGTCTCGACGTCATGACGGCGAGCGGCCCCCGGACCGAGCACTACGACACGCTGATCTACGCCGTCGGGAGTCGGGCGGCGCTCGGTGCGCCGGGGGTGCGGGAGCATGCCTACCTGTTGAGCAATCCGGACGGCGCCGTCGCGGTTCGTGAGGTGATCGCCAGCGGGCCGGCCGGGCAACGGGTGGTGGTGGTCGGCGGCGGCGCGACGGGGGTCGAGGCGGCCGCGGAAATCGCCGAACGGCAACCGCAGGCGCGGGTCACCCTGCTGTCGGCGGGTCCGATCCTGCCCGGGCTGCCGCCGTCGGCGCGGTCGTCGATCGGCGCCACCGTTGCCCGGCTCGGCGTGGTCGTGCGGGAGAATGCCAGGGTGGCAGAGGTTCTCGCCGATAGGGTCGAGCTCCAGGACGGCCAGTTCGTGCCCTGCGAGGTGACGGTGTGGGCCGCATCGTTCTCCGTGCCGCAACTGGCTCGGATCAGTGGCCTCGCCGTTGACGAGATCGGTCGGCTGCGAGTCGACGAGTACCTGCAGAGCCTGGACTACCCGGACATCATCGGAGCCGGTGACGCGGTCCGCCCGCCGGCGTCGGTCGGCGGGCATCTGCGGATGGGCTGCGCGGTTGCCATCCCGCTCGGTGGGCACGCCGCAGACACCGCCCTCGCCCACCTGCGAGGCACCGCACCCGGGCCGCTGGACGTCGGCTTCCTGATCCAGTGCATCAGCCTGGGCCGCAAGAAGGGGTACATCCAGCTTGTCCGCGCCGACGACACCCCGCGGCGGTTTCATCTTGCGGGTCGGATCGGCGCCTTCGTCAAGGAGCGGGTGTGCCGGATGGTGATCAGCGGTCCACGGCGGGAAGCGTGCAAACCCGGCTCCTACCTCTCCCCTGCAGGGCCGCACCGGCAGCCGGGGGCCGAGGCGGTGGTGGCGTCGTGAACCCGGACGATGCCCAGGAGGTCGTTGACACCCGGGACGTTGACACCGGGGACGTGCTGCGCGAAGTGGCGGCCGGGACGCCGGGTCATCGGCAGCTCTTCGGGGTCGCTTACCGCATGCTCGGCTCCGTCCACGACGCCGAAGACGCCCTGCAGGAGGGCTTCCGGCGCTGGCAGGAGCTGAGCTCGGAGCAGCGGTCACTGATCCGGGAGCCGGTCGCGTGGCTGACCAGGGTGATCAGCCGGATCTGCCTGGACGAGCTCGGTACCGCGCGCGCCCGACGCGAGAGTTACACCGGCTTCTGGTTACCGGAGCCGGTTCTCGGCCCTGCCGCGGGCGCTATCGGCGGTGCTGTCGGTGCGTTCGGTGTGTTGGGTGCGCAGCGTTCGTCGGCCGCCGACCCGGCCGACGTCGTGACGCTCGACGAGTCGGTGTCCATGGCCCTGCTGGTGGCGATGGAGCAGCTCAGCCCGGCCGAACGGGTCAGCCTCATCCTGCACGATGTGTTCGGCGTGCCCTTCGCCGAGATTGCCGACATCGTCGGCCGCACACCGGAAGCGTCCCGACAGCTGGCCACCTCGGCCCGTCGGAACATCCGGCGGCAGCCCAGGTTCGACGTGCAGGGCGCCGAGCGGGACCGGGTGGTAGCCGCGTTCGCCAAGGCTTGCCGCGATGGAGATGTCGAGGCCCTGGCCGGGGTTCTCGATCCGAATGTGGTGTCCAGGGCGGACGGCGGCACGGTGGTGATGGTGGCCAGGAAACCGGTGATCGGCGCGGCCGCGGTTGCCCGCTATCTGCTGGGTGTGCTGACCCGGCGCCAGGAACTCGGGGGGCCGGTCGAGGCGACGATGGAAGCGGTGAACGGCCGAACGGGCCTCGTCGTCCGGCAGGCCGGCGAGATTGTCGGCGTCGTCGACCTGGCCGTTGCCGGCGGTCTGGTCGCCGAGGTCACGCTGCTGGTGAACCCGGAGAAGCTCGTTGCACAGGCGCGGTGAGCTCTCGCCCGGCTACCCAGTGGCGGCAGATCCGTGGGTGGTCATGGCCATCGTGTAGCAGACCGCGGTGCCGTCGAGCGCGACGGTGCCGTCGTCCCGGGTGACTGTGGTGCGCAGTGTGGTGATCGGTTTGTCGACCCTGGCCTGGGTGATCTCGACCCGGCCGGTGATGGTGTCGCCGGGCCGGACCGGGGCCTTGAAGTCCCAGTTGACGTTGAGGAACACGGTGCCGGGGCCGGGGAGTTTTTCGGCTACCACGGCGTTCAGGATGGCGCTGGTGATGCCGCCCTGGACCACGATCTCGCCGAACCTGGATGACTGGGCGGCCTGCAGGTCGTAATGCAGCGGGTTCCGGTCTCCGCTGATGTCGGTGAACGACTCGATGTCCGATGATGCGACGGTCCGGGACATCTCGGCAACGTCGCCGACCTTCGGTGCGCCGTTCGGCCATGGTGCGGTCATGAATGCTGCCTTTCCGTTCGGTGATGAGTGCGATCGTGATCGGGATTGATTATCGGGGCTCGTTGATCGCCGGTGGCGGTGGCGGTGCAGCGATGCTCGGCGGCGTTGCGCCGCCCGGCGGGACACCCTGCCGGCGGCCGAAGGCGCGCATGGCAATCGCACCGACGACGGGGCCGGGCACCAGCAGCCAGAACGCCCATCGCCAGCCGACTGCGTCGGCCAGCACCGGGACCAGTTGGATGGTGACCACAGTCAGGGCGAAACCGATCGCGGTCTGTGCGGTCAGCGCGGTGCCGACGTAGCGGCGGTCGGCCACCTCGGACAGCGATGTGCTGAACACCCCGGAGTCGGCGATGACGGCGGCGCCCCACACGATGCTGAAGAGCAGGATCCAGCCTGGCGCCGCGCCGAAGAACAGCGGCGAGACCAGACAACAGCTTCCGCTGACCACCAGCGCGGTGACCGCCGCGGCCGGCCGGCCGAACCGGTCAGCGGCCCAGCCACCGAGCAGGCAGCCGGCCACCCCGGCCATGCCGATGGAGACGAATGCGAGCAGCCCGACTCCTTCGGTAGCCGGGTTGCCGGTACGGGTCGCGGCGCTGGCGATCAGGAACGCGGGCAGCCACGTCCACAGCGCGTAGAGCTCCCACATGTGGCCGAAGTAGCCGAGGTTGACCAGCCGTGGACTGCGCTGCGCGAACATGGTCAGCGCGTAGCGGGGGTGTGGCTTGGTCGGGGTTCCGACGGCGAACTGCGGTCCCGGCCTGACCAGGAAGGCGGCGACGATGGCGCCGAGCAGGCCACCGCCGGCCGCGGTTGCCATCACTGCGCGCCAGGGCAGGTCACCGAGCCCGCCGATGAGGTGCGGCAGCGCCGAGCCGAGGGTCAGCGCACCGATCAGAATGCCGAAAGCTCGGCCGCGGCGGGCCGGCTCCGACCAGGACGCCGTCAGCTTCATACCGACCGGGTAGACGCCGGCGAGGAAGATGCCTGTGACGAACCGCAGCGGCACCGCCGTCGGCAGGCCCGTCGCCCGGGCCGCGAACAGGGCGGTGCATCCGGCGGCCAGCGCGGCGCTGGTTGCCATCAGCAGGTGCGGCGGGAGCCGATCCGGCAGGTTCAGCCCGGTCGAGGCCAGTGCACCGACCACGAATCCCAGCTGCACGGAGGCGGTCAACCACACCGCCGCCGTCGAGCTGACGGCCCACTCGGCCCGCAGCGCCGGGACCACCGCGGACGCCGAGAACCACACCGACAGGCCCAGCACCTGGACCAGCGCGATCAGTGCTCGTTGGACGGCGGCGCGGTGCATCCAGCCAGTGTCACCGGTGATGCCCCGTCGTTGCCAGCAGGTGTTGTGGCGTCAGTGGTGCGCGACGTATCGGACCGGGTCGGGCAGCTTGGCGTCCCGCCGAACCCCGACGGCGAAACGTTCGATCGAGGCCAGCGCGCTGACCACGTCGTCGCTGTGCACCTCGAACGGCATCGAATGAATAGTCTCGCCGGCCACCGTCGCGGCGTCCGCGATCGTCCGCAGCGACTCCTTGTCGTCCGCGCTCAACCCGACCTCGGTCAGCGTGGTCGGCAGTCCCACCCGCGTGGTGAATTCGATGAAGTCGCGAATGTCGGAGGTCGGCGCACCCTCAAGGACGAGCTGCGTCACCGACCCGATGTTGACCTTTTGGCCGTGCGCGAGCCCATGCGTCGCCCCGACGGCGGTGAGTCCGTTGTGGATCGCATGCGCGGCGGCCAGCCCGCCCGACTCGAAACCGAGGCCGGAAAGCAGCGTGTTCGCCTCGATGACCTTCTCGACGGCCGGCGTGACCAAGTGGTCTTTGACAGCATCAATGGCGGGCAATGCGTTCTCCCACAGCACATCCCAGCTGAGTTCGGCCAGTGCGGTGCCGGTCAGGGTCGGCAGCCCGCCGGCCATCGTCTTCGAGTTGGACCGCCTGGTGGCGCGGGCCTCGAGCCAGGTCGCCAGCGCGTCGCCGACTCCCGCGACGAGCAGCGACACCGGCGCGTTGGCGACGATCTGCGAGTCGACCAGAACCAGGTCCGGGTTCCGCGGGAAGAAGCGGTACTCCTCGAATTCCCCGGTCTCGGTGTAGATCACCGACAGGGCGCTGCAGGGCGCGTCGGTGGACGCGACGGTCGGGCAGTTCGCCCAGCGGATGCCGGCCAGGAACCCGGCCGCCTTCACCGCGTCAATGGTGCTGCCGCCGCCGATCGCGATGGCGATGTCGGCGTTCGTCTGCTTGATCACGCCGACCAGTCGGTCGACCTCGCCCGCGCTCGGGATCCCGTTGAACTTCTCCCGGTGCAGCGGCAGGTCAGCCGCCTTGAGGGAGACTTCGACGTCGTGCGCGACCAGCCCCCAGACCAGATCGTCGGCGACGATCAGCGGGGTCGAGCCAAGGTTCTTGACGTATTCGCCGAGTTGGTGGATAGCGCCCTTGCCCTGAACGTAACGCCCTGGGCTGATCACCGTTCGAACTGCTTGCACCATGAATTGCTCCTCCTTGAGCGACGACACTTCGAAAAGTGACGCTATGACCGCAGTGAGTCATGCGCCACCGCGGTTCTCGGGAGATGAGAATTGCTGAGGCAGCGGGTCATCGTGTCGGCCACTCCTCGACGGGGAGTTGTGGGTCCTCGGCGGTGTAGACGTGCCCGGTCGGGGTGACCCACTGCGTGGTGTGCGGCCCGGTCCGGGCGGCCTGATGCCCGGCGTGCGTCTTCGCCCGATGCTCGCCACGGCATTCCGGACCCAGATTGACAGCTGCGGTGGGTCCTTCCGGGACGGGCACCAGATGATCGAGGTCGCAGCGGGTGGCGGCGACGTGACAGGTCGGGCCCTGGCAGACTCCGGCCCGGTACTTCACGGCCATCCCCAGCTTCCGGGACGGGAACCGGCCCATTTCGGTGACGTCCAGCAGGTTGCCCTTCTCGTCGGTCAGCAACCGGTAGAACAAGGTGCCCTGCTGCTGCGCCAACTCCCGGATCACCTCGGCCGGCACCAGCGATGACCGGTCCATCAATTGGCCGGGGGTATTGGAATACCCGAACAGGGATTGCGCCGAGACCACCACACCGATCGACACCGGTAACGGATTCGGCTGATGGTCGACCCGGGCACGGGGTGATCCGCCACGTCCCGCCCGCGGTCCGCGGCTGCCACACCCGTGGTGTCGATGGGTGGTTCGTCCGGGAGGTCGACCGGCAAGTCGGGCGGCAGGTCGGGCGCGGGGTCGTCGGCTTGCGCGTGCGGATCGGGCCGGAACGCCGACGCCGGCAACTCCCAATCCCGCTCCGCCCAACCCTCGTCGAGACCCGCTGCGTCGTCGGGACCAGCTGCCTCGTCTGAATTTCCGTCATCTGAAAATGCCTCGTCCTCCAGGCGGGACTCGTCGTCCAACCCGTCACGGCCCATCGGACAGTCGACGTCGCCGCCGGCCGCCGAGCCGGCGCAATCGACCCCGTCACGGCCCGCCGGACATTCGACATCACCGCCGGCCGCCCGGCCGCGACCATTGATGTCGTCGATGGATTCTGTGCCGCGACCGTCGAACCGTCCGGCATCACCGATGGATCGTCGCCGTCGGCGACGGGATCATCAAGATCATCATCAGCGTCGTCGTTGGTGTCCCACCGGACATGACACCCATTGCTGATCCGCCCACACAACATGTCCACCAACGCATCCGACCGCCGCTGCGCCATCGACCGGGTATCCCCCGGCGGCGCCGCCGCCGCCAACGCCGCCAGAATCCGATCAATCGCCGCCGCATCCACCGCCGACATCAACGCCGACAAGAAACTCATCCCATCGATATCCGGCCGCACCGACGCATACCGATCCTCCATCGACCGCCGCAACCGCTCGTTCTGCTCCTCCGGCTCCACCCGGGCGATGAACTGATTCAACCAACGCCCCAACAACTCCGGCGTCTGATGAACCGCCACCTCCACCACCGTCGCATTCAGCAACTGCTTCGACGACGCATGCACCAACCGCCGCAACGCCCGGTTGATCCGCACCACCTTGTCCTGATCGATCTGCCCGGCCAACCAGGCGTCCCACGCATCCGGACACTCCGCCTGCACCCGCCGCGTCATCGCCAGAATCCGCTGCGCCACGTACTTCGACGTCATCAACGCCAAACTGATCTCCAACGCCGCGAACTCACCGGCCTTGAACCGCGCATCGGCACCCACCGCCGCCCGATCCGTGATCCGCGCCTGGTCCAGCTCCCGACGCACACCCGAGAACTCCACCATCAACTCCGCCCGCCGCGCCTGCGCCCGGCACAGCTCGACCTCCTGCAACCGCAGTTCGTCGACCAACTTCCCCGCCAGACCCCCGGTCGGCACCTTCACTTTCCCCATACCAAGAACGTAGCCCAGGGCACCGACAGTCCGATTTGTCGACTCCGACGTCAGAACCCATGATTAGTACGCACGTACGGGATAGCCGCCTGCGTCAAGATGACGATCGCTCCGCGAACGGTATGTGCCGACTCGGCGAACTTTCCGAACGAGCAGGAGCGGTGGAGCCGGCTACGCAGGTTGGGGTCGACAGCGACTGTGCCGAATCCCAAGACCTGCGCCCTCTGGATCGAGACCCTCGTGACGGTCGTGCTCAGGAACTGGTCTGCTCAGGGAACTGGTCGTGCTCAGGGAATGGGACCGGCCGTTTCAACCCGTTGGTTCCGTGGATCGATGAGAGCATTCGCCGGCGGCCACGAGCGTGCTCGTGGTGCGGGATGGCGGCGCCCTCGCCGTCATCCTCGGGACAGCCGGCATCCGCGGACTCTCGACACCGGGGCGTTGAGCGGGAACTTCTCGCGGGTGCCGGAGCAGGGCGGCTCGGGAGGCCGGCTGCGAATGGCTGCATGCCGATGTCGGAGAACTGCTCGACGGGTTCTACCGGAGCTGCGGCTTACGCCAACAAGGGCTGGCCTGATTCGGCTCGGTCCCTGAATCGTCCCATTACCAGAGACCAAAAAGGGGACCTTCCGAAGAAGGTCCCCTTTTTGTCAATGTTTGTCCGGCGGTGTCCTACTCTCCCACACCGTGGCCGGTGCAGTACCATCGGCGCTGAAGGGCTTAGCTTCCGGGTTCGGGATGGGACCGGGCGTTTCCCCTTCGCTATGACCGCCGTAACTCTATGGAATTATCCAACCTGCACCCCGTGGCTAAACGGGTGTGGTTGTTGTTCCAGAACCGCACAGTGGACGCGTAGCACCTTTGTAGTAAGTCCTCGGCCTATTAGTACCGGTCAGCTCAAACACCTTACGGTGCTTCCACTTCCGGCCTATCAACCCGGTGGTCTTGCCGGGGGCCTTACCCCACTCAAGGGTGGGAGTCCTCATCTTGGAACAGGCTTCCCGCTTAGATGCTTTCAGCGGTTATCCCTTCCGAACGTAGCCAACCAGCCGTGCTCCTGGTGGAACAACTGGCACACCAGAGGTTCGTCCGTCCCGGTCCTCTCGTACTAGGGACAGCCTTCCTCAAGACTCCTACGCGCGCGGCGGATAGGGACCGAACTGTCTCACGACGTTCTAAACCCAGCTCGCGTGCCGCTTTAATGGGCGAACAGCCCAACCCTTGGGACCTACTCCAGCCCCAGGATGCGACGAGCCGACATCGAGGTGCCAAACCATGCCGTCGATATGGACTCTTGGGCAAGATCAGCCTGTTATCCCCGGGGTACCTTTTATCCGTTGAGCGACACCCATTCCACAATGAGGTGCCGGATCACTAGTCCCGACTTTCGTCCCTGCTCGAGATGTCCCTCTCACAGTCAAGCTCCCTTGTGCACTTACACTCAAAACCTGATTGCCAACCAGGCTGAGGGAACCTTTGGGCGCCTCCGTTACTCTTTAGGAGGCAACCGCCCCAGTTAAACTACCCACCAGGCACTGTCCCTGATCCAGATCATGGACCTAAGTTAGATATCCAGTACGACCAGAGTGGTATTTCAACGTTGACTCCACAACAACTGGCGTTGCCGCTTCACAGTCTCCCACCTATCCTACACAAGTCGAACCGAACACCAATACCAAGCTATAGTAAAGGTCCCGGGGTCTTTCCGTCCTGCCGCGCGTAACGAGCATCTTTACTCGTACTGCAATTTCGCCGAGCCTATGGTTGAGACAGTAGAGAAGTCGTTACGCCATTCGTGCAGGTCGGAACTTACCCGACAAGGAATTTCGCTACCTTAGGATGGTTATAGTTACCACCGCCGTTTACTGGGGCTTAAATTCTCAGCTTCACCACCGAAGTGATTGACCGGTCCTCTTAACCTTCCAGCACCGGGCAGGCGTCAGTCCATATACATCGTCTTGCGACTTCGCATGGACCTGTGTTTTTAGTAAACAGTCGCTTCTCCCTGGTCTCTGCGACCAAAACATGCTAGCCCGCAAGGGGCTTCACACACCTCGGTCCCCCTTCTCCCGAAGTTACGGGGGTATTTTGCCGAGTTCCTTAACCATAGTTCGCTCGATCACCTTGGTATTCTCTACCTGACCACCTGTGTCGGTTTGGGGTACGGGCCGCTCGAAACTCGCTAGAGGCTTTTCTCGACAGCATAGGATCACTCTGCTTCGCCTCAATCGGCTATGCGTCAGGTCTCAGATCAACAGCCCCGCGGATTTGCCTACGGAACCTACCTACACCCTTACACCAGTATTACCACTGACTGGCGGAGCTACCTTCCTGTGTCACCCCATCGCTTGACTACTACCGGCTCGGATCACGCGCTCCCCTGCAAGCCCCCGAAGGGACCCGTCGGCTCGGGCGCTTAGCATCACCGGGTTCGACATGGACGCTTCTACGCGGGTACGGGAATATCAACCCGTTGTCCATCGACTACGCCTGTCGGCCTCGCCTTAGGTCCCGACTCACCCTGGGCGGATTAACCTGGCCCAGGAACCCTTGGTCATTCGGTGGAGGAGTTTCTCACTCCCCATTCGCTACTCATGCCTGCATTCTCACTCGTGTAGCGTCCACGACTGGATCACTCCGCCGCTTCACCCGCCACACGACGCTCCCCTACCCATCCACACACCTGGACCCAACAAAGGGCCGAGCTATACGTGTGAATGCCGCGGTTTCGGTGGTGTGCTTGAGCCCCGCTACATTGTCGGCGCGGAACCACTTGACCAGTGAGCTATTACGCACTCTTTAAAGGGTGGCTGCTTCTAAGCCAACCTCCTGGTTGTCTGGGCGACTCCACATCCTTTCCCACTTAGCACACGCTTAGGGACCTTAACCGGCGATCTGGGCTGTTTCCCTTTCGACAATGAAGCTTAGCCCCCACTGTCTCACTGCCACGCTCTCACTGACCGGCATTCGGAGTTTGGTTGATTTCGGTAAGCTTGTGGGCCCCCTAGACCATCCAGTGCTCTACCTCCAGCCAGAAACACGTGACGCTGCACCTAAATGCATTTCGGGGAGAACCAGCTATCACGAAGTTTGATTGGCCTTTCACCCCTACCCACAGCTCATCCCCCAGGTTTTCAACCCTGGTGGGTTCGGACCTCCACGACGTCTTACCGTCGCTTCATCCTGGCCATGGGTAGATCACTTCGCTTCGGGTCTAGAGCATGCGACTCAAACGCCCTATTCGGACTCGCTTTCGCTACGGCTACCCCACACGGGTTAACCTCGCCACACACCACTAACTCGCAGGCTCATTCTTCAAAAGGCACGCCGTCACCTCACCACAAAGGGCTCAGCTCCGACGGATTGTAAGCACACGGTTTCAGGTACTATTTCACTCCCCTCCCGGGGTACTTTTCACCTTTCCCTCACGGTACTAGTCCGCTATCGGTCACCAGGTAGTATTTAGGCTTAGCGGGTGGTCCCGCCAGATTCACAGCGAATTTCACGGGCTCGCTGCTACTTGGGAAACATTGAAAGGAGAACAGAAGTTTTCGTCTACGGGGCTATCACCCGCTACGGCTGGTTTTTCCAATGCCATTCGACTAACCACTGTTTTT
>CAVOJB010000016.1:0-11472 GCA_963696175.1 uncultured Actinomycetota bacterium
GACGTCCGCGGTCGTGGTCGGAGTGGGATCGAGGTGGTGCACGGTCACGCCCTATGTTCCCACCGAGCCTATGTTCTCATCGAGCCATCCCCGACGATGTGCCGAGCACCGATCCCAACACCTGTTGCAGCCATGCTCCTGCGGCAGCTGCCGAGCCTGGCGCGCCCGGATGCCGAGCGGCCACATAGAGATCGGGTCGCACGATCAGCACACCGGCGTCCAGGATCTCGGACAAGGTGGCCCACGTGCCGTACGGGTCTTCGAAAGGTTGGTTCGGCCCGATCGACACCGTCGTCAGCGGCAGCCCGGTTTCGGCGGAGAAGGCCGCAGCTGCATCCAGCCACGCCTGCCCGCCGATGCCCGTCCACACACTGAACGAGCCGTGGCCGCCGAGGTCGAGCGTGGACACCCGGCGGCCGGCCCGCGTGACCCAGGTGTGTGGCAGTTTGGCCCCCGGCCACGTCGTCGGCTGCGCGAACAGTTCCGGATCCCGGGTGAAGGGGGGCATCTGCGAACCGTCGGGTATCACCGCGGATGATGCGTAGCGGTGGTTGTGCTCCACGCCGTGGGCGTTGAACTCGTACGACTTGTATGCGATGGCCTCGCGCAGTCGGCTCCTGATCTTCTCCCCCGCCGGACCCGGCTCGCTGCGCAACGCCAGCTGCCGCTCGAGTTTCGCGGCATCGGTGGTGTCGTCCACGTCGAGGGCAGCGATGATGCGGCCGGTGTCGGCGATGCTCTGATTCGCTCGTTCGACGATCTGCCGGGCCACCGGAGCCCGTTCGGCGTCGTAGGACTCGAGCAATGAAGGCGCGGCAAGGCCCGCGATCACGTGGTGCAGTTTCCAGGCCAGATTGTATGAATCCTGGACGGACGTGTTGGAGCCCAGCCCGTTCGTCGGTGGGTGGCGGTGCACCGCATCTCCGGCACAGAACACCCGGCGGGAGGCGATCGCCGTGGCGAAATGATGATTCACCGTCCACGGCGATGTGGACGTCACCCGCATCTCGAAATCGTCCGTGCCGACGAGTTTCACCGCCAGATCGCGGACGAACTCGTCGGTGAATTCCGGCGGACCGTCCGCCGCCGGGTAGCCGTACATCAGCATCCATTCGTGCCACGGCTTGATCATCCGCAGGACGCCAAGACCGACGCCCTCCTGATCGGATCCGGGTTGCACCATCCAATACAGGACGGACGGGCGGTGTGCGACGAACCGGCTCAGGTCGGCCTCGAAGATGATGCCCAGGGCGCCGGCAACGGGCCCCGGCCCCTCGAACGGCAGACCGACATCGGCGGCCACCTTGCTTCGTGCTCCATCCGCGCCGATCAGGTACTTCGACCGTATCGAATACTGCGCGCCGGTCAGCCGGTCCCGCACGACCGTGGTGACCCCGTCGTCGTCCTGCACGTGCGAGAGATACTCGGTGTCGAAGCGGACCTTCGCGCCGCGGGCCTGGGCGGCCTGCATGAGGATGGGCTCCGTAATGGTCTGCGGTGCATCGAGCATGGTGCACGGACTCTGCAACTGGTAGTCGGCGTGCCTGGCCGTATCGGTGCCCCAGGACGACACCCGACCCAGTTCCTCACCGGCAAGGCTGGTGCAGAACGTGGTGTTGCCCATGAATTCCCACGGGGTGGCCTCGCGCATCAGCCGCTCTTCCAGACCCATGTCCCGCAGCGTCTCCATAGTGCGTTGATTGGTGATGTGGGCGCGGGGAGTCTCGGAGAGGTTGCCGTATTTCGTGACCACGAGAGTGCGGGTGCCGTAGCTGGCCAGGAACAAGGCCGCCGACGACCCGGCGGGTCCGGAACCGACGATCAGCACATCCGTTTGCACGAGCGGGGCGTCCGGACTTAGTGCAGCGGACATCACTGGCGCACGTTCTCGGTGGCGGACGTTTCGCCGACCGAGAAGCCCGCCTGAGCCCGATGTCGCGATTGACCTCCGTCGAAGTCGGTATAGGTGTACGGATTCGGGATTCGTTCCGCGACCTGTACTTCCGGGGTCATGGCCTGTTGCCAGGCCTCCTCGCCCATGGTGCCGCGTACATGGTCGACGGTACGGCCCACTGCCGACTTGGCCGCCGCGAGATCGACACCGACGAGCCTATGCTGGTGTTTGACGATGCGACCGTTGACGAGCACGGTGTGCACATCCCCACGACCGGCTTGGTAGACGACAGTGCCGTACGGGTTCAGCAGTGGATACATGGCGGGTGACTCATCGTTCTTGATCAGCACCAGGTCGGCCTTCTTACCGACGGTGACGGACCCGATCACGGCATCCAACCCGAGGGCAGTGGCACCACCGATGGTTGCGAACCGTACGACATCTTCGGCACGCAACTGGTTGTGGACCACCGTATCCCCCTTGGCATGGGCTTCCAGGTGCTCCCGCGAACGGTCCGCCGAGAGCGTCGCCCGCATCGCCGAGAAGAGATCAGCACTCCACCACACGGAGGTGTCCATCGAAAGGGATACCGGAATGCCGTGCTTGCGCAGATGCCAGGTAGGCGGATAGCCCTGCCCCGCGCTCTGCTCGCTTTCCGTCGAGACCGACGCCGAGCCGCCGCTGGCTGCAATCCGCTGGTAGGAGTCGTCAGTCAGCGTGCTGGCATGAACGTAGTTGACATCTTCTGTCATGAAACCGTTCTCCCACATCAGCCGAATGCTGTCGTCGTTGGTTGCGCCCCACACGCCGGCGTGTGTGGTCACCGGCAGGCCCAGTTCGCGGGCCGCCTCGAACGCGCCCTTCTCCGGGAAGGCCGGATCACCAGTGACATCGAAAGCCATTCGCAAGCCCAACTTCTCACGTGCCGTCGAGCGACGACGGTCGATGAAGGCGCGGAACTCCGGGCTGTTCGCCCACTCCCACGGTGCGCCGAGCAGATTGCCGTAGGCCAGGACGAACCGGCCGGGCGCGACCAGCAGGGCGTCGGCCGCGGCCTCGCCATGGTCGATCGTCTGCAGGCCGTGCGACCAGTCCAGCGTCGTGGTGACGCCGGCGTCCACCGCCTCGATCGCGGACAACAGGTTGCCGGCGTGGATGTCCTCCGGACGGAAAATCTTGCCCCAGCTCAGGTAGTAGAAGACGAAATACTGGGTCAGCGTCCAGTCGGCGCCGAGCCCGCGCAGGACCGTCTGCCACATGTGTCGGTGAGTGTCCACCATTCCCGGCATGAGAATCCCGCCCGCGGCGTCGATCTCGATCGCGTCGTCCGGCACGGCCAGCGCCTTTCCCACGGCCGCAATGGTTTCACCGATGACCAAGACGTCTCCGCCCTCCAGGAGGCGGCCGCTGTCCATGGTCAACACCACGGCATTCCGGAAGACGATGGGCCGGCCGGCGTTGGCTGCGGTGATCTCGTCGGGATTCATCTGTTGACCTCACTGTGAAGGAGCTGCGTTTGTCTTACGTCAGGTGCTGATGTCGGGGTAGGGCTGTGTCAGGTGCACAAGTTTGGCCGCGTAGTCCAGCTGCATGGCCAGTGGTTGGGGGTGATCGCGCTCGAACATCGCAATCCAGAGAGTCAGCGTGAGGAATGGATGCGCACCCATCTCGAAAAGTGCGACGTGATCGTGGCGGGCCAGCGCCGTGCGCTCGGCTTCGGTGAATTCGAGCCAGGTGGTCGCCTCCGCATCGATCGAGGAGAGCAATTTGTTGGCGCGCTCGGCCTCCCACCAGGTGACCGTGGCCGCCGGTTCGGTGCGGTACCGCTCGACCAGCTCGGGATCGCGGTCGACGGTGAACAGGAATTTGTTGACCAGGTACCTGCTCACCAGTCCACTCCGCTCGGGTACCAGGTGAAATAGGCCTCCATGGTGTGGAAGAGGTCGAGATTGTCGGCGTAGTCGGCCTTGTGATAGCCGGCCATGCCCATCATCAGCATGAAATCCATGAATCCGTGCGTTGCGTTTCCCGGCGCATGCAAGCTGTCCAGGGTGACGTCGGCGAGGCACCCGTCGATATCCCCGTCGGCGATCCACTGCACGGCCTTGGCGTCGAACTCAGGATCCGGACCGTGGGGGCCGAATTGGCGGGGCCCGCCGAGCTCCAGGGAAAGATGGCCGGTGCCGATCACCGCGACCCGCAGGTGGCTGGGCCAGGCGTCGATGATCTCGCGGATGGTGCGGCCCAGTTTGACGAACCGCTCCGGTTGCGGCAGTGGCGGGGCGAAGATATTGGTGTAGATAGGGACAATTGGCAGATCGTTGCCCGGCCGGACGGTGAAGATCGGGCAGGTGATGGAGTGATCGACGCGGAGTTCGTTCGAGAACGCGAGGTCGAAGCCCTTGTCGATGCCCTCGCGCAGCATGTAGGCCGACAGCTCCTCGTGCCCGCGCATGCGTAGCTTCGGCAGCCCGAATTCCCGTTCCTCGTTGGTCCAGTTCGCGTCGTAGAACGGCGCCTTGCCGACCAGGAACTGCGGCATGTTATCGAGCCAGAGTTGGTGGAAATGATCTGAGCCGACCATCACCAACACATCCGGGCGAGTGCGGGTCAAGGTGTCCCGGTAGGCCGCGACCTTACGCACCCACTCCGCGGCGAAGGGAGGAGCTATTTCGGGAGCCAGTTGGCTGGTCCGGTAGTAGAAGGGGTGGTGGGTGGTCGCCAGGATCGCGACGAGCTTTGCCACGGGAGTCCCTTCGAACGACTTCGGTCGATGCTCCAAGCCAGTGCAGACGCACCGTACAGCTGTCCGTATGACGGTCACCTTCAAGATGCTCGGCGGGTCTCGGCTTGTCAAGACCTACCCGTGGCGAACTTCTCGGCAGTAGTGTTCGTGGCGTCAGGGCTGCCGTGTTGGTCGGGGACGACCGCCAGCCACCCACATCGAGCCGATCCTGGGAGAAGGCCATGGCAGGGCGAGGGACTGGTCCGGATTTCGTCGAAGCGCTGGCCCGCGGGCTCGACGTGTTGTCCTGCTTCGGCGCGGACCGTCCGGCGATGAGCCTCAGCGAGGTCGCCGATGCGGCCGGCCTCGCCCGCCCGACGGCGCGCCGACTGCTGCTGACCCTGGCCGAACTCGGGTTTGTCCGATCGGATGCCGACGGCTTCTCGTTGACACCTCGGGTGCTTCGCCTCGGGAACGCCTATGTCTCCTCACTGGGCCTGTGGGACATCGCCCGCCCGCACCTGATCGACCTGGTCGGCACCACCGGTGAATCGTCCTCCATGGCCCAACTCGACGGGTCGGACATCGTCTATGTCGCAAGGGTTGCGGTACCAAAAATCATCACGCTGCGGGTGGACATCGGGACCCGCTTTCCGGCACTGCCGACCTCGCAGGGCAAGGTCCTGCTGGCCGCGCTCGATGCTGACGCACTCGCCGCAACGCTGGCCGAACCCAGCCGGTCCGGCCTTCCGCCGTTCCTGCCCAGACCATCCGCCGATGTGGCGAGGGAGTTGACCGCCGTACGGGCCCGGGGTTGGGCGCTCGCCGACGAAGAACTCGCCCCGGGCATCCGATCGGTCGCGGTGCCCGTTCGGGACGGCACCGGGGCCGTCCGGGCCGCGATGAATGTGACTGTGCACGCAGCCGAAACGTCGGTTCAGACGCTGCTGGACGACCACCTACCGGCGTTGCTGCGAACCGCCGGCGAGGTCAGCGCCGAATGGGCACTCTGGCTGTCAAGGCCATTCGTAGAGCTCCGTCCTCAGCACTCCCGGCAGCCTGCGACCGGCTGAGCCCTTGACACGGTGACGGCTGCGTAGAACTGTGGCGGACACGTGTCCGTCAGACGGCTATCGGATCTGACGTGTCGAATAACGTGCATGAAGTGCACGCCGAAGGAGCCCGATATGGCTGACGAACCCGATCAGGTGGCCGCCAAGCCAAACCCGCAACCGGGACCGGTCGCGCCCGGGCCGCTGTCCGGCATCGTCGTCGCCGACTTCTCCAGAGTGTTGGCCGGCCCGTATTGCACAATGCTGCTGGCCGATCTCGGTGCAGACGTGATCAAGGTGGAATCGCCTGCGGGCGACGACACCCGGCATTGGGTGCCGCCGGTGCGGGGCGACACCGGTACCTACTTCCTGGCGATCAACCGCAACAAGAAGTCGATCGCACTCAACCTGACCGATTCCGAGGATCTTGCTGCCGCACAGGCGCTTTCGGCCAGGGCGGACGTGATGATCCAGAACTTCCGGCCGGGCGCCCTCACCAAGTTCGGCCTCGACCACAGCTCGGTGTCCGCCCGGAATCCCGAGATCATCTACTGTTCCATCAGTGGCTTCGGATCCGCAGCGGGTGCCGGCCTACCCGGGTACGACCTGCTGGTCCAGGCTGCGTCGGGGCTGATGAGCCTGACCGGATCACCCGAGGGACCGCCATACCGATCCGGCATCTCCGTGTTCGATGTGATGACCGGTATGCACAGCGCCATCGGCATTCTCGCCGCGCTGCACCATCGGGATGGCGGGGGCGGCGGCCAGCACATCGAGACCAATCTGCTTTCCAGCGCGCTGTCGGCGATGGTCAACCAGACCTCCGCGTATGTGGCCGGCGATGTCGTTCCGCACCGGATGGGCAACTCACACCCGTCCTTGTTTCCCTATGAGCCGCTGACCACCGGCGACGGCGACATCATCGTCATCGCCGCCAACGACGGCCAATTCCGCATCCTCGCGCGGTGTCTCGGAATCGCCGAGATCGCCGACGACCCCCGCTTCGTCACCGTGGGGCTGCGAAACGACAACCGCGAGCAGCTCAGGTCACTCCTGTTGGCTAGGCTGGCTACCCGGAGCGCGCAAGAATGGTTTGAGATCCTCACCGCGGCAGGCATTCCGGCCGGGCCGATCAATGATGTCCGCGGTGGCGTGCAACTGGCCGACTCGCTGGGTCTGGAACCCGTCGTGCTGGCCGGTGACATCCCGACCATCCGTAACCCGATCCGCATGTCGGTGACCCCGACCCGGTACGACCTTGCTCCGCCGCAACTGGACGAGCACGGTGACCAGATTCGGGCCTGGCTGGCATCCGCCCAGCCGAAATCAGCAGGAATCCCCCGGTGATGGCCGAGCCGACGGCAGCGGACCACGAGACGTATCCGACCGCCCTCGGTGTGTCGTCGGTCGATCAGATCTCCCTACTGGGCAAGGATCTCGCGGCCGACCTACTCGGAAAGGTCAGCTTCGGCAACCTGGCCTATCAGCTCATCACGCTGGCCGAACCGACCCCGTCCCAGACGAGAGTGTTCGAGACCGTGCTGGTCGCCCTCGCCGATCACGGCTTCACGCCGACTGCCATCGCGGCCCGGTTGACGTACCTGTCGGCACCCGACGCCATCCAGGGAGCCTTGGCCGCGGGATTGCTCGGCGGCGGATCCCGATTCCTCGGCGTGAGCGAGGACACCGGCAAGTTCCTGGCCGATGCACTGTCGGGCGCCGAGGCGCTGCCGACCGATGAGCCGGGTTGGGATGTTTTGGCCCGCCAGGCGGTTCGGATGCGCCGGGCGACGGGTGGATTTATCCCCGGCCTCGGTCACCACCTGCACAAGAACGGCGACCCCCGCACGCCGGTGATCATCGCCATCGCTCGTGAGGAGGGTCAGTACGGCCCACATCTCGCGCTGTTCGAGGCCGTCGGCCGGGTTGCTCCTGACATCCTGGGCCGCCGACTGCCGCTCAACGGCGCCGGTGTGTGCGGGGCCGCGTTGGCGGATCTCGGTATCCCGCTGGGAGTCCTGCGCGGTGTCGTGCTGCTGGCTCGCTGCGCCGGGCTGGTCGGGCACATCGCGGAGGAGATCCGCAACCCCATCGCGAACCGCATCTTCCACGACGTGGAATCCCACGCGGTCTACCTACCGCCACCGACGGACGGCGAATGAGCGACCGCCGGCCTTCCCCGGGCGAGGGCCGCCCCGGGCCATGCAGCTGCCAACGTCAGACCTAAACCCAGCATCACCGTCGCCCACCAGAGCCAGGGCCCACGCCACGGGGCCTGCGCGACAAAGGTCAGGACGGAAGCTGCCGTCGCGGTGACGACCAAACGCGCCGGAGCAGAAGACGCGGCCACCAGGGCAACGGCCAGTACCGGCCACACGTAGTAGGCGACCATCACCGACTCGAACACACATCGGAACGCCAGTACGACGGCAATCCACCAGACCAGTTCGCCGAGCACCGCGGGCTTCCATTGGTCCACCCACCCTCTGGTCCGCCACCGATGGCCGACCACGAACGCGCAGCCGCAGGCCAGCAGCACGGCCAGCATTCGCGTCGGGCCCGCGGCCACCGCTCCCCCGCCGATGTCGGGAGCCAGTGATGTCCACGGTGTCGGGTGGTTTCTGCTGGGCCAGTTCGGCTGGCTGGTCACCGCATGCCATGTCGCAGGCCAGTTGGACGCGGCGGCGACACCGAGCAGCAGCGCACCGGGGACGGCCGCTCGGACTACGAAGGCGGCCATCCGGCGCGCCGGCAGTACCGCGAGGACGACCACGAGTCCCAGCAGTACCAGCGGTTGAACGGCGATCGCGGCTCCCACCAGCCAGCCTGATCGCGAAGCGCGCGAGTCGGCCAAGGCAAGGACGCCGTACAGCAGCAGTGCTACCGCGACGGCATCCTCGGGGTGGCCGAACCGGACCGACACGTTCCACAGCGCGATCGCCTCGGCGAGCGCCAGGACCCCCCGACTGGAACGGGCCGCGCCCATCCGTTCGGCGACCGCGTCGGCTGCGAAGAGGGCCGTTGCGGACAGGACGATCTCGTACGGCCCGGCCACCAGCCACGCGTCCGGATACGGGTTGTGCACCGTCTGGAACGCGAGGCCAAGGCCGGTGGCATCGATCACCGCGGAGGCCGGAACGAGGATCAGAGCCGCGCCGGGAAAGGTGATCAAGGCAGTTGGCTGCGTATAGAGGTTCGCGAAGTCGAACCGACCCAGTCGGTGCGCCGCAACCAATGTTCGCCACAGGTCGTGCGGCAGGGCCCAGGCCTGCTCGCCCATCAGACGGGCGCCCCACGTGGTGGTGAGCATCCCGACGGCGACGAGGGCCGCGGTGGCGAGCACGGGGAAGATCCGGTTCACCAGCCAGGGCACGAAGGTGTTACCCCTGCCCGCGGGCGTCAGTGGCCCATCTCGTCGGCAGTGGCCTGGATCCGGGCCAGCCGCGGCGCGCTCGGCCAACGGACCTTGGTGGCCCAACCGAACTTCTCGAACAACCAAATCATCCGCGCGGAGATGTCGATCTGACCGCGCAGCACGCCGTGGCGGGCGCAGGTCGGATCAGCGTGGTGCAGGTTGTGCCATGACTCGCCGAAGGACATCAACGCCAACGGCCAGAAGTTGGCCGATTTGTCCCGCGTGCTGAACGGTCGCTCGCCGATCATGTGGCAGATCGAGTTGACCGACCAGGTCACATGGTGGAGCAGCGCGACCCGGACCAAGCCGGCCCAGAAGAAGGCGGTGAGTGCTCCGGCCCAAGTCCCGGTGATGAGCCCGCCGAGCAATGCGGGGGCCAGCAGCGAGAACGCCGTGCATGTGGCGAACTGCCTGTTCACCGCGACGATGTCGCGGTCGGCGAGCAGATCAGGGGTGAAACGCTTCTGGTTGGTGAGGTCCCGGTTGAAGATCCAGCCCATGTGGGCGTGCCAGAAACCCTTGGCCAGGGCCGCCGCCGAGGTGCCGAAGAGCCACGGCGAATGCGGATCGCCCTCGCGATCGGAGAAGGCATGATGCCGCCGGTGATCGGCCACCCAATCGAGCACCGGACCCTGCAGGGCGAGTTGACCGGCCACGACGAGCGCGATCTTCAGACCGCGTCTCGGTCGGAAGGACCCGTGGGTGAAGCAGCGGTGAAATCCCACCGTCACTCCCAAGCCGGACACTACGTAGAACACCGCCGCCAGCGTCAGGTCGACCCAGCCCAGTCCCCAGCCCCACGCGAACGGAACCGCGGCGGCCACGGCGAGCAGCGGCACGGCAGAGAAGATGTATATGAGCACTTGCGAGGTCTGGTCACGACGGCCCGATGTCACGGGCTGAGGCGAACTCGCCGTCGGGGCGATCGGAGCGAGACTGTCGATCGAAGGAGGCGTCATAGAGGGAGATCCAGGGGGTCGGTGTGACCGGACAGGAAGCTGGGCGGCAACAGCAGCTGCCACAGCCTGTCGGCGACGGCAGCGTCTCCAGAGCCGACCTAGTGTCTGGAGCAGGTTCGACGATACGCGAGTCGCCGGGCCGGGGTCACCTGCGAGTCGCGGGGCCGGGCTCATTCACGAGTCGCAAGGCCAGGGTTATTTTGCATAGCCAGGCGGGTATCAAGCGCAAGGGGCCCCGTTGACCTGCGCCGGCCCTGACGCGCTCGGCGCGTGTTCCGGCTCGGCTGCTCCAGGTGAGGACATAACATGGACGTGATGACGAAAGCCTGCACCGGGCTCCGCCGGTGACTCTCGCCGAAGAATTCGTCGTGCTGCTCGATGAACGGGGCGGACCGATCGGCCGTCAGCGCAAGTCGCAGGTTCACCACGCCGAAACCCCGTTGCACCTGGCCTTCTCCGTCCACATCTTCGATTCGGACGGTCGCGTGCTGTTGACCAGACGAGCACTCGGCAAGCGAACCTGGCCCGGCGTCTGGACGAACTCCTGCTGCGGGCATCCGGCGCCCGGAGAACCGATGCTCGACGCGATCGCGCGTCGGCTGGACTACGAGTTGGGCATCGAAGCGACAGGTCTCCGGTGCGCACTACCCGACTTCCGGTACCGCACTCGGGACGTGACTGGCATCTGGGAGAACGAGATCTGCCCCGTCTATACGGGGCAGTTGGTGCATCCGGGAGCGGCCTCCCGACCGAACTTAAGTGGGATCCGGCCGAATCCGGCGGAGGTGTGCGACTGGGCCTGGGCGGATTGGGACGAGGTGGTGTCGGCCATGGCGTCGACCCCGTTCGCCTTCAGCCCGTGGGCGGTGCAGCAGGTGCAGGCAATGGCGGGCGAGCGGCCGACCGGCCCGAACCGCGATCTGACCGGAGGATCGGCATGAGTACCGCTCAGGTGTCCACCGAACCGGCCTTCGCCCGGGACCGCAGTCCGGCCTTCGCCCGCGACCGCACCGAAACCGAGTTCCAGAACACGGGCCGACTGATTGCCGTCCCCCCGGCCCAGGCCGACGTCGATCAACACCTGGCCCTCGTCGACTCGCTGCTCAGCGAGGTCATCGACGAACTCGGCGAGATCTGGGCCACGCTGCCGGACGACGACCACGGTCCCCTGGAAATCCTCGGGACAGCCGACATTCCGGAATTCATCACCTCGATGATCGGCGGCGGCGGCAAACGGCTGCGGCCGATCATGGTCCACCTCGGCTGGCTCAGCTGCGGAGGGGCGGATCGCAACGTCGGCCGGACCGACATCGTTCGGGCCAGCGCCGCGCTGGAGCTCCTGCACCTGTTCGCACTGGTGCACGACGACGTGATGGACGAATCGGCTTCCCGGCGCGGGGTGCCGACGGTGCACGTCCGCGCGGAAC
>CAVOJB010000017.1:0-22963 GCA_963696175.1 uncultured Actinomycetota bacterium
CACCACCAGCCTCGTCGTTTCGCCCAGACCAGCAGGACCGCCGACATGACGACCATGGCGAGCACTGCGATCGCGAGCTCGACGGGCTGGGTCTGTCGTTGACGATGACGTTCATGCCGAGAATGGACGACACCGCGGTGACGGGCAGGGTGATGGCGGCGATCACCGCGAGTCGTTCCGCCGCGATCGTGACCTTCGTGTTGGTGCGCGCCTGGTAGAACTCGATGGTTCCCTGCAGGTTCTCCTTCTCGCCGTCGGCCATGGCACACAGGTGGTCGAACTGGTCGACGGCGTCGCCGATCCGTTTCTGCCCGCGGCCCCGGCCGAATGCCTTGATCTTGTACATGCGGGCGAACACTTCGCGTGACATCGCCGCCTGCGTCCGAGCCACCATGAAGCCATGGCGAGCGGCGAACAGCTCGTCCAGGAACAGTTCGGGCTCCCTGAGATGGCCGGCGGGCCCTGCCTTCACGACCGCCTGGAAGCGGTATTCGAGATTCCACATTTCGGCGGTGAGCCGGGCGATGAACCCGCGTAGTCGCCCGGCCACCGCCGAGACCAGCGCGTAGGAGATCTCGTAGGCCTGCCGAGGACGGAGCTTGCCGGACGCGAGCCGTTTGGCCACCGCGTCGACCTCGATCCGCGCGGCGGCCGGGTCGGCCGCAGCGCTCAGCGGGCCGTGCACCGTGACCAGGTACCGGTCACCGATGAACTGGTCCAGCTCGACGGAGTGAACGTGACCGGCCGCGCCGGCGTGCGGCGCGTGCAGCACCAGGAACACATGATCGGGATAGACATGGACCTTCGGCACCTGGTTGCGCTGCGCGCAGTCCCTGATCGCCATCGGATGGAAGCCGAACACCTCGCGCAGCAGGCGTTCGGCCTGCTCGTCCCAGGTGGGAATGTCCAGCCACACCAGGCCTTCCGGCCTCGCCAGCAATTCCGCGGCCGCGTCGGCCGGGTGCTCCTCGACCCCGGCCGGACCGATGAATCTCAGGTTCATCCTTTGCCTCCTCGGCCGGCCGGTACTCCGTGGGACGCGCTCAGCTCAGCCGGCCGACCACCTCTCGAACGAGGGGCCAGACCTTGGCGACCGACGTGTGGTTGACCGACTCCAGCGGCGAGTGCAGCGCATGCAGTTCCGTGCCGATGGAAATGATCTCCAGTCCCGGAATCTTCCGGCTGAACATGCCGAGCTCGAGGCTGCACTGGGAAACGTGGATGTCCGGCTCCTCGCCGATGACGTCCCGGTAGGCGTCGGCGGCGGTCTTGAGCAGGACGGAATTCTCCTGATAGGGGAATTCCGGCGCATCAAGGCCGAACTGCTCGACGGTGACCCCGCCGCCGGCCAGCGCGGCCAGCGCCCGAACCCGGTCCAGCACCTCGTGTTTGCGTGACGTCACCTGCGCGGTGATGGTGGACGCCAGCCGCACGCCGCCGTCGATGGCTCGCAGGGTGCCGAGATTGTTGGAGGTCTCCACGACACCGGGGGTCAGCAGACTCCAGCTCAACACGCCGTTGGGGATCAGCGCGGTGAGCCGGGCGAACCGGCCGGTCGCGGCCGCGGAGAACACCTCGCGCAGGGGCGGTGGCCTCGTCCAATTCCAGTCGGATGCCACCGTCGGCCCGCTGGTACTCGCCGCGCAGCGTGCCGTCCAACTCGTCGACGATCTGCTGCGACCTCGGATACATCCTGCGGGCGAATCGACAGCACCACCTCGGCATCGGCCGGGATGGAGCTGTTCTGCGCGCCGCCGACCAGGCCGCTGATCCGCACGTCGTACCTGGCGAGAACGGCGTTCAGCGCCCGCGCGAGCACCAGGATGGCGTTGGCCCGCTCCAGGTGGATGTCGAACTCGCAATGCCCGCCGAGCAGGCCGCGAACCTTCAGCGACCTGGTGGCGGACAGGGCATCCGGCACCGGCTCGTACTCCCCGGGGATGTCGACGTGGAACGTGACGTCACCGCTGCAGCCGGCCAGGATCTCGTTGTCGGTGATCCAGTTGAAGTCGATCATCCGGGTGCCGGTCAGCACCGACGTGTCGAACTGTCCGGCGCCGACCTTGCCCTTCTCCTCCATCGCCGTGAGCACGGCCTCCAACGGCGGGTGCGGCAGGTCCTTGGAGTCCAGCAACGCGAGGATGTAGGAGACGCCGATGCCGTTGTCGGCGCCCAATGAGGTGCCGTCGGCCTTGATGAAGTCACCATCGACGACCAGCCTGATCGGCTCGTTCAGGAAGTCGATCTCGACGCCCTCGTTCTTGGCGCACACCATGTCGAGGTGCCCGTGCAGGATCAGCGCCGGCGCATTCTCCAGGCCGCCCTGTCCGGGCTTGCGAACGACGCACACAGTGCAGGTCGTCCTGGAATGCCGTCAGACCGCGCTCCTGCGCGAAGTTCACCACCCAGTCGGCGGCCTGCTTCTCGTTCTCGGAGCCGCGCGGGATGTTGGACAGGATCTCGAAGAACCGCAGCACGTCGTGCGGCTGCAGGGACTCCAGCGTGGTCATTGATCGTTCCTCCGGTTGGATCACAGGCTGATGAGACTGTGGGATGATGACGGCACCGGGCGGGGAGTGCCAGTCCTGGCTACTTCACGACCCCGACCCGGCTGCGACTGATCGTCAGCGCCACCGCGATGATGATCACCAGGCCGTAGACCAGGCTCTGCGCCTCGGACGGAATGCCAAGTGCCGCAGCGCCGATCGGGATCAACGTGACGGTCAGCGCGCCGAAGATCACGTTGATCGGATTGGTGATGCCGCCGGTGATGGCGGTGCCGCCGACGATGGCCGCGGTGATGCCCGGCAGCAGCAGGTCACTGCCGAGGCCGGTGCTGGAGGCGGAGCCGGCCTGCGCGATGATCATGATCCCGGCCAGCGAGGAAAGCAGGCCGGACAGCGTGAACGCGACGATCTTCAGCAGCCGGGTGCGCATCCCGGAGAACAACGCGCCCGTCTCGTTGAGCCCGACCGCGGTCAGACTCTGGCCGAGCACCGTGTAGCGGAGCATCGCCCAGAGCACGATGGCGACGAGCACGGCGATCCAGAAGGCCATCGCCAGGTTGGCGATGCCCTGGGTGAACAGTGAGGTCACGATGCCCGCGTTGGTGGCGTACACCGTGGTCGCGTTGCTGATGATCAGCGAAGCCGCCTGCAGCAGGCCAAGGGTGCCCAGCGTCAGCGCAAAGCTCGGAACCTGGAAGAACGCGATCAGGAACCCGTTCAGGGCTCCGATCAGGGAGCAGATCACGATCATCAGGACGATGGCACCGGCGCCCATCGAGCCGATCGACTTGGCCAGCAGGATCGCGCCGAAGAGCGCGATGGCGGCGTTGGACAGGTCGATCGACCCGACGTGCAGGACCATTGCCTGACCTAGACCGACCAGCAGAATGGCCGTCGCCTGGGTGGCCAGGATGGCCAGACCACCCCCACCCAGGAAGGCCGGCCGGAGGATCGCCACCAGCGCCAACAGAACGACGAAGACCGCGAAAGGGCCTGCCACGGTCCACACTTCGATCGCCTTGGGACGGCGGCGGGGTTCGGCCGCCGGCTCCTTGGATGGCGCGGTCTGGACCGCGACAGGGGAGACGGATTGATCGGTCACGGATTTATCGGTCATGCTCGTCACACCATCTTTTCGAGCAGGTCGAGGGACGTCGGGGTATCGACCGAGAGGTCGAAGCGAGCGGTGACCTCGCCGTCACGCATGACGAGGATGTCGTCGCCCATCTCGAGCGCCTCCTCGAGGGTGTCGGCCAACAGGATCACCGCGGTGCCGCCGTCGCGGGCGGCCCGGATCTGGTCATTCACCGTCTCGGCGGCACCCGGGTCGAGGCCGCGCAGCGGGTGGTCGAGGATTAGCAATTGCAGGCTCTCCGATTGCAGCCACTTGGCCATCACGACCTTCTGCTGGTTGCCGCCGGAGAACCGGCTCAGGTGCAGCGACGGGTTGTTCGGCCTGGTACCCAATTTGACGAACCATTCCTGCGCGAGCTTTTTCTGCTTGCCCTTGTTGACGAACCAGCCGGACTGACCATCCCGGGACAGCACCAGGTTCTCCGCCGCCGACATGCCACCGACCATGCCCTCGGTCTTGCGCTCGGCCGGCACGTAGGCAATGCCGCTTCGGGTCGCCTGCGCCGCCGACCAGCTGCCAACCTGCTTGCCGCGGTAGGAGAAGGTGCCGGAGTCGTACGGCTCGGCGCCGAACAGCGCCCGGACGAGCGATTCGCGGCCGGACCCGAGGGTGCCGACCAGCGCAACGCAATGGCCGGGACGCACCGTGAGGTCCACGTTCTTGTACTCGCCCTTGCGGGTCAGCCCGGACACCTCAAGTAGCGGTTCGGCCCCGGCATCTCGTTCGGCGGCGGCACTCTTCGTGGCGCGCGCGGCGTGACCGATCATCAGCTGGAACAACTCGTCCTCGGTGACCGATTCGGTGGAACGATCGGCGACCACTTTGCCGCTGCGCATGACCACGATCCGGTCGCAGATGCGCAGCACCTCGTCCAACCGGTGGGAGACGAAGATGACCGAGCCGATGTTCTTCAGGTCGGCGATCTCGCGTTCCAGGATCGCCGTTTCGTTGCGCTCGAGCACCGACGTCGGCTCGTCGAGGATGACGATCGGTGTGGCGTGGACCATCTCATCCACGCGCAGCGCGCGGGCGATCTCGACCATCTGCCGGTCGACGAACGAGATGTCGCCGACGATCGCTTTCGGGTCGATCTTGGCGCCGACCCTGGCCAGGATCGTCTCCGCCTCGCGGTTGAGCTGACCCCAGCGGTACCAGCCGCCCTTCGTCGCGTTGTCCTTGCTGGACAACGCATTCATCGCGATGTTCTCGGCGACGGACAGGTTGGTCAGCAGTGACTGCTCCTGGTGCACGACGCCGAATCCGGCGGCGGCCGCGTCCTGCGGACGGCGGAACCGCACCGGCTGGCCGGCGACCTCCATCACGCCCGAGTCGGGCTCGTGCAGGCCGGTCAGGATCTTCAGCAGTGTCGATTTGCCGGCGCCGTTCTCGCCGATCAGACCGATCACCTGATTGCGCGGAATCTCCAGCGATACGCCGTCGACCGCGGTCACCGGACCGAACGCCTTGGTGATGTTGGTGAGCTTGAGCGCCGGCACGTCGGCCGGCACCGGGGTGTCCTCTCGCAGGGCCTTGGTCATTTCACGATCCTCAGTCGGCTGCGCAGCGGCCAGGCCGCTACCAGGATGGCCACGATCAGCACGGCGCCGGAAACGCCGACCTGGATGTTGGAGCTGACCCCGGACAGGATCAGGCCGTTGTTCAGCACGGTCAGCAGAATGACGCCCAGGGTGGTGCGCATCATGCCGCCCTTGCCGCCGCCGAGCGAGGTGCCACCGATCACCACTGCGGCAATGGTGAGGAACAGGATGCCGATGCCGACGGTGGCCGATCCGGCGCCCAGACGCAAGCTGGCCAGCACCCCGCCCAGCGCACTGCAGCCGCCGGCGACGACGAAGATGTAGATCTTCTGCCGGCCGACGGGAATCCCGTTGCTGCGGGCGATGTCTTCGTTGTTTCCGACAGCGTAGGTGTACCGGCCGAGCTTGGTGAACCGGGTGACCACGACGCCGAGGGCGACCACCACGGCCGCCAGCCAGAAGGAGTTGGGCAGCCCCAGGGTCAGCGTGTTCGGCCAGGCCTTGAGGTCGCCGTCCGCCAGGAACGGGATCTGGTCGGTGCCGAACAGCAGCGTGGCAAGTCCCAGCCCGACGAACCACATGCCCAGCGTGACGATGAACGACGGCACCTTGAGCCGGGTGTGAATCAGGCCGGAGCACAGGCCCAGGAACGCACCGAGGGCGACGGCCACGACGATCGCCCAGATGCCGAGATCCGCGGTATCGCGGCTGTTCGCCGACAGCAGCACGAAGGTCATACCGGAGGCGCCCATCACCCCCTCGACCGAAAGGTCGATCGAACCCATCAGGATGACCAGCGTGGCGCCAACACCGACAACCAGTGGGATGGCCGCCTGGTCGAGGATGGTGCGGATGTTGAGCAGGGTCAGGAACGCACCCGGGTTGAGGATCGTGAAGATCACGATCAGCACGACCAGCGCGCCAACCTCACCCAGCCTCTTGTAGTCGAACCGGCGGCGGCTGGGCTGCCGTCGGGTCTCGCCCGGGGAGGCGGTCAGCACCTGATTCCCCATGGTCATCTCCGAATCTCTAGTCTTGGCAGTGCATATCAATACATGTAGGGACTTCGGCGGCAGCCGTGACCGCGCTGGTCAGCCAGCGCGGCCACGGCGGGATCAACCGAAAACCAGCGTCAGGACGGCAACTTCTCCGGGCCACCGGCGACCAGCGGAACCGGATCGGTGTCCCACGGGCCCTTTTGCACCAGAGTGTCGACCCAGCCGGCGATGTCGGTGTCGTACTTGGTGTAGTCGGCCAGGGTCGACGGCGTGACGCAGCTCAACTTGAACAGGCTGTCGCGCTTCTCGTGCGGCAGCGTGGACGGGTCGATGGCGCCGGTCGCGGCCTGGTAGGCGGTGTACAGGCCGATGGCGGCGGCCATGTACCCGCGGTGGAACGTCTCGCCGACGATGGCACCATTGCCGAAGTTCGAATTCATCATGTCGATGACCGGCGGGTACAGGCCGTCGGAGACGAACTTCGTGCTGTTCTCCAAACCGGCCGACTGGACGGCCTGGGTAGCGCCGATGATCATGGCGTCGTCAGCGGCCCAGAACCCGTTGACCTGGTTCGGGTACTTGGTCAGCATGTTCTGCGTCTCGGTCACGGCCACCTGCCCGTCCCAGTTGGCATAGCGGGTCTCGAGCAACTTGATGTTCGGGTAGGCCTTCAGCGCCTCCTGCAGGCCGGCCACCCGGGTCTGGCTGGTGGTGCTGTCCTGCACTCCAGCCAGAGCAATGACATTGCCCTTGCCGCCGAGGCTGTCGGCCAGCGCCTTGCCGGTGCACTCGCCGCTCTCCACCCCGGAGTGCTTCTGGAAGGCGACGAAGTTGTTGCCGACGTCCCAGGGCTCCAACTCATCGGGCTTGTTCCACCAGATCACCACGTAGCCGCCGGCGGCCTTGACGGCGTTGACGATCGTCGGGGCATCCGAACTGGCCACCGTGTTGACCATCAGCGCGACCTTCTTGCCCTCGGCGAGAATGGCCTGGATCTTGGAGATCTCGGTCTGCGAGCTGCCCTGGGAGTCGACGATCTCGAGCGGCACGCCGAGCTTGGCCGACAACGCCTTGGCGCCATCGATCATCGACGCCATGTACGGGTTGGTCGTGTTGATCACCGAGGCGACCAGGACCAGGTCGTCCTTCGCGATCGTCGAGGAGGCACCACCGGAGCTGGTGGTGGATGTGCAGCCGGACAACGCGATCGTGGCAGCAGCCGCCACCGCGGTGACCGAGAACCACTTCCTGGAGAATCTTCTGCGAGACATCTCAACTCTTTTCTCGTTCGGGCAGGGGAAAACCGGGGGTCGTGCAGAACCCACGGGCGCGGGTCCAAGATGAACCGCGCACGAGACGGGATATTGACGAGCTCGGTTCAGGTCAAACCGATCTCGTCACGCCAGGCGGGCCGGGGGTGGAGGCCAGCCGTGTGATGGGTGCTGTGCGCCGGCAACGCCGGCGAGGCGTCAGCGGAACTGTCGGAAGAACGTGCGAACGTCGTCGACGTAGATGTCCGGCACCTCGAGGGGAGCAAAGTGCCCGCCGGTGTGGTGTACGCGGTATTGCTGCAGGTTGAAGTATTGCTTGGTCCACTTGATCGGTGGCTTGTAGATCTCTCCCGGGTAGATGCCGACGGCAGTCGGCGCGCCGACCACCGGGAATCGGTTGTGGGACGGTGTCCACGGATTATTACGGCATTCCCAGTAGTACCGCGACGACGTCCCGCCGGTGTTGGTCAGGAAGTAGACAGCGGCAGTCGTGACGAGATCCTCTTTGGGCCAGACTTTTTCGAACGCCTGAGTGCCCTCACCGCGCTCCGCCAAACCCCAGAAGTAACGCTTCTCGGTGATCCAGGCGAGCTGACCGGCTGGCGAGTCGGCCACGAGCGCGGCCAAGGTCTGCGGCTTCGTGAGCTGAATCTCCCCGTAGCCGCTCTCGTTCTCCACGAACAGCTTGCCCCGCTCGAACCAGCCGTCCTCGCCCTCGCCGTATTCACCCTCGGCAGGCAGGCCGAGCACGGGATCGAAGCTCACGTCGGCCGGCTTGTCGGGATGCTCCGGCAGGTAGTGGCTCATCTGGGCCGGGAAGTGGGTGTAGATGCCGTAGACGTCCTGCTCGTACTTGTGGCCGTGCTGCTGGGCGACCAGTGCGCCCCAGTCGCCGCCGGCGGTGGCGTACTTCTCGTATCCCAGAACGTCTTTCATCAGTGTGTTCTCGAGATCCGCCGTGTGCCAGAAGTTCCAGCCGGTCTCGGTCAGCGGTGATGAGAATCCGTACCCGGGAAGGGAAATCAGCACGACGTCGAAGGAGTCGGCGGGGTCTCCGCCGTGCGCGGCAGGATCGGTCAGCGGGCCGATCACCTTGCGCAGGTCCCAGAACGTCCACGGCCAGCCGTGGTGGATGAGCAGCGGCATCGGGTTGGGACCCTTGCCCTTGACGTGGATGAAATGCAGCGGCACGCCCATCAGGTCGACCTTGAACTGTGGCAACTCGTTCATCCGGCGCTCGACATCGCGCCAGTCGTAGTCGTTGATCCAGTACTCGACCAACTGGCGGTGATAGGCGGTGTTGTAGCCGTAGCGCCAGTCGTCATTGGCGAAGTCTTGCGGGAAGCGGGTCATCCGGAGCCGCTCGTTCATGTCCTTGAGCGAATCTTCGGGGATGGCGATGGTGAACTTTTCCACCTGGTAGTCAGGGTGCGTGGGCACGGAGACCTCCTTGTCTGTGGGCCACGAGCGGAGCTGGACGCTGGCACGTCAGCGGCTCTCTAAGCTTGACTGAATATGCACGCCTCGCAACTACATGCATAGGATGGCCGACGTCCTACCCGGTGTCAATACCCGGATGCTGCAAAATAATTCAACGCCATCACCGGTCAGGCGCGCAGCGTGAGGTGGCATGGGGCCATTCGGCGGTGCCGGGCAGCCGCCAGCGGCCGATGGCTCATTGGGCGTGCAGCGCTGGGACGTGCGGAAACGAAGTGAGGTGCGGAAACGAAGGGGCGTGCGCAGTCAGTCGCGGTTGGCGATCAACCACTGCGCAGTGGCGGCATCGGTGACCAGCACGTTGAGCCATCCACCCACCAGCGCCGCCCGGATGGCGCGATACTTCGACGGGCCACCGGCGACCCCGAGCCGCCGATCCGCGCGACGCAGTTGAGCCAGGGTCACACCGACGATCAGCTCGTCGAAGTCGGTGTGCACCGGCTCACCGTCCTCGGAGATGAACCGCAGGTTGAGTTCCCCGACGGCTCCGCGTTTGCGGGCCTGCGCCACTTGCTCGTTGGTGAAGAAGTTGTCGCCGGCTCGCAGCGGCGGGATGATGCCGCCAGCGCCGATCCCACTCAATGCGACATCAAGCTCGTCGAGCTTGCTCAGCGCCTCCCGGGCGTGACTGTCGTACCCGAGGAGCGTCTGCTTCACCTCGCGAGTGGCCACGACACCGGGTATGCGCAGGAACATCGGCTCGGCCCCGGTCAGGTCGGCGAGCTGCTGGGTGTGCTGCGCCGCCTGGTGCTGCAGCGTGGGCGGCCCTAGGTCGCCGACCAGCTCGACCACGAACTTCGTGTCGGTCTGGCGGAGCGGTTGCAACTTGCGCACCGTCTCCTGCAACGTGCGGCTCCACGAGGTGAACCCGACCACTGGGGCGTCGAGCAATGCGCTCTGCAGGTGCAGGGCCAGTAGCTGCCCCAGTTCACGGACAAGTTCGGTCTCGTTTGCCACCACGCCGAGGTCGTGAACGTGCACTTCCTTCAGTCCGTATGCGAACTCCAGTTCCTGTTCGAGGACCGACTGTTCGTCCTTGGGGAGCACCACCACCGTCTTGACGATGCCCAGGTCGGCGGCCTGTTCGAGCAGCCGCGATACCCGCGACTGCGAGATCCGCATCCGCTCGGCAATCGCGCTCTGCCGCAGCCCTCGGGTGTGATACAGCCATGCCACTGTGGCGATCATCCGGGTCGAGCTGGGATCCGGCGCGGTCTTGACCACGGCCTCCTCCCCCTTCCGCACATGACGCGGAGTCTGTCCTGAGCCGGAGTATATCCCGGGTAAATATTCAATGTTTGACGGGTACAACGCAGATCCCTACTCTCGAGGCTGGTAGACATGCAGTCCTTGGATATTAATGCACGCGAGAACTCGCGACAAGACGTCGAGACGAGGAAGATTGAGGACAGCACTGGCCCTTCTGGGGGAACCCAGAGACAACGCTATGCGCCCGACTGGGCCCATGCCCCCTACCCAACAGAGAGCACCGAGCGCACTCATGGTGGGTAGCCATTCACTCATTGACAGCCCATGCACCATCACCTAGAGTCCGGCCGTAAAGATGCCGAGCAAGCATTTCTATTCACCTGCCGTCGACGATGACGAGGAGAGGCAATGTCAGCCTTCAGGACCCGCTCGCTGGTTGCGAACGCCTTCGAAATGGCCGGCCCTATTCACGCCACCGCCATCTGAACTGCTCGTTCACCCACCTCCACCTCGCGATGAGGGGCGCCAAGCCGATTGCTGCCCAGTCCTGCCCACGACCGCACGCCCAACCGGCTTCGGCCACAGCAAGAAAGGCAAGAACGTGACATCCGAACCCACGTCTGAACTCTCAGACCGGACGCTGCTGGACATGCAGCACCGCATGCTGCGGATCCGGCGCTTCGACGAACGAGCATCGAAGATGGTCAAACGCGGCCAGATCCCCGGCACCGTGCACACCAGCATCGGCCAGGAGGCCCAGGTCGTCGGGTCCTGCATGGCCCTGGGTGAGCACGACTACATGTCGGGCAACCACCGCAGCCACGGCCACCCGATCGGCAAGGGCGCCCCGCTCGGCCCGCTGATGGCCGAACTGGTCGGCAAGTCCGGCGGCGTCTGCAAGGGCAAGGGCGGGTCGCTGCACCTGGCCGATTTCGCCGTCGGCAGCCTCGGCGAGTCCGGCATCGTCGGGGGTTCGATCCCGATCGCGGTCGGCGCGGGCCTGTCATCCAAGGTGCTGAACAACGGCCGGGTGGCGCTCGCCTTCTTCGGCGACGGCGCCGCCAACCAGGGCAACCTCTACGAGGGCCTGAACATGGCCGGCGTCTGGAAGCTGCCGGTGATCTTCCTCTGCGAGAACAACCAGTACGCGCTGTCCACCCCAGCGCACACCGTGACCTCCGGGGTGATCGCCGACCGCGCAGCAGGTTTCGGCCTGCCCGGCGTGCGGGTGGAGAACGGCCAGGACGTACTGGCCGTATATGACGCCGTCAGCGCGGCGGTCCGCCGGGCCCGCGCGGGCGACGGACCCACCCTGGTCGAGGTGATCACCTACCGGTACAACGAGCACTCCGAAGGTCTCAAGCTCGGCGTCGACTACCGCAACAGCGACGAGAAGGCCGAGTGGCTGGCCAAGGACCCCATCGTGCTGTTCCGCAAGGAACTGATCCGCCGCGGCATCACCGACGACGCCGCGATGGACGCCCTCGAGGCCGAGGTGCTCCGCGAGGTCGACGAGGCGGTGGCGTTCACCGACGCCAGCCCGTATCCAGAGCTATCGGTCGCGTTCGACGACCTCTATACCGACAGCGTTTTCACCCACCACACGTTCAATGGCAGCACCTTTGCCACCCTGGAGGCCGTGCGATGACCGTCATGAGTTACCTCGGTGCCATCGGCGCCGCGCAGAAGGAGGCCATGCTCGCCGACGAGCGGGTGGTAATCATCGGGGAAGACGTCGAGGCCAACGTCTACGGCACCACCGGCGGCGCCGGCAAGTCCCGCGCCGTCGAGGGCGACTTCACCCAGCAGTTCGGCCGCAACCGGATCCGCAACACCCCCATCTCCGAGGAGGTCATCGTGGGCGCCGCCATCGGCGCGGCGATGACCGGGCTGCGGCCGATCGTCGATCTGTCGTACTCGAGCTTCCTCTATATGGCGATGGATCAGTTCGTGAATCAGGCCGCCAAGAACCGCTACATGTTCGGCGGCCAGGCGAGCATCCCGGTGGTCTTCCGCTCGGCGATGTTCTACGGCCTGAACACCGGTGCCCACCACTCCGACCGGCCGTACCCGATGTTCATGAACGTCCCCGGGCTCAAGGTCATCACGCCGGCCTATCCGAGCGATGCGAAGGGCCTGCTGCGCTCCGCCGTCGACTCCGACGACCCGGTGCTGATCTTCGAGGCGTGCATCCTCTGGGGCTCCAAGGAGGACGTCGACGAGAACGAGTACAAGATCCCGCTGGGAGTCGGACGGACGCTGCGCAGCGGCAACGACGTGACCGTCATCGCGGTGTCCGGTGCCGTGCCGGAGGCGGTCGCGGCGGCCGATCAACTGGAGAAGGAGGGCATCTCGGTCGAGGTGTTCGATCCGCGCACCATGGTCCCGCTGGACGTCGACGGCATCCTGACCGCGGCCGCCAAGACCGGCCGGGTGGTGGTCGCCGACCCGGCACACCAGACCTGCGGCGTCGCCGCCGAGATCTCCGCGCTGGTCGTGCGAACACATCTTCGACAGTCTGCGCGCCCCGATCCGCCGGGTGACCACCCCGGACATGCAGATCCCGTTCAGCCCCGCGCTGGAAAAGCAGTTGTACCCCAACCGGACTCGGATCGCCGACGCGGTCCGGGCGCAGCTCGGCGTCGCCGCGCCGGTCGGTGCCTGACCCGGCCGTCACTCCACCCCAATTCTGAGAAAGAGGAACCAACACCATGAGCAGAGTCGATGTACTGCTGCCCCAGTGGGGCATGGGCATGAGCGAGGGCACCATCACGACCTGGCTGAAGGGGGTCGGCGACACCGTCGCCGAGGACGAGCCGCTGGCCGAGGTCGAGGCGGAGAAGGTCGAGGAGACCCTCGAGTCCCCAGCTGCCGGAACGATTGTCGAGATCAAGGTGCCCGAGGGCGAGACCGTCGAGGTCCGCACCCCGGTCGCCGTGATCGAAACAACTGACTAGCAAGACTTTTCGGGTGCCTGCCACCGACTCCACCGCCGCCGGTCGGCACCCGCACCCACCCAATAGTTCTGCATCCATATCCTTGAGGGAGGAACTCACCATGGTCAGGCCGGAGCTCACCGGTGAACCGTTCGACGTCATTGTCGTCGGTGCCGGGATCAACGGGGTCGGCATCGCCCAGGATGCCGCGCTGCGCGGGCTGCGGGTGGCGTTGCTGGAACAGGACGACCTGTGCAGCGGCGTGTCGGCCTGGTCCGGCCGGCTGGTGCACGGCGGGCTGCGGTATCTCGAGCAGTACGACTTCGGCCTGGTGCACGAGTCGCTCTCCGAGCGCGAACGGCTCTTCCGGCTCGCCCCGCACCTGGTGAAGCCGGTACCGCTGATGGTGCCCATCTACAAGCACAACCGCCGCCCCGGGTGGATGGTCGAGCTGGGCATGGTCGCCTACGACTCGCTGTCGCTGCGCAAAACCCCGCCGACGCACCGCTTTCTCACCCGCGCACGCACGGAGCGCCGGTTCGGTGGAGCCTCCACCGACGGCCTGTCCGGCTCGGTGGTGTTCTACGACGGGCAGGTCGAGGCCGCCGAACGGCTGTGCGTCGAACTCGCGGTCGACGCCCAGGCGGCGGGCGCCGTCATCGCCACGAAGATGCGCGTCGACGCGCCGCTGATCGAGAACGGCCGCGTGGTCGGCGTCCGCGCCACCGACCGACTGACCGGTGAGCGAACAGTGGTCCGCGCGCCGCTGGTCTACAACGTCGCTGGGGCGGCCATCGACCGGCTGCTGGCCGGCGACGGCGTCCCGCCGCAACCACGGCTGAACGGCGGCACCAAGGGTTCTCACCTGATCGTCGATCCGTTCCCCGGTGCACCAACCGATGTCGTGTACTACGAGTCCCGGCTCGACGGCCGTTTGGTGCTGATCATTCCCTGGGCCGGCCGGTACATGATCGGTACCACCGACATCCGGTTCGACGAGGACCCGGACAACGCCCGGTGCGACATCGGGGAGGTCGACTACCTGCTCGGCGAGGTCAATGCGCTGATCCCGCAGGCGAAATTGACCCTGGACGACGTGCTGTACACGTTCAGCGGGGTGCGTCCGCTGCCCTACGTGCCGGACAAGGCGGAATCGTCCGTGCCGCGCAGCCACGTGCTGCACGATCACACCGCCAACGGGTTGCCCGGCCTGGTCACGGTGGTCGGCGGCAAGCTCACCACCTACCGGCAGCTCGCCGAGGATGCCGTCGACGACGCCTTCACCCGGCTGGGCAGAAAGGCTCCCGCCTGCCCGACCCGAAAGCGGCGCTACATCGGCGCGCAGATGGTCGACGTGCCGACGCTGGCGGCGGCACTGTCGGCACGCACCGGACTGCCCGACGCGCAGGTGAAACGTCTGGTGGACCTTTACGGCAGCCGGGCTTTCCATGTCTGGCAACTCGCCGAACAGGACCCGGAGCTGCGCAAGGTGATTCACCCGTCCGGCGTGATGGCAGCGGAGCTGATCTTCGCGGTCGACACCGATCTGGCCCGATCCCTGACCGACGTTTTCGCCCGCCGCGTCCTGCTGGCGTTCGAGCCGGGTCACGCCCTGGAATCGGTCGACGAGGCCGCGGCCTTGCTGGCCGAGCATCTGGGCTGGGACGACGCCGCGGCGGCGGCCCAGATCGCCGAGTACCACCAGTGGCTGGACAAATTGGCCGTGCCGGACCCGACGGGCCCGCGGTCGGAGAGCTTCGGCGCCGGCGTCCCGGCGCCGGCCGCGGCGTCGCGATGAATGCGCCCATGCTGCTCGCGCTGGACGAAGGCTCGAGCAGTTGTCGATCGATCCTGGTGGACTCCTCCGGCGGGATGCACGGCGAGGCACGGGAAAACGTGACCTGGGAGTACCCGCGTCCGGGCTGGGTGGAATTGGACCCGGTCCGGCTGTGGCGCGACCAGCTCTCCACCATCGAGCGGGCGATGGGCAGCGTCGACGTGAAAGGTGCTGACCTCGCGGCGGTCTCGATCACCACTCACCGCGAGACGGCGATGCTGTGGGACCGGGCCACCGGTGAGCCCGTGCACAACGCGGTGGTGTGGATCTCCAAGCAGACCGACGACATCGTCAAACGGTGGTCGGAACAGGGTCTGGACGAGGTGTTCCGGCAGCGCACGGGTCTGTTCAACGACTCCTACTTCTCGGCGGCCAAGGTCGTGTGGCTGCTGGAGAACGTGCCCGGCGTGCGCCGCCGCGCGGAGGCCGGCGAGCTCGCTTTCGGCACCCCCGACACCTGGCTGCTGTGGAACCTGACGGGAGGCCGCTCGCATCTCACCGACCACACCTGTGCCTCCCGCACCGCGCTGTTCAACCTGGAATCGCTGAGCTGGGACTCCGAGCTCTGCGGGACGCTGGGAATTCCGATGGCCATCCTCCCGGAGGCGATCGCCTCCGACGGCGACTTCGGACTGAGCTCCGCCGAGGTGCTCGGCGCCGAGGTCCCGGTGCGCGGTGTCCTCGCCGACCAGCAGGCCGGGCTCTTCGGGCAGGCCTGTTTCCAGCCCGGTTCGGCGAAGAACACCTTCGGCACCGCCGGTGTGCTGGTCGTCAACGCCGGCGAGAAGGCCCAACTGGCCGATGGTCTCACGTCCAGCGTGGGTTGGACCGTCGGCGGCGTCACCGACTACGAGCTCGAAGGCGTGGTGTTCCACTCCGGCCAGACGCTGTCCTGGATGAAGGACAACCTCCGGCTCTTCGAGTCCAACGAGGAGATCGAATACCTGGCCCGGCTGGTGCCGGACTCCGGCGGGGTGTACGTCGTCCCGGCCTTCGGCGGCATGTGCGCGCCGCACTGGGATCGGGACGCGCGAGCGGCGGTGGTCGGGCTGACCCTGGAGTCGACCTCAGCGCACGTGGTGCGGGCGGGGATGGACAGCATGGCGTTCCAGACCGCCGACATCATCGACGCGCTCGAAGCCGGCGGCGTTCCGGTCGACACGCTGAAGGTCGACGGCGGCGCCGCGCGCAGCGACCTGCTCTGCCAGCTCACCGCGGATCTCTCCGGCAAGGTCATCGCGCGCCCGACCTCGCTGGAGCGCACGGCGCTCGGCGTGGCGTTCGTCGCGGGCCTCGGCGTCGGCATCTGGGACAGCGTCGCCGATCTCGAACAGACCTGGGAATGTGAGCGCGAGTTCACCCCGCAGATCGACGCCGCCACCCGCGAGGAACGCCATGCCGGCTGGCGAGAGGCGCTCGACCGCACCCTGCCCAGTCGCTACCGGGCGCACGCCAGTCAATCCTGACCCACCCTCGGACCCCTCACAGAGAGGCACACCACCATGCGTGACCCCAACCCGCTCCGCTGGATCGAAGCCGCCAAGGCCGGCGGCTTCGCGATCGGCGCGTTCAACATGCACAACGACGAGACCGCCCAGGCATTGGTGCAGGCCGCCGAGCAGGCGGATGCTCCGGTGTACCTGCAGGTCGGCCGGGCGATCATCCCGCACATGGGGGTGCAGAAGGCCTACGAGCTGACCGTCCGCAACGCCGAGGAGTCCGACGCGCTGTACACGATCCACCTGGATCACGGCACCTGGGACGAGGTTCTGCTCGCGGTGCGTCTCGGCTTCGACTCCATCATGTTCGACGCCGCACACCTGCCGTTCGAGGAGAACATCAAGGCCACCAAACGGGCGGTCGAGCTCTGCCACGACTACGGCATCCCGGTGGAGGCCGAGCTGGGCAAGATCCCGGACGTGGGCGCCAAGGTCGAATGGGCCTCCTACTACACCGACATCGCCGAGGCGCGAGCGGTTCGTCGCCGAGACCGGAGTCGACCTGCTGGCGATCTCGGCGGGTGTGGTGCACGGCGTCATACCCGGTCTGGAGCGGAGCCGCTGGCCATCGACCTGATCGCGCAGATTCGCGATGTCGTCCCGGTTCCGCTGGTGCTGCACGGCATCTCGGGTGTGCCGGACGACGAGGTCAAGGAGGCGATCGCCAACGGCGTGCACAAGCTCAATGGCGACACGGACCTGCGGCACGCGTACCGGGCCGGCCTGGAGGAGGAGTGGTCCAAGGGTGACCGTCAGCTGGAAGAGGTGTTGGACGCCGGCCGCCGGCGGATGATCGACGCGACCGTGGCGAAGTTCGATGCCTTCGGAAGCGCCGGCACGGCCAGTCAGATCACCGCCTCTCAGATCTCCTCAGAAGGACTGCCGAGGTGACCGCCACCGAACAGGCGCCCACCTTCGAGGGGGTTTCCAAGCCACTGGCCGGCATTCGCAAGATCGCCGCGCGCCGGATGGTCGAGGCCTGGGCCGCCCCGGTGTTCCACCTCTCGGTGAACGTCGACATGAGCGCGGTGCTGGCCGCGAATCTCAAGGCCATCGGCGCCACCGTGACCGACGCGATCCTGCACGCCAGTGCCAGCGCGCTGGTCGCGCACCCCGGGATGAACGCGCACTTCGCCGACAACATGATCACCACGTTCAGCGACGTCAACATCGGCCTGGCGGTCGCCACCGAGAAGGGCTTGACGGTGCCGGTGCTGCACCGGTTGCAGGGCGCCACCGTCACCGACATCGCCGGCATCCGAAAGGATGTCGTCACCAAGGCACGCACCGGGAAGCTCGCGATGGCCGACATCAGCAACGGCACCTTCACCGTGTCCAACCTCGGCATGCTGGGCATCGACCAGTTCGACGCCATTCTCAACCCGCCGCAGGTGGCGATCCTGGCCGTCGGCAGCACCGCACAGACACCCATCGTGGTGGACGGCGCCGTGCAGATCAGGCCGATCGCGTCATTCACCCTGACCTGCGACCACCGGGCCGTCGACGGCGCCACCGGTGCCGCTCTGCTCAGCGCGATCCGCGACGCCCTGCAGAGCGGCGCCTGGTGAACGAGACGGCAACGCCGGGGCGGGCCACCTCCATCGAGGCGGCCTGCGCGACGCTGCTCAGCGGGGTCCACGAGTTGTTCGTGGCGGAGGATTCGGATCTCGGGTCGGCCGCGGCGGACCTGGCCGTCGGGCCCGCGCTGCTGCGAGAGGTGTCCCAGACGCCGTCATCGGGCTGGCTGCGGATGTACCGGCCAGTCCCGACGGTCGGCTTCAGCCGCCGGGACACGATGGCCGCCAAGTACTCTGACGCGGTTGCCGCGGCACGGGCGCACGGATTCCAGCCGGCCGTTCGGTCGCCGGGTGGTCGCGCGGCGGCGTACCACCGGTCCAGCCTGTGCTTCGAGCTGGCGCTACCGGACGCCGGTGAGCGCAACCCCGTCCAGCAGATGTCGGCGCTCGGTGAAGTTGTGGCCGGCGTGCTCCGCGGCCTGGGCGTGGATGCGAGGGTCGGCGAGGTGCCGGGTGAATACTGTCCTGGCCGGTTCAGCGTCAACGCCGGTGGCGCGCGGAAGATCGTCGGCACGGCCGGCCGGCGGGTGCGCGGCGCGATCCTGTTGGGCGGCAGCATCATCGTGGCCGACGCGGATCCGATCCGCGCCGTACTGTCCGATGTCTACCCGGCATTGGGTTTGATGATGGATCCGGCCACGGTGGCCGCCGCGGCCGACGTTGGTTGCATCGTCGACGACGCCGGTGCGGTCGGCGACGCGCTGCTGTCTGTATTTGCCCCAACTGTGCGAGTGTCGCTTGCTCGCCTTCCCGAATATGTCGTCGCGGACGCCAACACCGCGCGCGGCGCTCTTCCCATAGTCGGCTGAACCGATGGAGGTTCTTTGATGTCCGCACCGAGTGTCGCCGGCCAGTCACCGGCCACGTCAGAACTCGATCCCGTCGAGGTGACCCGGCGGATCGTCGCCGAGGCCGATCCGGACGGTGCGCTACCGCAGTGCAGAATGCGCTCGGTGCGCATCGGGTCCCACGACTGGTCAGCGGTCGCGGAGGCCGTCTCGGAACTGTTGCCGCCCAACCGGAACGGGAACGGCGGGGCGCGAACGACGGTGGCCCTGCTGATGGACCGGACGCCGATCCGCCGGGGCGACGAGGAGATCAAGCCGGCGATCGAGGCGGCTCTTGCGGAGCGGTTCGAGGTGCGCCGGATCGTGTTGGACGACGGTCATCCCGAACTCCACGCCTCCGAATCCGTCATCGAGCGGGCAACCGCCGCGGTATCCGGCGCGACGGCGGTGGTCAGCATCGGCGGCGGCACGATCACCGACATCGGCAAGGTCGCGTCGGCCGCAACCGGCAGCGTGCCCCTGGTGGTGGTGCAGACGGCGGCCTCGGTGGACGGATTCACCGACGACGTCTCGGTGCTCCTCCGCAACGGGGTGAAGCGGACCACGCCGTCACGCTGGCCGGACATCGTGCTGTCCGATGTCGACACCATCGACCAGGCCCCGCTCGCCATGAACGTCGCCGGCTTCGGCGAGCTCAATTCGACGTTCACCGCGCCGGCCGACTGGCTGCTGGCCGCGTTGGTCGGGGTCGATACCTCGTTCCACCAGGCGCCGATCCGGGTGCTGGAGGAGGTCGGCGACGGGGTGGCAGAGTGGTCCGTCGACCTCGGTCGCTCCGCAGAGGCGACCGCCCGGCTCACCAGGGCGCTGGCGATCCGCGGTATCGCCACTGGGATCTCGGGCGGGACCGCCTGCCTGTCCGGCGTTGAGCACCTGGTCAGCCACATGCTCGACCTGTCCAACGGCGCGGCGCACCGGCCCATCGGATTGCACGGCGCGCAGGTGGGCGCGGCGTCGGTGGTCGCCGCGACCGCGTGGCAGTTGCTCTTCGACCGCCTGGAGACGGCGGACCGGGCAGCGCTCGCCGCTCGGCTCGCGAACGGCCCGCTGGGGTCCGTCGAAGGCACCGTTCGGGCCGCCTTCGACCAGGTCGACCCGTCAGGTGGAGTGGCCGCCGAATGCTGGTCCGACTACTCGAAGAAGACGGCGGCCATCGATCGGCACCGTGCACAGCTGCGGCAGGTGATCGATGACTGGCCGACGGCGGCGGCCCGGCTGCGACCGCTGGTGCGCACCCCCGACGAGTTGGCGCACGGCCTGGTCGCGGCGGGCGCAACCGCACGGCTCACCGACCTCGACTGGGTGACCGGGCCCGAGCACGCCGTCTGGGCGGTGACCAACTGCGCGTACATGCGGAACCGGTTCACGGTCATCGACCTGCTGGTGGCGCTCGGTTGGTGGTCCTCCACCGACGTCACCGAGGTACTGGAACTGGCCGAGCATTCCGTGGAAGAGGCGGAGACGTCCCATGCCCCGCGGTGATCTGGTGATCGGCGTCGACTGTTCGACGACCGCCGCCAAGGCGGTGGTGTGGAACTCGGCGGGGGTGGCCGTCTCGCAGGCCCGTTCGGAATTCGAACTGACTCATCCGCGGCCGAACTACGCCGAGCAGAACCCCGAGGACTGGTGGACGGCGACCAGGGCCGCCATCCGCCGGGCGATCCAGACCGTGGATCGGGAACGCATTGCGGCGCTCTGCATCACCCATCAGCGGGAAACCTTCGCCTGTCTGGATCGGGCCGGCGAGCCGCTCCGCCCGGCGATGATCTGGGCGGATACCAGGGCCACCGAGGAGGTCCAGGACTACGGCACCCCGGAGGTGCACCGGATCACCGGCAAGCCGCCGAACCCGACCCCGGCCTGGTACAAGCTGCTCTGGCTGGCCAGGCACGAGCCGGAGACGTTGCGGCACACCGCATCCGTCGTCGACGTGCAGGGCTTCCTGGCGAATCGGTTGACCGGCGAGTTCCGCACCAGCTGGGCCAGCGCTGACCCCTTGGGTGTGGTCGACCTGACCACCTTCGACTACTCGGACGAGCTGTTGTCGATCGCCGGCCTGCACCGGGATCAGTTCCTGGAGTTGGTGCCGCCGGGCGACATGATCGGCTCTGTCACGCAGGATGCCGCCACCGCCACCGGCCTGCCGCCGGGGCTGCCGGTGGTGGCCGGGATCGGTGACGGGCAATCCGCCCAGCTCGGCTGCGGCATCACCGAACCGGGCGCTGCCTACCTGAACCTCGGCACCGGCATCGTTTCCGGCACGTTCGGCCGCACCTATGCCAGCGACGTCCGGTTCCGCACACTCGCCGCCGGCGTGCCGGGCGCGTACACGATGGAGACGTTCATCGGCGGCGGCACCTACAACATCCGCTGGTTCGTGGACAAGTTCGCCGGCGTGAACACGCAGATGCTCGGCCTCGACCTGTCACCGGAACAGGTGCTGGAGGCCGCCGCGGAGATGCTGCCGCCGGGCAGTGAGGGACTGATAGCGCTGCCCTACTGGACCGGCGCGTTGACCCCGTATTGGGATCATCACGCCCGCGGGGCGTTGGTCGGGCTGAGCGGGATCCACGGGAAAAGCCATGTGTACCGGGCGATCCTGGAATCGCTGGCCTTCGAGCAACGCTTTCTGACCACCGGGGCCGAGGAGGCGCTCGGCGAGAAGGTGTCCCGGGTGATCGCGCTCGGCGGCGGTTCCCGTAGCCGGATCTGGTGCCAGATCGTCGCCGACGTGCTGCAACGGCGCGTCGAGGTGGTGCGGGAGCCGGAGAGCACCTGCCTCGGCTCCGGGATACTGGCCGCGGCCGCCGTCGGGATCCATCCGTCCATCGAGGCGGCCGCGGCGGCGATGACCGGGACCGGGCGCTGGTTCGAGCCGGACGAGGCCAACATCGGCGCCTACGACCGGCTCTACACGGTGTACCGGGGGCTCTATCCGGCGTTGCGCGAGCTGTTCGGCGAGCTGGCGGCGGTGTCGAAATGACGACCGGCTTTGCCTCCGCCACCGCGGCCGAGGGCCTCGGGTCGCTGCTGTACCGGCCGAAGCGGCTCTACCGGGGGTACCTGTTCGACCTGGACGGCACCATCTATCTGGGCAAGGATCTGCTGCCCGGAGCCCGCGAGATACTGCAGCGGCTCCGGGCCACGGACTCCAAAGTGGTGTTCCTGTCGAACAACCCGACCCGGGACCCGCAGATGTACGTCGACAAGCTCACGGCGCTCGGCATTCCCGCGGCGCTGGACGAGATCCTGAACACGGTCGTCACGATGACGGCCTGGCTGCTCGAGCACGCCGCCGACAAGAAGATCTTCGTGATCGGCGAGGCGCCGCTGCGCTCGGCGCTGACGGCGGCGGGTTTGACGCTCACCGAGGACGCCCGGGAGGTGGACATCGTCGTCGCCAGCTACGACCGGACGTTCGAGTACAAGAAGCTGCAGATCGCGTTCGACGCCATCGCGGTGCATCGCCGGGCGATCCTGGTGACCACCAACCCGGACGTCTTCTGCCCCTTTCCGGCCGGCCACGGCGAACCGGACGCCGGCGCGATCGTCGCCGCCATCGAGGCGTGCACCGGCGCGAAATGTCAGGTCAACGCCGGCAAACCGGACAAGCTGATGCTGGAAACCGCGATGCGGCAGATCGGGTTGACCCCGGCCGACTGCCTGATGGTCGGCGACCGGCTCAGCACGGACATCGCCATGGGTGTCGCGGCCGGGATGGACACCGCGCTGGTGCTGACCGGTGAGACGACGTTGCCGATGCTGGCGCAGTCGGACATGCGTCCGACCTACGTGCTGCACGGCGTGCACGAACTTCTTCCGGCCGTCCCGAACGGGGCGGCCACCCAGCCCTAACCGGCCTCACGACAGGAGCAGCACCATGGGCACCGCGCTGGACAAGTACGCCGACATGAAGCCGACCTGGGATTACCCGGTGGTGATCGAATCGCACATCAACGGCATCCGGTCCAAGGAGATGAATCCCGAACACTCCGATCGGGTACGACGAGATCGCCGAGGACGCGATCCGCTGCTGGGAGGCAGGCGCCGGCGCGATCCACGCCCACAACACCAGTTTCGATCTGCTGGGCGAGAACGCCTACAAGGACTA
>CAVOJB010000018.1:0-197719 GCA_963696175.1 uncultured Actinomycetota bacterium
ACCCAGCGAAACCTACGGGCCACCAGATCAGTATGGCCAGCGTCGTACCGGACCGAGGCCGAGCGCGGTGAAGTACCCGGCGGCCCTGGCCTGGATCGCCAACGGCATGTGGGACGGGAATCGGGTAGAGGTCCTGCTCGATGACGGCGAACATGTCCCGGTCCAGGCCGGCCAATGCGTTCAGCAGCGACGGCACGTCGGGCTCGCCGTAGGGCGGCTCGACCATGATGCCCAGCGGAACGGCCTCGGCGAGTGACAAGCCTTCGGCCTGGACCCGCTCCCGGATCTTCGGATCGACCAGCTTGATGTGCAGGTAGGTGATCCGCTCCGGGAAGTGCTCGATGATCTGCAGGTTGTCGCCGCCGCAGTAGGCGACGTGCCCGGTGTCCAGGCAGAGGTTCACGTACTTCGGGTCGGTTTCGACCAGGAACTGCTCGATCCGGTCCTGGATGTCGAGATGGGTATCGGCGTGCGGGTGGGAGACCAGATTGACGCCGTACTCCTCGAAAATCACCCGACCCAGTTCGTTGGTCCCGGAGATCAGGTTCTTCCACTGCTCAGGGTCGATGTCGCCGGATTGGGTCGCTTCGCCGGTGTGCATGTCCGTGTACTGCTCCGGCAGGTGGATGAGGAACTTGCCACCCACCTCGCTGAGCAGCTTCGCTTCCTGGCTGAACTCGACGATCGCCTTCTCCAGCGCCTCTTTGCCCTTGTGCAGGCCGGCGAAAACCGTTCCACCGCAGACCTTCAGACCGCGCTGGCCGAGTTCGTCGCGGAGTTGTTGCGGGTCCTGCGGCAGGAAGCCCTGCGGGCCCAACTCGGTCCATACGTACCCGGCGTTCTGTACGTCGTCGAGGTACTGCTTCCAGCCGACCTGGTGATCGTCCCGGGCGAACCACACCCCCCAGGAGTCGGGCGCTGTTCCGAGCGTCAACCGGGAATAGTCAGAGGTGGGCGTCGTCACGAGTTCTCCTGGGGTTGTTGGGATGGCTCCTCCAGGTCAGCGAATCACCGGCCGGAAGACGTTGTCGACGAGGACGCGGGCCTTCGCTTCGTCGAGGCCGATCAAGCGATCAACGGCCCTTCGGTAGGTCCGGCCGGCCTCTCGCCGGTCGTGCATGGTCCTGGTCAATCTGGTGAACATTTCCTTTTCGCCTCTCCTGTGTTTGTGGTGCTACACAGATGAGACGTCCCGCCAAGGGTGTCGATGACGCGGCGGTGAGCATGATCACCCCGCTGGCGCCTCCGTGCCGAAATCAGGCACCCTTCAACTCTGTCGTCACCCGCTCCAGCATTCGGCGGTGGATGTCGTCGGCGTTCTCTTCCCAGCCGAAGACGCAGACGGTGGCGATTCCGTCGAACTTGACCTCGCGCAGGGTGCCGAAGAACTCGTCCCAGTCGATGTCGCCGTTGCCGATTTCGTTGTGCTGGTGGATGCGGGCGTCGACACCGGGCGGGTTGATGATGTACCGGTTGCCGACGTTGGCCCGGTGGTTGTAGCAGTCCGCGACATGCAGGTGGGTCAGCTTGTCGCCGGCGTACTTCATCATCCGGGCGAGGTCACCCGCACCGTCGGAGAGGTGGAAGGCGTGCGGCGCGCAGAAGACGTAGTTGACCCAGGGCTTGTTCAGACCCCGGATGATCTGCACGGCGTCGTCGTTGGTCTCGGAGAAGTCGTAGGGATGCGCCTCGAGATTGAGCCCGATGCCGTACTTCTCGAAGTCCGGGCTCAGCTCTTCCATCGACTTGTAGAAGGCGTGCTCGGATCGCAGCGCATCGTTGGGGTCGCCGGACAGCTCCGAATTGACGACCGGGCATTCCAGTTCGGCGGCGATCTGCAGCAGTCGCCGCCAGTTCCGCACCTGGGCCTGCCGTTCCTGCTCGTCCGGCGACGACCAGTTGAACACCGGGACCAGAGTCAGCAGCTGGACACCGGTTTCCTTGCAGGCCTTCTTGACCTCGGCGATCGCCGCGTCGTCGGCCTTGGGGTAGCGGTGCCAGAAGAAGAAGTCCGGCCGCGGCGAGAGTTCCAGGTACTCGTAGCCCAGATCGGCGGCCTTGCGGACCTCATCGGCGACGGAGAGGTCGGCGTGGTACATGGCCGGGTCGAGGGCGATCTTGACCATTCGTGTGATTCCTTCGTCGCGATCGATGGGGCGCCGGAAATGGATGGGGTCAGAAGGATTGGGGCACAGTGCGAGCAGGGCGGTGGGGAGGGGCCATGAGTAACCCCTCCCCACACGATGAGCAGCCCTGTGCAGGTACTTCAGATCAGTTGTACAGCGCCGGCTTGTCGACGAGCTTGACGGCAATGCGATCCCCGGAATGCAGGGCTTCGACGGCTGCGTCGGACACCACTGCGGCCGCGTAGCCGTCGTACGAGCTGGGTCCGTAGGTGCCACCGTCGCGGACACCGTCGACCCATTCCTGGAATTCGATGTCGTAGGCGGAGATGAAACGCTCGCGCCAGTCCTCCGGCACCCGTCCGGAGAACTGGTTGTTCCGCCGAACGGTGACCGGGCTGAAGTCACCCAGGGCGGCGGTACCGTACTCGCCGACGACCTCGCCACGGATGTCGTAGCCGTAGCGGATGTTGACGCTGGTCTCGACGTCGACCAGCGCGCCGCTGCTGGTTTCGAACACCAGCAGCAACGGGTCCTCGAGTTCGCCGCCGAGGGAGTTCTTCCGCGGCTTGAGCACCTGGGCTGCGACGATTTCCTCACCGAACATCCACCGCGCCATGTCGATGTCGTGCACGGCAGTGTCGGTGATCGCCATCTCCCGGGTGTAATGGCCAGGGACGCTGGGGTTGCGATGAGTGGCGTGCATCATCAGCGGAGCGCCGATGTCGCCGCTGTCGACCACGGCCTTGAGCGCCCGGTAGTAGGCGTCGTAGCGGCGCATGTAGCCGACCTGGACCAGCCGACGACCGAAGGCGACCTCGGCGTCGATGATCCGTAGGCAGGCCTCCTGCGCGGTGGCCAACGGCTTCTCGCAGAAGACCGGCTTGCCGGCCGCGATGGCCGCCAGCACGTACTCCTCATGCGTCGGACCCCAGGAGCACACGAGAACGGCATCGACATCGGCCGCGTTGATCAGTTCCTGACCGGTCGAGTAGGCCGACGCGCCGGAATCCCCTCGGCGACCTTCTTGGCCTCGTCGAGATTGACATCGGTGACCGCGACGACCGCCGCTCCGGCGAGAACGGTTGTCAGCCGCCGGATGTGGTCCTTCCCGATCATGCCGACGCCGATGACTCCGACGTTGACTGTCACGTCTGGTTCCTCCAATAGGAATTGATCGATCTGCAGAATGTGGTCACCGCCTGCACCCCAGCGTGGGGTGCGGGTGAGGCTCCCCGCCCGCACCCCAGCGTGGAGCGCGGGCGGGGAAGCTGCTGGGGCACAGCGGTCAGCGCTGCGTGGACTGCAGCTCGTGGGAGAGTTCGGCGAGTTCGCGGCCACCGGCCATTTCGGCGGTGAGTTCTTCGAGGGTGACCTCGGAGCGCTTCTTGTCCAGCACGCACTTGCCGAGCTTGAGGATGATGAAGTGGTTCCCGACCAGGTAGGCGTGGTGCGGGTTGTGGGTGATGAACACCACGCCGAGACCGGCATCGCGGGCGGCGGCGGTGTACTTGAGCACCACACCGGACTGCTTGACACCGAGCGCGGCGGTCGGCTCGTCCAGGATCAGCACCCGGGCACCGAAGTACACCGCCCGGGCGATCGCGACACACTGCCGCTGACCACCGGACAGGGTGCCGATCGGCTGGTTGATGTCCTTGACCGTGATGCCCATCTTCTTCAGCTCGGTGTCGGCGATCTCCCGCATCTCCTTGATCTTCATCGGGGCCAGCGGGTAGTTCCCGGCACGCAGCTCGGAGCCGAGGAAGAAGTTCCGCCACACCTCCATCAGCGCCGACGACCGCCAGGTCCTGGTACACGGTCGCGATGCCGTGGTCCAGCGCCTCACGGGGCGAACCGAAATGGACCTCCTTCCCGTCGACCTTCAGGGTGCCCTCGGTGTGCCCGTGCAGCCCGGACATGATCTTGATCAGGGTGGACTTGCCGGCGCCGTTGTCACCCAGCACGCAGGTCACCTCACCGGCGCTGACCGACAGGTTGATCCCGCGACAGCGCCCGGATCGCCCCGTAGGACTTGCCGACGTCGGTCATCTCGATCAGCGGCTCACCCTTGTGCAGGGTCGGGTCCGCGTGTTCGCTGCAATGTGTCCGTCATTGCCTTATGCCTTTCGGGTCGTGGCGAGCTTCTTCACGTACAGGTTCACCGCGACCGCGAGCAGCAGCATGACGCCCAGGAAGGTCTTGAACCAGTTCGGGTCCCAGCCGGCGTAGACGATGCCCTGGGTGGTCATGCCGAAGATGAACGCACCGATCGCGGTGCCGATCGCCGACCCGTAACCACCGGTCAGCAGCGTGCCACCGACGACCGCGGCGATGATGTAGAGGAACTCTTGACCGACACCCTCACCGGCCTGGATGGTGTTGAACGCGAACAGCCGGTGCATGCCCGTAGAACCAGGCCAGGAACGCCGACGCCCATGAACAGGCCGATCTTGACCTTGTTCACCGGCACACCGACCGCGCGGGCGGACGCCGGCGTTACCGCCGACCGCGAAGATCCAGTTACCGATCCGGGTCCGGGTCAGGATCCAGGTCGCGATGGCCACGAACAGGATCCACCACATCACGGTGATCTTCACCGTGACACCGCCGATCGTGGAACGACGACGCGAAGATCGCCTTCAGCGTGTTGAACCCGTCGATGTCGGAGACGTTCTGTGGTGGCCACCGAACCGGTCAGCAGCTTGGTGACACCGAGGTTCGCGCCCTGCAGGATGAAGAACGTGCCCAGCGTGATCAGGAACGACGGGATCCCCGTTCGTCACCACCAGGTACCCGTTGAGGAACCCGATGAGCGAACGCCAGCAGCAGCGACACGATCGCGCCGACCCACATGTTCAGCGTCAACTGATAGCACATCAGCGCCGCGGTCAGGCCGTAGGTGATCGACCGCGACACCGGCCGAGAGGTCGAACTCCCCGCCGATCATCAGCAGACCGACCGCGACCGCCACGATGCCGATCGTGGACGACGCGTACAGCACCGTGGAGAACGACTCCGGCGACCGGAACGGCGGCGCCACGATGAAGAAGAAGATGTAGATCACGACCGCCGCGATCAACGCGCCGATCTCCGGCCGGGCCAAGGCCCTCGTCAGGAACGACGGCGACGGTCGACTGGTAACCGCTGGCTTCGCGGCGAATCCGGCGATGGCGCCGGGGACTTCAGGGATTGACTCATGACTTCTCCCTAGCTTGGCCTCGGGGGAGCGGCCCGGCCATCATGGCCGGGCCGCTCTCCCCGGGCATGAACGTCAGCGAGTGCCGGCCGCGGCATACGGCAGGATGACGTCGATGTTGTCGGTGTCCACGAAGGCCGGACCGGTCAGCACCGGCAGCCCACCGCCCGAGGACGTTGCGGTTGGTCAGGTACAGCCACAGCGAGTCGACCGCCTCGTAGCCCTGCAGGTACGGCTGCTGGTCGACGGAGAACAGGATCTTGCCGTCCTTGATCAGCTTGGCCGCATCGGCGTTCAGGTCGAACGTCACCACCTTGGCCGTGCTGTTCGCCTGGCCGACCGCGTCGATCGCGGCGACCGCAATCGGAGCACCCAGCGTGACGACGTAGTCGATCGACGGATCCTGCTGCAGCTTCGCCCCGATGGTCGAGGTGACCGGGCGGCGTCGCGACCGTTGACCTGGAGGTTCTCGCGCCCGGCGCCTTGTCCGCGACACCGCGCACCGGGCCTCGAGCTGGACCTGCCCGGCCTCCTGGATGACGCAGATCGGGTGCTTGGCCCCGAGCGCTGGCGATCCGCTCACCGACCGCCTTGCCGGCGATCGTCTCGTCGGAGCCGAAGTACATCAGCGCCCCGAGGTCCTTGTAGTCGTCGATGCCGGCGTTGAAGCCGACGACCGGGATGCCCGCGTCGGTGGCGGCCTTGATCGCGCCGGACAGCGCGTCAGGCGCGAACATGGTGGTCGCGATACCGTCGACCTTGCTGTCGACCGCGTTCTGGATCAGGGTGGCCTGCTTGTCCGGGGCGGGTCGTTCGAGTACTTCAGGTCGACGTTGTCCTTGGCCGCGGCAGCCTCTGCGCCCGGCCCGGATCTTGTCCCAGAACGTGTCGCCGGGCGCCTCGTGGGTGATCATCGCGATCACGTAGCGCGGGGTGTCGGCGACCGCGCCACCGCCAGCCGCCGGCGCCGCCGTGCCGGCCGCCGCGGCGGCGGCGGAGTCGGCCGCCTCGCCACCGGTGCTGCTACAGGCAGTCAGCGCCAAGGCCGCGACCACGGCGACCGCGGTCAGCCCGAGGGCCTTCTTGCGAATCGTCATCGATTCGGGTCCTTTCGTTGCGGGACATCGTGTCCCAGGGGAGGTTGGTAACTGACGGGGTTGCCAGCTATCGAAGTGGCCCGGTTCGGCCGCTAGCGATCTGTGAGGTGCGCCTGACGCGACACGTTGCTGCGCCGAGGGTTAGACCCGGCCGAACGGGTGATCGTCGCGTTAGTCGACCGGTTCTGCCGGAGCACCCGCTGCTGTGCGACGGTGCCGATGCGCGGGGGTATAACGCGGATCGGCGAGCCAGTACGGGTGTCGCACGATCGTTGCCTACGAGCGTATGCCGACGAGGAAGTCCAGGGCCGAACTGATGATGCAAGTTCCCGGCGTCGCCGTTGGCGCCCATTCAATCCTCCGTTCACGAGCCGGTCGAACCGGCTCGCATAAGAGTGGCCTGCACCACATGTGATGTCAATAGTTTGTACTGACATTCTTACGTCTTGACCGACTTGTGATCTGACCGGTGCCGGGTCAGCCCGGCAGCACCGACCGCCGGAGCGAGACCTCCGTCCCGGACAGCCGCTATCGCGTCGCGTGGCGCAGTACCCAAGCCGCGCCCACGCCGGGGCTTGATTTGCCGCGAACGGGACGATTCACCGCCACATCCTCGCTCCGGGGGTCACGCGCCGCCCGCTTCGTTACCTATTCGTTCTGCGGGAAGCCCAGGTTGAGGCCACCGTGACTGGGGTCGAGCCAGCGGGTGGTGATGACCTTGTTGCGGGTGTAGAAGCTGAAGCCCTCGGTGCCGTGCGCGTGGGTGTCGCCGAACAGCGAGGCCTTCCAGCCGCCGAAGGAGTAGTAGCCGACCGGCACCGGAACCGGCACGTTGATGCCGACCATGCCGACCTCGACCTCGTTCTGGTACCGGCGGGCCGCGCCACCGTCGTTGGTGAAGATGGCGGTGCCGTTGCCGTACGGGTTGCTGTTGACCAGCGTCAGGGCGTCGTCGTAGGAGTCGACCCGCAGCACCGACAGCACCGGCCCGAAGATCTCGTCGGTGTAGATCGACATGTCGGTGGTGACCTTGTCGAACAGTGTTGGCCCGAGCCAGAAACCACCCGGTTCGCCGTCGACGACCGGGTTGCGGCCGTCGACCACCAGTTCGGCGCCGGCCTCGACACCGGCGTCGACGTAGCCCTGCACCTTGTCCCGGTGCACCCCGGTGACCAGCGGGCCCATGTCGCAGCCCCGCTGGCCGTCACCGGTGCGCAGGGTGGCGATCCGCTCGGAGATCTTGCCGATCAACTCGTCGGCGATGACGTCCACCGCGACCAGCGCGCTGATCGCCATGCACCGCTCACCGGCGGAACCGAACCCGGCATTGACCGCGGCGTCGGCGGCCAGGTCCAGGTCGGCGTCCGGCAGCACCACCATGTGGTTCTTGGCGCCACCCAGGGCCTGCACCCGCTTGCCGTTCCGGGTGCCGGTCTCGTAGACGTAGCGGGCGATCGGGGTGGATCCGACGAACGAGATCGCCTTCACCCGTGGGTCTTCCAGCAGCGCGTCGACGGCGACCTTGTCGCCGTGCAGCACATTGAACACCCCGTCCGGCAGGCCGGCTTCCTTCCACAGCGCGCCGAGCCAGTTCGCCGTGGACGGGTCCTTCTCGCTCGGCTTGAGGATGACGCAGTTGCCGGCGGCGATCGCGATCGGGAAGAACCACATCGGCACCATGGCCGGGAAGTTGAACGGCGAGATGACGCCGACCACGCCCAGCGGCTGCCGCAGCGAGGACACGTCGACCTTCGTCGACGCGTTCTCGGTCAGGCTGCCCTTGAGCAGATGCGCCAGCCCGCAGGCGAACTCGACGACCTCCTGGCCGCGGGTGACCTCACCGAGCGCGTCGGAGAGCACCTTGCCGTGCTCGCTGGTGATGAGCTCGGCGGCCTCGCCCTTGCGCTCGTTGAGCAGCTCACGGAACGGAACAGGATCTGCGTGCGGCGGGCCAGTGACATGTCCCGCCAGGCCGGCCACGCCGCCTGGGCGGCGGCGATCACGGCGTCGGCGTCCTCCGGCGAGGCCAGCGCCAGCCGCTTGGTCACCTGGCCGGTCGCCGGGTCGAACACATCGGAGGTGCGGGTGCTCTCGCCGGCGAACGGGGCGCCGGCCTTCCAGTGCGGGACGGTCAGCAGCTCCCCCGGGACGGCTCGCTGTCGGCGCTGGGCAACGCTTCTGGATCGGTGATCGTGGTCATGGTCTGGTTTCCCTCCCGGGCCCGCGCGGATCAACTTCCCCGGCGCGGATGAAGTAGTTGACTTCTTTCACTGCAGTCACATCTGAATCGAGTTGATCCGCGCAGTGGAAGATGATCCGCGCGGCCAACCGGATGGACAGGTCAGAGCAGGGGCGCTGGGTGGCCTTGAAGCCGTCGTAGGTTTCCCGGGCGGCCTGGGTGAAGTCGAGTTCGGAGATCTCGGCGACCGGGACGTCCCACCAGCCGTCGCCACCCGGTGACTGGTATTCCAGATCGGTGTCGACGTGCACCAGCACGGCAGTCTCGGATGCCTTGGCCTTGGCCAGCGCGTCCTTGAGCTCGACCAGGGTCGAGGCCTTGAGCACCTTGACCCCGAGGCTGGCCGCGTTGGCCGCCAGATCGACCGGCAGGATGCCGCCGTCCAGCCGACCGGATTCGGCGTTGCGGTACCGGTACTTGGTGCCGAACCGTTGCACGCCAAGGGATTCCGCCAGCGAACCGATCGAGGCGTAGCCGTGGTTCTGCAGCAGCACCACGATGATCTTGATGCCTTCCTGCACAGCGGTGACCAGTTCGGTCGGCATCATCAGGTAGGAGCCGTCGCCGATCGTGACGAAGACGTCCCGATCCGGTGCCGCCATCCGGATGCCGATACCGCCCGGGATCTCATAACCCATGCAGGAGAAGCCGTATTCGACGTGGTAACCCTTGCGTTCCCGGGTCCGCCACATGCCGTGCAGGTCACCGGGCAACGAACCGGCCGCGCAGACCACGACGTCCCGGGCCTCCATCACCTCGTCGACCGCGCCGAGGACCTCGGCCTGGGCCAGCAGACCCGTGCGCTCGCCGTATCCCGAATGGAAGGACGCGACCACCTCGTCGTCCCAGGCCTTGGACTTCGCCTGCGCCTCCTGCTGGTAGGCCGCGTCGGTCGAATAGCCCGCCAGCAACGGGGTCAGCGCCTCCAGGGTGCGCTTCGCGTCGGCCTGCACCGGCAGCCCGGAATGCTTGACGGCGTCGATCGAGGCGACGTTGATGTTGATGAACTTGACGTCCGGGTTCTGGAAGATGGTCCGGGACGCGGTGGTGAAATCCGAGTACCTGGTACCGATTCCGATGATGACGTCGGCCTGCCGGGCGAACAGGTTCGCCGCCGGATTCCCGGTGGCGCCGACCGCACCCAGGTTCAGCGGGTGGTCGAACGGCAGCGAGCCCTTGCCGGCCTGGGTTTCGGAGATCGGGATGCCGGTGGCCTCGACGAATTCCTGCAGTGCGTCGTTGGCCTCGGCGTAGGTGACGCCGCCGCCGGAGATGATCACCGGCTTGCTGGCGCCGCGGATGATCTCGGCAACGGCGTCGAGCACCTCGGGCTCGGGGACGGGCCGGGCGATCCGCCAGACCCGCTCCTTGAACAGGTCGACCGGCCAGTCGTGCGCCTCGGCCTGCACGTCCTCGGGCAGCGCGATGGTCGCGGCACCGGTCTCGGCGGGATCGGTCAGCACCCGCATCGCGCCCAGCAGCGCGGCCGGCAACTGCTCGGCCCGCCACACGCGGTCGAAGAATCGGGACACCGGCCGGAAGGCGTCGTTCACCGAGATGTCGTACCCGTACGGCTGTTCCAGCTCCTGCAGCACCGGGGACGAGACCCTGGTGGCGAAGATGTCGCTGGGCAGCAACAGGACGGGCAGCCGGTTGATCGTGGCCAGCGCAGCACCGGTCAGCATGTTGCTGGCCCCGGGCCCGACGGACGCGGTGACCGCGAAGGCCTGCAGCCGGTCCAGCTGCCGGGCGTAGCCGACCGCGATGTGCACCATGGCCTGCTCGTTGCGGCCCTGGTGGTAGGGCAGCTCGCCGGGGGTCAGCAGTTCCGACTGCAGCAGCGCCTGGCCGAGGCCGGCGACATTGCCGTGCCCGAAGATGCCGAAACAACCGGCGAAGAACTTGCGCTTCACACCGTCCCGCTCGGAATACTGCTGGCCCAGGAATTTCACGACGGCCTGGGCAACGGTCAGCCGGACGGTGGCGGTGCCGCCTGCCGAGCCGGTTGAGCTGCTCGTGCTGTTCACCAGGAATCTCCTCTTTCAGCGATCAGTAATTGAGTAATAGTGTTGCTGCGCAAACGGTGTCGTGCTCGAATCAGTCCGCGGACGGCGCCAGGTAGAACGGCAGCCGTTGATCGGGGGCCTGCTCGGCCCAGGTCTCGCGCACCCAGCCGTGGTTGGGATCATCACTGATCCCCCACGCTCGTCCCTCGCCGGGTCCGGCCATCACGTTCAGGTAGTACATGTGGTGCGATGGCGCCGCGATGCACGGCCCGTGCCAGCCGTGCGGGACCAGCACGGTGTCGCCGTCGGAGACCTCTTCCAGCACCTCGATGGGCCGCTCGTCGGTGCCGTACACCCGTTGATAGCCAATGGATTTCGCTTCCCGGGCCGGACTGCCGGCCGGGGCGGTCGAGGCGAACTTGTAGTAGTAGATCTCTTCCAGCTCGGTCTCGGTGCCGTTGTTCTCGTCATGCTTGTGCGGCGGGTAGGACGACCAGTTCGAGGCCGGGGTCAGCACCTCGGTGGCCAGCATCTTGACGCATTCCATGCCAGTGCCCATGCCGAAGTTGTTGACCTGCCGAGTCGACGATCCGGCTCCGCGCAGCGCCACGTCGACCTTCGACGCCGGTTGGTACCGGAACGGCAGCGCGCGATCGACCCGGGTGCCGGGTAGTGCGAAGGTGCCGCCGTTCCTGCTGGTCAGCGTGACCTGCGAGTTGATCGGCAGGTAGGCGGTGTCGGTGACCGCAGTGAACACGCTCTCCCGACCGGCCAACTCGAACGTGGTGTCGCCGATGGTGACATCGACGCCACCACTGAGCGGCAGCACGATCATCTCGTCCGATTCGGTGTCGAATTCCAGCGAGCCGCCGGGGGCCAGCGTCACCACCCGCAGGCTCGAATACCCCCAGCCTGCCGATTCCGGGGTGATGACCAGATCGAATGGCCCTTGCGCGGTGGACCCATCCGGCAGGTACAGGCGACCGGATCCCGATGACGCGGGAATCGTTGCCGAGGCGGGTTTTTCGATAAAGGCTGACACGTCTGTGATCACCGCACCATCGACGCGGCGGTGTCGACAGCACCGGCGACGTCGTCGTCCGCCGGGTACAGCAGGGTCCGGCCGACGACGAGCCCACGCACGGACGGCAGCGCGAGGGCGGCCCGCCAGGCGGCGAAGGTCTCCTCCGGGCTGGTGTCCGGGTCGCCACCGAGCAGCAGGGTCGGCAGGGTGGTCGAGTCCATCACCCGGTCCATTTCCGGCACCACCGGAAGCTTCATCCAGGTGTAGGCCGACGTGCGGCCGAGGGCGCTGCAGATGCCGACCGACTTGATGACGGCGTCGGCGGACAGATCGTTGCGGACCTTGCCGTCCACCCGGGAGGACCAGAACGGCTCCACCATCGCCATCAGCTTCAGGTCGGCCAGCTCGTTGATCGCCTTCGCTGTTGCCGTCATGGTGTTCAACGTGCCCGGGTCGTCCAGCGCGATGCGGGTCAGTGTCTTGCCGCCGTTGAGGCCCATGTCGGCGCAGGCCTGGGCGTCATACCCGGTGAACTGGTCGTCGAGCTCGAAGCAGGCACCCTGCAGGCCACCGCGGTTCATCGAGCCGATCGCCACCTTGCCCTCGAGCGCACCGAGCAGCAGCAGGTCCTCCAGGATGTCGGGGCTGGCCAGCAGACCGTCGACACCCGGCCTGGCCAAGGCCGTTTCGAGCCGCTCCAGCAGGCTGATCCGGTTACCCATGGCCAGCGGCCTGTCGCCGACGCCATTGGCGCCCCGGGCCGGGTGGTCGGCAGCGATGATCATCAGCCGGCCGTCCTCGCCGCTGAGACTGCGCTTGGTGCGGGCGTCAGCGGCCCGCCGGATCGCCTCGGGGTCGTGCACGCGGAGGTCGGTGAGCGCCGCGTACCGCTCACGGTTCGTTGCACCCGAGACCAACGAAGTGCCAGTCGTTGTCGGCGTTGCGGTCGCCAGATCAGACATTCTGGACCTCTCGTACGAGTGCCTCGACCTCTTCGGTCGTCGGCATGGCCGTTGAACATTCCCGACGGGTCGCCACGATGGCGCCGGCCGCGTTCCCGAACCGGAGAATGGTTTCCAGGTCCCAGCCGGAGAGCAGCCCGTGACAGAAGGCGCCACCGAAGCTGTCCCCCGCGCCGAGCCCGTTGATCACCGAGATGGGCGTCGGCGGCACCTCGACCACGGTGTCCTTGGTCATCCCCAGTACACCCTTCGGGCCCTGCTTGACGATCGCCAATTCGACACCGGCGTCCAGCAGCGCTTTGCCTGCCCGCATGGGATCGGTTTCACCAACGGCGATTTCGCATTCTTCCTTGTTGCCGATGGCAATGGTGACGTGCGGCAAGGCCTTGCGCACCTCTCGGGACGCGAGCGCGGGATCGCTCCAGAAGACCTCCCGATAGTCGAGATCCAGGATGGTCATCGGCCGCTTGGCCCTGGCCTGAAAGGCCGCGTGATGCGCCGACGCGACTCGGCTCCTGGGACAGCCCGGTGACCGTTGTCCAGAAGATGTCGGCGTCCGCGATCGCATCCAGGTCGAGTTCTTCCGGGTGGATCACCAGATCCGGCGCGATCGGCAACCGGTAGAACAGCAACGGGAAATGGTCAGGCGGGTACATCTCGCAGAAGGTCACCGGGGTGAGCAGGTCGGGGAGTTCGGTGATGTACCGATCGTCGACATTCATCTCCCGCAGCGCCTTGTGCACGAACCGGCCGAACGCATCAGGTCCGGTTCGGGAGATCAACGCCGCGCGGCGGCCATGCTTGGCGGCCGCAATGGCCACGTTGCCGGCGCTGCCGCCGACCGATTTGCTAAAGGTTTCGACGTCCTCCAGCCCCACATTGTCCTGCAGGGGATAGAGGTCGACGCCGACCCTTCCCATGGTCAAAACCTCGAAATGCTCGGCCACTGAGGGTCCTTCCGTTCTCTTCACCGGGCCTGCCGCGAATGTCCACGGTTCCTGCGGCGCCATCTGGAGAAAAGAGTCCGGACGGCGGCGTCGCCGTAACGAGAAGTGACTCTGGCCGCTCGACAGCCATCTGTCAAGACTTTGATAGGACATACAGTCATATTCATGTCGGGCTGACGTGTACTAGTATCAGCCCACAACGTGGTGGGGAGGTTCGATGACCGAGCTCTTTGTAGACCTGGATCGTTCCAGCCCGGTCCCGTTGTACTTCCAGGTCGCTCAGCAGATCGAGCATGCCATCAACGAGGGTGATCTCGCCCCCGGCGACCGGCTGGACAACGAGATCAGCCTGGCCGAACAATTCGGCCTTTCCCGCCCCACAATGCGCCGGGCCATCCAGGAATTGGTCGACAAGGGCCTACTGGTGCGCAAGCGCGGGGTCGGCACGCAGGTCGTGCACGGTCAGGTCACCCGACCGGTCGAGTTGACGTCCCTGTTCGACGATTTGGCAAACCACCACCAGACGCCGACAACGGTCGTGCTGGCCAACGAGGTGGTGATCGCCACCGACGAGGTTGCGGTGATGCTGGCAGTGGCAACGGGCAGCGAAGTCCTGCACCTTCGCCGCCTGCGGTTCGCACACGGCGAGCCGCTCGCCATCATGGAGAACTTCCTGCCCGCTGATCTGATCAGTCTTGGACAGATGGACCTGGCAGCCCGCGGGATGTACCAGCTGATGCGGCAGAAGGGGGTGAACATTCGGGTGGCCAAACAGCGGATCGGTGCCAGGACAGGCACTCCCGAAGAGTGCAACCTGTTGGGCGAGAAGCGCGGCAGTCCGGTGCTGACAATGGAGCGGGCGGCGCACGACGATTCCGGCCGCCCCGTCGAGTGGGGTCGGCACTGTTATCGGGCCAGCCAGTACTCCTTCGAAGTCACTCTCGTCGATCACTGAGACGTGCCATTGGCGCTGCCGTCCGGAGGCACCACACCGATTGACCTCGATCCGGGCCGATCGACCACCCACTCGTCGCCGGCAATCAACCATGTCGGTAGCTTCATCTCAACTTCGCTGATGCCGGGCTATTGACAGTATGTCCTAACAAAGTATTCTGAGATCGACCACCCGAGGGCCGTCACAAGCGTGTGGCGCCACCCGACCAGACCAGTTGCACAACTCAACAGGCCCGTGCCGGGCCGGTGGAATGCGCCCGGCAACGGCGCGACGATGGAGGAATCCGTGGCAACGACGCTCACGACGCCGCAGGCGACTGCGGCCGTCATCCCCGACCAGCCGATGCTGATCGGCGGTGAATGGGTTCCCGCCCTGGACGGCAGCTGGAGTGACGTGGTGTCCCCCGGCCACCGTGGCACCGTGCTGGCCCGCGTTCCCGTCGGCGGCGTCGCCGACGCTGATCGCGCCGTCAAGGCCGCCCGGGCCGCCTTCCCCGCGTGGCGGGCGATGCATTTCAAGGACCGACAGAAGGCCCTGCTGCGCATTGCCGATGCCCTGGAAGAACGTGCCGAGGAATTGGCGCTGCTCACCGCGGCCGATACCGGAAATGCGCTGCGCACCCAGGCGCGCCCGGAATCCCAGACCCTGGTCAATCTCTTCCGCTACTTCGGCGGCGTGGCCGGCGAATTCAAGGGAACTGTCTTGCCGGCCGGGGACGATCAACTGCAGTACACCCGGCGCGAGCCGCTCGGTGTTGTTGCCGGAATCCTGCCCTGGAATTCCCCATTGATGATCGCCGGAATGAAGACCCCCGCGTCATTGGCGGCCGGCAACACGCTGATCCTGAAGACCGCCCAGGAAGCGCCGCTGACCATCCTGAAAATGGCTGAAATCGCCTCTGAATTCCTGCCGCCGGGCGTGCTGAACGTCGTCACCGGCAAGGGTTCGGTGATCGGCGAGGCCCTGTTGCAACATCCTGACGTTGACAAGGTGTCGTTCACCGGATCGACCGGCGTCGGCATGCACGTCGCCGAAGAGGCCGGAAAGCGTTTGGCTCACGTCTCTCTCGAGCTCGGCGGCAAGAGTCCCGAATATCGTCTTTCCGGATGCGGCAACCCCGGAGAACATCGACGCCACCGCAGCCGGCGTGCTGACCGCCATGCGGTTCACCCGGCAGGGTCAGTCCTGCACGGCTGGGTCCCGGCTGTTCATCCACGCCGACGTCTACGACACCTTCCTGGCCGCCCTGGTGGAAAAGGTCAAGGCCCTCAAGGTTGGCGACCCGCTGGACGAGGCCACCGACATGGGTTCGATCATCAACGAAAAGCAGTACGAATCCGTGCTCGGCTATATCGCGGACGGAAAGTCGCAGCCAGGAGTGACGGTACCGCTCGACGGCACCGAATTCGCCGGCGATGGATTGGACGGCTTCTACACCGGCCCGACCATTTTCGCCGGTGTCGACAACACCTGGCGCATTGCCCAGGAAGAAATCTTCGGGCCGGTACTGGTCGCGATTCCCTGGACGGACCGGGAAGATGTCATCAAGATGGCCAATGATTCGCATTACGGCCTCGGCGCCTACATCTGGTCGAACAACCTGACCGACGCCCTGGACACCGCGCACCGGATCGAGTCCGGCTGGATTCAGGTCAACCAAGGCGGCGGGCAGGTCATCGGCCAGTCGTACGGCGGCTACAAGACAAGCGGAATCGGGCGCGAGTTCTCGATCGAGGGCGCTCTCGAGTCGTTCACCCAGATCAAGCAGATCAACGTCAAGATCAAGTAGCTGTCAACGCCCCGGTGTGGGACAGACCGGCCGCCGCACTGAGGTGGCCGGTCTGACAGGCTGAACAAGACTGAGCAATGGCTGCTGAGTCGAACGCCCTTGGAGGTAGCCGTGAATGGCGGACCGTTGGCCGATATCACCGTCGTCGACCTGACCAGGGCGTTGGCCGGCCCGCACGCAGCGATGATGCTGGCCGATCTGGGCGCCAGGGTGATCAAGGTGGAGACGCCGGGCAACGGTGACGACACCCGCGGCTGGGGCCCGCCTTTCGTCGGCCCACCGACCGAATCGACATCCGTCACCACCGGCGACGAGGCCGGCAAGACCATTTCCACCTATTTCCTGTCCTGCAATCGCAACAAGCAATCCGTCGTCCTCGATCTGAAGAGCGCCGACGGCCGGGCCGCTTTGACCGAACTGGTGCGCCGCAGCGACGTGCTGCTGGAGAACTTCCGGCCAGGCGTGCTCGATCGTCTCGGATTCACCATGGAGCGGCTGACCGAACTCAACCCGGCACTGGTGGTGCTGTCCATCTCCGGATTCGGCCATGACGGCCCGGAGGGCGGTCGCGCCGGCTACGACCAGATCGCCCAGGGCGAGGCTGGTCTGATGTCGATGACCGGTCCCGACCCGGAGACGCCGACCAAGGTGGGCGTGCCGATCTCTGACCTGCTGGCCGGGATGTACGGCGCCTACGGTGTTGTCGCGAAACTCCACGAGCGCGCGACAACCGGTCGGGGTGGCTTGGTGCGCACGTCGCTGCTGGCCAGCGTGGTCGGCGTGCACGCCTATCAGGGCACCAGGTGGACTGTGGCCGGCGAAATCCCCAAGGCCGAAGGCCCGCATCATCCGTCGATCTGTCCGTACGGCCTGTTCCACTCCGCCGATGGCGTCGTGCAGATCGCCGTCGGATCCGAGGGATTGTGGGCCCGGTTTGCGCCTGCCTTCGACATCCCGCTCAGCGGACCGGAATTCTCCACCAATCCGGACCGCGTGCGGAATTCCGAGGTGGTGCGGGACGCCATCGAGAAGGCCTTCGCCGGCTACTCCACCCCTGATCTGTTGGCCAAGCTCGCCGCGATCGGGGTACCGAGCGGCGAGGTGAAGAACCTGCAGCAGGTCTTCGATTGGGATCAGACCCGCTCGCAGGGCCTGCTCATCGACGTCGAGCACCCGGTACTCGGGCCGATTCAACTGCCCGGGCCGCCACTGCGCTTCTTCGAGTCCTCCGGCGAGGAATGGCACCGCCAACACACCGCTCCACCGATGCTCGGCCAGCACACCGACGAGGTGCTCGACTGGCTCGCCGCCGCCCCCAGCACGGAATCCACCTAAGCCTCTCAACCGGCTTTGTTATGACATTCTGACATGCTATTCTCACTCGAGACGCAATGCAGCCGATCGAGGAGCCGTCATCACTTCATTCAGTGCCGACCTCGACCGATCGAGCCCGATTCCGCTGTACCACCAGATGGCCGAGCAGATCCACCAGGCAATTCAGGACGGCCGCCTGGAGCCGGGTTCGTTGCTGGGCAACGAGATCGGCCTCGCCGACCGGTTCGGGCTGTCCAGGCCCACTATGCGAAGTGCCATCCAGGAACTCGTGGACAAGGGTGTGCTGGTCCGCAAACGCGGCGTCGGAACCCAGGTCGTCCAAGGCCCCATCAACCGAACCGTGCAACTCACCAGTCTCTTCGATGACCTGGCACGCGCCGATCAACACCCGAGGACCGCGGTCCTGACGAACGAGGTCATTCCCGGCGTCCGACGACGTCTCGGCGGCCCTGAAGTTGCCCCGCCGACACCCGGTGCTGCACCTGCGCCGAGTCCGCTACACGGACAACAAACCACTGGCGATCCTGGACAACTACCTGCCACACCAACTGGTGGACATCGGCGGCGGCGATCTGGCCAAGCTCGGCCTCTACCAGCTGATGCGGACCGCCGGGGTTCGGATGAAGGTCGCGAAACAGCGGATCGGCGCGCGGGAGGGCACGCCCGACGAATGCAGGTGGCTGAACGAGCCGATGCAGAGCCCGCTGCTGACGATGGAGCGGATCACCAACGACGACACCGGCAAGGTCGTCGAATGGGGACGGCACGTCTACCGGCCGAGCCACTATCAGTTCTCCGTCACCCTCGTCGGGCGCTGACTTCTTCGAGGCCGATCTCGCCGGTTTGGGCGGATCCTGCCCGGCGGGTAAGGTGGTGGGGTTGCCTCGGCGAGGGCGATCCAGCTGCAGTACTTCAGTGGATCTGCCGTGATTCGGCGCGGTGGGTTTGTCCCCCCGTGTCTTTCGCCGGGTCGATGACGTCCCACCGCTAACTGCATTGTCCATCACCGCCCAGTCTGATCATTGTCATCACATGTCACTGATTGAAGCTTGTCAAGGAGTCCGCACGTGTCTGAGGTTCGCTTGCTCGCCGAGATCCGCACCGAGTTCGGCAAGGGTGGCGCGCGCCGCACCCGTCGCGCCGGCAAGATCCCCGCCGTCCTGTACGGCCACGGCACGGACCCACGCCACCTGTCGCTGCCGGCCCGCGACTTCTCGCACGCCCTCAAGGGCGGCGCGAACACGGTGCTGACCCTGCAGTTCCCCGACGGTGACGAGCTGGCGCTGCCGAAGTCGGTTGTCCGGCACCCGTTGCGCGACTACGTCGAGCACGTCGACCTGCTGCTGATCCGTCGCGGTGAGAAGGTCACCGTCGACATCCCGATCGTCGTCACCGGCGAGGCCGGCCCCGGCACCCTGGTGCTGACCGACGCGAACACGCTGTCGATCGAGGTCGAGGCGATGAGCATTCCGGAGAACCTGACCGTCGACATCGAGGGCGCCGAGGCCGGCACCCAGATCCTGGCCGGCGACGTCGTGCTGCCGGAGGGCGCGACCCTGGTCACCGACCCGGAGGCGCTTGTCGTCGCCGTGCAGGTCGCCCCGACCGCCGAAGAGGTTGAGGCCGAGACCGAAGAGGCCGAGGCCGAGGCCGGCGTCGTCCGTGACGAGAAGTCCGCCGCCGAGAGCTGATCATGACGGCCGAGACCTTCCTCGTCGTCGGTCTGGGCAACCCGGGCAAGCAGTACGCCGGCAACCGGCACAACGTCGGCGCAATGGTGACCGACGTGCTGGCCGGCCGGGTCAACGCCCGTTTCAAGAACCACAAGGCCGTCGCCGACATCGTGGAGTCGCGGTTCGCCGGTGCCCGGGTGGTGCTGGCGAAACCCCGCTCGTACATGAACCTGTCCGGCGGAGCGACCGCGACGCTGGCCCGGTTCTTCAGCATCGACCCGGCGCACGTCATTGCCGTGCATGACGAGCTCGACCTGCCGCCGGCCACCATCAGGGTGAAGTTCGGCGGCGGGGAGGGCGGCCACAACGGCCTGCGATCGATCTCGACATCCCTTGGCACCAAGGACTATTTGCGAGTGCGCTTCGGCATCGGCCGGCCGCCTGGCCGGATGGATGCCGCGGACTTCGTGCTGCAGGACTTTTCGTCGGTCGAGCGCAAGGAGCTGGGCGTCGACCTGGAGCACGCCGCCGACGCAGTGGAGCTGCTGATCGAATTCGGCCTCGACGCGACCCAGAATCAGCTGCACGGGGCGTAGGCGCGCCGCGCGGCCGAACTCGTTGACTGCAGCCCCACCAATCACATTCGGCCCGGATCGAGCCGCGCAGCGCAAGATGATCCGCGCGAACAAGGTTGGCGAGCCGTCAGCTGATCAGGGCGGCCGCCGCGGAGCGTTTGAGCTTGCCCGACGGCGTTTTGGGCAGGCTGCCGACCGGCAGCACCGTGACCTGGGCCGGGCGAACTCCGATCGCGGCAGTCACCGCTGACCGGACGTCCGCGGCGATCCGCTCGGCCTCCGCCGGGTCGGCGGCCTGCCGGGATTCGACGGCCAACGCAAACGACTCGCGGCCGCCCGACGCCGTCCAGCGGACCGCGACCGCGTTGCCGGCCCGCACCCCCTCGACGCCTTCGGCAACCCGTTCAACATCGGTCGGATAGATGTTCCGGCCGCCCATGATGATGACGTCCTTGACGCGGCCGCAGATCACCACCTCACCGTCGATCAGATAGCCGAGGTCGCCGGTATCCAGCCAACCGTCCGCTCCCCTGGTCGACTGAGGGCCATCCACCGTCAGGTATTGCTCGGTGACGGCCTCGCCGCGTAGATGCAGCACCCCGACCTGCCGCTCGGCCAGGTGCACACCACCCTCGCCGACCACCGCCACCTCGATACCGTCCAACGGCGGACCAAGGACCGGGAACGACCGGGTCGGTGCCTCCGCCGTGCTCGATTGGTCCACTGGGACAGCCAGCTGCTCGTGCTCGAGTTCCGTCGCCAGCACCGTGTCGACCCGCAGCGGTGTGCCCCACTGATGGAAGGAAACGGCCAGCGTTGCCTCCGCCATCCCATAGGCGCAGACCACCGCCGTCGATGGCAACCCGAACCGTTTGCCCGCGTCCAGGAATGCGTGCACCGCGGCGACGTCGATCGGCTCCGCACCGTTCAGCGCGAACCGCAGCGTCGACAGGTCCAGGTCCGTGTCCTGGATGGCCGGCCGAGCCAGCACCTTCGCGGTCAAGGCGTACGCGAAATTCGGTGCGGCCGTGATGGTTCCGGAATACTTGCTGATCAATTTCGGCCACAGCAGCGGGGAGGACAGGAAATCCGGCGGCGTGACGGTGACCAACTCGATGCCCTTGCACATCGGCTGGGTCAGGAACCCGACCATGCCCATGTCGTGGAACAGCGGCAGCCAGGAAACCATCACCTCACCGGGTTTGATCCCGGCGCTCGCGCACATGGACCCGATGTTGGCCCAGAGATTGCGGTGGGTGATCTGCACGGCTTTGGGGGTGGACGTCGACCCGGAGGTGAGCTGCAGGAGGGCGGTGCTGTCCTCGGTGATTTCGACATCCGGTGCGGCACCACCGGGCTGCGCCACCAGCTGGTCAACCGTGAACGCCTTGACGCCGGACCCGTCCAACATTTCCACGAAGTCGGTGAAGGGTTCCCCCAGCACGGCGGCCTTGGCGCCGATCAGGGCCAGTACCGCTGCCGTGTCGGCCGCGTAGGTTGCCAGGTTCGTTCGGGCGGTCGGCTGGTGCAGCATCGTGACCGACGCCCCCGCGAGCCACGCCGCCTGGGCAACGGGGGCCACCTCGAAGGGCTTGGCCGCCAGAATGGCCACCGCGTCGCCCGGCCGCACGCCGTTGGCCACCAGCTCCCGCGCGCCTGCGCTCGCCGCGGCATGCACCTGGGCCCAGGTGGTGCGGATCGGGTCGTTGGGCTCGCCAGTCGTCATTCCGGCATCGCCCTGCGCCGCGCTGCGCAGAGCATCAGTGAAGGCACTCATCCCCGACACCGTAAGGCACGCCAGTCCTGAAGACGGCTTCAGACGCGAGCCGGGCCCGTTCCAGTACGTCGAGCGTGAAGGATCCGGCGGCGCGGGGCGCGGCCCACAGCAGCGGGATCCTTCCCGATGACGGCTCATCGGGGCGGAGCCGTCGTGCGGGACGATGCAGAGGCAGCAAGCCGTGAGGCCGAAGCATGCCCGCGGGATGAGACGATGCCTGAATGGCTTTCAGTGCGATCTACGACCTGGTCATCGACGAGCGGGACGTCCGGATCTATTCCAACGGGACCGGGACCCCGGTGCTGATGCTGCCTGACCTCGGGTCGTCCGCTGCCACGTGGGAATGCCTGACGGGCGCGGTGTGCGAACAGGACCGGCAAATCGTTGCGGTCGACCTACCCGGGACCGGGCATTGCGACCCGGTCCGCGGGTCAGACCTTGCCGCGTTCATCGATCACCTCCATCGCCTCATCGAACAGTTGACGACCGACCCCATCGACCTGGTCGGCTGTGGTTTCGGCGGCTACCTGGCGGCCAGCGTTGCCGCCAAGGACCCCCAACTGGTCGCCAGCCTGGTCTTGGAAAATCCCCTGCTGCCGCCCCGTTCGGGACCACCGGTCAGCAGCCGAATGGCACCCGGGATGGCGATCAACGGCGCGATGACGACGCTGCGCCGCGGCCGGATCAAGCAGAACATGGCCGGTTTCGCCCGCGCCAGGGCGGTGCTGGACCAGCTGGCCATGGCCGACCCGATGTGGTGGGAATCGTTGTCGCAGATCACCGCACCCACGTTGATCATCGGGGGCGCCACCGATGCCGGGGACAGGGCGTTGCTCGACCTGCTCGCCGGCGCCATCCCCGACGCGACGAGGGTGGATCTGGCAGGCGCCAAGCGTGGACATGCCAGTGATCCGCAGGCATTCGCCGCAGCCCTGATGCCGTTCTTGACGAGATAGCCTCCCCAGGTGTTAGGCCGATTGCGTAGACCTTCGGCCGAACGGCTCATGGATTCCCGTGCGTGACCATCGGGACCAGAACTTCGGGCAGACTGGACCTGCCAAGACACCGGGCTTGACGGGCGGGGGCCTACTGACTCGGGGCCGGAGATTGCACAGGGGACAGGGGGCGCGATGAAGAGATTTGCCTGCCAGGACATCATTCCGGGCTGCGCCCACGTCTTCACCGGGGCAGACGATCAGAGCGTGCTCGATCAGGTCATTGCCCATGCCGCAGTCGATCACGGGTTGGTCAAGCCGCCACTTGCACTCGTCGAACTGGTGGTCGCCACGACCCACACGTTCATTCCGAAACGGTCCCGCGGGCACCTTCGGCTGGTCGGCGCCAACTCCTCGGAGCAGTCGGACGTCATCACCGACGACCCCACTCGAACGCACCGGGATCGGTCCGGCACCAGTACGTCGGGCGTCCTTCCGGAGTTCCCTGCCTTCCCCGAGCGAGTGACGCAGGCCATTCCATTCCAGCGTCGCGGAGAGCCAAGGAGGAATCCCGACCCGGCGGGCGACGACCGGTGGCGCAGCACGACCGCGGCATCGGCCGCGCACTGGCCGCAGTTCGCGCACAGCAGCTACCGCCACGAGTGTGTGTTCTACAGCGGAACCGACGGGTTCCTCGACCAGGTCATCCCCTTCATCCTTGACGGTCTGGCCCTCGATCAGCCGGTGATGGTCGCCATTGCCGAACCACGCCTGACCGCCGTGCGCAGCGCCCTGGGCGATGACGCCTCGCGGGTGGTGCTGCTGGACATGGCCGTCCTCGGTGGTAATCCGGCCAGCATCATCCCCGCCTGGCGCGACTTCGTCGCCGGGACGGATGGCCGGCCGATTCGCGGCGTCGGGGAACCCATCTGGCACGGCCGGCGGACATCGGAGATCGTCGAGGCCCAGCTGCACGAGGCGCTGCTGAACCTCGCCGTTGACCCGGACACCCCACTGTGGTTGATGTGCCCCTATGACGTCACCGCGCTCGACCAGGACGTCATCGACGAAGCCCTGCGCGGTCACCCGCACGTCGGCGGGCCGGGCCACCGATCCGGGGAGGCCGCGGATTCGACCGAGGACCACACCTCGCATGCGATGGCGCTCTTTGCGGCGAACCTCCCAGAGCCTGTCCACCCGACGATCAGCATCACGATCACCGACGACGGGGACGTGGCCACCCGGGTGTTCGGTGCCGCCGCCGCCGCCGGTCTGCCCGCCTGCCGTTCGGCGAAGCTGGCGGCGGCCGTTGACGAAGTAGCGAACGCCGGCACCCGCAATTCCGGCGCGGCAGTGGACATCCGGCTGTGGCAGGACCCGTCGTCGTTGATTTGTGAGGTGCGCGATCACGGCACGATCGAGGACCTCCTGGTGGGACGCGGCCCGGCGCTGTCCACCCAGTCCCGGGACCGCGGCATCCGGTTGGCCAACGAACTCTGCGACCTGGTGCAGGTCCGCTCGAACAGTGCCGGTACCGCGGTCCGGATGCACAGCTGGCTATCGGATTAGGGGTCGGCTGTCAGCCGTTCTCCAGGTTCTCGGCGACCGCCATCCAGTCGGTCTCGACTTCGGAGACCTCGGCGCCCAAAGCCTTCAGGGCCGCCGACATCTCGGCCGCCGCCGCGTAGTCGGCACCCGCGGCCGCCAGCTTGGTGTGGAGTTCTTTTTCCTTGCGCTGCAACGACTCCATCCGCCGCTCCAGGCGCTGCAGGTCCTTCCGCAGGGCCCGTTGCTGGAGTGGATCCAGCACCGCCGTTGCCTGCTCGGTGACCGGACCGGCCGGGCCGGCTGGGACACCCGCGGCCGGTCGGGCCGGGGTTGCCGGCGCCGCTGCGGCCTGGTCGGCGGCCCGCCGGCGTAGATACTCGTCGACGCCGCCCGGCAGATGGGTGATCCGGCCGTCACCGAAGAGCGCGACGATCGTGTCGGCGATCCGTTCGATCAGATACCGATCGTGGCTGACGACCAGCAGCGTGCCGGGCCAGGAATCCAGCAGATCTTCGAGCGCCGCCAGCGTGTCGGTGTCCAGGTCGTTGGTGGGTTCGTCGAGCACCAGCACATTGGGCTCGTCCATCAGGATCCGCAGCAGTTGCAGGCGGCGCCGCTCGCCACCGGACAGTTCGGCGACCCTGGTCCACTGGTGGTTCTTGGTGAACCCAAAACGCTCCGCGAGCTGGCCGGCGGTCAGCGTCTTGCCGCCGAGTTCCACCACGCCCGCGATCTGGGTGACGGCCTCCAGCAGCCGCAGCTCGCCGGGCAGTTCCGCGACCTCCTGCGACAGGTACCCCATCCGCACGGTGGTCCCGATCTTGACCAGTCCACTGACCGGCGGCCGTTCGCCGACCAGCGTGCGCAGCAGGGTGGACTTGCCGGAGCCATTGATGCCGACGACGCCGATCCGATCCCCCGGCCCGACCAGCCAGGTGGCGTGGTCGAGCAGCGTCCGTTCGGTGCCGTCGACCGCGGTCACCGTTGCGGTGACGTCCTTGAGCTCCAACACGTCCTTGCCGAGCCGGCGGCGGGCAAAGGCATGCAGCTCCACGGAGTTTCGCGGTTCGGGTTCGCCGGCGATCAGTGCCTCTGCGGCCTCGATTCGATACCGCGGCTTGGACGTGCGGGCCGGCGGCCCGCGGCGCAGCCAGGCCAATTCCTTGCGTGCCAGGTTCTTTCGGCGTTCCTCGGCGGCCTGATCCAGGCGCAGCCGTTCGGCGCGGGCGAAAACCCAGTCGGAGTAACCACCCTCGCGGCCCAGCACCGCTGCGTCGACGACCTCCCAGGTGGTCGTCGCCATCGCGTCCAGGAACCAGCGATCGTGGGTGACGGCGACCACCGCACCGGAGCGGGTGAGCAGGTAGTCGGCGAGCCAGGCGACGGCCTCGATATCGAGGTGGTTGGTCGGTTCGTCGAGCAGCAGCAGGTCGGCGTCGGTGACCAGGGCCGCACCCAGCGCGACCCGTCGCTGCTCGCCGCCGGACAGGGTGCCGACGATGGAGTCCAGCCCGATGTCCCGCAGGCCGAGGCCGGTCAGCACGCCCCGCACCGCGCTGTCCGACGCCCAGGAATGCTCGGCGTCACCGAAGGTGTGCAGCACCGCGTCCTTGACGGTGCTGTCCTTCGGCAGGTCGGTGCTCTGCGAGACGAACGCCACCGTCGTGCCCCGTTGACTGGAAACCCGCCCGGTGTCGGGAGTGTCGAGTCCGGCCAGCAGCCGCAGCAGGGTGGTCTTACCAGACCCGTTGAGGCCGAGCACACCGATCCGGTCGCCCGTCTGCACACCCAGCGATACCCGGTCGAGCACGGTCCGGATGCCGTGCGTGACGCTCGCTGCCTCGATATTGACGAGATTCGCCATCAGTTGTGAATCCCCATCAGTGGTCGTGACTGCCCATTCGTGATCGTGTGCCCCTCATAGTCTGCCGCCCCGATGCGTCCCTGGTTGCCAGCGGCGGATCGTCAGTGCCGTGCTCCAGTTGCCGCGCCGACAATCCGGGCTCCCGGCGCCGGACCGGCGGCCATCCGAACCGTCCGACAGGTCCCGGAGCCGGCTAGCTCTGCAGCGACGCCGCCCGCGGACTCCGCGTCGGCACACAGCAGGGCGACGGTGGGACCGGAGCCGGACACCAGGCCGCCCAGCGCGCCCGCGGCGAGCCCGGCCCGGAGGGTCCGACGCAGCCCCGGCTGCAGCGAGATGGCTGCGGCCTGCAGGTCGTTGCCGAGCGCGGCGGCCACCGCCCCCGGGTCGCCGCTGGCCAACGCGGACAGCATGGCATCGACCGGGCCCACTCGGAGCGGATCCGACTTGCCGGGCTCCCCCATCGCCCGCAGCCGGTCCAACTCGGCGAACACCGCGGGCGTCGACAGTCCGTCATCGGCCAGCGCGAGCACCCAGTGCAGCGGGGTGCGGGCCAGCACCGGCGACAGCAGGTCACCGCGACCGGTCCCGACGGCCGTTCCTCCGGTCAGCGCGAAAGGGACGTCCGCGCCCAGTTCGGCGCCGATCTGGGCGAGCTCACCGCGCGCCATCTCCAGTCCCCACAAGGCTGCACAGCCAACGAGAGTGCCTGCTGCGTCGGCACTTCCGCCGGCCATGCCGCCCGGCGACCGGGATTTGCTTGGCGATCTCGATGGCAACCGGTCCGCCGGCACCGACTGCGCTTGGCGAGCATCCGCGCCGCCATCCCGGCGAGGTTCTTGGCGCCGACCGGCACACCGACGGCCGGGGTCGTCCGTACCGAATGACGATCGGCCGAGGTGATGGTCAGCTCGTCGGCCAGGTCGACCGCGTGGAACACGGTGACCAGATCGTGGTAGCCGTCCGGTCGGACGTCGCCGACCGCGAGATGCAGGTTGATCTTCGCCGGGGCCCGGACCCGGACCACGGGGCTCGCTGCCGTCGGCGGTGGGTACGACGTCATTCGTGCTCGACCGCGTCGATGGCCTCCAGCGCGGCGGCGATCCTGGCAAAAGTCGTCGACGGTCAGCACCTCGCCGCGGGCCGACGGGTCCACCTTCGCCCGTTTCAGCACGGTTTCGGCGTACGCGGCCGACCCCGCCCACTCGGACAGAGCCGAGCGGAGGGTCTTGCGGCGCTGGGCGAAGGCAGCGTCGATGACGGCGAACACCGCGGCCCGGTCGTCCGTTCGTGGGTGGTCCCGGCGTTCGAAGGCGACCAACGCCGAATCCACGCCTGGCACCGGCCAGAACACCGACCGACCGATGGAACCGGCGCGGCGGGCGGTCCCGTACCAGGCGGTCTTCACGCTGGGCGAGCCGTAGATCTTCGACCCGGGCCCGGCCACCAGCCGGTCGGCGACCTCGGCCTGCACCATCACCAGCACCCGGCGCAGCGTCGGCACCTCGGCCAATAGATGGAGCAGCACCGGCACGGCGACGTTGTACGGCAGGTTTGCGACCAGCGCCGTCGGGTCCGCCGGTGCGGCGACATCCGGGTCGAGCAGCGCGAGCCGATCGCCGGTGATGTGCAACGCGTCGGCGGTGATGACCTGCAGTGCCGCGGAACGGCGTGGAGCGTGCTGCGGCGACGGTCCGCGGCAGCAGCTGCGCCAGCCGCGGGTCGATCTCGACGGCGGTGACCGCGGCCACCGCGTCCAGCAGGCCGAGCGTCAGCGAACCCAGCCCCGGCCCGATCTCCAGGACGTGGTCGGTCGATCGCAGGTCGGCTGCGGCGACGATGCGCCGGACGGTGTTGCCGTCATGCACGAAGTTCTGGCCGAGCGATTTCGTCGGCCGGAGGTCCAGTTCGTCGGCGAGCCGACGGATCTCGGCGGCACCGAGCAGGGTCACCGGCTGACGATCGGTCACCGTCCATCCTCACACGATCCGCCGCGACCGACGACGCAGCGAACTCGCTCGGCCGATCAGCGACGACGGGACAAGGCCCCGACCTGGTGGTCGGGGCCTTTCGCTGACTGCGTTGTGCCTGCTGTTGGTGCGGCGTCAGCCCGCCGGCGGACCGGAGGCCGCGTAGCCACACAGCCACGGCTCGAGGCCGCGCGACTGGTACAGCAACTTCGCGCGGACCAACTGCTCCTCGGGCGTGGCGTCGCCCGGGTTCCCGGAGCCGCCGACCGAGGCCCAGGTCGGCAGGTCGAACTGGAACAGCCCGTAGGTCGACAGGTAGCCGGACGGGTTGTTCACCGCGTTCGGGTTGTTGGTGGACTCGCAGTAGGCCAGCCCGTCCCAGTTGACGCCGAACTCGGTGTCGTGGAAGAAGACCCGGCTGCCCTGGACGTCAAGGGTGGACTTGGAACCGACGTGCACCTGGTTGGGTGTCGGCTCGGTGACGGTGGTCCGTGGAGACCTCCTGGCGCGCGGTCTCGGCGCCGTTGACGGTGGTGACCTGGGTGACGACCTGCTGTGAACCCGGGGTACCAGCGACGGCGACGACGGTGGTGCCCTTGTCCAGGGCCGGGTCGTCGACCTGCTGGTCGGTCGGCGCCACGGCGACGGTCTCGGTCACGGTGGTGACCGCGACCCGGGTGATGGCGATCTGCAGGCCGTCCGTCGACGGGGGTCGTCACGGCGGGCGTGACGGTGTCGGTCGGCGACAGGGTGATGCCCTGATCGGTGAGTACGTCGGCGACGGTGGCGGCGCCGGTGGACACGGAGACCGCGGCTGCGCCGGCATCGGACACCGAGACGGTGCGCAGGGCGTTGGCCGTCAGCGGCCAGACCGTCGAGCGGGATCTGCCGCGAGCGGTCGGCGGACAGGGCGCAGCGCGTTCGGATCCTGTCCGAGTTGGACCAGCGCTTCTTCGACGGTGTCTGCCGTCGTCCAGACGTCCCGCTGCTGACCGTTGATGGTCAGCGTGAGCAGGCGGCCCCGCTCCAGGGCGATCTGCGAACCGTCGGAGATCTGCGTGTCGACGGCCGGGGCGACGACGTCATGCTCGCCGGTCTGCAGGCCGGCGGTGGACAGTGCGCCCTCCACCGACCCGGCCAGGGTGGTGACCTCCCGTTGCTCGCCGTCCACCGTGATGGTGACGTGCTTGGCCAGCGAAGCAGCCGTTCCGCCGCCGACCGCCAGCAGCCCGATGGTGCAGTGCTGCGGCGACCAGGAGCGACCTTGCGGCGCAGGGCAGGCCGGCGAGTCGACGGGCACCGCCGGGGCAGGCGGGCGCTGTCGTCTGCGGGGGTCGGCACTATCGATATCGACCTGGTCGGCCGTCAGTTGAGTGCTGTCGATCAGGTCGTCGGTCAGCGGTGTCTTGTCCGCGTCGCCAACGTTGTCGGGGCGCTCGTTCACGTCACATCCGATGGGGGGCTCGTTGATCCCGGGCAGGGGCAGGGGCAGCCGCGGCTTGGCCGATGTACACCCGGTTCAGCAGGAAGGTGCCGTTCACATCGGGAAGGCCCCATTCGAGCTCGCGGATCACCGTCGGCCGATCCGGATTACTTGCTCGATTGCCTGCCCTGCGTAGACCCCGGGGTACTTATTTCCATCCCGGCTACTATCACAAAACAGTAACGTCCGCGCCTCTTTTTGGCAACCTCCATGCGTGGTAATTCAAGCGTTGCATGGGTCACATCGAACTTATTCTGATCATCGAATTGCATCAATGGTCGTTCACCAGGCAAAATGGACCTTTCGTTGCATCGGATTTGACCGAACCGTGGAAGTCGCGTCGAGCAACACCGTCGAGACACGAGAGCCCCGATCCGTCGGACGGATCGGGGCTCTCGGTGCTGTATCTAGGTTTCAGTTCAATGAGGAGTCCGGCTCGATCAGCCGGCACCGCCACAGGCCCACGGCGAGGTGCCGCGGCTGGCAGCGGTGTTTTCGGCAATGGCGATCTGCTGTTCGCGGGTGGCCAGGTCGGCGCGCGGGGCGTACTGCCCGCCACCATTGCAGAGCCAGGTACCGCTATCGAACTGCAGGCCACCGTAGTAACCATTACCGGTGTTGATCGACCAGTTGTTGGTCGACTCACAGTTGGCAATCGCGTCCCAGTTGATACCCGACGAACCGGAAGAGACCGGAGCCGCACTCTGGACGACGAGCTGCTGTCCGCCGACGACGAGCTGCTGTCAGACGAGCTGCTGCTGGACGACGAGCTGCTGGGCGCGCTCTCCTGCTTGGTGCCGACAGTGATGACGCTGGCGACGGCCGGCGTGATCGGCGTGCGGCCGACCTCGTTCTTGGCGGTCTGCGCACCGTTGACGGTGGTCACCTGGTAGGTGACTGAGTCCTTGCCGGGCGAACCCTGCTGGGTCACGGTGGACGACCCGTCGGCCAGCGAGCTGTCCTCGACCGTCTGGTCGGCGGGCTGCGCAACCTCGGCCTCTTCGGTCACGGTGGTGGTCGCAACACGGGCAACGGAGATCACGAGCCCGTTGCTCAGCGGGGTGGTGACGGCCGGATCGACGGTGTCCTCCGGGCCGAGCACAATTGCCTGCTCGGTGAGGAAGTCGCCGACGGTCTTGGCCGCGGACTGCACCGGCGCTGCAGCTGCGCCGCCGACCGAAACGCTTGCGTCATACAGGGTGTCGGCGGTGACGGCGAGACCTTCCACCCCGATCGGGCGGGACCGGTCAGCGGAGAGCTTGAACGCGGCCGGGTTCTGGCCCAACTCCGCGAGGGCCTCTTCGACGGTGGTCGCGGTGGTCCAGACCTCGCGGGTCTGCCCGTCGATGGTCAGGGTCAGCAGCCGGCCGCGCTCGACGACGATCTGCGATCCATCGGAGATCGCGGTGTCGACGGAGGGGGCAACGGTGTCGTGCTCGGCGATGGTCAGGCCCGCGGAATCGAGAGCACCCTCGACCGAACCGGCGAGCGTGCCCACCTCCTGCTGCTGTCCATCGACGGTGACGGACACCGTCTTGTGCGCGGCAGCGACAACGCCACCGCCGGCGACAAGCGCGACGACGAGCGCGGCGATGCCGACCAGCACCGGCTTGCGCAGGCTCCGGCCGGTCTTCGCTGCGTGCGACGGCTGGACGTCGTCGCCATCGTTGTCGGCGATCGGCTCCAGGGTGTCGGTTGCCGTTGCGCTGTGGGTATCGACGTTGCTATCAATGCTGTCGAAATCGGTGGCGCCGTTGAGGTCATCGTTGGAAGGCAAGTTTTCATCCGTAAGGTGTGAAGAATCCGGGCAGGGCTCGAGCGCGTCGTTGTGCATCAGGTCTTCGCCTGGATACATCGCAGGTAGTTGTAGTGGGCGGCGGGTGTGTATTCCTGTGAATACCCGGCGAAATTCTTGCCCTACGACCTGATGCGACTCGCTTGAGGATTTCCCATCCCAGCTGCTATCACGAAACGATAAAGGATGTGCAACGTTTTGACACCCCCTGTGCGCAAACTGTGGCGTACCTGACACTCGCTTGATGTACCAAGAATGTGGTCCCCGGCACATCACCACGTCCATTTCGGCTCGGATTGTGCGCTGTCCCACACTCGAACCACTTGCGGCCCGGGAAAATGTGGTCGCCGCCACACCAACGGGTCGGGCCGCCGGCGACTGCGCGGTTGATCTCGGGACCGTTATCTGGGAGCTCAATTCGGTGACCCGGGATTCACCCCGGCGATTCCGCGCCTTTGATTTTGCATATTCTTTACGGTTCGTCGCACATTCGATCAAGGACGGCTGGTGGTCGGCGGCCGCCCTGCCTCCTGCAACGGGGTCCGGTGCGAAAGGGCCCCGATCCACGGACGTCGGATCGGGGCCCTTTCTGCTGAACTACCCGGCTGTTGGGATTACCCGTCTGCCGTGCCACCCCGGCGAGCGGATCACCGGGGCCATCCTGCCTGGATCAGCCCGCGTACCCGCAGGCCCACGGCGAAAGCCCGCGGGAGGCGTAGGTCGTCTCGGCGACCGCGATCTGCTGTTCCCTGGTTGCCAGGTCCGCCCGCGGGGCGTACTGCCCGCCGCCGTTGGACAGCCAGGTCCCGATATCGAACTGCAGCCCGCCGTAGTACCCGTTGCCGGTGTTGATGGACCAGTTGTTGGTCGACTCGCACCTGGCGATGGCGTCCCAGTTGACACCCGAACTGCCGGAGCTGCTGGGCGCCGGGGCCGGCGCTGCTGCTGCTGGCTGGGCGGCGGCGGCGGGAGCCTCTTCGGCTGCAGCCGGAGCAGCCGCTGCCGCGACCGTTGCCCGCTTGGTGCCCACCTTGGTGATCGTCGGCGTTGCCTCGGTCACCGTCCGACGCGAAACCTCTTCCCGCGCACCGCTTTGTCCGTTGGTGACGGTGGTCCGATAGGTCACCTCGGCGACACCGGCCTGACCCTGTTGAACCACACTGGTGGATCCCGCGGCCATGGAGCTGTCGTTCTGCGTCTGGTCGGCCGGCTGGGCAATCGGCTCGTTGGCCGTCTCGCTCACGTAGGCGATCCGGGTCACGGCGATCTGCATGCCATCGGCAACTGGTGTGGCAACGGCCGGCGCAACTGTGTCATCAGGACCGACGACCACACCTGCGGCCGCCAGCGCGTCGGCGACCGTGGCGCCTTCCACCACGGTCGTGGTGGCCGGGTCAGCGCCGACCGCGAGCGTGACGGTCGGCAGCGTGATGACGGTGATGGCTGCGCCCTCGGTCAAGGCCGTAGTGGTCGCGGGGGTGACACGCTGAGCGGCGCTCGGTGTGAACCCGATTTCCGTGAACAGATCTCCGACGGTCTTGGCCGCGCTGGTGTACGTCGCCGGGGCGGCACCATTGGTCACGGTGACGGTATGCAGAGTGTCGGCCGACACCGTCAGCCCGCCCAGCGGGATCGTGCGGGAGCGGTCGGCCGACAGCTTGAACGCGGACGGATCCTGGCCCAGTTGGGCAAGGGCGTCCTCGACTGTCGTAGCGGTGGTCCACACCTGCCGGGTTTCCCCGTCAACGGTGAGCGTCAGCAGGCGGCCGCGCTGCACGACGATCTGCGATCCGTCGGAAATCTCCGCGTCGGCGGCCGGTGCGAGCGTGTCGTGTTCAGCCACCGTGACACCTGCGGCGTCGAGCGCCCCATCCACCGAGCCGGACAACGTGCTGACTTGCTGTGACACCCCGTCCACCGAGATCGTCACGGTCTTGTTCATCTTCGCGACGACCCCGCCGGCGATGGCCACGATGCAGACCAGGGCGGCCGCACCGATCAGGACGGGCTTGCGCCAGCGGCTCGACGTCGGCCGCGCGGCGGCCGGCGGGGCCTGGTCACCATCGTCACCGCCGACACCGGAGCCGCCCTCGTCTTCGGCTTCGATGTCGCGGTGCGCGCCGGCAGGATCGTCGACAACCTGGCCGTCACCGGAATCCCAGAGCGACCCAGCAGCGTCGTGCGTGTACAAATCGCTCCCGGAACCTGCACCCAGCCGGTTCAGGACGACGCCCGGGTCGGCTTCGTCGACACTGCCAACGGCATCGCTGGTGCCGAGTTGATCGTTGGTTGAGGCCACGTCACATCCGAACGTCGTTGTGCCCGGGCAGGGCGAACGGATGCGGGCTGGACGTGACCGTCGTCGACCGAAGTCCGGGCACAAAAAAGCAGGGCCTATCCCCGACGTCCGGATCGCTCGAACACAATCCGGCTGGTCGCCGATAAGTCCTGCCCCAGTCGCATCCGGGACTTCCCCATCCCGGCTGTTATCACGGGAGGGTAACGGGGGGAGCACGAACTGGCAACCAAAGAGATATTCAAGTAACTGCTACCGAATGGGTGAATGATTTCAGAGCGCGGAATGAATTGGCTATAATTCGGGCAAATCGTACACACTGCGTGTGGTTAATCTCACTGCGTCGCAGAGGTTTCGAACGTCCTGGGAGCGAATGGCCGCCAGCGCCCGGACGGTGTACGGCAGCGCGTAGGGCTCGTTGCGCTTGCCGCGATGCGGGTGCGGAGTGAGGAACGGGGCGTCCGTTTCCACCATCAACTGACCGTCCGGAACGATCTGCGCGGCCGCCGCCAGATCGCGCGCATTGCGGAAGCTCACCGGTCCGGCGAACGAGAGGTGATAGCCGGCGTCGACGCAGGTCCTGGCCATCGCGAGATCCCCGGAGAAACAGTGGAAGATCACCTTCGCCGGCGGACCTTCGCTGTCCAGGATGGCCAGCACGTCGTCGTGGGCGTCCCGGTCGTGGATCATCAGCGGCTTGCCGGTGCGCTTGGCCAGGTCAATGTGCCAGGCGAACGCCTCGGCCTGCACATCGTGCGGGGCGGCGTCCCAGTAGTGATCGAGCCCTGTTTCCCCGATGGCAACCACCCTCGGCTGCGCCGCCAGCTCCTCGAGTTCGCGACGGGCGGCTTCGTCGAGCTTGTCGGCCCGGGTCGGGTGCAGGGCGACGGCGGCGAAAAGATCCGGGTGCCAGCCGGCCGCCTGAGCCGCCCAGCGCGCCGACGCGAGATCGTCCGCGACGGTGACGACCTGCCGCACCCCGACCGCGGCGGCCCGCGCCATGGCTGCCGCAACGTCGGCGGGGTTCGAGCAACCGCAGGCGTCCAGGTGGGTGTGCGCGTCGACCACCGGGGCCGGCAGCGGTTCCGGTGCCGGGACCATGGGTCGCTCGGCGACCGCGGGGTGGGGTCGGCCCGTCATCGACCGCCCCCCCTGCCGATCTTGATCATGACGAAAGCTGTACAGCTATGGGCGTGTCGTCGGAGTGTCGAGCAGTGTTCGTCATGATCAACTCCGATCATTTCCGGCACGCTCACACCAGTGGGGCCCAGGGCGGGCCGGTCTCGCCCAACTTCGGGTCGAGCTTGGTGAACAGCGGCGTCGGCTTGACCAACGGTCGACCGACCTCGATGTCCCGCCGGCTCCAGATCGCCTGTTCGGCGGCGTAGTCACCGGTGATCACCGGATAGTCGACGACCCCGGGAACGCCGACACCCTCGACGTCGTCGTCGAAATCCGTGACCTCGCGAATTTCCGGCTCGGCGGCCCACACACCATTCCCGCCCAATGCCTCGAAGACCTTTTGCGAAGAATGCGGCAGAAATGGCGTCAGCAGCGTCTTGGCGTCGTCCACCACCTGCAACGCGGTATGCAGCACGGTTGCCTGGCGGTCCGGATCGTCGCCGAGTTTCCATGGCTCGGATTCGGAGATGTACTTGTTCGCCAACCCGGCAACCCTCATGGCCTCACCGGAGGCAGCCTTGAACCGGCTGCGGGACAGCAGGTCTCCGACGGTGGTGAAGGCCTGTTCGGATGCCCGCAGCAATTCGACGTCAAGATCGGTGCGCGGCCCGGGTGTCGGAATCTTCCCGAAGTTCTTGTGCGCCATGGAGATCGACCGGTTGACCAGATTGCCCCACTCGTTGGCGAGCTCGAAATTGGTGCGCCGCACGAACTCCTCCCAGGTGAAGTCGGCATCCTGGTTCTCCGGGCCGGCGGCCGCGATGAAGTAGCGAAGCGCGTCCGGGCCGTATTCGCGGAGGAAATCGCCGACGTAGATCACGGTCTTGCGGGAGGTGGAGAACTTCGATCCACTCATCGTCAGGAATTCACTGGAAACCACCTCGGTGGGCAGATTCAATGTGCCGAGCGTACCGGGCCGGCCGCCGTGCTGGCCCTGCCCGTCATAGGCGAGCAACTCGGCGGGCCAGATCTGGGAATGGAAGGTGATGTTGTCCTTGCCCATGAAATAGAACTGCTTGGCCTGATCGCCCTGCCACCAGCGCTGCCAGGCCTCCGGGTCCGGCCTGCCGCTCGCACCGTACCGGCGGGCCCACTCGATCGAGGCGGACAGATAGCCGATGACGGCGTCGAACCAGACGTAGAGCTTCTTGTCGGGCCGGTCCCGCCAGCCGTCCAGCGGGACCGGGATACCCCAGTCGATGTCCCTGGTCATGGCCCTGGGGCGGAGGTCGTCGAGGAGGTTCAACGAGAACCGCAGGACGTTCGGCCGCCAGTCGGTCCTGGTCTGCAGCCAGGCGCCCAAGGCTTCGGCCAATGCGGGCAGATCGAGGAAGAAGTGCTCAGATTCGACGAACTTCGGCGTCTCCCCGTTGATCTTGGACTTCGGGTTGATCAGGTCGATCGGGTCCAACTGGTTGCCGCAGTTGTCGCACTGATCGCCGCGGGCGCCGTCATACCCACAGATCGGGCAGGTGCCCTCGATGTACCGGTCGGGCAGCGTGCGCCCGGTGGAGGGTGAGATCGCCGACATGGTGGTCTTCGGGACGAAATAACCGTTGCGGTGCACCGTACGGAACAGTTCCTGCACCACGGCGTAGTGGTTGCGGGTTGACGTCCTGGTGAACAGGTCATAGGACAGGCCGAGGCCCTGCAGGTCGTTGACGATCACCCGGTTGTACCGGTCCGCCAATTCACGTGCCGACACCCCTTCGGCGTCGGCCTGCACCAGGATCGGTGTGCCGTGCTCGTCCGTCCCGGACACCATCAGCACGTCGTTGCCGGCCATCCGCTGGTATCTGCTGAAGACGTCCGCGGGCACCCCGAAACCGGAGACGTGGCCAATGTGCCGGGGACCGTTGGCGTAGGGCCAGGCGACAGCTGTCAATACGGGCGTGCTCATTCCGATCAGGCTAGTGGGCCGCCCCGCCCCGGCAAGCCACCCACCCGGACCTGCCCGCGCGGATCAACTTCGCCAGCGCGGATCAACTCCGGCCGAATGGGACTGCTGTGGTTGAAGTCAACGAGTTCAGCCGCGCGGAGGCTGCACAATTTGTCCCCATACCCCTGAACGATCCACAATCGCCGGTTTCAGAAAGTTCATGGGGCCCACGCCGCGATTCTCCTGCGATGGGAATCCTGTCCGATCGCCGTCAGACCGAGCAGCTGCTGCATCGCTGGGGGCCGGTGATCCATCTCCGCGACGCAGACGCCAGCGGAGTCGCGCGTGGCCTGATCCTGCGTCAAGCCGATCGGGGGGATCTGATCCGAGTCGCCAAGTCGGCCTTCACCCCGACATTCGCGTGGGACAACGCCGACAGCCAAGAGCGGTTCCGCCTGCGATCCATCGGCTTCGGCCTCTGCATCGCAGAGGACGCGCACCTCACCGGGCCGGCCGCGGCGTTACTGCTGGGCTTGCCCGTGCTTGCCGAGCCGGCAAGCCTGCCCACTGCTGTCCGGCCGGGGAACCCGCACATCGGGCATGACCGCTCACCCTACGGCCGAGTCCGACACGGCTATCTACCGCTCGTCCACCGAACCGCCCGAGCCCGAGTCCGGACGGTCGACCCCGCCTACTGCGCAATCGACATCGCCCGGCATCTGGGGCCGCTGGACGGACTTGTCATCGCCGACGCGGCCCTGCACCGCGGGGTGAATCCCGCGGCGATGATCGACATCATTGCCAAGATGCAGGCTTACCCGGGGATTTCGACCGCACTCTGGGTTGCTCAGCATGCGGACCCCCGAAGCGAGAGCCCACTGGAATCCCTTGGCCGCCATGCGTTTGTCAGTGCTGGCCTGCCGGCTCCGCTCTCCAATGTCTGGGTGTGGACCGGCCGGCAATGGTTCCGCGTGGATCATCTGTTGCCGGGTTCGGGAATCGTCATCGAGGCCGACGGAGCCGTGAAATACAACAACCGGCCGGACGCCGAGACGATCGTCAGCAACGAGAAGGAACGGGAGCGGCTGTTGCGGCGATTGGGCTTCGGAGTTGTTCGGTACACCTGGGATGACGCCTTTGGGCGACCGTGGAACATCCTGCATCGAGTGCACGAGGAGCAGGCCCTCCGGCAGAACTCGCCAGTGCCGACTTGCTGGACGCTCGAGCAGCCCGGCAGCACGGGAACCGACGCCACGCCAATGTGGGCCGTCGATTGACGCAGCTGCGCGGCTCAACTGCCAACGAATGTGCCTGGTGGGACAGAAGTCAACGGGTTGAGCCGCGCAGTCGAAGTTGATCCGCGCGGGGGTCTAGGTCGTTAGACGGTCAGGCGGTCAGCGCCTGACCCTTGCCGCGCTGAGGATCAGGCAGTTTGGACTTCGGTGCGGTCGCCTGACCACAGCGTGTGGAAGACCCCGTCCTTATCAACCCGCTTGTAGGTGTGCGCGCCGAAGAAGTCCCGCTGGCCCTGGATCAGCGCCGCCGGTAACCGTTCGGAGCGCAGTCCGTCGTAGTAGGACAGCGCAGCGGCGAAACCCGGAGTCGGAATGCCGGACTGCGCTGCGCCGGCGACCACCCGTCGCCAGGAATCCTGGGCGGTGGTGATTGCGTCGGTGAAATACGGCGCCAACAGCAGCGAAGCGGGAATCTCGACCCCTGCCGAGACGTCATAGGCCTCGGTGATGCGGTTCAGGAACTTTGCCCGGATGATGCAGCCACCCCGCCAGATCCGGGCCACCGCACCGACATTGATGTCCCAGCCGTATTCCTCCGCACCGGCGAAGATCTCGTCAAGGCCCTGCGCGTAAGCCACGATCTTGGACGCGTACAGCGCAATCCGGACGTCCTCGATGAACGCAGCCTTGTCCTTGACCTCCCACGAGTTGTTCGGCCCCGGCAGCTTGCCGAGCGCCGCCGCACGCTGGGCGAGCGACGAGGACAGCCCCCGGGCGAACACCGCCTCCGCGATACCGGACACCGGAATGCCCAGGTCAAGTGCGGTCTGCACGGTCCAGGTGCCGGTGCCCTTCATGCCGGCTGCGTCCAGGATGACGTCGACGAGTGGCTTGCCGGTGGCCGCGTCAACCTGGGCCAGCACCTGCGCGGTGATCTCGATCAGGAACGAATCCAGATCGCCCTTGTTCCACTCGGCGAAGATCTCGGCGATCTCGGCCGGCGTCAGCCCGGCACCGCGGCGCAGCAGGTCGTAGGCCTCGGCGATCAGCTGCATGTCGGCGTACTCGATGCCGTTGTGCACCATCTTGACGAAGTGCCCGGCACCGTCCGTGCCGATGTGTGTACAGCAGGGCGCCCCATCGACATGGGCGGAGATCTTCTCCAGGATCGGGCCGAGCGACTCGTAGGACTTGGCCGAACCACCCGGCATGATCGACGGTCCGTTGAGCGCGCCCTCCTCGCCACCGGAGACGCCGCAGCCGACAAAGTGGATGCCCTTTTCCTGCAGCGCGGCCTGCCGGCGCCGGGTGTCGGCGAACTTGGCGTTGCCGCCGTCGATGATGATGTCGCCCGGTTCGACCAGCTCGGCCAGCTCGTCGATGACGGCGTCGGTCGGTCCGCCGGCCTTGACCATGATCAGAATCTTGCGCGGAACCGCAAGGGAGGCAACAAAATCCGCCGACGACTCGGACGCGACGAAGGTCCCGTCGGAGCCGAAGTCGTCGATCAGTGCCTTGGTCTTGGCGTAGGACCGGTTGTGGACCGCGGTGACGAACCCGTTGCGGGCGAAGTTACGGGCAAGATTGGAGCCCATCACAGCGAGGCCGGTCACGCCGATCTCAGCTTTCGGGGTTGTTGCGGTGTCGCTCATTTCCAAGCCTCCGGGCAGCGGGGACAGCGGTGCGGACGAGACCCCAGCCTTCCGCACTGCCGTTGACCGCGCACGGCGGGGTACGCCACCCGATCAGGCCAACGCGGCCTTCGCGGCGGCCGAGATGCGCGAACCGTCGGCCCGGCCCGCTGCCGCAGCCTGCACCTGCTTGATCACCACGCCCATCTGCCGCATGGTGACCGGGGCACCGGTGCTCGCGGCGACGTCGGCAACGGCCTTGGCGACCAGGTCGGCGACCTCGTCATCGGTCAGCGGGACCGGCAGGTAGGCCGTGAGGACCGCCGCCTCCGCCTCCTCCTTGGCCGCCTGCTCCGGGCGCCCGGCGCCGGCGAATGCCTCGGCGGCCTCGGCCCGCTTACGCACCTCCTTACCCAATACCGCCATCACCTCGGCATCGCTGAGTTCCTTCGCGGTGGTGCCGGATACCTCCGCGGTGGTGATCGCCGCCAGCGCCAGCCGGATGGTGCCGGTCGTCAGGGTGTCGCGGGCCTTCATCGCTGTCGTCAGATCCGCCCGCAAGCGGGCCTTCAACGTTGGTGCACCGCTGGCGTCAGTACCGCCGGCTTCAGTCATGTGTCGCCCATTTCTCTGCGTTCCTGTTGTCTGCTCTGTCTACCCGTTCAGCCACCGCTTTCCAGGGCGATCCCGAGGTCGAGAGTTTCAGGAAGAGGCTTGACAGTCAAAGCTACAGCTATTAGCTTACTGGCTATGACAAGCAGCCAACTGGACGGAGTTCCAGCAATGACCACCATCAGCACCCAGTTCCTCGATCGCGGGCAGGGCCGTATCGCCTACGACGTCACCGGCAGCGGACCGCTGGTGATCGCGGTCCCCGGCATGGGTGACCTGCGCAGCACCTACCGGCACCTGGTCCCGGCGCTGGTCTCTGCCGGCTTTCGGGTCGCCACGCTGGATCTGCGCGGCCAGGGCGACAGCGACCTGACCTTCGATTCTTTTGACGACCCGGCCGCGGCGTCCGACATCCTCGCGCTGGCAGCGCATCTCGGCGGGCAGGCGCTCCTGGTCGGCAATTCGATGGGTGCGGCGGCGTCCGTCATCGCGGCTGCCGAGCGGCCCGATCAGATCTCCGGACTGGTGTTGATCGGCGCGTACGTCAGGGATCCGCAGGTCGCCGCATGGCAGCGATTGATGATGCGGGTGTTGATGGGCGGGCCGTGGGCGCGTCTGGCGTGGATGGCCTATTTCCCGAAGTTCTTCCCCGGTCGCCGGGGTGATGACTACGCAGCGCACCGCGATGCGATTTCCGACGCTCTGGCGCGGCCGGGTTACGGACGGGCGTTTCGGCAGGTGCTGCGGACATCGCACGCGCCCGCCGAAGCGGTGCTGGACGATGTGCATACCCCGGTCCTCGTCGTCATGGGCAGCAAGGACCCGGACTTCGCCGACCAGCAGGGTGAGGCCGCCTGGATCGCGCAGCGACTCGATGGCCGGGCCGTGATGATTCCGGACGCCGGTCACTACCCGCATTCGGAATTCCACGAACTGACGGTGCCCGGCATCGTGGAATTTGCCCAGCATGTGACCAGCGGCCAACCGGATGCCTAGAGCAGGGCTCTCGCGTTCCGTCATCGCCGCCGGCGGCGCCGAGCTGGTCGACGAGAGCGGTTGGGATCAGCTGACTCTCGCTGCGGTGGCCGCGCGGTTCGGGGTCCGGCAACCCAGTCTCTACAAGCACGTGGCCGGACTACCGGAGCTGCGCCGGGATATATCTGTGCTCGCGAGCCGCGAATTGACCGACGAATTGTCAATGGCCGCGGTGGGAAAATCCGGTCCGGACGCCATGGAGGCAATGGCCGACGCGTATCGGACCTACGCCAAGAAACACCCCGGCCGCTACGCCGCGAGCGTCATCGCCCCGGCCCCCGGCGACGCCGAACACGAAGAAGTGGCCGGCGCGGCTGTCCGCACCGTGTCAGCTGTGCTGGCCGGTTACGGGCTGACCGGCGATGACGCCATCCACGCGATCCGCGGGTTGCGGGCACTGATGCATGGCTTCGTGTCCTTGGAGGCGGCCGGCGGTTTCGCCATGCCGCAGGACCTGGACGAGAGTTATCGACGGCTGGTCAGCGGTTTTGGTGACTCGCTCGGCCGTTAGTGCACTGCGGCCGCGCGCTACCGCTTGGTCGCCGCCGAGTAGACGACCCGCCGCGCGATGCCGTACCTCGCGGCAATGGCATCGACCGCGTCGCGCCGCGACCCACCGGCCTTGACCAATTCGGCCACCGCGGCCGCCAACACCTCGTCGCTGGCCGCCTCGACGGCCTCGGTGGCGCCGGCTACCACCAAGGTCACCTCGCCGCGCACACCGGCCTCGGCCATCGCGACGAGTTCGGTGAGCGTTCCGCGGCGGACCTCCTCGTAGGTCTTCGTCAGCTCCCGGCACAACGCGGCCGGCCGCTCCGGGCCGAAGGCGGCCGCCATCGCGGTGAGCGCCTCGGTCAACCGGTGTACCGACTCGAAGAAGACCATCGTCCTGACCTCGCCGGCCAGCATCGCCAGGGCCCTGGCCCGTTCACCGGACTTACGCGGCAGGAACCCCTCGAAGCAGAACCGGTCGGACGGCAGCCCGGACAATGCGAGTGCGGTGATCACCGCCGACGGGCCGGGCACCGACGTCACCAGCAGCCCGGCCGCCGCGGCGGCCGCGACCAGTCGGTAGCCCGGGTCGGACACCGACGGCATGCCGGCGTCGGTGACCAGGACAACCGTCTGGCCGCCGTGCATCCGTTCCAGCAGCGCCGGGATCCGGGACTGCTCGACGGACTCGTAGTAGGAGATCACCGGCGCGGAGATGGTCACGCCGAGGTCGGCGACCAGCCGGTGCAGCCGACGGGTGTCTTCCGCCGCGATCACGTCGGCGTCGGCGAGTGCTGCCCGGAGCCCATCGGACGCGTCGGAAACGCGGCCCAACGGTGTCCCGGCGAGCACGAGCCGGCCGGCCTTCACATCCGCTGTCACCTGGTCACCTTACGATCGACGCCATGTCCGCCCCACCATCCGTCGTCAGCCCGGTCGCTGACCCCGCGGACATCGAGCTCGACTCGGCAACTGGGTACGCGCCGGTTCGCACCGACGACAACGAGGCCAGGCCCGACCCGGCTGCTTCCGTGGTGGCCATCGGCGACGTTCCGCCGCTGGTCAAACCGCGGCGGGCGCGGCGCACGGTGCTGCCGCCGATGCCCACCGACCGGGCCCGCGGCTGGATCGTCACGCTGATCATCACGGCGATCGGCGCGGCAGTCCGGCTGGTCGGTCTCGGCAACAGCACGGACGGCGGCACACCGCTGTTCGACGAGAAGTACTACGCGATCCAGGCGCAGGAGATCCTGCGCAACGGCGGCGTCGAGGACAACCAGGGTTTCGGGGTTGTCGTGCACCCGCCGTTCGGCAAGCAGCTGATCGCCATCGGCGAATGGCTGCTCGGCTACACCCCGACGGGCTGGCGATTGGCGTCCGCGGTGGCGGGCATCGTCAGCATCCTGCTGATCATCCGGGTGGTTCGCCGGATGACCAGATCCACGCTGCTCGGCGGTATCGCCGGCGTCCTGCTGATCTGCGACGGCGTCAGCCACGTGCAGTCCAGATCGGCCCTGCTGGACATCTTCCAGGCGGTGTTCGTGCTGGGCGCCTTCGCCTGCATGATCGCCGATCGGGACCAGGTGCGGGCCCGGCTGGCCGCCGCGGTGGCGGACGGGTCGATCGCCACCAGCTGGGCCGGCGTCGCGCTCGGCGCCCGTTGGTGGCGGTTCGGCGCCGGCGTGCTGCTCGGCCTGACCACGGCGGTCAAGTGGTCGGGCGCGTACTGGATCGTCGCCTTCGGGGTGCTGACGGTCATCTGGGACATCACCGCCCGCCGGGAGGCCGGGATCCGCACGACCGGTCCGGGCCGTGGTCCGCCGGGACCTCGGGCCGAACCTGTGGGCGCTCGGCGTCGTCCCGATGCTCACCTACATCGCCACCTGGTGGGCCTGGTTCGCGTCCGAGACCGTCTGGCCGCGGCACACCTGGTCGCGGTGGAGAGCAACCGCAGCGACTGGAAGAGCGGCGCGCTGTACGACCTCGCGTCGATCTGGTCGAACGAGCTCTGGCAGTGGACCTGGAAGATGCTGGACTTCCATTCCCACCTGCTGACCCCGACCGACCCGGCGAAGCGCCATCCCTGGGAATCCAAGCCGTGGACCTGGCCGCTCGGCACCCGGCCGGTGCTGTACTACTCCCCCGCCAACGGCACGGGCTGCGGCGACGGCCGCACCGACTGTGTGCGGCGGATCTTCCTGATCGGCACCCCCGCGCTGTGGTGGATCTCGCTGTTCGTGCTGGTCTGGGCGCTGTGGAAGGCCATCGGCCGGATGGACTGGCGGTACGCGGCGGTGCTGGTCGGCTACGGCGCCGGCTACCTGCCGTGGTTCACCAACCTGGACCGGCAGATGTACTTCTTCTACGCCACCCCGCTGGCCCCGTTCCTGGTCATCGGGATCACCCTGGTGCTCGGCGACATCCTGGGCCGAGCCGTCCGTCGGGGTGGAAAGACGGCTGACGTCGGTCGCCGTCGTCGCGATCTACGTCGGGCTGGTGGTCGCGAACTTCATCTGGCTGTGGCCGATCCTGAACGGCGACCCGATCACCCCGGAGCGGCTGACCATGGAGACCTGGCTGCCGTCCTGGGGGTAGGACCGGAGTCGCGCTCCGTTCCGGCCTGCTCGACAGCAGCTGCGGATGACGCCGCCTGCCGGCAGTTTGGCCGTCGATGGCCCGGGTAACTTCCGTGACAGGTGACTGCTGAACCGGCCCGAACGCGCCCACCAGGGCGGGTATAGGGTCGTTACCGGATTGTCACAACTGGAAAGTCGAAGGAGACCACATGGGTCAGTACACGCTTCCGGACCTGCCCTACGACTACGCGGCCCTCGAGCCCCACATCTCGGGCCAGATCATGGAGCTGCACCACAGCAAGCACCACGCGGCGTACGTCACCGGCGCCAACACCACCCTCGATCAGCTGGCCGAGGCCCGGGACAAGGACGCCTTCGGCGGGATCAACGGGCTGGAGAAGAGCCTGGCCTTCCACCTCGGCGGGCACATCAACCACTCGGTGTTCTGGCCGAACCTGTCCCCGGACGGCGGCGACAAGCCGGACGGCGAACTGGGCGCGGCCATCGACGAGTTCTTCGGATCCTTCGACGGCTTCCGTCGGCAGTTCACCGCCAACGCCAACGCCATCCAGGGTTCCGGCTGGTCGATGCTGGCCTGGGACACCCTCGGGCAGCGGCTGAACGTCCTGCAGCTGTTCGATCAGCAGGGCAACCTGCCCGCCGCGCAGATCCCGATCGTGCTGCTGGACATGTGGGAGCACGCGTTCTACCTGCAGTACAAGAACGTCAAGGCCGACTACGTCAAGTCCTGGTGGAACATCGTGAACTGGGCCGACGCCACCGCGCGGTTCAACGCCGCCCGGGCCAACACCGGCGGGCTGATCATCCTGTAGTTGGGACCGCCAGGCTCGGATCGAGATCAGCACAGTCAGGGCCCCGGGTCACACCGACCCGGGGCCTTTGCCGTGCCTGGACCTGACCCGCGTGCGAGGGACGCCGGTCCCGATCGGTGCAGGTCAGTACGGCAGCGGGGCCGACAGCGGCACAGCGACGCCCAGCCGCTCGGCGAGCCGCCGGGCGTCGTAGGGCGCGTGCGCCGTGCGCGTCGTTGTCGAAGTAGACGTGCACCTCGCGGACGCCCGGCGGTGTCGGCCCAGCCCCGGACCCGGCCGGCCCACCAGTCGATGCCCTGGTCGGTGTACCCGCTGACGTACAGCTCCTGATCGCCGTGCAGCCGGACGTACACCAGTTCCGACGTCACCTCGTCGACCCAGGTGAAGCGGCCGGCGGTGTCGGCGACCACCAGCGCGACCCCGAATTCCCGGCACAGCGCGGCGAAGTCACCGGTGGCGTAGGAGTCGTGCCGCACCTCGACCGCATGCCGGATCAGGCGGGCGGCCGGATCCGCGACGGTCAGCGACCGGGTCCTCGCCGAACCGCTGCTTGATCCGGTCGTCACACCCGGCCGCGATCTGCGCGGCCTGCTCTCGGTCGCCGGCAGCGAGGAGAAGAACTCGATCATCCGGTCCCGCCGGTACGGCAGCATCGGCGGCAGCTGCCACAGGATCGGGCCGAGTTTCGGACCAAGCGACAGGACGCCCGGATGCGAGAAAGTTCGCCAGCGCCTGGTGGGTGTCGCCCAACTTCTTCAGATGGGTGATGTACCGGCTGCCCTTGACCGCGAAGACGAAACCGTCCGGAGTGGCGTCCCGCCACTTCGCGTAGCTGCTCGGCCGCTGCAGCGAGTAGAACGACCCGTTGAGTTCGACGGTGTCGAACGCCCGCGACGCGAACTCCAGTTCCCGGCGCTGGGCAAGACCCCGCGGGATAGAAGACCGATCGCCAGTGCGGATAGGTCCAGCCGGAGACGCCGATCCGAATCCGGGCGCTCATGTCCCGGCTGGCCTTGACGGCATTGCCACGCGTCTGTCGGGCGGCGGTGTCCTGGCCGGCGGTGTCCTGGCCGGCAGCGGACAGCCCGGCCTCGACCCGGGCCACCTTGCCGGTCAGCTCACCGGTGTGGCCGGGCCGGATGTCGGCCTTCAGCACCAGCGACACCCGGCTGCCGTACCGCCCGACCGCCTCGCAGGCGCGTTTGACGACGTCCATGCACTCGTCCCAGTCGCCCTCGATGGTGGTGAACATCGAGTCGGTCCGGTTCGGCAGGCCGGATTCGCGGACGATCCGGACGGCCTCGGTCACCGCCTCCGACACCGATCCCGAACGGATCAGCTCCGGACAATTCACCGACACCGGCAGGGGCAACCGAGAACGCGATCAACATGCTGCTCACCGTAGCTGGTGGGCCGACGCAACCCTCGGTCGGCACCCGTTGGCGCCGATCCAGTTCAGTGGATGTTAATCGAACATTTGTCTGATGTGCTGCGTTGGACCTGACTGTCGGTGGGGTAGTGCACACTGCTGGCCATGGGGAAGAACAATCAGCAGCGCCGGGCAGCGAAGCGCAGAGCACGCGCGGCGAGCCTCGCCGCGGCGGCACACGGTGATCAAACAATCAACGAACCGGCCACCGAAGTCAGCACCCAACCGCCTGGCGTGCACACCATCGAGCCGGCCGAGCTCATTGCGGGGCTACTCAGCAGCGGCGCGGAACTGGCCTTCGGCCCCGCCACTGACGAGGTGAGAGTCGAACGAGATCGTCCAATGCCTGGTCGGGACGGGATCGTCGGAGCATTTCCGACCCCTGCTGGCCGCCGAGCTGGCGACCGACGCGCTCATCGCGGCCGTCGGCGTGATGTGGGAGAACGGTTGGCAGCCATTGGATCTCGTCCACATCGTGCGCCGTCACCAGGGCGCACGAGGGGTGGCTCTGGTGACGGCGGTGATGACCGAACAGGCACGGCTGGACCATGCTGTCGACCGCGCTCCCGCCGACTGGGTGGCACAGCTGGCATCGCTCGGGATCCGATGGACACAGCTGCCGCCAGGGACCAGCCACGTCGATGGTTGATCACCGAATGGCAACGCACACAGGGCATCTCGATGCCTGGGACGGCTGGCACGACATCCTGAAGCTGATCGGTCAGCTCCAGACGCTGCACCGACTGACACCGCTCGGGCCGCTGCCGTCGCAGTGGGACCGAGCCCGAGACCCGCGCGCGGATCCCCCGTCCCGCAGCGGATCCGCCGAGGCAGCATGCCGATACCGGTGGACACGACCCTCGGATGCTCGAGCAAGATCCGCGCCCTGCTGTCCAAGGCGGAGGCGTCAACCTTCACCGAGGAGGCGGATGCGTTCACCACCAAGGCCCAGGACCTGATGACGCGATACGCCATCGACGAGGCGCTGCTGGAGGATTCCGAGGGCCACGGCGACGTGCTCACCCGGCGCATCCACATCGACAACCCGTACGCACAGGCGAAGGTGCAGCTGCTCAGCACCGTCGGCGGGATCAACCGGGTCCGGGTGATCTGGGACGACCACCACGGGATGGCGACCGCCGTCGGGATGGCCATCGACCTGGAACTGGTCGAGATGCTGTTCACGTCGCTGCTGGTGCAGGCCACCAGGGCACTCGACCGAGGCGGGCAACTCCCGGTCAACCGAGGGCTACCAGTCCGGTCGGCTCAATCGCTCCCCGTCGTTCCGCCGGGCCTTCCTGCTCGCTTACGCGAACCGGATCGGCGAACGACTGGAGACCGCCGGCGCCGCGGCCAGCAGCGAAGCGACATCGAGCCATGGCGCCGAACTGGTACCGGTACTGGCCCGGCGGGCGAAGGCCGTCGACGCCAGGTTCGACCGGCTGTTCCCGGAGACCCGGCAGATGCGGGCGAAACAGGTTGACGCGCGCGGCTGGCACGCCGGGCGGGCCGCAGCCGACAAGGCGGTGTTCGCCAGTGGGCAGGTGGAAAGCGCCTGAGCCCTACGAGCCGGCGCGTTGTACGGCGGCGGCGAGCTCGTCCTTGGTCATCTTGGAACGACCGGGAATGTCGAGCTGCTGGGCCACCCGATACAGCTCGGCGCGGGAGGGGCCGTCGGTCGCTGCGGCCGGCGGGTTCCGGTGCCGCCGGTGCGCCCGGACCTGCTGGGATGGCCTTCGCGACGGCCTCCTGCGCCGCCGCGGCAACCGCCTGCACCGCCTCGATCGGAGCCGTCAAGGCTGCGGCCGCCGCCGAGACGATGGGGCCGGCGGGCTCTGACGCACCGCGGTGGGGCCGCCGATGCCGTGGTGCTGTCCCGACGCACGGCGGGCCGTGGACTGGGAGTGCGGCGCGGCGAGGCTGCCGTGACGGCCACCGGCGTCTCGGCCTTCTCCGCTGGGGATTTCGTGGCAGCAGGCTTCGACCTTGGCCTTGGTGGCCGGGGTCGCCTCTTGCTGGCAGCTTCTTGGCTGTCTGCTTCTTGTCGGCGGCCTTCTTCGCAGCAGCCTTCTTCTGGGCGGCCTTCTTGGCGGCGGCCTTCTTCTCGGCGGCCTTCTTTGCTGCCGCCTTCTTCGCTGCAGCCTTCTTCGCTGCAGCCTTCTTCTCGGCGGCCTTCTTCTCGGCAGCCTTGCGCGCGTGCCTTCTTCTTGTCGTCCTTGGACGATCGGACTTCTTCTTCGAACGTGCCACCAGGCACCTCCTGCTGGGCGGGACGACGGTCTGGCCGGACTGGCACGACAGCCCGGGCTCACCGCGGTTGTGACGACCTCACCACATCCCGGCCTCTTCGGCTCGCAGGCTCCCCGGTTCGGCATGTGCCGGAACCCCGACTTTCAGTGCGCGGAATCCTGCCCGGGCTTGCTGACAGCGGCCGATGCACCGTCGGCACCTGTCGCCGGAGAACGCTCGGGATCGAAGATGTCCGGCTCGATGTACAGCACCCGGGCCGTCGGAACGGCGGCCCGGACCCGTGCCTCGACCGCGTTGATCGCGGCGGCGACCTCGGCCGCCGAATCGGTCGCGGTCACCGCAACCTTCATCGCGACGAGCAGTTCGTCAGGTCCGAGGTACAGCGTCTTCATGTGGATGATCTCTTCGATGTCTCGCCGGCGACCGCCGCCGCCCTGATGGCCTCGACGTCAGCCGGGGATGCGCCCTCACCGACCAGCAGGCTCTTCACCTCGATGCCGAGGATCACGGCGACCACGATCAGCAGCAGGCCGATGAAGACGGTGCCGATGCCGTCATAGATCCCGTCGCCGGTGATCACCGCGACGCCGACGCCGAGGAAGGCCAGCACCAGACCGACCAGTGCGGCGATGTCCTCCAGCACGACGACCGGCAGTTCCGGGGCCTTCGCCCGGCGGACGAACTGCAGGATCGAAATCCCCGTCCGTTCCGGGTGCGGACTCCTTGCAGCGCGGTGCGCAGCGAGAACGACTCGAGCGCCATGGCGATCAGCCAGCACCGTGATCGGCACCCAGGGCACGTTGATCGGCTCGGGGTGCTGGATCTTGTGCACGCCCTCGTAGATCGAGAAGACGCCGCCGACGCTGAACAGGATGATCGAGACGACGAACGCGTAGATGTACCGCTCGCGGCCGTAGCCGAAGGGGTGCTCGACGTCGGCCTCGCGCTGGGCCTTCTTACCGCCGATCAGCAGCAGCACCTGGTTGCCGGAGTCGGCAAGCGAGTGCACCGACTCGGCCAGCATCGAGGACGATCCCGACAGCAGGAACGCGATGAACTTCGTCACCGCGATTCCCAGGTTCGCCAGGAGAGCGGCGAAGATCGCCTTGGTTCCGCCGGATGTGCTCATGTGAGTCCGTTTCCTCGCCGTCAAAGATCCGACCCGCGCCGATGCTCGCGGAGGTCGGGATGATTCTCGCTGATCAGCCGGTGTGCCGTGACGAGTGCCGGCCCCCGTCGTGCAGCCGCCCGCCCGAAAGATGCCGCCATGACCGAACCTGAAAGTCACCCTCCAGGCACCGGCCGGGGCGGGTCGGGGCAACCCGAGACCGACCCACATCGAGACAGGGTCGTGCCCGTCGGACACAATCGTGTTCATGCCCTCGCAACATGGCGGTCCTACGGTCGCACCCATGGCGGATTTGTTCGAGGAGTACCCGTTCGCGCGGGCGTGGGACGAGATGTTCTCCGCCCCCGGCGAGATCAGACCGGCGTACGAGTCGGTGTTTGCCGCACTGCAAACACTCGACGCCGCCGACCTCAAGGCTCGGGCCGACATCATGGGCCGGACATTCCTCGATCAGGGGATCACCTTCGCGCTTGGCGGTGTCGAGCGCCCCTTCCCGTTGGACCTGATACCCCGGATCGTCACCGCCCTCGAATGGCAGACCGTCGAGACGGGTGTGCCGCAACGGGTTCGCGCGCTCGAGGCGTTCCTCGCCGACGTCTATGGGCAGGGCCGGATCTTCGCCGACGGTGTCGTCCCCCGCCGCCTGGTGACGACCTCGCCGCATTTCCATCGCCAGGTGATGGGCATGAACGCGCAGGACGGCGCCCGGATCGTCATCTCCGGCGTCGACCTGATCCGGGACGAGAACGGCGAGTTCCGGGTGCTGGAGGACAACGTCCGCATCCCGTCCGGGCGTGTCCTACGTGCTGGAGAACCGGCAGGCCGTGACCCAGGTGCTGTCCGAGGCGGGCGCCGACCAGCGGGTGCGGCCCATCTCGGAGTACCCCGGCCAATTGCTCGCCGCGCTGCGGGCGGTCGCGCCGTGGAACATCACCGATCCGAACGTCGTCGTGCTGACCCCGGGTGTCTACAACTCGGCCTACTTCGAGCACACCCTGCTGGCCAGGGAAATGGGCGTCGAACTCGTCGAGGGCCGGGACCTGATCTGCCGGAACAACCGGGTCTTCCTGCGGACCACCTCCAGCGAGATGCCGGTCAACGTCATCTACCGCCGGGTCGACGACGAGTTCCTGGACCCGATGCAGTTCCGGGCCGACTCGCTGCTCGGCTCGCCGGGTCTGATCAACGCGGCCCGGGCCGGCAACCTGACCATCGCCAACGCGGTCGGCAACGGCATCGCCGACGACAAGCTCGTCTACACCTACGTGCCGGACATCATCCGGTACTACCTGAACGAGGAACCGATCCTGCTGAACGTCGACACCTACCGGATGGAGGTGCCGGATCACCAGGCGTACGCGCTGGAGCACCTGAGCGAACTGGTCCTCAAGCCGGTCGACGGGTCCGGCGGCAAGGGCATCGTCATCGGCTCGCAGGCCGACTCGCTCACCCTGGCCAAGGCCAGGGCCGACCATCATCGACAACCCGCGCGGCTGGATCGCGCAGCGGGAGATCGCGTTGTCCACGGTGCCGACGCTGATCGGCGACAAGATGCGCCCGCGGCATGTCGACCTGCGGCCGTTCGCGGTCAACAACGGCAACTCGGTCTGGGTGCTGCCCGGCGGGCTGACCCGGGTCGCGCTGCCCGAGGGTGAACTGGTGGTCAACTCCTCGCAGGGTGGCGGTTCCAAGGACACCTGGGTGCTGTTCGGCAACCATGACGCCGAACCTGTGCCGGAACCCGCGGCCGACCAGACCCAGGTGATGACAGCCCTCGGCGTCGAACGACCTGACGTTCGGTCAATCACCCCATCCGCCGGACGGCAGCGGGGGCCTGCTGAACCAACAGGGTCAGCAACAGTTCGGCAGGCTGCCGCACGCGGTGCAGGAGCCCCACGCACCGACCCACTACGCGGCCCGACCGGTGGTCGCTGCCCCGGACAACCACCCGACCGGCAGCAACGGAGCCGGCGACCGACCGCCCACCGAGATCACCGGCGCGAGCAGCGACCCCGCGGGCAGTGGGGAACTCCCATGCTGAGCCGGATCGCCGAGTCGCTGTACTGGCTGGGTCGGCACGTCGAACGGGCGGACTGCACCGCCCGGATCCTGGACACCTACCTGCACCTGCTGCCCGCCGGTTCCTGGCAGTCGGATCACCAGGTCATCCGGTCGCTGCTCGACTCGATGGGGTTGTCCGACGACGACACCGTGGGGACCGCCAGCCAGGCCGACTCCGGCCAGCTCGTCCGCGCGCTGGTGTTCGACGGCGAGCGGGCCTCATCGGTGGCCGGCGCGCTCACCGCGGCCCGGGAGAACGCCCGCGGCGTCCGGGACGCCATCCCGCTGGACGTCTGGGAATGCCTGAACGTCACCTGGCACGGCCTGCGCACCCGGGAGGCCAATGGCGCCGGCCCGCATGTGTTCCTGCGCTGGGTGGGTGAGCGCTGCGCGATCGCCAACGGGCTGGTCAACGAGGTGATGAGCCACGACGAGGGCTACCGGTTCCTGGTCGTCGGCCGCTCTCTGGAACGCGCCGACATGACCATCCGACTGCTCGCGGCGGCGGAGTCCGAGACCGGGTCCGTGCCGCCGTGGCGGGCACTGGTCAGCGCCTGCGGTGGCTGGGAGCCGTACGTCCGCAGCCACGGCGGCTCCATCGGGCAGCGCAGTGCCTACGAGTTCGTGTTGCTGGACCGGCAGTTCCCCAGGTCCGTCCTGCGGACGCTGACCACCGCGGAGCACTGCCTGGCCGAACTGGAGGCGCTGGGCGCCACCCAGTACATGGACCCGCGGCGTGACCCGTCGTCGGCCCGCCGGATCGTCGGCCGGACCCGGACCAGCCTGGACTACCGCACCGGGACCGAACTGGCCGCCGACCGCGAGCACCTGTTGACCACCCTGCAACGGACCGTGTCCAGCGCACACACCGCCGTGATGAGCTCCTTCTTCCGCCGGGAGGACGCTGTGACCTGGGCAAACATCGGCGCAGACGGGGGCGCGGCATGACGCAATCGCAGTCACAGGGGTCACAGATGCAGTCCCAGACGATGCCGGAGATCTGGCGGTTGCTGATCGTGCACCGGACCGTGCTGAGCTACCCGGACACGGTGACGACGTCCTACAACGAGGTCCGGATGCAGCCGACGGACGAGCCGGGTCAGGCTGTGCTGTCCGCCCGGCTGGAGATCGACCCGTTCGAGGGCGTGCTGTCCTACATCGACTACTTCGGTACCCGGGTGTCGGCGTTCGACATTCACCGCCCGCACCGCCACCTGGCCGTGACGGCGACCACCACGGTCGAGACGTTCCCCCCGGCGGACAGCTGGCCGGGCGCCGTCCCGGGCGGTTCGACATCCTTCGCCACCGGGGCGACGCCGATGAGCTGGGCGGAGCTGGCCGAGTCCGACTGCTTCGATCGCTTCGAGGAGTTCCTCACCCCAACGCCGCTGACCGCCCTGGACGACGAGCTGAACGGCATCGCCGCCGAGATCAAGGAGGCACTCGGACAACCCCGCCCAGGCCGCCCGCTCCGTCTGCGATTGGGTGCACAAGACGCTGACCTACGAGGCCGGCGCCACCGGGGTCAGCACCTCGGCCGTGGAGGCCTACCTGGCCAGACGCGGTGTCTGCCAGGACCTCTCGCACCTGGCGATCGGCATGCTGCGCTCCATGGGGGTGCCGACCCGGTACGTCTCCGGATATCTGCATCCCGGCGGCAACATCGAGATCGGCAAGGCCGTCACCGGCGAATCACACGCCTGGATCGAATGGTTCGACGGATCCTGGAACCGCTTCGACCCGACAAACCTCACCGCCCCCGGGCAGGCACACGTCGTGGTCGGGCCGCGGCCGCGACTACGGCGACGTGCCGCCGGTGAAGGGTGTCTACGCCGGCCCCGATGCGACCGGAAATGAGGTCACCGTTCGGGTGACGCGACTGCGCTGATTCGACCCCAACGCCGGCAGAGGGGACAGGAGTGACCCGGCCCACGTAAAGTCGTTCCCAACCGGACTGTCTCCAAACACCCCCGAACGGGCGGCGTCGACAGATTCTTCCGGCGTCAAGGAGGACGCGCAATGACCGCGACGTTGACCGAACGAGCTCAGTCGTTCGGACACCTGTTTGTGGATCGGGTCGACAAGACCCCCAACGGCGAGGCCTTCCGCTACCGGGTCGGTGACGACTGGAAGTCCCTGACCTGGCGGCAGACCAAGGACCGGGTGTTCAACCTCGCGGCCGGCCTGGTCGACCTCGGGTCTGGAGCCGCAGCAGCGGGTGGCGATCGCCTCGACCACCCGGATCGAGTGGATCCTGGCCGATCTGGCGATCCTGTGCGCCGGCGGAGCCACCACCACGGTGTACCCGACGACGGCGGCCGGTGACGTCGCGTTCATCCTCGGCGACTCCGAGTCGGTGGTGATCTTCGCCGAGGACGCCGAGCAGGCCACCAAGGCGCTCACCGCCGGCCTGCCGTGCCTCAAGGCGATCGTGCTGTTCGACGGCTCCATGAAGAGCACCGACGGACGTCACGATCCTGACGTTGGACGAGCTCGAGCGCCCGCGGCGCGGCGCGACTGCAGAGCGAGCCGGACCTGATCGACAAGCGGATCGCCGACTGCGGCCCGGAGGACCTGGCCACCCTGATCTACACGTCCGGCACCACCGGCCGGCCCAAGGGCGTGCGGCTGGTGCACGACAACTGGATGTACGAGGGCAAAGCGGTTGCCGCCCTGAACATCCTGGGTCCCGACGACGTGCAATACCTGTGGCTGCCGATGTCCCACGTCCTGGGCAAGGTGCTGTCCGCGGTGCAGCTGGAGTTCGGCTTCAGCACCGCGGTCGACGGCGACCTGACCAGGATCGTGGAGAACCTCGCCGTCATCAAACCGACGTTCATGGGCGGTGCGCCGCGCATCTTCGAAAAGGTCCGGGCCAAGGTCACGCTCACCGCGCAGGGCGACGGCGGGCTCAAGGCGAAGATCTACGACTGGGCGATCGGCGTCGGCATCCAGGCGTCCCGGGTGCGGCAGCAGAAGAAGGAACCGGGCATCCTGCTGAAGGCGCAGCTGGCGGCTGGCGGACAAGCTGGTCTTCAGCACGATCCGGGGCCGGCTGGGCGGCCGGATCAGGTTCTTCGTCTCCGGTTCCGCTGCGCTGTCCAAGGACGTCGCCGAATGGTTCGACGCCGTCGGCATGACGATCCTGGAGGGCTACGGACTCACCGAGTCCAGCGCGGCGGCCGCAGTGAACCTGCCCGGGCGACACCCGGATCGGCACCGTTGGTCCCGCACTGCCCGGCTCGGAGTTCCGGATCGCCGAGGACGGCGAGATCATGCTGCGCGGCGGCGGCGTCATGCGGGGGTATCACAACAATCCCGAGGCAACCGCTGAGGTCATCACCGAGGACGGCTGGTTCCATACCGGCGACATCGGCGAGCTGAATGACGGCTACCTCCGGGTGACCGACCGGAAGAAGGACCTGATCAAGACGTCCGGTGGCAAATACGTTGCGCCGCAAAAGGTCGAGGTCATCTTCAGCGCCGAGTGCCCCTGGGCCGGGCACATCGTCGTGCACGGCGAGGGTCGCAAATTCGTCTCCGCCCTGATCACCATGGACCCCGAAATGATGACCGAATGGGCCGACGAGAACGGCATGACCGGCAAGTCGATGGACGAGCTGGCCAAGGAACCCGCGGTCATCGCCATGTTCCAGGAGCACGTCGACTCACTGAACGGTCAGCTGGAACGCTGGGAGACGATCAAGAAGTTCGTCCTGCTGCCGCACGACCTGACCATCGAGGACGGCGAACTGACCCCCTCGATGAAGGTGCGGCGGAAGGTCGTCGAGAAGAAGTACATGGGGCAGCTGGACACGCTGTACAAGGATTGAGTCAGGCTGACTGGAGTCAGGCGGCGATGTACTCCTCGAACGGCAGTTGGAAGTCGCCGTAGCCGTCCCAGACCTCGAGGTTCGGACCCACGGTGTTCTTGATGATGACCGGATCACCCGGGATGAAGGTGTCGTAGAACCAGATCGCGGCGTCCGGTGCCACGTTGACGCAGCCGTGGGAGACGTTCTCCGATCCCTGCGGCCCAGACGGACCACGGCGCCGAGTGCACGAACTCGCCGGATGACGAGATGCGGGTCGCCCAGCCGACCTCGGTGCGGTAGGCACCGACGCCGGTGAGTCCCCATGTGCTGCTGTCCATGATCTTGGATTCGTACTTCTCCGCCACCACATGGATGCCGTTGTAGGTCGGGTACTTGTTGCTGCCCATCGACACCGGGATCGAGTTGATCACCTGACCGTCCTGGCTCACCACCATCGTTTTGGTGTTGTCGTCGATCTCGGCCACCATGGACCGCCCGACGGTGAAGCCGAACGCCATGTCCTGCTGACCGTAAATACCGTCACCGAGGTTTTTGCCGTAGATGTCGACGTTCACCGCGACGGTGGTCCCGCTCTGCCAGAAGTTTTGCGGTCGCCAACGCACCTCCTGGTCGGTGATCCAGCGGAAGCCACCGGCCTGCGCCGGTGTCGTTGTCACGGTGATCGCAGCCACCGCGGCGGCTCGGTCGGCGATCGGCTCGTCGAACACGATCGCGATCGGTTGCGCGACGCCGACCGTCATGCCGTCGGTGGGGAACGAACTGGCCGCGGTCTTGTTGTTCGGCACCACGGTGGTGAAGGTGGTCTGGGTCTGCGCCGAAACGCCGGCCACATTCTTCGCCGCGGTGGTGATCGTGTAGGTCTTGCCGTAGCCGAGTTCGGTGGGCGCGGTGCCCCAGGACAGCAGGTCGGGGGCCAACGTCCCGACAACCGGGACCTGCTCGCCCTCCGGGTTGGTGACGGTGACCGACTCCAGCGTGCCTCCGGTGACGCTCACGGCCAGCGGGGTCAGCGGGTCGACACCCTCAGCAGTATTGACCGGGTTGGTCACCACGGCGGCCGGTGGGGGTGGGGGTGGCGGCGCCGGGGTGCTGGACGACGTTGTCGACCGCGCCGTCGTTGTCGGGGCGCCGGCGGATTGACCGGCGGTCGGCACGGTCGAGGTTGCGGCCGCTGATGACTCGGAGGACGCCAGCGAACTCAACGCCGAGGTGCCCGACCCGGCGGCCGTACACCCGGACAACACCGCGATCACGGCAATCGTCATGGGCAGCAGGCCGCGCCGGACCCACCGGCGCCGTTGATCGTGCGATGGGCGGCGGACAGCCGCGCCGCGCGGACCTCCCCCGTCCTGCACAGGTGCGCCTCCCGACCTGGCGGATCGATCCATCGAACACCCCCGGCAATCCCCACGGACCACCCATGGCGGACACCCCAGTTTGCCCAACAGAACAGCCGGTCCCGGTGACATTTCCTCGTGGCCCGGCGAACGTCACCCTTCTGTGACCTCGGCCGACCCGATTGGCGCAGCGATCGGCGACGACACCACAAGGGCTGTACATACTGCCGGCGGGGCCGGCCACCGGAGGACGCAGGGCCATCGTCGGCACAGAATCGGTCCGTATCGTGATGAGCGGAGCAAAGAACCAACCCTGAAGGCGAGACAACGATCCATGACAGCGGAATCCACCGACCTGAGCACGTCGGCCTCCGGCACTGCTGCGCTACGGGCGTTCGACATTCGCCCGGCCCGGCTGCTCGCCTGGCTGGGCATCGGTGGGGCGCTGACCGCGGTCGTGCTGGTCGGCGCGTTGCACGTGCTGCCGGAGACCGCCGGCATCGACCCCGTTCGTCGCACGATCAGTGAATACGCCCTCAGCAGTGTCGGGTGGGTCTTCAACGTTGGCGTGCTCGCACTGGCGGCCGGATCGCTGGCCATCGCAGCCGGCCTGGTCCTCGCCGGGCTGGCCAGGGCGGGTTCGATCGGTAGTGCGCTGGTCGTCCTCTGGTCGGCCGCACTACTCGTCATCGTGGCCTTTCCCAAGCACAACTGGGCGGTCGGGCCGAGCACGAACGGCCAGATTCACCGGGCCGCCAGCATCGTCGCGTTCCTGGCGCTGCCGATTGCCGTGCTGCTGCTGACCCGCCGGACCCGGCCGTCGCCGGGCGCCGCCCGGCAGCCGAAGCCGGCGTCGGCGCGGGCCGCATTCTGGCTGGGTGTGTTGTCACTCGCCTGGTTCGTCCCGATCTTCGGGGCGTTGCTGCTCGCACCGTTGACCAGAACGCCGTGGTGGCAAGCGATTCCGCTGGGTCTGGTCGAGCGCGGCCTGGTCGTTTCCGAGGTGTTGGCCGTCATCGCAATGGGCATCTTCGTCCTCCGGGCAACGAACCGTCGACCATCAGACCCGAATGCGAGCAGCCTCAGCGCAACGAAACAGACCCGTAGTCCCCTACCGGCCAGCCAGGCGCCGACCGGGCCAACTGCCTGATCGCCGACGGCCCGACGCGGCAGCATCCGCCGACCAACCGGGCGCCCGATGCCACCCAGACGGCGGCATGCTCAGGGCCGAAGGTCGCGGCGCCGGCCCAGGACCGCCGCTGCGCGTCCCAACTCTCGCCGCTGTTCGGATAGACGACCGCCGGCTTGCGGGAGGATTCCACTGCGGTCGACACCAGATCGCTGGCCTCCACCGAGTCGACGCAGTTGACTCCCACTGCGACGATCTCGTCGACCCCGGCGGCCATGGCGAAGGCGTCCTCCGCTGGCTCACCGGCGCGGGTCTTGCCGGTCGCGCAGGTCATCGACAGCCACGCCGGCATTTCCAACGCAGCGATCTCCTCGAGCAGGGCCTCGGCTTCCGCCATGCAGGGAATCGTCTCCAACGCCAGCAGATCGGCCCCGGAGTCCGCGAGAATCTCCAGCCGTGGTTTGTGCCACTCCCGGAGCTCGGCCACGGTGAGTCCGTAGTCGCCGCGATACTCCGAACCGTCTGCCAGCGCAGCGCCATAGGGCCCGACGGACGCCGCCACCCAGCGTTGCGGCGCGACCGACCCGGAAGCCGGGCGGGCCGATTCGGCCGCGTCCCTGGCCAACCGAACGGAGAGTCGGAGCAACTGCTCCGCCCGTTGCCGGTCCAGACCCAGCTGCTGGAAACCCTGGAATGAAGCCTGGTAAGACGACGTGATCGCCACCTGCGCGCCGGCTTCGAAGTACTCCCGGTGCGCCGCGGTGATCGCCGCCGGATTCTCGGCCAGCAACCGCGCCGACCACAGGTCGGAGCTCAGATCGTGACCGTGTGCCTCGAGCAGCGTGGCCAGCCCACCGTCCAGCACGATCGGCCCGTGCGCGATCCGATCCGCCAGGCTGCTCACGCCGCTGCTCACCGAGGCGACAATACCCGCGGCCGGGGCACGCTCAGAGCGGGTCCGGCAAATGCGGCCGGACCCGCTCTTCCTGCAGGACTTGCGGCCCTCCCTCGCCGGGACCGGGGAAAGCAGGGCTGACAAATATGGTCAACCTGATCTGCCCTGTGGATGGCGCCGACGTCTGCACCGCGGGCGACTATGGGATCAGGATTGCCCGCCCCCGCACCCGCCCGTTGTCCAGGTCGTCGATGGCCTGCTGGAAGTTGTCCAACTGGTACTTGGTGGTGTGCAGCTGCACCTTTCCCTGCGCGGCCAGCACCATCAATTCCGACAGGTCGGTGTAGGAACCCACCAGGTTCCCGATGAAGTTGATCTCCGTCGAGATGATGTCGATCGTCGGCACATTGATGTTCTCGCCGTAGCCGATGACGTAGTAGTTGCCGGCCCGCCGGAGCATTTTGACCCCCTCGGCGGTTGCTCCGCCCTCCCCGACGAAGTCGATGACGGCCTCAGCGCCGTGCCCGCCCGTCAGCTCGAGGATCGCGTCGATGTGCGACCCCTGCGCGTCGGACTGAACGGTGTGTTCCGCACCCAGCTCGGCCGCCAGCGCAAGTGCGGCGGGATTACGATCCGTCACGACCAGCGTCGCACCGCTGATCGCCTTGAACACCTGGATGCCGATGTGCCCGAGACCGCCGGCACCGATCATCACGGCCACCTGACCGGGACGGAGCTGCCGGGCCGCCTTGGCCACCGCGTGGTAGGCGGTCAGGCCGGCGTCGGCCAGCGCGGCGACGTCCGCCGGCTCCAGCGAATCGTCCAGTTTGACGACGCTGCGGTAGGAGGTCCTGAGGTATTCGGCGTAGCCGCCGTTGGTGTCGATGCCCGGGAACGCGCTGTTCGTGCAGTGCACGTCGTCACCCGCCCGGCAGGCGGCACACTGCCCGCAGGTCGCCAACGGGTGCAGGATCACCTTGTCCCCGACCGAGACGCTGGTGACCGCGGATCCCACCGCGTGCACCCAGCCCGCGTTCTCGTGACCGATCGTGTAGGGCAGCGTGACGCCGGACTTCTCCGCCCACTGACCTTCCAGCACATGCAGGTCGGTGCGGCAGACGCCGGCCCCGCCGATCCGCACGATGACGTCCAACGGACTGCTGATCTCCGGCTCCGGGACGTCCCGCATTTCCAGATTCTTGTGATATTCGACGACCTGAACGGCTCTCATTGATTGCTCCCCACTTCTGTTCCGACGTGATTGCCTGACTGGATGCCTGCCGAACCGTGCGTCTTGAGCACGGTCGGGAGGCCGAGGTCGGTGCCGACCGTCTCGTGCGCGCGCGGGCTCTGATCGGCGGCCGCATCCGGGTATCGGGTCCGCAGCATGCCCCGGCAGAAGTGCGCGTTGCCGTCGATCGAAATCCGGACGGACTTCGCGAAGCGGAGCTTCAACGGGATCTGGTCCGGCGCCCAGGGCTGTCCCAACTCGTCGACCATGACGAGATCATCGGGGTCGCAGGACATCCCGAGGTCACGCCGGCGTCGACAGAGCCCGTCTCTTGGCCGCCCCGCCGGCAGGTCCCGGATCCGCAGCCGACCGAGATCCTCGGCATCCCAACCGGTATCCCGGATCACAATGGTGCAGACCCGCTCGATGAACGCGGTGTGCGCCTTCACCCGGAAGACCCGCCGCAGCGCGTCGAGCTCCGCGGCGGCCTCGTCCGGGTAGGTCCCGGAAAAGCCGAGTCCGGCCGCCACACCGCGATTGATCCGTTCGGCGTCATGGTGATCCTGCAGCACGATCTGCACCGTCCCGACCCAGTCCAGCGCAGAGATCGCGTCGTGCGCGTCGGACACCATCAGGTAGGCGAAGTTCGGGGAGCAGAACGCGGTGGGCAGCCGCAGCCGGACCAGAACATCGCGGGCCGTCACGGACTGCTCCATCACGAACCCGAGGTCGGTGATCGGCTCGTCCAGTTCGGGGTCGATCACCGTGCCGAGCGCGGCGTCGACCGCCGCCTCTCGTGCCCGCGCGGCAGATCCGTCCGAAATCCGGATATCGCCTCCTCCGAGGTCGACATCCATTGCCGCCGTGCTCATTCCGACCCGATCGGACCCTGCGACGTCGAACCGGCCATGGCCGCCTCGCGCAGCTGCAGCTCCTCGGGCACCTTGATGTGCGGGTAGAGGCTGACCGCGTTCAGACCCAGGATCTTCTTCTTCTGCACCGTGGTGATCGGCTTGTACTCACCCTGCATGTCCTCGGGGATCTGGAAGTCGACGAACTTCTCGATCAGCCACTTCGGCTGCCAGAGTGCGTAGTCCGAGCTGAACAGGATCCGGTCCTCGCCGATCCAGTAGAGCAGTTCGCCGATGATCTGTGCCCAGTACCGCGGGCGGGTGTGGATGAACGGGATGGCCACGGCGAGGCCGCCGTAGACATTCGGCTCCTGGGTGGCGATCCAGCAGAAGTCCTCGAGCCTGGGCAGGCCGACGTGTTCGACGATGAAGTTCAGGTCAGGGAAGTCGGTGGCGCAGTGGTCGATGTCGGCGACGTCGAAGGCGTCGCGGTCAAGCGGCTTGATAGTGGGGCCCTTGTGCACGTGGATGTTCTTGATGCCCAGCTCCTGGCACTTCTCCAGGTAGGTGTATGACCACGGGTCGCTCAGCTTGTAGCCGCGACTGTCCCCGTGCCATTCGGCGGTGTAGACCTTGACGCCCTTGAGGTTGTACTTGGCTGCGTCCTCCTCCAGCTGCCGCAGCCCGACCTCACCGTTGCGGGGATCGAAGTTGTGGTTGTAGGTGAGCCGATCCGGGTTGCGCTGGGCCATCTCGAAGGCCAGCGGACGGCTGAAGCCGTTGACGTAGAAGTCGTTCAACGCGGCGGGGTTGAAGATGGCGTGGTCCGCGTACCCGTTGTCGAAGATATCCGTCATGAATTGTTCTTCGGAGTATTTCTTGTACTGCTCCAGTGGCCAGACGTATTCCTCGGGGGAGAGGTTGCGGTGATAGTCGTAGAAGCACTCGATGAATTGCGCTCCGTGAATGTTCTTCTGATTCTCATCCGAGCCATCCCACATATGCAGATGCGCATCGACGATGAAGTAGTTCTCTCCGTCTTTTGAATACATGATCGACTTCCTCTCATGCCTGAACCACCGTCGGCGTCGGCGATTTACCGAACATTGAACGCTGACCGAGCCGGGCGAACCAGCGTTCGGGCGTCTCAATCTAAGACGACTCTTACCCTGCCGAACTTGAGAACGCGGTGTAGCCTGCCAGGGTTGGGCAGCTGGGAGGCAATGGTGCTTTCGGAGAAGCCGCGTTCCGTGCTGGACCGCGAACTGTACGCGTTGGAGCTGCGCAGGCCCGGCCGTGCCGTCCGCCCGGTCAGCAGGGTCATCAAGGCATCATGGGAGCGCTGCGAGCACCGCGGTTTGCCCATCACCCAACTGGACGTCCCGTTCACCAGCGGATTCGACACCGAATCCAGGCTGACCCGCAGCGCCGGTCCCGTTCTGCGCGCTCTGCACTCCAGCCTCGCGAACGAGCCGATCAGCATCATGCTGTCCGACGAAACCGGTTTGGTGCTAACCCGTTTGTGTAATGACCGGGCGATCATCCGGGCCCTCGACGATGTTGCACTCGCTCCCGGTTCGACGTTCTCAGAGCCGGCGGTCGGGACCAACGGCTTCGGTCTCGCCCTGGCCAATGATGCCCCGGCACTGGTGGCCGGGGATGACCACTACAACACCCAACTGATGGGCTACACCTGCGCGGGTGTGCCGATCCACGATCCGCTCAGCGGCGGAGTGGTCGGCGCACTGAGTCTGACCACCTGGTCAAGTGAACGAAATGATCTCCTGCTCGCCCTGGCCGGGCAGACCGCGATGAACATCGAGGCCCAACTGGCCAGCGCTTCCCGGCTCCGTCCGGTCGACGACCTGCACGGCCGCGCGCAGTCGATCGCCCACCCGCGGCCGGCGGTCCAGGGCACCACCAGATTCCGGCTCAGTCGATTCGAAATCATTGAACGCGACGCCATTATCTCCGCGTTGGCAAGGAATGGCGGCACGATTGCGGACGCCGCCGAGGACCTGGGCTTCTCCCGCGCCACGATGTATCGGAAGGTCAAGCGATACGGAATCAAGCCCGACCGGACAGAAAACCTTCCCCAACACTAACCCCGACCGGTCGCCCCCGCGATTCATTCTCAATCTGAGATGTTCGGACGCGAAACCGCCCGTACTGCCATAACGTTGGCAAAACGGCAAAATGTCGACCGTCAATTCGCGGGCCCACCACATCGCGGACAAACACCACCATCTCGGAAATCACCCTGGAGGAACCATGGCAGCAACCGTGCGGACCGTCATCAGCCCCGGACGCTACGTGCAGGGCAAGGGTGCCATTGCCCAACTCGGGGAGTACCTGAAGCAGATCGGGTCCACGCCGTTGATCGTCGCCGACGACCTGGTCTGGGGGTTCGTCGGGCATGACGTCGAGGCGTCACTGACCAGGGCCGGATTACCCGTCCGTCGGGAGAAGTTCAACGGCATCCCGAGCGCGAAGGAAGTCGATCGACTGGTCGAGGTGATCAAGGCAACCGGCTCCGACGTGGCGCTTGCGGTCGGCGGCGGCAGCACCATCGACGCGGTCAAGGCGGCCGGCTTCCTGGCCGGGATCCGCTGGGCCAACTCCCCGACCGTCGCCTCCACGGATGCGCCGTGCAGCGCCCTCTCGGTGATCTACACCGAGACCGGAGAGTTCTCGGAGTACCGGTTCTTCCCGCGCAACCCGGACCTGGTGCTCGTCGACTCGCAGATCGTCGCGAACGCTCCGGTCCAGCTGCTGATCGCCGGCGTCGGCGACGCCCTGGCCACCTGGCTGGAAGCCAGGGCGACAGCCCGCGTCGAACTCCAAGACCATGGCCGGCGGGCTGCCCACGCTGACCGGCACCGCGCTGGCCGAGCTCAGCTGGGAGGTGCTGTGGGAGAACGCACTTCCGGCGATCGACGCGGTGCTCGACCACCAGGTGACGCCCGCTGTGGAGAAGGTCATCGAGGCGAACACGCTGCTCTCGGGTCTTGGCTTCGAGTCCGGCGGTTTGGCTGCGGCACACGCCATCCACAACGGGCTGACCGCCGTGCCGCAGACCCACGGATTGGCGCACGGGCAGAAGGTGAACATCGGATCGGTGACGCAACTGATCATGGAAGGCGCGCCCGACCTCCGAGATCCGCGACTTCATCGAGTTCACCACCCGGGTCGGGCTGCCGACCACGCTCACCGAGGTCGGCCTGCAGGCGGACGACCTCGAGTCGCTGACGAAGATCGCCGACGCGGCGACGGTGCCGGGCGAGACCATCCACTCGATGCCGTTCGAGGTGCACAGTGCCGACGTCGTCAGCGCATTGGCCTCCATCGAGCGGTTCGCACAGCATGTTCGGGAGGACGCGCACCTGCCGAAGCCGGTGCCGTACGTCGCGCACCACTGACCACAGGACGTCAGCGACTCGAGCCCACGGTTGTCGTGGGCTCGACCTGGCGGCCGAAGTCGCGACGGGACGTCCAGCACAGCAACCAGGCAAGCGCCAGCCCGACAATCGCGACGAACACCATCATCACGGCGACGTACGGGTATCCGTGGTCCCGCGGGTCCAGGAACGGGTAGGGGTACCAGTCGACGATCGGGCCACGGATCAGGGTGTACGCGCCGTAGGCGATGGGGTACGCCAGGAAGATCAGGCCCTGCCGGAAGGACAGGGGCCGGACCGACCGGTCGACCAGCCAGTCGATGACGATGAACAGCGGGAAGATGTAGTGCAGCGTGGAGTTCACCCAGGGGATCGGTGTCTGCACGTCGGCGCCGCTGAGCAGCAGACTGAAGATCATCCCGGTGATGCCCATGTACAGCGTTGCGGCGCCGCGGAACTGGCTCAACCAGACGCTGCGACGCGTGGCTTCGCCCGCCAGGGCGGCCGTGACAATCGCCGCCGCGCCGATGATGTTCGACTGAATGGTGAAGAAGCTGAAGAAATTGACGACGCTGTTGCCAATGCTGATCGTGTTGGCCAGCTGGGTGCTGATCGCCGCCACCACAGCGGCGGCCATCAGCAGCCGCAGTCCGCTACCGATCGCCCGGCCGGTCATTCGGGCAGTCCGAGTGCGGTGATCATCAGCCGATCGTAGGAGCTTCACGTCGAGCAGCGAGTGCCCGGCGCTCGGGCGCGCCGACGCAGTGCGAAACTTCAGCTGTGCACCTCTCTCGCCGGCCCAGTTCTCGCCAGCCCAGCCGGAGAACCGGATGAGCCCGGTCATCGCCGTCACCGGGGCGACCGGCGTCGTCGGCGGCAGCGTGGCGCGGCGACTGGCCAACGCCGGGATCCAGCAGCGGCTCGTCGTCCGCTCCCCCGGCCGCACCCCCGCGTTGCCCGGCGCCGAGATATCGCAGGCCTCCTATGCGGACGGCGGAGCTGCCGTTGCGGCACTCACCGGTATCGACTCGGTCTTCATGGTTTCCGGCGCGGAGAGCCCTGATCGACTGGCCGACCACAAGACATTCATCGACGCCGCCGCCCGGGCGGGGGTGCGGCGGATCGTCTACACCTCGTTCTTCCGGGCCAGCCCGACATCGACGTTCCTCCTCGGCCGGGATCACTGGCACACGGAACAGCACATCCGGAAGTTGGGCCTGGATTTCACCTTCCTGCGCGACAACCTTTACGCTGACGCACTTTTGGACTTTGCCGGGCCGGAGGGCGTGCTGCGCGGGCCGGCCGAGAACGGCCGGATTTCCGCCGTTGCACGCTCCGACGTCATCGACGCCGCAGTCGTCGTCATGACGTCCGCGGCGGGGGCGCTCGACCGACGGACCAATCATGACGGTCAGGCCTACCGGCTGACCGGGCCGGCCGCACTGACCCTGGCCGAGGTCGCGGACACCATCACCAGGGTGACCGGCCGACACGTGCGATACGAGCCCGAGACAATCGCGGAGGCGTACGCGTCGCGGGCGATCTACGGCGCACCGGAGTGGCAGGTCGACGCCTGGGTCAGCACCTACACCGCGATCGCCGTCGGCGAGCTGGCCGAGGTCACTGACGACGTCCAGCGCGTCACCGGGCACCCGGCCACCAGCCTGGCGGCGTTGCTCGGCGGGTAGTCGCCCGCGACGCGGCCGCGGACGGGCGCCTTTCGGGACAGGAACTCCGCAACAAACGGCCGTTGGGCCCGGCACCTGTGTGCCGGGCCCAACGGTGGAACGGTACTGAGCTCACCGGCTACCGACCGGCGGGTTCAGTTCAGATCAGCCGACCGTGACGGTGAACGGTGCGGTCACGCCGCCCGAGCTGGACTTCGCGATGACGCGACCGGGATTGGGCGGGACGTTCCCGTTGCGCAACCGGATGTCCCACGATCCGATGGCCGGCGCAACTGCTGCGGTGACGGTGGTCAGGGCGTTCGGGATCGCCGCCCCGATGCTGCCGTTGGCGTTGACCAGGTACAGCTGGATGGTGGCGCCGACGACGGAGCCGGAGCCGGTGACCCGGAAGTCGCTGCCCGCCTTCCACTTTGCGGTGCCGATCGAGATGGTGTCGGTGACCGCGAGCGGGCTCACGGCGGCTGACATCGCCGATGTGGTATCGCCGCCGGCGTTCTTCGCCGTGACGGTGAAGGTGTAGCTGCCGAGGTTCAGCGGCTTGATGGTGATGGTCTTGTCCGTGGTGTCGATCGGGTCAAGGTACGGCGCCCCTGCGTTGTAGGCCTGGACGGTGAATCCCTTGACCGTGGTATCGGTCGATGTCCACTTCAGGGTGATCGAGCCCTGACCGGCGGTGGCAACGAGCGATGTCGGTGCCGCCGGTGGTTGGACCGTCGCCGAGGCCGGAGCGTAGGTGCCGAACCCGCCGATCACATCGGTGTTGCCCGCGGCGTCGATGCCGACCCACCGCAGGGTGGTGGGGTCAGTGATCGCGATGGGCCCGGTGTAAAGCATGGCATCTTCGGTGGGCAGATCGCCCTCGACAGCAGGCTTGCCGTCGGTCGTGTAGTAGATGGCGGTGTTGGGCTCGTTGCTGGACAGCGTCACCAACGACGTGGTGACGGGTGTCGACGGATTCAGGGCCGGTGCTGGCGAAGCCGTGACCGAAGGGGCCGTGGTGTCGCCGGTCGGGACGGCCGGGGCCGGCACCGAGACGAGGAACGGCTCGCTCAACCTGCCGCCGATGGTGAGGGAACGCACCTCGACGGTGTACGCCTCGGTCGCCTTCAGGCCGGTCAGCAACGCTGTTCGACCGGTGGCGCCGACCCGGGCGCCGACCGCGTCCTGCTGGCCGGTGCTGCTCTTGGTATCCCCGATCGCCTCGACGCTGTAGCCGGTCACCGCTGCCGCACCCGGCTGCGGGGTCGCGGGCTCCCAGTTGACCTTGAGCGAGAGCTTGTCCGCGGAGCGGGCCGCGAAGGCGCCGCCGGGGAGCGGGGCGCTCTGCTCGGCGGGCCCGGCCGGGCAACCACCCATGCCGGGTCCACCGGATTCCTCCATCTCGGCGATGGTCAGGCCCTGCCGGTTGGCGTCGGCGTCCTCCTCCTGCCACGTCATGAATCTGGTGCCACCGCCGGAGGCGGCGATTTGCGCGACGACCGGGTTGTCGAACAGATAGGTCGCGGTAAAGGTCTCGCCCGTGATCTCGAGGTTGGACGAGTATCCGCCCTTGGGCGCCCGGGTCAGCCCGGGTCCGACGACAGCGCGGATGTCGCGCTTGGCGACCACCGTGTCGACCAGGGCGGGGTTGACGATCCGTTGTTCGGACTGGGTGGGATGTAGCACGCTCGTGCCGACATGGCCGGTGACCTTCAGGGTGAGGTCACCGTCATAGTCGATCTTTTGGGCGTAGGCGTCCTGCACCGTGGTGTCGCCGGCGTTGGCCAGCCCGTCGAAGGAGATGGTTGCCTTGTCGCCGGGACGGATGTCGGGCGTGACCTTCAGTCCGGTGCCGTCGCCCCAGCAGGCCCCGCCCGGGTGGTTGATCTCAAAGGCAACGTCGCCCGCCTCGACGACGTGACTGGCGGAGCCGATCACGGTGCCGTTCCGGGTCACGGTGACGGTCCCGATCTTTCCGACGTACTCCTGGTAGCCCTCGACGGTGATGAAGTCACGGTTGGGGAACAGGACGAGATTGCCGACGTCGAAGGTCGGGACGGCCGCGTTGACGACTGCGGTCCCGGTGCCGGCCGCGGCCAGGCCTGCCACCAGTACCGTCGCGACCATCTTGGTTCTGCCCAGCCGACGCCTGCCGTCATGCGACGGCGGGGACTTACGTGTTCTGTTCACGATTCCTCCTCAACAGAGCCCGTCCGAGATCAGAGGGGCCGAGCAGAAACCTGCCGTTTCTGCGATCGCAAACAGGTTCTCGGTTCAGGTTTCGTTCAGAAAGCCGAATGGAGGGGGTACTAGTACACCCAAAATTGGTCGGTCCACGGAATGGAAACCTGCTTGTTGGGGGCCTCATCCATCGGAGTCGGATTCGCACCGGAGAACTGAAGGGGCTCAGCGACGCAGTTCCAGGTAGGTCAGCACGGCCTTGACCCGGTGGTGCACGAGCGGTTCCTGCCGCAGGCCGAGCTTGGCGAAGATCGAGTTGATGTGTTTCTCGATGGCCGAGTCGGACAGGTACAGGTCGCGGGCGATGGCCGGGTTCGTCTTGCCCTGCGCCATGTGGTGCAGCACCTCCAGCTCCCGGGGGGTCAGGCCGTGGTCGGTGGCCCTGGGCGGCATCCGGGTGGCGATCAGCGCGTCGACCACGTCCGGGTCGAGCACCGACCGGCCGGCACGGACCTCGTCGACGGCGTGCAGCACCTGGGCGAGGTCGCCGATCCGTTCCTTGAGCAGGTAGGCCAGTCCGCTCGGTGCCGTGCCGGAACAGTTCCAGGGCGTAGTCGTCCTCGAGGTGCTGGGACAGCACCACCACCCCGACAGCCGGGTGGGCGGCCCGGATGTCGTGCGCCGCCACGATCCCGTCGAGATGGTTGTCCGGCGGCATCCGGATGTCGGTGATCACGACGTCCGGCAGCAGTTCGTCGACGGCCCGGCGCAACGCGGTGGCGTCGGGCACGGCGGCGACCACGCGTGACCCGTCCGCTGTCCTCCAGCAGCGCCCTGGTGCCTTCCCGGACCAGGTAGTTGTCCTCGGCCAGCACGATCCGGACCGCGCCGGTCGGTCGCCGGTCATCAGCCGCTGCGCCGGCGCAGGCGCTACCGAAGGTTTCGCCGGTCATCGGGTCATCTGGCGGCGGCCAGCGGGAAGGAGAACGACACCGCAGGACGGTTCCGCCGGCCGCTCACCGGCGATGTCGGAAAAGGTGCCGTCGAGCGCCGCCACCCGGTCGCTCATCCCGGTCAGTGCCGTGTCCGCCGACGGCGGTCGGGATCCCGATACCGTCATCGATGACCTCGATCGTCGAGCCGGTCGACCGGTGCGGAACCGGACGGTCACCTGCGTCGCCTGTGCGTGCTTGACCGCATTGGTGAGCGCCTCGCTGATCACGAACCAGGCGGCACTTTCGATGGACGGCTCGAAACGCCGGCCCCTTGTCCGCCGGGTCGGCGTCGACCCGGACCGGGATCGGCAGCCGGGCGGAGCGTTGTTCGACGGCCACCACCAGGCCGCGGTCGGCCAGGATCGGCGGGAAGATGCCGTGCACGAGTTCCCGGATCTCGACCAGCGCGGACTTGGTGTCCTGTTGCAGGGAAACGAGGGTGCCGTCGGCCAGGGCGATGTCGCGGGTCAGCTGGCTGCGGGCCAGCCCGGCCTTGGCGATGATCGCCACCAGATGCTGCTGCGAGCCGTCATGCAGGTCGCGGCCGATCCGGGTGCGCTCGGCGTCCTGCGCGCGCACCAGCCGCAACCGCGACCTGCGCAGTTCGGCGGCCTGTTCGGCCAGCGCGTCGGCGTGCCGGGAGAGTTCGGCGGTGAGCCGGAGGGTTTCGAAGACCAGCGCCGCCTGCGCCGCGAGCTGGCCGATCAGCCGGCGCTCCGCGGGCCGGACCGGCCGCCCGGGCGGCAGCGTGATCGCCATCGCGCCGAGCAGCTCGCCGTGCCGCTCGACCCTGGTGGCCAGGTCGAACGAGGCGAGAGTGTCGTCCAGCGCTCGACAACGCGACGGGTTCGAGCCCGGCGGCGGACCCGGTTCCCGGCTCGATCGGCAGCAGCTGATCGTCGGCCCGGACGTACACCACGGCGATCGAGGCCCCGGTTGCGTCGGCCAGCAGGCCGGCCAGCCGCGGGGCCGTGTCCTGCACGCTCCAGGCACCGGCGGACATCTCGGCGAAGGTGGCCAGCGCGTGATACGGCGTCGAACGCCGACCGAACACCATCCGGTCCGCGAGCAGCTGCAGGCGATCCCGGGCCGGCAGCGCGATCAGGCTGACCAGCACCAGAGCGGTGATGGTGATCAACGAGGACGGCGGTTCGCTGCCCAGGAACAGCAGCTGGACGGCGAGCACCGGCGGCCACGTAGACGGCGGTGATGGTGCCGGCCAGCAGCAGGTAGACGCACCAGCCGGTTGACGATCACGTCGATGTCGAAGAGGTGGTCGTGCAGGATCGCCGCGGCCATCGCGATCGGCAGCACGACGACGCTGATCAGGAACGGCACCAACTGCAGCGACGATGCCGCCGGCGAACCCCAGCAGCGACGACCAGCAGGCCGATCAACAGCAGCGCGGCGGCCAGCGCCGGCCAGCGCAGCTGTCGGCGGGCTCCGGCCGGCGCCCGGAAGTAGCGCACCACCACGGACGCCGACGGCCAGCGCGGTCAGCACCCAGGACAGGGTTTCCGCCGGTCCGCCGACCGCCTGCGGCGTCGAGCCAGCGGCACGCCGAACGGATTGTCCTGGTAGGTGCCGGCATCGAGCGGGCCCGGGGTGAACGCGGTCACCGCCACCACCACGAGCCCGTCGAGGACCAGCAGGACCATCAGCGCTCTGGTGAACCAGCGAGTCCGGTCGGCGCTCCGGGAACAGCGCCAGCGCGATCGCCAGCAGCACCGCCGCCAGCCGCCAGGACGTCAGGTCCAGCCCAGGACGCCAGCGCGGTGACGAGGTCGAGCCGAGCCGTCGGCCGCCCGCAGCTTGGCGTACCCCTCGGCCGCCAGCGCCGGCGGCGTAGGCAGTGCCGCGGCCAGCAGCACCAGCACACCGACCGGGTGCGCCGGCGGCCCGCCGGACGATCACCGCACCGACGCTGGCCGACAGCGCGAAACAGATCGAGAACAGGATGACGATGCCGCGCGGCGTCGGGTTGACCGCGTCCGGTGCGGCGCCGGCCAACAGCCCGAGCACCAGCCCGCGCGAGCGCGGAGAGCAGGACACATCGCGCAGCCACGCTGCCAGCCGATCGCGATGCGGCCAGACCGGTCGTCGCGTCGGGCGCGGCGCGGTCGGGACAGCGACGCCGGATCTGGTCACCGGGAGCATCCTCTGCCGTGGCGGCCACGGTGTAAACGAGGGCGCTCCACCCCGGGGTGAGGCGGGCCTCACCCCCGGCGTCCGACCGCCTCCACCCGGGAACCGGGCGGCAGGCACGGTGTCGATCCGAGCCATCGGAAATTCGATGGTTGGTGAGCCCAACATCGGACCTGCCGAAAGAGCCACCATGAGCATCGAGCATCACCACAACGACCCGCCGCCAGCATCCCTCGCGCCGCGGCGATCGCCGTCACGACAGTAGCTGCGGCACTTGCGATCTGCGGCGTCGCCGGGCTGGCCATCGCCGCGCCGCCGGCCGCAACGGCGGCCGGCCACCGGGGCCGTACCTGCCCTGCCGGCGGCCGACGCCGGGTACCCACCCGGATCGGGCCCGGGACCGGCCGCCGAACTCACCGGCACCCTGCCGGACGGCGCCACCTGGCTGATCGAGAAGCCGGCCAACTGGAACGGCACCCTGGTGCTGTACGGCCACGGGATGCGCGCACCCGGCGAGGACAACCCCGCGCTGGACGCACCGGACCCGATCACCGGGAAGTTCCTGCTCGACCACGGCTACGCGCTGGCCGGATCGTCCTACGCCACCACCGGTTTCGCCATGGAACAGGCCTCTGGACGACCAGGCGGACCTGGTCGGGATCTTCCGCGAGCAGGTCGCCACGCCGACGACCACGATCGCCTGGGGCACCTCGCTGGGCGGAATGGTCACCGCCGGACTGCTCGAGCGTCATCCCGAGCTGTTCGACGGTGGGCTGTCCATGTGTGGCCCGCTGGCCGGCGGCGTCGGCCTGATGGACTCCTACCTCGACACTCTGTTCGCGTTGAAAACCCTTGATCGCACCGGATGTTTCGCTGGTCCACCTGGGCGATACCCTCTTCGACCAGATCGGCGCGCTGCAGGCCGCGGTGGAAGCGGCGCAGACGACCGCAGAGGGCCGGGCGAAGATCGCGCTGGCCGCGGCCATCGGCGATTTCCCGGGTTGGGCGCACGCCGACAATCCCCGGCCCGCCCCCGATGATCTGGATACCCAGCAGCAGGCGCAGTTCGAGCACATGATGGAAATGGCGTTCTTCGGGCTGGCCCTTGGTGCCGACATCGACGGCAAGGTGGGCGGGAACCCCTCGACCAACATCGGTGTCGACTACGCCAAGCTGCTGCACCGCTCCAATGGGCACGACGAGGTGCTCGCGCTGTACGCCAGGTCCGGACTGAACCTGAAGCAGGACCTCAAGTCCCTGGCAGCGGCCGATCGCATCGCCGCCGATCCTGCGGCACGGGCGAAGTTGGCCGAGATCAGCACCTTCACCGGTGAGATCTCGGACCCGATGCTGACGCTGCACACCGCCGGCGACCAGCAGGTCGTCGTCGAACAGGAAAATGCCTACGCAAAGACGGTGCGCCACGCGGGCAATGGCAGCCTGCTGCGGCAGGCCTTCACCGAACGGGCCTTCCACTGCGCCTTCACCCCGGCCGAGATGCTCTCCGCGCTCGGCGCCCTGACCGATCGGGTGAAGACCGGCGCGTGGAAGCGCATCACCGATCCGAACACGTTGCAGGCCAGAGCGATCGCCCTCGGGCCGGATGTCAACGTGCACGTCGACGACGACCCGACCCAGCCGATTCCGACCGATCCGAAGTTCACCGACCTGAAGCCGGGACCGTTCCCGCGGCCCTTCGATCGCAGGTAGGGCACATGGTCGAACTGATCCGGATCACTCGGGGTCAGGAAACACCGGCCCCGGGGCGATGGACCATCGCCCCGGGGCAACCGGTGGCCGTTCGGACCGGATCCTGGTGGCGCGCGCGCCGCACCGCCGGGCGCGTCACGGCCGGTGGACTGCTGATCAACCAGGACGGCGCGATGGCCTTCCGGATCGCCGTCGAGCTGGCAACTGCCGGCAGCTACCCGACAGCTCTGACCTACCAGAGCATTCAGGTGCAGCCGATCCGCGATCAAGGGATCTGGCGGGTGGCAGGCGAGATCATCGGCCAGGGCCGGGTCCATCCGGCGCACAGCCGGCTGTACTACCGCGGCGTCTTTCGCGGCGCGCCCGGCGCAATCGCCTGGCTCAGCTGGCATCTACCCCGGACGCAGATCCCCGGCGCTGACCGGGATGTCAACCGCCGCCTCGAACTGTCCGCCGATCTGAACGTCGATGCCCCGCAGGAACTTTGCGAGCCGAAGAACCGCAACGAGCATCCCGTCCGTACCACCGCATGGCCCGCTGCCCCACCCAACGCATTGCCGAAATTTCGCAACCAGGAGACAAGATCGCCATGACCGTCATTTCGCTGCGCCGCCGAGCAGATCCCCTGCTCCCGGTCCTCGCACTGGTCGCGGTCGCGGTCACCTGGGGTGTCACGTTCTCGGTGGTGGACGGCGCCAGTGGGCTGATCCCACCGGCGGACCTTGTCGCCTGGCGCTTCGGTCTGGCAACGCTGGCCTTGTGCACGTTTCGGCGTCGTCGGGTACTAACGGCGGCCCTTCGCCGGCGGGGGATCGTCCTCGGCAGTTTGCTGGGCCTCGGATTTCTGCTGCAGACCTGGGCGATGACCGACACCGACGCGATGATGGCCGGGTTCCTGATCGGCACCCTGGTCGTTATCGCGCCGATGATCGGCTGGGCGTTGTTCCGGGTACGACCGGCCGTGTCCACCTGGATCGGGGTCGCCGTCGCCACCGCCGGGCTGGCGATGCTGAGCCTGCAGGGCGGTGGATTCGGCCGCGGTGAGGCGCTCACCCTGCTGGCCGCAGTCATCTGGGCGCTGCATCTGGTGTTGCTGGCCCGTTGGGGGAAGGCAGATTTCGCGTTCGAACTGGCCCGACTCCAGACGGTGACGGTCACCGTGATGGCGTTGCTCGCCGTGTTTCTTGGTGGCGCGATCTGCGGCGGCCGGCCGCTCCCGGCAATTCCGGCCGACGGTCAGACCTGGCTCAGCATTGCCTTTCTCGCCCTGCCGGCAACCGCAGCGGCGATGATCGCCCTGAGCTGGGCGCAATCCCGGATGACGGCCACTCGCGCTGCGATCATCCTCACGCTGGAACCCGCTGCGGCAGCCGCGACCGCGGCGCTGCTGGGCGCCGAAGTGGGTCTGCGGACGATCATCGGCGGGTCCCTGCTCGTGGGCGCGATGCTCATCGTCGAGCTAGGTCCACGGTGGCCGGGTCTGCGTCAACAATTCCGGGCAACCGCCATGCCGGTCGAGAACGGCGGCAACCGGTCGGACGGCTCCATGCTGGAGCCAACAGCCCTTGAGCTGTCGGGTCTTCGGCCGGCGGGGTCGATCAGCTAGCACCGGCGCCCAGCAAAGACTCAGGAAGGCAGATGGTCAATACGTATTGACGGTCAATACGTATTGACCTATTCTGCTGACATGAATCTCATCCCCCAGCAGTCCGCCCCACCCTTCGCGGCCGGCGGCGCAACCATGACCGGCTACGCCGCACCCTCCCGCGGCGCAACCGAGGTCAGCCTCTGGCGCATCGAACTCGCGGCCGGCACCAGCAGCCCGCTGCATCAGATGGATGTCGAGGAGGTGTTTCTCGGCCTCGACGGATCCGCGGTCGCGGAGGTCGACGGTAGGCAGACAACCGTGACCGCCGGTGACTGCCTGATCCTGCCCGCCACAACACCTTTCACGCTGACCGCAGGGCCGGCTGGCCCATTTCGGGCGGTCGCCTGCATGCCGGCCGGGGGGAAGGCGACCATGCTTCCCGACGGCGCGACCTTCGTGCCGCCCTGGGCCGAATGACACCCCTGATCTCATGACCCAGCCTGATTTCGCGATTCTGCTGACGGCCGCCAACCGCTGTGTGGCCGACAGATTGGTTCAGGCCGTCGCGGAGGTGGGAAGGGGTGCGATGCGGCCGTCCTATGGCTTCGTGCTCCGGGCGGTCGCCGCCGAGCAGCCAACGGTGTCGCGACTGGCCGAACTGCTCGGGGTCAGCAAACAGGCCGCCAGCAAGTTGGTTGACGACATGGTGACCGCGGGTTTCCTGCGGCGCGGTGGCGACCCGACTGATCGGCGGCGAACCCCACTCCAATTGACCGAAGTCGGTCAGCAGGTCCGGTCGACGGCTCTCGGCGAGAGTCGGGCGATGGAACTCGAAATCCGGGACAGATTCGGTGACGCTGCAATGGATCAATTCCGCCTGCTGCTGACCGATTTCGTGCAGCGTCATGGAGCGGGCGCGGAGATCGCCGAGCTGCGGTCACGGGCGCCGCTTTAGTCGCCTGCGACGAAGGAGCCCGGCGCCAATCAAATCAGCAGGAGTGCCCTGAACAACCTGACGACGAAGGAGCCGGGTTGTTCAGGGCACTCCGAGACCAGCTGATTGCTGCTACAACACAATTCGCCCGATGGCCGTCGATTCCAGGCTGCCGAGCCACACGGTGCCGCCTGATTCACGAACCCCGCTGACCATCCGAAACAGCGGATGGGTGGTCTGCAGATCGTGCACGAGTGATCCTCCCGCGTCATAGGCCTGTACCCAGACGGTCGGAGTGTCTTTCGGCCGCAACCGTTCCGGCATCGCCCACACCAGCTTCCGGAGAGACGGCGAACGCGGCAGCAACAGATCGAGCGTCCGACTGCGGGGGCTGGGCAGGGCAACCCAGATCAGCCCGTCGCTGCCGGTGCTGACGTTGTCGGGCAGTCCCGGCAGGTTCTCGACAAAGAACTCCTGCCGACCGGGACTCGGCCCGGTCAACCAGATGCGTTGCAGCCGATAGCCACCGGTCTCCGCGACGATGAGGAAATCCTCGTCGGGCGACAGCGTCACGCCGTTCGCGAAATCCAACCCGTCGGCGACGAGATCGACTGCGCCGCTGGGGTCGCGACGGAAGAGTCGACCAGATCCGGTGTGGGCCAGCAGTTCCCCGACGTAGTGTGGCTGGTCGAACCGGGTCGAACTGTCGGTGAAATAGATGGTGCCGTCGCTGCCGACCGTGGAGTTGTTACAGAAAAGTATTGGTCGGCCGGCAATCTCGTCGACCAGCACATCGACTGCACCGGTATCGGGGGCGACCCGGAGCAGGCCACGACGGAAGTCGCACACGATGATCGTGCCGTCCGGAGCGATTTCGATACCCAGTGGGCGACCGCCGGTGTTGGCGACATCGACGATCGCACCCGACGGATCGACCCGCAGGATCCGGCCGTCGGACACCCCGACCAGCACCGTGCCGTCGCCGTCGACGGCCACGTCCTCACCAGCGGCCGGCAGCTCGATCAACTGCAGGTCGAAAGTCCGGGCGGACGACCGCTGTCGTGCGCGCGCCGTCGCCCTGGGTGGCCGCCAGACAACCGGGTCGATCGGTGGCTTGGGCGGGCGGTTGCGCTTCATCACCATCAGTCTGTCGACCGCGCACTGTCGCCGATACCGCCGGGTGGCGGGGAATTTCCGCCGCAAGGACCAACCAATCCGTGGCCAAATGCCGCCTGCCGGACCGGACAATGGAGGGGCCGCTAGTCGACAAAACAGAGCGCTGAAGAACCGCGATGGAGGAGCCTGGTTTTTCAGTGCTCTCCTAGTGGGTGGCCGGGACTGCCTCGACTCCCTTGGCGAGCACATCGCGCGCGGTCCGCGGCCGACGGCCGAGCAATTCACCGAGCAGCGGGTCGACTCCGGCGAAGAATCCCTGGTTGGCGGCCTGGTACATCCCGAGCAGGAATCGCGCCATGAACTCCTGCTGACCGGCCCTGACCTGCGCGGCAACCCATTCGTCCGGATCCAGGATTACCAGCGCGATCTCTCGCCCGCTCAGCTCGGACGCGATCTGGGCGATGTCCGCGAAGGTAGGGGCCGCATTCGCGGTGAGCGTGGTCGGGCCGTCAAACGCGCCATTCGACGCCAGGATGACGGCTGCCGCTTCGGCAGCATCCTCGCGTGCCGTCCACGACACCGGCCCGTCGGCGGGTACCGCGATGACACCGGTCTCACGCCATGGTCCGGTGAGCCAGTTCAGGCTGTGCGCATAGAAGCCGTTCCGGAGCGACGTCCAGGCGACGCCTGACTCGGCGAGGAGCTGCTCGGTGGCGAAGTGGTCGCGCCCAGGGGCGAAGGGCGTGTTCGGTGCGGCGCCCTGGTGGCTGGTGTAGAGGATCCGCCCGACTCCCGCGGTGGCAGCAGCGTCGATTGCGCCCCGGTGCAGGCTCACCGCGTCGGCGCTCGGGTCGCTGGACGAGACCAGCAGCAGCTGATCGGCACCGGTGAAGGCGCCCGGCAGAGAGTCCGGGTCGGCGTAGTCGCCGCGGCGCACAGCCACGCCGAGATCCGCAAAGCGTTGCGCTCGCGCGACGTCGCGGACCGCAACGACGATCTCGCTCGCTGGCATTCGCTCCAAGAGGTGGTCGACGGTCGCGCCGTTCAGCGCGCCGGTTGCTCCGGTGATGACGATCATGACTTTTCCTTATCGTTGGAATCACTTCTACCGTACCAGTGGAAACACAGCGATAGCAACAATGCGTTATCGTTGGAACGTGACTTCAGCGATCAGCAGCCGGGCCGACGCTCGCTCGAAAATCGTCGCGGTCGCCGCCCGATTACTGAGGGAGGACGGGCCGGCGGCGGTGACCACGCGCGGTGTTGCCGAGGCGGCCGGGGTGCAACCACCGACCATCTACCGGCTGTTCGGTGATAAGGACGGTCTGCTGGACGCCGTCGCCGAGCAGGTGATGGCGACCTACGTGTCCGCCAAGGCCGAGATCGTGCAGGAAGCATCGGCGGCGGATGTCGACCCGCTCGACGACCTGCGGGCGGGCTGGGAGATGCAAATCGACTTCGGCATCGCCAACCCGGCAGTCTTTCGCCTGCTGAGCGATCCGGACAGAGTGCTGCACTCGCCCGCTGCCCGGTCGGGCAAGCAGGTGCTCCATTCGCGGGTGCACCGGGTTGCGCTGACGGGTCGGCTCCGCGTCAGTGAGGAACACGCTGTCGACCTGATCCAGGCGGCCGGGACCGGCGTCATCCAGACGCTGCTGTCAACGCCGACCGGAGAACGCGATCCCGCCCTGGCAAAGGGCATGTTCGAGGCGGTGCTCGGCCAGATCCTCACAGACGCACCCCAGCGTGCAGCTGGGGAGGCGAAGGCGACCGCCGTTGCCTTCCGGGCCATCGCGCCGCAACTGGACATGCTGAGCGACCCGGAGCGGCTTCTGCTGGCCGAGTGGCTCGACCGCGCCATCAAGGGGCTCTGAGCGGTCCTTCGACTCCGTTGCGGGCAAACCCCGGAAGAGGCACTCCGGAAAGGGCAACTCCGGAAGGGGCGCGGCGCACCACTGGCGAACGGTTGCACCGTCGCACGGCGGTACCGTCTGAGCTTGATCGCACGGACGAGAGTGGGAATGGGCATGGGCGCCGAACGGCAGCAAGCACTGTGGCACGGCTTCGCGGATATGGGCGCGGTGGCAACGAACGGCGAGTTCGTCATCACCCGCGGCGACGGCGCCGAAATCTGGGACTCTGCCGGCCGTCGCTACCTCGATGCCACCGCCGGACTGTGGTTCACCAACGTCGGCCATGGCCGCCGGGAGATCGCGCACGCCGTCGCCCAGCAGATCGGCAAGATCGCGGCCTACTCCACCTTCGGCGACTACGCCGTCGACACCACCGTCGCGCTGGCCGATCGGCTGGCCGCCATCGCCCCGGTGCCCGGCAGCAAGATCTTCTTCACCTCCGGCGGCTCCGACTCCGTCGACACCGCGGTGAAATTGGCCCGCCGGTACTGGCGGGAGACCGGACAGCCCACCAAGAACATCGTCATCGGTCGCGAGAAGGCCTACCACGGAATGCATGTCGCCGGCACGGCGCTGGCCGGCATTCCCGGGCAACCACGACGGCTACGGCGAACTGATGACCGACGCGCGGACCATCGCCTGGAATTCCGGCAAGGCCCTGCTGGAGGCGGTCGAGACGGATCGGTGCTGAGAACATCGCCGCGTTCTTCTGCGAACCGATCATCGGCGCCGGCGGCATCTATCCCCCGCCGGCCGGCTACCTGGCCGAGGTCCGGCAAATCTGCCGGGACAACGACATCCTGTTCGTCGCCGACGAGGTGATCACCGGCTTCGGCCGGATCGGCGGCGACTGGTTCGCTTCGACCAAGTTCGACCTCGAACCCGACATGGTCACCACCGCAAAGGGTCTGACGTCCGGATACGTGCCGATGGGTGCGGTGTTCGTCGCGCCGCGGGTGGCCGAGCCGTTCTTCGACCCGACCGCGGGCGTCTGGTGGCGGCACGGCTACACCTACGGCGGACACGCCGCGGCCGCCGCGGCGGCGATGGCCAACCTCGACATCATCGAGTCCGAAGACCTGCTGGCGGCCTCGGCCCGGCTGGAGACCACCCTGCACACCAAGCTCGCCGGGCTGGCCGATCACCCCGCGGTCGAAGAGGTGCGCAGCGGAATCGGCGCGGTCGCCGCCGTCCAGTTGGTCGACGCCGGGGCGGCGCTCGGGCTGGCGAAGAAGCTGCGCGGGCACGGCATCGCCACCAGAGCGTGGGCGCGGGCGGCATCCAGATCTCGCCGGCCTTCGTGATCACCGACGAGCAGGTCGACGAACTGGTCGCCGGCATCTCCGCGGCGCTCGGCTGACGCCGATGCCGACCCCCAGGATGGTGACCAGACGCGAGGCGGCCATCAGGCTGGACATTCCGCCGGAGATGGCTGCGCGCAACGGAATCCCGGCCCGGATCAGTGAAGCAGGCACTGACCGAGATCGACTCCGACCCGCCGCCCTGGTTGGCGCAATCCAGGGCTAACCGGACCGGGCGCAAACCCATCTGGGTCGACCTGAGCTGCCTGGTCTGCGGCTACTCCGAGACGGCCCGACCCAAGAAGTGGTGGCCGGAATTCACCTACGTGCTGTGCGCCCACCACGGCGAGGATGCGTTACCCGAAGCCGCGCCGGGTCTGTTCCGGGGCCGCTACGAGGGCATCGGAACCCGCTTCATCGGGATCCTCGACGAACCCCCCGGCTGACCAGGGGCCGACCCCGGGGCGGACCCGGTCCGCAACCGCATACCCGCCGCGCCGCGCCGATAGTGACCCAGCCCTGGGGGCTGGGAGGTGCCCCCATTCGCCTGCGCGTCTGAATTCGTTGACTCGCGTCGCCCCAGTCCCACAACGTGAACGTTGAGCCGCGCCGTGGAACTTGATCAGCGCGGCCAACGCGCGCGGCTGGGGGTCGGCGTCACGCTGGCCTCAGCGGGCAAGGAGTTCGGCGAAGGGAACGAATTCGTCGAACGGGTCGGGCTCGGCGACCGGGCGGCCCGGCTTGGCCGGTCCCGGGCCGATGCGGGCGTCGTTCGCACCAAGATCGACGGCGCCAGCCAGGTTCCAGCAAACCGACCAGTTCGGCGGCGGCGCGGTGGATCCGGTCGGCCAGTGACCGGCCGGCCTCGTCCGAACCGAAATCGGCGGTCGCGGCGAACACCCCGGTGGAGACCAGGGTCGCCTTGAGGTAGGAGAACAGCGGTCGCAGCGCGTAGTCCAGCACCAGCGAGTGCCGGGCGGACCCGCCGGTCGCCGCCATCAGCACCGGGCTTGCCGACCAGCGACTGCGGGTCGAGTACGTCGAAGAACGACTTGAACAGCCCGCTGTAGGACGCGCTGAACACCGGGGTCACCGCGATGACGGCATCCGCCGAGGTGACCTGATCGATCGCCTGCTGCAGCGCGGGTGCCGGGAAGCCGGTGAGCAGGTTGTTGGTGATGTCGTGCGCCAGCTCGCGCAGTTCGACGTTCACCGTCTGCACCTGCCGGCCACGATGGGCGGCCTCCCGACGGGCCGCCTCGGCCAGTTGGTCGGCCAGCAGCCTGGTCGATGACGGCTGGCTCAGGCCCGCCGAGATCACGGCGATGGTGAAGGGCGTCATGACCGGGTCCCTGCACTCTCCAGTTCGGTCGCCTCGTCGGCGAGGGCGGCCAGCGCGGCGGCCTTCAGACTCTGCATGGGTCGGCGCCTCCGGCACGTGCGCCGGGCGTAGCGCGTCGAACTCCTTGCGCAGCGTCGGAATGACCTCTTCGCCGAGCAGATCGAGCTGCTCCAGCACCGTCTTCAGCGGCAGGCCGGCGTGGTCCATCAGGAACAGCTGCCGCTGGTAGTCGCCGAAGTAGTCGCGGAACTTCAGGGTCTTCTCGATGACCTCGGCCGGGCTGCCGACGGTCAGCGGCGTCATCTCGGTGAAATCCTCCAACGACGGGCCGTGCCCGTACACCGGCGCATTGTCGAAATACGGCCGGAATTCCTGCACGGCGTCCTGCGAATTCTTTCGCATGAACACCTGCCCGCCGAGCCCGACGATGGCCTGGTCGGCGCTGCCATGCCCGTAGTGCTCGAACCGGGTGCGGTACAGCTCGATCAGCCGCTGGAAATGCGTCTGTGGGCCAGAAGATGTGATTGGCGAAGAAGCCGTCGCCGTAATAGGCGGCCTGCTCGGCGATTTCCGGGGTGCGGATCGATCCGTGCCAGACGAACGGCGGCACGTCATCGAGCGGGCGCGGGGTGGAGGTGAAACCGCGCAGTGGGGTGCGGAACTTGCCCTGCCAGTCGACGACGTCCTCGCGCCACAGCCGGCGCAGCAGCGCGTAATTCTCGACGGCGAGTTCGACACCCTTGGTGATGTCCTTGCCGAACCACGGGTAGACGGGGCCGGTGTTGCCGCGGCCCATCATCAGGTCGACCCGACCGTCGGCCAGGTGCTGCAGCATGGCGAAGTCCTCGGCGATCTTCACCGGGTCGTTGGTGGTGATCAGCGTGGTGGACGTGGACAGGATCAGCTTGTCGGTCTTGGCGGCGATGTAGCCGAGCATCGTCGTCGGGGAGGACGGCACGAACGGCGGGTTGTGGTGCTCGCCGGTGGCGAACACGTCCAGCCCGACCTCTTCGGCCTTCTGTGCGATGGCAACCATCGCCTTGATGCGCTCGGCCTCGGTGGGCGTCCGACCGGTGGTCGGATCGGTGGTCACATCGCCGACGGTGAAGATTCCGAACTGCATGATGAGCTCCTCGCTGTCTCGTTGCTGCTCCCCGGTAGTTGACACTTCAACCGGTTCTAGTCGCGTCAACAACGAGGCTCGGCGTTCCATTCCCTCGCATGGATTGGGCATAAATCGGCAGCTCAGAGCTGCTGAACACCAATGCGCCGGACGTCGACACCGGTCCGGCCAGCCGCAGTTGCTTGTCCCGGAGGAACGCCCGTTCCGCGGCGTTGTCGCTGCGGTCGATGGCTTGCTCGAGGGCGGAGGCAGCGTCCAGCGGACGGCCGATCCGCGCCAGCAGCTCGCCCCTGATGGCGTGGAACAGGTAGTAGTCGTCCAGATCGAGGGCGTCCACCAGGGCAAGCGCGGCCGCGGGGCCGTCGACCTCGGCGACCGCGACGGCCCGGTTCAGCGCGACAACCGGGCTCGGATCGAACGTGAGCAGCAGGTCGTAGAGCTGCGACGATCTGCGCCCAGTCGGTGTCCCTGCGCCGTCGCCGCATCGCTGTGCACCGCGTTGATGGCCGCCTGGATCTGGTAGCGGACCTGGCCGCCGCGCCGCAGGCAGTCCCGGACGATCGCCTGGCCCTCGGCGATCAAGGACGGATCCCATCGCGAGCGGTCCTGGTCGGCCAGCAGCACCAGATCACCGTCGGCGGTGGTGCGGGCCGACCGGCGGGACTCGCTGAGCAGCATCAGCGCCAGCAGCCCGGCCACCTCCGGTTCGTCGGGCATCAGCTCGACCAGCACCCGGCCGAGCCGGATGGCCTCCGCGCACAGCTCGGCCCTGACGAGGTCGGTACCGGAACTGGCGGCGTATCCCTCGTTGAAGATCAGGTAGATGACGGCGAGCACCGCCCGCAGCCGGTCGGGCAGTTCGGCCTCGCTGGGCACGCGGTACGGGAATGTTGGCGTCCCGGATCTTGGCCTTGGCCCGCACCAGCCGCTGCGCCATCGTCGGCTCCGGCAGCAGGAAGGCGCTGGCGATCTCGGCTGTCGTCATTCCGCCGAGCAGCCTGAGGGTCAGCGCGATCTGCGCGCTGCGGCCCAGCGCCGGATGGCAGCAGGTGAAGATCAGCCGGAGTCGGTCGTCACGCACCTGCCGTCCTCCCGGTCGTCGCCCGATCCCGGGCCCGCGTGCAGCAGCGCCGCCTCGGCCTGTCGGTCGTCTCGGGACGCCTCCCTGCGCAGCTGATCGATGGCCCGGTTGCGGGCGGTGGTGATGATCCAGCCGGCCGGGCTGGGCGGCAGCCCGCGTCGACGGCCAGCTCGTCATCGCCGCGACGAAAGCCTCCGAGACCGCGTCCTCGGCGATGTCGATACTGCCGAAGGTGCGGATCAGCACGGCCACCACGCGGCCGTACTCGGCGCGGAACACCTGCTCGATGTCCGGCGCTCGATGGCATCGGATTCGACGGCCGGCTGCTCCGGACACCGTCAGTAGGCCGGGAACGTCCTGGAAGGGACGCACCTCGATCGGCAGAGTCGTTGCCGTGGTTGCCTTTTCCGCCCACGACCAGCGCCGCGTCGAGGTCGGGCGCGTCGATGATCCAGAATCCGCCGATGTGTTCCTTGCCCTCGATGTAGGGACCGTCGGTGATCGACGACGTCCCGATTGGCGCCGGCGCACCACGGTGCTGGCAGCCGGGGCGTGCAGCCCGCCGGTGAAGACCCACGCGCCGGCTGCCTTGAGCTCCGCGTTCAGCGCGTGCAGGTCCGCCCCGACCTGCGCCATGAATTCCGGCGCCGGCGGCGGGCCGTCCGGTTGGTAGATCGACAGCAGATACCGGTCATCCTCGGTCCTCTCCCGAGATGGTACGTCACGCGCTGCTGGTACGTCGCGATGATGACACCGGTGCGTGGTGGTCAGGCTCTCGTCCAGGCGCAGGTCGCGACGGCGGACCGTCCGGGAACAGCCGGCTTCCGGTGCCCAGCAGCAGCGGATGGATGAGCAGCAGGTACTCGTCGACCAGGCCGGCCTGCCGCAGTGACTGCACCAGGTTCCCGCTGCCCAGCACGGTGAGATCGGGTCCCGGTCGTGCCCTTCAGATCGGCCACCGACTCGGCTGCGTCACCGGCCAGCAGGGTGGAGTTCTGCCACGGCAACGGCTCGGCGAGGGTCCTGGACGCGACGTACTTCTGCGTCCTGTCGAGCACCTCGGTGAACGGGTTGTCGGTGCGCTGCGGCCAGACGCTGAAGAAGTCCTGGTAGGTCCGCCGGCCGAAGAGCAGCACGCCCTCCTGCGACATCCCCTGCCGCCATCTTCTGGCCCATCACCTCGTCGTTGTAGCCGTTCGCCCACCCGCCGCGGTCGAACCCGCCGCGGACATCCTCGTCGGGACGACCCGGCGCCTGCATCACACCGTCGAGAGACAGGCTGACGTCGACCGAAAGCTTTCGCATGGGATTCTCCTGGCACCTGGGCGGGCCGGGCGCCCGCCGTCATCCCCTACACGAACGGGAATCGCCCAGATCGACATTCGCCGCAACCACTGTGCCGGAACTCTGCAGCCGGCCCGGGATCGAACAGCGGATGATCAACGTCGTCGGCCTTTTCAAGCTGCGCCGCGACGTCAACGGGCCAAGGCCGTTGATCAGCGGGCGGCGAGACTCCGCTGCAAGCGCTCGAATCCGTCATCCAGGCTGACCGTCGGCGCCCAGTTCAGCGCCACCCTGGTGTGTCGCTGGTCGAACCAGTGCGCGGTACCGAGTTGTTCGGCCAGGAACCTGGTCAGCGGCGGCACCCCGGGGCGCCGCGCCACCCGCCAGCCGGTCTCGACCACCGCGCCCGGCGGCCCGGGCGACCGGCAGCGGCACCCGACCCCGCGGACCGGGTACCCCGGCCGCCGCGCAGACCCGCCGCAGGATTTCGGCGACCGGCCGCGGTTCACCGTTGGAGATCACCAGCGCCTCACCGTGCGCGCCGGCGTCGACCGCCGCGACCATCGCCTGCGACCGCGTTGTCGACGTAGGTGGTGTCGATCAGGGTGCTGCCGCGGCCGATCACCGGCAGCCGACCCGCCCGCGCCCGGTCGATGATCGGCTGCACCAGCTGGGTGTCGCCCGGGCCCCAGATCAGGTGCGGCCGCAGGGTCAGCACTGCCAGGTCGGGACCGTCGGCGGCCAGCGCGAGCTGCTCGGCCATCGCCTTGGATCGGGAGTAGTTGCTGCGCGCGGCGGCCGGGTCGGCGGGTCCGGCCCCGGCGCCGACGATGGCCGCACCCGGAGTGCGCGACCGACGGCGACGAGACGTTGATCAACCGGGCCACGCCGACCGCCCGGCAGGCATTGACCACCGATCGGGTGCCATCGACGTTGGCGCGCTGGTAGTCCGCCCACGGCCCGACGACGTCCACCTTCGCGGCCAGGTGGATCACCACCTCGTGACCGGTGACGGCCCGCCTGACCAGCTCCGGGTCGGCGACGTCGCCCAAGCACCTCGACCGTGTCCAGACCGGCCGGCCGGCGTTGCAGCACGGTCACCGTGTCGCCACGGGCGATCAGCGCGGCGACCAGGGCGCGGCCGGTCATCCCGCTGGCGCCGGTGACCAGCACCTTCACGACGGCACTCTCATGACGGCAGCTCCGTCACCGCGCCGGGGCGCTTTCCGGACACTCATGACGATCGCTCAGCGCCCCGACAGCTGACGGTCGGCCCAGCGGGCCACTGCGACCCGGTCGATCTTCGAGTTGTGCCGGATGTCCACCGGCAGTGCCTTCATCACCAGCACGGCGGCGACGTCACGCCCGGCCGCGGCTCTTGCGGTGTCGGTCAGCTCCACCGAGGCCAGCGGCCCGCCGGCGCCGGACAGGACGACGACGACCTGTTGGGTGCCGACGGGTCCGACCCCGACGACGGCAACGCCGGGACGGCCACCGGCCGCGGACACTCCCCCGGCCAGTCCGGGCTGATCGCCCAGCCGACGCTGCACCCGTTGCTCGATGCCCACCGGGGTGACCGGGCCCGCCGGCCGTGCTGACGACATGCACGGTCCGGCCCTGTACCCACAGCCGGCCCTGCTCGTCCAGCGCTCCGACGTCGCCGGTGCGGTGCCAGCCCGGGTGCGCGGCCGCGGCCTGCTCCAGCACCCACAGGGTGTCGTAGCGGTCCTTGAGATGTGCTGCGCGGACCCAGATCTCACCGGTGACGCCGGGTTCGGCGGTCAGTTCGACGCCCGGGATCGCGGACGCGTCCAGCGGGGCGACGAGCAGCTTCGACACCGGGCAGTGGCCGTCCGACACAGACACCGTCACCGCGCGCCGGCGGCCTCGATCTCCGGCAGCGAGATGTCGGTCAGCGGCAGCCCCTCCGTCATGCCGTAGGGGGTGTGCATGTCGGCGTTCGGCAGCAGCACCGCGAGCCGGCGCAGCAACTCGGCCGGCACGGGCGCGCCGGCGCTCATCAACAGCCGGACCCGGCCGAGGGCGGCCCGTTGGGTGGGCGTCGCGTCCGCGGCCGTGGCCAGCACGTTGGCCAGCGCGGCCGGCGAGGCGAAGACGACGGTGGCGTCGATGGCGGCGGCAGCGTCGCCCAGCGCGGCGGCCGTCAGGGTTCCCGGTTTGGTGACGTCGGTGGCCGGCACGGCGGACGGCACCCCGAGCGCGGGGCCGTACAGCGCGAACGGTGCGAACGCGGCGACGATCCGGTCGTTGCCGGTGATCCGGTAGCTGGCTCGGATCAGCTCGAGCTGAGCCCGGATCTGCCGGTGCCGGTACAGCACACCCTTGGCCGGGCCGGTGGCGCCGGAGGTGAAGACGACCGCGGCCTCGTCGTCGGGACCGGATTCAGTGAACCCCCGCGGGACACGGCAGGTCACGGCCGGCCCGCGCGAGGGTCGGCAGGGTGTGCGCGACCCGAGCCACCCGACGCAGCGCGGCGGAGACTTCCCGGGTGGCGATCCTGGTTCCGGGGACGCGCATCGGCCCAGCGGCGAGCAGGCCCGGCGGTGTCCGCGATCAGGTGATCGATCCGCGCGCTGCGCAGCGCCCGGCCCATGCCGCGAACGCCCAATCCCTTGTCCACCACCACGATCACCGCCGCCCGCCTGCCAGACCGAGTACAGCGCGACGGTCAGTTCGATCGACGGCGGAACCAGCAGCGCGACCCGGTCGCCTGGCCGCACGCCGGCCGCGGACAGGCCGGCGGCGGTGTTCCGCACCCGGGCGGCGAGGTCGGCCCAGCTGATGCTCCGGCCGCCGACCTCGACGACGGCGGCGCTCGTCGTCTCGCGATGCGCGGACAGCTCGGCAAAGACCGACGGCAGCGCCGCCGCCGGCTCGTCGACGATCGGCTGTTCGATGACGCCCGTCGAACCGCATCGCTGTCCGGCGACATGTCAAGTGCGGCAACCCATGTGCCGACTGCGGCGGCATAGCCGGGCGCGTCCTCGGGCAGCAGATGGCTGGCCTTCTCGTACCGGTGCAGATCGGCCTGCGGCAATCGCTGCTGCAGGTCGCGCAGGTGCTCCTCGAGGAAGACCGGGTCCCGTGGCCCCCACAGCAACAGCGCCGGGCACGTCGAGATCGGTGATGCCGTCGGCGATCCGGTCCAGCGTCGGCCGACTGGGATGCCCAGCGGCGAAGGGGATGTCGGCGACGAAGTCACTGATCGGCAGCCGCTCGCGCCACCGAGTCGTAGGGCGCAGCGAAGGCGTCCCGGACGTCCCGCGGCAGCCGCGGCCAGGTCAGCGACGTGGTCGTCCGGACGAACAGCGGCGTCCACCGGCAGGAGATCCGGTTCAGCAGCGGCTGGTGCGCCAGCCGGATCAGGACCGGACCCTTGGACGGTCTCGGGTTGATGCACGGCGGTGTTGGTGAGCACCACGCCGCGCAATTGCTCCCGATGCTCGGCGGCCCAACCCAGGGAGATGATGCCGCCCCAGTCGTGGGCGACCGTCACCACCGGCCCGGCCGTCGCGACCGTCGGCCCGGTGATGCCGAGCGCGTCGGTCAGCCGGCCGAGGTCGTCCACCCGCTGGGCGAGCACCCGTGGGTGTGTCGATCCGTTCGGAGTAACCCATCCCGAGGTGGTCCGGGGCGACCACCCGCCAGCCTGGCGGCGCCGCGGCCACCAGCCGGCGCCACAGGTAGCTCCAGGTGGGATTGCCGTGCACGCACAGCAGGGTGCCGACCGGTTCGCTGTCCGCAGGCTGACCGGCCCAGGAGTCCAGGACGTGGAAGGTTCGCGTCACGCCGTCGGCGTCGACGATGTCGACCAATCGGGACCATGCCGGGTCCAGACCCGGGAGCCCGGCCGGCGGCAGCGATGCCGGTTGCACCCGCGAAGATCCCACCCGTGACGAACGGACCCGTGAACCGGCTGTCACCAGACGATCTCGGAGATCGAGGCGTTCAGCCCGGATCCGATCCCCATCAGCAGCACCCGGTCGCCCTGGTTGAGCTCACCGGAGATGCCGGACAGGGTGAACGGGATCGCCGCCGGTCCGAGGTTGCCGCGGTTCGGGAAGGTGAGCGGGACCTTGGTCTGGTCGATGTCCAGTGCCTTGGAGATCGCCTTGGTGTGCACGGTGCTCACCTGATGCATGACGTAGCGCTCGATCTCGCGATCGGGATCGTTCCAGCCGAAGTCGGTGGCCGATTCGGCCCACAGTTCCCGCGAGAGCGCGAGCCCGGCGTTCATCAGGCCGGTGCTGTCGGTGTGCATGTAGTCCATGTCGCCGACGCACAGCAGGTGGTGCTCGCTGCCCGACCGGGTCGCGCCACCGAGGAACGGGTGGCCCTCGGGATGCGCATCGGTACGGCCCAGCACCATGGCCGCCGCGCCGGAGCCGAGGGTGAGTGACGCGAACTGAGCGAAGACCGCCTTGGCGTCGCTGTCGCCGTTCTGCAGCCGGCTGATCGTCGCGTTGTGGATCCCCCTGGCGTCCTCGCCGTTGACGATGCAGCGCGTAGTCGATCTGCCCGCTTTCCAGCATCGCGGCCGCGAGTTGCATGCCGTTGACGAAGCCGAGGCAGGCGTTGGCGACGTCGAAGTTCTGGCACGAACTGGGCAGGCCGAGCGCGTGGTGCACGGCCACCGCGGTCGAGGGCTCCAGGTGCGCCCGGCTGACCGAGGTGTTGACCATCAGCCCGATGTCGCCGGGGTTGACGCCGGCCTCGGCCATCGCCTTCGCGCCGGCCATCGCGGCACCGTCGGCGAAGGTCGTGCCCTTGTTCCACCAGCGCCGCTCGTGGATGCCGGCCAGGCGTTGCATCATCCCCGGGCCGCAGGCCCACCCGGTCGTAGACACCGGCCAGCCGGTCGTCCATCTCGGCGGAGGTGACGACGACCGGTGCGTCGATGGCGCAGACCGCCAGCACCGAGGTGTTGCCGAATCTGTGGATCGAATTACCGGCGCGCATCTTGGACCTTCCTGCAGTCGCACGAAAGAGCGATCCGCGACAGCGAGGACCACCTGGGCGTGTCCGGACGCCGTTGCGTATGTGGACTGAGGGTTACCCGGACCCCACGGTAATCGACGCTCGCCCGTGGAGGAGAATCTGAGCCAGCGTTTCCGACGGCGACATCACACAGCGCGGACTTCACCATTGCGCGCGCTGGTAGTCCTTCAGGAAACAGCCGTACAGATCGACCCCGGCCTCGCCCTGGACGATCGGGTCGTAGACCCGGGCCGCACCGTCGACCAGGTCGAGCGGGGCGTGAAAACCCTCCTCGGCGAGCCGGGCCTTGGTGTAGTGCGGCCGCTCGTCGGTGATCCAGCCGGTGTCGACGGCCGTCATCAGGATCCCGTCGGTCAGCATCTCGGGGGCGCTGGTCCTGGTCAGCATGTTCAACGCGGCCTTGGCCATGTTGGTGTGCGGGTGACCCGGGCCCTTGTAGCCGCGGCCGAACACGCCTTCCATCGCCGAGACGTTGACGATGTACTTCCGTCGGGCCGCGCTTGCCGCCAGCACCGCCCGCAGCCTGCTGACCAGGATGAACGGCGCGGTCATGTTGCACAGCTGCACCTCGAGCAGCTCCAGCGGATCGACCTCGTTGACCCGCTGGGTCCAGCTGTTGACCCGGTGCAGGTCGGGCACGAGGCCACCGGCGTCGATGGCCCGGCCGGCCTCGATGAGTTCCGCGGACGCCGACCCGGCGATCAGCGCGAGCCGGGAAAGCTCGGTGCCCGCGGTTCCCGGCGGCAGGTGCGGCAGCGGATGCTCGGACAGCGACCCGGCCAGCGCGTGCGGGTGGGCGTCGGAGATGTGGTCGAACGTCAGGAGTTCCGGCAGTGGGCCGTTCGGCAACGGTTCGGATTCGGCGGCGGCCAGCGGGGCGTAGGCGCCGGGTGATCGGCGCACGGTCTGCGCCGCGTTGTTGATCAGGATGTCCAGCGGGCCGGCCTCGGCGACCGAATCGGCCAGGGCCACCACCTGCGCCGGATCACGCAGGTCGATGCCGACGATCCGCAGCCGGTGCAGCCAGTCGGCGCTGTCGTCCATCGCGGTGAACCGGCGGACCGCGTCACCGGGGAACCGGGTGGTGATGGTGGTGTGCGCGCCGTCCCGCAGCAGCCGCAGCGCGATGTACATGCCGATCTTCGCCCGGCCGCCGGTGAGCAGGGCCCGCCGGCCGGTCAGGTCGGTCCTGGCGTCCCGCTTCGATCGGTTGATGGCCGCGCAGCTGGGGCAGAGCTGGTGGTAGAACGCGTCCACCTGCGTGTAGTCGTTCTTGCAGATGTAGCAGGGCCGGGGGCGGACGAAGATCCCGGCGAGCGCGCCGGTGGCGTTGGACACCAACGGGATGCCCTCGGTCTCGTCGTCGATCCGGTCGGGTGAGCCCGTTGCGGTCGCCGCGACCACGGCTTTGTCCGCGGCGCTGATGGCGTCCCGACGCTCGGCCCGGCGGGCGTTCTTGACGGTCTTGAAGATGCGGGCGGTCGCGCGCCGGACCGCGACGGCGTCCGGATGTTCGGGCGGCAGTGACTCGGTCTCGGTGATGACCCGCAGGCAGGTTGCCAGGTCGTCGGGGTCGATGCCGCCCGGGTGCTGTCCGTCGGTCTGCTGGTCCACCATCTGCGTCACGCAACAAACGATAGGTGCCGGATTCGGACGTTCCTGACGAGCGCACCGGAAAGGTCGGGCCCTGTCCTGGGGAACCGGGCCTGACCTGCGACAACACCGCGGTGGAGATGAGAGGATTTGAACCTCTGACCCTCGACAAGTCGAGCGCGTTCCCGGCTACGCCACATCCCCCTGGAGTCGGCCCCCACGAAGCAGGGGCCGCCAATCGATACTTCCCGGTGGTCGGGGACCTGAAAGCTAGCACGCGGATCGACATGCTGCGCAACGACGCCGAAGGGCGTCCTGGATCGTCCTGACCTGCGCATATTGCCCGTTTCGCGGATGAGATGGTTCGCTACGCCGGCACCTGGTGCCGGTCGGCCCTGGACCGGGCGAGTTGAATCGTCTCGGCCGCCAGCTCGCCGGGCACCAGGGGCCGCAGTTGCCCGTACGCGTGCAGCACCGCGGCCCGGGCATCGTCGACGGTGGCGCCGACGACGGACCCGTCGACGGCCCCGACCGTCCTTGGATCCCAGTCCAGGTCGAGCGCCCGGTAGACGTCGGTCAGCACGTCCCGGACCGGCTCGACGTCGGCGACCAGAATGACGGTGCCGAAGAGCCAACCACCGCGAACCAGTCGCTGCGCGGTGCCGACGAGTTTGTGCCCGCGGCCGTCGTTGATGCTGAATTCCCCCGGGCAGTACTCCCCGGGCACCGGGCCAACCCGCGCGTCGACGCCCAGATCACGCAGCGCACCGGCCAGCAGGTCGCCGAACGCCGCGAACCGGGGCCGGATCTGCGCGACGCCGGACACATCCGTGCCGACATGGTCAAGGCACAGTGCGCCGCGGTGGTACCCGGCGGCGCGGCCACCCGGCCCTCGTCGGACGGGCGTGAACCCGGCCCTGCGGGCTGCCTCGGCCGCCGCCCCGATTCCGGGTGAGGCGCAGTCCCGCCCACTGAACGCGAGGGTGGGCCGGGGGCGGTAGACGCGCAGCATTTCCGGCCCACCGGCGGACGCTTCCTGCTCCAGCAACGCCGGGCCGAGCGCGATGTCGAGCAACTGGTCGCGACCGTCGCCGTCGCCTGCTTCGTCGAGCAACAGCACAGGGTGTTCATCGGAGAGGTCGGCCACAGCGCCGATGCTGACACACCGGCTCGGCCCCGGGTGTGCGATGCGTCCGACTGGTGTCGGGTGTCGGCCCTGCAGGGCGGGCCGATACCCGGACCATCAGTTGGTGCCCTTCACCGCCGCCAGGATCAGTGCGGTGACGGCCCGCGGGTGGCTCACCATCGCGGCACGCGAGCTGCGAATCTCGATCGTCCTGGGATTTGCGGGGTCCGCCATGAAACGTTCCGCCTCCGGCGGAATGGCCTTGTCCTGGCTGGCGACCAGGTACCAGGACGGAATGCTCAGCCACGCGGGCACACCCGGTGATCACCGGCAGCGACTGCCTTGGGTACTGAAACCCGTTGGTCAGTCAGCTGAACCGCTTGACGAAGGCCAGGGCAAGCTCGGCGATATCTTGCCAGCCGTGGTCGATCGTCAGCGAATGTCCGCGATCCGGGACGTCGACAATCTCGGTGACTGCGTCGCTGTGTTTTGCCAGGTACTTGTGGGTGGCATGGGTGATCGCCGACGGCGCGGTGTTGTCCTGCTCTCCGGCGATGACCAGAATTGGCCCGCGATCAGGGTTTTCGACGTCCACCTTGGTCTCGCCGCCGAACGGGTTGAAGTTCGCGACAGCGGCCTGAAAGAGCGGTGCCCCGGACGCCGGAACGTGATAGGTCTCGTAAAGCTCCTTGGACTCCGTGTCGTCCAGGTTGTTGGTCCAACCGAATTGGAATTGTTCGAAGGTCAGCGCGATGGCCCGGCCCCTGTTGGCCGGGTTACCCAGCACCGGTGCTGCCGATTTCAGGGCGCTGATCGGCAGCGGAAGCACACCCTTGAACGGTGCGTTGTCGATGCTGACGGTGGCGATCGACACACCCTGCCCGGCGATCTTGAGCGAAATGAGGCCACCGAACGAATGGCCGATCACCGCCGGTTTCTTCCGCAACCGGGAGATCGCATCGAGGTAGTGGTCGGTTACCCCTTGAACCATCTTGTGCGCGAACACCTCAGGGTTCTTGTACGCGTCCTCCAGGGTCGCCGGATCATCCGGCCAACCGGGCGCGATGGTGGTGAACCCGTTTGCCTCGAAGTGGTCTCGCCACTTCTGCCAGCTGCTGGAGAGCAGCCAGAGCCCGTGCACGAAGGCAACCGGCGTGCGACCGGAGTCGTTGGCTCGTTCGATCTCCTGCATCTCCCAGTCGGTCAAAATCGATGCTGCGGTGTCGGTCACGGTCGGCTCCCTTGCAATGGGTGGTGCGTCCTGAACAGCACCCGGCGTCACCCGGTCGGGTACCCATGGCGCTGGATGATTTGCTGACCGGACCCTAAAACGGTTGCCGCAACGCGAATCTCCGATTCGTGCACCGTTGTGTGCTGGGCGCGCAGAATCTCGCTCGGTTGCCGATCAGGGCTCAGGGCGGGCGATGGACCGCCACTCCCGGGGCGACATACCGTACGCCTGCCGGAATTTCCGCGCGAAGTGGGCGGTGTCGACGAATCCACACCGGCGGGCGACGACCGCGATCGGGGATGCCTTGGCGTCGGGTCGGGCAAGATCGCGACGTGCAGCATCGAGCCGTTTGGCGATGATCCATTGCCCGATTGCCTGCTCGTTGTTCCTCGACCAGACGTTGTACAGCTGGCGGAGTGAGATGTGATGCTCCTGCGCAACTCGAGCAGGAGTCAGGTCGGCGTCGTACAGATGGTGTTCGACGTAGAGAGTCACCCGCAGTGCGAGGCTGTCCGTGATTGCCGAGTGCCGGCGGTCTGCGTCACCGGTGGAACTGACGATCAGCGCACGGAGGAGTTCCGTCACCGCGTTGCCGACCATCCCCAGAGCGGGTCCGGCCGGGATGGCGTCCAGTTCAGTGCTGAGCTGGAGTATGTGGCTGCGGACGAGCGGGTAGATCGGGCTCGATTCGATCCGTTCCACAGCAGCATGCACCTGGTCCATCGGCAGACCCAGCGCACGGTGGTCAACGTTCAGCGAGAATGTCTGCCCGCCGCCGATACGGTTGAACTGGTACGGCTTTGCGTGGTCGGTGAGCACCATGGCGGGGCCACTCGATTCAACCCGCTGGTCGTGCCGACCCTGCACATAGGACCAACGGCCCGGGCCGAGCACAGTGAGAGCGATCCGCTCAGGAGCGACGGCCCGTACCTGGCGGGAGGTCCGGGTCAGACAAACCCCAGAGCCGACGCGGTGCATCAGGGTCGTGCCGCCACCGAGTTGCCACAGTTTGATGCGCGCAAAGACCCTTTCCGGCGGCGGCTCATGGGTGACCTGCGCCGGTATCCCGGACCGGAGCATCGCCGCCGTCACGGCGTCGAGTCGCTCGTTCGGACGGAGATTGTCGGTATCAAGGATGACGGCCATCGTTCCACTCCCTCCACGGGCGGTCGACGGCCGATGGGTCGGTAGCCCTTACGTTAAGGGAAACCCGGCCAGAAAACATCGCCCGATGCGCAGATCGTTTGGGCCTGGTGGTGGGACGGACCGGCCGTGGGAATCACCCGGCGGTCTGCACGGTCAGAACACGGCTGTGCATGCTGAGCACATCCCACCTGCCGCGACACGGCTAGCGTCGACGTCACCACGCATCGCGAACGAGAGTCGAGCTCGTGCAGCAACATTCGGACCTCCCCACCGACGAAGGTCGCGGGCTCGTGGTCTTCCTGCAGGGATTGTGGATGCATCCGAACACCTGGTCACCATGGCAAAACCTCTTCGACAGCAACGGGTATGACAGCGTGCTTGCCGGTGCATCAGGTACGCACGGCGCAGGGAGCAAGGCCGTAGTCGCGTCGCAGGCGTCCTTTTCCGATCTGCTGGACAGCACAGCGGCGATGCTGCCGACCTTCGGCAGGAAACCGATCCTGATCGGCTTCGGAATGGGTGCCGTCGTCGCCCAGGTCCTGCTGAGCCGTGGTCAGGTTGCGGCGGCCGCTGTGGCCATCGCGCCGCCGGTGGCCGGCTGGGTCGTCAAACTGGCAGTGACACATCACCTCCGCGTCAGGATTGCCCTCGGGTACCGCCCATTGACGGTAGCCGGGCGGCCCACCTTTGCGGCATTTGCCAACGGCTACGCCAACGCCGTTCCCGAGCAGGAGGCCGCCGAGTTGTACGACCGCTACGTCATTCCCGGCTCGACGCGGCCGATCCTGCAGATCGCCAGCAGCTGGCGCCGACCACCCGAGGGCTGGGATGGGCCGCGGCCACCGCTGCTGCTGATCAGCGGCGGCAGGGACCGCCTCTGTCCGGAGAGCGGCACCAGGGCGTGGGAAAGGTTCGGGCGTCGCCACTACCCGAACGACGTCACTGATCACCACGTCTTCCCGGCAGCCGGCCACAGCCTGGTCATCGACGCCGGGTGGGAAGGCGTCGCCAACTTCTGCCTCGACTGGCTGACCAGTCAGGACCTGTAGTCGGACCCGACGAAGGAGTGGGCCGCCAATCAGCACAGCGGACCCGACGAAGGAGGGGCCGCCAATCAGCACAGCGGACCCGACGAAGGAGGGGCCGCCAATCAGCACAGAGGACCCGACGAAGGAGGGGCCGCCAATCGACTCCCAGCCCTCCGGGCCCGGCGCGCGCTACGGCGACTCGTAGGCTGCACGTCGGCAACCAACCCGGAAGGACCAAAGATGGACTTGCGTGCGGAGATCGCGGACTGGCCGGTCGGGTCGGCTTCGGTCGCCGTCATCGGGCCGACCGGCGTGCTGAACATGGTCGATGACGGACAGTCCTATCCGTGGGCCTCCGTCACCAAGGTCGTCACCGCGTTGACCGTGTTGGATGCGACCTTCGAGGGCATCATCGGGCTGGACGATGAGGTCGGTCCTCCCGGATCGACGCTGCGCCACCTGCTGTCCCACGCCTCGGGGCTGGCCATCGACACCGACAAGGTGCTGGCCAGGCCCGGCACTCGCCGGGTCTACTCCAATCGCGGGATCGACCTGGCCGCGGAACACCTGGCCATCCGGACGGGCCGACCGTTTGCGGAGGAATTGACCGAACGGGTGCTCGACCTGTTGAGCATGGCTGGGACCGAGCTGGTGGGACCACCGGCGCACGGTGTACGCGGGCCGATCGCCGATCTCGCGGCGCTGGCGGCAGAGCTGCTGCGGCCCCGGCTGTTGTTGCCGAATGTTGTTGAGCTGGCTGGGACGGTGGCCTTCCCGGGCCTCGCCGGAGTATTGCCGGGGTTCGGTCGCCAGGAACCGAATGACTGGGGCTTGGGCTGCGAGATCAGGAATCAGAAGAGTCCGCATTGGACGGCCGCCGGGAATTCGCCCGGCACCTTTGGCCACTTCGGCCAGTCCGGGAGCTTCCTGTGGGTCGACCCGGACGCCAACCTGGCCTGTGTGTCGTTGTCCGATACCGACTTCGGCCCTTGGGCGGCCGACCGGTGGCCACGACTGTCTGCCGCCGTGTTGGCCGAATACGCGGGCTGAACGATCGCGGTTGCCGGATCGGGCGGCCCGAATCAGGCCCAGGGCAATGGCGCGTCCCCCAGCCCGGTCAGCGTGCCGTCGAGCATCCGGGTGCCGGCCGCGGAAATCGTGCAGGCTGCGCGGTTCAGCTCGCTGTGCGGACCCGGACCGTAACCGGCCTGCAGAATTCCGTTCGTGTCATAGTGACCGACAACGGCGGCCACCGACAGCTGTCCACGGGCGGTTGGATCTCTCATGCCGGTCATCCGAACGGCCAATTCGGCGCATGATGTGTCGAGAGGCCTTTGCCCACCGACTGATTCATCGGCCACCCGCCAACCCAACACCTCCATCGCGTGGGGTCGACCGCAGGAGATCGAGACGTCCAGCAGGACGTTCGTCCCCGGCAGGCACAATGCGACCGGGTTGCGGCTGGCCCGATCGTGCAGCACCGCCGCTGCCGATCCGGTCACCACACCCTGAGGACTGCTCAGCACGCACGCCAGCCACGTCTGACCGGCGCGCCGTTGCAACGGGCTCGGACTCAAGAAACCGAAACGGCCGATGGACGCCGGCCACCAGGGACCGAGCAACGCGGAGCGGACGCCGCCTTCGGTCATCCGGTGAACGCCCAGGTAGGGGTAGGCAGCCTCGGCACACACCGCGGGGTCAGGGAATCGTGTCCCGCCTTGCTTGATCATCGGGAACTCGTGGAGAGTCGTTGCCAGCAAGATGATCTCGCCGTCATGCGGGCTGCTGCACGGCAAGCGAGGCGTTGCCTCGTCGGCGCCGACTTCCGGCAGCAGGGTGACCGGATCGTTCCGCAGCAGGCAGTCCCCCACTCGCGGCGGCGGCGGAATCGCGACCGCCGTTCCGAGTCCGGAGATTCGGTGGCCGGTCAGGTTCGGCACTGTCAGCGCACCCACCATTGCCACGATGATCAGCGCAATGCCACGAACCGATCGGATGACCGGGCCCGGGCACGGCATCACGGTGCCCAGGGCAGCGGACTGTCACCCCACCCGGTCAGGCTGCCGATGAGTTGCCGATCGCCGACGACGCTGACGATGCAGGCGGCCTGTCCGCTTTCGGCATCCATCGGATCCGTGACGACCGGCGCACCGGGTTCCGGGATGGCCGGTAGCGGCGAAACTCCGAACGATCCACCGACAACGACGGCGACGGACAGCGCGCCGCCCACCGTTGGGTCGGCCATTCCGGTTGCTGTCGCCACCAATTCGCGGCAGCTCGCGGCCAGCGCGTTCGGATCGGCGTCGGCAGCACCCGACGTGGCGAAGGTCTCGACGGAATGCGCCCCGCTGCACGAGACCCTTTGTTGTGCAGTAGGTTCCAACCCATCCTGACAGGAGCCGAAGGCCGCGGCGGCGGGGCCTGCGAGTCCGCCGCGAACGGTCCCGGAGTATTCCCCGGTCCGCGGATACAGCACGCAGGCGATCCAGCCCTGGCCGGTCAGGTACTGCCAGATGTCCGGACCCAGTAGTCCGACGTAGACGGTGGACACCGGACGCCACAGCCCGAGCGTCCTGCCCGGGTCACCGGCGGCGCCCGGAACTGGTGGTGGTTGCACGTCGGTGACCGCTGCCGACGGATCGTCCCAGCCGAGGTACCGGCGAGCGATCGGCTGACACGCCAACGGTTCCGGGTGGCGCATGCGGTTCACCACTGTCGAGGGGAATTCGTGACGGTCGGCCGTCACGGACACCACTTCGCCGTAGTTCGTGTCCGCGCAGGGTCCGATCGGGGCCGCCGCCACCACCACCTGGGCGTAGTTCAGGGCCGACCGCTCACCGTCGATATCCGCCAGCAGACACTGCCCGACCCGCGGCGGCTCGGGAATCGGCACCCGGGTCGCCGACCCGTCGATCCGATGGCCGGCCAGGTTCGGCACGACGAAGGCAGCGAGCAGCGCCAGCACCACCACTGCCGTGCCCCACCAGCGCCGGTCCATACCGACCGATTGTCCGCTTGGTCGACGCCGAGCGGTCGCCGCGGCGACAGAACGAACCCTTTCGGTGCGGCGGCCGGCCTGAAACCCGTCAGCTCACCGCGGCCCGCCCGGCTTCCAGTCGGGCGACCGGCACCCGGAACGGCGAGCACGACACGTAGTCGAGGCCGACCGTGTGGAAGAAATGGATGGATTCCGGGTCGCCGCCGTGTTCGCCGCAGACACCCATCTTGAGCTTGGGTTTGGTCCGCCGGCCCTCTTCCACGGCAATCTGCACGAGGCGGCCGACACCGTCGGCGTCGATGGTCTCGAACGGCGAGATGGTAAAAACGCCCTTCTCCAGGTAGGTGGCGAACACCGAGGACTCCACGTCATCCCGCGAGAAGCCCCAGGTGGTCTGGGTGAGGTCGTTGGTGCCGAAGGAGAAGAAGTCAGCGGCGTCCGCGATCCGGTGTGCCGTCAGTGCCGCCCGCGGGAGTTCGATCATGGTGCCGATCGGCACGTCCAGTTCGACGCCCGCCTCGGCGCACATCTTCTTGATCAGTTCATCCGACTCGTCGCGCACCAGGTGCAGTTCCATCACGGAGCCAACCAGCGGCACCATGATCTCGACCCTGGGGTGCTTGCCGGCCTGCACCTGGGCAATGGCCGCCTCGGTGATGGCCCGGACCTGTAATGCGAAAAGGCCCGGCGTGGTCAGGCCGAGCCGGACGCCGCGCAAGCCCAACATCGGGTTGGATTCATGCAGCCGATTGACCGCGCTGAGCAGTTTCCGGTCCGCATCGACCTCGGCTCCGGTGGCGCCGGTGGCCTCCGCCACCGCGACCTTCACGGAAAGTTCGGTGCGGTCGGGCAGGAATTCGTGCAACGGCGGGTCCAGCAGCCGAATGTTCACCGGTAAGCCGTCCATGGCATCGAGCAACTCGGTGAAGTCCTTGCGCTGCAATGGCAACAACGCCTCCAGCGCCGCATCCCGTTCATCAACGGTGCCCGCCAGGATGACCCGCTCGATCAGCGACCGCCGGTCACCGAGGAACATGTGCTCGGTGCGACACAGGCCGATTCCCTGTGCGCCGAGGGATCTCGCTCGGACCGCATCCTCGGCGGTGTCCGCGTTCGCCCGCACGGCCAGCCGCCGCCGCAGATCCGCATGGGTCAGCAACCGATCGACCGCCTTGACCAGGGCGGTGGTCTCGTCGTCGGCACCATCCAGCGCTGCCGTCAGACCCGACTCGATGTAGGTCTCCACCGGTGACGGAACGACGGGCATCGCACCGAGAAAGACTTCGCCGGTCGATCCGTCGATGCTGATCTCGTCACCCTCGTTGATCACCACGGATCCGACGTGTGCCGTCTTCGCGGCCGAATCGACGTCGAGCGCCTCTGCGCCGCAGACGCAGGTCTTCCCCATACCACGGGCGACAACCGCTGCGTGCGAGGTCTTTCCACCGCGTGCCGTCAGGATGCCATTCGCGGCGATCATGCCCTCGAGGTCGTCCGGGTTGGTCTCCTTGCGGACCAGGACGACCTGCTCGCCACGCTCGGCCCAGGCCTTCGCGGTCGGCGAGTCGAAGACGGCCCGACCCACCGCTGCGCCCGGCGATGCCGCCATGCCCTTGATCAAAAGGTCACGGGCTCTTGACTTATCGAACTGCGGGAACATCAACTGGGCCAGCTGGGATCCCGAAACCCGGGACAGCGCCTCGTCCATGGTGATCAACTGTTCGTCGACCAGTTGTCCGGCAATCCGGAAGGCCGCCGCGGCAGTGCGTTTCCCGACCCGCGTCTGCAGCATCCACAGCTTGCCGCGCTCGATGGTGAACTCGATATCGCACAGATCCCGGTAGTGCGTTTCCAGTCGGCGCATGACCTTCGTCAACTGCTGATGTGACGACGGGTCGAGGGATCGCAGGTCGTCGAGGGACAGGGTGTTCCGAATCCCGGACACCACATCCTCGCCCTGCGCGTTCGACAGGTAGTCCCCGTACGCGCCCGTCTGCCCGGACGCTGGGTCCCGGGTGAAGGCCACGCCGGTGCCGCTGGTCTCGCCCAGGTTCCCGAAGACCATGGTGCAGATGTTGACCGCGGTGCCGAGGCTCTGCGGGATCCGCTCCCGGCGCCGGTACAGCCGGGCCCGGTCGGTGTTCCAGGAATCGAAGACCGCGTTGATCGCCATGTCCAGTTGTTCGCGGGGGTGCTGGGGGAATTCGTGGCCGGAATGCTCGCGGATGCCATCCTTGAACGTCGTCACCAAGGCCTGCAGATCATCGACGCCCAGGTCCAGGTCGCTGGTGACGCCCTTGGCGGACTTCGCCTTGTCCAACGCGTCCGAGAAGACCTCGCCCGGCATCTCGAGCACCGTCTTGCCGAACATCTGTAACAGCCGGCGGTAGGAATCCCAGGCGAACCGCTCGTCTCCGGATTCCTCGGCCAACCCCTTCACACTGGCATCGTTCAGGCCGATGTTCAGCACTGTCTCCATCATTCCGGGCATCGAGAACTTGGCCCCGGATCGAACGCTCACCAGCAGTGGATCGTGCCGGTCGCCCAGCCGCCGGCCGACGTTGTCCTCCAGATGACGCAGCGCCATCGTCACCTGGACCCGCAGCTCGCTCGGCTCGTCACCCAGGGCCAGGTACTCCCGACACGCTTCGGTGGTGATGGTGAAACCGGGCGGGACGGGCAGGCCCAGCTTCGTCATCTCGGCGAGGTTGGCGCCCTTGCCACCCAACAGATCCTTTTGATCCTTGTCGCCCTGGGTGAAGTCGTAGACGTACTGGGTCATCGCCAGGGCTCCCTTGCCATCCGGCCCGCGCCGGTGCGGGCATCAGGATGAGCTTGGCAGCTTTCGCGACCCAGCGCTCAGGCGGCGCACTCGTTGAGCCCAGCCGCCGCCGACCACGCGGGTGAACGGCATCGGCCCGCCGACCGGAGGAAGATCAACTTGTCGGTACATCTGAGGTCGCGCGACGTCAGCTGTTCCCGGAAGTTGATCATGCCTTGGCCCGCAGGTCCTCGAGAATCAATGTGCGACCGGAGCCGCGGACCGCGGCACCTTCCTGATGCCGAGCGACATCAGGGCGGCCACCGCACACAGCCCGGCGGCGCCGAGCCAGGCCATCGTGTAGTCGCTGGTGAGGTCTCGGATGTAACCGGCGCCGATCGACGCCAGCGCCGCCCCGATCATGTGCGCGGCGAACACCCAGCCGAAAACGATCGTCCCGGCCTCGCCGAACGCGTCCGCGCACAGCGCCGCGGTCGGCGGCACCGTGGCCACCCAATCGAGCCCGTAAACGATGACGAAGGCCAGCATGCTCGGGTGCACCGAGTCGGACAGCAGGGCCGGCAGCATGAGCAGGCCCACGCCGCGGAATGTGTAGTAGAACGCGAGCAGTAGCCGCGGATTGAATCGGTCGGTGAGCGCCCCGGAGGCGACGGTCCCGACGATGTCGAAGATCCCGACGACGGCCAGCAGTCCGGCTGCGGTGGTCGACGGCATGCCGTGGTCGACTGCGGCCGGGACGAAATGCGTCCCGATGATGCCGTTGGTCGTCGCCCCGCAGATCGCGAAGCCGATGGCCAGAGCCCAGAACGTTCGTGTTCGGGCCGCGATCCGCAGGGTGACCAGAGTTCTGCGGACGGCGCCGGGTTGGACCACCGCCACTTCACCGTCATCGCCGCGGGCGATGTGCCCGCGGGAAGGCACCGGCTGTTCGGGCCCTGCGTCCTCGACGGGCCCGGCTGCCTCGCCTTCCCGCAACCCCGGGTCGCCGGGCCGGGCAGGATTCGTCGTTTCGGCGCCGTAGGGCAGGACGCCCAGGTCAGCCGGATAGTTCCGGACGAACCGCAGCACCAGGGGGACAACCGCAAGCGCCGCAACGGTGGTCATCAGGGAGGCCGCGCGCCAGCCGTACTGCTGCGCCAACCAGGCCATCAGCGGCAGGAAGATCAACTGTCCGGTTGCGCTGGCGGCGGTCAGTACACCCATCACCAGGCCGCGGCGGCGGACGAACCAGCGGTTGGCGATGGTGGCGGCGAACACCAGCGCCATCGAGCCGGTGCCGAGTCCGATCAGCACTCCCCAGGAGAGCACCAACTGCCAGCCGGCGGTGACGAAGATCGTCAGCCCACTGCCCAGCGCCACCAGTACCAGCGCCGCGCTGGTGACCACCCGAATGCCGAACCGGTCCATCAGCGCGGCGGCGAACGGGGCGGTCAGCCCGTAGAGGATCAGGTTGATCCCTACGGCGACCGACAGCAGCGTGCGCGACCAGCCGAACTCGTCCTGCATGGGGACCATCAGCACGCCTGGGGCGGACCGGAATCCGGCCGCGCCGATCAACGCGATGAAGGAGACACCCGCCACGATCCACGCAGGGTGCAGTCGCCGGCGTCGGCCTGGTGCAGTCGGGAGGACGGCGGCCGGGAGCTCGCTGACCGGCTCGGCAGCCGGGCCGCCGGCCGGCTGTGCTCCTGGTGTCGTCACGGCTTCCCCGGCTCACGCTTGGCTGAACATGTTCCTCGCCAGGCTAGCCGCGCCACGGCAACGCGCAGCACCGGCGGCGCATGCCCGGTCGGTCGGCCAGTACCCGGTCGGTCGGCCAGTACTCTGCCTCACCCAGTGGGCGGCGAAAGCGCAATGATGCGGACAAATCGACGCATCGGTGGACGCAAACACGGAGTTGAATTCGACCGTTAATGCAATTGTCATATCTGTGTCCGGCCATTGTCCGGAGGTACTAGCACCTGCGCCGGTCGGTGCTAATACCTGCGCCCATCAGTACTAATACCATTGTCGGGCTAGAACTTTCCATTGAATTGAGTGAAGGTATTGATACGGCCAGATCTTCACCGGCCGTTCATGTTCGCTTCAATTCAGACCGGGTGGGGTATTCACGTGGCTAGGTATTTATTTTCGTCCCATGACGGATACGGTCTCGGTCACGTCCGCCGGAACGTGCTGGTGGCCCGAGAGATCCTGCGGCGCGATCCGACCGCGGAGGTCACCCTGGTCACCGGGGTCCCCCGGCGGCCGGTCTGGTTGGAGCAGCCCGGCCTGGAGATCGTCGCCGTTCCGCCGCTGCTCAAGGGCGGCGACGGGGCCTACCGCAACGCGAATATGTCAATTCAGCACGCCCTGACCGAGCGGGCCCGTATTTTCAGCACAACCGTCCAGGAATTCCAGCCGGACGTCGTGGTGGTTGACCGCCATCCATTCGGCACCGCCGGTGAACTGCGCACCGGGCTGAAGATCGCCCGGCGGTCGGGAGCACTTGTTGTGCTCGGACTGCGGGACATCATCGACGAGCAGGACGTCGTCCGGCAGGAACTGTCGACCGCGGGTTGGCAGGGTGTGTCGAGCATCTTCGACGAGATTCTGGTCTACGGCGACCCCGCCATGTGCGACCAGCAGGCCGAATACCGCCTGCCCATGCGCCCGGAGTACTGCGGCTGGGTGGTCGAAACCCCCGCCACCTCCCGACCCGACGAGAACCTGCTGGTGGTCAGCGCTGGCGGCGGTGGCGACGGCGCCGCCGTCTTCATGCTGGGCCTGGGCATCGTTCAGCTTCGCCCCCGCCTGCGGGCGGTCATCGCGGCCGGACCATATGCCGACGACTGGGCCGGCGCCGCACTGGATGCTGATCCCGACCTGAACGCCCGGGTCCGGCTGGCCAGGGACGGCGGCGCCACCGGCGACCTGCTCGTCGGTGCCGGATCCACCGTGCAGATGGCCGGTTACAACTCGACGGTCGAGTCGCTGGCGGCCGGTCTGCGGCCCGTTCTGGTGCCGCGCCGGACTCCGCGCCGGGAACAGGCGATCCGGGCCGCCCGTCTCGCCTGCCTCGGCCTGGCGGACATGGTCGACGAGTCGGCCTCGCCGGCGGAGGTCGCCTGGCTGCTCGATCGGCCGCGCCGGCTGCCGCATGGCGCATGTGAACGCGCAGGAATCAGTTTTGACGGAGCCGCGAACGCGGCCGCCCGGCTGACCGCCCAGGTCTCGGTGCGCGCGGCATGAGGGCCATCTTCCGCGGGCTGCGACCGTACGCCCGCCCACAGCGCTGGCCGCTGACCCTCGGTGCCCTGCTGGCCGTCGTCGAGGTCCTGGTCAGCCTGGCCCAGCCCTGGCCCGTTGCGCTGCTCGTCGGTCAGGTGCTCACCCCCGGTGCAGAGCCGCCGATCCCGACTTCGCTCGCGGTCATCCTGGCCGCCCTTGCCATGATCGTCATCGCGCTGGCCGGGGGCGCCGTCGACTACTGGTCGACGCGGCTGCTGTCCTCGGCCGGCCTGCGGATGGCCGCGACCATCAGGGTCGATGTCTTCACCCACCTGCAGCGAATGTCGTTGCGCTACCACAGCAGTCAGCGGGTCGGTGACCTGACGACCCGGATCACCGGCGACGTCGACCGGATGCAGGACCTGCTCGTGCAGACATTGGCCGTGCTCATCCCGAACGCCCTCTTGGTGGGCGGGATGATCGCCGTGATGATCGCGTTGGACGCCGGATTCGCCCTGGTCGCGCTGTCCGCCATTCCGCTGATGACGCTGGTGGTCTTCCGCTCGACCAGGGCGTTGACCGCGGCAGCGCGGCGCGCCCGCAAGGCGGACGGCCAGGTGGCGGCGGCCGCGTCCGAGGGCCTCAGCGCCGTGCATCTGGTGCAGGCGTTCTCGCTGGAGGGCCGGATGCGTTCGCACGTCGAGGGACTGATCGGCGAGAGCACGTCCAGCAACCTGGACGCCGTTCGGCTGCAGGCCAGGTTCAGCCCGGTGGTCGACCTGGCCAGCGCGTTCTCCAGCGCACTGGTGCTGTGGTTCGGCGCGACCAGGGTGCTGAACGGCCAGCTGAACGTCACAGTGCTGCTCGTCTTCATCGGCTACATCGCCAGCCTGTACAAGCCTTTGAAAGCACTGGCGAAGCTGTCCACCGCCCTGTCGAAGGGCGTCGCCGCCAGTGACCGGGTGCTGGACGTGCTGGACCGGGAACCCGAGGTGCACGACCGGCCCGACGCCCGCCCGGCACCTCAGCTGACCGGCCGGATCGACTTTTCCGACGTCGCGTACAGCTACGGGCGGGAACCGGCGCTGCAGGACTTCAACCTGACCGTCTACCCGGGTGAGACGGTGGCATTGGTCGGACCGACCGGCGCCGGCAAGAGCACCGTCGCCGCCCTTGTCTCCCGGCTGATGGACCCGCAGAGCGGGACCGTCCGGCTGGACGGGCTCGATGCCACCGAGCTGACACTGGCCTCGCTGCGGTCGCAGATCTCGCTGGTCCTGCAGGACTGTGTGCTGCTGCACGGCTCGCTGCGGGACAACATCGAATGCGGCCGGCCCGGCGCCACCGACGCGGAGATTCGGCGGGCGTCACGGCTGGCCCTGGTCGACGAGTTCGCCGACCGGTTGCCCGACGGTCTGGACACGTTGGTCGGCGAGCGCGGCGCCTCCCTGTCCGGTGGCCAACGGCAACGGGTGGCGATCGCCAGGGCGATCCTGCGGGACGCCCCGATCCTGGTGCTCGACGAACCAACCAGCGCGCTGGACGCCTTGTCCGAGCAGCTGATCGTCCGCGCGCTGGAACAACTCCCGGCGGATCGCACGACGTTGATCATCGCGCACCGGTTGTCGACGGTCCGCAAGGCGGATCGGGTGGCCGTGATCGAGAACGGCCGGATCGTCGAGGTCGGACCACCGGCCCAGCTGCTGCGCAACAACGGGAAGTACGCCGAATTCGTCGGCGCCCAACACACGACGATGTGGCCGACCAGTGGGCCCGCGATGCAGGGAGTAGCGAAATGAACGAGGGGACGACCGGTCAGGAGACCGGCCGAACGACTGCTGGACGATCAACGGACCGGCCGGTGCTGTACGTCCTCAAGCGGTTCCCGCGGCTGTCGGAAACCTTTGTGCTGCAGGAACTCCTTGGCCTGGAAGCGGCCGGCGTCCGGGTGCTTGTCGACTCGTTGATGCCACCCGAGCCGGGCATCCGGCACCGCGAACTGGACGACCTGCTGGCCGAGGTCCGGTACGTGCCGGCCCATCCCAAGGGAAAGGCGGCGCCGGTCCGGCGGGCACACCTCCGGGTGGCCCTGCGTCATCCGGTCCGCTGGGTCGAGATGGCGATCGCCGCTCGGCGGGACCGCACCTGGCGGCGGTTCCTGCAGGCCGGCATGGTCGCCGACCGGGTACAGCGGGAGAGCGCCCGCCACATCCATGCGCACTTCGCCACCGCCGCCGCCGAAGTGGCGACGATGGCCGCGCAACTGGCCGGGGTGACCTGCTCGGTGACCGCGCATGCGAAGGACATTCATCATCAGGACAACGCACCGCACGTCGCTGCGCGACTGGCGGCGGCCGACACTGTCGTCACCGTCTCCGAGGCGAATGTCCGGCATCTGCGGGCCGTGCTGTCCGGCCCCCGGCAGTCGGCTGAGGCCGGCAGTCCGCGGGTGCGGCTGATCCACAACGGAATCCGCGTCCGACCGCCGGTTGATCCCGGGGCGGCCAGCACCCTGTTGTGTGTGGCCAGGCTGGTCCCGAAAAAGGGCGTCGACGTCCTGCTCAGGGCGACAGCCCGACTCGTCGACCAGTACCCGGACCTGCGCGTCACGGTGATCGGCACCGGCCCCCTGCTGGCCGATTTGCTGGCCCTGCGTGCCGAACTCGGCCTCGACGACACCGTCGACTTCGTGGGTGCGGCGACGTCGTCACAGGTGAATCGGGCGATGATTGCTGCCCGGGCGATGGTCTTGGCCTGCCGCATCGATGAATTCGGCGACCGCGACGGGATGCCGACCGTGCTGGTCGAGGCGCTTGCCCGGGCCGTACCGGTGATCTCGACCGACGTGCCCGGCGTGCCGGAGTTGGTCCGCGACCACCTGACCGGCCTGCTGGTGCCGGCCGATGACGACGCGGCGTTGGCGGACGCGATGAGCCAACTGCTGGCCGACCCGGAGTTGGCCCGCGACCTCGGCCGCGCCGGCCGGGATCTGGTCGGGTCGGAATTCACTCCCGGCGAAGCGACTCGTCGACTGCTCGACGTCTTCGCGGGATCGGAAACATCCTGGACAGCCCTGGAAAACCCGGCCCCGGCCGGGCAACTCGCCATCGCCGGCGGCGTCCGATGAGAATCCTGGTGCTGTGCTCGGACACCGGGGTCCGCATCGGTGACGGTAAGGGTGCGTCATTGCATCTTCGGGCAATCTCGCACGCGTTCGCAGCTCTCGGGCACCGGGTCGAGGTGGTCGGTATCGCGCCGTCGAACCCTGACGACGCACGCGGGTGGACCATGCCGGTCCACCTGGTGCCGCACCCGGGCCGGTCCGAGGGGCTGGAACGCGAGCGACGAAAGTTGGCGGCGACCAACGCGGTGGGCCGGCTGTCACACGACGTGGCAGCCCGCCTTCGGCCCGACATGATCTACGAGCGGCTATCGCTGTTCGGGACGGCCGGTATGGAGATCGCCGCTGCGACCGGCGCGCACCATGTACTGGAAATCAATGCGCTGCTGACCGCCGAGGAAAGTGCATGGCGCGGCTTGCATCTCGTCTCGCTCGCCCGGGAGATCGAGCAGCAGGTGATCGGCGCCGCCGACCTGCGGGTTGCGGTCAGCGATGAGGTGCTGCAGGCCATCACGCCGTACGCGAAGGGCGGGTCGTCCATCACCGTCCCCAACGGGGTGGACACGGAATTGTTCGCAACCCGGCCCGATCGGGAGCTGTCCCGCGCCGCCTTCGGCCTGCCGCGGGACGGACTGCTGCTCGGCTTCACCGGCTCGCTGCGGCCGTGGCACGGCCTCGACATCGCCATCGCCGCACTGACCGACCTGCCGCAGCGGATCGGTTTGGTCGTCGCCGGCGACGGACCGGTGCGGAGCCAACTGGAACGGCAAGCCTCGACGCTGGGCGTCGACCATCGCGTTCACTGGCTCGGCGCGCTGCCGCATCACCGCGTGCCGGACATGCTGGCGTCCTGCGACATTGCGCTTGCCCCGTACCCGCAATTGCCGAATTTCGGCTTTTCGCCGCTCAAACTGTATGAGTACCTGGCCGCGGGCGTGCCCGTCATCGCCAGCGATATCGGGCAGATCCGCGGTGCCCTGGACGGCGGTCGCTGGGGGCGACTGGTCGCCCCGGGTGATCCGGCGGCACTGGCCGCCGCGATCACCACGGAGACCTCGGACCTGACCGGCGCCCGGTTCCGGGCCGAGATAGCAAGGGAGCAAACACTTTCCCGGCACGGTTGGACCGATCGTGCCGACCGCATCCTGCAGGCAACCGACGCTTCGGCGACGACGACCGAGAATCGAGAGCCCAATGCATTGGCCGGCTGATCATCCGCTGCTGACCGACGCCGCGCTCCGCCCGTTCCAGGCGGCCGCCACCGACGTGGCCGGTGGAGCCCGGATGGTCGGGGTGCTCCGGCACCTGCCGGGACGCCGGGTCACTACCCTGCTGGCGAGCGAGAGCGACGGCAGTCGAACGGTTCTCAAGGTTTTCGCCTCACCTCGCGCGCGTGGCAACGACCGCCGGCTGCGCATCCTGGCCGCAAGCCCGGCCGCGCCCATCGTGCCCGCCAGCCTCGGCACCGATCCGCAGGGTCACGTCCACCTGGTCAGTTATCACCAGGGAAAAGAACTTCCACTACTACCCGACGACGAATTTGTTGCCGGCTGCCATCAGGTCGGCATTGCGCTGCGCCGGCTGCATGATTGCGGGGCCCAACTGGACCGGTCGTGGGGCTGGGCACAGGAGACCGCGCAACTGCAGCGGAACGCGGTCGACAGCACCCGTGGTGCTGTCGGCGGCTTCCTGACCACCATCCCGGCGGACGACGGGTCCGGTTGGGTCTGCGCCCATCGGGACTGCCATCCGGGCCAGGTCATTGTGGAGTCCACCGGTGCGGTCCGGTGGATCGACCTGGACGATTGCGCGATGGCGCCCCGGTCCCTCGACGTCGGGAACATGGTCGCCCACTTGCGACGCGAGAACCTCCGCGGCGCACGCGATCTGGCGGCCAGCAAGGCCGCAGAGGCGCAATTCCTGGCCGGCTACCAACTCGGGACCGCAGTGGACGTCCCGGACCTCGACCGGTGGATCGACATCGCCATTGTCCGACTGGCCGCACTGGCGGCCACCCGTCATTCGGACTGGGCACTGCACGACGCATTGCTCCTCGCCCGACAGCCGGAATTCGCGGCCGACCGATTGGTGCTGCGATGACCGTACTGACCGACCGACATGCCGACCGCCCCGTCCACCTCGAATCCCGCTGCGGCGCCACGGTTGTGGTGAAGCGGTACCTCGCGGGCGGCGCGGAAACCGTGTATGACGACATGCGCGCACTCTGGTCGTCGTCGTTCGGCGAGACTCGCCGGCCGCCCGCAATGCCGCGTCCCATCGGGATCAACGCCGCCCAGCGGGAATTGGAGATGGAGTACCTCGCCGGTGAGCCGATCGGCAGCCGGGGCGACCTGGGCCGATCCGGGCAACTACTGCCCGAGGTTGCCCGACTGCTCGCCGATCTGCACGGCAGTGGCGTCGTCGTCGATCGGCGACGAGGTCCCGCCGCCCTGCTGCGCTCGGCGGGGCGCAAGGTCGACGATCTCGAGCGCGCAGTTGGCGATGACCCCCGGCAACGGCACCTGGTCGACCTTGCTCGTCAGGTCCTCGGGGACCTCTCGGCCGCGATCCCGCCGGCCCCGGAACTGGTCATCAGTCATGGCGACTTCTCCCCGCGAAACGTGCTGCTGACTCCATCCGGAATCGCGCTGATCGACTTCGACCGCCTGCAGATGGCGGCGCCGGAGCGCGATATCTCCTACTGGGGCGCGTGGACCTGGGTGACGATGCTGACCAGCGGGCAGCAGCCGAGCTGGGCCGTGGCCGACGACCTCGCTCGGGCCTACGGCTGTGTCCGCCCGTTGCCAGACAACGGGTCCGGACCGTGGGCGTTCTACCGGGCGACTGCGCTGCTGCGCATCGCCCACGGCTGGTCGGCCCTGCAGGCCGCGCCGCAGACCTCCGCGCTGGTGCTCCGGGAAGCGCTGCGGCTGCTCGCCGCTTGAGTCCGTACCTTGGCCTTGACAGGCAAGTAGTTACTTGCCTATTGTGGCGTCCGTGGGTGACGCATTCAAGGCCGACGCGTGACGGCTGATGTGTTCAAAGCACTGGCCGATCCAACGCGCCGGACGATCCTCGACGAGCTTGCCGACCGGAACGGTCAGACGCTCTTCGAGATCTGCGCCCGACTGGCGACCAACCATGGGCTGTCTTCGTCGCGCCAGGCGATCTCACAGCATCTCGAGATTCTCGAGTCTGCGGGGTTGGTCGAGACCAGGCGCGATGGCCGGTACAAATTCCATGACCTGAATACCGAGCCGCTCGAACAGATCGTCGAGCGATGGCTGCCCAGTTTCGGCAAGAACAGACCCGACGAAGACAATTCCGACAACGACAATGCAGTCACCCGGCGGCCAGCGGCACCGCAACAGCGAGAAGGGAAATGAGAGATGAGAATCAATCTGACGAGCGTCCTGGTTGACAACCAGGAGAAGGCGCTGAAGTTCTACACCGAACTGTTGGGTTTTGTGAAGAAGGACGACGTCCCGATGGGCGGCGAGGACCGGTGGCTGACCGTGGTGTCCCCGCAGGACCCGGACGGCACCGCGCTACTCCTCGAACCCGGCGGCCACCCGGCCGTCAAGCCCTTCAAGGAAGCACTCGTCGCCGACGGCATCCCGTTCACCTCCTTCGCCGTTGACGACGTCCAGTCCGAATACGAGCGGCTCCGCGGTCTGGGTGTGCGCTTCACCCAGGAACCCGCCGCCATGGGTCCGGTGACCACCGCGGTGTTCGATGACACCTGCGGCAACCTGATCCAGATCGCGCACTGACCCGGACCTCCGCGCAGCGCCACCTGCAGGACGAACAAGCTCCGACGCAGCAGCGGACCGCCCGGATTCACGGATCGACGCGGTGATCTGAGAACCTGAAGCCATGCCGATCGTGAGCGGGACTCAGCACCCGAGCCTGGTCACGATGTCGACCACCGCCGCCCCGACCCCGATCGTCCGCATCCGGTGAGCGGCACCGTCATCAACAACACCGGGGACCCGGCGGCGACCAACCGCGGCACGTCGCGACCGGACGGCGCCTCGGTCGCCGCGTACGCCACCCTGTGCACGTACACCTGGTTCCTGTACGGGGTCGGCCCCGCGCTGCCGCTGTTCCGGGACGAGCTCGGTACCAGCAGCGCCGTGGCCGGCCTGCACAGCCTCATGTTGGCTGCCGGCATCGTGTTGTCGGGCCTGCTCGGGGTGAACCTCGGGCGGCGCTGGCGGCGCTTCGGGGTCGCCAGGCGCGGGGTGCTCGTCTTCACTCTCGCGGTGCTGCTGTTCACCGCCGGCTCCCTGCTCACCGGCGCCGAACTGTTCGTCACGCTGCCCGCGATGCTGGTCGCCGGGTTGGCCGGCGGACTCGCGCTGAACGTGTCGACCACCCTGCTGCAGGAACACAACGGCGCCCTCGGGCCGGCCAGATTGAGCCAGGGCAACGCCGCCGCGGCCGGAGTTGGCCTGGTCACGCCACTTGTCGTTGGCGCGGCGACGGCCGCTGGGCTGACCTGGCGGGCGGCGCTGGTGCTGGTGATCCCGTTCGCCGTCACGGCCTGGATCCTGATCACCCGGCACCGCACTGTGCCCGCTTACGCGGCCGTCCCGGTGGGCTCGGCGCGGTTCACCCTGCGCGGGCTGCCGCAGGCGTACTGGTTGGCAGCGGCGGCTGTTGTCTGCGCGGTGGCCATCGAGTTCTGCATGGTGACCTGGACCCCGGACCTGCTGACGGCCAGGACCGGGATGAGCCCGGGGACGGCCAGCGGCGCCGTCTCGGCCGTGGTGGGCGGGATGGCCGCCGGTCGGCTGCTGGTGGGCGCACTCGCCCGGAACCGCGCCCCGCTAGGGCTGTTCCTGGTCGGCGTTGCCGTCACCGCCGGTGGCTGGGTGTTCGTGTGGCTGTCGACCAACCCGGTCGCCGCCGTCATCGGTCTGTTCGTCGTGGGTCTGGGCGTCGCGGGTCAGTACCCGCTCGGCGCAGCCATGGTGATGGCGTTGTCCGGTGGACAGCCGGACCGGGCCATCGCGGTGATGAGCATCGGAGTCGGACTGGCCTCCGGTCTCGGACCGTTCATCCTCGGCGCCCTGGCCGACGAGGTCGGGGTCCAGTACGCCTTTCTGGTGGTCCCCGCGCTGTGCATCGCCGCCGCGGCGTGCATCACCATCGGCCAGCGGTGGGGCCGACGGATGGTCGTCGATGCGCCGGCACCTACGCTGAAGTGAGCGTGGCGATCAGTCTGACGTTCCCAACCTGGGCAGCTGCAGACCACCACCGGTGACCCAGGGAGTTCCATGAGCGTGCAGGACTCGCGGCCGCGGGTGGCCATCGCCTGCCAGGGCGGCGGCAGTCATACCGCCTTCACTGCAGGCGTTCTCGGTCGGCTGTTCACCGACGATGTGCTATCCCGATACAAGATCGTCGGACTCAGCGGTACCTCCGGTGGGGCGATTTGCGCGCTGATCGCCTGGTCGGCGCTGAACAGCGATGACCCGACTCGGGCCGGTCGGATGCTCGACGAATTCTGGAAGAACAACTCAGCATCCAGCCCCGCCGAACAATTGCTGAACACCTGGATGCTCTGGGCCAGCAAGCTGGCCAATTTCCTGGCCGCGCCGGCCGTCAGCCCGTACGACAACCCGGGCGCTGACCTCGCGCTCGACCACCTGCGCGGGTTGCTGAACAAGTCGGTGGACTTCGACGCCCTCGCGGCCCTGGCCGATGATCCAGCGGCGCCGAAACTGCTGCTCGGTGCCGTCGACGTGCTGTCCGGCCAGTTCAAGGCGTTCGACAGCCGGCGCGGTGAGATCACCGCGGATGCGGTGCTCGCCTCCGCCGCCATTCCGACCTTGTTCCGATCGATCCATGCTCCCGGCGGCGTTTATTGGGACGGGCTGTTCTCGCAGAACCCGCCGGTCCGGGAACTTCTCGACAGCGAACCCGACGAGCTCTGGGTGATTCAGATCAATGCCCAGAAGGCGGCCACCGAACCCCGCACGATGGTGGAAATTGCCGATCGGCGCAACGAACTCTCCGGCAACCTTTCGCTGTACCAGGAACTGCATTTCATCGAAAAAATCGACTCGATGCTCGAGCAGGGCCATATCGTCGGCGGTCCCTACCACCCGATCACCATTCGGATCATCGAAATGTCCAGATCGGCCGCATCGCAGAGACTGGGCGAGGCCTCCAAGATCAACCGGGATCCGGCCTTTCTGGCCGAACTCATCACCCAGGGCGCGGATCGAGGCGGCGACTTCGTCGATGCCATCAATTTCGAACGGGCGTGGCGCGCCGGCGAGGCCGCCGAGGTGTACGAGTTCTTTGCCACGGATGCCGAGATCAGTTCTACCGCACCATTCACCCCGCGCCCGGCCACCCGGGACCCGGCCGTGGTCCGGGAATTCGTGACAGGCGCGTTGAGTACTCAGGTGGCCGTTGACCTCACTCGCAAGCAAATGTCCGGCGACCGAATTCGCTGGCGGGTACGGGTACCGGCCGACGGGAACCGCGACAGCCGGGTCGGCATCGCCGAGGCCAGGTTCAGCAAGGGAAAGATCACCCATTTCGTCCTCGGACCACCGGCCTGACGGCGCTGGCCCGATCGAGCAATTGCAGGATTCGCGCCCACGCATCGTCCCTGGCCGCCGCGTTGTACGCGGCTGTTCCGGGCCAGAAGAAGGCATGTTCGGTGTTCGGGTAGCTGACAAATTCGTGATCGATCGATGAGTTCCGCAGCGCTGCCAGGATTTGCCCGCACTGCTCGGCGTCGATCAAGGCGTCGTCATCGCCGACGAGATACAGAATCCGGCCGGTGATCCCGGGCGTCAGCGACAGGGTCGGGGTCGGCCGGCTCATCGGGATATCCGTGCTGGGTAACCACCCGCCATAGAGCACCGCGGTCGCGCTCAGCGGGAGCTGGGTGGCCGCCAGGTAGGCAAGGTGCCCACCTGCGCTGAACCCCACCGCGGCTACCTCAGTGATGTTGGGCTGCAACAAGAGCCACTGGACACTTGCCGAAACATCATCCACGGCATTCTGTCTGGTCACCGAATGCAACAGCTCGAACCCCTCGGCCCGGCCTTCGTCGTCCCGGTCCAGCCAGCGACCGGGTATGGCATACCGGTGGTAGAACTCCGGCGCCACCGCGAGGTATCCCGCCTCGGCCAGTAGGTCCGCGACCGCCCGGATATCGGGATTCACGCCGAACAGTTCGTGCGCCACGATGACGCCGACCGAGGCCGAACCGGCCGCAGGCAGCGGGTTGGTGGCCGGCTCGGCGACCGGTGCGGAGAGATGAATGGTCATCGTGCTGCCGTCCGCAACGGGGATCTGCCGGGTCTCTCGAGTGATCGTCATGGGTCAACGATCTGCCGGATCGGTGCTGGTAACCACAGCAGGCTTGTACTGGTACCGGTATGAGTACGCTGCGCGTCATGCCGCAGTCCCCAGCCCCGCAACAGCTGGGTCAACTGCTGCGCTCACGTCGCGAACGCCTCTCCCCCAGTGAGGTGGGTTTGCCGGCCGGCAGTCGCCGGCGCACTGCTGGGCTGCGCCGGGAGGAGGTCGCGTTGTTGGCCAACGTGTCGACCACGTACTACACGTTTCTCGAACAGGGCCGGCCGGTGCGCCCGTCCGACCGGGTGCTCGACGCGCTGGCCGCGGCACTGCGAATGTCGCCGGCCGAACACAGTTACCTGCGGACGCTCGCCGGCGGCGGCGAACCGGTGACCACCTCAACCGCTCCGGTGGAACAGGTCGCGCCCGGCATCTCCGACCTGCTCCGCCGGCTCGAACCGGGTCCCAGCCTGCTGAAGGGACGAAGTTGGGATGTGTTGGCCGCCAACGATTCTGCTCGCGAACTCTTTGGCGATTGGCTCGGGGAAGTGCCCGAACCGGCATCGACGCCGCCGAATCTGGTCCGTTGGATGTTCACCTCCGCCGCTGCGCGCCACATCTACCTGGAATGGGAGCCGGAGGCCCGCGCGATGCTGGGCCGATTCCGGCTGGCGGCCGCCCGTCACCCCGGAGACCCGGCCTTCGAAGCCCTGATCAGCTCCTTGCTCGAGGACAGCGAGGAGGTCCGGAACTGGTGGCCGCGGCAGGACGTCGTCGACATCGGCAGCGGCTCAAAGAAGTTGCGGCATCCCAGGTTCGGCCCGACGGACTACACGCATGTGGTGCTGCAGGTCGCGGATCGGCCGGACCAGACGGTCGTCGCCTACACGTCGGCAGGCTGACCGCAACACCTACCCGAACGTGCCCATTGTCGGTGCCACGGGACAGGATGTGCAGGTGCTCTTCTCCAGACTCGCCTCGGCCTCCGCCGATGTCGGCGCCACCCGCTCCCGGCTCATCAAACGCGCGGTACTGGCGGCGGCCATCCGGGACGCCGCGCCCATTGCCGACGCCGCGTCCCCTACCGATCCGCCGGCCGAGATCGCCCTGGTGGTGACGTACCTGTCAGGATCGCTGCGGCAACGCCGGACCGGCGTTGGCTGGGCTTCCCTGTCGTCTATTCCAGAGCCGGCGGCCGACGCCACGCTGACCGTGGCCGACGTCGACGCGGCGTTCGAGGAGATCGCCGCGCTCGGCGGGACGGGCTCGGCGGCGCTGCGCAGCGCCGCGGTCGAGGCGTTGTTCGCCAGGGCAACCGAACCGGAACAGCGCCTGTTGCGCGGCCTGGTGTTCGACGAGATCCGTCAGGGCGCACTGGATTCACTGGTGCAGGACGGTCTGGCCGAGGCGTTCGGCGTACCGGCGAAGGCGGTTCAGCGGGCCGCGATGCTGCTCGGGTCGACGGCCGCCGCCGCGGTGGTGCTGGCGGCGTCCGGGTTGGACGGGCTCACGGAGGTCTCCCTCGCTGTCGGTCAGCCGGTGCGGCCGATGCTGGCGGCCAGCGCCCCCGACGTCGCCGCTGCTGTCGTCAAGACCGGCCTGCCGGCCGTTGTGGATACCAAGCTCGACGGCATCCGGGTGCAGGTCCACCGGGACGGGGACGCCATCAGTCTCTACACCCGCAGCCTGGACGACATCACCGACCGGCTACCGGAGATCGTGGCCGTGGTCGCGGCCCTGCCGGTCCGGCAGATCGTGCTGGACGGGGAGGTACTCGCCGTCGGGGATGACGGACGACCGCTGACCTTCCAGGTCATTGCCTCCCGGACGATGAGCCGGCTCGACAAGAGCGACCCGGAAGCGGCCCCGGCCAGGACGCCGTTGTCGCTGTTCTGCTTCGACCTGCTGCACGTCGACGACCGCGATCTGCTGGACGAGCCACTCTCGGAACGGATCGCGGTGATGGCGGCCGTGTTGCCGGCGCACCTGGTGGTGCGCCGGCGGGTTGTCCAGACCGCGGAGGAGGCGGCCGAGGTTTTCGCGTCGGCGGTCGCCGACGGGTTCGAGGGGGTGGTGGTGAAGAAGCTCGAGGCCCCCTACGCCGCCGGTCGGCGCGACTCCGGCTGGGTGAAGCTCAAGCCCCGGCACACCTTTGACCTGGCGGTGATCGCCGCGGAATGGGGCTACGGCCGCCGGCAGGGGTGGCTGTCGAACCTGCACCTGGCCGCGCGCGACCCGGCCACCGGCGAGCTGGTGATGCTGGGCAAGACGTTCAAGGGGCTGACCGACGCGGTGCTCTCCTGGCAGACCGAACAGTTCCAGGCCCGGGAATCCCGCCGCACCAAGACCACCGTCTACATCGACCCGCCGTTCGTTGCGGAGATCGCGATTGACGGGGTGCAGGCCTCCACCAGGTATCCGGGCGGGGTGGCGTTGCGGTTCGCCAGGGTGCTCGGCTATCGCCCGGACAAGTCCGTGGACGAGGTGGACACCCTTGACTCGGTGATCGCGCTCGGCGGTGCGATGACCTGATAGGCGCTGTCCACGATCTCGGCGATGTCCTCCCAGTCCTGCTCGACGTCGAGATACACCCCGATCCAGCCTCGGCCACCGACGTAGGGCGGCCGGAAGTAGCGGTGCGGATCCGCCGCGATCCACCGTTCCTGAGCGCCATCGGGGGCAGCGGCATGGAAGGCCACCCGGTCGTCATGGTGGTGGTCCGCGAACGTCGCGATCTGTTTCTTCGCGAACCAGGCCGGTTCGCCGTGGCTGATCCGCTCGGTCACCCCGGGCAGGGCTAGGAACAGTTCACGCAACCGCTGCAGGCTCCTTTCAGTGCTGGGAATCGACCCGGTGCTGGGAATCGACCCTGTGCTGGGAATCGGCCCGACCGAGAGCCGAGCGGCCAGGCCGTCGAGAATCGCCTGCAGACCGAACTCGAAGGTGTTATCGGGGGCGGCCGCATAGTCGACGGCCGAGACAGTGTCGAGCCGGGTTCGCAGCCGGGGAAACTGGGCAGCGATCTCCCTCGCCTTTGCCATCCTGTCCCGCATCTGGTCGGCCGCCGGGCTGCCGCCCCGACTGAGCTCGCGGTCCAGGGTCGCCGCCGCGAGGGCGCCGAGGGCATTCCCGAGCACGAAGGTGAAGACACTGGCGACGGCCTGGTCGGCCTGCGCTCCGGTGAATCCGGCCGCCTCGTACACGGCGAGGCTGTGGTCGTCGTGCCTGGCCTTCCCGGGCCCGAACACGGGGAAGATGCCGAACGCCTGCACCAGCCAGTGATGCCGCGTCATCATCGCGAAGAGGTCGGTGGCCATCGCGGTGGCGGCCGTCCGCCAGTCGACGGCGTCCAGGTCCGGCAGGGTCAACTCGCCCCACACCTGGTCGCCGGCCAGCGCGATCAAATTGCCCTTGCTACCGACGTGCCAGTAGACGGCGGTGGCGGCCGACCCCAACCGATTGCCGAGCAGGCGCATGTTCAACCCGTCGAGGCCTTCACTGTCCAGCAAATCGATGGCAACCGTGACGATCTGGTCCCGGGTCAGGGTGTCGCGCGGCATCCGTCCAACCTAGGCAACCGGGCGTTGTCTTGCACACCGTTCAAGGTGACTTGCACAGTGTTCAAGTCCCCGCTACCGTGAGACTTGAACACTGTGCAAGTATCACCGCCCGGCCAAGGAGGACCCGATGCCGACCACCACTCTCGCTGATTTTGTCGCGACCACTGCCGCCGAGTTCGGCATTCCCGGCGTTGCTGTCGGCGTGTGGGCGGACGGTCGGGAGACCTACGCCTGCCACGGCGTCACGAGCGCGGACAACCCGCTGCCCATCGACCGCGACACCCTGTTCGTCCTGGGCTCGGTCACCAAGACCTACACCGCGACCTCGCTGCTACGCCTGGTTGACGACGGAAAAGTCGACCTGGCCGCGCCGGTCCGCCGTTACGTCCCCGAATTGCGGCTCGCGGACGAACCGGCCGCGGCCGAGATGACCGTGCTGAACCTGCTCAACCACACGTCTGGTCTTGGCGTCGGCGTCATCACCGACACCGGTGAGGGGGATGACGCACTGGCCACCTACGTGTCGAAGCTGGTCGAGCTGGAATTGGTGGCCTCGCCCGGCACCCGGGCCTCCTACAGCCAGGCGGGTTACAACCTGGCCGGCCGCATCATCGAGAAGGTCACCGGTCTGACGTACGAGCGTGCCGTGGCCTCGCTCGTCCTTGAGCCGTTGGGGCTGTCTCACAGTTTCTACGCTCGCGACGACGTGATGACCCGACGATTCGCGGTCGGGCACAACCCCGACGAGGCCGGAAACCCGGCCGTCGCCCGGTTGTGGCGACGATGGCGCGGCGACAACCCCGGTGGCGGGTTGGCATCGTCGGTCTCCGATCAACTCCGTTGGGTCCGGTTCCATCTCGGCGCCGGCCGGGCGGCGGACGGACGGCCGGTGCTGCCCGCCGCGGTGCTGCACCGCATGAAACAGCCAACCGTTGCCCTGCGCGGCAGCACCTTGGGCGACGCCATCGGCATCTGCTGGTTCCTGCGCGATGTGGACGGCGTCCGAACCGTCGGGCACGGTGGATCGGCGAACGGCCAGTTCGCGGAGCTGCTGACCGTGCCCGACCGCAACTTCGGCGTTGTCTCGTTGGCCAACGCCGGACCGAACGGCATCCGGTTCAACAAGGCGGTTGTCCGGTGGGCCCTGCAGAACTACCTGGCGCTGAGCGACAGCGATCCGCATCCGCTGCCCTACGACGCCGCGCGGGCCCAGGACATCGTGGGGACCTACGAGACCAACGACATGTTCCTTGTGGTCCGCGCGGATGACGGACGGCTGACCCTGGAAGTCGACATCAAGCCCGAGATCCGGGCGGCAGCGGCCACCGAACTGCCACCGGGCTACCCACCCTTCGTCATCGGCCTGCTGCCCGGCGGCGGCGACGAGTACGTGTTGGCCGAGGGCGGGATGCAGGGTCAGCGCGGCTTCTTCACCCGGGACGAGGCCGGCATCGTCGTGGGCGCCGACCTGGCCGGCCGACTCTTCCACCGGACCGTCCGGCCCGGGTCCTAAGGTCCTTCAAGCACGCACCATTTCGTCCGCAGCCGGGCGATCCAACAGGTGCGGTGCCTCATCGATCGAAGGAACATTGATGCCCAGACGCCGCTTGGCCGACTACAGCCAGGCTCAGATCCATCTCGGTCTCATGCTCGCGCTGACCTTCTCCACCGGCGTCATCGACGCGGTCGGCTACCTCGGACTGGACCGGGTCTTCACCGGCAACATGACCGGCAACGTCGTCATCCTCGGCATGGCCCTGGCCGGCGCCGACGGGCTGCCGATCGCCGGCCCGGCCGTCGCGTTGGTCAGCTTCATGGTTGGGGCCGCCCTCGGCGGACGCGTCCTGAAACCGGTGGCGGCCGGCTGGACCACCCGCTCGACCGCGCTGTTCGCCGGTGTCGGCGGGCTGATGATCATCATCGCGATCACCCTGTTCCTCGCCGGGAACAAGCCGCAACGTCCGGTGGAGCTCGTCCTGACCGCTCTGCTCGCCGTCGCGATGGGCATCCAGGCCGCCACTGCCCGCCACCTGGCGGTCAAGGACATCACCACCGTCGTCGTCACGTCGCTGATCACCGGGCTGGCAGCCGACTCCAGGGTCGGCGGCGGTGTCGGCCAGCCGTGGGTGCGACGCGTTGCCGCGCTCGCGCTCATCTGCGCGGGCGCAACCGGTGGGGCACTTGCGATTTCGCTACACCTGGGGGCAGGTGTCGCGCTGTCCGCGACCATCGTGCTGGTGGTCACGCTCGTTGGTCACCTCGCCCACCGTGCACACGAGCGATCCGCGCCGAGCACCGATGTGGTGCGCTGATTCAGCCGACGGTGAAGCGTGAGATCACCAGGATCGGTTGCGCCGTTACGATGCGGTGATCGGCCGCGACGATGTCGTCAGGCGCAATCGGGCACCGACCGACTGGTTGGCAGGTCGCGCCGGGCGATAGCTGCGCGGCGATGATGGAACCCGGCGGCCGGGTACCGGCCATCGTCGGCCCGCTGACGTGAACGGCGCCCCGGCTCCGGCAGGGGAGACCAGAAAGAAGTGTGATGACGGCAGACCCACAGGCAACAACCGGTTCCCGCCCGGCCGACACCCGGCCGGCGATCGTCACGGTCGACGACGACCCTGGTGTCTCCCGCGCGGTCGCGCGCGACCTGCGTCGCCGCTATGGCAAGGACTACCGGATCGTCCGCGCCGAGTCCGGCGCCGATGCCCTCGACGCCCTGAAGGAGATGAAGCTCCGCGGGCAGGACGTTGCGGTGCTGCTCGCCGACCACCGGATGCCCCTGATGGACGGTATCCAGTTCCTGGAAAAGGCGATGGATATCTATCCCACCGCGCGCCGGATCCTGCTCACCGCATATGCCGACACCGACGCCGCGATCAGCGCGATCAATGTCGTCGATCTGGATTACTACCTGCTCAAGCCGTGGGATCCGCCGGAGGAGAAGTTCTACCCGGTGATCGACACGCAGATCGACGACTGGCGGCACGCCGACCGCAAGGAGGTGCCGCAGACCAAGCTGATCGCGCACCGGTGGTCCGCGAGATCCAGTCGAGGTCAAGGACTTCCTGGCCCGAAACCAGGTGCCGTACAAGACGTATCTGTCCGACGAGCCGGAAGGTGCGCGGCTGCTGAGCGCTGCCGGCCTCGACGACTCGAAGCTCCCGGTTGTGATCACCATCGACGGTGATGCGCTGGTCGAACCACGGACACCGAACTGGCCGACCGGGTCGGGCTGAGCACCACCCCGGCGGAGGATTTCTACGACATCGTGGTCATCGGCGCGGGTCCGGCCGGGTTGGGCGCTGCAGTCTACGGCGCGTCCGAGGGTTTGCGGACGGTCCTGGTCGAGCGCACCGCAACGGGTGGGCAGGCCGGTCAGAGCTCCCGGATCGAGAACTATCTCGGCTTCCCGGACGGGGTCTCCGGAGCCCAGCTCACCGAGCGGGCGCGACGGCAGGCGCTGAAGTTCGGTGCCGAGATGATCACCACCCGCGATGTTGTTGGTGTCGAGGTGAATGGTTCCGCACGAACGGTCCGGTTTGCGGACGGCGGCACGATCGATGCGCACACGGTGATCCTGGCAACGGGTGTTTCCTACCGTCAATTGGCGGCGCCGGGGCTGGACGACCTGGCCGGGCGCGGAGTCTTCTACGGGTCGGCCCTCTCCGAGGCGCCGTCCTGTGCTGGCCAGGACGTGTACATCGTCGGCGGCGCCAATTCCGCCGGCCAGGCCGCCGTGTACTTCTCGAAATACGCGCGCACCGTGACGATGTTGATCCGTGGGCCGTCGCTGGCCGCGTCGATGTCCTTTTACCTGATCCAGCAGATCGCGGACATCTCCAACATCAAGGTGCGCACCAACACCGAGATCGTCTGCGCCCACGGGGATGAGCACCTGGAGGGACTGACGTTGCGGGACAACGTGTCCGGCGAGGAGGAGAAGGTCGAAACCGGGCTGCTGTTCTGCTTCATCGGCGCCGCACCCGCGAACCGATTGGCTCGACGGTGCCACCGTCCGGGACAGGCACGGCTTCGTGGTTGCCGGACCGGATCTGGTGATCGACGGGCAGCGGCCGGCGGATTGGCCGTTGGACCGCGATCCGTACCACCTGGAGACCAGCATCCCCGGGGTGTTCGTGGCCGGCGACGTCCGGGCCGATTCCGTGAAACGGGTGGCCAGCGCGGTCGGCGAGGGCGCCATGGCGGTCACCCTGGTGCACCGGTATTTGGAGAAGCGATGACCAATTCTGTTGTCAGCGGTACTGAGACGGGCGGCGGCGCGTTGACCAAGATCGAGAACCCCCTGCGGTGCAGCGTGGACGAACTGCGGACGCTGTTCCTGTTCGAGAAACTCACCGACGACCAACTCGACTGGTTGTGCCAGAACGGGCATGTCGAGTCCTTCGAGGCCGGCCCGGTGTATGCCGAAGGCGACCCGGCCACCTGCTTCTACGTGTTGCTCGACGGCACCCTGGTGCTGTCCCGGCGGGTTGGCGCCGACGATGTGGAGACCACCCGGACATCACAGCGCGGGGTGTACTCCGGAGCCATGCGCGCGTACCTGGGCAACAACGCGCCCGACACCTACAACGGCAGCATGCGGGTGACCGAGCAGTCCCGATTCTTCGTGCTGGACGCGCCATTGTTCTCGAAGATGATGGGCGAATGGTTCCCGATGGCGGTGCACCTGCTGGACGGCCTGTTCTACGGCATCCGCAACACCAACGAGGTGATCAACCAGCGAGAACGTCTGCTGGCATTGGGATCGCTGTCCGCCGGCCTGACCCATGAGCTGAACAACCCGGCGTCCGCCGCGGTCCGCGCGACGTCCGCGCTGCGCACCAGGGTCGCCGGGATGCGGCACAAGCTCGGCATGATCGTGGCCGGGAAGTTCCCGGTGACGGCCATGGAGTCGCTGATCGAACTGCAGGAGGCGGCTGTCGAACGGGTCGCGAAGGCGCCCGTGCTGACCCCGATGGAGGCCAGTGACCGGGAGGACGCCCTCGGCGAGTGGTTGGAGGACCACGGAATCGAAGGTGGCTGGGATCTCGCGCCGACCTTCGTGCAGGCCGGACTCGACGACGAGTGGCTCGACCTGGTCGCCGACTCGGTGCCGGACGGGGTCCTCGAGGGCGCGGTCCGCTGGTTGAACTACACGGTCGAGACCGAACTGTTGATGAACGAGATCCACGACTCCACCACCCGGATCTCCACCTTGGTCGGAGCCGCGAAGCAGTACTCGCAGATGGACCGGGCGCCGTTCCAGACCGTCGACGTGCACGAACTGCTGGACAGCACGCTGACCATGCTCAGCGGCAAGATCGGCAAGATCACTGTGGTCAAGGACTACGACCGGACGCTGCCGCAGATCCCGGCCTACGCGGCGGAACTGAACCAGGTGTGGACGAACCTGATCGACAACGCTGTTGACGCCATGGGCGGTGCTGCGGTGGACGGCGGCGGCACCCTGACCGTCCGCACGTCGTCGGTCGAGGACGGCCTGCTGGTCGAGATCTGTGACACCGGAACGGGAATCCCGCCCGACATCCAGGGCCGGATCTTCGAACAGTTCTTCACCACCAAGGCCGTCGGGTCCGGTACCGGTCTGGGCCTTGACATCTCCTGGCGCATCGTGGTCAAGAAGCACCACGGTGACCTGACGGTGCTCTCCGTCCCGGGGGACACCCGGTTCCGGGTGCGCCTGCCGCTCACTGCACCGGAACGCGTCACGGACCAGAATTTCGAGGTGGAGGATGACGCCGTCATGCAGGACGCTGCCACCGCAGGAGGCCGAGCCGATGTCTGAGGTCGCCGGAATCAACCCGTCGGTGCCGCCGAGCGGACCGGGCTGTGTGGAGTGCGAGGCGGCCGGCGGGTGGTGGTTCCACCTGCGGCGATGCGCCGAATGCGGCCATATCGGCTGTTGTGACACGTCACCGTCGCAGCACGGCAGCAAGCACGCCAAGCAGGCCGGGCACCCGTTCATCACCAGCTACGAGCCGGGTGAGAGCTGGTATTGGAGCTTCGACACCGATGATTACTACGACGGACCGGAACTCGCCCCGCCCGTGCACCACCCCGTCGACCAGCCGGTACCCGGTCCGGCGGGCCGGGTACCCAGCGACTGGAAACGGCACCTGCACTGACGTTGCCCACTCCGGGTCGCCACCAACGCGCCTCCGTGCCGCCGCTGTTGCCGGTGCGAACGACCCGGCTTAGGCTCCCGGAACGGCGCATCGTCGCGCTTCTCGGCGGGCTCGCAAGGCCTGCTCACCAACGGACGGGGACAGCACATGGCTTTCGATGATCTGGTCAACAAGGCGAAGGACCTGCTCGGACAGGGCGAGGAGAAGGCCAAGGACGCGGCCAGCGAGGCTGCGGCCGGCAACACCGAGGCCGCGGCGGCCGACTCCAAGGAGTCGGCGAGCCTGATCGACAAGGCCAAGGAACTACTGACCGACGAACGGATCGACCAGGTCGCCGGCGCGATCAAGGACAAGACCCCGGACAACGTGGACTCGATCGTCGATCAGGTTGCTGCCAAGGGCAAGGAATTCAACAACTGACGGTTCGACCCCAGCCGGCGGCGGACCTGAAGGAGGGTCCGTCGCCGGCTGCGGGCGTCACCACCCGGGGACGTCGATCTCCAGCGTGAGCAGTTCGTGTTCGACCATCCCCGTGCCCGAGATCCCGGCCAGCGCGCCGGTTCCCGATCCGGCCACGATGACGGCAAAAATCTTCGTTTCCTGACCTTCGCCCATCGACGCGCCGTGCTCCAGCACGAAGCTGCCCCAGTGGCCACGCAACGACCCGACGATCCGCTCCTGCGCCACGTAGGACGCACCGTTCTCGCCGCGCGTCATCAGGGCGTGACCGGTTGCCGAGCCGTTCAGGTCGTCACCGGCATAGGTCTTGGCAAGTTCCACCCGGCCGGTGTCCGGCGCGCCCTCGTCGGTCGGCGCGTCGTCGGAGAACACGTCCCAGGTGGTGATGCTGAACGGAAGCTCGAGTCGCACTGTCATAGCCTGCATTCTGTCCGACGGCACCGGCGGGCCGCGATTCAGCGGGGTCGGAGGTGCACCCTGTCGCTGATAGCGTCGGGGCGTGAGCGAGCTTGCGAGCGAACCATCGGCGCCGAACTTCACAACCCCGCGGAGCGGGGGCGTGAACGTGAGCGAGCTTGCGAGCGAACCATCGGCGCCGAACTTCACAACCCCGCGGAGCGGGGATGCAACATGAGCGGACTCGATGACGTCGGAGCGCGCGACGGATGGCGCTGCTGGATCTGCGATGAACCGGTTGACCCGGACAAGTCGGTGAATGACGCCCGCGGGCCCAGCATCGACAGTTTCTTCACGGCCTCGAAGTCGGCCAAGGGTAAGGGCGGTGTGGAGCGCCTCGCGCATCGCGCCTGCAACACCAAGAAGGGCGCCACCACTCCGGTGATCCGTTGGCCGGACCGGCTTTTCGTCTCCGACCCGGCGGTGCTGCTGACGACCGTCGACCGGCTCGAGCGCAAGGGCGGCCGCGAGGTCGTCGGCCGCTGCCCGAGTGCGTCGGACGGCAAGCAGGCGTCGGACTGGTTGGTGGACAGGCTTTCCCGTCTGGCGCCGAACCTCCCCGTTGCCGCGTCGGTCGAGGCCGGCGGCGGTCAGCACCTGCTCGTCCTGACCGTCAAGCGTCGCTAACGCCTCTGACGTCACTGGCGGACTGTTGGCCAGGCGATCCGGTCTTCGGGGCAGCGGCGGCCTTGGCCGCCTTGTAGTCGATCATTTCCCGCAGCAGGGTCCGGCGGATGCGCGGCTGATCGGCCAGGCTGACCGCCACCACCGTCAGCAGCAGGTAGGCGACGAAAGCACTGACGATCAGCAGGAGCACCGGCACCCATAGGCCGCCCATTTCCTCGATCATCGATCTTTTCGCCCACACCCGCCAGGTGAGCATGAGGTTCACGCCGAGGCCGACGACGTAGGAAATCGCGAAGGACAACAGGAAGGGCTTGAGGGTTCCGTCGTGGAATCGGTCCTTCAGCGGCTCGACGCGCAGCGGGGACAGCACGGACAGCACATTTCCGATTCCCAGCCAGATGAGCATCATGGTGAACAATTCACCGAGCGCCTTGACCAGGGTGCTGAACTCGCCCGTCGGCCAGGCCAACAGCACGCTGAGTACCACGCCGACGGTGCCGACCAGCACAAACATCGACCAGTTCTTACTGATCAACACGTGCCACAGTCGTCGTCCGCCGACCAGATCCGCCCGCACCCGGCCGGCGTCCCAACTCAACGCGTTGGTGCAGACGACGCCGCCGATCACCCCGGACAACGCGTAGATGGCGAAGTACGGGAGCAACTCGGAATTGGCATCCCAGTCGAGCGCCCAGATGAAAATCAGGTACGCAACACCAATCGCGAACCCGACGGCGAGCTTGTTCAGGATTGATCGCGGCCGTGATCGCAGGACATTGCTGAACTCGGTGCTGACTCCGCTGCCGAGGGCCTGCCCGTGCCGCACGACCGTGTTACCTGGTGGGAGGAGCCGATAACCGCGAACCGCCGCCGCGACGGCCTCCGAATCCCCCGCCCGGAGGGCGGCGCTGCGAGCCTGTAGGACGGCGCGGTGAGCCTCGATCAGCGAGAGCCGGGCCACCGCCACGGCGGCGTCCGCGTCCGCCTCGGCCTGTGCCGCGGCCAGGACCGGATCCGCGGGCGGCGACCCGAGTGCGGTGTCCCGCTGCGGGTCCACCAGTTCGGCCAACCGCCGGCGCCAGGTCTCCGAGGGCGCCACCGCGGACAGGCCGGGGCGCGCCAGGGCAATGCGGTCCTGTGTCAGCGACTTGTCGACCTTGGCCGCGGCGGCGTCGATGCCGTCCTGGTCCTGCCAGGTGACGGAGCGAGCCGTCGACTCGGCCTGGGTGGCCCGGCCCGCCACTTCGGACAGGCCATCGATCGCCGGCATACGACTCCTTCGAGCAGGGTGTGCCGACCATTCTCGCCGATCACCAGCCTGCTGAGCACCGGTGACGGGCTCACCGTGCCGACCTGCCGCCGGCACGGGTGCCCGCCACTTCGCGGTGCCGGCACGACCTACTTCTTCTTCTTGCCCTTCTTGCTCTTCTTCTTCTTTGCCATCGAAAACCTCCCTCCGACCGTTCGACTTCGTTGTCGCCGATCAAACTCCCATATCGCCTACGTCAATGATCTGTTGACGTATGGGTCAATGGTTTGTTGACCTGAAGGCAACATAGTGTTGACGACGCACGAAAGGCAAGTTACGCTCTGCGCGTGGCGGATCCGGTTCATGTCAAGCGTTTCCACCGAGCGCTGGACAGCTTGCAGGCGATACCCGACCCGTTGACGCGACTCGGAGCGGTTCGCAGATCGCTGGAGGACCTGGAGGCACTCGAGGCCAGCACAGTGGCGGACGCCCGGGCCGCCGGTGCCACCTGGAGTGAGATCGGCGCGCTCTACGGCCTGAGCAAGCAGGGTGCGCAGCAGCGGTTCCGGTCACCGAAGGATGCGATTTGACCCGGGCCGCGCTGACTACCGAGGCCGTCGTGCCGCCGCACTGGCAAACTGCGCGGGTATCCACTGGGAGACCGGGTGGTTGCACCTCTCGGCGGGCCCCTCGGCGCGCGCTATCGACTGCGGGCTGCAGACGCCATCCATCTCGCCACTGCCGTACACCACGGCGCCGACAGATTCATCACCAACAACCGGCGCGACTTTGACAGCGCCCACGTTGTGGAGGTGGCTGTCACCTACCCCGGCGACTTGTAGGACCGGTTCTCATGAACTCTCGACCAATGAGGTGGTCGCGCGGCGAGTCCTGCGACGGTCCGCCACGAAACCTCTGATGCCGAGCACCAGGATGACGGTGCCGATGATGACCGCAGTGCTGATCAGCACGGCGTGAACGACCAGGAACGCCGTCGGCGTCGACTGCCCGATCTCCCCGGACCACGCCCGCTGGTCATCCCAGATCGCGAGCGCGAAGCGTGGCCAGATGAGCCAATTGAAGGCGCCGGCGGCGACCAGGAACAAGGACCAGTTACGGGAAAGGATCACCCCACAAGTATCACCGGTCAGCCGCAGGAATCTGGGCGGGCGTGACCGGCGGTCTGGCAGCCAGGGCGCGTCACGGCCGGCGACGTGCCGAGTCGACTCCGAACGTACGGAGTAATCGAAGAACGGTCGATTCCCCCAATGCCCAATCGAACCGTTCCATTCGAGCGACCTGGTGCATCATTCGGCCCAAAAGGTCAACGTCCGCATAACGATTCGACGGCGCAAATGCCAACCGTTGAGTAACGGACAGAACGGGGACAGTCATTCACCGTCCTTGAAGAACCGGACCGCAAACGCACCGGGAATCGACAACCTTCAGGGGGAAGCAATGAAGACTCACGCCACAGGCTCGATCGATCACAATGGTGCCGGCACCCTAGTTCCCGCCGCCTCCGGGATCGGTAGTGCCGGGAAAGGACGTTCCTTCCGTCAGACCACAGGAATTGGATTGGTGAGCATTGTCGCCATTGGCACGTGCCTCGGTCTCGCTCCGGTCGCATCTGCCCAGTCGGCCGGTATCGGGGTCGCACAGACTGGCAACACGCTGTCCAGCAACGACTCTGCGACCAACCTGCCCGCATGGCCGGTGCTCTACCAAGGCACTAACAGTTCCTGGCCCGCGGTGACGGTCCGTTCCCTACAGCACCTGCTCAACGCGCACGGAGCGTCACTCGACGTCGACGGTGTCTTCGGCGCAAAGACCGACGCCGGGGTACGGGCATTTCAGCGGACACACGGTCTCGTGGTGGATGGCGTCGCCGGTGCAAATACCTGGTCCGCACTCATCATCACGGTGCAACGCGGGAATGTCGGGCCGGCGGTCAAAGTAGTTCAGGACCAGTCCAGCTTCCGACACCTCACGCCCGACGGTACCGACCTGCTGGCGATCGACGGAGTCTTCGGACCCAAAACAGAAGAGTGGGTCCGCGACTTTCAAACCACTTTGGCATTCAATTCGCCAACCGAAGTCGACGGCATTGTCGGACCAATGACCTGGCGGGCCCTGATCTCGGGCGTATTTGCGGAATGACTGCGTAGTCCCCCGCGCCGGACGGCGGCGAGCGGAGGACCGTAGCAGTTCACCGCCGGCTCGGCACCCCCAGTGCCCGGGCGAATCCGTCGGGGATGACCAGGTCGTCGGGGGTCAGGTCAGCGATGGTGGAATGGCCGAGCCCGAGCAGGGCGGAGTCGATTCCGCCGCGGAGGATGTCCAGGACGTTCTCGACGCCGGCCTGACCGTTGGCGGCCAGGCCCCAGAGGTAGGCCCGGCCGATCATCACCGCGCGGGCACCGAGGGCTACCGCCTTGACGACGTCGCTGCCGCGGCGGATCCCGCCGTCCAGGACGATCTCGACCCGGTCGCCGACGGCATCGACGATGGCCGGTAGTGCCCTGATCGATGCCGGGGTGCTGTCGAGGTTGTTACCGCCGTGGTTCGACACCGAAATCGCGGTCACCCCGGCGTCGGCGGCCTGCAACGCGTCGTCGACCCTGGTGATGCCCTTGAGCATCAGGTGGCCGCCCCATTCCTGGGCCAGCCAGGCGACGTCCTCCCAGGTGGGCGGTGGGGTTTGCATCCATTCGCCGTACACCCCGAAGAAGGTCGGTGCCTTTTGGCCCGGGTCCGTGAGGTTGGGCACGGTGAGATCCGGGATGCTCCGGGTCTTGGCGAACGCCGCCAACCAGCGCGGGTGGGTGAGCGCCTCCGGTGCGTAGCGGATCATCGCCTTCAGGTCGATCTTCTCCGGGATCGCCGGGCTGCCCCAGTCCCGGCCCTGGGAGAAGGACCAGTCCAGGGTGACGATCAGGCCGACCGCGCCGGCGGCCCTTGCCCGTTCGATCCGCTGCTTGATCTGCTCTCTTGTTCCGGACCAGTAGAGCTGGAAGAAGGTCTGCGGATTCGCCTGTACCACTTCTTCGACCGACTTGCTCGCATAGGAACTCAGGCCGACCGCCGTTCCCCGGGCGGCGGCGGCCCTGGCGACGGCCACCTCACCGTCCGGATGCACCGCCTGCACCCCGGTCGGGGAGATGATCACGGGCAGCGAAATCGACTGTCCCATCACAGTTGTCGACAGATCCCGCTTTGCGGACAGCCCGGCGACGTGCGGCGCGAACCCCAATTCGCCGAACGCGGCCTGGTTGTCGGCGAGCGTCAGGCCCTTCTCCGATCCGGCGACAAGGGCGCCGTAGACGGACTTCGGCAGTCTTTTCTTCGCCCTGCGCTGGGCTTCGGCGACGGTCTCGAACCAGGGGTTGCTCATAGGGAGGCTCTTTCTCGGGCGCCGGTCTTACCGGCGAGCATGTCGGACACGGGGTTTTCATCGCAGCTACGGCTCGGTGGTTTCCGGTTCAACGTGAGCATGACCGGTCCGTTCTTGACGGCCTTGGTGCGGGAATGATCAAGCGAGGGCTTGGGTGACTGCCGGCCGGGCTCGATCTTGGACAGGGCGATCTCACCGAACCCCTTGACGCACTCCGGGTCCGGCCCATCCAGCGGCAGGCCGGTGAAGAACTTGGCGGCCATGCAACCACCCCGGCAGGAATCGAACGCGGAGCAGGACGCGCAGGCGCCACCGCTCTGCGGTTTGCGCAATTCGGTGAACAGCTCCGACTCCCGCCACACGGTGGCAAATCCACCGGGCGACCGGACGTTCCCCGCCAGGAACGACTCGTGAATGGCGAACGGGCAGGCGTACACGTCGCCGACCGGGTCGATGAGGCAGACCACTCGCCCCGCGCCGCACAGGTTCAGCCCCGGGAGGGACTCCCCGAAGGCGGCGAGGTGGAAGAACGAGTCTCCGGTCAGCACATTTTCCCCGTTGAGCACCAGCCAGTCGTACAGCTGCCGTTGCTGCGCCGCGGTGGGGTGCAGTTCGTCCCACACGTCGGCGCCCCGACCCGACGGCCGGAGCCGGGTCAGCCGCAGCTGCGCCTGGTACCGGTCGGCGATGGCCTTGAACGCGTCGAGTTGGTCGATGTTCTGCCGGGTGCAGACGACGGAGATCTTGAACCCGGTGAACCCGGCCTCGGCGAGGTTCTCCATCGCCTTGATAGCCGTTGCGTAGGAACCGGTTCCGCGGACGTAGTCGTTGACCTCGGCCGTGGCGCCGTCCAGCGAGATCTGCACGTCGACGTAGTCGCTGGCTGCGAGCCGGCGCGCGGCAGCCTGATTGATCTTGATCCCGTTGGTGGAGAACTTCACCCCGACCTTGTGGGCCGTCGCGTAGTCGACCAGTTCCCAGAAGTCCGGCCGGACAGTGGGTTCGCCGCCGCCGATGTTGACGTAGAAGACCTGCATCCGTTCCAGCTCATCGATCACGGCCTTGGCCTCGGCCGTGCTGAGCTCCCGGGGATCGCGCCGTCCCGAACTCGACAGGCAATGCGCACACGCCAGGTTGCACGCGTAGGTCAGCTCCCAGGTCAGGCAGATCGGCGCGTCCAGGCCCTGGGCGAAATGCTCGACAAGCGGCAGAACAGCGGTGGTCATCAATGACGCTCCCTGATCGTTTCGGTGCCGGCCAGCGTGGCCAGTGCTTTCTCGAACATCGCCAACCGGACCGGGTCGGTGATGCCCGCCGCGCGGCAGGCCGCGCTGGCCGTCGGGTGGTCGGCCAGCGACCGGACAACCGTGACGAGGGTCGGATCCTTCAGAAAGGACAACCGGCGGGTCTTGAAGGAGTACAGCAAGGCACCGAACGGTTCCGGTCGCACCTCGACCGCGGGATGTAATTCGTACGGCCGGCCGGCAACGAAAGGTGCGATGGAACCCGGCGGCACGGTTGTCGCAACGCTCATTGCCTCAACCCCCGAATTAGTAGACGCCACACATGCCGTCGATCGAGACGTCCTCGACCAACAAATCACCGATCTTCGGCGCTGCATCGGTGCCTGTTTCGTTCTCGGATGGTGCGTTGACGACCTGATCTTCGACGGCGAGTTCTGACATGGTCTGCCCTTCGGGTCCGAGTGATGTTGGGGGATGACACGGGCTGTGCGGCGTGTCACAATGGACTGTATTGGCACCGAGTGCCGAATGTCAATGGTTCACCCGTCACATGCTGAGTCGGCCCGACTTTGGTTGACTGCGCTACGTTGTCGAGAACAACCAGGGTCCACTCCTGCGGTACGGAGTTTGCGAGGAGGCATCGAGAGTGACCAGCGCCCCCCGCGACCCCGTCATCGGCCGGCCCGCTGTGACCACCCGCGCAGAACTCGAGCAGATCTCCCTCGCGATCTTTTCCGAGCAGGGGTTCGATGTCACCTCGGTTGATGAGATCGCAACTGCTGCCGGTATCGGTCGGCGGACCTTTTTCCGCTACTTCAAATCGAAGAACGACGCGGTCTGGGGTGATTTCGATGACCAGCTCGAATCCTTCGAGTCGTGGTTCGATACCTGCCCGCCGGACATGCCGATATTCGACGCCATTCGCGCGGCCGTCATCGACTTCAATTCCTTCGACGAAGCCGCGACCGAATCCCTCCGCAATCGGATGACGGTCATCCTTGGCTCGCCCGCCCTGCAGGCCTACTCCACCCTGCGGTACACGGCCTGGCGTTCAGTGGTGGCACGCTTCGCGGCAGGGCGACTGGGCGTCGGCGAGGACGAGTTGATCCCGCAGACCCTTGGTCATCTCGCGTTGGGTTCGGCCCTTGCGGCGTACCAGGTGTGGCTCTCGGGCGACGCGGAGCTGATTCCGCTGCTGCACGAGTCGCTGGCGTTGCTGAACCCACCCACCGGATGGAGCGAGCCGTCATGACGCCGGTCGAGCATTCACCGGAGCGGCCCTTCGCCGTCGTGACGGGTGCGGCCCGCGGGATGGGCGCCGCCATCGCCGTCCGGCTGGCCGCCGACGGGTTCGACCTCGTGCTGGTTGATGCACCGACTAACGATCGGCGGGCCGAAGTGGGCTATCCGCTGGGCACTCTGGAACAACTCGAAGGAGTGGCGACCGTCTGCCGGAATTACGGCGGCGCGGCGCACGCGGTGGCGGCAGATGTCCGGAACGAGCAGGCCCTGCTGAAGGCGGTTGCACTCGTTCCCGCCGGTCGGTTGCGGGCCGCGGTGGCGGTCGCCGGAATCATGGGGGCCGACAAACTCGCCTGGGAGTTCTCCACGGAGGAACTGACCATCGATCTCGACACGAATTTCCATGGCGTGGCCAATCTCGCCCGGGCAACGGTGCCACAGTTACTCACCGCGCCGCCCGGTCGCGGCCGATTTGTGGCGGTCGTGTCCACCGCCGGGGAAACCGGATTGCCTCGGTTGGCCGGCTATGTCTCGTCGAAACACGCTGCCCTTGGCTATGTTCGGTCGCTGTCCGCGGACCTCGGGCCGTTCGGCGTCACCGCCAATGCGGTGCTTCCGGGCAGCACCAGAACGGCGCTGCTGGAGCGGAGCGCCCGGGTGTACGGCCTGCCGGACGTCGAGGGATTCGCCCCGCATCAACGCCTCGGCCGGCTGATCGAGCCGGACGAAATCGCCGCCGCCGTGAGCTGGCTGTGCAGCCCGGGAGCCTCAGCAGTGACCGGCGCAGCCATCCGGGTGGACGGCGGCTTCGTCGGATGACCAGCAGACCGGCGGGCTCTACTACCTGGCGATTGGCAGCCGGCGTCCGGTGGCTGGACGAGACGACGGTGGCCGGTGGCGCGCCCTACCGGGTGATCACCATGACCAGCCGCGGCGCCACCCTCCTTCGCGACCTACTGACCGGCACCGAACCCGATCGGGCAGGGGCCACCGACGAGTTCCTGAACCGACTGCAGGCGGCCGGCCTACTGCTCTCGCCCGCACCCCCGGCCACCACCCACCTCGGGGTGACGGTGGTGATCCCCGCCCGCTCCGCGCCCGAACCGCTGCAGGCACTGCTCGCCACCCTGCCGCGGGATATTCCGGTCATCGTCGTCGATGACGGCTCCCCCGTCCCGCTGACGTCCATCGCGAAGCTCCGCAACGGGATACAGGTACTCCGGCACACGAATTCTCGTGGCCCGGCCGCCGCACGGAATGCCGGGGCGGCGCTGGTCCGCACTCCGTGGATCGCCTTCATCGACGCCGATACGATGCCCGACGACAATTGGATCGCCGAGCTCAGGGGACGGATCGAGAGCCTGCACACCCATTCGCCCGAGGACCGCATAGTCCTTGCCGCACCGAGGATTTACCCTTTGCCGGGGTCCGGCCCCGGCGCCTGGTTCGAACATCGGGTCTGCGCGCTCGATCTCGGGGCCGCGCCCTGCGACGTCGGCATCGGCAAAACGGTCTCCTACGTGCCCAGCGCGGCGTTGCTGGTGGACACCGATGCCTTCCGGCAGGTTGGCGGTTTCGACGAGGGCATGCAGGTCGGCGAGGACGTCGACCTGGTCTGGCGACTCGCCGCCCTGGGCCGGATCCGCTATCTGCCCGACGTTCGGGTTGGGCACCGCCCGCGCGGCAGCCTGCGCGCGGCGCTGAACCGGCGCCGGGTCTACGGCACCAGCGCCGCCGACCTCGCCGGACGGTACCCGGGCGCGCTTCGGCACGTCGATGTCTCGATCTGGTCATTCGGCCCGTGGCTGCTCGCCATTGCCGTGCACCCGCTCGTCGGTGTGGCGACAGCCTTTGTCACGGCGGTGATCTCGCCCTGGGGGATGCCGGATCTGTCGGCCAAGCACGCGCGGCGACTGGCCATCCAGGGGCACCTGCTGGCCGGTGGCTCGCTCGGCAGGTGGCTCATTCGGCCGATGCTGCCGGCGACCGTCATCGCCGGACTGCTGTTCCCGCGGCTCGGTCGACGTCTTGCGCTCGCAGCCGCGGCCGGTCTCGGCTACCTGGTCGCCATGGATGTCCGGTCCGCACGAGCGAAGACGGACTCACCGGCGACCGTTGCTCGGCTCGCGGCGGAGTCGCTGCTGGCCAGGTCCATGGACGACGCCGCCTACAGCGTCGGTGTCTGGCAGGGCGTCCTCGCCCATCGAACCCTGGAGCCGGTCCTGCCGCGGGTCAGGGACCTCCCGCGGTTGCCGGAGCGCTGGTCTGACCGGATTCGGAGGTGGCGGCGTGGACGACGACCACCCGTCGACTGACCGGACAGCCCCGAAGCAGAGCATCGATCGGCACCCGCTGCCGCCGCTGCACGCCGCGACCTGGCCGTTGGTCGACCGATCGCCGCGACGACTCCTGTTGCTGCCCTTGGGTTCCACCGAACAACACGGACCCCACCTGCCACTCGACACCGATACCGTCATCGCCGCCGGCCTTGCGGCCCAGCTGCACCGACAGTGGCCGCAGATCGGGTTGGCCCCGCCGATGCCCTACGGTGCCAGCGGCGAACACAAGGACTTTCCCGGGACGCTGTCAATCGGCACCGCCGCCCTGACCGCGGTGCTGGTCGAATTCGTCCGGCACGCGTCCGCCAGTTGGGAACACGTGCTGGTCGTCAATGGTCACGGCGGCAACGCCGACGCCCTCACGCAGGCGGCCGACCTGATGCGGTACGAGGGCCGGTCAATGGATGTCGTCCACGCGGCGAGCGGCGGGCCGAGGGCCGACGCGCACGCCGGGTACCGCGAGACCTCGCTGATGCTGCATCTGGCCCCGAACAGCGTCCGACGGGACCTGTTCGCTCCGGGAAATACGGCCCCGCTCAAGGAACTGATCCCACACCTGCGCCGCGGCGGGGTCAGAGCGGTCAGCAACAACGGGATCCTGGGCGATCCCACCGGGGCGACTGCCCTGGAGGGGCGCAGGATCTTCGAGTCGATGTGCGGCGCCGCGACAGGGAAAGTGCGCCAATTGATCTGACGGAGGGCGGAGTCCACGCCGCCGGTTCAGGGATGGCCGGCGCGGGCCATCCGGTCCAACGACTGCAGGTCCGGAACCACCTCGACCCGGCTGCACAGTGACTCGTACAGCGGCATGTCCGAACCGGCGAGCACCCAGGAATAGCGCGACTCCGGGGTCAGCCAGATCACCTCGCGGGCCCGGCGGGCCAGGTCGGCGAGTGCCTCCGGGTGCGGATCGTGTCCATTGCCGCGGCCATCACCCAGGATCAACACCGTTGTCCGCCGATTCACCTCACCGCCGAATTGCAGCAGGAAATTCGCCAACGAGGTGCCGTAATCGGAATTGGCGTCGACGTCCAGCACGTCACCGCCGAGCACCAACCCGAGCGCGTCCTCGACCGAGTGTTCGGCGAAAACATCGGTGACTTCGGCGATGTCGTCGACGAAGGCGAAGGTTCGCACCCGGGGAACGAGTCGTTGGAGCCCATGAACCAGTTGCAGCGTGAAGCGCGTACTGGCCCTGACGGACAGGCTCACATCGGCCAGGATGATCAATCTCGGCCGGTCTTCGGCGCGCACCACCGAAACCGGGCGGAACGGAATGCCGTCGTAACGCATGCTCTGGTGCATGGTGCGGGCGGAGTCGATCCGGCCACGGGCACCCACTTTTCGCCGGTGGGTCAACGCGCCGCCCATCGACCTGACCAGCTGACGAAGGGTTTCCTCCAGCCGGTTCCGATCCGCCTCCGACACGGTCTGGACGGTGGCCTGCCGAGCCGGCCCGGTCTCGACCTGTTTCTCGTTCATGGCCGCGAAGGCGGCCAGGTGGCGCCGCAGCATCTCCGGCAGCTTGTCCAGGATTCCGGCCACCTGCGCGCGCAACTGCGCAAGTATTTCCGGCGGCAGATCGTCCTCACCCGCCGACAACCACTCCATCAGCGCCGCTTCCTCGGCGATCGACAGGTTGGTGTCCAGCATCGCTCCGGTGGCCGCCGACAGGTCATGCGGCATCGATGCGCCATGCAGGTGGCTGGTCTCCACCTGCACCCGCGGCGCCGACGAATCCGAGGCCGGCTGATCCGCCGACAGCACCATCTCGTCACTGAGTGCCGCCAGATCGACCTTGTTCGCCTCCTGGTGCAGGTTGTACTGCTCGGCCATGTCCTTGGCGTCGAAGAAGTCCCTGATGTCCTTGGGTTTGTCATGGCTGTGGCCGAAATCCGGTGTCTGCGATGGCTCTTCGGACAGTGTGAAGCGATCCAATTTGCCGTCGTCGACCAGGTCGTCGTGCGCGTGCGAGTGCTCGTCGGAGTCCTTGGTCCACACCGGCTGCAACGAGAAGAACGCGGCGAAGACGTCGTCGAAGGCCGCCCTGTCCCGACGATCCTTGATCAACGTCACCAGCAACGCCTCGTGCAGGGTCTGCCGATCGGCGAGCACCCCCGGCTGGGCCGCGGCGGCGACGGCGTCCAAGACTTCGGCGACGGACACCCGAACGCCGGCCAGTCGCAGGAAGCGGACGAATCGATGAATGGTCTCCTGCATGACGGGGACCTAGATCGCCCGTCGTCGGCCGAGACCTCCGGCGAAGGACCGCTTCCCGCGGTCCCTGGAAACCGTCGCCGCCGGTACCAGAGCCGGCTCCGCACCCTCGGCGTACGGCGGTGTTCCGTAGTGACCGGGGCCGTGCCGGCCCGGCTTGTCCTTCTCCGCTCGGCGGACCGGTCCGACGTCATCGGCATGCGCATGCGGGTCGCCGCCATCGGCATGGCTGTGCGAATGCCCCCCATGCGAGTGACTGTGGTGATCGTGCAGCTTGTCCGGCACGATCGCGTTCGGGTCGATCAGCGTCGGGAGCGCGGCGAGCGCCCTGGCATGGTCGCGCTCGTACTTGACCACCACCGACACGGTCTCGGCCAGCACGGACGCGGTCAGTTCGGTGGCTCCCAGCACGGCGAGAGTTCTTGCCCAGTCGATTGTTTCCGAGATACTGGGCGCCTTGCGCAGCTCCAGTTCGCGAAGCCCGCGGACCACCTGCACCAGTTGAACGGCCAATGCGTCGGACAGACCGGTCTCCTTGCTGCGCAGGATCGCCAGCTCGCGGTCGGCCTCCGGGTAATCCAGGAACAGATGCAGGCAGCGCCTTTTCAACGCCGCCGAGAGATCCCTGGTGTTGTTGGAGGTGAGAACCACAATGGGGTGCTGCTTCGAGGTGAAGGTACCGATCTCCGGAACCGAAATCTGGAACTCACCCAGCGTTTCCAGCAGCACCGCCTCGAGCGCCTCATCTGCCCGGTCGATCTCGTCGATCAGCAGCACCGACGGTTCGTCGCCGCGAATGGCGTCCAGCAGTGGCCTTGGCGACAGGAAACGCTCCGAGAAGAAGACCGAGTCGTGTTTGGCCAACATATCGACGGCCGACTCCAGATCACTGGTGTCGGCAACGATCTCGCCGATCTTGTCACGCAGCAGCTGGGTGTAGAGGAGCTGCTTGCCGTAGTCCCAGTCGTAGAGCGCCTTGGTCTCGTCCTGGCCCTCGTAGCACTGCAGGCGGATGAGCCGGCGGCCGGTGATCTCGGAGATCGCCTTGGCCAGTTCGGTTTTGCCGACCCCGGCGGGGCCCTCGACCAGGACGGGTCGGTCCAGCTGCATCATCAGAAAGGTCGTCGTGGCCACCCGCCGATCGGGGATGTACCCGTGCTCGGCCAGTGCGGAGCTGACCTCGTCGACGTTGGCGAATGTGCTCAAGACAGCTCCTCGGTGCTCTTCAAGGCGTCTCTGCCACTATCGGCAGAGCCGCCGTCTGTAGTGAATTGCGCCTGCCGACTTCGTCGCAGGCGACTACGCGTGACAGGTCCCGGGCGGTGCACAATCGTGCACCGCCCGGGCTGAACCAGCTCAGGACAGCAGATCGTCCAGATCGCCGTTCATGCAATGTTCGATGACGGGCCGCACCGTTTCGAAGGTGCATTCCTTGGCATTACCCGGGGTGCAGGCGTCACCGAGAACGTGGTTGGTGATCCGATCGACATCGGCCTTGTCGCCCTTGATGACCGGGGCGTTCTTGTAGTACTCCGTCGGACCCTGACCGAGCCGATTCTTGGAGTAGCTGTCCTGCGTGACGTCGACGAACCGCTCCGGGATGCCAACGTCACGGAGCAGTCGGATACCGGCGGCAAGCGCCGCCTCCGCACCCTGAACGTCGGTCATGCCATGGGTATCGACGCCCATCGCCTCGGCGATCTCGGCGAACCGCTTGTAGTGCGTCGGCATGTTGAACGCCCACACCCGGGGCAGCGCTATCGCGTTGTTGAGGCCGTGGTGGGTGTCGTAGAACGCGCTGATCGCGTGCGAGGTCGAGTGGATGATGCCGAGACCGCCGGAGTTGAACGCCTGAGCTGCGATGTACTGCGCGTACATCATCCCCTCGCGACCCGCCAGATCGGATCCGTTCCAGGTGGCCTGCCGCAGGTTCTCCGCCGTCAACTTGATGGCCCGAATCGCGTTGCCCAGCGAGGGTTCGAAGTTCAGCCGGGAGACGTAGGGCTCGGAGGCGTGCGCCAGGACGTCGAACCCGCATTGCGCGGTGTAATCGACCGGGCAGGTGTAGTAGACGGTCGGGTCGTCGATGGCCAGGGTCGCGATGGCGGCGTCGTCGAACGCCACGTACTTGTGTGGGTTCTTCGGGTCAGTGGTGGTGTCGGTGATGACATAGGCCCAGGACGTCTCGGAACCGGTGCCGGCCGTGGTCGAAATAGCAATGTGCGGCGGATTCTTCGGATTTTCGCTCTTGTTGAAACCTTCGAAGTCGTTGACATTGCGGCCGTCGTGCGCGACCGAAATCCGCGCGCCCTTGCAGGCGTCGTGGCTGGAGCCGCCGCCGATCGAGATGAAGCTGTCGCACTTTTCTTCCTGGTACATCGCCACCGAGTCCATGACGTTGTAGTCCTTGGGATTCGATTCGACCTGGTCGTACAACACCGCCTCGATACCGTGGTACTTGAGCGAACCCATCAGCTGCTCGACCAGACCGGATCCACGCAATCCGGAGGTCATCACCAGCGGCTTCTTGAAGCCCATCTTGATCGCCTCGGGACCGACCATCTCGAAGGCGCCCGGGCCGAGCATCGCCCGCGGAAACGGGTGGAATTCCTTGATGGGGAAAGGCTTGAGCAGTTCCTCAACCTTCATTGGTTCTCCTTTTCTGCGCACGGCGTCGTCGCCGGCTAGCGCGGGATTGGGTGGTCTGAAGAACGGAAGCACGAGCTTCGGGGAACGCCCCTGACGCTATGGCCGCGGCGCGGTCGACGGAAGGCTTTCCCGGCTAAACCGTCCGTGCGGCATGCCCTACCTCGACCATTGACCAGGGTGGGGCTGCACCATGGGAGAGGTCGAGATCGGCGCTACTTGAACAGTTCCCGCGCTCGACATCGGTCTGTATGGTCCGATGATCTGCTGTTGACCAAGTTCCAGGTTGCGCCGGCTCGAGATCGGCACCGGGATGGTCCAGCTCCCGGCCGGCACCATCGACGTTGTGGAAGGGCCCCTCATGTCCGGAACGAAGTTGTCGTCAGCTGCTGCTCCGGAGTCGGCCGCCCGGTCCGCCAAGTCAGCCCAGTCCTGGTGGGGCCCGCCAGGTGGCTGGAAACGGATCGCCGGCGCCCTTTCCGTCGTCCTCCTGCTCACCGCCGTCGTCCTTCGGGCTGCTGTTCGCCGTCGTCATCCCCGGTCGTCATGAGGTCAACGGCCAGATCTTCGGCATCGGGTTGGCCATCACCGCCTACCTCCTCGGCGTCCGACACGCCTTCGACGCCGACCACATCGCCGCCATCGACAACACCACCCGCAAGTTCGTCGCCGACGGCAAACGCCCGGTCACCGTCGGACTCTTCTTCTCCCTCGGCCACTCCACCGTCGTCTTCGTGATGGCCCTGTTCGTCGCCATCGGCGCCAAGTTCGTCGCCACCCTGGTCTCCGACGATTCCACCGCCCACCAAACGCTGGGCATCATCGGCACGTCGATTTCCGGCCTCTTCCTGATCGTCATCGGACTGATCAACCTGGTCGCCCTGCTGAGCATCTACCGGGTCTGGCGGGAGGCGCAGACCGGCGCCTTCGACGAGGCCGCGCTGGAGGAGGCGCTCAACTCCCGGGGGTTCTTCGCCAGACTGCTCCGGCCGGCCATGAAGGCCATCAAACGACCCGGGCAGCTGTACCCGCTCGGCGTCCTGTTCGGGCTGGGCTTCGACACCGCCACCGAGATCTCGCTGCTCGTCCTGGCCGGCGCCGGCGCCGCAACGGGTTTGCCCTGGTACGCGGTGCTGGTGCTGCCGCTGCTGTTCGCCGCCGGAATGAGTCTGTTCGACACCCTCGACGGCGCCTTCATGCAGGCCGCCTACCAATGGGCGTTCATCCGTCCGGTCCGCAAGGTCTACTACAACCTCACCACCACCGGCCTGTCCGTTGCGGTCGCGCTGCTCATCGGCGGCGTCGAACTCATCAGCGTGCTGCACGACAAGGCCGGGCTCACCGACCCGGTCACCAGCTGGATCGCCGGCCATCACGCTCGACGACATCGGCTACCTCATCGTCGCCATGTTCCTGCTGGTCTGGGCCGGCTCCCTGCTCTACTGGCGGTTCAGCAACATCGAGCAGCGCTGGACGACAAAACTCGCCGGCGACGGCTCGACACCTGGCTGACCCACCACCGGACGGGCCTATCCGATCGGATAGGTCCGGCCCGTCTGAACTGGGGTTCGCAACAGCGGACCTGCGCCGTAGCGTGGGCTTTCACCAGAGACCTGACGGAGGACCCGTGGACCGATATGTCATCGAACGCTCGTTGCCGGGAGCAGGCGTTCTTTCCGACGAGGAGATCCGCGAGCTGTCCGCCCGCTCCAACCAGGTGGTGGCCGAGCTCGGGAGCGGCATCACCTGGGTGGAGTCATTTGTCGGCGACAACAAGCTGTTCTGCGTCTACGAGGCCGACCGCCCGTCGCTGATCCGGGAGCATGCCGCCCGCGGCGGGTTCTCCGTGCGACAGCATGGAACCCGTGCGACGTACCATTTCGCCCGCCGACGGGAGATGATGGGGCCACAACAACGGTCGGCCTGTCCCCCGCGGACCCCGGCCGACGGAGGTGAGCATCGTGGCCATCGGGCACCAGGACGTGATTCGACCGCTGTCACCGGTGGCCGTCGCCGAGTTGACCAGGGAAGAACGGGTCGTGCACCGGCCATCGCACCGGTCGTCAAGTTCCACGCACCGGAGATCGTTTTCGGGGTCGGCGCGCTGGCCGAGTCCGGCTTCGCGGCCGCGCGGCTCGGCGCCCGGCGGCCCTTCGTGGTGACCGACGACGGTGTGCACGACGCAGGATGGGTGCATGAACTGCTGGGGCATCTGCGGGATGTCGGACTGGCACCGACTGTCTGGCGTGGGGTGACGCCGAATCCCAAGGACACCGAGATCACGCAGGGGTACCACCAGTACGCGGAGTCCGGCTGTGACGTGCTGGTCGCCATCGGCGGCGGCTCGGTGATGGACGCCGCCAAGGGCATCGCCATTCTGTCCGGCAATGCCGGGTCGATCCTGGATTACGCGGGGGTCGACCAGGTATTGCATCCGATTCCGCCGCTGTTGATGATCCCGACGACATCGGGCACCGGCGCCGATGTCTCGCAATTCTGCATCGTCACGGACACCGAGCGGTCGGTGAAGATCACCATCATGGGCCGGGCGCTGGTCCCGGATACGTCGATCACGGACCCGCGACTGCTCACCACGATGCCCGAGTGGCTCAACGCCGCAACGGGTCTCGACGCGCTGACGCACGGCATCGAGGCCTTCGTGTCGCTTGGCGCACAACCCGCTGGCCGACGGTCACGCCCTCAGTGCGGTGCGGCTGGTCAGCCACTACCTGCCGGCAACCATTTCCGATCCGAGCAGACATGGAATCCCGCCAGCAGATGGCCCAGGCCAGTCTCGAGGCCGGCCTGGCGTTCAGCAACGCCATCCTCGGGGCCACCCACGCGATGAGCCACCAGGTGGGCGGGCTGCTGGACCTGCCGCACGGCGTGATCAACGGAATCCTGTTGCCGCACGTCATTTCCTACAACGCGCGCGCCACGCCGGAGACGATTCCGGGAGCTGGCCCTCGGCCGTTGGGCTGCCGGTGCTGGGCGCTCCGGTCGACGAGGTCGCCGACATCCTCTCGGATTACGTTCGGCGACTCGGCAATGAGGTCGGAGTCCCGCGGGGGCTGCGCGACATCGGCGTCAGCGACGGCGATATCCCGCGGCTGGCGCTGTCCACCCTCGAGGATGCCTGCCTGGCAACCAATCCGCGCGGCGCCGACGCCGACGACATCGAAGGCCTGCTCCGTGCAGCCATGTGACGTGCCGGGCGTGAGCGACGAACCCGGCCAACGACCCCCCGGATCTCGCGCTGCTCACCGGCGTCAGGTCCGGTAAGCGCTCGTACTACCGGGAGTTCATCCGCACCGACGAGCGCATGCAGCGCACGGTTCGGGCGCTGGACTCGATCTCCCGTGCGTTGGTCCGGACGGTCGAGGGGCCGCGTTCGCTACTCGAAGAGGTGGCCCGGACCGCCGGCGACCATCTGTCGGCCCCGTGGGTGGTGCTGGCGCTCTGCGATGGCGCCCTGGTCCGGGCGCGGCCGCGATTCGTGGTCGTCGACGGCAGCGGCCGGGCGCTCGCCGACGAGCGCCGAACTGCTGGAGGTCGACCGGACCGAGTTGGACGCCATCCGGGTGGGACTGGTCCGGCCGACGGAGCCGGGCAGTCACGCTGGTCCGGGTGCCGATGACCCTGGAGGGCAGGTTGGTCGGTGGTCTGGTGGCCATCCACGACCTGCCGGCGCCGCCGGAGCCCGGTGATCTGTCGGTGCTGCGGATTCTGGCCAATCAGGCGGCCGTCGCACTGCACACCTCGGAGCAGTACCAATCCGGCCTCGAACTTCATCAGCGGGCTCAGGAGCTGTACGACGAAGCGACCGCACAGGCCGCCTCGCTCACCGCCCGTACCGACCAGTTGCGGCGCACCGAGGAACGGCTGGCGGCGGCCCGGCAGCGGGAACTGCTGGACGCCGAGCGGCACCGGATCGCCCGCGAACTGCACGACAGTGTCAGCCAGTTCGTGCTCAGTGCCGGGATGGCGGTGGAGATGGCCCGCGGCGAGGCCGCGGAACTGGGGACGCCGGCCATCGCGCTCGGCAAGCAACTGGACAAGGCCAAAGGGTTGACCCAGGAGGCGATCGCCCAGCTGCGCGACGCCATCTACGCGCTGCATCATGCGGCGAGCGGCGAATCGCCGTCGTCGCTGCCGGATCTGCTCACCGAGCTGGCCAGCCACCACCGACCCCGGCTGCAGGTGCAGGTTCGGGTCGAGGGCGGCGGGCCGCCCATCGAAACCAGCGGCCGACCATGAACTCGCCCGGATCGCCGGCGAGGCACTGTTCAACGTGGCGACGCACGCCGACGCGGGCCGAGCGGTTGTCCGGCTGCAATACCGACCGGAGATGATCCGGTTGAGCATCGCCGACGACGGCAGCGGCGACCCGGTGACGCTGAGCCGGCTGCTGCGCATCGAGCGGCATGCGCTCACCGACGGCCGGCACCGCGGCCTGGCCAACATGGCGGTGCGGGCCGAAAAGCTCGGCGGCAGCCTGGCTTTTCGGCGCGCCAGGCTGGGCGGCGTCCGCATCGAGGTTCGAATTCCGCTGCCGATCCGGATCGGCGGCCGAGTATCCGGAGATCCATTCCACCGACCTGGAGTCGTCATGAGCAGCGCAGTCACCGCGCGAGAATGCGCCACCGATCGACATCGTGCTGATCGACGACCACGCCATCGTCCGGCACGGGCTGCGGGCAATCCTGGAACGGGAATCGACCTGCGGGTGGTCGGCGAGGCCGCCACCACCGAAACCGCGATGGCGGTCGTCAGCGCGGTACGGCCGCAGATCGTGCTGCTCGACCTGAAACTCTCCGCCGGGTCCGACACCGAGGGGCTGGAATTGTGCGCGGCATTGATGGCCAATCATCCCGGTCTCGGCGTGCTGGTGCTGACCACCTTCATCGACGACCATCTGGTGCTGGCCGCCATTCACAACGGCGCCCGCGGCTACGTCGTCAAGGACGTCGATACGTCGGCGTTGATCCGGGCGATCCGCGACATCAGCCGCGGCGGCAGTGCTTTCGACGCACGCAGCGCGGCGGCAATGGTCCGCGGAATCCACGCCGGGCCGACGGAATCGGACAAGAAGCTGACGGCACGCGAGCAGGAGGTAATGGAACTGCTGTCCCGCGGGATGTCGAATGTCGAGATCGGCAAGAAACTGTTCATCTCCGACACGACCGTCAAATTTCATGTCGGGAATATTCTGCGGAAGCTCGGGCGTGTCCCGGCGCGCCGAGGCCGTCCACCTGGCCGGCAAGATGGGTCTGATCTGACGTTCGACGGCTCGGCGGTAGGTCAGCGGCGGTCGAGGACCAGCCAGCCGCCGTGCTTCTCGTGCACCGAGTAAATCCCACCCCGCGGCCAGCTCGCCCAAGTGCTCGCAGGTCAGCCTCATCGATGGTGCGGACGTGCCCGTACGCCACGGTCGCCTCGGTTTCATACGGAACGGCGATGACGACCCGCGAGCCGGCCACCCGAAGAGCCTCGGCGACGGCCTGCTGGCCATGCCTGGGTTCAAGATGCTCCAGCAGATGAATCAGCAGCACGACATCGACGCTGCGGTCCGGCCGGGGTATTCGCGCGGCGTCGGCGACGAACGTTTCGACGCCGACGTTCAACCGGCCGGCCACCGCGGACAGCAATCGCACGGTGCCCGGAGAGATGTCCGAGGCCACCACGGTCCGCGTCGGGCAGCGCGAGCCAGGAACAGCGACAGGAACCCGAAACAGGCACCGATCTCCAGCACCGACGCCCGTGGCGGCACCAGCTCGTCAACGTGCTGATGAATCGCAATGAAGTCTGACAGCTCCTGCTGCGCAGCAGGTTCCAGGCGTTGCCCAGCGGTGCACGCAGCGTCGTAGTGGACCATCGTGTTGGTGTAGAACAGCACCCAGGCATCGAGCGGGTCCGGTCGTGACGTCAACACGACACCGGTGAAGATGCTTTCGAACACCGAGTTACCACTCACCCAGCCTGGAATGAACAGTTCGTCATTGATGATGGTGGCAAGTGCATCGTCGATGCCGGAATCCGCGACCCGGTGCCGGACGACCAGCTGCCACCCTCGCCGCCACAGCTCGAAGTTGTTGGTGCAGGCCACCTTGACGTCCGTCGTCGGCAGATCCATCACACCCTTGACGACGGTCACCAGCTCATCGTGGTACTCACCGTTCACCAGCTGCGCGAGCGGGTCGATACCGGCGGTGGCAACGCTGCTCCGGCTCTCGATCACTGGCGGCGTTCCGGCGTCGACGGTCTGGCGAGTTGCTCGATCGGCATGGGCCGCTCCCTGTCTCCTGCGGCCCGGAGTTGCGCCGGGCGATGAGGGCGAACTCGATGCCGGCGGAATCCGGACCGGCAGCCCTCAGTCAACCCAGGATCGTTCGTCCGCAACAGGTCAGCTTCTACAAACTGTCAAACCGACCCGGAGCAGCCCCTCCAACAGTTCAGGCGACCCTGTCCAACCGGGTAGGTCCTGCCCACACGTATCTCTTCAGCCCGGCTGTCAGACGCCGCTGTTCGTGACCGTGTCGTTCAGTTGCAGGTAATCGATCGAACGCGCGCGCATGTCGACTTTGCGGATCTTGCCGGTGATGGTCATCGGGAACTCATCGACGATCATCACGTAACGGGGGATCTTGTAGTGCGCCAACTTGCCGGACGAAAATGCCCGAACCGCCTCCGCGGTCAGCGGTTGGGCGCCCTCGCGCAGGGTGATCCAGGCACACAGTTCCTCCCCGTACCGTTCGTCGGGGACACCAACAACCTGCGCGTCCAGCACGTCCGGGTGGGTGTACAGGAACTCCTCGATTTCCCGTGGGTAGACGTTCTCGCCACCGCGGATCACCATGTCCTTGATCCTGCCGGTGATGGACAGGTAACCCTCGTCGTCCATGACAGCGAGATCACCGGTGTGCATCCACCGGTCGGCGTCGATCGCCTCCGCCGTTTTTTCCGGGTCGTTCCAGTATCCGATCATCACCGAATAGCCACGGGTGCACAGCTCACCCGGTTCGCCGCGGGGCATCGTGGTGCCGCTGGCCGGGTCGATCACCTTCACCTCGACGTGCGGGTGCACCCGGCCGACGGTGGACACCCGGCGATCCAGTGAGTCGTCGGCCCGGGTTTGCGTCGACACCGGCGAGGTCTCCGTCATTCCGTAACAGATGGTCACCTCTGTCATCCCCATCCGGTCGACGACCTGCTTCATGACCTCCACCGGACACGGTGAGCCGGCCATGATCCCGGTGCGAAGTGAGGTCAGGTCGTAGTTCTGGAAGTCGGGGGCGTTCAGTTCGGCGATGAACATCGTCGGCACTCCGTACAGCGACGTGCACCGTTCGGTGGCCACCGCCTGCAGGGTGGCCGCCGGGTCGAAGCCGGGCGCCGGGATGACCATGGTGGCGCCGTTCGTCACCGCGCCCAGGTTGCCCATCACCATGCCGAAGCAGTGGTAAAAAGGCACCGGGATGCACACCCGATCGTCCGGTGTGTACCCGCACAGGCGACCGACGAAATAGCCGTTGTTGACGATGTTGCGGTGAGACAGCGTGGCGCCCTTGGGAAATCCGGTCGTACCCGACGTGTACTGAATGTTGATCGGGTCGTCGGGCGTCAGTTCGTTCTGCAGCCTGGCCAGTTCGACGCGATCGCCGGTACTGCCAGCGGCCAGCAACTCATCCCATTCCGGTCGGCCGATGAGCACCACCTGCTGCAATTCCGGGCAGTTGGGACGCACCTGCTCGATCATCGCCGCATAGTCGGACGTCTTGAACGACGGTGCGGAAACCAGCAGCGAGATGCCTGCCTGCCGCAGGACGTACTCCAGCTCGTGCGACCGGTACGCCGGGTTGATGTTGACCAGGATCGCCCCGATTTTTGCGCTGCCGAATTGCACGAGCGTCCACTCGGCCACGTTCGGCGCCCAAATGCCGACCCGGTCACCCCTACCGACTCCGGCGGCCAGCAGGCCGAGCGCCACGTCCTCGGCACTCCCCCGCAGCTCGGCGTAGGTCCACCGGCGGCCGGTTTGCACCTCGACCAGAGCCTCGGCCTCCGGCTGATCGGCAGCGATCCTGTCGAGCATGCCGCCGATCGTGTCGTCGAGAAGCGGCACCTCCACGGTGCCCGCCGCAGCGGATGGGACGGGGGCGAAACCGGAATTCGTCGGCTGGGTGCTTGTCATCGTGACGTTCTGCTCCTCACAACTTCGTCGTCGAAAGGGATCTGAGGCAGTCTGCCGACCTGGCCGGCAAGACCGGACGGACCTTCAGCGAGGAGCCTACGACCGATTTTCCGGACCTGTCCGGGTTGTCGCCGCGGGGAGTGTTCCTGACAAGACCGACGGTTCACGCCGGCCGGGTCAATCCTGCAGGCGATGCACCACCTCGGCCATGTTCCGGTGCCCGATCGTCTCGTACCCGACGACGATGACTGCCGGCGCCAGCATGACCAGCAGGAGGCTCACGCCCAACCCGGCACCCGCCACGGCGACCAGCACCGACATGGCCAGTGCGGTGCCGGAGCCAGCGACCAGCAGCAGGTGGAACGGGTCGAGGGCGTGCACCAGGTACGCGAAGATCGCAAAGTAGGCCACAGTTGACACCAGGACCGGAACGGCCACCGCGACCACCACGCCAGGAATCCCCACGGTTGCCTCGCCGCCCGCGACGTAGGCGGCCGCATGCAGACCGGCGCCCAACGCTGCCGTGGCGGTGAAGACCACGATTCCGCCGTAGGCCCAGACCCAGGCGCGACGCCGGTGCCGGGCCAGGATCTCCCCGAAGGGCACGACGAAATAACTCCACCACAGCCCGAACGCGAGTCCGATTCCGGCGACCGCCACCATCACCGCCTCCAGACTCCAACCCACCCGACCGACCACGCCGGACACAGCCGCGATGGTGCCGAGCACGACCTCACCAAGGGTGATGATCATGAAAAGTCCGTGCCGTTCTGCGATGTGCTGCGCGTGCCATGGCGGCATGCCGGACACCCGCGCAGCAAGGACCGGTCCGCCGAGTTCAATCGCGTACAGCAGAACCAGGACCGGGGCGAGCGTGCCGACCGGCAGGTGCAGCACAGCGACGAAGGTCCAGCCGACCTGCGCGACCGCAATGGTCGTCGCGAGGATCAGGGCGGTCCGCCGGGATTCCGGGTCCTGGCGTGCCACCCGCAGCCATTGCGCGATCATCGCCGTCCGCATGACGATGTATCCGGCGACCATCACACCGATGTCGAACGACTCACCAGCGTCGATCGACTCGAACACCTGCGGGGTACCGAGGGCCAGAATCAGCACGCCGATCATCTGGATCATCGTCATCAGCCGGAAGAACCAGTCGTCGGTGTCGAACGCAGAGGCGAACCAGGAGAAGCTCACCCAAGCCCAGCACACAGCGAACGTCACGAAGACGAAACCGGTTGCCGCGGTGGTGAAATGGCCTTCCGCAATGAAGTGGGCAGCCTGCTCGCTCGCCTGCGCGAAGGCCGCGACGAACGTCACGTCGAACAGTAACTCGAGCGGCGTTGCGCTCCGATGTCGTTCGGCCGGGTCACGGCCGACCATCGGGCGCAACCGGTGCTGACTGTTGTCGGGATTCACGCCGATCAGCTGGGCGGCCAGGACGGTGTCCGGCTGGTCTGCCGAGAGCGCAGGACCATCATCGGGAACGCTTCAGTGCCTTGATGATCATGGAGATGGACAGACCGAGCACGCCGATGATCGGGATGAGCAGGGACAACAACGCGATCGTGTTCGGCCGGAACTGAAGGACGCCGTCCTTCACGGCGTAGGCGCCGAGTGGGATGGCCACGCCACCCGCGCCTCCGCCGGAGCCGTACCTGGCTGATTCGTCCAGGGCGCCGAATCCGTAACTGACGAACGCGACGGGCAGCAGTTCAATGCCGTCGACCGTGCGCAGGTCGCCGACAGCGAGCGTGATCCCGCGGTTGGGTACACCGGCCGCCAGGCCCTGCGTGATCGCACCCGGCGGCGGACTGGTTTCGGTCATCTTCGACTCCTCGTTCGGCTCGCTACCGGGCGGCTTGCTTGATCAATGCCAACACGGCGAGTGGCTTGCTGATCATCGCGACGTGCGACGAGTTCACCTCGACCGTCCTGGCGCCGGCCCGGGCGGCCATCACCCGTTCGGCTTCCGGGGGAATCGTGTGATCCTGCCTGGCGACCAGGTACCAACTGGGGATGGTTTTCCAGGCGGGTTCCCCGGAGGGCGTGCCGAACGCGGCCAATGCCGCGGGCCGTTGGCCGGCCGCCATGGTGTTCGCCACGGCGCGGGGAAGGTCCTGCGCGAACAGCTCACGGAAGAAGGCCGGATCGATGTATCCATCCGCGTCGCCCGGGGAGGCACCCGGGAAGGGACGAATGATCAGGTGCTGACCGAGATCGGTGTGTCCGCCGCCCAACGTGTTCGCGTCCTGGACGGACTCGCCGGCTTTCAGCGCATATGCGGCGATGTAGACCAGCGATTTGATGTCGGGATCGCCGGTTGCGGCATTGGTGATCACGGCTCCGCCGTAGGAATGGCCGACGAGTACGATCGGCCCTTGAATCGTATCGAGAAAGCTTCGCAGGTAAGCACTGTCGTATTGCACGCCGCGCAAGGGATTGGCGAATGCAAGGACGGGATAGCCATCGGCCTGCAGTCCGGCACCCACGGCGGCCCATCCGCTTGCGTCGGCGAAAGCGCCGTGCACGAGAACAATGGTGGGTTTGGCGAGACTTGGCCCCGGCACGGGTCTCGCGGCGGTAGCGACAGTAGTGACTGTGGTTGCTGCCGGGGTGCTCGCGGTGGCGGGGATGGTGACGGCGCCAGCGGTCAGCAGGCTGACTGCCAGCACCGCTGCGAGAAGGGCTGTGCTGCTTCGGTGTTTCGTCGGCATCGACATTCTCCTTGGGATCCGGTCAGCGCGTTGCGGCAAGTGCACGCGCGATGAATGCGCCGACCGATACCGGTCGCGCGATGAAAACGGTGTGACTGCCGTCGATCTCGTCGACGGTCGCGTTCATCCGAGCGGCCATGAATCGTTGGGCGTCGGGCGAGATAGCGTTGTCCCGCGTCGAGACCTGGTACCACGTCGGACGACTGCTCCAGCCTTGCGCAGACAGCGGTTCGCCGATCGCCGCGGCCGCGAGCGGTCGCTGTGACACGGCCATGATCGCAGCGACGTCGACCGGGACGTCGGCACAGAACGTCTCCCGGAACTGACTCTTGTCGATCACCAGTTCGGGCCCACCGACCGCTCCAACCGCGTCGTACGGGGTAGGTCGGATGGTGCTGGCCAACAGCGGAGGGGGAAACGGCTCCTGCACGCTGGCGCAACTCTCGCCCGACGCGGGTGCGAACGCCGCGAGATACACCATCCCGACGACGTTCTCGAGATCGACGGAAGCCTGGGTGATCACCGCCCCTCCGTAGGAGTGGCCCACGAGCACAACCGGACCCGCGACGCCGGCGGCGACGGCGCGGACGGCGGCTGCATCCGTAGCGACACCGCGCAGTGGGTTCGGTGGTGCGAGAACTTCGTAGCCGGCACTGGCGAGCTCCCTGATCAGGCCGGCGAAGCCGGAGGCGTCCGCGAACGCGCCGTGAACCAGGACCACAGTTGGGTGGGGGTTCTTGTCCACGATTGCCTCCTCGGCGAAAGAGCGCCAACGGCCGGGAGATCCGAATGTCCGGTCGACAGGGACAATAAGTAAGTCGAGTGGACATTTTGTGGAGCAGTAGTGGAGTGACCGGTCCTACTCGGGCAGGGTCAGTTCGGTCAGCAGTTTCTCGGCGCGGCGGGCAAAGAGATGGGCCTCCCGCTCCACGGACAGCACGCGTGCGCGTTCCGCGGTCGCCCGCACAGCGGCGGCGGATGCACCCTGGGCCCGCTGCACCTGCGCCCGGAGCAGGACCACCAGACCCTCTGCATAACGCTGCCGGTGCGCGTCGAGTAACTCCTCGGCCCGGTCGAGGGCTTGGGCGGCCCGATCCGGCAGGTCTGCTGCGAGCAGCATCTCGGCGAGCAGCCCGAACCATGCCGCGACGCCGGAGCGGGGCGGGTCCAGCAGCACAGCGCCGATGATTGTTTCGGCTTCCGCGGCGGCACCGGACGGGTCGTCGCCGGTGAGGGCGCGAGCCCAGCACCGCGCCAGCCGCTGGTATCCGCCGAGGAAGACAAACGAATAATCGGGATCGACCGCGATCCCCCGCTCCGCAGCGCGCGCGGCCCACATCGGATCACCCGTCAACGCGGCCGTCACGACCGAGAATGCGGCCCAGACCGTGATCGCATACGGATCGTCCTCGGCGTCGACCTCCAGCTTGTCCAGCAACGAACGGGATGCGTCGATGTCACCGTGCAGCCCGGTGTTCAACGCCAGCATGACGGGCCAGAGCAGCTGCAGATCACGCCGAAGGGGATCACCCCCCACCCCCGGACGATCGTCGAGAATGATCGAGTTGGCGTGACCCAGGTAGCGGAACGCCTCGCCGATGTTTCCCAGGTCCCACTGGTGGATCCCCCACGCGCTGAAACCGTAGGCGCGCACCATCGGATCGGTGGAGGCCTCGCCCTGTTCGAGCAACCTGCGCGCCAGCGGTGCCCCGCGCTCCAATCGGATGCCCTGGGAATGGGCGGCCCAGCGGGAGAACAGCAGGTCTGCCGCCTCCCGCTCCCGGCCGAGCCCGCGGGCAAGCTGCTCGGCCCGCTGCAGCAGGTCGAGCCCGAAACCCACGTACCCCGACCGCATTCCGATGACCGCGGTCAGCTGCGACAGCGCGGAAAGCTCCACCTCGGCCAACCCGGCCCGCCGCGCGAGCTGCGCGGCGGACTGCAGCAGCGGCTCGGCGGCCTCGAACGCGGACTTGGCGGCCGCTGCCCGTCCCGCGCAGATCAAAGCGTCCGCGGTGCGCGACGGGTCAGCGAGCGGCCCGGCCGCCCACAGATGATGGGCGAATCGCTCGACCGCGATATCGTCGGCCGCCTTTCCACCCTCCAAAGCGTCCGCAACGCGCAGGTGCATCGACGACACACTCCGCCGCGGCGTCGACTCGACGACCGACTCGCGGACGATGTCGTGGGTGAACCTGACCACCCGCGGGTCGGCGGCTGCCGTAATCAGGCCCAACCCTTCCAGCGGCTCCAGCCGGTCCAAACACGTCTGTTCATCGATACCGACAGCCCTTGCGAGCACGCCGATCTCGACGTTCGAGCCGATAATGGCGGCGACCTGCAGCAGGTACCTGATGTTCTCGTCGAGCCCGCTCATCCGATGCCGCACCACGTCGACCACCGTGGACGGCAGATTCGCCTGTTTCACAGCCGCGCCCGCCGGGTCCGCACCGTCAGCGAGGATTCGGGACAGTTCCCTGACGAAGAACGGATTGCCGGCGGTCCGCAGGAAGATGCTGTTGGCGAGCGCGGGCTCCATCGCGAGGCCGTTCTCCCGAACGACCAGTTCGACCATCTCGTCACGAGTGAGCGGATCCAGCCTGATCCGGCGATGACGAGGAAGCCGGCTCACCTCGGCGAGCACCTTCACCAACTCCGACCCTGGCGCCGGGGCCCGATCCCGCAGCGCGGCGATCATGGCAGAACCAGGCGGCATGCGGGCGGCGAAGTGACCAAAGATCTGCAGAGTGACCAGATCGGCCCATTGGATGTCGTCGATGACCAGAATCGTCGGGTGCCGGGCCGCGACGTCGCCGATGACCGACACGATCTGCTCGAAGAAGCGGAACTTCGCGCCGCTGTCAGGCAACACTGGCGAGACCAGGACGCCGCCACCGGGTTCGGTCAGGTAGCGCAACTCACCGGTCAGTCGCTCCCCCGATGACGTAGGTGCGTGCTGGTTGACGATTGCACTGATGATCTGCGCCCACGGCCACATGGTCGGTGCACCGTTCCCCTCCACGCACCGCCCCCAGACAACGAGTGCCGCACGTTGCCCGGCCAGGACAGCAACCTCCTCCAACAGCCGGGTCTTGCCGATTCCGGGTTCGCCCTCCACCACCACCACGGCAGTTCGGCCGGCAACTGCCGATTCAACGGCCGCCGACAGCACCGCGATCTCCGAGGACCGTCCAACCATGCCGGAGACCGGTGCCGGACGCGCCGCGCGATGCTCCACATCCTGGGGGCCGGCCGTGGGCGGCTGTGCCTGACCCAGGACCCGTGCGTGTGCGGCCACCAGCATCGGGCTGGGATCGACACCGAGATCCGCCGCCAGTCGGGCCCGGACCGCCCGATAGACGGCGAGGGCCTCGGCCTGCTGCCCGGTCGACCCGAGAGCGGAGATGAGGCTCGCCTGCGCCGGTTCGTGCAGCGGAGCCATCGCGGTTGCCAGCCGCAACGTGGGGAGCACCCGCTCGGCCCGACCCAGCGACACGGCCAGCGTGGCTGCTGCCACCGCGGCATCGAGGAATTCCGCGTTCACCGCTGCGAACACCGCCTGGGCGGTCCCGTCGTCGGCGCCCGCACCGGCCGGACCGCGCCACAACCCCAGTGCCTCGACATAGCCATCGAGGGCCGGCTCGTATCGCTGGTGCGCCAGCGCCACCCGTGCCTGCATGAGCTGGGTTCGGAAAACGACGAGGTCGAGCGTGCCGGGCCCGGCCGTGCACAGATATCCGTCGCCCCGCCGCTGGAGATAGGAGCCGGTGCGCCGGGGCGGCAGGCCCGGCTCCAACAGGTGTCGAAGCGCACCGACGTACTTGTGCAGCGTGTTCAGCGCACTACGCGGAACTGCTTCGCCCCAGATCATCTCGATGAGCTCACCGACGCTGACCGGCCGACCGGCGCGGGCCAGCAGGATGGCGAGCAGCCGGGCTTGCTGCCGGGGCCCGGTCTCCAGTTCGACGTCGCCGCGCCAGACTCGCAGTGGGCCGAGGATCTGCAGGCGCACTTGCCCGGCCGCGGCAGGCGCGTCGGCGGTCGCTGCGAGCGTGCTGTTCACGTCCACCTCCGCCTGCCCATCGCTGCGCACATCCCGGCCGCAGCCTTGCGTCACCAGAATGGTGGCAGGGTGCTGACAGGAGGGGAATACGGGCGACTCAGGTGGTGTCGAAAGGGTCGCCAGCAGGCCCGACCTCGAACCACCACGTGATCACCAACGTGACGCCCGCGAGGGAGTTCCCATCGTGAGATTCGGCTGGGCAACGAAGGATCTTCAGCGCATCGGCGGTGCCGTTGATCTGCGTATCGGCAAACGCCGCCGAGCCCCCCGATTGCTCGGATGTGGCTCTGAACTGAACAACGTGGTGGAGCTGCAGGGAATCGAACCCTGGACCTCTTCGATGCGAACGAAGCGCGCTACCAACTGCGCTACAGCCCCGGATCGTGGTCTGCACCGCGAGCCGTCGACAACAATAGCAGCGGGTCAGGGCCCCCGTGCGCACCCTGCGTCGCGACGTCAGGGGAGCCCGAAATGATCACCCGACGCGGAACGCCTCGCCCGCCAGCACCGGTACCCGCCTGGACACGTCGATCTCTGCGGCCAGTGCGATCTCCTCGCCGTAGCCGGCCTCGATCAGCTCCCGACCGGACGCGCAGGCGGCCAGGGCCATCGCCGGGCTGCGACCCAGTGCGCGGTAGGCGGCACGAGCCGAGGCGGCCTCTGGCGACACCTGGCCGCCGTTCAGCGACGCCAGGTGTCGATGACCAGCCCGGCCCCCCATAGGTCTTCGACCGCGGGTCGCAGCACGTCACCTGGCCATCGCTCGCCGGCCGCCACCACCGCGACGGGGCCGCGGACGGCCTTGGCGACCCACTCTGCGCAGGCGGAGGCGTTGCGCAGCGAGGCACCGACCACCAGCGCATTGGCCTCGCCGAGTTGACGGCAGATGGCCGCGCCGTTGGGTGATGGCAGCACAAGCTTGTTGGTCACGGTCAATGGCCCACCCGGCTCGGTGGCGCGGCGTACCGACACCGGCGACAGGCTCACCCCGGTCGCGCCGGCCTCCCGCCGCCCGACCGCGAGAACGGCCCCGCGGGTCGCGGCGAAGGCGGCCGCTGAGGCGTCCCGGAACCGGTAGGGGTAGACCTCGATGCCGGCATCCAGCGCGACTGACAGCGTGGTGGTGAAGGACAGCACATCGACGACGACGATGGCGGCCGCACCGGCCGCGATCGCCGTAGCGCCTTGCAGTCCCCAGTCACAGCGAATGCTGAACCCGGCTTGGCTGTACGGATCGGTGCCAACTGTGGAGGCCTTGCCAGCCGAACTCAATTCCTCATGCCCCCTGCGCTGTCAGAGCGGCCCGGCCGGGCTCGCCGCGACGTCACTGGGTTCGCTGCCAAGGCCGGGGGCGACGCTGCCCCACCGAACTCACTGCCCTGCGGCTCGCCGGTAGGTCATCGGCTCCTGGAATTCCTCAAGGTCGTCGAACCCAGGATCGTCGTCATCCAGGTCAACCATCGTACGACCGGGCGCGACAGCGGACATCCCGGCCCGCACGCGCTGCGGTGGACGACGATATTCCGGCCGGATCTGCCGGGATCGCTGCAGCCGTTCCATCCGCTTCTGCCGGATGGCGGCCTCGATGCGGACCTGACGACGCAGGTAGGTGAGGTAGCCGACCAGCAGCGCGAGGCTGATCGCGGCACCGAACCACAGCCAGTTGATCAGCAGCAGGGCGGCCAGGGTGAAGGCAACGGTGGCGACCAGCAGGATCAGCGTGACCCGGCGACGCTGCTGGTACCGGTAGGCGCGGGTGGCCTCGGCGGCTTCTGGGTCGAACCCGCCGCGACCGGGCCGGTGCGGCACGGGGCGCAGGTGTTCGTCCTCGACGTCGGCGAGTGACGGTGTGGGTGCTGCGGCCGCGTGCGCGGTCCATTCGTCCTCGTCGATCTCGTCCGGAATCGTCGCTGCCTGAGGATCTGACGTGCCGGCATCGAGGCCGTCGGTCGGCGATTCAGGTCCGATCCATGCCGGCTGCTCGTACTCGAACGGTTCGGCGGACTCGTTGGGCTGCGCATCCGTGACCTCGCCCGGGCCGAAGCCGTCAGTAACGGGTTCGACGTCACGGCTGTCCTGCTCAGCGTCGGCGCGCTGCGGCGCGGCGCGCCTGGCATGCGCCGCCTGGGCGGCGGCCCACTCGTCCGCCGCATCCACCGGTTCGTCCTGGGCGCCGGCTCCCACCGTCACCAGCGCCTCGGTCGCCCCGTCCTGCTGGGTGCCGGGCTGACTGTCCATGTCGGTCACTGTTCGTCCTTTCGCGCCGCGACCAGGTCGCCGGCGCAGTGACGCCGACGCGCGGCGCAACACCCGGAAATTCGATCCGGCTGGCTCGGCCTGCGGCACCCGCTCACGACGCCGGGCGATCATCGGCACCAGCACGACGAGCCAGGCGACCACCAGCAGAACCACGATCAGGGATGTGGGGATACTCATGCGGGGCCCTCCCCTCGCTCAGGTCGCAGCACAGCGCGACGACGGACCTATCGGTCAAGATCACGCTAGCCACTGCATGGGCCCCGACCAGGTAGGGACACACCCTGGGTTGTCCCTGGTTTTCGCTGGTCAGCCGCCGGACGCCGCCGAGGACGCTGGCCCGCCGGACTGCCAGGTGTGCAGCAGCTGCGGCAGCCCGTGCGGCACCTCCTCGACGGTGAGCGCATACAGCAGGTGATCCCGCCAGGCCCCCGCGATGTCCAGGTACCTGACCAGGTGTCCCTCCTGCCGAAAACCCAGATGCGCCACCACCGCTCGTGACGCCAGGTTCTCCGGCGCGATCGTCGCCTCGATGCGATGCAGTCCAACCGGGCCGAACCCGTGCGCCACTGTCAACGCAACAGCTGCCGTCGCGACGCCCTGGCCATGGAAATGCGAATCCACCCAGTAACCGACCCAGCCCGAGCGCAGCGCGCCCCGCTGGATGCCGCCCAACGTGACCTGCCCGGCGAAGGCGCCGTCGACGGTGATCGCGAACGGCACCACCTCACCGCGGCGGGCGCCGGACCGCAGCAGAATCCGGTGCGAGTGCCACAGCGCCTTGGAGTGCCGCTGCGCCCAGGTCAGGTCACTGGTCGCATCCCAGGGCGCGATCAACGCCTCGTCCTGTAGCCGGGCACGCTGCCAGGATTCCCAGTCCGAACGGCGCAACGGCCGGCCCTCGACCCTGCCGATCCGGGTCTGCACCGGCCCGAGGCGCGTGGGCCAGCCGGGATGTGCTCCGGTGACACCACCGGCCGGGAATCCAGCCGGGCTCATCGTCAGGCCCGCTGCGCCAGGAAGGACACCGGAACTTCGCTGCCCACCGGCACTTCCGTGGTGTCCTCGTCGACCAGCACCAGGCAGTTGGCCTCGGCCAGCGACGCCAGCAGGTGCGTGCCACTGCCACCGAGGATGTGCACCAGGTAGTCGTCCGCGTCGTCCCGCATCAGCTGGCCGCGCAGGAACTGGCGGCGGCCGATGGGCGAGTCGATCGGCTCGAGGGTCCTGGCCATGACGGTACGGCGGTAGGGGTTTCGACGGCCGAGCATGATCCGCAGCACCGGCCGGACGATGACCTCGAACACCACAAGCGCGCGAGACCGGGTTGGCCGGCAGCAGGAAGGTCGGCACCTTGTCCGGCCCGAGCAGCCCGAAGCCCTGCGCGGAGCCTGGTTGCATGGCCACCCGCGAAAGGTCGAGTTCCCCCAGATCGGACAGTGCCTCGACGACCAGCTCGGCGCTGTGCCCACCGGCCGCGCCGGCGATCAGCACCACCTCGGAGACCAGCAGGCGGGCCTCGATCAGCTCGCGCAGCCGGCGCGGATCCCCGGACGCGATGCCGACCCGGTTCGCCTCGGCACCGGCGTCCCGGGCGGCCGCGGCGAGGGAGAACGAGTTGACGTCGTAGACCTGGCCGGGCCCCGGCGTGCGGGACACGTCGACCAGTTCGTCGCCGACGGAGACGATCGACAGCCGGGGGCGCGGGTGCACCAGCACCTTGTCCCGGCCGACGGCGGCCAGCAGGCCGACCTGGGCGGAGCCGATGAAGGCACCGAGCCGGACGGCCACGTCACCGGGCTGCACGTCCTCGCCGGTCTTGCGCACGTACTGGCCGGATTCGACGGGTTTGATCACCGAAACCCGGGCCCCACCGCCCTGGGTGTGCGACCGTGGGACAACCGCATCGGCGACCGTCGGCAATGCGGCCCCGGTCGCGACGAACACCGTCTGCGCCGGCTGCAGCCGGTGCGGGGTGCGGGCGCCGGCCGCGATCTCGCCGACAACCGGCAGCACGACCGGATGCCCGGGCGCGGCAATGGCGACGTCGACGGATCGCACCGCGTAGCCGTCCACCGCCGCCTGGTCGAATGCCGGCAGCGCAGCAGATGCCACGACCTCTTCGGCACAGAGCAGGCCCTGCGCCTCGGAGATGGCGACCCGCACCGGCGGCGGGGTCACCGCGATGGCGAGCACCTTCTCCAGCTGCTCGGCAACCGACCTCATGTCACGAACCTCGGCGCCGACTGAACGGACGGTGACGGAACCGACACAGAGATGGACGCGGGAGTCCCGGGCGTGCCGCCATCCGCGCACGGCGTCGCCGGCCCAGACGCGACATGAGGGTTCATGGTCGCTAACCGTAGTGCCTGACCGGCGGTGAACCCGTCAGACACCGGCCGCAAGTGCCCTACGGTGTTGCGGTGCAGCCGGACGACCTGGAGATCGCAGCGGCGAAAACCCGCCTTCGGACAGGGCTGATCGACGCTCGTCGGGCGCGGGAGGTTCCGACGCGGCATGCGGCCCGCGCGGCCAATGGGAGCGCATCTGCTGGCCGCACTGCGTGATGTGGCTTGCGTCGCGGCGTACCTGCCGTTGTCCACCGAACCGCTCGGCCTCGACCTGCTCGACCAGCTGGCGCGCACCGTCCGGGTGCTGGTGCCGGTGGTCACGGGCGCCGCACCGCTGGACTGGTGCGCCTACCCGAGCCCGGTCCGCCGGGGCGCACTGGGCATCGACGAACCGGTCGGGCCACGGCTCGGTCCGGACACCATCGCCGACGCCGAGGTTGTGCTGGTCCCCGCGCTCGCCGTCGATGCCGCCGGCCATCGGCTCGGCCGGGGCGGCGGCCACTACGACCGCAGCCTGGCGCTGCGGTCCCGGCTGCTCGGCGACCGGCCAACCGGTCGGCTGATTGCGGTCGTTTATGACGACGAACTGTTGCCGTCAGTCCCGTTCGACGCTCTTGACCAGCGGGTATCGGCCGTGGTCCGGCCCGTCACGGGGCTGCAAGCCGTGGGCTGAACCCGACCGTAGTGGTCGCGAACGCGCAGGTGAAGAGTTCGTGAGCGGCGCCGGCCGGCCGTTCTCCCAGTGGGAACTCACGGCGATATTTGCGCGGCCACCGCGTTCGGGAGCATCATCGATCTGGCAGTCTGCGCGTTCGAGTGCCAGAACCGCTGATCTGCAGCACCCACCACCCGGTCGCCGGCGCCCCACCGCGCCGACGCGACCGCCATCCGGAGGACCTCGTGCCGACCTACCAGTACGCATGCACCGAGTGCGATCACCGCTTCGAGGCCGTGCAGGCATTCACCGACGACTCGCTGACCGTGTGCCCGGTCTGCGGCGGCTCGCTGCGCAAGGTCTACGGCTCGGTCGGCGTCGTCTTCAAGGGCAGTGGCTTCTACCGGACCGACTCGAGGGCAGCGTCGACCAGCACGGCCCCCGCCGCGGGATCCGGGGACAAGGCCGGCTCCGGTGACAAGTCCGGCGGTGACAAGGGGTCCGACAAGGGCGGCGAGAAGAAGGCCGCGGCGAGCTCGGATTCCGCCGGCAGCGCCAAGCCTGCCAGCACCTCGAGCGCCGGCAACGGCTCGTCCGGCGGTTCATCGACCAGCGGGTCGAGCAGCGGCTCGTCCAGCAGCAAGGCCGCTGCCGGCTGATCCCCGGCAGTCCGGCTGGGCGCTCGGCAATACTGGACGGCGTGATCAGTCGACGTCCGATCGTGATCGCCGGGTGCCTGGTGATGCTTGCCGGGTGCTCCGGCAGTGTGGACCCGCCCCCGCTGTCGACGACCATCTCCGCCGCACCCAGCCCCGCAGGTAGCAGCACCGCAGGTGTCCAGCACCGCAGGTTCCGGCGACCGCAGGTTCCGGCACCGCAGGTTCCGGGACCGCAGGTTCCGGCACAGCTCCTTCGAGCGCAGCCGGCCCGTCGCGCGAGCCAGCGGAACCTGTCCCGCTGGGCGACCTGACGGTCAGCACCGTCGCCACCGGCCTTGACGTGCCGTGGGGCTCGGCGTTCCTGCCGGACGGCACCGCGGTCGTCACGGGACGCGATGACGCGTTCGATCTCCACGATCGCACCCGGACGGCTCGGTCACCGAGGTCGGCACCATCGACGGCGTCGAGCCGGCCGGTGAGGGTGGGCTGCTGGGTGTCGCGGTGTCACCGAACTTCGCGCAGGACAATCTGCTCTACGTGTACTACTCCGGCGCCGACGACAACCGGATCGACACCGTCACCCTGCGGGACGGCGCGATCGGTAACCAGACAACAGGTCTCACCGGCATACCGCGGGGCAGCATTCACAACGGCGGCCGGCTCGCCTTCGGACCGGACGGCCTGCTCTACGTCGGCACCGGTGAAACCGGCCAACGCACCCCAGCACAGGATCCGAACTCGTTGGGCGGCAAGATCCTTCGGGTGACGCCGACCTTCGCGCCTGCACCGGGCAACCCTGGCGGCGGTGTCGTCTATTCCACCGGGCACCGCAACGTGCAGGGCCTCGCCTTCGACGACAACGGCCACCTCTGGGCGTCGGAATTCGGCCAGAACACCTGGGACGAGCTGAATCTCATCGTCGCCGGCGGCAATTACGGCTGGCCGGAGGTCGAAGGGCAGGGCGCCCGTGCGGGATTCATCGAACCGCTGCAGGGTCTGGCCAACCGTCGAGGCCTCGCCGAGCGGGGTGGCGTTCTGGAACGGGTCGATCTGGATGGCCGGCCTGCGCGGCGAAAGGCTATGGCAGATACCGATCATCGAGTCGGACGGCGGACCGACCACCGGCGAACCGGTCGCCCACCTGACGAATGTCTACGGACGGCTCCGGACCGTCGCGGTGGCACCCGACGGGAGCCTGTGGGTGATGACGTCCAACACCGACGGGCGCGGCGACGTCCGGGACGGCGACGACCGGATCCTGCGGATCCAGGCCGGCACCTGACCTACGGCGAGCTCCTGACCCACTGCGACCGAGGCCTACTGCGAACCCTGTGACGCCGAACCGGAGTTGTGCACAGGCAGTTGCTGGAACCTTGTCCACAATGCCGGCCGATCCGGCCATCGGCGTGCCGCGCCGACCTACCGTCCCAGCAATGACCAATCGCACCGCGAAGCCGCGGGCCAGGGATCTGCAGCCCCGGTGGTACGACCGGATCCGGCAGTCCATCGCCGACCGACGGCGCGGCGGGCGACTGCCCCGCACCGTCCGCCGGATCATCGCGGTCGGCCTGGTGGTGGCCGCCGGCGTCATCGCCCTGACCCCGCCCCGCGCGAGCGGCGGCCAGCCGGTCGTCGCACTCACCAGGGACCTGCCGATCGGCGCCCGACTCGGAAGCCCAGGACCTGCAGATCCTGCGGGCCGACCAGATTCCGGACGGCGCCGTGCAGGATCCTGCGCTGGCCCAGGGTCAGGTGCTGGCCGGGCAGGCCCGCAGGGGCGAGGTGATCACCGACGCCCGACTGGCCGATCCGGTCGGCCCGAGCCCGGGCCCGGGCCGGGTGGCGGTGCCGGTTCGGCCGGCTGATCCGGCGATCGTTGAGCTGCTCGGGCCGGGCATGCACGTCGCGGTCATTCTGGTCGGAGAAGGCGGCGAGGCAACGGTTCTCGCGGCCGACGCCATCGTGTTGGCCATCCCGCCCGCACCCGAAAGGGGCAACTCGGACAGACCGGTCGTGCTGTCGGTGCCGACGGATTCGGCGGATCGGATTGTTGGCGCAGGGCTGGCCGGGACAATCGCCCTGCGGTTCACCTGATTGACCTATCCGCGAGGTATTGTCTGCGCCGTTCCGTCATTCTCGGGGCTGAGGAACGCCCGGAATGACCTCGGCAGACGTCGTCAGGGGAGACGCCACCATGATCAAAGGCTTCAAGGACTTCATCCTTCGCGGGAACGTCATCGACCTCGCGGTCGCCGTCGTCATCGGCGCCGCGTTCACCGCGCTGGTGGCCGCGTTCACCTCCAGCCTGATCCAGCCGGTGCTGGCGCTGTTCGGCGGCGTCGATACCGGCACGATCGGCTTCTACCTCAATCCGTCCAAACCCGATACCTACATCAATATCAGCGCCATCCTGAACGCGATCATCACCTTCCTGATCACCGCCGCGGTCGTCTACTTCGTCTTTGTCGCGCCGATGAAGAAGTTCATGGACATCGCCGCTGCGCGGGCGGCCGCGAAGAAGCAGCCGATCAAGGCCGACCCGACCGAGGTCGAGTTGCTGGTCGAGATCCGTGACCTGCTGCAGGGCCGGCAACACCATCGCCGCGGACGGCCTCTCGGACAGGGCTACCGGCGGTCACGAGGTGAGCGCCGGCTGCCCGAGCCACCGGGCACCGAGCCGGGGTGCAGGCGGCTAGCCGTGGTGCGGCGGCCGGTTGTCCCGGTACCACTGATCCCGGTCGGTCCCGGACCCGGTCCGACCCGTCGTCCAGTTCGTCGCGGGTGACGCTCGGCAGCACGTCGCCGAACACCTCGTCCAGCATCTTGCGCGTGGCCGCCCCGGCGTGCGTCGGCCGGCCACGCGCTCGGCGTCGGTGTCGTCGGCGCCCGGCCCCGGGCGCTCGTCAGCCGGTAGGTTCATCCCAGCAGCTTCCCATCGCGGCGTGTCCGGTGTGCGCTCGGCGCATGGCGTCCTCGAGGGAGAGAACCGTGGGATTGATCGACAAGGCCAAGGGCGTCGCGGACGGCGTGACCGACAAGGCGGTGGACGTCGCCGGTGACGTCGTGATCAAGGCCAGCCAGGCGGCCGGGCCGGCCTGGGACAAGACCAAGGACCTCGCCGGTGACGTGATCGTCAAGGCCGCCGGCGCGGCCGGGCCGGCCTTGGACAAGACCAAGGACGTGGCCGGTGACGTTGTCGTCAAGGCCGCCGGCGCCGCCGGGCCCGCGTGGGACAAGACCAAGGACGTCGCCGGTGACGTGATCGTCAAGGCCGCCGGCGCCGCCGGTCCGGCGTTGGAAAAGAGCAAGGCCGTCGCCGGAACCGTGTCGTTCATGGTCGCCGGCACCGTCGGCGAACTGAAGGAGCGGATCTTCGGCAGCGGCGAGGAGCCGGCGATCCGGATGAACCGACCCGCAACCCGGCCGGCACCAGCTGAGTCGTGTCCGGCGGCCGCGATCAGACCGGTCAGGCCTCCGGGTCGGACAGCTGCTCGATGACGTGGATGGCCAGCGGATTCAGCGTTGCCATGCCGTCCCGGATCGCTGCCCGGGAGCCGGCGAGGTTGGCCACCAGGGTCGAGCCGGAGACGCCGACCAGTCCGCGGGAGACGACCGCGTCCATCACGCCGGCGGCCATGCCGGACCAGCGCAGGGCCTGGGCGATGCCGGGCAATTCCCGGTCGATGACCTCGGCGGTGACATCGGGCGTGACATCGCGCGGCGAGACCCCGGTTCCGCCGATCGTCACCACCAGGTCGACACCGCCGATGACCGCGGTGTTCAGGGCGGTCCGGATCGCGACCTCATCCGATGGCACGGCGACCGAGCCGTCCACCACGAAGCCGGCCTCGACCAGCAGTTCGGTGACCAGCGCGCCCGCGCCGTCGTCGTCTTCGCCGTGCAGGGTGTGATCGGTGATCGACACGATCAGGGCCCGACCGGCATGCATGCTCGTCGACACGCGAGAGGCCTCCTGGTGCTGAATGAGAAGTGCTGCTGTCCGTCCGCGCCGTCGCGGTCGGCCCCTTGCGGGTCGAATCAGCCTATCGACCTTCGGGGAGCCGCCCGCACCCGGCACCGCATGGTGTCCGGCCGGCGGCGCAGACTTCGCCGCCGACCCGCAGGCGAGCGCTGTCCGCTTTGTCTAGATAGGGTTCGTCCGATCACGACGGCGCGGGCCACCTATGCTCATCCCGCCGTTACCGACGACCGACACGATGACGACAAGGCCACCTCCGGCGAGAGCACCGGGGTGAGCGAAGGAGCAACACATGGCTGACCGTCGCACCACGTCACGGGACCTGGCGCAGATCGCGATTTTCGCGGCCCTCATCGCAGCCCTCGGTTTACCCGGCAGCATCACCGTTGGCTCGACGGGCGTGCCCATCACCCTGCAGACGCTCGGCGTGATGTTGGCCGGCGGCATTCTCGGTGCCCGCAAGGGATTCTTCTCGGTGTTGGTGTTCCTGGTGTTGATGACGGCCGGGCTGCCGTTGCTGTCCGGTGGGCGGGGTGGCCTCGGTGTCTGGGCCGGAACGTCGGCCGGGTACCTGGTCGGCTGGCTGGTCGGGGTGGTGGTCATCGGCCTGCTGACGGCCCGAATCCTGCCGAAATACCCGCTGTGGCAAGGCATCTTGGTCAACCTGCTGGGCGGGGCCCTGGTGATCTACGTGTTCGGGATCACCGTGCTGTCCTTCCGGATCGGGTTCGTCCCGGCGATCACCGGCGCGCTGCCGTTCCTGCCCGGTGACGTGCTGAAGGCGGTTGTCGCCGCGCTGGTCATCAAGCAGGTGCACCGGTCCTACCCCGGGTTGATCACCAGCACCGCACCGGCAGCAGCGCCGGCCTCCAAGGTGTCCCCCTGACGGACGGGACGGCCATTCCGCTCCGGTTGGGCGGCGCGGGTGACGTACGGGCGCTCGATCTCGATGGCCGCACCTGGACCTACCGGCAGTTCGCCGACCTGGTGCGCGACATCGGGGTACGCGCCGGGGCAACGGCACAGCATCAGCCGTTGGTGGCGACCGGATTGCCGGTGGTCGTTGGACTGGCCACCGTCTTCGCCGCGGCCGCCATCGGCTAGGGCCGTCATCGTCGCAGACCCGGCGGGTCCGGAACCCGCCGCTCGGCCCGCTGCCGGCCGACACCTTTCTGATCGCCGTGACCTCAGGGACTTCGGGTCGCGCCCGGCCGGTGCTGCGCACCGCGTCGTCGTGGACCGAGTCCTTCGCCCCGTTGGCCGAGTTGACCGGCATCGGACAGCGGCGACCGGGTGCTGCTGACCGGTCCGTTGCACGCGACGCTGCACCTGTTCGCGGCCGTGCACACCCTGGCCCTTGGCGCCGAACTGACCGACCGACCCGAAGACGCCACCGCGGTGCACGCGGTCCCGCCAGTGCTGGCCGACCTGCTCGACGCACTCCCGGAGACCGCGCCGCTACGGACGGCGGTGGTCGCCGGCACGCGCGTTGTCCGCCGAGATTGCCGAACGGGCCGTGCGGCGCGGGATCGCCGTCACCGAGTACTACGGCGCGGCCGAACTGTCCTTCGTGGCGGCCCGCCGGTCCCCGCGCCGCTGCAGCCCTTTCCGGGCGCGCAGGTGCAGATCCGGGACGGCGTGCTCTGGGTCCGCTCCCCCTACCTCGCGATCGGCTACCCGGCCGGTACGACAGGGCCGTTCCACCGCGACGCCGACGGATTCGCCACCGTCGGCGATCTCGCCGAAACTGTCGGCGACGGCGGCCTGCTGATCCGCGGCCGCGGGGACGCGGCCATCACCACCGGCGGCGCCACCGTCGTCGCCGAGGACGTGGAGGCGGTCCTCGCCGCGCTGCCCGGCGTGGCCGCCGTCGCGGTTGTCGGGGTCCCGCACGGCAGGCTGGGACAGATCGTCACGGCGGTGATCGAACCGGCGCCCGGCGCCGACCTGAGCACGCTGCGGTCCGATGCCCGCGGGCTGCTGCGGGAGCAGTCGCTGCCCCGCCGCTGGTTCGCTCGCCGACCGGCTACCCAGGACGCCGGGCGGCAAGGTCGCCCGGCACACCGTCGCTGGCAGCGCTGCCGCGGCGGCGAGCGCTGGGCGATTCCGAGCGCGCAGCTGGAATCGCGCGCGGTCGTCCTCTGAGCAGTTGGGCGGATCGCTCCGGCTGCGGCCACTACCGTAGGTTCCCGTGACCCGACGCCTGCCCGATCCCAGCGCCCCGGTGCTGGTCGGTGGGCGGCGCACGGCGATCGGCACGGCCGGCCACGGATTCGCCGGCGTCGATGTCATCGCACTGACCGCGCCGGTGCTCGCCGCGGTCGCGAACCAAACCGCCGCCCTCGACCTCCCGATCGACGACGTGATCATCGGCAACTGCCTCGGTCCCGGTGGCAACATCGCCCGGGTCGCGGCGCTCGCCGCCGGCCTGGGCGACGCGGTGCCGGGCGTCACGGTCGACCGGCAGTGCGGGTCCGGCCTGGACGCGGCGCTGCAGGCCGCGTCCAGGGTGCGGTCCGGCGACGCTCAGCTGGTGCTGGCCGGTGGCGCCGAGTCGGCCAGCACCGCGCCGTGGCGGTTCTGGCCGCCGGTCGGCAGCGCGGATCCGGTCCGCTACACCAGGGCACCGTTCGCCCCGGCAGGCTTCCCGGACCCCGGGATGGGCGAGGCCGCCGACACCCTGGCCGGCAAGCTCGGCATCTCCCGGGAACGTCAGGACGACTACGCCGCCCGGTCGCACGCCGCTGACCTTCGCCGCCCAGCAGGCCGGCCGCTATGACGCCGAAATCGTTGCGGTACAGGGGATGTCGCGCGACGAGCGACCGCGGGCAGGGATGACACCGGCGCGGCTGGCGCGACTGCGGCCGTCGTTCGGGCCGGCCGGCACCGCGACGGCCGGCAATTCCTGCGGGATCTCCGACGGCGCGGCGGCCCTCGCCGTCACCACCGAACGGGCCGCATCAGCGGCCGGCTTGCCGTACCTGCGGATCATCGGTGCGGCCGTCGCCGCCGGCCAACCGGACCTCCCCGGGCTCGGTCCGGCACCGGCCGTGCGGCGGTTGCTGTCCGGCGCCGCCGCTGCCGACCGCGGCATCCGGATCGGTGACATCGGTGCCGTCGAGATCACCGAGGCGTTCGCTTCCGTCGTGCTGGCTGTGGTCGACGAACTCGGCCTCGATGAGGAACTGGTCTGTGTCGGAAGGCGGTGCCATCGGCCTCGGGCACCCGTGGGGCGCGTCCGGCGCGATCCTGTTGCTCCGCCTCGCGTCCAGAATGTTCGGACCCGACGGACCCGCACTGGGTTTGGCCGCCTGCGCCATCGGCGGCGGCCAGGGCCTCGCGATGTTGCTCGAACGTCCGGAGTCCTGATCCTCAGATGGCCGAAATCCGTTTCACCGCAGTGCATCACCGATTCGGCGACCGGGTCGTGCTGGACGACATCGACCTGGTGCTGACCGAGCGGCGGATCGGCATTGTCGGAGCCAACGGGTCCGGCAAGTCGACCCTCGCCCGGATGATCAACGGACTGGTGAAGCCGACCGACGGTTCGGTCACCCTGGACGGGCTCGACACCACAGCGAAGGGCCGCGAGGTCCGCCGTCGGGTGGGTTTCGTGTTCACCGACCCGGACAACCAGATCGTCATGCCGACTGTCGCAGAGGATGTGGCATTCTCCCTGCGCCGCAAAGGTTTCAGCAAACAGGAGATCGCCGACCGGGTCCGTGAATCGCTCGGCCGGTTCGGTCTGGCCGGGCATGCCGATCACCCGACGCACCTGCTGTCCGGTGGGCAGAAGCAGTTGCTCGCCCTGGCGGCGGTACTGATCACCGGCCCCGACGTGATCGTGGCCGACGAGCCGACGACGCTGCTCGATCTGCGCAACTCCCGGATGGTCAACGACCTGTTGGCCGGGCTCGACGAGCAGGTCGTCCTGGTCACCCATCACCTGCATCTGCTCGCCGGGTTCGACCGGGTGGTCGTGCTGGACGCCGGCCGGATCGTCGCCGACGGCACCCCGGCGCAGGCCGTCGAGACCTACACCGGTTTGCTCACATGAGGCGCCGGATTCCGCTGGACGGGGCTGGGGCGATGACAGTGATCGGCCTGTACCACGCGGGATCCTCTGTGCTGCACAGGATTCCGGCGGGCTGGAAGTTGTTGGGCATGTTGTTGGCAATCATCGGTGTCGTGCTGCTGAACGCACCATGGCAGCTGGCGGCGGCTGCGGTCGTGCTGGCCGGCGGCTTCGCGATCGCCCGGATCCCGGCCCGGGTGGTGTGGCGGCAACTGTGGCCGATGCGCTGGTTCCTGTTGTTCATCGCGATCTTCCAGGTCATCTTCGCCACCCCGGAGCGCGCGGTGATGGTGTGCGGCAGCCTGCTGTTGACGGTCGCCGTCGCCTCGCTGGTCACGCTGACCACCAGGGTCACCGAGATGCTGGACGTCTGCCAGCGGCTGCTCGGCCCGCTGCGCCGGTTCGGCGTCGACCCGGATCGGGCCGGCCTGGTCCTCGCCCTGACGATCCGCTGTATTCCCTTGCTGGTGGACATCGTCAGAGAGGTGTCGGAGGCGAGAAAGGCCCGTGGCTCGGGCTTCTCGCTCCGGGCCATGGCTGCACCCGCGGTGGTCAGGGCGCTGCGCAGTGCCGATGCGATGGGTGACGCGCTGATCGCCCGCGGCGTCGACGATTAGGCCGACCGGCGGTCAGTTGACGCCGAGGAAGTCGGCCACGACGGGCCAGATCAGCTCCGCCTCCGCCGCCTGCCCGGCGACGTTGATGTGGGCCCAGTCATCGGTGAAGTTCTCCAGCTTGTCGACGTAAGCGGCCCGCACGCCACCGTCGGTGCGGCAGTTCGCGACGACGCCACAAACGCGTGCCTGCTCGGCTTCATACGCGTCGATGATCCTGGTCAGCTCGGTGAAGCTGTCCTCGTTGAGTGCGCCCTGCGGGTCATAGAAGTCGCAGATCCCGGACCCGGTCACATCGGCCCGCACGCTGGGATCGACGGCGACAAGTTCGGAGAGAAAGGAGGTGGATGGCCGGCCGAGCTGCCCGACGACGAGGATCTTGGACTGCGGCGAGGCCGTGTTGATCGACTCCAGGGTCTGTTGGAGGCTGGTTCCGAACTTGGTGACGTTGGCGTCGTCGGTGCCGTTGCATTGGATGTCGTTGTCGATCGTCTGCACGATCACCAACTCGGGCGCGGCAACGCTCTGCAGTGCGGCCGTGGCCTGCGAGCCGAGGGACAGGAAACTGGCGCCGCCGACCGCGGTGTTGGCGACGTGGCCCGCGGTCGCCGGGCGGGCAGCGACGAGCCGCTGATAGACGCTGTCCACCGCGGGTGAACTGCCGGTGGCCCAGGAGTTTTCGAGTGCGGGCTGCCCGGGGTGGGTGGAATCCGAGTTCTCGCCGGTCAGCCCGGAATGGCCGATCGCAATCACCCCAACCGGCGCCGATGGAGACGTCTCCTGTTGCGTCACACCGGTGTCCGTCGATTCGCTGCCACCGGAATTGCCGCATCCGGACATGACGACGACCATCGCCGTCGCTATCCCGACGGCACCTGCAGAACGCGCGCCCCGGTGCCGGCGTACCAAGGAACTCACGATGCCTCCCGATCGCCGAGACTGCGCCGAAATGTCTTGTATGTACTGATCCGAGCATCGAACGCTACACCCGTCACGCACCCTGGTCGCCAGCTTTATCGACCAGATTCGGACCGACAGCACAGCACGACGAGCACCATCAACCACCCGCGAAACCTGTTCCGCGGAAACGAAGAACCAGAATGTGCATCCATTACCCGACCGACCGCGGTAACCCTTCTCGACAGCACTTCACCACAATTCGAGGAGGATTTATGCGACGTCTCATCGCCGCTACCGCCGCAGGCTCGCTCGCCGTCGCCGCTGCCCTGTTCGGTGCGCTGCCGGCTTCGGCCGCGGACACCGCTGAGGTCTACGTGGTCCATGGCGTTCCCGGCCTGCCGGTCGACGTCTATGTCAACGGGGCACTCACCCTTGACGACTTCCAGCCCGAAACCGTCGCTGGCCCACTGGATTTGCCGGCCGGCAGCTACGCGATCGCGATCACTGCGGCAGACGCGGCTGATGCATCTGCACCGCTGCTGACCGCGACGGCCGACGTCGCCGGCGGCAACAGCTATTCCATCGTCGCCCACCTGGACGCCGATGGAAACCCGACGATCACCCCCTACGCCAATGACATTTCGACGATTTCCGCGGGCCAGACCCGGCTCGTCGTCCGTCATGACGCCGCGGCGCCTGCCGTCGATGTGCGGGCCGGTGGAACCGTCGTTCTCGCGGGGGTCACCAACCCCAAGGAGGGCGTGCTGAACATCCCGGCCGGGACCGTCTCGGCGGACGTCGTTCTTGCCGGAACGACCACCGTTGCACTCGGGCCGGCAAGCCTCGACCTGGCCGAAGGCAGCGCGACGTTCGTGCACGCCGTTGGTAGTGCCGCCGATGGCACCCTGGCGCTCGTGTCGTTCACCATCCCCGGATTGCACTCCGCACCCGGTGGAGTTCCCGCCGGAACCGGGCCCGCCGACAGTTCACTGCCGGCCATCGCACTGGTTGTGCTGCTGACGGTCGGCCTGCTGGCGGCTGGTGTCGGTGGACGCCGGCTGTACCTGGACCGTTCGCTCTGACCGAGCCGTCCGGGCACCGCGTACCAACGCGGACCAGGTTGTCCCGCCGCCAGGCTGCCACCAGCCTGGCGGCGGGGCTTGTGCTGCTCGCCGCGGCACCGCTGACCTACTGGGCCCTGCAAACGGAGCCTGCGGGTCAGACTGTCTCAACGGTCAACGCAGCAGCAGCATCCGAATTGGCCGCTCGGCCGACCCCGGCGTCGTCGGGGGCACCGGAGTCGGCGGGCGCCAGTTCGGCAGTATCGGCAGTATCGGCAGTTCCCGTGCCACCGACTGCAGCGCAGCCGGACCCCACGGTGCCGGACCCACCAGTCCTCGACCCGACGCAACCGGACCCAGCGACCGCGGCACCGGCCAGTGCCGCGCCGTCGACGCCCGTTCGCATTGAACTTCCGGCCCTTGGTGTTGACACGGTGGTGGTGCCCGTCGGGGTCGACAGTTCCGGCGAGATGGAAGTTCCACCGGACGTTTCCACTGTCGGGTGGTACCGCTTCGGCCCCGCTCCAGGGGCAGCAGTCGGGTCTGCGGTGCTGTCCGGCCACGTCGATGACTACCGGCAGGGTGCCGGTGTCTTTGCCCGGATCGGCGACCTGGGCCCTGGCGATCTTGTCCGGGTTGTCGACGAAATGGGCGTCAGCCGGGAGTTTTCCGTGTTGTCCAGGGAGGAATGGTCGAAAGGGGACGTTCCGCTCGATCGCCTGTTCGACCGGGGCGGCGATCCACGGCTGGTGCTGATCACCTGCGGCGGCTCCTTCAACAACTCCACCCTGGGTTACGACGACAACATCGCGATCACCGCGGTGCCGATCAGTCCATGACCTACGCTCTTGTGGTGTCCAGCGCCCCGATCCCTCCCGCGCGGGAAGAACCGTTGGTGCCGGCGCCCACTGAGCCCCTGCTGGACGGCGAGTGGATGGAACGATTTCAGGCCGGTGACGACCTGGCGCTGCGCCAGGCTTTCGACCGGTACGCGGGGATGGTGCAGCGGGTCGGGATGCTCCGGCTCGGCAACCACCACGATGCGGAGGAACTCGTTCAGCAGGTCTTTGTTCGGGCCTGGAAGGGCAGGGCGGGTTTCGATCCGACACGAGGGTCGCTCGGTGCCTGGTTGCTCGGTATAGCCCGCAGGCTGATCGCTGATCGGTACGCGTCGCTCGACCGGGACCGCAAGGTGATCGCAGCAGCCGAGAGCATCGCGCCGCCGGCGACGGACGTGAAATCCGTCGACCGAGTGGTGGATCGGGTAGTGGTCGGTGACGAAGTCAATCGTTTACCCGATGAGCAACGAATGGTCTTACGACTGGCTTTTTACGGCGATCTTTCGCATTCCGAGATCGCCGCGACCACGGGTATTCCGATCGGGACTGTCAAGAGTCACATCCGGCGGGCGCTCATTCTGCTACGTAAGCGCTGGGAGGTGGACGGTGCCACATCCTGATGCTGACGACCTTGCGCTACTCGCCCTCGGCGAGAGCCTGGGCAGTGCCGTCGACGCCCACGTCGCCGGTTGCGCCGCTTGCACGGCCGAGATCGAGTCCTTCAAGGAGACGGTCGACCTTGCCGAGCTGAGCAACTACGGCGAGAACGCGCCACGGCCCGGCGAGCATGTCTGGGAGGCCATCGCGGCCGAACTCGGTTTCACCGGCTCGCAGCGGGCCGCCGGAGCGGTGGTGACCGCGGTTCCGGAGACGGAACGCACCGCTGAATTGGAACCCGTACAGCAGAGCACGACACCGCCGACTCTGCCGGCCGTCGGCACCGCGGACGAGAACGGCTCCACCCCGCACCTGCGGTCGGTAGCCGGCACGGGCCCGACGCGGGCGACAACCGCACCGGACGCGACCGGGTCATCAGGTCCGCCGCCCCGGCGGTGGTCACGCTGGGCCGCACCGTTGGCCGCCGCGGTCGTCGGCATCGCGGTCGGTGCAGGCGCCGTCGTCGTGTCGCAGAACCGACCCGATGACGTCACCGTGGAAGCCACGGCTCCGCTGACCCCGGTGCCGGGCGGTCCGCTGACGGCTGATCAGCAGGAACAGCTGGGCAAGGCTGAACTGATCGTCGCACCCACCGGCCAGGAGGTCAGGGTGAACGCAGCCGACCTGCCCCCGTCGAACAACTCGTACGAGGTGTGGTTGTTCGGTGACGGTGGGCGGATGGTCTCCCTCGGCACCCTCAACGACGGCTCCGGATCGTTCGTCGTCCCGGCGGGCATCAACACCCGCGAGTACCGGGTGGTGGACGTCTCCGACGAGCCACCGGACGGCAATCCGCTCCACTCGGGTATCAGCCTGATCCGCGGGGCCTTCAGCTAGCGACCGCGCCGGCCGCCATCCGCTGCTTCGAGGTGCGGGTGCCATTGCCGACCGGCAGGTGCTCGCCGGCCCCGGCCATCCCGAAGACCGGCATATTCGAGTAGACCGCCTCGAAATCGCCGGGCCGAACGGTGTAGAGCTCGTGCCAGACACCGACATCCTTGCTGACGCCGATTTTCTTGGTGAAGTCCCGCCATGCCGCCGCATGTGGCGCGTCGGGGTCCGAGGCAAACCGTTGCACGGCATTGGTATCGGTCCAGTAGGACAGCAGGATGGTGGTCCGACCGAACCAGTTGTGATAGCTCAGCAATCCGGCGTCGGGATGGGTGGCCAGGTGCTTCAACATGCGCCCCATCGCGGCCGTCACCGGCAGGGCCTTGGCGAGGCCGCCGAGGGTGTTGAAGCGCATGCCGATCAGGAACAGCGCGGTCGCGTCCGAGGGCGCTGCGGTCGTGTACCGGCCGGGGAAGACGCTACTCATCGGATCCTCCAGGTGTCGTAACGGTGTTTTAAAACATCGTTACGCTAACATGTAAGCGTGGCAAGACCTAGGCTTCATGACGACTTTCTTCAAGCCCGACTCCTGGCCAGCGCCGGCCGCATGGTGACGGAGCGCGGCGTCGACGGACTCTCCCTGCGTGCGCTCGCGGCCGGCGCCGGCACGTCGACGACTGCGGTGTACTCATTGTTCGGCAGCAAAGCGGACCTGCTGCGGGCACTGTTCGAGGAGTCTTTCCGCAGTTTCGGCGACGCCCAACGTGAAGTGGTCACCACCGGCCGGACCATCGACGACCTCGCCGCCCTTGGTCGGGCCTACTGGGCCTGGGCGCGAGCGCACCCGCACCTCTACGGCGTGATGTTCAGTCAGGCACTGTCGGGAATCGAACCAACCCCGGAGCAGGCAGCGACCGCGGCCTCGGCTATCGAGCCTTTGGCGACTGTCGTGCGGGCGGGTGTCGACAACGGGCGAGCTGCGGGGTGACCCCGCCACCATCACGTTCTCCTTGTGGGCATCGGTGCACGGCGTTGTGTCGTTGACTCTCGCCGACTGCGCCCCGCCGGACGACCATGTGCAGAGCGAACTTTTCGACGCCACGATGCGGGCCACCACGCTCGGCTGGCTCGCCGCCCGTGCCGTCGCTGCCGGCTGACGTCCTGCGCGTTGTTGGCCAGTACCGCCGCGGTTGTGGTTGCTGGACTACCTGAGCAATCAGCCCTATTTCCAGTCCGGAACATGTACTAATCCGACCGCCCGGCCCTCAGACAACCGCCGGCACTTTCGCCGGCACGCCCGTTGCCTGCCGGAAAGTCGTTCATGGCCACCGAAGTACAGCGTCGACACGGTTTGCGCGGGGCGGTGCGCCCGCCGTCCCGACCCACGACGCACCGGGCCAGAAAACAGCCTGCACAGCAACGACTTTCGCACCTGGTCCCGATCTCGGCATTGATCGGTGTTGCAGTTGTCTGGGGTGTGTCATTCTCTGTTGTCGACTATTCGGTGATTGACGGCGGCAGCGGGACGATCCCGCCGACCGACCTGGTGGCGTGGCGATTCGGGCTCGGCACCGTGCTTCTCCTGCTGATCCGCACGGGTGTCGTTCGCCGACAGAACGTTGCGAGGTTGCCTGCCGCGCTACGCCGGCGGGCGGTGGCGCTCGGCGCCTTCCTGGGGGCCGGCTTTCTGCTGCAGACCTGGGCGATGACGTACACGGACGCGATGATGTCGGCGTTCCTGACCGGCCTGCTGGTGGTGATCGCGCCGGTCGCGGGGTGGTTGATCTTCCGGGATCGCCCCGTCCGGGTGACCTGGGTCGCGGTCGCGGTGGCCACCGCGGGTCTTGCGGTGCTCAGCCTGCGCGGCGCAGGTTTCGGTCCGGGTGAGCTCATCACCCTGCTGGCCGCGGCGATGTGGGCGATCCATCTTGTCCTGCTCGCACGGTGGGCCAAGCCCGAGTTCGCGATGGAGCTGGCCTGGACCCAGACAGCGACGGTGACCGGGCTGGCCGTCTGCACCATCGCGGTTGATGCGGTGGTCAGTGGTCGATCGCCGTTGCCGACGCCGCCGGCCGACGGACCCGGCTGGTTCAGCGTCGCGTTCCTCGCCGTGCTCGCCACCGCCGGTGCGATGGTCCTGCTCAGCTGGGCACAATCCCGGATGAGCGCCACCAGGGCCGCGATCATCCTGACGCTGGAACCAGCCGTCGCCGGCGTGACCGCCGCCTGCCTCGGCAGCGAGTTCGGGCTGCGCACCGTGGCCGGCGGCCTGCTGCTGTTGATGGCGATGTGGCTGGTCGAGGTCGGCGGCCAACGCGGGACATTGGCGGGCAGACCACACCCGGACCGCGTGATCGACGAAGTCCCAGGGCCACTCAGGCCGGATCCGGGATGCTGACCTCGATCCCGCCGTCGACCGGGGTGAACCGCACTTCCGCGAGGGTCCGGACGGTCGGCGCAGCCAAGCTCGGCATGGGTGGTGAGCACTCCGATCACCGGACAGCCGGCGGCCCGCGCCGAGAGCACCCCGGCCGGGGCGTCCTCGACGACCAGGCAGCGCTCGGGCGGGAAGCCCAGCAGCTTCGCGCCCATCAGGTACGGCGCCGGGTCCGGCTTGCCGACAGCGACGTCGTCGGCGGTGACCACCACTGCGGGTGTCGGCAACCCGGCCGCCGCGATCCGGGAACTGGCCAGCCGGACGCCCCCGCTGGTGACGATCGCCACCCGTTCCGGCGGCAGCTCGGCCAGCACGGCGGCGGCACCGGGTTGGGCGACAACGCCTTCGGTGTCGGTGGATTCGGACTCGACCATGAAGACCCGCATCTCCTCGACCCGCTCCGCGGGCATCTCCGGTTCGAGCAGGGCCATCACCTGCTGCACCGGGACGCCGTGGATGTGCGGCTGCACCTCCGGCCAGGGCCGGCCGATCTTGTCGGCGAGCTTGCGCCAGCTGCGCTCGACGCTGCCGGCGGAGTCCACCAGGGTGCCGTCCAGGTCGAACAGGATCGCGTCCACCAGCCACGTCGTCATGCCCATCACCCTGGCATATCGGACCGCAGAGTCACCACGACGGGTTGGTCACTGGATCACCATTGAGGCCGCAGCAGGGAGCAGATCACCGATTGCCGGTCATCGCCGCCCAGGCCCGCTGCCGCCCAGGCGTTTCCCGCAGCTCGGCACCGATACCGGCTGCCACGCCGCTGTTCTCACCGGACAGCAGGTCGACGATCGCCGACCGCAGTTCGTCCGCCGTTGCCGCGTTGGGGGCCAGCACCTTGCCGACACCGGTATTCTCGATGGCGGCCGCACCGGCGAACTGGTCGGTGGAGAACGGCAGCACCAGCATCGGGACGCCGGCGGTCAGCGACTCGGTGACGCTGTTGTTCCCACCGTGCGTGATACTCAACGCCGCGTGCTCGAGCAGGGCGACCTGCGGCAGGAATTCCCGCACCAGCCAATGCGCCGGTGGCTCGCCCGAGCACGGCCGGGTCGGCGGAGCCGATCGCCAGGGCCACCCGCACCGGCAGCGACCGGAGCGCGGCAACGACGCGGGAGAGCACATCCGCGCGCACGGACAGGAAACTGCCGAAGCTGACGTAGACCAGCGGCAGCGCCGGGTCGGCCTCCAGCCACGCGCGCGAGATCCGCCGGCAGCGACTGCGCGCGGACGGCTGATCCCAGAAAGGCGTGCGCCGGGCAGCTGGGCGGTGCGGGCCGGGTCGTGCAATTGCGCCTGGATAGTTCAGCAGCACCAGTTCCGCATGCTCGGTGAACGCGTCGGTAACCGGGGTCGCTTGCGGGGCAAGTGCTTTCAAGGCCGCGTTCCATTGCGCGGTGAAATCGTCCCGCACCTGACGGCACCGCTGCAGCAACGCGGCCAGCGCGTCGGGGTCGGGGTCGAACTCCTTCGGCCAGGCCGGCGGGTACCCGTACACCTCGTCGCCGACGGGCAGCGCACTCGGGTGACCGAGCACCACGTCGGCGTGCGGCACGGCGCCGGCCACCAGAGCGAGCCGCGCACTGAACGCCAGGTGATCGACGATGACGTGATCGGGCTGCACCTTGTCCACCACGTCGAGGACCCGGATGCGCGGTGTTCACCGGGTCCCAGAGCAGATCGGCGCTACGCGCATTTGCTTGGTACAGCAGGGTTTCCACCATCCCGCGCTCGGTGGCCGAGAAGAATCCGCGAAGGGCGTCATCCTCACCGGCGACCTGGTCGCAGCCCGGATGACGCCGGGGTTGGAGCCCCGGCCGAGTCGCAGATCCCGGCGTTCGAAGCCGAAGTCCTCGGTGATGTTTGCCGTCGCTGGCCCGCTCGCGACCACCACCCGTTGCCCCGCGTCCCGCCAGGCGGTGGCCAGGGTGGCCAGCGGCAGCAGGTGGGAGGCGTAGTCGGGGCTGATCACCAGCAGCGTCATGAGGCCGCCATCGTCCGCGCGGGTGCCGCTACACCGGAATAGACGGCGGCCAGGGCATGCGCCATCGCCTCGATGGTGAACCGATCTGCCACCATCCCCTGCGCGGCGGCCACTCGCTGCCCGTCACCGGGCAGGGCGACCAGGTCCAGCGCCGCCGTGATGCCGGCTCCAACCGCCCGTGGCGACCGGGTGTCGACCAGGAATCCGGTGACCCCTTCGTCGATATAGGTTGCGGGGCCGCCACCCTCGGGTCCGACGACGACCAGCCCGGCGGCCAGCGCCTCGATCAGCGCCAGCCCGAATTCCTCCTTGAGGCTGCCGCAGACGTAGACGCCGTTCGGCGCAATGAGATCCCCGAATCCCCACTGCGCAGCCGCCATCCAGCGGGCAACAACATCGTTCGGCCGGTGCCCGGGGACGATCACACCCGCTGCGGCGTCGGGGTTGTCGGCCAGAACGGCGGCAATGGAATCGAGCTGACCCTGTTCGTCCGCGGACGGATCTTCCAGATCGCCGCCGACAATCAGTAGATTGCAACGGTTCCGCAGCGCCGGGTTGGATGCCCAGGCCTCGACGACGGTGGCCATCCCCTTGACCCGATGCAGCCGGCCGACACTCAGCGCCAGCGGCAGACCACGGCGGTGCGCGGGCAACGCCGACACCAGGGCCGCCAGGTCGGCCAGCGCGGGATGGGTTGACCACGGGCCGATGCCGGGAGATCCGTCACCGCCGAGGGCCGAGATCGACTCGAGGGCAAGCGCATCGCCGGACCGTTGAGCCGCACGCACGTCATCCGCGGCGGCGGTCGTCACCGACATGTCGATGCCCTCGGGCACCACGGTGTAGCGACCGGGATCCAGGTCGATATCGACGCCCAGCAGGTCGCGGAGTTGATCGCGAAGCTTCGGCCGCGGAAACAGCGCGCAGTGGTTCGCGCCGGCCGCGAGCCGGCGCACCAACCCGGTGCGGAACCAGTAGTGCTCACGTTCGTCGACGGTGCCGAAGGTTGCCCGGGTGAGGGCGCCGGTCATGTCCAGTGCGTGGATGACGGCGTGCGGATCCGGCGCCAGGGTGAACACGGTCGGAATGCCCAACTCGGTCGCGACGGCAGCAGCCGCCATCGAGCCGACGTCGGCCATCCGCAGATGCACGACGTCGACGCGGCCGTGGGCGGTCAGCGCACGCCGGATCCCCCGCTCCGCGGCCACCGACAACGGCCACGCGTTGGCGGAGTCCGTCGGTGGGGACATCAGCGGGATCGGCGCCAGCACGTGGCCGGTCGACGGGTCGGTCAAGGCATCGACCGCCGCGTCGACGGACCCCCGCGACATGGTCAGGACGCGGGAGATCCCGGGCTCGGCGGCCAGCGCGTCGCCGAGCCGCACCAGCATCGTCGCGATGCCGCCGTTGTCGCCGGCGCCGGCCCTGCTCAGTTCCCGGTCCAGGTCGGCATGCAGGAACAGTTGCGCCACCGTGAGCCCGGTTGAATCGTCGAGTTCGGTGACAAGCGGAGGGGCCAGCCGAGCCCGCGACCTGAATTCATCCGCGCTGGTGCCCGGGCCGTGCAGGGTGCGAACCCGGAGATCGAAGGCGGCCAGCCTGGCGACACCGGCCAGTTCGCCGTCGGACTGCGCCAGTCGACGGATCAGCTCCACCGACGCCCGGCCGTCGTCCCGATCACCCAACGCGGCCACCGCCGCCATCCGGGAGCGGATCGGTTCCCGGTCGTCGGTGGCGATTCGGTACAAGGCGCGAGCGGCCACCACGCCGGGGACCAGGCCCATCGTCTCCACCAGTCTGGCCCGGCCGGCCGGGTCGTCCAGCGAGAGCAGCGCCCCCTCGAGAGCCAGCGCAATGTGGTCGGGCGACGATCTGAGCCCACCGGCGCAGCGCGCGTTGGTTGATCACGGTGGCGAACCCGCCCGCCGCGACGCCGGAGACCAATCTGCCGACGGCATCCAACCTCGGGGCGCGCGACCCCAGCGCCCAGGCCGCGTGTTCACGCAGGTAGAGCTGGCGATCGGAGAGCAGATCCGACAACACAGCACCGGCACCGTCGTCGAACACCGCTCCGAGCGCATGCACGGCGGCAATGGCGATCAACTGGTCGTCGGGCTCGCCGATCGCCGCGGCCAGCACCTTGACGGCGTGCGGACCGCCGTCGCGTCCAGCCGCCTCGGTGAGGGCGTCGGCCGCGCGGATGGCGTCCAGCAGAAAGGGTGCGTCGCGAACCTTCGCGAGCGCGGATTGCAAAGCCATGGTGTCTCGTTTCGCTATGGCGGAAATGTCGTCAATGTCGGCATGTCCGCAACCCGGGGGTACCCACATTGCGGACGGTCAACCCGCTGCGCGTCGCACGTCACGTTGCACCGGCGCGGCCGGGACACCATTCGGCGCTGATGGGCGGAATCGCCGACGTCGAGGAGACCCGTCCGGGTGCAGCGCGTGGGGTACCGACGCAGCGGCCGCCCCGGATGCACCACGGCGATCGATTTCACCGTGAGCGCAAAGATCCGGGACGCGCGTCGACCCCGGGCGTAGGCTCAGTTCCCCGATCGGGCCGTGCGAGCCGAGCAGGACTCGAGTCCGTCACTAATAGCCAACGACGGCTGGCCCGAGATGGGACGAGTTGATGGGGAAGAGGACGGTTCCGATGAGTTCGTGGTCCGGCACAGTGATCTGGTGGCAGGTCTATCCGCTCGGATTCCTCGGCGCTGAGAAACAGTCCCTGCCGGCCGGATCGCCGGTCCAGCATCGGTTGCCCGCATTGTTGACTTGGCTGGATTATCTCGTCGAGCTGGGTTGCAACGGCTTGGCGCTGAACCCGGTGTTCGCCTCGGAAAGCCACGGCTACGACATCGTCGACCATTTCGCCATCGATCCCCGGCTGGGTGACGACGCGGATATCGACCAGCTCATTACGGCCTGTCACGACCGCGGTATCCGGGTGCTGTTCGATGGCGTCTTCAACCACGTCGGTCGGGCATTCCCAGGCTTTGTCGATGTGTTGGAGAACCGGCAGGATTCCCCGTTCGCCGAGTGGTTCGATATTGATTGGGACGCCGATGGCTACGACGGATTCGGCTACCGGAATTTCGAAGGGCACGGCGGTCTGGTCGCACTCAACCACGAGTCACCCGCCGTCGCAGACTATGTCGCGTCAGTCATGGAGCACTGGCTGGACCGCGGGGTCGACGGCTGGCGACTGGATGCCGCCTACGCTGTGCCCCTTGGGTTCTGGCGTGCGGTGACGGACCGGGTCCGCCTGCGGCACCCCGACGCATGGTTCGTCGGCGAGGTGATCCAGGGCGATTTCGCCGATTGGGTACGGCAGGGCGGGTTGGATTCCGTCACGCAGTACGAGCTCTGGAAATCGATCTGGAGTTCGCTGAATGACGGCAATTTCTTCGAATTGGCGTGGACCCTCGGACCGGCATGCCGAATTCGTCGCAGACTTCGTGCCGCTGACATTCGTCGGCAATCACGACGTCACCCGGATCGCCAGCAAGCTCACCGATCCCCGGCACCTCGGTCACGCCCTGGTCGTGCTGTTCACCCTGCCCGGCGTCCCGAGCGTGTATTACGGCGACGAGCAGGGCTTCGTCGGCGTCAAGGAGGACCGCGAAGGCGGTGACGACGCGGTCCGGCAGGCGTTCCCCGCCGGGCCGGATGAACTCGCCACGGACGGCTGGCCGATCTACCGGCTGCACCAGCGGCTCATCGGGTTGCGTCGACGGGAGGCTTGGCTGACCAGCGCGAGCATCGAGGTGGTCATGAAGACCAACGAACAGCTGCAGGTGCGGTTGGGCGGAGCTGACGGGCAGGCCATCGTGGCGTTGCTGAACGTCGCCGACGATGCCTTCACCTTCGCCGGCGCCGGGCCCGGCGAGCTCTTACTCGGGTCCGAGAACGACGCACCGGACGGCACGGGTGCGCCGGACGTCACCGTCAGCGCACACGGCTGGGTGATTGTCCGGCCCGGGTAGCCACTCCTTCCTCGGTTCCGACTACCTGATGCTCACCCGGACTGGCTGCTCAGGACGGTCGAGTTGTCGATCTTGAGCTGGTCGCCGTCCCGCACCAATTGGTACTCGGTGCGTTCCACCGACACGGTGCCGTCGGTGAAGGTGTAGGTGATCGTCGCCTCGACCGTGCCCGGCCCGGTCGCGACCACATCGGTGGCGATGACCTGCTGCACGCCACCCCAGAACGAGTTGTAGTAGTCGCGGTTCTGCGCGATGCCGGACTGGAAGTGCCGGCGTCAGTCTGCGCCCAGCCGGCATCGGTATTGCCGGGCATCAGCGCGTAGTAGTCGCTCACCGCGGCGGCCAGCTCGGCCGCCGGGTCTGCTGCGCCTGCGGATTCCGACACAGCTGTCGGCGGTCGGCTGCTCGGAACCCGCGCTCGGCGTGGAGCCTCCGGGCGCCTGCGCGGCCTGGTTCTGCGCAGAAGTGGCCGCCACCGAACCCTGGCCGCCGTCACCGCCGGTGAGCACGAAGAACCCCGCCGTCAGCGCCGCAATCAGCACCACCGCCGCGATGGCAACAACGACACCGGCGGAGCGTCGCCCGCCGGGCTTGTCGGTGTGGGGTGTGTCGGCCTCCGAAGATGCCATCAACGCCGTCAATGCGCGTGGTTCGCCGGAGTGTTCCGCGGCGGCCAACTCCGCCCGGGAGACCGGAACCGTCTGCGCCGCTGGCTGCTCCTGCTGACGGACAGCCGCCGGCGTTGGCGCAGCCGGTGGTACCACAGCCGGCGGTACCGCAGCCGGTGGTACCGCAGCCGGTGGTGGCGCCACAGGTGGGCGCACCGCACCGATCAGGTTGGCGGGCAGGGTCAGCGTTCGGGACACCTCTGCCATGGTCGGCCGATCGGCCGGGTTCGGCGCCATCATCGCGCAGCAGCAGCGGGGTCAGCGGTCCCGGACCGCTTCGGCGGGATCATCTGGCCGGACGCGACCCGGTGCAGGACGGCCATCGGGTTGGGGTCGAGGCCGAACGGCGGCGTCCCCTCCATCGACGCGTACAGGGTCGCGCCGAGGGAGAACACGTCGGCGGGATAGCCGGAGGTCCCGCCGCGGGCCACCTCGGGAGCCAGGTAGGCGGGCGTGCCCGACACCATGCCGGTCGAGGTCAGGGTGACGTCGCCGGCGGCGTGCGAGATGCCGAAGTCGGTGAGCTTGGCCGAGCCGTCGTCGGTGATCAGCACGTTGCCCGGCTTGACGTCGCGGTGCACGATGCCGACCTGCGTGGGCGGCGTGCAGGGCGGAGGCAAGGTCGGCACCGATGCGGCCAACCTGCCGCGGGCGGCAGCGTCCCGCGGTCGCGGAGCAGCCCGTTCAGGCTGTCTCGAGGGCACGAACTGCATGATCAGGCACGGGTAGTCGACCGTCGTCGACGACGTCGTAGATGGTCACGGCATGCGGGTGGTGCAGTCGCGCGGTGATCCGCGCCTCCCGGATCACCCGGTTGCCGGGCCAGCAGGGCGTCGGCCTCGCTCAGCCCGGGCTGGATGAGGACCTGTTTGACCGCGACCCGGCGCGCCAGCAGTTCGTCCCAGCCCTCCCAGACCACGCCCATCCCGCCGACGGCGATCCGGTTGACCAGGCGGTAGCGGCCGGCGATCAACTCTCCGGTCGTCAGTCATCCGGTGGTCCAGCACTCTCGCGCACCCTTCGATGGTCGTCGCAGTGAACTCATGGACAGGAAGGGAGTGCCCGGAAACCGCGGTCCCGGTTCCGGTGACGTCCAACGGGAGCGGGCCGGTTCGCTCACCACCGGTTGGCACAGATCACGGCACGTACGGTCATCCTGTGGCCGATGATCCGACTGTTCGCCCGTTCGACGGCTTCCCGGCCGCGGCGAGCGAGTTCTACCAGCAACTGACGATCCAGAACACCCGGGAATTCTGGAACGCGCATCGCGACGTCTACGAGACGGCCATCCGCGGGCCGATGCTCGCGCTGACCGGGGAATTGTCCGCCGAGTTCGGACCGTTCAAGGTCTTCCGGCCCAATCGGGATGTGCGATTCAGCAAGGACAAGAGTCCGTACAAGACGAGCCAGGGCGCGGTCACCGAGGGCGAGGGTGGCGAGTTCTACTACCTGCACATCAGTGCGGACGGACTGTACGCGGCGAGCGGCTACTACCACATGGCAACCGACCAGTTGGGGCGGTTCCGGCAGGCCATCGACGGCGAGGCGACCGGTGAGGCGTTGGTGACGCGGGTGGCTGCACTGGAAGGCAAGTACACGATCAGCGGCCGGGCGCTGTCGACGGCGCCGCGCGGTTACCCGCGGGACCATCCCCGCATTCGGTTCCTGCAGCACAAGGGGCTGACGGCCGGCCGGGAGTTCGGCACGCCGGACTGGTTGTCCACCCGGCAGGCAAAGCGCCGGATCGTGGAAACCTGGCGCGGGGCAGCCACTCTCAACGAGTGGCTGAACTCGTACGTCGGCCCGTCCCACCTACCCCCGGACGAAATCCGCTGAGCTGTGCGAACCCGTTCCCCGCTGGCAGAGGAGCTTCTCATGACGACCTACACGCAGATGGTGGCATTGGGTAGCTCGTTCGCCGCCGGGCCGGGGATCGAGCCGGTCACCAACCGGTTGGCGAAACGATCGGGACGGAATTATGCCCATCTCGTCGCCGAATCGCTGGGCACCGATCTCGTGGACGCCACGGTGTCCGGAGCAACGACCGCCACGATCCTGAACAGCTCGCAGCGGGTGGGTCGGCAGAAGTTCGCCCCGCAGATCAACGCCGTCCATGCCGGCGCCGACCTGGTGACCATCACCGCCGGGGGGAACGATCTCGGCTACATCGGCGGCGTTCTCGGACACGCCGTGCTGCACCGCATCGAGCGCCTGCGCCTGCTCCACCCCGCCGTGCGGTGGCTGGCCTCGAGATACCCGCTGACGGACGTGACTCCGGACCGTGCGCGGAACGCCACGGACGGGCTCGTCGGCATTGTCGACGCAGTGCGCCGCAAGGCACCCGGCGCGCGTGTCATCCTCGTCGGCTACCTGCCCTTGTTCGGCGCGGACACCGTTGCGGGAGAAGGGAATCCGTTCGACGCGGACGAACTCGCCCATTTCCGCCGCACCGCCGACACCCTGTCAAGGGTCTTCGCGGACGCCGCCAGCGAATCGGGCGCGGATGTCGTCAACGCCGCCGACTACGACCAGCGCCACACGCTGGGCACCAGCGAACCCTGGGTGTTCGGACTCCGACCGATCCGCAGTGTGGCGTCCTCCTTCCACCCGACACCGGCCGGGATGCGCGCCGTCGCCGCTCTCCTGGTCGCCCATCTCACCGAAACCCACCCCGAAGGCCCGGACTGACGGTCGCCGCGATCGTCGAGCCGTCGTCGGCACAGGGCCGAAGGCAGGTGCGCCAGTCATCGAGCCCGGTCGACCAGGTAGCGCTCGGCGGCGTTGATGACGGTGCGCAGCGCGGGTGTGTCGTTCGACGTCTTCCAGACCAGGCTGGTGGTGACGTCGGCTTCGCCGGCCAGCGGGATCAGCGCCAGATTCCGCGGTGTCAGCGCATCGGTGTTCAGGGAGGCGAAACCGACACCGATGCCCGCGGCCACGAACGCCAGCATCGTCATTCCATCCGCCACCGTGGTGATCTCCAGCGGGGTCACGCCGGCCCGTTCCAGCGCGCCCTCGACCAGAGATCGGATGGACCAGCCGGGCAGCGATTCCAGCAGGACGAGGTGCTCATCGGCGAGCGCTTCGACGGGAACCTCAGCAGATCGCGCCAGCAGATGCGACTCCCGCAGCACGACTCCGAGCCGGGTACTCGAGATCCTGATGTGGTCAAGTCCGGGTCCGTTGGCCGGACCGCCGACCAGCCCGACGTCCAACTCCTCATCGCGGAGCATCTTCAGGATGTCCGGAGTTCGCCGCGAGGTGTCCATGGTGAGTTCCAGGTTCGGGTGATCCCGCCGAAGGACGCCGAACGAGGGTGACCAGATGGTCGGTGGTGAATCCGGCGTTGAAGCCGACCCGGATCCGGCCGTATTCGCCGGTGCCGGCGTTACGGGCCAGCAGGCCCGCGTTCTCGATCACGGTGAGGGCCTGCCGGCACGGTGTCAGGAACGCCTCGCCCGCGTCCGTCAGTCGCACCGAGCGGTTGTTGCGGTCGAAAAGCCTGACACCGAGATCTTTTTCCAGGTTCATGATCTGCTGGCTGATCGCCGGTTGGGCAACGAACAACCGCTCAGCGGCGCGCCGGTAATTCAGTTCCTCGGCAACTGCGATGAAGGCCGCCAGCCATCTGAGCTCCACGAAATCCCGATCCTCGGTGATAAGCCAGACGCGATCACTGCAAGCTACCATTAGTATTGGACAGTTATCACCCATGGCGCGAAACTTCTTACTCAACAGCTTCGACGAGTCAAGGAGGACCATCGTGTGCACTTCTTCAACCCAGACCCTGGCAGGCCGTCATGGCTGAGTCACTGATGGATTCGGGTGAACCGCAGCTCAAGCAAGACCCCGAAGAAGGCCGCGATCAGCGCCTGGATCGGCAGCGCCCTGGAGTACTACGACTTCTTCATCTACGGCACCGCGGCCGCACTGATCTTCCCGAAGATCTTCTTCCCGGCCGGCAACGCAGCCGCCGCGACCATCGCTTCGCTGGCCACCTTCGGGGTGGCCTACGTGGCCCGACCGATCGGCTCGTTCATCATGGGCCACCTGGGCGACACCATCGGTCGCAAGACCGTCCTGTTCATCACCCTGTTCGGGATGGGCCTGGCGACATTCCTGATCGGCGTGCTCCCCACGTACGACCAGATCGGTTTCGCCGCACCGATTCTGCTGCTGGTGCTGCGGGTCTGCCAGGGCCTTGCCGTGTCCGGCGAGCAGTCCAGCGCCAGTTCGACTTCGCTGGAGCATGCACCGGCCAACCGGCGGGCGTTCTTCACCAGCTTCACCCTCGCCGGCACCCAGGGTGGCAACATCCTGGCCACCGCCGTGTTCATCCCGATCGCCGCTCTGCCGGAGGAGCAACTGCTGTCCTGGGGCTGGCGGATCCCGTTCCTGCTCAGCGCCGTCGTCGTCTTCGTCGGCTGGTGGATCCGGCGCACCTTGCACGAGAGCCCGGCATTCGCGGAGGAGCAGCAGCACGACGAGGTGCCGACCGCCCCGCTGAAGGCGCTGTTCCGCAACTACACCCCTGACGTCTTCAAGGTGCTGTTCGCCGCACTGGTCTCGGTGATCAGCACCATCTTCAGCATCTACGCCCTGACCTACGGTGTGACCACGGTGGGCATGTCCCGAACCAGCCTGCTGTGGATGATCATCGCGGCCAACGTCGTCGCCCTCGCCACCATCCCGGCCTGGGCACTGCTCGGCGACCGGATCGGCCGCAAGCCGGTGTTCCTGGTCGGCGCCCTGGGCTCCGCAGCCTTGGTGTGGCCGTTCATCTGGGCGGTCAGCCAGGGCAACATCACGCTCGTCTTCGTCATCGGCATCCTGTTGTCCGGCATCGTCTACCCCGCCTACGGCGGCGTCGGGTTCGCCCTGTTCGGCGAGCAGTTCTCGACCAAGGTCCGGATGTCCGGGGTCGCCGTCGGCACCCAGTTCGGTTTCGCCCTCGGCGGTTTCGCCCCGTCAATCGCCGCCATCCTCGCCGGTCCGACCCTGTCGAACTGGGTGCCGGTCGCGATCTTCGGCAGCGCTGCCGCAGCTGGTCGCCACCATCGCCGCACTGACGATGCGCGAGACCTACAAGACGCACATGCACGACCTCGGCAAGCCCGAGCGGAAAGTGCTTGCAGGGGCATCAGTCTGACCGCCATCGCAGCACGGAATTGACCGGCGGCCGACGCCCAACGGCGGCCGCCGGTGATCACTCATCCACCCCAACCCAGAGGAGGACACCATGATCGACCCCGATATCGCCCGGATGCTGCAGGCCATGCAGGACAACGGCGAACCCCCACTGTTCAAGAACACCACCGGAGAGCAGGCCCGGCAGCGCGGCGTCGAGATCCGCGCCCGGTACTACCCGCCGGTGCTGATGGAGGTCGCCGACGATCGAGGAGCAGCTCATTCCCGGCCCGGCCGGCAATATCCCGGTCCGCGTGTACTGGCCCGAGAATCCCACCGGCGCAACGGTTGTCTTCTTCCACGGCGGCGGCTGGATCATCGGCGACCTCGACTCGCACGACGGCCACGCCCGGCGACTGGCGGCCACCGTCGGGGCCGTCGTGGTCCACGTCGACTACCGGCTCGCCCCCGAGAATCCCTTCCCGGCCGGCTATCAGGACTGCCTGGCGGCGATCGACTGGGTGTACGAGCACATCGACGAACTCGGCGGCCGGCTCGACCTGATCGCGGTGGCCGGCGACAGCGCCGGCGGCAACCTCGCCGCCAGCGTCGCCCTGCACTGCCGTGACACGGGGCGGCCGCTGGCCGGTCAGCTGCTGATCTACCCGGCGGTCGACCTGGCCGCCGGGTTGGCGGTCGCCGGCGTCGAGGCCGGCGGCACCGACTCCGGCGGTGTGGATTCGGAGAACGACGGCTTCTTCACCGGGCAGGACGACTGGGTCGAGCGCCAATACCTCGGCCGACGATCTCGAGCCTCGCAACTGATCCCCGGGTGTCCCCGCTGCACGCCGACAGCCACGTCGGCCTGGCACCGGCGGTCATCGGCATCGGGCACCACGACCCGCTGCTGGACCAGAACCTGGCCTACGCCAAGGTGCTGGACGCCGCCGGGGTGCCCACGATCCTTCGCGAATACCCCGACCTCATTCACGGCTTCTTCGGCATGGGCGGCATCTCCGCCAGCGCCGAAAAGGCCGCCGACGAACTCAGCCAGGACCTACGAACCCTGCTCACCGACAACTGAAGGCTACCGAGATGACCATCACCACCACCACAGCGCTCGGCGAAGCGCCAACGGTAGCCGGGACCGTTCGGGGCCAGCAAGTCACCGCGGCCGCCGGCGCGGTCACCGTCTTCCGCAGCATCCCGTACGCGCAGCCACCCGTCGGGTCGCTGCGGTTCGCCGCACCCGAGCCGGTGCAGGCGTGGACCGGAGTCCGCGACGCGCTGGCCTTCGGTCCCGCTGTCCCGCAAAGTGCCAGTGCCCGAACAGCTTCCGCGATCCCACTCGATGCGACCAACTCCCATGACTACCTCACGCTCAACGTCTGGACGCCGGACACGACCGGGTCCCGTCCCGTCATGGTGTGGATTCACGGCGGCGCATACATGGGCGGTGGCACCGCGACGCCGTCCTTCGGCGGCACTCGCCTCGCCGTCGATGGCGACGTTGTGGTGGTGACGGTGAATCATCGGGTCGGCATGGAGGGGTATGCCGAGATCGAGGGTGCGCCGGCCAACCGCGCCCTGTTGGATGTGGTCGCTGCTTTGCGTTGGGTCCGAGACAACGTCGCGTTCTTCGGCGGTGATCCCGACAGTGTCACGGTTTTCGGCCAATCCGCCGGTGCCGGCGCCGTCGCGTGCCTGCTGGCCATGCCGACGGCCCGCGGCCTGTTCCACCGCGCCATCGCACAAAGTGTGCCAGGAACATTCCTCACGCCGGCCCTCGCCGCCGCCATCACCGCTCGGGTCGCCGACGACCTGGGCTGCTCTCCCACCGTCGCCGGCCTCGGCCACGTGCACCCGGTTGAGTTGGCAGAGGCGGCCGATCGGGTCCGGCTGCGGATGTCGCACTACGCCGCGACCTGGGGCACGGTCGCGGAAACCACCACGCCGTTCTCCCCCGTGATCGACGGAGACGTGCTGCCAACCGACCCGTGGACTGCCCTGAGAACCGGCAGCGCCGTCAAGGTTCCGATGATCATCGGACACACTCGTGACGAGTTCCGGATTTTCACCCGCGGCGCCGGGCATGTTCCGACGATCACGGAGGAGCAGGCCAGGCACGCGGCCGGACTCTTCGCGCCCGGCGGCGACATCCATGCGTACCAGGGAATTCTCGCCGAAGCCGGAATTCCCACCGACCCGACAACGGTCTACGAGACGGTGAACTCCGACTGGTTGTTCCGGATGCCGTCCGCACGGCTCGCCATGGCGAACGCGGAATCGGGTGCGCCCACCTACCTGTTCGAATTGGCCTGCACCGTCCCACAGCACGGCGGGATCCTGGGTGCCCCGCACAGCGCGGACCACCCACTGATCTTCGGCAACTTGGCAGGCGGCGTCGCGGATCGATTTTACGTCCAGCCCGTCTCCGCCGACATCGAGCAACTCGGAAACCGGATGCGACGCGCGTGGGTGAATTTCGCCTGGACCGGCGACCCGGGGTGGCACCAATTCACGCCGACCGAGCTGGAAACGATGGTCTACGACAACGTTTCCCGCGAACAGCCGTATCAACACGCGCGCACCCTGCAGGCCTACAGCGAGCACCCGCTGGAGATCCTCGATCTCCCTACGTCCGCCCCGGGTGATGGCGGTCCGTTCTGACCTTCATCCGTTCTCCGGGGCGCCCGAAGATGCTGAGAATTTCGGCAGGTTCGTCCCCGGTGCTGCCGAACCAGTGGGCCACCTTGGTATCGAAGGCGGCGACCTCGCCCGGCCCGAGCACCATGTCCTGATCGCCGAGGACGAAACGCATACGCCCGGAGAGGACGTAGATCCATTCGTCACCGTCGTGCGACCGTGGTGCCGGGGTGGTGTTGCCGGTCGGAATGATGATCTTCCAGGCCTGCATCCCGTCCGGTTGTCGGGTCAACGGGATCACGGTGCGGCCCTTGACCCGGCCGGGCTTGAGCCGCAAACGCGGATCACCCTCATCGGGCGCCGCAACCAGCTCGTCCAACGGCACCCGATAGGCATGCGAAAGAGCCAGCAACAATTCCAGGGTGGGGCGTCGCTGACCGGTTTCAAGTCGCGACAATGTGCTCTTCGAGATCCCGGTCGACGTCGAGACGCCGGTCAGCGTCATTTCCCGTTGGGTGCGAAGCAGTTTGAGCCGCGGCCCGACCTGCTCGAGTGCCGCGGCGATCCGCGCCGCCGAAATGTCATCCACCAGGTCCATCTGACTCGGATTTCCCATCACAAGTGGACGTTCCTGCTCGGGCCCGGCTACTGCGCCGGAATCGAAAGCGGGCTGATGCTCGGCTACCTGATGTACCGGTCCGGCCTTGTGCCACGGCCGATCGCCGTGCTCGGCCTGGCCGGCGGCAGCCTCGCCTTCGTCGCGGCGACCGCGGAACTGTTCGGGCTGTTCTCGCAGGTGTCCCCGGCAACGTTCCTGCTGGTACTGCCCGAGGCCCTCTTCGAGTTCTCGATCGGGATCTGGCTCACGTTCAAGGAATTCCGGCCATCTCCAGTCACTGCGGCCGTTACCCCGGCTGCGGTCGCGGAGCTACGGGGGTGAGAGCGGTTCACCACGCCCAGGACGGGCCGGTGAGATCCTGCTCCGGTCCGGGCCGGCGGTGTGGACTAGGTCACGGGCGACGCTGGTGATGAACTCCCGCGACGCGTCCATGAGCTCTGCCGTGACGCGCTGGCGGGCGCCCGCGGTGAGGGCACCTGCCGGCATCGGGCAGGCTCCGGTCAGGGTCAGCGCACTGTGCCCGTGTTCCGTTGCAGGGGCCAGGGTGATGTTGCCATCCAACTGGACGGTGAACTCGTCGCCCGGCTCTACTGGTTCCCAGGTGACACGAAGGACTACGCGGTCCGGGGCAGGGGTCGCCAGATCGCCGAACATGACCGCGACCAGTCCCGCTCCGCCGTCTGCGCGCAGCCCCGGCTTCCCTCTCCCCGCGGGATGGCTGGCGTATGCCGCTCGCCGCTGCGGAAGGCTCATCATCCAGCTTCCGCCGGCCAGGCCGGCCAGCTTGTCACGCGCGGCATCCATCCCTGTGTTCAGTATGATCTTCGCGCCTGTCATCATGCAGTCAGCACAGCATTGCGCCCGGCCGCGCGGCAGAGGCATAGGTCCCCGGGGGCAGGGGTCTACGGCCCCAGCCGACGCCCGGTGATGCGGACGGGGGTGATCCGTACCCATACGTCGCGGGCGCCATCTGCCCAGGGCTCCAGGCGAGTTTCCCGCTCAAGGCTCCGCACCTCGCGCTCACCCGCGACCACGTGCGCGCGGCCCTGTACCAGGACGCTCCAGCCTTCGCGGCTCGCCTCGTCAATGCGGTCTGCCTCGAAGCTGGCCGGGCCATTGGCTTGGGCCGCGAGCAGCGTGTCCGGTGCGGTGCGGAAGACGACGGTCTTCGCCGCGATGGCGTAGTTGACCGGCAGCATCACGATCCCCTCGGCGGACATGACCCCTACGCGGCCGACGCCGCCGGGCTCAAGCAGGCCGAGGCACTCCCCAGGGCTGAGGGCCCGCAGTTTCCGGACTGTCCGGGTAGTCATCTGCCCCACCTCCGTTGCCGACGCCGATGCTCACAACTCAGCGTGGCCCGCGGGCCCCGGCGGGCACTGCGGCCAGAGGTCCCGCCTAGCCGTGCCTTCGGGAATGACCAAGGTCAGTGGCAGGCGATGTCCGCCGCCCTTGACCCTGTTCGAGGCGGCGAGCTACGTTGACTTCGCCTGACGAGCTAGGGAGGCTGCTGATGGCGCTGAAGATCATGCCGCACGGTCGGCTGCAGGAATGGGTCGCCGAGGAAAAGGGCTACTTCGCGGCCGAGGGGCTCGAGTACAGCTTCGTGATCACCGGCGACTACGGCGTCGGCGCCGGCTCCGTCCGGCGGGACGACGGCGGAGAGATCAAGACCGGCGCGTTCGAGACGTTCGGCGCGGGCCGCGACGGCGCCGATGTGAGCTGCGCCTGCCACTGGGCCACGAACACCGCCGCGCGCGAGCGGAGCGGCCAGCTGGTGACCACCGCCTACTCGGTGGCGCCGTGCGCGATCGTGGTGCCGCCGGAGTCGCCGGTCCGCCGTCCCGAGGACCTGGCCGGGGTGCCGATCGGGGTGGGCTACCACTCTGGCAGCCACTTCGCCGCCGTGCAGGCACTCGAGGATGTGCTCGCACCTGGCGACATGAAGCTCACCTTCCAGGGTCCGCCCAACGAGCGTCTCGACACGCTGCTCGAGCGGCGAGTGCCCGCGGCCGTCGTGTGGGGCGTACCTCTCTACATCGCCGAGGCCGTCGGGTTCCGCAAGGTCATCGACGCCACGTTCATGATCGGTTTCCTGGTCTCCGGCACCGGCGCGAGCAAGGCCGACGTGGACAAGTACCTGGCCGCCCTGCGGCGGGCGCAGATGGACATCGACATGCACCCGGAGCAGTACAAGCACTACCACCTGCGGTCCGTGCCAGAGAAATACCGGGACCAGGTCGACGTGCGGGCGTTCGGCACCGGTGAGCGCATCGTGTTCCTGCCATACACCAGGGAAGTCTTCGCCGAGACCCAGCAGTGGATCGAGTCGCACTCGCTGTTCGACGGTGCATCCGCACTGCTCGGCTACGACGAGGCCGCCCTGGCCTGACGGCTGGGCATGATCGATGGGAGGTCTGCCATGGCGACGGTGAGCGTCCGGTACATCGTCTACGACGTTGACGCCGCGATCGCGTTCTACACCAAGCACCTGGGCTTTACCGAGGTGATGCATCCCGCCCCCGCCTTCGCGATGCTGTCGCGCGGCGACCTGCGCCTGGTGCTCAGCGCGCCGGGCGGCGGCCCGGGCGGCGGTCAGGCGATGGCCGATGGCACGATGCCGGCCCCTGGCGGCTGGAACCGGTTCTCCATCGAGGTCACCGACCTTGAGGCGCTCGTCGGGAAGCTGCGCGAGAGCGGCGTCCGGTTCCGTAACAACATCGTCAACGGAACGGGCGGCAGGCAGATCATCGCCGAGGACCCGTCTGGCAACCCGGTGGAACTATTCGAGCCGGTCCTTCCCGAGGCCAAGCTGGACTAGGGCGCTAGGCAGCGGCCGCTGAACTGGGCGTCCACGATGACCGGAAGCGCACCGGGACGCATGCTCGCCGGGAGGCCGACCAGGTTCGGCCAGTCCGCCTGAACGGGTGCGCAGCCCGCAGATGGCAGGAGGCGAGCCGGATCGGGAAGCCCCGCGGCGGACTGCGTGACTTGAGGCGGCGAAGTAACGGCGTGCTGCGCGCTCTTCGCCGTCAGCGAGTACGCGACGCCTGCGGCAGCGACGGCTGCTATAGAAACGGCGGTCAGCGCGCGCAGGCGACGGGACGGCAGGCGGGTCTCGCGGCTCGATCCGAAACGGACCTCGTCCATGTCTATTGAGACCACCTGCCTCATTCATCCCACTTCGGGCAATACTGGCGCATATGTCCCGTGGCGGCAAGAGATCGGCGGAAACGCATCAGGCGGGCAGGATCGGGGCGGCGGGCGGGAGCCGGCGGATCCCGGGGAAGCGGTCGTGCACCTCGTCCGGGCCGAGCCGGTCGAGTCCGGCCGCCCACCACAGGCAGTCGCCCGGGTCGCCGCCGAGCTTGTAGCGGTCGCCGGGGAGCAGCGTGATGTACCCGGCGGACGGCAGGGGAACCAGGGTGGCCAGGTGCGCTCCGCTGGCGACGTCCCACAGCCGCGCGGTGGCGTCGGCCGAGGCCGTGGCGAGCAGCGCACCGTCGGGCGAGAACGCCACGGCTCGCACCGTGTAGTCGTGCCCGGCCAGCGTGACCAGGTGCGCGCCGGTGGCGACGTGCCACACCCGGGCGGTCGCGTCGGCCGAGGCGGTGGCGAGCAACGCCCCGTCCGGCGAGAACGCGACGGCCTCCACCGTCCCGGTGTGCCCGGTCAGCGTGGCCAGGCAGGCGCCGTGGCGGTGTCCCAGATCTTGGCCGTGCTGTCCCAGGAGGCGGTGGCGATCAGGCCGCGCGAGGAGAACGCGACGCCCTGCACCCACGAGTCGTGCCCGCCGAGCGTGCGGACGTGCGCCCCGCTCGCGGCATCCCAGACGCGGGCGGTCCGGTCGTCCGAGGCGGTGGCGAGCAGCGCCCCGTCCGGCGCGAACGCGACCGCCGTGACCTGGCCGCCGTGCCCGCGCAGCGTCGCCAGGCCCACGCCCGTCGCGGCGTCCCAGGTGCGGGCGGTGTTGTCACCGGACCCGGTGGCGATCATGGTTCCCGACGGCGCGTACGCGAGCGCCTTGATCCACGATGAGTGCCCCGCCAGCGTGCGGCGCGGCTGCCCGGTGGCCGCGTCCCAGATCCGGGCGGTGCCGTCAAGCGAGCCGGTCGCGACCGCACCCGACGCGGCCTCCGGGGAGAACGCGACCGCGGTGACGGAGCTTCCATGTCCCGTCAGGGTCCGCACGGGGACGCCGGTCGCGACATCCCAGATGGTCGCCGTCTTGTCGGTGGACGCGATGCCGAGCAGTGCCCCGGAGGGCGCGAACGCGACCGCGGTCAGGTGATCGTGGCCTCCGCTGATCGTGTGGCCCGGCTCGCCCGTGGCGGTCTCCCACGTCTGCGCCGTGATCGTGGTCGTCGCCGCGACGAGCGTGCCGTCCGGCGGACACCGCCAGGGCGTTCACCTCGCTGGCGACCTTGCAGGAGAGCGCGGCCCGCGCCGGTGGCGGCGTCCCATACCCGCACGTCCGGGTCACGGGACGCGGTCAGGGCGAGGGAGGTGCCCGGGATGAAGGCGACGTCGTGAACGCCGCCGTAGGTGCCCGTGAGCGCCACCTTCTCCTCGCCCGTGGCGGCATCCCAGATCGCGCGCCATGCTGTCGAGCGACCCCTCGCCGTCGAGGGAGCCGGAGACGGCGAGCGTCCCGTCCGGGGAGAACGCGACCGAGGTCACGGTGTCGCCGTGCCCGCTGAACGACGCGACCCGCTGGCCCGACTCGGCGTCCCAGATCATCGCGGTCAGGGTGGACACGGTCGCCAGGCGCGTCCCGTCGGGCGAGAACGCCACGTCCTGCGCGCCCCCGAAGTGCCCGGCGAGGGTGACAAGGACCGTCCCGCTCGCGGCGTCCCAGACGCGGGCGGTCTCATCGCTCGACGCCGTGGCGATCCGCGTCCCGTCCGGCGAGAACGCGACGGCGTACAGCCCGCCCGTGTGCCCGGTGAACGTGCGCAGCGGCGTCCCGGTCGCGACCTCCCACGTCCTGGCGGTGCCGTCGTAGGACCCGGTGACGATGACGCGCCCGTCGGGCGAGAACGCGACGTCCGCCACCGTCCCCGCGTGCCCCCGGATCAGCCGCAGCACGCGGCCGTCGCGGGCGTCGATGATCTCGACGTGGTGCGCCGAGCAGACGGCGAGCAGCGCCCCGTCAGGGGAGAACGCGATCCCGTTGTTCGGCCCGAAGTTCATCCGCACCATGACGTCAGCCCGCTCCGCGACCCGCCATACCCGACATCATGGATCAC
>CAVOJB010000019.1:0-16599 GCA_963696175.1 uncultured Actinomycetota bacterium
GCCACCTGGCCGGCCAGCCGGGCGAGGCCCTCCCGGCGGTCGGCGATCAGCCGGTTCGCGGCGACCAGTTCGCTCTCGGCGGCCCGCAGGGCCCGCTCGCAGTCGATCCGTTCGGCGGTCGCGTTGGCCAGCTCGTCGGCGGCGGCCTCGACGGTCTCCTGCAGCGTTTCCTGCTCCGGCTTCGGCGCGGGCGGCGGCCGCCTCCAACTGGTCGGGGTCCCGGCCGGTGGCCGCGTCCCGGGCCGGCCCGGCGAGGTTCCGGGCCCGTTCACCGGCGAGCGCGATGGTGCCGCGCATCCGTTCGGCCAGCGCGGACAACGCAAACCAGGTGTCCTGCGCCTGCTGCAGCGCCGGAGTCGCGGCCCGCAGGGTCGCCTCGGCGGTTTGCTGCTCGGCGGAGGCGACGGCGAGCGCCTCCTGGACCTGCTTGCGGTGATCGATCGCCGCCTGCTCGTCGACCGCCTCCTGCGCGATCTTGGCCGTGATCTGCGCGAGATCGTCGGCCAGCAAACGCATTTTCGCGTCCCGCAGGTCGGCCTGCACACCGGCGGCGCGGCGGGCGATGGCGGCCTGCCGGCCGAGCGGGCCGAGTTGCCGGCGGATCTCGCCGGTCAGGTCGGTCAGCCGGTTCAGGTTGGCCTGCATGGCGTCGAGCTTGCGGACGGTCTTCTCGCGTCGCTTGCGGTGTTTGAGGACGCCCGCGGCCTCCTCGACGAAGGCCCGCCGGTCCTCCGGGCGGGCCTGCAGCACCGCGTCGAGCTGGCCCTGCCCGACGATGACATGCATCTCCCGGCCGATCCCGGAGTCGGACAGCAGTTCCTGGATGTCCAGCAGCCGGCAGGACGAGCCGTTGATCTCGTACTCCCCCACCCCGTCGCGGAACATCCGGCGGGTGATGGAGACCTCGGCGTAGTCGATCGGCAGCGCGCCGTCGGAGTTGTCGATGGTCAACGTGACCTCGGCGCGGCCCAGCGGCGGACGGTCAGCGGTGCCCGCGAAGATGACGTCTTCCATCTTGCCGCCGCGCAACGCCTTCGCGCCCTGCTCGCCGAGCACCCAGGCGATCGCGTCGACGACGTTGGACTTGCCGGACCCGTTGGGCCCGACGACAGCGGTGATGCCAGGTTCGAAACGCAGCGTGGTGGCCGAGGCGAAGGACTTGAAACCCTTCATCGTGAGGGACTTCAGGTGCACGGTGGCTCGGTCCCTCTCTGCTCGTCCATTCGGCCTGGCTGCGCGGATGGACCGACCGTCGGTCAGTGAGGACCGGCGCCAGCGTCATGGTGACGTTACCGGCCGGGGCCGACAGTCCCGGGGATCTGCGCGCACTGAGTCGCGGCCTCCCAACGCGTGACGCCCGTCACCTTCAGCAAGGGAAGTCATGATTGACGACTTCACCTCGGCACTGGGAACTCGTTGGTAGCCTGTTCCCTATGGAGACAACAATCGACTCGGTGGGTCGCATCGTCCTGCCGAAACAATTGCGGGACGCTCTCGGATTGTCGCCGGGAACGACGGTCGACGTCAGCGCCTACGGCGCCGGCCTCCAAGTCCTGCCGGCCGGGCGAACCGCGCGAATCGTGGAAGTCGACGGGGCAACGGTCGCTCAGTCGGACACACCGGTGACTGACGACATTGTCTTCGGATTGATCGATTCCCTTCGGCGATGAGACCGGTCAACCCGGTTGCTGTCGCCGTGGACACAAGCGCCGCGATTCCTTACATGATGCAGTCGCATCCCGCGCATCTCGCGACCCGCAGGTATTTAGCCGGGCGGCCGATGGTTCTGACGACTCACTCACTGGCCGAGTCCTACTCGGTGCTCACTCGGCTACCGGGCGACGCGCGGGCCACACCCGCGGATGCTGCTGCATTGCTGGCCGCCAACTTTCCGCAATCAGTCGCGCCTCCCGCTGCGGTTGCCGGACGATTGCCCGAGGTTCTTGCACCCCTGAATCTGGCCGGTGGGGCGGTGTACGACGCCTTGGTCGGCCTGGCCGCGGCAGCCGCGGGCAGGGCACTCGTGACCCGTGACATCAGGGCCGTTCCGACCTACGCGGCTGTCGGCGCAACCATCGAGATCATTCCCTGAGTTGAACCGCTCGCGCCGCTGATGTCGGCACCTCGGTTCTCGGCACCTCAGTTCTCGTACCGGCGAATTGCGACAAATCAGTCGCGCAACTGGTTTTTGCGGTGCTTGTGTGACCCCATGGACATTTCCTGGATCGACCCGGCCCACCCGCCGGTCGCGGATGTCGCCGGCGCCGTCGCCGTCACGGAAGCGGCCCGGCTGGTCGACTGCCCGCAACAGCTGAACCCGACGGTCAACGACTTCGTCGCGGGCATCCGGCACGGCTGGGACGGCGAACCGGCGCAGACAGCGGTCGCCCGGAACTCGGACGGAACTGTGGTCGCAACGTTCGGGTTGGGGATGCCGATGCGCGACAACACCCACCTGGGCGATGTTTTCGTCACGGTCGACCCGGCGTGGCGGCGCCGAGGCATCGGCACGCAACTGTTTGCCATGGGTGTCGACCGGGTCAAGACGGCCGGCCGGACGCTGGTGCTGGCCGGCTGTTGGGACGGCTCGGCCGGCATCCCGTTCGCCAAGTCGGTGGGGCTGGACCGGGCCAGCGAGGACGTCATGCGACGGCAGAACCTGCGGACCATCGATCATGATCACGTCGCCGGTCTGGCCGCGGAGGCCAGGCGGCACTCGCCGGACTACGACCTGGTGCGGCTGCCCGGCGCGGTTCCCGACCATCTGTTGGACGCGGTCGTCGACGCTGACCGATGCCATCAACGACGCCCCGATCGACGACCTCGAGATCGAGGACGAGGTGTTCAGCCCGGACCGTATCCGCGCATTCGATGCCGCGCAACAGGCCTACGGCCGGCGGATCTACCGACTCGTCGCCAGGCACCGGGCATCGGGCGAGCTGGCCGGCCACACCCTGGTCGGGGTGCCGGTCGAGCATCCCTGGCAGGCTTGGCAGCTGGACACCAGCGTGGTTCGGGCGCACCGCGGCCACCGGCTCGGGCTGCCGCCTCAAGGCCGAAATGCTCGGCTGGCTCAGGGAATCCGAACCTCAACTGCACCGGCTGGACACCTGGAACGCCGCGTCGAACGCCCACATGATCGAGATCAACGAGACGCTCGGCTATCAGGTTGTTGCCGGCCACATCGGGTGGCAACGACGCCTGTGACGACGAAGCCCCCTGACAGCTTCTTCAACAGTGACGCTGCCTGACCACATGACGCTGCCTTACTAGTGACACTGTTGCTAGTCGCGAGCACACTGGTTTCAGGGGGCGGTTCGGCCGACCCGCCGACCGCCGCCGCGAGACCTGCGTCGGGAGGCCACATGTCCAGCACGGCATCGATCCGCAACCCACCGACTAACCTGCGGGATCACCGCAGACCCCGACAATTCCGGCACCGCACCCGCTCGATCGTCCGCACCACCCTGCTGATGTCGTCCCTTGCCTTCGCCGGCACTGAGATCGAGCAGGCGACGGCGTCGACGAGTCACGACCGGGTCACCGTGACCACGTCGCGCAGTCCGGCACCGGAAACAGCCCAGCAGGCAGCCGATCTCGGCACCGCGAATGCCGCCGCCCAGGATGTGCAGCAGAGCATCGCCGTTGTCGACCGGGTGACCGGCGAACTGGTTGCCGTGCATGAGGGCGACCGCGTCTTCAACGCGGAGTCGATCCTCAAGCTGTTCACCGCGGCGTTCTACCTGCTGCGAGGCCGAACGGATGCACCCGACGCCGAACTCGCCGACCAGTTGCGCACGATGATCGAGGTCTCGGACAACGGCATCCAATCCGCACTCTGGGATTTCGACATCATCCCGACCATCGCCGACCGGTACGGGCTGGCCGAACACCAGCAACGGGCCGAACCCGAGCGACGGAACCTGGGGTTCGGACCGGATCACGGCCACCGACCAGGCACGTTTCCTGTACCTGATGTCGCAGGATCCCCTTGTCGGACCACACCTGATGTCTTGGATGACGTCCACCGCGCCAGCCGGCGCCGATGGGTTCAACCAGGCCTTCGGCTTCAATGCCCTCACCGGTGACCACGGTTCCAAGCAGGGCTGGAGCGATCCCGGTTGGTCACCGGCGAACCTGCACTCGGTCGGCTGGACCGAACGGTATTTCGCGGCGGTCCTGCAGACCTCCCCCACCGCCAGCTACGCGACCATGCGTGCGACCTCCACCCACACCGCGCAGTTGATCGCCACTGTGTTGGAACCGCAGGCCGGCGACCTCGGGAAGACAGCGGTCGACGCCGGTGGGGCCCGCACGCCGCTGACGGATTGGACTGGAGCCAACGGTTCTATCGATATCGCTGCCTTTGGTCATTCGCTCGCAAAGGCGCTGCGCACCAATGAGGTTGTCGCCATGGTCGGCGTCGGCCGACTCGCCGCGGAGATTCTCCGCGATGGCGATCGGCGTTGCTGACCCGTTGATCCGCACCGGACGGCACTGAACTCGGTGCTTGATGGCGGACCCCTCCTTCGTCGGGTCCACCGGGCGCCGATGACTTTGCTGATTCGCGGTGGTCGCTAGTCAGGACGCCCACAACCATTGGAGGCCGAGATGTTGCTGTCGAACAAGAACGCGGTGATCTACGGCGGAGCCGGTGCCATCGGCAGCGCCGTGGCCAAGGCGTTCGCCCGGGAGGGAGCACGGGTCCACCTGGCGGGCCGGACGCAATCCACACTGGACGTGGTGGCCGACGGCATTCGCGCGGCCGGTGGCCAGGCCGAAACCGCGGTGGTCGATGCCCTCGACGAGTCGGCCGTCGATGCCTACACCGACCAGATCGTCGAGTCCGCGGGCAGCCTTGACATCTCGTTCAACCTGATCGGCGTCGATGACGTGCAGGGCACGCCGCTGGTCGAGATGTCGTTGGCGGACTTCGAACAGCCGATTCTCACGTCGGTGCGATCGACCTTCATCACAACGAGAGCTGCTGCGCGACAAATGATCCGGCAGCGTTCGGGGGTGATCCTGACCTTCGGTGGCGGTGGTCATCGCAACCCGATTCGGGACTATTCGATCGGTGGTTTCGTCGTGTCGCTCGCCGCGATCGACACCTTGCGGCGCCAACTCGCGGCTGAACTCGGGCAGTACGGCATCCGGGTGCTCACCTTGGAGTCCGGCGGGATTCTCGAGACCGTGCCCGAGGACTTCCCGGGCCGGCAGGACATTGCGGACCTGATCGTGCCGCCCACCATGCTGAAACGAACCGCCACGTTGACGGATATCGGCAACGTGGCGGTTTTCGCGGCGTCCGACCTGGCCGGTTCGATGACCGGAACGGTGCTGAACACCAGTTGCGGCGCGTCGGTCGACTGAATCGGCCCAACCGCCGTTCCTCGGCTGGGCCACGTCGCTCAGGCCGTGAAGTCGAAGGTCCCGGGCGGCACGCCGGTCGATGTCAGGTACGGGTTGGTGTAGGTGAGCTTGTAGGCGCCGGTGCCCGGTGACGGAACAACGAACGTCACAACGTTCCGCTCACTGTCGGACACCGTCTCCGGATAGAGCGCATCGCAGCAGTAGTCGCTGCGACTGTCGGCCAGCACAGACGTCCCGTCGGGGCCGGTGATGGAGAATTCTTCGACACCGGTGTTGTAGCCCTGCGCCTGACATCCGGCCGCGCAGGTCAACTTGATGCGCAGATTGAGCAGGGCATCGCCCTTCTCACCTGATTCGTAGCTCGGGACGAGGGTCCCGCTGACGACCTCGACGACGATTTGTCCCTGGGTCAGGGTTCCCGCAGCCGTCAAAGTCTTCGGTTCAATGCTGTCGACCGTGCCGGATTCGGCCAGTGGGATGGTGGTCTGATTATCGCCCGCATCACCGTAGACGAGGCTTACCTTGTCAATGGCTTGGTCGAAAGTCAGCGTGTCAGAGGCTTTCTCGGGTTCAACCGTGAGCACTGCGGTCCCTTTGGCCTTGCCGCCGCCGGGAATCCCGGGACTGTCGAAGAACCCCTGCTGCGATTGACCCTCGACCTGAACGTCGGCGTCGGGCGGTGAGTCCTGTTCGGTGCCGAGGTTCTGGTAGCTGAAGTCGACCGTCAGATCGACCCCGCCGCCAAAGCCCTGCTCGGCGGTGACGTCATCAACGGTGATCGCGAAACCGTCGTACCAGCCGGTCTTTCCGATTGTCCGGGTGAGCGCGGCGGCCGCTTCGCTGGTGCTGACATCGGCGTCCGTGGTGCCGGCGTCGCTCGTTCCGGCGCCAGTCTCGGTGCTGCCGGGTCCGCCGTTGTCCTTCGACCCCGTGACGCCCTGATTGGCGCTGATGGCGGCCTGAATGCTGTTGGCCGCGGCCTGGGCCGAACCTTCGACACCACCGCCGCAGGCGGTCAGGGCGGTGATCAACGCCAGTCCGGCGGCGGCGATGGTGATCGTGCGGGCAACGCGCATGTGTGGCTCCATGTCTATGACGGAAACTGGTACGCCACAGCAAGGACATCAAGCCGATCAGGCTGATACGACGTCGTCGGAGCGACGACGCGGAGCCGCTCAGGCAGCTCAGATCAGGTCGTTGCTCGCACTGGTGACCAGCCGGAACCACCGCCCACCGTAGGCCGGCAACGTCACTTCCAACGCCCCGTCGGGCGCGATCGGGAGTTGCACGCCGCGGTCGAACAGGTCGACGCAGCGGGTACCGGTGGGCTGCTGCGGGATGGACAGTTGCACCGTCACCTCGGCGTCGGCGAGGTTGTGGCAGAGCAGCAGCGTCCGGCCGAGCCAGTCGCTGCGGTGGACCAGGGCCGACGGCACGTCGTGGTCCAGCACCGACACCACACCCCAACCGAGCTCGGGACATTCGCGGTAGCAACGAATCCGCTCCCGAACGAAGGAGAACAACGAGTCCGGATCATGTCGCTGCGCAACAACATTGATCTCGTCCGGACTGTACGGCGGACCCGGGAACGGCCGGCACAGCTGTTCCGGATCATTGGTCATGCTGAAGCCGCCGAGCTTTCCCGAGCGCCATTGCATGGGTGTCCGGACGGCCATCCGGCCCGGCAGGTCGGGGTTCTCACCCATGCCGATCTCCTCGCCGTAGAACAGCGTGGGCGTGCCGGGCAGGGACATCATCAGGCTGTAGACGAGCCGGATGCGTCGCTGGTCCCCACCGAGCATCGGTGGCAGTCGACGGCGCAGGCCACGCCCGTAGACCTGCAAATCCTCGTCCGGGCCGAAGGCCGCGAAGACCTCCTGCCGCTCTGCCCCGCTGAGCTTGTCCAGCGTCAATTCGTCGTGATTACGCGCGAACACCGCCCACTGCGAATCAGCCGCGTTCTGCGGCCGGCCGAGGAGCGCCGACCTGATCGGGCCGGCGTCGGCGCGCGCCAACCCCAGGTACATCGCCTGCATCGTGGGGAAATCGAAGAGCATCGTCAGCTCGTCGCCGTCCTCGTCGCCGAAGAATGCCCGTGCCTGTTCGAAGGGGAGGTTGACCTCGCCCAGCAGGATCGCGTCGCCGCTGCGCCGGCCCAGGAAGGCCCGCAGGTCGCGGAGGTACTGGTGCGGGCGCGGCAATTCCGCGGCGCCGCCTTCAATCCCCGTTGTTTCCAGCAGGAACGGGACGGCGTCCACCCGGAATCCCGACAGCCCCAGATGCATCCAGAAGCCCATGACCCGGGCGATCTCGTCCCGGACTGCCGGGTTCGCGACGTTCAGGTCGGGCTGACTGCGGTAGAACCGGTGCAGGTAATACTGGCCGGCCTTCCGGTCCTTGGTCCAGATGCTGGTCTCCCGATCCGGGAAGACCACGTCGCCCGGCTTTTCCGGGCCGGGCTCATCGCGCCAGACGTACCAGTCCCGGTAAGGGGAGTCGGCCGAGGCCCGGGCCGACTGGAACCACGGGTGTTTCGCGCTGGTGTGGTTGACGACAAGGTCGGCGATCACCCGCAGACCGCGGGAGTTCGCCGATCGCATGAATTCGACGAAGTCGCCGAGGGTGCCGAGGCGCGGATCGACCGTGTAGTAGTCGGTGATGTCGTAGCCGTCGTCGACGTCTGCCGTCGGGTAGAACGGCATCAGCCAGATGACGGTGACGCCCAGTTCGACGAGGTGGTCGAGCCGCTCGGCCAGGCCGGCGAAATCGCCGATTCCGTCACCGTCGGAATCGTAGAAGGTCTGCACATCCAGGCAGTAGAAGACGGCTGTTTTCCACCACAGGTCGCCCGTCTGGGTGGACTTCATGCCGCACCCCGCGATGCCCTGGGGCCGTTCACCCGGGTCGGACCGCCGTGGAACCGGTCGTGCGGAGGGTCGGACGCGATCGGCATCATCGCCTCACCGTACCCACGGCGGTCCCGCGCAAAGACAGGCAGATCAGAGCGCGTTGATCGCCTGCGTCATCTGCTGAACGGTCTTCTCGCCGAGGTCATTGAACTCCGATTGCAGGAACGGGCCGGCCAATTTGGCAAGTCCGTTGAAGGTGATCTGCGCGTGATAGGTGATCATGGAACCGGTTGTCGTTGCGGCCACGGTCATGTCGTCGATCGATGTCGCCGTCTTGTTCTCCCCGATCAATTTGACGTGACCGGGTTCCAGCTCCGCCAACCGGTAGCTCAGCTCCGTCTCCCGACCCTTGATCACCGACACGTTGTGCCAGGTGGTGCCGACAACGACCGGGCCGGCCGTTTCCTGTACGCAGGATTTGGTCCCGGGATCCCATTCCTCGGCGTTGGCGAAATCCTTCAGGTAGTTCACCACCACGTCGACCGGCTTGTTGACGGGGAACGATCGCTCGACGTTGATCACAGGCTGACCTTCTCGTTCTCTCCACCGTCATACCGCTCGCCGGTGACCTTGGCTTTGACAAAGCTGATGACGGACGCGATCCGGCCGCCCGGGGTGTCCCAATACTCGGCGGAATGACTGGACACCTTGATCAACACAACGTTGGCATCGTCCGGGCCCTCCGGCATCCACGCCTCGACCCAGGAGTTCCAGAGTTCCTTGGCCTTGGCCTTGTCGTCGACAATTTCGGCCTCGCCGTCCACCGAGATCCAGGTGTCGTTCGAGGTCAGCGTCACGCCGACATGCGGGTTGGCGATGATCTGTGCGACCTTGCGGGAGTTGCGTTCCGCGAAGAACCACAGGTCGCCGTCGAACTCGACATCCTGCTGCGCCATCGGACGGCTGATGAAGTGCCCGTCAGCGTCCACCGTCGTCAACATTCCAATACGAATGCCCTTCGCCAGGTCGGCGACCTTCTTTACCTGTTCTGCGGTCTCGGTCATGATGAGATTCCTTTCCACTGCTGTGTGCTGGTGCTACTCGCGGTAGGGATGCTTCGGATGCACCCGCCCTGGTCGGGCACCGGCCGCCGGGCGAACGATTCGCCGAACGACTCCGTCGGTCCCGGTACCCCAGGAGGGACCGCACCACACATCCGCCGGACGCTCGGCGCATCCGAGGGTCAACTCCTGGGGCTCGGTGTACGGACAGCTGGCCCCTGCACACCACCGACCGCACTGACTGACGGTGATGACGTCACCGGCGTATGCGCGTGGTCGGGGTCGACCGAGTGACGCACAGTGAGAGCTATTCCCCGACTGCCCGCGATGCGGCATAGTGCTCCCTGACGGACCTGGACGATTGATCCCGTTTCGCCTCGAGTATCCGGAGTCAGACGAGCTGAAAGCCACATGCGGCAGGCCACATCGGGGTGGAGTCGCTGCCAACAGGAGTAGTCGCCTTTCCAGGATTTGCGACACCGGCGTCGCGGTCGCAGTGACCGAATGAAGGAGCAATTCCCGATGACTGGATCCACCTCGAGCCCAAACCCCCTGCAGGCGGCCAGTTCTCCGCTGACCTTCGGCGCGGCGAATTACTTCGCCGTACTTCGCAGTCAACTGGAGATGACCGCACAACTGACGACAGCCTGGGCATCGGCGATGACCGCATTGTCCGGCAGGATGGTTTCCCAGTCACCCACCCTGGCCGCGAACGGCGATCAGGCCGCTCGCGGGGTGTGGACCAGCGGCTTCCCGGGGTTGCGATCCGTACGGAACATCAGTACGGAAGACAGCGCGGATGACGGTGCAGCCGCGGAAGAGCGTTCGGGTGACCGCGCCTGGGGCCGGTCCGTCTTCCAGCGGCCCGCCACCGGCGGAATGTTGCGCTGGCTGACGGAGCCACCGACGCTGCAGACCAATTTGTTCGACGAGACCATCGAGCTCCTGTTGGACGAGGACATCAAGACCGCGAGCTGATCCGAGGAAACGCCCCCGATTTCCCCGAACGGGAAGAATGCGAAGTCTTCACGTTCGAACATTGTGGCGTTTGCGTCGGTGTTACCGGATGTTCACTTCGGCGTCCGGCCGGTTCCTGGTATTTCCACACGCTCATACGGGCCGCTGTCCGGACGCCCACGATGACCGCGTTGCCGACGAAACAAGCTGGTGCACAGGGTGTTTCGTTACAGCTGCCGTCGGTGGCGCCAGTCCTGGACGGTGGCCGCCACACGACTTCAGGGCGACCGGCGATCTTGCCGATCAGTACGCACAGCTAAGAACTCGCCGTCCCACAATTAGTTCACAGCATCGCTCTATTCAATGGTGGTGATCGTCGGTACGCTCCGCGATACCACCTCGAACAGGGAGTAAGAATGCCCCTTCAGGCGATGACTGCAGTGCACGCAGTACACGACATTCAGTACGGCCGCACCATTGCGGTGCATCATGGCGCACCCGGCCGGGTGGTCAATCTCCAACCGGGATGGGCGGACACCACCTACACGGTCGAGTTCGCCGGCGACTCCGGTGCCACCGTCACCCTGGTTGGGCTCACCGCCGGCGACGTCCAACCCAGCTGACCGGTCATCGACGTCGGTCGGCATGCCACCAGTGTCGACCGAGCCGCGACGAAGCGGCTGATCGTGAAGGATCTTGCGGGCGTGCAAGGTCCTTCACGATCCGATTCTTGGCGCCTGGCAGTCTGCCGACGGGCCCCGACCGAACGGCTGATCACGCCGTTTCGGACGTCCGAGCAGGGTCCGCCGGACACCGCAGTGATAACCGCGGTTCACCACCCATGTTTGAATCCCGGCGCTGCGGGGAACTCCTCTTCCCGTAGCTCAATCGGTGCGGACGCGCCGCACGAGCAAAGAGTGGTATCCGAACGGGAAAGAGGAGCGTCACATGGCAACGATTCTGTGGATTCTGGCGGTGATCCTGGTGGTCGCTGGAGTTTTTGCGATCATCCGCAAGCAACTCCTGTGGGGCATCGTGCTGATCGTCGTCGGTCTGCTGGTTGGCCCGGGCGGCGTGAGCATCTTCACCTGACCCGCACCCTTCACCCCTAAGACACCGCCCGGGGGCCTACGGAACCAGTACGAGTTTGCCTCGAATGTGGCCGTTCTGGCTGATTTCGTGGGCCTCGGCGGCGCGGTCGAGCGGGAACGTCTGGAACTTGACGACCAGTTTGCTGCTTTCCAGCAGGGCGGCAGTCTCGGCCAGCGACTCGTTCGCCTTCGGGGAACGGCCGGTCGTCAGCTGCACGCCCGAGTCGCCGGGATTGAAGTTCGCGATGGTGACTACTTTGGACGGTTCTGGCACCAGGCTGATCAGGTCGGCCAGCGCCGTCTTCCCGGCGGTATCGAAGACGGCGTCCACTCCATCCGGGGCGATCGCCCGCACCCGCTCCACCATTCCATCGCCGTAAAGGACTGGCGTGGCGCCGATCTCGCGGAGGTAGTCCTGGTTGCCCGCTCCCGCCGATGCGATCACGGAGGCGCCGCGGGCGACGGCGATCTGTACCGCGATCGCTCCGACGCCGCCGGCACCGCCGTCGATGAAGACCGTGCTGCCCTTCGTCACGCCGACGAGTTCGAACGCCCGGATCGCCGTCTCGGCCGCAACACCCGCGGCGGCCGCCACTGCCCAGTCCACCGACGCCGGCTTCTTCGCGTAGTACTGCAGGACCGCGAACTCGGCGTTCGTCGCCGATCCCAGCCCGAAGACGTCGTCCCCGACGGCCACATCGGTGACCCCCTCACCGACCTCATCGACCACGCCGGCAGCATCCAGCCCCGGGTATCCGGCGCCTTCCAGCGGCTTGCCCCCGGCAAGGTATCCCGCGCGGATCTTCCAATCCATCGGGTTCACGCTCGATGCGCGAACCTGTACCCGTACGGTGCCGGCCGACGCATGCACCTCCGGGGCCTGTCCCACCTCGAGAACCTCCGGGCCGCCATAGGACTTGTACTGAAGTGCTCGCATTCGCAGATACCTTCCCGAACTGTGTGGACACGGTGTCGTTGGAATGATGCCCCCGTCGCGCTGGTGGCGCTGACCGCGGTCGGCCATAGCGTGTCTTGAACGGGCGTGTTCGACGAGTGTGTTCGACAGTTGGGTTCGACGTGGTGTGGTTCGACGGGCGCAGGCGCCGGTCACTTCGGCGGCAGCGACCTCGCGTAGGTGACGCCGCGACGGATCCAGGACGCCAACTCGTCGTCGTCGGACTCTGCGTCCAGGTCGATCCGCAGCCAGCCGTTCATCTCGCGGCCACGCATCTCGAACGGGCGCGCCTTGGGGTCACGGAGCAGCGCGTCGGTGTCGGCGGGGTCGACGCGCAGCATCAACCCGCCCTTGCTACTCGCGGCCACTGCCATGTTGCCGTTGATCAGGAAGGCGTAGCCGCCGAACATCTTCTTCTCCGTGAGTCCCTTCTCGTGCTCGACGTGTTCGTGGACCCGGTCGGCCAGTTCATCGTCATACGCCATGGCCGCAGTGTCCCCCACCGTTGCCGATGCGCGCCAGATGCGGCCGGCCAACCGCTACTGCTGGAGTGGTTTCACCACGACAACCGGGCATTGGCTGTGGGTGATCAGGGCGTGGCTGGTCGAGCCGAGCAGCGCGCCGACCATGCCGGACCTACCGCGGGTGCCGACCACCATCAGCTGGGCACCCTCACTGAGCCGCAACAAATTCTCGGTCGGCCGACCGCGGAGCACGCGCTGCTCGACGACAACGTCGGGGTACTTGTCCGCCCAGCCCGCGAGTCGTTCGGACAGAACCTCGCGCTCGTTTTCTTCCAGATCGGCGACGCTGACCCTGGGCCCGATTTCCGCCGTGCCGGCGACGTCGAACGCGATGTTGTCATTCCAGGAATGCACCGCGAGCAGGTGTGCACCGCGGGCAGCGGCCGCCTCGAAAGCGAACGCCACCGCCTGCTCACTGGTCGGCGACCCGTCGACGCCGACCACGACCGGACCGTCCACCGTCTGCACATTCGTGCCCGGCCGGATCACGACGACAGGTGCGGCGCTGTAGGACGCCGCGCCCATGGCGACCGACCCGAGCACCACGTGCAGCAGCCGACCCGAGTCCCGGGTGGCCACCACGAGCATCGAGGTGCCCTCGGATTCCCTGCGCAGCAGGGCGATCGGGTTGTCCTGCGCGATGATTCCGCTGATCGACAACCCCGGGTATGCAACGCAGAGTTCGTCGATGATCTCCCGGTGGAGGATCGACAGTCCCTCGCGGAGCCAGCTGACTGTGCCCTCGTCAACGGCGGCATACTCCAACATGCCAGGCGGTATCGCGAACGCGGAGACCAGGCGCAGTGGCGCGTGACGGCGAACCGCCTCTGCCGCAGCCCATCTCGCCGCGTTTCTGGATCCCGCTGTGCCGTCGATGCCGACCACGATCAGATTCGTTGGCCTGCTGTGGATATCAGTGCCGTGAAGATCAGCGTTCTGGATATCACTTTTTGCGGTCATTTCGTCTCCCTCACTCACCACCACCCTGCGCAATCAACCGAACCGTTGCCAGGGTCGAAGGTCCTGATCGGGCGAATGGCAACCTGCTACCTCAGTCGTCCAAACGAGGCGCAACGCTGCGTCCACCCTGCTCAGGGATGCGCTATCTGATCGGCACGGGCGCGTCGCCGAGCCCGCGGAGCGGGGCGGTCAACTTGCCATCTCGGTCGGTCGCCCGCGCCAGGCAGATGTTCAGGTAGGGACTGTCGGCGCTCACCGCGTCCGGCCCGCTGACCAGCCCGCCGTCGTTGTTCGGATTGGGCCGCACGGGTACGACCACGGCGCTCACGGTGCCGCTGTTGAGAGCGGCCGCCGAGCCAATGGCTTCGACAACGGTTTCCCGGCATGCGGAGTCGATCGAGGATTGGGTGGCCGCCGGGTTGCCCCAGGCCATGCCGATCATCTCGATTCCGTGCGGCCAATTGCAGTTCAATGCCACATGTGAGGTCGGCCCGGCCAGGCAGAGCGAAAACAGGCCACTATCCTGCTGCCGAAGCCAGGAGCCCCGCAACGAATGGTCGAGGGTGATCGGCGCATCGTCGGCGAGCGGGGTTGGTAGCAGGATCACGCAGGCGGCCCATCCTTGACCGGCCGCACGCTGCCGGGAATCGGGTCCGAAGAGGGCGACCGAAACGTTCGCGGCCGGGAGGAATTCAGTATTCGTCGTCGCCGGCGGGCTCGGGGGTCCGGAATCAGGGAGGAGTCGCGGCGGGATGCCCAGGTATCGGTCGGCTTGCTGGCTGCAGCGGAGGTACGGATCGCCTGCCGGCCCGGTCGCTGCCATGGCAGCGGCAAAATCCGGCTCGACGAACACCACTTCGCCGAAACGTGTTCCGGTGCAGGGGCTGAGCTCGAAAGTCGGTAGGTTCGGCGTCCAGCTGAAGAGATCGACGGCGGACTTGTGGGGGTCCTGCGTCAGGCAGTCGCCAATTCCGGGAGCCGAACCAAGAGGCTCAGCAAGCGCCTCGCCCTTGATGATCTGCCCGCGAATCCCGCCGGCAACGACGATTACGGACAGCACCGCCACGACGACGAGCAACCCGGCCAGTCGTCGAGAATCGAGCAGATCACTCGTGCGCGCCGCAAGCATCTTGGTGTTCCTCATCCGGACCCTCCGGCCATCTGACCAGCCATCTCCGACTCCCGTCAGGGGTGTCCGGCACCAGATGCATGGTGACACGTCCGGGGATGCCCGGGAAAGGGCCATCCGGTGCCACCACCCGCAGAGTTCCGTGCGGGTAATTCCTGGTGGCCGCTCAGAGCCCCGGCACCCCACCGGACGGCGAACTCGATGACGCCGTAGACGGCACCCCCGGCGAACATCACCAGGGCCATGGATCCGCCGCGCCTGGCGATCACGGTGGCGACGGCGACGGCGGCAACGGCTGAGAGGGCGGCGGCGGCGCCACCTGCGGTACCGATCCCGAGCAGGCTGGTCACCAGAAGTGCCGTGATCCCGCCGATCCCGGTATGCCGCCCTTCGGGGTGCTGCTGGGTGTCGCCAACTCGCACAGCCGGGAGTCGTGGACAGCCTGGGCGGGCACCGACCTGATCTTTGGCGGCAGCGCCCATCTCACCCTGATCGAGATGCTCCGCACCGGATCAGGGCTACTCACGGCCGGTGGTGTAGCGCTGCTGATCAACGCCAGGTTGCTGGTCTACAGTTCGTCGCTGATTCCGTTGTGGGGTTCTGCGCGCCTGACGGCCAGGTTGCTGGCCGCCGCTGCGGTCATCGACCCCACCTGGATGATCGCGACCCGACGGGCCCAGCAGCGCGGCACCCTTGCTCAGCAGCGGGCACATTACGCCGGTGCCGCAATCGTTCTCACTGTCGGCTGGACTGCCGCCGTCACCGCCGGAGTGTTCCTGGGCGCTGCGCCGGCGGTCACCAGCCTGCTCGAGGTATCCGGGCATCATCGGAGTCATAGCCTTTGCCCCGCCGATGATGTCGCGGCGGCGGACTGCTGCAGGGATTTCCGTCGGCGACGGAGTGGTGTTGTCGATGGGGGTTTTCATGGTGCGCCATGCTCCGGAATCGTCCTTCCCGTGGTCTTCCCCGGCCGCCAAAATGCCGTCGCACTACTGCCGAACGTGGGGAAGGTTTGCGGAAGGCGCCGCTCCTACCGTTCCTGATATTCGCCGGCAGTCGGCCGGGAATCACTCAGGAGGAGAATCATGATTCCGGAAACGATGTATTCGATGGCGCGCATCATCGACAGCAAATCCGAGCTAGCCCGGATGTTGCATCGATCCGAGGCACAGCGAATGCGTACCGAGGCCCGACGGGCACGCTGGAGGCGACACCGGTCCGTCTGACGGTCGGCTGATGGCCCGCCGAACTCGGCGGGCCATCGGCGCAGAAGTGCCTATCGGCGCGGAAGTGCCTTTCACAAAGGGGAATTCAGCCGGCTGATCCGTCCGGATCGCGAGTATCGGTGATCGCGGCGACGTAGGGATCCCGCCAGACGATCGCGGTGCCCTCGAGCACAATCAGGTTGTCCTGGTTGCGGATGATTGTCTGCAAGGTGCTGATGGGTTTGTCGGTTCGCATTTCCAGCACGGTGGCTTCCGCGGTGAGCACGTCGCCGGGCCGCACGGGTGCGCGGTAGTTCCAGTCCGTGCGAAGGAAGACGCTGCCCGGACCGGGCATGTCCTGTGCGACGAGGGCGTTCAGCAGGCCGGTGGTCACCCCGCCCTGAACGACGATTCCACCGAACCGGCTCCCCGCGGCCAGTTCGGCATCGAAATGCACCGGATTACGGTCGCCGGTCATCGCGGCGAACAATTCGA
>CAVOJB010000020.1:0-18413 GCA_963696175.1 uncultured Actinomycetota bacterium
CGCCCCGAGCCAGTTTCGGCGGCACGGTGGAACCCCGGCGAGGTCGGCCGCGACCTCGCAGGACGCCACGCAGACAGACTCTCGGGCTGCTCATCGGCATTGCATCGTGGGCGTCCCGGCATGCCCGCCCCCGGAAGGCGCGAGCCGTTGGGCGCTGCCATACAGGTGTTGTCGTTGGCCGCCGGGTGGCCGGCGATGACTGACCACGCATCCGCCATTTGGAGGTAACGCTCACGGATGACCACACCGAGTTCGACCGCTTGGTCGAGCTCGCCGGAGAGGACGAGTTTCTCGATCCCGGCGAAGGGATCGATGATGCAGGAGACCTGCTTGTTGAACGAGAGCTGGCAGAACACGGTCAGTCCCGACGCGACGCACGTCGTTTCGCTTGGTAGGTGGTGCTCGTGCGCAGTCCGCGCAATTCGATGGCGGTGGTCGCCCGCCGATCGACTTTTCAAGCTACTGGGTCGTTCGGTACTCCTCGGCCGTGGATCGGGCCCGGGGCGGGCCTCGCCAATGTCCTTGTGCCGTCGCCATATGGGGTTCAGTGGCCGGCACCGGTTGGCACGCGGGTGTTGTGCCGGACGGCGGAGCCTTGGGCGTTCACGACGACAACCGGGCAGGCGGCGTGCTTCTCGCAGCTGCGGATCACGTGACCGAAGACGATGTCCTGAAGATCGGTTCGTGAATGGCAGCCGAGCACGAGCATTGCGGCCCCGTCGGCGACGTTGAGCAGCGCGGTGGCGGGTCGGCCGTGGATGCTGATCGGTTGCACGTCGGGCTTGACTTCCATTTCGGCCAGCGCCGCTGCGATCTCGTTGTCGAGCATGCACACCGACGCTCGGGCGAAGCTGTGTGGGGCGACGAGCGCGTACTCCGTGAGGTTCTGGGGCTGCCAGCAGTGCACGACGTGAACGGGGGCGTCCGACTGTAGTCCCTCGCGCAGCGCCCAGCGCAGGGCGGCCAGGCTCGAGGTCGATCCGTCGATTCCCACCACGATTGGTGGCTTTGAATTGTCGGTCATCGTTGCGCTCCTTGATGTCGATGGGCCTTGGTGCTCGTCCTGAGTCGACGTTAGGTCGGACTGCACTGCGGTCGGCAGGGCCTTTGGTCCCGTCGGTCGAGTCGGATGTCACCGCTCGATGTCACTCTCAGATGTCGAGTCCGGGCCTAGACCAGCGTTGTCCGGCGCTTGCAGGCTGCGGTCGGGACTTTCGCCTCTTCCGGCGGGGCAGTTCGGACACTTGGCTGGTCCTGCTGTGGCGACCACGCTGGAGGTATCAGCCTGGTCAGTGCCGGTCGGAACATTGGGAGCTTCCATGAACACCACATCAACCACGAGCAGAGTTCTGGTGGCCGTTGACGGCTCCCCGGCGTCTGTGCAGGCGCTGCGGACGGGTCGGCGGTTGGCCGACCTTTTCGGCGATCGGTTGGTCGCCGTCACTGTCTGGGAGCCGTTCCGCCACGGCGTCTTGCCGACCGATACGGCGCACCCTCAACAGGCCGCGGAGCAGCTGGTCGCACGCTGCTTGCTGGCCGCGCTTCCCGGCCAGAACACCGACTCGGTACAGATCCTTGCCCTCGAGGGGTCTGCCTTCGACCGGCGCATCGCGGCCACGCTATGAAGCTGCACAATCCCCAGCCTCGGGTGCTTGCCGAAACATCTGCTACGGCGACCGTTTCTCATCACCCGCGCATCGGGCTCAGCGATGCGAACACCATGTTCGGGACACCGCTGGCGGCAGCGCCCCGTATCGTTGTAGCCAGCGACCCGTGCCGAGCCGGAACGGCGGCGCTGCATGCCTGGGCGGCCCAGCGACAGCATCAGCGCTGGCGTGCCCCCCTTGTCGCAGGATCGGACGACGCGCCCTGCGATCTGCTGATCACCTGCGGTCTGGCGAAATGCCCCGGCCACGATCACGTCATCGAACTCGCCGCGTTGGCCACCTGTCCCGTGTTGGTCGTCCAGGACCGGCGACCCGCCTGCGCCACGAACCGCGGGCCGGTCGCCGTGTTGGTTTCGGCCGTCGACCAGGTCGACTCCCTGCTGGACACGGCATTTCGCGAAGCAGCGCAACGCGGAAGCCAACTGGTGGTCCTCTACCAGTGGGATCCGCCGGCTGATCAGCCCAGTCGGATCGCCGAGACCGAGCAGCAGAAGCTACTCGACTCATGGCTCAGCGACCATCGCGATCCTGACGGGGTCGTTGCTGTCACCGCAGAAATCATTCCCTGCAGGGATGTCACGCGCATCGCCGACTTTGTGTCCGGCGCCGTACTGCTGATCACCAGCACCGGAAATGCGGCGGTACTCCGAGTGGCGACCGCGGTGTCCGCCATCCTGTTCATTCCAACCGCCGCCCACTGAACGTCAGAGAAGGAGGGTTGTCATGCGCATCCGAGAGATCATGTCCACACCGGCGATCACCGTCCAAGCCGGCACTCCCATCGCGAGCCGCTGCCGCGCTGTTGGCGGAGAAGGGTTTCACCGCACTACCGGTGACCGACGATGACGATCACCTGGTCGGCATCGTCACCGAGGCCGACCTGATCCGTGACCGTATCGCCGTGGACCCCCGCATTCATGGCCGCACCGTGCAGCCGACCCATCCGCGGCGGCCGGAGACAGTCGCCGACGTGATGACTACGTCGGTGGAATCGCTCACCCCCGGTGCCGACGTCGCCGACGCGGCCCGCATGATGCTGGCCGAGAACATTCGTTGTTTCCCGATCGTCGACGGCAACTCGATCGTCGGTGTGGTGACCCGCCGAGATGTGCTGCGCGCAGGAGTGATCCACTCCGACGGGCAGCTCAGAGAAGTGATCACCGGCGAGTTGTCCGCGCTGGACGACTCCGGACGGTTCGCCGTCACCGTGCAGGCGGGCGTCGCGGACATCCAGGACTACGGCAACGACATCGGCGAGCGGGCGGCCGCCGCACGAGCGGCCGCGGCCGTTCCCGGGATCGTCGCCGTCGCAGTCACCCACCAAACGTGCGACCCGTTCTGAGCCACCCAACCGGAAACCCGGGACCTGTCCACCAGCCCACCATCGCTGGAACACCCAGTGATTTCGAGCCCGTTCTTTGGAGGTATTTCATGCATGCACGCGATGTCATGTCCACCAAGGTCGTCACGGTCCACCCGTGGACATCTATCTCGACCGCGGCGAACCTGTTGAGCCGGAACGGCTATGCAGCACTGCCGGTCGTCGACCAGGACGGCGGGCTGGCCGGAATCGTCACCGAAGCCGATGTGATCGCCAATCGATTTCCCGTCGGAATTCGGAGCGGATCCGGCCCGCTCCCGCGCCGGCGTCCCTGCGGCCCGCACCGTCGCCGAGGTGATGAGCACACCCGTCGTCGGTGTCAGCCACGACGCCGACGTCGCAGTGGTCGCCCAGGAAATGCTGGTCCACCGGCGGCGCTGCGTGCCGATCATCGACGGTTCCACCCTGGTCGGAGTGATCACCCGCAGAGACCTGGTCAAGGTCCTGGCCCGGACAGATCAAACGATCGCGATGGACGTCCGGTCGCACCTGAAGTATCTCGGCCGGCCGGGCCGCTGGACCGTCCAGGTCATCGACGGCCAGGTGATCCTGACCGACGAGTTCGAGCAATCCTCGGACCATGCCGTCGCGATCGCCTTGGCCGACGCTGTTCCGGGAGTGCTGGAGGTGTCCATCAGGCCCCGACCGGGCGACCAGGCGGGGGCGAACAACGCCGAGACCGTCGCCGCCGGCTCTCGCTGATTGCACGGATCCACCTCCGCGCGGCGAGAGCAGTACCGTTCTTCCGGAGTGTCCACGGCAGCTCGCCGCGGCCCAAGAGTTGGGAGCAGTTGATGCTCAAGGTCTTCCTGACCGACGACCATGAAGTGGTGCGCCGGGGAGTCGCCGACCTGCTCGAAGAAGAGCCGGACCTCACCGTCGTGGGCCAGGCGTCCAGCGTCGCAGAAGCGCTGGCGCGAATTCCCGCCCTCCGCCCCGACGTCGCGGTGCTCGATGTGCGGCTGCCCGACGGCAACGGGGTGGAGTTGTGCCGAGAATTGCGGTCCCGCCTTCCCGAGCTGAACTGTCTGATGTTCACCTCCTATCCCGACGAGCAGGCCATGGTCGACGCGATCATGGCCGGAGCCGGCGGCTACGTCATCAAAGACATCACCGGGATGGACCTGGTCTCCGCGGTCCGGACCGTCGGGGCCGGCCGTTCGCTACTGGACAATCGGGCGGCCGCGGCGCTGATGAGCAAACTACGGGCCGCGGCGGAAAAGCCGGGGCCGCTGGCCGGGCTGAGCGAGCAGGAGCGGACGGTCCTGGATCTGATCGGCGAAGGTCTGACGAACCGGCAGATCGCCGAGCGCATGTTCCTGGCCGAGAAGACGATCAAGAATTACGTTTCCCGGCTGCTGGCCAAGCTCGGTATGGAACGAAGGACCCAGGCGGCGGTGCTGGCCACCGAGTTGCGTGACCGTTCCCGGCCACGCGGCTGACCGGACCGTCAGGGCACCGGCGGTGCAGTCGCGATTTCCATGCTGACCACTTCGTCGATCGCCCGCCTGGGTGTCGCCGGGGCGGGGGTGCCGTACCCGATGCGCAGCACCGTCTGCGGCCAGATCCCACCGCCGAGCAGATGCCGGAGGTCTGTCCCGTGTTCCCGGCACTTCGATCACCTGGGACAGGAAAGAGGTGGCCAAGCCATGTGCGGTGGCGGTTAGCAGCACCCGCTGCATCGCCTGTCCGGCCTGCAGCCGGTCCAGTGGACCGTCGTTCAACGTGCCGACGACCGCCAACGCCGGGTCGGACTCGAAGTCCTTGCCCGGCAACCGGTGTTGCGGCTCACCCGAGCCGAAATCCCGCATCAGCCACAGATCCTGCTGCGTCGGCGACAACCCTGCGTTGCGCAGCGGCACCCCGTCCCGTGCTGACTCGTCCCGGCCGGTCCACCGCTGGAATTCGGCGACGAAACCAGGATCGCTCTGCTGCACCCGATGCGCCCGGGAGAGCAACTGGCGCAGCTGCGATTGCTGTTGCGGCCCGACGATCGCCAACCACGCGTGCTCGAACCTGGCCGCAGCGCGCATGTCGGCGAGGGCTGCATCGGGAACCGGATCATCCAGGAACGGCCGCCGGTTGGTGTGTCGCCGAAAGATCGCGGCATGCAGTTGCCGGTCGACAGTGGTGGCCCGGGTGAACCCATCCGGGCGGATCACCGCCAGCAGGTCATGATCGGACCGATCGGGCAGCAGGCGCACATCTGCCGCCACCCCCAGGACTTTGATGGCCAGCCGCAGATTCAGCAGTGCAGCGCCGCACGCCAACAGCACCTCACGATGATCCGGGTCGCTCGCCGGCAGCTCCCGCGCCATATCGGCCCACAACTCGATCGTTGTTGCGGTGCAGCGAAAATGCCACGGCTGGCTGTTGTGCAGCGACGGCGCCGCCATCGCAGCCAGCACGACAGACTCGCAGCTCGTCCTCGGTCAGAGCGCCCACCGGCCGCAGATCGTTGGTCACGGTTCACTCCCTGGGCGCTCGATGCCGGCGCAACATCCGCTCGACGACGCGATTCTTGTCCTGACAACCATTTTCAGCGTGCACCCGGTCCACCCCGCCGCCCTAGAGGCGAACGTCCCCAATACACGGGCAATCTGACCCACACCGAACGCCATCCGGCGGTCTCCATAGACGACTGTGCGTGTCACAGTGGATCGCATGCCCAGCGCTCGACCCACGACCGCCGGATCATCGCCGCGCCACGGACAAGACGTCACCACTGGCCGACGCAACCGCACAGCAACGACTGACCGAGCCGATGTCCGAGGTGCAGAGCCGGGCGTCCGACATCGTCGCCGCCACCCGGCAACGGATGGACAGTCTGCTCTCCGCCGTGCTGGCCGTCTCGGCAGGCCTGGAACTGCAGACCACCCTGCAACGCATCGTCGCCGCCGCCCGAGAGCTGGTCGGAGCCCGCTACGGCGCCCTGGGGGTGCTCGGCAGTGACGGCATGCTCACCCACTTCATCCACGACGGCATCGACGAGGCCACCCGCGCTCTGATCGGCCCGCTGCCCACCGGCCACGGCGTGCTGGGAGTCATCACCCAGGACGCCCAGCCGCTGCGCCTGGAGGACCTTTCCGCACACCCCGCGTCGGTCGGGTTCCCCCCACACCATCCCCCGATGCGCTCGTTCCTCGGGGTGCCGGTCATCGCCGGCCAGCAGGTCTTCGGCCGGCTGTACCTGACCGAGAAGCACGGCGGGACACCGTTCACCGACGACGACGAGAGAGCGACGCTGGCATTGGCCGCAGCGGCAGGCATCGCGATCGGCAACGCCCGACTCTACGAGGACTCCCGTCGCCGGCAACGGTGGCTCGAAGCCATCACCGAGGTCACCGCCGAACTGCTCGGCGGCGCCGACCCCGAGGACGCGTTGCACCTGATCGCCGAGCGCGCATTGGCCCTCACCGGCGCCGACTACACCTACGTCGCGCTGATCGATCCGTTCGACCAGTCCGACGGCGACATCACCGAATTGACGATCGCCGTCAGCGTCGGCCTGCGATCCGACACCCTCACCGGACGGAAGGTGCCGGTGGCCGGATCGACCACCGGAGCGGTGTTCGCCGACCACGTGCCGCGCAACGTCGACCGCTTGTCGTTCGACCTGGCCGACGAGTTCGGCCCGGCCCTGGCGATCCCGCTGGGCACCGGGGATGTCCCCGCGGGGGTGCTGGTCGCGGTCCGGGCGCCCGGCTCGCCGCCGTTCGACGAGGACGACCTGCGGGTCGTGTCGTCCTTCGCCGACCAGGCCGCCCTGGCCCTGGCCCGGGCCGAAGATCAGGCAGCCGGCCGGGAACTGGAAGTGCTGACCGACCGGGAACGGATCGCCCGGGAACTGCACGACCACGTCATCCAGCGTCTGTTCGCCATCGGACTGGCGATGCAGAGCACGCAGCGACGCGCCAAGGCCACAGCCATCGCCGGGCGGCTGACCGACCATATCGATCAGCTGCAGCAAGTCATCCACGACATCCGCACCGCGATCTTCGACCTGCAGGTCCAACCAGGTGAGGCGCCGCGTTTGCGGAGCGCCCTCCATGCCGTGGTCAGTGAACTGACCGCCGACAGCCCGATCCGAACGACGGTGCGGATGTCCGGCCCACTGGACGTCGTTCCTGCGCCCCTGGCCCAACACGCCGAGGCGGTCCTGCGTGAAGTGGTCAGCAACGCTGTCCGCCACTCCAATGCCGCGGAGCTGGCCATCACCGTCTCGGTGGCCGACGATCTGGTCATCGACGTCGCCGACGACGGCGTCGGCATTCCGGACATCGTCGCCCGCAGCGGCCTGCACAACATCACCCGACGTGCCATCGAAAGCCAAGGCACCTGCACGGTGCACCGCGGACAAGAACGGTGGCACCCAGGTCACCTGGTCCGCGCCACTGCCTGGCCGTTGAAAACAGGCCACTGGCAAGGCGCACACCAGCCGGTTGTCCCCCGTGGACACGGCATCCGGGCACGCACTTACGCCGCGTTGCCCGTGGTGCAGTATCGCCCGCCCAACGCCTCGTCCCGGAAAGCCCCACCGAAAGCCTCAACCCCGAGCGCCACCCGGCAACACCTCGACAATCACGAAGTGCCGACCCAAGTCCCTGGTTGTCGGGTCGTTCGGCCCTAGAGCCGGCCACCCCGTGACGGTTTGACTGCAAGTGCCTTCATTGCTGAGCGAAATGGATGCTCCGGGATGCGGGCAGTGACCCGGCAGGCAGACGTTCGCAGTGTCGACCGGCCCGGGTGTCCAGGACCCACCGCCGAACTTCAACCACTGTCCGGGGAGGTATCACCGATGAACAACAGCATCGTGGCCGGTTGGACGGATACGGCGGAAGGCAACGCCGCCCTCGACTGGGCCGTCCATCAAGGGCTTCTCACCGGCCGCAGTGTCGTTGCCGTGCACGAGGTCGGCGGCGATCCACCGGACGGAAACGGGCACAGCCGATCCGATGCCGAACGAGCCATGGCCCGGATTCGCCGCTCCTACCAGGACGAGTTTCCGGACCTGGCGTTCCAGACCGTCGTAGAAGGCGACACCCCAGCAGCCGGTCTGTCGCGTTGGAGCCGGTCGGCCGACATCCTGGCGGTCGGTTCTCCCCCGGACCGGCACCACCGGATGCTGGGGGCGTTGACCGACCACCTTGCCGCTGCCGCCGACGCGCCGGTGGCGCTGGTTCCCCGCGAGTGGCGCCGCACCGCGACCAGTGACCGTTGCGTGGTCGTGGGCGCGGCGACAACCGTTACCGGCAAGGCAGCGACCAGTTTCGCTGCGGCGGAAGCCGTCCGGATGGCGGCGAAACTTGTCGTCGTCATCGGCGGTCACCCGGGAAGCTCATCGGGACGGGCGACGTGGGCACAGGTCGATGCAGTCGCCATCGCCAATCCGGGCCTCACGGTCGAGATCCTCTGGGAGCACGATGATGTGGCTCGCGCTCTGATCGGCTTCTCAACGCGGGCTCAGCTCATCGTGCTCGGAACGCACCACAGCACCGACCGGTGGAGCATCCGGCTCGGCCCGATCACCGAGACCGTGCTGGGCAAGACTGCGTGCCCCGTCATTACCGTCGGGCGGCTTCACACCCCTGTTTCATTGCGCCGGGACGCTGCCCCGACCGCCAACCATCGCCCCGCAGTCGCACAGCATGCCGGCTGAGTGGTCGATCGATATGACGCCGACCGCTCGCGGGTTCGTACCACCGGCTGGCAAGTGGTTGCGAGGGAGCAACAACGGACTGGCGACGCTCGTTGCGTCGGCAGCAACATCGGACTGGAGACGCTGATTGCGTTGGATGCAACGCTCGGGGAGGCGGTCTGATCGGGGGCGATGGCACGGGGATGCCCGCCGGACTGGTTGACGCAAAGCCTTTTCACTCCTCGGTGTGGCCGAGCGTCTTCCTGCTCGCCGTGGTTGCGGGTCCGGTGGCTTTCCCGGCGATCTCCGAATGGACCCGGCAGCCATGGGCCATCCGGCGAACGCGGCTGCCCCGGATGTGCACAGGGCGGCTGGATACTCGTGCAGTGGGCGCTGCTCGGCAGATGCGCTGTGCTTCAACCGCTGATGTTCCTCGCTGGGGTGCTGGTCGTGGTTCTGGAGTGGCTCCCGCACCGCCGCGACCCATCCCGCGTCACCGGGCAGTCGACCCCATTCCGATAGCCTGCTGTGCAGCTGCTCGCGCCGCCCGGACAAGCGCCGCCTGGCCGCGGGTGTAGATGACAGCTGCGGGCAAACGCGGGCCCGTCTGGGCGATGTTTGCGGGACTCTGGCCTCTGCCGCACAGGTGTCGTCTGCGACTTCAATCAGAAGACGCCAAGACATGCGCGTGTCCAATCCGAGTAAATGGGAGCACTGATGAAAGCCGCTGTTGTCCCCGGCTTCGACTCGCAGGTCGGTTCGTCATCGCCGTCGACATCGAACTGCGACATGTCGGGCCTCGGAACGGCTCTCGCTGACCGCCTCGAAGGCCTGAAACTTGAATCACCGTTCGGAATCTCACACCGTTCTGGCGGTCGCGGGTCAACGCGGGCCAAGTTCTGCCCATTCGGCTGCCCATCGCCGAATGTTGCGCCGCCAGGCGGCTCGGCGCAGCGCCCAGTTGCAAACCAGCAGGACCAGACCGCAGCCCGACCAGGCTTCGACGCTGATCAGGACGGCGTGGGTGCCCGCCGCTGTCGGAGTTCGCGGCGGACGGTGCAAGGCACCGCCGCGTGTGAGCCACACCGTGACCTTCGTTCCCGCATCAAGTCCGGGTGGGGCTGAGATTTCGCCCCTGCCGATCGCTCCGGTGCTGCTCGCCCATCGGGCCTGCACCGGCACTTCCGTCGGCGAGGATGAGCCCGTGGGGGTCGTATCTGGGTTGAGTTGCTCGTAGCAGCGTGGCCTCGGCCGTGGTGAGTTGTTTCGCTTCGGCCGCGGCGTCGCGTTCGGCGCCGGCTGCGGCAGCGGATGCCTGCGCCGCGACAAAGGGAATCAGCGCGATCCAGAGAAACAGCATCAGGCCGGAAGTCATCGGTAGGTATTTGTCGGCCGGCCGAGCCAGCGGATTGTGCCACCGCCCCAGCCGGACTCGGGACCCGGTGATCGGAGGAGGGGGCTTCTGGTGCCGGTCGGAGTGCATCGGTGTGGCCTTTCATACACGGGGCCGGAAGTCGCGCCCGATTCGCTGTCAGGAGCTTGGGACTGGCTTACCGCGATGGGTCTTGCGCGCGTCGGCGGCTGTGGCGAGTCGAATCATGGCCAGCTGGAATGCCATCTCGGGAAGATCGTGGGGATGCACCGATCCGGCGAGCTGGTCCATGGCGGTGGCCAGACACGCAGCCACCGCGTCGGCTGGCACCCGATCTCCCAGGCGGCGACCCAGCAGTTCGACCAAGTCGTCGCGGTCGGCGGCCTTGACCGTACGGACGGTGTCCGATAGCCGGCCCCGGCGACCGACTGGTGATTCGTCCCGCCGTTGGAACGGGCGTCCCGGGCCGTGCACGGTCTTCATCGATCGACACGGGTCGGTCACGATCTGGACGTGGCGCGGGCGACCACAACGGGGCAGGGCCCGTGGGCGATGAGCGCCTGACTGGTGGACCCGAGCAGCAGGTTGGTTATTTCGTCCCGGCCGCGACTGCCCACCACGAGCAGAGCCGGCCGGCTGTTGCGAGGAGATGCTGTTGCTGTAGTTCACGATCGACTCGTCCGGTGCGCCGCGCAGCATCACTGTCGCGACCTTGACGTCCGGATACTTATCCGACCAACCGGCCAGTTGTTCGGCCAGCAGGCGTTCTTCCTGGGCGCGTCGCTGCCGGTCGACATCCGAGTGGAAAACCGGTCAGCAGCGCGGCGTGTGGCTGATCGTTCCAGGAATGGATAGCAACCAATGGGACCTGGCGCAGCGAGGCTTCCTGCAACGCGAAGGCCAAGGCGTCGTTCGAATCAGCTGAACCATCCAGACCGACCCACACCGGCCCCCGGTTCTGGGATTCGGTGGCTGCGGTCCTCGTGTGGGACGACGGCGACCGGACCGTAGGCGCCGGCGGCGACCTTGCCGGCGATGGAACCCAGCAGCGCTGCTGTCCTGGCACTGCCGCTCCGATGGTGCCCGACGACGGTGAGCAGCGCATGCTCGGAGGCGCGCACCAGGGCGCGGTGGGCAACGGCGTGACGCAGGTCGGTGGTCACCGGCAGCCCTGGGTGGGTGACGGCCAGGGCCGCGTGAAGAGCGGCCAGCGCCTCGAGGCCCGCGGCGCGGGCCTGCCGGAACGGGTCAGGAGGGATCGCGCCGCCGCGGTTGGGCAGCGCACCGGACGCGTCGTAGGCCAGCAGCAGCTGCAGGGTCGCGCCGCGGCGGCCGGCCTCGGTCGCCGCCCAGTCCACGGCAGCCGACGGGGTGGAATTCCCGACGCCCACGACGACAACATTGGTGGTGATTGCGTTCATCGGAAAATCCAATCCTGTCGGCGCGTGCGGCGCATTCGTGGTCGGAACGTGTCCTCATGCTGCCCCGTTGAACCGGCGCCATCACAGTGCCGAAAGTCCCGCAGCAGTGGGCCGTTCGATAGAGCCCACTGCGATCGCGGCACGAGCCGACCCAGGTTGGGTGCGACTGCCGCCAGCAGGTCGGTGCCGAATCGCTCGCCGGCCAAGCGCGGAAACTGGCCGTGCCGGTCGGCCCACGAGTGGCGGGCCGACCGGCGCGGCGGGAAGCTGACGATCATGCAGACATGGGTGGTCGATCGCTGTGGACCGATCGACTCGGGGCCGTTGCGGCGCATCGAACGGGACACGCCGACGCCAATGTCGGGGCAGCTGCTCGTTCAGGTCAGCTGCTGCGGAGTGTGCCGCACCGACCTGCACCTGGCCGAGGGCGACCTTCCGCCGCGCCGGCCACGGGTCAGTCCGGGCCACGAAATCGTCGGCCGGGTCTCTCGCCTCGGCAAGGGCAGCACCCGGTTCGCCGTGGGTGACCGGGTCGGCGTCCCCTGGCTCGCGGCCACCGATGGGACCTGCCGACACTGCCGGCGAGGCGCCGAGAATCTCTGCCGGCAAGCCAGCTTCACCGGCTGGGACGTCGACGGCGGTTACAGCGACTACTGCCTGGCCGACGAGGCCTTCGTGTACGCGCTGCCCGACTCGGTCGAGGACGAACAGGCCGCGCCGCTGCTGTGCGCCGGAATCATCGGCTACCGCGCCCTGATGGCCGCCGCCGTGCCGACGGGAGGCAAACTGGGAATCTACGGATTCGGCGGCAGCGCCCACCTCACCGCCCAGATCGCGCTGCATCTGGGCTTGCGGGTGCACGTCCTGACGCGGGGCGAACACAACCAGGCGCTGGCCCGTCAATTGGGCGTCGATTCCGTCGGCGGCGCAACTGATTCACCGCCCGAGCCGCTAGACGGCGCCATCTTGTTCGCGCCGGCCGGCGAGCTGGTTCCCGTCGCGATGCAGGCCCTCGACGACGGCGCAACGCTGGCCGTGGCCGGCATCTACCTGTCGACCATCCCGCCCATCGACTACGAGCGGGAACTCTTCCGGGAGCGGCAGCTGCGCAGTGTCACCGCGAACACCCGCCGCGACGGTGAAGAGTTCCTGAGGCTGGCAGGCCGATTCGCCATCCGGGCGACCACCACTGGCTATTCGATGGCGGAGGCACCGCAGGCCTTGTCGGACCTTGCCCACGGCGCTTTCGGCGGCGCCGCGGTGCTGTACAACTAAAGACGGGCCGACGGCCTCACTCCTAACGGGGAGCCGCAGGATGCTGCTGCTGTGCAGGGCCCGAACGGCTCCGGCTGTGTTCAGCCGCCGTCTGTCCTGTTGTGGACGACGGCGACCGGGCACGAGGCGTACGCGAGGATCTCGGCGCTGGTGGACCCGAGCAGCAGTCCGGTGAAGCCGCCGCGACCGCGGCTGCCCACCACTAGCAGACACGGCGTCAGCTTCGCCGACGTCCGCAACAGTGCCCCGGCCGGAGTGCCGCGGACGACCAACTGGCTGACGGGCACGTCGGGATACTTCTCCGACCAGCCGGCCAGCTGTTCAGCGAGCTGGCGGCCCTGTTCGACGTCCACCGCATCGCGGTCGATGTCCAACGGATAGGCGCGGAGAAAACTGTTCAGCAGCTTGTCGTCCCAACTGTGCACCGCCACCAACGGCACCTCACGCAGCGACGCCTCTTCGAAGGCGAACCCCAGCGCGTACTGGGACTGGGGTGAGTCGTCCAGACCGACCATCACCGCCGCAGACGGTTTGATCGGCGCGGCCGGGCGGTCGTGCGGATCGGTCCGCAACACCACCACCGGCGCCGGGCCGTGGCTGGCGATCTTCAGGGCGACCGACCCGAGAATCGTCTCGCTGAAGACGCCGGTGCCATGCGATCCGACGACGGTGAGCAGCGCATGCTCGGAGGCGTCCCGCAACGCCGCGAACGGTGTGGTCAAGCCGACGCTGACACGCACGTCCAAGCCGGGATGTTGCTTCAGCAGCTTGGATTTCACCGCGTTCCAGGCTGGCTTCGGCGGCGTGGCGCGCCTCGTCGAAGACCAGCGGCGAAATGATGGCACCGGGGCCCGCGTACCCGATGGGTATCGAATACGCCCGCACCAGGTGCAGCCCGGCCCGTCGGCGTTCGGCCTCGTCAGCGGCCCAGTCCGCGGCCGCCTCGGCGGCCGCGGAACCGTCGACACCAACCACGATGACGTTCACCTGCTGGTTCATCGTCATCATGCCCCATGGGTCTGTCGGCTCGCGTACCGGTGCTGCTGGCTTCAGGATCGCGGCGGCCGGTGATCTCATAGGCGTTGATCCGAACCCAATGATCGCGTTTCACGGCGTCCGCCCACGGCCAGAGCCCAAGCAGCCTGCAGCTGCTCGACGTCTTCCGGCTTTTCGATGCTGTGGGCCTGGCCGCGGACCAGGACACTCCACCCGGCGCGGAGGTCGACGTCGATGCCGTCCACCTCGAACGCCACTGGCAGTTCGTTGTCCGCGGCCGCCAACTTGGATCCGACATTGGTGCGGAAGACCACCGAATCGCCCTGCATGCCATGGGTCACCGGCAGAATGATCGGATACCCGTCCCACAGGAAGGCCACCCGCCCGATCCTGGCGGTGCGCAGGTGATACAGGCAGTCCTCGAACGGCAGCATCTCCATTCCGGACCGATCCACCGGAAGCGACGTGCTCACCGCCGAACTTCCTGTTCCGTGGAAGTGGCCGAGGCGGCCCAGATGGCGGGGTCGATCGCCAACTGCACATCGACGACGCCGGTGACCCCCGGCACGGCCCAGGCCAGTTCCAGCACTCGGGCTCGGATGGCCGACGTCGCCACGGCACCGGACAGGGTGATCTGCCCTCTGCTGTTCGCTGACGCCCGGATGTTCACCTCCGCCGGTGAAACGTACCCGGCCAGATCTGCCGCGATGCGCGACTCGAGTTCGGCCATCAGTTCGTCGGTATGGACGCCGATGGCGTTGACAACGGTTTGCACAGAATCGATATCCCGAACTGCGCGGCAGGCCGCCTCACGTTCGATACTGCCAGTCGACGTCGCCGGTCAGCGTCAGCGTCTCGTTGTGCACCGTGACCCGGATGTTCTCGACGCGCGGAGTGCGTCGCAGCGCCCGAGTCGCCTGGCCGGCGATGTCAACGTCGCCCATACCAGCTGGGCGTTCCACGAACATCTCCTGCGCGACGGAGACGATCCCCGGCACCGACAGCGCGAGCTGCAAGGCCAGTTCGGCCTGCGCGCTGCGCGGTACCGACCCGTAAAGGGTGGCGGTGCCGTCGTCTGACGGCAACGAAGATGTGCGAACCGGCCAGTGCCGGCGACCCGCTCAGCTCATCTCGAATCATCTCAGCCGACTGCTCGTCGGTTCGTTGCTGTGTTTGCGTCATGAACCAATGCTGGACGCGACAGGGGGTGGCCACGTAGGGCCTAAAGTCACCCAAAGCCCGACCGAAATTCCCACACCCTGAGGCCGACCCTGAGGCCAGAAGTGCCTCTCAGCTCTGCTGATCCGCAGCCTCATCGGCCGTCACTCGATCAATGGTGTCAGTCATGATCTGCCACCTGATCGCACCGGACCCCAGGTCCATCGTCATTTCCCACTCGCCTACAGATAGCCGACTGAGAGTTGATCCCCGCTGGTGTAGAACGACGCCGTCGGGTTGACCGTTTTGAGCCGCACTTTGACCGAGCCGTTTCCTGAGGTCCCGCTGACATAGTCAGCCGGTGTCCCGGTCGGGACAACGATGGAGGTAACGGCGGCGGGACCGACGGTGGAGGTCTTCGCGGTGACCCACGCGTTGGTCGCGTAATTGAAGACCGACAGCGTTTGGGAAGCGTTCACCGAGTCGGCACCTTTATATGTCACCTGCAGGCCGCCGGTAGTGTTCGGGATATTGGCCACGGTGGCCGACCAGGTCGTGGTCCGTGTGCCCGACGAGGTCGAGTTCACTTGATAGTTGGCGCCATCGGCGGTAATCAGCGAGTTCACCGTCCCGGCCCGCAAGGTTCCGGTAGAGATTGTGACGGCGGCGGGAGCCGACGAGCGGTACACGGTCAGCGGCAGACTGGCGGTGTTGTTCGATTCGTTGCTTTCGACGATACGGTTCTGATCGTCTACCCACGCCTTGACGGTGTGTTTACCGCGGGTCGCCGGCCAGCTGGCCGGGCCCGCGCTGGAGCCGTTGGCCGTCAGTGTGGTCGACGCGCCCGCCGCCAGGGATGTGGTGTCGCTGTCGGAGAAGGCGACGTTCGTCCCGTCGACCAGGAATCCCACCCCATGGATGACCCCCGCCGGCGTTGGGGTGGTCCCTTGATTCTTGATCGTGGCCTTGAACAACACCGCGCCGCCCGCGGCCGGGTGGTTGGGCGTCCAGGACAGGGCCGTCACGACCAGGTCCGGCTCAGTCCGCGTCCCCACTGTGAGTGACTTGTTCATCGTGTTGTTCGTCTCGTTCGATTCTGCGATCAAATGCGAATCATCGATATAGGCCTGCACAGTGTGGGTCCCACCGGTCGCGGCCCACCTCGCCGTGCCCTTCGGTCCCCCGGTGGCAGTGAGAATGACCGAAGCTCCGGCGGCCAGTGAAGCGGTGTCCGTATCAGACCAACTGACCTCGGTCCCGTCGATGAGGAAAGCCACTCCATGCTTCACGCCGGCTGGCGTGGCGGCCGTGCCCTGATTCTTCACCGTGGCCGTAAAGGTGACGCCGGAACCGGCGACGGGTGAGGCGGGCGTCCACGACAACGACGTCACCACCAGGTCGGGCTTTGCCGCATCAGCGGCGAAGGTCGCCGAGACGGAGCTCGCGGCGGTCATCGACACCACACACGTCAACGCGGTTCCCGAGCAGCCAGCCCCCCAGCCGGCGAACGTCGACCCCGCGGCAGGGTTGGCGGTGAGGGTGACCGACGTGCCGCTGGCGTAGCCGGCCGAGCAGGTTGCCCCGCAACTGATACCAGCCGGAGCGCTGGTGACCGTGCCGGTTCCTGTTCCAGCTTTGCTGACCGTCAACGGGTAAGACGTGGCAGTGAACGCCACGGCGCCGACCAAGCCTGAAGCACCATCGGATGTGACGGTGATCCTGAAGATGCCGTCGGGGTCGCTCCAGGATCCGCCAACTGGCAGCGCGGCATCACCGGTCGACGGGCTCGTTGGCGTCATGTCCAGCAGGTCACTTCCCCCGTTGACCGTGTCGGAGATGTGTATCACGGCCCCCGACGTCGCACCGGCAGGAAGGTCGGCATCAAATCCGACGGGCTGCCTGTTCTCGACGAAATATGTGTGTTTAGGTGAGGCGATGAGTAGGGCGCGGGTCCCGGCGCCCGAGCTCTCGTACGCAGGAAGGTCGAAGGTAGTGTTCGACGCAATGGTCTGAATTCGGCCGGTCAGCCAGCCCAAAGTGTATTTCTGCGACGCGTTGTTGTGATTGTCGCCGTTCTCTCCGGCCCAGGGATAGCCCTCCGTGTCGAAGGTGTCGCCGTACTCGTTCAACGTGCAACTATCGCTGATGGCAACCGGGTTGGTGCCGCCGTCCACGCAGGCCAGCGAATGCGAATGAAACAAACCGAGGTTGTGCCCGAGCTCATGGGATGTCCGATAATTGTTCATCGTCCCCTGGATCCATGTCCACTTACCCCCTATCTGTCCCCAACTGCGGCCCGAGCAGTCATTGGACGACAGATAAATCATGTCGTGGTCGTAGGCATCGGGATTGTAACCAGCCGCGACTGCCGCGTTGTACGCTTCGGTTTGCAACGTTCCGATGTCGTCACAGTTGCTCGGGGCGGCGACCTGCAGCCACGTCGCCGTCGCAGTAGCAGTCAGCGCCAGCTGCCCGTACGAATCCTCCTGGTAGAAAGGCGTTGTCGGTTCCTGCGACCTGGTTGACGGCTTGGGCCTCGGTGACCGTGTCGGTGGAAGCCCAGAACACCCGCATGATCAGGACGCTCCGAGCACCGGTCGCACCGGGCGCTGCAGCCAATGGGGTGGTAGCTGGCTGCTAGGGATCGCGTCACCGTCACGTCGTGGCCCCTCCGTGCGCCTGTCACCGTCACGTGGCTGCGGACGTGGTAGTGCGGATCCTTGGCGAAGTGCAGTCGAAACAGCTCATTACCGACCTGCAGGAACGGCACGGTCTCGTCGGGAACCGTGTCGTGATGGATCAGGTAATAGGTGCCCGAATATGTGACCGCGGCCGACGGTGCGGCCGACGGTGCTCCGTTGGCCGGCCGGGCGATGATGCTCGGTGCCGCAACCGCCAAGACGACCGCGCATAGCGAGAAGTACATCCGTCGAAGCTGCATGTCCTTGCCCGAACCTTCCTGAACACGTGTCATCAATCGGCAGAGTAAGCGGTCAACCAGAGATCAAACCCGAACCGGGTGATACGGCCGCCGATATGCGAGCGCCGAAGTTGCGACCGCACAACTCCGTTTCCCGGACCCACGAAACAATGGCCCGGACCACCGGACCGACCACCACACCCCAGCTCGCTGGCAGGTGCTTCCGATAAACCGAATCCACGCGAACATGCCGGCCTCGAACGACTGACCCATACGTCGCCGTCCGCGAGCTCCTCGTTACACCCGCCTTCTCCCCTTACAGAGAACCCAAGATCCCCCGCCTGATACGGACAGGCGGAGAAAAATCCCGATTGCCTGAGCAGGGGCCGATGGCCGGGGTTGGTGTCGTGCTCGGTCGGGGAGGTCGCCGCGGTTAGCTGCGGATAGGAGAGCTGAACCAGTCGGTCCGAACGTCCGCCGCCAGCTTGACGGGTCGAAGGCAGGCCAACCACTCGACCGTTTGAAACCTTAAACGGAAACGATTTGAGACTGCCCGGAGTGACAGCTGAAATGATGCTGGAATAT
>CAVOJB010000021.1:0-13558 GCA_963696175.1 uncultured Actinomycetota bacterium
CAGCTCACCTGTGACCAGCGGATTCCCGTGACACCCGCCCGAAAAAATGCCCGGTGAAGGGGGGCTAAACGCTAGCGGTCCGATCCGCCGCGAGGACGCAGAGATCGTCATTGCCGATTTCGACGCCTGTGACCCGCATCGCGCTAGGGCCCTGGGTCAGCTGCTTCCACTTTGCTGAGGAAGGACTCGAGGACCTGGGCGGAAGCGTTCCGACTCCTCGATCGAGGCACGTGCGCGCTGTGCTCGAAGACGACCCACTCGGCGCCGCGGATGCCGTCGGCGATCGGGCGGACCACGGCGGGGGTCGTGAGGTCGTGGCGACCTGAGGTGATGAAGTACGGGCACGTCCAGCTCGCCCAGGCGGGCAGTGACGTCCCAGTCCTTCAGGTTGCCGGTAATGTTCCATTCCGTGCCCCACATGGCCCCGTAGATCTCCTCGCGCAGGCCGGTGAAGGTGCGCATGAGGTGATCGGGCCACGGATCGAGTCGGCAGAGCCAGCGCTGGTAGAAGGCCATGGTGGGCCTCCACATAGGCGTCGTCGCCGGTGGTTCCCTCCGCTTCGTGCCGGTCGATGACCTCCTGCACTTCTGGGGGGAAGGGATTCCTTCAGCCGGCGTGCCTCGGCGGCATAGACCGGAGCGCTGGCCAAGGGGGAGGCCAGGACCAGGCTGACCAGCCCGGCCGGCCGGCCGAGCACATACTCGAGGGCGACCTGGGTTCCCCATGAATGGCCGAGGAGGTGCACCCGGTTGAGCCCGAGCGCCTCTCGCACGGCGGCGACCTCCTCGACGAAGGTGTCCATGACCCACAGGGCCGGATCGTCCGGGTGGTCGGAACGGCCGCACCCGAGCTGGTCGTAGAAGACGACCGGGCGCCCGCTCTCATCGGCCAGGGATGCCAGGTCTTGCAGGTAGTCATGGGGCAGCCCGGCCCGCCGTTGACCACGAGCAGCGGCAGCTTGCCGTCGGGCGCGGGCAACTCGCCCACCACCTGGTACCAGGTGCGGAACCCACGAAACGGCACGGTCCCTTCGGTCGCCGCCATGATGCGCCTCCCGGTCTAGCATCGGCACGTTTAATTATGGACCGACCAGATTCTGCGCTAGTCGACTCGCCCGACATTTACCCTGCGGGAGCAGATTGTCATTTAACCGGTGATAGATCCGATCCCCACGGGCGCCGAGTGCCGTTGCGACACTTTGTGCCATGACCCCGGCGGGGCCTTGGGCAGCAGCAGCGTACGTGCCGCGTCGAGGATGGCGTCGGGGTGGTACTTGGACGACCGCGGCAGTATAGAAACTCGTCTCTATTGGCGTCAACGCCCGGTCGTTCAACGGACAACGTCGGCGATGCCATCGCCCGCCGCTGAGACGGCGATATGGGTCTTTCGATCGTCGCCGTGACGATCAATCCGCCGGGATCCCCGGTCGCTCGCCGAGTGGTGGGCCGAAACGCTCGACGAGGGTGAAATCACCCAGGACTTAGGGGAGTACGTCTTCGTGCACGCAGGGCGTGTCGAGCTGGGCTTCCAGGGTGTCGCGGCCGCGGCGCGAGAGCGGATCCGCCTTCACCTCGACCTCGAGGCGGACGACCCCGAGGCGGAGGTGCGGCGGCTGGTCGACCGAGGTGCTGTCGTCGTCGAGCAGCACGAGCTGGCGCCGCTGGGCATGGCGTGGACGGTGCTGCGCGATCCGGAGGGCAACGACTTCTGCGTTTCAGCCAGAGGCACGACTATTCCGGCGTCCGCGCCGCAAGCGTAGTTGGACCCCTACGTCGCCGGCAAAGATGGCGTTGGTGATCGCGTTACGTGTTCGCGATCCGATATCGCGTTACTAACGACGACAAGTACGCGCTGGTACATGGAAGATGCAGAGTTGCTATATAGGCGGTTCACTGCAGTCGCTACCGGGCCGAGCAGGCATCCACAACCGACCGACTGTCTTGACGATGCCGCCGATTCATCTGATGCAAACGACGTACTTGACCTGACAAATCGCTGTCGGCGACGCATGAAAACCCCGTGTCGACGCTCAGGGCGGACAGTGCGCCACCGAAATTGCAATGTAAAACTGGACGATCTGGACTGGGATCGTCCAGACCTAGATTGCGAACTCCAGCAAGCGCGGGGCATCCCTCGGAATCTTCGCTTGGACGAGACAGGAAGGGAATGGCGTGCTGCTGAAGATTATTGGCGGTACGGCATGATCCGTTGCTACAAGGGGCGAATCGACGTCGGTGTTGTTGGCTGCCGCCATTCCTCCGGGCGAGAGGCGTCCTCTTGGATCCTCGTCCAGTTCTATCCGCTTGCCGGCCAGCCAGGTGGTGCGCACCACTCCGGCGAGCGGTTGCTGGTCGTAGGCGGAGACGGGATTCTTGTGTTGGAGCTTTGCCAGCACCTACGCCAGCCACCTGGCCAGCCAGCCGCCAGCCTCGCCGGCAGCCCCGGCTGCTGCCGCCGACCTCCGCCGGCAACCTGGCGGCCTGCTCGGCCGCCATGGCGGCCGGCATCCTCGCCGCGCTGGACCTGCTGGCCGCCGGCGATGGGCGACCAGCCAGGCCGGCACGCTGCTGCTGCTGGCGGTGATCCGAAGGCCGACGACCTGCTGGCGCCTACGCCGCCGCCTGGCTACGAACATTATCCGTCGCTACAAAGGGGCGTGATCGACGTCGGCGTTGTTCGTTACGCCATTCCCCGGCTGAGCAGGCGTCCTCTCGGATCCTCGTCCAGATCTATCCGCTTGCCGGCCAGCCAGGTGCTGCGCACGACTCCGGCGAGCGGTCGCCGGTCGTAGGCGGAGACGGGATTCTTGTGTTGGAGCTTTGCCACATCGACGATGAAGGCCTCGTCCGGTGCGAAGACCGCCAAGTCTGCGGCATACCCGAGGGCGATGTGGCCCTTGGTGTTCAATCCGACCTGCCGGGCCGGGTTCTCCGCCATCCACCGGACCACGTCGTTCAGGCTGTAGCCGCGTCGCTTCGCCTCCGACCACACGGCGGACAGCGAAATCTGCAGCGAGGCGATGCCGCCCCAGGCGACTCCAAAGTCGCCGATGTCGAATCTCTTGAGGTCGACGGTGCACGGCGAGTGATCGGTCACGACACAGTCGATGACACCGTCGGCCAGGCCCTGCCACAGCAGTTCCCGGTTGGCCGGCCTCGCGGATCGGTGGACAGCACTTGAACTGAGTCGCGCCCGCCGGAATCTCTTCCGACACGAACGACAGATAGTGCGGGCACGTCTCCACCGTGAGTTTGACGCCGTCCCGGCGCGCGGACGCGATCATCGGAAGTGCGTCGGAGCTGGATAGATGCAGGATATGCACCCGGCAACCCGTCCACCTCGCCAGTTCGATGACCTCGGCGATCGCGAGGTTCTCGGCGCCGCGAGGCCGCGACGACAGGAAGTCGGTGTAGTTGTCGCCCCTGGGCGAGGCCGCACGGTCGATTGCGTTGCGCGTCTTCGGCGTGCACGATCATCATCGCGCCGAACGACGCGATTTCTTTCAGGGCCAGTTCGAGTCCCTCCGGATCGAGCGGTGGAAACTCGTCCACGCCCGAGTGCAGCAGGAAGCACTTGAAGCCGAACACTCCCGCGTCGTGCAGCCCACGCAGGTCCGGAACATTGCCCGGCACCGCACCACCCCAGAATCCGACGTCGACGTAGGCCTGGTCGGCCGCCACCCGCCGCTTGACCGCCAATGCCTCGACGTCGACGGTCGGAGGGATGCTGTTGAGTGGCATGTCGACGATCGTGGTCACACCGCCGGCCGCGGCCGCGCGTGTCGCGCTGGCGAACCCTTCCCACGCGGTTCGTCCCGGTTCGTTGACGTGCACGTGGGTGTCGACCAGACCGGGGATCAGGACCTCGTCGTCGCCGAGTTCGACCACCTCGTCGGCGTCCGAGTTCGGCGTCGATGGGCTCGATGACGACGATTCGACCGTCCCGCACCCCGATACAGCGCGCCACCTCGCCGGCCGCCGTGATCACCCGCGGTGCGCGAAACAGCAGGTCCAACCTGTCAGACATCGGACTCACCACCCTTACCGGCAACCTCACGAACCGCTGCGGCGACCGCCGGTGCAACCGCTGCGTCGAACACGACCGACGCCACCGCCCCGGCCAGGGCAGCGGTGGTGCCGGCACCGACCGGGGCGGTCACGCGGACCGTGATCGAGTATCCGGGGCTGGGGTTCGACATTTGCTGCTCCTTGTTGGTTCGTGATCTGACTAGCGGGGCGCGTTCCGGGGTTTCGATCTAGCCCAGCGGCCAGCCGGTGAGCTTCTTGGGCCTTGGGGCCGCGAAGGTGCGCACCTTGGACGTGCTAAGGCCCAGACGCACCAGGGACTCGGCGATGGTCACCGCGGCCGCGACGCCGTCCACGACCGGGACGCCGGTCCGTTTGCGGATCTGCTCGTCCAGCCCCGCCATGCCGCCGCAGCCGAGCACGATCACCTCCGCCTTCTCCTCGGCAACCGCCCGCGCTGCCTGCTCCACGATCGTTGCCACCGCACGGGCGGGGTCCTCCTCGAGCTCGAGCACGCCCAGCCCGCTGGCTCGTACCGAGGCGCAGCGCGCGTCGAGTCCGGCCAGTTTCAGCCTGTCCTCGATCAGCGGCACCGTCCGGTCCAGCGTGGTTATCACCGAGTACTTGTGCCCCAGGAACATCGCGGTACTCGCGGCCGCCTCGGTGATGTCCACCACCGGCTCGTCCAGCAGCTCCTGCAGCCCCTCACGGCCGTGTTCGCCGTAGCCGGCCTGGATGACGGCGTCGAACGGGTCCGGATAGGCGAGCACCCGGTCCATTACACCGATGGCGGCCAGGTAGCTGTCGAAGTTCCCCTCGCAGGACTCGGCGCCGAAGCGGGGCGTGAGTTCGATTATCTCGGTGCCGGGTGCCGCGACGGTCCGGGCCTGGGCGGCAATGGAGTCGGTCATGGACTGGGTGGTGTTCACATTGACGACGAGGATGCGCATCGGTTTGGTCTTTCGCGTCGGCGGGCGGCGTGCCGTGGGTCAGTGCACGCTGGGGATGGCGATCGGCTCGCCCGAGACGTCGTCGGTAGTCGCGGTGACGGTCGGCCAAGACGTAGTAGCTCAGCGCCGCGATGCCAGCTCCGAAGAACCAGGAGAACGGGGACACCGGCTTGAACAACGGGACGAAGGCGATCGCAAGCGCGACGATGGCGGCGGGGACGAACGCGGCGATGGCACGCGGGTTGACGCCTCCGCGGTAGAAGTAGGTTGCGGTGGGTGTCTTCGGTGTAGAGCTCAGGCACGTTGATCTTGGTCCGGCGGATCAGCCAGTAGTCGGTGATGATGACGCCGAACAGTGGGCCGAGCAGGCCACCCAGGCCACCCAGGAAGTAGTTGATCACTGCCGGGTTGTCGTAGAGGTTCCAGGGCAGGATGACTAGGCCGATGACGGCGCTGAGCAGGCCGGCGCGGAAGAAGTTGAGTTTCCTGGGGAACAGGTTGGTCAGCGCGTAGATAGGGGCGACGAAGTTGGCGATCAGGTTGACCGCGATAGTCAGCACGAGCAACGCCAGCGCGGCGATCACCAGCAGGAACGTATTCGGGATGGTCTGCACGATGTCCGCGGGGCTGGCGATGAAGACGCCGTCTGATCTTGAACTGGGCGCCGGCCAGCACGACGGCGATGAGACCGAAAGAGCAGCACGTTGAGCGGAATCCCCCAGAAGTTGCCCTTGACGATGGACCGACGGCTCTTGGAGTTGCGGGTGAAGTCGCAGAAGTTCAGCAGGAAGGTCGCGTAGATCGAAACCCAGAGCGCGCCGCCGACGAAAATCTCCCGCCACATGGCACCGCCGGTGAGGCTGTCCGGGGTGGACCAGGCGATCGACGCCAGCGTTGGTGAACATCCACACCGCGAGGGCGGCCAGGGTGACCAGAATGATGGGGCCGGCGTACGCCTCGTACTTGCGGATCATGTCCATGCCGTAGCGGACAATGATGACTCTGCACGATCCACAGGAATACGAAGGTCAGCCAGCCAAGCGTGGACAGGCCCAGGATCGAGTTGTGGTCCATGTCCTTGAGCCCGGGGCTCAGGGCGATCAGTAACACGCGCAGCACCAGGGAGGCCAGGTAGGTTTGGATGCCGAACCAGACGATGGCGACGGCGCCGCGGATCAGGGCCGGGATTTGGGCGCCGTGGATGCCGAAGGCGATGCGGCTCATCACCGGGAACGGGACGCCGGTCTTGATTCCCATGAAGCCGGACAAGCTCAGCAGGAAGAACAACAGAACGGCGCCGATGCCGAGAGATAACAGGATCTGCCAGCCACCCAGGCCGAGCGCGAACAGACCGAGGGCGAAGCCGTAGTTACCCAGGCTGTGCACGTCGTTGGCCCACAGCGCGAAGATGTTGTAGGCGCTCCACCTGCGGCCCTCCACCTTGGTGGGAGCGAGGTCCTGGTTGTAGAGCCGCTCGCTGACGGCGGGCAACCCCGGTGTGGCCAGTGCCGAGGCAGGTGGTTGATGCATGATCGGGTCGGGGTGTTCATGCAGCAGGTGAGGCAGGTGAGGTAGGTGGGGTAGGTGGGGGTGGGCCGGGGGTTGCTGCGAGCGAGTTGTGGTAGGCGAGGGGGTGGCATCCGGTTCGGAATTCATGAACGACCTCTTCCATGCTGTTCTGCAGTGGGGTGATGGGATTGCGGTGGTGCCCCCATGTTGCGGGCCCGGCCGGGAAGGATGATGTTCGCCGGAGAGGCATAGTACGCGTCCGAGCAGCCGACCAGCCGGCCACCGTTTTCCGCGGCCAGCAGGTCCAGGGTTCCGTCGAGGAACCGTGGATCCGGTACTACCTCGCCGTGTACGCGCAGCCTCGCGACCCCACCGTCGGGATAGATCGAGAGTCGCACATGAGTCCACCGGTGCCGGTCGGCCACCGCATAGGCGTTGGCGGTGTGACCTTCTGCCGGGGACTTCTCGACGATGGTCTGCCAGTCCGCGCTCATGCTCTCCTCGACGGAGGGATATCCCTCGATCGAGGCCGCCTCGATCGAGACGAACGGCGGGTAGTTGCCCTTGAAATACGCAGTGTCGACGATGATTCCGTGGATGATTCCCGGTGTGCCGAGCCGTACGATGGCGTAGTCGTGACCGTCGTCGCGGCGGCGACGGGTTTCCCATCCGTCGTACACCTTTCCCTTGTGCCCGAACTCGTTCGGGTCGAAGAACGGAGCTTCGGGCCGGATGAGATTTTCCCGTTGCGCGAACAGTTCGTCGTTCGCCGCGGACACATTGGCGCCGAGGGCGCGTGAGGCGAGGTCGGGTAGCGCGGTGAAGTCGTGCGTGGTCATGATTCTCCTTCATGTCTCGTGGTGACGAAGTCGGTCGACGCTGCCGCGATTGTGCGTCCGATCCGGCGCAGCAGTTCGGCCGCATTCGCGATCGATTTGTGAATGTCGGGCTCCAGCTCGGCGAGCGTGTATGCCATGCGAATTCCGGCGTTCTGTAATTGAATGTCGCTGAGCACACTGCGTCCCGCCACCGCGAGAACGGGCACGCCGGCCTCGCCGGCTGCCGCGGCCACTCCGATGGGCGCCTTGCCGTGCAGGCTCTGCGCGTCCAGCGATCCCTCACCCGTGATGACGAGGTCGGTCCCGGCCAGCTTGCGCCGGAAGTCGATCAGGTCGAGGACGGTGTCGATCCCGGGCCGGGTCGTGGCCCCGAGCACAGACATCGCGCCAAAGGCGGTTCCCCCTGCCGCGCCCGCCCCTGGGGTGTGGCTGTCGTCGCGGCCGGTCGCGGTGCGCACGACCCGCGCCCACTGAGTCATGGCGTCCTCGAGCACAACCAGTTCTTCTGCATCCGCGCCTTTTTGGGGTGCGTAGACGGCGGTGGCGCCGGTCGGACCGAGCAGCGGATTGTCGACGTCGCAGGCCAGCTGGAAATGCGCCCCGCGCGCTGCCGGGTGCAGGCCGCTCAGATCCACCCGGGCGGCGTGGCGCAGCGCCGCACCGCCGGGTGCGACGTCGTTTCCCTCGGCATCGAGAATGCGGACGCCGAGTGCTTGCAGCATCCCGGCGCCGCCGTCGGTTGACGCGCTGCCGCCGACACCGACGATGATCTCGCGAGCACCCTGATCCAGCGCGTGCCTGATGACGGTGCCGAGTCCAAATGTGCTGGCACCCAGCGGGTCCAGTTCACCTCCCGGGAGGGTCACCAGTCCGACCGCCGAGGCGAGTTCGACCACGGCCGTCGATCCGCGCACCGCATACAAGGTCGCAATGGGCCGACCCGTCGGCCCGGTGGTCTTCACCGCGACGGGCATCCAGCCGGCGGCGACGGCGGCCGCGACCGTTCCGTCTCCGCCATCGGCTACCGGAGCACACGTGATGTGCCAGGACGGGTTCCCCGCTGCAAGTCCTTCGGCGAGGGCGTCCGCGACTTCGGCTGCGGTCAGGGAGCCCTTGAACTTGTCCGGGGCGAGCAACACGTGCATGACGGTGTCCGCCTCAGTCCAGCATCGAGATGACGGCGGTGGGGGCGTCCTTCGCGGACAGCGCGAGTTCCTCGAACTCCACCACGTTGTCGATCTCGGTGCCCATGGAGATGTTGGTGACCCGCTCGAGGACGATTTCCACCAGCACCGGAACGCGGTGTTCCACGATGAGCTTCTTCGCCGTTTCCAGCGCCGGCAGGATCTCGGCCGGGTCCTGCACCCGCAAGGCCTTGCAGCCCAACGCTTCCGCGAGCTTGAAGTGGTCGACGCCGTAACCCGCGATCTCCTCGTTGGACGAGGTGTTGATGTTGTCGAATGCCAGTTGGACGCAGTAGTCCATGTCGAAGCCGCGTTGGGACTGCCGGATCAGGCCGAGGTAGGCGTTGTTCACCAGCACGTGGATGTAGGGCAGGTTGAACTGGGCGCCGACGGCAAGTTCTTCCATCATGAACTGGAAGTCGTAGTCGCCGGTGAGGGCGACCACGGTGGCGTCCGGGTCGGCGGCGCACACCCCGAGGGTGGCGGGCACCGTCCAGCCCAGCGGGCCGGCCTGCCCTGCGTTGATCCAGTTTCGCGGCTTGTACACGTGCAGGAACTGGGCGGCCGCGATCTGCGACAGTCCGATGGTCGACACGTACCGGGTGTCCCGGCCGAAGGCCTTGTTCATCTCCTCGTACACCCGCTGCGGCTTGATCGGAATGTTGTCGAAGTGGGTGCGCCGGTGCATGGTGCGCTTGCGTTCCTGGCACGCCTCCACCCAGTCGGACCGGTCCGGAAGCTCCCCCGCGTCGCGGCGTTCCCGCGCCACGGCCACCAGTTCGGTCAACGCGGCGCCGGCATCGGACACGATCGAGTAGTCGGGCGGGAAGACCCGGCCGATCTGGGTGGGTTCGATGTCGATGTGCACGAAGGTCCGGCCCTGCCGGTAGGTGTCGAGGCCGCCGGTGTGCCGGTTCGCCCACCGGTTCCCGATGCCCAGCACATGATCGGAGGCCAGCATGGTGGCGTTGCCGTACCGCTGGGAGGTCTGCAGACCGGCCATCCCGGCCATCAGCGGGTGGTCGTCCGGGATGGTCCCCCAGCCCATCAGGGTCGGGATCACCGGGACGTCGAGCAGTTCCGCGAGCTCGACCAGCAGGTCGGAGGCGTCGGCGTTGATGATGCCGCCACCGGCGACGATCAGCGGCCGCTCGGCGGCCTGCAGCATGTCCAGGGCCTTCGCGGCCTGCGCCCGGGTGGCCCGCGGCTGATAGACCGGCAGCGGCTCGTAGGTGTCCGGGTCGAATTCGATCTCGGTCATCTGCACGTCGAACGGCAGGTCGATCAGCACCGGGCCGGGGCGTCCGGACCGCATCAGATGGAACGCCTGCTGGAAGGCCCCCGGCACCTGCGCGGGTTCCATCACCGTCATGGCCATCTTCGTCAGCGGGGCTGCAATGTCCGCGATATTGATGGCCTGGAAGTCCTCCTTGTGCAGGCGGGCGACGGGGGCCTGCCCGGTGATGCACAGGATCGGGATGGAGTCCGCGGACGCCGAGTACAGGCCGGTGATCATGTCGGTGCCGGCCGGTCCGGAGGTGCCGACGCAGACCCCGATGTTGCCGGCCTTCGCCCGGGTGTAACCCTCGGCCATGTGCGAGGCGCCCTCGACGTGCCGGGCCAGGATGTGCTTGATGCCGCCGTGGTCACGCAGGGCGGAGTAGAACGGGTTGATCGCCGCTCCAGGAAGCCCGAAAAGGGTGGTGACGCCTTCCTTGTCGAGAATGGCAACGGCGGCGTCGACGGCGCGCATACGAGGCATGTCAGTTCTCCATCAATGAAAATTAGTTTGAACAAGGTCACTGCGAGCCGTGGCCCGAGAGCCGCTCGACTCCGCGCAGCAGTGCTGAATGGTCAAGTCCGCCATCGCCATTCGCTCGCGCGGAGGCCATGAGTTCGGCGACGACGGCGCCGAGTGGCGCCACCACACCGGCCGCGCGAGCCGCGGTGGTCAGGATGCCGAGGTCCTTGTGGTGCAATTCGATCCGGAATCCGGGTTCGAAGGACCGGTCCAGCATCTTCTGTGCCTTCTGATTCAGGACGGCCGAGCCGGCGAGCCCCCCGCCGAGTACCTCCACCGCGGCTTTGGTGTCGACACCGTAGGCCTCGAGGAAGATGATCGCCTCGGCGAGCAGTTGGATGTTTCCGGCGACGATCAGCTGGTTCGCTGCCTTGACCGTCTGTCCGGAGCCGTTCGGGCCCACGTGGACCACGGTTTTCCCGACGACATCGAGGATCGGCTTTGCCGACTCGAAATCCTCTGGGGTGCCGCCGACCATGATCGATAGCGCGGCGTTGATGGCACCGGCCTCGCCTCCGGAGACGGGTGCGTCGATGATTCGAAAGCCGCGTTCGGCGGCCTGCGCGGCGAGAGTGTTGGTGACATCGGGTCGGATGCTGGAGAAGTCGATGATCAGCGCGCTGGCCGGTGCGTTGTCGAATACTCCGTTCTCCTCGGCGAGCACGGCCTGCACGTCGGGTGAATCCGGGACCATGACGGCGACGACATCGGCGCCCGCCACCGCCTTGGCAATGGAGTCGGCAGCGGTACCGCCGGCCTCCACCAAAGGCGCAGCGCGCTCCGGCGAACGGTCGAAGCCGACGACCTTGTGCCCGGCCTTGGCGAGATGAACGGCCATGGGGCTGCCCATGATTCCGAGTCCGATGAATGCGATAGTGCTCACGAGTCTCCTCGATTCCGTCAGTAGTGGTGGGTGTGTCTCAGAGGCCAGCGCGCGACGCGCGCTGTTCGCGGGGCAACCAGTCGAAGGTGTCCTCGCGGGTCGACTTGTATTCGAGCCCGACATAGCCGCGGTACCCGTGTCCGGCGAGCTGGTCCAGATAGCCCGGGATGTCAAGCGTTCCGGTGCCGGGTTCGCCGCGCCCCGGTGCGTCGGCGATCTGCACGTGCCCGATGCGGGCGGCATACGAATCGATCGCCGCGCCGACATCGTCCCCGTTGACCGCGAGGTGGTACAGGTCGGCAAGCAGTCGCAGCGACCCGACACCATGGTCGGCCTCGACTCGGTCGATCACCGCGACGGCATCGGCGGCGCGCTTCAGCGGATACGCCGGTGCGCCGCTGACCGGCTCGACGAGCACCACCGCACCGATACGATCGGCCGCCTTACCCGCCAGCGCCAGATTCTCGGTGGCCGTCTCGTCTTGCTTGTCCGGCGCCACGCCCTCGACCCGATTTCCGTAGAGGGCGTTGAATGCTTTGGTGCCCAGGCGTTCTCCGATGCCCACGGTGATGTCGATGTTGTCGCGGAACGCCAGCGTGTGCGCCGGGTCCGACAGCAGCCCGCGGTCGCCGGCCGGCATGTCTCCGGCCGCGAAATTCAAGCCGGTCAGCTGCACCCCGGCGTCCTCGACGGCACGGACGAACGCGTCGACCTCGCGATCAGACGGCACCGGGGCGTCGAACGGCCACCAGAATTCGACAGCGTCGAACCCGGCGTCCCGCGCCGCCTGCGGTCGCTGCAGCAGTGGCAGGTCGGTCAACAGGATCGAGCAGTTCACGGTGTAGTCAAGGGAATCCATGCGTTGTTCTTTCGCTTCTCATTCGGTCAGGAGGCCAGTCAAGAGGCCGATGTGCTAATCGGGGTCGGGCAGTCCTCGGTACCGTCGCCAGCCGCCGTAGTCGGTGATGTCGGTGAGCTCAGCGGCCCTGGCCTGCACCAGCCCTGGACGCAGTCCGACCGCGAGAACCGAACGGCCGTCCTCGAGTTCGATCACGGTGAGCTCGAGCTCCTCGGGCTCCTCGGGCAGGAAGTCGGTACGAATGTTCTCGATCGGAACGTCATAGAGCTCGCCCTCGATCGACTTGCCGCCGGACTCGGTCAGTAGCTAGCGCAGGGAACTCATCCCGCACGGAATAGAACCGGTAGTTGGGGGCGGTCCGGACGGTACCGAGGAAAGCGTGCACGGAAACGTTGTGATGGAGGGTCCCACCCCGCATCGCTCCCCCGTTGCAGAACAACTCAGTCATGTGTCGGCTCCTTGTCAGGTGCGGGCAGTCGGGTGCTCACCACCGAACCGTGACAGAACCAGGGATCGAGACCACAGCAAGGGAGCAGTAATGGGCATCGCCCTCGGACCGAACCAGTACGGGAAGGCAGAGAACCGGGTCGTGCGCGTGTATCGCGACACCGACCGGCATGAGATCCGCGACCTGAACGTGTCGACATCGCTGCGCGGCGACTTCCGCGACGCGCACATCACCGGCGATCAGGCCGACGTGCTGCCGACCGACACCCAGAAGAACACCGCCTTCGCCTTCGCCAAGGAGAAGGGCGTCAGCTCCCCTGAGCAGTTCGGGATCAGCCTCGGCGCCCACTTCCTCGACACCGCACCGAAGGCGAATGCGGCCCGGATCGGCATCGAGGAGTACGCCTGGGAGCGCATCGAGGTGGACGGTCACGGGCACGACCACTCGTTCGTCCGGCGCGGCCCCGAGTTCCGCACCACCGTGGTCACCACCGATGACAGCGCGGGCGAGCGTCGGGTGTGGGTCGTCTCCGGTGTGCAGGATCTCGTCATCCTCAAGTCGACGGGGTCGGGCTTCAAGGGGTTCCTGAAGGACAAGTACACGACCCTGCAGGAGACCGAGGACCGGATCATGGCCACCTCACTGACCGCGCGGTGGCGCTACGAACACACAAATGTCGACGACTGGAACAAGGCCTACGACGACATCAAGCGCACGATGCTCGAGGTGTTCGCCAGCAAGTACTCCGAGGCATTGCAGCAGACGCTGTACCAGATGGGCGAGGCTGTGCTCGAGGCGCGACCCGAGGTGGCCGAGATCAAGTTCTCCGCACCCAACAAGCACCACTTCGTCGTCGACCTGTCGCCGTTCGGCGTGGAGAACAACAACGAGGTCTTCATCGCCGCCGATCGGCCCTACGGCCTGATCGAGGCATCCGTCGTGCGCGAGGGCGGCTCCGACCCCGGTGACGCCTGGTTGAACACCCCCGGCTTCTGCTGAAGGGACGGCACCCCGTGACCAAATCCAACTCCGCGACCGCCGTCAAAGCGCGTCCGATGA
>CAVOJB010000022.1:0-860976 GCA_963696175.1 uncultured Actinomycetota bacterium
GGATGCGCACCGTCCCAAACCCCTGGACGGCGAGCGTCTGACCCGTCCCCTCCGCCAGCGTGCCGTTGACCCCGCTGCCGCTGAAAGTGTCGCTGGCCGACGAGTCGTAGATCGGCCATGCTGCTGCCGCCTCCCGCGCCGAAGGCGTAGACCGTCTTGAAACCAATGGCCTCGTTGGTGAAGCCGCTGCCGCCGAGGATGCTGGCGCTGGGGGAGGCGTAGAGGCGGCATTCCCGGCCGTGTCAACCAGCGACGCGGTGTCGGTTGTCCCCGCGGCGGCGTAGGCCAGGACCGTCTTGAAGCCGATGGCCTCGTTTAAGAAGCCGCTGCCGGTGAAGTAGGCGAAGGTCGGCGCTGCCGCGAAGCTGTTAGTGCCGGCCGTGTCGTACAGCCCGGCGAGGTCGTTGCCGCCCCCTGCCGCGAAGGCGAACACGTTCTTGAACCCGTTGGCCTGGTTGTAGTAGCCGGTCCCGAGGAAGTAACTGGAGGTCGGCGTGCCCACGAAGGTGTTGTTGCCCGCCGCGTCGTAGAGCCCGGCAGTGTCGCTACTGCCGGCGGCGGCGAAGGCGTAAACGGCCTTGAAGCCGTAGGCCCCACTGCTGAATCCATTGCCGCTGAACAGGGCGTAGGTCGGGGTCCCCACGAAGGTGTTGCTCCCCGAGGTGTCGTACATCCCGTACGTTGTTGGGCCCGGCGAAGGCGACGACCGTCGAGACCTTGCTCAGGGTCAGGTGGACGCTGTAGCCCGAGCCACTGATCGAGGCACGCCCGGGGGACACCGTGAAGGTGTTCTGCGTCCCGCCGGGGCCGGAGAGGTAGGCGCGGTTTTTCCCAGAGCCGGCCATGAAGGCGACCGTGTCCACCGAGGCGGAATCGGCGCGGTGCCGTCCAGGGTCATGTTGTGGCGCAAGGCTCCGGCAGCGAAGTTAAAGACGTCGTTGCCCGTGCCGTTGACGAACAGGGTGCGGTTGGTCCGTGTCAGGTCCGGGTTGTCCAGGACGTTGACCGTGATGGTCTGGTCGGTGATTCGGCCAATCTCGTCGGTGCTGCGGACGCGGACGCTGTAGCTGGACTTGGCCGCGAAGTCAAAGGCATCGGCGGTGAGCAACTGGCCGTTGATGTAAGTGAAGGAGCTGTTGTCGTTCGGACCGACACCGTCGTTGACCAGGGAGTAAAAGAAGCTGTGGCCGGTGCCTGGCTCGGACGTCTGGAAGGTGCCGACGAAGGTGCCCAGCGGCCGGAACTCGTAGGCCAGGTTGGCCGATAGGCTCACGTTGCCGCCCACGTTGGTCGGCGTGGTGAAGACCACCGAGCCGTTGGGCTGGTTCGACCGCACCAGGTTGTTCGGCTGGTTGGTCGCGGTTACCGAAGGCTCACCCCCGGGTTCACGGTCACCGTGTCGATCCCTCGCCCGTCATTACCTGGACAGCCGTCACCGAGACATCGACGGGGTCGAAGTTCGCCACCTCGCCGTTCAGGTTGACCTGAATGCCTCCGGCCAGGTCCGTGCTGATGGTCACGTTGTCGCTGTAATCGAAGCCGAGCTGGTCGCCATAGACGAACAGGGTGCTGCCCAGGAGCGTGAAGCTCTGCGTTGCGACTGGTCGGGATGACGTAGGCCCCGAGGTGCTGCGACCAGTACGATTGCACGCGAGGCCGCTGCTGGGGTAGGTGGCTGAAGTTCTGGGCCTCGGCGTCGCCGATCTGATCGTCGCCGCCGCCGGTGAAGAACTGGGCGCCGGGGTGACCGTGGTGCCGTTCACCATCGCCTCCGCCACCTCGTGCGAAAAGATGTAGGAGGAGTCGCTGACGGTGGTGTTCTGGCTGGAGACCGATCCAGAGATCTCCGTCTCGACGTGCCGGGCGCCGTGGAAGTAGAAGTTGTTGTACCCGAGGGTGTCCGGCCGATTCGACGCGATGCCGGGGGCGTGACGACGGCGTAGATTGGCGTGATTGTCCCCGTGGTGCCGGTCGGCAACGCCGAGCCGGGCGATGGCGTCGTTGATGATTCCCTGGATGTCGGCGTCGCTGAAGCGGTTCACGCGGCTGGTGATGCGGCGTCCCGGAGCGAACCGTCGTAGGCGACTGGCACCGTTGCTGCCGTACTGCGACCAGGTCGCTCAGGAAGGGGCTGGAGGTGACAGTTGGAATAGGGGGTCGTCGGCGTGTTGGCGGCGGTCCAGTAGGAGCCCCAGAAGATCACGCGGAGCTGGGCGTAGGAGATGGCCTGCCCAGCGATGGCCGACTCGACCCCGAACTGCGGGGAGAAAAAGATGCTCGGCGTGGTACGCGTTTCCAGTTCCTCCAGCCTCAGCCGGCCGCGACGGGTCGCGGTGCACCTGCGGCTGGGGGAACACAACCAGGACCAGAACCGACGGGCTAGCGACAGCAAGCAGGGCTCCTCCGAACAGCGCAGGGCGCGATGTACCATGAGATAACGGTAGATTCAACCCCGGGCGTGTGCTCGCGGGCCTCGCATGAACAATAATACATGGGATCATGCACGAGCAGGCCAAAATACGTGGATCAAGACCAGGGGCCGATTTCCTGGAAGTGGTAGCGGACGTTGCTGACGGTAGTGACCGAAATTGCGATGCGGAGCGAATCGTCCACCTCCAGATCCTCGACAGCCAGCAACGCGAACACCACAGTCGCCAGGCCACGAGGGCCGAACCAGCCGATGAACGCGACACTTCTTGCCCGCAGCCCGGATCCGATCAACGACACCGCCACCGGAACCATTCGAAACACCGTCAGCGACAACACCGCGAACAGCAGTTCGCGCCACCCGACGTGGTCCTGAATCAGCGGCAGCGCCGCAACACCGAAGACCAGCCACACCGCGAACCCCAACAGTTCGGACAACCCCTCCGTCCGGTCCAACGCCGACACCTCCTGATCAACCCAGGAGGCCGCCGCGGTGAACGCGGTTCCCGCGACGAAGGCGGCCACGAAACTGTTGCCGCCGACCACCGCCACGAGGCAATACGCCAGAATCGGCAGCACCAGCACGCCAAGGGACCTGGTGTCGGGGGTGCTCAGGTCGCGACGGCGTGACCAACCCAGGAGCAGGCCGCCGCCGGCGCCGACCGCGGCTCCCACGGCAGCACCAACCCCGAGCTCGAACAGTCCCTGGACCGCGCTGACGCCCGCGCTCAACCCCTCCTCGCCGGCAGCCGCGGCGATCGCGAACAACACCACCGGGGTGATCAGCCCATCGTTCAGACCACTCTCCACATTCAGGGCCCGGCGAATTCGTACCGGCACCACCGGGTTCAACACGGTGGCCGCACCCAGGCCGGCGTCGGTCGGTGCCAACGCCGCGGCAAGCAGCAACGCCACCATCACCGGCATCGCCGGGAACACCAGTCGCGCCGCGAGAAAACCGAACAGCACGGTCAGCGGCAAACCCACCAGCAGCAACCGGAGGACCAACCCGCGGTCGGCTTCGATCTGCCGCGGCCGTACCTGCGCCGCGTCGTGGAACAGGATCAACGCCAGAGTCAGCTCCGCGACCACCTTGATTCCCTCGGCCGCGTCCACGCCCGCGGACGGGGACACCGCCGAGATCACCGCCCCGGCCACCACGAACACGATCGGCGCGGTCACGTACACCCTGCTCAACCAGCCGGCGGCGACACTGAAGGCCAGGACGAGGGCCGCGAAAACCACGGCGATCGCGCTCACCCTCGGACCACCGAATCGTCCGCTGCTGACTCGCGATCTGCCACAGGCGTTTCCAGTCGACCCTGGGTGGTCAACCCAGGACCATGCCTTCGGCGGAGCCGGACTGTTTGGGGTCAGGCAGCCGCATCATCCGGAACGAGTTGAACAGTCCGATCAGCCCGGCGAGGATCGGGATGAGCAGGGCGATCTGCAGGGCCAGCGGCCGGGCCTCGGTATTGATCCGGATGATCTCGGCCTTGGTCTCCGGGGGTTGGCCGACGAGTTGCTCTTCGAGCTGGGTGTTGCTCATGACTTCCGCGTCGTCCTCCAGCGCGGCGGCGACCTGTTGCTGCTCGGCCGGGGCGAGCACGGTGCTCGACTCGGCCATGCTGGTGAACGCGAAGGACAACGAGGCCAGCATGATCGCCCCGGCGAACGCCAACCCGAACGACAATCCGAACGATCCCGCTGCGGAGTTCACCCCGGCCGCCTCGCTGACCCGTTCCTCGGAGATCGGGGCCAGCGTGTAGTTGTTCAGTTGCGAGACCAGCAGTCCCAACCCGGAGCCGGCGATCATCAACGGGACGAGCAGGTACCAGCCGGAATCCGCGCGCGGCACGATCGGGATCAGCACCACCAGCCCGGCGGTCAGCAGCAGGAAGCCCATCCGGATGATGCCGGCCGGGCGGCGTTTGCCGGCCCGTTTCCCGGCCAGCAACGCGACACCGAACATGGTCAGCGACAGCGGGGCGAGGCTCAGGCCGGCCTGCATGGCGTTGTATTCCAGCACCATTTGCAGGTAGATCGGTAGCGCGATCATGGTGCCGCCGAGGGCGATCTGCTGCAGCATCTGCTCGGTGATCCCGAACCGGAAGATCTTGGACGCGGAACAGGTCCGGGTCGATCAGCGCGGCCTTGCGTTGGCGTTTGCGGCGCACCAGCCAGTAACCGAACGCGGCCATGGCGACCGCACCGACAGCGAGCAGGACACCGACCGCCTCGCCGCCCTCCTGCCAGACCAGGATGCCGAGCACGATGCCGCCCATGCCCAGCACGGACAGGATCGCCCCGACGATGTCGACCTCTCGCGGCCCGGTGTAGGGCACGTCGTGGACGAGTTTGATGCCCGACAACACCACGGCGATGACGACGACTTCCAGCAGGAACCCGACCCGCCAGGACAGGTAGGTGGTGATGAACCCGCCCAGCAGCGGCCCGACCGCGGCGGCGATCGCGGCGGCGGCGCCGACCAGGGCGTAGACCTTCTTCTGCGCCGCGCCGTGGAAGTTGCCGTGGATCAGGGACTGCATGGCCGGCAACAGCAGGGACGCACCGAGCCCGCCGACGACGGCCCAGAAGATGATGATCGCGGTCAAACCCTGGGCCAGGGTCATCGCCGTGGCGCCGACCGCGTAGCCGAGAAGACCCAGCACGTAGGCCTTCTTGCGTCCGATGAGGTCGCCGACCTTGCTGCCGATCAGGATGAATGCTGCCGACACCAACGCTTCCAACGCGATCGCCGACTGCACACCGCTGACGGTGGTGTCCAGATCCCGCACGACGGCCGCGATGGACACGTTCATCAGCGAGGTGTCGACCACGAGTACGAACATCGCCATGGCCAGCAGGATCGCCAACCGCCGATTCATCGGGGCCTCCGCCGGAGCGCTGCTCCCGGGTTCCTCGGTCATCGCGGATTCCTCCAGACTGCTGGTTCTGATTTCGACTTCTCGGTGGAGCTCACGGAGCAACTGGAATGAGCACGTCCTTTGAGCGCCAGCCAGGCATCGACAACGGCCACCGTCGGGCAAGCCCCGGCGGATCGGTAGGCCTTTAGCGAAAATTCACCGAGCAGCTCCCTGCCGGCCCGGGCCAGTTGGCTGCTTATCACTGTTAGGCCTTTTCTTTGGCCGTTGATAGAACCTATCCGGCATTTGGTGACGACATGTCCGCGGTGGTGGGGCCAGCTGCGTGTGGGCCAGGAATCTGTGGTCTCGAAGAGCTTGTTTGACTGGCGCTCGGTGCTTCTAGGTGTTTTACGTCACGACCCTCGCGTCAAGCTGGGGTTCCTGGCTGGCTACGGAAAGTGGTCGAGCTTCTCCGACAGGTTCGCGAATAACCCGTCCGCCGACGCGGCCCGGCAGCCCGCCCGGGCCGCAGTCGGGTAGCTGCGACAGCCGGTTCTTCCGAAGCATCCCTATCGTCGCCGGCCTGCGGAGAAGTCATGTCACCACCGCTGCGCCATAGGGCACGAGGCTGCTTACGCCCGGGAATTTGGATTGGTAGAGCTGACTTGGCAACCTCGACGACGCGCCTGGAAAACGCTGCAGCACAACTCAAGATGAGCATCAGCAAAAGGTGACGGGTCCGACATAGTGGAGATACGGGTGATGCGCCCGCGGGCTGACGGTTAGGTATTCGGCAATGGACGCGTTCGGGACGGAGCATCAACGGGTGTAAATCAGCACCCCGGTGTGCTGGTCCATTGCAACACCACGGTCGGACCGGGTCACCGCGCCGCAGAACGGACCCAGGAAGTCATAGAACGCGTCCGCCCGACGAGGGGGCCAGGAGCGCACCGCGCAGATCATGCCCGGGGTGCAGGCAGGTCAGGGCTTGCGCAACATCGTGGTCGGTCCAGCACGTCAGGAACGGTACGCCTGGCCCGAACCGCGGGAACCGCTCGTTCGGAACGGGATATCGGCATGACCATCCCTTTGCGTTCGTCGTTGGACCGTGAGCGAAGCGAAGCGCATTAAGCCAGCGTTTGTCACCCGGCAACTGGGGCGTTAACCTCGGGCCGAAGCTGGGTTTGTCAGCTGCGGCCAGATCCAGTCTGGTTCGACCCGGGGGAGCCAATGGTGATCACCGCCCGCATGGTCCGAGCGGCGGCGGCAGCGGGGGCAGCCTGGCGTCGTTGTCTTGGTCGTGCCGGCACTTCCCGCGCGGGCGGCTGTCGCGCTCGCCCCCGTCAATCCAGTGCGGGTGGATCTCGACGGTCATCCCGCCAACAGCGGATTCCTGGCCTTTGTCGAGGGTGATGTCGCGCTCAACGCGGACGAATCCGAGGGCACCCTCGCGCTTGGCGGAAATCTGAGCTTCGCCACGACCTACAACATCGCCGCCCGAGTACCCGCGGGTTCGACCTTCACCGCGCCAGGAGACAGCGGTCCAACGTTTCTGTACGTCGGCGGCGGGATGCAGTGGGCCGGATCGTCGATTCTGCGGGTTCTGAACAACGGGTTCACCAAGATCGCCGACACGACCACCTATAGCGGCCATGACGTTGACGGCAACGGGACCGCCAGTAACTATCGGATCACCGAGCCGGGTGCCGGGTTCGAGGCCAGCCCCCACATCGAAGGGACCACCAACCAGCAGACGGCGGCTTCGATCCAGACGCCGGTGCCGTCGTCGCTCATCGACATCCCGGGTGCTTTCTCCCTTTACCGGGAGCTCACCACGCAATTGGGGGCCTGCCAGGCCAATGCTTTCCTGACGAATCCCGACACCGGCGCCCCGCTGCCGGAGCCGATCCCGCCCGGCACTCGCGGCCGGCTGGAACTGACGCCAGGGCAGACGAATGTGCTGAACCTGACGGCCGCGGACCTCGCGAATCTCAGCGAGATCACCTTCGACGATTCCGCCCACGGACCAGACACCGCTGGTCATCAATGTCTTCGGCTCCGCGTTTGCCGGCAACATCCCTAATCTGGCCGGAATCTCCGGCACGCAGGCGCCATACATGCTGTGGAACTTTCCACAGGCCAGCACGATCGACGTCACGGGCGGCGCCACTATCGAAGGGACGCTGTACGCACCGAACGCTGCGCTGAACTGGCAACCTACGCAAAACATCGAGGGCAACGTCATTGCAAAGTCGTTCGTACACGGCCTCTCGGCCCCGGGGGCGACACCCAGAGAGCTGCATGACTTCCCGTTCGCCACGACCGTCTCCTGTGATGCGCCGCCGACTCCGACGCCACACCGACGACACCGACGACACCGACGACACCGACGACAACGCCGACACCGACGCCGACGACGACAACGACGACAACTTCGACGACGACACCGACCCCGACGACAACAGACACCGACGACAACTTCGGCAACGACGACATCCGCCGACGACGAACTCCGGCAACGACAACTTACGCCGACATCGACAGCCAACACCGACGACAACTTCGACGACACCGACGACCACCAGCAGCACAATCCCCACCCTGACCACCACGACGATCGCCGCGAGCGGCGGCAGTCAAGGCGGCCTCGCCGACACCGGCGTCTCGGTGCTGTCACCACTTCTTCTCGGTGGTGGACTTGTCGTAGCAGGAATGGCCCTGATCTTCACTACGGGCGGCCGCCGGCGGCGCGGGGTGCATTGACCTATCGCATCTACGCCGGGTGGATGGTCGCCCACCGGTGGGCGAGATCGTCAAGTGGCAGATGTACTGCTGCTCACCGTGTCCCCGCGGCCACCCGATCGCCGTGCCTCGCTTGGCGCGTTATCGCGGTGCGGATCGTTGATCATCAAGGGCTCTCCCTTCCGTCCCGTTCCGCCGTTTGACCGGGCCTCACCATTGACGCGCAAGCGTGACCCACCGCGGCCGGGTGTTGACGGCAAACGCCCACGAGAACAGGCGACGAACGCACCTACCCCGAGTAGCGGTGATCGGCTCCTTCGTCTGCGGCCGGCTCCTGGCGCCGCTCCCCGGCGGTGTCCGTCACTGTGCCGACCAAGGTTCGCCGACGCACGCCGGGCACCGTCACGGCGCCGACCACGCCGTCACTTCGTCGACGAGACCCTCAGGGGGCGCCGGTGTCTCGTTCATGCCCGCGACGTCCGGCGCGGTCGGCTTCTTGGAGGGCTTTGGCTTTGAGACGGTGCGCGCGGGGTTGCCGTAGGTGCGGTCTTCGCCCGCGTCAGCATCTGGTTGCCCGGCGTCACCGTGCGGATGCGGAGCCCTTCCCTGCGCGAACAGGTCCCAAGGGCACTCTCCGCCGGCGGTTGGGTGTTCCTCACCGCACGTCGAGCAGGGTTGTCTGATGGGCTTCCGACGGGAGGGGTATTCCTTTCCGTCAAGGCCGATCGTCGGCAGGCGTTCGTCATCTCCAGGTGTTCCATTTGGAACAGCCGACGATTTGCTCAATTCCCGATGCACGGTCCCGACGCCGACACCGAGAAGTTTAGCGATGGCCCTGACCGACATGCGAACTCCCGCAAGGGCATTGACCACCTGGGTACGGTGCTCGCGCGGTACAGAGATCCTGACGTCACCGAACCGGGCATCGACGTAGTCGTCCCAATTCGCGTAGCCGAGTGCGACGAAGGCCCGGCCCTTGTACGCGAGGGCGATGTACTCCCACGCTCGGTCGAGGACCGTGCGGATCTGTACGGTGACCTGCTCGGCACTGGAGGGCGACATTGTCCAGAAGCCGATGTCCGCTTCGGGGTCCAACCCGGCGACCGACCTGTTGTCCCATTCCTCGTCCGCGGTGACCTGCTGCTCGACGGCCACCGTCATGTCGACGCCGCGGTCATCTGACGGCCGGTACGGACCGGCCTTCCAGCAACGGCTGCATCGACGATTCTCATCAGCGACTGATTCCCGCGGACTCCTGCGGCACCCAGCAGGTCGATCTGGACGGATACACCAGGTGTCCGTGACTCCGGTTGGCACCCAGGGCCTGAGCCGTAGGTGAGCAGTTCCAATGCAGACCAAGTCGCTGCGCGGGACTCCAGTGTCGTGAGCGGCTAAGGCGGACCGGCACCGGCGCCCTGATCTGGCGACGCCGGCCGCTGACGCCATCACCGCGTGCAGCGGTGGGATTGGCCAACGCCAGCCTTCAACGGCAAGCACTGCAGCTAACGTCCGCATCCACTGCGGGGCAACAGCTGTCGGCGTCTCATCGAGTGAAGGGATTGCTTCCTCGCAACCCAACTCCTCGATCTGCCCGGCTTCAGCGCTTCGGATCGCGCCGATCAACCCCCTGGTTGTCGGAGAACCAACACCGGTTTGCGCGGCGGCAGCCTCGCCCGCATAGGCCCGGCGAACGATCACCCGGAGTAGACCCGGTGCCTCGTTGTATCGACCCGTGCGAACCGCCCGGTCCATCTGCTCCCACACCGTCGCCAGACCCTCGTCTGTCAGCCACCCGGCCGTGCGCGTCCACTGCATGGCCTCGCGCCGGCAAGCCCGGCGCATGATCGCGATGGCATCGCGTCCTGCGTCGCTCTCCCAGCCAAGCGTGGCGACCCTGGCGAGCAACTCCGGCAAACCGACTGACGCGCTCTCGTCAAAGGGAAGTCGCAGAGGCGGATCCGTTTGCTCCCGGTGGCGTCCACTTCGGATCATGAGCGGGGGCGCTGTTGCGTCCGACTCCTGAGGGGTCGACCGGAGCAAATACGCCGGTCACAGCCTGCCGCCAAACAGTTCACCCAGCGGGGCGGCGGCGGTAGGGAGTGTCAGACGCTCGACATCATCGAGCCTGAAGCGTCTACGACCTGACGGCAGCACAATCACAGGTATGAGGCCCTTCGTGGCCCAGCGACTCACGGTCGAGGGAGCGACCCGGAGCAGAGCCGCCACCTCGCGCTCGGTCAGTAACTCGTTAACTGGTGCCATGCACCAAATCGTCCGCCACGTGCCTAACTGGTGTCAAGCACCAAATCACAAGTATTTACAAGACTCCTGTGCAGAGTTGTACCGTGCGGGGTATGACTGCTGATCCGGTAGCAATCGGGTGGGTTCCGATCGTTGAGAGCTTCGGTGCTCGCTTGGCGTTGGTTCGCCAGCGAATGGGCTGGGGCAACGTCAAAGAGGCGGCCGAGTGCTGCGGGCTACCGGTGCAGTCCTGGCGGAACTGGGAGCGCGACAGCGGCCAGCCCCGTGACATCGTCAAGGCCGCCCAGCGCATTAGTGCTGTGACCGGCGTGAACTACTACTGGTTGTTGGACGGCAATGCCGTCCCGATGAGCGCCCCGATTGCCTATGAGGGCCCGGAACGCAGAACGCCCCGCCGTAAGGGCGGGGCGTCGGTAGAGGTTGATGAGTGCGCCTGGAGGGATTCGAACCCCCAACCTTCTGATCCGTAGTCAGATGCTCTATCCGTTGAGCTACAGGCGCCTGTTCAGTTGTCCCGACTTGGCCGAGGCCTCACCGAGCGGTCCTACTACCGTCCGCCGGAGCGAACGGACCCTGCCACCGGGCCCGAAAACTCGGGTCCAGCGCGGAAGCGGAGGGATTTGAACCCTCGGTGCCCTTACGAGCACAACACATTAGCAGTGTGTCCCATTCGGCCTCTCTGGCACGCTTCCCAGGGCCGCCCTGGGGTGGCCACCGGCGGGTAACCCTACCTGGCACCGGCGCGTGGGGGCAAAACGCCTGCTCAGCCGGCCGTCACCCCCCAACACAGCGACGCGTCAGTGCTGGTCCAGCCACCGGATGACCGCCTGCACCCGCCGGTTTCCGGCCGGGTCATCCCACAGATCCAGCTTGGTCATGATGGATCTGACGTGGGATTCCACCGTCCGCCCAGACAGGCTCAGCCGTTCGGCGATCGCCGCGTTCGATAACCCCTGTGCCATCAGCTCCAGCACGGCACGTTCCCGGTCCGCGAGGCTCTGCAGGTGGTCGAGGGTGCGGTTCCTGGACAACAGTTCCTGGGTGATCAGCGGATCGATGACCGTGCCGCCGGCGGCAACGGTCCTGGCCGCCTGCAGGAATTCGTCAAGGGCGGTGACCCGCTCCTTGAGCAGGTAGCCGATGCCGGCGGTCTGCCCGGTCAGCAGGGATGCCGCCGCCGTGGCCTGGACGTACTGACTCAGCACCAGCACCCCGAGTCCCGGTTGCTCGGCCCGCAGGATCGCGGCGGCGCGGAGTCCCTCGTCACCCTGGCTCGGCGGCATCCGCACATCGGTGATCAACAACCGCGGTCGGGTGGTCCGGACCACGGTGAGTTCGGATTGGTAGTCGACGGCCTCACCGACGATCGTCATTCCGTCATCCCGCAGCAGGCTGACGATCCCGGCTCGGATGATCGCGACGTCCTCGGCGACGACCACCGTAATGTCTTCGGGTCGATCGACCCTTTCCCACAACAGCTGGTGTATTCCCGGTCGGCCGACCCGCACCACGGGTTCCTCGGCCCAGGTGCCGCAACCGGGCGTGGGCAGCAGGAGCCGGACGACCTCCGTTGCCAGAATCGAGCCGGGGTAGCCGTTGTCAACCAGCTGCCGTGCCGCATTGACCGACGGAGTCTGCGCCGCCCGACACCGGTCGCCGAGGTCGAACTCGGCGACGATCACTCGCGATCACCGAGGTCGAGCCGGGCTGTTGTTGCCAGTCGACGGCGGCCTGCAGCGCGTCCGCGGCCCCGGCGAACACGGCGAAGCCCGGTTGCCAATCAAGCCGCCCGTGATGCCGCTGCGATGAGCACCCGAGTAGCCGGGTCCATGCTCGGCGCCCAGGATCGCTCCACGCCATCAGAGCCAGCGTCGCCATTGGATCAGTCGCCGACCGGGAGGGTGATCGTCCACCGGGACTCGGTCGTGCTCGAGCCGCCCGTCCAAGCGCGGACACCCGGTCACGCACGGTGCGGTGCGGGATCAACACCGGTGGTGATCCGGAGCGCGGGCGCACCCATCATCGTCGAGTTGGCGATCACCGCGGACTGGATCCGACCGGGCGAGGAGGTAGGCGGTCATCTCGATCGGGGCCGGAAAGCGGTGATCGGGTACCTCGGTCCCGGGCAGCGCGGCCCGCAGCCCGCCGCTGGTCAGCGAGTGCGGGAAGACTCCGTGCGAGATGGTTCGCACCTGCTGCGGACACCGCGGTGAGCCGCGGGGCGATCTCGCCAATGGTCGCGCCGCCGGCGAGATCCGTTGCGGCATGGTCAAGTTCGTCCAGCGGGCCGGCCAGGAGCTGAGCACGCAGCTCGGCCCGCGGGTCGTCCGAGGCGGACAGCAACCGTGCGGCCAGCACGCGGCATTGTTCGAGGTCTCTGCGCGCCGCGGCTGATAGTCGCTCAGTTTCCATGATCAAACCTGCGCCGGTCGCCACCAGTTCCACCGCGTCCGGCCGGGTTGCCGCCGCCGCATCCTGCTCGATCAGGCCGATCACCGTACTGCCCCGGCGGATCAGCGTCACGGCCCGATCGGGTGTGGTGACATCCGGTTCGACGATCGTCGCCCCTGCCGTCGATCCACTCTTCGACCCATCCACCGTCGATCGGTGCGACGGGATAGAGCACCCGGATCGACGGATCGGCGAGGGCCCGCGACAGAAATCGCTCGACATAGCTCACCCCGGATCGGCGACCACCGGGATTGTTGGCCGCGGCGAGCGGGGACTCCAAGGGCCGGCGGACCATCACGTCGATCCACCCGATACCGAGAACGAGCACGTACACCAGGACCGCCGGCAGGACAACGAAGATGGTGTTGCCGGGCTCAGAAAACTCCGCTGTCGGTTCGGTGAACCCGGCAACAAATGTCCATGCCGTGGCCGCGATGGTTGCCGCCGCCCATCCGACCAACGGGAGCACCAGGGGCGTCAGCACGCTTCGGCCACCCAACGGCAGTGACCGGTAGCGGGCTACGGCGAACACCGACGCACCCGCGACGGCGGTCACCACGATCACTGCGTAACCCGCCAGCAGGGTGGTGGCCAAAGCACCGGCCGGTCCCGGGCTTTTCGTGAACCACCACGCCGTCGGCACCGACCCATTGGCGATCATCAGGGCGGCGATGGCCAGTCCGCCGAGCGCCGTGAGCCACCACGCCCGCACGATGGCCTGTCGCACGCGCCGCGGAGCCTGCAGCGCGGGATGGGTTACCGCGACCAGCGCAGGCAGCAGAGCCGTGGACATGGCGACCACCCCCATCACCTGAGATATCGCCACCAAATCAGCTGTGCGCAGTGCGGCCAACATGGTGCTCAGCACGCAGACGCACAACAGCGGCCCGGTCCACTCGTCCCGATGACGGCGCACCACCGCCGATCCCAACGCCGGCGCGCTGAGCGCCGCGAAGGTGAAGAAGATCGGTTGGCCGCCTCTGTATTCGGCGAACCTGCCGGTGGCGACAAAGCTCGCCCAGCCGGCAATCACAAGAAGGACAGCGAAAACCCAAGCAACGCCGATGGCCGTGAAGCGTGGGTTCATCGTGCACCGCCGATCGAGCGCTGAGCCACGATCGTCACGGTGGTCCCATTGCCCGCGGGACTCTCGATCTGCACAGCGCCACGGAAGCCGTCGACCCGGCTGGACAAGCTCGGCAGGTGCCGTCGGCAGGCCACCGATACCGTTGTCCCGCAGAACGATTCGCACCCAAGCAGCAACGACGGTCAGTTCAATGGCGATCGCCGAAGCCCGCGAGTGTTTGACCGCGTTGGTCAGCGCCTCACCGGCGGCCAGGTACAGACCGAGAGCCAGTGGGTCCTCACCCGGGAGATCACCGTCACCGCCGAATGACGCACTCACGGGGCAAACGATCGCCAGCGATCCGCAAGGCACAGGCCAAGCCGGCCGATAGGGCCGCCGGAGTGCCGGAGTCGATGAGATCCAGAATGTCGACACGGACCTGGTTGATCGCACCGATCAATTCCGCCACCACCGTTGAAGGGACGTCTGAGGATCCCTCATGGCGGGCCTGCAGGCTGGCAGTCAGCGCCAGACCGACGAGCAACTGCTGGGCGCCGTCGTGCAGGTTCCGCTCCAGGCCGACGCGCCCGGCATCCGCGGCGGCCACCAGATCTCTTGACATGCTCCGCACCTCGAAGCGGCGGGTATCGGCCAGGGCGGTGGCCCGCTCGTTGGCGGCCCGGGCCGCGATCGTGCTGATCGCCAGGTCCGCCAACAGCGGCGGCACCGGGGTGGCGGCGGCAACCTCCAGACCGGCCACCACCTGCCCATCCCCGTCAACCACGGGCAGCATGCGGCGGTCGACGCTGGCGCCACTGAACACGTCGCCGGAACTGTCGATCCACCTGCCGTCTGAGCGTCGATAGCGAACCACCGCACTGGCGTCGCCCACGATGGTGGCGGCAGCGGCCGACGGGCTGACCACCGGTGTTGCGGACCGCAGGTCGACGACCATTTGCCGCGTGCCCACTGCCACCGCCCGCTGGCGGCGGGTGGCGCCGATCAATACACCCACCGCCACAATTCCGAGGTTGACATAAATCCCGAGAAGTATCAGCAGACGGACGGTGCTGATATCACCGTCGATGTTGGGGATGAGTTCACCGAAGACCTGATACCCGAAGTGCAACAACACGATCGAACCCGCAACCACGACGCCCGCAACGGTGATCGGGGTAATGAGCGGCCGGACCGCGGGTGGGACGGCTCTGCGCCGTCGGACCAACAGAATGATCACCGCGATCGCCGGGATCGCGCTGAACACGATGGCCTGAATGGGATCCAGCAGTTCCCACACAACGGGCACCGAGAAAAAGGAATGCGGCCAATTCGGCCATTCCTCGGTCGCCTCCGTTGATTTCCGGAAAATTCCGCCAACCAGATTGATCAGGATGACGCAGGCGCGTCACCCCGATGACCGCACGCCGAATCCCACGACTCGGCCGGCCTGTCGGCCAGCCCAACACGATCAAGGCCAGGAGGGGAGTAATCATGAACACCGGCCAGGCCAACTCGACCGCCCAGGGGAAATAAGGCCAGTTGTTCGTCGTCATGAATATGCAGTCGCAGATGGCGGCCAGGTAGAGCAGTCGACCGGTGGGGTTGGCCGGCGCCCGGCGCCACCACCACAGACCGACGCCAAGGGCCAGCAGAATGCTGGCCCATCTGGCCGCCAGCAGGATGACCAGACGCGGTTGCCAAGGATCTCCCCGGGTGAAGTTCGCTGCGCTGAGGATGATTCCGACGGTCGCCAGCACCAGCGCTATCAGCCCCGCAAGGACCAGTACCGGGACGGTGCCGGGGCGGCGGGGCCGCATCGCGGCGCGAGAGCTGCCGGGGGTCGCCGAGGCTGCGACCGGGCCACGGGTCGGCACCTCGGACGGTGCACCCGACCTGTCCGCAACCTCGACCACCGGCGAATGCCTTTCAAGTGGCGGGCCCGGGATCGGCATTCCCGGCTTTTCAGGAACTCTCGTCACGCGTGAAAAAAGCGTACCGGGGACCCTCGACCTTGGATAGCTCATGGGAGTCCAGCCTGGCCTGACCAGCGACGAGATGCCTCAGTGCTGCCACGCAGAGGCGGGTTCTCCCCGCACCTGATTCTCGGTGGGAGCACTGATTGATTCGGCGGCACCCCTTCGTACCGTGGCTGTTGCGACGTCCGGACGGATCATGTCGAGAAAGGCGGTTGGGCCATGCGGAGTTCGTCATTGCGGCCGATGGACATCTTTTCGGGCCTGGTCATTGTCTGTTTCGCCATTGCGGGCTGTGACAGTACGGCCGCGCCCGCTGCAGCCACCGTCACCATCACCCCACCGCCGAGCAGTGCCGTCGACCCGGTGAATGTCCCTGCGGTGTACGCCGACAACTCGGTGCCTCAGCAGACTTCGCCAACTCCGCCCATCGATGCTCCGTCATCGCTACCGGCTCCATGAACGGCCCCCTGGTACCGATATCCTGATCCACTTCGGGGATTCAGGGGATTCGGAGGTGGCTGACCGGTGAGCCCGACGTCACTGTTGTCTCTACTTTTGGTGATGACGGTTGCGGCGTTGGCGCCGATCATTTCCCGTCTGCTGCCCGGCCGGCCACCGCAGGTGTTGTTCCTGATCCTCGGCGGAATGATCATCGGCCCGCATGTGCTCGGCTTCGCCGACTCGGCGGACATCGAACTGCTCGCGGGGTTGGGCCTCGGCTTCCTGTTCCTGCTCGCCGGGCATGAGCTGGACCCACAGTTGTTGCGGGAGAAGGCGGGTCACCAGGCGCTCGTCGCGTGGACGATCAGCGCAATCGCGGCGGTCGCGATCGTCGGAGGCCTCGAATACCTGGGGTTCGTGAAGGCCTTCGTGCCCGTCTGTATCGCGATGACCACCACCGCCCTTGGGACATTGCTGCCGATCCTGCGCGAACAGAACATGCTGGGCGGGATGTTCGGCCGCTTCATCTTCGCCGCCGGCGCCGTGGGTGAACTGCTGCCGATCGTCGCGATCTCACTTTTCCTCGGCGCCTACAAGACCTGGTGGGAGGCGCTGATCATCGCCTCGATCGCGGGCCTTGCGTTCCTGCTGTCCTGGCTGACCCGGCTGCTCGCCGGCACCCGCGTCGCGGCGATCATCGGCGAGAACAAGCACGCGACCTCGCAATCGACCCTGCGAATCACCGTGGTCCTACTGGTCGGCCTGTTGCTGATCACCCAGAAGTTCGGCGTCGAGGCGGCGCTGGGCGCGTTCTTCGCGGGGATGGTCCTGCGGCGCACCTCGTCCGGCGAGGACAACAGTGAATTCGAGGAGAAACTCGACGCGGTTGGTTACGGCTTCTTCATCCCGGTCTTCTTCGTCAGTTCGGGGATGGCCCTTGACGTGCAGTCGATCGTGGAAAACCCGCTTCGACTATTCGTGTTCTTCGCTCTGTTCCTGCTGGTGCGAGGCGCGCCGGCGCTCCTGGTCTACCGGAGGACGCTCCCGCTGCGCGGCCGGATCGAAATGATGTTTCTGACCGCAACAGCGCTTCCGCTCCTTGTTGCGCTCGCCGAGATCGGCGTCGATTCCGGTGTGATGCTGCCGGAAAATGCAGCGGCGCTGGTGGGGGCCGGCGTCCTGTCCATCGCGATTTTCCCGTTCGTCGCGACGCGCATTCATCGCCCGACAAGTCCGGCAGTAGTGACCGAGGCGCCGACCCACTGAGGGAAACAGTCTGTCGTGCTGGATTCCTGGCGATGTCGACTCAACGGTGCATCGGCAGCCTGGTCGGCCGATCCAGGTCGAGGACGAAGGGCCAGATCACTGGGCTGGTCTCGCGGGGCCGTGGGGTATTGGTCGACAGCAGCACCCGCCGAGCCGCGTCGGGCACGCTGTCCGAACCGTCGCCCACCCGGCGGTGGAGCTCGGCACGGGCCTCGTCAGGAAAGTATCCGCGAGTGATCAGGACACCGATCGCCCGATTGACGGCGCTCAGTTCCGCGAGCCCGCTGACCCCGGATTTCGGCAGCGGGTCCGGTCGCGGACCGTCCAGGATGATGCGCGGATCCGGGCCGGTGACGCGCTGGAAATCCGCCGCGAGCCGGACGAATGCGCCCTGCTCGCTGGCATAGAACGCGACGCTGCAGGCCGGTTCCGCCGCGGTCGGCAGGTCAAGGGGCAACTGCACTGACGAGCGTGCATCGCCGGCAGATCCTGCTTCGATGGCGCTCATCGAGACCTCGAACCCGTCGAACTGTTGCGTCATCGTCAACCCGATGTATGACGCCACCACCTGCGACAGCTCGTCCGACAGGACAGCCAGGATGGCCTGCAAATCAGTACCGGGATCGTCCAAGATGTTGGTGAGCGCGCCGAGCTGCGCGGTCAATGCGGATGCGTTATCCATCGTGGGATGGCTCCGTGCGACGTCCCGATCGCCGTTCGGTCCGCGCCCGGAGCCGAGGTTCGCGAGGTGCGAAACTCGATGCGTCACGCCATGTTCGGCTCGGGACCCGACTCACTGGTGACGGCACATCTGACGCTACGCGCACCCCCGAGAGAATGACCCGAAAGTTGGCCGAAAACTCACAAGCTGTCGCTATGGCGGGCTCGAGCCCGTCGCACGGCTTCTCCGACGATGCCTTCCGCGACGATGGTGATCTGGGCGTTCTGGTGTTCGCTGAGCAGGCGGATCCTGGAATACGCCTCGTCCGCGGTGACCCCGCTCCGGCTCATCAGGATCCCGATGGCCTGGTCGATCACTGCCCGGTTGATCAGTGCTGACTGGAACTTCGCAGCCAGCCGTTGGGTCTGGGCGAGGATCTGCGCGTTCTGCACGGCGATCGCCGCCGGAACGGCGAACAACTCACCCAGCTCCACCGCCCGTTCATCGAAGGCGTCCTCGGCGTGCGCGTACACATTCATCGCGCCGACGACCGAATCCGACGTGATCAGCGGCAACGACAGCACACTGTGCACACCCAACTCGGCGGCCCGCCGACCGAACTGCGGCCAACGAATGTCCGCTTGCAGTGCCCCGGAACGCATGGTGGCTCCCTCCCGGGCGGCACTGATGCAGGGTCCCTGACCGAGGCTGTACTGGATGTTGTCGATCTCCCGAACGAACGGCGCACTCTTCACGATGGTGTCCGCACGGTCAGCTTCGATCAGCGTCAGACCGGCGCCCTCCGCACCGGGTATCGCTCGCACCGCAAACGTTGCCACCTGGGTCAGCAGATCCTCCAGGGTCAGCCTCGCGGCCGACAGCCCGGCCAACGCGGCCAAACTCACCGCAAGGTCGTCGTTCTCGGACTCTGACTGGGTCCGCGGCGTCGGCTCCATGTCACGCCCCCTCCGCTGTTGGTGAATGGGGTTAGCCGGATCGCAACCCCGTGCTAAAGGGAGGCAACTCCACTACGGTAGTCCGCTTGGATGCCCCGCGAAACGGCATTTGACCGGATTCTTTGAACGGATCCGACCAGCACGTTGCGGCGTAGAGACGATGTCCACCCCGCCTTGGCGGGTCCGAATGTCCCGGCCTCCACCGGGGGGCGGGTGGCCATCAGGTCGGCAACCGCCCGCCGCCCGGTCTTCCCGTCATGCAGAACAGAGCGACTCCCACAGCGACGGCACCTGCACCTCCTCTGACCCCCGAGCATGGTCATCTCGGCCGGCCCGCGAGTGATCAGTGCTGCCTCGGTGTTGGCGCCGAAGCCGAGCTCGGAACACTGCCAGATAACGATCATGAGCGTTCCTCATCTACCTCTTGCGAATCTCACACGCGGGATTATGGTTACGAAGGTCTGGACGACTGTCCAGATACTGCATCGAGTCCAGTCGACAGCGCAGTCGGACGTCGCGTCCGGCCCGCGTCAACCGAAAGGGCAACCGTGACCGCGCAAGCCGAGACACCTGCCAAGAAAAAGACCAGCGGCTCCAGGATCGCAGTCCAGAAGTTCGGGACGTTCCTGTCCGGGATGATCATGCCGAATATCGCGGCGTTCATCGCGTGGGGGTTGATCACCGCGTTCTTCATCGAGACGGGGTGGACGCCGCTGGGCCCGATCGGCGGGTTCGGGGTTGATGCCGATGGTGTTGCCTATGCCGGGCTGGTCGGCCCGATGATCCGGTTCATGTTGCCGTTGTTGATCGCGGTGCAGGGTGGCCGGATGGTGTACGGGGCGCGTGGTGCGGTGGTGGCCGCGGTCGCGACCATGGGCGTGATCATGTGTACGACGCAGCCGATGTTCCTGGGCGCGATGATCGTGGCGCCGTTGGCGGCGTGGTTGATGAAGAAGGTCGACGCGATCTGGGACGGGAAGATCAAGCCTGGTTTCGAGATGTTGGTGAACAACTTCTCTGCGGGTATTTTGGCTGCCGGGTTGGCGGTGATCAGTTTCTATGTGTTCGGTCCGTTGATCGAGAAGGTCACCGAGGCGCTGGGCAGCGGTGTGAACTGGTTGATCGAGCATAGTTTGTTGCCGTTGGCGAGCATCATTATCGAGCCGGCGAAGGTGTTGTTCCTCAATAACGCGATCAATCATGGTGTGTTGACCCCGTTGGGGGTGAATCAGGTTACCGAAGAGGGTAAGTCGATCCTGTTCTTGTTGGAGGCGAACCCTGGTCCTGGTCTTGGTTTGTTGATCGCGTATTCGATTTTCGGGACGGGGTTGGCGAAGTCCACGGCGCCGGCGGCGGCGATCATCCAGTTCTTCGGTGGTATTCACGAGATTTATTTCCCGTATGTGTTGATGAAGCCGATCACGTTGTTGGCGACGATCTCCGGTGGCATGGTGGGGATCTTCACGTTGACGATTTTCGGTGCCGGGTTGCGGGCGCCGGCGGCTCCTGGGTCGATCATCGCGGTGTATGCGCAGACGCCGAGTGACAGTTTTGTTGGGGTGACGTTGTCGGTGACGTTCGCGGCGATCACGTCGTTCGTCATAGCGTCGATCATTTTGAAGGCCAGTAAGAAGAATGATGAGAGTGCGGATCTGGCTGCGGCGACGGCGAATATGGAGGCGATGAAGGGGAAGAAGTCGTCGGTGTCGGGGGTGTTGACCGGCATTGAGCATGATGAGGAGGTGGCGGAGGAGTCGCAGGAGGCGGCTGCCCGGAGTAAGCCGATTCATAAGATCGTGTTCGCGTGTGATGCGGGGATGGGGTCGAGTGCGATGGGTGCGTCGGTGTTGCGGAACAAGGTGAAGAAGGCCGGGTTCACTGATATCACGGTGGTGAATGTGGCGATCGCGAATTTGACGGATGATATTGATCTGATCGTGACGCATGAGGATTTGACGCCGCGGGCGCGGGACAAGGCGCCGAGTGCGCAGCATGTGTCGGTGGGGAATTTCATGAACAGCCCGAAGTATGACGAGATCGTCGAGGAGCTCAAGGTCACCAACGCGCAGGGCAGCGGCGCACAGGCCTGACCGCGGCGGCAGGTGGGCAAAAGGGGGAACGCCGCGCGCGTTCCCCCTTCGCCGTTGAATGGCGCACCGAGCGACCACCGGCCCAGGGCCGGTCGGGACCCGCTGGACCGGTCGACCTGCGCCTGCGCCGTCGCTGCCATAGGGTCGAACAGAGATGTGAAAACAGTTCCCGACAAAGGAGTCCCTGCGGTATGAGTGACATTCTGACGCTGTCCCAGATCAAGGTTCCCGGCACGGCGACCAGCAAGGACGAGGCGATTCGGGAGGCCGGACAGATCCTCGTCGACGCGGGCGCGGTCACCCCCGCCTATGTCGACGCGATGTTCGATCGGGAGAAGTCGATCTCCACCTACATGGGGAACTTCCTGGCCATCCCGCACGGCACGAACGAGGCCAAGGACGCGATCTCCGCGTCCGCGTTGTCCGTCGTCCGATACGACCCACCCGATCGACTGGGACGGCAACGAGGTCCGGTTCGCGGTCGGCATCGCCGGTCTGAACAACGGGCACCTGGAGATCCTGGGCAAGATCGCTGTCATCTTCTCGGACATGGACGAGGTCGACAAGATGATCGCGGCCGGATCGGCCAGTGAGGTCTTCGACCTCCTGAACGCGGTCAACGAAGAATGAGCGGCTCCGGTGGCGCAGCGCAGCGCACCGCAGTGCATTTCGGCGCCGGCAACATCGGCCGCGGCTTCGTCGGCCTGATCCTGCACCGCGCCGGCTACCAGGTCGTCTTCGCGGACGTCGCGGGGGAGCTGATCGACGCGCTCAAGGTGACCCCCAGCTACCTGGTCAAGGAGGTCGGTCTGCAATCCTCGGAAGAGGTGGTCGACAACTACCGGGCCGTCAACAGCCGCACCGATGAGGCCGAGGTGGTCGCGGAAATTTCCGCCGCCGATATCGTCACCACCGCGGTGGGTCCGACCATCCTGCGATTCGTCGCGCCGGTCATCGTCGCCGGCCTGCGCGGCCGCCCCGACGGGCAGCCGCCGTTGGTCGTGATGGCCTGCGAGAACGCGATCAACGCCACGGACGTCCTGCTCGAGTTCGTCCGGGCCCTGGTGCCGGACGACGCCGAATGGGCCGCCCTGAGCGGGAAGGCGATCTTCGCCAACACCGCCGTCGACCGGATCGTGCCCGGCCAGGCACCCGGTCAGGGGCTCGATGTCACCGTCGAGAGCTACTTCGAATGGGCCATCGAGCGGCCACCCTTCGGTGGCAACGAACCGACCATTCCGGACGCCACCTGGGTCGACGACCTCGCTCCCTACATCGAGCGAAAGCTGTTCACCGTCAACACCGGTCATGCCTCCACCGCCTATCACGGCTTTGTTCGGGGGATCAGCAAACTCAGCGACGCGCTGGCCGACGACGTCGTGCGGGCCAAGGTCGAAGGGGTGCTCGGCGAGACCAAGAGATTGCTGGTCGACAAGCACGAATTCGCCCCGGAGGCGCAACAGGCCTACGTCGACAAGATCCTCGGCAGGTTCGCCAACCCCTACCTGCCGGACACGGTGGAGCGGGTCGGCCGGCAACCGTTGCGCAAGATGTCCCGCACCGAGCGGCTGATCGGACCGGCGGCCGAACTTGCCGCGATGGGTGAACACCCGACGTTCCTGCTGGCCACCGTCGAGGCGGCGCTGTCCTTCGACGTTCCGGAGGATCCGGAGAGTGTCGAGTTGAAGAACATCCTGGCGACCATGACGCCCGCCGAGGCCACCACCAGAATCACCGGCCTGCAGCCGGGGGAGCTGCTTTTCGACGACGTCGTTGCCATCGTCGAGAAGAAGGTATCGGCGGCCACGACCGCCGGGTGAGAAGTCAACCGGAGGTCGCCACGACCGCGAAACCTGACCGATCGACGCGTGAGACATCAAGGGGCAGTGCATGACTGTAGCCAGCGCGGCCCCCGGGGCAGCGGGGTCAACGGCATCGGGGGCGCGGCTGGCGGTGATGACCAGCGGCGGCGACGCGCAGGGGATGAACCCGGCTGTTCGTGCCGTCGTGCGCACCGCGCTGCATTACGGCGCCGAGATCTTCGCGATCTACGAGGGCTACGCGGGACTGATCGAGGGTGGCGACCGCATTCGATCGGTCAGCTGGGATGACGTCAGCAGCATCCTGAATCGCGGTGGCACGGTCATCGGCACGGCGAGATCGGTGGAATTCCGGGAACGCGACGGGCGCCGCAAGGCGGTGCACAACCTGCTGCTCAAGGGCATTGACAGGTTGGTCGTCATCGGTGGCGACGGCAGCCTCAGCGGCGCCGACCGGTTGCGCGAGGAATGGTCGACCCTGGTGGCGGAACTGCTGGCCGCCGGGACGATCGACCAGGCCCTCGCGGACCGGCACCCGGCGCTGATGATCGCCGGCCTGGTCGGCTCGATCGACAACGACATGATCGGCACCGACATGACGATCGGTGCCGATTCGGCGCTGCATCGGATTGTCGAGGCCATCGATGCCATCGCCAGCACGGCTGCCAGCCATCAGCGCAGCTTCGTCGTCGAGGTGATGGGCCGGCACTGCGGCTACCTCGCACTGATGAGCTCGATCGCCGGCGGTGCGGACTACGTGTTCATCCCGGAGAACCCGCCCGATCCGGGCTGGGAGGCCGATCTCTGCGAGCTGCTCAAGAACGGCCGGGCGGCCGGCCGGCGGACCAGCATCGTGATCGTCGCAGAGGGCGCGCACGACTCGCAGAACGCCCCGATCAGCAGCGACTACGTGCGGCGGGTCCTCGAGGAACGGCTGAATGAGGACACCAGGGTCACCATCCTCGGCCACGTCCAGCGCGGCGGAACGCCCAGCGCCTTCGACCGCTCGATGAGTTCGCTGCTGGGCTACGCAGCCGTGAAGGAGGTGATGTCCGCGACGAAAGACTCTGTGCCGCAACTGATCGGCATCCAGGGCAACCGGACATCCAAGGTTCCGCTGATGGAATCGGTGGCCAAGACCCGCAGACTGGCCGAGCTGATCGCCGACAAGGACTACGACACCGCGCTGGCCATGCGCGGCGACGGTTACACCGAGATGATGCACATCTTCAACTCGATGTCCCGCGCCCTGCCGAACGCCCGGTTGAAGGCAAGATCGAGCAGAATCGCCATCGTCAACGTCGGTGGGCTGGCGCCCGGGATGAACGCCGCCGCCCGCGCGGCGGTGCGACTGGGCCTGACCCGCGGGCACACGATGCTCGGGGTGAACGGCAGCCTGCAGGGCCTCATCGACGAGGATGTCCGGGAGCTGCAGTGGGCCGATGTGGACGGCTGGGTCAGCCGCGGTGGCGCCGAACTCGGCATCAGCCGGAACGTGCCGAGCGTCAAGGACCTGTACGCCATCGGCCGCGGACTGGAACGCCAGCGGATCGACGGGCTGCTGATCATCGGCGGCTGGGACGCCTTCCAGGCCGCCCGCACCATGGCCGAGGAGCGAGAACGGTACCCGGCCTTCAAGATTCCGATGATCTGCCTGCCGGCGACCATCGACAACAACATTCCCAATTCCGAACTGTCGGTCGGGACGGACAGTGCCCTCAACCTGATCGTTGACTCCATCGACCGGGTTCGGCAGGCCGGGACCGCTTCCCGGCGGTGCTTCGTGGTCGAGACAATGGGCGGCTACTGCGGTTACCTGGCCCTCATGGGCGGGCTGTCCGGCGGCGCTGTCCGGGTTTACCTGAACGAAGAGGGCATCAGCCTGAAGGATCTGTCCCATGACGTCGAGAAGATGGTGGACAGCTTCAGGGTCGGGCAGCGGCTGTTCCTGACGGTGATGAACGAGAAGGCCAGCCCGATGTACACCACCGACTTCCTGTGCCGGCTGTTCGAACAGGAGGGTCAGGACCTGTTCGACGCCCGCGGTGTCGTACTTGGCCAGACCCAGCAGGGTGGCAGCCCGACCCCGTTCGACCGCATCCTCGGCACCCGGTTGTCCGCGCACTCGATCGACTGGCTCAGCAACCAGATCGACACCAAGAAGACCGGCAGCGCGGTGATCGGGTTGCACGAGGGCAAGGTCCGAATTCTGTCGCTGCGCCGCGCCGAGGAGCTCGCGGACTGGGAGCACCGAAGGCCGGTCGATCAGTGGTGGATGCAGCTGCAGCCGATCATCGACGTACTGGCCGGCCGGCTCGCCGTCACTCCGGCACCGACGGCCTGACGGGGTTCGCCGGCAAGTCGTCACAGCGTGGGCAGCACTGCCGGGTTCTTCACCCTCCCAGGACCATCGCAACCCACCTCCCCGCACGTACGATCCAGACAAACCAACCACAGGGCGGTGGTCGCGTGATCGACTCGGTACCGACTGGCATCAGGGAACTGCAACTGTTCCCGGGTGATCACGTCTGCGCCTTCTACCGCGGTTCGGGTGACCGCGACGAAGTGTTGATGCCGTACCTGCAAACCGGGATCACCTGCGGTGACAAATGCATCTGCATCGTGGATTCGGCGAACACCGCTCAGCAGGTGAAACTGCTGGATCCCGACGACGGCGAGCACGGACACCAGCAGCTGGATGTGCACATACCGGAGACGAGTTACCTTGCCGGGGGCGGCTTTTCCCGGGAGGACATGTTGGGCTTCTGGACCGACCACCTCAATGCGGCAGCTGACGACGGGTACCCGTTCTCCCGGCTGGTCGGCGAGATGACCTGGGCACTGCGGGACGCGCCCGGCGTCGAGGACCTGGTGATGTACGAGGCGGAATTGAATCGCGTCGCGCCGAAATACCCGACCGTCGTGTTGTGCCTGTACGACCTGGACAGGTTCACCGGCGAGGTGATCGTGTCGATCGTCAAAACCCATCCCAAGGTGCTGATCCGCGGCATGGTGGTGGAGAACCCCTACTACGTCGAGCCGGACGAGTTCCTGCGTTACGCAGACGCGTGACGATGCTCGACGAGCTCGAACTACAGGCCACCAGCGGCGAAGCCGTGCTCCGCCAACGGCTGGGCAATCTGCGTGCCCTGCTGGTCATCTCGCTGTTGATGACCGAGTCGGTGGAGGAAGAGCAGATTCTGCAACTCGCGTCATCGTCGGCGCCGGGGCTCGGGCACTGGCGGATCGAGGGATACCTGTTCATCGACGGCGCGGTCGGCGATGTTGTCTGGCGACCGGGCACCAACGGCGGTTCCGCCAAGGCACCGACCGGGCTCGCCGCCCAATTGACCGAGCTGGGTGGCACGGCCGGTCCGGTGCACCTGCCTGGGCGGGTGTGGGCGTCTGCGTTCCCGCTGCGCAGCGTCACCGGGTTGCTCGGGTACCTGATCGCGTCCAGCGACGAGGCGCCGTCGACCGACGAGAACTTCCTGATCCAGGTGGTCGCGCAGCAGACGGGTGTCGCCGTGTCCAACGCCCGGCTGCACGCGCGGGAACGTGCCACCGCGGCCGAATTGGTGGCGACGAATACGGCGCTGGAGGAGACCGTCAGCACGCTGCAGCGCAGCATGCGGATCCATGACCGGCTCACGAAGGTTGCGGTCTCCGCTGAAGGCCAGCCGGGGATCGCAAATGCGCTGCACGAACTGACCGGTATGTCGGTCGCCATCGAGGACCGGCACGGGAATTTGCGGGCCTGGGGCGGACCGGGTCAACCGGAGCCGTACCCCAAGGAGTCCTTTGCTCGCCGAGAACAGTTGTTGCGCAGGCTGATCCGAGAGGGAAAGCCGGTGCGGGACGGTGCCCGGCTGACCATGCTGGCCTCGCCCCGGCCGGACGTGCTGGGTGTGCTGTCGTTGATCGATCCGCAAAGGGCCGCCGACACTGCGGATCTCATCGCGTTGGAGCACGGCGCGACCGTGCTCTCGATGGAGCTGGCCAGGGTGCGCGGCATCGCCGACACCGAACTTCGCCTGCGCCGGGACCTGGTACACGACCTGCTCAGCGGGACCGACGACGAGAGTGCCTATCTCCGGTCGGATGCCCTGGAACATGATCTGCGACAGCCGCATCGGGTGATCGTCATCAACGGTCGCGGCCGGACCCGCAACGAGGACCTGCTGCTGCACGCAGTCCGCCGAACCGTCCGTGACCACCGGCTCTCCTTCCTGCTCGATTCCTGGTCCGGCGCAGTCGTTCTGCTCACCGCCGGCGAGATGAACTGGGAACAGCTGCGCACCTCGATCCTGACCGAACTGGGCGGCGGGCAATGCCGGATCGGCGTCGGCGGGCTCAGCGCGCGCCCGTCGGAGCTGCCCCGTTCACTGCGGGAGGCGCAGCTGGCCCTGCGACTGCAACAAACGGTGATCTCCGGCACCGGCGCCTGTGAGTACAGCAAGCTCGGCGTCTTCCGGATGCTGGCGGCGATCCCGAATCTGTCCGAGGTCGACAGCTTCGTCCGGGAATGGCTCGGCACCCTGATCGATTACGACACTGCCAAGCATGCCGAACTGGTCAAGACCCTCACCCAGTACCTCGAACACGGCGGCAATTACGACGCGACGGCGCTCACCTTGTCCGTGCATCGGAGCACCCTGAAGTACCGGTTACAGCGGATCAGAGAGTTGACCGGATTGGAGTTGAACGACCCCGACGTGCATTTCAACCTGCAGCTGGCCACCAGGGCGTGGACCACCGTCGAGGCCATGCGGTCCTAGTACAGGGAATCAACGGTTGCGGCTGGGGTGCGCGCGACGGTCAGGAAGTCGCCGTCCCACTGCACCGGCATGGGATCGCGACAGGGCCCCGCCGAAGTCGCCGTCCGGACCGGCGTTGTGGAAGGCGAGCAGAACCCATGCGCCGGTCGGGTCGCGGACGAGTTTGCCGACGTAGAGGCTGTCGTCGGTCAGCGGTGTGGCGCCGTTCGATGTCGAAGGGGCCGAGCGGCGGATTCGCCGATGGCCACCCAGATGCCCCCGGTCGCCACCGGCGCGGCGTTCCGCCGAGTGGTCAGCCGGGGCAGGCAGTTGAAGATCAACACGTGCCGGCCGTCGACGCTCGGCGACCTGGAATACCTCGAGTTGGCCGAATCCGGCGCCGGGCTCGGACAGGGGCGGTTGGACGTCCCAGTTGCGCAGGTCGGTGGAGCGGGCGTGCCCGATGACGCCGCGGTCGTCGAGGGGGCCGGTGTTCGCGCGTGCGGTGATCAGCATGTGCCAGCCGTTGCCGTCGGGGTCGGCCATGACGAACGGGTCGCGCCAGTGTTCGTCCTGCCACGGCGCTGGGCCGCCGAGGGTCTCGTACCAGCGGGAGTCGGCGGTGACCAGCGGGTTTCGGGGTCCTTGACCCAGTGTCATCAGGTCGGTGGAGGTGGCCAGCCCGATCTGTTGGACCAGTGGCCCGTGTCGGGGGTTCGGGTGGTGCCGGTGTAGAACATGAACCAGTCGCCGCCGGGGCCTTTGATGACCGATCCGGTCCAGGTGGCGGTCTGGTCGAAGCTCGCCGGCGTCGCCGTGCACGAGTGCGTCGGGGACCTGTTCCCAGTGCGACCAGGTCGGTGGAGGTGGCGTGCCCGATGGCCGGCCCGCAGGTGCCGCCGGTCGGGGTCGTGCAGGGCCCTGGAGGCGTAGAGGAAGAACAGGTGGTAGGTGTCGCCGTCTTCGGCGAGCCAGAAGTCCCACACCCAGGAGTCGGGTAGCCGGAACATGTCAGCCTTTCACGCCGGAGGAGGCGATGCTGTTGATGAAGGAGCGTTGGAAGGCGATGAACAGCGCCAGGACCGGGATGGTGATCAGTGAGGCGTAGGCCATGATCTGTCCCCAGGAGGTGTTGAGCTGTTTGAAGTAGTCAAGGCCGACCATGACGGGCCGGAGTTCCTCGGTCTGGACGACCATCAGGGGCCAGAGGTATGAGTTCCAGGCGGGCAGGAACGTCAGGATCGCGACGGTCGCGATGGCCGGCCCGGACAGCGGCATGATGATCTTGCGGTAGATGGTGAACCAGCCGGCGCCGTCGACGATCGCTGCCTCGTCGAGTTCCTTGGGGATGGAATCGAAGTATTGGTAGAACAGGTAGATCGAGAAGGCGTTCGCGATGAACGGGATGATCTGCACCTCGTAGGTGTCCAGCCAGCCGATGCTGCCGTCGTAGTAGGGCAGTTTGTTGACCCACCACAGCAGCGGCAGCGCGAGGGTCTCGAACGGCACGATCAGGGTGGCGATGATGACCGCCGAGGAGCACCTTCCGGCCGCGGAACTTCAGGCGGGCCAACGCGAACGCAGCACATGCTGTTGACGATCAGGCCGAGGGTGACGGTGAGCGCGGAGATCATGATGGAGTTCATCAGGAACCGCCAGAACGGGACCCGGTTGAACACCGCGGTGTAGTTGTCCAGGGAGATGTCGCCGACCGGAAGGAAGGCCTTGACCGAGGTGAGGTCCCCGAAGATCTGGATGTCGGGTTTGAGCGAGGACACCAGCATGAACACCAGGGGGAGGCCGAACACGAAGACCGAGCAGGATCCGGACGATCAGCCCGCCGATCCGGCGGCCCCGGCCGGGATGCTCTGTTCCGGCCCGTGCGGTGCGGCGGTGGTCTCGGCGACGTGGGCGAAGGTGTCGCTCATTTCTTCACATCCTTGTCACGGGTGAGGTACCGCTGGACCAGGGACACGGACAGCACCAGGACGAAGAAGATCAGCGAGATCGCCGAGGCGTACCCGGTTTGCTGCTGGGCGAACCCGGCCCGGACGGCCTGGTAGACAACGGTGCTGGTGGAGTCCAGCGGTCCGCCCTGGGTCATCACCTGGACCTGGGTGAACAGGGCTGAACGCCGAGATGGTGATGGTGACCAGGATGAAGGTGCGGGTCTGCCGCAGGCGACGGCCAGGTGACGTACCGGAAGTTCTGCCAGGTGCTGGCCCCGTCCAGCGAGGACGCCTCGTACAGGTCGCCGGGGATGGTCTGCAGGCCGGAGAGCCAGATGACCATGTGGAACCCGACGCCCTGCCAGATCGACATGAGCAGGATCGCGCCGAGCGCGGTGGTCGGGTTGCCGAGCCAGTCGGTGCCCTGGATGGCGCCGCCGGACATCGTGCGGAGCAACGAGTTGATCAGCCCGTCGGGTTGGTACATGAACTGCCACAGCATGGACATCACCACGATGGAGGTGACGACGGGCAGGAAGTACACGGTGCGGAAGAAGTTGACGCCCCGGACCTTCACGTTGATCAGCAGCGCCAGGACCAAGCGCGATCCCGGCCTGCAGTGGGACCACGAAGACGGCGAACAGGATGGTGTTGCGCAGTGATTTCAAGAACACCGGGTCGCTGGAACATCCGGGTGAAGTTCTCGATCCCGACGAACGAGGCCGGTTGCGGGGAAACGAGTTTCGCGTTGGTGAACGCCAACGCAGAAGGTCAGTGCGATCGGGATGAGGATGAACGTCACGAGCAGCACGACGGCGGGTGCGACCAGCCAGGCCGCGGTGCGGCCGTGGGATGCGCCGAACCGGCGTTGCCGGTGGCTGATGCGCGGTTCGGGGACGGGTGGTTCGAGTGTTGCGGTTTGTGTCATGGGGGTCTCCTGGTAGACCCTTGGGACCGTGCGGGGCGTGAACGCCCCGCGCCCCGCACGGTCGGCCAATGGGTGGCGATGCTACTGGAAGAAGTTGTTGGACTGCTGGTTGGCGTCGATGTCGGAGACCGCCTGATCGAGCGCCTGCCTGCGGGTCGGCGCCGTTGACGATGTCCTGCGCGGCCTTGGTCGAAGGTGGTCGCGATGAACGGGTACCCGGGGGTTTCCGGCCGGACCTCGGCGAACTTCTTCGAGAACTGCCGGAAGATGTCCTTGGTCCCGCCCGGCCTCGTAGCCCTTGACCAACGCGGCCGCCGCGTCGGTGGCCGGGATGTTCCCGGTGGCGTTGCCGGAGACCGCGGCGACGTACTTGTCCTGCAACGAGAACTTCAGGTAGTCCAGGGCGCCCTCCGGGTTGTCGCAGCCCGCGCTGAGCCCCCACTGCCAGGAACCGCCACCGATCTTCGGGCCGTTGCCGAAGTCCGGCGGCGGCAGGAAGATCGACGTCATCGCCGAGCTGCGGTGCGGGCGGCGTCGGCGCCCCAGGAGCCCGTTCCAGAGCGATCGCGCTCTTGCCGTTCAGGAAGTCGGCGTGGCGTCCGTCCCGGACTTCGGCGGCCATGTAACCGTCGGTGACCAGTGCCCGGAACCACTTCGCCCAGGCCAGCGCCTCCGGGCCCGTTCGAGGGTGCCGTCGGCGGTCTTGTACTCGGTCGCGGTTGATCAGGTCACCGCCGAAGCTCTGCAGGATCGGCGAGTACGCGTACGGCCACCACTCGCCGGTGTCGCCGGTGGCCATGTCCAGCGGGTATGGCCACTCCCCGGTGGCCTTGATCGTGGCCAGCGCGGCGCGAACTCGTCCGCGGTCCACGGCTGGTCGATCGTCGGGATGCGGATGTCGTTCTTCTCCAGCACCGACTTCCGCGCGTACATCGCCAGCGACACGTCGTAGATAGCCGGCGGAGTAGTTCTTGTCGTTGTACTTGCCGACGGTGCTGGGCAGGAACTTGGACAGCGTGTCGTCCATCCCGTCAGCGGGGCGAGATACCCGCCCCACGCCCAGTTCGGCACGTTCGGGCCGTCGATGTCCAGGATGCACGGCAACGTCTTGGACGCCGCCGCGGCGGTCACCGACTGGTTGTAGGAATCCTGCGGGAAGGCCTGCACCTCGACCTTGTACTTGGTCTGGCTGCCGTTGTAGTCCGACGACGATCTGGTTGATCGCCGCCGAGTTCGTTGTCGTTGCCGGCGTTGTGCGTCCACAACTTCAACGTCGCGGTGCCATTGCTGTCGGTGCTGTCGCTGCTGCTGAACTGCCGCCCTTGCCGCACGCGGCCAGGGTCAACGCCAGCGCAGCGGCCAAACTGACCGCGGTGAGGCGCTTGAGGGTGTGCGGGACCACGGGTTCCTCCAACTCACTGAGGTCCGGCCAGCGCCGGACCGTCGGTGTCACCCGATGAGAGCGGGTGACTTCGGGGTGGGTAGTGCTCGTCGTCCCGACTTACGATCGGGGCGGCGGGCCCACCGATGCTCGGCGCACCAATGGGCATGGCAGGGTCGTTTCCTGGGTGGGTTGCTCGTCGGTACTGTCGATCAGGGTCATCAGGGCGCCAACGGCCCATCGGCCCATGGCGTAGTGCGGCAGTTCGGCGGTGGTCAGCCCGGGGCGCAAGCTGGCGGCGATCAGTTCCTGATTGTCGAACCCGACGATCGACAGGTCCCGCGGGATGGACAGTCCCAGGTCCGCTGCTGCCTGGTAGGCGCCCATCGCCATCCGGTCGTTGAAGCAGAACAATCCGGTGGGCCGGGACCCTTCCGGTTGGTTCAACAACCGCAACGCTGCCCGATACCCGCCTGGTGCGTCGGAGGAATCGGAGACCACCCGCTCGGCCGAGTACCGGCACCGGGCAGCCCGCAGCGCGAGCCGGAAACCTTCCAAACGCAGGACAGTAGCCGGAATGTCGTCGACGTTGTTGAGGAAACCGATCCGGCGATGGCCATGGTCCGTCAACTCCCGAACCGCTGTCAGCGCCCCACCGACCTCGTCGGGCACGACAGACGTCATCGCGGCCCCGGCCGACCGGGCGTCCAGCAGCACCGTCGGCGCGCCCGCCAAGGCGGCCGGCGGGGTCAGCACCCGGTGGTACTCCGTGGCATAGATGATCCCGTCGACCTGCCGATCCAACAGGGCCCGGATCTCCAGCTCCTCCAACTCGGCGTCATCACCCGAACTCATCAACATCAACATCCGCCCGTGCTCGGATGCGGCGTCCTGCGCCCCCAGGATCACCTGCCCAGCGTGCGGCGAGGTTGCGACATGGTCGCTGACGAAACCCAGCAGGTTCGACCGCTGCAACCGCAGCCCCTGCGCAACACGATTTGGCCGGTATGACAGCTCCGCCGCCGCCTCTTGCACCCGGATCCTGGTGGCCTCCGGTATCCGCTTGCCCGGCACATCGTTGAGCACATGCGACACCGTCGTGGTGGAGAAGCCGGATCGTTCCGCGACATCACGGAGTGTCGTCTTCGTCTGCGCCATTGCATCTGCCCAATCGATTAACTTGCAAGTAGGGCAACTATGGCGCAGCCCATCAGTCGCTGTCAACCCCCGGCTCGGTGCGATTTCTGGTCATCCATCGTCGCGTCGCGCTGCGGCGGACATCGACGGTAGCAAGCGAATCGGCTAGAAGCCGCGGCGAGCGAGTGGGATATCTTGTCCTGCACCACATCTCGAGCAACTGACCTGCGATGCTGGACTGGTAGTTGGAACATGAAAACCGTTCGGTATTTGCCGGTGTCGACCCGGATCAGAGCCTTCGTTGGCCCTCTGGTGGCTGCAAGCCTCGTTGGGCATGCATCCGAACCATCCTGCAAGTTGGTGGCGTAACGATTGGGCAACGCTCGTTCGGTCGTGTGGTGGGTCAGAGGCGCAGCAGCTCCAGACGGGCCCAACAGCGAGGAAGAAGTGCTGCAACGACCGAGCCCGATCCTGACAGGCCGCATTCGCGCCGGGGTGACTTGGTCATCGCTGATCCGGCCGGGCAGGGTTCGGGCAATTCTTCGTCCTCGGGTGACCTCTTGTGTTCGGCGGATCTCGGCGAATCTGGAACAGGTCACCAGGCCCTCGCGGTCGCAGTGACGACCCGCCCAGATACGGAGATGTTCAGTGATCGATGTACGCAACCCCACCGATGGTTTCGCTGCCCTGCGCGCGCGGATCAACGCCCTCGGCGACCCGGTGGGTGGGGATCGTGGCGCACCGGGCGACCCGCTCACCGTCGGCGAATGGGCGTTGCTCATCGACGACATGGTCGCGCACCCCGCCGATAACACCGAAGCACTGTGGAATGTCGCAACGCCGGAGGAGGATGACCGCGAGTATGACGCCATCTTTGTCGGCGGCGGCGCGTCCGGGCGGTTCGGTGCGGCGTATCTGCGGGCCAGAGGTGGCCGGCAGTTGATCGTCGACGCCTGGCCCTTCCTGGGCGGGTCCTGCCCGCACCAGGCCTGCGTCCCGCACCACCTGTTCTCCGAGGCCGCCCGCGAGATGGACCTCGCCCGACACATGGCCGGCAAACTCTGGTTTCCGGCCGAGTTCGACGAAAAACGCGCCAGAATCACCGATATCATCGATCTCTTCAAGGCCGGCCGGGGGCTCCCACACGCCGTGATGAACTGGCAGTCGAAGGAACAGCTCAACCTCGAATACATCCTCAACACCCCCGCCACTGTGATCGACGCACACACCGTCGAGGTGGACGGGAAGCGGTTCACCGCCAAGAACCTGGTGCTCTGCACCGGCGCCCGCACCGTGCTGCCCGACATCGCCGGCGTCACCCTGCACGGCGTCTACGACTACGCCACCCTGATCGAAGACCTGGACTATGAGCCAACCAGCTGCGTCATCATCGGCGGGTCCAAGGTTGCACTGGAATACGGCTCGTTCTTCCAGGCAACCGGCTGCCAGACAACCATTCTCACCCGCAGCCCGCTGATGAAGACGCACAGCCTGCATCACGTCGACGCGGACCTGCGCAACTACGTCATCGACATGATGGTCGACCGAGGCATCACCATCGCCGAGGGCATCGAGCCGTTGGAGATTCTGGGCGACAGCACCGTCACGGGGGTGCGCTATCGGAACTCCGCGGGTGAAGATCGTCGACGTCGAGACCGATTTCGTCTTCATGGCGACCGGTGAGCGACCCAATATGAAGATGTACGACGCGCTGGGCCTGGACGTCGACGACAAGGGGTTCGTCATCGCGGACCGGACAATGCTGACGTCGGTGCCCTCCGTCTACGCAGTGGGTGATCTGCTCGGGCCGCCGATGGAGATGTTCAAGGCCCGCAAGTGTGGGGTGAACGCGGCGAAGAACATCATGGGTGAGCACCGCGAATACGACTACACCGACTATCCCGACTTCTTCCACACCACCTATGAGGTCACCTGGTGCGGCATCACCGAGGAGGAGGCAAAGGCGAAGTACGGCAAGGTCATCAAACTGCAGATGCCGCCGGATGACGCCGATCGCGAATCCTTCCCGCTGCCGGCCGCCGAGGGCTCGATGTTCTACGCCTTCACCAGGCCGGTGCTGTCCGGTTGGTTCAAGCTGGTCATCGCCGCCGAATCCCGGAAAATCGTTGGCGCGCATCATGTCGGCTTTGGCGCGAAGGATGCGTTCCAGTACATCGACTACCTGATCCGCCGGCCGGAGGGCTGGACCATCGACGACATGGCCGACCTGTCCGAACTGTTCCTCAACCCCGAGCACTTCATCCAGCTGTCCAGGCTACGGGCCGGCAGTGGCGAGCTGGTGACCCTCTGATGACCGTGCGAACGGCGGTGGTCACCGGCGGCGGGTCGGGCATCGGGCGGGCCATCAGCAATCAACTCCGCAAGGACGGCTTCACCGTGGCCGTGCTGGATGTCGGTCAGGTCGAGGACCCCAGCGATCTGGTGCTGCGCTGCGACGTCACGAAGGCGGCGGACGTCGAGCAGGCCTTCGCCGAGATCGTCCGTCAGTTCGGTCATCTCGACGTGCTGGTGAACAACGCCGGCATCACCGGCTCGCCGCAGGCGACCACCCTGCACGAGACCCCGGTGGAGGAATGGGACCGGGTGCACGCCGTCAACGTTCGCGGGCCGTTCCTGTGCAGCCGCGCCGCGCTGCCGGTGATGATGCAGCAGGAATCCGGGCACATCATCACCATTGCGTCGGTGGCTGGGCTCTACGCCTTTCCCGGACGGTCCGCCTACACGTCGTCCAAGGGTGCGGCCCTGATGCTCACCAGGTCCATCGCGGTGGACTACGCGAAGTACGGCATCCGGGCGAATGCGATCTGCCCCGGGATGGTCTACACCCCGATGACGGCCTGGCGGCTGGACCAACCGGAACTGCGAGCCGCCGTGGAGAACCAGATCCCGATGGGCCGCGTCGCACAGCCGGAGGAAATCGCTGACGCCGTCGGTCTTCTCGCCTCCGGCCGGCTCGCGTATATGAACGGCCACCCACTGATCCTGGATGGCGGCCGGTCAGCCGGTTAGTCGCCCGCGACAAGTCGGCGGGCGTTATTCACCAGGCTGCCGGATCACCGCATCCCAGCACCGAAAATCTAGAGGAGCTTCCATGACATCCAGGCTCGCCGGCAAGGTCGCAGCGGTCACCGGTGCTGGTTCCGGGATCGGCCGGGCGACTGCTCTGCTGTTCGCCCAGGAGGGTGCGGCGGTCGGCGTCATCGATGTCAATTCCGCGGCCGCCGCGGAAACCGTCGAGCAGATAGCGGCCAACGGCGGCAAGGCGTTGGCGCTGGCCGCGGACATCGTTCAGCAGGCCCAGGTCACTGCCGCCTTCGACCAACTGGTCGGCGAATTCGGCCATGTCGACGTGCTGTACAACAACGCCGGCACCAACAGCAGCGGTTCGGTGCTCACCTCCACCGAGGACGACTGGGACCGCTGCATGGCGATCAACGTCAAGGGCACCTTCCTGTGCTCGCAGGCGGCGGCCCGGCTGATGGTGCAGGCGGGACGGGGTTCGATCATCAATCAAGGCTCGGTGGCCGCCCTGGTCGGCATCGCCAATTTCGCGTCCTACTGCGCCTCCAAGGGCGCCGTCGTCGCGTTGACCCGGTCGATGTCGGTCGACCTCGCTCCACTCGGGGTACGGGTCGAACGCCATCTGCCCCGGCACCGTCTACACCACCCTGATGGAGCCGATGCTCGTCGCCAGGGGCGGCGGGGACCTGCAGAAGGGGCTCGCCATGACGGTGTCGAAATACCCCATCGGCCGGCTGGGCACGCCCGAGGAGATTGCCCAGGTCGCGCTGTTCCTGGCCGGCGACGAGTCGTCGTTCGTGACCGGTTCGGTGATCACCGCGGACGGCGGAATGACCTCGCAGTAGCCCCTTGGTTGCCGAGGGTGATAGTTCGAGCAGCCAACTCGCAGCACTGTCTTGCCGGGACAGCCCCGTGGGGTTCGTTGGTCCCGGCAGGCCTGGTGCTGTGTCCATCCCGCCGCATAGAGTCGGACCCGACGAAGGGGCCACCCGTCCTCTGCGAGGGCGGGGGTCATCGGCCGGCGGTAGGGACTGTTGAGGACTGTGAGCACTGTCGCTCTCGAAGGACGAAGCAGGGACGTGTCCACGCTTGCCCTGCGCGAACAACTCACCAATCTCCGCGCCCTGCTGGTGCTGTCCATCCTGATGACCGAAAGTGCCGACGAGGAGCAGATTCTCAACCTCGCCGCCTCGTCCGCGCCATCGCTGGGCCCCTGGCAGGTCGCGGGTTTCGCGTTCACCGAACCGGATGGCAGTGACGAGGAGCGCTGGCGACCCGGCGCCGCGTTCGGTCGTCGTGCACGCCTCCCGGCCGAGGTTGCGGACGGGCTCGCCGGTCTGTCACCGTCCGGCGGCGAAGTGCGGTGGCCCGGCCATGGCTGGGCAAGGGCCTATCCGCTGCGCAGTGTGGCGGGTCTGCTCGGCTATCTGCTGGCCACCGCCGACGAGGCGCCAACGTCAGATGCCCAGTTCTTGATCCAGGTGGTGGCGCAGCAGACCGGGGTCGCCGTCTCCAACGCGCGGATGCACCAACGGGAGCGGGCCGGCGCCCTGGAGCTGGAGGTCGCCAACCACACGCTCGAGGTCACTGTCGCCACCTTGCGCCGTGGCATGCAGATCCACGAGCGATTGACGGCCGTCGCCGCCGCCGGCGAGGGATCCGCCGGGATCGCCGAGGCGCTGCACGATCTGACCGGTCTGCCGGTGGCCATCGAGGACCGCTACGGCAACCTGCGGGCGTGGGCCGGCCCCGACCGGCCCGATCCCTACCCGAAGACGCGACAGGATCAGCGGGACAAGCTGTTTCGCGAACTGCTGCGGGAGGGAAAGTCGGTCCGGGAGGGTGCGCGGGTGGTCGCCCTTGCCTCGCCCCGTCCGGACGTGCTGGGCTTCATCGCGCTCATCGACCCTGGTCACACCATCGATGCATCCGACCTGGTCGCTCTTGAGCACTGCGCGACGGTGCTGGCCGTCGAACTGGCCAGGGTTCGCGGGCTCGCCGACGCCGAGCTGCGTCTCCGGCGAGACCTGTTGCACGACTTGCTGTCCGGCATCGACGACGAGAATGCACTGGTGCGTGCCGAGGCGCTGGGCTACGACCTCGGCCAACCGCACCGGGTGGTGTTGGTGGAGTGGAGCACCAAGACGCAGACCGAGGACGCCGCGCTGCATGCCGTCCGGCGGGCATTGCGGGAACTCCGGCTGACCGCACTGCTCGGCACCCAGTCCGGCGTGATCGTCATGCTGGTCGGCGGTCGCGGAGGTGCGCCGGTTGATTGGGAAGCGCTGCGCGCGGCGTCGTTGCGGGAGCTCGGCGGTGGCCGGTGCCGGCTCACCGTCGGTGGCCTGTACAAGAACCCCTCCGAACTACCCGGTTCGTTGCGGGAGGCGCAACTCGCCCTGCGGCTGCAGAAGGCCTCCGGCCAGACGGAGCAGACCACGGTCTACGGCGAGCTCGGTGTCTTCCAGATGTTCGCCTCCATGCCGGATCTCGGCGACATCGAGAATTTCGCCCGGCGGTGGTTGCACGCACTGATCGACTATGACGAAGCAAAAGGAACCGACCTGGTGAAGACCCTCGGACGTTACCTGGATAACGGCGGGCGTTACGAGGCAACAGCTTTGGCGCTCTCGATTCACCGCAGCACGCTCAAGTACCGCCTGCACCGCATCCGGGAGCTCACCGATCTCGATGTCGGCGACCCGGAGACGCATTTCAACCTGCAGTTGGCGACCAGGGCCTGGACGACACTGCAGGCGCTCCGGGATTGAGTGCCCAGGCTAGCGGGACCGGTCCGCGTTGGACCCGTGGGGACGAGGCCCCTACCGGCACCCGGCCGTAGGTTCGCTCTACCAGTCGAACCGAGGTGAATTCTTGAGTCAGGTCAGCGCGACACAGCCACTCACCGATGTCGATCACGAACTCGCGCTGTATCGGCAGATGTCCTTCACCAGAGCGTTTCTGGAGAAGGTGGACGTGCTCTATCGGCAGGGCAGGGTGCACGGCCCGGCGCACCTCGGGCTCGGCCAGGAGGCGATCGCGGTCGGCGTTGGCTCCGTCCTGACCCCGCGGGACAACTCGATCGGCACCTACCGCGGCCATGCGCACGCTCTGGCCCGCGGCGCGTCCCCGGAGGCGATCCTCGCCGAACTGCTCGGCAAGGCCGGCGGGATCTGCGCCGGCAAGGGCGGCTCGATGCACATCACCAGCGTCGAGCACGGGTACTACGGCTCGTACGCCATCGTCGGTGCGCACCTGCCGATCGCGAACGGGCTGGCGTGGGCCAGCAAGATCAAGAAGACGGATGCGGTCACCGTCTGCTTCTTCGGCGACGGTGCGGTCAACATCGGCGCCTTCCACGAGGCCGTCAATCTCGCGGCGATCTGGAAGCTGCCGGTGCTGTTCGTCTGCGAGAACAACCAGTACATGGAATACACCCCGATCGGCTCGGTGATTCCGACCCAGCGGCCGGCCGCCGACAAGGCAGCGGCGTACGGACTTTCGTCGATCGTGGTGGACGGCAATGACGTGCACGCCGTCCGCGCGGTGATGGCCGACGCGGTCGCTGTCGCGCGGGCCGGCGGCGGGCCGGCGCTGATCGAGGCCGACACCTACCGGCTCAAGGGTCATTCGGCCGCCGACGCGGGGGCCTACCGGCCGGCCGACGAGGTGGCGGGCTGGAAACTGCGGGACCCGTTGCTGGTGCAGCGGGCGGCCCTCGAGCGCGGCGGACTGGCAGCGTCAGCCGCCGATGAGATCGATGCCCGGGTCAGGCTCGAGATCAACGATGTGGCCGAGAAGGTGCTGCAGGCGCCGGACGCCGATGGCGCAGCGGTGTGGGCCGATCTATGGAGCGATGGGGGATCCCGTTGGCGCAATTGACGTTTCGTGGCGCTGTGCTGACCGCGCTGGCCCAGGAGATGCGACGGGACGGCAGCGTTGTGCTGCTCGGTGAGGACATCAGCTCCGGCGGGGTGTTCAAGACAACGACCGGTCTGCGTGACGAATTCGGCGACGACCGGGTGTGGGACACCCCGATCTCGGAGCAGGCGATCGTCGGTGCCGCGATGGGCGCCGCGATGGCCGGGCTGCGACCGGTTGCGGAGATCATGTTCTCCGACTTCTATGCGACCTGCTGGGATCAAGTCGTCAACGAGGTGGCAAAGACCAGGTACATGACCGGCGGGCAGGTCACCCTGCCGCTGGTGCTGCGCGGGGCAAATGGCTTCGCCAGCATGGGTTTCGGCAGTCAGCATGGGCAGTCCTGCGAGAACTGGGCGATGACCGTGCCGGGCCTCAAGATCGTCTCACCGTCGACGCCGCTCGAGATGGCGGGTTTGCTGGCCGCATCGATCCGGGACGACGATCCGGTGCTGGTCTTCGAACACAAGGGTCTCTACGCGGTCAAGCAGGAACTGCCCGACGACGACTCGGAATTCCTTGTCCCGCTGGGCGTTGCCAACGTCGTCCGCGACGGGTCGGACGTCACGCTGGTCGGTTTGTCGATCACCGTCGGACACTGCCTGGCGGCGGCCACGGAGCTCGCGGAGCAGGGCATCAATGCCGAAGTGATCGACCTGCGATCGCTGGTCCCGCTCGACGCGCAGAGCGTGCTGCGCTCGGTGGAGAAGACCGGCCGGATCGTGATTGTCGAGGAGAATCCCGGCCAACTCGGCTGGGGAGCCGCCATCGCGGCGATCGTCGCCGACGAGGGCTTTGCAACAGTGCGGGCCCCGGTGCGGCGGGTCAGCGGCGGGAACATCCCGTGGCCGGTGGCCCGCACGTTGGAAGCGGAAGTGGACGTCAGCCCGCAGCGGGTGGTCGCGGCGGTGCAGGCGATCGTCGAAATGTCCCACACACACTGAAAGGAGCTGGTCAATGGAGATCAGGGGCGAGGAAGTTCTGCTCCCGACGTCGGCGGTCTCGGCGTTCCCGCGGCCGCACTGGCTGCAGGGCAGGATCCTCGGAACGCTGAACGAGCCGGTGTACCGCAGCCACAACCTGCGTGTCGCCTACGAGGACGCCAGCAAGATCTGCGCTCACGAGCAGGAGAAGGCCGGTCTGGACATCCTGTGTGACGGCGCGCAGTACTACGAATGGGAGGCGCCGGGGTTCCAGTTGGAGCCGATCTTCCATTTCATCCCGGAGAACCTCGCGGGATTCTCGCCGTACGGCCCGCCCGGTGACGGGGTGAAGTACGCGCCGTTCTACAAGGCCGTCGTCACCGACAAGATCGAATGGAAGCGGCCGATCTTCGAGAGCGTCGTCAATGCGATGAAGGGCGCAACCGACAAGCCATTCAAGGTGGCATTTCTCGGCCCGGCGCAGCAGAGCATCATCGTCGACAACCAGTTCTACGACGATCCGATCGACGTCGCCAGGGACCTCGCCCGCGCGATGAACAAGGAGCTGAAGTACCTGGTCAGCATGGGCTGCGAGGCGGTGCAACTGATCGATGTGCTCGCGCCGTACACGCAGGACATGTGGCAGATCGAGGTGCAGAACATGATGTTCGAGGGCGTTGACGCGATCAAGTTCTGGCATGTCTGCTACGGCAGCGTCGACGGCCAGCGCGACGTCTACGAAGCCAGGACCGCGGAGATGATGCCGCTGTTCAAGGAGTCGATGGCCGACGTCATTCACCTGGAATCGGTCAGCGAGGAATTCTCCGATCTCGACGTCTACCGCGATTTCCCGACCGACAAGGTGCTGGGGTTGGGCGTCGTCAACGCCAAGAACACCATCGTCGAATCGCCCGAACAGATCGCCGACCGGATTCGGGCCCGCCTCGAGGTGGTCCCGGCCGACAGGTTCCTGGTCTCGCCCGATTGCGGGCTCGGGTACTTCAGCCGCACCACCGCATTCGCGAAGTTGCGCAACATGGGTCAGGCTGTCGAAATGGTTCGTGCAGAGCTCTGACTCGACTGTGCCGGTGCGGCTGGGTCTGTCCGGGCCCGGCCGCCCCGGCGCGTCATCCTGCGCCGCCCAGCTGTGCAAGTCGTCACCACCGTCAACGACGCCAGGGAGTGACCGAAGATGACCGATACCATCGACATGTTGTCCGAACGTGCTGCGAACAGCGAACTCTCGGGTCTGGAGCTGCATCCCGGTGACCACATCTGTGCGTTCTACCGGGAGCCGGCGGAGCGGGACGAGATCCTGATCCCGTTCCTGGCCGGCGGGCTGAGATCCGGCGGAAAGTGCACCTGTGTGGTGGACAGTTGCACGCCCGATGACGTCCTGCGCCGACTCGGTGCCGAGCTGGATGTCCGCTCCTACGTCGACGGTTGCCAGCTGGAGGTACTGGACTCGGACGAAACCTATTTCTCGTCAGGGGGTTTCCTGCCGGAGCAGATGCTGCAGTTCTGGGAGTCGAAATCCCGGGCCTGCCGCACGGACGGGTCGACGGTCACCAGAAACATCGGCGACATGAGCTGGGCGCACCGCGACAAACCGGGTGTCGAGTTGCTGGCCGGCTACGAATCCGAGCTGAACCGGGTGATGGGCAACGTTCCCGCAGATCAACATGTGCCTGTACGACCTGAGCCGGTGCAGCGGCGAGTTGATCCTGGACGTCCTCAAGACCCACCCCAAGGCGATGCTCGGCGGCATGGTCATCGACAACCCGTACTACCTGGAGCCCGACGAATTCCTCGCCACCCGCACCCGCTGACCCGGGCGACCTGCCGAGCCTGGGCCGGTTGTCTGGTTCAGCGGCCGTGTCTGCGCCAGTGTTCGGCGAACAACGACTCCTCGGTCACCACCTTTGGGGGGATGGTCCGGGAGACCCAGGTCAGGTTGACGAAGTGCCGGGCGTTCACGTTCTCGGTGGTGATGTTGCCGCCCCAGGTGCCGCAGCTCAGGCTCAACGTGAACGGCAGGCCGTTGCGGGGGCTGCCGGCGCCCTCGTTCATGTTCTGGTTCACCATCACCCTCGCGGTTCTGGTCCGGTTCGCCAGCACCTCCACGTTGGCGTCCGAGCTGGTGTGGATCCCGCAGGTGTGGCCCAGCCCCTGGTATGCGGTGATGTCGTTGACCAGGGCGGCGGCGTTGTCGATGCCACCGGAGTAGCGGTACAGCGCCAGCACCACCGACAACTTCTCGCCGGAGAAGGGATGGTGTTGGCCGGTTCCGTCGTCCTCGACGATCAGGAACGTCTTGCCCTCCGGCACTGCGAAGCCGGCGAGCGCGGCGATGTCCGCTGCGGGTTTGGCGACCACGTCGATGGTCGGGATGGCGCCGCCGGTGGGCCACATCGCCTGCTGCAGAGCGGCTTTCTGCTCGTCGTCACACAAGAAGCCACCGGCCGCAACAAGACCGTCGAGCAGGTCATCGTATATATCGGCATGCGCCACCACGGAGTTGTCGGCCAGGCAACTGGTCGCGTAGTCGAAGGTCTTCGCGACAGCGATCATCGCGGTGGCGTCGGCCACATCCGCTGTCTCGTCGACCACATGCACGGAGTTGCCCACCCCGACCCCGTACGCCGGGGTCCCTGAGCTGTACGCCGCCTTGACCATTCCCGCCCCGCCGGTGGCCACCACCAGGTCGGCCTGCCGCATCAGCTCCTGGGTCTTGGGCAGCGACGGTGCGGTCAGCGATTGCACGAGATCGGCCGGGGCCCCGACCTGTTCGCAGGCGGCCCGCATGACCGCGACCACTTTCTCGGTGCTGAGCCGGGTCCGCGGATGCGGCGCAACCACGATCGCGTTCCGGCCCTTCACCGCGAACAGCGTCTTCACCGGCGGGGTGGCGTCCGGCCCGGTCGTCGGGATGAGCGCGGCCACCACGCCGACCGGCTTGGCGATCTTCACGATCCCGAGTTCCGGCAGCTCTTCGACCACTCCGACGGTCCGCACCCCCGCCATGTCGTGCAGCACACCCGTCACCCGCTTGTTGATCTTGGTGACCTTGTCGGCGTAGTTGCCGAAACCGCCCTCATCGACGGCCAGTTTGGCCAGCGCCTGCGCGTTGTCCGGTCGGACGACCGCCCAGGCGATGGCGGTGACGAGTTCGTCGACCTGCTGCTGGCTGTAGTCGGCGATCGCCGCCGCCGCCGCCCTGGCCCGGGCGATGATCGCCGCGACCTCATCGGCGGGAGTCGGCAGCTGAATCGCCGCGTCACCGGACGTTTCAGCCGGGGCGGCGGTGGTCTGGGCGGGGTTCAGCTGGGAGACACTCATGCCATCAAGGGTTGCGGCTACGGCGGCGTAACTCACTGATCCGTGGGGCCAAGGTTCCCCCGGTCCTTCGTCCTGTGCGGACCTGACCGCGAACGCCGGGCATCGCCACGCTGATCATGGTTCCCCGCGGACGCCCTCGTCCGACGACGCCGGCGGGGCCGGCCATAGGCGTGAAACGTCCGAGTAGAGGTCTGATGTGAGCTTGCAGCCGCGACGAGACAAGGTGGTCGACCTGCGGGGTGCAGCGGCGGCCGTGCAGGACGGTGCGATGGTGGCACTGGGTGGCGGGCTCTCCGCCCGGCTGCCGATGGCGTTGGTGCGGGAGATGATCCGGCAACACCGCCGCGGCCTGCATGTGGTCGGGTCGGCGCACGGGATCGATGTCGATCTGCTCATCGCCGCCGGTGGGATCCGTCGCTGCGAAGAGAGCTACGTCGGCTTCGAACAGGACCTGGGTCTGGCGCCCGCGTACCGGAGGGCCGCGGCGGCAGGTGACATCGAGATCGCCGAAAGCTGTTGCGTGACAATGCTGAGTCAGTTGCGGGCCACCGAGATGGGGTTGCCGTTCCTGCCGGTTCGCGGCGTCAACGGGTCGGACCTGAGGCGGCTGCACCCGGAGTACTCCGAGGTGACCTGCCCGTTCACCGGCGAGAGACTGGTCGCCGTGCCGGCCCTGCGGCCGGACGTCGCGTTGCTGCACGCGCCGATCGGCGATCGCTACGGCAACCTGCACCTGCACCAGCCGTATGTTCTCGACGAGCGATTCGCCGGAGCCGCCGCCACTGTGGTCGCGACGGTCGATCGAATCGCCGGAACCGAGGAGGTGATCGGCGCGGGCATCACCATCCCGGCGCACCTGGTGTCGGCAGTCGCCGAGGTCCCCTTCGGCGCCCACCCGGCGTCCTGCTACCCGAATTACGCCTACGACCGCGAGCACCTGACGACCTACCTGCAGGCAGCCCAATCCGGTGGTGACGACCTCGCGAAGTACCTGCAGCAGTTCGTGTTCGACGTCGACGAGGCCGGCTACCGGGACCTGATCGGGGAACACCAGTTGCGTCGACTGGCGGACTACGGATCGTCGACGCAGGCCTGGAAGCAACTCTTCGTCACGAGCGGAGAGCCGACATGAGCGAGCACATGGCGAGCCAATCATGACGTTCACCCTCGACGAATGGTTTGTGGTGCTGCTGGCCAGGACGATCCGGCCGGGGGAGACCGTCTTCCACGGGTTCGGCAGCCCGTGCGCGCAGGTGGCGATGCACGTCGCCCGCCGGGTGCATGCCAGGGACATCAACCTGATCGAAGGTGCGATGTATGCCGTCAACCCCGATCCGCTGTTCATTGCGCCCACCAGCAATGACGAGAGTCTGGCGCGCGGCGCCGCGTACAGCATGCGGTTCGAGGAATTCTTCGACGCCGCGATCCGCGGCGATGTCGACCGGATGTTCCTGTCCGGCGGGCAGATCGACATGTACGGCAACACCAACGTGACAGCCGTTGGGCCACTGGCGAAGCCGAAGGTCAAGCTCGGCGGCGGGGGCGGCGGCTGCAATCTCGCGGCGACCATCAGACACCTGACCCTGTGGACCACCCGGCACCGCACTGGCCGCACGCTTGTCGAAAGGTGCGACTTCATCACCGACATGGGCCATCGAACACCGGCCGGCACCCGCAAGGAACTCGGCTACACCGGCGGCGGCCCGCAGACGATGATCACCGAGCTCGGCATCTTCGACTTCGATGGCGATGGAAGGGCGCGGCTGACGCACATCTTCCCCGACGTCACGGTGGACCAGGTCCGTGACGCAACGGCGTTCGAACTGACCATTGCCGGGGACATCCGACAACCGGCGCCCCCGTCGGCTGCGGAACTTGCCGTCGTGAGATCGCTTGACACGCTGGGTGTTCGACGCAGTGAATTCTCCGGACGGGAACTGTCCAGGACCTTCGATACCCACCGCGACCCGAGCTGCGCGTGCTGAACGGGCTGGACGCGGTCTTCACACCGCACCGGATCGCCCTGGTCGGGGCCTCCGAGCGGGCCGGTACGGTCGGCCGCCTGCTCTGGCACAACCTGCAGACATTTCCCGGTGAGGTGTTGCCGATCAGCCGTGCCCCAACGGTTTGCGGTGTGACCGCTTTCCCCGACCTGCTGACCGTGCCCGGTCATATCGACCTGGCCATCGTGGCGGTGCCGGCGGGCGCCGTGCTGTCGGTCATCCGGGACGCGGCCGCCAGCGGGGTGGGAGCGGCGGTCATCCTCAGTGCGGGATTCGCCGAGACGGGCGCCGAAGGCGCCGCGCTGCAACGCGAGCTGGTCGAGGTTGCCAGTGCAGCGGGACTGCGTCTCGTCGGGCCGAATTGTTTCGGGGTGCAGAACGTCGCGCTGTCGCTCAACGCCTCCATCGCCCCCGATCTGCCGCCCGCACCGCGGACCGGGCGACCGGGGATCAGCCTGGTCACCCAATCCGGGGCGTACGGGATGGCGGTCCACTCGCTCGGTTGTGATGAGTCGATCCCCTTTGCCAAGGTCTTCGCCGCAGGCAACAAGGCCGATATCGCCGACCACGAGATCCTGGCGTACCTGGCCGACGACCCGGCGACCGGTGTGATCTGCCTGCTGCTGGAGTCGATCTCGCAACCACGGGAGTTCTTCGAACACGCCCGGCTGGCTACCAGGGTCAAGCCGGTGATCGTGACGCTCACCGGCCGCAGCACCGCCGGTCGCCGGGCCGCGTTGTCGCACACCGGCTCTCTTGCCACCCGGACGTTCTGCTGGACGCGATGCTGCGGCAGGCCGGCGTGGTGCGAACCCGCACCGGGTTGCAGATGCTCGACGCGGCGAAGACTCTCGCCGATCAACCGGCGCCCCCCGGTCACCGGGTTGGGATCATCACCAATTCCGGCGGCACCGGAGTGGAATTGGCGGACCTGCTGGTCGACGAGGGGCTCACCGTGCCGGAGTGGAGTTCCGGGTTGCGGGAGCGGTTGCGCGCACTGCTACCGGAGTACGCCAGCGCCGGTAATCCGGTCGACATGACACCGGTCTGGCAGCGCTTCCCCGAGCTGTACGCGCGGCTGATCGACCTGTTGGCCCGGTCGGGGGAGGTGGATGTCGTCATCCCGATCCTGCTGCAGCGGTCAGCGACCGAGACAGTCGGCACTGGCGGTGCGGGACGCCGTCCTGGCCCTGCGCAACGACGACGTTCACGTCCCGGTCCATGTCTGTTGGGTCGCTTCTCGCGATGCCCAGCCGGCAGCGGACCTGCTGCAGCAGGCGGGCATACCGTGCCTGGCCTGGCCGGAACGCACGGCCCAGGCCGTCGCCGCGGCCGTCCGGGCCGGACGGACCATCGGCAGCACCCGACATCCCCCGTCCGTGGCGAGAGAGGTTGCTCAACAACAGCTATCGCTCGGCACGCTCGGCCAGCGGGAACTGCTGACCCGCGCCGGAATTCGGGTCGTCAGGACAGAAATCTGTGCAACCGCGGCGGAGGCAGTCGACGCAGCGGACCTGCTGGGATACCCCTGCGTGCTGAAGGTGCAGCATCCAGCCCTGTCACACAAGAGCGATGTCGGTGGGGTGCACATCGGCCTGCGGGATGCGGCGGGTGTCCGGCAAGCCGCCGACCGACTGCTCGCCATCGCCGCGGGGGCGACAGTGCTGGTGCAGCAGCAGTTGCACGGCCTGGAACTCGTGGTGGGCGGGATTCGGGACCCCGGGCTCGGCCCGATGGTGATGGTGGGAATCGGCGGAACCACCGTCGAATTGCTCGACGACACCTGCTTCGCGGTGGCACCGATCGAGGCGGACGAAGCAGCAGCGATGTGGCTGTCACTGCGCGGTGCTGCGCTGCTCTCGGGGTACCGAGGCAGCGCGGTCGTCGACATGACATCCCTTGCGTCACTGGTCGTCAGTGTCGGCGACCTCTTGCTCGCCAACCCAGAGGTGACGGAGATCGATCTCAATCCCGTCATGGCGGGTCCGGATGGCTGCATCGCGGTGGACTGGCGAATCGCTACTGATGCCGAAAGCGCGAAAATTCTGCCCCCGGGTGGCGAAGAACCCCGCTGAGGTCCGTCCTTCCGGAGCGAGGTATTGGTCCGTTTTGCACCCTACGGTCAACGCATCCAGCACCCGCTTGCCCCGAAGGAGTGGATATGCGCATTGGCACCCAAGACGTCCTACTGCCGACCTCGATGGTCGGGAACTACCCGAATCCGCGGTGGTACAACGGTCAGGCGTTCGCGACGATCCCCAAGGGAGACTTCATCTTTGACGCCATCAGCAAGGAGGCGTTCGAGGATGCGGTTGGCGCCGTGGTGGCCGATCAGGAGAGCGCGGGCATGGACATCATCTCCGACGGAAAGGTGTACGGCGGCGATTCCCCGTACGGCACCATCCTGTACTACTACCTGGAGCGGATGAAGGGCTACAAGCTGTCCGGCCCGCCGATCGGTCTGCCGATCTACTCGACCCTGTTCTCCCCGACCTGCGTCGGCGAGATCGAGCGCGAATACCCGTTCCACCTCGCCCAACTGCGGGCGACCAGGAAGGCCACCAAGAAGCCGGTCAAGGTCTCCTACACCGGGCTGTGCGTGATCGCCGCGGCCACCACGAATCAGTACTACAACGACACCAAGGAAGTCGCGATGGGTCTGGCGAAGGCCTACAACGAGGACTTCAAGGAACTCGTGGACAACGGCGTCGACATCATCCAACTCGACGAATTCGTCTGGCCCTACGGGATGGGTGACTGGGAGATCGAAGCCGTCAATGCCTCACTCGAAGGGGTGGACGCGCAGATCTGGGTGCACACCTGCTGGGGCAACTACTCCGGTACACCCGCCTACTTCCCGGACGACACGACCACCGATTCCGGGGCCTTCGTCCTGGACAAGCGCGCAGCGGACGCGCCCGCCCCCGACCGGGCACACGCCATCTTCCCGCATGTCAACGACGCGAACATCGACACCCTGAACTACGAGGTCGGGCGCACCGGACCGGACGACCTGAAACCGTTGCTGGACAACGACTGGAAGAAGAACTTCGTCGCCGGCGTCATCGACGTCAAGTCGACGGTGACGGAAAGTGCGGACGAGGTCGCCGACCGAATCCGGGCGGTGCTCGAGTACGTGCCGGCGGATCGCCTCGGGGTCGGCACCGACTGCGGACTGATCAACCTGCCGCGGATGATCGCCCAATGGAAGCTGCGGGCACTGGCGGACGGTGCCGCCATCGTCCGCGCGGAATTGCAGGCAAAGGGGTAGGAAACCCGGAGAGCGGACGTCGCCGCCCCGGCACTGTGAGCACCAGGGACCGTTCCCCCCACGGCCCCTGGTGCTCCCTCTGTCGGGGTGTCGTCCGCGCACGATCCCGGCCGAAAAGGACACTGCCCGGCCGGGGCGAACAATCGCCCAAACCCCACCTGCCCAGGACAACGAGTTCCACCCTGACCGTCTCTAACCTCGAAGGCACAGACCACAGTGATGTGGTCAAACGAACGAGCCCAGCCTGGAGGCCGACGGTGGAGGAATCCGACTGTCCCCACTTCTTACAGCTACCGATCCGGATGCCCAAGCCCCGTACCGCGGGCATCACGCATGTGCTGGACAAGGGGCTGAGTCCCGGTGAGACGGCCGCGCTGGTCGCACAGGCCGGGCGGTTCATCGACATCGTCAAAATCGGTTGGGGCATCGGCTATATCGACCCGACTTTGGCCGAGCGGGTGGCGATCTACCGGGCGGCCGGAATCAGCGTCTGCCTGGGTGGGACGCTGACCGAGATTGTCGCCCTGCAGGACAAGATCCCGGAGATGCGGGACTGGGCGCTGCGGGTCGGCATCACGCATGCCGAGGTATCCAACGGGTTGCGGCAGCTGACCGACCAGGACAAGTCCGGTCTGATCAAGGAACTCTCGATGGATTTCATCGTGCTGGCCGAAACCGGCGCAAAAGACGGCTCCTACCCGGTGGAGCCGGCCGGCTGGGCCCAGGAGATGGCCAGGGACCTGGAGGCCGGCGCCGACTGGGTGGTGGCCGAGGGCCGGGAGAGCGGGACCATCGGCCTGTACGGGTCGGACCAGGCAGTCCATGAGGACATCCTCGAGGCGATCCTGGACCGGGTTCCGCTGCAGCAGGTGATCTTCGAGGCCCCGGTGAAACGGCAGCAGGCCTGGTTTGTCAGTCGCATCGGGGTCGACGTCAATCTCGGGAACATCGAACCCAGCAGCGTGCTGGCGCTGGAGACGCTCCGGCTCGGGTTGCGGGCCGACACGGCCAAGGTGGGCGCACCGGTGTGATTCCCGATCCGCCGCCGAACACCATCACCTACCCCTATCGCGGGCTCTCGGTCCAGGACACCGATGTGCCGCTCACCGAGGCGGGGATCACCGGGCTGTTGCTCGGCCGGGAGATCTACCGCCGCACCGAGTATCTCGTGCTGCGCAATGGCAGTCAGGCGGCGTTGATCGGACTGCGGGCCGAGACCCGGGAGCCGCTGTTCACCCCGGTGACGGAGGTCCGGATGCTGTCCGGCCCGGACACCACGGTGTGGATCGACGACGCCGGCGTCGACGTCGGAAATGCCAGTTCACTGGCCGCCGCTGCGCGCGATCACCGGCGTTCCGGTGCCCTGGCCTACGTGGTGTGCGGCCGGTACGAGCACGTCAATTTCATCTGGCGACCGACGGCCGTGCCGATTCACGTCACCGAGGTCATCCCGCCGGAGCCACCGAAGCTGTTCTCCATGGCGGCGCAGGCCATCGCCTTCGACGAGGAACTGCCACCGATCGAATTGATCCTGGATGCCGTCGACATCCGGGACCTCGCGCAGGCGCATCCGGCCGAGCGGTACCTGTTGCCCTGCAGGGGAAGTGGCGTCGACCTGCCGGGAACCGTGAGCTTTCTGGACACCCGGCCGGCGGAGCGCGCGGATTGGCTGATGATCGGCTGCGAACGCTCGCAACAGTTCCATCGACACTTCTACGGCGACGACAGCCCGCAGGTCGACCTGTGCCCGCGGGCCCGTTCGGGGCGCTCGGACGGCCAGTTGGTGCTCACCAAGTGCTGCCTGATCGAGCGGGGGATCGAGGTGTCCGGCGAGGTCGCGGTGGTGCCGTGGGGCTCCAACCTGGACGAGGTGCGCACTGCGCTGCGCGCGCTGTGCGGATTGAAACCCCCCGCCCCGGTTGACGCCGGACGATGAGCGCGCACCCCGCCGACTCGGCCATCTTCGGGCACCTCTGGTCGACACCGGAGACGCACGCGATCTTCGACGACGAACCGCGGATCCAGTCCTGGCTGGAGATCCTCGCCGCGCTCGCCGAGGCGCAGGCGGATGTCGGGCTGATTCCGCGGGACGCCGCGGTGGCGATCCGGGCCGCCGCCGACGTCACCGCTATCGACCTGAAAAGTGTTGCAGCACAGACCAGGTCGACGGGACACTCGACCCTGGGGCTGATTCGCGTCGTGCAGGACGTGCTCCCGGCGGATGCCCGGGAATGGGTCTACTACGGCGCCACCGTGCAGGACATCTCCGACACCTGGGGGTCGCTGGTCAGCCGACGGATCGGTGACCTCTTCGTTCGAGACGTCACCGGGATGCGTGACGCCGCACTGGCCTTGGCCATCGACTACCGGGACACGCCGATGTGCGGACGAACCCACGGCCAACCCGGACTGCCGATCACCTTCGGCTTCAAGGCGGCGGTCTGGGCCGCCGAACTCGACCGGCAATTGGATCGGCTGGCCCAGGGTCGGGTCCGCTGGGAGGTCGTCCAACTCGGCGGTGCGCTGGGCACCATGGAGTTCTGGGGTGAGAGCGCACTTGACCTGCTGGAGGCGTTCGCCGCCCGACTCGACCTGGCCCCGCCGGAGATCTGCTGGCTGACCGCCCGCGACCGGGTCGCAGAGTTCCTCGGGTTGTTGGCATCAACCGCGGCGACCATCGCCAAGATCGGCAACGAGGTCTATCAGCTGCAACGACCCGAAATCGGTGAACTGCGGGAGGGTTTTCGCCCCGGGACTGTCGGCTCGATCACCATGCCGCACAAGCGGAATCCCGAAAGATCCGAACAACTGGTCTCGCTGTCCCGGATCATCCGGGCGCAGGCCGGGCTCGCGCTCGAGGGCATGGTCAGCGAACACGAACGCGACGGGCGGGCCTGGAAGACGGAATGGGTGCTGCTGCCCGAGGCCTGCCTGGCCTTCGCCGCGGCGGCGGCGATGGGGGCGGCCATGCTGCACGAGTTGGACGTGGACGCCGACAGAATGGCCGCCAACATCGCCGGGCACGGCGGCTACCTGCAATCCGAACCGGTGATGCGCGCACTGGCCGATCGGGTCGGCAAACACACCGCGCACCAGGTCGTCTACGAGGCGGCGATGAAGGGGATCGAATCGGGTGAGGACTTCCGTTCGGCCCTGCGCGCCGACCCAAGACTCGACGGGATCACCGAACCAGACCTGACCCGGCTGCTCGATGTGCAGGCTGCGCTGGGTGCCAGTGGTGAGTTCGTGGACCGCGTCGTGCGATCGGTCAAGAAGCCTGTCGGGGCCGGCCGATGACGATGACGTTGTCCGCGGCGGCCCGCCGGGTCGCGGAGCTGGCCGCTGCACTCGACGCCGGCCCGCCCCGGATCGAGCTCACGGTCGGCCCGACGCCGCTGCACCCCGCCCGCCGGCTCGCTGACCGGCTCGGCGTCGAGATCTACCTCAAGCGAGACGATCTCGCCGGGCTGGGCTTCGGCGGCAACAAACTCCGCGCGCTGGAATACCTGCTCGCCGACGCCACGGGGCAAGGCTGCGACTGTGTGGTCACCGGCGCCGGACCACAGTCGAACTGGGCGATGCTCGCGGCCCTGAGCTCGATCCGGCTCGGCCTGGAACCGCACGTGATCAGCTACGGCCCGCCGCGGGCGCCCAGCGGAAACCTGCTGCTGCAGCAGCGACTCGGGGCTGCGGTCCGGTTCACCGGCGATCCCGACAAGGCCTCGGTCGACGCTGCCATTGCCGAGACGGCCGACCGCCTGCGCGCACAGGGCCGTCGGCCCTACGTGATCCCGCGCGGCGGCGCGACCGCGTTGGGGGCGTTGGGCTATGTCCGCGCCAGCGTCGAGATGTCCCAGCAATTCACTGCACTCGGTATCGAACCGAGCACAGTGTGGCTGCCGACCGGGTCCTGCGGCACCCACGCCGGGCTGGCGGCCGGCCAGGCGATCCTGCAAACCTCTTATGACGTTGTGGGTGTGACGGTCAGCCGGCCGGCAGCCGAATGCGGGCAACGGATTCACGCGATGGTCCTCGACGCGGCGCAGCGGGTCGGTGTCGGTCCGATCGAGCCGCGGACGATCGTGCGTGACGGGTGGATCGGACCCGGTTACGGCCTCGCCTCCCGCGAGGGCAACGCGGCCCTCGACCTGGTCGCCCGGACGGAAGGCATCTTCCTGGACCCGGTGTTCGGCGCAAAGGCCATGGCCGCCTTGATCAATGACTGCCGTGCGGGTTCGCTACAAGGCCCGGTCGTCTTTCTGGTGACCGGCGGCGGGCCATCTCTCTTTGCCGAAGGAATGCTCGAGTCATGACCCGTCCACCAGCAGCGCTGCCGATCGTCCCGGAGGGTTACCTCGGCGCCGAGGCCAGGATCACCAGCGGCCCCGCACCGGAACTGGTGGCGGCCGGCTACCAATTGGAGACCGACGACGCCCCCCTGCTGCATCGCGGTCTGACGCTGGCCGACCTTGCCCATCAGGTGGCGCTGGTCGAGGCGGGCGCGGTGCAAGCGGATTCGGTGGGCGAACTGGTTGCCGCGCTGCTCGAGCTCGTTGATTCCGACCCGGCGGACTTTCCCTACAACCCGGTCTACGGCGATGCCTACAACAGTCGCGAGCGGGAATTCTCCAGAACTCTCGGCAACGCAGCCGGGTGGCTACACCTGGGCCGCACCCGGCGCGAGGCCGGGCGAATCGCCTTCCGAATGGTGCTGCGAGAGAGCTTGCTGGCGTTGCATTCCGACGTCGCGGATCTCGCTGCCGCACTGGCCGACGCGGAGACTGCCTACGCGACAACACTTTGGGCGGACAGCACCTATCTGCAACCCGCCCAGCCGTCTACCTTCGGGCACTATTTCGGGCATTTCGGCGAGCAATCCCGGAGGAATCTGACCCGGATCGAGGCGGCCTACCGCACGGCGGACAGCTGCCCGGGGGGTGCAGGCGGGGCCGGCGGAACGAGGATCCCGATCGATCGTGGCAGGCTGGCGGAACTACTCGGCTTCGCCGAGATCGGTTACCACACCAGGGATGCGATGTGGTCGGTTGATGTGCTGTCCGACGCCGTCAACGCCGCGTCACAGGCCGTGCTCACGGTGGACGAATTCGCCGAGGACCTGGAGATCTTCGCCAGCCCGGCGTTCGACTACCTGGAACTCGACGCCTCGCTGTGCCGGGCGAGCGTGCTGATGCCACAGAAGCGCAATCCCTATGCGCTGGCCGTACTGCGGGGCGGCGCAGGCACCGTCATCGGCCGGGGCAACCGGACTGCTGGCGACCGCGAAGTCGCCGTCGGCGCGCACCGACAATTGGCTGTACGCCTACGGCGAGGTGGCCGGAACGCTGGCACTGGCCGGCCGACTGGTCCGGCTCGGTGCCGCCGTCATCCGCGGGATCCGGCCCAAGGTCGAGGTCCTGGCCAACGGTGCGGGGGCCAACTTCATCGGGGCCGCCGATCTCGCCGAGGACCTGTCGCTGGCCAACGGCCTGGACTACCGGACGTCCTACAAGATCGTCGGCCGGGCGGTCGCAGACGCGGCCGCCGCCGGCCATACCCGGCTCAGCGCAACGGCCGTCTCCGCCATCGCCAGCGACATGACCGGCAAACCGGTCGTTGTCGAGCCGGCACTGATCCACGCCAGCGAGCGGCCGGGCACGCTGGTCGCGGCCCGCGCGGCCCCGGGTTGCGCCGCCCCGGATCGGGTCCGCGAGCACGCCGAGCGGGTGCGCGCCGCGGTGCGGCAGGCGGCAGGTTGGCGGACGGGGCGACGTGGCGTCATCGCCGACGCCGAACGGGAATTGCTGGCCGCCGCGACAAAGATCGCCGCCACTTAGCACGGCACGAAAAACCCGCTCCGGCGTCCCCAGGGTTCGTCCTGGCCGTCCGCTCTGCTGAATGGCGGCTCCGCCTTCGTCGGGTCCGACGACCCTGGTGCATCGTCACCCCGACGTCAGTTGAACGGCCAGACCAGCGGGATGACCAGCATCGCGACGCCCAGCCAGACCACCATGGTGACCAGCCCGAACTTCCAGTAGTCACCGAACCGGTAGCCGCCCGGCCCCATCACCATCATGTTCGCCGGCGTCGCGATCGGGGTGAGCAACGACGCGGCCCCGGCGACCGCCACCAGCATCAGCACGGATTGCGGCGAAATGCCGGTCTCGGTGGCCGCGGAAATGGCGATCGGCACGACGATGAGCACGGTTGCTGTGTTGCTGACGACCTGACCGAGGACCGCGGTCAGCAGGAACAACGCCAGCATCAAGGCGTACGGACCCCGATCGCCGACGACCGTGACGATCCACTCCGCGATCAGATCCGCCGCTCCGCTGGTTTGGATCGCGATCGACAGCGGGATCAGCCCGCCGATCAGCACCACGGTTTGCCAGGAAACCGCCCGGTAGGCCTCCTGTACGCCGACCACCCGGAGCGCGACCATCGCGGTGGCCGCGATCAGCCCGGCGACCGCCGGCGGCACCAGGCCGGTCGCCAGCAGGGCGACCATGCCGACCAGCACAGCGATGGCCTGCGGCGCCCGGCGGCCCAGTGGAACCGTTTGCCGACGGACCATGTCCGGTGAATCCACGACCAGCACGTCCCGGTTGCCGGCCAGCGATTCGATCGCCGACCACCGGCCGTGCACCAGCACGGTGTCGCCTTCCGCCAGTTGCGTGGCCCGCGCACCGCGGTCGTTGCCGAGGCGTCGAATGGCCAACACCACCAACCCGCCGCCGCGGGCCATCCCGGGGAACATCGTCGAGCCGATCAGCCCCGACCGCGGCGGGATGACGAACTCCGCGACGCCAGCCTCTCTGGTCAGCATCGCGTCCCTGGTCTTGCGGGTGAGCAGGGTCTTCGCGATCTTGAGGCCGTGCTCGGCGGAGAATGCCGTCACGACCGCCCCGGATCCGGTCACCACCAGCACATCACCGGACTGCAGTTCGTGCGAGGACTTGGCGGACCGACCCCGGGCGTCCTGCACCCCGATCAACTCGACCCCGGCGTCGACCGGGATGGCGTCGACCTCGATGCCGCGCAGGGGCGACCTGGACCGAACCCGGAGTCGATGGATCCCGCGGTCCAGACCGTAGTGATCGACCACGGTGCCCAGGTACCCGCTGAAGTCCGCCGGCAGGGTCGTCGACACCCGCTCCGGAAGCAGCCGGTTGCCGAGAACCAGCGCCAACACAGTCGTGCACAACACCAGCGGCAGCCCGACAATGGCGAACTCGAAATAACCGAATCCGGGCCCGCCCGCGGACAACGAGGCCTCGGCGACGATCACGTTCACCGGACTCCCGCTCAAGGTGAGCAGCGCGCCAGCGCTGGCCGCAAAGGCCAACGGGATCAACATCTTCGACGGGCTGGTTGCCGCCTTTCTGGCCACCACAACGGTGACCGGCAGCAACGCTGCCGCCGCTCCGTTGGGAGTGATGAAGGCGCTCAGCACCGCGGCCAGCACCATCACCGCCGCCAATAATCGGGCACGCTTCGTGCCGGCTCGTAGCGTGAGCATCTGTCCGGCCCAGGCCGTCACGCCGGACGCCTCGAGTCCCTCACTCACCACGAACAGGGTGGCTATGAAAATGACCACTGGATCGCCGAACCCGCTCAACGCCGTGGCTGCGTCGAGCACGCCGGTGAAGTAAAGAGCCAGCGTGGTGACGATTGCGACAACGCCGACGGGCAGCCGATTCCAGACGAAAAGCGCGACGGAGATGCACAGGATCAGCAGGCTCAGGCTTGCGTCGCTCACGGCGTCGATCATTGCGCACGGCCTTCCCGCACATTGCGCCAACCTTCCGCATTGCGCGCCGTCGCTCCGCACTCCGCGTTGACGGCAACGGGCGCGGGGTGCACAGCGGGGGCGCGCGGTGCGGTGTTCGGAGTCAAATCCGCGGCGAAATGACCCGGGGATCTGCTGGTAGGAGACATTCGCCGGCATGCCGGGGCGACGATTTCCCGGTGTCAGCTGACCTGAGCAATCCCTGCTCCGGGGTACACTGAGGTCAACTAAGGAGAAATCATGTCCGTCGAGACGATGAGCCGCAGAATTAGCATTATCGAGCAGTCCTGGAAGGATGCGTCCGAGGTGGGACGTGCCGGATATGTCGAAGAATTGTCGGAAATCTCGACCGGACTCGGTCACGTCACCGGCCCGGAGGCCGAAAGAGCGGAATGGTTGACGCGTCGGCTCAATCGCGTGGTTCGCAATATTGGTTCCGCTGCTGAATAGGTTCAGCATTCGTTGATAAAGGAATGACGACCATTGTTTCCTCTTGGTGAAGGTGTCTCCGACGAGCACCTGCTGATTGTTCATGTCGATATTTCGGTGGTTCCTGATCGGGTCGCGGATTTCCTCACCGCGACCGTCGCCAATGCCACGGCGTCGCTGGCCGAACCCGGGGTGGTGCGATTTGATGTCATCACCGACCGATCCGATCCCAGCCATGTGGTGCTCGTCGAGGTCTACCGGGACGACGATGCCGCACTGGCGCACAAACAGACCCAGCACTACGCAACGTGGCGGGACACCGTCGCGGAGCTGATGGCCCGGCCGCGTACCTCGGTGCGTTTCGCACCCGTGTTCCCCACCGAAACATCGGACTGGGGAACGGGCCGGTGACGGCCGGTTCGTCATTTGATTTCGGCACCGCGAACAGGATCGTCTTCGGTGCCGGGCGCTCCGCCGAGTTGCCGGCCATCGTTCGGGGTTGGGGTGGGAAAGCGTTGGTGTGCACCGGATCCCGGCCGGAGCGGCACGGTGAACTGATCGCCGCGCTGCCGATGCGGTCGGAGATCTTCCGGGTGCTGGGCGAGCCAACCGTTGAGATGGCCCGCAGCGCCGTGCAGGCCGCCAGGTCGCAGGGCGCGGACGTCGTCGTGGCGATCGGTGGTGGCAGTGCGCTGGACCTGGGCAAGGCCGTTGCGATGCTGCTGGGCAACGGCGGCGATCCGCTCGACTACCTGGAGGTGATCGGCCAGGGTCTGCCCGTCACCCGGCCGTCGGTGCCGTTCGTCGCGGTGCCGACCACCGCCGGAACCGGTGCCGAGGTGACCGCGAACGCCGTCCTGGCCTCGCCGGAGCACGGTCGTAAGGCGAGCCTGCGCAGCGAGTTGATGATTCCCCGGGTCGCCCTGGTCGATCCCCTGCTCACCCTTGATTGCCCGCCGAACGTCACGGCGGCCAGTGGTGTCGATGCCCTGACGCAGTGCCTGGAGCCGTACGTCAGTGCGCAGGCAACGCCGTTGACCGATGCGCTGGCCATCGAGGGCCTACGCCGGGCCTCGACCGGCCTTCGCGCGGCGTATGCGGACGGGTCCGACGCGGCGGCGCGCACCGACATGGCGCTCTGCAGCCTGCTCGGCGGCATGTCCCTGGCAAACGCCAAACTCGGTGCGGTGCACGGTTTCGCCGGAGTGATCGGCGGCCTGATCGATGCCGCACACGGGGCGATCTGCGCCGCGTTGTTGGCGGCCGTCGTGGAGGTCAACGTCACCGCTCTGCGGGATCGTGAACCCTCGAACCCCGCGCTGGATCGCTACCGGACCGCGGCAACGCTGCTGACCGGCCGGCCGGATGCGTCGGTCGCGGACGGCGTCGACTGGATCCGCGAGACCATCGGCGTGCTCGGAAGTACCCGGCCTCACCGACCTCGGTGTCCGGCCGGACATGGCGGACGACATCGTCTCGAAGACCCGGACGGCCAGCAGTACTCGGGGCAATCCGATCACGCTGACCGACGTCGAACTGCACCACGCGCTCGCTCTGTCGCTGACCTGACGGACGTACCGAGCGGGCCTTCGCTCAATGGCTTTTCCGCAGTGGATGGCGCCCGACGACTTCGTCGCGGGCGAACTAAACTCGACGTCCACGCGTCGCCGCTCGGACTTCGCAGCGATCCAAGGCAGGGGAGACAATGATCTTCATCACCGTCAAGTTCAAGGTCCGTCCGGAGCACACGGACGGCTGGCTGGACCTCGTCGACGAGTTCACCACAGGCCACCCGTCACGAACCTGGCAACCTCTGGTTCGAGTGGTCCCGCAGCGTCGAGAACCCCAACGAATTCGTCCTGGTCGAGGCCTTCAAGGACGACGCGGCGGAGGCCCATGTGAAATCCGACCACTTCGCGGCGGGTTTGGCGGCGATGCGGCCGGCACTGGTCGAGACGCCGCGGATCGTGAACTTCGTGGTGCCCGGTGAGGACTGGTCCCGGATGGGAGAACTCGAAATCTAGTGCCGGCACCAGGCCGGCAAACGTGACGTGGTTCATGTTCCGGTTCCGCAGCGCGGCGTTTGGGGGATCGGTCGTCGGTGAACGCTCGACATGGCCGCTCGAACCCGAGCCCAGCACGCCCCAGTTGGACGCCATGAGCGGAGAGCAGAACCATGCCACGTAGGCGCACCTCGAAGCTGCCGTCCGCACTGATGAAGGCGTTCATGCCGACGCCGGCCCGGCGCAAGCGGGTCAGGCGGCCGAAGGCGATGACGACACCGAAGGCGGTGCGGGCTGTTGTCCGGGCCGCCACTCCATCAGCGCTGACCACGGCTGCCACCAAGGCCACCACCGGCAAGAAGGCCACGGCCCGGAAGTCGACCGCCCGCGCCCGCCCTGCCACCAGAACCCCGGCCCGCCCGACGCCGTCATCCACCGGCAAAGGCACGTGGCGATCCGCGAGGTTCACCGGGGCAGCCGGCAGTCGGGCCTACAGCGTGTACATCCCGCAGGGCCTACGCCGGACCACGCGGGCGCCCCTGTTGCTCGCGCTGCACGGCTGCGGGCAGAACGCGGTGGACTTCGCGGCCGGCACCCGGTTCAACGACCTGGCCGACAAACACAAGTTCATCGTCGTGTACCCCGAGCAGTCCATGACCCACAACGGGCAACGCTGCTGGAACTGGTTCCGGGCCGGCCATCAGTTCCGCGCCCAGGGTGAACCGGCCATTTTCGCGGGGATCGTCCGACGGGTCGTCCAGGAAACGTCCCGCTGGCGCATCGACCCGGAACGCATCTACGTGACGGGCATCTCCGCCGGCGGCGCGATGGCGGTCGTCCTTGCTGCCACCTATCCGGAGTTGTTCGCCGCGGTCGGTGTGCACTCGGCCCCGCCGTACCGCTCGGCGTCCAACCCGGCCAACGCGCTGGCCGCTATGCAGGGTCACGCGCGACAACCGCCGGTCGAGGCGACGGCCTTGGACGCCATGCCGCCGATGATCATCTTCCAGGGAACCCTTGACAGCACAGTGCGTTCGGTGAACGCGCAACGGATCGCCGAGCAATGGCTGGCGTACTACGAGCACGCCGCGAACCATCCGACCTTCTCCCGGCAGCGCGAGGCGGCCGGCCAAATCGGCCAACCGAGAAAGGCGACGACAAGACCCGCGTCACCGACTTCCGCCCGCAGCCGCCGGGGCTTCACGGTCAGCCGCTGGTATGCGGGCGGCAGCAAGATGCTGGAATTGTGGGTCGTCGACGGATTGGGACATGCCTGGTCGGGGGGCTCCCCCAAGGGGTCCTACAGCGATTCGCGCGGGCCGCGCGCGACCACCGAAATGTGGAAGTTCTTCAGCGCACACCGATCTGCCGCCGCGCCCGCTGCCGTCAAGGCCGGCTGATCGGGACCACCCGGCTGGCGGATGACCTGGCTGGCGGATGACCCGGCTGGCGCATTACCCGGCGCGTTGGTCGGCGAGCCGTTGGATAGTGGACTGCAGGTCGCCCTGCTGCTTGGTCAACAACTCGATCTGCGCCGACAATGACGCGAGAGTCCTTGCCATCGACTGAGTATCAAGAGCTGCGCCGGCAGTCGTCATCGGTGCTGCGTCTTCACCGGTTGCCTGATTGCCGCCAACCGGTTGAGCCGCGACAAGTGCTGCCTTCTTCTCCGCGCTTGCCTCATCCTTGCGTGCTTTCAACAGTTTGGCGTCATCCTGGGTGCGCTTATGGCTGACGAACCAGGCGGCAACCGTCGCGGAGACGGTACCGATGAGGCCGATGCCGACCACCATGATCGCGGAACCGATCAATCGGCCCATCGGCGTCACGGGATAGGTGTCGCCGTAGCCGACGGTCGTCGTCGTGACGATGGACCACCACAGTGCCGTGCCGAACGTGGTGATGTTGGCGCCAGGTGCGTCGTATTCCACTCGCCATTCCAGGAAGGCCCCGGCAACGACAATCCCGATAACGATGGAGATCAACGAACCGGCGATGCGTTCGGTGGAGATCGACCTGAACGACTTGCGCAGCAACAGCACCACCCTGAGCATGCGCAGCATGGGCAGCGCAACCATCATCAGGTCGAGTTTGTGGGTGGTGACGAAGATCCACCGGTGGACGGACAGGCTGAACCGGACGGCATAGTCGATGGCAAAGGCGGCCCAGATGGCCACCGAGATGAATTCCAGGGTGGGCTGCCACCACGGAGGACCGCCGGGTTCCAGTCGGAGGGCGAGGAAGTCCACCAGGAAGACCAGGGCCAGGATGTCGAGTAGTCGGCTGGTCCGCGCCACCCATTTCTGGTACCGGGCGGACCGCTTCGTGCCGTCGTCGTCCTGCCGCTCGAGTGTCTGGACTTGTTGGGTGTCGGTCATGTCAGCGCACCTCCTGCTGGGTCACGACGATTCTGATCCGGCAGGGCGGGCTGCTTCATCGTCAACCCGGTGTGGTTTCCCGGGTGTGGATTTCCTGGTGCGGTGACCCGTGTGGTCCAGCAGGTGGTGGCGGTCGACGCTCCGGGTTCAACGACTCAGACGCTGATCCCGGTAGGGGCGGTGATCAATCCCAGGGTGTCGAACTCCGCCCTCGGTGGCTGCGGCATCTGCTGGCCACCACTGATCCGGGTGATCACCGGACCCGCCACCTCGGCATCGAATCTGTCGCAGTGCTCCTTGGACTGCCAGACCTCGGTGATCTGGAAACCGGTGTCCGTCGCCCGGGCGAGATGCACGAGCATTCCGTAGTCGGTGTCGCCGGCGGCCTCTTGGATTGCCGCATGCGCGGCGTGGTAGAGCTCAATCGGCATTGGGACGTCGACGACATAGCTGTAGGTCATGGCGGTCCTCCGACGGTCGGGGGTTTCGGCGGTCAATTCGAATGTCTACTATGCACGTATTGCCGGGTTTCGGCGACTGGTGCGCCATTCTCTTCGCCTCGAACGAGTCGGTCAGCAGCTGTGCCGAATCTTAATTTCCGCCGAACAGGTGGCGATGAAGGGAGTTCGACAATGACCGGGACAGCACCCGTGCACGCCGACTGGCGATGTCACCTCGGGCGTCATCACTACGTCACGAAGGTGGACGACAACCCGGAAATGCGTGGACAGACGTACCTGGAGTGCGTCAGGTGCGGGAAGAAGAACGATCCGCCCAGCTACGGGCCGCCGCCGCAGACCGCCCTCGGCGGGGGACTCTTCTAGGCCGTGTTCTGACGGCTTCGTCGCAGGCAACCCGTGTCACTGAAGACGACCCGGTCAATGAAACTGCGGGATGATCAGGTACAGCCCGTAGATCGCGATCAGCCCGGATAGCGCAAGGCAGCCGTAGCCGGCGACGGTCAGCGTGTTCGAGCCGCCGTCGGCCCGCTGGCGGGAGGTGAGCGCGGCAACGCCCAGCGAGAACAGCCCGACGATCGCGATCGCGGCCACGACGGTGACCACCGCGACCAGCACCAGCGCGCCCCAATTGATGATCATGTGGCCGACCCCGCCGTTGTCGGGTCGTTCGCTGGTGGCGGCGCCGGTGCCTGTCTGATGATGATCGGCGGAATGGCCGACAGTGCACCGTCGCCCGCGCCGAGGCCGGTGGTGGCGGGTCCCGCAGCCGAACTGGAAACGGTGGCCAGGAACGGATCCGCTGCCACCACCCTCGCGAACTGGACCTTCACATCACGGGAATCGTTCACGTTGTGACTGGTGACCGCGGTGCGGCGGGAAATCAGCACGATGGTCGCAGAGCCGGCCAATAGTGCGACCAGCACAACGATCACGCCCAGTGGCCCGGTCAGGGCGATGGCCGCGGCGATGGCTCCGAAAACGGCGGCGGCCGGCAGCGTCAGCATCCAGCCGTAGACCATCCGGCGGGCCGTGCCCCAACGCACCTGGGAGCGATTTCGGCCGGCGCCGCTGCCGATCACCGAGCCCGAACAGACCTGCGTCGTCGACAGTCCGAATCCCATGTGAGCAGAGGCCAGAATCGCTGCGGCGGAAGTGGTTTCGGCGGCGAACCCCTGCGCAGGATGCAGGTCGACAAGGCCCTTGCCCATCGTTCGCATGATCCGCCAGCCGCCGGAGTACGTGCCGAGACCGATGGCAAGTCCGGCGGCCACGATCACCCAGGTCTGCGGCCCGGTGCCCGACTCCTGGAATCCGGCGGTGATCAACACCAGGGTGATCACGCCCATGGTCTTCTGCCCGTCCGACGTGCCGTGCGCCAAGGCGATCATCGACCCGGATACCGTCTGGGCCCGCCGGTACCAGCCGGCGGCCGGTTCCTGGTCGGCGGTGGAAAAGAACCGATGCACCAGGAAGGTCGCCGCCGCGGCCGCCAGTCCGGCGACCAGTGGCGCGACGACCGCAGGCAGCAGGATCTTCGACACGACCACCGAGAAGTTCACCCCGGCCACTCCGGCGCCCACCAGCACCGCGCCGATCAGGCCGCCGAAGAGGGCATGCGATGAACTGGACGGCAGGCCGAACAACCAGGTGGTCAGGTTCCACAGGATGGCGGCGACCAGTCCGGCGAAGATCATGGTGGGAGTGACGAAGGCGTCGTTGACCATGCCACCGGAGATGGTCTTGGCCACTTCCGTTGACAGGAATGCGCCAGCGACGTTCAGGATCGCCGCGATCAGCACGGCGACCCGGGGCTTGAGCGCCCCGGTGGCGACCGACGTGGCCATCGCGTTCGCGCTGTCGTGAAAACCGTTGGTGAAGTCGAAGAACAACGCCGTCATGATGACCACGGTCACCAGAAACACCGCGGTCGTCATGTGCTGACCCCCAGTCCGAAGATATGCGTCGTGACAACTTCCACCGGCGAATTTCGTACCGGGCCTCGCCGTATCGTCCACCATGCAAGTCGGCGGGACCATGCCGCCAGGGACCTTCGTCCCCAACTCACAGCTTGCGGCGGACTTCCGGCTGCTCTCGACGATGGCTGCAGAAAATGCGCCCGGCATCGTCCTTTTCGAATGAACCGGGTGTCTTCCTTCACGCCCGCCTTATATAAGTCGCAGGTACTACCGTGGAGCTGTGCATGCCTTCGATGTCCTGGGCGACCCGGTCCGACGCCGGATCCTGGAGCTGCTGACCGATGGCGAGCGGTCGGCCGGTGACATCACCGATGTTGTCCGCCGGGAATTCATGATCTCCCAACCGGCTGTTTCACAGCAGTTGAAAGTGTTGCGGGAGAACGGTTTCGCCCAGGTCAGGGTGCAGGGAACGCGCCGGCTCTACTCGGTGGATGCCGCACCGCTGCAGGAGACGGACGCGTGGTTGGACCAGTTCCGGCATTTCTGGACCCCGCACCTGGACGCGCTCGGCACCGAGTTGGCCCGGGGAAAGCGTGAACGACGGCTGGCGGAGCGGGCGCAGGCCGCATCGTCGAATACCCGGGCTGTCGGACCCTAGTCCTAGGGTGGGCGAAACAGTCAGGCAGGAATCGGGGGAGACATGCCAACGGTGGTCGGTAACGAACGGGTCGTGAACGAGCGGGTAGTGAACGGGGACGACCTGCTGGGCGTCGACGAGCAGGCGTTGAAGGAGCGTGCCGGGCAGCACCTGCAGGCGCTGGTGGGCAGTGCGTCGGCCACCCTGCGGGACGACCAGTGGACGGCGATCTACGCCCTGGTGGCCCAGCGCCGGCGGGCCCTTGTGGTCCAGCGGACTGGCTGGGGGAAGTCCGCTGTGTACTTCGTCGCCACGGCGCTGCTGCGGGAGCAGGGGGCCGGCCCAACGGTGATCATCTCGCCGCTGCTGGCCCTGATGCGGAACCAGATCGCCGCGGCCGAGCGGGCCGGGATCCGCGCGGTCACCATCAACTCGGCCAACGCCGAGCAGTGGCGAACGGTGTACGACGAGGTCCGCGCTGGTGCGGTCGACGTGCTGCTGGTGTCGCCGGAACGGCTGAACAACCCCGGCTTCCGTGACGAGGTGCTGCCCCAGGTTGCGGCCACCGCCGGCCTGGTGGTGATCGACGAGGCGCACTGCATCTCGGACTGGGGACACGACTTCCGCCCCGACTACCGGCGGATCCGGACCCTGCTGGAGGACCTGCCGGAGGGCATTCCGGTGTTGGCCACCACGGCGACCGCCAACAAACGGGTGGCCCTCGATGTTGCCGAACAACTCGCCGTGTCGGCCATCCACGTTGCCGGCACGGGACCGACCGACTCGGCCGGGGATCCGGGCGACACCCTCGTGCTGCGCGGGACGCTGGACCGGGAATCGCTGCATCTGGGTGTGGTGGTACTGCCGGACCAGCCCAGCCGGCTCGGCTGGCTGGCGGACTACCTGACCCGCACGCAGGGGTCCGGCATCGTCTACTGCCTGACGGTCGCGGCGACCGAGCAGGTTGCCGATCACCTCCGGTCACGCGGCTTGACGGTCGCCGCCTACTCGGGTCGGACCGACCCGACGGAACGAGCCCAGGCCGAGGACGACCTGCTCGCCGGGCGGGTGAAGGCGCTGGTCGCAACCTCTGCGCTCGGCATGGGTTTCGACAAGCCGGACCTGGCCTTCGTCATCCACCTCGGTGCGCCGCCGTCGCCGATCGCGTACTACCAGCAGGTCGGCCGTGCCGGCCGCGCGGTACAACGGGCCGAGGTGGTGCTGCTGCCCGGCACCGACGACGTCGACATCTGGAACTACTTCGGCTCGCTGGGATTCCCGTCCGAGGCGGACGTGCGCGCCACCCTGGAGGAGCTCGGATCCGCCGGGCGTCCGCTGTCGCTGCCCGCACTGGAGCCGCGGGTGTCACTCCGCAGGTCGAGGCTGGAGATGATGCTCAAGGTGCTCGACGTTGACGGTGCCGTTCGGCGGGTGACCGGTGGCTGGACGGTCACCGGCGAACCCTGGGCCTACGACGCCGACCGGTACGCCAGGGTGTCGGCCGCCAGAGAGGTCGAGCAGCAGGCAATGCTCGAATACATCCGGACGTCGGGCTGCCGGATGAGCTTCCTCCGCGAGCAACTGGACGACCCGGCACCGGAGCCATGCGGCCGGTGTGACAACTGCGGCGGCCTGACCCTGCCCGCCGCGGCCGACCAGCAGTCGGTACTCGCGGCCCGCGCCGAGCTGGACGTGCCCGGTGTTGCCGTCGAACCCAGAGGGCAGTGGCCGTCGGCAATGTCCTCGCTGGGGGTGAAGCTGACCGGCCGGATCCCGGCCGGCGAGAAGGCCGAAAGCGGCCGGGCTGTCGGCCGGCTCGACGGGATCGGCTGGGGCTCCGCGCTGCGCGCACTCCTGCAATCCGGCGCCCCGGACGGTGAGGTTCCGGTGCCGTTGCGGCACGCCGTGGTGCAGGTCCTGGACGGCTGGTTACCGGCCGCCGGATCGTCGATCGATGCCGCTTCGAACGGAGCCGCTTCGAACGATGCCGCTTCCATCGATGCGGTGGTTTTCATCGAATCCGACAGCCGGCCCGTTCTGGTCCGTCATCTCGCGACCGGGTTGGCCCGGTATCGCGGCTTGCCGCTGGTGACGTCCTTCGAGGTCGTCGATCACGGACCTGCGGTCAGTGGGACCAATTCGGCCCGACGATTGGCCGGGGTACTCGGACGGCACCAGCTCCGCGACCCGGCCGCGGTGGCCGGACGGCGGATCCTGCTGGTCGATGACGCCACCGACACCGGTTGGACGCTCGCCGTGGCGGCCCGGGAGCTGCGGCGGGCCGGAGCGGCCGCGGTGTATCCGCTGGTGTTGGCGATGCGCTGAGCCAGCAGACCGGGCGGTTCGGTCCGACCCTCGCGACCCGGCGCCGGGCCACTGCGCGCCGCCGGTCCGGGGAATAGCCGCCGGTCCGGGGAACTGTGGTCCGCCGGAACGATCGGCCTGCTCAGGCCAGTCTGGCCGGGAACCCGCCGGTGGCGATCGGGCCCCAGCTGACGGGCTCCATCTGCAGCAGGCATTTGCCCTGGTCGACCATCGCCTGCCGGTACTCGTCCCAGTTCGAATGTTCGCCGGAGATGGACCGGAAGTACTCGACCAGCGGTTCGATGGCGTCCGGCAGATCGATGACGATGCAGGTGGTCTCAATCTGCACCCAGGGTCCGCCGAAGTCGTCGGACAGCACCAGCACCGAGACTCGCGGGTCTCGGCGGATGTTCGCCACCTTGGCGCGTTCGGGGTAGCTCGACACGACGATGCGGCCCTGCGGGTCCACACCGGCGGTGACCGGGGACGACTGCGGGGAGCCGTCTCTGCGACGGGTGGTCATGATCAGGTGGTGCCGCGGCCGGACGAAGTCCAGCAGATCGGAACGGTCGACTCGGGTGACGGTGGCAATTGTCCGGGGCATGGAACCAGCATTCCCGATGGATCGACTCCCCGATGGATCGGCCTCCCGTTCGTCACGGCCGATACCAGCGGTCAGGAACTGGCGGGCGCGACGACAACCTCCGCTTGATCGGCCGCCGGATCCTCCTCGGGGATCGCCTCTTCCAGTAGCGGTAGCTCGAAGGTGAACGTCGTCCCTTCGCCGACGGTGCTGGCCACCCGGATACTCCCGTGATGCGCGACGGCGATCGCCTGGGTGATGGTCAGGCCGAGGCCGACACCCGGAATCGCGTTCTGGGTTGCCGTCGATGCCCGGAAGAAGCGCGAGAACAGTCGGTCGATCTCGTCCGCGGGGATGCCGATTCCGGTGTCGCTCACCGCGATCAACGCACGGTCAGGTGCACCGTCCCGGCCCTCTGCTGTGCCCAGGGTGACCGCCACCCGACCGCCCTTCGGGGTGAATTTCACCGCGTTCGAGATCAGGTTGTCGACCGCCTGGCCGAGCCGAACCGGGTCGCCCCACACCTCCAGCGGGACGTCGCCATGCGAGAGCACCAGCCGAACGGACCGCGCGTCGGCACCGGGCCTTGCGGTTTCCATCGAGGTGCCGACGACGGACTGCAGGTCGATCCGCTGCTCCTGCAGCGTGAACCGGCCGGACTCGACCTGGGCGGTGAACAGCAGGTCCGAGACCAACCGCAGCAGCCGCTGGGCATTGCGTTCGACCGTGGCCAGGTATCGCGACTGTTCCTCGCTCAACGGGTGCTCTTCGTCATCGGCGATCAGTTCCGTGTACCCGAGGATCGAGCTGAGTGGGGTCCGTAATTCGTGCGAGATCAGGTTGACGAACTCGTCCTTCATCTTGGCTTGCCTGCGCTCGTCGGTGACGTCGGTCGCGACGAACAGGAAACCCTCGACCTCCCCGGCCGCGTCGTGCCGTGCCGTCACCGCAACCTGCACCCGCAGGGTGGACCCGTCGGCGCGGCGGTAGGTCCAGTCCCGGACGCAGCGCGTCACCCTTGAGGACGGGTGCCAGCAGGGTGTCATAGGACGCGTCCTCGCCCTCGTTGGCCGCCAGTTCCTCCGGCAGGTGGAAGTCCATGATGTTCGCCCGGCCGACGACGTCATGCGCGGCAATGCCGAGCATGTTCTGGGCTCCGACGTTGAACACGTCGATCCGACCGGACCGGTCGGTCGCGATGATCGACTGCTCGGTGACGGCGTCCAGCACACCGGCCATCAGGTACGCCGACTCACGGAGCAGGCTGGAGGCCGCGGCGCTTGCCGTCGCATTGTCCTGCGCCTCGGCCAGCAGGGTCTCCTGCCGCCGGCGGAGCTTCTGCACGGCCTTGACCCGGTCACGCAGCCGTCGGGTGAGCTCGTTCACCGACAACGCGGTGAGACCGAGGACCAGCAAGGTGAAAATGCCCCGAATCCATTGTCCGTCATCGACGACGGACGGGTCGATGAATTCCGGCATCACCGCCACCCCGACGGTGACGATCCCGCCCAGCAGCAGCGGCAGCCGGCCTGGCTCAACGCCAAGGGACAACACCGGCAGGATCAACAGGGAACTGAAGACGGAGGTCCAGCCGCCGGTGCCGGACCGCAGGAACCCGACGGCCAGCAGATCGACCACCGGAATCACCATCGCGGCCCTGACCGGGACGTCCGGCCCGCGCAGTGCGAACGCACCGGCGGTCGCGCCGACCATCAGTGCGGCGGCGAGAAGGACCGCCCACGGCTTCGTCGCATTGACCGAGGGCAGCAGGAAGACCAACTGCGCGATCGCGTACACCGACACCATGCAGAGCTGGCGCTCCACGACCGAATTGGTGTCCACGGCGAACCGCTGAACCCATCCGACAACCCCACGAACGGGGGCTCGCGATGCGATAGCGCTCATCGGGGTCTCCTGCCCTTTGGCGTGGTCGATGGTCAGTCGCGACGGGTCGTGCCGCGAGATGTCGCGCGGTTCAGGTCACTGCGGGCAGCATGTCCCGTATCTGGGCGGACAGGGTCCGGGGGCTGAACGGCTTCGTCAGGTAGGCGTCGGCACCGGCCGCCAGACCCTCGGCAACCGCCGCCGGATGCACGGCGGCGGAGAGCAACAGGATCCGGACGGCCGAGGTCGCCGGGTCGAGCCGCAATGCCCGGCACACCTCGAGACCGGACATTTCCGGCATCGAAACATCGAGGATCGCCAGGTCCGGCGGGCTCTGCCGGACGGCCGCCAAAGCGGCAGCGCCGTTGGCGACCTCAGCGGTCAGGACGGCCCCGGCGCGGCGAACGGCCACCGCAATCAGCTGCCTGATGTCACTGTCGTCATCGGCGATCACCACCGTCGGCTGGCCGGTCAACGATCAGCCCACCAGGGAATCGACCGGGCAAGGACGGCGGCCAGCTGACTGCGCGACACGGGTTTTGGCAACGTCTCATCGGCCTTCGGGTAGTCCTGCACGTCGAGCACGGAGGTGATGACGACCGGGCAGCCCGGGAACTGGCGCCCGAGTTCCCCGGCCAGGCGCCAACCGTCCATTCCGGGGAGCAGCAGATCGATGATCATCAGGTCCAGGTGCAGATCGGCAGGTAAGGCCAGCGCTTGCTCACCGGTGCCCACCGCGATCACCGTGCACCCCTCGCGGTGCAGGTAGGCGGTCAGCAAACCGAGCTGATCCGGTTCGTCATCGACCACCAGCACGGTCGGCGGACCTTTTCGGCTGGGCGTCGGCGGAGGGATTCATCCCCACACCATCCGAATCGTGAGCGCAATGCCAATGACGATGCACGCGACCAGTGCCGCACGCAGCAGGTAACGCTCGTGCCGCCGGTCCCGGTCGATCTCGCGGATCATCACCGCATCGTCCGGCACGAGCGGAACCGCCTGCCCCGTAACGCTTCCCGTTGGCATTCCGACCGACTGCGGCGGCGGCCCGGCGCTGGTCGGGCCGGCCGGCATGGCTGGTGCTGGACCCGGCCCGGCCGCGACCGCCGGCCCCTGGCTCGCTGGATCCGTCATGCCATCACCCGTCCGACCTTCTCCGTCTTGTCCCAGACCTGCGCCGCACCGCGGAATTCCTTGATGTACGAGTCGAACGTGATGGCGCAGAGCAGCGGTCCGTAGCCGACCAGGTAGATCAGCGCAGGGGAAAGGGCCTTACCCAACCGGGTCGACTCCAGCCGCTTGGCGAGCCAGGCGGCCGGCATGCACATGGTCAGCCAGGCGTACAGGAACAGGGTGAAGATCACCTCGCCGGTGGCGGTGATCTGCAACCCGAACAGGCCGGGGATGACCTGAAAGGAACAGGTTGGGGGCGAGCGCCATCGCCATCACCCAGCAACGAGATGATGCCGGGAAATGCGATCGCCTCCCGCCAGCTGCGCCGACCGGTCGACGGCTCGATCTGCACCGTCATCACCGTGATGAACAGGTAGGTGCAGCCGGCCAGGAACCAGGTGGCCCGGAAGACGGCACCGGCCAGATCGCTGCCCAGCAGGTAGAGCCCGATCAACCCGATCGATGACAACAGCATCGTGACGGGGAGCAGCAGCACCGAGAACCAGATCAACCCGAAGGAGAAACTACCCAGCCCACGGTGGTTCCATGGCCGGAACCACAGGTGCGAAAACCTCTTCGTCACCTGGATATTGCCCCGACCCCAGCGCAGCCGTTGCTTCCACAGCGCACCGATGCCCTCCGGTTCCTCGGCCAGCACGACGGCGTAGGGCTCGAAGATCACCCGCCGGCCGCCGAGCTGGGTCAGGATGGTGGACACGGTGTCCTCGGCCAGCGTCGTGGTGTCGATCCGGCCGCCGATCGCCTCCAGGTTTTCCCTCGAGTGCAGTTGCGCACCGCCGGCGAGGCAGGCCAGCACGCCGAGGACGTTCTGCGCGCGCCGCGCCGCGGCCTGCGCCGCCACGTACTCGTAGCCGATGAACCTGGTCATGTACTTCGGGTCTGCGCTGCCCTCGCAGATGAACGCCGTCACCGCGCCGACGTTGGGATCTGCCAGGTGTCTGGTCATCTTCCGCAGCGAATCGGGCCGGTAGATGACGTCGGCGTCCATGATCAACACGGCCTGCGCCCAGTCTTCGGACAGCAGGATCGAGATGCCGTGATTGAGGGTGTGCGCCTTGCCCTGGCCACCCTTTTCGCGGCGCAGATGAAAGACCCGGCCCGGGTAGCGGCTCGCCCGGTCCAGCACGACGTCCGGCGTGTTGTCGGTGCTGGCGTCGTCGACGACGTAGATCCGCAACCGCTCCGGCGGGTACTCGAGCCGGACCAGCCGATCGATCGAGGTGCCGACCACCGCGCCCTCATTCCACGCCGGCACCACTACAGCGACGTTGGGCAGGTACGGCGCGGCATCGCGATAGTGGTTGCGCCAGGCGTGGAACGGCACCAACAGGTACTGGTACAGGCCTGCGGCGACGGGGATCGCACCGATGACGACGAAGGCAACGCACACCCAGGTGGCGATCCCGGTCAACACGCTCACCGGCTGGGACCGCCCGGTCCCGCGGACAACGGCGGCATGGGGGTGAACTGCTCGGTCAGCTCCGCAACCCGCTCGTACTGGCCGACGTCCCGGCAGTGGTGGCTGTCGGTCGCCGCCACCAGGATGACGCCAACCTGGTCGAGGGCGCGGATGACCCGGGTGCCCGGGCAGCCCCACTTCTCGTTCACCTCGACCCAGGTCCCGGTCGACACGGCCGCTCCGGCCAGTGCGATCAGGTGGTCGTCGAGGAGGTCGTCCTCGTGCAGCCCGATTTTCGGCAGTAACGAAAAAAGGTGGGCCAGCTGGGCGTGCTCCACCTGACGCATGGCGCGAATCGTCGCATGCACGACGGTGTCCAGAACGATGGCATCGCTCAGACCGGCCGCCCGCTCGGCCAACACCCTGGACGGCGACCACGGCTCGTCCGGTCCGGGGTACTGGTGGTCCGCAATCAGCACCCGGTCCACCTGGTCGGCCCGGCCGCCCGTCGTCAGTCCCGCCGGCAGGTCCAGCCGGCCGGTCGCGTCCAGGATCTTCGCCTCGACGCCGCTGCGAATGATCAACGGGGGGCCGTCGTCGGTGCTGGCCCGCCTGTCCGCGGCGGACAGTGTGGCGACTGCCGTGAGGAATTCCGGCACCCAACTCGTCGAGGTGCGCACGTGGTCGACGAGCCGTAATTCGGTCAGCCCGACCGCGTGCGCCGCTCGCACGTTTTCGGCGAGGGTGCTTTCGGCGTCATCGGAGAATCGCGAATGCACATGATGATCGCCGTGCAGGCCGGCCCAGGACATGAGAGGTCAGTCCGATCCACGTGCCGACGCCGTTACCGCATCGATCGGCCGGGCAGCTGTCGACGGGCGCCGGTCGCAGTCTGGCGGTGCCGCACCGGCGTCGGGGACCGCGCTGATGTCGCTCATCGTCAGGAAAGTGTCCTCCAGATACCGCACGACGGCGATTTCCCGGAAGTCGATCGACGTCGGCACCGGCCGACCGAGGACGGCGTCCAAGGTGAGCGAGGGCATGTCGACCCCCGCCGCAACGGTCAACGGCATCGCGCCGGGGAAGCGCGGGTTGACCTCCAGCAGTGCTGCGCGGCCGTCCCGGTCCCGGCGCAACTGCACATTCGCGACGGTGGTGAGGCCGATCGCCTCCGCAACCCGGCGGGCCGCCTGTTCCAGTTCCTCGTCGTGAAAGGTGTTGCCGGCCACGGACACTCCGGAGTCGACGCGGAGCCGGGAGCGCGGCACGGCGGCCACCACCGTGCCCGCCAGATCGGCGAAGACATCGATCGAGTACTCATCGCCGGGCAGCATGTCCTGGACCAGCCGGGTGTCGTCGGAGCCGAGCGCCAGCAGTTCCGCCTCGGACTCGACGAAGCTGATCCCGCGGGACCCGGCTCCCCGCCGCGGCTTCACCACCACCGGGTATTGCCGACCCACCGCCGCTGCCGGACCGAGCAGATCGGTACGCGGCACGGGCAGCACCCCGGCGCAGCGCTCCGCCAGCAGCAGCTTGTCCAGGCAGATCTCAAGGGTGGCCAGGCTTGGCGATGCGACTGCGACCCCCGCGGCAGTGAATTCCGGCCGGCGCGCGGCGATCACCGGCAGCTCGACGTCGACCGTCGGGAACAGGACGTCGACCCCGAACTGGCGGCAGCCCGCCAGCACCGCGGCACCGAAACCATCGGCCAGGCCCGGCGGAACGAGCACCCGCTGGTCGGCGGGGACCAGATACAGCCCGCTGGCGAACCGGTCCATGTCGGCGGCGATCACCCGGGTGTCCCCGCGGCGCAGCAGGGATCGGATGATCGAGATGCCGGCGGGTCCACCGGCGCCCGTCACCAGGACGGTCGTCACGAGCCCACCGGTCCGTCATGCCCGAGCAGTTCGGCACCCACCGGCTCGCGAACGGCGACACCGGGGGCGCCCGATCCGATCAGTCCCCGGGTGTCCCTGATGACCTCGAGCGGCTCGCAGCTCTGGCCACCGCCGAACCTGGACCAGTAGCGGGCGGTGGCCAGCACGAAGTCCGGTTCCAGGTAGTCGCGGATTCCGGACTGCGTTGCGAAACAGGCCAGCAGGGCCAGCTTGGTGTCGGTGAAGCCGTCGATCGGCACGAACCGATTCGGATGGAAATCGACTGTCGCAGAGGGACTCTGGTAGCAGGCGAAGGTGGCAACCCGGCGGGTGGCGACGGACGCGGCCTGGTGCACGGCCCGATGATCCTGGTGCCGATCATGCTGCGAATGGACGTAGACCACAGTGGGACTCACCTCCGCGACGACGCGTTCGATGATCGAGACGGTGGGGTCGGCGGCACTGATTTTGGTGTCCTCCAGATCCTCGAGAAACAGCCTGGCGCCGATGAGTTCGGCGGCCGAGAGGGACTCGTGCTGCCGGAAGTCGGCGTCCCCGCCGCGATCGCCGCGGGACATCGTCAGGATGACCACCGCATCACCGGCCGCACGATGCGCGGCGAGCAGTCCGCCGACGCCGATCTCCACATCATCGGGATGGGCGCCGATGGCCAGCACAACGGGCCGCGCGCCGGCCGCGTCCCGATCCCGGCGCAGGGCAACAAGAGCCCGCAAGGTGGCGCCGAATTGCGCAGCGGACACCGGCTTGACCAGGAATTCATCGATCTGGCTGCGTAATGCGGTCACCGCATAATCCACCGATGCGTGCGCGGTCATGATCGCAATGGGGATGCCGGGGTCGCGCACCCGGGCAGCGGTCGCCAGATCCAGGCCGGACATGCCGGGCAGCTCGATATCGGAGATCAGAATGTCCGCACCCGTGCTGCGCAAGGTGTCGAGTGCGACCTGTCCGTCTGTCACGATCTGGATGGTGACGCCCGGTTGCCGGGACAAGACGACTCGCGCGTACTCGGCGAGGTCGGCGTCATCCTCGACCACCAGGACCCGAAGCGGTGCGTTCATGATGCCCTGCCCTTGCAGTTGCCAGCAGGAATGATCCCGCCGGGGACGGAACCGGTCAGCAAGATCCAGAGTGTCATTTTTCCGTTGTCCAACCATGCCCCTGACGAGTGACAATCAGTGATAGATCATGGCACAGAGTCATCGGGCGATCGAGTGCCGGCCACCGATGCGGCCGAGGGCTCCTGGTGCCGCAGTGACCGCGGGACTGGAGCGGTCGTCACACTACTGACCAGGGTCACGATTGCCCGAGGGTTGGAACGGCCTATTAGGTGACAGCATCCCTCGATAGGATGAACATCGACGCCATCGATTACTTTTGGTTGACCTAGCAGCTCGGCGAACGTATTAATAGTCCTGTCAGCCCAACATGACCTGCGGGGGGTCACCGTGTCGGGCACGGACAGTCTTGTGCGGCCGAACGAATGACGGCCGGGGACGGGCGAATGCGCGAATGGGGACAGTCATGAGTACATCGAGTCTGAGCGCGTCGGGGCTGAGTGCGTCGAGCCTTCGGGCGACCAGCAGCGGCCGGATCACCGGCGGCTGGGTGCGTGCCGTCAAGCCGCCGTTGGCCAAGGGGCTGTCCCGGGGGTACGACCGCAAGGCTGTTGATGCCCTCCTCCTGCAGTGCGCGAACGGCGTCGACTGGCTCAACGGCCTGCTGGTCGGTGCCGAGAACGAGATCGCCCGGCTGACCGATGGCGTCGCCGAGCAGCCGACCGTCCGCTCGACCGGGAGAGCGTTGACCACCAGCAGCCACGGCAAGCGCCCGACCCAGGTCAAGGTGGCGGCGAGAACGGCCCGGTTGGGTACTGCCCGGGTGGGCCGCGTCCGCCCCTGATCGCCTGCCCGGGTGCAGCACTGAGCGACCCGGTTAGGCTGCGGGCGACCGCAGGGGGCCGATATGCCGAACGCACGGGATCAACTGGACCGGGTGGCCGCGGATGCCGCGGTGCTGCGGGAGATCCTGCGTCGGCGTCCAGAGGCGGCCGATTCTTTTCACTTCGCGGCTGCGGCCGACGCCGTACGCAGCGGGCGGGCGGGGACCGATATTCCGTTCGTCCGTGACCTCGGGCGGGTGCCGTCGTTCCTCGCCGAGGCCATCATCCTGCGCGAGGGTCGACCGACCCTGTTGGTGCGCCGGGGCTCGTTCGAAACCCCGGACCTGGCCGAGTGGCGGTCGCGGATCCTGCCGTACAAATCCAAGATCGATCGGGCCATTGCGTCCGTCGGCAGGGTGGAGGTCGGATTCTCCGCTCAGCCCTATGTCGGGACGGCCTGGATGGTCGCCCCGGGCATCGCCATCACCAATCGGCACGTCGCGGTGGAATTCGCCGGGCGGCAGGGCCGGGACTACGTCATGCGATCGAATCCGGCCGGCCAGCGGTTCGTCCCGCGGGTCGACTTCCGCGAGGAGTACCTGGACAACCGGCCGCTCGAGGTGTCGGTCGGCAAGGTGCTCTTCATCGCCGGCGATGCCGACACCGACCCGGATCTCGCCCTGATGGAACTGTCCGCGGCCAACGGCGGCCGGCTGCCCGATCCGATCCCGCTGTTCGACGGCGAACCGGTGCCGGGTTCGGTGGTGGTGACGATCGGCTATCCGGCTGCCGATTCCCGGAACGACGCAGCGGACCAGGCGCGATTGTTCGGCGGAATCTTCGACGTCAAGCGCCTCGCTCCCGGACTCGTCGTCGACCGTGTCACTACCGGCTGTTTCACCCATGACTGCACGACCCTGGGCGGGAGTTCGGGATCCGTCGTGCTCGACGTCGAGACCGGGGCAGCGGTTGGCCTGCATTTTGCCGGCGAGTATCTGTCGGCGAACTACGCGGTCAGTTCCGGGGCCATTGCGGACCGGGTTCGCCGGCTTCGGTCAACCGGTCCGCCGGTGCTGATCGACCTGGCCGGAGTCCGGGCGCCTGAGGAGGCGCGGGTCGTCTCTATCGAGGAACTTGCGGACCGGACCGGGTACGACCCGTCGTTCCTGGGTAGCCGCGCGCTTCGGGTGCCGCTACCGACTCTGTCGACAGCGCTGCGCAAGCAGGCGGTGACGGTGAACGCCGATGCCGGTGGAGCCGGGCGGTACCGCCTTGACTACACCCACTACTCGGTCGTCATGCATGGCTCCCGCCGGCTCGCGGTGTTCACCGCGGTCAATATCGACGGTGCCTCGACCGAACGGATCAAGCGGGACGGCAACGATCCGTGGGCCTTCGATCCCCGGATTCCGGCAGCGATGCAGGTCGGCAACGAGCTCTACGCCGGCAATGATCTGGACCGCGGGCACCTGGTCCGGCGACTTGACCCGGTGTGGGGGCCGGCCGCCGCCCAGGCCGAGCAGGACTCCTTCTTTTTCACCAATTGCTCCCCACAGCATTCGACGTTCAACCAGCACCTGTGGCTCGAATTGGAGAACTACCTCCTCGACAACGCCGACACCAGGGGTTTCCGGGCATCGGTTTTCACCGGCCCGGTCTTTCGTCCCGATGACGCGGCCTATCGGGATGTGCTGCTGCCCAAGGCGTTCTGGAAGGTTGCGGTGATGATCAACGACGCGAACGGCGAATTGTCGGCGACCGGCTACCTGGTCTCACAGGCGGGCCTGTTGACCGACCTGGAATTCGTCTTCGGTGAGGTCAAGACCTACCAGGTACCGATCACCGACATCGAAACCTGGTCCGGACTCACCTTCGGGGCACTGCGCGGCCATGATCCGCTCGGCCGGCTGGAGGGCGCTCAGGTGGCCAGGGAGTTGACCTCGCCGGCGGACATTGTCATCTGACGGTCGCTCGGCGAACCGGTCAGAGTGAACGCTTCCCGGAGCCGATGCAGATGAACCCGGCCGCCGCCGCCAGGGACCTCCCCTCGCCTTGTCCGCTCAGCTCCTGCTGCGCGGCGGCGAGCGCCACCGACGGTGCGACCCCGGCGGAAAGCAGGCGGTGAAGGGCGACCATCAGCGGGGTTGTTTCCGCGTCGGGCACCGGGATCACAGAGGCAATGAGTTGGCTGGTGCCGCGGGCCAGAAAGGTCACGCTCAGACCGATCAGCTCGTCGCCGGTGTGTACGACGGAGCGACCACTTTCGCAGGCCGCGAGCACGACGGTGTGTGGCGCCCGCGGCAGGTGCTCGAGGTCGTAGGCAACCAGCGGGCCGTCGGCGAGCGTGATCTCGGAGAACAGCGGGTTGTCGGCCGCGAGTCGGCTGTGCGCGGCCAGATGGGCGACGCCGGACCTTGACAGCGCTTTCAGGACAGCGTCAACGGTTGCGGACCGGCCGGCCAGTGGGCGGCACGAGTAAATTTCGGCAACGGCCCTTGCCTCTTCCGCGGCACCGGGCAGGGTCGGGCCTGCGATGACCACGACCTGACTGTGCGGGCCCTTTTCCTGCCGAAAGGTGCTGTGCCACAACGTTGCTGAGGGGGAGACAGTGATCGGCCGGCCGAGACACGACGGCAGGATCGACCATGGCAGACCGTGCAACGGCCCGGTGGGCACCACGACGAGCGGCCGGCCGGCCAGCTCGGTCAACGGGCTGATGAGCAGGGCATCCAGCCGGGCGGCAGTCGTCCGCAAGAGCAGCATCGACGCTGTGGCGCCCCGCTCGGATCGGCCGTCGCGCAAGGCCATCCGTCGTAACGCGAACGGCATCTTGGGGTCAAATACACGGAACCGGTCGAAGAAGACGGCGACATCGGTCTTGCGCTCGTGCGGGACTTGGTCGATGCGGCGACGGAGCCGGTGTCCGTTGACCTCGACGAACTGCTGGCCGAATTGCGCCATCGTTTCGCGAGCGAGAGACAGGGATTGGCTCCGCTGGTTGGTAAGAATCGCTTCGTCGACTCGATCGCCGGCGAAAGCCACAAGATCATGGCTGCGAACAACATTCTGGATGGCGGGCTCCCGGAGGTCCCCGCAGGGGAAGGGATCGTTGAGTTCGGAGCGCCGACCGCGGCGTCAGGAAACGAGTTTCCAGGTGGCGAACTGCCGCCATCGGACGCCGGGACCGGCGTCCGAGTCGGCCTCGTCGACACCCCGATGTCCTATCCCGCCCAGGAGGCGCTATCGGTGGAAACGCAGGACGCGCTCGTTGACAGCTTTCCGCCGAAACCAACTCCCTACCGGGCCGGGCACTCGGAGTTTGTGGCAAGCCTGATCCGGCGGCAGGCGCCCGCGGCATCGCTTTTCCTGAAAGGTGTCATCGACCCGGAATCCGGGCGGGCGAATTCTTGGAAAACCGCCCAAGCCATTGTGCAGCTGGTTGCAGAGCATCACGTCGACATCCTGAACCTCTCGTTGGGCTGCTTCGCGGCGACCGGTCCTCCGTTCGTGATCACCCGGGCAATCGAACGTGTGAGCCCGCAGGTATTGGTGGTGGCAGCGGCTGGGAACCATGGCGACGTCAAGAAATGGGTTTTGGGCCGCACCAGTAAGTCTGCCGTCTGGCCGGCGGCGATGCCGCCCGTCATTGCGGTCGGAGCTCACGGCGAAAATGACCAGGCTGCACCGTCTTGGAGTCCGAACCTGTCATGGGTCGCCTGCACGGCGCCCGGCGTCAATGTCCTGGGCCGATACCTCGAAGGTCATGTCGAGCTGGCCATGGGACCACAAGAATTCCAAGGCTTCGCGCGTTGGAGCGGAACGTCATTCGCCGCAGCAACGGTGACCGGAGCGATCGCGGCGCAGACCAGACCGGGCTCGGTCTCACCGAAGGATGCCTACGAGAGCCTGCTGAAGTTGGGTGGGATCGTCCGGAAGTTCAAACTGGCGCCATCAGCCGCTGACGCCTGACCAACGCACCGCCGGGGTACTCAGCAGCCGGACAGCCGTTCCTGCGCCTGCTCGATCCACGGCCCGCAGCCGCACCGCTGTGCGAGTTCGAGCGCGGTCCGATAGTGCTCGCGGGCGTCTGCCGGACGTCCGAGAAACGCCGCCAGGTCGCCGAGCACGGTGTCCACCGGCCCGGCCGCGAACGATCCGGTGCCCGCGCCGGCGACCTGACCCCGGTACTGCGAGCAACTCGGGGTACAGCCCGTCCGCCTCGGCGCGTTCGGCCAGACCGATCACCACCATGCCGCGAAGGGTGAGCAGCAACGAATGGAAGAAGTCCCGGCGGATCGGCCGAATGGTGCCCCTGATCTGCCGGGCCTCGTCCGGCTCGGCCCTGATGCAGGAACGACCAGGGCGAGCAATTCCGCGATCACATCGGTTGCTTTGCTGTCGACGGCGCGGCCGGCCGCCTCCAGCTCACCCAGCCCGACCCTGGGTGATCCGCAGGGTCATGAACGCCAACATGATGATGCCCTCGGCATCGAGTGCGCCGCCCGATCGGATCCGTTCGGCGGCCGCGGCATAGATGGCCTCGGCCTCGTCGAGCCGGCCGGTCAGGTGCGCGATGGTCGCGCGGTGCATCGCGACAATTCCTTCCGCCTGCCGCCATCGGTACTGGGTGATCAGCTGCTGCATGTCGTCGATGTGCCGCGCCATCGCGTGGTGGTCGCCGGTCGCGCCGTGCACCTGCACCATGCTGTGGTGGCCGATCAACGCGAACACCGCCAACCCGGGCTGTCGGCCGATCGCCATGAGTTCGCGGCCGATCTCCAGTCGTTCGACAGGTTCGAGTTCCGGGCTGACGACGGCACACAGGGCGTGCAGGGACAGCCCGATCAGCACCGGATCGCCGATCGTCGCGGGCGAGCTGGACTGCCTCCCGGGCCGCGGACAGGGCCCGATCCGGTTGCTCACCGGCGATCTCGGCGACCAGGGCACACAACATCCGGGCGCGAACCGCCGGGGTGACCAGCGGGTCGTCGGCCTGCAGTACCTGGTCGATCAAGGTGACGACCTCGACGTCGACCACCCCGTAGGTGCGGTTCAGCCATGGCGTCGGCAGGTCCCAGGCGGACAGGGCCCTGATCAGCAGGTCCAGCCGGCCGGCCGCGTCGGCCACCGCCAGGGCCCGCTTGCCGGCTGTCCTTCGCGGCCACTCCGGCACCCGCTGCCAGTTGCGAAAGGCTCAGTCGCGCAAGCAGTTCCACCCGTTCGGCGACCCGATCCGGGTCCTGCTGAGCGGCGCGGATCGACCGGCACCCGGTCCAGGTCGGCCAGCGCCTGCGCGTAGAGGTCGGCGGCGGTGTCGTGCGGCATACCTGGCAACCGCCTGGTCGGCCGCCCGGACGCCGGCGTCCACGCGCATCGCGGGCGGTCGACGCCGTGCCGGCCTGGTGGTAGTGGTGGGCCAGCGCGGCCAGGTCGCCCGGCCGGATCGCGGCCAGCGCGGCGGCGATCCTGGCGTGCCAGCGGCTTTGCCGCAGCCGGGGGGCGTCGTCGTACAGGGTGTCGCGGACCAGCACGTGCGCGAACCGCACGGAGTTCGTGCGCCGGTTCGGTCAGCAGGCCGGCCATCACGCCCGCCTCCAGCGCGTCGAGCACCGTGTCCTCGTCGACCTCGGCGGCCCGGACCAGCACGTCGATGTCGACCTCCCGGCCGATGACGGCGGCCAGTCGCAGCACGGACACGGTGATCTCCGGGAGCCGGGCGAAGCGGCGGCGCAGCACGTCCCGCACTCCTTCCGGGACCTTGGACGTCGCGACCAGCCGGCCTTCGCTGCCCAGCAGCCGAGCGCTCTCGGCCAGGTAGAACGGGTTGCCGCCGGTGCGGTCGACCAGCGCGGTCAGGGTGGCCGCGTCCGGCTGGACTCCGGCGACGGATCTGATCAGCCGGGCGGCGTGCGCGCGGTCGAGACCGCCGATCGTCATGCCGGGTCGGCGGCAGGGCGGCGAGCCCGGCCAGGGCGTCCCGCAGGCCGGGCTGCACCTCGGCCGGCCGGTAGGCGGCGATCAGCAGCAGCGGCACGCCGGACACCGCGGCGGCAACGCTGTCCAGCAGGGCAAGCGTTTCCGAATCCCCGCGGTGCAGGTCGTCCAGCACGATCGCCAGCGGCCGGCTCCGCGCTGCCGCTGTCAGGTAGCTGGTCGACCGCCCTGCCGAGCAGGAACCGGCCGAAGGAGGCGTCGGATTCCCTTGCCGTCGTGGTCTTCTCGTCCAGCAGCGGAGCAAGCGCCGGCGACAGCTGGCCGGGGTCGATCTCGGCGGACAGCGCCCGCAGCGCCTCCACCCAGGCCCAGGCCGGCGGGGCGCCGGCCGATTCCGGGCACCGCCCGACGACGACCCGCCAGTGGTTCGCGGCCAACTCGCGGGCGAACTGGTCCACCAGCGCCGACTTGCCGGCGCCGGCCTCGCCGGCGATCAGCACCACCCGGCAGTCCGGACGCGAGCCGGCATCGCCGGCCACCGCGTGCAGTGCGTTGAGCTCGGCGTCCCGGCCGTAGAGTCGACGCGTCCCGATGGCCTCGGTCTGGGGCGACGATCGGCCGGCACCGGGCGGTCGATCGGCCCGCCGGCCGGACCTGGCTGCGTCTGTCGCCTCGGTGTCGGCCGTGGCTGCCGGCGCTGCGGTGGTCCGTCGGCTGCCGGATCCGCGGCGGGACCGCTGCGGGCCGACCGGAATCGCCAGACGCTGCGTCAGCACATCGGTTTCGACCTGCAGCAGGGCCGGTCCCGGGTCCAGCCCGAGTTCGTCGGCCAGGATGTCCCGGGCCCGCCGCAGCGCGGTCAACGCGTCGGCCTGCCGACCGCTGGCGTACAGGCTCATCGCCAGCAGTCGCCAGCCCTCCTCGCGCAGCGGGTTCTCGCTGGTCAGCACCTCGGCGGCGAGCACGGCGTCGGTCGCCGAGCCGGCCCGCAGCACGGCCTCGCACCATCGCTCGCGCGCGAGGATTCGCAGACCGTCCAACCGGGCCGCCTCGGCCACCGCCCACGACTCGGTCGCGAACTCGGCGTAGGCGGGTCCCACGCCACAGGCCGAGCGCCCGGTCGAGCAGTTCCCGCGTCCGGTGCGGGTCGGAGGTCTCGTTCGCCTGCCGGACGAGGGATTCGAAGCACCAGGCGTCCACCGCGTCGACCGGCAGTCGGATCGCATAGCCGGGCGGCTCGCTGACCAGCACGGCGGCCGGGGTGCGGGGTGCCCGGTGCGGTTCGAGGGCCCGGCGCAGGTGCGAGACGTACGCCTGCAGTGCGCCGAGTCGCCTTCGGTGGCGGTTCGCCGTTCCACAGGTCCTCGACCAGTCGGTCGACCGAGACGACCTGTCCCCTGGCGACCAACAGCAGCGCGAGCACGCTGCGCTGGCGAGGGCCGCCGAGGTCGGGCGCCTCGTTCGTGCCGTTCGCCTCGAGAACCGCGTCCAACGCGCCGAGAGTTCGCACCCGCAACATAACGAGAGGCAGCTTAGCCGGGCCCGACGAAGGGGGCGTCCAAGTCGGACCCGATGAAACAGGTGCCGCCGCGCGCCGCGGAATCGCCGCCGGCAAGCCACCTGCAAGTGGCCCACTAGTGGCGGCAGCCAGGGTGTGACCAACCGGCGAGGTCATCTCTCCGGCAACCCGGCCACCTTCACCAACGATGGGGAAGATTCGATGACCGCCGCTACCACCGCCCGACCCGACATCGCCGAAATGGTGTTCGTGCACAACAGTTTTCGTCAGCAGTTCGGCGCGCTGCCCGGGTTGGTGCAGGCGGTGCCGGATTCCGACACCGACCGCGCGGGGGTGATCGTCGAATTCCTGACGGAGCTGACCACCTCGCTGCATCATCATCATGAGGCCGAGGACGAATTGATGTGGCCGCTGCTGCTGGAGAAGGCCCCGATGGACAGCGAGCTGATCCTGCGGATGGAGGAACAGCACGAACGGATCGGCGAGCTGTACCAGCGCGCCGCCCGGAACGCCGACGCCTTCGTCGTCGACCGCCGACCCGCACGCTCGGGAGGAACTGGCCGACACCCTGACCGACCTGAACGGCGCCCTGGCCGAGCACCTGCACGACGAGGAGGTGCACATCCTGCCGCTCGCCGAGCGGGTGATGACGGTCGACGAGTGGAACACCCTCGGCGAACGCGGCCGGGCGGGCATCCCGAAGGACCGCCAGCTGGTCTTCCTCGGCTTCCTGCTGATGGCCAACACGCCCGAACGCGGCCGCGAGTTCCTCGCACATCTGCCCGCGCCGGCCCGGGTGGCCTGGAAGTTGTTGGGACGCAGAGCCTTCACCAAGGACTACCGGCGCATCTACGGCGTCGACCCGGTGTGAGGGGAGCGCTGCTCGCAACTGTGCGTCACCGATGTATCACCCACGGACTCGCTCCCTCTTGACTGTCGGTTCATCGGGATGCGAAACCGGGCCTCTGCTCTCATCTGGGGGGAGGGAGCAGCGGTCCGGGGTCGCGCCCTGTCCGCGCGGATCACCTTCCCCGCCGCGGGCTAACTCGGCGACTTCTGTCCCTCCAGTCCCAAACTGGCTATCTTCATCCGCGCAGCAGAAGTTGATCCGCGCGAACTGAGCCCACCCGGGCGGATCCGGCGAGAGAGGGATTTCGGTCATGCTCGGCTTTCGTCATTTCCTGCCCGAACCACGTCAGGCTCTGGCTGCAGTGGCGGCTCAGCGGCTCGTCGCCGGCATCGACCCAGCGCCGCCGTCGCTCGAACAAGTCCCATCCGCGCCCGCGGGGGACCTTCCACTGGCGCAGTCCGAGATCACCGGTGCCGCACTGTATGAGGCGCTGTCCATGCCGGCCGGGGACCTGGTGGCGAACGGCCGGGTGTCGAAATTCCTGGTCGACCTCCGGGACCCCGCCGATCCCCGGGTGCTGTTCATCAACGGCAATTTCCTGCGTGACGGCGTCGTCCCGGACGAGGCCAAGTTCCACTACGACTTCGCCCGGGCGGTGCTCAACATCCCGGAACAGCTGTCCGAGTTCAATCGGCTGACCTACTTCAGCCCGACCAAGCTGTACGCCGCGGGCGTGCTGCACACCTACCAGTTGGCAGGTGACGCCGAGCCGATCTACGGCCTGCAGTTCTATCCGCAGGACGTGGTGTCCGAGCAGGGCGTCGTCGACATCGTGACCCTGGTCAAGGCGAAGATCAGCATTCCGGGCGCCAGGTTCGCGTTCGTCGCCACCGGATCGCAGCAGACCGTCGCGACCGTGCTGGACCAACTGACGGCCGCCGGCATCGAGGCGCTGACCGTCGACCGGATCCTCGGCTCGATCACCTACCTGCCGCTCAACGCGGGGGAGGCCTGGGGCTACCTGCGGATCTTCCCGGCAGCCGATTCCCTCACCCCGGCGGACATCCCGGTGTTCGACGAGCTCCCGCTCGACCTGTCGGTCGTCGCCGGCGTCATCACCAAGGCAGTGCAGGACAGCAACTCCCACGTGAATCTGAAATCGAAGGAACGCGGGACGCCGAACATGGTGCTGCGGGACGCGGGTCCAGAGCAACCAGCGGCTGGCTCCCTTTCAGGGACCAGCCGGTGCATTTCGTCGTCGGACCGGGTGATTTCACCATCGAACCGACCACCGCCGACGAGGTGGCCGGCCGGCTCGCCGAGCGGAACAACAAACCCTGGATCCCACTGAGCTGGGAGCCGGAAACCCAACTCCGGTCGTATGACGACATGGCAGCCGGGTCGGCGGCACAGGCCCTCGCGTTTGCCAGGAAATACGGCAGCAAGGCGGCGAACCTCGGTTTTCTGGCCCACCGGTCCGTGCTGGGCAGGGCGGCGACCGACCGGACGGTCAGCAAACGGTTCGGCTACGACCTGGTCCCGGAAGGCTTCGGGATCCCGTTGTCGTTCTACCGGAATCTGGTCGATCACCCCGAAAATGCCCAGCTGCGAACGGAACTCGACGCGTTCATCGCCGCCGAGAAGACCGGCGCGCTGTCGCCGGGCGAGCGGGCGAAGCGGGTCTTCGACGTGCAGACCTGCTTCCTCAACGCGACCATCCCGCCCGCGGACCTGGCGGCGATCAAGGCGAAGCTGACGCAGACGCTGCCGGGCGTCAAGAAGATCAAGATCCGGTCCAGCGCCAACGCGGAGGACGTTCCGAATTTCGACGGCGCCGGCCTGCACGACAGTTTCGCGGCCACCGTCAGCAAGCAGGACAACCCCGACGGTTCGTGTGCCTTCGAGATCGAGGAAACCAACGGCGACGAGCCCGGTCAGACCGCCGGCAATGCGGTGAAACGGAAGGTTTCGCCGAAATCCGTTGGCTGCGCGATCAAGGGTGTCTATGCCAGCCTGTGGAACCAAAGAGCCGTCGAGGAAAGGACTTTCGCCAGGATCGACCACGCGACGGTCGCGATGGGGCTGTCCGTCGTGCCCACCTATGATGCGGAATCCGAGGTTGACGCGAACGCGGTCGTCGTGACCAGGGTGATCAACGCCGTCGGGGTCTTCGGGTACACGCTCTCGGTACAGGACGGCAACAACCTGGTGACCAATCCCGATCCGGGAACCGCGACCGAGGTGACGATCGCGGCGCTGGGGTTGGCTGACGAGCCGACGTCCTTCACCGTCACCCGGTTCGCCACGCCGGTCGCCGGTCAGCCGGCGCGTACCGAGCCGGTGCTGACCCGCCGGCAGATGGTCGACCTGGTGGATATCGCCCGCTCGGTGGAACTGGCCTACTGCGCCGCGAAACCGGATTACTACGACGGACGATGCGATTTCGTGGTGGTGGACAACGAGAAACCGACCTCGCTGGACATGGAACTGAAGATCCTGGAGAACGGCCGGTTCGTCTGCAAACAGGTGCGGGAGTTCGGCGGCAAATAGCCTGCCCGTTTGGATGAAAGCCAGGGTCACGTCAGCCAGGTGTCGCCGCGGACGTGATCGAAGATCAGGTTCGTCTCGGTGGAGGCCACTTCCGGGAATGCCGACAGTTGATCGACGACGAAGTCCCGCATGGCGAGCGAGTCGGCCGTCGCGACGTCGAGCAGGAAGTCGTCGGCACCGGCGAGGAAGTAGACGTTCCGCACCTCCGGTCGCGCACGGATCCGGTCGGTGAACGCCCCGATCCGGCCCCTCGCGCCCGGCCGGAGCCGCACCGCGATCAGGGCCTGGAGCGGCCGGCCGAGCGCCGCCGGGTCGACGTCCGCGTGGTAGCCGCGGATCACTCCGGCATCCCGCAGCGCGCGGACCCGGCCGAGGCAGGTCGACGGCGCGATCCCGACCTGCGCGGCCAGCGAGTTGTTGGGGGTGCGGGCATCCTGGATCAACAGGGCCAGGATCCTTCGGTCGACGGCATCCAGCACCGGAGACTGGCGAGCAGGGTCGACCTCACCCGCAGCTCGAACATTCTGCGACGGAACGGGCCGGCTGACCGACCCGGCTGAAGTATCTTCACCCACAACCACAGTTTACCGAATCTTCAAACGAATGTATTCCCTCAGACTGAATATCACGCCATACTTTTCGAGATTCCGTTTCGCCGCGAACGGTCGCGGCGACCAGCAGGCTGCCGCACCCGGCGGCACGGACCGCCCCGGACAGCGAGGAGAACCGTCATGGCCAGCTTGGTCGTTGGAGTGCCCAAGGAAATCAAGGACAACGAGAACCGGGTCTCCATGCAGCCCGACGGGGTCGCCGAACTGGTCCACCACGGCAACACCGTCCTGGTGCAGGCCGGAGCCGGCGACGGATCCCGCTTCCCGGACGAGGAGTTCGCGGCCGCCGGCGCCGTGCTCGTGCCCACCGCGGACGCGGTGTTCGCCGCCGCCGACCTGATCGTCAAGGTCAAGGAGCCGATCCCCGAGGAGTACCACCGGTTCCGGCCCGGGCAGCAGCTGTTCACCTATCTGCACCTGGCCGCCGACCGGGAACTGACCGAGTTCCTGATCGAGAAGAAGATCGACTCCATCGCGTACGAGACGGTGCAGACCCCTGACCGCAAACTGCCGCTGCTCACCCCGATGAGCGAGGTCGCCGGCCGGCTGGCCGTGCAGGCCGCCGCCCACCACCTGGAGAGCCCGGCCGGCGGCGCCGGCATCCTGCTCGGCGGTGTGCCCGGCACCCCGGCCGCCAAGGTGACGATCATCGGCGGCGGTGTCTCCGGCACCGAGGCCGCGAAGATCGCCCTCGGCATGCGGGCCATCGTCCGGGTCTTCGACACCAACCCCGGACGGCTCGCCTACCTGTCCGACATCTTCGAGGGCCGGCTCGACCTGGTCACCCCGAACCGCGCCCGGATGGCCGCCTACATCGCCGACTCCGATGTGGTGATCGGCGCGGTGCTGGTCCCCGGAACCAAGGCACCCAAACTCGTCTCCCGGGCCATGATCGCCAGCATGCGACCGGGCAGCGTCGCCGTCGACATCGCCATCGATCAGGGTGGATGCTTCGAAACCAGCCGTCCCACAACGCATTCGCACCCGACCTACATCGAGGAAGGGGTGGTGCACTACTGCGTCGCCAACATCCCCGGCGCGGTCGCCCGCACCTCGACGCTTGCATTGACCTCCGCCACCCTGCCGTACCTGCTGCGGGTCGCCGAGCACGGCGTCAAGGGCGCGGCAGTTCTCGACCCCGCGTTGGCGAAGGGGCTGAGCACCCTGGCAGGTCACCTCGTCTACGCGCCCGTCGCGGACGCGCACGGGCTGCCGTACACCGACCCGGCCTCGCTGCTGGCCGACTGGTGACCTGACGGCGGCTGCTGAGCGGGCCGCGCCTGCGAATCCGGCGCCTACGAATCCGGCGTCGGCGATCCCAGTGCCTCGCGGTGCGCTGCCGACCGATCGACGTACCCGGACGCGTTGCGCACGATGCCGTCCCGTTCCTCGGCCGTCAGTTCACGGCGTACCTTGCCCGGCACACCGGCCACCAGTGACCCGGCGGGAATGACAGCACCCTCCAGGACAACTGCACCGGCGGCGATCATCGAACCCCGCCCGATGACGGCGCCGTTCAACACGACGGCGCCCATGCCGATCAGGCAGTCGTCCTCGATCGTGCAGCCGTGCAGCACCGCAGCGTGTCCGACACTGACGCCCGCCCCAACCGTCGCCGGGAAGCCCGGATCGGCGTGCACCACCACGTTGTCCTGCAGGTTGCTACCAGCCCCGATGACGATGGTGCTGCTGTCGCCGCGGACAACGGCGCCGTAGTAGATCCCCGCCCGGGCGCCGATCGTCACCGCGCCGATCAGTGTGGCGGTCGGCGCTATCCAGGCCGATCCGTCCACCGACGGTGCAGTGCCGTTGAATGGGATCCAGCCGTTGAATGGGATCCAACTTTCGAATGAGATCTGTTGCGGGACATGCGTCATGAATTCTCCATAGCAATCTGTTTCAAGCCCGTGGAATGACGAACTCGATCAGCCGGGTGGTGTCCGGGCCAACGTCCGCCCAGTCACTGTCGACCGACAGGACGGCAATGGCCGAGGTGGGGAACTTCGCGCTGAGCTCGCCCAACGCCGCGCGGTTGGACCCTGGTCCGGCGAGTTCCTCGGCGAGCAACGGCACCCCGGGCGCGTGTCCGATCAGCAACAGGGCTCGGTCGCTGGGGTTGGCCGCCGCGACGAGTTCGAGGAGTTCATCCGGGTATGCCTCGTAGATCGAGTCGGTGAAATCGACCAGCGCGGCGGGCGTCACGATGCCCGTTGCGGTCAGGGTCTGCCGGGTGCGCTCCGCGGTGGAGCAGATGACGTGGTCGATCGCCGGGAGGTTGCCGGCGATCCAGGCGCCGGCCAGCGCGGCCTCCCGCCGCCCCCGCGGCGCCAGCGGGCGCTGATGGTCGTCGACGCCGGGCGGGTAGGCGGACTTGCCGTGCCGGAGCAGGACCAGGGTCCGACTGCTCGACGTCGGCGCTGCGGAAGACATGACACCCATCCAACATCCTCGGCCGCGGTTGGTCACCTCGGGTTCGCGCTGACCTGCGGTGACCGCGTCCCCGGAGGAGAATTCCCGGCGTGCCGACGACCGATCCGGGGTTCCCCCTGACAACAGGCGTGCGATTCCTGATCGAACTACCCGATGGGGACCGCCGCGGGCTGCGGGAGCTCGGAAAGGCCGTCACGGGCGAACTCGGGCCGGGCTGGCCGGTGAGCTACCTTTTCCCCCGCCCGCGGACCAGGGACCTCAGCAGGTTCTTCGTCACCTGGGGTCAGGTGCCGGCCTCCCCGGCCTATCCGGTATCGGCGCTGAGCTACGACCTGGCCCGTGGACTGGCCGATCGCCTGCACGCCGAGGTGGAGCCGGATCTGCCGAGCAGCGCCTATCGACAGGACGGCACCCACCCAGGGGTCGGCCCGCGGTCCGTCGTTGCTGACGAGATGCTCGTTGCCGATACCCGTCCCGCGGCCGACGTTGGGGCCGAGACCGCGTCGGCGGACGACAAGCTCTGGAGCGTCGAGAATGTCCGGGCGCCGGAGGCCTGGGCGACACCACCGCAGCCCGGCGGCGCCTCCCGGGGTGCCGGAATCCTGGTCGGACACATCGACACCGGCTACACCGAGCATCCCGAGATCTACCCCAATGCGTTGAATCTCACCATCGACCGCGACGTGCTGGACGGCGACGACGACGCCAAGGACCCGCTGATCAAGCGGTGGTGGTTCCCCCTGGACAACCCCGGTCACGGCACCGGGACCAGCTGCGTGATCGCCAGCAGATCGGTCGGCGAGGTGGTCGGTACGGCCCCGGAAGCCGTCCTGGTGCCGATCCGGTCGGTGCTCAGCGTTGTCCAGGTCTTCGACGGTGATGTCGCCCGCGCCGTCGATTACGCCCGCTCGGTGGGCTGCTCGGTGATCTGTATGAGCATCGGCGGCCGCGGGTTCAACGGCCTGCAGGCGGCCATCAAGCGTGCCGTCGACGACGGGACGATCGTGATGGCAGCCGCGGGAAACTATGTTGGTTTCGTCAGCGCACCGGCGTCCTACCCGGAATGCCTGGCGGTCGCGGCGAGCACTGTCGACGACCAGCCCTGGTCCGGATCCTCCCGCGGCGCCCAGGTCGACATCTCGGCGCCGGGACAGGCTGTCTGGACCGCTGCCACCAACAAGGGCCAGAACGGGCTGGTGTACACCGTCGAGCAGGGTGACGGGACGTCCTTTGCGGTGGCGGCCCTGGCCGGGATCGCGGCCCTCTGGCTCGCCCACCACGGCCCGGCGGCGATCAAGCAGCGCTACGGCGCGACGACGCAGGAGGTGTTCCGGCTGCTGGTGACCCTGACCTGCCGCACACCCCCGGGATGGGACGGTTCACGTTACGGCGCAGGCATTGTCGATGCCAAGGCGCTGCTGGACGCCGCGCTGCCGGCCCCGCCGTCGGCGGCCCTGGCCGCCGGTACGGCACCGGTCCCGGGCCAGCATCAGGGCCCGCTGGGTCAACTGGCCGCGACCTGGTCCGATCGCAGCGTTCCGGATATCGAGCGGTCGCTGTCGGCGAAGTTGGGTGAACTTGCCGCAGCCGACCTCGGTTCAGCCGACGGTCCCGCGCCGCTGGCGAGGTATGCCAGCGAGTTGCGGTACCTAGCGGGGGAGGACCCGCTCCTGCATCAGGCCCTCGTCCCGCCGCCGGTCGAGCTCACCGATTCGCTAGCGGCGGCGAGCGTTCAGGACACCATCGAACGCCGGGTGCGGTCCGGCGTTTCCCGCGGGCTCGCGGAGGCGCTCGGCGGCTAGTGACACCTGCGACGAAGTCGTCGGGCGCCATCGATCCACCTGCGCGAGGATTGCCGCAATGGCTACCGGACAGAGCGAACTCACCCTGCGGTTCCTGGCTGCACCCACCGACGTCGCCTTCCTCGGCGGCTCGGTGCACGGCGGCCGGGTCCTGGAATGGATCGACAAGGCCGCCTACGCCCTGGCTGTCGGATGGAGCGGCCATTATTGCGTGACGGCCTATGTCGGCAACATCCACTTCGGCCGCCCGATCGAGGCGGGGCACCTGGTCGAGGTGCATGCCCGGATGATGCACACCGGACGGTCCAGCATGGACATCCAGGTGACGGTGTCCTCCGCGGATCCGCAGGTCGGCACGTTCACCACCGCGACCAAGTGTCTGGTCATCTTCGTTGCGGTGGACAGCGACGGCCGGTCGACCGCCGTCCCGTCCTGGACTCCGGTGACCTCACTGGATCAGCGGCTGGAAGCCAATGCCGTCGAGCGGATCACCCTACGGAAGAACATCGAAACCGCGATGGCGGCGCAGACCTACTCCGACGCCGGCACCGCACCCCGGATCACCATGCGTTTCCTCGCCGCACCCACCGACGTGAACTGGGGCGGCAAGGCGCACGGCGGCACCGTCATGCGGTGGATCGACGAGGCGGCCTACGCGGTGGGCGCCGGCTGGTGCGCGGGCATGTGCATCGCGGCGTACTCCGGTGGTGTGCGGTTTTACCGCCCGATCCAGATCGGCCACATCGTCGAGGTGGAGGCCCGGCTGCTGCGCACGGGGCGGACCAGCATGCACATCGCCGTGCACGTCAGGTCGGGTGATCCGAAGGCGCCGGAGATGCACCTGACGACGCACTGCCTGACTGTTTTCGTCGCGTTGGACGAAACCGGCAAGGCCCGGCAGGTGCCGCGCTGGCGATCGGGCAACGCCGAGGATCGGGCGTTGGAGGCGCACGCGCTGAACCTCATCGATCTGCGGATGCGAACACCGCCACCGCCGGAGGAATGACGGCTGTTCCGCCTATCGTGAATCGTCAAGCACGGTGTCGGCGGTGCCCGGTCTCTGTGGTTCGGCTGCGGGCAACGGCTCGGTCGCCGGGCCGGTTGCGGGCGGCTTTTCCAATTGCTCCCGCACGTACCGGGTGATCACCTGGAAAACGGCGACCGCCGGCACGGCGAGGAACGCCCCGATGATGCCGAACAGGGTGCCGCCCAAGGCAACCGAGGTCAGCACGACGGCTGCGTGGATCTTCAGGGTCCGGCCGACCAGGATCGGCTGCATCACGTTGCCTTCGAGCTGCTGCACCACCAGCACGATGGCCAGCACCGCAACCGCGGTCCAGACGCCGTTGGAGACCAGGGCCACCAGGGTGGCGATCGCGCCGGCGACGAATGCGCCGACGATCGGGACGAAGCCGCCGAAGAACGTCAGGACGGCGATCGGCAGCGCGAACGGCACGCCCAGTAGCCACACGCCGAGTCCGATGAACACCGCATCGACCAGTGCCACCGCCGCCTGCGACCAGACGTACTGGCCCAGCGCGGTCCACACCCGGTTGGAGACCACCTCGATGTGCTCGCCGGTGCCGGCACCGATCCAGGTCCGCAGCCACGGCAGGAAACGCGGGCCGTCCTTCAGGAAGAAGAAGCACAGCACCAGGGCGAGGACGAAGGTCACCACGGCCGACCCGATCGCGCCGAGACTGCCGATGACGACCCCAGCCACCTCTTGGCCGTTGGCCTGCAGTTCCGAGATGCCCTTGTCCACCAGTCCGCCCAGCGCGTCCGGCCCGAAGTTGAACGGCGGCCCCGCCACCCAGTCCTGCAGGGACTTGAGGCCGTCCGTCGCCCGGTCCACCAGGTCTGCTGCCTGCGACGTCACCTGCGGCGCCAGGACCGCGATGAGTCCGCCGACCACCACGATCAGACCGAGGATCGCGAGAAACGCCGCCAGGGCGTTCGGCAGCTTCTTCTGCATCAGCCGCACCGGCGGCCACAGGATCGTCGCCAGCAGCAGGCCGAGCAGGATCGGCAGCAGAATGCTCCACAACCAACCCATCACGAAGAACAGTGCAACCAGACCGACACCGATGATCAGCAGCCGGACCGTCCAGCGGGACACCGTGGTGATGCCGTGTTGCAACCGGCGGGCGGCCAACGAGTCCGGGCCGGGCGCGGTACCGCCCTGACCGAGATCGACCCCGTCCTCCTGGACCCCCACCGCCGCGGCGGGACCGTCGGACTTCCCACGCCGGAACACGGCCATCGTGATTTTCCTCTTTCAGTCTCATGGTTTCAGTAGCAGGTCATCGACTCACCGACCGGGCCCGGAGGGATACGGCGGCATCCCTATCCTTCCCTGGTGACCGGCCGCTCAAGCGGTACGGCGCCGGTGGGATGGGCGGTGTGGCGTGCATTCGGTCGAGTTGATCCTCGATGACGACACCGACCGGGCGATCCGGTCGGAGTGGGCGGCGCTTTCCGCTGCCGGGCTGCCGAGCCAGTCCCGGCACACCGGTGCGTCCAACCGCCCGCACATCACCCTCGCCCTGAGCGACACCCTCACCGAGGACGTCGCCCACCGGCTGGGCCGGGTTTCGGCAGATCTGCCGATTCCCGTCACCCTCGGCGGTCTGCTGCTCTTCGGAACCACCCGGGTGGTGCTGGCCAGGCAGGTCGTCGTCTCAACCGCGCTGCTTGCCCTGCAGTCCAGGGTGTGTGCGGCCTTGGATGATCCCGTCGACCCACACGAGACGTTCGGCCCCGGCCGCTGGACGCCCCACGTGACGCTGGCCAGGCGACTGCGTTCCGACCAGGTCGGCAGCGCGCTGACGCAGCTCACTCCGCTGGCGCCGATCACCGGTCAGCTGGTTCGGGCCCGTCGCTGGGACATCGCAGCGAAAAGGGAGGAGTACCTGAACTGAGCCGACCTATCCTGGACCGCGACATGACCGACATCCCTGCGCCGACGGCAACACCACCAACGGCCGCCGACCTCGCCGCCCGGCTGACGGATCTCACCGCAGTCGACGAGCGCCGTCTCCGGGGCCGACTGCGGGGCATCCGCCGGATCTCCGACCCCGCCAAGCGGGACCGGGCGCTGACCGACTTCGAGCGGCAGGTCGGCACCGCCGAGGCCCGCGTCGCCCGCCGCCGGGCAACCGTTCCGTCGCTGCGCTTCCCGCCGGAACTCCCCGTCTCCGATCGAGTCGACGATCTCGCTGCTGCGATCGCGGCCAACCAGGTGGTGATCGTCGCCGGCGAGACCGGCTCCGGGAAGTCGACCCAGCTGCCGAAGATCTGTCTGCAGATCGGCCGCGGCGTCCGCGGGATGATCGGCCACACCCAGCCCCGGCGGATCGCCGCGCGGGCCCTGGCCGAACGGATCGCCGAGGAGACCGGCACCGCGGTCGGCGGCGCCGTCGGGTACGCGATCCGGTTCGGCGACCACACCGGCCCGGACACCCTGGTCAAGCTGATGACCGACGGCATCCTGCTCAACGAGATCGTCCGCGACCGGATGCTCTGGGCCTACGACACGATCATCATCGACGAGGCCCACGAGCGGAGCCTGAACATCGACTTCCTGCTCGGCTACCTGCGAGACCTGCTGCCCCGCCGTCCGGACCTGAAGCTGATCATCACCTCGGCCACCATCGACCCGCAGCGGTTCTCCCAGCATTTCGGCGACGCACCGATCGTCGAGGTCTCCGGCCGCACCTATCCGGTCGAGATCCGTTACCGCCCTTTCGGTCTGGACGAGCAGGCGGATCCCGACCTTGACGACGGCGAGGGAGTCGGAGCGCCCGGCGCGCGGTCAGCGCGGTCCGGTGCCCAGCCGGGCGCGGGAGGAGGCCATCGACCAGGCGCAGGCGATCTGCGACGCAACGGACGAATTGCTGCGGGCCGGGGACGGGGACATCCTGGTGTTCCTGTCCGGCGAACGGGAGATCACCGACACCGCAGAGGTCTTGCGCGGTCACCTGGCGTCGCAAGCGCGGAGTCACCGAGGTGCTCCCGCTGTACGGCCGGCTGTCCGCCGCCGACCAGCACAAGGTGTTCTCGTCCCACACCGGGCGACGGATCGTGCTGGCCACCAACGTGGCCGAAACGTCGCTCACCGTCCCGGGTATCCGCTACGTCATCGATCCGGGCACGGCCCGGATCTCCCGGTATTCGCCGCGCAGCAAGGTGCAGCGACTGCCGATCGAACCGATCTCGCAGGCGTCCGCCGGGCAGCGGGCCGGCCGTTGCGGCCGGGTCGCCGACGGCATCTGCATCCGGCTGTATTCCGAGGAGGACTTCGCCGGCCGTCCCGCATTCACCGACCCGGAGATCGCCCGCACCTCGCTTGCCTCGGTCATCCTGCAGATGGCGTCGCTCGATCTCGGCGACATCGCCGTTTTCGGGTTCCTCGACCCGCCCGACCGCCGGCAGATCACCGACGGGATAACGGTTCTCACCGAACTCGGCGCGCTGGACCGGACCGATGACGACCGGCCGAGGCTGACCCCGACCGGCCGGTCGATGGCCGCGTTGCCGCTGGATCCCAGGTTGGCCAGGATTCTGGTCGAGGGCAGCCGGCTGGGCTGTCTGCGGGAAATGCTGATCATCGTGGCGGCGCTGGCCATTGTCGACGTGCGGGAATATCCCGCTGGAGGAACGGGAGAAGGCGACCGCCGCGCATTCCAGGTTCGTCGATCCGTCATCGGATTTCAGTGCGCTGCTCGGACTCTGGGTGTATCTCGCGGATCAGGCGAAGGCGCTGTCCGGCAACGCTTTCCGCAAGATGTGTCGGCGGGAGTACCTGAACTACCTGCGCATCCGGGAATGGCAGGACCTGCACGCGCAGCTCCGGCAGATCGCCCGCGGCCTGGGGATGGACACCGAACCCGAGAAGGAGGTTCAACCGAGGCACGCCCGCCGACGGAACGAACTCCCGACGGCACCAAGGTCGGCATCAAGCCGGCTGCTCGGGCAACCGCGGTTCGCTGGCGGTCGAGGTCGACAGCGAGAAGGTGCACACCGCGCTGCTGTCCGGCCTGCTCTCGCACATCGGGCAACGTAACGAGGCCAGCCGGGAGTACCAGGGCACCAGGGGAATCACCTTCATGATCTGGCCGGGATCGGCGCTGGCCAGGTCGGGGCCGCAGTTGGTGATGGCGGCGGAACTGGTGGAGACCAGCCGGCTCTGGGGCCGGATCTGCGCCCGGATCGACCCGGCCTGGGTCGAGACGGGTCGGCGGGGACCTGTTGCGGCGCAGCTACTCCGAGCCTCGCTGGAATGCCAAGCGGGGCAGTGTCGAGGCCACCGAGAAGGTCATGCTGCTCGGCGTCACCCTGTTCGCCGCCCGCACCGTGCAATTCGACCGGATCGATCCGGAGCATTCCAGGGAATTGTTCATCCGGCACGCGCTGGTCGAGCGGGACTGGACGACCCGGCACCGGTTCTTCGCGCAGAATCAGCAGGCCCTCGATGACGTCGCAGCGTGGGAGGAACGGACCAGGCGCCGCGACATCGTGGTGGACGACGAGACGCTGTTCGCGCTGTACGACGCCCGAATCCCGGCCGACGTGACGTCGGCCCGGCATTTCGATTCCTGGTGGAAGAAGGCCGCCCGGGAAACGCCCGACCTGATGACGTTCACCACCGAGATGCTGATCGCCGCCGGGTCCGAACGGTTCGACGCGGCCGCGTTCCCCGACCGATTCACCTCCGGCGGTGTCGATCTCGAGCTGGGTTACGTCTTCGACCCCGGCCGGCGGGACGACGGCGTCACGGTCACCATCCCGCTGGCCGTGCTGGCCCGGGTCGACCCGGCCGCGTTCGACCGGCAGATCCCGGGCCTGCGCAGCGATCTCGCGGTCGCGCTGATCAGGTCGCTGCCGAAGACGTTGCGCCGCAACTTCGTCCCGGCCCCGGACTTCGCCAAGGCGGCGCTGGCCCGGATTCCCGAGCCCGCGCCGGGGGCCGGGCCGGCGGCCGGCTCGATCCCGGCGCAACTCGCCGCCGCGCTCACCGCACTGACCGGAATCATCGTCAAGCCAACAGATTTCGACATGGACAAGGTGCCCGATCATCTGCGGATGAATTTCACCGTCGTCGACGACAAGGGGCGCGCCGTCGGCACCGGACGCGACCTCGGCACGCTGCAATCGGCGCTGCAGGCGGACACCCGGCAGGCCGTCGCGAAGGCCTCCGGCACCGTCGAGAAGACCGGTCTGACGGCATTCCCGGCCGATGGGGTCAGGCGGAGCGTCACCAGCACGGTCGCCGGGCATCAGGTCACCGGCTATCCGGCCCTGGTCGACGAGGGCACGACCGTTGGCCTGCAGGTGTTCACGTCGGCGGCCGACCAGACGCAGGGCGATGCGCGCCGGCACCCGGCGGCTGCTCGTGCTGGGCACCGCCTCCCCGCTGGCGCACCTGCGGCAGTCGTTGTCCCGGGAACAGCTGCTGACGATGGCCGCCACGCCCTACGGCTCGGTCGGGGCGCTGGTCGCGGACGCCACCGAGGCCGCCATCGACGCGTTGCTGGACTGGGCCGGCGGTCCGGCGTGGACTGTGGAGTCCTTCGCCGCGCTCGCGGCGAAGATCAAACCGCACCTGAACAAGGCGGTCCGGGACGTCGTCGTCGCGGCCGAGCAGGCGCTGCGGGCGGCCGATGGTGCCGCCCGGGGCATCGAGCACGCCGCGTCCGCGGTCCGCGGGGGAGCGTCGATCGCCGATCTGGTGGCCGACATGCGCGGCCAACTCAGCGGCCCTGCTCGCACCCGGATTCATCACCAGGACCGGGGCAGCCGCGCTGCCCGACCTGACCAGGCAGCTCCAGGCGCTGGCGGTCCGGGCCGAGCGGGTGCTCGACGCGCCGGCCCGCGACCGGGAACGGCTCGCCGAGATCGTCACCCTGACGGCCGAGGTCGAGCGAAGCGTCGGCGCGCTGCCCGCCGAACGGCGTGGCCGACGCCGACGTCGCAGCCGTCCGCCGGTTGCTCGACGAGTACCGGGTGGCGTTGTTCGCCCAGCCGATGCGGACCGCGGTCCCGGTCTCGGCCAAGCGGATCCGGGCTGCCCTGGCCGGCTTGCGACCTTGATCACGTCCACCGATCTTGCGCGGTCGCCGGTTCCCGGGATCGAGCGGGCACGATGGACGAATGAGCCGCAGGCCGCGCTGGACGCTGACGGTCGCCGCGGCGGCACTGCTGCTGGTCGCCTGCAGCAGCTGCCGGCGGTGATACCCCGAACTCGGCCCCCAGCTCCCCGCCGCCCGACGCCCGTCTCCTCCGCGCCGGACAGCTCGATCCCCGGATTCGCCGGTGGCAGCCACCGATCCGGTCGACCCGCACCGCCGCCGATCGCCGCCGGCGAGACCGATGTGTGGATCCCGGCCGGCGACCACCGGGTGCCGGGCACGCTCTGGCGATGCCGGCGGTGACGCCGGGTCAGCGGGTGCCGGCGGTGCTGCTGCTGCACGGCGATTTCGGCAACCGGGACGCGGACGGCATGTTCGTCCGGCTCGCCGCCGCCCTGGCCGACCGGGGCATCGCCTCGTTGCGCATCGACTTCGCCGGCTCCGGCGAGTCCGAGGAGCCCGACCTGTCCCTCGACTACCCGGGCATGGTGCTCGACGCGACGGCCTCCCTGACCTACCTGCAGCAGGACGCGGCACTGAATCCGGACGCCCTGGCAATACTCGGGTTCTCCCGCGGCGGCTCCATCGCGGCCACCGTCGCCGGCACCGTGCCGGGCGTTGCCGCGCTGGTGTCCTGGAGCGGGGCGATCGCCAACGGCTACGAGGAGGACCCGGACAGCCACCAGGAGGCGAGGGAGAACGGCGAGGTCGTCATCGATCTCGGTGACCGTGATTTCCAGCTGTCGCTGGCCTGGTACGACACCATCCTGGATTCGCACCCGCTGGACGACGTCGCCGGGTACACCAACCCAGTGCTGGCCGTCGTCGGATCCGATGACGACATCGTCCCGCCGGAGATCTCCGACGTCTTCCTGGCCACGGTGGCCAGCACCGACAAGACGCTGCACACCATCGAGGGCGGCGACCACGGATTCACCGCGGACGAGGCGTACGGCGACGAGGCGATCGCCGTGACCACCGACTGGCTGGCCACCCGGTTGGGCGGCTAGGCCTGCGCCGGAATCGCGCAGCCGCGGCCTAGACCACCGGCGGCGCTGCCGGCGGGGTGTCGTCCTTGCCGGCGGCCTTGTCAACCAGGTCGTGCAGCTTGTCCTCGATCGGGTTCACCTTGTCGTGCCCGACCTTGTCGCCGACGAAGGCGCCGGCCTTGGTGATGCCGTCCTTGACGGTGTCCGAGTGCTGGGCGACCAGGTCCTGTGCCTTGTCCTTCAATTCCCCGAAGTCGACCATGCTGTTGCCCCTCTCATGACGATCGGGTCCCGTCCCCGATCTTCGCCAGTTCAGCGTAGGCGGTAGGACAGATGCGGTAGATCGATGACGAACCCGTGATGGTCGACGGTGATGTCGTGCTCACCCGCCGGTCCGTGGTGGTGGATGGTGGCGCCTTCCGGCGTCACGGCCGTCGTCTTGTAGCGGTGCTCGACGGGTGCGACCGCGAGGTCCGGCACCCCCACCTCGGCGACGATGATGGCGGCTTCCGCCAATTCGCGGTGCAGCCCGAGTCGCCGGATCGCCAGGGAATTGCTGAAGGCGCTGGCCGTCAGATCGATATCGAGTGCCACGTCGAGTTCGGGCATCCCCGATCGACCCGATGGCGGCGACTTGCCCGCACCGTCCAGCCACGGCCCGCCGGGGGTGCGGGTCAGCGACAGGCCACGTTCGGTGAGGGCGGAATCGCTTTGCACGGTCAGCCGGCGGGTGCGGCCGGCCGCGTCGCACAGCACCGAATAGGACGCCCCGAAGCTGTGCCGGCCCACGACCACCAGGTATCCGCTGGCCCGCAGGCCACGCTCGGTGACGACGATCGCGGACCGTCTCCAGCCGTCGACCGTCATCGGAGGACCAGGTCAGGAGCCTGGCCGGGCCGAATGCGGCGCTCACGCTCCGTACCGTACTTGTCGCAGGTGGGCACGGCGCGGCGATCCGTCACCGGTTCACCCAATGGAACATCGCAGGCGCCAATCGCAGCGCGATCCCTGTCGTCATCGCGGTGGCAACTGAGTTGACTCACTCCGTGGTCGAGCCCCAGGCTGAGCCGCGTGGGACATCTGGAATTCAACGCAGTCAGCTACAGCCTCGCCGACGGCCGGCCGCTGCTGGCCGACGCGACCTTCCGGATCGGTCCCGGGCAGGTCACGGCGCTGATCGGACCGAACGGCACCGGCAAGACCACGCTGCTGCGGATCGCGAGCGGCGAACTGATCCCGGACGACGGCGCCATCGGCCGGTCGGGCTCGCTCGGCGGTGATGCCGCAGTTCATCGGATCCGTCCGGGACGATTCCACGGTCCGCGACCTGCTGCTGTCGGTGTCGCCGGAACCGCTGCGGCGGGCTGCCGCTGGCGGTCGACGCCGCCGAGCTGGAGATGATGACCGACGACTCGGAGCCGGTGGCGATGCGGTACGCGCAGGCCCTGGCGGATTGGGCCGATGTCGACGGCTACACCCACGAGACCGCCTTCGATTTCGCGACGGTCGCGGCCCTCGGCATCCCGTACGACCGGGCGAAATACCGTGCGGTGACGTCAGCTGTCCGGCGGCGAGCAGAAGCGGCTGGTGCTGGAGCTGTTGCTGGGCGGTCACAGCGAGGTGCTGCTGCTGGACGAGCCGGACAACTACCTGGATGTGCCGGCCAAGCTGTGGCTGGAGGAACGGCTGGCCGGCACGACGAAGGCCGTGCTGCTCGTCTCGCACGATCGGGAACTGTTATCCAGGGCGGCAAGTCGCATCGTCACGCTGGAACCGGGAGTGGCCGGTGCCGTGTCCTGGGTGCACGGCGGCTCGTTCTCGACCTACCACGCCGCCAGGGACGACCGGAACTCCCGGCTGGAGGAACTACGCCGACGGTGGGACGAGGAACGCGCGAAACTCAAGGCCCTGGTGCTGATGTACAAGACCAAGGCGGCCTTCAACGACGGCCTCGCCTCGCGCTACCAGGCGGCGCAGACCAGGCTGGCGAAGTTCGAGGCGGCCGGCCCACCGCAGGCGGTTCCGCTCACCCAGAAGGTGACGATGCGGCTGGCCGGAGGGCGCACGGCCAAGCGAGCCGTTGTCTGTACCGCGCTCGAGCTGACCGGTCTGATGGCGCCGTTCGACCTGGAGGTCTTCTACGGCGACCGGGTGGCGGTGCTCGGCTCCAACGGGTCCGGCAAGTCGCATTTCCTGCGGTTGCTGGCGCGCGGCGGCTCTGACCCGGATATCGAGCACCAGCCGGTCTCCGATGAAGTGATCGACCCGGTGCCGCACACCGGGAAGGTCGTCCTCGGATCGCGGGTCCGGCCCGGGTTCTTCCGGCAGACACACGCGCACAGCGAATTGAACGGCCGGACGCTGCTGGAGATCCTGCACCGCGGCGACGACCACCGGAATGGCATGGGCCGGGAGCAGGCGGCCCGGGCGCTCGATCGCTACGGGCTGGCCCGCGCCGGTGAGCAGACGTTCGACACGCTGTCGGGCGGTCAGCAGGCGCGGATGCAGATCCTGCTGCTGGAATTGTCCGGCGCGACGCTGATGCTGCTGGACGAGCCGACGGACAACCTCGACCTGCATTCCGCCGAGGCCCTCGAGCTGGCGTTGGACGCCTTTGCCGGCACCGTCATCGCCGTGACGCACGACCGGGCGTTCGCCAGGACGTTCGACACATTCCTGATCTTCGGCGAGGACGGCGGGGTTCGGCAGTCGGACCAACCTGATTGGGCGGTCGGGCGGGTGCGGCGCGAGCGATAGCCGGAGACGGCGATAACCGTGTCACGATGAACCCGTGACCACCGCCCGCCCCCGGCCCCCGGCCGGTCAGCCCCCGGGTCGTGGTCGGCGTGCCGGCACCGCGGATGGTCGTCAGCCTTCCCGGTCCAAGCTCGCCGACAGCCAATTCGCCGGTCTGATCAGGCCGGCCGGGTGGTTCGTCGTCCTGCTGGCCGCCGCAGCGGTGGTCGCCGCGGTCGTCGGCACCGGCGTGACGGAGCCCCCGCCGATTGCCGGCCTGGACGACCCGGGCCCGATCGTCCGGTTCGGCATCCCGGTCGCCCGGACGTTGCTCGACGTCTGTGCGGTGGCGGCGGCCGGTGTCGCGATCCTCGCCCGGTTGCTGGGGTTCGACCGGCCGGAAAAGACCGAACCGGTGATGCGGATCGCCCGCAAGGCTGGGCTGTGGGCCTCCGTTGGCTGGACCCTCGCGGCGTTGGTGTCGATCGTGTTGCTGACCGTCGAGCTCAACCCCGGCGCCTTCCCGACCCCGTCGGCGCTCTGGCTGTACGTCTCGAACATCGCGGCCGGCAAGGGTCTACTGCTGTCTGCCGCCTGCGGTGCCGCCTCGGTGCTGCTGTGCAGGCTGAGCCTTCGGCACGGGGAAAGCGTGCCGGCGGAGTTGCGGGCCGGGATCGCGCTGTTCGGGTTGCTGCCGCTCCCGCTGACCGGGCACGCCTCCAACTGGGCCTATCACGACCTGTCGATGGTGGTGATGGAGCTGCACGTGGTGACGGCCAGCGCGTGGGCCGGGGCGCTCGGCGCGGTGATCATCTTGCTGGCCCGGCGGCCCGAATTGCTGGCGATGGCGATGCCCCGGTACTCCCGGCTGGCGACCTGGTGCGTGCTGATCGTCGGCGTCAGCGGGATCTTCACCGGCCTGCTGGAGCTTGCGCTGTCGCCGGTCACCAGCCTGCCGGAATCGCTGTGGACCACCCGCTTCGGGGTGCTGGTGCTGGCCAAGGCCGCGTTCATCGTCGTCATCGCCGGCATCGCGATCGTCGTCCGAACCCGGCTGCTGCCGCAAATCGCCGCCGGCCGGCGGACCGCCGTCGCGGTGTGGTGCGGCTGGGAACTGATCGTGCTGGCGCTCGCCTTCGGTGTCGCGGTGGTGCTGACCAGGGCGTCCGTCACTCCCTTCTGAGTCCGGAAGTGTTCAGCTGAAGGCTTCGAGGATCGGCGCGAACTTCGCGATCTCCGCCGGTCCGGCGAGGTCCGGCAGGCTGACGAACACGGTGTGCACGCCGCGTTCGGCGAGCTGCCGGTACCGCGCGATCTGCTGCTCGACCGTGCCGGCATGGTGCGCAGCCGCATAGGCCTTGGCCGACGTCCGTCCGCGATGCGCTTCGACCAGTCGCGCCACGTCGTCGGGGTCGGTCCCGACGATCGGCAGGTCCAGCACGGTGATCCGGAGGTCGTCCAGCGATCGGCCGGCACGCGCCGCGTGCGCGCGAAAGACCTCGAGTTTGTGGTCGAGGACCGGCAACGCGGAGCTCAGATTGCAGCCGTCGCCGAGCCGGGCGGCGATCTCCAGGGTGCGTCGCTCGCCGCCGCCGCCGACGATGATCGGGATCGCGCCCGGTCGCGGGTAGCAGGTGCGTCTCGGGCAGATCGCCGAACGGTTTCGTGCCGGGTCCCCAGAACGCCCTGAGCACCCCGATGGTCGATTCCAGCGCATCCAGCCGGGTCTTCGCCGACGGGAACGGCAGCCCGTAGGCCGCGTGCTCCCGCTCGAACCAGCCGGCGCCGAGCCCGCAGAACGCCCGGCCGCCGGAGACCACGTCCAGGCTGGCCAGGATCTTCGCCAGCAGCGGCGCGGAGCGGAACGTCACCGGCGTGACCAGCGCACCCAGCTCGACCCGCTCGGTCACCCCGGCCAGATACCCGAGGGTGACGTAGGCCTCCGGGATCGGGTCCCAGGCCCGGCCCACCTGCGGGATCTGCAGCAGGTGGTCCATCACGGCGATCGCGGCGAACCCGACCTGCTCGGCGGTCCTGGCGACCTCGCCGAGCCACGCCCGCGGGTCCTTGCCCCACGGGAACGCGGAGATCTGCAGCGCGAACCGCAGTCCGGGCAGGATCTGTCGGCACCGCTTCGACGGTTGGCCGCGACCCGGCGGACAGGTTCCGTACGGGCCCGTCATCGGTATCCGACGTCGACAACCAGATCGAACCCGTCCGCCACCAGGTCGAGCGCCGTCGTTCGCTGGAACTGTGCCTTCAGCACCGGCGCCGGTACCGGCCGATCCCGCAGCCGGTTCCGGGATCGGCACAGGTCCAGCGCGGTGGTGAACCGCACGGCGACCACCGGCAGGCCCGCCGACCGCGCCGTCGCGACGGCGCCGCCCGCCGGGCCGGATCCAGTCCGAGGGTGTCGATGACCGCGGTCAGTCCCCGGCGCAGCCGGGCCGCGACAACGGCGTCGAGCACGGCGAACGCGTCGACCGATGCGTCCAGATCCGCCTCGCCGCTGCCGACCGACGCCCGAAGCGCGTCGGAGGAGACGATCTCGTTGACGCGAAACGCCGCTTGGCCCAGGTGGTCTTGCCCGAGCCCCGGACGGACCGACCAGCACGATCAACGCCGGTGACGGAATGCGGTCGGCCGCGACGTGCCCGCACAGCGGAATTCTCGACGGTCGGGGTCACGGCTGCGAGCTGTCAGCGGGTCGGTCGGAAGTGCGTCCTCGGCCGGTGCCCAGCGATCCAGCCCGCCGCGGGCGTCGCGCACGCGGCTCCGGCCCGTACTCCAGGGTCGGTGTCGGCGGTCGTGGCCGTGTCCAGACCGACGCTGCGCGCGGCCAGCCAGCGTCACCGCGGACCAGGTCACCAGCAGGCCGAGCGCCGGCAATCCACGCAGGAAGTCCAGGCACCGGCACCATGTGCAGCACGTTCCCGGCCTCGAACGACGTCCGCAGCTGCGCGATCGTCATGCCGCCGAGGTCCGTCGGGGTGCCGAACGCGACGGTCTGCAGCCAGATCGCGCCGTAGCCGACGACCGTCACCGCGACCGCCCCGACCAGCGCCCGCAGGTACGGATGCAGCTTCAGCAGGAACACCGCGTCGACCGCCAGGCCGACCAGCAGCAGCCAGAACGGCACGATGCTCGGCGGGAAGATGGTGAACGTCAGCAGCGGCCAGATCAGGCAGCGGTAGAGCACGTAGATCGCCGACAACCGCCGTTGCCGGTCCAGCGCCAGCCGACCATGATCCGGGCGAACACCAGCAGCGGCGACGCAGACCGCGATCGCCCAGACCGGGTACACCCAGGGCGCGATCGGCATGGCGAAGGATTCGATGGCGATGTCGTCGACCGGCCGGCCGAGCTGGCCGGCGGCGAAGGCTGATCAGCTCGGGCTCGGCGTAGGGCGACCCGCGGAACCAGGACGCGATCTCGAGGATCCCGTACTCCTGCTGACCGGTGGGGAAGAACATGTTCTCGAACATGAAGGCCCACAGCGCGATCAGCCCGAGTCGCCACTGCCGCGCGTAGCCGCCGTCGGTGGGGAACGAGTGGTACCAGTTCCGGATGACGCCGGCGATCATGATCGCGGTGCCGCCGTAGAGCAGCAGGTGGGACGGCGACCAGGCCGTCAGGTCCAGCCCGTTGACCCGGTGGTTGATGACGTCGATCGGTCCGGCGAGCACGAAGATGCCGGTGCCGATCTGCATGATGCGCAGCGACCGGCGGTCGGTGCCGTAGCCGGTGAAGCTGTGCGCCAGCACCAGCCCGATGGCGATCCCGGTGCCGACGGTGTTCAGGATGTGCGCTGCCGGCCAGGTCGTCACGCAGCCACTTGAAGTGCCAGGAGACGTCCCAGGACGAGCCGAGCAGCTTGAAGGTCAGCGCCGCCAGCCACATCCGCTGCATGAAGACGGCGAGCGATCGGGGAGTCGCCCGGCCCGGTTCGCCGCGCGTCCAGTAGGTGCGCATGAAGCCCGAGAGGCGGTGCATGACTCAATCCGATCTGCCAGGCCGGCGGGATGGATGACCAGTGCAAAGGGTACAAGTCCGCCGACAGCCGTCAGCCGATCGCGGTCTCGATCTACTCCTCATCCGGATACCAGGCAGCTGACCACCGGCCCGACGTCGGTCCGTGGTGATTCCGCTGACGTGCCCGCCGGCCGCCCCGACCGCCAGCAGCTGGTCGACAAGATCGTCGCCGTCCAGCTTCACCTCGGCGAGCTGGTCAGCGCGTCCGATCGAACCTGCTCCGTGCCAGGTGGCCGGCCTCGGCGATCTTGAACAGCGACCCGGTGGAGGCCAGCGAGCCGCGGGCAACACCCATGATCCCCAGTGCATCGTCCATCGCGTCGATCAGTGCATCCCGATTGGTCTCGCACATCGCCCTGATCAGCTCGGGCCGGGTGCCGGCGACCCGGGTGGCGTCGGCGAACGAGGAAGCGGCCAGGGAGAGCGCCAACGCCCCGCCGTGCTCGCCGACCTGGGCAAGGGCCAGCGCCATCAGGTGCGGCAGGTGGGAGATCCTGGCGACCGCCAGGTCATGGGCCAGCGCCTCGGCGGGCACCACCCGACTGCCCAGCGCCAGCGCCAGGCCGCCACCATCGCCCAGTCGTCGACGTCGCTGTCGTCCGTCAGGCACGTCACCCAGGCGGCACCGGTGAACAGGTCGGCTGTCCCGGCCGGACCAGCCGGACGCCGCAGTTCCCGCCATCGGATGCGAACCGACGTATCTGGTGGACGGCGCGAGCTCGGCAACCTCCTCCTGGACCGCGCCCTTGACGCTGGCCACGTCGGTGAGCCGCACGGTCGGTGCGAACTCGTCGACGGTGCGCAACAGCCCGCGGAAGGTGGTCACCGGCGAGGCCAGCACGACCAGCGCGTCCTGGTCGGCGGCCCGGGTCAGCGCGGCTTCCACGGTGTCGGTGACGTCGAACCCGTCCGCGGTGGCGGCCGCCCGGGTGCGCGTCACTGGGTGACCAACCGAACACCGGAAGCAGCGGACCCGCCGCCCGGGTGAGCGATCCACCGATCAGGCCAAGGCCAAGAACGCACAGTGCTGGCGGCAGGGTGGAAGGCAACGATTCGGATGACGACGCAGCTGCGGGGGCCATGGGGACATCATGAACCAGGACCCCGACGGGGGCTCCGGCAGTGGGTACTGCGTAGCCGCGGTGCTGCGAAGGCCGTAACGTTGCCAACCGTGAGCGCAGCGAGTACCACCACGACCGAGGGATTCGGCGTCGCGGTGACCCGCGAAGACACCACCTGGCGTTGCTCCTTGCTGGCGCCGGAACTGTTGGACGATCTGGACGGGGTGATCACCGGCCTGCGCCGGGTCGCCACCACCGGCCCGGTTTTCGGCATGCTGGCCATCGACGACGAGTTCTTCGTCCTGGTCCGGCCGATTCCCGGCGGCGCCGCCCTGCTGCTCTCCGATGCCACCGCCGGGCTGGATTACGACATCGCCGCGGACGTGCTCGACCTGCTGCAGGTGCAGATCCCAGAGGACGACGAGGTCGACGACGACCCGTGGGCCGAGGGTGACCTGACGTTGTTGGCCGATCTCGGTGTTCCCGAGCAGGAGATGCAGTTGATCGTCGACGACGAAGACCTGTACCCCGACGAGCAGTTGGCGATGATCGCGCAGCGCTGTGGTTTCGGCGATGCCTTCGCGGCCGTGCTCGAAAAGGTCTGACCTCCTCCGCTGATGTCCCCGCCCGGGGCGCACCAGGACCGGTCAACCGACCCGGAGCTGATCGGGCTCGCGCTCGCCCTGGCCGGCCGGGCCGCCGACTCCGGCGATGTACCGATCGGCGCCGTGCTGCATCTCGCCGGAGGGCGTCACGATCGGCGAGGGCTGGAACGCCAGGGAAGCGACCGGGGATCCGACCGCGCACGCCGAGATCCTTGCCCTGCGGGCCGCAGCGCGGGTGCTGGGGACGTGGAATCTGACCGGGTGCACCCTCGCCGTGACGGTCGAGCCCTGCACCATGTGCGCCGGGGCGATCGTCAATGCCAGGGTCGCCAGTGTGGTGTTCGGCTGCTGGGAGCCGAAAACGGGTGCGGCCGGGTCGTTGTGGGACGTGCTGCGGGACCGCCGACTGACACACCGGGTCGAGGTGCGCGGCGGTATCCGCGAGGACGACTGCGCTGAATTGTTGCGTGCGTTCTTCGCGGACCACCGCTGACGCCGGCAGCCCGGCCCGAGGCGGATCAGCGGGTGAAGGTGCCCAGCCCGTCGTGGTTCCAGAATTCCACCGTGACGGCCGATGCGGCATCGCCGGTGACGGTGAACGTGACCGCCGAAATGCTGCCGTCCGGGGCGTTCTCGCCGGTCGGGACCATGGTGAAGGTCTGTCCATCCCAGTGGGTGAGCGGGAACTGCTGATTGTCCGGCCCTGCGGCCAGGACCAGCCCACCCCCCGACTCCGTGACTGTCACCGGCCCCCAGAACGCGTTCTGGTAGGTCCCGGCGTACGCCGGGAGCGCGGAAGCAGGGGCCGGAGCGGCCGGCCGTGTCTCACCGACCAGCTCGCCAACCGGCGCCGAGACCCCCGCGAGGGCGCGTTGGTACCCGGCCACCCAGTCCTGCTGCTCGCTGCCGAACTCCGCGATATCGGCGAAGTTGTTGACCAGCCCCTCGGCGGTGCCGTTCGCCGCCGCGTTGGTCAGCACCACGATGCCCAGGTCGAGGTTGGGGATGGCCAGCAGAGTCGTACCGGCGCCCTGGGCAAAGGCACCGGAATGGGACAGCCGAACCCGGCCGGTGCTGTCGCTGCCGACGCCCATCCCGTACCCGTAGAAGCCGGTCCGACCGTCGATCGATCCCGGGGTCGGGCTGCCGTCTGCCGACCGCATGACCGGTGTCAGCGCTGCCCGCAGCGCCTCGTCATCGGCGATCGGGGTGCCGTCGGCCGCCTTTCCGTCATTCATCACCATGGCCAGCCAGGTCCCCATGTCGTTGATCGACGAACTCACCCCGCCGGCAGCAGTCTGGGCGTCGGGATCCCGGACGTATTTCGCCTGATAGCTGCCGTCGGGCAGCTGAACGTGCCCGAGGGCCCGATTCGGGTTGGCCACGAAATCGGCGAACCGGGAGCTGGTACTCGTCATACCCAACGGGCCGTAGACATCCTGCTGGGACAGCGTTGCCCAATCGGTACCGGCGGCGGCGGCCACCGATTCCGCTGCCGCTGTCATGCCGAAGTTGGTGTAGTTGTAGACGGCCCGAAACGGGTTGAGCGGCAACTGCTTGAGCCGGTCGAACACCTGAGCCTGGTCGTAGCCGAGGTCCTCCAGGAGATCGCCGGCGTGGTTGGGTAGACCGGACCGGTGCGAGTACATGTCGGCAAGCGTGACGTTCTGCGTCACGTAGGGGTCGGCCAGCGCAAAGGTCGGAAGATTCTTCACGACCGGGGTGTCCCAACTGACCGTGCCCTTGCCGATTTCCTTGGCAACGACCGTCATACCGACTGGCTTCGACAATGAAGCGAGCTGGAAAACCGTATCGGGATCAATGGTCTCGGGCTTGCCGACCTCCCGGACGCCGTAGCCCTTGGTGAAGATGACCTTGCCCTGATGGACGACGGCGACCGCCATTCCCGGAATTCCGGCAGCGTCGAACACGCGTTGCGAAAGGCTGTCGACCGAGTTGATCGCCTTGGTGACATAGACCTCGTTCGTCGGGACTCCCGGGATCTGGTTCGGATTCAGCGACGGCGCCTCTTCCGCCGGTTCGGCGGAAGGTGCTGCAGATTCCGGACTTGACGCTGCAGATTCGGCCCCAGTGGCTTCGGACGCAGTGGCTTCGGACGCAGTGGCTTCGGACGCAGTTGCTGCGGTGGTTCCGGGCTCCTGGCCGGAGTTTGTCCCGGTACATCCGGCCAACACGACCACGCTCAGACCGCAAACTGCGGCCACCCAACCGTGTCGCGGCGCACGATGTGGGCCGGCAATCGGCCGCTTTTTCTGCAGGGTGATACGCATGACGCGCTCCGTCTCGAAAGAGCCTGATCGAATGTCGACAGGCTCAGCAAACGTTGGTCCGGTGGCGGTCCGGGGACACTGAGCCAGCACCACGCTCGGAAGACTGCCGGCGAGGTGAACAGTAATCCGGCCGCAATCCTGACAAGAACGCGAGACGTCAGCTCCCGGCCCTTGCCGCGGACGATCCAGGCGCGGTGCGCGGGCTCATGGAATCACCGCCGCATCCAAGTGGTTCGAAAGACCAGTACCCCTGGTGAACCATCACCCGGGTGGCTCACCAGGAAGGCAGTCGAAACGACATGCGCGCTGTATGGAACGGAACGGTCATTGCCGAGAGCAGCGACACGGTCGTGGTCGAGGGCAACCACTACTTCCCGCCGAGCTCCGTCAACTGGGAGCTGCTGGAGCCCACCGACACCACCAGCGTGTGCCCGTGGAAGGGCACCGCGACCTACTACTCGGCCAAGGTCGGCGACGCCGTTGGGCCGGACGTCGCGTGGACGTACGTGGCCCCGAAGGCGGCGGCCGCGGAGATCACCGGGCACCTGGCATTCTGGCGCGGGGTGAAGGTGGAGCAGTCCTGATTCGTCGGGTCCGACTGGAGGGGCCCGCTGATCAGCTCTCGGCGCCCTTGCCGCGCAGCGTCACCCACACCAGGACGGACGCCGCCACCATCAGCACAACGGCGATGACGGACGTGACGCCGACGCCGCCGCCGAACGCCTGCTGAGCAGAGGCGAGCAGTTCGGTGGCCTGTGGCTGCGGCAGGTTCGCCGCCACTGCCGTTGCGCCACCAAGGGTCTCGGTCGCGCTGGTGGCATCGGCGGGGCTGAGGCCGGCCGGCAGCACCACGCTGGCGCTGTACGAGGCGGTGAGGATCCCGCCCAGCACTGCAGTACCGAGTACCGCGCCGATCTCGTAGGCGGTCTCCGAGATCGCCGACGCCGCACCGGCTTTGTCGGCCGGGACACTGGAGATGATCACGTCGTTGGAGATCGTCTCGGCGGCGCCGATACCGAGCGAGAGCAGCACGAAGGCCAACCCGAGCGCACCGGCCGACGTCTGATGCGCGCCCAGCAGCACCGCCACATAGCCGGCGGCACTGATCAGCAGGCCACCGGCGACGATCGGTGCGCGGCGTCACCCTGCGCACCAGCGGCACGACGGCGAGGCCGGCCACGATGGTGACGAGCAGGCCGGGCAGCAGGATCAGTCCGGCCCGCATCGGGCTCTCCCCGAGCACCAGTTGCAGGTGTTGCGAGACGAAGAACAGGAAGCCCACCAGCGAGAAGACGCTGAGCAGGTTCGCCAGTACCGCTCCGCTGAAGGACGACCGGGCGAACAGCCGGACGTCGAGCATCGGCTGCGGCCGGTTCAATTGACGCCGGACGAAGGCCGTGCCGGCGATCAGGCCGACGGCGATGAGGGTGATCGAGAGCTGGGTGAACCCGTCATGGGCGATGCTCTTGATGGCGTACACGATCGGCGCCATCGTGATCAGCGACAGTCCGATGCTCAGCACGTCCACCGGACCGGGTGTCGGGTCCTTCGACTCCGGCACGAAGATCGGCGCCAGGATCAGCAGCAGCACCAGCACCGGCACGGCCATCAGGAAGACCGAGCCCCACCAGTAGTGCTCGAGCAGGAACCCGCCGACGATCGGGCCGAGCGCTGCGCCGCCGGAGAAGCCGGCCGCCCAGATTGCGATGGCCAGTCGACGCTGCTGACGGTCCACAAAGACGTTGCGCAGCAAGGACAATGTCGACGGCATCAGCATGGCGCCGAAGAAGCCCAGCGCGGCACGGGAGGCGATGAGTGCCTCGGCGGATGGTGCGTAGGCGGCGATCGCGGAGACGACGGCGAAGCCGACCGACCCGATCAGCAACAGCCGGCGTCGGCCGACGCGGTCGGCAAAGCTGCCCATCGACACCAGCAGTCCGGCCAGGACAAGTGGGTAGATGTCGATCATCCAGAGCAGCTGGGTGCCGCTCGGGTTCAGGGCCTCGGAGATCGACGGCAACGCGAAGCTGAGCACGGTGGCGTCCACCGCCACCAGCAGCACCGGCAGCAGCAGGACGGCAAGTGCAATCCACTCGCGGGTCCCGGCGCGCGGGGTTGCGGTGACGAGCGGGTGCAGGCGGGCTGCGCGCGGCTCGATGGTGCTGGACATGGTGCTCACTCCTGGTCGACGGGCTGTTCCCCATTACTATACCGACCAGTTGGTACAGTAACAACTGCGAGCGGTGGTGTTCGTGCTCACCACGGGTGTGGCCGCGACCGGCTGATCAACGTCCTTGGCCGTTACGAGTTGTGCCGCGACGTGAAAAGGCCACGGCCGTTGATCACCGGCGGCTTGACGATGACAACCAGGCCCACGCCTACGCTGAACGCGTGCCACCGCCACCCGCCGCCCGCGACAAGGTGCTCGACGCGTTCGAGCAAATGTTGATCGAGAACGGCGAGCGCGAGACGACCCTGGACGCCGTCGCCAAGGCGGCCGGGGTGTCCAAGGGCGGACTGATCTACCACTTCGGGTCCCGCGAGGCATTGATCGAGGGGCTGCTCGGCCGGCTGGAGACGCTCGCCAACGCCGACCTCGAGCTGATGAACACCGCGCCGGAAGGGCGTGTCGAGTACTACGTGCGGACCTGCGCCCAGGCAGACGAGCCGCTGGACCGGACGTTGATCGCCGCGACCCGATTGCTGCAGCGGTCCCACTCCCAGGCCCGGGAGGTGCTCAACGCCGTGCACGACCGTTGGTTCCGGTCGCTGCTCCAAGCGGTCGGGGACCCGGCGATCGCCCGGCTGATCATGCTGGTCGGCTACGGCATGTACTACAACGCCACCCTGGCCGGCGGCGACCACACGGACCTGCCGGCCGAGTCGCCGGAGAACGTCGAGGAGATGCTGGCGCTGGTCAACGAGCTGATTCGGGCCAGGACGCCGCCGCAGAATGTCGGCTGACGCCGCGTCTCAGGCTGCCGTGGCCCGTCGTCGGCTGGTCAAGATGCGCCCGGGCCGCCGGTATAGTCGTCGCCGGTAGCGTGTCCGAGCGGCCTAAGGAGCACGCCTCGAAAGCGTGTGAGGGGGAAACTCCTCCGTGGGTTCAAATCCCACCGCTACCGCCACACGAAAGCCCCTGTCAGCGCACGTTTGCGCAGCTCAGGGGCTTTTCGTTTGGTGCTGCAACTAGCGTGGTTCCGCCGGGGGATCGCTGCCGACGCTGAGCGTGCGCTGCGCCCAGGCCACGTCGTGCCAGCCTCCGTGCTTCCAACCGATCCGCCGGTAGGTGCCGACCGGCTCGAACCCCATCGCCAGGTGCAGCCCGACGCTGGCATCGTTCGGCAGCGTCATTCCCGCTACGGCGGTGCGGAATCCTCGCTCGACGAGTCGGGTGAAGAGTTCGTTGTAGAGCATTCGTCCGGCGCCGGTTCGCCGGCGGCCGAGTTCGACATACACGCTGACCTCGCAGGACCACCGGTACGCCGCCCTGGCCTTGTAGGGCGATCCGTAGGCATACCCGGCGATCCGGCTGTCGTCTTCCAGCACCAGCCATGCGTGGCTGCGCGCGGCCGCGGCGATCCTGGCGGCCATTTCCGCCTCGTCCGGTGGAACGGTCTCGAAGGTGATGGCGGTGTCTGCCACGTAGGGGGCATAGATCGCCGCACAACCCGACGCATCGGCGGGATCGGCGTCACGGATCAGCCGAAACGACGTCGCACGCTCCATGAGCACGATAGTAGCCAATCTGTCCAGTATCGTACAGACATGGCGGATCCGCTGAGCACTGCGCTCGCCGAGACCGTTCAGGAAGCGCGCCGCGCGCGCGGCCTGTCCGGCGGAGCACTGGCGGAGATCTCCGGCGTCTCCCGGGCCATGATCAGCAAGATCGAGCGTGGCGAGGTCCAACCCACCGCAGCGCTTCTCGGCCGGCTGTCGGCCGCGTTCGGGATGACGCTGTCCGAATTGATCGCACGGGCGGAGGGTGACAACAATCGGCTGTCCCGGTTCGCGCAGCAGGCGACCTGGACCGACCCGCAAACCGGGTACCGCCGCCGCGCCGTGTCGCCCGCCGCTGGCGGCCCACTTGAACTGGTCGAGGTCGAGCTGCCCGGCGGGACCGAAGTCCCTTACTCCGCGGACACCTACGCATTCATCCATCAACAGATCTGGGTGCTCGAGGGCCGGTTGTTGTTCCGGGAGGGCTCGACCGAGCACCGCCTCGACCCGGGAGACTGCCTCCACCTGGGACCGCCCGCTGACTGCGTATTCGTCAATCAGACCGCAACGAACTGCCGTTATCTGATCGCTCTGGCCCGCCGTTGAACCCGCCGCAGGCCTACCGTGGGAGGGTGTCCGACCCCCCGGAGCTCGAGATCTGTTCGCTGGGCAACGATCGGCTGTTTCTGGAGCCACTCGCCGTCGAGCACAGCGCCGAGATGACGGCATTGCTCGACGATCCACTGCTGCACATCTACACCGGCGGCGAACCGTTGTCAGCCGTCGACCTCCGGGCGCAATACGTCAGACAAGCCGTCGGACAGTCCACGGATGGCTCGGAGCGCTGGCTGAACTGGATCGTCCGACGCCGCGAGGATCACCGGGCCGTCGGCTACGTCCAAGCCACCGCCACCCTCGCGAATGGACAACCGTCCGCTGACGTCGCGTGGGTGATCGGATCCCGGTTTCAACACCACGGGTATGCCAAGGATGCGGCGCAGTTGATGGTGAATTGGCTTGGACTGCAGGGGGTTCGCGTCATCACCGCACACATCCACCCCGGTCACCAAGCTTCGTCGGCGGTGGCAAGTCACCTCGGCCTGCAGCCAACCGAGCTCATAGTCGATGGTGAGATCCGCTGGCAAAATCGCTAATCCCGGTTCAGAGGCAACGCTACTGCCGGCGGGCTCGGGCGCGCCGTTTGCCCTCGTGCATCGCCTGCACCCTGGCGATCGGAATGCCGCGGCCCTCTTCGAGCAGATCCTCCGGCAGTGTTTGCGGTGGCGGCATCAGGTCCCGCCACGGATCGCCGTCGCCCAACAGCCCCGGGGCGGTCTTGATGGTGAAATCCGCCGGTGTCACCTCGGACAACTGGTCCCAGGCCAGCGGGAACGAGACCGGAGCGCCGGGGCGGATCCGCGGGCTGTAGGCGGCGGCCACGGTCGCGCCGCCGGCCCGGGTCGAATCGAGGAATACCTTGCCCTCACGGTCCTCGATGATGTAGGCCGTCGTCGCGACCGACGGGTCGATGCGTTCGGCGCGGGCGGCGATGGCCCTTGTCGCGCCGGCCGCGTCCTCGAAACTCACACCTTCGGCCAGCGGCACGTAGATGTGTAACCCCTTGGCGCCACTTGTCTTTGCCGCACCGGAAAGTCCGGCGTCGGTCAACGCCTGACGGACCAGCAGTGCGCTGGCAACGACGACACCGAAGCCGGCGCCGGCCGGTGGATCAAGGTCGATGACCAGGTGGGTGGGGTGTGGATCCGCGCCGACCTGCATCAGCGTCACGTGGTACTCGACCGCCCGCTGATTCGCGAACCACAACAGCGTCCGCCGGTCGTTGCAGAGCGCGTAGGCGATCTCCCGATGCGAAGCCTCCGCCCACACGGTCGTCGTCGTCAGCCACTCCGGTGCGTACTTGGGCACGTTCTTCTGCATGAACGGCGCCTGCCCCGGCCGGACCCTGATGACCGACAACGGCCGATCGGTCAGCACCGGCACCAGGCGACCGGACACGAAGTCCAGGTAGTCGACGAGGTCACGCTTGCTGGCCTCCGCGCCGTCGAACAGCGGACCGTCAAGGCTGGTCAGTTCGACGCCGTCGCGGAGTTCCGGTGGCTCCTTCGCGCGCGGACTCATCGGCGGCCGACGATCGAGCTCAGCAGCATGTTGATCTCCAGTCGGTCGACAGTGCTGCTCACCTGACTACCACTGTCGCGGGTCGGCGGGCCAGTTGCAACTCATCTCCCGGCCCGGGTACCGCGGTGATCGATGGCGAGGGTGGTGCAGGCCCGGGAGACCGTGTCGGGTGAGCCTGCAGACTGTTCGGTATGACAGCAAGGATCTCGCACATCACCTTCGATGCCCGTGACGCCTACGCCCAGTCGGTGTTCTGGGGATCGGTCCTCGGCTTCGTCGAGGATCCCGCCGACCCGAACCTGCCCGGCCATCAGGAATGCATGATCTTCGGGCCGGACGGCGGCCGACGGATGCTGTTCATCGAGGTTCCGGAGGGCAAAACCGTGAAGAACCGGCTGCACCTGGATCTGGAACCGGTCGCCGGGCACCGAGACGCAGAACTGCTCAGACTGCTCGAGATCGGCGCCACCCAACTGGGCGACCTGCGCCGCCCGGACGGGTCCGGCTGGGTGGTGCTGGCCGATCCGGAGGGCAACGAGTTCTGCATCCTGCGCAACGACGCGGAACGGGCGATCACCGGCATCCCGTGATCGGCGACCGGGAGCGTCAGGAGGCAACCGCCGCGCCACCTATCGTGAACAAGTGCGCAAGGCTCCGCTGCCGGTCCGGGACGGACTGAACCCCAGCCGGGTTCGGCTGCCGGAAAGCGGGCACTGGGCGACGACGCTCGAGTATCTGTTGCAGCGCTTCTACTCCGACCAGGACCGGGTACGCGAGAAGGTCGCCGCCGGCGAGGTGGTCGACGTCGCCGGGACGCCGATCGACCCGGCGACGCCGTTCGACCCGGACTCGTTCGTGTTCCTCTACCGCGACCCGATCCCGGAGCACCGGGTGCCGTTCGAGATCGAGATCCTGTACCGGGACAGCGATCTGCTCGTCATCGACAAACCGCATTTCCTGGCGACGATGCCCCGCGGGTTCTACATCGTGGAGTCCGCGCTGGTCCGGCTGCGGCGCGACCTCGACCTGCCGGACCTGAGCCCGCTGCACCGGCTGGACCGGGTGACCGCCGGGGTGTTGATGTTCTCGCTGCGCCCGGAGCAGCGCGGCGCCTACCAGCAGCTGTTCGCGCACCGGAAGGTCACCAAGTACTACGAGGCCGTCGCCGCGCACCGGCCGGAGATCAGCCATGCCGACGACGGTGCGCAGCCGGATCGTCAAGGAACGCGGGACGCCGACCGCCGACGAGGTGCCGGGCGAACCGAACAGCATGACGACCATCGAACTGCTCGACGTCCGCGGCGACAGCGGCCTGTACGGCCTGCATCCGGCGCACCGGGAAGGTGCACCAGCTGCGGCTGCACATGAACTCGCTCGGCCTGCCGATCCGGTGGGACAACTTCTACCCGCGGCTGCTGGACACCGATCCGTACGACTACTCGACGCCGCTGCAGTTGCTGGCCAGGTCGGTTGCGTTCGACGATCCGTTCACCGGCGAGCCGCGGCGGTTCGAGAGTCGCCGGACCTTGGCGGCCTGGGGGGATCAGCCCGGTATCGCCCAGGTGGCGGGTGCGATGGAACTCGGGGTGTATTCGGCGGTCAGCGGACCGACCGGTGCGTCGATGACCACCAGCCCGCGGGCCTTGTTGCCCTTGGACAGGGTGCCCGAACTGAGCGACGGTTCGTAACCGTCGTAGGAACCGCCCGCGTCGTACCGGCGGCCCTCGGCGTCCCGGATCGTCCAATCGAACAGGTTGTAGTTCAGCTCGCCGTCGGTGGCCTCGTAACTCACGTCCAGCACCACGTAGTTGCCCTTGGTAGGGGCGTCCGCGTACTCGTCGGCAGCCGCGGTCTTGCGTTCCACCGTGATCAGCGTGACGGTGCCCTCACCGGCGTAGACGGTGACGCCGACGGACTCGCCGATCGGCAGGTTCTGCGGCGGAGCGTCGGTCTCCGCGGCCGAGCTCACGACGGAATCATCGGGCAGCGGTGTCGTTCGCTCCTGCGGATCGGGTCGTCGGCGACGATCGGGTGGTTTCGACGTGCTGGTCGGGCGCGACGTCGATGTTGTCTTGCTCGCCGAGGTAGACGTCAGGGGAGTTGCCCCGGGCACCGCGGTACCGGCCACCGATGCACAACCAGCCAGCACGGCCATCGCTGCAATTCCACACCCGATGCGCAGACGCAGACCAGCGACCATCGCCGATTCCCCCCAACGAACACGTCGGCGTTGACAGCCGATCGGGGAGAGTGTCGCTCATTTGGCTCGCAACCGCGAAATCGATGAGCTTGCAACGGCGAAGTCGACGCGCACGCAACCGCGAGATGGACGCGATGTGACACCATCCGACCTCATGGGCTCCAGTGCCGATGCGCCCGCCACTGGCGGGCCTGCGGGTGGTCGAGTTCGCGGCCCTCGGACCGGTCCCGCTGGCCTGCATGCTGCTCGCCGACCTCGGCGCCGACGTCGTGCGGATCGACCGCGTCACGCGCGGTGAACTGGACGTGATTCCTTCCGGGACAAGGGATCCGGTGCTCCGCGGGCGTCGGGTACTGTCGGGCCGACATGACGGACCCGGCGACCCGCGAGCAGATCAGGACGTTGATCGACCGGGCGGACGTGCTGGTCGAGGGCTTCCGCCCGGGGACCACGGAGCGGCTGGGCGTCGGGCCGGAGGAATGCTGTGGCAGCAATCCGCGGCTGATCTACGGCCGGATGACCGGCTGGGGACAAACCGGTCCCGACGCCACCACCGCCGGCCACGACATCAACTACCTCTCGGTCACCGGTGCCCTGAACGCGATGGGCCGGGCCGACCGGCCGCCGCCGGTGCCGCTCAACCTGATCGGCGACTACGGCGCCGGGTTCGATGTTCCTCGTCACCGGCATCCTGGCCGCGCTGCACGAGCGGGCCGCTCGGGCCGGGGGCAGGTGATCGATGCCGCGATGGTGGACGGGATTGCGACGCTGCTGCAGCCCGTGCTGTCCTGGCGCTCGGTGGGTCTGTGGTCCGACGAGCGGGAGAGCAACCTGCTGGACGGGGCAGCGCCGTACTACGACACCTACACCTGCGCGGACGGCCGCTTCGTCGCGGTCGGGTGCGATCGAGAGCCGTTTCTATGCTGCGCTTGTCGCCGGCTTGGGGCTGAGCGTTGAGTAGCTCCCGGATCGTCAGGACCGCGCGTGCTGGCCGGAGTTGCGCGCGAATGTTCGCCGAGATCTTCCGGACCAGGACCCGCGACGAATGGACGGCGGTTTTCCGCGGTACCGATGCCTGCGTCACCCCGGTGCTGAGTTTCGAGGAATCCGACGGGCATCCGCAGATGGCCGCCCGCGGCAACCTGAGGCGTTTTGACGGACACCTGGAATCCGCTGCAGCGCCGAGGTTTTCGCGCTCCCCTGCGGCACAGAACAGCTCGGGAACCACTGTCGATATCGCCGATGTGCTCGGCGGGTGGTCAGCGCAGCAGTGAGGCTGGCTACAGTCCTGCGCATGCGATCACTGGTGCTGGACTATCTCGACGGCGTTTACCGCGATCTGTCGGGCGACACATCCGGCTCGGTTGCGGATTACATTCCGGAACTGGCGATCGTCGATCCTGACTCGTTCGCCATCTGTCTGGCCACCAGTGACGGGTATGTCTACGAGGCGGGGGACAGCCGCAAACGCTTTGCCATCCAATCGGTGTCGAAGCCGTTCACCTATGCGCTGGCGCTGGCCGACCGTGGCCTGGCCGCCGTCGCGGCGAAGGTCGATGTCGAGCCCTCCGGTGAGCCGTTCAACGAAATCAGCCTCGATCCGATCACCGAGCGGCCACGGAATCCGATGATCAATGCGGGGGCGATCACCTGTGCGTCATTGATTCTCGGGGACTCGCCCGAGGACCGTTTCGAGCGGCTGCGCAAGTTCTATTCCAGTTTCGCCGGCCGGGAACTCGAACTCGACCAGGACATGTTCGCCTCGGAGGACCGCACCGGGAACCGGAACCGGGCGATCGGCTACATGTTGCGCAGCTTCGGCATTCTCGATGAGGATCCGCAAACGACGCTGGCGGTGTACTTCCGGCAATGCTCCATCGAGGTCGATTGCCGGGATCTGTCCATGATGGCCGCCACGTTGGCCGATAGCGGAGTCAACCCGGTGACGAACGAGCGGGTGCTGGACCCGGCGCTGACCGAGCGGGTGCTGAGCGTCATGACAACGTGCGGCATGTACAACGCCGCCGGCGACTGGGTAACAGAGGTCGGGTTGCCGGCGAAAAGCGGTGTGGGCGGTGGCATTCTGGCCGTGCTGCCGGGCCAGATCGGGCTTGCGGTGTTCTCCCCGCGACTGGATGAGCACGGCAACAGCGTCCGTGGTGTGCAAGCCTGCCGACGGCTCTCCAAGGACCTGGAGTTGCACTTCATGCACGTCAGTCGGGCGGCGAGATCCGCGGTGCGGGCATCCTACGACGTCGTCGAGGCGCCGTCCCGCCGGCGACGCAGCCCGCAGGAGCAGGCCGTGCTGCTGGAATACGGCCGCCGGGCTCGGGTCTACGAGCTGCACGGTGACCTGCTGTTCGCCGGGGCCGAGTCGGTGATCCGCGAGATCACCGCCAGGGCAGGTGATCTGGATGTGACCGTGCTGGACATTCGAGGCGTCGACGAGACGGCAGAGGTGTCCAGGCGGTTGCTGCTCGGCCTGCGGGACCAGTTGCGCACGGTGGGTGGCGAGGCGGTCATGGTCGATCCCGACCGAACGGTGGTCAACCTCGATCCTGACCCCAGCAAGCGGATCCGGCACTTTCCCGATGTCAACGCCGCAATCGAATACGCAGAGGACGAACTCATCGCCCAGTACGGGGGCGCGGAGACGAAGTGGCGCAAGATCGACGCGCAGGACCACCCGCTGCTGGCGGGCCTGCCCGACCACCAATTGCAGCTCGTTCGGTCGCACCTGGTGCCGCGGTCCTACCGGGATGCCGAACCCGTTGTGCTGGCCGGACAGTCGCCGCACGGACTGTTCCTGGTGCTCGCCGGCATGGTTGACGTCAGCGCCGAGCAGGGAGAGGTACGACACCATCTGTCGATGTTCACCGTCGGAACGACGTTCGGGACGATCTACGCCGTGACCCAACGTGGCTACGACATCGATGCCCACGCCCGGGACGACGTCGAGGCCCTGCTGCTGCCGATGGAGGCCATCGCCGAGCTGAGCGAATCGGCCCCGGACCTGATGCTGGCGCTGCAGCGCCGGTTGATCGCCGGTGCGTTCGACAGCCTGGACTGGGTGACCAGGGCGCTGGTCACGCCGAACTGACGATCGGGCGTGGCGCCTCCGGAGATCCCTTTCGCATGCGAATTGTGCGTCTTCTGCTTGTCCCGTCGTTAGTTGGTGATCACGGCCGGCCTCGGTGTCGTCGGTAGCCCGAACGCGCTTGACCGGACCAGGCGCCCGACACGGTGGTTCGATTGCTGTCGCCGTTTGGTGAAGCCATGGCCGGCGGTCGGCGAGCGCGGACGAAGACGGGACAGGTGTGCGACATCGGGTCTTGCATCCGCCCAGATGATTTAGCTAGAATCGAACATATGATCGAGATAGCGGAGGACGTGCAGCGGGGTTCGGGCCTGTCCTCTGGGGATCTGGCGGGGTGGGTGGAGCGGCTCGGCGGGATGGATGTGCTGGCTGATGACGTGGAGCGGATTGACCGGATCCGGGAGTTGGAGCGGATCAAGGCGGCGTGTGCGGCGGCGCAGGCGGAGTTGACGGTGGCGTTCGTGGCGTCGCGGACGGCGGGGTTGTCGACGAAGCGGGCGCGGGATGAGCGGGTCAGGCGGAGTGTGTCGGCGCAGGTCGCGGTGGCGCGTCAGGAGTCGCCGTTCCGGGGTGGCCGGCATGTGGGGTTGGCGCAGGTGCTGACGGGGGAGATGCCGAACGTGTTGGCGGCGTTGCGGGCGGGGGTGATCAGTGGGTGGCGCAACGGCGGCCCGACCAGAACAACGAACGGTCAGGGATTGTGTGAGCGGTGCAACTACACGAAAGAGGAACCCGGGTGGCGCTCCGAGGTCGACGAGCACGGGATCACCATCACCACCCCGACCGGGCACACCGCCCGGAGCGTGCCGCCCATGCCACCACGATCAACACCCTGGGCCGAGGACCGGCCCATCGAATACCGGCCTCTCGAGCGCAGGTTGGTGGAGCACCGGCCGCTGCAACAGTTGACGGCGGAGACCCCAGTCGAGCGGAGACTGCTCAGACTGCTCCGCACCGCGTAGGTATCGCGCGCCCGGATCGATCGGCCATCGACTGGTGTTACCGCGACAAACCCCGCGCGGACAGTGATCCGAGCACGGTCAGCGCGAGGATCGCAACGAGAGCGGCCAACAGGGAGGCATCCCAGCCCCCGGTGCGTTCGTGCAGGCTGCCGAGAATCACCGGACCGAGACTGGCAACGACATAGCCGCCGGTCTGCACGATCGCCGATAGCTGCCGGTTCTCGCGCAGAGTGCGGGCCCGCATGACCACGACAGTGAACACCGCGACGAACCCGCCGCCCTGCGCCACCCCGGCCAACGCGCTCCACAAGGCCCACAGGTCCGAGGCAAACAGCAGGCCGAGCGGCAGCGTCGACCACAGCACCCCGTTGACCAGGAACGCGGTCAGCGGGCCGCCGAACCGGTTGATGATCACCGGCGCAGCGAACGCTCCGATCAGCGCACACACCTGGAAGATCGACGACGACGCCCCGGCCTGATCCCGTGTCATGCCCTGCTCGTCGGCCAGCAGGGTGGGCAACCAGGCCGTCAAGCCGTAGTAGGCGAACGCCTGGCCGGCGAAGGCGAAAGTCAGCATCCAGGTGGTCGGCCGCCGCAGCACCGTGCCAAGCCGCGCCGACTGCCGCGGCGCCTCGGTGGTGCCGGTCGATGGCGAAGGTTGGTCGCGACGTGGTTCGGCACCTCCGGATCCGGCACCTCCGGATGCTGCACGTCCTGGCGCAACGGGCTCGGGCTGCGCGGGACCGGTTGCTGGGGCCGCCCTGCGCCTGCGCGCCAGCGGTACCCAGACCGCAAGGGCGATCGCCGGCAGGATCGCCCAGCTGGCCAACGCCAACTGCCAGCCGAACTGGGTGACCAATGGGCCGGTCGCTGTCAGGGTGATCATCGAGCCGACGTTCAGCGCCGCGGTATAGCCGCCCGTGACGGTCGCGGCGCGACCCCGAAAGTCGCGCCCGATCAGCACCGGGCTGACGACATTGCCGACCGTGATGGCCAGGCCCATCACCAGGGTGCCGAACAGTGCGCCGGGGATGCCGCCGGTCGAGCGGATCAGCACCCCGACCATCGTTCCGATCAGCGACAACAGCACTGATCGTTCGACCCCAAGCCGGGCGATCAGCGCGGACGCTCCCGGCGCGGCAAGACCGAAGCACAGCACCGGCAGGCTGGTCAGCACCCCGATGGCCGTGACCGACATGCCGAGCTCGGAGTGCAGCTCGCCGGTCACGGTGGAGATCACCACGAACGGTCCGCGCAGCGTCAAGGCGAACAGCAGCAGCCCGACGAGAACCGGCCGACGAAATGGCGGTGCGGCAACAACGGGGCCGGTCGTCATCGGCGGTAGGTTTTCAAGATCAACTTCCCACAGCTTCGCTACCGGTCGCGAGGAAGGTCTCCAGGGCTTCCACGACGAGGGCGTGATCCTGCGCCTGTGGCAGGCCCGAGACGGTCACCGTGCCGACAACGCCGACGTCACGAACGATGATCGGAAAGCACCCGCCGTGTGTCGCGTACAGGATGGGCTCGACCCCGTAGGCCTCGTCCAGGGTCTTGCCGCCGAGTGCGAGCCGCCGGCCGACCAGGAATGACGAATCCCCATACCTGTTGACCACGCGGATCTTCCGCTCGATCCAGGTGTCGTTGTCTGGCGTCGTTCCGGGCAACGCGGCGTGGAACAGCTGGTGCCCATGACGCCGGATATCGACCGTCAGTACCAGGCCGCGGTCCCGTGCGAAGGAAACGAGCAGGGATCCGAGGACCCAGGCGTCCTCGTTGGTGAACCGGGTGAACTGCAGCCTGGCCTGCTGCTCCTCGAGCTGCGCGATCAGGAACTCCAGTTCGGTCTCGCTCACCGCGGTCTCCTTCTGTGGCAGGGGGTGTTTCGCCTGGTCACTCTGCCGCACAAATCGGCCACCGGGCGACGGTCGGCGCGACGGTTGTGCGGAATAACTCATGGTCGGCTTTGTTTGTATGTCATAACATAGTCGAGAAGGTTGGAAGAAGGAGTGGCCGTGCCTTTGGTCCGCATCGATGTCCAGGAGGGGCGCTCGCCCGAGCAACTGCGCCGGCTTGCTGACGTGGTGCAGGAAGTGATGCTGGAGGTGTTCGACGCGCCGGACCGGGATCGCTACCAGATCATCACCGTGCACCCGGTCGGCCACATCATCGCCGAGGACACCAATCTCGGGTTCGAGCGCACGGACAACCTGGTGATCCTGCAGATCTTCCAACAGGGTCGCACCGACGACCACAAGAAGGCCGCCTACCGCACACTCGCCGAGCGACTGGAGGCCGAGGTCGGGTCTGAAGCCCACCGACCTGATCGTGTCGGTGGTGGCGAATGAGCGGGCGGACTGGTCCTTCGGGCTCGGTCGCGCGCAGTTCCTCGAGGGCGATCTCTAACTGCTCGGTCCCGGGTTCGCGCGGATCATCTTCCGCAGCGCGGCCGAACTCACCCCGTTTGGGACTGCAGTGACGCGAGTCTTCGAGTTCACCCGCGCGAGGGGAGTGACCGGCTCAACGTCGGCCGGATGCTCGACTGGAAACGATCGCGACGCCCACCATGACGGCGAAGATCCGGACGCCGCGGGCGGTGCGGACAAGGTGACGATCTCGCGGCGCGGCGGGTTGCCAGGCAGCTGAGTGGGGGGCGGTGCCGGACATGGCGGGTCCAATCTAGGTGTGCAAAACCGAGGGGATTCGCTCGTCAGAGCAGGCGGGATCCCGCGGTGATACCCGACCGGCCGTTCCGCACCGTTTTGCGTCCCGGCCAGGGCATTGGTCGGAGTGGGCCGCTGGTCTTGATTGGATGCGGGGGTGACAATCGCAGCTCCGAATGAACCGCCACCGACCGTGTGCAGCGCCGATCCGACCGCGGACGGTTCAGTCGAACGACCGGCCGATGACGGCGCATCGCTCGGGGCGCAAGAGCGCCAGTTCGGTTTCGAGGTCGGCACCCGGCTGCCCGGGTCGCTCGGCCGGACCGGGACGATCACGACGCCGCACGGGTCGATCCACACCCCGGCGTTCATCGCCGTCGGCACCAAGGCGACGGTGAAGTCGGTGCTGCCGGAGTCGATGGCCGCCCTCGAGGCGCAGGCCGTGCTGGCCAACGCGTACCACCTCTACCTGCAGCCCGGCCCGGACATCGTCGAGCAGGGCGGCGGTCTCGGGAAGTTCATGAACTGGCCCGGCCCGACGTTCACCGATTCCGGCGGCTTCCAGGTGCTCTCGCTCGGCGCCGGGTTCAAGAAGGTGCTCGCGATGAACGTCGACGGGATGCAGTCCGATGACGTCATCGCGCCGGGCAAGAACCGGTTGGCCACCGTCGACGACGACGGGGTGACGTTCAAATCGCACCTGGACGGCTCGCTGCACCGGTTCACGCCGGAGATCTCGATGCGGATCCAGCACCAGCTCGGCGCCGACATCATCTTCGCGTTCGACGAATGCACCACGCTGATGAACACCCGGCTCTACCAGGAGAACTCGGTGCATCCGCACCCAGGCGTGGGCGGAGCGCTGCATCGCCGAGCACCGCCGGCTCACCGCGGAGCGGGTCGGCCGGCCGTACCAGGCGCTGTTCGGGGTGGTGCAGGGCGCGCAGTACGAGGACCTGCGCCGGCAGGCGACCCGCGACCTGGCCACCCTCGGTTTCGACGGGTTCGGCATCGGCGGGGCGCTGGAGAAGCACAACCTCGGCACCATCGTCCGCTGGGTGCTGCGAGGAACTGCCGGACGAACCTGCCGCGGCACCTGCTGGGGATCAGCGAGCCGGACGACATGTTCACCGCCATCGAGAACGGCGCCGACACCTTCGACTGTGTCTCACCGTCCCGGGTCGCCCGCAACGGCTCCATCTACTCGGCGAGCGGCCGGTACAACCTGACCAACGCCCGGTTCCGGACCGACTTCGGCCCGCTGGACGACGACTGCGACTGCTACACCTGCGCGCACTACACCCGGGCCTACGTGCACCACCTGTTCCGCGCCAAGGAGATGCTGTCCGCGACGCTGTCCACCATTCACAACGAGCGGTTCGTCGTCCGGCTGGTCGACCGGATCCGGGCGAGCATCGCCGACGGCACGTTCGCCGATTTCAAGGCGGATTTCCTCGGCCGGTACTACGCCCGCGCCTCGACGAACTTGTCCGTCACGTAGTCCGGTTCGTGCCGCTTGATCAGCCCGATCACCGGGTAGGTGACCGGCAGGAAGACGACCTCGACCAGCACCTTGTAGACGTAGCCGGTGATCACGTAGTTGAGGAAGTCGCCGCCGGTGATGACGCCGTAGAACGCGATCGTGCAGAACACCACGGTGTCCGCCAGTTCGCCGACCAGGGTGGAGCCGATCAGCCGCGCCCAGAGCTTGCTTCTCCTTGGTCCGTTCCTTGATCTTGACCAGCACGTAGGCGTTCAGCAGCTGCCCGGCCAGGAACCCGCACAGGCTGGCCAGCACGATCCGCGGCACGAATCCGAGCACCGCCTCGAAGGCCGCCTGATTCTCGTAGGCGTCGGCGGCCGGCGCGATCTGCACGATCCAGAACGTCAGCGACGCCAGGATCGACAGCCCGAAGCCGATGAAGATCGCCCGCCTGGCCTTGCGGAACCCGTACACCTCGCTGAGCACGTCACCGAAGATGTAGGTCAGCGGGAACAGGAACGCGCCGCCGTCGGTGATGATCGGGCCGAACTCGATCAGCTTTGTCGCGCCGATATTGGAGATCAGCAGCATGCCGCAGAACAGCACGACGATGAGGTCGTAGTTGCCCGACCGGATTCTGGAAGCCCCGGATTCGCCCGGCAGCATGTCTTTCGGAAGTTCTGTCACCACGACATCCAACCAAGCCCAGATAACGGTTGATCGCCGGCAGACCGGGAACTCGCCTGGCATGGCCATCGTCTCCAGTTCCGGGTACGCCCACGTCCGCCTCACCGTCACCGACATCGTCCGGTCCAAGGCCTTCTATGACGCCGTCTTCGGCTGGCCGACGGCCGTCGATGCCTCCGATCGCATCGACGAGCCGGGGATCACCCAATCGCAGGCCGACTTCTACGGCGGGACGGTCTACCAGACCCCGAGCGGTGCGCTCTTCGGATTGCGTCCGGTCGCGACGCCGGGCGACCGGTTCGACTCGGAGCGCACCGGGCTCGACCACGTCAGCTTCATGGTCGATTCCCGGGACGACCTGGTGCAGGCCGCCGAACAGCTGGCGGCGATGGGCGTCGAGCACGGTGAGGTCACCGACCTGACGCCGGCCGGCATCGCCATCCTGTCGTTCAGCGACCCGGACGGCGTGCACTGCGAGCTGACGGCGCAGCTTGTCGCCCGAGCCGGCGAGAGCCCATCCGGCTTGGTCACGGCCGCGGGGCGTCAAACCCGCCACTCCGACCGCCTCGAGTCCGCCACATCTACGGCCCAGGTCCCGCCGAATGAACGTTCTGCAGGTAATCACCGGCCTGTGGGGCCTGAAATCCCTGCAGAACGTGAGTGGGACGAAGGCGATCGTCCGGGCGGACGATCCACGGGGTGCGCGGCAGGCGGCCGGGGTCGAATCGAGCGAGCAGGTCTGCCGCGCCGACGTGCTCGCCGGCTGCTCCGAGTTCGCCGGCGGTGGCCAGCCCGAGTGAGACTGCGATGGTGCTCAGCACGTCGCGCGGCGTTCGACCCGCACCGACAAGTTCGGCCAGCGTCACCGCACCGTCGCGTTTGGCCAGCCGTTGTCCAGCGGTGTTCAGCGCCAACGGCACGTGCGCGTAGGTCACGGCGGGCAATCCCAGCAGGGACGCCAGGTAGGCCTGCCGCGGGGCGGAGGACAGCAGGTCGTCGCCGCGCACGACCTGGTCAATGCCCTGCGCGGCGTCATCGACCACCACCGCCAGGTTGTAGGCGGCGACACCGTCGTTGCGGCGCAGCACAACATCGTCGACGACACCGGTGAATGGGCCAAGCATCTCGTCCTGGACCGTCCACCGATCGACCTCGGCCCGCAGCCGGAGTGCGCCCTGACGGCCGGCGGCCCGGCGATCCGCGACCTCGGCCGCCGACAGGTTCCGGCAGGTGCCCGGGTACGAGCCGTCCGCAGCCGGACCCAGGTCGGGGTGCGGCGCAGACGCGGCCTCCCGGATCTCGCGTCTGGTGCAGAAACACTCGTAGGTCAGACCCTCCGACGTCAGCCGGCCGATCGCAGCGTCATAGCGATCCGTCCGGTCGGACTGGTAGACCACCGGGCCGTCCCAGTCCAGGCCGAGCGCGGCCAGGTCGGCCAATTGCCGGACGTCGGCACCGGGCCGGACCCGGTCCAGGTCCTCCATCCGGATCAGGAACCGCCGGTCGGTCGACCGGGCGAAAAGCCACGCCAGCAGCGCGGTTCGCAGGTTGCCGATGTGCAGGTCGCCGGACGGACTGGGGGCGAACCGGCCGGCGCCGGGAGCGGGAAGCGTCATCGCCCGTCATCATGCCAATGTCTGCTGGCAGTGTCCGGCCCGAGCAACCCAACCGGAGGGCAACCCAACCGGACGACAACGATGCAGGAGGGCTACGACGAACGAGGGCTACGACGAACGAGGGCTACGACGAAGGAGGGCAGGCGATGCAGGAGCTGGATCCTTCGGTCGCTGACTACCTCGCCGCGCTGACCGAACGCGCGCAGATCGATACTCGGCGCCAACCTCGTTGGCGTGTACGCGGCCGGATCGCTGGCCCTGGACGCCTACCAACACGGGCGCAGCGACATCGACATCGCGATTGTCTGCGCCGACGCCCTGGCGCTTCCGGTCAAGCAGACGATCGTCGGTGCGCTGCGGCACGAGGCGCTGCCGTGCCCCGCCCGCGGCCTGGAGTTGGTCGTCTACCGGCAGCGGTCGCCGGGGCGGGACGACCCGATCCGGGCTTCGAGGTCGAGTTGAACACCGGTCCGCGGATGGACTTTCGGGCCACCTGGGCCGGCGTCGACCGGCAGGCGGCAGGACGGCACCGTTCTGGTACGCCATCGACCGCAGCATCCTGGCCGAGCGAGGGCGTGGCCCTGCTCGGTCCGCCGGCCGGGGCGGTGTTCAGGTCGGTGCCCGACGATGAGCTGATCGACCTGTTGATCGCCTCGTTGCGCTGGCACCTGGGTCTCGCCGACGAATCCGTGCCCGACGCCGAGTCGAGGACGACGGGTCCGGGACGCCTCGTGGACAGCCGACGCCGTGCTCAATGCCTGCCGGGCCTGGCGGCGGGTGCTGTCCGGGCACTGGTCCAGCAAGCGGGATGCCGGCCGAGAGGTGCTGTCCGCTGTCCGACTCCGGCGGACCTGGACCGGACGCAGTCGTCGAGCAGGCGCTGGCCGCTCGGGACGGTGCGGCCGGCCGCCGAGTGTGCGTCGCGGCCGCGCACTTCCAGCGGTCCGTCCTGCGGCATCGACTGGCGATGCCGGACAGTGAATTGCCGGCCGACGTACCGGTGTCGACGCTGCGCAGATCGAGCGAGTCTCCTGCTCGTGCGGTCGCGGCAATCGGCAGTCGCTCCGCTCCTTGCGCCGCGCCCGCCGATGTCCGGCGGATCGGGCTAGCGACGGCGCACCGGCGATCAGGTCGCTGAGCCAGCGCGCCTTCGGGATCCCAACGCTGGTCGAACTTCGCGGCCCGGCGCAATCGGCCCGCGCTATCCTTCTTGCCGCGGTAGACGACGCTTTGCCCACCAGGACTTCGGCCGGGCCAGCCGAATCGCCGCAGAACCAGGCCACGAACGGCACGAAGCAACTGATCAGGGCCGCCCGGTACTTGCCCTTGAGCAGGCAGATCAGGATCAGGATGGCCTGGATGATCAGGCCGGTGATCAGGGTGATGCCGGACCTGAAGTTCACCGACGGTCAGGTCGTCGACGCCCGACCGGGCTGAAGCCGAGCATGATGAACCCGATACACGCCGCGGTCAGGCCGGCCAATTCGACGGAGATTCGGCCCTCGTCGGACCAGTAGACGTCCTCCAGATGCAGGATCAGCGCGAACTCGTCCAGGATCAGCGACGTCCCGATACCGATGATGACGCCGGCGATCTCGATCCACGGGGAATCCGGCCCGCGGATCGCCATGATGGCGCCGAGGATCAACAGCAGGATCCCGGGCACGGCGTGGTGGATGTGCAGGCCGCTTTCGGAAACGTTGTTCTTGAACGGGCCGACACCGGCCCGGATCATCCTGGTGATCACCCTGGTCAGGACGAAGGTGATGACGAACGCGCCAAGGCAGAGCAACAGCGGGAGCTTCCCGGGCTCCACAATGTTGTCGTACCACCAATCGCCGGTCACACCGTGATCGTAGGCACCTGAGCATGATCCGGTTCGGACTTTCGCCCGCACGAGTGAGAGCTGGTGCCGAATCGGTACCCGACGCGCGTTCGCGCACAATCGCAGGAATGACCAGCAGACTGCTCTCTCGATGAGACGACGCTCCGTCCAGCCCGATCCCGCCCGGACCGGGGCAGGAATCGGTCTGGGACTACCCGCGGCCGCCGGCCCTCGAGCAGTCCGAACGGCAGGTCGTGGTGCGGGTCCGGGTCCGTCGTCGTCGCGGACAGCACCTCGGCCTGGCGGGTGATGGAGACCAGCCATCCGCCGACCTGGTACCTGCCGCGAGCGGACATCGACGAGCAGTACCTGCGACGGTCGGCGGCCCGCAGTTCGGTGTGCGAATGGAAGGGCGCGGCGACCTACTGGGACGTTGTGGTCCCGGACGCGGCCGGTGATCCAGGCAGTCGGCTGGAGCTACGAAACGCCGACCCCGAGGTTCGTGCCGATCACCGGTCACCTGTCGTTCATGCCAGGCCAGATCGACTGCTTCATCGACGGCGAGCAGGTGCTGCCGCAGTCCGGCGGGTTCTACGGCGGCTGGATCACCCGTGATGTGGTCGGGCCGTTCAAGGGTGAGCCGGGCTCCTGGGGTTGGTGACGTCCTACAGGGTGCGGTCGGCGGCGACCGGGACGGCGCCCAACACCGGCGACTTGACCGGCAGCAGCGCCACCAGACCCGCGGCCAGCACCAGCAGGATGCCGACGATGCCGGCACGATCGGTGCCGAACAGGTAGATGAACAAACCGAACAGCGTCGGCGCCAGGAACGACACCGCCCGGCCGGTGGTCGCGTAGAGGCCGAACAGTTGCCCCTCCTTGCCGATCGGGGCGAGCCGGGCCAGGAATGTCCGCGACGAGGACTGCGCCGGCCCGACGAACAGGCACAGGAACAGCCCGAAGATCCAGAACATGGTCGGCCCGGACACGAACAGCAGGATCACGCCGGCGATGAGCATTCCGCTCAGCGACACGACGATCACCGCCTTGGGTCCGACCCGGTCGTCGAACCGGCCGGCGACCAGCGCGCCGATGGCGGAGGAGATGTTCGCGACGACACCGAAGATCAGCACGTCGGCCGAGTCGATCCCGTAGACGGTGACGGCCAGGATGGCGCCGAACGCGAAGACCGCGGCCAGGCCGTCCCGGAACAGTGCGCTGGCACCCAGGAAGTACACGGTGTGCGGGTTCGTCCGATACAGCTCCTTGAGGTCCCGGAACAGCACCCCGTAGGACGCGAAGAACCCGACTCGCTTCGATGCCGGGCCGCGCGGGATTTCCGGCACCCGCAGCAGCACCGGGATCGCCGACAATCGCGAACCACAGCGCCGCGAACAGCGCCACCATCCGGATGTTCAGGCCATCCTGGGACGTCACCCCGAACCAGCCGACATCGGGTGCGATGAACCCGACGTAGCAGATCAGCAGCAGCACGATGCCGCCGAAGTACCCCATCGACCAGCCGAACGCAGAGACCCGGCCGATGTTCGCCGGGGTCGAAACCTGGTGCAGCATCGCGTTGTACGAGACCGACGCGAACTCGAAGAAGATCGAGCCGAGGCCCATCAGCAGCAGGCCGAGCCACAGGTAGTGGTAGTCGTTCTTCACCCAGAACAGGCCGAGCATGGCAAGAACCGTCAGCCCGGTCCAGATGCCCAGCGACAACTTCCGGCGACCGCCGGCGTCCGCGCGCTGCCCGGTGACCGGGGCCAGCACGGCGATGAAGAAGCCGGCCAGGCCCAGCGACCAGCTGAACCAGGTGTTCGCCGAGATGTCGCCCGGCAGATCGTCGCCGACGGCGTCGGTGAGATACACCGAGAAGACAAAGGTGAGAATGACGGCGTTGAACGCCGCCGATCCCCAGTCCCACACCCCCCAGGCGACGACGCGACCCCGCGGGACCGTGCCGCCGTGAGCCACCGGAACTCCCGTCGTCACCGGTTGGACCCTGGGTACCTGTGCATTTGTCAAGGCTAGTCGGACGCGACGAACGAGGGACCGCCGCTGCGCTCCAGTGCCGACGACCTGGGAGCATCTCCTGGTGTCGCCCCTCGAGTTCGCGTTCCTGGTCATCGCGGGCATCGCGGGCGGCCTGGCCGGGAGCATCGCCGGCCTCGCGTCATTGACCACCTATCCGGCGCTGCTCGCGCTGGGGCTGCCACCCGTGACGGCCAACGTGACCAACACCGTCGCGCTCATCTTCAGCAGCATCGGCTCGGTCCTGGGGTCGAGGCCCGAGTTGAAGGGCCAGGCCAAGGGTCTCAAGCCCCTGGTTCCCGCGGCGCTGATCGGCGGTGCGACGGGGGCCGCGCTGTTGTTGTCGACACCGGCCGAGGGTTTCGAGAAGGCGGTGCCCTTCCTGCTCGGCTTTGCCTCGTTGACCATCCTGATCCCGCGTCGCGGTTCGATGAGCGATCCGGAGGTCCCGGTCCGGCCCAGTCGCCGGGAACTGATCATTCAGGGCGTCGGCATTTTCCTGATCGCCATCTACGGCGGCTATTTCGGGGCGGCGGCCGGTGTGCTGCTGCTGGCGTTGCTGCTGCACACCAGCCGGGCCAGCCTCCCGCGATCGAACGCCGCGAAGAACGTGCTGCTCGGGATCGCCAACGGCGTCGCCGCGCTGGCGTTTGTCTTCCTCGCCCCCGTCGACTGGTCGGCGGTGATCCCGCTGGGGCTCGGTTGCCTGATCGGGGCACGGATCGGGCCGATTGTCGTCCGGGTCGCGCCGGCCCGGATCCTGCGGTGGGTCATCGGCGCCGCCGGGCTGGCGCTGGCCGTCAAGCTCGGGATCGACGCCTACAGCTGACGCGGGGTTGCGTCGACCATCGAACAGTGGCCGCCTATCGAACAGTGACGGTGATACTTCCGGTTCCGTTGGACAGTTGCATGGACCGCGTGGAAAGCGGTCGAGGTCCGAGTGTCCGAACAACCACGGGCACCGGCGGGGATGGTCACGTTGTCGTCCACATAGCAATTCATGCTTGATGGCGAACACGCCGACGTGATGGTCAACACGCCGTTGACGAGCTGATTGCCGGCGACGAGAAGACCACCGGCAAATTGTTGCGACGCTGACCTTGTCGTCACCCGAGGGGTCAGAGCAATGTTCCCATGGTCGATCTCGACAACGATCGAGCTGGCACCGGTAAACGAGTCGGTGGTGCTCTGCTTCCAACGAACGACAATGCATCGCGCGCCGTCGTGGTCCTGCGGTGTGCTCGATCTTCGCGGTCCCCACCGCCTTTCTCACAGGCACGCTGGATTCGGTCAACCACGTCAGACAGGGTGGGATCGGCAGAAGTGAGCAACACGTTGTCGGGTAGTTCGGTCACCGTGAGGTACAGCGGTGCCAGCACAGCGAGGCCTACGTGCGCGGGGTTTTCACCAAGCTCGGGCTGTACCAGGGCGCCGACGACAACCGCCGGGTGCTGGCAGTGTTGGCGTTCCTGCGTGCGTGATCGGCCCTGGTCAGCAGCAGCAGCACATAGCCGACCGGTATCAAGACCCACGCGGAGAAGAGTCGATAGATGATGGTCACGGCCGCGGCCGGACCGGCGGCGGCACCGGCCGTCACCAGCGCCGCGATCAGCGCGACCTCGACAAGTCCGATACCGCCGGGGGTCAGCGGTATCTGCCGGACGACCTGCACACCGAGGTAAACCCCGATGACGTCCAACGCGGCGAGTTGCACGCCGACCGCCTGGGCGCAGGCATACAGGCAGGCGGCGTCCAGCAACCACTTCCCGGCGGACGAGCCGATCGCGAGATTCCAGTCTCCGGGGCGCACGGTTCTGGTGTCCTGCAACAGGTTCCAGAGTTTCCGGACGATGTTGCCGATCCGGCTGTGCCGACGTTCGAGGGCATCGAGCCTGGGCGTCCGATCGGACGATGCCGCTGTTCGGCGGCGCTCCAGCAGGCGGGCCAGCGCGATTGTGAGGCTGATGAAGACCAGTGCGAATGAGGCCGCCACCACCGGATGGGTGGCAATCACACCATCCGGACCGGCCGCCGACGCGACCGTCCAGCCGATGGCGAAGATCACCAGCAGGCTGCCGACCGAGAGTAGGCCGGAGAGCAGCAGAGTCAACCCGGCGCTTCGTGGCGTCGCCCCGCTGGCGCGGAACTGCCGGAACGAATAGCCCGCCGAGACCGCGGCCCCCGCCGGGAGACTGATGGCCAACGCGGTGCTCGAGTAGGTGATTCCCGCCATCCGGTGCAACGGGACCGGGGTGCCGAGGGCCCGCAGCAGCCGCCGTTGCTGCCGGACCAGCATCGCGATCGACCCGAACTGCAGCACGGCTGCCGCGAGAACCCATGTCCAGGAGGCGCTCTGGACCGTTGACTGCAGCGTCGTCAACGACGGAAGCGCCCTGCCGAGCGAGATCGTGGCCGCCGCAACAGCTATCATCCCCAGCCCGAGCCGGAGGGCGGTGCTCCTCGTCATTGGTCGCCTTCCTGAAGCGGTCCGGTCAGGTAGCGCTGCAACGTGGCACCGACGTTCGCGGCGAGCAGGTCGACCGGTAGCGATGCGAGCGGTTCGATCGCCAGCAGGTACCGGCCGGTGATCACACCCAACACCTGCGTCATGATCAGGCCGGTGCGGATTTCCGCCTCGGCCGGCGGCAGCTGCAGCGGCCGCAACAACGGGCCGACCAGTTGTGGCAGAACGAATTCCCGGAGCATTCTGGCCCGCGCCGGATCGGCCAATGCAGTCCGGAGGGCCGCCCCGATGCCCGCGCCCGCCGGGGACTCCCACACAGTCAGGATGGTGGTGATCAGCCTGACGCCGAGGCCCTCCGGGCCTGCAGCGCCGATCCCGGCAATGATCTTCGGCAGGTCAACCGGGACCTCGACGGTGGCCAGGAACAGCTTTTCCTTGGATCCGAAGTAGTGGTGCACGAGAGCGGCGTCGACCCCCGCCGCCGCGGCGATCTTACGAATCGACGCCCCGGCGAAACCGAGTTCGGCGAAGGTCGTCCGGGCCGCGTCCAGGATCACCTGCCGGGTGTCCGGGTTCCCCGGCCGGCGGCCCGATCGGGGAGCTCCGCTTCCAGCGGGAGCGGGCGCGGCACCCCTGCCGGACGCCCCGCCGTCACCGGCGGTGGCTCGGGATTCGGGTGCCGCGCCGCTCGTCATCGCAATTGTCCTTCGGTCGTTGCCGCAGTCGGCACAGCTCAGGGAGTGCGCCTGCGCAACGTCGCCGCCGCGAGGCTGAGGGCAAGGATCACACAACCCCCGACCACCACCAGATCCAGCCAGAACGTCGACGTCGGTTCGGCGTTCGCGCCGACCTGTTGCAGCGCCTCGACCGCGTAGCTCAGCGGCAGCACATCTGAGACGGCCTGCAACCAGCCGGCCATCTCATCGCGCGGCACGAACAACCCACAGAGCAGCATTTGCGGGATGACGACGATCGGAAGTAGTTGCACCGCTTGGAATTCCGTCCGGGCGAAGGCCGAGCACAGCAGCCCGAGGCCGACGCCGAGCAATGCCGTGCACACCGCGACCAGCACCACAAGGCCGACGCTGCCGGCGGTCGTCATGCCGTACAGCAGGTAGGCGCAGGCAGCGGCGACCGCACCCTGCACGGCCGCCGCGGCCCCGAACGCGATTCCATAGCCGAAGAGCAGGTCGCCCTTGCCGGACCGGGTGGTCATCAGCCGCTCCAGGGTGCCGGACGTGCGCTCCCGGAGCATCGCAATGCTGGTGATCAGGAACATGATCACGAACGGAAACAGCCCGAGCATGATCAACAGGACATTGCTGGTGATCGGCTCGGCCCCGGCGAACATCGCGTAGACCAGGCCCATCAGCACGATCGGCACCACCATCAGCATGCCGATGGTCCGCGGGTCGTGGCGCAGTTGGTGCAGAATGCGGGCGATCGAGGCGCCCAGGATGGTTCCGTTCATGATGACGCTCCATTCATGGTGACCCCATGCCTGATGAGTTCGAGGAATGCCTGGTCCAGGTCGGTGGTGCCGGCCCGTCGTTTCACTTCGTCCGGGGTGTCGTCGGCGAGCAGACCGCCGTCGCGGATCAGCAGCAGTCGGTCGCAGCGGTTCGCCTCGTCCATCACGTGCGAGGAGACCAGCACGGTGCACCCGTTGTCGGCGCGCTGGCGGAAGGAATCCCACAGCTCCTCGCGCAGCACCGGGTCCTGGCCGACCGTTGGCTCGTCCAGCACCAGCACCTCGGGATCGCCGACGATCGCGCAGGCGAGGGAGGCGCGGGACCGCTGCCCACCGGACAGCGTGCCGACCAGTTGATTCTTGGCCGCACCGAGGCCGACCTGCACCACGGCCGCGGTGGCGGACGCCGCGTCCGCGCCGGCGATGGAGGCGAAGTAGCGGGCGTTCTCCAGCACGGTGAGGTCCGGATAGACGGATGGCGCCTGGGTGACGTAGCCGACCTTGGCGCGCAGCTCCCGCGCGCCGGCGGGTTGGCCCAGCACGGTGACGGTGCCGGACCGCACCACCTGCACGCCGACCACTGCTCTGATCAGCGTGGTCTTGCCCGCACCGGACGGGCCGAGTAGGCCGGTGATCCGACCGGCGGGGATGTCGCAGCTCAAACCGTTCAGCACGGTCGCCTTGCCGCGTTCGACGACCAGGTCGGTGACGGTGATCGCGTTGTCCACGATCTCTCCTTCGAACGTTGAATTCATCGGTCGATGAATTTCTGATGTTGAGGACGCTAGACCCGTCTCGCCGAGGATGTCAACACTTGATGAATTATTTGTCTGGATCGTCCTGCCAGCTGGACCGAGGCGCTGCCGGTGGGTGGGTTCCTGGCGGCACCGTTAGCCTTGGCCGATGTCTCGGAGCGTCTATATCGCCTCGCCGGAGGGCTTTTCCGGCAAATCCTCGGTGGCCCTCGGGCTGGTCGATCTGTTCAGCCGCCGAGTCGGTCGGGTGGGCGTCTACCGCCCGGTCGTGGACACCGTTGAGGCGCTCGATCCCGTCATCGAGCTGCTGATTGCGCATCCCGGTGTCGAGCAGACCTACGACGATGCCGTCGGCCTCACCTATCACGCGCTGCATGCCGATCCGGCGGGGGCGCTGTCCCGGATCGTCGACAAGTTCGGGGTGTTGTCGGCGAAGTACGACGCCGTCGTGGTGGTCGGCAGTGACTACACCGACGTCACCACCGGTAACGAGTGGGCGATGAACGCCCAGATCGCCGCGAATATCGGCTCACCGGTGGTGCTGGTGGTGCACGGCCGTGGCCGGGATCCGGAGACCATCGCCAGCACGTTCGAACTCGCCCTCGCCGAGCTGGTCGCCTGGCACGCGCACCCGGTGGCCGCGATCGCCAACCGGGTCAACCCCGAGGACCTGCAGGAGGTGCGCGCCCTGCTGGCCAGGACCGGGCTCGCGGTGGGCGGCATGCCGGAGATTCCACTGCTGGTCGCGCCGACCGTCGCGAACCTGCAGCAGGCCTGCGGCGCTGACCTGGTTCGCGGGAATGCTGAACTGCTGCAACGGGAGTCGATGGGTTTCGTGGTGGCCGCGATGTCCCTGCCGAACGTGTTGACCCGGCTCCGGGAGGGCTTCACCGTCATCGCCCCCGGGGATCGGGTGGACGTGCTGCCGGCGCTGATCCTGGCCCACCAATCGGCCACATTCCCGAATCTGGCCTGCATCGTGTTGACCGGCGGCTACACGCCGGCCGCCTCGGTTCAGCAATTGATGGACGGTATCCAGCAGGACCTGCCCATCCTGGTCACACCGGGCGGTACCTTCGAGACGGCCACCAGGCTTGCCTCGGTTCGTGGCCGGCTCAGTGCGTTGTCTCCCCGCAAGCTGGAAATGGCTCTCCGGGCATTTCACGATTCGGTGGACACCGAGGCATTGTTGGCCGCGATCGACGTCGCCGAATCCGATGTGGTGACCCCGTTGATGTTCCAGTACCGGGTCTTCGAGCGAGCCAGGGCGGACCGCCGTCGGGTCGTGTTGCCGGAGGGGGAGGACGAACGGATCCTGCACGCGGCGGCGATCCTGACCAGGCTTGCCGTCGCGGATCTGATCCTGCTCGGCGACGAGGCCGTTATTCGCGCGAAGGCCGCCGCCATCGGGGTGGACATCAGCGCGGTTCCCATCGTGTCGCCCAACGACCCGCAGCTGGTGGCCACCTTTGCCGAGGAATACACCCGGATCCGCGCGCACAAGGGCATGACCAACCAGGTCGCGGCCGAGACCGTCACGGACGTCTCCTATTTCGGCACGATGATGGTGCACCTGGGAATGGCCGACGGGATGGTCAGCGGCGCGGTGCACACCACCGCGCACACCATCCGGCCGTCCTTCGAGATCATCAAGACGGCGCCCGGGACGAAGATCGTGTCCAGTGTCTTCCTGATGTGCCTGTCCGATCAGGTGCTGGTCTACGGGGACTGCGCGGTCAATCCCGACCCGACCGCGCCGCAGCTGGCCGACATCGCGATTTCCTCGGCGGCCACCGCGACGCAATTCGGGATCGAGCCGCGGGTGGCGATGCTGTCGTACTCGACGGGCACCTCCGGAAGTGGGGCCGATGTGGAAAAGGTCCGCGCCGCAACCGATCTGGTGCGTGAAATGCGGCCGGATCTGCTGGTGGACGGCCCCATTCAGTACGACGCCGCGGTCGATCCGCTGGTGGCGTCGACGAAGCTGCCGGACTCGCCGGTGGCCGGCCGGGCGACCGTGTTGATCTTCCCGGACCTGAATACCGGCAACAACACCTACAAGGCGGTGCAGCGCAGCGCGAACGCGATCGCCATCGGGCCGGTGCTGCAGGGACTGAACAAGCCGGTCAACGACCTGTCCCGCGGCGCCCTGGTCGCCGACATCGTGAACACCGTTGCCATCACCGCGGTGCAGGCCCAGGGCTCGTCCGCTCCGGCACCGAGGTCGCCGGCCGCAGTGCCGGCGCCGGCCGAACAGCCGCCGATCCCGGTGGGCGCGACGAAAGGTCTTGTTCCGTGACGAGTTTCGTGCTGGTGATCAACTCCGGATCGTCGTCGATGAAATACCAGCTGGTCGATCCGGCCGCCGGTAGTGCGGCGGCGTCCGGGCTGATCGAGCGGATCGGCGGCGAGGGCGTCGCTACCCACAAGTCGGGCATCGGAGAATCCGGCGGGAGACGCTGACCTTTACCGGTGCCGATTGCCGACCACGGTGCGGCCCTGACGATCATGCGGCAGTTGTTCGCCGATTCCGGGCTGCCGCTGTCCGGGGTGGCGCTGGTCGCCGTCGGGCATCGGGTGGTGCATGGCGGAGCCCTGTTCGGTGACCCGGTTGTGGTCGACGACGATGTGCTGCAACAGATCCGGGAGCTGTCGCTACTGGCGCCGTTGCACAATCCGGCGAATGCAACGGGCATTGATCGGGCCATGGTGGCCTTCCCGGGAATTCCGCAGGTCGCGGTCTTCGATACCGCGTTCTTCCGGGACCTGCCGGCGGCGGCCGCCACCTACGCGATCGATCGGACCGTGGCGGCCGAGCAGCAGATCCGCCGGTACGGGTTTCACGGCACGTCGCACCAGTACGTGTCGCATCTGCTGCCTTCGGTGCTGGGTCGGGACGTTTCCGAGCTCAAGACGATCGTGCTGCACCTGGGCAACGGCGCCTCGGCCTCGGCGGTGCGATTCGGCGCCGCCGTCGAGACATCGATGGGGCTGACCCCGCTCGAGGGCCTGGTGATGGGCACCCGCAGCGGCGACGTCGATCCTGGAGTGGTGTTCCATCTGCTGCGCAACGCCGGCATGGACGCCGACCAGATCGACAACCTGCTGAACCGGCGGTCCGGGGTCTTCGGGCTGTCCGGGGTCAGCGACTTCCGGGATCTGCACCAGCTGATCGCGGCGGGTGACCCGGATGCGGCGCTGGCCCTTGACGTGTACTGCCACCGGGTGCGCAAGTATGTCGGCGCCTACCTGGCGGTGCTGGGCGGCGCGGACGTCATTGCGTTCACCGCCGGGGTCGGCGAGAACGACGGCGTCGTCCGGGCCAGGATTCTGGCCGGCCTCGAGCCATTGGGTATCTCGGTGGACCCCGTGCGGAATGCGGTGAGGTCGCCTGCTGCCAGGGTGATCTCGCCGGACGATTCGCCGGTCACGGTCATGGTGGTGCCGACCAACGAGGAACTGGCCATCGCGCAGGCCACCATCGCACTGGTCGGCTGACCTCCCGTTGCTCGCCGTCCTGCAGGGCCTGGTGACGATCGGTGTGGTCGTCGGGGTCGGCTATCTGCTGGCCCGCACGACACTGCTGCCCGAGTCGACGCCGGTGGTGTTGTCCCGCCTGGTGTTCTTCGTGGCGACGCCGGCCCTGTTGCTCAAAACCCTTGCCGAGGCGTCCATTCACTCGGTGCTGTCCAGCTGGGCTCGCGGTGACCGCGATCGCGACGACGGTGGCCGTGCTGGCCTTTGTCCTGGTGGCCAGGTTGTGGTGGAAGCGGGACGTCGGCTCGGTGGTGATCGGATCGCTGGGCTCGTCCTACGTCAATGCCGGAAATCTCGGAATACCCCTGGCGGTCTACGTTTTCGCTGATGCGTCCTATGTCGCACCGGTGATGCTCTATCAGTTGGTGGTGCTGGCGCCGATCGCGTTCGTGGCGCTGGACATCGTGGAGTCGGGCCGCCGGCCGTCCTGGCGACGGGTGATCATCCAACCCATCCGCAATCCGGTGATCATCGCGTCGGTGCTCGGCATCGTCTTGGCGGCGACCGGAACCGCGATTCCGGAGTTGATCTATCGCGCCGCTCAATCTGATCGCCGGGATGGCCGTACCGGGCGCGCTGATCGCGTTCGGGATCTCGCTCCGCGGTGCCCCGCTGCCCGGGTCGCGGCGGCCGGGCTGCCGACCTCGCACTGGCCACCGGGCTGAAGGTGGTGGTGATGCCGCTGGTGGCATTCGCCTTGGCCCGCTGGGTGTTCGGGCTGGACGGAGTGCCGTTGCTGGCGGCCACCATGTGCGCGGCGCTGCCCACCGCGCAGAACGTCTTCGTCTACGCGGTGCGCTACCGGACGTCGGTGCCGCTGGCCCGGGATCTGGTTTCGACCACCACCCTTGCCTGCATCCCGGCGCTGATCGTCATCGCCGGGCTGTTGAGCTGATCTCGATACTGCTGTGCTTCCGGACGCCGTGCTTCGATGCTGTGCTTCAGATGCCGGGATTCAGGATGCGTAGGCGTCCGTCCACCGGGTGATCTCGGCGAAGACCCGTTGCCGCACAGCGGGAGCCGACAGCAGCAGGTCGTGCATGCCGTCCACGATCCGGATGCAGGTCACGTGCCTGCCCAGTCGGGTCGACCAGCGGGCAAGGGCATCGGCGTCCAGCACCGAGTCACCCCGGTAGAGCTCATCGGTCCACTGTCTGGCGCGCACGGTCTTGTCCGAGCACAACACCAGGATCGGGCAATCCAGGTCTCAGCCCGGCGTGCGCGCGGGCGATCGCCCGTTGCGCTGCCGCCAGCCACTCGACGCGAACCACCCCACCGGTCACCGGCTTCCAGTCCTTGACGAACTCCCATTCACCGCGTTCGCTGCGGTGCGTGCTGAGCTGGTAGTAAGCTCGGCCCCGTCGACGGCAGCACCATCAGCGGACGGTTCTTCGCCAGCACGGCGAACGGCCGCGGAGCCAGGGTGCGGACCGCCCAGGTTGCCGGGACGTCGAGGAACGGGCTGTTGAGGACGACGGCCCGGACCGGCGCCAGTTCGCCGCCGATGTCGAGTCGATGTTGCAGCCAGAGCACCGCGATCAGGCCGCCAGTTGAATGGGCGTTGACCACGATGTGGTCGTGCCCCTCGCCGACGATGAATTCCACCGCGGCATCGAGCTCCGGGTAGTAGTCCGCGACGTCGGTCATGCGAGCTGGGGTCTGGTGCGGACGAAGCGAACGCCCGTACTTTCGCAGGTCGAGGGCGTAGAAGTCCTCGCCGCGGTTCGCGTGGAATTCGGCGAGCTCAACCTGATGGAAGTAGTCGGAGAAACCGTGCAGATACAGCACCGCCCGGGTGCTGGGGCTGGTCGCCGGATGCCGAACCAGAGTGGCGACCACCGGGCCTTCGGCGTCGTCCGGCAAGTCCGCCGTCATCGCCTCGTAGCCTGCCCCCAGGATGTCAGGCTGTGGGTTCACGAAGATCGGCGGGTGCACGCCTGCCGAACCGGTCATCGGGTCAGAATATCCAGCGATTCCTGACTGCGGTGATCCCCATCATGTGTGCGCGGCAGTGGTTTGAGCGGTCGTCATTGCGGAAACACATCCGACAGCCGGTGTGAGTGCCGGAGACTCCTGGAAAGGGAGACCCCGTCATGATCACCATGCTGACCCATCTCGCCGTCCCGACCAGGCGCCCGACGAAGTCATCGAGCCACCCATCGAACGTGAACTCGACATCGCTGCCGCTGCCGTCGACGGCCATTCCGATCGCGCCATCCGGCTCGCGGCGGGCGTCGGCCGTTGGCTGCCGCAACCCGGATCGGGTGCCGACCGCACTGCGGTGGCGCTCGCTGACGGCCCTTGGCCTCCGGCGACCTGACCGCGGCCCGGGTCATCGAGGCGCACACCGACGCGCTGGCGATTCTCGCTGAGGCACAGGCCGATCCGGCGGTCGATGAGCTCCGGGTCGACGAGGTCGGTGCTTCCCCGCACAGCACCTGGGGAGTGTTCGCGGCCGAGGGTCCCGGCGTTCGGGTCGATGCGGTGCGCGACCGGCGACCAGTGGCTGCTGACCGGCACGAAGCCGTGGTGTTCGCTGGCCGGTCGGTTGAGTCACGCCCTGATCACCGCGCACACCCCCGACGGTGGGCGCCGGCTGTTCGCGATCGACCTGCGGGGGCCTGGCGTGCGCGACCAGCGACACCGGGTGGGTCGCCCGCGGGTTGGTCGACGTGCCGTCCGGGCCCGATCGATCTGGTCGACGTCGCTGCGGTTCCCGTCGGTCCGGACGGGTGGTACCTGCGCCGCCCCGGCTTCGCCTGGGGCGGGATCGGCGTTGCCGCCTGCTGGTACGGCGGGGCCGTCGGCCTCGCCAGGACCATGCGGCGATGCGCTGAGCGTGAAGGAGCCGGACCAGATCGCGGCCATGCACCTGGGCGCGGTTGACGCTGCCCTGACCGGTGCGCGGGCCGTGCTCGCGGAGGCCGCGGTGCTCGTTGATTCCGGGGCCGCGAACGGTTCGGACGGCGTGCTGCTGGCGTCCCGGGTGCGGACGATCGTCGCCGGCGCCGCCGAGGACGTTCTCCGACGCGTCGGGCATGCGTTGGGCCCGGCGCCGTTGGCCCGCGACGAGCGGCATGCCCGCCGGGTCGCGGACCTTCAGCTGTACCTGCGGCAGCACCACGCCGAGCGGGACGAGGCAGCGCTGGGCCGCGCGGTACTGGATCTGTTGGAGTGGGTCTGATGAGTCCGCGGTCGTTGCTGCAATCTGCGCCGATCGCTGGTTTTGATCATCGTGATCTCGGTACGTCGGTTGCCGAGTGGGCGGCGTCCGGGTTGATCGACCACGTGCGTCCGCTTGATGTCGCTGGCCTGCGGCAACTGATCGTGCTAGCCGCGCACCCGGACGACGAAACCCTCGGCGCCGGTGGGTTGATCACGCAGGCGGCGGCGACGGGTGCGTCGGTGACGGTCGTTGTTGCCACCGCGGGGGAGGCCTCGCACCCGCACTCGCCGACGGTGCGGCCCGCCGAGTTGGCCGCGGTGCGGCGCGCCGAGGTCGCTGCCGCGGTTGCGGTGCTCGCGCCCGCAGGGGTGGTCCGGCAGTTGGATCTCGGCGACGGCCGGCTCGAGTCCTCGGTCGCTGAACTGGCTGCTGAGATTCGTTCGCTGGTCGGAGAGTTCGGTGACGGGACCTGGCTGGTCGCACCGTGGCGGGATGATCGTCATCCCGATCATTCGGCAGCTGCTGCCGCGGCCCAGCAGATCGCCGGGGCGACCGGCTGCCGGTTGTTGGAGTACCCGCTGTGGGCATGGCATTGGGCGCACCCGGGGGACGGCACCCTGCAACCGGAAATGCTCACGGCACTTGACCTTTCGGTCGACACACGGGCGGCCAAGGAATTGGCGCTGGCCGCGCACCGCAGCCAGGTGGAACCGTTGTCCGCCGAGCCCGGCGATGAGGCCATTGTCCCGCCGGGGTTCCGGGACCACTTCCGCGGTGCCAGGGAGATCTTCGTCGATTCGTCGCGATTGGCCGAGAATGCATAACGCGGTGGATTCCGCCGCAGCGGGGTCAGATGCTCCGTCGGACAGCCTGGGGCAACAGTATTTCGATGGGTTCTATCGGGCCGGCGCGGATCCGTGGGGATTCGAAACCCGTTGGTACGAAGAACGTAAGCGTGCCGTCACCATGGCCAGCCTGCCTCGGCAGCGCTTTGGCTCCGGGTTCGAACCCGGCTGTGCGATTGGTGTGCTCACGCAGGAACTGGCGCCGCGATGTGCTCGGCTGCTGGCCACCGACATTTCCGAGGTTCCGTTGACCGTTGCCCGGCAACGCCTTTCGGGGCAATCAGGGGTGAGTTTCGAACAGCGGCGGGTTCCGCAGGACTGGCCGGCCGGGCCGTTCGATCTGATTGTGCTCTCGGAGATCGGTTACTACTGTGACGCAACGGATCTGTCGCTGTTGATCGCGGCGGCCGTGGCCTCGCTGACCGAGGACGGCGTTGTGCTCGCTTGCCATTGGCGTCATCCCGTCGCCGACTACCCCCTGACGGGTGACGAGGTGCACGAGCAGTTGCGCCGGGAGTCGGGCCTGTCCGTGTTGGTCGAGCACGTCGAGGAGGACTTCCGCCTCGATGTGCTGGTCCGTTCGCCGGCAGTATCGGTGGCGCGACGAGATGGACTGCTGGCATGACGATCTCGCTGGCCGAGCCGCTGGATGTCGACATTGCGGCGATCGGCATCGTGGTGCCGGCCCGCAACGAGGAGGAGCGACTGCCGCGGTGCCTGACCGGTTTGGATGCGGCCATCCGGCAGTTGCGGTCCGCCGAATCAACCGCGCCGCGGACCCGGGTCATCGTGGTTGTCGACGGCAGCACGGACGGGACGTACCGCATCGCCAGTGAATGGCCGGGGGTGGAGGTGTTGCGCTCGGACGCCGGCCGGGTCGGTGCCGCCCGTGCGGCCGGGGTGAGTCATCTCTTGGAGACTGAATCCGCGACCGGCACGGCGGCAGGCGACATGTGGATCGCCTGCACAGATGCGGATTCGGCGGTTCCGGCGGACTGGCTGCAGACCCAGTTGGTGCACGCCCGGGCCGGTGTCGAGTTGTTGCTGGGCACGGTTCGACCCGATCCGCGGGAACTGGCGGCCGGGGTTCTTGCCGCCTATCGATTGCGGCACCTGATCACTGATGGGCATCCGCACGTCCACGGGGCGAACCTTGGTGTTCGGGCGGACACCCTTGTGTCTGTCGGCAGTTTCCAGGATGTGGTGAGTCACGAGGACGTGCTGCTCACCCGCGCGGTGCGGGCGGCCGGCGGGCGGGTGCACAGCACAGGGGCCAGTCCGGTGCTGACCAGCGGGCGGAGCCTCGGCCGAGCGCCCGAGGGAATGGCGCACTACCTGCGTGAACTGGGCGACGAGCAAGTCCCGCTGGAAGCGTGACCGGTCGCTACAGCACCACGCAGAATTCGTTTCCTTCCGGATCGGTCAGCACGATGAACCTGTCGTCTGGGTTGTCCGACTCCCGCAGGATGCTGCCGCCCTGCGAGACGGCCCGCTCGGCTGCCGCCAGCACTTGATCCCAGGTGTGCTGCCGTGACGCCACCACGTCAATGTGCAGACGGTTTTTACCCGTCTTCGGCTCGGGCACCTGCTGAAAATAGATGCGTGGCTGGATACCAGCGGGATCGACGATGGTTGCGCCCTTCTCGGCCTCTGCGGGCGGGACACCATTTGCCAGATCGTAGTCAGGCCAGCTCTGATAGCCGTCCGGCGGCGGTTCCTCGACATAGCCGAGCAGGTCGCACCAGAACGGCGCCAGTGTCACCGGATGAAGGCAGTCGATCGTCACCCCGAAGCGTCGTGTCATAGTCGGATCCTTCCTTGGATTGGTGTCTTCGGGACGAACCAGGCTGTCCAGCTCGCGTCATGACTGGGCGCAGTCATGGGTCGGTGGAACCGCCTGGGTCGGGGGTGAGCAGGTCGGCGATGCGATGTGTGTTGTTGCGTCTGGGTTTCTGCTCCGGGTCCACCCAGGTCGGTGGCACGAATTCGGGGATACCGTCAGGGGCCCAACGGATCTGCCAATGTCCCTGGTGGATGACCCGGTGATGGTGGCCACAGAGTAGGCACCCATTCTGGTAGCAGCTGATCCCGCCGTCGAGCCAGTGGAGCACATGATGGGCTTCCGTCCAGCCCGGTGGCCGATCACAGCCGGGGAACGCACATCCTTTGTCCCGCTGCGCAATTGCCTTACGGATCGCCGTGGTGAACAGCCGGTTCGCCCGGCCGACGTCCAGGACCTCGGACGTGGAACCCATCACCATCGGGATGATCTCCGCATCACAGGCCAGGACCCGGGCTTCGAACGGGCTGATCACCCCACCGAGTTCCAGGTACGCGGCGCCGATCCGGTTCCGCAGGTCCTGCAGGTCCATCGTCAGGGTGATGTGCGGGCGCTCGCCGCCGTGGGTCGGGGCGTCCCCGAGGTTCAGGTACCGGCGCAGGACTTCCTTGATGGCGTGCCCGCGGCGGACGGCGGCGGACCGCCCGTCGGGGGTGCCGTCTTCGGCGGGTCGGGGTTTGCTGAACCCTTCGATGGCCTTGCCGAGTAGTTCGACGCCGAGGTCGTCCAGTTGACCCTTGATGCCGGTCATGCCGGTGTCGGGGTTGCGGACCCCGATGGTGAGTTCGACGCGGTCGTGCGGGTCTTTGTCGTTCAGTTTCCCGTCGGGGTCACAGGACAGGGCGACGGATTTCGCGAACAGTGCGAAGGGTTTCGGTTCGGTTGCGGTTCCGGTCTGGACGAGGATGACTTTGGCCGCTTCGAGCATGCCGGGGTTCACGTCGGCGGGTAGTCCTTTGATGGTGGCGACGATGGTGCGGGTCTGTTCGATGCCGATCAGTCCGTCCGACAGTGCGGCGGCGAGCTCGGGGAGGACCGGGTCGGCGATGCTGCCGGACGGTTGCACCTGGGGGTGGACCATTTTCGCGGCGTTCACCCTGGCCCGGGCGTCCGTGGCGGAGATCGTCAGCGTTTCCCGGAGCAGCGCGACGGTGGAGGCGGACCCGAACCGCTCGGCGGTGCCGCGGGTGTCGATTTCTCCGGCCAGCCGGACCTGCGCGGCGTACCCGAGGCGGGTCAGGCCCTCCACCGATTGCGCCAGCGAAAGCAGGTCGAGCTCCGGGATCTTCCAGAGCTCCATGCCCTGTAGCTGTTTCAGGGCGGCGCACGCGACCGCGACCTCGGCCTGTGCCGAGTCCAGTGCGGTGTCCATCCCCATACCAAGAACCGTAGCCCGGGGCCACCGACAGTCCCTGTTCAGCAACAGATCTCGGACACCGTCACTTGCCGAAGTGGTGCTCATGCAGTTCATCTACCGGTCAACGGGGACCGCACTCATGCCGACGAGAACGCACTACCTCAGCAGCACATGTCGAGTCAGCCGGTGGGACCCCGGGCGCGGACTTCGCCATTGAGTCGCTGGGTCTGCTGGCTACCACCGTCCCGAGCAACGGTGCAGGATGGAGCGATGATGGCGGGGGGCTTCGAGCGAGGAACCGATGGGCCACGGGTGATCGTCGCGGCCGTGGACGGTTCCACGACATCGATGCGGGCCGCCTCCTACGCAGCCGGGCTGGCGCGTCGGCAGTCCGCGGAGCTGGTGGTGATCTTTGTCAGTTCGATGACGTCAATGGGTGGGCTCATTCCGGAGGCCGCATTGGCCTTCAGCGAGTCTCAGTTGGAGATCGCTGACGAGTTGCGCCACCAAGTTGAGGAGGGTGCCGTCAGGGCGGGTATCCGGGCCCGCTTCGTGCAGGCGAAAGGGGATGCCTACACGCAGATCTCCAAGATCTGCGGTGAGGTTCTCGCGGACGCCGTTGTTGTCGGTGCTTCGACGTCCGCCGGCCACCGGATCGTCGGATCGCTCGGGGTCCGGCTTGTCCGCGCCGGTCGGTGGCCGGTGACTGTCGTTCCCTGAAGGCCGCCGGTTGACCATCGCGGCGCATGGCGGGTCAACGGCCATCGCGAGCCGGGACCTACGCCTGGTAGATCTGCCGGAGCTCGACGACTGTGTCGTCGATCAGAACCAGCGACGCAACGAACGGTGTTGCAATCGCGCTCGCCAATTCCTGTGCTGTACAGGCAACACCGCTGGGGACAAGGGATCCGCCGCCATTGGTGCAGGACGAATAGACGAACCGGATATCGGCGTTCGGGCTCAGGAAAGCCTTGTGCTCGGCGGAATCGTTCGGATCGTCCGCGAGGTAGCCCTGTGTGTCTGGTGGGTCGATCAGGTACTGGTTGACGTAGGACAGGGCGCCCGTCGCGGGATCAAAGGCGGCAATCCGCGCCGTGACGGACTCGGTCTGCGGCACAGGCTCAGCCTCGGTGGGCTGACTGGTGGTCTCTTCGCTCGACACCGATGTGATTGGGTCCCAACTCATCTCGGTCAGCTCGGTGGGCGCCCCTGGCGGATAGCTGAACCGCAGGCTTGTCTCGGAGGCGAAGCGTGAGTCCGAAGTGCTGGTCGCGGTCGTCGTCGCGGGGGTTGTCGTCGCGGTGGGTGTCGTTGGGGTGGCGGCTGTGCGATCGGTGACCGCGGTGCCAGCCGTGGGTGATGCTGCTCCTGGTTGCTGTTCATCGGCGGAGCAGGCGGCGGTCGCCAGGACAATCGCTGCCGCCAGAACCAGGGCGGCGACCTTGGCCGAGTGCTGCGTCATTTCTCGATCTTGGCATCCAGATCGACCGCGTCCGGCTCGCCCGGGTCGGCGGCGCCCGCCCGCTCGTCGCGCTCGGCCCACTCCAGCAATGTGTCGAGGGAGAACACCGCCTCGTCGATGCCGGCGTGCAGGTCGCCGAGCTCGGCAAATCGTGCCGGCACCGTGGCCATGGTGAAATCGCGGGGCAGCACGTCGTCGATTTCGTCCCAGGTGATCGGCGTCGAAACGGTCGCCTCCGGAACTCCGCGGACCGAATAGGCGCTGGCAATGGTGTGGTCGCGGGCGTTCTGGTTGTAATCGACAAACAATTTCTTGGGGTCACGGTCCTTCCGCCACCAGGTTGTGGTGACGTCCACCGGCGACCGCCGCTCCACTTCACGGGCAAACGCCAATGCCGCACGCCGCACATCGGAGAATCCCCACCGCGGTTCAATGCGCACATAGATGTGCATGCCCTTGCCGCCGGAGGTCTTCGGCCAGCCGACCGCACCGATCTCGTCGAGCACCTCGTGCGCGACATGCGCGACGCGCCGGACGGTGTCGAAATCGCAGTCCGGCATCGGGTCCAGGTCGATCCGCCACTCGTCCGGCTTCTCGGTATCCGCCCGCCGTGAATTCCAGGGGTGGAATTCGACGGTGGACATCTGCACCGCCCAGATCACGCTGCCGAGTTCGGTGACACATAACTCGTCGGCGGTCCGTTTGTACCTCGGAAAGAATAGTTGAACGGTTTCGACCCAGGGCGGCGCGCCGCGCGGCAGCCGCTTCTGATGCACCTTGTCACCGCTCAAACCCTCGGGAAACCGGTGCATCATGCACGGTCGCTCGCGCAGCGCTCGGACGATGCCGTCGCCGACACTCAGGTAGTACTCAGCCAGATCCAGTTTGGTGGCACCGGTCGCCGGAAAATAGATGCGCTCCGGGTGCGTGATGCGCACTGTGCGCTCGCCGACGGTGAGTTCGACCGGCTGGCTGCTGTCGGTTGATCGGGCCACCCAGTCAACCTACCCAGCGGCCCGCGACCCGGCTCAGGACCCGCCCACCAACGCCGCGACGGCCTCGGCGATCGGCACGTCGCCGGAGACCAGATCGAGCGACAGGCCGGCCGTCTTCGGCTCGTCGAGCAACGCCAACAGCACCGCGGCGACGTCCTCCCGCGGCACCTGGCCGCGTGCCGTGTGCTCGGCCAACTGGACCTCACCGGTCCCGGACGACAACGTCAGCCCACCCGGTCGCAGGATCGTCCAATCCAGATCGCGCGACCGGATGTCGTCGTCGGCAGCCTTTTTCGCGTCGATGTAGGCGCCGAACACCTCATCGTGGTCGGCTGTTCGGCCGGCATCTGCGCCCATCGCCGACACCATCAGGTAGCGCCGCACACCGGCCAACTCCGCAGCGTCGGCGAGCAGCACGGCACCGCCACGATCCATGGTGTCCTTGCGAGCTGCACCACTACCGGGACCGGCGCCGGCCGCGAACACCACGGCGTCGGCACCGGCAAGAATCTTGGCGAGGTCCGCCGCGGTCCCCGACTCGAGGTCGAAGAGCACCGGGTGGGCGCCGACCGCGACCAGATCCGCCGCCTGGTCCGGCTTTCGGATCAGGCCGACCGGGTGCACCTCCCGCTCGCCGAGAAGCCGGCCGAGCCGGAGGCCGATCTTGCCGTGTCCACCCGCGATGATCACCTTCATGACGTCCACCGTACGCAGGGATTCGCCAGCGGCAACCGGAGACCCACCGTTCCGGCCGACCGCGATCGTCAGTGTCCGACGGCCCGGTTGGCCGCGTCGGAACGGCGCACGAGATCGTCGATCCAGCCCGAGATATCCTGCAGCACAGCACTATCCACCGGGAGCGTTGAGCTGCCGGCGATAGTCGCCGAAGAGTGGGCGCGGCCGGATCCCGGCGCAGGATGTGCGTCAGGTCCGTCACCCGCCGGATGGTGACCGGACCGGCGACGGTGGACGCGATGATCTCCAGATCGTCCGGATCGACCTGGAGATCCTTGTCCCCGGTGATGGCCAGCACCGGCACGGTGATGGCCCGCAGGTGCGCCGACCGGATCGAACTCCAACAGCTCACGGAACCATTTCGCGTTGATTCGCCTGCCCTGCATCCGGACGGTATCGCCGGTGCTGGCCGCGATCCGGTCGAGGAACTTGCGCTGCTGCTTGACCGGGTCGGTGCGCAGCACCCGCAGGATGAGTCGGACCGGTTTCGGCAGGGTGGGCGCGATCTTCGCGGCCTGCCAGGCCAGCAGTTGCGCACCGGGTTTGGCCGGGCCGGCCAGCAGTACCGCCCCGCCGACGATGCTGTCGGCCTCGGCCGCCAGGGCCGCCGCGATCAGGGCGCCCTCGCTGTGGCCGATCGCGACCATCGGCACCCGTCGATTCGAGTAAGGGGCGCATTCCGGTTGCGCGGCAAGCGATTCGAGCGCCGCCCTGGCGTCATCGATGTTGTCGTCCAGGCCCGCTGCCAGGAAATCACCGCCCGAGGCGGCGACACCGCGCTTGTCGTACCGCAGGGTGGCCACTCCGTTACCGGCCAGGTGTTCGGCGAGCTGCCGGCTGACGTCGATCGGAGCGCGCCGATCGCTGCCATTTCGATCGAGTGGGCCGGAACCGGTGATCAGGACGGCGGCCGCCTGCACGTGCCGTCCGACCGGCGGTAGCAGAACAGTTCCGGCGATGGTGAATCCGGCCGAGGGGAACGTCACCAGACCGCTCTGAGGTGGAGTCGTCCCGGATCAGCTTCGAGGCGATGTCGGCACGACAGCCGCAACCGGATGCGGCAGGGACAGCAGAATCTCGTCGAAGGTGTTGTCCTGCAGGGTGATCCGCAGTCCGGGTGCGCCCTTGCGGGTGACCGCGAAGGTCTTGCGGCCCTTCGACCGCCAGGTGCCGATCTTGGTGCGACCAGGGATGCCGAGTCCCGGTGCCCGCAGACCATGCACCAGCCGGAAGGGATCGGCGACGGCCTCGACGCTGCGAATCTGCGCCCACGGAATGGTGAGGTCGGCTCGGCGCAGTGCGGACAGTTTCTCGCCGCGGGTGAGTTCCACCCGCAGGCCGACGGACTCCGAGACCAGATGGACACCATGAGAACCTCCGAACGTTCGCACTTACGATAATAATAGCAGCTATGCGAGAATGGTAGGTATGTCCTCCGCTGACCTCCTGTTGCACCCGTTGCGGCTGCGCATCATCCAGGCCTTTCTGGGTGACCGGGAACTGACAACGGGGCAGTTGCTCGCCGAGATCGACGGGATCACGCCCGCCACGCTCTACCGGCAGGTCGGCACCCTGGCCAAGGCAGGGGTGCTCATCGTGGTTGGCGAACGGCAGGTCCGCGGGACGGTGGAACGGACCTACGCACTGTCGGTCGCTGACGCGCAGATCAGCGACGAGGACCTCAGCAGCATGACGCCCGAGGACCACCGGCGGGCGTTCATGGCCTTCCTGGCCGGCTTGCTAGGCGATGTCGACCGATACATCGACGCCGGCGACGTCGATCTCGAGCAGGACGGTGCCGGCTATCGAACCGTCGGGCTCTGGCTGGACCGGGACGAACTGCAGGCGATGGTGGCCGAGATCGGGGCAGCCGTGCAGGCGCGGATCGGTCACGGGCCGGCTCCGGGCCGGACGCGCCGGATGCTCAGCACGGTGCTGATCCCGGTGCCGGGTGGCCCGACAACAGGGGAGGGCGAGACAGCTGGTGCCGCAGCGGGGTCGCCCGATCCTGGCGACTGAGCGGATCACGATTGATCCGCCGCGCCGATGCGCGCCGCGTCTTGACATCATCAATGCATGCCAGCCTGGTTGGGCCTGCTTCTCCTGGTGACGCCCGTGTTTCTCGCGGCCGCCTTCGGGACCAGGCAGATCCGGGAATCGAAGAGCGCCCGCAGTATCGGCGCGGTTCCTGACGGCTGGCTGGCCGCACGCGGCGTTGTCGTCGACGAGAACACGTCGCAACAGGCGACGCCGAGCGCCCGACGGCTCGAAACAGCGGGTCCGGCAACCGATCATCACGTTCCAGTCCGCCGACGGCCGGGAGATCACCTTCACCTCGCGCATCCGCGCCCCTGGCATGCCACGGCCGGGAGCGCTGGTCGAGATCTACCACGACCCGTTCGACCCGACCCTGGCGTGCATCGCGCCGGAATCGCTGAGCGACATCACGCCGCCTCTCGGGTTGGCCGAGAAGTACGTCATCGGGAACATCTGGTTCCTGGCGCTGGTGGTCACCATCATTTTCGCGCTGGTGCTTTTCGATGCGTGACCGGTCGGGCGACATCGCCGGGCAGCACGTGCCTGCAACGCCAGCGTCAGGAGACGATGGACCTGACGTGCCGTAAGCCGGCGGTCGACCACCTCGAGTGAAGGGTGTCGAACAGTTCCCACGCGGCGCGCGCCGGCCAGTCCGGCGGCAGCAGCGAATCGGGCAGACCGGGATCCAACCGCGGGAACAGCCGCCATTCGTCGATCAGCCGAAGATGCCGGGCAAATGCCTGCTCGTCGGTCAGCGCGGGGCTCGCAACCTCCGCCCGGTGATTGGCCAGGAACGTCTCGTACTGGCCACGCAATGCGTCCAGGTCCCACCAGTCGGCCACGTCGATGTCGGTCAGGTGCTGGGCGCCGAACCAGGTGACGTAGCGATCCAGCCCGGCGTCGGTGAGCAGGTCCCGGGTGGGGTCGGCCAACGGTCGGGGCGCGATCCAGACTCCGGGGCTGACGGTGCCGAAGCCGAGCCAGGCCAATTCGGTGCGCAGGTCGTGCCGCAGGTGCCGGTCGGCCTCCGGCACCGAGAACACGGCAAGCACCCAGCCGTCCTCGACGGTGGCCCGGCTCGGGCGAAAGATCCGCCGGTCGCCGGTCGTCAGGTCGCGCAGACCCGCCTCCGTGAGGCGATAGCCGGCCGTGCCGGCGCTGCGGTCGGCGGCCAGGAAACCACGGGATTTCAGCCGAACGATGGCCTGCCGCACCGAGGGGCCGGCCAGGTCGACGCAGGACAGGCAGTCGATCAGGTCAGCAACCGCGATCCGGCCGCCGAGTTCGCGCAGGTAGGTTCCCGCGAAGGAGACGATCAACGACCCGGGCGAACCCGGCCGATCCGGCGGCAGCACCGCGGAGCCCGTCGAAGGGGGCATCAGGCGGTCAGCTTCCGGATCACGTCGAGCGAATCCCACACCTCCGTGAAGGACGTGGGGAGCGGTGACAGCCCGATCCGGATCGTCTCCGGCGCCCGGAAATCGGCCAACACGCCGGCCTCGATCAGCCGGCCACAGACCTCCCGGGCATCCGACCGGTTGATGCTCACGTGCCCGCCGCGGAAGTTGCTGTCCCGCGGGGAACCGAGTGAGAAGCCCTGTGGCACCAGCCATTCGTCGGTCAGCGTGATCACCATCTCGGTCAGTGCAACGGCTTTCGCCCGGATCGCACCGATGCCGGCCTCGGCGATCACCGCGGCGCCCTCCCGGACGGCGAGGATCCCGAGCACCGAGCGGGGTCCCGGAGATCATCGATCGCACACCGTTCGCCGGGACGAAACCCTGCTCCATCTCGAAGGAATCCCGGCGGCCCAACCAACCCCAGATCGGCTGGTCGATGTGCTCGTGGTGTCTGCGATTCACGTAGATCAGGGCGGGCGCACCTGGTCCGGCGCCGACGAACTTGTAGGTGCAGCCGACGGCGAAATCGACATCCCAATCGTCGAGCCTGATTTCGGTCGACCCGACGGAATGGCAGAGGTCCCAGACGACGAGCGCACCTGCCTGGTGGGCGATGTCGGTGATCGCCTTCGCGTCGGCGAGATACCCGGAGTGATAGGCGACGTGGCTCAGGGTGACGACGGCGGTGTCGGTCGTCGACTGACGGCGGCGACATCGTCGGCGGTGATGCCGCTGCCCGGCTGCCGGCCTGCAGCCAGATCAGCTCCAGGTCCAGGTCGCGGGCCAGGGATTCGACGACGTAGCGGTTGGTGGGGAAGTTGTCCCGGTCGAGGACGACCTTGCGTCGTCCCGGCCGCAGATTCAGCGCCGCCCGCATCGACTTGTAGAAGTTCACCGTCGTCGAATCCGCGATCACCGTCTGCCCGGCCGCGGCGCCGAGGGCGGCCGCAGCCAGTTCGTCGCCGACGATCTCGGGCAGCTCCATCCAGCCCTCCGACCAGCCGCGGATGAGCCGGCCGGCCCACTGTTCCTGGGTGAAGGTGGCCCAGGCGTCCCCGATCGAGGCCAGCGGTCGGCCGAGGGAGTTGCCGTCCAGGTAGGCGACAACGTCGTCGGTCTGCGGCAGGTAGCGGTCGCGAAAGGCCGCGAGCGGGTCGTCGGCGTCGGCAAGGACAGCCTGTTCGCGGCTGAACACGGCCGTCGTCGGGGCGCTCGTCACGATGGTGACTCCTTCGAAATGTCCTGGGGCTGGCCGATTTCGGTGCGGACGGCGAACAGTTCCGGGAAGAACGTCAGCGACAGTGCCCTGGTGAGGAACGCAACCCCCGTCGAGCCGCCGGTGCCGCGCTTGTAGCCGATGATCCGTTCGACGGTCTTGAGATGACGGAACCGCCAGGTCTGGAAGGTGTCCTCGATGTCGACGAGTTCCTCGCAGGTCTCGTAGACGTCCCACTGATGCTCCGGGTCTTCGTAGACGCCGGTGAAGATCCGCACCAGGTCGGTGTTCAGGATGTGTGGCGCCGACCAGTCGCGGTCCAGCAGTTCGGCCGGGATCGGGTAGCCGCGTCGACCCAGGTAGAGCAGGAATTCGTCATACAGGCTGGGGCTGTGCAGATCCCGCTCGAGTTGTTGCTGGACAATCCGGATCGTGCGCGAACACCGCGACCATCGCCGGATTCTTGTTGCCCAGCAGGAACTCCAGCGTCCGGTACTGCGCCGACTGGAAGCCGGAGGACTTGCCCAGTTCGTGCCGGAACTGCGAGTACTCGGTGGGGGTCAGGGTCGCCAGCACCGACCACTGATCGGTCATCTGTCGCTGGACGTGCTTGACCCGGGCCAGCCGTTTCAGGGCCGGTGCGAGGTCGTCCGCAGCGATCAGCGCCATCGCCGAACGCACCTCGTGGATCACCAGCTTGATCCACAACTCGGTGGTGTGATGCACGATGATGAACAGCATCTCGTCGTGGTGATCCGACAGTGGTTGCTGCGCGCCGAGTAACTCGTCGAGGTGCAGGTAGCTGCCGTAGTTCAGGCCGCGCAGGTCGCGTTCGATGCCGTCCTCTAAAGGTCGGATGTTCTGTTCCGTCATGCCCACCTCCAGCGGGGTTGAGCCCACTATATTGCGTGGATCTGACGAACGTCAAGCAAACGCACTATGGTCGGGCAGCGTCAGTCGTCAACGCCGACGTCGTCGGGAGAATCCGACAATCGCCCGGGACGGGTCAGCTCGGCGATCCGCTCGGCAGTACCTGGCACGGTGTGCTGGAAACAAGATCCACCAACACCTCTCGATCGGCCAGCACAAAGTGCTGCCAGTCGAACGCCGGTGATCACCATCGTCGACACCAGGCTCCACGGGCCGTCGGTGGACGAGCCCTGCCACCAGTAGGCGGGCACGTGGAACTGCGGATGCTGCCCGGCGAGTGCATCCGGGCCGATGATCACCTCGGACGGGACGCCGTCCGGGTCGATCAGCAACATCCGCAGCGGTGCGCCCGAGTGATAGAAGTAGATCTCGTCGCTCTGCAGCCGGTGCATTGCCGAGAAGTCGTCGCCGATCAGCATGAACAGGATCGCCGAAACGCCGCCGCCGACGAAGGTCGGATCGGAACAGGCCGCCCTCCAACGGCAGCAGTCCGAGGTCGAGCGCCGCCGCCAGTTCCTCGCCGACGGCGGTCTCGTCCTCGGGTCCGTCGCTTGTCACCGATCAGCCGGTCAGAACCGGGACCGCGGCGAGGGCGGTGGCCAGGTCGTCGTCGGACAGACCGGAGTCGATCATCTGGCCGCCCAGGTAGGCCTCATACGCCGCCAGATCCAGCAGGCCGTGCCCGCACAGCGCGGTGACGATGACCTTCTCCTCGCCGGATTCCTTGCAGGCCAACGCCTCTGCCATGGTCGCGGCCAGTGCGTGGGTGGGCTCCGGAGCCGGCACGATGCCTTCGGTCCGGGCGAAGGTGATGGCCGCGGCGAAGCACTCGGTCTGCTCGATGGCGATCGCCTCCATCAGTCCGAGTTCGTAGATGTGCGAGATCAGCGGCGCCATCCCGTGATAGCGGAGACCGCCGGCGTGGATCGGATCCGGGACGAAGTCGTGGCCCAGCGTGTGCATCTTCATCAGCGGGGTGAACCCGGCGGTGTCGCCGAAGTCGTACCGGTACTCGCCGCGGGTCAGCGACGGGCAGGACGCCGGCTCGACCGCCCTGATCACCGGGCTCTGCCGGCCGGCGAGCTTCTCCCGGATGAAGGGGAACGCCAGACCACCGAAGTTGGAGCCGCCGCCGGTGCAACCGATGACCAGGTCCGCGCCGGATTCGCCGGCCATCGCAAGCTGCAGCAGCGCCTCCTCGCCGATGATCGTCTGGTGCAGCAGGACATGGTTGAGCACGGAGCCGAGCGCGTACTTGGTGTCCGGCCGCGCCCGCGGCAACTTCGACTGCCTCGGAGATCGCAATGCCCAGCGAACCCGGGTGATCCGGCGGGAAGGACCGACCGGATGAGGTCAGCTGCGACGGCGAGCGGTGCACCGTGCCGCCGAAGGTTTCGATCAGCGTGCGCCGGTACGGCTTGGCGTCGTAGGAGGCGCCGACCTGCCACACCTCGCACTCGACGTCGAACAGCGAACAGGCGAATGCCAATGCCGTTCCCCATTGCCCGGCGCCGGTCTCTGTCGTCAGCTTCTTCACGCCGGCCTTGGCGTTGTAGTAGACCTGCGGCACTGCGGTGTTCGGCTTGTGCGACCCGGCGGGCGAGACACCCTCGTACTTGTAGTAGATCCGGGCCGGCGTGCCGAGCGCCTTCTCCAAGCGGTGTGCCCGGTACAGCGGGGATGGCCGCCAGAGCCGGTAGATGTCCTGGACTTCTTCGGGGATGGGGATGTACCGCTCGGTGGACACCTCCTGCAGGATCAGGTCCATCGGGAACAGCGGTGCCAGGTCATCCGGGCCGACCGGCTGGTGGGTTCCCGGGTGCAGCGGTGGGGGCGGCGGTGACGGCAGGTCGGGGATGATGTTGTACCAACTGGTCGGCATCTGCGACTCATCGAGCAGGTACTTGTGCTGCCGGACGCTCATGGGCTCGCCTCTGTCTAGTGGGTCCTGATCACGGGCCCAGTCCGGCCCGGAAAATTGAGGCTAACCCGACCTGTGGCAATCGACCGGACGTAACGGCACATTGCCAAACGGCCCGTCGCACAGGTCTTTCACAGGGCAGGCAAGAAGTAATAATTCGCCTATATCGGACTTATCAAAAAAGGCGACCTTGACCTCGATTCTGTCCGAGTGACGCCGTTTCGAGTTGCTGCAATCACTCTTGTGCGGTGTTCCAGGTCGGTATTTGAACTCGCATGGAAGCCAAGTGGCTCTGACGAATCATCTATCTGGGTGAAATAAGTGATGCACCGTAATACAGGCGTTATCGTCTTGAGTGTCACTTCGTTATATCGGCTGAGCGGGTGTATGTGCCCGGCCGGGACCTCCTGGGATCTGTCCGGAGGTCGCCGAGGAGTGGCTGACCACGTCCAGTGTCAAGAACGGATACAACTGTGCGCGATTCGATAGTGGCTAAAGGCGTGCCTGCCAGACCCCACGGCCGTCCCGGCAGGCGCTGGTTCTCCTCGCCCGCTGGTTCGATGGCACTGGTTCTCGGCGCGGTTCTTGTCATGGTGACAGCGTTGTCGGGCACCGCATCCGCTGAGCCGACAGCGGACGATTGGTACCGCCTGCGGGTCTGCGAATCCGGCAACAACTACGCGATCAACACCGGCAACGGCTACTACGGCGCCTACCAGTTCGACCTCGGCACGTGGCGCAGTGTTGGTGGCAGCGGATACCCCCACCAGGCCAGCCCGGCGGTCCAGGACGCCCTTGCGCTGACCCTCTACCGGCAGCGCGGTTGGGGACCGTGGGCGTGCGCGAGAATTCTCGGCCTGCCGGTGCGGCCGGACGTCGCGGCCGCACCCCCACCCCCGCCACCCCCGGCTCCGCCGGTCGGCTCACTGGACGCGGTCCAGGTCTCCGGAACGACGGCGACCGTTGGCGGATGGGTCCTTGACGGCAATGCTCCGTCGAACTCCATCCAAGTGCACATCTACGTCGGTTCCGCCGGATATGCATTCGTGGCAGGCAACCCGCGCCCTGACGTGAACGCCGCGATGGGAGTCGGTGGTCAGCACGGGTTCAACCAGACCGTTCCGTTGCAACCCGGTCCGAACAACGTGTGCGCCTTCGCCATCGGCGTCAACACCGGCAACAATTCCCTGATCGGGTGCCGCGCCGTGCAGGGGGCGTCAGCCGCGAGGGGCAATGTCGATTCGATGTCGGTTTCCGGGTGGAACGTCACGGTGGGTGGCTGGGCATTTGACCCGAACTCCCCGGGGGCATCCAGCCGGGTTGATCTGTATGTCGGCGCGAACGGGAATTCGACAGTTGCGAACCTGCCGCGCGCCGACGTCAACAGCGTCTTCGGTATCCCCGGACAGCATGGCTTCACCGCGACCGGCCGGTTGAATCGCGGCCCGAATTCGGTGTGTGCGTTCAGCATCGTGACCGGCGCCGGTAGCAACTCGCTGATGCAGTGCCGCACCGTCCAGGGCCCGGCGGCGCCCGTCGGTCGGGTCGACGCTGTGGCGGTCTCCGGCTCGCAGGCGATCGTGTCCGGTTGGGTGCTCGACCCGAACTCGTCGGCGACCTCGATCCCGGTCCACATCTACGTCAACAACGTCGGACGGTCCTTCACCGCAAACGCGGCCCGACCGGACGTCAACTCGGTGATGGGCGTCGGCGGACGGCACGGCTTCAGCCAGGCGGTGCCGCTGAACGTCGGGGTGAACAACGTCTGTGCCTTCGCCATCGGCCTTGCGGGTGACAACAACACCCTCATCCAGTGCCAAACCGTCACCTACAACGGTGTGCAGGCGCAGGCGCGGCAATTGGCGGCAGCGCCGCAGGCATTGGCCGAAGTACCGGCGGCACCCGACGCCGTTGCCACCACGTCCGCCCCCGTTGCTCCAGCGGCCGCCCCAGGTTCGACCAGCGCTGCCGCATCTGCGAGTGCTGCCGCGTCTGCGAGTGCGGCTGTGTCCACGAGTGCCGCCGCGTCTGCGAGTGCCTCTCCGAACTCGCCGGCACCGTCGACTGCGGTCCCCGGGAGCACCGCCACCGACGCATCTGCATCGACGGTGCAGCCCACACCGAGCGCAGGCTGATCGGCCCGGTCCTCACGCCCAGAGGTCATCCAGGGTTGGTAACGCCACCCGCGCCGGGACGCCGAGCCTGGTCGGTGTTGGACGTTGCGGCGTCACGTCGTCGATGTCGACGGTGGCCAGGGCCTGCTCGTCGAGGAAGCGGCTGATCGGTGCGAAGCTGTGCCGGTCGTCGCGGGCGTGCCGGTGATGCGGCATTCGCAGCGGGGCGTAGAGCGAGAGTTCATCCGCGGCCCTGGTGACCGCAACGTAGAACAGTCGTTGCTCCTCGATCAGACCTTCCGAGGTCGACAACGCCATGTCGGCCGGGAACGCCCCGTCGACCAGATGCATGACGTGCACGATCGGCCATTCCAGGCCCTTGGCCGAGTGCACCGTCGACAACACCAGGTAGTCGTCGTCCAGGTGCGGCGGGCCGGCCAGGTCACCGGTCGAGGCGGGTGGGTCCAACGTCAGTTCCGCGACGAAGACCCCTAGATCGGGTGCGCTGGCGGCCGCGGCGGCCAGTCGTTCGAGGTCGGCGATCCGCGCCACCGAATCCGGGTAGCGGGCCGTCAACAGCGGCCGCAGCAGGTCGACACAGGTCGCAGCGCGGTCGCCGATCCGTCGTTGCGCCCGCGCGGCTGTCAGCTGGTCGAGGGTCGCGGCCAGGGCGACCCGGGACATGGCGGGCGCTGCGGCGACGGCCTCTGCGTGCTTCGCCTGCTCATCGCTCTCCCCGTCGTCCAGGTGCTGGAGCAGGGTGCGGGCTCTGGCGGGGCCGATGCCGTCATGCAGGCGGAGCAATCGGTACCAGGCAACTTCGTCAAGGGTGTTGTCCAGCAAGCGGATCGCTGCCACGAAGTCCTTGACGTGGGCGGCCTCCAGGAACTTGAGCCCCCCGAATTTGACGAACGGCACGTGCCGGGCCGTCAGTTCCACCTCGAGCAGATCGCTGTGGTGGGAGGTCCGCATCAGCACCGCCTGGTCGCTGAGCCGGTGACCACTCTGCACGGCAGTCAGCACGGCGTCGACGATCGCCCGTGCCTCGGCAGGGGCGTCGTGACACCGAACCAACCTTGCTCGACGGCCACCTGAGCGGTCCGAATGCAGCACAAGCTGGTGCCCGGATGAGCTGGGCCGCACCGCATTTGCCAGATCGAGCAGGCGTTGCCGTGACCGGAAGTTGCGTTCCAGCCGGGCGACGGTGACGCCCGGCAATGATGTTGTCAGGTCGAGTAGATGCGCGCTGTCCGAGCCGCGGAATGCGTAAACGGCCTGCGCATCGTCCCCGACGACCGTCAGTCCACGCCCATCCGGCCGCAGTGCGTGCACGATGTCGACCTGCGTCTGGTTGACGTCCTGATACTCGTCGACCAGCACATGATCCCAGCGGCCGGCGATCTCCGGCCCGAGGATCGGATCGGTGAGCAGACTGCGCCACGCCAATAACAGATCATCGAAGTCGATCAGCCCGCGCTCGCGTTTGCGCGCGACGTAACCTCGGAGCAGCTTCATGATCTGTTCCAGATGTGGCTCCACCCAACCGAATTCGGTCGCGATGACATGCCGCGCCGGGCGTCCGGTGCTGACCGACCTCGAATAGATGTCGACGAGGGTCGCGGCCCGCGGTGCCCGCACGTCGATGCTGTCGAGCTCATAGTCGTGGCGCAGCAGATCCATCACGTCGGTGGAGTCCGACCTGTCCAGTACGGACAGGGCCGGCGGCAGGCCGAGAGCCTCGGTGTTCCGAGCGACCAACTGGTGGGCAACGGCATGAAAAGTGCCGCCCTGCAGTCGGCGGCCGGCGTCCTCGCGGGTGCACATCGCGGCGGCCCTGGCCAGCATGTCATCGGCGGCGCGGCGGGTGAAAGTCAGCAGCAGCACCCGCTCCGGCGGTACGCCGCGGTCGACCAGGCTGGCCACCCGTGCGGTCAAGGTCCGGGTCTTCCCGGTGCCGGCGCCGGCCAGGATGACCAGCGGGCCGTCGCCGTGGGCAGCCGCCGTCAGCTGTGTGTCGTCGAGCCCGGCGTCCCAACCCTGATCGAACATACGTCCGACTCTACTGCTTGGTCACGTCCATTCCGAAGCGTGTCGGCGGCTCGTCGTCGTCGGAAGTGATTGTCTGAACGCTGCCCTTCTTGGCGAACGCCGCCCACAGGTTGAAGACGATGATCGCAATGCCGACAGCGAGCCAGACCCAGATGAACCAGCCGTTCTTCCCGCCGGAGCCGACCATCACCACACCGATGACGAGGATGACAGCGCCGAACACGGCGCCGAAGATGGCGATCGGCTTGCTTGGCTTCACCCGATACGTGGCCATGGCGCCCCTTCGACGGTGGTCCGTCCGAAGTCGGATTTTTTCGGATCGGTTCGACGGGTAGTGCCCGAGCCGCGATCGGTCGAAACCTCCGTCGGTGGTTGCTGTTTCACCAGTTGAAACGTCCGCTCGGCGGCCGATGGTGCGCGTAATGGTCACCTGTTTCGGGTTGACCGACCAGCTGAGGCCCTTGTCAATCGGGCAACGATGATCTTTCATTCAGCTTGTCTGGTCGCTGACAGTGAGGATCGCCCGATGCCGGAACCCTGGAACACACCGCTCGAAGTCGTGCCGTTGGCCCGTGGCACCTCGAGGCGTCAGGTGTTGCGCGCTGGTGGGGTGTTGGGGCTCGGTGCCTTCCTGGCGGCGTGTTCCGGCAGCCAACAGAATGCGGCGTCCACCAGCGTCGCGGAGTCGGCCGCCGGTTCTGCCACGGGGTCGTCCGCTGGCTCGACCGCCGGTTCGACCGCCGGTTCCGCGGCGGGCTCGACCGCGGCAGCTGCGCCGGTGGTGCTGGACGACGCCACCATGGCGACCCTCGACACTGTCTTCGACAGCGTCTTCGCCTCGACCGGCCTCGCCGGAATGGCGGCCGGCGTGTGGATCGGTGATGGTGCGTGGACCCGCTCGGCGGGCTACGCGGACCTGGCCGACCAAACCCCGTTCGATCCCGCCGGGCATGTCCGGATCGCCAGCATCACCAAGTCCTATACCGCAACGGCCGTTCTACAGCAGGTGGACAAGGGCGCGTTGGCGTTGTCCGACACCTTGGAGTCCTACGTCCCCGGCGTGGCGAACGGTGCCCAGATCACCGTGGAAAACCTGCTCGCCATGACCTCGGGCATCTACGACTTCACCTCTGACGATGCATTTCTGGCGGCCTTCGACGCGGACCCGACCATGCAGTGGTCCGATCAGCAGATGCTGGATGTCATCGCCCGCCACGATCCGTTGTTCGCACCGGGCGCCAAGGTGTCGTACTGCGATTCGAATTACGGCCTGCTCGGCATGATCCTGAACAAGGTCACCGGCAGGCCGGCCGGCGAAGTGATCACCGCCGACGTGATCGCCAAGCTCGCGCTGCCCGCGACGTCCTATCCAACGACCACCGCCATTCCCGATCCGCACCCGACCGGATACGTCCCGCCGGTGACCGACCCGAACGCGGTGTTCGACAACGCCGGTGCACCACCAAAGATCGTCACCGAGTTGAATCCAGCGGTGCCGTCGACCGCCGGGGCGATGATCTCCACGTTGGACGATCTGCGGGTGTGGGGAAACGAGATTGCGACCGGGTCGCTGTTGGACCCGGCGACGCAGGCGAAAAGGCTGATATCCGGACGTTTCGAGGGGGTGCCGATCAATCTCGGATACGGGCTGGGCTGCGAAATTCTGAACGATTTCATCGGGCACAACGGGGCGATTCTGGGCTTCAGCTCCGTCGTCATGTGTTGGCCGGACGCCGGCGTCACCATCGCGGCGGTTGCCAACGAGTCCACCAACTTCACCACCCCTACTTCCAAGTTCTCCTTCGCGGTGATCAAGGAGCTCTACCCTGCCCAATTCGTCTGAATAAGCGAACAGACCTACAAAAGCGCCACGTTCCGTCATCAAAACCCCGGTAGGTGCCAGGACTCGGTAGGTGCCAGAGACGATTGATACATGTGCCACCTACACAGCGGCGATGGAGATCGGATAGCTGGTGTGTTCGCCCAGTGCTCGCAGGTCGTCCGGGTCGCTGGTCAGGATCAGGCCGGCCGGACGAGCGCCGGCGACCGCTGCAACAACGGCGTCGACGGCCGAGATGGTCCCGGCTCGACCTGTCGCCGTCCGAAGCCGTGCCGCTTCCCTTGCTAGGATCTCTTCGACATCTCGGACCTGGCAGGCCCGCAATAGCCGGTTGACGTGGAAATCGCGCCGGTGGTCACCGGTGAGCGCCTCGGTAAGGACGACCGTCGGCACTTGCGCAGGCCACAGTCCTCGGCGCTGCAGCTCCTGAAGTCGAGCGCGCTGCACGGCGAGTGAGCGGAGGCCGCCAGCATCGAGCACCAGTGTCACCGAGTTTCGGTCCCATTCCTGTGACCCGCGGGGTCACCGCGCAGTCGATCGGCCCATTGCTGAGCAGCTACTCGGTCAGCTTCCGACGTCGGGCCCAGCTCTTCCTCGAGCTCCGCGAGGTAATTGTCGAGTGCGGTGATCTTGGCGCGGCGATCAAGTTCTTCGGACAGTGCAGAAGCAGCGAGCCGCGACACATTCAGATCGGCCGCCCGGGCGCTGGCCAAGAGGTCGTCGGGGATGGTGATGTTCACTCGCGCCATGCGCATACCATACACATCATCGGTGGCGCAGCTTGTCACGGCCGGACCGGTTGTGACCCGCGCCCGCGCGCCGGCTGAACGGGTGCCTGGTCGCCCAAGCGTGCCGACGCCGCCCTGATCAGGACCGATGCCCATGTCCGGTACGGCCGCCAGGCCTCGGCGATCTCCAGGAACCGCTCCCGGGTACACGGCTCCGGTAGGTGGTACAGCTGCGTGACGAGGTCCCGCAGCATGGGCTCGTCGGCCGGTGGGACGTCGGTGAATCCGACCGCCCTGATGGTGATCAGCGACGCGTAGAACGGCCCGATCCCCTTGAGGCGCTGCATGTCGTCCGTCGTCGCATCCGGCCCGATGTGCCGCAACCGCTCGATGTCGAGTGTTCCGGACAGGGCCTTGTGCGCGATGCCGTGCAGCCGGGTGATCTTTTCCGGCGTCAAACCCGGGAATTCCTGGACGCCGAGCAGCTGCTCGGGCGTCGGCACTGCGGCCAGGGTGCGGCCGGCCAATTCGAACGTTGCGCCCTTTGCCGCCGACAGCTGGCGGCGAACCTCGGCCATCTGGTTCGCCGGGCGTCGGGCGCTGATGATCGACCAGACCGCGGCCTCGTACGGCGAATAGAACAGCGGTGGCAGCAGGCCGGGTGCGACCTCCTGCAGCTGCCCGATCACCGGGTCCCGGCCGCCGACATCGGCGAAACCGCTCGCGTCGTAGTCGAGCGACAACACCCGCGCGACTTGGTCTTTGACGGCCGACAGCATGGTGTTGCGCCGAACCGTCCGACAAAGTGCACGGTGCCGCGCACCGTGCCGCGCGGCCCGTCGTCCTGGCGGAGTTCGACACCCACCTGCCGCTGGTAGCCATCCAGGCAGAACGCCATTCGCATGACGCCGTCGTAGCGGTCCGCCGACCGCCCGCCAAACCCGAACTCCGCCGACTCGCGGAGACTGTAGAGGCCGGTCGGGACGATCGTGAAGGTGTTCATGCCCGCATGATGCACCGCTGGTCCGACACTGCCTGAATTGGTGTTGGTAGTGCCCTGTACCCGGGTATCGACAGCCGGTTCGGAGCGGAGAATCAGCAGTTGCAATCACAGTCGCAGCAGCAGCAGTCCCCGCAATCGCAGCAGTCCCCGCAATCGCAGTTGCTGCATCCCGGGTCGTGTCGCTTTCCGGTGCAGGGGTTCTGATGTGCGGCGCAGCAGGCAAACCCTGTGCAATAGACCCCGATCCACGGCAGAACGCTGGGCCAGAACGGCGGCCGGGATGGTTTCTTCGGTGGTGGGTCGGGCGGTATCCAGGCCGGCGGTGCGGGCGGCGGCTCCACGGGCGCGACATCGGGTGGCTGACGAGGGTCTGCCGGTGGTGCGGTGGGTGGTTCCTGACCGGGATAGCCGAGTCGCACGACCGTCCGGTCCTTCGTGGTGGCGCAACTTTCCCGCGAACCGAAAGCCTTGTGCACTGCGTTGTGCGTGCCGTCGACCAGCAGTGCCCTGGCCAACCTGCCGTCATTCACGACAAGCTCGTCAAACACATGGCGAATTCGTCGCACCAACGTCCAGCACTCCCGCTGCACACTGTCCAGGGTCGCCCCGGTCGCGATGATCGGATTGAACGATCCGGACCTGCGGTCCGCCGGCAGATCCTCGACTGCGTCCAGCAGGTGCGCCAACGCGCCGAATGCCTCGCCGATCCTCTGCAACGCATGCTCGTTCTCCGGGCGACCCGCGAGTTCGGCGGACGAGCCGAAGATCCGGCCGGCCGCGCGGGCACTCGGCCGAGTCACCGTCAAGACGGAATCGCCTGCGCGGACGGCACTTTCCAGCTCGCCTTGACCGGCAAGATCGTCCAGCACATCGCTGGCGTGGGCAAAATCTGCCATCGGGACATCGGCCAGTGCGCGATTTCGCAGCGGCACCGCCAGCGCGCCTAGCGCTCGGCTCCGAAGCGTGGTGCGGGTCAAGCCGAATTCTCGTTCGGCAAGAACGTCGCCGGCCTTCGCGGCGGCGAGGGTGAGTGACGCGGTCGCACCGAGCCGCGCGGCGACCGCGGTGGCCGGGACCACCTGGGCGGATCGCATGCCGCGCAGCGGGCAGGGCCCGGCGGTCGAACGCTCGGCGACACCGGTCTGCTGGGCTTCGACGAGGACGGACAGCATCACAGCGTCGGTATTCGTCAGCGCCCGGGACAGCTGGCCGCGGCTGTCCCGCAGCGACAGGCACAGCCCGCACAGGTGCGCGCGCCATTGCTCGATCAGCTCCTCATCCAGCGCCTGCTGGCAGGCATGGACCACCCCGAACATGGTCACGATCTCAACACGAACTGATCCCGGCTGCAGCAATCACTGGTCTTCCTCCGCAATGACGTGACCGTCAAGGGGAACGGCTACAACGGGGGCGGCACCTTCACCTTCGACCTGCACGGCGACCTGATCATTCGGTTCACGATCCGCTGAGCTCGCCGAGCAGTTCGAGCCCGCTGCGGGAGAACTGGATCGAGCGCTGGTAGTCGTCCTGGTCGGGATCGCCGCCGAGCGCTGCACCGGCCAGCAACTGATACCGCTCGACGGCGGCCCGGGTGTCCGATGGCAGGTCGTTGGCGGCTAGTTCCAGCGCCGTCTCCAACTGCGACAGCAACGACCGGGCCTCGTCACGATGACGTCGGCCGGGTCCGTGCGACATCGACCGCCCCACTATCGACCGCCCCACCATCGACCGCTGCAACATTGACCGCAGGGGCCACAACCCCGCCGCCAGGATGAGGATCCCGCCGACGGTCCATGCGGCTGCCGTCATGCGTGTCGCCCGATGCCGTCGCCGACCTGCAACCGGTCCCGGATGGACTGCAGGCGTTGTCGCAATGGAGTCAGATCTGAGCCCCGCGTTGAGTTCGACAGATCATCGAGCACCGAGATGTAGTCGACGGAGACAGCGGCGGCAGCGTGGACAGTGCGTTGGGACCGCTTGCTGCCAGAGGGTTCCGCGTCCAGCATGATCAACGCGATCAACTGGAGTTCGGCATCGAGATCGTCCCGTTGGGCCCGCCATTTCCGGCGACGTTCCTGTTGTTCCCGCAGGGCGCCGGCGGCCCGGCGCAACCCGAGGAACAGCAGCACCACGCCCGCGGTGACGGCCACCACCAATAACGCGGCCAGTGCCCACTGGCCGGCCGGGGCACTGAAGGTGCGCGTCCTCGGCTCCAGCTGACCGTTGGCGACGTTGGCGTCATAGGCCAGTGCCAGCTGCTCCACCTGGGCCGGGACGTCTCCGTGCAGGAAGGCTGTCTGACTGTCCATCAGATCCCAGAAGACGAAGTCGTAGCCGAACTCGTTGCGGGTGATCGGGACATCGTCACCCTGGCAGCCGGCACCGAATTCGCCGTCCTTGATCACCATCACCGTCACGTCGTCGATGCGGTCGGCAATGGCGGCACAGGCGTCCAGGGGGCGGTCGAACGAGTCGTTGTCCGGCGCCAACACCACGACGGCCAGCGGTCGTTGGCCGATGATGCCGCGGATTCGGTCGGTGTCGACGGACCCGACGGGAAGCTCGGGGTCAACCCATAGCACGTCCTGCGAGAGAGCCTCAACGATCGGCCGGGCAGGGGACAACAACAGCGAGACTCTCGGCCACACAACGACAGCGGCGACGATCAGGCCGATCGCAACGAACACCAGCATCGTCGGCCGTCGGTCCGAGCCAGGACGAACGACGATTGTCGTCGGGCGGCTCCCAGGCGTTCGTCGGCGGCGGCCGCCGGACAGACGTGGATTTCGGCCGGGGGTTCTTTCGTGGCTTCTTGGCGCGGGCGGTCATCGGCGATCACCCGCCCCTGCCAACGGCACGTCGAGTTCGGCGGCAGCACGGTTCAGCAGGTCCGACGCGTCGTCCAGTGCGGACTGCGCCACCTGGAGATCACCATCGGTGATCAACAGATCCCTGGCCGTGCCGTAACGTTCGGTTGCCTTGGTGACGAGGTCGCGGGGTGCGCCGTCCTGCGCCAGCCCATCGAGCTGCACGATCTGCTCGGACAGCACCGCAAGCTGGGCTGTCGTCCGGCTCCGGGCCCGGCGGTCGTCGCGCACGGCGTTCAGCATGCTGGTGGACCGACGGCGCCGGAACAGCACCAGCACCGCCACCAGCAGCAGCGCGGTTCCGATGAAAAGCCACGGCAGGGCAGGGGACACACCGGAAACCGGGTCGTCCGTCTCCGGTCCCTGCTGGTCGGAGACCGATCCGGTCCGTAGGTCGGCGACCCGGCGCAGCATGCCCAGGGTGAGATTCGCCGATCGGCAGGTCGTTCTGCGCGATCCGGTCGTAGTAGGCCCCGTATCCGTACAGCACCGCCGAATCGAGCAGGTTCTGCTCGGGTCCGGCCATCTGCACCCACCGGCCGGTGGCAACGACGACGATGTCATCGGGGAACCGGGCGGCCAGCGGGCTCAGGTTGTCGACGAGCGGTGACCCCGGGGTGGGTCCGGCCAGCAGCGCGACCCGCACGGCCCGGTCCGGTCCGACATCCTGCCACTCGCTGAAGGCCTTGTCCGGTGCGCCGATACCCGTTGCTGCGTAATACTTTCCGGTGGCCAGCGCAGCGGCGATGGTCTCCGTGTCCGCGGGGTCCGCCGGTACCGGTGATTCCATCTCGCCGGGTTGTTCGGTCGCGTCGGCCGCGGCGCGTCCGGACTGCTCGTAGGCAATGGTGAACAGCAGGCTCTGCGTCAGATCCGACCGAACCATGATCCGTTGCAGGTCGGGCAGGCTGTCCGGCCGCTGCTCCAGAATGCCCATGGTGATGTGCAGTCCGATGACGACAATCAGGTCCACATCGTGGTCATAGGACCAGCTGCGCACCTTTTGCAGCTGATCACTGGTGGCCTCGTCCAGCCGGCTGGCGGTGGCGTCCGCAGGTTGTGCAAACGGCACGGCCAGAATCTTGACGCTGCTGGTGCCGATCGCTGCTGTGAGTGCCTGCTCGTCGAAGACGGCGGGACTTCCTGGCAGTTGAGCGACGGCGGTGGCGGTGAGTGCGGCGATGGCCTGCTCGGGTGTCCAGTCGATGTCGATTTCCCGCTGCTCGGCCGCGGTCGCAGCAACGGTGTCAAGAGTGCCGGGAGCTGCGACGGCGGGTGGCGCCAACGGCGCGGCCAGCAGGGCGCCGGCCACGCACAACATGAGCCCAACCATCCGCCGCACCGCCGCCGGCGCCGGCCTCCCCCGAGTCCCCATGGGTTGAGCCTAGGTAAGTTCGAGGGAAAGACCACGAATGCGGGCCGCCCCACGTCGAAATGTGCGACACGGGACGGCCCGAATTGTTGTTATCTCCGGATCCTTCGGATCAGGCGGCGGCGCCCACCAGCTCACCTGCCGGCGAATCGGCGTCGACCGAGACCGCCGCCGTTTCCAGCGCCTAGCGCGAGAATCTCCGCCACGTCGCTCACCGGATGAACGGTCAGTGCCGCCAGTACTTCGGCTGGCACGTCGTCCAGGTCCGGCTCGTTCCGCTTCGGGATGAAGACGGTGGTGACGCCGGCCCGCTGGGCCGCCATCAACTTCTGCTTCACCCCGCCGATCGGCAGCACCCGACCGTTCAGGGTGACCTCACCGGTCATCGCCACGTCCGAGCGCACCGCCCGCCCGGTCGCCAGGGACACCAGTGCGGTGACCATGGTGACGCCCGCGGACGGTCCGTCCTTGGGTTGGCCGCCGGCCGGGACGTGCAGGTGGAACCTGCGGTCCAGGGTCTCCGGCTCGATGCCGATCTCGTGCGGCGTGCGACCGGACGTAGGACAGCGCGATCTGCGCCGACTCCTTCATCACGTCACCCAGCTGGCCGGTCAGGGTCAGGCTGGTGTTCTCCGCGATCGAACCCTTGACGGAGTTGGCCTCGATGAACAGCACGTCGCCGCCCATTCCGGTCACCGCGAGCCCGGTGGCCACACCGGGGACCGCGGTCCGCTCGGCCGTTTCCGAGGTGAACCTCGGCCGGCCGATCAGGTCCCGCAGATCCGGCTCGTCAACGACGATCGGGCCCGACAGCACCGCCGGACAGCCGGGTGGCGACCTTGCGGAACACCTTGGCCAGCAACCGTTCCAGCTGCCGAACGCCCGCCTCGCGGGTGTAGTCGGCGGCCAGCTTGCGCAGCGCGGCGTCGGTCAGTTCGACCTCGTCCACGTTGAGGGCAGCCCGCTCGATCTGCCGGGGGAGCAGGTGGGTGCGCGCGATGGCGACCTTGTCCTCCTCGGTGTAGCCGTCCATGGTGATCAGTTCCATCCGGTCCAGCAGGGCCGACGGGATGGTGTCCAGCACGTTGGCGGTGGCCAGGAACAGCACGTCGGACAGGTCGAGGTCGATGTCCAGGTAGTGGTCCCGGAAGGTGTGGTTCTGCGCCGGGTCCAGCACCTCGAGCAGCGCCGCCGCCGGGTCACCGCGGTAGTCGGCGCCGACCTTGTCGATCTCGTCCAGCAGCATGACCGGGTTCATCGAACCGGCCTCGGTGACGGCCCGGACGATCCGGCCCGGCAGCGCGCCGACGTAGGTGCGCCGGTGACCACGGATCTCGGCCTCGTCCCGCACGCCGCCGAGGGCGACCCGGACGAACTTGCGGCCGAGGGCCCGCGCGACGGATTCACCCAGCGAGGTCTTGCCGACCCCGGGCGGACCGACCAGCACCATGACGGCGCCGGAGCCCCGCCCGCCGACGACCTGCAGACCGCGCTCGGCCCGCCGGCCGCGGACCGCCAGGTATTCGACGATCCGGTCCTTGACGTCGTCAAGGCCGTGGTGGTCGGCGTCCAGCACCTCGCGGGCCGCGCCACGTCGGTCTTGTCCTCGGTCTTGGTCTGCCACGGCAGCTCCAGCACGGTGTCCAGCCAGGTGCGGATCCAGCCCGATTCCGGGCTCTGGTCGGAGGCCCGCTCCAGCCGGCCGACCTCGCGCATCGCGGCCTCGCGGACCTTGTCCGGCAGGTCGGCCTGCTCGACGCGGGTGCGGAAATCGTCAGCACCGTCGGGTTCGCCCTCGCCGAGTTCCTTGCGGATCGCGGCCAGTTGCTGGCGCAGCAGGAACTCGCGCTGGCTCTTCTCCATGCCTTCGCGGACGTCCTTGCCGATCTTCTCGCTGACGTCCATCTCGGCCAGGTGATCGCGGGTCCAGCCGATCAGCAGCTCCAAACGTGCTGTCACGTCGGGGGTCTCGAGGACCTCACGCTTCTGCTCGTTGGTCAGGTACGGCGCCCAGCCGGCCGAGTCGGCCAGCGTCGGAGGGATCGGTCATCTTCTCGACGGTGTCGATGACCTGCCAGGCGTCACGCTTCTGCAGGTTCGCGATCACCAGCGACTTGTACTCGGCGGCAAGCTCTTTCGTGCGGTCGCTGGTCGGCTCGTCATCGATCAGTTCGGCCTGCACCCAGAGTGCGGCGCCCGGGACCGGTGACGCCGGTGCCGATCCGGGCCCGGCGGCCGGCGCGGAGCACGGCGGCAGGTGCGCCGCCGGCGAGGCGGCCGACCTGCTCGATGGTGGCGACGACGCCGAATGCGGAATAGCGGTCCTGCAGTCGCGGGGCGAGCAGGACCTCGCCGATGCTGCTGTCGGCAGTCTTGCCGTCGGGGGAGTTGCCTTCGGTGGAAGCGGCGGACTTGGCCGCATCGACGGCGGCCTGTGCCGGCTCGTCGAGCTCGATCGGCACGACCATCCCGGGCAGCACGACGACATCGGTGAGCGAGAGCACGGGAAGCCGGCGGATATCGGACATGTGGTTCACCCTTCAAGAGTTGAGCGTGTCTGACTCAATGCTTATGACGGAGGGTTTGTTCCATGAGGGCTCAAGGCTTCGCTGACGGCGAAACGTTTCGTTGGCGGTGGGGTGGGGACACAGTGGGGGGATAACCTTCTCCCGGGGCTGAGGAGTGAGATGTTGGCGCGCACCGCCCCGGCTTTTGCCGTTCTGGCATTCCTCACGGTCAAAACGTCGGTCCTCCTGCTGAATCTGCGGCTGTTTCCGACGCTGGCAGCGGTGCCGGTTGCCGGCACCGACCCCGCAGGTCCGGCCAAGGTGGCCTTACTGATTCCGGTCCGTGACGAGGCGGCGAATCTGCCCGGCACGCTGCCCGGGCATGCTGACGTCCGGCGCCGACGAGGTGATCTTTCTCGACGACGGTTCCACCGACGGCAGCGCACAGATCATCGGCGACGCCGTTGCCGAGAATTGCCCTCCGGCCGGAACAACTGTCCGTCACGGTGGTGACCGGGCGGCCCGACCGGCCGGCTGGTCCGGGAAGACCTGGGCTTGCCACCAGCTGGCGGAATTGCAGCACGGCCGACGTGCTGGTCTTCTGCGACGCCGACGTGCTACTCGCGCCTGGCGCGGTACCGCCGGTGACCGCGGCAATGCGGCAGCAGCGGGCCGACGTGCTGTCGGTGTTCTGCCGGCAGCTCGTCGGCGGCTGGGCCGAACGGCTGCTGCTGCCGTTGATCAGTGACGTCGTGCTGTGCTTCCTGCCGTTCCCGTTGCTCCGTCTTCCGGTGCCCGCGGCCGCGACGGCCATCGGGGCGCTGCTGGCATTTCGCCGACGCCGCCTACGAGCAGCTCGGTGGGTTCGCGGCCGTCCGCACCGAGGTGGTCGAGGACGTCGCGATCGCCCGCCGCACCCGACAGGGCCGGTCTGACGTTGGGTTTGGCCCTGGGCGGCGACAGTCGCGCAGGTCCGGATGTACCGCGGGTACCGGCAGGTCGTCATCGGGATGGGCCGCGGACTGGTGCCCGCCGGTGGGTGGCCGGCGTTGGCTCGTCGTCCTCGGCTTCGGCTGGCACCTGATCGCCTATACGGCGCCGCTCTGCGGTGAGCTGGGACGGGAGTCGCTGGTGGCGGGCGGCGCTGCTGTGCTGGGAATGACCGAACGGCTGCTGGTCGAGGCGAAGACCGGCGGTCGGGATTGGTCGGCCGCGGCCCTGGTGCGCCTGTCTCGCCACTGGCCGCGATGCCGGTCGTCGCCCAGTCCCTGCGGTCCCGGCAGGTGTGGCGGGGTCGCTCGTACACCGCGTCGGGGCCGATCGGATGACGCTCAACCGCGTCGATCTGGCCGGCGCCGGGCTATCGCGGCGTGCTCGGTCACGTCCCGCGCTGGGGCAGCGATTCGCTCGGCCTGCTGGACCGAGGGCGCCGAGCTGGCGCCGGTGTTCTCCCTGCGGTTGTGGCGCAAGGCGCTGGTCGGCTACCGGCCCGACTGGAACCGGCTGGTGCTCGGCGACCTGGACGGCTTCCGCAGTCGTCGCAGCCTGAGCCAGCTCTCGCCCGTACCTGGCCGGGCGGCGTGGTGGCGCTGGACGCGCCGGCCCACCGGGCGCGGCGGGCCGAACTGAACCCGCCTTCCACCGCAAGGTGGTCACCGACCGGTTCGCCGACCGGCTCGATGCCCTTGCCGCGGCACCAGCTTCCGGTCGGGCGACTTCGACGCGGTCGCCTGGGCATCGACGCTGTCCGGCGATGATCACGGCGACTGTTTCTCGGACCGCGAGTTCCCCGCGCCGTGCCTCGGCGTCGTTCCTCGCGCCGTTGGACCGCGGGCTGCCCGGACCGCTGCTCCCGCGTCCGCTGCGGATTCGACCCGGATGGAGCGGGCCCTGACCGGCAGCTTTCGTCGAACCGGACGCCTCGACGCTGGCGCCGTTGTTCGCGTCGCTGGCCGACGGTGTCGAGGAGGCGCGGGTGGCGATCGCCGCCGCCTACGACACCACGGCGCACACCCTGGCCTTCGCGCTGTGGGAACTCGCCGCGCACCCGGAGTTCAACGCGCCGGAAGGTGACCGACGCGGTGGTTCAGGAGACGCTGCGGCTGTACCCGGCCGGCTGGATCGGCAGCCGGGTCAGCCTGCGGGACACCGAGTTCGACGGCCGGGTGATCCCGGCCGGCCGGCTGGTGCTGTACAGCCCGTACCTGACCCACCGCGATCCCGAGTTGTGGTCCAAGCCGTTCGACTTCACCCCGGAGCGGTTCGCCGGCCCGCTGCCCGCCTGGGGGTATCTGCCGTTCTCGGCGGGGGAGCGGACCTGCCTGGGCGCGGCCCTCGCCACCCTGATGCTGCGGGCGGCGGTCCAGGCGTTTCGGCGGTGGGCTGAGTCGGATCAGGGTCACCGAGCAGGCCCGCCCGCGCGGCGTTGTCACCCTGACGCCCAGCGGGCCAATGGTGCTGCACCGGCGGTGCCGCGGTCGGTGCCACGACCGCCGGTACCGTCACTGTCGGGGCGACGGGAGGACGGATGCAGCAGCTGAGCTATCTCGCCGTCCTGGCGGCGTGCGTGCTGGGCACCCTGCCGCTGGAATTGCTGTTGCAGGCCAGGGTGTATCGGCGGTGGCAGCGCGCCGCCCTGGCCATCCTGCCGGTCGCCGCGGTCTTCGTGCTCTGGGACTACCTGGCCGCACGATGCCGGTTGGTGGTGGTTCGACGACCGCTATCTCATCGGGCTGTTCGCCGGACCGATTCCGGTGGAGGAGTTGTTGTTCTTCCTCGTCATACCGGTCTGCGGCATCCTGACCTTCGAAGCGGTGCGCCGACTCCGTCCTGGTTGGGCGGCGCGGACTGCAGGATGCGGCCGCCAGGACTCCGCGCCAACGCAGCGGGGACACGTCATGATCGAACTCGGATACACCTGGGCCGTCGGTCACCGCGGTGATCGTTGCCGTCGTCGTCGACCTGCTGGTGCTGCGCACCCGACTGCTGCGCGACGAAGGCGTTTCTGGGCGACCGAAGCGATCGTGGTGTTCTTCCAGTTGATCGTCAACGGCGTGCTGACCGGATTCGGCATCGTGCAGTACGACCCGCGGGTGATCATCGGTCTCCGACTGGCCTACGCGCCGATGGAGGATCTCGGCTTCGGCTTCGCCCTGGTCACCCTGACGCTGTGCCTCTGGGTGCGGCTCGGCCGCCCGGTTCGCCTCGATCGGCCGCCCCGGCGCGTCGGGGCGGGACCGGATGACGGCCCGTTGGCATCCGGGTCGGGACGCGATGGCGGTCCGACACCCTGCCGCTGCAGGCACCCACCGGCCGGTGGGAGCCCCTCGGGGGTCGTTGTCGTCGGGTGCCGTGGGTGCGGATGATCGGGCACCGCGGAGTAGCGCCTAGCCTCCGACGATCTGCGGGGTCGGCCGGGTGTTCGACGCCCCGGACAACAGGAATCCGGCGGTGGTGGCTGCCTTGCGCCAGGTCGGCACCCGGACCCGGCGGGCTGAAGACGTCGTAGTCGGCGTCCTCGATGCGGTCGAGGATCTGCGCGTACAGCACCCGCGCCGCGCCAACACATTTCGCCGATCTGGCCGGGCAGCAGCGGTGATACCGGTGTCGGCCCGGCGGTACAGCTCCCGGTTGCGCCGGAACTGAAACGCCATGAACTCCCGCCACTCCGGCGTCACCGGCGATCGGTGACGTCGACGCCGAACCGGCGCAGATCGTCCTGCGGCAGGTACACCCGGCCGAGGTCGAGGTCCTCGCCGACGTCACGCAGGAAATTGCGTCAGCTGGAAGGCGAAACCCCAATGCCCGCGCCGGGATTTCGCGCCGACGTCGGCCCAGGCGCCAGCACCGGCAGCATCATCTCGCCGATCACGGCGGCCGAGCCGTCCATGTAACCGCAGAGGTCGTCCCAGGTCTCGTAGGACGGTGGTGTGCAGGTCCATCGCCATCGCCGCGAAGAACCGGTCGAAGCATTCCGGGTCGATGTCGGCGATGATGACGGTGTTGCACCACGGCCGCCAGCACCGGGTCGTGAGCTGCCGCCGGCGGCCAGCGCGGTGCGGAAGGCCGAGCGCGAAAGCGGCCAACTCGGCACCGATCTCGGCCACCGACCGATGCGCGTTCACCTGCTGATCATCGACGATGTCGTCGGCCAACCGGCACAGCGCATACACCGCGTGCACGTGCCGCCGTCGCGGCCTGGCCAGCAGGGCCGCACCCCAGTAGTACGTGGTGCCGTACTGCCTGGTCAGCTCGCGCACCGCCGGTACCCCTCGATCAGGACGGGTCGGGATCGGGTCGGTCGTCATCGAGACCGGCCCGGCAGGAAGCGAGCGACCCGTGGGCGGCCAGCTTTGCCGGAGATCAGCACCATCGGCACACCGACCCCGGGTACGGTCCCGGATCCGGCGAAAAACATTCCGGGCAAGCGCTTCTCGACGTTGCCCGGGCGGAACGGACCGGTCTGCGCGAAGGTGTGCGCCAGCGAGAACGGCGTGCCGGCGTGCATGCCCTGGTGCTGCCAGTCCAGCGGCGTCACCAGTTCCTCGGTGACGACATCGCTCGGGTAGCCCTGTGACTGCAGGAAACGATGCAGGCGCTCGCGCATCGGATCCCGCTGCTGTCCGCCAGTCGATACCGGCAGACAGGTTCGGCACCGGTTCCAGGACGAACATGGTGGAACTGCCGGCCGGGGCCAGCAGTCGGAGTCGTCCAGCGACGGAATCGTCACCAGCCGGGACGGGTCCGGCATCAGCGTGCCCCGATCGAGCAGGGCGTCGAAGGAAGCCGGCCCACTCCGCGCCGAAATGGATGTTGTGGTGGGCAACGTCCGGTTTCGGGGTGTCCCGCGCACCCCGACATGCCAGACGACCGCCGACGGGGAGTACTGACCGCGCCGCACCTTTCGCGGGGCGGTGCCAGGTCCGGCAGCAGCCGCTCGTAGGCCACCGGCAGGTCGAGCGTGCAGACCACCGCGTCGGCGCTGACCTGCTCGCCGCTGGCCAGTCGAACCCCGGCGACGCCACCGGTATCGGACCGCCGGAGGATCTCGGTGACCTGCTCGGAGTAGCGGAATTCGACGCCGGCCTTCTCGGCGGCCAGCGCCAGCGCGGCGGGGACGGCGTGCATGCCGCCGTCGGGGAACCAGACCCCCTCGATGCTGTCCATGTAGGTGATGACCGCGTACAGCGCCAACGCCGATTCCGGGGACAGCCCGGCGTACAGCGCCTGAAAGCTGAACAGCTTGTGCAGCCGGGGATCTCGGAACCTCTTGCCGGATTGCCGGGCCCAGCCGACCGAACCCACCGAGCCGGACCAGTTGCGCCGCCGCCTTCGGCGCCGACAGCAGACCGAGCGGCGAATCGAAATTGCGGTCGATGAAATGCGGCATCTCCAGCAGGTAGAGCCGTCGGAGCCAGTCGACGAAGTCGTCGAAGGCGGCCGCGTCGACACTCCCGCAGGTGCGAGAGATCTCGTCCCGCATGGCATCCCGGCCGTACCGAACCCGGATGGTGCTGCCGTCGGCAAAGGTGGCCCGATAGGCCGGGTCGATGCCGGCGCATCGGCAGCGCGTCGTCGATGTTCGTGCCCGCCGCGCCGAGCGCCTCGGCGATCAGGTCGCGCATGGTCAGCACGGACGGGCCGGTGTCGAAGGTGAAACCGTCCTGCACCCGCTGACCGGAACGCCCGCCGGGCAACGATTCCCGCTCCACCACCGTCACGTGGTGGCCCTGTCCGGTCAGGTGGCAGGCGGCGGCCAGGCCGGCCAGCCCGGCGCCGATCACAACAACCTCGCTCATCTGTCCCGCCAGGCGATCTGGTGCGCCATCCTGGTCAGTTGGGCGACCCCGTCCGGGTGCAAGGTTGCGGTGTCCAGCGCCGCCAGCGCGGTTGTCACGTGACCGGCGATCAGCCGTTCGACGGCTGTCGGCAGATGCCTTCCGACCTCCAGCTGCGTGACGCAGCAGGTCAAGGTCGGCCGGGCTGAATTCAGCCGAGCCGGCCCGCTGCAACGCGAGTCTGGCGGCCGGCGACCGCAGTTGTTCGGCCGCGATGGCCAGCACGACGGTCGGTTTGCCGGAGATCAGATCGTCACCGGCGGGTTTGCCGGTCTGCGCCGGGTCGCCCCAGATCCCGAGGACGTCATCGCGCAGGGCGAATGCCTCGCCGATAGCCGACCGTAGATCGTGCAGGCTGCTCGCTGACCGCAGGGTCGGCGCCTGCTGCCGCCGCCCCCAGTTCCAGCGGTCGCTGCACCGTGTATCGGCCGGACTTCATTCTGGCGACCGACCTGGCGAATGCGAGATCCCTTCGACCGCTGGCACTTCCGACCAGGTCACGACGCTGCCCGGCGACCAGTTCGGCAACCAGGATGCGCCAGATCCGGCGCATCGCGGGCGGCAGGCCGGCGACCAGATTGCTGGCCTCGGCGTGCGCCAGATCGCCGACCAGCACGGCGATGCTCTCACCGAAACGCTGCGCGCTGCCCATGCCCTGCTGCGCCTCGTGCATGGTTTTGGCGTGGATGTGGACGGTCGGTCGCCCGCGCCGCGAGGCGGACTCGTCCATCACGTCGTCGTGCACGAGCACGAACAGCTGCAACATTTCCAATGCTGCGCCGATCTGGACGACGTCGTCCTGACCGTTGCCGCGTTCCTCGCCGCCAGCCGCCAGCCAGCCCAAGTAGCACATCACCGGCCGGAAACGTTTGCCGCCGTTGATGGATTCGGCGATGAGCTGCGGAAGGTCCGAATCGCCGCAGGATGCCGGCCGGGCTGTCGTCGGACAGTTCGGCCCACATGGCCATGAGCTCGGCCACCGTTTCGCACCAGTAGGGCATCGACCGACCGCAGGTGATCGTTGATCTTGGCCGTCTGCTCGATCGGTAGGGCGCGCAGCGGTGGCGCCGCTGGGCTGCTCGGGGGTGGGCGGAGTCCCCGATGCGCTGGGCGAAATGGGTCATTCAGGGTATATGCACTGCTCATACTGCTTGTCCCGTCGGGATTGTCACATCGGACGAAATGGCCTTGCGAGTAATTCAGCCCAGGACGACGGATCGGATGCAGTCCGGCGGGATTGATGGTCGGGTGGCCACACCAAGTACCGCGAATGGAGTAGTCGATGGCGTCACACTCCGCAGGTACCCCGATTTCGCCGGGTGACGCGGTGCGGCGTCGGCAGCTTGTTGGACCGCTCAGCGGGTTGGTCGGGGCCCCGGCTCTACGCTCCTGACGTGACTCAACAGCCGCCACCCGGACGCTCAGGCGTTCGCCTCGGCCGATCAGACATCGGCCGATCAGACAAAGGGCGGCGTCCGGAATTCTCGACGCTCAGCACCGTCGCCTAAGCGGAGTCCACAGCGCTGCAGCGGACCTACCTGCGTGCCTGACGGCGACCACCGGGCGGCGGCGCGAAGAACAAGGGCCGGGTGCGTTGTGCGCGGCCGGCCCTATCGCGATGCTGTGGGTGCTGACATTCGGTCAGGAATCTGCTCGGCGACGGCACCGGCCGGGTCTTCACCTGGGCGATCGGCTGGTGCGCCACCCCCAGGTTGTGGTGGTGGACCGCGCTCCTGCTGACCGGGGTGTCAATCTGCGTAGTTCGGTTCGTTCGGGGTCGGGCTGGCGTTCGTCACCTGTTGACCGTCACTTGCGCCGCTTCCCGCCCTCATCGGGTGACGCGGGGGATTTGCCGGTAGGTGATAATTCGCCCAGTCGCTTTCCGGTCGCAACGCCGGGCCGGGCGAACGAATAGCGCCACACCGAACCGAGTCACACCGCACCGACCGCATGGAGGGACGACCCGGATGAGCACGATCGCCTGGATCATTCTGCTGGTTCTGGTCATCCCGATGATCGGCTTCCTGATCTTCATCATCATCGTGGCGTCGCTGGTCAGGGTGCCGTCCGGCACCCTCGGCCTGGTGATGGTCAAGGGCCGGGCCACCGACCGGGCGCTGCTGCCCGGCGCGCATTTCCTGCCGGCGATCCGTCGGCGAATGGTGGAGGAATACCCGTCCATCGAACTGGCCTACCGGGCCGGCGTCCAGGCCGACACCCAGGAAACCAGGTCCGAGCTGTCCGGGCCGTTCGAACGGTCGGGACCGCGCCAACCGGTTCAAGCATCTCGACCAGTCCGGTCCGCCGCTGACCGTCGCGCTCGGCGATCGGTCCACCGCCACCATTTCGCTGACCACCCGTTTCCAGCTCAACCCCGACCGGCTTCGCACTGTGCACGAAAGATTCGGTCCGAATGGCATTTTCGGCATCGTGCGGGACGAGAGCAGCCGAGCGGTGATGAACACCCTGGGCGATCCGGAGTTCAGCATCGACAGCCTGTTCGGTTCCGCCAGGCAGGCCACCGAGGAGCGGTTGGCGGCCGCCGTTGGCGAGGCCCTCGAGGCCGACGGGATCAGGGTCACCGCGTTGGTGCTGGGCACCGTCGACCTCGGACGGACCGGTGAGGTCATCCAGGCCACCGTTCGGGCGCGTCATGAACTCGAGCGGGAACAGGCAGAGGCGGCGACCCGGCTGGCCAGGGCGTTGAACGACGCCGACCTGCAGCAGAAGATGACGACGTCCGGGGAGGCGGCCTGGCGGTACCGGGAGACCGACCTGTGGCGCGATCTCGTCCAGCGGACCGAGGCATTGTCGGTTGCGCTGCGCGCCGGACCCGGGTCGGCGCCCGGCGGCTTCACCGTCATCGACGAACAGAACGCTGACGGCACGACGCAGCCGGAAACGACCTCGTGAACGAGAACAAAACCACGCTCGGCGAGCGAGTCATCGAGGTCCTCGCCGTGCTGCTGCTCGGCATCGCCACCGTCGGCACCGCCTGGTGCGGCTACCAGTCATCGCAATGGAACGGCGCAGCAGACCGACTACGCCCGGGAGTCTTCCGACGAGCGGGTCGAGGCCAGCCGGCTGTTCGGCCTGGCCACCCAGAAGATCGCCTATGACGCGAACATCGTGTCGCAGTACGCGCAGGCAGTGCAGTCCGGGAACACCCAGCTCACCCAGTTCTACCGGCAGTACCTGGTCCGGCCGCAGTTCCTGCCCGCTGCTGGACCAGTGGCAGGCGGAGATCCAGGCCGGCGGCACCCCGGGCAGCCTTTTCGAGAACGAGGACTATCTGAACGCCCAATTCGCCGACTACCAGAAGGCCGTCGAGCAGTCGGAGGCGTTGACCGCGCTGAGCCAGGAGGCCAGCGAGACGTCCGACTCCTACGTGATCACCACGATCATGCTGGCGATCGCGCTGTTCTTCGCCGGCGTCACCTCGTCGTTCCGATATCAACCCGCCAGGGTGTTCCTGATAGTCCTGTGTCTGGGGACCGTCGCCTACGCCGCGGTTCGACTGGCTGATCTGCCCATCGCCTGACCCGGGCGATAGGTTCACGCTGCGACACCGCGTTCAACATCGTCGAACCGTAGGGCGGTCCACAGCTTTCTCGTCGCTGGCGCAGAATGATCATCACGGACGGTGGGCTCGCACCGCCCGGAGCTGACGGGGTGTGCCGTGCCGACTGTGGGCAGCGAGAGTTCGACCGCGCCTGGCAAAGAAGAGCCGCTGATCTACGGCTCGCCGCGTGGTCGGTGGGTGCTGATCGCGACCGTGCTGGGCAGCGGGCTGGCCCAGCTCGACGGCACGGTGGTGAACGTCGCGCTGCCGCGGATCGGCGAGGATCTCGGCGGCGGGCTGACCAGCCTGCAATGGACGCTGAACGCCTACACGCTGACCCTGTCCGGCCTGCTGCTGCTGGGTGGCTCGCTGGGTGACCGACTCGGCCGGCGGCGGATGTTCGTCATCGGCGTGCTGTGGTTCACCGCCGCGTCGGTCGGCTGTGCGCTGGCGCCCGGTACCACCGTGCTGATCGGTATGCGCGCGCTGCAGGGCGCCGGCGCGGCACTGCTCACGCCCGGGTCGCTGGCCATCCTGCAGGCGTCGTTCCGCAAGGAGGACAGATCGACCGCGGTCGGCGCCTGGTCCGGTTTGGGCGGTGTCGCAACGGCTTTCGGGCCGATCGTGGGCGGTCTGCTGGTGGGGGTCGCGCCGTGGGGGTGGCGGCTGGTCTTCCTGATCAATCTGCCGATCGCCGCGCTGGTGATCTTCCTGAGCAGGCGGTACATCCCCGAGTCGCGGGACGAGATGGCGACCGGGAAGCTGGACATCTCCGGCGCGATCCTGGCGTCCGTCGGACTCGGGGCCGTGATCTACGGGCTCACCGAGGGACCGGCAAGCGGCTGGTCGACCGTCAACATCGCGATCACCGCGACCGGCGTCGTGCTGCTGGTGTGTTTCGTCATTCTGGAGGGCCGAAAACCGGATCCGTTGCTGCCGCTCGGGTTGTTCAAGAATCGGGAGTTCACCGCGGCCAACCTGGTGACCTTCGCCGTCTACGCCGCTCTGGCCGGGGTGCTGTTCCTGCTGCCGGTGCAACTGCAGCTGGTCGCCGGGTTCAGCCCGGTCCAGGCCGGGGCCGCGACCCTGCCGATCACGCTGATGATGCTGCTGTTGTCCGCCCGGATGGGGCGGCTGTCGGCGCGGATCGGACCACGACTCCCGATGACGATCGGGCCGATCATCGCCGGGCTCGCCATGGTGTGGCTGACCAGGGTCGGGCCCGACTCGACCTACCTGGGTGACGTCGTCGCGCCGATGCTGCTGTTCGGACTGGGGCTGTCGTTCACCGTCGCGCCGCTGACCTCGACCGTGCTGGCGTCCGCCCCGGACCATCAGGCCGGCATCGCGTCCGCGATCAACAATGACGTCGCCCGGGTGGCCGGGTTGCTGGCCGTTGCGGTGCTGCCGGCGCTGGCCGGGATCACCCCGGCCGCCTACGCCGATCCGTCGATGCTCTCGGCGGGGTTCCATCGGGCCGCTCTGATCGCCGGGATCCTCTGTGCCGCAGGCGGTCTGCTCGCTCTGCTGACGATCCGCAACCCGCTGCCGGGTACCGCAGCGGAGGAGGGTCAACCGGCGGCGGGCCGTCGGGCGGGGATCCGGAATCCGGGTTCGACGCTGCGGCCGACGACCCGGGCGTGGGGTGTGCGGCCTGCCCGGTGCTCGCACCGCACATCCGCCCGCGATAGGCATCGAGCGATCCCGCAGAATCATGGCAGGCAAACACGAAAGGTGGTAGGGATGGCGACCCGAGGATTTTTCGGTCGGACCCACAAGGAGAAGGACCCGCGGCTACCGCCCGGGCAGTACGACACCGGCGCGGATTGGCCGGTGCTGACGGCTGAGGTGACGCCACGCATCGTGCCGGAGCGGTGGACGATCACCGTCGACGGACTGGTCGGTACGCCGACCACCTGGACGTGGGCGCAGGCGCATGAGCTCCCGCAATCGGTCTACGAGGGTGACATCCATTGCGTCACGACGTGGTCCAAGCTCGGCACGAGTTTCGCCGGGGTCAGCGTCGATACCCTGCTGGACGCCGCCGGCCCGGCGCCGGAGGCGAAGTTCATCATGGCGACGTCGTCCACCGGCTACACCACCAACCTGCCGCTCGCCGACGTCACCGGCGGAAAGGCGTGGGTGGTCTGGACCCACGAGGACCGGCCGTTGCCCACCGAGCACGGCGGCCCGGTGCGGCTGCTGGTGCCGCACCTGTATTTCTGGAAGAGCGCGAAGTGGATCTCCCGGATCACCCTGATGGACCATGACGAGCAGGGTTTCTGGGAGCGCAACGGGTACCACGACCGGGGGGACCCGTGGCTGGAGCAGCGTTACCAGGGTGACTAGCCAGTTGAGTGGTCAGTGGGGACCTCAGATCGTCTCCAACCAGATGCTGCCACCGGTATTTCGAGCCCACAACGGGAGTGCTTCTGCAACCGATTCGCGGTGAAACCGATCCAGATAGGAACTGAACCAGGAGATTCGCACGCGATCATTGAGGGTGAGAAATGCCCGTAAGAGGTAGTTCTCGTTCCAGGCGCGACCGTCGTATACCCATTGCCGCGGATACTCGAAAGGATAGAAAATATTGTGCACGTGAATGTGCACGCCGGGCCGCAGTCGCGGCAGAATTTCCAGAATGATCTGGTTGACGTCGCTGCCGATCTTGCTGACGTGCGTCGAGTCGATGAAGAGAATGTCACCGGCTGCCAAACCGTCGAATAGTTCCGGATCAACGCGGTGCAGCGGTTCCCGGAGGATTTGCGTGCGGTCCCGGTCGATGTCGGTGATCAGGGACTCCAGGCGGTCGGGATAGGGTTCGATGAACGTCATCTGGACGGCCCCGCCGAGGAACCGCTCGTTGATGTCGAGCGCTAGTGCGGACGACCATCCCGATCCGATCTCGATGATGGAATTCGGCCGGATCGAACGGAGCATGCAGTAGTAGACGATTGCGTCGCCGTAGCCGAAGAAGCCATTGTCGAACGTATACCGTGCTTCGGCGGCCCTTCCGAATTCCGGGTACGGCAGCTCGGAGTAATAACCGGCGAATTCCTCGAGTCTTGCCAGCTGGCGGGCCGGTTCGATGTCGATGCCGGGGACGTCGAACGGGCCATCGAATATTGCCTCGGCACGGAGCCTGACCTGCGCGAGGTCCGGAATCGGTGAGTAATAGTGTCCGGGCGGGAAGCCGAGGACGACCGTTCCCTCGGTTTCGATGGCAGTCACGGGGACCTCGGTCTCACTCGCGTCCTGTTCGTCGGCATGGTCGACCACCGGGATTGACCCGGTCCGCAGCTGGTCCGTCAACGTCGCGACCTGCTCCTGTAGTACGGCCAGCTCGCGCTGCCTGGCAGCAGCCTCCGTCCGCAGCTGTTCCACTTCCATCGCGAATCGGTTTCGTTGCTGGCGCAACGACTTGATCGGAGTGATCTGACCGGCCAGTTCCTTGGCGGTCCGGGCCGCCTGAATTCTGATACCGGCGTCTGTGCGGCGAATCACGTCACCCCCGGGGCGTTCACTGGATGTGGCAACCAGGTTCCCACGGATTGGTGATCCGTCGGTGAGGCAGCACCGAAATTGCCGGCCTGGATAATGACGGGAGATTTGCTCATCACGTGAACGCCCTTGAGCCGGAGAGGTCAATGTGACTGATGCAGTCGCCGCCGATGAGGCGCAGCTCGCCCGGCCGCGCACCGACCCCCGTCCCGCGCCGATCGGCGGTTGGACGACCGCCCGCGTCGTCGAGGTGCAGCACCCCACACCCAGGTCGGTGCTGCTGCGGCTGGATGTGGCGAACCGGGTGGACCACCTGCCCGGCCAGCACTACGTGATCCGGTTGACCGCCGACGACGGCTATGTGGCCCAGCGTTCGTACTCGATCGCGTCGCCGCCGTCGGATCGGTTGGTCGAACTCTGGATCGAACGGCTCGAGGACGGTGAGGTATCGGGCTTCCTGGCCGACGTCGTCGAACCCGGTGACGACCTGCAGGTACGCGGCCCGATCGGTGGTTGGTTCGTCTGGGACGGATCGTCACCCGCGGTCGGTGTGGCGGGCGGCAGTGGGGCCGTCCCGTTGGTGGCGATGCTGCGACATGCGGCGGTGCTCGGCCGTTCCGATCTGTTGCATCTCGCGGTGTCTGCGCGCAGCCTGCCCGACCTGCCCTATCCCGATGAACTGGCGGCGGCCGGCGCCAGGATCGCCCTGTCCCGAACCGACCAGCCGGGCCGGCCGGCCGGTCGGCTCACCGCCGCCGAACTGCAACCACTCGTGATTGGCGGTGCCACCACCTTCGTCTGTGGGTCGGCCGCTTTCGCGGAGTTCGCCAGCAGCCTTCTCGTCGAACTCGGGTGCCCGTCGGCGGATGTCAGGGTTGAGCGCTTCGGTCCCAGCGGCTGATCGAGATGCACAATTTCGAGATGCGGAACCAGTCCAGACGGCTACCCGCGAGTCCTCTATCCACGGGTATACGACCGGCTCGTTTCTATGACCGTGGATGTAGGCGTCAGATAGGACCCGGGGCTGACGATCGCCGTCTGCGCAGCCGGAAGACTGAACTCGATGTTGTGAGAGTGCCATTGGTTCCTGGTGGCCGTGCCGCACTCGAGGGGTGTGTGGCTGGCGGCAACCGCAGGGCCTGGTTTCGGCCTGGGCGGCCGGGCCTTTCACATACCCAGTTGTGGGGGAGGCGTCGAACGCTGCCACGGACCAGACTGATTCCGTCGACGGCGATGGTTGGGTCGATACCTTCTGGTGGCTGGGCTGATAGGCGGGGCTGATCAGATGGGCATGCGGATGGGACCCAGCGGGGAGAAGCGGTACCCGCCCGAGGTGGACGCGACCCTCGTGGTGGAACCCCGGCCGTGGTTGCGGCGCATTGACCTGGTGATCCTGCCGGTCGTCTTTGTTCTCGACATCCTGTTGTTCTCCTCGCTGCTTCGGGCCGATCTCATGACGCCGGCCGGGCGCGTTGCTCTCGTGGGTTATTCGGCCGTCGGCATCGCACTGCTGGTGTTTCGCCGGCTGGCGCCGGTCCCGATCTTCGCCGTGATCTGGGTGCATTCCGTGCTGGCCCTGATCGTCACCGATCGGTATGTGCCGGTACTGCTGCTGCTGGTCGCGCTGGAGGCCGTCGCCGAGCTGAAGTCACTGCGGATCTCGCTGCTCGCGCTGGCCACGATGCTGGTGCCGACCGTCCTGCTGGTCAGTGAAGCGGTCGGCGCGGCGTCCGAGCAGGCAAAGGTGACCGCGGGTGTTGGATCTGCACTGTTCTACGGTGCCGCCGATGTGCTGGCCTGGGGCATCGGCCGATGGGCGCGCAGGCACCGCCGGCAGGTCGACACCCTGCAGGTCGAGCACATCCTCCAGGTCGAGGAGCAGCGGGCGGAGGCGGAAAGTGCGGTGTCCGCCGAGCGGCTGCGGATCGCTCGCGAGTTGCACGACATCGTCGCCCATTCGGTCACCATCATGGTGTTGCACGCCGCCGGCGCAAAGCGCGTGGTGGACACCGATCCGGTCCGCGCCAAGGAGTCCCTGACCACCATCGAAGAGTCCGGCCAGCAGGCCATGGGTGAACTCCGGCGGTTGTTGGAGTTGCTCCGCGAGGACGGCACCGACCTGATCCGTTCCGGGTCCCCGTTGCCCGGGCTCGCGCAACTGGAGACGACGATCCAGTCCGTCCGGGCGTCCGGAGTGGCGGTCACCCTGGATGTCCGCGGAACCCAGCGTCGCCTCGATACCAGTACCGACCTGGCGGCCTTCCGGCTCGTCCAGGAGGGACTGACCAACGTCACCAAACACCGCGGCGCCGGTGCACACGCGACGGTGTCGATCGAGTGGGGCCCGGAAAAGATCACGGTCGCCGTCGAGGACGACGGTCAGGGATCGTCGGACCTCGCGCCGGAGATGTCCACCGGTAGCGGGCTCGCCGGTCTCCGGGAGCGGATTGCCATCGCCGGTGGTGAGTTCTTGGCCGGTCCGACGGCTGCAGGCGGGTTCCGCGTTGCTGCGCGGTTGCCCCTTTCCGTGCTCCCCCTTTCCGTCGTGCCGCCAGCTGTCCCGCAACCGTCGGTGCCGGCCGGTGACGCGGGGCACCCCGTGATCCCGACGCAGCCCAGCGGGGGCGCTTCGGCCGCCGACCGGCTGGAGCCGCCCGCAACCACCACCCGGATGGCCAGGGTCGACCCGTGATCCGGGTGGTACTGATCGATGACGAGCCGATCGTCCGATCCGGTATCGCGATGCTGCTCAGCGGGGAGCCGGACATCGTGGTGATCGCCGACGTCGGCGGTGGTGCGGCGGCGATCGATCTGGTGGTGAGCACCCGGCCCGACGTCGTGATCACTGACGTGCGGATGCCGGTGATGGATGGTGTAGAGACGACCAGGCAGATCGTCAGCCGAACAGCCGGGCCGGACGAGCACCAGGTACGAGTGCTGGTGCTGACCACCTTTCACGTCGACGAGGCGGTTTATGCGGCACTCCGGGCGGGGGCGTCCGGGTTCATCCTGAAGGACGCCGCCCCGACCGAACTGGTTGCCGCGGTTCGGGCGCTCGGCGCCGGTGAGGCCTGGCTGGACCCCGCCGTCGCGCGGCGCCTGATCGATGAGTTCGCGATGCGCCCCGAGTCGGGGTTGCCGACCTCCGGGGAGTTCTCCACGCTGACCAGCCGGGAGCGGGAGGTGCTGGTGCTGATCGCACACGGCCTGTCCAACCTGGAGATCTCCGACTACCTGGTGGTCGGTGAAGGCACCACGAAGACGCATGTCAGCCGGATATTCGCGAAGCTGGGTTTCCGCGACCGGGCTCAGGCCGTCGCCACGGCCTTCAAATCCGGGCTCGTCCGGCCGGACGACCCGTTGCCGCCCCGGCAGGGTGCCCCGGTGAGTTGATCTCTCCGGTCCGGGGTGTCGCCGGCTGGTGTCAGCCGATGACTACGTCGTTGCTGGAGGGTGACGCCCGCAGGATTGTGGACAGGGCCTTGCCCTTGGCCAGTTCGTCGACCAACTTGTCCAGGTAGCGAATCTTTTGCATGAGCGGGTCCTCGATGTTCTCGACGCGGATCCCGCACACCACGCCCTTGATCAATGTTGCATTCGGGTTCAGCCTCGCGTCGGCGAAGAAGTCCTCGAAGCTGGTGCCCGCTGCCAGATGGTCGGCCAGCGCCGGCTCGTCGAAGCCGGTCAGCCACCGGATCACCTCGTCCAGTTCGGCCTTCGTGCGGCCCTTCCGCTCGACCTTCGTCACGTAGTGGGGATAGACCGAAGCGAGGCTGACGGTGAAGATCCTGCTCATCGCGTCGAGCGTAGCTGGTCGTTACTGGCTCCGGCACGCAGACAGAAGCCCGGTCCCGCTGTGTGCAGCAGGACCGGGCCTCGTCGTAGTGACCATCGATCGAGGAAGTTCAGCCGATGTCCCGGCCACGGCCCCATTCGCGGGCGCGTTCGATGAGGAGCCGGGCGATGGCGAGGTCTTGGATGGCGACGCCGACGGAGTTGTAGAGGGTGATCTGGTCGGCGCTGGTGCGCCCGGCGGCGTCTCCGGTGATGACCTGGCCGAGTTCGGTTCGCAGGTCGGCGTTCTCGATCGCGCCGTCGGCAAGGGCCAGGACGCTGTCACCGGATTTCTGGATCGAGATCTCGTAGTCGTCGACGACGATCGTGGCCCTGGCCATTCCGTGGGAGTCGATTTCCCGGTGGTCGGCGCGGGGTGGGGCACCGACCGCGTTGATGTGTTGACCGGGCCGGAACCACCGGCCGTCGATGATCGGGGTGCGGGACGGGGTGAGGGTGCACACGACGTCCGCCGTGTCGAAGACCTCCCGGGGGGTGGTCACGGCGTCCACCGGGAGGCCCTCGGTGGCGATGTCGTCCCGGAACTGCCGGACCGTGGCCGGCGGACCTGGACCAGACCACGACCCGTTCGATGGGCAGCACGCTGGACAGGTAGGCCACGTGTTCGCGGGCCAGTTGCCCGGCCCCGACAAGTCCGAGGACGGAACTGTCGGGCCGGGCGAGGTGCCGGGAGGCGACCGCGCTGGCGGCGGCGGTGCGGTCCCGGGTGGGGATCTTCCCGTCGATGACCGCGAGGCATTCCCCGGTCGATGCGGAGTTCACCATGATCATCGACCGTTGCGCGGGCAGCCCCCGTTCCCGGTTGCTCGGGATGTCGGCCATGAACTTCACGACGGCCAGGTCGTGGCGGGCCGAGACCGCCGTCATGGGAAGGAATCTGGCGTCCGAACCGGGTGCGTCCAGGGTGGTGATCGGTGGTTGGACACAGACCCCGGTGGCCAGGTCGGCGTGGGCCTGCTCGACCGCGTCGATGACCTCCTTGGTGTTGAGCAGGTCATCGACGTCGGACGCGGACAAGAACAGCGTCATCGGGGTTCCTTCCCGTGAATCGTCGAGTCGGGCGGGTGAGTGGGGGTGGGTCAGCCGACCGGTACCGGGCTGGCGGCGGTGAACCTGGTGGTGATCAGGTCGTCGAACGAGGGTGCGGTGGTGACCAGGCCGGCGTCCTGCAGGATCCCGGTCCACCGGTCACACGCCGCGGGGTCGACGCTGGTGGTGTCCCAGGTGTGGCTGGCCAGCAGCTTCACGGTTGCCGACTTCAAGGCGGTGAGCGGGACGTCGGGCCACATGTCGGTCAGGATGTCGGTGACCGAGTCGACGGTGGCGTCGGTGAGCGCGTCCATGGCCTCGCCGACGGCGGTCACGAACGCGGTCAGGGCCGGCGCGAGTTCGTCGAGCCGTTCGGTCCGGCAGTAGTACACGCTGTTCGGCATGATCCCGCCGGCCTTGGCGTGTTCGAACGAGATGTGCCCGAAACCCTTGTCCTGCAACACGGTTGCCGTGACCAGGTCGGCGATGATCGCATCGCCCAGGCCGGCCTCGAACAGTTCGACCAGCATCGCGGTGGACAGGTCACGGACGAATCTGGTGCCGGACGGGTCCACCCCGGCCTCCCGCATGAGGCCGGCGGTGAACTCGTACGGGGCGCTGCCACCGGCCCCGGGCGCGAGGACGGTCTTCCCGGTGAGCCAGCCCAGGGTGAAGTCCGGGGCCGGCTGCCGGGTGACGATGGCCATCGGGAACTGGTGGTTCAGCTGCCCGATCACCGTGTAGTGCCGTCCGGAGCCGGCGAACATCGCCGGCACCCACAGCCCGCCGAGGGCAACGTCCGCCGCGCCGCTCTCCAGGTCGTCCAGCACCCCGGTCCACGGGTCCCGGGCGACGTTGCTCACCTCCAGGTCGTGGGCGGTGAACAGGCCCCTGGCCTGGGCGTAGTACTCGGGCAGGTAGTTCAGGCCGCGGGCGGTGGCGGAGATCTTCAGGTGCTGCATGACATGTCCTTTCGGCGGGCGCCCCGAACGGGCGCGCTGTGGTGGGTCTTTCGGTGTGGGCGGTTGTGATGGGGCTAGAGGCGTTCCTCGTTCACTTCTTCCAGGGAGCGGCCCTTGGTTTCGGGGCTGAACCGGGCGGCGACGATCAGCAGCGCGTACATGACGGCGACCATCATGAAAACGCCGGCCAGGCTGAACTTGTCGAAGAGGAACAGCGCGACGAACGGCATGATCGCGCCGGCGATGTTGCCGATGCCGTTGACGATCGAGGTGCCCTGGGCGCGGATGGAGGTCGGGAACACCTCGGGTGACCAGGCCGCCAGGGTGGTGTTCAGCAGCATGGTGAAGAACTGGAAGGTGGCGCCCAGGATCAGGATCAGCGGGGTGGTCTCGGCGAACAGGGCGAACGCGACGGCGGTGATGCAGCCCAGGATCGCGGCGCCGGTCACCGCCGCCCGGCGGGGTGCCCGGCTGGCCAGGAACGCGGCGGCGCAGGCACCGAGCAGGCTGCCGATGTTCATGATCATGGTGAACAGCAGGCTCTCGGAAATGGAGTAGCCCTTGGACACCAGCAGGGTCGGCATCAGGAAGTTCAAGGTCACCTGGGCGCCGAAGGCCATCCAGGACGCCGCACCGAGGGCGAGGGTGCGGGGCAGGGCCTTGCCCTGGAACACCGCTGCCGGGTTCACGCTGGGCTGCTTGATCGGGACGTCCGCCTGTGGTCAGGTACGGGGTGACCGGTGCATCCGCGGGTTGTTTGCGCAGCGTGTTGGAGGCCAGTCGGGTCAGTTCCCGGTTCGCCGCGTCGACTTTGCCGTTGGAGATCAGGAAGCGGGGGGATTCGGGCAGCCGGCGGCGGAACGCGACGACCAGCAGGGCCGGCAGGGCCAGCAGCACGTAGGTCCACCGCCACACCGTGCTCGTCGCCGCCGAAGAAGCCGGCGAACGGGCCGAGGATGAGGAAGAAGATGCCGTAGGACAGGAAGTTCCCGATGCCGCCGGAGCCGATGTTCAGGAAGGACACCAGGGTGCCGCGGTACCGGGTGGCGACCATCTCGGACAGCATCGCGATGCCGACGGTGAATTCACCGCCCAGCCCGATGCCCACGATGAGCCGGCTCGCCAGCAGCATCTCGTAGTTGATCGCGACCGCGCTGATCAACCCGCCCAACGTGTAGAGCAGCAGGTTGAAGCCCAGGGAGATCCGGCGACCGTACTTGTCGGCCAGGTAACCGCCGACCAGCCGGCCGATCAACCCGCCGATCACGGTGGCCGTGTTGATCAACGCGAGCTGATCGTTGTCGATCCCGAGCGCGTCCTTCAGGTTGGTGCCCATGGCACCGGTGGAGTTCTGCTCCAGGGTGTCGAAGAACATCCCGGCCATGATCAACATCAGCACCCAGAACTGCGCCCGGGTGAAACCGATCTTGTCGAGTACCGCCGGCAGAGCCGAATGATTGTTGTGGACCTCCGATTCGGTGACCAGAGGATGCCGCGGTCGAGTTCGATGTCGAGGACTTGGTGCTGGTGTCAGGTTCAGTGGACATTGGTGACGCCTCCAGGCGGGGGGAAGACCGCGGCACGGGCCGGCGGACTGGGAGGGAGCGCGTTGTCGGTGGAAATGAATTCCGACCCTGTCGACCGGGTCACCAATTTTGTATACGACCAACGTAACATCGGTGTTGCGAGACGCACAAGTAGTGTTTCTGTACGGAGTGTCGTCGGCGTGTCGTATACGAGAGCGGATGACAAGCTTGACGGGTCGTATACGACCCTCGTTACGAAATGTCCTTTTTGCGCCGGTACAGGTCCTCGTCCTTACGGATGTGTTCGTCCATCAGGTAACCCGCCTGGACCGGCGACCCACTCAGGATCGCCAGCGCCACCGCCGAGTGGTCGGCCCAGGACGAATCGATGCGGTCTTCGATGTCCATTTCGAAGCCCCAGGCGATCCGCTGCAGCACCCGGTGCAGCATCTGCTGCAACTGCCGGTTCCCCGACGCCTTCGCGACCACCTCGTGGAACTCCATGATCAACGGCGGCAACCGGTCCACCTGATGCTGGCGCCCGGCCTCCTGCCCCCGCGCCACCACCGAACGCAATTCGTCCCCGAACGGCTCCCCGCGGTGCTCGGCCGCCTGCCGGGCAGCCAGCACCTCCAGCCCCCGTCGAACCTGCATCAATTCCAACGTGTCCCGGGTCGAGGTCGGTCGACACCGTCGCCCCGCGGTACCGCTCGGAGGTGATGAAACCCTCGCTCTCCAATTGGCGAAGCGCCTCCCGGATCGGCACCCGGGACACCCCGAACTGCTCCGCAAGCGCGTCTTCGATCAACCGGGTGCCGGCGCCAGCTCGCCCGTGATGATGGCGTTCCGCAGCGAATCCACCACCGAGCGATGCGACGCACCATCAACAACGGCGGCATCGACGACGAGTTCATTTCCCGGCGACTGAATCACCCCTCCATCTTGGCCCGGACCGGCAACCGGCAGCACCCGTGACGTGGACTGGGAGATCTTCACGCTGAGATTCATCTCCGGCTCGTCATCGGGATTCGGCACCAACGGTCGGCGATTGCTGTGGGGCCGCTGATAGGACTGTCCAGATGGCAGCACAGACCAAAGGCCCGGTCCCGCGACGTGCTGCGGGCCGGGCCTTGATTGGTTTGCCTGGTGAGGCTGGCGGAGGATGGGGGATTCGAACCCCCGAGGGCGTTAACCCAACACGCTTTCCAAGCGTGCGCCATAGGCCACTAGGCGAATCCTCCTGAGCTACTTCTTGGCAAGAACACCGCGGAGCAGTCTACGGGCAGGAGCTGGTCTCGCCGACCATCTGGTCAGCAGCAGGGTCGCTGCGGCGTCGTCGCAGGACAATGACAGCGATCACTGCTCCGATCACGACCGCGACCACTCCGCCGAGTGCCCACGGTGAATGTGCGGCGAGCGCGATCATGCCCTCGACCGCGGCGATGCCCACGGTTGCGTAGATCGCGGCCCAGGCAACGCAGCCGATCAGCATCGCAACGGTGTACCTGACCCACGGCATCCGGATCAGTCCGGCGGCCGCGTTCACCACCGTCTGCAGGCCGACGGTGAGGAATGACACGGTGACCAGCGGCGATCCCCAGCGGTTCAGCGCCGTGATCACCCTGGTGGCCTTGGGGCTGGTCAGCTTGGTTGCCAGCGAAGTGTGCATGGCCCCCGTCGTCACGCCGCGGCCCAGCCAGTAGGTGGCCTGGGCACGCAGCAGGACGATGCCGAACAGCACCGCGAAGGTGATGGCGAACGGCTTGCCCTCGAGCCAGCTCGGCACGGCCTCAGACCGTCCGGAACGACAAAAGGGAGCCAATCGGATGTGTCACCGATCGCACTCCCTTGTGGTCTGTCACTACCGCGGTGTTAGCACAGCCTGTGCTCACTGCTGTCAGGATGCCTGAGCACCGCCACCACCCGCAAGCCCTTTCGCCGACCCCGCCATGGGGCCGGCCAGGTCAACCGTTTCAGCCGGCCAGCCGGAACAGAATCTGGCGAACCTCGAGCGAGTCGGTGTCGCTGTAGCGATCGGCGATCGTTTCGATTTCCAGCCGGTCGTTGGGCGAGCTGAAGTCGGCGAGTTCGTGCTCGAGCCGGCGATGGGCAGCGTGGGCGGCGCGGTGGGCAACAAAGGTGTCTTTCAGGTTGTTCAGCATGATGGTTCTCCTTTTCGGGTCCGGGGCCTCGTCTTGTCGATGGGGGCCGCCCCGGGGCAACCTCTTCGATCCATCTGAATCGATTATGCGCGCAGGTCAGGGGTCAATGCGGCGATTCGGGGTGTGCCCTTCGACGCACTGTAGAACCGCTGATTCAGCGCAACCTCGGCGCCGCAGACGGCGTCTATTTCTTCAGGCCCAAAGTCGGCTGGCATCCGTCCACCTGCCGCCCTCAGAGCACACTTTCAAGACCGGTTCGGCACTGCCTCCGACCACGGCTAGACTGTTCGCCGGACCCCCGCGGCGTCCATCTCATCAACCCCCCCAGGGCCGGAAGGCAGCAAGGGTCCGTGAGCTCTGGCGGGTGCGGGGGTCCCCTTTTTTGCCCGATTCGCCATGGATTGCCGGGTGTGGAGGGGTGTCGTCCCCCTGCCGTAGCCTCGGTTCGTGGCGCTCGCTCTCTACCGTAAATACCGACCCGCGACCTTTTCCGAGGTGGTGGGGCAGGAGCATGTGACGCAGCCACTGCGCACGGCACTCGCGGCCGGCCGGATCAATCACGCCTATCTGTTCTCCGGCCCTCGCGGTTGCGGCAAGACGTCATCCGCGCGGATTCTGGCCCGGTCGCTGAACTGCGTGCAGGGCCCGACCCCGGACCCGTGCGGGGTCTGCGGTTCCTGCATCGCCCTGGCGCCCGAAGGGCCCGGCTCGCTCGATGTCGTCGAGTTGGACGCGGCCAGCCATGGCGGCGTCGACGACACCAGGGACCTGCGCGACAAGGCCTTCTACATGCCGGCCGAGTCCCGCTACCGGGTGTTCATCATCGACGAGGCGCACATGGTGACGACGCAGGGTTTCAACGCCCTGTTGAAGATCGTCGAGGAGCCACCGGAGCACCTGGTCTTCATCTTCGCCACCACCGAACCGGACAAGGTGCTGACCACGATCCGGTCCCGCACCCACCACTACCCGTTCCGGCTCATCCCGCCGACGACGCTCCGTGCCCTGCTGGAACGGCTCTGCGCCGAAGAGGGTGCGGTCGTCGAACCGGCCGTCTTCCCGCTGGTGATCAGGGCCGGCGGCGGTTCTGCCAGGGATTCGTTGTCCGTGCTCGATCAGTTGCTGGCGGGCGCCGGTCCGGACGGTGTGACGTATCGCAGCGCCGTTGCCCTGCTCGGCGTGACCGATGCGGCCCTGCTCGACGAGGTCGTCGACGCGCTCGCGGCCAGCGACGGGGCCTCCATGTTCGGTGCGGTTGACCGGGTCGTCGAGGCCGGTCACGACCCACGCCGGTTCGCCGCCGACCTGCTACAACGGCTCCGCGACCTCGTCATCATCAACGCGGTTCCGGACGCGGCCGCCAAGGGATTGATCGACGCCCCGGAGGACCAGCTCGATTCGATGACCGGACAGGCGGAGCGGCTCGGGATCGCGACGCTGACCAGGCTGGCCGAGGTGATGCACACCGGGCTGGTGGACATGCGTGGGACGACCTCGCCCCGGCTCGTGCTGGAACTGCTCTGCGCCCGGATGCTGCTGCCGGGCGCATCGACCGGCGATGCCGCGCTGCTGCAACGGTTGGAACGAATGGAACGGCGGATGGAGATCGCCGGCGGTTCGGTCACCGATACCGCGGTCGCAGCAGGACCGGGGGCGGTGCGGGGTCGACCGCAGCCGTCGGCGGAGGCTTCGGTGGGGGAAGCGCCGCCGACGACACCCGAATCGACCCGCGTTCCGGAACCGCGCAGGCCCCCGCCGGCCACACCCGCCGACAACCGTTCCGGCACAACGGAAAGGCCCACCCGACCGACGTCTGCCGGGCCGAATCTCGGCCTGCCGGTCCGGCCGCGGCTGAGCTCGGACAGCCGGCCCGGGGTCGATCGTCCCCCAGCGTCGGCGCGGCCCGCTGAGTCGGCAGCGCAGCCGCCTGCACCTGAGCGGCCCGCAACACGCGAGCCGTCGCCGCCACAGGCGTCACCTTCCGTCGCGCCGACCCCCACTGCCCCACCTCAACCTGGGTCACCGCACGCTGGGCCACCTTCCGCTGGGCCACCTTCCGCTGGGCCACCCCCCGCCGCGCCACCCGGCGCGGCGGACAGCGCGGCTCCGGCGGCGGTCCCGTCGAGCTCGCCGACCGCCGCGGCAGCGATCGACGTCACCGACGTCCGACGGGTATGGCCCGAGGTGCTCGCCGCCGTGAAGCGCCAGCGGCGCACCACACAGGCCATCCTGGAGGCCGCCACGGTGATCGCCGTTGAGTCGGGAGTGCTGCATATCGCCATGCCGTCGGCGGTAATGGCTCGTCGGGTCATGGAGTCGACGAACTCGGACGTGCTCCGCGCGGCGTTGAAGGAGGTACTCGGCGTCAACTGGATCATCCGCTGCGATGGCGGCGGCAATTCGGCGGTCAAGACCGGCGGTCCACCCCGGGGATCGACCGGCGGACCGCCGAGCGCCAGCCTGTCCGGTGACCGGGGGGCAGACCCGGTGCCGCCGCCCCCGCCACCTCCCGAGGATGACGACATCCCCGACGACTACGGCGAACCGCCTGATCCGCAGGCGATCGGTGCGCCCGTGCGTGACCCCGAGGAAATTGCCATCGCGTTGCTGTCCGCCGAGCTCGGTGCGCGCCGGCTCGATCCGCCGGCCTGAGCGGCGACCGAGGAGAAGAGGCGTGCCGCACATCCGAGTCGGCCCGGCATCGCCGGCGGACTGGCGGATCGCGAAGGACGTCAGGCTGCGTGCGTTGGCTGAATCGCCGTCCGCCTTCGGGTCGACGTTCGCCCGGGAAGCCCGTTTCGATGATGCCGAGTGGCAGGCGAGGGTGGCGTCCGGCACCTGGTTCCTCGCCTTGTCGGGTACCCGGGCGGTCGGGATGGCGGCGATCATCACGCAGGACTGTCTGCCGGACGAGCGTCACCTGGTCGGGATGTGGGTCGCCCCGGAGTGGCGCGGTACCCAGGTCGCGACGCAGCTCGTGGAAGCCGTGTGTGACGCCGCACGGGCTGCGGGAGCGAACGGGGTGGTCCTCTGGGTGGTCGACGGCAACGCCAGAGCGCGACGGCTCTACGAACGACTTGGCTTCGTCGGAACGGGCCAGCGGCAACCGCTGCCCAGCAATCCGGCTGTTGGCGAGGAGCGGATGCGGCGAACCTGGTGACGCTCCGGTGGCGCGTCCAAGGATAGTGGCGGAAGGTAGTCAGACATTCACCGCGTGTCACTGGCTCGTTGGCATTTGTCGGCCGACCTACGCCGCTGGAGGTAGCCATGATCAGTTCTGTTGCCCGGCGCGTCTCGTTCATCGCGCTGACCGCTGCGTTGCTGCTGGGACCCTGGGCGTCGGTAGCGACGGCTGCCCCGACGGACACATTCGCGGACTCGGCCGCCGTTGTCGGCAACAGGTCGCCGCAGCTGCCGAAGGTGCCCCTGATGAGCGGCGATGGCGGGGCAGTCGCCAGCGTGGACGCCGACGCCAGTCAGGTCGGCATCGACGTCCTGCGGGCCGGCGGCAATGCGGCCGATGCCGCCATCGCCACGGCGGCGGCCCTCGGCGTCACCGAGCCGTACTCCGCCGGCATCGGTGGCGGTGGCTTCCTGGTGTACTACGACGCGCGCAAACGCATCGTCCGGACCATCGATGGCCGGGAGGCTGCACCGGCCAGCTTCACCGACCGGACCTTTACCGACACTGCCGGTGCGCCGTTGAATTTCACCGCCGTTGTCAACTCCGGACTGTCGGTCGGTGTGCCAGGCACGCCTGCGCTGTGGGACAAGGCGGCCCGCCAGTTCGGTACGCGGAAATTGGGGGATCTGCTCCGGCCGGCAGAGCAGCTGGCTGAACGCGGGTTCGTGGTCGACGCGACGTACGCCCAGCAGACGACCGACAACAAGGCGCGGTTCGAACTCTTCCCGGCGACGGCCCGCACATTCCTGCCGGGCGGCAACGTCCCTGCGGTCGGCAGTATCTTCCGCAATCCAGATCTGGCTCGGGCGTACCGCACCTTGCGGCAGGACGGAGTGCGGTCCCTGTACAACGGCGAACTGGGGGCGGCGGTCGTGGCTGCCTCCCGGCAGCCGGCGACAGCGCCGGGGGTGAGCGTCTTCCCCGGGCAGATCACCCGCGGCGATCTTCGGCATTACCAGGCCAGGATTGAACAGCCGACCCGTTCGACGTACCAGGGGTTGGAGGTGTACGGGATGCCGGTGCCGTCGTCAGGTGGCATTGCCGTCGGCGAATCGCTGAACCTGGTCGAGGCCTACGGTCGGCAGACCGGTGAGAACCTGTCCGACGTTGATCAGGTGCAGTACCTGCACCGGTTCGCCGAGGCCACCGCAACCGCCTTCGCGGACCGCAACCGGTGGGTGGGCGACGTCCACGGTGTGCCGGTTCGCGAATTGCTGTCCCAGGGGTTCGCCGGCGAGCGGGCCTGTCAACTGTTCGACCCCACGGCGGCGCATGCCCGGCCCATTCCATTCGGCAACCCGGACGGCAAATATGACACCTGCGGTGCGGCAACGGGTGTCACGCAACCTTCACCCGAGGAACACGGCACGACCAACCTCACGGTGACCGACAAGTGGGGAAACGTCGCGGAATACACCCTGACGATCGAGTCGACGGGCGGTTCCGGGATCACCGTTCCCGGCTACGGCTTCCTGCTCAACAATGAATTGACGGACTTCAACTTCGTGCCCCTCACCGTGGGGGTACCGGACCCGAACCTGCCCGGCCCGAACAAGCGTCCGCGGTCGTCGATGAGCCCGACCATCGTCTTGCAGGACGGCACGCCGGTGCTCGCGGTCGGCTCGCCCGGTGGAGCAACCATCATCACCACCGTCACCCAGGTGCTGCTGGGAACTTTGGACCGTGACCTGTCGCTGGTGGATGCCATTGCCGCACCGCGAATCTCGTCGCGGAATGGCGCCAGCACGCAGGCCGAGCCGGCAGTCATCGCAAGCCCCGACAGGGCGGGACTGACCGCACTGGGCCACGTGCTGAGCCCGACCCCTGAGATCGGCGCCGCGACAGCGATCCGACTGCTCCCAGGCGGCAGGTTCGAAGCCGCCGCGGAAACCATCCGGCGCGGTGGCGGCTCCGCGATGGTGGTCAACCCGGACTGACCAGGCTGCCGAACCCGGTGCCCGATCAGTGCCCGCGAACGACCCATTCGTCCAGGTTCGGCGCCTCGGCGCCGATCGTCGTGTCGTCGCCGTGTCCGGTGTGCACCACTGTCGCCGGCGGCAGGTTCAGCAACCGGTACGAGATCGATTCGATGATCGTCGGGAAGTCCGAGAACGACCGTCCGGTCGCACCCGGGCCGCCGGCAAAAAGGGTGTCACCGCTGAAGACGACGCCCAGCGCCGGTGCAGAGAAACACACGGCGCCGGGGGAGTGCCCAGGCGTGTGCAGCACCTCGACATCGACCCCGGCAATCGTCAGCACCTGACCGGCATGCAGTTCGCCGTCGGGCTGCCGGACCGGGTGCGCCATTCCCCAGAGGGCGGCATCCGCGGGGTGCAGCCAGATCGGCGCTCCGGTCAGTTCGGCCAGGGCGGGTGCGGCGTCGATGTGGTCGTTGTGGCCATGGGTGCACAGGATGGCGTGCACCCGCCGGGAACCGATGGCCACCTTGATCGCGTCGGCATCGTGGGCCGCGTCGATGACCAGGACGTCCTCGTCGTCACCGAGCAGCCAGACGTTGTTGTCGACCTCCCATGTCCCACCATCGAGGCTGAAAGTGCCCGAGGTGACGACCTTCTCGATCCGTGGCTGGCCGTTCGGGGACGTCACACCACCACCCCGAGTCCCGGGTAGAGCGGATGCTCGATGGTCAGCGCGGTCACCCTGGCCTGCAGGGCGTCCCGCACGGCATGGTCCAGCTCGCCGACCGGCGCGATCAGCGCGGTGGCGATGATGTCCGCGACCTCGACGAAGTCGCGATCGGTGAACCCCCGGGTGGCCAGCGCCGGCGTGCCGATCCGCAGCCCCGAGGTCACCATCGGCGGGCGTGGGTCGAACGGCACCGCGTTGCGGTTGACGGTGATGCCCACCGAATGCAGCCGGTCCTCGGCCGCCTGACCGTCCAGGTCGGATTCCCGCAGGTCGACCAGCACCAGGTGCACGTCGGTGCCGCCGGTGAGCACCTTGATGCCGGCATCGGCAACGTCGGACTCGATCAGCCGTTCGGCCAGCAGGCGGGCACCACGGATGGTCCGGTCCGCCCGTTCGATGAACGACGGGTCGGCTGCCATCTTGAAGGCAACGGCCTTCGCGGCGATGACGTGCTCCAGCGGACCGCCCTGCTGACCTGGGAAGACCGCGGAGTTGATCTTCTTGGCGATCGCCGGATCGTTCGACAGGATCACGCCGCCGCGCGGCCCGCCGAGGGTCTTGTGCGTCGTCGTCGTGGTGACGTGGGCGTGCTGGATCGGTGACGGGTGCAGCCCGGCGGCGACCAGACCGGCGAAATGCGCCATGTCCACCATCAGGTAGGCGTCGACCTCGTCGGCGATCGCCCGGAACCGCTCGAAGTCGAGTTGCCGCGGGTAGGCGGACCACCCGGCGATGATCAACTTCGGCGAGTACTGCCGGGCCAGCCTGGACACCTCGTCCATGTCGATCCGGTAGTCCTCCTTGGACACCTCGTAGGCGGCGACGTTGTAGAGCAGCCCGGAGAAGTTGATCCGCATGCCGTGCGTCAGGTGCCCGCCGTGCGCGAGGGACAGCCCGAGGATGGTGTCGCCGGGCTTGATCAGCGCCTGCATGGCAGCGGCGTTGGCCTGCGCGCCGGAGTGCGGCTGCACATTGGCGTAGCCGGCGCCGAACAGCGCCTTGATGCGATCGATCGCCAGTGTCTCGATGACGTCGACGTTCTCGCAGCCGCCGTAGTAGCGGCGGCCGGGGTAGCCCTCGGCGTACTTGTTGGTCAGCACGCTGCCCTGGGCCTGCATCGCGGCCACCGGGGCGAAGTTCTCCGACGCGATCATTTCCAGCGTTTCCTGCTGGCGGCGGACCTCGCGGCCGATGTACTCGGCGACCTCCGGGTCGGCGATCTCCAGCGGGGCGTTCAGTCCCGGCCAGGGCGTCGCCGGCAGCTGAACGGAGTGTCGGCGGAAGGGGCGGGGGTGGCGGCAGCGGCCACGTCGGTCGTCATGACGGGTGTTCTCCCTCGATTCGCGCCCGATCGGACGCTCGTTCCGACGGGTCGTCACCCGCCGCTCGCGAACCTTCACCGTAGTCGGCGGCGGCTGGAAATGCGGCTATCGGTCGGCGGAGCTAACGGTGCCCGACGACCCGGATCGAGGCGCATCAGCCCGGAGCGCGGCCGCTCAGAACCGGGACGGTGAAGGCGCAACCTCGGGAAGATTTGCATCGGAGCGCCGGAAATGTCCGTATTTCCTGCTCTCGATGCGCCTGCATCTAGGTAACGATGCGGTGACGGAATTGATCTGCGGGTGAACTGCCGTTTACGGTTCGTCCAGGCCTGACCGCGCGCCGAACCGGTCAGATGCCACTGAACCAGTCGAAGTCGACGGTCGTTGACGGTTTCAGCGGGCCGCGAGCGGCGCCGACGGAATCACCCGAAGTGCCCGGGCGGCCGGCGGCCGAGATGTCAGCACATGCCGGGGCAACGCGCCCGGCGCAGTATCACCAGCACGGAACAGCACCTTCACCATCACAGCCCTGGAGGTAGTAGAAGCGTGAAACGTCATCTGTTGATGGGAGTCGGCCTGGCCGGCGCCCTCGTCCTGACCCTGTCGGCCTGCGCCAGTTCGGATCGCGGCAGCGAATCGAGCGCGACCGGATGCATCGAGCGCGGCCGCCGCGTCGGGTTCGGCTTCAGGCGACGCGAGTGCCGCCGGCGGTGCCGGCCGATCCGAATGGCCAGATCATCTTCGGCGCGGCAGGTGCCCCGAGCATGTTCGATCCGCTGTACGCCGTCGACGGTGAGACCTTCCGGGTCGTTCGGCAGATGAACGAGGGCCTGGTCGGGTTCAAGCCGGGGACCGCGGATGTCGAGCCGGCGCTCGCGAAGTCCTGGGAGAAATCCAGTGACGGATTGACCTGGACCTTCACGCTGCAGGACGGGGTGAAATTCCACGACGGAACTCCCTTGGATGCGGCGGCCGTCTGTTACAACCTCGATCGCATGTACAGCCAGACCGGGGCCGGGGCCACGCAGGCGCAGTACTGGTCGGACAACATGGGTGGGTTCAAGGACCAGAAGGACGATGCCGGCGCAGCCGGTGGCGAGCATCTACGCGTCCTGCACGGCCGCCGAGGACGGCACCGCGGTCGTGAAGCTCACGCCGGTACACCTCCAAATTCCCGTCGATTCTGGGCCTCCCGTCCTACTCGATGCAATCGCCCACCGCACTCAAGCAGTACGACGCGAACAACGTGACGGCCGAAGGCGATTCCTTCGTCTACCCCGCGTACGCGCTGGAGCATCCGACGGGCACCGGACCGTTCAAGTTCCAGGCGTACGACAAGGCGAACAACACCGTCACGCTGGTGCGCAATGACGACTACTGGGGCGAGAAGGCCAAGTCGAAGACGCTGATCTTCAAGATCATCCCGGACGAGACGGCGCGCAAGCAGGAACTGCAGGCCGGCACGATCGACGGCTACGACCTGCCCAACCCCGCCGACTGGGACGCGCTGAAGTCGGCCGGCTTCAACGTGGCGATTCGGCCCCCGTTCAACATCCTCTACATGGGTATGACTCAGGGGAACAATCCGGCGCTGGCGGACCTGAAGGTCCGGCAGGCCATCGCCTACGCGTTGAACAGGGAACAGTTCGTCACCTCGCAGCTGCCGGACGGTGCGAATGTCGCGCCGATCTTCTACCCGGACACCGTCCAGCCGTTCACCGAGGGCGTGCAGACCTACGACTACGACCCGCAGAAGGCCAAGGACCTGCTGGCCGAGGCGGGCCAGTCCAACCTGACGGTCAACTTCTATTGGCCGACCGAGGTGTCCCGGCCCTACATGCCGGACCCGAAGAGCGTCTTCACCGCCTTCAAGGCTGACCTGGAGGCCGTCGGCATCACGGTGAACGAGATCTCCAAGCCGTGGAACGGTGGCTATCTCGATGACGTCCGGACAGCCCACAAGGCGGATCTGTACCTCCTGGGCTGGACCGGCGACTACAACACCCCGGACAACTTCATCGGAACGTTCTTCACCCGCGGTGACAACGAGTTCAACACCGAAACGGCGCCCTGGGGCCCGGAGCTGTCTGCGGCCTTGAAGGCGGCTGACGCGATTCCGGACGAAACGGCGCGCAACGCGGCGTACGACCAGATCAACAAGGAGCTGATGGCGAAGTACCTGCCGGGCGTCCCGATCTCGTCGTCGCCGCCGGCGCTGGTGCTTGCCGGAGAACCTGCAGGGCATCACGCCAAGCCCGCTCACCGACGAGAAGTTCGTCGACGCCTACAAGAGCTAGCACCAGCTGTACCGCGCGGATCATCCCCGGCTGGGGTTGGGGGATGATCCGCGTGGGCGTTCGTCATCCGCGCGAACGTGAAGGCGCATCGGTGAGGAGGCGGTTCTGTGCTCAGATACACCATCCGCCGGCTGCTGCAGCTGATCCTGGTGCTGTTCGTGCTGTCGCTGCTGTTGTTCATCTGGCTGCGCAGCCTGCCGGGCGGGCCGGTGAGCGCGCTGCTCGGGGAGCGGGCCACGCCGGAGAAGCGCGAGGAGCTGAACGCGGTCCTCGGCCTCGACCAGCCGATCTTCGTCCAGTACTTCAAGTTCCTCGGCCGGGTCGTGCAGGGCAACTTCGGCCAGTCGACCGGTGTCTCGCCCGGCTCGTCGGCGGTGGATGTGTTCGTCACCCGATTCGGTGCCACCGTCGAACTGACGCTCGGCGCGATGATCTTCGGCCTCGCACTCGGCATCCCGCTGGGTTACATCGCTGCCAAGCGGCGGGGCGGCGTCGTCGACAACAGCTCGATCGTGTTCTCGCTGATCGGCATCGCGGTGCCGGTGTTCTTCCTGGCCTTCCTGCTCAAGTACGTGTTCGCCGTCCGGCTCGGGTGCTGCCGCCGTCCGGCCGGCAGACGCCAGGCATCGACGCCACCAGGGTGACGGGACTGTTCGTCCTGGACGGACTGATCACCAGGGAATGGGACGCCTCCTGGGATTCCGTCAAGCACCTGATCCTGCCGTGGATCGCGCTCGGCACCATTCCGTTCGCGGTGATCTTCCGGATCACCCGGGCCTCCGTGCTCGAAGTGCAGGGGGAGGACTTCGTCCGCACGGCAGAGGCGAAGGGGTTGACCGACAAGACGATCAGGAACCGGCACATCCTGCACAACGCCATGCTGCCGGTGATCACGGTGACCGGTCTGCTGACCGGTCTGCTGCTGACCGGTGCCGTACTCACCGAAAAGGTCTTCGGTTATCCCGGGCATCGGTGAGGCGCTCTACCTCGGCTTCACCAAGAAGGACTATCCGGTGGTCCAGGTCGTCATCCTGGCGGCGGCCGCGGCGTTCGTCATCATCAACACCCTCGTCGACCTGACCTACGCGCTGGTCGACCCGCGGATCAGGGCGCGCTGATGGTCACCACCTTCTCCCGGGCGCGCAAGCAACGCATCGACGCCCTGGTCAACGCCGACGACGAGGGCTCGTCGCTGCTGAAGGACGCCTGGTCGCGGCTTCGCAGTTCCCCGTTGTTCTGGGTCGGCGCGGTGATCGTCGGACTGTTCCTGGTGCTGGCCATCATCGGGCCGTGGATCGCCCCGCATGATCCGGGCGACCAGCTGCTGATCGGCCAGACATCCCGGGCCCGCAATGCGATCGCGCCGCCGCAGGACGGCTTCCCGCTCGGCGGCGACACCCAGGGCCGCGACCTGTACTCCAGGATGATCGTCGGCGCCCGGCAGACGCTGCTGGTCGGCATCCTGGCCACCGCGATCGGGCTGATCGGCGGATTGATCCTCGGCCTGTTGGCCGGCGCGTTCGGCGGCTGGGTGGACACCGTCGTGATGCGCATCGTCGACGTCATGCTGTCGATTCCCAGCCTGCTGCTGGCCATCTCGATCGGGGTGCTGTTCACCAACCCCAACCTGACCAGCGTGATCATCGCGGTGTCCATCCCGCAGATCCCGGTGTTCGCCCGGCTGTTGCGCGGACAGATGCTGGCGCAACGGGAGTCCGATCATGTGCTGGCCGCGCGGGCGCTCGGCGTCAAACGTGGCCCGATCGTTTTCCGGCACATGCTGCCGAACTCGATCTCGCCGGTGATCGTGCAGGCCACCCTGGTGGTTGCCACCTCGATTCTGGACGCGGCGGCGTTGTCCTTCCTCGGTCTTGGCTCGCAGGATGTCTCGGCGCCGGAGTGGGGTCAGATGCTGGGTGAGGCGCAGGGCAGTATCGACTCGCACCCGCAACTGGCGTTCTGGCCGGCCGGCGCGATCATCATCGTGGTGCTCGGCTTCACCCTGCTCGGGGAAGCGCTCCGCGAGGCCATCGACCCGAAGAATCGGCGGTGAAGCGATGACGGCCCTGCTCGAGGTCAACGACCTGTCCGTGCAGTTCAACCGCAAGGGCGTCGCCCCGTTCACCGCGGTGGACAAGGTCAGTTTCACCGTCGCCCCCGGGCAGACCGTCGGCCTGGTCGGTGAGTCGGGCTGCGGGAAGTCGGTGACCTCGCTGGCGATCATGCGACTGCTGCCCAAGCGGGGCTCGACGATCACCGGCACGGTCGATTTCGAGGGCACCGATCTGCTGTCCTTGCCGCTGGATGCGATGCGTGATCGCCGCGGCCGCGACCTGGCGATGATCTTCCAGGACCCGCTGTCCTCGCTGAACCCGGTGGTGCCCATCGGGATTCAGGTCACCGAGGTGCTCGAGCGGCACCGCGGGATGAAGCGGTCGGCGGCCATGGTCGAGGCCAGGGATCTGCTGGACTCGGTGGGTATTCCGGACCCGACCCGACGGCTCAAGGAGTACCCGTTCCAGCTCTCCGGCGGGATGCGGCAACGCGCGCTGATCGCCATGGCGGTCGCCTGCCGGCCGCGGCTGCTGATCGCCGACGAGCCGACAACGGCGCTGGATGTGACCATCCAGGCGCAGATCCTGGCCGTGCTGAAGAACCTGGTGGTCGAGCACGGCACCGCGTTGATCATGATCACCCACGATCTCGGTGTGGTGGCTGGCCTGGTGGACGAGGTCAATGTGTTGTACGGCGGCCGGGTGGTGGAGCGGGCCGACCGGCACGAACTGTTCTCCTCGCCCCGGCACCCCTATACCCACGGCCTGTTGGAGTCGATTCCGCGGTTGGACGCGCCGTCCGGTGAGCGGCTGACGCCGATTCAGGGATCGGTATCGGACAACATCCCATGGACGAACGGCTGCGCCTTCGCGCCCAGATGCAGCCGGGAGATCGATGCCTGCCGGGAGGTCAGCCCGGTGCTGGTGCCGCTGGCCGAGCAACGGGAGCACCTGCTGCGCTGCCACAATCCGGTGGTGCCGGCGACGGCCGGAACCGCGGCGGACTCGGTCTTCTCGCTGCAGAAGGAACAATCATGACGGGGGCCTGGGACCGGGATCCACTCGCGACCTCGCCGGACGAGCTGACGGCGGCCGCGGCCACCGCGGAGAACCTTGCGGGGCAGGCAGAACACGGTGCCCGGGGGCATGTCTCCGAGCCGACCGCGGATGCGCCCGCCGCCGCGTTGAGCACCATCACCGCAGGCGCCGACGTCCTGCTGGAGGTCAACGACCTCAAGGTGCATTTCCCGATCAAGCGCGGTGTGCTGATCGACAAGACCATCGGCTACGTCTACGCCGTCGACGGTGTCAGCCTGGCCGTGCGGCGCGGCGAGACCTATGGTCTGGTCGGTGAATCTGGTTGCGGCAAAACAACTCTCGGTCGCGGCATCCTGCGGCTGGTGGAGCCGACCGGCGGCAGTGTGCTGTTCGACGGGGAGAACATCGCCGCCCTGAAACCCGAGCCGCTGCGGGTGGCACGGCAACGGATGCAGATGATCTTCCAGGATCCGCTGTCCTCGCTGGACCCACGGCAATCCGTGCAGTCGATCCTGGTCGAGGGGATGAAGGCGCACGGCCTGGCCGACTCCGACACCGCGACCAATGCCCGGCTGCGGGAACTGCTGTCCGCCGTCGGCCTGCCGAACACGGCGCTGCGCAAGTACCCGCACGAGTTCTCCGGTGGTCAGCGGCAGCGGATCGGCATCGCGCGCGCGTTGACCGTCAACCCGGAACTCATCGTCGCCGACGAACCTGTTTCGGCCCTTGACGTTTCGGTGCAGGCCCAGGTGATCAACCTGCTGGAGGACCTGCAGGCCGACCTCGGCCTGACCTACGTGATCATCGCGCACGACCTCGCGGTGGTCCGGCACATCTCCGATCGGGTCGGCGTCATGTACCTGGGCGCGCTGGTCGAGGAGGCGACGTCCGAGGCGTTGTACGCGGAGCCGCTGCATCCCTACACCCGGGCGCTGATGTCCGCGGTGCCGGTGCCGGACCCGGTGGTCGAGGACATGCGCGAGCGGATCCTGCTGACCGGTGACCTGCCGTCACCGGCCAACCCGCCGACCGGTTGCCGCTTCCATACCCGCTGCCCCTGGCGGCAGGAGACCCGGTGCGACACCGACCGGCCGGAGCTCATCGAACTGCGGCCCGGGCACCGGGTGGCCTGCCACTACGCCACCGAGATCGCCTGCCGGGGCACTGCAGCCGCACGCGGTCGCGGAGGACCTGGACTTCTCCGCTGGCCAGCCCAGCAACCGGCGGGTCGGCAGGCAGAGCACCGACTACATCGAGCCGCCGGTCAGCGGAATCGACGCGGGTCTCTGAACGTCGGCTGGCGCCGACGTCAGGGTTCAGCGGCTCGCGAGGTAGTTCAGGATCCCGTTCGCGTAGCCCTGGGCAAATTTCTGCTGCCCCGCAGCGGAGCTCATCAGGGCCGCGTCACTGGAGGCCCGCATGTTGCCGGATTCGATCATCACCGTCGGTCGGGTGGACAGGTTCAGCCCGGCGAGATCGTCCCGGTCCCAGAGCCCGTCGGTGCCGAGGTAGTTCGACGGGGACAGGCCGGCCGAGACCAGGCCGTCCCGCATGCTCCTGGCCAGTTCGTCCGACTGGGCGGACATGGCCGCGCCGGCCGGATCCCGGACCGCCGTCATGACGTAGAAGCCGGTATCGGACTCTGACTGCACCCCGTCACCGTGGATGGACACCACCGCGTCGGCATTGGCGTTGTTGCCGATCGCCGCCCGTTTGTCCACGCAGGGGCCGACCCCGTCGTCGCTGTCCCTGGTCATGATCACCGTGATGCCTTGGGCCTCCAGCATCGGCTTGAGATCGTTCGCGACGGCCCAGGTGAAGTCGTGCTCCGGGTAGCCGTCGTTGGTCGACGTTCCGGTGGTGTTGCAGGGTTTGGTCTCCCCGAATCCGGCGTCCACCAGGCTGTTGATGACGCCAGGATTGGCGCCGTTGGCGCCGTTGTGCCCTGGATCGATGACGACCACCTTGCCGCCGGTGATCTGCGCGGGCGCTGGTGCCGGTGCCGGCGCGGCCGGCTCTTCGGTCTGGACGAAGTCGTCGGCCGGGTCGTCGACCTGCGGCGGTTCTGCCGGCTCCGGGGCGGGCGGCGGTTCCGGTGTGCTCTCCTGCGTGGTGGGTTCGGGTGCCGGCGGCTCCGTGGTCGGCGGCACCGTGGACGACTCTGCTGTCGGACTGGGAGCCTCACTGGACAGGCCAGGCACTGTGACCGGCGGGCCGGACGGCGCGGGGGACGAGCTGGCCGCCGTTTCCGAGCTACTCGGCGGCCCTGCCTGGGTGGTCGACGGCGCGCAGGACGCAACAGCCAGGCCGCAGGCGAGGGCGGCTGCGGCAATGGCGACTCTTGTCATGGCCACGATCGGCCTGCGGGCACTCATGGCTCCACTGTGCCATCGGCGCGCCCATGCCCTGGGACATTTGCCGGCGTGGGTCGGCGATTGCCGGGACTGACGGCGCCGCCCACTACTGTGGCTGGAGAGAAGGCGACCATGATGGGTCGGGCGGCTGTTGGGCCGCTGCCGCAGGCGCGGCCCGCCCGCCCGCCAACTCACCCACCCACCCGCCCGCCCGCTCACCCACCGCCCGCCCGCCCGCCCGCGAGTCAACCAAGCCGTCGACAGAAGTTGGGGATTGACCATGATGCCAGGCATGCCGGACCTGACCCAGATCGTCCTGAAGGCCCAGCAGATGCAGGCCGAGATGGAACGCGCGCAGGCCTCGCTGGCCCAGGCGGAGGTCACCGGCACGGCGAGCGGTGGCCTGGTGACGGCCGTCGTCAGTGGCGGTGGCGACCTGCTGCGGATCCGGATCGATCCCTCCGTTGTCGACCCGTCGGATGTGGAGACGCTGGAGGATCTGGTCGTCGCTGCGGTCCACGACGCCCGGCGCGCCGCGGAGGACATGGCCAGCTCCACGATGGGTTCGGTGGCCGGCGGGCTCGCCGGGTCGCTCGACCTCTCGTCGTTGGGCCTCGGTGGTTTCCCCGGGCTGCCCGGGTTCGGCGGGGATCAGCAGGCGCTGGAGCAGGACTTCGACGACATCGCCGATGACGACGCTGACGACGACGATGACGACGATGATGATGATGATGATGAGTACAACGATGAGGTCGAAGGCACCGCCGAAGTTGTCGACGGGGATACCGACCCGCGTTCATCCAAGCCCGGCGAGGCCTGATCCTCCGTGTATGAGGGCCCGGTCCAGGACCTGATCGACGAGCTCGGCCGGTTGCCCGGCATCGGGCCGAAGTCCGCGCAGCGCATCGCGTTTCATCTGCTCACCGCTGATCCCACCGATCTGACGAAACTGCAGGTTGCCCTGCAGCGCGTCAAGGACGAGGTCCGGTTCTGCGAGATCTGCGGGAACGTCGCCGGTGACGTCCGCTGCCGAATCTGCAACGACCCGCGCCGCGACGACGCCATCATCTGCGTTGTCGAGGAACCGAAGGACGTCGCGGCGATCGAACGCACCAGGGAATTCCGAGGGAAATACCACGTGCTCGGCGGGGCCATCTCGCCGATCGACGGCATCGGGCCGGATCAGCTGCGGATCGCGCCGCTGCTCACCCGGATCGCCGAGCCGGGGGTGCGGGAGGTCATTCTGGCGACCGATCCCAACCTCGAGGGTGAGGCGACGGCGACCTACCTGAGCCGCCTGCTGCGCACGTTCCCGGACCTGTCCGTCACCCGGCTGGCCAGTGGGCTCCCGGTCGGCGGCGACCTGGAATACGCCGACGAGGTCACCCTCGGTCGCGCATTCTCCGGACGCCGCTCGGTGGACGCCTGACGGTGAGCAGTGCAGGTGGCCGGAAGGCACGGAAGATCGATGCCGCCCGGCTGGCGGAGCTCGCCACCGAGCTGCTGGTACGACGCCCGCCCGGCTTGGGCCGGACCAGGTTGGGAGTCGTCGACGGTCCGTCCGGTTCCGGAAAAAGCACCTTCGCCCGGATCTGGACGTCGTACCTGCAGGAACACGCGGGTCTGTCGGTCACCCTGTTCCGCTCCGATGAGATGGCCACCTGGGCCGATCCGTTCGGCTGGTTCGATCGTTTCGACGCCGGCGTCCTGACTCCGCTGGCTGATGAACGGGCCGGCCGTGTTCAACTCACCGACTGGACGGGCGGCGAACCGGTCCCCGGCGGGTGGCTGGATATCCCGGTGACAGATGTGCTGATCCTGGAGGGTGTTTCCAGCGGTCGCGCTGATCTCGGTCTCCGGGTGGGGGTCAGCGTGTGGTTGCGCGACAGCGATCGGGCGACGCGGCTGGAACGAGCCGTTACGCGCGACGGGGAATCATCCAGACCCATGCTGGTCGCCTGGCAGGACGCCGAGGATGCCTTCTTCGAACGGGACCATCCGGCGAACCGGGCAGACTTCCTGGTCAATCCGACGATCTTCCGCAATCTCCCGGGTGCGGACTGAGTCTTCACCCCCGGCGGCACCCGCGAGCAGGCATGCTTGCACACGTGAGCGAGGGCAAGTCGTACGGCTGGCGCGACCAGATCAGGGCGACCATGCGCGCGCTCGGTCCCGAGGACACCCAGCCGATGCCCCGGATCGCGCGGGAACCACCACCGATCCCGCCGGATCTGGTCGAGTTGCTGCGGGCGCTCGGTGTTGCCCTGTTGAACAGCGCGGACTCGGCGGCGACGACGACCGAAACACTGCAGGACGTCGCTGCCGCCTATGACGTCGACGTGCAGGCGATGGTGATGCCCACCGGGATCCTGTTCCGGGTGGGTCCCGACGAGGTCGACTTGGTCTCGGTGCCGAACCGCAGCCTCCGGCTGGATCAGATCGCGCAGGTCAACGACCTGGTCACGGTGTTGGAACGCGGCACGGTCCCGCCGTCGCTCGGACTGCGCCGGCTGCACCAGATCATGACCTCGAAGCCGCGGTTCGGGCCGTGGATGGCGGTACTGGGGCAGGTGGTGCTGAGCCTCGGGTTCGGCCTGTTGCTGAACCCGGACCTGTTGGCGTTGCCGTTCTATGCGGCGTTCGGCGCGTTCGTCGGAATCCTGCGCATGGTGGCCGACAAGTGGGCGACGCTGTCCGTCGCGCTGCCCGTCATCGCGGCCTTTCTGGTCACCGTTCTCGCGGTGAAGGTGGTGGCACCCTTCGTCCATGACGACCCGATCCGCCTCGTCGCACCGGCGCTGGTCACCTTCCTGCCGGGGGCCACGCTGACGATCGCCACCATCGAACTGGCCAGCGATCAGATCGTGTCGGGCGCGAGCCGGCTGGTCTGGGGGGTCTCCCAGTTGCTGTTGCTGGCCTTCGGAGTGTTCGTCGGTCTCAGTCTGGTCGGCACGGTCAATGCGAGCGGTGCGCAGCAGGCCGGTCTCTGGGCGCCGTGGGTGGGGGTGTTCCTCGTCGGGATCGGCTACCTGTTGTTCTCCAGCGCCCCCGCGGGTTCGCTGATCTTCCTCTGGATCGCGCTGTTCGCGTCCTATGCCGCGCAGGTCTTCGGGGCGGCGCTGCTCGATCCGTCCCTGTCGGGTTTCGTCGGTGGTCTGGTCATCGTGCCGCTCACCTACGCGCTGGCCCGTTTCCGGAGGAGCCCGCCCGCGGCCGTCATGCTGCTGCCCGGCTTCTGGCTCCTGTTGCCAGGTGCGCTGGGCTTCAACGGGGTGTCCAGCCTGGCGACCGGGGCGTACGGCGGCGCGCAGGATCTGGTCGTCACCGGCATCACGATCTTCGCCGTCGCCCTCGGCGTGCTGGTCGGGACGTCGGTGACCAGGGATGCGAGCGCGGTGCACCGGACCTGGCGGATCAGGTTCCGGCCGTAGGCAAGCATGTCAGGTCAGCTTGCCAACGACGCGGAACCCGGTAGCCGACCGGCGTCAAACGCCAAAGGCAAGGGCGATGTTGTCGGACCCGTGCAACACCGACTCTGGCGTTTCGGCGACGGACTGCGCGTTGCCAACTGCCTCCACAACGGGCGCGACCACTGCCGGGTCGATGCGCAGCACTGCGTAACCGGCTACCGCGCCCGCACCGAAGCCGGGCGCGAAGATCCACATCGGCCGGTCGATCACCCCTTGCGCAACCGCGTCCGCGATGGCGATCGGAATGCTCGCCGATGACGTGTTGCCCATCGTCTCGATGTTGAAGTACAGCCGGTCTGCCGACAGACCGGACTTGGCGGCCAGATCGATCACCATCGTCTTGTTCGCCTGGTGTGGCACGACCAGTTCAACGGTGTCCCAAGCGGTCTTGGCCTTGCCGGTGCTGTCCGGCAGGGCAGCGAGCTCATCGATCATCTGCGCCAGGTAGCGGCCGGCCAGGGCCTTCACCTCGGGGCCGTACACGGTGATGTTGTTGTCGAAAACCGGATTCGGCCAAATAATCGAATTGACCTGACTCACCGGCCCGCCGGCGTAGGTCTGCAACACGTCGATGTCGCCGCTCTCGCCCGCCGGTGCCGGTCCGATCACCATCGCGGACGCACCGTCACCGAAGATCATTCGAGACGGCCGGACCGTACCGATCTTGTCGGAGAACTTCTCCGCGCAGACCAACAACACCGGCCGGTCCACCTCTTGCAGCAGCCGGACGGCCTCCGACAGTCCGTACGCCAAGCCGGCACAGGCGGCGACCAGATCAACCGAGGCATGGGTCTGCTGAATACCCAGCTGCCCGGTCAGCCAGGTCGATGCCGACGGGATCAACCGGGAACTCGTGCACGAGCAGAACAACACGGCGCCGATCTCCGCCGGTCCCCGACCGGCCTTGGCCATTGCCGCACGGGCCGCCTCCAGCGAGATCTCCTCCAGCGACCGGGCGGTGTACCGGCGTTGTTCGATACCGGTCTTGTCGCTGATCTCCGCGGCGCTCATCGGCGACCAGCTGTAGGCCGCGTTGCGGATGAGATCGTCGTTGCTGCAGACATACTCGCCCTTGACGACGGCCAGGCCCTCGATCCTGGGCTGAACGGAAAACCGCTGGCCGACATTCAACGGCGGGTAGGGACGGATGGGTGGCAACGCCTGAATGACCGGCTGGGCCGTTGGCGGGCTGAGCGTGGCGGTGCCACTGGCGATCGCGGCCGTCGCCGCCTTCACCTTCCGGATGAACCGCAAGACGTCGGGCGAGCGCGGGACAAACATGATGATCACGTCGTCGTCCTGCAGGTCGCCGACGGCGGTCAAGCTGACCTGCGACCGATCCCAGGGATATTGGTTGTGCAGCACCATGGACCAGCGCTGCAGCGCCTCCAACTCCGGGACCTGATCGGTCACATCGACGATCTCCTCGTAGGTGTGAAAGGAGTGCGCCGGGTCGTAGTCGGTCAGGACAAAGGTCAAACCGGCCGGCTCGGCGAGTGCCTCGGCGATGGTGGGTTTGATGGACGGCAGTTTCGTGGCGTCGAAGGTCCGGTGACCGAATACGTCGAACAACTCGGCGAAAATCCGATCCTCTGATTCCGCGTCCCACGTCGCCGGCAGAGCGGCATACCCCTGCCGCACCGCGTCGATCTTGGCCTCCTTGTCGTGCCACGGCGCCACGATGGGCAGGAACATGTCCTCCCGGGTCCGGGCGGCGTCCCGCCACCGCACCGGGTACTTGTCGTACATCGTCAAAGCGAATCGGTTGACCCAGAACAGATTCAGTGCAACGTCCCGCATCAGCTCATACCGAGTCGCATAGCCGCCGGCCTCGACCCGACTCATGATCTCCGTGCCGGTCGGTGCCTTCGTCTCGAAGTCGCGCCGGATGACCCCGTCCAACTGCTCCTCGGTCTCGATCACCGAGAAGTCCAGATCCGGCTGAAAGTTCGACGGGAAAACCAGCTGCCCATGCCGATTGATCACAAATGGCTGCATTTTGATACGTCTCCGATTTTGGTAGGTACACGAAAATGATCCTGCTCACGGGTAATCGTAGAAGCCTCTTCCGGACTTCCGGCCGAGCCGGCCGGCAGCGATCATGCGCTTCATGACCGGCGGGGGCGCGTATTCGGTCAGCTTGAACTCGTCGTACATGGAATTGCCAACGGCATTGAGCACGTCGAGGCCGATGAAATCGCAGAGGGTGAGCGGGCCCATGGGATGACCGGCACCGAGCCGCATTCCGTTGTCGATGTCCTCCCGGCTGGCAAATCCCTCTTCGTACATCCTGACCGCGGCCATGAGGTAGGGCACCAGCAGGAAGTTGACGATGAAGCCGGACCGGTCCTTGGTGATGATGGCGTCCTTGCCGAGTCGCTCGACGAACAGGCGCGCCTTCTTGATCGTGTCGTCGCTGGTGTCAAGGGCATGGACGATCTCGACGAGTTTCATCACCGGCACCGGCGAGAAGAAGTGCAGGCCGACCACCCGGTCGGGGTGGCTGACCGCACTGGCGAGCTGGGCGATCGGGATGGCCGACGTGTTCGACGCGAGAATCGTTTCCGCGCTGACGATCTGATCCAGTTCATGCATGATCGCGGTCTTGATCTCGATGTCCTCGGACACGGCCTCGATGACGAGGTCCGCCCCCGCCACGTCTTTCAACTCGCTGGTCAGGGTGATTCGGGCAAGTGCTGCCTGCATCTGCTCGTCGTCGAGCTTGCCCTTCTTGACCGCGCGGGCCAGCGACGCCGTCAGCCGTTGCCGGGTTGCGTCGAGGTATTGCGGCAACTCCCGCAGCACGACTGGGATGCCGGCCACGGCGGCCGTTTCGGCGATTCCCGCACCCATGAAGCCGCCACCGATGATGGCAACCGAAGCAAATATTTCAGTCATTTCTGTGCTTTCTGCTGTGGCCCCGGAATCGGGGCGGTGATCGAGAGGAGTTCGCCGGGAACCGCGTCGTTGGCATTCACTGGCGGATACTCTCCGGACCGGCCACGGCCCGGCGCGGAACGTGCAGCAGGAGTGCCTCACCCTGACCGCCGCCACCGCACAGCGCGGCAGCTCCTGTGCCGCCGCCGGCCCGGGCGAGTGCAAGGGCCAGGTGCAGGACGATCCGGGTGCCGGACATTCCGAGCGGGTGGCCGAGGGCGATCGCGCCACCGTCGACGTTGACCCGGGCGGGGTCCACTCCGAGCTGCCGGGTACTGACGATGCCAACTGCCGCAAAGGCTTCGTTGATCTCCACCAGGTCAAGGTCGGTCGGCAGCAATCCACTCTTGGCGCAGGCCGACTCGATCGCTTGTGCCGGTTGGAGCTGGAGAGTCGAGTCCGGTCCCGCGACGGATGCATGTGATCCGATCTGCGCCAGCCAGGTCAGGCCCAACCGCTCTGCGGTTTGCCGACTGGTGATCACCACGGCGGCCGCGCCGTCGGACAGTGGCGAGGACGACCCGGCTGTGATGGTTCCGTCCGGCCGGAATGATGGCCGCAGACCCGCGAGTGACCCGACGCTGATGTCGGTCCTGATGCCTTCGTCCTTGGTGACCAGTTCAGGTTCCCCCCGGCGTTGCGGCACGTTGACCGCCACCACCTCGTTGTCGAACAGGCCGTCCTTCCAGGCTTTGGCCGCCTTCACGTGGCTGTGTGCGGCGAAGGCGTCCTGCTCCGTCCGGATGGGGCCGCCCGTCGCAGCATTGGTGTCCTCGGTGAGGGCGCCCATTGATTGGTTGGTGAAGTAGTCCCACAGGCCGTCACGTTCGAGGGCATCGTGCACCATGACGTCGCCGTAGCCGAAGCCGGACGGCAGCAGATGCGGTGCCTGACTCATGGATTCCATTCCGCCGGCAACCACGACGTCGTAGTCTCCGGACCGAATCAGCTGATCGGCCAGGATGATCGCGTCGATTCCCGACAGACAGACCTTGTTGATGGTCACGGCCGAAACCGACATGGGCACACCGGCAGCGGCGGCGGCAATCCGAGCGGGATTCTGCCCCGCACCTGCGCTGACCACTTGGCCCATGATCACGTAGTCCACCGACTCCGGCGGAACGTGCGATCGCTCCAACGCTTCCCGGATCGCGATTGCCCCCAACTCGGTGGCGGACAGCGAGGCGAGCGCGCCCCGGAATCGACCTGTCGGGGTTCGAGCTCCGGCGACAATGACGGAGCCGGTGAATTCCGTGGTCATGAGTGGTCTCCCAACAGATGCAATGTCGATCGAGTCGCCCGGAGGGGCGGGGTCGGGCATTGCGATGGCGGGCCGACGGTTGCCGGCCGGGGTAGGCAGTGAATCAGCGAATGAACAGCGCAGCGATGGTCACCGCTGATGCCAATTCATTGCTTCCTGGCGGCTTTCGTAGATATGCGGCGCCAGCCCGCGGTGGGAGAGCTGTTCGCTGAGCTTCAGCCGCATGAACGAACTGGTGGTGTACCTGGTCACGTCCGCGTAGTACAGCTCGGCGAGTCGCCGTACCAGGGTCACATAAGAGTCGCTGAGATCCGGCGCAAGGTAGAAGTTGTCGTAGTTCACCACCATCTGCACCTTCTTTCCGATGGCCGCCAGCCGCTTTTCGATTTCGGTTCCGATGGCGTCGACATCGTCGGGTCGAGCAAGCGCCATTCCTTCCATGTTCAGGAAGAACATGTTTCGTTCGGTGTCGTAGGCGAATCGAGCCTCCAGTGGCACGGTCAGCAGGTCGTCTTTGAGTCCCATGAGCCCATCGGCGAAGAGCCGAGAATCCATCAGTCGCGGCTCGCCATTCATGATCGGCTCGAATCCGATGTGCGCGAGAATGTCTTTCTCCAGGTCCGCCCAGGGTGCGATCTCGATGAGCTGCAAACCTTCGGGGGCGAGTTGGAATACACACCGTTCGGTCACATACAGAACCGGCTGTCCGGCCCTTGCCGCGTATTCTCCGCTGAAGGTGCGTTGCTCGACGTCGGCGAGGAATTTGGGCGAGACCGGTCCGTCGGTGATGATCAGCCGACCGTCCTGTACCCGGGTCCGGCTGGGCACCACGAAGGTACCGACGAAAACGAGCTTCTTGGCGTTCTGGCTGATGTTGATGAACCCGCCGGAACCGGCCAGCCTGGAACCGAATCGGCTGACGTTGACATTTCCCTGGCGATCGGCCTGGGCCATCCCCAGGACCGCCGCGTCCAGTCCGCCGCCGTCGTAGAAATCGAACTGGGACGGCTGGTCCAGGATTGCCTGGGAGTTCACGGCGGCGCCGAAATCCAGTCCGGCTGTTGGCATGCCGCCCATCGGACCAGGTTCGGCCGTCAGCGTCAGGAACTCCAGGATGTGTTCCTCCGCCGCCACGTTGGCCACCCCCTCGGGCAGACCGATACCAAGATTCACCACGCTGTCGGGCCGGAGCTCCATTGCCGCCCGACGCGCGATCACCTTTCGCTCGGTGAGCTTCAACGGCGGAATTGAACTGCGGACCCGGCGTAGTTCGCCGCTGAACGCCGGTGAGTAGGTCGTGCCGAATGTCTGCCAATGGTGCTCGGGCTGCGACACGACAATGCAGTCGACCAGGACACCGGGGATCTTCACGTCCCGTGGGCTCAGGCTGCCGGTCTCCGCGAGCCGCTCCACCTGCACGATGACCAGGCCGCCGACGTTGTGGACCGCGGTCGCCACGGCTAGCGCCTCGAGGGTCAGCGCCTCGCGTTCCATGGTGATATTGCCTTCCGGGTCCGCGGTGGTGCCGCGGAGGAAGGCGACGTCGGGCTTGAGTGCCTTGTAGAAGAGGTATTCCTCGCCGTGCAGCGTCAGCAATTCGACGCGGTCAGCTGTCGTGGATTCGTTGATCTTTCCGCCGCCGTTGCGCGGGTCGACGAACGTGCCCAGCCCCACCTTGGTGAGCAGACCGGGCCGGCCGGCGGCGGTGTCCCGAAAGAGATGCGAGATGACGCCCTGCGGGAGGTTGTGTGCCGCGATCTTGTTGGTCAGGGCCATTTTGCCCAGCGCGGGCGAGAGTCCCCAGTGTCCGCCGAGGGCTTGCTTGACGAGGCCGTCATGCGCGAGGTGATCAAGTCCTCGCCCCTGTCGATCGCCCGGAGCGACGGTGAAGACCAATTCCAGGTTCTTGGGCATTCCGGTCAACAGAAAACGCTGTTCCAAGGCGAGGGTCAGTTCCTCGGCAAAGCATTGACCGACGAAGCCTTCGACCACGACCGAGTCGCCATCACGGATGAGGCGAACGGCCTCGGGCGCCGTCACCACCTTGTCCCTGACTGACGCGCCCGAAAGGGATTCGGCGGGCAGGACGGAGTCGACAGCGCTGAAGGCCTGATCCCGGACGGGACTGCCGGACAAAGATTCGAGAGAAATGGACATGATTTCCTCCTGGCAACGAGCAAGGACGCGAAGAATCGCGATGAGCCGAAGGCTTGGTCGGAGAACGATGCCGAGGAGGCCCGCAAACCCACGTGCGACCGGCCGGTTGGCGCCGTCAGGCGTAAATCGTCTCTGGTACCCAGCATAGGGGTTCTGGACGACCCGCGCATCGAAATCTATTTCGCCGGGAGATCGCACAGACCGCGTGCCAAGGTTTTAACCCGAAAATAGTCACTAACAGTCATAAAGTGACTGTCGGTGACAAAAACCGATGAGCAGATGCGGGCCCGCGCGTTCACCCGGCCAAAGGTCATCATTGGTTAACGACCAGCTCGGGTTGGAAATCGACTGCAGTGCAGTACTTCTGGTGACCGTCGACCTCGGGGTGGTAATTTGCCTGGTTGGTCGTCGCTGGCGACCCCAGCGCCACTAATGTGTGAAACCTCACCTCGCCGGTTGGAGACAGTAGGGGGCTGGTGCATATTTGTCGATCAGAGTAGAACTAGAGATAGACCGGCTGGCGCCCGACGTCGAGCGGAGCGAGGGCATTTCGTCCATCGTCGCCGACGAGTTCACCGGGTTTCTCCAGGGCCAGGACCGAGGATCGCTATGCATTTTTCTTCCGCGCTGAAAATCGTAGAGTCACTTGAGAGAGGGATCCAATCATGAACGCCCCAACCGTCAATCCGCCAGAAGCCGCGATCACGCCCGAGGTTATTGCGGATTTGAATTCAGCATTCGCTGATAACGAATTTCCCAATGGGGATGATCTCGCGCTGTCCAGGGCCACTGATTTTTACAGCCTGGACGAATTGCTGACCGATCACGAGCGTGAGATCCGGGATCGGGTGCGGGTTTGGGTTGATACGAAGGTCGTACCGATCGCCGCTGATTTCTGGGAGGCCGCTCGGTTCCCGGCGGAGTTGGTCAAGGGCTACGGCGAGCTGGGCATTGCCGGCGCGTCCATTGTTGGTGATGGTTGCCCAGGGCTCTCGTTCCTGGCCGAAGGGATGATCGCCGCCGAGCTCGCAAGAGGGGACGGCAGTATTGCCACCCTGAACGCCGTGCACTCCGGCCTGGCGATGACGACCATCGGCATGCTCGGGTCGCCCGAGCAGCGGGCGCAGTACCTGCCGCGGATGGCGACCTGCGAGATCCTCGGCGCGTTCGCGTTGACCGAACCCAAGCACGGCTCGGACGTCGTAGCCCTGGAAACCACGGCGCACCGCGACGGTGACGAATGGGTCCTCGATGGGCAGAAGCGGTGGATCGGGAACGGCACTGTTGCTGATGTCGTCGTGGTGTGGGCGCGGGATGACGATGGCAAGGTCGGTGCGTTCGTGGTCGAGCACCCGGACGGCGCCGAGCATCCGGTCCCCGGGTATCACGCCCGGAAGATCGTCGGGAAGGCCGCGAACCGCGGGGTCTGGCAGGCGCAGATCCGGCTCGACGGGGTTCGGGTGCCGGTCGGTGCGCGGTTGGCGAAGGCGAACAGTTGGGACGACACCAACTATGTGTTGGCGAAGTCCCGGCAGACCGTCGCCTGGGAGGCGCTCGGTCATGCGATCGCCGCCTACGAGGCGGCGCTGTCGTATTCGTTGCGGCGGGAGCAGTTCGGCCGGCCGTTGGCCCGGTTCCAGCTGATCCAGGACAAGCTCTCGCACATGCTGTCCGACATCACCTCGATGCAGCTGGTCTGCACCCGGATGTCGCAGCTGCAGGCGCAGGGCCGGGTGTCCATCGAGCACGCCGCGCTGGCGAAGCTGAACACCGGTGACGGTGCCCGCCGGGTCTGCGCGATGGCCCGGGACATCCTGGGCGGCAACGGGATCCTGCTGGATCACCATGTTGCCCGGCACCACGCTGACATCGAGGCCGTCTACACCTACGAGGGCACCGACTCCATCCAGTCGCTGATCGTCGGCCGCGCCATCACCGGGCTGAACGCCTTCCGCTAACCCCCACACCTCCCGGCGGGCCTCCCCGTTGTCGCCCGCCGAGCCGGGGGTCTGTCACCCCCATGAACCCTGCACCACCAATATGCAAATTGGTTGCAGCACCAACGAACAAATCATTGCAGCACCAACGAAGGAGCACCAACGATGTCCGTTCCAGTGAAGTCCCCGGTTCCACTCGTCGACCACGACAGTGACCTGTTCGCCGACCTTAACGACCCGACCGCCGGCCGGATCGCCCAAGCCCGAGAGATGGCGTCCGCGCAGACCTCCATGATCGCGGACCCGGCCGGTCTCGGACTGGCCGCGTTCGCGCTCACCACGTTCCTGCTCAGCCTGGTGAATGCCGGCATCCTGCCCAAGGACACCCAGCCGATCGTGCTCGCCGTCGCACTCACCTTCGGTGGTATCGCCCAACTGCTGGCCGGGATGTGGGAGTTCCGTAAGGGCAACGTCTTCGGTGCCACCGTGTTTTCCGCCTACGGCGCGTTCTGGCTGTCCTTCTGGGCCTACGTCACCTTCTTCGCCGAGAGCATCCCGAAGGAGCACCACGGTGTCGCCGCAGGCTGGTACCTGATTGCCTGGGCGCTGTTCACCACCCTGATGCTGGTTGCCGCCCTCCGCACGACCGTTGTGCTGGCCACCCTGTTCGCCGTGGTGGACGTGGTTTTCGTGCTGCTGGCGCTCGGCGACTTCGGTTGGGGTTCTGCATTCACCACGATGGGCGGAATCCTTGGCCTGGTCGCGGCCGCACTGGCCTTCTACCTCTGCCTCGCCGCTGTTGGTTCTTCCACATTCGGCCGGCCGATTTTGCCGAACCCGGCACTCTTCCGCTGAGCCCCCGACCTCGGCGGAATACACGAAGCCGGCAGTGAGTTCTCACCGAACTCATGCCGGCTTCGCTGTGCCGACGAATGGTGGCTCAGCAGCCATGCGGGACCTGACATTCGTGATGCCGAGCCTTATGACGGCTGCATCGTTCCGGTCTCCAGATATCGCGCATGCCAGGAGAGTGCCTCCATGAGCAGGTGTGGGGTGTGCTGGCCGCCGCCACTGGCCGTTGCGCGGTCCAGGTAGTCCTGCAGGGCAGGTCGGTAGTCCGGGTGCGCGCAACGATCGATGATTTCCTGCGCCCGCCGCCGCGGCGGCAGCCCACGCAGATCGGCGAGTCCCTGCTCCGTCACGACGACGTGCACGTCATGCTCCGTGTGATCGACGTGGCTGGCCATCGGCACAATGCACGAGATCGCGCCGCCTTTCGCGGTCGACGGGGTGAGGAAGAACGAGACGAAGGCGTTCCGGGCGAAGTCACCCGACCCGCCGATGCCGTTCATGATGCTCGAGCCCATCACGTGCGTGGAGTTGACATTGCCGTAGATATCGGCCTCGATCATGCCGTTCATGGCCAGGCAGCCCAGCCGGCGAATGACCTCGGGATGATTGCTGATTTCCTGCGGGCGAAGAATGATCCGGCTGCGATAATCACTGATGTTGCTGGTGAATTCGGAATTTCCCGCCTTACTGAGCGAGAATGCGGTCGCGGAGGCCAGGCTCATGGTGCCGGACTGCAGCATCTGCAACATGCCGTCCTGGATCACTTCGGTATAGGCGGTCAATGGCCGGAACGGGCCGTCATCCAGTCCGGCCAGCACTGCGTTGGCGATGTTGCCGACGCCGGATTGCAGGGGCAGCAGCGTTTTCGGCAGCCGCCCGTGTTTGACCTCGCCGGCCAGGAACTCGAGCACGTGTCCGGCGATGAGCCGTGAGTTGGTGTCGGGCGGGGTGAAGGACGTGTCCCGGTCCGGGCTGTTCGTCTCGACGATCGCGATGATCTTCTCCGGCGGGCAGCGCAGGTAGGGCGTGCCGATGCGGTCGCCCGGCCGGACGATCTGGATCGGCTTGCGGTTCGGGGGAAGCGCTGTGCCGTAATAGATGTCGTGCATTCCGTCCAATTCGCGTGGTTGCCAGGAGTTCACCTCGAGGATCACGTGGTCGGCCTGGTCGATCCAGGTCTTGTTGTTGCCGACCGAGGACGACGGGATCAGATCGCCGTCCGCGTTGATACCGGCAATCTCGACCAGCGCGACGTCGAGGTGTCCGAAGAATCCCGACCAGACCATTTGCGCGACGTGCGAAAGGTGCACATCCAGATAGTCCATGTGGCCGGCATTGATCTTGGCGCGACTGACCGGGTCGGACTGGTATGGCATCCGCAGTTCGACCCCGTCGACAGCGGCCAGTGCACCGTCGAGTTCCGGCGCAGTGGAGGCTCCGGTCCAGACGCCAACCTTGAAACGGTCCCCTCTGGCCGTCGCCTCGGTGATCCGGCGGACCAGAGCCGCCGGGACCTCCTTCGGGTAGCCTGCACCGGTGAATCCGCTCATCCCGACGTTCGCCCCGGCTTCGATCAAAGCAGCCGCCTCGTCGGCCGACATCACCCTGCCGGCCAGTGACTTCGAATCAATGCGTAACTGATCGATCATCTCGACAACTCCTCCTGGATGTACTCCGGTCGTGGTTTCGCCGCGGCGCGATCAGTGATGTGCCGCCAATGGGCCTGTCCCGTCGTGAGATCGACCCACAATGCTCCGGCGGGGAAATGGCTGGGTTCGAACGGCACTGAAGCCTGCGGATAGATCAGGAATCGGAGGTGCCGTACCGCCGGCGACACCGGCCAGGGACCTCGCACGCCGAAGACACGTCCGAGGCTGGCCGCGTGCACGACCGTTTGGCCGTCGGTTGACTCGGAAGCTGCGGGGATGTCCGGCACGCAGGTGATCGGGGCCGTAAAGACGGGTGATTCGCGTGGTCCCGCACCGCGTGCCGTGTCCGGTATGAGCTCATAGTGCAGTGAGATCAGCTGGTACATCGCATTTCCGCGATGTACCCACCCGCCGCTGGACAGCCCGCGGGCGATGAATTCGAATGATGCCAGCACTGGCCCGCAGACCACCGTGAAGGCATGCGTCCTGACCGGGATCGGGCCGATTCGAGCGACGCGGCGGACTGGATCGGTTCCCCCGGTGCGCGCCGACTTTCCGCCCCCGGGCACCAGCTGCAGCCCCTTGGCTGACTGCTGCGGCGGCCGGTCACGCGCAGGATCCGGCCGAAGCACCGACAGGTACTCGTCTTCGGTCATCCGACCCGTCTCGCGGGCGACCAGGTTGGCGACCTGAGCCCTGGTCGGCCGCCACCCTTCGTAGTAGCCGACGGCCAGTAGATGAACCAGACCCATTCGCGGACCTTCAGCCAATTCCGATAACAGGTCCCGGAACGGGTCAGCGATATTGCCCTTCCGTTGGTCTTTGTCGCCCGTTGCCCGGTCCATCGTAGAATGACCTTCCGCTCTCACTGACCGATAGGAACTGGCATTCGGCGGCGGCGACAGGGCAGGCTACGTCAACGTTGGCGAATCCAGGAAATGTCCGGGCGCTGCCATCATGGCGATCCCGCGCCGTCGATGTCCCGTCGACTGTCTCGACCAAGAAGAAGTTCTGGGCGCAGAGAACGAGTCTCACTGTGCCGCAGCGTCAGCAGGCGGCACAGTCCCCAGGCGGTTGCTGTTGCCAACACCCAAGAGACAACTCCGAGTCGGCCGACATGTCAAGGTGTCAGGTCGAGGGACCTGATGGCAGCGGCGTGAACGCGGCTGCAATGACAGCGGCCTGTTCGACCTCGTGGACCCGGGCAGAGCCGGCCGATGGTGCGGCCATCGGTCGGCGGGAGATACGTTTGATGCCAGTCAGTCTCGGAATCTGTTCGGGGAGTGCAAGGGCCAGGAAGGGCCAGGCGCCCTGATTGGCCGGTTCCTCCTGCACCCAGCGGAAGTCGTTGACGTTCGGGTAGGCGGCCAGAACGCGTTCGAGAGTGCGGCGGGGAACCGGGTAGAGCTGTTCGAGCCGGAGGATCGCCGTGTCGGTGATGTGATGGGCGGAGCGATAAGCCTCGACTTCGTAGTAGACCTTGCCGCTGGTCAGCAGCACCGTCCTGACGTCGGCCGGTTCGGTCGCCGAGTCGGGGATCACCATCTGGAATTTCCCGTCGGTGAAGTCGGCAACCGAGGACACCGCAGATTTGTTGCGCAGCATCGATTTCGGGGTGAAGACGACCATCGGCCGACGAACACCGCTCAGCACGTGGCGGCGCAGCAAATGGAAATAACTCGCCGGGGACGACGGCGCCGAGACGGTCATCGAACCCTCCGCGCACAGCTGCAGGAACCGTTCGATGCGGCCCGATGTGTGGTCCGGTCCCTGGCCCTCATGCCCGTGTGGCAGCAGCAGCACCACGGTGGATTTCTGTCCCCATTTTGCTTCCCCGGAGGACAGGTATTCGTCGATGACGGATTGCGCGCCGTTGACGAAGTCGCCGAACTGGGCCTCCCACATCACCAACGCGTCCGGGTGGGCCACCGAGTAGCCGTACTCGAAGCCGAGGGCTGCGTACTCGGTCAACGCTGAGTCGTAGATCAGCACCCGTGCCTGGTCCTCCGAGAGGTGTTGCAGTGGCTGATATTCGGCGCCGGTCTTGTGGTCGATCAGCACCGAGTGGCGTTGCACGAAGGTGCCGCGTCTGGTGTCCTGCCCGGAGAAGCGAACGAGCCGGCCGTCCAGCGCAGTCGCCCCGAGCGCGGCCAACTCTGCGAACGCCCAGTCGATCCCGCCGTTGCGGGACATCTCTACCCGCCGCTGCAGCACTGATTTGACCCTGGGGTGTGGGGTGAAGCCCTCGGGGACGGCGACCGCGACATCGGCGATCAATTGCAGTGTTTCTGCGCTGATCCTGGTGTCGATGCCGGACGGTGCCGGCTGCCGGGCCTCCACCGAAGGCGACGGCTGGGATGGCGCCTTTTCCAGCTCATGGACTTCGCGGAAGACCCGTTCCAGTTGGGTGTGGTAGTCCCGCAACGCCTCTTCGGCGTCCTCGGGAGACAGATCACCGCGGCCGATCAGGGCCTCGGTGTAGATCCGGCGGACGGAGCGTTTGCCGTCGATGATCTGGTACATCAACGGGTTCGTCATGGACGGGTCGTCGCCCTCGTTGTGCCCGCGGCGCCGGTAACACACCATGTCGATCACGACGTCCCGGCCGAAGGTCTGCCGGTACTCCACCGCGAGCCGGGCCACCCAGACCGCGGCCTCCGGGTCGTCCCCGTTCACGTGGAAGATCGGCGCCTGGACCATCTTGGCGACGTCGGTGCAGTATTCGCTGGACCGGGAGGCCTCCGGGGCGGTGGTGAACCCGACCTGGTTGTTGATGATCACGTGCAGCGTGCCGCCGGTGCGGTATCCCCGCAATTGGGAGAGCTGCAGGGTTTCCGCGACGACGCCCTGGCCGGCGAACGCGGCGTCCCCGTGCAGCGCGATCGGCATCACGGTGAAGCCCTCTTCACCGAGGTTCAGCTGGTCCTGCTTGGCCCGGGCGACGCCTTCCAGGACCGGGTCGACGACCTCCAGGTGGGACGGGTTCGCGACCAGGGTGACGTCGACCTGCCCGTCCCCGAACGGCCGGATGTACTTGCCCTCGGCGCCCAGGTGGTACTTCACGTCACCCGAGCCCTGGGTCTGGCCGGGGTCCATGTTGCCCTCGAATTCGCGGAAGATCTGCGAATACGGTTTGCCGACGATGTTGGCCAGCACGTTGAGCCGGCCGCGGTGCGCCATGCCGATGACTACCTCGTCCATGCCGTACTCGGCGGCCTTGTTCAACGCCGCGTCCAGCAGGGCGATGACGGTCTCCCCACCTTCCAGGGAGAACCGTTTCTGCCCAATGTATTTCGTCTGCAGGAAGGTCTCGAAGGCCTCGGCGCTGTTCAACCGGCCCAGGATGTACTTCTGCTCGTCGATCGGCGGTTTCTCGTGTTTGACCTCGACCCGCTGCTGGATCCATTTCCGCTGCGTCGGGTCCATGATGTGCATGTACTCGACACCGACGGTGCGGCAATAGGAATCACGCAGCACCCCGAGGACGTCGCGGAGTTTCATGAACTGCTGGTCGTTGAACCCGCCGACCGGGAATTCCCGGTCCAGGTCCCACAGGGTCAACCCGTGCGAGAGGACGTCCAGGTCGGGGTGCCGGCGTTGCCGGTAGTTCAACGGGTCCGTGTCGGCCATCAGGTGCCCGCGGGTGCGGTACGCGTCGATGATCTCCAAGAGTCGGGCGGTCCGATCAACGGCGCCGTGCCGGCCGGCGTCGAGGTCCTTGACCCAGCGCACCGGCTCGTACGGCAGCCGCAGCGAGGTGAAGACGTCGTCGTAGAAGCCGTCCTCACCGATCAGCAACTGGTGGATGCGACGCAGGAACTCACCGGACTCAGCGCCCTGGATGACCCGGTGGTCGTAGGTCGACGTCAGGGTGATGATCTTGGAAATACCCAGCTCGGACAGCGTCTGATCCGACGCGCCCTGGAACTCGGCCGGGTATTCCAGCGCACCGACGCCGACGATCGCGGACTGCCCGGCCATCAACCGGGGGACGGAGTGGTTGGTGCCGATGCCACCGGGGTTGGTCAGCGAGATGGTGGTCCCGGCGTAGTCCTCGGCGGTCAGCGTGCCCGCGCGGGCCTTGCGCACGACCTGTTCGTAGGCCGACCAGAACTGGGTGAAGCTCATCGCCTCGGCCGACTTGATCGGCACCACGACCAGGTTCCGGCCACCGCCCTTGGCGGGCAGGTCGATCGCCAGCCCGAGGTTCACGTGCGCCGGGGTGGCCACCTGCGGCTTGCCCTCGGACTCCGCGAAATGCCGATTGATGTTCGGGAAGTCCCCGATCGCCCGGACGATGGCGTACCCGATCAGGTGGGTGAAGGAGATCTTCCCGCCACGGTTCCGCTTCAGGAAGTTGTTGATCACGATCCGGTTGTCGGCCATCAACTTCGCCGGCACCGCCCGCACCGAGGTCGCGGTCGGCACCTCGAGCGAGGACGTCATGTTCTTCACCACCGCGGCCGCGACACCGCGGATGGGGGTCATTGTCAGCGCGGGGCCTTCGGCCTCTTTCGCCACCGTCGCTGCCTCGGCCGACTGCGCCGCCACCATGTCGTTCGGGGTCGCCGTTGTGGCCGGCCGAGCCGGTCGGACCAACACCGGCGGTGTCCTTATCGGGGGCGGTGGCGGTGGCGATGGCGGCAGCGAAACTGTGACGGGTTGGGGTGGCCGGCCCCCGGCGATCGGTGCGGGCGGGGGGCTGGTCGGCGCGACTGGTGGCGGGCTGGCTTGAGAACCGAAAAAATCCCGCCAGATCACGTCGACGCTCGCGGGATCACTGAGGAATTCCTCGTACTTCTCCTGGACGAACCAATCATTTGGCCCGAAATCCGGCGCCGTACGGAAAGGCATGATGTGTCCGTCTCTCTGAGGTGATAGTCGGGAGGACGCGGGTTGATGCAACCTCCCCGATGCGAAAGCTGATTGCGCGATACCGAGATCGCGTCGGGTCAGCCCGGTCGTCGCCCAGGCCGGCGACAACACCACGCGGTGCGGGTGCGACAGGAACAACGACCGCGCGGGCCGGGCAACGCCGGCGCACGCGCTGGCAGCAGTCGTTGACCGGTCATGGGCACCATCTCACTGAAGCCCACCAACGATGGCGGCGCTAGAGCACAAGTACCCTGCTCCGACCGGTTTCGGGGTTGGCCAGCAAAATGCTCACCGAACGATCGGGCGTGTGCGGTTATGATGCTCCGGTCGGACGGAAAAGCTCAAAGACTGGTCGCCGGCCACCAGCGCTACCGGTGTGGAGTTCCCCGTCGTGTTCGGCTCATATGCTCAGGTCCTCAGGCGTCCAGGCGCCATTCGCTTCTCCGCTGCGGGTTTCCTGGCCCGCATGCAGATGTCCATGGCGGGCCTCGGCTCCGTCATGTTGCTGTCCGTCGAACGCGGCTCGTTCGCCGTTGCGGGCACGGTCTCCGCGATCTACGCGCTGTCCGCGGCGCTGATCGGTCCGCAGGTCTCCCGGCAGATCGACGTCTTCGGGCAGAGCAGGGTGCTGCCCATCCAGCTGGCGGTGCACGTCCCGGCGATCGCCGGGATGATCGTCATCGCGCTGACCACCGACCTGAACTGGCCGATCTTCCTGCTGGCGCTGGTCGCCGGGGCAGCGCAGCCGAACATGGGTCCGCTGGTCCGGGCCCGCTGGTCGGCGCAGCTGCACGGAACGTCGTTGCTGCGCACCGCTTTTGCCTGGGAGTCGCTGGTCGACGAGGCCGTCTTCATCCTCGGTCCGCCGCTGGCCACCATCGTCGCCTTGCAGGTCGCACCGGCCGCCGCGCTGGTGCTGGCCACCACCTTGCTGATCGTCGGGACGTTATTGCTGCTGACCCAGCGGTCGACCGAGCCGAAGCCGACCGGACGACCGACGGGCAAGCGGGGCCGACCGGCCATCCTGCTGCCCGGCGTCGGCGGGATCGCCGCGATCTTCGTGCTGCTCGGCGGGATCTTCGGGTCGTTCGAGGTGACGACGGTGGCCTTCACCCGCGCAGGCCGGGGTGCCGGAGGCCGCGGGTGTGCTGCTCGCGCTGTACGCGGTCGGGTCGCTGACTGCCGGGCTGATCTTCGGTGCATTGACGATCAAGGCGTCCCTCGTGCGCCAGTTCATGTTCGCCACCGCTGCGCTCGCCGTCGTGACGGCGCCACTGCCGTTCCTGAACACGGTGTGGCTGGTGGCCATCGGGCTGTTCGTCGCGGGCGTCGCGTGCTCGCCGGTGCTGATTTCCGGGATGGCGTTGATCGAACGGATCGTCCCGTCGGGCCGGCTGACCGAATCGATGACGTGGGCCAGCTCCGGTCTGGCCGTCGGGATCGCCACGGCCACCCCGCTGGCCGGGGTCGTCATCGATCGGGCCGGCGCGCAGACCGCCTACTGGGTCACCTCGTCCTGCGCCGTCGGGGCCCTGTTCATCGCCGCGATCGTGTATCGCTCGCTGCGCAACGCGCTCGCCGGCGCGGAGGCGCGGCCCGACCGGGTGCTCGTCAGCAAGACCGAAACCGCCGCCGAAATCGGTACGTCGACGAGCACGAAGGCCTCGGACGACACGCAGGTACCGTGATCATCATGGACACCAGCTCGGGGGCTGCGGTCCGGGATGAATCTGCCTTCGCCCGTTGACGAACCGCTTTTCGGACCCGGCAGCATGACGTGGCGCGTGCATTCGGATCAGGTCTTCGCGATCGGTGGAATGCGGGCGCTGATCATGCAGGCGTTGCATCCGCTGGCCATGGCGGCGGTCGATCAACACCACAGTTTCGAGGTCGACTTCTGGGGCCGGCTGGAACGCACCACCCAGTACGTCTCGACGCAGACCTTCGAGCCGGCAACCCTGGCCCGCCGCTCGGCGGCCAGAGTGCGCGGGATCCATCGCAAGCTGCGCGGCGTCGACCCGGTGACCGGTGCGCGAGTTCCGGCTCGACCGACCGGACCTGCTGCTCTGGGTGCACTGCTGCACGGTCGATTCGTTGCTCGGACACGGCCCGTCGGGCGGGCGCGCCGATCAGCCCGGCCGATGCCGACCAGTACGTCGACGAGCAGGTCATGGCCGCGGAATTGGTCGGTATCCCGGTCGACATGGTGCCGACGACGGTGGCCGAACTGAACGAGTACTTTCGCGAGGTTCGAGCCGAGCTGCGACTGACCGAGGAGGCCAGGCGGGGCGTCAAACGGCTGGCGATTCCGCCGATGACGACGTGGGTCAAGCTGCTCACCCCGGCCCGGCCGGCCTGGGCGGGCCTCGCCGGGCTCGCGTTCGCCACCCAGCCGAAATGGGCGCGGCGGATCTACCGGCTCCCCGGCCTGCCGACGACCGACCTGGCCGCAACGGGTGCCCTGAAGGCGATCCGGGCGGGCATCGTTGCGCTACCGGACAAATGGACCGGGCCGCCGCACGTGTTGCAGGCCCGCGCGCAGATCGAGCAGTTCCAGCAGCAGGCGGGATGACCGACCCGGTGCCGGCGGCGGATGCCGCGCATCCCGCCGAGCAGGTGCGGCGGACGGCGATCGCGGTGGCCGCGCTCGCGCAGAGCGGATTGTTCTACGCGGTCAACGACTACGACACTGACCGGTACCGCAAGCTCGCATCCTTGGCCGCCGAGCTGCTGGCCTCCGTCACCGAAGGCAGCGCCGCGCACTGGGAACTGCAGTTGGGACACGAGACCGGTTACGCCACCCCGAAGGTCGATGTGCGTGGCGCCCTGGTCGACGATCGGGAGCGGATCCTGCTGATGCGCGAGCGGTCGGATGGGCGCTGGTCGCTGCCGGGCGGCTGGGCCGACCCGCTGGACACCCCGTCCCGGGCGGTGGAGCGGGAAATCCTGGAGGAAACCGGGTACTCGGCGCGCGCCGTCAAGCTTGTCGGGTGTTGGGACCGGGACACCCAGGGCCACCTGCCGGCCCTGCCGTTCTCGATCTACAAGCTGTTCTTCTTGTGCGAGGCGACCGGCGACGTGCGTCCGCCGGACGCGCTGGAAACACTGGAGATCGGCTGGTTCGGCATCGACGAACTCCCTGATCTGTCGACCGGCAGGGTCAACGAACGGCAGCTCGCCAGGGTCCTGGCGCATCGGCGAGACCCGTTGCTGCCCACCGAGTTCGACTAGCTCCTTGCGCGGCTCAATGCCGACCGGTCACGACGATCCGCCGACGGCGCCCGCCCGGATGTAGGTGCCGATGGCGAGCAGGTCGGACCAGTCGTGGATCTTGACCCGATGACGGCCGGACGGTTGCCCCTTGACGATCTCCGCGGCATCGATCTGTTCCCAGCCGGCCCAGTCGACCACCTCGACACCGCGGGCGCGCAGGACAGCGAGCAGGGCGTCGGTGTCGCGATGGGCGGCCGGCGGCAGTCGCGGGAGATCGGTGAGCAATGTCGTCACGGTGTCCGACGCATCCTTGCGGTTGGTTCCGATCACCCCGCTCGGCCCGTGCTTGATCCAACCGGCCACATACACGCCTGGCACCGGCCGGCCGGCCTCCAGCACAGCTCCGTGCAGATGTGGGATGACGCCCGCGTCGGTGTCGAACGGTAGGCCCGCCATCGGCAACCCGCGATAACCGACCGAGCGGAGCACCATTTGCACCTGGAGTCGTTCGATGTCACCGGTCCCGGTGAGTCGGCCCGCGTTGTCGACCTGGGTGCGTTCGACGTCAACACCTTCGACCCGATCGGTGCCGATCACCGCGGTCGGCCTGACCATGAAATGGAAATGCAGCCGCTTGCGGCTACCCCGCTGCTCCAGATTCGCGAACGACTTGAGAACCTCGACCGCGTGCCGGCGTGCCGGGTCGCCGTCCAGGTCGTGCTGGGCCGATTCGTCCACCTGCAGGTCCGGTGGCCGTACCACGACGTCCACGTCGGGCAGATCGGCGATCTCGTGCAGTTCCTTGCTGGAGAACTTGGCCTGGGCGACGCCGCGCCTGGCCAGGATGTACACGTCCTGCACCGGGCTCGCGGCCAGTGCGTCCAGCACATGCTCCGGTACGTCGGTGTCCCGCAGCCGATCCACCGACGTCAACAGCATCCGGGCCACGTCGAGGGCTACATTACCCGCCCCGATGACCGCGACACTCGTTGCGGTCAAGGCGATTCCGTCAACGTCGGCATCGGGGTGCCCGCTGTACCAGGAGACGAATTCGGTGGCCGAGATGCTGCCCGGAAGGTCCTCGCCGGGCACCGACAACCGTCGGTCGGCACTCGCGCCGCACGCGACAACGACTGCGTCGTAATAGCTCCGGAGCTCGGCCAGATTGACGTCCTGACCGAGCCGGATGTTCCCGAGGAACCGGACTGCGGGCCGCTGCATCACCTTGAGCAGTTGCCCGATGATCGACTTGATCTTCGGGTGGTCGGGTGCGACGCCGTACCGCACCAGCCCGTAGGGCACCGGTAGCCGGTCGTAGATGTCCACCAGCACCGCTGCGTCGACGGCCGGATCGGTCAGTGCCTGGGCCGTGTAGATACCGGCCGGGCCCGATCCGATGATCGCGACCCGCGCCGTGCCCGGCCCACCGACCATGGCTTAGCTCCTCTCACCAACTGGGTCGATGGTAGGACCGTCGTGCCGGCGGAATGACCCGGGGACGCCGCGCGCCGCCGACGTGTTGGGGATCAGTCCTGGTTGGAGCCGGAAAGCGGAGGCTGCGGTGGGCCGCCGGTGAGGGTCGTTTCCTGAGGTTGCGGGACCCGCCGCGGTATCCAGTAGCCCAGCCAGCCGCCGCCGAGCAGTGCAACTCCACCCATCGCGGCGATGCCGACACCCAGCGATGCAACAGCGGTGACACCCGCGATGACGAACGGGCCCGACCCCGTTCCCCGCATCGGCAAACATCCGCCAGACCCCGAGGAACACCGGCCGCTGACCCGGTGGCGCGAGGTCGGCGCCGAGCGTCATCACCAGACCCGAACTCATCCCGTTGCCGACGCCCATGGCCAGGCCGACCAGCAGCAGTCCGATCGTTGACGTGGTGAGCGGCACCACGAGCAGCGAGACACCGAGCACCACCATCGAGGGGATGGCCACCCAGGCGCGGCCGAACCGGTCCATCACCTTGCCCGCCGGATAGAACAGCAACATGTCGATGCCGCCGGAGATCCCGAAGATGACCGAGATGGTCGAGGGTGACAGCCCCAGGTGCTGACCCCATAGCGGCAACACGACCTGTCGGACCGCCCGGATCGCGCTGACCACCAGGACACCGGTGCCCAGGGTGGCGAACACCGACCGCTGCTCCCGGATGACCCGGCTGACGGGAGCCCGTTCCGTTCTGGTCCGTCCTTCATCGCCGCTACCGACCGACAGGTCCTTGACCATCAACAGCACACCGGCAGCCACCACGGCGGCGACGATGTGCACCGCATAGGCGCCCCAGAGCCCGGTGAAATGTACGACTGCGGCGCCGATGAACGGGCCGATGAACAACCCGATCCGGAAGACGCCGCCCAGCGTCGACATCGCGGTGGCCCGCAACCGGTACGGCACCACCTCGCTGACGTAGGCCTGCCGGGCCAACAGCCACACCGCGGTGCCGGACCCGGTCAGGAAGATCGCAGCCGCGAACACGGCGAGGTTGGGCGCGAAGATGCACCCGAGCAACGCCAGGATCGTCAGCCCGGCGGCGCCGATCATCGTCGGTCGCTCGCCGAACCGGTGCACGATCGTGCCCGCCGGAATGTCGGCGGCGATCTGGCCGAGGCCGGCCGTCGCCACCACCAGCGCAGCCATCGCCGGTGAGGCGCCGAGCTGGGTGGCGGAGATGACGACAACCGGCGCAATCGCGCCCTGACCGACGGCGAACAGCCCCGGCGGCAGGAATGCCGCCGGCGCGATGTCCCGCAGCGTGATCTCTGCTCTGCCGCTCGTCGTCATCGGTTGACCTCACCGCCCTCGCCCAGGCTCTGCCGGTCCGTGAAAGTTACCCTCGCGAAGGAGGGGTTTCCGGCCCGGTGTGTCGCACGCCACCGGTCGGATCGAGGGGTCTACGGCACCAGTTTGATGAGTGAACGTTCTGCAGGACGATTCGGCCTGAGGAGGCCGGCTTTCCCTGCAGAACGTTCAGTGGATCCGCTCGCGACGGGGCGGCGCCGTCAGGAGTCGTCGTCCTGGGTGTTGGCGGCCGCCCGGTTCACCGCGGACACCACGGCCTTGAGGGAGGCGGTGGTGATGGACGAGTCGATCCCGACACCCCAGACGACCTGTCCGCCGATGGCGCATTCCAGGTAGGCCGCCGCCCGGGCGTCACCGCCGGCGGACAGCGCGTGCTCGACGTAGTCCAGCACCCGGACGTCGTACCCGGCCTGCCCGATCGCCGAGCAGAAGGCCGCGACCGGGCCGTTGCCGCCGCCGTGCACTACCTGCTCCTCGCCGCCCGAGACGATCCGGGCGCTGATCCGGTCGAACACGGTGTCGTTCTCGGCATCCTCCGGGTTGTCGATCCGGGTCCGGATCAGCGTGCAGCGGGGCGGTGCGCTCCAGATACTCCTCGGCGAAGAAGGCCCACATCGTCTTGGCGTCGACCTCGCCGCCGTCGTGGTCGGTGTGTTCCTGCACCACCCGGGAGAACTCGATCTGCAGCCGGCGCGGCAGGTCCAGCCCGTGCTCGGTCTTCATGATGTAGGCGACGCCGCCCTTGCCGGACTGCGAGTTGACCCGGATGACGGCCTCGTACGAGCGGCCGACGTCCTTCGGGTCGATCGGCAGGTACGGCACCTCCCAGGTGAACTGGTCGACGGCCACCCCGGCCGCAGCGGCGTCCCGGTTCAGGTGGTCGAAGCCCTTCTTGATCGCGTCCTGGTGCGACCCGGAGAACGCCGTGTAGACCAGGTCACCGCCGTACGGGTGCCGCTCCGGGACCGCCAGCTGGTTGCAGTACTCGACGGTGCGACGGATCTCGTCGATGTCGGAGAAGTCGATCTGCGGGTCGATGCCCTGGCTGAACAGGTTCAGGCCCAGTGTCACCAGGCAGACGTTGCCGGTGCGCTCACCGTTGCCGAACAGGCAGCCCTCGATCCGGTCCGCACCGGCCATGTAGCCCAGCTCGGAGGCCGCGACCGCGGTGCCGCGGTCGTTGTGCGGGTGCAGAGACAGCACGATCCCGCTGCGCCGCTCCAGGTTGCGGTGCATCCACTCGATGGAATCCGCGTAGACGTTCGGGGTGGCCATCTCGACGGTGGCCGGCAGGTTGACGACCATCGGATTTTCCTCGGTCGGCTGCCAGATCGCGGAGACCGCGTTGCAGACCTCGACCGCGTATTCCAGCTCGGTTCCGGTGTAGGACTCGGGGGAGTACTCGAAGCGCCAGTCGGTGTCCGGGTACTTCTCCGCCCACCGGGAGACCTCCTCGGCGCCGTCCGTGGCGATCCGGGTGATGCCCTTGCGGTCCAGCCCGAAGACGACCCGACGCTGCAGGGTCGAGGTGGAGTTGTACAGGTGGACCAGTGCCTGGCGGCGCGCCCTCGACCGCCTCGAAGGTGCGGGCGATCAGCTCCGGCCGAGCCTGGGTCAGCACCTGGATCCGGACGTCGGAGGGGATGTGGTCCTGCTCGATGATCTCCCGGACGAAGTCGAAGTCGGTCTGGCTGGCGGCGGGGAAGCCGACCTCGATCTCCTTGTAGCCCATGGCCACCAGCAGGTCGAACATCCGGCGTTTGCGGGCCGGCGTCATCGGGTCGATCAGGGCCTGGTTGCCGTCCCGCAGGTCGACGGCGCACCACTGCGGCGCCTTGGTGATCACCTTGTTGGGCCAGGTCCGGTCCGGCAGGTCGATCGGGGTGAACGGGACGTAGCGGTTGATCGGCATCGAGCTGCCGCGCTGCCGGTTGTAGGCGGCCTGACCGGCCGGGATGTCGCCGGCGGGAGTGCGCAGTCGAGATGGAGTGGGGGTGCCCATGATTGGTGTCCTTGATGTGGTGCCCAGCCGGCTCCGCCGAGATCTGGGCGAGGGAATGACCGGCAGCACAACATCCCGCGACGGAGGAGCCAGCCTCTAGGGAATCAGGCTCCGTCGCGGCGGCGAAGGAGCAGGCCGGTCATCGCGAGGACGCCGGGCGCTGCGGTGTTCATGGGTCGACTTCCACCTCGCTCCGCTCCTCGGCGCCTGGCGCGCCCGCGATGCTCACTCGGGCTCGTGTCCGCGCGCACCACGGGGGAGATGCTACTCCGGCGAGGTCCGGCCCACACCAGCGGCGTCGAGTGAACCGGGACGATCCGCATCCGGCTGATATGCGGTTGGTGACGGTGCACTCGACGACGGTGAGCGCTCGTGTGCAGTTCAGACGGTGAGGATGACGGGTCCGGCCTGGGTGATGGCGATGGTGTGCTCGACGTGCGCCGCGCGACTGCCGTCCGCGGTGCGGACTCCCCAGCCGTCGGCGCAGTGCCGGTAGTCGTCGCCGCCCGCCGGCCTGCAGCATCGGTTCGATGGCGATGACCAGGCCGGGCTTGAGCTTGAGACCCCGATGCGGCCGCCCCTCGTTCGAGATGTGTGGGTCCTGGTGCATCGAGGTGCCGATGCCATGGCCGCCGTGGTCGGCGAGCAGCCCGAACCCGCCGGCCCTGATCACCGCGCCGATGGCCGCCGAGATGTCGCCGAGTCGGCCGCCCGGTTGCGCCGCGGCGATGCCGGCGGCAAGGGCACGTTCGGTGGTGTCGATCAGTCGCCGGTCGGCCGCGCTCGGCTCGCCGATGGTGAAGCTGATCGCTGCATCGGCGCACCAGCCGTCGACCAGCAGCGCAAGGTCAGCCGAGACCAGATCGCCTGGCTGGAGACGAGTTTCGTCTGGGATCGCGTGCACGATGACGTCGTTCAGGCTCATGCAGAGCACCCGCGGATACGGGCTCGGTGCCCAGTTCGGGTGGTAGCCGATGTAGGCCGACACCCCGCCGCCGTCGCGGATCACCTGATGCGCGAGATCGTCGAGGTCGACCAGTCGGACGCCGGGTGCGGCGGCATCCTGCACGGCGTTCAGTGTGCGTCGGACCAACGCACCGGCGACGCGGATCGCCTCGATCTGGCCCGGCGTCTTGTACTCGATCATCAAATCCCTCGTTACTGTGATAGTTATCCCGGCATTACTATCACACGTTCGTGGCATAGGATGCTGCCCATGGTGCGCATCCCTCTCAGTCCGGAGCAGCGGGAGACCGGCCGTCGGTTGGGCGAGTTGTTCCGGCTGGCCCGCGGCTCCGAATCGATGGTCGCCGTCGCCGCGCGGTGCGAGCTGTCCGCCGACACCATCCGGAAGATCGAGACCGGCCGGGTGCCGACCCCGGCCTTCACCACCGTTGCGATCCTGGCGCAGGCCGTCGGGTTGTCGTTGGATGACATCGCTGCCGAATTGAGTCTCGGCGTCGTCGATGCCGCAGCGGAACGTTCTGCCTGACGGTGTGAGCGGTACCTTGGGCTGAGAACGTCCGCCACGACCTGGCTAGGGGGCGAGTGCGAGTGCTCCGGCTATTGCTGGCCGCCCTGTCGTTCACCGCTCTGCTCGCCGTCGCCCCAACGGCCGATCCAACCGGCTCGGGCGAGGTCGCCCTGATGGCCGCGCTCGCCGCCGTTTGCACCATCGCCGCAGTGCTGGCGTTTGCCGCCCGCGGGTCGATCCTGTTGGCGCAGCACAGCTTTGCCAATGGGCCGGTCGCGGCAGAGCGACGCCTGCATGGCGCCTTCCGCCGGGTGAGCAGTCCCGACACGCCTGGCCGACCACGGCCCAGAGCCCCAGGGGCCGGGTACCGACCGGCCTGAGTCTCCGCAGCGTCAACCTGACCTCGGGGAATCGCCCCCGATTTGTCGCGGCTGCCGGTCAGAAGCCCACCCCCAACCGGCTTCCGTGTGCCCGACCGCACCGCAGGTCTGTCCTGTGCTGCGCGGGCGAACACGCCCTCGTAGTGAGGTCTTCCCGTCATGCTCGATGTTGTCTATTACCCCGTTTCGGCGATTCTTTGGTTCTGGCACGTGATTTTCGGTGGTCTGCTCGACCCGGCCGGCGGCGTCGCCTGGGCGCTGTCCGTGGCATTCCTCGTCTTCACGCTGCGGGCGGTGCTGTATCCGCCGTTTGTTCGGCAGGCCCGAAGTCAGCGCGCGATGCAGCGACTTCAGCCGCAGATTCTGGCCCTGAAGAAGAAGCACGCCGGCGACCGGGAGGCGTTGGCGTCGGCGCTACAGCAGCTGCAACGCGAGAACGGGGTCAATCCGTTGAGCAGCTGCCTGCCGGCGCTGATCCAGGCGCCGGTGTTCCTCGGCCTGTTTCATGTGCTGAACTCGTTCAACCGCACCGGCTTTCCCTTGTGGATGAGCGAACAGGACAACGCCAACACCCCGAACTACCTGTTCGGGATCTCCGACGTCCAGTCGTTTCTGGACGCGAAACTGTTCGGCGCGCCGCTGGCGGCCTCGATTAGTTCCAGCCCGGCCCAACTGGCCGCGTACGGATTCGACGTCACCAGGTTGGATGTGGCGTTGGTGGCGGTTCCGCTGATGCTGATTGCCGGTGTGGCAACCCATTTCACCGCCCGCGCCGCGATGGCGCGGCAGTCCATGGTGACGGGCGGCGCGATGGGGGCGACGGCGGGGCAATCGGCGCTGATCAGCAGGCTGATGCCATGGGTGTTGCCGTTGGGCGTTCTGATCGGCGGACCGTTTCTGCCGGTCGCCATTGGGATCTATTGGCTCAGCAACAACGCGTGGACGCTCGCCCAGCAACATGCGGTGAATCGCCGATTGGATCGTGAGGAGGAATCTTCGCGCCGTCAGCCCGGTTGACCCCGAACGTGACCACCACGATTCCCGGCGACTACGCCGCTCTGCTGACCCGTCCGCTGTACGGCCACCTCGGGACCATCCGGCCCGATGACACCGTGCAGGTCAACCCGATGTGGTTCGAGTACGACGGCACCAACCTCCGATTCACCCACACCACCAAGCGGGCGAAATACCGTAACCTGCAACACAATCCGGCGATGAGCCTGTCGATCATCGATCCGGACAACCAGTTCCGGTACCTGGAGCTTCGCGGGAAGCTGGTTGCCGTCGAACCGGATCCGACCGGTGCGTTCTATGTCCGGCTCGGCAAGCGCTACGGGAACGCCGGTCAGCAACCGCCGCCGGACAGCGCCGACCGGGTGGTGCTGGTGATGAGCATCGAAAAGTCCACCAAGCAGTAAGGTGCCGTCCCAGTCGGAACCGACCGAGAAGGGGTGTCCTAGCGGTAGGCGGTGATGACCTGCGTGCCCTGTTGATGGCTGGCCGCGACGCAGCCCCAGATCATCGAGGTCAGCCAGATCGCCGGCCATGAGATCAGCCAGGCGAATCCGAAGGTGAAGATCCCACTGAAGAACCAGATCCCCAGCATGATCAGCGCGCCGCTGACCGTCGAATACAGCATCCCGAGTGGTCCGAAGAAGAAGGTCAGTACCAGCGCGACACCGACGGATTTCGGATGCGCGATCGTCACCACCGTCGTGCTTCCGTACGGCGGGTACCCCGGTTGCGGTGCCGTGTGCGCCGACCAGGCCGCACCGTCCCACCATCGCTGGGCGGGGGCGCCGTACGGATCGGGGTACCAGCCCTGCGGTACCGGGGCGGCCGGGAACGGTCCGGCGGCCGGATTGGCGGCGAAGTATGCGGTCCCGGTGGAATCGGGACCCGGCAGGGTGGCCAACGGACCGGACGCCGCGGACCACGCTGTCGGCGCCTGACCTTCGGCGTCGGCGATCGCGTCGAACGACGGGGCGTCGCGGGTGTGCGATGTCCACTGCGAGCCGTTCCACCAACGCTCGCCGGTGGGCTGCTCGGGGTCGGCGTACCAGCCCGCGTGCAGGTCGAGCGGTCCTGATGTCGACGTCGTCATCGCTCACTCCCGTGGTCGCATCCTGATCGCTCCCGGCACCTTCGAGTATGGCCGCCTCATGGCAGGAGAAACAGGTGAGGTGTCGAATGGCACGTGGTGCCCTGCGGTTGACTTCGGTGGGAGGCGATGGCGTTGCGGAAAGAGTCGATGATCGCGGTTGGCGGGATCGAGCTGTGCGTGCAGACGTTCGGCGACCCGGCCGACCCTGCGCTGTTGCTGTTGGCGGGCATGACGTCCTCGATGGACTGGTGGGACACCCGATTCTGCGCGCGGCTGGCGGCCGGATCACGGTTCGTCATCCGGTACGACCAACGCGACACCGGCCGGTCGGCGACCTGCCCGGTGGGTCGACCCGGGTATCGGTCCGACGACCTGGTGCTGGACGCCGTCGGGGTTCTCGACGCGCTCGGGGTGGCCAAAGCGCACATGATCGGCATCTCGATGGGCGGCGCCCTCGCCCAGCTGCTCACGCTGGACCATCCCGAACGGGTCCTCACGCTGACCTTGATCTCCACGTCCGCGGGCGCCGGTGACGACGACCTGCCAGGCATGGCGCCCGCGCTCCGGGCCTGGTTCGCTGCACCGCCCGCCGAACCGGATTGGTCTGACCGCGAGGCGGTCATCGACTACCTGGTGGAGCAGTCCCGGCCGTACGCGGCATCGTCGGTGCCCTACGACACAGCTGCCGTCCGGGCGATCGCCGAGGTCGTTGTCGACCGCTCCCGCGACATCGCCGCGAGCATGACGAACCATTCCCTGGTGGCCGGATCGGGCCCCTGGCGGCACCGGCTCGCCGAGATCACCGCCCCCACCCTCGTCATCCACGGGACGGAGGATCCCTTCTTTCAGCTGCCGCACGGCGAAGCGCTGGCGGCCGAGATTCCCGATGCCAGGCTGCTGTCGCTCCCGCAGACCGGGCACGAGATCCCGCCCCGCACCTGGGATCTGCTGGTGCCGGCCATCCTCGCGCACACCGAACCGCGGTGGCAGTTGCAGGCTGACCGGCTGGCCGCGGAGGCCCTGGCCGCGGACGATCCAACCGGATGGTTCGATCGGCTCTACGGCGCAGCGGCACACGGGTCCGTCAGCATGCCGTGGGACCGGGACACCCCGAATCTGTTGCTGGGGCAGTGGGCGCGAGCCTCAGACCTGACTGGTGGCGGCCGATCCGCTGTTGTCGTCGGCTGCGGGCTCGGCGCCGACGCGGAATTCCTGGCTCAACTCGGGTTCCGGACCATTGCCTTCGACATCTCGCAGACCGCAGTGCGTCTCGCCAGGAATCGGCACCCCGATTCGGTCGTCGACTACCGTACCGCCGACCTGTTCGACCTGCCGCCGGACTGGATCGGTGCGTTCGATCTGGTGGTGGAGATCTATACCGTCCAGGCACTGCCGAACTCGCTGCGGCCGGCCGCCACGTCACGGGTTGGCAGCCTCGTCGCGCCCGGCGGCACGCTGCTCGCGATCTACTCGGCACGGGAGGTCGGGGAACCGTTGCCCGCCGGCCCGCCGTGGCCGCTCGACCGGAATGACATCCGTGCCTTCGCGACCGGTGGAGTTCAGGAGGTCTCCGTCGAGCTGGTAGCGCTGGCGGAGGGTTCGCGCCAGTGGCTGGCCGAATTCGTGCGGGTCGTTGCTTGAGGGTCTGCTCCCCCGTCGACTCGGGGCACCATGGAGCGCGTGAGCCTCCCAGATCCCGCCCCACCGCTTGACCGAACGCTGCGTCTTGATCCGGCACGTCCTGATGCGGTACGTCCTGATCCGGTACCGCCTTTCGACCCGCCGACCCAACCGATCGCGGTTGTCTCGGGGCCCGCGGCCGGTCTCGCCAAGACGCCCTGGTCGTTCGTCGACGTTTTTGCCGGGTTGGGTGTTGTCCTGCTGCTGAGCCTGCTGTTCGCGGCGCCGTTGCAGTTCGCCGGCTTCCAGGGCGGCAGCGCGGCCCTGGTGGTGGGGATACTGCCGGTGTGGCTCGGACTGCTCGGCACCGCGATCTGGGCCAGCCGGCGTCATGGCACCGGCAACCTCGTTCGCGATCTCGCGTTGCATTTCCGGCCGATCGACCTTGCCATCGGCCTCGGCGTCGGTCTCGGAATCCGGCTGGCGATCGGCGTGTGGGCCGTTGCCTACTCCTCGATCACCGGGCAGCACCCCACGGGCAACCTGGAACCGATCCTGGGCGACGGGCTGGGTACCGGGGCCTGGTTGGTGCTCAACGTGCTGGCGATCGCGGTGATCGGGCCGTTGATCGAGGAGATCTTCTTCCGCGGGCTCGGCCTCCGGTCGGCGCTGGCCAGCCTCTGGCGCCGGGCCGAGAATCCGAGGTTCGCCGACCCGAAACGGCGGGTCAGGTATGCCATTGCGGCGTCATCGGCGCTCTTCGCGTTCCTGCACATCTCCGAGCTCAGCGACTTCACGTCCGCGGTGGTGATCCTGCCCGGCTTGTTCTTCTCGGGGTGGGTGTTCGGCCGGCTGACGGTGCGCTACGGACGGCTCGGTCCGGCCGTCATCAGTCACGTGGTGTTCAACGCAACGGCGGTCCTGGTCCTGCTGATCGTGCAGTAGACCGCCGCTGGAGTGATTGACGTCAACACCGCTTCCCTTGCGCGGCCAACATCGTTAGCCTTTCTAACGACGACACCTAGCGAGTGTCTGGTGAAAGGAGTTCCCCATGTCGGGTTCCGCCGTGCACGAACGACGGGTGGCTCTCGGAGTCACCACTGTCGGCATCCTGGCCGCCACCCTGAACGCGTCCATCCTGTTGATCTCGCTGCCGGCGATTTTCGCTGGACTCGGGTTGGATCCGCTGGCGCCCAACAACATCTCGCTACTGCTGTGGATGCTGATGGGCTACATGCTGGTCACCGCCGTGCTGGTGGTGACCTTCGGCCGGCTCGGGGACCAGTACGGGCGGGCCAGGCTGTTCAATCTCGGGTTCGCGATCTTCACGGTCGGGTCCATCGCCTGCGCCTTGATCCCCAGCACGGGCTCCGCCGGCGCCTGGGAACTGATCGGGCTGCGGGTGGTGCAGGGCATCGGCGGCGCAATGCTGACCGCCAACTCCACGGCGATCATCGCGGACGCATTCCCGCCGGATCGGCGCGGCTTCGCGCTCGGCGTCAATCAGGTCGCGGGGCTGGCCGGGTCGTTCCTCGGCCTGATCATCGGCGGACTGCTGTCCGAATGGCACTGGCGCGCGGTGTTCTGGGTGAGCGTGCCGGTCGGCCTGTGGGGCACCTACATGGGGTACCGGCACCTTCGGGACAAGCCCCGTGACCGGGCCAAGACCGTGACCATCGACTGGTGGGGCAACCTGACCTTCGGGCTGGGCCTGATCACCTTGCTGATCGGCGATCACCTACGGGCTGCAGCCGTACGGCGGGCACACGATGGGCTGGACCAGCCCGATGGTGCTGACCGGGATGATCGGCGGTGTTGCCCTGCTGGCGCTGTTCGTGGTGATCGAGAATCGGGTGCCCGACCCGATGATCAACATGAAGCTGTTCCGGATCCGCGCCTTCACCGCGGGCAACATCGTCAACTTGCTGGCCTCGATGGCCCGCGGCGGGCTGCAGTTCATCCTGATCATCTGGCTGCAGGGCATCTGGTTGCCGTTGCACGGCTACACCTTCGAGCAGACGCCGCTGTGGGCCGGCATCTACATGCTGCCGCTGACCCTCGGCTTCCTGGTCGCCGGGCCGGTCTCCGGGTACCTGTCCGACCGGTTCGGCGCGCGGGCCTTCGCCACCGGTGGCGCTGCTGATCCAGGCGGCCAGCTTCGTCGGGCTGATGCTGATCCCGGCCGAACTTCTCCTACCCGCTGTTCGCGACTCTGTTGGCCGTCAACGGCATCGGGTCCGGTCTGATGGCGGCACCGAACTCGGCGGCGATCATGAACTCGGTGCCGGCGCGACCAGCGGGGCGCCGCATCGGGCGTCCGGGCCACCGGCATGAACGCCGGCATGGTGCTGTCGATGGGCGGCTTCTTCTCGCTGATGGCCATCGGCCTGGCCAGCGCGTTGCCGTCCTCGATGTACAACGGCCTGACCACGCTGGGCGTCAACGCCGGCGTCGGCGCAGACGATCTCGCAGACCCCGCCGGTCGGCACGCTGTTCGCCGCGTTCCTCGGCGCCAACCCGATCGAGCAGCTGATGCAGGCGGTCGACCCGTCCGCAGCTGCAGCCCGGGCACGGCGCCGACGTCGCGACGCTCACCGGCCAGACGTTCTTCCCGCACCCTGATCTCCGGTCCGTTCAAGGACGGACTGACCGTCGCGTTCGCGGTCTCGATCGCCATGCTGCTGATCGCGGCGGTCGCCTCGCTGTTCCGCGGCGGCAAGTTCGTGCACCCCGGTGATGACGACGCCCCGGTGCACGAGTCGATCCGTGAGGCCATGGCCCGGGAGGGCGCCGCATTCGACGCGGCAGTGCTCGGGGCGGAGGTCGAGTACGAGGCCACCCTGTCCTACGGCAAACACGCCGCTCGCTGACGGCCCGCACCGATCCTCCGGCATCCGGGCGACGCGGCGACGGGCAGCACGCAGGTACAGTCCGACCCCGGGCGGTATGCGGAGGCCCCAACCGTGATGGGTGGCCCTGCTCGGACGAAGGAGCCGTTGCGATGCCTGATCTGACTGCGCTGCACGAAGCGCTCGCTTCCGTTGCCCTGGGCGATCGGGGCCTGCAGGAGGTGCTGACCGAGATCACCGCCATCGCGCGCCGGTCGATGCCCGGTGCGGAGGCGACGTCGATCACCCTGATCCGGGGGGATGCGGCCTTCACCGCAGCATTCGATGGGCAGATGGCGATGGACGCCGACGAGCTGCAGTATCAGCGCGGCTACGGGCCATGCGTCGACGCGGGCCGGGCCGGGCAGGTGTTCCTGGTCGAGGACATGCTCACCGAGCAGCGATGGCCGGACTACGCCAGGCACGTGGCCGCTCAGGGCGTGCGCAGCTCCCTGTCGGTGCCGCTGCCCTTCCAGGGCGTGACCATCGGCGCCCTGAACAACTATTCCGCTGAGCCCGGGTCATTCGGCGAGGCCGACGTGGCCGTTGCGGAGGAGGTTGCCGCCTGGGTTGCGCTCGCGGTCGGCCGGGCGGACCTGACGGCGCGGACCGCCGATGAGTTGGCCGGCATGCGGGTAGCGATGGCATCCCGGGCCGTGATCGACATCGCCAAGGGCATCCTCATGGAGCGGCACAAGTTCACCGAGGATCAAGCCTTCACCGAGCTGAGCCGCGCCTCGCAGAACACCAACATCAAGCTGCGGGATGTCGCCGACGAACTCGTCCGCACCGGGGCGCTCCCACAACGGGCGCCCAGAAGGAGCCGGTAGGCCCGGTCCACCGCCCGAAACGGCACCCCGGTCGAACCGCCGGACGTTGAATCGGCAACGCTGAACCGCACGCCGGGACGGGAATTCTTACCGGCCGGCGGGCCCGGCGGGGTGGACCATCGGGCCGGGCTACCGGGCGACAGCAGGACGTCCGTCGCGAGCCGTCGCACCGGCGGGACGCCGCCCTGGGCGACCGGCGGGCAGTTGTCCGGCGGGTAGTCTGACGCTGCGAGATGTGGCCCCGGAACGGTGCCCGGAACAAGTGGAAGCAGGAGCGGCAGTGGGCCTCGTCGTGCAGAAATACGGCGGTTCGTCGGTCGGCACGGCGGAGCGGATCAAGCGCGTCGCCGAACGGATCGTCGCCACCGCCAAGGACGGGAACGACGTCGTCGTCGTCGTGTCGGCGATGGGCGACACCACCGACGAGCTGATGGACCTGGCCCAGCAGGTCTCGCCCGTCGCCGCCGGCCCGCGAGCTGGACATGCTGCTGACCTCCGGCGAGCGGATCTCCAATGCCCTGGTGGCGATGGCCATCTCCGCGCTCGGTGCCGAGGCGCGGTCGTTCACCGGGTCGCAGGCCGGCGTCATCACCACCTCCGCGCACGGCAAGGCGCGGATCATCGACGTCACCCCCGGCCGGATCCGCACCGCCCTTGACGAGGGCTACATCGCGCTGGTCGCCGGTTTCCAGGGCGTCAGCCAGGACACCAAGGACATCACCACCCTGGGCCGCGGCGGCTCGGACACCACCGCGGTCGCGCTCGCCGCTGCGCTGCACGCCGACGTCTGCGAGATCTACACCGACGTCGACGGCGTCTTCACCGCCGACCCGCGGATCGTCTCCGACGCCGCGAAGCTGGACACCATCACCTACGAGGAAATGCTCGAGATGGCCGCGGCCGGCGCGAAGGTGCTGATGCTGCGCTGCGTCGAGTACGCCCGCCGCTACGGCGTCCGGGTGCACGTTCGCTCCTCGTACAACGACAGCGACGGCACCATCGTCGAAGGCAGCATGGAGGATCTGACAGTGGAACAAGCCCTGATCACCGGCGTCGCACACGAGCGCGGCGAGGCCAAGATCACCGTCACCGCCGTCCCCGACCATCCCGGCGTCGCGGCGAAGATCTTCCGCTGCATCGCCGATGCGGAGATCGACATCGACATGGTGGTGCAGAACATCTCCCGGGCCGCCGAGGGCAAGACGGACATCACGTTCACCCTGCCCAAGGAGGACGGCCCGCGGGCGGTCAAGGCGCTCGATGCCAAGAAGGCGGACATCGACTTCGACCAGATCGTCTACAACGACCACGTCGGCAAGGTGTCGCTGATCGGCGCCGGCATGCGCTCGCACCCGGGTGTGACGGCGACGTTCTGCGAGGCGCTGGCCGAGGCCGGGGTGAACATCGACATCATCTCCACCTCGGAGATCCGGATCTCGGTGCTGGTCCGCGACGTGGAACTGGATACCGCGGTGCGGGCGTTGCACGAGGCATTCGATCTGGGCAGTGACCAAGAGGCCGTGGTGTACGCGGGAACCGGGAGATGAGCAGCGTGACCGAGTCAGCGGTGGAACAGCAGGTTGGTTTGCGGGTCGGTGTTGTCGGCGCGACCGGTCAGGTCGGCGGCGTGATGCGGAAGCTGCTGGCCGAGCGCGACTTCCCGATCAGCGAGATCAGGTTCTTCGCCTCCGCCCGGTCTGCCGGGTCCGACCCTGCCGTGGAAGGGCGCCGACGTCGTCGTCGAGGATGCCGCGCTGGCCGACCCGACCGGTCTGGACATCGCGTTGTTCTCCGCCGGCGCCACCACCTCCCGCGCGCAGGCGCAGCGGTTCGCCGATGCCGGCGTCACGGTGATCGACAACTCCTCCGCCTGGCGGATGGATCCCGGCCGTGCCGCTGGTGGTCTCCGAGGTCAACCCGGAGGCCGCGCTGTCCGCGATCGCCGAGCGCGGCAACGGCATCATCATCGCCAACCCGAACTGCACCACCATGGCCGCGATGCCGGTGCTCAAGCCGCTGCACGACGCGGCCGGCCTGAGCCGGCTGATCGTCACCACCTTCCAGGCGGTCTCCGGCAGCGGGCTGGACGGCGTGCCGGAGCTGGACGGCCAGGTGCGAGCGGTCTTCGAGCATGCGCGCCGAGCTGACCCACGACGGCAGCGCGGTGGAATTCCCGGAGCCGAAGAAGTACGTCCGGCCGATCGCCTTCAACGTGATCGCGCAGGCCGGCAACTTCGTCGACGACGGTTCCGGCGAGACCGACGAGGAACAGAAGCTGCGCAACGAGTCGCGCAAGATCCTGTCGATCCCGGAGCTGCTGGTCTCCGGAACCTGCGTCCGGGTGCCGGTTTTCAGCGGGCATTCGCTGTCGATCAACGCCGAGTTCAACGAGCCGCTGAGCGTCGACCAGGCGACCGATCTGCTGTCCGGCTGCGCCCGGTGTCGAGCTGACCGATGTGCCGAACCCGTTGCAGGCGGCCGGTTCCGACCCGTCGTTCGTCGGCCGGATCCGCACCGATCCCGGCGTGCCGGACGGTCGCGGGCTGGTGCTGTTCGTCTCCAACGACAACCTGCGCAAGGGTGCCGCGCTGAATGCGGTGCAGATCGCGGAAGTCGTCGCAGCAGCGAGATAGGTTGCTGCCGGAGGAGTTCCGTACTGCCGGGGTCGACCTCGCGTCGCAGGACAATCGGACGGCCTTGGCCGAGATCTCCTGGAGTCCGGGCGGCGCGGTCGTTGAGTCGGTTCGGCTGGGTGTCGACAACGACGCCATTGTTGCTGCCGCGCAGCGGGTCCGGCTGGTGGGCATCGACTGTCCGATCGGCTGGCCGGCGGCCTTCACCGACCTGATGATCGCCGCCCGCCTTGGTGTGGTGGGGTCAGACGCCGGTGTGGACGACGTCGCCCGGCGGTCGCTGGCCTACCGACTCACCGATCACCTGGTGCGGGCCCGGACCGGTCGCTGGCCGCTGAGCGTGTCGGCCGACCGGATCGCCTACCCCGCCATGCGGTGCGCCGGCCTGCTGGCGCGGATCGCGGCCACCGGTGCCCCGGTTCGTCGGGACGGGGTGGAGTCCAGGGTCGCCGAGGTCTACCCGGCGGCGGCCCTGCGGCTCTGGCAACTGCCGACGGCTGGGCTACAAGACCGAGCCTTCGGTGCGCTCGCATGTGGTGAAAGCCGTTGCCGCGCAGGCGCCCTGGTTGGACTGGGGAGGGTGCGAGCAGGCGTGTGCCGAGTCAGATGACGTCCTGGACGCTGTGGTGTGTGCGGTTGTTGCCGGCGCGGTGGAGGCCGGCCGAACCACGGCACCTGACCCGGCGCAGGATGCGCTGGCGCGCGAGGAGGGGTGGATCCATCTGCCGGACCCGGAGTTCCTGCGGAGCCCGTTCCGCTGAGCTCGTTTGCCGTGGTCGGTCTGCCCGGATCAGCTGCAGCTGACGATGCCGAGGGACCCGGCCTTGCCGCCCGGCCCGGCCTCGGAGGCCACCGCGTATCCGCACCCGCCGGCCATCGCGCGTGATGCCCTCGGCCTGCGGCAGCCCGGGGACGGGCAGCGCGTGGTGCGGCCAGTCGGGGAAGGAGGACAACGGCGCGGTGGGGTCCGGCGCCGTGTACTCCTGGATGTCGTCATAGGTCAGCAGCAGGACGCCGCCGGGAGCGGTGGCCAGATCGGTCACCACGTTGCCGGTGAACAGGGTTCTGAAGGGGTGGGTGGCAGCGGGCGGGCTGAATTCGCGGATGAAGGTCAGTTCACCGCCGCCCGGCTCGGCCCGGTACATGCGGTGCGGCAGACCGCCCTGAGCGGGCGGTTTCGTGACGATGATCAGCGATCCGTCGGTGTCGACCAGCATCGCCTCCGCGTTCTGCGCGCCGTCCGGGTAGCTGTACCGCCACTCGTCGGCCGGTACCGGATCGGTCGGTGGGTTCGACGGGTCGGGTTCGGCGAACCGGTAGACCGCGATGTCCGACCTGGACGTCGCGTTATCCCCGATGTCGCCGACATAGACACAGCTCTCACCGGTCGTGTCATCCGGCAGCGGGCTGCTCCCGCAGGTACCGGAACTGAGCGCCTCGGCGTTGCCTGCCGACAGCCCGTCGACCGCAATGCGGGCGAGCAGGGCACCGTCGGTGCCCACCGCGGCAACGGAATCAGTGCCGGTGCCGTCGTCGATCAGGAAATATGCCCCGGGGGTACTGGACGACGCGGCGATCCCGCTGGCCTCGTCGGAGACGCCGGGTGCGAGTGGGACGACGGTCGGGGTGAGCGTCGGCGGCGCGGCGGCGGGTTGGGTGGGGCTCGGTTCGGTGCTGCCCTGGCTCTGCGGAGCACCGACGGGGGATTCGGTCGAACCCGATGACTGCACCACCGCGGTCGAGGCGCTGTCCGTGGCCGATTGGCCCGGTCCGATCGTCGAACCCGCGCCGGCCGACGTGCATCCGGCCAGCACAGCGGTGGCGGCAAGCGGCACGATGAGGCACGCCATCCTCGCCCCCAGCGGTCGCTGTGCACGGCCACGCCTGTGTCCCGGCACGACGATCACCCCCCTCGGCTTCGCTGACCCCCGCGGCCCGGTTCGAACCTTACGGTGAGAACTGTCTCGTTCCGGTATGGGGCAGGACCCTCCGTCCACCGCCGGGGTCGGGAGGAGGCAGTATCGAGCAGGTGAGCATCCGTGTCGTTGGAATTGGTGGATCGGTGGACTCCGGTTCGCAATCGGACCGGGTGTTGCGGGCCGTGCTGAGTGCGGTCCGGGAGCTCGGCGCCGAGGTGCAGGCCTTCTCCGGTCCTGATCTCGATCTGCCGCCCTATCATTCCGGCGCGTCGCTGCCGGCCGGTGCGCACGACTACGTGGCGGCCGTCCGGCGGGCCGATGCGTTGGTGATCAGTTCGCCGGGTTACCACGGCACGGTGTCCGGTCTGGTGAAGAACGCCCTCGACTATCTCGAGGAACTGCGCGGCGACCAGCGGCCGTACCTGGACGGTCGGGCGGTGGCCCTGGTGGCAGTCGCCCGCGGCTGGCAGGCGTCGGTCGGCACCCTGAGCACCCTGCGGCAGGTCGTGCATGCGCTGCGGGGCTGGCCGACCCCGCTCGGACTGGCCATCAACAGCAGCAGCACGACGTTCGACGAGAACGGTCACACCGATGACGATTCCACCGCCACAGCGGTTTCCGTGATGGCCGGGCAACTGGTCGACTTCGCCGAGCGATGGGGTGCGCCGCATCCGCACCGGTGACATCCTCGACGTGGTGGACCGGCGCCCGACGACTTCGTCGCCGACGACGTGGCATGTCCAGTGTGGGGAAACCGGCCGGAGAGGGAACCGACGATGACGGCACATTCGACGCAGGCAACCGAAGAGCTGCGGGCAGCCCGGGATTTCCTGATCGAGCACCGCGCTGACTACGCCACCGCGGTGGAGAAGTTCCGCTGGCCGCGGCCCGCTACGTTCAACTGGGGCGTCGAATGGTTCGACGTCATCGCGCAGGAACGGCCGGATCAGCTTGCGTTGGTCATCGTCGAACAGGACGGGACGTCCAGGGGCCTGACCTATGCGGAGTTGTCGGCTCGGTCGGATCAGGTGGCAGGGTGGTTGCAGGCCAACGGGATCGAGCGCGGCGAGCGGATCGTGCTGATGCTCGGCAATCAAATCGAGCTCTGGGAAATCATTCTCGCGGCGATCAAGATCGGCGCCGTGATCATCCCGGCCAGCACCCTGCTGACGCCGACCGATCTTGCCGATCGGGTGCACCGCGGCGGGGCCCGTTTCGTGGTGGCCAGAGACGTCGATGCGCCGTCATTCCGCGAAGTGCCGGGTACCTTCCTGCGGATCGCCGTCGGGCGGCCCGTCGAGGGCTGGATCGAGTACGACGACTCGAACAATTATCCGGCAACCGGTTTCACCCCCGACGGCGAGTCCAGGGCGACCGATCCGCTGCTGCTGTACTTCACCTCCGGCACCACCGCCCTGCCCAAACTCGTTGAGCACAGCCAGGTTTCGTACCCGATCGGGCACCTGACGACGATGTTCTGGATCGGTCTGCTACCAGGAGACGTGCACCTGAACATCTCATCGCCCGGCTGGGCGAAACACGCCTGGTCCAACGTCTTCGCGCCGTGGCTGGCCGGGGCGACGGTGCTGGTGCACAACTACACGCGGTTCGACGCCGCTGCCCTGATGGCCGTGATGACCCACCATCGGGTGTCGACGTTCTGTGCACCACCCACGGTCTGGCGGATGCTGATCCAGGCCGATCTCAGCCGGCTCACCACGCCGCCGCGGGAGGCGGTCGGCGCGGGTGAGCCGTTGAATCCCGAGGTGATCGAACAGGTCCGGCGCGGTTGGGGCGTCACCATCAGGGACGGGTTCGGGCAGACCGAGATGACCCTGGCGATCGGCAATTCCCCCGGCCAGGACGTCCGGGTCGGGTCGATGGGTCGCCCGATGCCCGGATACCGGGTGGCTCTGCTCGATCCGGTGACGGGACAACCTGCCGACGAGGGTGAGATCTCCTTCGACCTGCAGGCCCGGACCGTGGCGCTGCTGACCGGATATCACGGTGAGCCGGCCCGCACCGCACGGGCAACCCGGGGTGGGTTCTTCCACACCGGTGACATCGGATCCCGGGACGCCGACGGTTACATCACCTACGTCGGTCGGGATGACGACGTCTTCAAGGCGTCGGACTACCGGATCTCGCCGTTCGCGGTGGAGTCGGTGCTGCTGGAGAGCCCGGCCGTCGCCGAGGCTGCTGTTGTGCCGTCACCGGATCCCACTCGGCTGGCGGTGCCGAAGGCGTACGTCGTGCTGGCCGACGGGTATCACCCGAACAAGGTCGCCGCCCGGCTGATCTTCGAGCATTCCCGCGACCATCTGGCGACGTTCCAGCAGATCCGTCGACTGGAGTTCGGGCCGCTGCCCAAGACAATTTCCGGCAAGATCCGCCGGGTCGAACTCCGTGGGCTGGAGCAGGCGTTGCATGCTCCCGGCGCCGCGAAGCGGACCGACGGCGGTGTCGAGTACCGCATCGAGGACTTCCCCGAGCTCCGCTGACCGTCGCACGACTGCCGGGTGCTGTGAGGTCAGCCGCGGAGGCCGACGATGCCCTCGATCAGAATGGTGAAGCCGAGGGCCAGCAGGATGACCATCATGATGATGTTGTTGTGCCGCAACATGAATTGCTTCACTCTCGCCAGCGGGGGAGCGGCCCGGTCGCCGGCGATCAGGTAATAGATCACCGCGCCGAGCACGGTGAAGGAGCCGATTGCGACGAAGACGGCCAACGCGACCACGGTGCCGGCGGTGTCCAGCCCGGCCCGGGAAATCGACGCGGAGGCGGCCAGGGTCAGGGCCAGGTTCTTCGGATTCGCACCGGCCAGGGCCAGACCGAGCACCAGGGTCCGGCGGGGAGTTGCCTGCTCCACCGTCGCCATCCAGGACGGCTGCTGTGGTTCCTCGCCCTTCCTCGGCCGCTTGGACCACTGCTGCGCCGCCATCACCAGCAGGGCGCCGCCGAGCAGCACCCGCAGCACGGAAACGACGGTCGAGGCCTCAGTGTCGCTGTCGTTGCCGACATTGCCGAGCAGCAGCACCACCACCGTGCTCACCGCGACGAGCCCCAGCACCCAGCCCAGCGCGAACAGCGGGCCGTTCGTCCTGGCCCTCGGTGTGCTGAGCACGATCACGATGGCGATGATCGGGAACGGGCTCAGCGCGACGGCCAGCGCGGCCGGCACCATGTCGCCGAGGGCGTAGTTCATGCTGCCGAGCTGGACTCGAGAACGTCGCGGACGAAAGCGATCTCGCAGGCCAGTTGACGCAGCCGTTCGGCCACCACCATCGACCCGTGACCCGCGTCGTAGCGGTAGACGGCGTACCTGGCACCGCGCTCGGCCAGCGCGTCCAGGTAGTTGTCGATCTGCCGGATCGGGCAGCGGGGGTCGTTCTCACCGGCGAGCACCAGCACCGGAACCCGCACCCGGTCGACATAGGTCAGCGGCGACGAATCCCGGTAGGCATCCGGCGCCTCTTGCGGCGAGCCACCGAACAGCGCGCGGTCGTAGGCCCGCAACGGCTCCATCTCGTCCTCGTAGGCCGCCACGTAGTCCGCGACGGGCACGCCGGCGACGCCGGCCGCCCACCGGTCGGGTTGCGCGCCCAACGCCAGCAGCGTCAGGTAACCACCCCAGGAGTATCCGGCGATCACCGAAACCGCCGGGTCGACGGTGCCCACGGCGATGAGATGGTCGTGCACAGCGGCAATGTCGGCCAGTTCGGTATGCCCGATCCGTTCGGTGAGCGCGTCCCGCCAGGCCGATCCGTATCCGGTGGAACCCCGATAATTGACCTGCACAACGGCAAATCCGGCGTCCAGCCAGGCCGCCCGGCTGGCGTCGAAGGAGTCCTCGTCGCCCATCGCGGGACCGCCATGCACGGCGAACACCGTCGGCCACCGACCCGTTTCGGGCGGCGAACCCGGCGGAACGGCCAGCAGGGCATGGATCCGGCCGCCGGGGCCGTCCACCCACACATCGCTGACGGGTTCCGATCCCGGAGCCGGTTCGCCGGGCGTGCGCAGCAACAGGCTGTCGGTGCCGTCGGTCCGCAGCACCCGAAGTTGCCCTGGCTCCGCAGCGCTGGACCACCGGTACCAAATGGAGCCATCCGGTCGAGCCGATGCCCCCGAAACCACCCCGGCGGCCAACGGCAGGTCGGTCAGCGCGCCCGAGCCGAGGTCGTAACGGTGCACTGTGGTGCGACCGGCGTGGGTGTGCAGCACCAGCAAGGCCGTGCCGTCGGGGTAGAAATCCGCATCCAGGTCGCCAGGCAGATCGATCGCCAGCTCGGTGACATCACCGGTCGTCGGATCCCAGATCAGCAGCTCCTCACGACCCCGCCGTTCGTGCCCGACCAGCAGCCGCTGATCCCCGCGTACTGGTGAAAAGTCCACCACCGCAAGGCCTTTGCCGGGCGCATCGGACAGTTCACCGACAACATTGCCGGCCGGCAGGGACAGTGCGCGCAGCGCCGGGTACCGGGAGTCACCGTGCTCCGAATGCGACAGCACCCACAGTGATTCGTCGGTGGACAACGCGCCGACCCCACCGTCCTCGGCATGTGAGTAGACGACCCGGGGCTCGGCACCGTCGAGGCTCAGATGAATTCTGGTGCCCTCGTCGTCGGAGAACCCGACGAGGACGGTCGTCGTTCCCACCTCGAGACCGGCCGGGTAGCCGGGCGGCACCGTCGGCAGAGCGGGTGCGGCAGAACCGGGCTCGGAGCCGAAGGGCTGCACGCTCCAGGACCCGAACTCGTCGCCGCCGGTGTCGTTGAACCACCACAACTGCGTGCCGTCGGCGGACAACGTTGCGTGAATGGTGCCGTCGGGCCGGTTCGTTGCGACCCAATGCCTGTCGGCAAGGGCGTCCCAGCTGGAAACCTCATACCGACCCGTCTCGTTCGAGACGTAGACAGTTCGGTCGGGGGCGTCCCTTGCCCAACCCGGCAGGCTCACCCGCACGGCCGAGAACCGTTGGCGCCAGCGCTGTTCGGCCACTTCGTCGGCGAATAGTGCGGTCGGGATCGCCGCCACCGGGTGTCGGTGGGGCGGTGCTGAGTCCTGGTCGTGCACTGGTTCCGGCATAGCAGCATCCTGCCCGGTGCCCGGTGCGGTCAGCGACGCAACTCCCTGGCGAGAACCACCGCTGCCCGGCGCAGTTGCCGGACGGCGCCGGCCACCCGGTCAGGGGTCAATTGGTCGCCACGGCCGGCCAGGCCCAACGCCAGCGTCTCGCCGCCGATCGGCACGGCCACCCCGCGGGTGTCGGAGAAACTCTCGTTGTCGCTCATCGCGAAGCCCTCGCCACGGATTCGGTGCAATTCGCGGAGCAGGCCGGTGGGCGAACCCAGGGTGGTCGGGGTCGACCTTGGCATGCCGGCGGCGTTGATGATGGCCAACACCGTGTCGTCGGACAGTTGCGCAGAAATCGCCTTGGCGACCGCCGAGCTGTGCAGCATGGCGTGATCACCGACCCTGGGCAGCCGCGGATCGGTCGTGATCGGCGCGGATACCCAGAGATAGCGGATGCCGTTGCCGTCGAGCGTGCCGAGCAGGCTGACCGGGACGTCGGTGCTGGTCAGTCGATCCATCAACGGCTTGGCCAACTTCACCAGCCGGTCGAATCGGCCGGAAACCACCGGGTGCGCCCCCATCACCGGGGAGCCGAGCCGATAGCCGATGCCGTCGTCGGACCGGGTGACGTAACCGCGAACTTCCAGTGCGGCCAGGTACCGAAATGCCGAACTCTTGGGCAGTTGCACGGTCGTCGCGATGGCGGACAGGGTGATTCCCGACGGGTGCTGCGCCAATAGGTCGATGATGTCGCAGACGCGGTCAACGGCACGTAGCGGGTACATGCCTTGACGCGTTTCGACAGCTTTGGTCACCACGAAATCCCTCTCGATACTCGATCACAGGTCGGCCGACGCGTGGGGATCAGTGATGTCCCTTGGCGGCCAAGCAGCACGTAGCCTTCGTCGCCAAGTTGCGGCAACCATACTCGTGCGCCGGATGATGCGGCATCATCCATTTGGACAGCCGGAGTTTTCACTCCTCGGTAAATGAGACGCGCCAGTCGGCGAGTCATGATGCAGTCAATGGTGGTTTGTTGCTACTCACCGTCACATAGGGCTTCAACTCGACGGCAACACGAACCGAGTCAGCGGGGGCGTCTTCGGGATTGTTCGGGCCCAGTTCTCCACCCTGGGGGGCGCAGAAATCCAGAGCGATCCACGGCTGGTGGCGGGCAAACGCACACGTTCGTTGGACCAACTTTTCTTTCAGAGTTCGGCAGGGCCTTGAAATAATGTGCCAGCCGAACGTGAAAACGATTGGTCGATTGCAAGTGCAAGGCATGAGAGGCACGAGGACCAGGGCGTGATATCGCACACCAGCGAGAAGGACAGCGGCCCAATCCGAAATGCTGGATTGGGCCGCTGGCCTGTGGTCGGGGTGACAGGATTTGAACCTGCGACCTCTTCGTCCCGAACGAAGCGCGCTACCAAGCTGCGCCACACCCCGAAGGCCTCGACGAGTCTAGCCGATGTCGTCAGGTGGTCCGGACCAACGAAAGTGCCAGGGGCCGCTGGCAACTGCGTCGCGCAGCACTATCGGGGTCCGCGGCACCATGGGGGCCGCAGCACTATCGGGGCCGCAGGGTGATGAGGGTTGCTTCGGGACGGCAGCAGAAGCGCATCCGCAGGTAGGGGCTGGTGCCCAGACCTGCCGAGACGTTGAGCATGGTGTGTGACCCCCAGCGGGACAGCCCCCTGGCCCGCGATCGGTCGATCCCGCAGTTCGTCACCAGGGCACCGATACCGGGCACCCGCACCTGGCCGCCGTGCGTGTGGCCGGCGAGCACCAGGTCGTAACCATCCGCGGCGAAACGGTCGAGCACTCGCGGCTCGGGTGCGTGCGCGACCCCGATCCGGACGACAGCGGCCCGGTCGGCCGGGCCGGCGATCTTGTCGTAGCGGTCGCGACGGGTGTACGGATCGTCGACCCCGGCCAGCGCGATGCGTTGCCCGCGCACCATGATCGTCGCCGTGGCGTTCGTCAGGTCCCGCCAGCCGCGCTCGGCCTGAGCGGCCCGAAGGTCCTGCCAGGGCAGCGGTGCGCCCTTGGGGACCGGTTGCCGGGCGGGCAGGAAGTAGCGGTGCGGTGACTTCGGCACGGGCGCGTAGAAGTCGTTGTTGCCGAAGACGAACGCGCCTGGCACGTCCAGCAGTTCGCCGAGCGCCGTCACCGCGATCGGAACGGCCTTCAGGTGCGAGAGGGTGTCACCGGTGTTGATCACCAGATCCGGTCGCAGGTCGGCCAACGCGGAGACCCAGTCGATCTTGTGCTGTTCGCCGGGGCTGATGTGCAGATCCGACAGGTGCAGCAACCGGATCGGCCAGGCGCCGTGGTCGAGTACCGGCAGGTCGATCCGGCGAAGCGCGAACATCCGGGGCTCGGCCAGCGTCGACCAGGCCAGCGTTGCGGCGCCGGCAGCGACGACCGATCCCGCAGCGGTCAGGGCGGTCCGCGTCGAGTTCATGATCAACAGCCTAAGCCGGAGTTGCCGTTGACCTCGGTCAGCCGCCGCCCGCCGAGATGTACAACGTGATGGCCCCGCCCGGCGGTGCCGTCGACTGCGGGCTCTGTTCGACAACGATGTTGACCGCGGTCCCCTGCCCGGTTCGTGCGACGGGTGGGTTGACCGTGAAGCCCGCAGCCGTCAGCAGGGCCTTGGCGTCCTCGACGTTCTTGCCGACCGTGTTCGGCACCTGGGTGTTCGCCGAACCCTTGAGGTAGGACGCCGAAGCGGGGCGGAAGAAGGTGTCCGGCTGGCCGTCCTTGAGCGGTTTCATGGCCGCGAACCAGGTGGCAGCAGGCACGGAGCCGCCGGAGACGCCGTTACCGGCCATCGCCTCATCGGTGGAGCAGGTGCGGATCGGGTCCCGACAGATCGACTGCGGTCGCGGCTCGGAGTCCCAGAGGATGACCGACGCGCTCATCTCCGGGGTGAAGCCGAGGTAGGCGGACGACTTGTATTCCTGGGTGGTGCCGGTCTTACCGGCAGCCGTCCATGACCAACCTGCGGCGGCGGCAGACGCCGCGGACGTTCCGTTGGCGGTCAGGTCGCCTTCCATCGCGACGGCCAGGGTGCGAGCCAATTCTGCGGGAACGGCCTGTTCGCAAGGGGTTTTGTCCCAGGTGACGAACTTGCCGGTGCGGTCGGTGATGGTGTCGATGGGTGTCGGCGGACACCACTTGCCGTCGGAGTTCAGGGTGGCGCCGACGTTGGCCAACTCCAGCGGACTGACCGGCGACACGCCGAGCGTGAACGATGCCATCTTCTGCGCGGTGACCTGAGCGGTGTAGTCGGTGCCGGCGCCCGCGAAGGCGGGGTCGACCGTTCCCGCGTCCAACGAGTAGCCACGCAGGCCGAGGCGCACCGCCATCTCGGCGACCTTCTGCAGGCCCACCTGGTCCTCGAGCGCGACGAATGCGGTATTTGGCGAGGTCGCCAGGGCCTGGGCCAGGGTCATCCGGGCCGGGTAACTGCCGGCGTTCTTGAACGATCCGTTCGGCACCAGCGGGCTGGTGTACGCGGCGGGCACGTCGATCTGCGCGTTGGTGCCCAGCCCGCTCTCCATCGCCGCCGCCGCCGTGAAGATCTTGAACGTCGACCCGGCGCCCAACGGTGCGAAGGTGGTTGGCAGCCGCTGCACGGTCTGCCCCTTGCTGACGTCGAGACCGTAGGGTCTGTTCGCGGCCAGCGCGAGCACCTTTCGGGGTTCGTCCTTGCCGACGACCGCGACGGCGTTCGCGAGCCGTTCAACGCCGGGCACGGTCGGGTCCGCCTGGGCGGTGGCCGCAGCCTTGGCCGACGCCATCACGGCGGGATCCATCGTGGTCTTGATCGTCCAGCCGCTGCGCGACACCGATTTGGCGTCGAAACCGGCTGCCGCGAGGTAGTCGAGGGCGTACTGACAGAAGAAACCGTTGGTTTCCGAGTTGTCAGCCGGGATGCAGCCGTTCCGGGTCCGGTTCGGGTTCAACCCCAGGTCCTGCTTCTTGGTTTCTTCAGCGGTCGCCTTCGACAGCCGGCCGGCGGCGACCATCACGTCGAGAACCAGATCGCGGCGGTCTCTGGCGTCCTGCACATGGTTCTCGTCGAGCGGGTTGTACTTCGGCGGGTTGTTCACCATCCCCGCCAACAGTGCGGCCTGGGCCAGCGACAGCTTGTCCGCGGATACCCCGAAGAACCACTGGGATGCGGCCTCGGCGCCGTACTGCGAAGGGCCGAAGGCCACCAGGTTCAGGTACCGCTCGAGAATCTCCGCCTTGCTCAGGGTCTGCTCGAGGCTCAGGGCCATCTTCGCTTCGCGGAGCTTGCGGATCGGCGTCGTCGCGATGGCGTCGGCCTTCTCGGCCTCGGTCTGTGCCTCGACGAGGTAGAGGTAGTTCTTCACGTACTGCTGCGTGAGGGTGGAACCACCCTGCGGGGAGTTCGTGGTGGACTGCGCGTTGCGCAGCAGCGCCCGCACCGTGCCCCGCCAGTCGACACCCTGGTGCTGGTAGAACCGGCGGTCCTCCATCGAGATGACCGCCACCTGTAGGTAGTCGGAGATCGACGACAGCGGCACGTAGACCCGGTTCTGGTCGTACAACGTGGCGAACGTGGCACCACTGGCGTCGGTCAGGGTGGTTCGCAGCGGGATCTCGCCGTCCAGCGGATCTGCTTTGGCGTCCTCGATCGCGGTGGTCACCGAGTTGGCGGCCAGCCCCACACCGACTGAAACAGGGAGCAGCAGACCGGCGACCAGCACCCCAGCCAACAGGGTGCCAAGCACCAGACGTCCTAGACCACTCATCGCACGCACTGACCCAGGGTACCGGCGGGTACGTGTGAGGACCGTGATCTGGCGCTGGGAGCGGTGGGCGAATCACAGCTCGGTCACAGTGACCCCGCTGACATCCCGACTCGCCGCCGCCGACTTCCTGTGGCCGACTTCCTGCGGCCGACCGTCGAGGGGATGACCGCCGGCAACACCTTCTTGCGGCCGACTTCGCCGAGTCCGCGCCGCCGTTGCGAGCTCCGCGCCAGAGATGCTGCAGTCCGCGTTGGCTGGAAACCGGCGCGGGTGCGGGTAACCGGCGGTGCGTGCTGGCCGCCGGCGCGGGGCGCGTCAGGACGCGGTGAGTCGTCGGCCGATCTCCCGGAGCGCCGGCAGGTCGTGGGCATCGGACGGCAGCGCCGGCACCTCGATGACGGGCAGGTCGGTGTGCACCCGGTCGAACCTGGCCCGCATGTGCAGCTCCGCGGAGCGCACGGCCAGCCGCTCGGCGTGGATCTGCAGCACTGCGGCCGTCAGCGGGGCCGTCCGCGCCAGCTTGTCGACCCCGGCCTCTGCCGCTGCCAACGGCAGCTCGGCCAGCGGCGGATGGGTGCGGTTCAGGATCAGGCCGGCCAGCGGCATGTGCTCGGCGCGCAGCCGGTCCGCGAAATATGACGCCTCCCGCAGTGAGTCCGCCTCGCAGATCGACACCACCACGAACTTGGTGCCCGCAGCCCTGAGCAGCTCGTAGGTGGCCTGCGCCCGCTGCCGGAAACCGCCGAACATGTCCTCGAACAGCTGCACGAATTGGGCGGCGTCCTGCAGCATCTGACCGCCGAGGATGGTGGTGACGGCCTTGGAGAACAGCGCGAAACCGGCGCCGACGATCTTCATCACGCCGCGGCTCGGAGTTGCCAGCAGCTTGATCATCCGGCCGTCCATGAAGGACGACAGCCGTTGCGGTGCATCCAGGAAGTCCAGCGCCGACCTGCTCGGCGGGGTGTCCACGACGATCAGGTCGAACTGGTGGGTGGCCGACAGGGTGCTCAACTTCTCCATCGCCATGTACTCCTGGGTGCCGGAGAACGACGTGGAGATCACCTTGTAGAACGGGTTGGCCAGGATGGCGGCGGCCCGGTCGGGCGTGGAGTGTGCGGCCACCATCTCGTCGAAGGTCCGCCGGGTGTCGAGCATCATCGCCCACAGTTCGCCGCCGGCATCCGCGAGCTCGATGTCGACCCGTCGGGGGTCGTTGTCCAGTTCCGCCAACCCCAGCGACTGGGCGAGCCGTTTGGCCGGGTCGATGGTCAGCACGGCGACCTTGCGTCCGGCGTCTGCGGCCCACAGTGCCATCGACGCGGCCGTTGTCGTCTTGCCGACTCCACCGGAGCCGCAGGTCACCACGATCTTGGTGCGCGGGTCGGCCAGCAGCGGCGCCAGGTCCAGCTTCACCGAGCTCATCGGACCCCCTGCTCGGCCAGCCGGTCGGCCAACTCGTACACCCCGCCGAGATCCGCGCCTTCGACCAGCCGGGGCAACGACAGCATCGGCAGCCCGGTCGCCGCGAGCTGCGCCCGGCAGTCGGCCTCGTCCAGCACCCGGACGGCGTGTTCCTCGGCCTGGGTGGCCAGACCGTCGAGCATCGCTGCGTCAGCGGTGATCCCCGCCTCTGTGAGGCCGGCCACCAGCCGTGCGGTGTCCAGCCGGCCCCCGGCCGCCGGTTTCAGCGAGTTCGCCGGCAATCTCGGTTCGGTCGCGGCATTGACGATGATGGTGCCGACCGGCAGGTCCGTCTCCCGGAGATGGGCGATGGCTTCGAGGGTTTCGGTCGTCGGCATGTCCTCCAGCAACGTCACCAGATGCACGATCGTGTCGGGAGAGTGCAGCAGCCGGACAACTCCCTCGGCCTGGCTGTGGATGGGACCGCGCTTGGCCAGGCCGGCCATCGCCTCGGTGACGGACAGGAACGTCACGACCCGGCCGGTCGGCGGCGCGTCCATGACGACGTCGTCGTACACCGGCAGGTTGTCCTTGCCCTTGCGGGTGACCGTTTCCTTGACCTTGCCGGTCAGCAGCACGTCCCGCAGCCCGGGAGCAAGGGTGGTGGCGAACTCGACTGCACCCATCTTCTTCAGACTGCGTCCCGCGAAACCCAGGTTGTAGAACATCTCGAAGTACTCCAGCAGGGCCGCCTCGACGTCGATGCACAACGCCCGGACCTCGCCACCGCCGGTGGCGATGGCCACCTTGCGCTCCTCGTACGGCAACGGCGGAACGTCGAACAGCCGGGCGATGCCCTGCCGTTCCTCCACCTCGACCAGCAACACCCGGCGACCGTTCGCGGCCAGTGCCAGGGCCAGCGCGGCGGCGACGGTCGTCTTGCCGGTACCGCCCTTACCGGTGATGACGTGCAACCTGGCCCGCCGGCAGGCCGTGGTCCAGGCCTCGCCGGCGTCACCGGCCTGGGACATGTCGTCCGCCGAATCGGCGCCGGCCGCGGACTTCGATCGGATGGTCGTCATGGCGTGCCCGTGGCCGGGGCGAGTCTGGGGGCGGCGTCGTTGATCGTCAGATCGACCTCTGCGCCCGCTTCCAGGGTCCGGCCAACGGTGCAGTTGCGGTCGATGGCCCGGCGGATGACGGTGAGCACCCGGTCGCGATCGGCCGCGTCCAGGCCGGACAGGTCGACGACGAGTTCCTCGTGCAGGGTCGGGTACCGCTCGTCCTGGTTGGGTCCGGCGACCCGCACCGTCACGCTGACGTCGGGGCCGAGGCGCCGGGCGATCGAGTGGTCGGCGCTCATCCCGGCACAGCCGGCCAGTGCGATCTTCAGCAGTTCGCCGGGGGTGAAGACGTCACCGGCCTCGACCGGGCCCATCCGAACCTGAGCGCCGCGGGAATTGTGGCCGGTGTAGCAGCGGGGGCCGACACGCTCGGCCCACAACCCGTCTTGTTGGGCTGCGGTGGAAATGGCGCTCATCCCTTGATCCTGCCAGGCGACCCGGCGGGCGGTAGCGCGCTTCCGGCGAGCGGGCTCCCACGAACCCCGCTCGCCCGCTCGGCAATCCGCTCGCGCGACGGCCGAACCGGGCTCTTATGGTCTGCTCAACGCCGCCGACGAACCCGATGGTGACCGCAAACAGGCCAAGAAGGGCCCAACATGTCCGACTGGAACGACAAGATCATCGCCGAATTCCGCGCCAACGCCGGTCGCGTTGGCGGAAATTTTGCGGGTGCGCCGTTGCTGTTGCTGCACACCACCGGCGCAAAGAGCGGCCTGGAACGGGTCAGCCCGATGATGTACATGCAGGTCGGGGACTCCTGGGCGGTCTTCGCGTCCAAGGCAGGCGCCGACACGAACCCGGACTGGTACCACAACCTGCTCGCCAATCCGAAGGCGCGGATCGAGGTGGGCACCGAGACGTTCGACGTCATCGGGCGCGACCTGGCCGATGAGGAGCGGGAACCGATCTGGACCGCGCAGAAGGCGGCTTATCCCGGCTTCGCGGGCTATGAGCAGAAGACCACCCGGCAGATCCCGGTGGTGCTGCTGAGCCGAACCGACTGACCTGGTCCAGCCCGCTGCTGCGAGGATGCGGTGTGCGCTTCCCCGTATCGCTCGGCCTGACGCTGGGCACCATGGCCTCGGCGAACCTGCTGTCGAATCGGGTCGTCCCGAACGCCGATGCCGTGGTTGGCCTCGGCCTGGTCGGCGGGTTGGCAGCCGTCGCCAGGGCCAGCGATCTGGGAGCGGACGACCTCGGGTTGGCCCGGCGCAACTGGGGCGCCGGGCTCCGGTGGGGCGGTGCGGCCGCTGCCGTCGTCGCGGCGGGCTACGGCATCGCGGCGTTGATTCCCGCGGTCCGAGATGTCGTCACGGAATCGACCTTGTCCTGGACGGGGACCCTGGTGAAGGCGCTGGTGGTGATCCCGCTGGTCACCGTCATCCCGGAGGAGTTCGCCTTCCGCGGGGTGCTGTGGGGTCTGCTCCGCCGGGAATCCGGCCGGCGGGTCGCCACCGTCGTCTCGTCCGCGCTGTTCGGTCTCTGGCACGTGTTGCCGGCGTTGGGCGGCGGCGCGGCCAACGAATCGGTGGCCGGCGCCGTCGGTGACGGACTGGCCGGCACGGTGCTGCGAGTCGTCGGGACGGTGCTGTTGACCGGGCTCGGTGGGGTGGTGTTCTGCGAGCTGCGGGCCCGCAGCGGCAGCTTGCTGGCACCGATCCTGTTGCACTGGGCGATCAATGGCCTTGGCGAGCTGTTCGTCCTGGTGACCTGAGCCACTGCTGACATGCGTTGTCGGCGGGCCAGGAAGGCGGGCCGCGCACTGTTTCGCCGGTCCGCCGAATTTCAACAGGTTGTTCCGGGAGTTACCGACGGCGGGGACGCCGGCAGTCCCGAGGTGCATCCTGTCGAGCAATTGATCTCACGCGTTCCACAAAATCGGAACAGCGGTGGCGCGGATTCATCCGCGGAAATACGGTCTATTGATGGCCCGACTTCGAATCGCCGCTCTGTCCGTGGTCCTCTTGCTGACGTCAGTGTTCTGGTCCGTCACGCCGGCTTCCGCTGAACTTGCCGGACCCGAAGTGACTTACTATCTTTCCCTCGGTGATTCGTTGGCTCAGGGTGTCCAGCCCGTTGGTCCGGGTAATGAGAACGCCATTACCAATGAGGGCTATCCCGACCAGCTCTACTACACGCTGCTGAAGTCGAACCCGTCGTTGAAACTGGTCAAACTGGGCTGTCCTGGCGAGTCGACACTTTCGATGCACGTTCCGGCATCGGCATTACCGTTGTGTCAGGCGTTGATTTACCAGCAACTCGGCGTGCAGACCCAGCTCGATGCTGCAGTCCAGTTCCTGCAGCAGCACCAGGGTGCGGTCAAGTACGTGACGCTGGACATCGGAGCCAACGATGTAGGCGCCTGCCTGCAGCCCAATGGAGTTGATCGGGTTTGCCTGCTCCGTGGAGTGCAGCAGATCAATAGCAACCTGCCGTCCATCTTGAAAACCCTGCGGGACACCTTGCGGCAAACCGATCAGAAGGGCGTGAAGGTTGCTGGCATGACCTACTACGACCCTGGATTGGCGTTCTGGTTCGCCGATCAGCAGGCCGCGAGAGACACGGTGAACGGTCTGAATTTGGTCAACGGACTGGAAGTGGCCAGGTATATCCAATTCGGGTTCCGGGTCGCGCCCGTCGCTGCCAGATTTCACACCAACAACTTCACAATTCCAGCGGGTTCGACCACGCCGGTCAATGTGGCGACCGTCTGCCTGCTCACCTGGATGTGTAGCCCGCCGGTGGCACCCAATATTCACGCCAAGCCGGCCGGCTATGCCTTGATCGCCGATACGTTTGCCCAAACGCTGCGGTGGTGACCCGACCGAGACCGCATCAGTCGGCGAGCGCCATCACGCCGATGGCCACCAACGGGACCGCGATCAGCACTCCACCCATCCACAGCGGGAGCAACAGCGCGGCAACGAAGCCGACCGGAATGACGATTGCCCCGACCGCAGCGTGTTTGGTGGCCCGGGTGATCGACCAGCCGGGCCGGTCGCGCAGCGTGTCGTACCAGAGCAGCACCAGGATGATCAGCAGGATCGCGACGATGACCGCCGCGCCCCAGTGCCACCCGTCAGCCGCCATCGCTACAGGATAGGGACCTCCTGACCTCTAGAGTCTGAGGCATGTCAAACCCCTCGACCCCGCGCAGGACCTTCGAATACTCCACCGTTCCCCTCATCACCCACGCCACCAAGGCGATCCTGGACACCTGGGGCGAGGACGGCTGGGAGCTCGTTCAGGTCGTGCCCGGACCGAACCCGGAGCAGTTGGTGGCGTACCTGAAGCGGGAACGCGCATGACGGTCCATGACCGGCTCAAGGAGCTGGGAATCTACCTGCCGACCCCCGCCACCCCGGCCGGCTCCTACATGCCGACCGCACGAACCGGGAACCTGCTGTTCACCGCAGGTCAATTGCCGTTCGTCGACGGGCTGCTGCCCGCCACCGGCCGGGTCGGTGCCGAGGTGTCGCCGGAGGATGCCAAGGAGTACGCCCGGCAGTCGGCGCTCAATGTGCTCGCGGCCGTCGAGGCGGCAGTCGGGCTCGACAACGTCGAACGGGTCGTGAAGGTGGTCGGCTTCGTGGCCTCCGCGGACGGTTTCACCGGTCAGCCGGGCGTCATCAACGGGGCGTCCGACCTGTTCTTCGAGGTCTTCGGCGAGGCCGGCCGGCATGCCAGGTCCGCTGTTGGTGTGGCCGAGCTGCCGATGGGCGCGCCGGTTGAGGTCGAGGCCATCCTGCAGGTCCGCTGACCCCGGTCGACTATGGCCCGACCTTTGACCTGTTGTGCGCGTGCGCCGGACGCATGCCGCGCAGGTTCAGCCGGCGATCTACCGGGTCGGTGCCGTTGACAAGCGCTGTGAGATAACCGTTGTCGGCGGCCCACCGGGCCCGCACTGCTGAGCTGCCGATCGCCGGACTGCCATGGCCTGGGATGACGACGCGTGCCTGCGCAACGAAAGGCTGTAGTCGCCGGAGGCCGGCCAGGTAGTCGGCGATGCTGGATTCTTCCAGCAGCGGCAGCTCGACATCACTGAGCAGGTCGCCGGCGATCAACGTTGCTGCCGCCGGAATCCACAGCGCCGTATGACCTTTCGCGTGGGCGTCATGGGTGATCAGGTCAATGTGCGGGCCATTCCATGGCAGGCGCGCAACGTCCACCCCGGTGACCCGCCCGACGAGTCCCGCGAGGTCGGCCGGCCAATCCGGCCCGAGGGCCTCGACCAGTTCGGTGCGGTTCACGGCTGATTGTCGCGCTGTCGCCGGGGAGGCCCAGCGCGGTGGGGTGCCTAGTCGCGGGTGCCAGAGCAGGTGGTCGTGGTGGGCGTGGGTGGCGAATCCGGCCGTGACGGTGATTCCCGCACCGGCCAGATCGTCCGCGATCCAGGCCAGCTCGTCGGGGTCCCAGTTCGGGTCAACCAGCAGCGCTGCCGCGCCGGAAATGACGACGGTGCTGGTGGTGTGCTCACGCCTGCTGGTGGTGACGCCGATCCTGACCCCGTCATCGACGAGCCACTGCCAGTTGCCGGCCACGGCCCTACGGTAGCCACGGCGCGCGCATGTCGAGCAGCGGCGTGCGGCTCCGACGTCTCAGGTGAGAGGGTCCACAACGGGACCCGCATCGAGAAGGAGTCGCAACCGTGAAGTACATGCTGATGATCTACAACAACCCTGCGGTGATCGCCGACATGTCCGAGGACGAGCGGACAGCGCTGTTCGGGACGGTCGACCGGATCATGGCCGAGCTCACCGAATCGGGCGAGCTGGTCGGCGGCGAGCCGCTGGCCGATGCGTCGACGGCCACGACTGTCAGGATCCGCGGTGGGGTGCAGGACGCCACGGACGGCCCCTACGCCGAGGCGAAGGAACAGCTGGCCGGGTACCTGATGGTCGAGTGCGACAACCAGCAGCGGGCCGTCGAGATCGCGGCGAGCTGGCCGGATGCCGAATACGGCGCCATGGAAGTGCGTGCCGTGCTCGACCCGGCCGGTATGGAGATGTGACGACAGATCCCGTGCGGACCAAGGCCCAGGTCGAAGGCCTGTTGCGCGAACTGGCGCCGCAGGTCCTCGGCGGGCTGGTCCGCCGCTACGGGCAGTTCGACGCGTGCGAGGACGCCGTCCAGGAGGCACTTCTGGCGGCGGCCCAGCAGTGGCCGACGGACGGGATCCCGGACAGCCCGCGCGGCTGGCTGCAGACGGTGGCGGCGCGACGGCTGACCGATCAGATTCGCAGCGATTCGGCGCGCCGCCGCCGCGAGGACGCTATCGCCGCGCAGGCTCCGGTCGAGGATTGGCTGGCGCCGGCCCCGGGCGCGGATCAGCCGCAGCACACGGACGACACGCTCATGGTGCTGCTGATGTGCTGCCATCCCGCGCTGACCCAGACATCACAGGTGGCGTTGACGCTGCGGGCCGTCGGTGGGTTGACCACCGCGGAGATCGCAAGGGCCTATCTGGTCCCGGAAACCACGATGGCGCAACGCATCAGCCGGGCCAAGCAACGCATCAAGGCCACCGGAATGCAGTTCCGGCTGCCGGTGGAGCCGGAGCTGACGGACCGGATGACCGCCGTCCTGCACGTGTTGTATTTGATCTTCAACGAGGGCTACACCTCCAGTTCGGGCCCGGACCTGGCCCGCGGCGAACTGACCTGGGAGGCGATCCGGTTGACCAGGGCGGTGCACTCATTGCGGCCCGACGATGGTGAAGTGGCCGGGCTGCTGGCCCTGATGTTGCTGACCGAGGCCCGGCGGCCCGCCCGCAGCACGCCGGACGGCGCCCTGGTCCCGCTCGCCGAGCAGGATCGGCGACGGTGGAACTCTGGGTACATCGCCGAAGGGGTCGCGCTGATCTCGGCAACGCTGGCCGCCAAGCCGCTCGGTCCCTACCAGCTGCAGGCCGCCATCGCCGCGATCCATGACGAGGCCGCCACCGCGGACGACACCGACTGGCCGCAGATCGTCGCGCTCTACGGACTCCTCGAGAAGCGGTCGCCGACCCCGATGGTGCGGCTGAACCGGGCGGTCGCGGTGGCCATGGCGCAGGGCCCGGCCGCCGGCCTGCGCCTACTCGAGGAACTCGGCGACGACGAGCGGCTGGCCGGGCATCACCGACTGGCCGCCGTCCGCGGACACCTGCAGGAGATGGCAGGGGATCGCTCCGCCGCACGAGGGAGCTATCTGACCGCCGCGCGGGCCGCGCAATCTCTGCCCGAGAAGCGGTACCTGGAGAGCCGGGCGGCTCGACTGCGCGCCACCGAGTCACAGCCGGATAGGTTGGACGGGTGACCCGACCCGCCAGCGCCGACGCGGCCGACCCGGCGACCGAGCTGATCCGGCCCGCCGCGACCGTGATGTTGATCAGGGACACCTTCCCGGGCCTTGAGGTCTTCGTCCTGCGTCGGGTCGCGGCGATGGCCTTCGCGCCCGGGATGACCGTCTTCCCGGGCGGCGGCGTCGACCGCACGGACCGGGACGGCCCGCTCGAGTGGCTCGGGCCCGATGAGGCCTGGTGGGCCGACCACCTCAACGTCGAACCCGTCGCGGCCCGTGAGCTGCTGGTCGCCGCGGTGCGTGAACTGTTCGAGGAAACCGGGGTGTTGCTCGCCGCGCCGTCCGTGGACGGGCCGGTCGGCGGCCTGGACGAAGCGGTCCGCCTCGCGATGATCGACCACCGGGTCACCCTGTCCGTTGCGCTGGCGGTCTTCGACCTGCGGCTCCGCGCCGACCTGCTGCGTCCCTGGGCCAACTGGATCACCCCGCCGGGCCGGACCCGACGGTATGACACCTTCTTCTTCGTTGCCGCGCTGCCTGCTGGTCAGCAGGCGGAAATGCTCACCACGGAGGCCGATCTCGGCCAGTGGCGGTCGCCGCAGGCGCTGTTCGCCGAGCGGGACGCCGGGACAACAGCACTGATGCCGCCGACCATGGCGATGCTCACCGACCTGGCCGCGTACGACTGCGTCGCGGATGTGATGGCGGCGGAACGAACCGTCACCCCCGTTCGGGTACGCGCCGGCGACTTCCCCGGATTCGCGTGAGTTGACCGGGTCCCACCGACCACCACAGCGGCGACCTCGGGTGAGAGGGTGCAGCAATGACGATCACACAGCCGCAGCGGGTCACGGACCTGGCGGCGTTCATCCTGGCTCCCAACCCGGGTCCGATGACGCTGGACGGCACGAATTCCTACCTGCTGTCAGGTCCGGGTGCAGCGTCGTTCATCGTGGTCGACCCTGGCCCGGATGACGCCGACCACCTGGCCGCGCTGGCCGCCACCGGGTCCGTCGAACTGATCCTGATCACCCACCGGCACCACGACCACACCGAGGGCGCTGCCGCATTGGCGCGGCTGACCGGGGCCCCTGTCCGGGCCGCCGACCCAGGCTTCTGTATCGGCGGTGCGCCGCTGGTGGACGGCGAGATCATCGAGGCCGCCGGCATTGTCGTCACCGTCATTGCAACGCCCGGGCACACCGACGATTCGGTCTGCTTTCTGCTTGCCGGCGATGGACCGACCGGCTCCGTGCTGACCGGCGACACCATCCTCGGCCGCGGAACGACCGTGATCGCGCCGCCCGACGGGAGTCTCGGGTCTTACCTCGGTTCGCTCAGGGTGCTGTCCGGGCTCGGACCGCGTTTCGTGTTGCCGGCCCACGGGCCGCAGCTGCCTGACCTGCGGGCGGTCGCCGGTCAGTACCTGGCGCACCGTGAGCAGCGGCTGGACCAGATCCGTTCCGCCCTCGACGTTCTCGGCTCGGACGCGGCGGTGGGTGCCGTCACCGACCTGGTCTATGACGACATCGACCCCTCCGTGCGGTTCGCCGCGGAGTACTCCGTCGCCGCGCAGTTGGAGTATTTGCGCGGTACGGGAACGGGATCGCAGGCGCAGTGATCGCGTCCGGCCTGGACGCCGTCCTACCGCTGCTGGCCTGCCCGCACTGCGCCGGGCCACTGACTCTGCAGGGTCCGGGAGTCGTTGGCTGCGAACCCGGCCATCGGTTCGACCTCGCCCGGCAGGGGTATCTGTCGTTGCTGGGCAACCGATCCCGCACCGACACCGGCGACTCGGCGGACATGGTCGAGGCCCGGGCCGCGTTTCTCGGGGCCGGTCACTACCGACCGATCGCCGACGCGATTGCCGCCGGGGTCACTCAAGGGCCGGTGCTGGAGATCGGGGCAGGTACCGGGTACTACCTCGCCATTGCGCTCGATCGGTTGCGCGACAACGGGTCCGAGCATGCTGGCGAGACGGGCTTGCGCTGGATGCGTCGCGGTACGCGGCCAGGCGGGCGGCGGCGGACCCGCGGATCGGCTCGATCGTCGCGGACGCCTGGTCCCGGCTGCCGATCCGCGACGGAGTCGTATCGACCGTGCTGAGCGTCTTCGCGCCCCGCGATCCGGCGGAGATCGCCAGGGTGCTGGCGCCGACCGGCCGGCTGATCGTGGTCACCCCGGAACCCGATCACCTCGCCGAGATCCGTTCGGCAGTCGGTCTGCTCGGCGTGGATCCGGGTAAACCCGGTCGGCTTGACGAGGCATTTGACGGTCATTTGAGGTCAGTGGATCGTGCGCAGGTCCGGTCCGGGATGCAGCTGACCCGAGGGGATATCACGGCCCTGGTCCGGATGGGCCCGGCGGCCCGGCACGTCAGCCCCGAACGGTTGCAGGCGTCGGTGACCGAACTGGCCGAGATCACTACGGTCACCATGGCGGTGACCGTCAGCGTCTTCGCCGCCGGGTGACCCGGGTTGCCACCGGGCCGCGTCTGAAGGGCTCCGGCTACCGAGCCCGGCGCACCAGCCGTTCGGCGTCCAGCAACACAACACTCTTGCCCTCGAGCCGGATCCAGCCGCGGTGCCCGAAGTCGGCCAGCGCCTTGTTCACCGTCTCCCGGGACGCACCGACGAGCTGGGCCAGCTCCTCCTGCGTGAGGTCGTGCGTCACCCGCAGGTGGCCGCCCTCCTGCTGCCCGAACTGCCGAGCCAACTGCAGCAATGCCTTCGCGACCCGGCCGGGCACGTCGGTGAAGATCAGATCGGCGAGCGCGTTATTGGTCCGGCGCAGCCTCCTGGCCAGCACCCTGAGCAACTGCTCGGCGATCTCGGGGCGCTTGTTGATCCACTCCTTGAGCGCGTCGCGGTCCATCGTCGCCAACCGGACATCGGTGACCGCGGTGGCCGATGACGTCCGGGGGCCCGGGTCGAACACCGACAGCTCACCGAACATGTCCGACGGCCCCATGACCGCAAGCAGATTCTCCCGACCATCGGGGGAGTGCCGACCGAGCTTGACCTTGCCGGACAGGATCACGTACAGCCGGTCGCCCAGTTCGCCTTCGGAGAAGATCGAACTGCCGCGTGCGTAATCCACCATCTCCAGCTGCGATCCGAGGGCAAGCGCCGCATCCGGGTCAACCCCTTGGAAGATCCCGGCCTTCGCGAGCGTTTCTTCCACCCTGTCCTCCAGTCACCAACCGCAGCCGTCAACCACGTCCCCACTGAGACGCAGAGCACAGTCTAGGGGCCGACCATGACCCACCGCCCCCCGGTAGCGCTGGACGGGATCGGCGGGTCTGGTGTCGTGCGTCTCAGCTTTCCGCAGGTGAGGGTAGTTGCAGCCGTTCCGTGATCGGGACGCGGGTCGGCAAACAGGACCGAACGGGCGCAGCGCAGGTCACAGTCGACAGTGGCCCGGAGCTGGTCTCAGTCCTTGTGTTTGCGCCGGAAGCGGGGCCGACGACGGAGCCGGAAGTTGGCGAACGCCTTCGTCCAACCCTCCCGGATCAACGTGTTCACCTCTTCGGGCCGTGCGGTGTCCAGGAACTCCTGAACGTCGGCCTCGCTGACGGTGGACGTCTTGAGCCGCTTCTCGACCCGCTCCATGAACAGGGCGAACACCATCAGCAGCAGGGGGATGAGGAGCACCAGAAAGACCGTCATGGTGCAGTCATCATCCCCCATCCGCCCCCGAAGTAACGATCGCACCCGCTTCGGCGCGCGTCGAGCAACCCCGCTTCGTCCCCGACGTCAGACCCTTATGGCAACCTGGCTTCGTGGCCAGGCATCGGCATCGGCATCGGCATCGGCAAGCACAGCGTCGACACGCGCATCATTCAAACGAGCGGGGATCCCAGCGACCCCACTGGCCCGCACCCGTCGAGCCCGGCAGTTGTCCGCACGGCTGAGGGACGGTTACCCGGACGCGCACTGCGAGCTCGACTTCAGCAACGCGCTGGAACTGTCGGTGGCCACCATCCTGTCGGCGCAGTCGACGGACGTCCGGGTGAACATGACGACCCCGGCGGTGTTCGCCAGGTACAAGACGGCAGCCGACTACGCGGGGGCGTCCCGGGGCGAGCTGGAGGATCTGGTCAAGTCCACCGGCTTCTTCCGGAACAAGACGACCTCGATCATCAGCCTCGGTCAGGCGCTGGTGGAGCGGTTCGACGGCGAGGTCCCTGGAACGCTGGCCGAGCTGGTGACCCTGCCCGGGTTCGGTCGGAAGACCGCCAACGTGGTGCTGGGGCATGCCTTCGGGGTGCCGGGAATCACCGTCGACACCCACATGGCGAGATTGACGCAGCGGTTCGGGATCACCACGGCGACAGATCCGGTGAAGATCGAACTCGAGCTGAATGCGCAGCTGCCGAAGGCGCAATGGACCGAGTTCTCCGACCGGGTGATCTTTCACGGCCGTCGGGTGTGTCATGCCAAGAAGGCCGCCTGCGGGGCGTGTTTCCTGGCGCCGCTGTGCCCGTCCTACGGGGTCGGCACGACCGATCCCGAGGCCGCTGCGGCCTTGATCGTCGGGCCGGAGCGGGAGCACCTGCTGTCGATGGTCGGCCTTGGCCAGGTACCTGTGGGCGAGCAGCCAACTGCCGAAGTGCCTGTCGCCGAGCAGGTCTGATGGACTTCGAGGACGCCGCCGCCGGGTCGTCCGCCCGTGGGCGGCGGCTCGTCGGTGACGACCTGCTGCCGGCGTGGCTGCATCCGCTGGTGGCCAGGGTGCATGACGCCGAGCTGCCGGGGCAGCTGCACAACCTGGTCGGTCTGGCCCCGGCGGATGCCCGCCGTGGCGCGGTGCTGATGCTGTTCGGCGACGGCCCGGAGGGTCCCGACCTGCTGCTCACCGGGCGGGCCGCCACGATGCGGTCGCATGCCGGCCAGCCGGCGTTTCCCGGCGGCGCCGCGGATCCAGGGGAAGACGCCATCGCGGCCGCGCTCCGGGAAGGCTTCGAGGAGACCGGGCTGATCCCGTCATCGGTGTTGCCGGTCGCGTTGCTGCCCGACCTGTATCTGCCGCCCTCCGGCTTCCTGGTCAGCCCGGTGCTCGCCTACTGGCGGGAACCGGGGGCCGTCGGCCCGGTCGACCCCGCCGAAACCGCGGTGGTGGCCAGGGTCCCGGTGACCGAGTTGGCCGACCCGGCCAACCGCGGCCAGGTGCAGCACTCCAGCGGCTTCATCGGCCCGGCGTTCCAGGTGGCCGACCTGCTGGTGTGGGGGTTCACCGCCGGGCTGGTCGACACCCTGCTGGAGCTCGGGGGCTGGTCGGTGCCGTGGGATCGCAACCGGGTGTTCGAGCTGCCGACGGTGGACCGATGACGGCCGTCAGCTCCCTTGACGGGCCGCCTACCGCGAACGGCCCCGTCCGATGACGTTCGTCGACGTGCTCGTGGTGCTGCTGGTGATCGCCGCCGCCATCTCCGGCTTCCGGCAGGGCTTCATCACGGCGATGTTCACCCTGGTCACGGCCATCGCCGGGGCGATCGCCGCGATCCAGCTGGCACCGCTGCTGATGGAACTGGTCGACGATTCGACGGCGAAGATCGCGATCGGCATCGCGTGTGTTGTCGCCGGGGTCGGCATCGGTGAGGTGGCCGGATCAACGGTCGGCAAGGCAATCTCGAAGCGCATCAGCTGGCGCCCCGCGCAGGCCGTCGACCGCACCCTTGGCCTGTTCGGCTACTCGATCGCCGTCCTGGTCGTCATCTGGCTGATCGCGGTACCACTGGCCTCCGTGCCGTTCCCGTGGCTGTCCTCGGCCATTCGCGGCTCCGCCGTGCTGGCGAAGGTGAACGAGGCGATGCCCGCGCAGGCGCAGGACGTCTCGGCACGGCTTCGCGAGGTCTTCAACGACTCCGGGTTCCCGGCGATCCTCGACCCGCTCGCGCCCACCCCGAACACCTCGGTCGACCCGCCGGACCCGGCGGTGGCGTCGACACAGCAGGTCGCGGCAGCGGGCGCGTCGATCGTGAAGGTGCGGGCGGTTGCCGAGTCGTGTTCGCGGCGGATGGAGGGCACCGGATTCGTCATCGGGACGGGGAAGGTGCTGACCAACGCGCACGTCGTCGCAGGGTCGAACCGGGCCGGCGTCGAGGTGGACGGACAGACCCTGGACGGCACGGTCGTGCTGTACGACGCGCAGCGTGACCTGGCCGTTGTCGACGTGCCCGAGTTGACCGCACCGGCGCTGATGTTCGCCACCGACGAGGCGCAGGAGGGGTCGGATGCGATCGTGGCCGGCTTCCCGCTGGACGGCCCGTACACGTTGACCCCGGCCAGGGTGCGGTCGGTGATCCAGTTGCGCGGACCCAACATCTACTCCAGCGCCACGGTCACCCGCGAGGTCTACACACTGCGCGCCCAGGTGCGGCCCGGTAATTCCGGCGGACCGCTGCTGGCACCGGACGGCACGGTGCTCGGGGTGATCTTCGGTGCCGCCATCGACGAACCGGACGTCGGGTTCGCGCTCACGGCCGCCGAGGTCGCTCCAGTGGTGCAGGCGGGGCTCGCCGACGAATCCGCCGCCTCCACCGAGGCTTGCACCGCGGCCTGACCAGGGGGCGAGCCCGTCGCGGCGGGTCGATTGCACGTTCTGCAGGGAAAAGGGCCCCGGCCGGCGACGATTTCCCTGCACAGGGTTCAGTCGGCCCGTGTTTTGATGGGCCCGTGTGATGAACGTGTTTGCGGTCAGTCCGGTTGGGCGCGCGTTGCCAGGTCGGCGATCATCCTGGTGACGGTGTCCGGGGCCTCCTCCGCCGGGTAATGCCCGACGCCGCGCACCGTCGACAGGGTGTACCAGCCGGTGCACTGCTCGCGGGCGTCAACCAGCGACGTTGGTGGGGTGAAACGGTCGGCGTCGCCGACGATGTGCAGCACAGGAGCGGTGATCGGCGACGCCAGCGCCTCCCGGTGCCGATGCCCATCGGTGCGCCACGGCGATCTGGCCACCCAGCGCAGGTGTTCGACAGCCCCCCTCGCGGCGCCTGGGATGCGGATCGCCTGCCGCATCTTGGCCATCGTCTCGGTGAAGTCGGTCGAAGCCTTCCACACCGGCCCCGACTGCGAGCGCACGATGCGCTCCAGCAGGGCGGCGTTGCCGGCCACCAGGTGCCGCTCCGGCCAGGCCGGCGTGCCGGCCCAGGTCAGCAGCCGCCCGTAGCGGTCCGACTGCACCGGCCTGCGGATCCGTGCCATCCGGATCGGGTGCGGGGCGGCGATGGCAACAACGCCGCGGACCTGGGCCGGCTTCATCACCGCGGTGTTGAACGCGGTCACCCCGCCGTAGCCGTGGCCGGCCAGCACCGCGTCCCGCTCGCCGAGGCCTCTGACCAGCCCGGCAACGTCGTCGGCGAGGGTGAATGCGTCATACCCGCGTTGGGTCTTGTCGGTATCGCCGTACCCGCGGAGGTCGGGCGCGACGACCCGGAAGCCGGCCTGCGCCAAGCCGGGAAGCTGATACCGCCACGACCGCCAGTACTGGCCGAAACCGTGCAACAGGATCACCAGCGGACCCGTTCCGGCCTCCACGATGTGGAAGCGAATGCCGTTGGCGCTGACGTCCCGGTGCGTCCATGGGCCTTCGTCCCGGACAACGGATCCGTCCGGGATCGGTAGGTGATCGGCCTCGTCGTCCGGGTCGGGAGCGGCGAAAAGACCCTCCGGATCGTCGTCGGTATGCGGGTGGTCGGCGGGCCCACTGGCGGAGCCGTCAGGCCGGTTGCGTTTCCATCGTCGAAAACGCGCCTCGCCGGGCACTGATTCGTCCACGCAGTCAGCCCATCGGGGTCAGGAGCCGGTTGCGGCCGTCTTCAGGGCCGCCGCGGTCTGCTCCAGCGAGGCGATGGTCTTCTCCGGCTTCTTGATCTTCTTCACCTTGCGCCAGCCGATGAACGCGAACAGGGCGGCGATCAACACCATCACGAAGAACACGATGGTGAAGGCGGCCCAGGTGGGCAGCCAGATGTCGAGAATCCAGGCCACCATGAACCAGAAGAAGAACAAGGAGAACGCGCCGATGACGCCGGCGACAGCGAAGAAGGCCCCGCCGGTGGCACCGGTTTTCACCGTCTCGGTGATCTCCAGCTTCGCCAGTTCGATCTCGGAGCGGATCAGGGTCGACATGTGCGTCGAGACGTCCTTGACCAGCGTGCCCATCGAGGCGCCACGATCCACGGCCGGCTCGGCGACGAGCGGGATGGATGCGCCGGTTGACCCGGGGACGGTGAACTGGTTCGGCGGCGTTGGCGTGCCGGAAGTCGTCACAGCCCTCTCCTGAAGGTTGGGACCGGTGAACCGGTCGATGGCTCCGTGCAGGTCAGTCCCGTGCGGGTCTGAAACCGTTGTGCCCGAGACGTGGACCTGTCAATCGCTTCGGCAGCCTGGTCTCGGGGCGTGGCGGGGTTCATCGTGCCATGCCGGTGTTTCCTCGGCTGCCCCGCACGGCCCTTGTTCCGCAGCCCGGTTCTGCAGCCCGGTCTACTGGCCGAGCAACCAGTGGTCCGGCGCGGCCAGCTCGGCGGCCGCGGCCGGCCCCCAGGACCCCTGTTCATACGGTTGCACAGCCGGCCGATTGTTCAGCACCGGTTCCAGGACGTCCCAGGCATGGGCCAGGCCGTCCGGCCTGGTGAACAACGACCGGTCGCCGATCAGCACGTCATGGATGAGCCGGACATAAGGCGCCAGGGCGTCGGCACCGTCGACGTCCCGGAGCAGGATGGTCGCGTCGGTGGTCGTCAGGTGCAGGCCCGGTCCGGGCTCCTTGACCACCATCGACAGGTCAACCGACCCCGATCCGGCCAGGGTCAGCGTCAGCACCCCGCCGTCCTGCGGGACCTCGAACGGGGCACCCGCCGGATCGCGGAGGATGATGCTGACCCGCTGGGTGGAGCCCGCCATTCGTTTTCCGGTCCGCAGCAGGAACGGCACGCCGCGCCAGCGGTCGTTGTCCACCCACATCCTGGCCGCCACGAAGGTGTCCATCGTCGAGTCCGGCGCGATGCCCTTGACGTCCCGGTAGCCGTCGTACTGACCCAGCACCACCTCGTTCGGGTCAAGCGGCCGGAAGCACCCGATCACTTCCTCGCGGGCGGACTGCAGATCGGCGGCGTCCATGGTGGCCGGCGGTTCCATCGCGACCTCCGCCGCCACCTGGAACAGGTGAGTGATCAACATGTCGAGCATCGCCCCGGTGGCGTCGTAAAACACCGCACGGTCGTCGATGTCGAGTGTTTCCGGGGCATCGATCTGAACGGCCTTGATGTGCTCGGCGTTCCAGGGTGTGGCGAACAACCGGTTCGCGAAGCGGAGCACGTGCAGGTCCTGGGTGGCCTCCTTGCCGAGGAAATGGTCGATGCGGTAGATCTGCGTCTCGTCCAGCACCTCGTGCACGGCCTTGTCCAACGCGCGGAAGTTCGCCGGCGAGGTGCCGAACGGCTTTTCGTAGACCACCCGGGCACCCGCGGCGAGGTTGTGCGCACCGAGGCCGGCGGTGATGTCGGCGAACGCCACCGGGGGGATCGCCAGGTAGTGGATCAACTCGCAGGTATCGCCGAGTTGTTTCCTGGCCTCTGCGATGACATCGAGCAGGCTGCCCGGGTTGTCGGAGTCGAACCCGCCGCCGGCGAACCGCAACCGGTCGGCGAATTCTTCCCAATCCTTGCCCTCGGGCTTGGTGCCGAACTCGGTGAGGACGTCGTGTACGTGTCCCCGGAAGTCCTCGTGAGAGACGTCGCCCCGGCCGTTGCCGATCAACACGAAGTCGCTCGGCAGCAGCTTCTGCAGGAAGAGTGTGTAGAACGCCGGGATGACCATCCGTTTGGCCAGATCACCTGTCCCGCCGAACAGGACGATGACGAGGGGCGTGCTGGGCACTGGCAACTGTTGCATGGGGGTGACGCTAGTGGAAGTGCGTCGGCCCGACTCGGCAAGCCGCCGTCCAACACCCGGTCCGGGCGCGGTCCGGCCAGCGCCCACACGTTCGATGCGGGTCGGTGACGATGCGTTCAGCCCGGCAGGCGCGAGACATCATCCGGTCCGGATCGCGTCGAGTCGGGTCAGCCTGCCCACGAGCGGCAACAGCGCGAGTGTGGTGACGGCGACGGTGAGCACGGTGGCGGCCGCGTACAGACCCAGCCCGGTCCAGTCGGGCTGCCAGGATTCGCCCAGCAAGGTCAGCAGGAACGCCGACAGCCCGGTACCGACGACGGCCGCCAGCAGCACCCCGACCAGGATCGGGATGCCGGCGCCGATGATCAGCGACCGGGCGATCACCCCGCGGGGGACCCCGCTGGCGACCGTCAGGGTCAGCGCGCGCCGGCGGTCGACAAGCTGGTCGATCGTCATCACCACCAGGCCGGTGACGGCGACGAGCAGGGTGAGAACGGCGGCGATCAGCAGACCGGTACGGGCGGTCGAGGTGAACTCGGCGCGGGAACCGGTGGCTTCGGCCGTCGTCGCCACGCTGGCCCGCCAGGTCAGGTCGGCCATCGAGGTACGCAGCTGATCGGCGACTTCGCTGCTGGGATCGGCCGCGATCACGCGTAGATCGAGCGAAATCCCTGACATCAGGGCGTCAGCGTGGTGACCCAGGGCGCCCGGGGTGATCAGCAAGGCCGCGTCCCCGTTGCCGACGAAGCGGGCCGGATCGCGCTGCAGCGTGCCGGTCGGGGGCGGCAACGTGATGGCGGCCGGTTCACCGAAGCCACTCATGACGACGGCACCCCCGGCGGCCAGTCGGTCCATCGTGATCCCCGCGTGGATTGCGGCCTCCGCGGTGCTCATTCGCACCGGTGCCAGCGCAAATACCTGACCGTCCCGGCAATCAGGGGCCTCGGGGATTGCCGCGCACGGTGCGACCTCCGCGCTGAAATAGCCGGTGCTGTCGATCTCCTGACCAGGAGTCATCGGCGCGGCCACGCCGACGGTGCCGCCGATCGGTACCCCACCAACTGCCTTGCTCACCCCCTCCGCCGCGGTGACCTTTTCGACGACGGCGGTGAGCTCGGCCGCAGTTGGACCTCTGACAAAGATCCGGTACCCCAGTTGCTCGACACCGGTGCCAGACACACCGGAGGTCGCGGAACCGGTCCGATCGCTACCCAACAAGGTGACCAACGGCTGCAGGGCAATGGCGCCGGCCAAGACGACACAGATGCCGGCGACGACCTGGGCCGGGGTCGACGAGTCCAGTTGCAGCCTGCGAACCGCGAGTTGCCACACGATCCCACCGGTCGGCAGGTGGGCGGCCAATCGCTGCAGCATCCACGGCAGCAGGGCGGCCACCGACGTCAACAGTGTGACGATCGCCAGCGACATGAGGGCCATCCCGTCGAATCGCCCGATCAACCCACCGAGGTAGAGCCCACCAATCATGGCCAGCGCGCCGACGACCAGCAGACCAAGACCAAGCCAGGGGCGGTGGCGCCGTGCCGTTGTCGCCCGCACGACGCCGAGTGGTTCAGCGACGACGCGCCGCCCACCCGCAATGGCGGCACCGATGGCCGCGACCGGTACGACCACCACGATCGCGAGGATCGCCACCGGGACCGGAGTGAGGTCGGACGGGAAGAACCCTGCCGCGCCGATGTGCAACAGGGGCGCCGCCTGCCGGGCGAGGAGATATCCCAGACCGCCGAGCAGCAGACCGCAGATCGCGGCGAGCCCGGTCTCCATCAGGGTGATCCGTCGAAGCTGGTCCGCGGAAGCGCCGATCAACCGGATGGCCGCAGACCGCCGGTCGCGGGCGGGCCCGCCGAGCCGGGACATCAGCGAGACGAAGATCAACAGCGGCAAGATGACGATGGTAGTTCCGGCCAAGAGCAACGCAGGAAGGTAGCTGTCGGACGCGTCCGGTGGCGCTTCCACCTGCAGACCCCAACCGGTGGCGACGGTGTTCGATGTCGGTTCCGCGGTGGACGGCCCTGCGCCACGGTAGAAGCGGAGTTCGCCCGGGCCCAGCAGGGTCTCCGGCGCAATGGTCCCGGTCACCCGGCCGTGCAACCTGGTCAGCAGGTCGACTCCGTCTCCGGACGCCAGTAGTTCGGCCAGCGCGGGGGAAACCATCAGTTCACCGGGCGTCGGAAACCGATCGACACCCGGCGGCGCCGCGGCCGTGCCGATGTTCTGCGACAGGGCAGCAAGGTCCCAGCCGTTGACCGTCATCCCACGGAACGGCACCGCGGAATCGTGTACCTCGAAGAACCCGGGGGCTGCCAGCGACACTGAATCCGGGCTGTTCTCCGATGGCAGCCACGACGGCGAGACATACTGCGGGGTAAGGGCTTCGGCGCGTTCGGCGCGAGCGTCCAGGGCGGGCTGCAGCGACCCGGCCAGCAGCAGTACCGCCGTGCACAGCCCGATCCCGACGGTCGTCAGGATCAGCCGAAGCCAGCCGGCCCGGCCACCTTTGACGGTCAGTTCGGCACCCAGAGCCAGGTCCCGCAGCAGGGTGGAAGCATTGGCCGTCGACGTTTCGGTTCCGGTGGTCGTTGGGGAAGGGTTCCGGATCGTCATGCCGCCGCGCCGACGTCGGACGTCTGGCCATCCCGCACCAGTACTTCCCGGTCGGAGTACGCGGCCACCCGGGTCTCGTGGGTCACGATGACCAGGGCCGCCCCGGTTTCCCGAACCGCCGACACCAGCAGCGTCATCACCTGCTCGCCCTGCAGGGAGTCCAGTGCACCCGTCGGTTCATCGGCGAAGATCAGCTGCGGCTGGTTGATCAATGCCCTGCCGACCGCGACCCGTTGTGCCTGCCCGCCGGAGATCTCGCCCGGCCGGCTGCCCGCGATGTCGAGGACACCCAGCCTGTCCAGCCATTCATCGGCCCCGGCGTTTGCCGGTCGACTTTTCTGACCCGTCAACCGCAGCGGGAGGGCCAGATTTTCCCGGCAGGTCAGCTCCGGAACAAGTTGTCCGAACTGGAAGATGAAGCCGAAGTCATTGCGCCGCAACGCTGATCGCTGCCGGTCGGACATTGTTGTCAGGTCCGCGCCGCGGTAGGCCACCTCGCCACCGTCGACCGGCAGGATCCCGGATGCGCAGTGCAACAGGGTTGATTTGCCGGACCCGGACGGACCCATCACGGCGACGATCTCACCGGCGTCCACGGTCAGTTCGGCGCCGCGCAGGGCCGGGGTCACGCCGAAGGCCTTGGTGAGTTTGGTCGCGGTCAGCAGGGCCGTCATGACGAGACCTTGGTCTTGAGTTCCGCGAGCCGAGAAGCCGTGAGTTCCAACCACTTCATGTCTGCCTCCAGGTGGAAGAGTGCGTGGTCGCAGATCAGTTGATCAGCGAGGTCGCCCGTCTGTTTTCGTCGGGTGAACTCACGCATCGCGGTCAGGTGCTCGGCTCGTTGGGCGTCCAGGATCTCGTCGGCTGATCGGTGAGACAGCAAGGCCAGCACCACCTTTGTGTAAAGCGTGTTTTGCAGGTACTCCTGCGGGCGCTCGGGGGTGCTCAGCCACGTCTGCACATCGCTGACGCCGGCATCGGTGATGGCGTACCGCTTGCGGTCGGGTCCCTCGCCGGGTTCGGTGCCATCGACGGTGACCAGGCCGTTCTTCAGCAGTCGCGAGAGGGTCGCGTAGACCTGCCCGTAGGCCAGCGGTCGCTCCGAGCGGAACAGCTCGTCATGGGCGCGCTTGAGGTCGTAACCGTGCCGGGGTGCCGCTTCCAGCAGCCCGAGGAGTGAACGCGAGACCGACATGGGAGCCGACTATACACACAGTGTGTACTCGCGGTGTCTACTCCGGGTGTTGACTGTCCTGTGGAGCCGTACCCGCGCGGCTCATCCCCGGCCACAGCGAGCGGGGAGAGGCCCCATTCCACGGCGCTGATGAACGTGGCTCACCTGCGAAGGGTGTGACGCGAGTCAACGAGATGAGCCGCGCGGTCGAAGACGATCCGCGCGGCTCAATCCGGGGGTCGGCCCAGCCGTTGGCGGCGGGCTTGGCGGGTTCAGTCGGACTTGGCCCCGGAGAGCCCGGAGTTGATCAGGTTCATGATCGTCTGGTCCTGCAGGGTGCTGACATCGCCGACCTCACGGTTTTCGGCGATGTCCCGGAGCAGCCGGCGCATGATCTTGCCGGACCGGGTCTTCGGCAGTTCCGGGACGACGAGAATCCGTTTGGGCCGGGCGATCGGTCCGATTTCCTTGGCGACGTGCGCCTTCAGTTCGCCGACCAGGGTGTCGGTGTCGGACGCGGATCCGCGGAGGATGACGAAGGCGACGATGCCCTGGCCGGTCATGTCGTCGGCGGCGCCGACGACGGCGGCCTCGGCAACGCTGGGGTGGGACACGAGGGCGGATTCGACCTCGGTGGTGGAGATCCGGTGCCCACTGATGTTCATCACGTCATCAACCCGGCCCAACAACCACAGGGCACCGTCGGTGTCGTACTTCGCGCCGTCACCGGCGAAGTAGTACCCCTGCGCGGCGAACCGGGACCAGTAGGTGTCGGTGAACCGTTCGTCGTCACCGAAGATGGTCCGCAGCATGCCCGGCCAGGGTTTGTCGATGACCAGGTACCCGCCCTCACCCTTCCCGACCGGGACACCCTCGTCGTTCACCACGGTCGCGCTGATCCCGGGCAGCGGGGTCATCGCCGACCCCGGCTTCGTCGCGGTCACCCCCGGCAGCGGGGAGATCATGATGCCACCGGTCTCGGTCTGCCACCAGGTGTCCACGATCGGGCAATGGTTGTGCCCGATGGTGTCCCGGTACCACATCCACGCCTCCGGGTTGATCGGCTCACCCACGACTGCCGAGCACCCGCAACGAGTCCAGCTGGTACCTGCCGGGGATGTCGGCGCCCCACTTCATGAACGTCCGGATCAACGTCGGCGCCGTGTAATAAATGCTCACCTTGTACTTGTCGATGATTTCCCAGTGCCGACCCTCGTGCGGGGTGTTCGGGGTGCCCTCGTAGATCACCTCGGTCGCCCGGTTCGCCAACGGCCCGTACACGATGTACGAATGCCCCGTCACCCACCCGATATCGGCGGTGCACCAGTACACATCCGCCCCGGGTTTGTGGTCGAACACGGCGTTGTGGGTGTACGCGGCCTGCGTCAGATACCCACCACTGGTGTGCAGGATGCCCTTCGGCTTCCCCGTCGTCCCCGAGGTATACAGGATGAACAACGGCTGCTCCGCCGGGAACGACTCCGGAGAATGCAGATCGGACTGGGCATCGACCAACTCGTCCCACCACACATCCTTACCGGTCCATGCCACCTCGATCCCGGTCCGGCGGACCACCAGCACATGCTCCACCGGTGAATCCGCGTCCGCGACGGCCTCGTCCACCGCCGCCTTCAACGTGACCGCCGTCCCGCGCCGGTACTGCCCGTCCGCGGTGATCACCACCCGCGCCTGCGCATCCCCGATCCGCGACCTGAGCGCCTCCGCGGAGAACCCCGCGAACACCACCGAATGCGCCAACCCCAGGCGGGCGCACGCCAGCATCGAGTACACCGCCTCCGGGATCATCGGCAGATAAATCGCCACCCGATCCCCGGTCTTGAGCCCCAACGAGATCAGGGCGTTCGCGGTCTTACTGACCTCCCGCTGCAGATCCGCATACGTGATGGTCTTCGAGTCCCCCGGCTCACCCTCCCAATGGATCGCGACCGTGTCGCCGAACCCATCCTCCACATGCCGGTCCACACAGTTATACGCAACGTTCAACTCACCATCAGCGAACCACTTCGCGTGCGGCTTGTCCGACCAATCCAACACCGTCGTGAACGGCTTGGACCACGACAACCGCCCAGCCTGCTCACCCCAGAACGCCTCCGGATCCGCCGCCGCCCGCTCATACGCCTCCCCCGTCACATTCGCCGCAGCCGCGAACTCCACCGACGGCGGGAACACCCGATCCTCCGTCCCCAAATTGTCCAGGGCGATCGAGCCGCCGTTCGATGCGGACGACGACGGCAGTGTGCTGGCGGGACCACTCACAGGGCTTCTCCTTGATGACGGCTTTGTCAGGTCTGAGTCTGCTGGTCGTTCTAGGGCTTTCGGGTTCAGTGTCGTTGGTGGCCGTTGCACCGTCGTTGCGGGGCTGCCCGTCTCCCAACTTTGACGGACCCCGGTGTCGCGGCTTGCCCCGCTGAGCCGCTTCGAACGTATCCCCGCCGGTGGTTCGGCGCCATGCTCGGGCGGAGGGCGGTGGCAGAACTGCGGTGGGCGGCAGAAGTACTGCGGTGGGCGGCAGTCGCCCGCTCGCCGGGTGCGGCGGCGGCCGGCACTGGCGGTGGGCGGCCGGATTGCCGTGGCCAGCGCCGGCGGCGACCCGAACCAGGGACAACCTTCCAGGCCGTATCGTGCGGCCCTGGCTCGAAAACGAGTTCGCGCCGACCTTGGAGCGTCTACCTGTGAGCACCAACCCCAGCGGGATTGCCGGCGTCGACGCGGCTGTCGAGGAGGTGCGGGCGGCCGTGACCGCGCTGCGGCGTCATCCCGCGAACCGGACCGGCTGGCCGCGAACGGCGGCTGCGGCATCGATCCGCGCTGCGCGGGCCTCTGCCGCGCTCGATGGCGCGCCGCTGGCCCTGAATCTGGAGGCGGCGAATATTGCCGACCCGGTGATTGCCGGCGCGCTGCGGGTCGCAGCCGGGATCGGCTCGATGGCGCCCGTCTGGTCCAGGACGCCGCTGCAGGCCCTGGCCAAATTGCACACCCTGGCGGCCGCGGACCTGGTTCCCGCGGACGACCTCGGCAGGCCGCGCACCTCGGATTCCGACGTCAGTCGACGGTTGAACGCCCTGGTTGCGGCGGTGACCACCGACGCCTGGCCGGCGCCGATTCAGGTCGCCGTTGTGCACGGTGAACTGTTGACGATGCGGCCGTTCGGGTGTGCCGACGGTGTGGTGGCCAGGGGAGCCGCCCGGCTGGCAATGATCTCGACCGGGCTCGATCCGGCCGGGCTGGGCGTGCCGGAGGTAGCGCATCTGCGGTCCGGCGCCCGTTATCAGGAGCTCGCGGCGGGCTTCGCAACCGGTGAGCCGGACGCGGTCGGGGCGTGGATTCTCGAGGTCTGCCGCTGCCTGGTTGCCGGGGCCCGCGAGGGTGTCTCGATCGCCGACGCTGCCGTCTGATCGGCAGTGCGTTATGGATGGGGTGTGGAAGCGGTTCCAAAGGTGATCATCTCAAGGGGGCCATCTGTGGAATGGGGTCGCCCAAGAGAACGTCAAACGATGTCTATGCATGTGCATAGAGTAATTTGCGGTTACGCTCGGTTGTAGTTTGGTGACTTCGCCCCCAAATGCCCTCTGCGTCTGATCGGGTGATCTTAGCGAGACGGCCCAGTCGATTCTTGTCGAATCGTCGTTTTATGGCGTGAAGCCTTTCCCCGAGAAATCCTCCCGGCGTTGCGCCAATGACCTGATTTCTTGGGTTCTGAGATCGCTTCGGCAATGGATTCCCCGCTAGCAACCACCGTCCTGACAAGGCGCCCGAACAGCGAACGCCGGACAGGCTGGGCGTTGCCGATGGGACGCTCTGAGATCAACCCGGTCCGCCGGCTCGATCGATTCGCGGTGGAGCTGTTCCCGGCCGGTCGAGGCGTCAACGAAGCTACCGGTTGTAGAAATGAAGACGGCGCCCCACATGATGTGGGACGCCGTCTGCGCAGGCTGACCAGCTACCAAGCTTCACCACGACTCGTCGTGACGGGCTCCTCCGACTCTCGTGGGTAACCCTGACGACGTACCTCCCGCGGCTTATAGCGGTGAGTGGGTACCGGGGTCTACGCGGGGAGCTCCGATGGGGGTAAACGGGGTTTCTCTTCCACTCCGTCTCTGGCCTAGCGGGGGTCCCTGACACAGTGATACGCCGCAACGTCCCGAACGGCAACAGCCGAACGTCGACGGACTGACCCTGACCGATTCAGATGCACCCGAAAGGGTTCGCCGCGAAGGTTCCCGGGAAGATCTTTCCGACATGCGCCGACTCTTTAGGTGACGAACTTGCGGTCGCGGGTCTACAGTGAACTTGTCGGTTTCCACCCCCCCGGAGCCGACCACTTGGTTCAGCTCAACCCCCCGGAGCTGAACCCCGCGGCCCCCGCCCTCCCCCCTGGCGGGGGCCGCCCCTATTCTTCGACCCTTTCGGCGCGGTGTGACCACACCCATCGGCCGATGGAAGCGCTTTCGTCATCGACGTGAGAATTCGTCCGGTGAGGCGCTTGCCTGCTGGTGCGGTGCCAACGGTTCACCGCACCGATGGATCAATCACCTTGTCCCCATGTCCGAATTCCATCCACATCCCGTTGGACCGGGTGTCTTCAACCAGCCGGATCGGGTCTGCTGTCCTTGCTCGGCCCGCCGGGGGCCGGCGACATCTCCGGGGGACAGCCATGGACGATCGTCCGTTGATCATCACTGACGACGTCCTCGTGCTGGACGATCTTCTGCGACTCGCCGCCGCGGCGGGCGTTGAGGTGAGTCATGCCCGGGAACCCGATTCCCGCGCCCGGTGGCGATCGGCGCCCCTGGTGCTGATCGATGCCGGCCTCGTTGCGCGGGCGGTCGACGCGCGGCTCCCTCGGCGGTCAGGCGTGGTGGTGGTCTCCACGGCTGAGCCTGACTCGGAATTGTGGGCGCACTGCGTTCGATTGGGCGTCGACCGAACGCTCCTGCTCGACAGGTCCGATGAGGTACTGATCGGACTTCTGTCGGATGCCCTTTCCGGTGGCACAGCCAATGGTCTGTGCGTAGCCGTGCTGGGGGCGTGTGGTGGCGCCGGCGCCTCGGTCTTTGCCGGAGCGCTCGGATTCGCCGCGGCCCGAGCCGGCGGCGGGGTCAACGATCAGGTGCTGCTGGTGGATTGCGATCCGTTGAGCGCCGGGCTCGACGTTCTGCTCGGAATAGAGGAGAACGCTGGCCTTCGCTGGGCCGATCTTGCGGCCCGCTCCGGCAGGCTGTCGGCCGATGCCCTCCAACAGGCACTTCCCGGGGTAAAGGTCGGATCAGGACGGGTCGGAGTGCTCTCTCACGGACGTCACCCGGAGGGCGAGATCAGTTCCGACGTGATGAACGTCGTGCTTGACGCCGGCCGACGGTCCGGGGCCGTCACCGTCCTTGACCTGCCCAGACAGCCGGGGCCGGCCGCAGACCTGGTCCTCGAGCAGGCTGATCTCACTGTGCTGCTGGCGCCGGCCGATGTCCGGGGCTGTTGGGCGGCAGACCGGGTGCGTGGGCGGATCAGGGACATCGGGTCGCGGGCCGGGTTGGTCGTCCGTGGCCCGTCGCCGGGCGGAATGGGTGCTCGAGAAATGGCGGAGTTCCTCGACCTGCCGCTGTTGGCGAGCATGCGTCCGGTCCCCTCCTTGTCCCGCGAACTGGAATTCGGCCTCGCCGCCGGCGCGGACCGAAGGCGCCCGTTGGCCAGGGCGGCTCGCGAGGTGTTGTCCGCGCTCCGGGAAGCGGCGTGACCGGCGCGACCATCGAGCTGACCGAGGCCGTCATCGAACGGGTTCAGCGCCGGTTGGCCGATGACGACAGTGCGCCGACGTCAACGGCTCTGGCGCGAGCGTTGCGGGCCGAATCTCCGGTGCTGGTCAGCGACGCCGAGATGCTCCGGCTCATCCGGATGTTGCAACGCGAACTCGTCGGGGCGGGCCCGCTCGCCGATCTGCTTGCCGACCCGCTGACCACTGATGTGGTGGTGAATTCGCCGGACGATGTCCGGGTGGATCGGGGTGAGGGCTGGCAGCGGACCGGGGTCCGGTTCGCCGACGAGGCAGCGGTCCAGCGATTGGCCCGGCGGCTGGCAACGGCCGCCGGCCGACGGCTGGATGACGCGCACCCGCACGTCGATGCCCGGATGTCCGACGGCACCCGCTTACATGCCGTGCTCGCACCGGTCGCGGCGTCGGGTACCTGCCTGTCGTTGCGGGTGCTGCGCCCGGTCAGGCACGACCTGGCGGCGCTGGCGGCCAGCGGTAGCCTGCCCGGCGTCACGCTCGCGGTCCTGACCGCCATTCTCGGCGCACGACTGACGTTCCTGGTGTCCGGTGGCACTGGATCCGGCAAGACCACGTTGTTGTCCGCCCTGCTCGCTGCGGTTCCGCCGAATGAGCGCCTGGTCACCGTGGAGGACGCGGAAGAGCTCCGGCCGCCGCATCCGCACGTGGTGCGGCTCGTTGCCCGCCAGCCGAATGTCGAAGGGGCGGGGACGATCTCGTTGCGGGATCTGGTGCGTCAGGCGCTGCGGATGCGGCCGGACAGGATTGTCGTCGGCGAAGTTCGTGGCGCGGAGGTGGTCGATCTGCTGGCCGCGTTGAACACCGGACATGACGGTGGCGCTGGCACCGTGCACGCCAACACCGCAACCGATGTGCCCGCGCGACTGGAGGCGTTGGCCAGCCTCGGCGGGATCGCGCGGGACGCATTGCACGCTCAGCTCGCGGGTGCGGTCCGGGTGGTTCTGCACGTGCGTCGGGTTGGGTCTCAGCGGGTGCTCGCAGAGGTGGCCGTGCTGCGGCGCGGGGCCGATGGCGTGGTCTTCGTGGTGCCCGCGCTGGTGCTCGGGGAACCGGTGCAGCCCGGTGCCGGCGTGCTGGCCGACCTTCTGCGTGAGCGCGGAGTGGATGCTCCATGGTGATCTGCCTGTTGCTCGCCCTCGCCGTGACGATCTGGCCAATTCAATCCCGCCGGATGAAATCGGTTGGGCGATGGGTTTCCGGCGGGCGTGACCCCGACACTGATCATCAAGGCCAGCAGGATCTTTCGGGCCGTGCCGGCGGTGGGACGGCTCACGGTTTGGTTCTTGTTGGCGCGGCAGCCATCGGCGGGGTGGCCTTCGTCGTGGCCGGATTGGCTGGTCTGATCGCTGCCGCAGCGGCCGTGGCCACCGGCACGACGCTGGTTCGACGGGCATTGAAGGATCGGCGTAGTCGGGTAGCGCTGGTCCAGATCAATGCTGGTCTGCGGATGCTGGGCCGCGAGCTGCGCGCGGGAGCGGAGCCCTCGACAGCGGCAACCAATGCCGGCGCGGCGGCCAGCGGTGCCGGCGCCGAGGTTCTGCGAGGGCTGGCCCGGCTGACCCGGGCCGACGACAGATCCACCGCTGGTTCCAGATCGAGGGCCAATGCCCGGCCCGATGCCCCAGCGGTCGGTACCGCAGGGTCGAAGGTGGCGGGTGCTGTCCTTGCAGTTTCGCAGGACCCAACTGCGCAGGTGACGGAACGGCTGCGCAGCGGTTGGTTGCTCACCCGGCGGCACGGCCTCGCGTTCACCCCGCTGATCGACGCCCTGGCGGCCGATCTTGCCCAGCAGATCGCTGCTGAGGCCGAGCGGGCCGGTCAGGTTGCTGGTCCGCGAATGTCCGGCTACGTCATGGCCGTGCTGCCGTTGATGGGGCTTGCCCTCGGCGTGGGTATGGGTGCCGATCCGTTCCGGATCCTGCTGCTGACGCCGGTGGGGAACATTCTGTTGACTGTCGGGGTACTGCTGACCTGCGCCGGCCTGCTCTGGTCGGCGCGGATAGTTCGGCGGTGAGCATCGCGGCTGTGCTGGGCGAGAGCGCCGGTGACACAAGGGCCATCGCTCTTTTACTGGTGGCCGGGGCACTAATGGTGATGCCCAGCGTGCCGCGGGTTGATCTACATGCGCGGAGAGCTCGGCCGGGCGGCGGCTCGGGTTCGTCGTTGGCGGTGCTGCCCGCAGCCTGGCGCCGCGGGTTACTCGGGGCGACGGCCATATGCGTGGCCGGAATGGCTCTTGCCCCCGGACTGTGGTGGGTGGTCATCGCCGTCGCCGGGGTCGCCGGCGTCGTGCTCGGGCAGCTGCCCACCCGGCGGTCGGCAGCGCAGCGGGCCGCCGACCGGCGGCTGATCGCCGTCCATGCCGAACTGCTGGCGTCATGCCTGGATGCAGGCATGGCGGTGGGACCGGCATTGCGCGCGGTCTCCGACGTCATGACCGAACCCGGCCCGGTGGCGGGTGGAATTCGTCCCGATGATGGTGGCCCGCTGGCGGTCCTGGATGCTGTTGCTGCCATGCTGTCCCTCGGTGCGGAGCCTGGAACCGCCTGGCGGATAGTTGATCTCGATGAGGACCTGGCTCCGTTGGCAGCGGCGGCACGAAGGTCCGCCGTCGGCGGGGGCGGACTCGCGCAGGCCGTTCGCGAGCACGCCGCCCACCTGCGTCAGGAGACCGCTTCGGCGTCCGTCCGGGCGGCAGGGCGGGCCGGGGTGCTGATGACGGCGCCGTTGGGGGTGTGCTTTCTACCGGCGTTTCTGTGTCTGGGGCTTGCACCTGTCGTGGTGGGTTTGCTCGGTCAGCTGGACGTCTTCTGATGGCGTCGGGGAGACAGCAGATCGGTTCGCCAAAGTATGATTGGAGTATGACTGGGAGCAGGCGGGCAGGCAAAGTTCGAAAAACCCTGACGCTTGACCCGGAAGTTGTCGCTGCACTGGGTGATGATCCGGCCGCTTTGTCAACGATCGTGAACGCGATCTTGCTCCGGGAGATTCAGCAGCGAGCGGGGCGTGCAGCACTGGAGAGATTCCTTGACCGACTCGACGAGGACGAAGGTCCACCTGACCCGGAGCAGGTAGCTCATTTTCGGCGTCTGCTCTCATGACCGCATTGGTGTTGGACTCGCAGGCGTTTTCGGTGCTGGCCCGAGGGCACTCGGCAGAAAAGGGCGTGGTCCGCGCGGCGTTGCGCGCCGCTCTCGAGACCGACACGTCGGTGGTGGTTCCGGCCGCGGTGTTGGCCGAGCAGTATCGCGGTGGAAGCCACGATCAGGTTGTTGACTCATGTCTCGGGCGGAACTCCGGAATCGGAGTCATCGACACCACCAAGCAACTCGCCAGGCAGGTCGGAAACCTGCTGGCAAGAGCCGGTCGGGGTTCGCGCGACCACGTGGATGCGACGGTCGTTGCTGCTGCCGTGAGCAGCGGTGGAGGGGTCATCCTGACCGGTGACGTCAGCGACATTGCCGCAATTGCCGACGGGCTGATCGGCATCACGGTGGAATCGATCAGATAGCCGAGTATTGATCCGGCTGACTTGTTCCCATGTCCGATTTTCATCCACATTGTGGCCGGACCTGTCGACCCCTCGAACCGATCCCGGAAGTCTGTCATCGAGCGGTCGGCACAGGGCGGGCCGGGGATTGGGGGACATTGTGCTGCAACGCATTCGAGTGAAGTGGGCGGGTTCGCGGGGACCCGTGGGGGTGGGGGATTCGGCCGGGATCGATGGGGCCGACGCGGATCAGTCGGTGTCGTCGCCAAGCCATTCGACGCAGCCCAGTGCAGTAGCGGGCATGAGCGACGCCGGGATGAGCGACGCGGGATGAGCGACGCGGGTATGAGCGACGCGGGTATGAGCACAGTTGAATATGCAGTCGGCACAGTTGTAGCTGCTGCTTTCGCTGCGGTGCTCTACAAGATTGTCACCGGCGATTCAGTGATCGCCGGTCTGACCAATCTCATCAACACGGCGCTCAACACCACGTTCTGACCACTGCGCCGGAGCAATGAAGACCCCGGAAAGGCGGCGCAGTCAGCACTGTCGTCCCGCCGAAAATAATTCTGGCATAACGGATCTCGATCCTTCTGGGGTCGAAGCGCAGGTCGCCGATGCCGATTGCGGAGGTGAACGACACGCTGATGGAGGCAGCGTGACCATTGAAGCGGCGATGGCACTCGCCGTCCTGGCGCTGGTGCTGATTGCCTGCCTGTCCGGGGTGGCCTGCGTCATCGCGCAGGTGCGGTGCGCCGACGCGGCCCGGGAGGCGGCCCGGCTTGCCGGCCGTGGGGACGCCGGTGGCGCCTCCGCGGCGGTGGCCGCGCTGGCACCGGCCGGTGCCTCGTTGAGCCTCGGTGGATCCGGCGACCTTGTCCAGGCGTCCGTGACGGTGCGGGCGATCGGCGGGCTGTTGCCCGGCGTGACGATCAGCGCGACGGCATCGGCGGCCCGCGAGCCCCAGTCATGACGGATCGGGACGACGCGGGCGTCGCGACGGTCTATGCCTGCCTGGGCATCGTCGTGCTGCTCATCGTGACGGGTCTGGGACTGCACCTGGGAGCTGCCGCACTGGCCAGGCAGCGCGCGGAAACCGGTGCCGACCTCGCCGCGCTGGCCGGGGCGGCGAAGGTGCTGCAGGGCCCTGATGTGGTGTGCGCAGCCGTGGTTCGGGTGGCGGTGGCCAATGGTGTCGGTGTGCAGTCGTGTTCGGTTGTCGGCACCGATGTGCTGGTGACGGTGTCGGCGAGTGCGGGTTCCGGGCCGTTTACCGGTTCGGCGAACGCCCGGGCCAGGGCCGGACCGGTCGACGTGCTGAGCGATCAATCGGGTTGACTGGCAGGCAGCCGAATCTCCGTCCGCCGACCGGGGCCTGGCCCGACCTCACTGTGTGCGCCCAGCAAGATCCATCCGAATGTTGTCTCGCAGTGCGACAACCTGATTCTCATGAGGATGAACGGCGCCGGCGATGTACGGGCCACCTGGACCGGACACGCTGCTGCTCTGGCTCCATCGCGGTGAGCTGCAAGAGCTTGACTACCGCCAATGTCACCCAACGTGGGTGAACCGTAAACGCCGCAAGCGCCCTACCGTGACATGCGCGGGACGGCCGGACCGACAGCTCGCCCGTGATGCATTCGGCGCAGCAAACGATCGATTCAACGAGAGGCAAGCGATGACCGAACCCATCGACCAGCTGGGGCCAGTCGACTACCTGGTAGTCGAATTCCCGGGCAGCAACTTCAACGGCGAGATCATGCCCGAGCTGGTTGACCTCGTACAGCGCGGCATCGTGAAGGTGCTGGATCTCGTGCTGATCAAGAAGGAAGAGGACGGCTCGTTCGACGCGTTCGAGTTCGACGACATCGAGGACGGGTTGCTCGGCGACCTGCGGGAAATCGAGCGCGAACTGGCCGATGTGCTCAGCGCGGAAGACGTCGCATCCGTCGCCGAAGCGCTGGAACCGGGCAGCACCGCCGGTCTTCTTGTCTACGAGAATCTCTGGGCTGCACCGTTTGCCTCAGCTGTTCGCCGGTCCGGTGGCCAGCTGATCGCGAACGGCCGGATCCCGGTGCAGGCATTGCTGGCCGCAATCGAGTCCGACGATGATGAACCAGCCGACGAAGCAGAAGGAGCCTGACATGTTGGGACGACGACGTATTGGCCGCCCGGCCGTGATCGCACCGGTTGCCCGCGCCACGACGACAGTCGCAACGGCCGCCGTGGTCGCCCACGGCGTCCGGCGGCGGGGTGACCGTCGTGACGATCGCCGAGACGACCGTCGCGACCGCCGGTAATCTGCCGGCGTCGTGATGCCGGGAAAGGCCTCGACTGGGTTCCCGTGCATATGCGCCTGGAGCGTTGCTCGCCGGCCGGCAGGAAGCGTGACTTCCTGACGGCCGGCACCAGACAGGGGACGACCGGATGGTGCACCAGCCCGAATCGCCAGCGAACGCGTCCCGGCAACGGTCCCAGGCCATGAGGAGTCAGCGCGAATGGTAATGCCCGGTGTTGTTCTGGGTGGGCGATACCGGATCGATGACCTGCTGGGCCGCGGTGCGATCGCCGAGGTGTATCGGGGTTTCGACCAGGTACTCGCGCGTTCGGTGGCAGTGAAGATCTTCCATCCGGGCGTCACCAATCAGTTGAACGTCGCCGGGCAGCGCGCTGAAATGCAGGTGCTGGCGAATCTTCAGCACCCGAACCTGCTCAGTGTCTACGACGCCCGATTCGGCGATTCTCCGGTTGCGGGAACGCCGCCAGCCAGCACCGACGAGGCCGCACTGACCTACAAGGTGATGGAGCTGGTCGACGGCGGCACCCTCGCGAACCGGATCGTGCCGAACGGCATGGCATCGGGCGAGGTGGCCAGGGTTGGAGCGGCGGCCGCGAGCGGACTCGCCGCGGTCCACCAGTTCGGCCTGGTGCACCGCGACATCAGGCCCGCGAACATCCTGCTGTCGGCTGCCGGCGAGGTGAAGCTCAGTGACTTCGGGTTCGCCAGGGAGCTGGAGGCCGGGCGGATCGCCAGCACCGCCGATGTCGCCGGGAGTACCGCCTTCCTCAGCCCCGAACAGGCGCGCGGAGCCGTTATCGGTCCACCGTCTGATGTGTACTCCCTCGGACTCGTCCTGTTGGAATGCCTGACCGGGCATCGCGAATATCCCGGCGCGGCCGTCGAGTCCGCCATCGCCAGGCTGACCCGGAACCCTGTCGTCCCGGACTACCTGCCGGGGTCGTGGCCAGCGTTGTTGCGCGCCATGACGGCGCCCGATCCTGCGCAACGCCCGACCGCTGCCCAGGTCGCCGCAACCCTCGCCGGCTTCGGTGCGATCCCCGCCGTGCAACCGCCGAGAGCGCCACTGCCACAGCCTGTGTCAGCGCTGCCAGCTCCGACCCCGCCGGCCCGGCACGACGATCATGCACCGGCCAGCTTCGGCCGGATTGTCGGGGTGGTGCTGCTCGTTCTCGTCGTCACCGCCGGCATCATCGTCGGCACCGTTGCCGTGGTCAGGAACAACGAGGGCAAGCAGGGCACGGATAATCCCCCATCAACCACGCTGACCATCAGCCGGGGCGCCACCTCCGTCGTCACGACAACGGAGCGAACCACGGAAACAAGCAGGGAAGTGATCGCGCCCACGTTGCCGACGCGGACTACCAGCAGCCCGACAACCCCGACGATTCCACCTGCGACAGCGCCGGAATCAACGGAGCAACCGACGTCCGCGCCGACCCCGTAGTTGGGCAAACCACGTTCGGCCAACTTTCCGCTGTCTCACCCGCCGACTGTCAACGGGTCACCCGGGTCCGACGTAGCGTGGAAGCGGTGAAGGGCATGGTTCTGGTTCCCGGCGGCACCTTGGTGATGGGCAGCGTCGACTTCTATCCCGAGGAACGGCCGCTGCGACCGGTCGAAGTTGCGGACATCTGGGTCGACGAGCATCCCGTCACCAACGCGCAGTTCCGTCGCTTCGTGAAGGACACCGGTCATGTCACGGTCGCCGAACAAGCGCCGAACCCGGCTGATTTTCCCGGGGCTGATCCTGCTGATCTGGTGCCCGGATCCCAGTTGTTTGTCGGCACTCCGGGGCCAGTGCCGTTGGACGACTGGATGCGTTGGTGGGCATGGGTTCCCGGGACGGACTGGCGGCACCCGCAGGGACCCGACAGCACCCTGAACGGGCGGGAACTGCACCCCGTTGTGCACGTCGGCTTCGAGGACGCGCAGGCCTACGCACGGTGGGCAGGCAAGGAGCTCCCATCGGAGGCGGCCTGGGAGCATGCGGCGCGCGGCGGACTCAAGCAGGCGACCTACCCTTGGGGTGACGAGTTCATGCCTGCCGGCAGGCTGATGGCGAACACCTGGCACGGCCGGTTCCCGTTCGAGAACGACGCACCAGCAGGCCAGGACCGGACCACTCCGGTCAAGCGTTTCGCACCGAACGGTTTCGGTCTTTATGACGTCGCCGGCAACGTCTGGGAATGGACAAGCACCGCTTGGACACCGACGCATGCTGACGATGACACCGGTGAGCCGGAGCACGCCTGCTGTGCGCCGCCGGTCCTCACCGAGGCAGACCAGCGGGTCACCAAGGGCGGCTCACATCTGTGTGCGCCGTCCTATTGCCACCGCTACCGACCAGCAGCGCGGCAGGGTCACGCCATTCGCAGCACGACCAGCCACCTGGGCTTCCGCTGTTCAGTGCCAGCATGACGGATCGCACAACGGACCCGTTGTTCGAGAACAAGCGGCTGGCTCAGCTGATCAAGTGCAAAGACTTCCCGCGCCGCACTGCGGTCCGACGGTTGGGTGCGTCGAGTTTGCGGTACAGCGTCTTGAGATGAACCTTGACGGTGTTCACCGAAATGAACAATTCGTCGGCGATTTCGGCGTTGCTCAGCATGCTCGGCAGCAAGCGCAGGACACCGATCTCGCGGTCGGTCAGCTGCTCGGCCAGCGGTTGCGGCTCCGCCTCCGGGTGTCCATCCGGGTAGGCGAGCCGATCCAATTCCACCAGGAATTCCTTCTCGGACTGATCGCGGCCAGCCAGTCGAGCCAGCATTCGCGGAAGACGCTGGCGGTCAAAGGTGACGAACGGCAGGCACAGTCGAAGCGGCGCGGCCAGTCGAACGGCCTTTTCCAGCGACTGCCGGGCCCGCTCGTCGGACCGCAGTCTGTCGGCGACCAGGGCGGTGGCCAGCCAGAACTCCGCCTCGGCCAGCGGGCCCGATGGCTCGGCGGACCGATGCTGCAGGACTCGGTCCGCGTCGGCAAGTTGACCCAATTCCAGGTGCGCCCGGGCCGAGCGGACCGCCTCTCGGGTCGCCCACCGCGGCGAGGCCGGCAAAGCGGCGAGGCGACCGGCGACGGCAGCGGCATTTCCGGTCCAGAGATCCGTCTCCGCCTCGGTCACCGCCAGCCAGTGCAGCAGGAATTCGGGTGGATTCCGCAGCTGCCCGAACCGCTCCCGAGCGGCCCGGATCGCTCGCAGCGCGGATTGCGGGCGGTGCAGGGACAGATCGACCAGTGTCTGGACGACCATGATGGCGATGCTGGGCAACGACTCTCGGGAGGCCAGCGCGCCCTGGCGCAGTAGTGGCTCTGCTGCGGCCGGCTGTCCCTGCAGAACCTGTACCAGGGCCATCGCGAGATAGCTGCCCGCCGCGTTGGTCAGGCTCGCCCAGCCGCGCTCGTCCGCGAGTGCCAGCCCCTTCTCTGCCCATTGCTGAGCGTCATCCAACCTGCCGAGGAGGACGTCGGCGAGAGCGAGCTGACCCAGGCAGCCCAACGAGGTGTATTCCAGGTCCGCGCGAGCCGAAGACTCCAATGCCGAGTGCAGCACGGGTTGTGCTGCTTCCGCGTGGCCGGTCCAGATCAGGCCGACGCCCTGATTGGCCAGGGCGACGGCCCGGTACTGGTCCGCCGCGGGGAACGGCTCATCGAGGTCGGACAGCCGGGTGAGGACGTCATCGCAGGTCTGCAGCAGCATCTCCATGTCACCGGCCGGCCGGGCGATAGCGGTGACCCAGAGGCCGACCAGGGCGCCGGTCGCCGCCTGCAGGTCCCGGTTTCCGCCGTCCGCTGTTGCCTGCGCGTGCATTCGCTGAGCGCGGACGACCACCGCGGGGATCTCACCGAATCTGCTGGCATATTCCAGCCGGGCCGCGACGCAGATCTGCATCGCGGCGTCCCGGCCGAGTTCCTCGTCGGGGATCTTCGCCAGCGCCTCGTTGATCGCCTGCCGGTCGACGGACAGGATTCGCGGGCCGACGATGGTGACGAAGAGTTCACCCATCAGTCGCCAGTCGTTCGCCTCGGCGGCGTGTCGCATCGCCTCGACCGGGGCCGCGTTAGTGGCGAACCAGCCGGCCGCCCGGCGGTGCAGGTCCCGGTAGAGCACCGGATCTTCGAGCCGGAGTTGATGGATCAGGGTCTCCCGCATCAGCGGGTGATAGCGGAACCAGTGTCGCCGGGCGCCCACCGAGGTGATGAACGCGTTGGCTCGTTCAAGGCCTTCCAGGTTGCGTTGGCTGTGCTCACCATCGGTCAGGACGTCGGCGAGTTCTCCGCAGATCCGGTCCGCGATGCTCGTCCGCAGCAGGAAGTTGCGCATCTGCACCGGTTGGCTGGCGAATACCTCGGCCAGCAGATACTCCGTGACGGCCTGGTTGTCGCCGGCGAATTCGGCGACTCGTCCGGCGGATTCCCGGTTCAGGTACATCGCCGCCAGGCGCAGGCCGGCGGCCCAGCCCTCAGTGCGTCGGATCAATTGCTCGACGTCCGTGGTCGGCAGGAAACTGCCGTTCAACCGGAAGAAGTCGTCGGCCTCGATGTGGTCGAAAGCCAGGTCAGCGGAGCGTATTTCGTGCAGGCCACCGCTCACTCGCAGGCGATGCAACGGGAGTACCGGGTCGGTCCGGGTGATCAGCACCAACCGCAGCGGAGATTCATGGCGAAGCAGCACCGCGATGGATTCGAGAATGTCGGGGTGATCGATGACCTGGAAGTCGTCGATGACGAGAACGACCCCCGGAGTCAGATCGGCAAATCCCCGCCGGAGGGTCTGCATGCCGCGGACGGTCATGCCCTGCTCGACAGCGAGCCCGTGGAGTGGATTGGCGGCCGCGACGGCGCCTGCTGCCCGGAGCGCAGAGACGACCCCGCTCCAGAACATGCTCGGCTCGTTGTCATCGCGATCAAGCGCGAGCCAGGCAACGCCGCAGTTGCCACCCGGCACCGGAAGAGGGGAGCGGGCGCGCGCCCAGGAGGCGACCACCAGGGTCTTCCCAGAGCCGGCGCCAGCGGCAACGACGGTGACCGGGCCGGATGTGCCGGCCTCCAGGCGATCCTCGAGGCGAGCGCGCCGCAGGAAGCCCCCTGGAATGGTGGGCGGAGCGATCTTGGTGCCGAGAAGGCCGCCAACACCCCGGTCGTCGGCGGGTGCCGTCACCGCATCTGCCGCATGTCTGGACAAACTGATGTCGCGGCGTCAGCACAGGCCGCAGGCAACGTCACTTTGACAGTATTGCTCCCGATCGCCGCACGATGTTAACTGTCCGCTGTCGGCCTCATCCTCGATGGGTGATGCCAGCGGTTCTGACCCCGAACAGACTCATGAAGGCAACGCGGGCGAGGATGGGAGCGGCACGATGACATCCGTTGAGGAATCTGTCGGACCTGAGCAGAACGATCAGCAACCGAGAAGCGAGCTCTCCCGCGCTCACCACGGCGCCTGCAGTGCGCGGTACGCACGCCGGCACGGTCGCAGCGCTGACACCCGGCATCGAGGCGGCAGCTCCGCTCACGGACGGCGACACGCCGTCAGCAGTCGCCGCCTCAACAATGCCGCGGTGATCGACCGGCAGGTGGCCGCTCCGCACCCTGCTCGTCGCCAGGTCATCACCTGCATGGTCATCACGGTGGCGCTCGGGCTGCTGTACATCGTCCTTGCTGGGGTCTTCTGGTCGGACATGAACAGGGAGTTGTTCTGGGCCGGCCTGCTGTTGATCGTGATCGGTGGATTGGTTTGCGAGAACGCGATCAGGTTCGACGCGGTTCGGGGTGCGGCCGGGTCGTCCGCCACCAGACCTGTCGCCCAGCAGTAGCTCGCCGAGAGCGTGCCGACGGAGCCTCAGTCGACTCGGATGCGTTCGAGCTGACGCTCCTGGTTCGTGGCAGCCGCCAGAACGGGCCAGAGTGCTGCGTCGTCATCGGTGGTGAATCGCACGCAGGTCTGCACTGGTTGATCCTCGATGGACAGGTTGATGAGCATCGATCGCAGGAGTGGGCCGACTTCTCCCATCACGACGAATTCATAAACCCCGCTGCCGCTCATCAACGCCCGGTCCGGGCGGACGGCGCCGCCTCGCCCTCGGCAATTCGCCGCACATCGGTGAGTTCCAGCCCCAGCCCGTGCAATTGCTGCAGAATGCCGCGCAATCCAGCCTGATCGGCGACCGTTCCGCGAATGACGGTGCAGGCCGGCCGGACGACGGTGGTGAGGTTCTCGAATTCGATGAGTTCGACCTCTGGAATCTCGCCGCGCACCGTTATCTCGTAGGTCTTTGTCGTCATTGTTTCGGACCTCCGCTTTTCCCGTGCTGTTTCGTCGCTGGCTGTTGGTTGGAGTTCGCCTACTGCAGTCCGCGGGTCGAAGTCAGTGCATTGGGAACGACCATCGGAGTCAGATAACCCAGGGTGCAGGCTCTTTCGACGGCTTCATTTCTCGAGGTGGCGCCCAGTTTGCGGTAGATCCCCAACGCCTGGGTTTTCACCGTGTGACGGGTGACGAACAGCAGCGCCCCCATTTCCGGGAAGGTCAGGTGGGTCGGCAAGAGGTGCAGTATGCGCAGCTCCGCCTGCGTGAACGGAGCCGTTCCATAGGCCATATCCGCCGGCAACTGGGCGAGCTGCTGTTCTACGTCTGCGACTGCAGCGCGCTGACTCGCAGTAAAGTGCTGGCGCCTGTCAGGTCGGTGCAACAAATCCCCAGCCGCCCTGGCCAATTTTCTGGAGCCCGCCATGTCGCCGAGCAGCAGGCAGGCATCGGCCTGCAGGATTCTTGCCTGTACCTGTAGCCACGGCGCCAATCCGGCCATGTCAGCGGTCAACTTGACGGCCCGCTCGAGGAAAGGCGCCGCAACCCCCGACCGGCCGGCGCGGGCCAGTGTCCAGGCGACAACGCTGACGGCGTAAGCGGAGGTCGGCAGGTCGGTCAGTTCCCGATTGATCATCAGGTTCATCGCCTGCATGATCAACGTGTCCGACTGCAGCCGATCGCCAGCGTCCAGCGCGAGGCAGCCGAGCGCCGCGAGACAATCGAGACGAGCTGAATGCTGGCCGAGGGCATCGGCCAGTTCCGCGCTGCCGCGGAGCCGGTCGATGGCCTGCAGATGACGACCGGACAGGGCAAGGGCGATGCCGGACAACGCGCCGGCCTGCGGTCGCCAGGGGCTGTCGGTGGGCAGGGCTTCGTACGCCGCTGTGCTGGTCTCGTACATGTCCTGGACACCACCCGATGCCCGCACGGCGATGAGCAACGCCAGTACTCCGAGACGCTCGGAATCGGCCATGCTCTCTCGCCAGTTCCGTCCGGCCCTGGCCTGGGCGAGCGTGATGCATCTAATCGTCCGATCGGCGTCGCCCTTCATCAGTGACAGCCAGGCCGACGCCAGGATCAGCTCGACCGACCGGCCGATCTGCTCATCGGTGAGTCCGGCGAACCAGTCGTCGAGCATGGCCACAGCGGCGACGCCGCCGGCAGGGTTGACCTGCGGCCAGATCAAGCTTCCGGCTCTGTCCATGTCGTCGGCCCGGATGGCCCGCCAAATGGCGTCGGCGATCGTACGGTCCTCGACGTTCTCGTACTCGATCCGGTCGCCGACGCCGTTGGCAACATGCAGCAGTCGCAGAACCGGGTGATGAGCCGCGCGGCGGGCCGCCCTTGTTGGTCGTGCGGACGTGGCAATCGCGCCGGAAGCGGCCATCAGGATGTTCCTCTCGCCCAGCCCGGAAATGCACTCCTCCGGACTGTGTCAGCCGACCGATTCGCCTGCGTCACCCGCAGCGGGTGGTCGAGAAGCAGCCATCTACCGAAACGCGGGGAGGCCGGTGATGGCCTGTCCCATGATCAGGGTGTGGACCTCGTCGGTGCCCTCGTAGGTGCGGACACTCTCCAGGTTGTTCGCGTGCCGCAGCGGCGAGTAATCCAGCGTGATGCCGTTCCCACCGAGGATGGTCCTGGCCTCCCGGCAGATCTCGATGGCCTCCCGCACATTGTTCAACTTCCCGAACGAGATCTGCTGCGGGGACAACCGTCCCGCGTCCTTCAACCGCCCCGTCTGCAGGGCAACAAGAATGCCCTTCTGAATCTCCAGCACCATGTCGACCAGCTTCCGCTGGGTCAACTGGTAACCCGCGAGCGGCTTGTCGAACTGCATCCGCTGCTGGCTGTATCGCAGCACCGCCTCATACGAGTCCCGGGCCGCGCCCATCGCGCCCCAGATGATCCCGTACCTGGCCTCGTTCAGGCAGGAGAACGGGCCCTTCAAACCCACCACGTTCGGCAGCACCGCATCCGCCGGCAGCCGGACGTCATCCAGGGTGATGTCGCACTGGATCGACGCCCGCATCGACAGCTTCGGCTCGATCGGGGTCGCAGTGAACCCCGCGGAATCGGTGGGCACGACGAAACCCCTGATCCCGGCGTCGGTCTGCGCCCAGATCACCGCGACCTGGGCAATCGAGGCCAACCCGATCCACCGCTTCGCCCCGGTCAGCAGCCAATCCGACCCGTCCCGCTGGGCGAAGGTCGTCATGCCGCCCGGGTCGCTACCAGCGGTCGGTTCCGTCAACCCGAAACAGCCGATCAGCTCACCGGTGGCCATCCCCGGCAACCACTGCTGCTTCTGCTCCTCGGACCCATGTTTGTGGATGGCGCTCATCGCCAGGGAACCCTGCACACTGACGAAGGTCCGGAGCCCGGAGTCACCGGCCTCCAATTCCAGGGCCGTCAGGCCGTACTCCACCGCGGAGCGACCGGGGCAGCCGTACCCCTGCAAGTGCATCCCCAGCAGGCCGAGATCACCGAACTCGGTAGCGATCTCCCGGGGGAAGTGCGCATCCTCGTACCACCGCGCGATGTTCGGCCGGATCCGCGCGTCGACGAACGCACGGACCTTGTCCCGCTGCGCCAGTTCCTCATCGGTGAACAGCGAGTCCAGGTCCAGGTAGTCACGGGCCCGATCGCCGATGCCAACGTCAGGTTGGGTGGTCGTCATTTCAATCTCCCCGGGTGGGCGGCGGCGGTGGGTATGCCGATGAGCGCGGGCGTGGACGCCGGCTCACCAACACTGTCACTGATTGCGCCCGGGCGTTGCCCGAGACCGCCACAGGGCCGGTCGCCCGCGACAAAATCCGCTGCCCACTCCCGGGTTGAAGCAGTACGGTCCGAGACGTGGATGAGCTCGAACACATCGTCGACGAGGTCGCACACCAAACCGGATTCGCCGGCGCAGTGCGGGTGGATGACGCCGGCGGAACGCGGCTCGCCAAGGCCTACGGGTTCGCCGATCGGGCGAACGAGATCGCCAACACGGTCGACACCAGGTTCGGGATCGCCAGCGCCGTCAAGGGTTTCACTGCCCTGACGGTGCTGAGCCTGGTCGACAGGGGTCTGCTGACGCTGTCGACCCCGGCGAGATCTGTTCTCGGCAAGGATCTTTTGCTGATCGATGACGCGGTCACCGTCGAACAACTGCTGGCCCACCGGTCTGGCATCGGCGATTACGTCGATGAGGACGACGACGGTGAGATCACCGACTACGTCCTGCCGGTGCCGGTCCATGAACTCACGACCACCGAGCAATACCTCCGCGTGCTCGACGGCTACCCGCAGAAGTTTCCGCCCGGGGAGCAGTTCTCCTATTGCAACAGCGGCTATGTCGTGCTCGCCCTGATTGCGGAAAGGGTGACCGGGCAGGCGTTTCCAGAACTCGTGCGGGACGTTGTCTGCGCGCCGGCCGGAATGGTCGACACGGAATTCCTGCGTTCCGACGAGCGGCCTGCCAGAACGGCGACCGGGTACCTGTTCAGGGACGGTCTGCGCAGCAACGTTCTGCACATGCCGGTGGTTGGCACTGGAGACGGTGGCATGCATTCCACGGTCGCGGATATGCGCGCGTTCTGGACGACACTGACGGCCGGTCGGATTTTGCCGGCGGACCGGATTGCGGACATGACCCGGCCGCGTAGCCAGGCGGCGCCGGACCCAAGACGCTACGGCCTCGGGTTCTGGCTGCACGCGACGAGTGAGGTGGTGATGCTGGAGGGCTACGACGCCGGGATCTCCTTCCGGTCCGTGCACGATCCCGGCGGCGGCGCTGACCCACACCGACCATCTCGAACTGGTCCGACGGCGCCTGGCCGGTGACCCGGCGGCTAGCCGAGGTGCTCGGAACCTGACAGCTTGCCCCCTTCGAGAGCTACCCGGGAGTGGCCGGCCAGGCCGACTGATTGTCCTAGCGGGTGGCCGTTGGCGCGGCCGGTTCCCGGCGCAGCACCGGCCGCAGCGCCTCGAGGACGCTGACGTCATCGATGGTGGACGGAATCGCCTCGTCGGTGCCGTCGGCGATGTCCCGCATCGTCTTGCGCAGGATCTTGCCCGAGCGGGTCTTCGGCAGCGCCGCCACGACGTGCACCTCCCGGAGCGACGCCACCGCCCCGATCTGGTCCCGCACGAGCTGCACCAGCTCGGCACAGAGTTGCTGCTCGTAGGCGTAGTCGGTGCGCACCCCGCTCTTCAGCACGACGAACCCGCGCGGGAGCTGGCCCTTCATGTTGTCGGCCACGCCGATCACCGCGCATTCGGCGACGTCCGGGTGGCCGGCGAGCACCTCCTCCATCGAGCCGGTGGACAGCCGGTGCCCGGCCACGTTGATGACGTCGTCGGTGCGGCCCATCACGAACAGGTAGCCGTCGGCGTCGATGCGGCCGCCGTCGCCGGTGAGGTAGTAGCCGTCGAACGCCGACATGTAGGACTGCGACGAACCGGTCGTCGTCGTTCCACAGCGTGGGCAGCGAGCCGGGCGGCATCGGCAGCTTGATCGACGATCGCCCCGTCGCTGCCGACGATCGGCTGCGCTGCCGTCGACGTCGAGCACCTGGACGTCCCAGCCGGGCAGCGGCCGGGTCGGCGAGCCGGCCTTGAGTCGAGCAGCTCGATGCCGGCCGGGTTGGCGACGATCGGCCAGCCGGTCTCGGTCTGCCACCAGTGGTCGATCACCGGGATGCCCAGCAGATCCGACGCCCAGCGGTAGGTCTCCGGGTCCAGCCGTTCGCCGGCCAGGAAGAGGTACTCCAGGGAGGAGAGGTCGTACTTGGCCAGCTATTCGCCGTGCGGGTCCTCCTTCTTGATCGCCCGGAACGCGGTCGGCGCGGTGAACAGCACCTTCACCCCGTGCTCGGCGACGACCCGCCAGAACTGCCCGGCGTCCGGCGTGCCGACCGGCTTGCCCTCGTAGAGGACGGTGGTCGCCCCGGCCAGCAGCGGCGCGTAGACGATGTAGGAGTGGCCGACGACCCAGCCGACGTCGGATGCGGTGAAGATCGTCTCGCCGGGGCCGACGTCGTAGACGTTGGGCATCGACCAGTGCCATCGCGACGGCGTAGCCGCCGCCGTCGCGCACCACGCCCTTGGGCTTCCCGGTGGTGCCGGAGGTGTAGAGGATGTAGAGCGGGTCGGTGGCCCGCACCGGCACCGGGTCGGCCGGGGTGGCGGCGGCCATCGCGGCGGCCCAGTCGACGTCGTCGGGCCCAAGGTCTGCGACGGCCTGCGGCCGCTGCAGGATCACCCGCTGGCCGGCTTGTGCTCGGCGAGCTCGATCGCCTTGTCCAGCAGCGGCTTGTAGTCGAGGACCTTCTTGCCCTCGATGCCGCAGGACGCCGAGACGATCACCGACGGGCTGGCGTCGTCGATCCGGACGGCGAGTTCCTTGGGCGCGAAGCCGCCGAACACCACCGAGTGGACGGCGCCGATCCGGGCGCAGGCGAGCATCGCGACGGCCGCCTCGGGCACCATCGGCATGTAGATCACCACGCGGTCGCCCATGCCGACGCCCAGGCCCGGCGAGCACGCCGGCGAAGGCGGCGACCTCGTCGCGCAGTTCGCGGTAGGTGTAGGTGCGCTGCGTCCCGGTGACCGGGCAGTCGTAGATCAGCGCGGCCTGCTCGCCCCGGCCGGCGTCGACGTGCCGGTCGAGCGCGTTGTAGGCGACGTTCAGCTCGCCGTCGGGGAACCAGCGGTAGAACGGCGGGTGCGACGAGTCCAGCGCGCGGGTGGGCGGAACCTCCCAGTCGATCGCGTCGGCGGCTTCCAGCCAGAAGGCCTCGGGGTCGTCGACGCTGGCGCGGAACACGTCGTTGTATTCGCTCATCTGCGCTTCTGCCTCAGGACTGGACCGCTCAAGGTGGCCTGCGAGGACACCATGCTCCAGCGCCGAGCGCCGAGATCCCGACGCCGATTATTCGTGCGGAGGCGATGGACCGCCGTCCTGACACGGAACGGACTGACGTCCGGCTCAGGACCGACAGGTCTGTGCCGGGTCAGCTCGCCTGGCCCGATGTGCTCCATCGCGGCCAGATCGCCGGCCGGCAGGCCGTCGCCGACAGGGCCCGGATGACGATGTCCAGCACCACCACCGCGCCGGCCTTGTCCAGCGGGTGATTGCCGTTGCCGCACTTGGGGGATTGCACGCAGGACGGGCAGCCGGCCTCGCACGGGCAGCCCGCCACCGCCGCCCGGACCGCGGCCAACCAGGTGGCCAGCACCTCGTGGCCGCGGTCGGCGAACCCGGCGCCGCCGGGATACCCGTCATAGACGATCACGGTCGGCTCGCCGGTGTCGGCGTGCAGCGCGGTGGACAGGCCGCCGATGTCCCACCGGTCGCACCCGGCGAACAGCGGCAGCAGGCCGATCGCGGCGTGCTCGGCGGCGTGCAGCGCCCCGGGGACGTCCGCGTTCGGCGATCCCGGCGGCCAGCAGCGCATCGAGGCTGATCGGTGTACCAGACCGCCCTGGTGCACAGGGTGTGCCGGGGCATGTCCAGCCCGATGATGTCCAGCAGCTCGCCGCCCGGCCGCCGCCGCAGGTAGCCGACCACCTGCTCGGTCACCTCGACCGGTCCGAGCCCGACCCGGACCCCGCCGGGATAGCCGCGCTCCTGCGTGGCCCGCGGGTGACGGTCATCGACACGGTCGACTGCGACCGGGCGATCGTCGTCCACTCCGGTCGGTCCGGGCGGACCAGCGCGACTCCCGTGTCCAGGTCGAGGTCCTGCACGACGTAGCTCTCGCCGCGGTGCAGGTGCACGGCGCCGGTGTGCACGGTGGCCGGCGCGCGATGGAGGTCGACGGTGCCCAGCAGGCGCGCCGTGTCCTCGTCGACGATGGCCACCTGACCGCCCCCGCCGCCCCGCAGGTTCACCCGTCTCGGCGGGGTGGCCGGGCTCGGCCCAGAAGTAGCCGGTCGGCCGGCGGCGCAGGATGCGCTGCGCGACCAGATCGCGTCCAGCACCGGCCGGATCGCACTCGCCGCCGAACAGCTCGAGGTCGGCCTCGGTCAGGTGCTGCTCGGCCGCCGCGCAGGCCAGGTGCGGGCCGAGGATGTACGGGTTGGTCGGGTCGATGACGGCCGCCTCCATCGGCCGGCCGAAGACCGTCTCCGGGTGATGCACCAGGTAGGTGTCCAGCGGATCGTCCCGGGCGACGAAGACCACCAGCGCCCGCCGGCCGGCGTTGGCCCGCCGCCCGGCGCGCCCGGCCTGCTGCCAGACCGAGGCCAGCGTGCCCGGGTAGCCGGCCAGCACGGCCGCGTCCAGCCCGGCGATGTCGACCCCGAGCTCGAGGGCGTTCGTCGAGGCCACGCCCAGCAGCTCGCCGGAGCCCAGCGCCCGTTCGAGTTCCCGGCGCTCCTCCGGCAGATAGCCGCCGCGGTAGGCGGCCACCTTGTCCGGCCAGTTCCGGGGCCGCCTCGGTCAGCCGGCGCTGCGCGGACAGCGCGGTCTGCTCGGCGCCGTGCCGGGACCGGACGAAGGTCAGCGTGCGGCGCCCGGCGGCCACCAGGTCGGCCATCATCCTGGCCGCCTCGGCCGGCGCCGACCGGCGCACCGGCGCGCCGTCCTGGCCCTCGGCTGCCGGCCAGCACGCCGGGCTCCCAGAGCACGAAGTCGGCGCCGGGCCGGGGCGCGCCGTCCTCGGTGACGGCCACACCGGCCGGCCGATCAACCGGCTCGCCGCCGCGGCCGGGTCGGCCGAGGTCGCGGACGCGAACACCACCACCGGGTCGGAGCCGTACAGCCGGGCCAACCGGAGCAGCCGGCGCAGCACCAGCGCGACATGCGAGCCGAAGACGCCGCGGTAGGCGTGGCACTCGTCGACCACCACGAAGGTCAGCCTGCGCAGCACCCTGGCCCATCTGGCGTGCGCCGGGCAGCAGGCCGCGGTGCAGCATGTCCGGGTTGGTCAGCACCCAGTTGGCGTGCGCCCGCGCCCAGTCACGCTCGGCCAGCGGGGTGTCGCCGTCGTAGGCGCCGGCCCGCAGGCCGGCCAGCCCGAGCGATTCCAGCGATTCCAGCTGGTCGGCGCCCAGCGCCTTGGTCGGCGCGAGGTAGAGCACGCAGGCCCGCGGGTCGGCCGTCAGGGCCGTCAGCGCCGGCAGCTGGTAGGCCAGGGACTTGCCCGGATGCGGTGCCGGTGGCCACCACGACGTCGTGCCCGGCGTGCGCCAGGTCGGCCGCCTGCGCCTGATGGGACCAGGGCGGTCGATGCCCTTCTCGCGGCGAAACGCCGCCCTGACCTGGGCGGGACCCAGGCCGGCCAGTCCTGCGGCCGGCCCGGCCGCCACGGCAACTGCTCCACATGGGTGATGGATGGTGTGACCGATGTCACTGACGGGCCGCTGCACCGATTCAGCACACCCAGCAGACCGTCAGGATCTGCCCAGGCATTCGGTGAAGTCACTGCTTCATTGTCCCGCCGACGCACCGACATTGACCGTCAGCGGCACGTTCTACGTGGCGCACGACGATTCGGGTCCGGGCGCAGCTCTTCGGCGCTGCGGCACCGGGGGGCCTTACCGAGTGCTTTAGAGTACACAGCGTCACGTCGGGCCACCGGCGGGCGACGCGTTCGACCAGCGCCGGTCCGCAACGAGTTGGCCGGTCCAGAGAATATGCATCTTGCATGGATCAGGAGCTCGATGTCTTCCCAAATCGCCGCGGATCTCGAAGTTACCGGTAGTGATCAAGCAATCCTCATCGGGGTGGCGGTCATCGCCGTCATCGCGCTGGTCATCGCCTTCGTGCTGCGCGCCGGGGTGCTGGCCGCCGGCAAGGGCACGCCCGAAGATGCAGGAGATCTCCGAGGCCGTCCAGGAGGGTGCCGCCGCCTATCTCGGCCGGCAGTTCCGCACCCTCGGTGTCTTCGTCGCGATCGTCTTCGTGCTGCTCTTCGCGCTGCCGGCGGAGACCACCAGCGAGCGGATCGGCCGGTCGATCGCGTTCCTGTTCGGCGCGGCGTTCTCCGCCGCGATCGGCTACTTCGGCATGTGGCTGGCCACCCGCGCCAACGTCCGGGTCGCCGCCGCCGCCAACGGTGACGGCGGCCGCGAGAAGGCCATGCAGATCGCCTTCCGCACCGGCGGCGCCGTCGGCCTGGCCACCACCGGCCTCGGCCTGCTCGGCGCCTCGGTCGTCGTCCTGGCCTACTGCGGGCGGTGCACCAAAGGTGCTGGAGGGCTTCGGTTTCGGCGCCGCCATGCTCGCCATGTTCATGCGGGTCGGCGGCGGCATCTTCACCAAGGCCGCCGACGTCGGCGCCGACCTGGTCGGCAAGGTCGAGCAGGGCATCCCCGAGGACGACCCGCGCAACGCCGCCACCATCGCCGACAACGTCGGTGACAACGTCGGCGACTGCGCCGGCATGGCCGCCGACCTCTTCGAGTCCTACGCCGTGACGCTGGTCGCCTCGCTGATCCTGGGCAGCGCCGCGTTCGGCGCCAAGGGGCTGGTCTTCCCGCTGATCATCCCGACGATCGGCGTGATCACCGCGATCATCGGCATCTACATCACCAAGGCCCGGGCCAACGAGGCCGGTCTGGTCACCATCAACCGGTCGTTCTACATCTCGGCCGTCATCTCCGCGGTGCTGTCCGCGGTGGCCGCGTTCGTCTACCTGCCGAGCAACTTCCGCGACCTGAACGTGCCGGCCGTCGCCGATGTCACCGGCAGCCCGGCCGTGATCGCGATCAGCGCGGTGGTCATCGGCATCGTGCTGGCCGCCGTCATCCTGTGGCTGACCGGCTACTTCACCGACACCAACAACAAGCCGACCAAGGACGTCGCCAAGAGCCTCGCTCACCGGCGCGGCCACCGTCATCCTGGCCGGCATCTCGGTCGGCTTCGAGTCCGCCGTCTACACCGCGCTGGTCATCGCCGGCGCCGTCTACGGCGCGTTCCTGCTCTCCGGGTTCGCTGATCGTGTCGCTGTTCATGATCGCGCTGGCCGGTTGCGGCCTGCTCACCACCGTCGGCGTCATCGTCGCGATGGACACCTTCGGCCCGGTCTCGGACAACGCCCAGGGTGTTGCCGAGATGAGCGGCGAGGTCTCCGAGGAGGGCGCCAAGATCCTCACCGAGCTGGACGCCGTCGGTAACACCACCAAGGCGATCACCAAGGGCATCGCGATCGCCACCGCCGTGCTGGCGGCGACCGCGCTGTTCGGTTCCTACTCCGACGCCATCGCCACCGCGCTGGTCGCGGCCGGCGAGCAGGTCAGTGTGTTCACCGCCAATGTCGTCTCGCCCAACACCCTGGTCGGCATGCTGCTCGGCGCCTCGGTGGTCTTCCTGTTCTCCGGTCTCGCGGTCAACGCGGTGGCCAGGGCGGCCGGCGCGGTCGTCACGCGAGGTCCGCCGGCAGTTCCGGGAGATCCCCGGGATCATGGAGGGCACCAACAAGCCGGAGTACGGCAAGGTCGTCGACATCGTCACCCGCGATTCGCTGCGCGAGCTGGCCACCCCCGGCCTGCTGGCCGTCTTCGCGCCGATCGCCGTCGGCTTCGGCCTCGGCGTCGGCCCGCTGGCCGGCTACCTGGCCGGCACCATCGCCACCGGCACCCTGATGGCCGTCTTCCTGGCCAACTCCGGTGGCTCGTGGGACAACGCCAAGAAGATCGTCGAGGACGGCACCCACGGCGGCAAGGGCTCGCCCGCGCACGAGGCCACCATCATCGGTGACACCGTCGGCGACCCGTTCAAGGACACCGCCGGCCCGGCCATCAACCCGCTGCTCAAGGTGATGAACCTGGTCGCGCTGCTGATCGCCCCGGCCATCGTCACGCTGACCGTCGGCACCTCAGGAGAACCCCGGGATCCGGTACGGCATCGCCGGCTGTCGCCGTGGTGATCATCGTGGCGGCGGTCATGGTGTCCAAGCGGCGGGAATCCTCGCTGCACGCGGAGGAACCGCAGCACGCCTGACCTGCAGCTCCTGCTGGATTCACCCTTCGGCGAGGTCCCACGCGATTCGCGTGCGGCCTCGCCGAAGGTGTTTCACCGGGGGCGTTCAGGGCGGCGGGATTCCTCGCTCCGACGCGGACCTGGCGGTATCGTCACGCTGAATTCGGCGGGTCGACCCCACAGTCCGGCCTGCCAGCTGGCTCAGCGGGGAGGCGCATTGGTGGGACATGCCGCTGCCGAACGAGGTGCACAGCGGTCTGCAGCAGAACCCGACCGGCCGGCCAACAGCGTGCGCCACGGGGCGGCCCGGTGGTGGCCGGGCCGATGATCACCGGGCTGATGGTGATCGGGCTGATGGTCGCCGGGTGCAGTTCGGAAGCTGGCTCTGCGACCCCGGCCGCTTCGACGGTCGGCGGTTCGGCCGCTTCGGCGTCGGCAGTCGGTCCAGCGTCCGGAACCGCATCGGCCACCACCCTCGATGACCAGTCGATCGCCTGGTTCGACACGCTGTGCCCCGCGCTGTCCGCGTCCATCGGCGTGCTCGGACAATCTGGGCTGTCCGACTCCGGTACCGCGGTGCAGCAGCAGGCCATCGTCGCGGCCGCCCAGCAGGCAGGTGGAATCCTGGCAACTGCCGCAACCCAGCTCGCAGCGCAGCCGGCGCCGACCTTTGATGGCGGTACCCAGGTCGCCGCGGGTGTCACCGCCGGGATGAACGGCGCTGCGGAACAGCTGGCGGCGAGCGCGACCACGCTCGCGGCCATCGACCCCACCGACACCACGGCATTGCAGGCCGGCCGCACGGCGATGAGCCAGCAGATCGCCGGGTCCCTCACGTTCCTCAAGGACCTGGGCGAGCTGGACCCGGCAGTGGGCGCGGAGATCGCCAAGATCCCCTCCTGCGCGGAGTTTTCCCAGTAGGTCCCAGGTGCGGTCCGGGTCGACGTCATCGATTCCGCACCGGACGGCTGCTCGCTTACACTCTGCGCTCGGACCTGGTGGGGCTCTCGCACGATCGGCGCTGCGTACCGGCCATGGGACCAAGGGGGATCCAGGATGAATCGGCGGCACGTCTGGGCGCTGATCGCGGCGAGCGTGGTGCTGGCCGGCTGCGGTGGCGGTGGCGGGGTCGCAGCCACGGCACCGGCTGCCACGACGGCGGGTCCCGCCGTGAGCAGCGGTCCCGTCCCGTCGTCGAGCACCGCCGCTACCACGACCTCAGCCGCAACTTCGGCCGGCGCGGGGTCGGGCGCGTCGCCGGAACCGAGCGCCCCGGCCACCGGGTCGACCGCGGAGCCGACGTCGACCGTCATTCCAGCGGAATTGGACAGCCAATCCGCTGCCTGGTTCGAAGCGGTGTGTGCGGAGATGGATGTCCTGCCCACCGGTCAGGGCGATCTGCCGCCGCAGGCGGTGATCGACTACGTGAAGAACGTCAGTGCCGCGATGATCTCCACGTCACAGATCGCAACGACCTTGCCGCCGCCGACCGTCGATGGCGGCACCGAACTGGCGAAAGCGTTGTCGGACAGCATGTCCAGTGCGGGCACCGATCTGGCCGCGCAGGTGGATTCGATCCTGAAGGATTTCGAAGGCGCCAATCCCTATTCGATGAAGAGCGCGTTGGACGCGAACCAGGTGATGCTGCGAGTGGCCTTCATTCCGCTGACGAGCATGGATCCGGCCGTGAATCGGGCCCTGCACCAGTTCCCCGCGTGTCAGACCTACGGCTTCTAGGTCAGAACGCCGCGCAGTCGGTCGGCGGTGGGTCCGGGCCCGTGCTGGGGTCTACCCTGACGAACCGTGGGGAGGGGGCGCAAGTGAGTCAGCTGTCGCTCTTCTCTGCCGATCTCACGCCGCCCCAGCTGATAGATCTGGGCGGACTGCTCGCCGCCCACGGTCAGATCACCGCCGGATCGGACGGTGTGCGGCTGTCGATTCTGCTGGCGGATTCCTGGCGCGCGGACGCGCTGCTGCGGGAATGCCGGGTTCGCGACATCCCAGCGCTCATCCCGCAAGCCAACACAACACTTCAAGAGCCGCCGCGGTCGATTGACGATCCGGCCGGCGATCGACCGGTGGTGTTGCTGCAAACGGACCGCACGCCAGACCTGGCCGAGCTCGCCGCCCGCTGGACCCGTGGCGCGGTCAAGGCAGTTCCCGCCGACATCGTCCTGACGCCGGGATTCCTCCGTTGCTGGACGCTGGCCGCCGGCCATCCGGCCGATGTCGGTTTCGTCCTCGGCCTGGACCCGCATGCCCCCGACACCCACGAACCGCTCGCCGCCGCCTGCGCCGCAGCCGGGCTCGCCGGCTCGCTGCTGGGGGCCCGCGGCGGTGGTCCGGCTGTCCGCATCGTCGGCTATCGGCGCTGCTCACGGCTGTCCGAGATGATCGGCACCCCGCCCCCGGAGGCACCCAGGGGCGCCTTCCCGGCCCTGGGGCACTGACCCTGATCATCCGTCGTGCGTCACACGACGAGCCGAAGTGCAGGCACACTGTGGCATCCTGCTCCGGACACCCCCGGGTGTCGGGTGCCGCGGCCTGTCGGGCGGCTTCTGTGGAGAACAACCTCATCTGGCCCGGTTTCGCCGGGTCACGGATGAGCGCGCATATATAAGGAGAACGTGAGCCACGATGGCCACTAGCAAGTCAGGGACGGGACCGGGCACCGGCGTTCGTCTGGTCATCGTCGAGTCCCCGAGCAAGGCCAAGACCATCTCGGGTTTCCTCGGCGACGGTTACATCGTCGAGTCGTCCGTCGGGCACATCCGTGACCTGCCGCGCGGCGCCGCCGATGTGCCGGTGAAGTACAAGGGCGAGCCATGGGCCCGGCTCGGCGTGAACACCGAGAACGGCTTCGAGCCGCTGTACGTCATCTCCCCGGAGAAGCGGGCCCAGGTCGCCAAGCTCAAGTCGCTGCTGGTCGGCGCCGACGAGCTCTATCTGGCGACAGACGAGGACCGCGAGGGTGAGGCCATCGCCTGGCACCTGCTGGAAACCCTGAAGCCCAAGGTCCCGGTCAAGCGGATGGTGTTCCACGAGATCACCCCGGCCGCGATCCGGGCCGCCGCGGACAACCCCCGCGCGCTGGACGACAACCTGGTGGACGCGCAGGAAACCCGGCGCATCCTGGATCGGCTGTACGGCTACGAGGTCTCGCCGGTGCTGTGGAAGAAGGTCATGCCGAAGCTGTCGGCCGGCCGCGTGCAGTCCGTCGCCACCCGGATCATCGTGCAGCGCGAACGCGAGCGGATGGCCTTCCGGACGGGCACCTACTGGGGCCTTGACGCGTCCATGGCCCCGACCGAGCCGGACAGCCAGGCGTTCAAGTCCTCCCTGGCCACCGTCGAGGGCCGGCGGCTGGCCGCCGGGCGGGACTTCGACCCGGCCACCGGCGCCATCAAGGCCGGCACCGACGTGCTGCTGCTCGACGAGGACGGCGCCCGCACCCTCGGCGCGCAGCTGCAGGGCGGCACCGCAACGGTCAGCTCGGTCGAGGAAAAGCCGTACACCCGCAAGCCGTACCCGCCGTTCATGACGTCCACCCTGCAGCAGGAGGCCGGCCGCAAGCTCGGCTTCAACTCCGAGCGCACCATGCGGACGGCGCAGCGGCTGTACGAGAACGGCTTCATCACCTACATGCGAACCGACTCCACCACGCTGAGCGCCACCGCCCAGGAGGCCGCCCGGTCGCAGGCCCGCGAGCTGTACGGACCCGAATACGTCCCGGCCGCTCCGCGGCAGTACACCCGCAAGGTGAAGAACGCGCAGGAGGCGCACGAGGCCATCCGGCCGGCGGGGGAGACGTTCCGCACCCCTGGGCAGGTCGCGCGGTCCATCACCGGCGACGAATTCCGGCTGTACGAGCTGATCTGGCAGCGCACCATCGCCTCCCAGATGGTGGACGCCCGCGGGCTCACCCTGTCGCTGCGCATCACCGCATCGGCCGACGGTCGCGAATGCGTTTTCGCGGCTTCCGGCCGGACCATCACCTTCCCCGGTTTCCTGCGCGCCTATGTCGAGACCGTCGACGCGGAGGCGGGCGGCGAGGCCGATGACGCCGAGCGCCGGCTGCCGAACCTGACCGTCGGGCAGCAGCTGGACATCCGGGAGCTGATCCCGGCCAGCCACGTCACCACCCCGCCGGCCCGGTACACCGAGCCGTCGCTGATCGGTGCGCTGCAGGACCTGGGCATCGGCCGGCCGTCGACCTACACGTCGATCATCCGGACGATCATCGACCGCGGCTACGTGTGGAAGAAGGGCCAGGCGCTGGTCCCGTCCTGGATCGCCTTCGCGGTGATCGGGCTGCTGGAAACGCATTTCGCCAGGCTGGTCGACTACGACTTCACCGCGGCGATGGAGGACGAGCTCGACGCCATCGCGGACGGCCGGATCGGCCGCACCGACTGGCTGACGGCGTTCTACTTCGGCGGCGACCTCGGCCCGGAGGGCTCGGTCGGCCGCGACCGGCGGGCTGAAGAAGCTGGTCGGCGACCGGCTGGAGGACATCGACGCCCGCGAGGTCAACTCGCTGCCGCTGCTGATCGACTCCGAGGGCCGGCAGGTCACCGTCCGGGTCGGCCGGTACGGGCCGTACCTGGAACGGCCGGTGCATGGCCCGAACGGTGCGCCGGGACGACGATGACGGCACCGATGGCGCGTCCGTGCAGCGGGCGAACCTGCCAGAGGACCTGCCGCCGGACGAGGTCACCGCCGAGGTGGCCGAGGAGCTGTTCGCCCAGGCCGGCGACTCGGCCGAGAACGAGCTCGGCGTCGACCCCGACTCCGGCAACCTCATCGTCGCCAGGGACGGCCGGTACGGGCCGTACGTCACCGAGGTGATCCCGGAGCCGGTCGCCGCCAACGGCGAAGGACGGCGGCGGCCGCGCCGAAGCGGGCGCCGAAGGCCGTCAAGCCGCGGACCGCTTCGCTTGTTCAAGTCGATGACGCTGGACACCATCGACCTGCCGACCGCGCTGCGGTTGCTCTCGCTGCCCAGGGTGGTCGGCGACGACCCGGCCGACGGCGTCGAGATCACCGCGCAGAACGGCCGGTACGGGCCCTATCTGAAGAAGGGCACCGACTCCCGGTCGCTGGCCAGCGAGGACGCGCTGTTCGACGTCACCCTCGACGAGGCGCTGGCGCTCTACGCGCAGCCCAAGCAGCGCGGTCGCTCCGCCGCGACCGCGCCGCCGCTGCGCGAGGTCGGCACCGACCCGGTCGGCGGCAAGCCGATGGTGATCAAGGACGGCAGGTTCGGCCCGTACGTCACCGACGGCGAGACCAACGCCTCGCTGCGCAAGGGTGACGAGGTCGACACGCTGACCGTCGAGCGGGCCGCGGAACTGCTGGCCGATCGGCGGGCCAGGGGCCCGGCACCGAAGCGGACGCCGGCGAAGAAGGCCGCTCCCAAGACTGCCGCTGCGAAAAGCCGGCGGTGCGGAAGACGGCGGCCAAGGTCGCCAGCAAGCCGGCCGGATGACGGGAGTGCACTGACCACCCCGGCTCCTGCGCTGCGCCGCCGTAGCCGGCTTGTTTCAGTGCTCTCCTGCTCGGCGGCCGGACCCTGAAAACACCCTGGTCTTCGCGCCGGGATCACTCGCCTGACGGTGTCCCGGCCTACGATTCGGGTATGACGGCGGCCTTCGACGCCACACGCGGGACCGATCAACGGTTCACCGATGCACTGAGCGGGTCCGACGGCACCGGCGGACCCGTCCATCATGATGCCCGTTCTCGACGTGTACCCGGATGCGCTGTCCGCGCCGATGCCGGTCGACCTGGTGCCGGTGATCGTGCCGCCGGTGCTGCCGCCGCCCCAGCCGGGCGTCGTGGCCCAGCCGGTGACCGGTCCGGCGAACCGGTCCGGGAATCGGACGCCGCCCGCCCAGCGCGGCCAGGCCCAGCGTGCGCAACCACAGCGTGCGCAGCCCAGCGGCCAGCGCAGCGGGCACAGCCACGCAGGGTCAACAGCGGTCGACGGCACAGCAGGCTGCTGCCCGTCAGCAGGAGATCGCCCGGCAACAGGCTGCTGCCCGTCAGCAGGGCACCCGCCCGATCGCGCCGGCGCGGCCCGTTGCAACGCGTCCGGCTGTGCAGGCCTACCGGCCGATCAATTCGCCCCCACCGGTGGCTCCCGCCCGGCCGACCGGGGCCAGTTTCACCTGGCAGGGGCGCACGATGACGGCGGCGGACCTGTCGGCGATGTTCCGCGGCAGCATGCCCGACCAGCCTGCGCAGGTCGACCGGGAATCGTTCCAGGCCACCCACCCGCAGTCGGCCGGGTCCGGTGCACCGGCCGCCGTCGCGCCGGCCGCACCGATGGCCTCGCAGTACAACCGGGGAGGCGGACAGGCTCGGAACGACGCCCGGGAGCAGTCCCAGGAACGTCGGCGGACGGCGCCGACCCCCGATCGGGCAGCGGCCAGTCGACGCCGGTCCAGCGTCTGGGCCGTGCTGGTGTTCTTCTTCGTCATCGTGTTCGCCACCGGCCTCGGTCAGAAGGCGATCGACCTCGTCACCGAGTTGTTCAACCGGTGAGCCGCAAACGGGAACCCAATTCGGTCGCGGTGCTGCTGCGCATCCCGGTCTTCCGGCGGCTGTGGTCGGCCATCGCGATCTCCAGCCTGGGTGACTGGCTCGGCCTGCTCGCCACCACGGCGCTGGCCGCCTACCTCACGAAGGATTCGTCGAACCTCGCGCAGGGCGCCGCGGTTTCCGGTGTGCTGCTGACCAGACTGCTGCCCGACCTGATCCTCGGGCCGATCGCCGGCGCGCTGGTCGACCGCTTCGACCGGCGAAAGGTGGCCATCGCCGGCGACACCATGGCCGGCCTGCTGTACCTGTCGATCATCGTCAGCGGCAATCTGCTCTGGCTGCTGGTCGCGCAGTTCCTGGTCGAGGCGATCGGGCTGTTCTCCACCCCGGCCAAGCAGGCCATGTGGGTGAACATCGTGCCGCGGGAGCGGCTGGCGGTCGCGAATCAGCTCAACTACGTCTCGGTCTACGGCATGGTGCCGATCGCGGCCCTGCTGTTCGCGCTGCTGTCCACGGCAGCGTCGTTCTTCGGCGTGCCCAACGTCGCCGACCAGGGCAGCGCGCTGATCAGCGGCGCCACCAGCACCCTGGCCATCGACCTGGCGCTGGGCATCGACGCCTGCACGTACTTCTTCTCGGCCGTCATGGTCTTCCTGTCGCGCGGCATGATCCCGTCCTTCGTCGGCGACCGGAGCACCACCAAGAACATCTTCTCGCTGATCGCCGAGGGCGTTTCGTTCGTCCGCAAGAACCGGCTGATGCGCTCGATCTACGTCGGCATCCTCGGCGCGTTCTTCGCCGGCGGCCTGGTCGCCGGGGTCGCGCAGGCCTACGTCGCGACGCTCGGCGCCGGCAACGCCGGATACGGCATCCTCTTCGGGTCGGTGTTCACCGGTCTCGCGCTCGGCATGCTGATCGGCCCGAAGGTCTTCCCGACGGTGCCCCGGCGGATGATCTTCACCCCGGCCATCGGCGCCGCCGGCATCACGCTGATCGTGATGAGCGTCCTGCAGGACTTCCTGGGGGCGGTGCTCACCGCGTCGGTGATGGGTGTCTTCGCCGGCATCGCCTGGATCAACGGCTTCACCATGATCGGCCACGAGGTGTCCGACCAGCTGCGCGGACGGGTGTTCGCGTTCGTCATGTCCTCGGTCCGGATCGTGCTGCTGATGACGATCGCCGCCGGCCCGATCCTGGCCGGGGCGATCGGCTCGTACCCGGTGACGGTGGGCGATTTCCGATTCGACGTCACCGGCCCGGCCATCGTGCTGGCCGTCGGCGGGCTGATCGCGTGGGGCGTCAGCCTGTTCACCGGGCGGCAGATCGGCGGACTCACCTCCAGCCTGTTCCGCCGCGTCTTCGGCCGCCGCGGAGTGAACATCTGGGACGAGCAGGACGATCACAGCGGCGTGCTGATCGCGGTCGAGGGGGCGGACCCGACGGCGGTGGCCGAGTACGCCAGCGTGCTCGACGAGCACCTGCGCGCCGACGGCTGGCTGCTCGTCCGCGTGCGCTCGGATGGGCCGGCCGATGCCGGTGCCTTCGGCACGGATAGTCCGGCCGACGCGTTGCGCGCCTCCGCTGACCTCGCCGACCTGACGACCGAGCGGGTGAAGCCAGCGCTGCAGGGCGGTGCGGTCGTCGTGTGCGAGGGATTCATCGACGCAACGGTTGTCCGCTACCGGGCGGCCGGGGTGGAGGAACAGCGGCTGGCGCGGGTCGCGCAGTGGGCCGTCAACGGCCTCAAGGCGGATCTCACGGTCCTGGTGGACGGTGTCCTGGAAACTGCCGGTGGCCCGTCGCGGCCGCCTGCCCAGCTGGCGGCACCAACCGGTGACAGCCCGCTGCCCCTCATTGCGGAGGAGCCGGCAGCCGGCGCAGCAAATGGGGCGGTCGCTGTCGATGCCACCCCGCCGCCCGCAGCGGATCCGGCCGGCGCTGTCGCCGCCGACGCGGTTGTCACCCTCGAACCGTCGATCGCGGAGCCGGCCCAGCCGCCGGGGCCGGGGAGCCACGACACCGCCCCGGCACCGGCGTCGCCGGTCGATCCGACGCCGTCGGCGGACGCCGCGACGCCGGTACCTGTGCCCTCCGATGACGACGAGGAAATCGTGCTGCCGGTGCAGGCCTACCGGGACCGGGCGTCATACACCCCGGAGCGATACCTGATCGTGCGCCCGCTGTCCGAGGAACAGGACAGGGTGATCAACACCGAGGTGCTGGAGCGGATCAGCTCCGTACTCCGGCAGCGATCGCCCGTCCTGGCCGAACCGCAGCCGGCCGCCTGACCCTGGTAGCTGGGGCGGGCAGGCCGCGGCTCAGCCCAGCAGATCCTCCAGCGGGATCTCCGGGTCGGCCAGTGCCGCCAGATCGACGGTGCGCCCGTTCAGCCCGGCCTTGACCAGGTCGGCGATGGTCTCCGTGACGTCCCAGACGTTGGCGTTCATCCCGGCCAGCACCGCCCCGCCGCGGACCCAGAACGCCAGGAACTCCGGCGCCGCACCGGGGACCACCGTCGGGTCGCCGCGGAACACCACCTGGTCGTAGTCGCCCGGGGTGACCCACCCGGTGTATTCCATGCCGAGGTCGTACTGGTCGGAGAAGAAATACGGGACCGGTGCGTACTCCTCGGTCCTGCCCAGCATCGAACGGGCGGCGGCCGGCCCGCCGTTCAGCGCGTTCGCCCAGTGCTCGACCCGTAACCTGTTGCCCAGCAACGGGTTGAACGACGACGCCACGTCGCCGCAGGCGTAGACATCTGGGTCGGAGGTACGCAGCAGCTCGTCGGTGACGACACCGTTGTCGACCTCGAGGCCGGCGGCCTGCGCGAGTTCGACGTTGGGCGCGATCCCGACGCCGATGATCACCAGGTCGGCCGCCACCTCCCAGCCGTCGGCCATCCGGACGGCACTCACCGTGCCGGAGCCGTCCTCCGAGCCGACGATTTCCTGCACGCCGGCCCCGAACCGGAAGTCGACGCCGTGCGCGGCGTGCAGGTCGCGGTAGACGGTCGCCACCTCGTCGCCCAGTACCCGGCGCAGGGGTAGGGAGTCCATTTCCACGACCGTGACCGCGCAGCCGTGCTGTCGGGCGGCGGCGGCGGTCTCCAGCCCGATCCAGCCGGCGCCGATCACCACGACGTGCGCGCCGTTCTTGAATCCCTCGAGCAGCGCGTCCGAGTGGTCCAGGGTGCGCAGGTAGTGCACGCCCTGCAGGTCGGAGCCAGGAACCGTCAGGGTCCGCACCCGGGATCCGGTCGCCAGCAACAGCTTGTCGTAGTCGATGGTGTCCGACGGATGCACGGTGACGGTCTTCGCCGCGAGATCGAGGCCGACCGCGACGGTTCCCGCACGCCACTCGATGGCGTTCTCCGCGTACCACTGCGGCTCGTGCAGGTAGGCCTTTTCGCGGGCGTCCGCGCCGAGCAGGTAGCCCTTGGACAGCGGTGGACGCTCGTAGGGCGGTTCGGTTTCCTCGCCGATCAGCACCACCCGGCCGGTGAATCCCTCGTCGCGCAGCGTCTCCGCGGCCTTTGCTCCGGCCAATGAGGCCCCGATGATCACGAAAGTCTGTTCACTCATGCCGTCAGCGTCCTCTGTGCTGGCGGGCCCGACAACCACAGGCTGCTCGTCGGGGTGTCCGCCCGGCCGCCATGTTGTGCTCGGACCACAGTGTCGGTGGGGTCGGTTACCGTGACCGAACAATCAGCTCAGCACTGACCGACCAGCAGCACAGGGGGTACACCCGGATGTCCGAGGGTTCGTGGACAGAGGCCGACACCGAACCGGTGTTGTGCTGTGTCTGCGGTGTCCAGGGCACCGTGCTGTACCCGGTGCCGCCGTTCGGGGTCGTCCGCTGCCCGATCTGCGAACTGGTGTTCGTCTCCCCCCGGCTGACGTCCGCTGCGCTGCAACGGATGTATGACGAACCCGCGTACTTCACCGGTGGTGACTTCGCCGGCGGGGTCTACGGCGGTCAGTCCCGGCTATCGCCCGCGATGGTGTTGCAGCGAACCTGGACGGCGGGCCGGCTCGGCGCCATCGAACGGCTCCGCCCGCCGCCGGGTCGGCTGCTGGAGATCGGCAGCGGCTACGGCCTGTTCCTCGCCGCGGCGCAGGATGCGGGCTTCGCGGTGCGGGGGGTAGAGCTGTCCCGGACCGGCGCCGACCATGCCTCGCTCCGGCTCGGGCTCGACGTGTTCTGCGGGCAGCTCGCCGATGCGCCGGCCGACCCGGCGGACGTCGTCTGCTTCTGGGACACCCTCGAGCACGTGCCCGATCCGGTGGAGTTCCTGCGGGAGGTGCGCGCCAGGCTCGCACCGGGTGGGGTGTTCGCGTTGTCGATCCCGTACTTCTCGTCGGTGCCGTCGAAGCTGCTGCGGGCCCGTTGGTGGACGCTCAAGCCCGAACAGCACATCTGGCACCTCACCCCAGGCACCCTGCGGCTGGTCGCCGCGCGGGCCGGACTGGTGGTCACCTCGGTGACGACGTCCCCGTTGCGCCGGGCGAATGCCGGCCGCACCGACTCCCTGGTCGCCATCGGCCGGGCCATTCCGGATGGTGACCAGTGACCAGCACGCAACGGGTGGAGCGAGTGCAGGCAGCGGTCTTCGACGACGTCATCGGCCAGCAGTTGGCGATCGACGTGCTGTCCGCAGCGGTGGCCGCCTCCCGCGGTGAGCCCGGAGTGCCCACCGCCGCGATGACGCACGCCTGGCTGTTCACCGGCCCTCCCGGGTCCGGAAGATCCGTTGCCGCCAGGGCATTCGCCGCTGCGCTGCAATGCGAGTACGGCGGCTGCGGGCACTGCTCGCACTGCCGAACGGTGATGGCCGCCACCCACGCCGACGTCCGCACCGTCACCCCGGAAGGCCTGACGATCTCGGTCAAGGAGATGCGCGCCGTCGTGCAGCTGGCCGCCCGCCGGCCGGCCACCGGCCGCTTCCAGATCGTGCTGATCGAGGACGCCGACCGGCTCACCGAGGGTGCCTCGAACGCATTGCTGAAGGCTGTCGAGGAGCCACCTCCGCATACCGTGTTCCTGCTCTGCGCGCCATCCACCCACCCCGACGACGTGTCGGTGACGATCCGCTCCCGCTGCCGGGTGCTGGCCCTGCGCACGCCTTCTGCCGCGTCGATCGCCGAGGTGCTGGTCCGGCGGGATCACATCGAGCCGGCGATGGCGGACTGGGCGGCCTCGGTGTCGGCCGGGCACGTCGGCCGGGCCCGCCGGCTGGCCACCGACGAGGAGGCCAGGGAGCAACGCCGGCGGATCCTCGCCGTGCCGGGTGCGTTGCGGTCCGTCGCCGATGTCTTCGTCGAGGCCGACGATCTGCTCGCGACCGCCAAGGGCGAGGCCACCTCGATGTCCGACCGCCGCGATGCCGTCGAACTGGAGGAGCTCAAGACGGCCCTGGGCGCCGGCGGCACCGGCAAGGGCGCCGTCGGGGCCGCGCGGGGGACCGCTGGGGTGGTCAAGGAGATGGAGAAGCGGCAGAAGTCACGCGCCACCAGGACGCAGCGGGACGTGTTGGACCGGGCCCTTGTCGACCTGTCCGGGTTCTACCGGGATGTGATCGCCCGCAGCCTGGGCTCGACCGCGCCGCTGATGAATCCCGATGTGGCCGGCGACATCGAGGTGGCGGCGTCCCGGCTCGGTTCGGTCGGCGCCCTGCAACGGCTCGACGCGGTGCTCGCCTGCCGCGAGGCCATCGAGGTGAACGTCAAACCGCAGATCGCGGTCGAGGCAATGATGATGGCCCTGTTCGCCGGTCCGGTCAGCAGGTAGCCCGGCGGGATATCGGCACCGACGACCTGGCGACGGCGGCCAACTCGGGCCGCAGGCCCACGCACCGGGCCACCCGCCCTGGCGACGGGCCCACCGGAACTGGGTTAATCATCGGACAGGACTCCGCCGCGGAGGGCGTCGAACAGCCGCTCGAGCCGCGCGCGGTGGTCGTCCAGCACGGCGCTCGGCGGCTCGCCGGCGATGCGGCGGCGCGCGGTCTCCACCAGCACGGTGGCGTAGCCGGCGATGAAGAAGGCGGCGAGCAGCGTCCCGTCGCCGCTCGAAGGTCGGGTCGCGGTCGAGCTCCTCGGCGAGGGTCCGCTGGAGGTCGGCGGCGATCTCCCGCGCCCGCGCGACCAGCGCGGGTGACGCCGGCGACGGTCCGGAAGAACGGGACGGACCGGTCGTTCGAGGCCGGACAGCGGGTGCCGGTCGTCGACGAGTCGGAGCGTCGCGTCGCGCAGCGACGCCAGCACGTCGACGCCGGTGCCGCGGTCCCGCACCGCCGAGCGCAGGAGCTCGACGGCGTCGACCGCGCGATCGAGGAAGAGGTCCTCCTTGCGCGGGAAGTGGTTGAAGACCGTCACGCTCGAGACCCCGGCCTCCCGGGCGACCTCGGCGACCGTGACCGCGTCGAACCCGCGCTCGAGGAACAGCCGAGCCGCGACCTCCGCGATCCGCGCGCGCGTCTGCGGCCCGCCGCGCGCTCCGGTCCTCGGCATCCGACCTCACTTCCGTGTCAATCAACCCTAGTGCTTGTGTAACTAAACTTAGTCAGTTAATCTAGTGGCATGTCAACCGAGCACACCGCAGTCCACCGACGATGGGTCGCCGCACTCCCCACGATCGTTGCGGGAGGCGTGGGTGGCCCTGGCCGGACTGTCCGCGGTGTTCCTGTTCGAGATGCTGGACAACTCGATCCTGAACGTCGCGCTGCCGACGATCGGACGCGACCTGCACGCCTCGACGACCGCGCTGCAGTGGGTGACCGGCGCCTACGCGGTCGTGTTCGGCGGGCTGATGCTGGCGTTCGGCGCGATCGCCGACCGGTTCGGTCGGCGGCGGATCATGCTCATCGGGCTCGTCCTGCTCGGCGTCGCCAGCCTGGCGACCGCGTTCGTCACCACCGCCGAGCAGCTGATCGCCGTCCGGGCGGTGATGGGCGTCGCGGCCGCGATGACGACGCCGGGGTCGATGGCGCTGGCCTTCCGGCTGTTCGACGAGGACGGCCTGCGCGTCCGGGCGATCACCCTCATCTCGACCGTGGGTCTGGTCGGGCTCGCGATCGGCCCGACCGTCGGCGGCTTCGTGCTCGCGGTCGCGCCGTGGCAGGTCCTGCTGCTGGTGAACGTGCCGATCGCCGTGCTCGCGATCATCGGCGTGCGGTTCGGCATCGCCGCGGACGAGGCCGGCCGACCTGCACCGCGACCCGGTCGACGTCGCCGGCGCGGTGCTCGGCACGGCGACGATCGTGCTCGCGCTCGTCGCGCCGACGCTGTTCGTGAACGAGGGCGCCGGCTCGTGGCGCCCGTGGGCGGCGACCGCGGCGGCCGTCGCTGGCGGCGGTCTCCTTCGTCCTGCGCGAGCGGTCGGCGCGGCACCCGCTGCTCGACCTCGACGCTGCGTCGCCCGCCCGCTCGTCTCCAGCGGCCTGGCGTTCAAGGCCGCGGCCGGGCTGGCGACCGCCGGCCTCGGCTACCTGGTGACGCTGCAGCTGCAGCTCGACTGGGGCTGGCCGCCCGCGCTCGCCGCCATCGGCATGCTGCCGCAGGTCGTCGTCCTGCTCGCCTCCGGCCCGTTCGTCAACCCGTTCGTGCAACGGGTCGGCCTCGAGCGGGCCGCCTGGATCAGCGCCGCGGCGGTCGTGGTCGGGCTCGCCGTCTACAGCCTGCTCGGCAGCTTCGGCTACGTCTGGGTCGCGATCTCGCTCGTGCTCGTCGCCGCCGGGATGCGCGTGGTCGGCGTCGTCGCCGGGGTCAACGTGCTCCGCGGCCTGCCGGAGAACCGCACCTCGATCGGCGCGGCGCTGGTCGACACCGCCACCGAGGTCGCCTCCGGCGTCGGCATCGCCGTCACCGGCACCATCCTCGCGGCGCTGTTCACCGGCAGCATCGCCACCTCGGACTGGAGCGCCGAGCAGACCGCGGAGTTCCAGCAGGCGGTCACGATCGCCGGCCTCGCGCTCACCGTCGTGGCCGCGGCGCTGGTCGGCTGGGGAATCGTCCGGTCGCGGCGTGCTGCGAACGGCCGGGCAGGGACGCCCGTCGACGTCGAGACTCCTGCGCACGCCTGACGGCGCCGCGGCGGCACCGTCGAGGCTGGCTCACGGACGATTGCGGTCCTGCAGGATCCGCGACGTAGGACCGAGGCCCGCCGTCGACGGCCGAGTGGCGGGTGGTCGGCGTCACAACGCGTACCGTGATCGGTCATGGGAATGCTGTGCGCGGTGACGTTCACGTCCAACGGGCAGTTGCACTACGCCAACCCGGGTGAGTTGCGCCCCGAGGTCGGCGACATGGTCCTGCTGCCCACCGACCACGGACCCGTTGCGGCACGGGTGGTGTGGGCGGCGGAGTACTCCCCCGAAGAGACCGATGGCTTCCCGGTGCTGCTCGGGATGGCCAGCGAGAGTGACCTCGCCGCCACCGAGCAGATGCGAAAGACCAAGGCTCGCACCATGGTCGCCAGTCGGAAGCTGATCCGTGAGCACGGTCTGCCGATGAAGGTGCTGGCCATCGATCCGCAGCCGAGCGCGGGCAAGACCGTCATCTACTACTCATCGCCGGAGACGGTGGACTTCCGGTCGCTGCTGCGGGACCTGTCCGCGACGCTCGGCAATCGCATCGAACTGCGCCAGCTCGCTGCCCGGGACGCGGTCCGGGTGACCGGCGCGATCGGCTCCTGCGGCCGGGACACCTGTTGCTCGACGTTCCTCAAGGACTACGAGCCGATCACCCTGGCGATGGCGCGGGATCAGGAACTGCCGGCCAATCCGATGCGGATCTCCGGCGCCTGCGGCCGGTTGATGTGCTGCCTGAAGTACGAGCACCCGCTGTACCAGGACTTCAAGGCGACAACACCGGCGATCGGTGAGGACGTCGACTCACCGGCCGGCCCCGGACGCGTCGTCGGCCACTCCGTGCCCGGTGAATCGGTCGTCATCAAACTGGCCGCCGACGGCTCCAAGCAGGTCTGCCCGAAGGCGTCGGTGTGCGGCTCCCGCAAGGCCTACGAGGAACAGCACCTCAACCGCTGACTGCCTGCTGACACGGCACGGTCGACGACAGCGTCATCGGCGGTGGCGGCGGTCAGAGCAGCGACGCGAGCATGGCGCCGGTGGCGAAGGCGGCCGCGGCGATCCAGATCCAGGTGGGCAGGCGTTTCAACTCGATCCCCTCATCCCGTGTAAATGGTTCCGTTGACGACGGTCACCGGCACCGCCGGCAGGGGGCTGGGCGCCGGGCCGCCGACGACGGCGCCGGTGCTGGCGTCGAAGGCGCTGCCGTGACAGGGGCAGGTGATCTTGCCTGCGGTCACCTGGGAGACCAGGCAGCCCTGGTGGGTGCACACCGCCGAAAAGCAGTGCACCTTGTCGCCGGTCTCTCGCGTCACCACCAGCTGCTGTTCGGGCAGGACGACACCGCCGCCCTCGGGGATCTCGGCGACGGTCGCCAGCTCGGTCGGGGTCGCAGTGCCGCCGGGCGCGGTGTTCCCGCCTTTCGGGGCAGAGGTCGTTGGTGTGGCCAGCATGAACCAGCCGAAGCCGGCTGCGCCCGCCACCACCGCCACCCCGGCGCCCACGATCACCCCGCGTCTGGAGGCCTGCCCGGACGGACTCGTCGTGGCCGGGGGCATCGGATCCTGCGCTCGGAACGGGAGCCGGGCCGGCCGGCTGCGCCTGTGGGGGATGTGACCACTCGGGTGCGGGCCGCGCGGGCTGGAACCATCCCGGCGGGGGCTGCGAAGGCTGCGGGGGCTGGGACCACGCGGGTGCGGGCTGTGCGGGATAGGGGTAACCCGGCGCGTGGTGGGGATGGCCGACCCGCCGGTTGTTGCGGGTACGGCCGGCCCTGGTACTGCCCGGGTGGGAACTGCTGTCCCGGGTGGTGCGGAACCTGGCCCGGACCGACCGGGTACGGGTTCGCCGGCACCCAGTTCGGCTGGTCGGCCCGGATGTTGTCCGGCCGGCCGGTACCCAGGCGGGTACTGCGGCGCAGACGGCTGTCCCGCGGCGGGCGGCTGCTGTGAGGCCGGTGACGGTTGGTGATGACGGCCCCCGGTGGGTGGTGGATCACCGGGTGGCGGGTGCTGCTCGATCGGGCCATTGCTGGATGGGAGAACCCGACGCAGGGTCAGCGGGCTCGGGTCGGATTCACGGCTGCTCCAAAGTGGCGGTGGTCGTGCATGGGGTGCAGGTTCGCGGCAATCCGCAGACGGCTGGTCGAGACGGACAGGGTCACCACAGCGCGAGCTCCGGGCTGGGTGAAGTACCAGAAGGCGGAGGAGAACCACACCACGGTCAGCAGGGCGGTGAGCAGCCCGCCGAGCACCGGCAGCGACCAGCCGGGCAGCCCGCGCAGCCGCAGCGACAGCATCTTCGCGGCAAACGCGCCGTAGAAGGCGATCCCGGCGGCGGAATGGATGAGGACCCTGGGCGAGTCGTCAGAAAAGCCCAGTGACCAGATGCATTGGAACGCCACGGGCAACGTCAGGACGAAGGCGATGACGCCTGACCACCGATGCACCGGACTGGCCCAGGCCGGGGCGGCGGAGACTCCCGGCAGCCGTCCCCACATCGCCAGGGCGCTGACCACCTGCACCACGACGAAGACCATGGCCGCCGTACACAGCCACGACTTCATGGCGAAGAGGGTGGTGAAGCCGAAGGTGAAGATCACTCCACCGTCGCCGGGGGAGACCCGCGAGTAGGCCGCGAGCACGGCGGCAACTGCGATGCCGAAGCCGGCCACGATCGCCAGCCCCCACCGTGGGGGCTGCTTCACCGGTGGAACCTGCGTGGACGTCACGGGACCTCGAATCTCAGCACGAGTGGGACGCGGCGAGTACCGGTCGTGGGCAATAGCCGGGTGCGTGCACTGCTGGAAACTCCGAACCCGCCGAACTGTCCTACGGGCCGCGCGACGAAACGGTTCTCCGACGACGGTGCTCTGGTCGGATCGGTCCGTCAACAGCTATTCGCCCGGTCCGATTCCTGTCGACACCGGCACGGTCATGCCTCGATGGGTGGTCTCGTCGATAACGATCAGATAACGATGAACTACTCAGGGTGATAGGTCGATCACGATCAGGCAACGTCCTTCACGAAGGATTTCCGCTTGCAACCCGTCTGGGATGCAGATTGTCCTGTTTGGAGGCATTTGTGCGAGGAAAAGCAGCGTTGCTGACTTGCGTGATCGCGGCGGCCATGGTGGTCCCGGTCGGTTCCGCCAGCGCGGTGGTGGATGACGTCAACACCACAAAGCTGCGCGAGGCGGTGACGGTCAACGGCATCCTGGGCCACGAGCGGGCCTTACAGAGAATTGCGAACCAGAACGACGGGACCAGGGCGTCCGGGACTCCCGGGTACGCAGCGTCGGTCGACTATGTGACGTCCACGCTGCGCAAGGCGGGTTACGCAGTTCGGAAGCAGAACTTCGATTTCCCGTTCTTCCAGGAGCTTGCACCCGCGACATTCGAGCAGGTCTCGCCGACCCCGGCGACCTACACGCCCGACATCATGGAGTACTCCGGCAGCGGTGACGTGATCGGTCCGTTGGTGCCGACCACCGACATCGTCATTCCGCCCACCCCGGCCCCCAGTTCCACGTCCGGCTGCGAGCCTGGTGACTTCATTCCCGCCTCGGCCGCACTGCCGGCGGTGGCCCTGGTGCAGCGTGGGACCTGCGACTTCGCGGTGAAGGCACAGAACGCCAAGGATGCCGGCTACGCCGCGGTTGCCATCTTCAACGAGGGTCAGCCGGGCCGCGACGAAACCCTCGCCGGGACGCTGGGGGCTCCCAGCACCATCCCGGTGGTCGGCCTCGACTTTGCGACCGGCGCTGAGCTGTATGCCGCCACGCAAGTCGGTCCGGTGCAGGTCCACCTCACGACTTCGACCTTCTCGGAGACCCGCAAGACCACGAATGTGATCGCCGATTCGCCGAAGGGTGACCCGAACAAGGTCGTCGTGGTCGGGGCCCACCTGGACTCGGTGCTGGCCGGTCCAGGCATCAACGACAACGGCAGCGGTGCCGCCGTCAACCTCGAAACCGCGGTCCAGATCTCGAAACTGAAGCTGGTGCCGACCCAGAAGCTGAGGTTCGCGTTCTGGGGAGCCGAGGAGTCGGGCCTGCTCGGATCCGAGTACTACGTCTCGAAGCTCAGCGACGCCGCACTCGGGAAGATCTACGCGAACCTGAACTTCGACATGCTCGGTTCGCCGAACTACGTCAGGTTCGTCTACGACGGCGACGGGTCGTCGGAGGGCGTAGTCGGTCCGCCCGGTTCGGCGCAGATCGAGCAGATCTTCGGCAAGTACTTCGCCGATCAGGGCCTGGCCACCGAACCGACCGCCTTCGACGGTCGCTCCGACTACGGGCCGTTCATCGAGGCCGGCATTCCGGCCGGTGGCCTGTTCAGCGGCGCCGAAGGCATCAAGACGCCCGAAGAGGAGGCCGTCTACGGCGGCACCGCTGGCGAACCCTACGACTCCTGCTACCACCAGGCATGCGACACCATCAACAACCTGAGCACCAAGGCGCTGGCCGAACTCGGCGACGCCGCGGTGCACGCCACCTGGACCCTCGCGAAGTCCGAGGGCGGGCTGTACGAGGACAACAGCCGGATGGCGGCACGTCAGGCCGTCACGGTCGATCAGTTCGACTATCGGGGCAATCAGCTGGTTCGGTAAGCACGATTTGCTTGATCCCGACGGCCCGGCCGCGACGTCACCCAGACGTCCAGCCGGGCCTTCGGCGTTCTCAGCCACTGCACTGGGTCGGTGAGTAACTCGTCACTGTCCGTTTCAGCTGCACGGGGCGGGTCGTGTGCTGTCGTATTCTGACCTATCGGGGGACCTGGCGATGGGGACGCCTGTGAGTCACCAAGGTCCTGCTGGGCCAATTGGCGAGCGACTCCTTCGTCGCGGGCGACTGGTTGGTGAAACACGGTGCGGGGCGCGGTGTTCCTCGTGCTGACTCGCGGAAATGACTGTCGGCGGGAGTCAACGTCCGGCGCCCCCAGACGTCTGTACTGAAGACACGAATGAATCGGTCGCCGATCGGGCCGAGGCCTGTTGACGATTTCCGGAGGACACATGCAGCTGCACCGTTCGAGGCCGGCCCGTGGGGCCGCACTCGCCCTGCTCGCGGTTGGCGTACTTGCCATCACCACTGCGTGCTCCGGCTCGTCGACCGGGCTGGCGGTTGCTCAAAGCTCCTCCGGGTCCGTCAGCCAGGCCGCCGCAACCGACGGCTCAGGTACGCCGGATTCCGCCGCCGACAGCAGTTCGTCAAGCGCGCCGACCACCACCGCCGCGCCGAAGCCGGTCGCCCAGGTGACGGCCTCGCCCGCGTTCGACGCCGACGACATCACCCCGACAGAACCGGTGACCATCACGGTGGCGAAGGGCACGATCTCCGACATCTCCTTCACCAACCCGGAGGGCGCTGCGGTCGACCGGCACGCTGTCCGCGGACAAGACCTCCTGGACCCTGGCCGAGCCGCTCGGCTACGGCCGCGACTACACCGTGACCGGCACGGCGATCGGCACCGACGGCAAGTCCGTCAAGATCGACGGGACCTACACGACGGTCACCCCGGTCGATGAGATCACCACCTCGATCTCGCCCGGCGACGGCGCCGTGGTCGGCGTCGCGGCGCCGGTGATCGTCCACCTCGGCTACGAGCCGGCCGACAAGGCCCTGGTCGAGAGCCACGTCAAGATCACCACGACTCCGCAGGTCGAGGGCGCGTGGGCCTGGATCAAGCATGACGGCGACCCGAACCCGTCCCTTGACTGGCGGCCGAAGAATTACTGGCCTGCGGGCACCGTCGTGCACGTCGAATCCGACATCTACGGTCTGGACTTCGGCGACGGCTACTACGGCGGAGACAACGTCACCAGCGACTTCACCATCGGTCGCAACCAGGTCGTGCTCGCCGACGCGAACGCGCACAACATCGTGGTGCAGCAGGACGGCGTCACCGTTGCCAGCTACGACGCGTCCTACGGCAGCGGCGACGACATCGGTGACCCGAACCGGGTCACCCGCTCCGGCATCCACGTCGTGATGGACAAGCAGGAAACGACGAAGATGAGCAACCCGGCCTACGGCTACACGAACGTGACCGAGCACTGGGCGGTCCGGATCAGTGACAACGGCGAGTTCATCCACCAGAACCAGGACACCGTCGGCGACCAGGGCGTTGTCAACGTCAGCCACGGTTGTATCAACCTGTCCGCCGAGAGCGCGCAGGCCTACTTCGAGACCGCAATCTACGGTGACCCGGTCGAGGTCACCGGCACCAGCGTTCCCCTGTCGGCAGCGGATGGCGACATCTACGACTGGGCGTACACCTGGGACGAATGGCTGGCGAAGTCCGCGGGCACCAGCAACTGAACCGAACCACATGGCGCGAGCGGTTAGACTTCTGCTCGCCGCCGCTGTAGCTCAGTCGGCAGAGCGTCTCACTCGTAATGAGAAGGTCTGGGGTTCGATTCCCCACAGCGGCTCAACAGATTGGTCCCTCGTGCTGACGAGGGAAGTACTTGGCGTGGCGATCGTTGATCCGTAGGCTCCGGCTCCAGGACGGCGAGCGGGAGCGGCGGTGGACGAAGCCGGCGGGTTGACGCTGCGGGTGCTTGGCGCGCTCGACGCCATCCGGGACGGCGCCGTTGTCGATCTGGGCGGGCGGCGCCAGCGAGCCGCCCTGGCGGCGCTGATCATCGCCCGCGGCGACGTGGTGTCCGCCGAGACCCTTGCGGAATGCGTCTGGGGCGATGAAGCAGTCGGCCGCGGCCCGGGCGGCCTGCATGCCTACGTCAGCCATCTGCGGCGCCGACTGCAACCGGACACCGGAGTCCGGAACCGGACCGACGTCATCGCCAGGGTGGGCCGCGGCTACGCGTTGCGCGTCGGTCCGCTGGACGTCGACGCGTGGCAGTTCGAACACACCCTCGCCGCGGCGTCCGACCGACCCGCGTCGGAACGGATCCGCCTGCTGACCGGGGCGCTGGAACTGTGGCGCGGGCCCGCCTATGCGGAATATGCCGACGAACCCTGGGCGGCGTCCGAGGTCGTGCGGCTGACCGAGTTGCGGGCCGTCGCCCGCGAGCGGCTGATGGACGCCCGGTTGGCGCTCGGCGACAGCCCGCTGCTGGTGTCCGAGCTCGAGGCGCTGGTCGCCGAGGATCCGCTGCGCGAGGAGCGCTGGGGGCTGTTGGTGCTCGCGCTGTACCGGGCGCATCGGCAGGGCGATGCGTTGATGGCCCTGCGCCGGGCGCGGCAGACCCTGGCGTCGGAGCTGGGCGTCGAACCGGGACCCGGGCTGCGGTCGCTGGAACGCGACGTGCTCGGCCAGGCGCCGGCCCTCGACCAGCCGTTCCGAATGGGCAAGCCGGGTGGTCGGTGCCAGTCCAGCCACTACCCCCGAACCGCTGCCCGCCCAACCGGCGCACGTCCGGCCGCTGCCCCGGACCAGCCAGCCGAACGGCACGCCAAGGACCGTCGTCACCTCGAACCTGGTCGACCGCGAGTACGAGATGTCCGTGCTGTCCCGCGCCGTGCAGGACCTCGGCGCGGGCACCGGCGGCACCGTGCTGATCGAGGGGTCGGCGGGCATCGGCAAGACCCGCCTGCTGGCCGAGGCCGGCCGGCTCGCGGCAGCAGCCGGCGTGCAGGTGCTGTCGGCCAGGGGCAGCGAACTGGAGCGAGCGTTCGGCTTCGGCACCGTGCACCAGCTGTTCGAACCGCTGCTGCTCGACCCCGAACGTCGGGAGACCCTGCTGACCGGCGCTGCGGCGGGCTCGCGCGGGGTTTTCGATGCGGTCTGGACGACGAACGCAGCGACGGGTCGTTCGCCGTGCTGCACGGGCTGTACTGGCTGACCGTCAATCTGACCGCCGAGGGTCCGCTGTTGTTGTCGATCGACGACGTGCAGTGGTGCGACACCGCATCACTGCGCTTCCTTGCCTATCTGGTGAAGCGGATCGAGGGTCTGCCGGTGCTGGTCGCCACTGACCGCGCGAACCGGTGAGCGACGCCCCGGCGACGAGACGCTGGACGAACTGCTCCTTGAGCCGTTCGCCACCGTGCTGCAACCGCAGGGTCTGTCAACGGCGGCCGCCGGGACGCTGGTCCGGGAACGGCTCAGCGCAGCCGATGACGCCTTCATCGAGACGTGTCACCGCACGACCTCGGGCAACCCCCTGCTGCTGCGGCAACTGGTGCGGGCGCTGGAGTCCGAGGGAGTGCCACCGGACGTCCTGCACACCGATACCGTGCGCGCCGTCGGATCGCGAGCCGTGTCGAACCTGGTGATGCTGCGGCTGCGACGGATGCCGCCGCCGGCCATCGAGGCGGCGCGGGCGGTGGCCCTGATCGGCCAGGACGCGGACCTGCCGTCGATCGCCGAGTTGGCCCAACTGTCCGAGGAAAGCGCGGCCGAGGCGCTGGACCTGCTGTGCCGCAACGAGATTCTGGCCGACAGTCGACCGCTGCGATTCGTGCACCCACTCGTGCAGGGTGCCGTGTACGCCGACCTGTCGACCGGCGACTGCGCGTTACGCCACGAGCGGGCCGCGCGAATCCTGCGAGCGCGCGGCGCATCCGCCGAGGCGGTGGCCGCGCATCTGCTGCACGCTCCCGCCCGCGCCGCCGCATCGACCGTCGCGGTCCTGCGCGCCGCTGCAACCGCCGCCGCCGGGCGCGGTGCACCCGAGAGCGCCGTCACCTTCCTGCGGCGGGCGCTCGACGAGCCGCCGACCGGCCGCGACCGGGTCGATGTGCTGATCGAGCTGGGTCGGGTCGGAGGCGCTGATCGACGCGGACGCGGCCGTCGCCCACCTCGTCGCGGCGTACCACGAGCTCGCCGATCCCGGCGAGGTCACCGATCCGGGTGCGGTCCCCGATCCCGCCGAGCGTGCTGAGCTCGCCCTGCTCATCGCCCGCACCCAGTCGTTCGCCGCCCGGCGCGGCGCCGCGACCGCGTTCGCCCGCGCCGCTGCCGCCGCGCTTCCGGCCGGCTACGACGACGCCAACCAGGGACTGCATGCGCTCGCCCGGATCGCGGGGTACATGCACGCGCTGCCACCAACGGACGACCGGTCGACCGCACCGCCGAGGCTCGGCGGCGACGGCGACGGTGCCCGCAGGTTGGCCGCAACGCTGAGCTTCGAACGGATGCTCGACGGCGCCGACCGGGAGGGTGCCGTCGAACTGGCGCGGTTCGCCCTGGCCGGTGACCGGCTGCTGGACATCGGCGACATGCTGCTGTGGGTCGTCGCCGTCGACGTGCTGGTGGTCGCCGACGCGCCGGATGCCGCAGCCGACGGCGAACTCTGGCGGCGCGCGCGGTCCCGCGCGCACGCCACCGGAAGTCTGTTCGCCGTGCTTGCGGTCAACCTCTGGCAGGGTTTCGCCTACTGGCGCGACGGCCGGCTCGACGACGCGCTGCAGTCCGTGGGTGACGCGACCGGGCAGGTCAGGGTGTGGGGCGGCGCGAAGGTCGGCGACCCGTTCGCCGCAGCGTTTCTCGCGGGCATCCACCTCGATCGCGGCGACATCGCCGCGGCGGCCGACACGGTGGCAGGCGCCCGGTCGCTGCCGAGGACCGGCGAGGGAGCGCGGCAGCTGCGGCACGCCACGGCCCGGCTGCGGCTGGCCCAGGGCCACCCGGCGGCGGCGCTCGAGGCGCTGAACGCCGACGTCGGACATTTCGACATCGGCAACCCGGCATGGGCGCCCTGGCGGCACCCCGCTGCGCGCGCGCTCGCCGCACTGGGTCGCGACGGCGAGGCCATCGAGCTGGCGGACGAGCAGGTCGAGCTGGCACGCAGGTGGGGAGCGCCGTCGTTCCTGGGTTCCGCACTGCGACTGGCCGGCGAGTTGCGCGGGCCCGCCGGTGTGCCGCTGCTGCGGGAGTCAGTCGAGCTCCTCGCGTCCGACCCGGGCAGCGCTCGCAGCTGGCCAAGGCCCGTCTCGCCCTGGGTCGGCGGCCCGAGCTGGACGCCGGGGAAGCCGTCCCGTTGTTGCGCGCCGCCGCCGCGGGTGGCCAGGACTGCGGGGCATGGACCGTGGTGGACGCAGCGGTAGCCGCACTGGCGGTTCACCATGAACGCCCGGCGCCGGATCCGGTCACCCGGCAGCCTCGGCTGACCGGCCGCGAGCGACAGATACTCGACCTGACGGCCGCCGGCCTGGACATCCATCAGGTCGCGCAACGCCTGTTCCTGACGCCCGGAACGGTGCACGACGTGCTCGCCACCGCCGGGTCGGCACCGGCGTCGCTCACGAGTTCAAGTGATCCTCAAGGTGCCGACGGCATTCTCGGCCCGACAGTGGCATCAGCAACGGTGGCATCAACAGCAGTGGCATCAGCAACAGTGGCAGCGAGATCGGTGGGGCCACGACCGTCGGAGGGAGTGCCGTGACGCGACCGCACAGCACGCTGTCCGACGCCGCCGGCCCGGCCGACCCTGCGTGGCCTGTGCGGCGGCGCGGTCTACCTGCCGGGTGACCGTCAGTACGACGAGGCACGTCGACCCTGGAACCTCCGCACCGACGACCGCCCAGCGGCCGTCGCGTACCCGGCTTTTCCCGACGAGGTCGCTGAGCTGGTGCGGACGGCCGCGACCGCCGGCCTGCGGATCGCACCGCAGGGCACCGGACACGGCGCCCCGCCGCTGTCGGGCCAACTGGGTGACGCCGTGTTGCTGCGCACCTCCGCGATGACCGAGCTGCGCATCGACGCGGCGCACCGGACGGCCCGCGTCGGCGCCGGGGTGCTGTGGGGTGACGTCATCTCCCGTGCTGGTGCGGCGCGGCTGGCCTGTCGGCACATGTCCAGCCCGAGCGTCGGCGTGGTCGGGTCGTCCCTCGGTGGCGGCCTCAACTGGTACGGCCGGTCATTCGGGCTGCAGTGCAGTGCCGTCACCGCGATCGAGATCGTGCTGGCCGACGGCACCATCGTGCGCGCCACCGAAGATCGCGACACCGGAGCTGCTCTGGGCGGCCCGCGGCGGCGGAGGCGGATTCGGAGTGGTCACGGCCCTGGAGTTCGACCTGGTCCCGGTCGCCGCCCCGTACGCCGGGATGCTGGTCTGGGGATGGGAGCAGGCGCCACGGGTGCTGGCGGCCTGGGCCCGTTGGGCAGCGGACGCGCCGGACGAGGCGACCAGCGTGCTGCGGCTGTTCCAGGCACCCGACGCACCGTGGCTCCCGGCGGGGGTGCGCGGTCGCAACGTCGTTGTCGTCGACGGGGCGATCGTCGGTGACCCGCACGCCGCCGCCGAGACCATCGCGCCGTTACGGGCGCTGCGACCCGGAGATCGACACGTTCGCCGTGACGCCGGCCGCGTCGCTGGCCCGGCTGCACCTGGAGCCGGAAGCGCCGCTCGCCGCGTACGCCGAGCAGCACCCTGCTCTCCGGGTTGCCGCCGGACGCCGTCGACGCCCTCGTCGCGGCGGCCGGGCCGGATTCGGGTTCCCGGCTGTTGTTCGCCGAGATCCGCCAGCTCGGCGGGGCGATGTCCCGGCCGTCGCCGCGCGCCGGTGCGATCGACCGGATCGACGGCGCCTTCCTGGTGCTCACGGTCGGGGCCGGCGGTCAGCCGGGCGGCTGGGCCACCCAGCGCGAGCACGCTGGCCGGGTGCTGGATTCCGTGCAGCCCTGGGGAACCGGCGCGCTGTACCTGTCGATGATCGACGACCAGGCGGACGAGCGGCGGGCGGTGCCGAACGCGAGCTGGCAGCGGCTGAGCCGGGTGCGGGCCGCCGCCGACCCCGACGGGTTGTTCGTCCTGCCGCACCCGGCGGCGCAGCGCCCGGGCGGCCTGCAGGACGGCGGGCTCAAGTAGGACGCAAGGTCCGCCGCAGGCCAGCGGCAAGGAGGGCTCAAGGGGCCGGGGTCACGGTGTTGGTCAGCACCACCACCCATCACCAGCACCCGGTACCACCACCGAGCCCGGAGGACACCATGACCCAAGCCCAGCCGATCACCACCGACGCGCCCTACGACGAGTTGCGGGCGAGCACCACCGGCACCGTCGCCGTTGCCGGCGACGCCGACTACGCCGCCCTGGTCACCCCGTGGAACCTGGCCATCGAGGTGCGGCCGGACGCCGTGCTCGCCGCCCGGACCGCGCAGGACGTCGTGGCGGCGGTGCGTTTCGCCGGCGAGCACGGCCTGGTCGTCACCCCGCAGGCCACCGGCCACGGCGCCATCTCGGCGTTCGTCGGGCAACTGCTGGTCAACACCGCCGGGCTCGACGAGTGCGTCGTGCACCCGGAGGGGTGGGCAAGGGTCGGGGCCGGCGTCAAATGGCTGCGCGTCGTCGAAGCCGCAGCGCCGTACGGACTGGCGCCGTTGTCCGGCTCTATCACCGACGTCGGCATCGTCGGCTACATCACCGGTGGCGGCCTTGGTCCGATGGCCCGCACGTACGGACTGGCCGCCGACCGGGTCCGCGCCATCGAGGTGGTCACCGGTGACGGCGAGTTGCGCAGGGCGACGCCCACCGAGCACCCCGACCTGTTCTTCGGGCTGCGCGGCGGCAAGGGCGCGCTCGGCATCGTCACCGCGATCGAGTTCGACCTGGTCGAGCAGCCGAGGTTCTACGGCGGCGCGTTGTGGTTCGACGGCGATCATGCCGCGACCGTCATCGAGCGGTGGCGGGCGTGGAGCGCGGAACTGCCGGAGGCGGCCACCACGTCGTTCGCACTCTTCCAGCTGCCCGAGATGCCCGGCGTGCCACCGCAATTGGCCGGACGGCTGACGCTGTCCGTGCGCTACGTCTGGACCGGCGACGCGGCCGAGGGTGCGAGCCGGCTCGCGCCGATGCGCGATGCCGCACCGCTGCTGATCGATGACGTCGCCGACAAGCCCTACACCGCCATCGATTCCGTGCACACCGATCCGCTTGACCCGGTACCGGGCAGCGAGGCCGCCGCGGTGCTCACCGACTTCCCGGCGGCAGCCGCGGACGCGCTGCTCGCGCGTGGCCGGTCCGGGATCGGCATCGCCGCAGATCCTGGTGGAGGTCCGGCAGATGGGCGGCGCCACCGCCCGCGCCGGCGAGTTCGACAGCGCGTTCTGCTCCCGGGACGCCGCGTACGCGCTGTTCGCCGTTGGCATCGCGATGGTGCCCGGCGTTCAGGAACACGGCCGGTCGGTGCTGGCCGCCCTCGCGCCGTGGACCGGCGGGCACCGGATGCCGAACTTCACCTTCGACGCCGCGGACCTGCCGTCCGCCTACGACGACTGGACCCGCGCCCGGTTGCGGCACGCCATCCGCACCTACGACCCGCAGGGCGTCATCGCCATCGGCCATGCGCTCAACTCGTGACGCGGCCTGAAGCACTGCTGAAAGGTTGCTGCTGGGGCAGATCACCCGCTCGGGGAATGCTGCGGGCGCCCACCAGCGGGTGAACTACCCCATGAATAGCGCTTCAGCAGTCGGCGGTGGCCCTGGGGGACCGGCGGGCCGCGGAACCTACAGTGGCTCAGATGGGATCCGTACCGGGGTGGGTGTGGCCGAACGCCGCCATGCTGACAGCGGTCGGGATCTACCTGTGGTGGCGGCTGGTCTTCGGCACGACCCGCCCGCACTCCGCCGCCCGCCGGGTCGGCACCGCTGTGGCAGCTGTGGTGATCCTGCTCGGCCCGGTCGCGCTGATCGCCCAGTACGCGCTGCCGATCAGCGCCCAGCGGGTCATCGCCTGGCCAGGCTGGCTCTCCTATGCGGCCGTCGTATTCCTGGCAACCGCCACCCTCCTGACGGAGCCGATCCGCATCTGGTGGTGGTGGAAGCGGCGGAAACGGTCTGCGGGACAGGCCATCTCGACGGTCGGGCAACAGTGGCCGGCGCCAGCGGTGCAGGACGAGCCGGTCGTGATGCACGACGAGCCGCCCGCAGTGCAGGGAAGGACGCGGCCCGCGTCCCAGGACCGCCGGCTGTTCCTGCAACGTGTGCTCGCGCTAGGAATCGGCGGGACAGCGGCCCTGGCCACCGGGATCGCAGCGCGGTCGGCGGTCGGCGGCCCGGCCGTCCGCACGGCGAGCATCGCGGTGCCCGGGCTTCCGTCGGAGGCGGTCGGGATGCGGATCGCGCTGGTCAGCGACCTGCACCTGGGCAGTGTGTTGGGCCGCGACTTCTGCCGATCCGTCGTTGACCTGGTCAACGGCCAGGACCCGGATGTCGTCCTGCTGGTCGGCGACCTGACCGACGGTTCGGTCGAGGAATTGGGAGAGGACCTGCGTCCGCTGGCCGATCTGCGATCGGCGGAGGGCACGTTCTTCGTCACCGGCAACCACGAGTTCTACTTCGACCCCGACGGCTGGCTGGCATTCATCCCCCAACTCGGCATCCGGGTGCTGGCCAACGAGGGGGTGCCGCTGCGCGGGTTGTTGCTGGCCGGGGTGCACGACATCGCGGGCCGGCCGAGCGGGCGTGGTCCGGACATGGCTGCCGCGCTGGCCACCCGCGGCCCCGGGCAGCCGGTGATCATGATGAGCCACTCGCCGAATCTGGTCGATGACGCCATCGCACTCGACGTCGAACTGATGGTGTCCGGTCACACCCACGGCGGGCAGTTCTACCCGGCCGCCTGGGTGACCGGCTGGACCAGCGCGGTGCTGTCCGGGCTGGGCACGTTCGGGAAAACCCAGGTCTTCGTCACCAACGGCGCCGGATTCTGGGGTCCGATCGCGCGTCTCGGGGCGCCCCCGGACATCACCATGATCGAGCTCATCGCACCGGGAACGACGGTGCGCACCGATTCCTGATCGATTGGGCTTCCTGGAAGGTCGAGCTCAATGAAGCTTCAGCACGCACGACCGCAGGAGAATGTCGACCTTTGCGTCATACCGGACTATTCAGACACGTCGTCAAGGTCTAGCCTTTTCGCTACCGTGCCCTCGAACGGGCCGGTAGCCGGGAGTGACGATGGTGTGCAGCCGACCGCAACGACGCGGGTCGACGATCCGGCGGAGGTTCGCGTCCGCGCTGATTGCCGGGTCGATTGCCGTGCTCGGGACGGCTTGTACAGCGGCACCGTCGACACCGACCGCGCCGACGACAGTCTCGTCGTCGGGATCCGCGGCAGTTCCGGGTGTGACGGCGCCGGGATCGGTGGCGGGGACATCGTCCCGACCGGCCGGTCCGGTCGAGATCGCTCGGCAGGTGGAACTATTCCTCAGTCCCGGCGGGCGTTATGACGACCTCATCAAGGCGGTGTTGGTGACGGTGGACGGGCGCCCTGTGGTCGAGCATTACGGCCGCAACGGCGACCCACAGGAGACTGGCGAGGTCTTCTCGGTGACCAAGAGTGTGATGTCCATGCTGATCGGGATCGCGATCGACGAGGGGTCGATCGCCGGTGTCGACCAGACCCTCGCCGAACTGCTGCCCGACTACGTCCCGATCATGGCGCCGGGGGTCGGTGCGATCACCCTGCAGCAGGTGTTGACGATGACCGGCGGCATCGTTGCGAACTACGACCCGCTCGACTACCCGATTGACGCGGATTGGGTCGCGGTCACGTTGCAGACGCCGCTGGCGGGCCAACCGGGTGGCGCCTTCGCCTACTCGGACGTCAACTCCGATCTGCTGTCGGCGATTCTGGTTCGAGCGACCGGCCGTTCGGTGCTGGACTACGCGCGGGAGAAGTTGTTCGGCCCGCTGGGTATCTCCAGCGAACCTGCGGCCACCCCGATCGTCTTCGCCGACCCCGGCTACGACGCCCAGCCCGGCTTCGGCTGGGCGACGGACCCGCAGGGCCGGCAGATCGGCAGTTTCGCCCTCAAGATCACCCCACCGGAAATGGCCAAACTCGGCCAGCTCTACCTGGACAACGGGAAGTGGCAGGGACAGCAGCTCGTCCCGGCGGCCTGGGTCGCCGACTCGACGCGAGCGCAGGTCCAGTCGGCCCGCGACACGCTGCCGGAGTACGGGTATCAGTGGTGGGTTGGTGAGGCCGACGGTCATCCCGCCTTTGCCGCGGTCGGATTAGCGGGCCAGTTGATCGAAGTCGTCCCCGAGCTCAGGCTCGTCGTTGTGGTGTCGTCGCTCGATGATCCGGCGAGGTTCGACGGATTCAGTCTGGCTCAGATGGTGAACAGCCAGCTGGCACCAGTGGTCGCAGGCTGAGATGGCGGGGTGCCACTCAGGAATGGTGCTGACGTGTGCTGGTAGGGCAGATCACCCGCTCCAGGAATGCTGCGGGCATCGACAAGCGGGGAAAGAACCCCAGAAGGGGAGTTTCAGCAGTCGGTGGCGATGGGTGGACCGTCGGGCCGCGGATCCAACTTCTCCGAGGATCGTCCGGCAGATGTCGTCGAAGTTCTTCAATTGGTCGGGGCTCAGCGGGTCGAACATGATGGAGCGCACGGTTTCCGCGTGGCTCGGCGCCACCTCGACCAGCCGTTCGAAGCCGGCGTCGGTGAGCTCGGCGATCTGCCCGCGGCGGTCGCCCGGCGCCGGAATCCGTCGCACCCAGCCGGCCTCCTCCAGCCGGGCGATGGCGTGCGACACCCGGGACTGGGACGCCCGGACCACCTCGGCCAGCTGGTTCATCCGCAGCTGCCGACCCGGCGCCTCGGACAGCATCGCCAGGATCAGGTAATAGGCGTGCGGCATCCCGGCCGCCTGCTGCAGGTCGCGCTCGATGCGTTCGTTGAGTTGTCCCGACATCGCCAGGAACGCGCGCCAGACCTGCTGCTGTTCGTCGGAGAGCCAGGGTTCATCGCGCACGCGCTGATTATCACGCCGCCGCCCGCCATTCGGGGGCATCGAGGAAAGTACTTGAACGCTCAACTAAAATCCGGTATCGTCGATCAGAGAACAACCCAACATCTCACCCATCGAATCGAGTACCGATGACGACCGAAAATCTTGCTGATACCTCCGGCAATCAGACCCGGATGCCGGTGCTGTACCTCTCGCACGGCGCGCCGCCGCTGGCCGACGACCCGACCTGGACGGCCGAGCTCGCCGCCTGGAGCAAGCGACCTGCCCCGCCCGAAGTCCATCCTGGTGGTCTCGGCGCACTGGGAGTCGGCCCCGCTGACCGTCGGCGCCACCGACAAGGTGCCGCTGACCTACGACTTCGGCGGTTTCCCGCAGCGCTACTACGAGGTCACCTACGACGCACCCGGCGCGCCGGAGCTGGCGCAGGACGTGCGCCGCGCTGGTCGGCCGGCCCGGTCAGGAGGTCTACCAGGACCCGAACCGCGGCCTCGACCACGGCGCCTACGTGCCGCTGGTGGAGATGTTCCCCGAGGCCGACGTCCCGGTGCTGCAGGTGTCGATGCCCACCCTCGACCCGCGCGGGCTGTTCGAGCTCGGCCGCTCGCTGGCGCCGCTGCGCGACGACGGGGTGCTGATCATCGGGTCGGGCTTCACCACCCACAACCTGTCGCAGGCCCGCTTCGGCGACACCACCGGCAGCGCACCCGGTGTGGGGCCAGGAATTCGACGCCTGGGCCAAGCAGGCCGTCGAGTCCGGTGACGTCGACGCCGTGCTGGACTTCGAGCACATCGCCCCGGCCGCCCGGATCGCGCACCCGCGCACCGAACACTTCGCCCCGCTGTTCGTCTCGCTGGGCGCGACCGCCGACACCTGGTCCGACGCGCACAGCACGGTCGACGGCTTCTGGTACGGCATGGCCAAGCGCTCGTTCCAGATGAACTGACCCGTACGGATCTACGCCGGCGGCGCCGGGACCTGCCGCTTCGCCGGCCGCCGCGCGATACCGACGCCGATCAGCGAGATGACCCCGCCGACCACCGCAAGCAGGGCGGGTACCTCGCCCAGGAAGATCCAGCCCAACGCGATGGCGATCGGCGGCACGGCGTAGGTGGTGGCCCCCAACCGGCCGGCGTCGCTCCGGGCCAGCGCGTAGGCCCAGGTCAGGAACGCCGCGGCGAGCGGAACGACGCCGAGGTAGACCATTCCGATGGTGGTCCCGGCGGACGCTGATCCCCAGGTCGGCGAGCAGCGCCGGGATGAACGGCAGGCAGGCGATCGTGCCGATCAGGCAGGCCAGCCAGGTCACCTGCAGGCCCGGAACGCGGCGCAGCACCACCTTCTGTGCGACGACCGCCATCGCGTAGACCACCGCGGCCAGCAGTACCAGCAGGACGCCGCCGATATCGGCATGCCCGTTGCTGGTCGCCACGCCGATCAGCAGCGTGCCGGCGAATGCCACCAGCCCGCCGATGACGAGCATCCGCGGGAAGCCCTCGCCGAGCAGCAGGCCCGCCAGCACACCGATCAGGATGGGCGCCAGCTGGATCAGCATGGCCGCCGTTCCGGCGTCGACATGTTGCTCACCGGCGTTCAGCGCGACGCTGTAGATGCCGAACCACAGCACGCCGATCAGCGCGACCAGACCCCACTCCCGCCGGGTCATCGGCACCCAGCGCCGACCCAGCGCCATCATCACACTCAGGCAGGCAGAGCCGACGATCAGCCGCCCGAGGCTGAGCCCGCCGGCGGAGTAGTCCTGTCCGACATAGCGGATGACGACGAAGGCCGATGCCCAGGCAACGACCGTGAACGCAGCGGCCGCGAAGACCCGCCATGACGTCCCGGTCGAGGTGTCACGCGGCGTTGCTGCGGTGGCTCTGATGCTCATGCGATCAGTATCGGTGGTGCAAATCAACAGCACCAGCAATGGTTTGGATGCTGAATCATGCAGTTCTACTTAACGGTTACCCACTCGCACGGGCGACCGGGCGATCACGCAGACTGGAGCGGTGACAGCCTCGCCGCTCTGGCCGCAGGAGATTGCCGCCGTGCACCGCGCGGTGGCCCTGGCTGGCCACGGCGCTGGCACGGCGCTGCCGAACCCCGTCGTCGGTTGCGTGCTGCTGGCGCCCGGCGGCTGGACCGTCGGGGAGGGATTTCACGAACGACCAGGTGGTCCGCATGCGGAGGTCGCCGCAATCGCGGCGGCCGGTGCGTGGGCGCGCGGCGCAACGGCGGTCGTGACGCTCGAACCCTGCAATCACACCGGGCGGACCGGCCCGTGTTCGGAAGCGTTGATCGAGGCTGGCATCACGCGGGCGATAGTGGCGGTCCGGGACCCCTGGCCGGCCGCGGCCGGCGGAATCCAGCGACTCCGGTCTGCGGGTGTGGACGTCGTCGATCTCTCTGCGGGCATTGGCGTCTCGACGGGTAGGACCTCTCGACAGGCACGGATCTCTCGACAGGCACGGATCTCTCGACAGGCACCGGCGACACCGATGCCAAGGCCGCGGCAGCCGCCGCCGAGGACGTCAACCGGGTCTGGCTGACGGCCACCCGCCGCGGCCGCCCGTTCGTCACCTGGAAGGTCGGTATGACGATCGACGGACGGGTCGCGGCCCCTGACGGCACCAGCCGCTGGATCACCTCGCCGCAATCCCGCGCCGACGTCCATGCGCTGCGGGCCAGAGTCGACACCATGATGGTCGGCATCGGCACCGTGCTGGCGGACGATCCGCAGTTGACCGTCCGCGATGCCGCCGGAAACGTCACGGGTCGACAGCCATTGCGGGTCGTCCTCGATTCGGCGCGGCAAACACCCCGGACAGCAAGGGTTCTCGATGACGCCGCGGAAACCTGGGTGGCCACCGCGGACGACCCGGGCGTCGGCCCGGACGGCAAGGTCGACCTGCCCGCCGTGCTGAAGCGGCTCTACCAGCAAGGAAAGCGGCACGTACTGCTGGAGGGCGGCCCGCGCCTGGCGACCGCCTTTCTCGATGCCGGACTGGTCGACGAGGCCCTGGTGTACCTGGCGCCGAGCCTGCTCGGCGCCGGAAGGCCCGCCCTCGATGACGGAGCGGCCGGCACCCTGACGGACGCGCATCGGGCCGAATTGCGCGAGCTCACCAGGATCGGGCCCGGACGTCCGGCTGCGGTACGCCCTCTAGTTGCCTCCGACAAGGAGCCAGGCGCCAATGGCGTTGCCTGCTGTGTGCTCCGGGAGCAGCATGGCGCCATGGCCTTGTCGATGACGAAGCAGCTGATGTCCGTCCTGCCGCAGCTCCGGTTCCAGCCCACCTCGAAGCGGGTGCGGGTCCGACTGGCCGGTGTCGATACCGGCGGTGTCGAGATCGCCGACACGACGCGGGCGATGCTGATCTGGGAGCCGATGCGGATCGTTGCCTCCTACGCGATTCCGGAGGCGGATATCGCCGCCGACCTACTCGCCGGCCCGGTCGCGCCCGTTCCCGAGCACCGTCCCGTCGGATTCGGCGACGACCCGTCGGGGTTGCTCGACCCCAGCATCCCGTTCGCCGTGCATACCGCCGACGGCCAGGTGCTGACGGTCCAGACCTCGGTGGGCGACCGGGAGAACGCGGCATTCCGGTTGGCCGACCCCGACCTGTCCGGCTACGTGGTGCTGGACTTCGCGGCCTTCGATTGGTGGGAGGAGGACGAACCGATCGTCAGCCACCCCCGCGATCCGTTCCACCGGATCGACGTCCGACCCAGTTCGCGGCGGGTCCGGCTGGAACACAACGGTGTCGTGCTCGCGGACTCCGCTCGCGGCCAGTGGCTGTTCGAGGGCACGTTTCCGATGATCAGGTATTACCTGCCCCGAGATGACGTCCGGGTCGACCTGCTCCCCGGGACGATCGAGACCGCCTGTGCCTACAAGGGTCATGCCACCCATTACTCGGCCATCGTCGACGGTGCACGAGCTGCACGAACATCGCCTGGAGCTACGAGGATCCACTGGAAGACGCCGCCAGGGTGCGGGGGATGGTCTGCTTCTACCAGGAGCGGCTCGACCTGATCCTGGACGGCCAGCCGGTGGAACGCGTCAGGACGCCCTGGTCCTGACCCGTTGGCCGGAACTGCACTTGACATCCTTCGGTCGGCAGGGTGGGCTACGTCACATCCGACCTGTCACGGAGTGGTAACGGGTCGTGATCGCGGGCTCGGTGACAGCAACCGGGCGAGCGCCGGTCGCCACTCGCGGAGGCTTGACATGCGACCAGCGTTTCATCGGATGCGACCTGCCTATCGCCGGACGGCCGTCGCCGCGGTGCTGCTGTTGATCACCGGCCTGGTTGGTGCGCCGGCGCAAGCTGCCGCTCCGCCCGCTGTACAGGACGCACCAGGCGGGCCCGGCGCGATGTCGCATTTTGATCTCGCTCGCAAGGACTGCCTCGGGACGGCGCGGAACGGCACGTCGAAGGTCTGGTTCACCGTCGCCAACGGGGTGCTGTCGGACGTCTACTACCCGACCATCGACAACACCAACAACGAGACCCTGCAATTCATCGTCACCGACGGCGCGACGTTCACCGACCTGCAGTCCCGCGACATGACCTACCAGGTCAGCGCTCTCGACGATTCCGGGATGTCCTGCCGAGTGACCTCGTCGGATAAGAACGGCCGCTACACGCTGACCACCGACTACTTCACCGACCCGCAACGAAACAGCGTGGTGATGCGGACCCGACTGAAGGCGTCCAAGCCGAACGCCAACTATCGGCTCTACGCCCGGTTCGACGGCACGATCAACGGCAATGGCGGCGGCGGCACCGGGGACGGCACGAACGGCGGAGCAGACGACGCCGTCATCGACACCAGCACCGGATCGCCGGTACCGGTCTCGATCGACACGGTGACCGCGACCAACGCCGCGAACCGCGACTACGCGACTCCGGTCTATGCCGCGTTGCGCGCCGATCGACCGTTCACCGCCGCATCCAGCGGATTCGCCGGGACGGCCAGCGATGGGTTGACCCAGTTGGACTTGGACCACAGCCTGGCCACCACCTACACGAGCGCAACCCAAGGCAACGTGGTGCAGACAGCGCAGCTCGACGTCCGGGACGGACGATCGGCCACCCTCGCGCTGGGCTTCGGCAGCACCCAGGCCGCCGCGGTGGCCACCGCAGGCGCCACTGCCGGTGCCGATGCGGACAGGACGCTCGACAGCTATCAACGCGGCTGGAAGGCCTACGACAATCGCCTGAAGCGGCCGGCGAGCGGTCACGGACTGCCCAGCGCGCAACGCAAACAACTCGAGCGCACCTACTACCTGTCCGCGAACGTGCTGAAGGCCAGCGAGGACAAGACCTTCCCGGGCGCCGTGGTCGCGTCGCTGGCCAGCCCGTGGGGGCAGGCGGTCGCGGCCGGCGACCCGGCGAACACCTATTTCGGTTCCTACCGGGAGGTCTTCGCGCGAGACCTGTACGAGTCGTTCACCGGACTGATCGCATCCGGTGACGTCGCCACCGCGAAGGACACCGTCCGGTTCCTGTTCGAGCGGCAACAACAGCCCGACGGGTCCATGCCGCGGAACAGCCTGGTGAACGGCAAGCTCGCACCGGATTCGTTCGGGGTGCAGCTCGACGAGGTTGCCTACCCGATTCTGATGGCCCGCACCGTCGGGTTGACCGATAAGGCGTTCTATCTCGCGCACATCAAGCGGGCCGCCGACTACGTAGTGGCCCATGGCCCGGCGTTCGGCAACGAACGCTGGGAGGAACAGGCGGGCTACTCGCCGTCGACGATCGCCGCCGAGATTGCCGGCCTGGCCGCAGCAGGGGCGATCGCCGACCGGAACCGGGACGTCGCCGGTGCGCGGATCTACCGCGCTACGGCTGACGAGTACCAGCGGATGATCAAGACCTGGACCGTGACGACGACCGGCCCGCTCAGCCCCCAGCCGTACTTCATCCGGTTGTCCAAGACAGGTGACCCGAACGCGCCGATCAGCTACAACCTCGGCAACGGTGGTCCGGACGCCGACCAGCGGGCCGTGATGGACGCCGGGTTCCTCGAGCTGTCCCGGCTGGGGATCCTGCCCGCCGACGATCCGACGATCGCTGCCTCGCTGCCCCTGGTCGACCAGGTCATCGGGACGACCACCAACAGCGGCCAGGGCTTCTACCGGTACGGCATTGCCACGCCGGGCACCGAGGACGGGTACGGCGACTGCAACGTCGACGACTCGACATCCTGCGCTGTGCAGGGCAAGCCGTGGGCCGGCGCCTGCGGCGGCGACCTGGAGCTGAACAAGGGATCCGGCCACCTGTGGCCGGTGCTGGCCGGGGAACGGGCCGAGCACGAGGTCGCCACCGGGAACGACCCGGCGGCCGTCAGTCTGTGGGGCAACATGGCCGCCACCGCGTCCGGCATCGGACTGATCCCCGAGCAGGCCTGGGAGAACGCCGATCTGGCCGCGTCGCCGTTCGGCACCGCCCCCGAATGCGCGTCGATCGGGTTCCAGAACGGCAAGGCCGCCGGCAGTGCTTCACCGTTGACCTGGTCCGCCGCCCAGTTCGTTCGGCTGTCCGCCAACATCCGAGCCGGGCGGGTGACCGAACTGCCGGAGGACACCAACAAGCGGTACCTCAAGAACACCCAGGCCGGCACGACCCTGACACTCACCGCACCGGCCGACAACTCGGTGGTCAACGGCGACCCCGTGACGATCACCGGCAGCACCGCGGCGAAGGCGACGGTGGACGTCGATGCCGTCAATACCGACGGCAACGGCAACGCCGTGGTCGGCACCACCGTCGCGGCTGCAGATGGGTCATTCTCGCTACAGGTCACGCCGCCGGTCGGCACGGCCGTCCTGACCGTGGTCGCTACCGCCCCGGGCGGGGCAACAGGTTTCGCGCAACGCACCGTGGTGAACGACGTCGTCGCCGGCACCCTGGTCTTCGAGTTCGCCGACCCCGCCGGTGACGACAACGGCCCGGGAACCTACGCCTATCCGACGTCGGACAATTTCAAGCCCGGTGCTTACGACCTGCGGAACTTCCAGGTGTACGCGAGCGGCGACAACGTGATCTTCCGGGTACAGACCGCAGACCTGACGCCGACCTTCGGCAGCGCGCTCGGTGCGCAGTTGATTGACCTCTACGTCACCAATGGGCAAGGCGAACCCACCTCCACCGCGGCGGCGCTTCCGGGTCGCCATTACACGCTGGCGACCGGCTGGAACCGGCTGATCGAGGTGCAGGGCTTCGGCCAACGCTTCGTCGACGCCAACGGCACCACTGTGGGTTCGGTCGATATCAAGGCGTCCGCGATCACCCGGTACATCACCTTCACCGTCCCGGCGGCCGCGTTGGGCGGAACACCCAGCACGGGGTGGCGCTTCGCACTCACCCTGACCGGTCAGGACGGCTTCTCCTCCGACCAGGCCCGCGGATTCCAAGCGACGGCGCAGGACTTCCAGTTCGGTGTCTGTGCCGCCTCTATCGTCAGTCCCATTTGTGCCGTTGACCCGGCAACCGTGCCGAAGGCGGTTGACATCCTCACCCCCGAAGGGGTCGACCAGGCCACTGCGCTTGATCCGACCGCGCCCCCGGTGCAGATCCCGAGTGTGACGATTCCCTGACGGTCCCGCTCGAACCGCGAGGCCGATGACGACCGCCGTGAACCCGCCACCTTCATCGGTGGCGGTTCACCTCGGTCGGCCCGAGAGTCACGGCCGTCATCGATGCGAAGGATGTCGCCGCGCCCGGTAGCGCAGGCGCTGACCGGTGATGTGGGCCCCGTGGGACTCGAACCCACAACCCGCGGATTAAAAGTCCGCTGCTCTGCCAATTGAGCTAGAGGCCCCTGCCAACCACTGCCGCTGAGCCCCCGACAGTAGCCGGAAGTAGCGGTGGCTGGTCCATCGTGCCCTGTCGGCCCGCCGGACAATCGCCGCTCATACCGTACGGCCTCCGGGGGTCGGAGCCGAACAACTGTCACCGTCCACGGCCGGCCGCGGGAGATCAACGCGGACAGCCGAATGGCATCCCTCATCGAAAGGGAAGGCAGGACGGCGCACCCGATCGGCCTACCGGATCGGGATAGCGGCAGCCTCGGTGACGGCCCGGTAGCCGGGTCAAAACGGGCGACCGTGATTGAATCAGGCCGTCGAGTGGACTGCGGATGACGTCCGCTGCTCCACCAATTGAGCCAGGCCTGCTGCTCAGGTGTCCCGCAGGGCCCGGTGGCACGGCAAGCACACCGGCTCGATTGGATGTCATCAGACACCACCAGCGAGGGGACAGCCGATGGCGCGGGACGATGAGGCACGCGAGGGCGATGAGACGACCGTCACTGCCGGGGGAAATGAGGCATGGTCGGCGGTCGACCAGCCGGTGGAGATCCACGGTCCGGGCGACCAGGAACCGCCCGCGGCATTCGCCGGCTCGTGGCAACCACAGTCGGAGGACGACGCTCCCACCACCATGATCCCGACGGTGCTGGATTCCGATCCCGGTCCATACGTGGACGCCGACCAGGGGCCGGCAACGGGCACGGGCGGTGCGCCACGGGCCGCGATCGGACCCGGCCGCAGCGGCCCGAACCGTGAACAGGACAGCGGCCCGACCCCGCCTGTCGAACCGCCCGCACCGGTGCTGGTCGCCAAGGGGCTCGGCCTGCTCACGAAGTCCGGCTGGGTGTTCAAGGACATCGACCTCACCCTGCGGCCGGCATCGCTGGCCGCGATCGTCGGGCCATCGGGAACCGGGCGATCCTGCCTGCTCCTTGCCCTGAGCGGTCGGATGGAGCCGAATACCGGGACGCTGACGGTCGCCGGGCACAACCTCGCCGATAAACCTGGCACCGTCAGAAACCTCACCGCCGTCGCGCGGATCGGCTCCGTGGTCGGCCCGGAGCCGGGGTTGACCGTTCGGGAATCCATCAACGAGCGGTGCCTGATCGAGAATGTCGACACCACCATCGGCCGGACCAGATTCGGTGAGGCGTGCGCTGCGCTCCGGGTGACGTTCGACCCCCAGGTGTTGGTCGCGACCCTGATCGGCGATCAGGCCACGCTGCTCGCGGTCGCGCTCGCCTGTGTGCGGGTCAGCGCGGTCATCGTGCTGGACGACCTCGATCGGGGAGTGTCGGCCGCGATGCAGCAGGTCATCCTGGACGCCCTGATCAGGCTGGCGAAGACCGGCCCGACGATCATCCTGTCCACCACCGACCGGATCCCGGTCATGGAGGCGGACGTCGTTCTCGATCTGACACCGAAGGAGGGCGCGACAGTGTGGCGGTTCGAACCGGTCGAGGCCCCGCCCGGCGCCGTCCTGCGGCAGATCGAGGCCGCCCCCCTGGACCAGCAACGGCCCGAGGACCAACAGCAGTGGGCCGCACCGGAGCTCGACCCCGGGTCGCTGAGCCCGCCCCCGCCACCCGAACCGATCGACCAGGACGAAACCGGCCCCGGCCAGACCGATGACGCTCCGACGGAGGACACCCGATGATCAAGACCGTCCGGCTGGCCACATATGAGCTGCGGCGATTCAAGGGGCCGCTGCCGATCGTCGCGCTGTTGTTCCTGCTGCTGATTCCCACGTTGGCCGGCGGAATGTACCTGTGGTCGACCTGGGACCCCTACGGCAAGCTCGACCGGGTTCCGGTCGCAGTGGTGAACCTGGACGTCCCGGTCCAGGTGGAAGGCAAGACGGTCGCCGCAGGCGATCGATTGGTCTCCGAACTGCAGGCCGACCCGATCTTCGACTGGAAGTTCGTCGACGAAACGGAGGCCGAGCAGGGACTGGCCGACGGCACCTACTACATGATCGTCGAGATCCCGCCTGACTTCTCCGAGAACCTGGTCAGCGGCGCGGGATCGGACCCGACCAGGGCGACTGTCCAGATCATCCTGAACGACGCCAATGGCTACCTCTCCGACGTGCTGGCGCTGTCCGCGCAGACCCGGCTGGAAGCGGCGATCGACCGAGCGGCGGCCGGTGCCTACTTCGAGGCAGTCTTCGCCAATCTGGACACCATCAAGGTGCAGGTCACCACAGCGGCGACGACCGCGACAACGCTGGCCACCGGTGCCGACACAGCTGTCACCGAGGCGACAGATCAATCCACCGGTATCACCGCGGCGAAAGACCTGTCCGCTCAACAACTCGCCGGGCTCGCCGACGCGAAGGTCGTCGTCGTCGGCTCTGGTCACTTCGGCCAGTGACGCCAAGGCCGCATCGGCCTCGCTGGTGACGGGTCTGACCACGCTGGAGTCGAGTTCCGGCCAGACGTCCTCGACCGCGGCCGACGTCGCCTCGACCAGCCAGCAGCTCACCAGCAGCATCGGACCGGCAACAAGCTCGGTGAATGCCGCCGCCGCCCCACTCGGTCAGGCGAGCGCCGACCTACCCGTGATCACCGACAATCTCGACACCATTTCCTCGAGCCTCACGACGCTGTCGCAGACGCCGGGCCTCGATCCGGCGGTTGCGTTGGCGATCAATACCGCTGCCGGCCAAGTCGCCACCTCCGCCAGCCAGACCAACACCGCCGCCGGACAGGTCAGCTCGGCGGCCAACTCCGTCGACTCGGCTGCCGGTGACCTCTCCACTGCCAACTCCGACGCAAGTGCGGTGGCGACCGGCGCCGCCCAGGTATCCACCGGCGTTGACGCGATGAGCACCGGAATCAGCACCGCGAGCTCCGGGGCGAGCACCGTGGACAGCGACATCGTCGCGCTGTCCACCGGGGCGACCGACCTGGACACCAAGATCGGCACGCTTCAGCTCGGTGCACAGCAGCTCGATGACGGCCTCGGGACCCTGCAGACCAACGCACAGCCGCTGGTGGACGGCGTCACCGCGCTCGACACCGGGATCAATCAGCTCGCCACCGATCTGACCGCTGCGGCCGACCGGATCCCGACCGTGGCGCCCGATGATGCGCAGGCCTCCGAGCAGGTGCTGTCCGCGCCGGCCGATGTCGAGGTGACGATCGACAACCCGGCGGCCGTTTACGGCCGTGGGCTCGCACCATTCCTCTTCGCCATTGCCATCTGGATCCTCGGCGTCGCGGTATTCCTGGTGCTGCGGCCGATATCCGGGCGCGCGCTGGCCGGCCGGGCCTCGTCCTGGCGGATCTCGGTGGCCGGTTGGCTGCCGGTCTTCGGGCTGGGGGCCCTCGGGTCGTTGCTGTTGCTGGGCGTGGTGTGGCTCGGTCTGCACCTCGATCCGGTGAATGTCGGCGGGGCGATCGGGGTGATCCTGCTGACGGCGGCCTGCTTCACCGCGATTGCCCACCTGCTGCGGACCTGGCTCGGTGCCGTCGGATCGGCCATCATGCTGGTCCTGCTGATGATCCAGCTGACCAGCGCCGGCGGACTTTATCCGGTGGAGACGCTGCCCGCGCCGTTCCGCGCGATCCACGCCTTCATCCCGATGACCTACGTCGTCGACGCGCTCCGCATCACCTTCACCGGCGGTCCGACCGACCACCTGTGGCGCGATGTTGCGGTGCTGGCCGGGTTCCTGATCGTCGCGGTCGGGCTGACGATCCTCGTCGTGCATCGGCGACGCCGATTCCGGCTCCGGGATCTGCACCCGATCCTGGTCTGACGTCAGCAGTGCTCCCGACGTGATCGAGAGCACTGCTAACTAACCTGCTCAGGGCTTGCCAATCTCGGCACGCTCGGCGCATGATTGCACTCGGCAACTAGATGCAGGTAGCAAGCAACTGATTGACCTGCTGACGCCGATGCGACGAAGGAGCGCCGACCGAGCAATGACCAGCACCCTGAACCCACTTGATGCAGCCGAGGACCAGTCGGCCACCCCGCAGGAATCCGACCATGCAGGAATCCGCCGAGATCGCGGCTGCCGTCATCGACATGGTGAAGCAGTTCACCGGCATCAAATCCCGGGTGAGCTCCGGCCCGGAGGCCGACCACTCGCCGATGTTCCTGCTGGTCAAGCTCGCCCGACACGGCCCGAGCCGGGCCAGCGACCTGGCCGAGCTGGTGTGCGCCGACCCGTCGACGGTGTCCCGACAGGTCGCGTCGCTGGTGAAGGGCGGGCTGCTGGAACGCCGCGCCGATCCCGACGACGGCCGGGCCTCGATCCTGGTCCCGACCGAACTGGGCCTGGCCAAGGTCGAGGAGTTCGGCCGCCGCCGCGCGGTCACCATGCAGCCCGTCATCGCTGATTGGTCCCCCCAGGACCGCATCGACCTGTTGCGTTTGGTCCGTAAATACACCGAGGGCATCGAGACGCATCGCGAGGAGATCATCTCGATCCTGCTCGAGCACCATGCTCGGCCAGAGTCTTGGAAGGAAAACCACTGATGTCCACCGAGACCACCAAGGCCCCAGCGGCGGCCGTCGAATCGCCCGCCGGCCTGACCCACAAGCAGATCCGGGTGATCCTGCTCGGGTTGATGGCCGGCATGCTGCTGGCCGCGCTCGATCAGACGATCGTCTCCACCTCGATCCGCACCATCGCCGACGACCTGCAGGGTCTGTCCGCGATGGCCTGGGTCACCACCGCCTACCTGATCACCTCGACGGTGACGACGCCGCTGTACGGCAAGCTCTCGGACATCTACGGCCGCCGGCCGATGTTCCTCACCGCGATCAGCATCTTCATCTTCGGCTCGATCCTCTGCACGTTCTCCACCTCGATGTACGAGCTGGCCGCCTTCCGGGCGGTCCAGGGCATCGGCGCCGGTGGTCTGTTCTCGATGGCGCTGGCCATCCTGGCCGACATCGTCCCGCCGCGGCAGCGCGCCAAGTACCAGGGCTACTTCCTGGCCGTCTTCGGCATGTCGTCCGTCATCGGCCCGCTGGTCGGCGGCTTCTTCGCCGGCGCCGACACCATCTTCGGCATCACCGGCTGGCGCTGGGTGTTCCTGGTGAACGTGCCGATCGGCATCATCGCGCTGGTCGTCGTCGCGCATCACGCTGCACATCCCGCACATCCGCACCGACCACCGGATCGACTGGTGGGGCGCCGCCGCGCTGATGCTCGGCATCGTGCCGCTGCTGATCGTGGCCGAACAGGGCCGCATCTGGGGCTGGGGCTCCGCGAGCGTCCTGGGTCTGATCGCGCTCGGCATCATCGGCGTCGTCGCGTTCATCCTGATCGAGGTCCGGATGAAGGACGAGGCGCTGATCCCCATGCGGCTGTTCCAGCAGCCGGGTGTTCAGCATCGGGCTGTCGGTCAACGTGCTGGTCGGCCTCGGCATGTTCGGTGCGCTCAGCACGCTGCCGCTGTACCTGCAGCTGGTGAAGGGCGCGACGCCGACCGAATCCGGTCTGCTGCTGCTGCCGATGATGCTCGGCATCATGATCGGATCCATCGGGTCCGGTCAGCTCACCTCGCGCACCGGCAAGTACAAGATCTTCCCGGTGATCGGCACCGCGCTGCTGGCGATCACCTTCTTCCTGATGCTGACGGTGACCGTCGACACCCCGTACTGGCAGCTGGACATCTACTTCCTGATGATCGGCGCCGGCCTCGGCCTGTGTATGCAGACCATGCTGATCGCCGTGCAGAACACCGTGCCCGCCAAGGACATGGGTGTTGCGACCTCGTCGGCGACGTTCTTCCGGCAGCTCGGTGGCACGCTGGGCGTTGCGGTGTTCCTGTCGCTGCTGTTCAACTCCCTGCCGGACAAGGTGCAGGGTGCGCTGCAGTCGGCCGGTACCACGCCGGAGTTCCAGCAGGCGGTGGCCACGGCCGCTGCCGATCCGAACAGCCCGAGCCATGCGGTCGCGCAGAACCTGATTTCCGCGGCTCAGGGCAACGCCGCGGCCGGGTCCTCGATCGGTGACGCGCTGAGCACGGACTCGTCGTTCCTGAACAGCCTGGATCCGAACATCGCCCGGCCGTTCCAGGTCGGCTACGTCGACTCGACGCACCTGGTCTACATCATCGGCGGCATCATCATGGTGCTGGCGTTCCTGCTGGTGCTGGTCATGAAGGAACTGCCGCTGCGCACCAGGTCCGCTCTCGACGAGCGGCTGCAGGAGCAGGCCGATTCCGATGCCGCGCTCGCTGCGGACAACGCCGATGGCAGGAACGAAACCGCGATCACCGACGCGGAAATGGACGCGATTGTCGATCGAGGACGAGGGGCGGGAGTCGGTCAGCACCGGCGCCCACGCCCTGGTCGGCTCGGGGGAGCGCATGCCTCCGACGGTGATGCTGCCGGAACGGCGATGCTGCCCGGAACGGCGATGCTGTCCGGAACGGCGATGCTGCCCGGAACGGCGATGTCGTCCTGAACGGGGAGGTCATCCGCGCGGAGGAGGCCACCGGCGGGGGCAGGCACCGCGCCTGAGCTGAACCACCACGACGAGCGGCCCGCCACAGGAAGTCTCTGGGGCGGGCCGCTTCGTCGTGCGACTGCACGTTCTGCAGGGTGCAAGTCGGTCTCGTAGTGCATTTTCCCTGCAGAGCGTGCAATGGCCGGTCAGCTGTCAGGTACTCGCTTGTCCGGCCCTGGCGTTTTCCCAGCGCCGGTCGGGACGGTCAGCGCTGCCAGGGGGCGATCATCGGCACGATCCGGTCGTCAACCGCGGGCACCGGTCGGCCGTCCACCAACACGTACCGGCGGCGCGGCCCGGACGAGGCGATCGACTCGATCGGCGGTGACCAGCCGCTGCACGTGTTCGGTCGTGGTGCCGAGGCCGACGGAGGCCCGCAGCGCCTGCCCGGTGCCGTCGTCGACCTTGCAGCCGGCCGCACCGAGCAGTTGGCGGACCAGCGGGTGGGCGCAGAACGCGCCGTCCCGCACCCCGATGCCGTGCTCGGCGGACAGCGCGGCGGCGACCACCGACGCCTGCTGGCCGGCGATGGTGAACGTGACAACGCCGATGCCGTCCACCGCGCCGCCGAACAGCGAATGCACGGTGACGCCGGGGATCTCGGCCAGGCCGCGGCGCAGTGTCTCGGTCAGCGCCAGCTCGGCGTGGGCCAGTGCCGACCGGTCGGCGGTGGCCAGCGCGTGGCAGGCGGTGGCCAGCGCGACGGCGCCTGGAACGTTGGGCGAGCCGGCCTCGTGACGGTCGGGCAGCGGCTTGTAGGTCGTCTCCTCGTCGGTGACGGACGCCGTCGCGCCGCCGCCGATCAGGTACGGCGGAGCGGCCGCCAGCCAGTCGGCCGCGGCCGACCAGGGCGCCCGCCCCGTACGGGGCGTAGAGCTTGTGCCCGGACAGCGCGACGTAGTCGACGCCGAGTTCGTCGATCGAGAACGGCCGGTGCGGCGCGAGCTGAGCCGCGTCCAGCGCGGTCCGGGCGCCGCGGGACCGGGCAACGGCGGCCAGTTCGGCCACCGGCCACAGCTCGCCGGTGACGTTCGACGCGCCGGTGATCACCAGCAGCGCGGGGCCGGGCGCCCGGCGGCGGAGCGCATCGTCGACGGCGTCGATGGCCTCGCCGTGTGGTCCTGGGCGACCTCAAGCGGACGACGGCCTGGGTCGCCCGCGCTGCGACCCCATGGCAGCAGGGCCGCGTGGTGCTCGGTCTCGAAGACCACGACGGTGGTCCGGGCCGGCAGGCAGTGGGCGAGCAGGTTGAACGAGTCGGTGGTGTGCCGGGTGAAGATCACCGCGTCGTCGGTACGGCCACCCACGAAGTCCCGCACCGGTTCTCGTGCACCCTCGTACAGCTCGGTGCAGATCTTGGAGTGCCAGCCGGCGCCGCGGTGCACGCTGGCGTACCGCTCCAGCAGGGCATCGACGGTGTCCTTGACGACCCGCAGCGCGGGGGCGGATGCGCCGTGGTCGAGGTTGGCGTAGGCGATCCGGCCGCCGCCGGCCAGCGGAACGCTGGCGTCCGCGCCGACGATCTCCAGGCCTGGTGCGTGCGGATGCGAGACCGTGCGATTGCTCGGGGTGCCGGTCAGCAGACCGTCGTACCGGCTCGCCGCGCGGCGTCCGGACGAGCGCGGAAACCAGGTCGGGTCGTTCGAGAAGGATGGTCACGAGATTCTCCTACGGTCCATGGACCGACAGGAATCCTGCAGGCCCGCGCTTGCCGGACGCACCGCGCGCCCAGCCAGGTCTTCACCCGGGGCACCCCACCGCGGTTGGAGGGTTGCCGGCCAGCAAGCCGGGGCTATCTGCAGGCACTCATGACCTAGTGCGGGACAGTAACAGGCCAGGCGCGGATCCGTCACGGGTGACTTTCACCTCGCCGTGGTTTCCACCCGAGGCGTCGATCGGTACCGGCAGATGCGCCCAGGTGGTGAGATCCGCCGATTCCCTGATCGGCTGGTCGGCGGTCGACCCGTCGGTGGTCATCCCGTCGACCGCCACTCTGGCGGCGTAGATCTGGTTGCGGCCCAGTTCCTTGGCCCGGTACAGGGCCTTGTCCGCGGCCGCGTACATGGTTCGCAGGTCCACCGCATCGGTGGGCGCGTGGGCGAGCCCGCCACTGACGGTGACCGTCACCCGCCGGCCGTCGGCGACGACGAAATGCTGAGCCCGGATCTGGCTGAGGATTTGCTCCGCCCTGGCCGCGAGGACTTCCTCGGAGCATCCGGGCAGCAGCAGCGCGATCTCGTCGCCGCCCAGCCTGCTGACGACGTCGGTTGACCGGGAGCCCCGGATGAGCACGTCGGCCAGCTGGACGAGCACCTCGTCACCACCGGGGTGCCCGTAGGGTCGTTGATGGCCTTGAAATTGTCGACGTCGATCAGGATCAGCGCCGTGCCCTCCGCGGCTGGCCGCACCGGTCAGCGCAGAACTGGCGGCCTCGTCCAGGACCCGGCGGGTGACCAGGCCGGTCAGCGGATCGATGGCGGCCTGCCGCTCGAGCAGGCTGATCAGCCGTTCCTGACGCTCCCCGGCCAGCGTGAGCAGCGCCGCCGTGGCGACGATGGCGGCCGACATGTAGCCGGCCTCGACGATGGCCCGCTCCCAGGGCAGCATCGCCGTGGTGACCGACCATTCCGCGAGCAGGACCGCGATCACCACGACGACGACGCCGGGCCGGCGGAGCTCGGAGGCCGCGTAGAGCGCCGGAAAGATCAGGAACACCTGGGCGGACAGCGTCGCGTCACCGGTCAGGAAGTCCAACGCGACGATCAGGCCGATCGCGGTGAATGGCCAGATCGCCCACACACTCGGATGAGCGTCGCTGAGCAGTCGGGCCGCCAGGCCCGCCACCACGATCAGGGCCGCCGCCACCACCGTGACAACGATGTCGATGGCATTGGCCGCGTCGCCGACTAGCTGTCCCGACAGCGAAGACCAGGGTGACGGCGGCGGCGACCATGCCGAGGGTCGACGCAGTTCGGCCGGCGACCCGGTGATTCGCGGGGTTGCATCCACCGGACCAACGTCATCGACACCCCCGCACCCACCTGCGACGAAGACGTCAGGCGCCCCCGCTAACCCAACGTAGCCGAACATTACCAGCGGTAATGGCGGTGAGGGGGAAGAGCACGGATTCCTGGCCCCGGCATGCCGGACCCTCACGCCATCCTGGGCGTCCTCACAGCTTGCCTGCGAAGGCTTCGGCTCGGTCGCGCGCTCGGCGCCGGCGACGAGAAGAAGGCATCGAACATGGGAATCAAGAAACACCTGCCCGGCCGGAAGACCCTTGCTGCCGGATTGGTCGGGCTGATCGGCGGACTGGCGATCGCCGGTGGCGCCTGGTGGTTCCTCGGCCGGGACACCACTGCGGTCGCCGCCACCCCGACCACCGTCACCCGGACAGTGGCCGCCGCCACGGACACCATCAAGAAGACCATCGCCACCTCGGGCACGCTGACACCGGCTGTGCAGCAGGATGTTTCGTTCGTCGCCAGCGGGACCGTCACCGCGGTCGACGTCGCCGCCGGACAACAGGTGACCGCCGGTCAGCCGCTGGCCACCGTCGACACGCTGACCATGCAGCAGACGCTGGCCACCGCCAATCTCACGCTGGCCAAGGCGCAGGCGACGCTGGTCAGCGATCAGACGGCACTGACCACCGCGCAGGACGCGCTGACCACCGCGCAGGACGCCGGCGACGACACCACCACCGCCCAGGCCAAGGTGACGACGGCGCAGCAGCAGGTCGCCGTCGATCAAACGACGATCAGCACCGCGCAGACCGCGGTCGACACCGCGCAGACCGCGCTGAACTCGCCCACCCTCACCTCGCCCATCGACGGCGTCGTGTCGACGGTCAACGTGACCGTCGGGCAGAAGGTCACCGGCACAACAACATCCGCCGCTCAGCTCATCAACGGGCGCGGCGGGCTCGACGGGCTCGAGCACCGGCTCCAGCAGCGGGACTTCGGGGTCGAAGGCCCGCCGCCACGGGTGGCTCATCGAGCGCAGGCAGCACGTCCAGCAGCACCGTCCGGTGCCGCGTTCGTCATCGTCGGCATGGATTCCTGGAAGGTCGACGTCACCGTCGACGACGCGCAGATCGGCCTGCTTGCGGTTGGCGACCAGGCGCAGTTGACCGTCACCAGCTCGGCAGATCCGCTGTTCGGCACCATCACCTCCATCGGGCTGATCTCCACCGCAAGCGGCGACACCGCCAGCTACCCGGTCGTGGTCACGGTGACCGGGACACCGACCGGCCTGCATGACGGGACATCGGCCACCGTCACGCTGATCTACCAGCAACTGACCGACGTCCTGACCGTGCCCAGCGCCGCCATCCACACCGTCGACGGGCAGACCGTCGTCGACAAGATGTCCGGGGATCAGCAGGTATCGACCCCGGTCGGCGTCGGCGACTCGGACGGCACCAACACCCAGATCACCTCCGGTCTCGCCGAGGGCGACGAGGTGGTCGTCACCATCACCACCGGTGCCGGCCGGACGGGCACCGGGACGGACCGGAACCGGGCGGACCGGCGGCACGGGTGGCTTCACCGGCGGCGCCGGGGGTTCACCGGTGGTACCGGTGGCGTTCCCGGGCGGCACTGGTGGGCTCCCGGGCGGGACCGGCGCCGGTGGCTTCCCGGGCGCGCATTCCCGGCGCTCCGGCGGGTGGCTGAGATGGCGTTGGACATCCTGACCTGGGGACAGCAACCGCCCGTGCCGGATCCTGCTGTCGACCCGACCGGCCGGCATGCCGCCGGCGACGTTGCGGGTACGCACACCGCGGTGTTCGACGCCGAACGCACCGTTCCGGACCGGACCGATGGCCCGATCCCGGTCATCGAACTGCACGACGTCACCAAGGTCTACCGCACCGGCTCACTGGAAGTGCGTGCGCTGCAAGGGGTCAGCCTGCGGATCGACCGCGGCGAGTACGTGGCGATCATGGGGCCGTCCGGGTCCGGCAAGTCGACCCTGATGCACATCATCGGCTGCCTGGACGTGCCGAGCGCCGGCGACTACCTGCTGGCCGGCGAGGACGTCGGCGAGATGGACGAGGTCGAGCTCGCCGAGGTCCGCAACCGGCAGATCGGCTTCGTCTTCCAGCAGTTCAACCTGCTGCCGTCGCTGAACGCCTGGCGCAACGTCGAGCTGCCGCTGACCTACGCCGGGGTGAAGCGGGACGAACGCAAGCGGCGGGCGATCGAGGCGCTGGACCGGGTCGGGCTGGCCGATCGGGTCGGGCACCGGCCCGGCGAGCTGTCCGGCGGCCAGCAGCAGCGGGTGGCGGTGGCCCGGGCGCTGGTCTCCGACCCGGCGCTGATCCTGGCCGACGAGCCGACCGGCAACCTCGATTCGGTCGCCACCGATGACGCGCTCGCGCTGTTCGACGAACTGCACGCGCAGGGCCGGACGATCGTGTTGATCACCCACGAGATCGAGGTCGCGCAGCGCGCCAGGCGGATCGTCCGGGTCCGCGACGGCTGGATCCAATCCGATGATTCCGGCGGCGCGACGTGAACTGGCTGGAGACTTTTCGCACCGGCTGGGATGCCATCCGGAGCCATCGGCTGCGGTCCGGGCTGACCATGCTCGGCATCCTGATCGGCATCGCCGCCGTGGTGCTGACGGTCGGCCTCGGCCTGGGCAGCCAGCAGGAGGTCGGCGCCCGGATCAGCTCGCTGGGCAGCAACCTGCTGATCGTCTCGCCCGGCAGCAGCACGACCACCGGCGGCGTTCGGGGCGGCTTCGGCTCGGCCTCGACCCTGACCATCAGCGATGCCGATGCGCTGGCCTCCCCGGTGGCCGCGCCGGACATCAAGGCCGTCGCCCCGATCAAGAACACGCTCGTTGTCGCTGACGGCCGGCAGCACCAACTGGACGACCACCGTCGTCGGGACGTCGCCGTCCTGGCTCGACGTCCGGGCCAGAACCCTCGCGGCGGGCCGCTTCCTCACCGACCAGGACGACGCCGACGTCGCCGCCGTCACGGTGCTCGGTTCCGAGACCGCCACCGAATTGTTCGGCTCCACCGACCGCGGTCGGCCGGACCGTGACGATCAACGGCATCGAGTTCAGCGTCGTCGGGGTGCTCACACCGGCCGGCTCCGACGCGTCGGCGAACCTGGACGACCAGGCGCTGGTGCCGCTGTCGACCTCCGCCAACCGGTTGGTCGGCGGGTCCAGCCGCAACGCCGTGTCCACCATCTACCTGGAGGCGCAATCGGCCGACGCCCTGTCCGCCGCCTACCAGGAGGCGCAGGCGCTGCTGCTCAACCTGCACCAGTCCGCCTCGGTCGCGACGGCCGATTTCACCATCAGTCGCCAGCAGTCGCTGCTGGCCACCGCGACCTCGGTGTCCAAGACGCTGACCATCCTGCTGACCGGCATCGCCGCGCTGTCGTTGCTGGTCGGCGGTATCGGCGTGATGAACATCATGCTGGTCTCGGTCACCGAGCGGACCCGGGAGATCGGGCTGCGCAAGGCCCTCGGTGCGCCGCCGACCGCGATCCGCCGGCAGTTCCTGGTGGAGGCCGTCGTGCTCGGGTTGGCCGGCGGTCTGCTCGGGGCGGCGCTCGGCATCGCCGGCGCGAAGGTCCTGCCCGGCCTGCTCGACACCACCATCGTCATCTCGCCGACCGCGGTGATCGGGTCGATCGCGATCGCCGTTGGCATCGGCATCGTCTTCGGCGTCTACCCGGCCACCCGGGCCGCCCGGATGGCTCCGATCGACGCGCTGCGCAGCGAATGATGCCCGCGCAATCGCGTCGACTGTCTCCGTCAAACCTGTTACTCCACCAGCACTCTCACGAAGGAACGATCATGAATGACGCACCCGACCTGCCTCGCTCCGCTGCCGGCCCGACTCGGTCCCGCCGGTCCTGGACGATTGCCGCGGCGACCGGCGGTCTGGCGTTGATCGTCGGGCTGGTCGCCGCCTGCGGTTCCTCCACCAGCGGGGCCGCCGTCGCCGCCGACACCGGAACGGCGAGCGCTCCCGCTTCCGGTCAGGCGTCGCAGGGCGGCCAGGGAGGTGGGCAGGCGAGCCGGAACGGCGGGGTGCGATCCGCGGCCGCCGGGACCATCGCCGCGGTTGCCGCCGGCACCATTCAGGTGCAGTCGGCCACCGCGCAGACCACGGTCAACTACTCGGATTCCACCACCTTCACCGACAGCCAGCCGGTCGAGCTGTCGGCCGTCACGGTGGGCAGCTGCATCACCGCGGCGGCGATCCCGGCGGCCGGTGCCGCCACGTCCAGTGGGGCAACGGCAAGCGCGGCACCATCCTCGGCGGCCGCGCCGAGTTCCGGCGCGACCAGTGCGAACACCGGCCCGTTCACCGCGACAATCGTGCAATTGCGGGATCCGGTCGACGGGGTCTGCACGATGCCGGCGGCTTCGGCGGCGGGGCGCCCGGCGGCGGCTTCCCGGGCGGCCCCGTGCCGAGCGGGGGCGCATTGCCGAGCGGGGCGCGTTGCCGAGCGGGGGCGCGTTGCCGAGTGGTGCGGCGGCGCCTGACGGTGGAGTGATGCCCAGCGGCGCCCCCAACGGTGCGGGTCCGAACGGTGGTGGCCCGAACGGCGCTGGTGCTGGTGGTTTCGGTGAACGTGCCTCCGGCACCGTCTCGTCGGTCTCCGGCGACGTCATCGTGGTGACCGTGACCGATCCGACCAGCAACCAGACCACCGACCGGTCGGTCACCGTCACAACTACGACGACGTTCACCAAGACAGCAACCGCGGCGTCGGACGCGCTCGTGGTGGGCAAGTGCGCGGTCGTGCAGGGCAGCGCCGACAGCAAGGGCGCGGTGACGGCGACCAGCATCGCGGTCAGCGCCCCGCCGGCCGGCTCGACCACCTGCAACACCGGCTTCGGGCGCGGTCGCAACGGCCAAGGTGGATTCGGTCAGGGCGGCCCCGGACAGGCCGGTTCCGGTCAGGGCGGTTCCGGCGCGGGCGTTGCGCCGTCCACCGCGGGCGGCTGACATGGTCGACGGACCCCAGGCTGACGGACCCCAGCCTGACGGACCCCAGCCTGACGAGCTGCTTCCGGACGGTTTGAAATCCGGCGCCGAATTGCCCGCTGTCGAGCCGGAGAAGCCGGATGGCTCCGAGAATGCTGACGCTGCAGCAACTGTGAGCGCCGCGCCGACGCGTCCACCGGCCAGGGCGAGGTCGGCGGCCGCTGCGGCCAGGGTTGCCCGCCGACGCCGTCGACGGGTGCTGGCGGCGGCCGCTGCGGTCATTGCGCTGACCATCGCCGGTGCCGGTATCGCGGTCGCGCGGACGAGCAACGCCTCGCCCACGTACCGCACCGCGCTGGTTGCCACCGGGTCGGTCCAGCAGATCGAGAACTCCGTCGGAACCGTCAGCGCGGTCGACCGGGCCGACGCCGCCTTCGCGGTCGCCGGAACCGTGACGACGGTCGACGTGGCGGTCGGCGACACCGTGACTGCCGGTCAGACGTTGGCGACAATGAACCCGGTTGACCTGCAGGCGGCCCTCGACACGGCCAACGCCGACCTGGCCAGGGATCAACAGCAACTGGCAACCGACACCGCGAGTCAGACCGCCGACACCAGCTCGGATTCCTCGACCAGCACGACCGCGGCGGGCACCGGTTTATCGGCAGGATCGACCGCATCCGGGTCCGGCTCGGGGAGCGTGGCGGGTTCGGGCTCCGGTTCGGGATCGTCGGGTACCGGTTCGGCTCGACAGGTTCCGGGATCCAGGTTCCGGTTCGGTTCCGGCTTCTGGTTCGTCAGGTTCCGGTGCCTCCGGCTCGGCCGCGGCTGTCGCCCCGATCGCCACCGCCGGAACCGGTTCACCGGCAACCACGTCACCAACCACCTCAGCAGCTGCGCCCACTCGATCGTCGGGGGCACCGAGCGGGGGCACGGGTGCTGCCGACCAGGCCAACAACGTCGCCAACCTGGTGGCCACCGTCAAGGCCGCTCAGCAGGCCGTCATCACCCAGCAGCAGCAGGTCGACACAGGGATCACCGCGGCCAATCGGGCGCTTGCAGACCAGCAGACCATCTGTGCGCCCGTGCTGGCCGTCACGCCCGGAAGCACCGCCGGTGCCACCTCCGATTCCACCGCGACGCCGACCAGCACACCGGCATCCTCGACGGTTGCGCCGGCGGCATTGCGCCGTGCGGTCAACGCGGTCGTCGTGCCGGCTGCCGTCAGGGCCGAACCGGTGAACGATCCCGATCCGTCGACCGGTTCGCCGACGTCCACCGAATCGACGACGAGTGCCGACCCGACGACGGTGACGCAGACGGACACCCAGACCACAACAGCCACCGAAACCGCGACGGAAACGGAGACCGCGACCGCAACGGAGACGGTGACCGCCACCGCAAACCCGCCGGCAACCGCCGCCACAACGGAAACAGCGCCGACAACCGTTACCGGAACACCGCCGGCGACCGCCACCACAACGGCAACCGCGCCGACAACCGTCACCGCAACGACCACTCAGACCGTCACCGGCGATGACGTCTCCGGTGCCCTGGCGTCCTGTCAGGCCGCGCTGACGGCGGTGCAGGCCGCGCAGACGGCAGTTGCCTCGTCGCAATCCGATCAGATCGATCTGGAGGCGAACCTGAATGCAGCGGTCATTGCCTTGACCAACGCTCGGCTGGCGGGTTCGGCGGGTTCGCAGAGCAGTTCGCCGTCGACGGCCACTCCAGTCGACACCGGCCTTACCGGCGGCGGTGCAGGTACACCCGGCGCCGGGTCGACCGGCGGCTCCGGCTCGGGCAGCACGGCGGCCCGCGCGTCCGCGGCCGGTGGGGCTTCGTCCGGAACCGCGTCCGGATTCGCCGGCACCGGTTCCTCGGGAGGTTCGACCGGGACGGGCTCGTCGTCATCGGGCACCGGCGCCACCTCCGGTGCAGGATCGACTTCCGGCACGGGCACCGCATCGGGCACGGGCACCGCATCAGGGTCCGGCTCCATTTCGGGGACGGGCGCGGCGGCCGGCGGATCGGCGGGCGGCGGCGCGGGTGCGACCACCGTTGCGACGGCCGAGGACCTGACCGCGGATCAGGCCGCCATCGACCTGGCCCAGCTCAACGTGCAGATCGCGCAGCAGAACCTGGCGGCGGCGACCCTGACGAGCCCGCTGGCCGGCACCGTCGCCGCAGTGTCCATCACGGCCGGTTCGACCGTCACCGCCGCTTCGAGCACTGCGGTGATCACCGTCCTTGCTCCCGGGAAGTACCAGGTCGCGACGACGGCAGCGCTGACGATCGTCGACAAGATCAAGGTCGGCCAACAGGCCGCGGTCCGGGTTGACGGAGTGGACACCCCGCTCACCGGGACGGTCGCGAGCATCGGAACGCTCAAGTCGTCATCGACAACCAGCAGCGTGACGGCCTTCCCGGTTGTTGTCGCCCTCGATCCGATCAGCACGACCCTCTACACCGGCTCCGGAGCAACGGTCTCGATCACCATCGGCCAGGTCGACAACGTGCTGACGGTGCCCAGCTCCGCGGTGCACACCGCGGGGGGCCGGACGACGGTGACGGTCGTCGACAACGGCGCGACCAGCACGGCCGAGGTCACCGTCGGAGCCATCGGCACCGATCTGACGCAGATCGTGACCGGTCTGACCGCCGGCCAATCGGTGATGCTGGCCGACCTGACCGAGGCGCTGCCGACCTCGACGGCGAGCACCCGCAGTGCCGGTGCCCTGGGCGGTGCAGGTGCGCTCGGCGGCGCCGGTGCCCTCGGTGGTGGCGGCACCGGTGCGCGTGGCGGTGCCGGGGCGGCCGGGTTCGGCGGTGCCGGGGGTGCCGGGTTCGGGGGTGGGGCGCCGCCAGCCGGCTGAGCCCCACCCCGCCCGGACATCCGCCCGGCTGACACCCGGATGTTCCCCGCGGTGCGCGAGTTCGTCGGACCGACCCGGCAACTGGGAAGCGGCATAAAGCGTTTGGTGCACGAATCGGTCGAATGCGACAGTGAGCCATGGCTCTGAACCCGTGGGCGCCCTGGTTGCCGAACTGGGGTGCGGTCGACCAGGTGTCCGATTCGCACCAGCCGCTCAGCGGTGATGTCAGCCAATGGCTGCGGGTCTTCTCGCCGACTGTCACCGTCAACGGGCGCGGTGATCCCGATCTCGAGGGCGAGATCGTCCGCGACGTCGCGACCTACGGCGCCCAACTGGGACCGCTGACCGCGCTGGTGCTGGCGCTCGCGGAGGGCACGCAGGTGCCGGCGGACGCTCTGGCCAAGCTCCGCGAGATCTGCCTGGAGATCAAGACCAAGAAGGACGAATATCGGCTCGGCGCCCTCGATCGGGCCCGCGACTCACTGGCCGAGCTGGCCGAGGCCGACCCTGCCGGCCTGGCGAAATTGCTGGCCGAGTTCGCCGATAAGCCCCGACGTGCCGGAGCAGCCCCGCGGGTGAGGTAGGTTTTGGAGGTCTCCACCGGGGTGCCGTATGCTTTCGAAGCTCCCAACGGCAAGCCGTTGGAGGCGGGTTTTACGGCCCAGCCCCCATCGTCTAGCGGCCTAGGACGCTGCCCTTTCAAGGCGGTAGCACGGGTTCGAATCCCGTTGGGGGTACGCGGTTCTCGGATCGACTAAGGTCAGGAAGAGAGCCGATGCCAAGGCCCCGTAGCGCAGTTGGTTAGCGCGCCGCCCTGTCACGGCGGAGGTCGCGGGTTCAAGTCCCGTCGGGGTCGCTGATCGGGCCGGATCCACGAGAGTGGGACCGGCCCGTTCTGTTGGCCAGGTAGCTCAGTCGGTACGAGCGTCCGCCTGAAAAGTGGAAGGTCGCCGGTTCGATCCCGGCCCTGGCCACCAGAGGAGCAGGTCAGTGGGCCCACAGCCCGCCGACCTGCTCCTTTTGGTTGGTCTCCCGTTGGCCGACGGCATGCCGGCGGTTGCGTCTGGATCGCTGTCGGATCATCGCCGCGATGCTCCATCTCTGGCCAACCGATGATGCGGCTCTTGTGCGCCGATGGGAATTCAACGACTCGGGGGATGTTCGGACCAGTGGCGGCCCGCTCGATGCCACACTGGGCTGGTGACTGCAGCGCCGGGCGAGCATCCGCCGCCGATCGCCGGGCCGCACCAGCACGTCGACCACCCGGCCAACGCACCTGTCCCGGAGCCGGTCACGACGCTGGGCGCTGCCCGACCGGACGTCATCGACGATTGGGCGGATCTCTTTCAGGCGTTGTCGGACACCAACCGGCTCCGGATCCTGCTGGCGGTGCACTACGCCCCGGGTATCTGCGTGACGGATCTCGCCGAGGCGGTCGACATGTCGGCCAACGCGACGTCGCACGCTCTGGCCGCGCTGCGGGTTCGCGGAATCGTCCGGTCAACCCGCTCCGGTCGGGAACGGCGTTGGAGTATCGCCAGCGATCAGATCCACGCGCTCCTGCACCAGGTCGGCGCGACCCATTCACCGCTGCATCCCGAACACTGACACTCGCCGACCGGCTCGCCGCCGATCCCGGATCCGGCACCGCCATTGTCCGGATGTGCATTTGCCGGGCCCGGTGGGCCAAGATGGTCTCGGGTGGACATTGCGGTCCGCGGCGACTCCGGTTGCGGCTGACGGCTCCCCGGCGTCAACGAGGACGTTCGGGCAAGCCCGAACGAGGAGCTCGTCATGACCGAACGTCAACTGCGACTGCAACAAGCGGGCCTGTGGCTCTTTCGCTGGGCATCACTGATCGGCGGCTTGGCGGGGGTGTTCGTCTTCGCCACCGTGTTGACCGGGCAGCAACGGTTGGTCTTCGTCATTCTGCTCGGCGTTGTCGCGATGCCGTTGGTGCTGATCGGGTTGTCGGTCGCCGCGGCCTTGCAGGTGACCGAAGCGCGGACACCGGGCTTGTTGAATGGTTTGTGCCTGGTAGGGGCCGCGTTCACCAATGCCGTGCTGTTCGTCAGTCCGGACGCCTACGCCGCACTGGCCCTGGTGATCGTCAGCGGCGCAGTCCTCACCTACGGCGTGCGGCTGGCGGCGGCGAACCGGCGGGCCGGTCAGCGGCCGTAGATTGCGCTCCGCAAGGTGACGTTCGGCCCTGGTCGGCCGTGCTCGCGGGCCGCACCCTGGACGGGACGGACAGGGGCTTGGGGTGACGGTCGATCGGGCGAGTACGAACGACCTGGTGATGCTGGCGACGGAATCCGGCGGCCAGGTCCCGAACTGCGTCGGCGCGGTGCTGATGTTGACGGGTGGGCCGAACCTCGACATCGATGACCTCCGGCGGGTGATCGACGAGCGCACCCATCGCCTGCCACGACTGCGGCAGCGTCTGGTCAGTGCGCCGATCGGCTGCGGGCGTCCGGTGTGGGTCGATGATCCGCAGTTCGACGTTGCCCGGCACATTCGCCGGCAATCGTGCCCGGCGCCGGGCGATGAAACCGCACTGCTCGGGATGGCCGCGACGATCTGCGCCGATGCTCTTCCACCGTCCCGCCCGCGGTGGGTAGCAGTGCTGGTCAGTGGCCTCGCCGAGGACAAGGTGGCGCTCATCCTCGTGCTGCACCACGTGCTGGCCGACGGCATCGGCGGTCTCGCCGTGCTGGCCAGCCTGATGGACGGTGTCGTGCCCACCACGATGGTGGAAGGGCCGGCCGACGATCGGGCCCGGCCCACCGCGCATGAATTGGCCACCGACGCGATGCAGTCCCGGTGGCAGGCGATCCGCGCGCTGCCTGCGGCGCTGCGGCAACTGCCCGGATCATTCCGGTCGGCCGGCGGCCTGCATCCACCGCCCGCCGGTGACTGCTCGCTGCTGCACCCGACAGGTCCGCGACGGCAGATCGGGGTCGCCCGGGTGAACCTCGCGGCCCTGCACGCCCTGGCCAAGACCGACGGGGCAACGGTGAACGACGCACTGCTGGCCGTCGTCGGCGCGGCCCTGCGTGACGTGCTGTTGTCCCGCGGCGAGACCCTGGACTTCTTCCGGGTCACCGTTCCGGTTGCGGGCCGACACCCGAGAACCACCGGACAACTGGGAAATGACGTCGCTGTGCTGGTGATCGAGATCCCCGGCAGCGGGAGCTTCACCGATCGTCTCCGGCTGATCTCGGCCAGGGTTCGGGCGGCACGAGCAATCAGTGCCGCGCCGTCACCGGCCGCGCTGGTCGGACCACTGTTCCGCGCCATCGCGGCGATGGGCGGGTATCGCGTGTACCTGCGGCGGCAGCACCGCTTTCACACCATCATCAGCAACGTCCGAGGACCCGGTCAGCTGCTGTCACTGGCCGGATCGCCCGTGGAGTCGATTGTCCCCATCGCGGTCGAGGATCTGGGCAATGTCACAGTCATCTTCGTTGCGCTGTCCTACGCCGGCACGCTCACGGTGTCGGTGATCGCCGATCCGGACCAGGTGCCGGACCTGCCCGTCCTGATGGACGCGCTGCAGACCGAGTTCGATGCAGTCGCCGGCACGGCTCACGGCGATGCGGGTGGGCGCCCTGGGCTACCTGATCTGTCCCCGTCCGCGTCGTGACCGCCGGCAGAGGCACTCCTTTCGGCCGTCGGTCAGCAGTCGGGCGGCCAACTCGAACGCGGCGTCCCAACCCGCCAGGGGTATTTCGTGGCGGGCCGTTCCGATGGCCGATGCCCAACAGACACCTGAGTGCCCGGGCGGACACGAGTCGTATCCACGCTGCGTCGGCTGGGTAGCTCTCGTCACCAACAGATCGTACAAGTGTTCGGATAACGGCACAAGCTCAGGAGATCACAGGCTTTCGAGCCAGGAGGAATCCTTGTTCGACCTTCTCCAGAAGGCCGGGCGCGCGGACCAACCGCGCCTCGACAACCAGGCCTGCCTGCCGGGTCAGGTCCGCGACCAGGTCGACCGGAAGACGGTAGGAGACCATGTCGACGGAATGGCCGTACGCCTGCGTCAGGTGCCGGCGTTCATTGCCGATGTGAAATCCGAGGAGCAGGTAGCCACCCGGGGTGAGGACGCGTTCGAACTCGGCGAATACCGTCGGCAACCTCTCTTCGGGGGTATGGATGATCGAGTACCAGGCAACGATCCCGGCCAGCTCGCCGTCCGGAATGTCGAGTGCCGCCATTGAACCCACGTCGAAGCGCAGGTGTGGATGGGCCAGCCGGGCGACGTCGACCATTCCCGGGGAGAGGTCGATGCCGAATGCCGTCAGTCCAAGGTGGGCGAGATGCGCGGTGATCCGGCCGGGCCCACAACCGAGGTCGGCGACGAGCCCGCCCCCGGCAGCTTGCACGGAATCGGCGAACGCCCCCAGCATTGCCCGGTCCAACGGCTTGTGCTGCAACTCGGTGTCGAGGAGTTCCGCGTAGTCCCGCGCGACCGTGTCGTAGGAGGTGCGGGTAGCTGTCAGGTATGCCGGCTCGGTCACATCAACGACCGTAGCCATGGACCCCGACAGCAACGTTCTACCGAGGGTCGGGTGCATCGACAGCCAGTTTCGCCGATAGCAAGGATTCAACCGAGATGCGCCAGACAACAACGGGTTCAGGCGGTGGGCCGTTCCTCGTCATCGAACCGGGAGCCCCGAGCCACTTCGGCGAGCTCGGTGATGCGGATCATGATGAGTTCGGTGGCGATCCGGTAGGAATCGGCGTCGGTTGCCCCGTCCCACTCCGTCAGGTTGATCGGTTCACCGACGACCAGTCGAACCGTATGCCGGTGCCAGATGTGTTTGCGACCCGGCTTCGGACCCCACATACCAACCGGCACAACGGGTGTCGCGGGATGAGCGAGGGCCAGTCGGGCGGCTCCGGTCTTGCCGGGGCCGGGTCGCAGGTCGGGTGCAGACGTGAGGTGCCCCTCTGGGTACAGGCAGACGACGTGCCCGCGTTCGATCTCCCTGGCCGCTGCCGCCAGCGAGTCGCCCGCCCGGTCCGAACCGCGGAACACCGGTATCTGCCTGGCTGCCCGGAACAGCCGGCCGATGACGGGCCAGGTGAAGACCTCGGCCTTGGCCAGGAAATGCGGAAACCGGTGGTGCCCGGTGATCAGCCGGGCCATCGCCAGGGTCTCGGTGGTCGACAAATGGTTGGCCACCACGATTGCCGGTCCGGTCGCCGGAATGTGGCCGACCCGGTCGTACCTGACCCGGTGCACGACCTTGGCGCCGAGCGCTATGCCGAGGAACCCGATGATCGTCCGGACCGGCCGTTCCTTCGGCCAGTGCAGGTGCACGCTCGGGCTCATGGGCTCAATCCTTCCAGGCAACACCGCCGGATACCCTTACCGCGCCCACGATCTGGAAGGTTCGCCGATGTCTGCACCACTTACCCCGGCCGGTGAGGCGGCCGTTGCCGACCTCGCCCGGCGCTACCACGTCAGCGACGGAGCGGTCAGAAATCTGCTGGACGCCGTCATCAGAGGCGGTGGCGCGATGGCGCAGTTCTCCCATCCGGATCTGGGCGGCAGCGGGCAGTGGATGCGCGGCGGGATGACGATGGTCGGTGACATGTTCAACTCCGGTCTGCAGTCGACCGTGAGCGGGATCTGCTCGGAACTGTCCTCGCAAATGGCCTCCGGTGCGGTGCTGGTCACGGTGCCGGACCGCGTTGCCGCCGGCGCACCGTTCGGGTCGTTCGGGGGTGACTGGTGGCCGGCGGAATTGGGTCGGCCCAGCTCGTCCGGCGGCCAGAACGACGCCTCCTATGCGTACTTCCCAGGCCCGCGGCGGCTCGCGATCCGCCGCGGCAATGCGATCACCCTGTACGACACCGGCGAGCATTCGATCTCCGGCGTCCAACAGCAGCAGGGCGGCCGTGGGTCGTTGGAGTTCTCCAGCCAGTTCGGCACGTTCACGGTCGACTCGCTGCACGTCGCTGACCGCGGTGCCGCGCCCGCCGGTTCGTCGACCCCGCCCGGCCCGGCCACCCCGAACGTCGCGCCACCTCGGGCACCGGTCAATCCCGGGCAACGGCAGGGTCAATCGCAGTTCAGTGTCCGGACGCCCCCACCGGCGGCCGGCCCAGTCCCGGCCGGCACCCCGGTCGAGGAGGCGCCGCACCCCGAGACCCCGGCGCCACCACCCGTTCCACCGATGACTCCGCCACGCCCCGCCACACCGGCGGCTCCGCCGCGACCGGTCGGCCCACCTGGCGGTGCAGCGACCACGCCGGCGGAAATCGGCGCGGCCATCGAAACCCTGGCCGGCCTGCGGGATAAGGGCTTTCTGACCGACGACGAGTTCACGGCCAAGAAGACCGAACTGCTCGCCCGGTTGTAGCTGGTCCGATGACATCGAAACGTGTCTGTCGTGCATGCGGTTGTCGACTCCCCCGTCGGGGAGCTGACCCTGGTCGGGCATGACGATGCGCTGTGCGGTGTGTACTTCCCCGAGCATGTCCGCCGCCCCGACAGCGAGACCTTCGGACCACGCGACGACGAAGCGTTCGCCGACGCCCGTCGTCAGTTGACCGAGTATTTCGCCGGCGACAGACGCGATTTCGACCTCGAGCTCCAGCCGCGAGGGAATGCGTTCCAGCACAAGGTCTGGGCGCAGCTGAAGCAAATTCCCTACGGCGAGACAGAACGTACGGCCAATTGGCCGCCGCCCTCGGCGGCCCGGCGTTGGCCCGCGCGGTCGGGGCAGCCAACGGGCAGAACCCGCTGTCGATCATCGTCCCGTGCCACCGGGTAGTCGGGTCGAACGGCAAGCTCACCGGGTACGCCGGCGGCCTCGACCGCAAGGCATTCCTGCTGGAATTGGAGACACCGACCGAGGCCGCCGCCGAGCGGCTGTTCTGACCATTGCGACCGATCCAACCACACGGTCTTCGATGCGAAGTCCATCCGGTGGCAGCAAGGCGACACCCGGTTTCGAACGGGTAGCGCCTTCGGTGCAACGCAGTGCATCCTGCCGGAGTCCCTTACTCTCAGTGGCGTGACGCAGTCAGCGGGGGGACCGCCTGCGAGGCCAAGTCCCGACAGTCAGACAGCCCTGCCATCGGTGGTCGGCCCAAGCCAACCTGCCCGACCGCCAAGGTCGGGTTCGAATCGTCCGACGCCGCCCTTGCCCGGCCCGGCCCAACCGCCCCGCCCGCCGAGGGCGTCCGCGATCCGCTCTCCGCTGGATTCACTGCCGACGCCGGCCCCGCAGAGCGTCCGGCTCGCCCTGTGGGCCTGGCTGGCCAGCTGCCTTTTCCCGATGATCGCGATCACCTACGCCGTTTCCAGGCTCACAGATGTCAGGGCCCATCAGCGGGCGATCGCCCTGATCGAAACCCCCAACGCAACGGCCGTCTCGCTGGAGCGGGCGGTCACTGTCACCGTCTGGATCGCGATCGCATCGCTCGCGCTGCCGATCGTGCTCGAGGTGGTCTTCGCGATCCTGATGGTGAAGCGGCAGAACTGGGCGCGCATCGCGCTGCTGGTCGTCGGCGTGGTTGCGGTGCCGGTCTCGCTGATCGCGGTGGACGCCCTGTCGGACGACGCGGCGGTCGCCAACCGCAGCTACGTGCTGATCGGCATTGCCCTGCAGGCCCTGCTGGTGCTCGTCGCCATCGTGTTGATGTACCGACCGGACGCGAATGTCTGGTTCCGCACCAAACCTCGGTCGGCTGCCGAGTCACCCTGAAAGCCGGTGGTGAATTGGCCGGTGGCGGGGCCTCAGCGAACGACGCCGGCCAGGACACCCTCGCAGCTCCGAGTGACGATCCGGCAGGCGGACGCGGTCATCCGGTCGGTCTGCGGGCTCTCGGCACGTTCACGCCAGCGCCGCAGCGCATCGGCGGCTGCCTGCCGCACGTGCACGGCTGACGCACCGCGCTCCAGCCCGACCCTGACCTCCGCGGACGTGCCCAAACCGCCGAGCAACCGCTCCGCCTCGGTCGCGGCCGCCGGTGGTAGGTCGACACCCGGCGCCCGCAGCGCGCTGAGCAGGCGCAGTTCCTTGAACTCGTGGGCACCGGCGAAGATCCGCTCGACCTCATCGCTCAGGGATTGGGTGCCTGGCAGGGGCTGATCCCGGAGGATCCGATCGAGTGCCAGCAGTGCGGACCGGGCCTTCAACAGGTCTCGGCGTTCGGTGAACTGCACCGCGAGCAGCCGTCGCAGCTCGTCAAGACCGCTGCGTTTGACCAGGTCAGCGGCCAGAGCGGTGGCATCCCGGAAACCGGCTCTGATCATCGTGATCGACAGCCGGACCCCGAAGACACCGAACCGCTCCAGGAGGTGCTCGCGTGTCTCGGCGTCCACGGTCACCGGCGCGTCACTGCGGACGAATCTGTCGACCGACAGCAGCAGCGATTCGGTGATGTCCCGCGGGTAATCGGCCAGCGACTGCAGGGCCTCGAATTCGGCCTGCCGGAGGGTGCGACCGGTCTGCGCGAGCAGCCCGACGACGGGCACGACGGTCTGGCAGAGCTGCCGAACCGTGGGGTCCTCGCGGTAACGACGGGCCACCCGCTGGGCGGAGACCAGGGCATCGAGCCGGCCGGCGCCGATCTCGTCGGCACGGGACAGCACCCCGACCGTGTTCACCATGGTCGCCCGGCCGGCTGCCTGATCGTGAAACGACTCGAGGAAGCGTACGTCGGTCGAATGCAGGTGCCGCAGCAAATAGACGATGGCGTCGGCGGCGGACGGCTCGTCGGCTGGGGTGAGGAACCTCGTCGTGCGACCGGAGACCTCCGTCGACAATGAATCGATCCCCGGGGTGTCGATCAAGGTGTTGGTCTGCAGGCTTCGCGATGGCCACTGCACGAGCAGGCGCTCGACATGTTCGGCGCGGCGACCGGCAAGGTCGATCGTGAGCTTGCCGTCGATCCGCCGGACCGGGAGTGATTGGCTGCGACCGCCGTCAACCTGCATGCTGACCCGCGGCGTCGCGGCGTACTCGTACCAGGTGACCACCTTGGTGCATTCGCCGGCGTCGGTGGGTGCGATCTCCTCACCCACCAGGGCGTTGAGCAGCGTGGACTTGCCGGCCTTCATCTTCCCGGCGATTGCCACCCGGAGCGGCTCGTCCACCCGGTTCAGGTGCTGCCGCAACACGCCGGCCGCCTGCGGGTTGTCTTTGTAGGCATCCGCGGCGTCGGTCAGCAGCGCGCGAACGGCAAGGGTGCCTGACCGTTCAACGGGACTCATGCCGGCTTTCCGCTCGTTCCTCGCGGATTGCCGGCATCTGGCACATGGTTCGCTCGCTGGCGCTCGCTCATGCCGGCTCCCCGCTCGTTCCTCGCGGATTGCCGGCATCTGGCACATGGTTCGCTCGCTGGCGCTCGCTCATGCCGGCTGTCCGCTCGTTCCTCGCGGATTGCCGGCATCTGGCACATGGATTCGCTCGCTGGCGCTCGCTCATGCAGCGAGTTCCTTCTTGACCCGCGCACCGGGCATCAGGGACATGGTCTGCCTTTGCAGCCCTTCGATCTGGGTCAGCTGGACGCGGAGTTCGGCGAGCCGCCGATCCCGCTCTGCGGCACCGGTCTTCGCTGCTCGTTGGGCAGCCTCGATCGAGTCGGACAGCGAACGGTGCAACTCATCGGCGATCTCACCGAAATGGTCGCGGAGAGTGCGCTGCACCAGACGGAGCCGGTCCTTGGCCTGTTTGATGACGTGCAAGGACACCTCGTCCATTTGCCGCCGCAGGATGTTCTTCGCCTCATTCTGTCGCCTGGCGACCCGGTTCTGCCGGTCGTCGCGATAGGCCTTGACGCCCAGCATCACGCCGGCGCCCAAGGAGAACGGGTTCAGCAGGGCCATTCCCATGGCGCCGGTCAGCAACCCGAACATCAGCACCCCGCCGTAGGAACCCCGCATTCCGATCAGAATCTTTCCGCCAAGGCGGGTCCGGTCCGTCGGGACGTCGCCGAGTTCCGGGACAGGATCGAGGACGCCGGCGGTATCGGAGACCTGGACCCTGGGTAGCGCGTTGGCGCCGCTCTCGGCGAAGCATTCGGAGACCTGACCGGCCAACCACTCCGACCGTTCGTGTGCCCAGACGAAATTGTCCCCGACGGCGGCGGCCGTCCGCTGCATCAACCATTCGGAGAATTGCCCCCAGATGTCACCCGGGTCGGCGGCATCGATGATCGCTTCGGCTTCCCGGGTGATGATCCGCGAACGGTCACGGAAGTCGTATTCGATGTCGGCCATCAGATCAGTGATGCCGTCATTGAGAACGTTCTGCCACCGGGCGGACCGCTTGCGCAGCGAATTCGCCTTTGTTCGCGCCTTTTCCAGCTCGGCGACGAACTCCTGATTGTGCGTCGGGTCCCGGAGGGCTTCCATTTCACCCTGGATCGACAGCGCCAGATGCTCGGCCACGTATTGCACGTCGTTGATGACCGACTTTCGGGACAGGTCGGACGTCCTGGCAAGAACATTCTGCTGCAAATGATCCGAAAGTGCCCGAAACCCCGACTCGACGTTGAGGTCGGAATTCTTTGTGTTCATCGCGTGGATCCGAAGCGTCGAGGAGACGGGAATCAGCGGAACGTCAATCTTTGCTCGTTGCAGATGTGCCCGGTCCAATTCGGCCACCCGGCGCCACTGCGGATAGAGGTCGGTTTTGGTCAGCACGCAGGCAACGTTGGGGCAGAGCTTCAACGCCTGGCGCAGGAACGCGATCTCCGGTTCGGAGTATTCCTGGGCGGCGTCGGAGACCAGCAGAACGGCGTCCGCCGTTGGCAGGGCGGCGAGGGTGGCGGCGGAATGAGCCGACCCGATCCCGCCGACGCCCGGGGTATCGACGATGACGAGACCGCCGGCCAGGAACCGCCGGGGCAGCGTGACCTCGGCGAAGGACAGCGCTCGTTCGTTGCCGGGATTTCCTGATTCGGCGACGTACTTGGCGAGCTCGTCGACCGGCACCGACCGACGCTCGGTGGCGATCATCGGCCGGGTGACGTCGTCACCGGCGGCTCCGGCCTCGGTGCGAACCGAAGACCAACGCGGCGACTGATCTCGTCGCCATGACGGATGACAGTGGGTACGGAGGTCGCGACGTCGTCATCGATCGGACAGACATCTGTGCCCAGTAGTGCGTTGACCAGCAGGCTCTTCCCCTGTTTGAACTCACCGACCACCAGCACCCGGACGCTGGGATCGGCTAGTCGGCGCTCCGTGTTCGTCAGCCGATCGGTCAGGTCCTTGCGGTCGGCCCCCTTGGTCACCACAAGTGCTCGGTCGATCAACTGCCCCAGTGCTTCCACGATGACAACTCCCTCAGCGTTGTGCTGACCAGTGCGGTACTGCCGTTGCTTCTGCCGCGGGTTCAAGCATCCCCGGTTCAGCCTTACCAGAGCGCGACCGGCCCCGCGAACCCGGAGCGGGCGCGCGGGGCCGGTGACGCGGCTGCTATCAGGAAGCGGCTACCTCCGCGGTGTTGTCCGAGAGGTTGTCGGAGAAGTTGTCATTGAACGAGTCGGCGACGTCGATCGAGTTGTCGCTGTTGTCCGAGTTATCGGAGTTGTCACTGTTGTCGCTGTTGTCACTCCAGTCGTTCGTGGCGTTGTCGGTCCAGTCGGCGCTGGAGTTGTCGCTGTTGTCAGAGTTATCGGAGTTGTCACTGTTGTCGGTGGCCGTGAACGAGTCCGAAACATTGACCGAGTTATCGCTGTTGTCGGAGTTGTCCGACAGGTCGTTCGTGGAGTTATCCGAGTTGTCCGACAGGTCGTTCGTCGAGTTATCGGAGTTGTCAGAGTTATCCGAGTTGTCGGAGTTATCGGAGTTGTCACTGTTATCGGAATTATCCGAGTTGTCGCTGTTATCGGAGTTGTCGGTCGACAGGTCATTGCCGTTGAACGAATCGGAGACGTCGACGGAGTTGTCGGAGTTATCCGAGTTATCGCTGTTGTCCGAGTTATCGCGGAATTGTCGTTGTTCGAGTCATTGACCGAGTTATCGGAATTGTCGTTGTTGGAGTCGTTCGTGGAGTTGTCCGAGTTGTCGCTGTTGTCGGAGTTGTCATTGAACGAATCCGAAGCATTGCCGACGTCGTTCCCGCCACCGACCACGACGTTCTCGGCCTGACCGACGTCGCCGACGAACGAACCGTCGTTGCCCTGGGCGTTGCCCGTGCCGAGGGCAACATCGCCGTCGTTGCCGACGATGTTGTCGTCACCAACCACCGTGCCGTGGTTCTGTGCGATGTTCTCGTCGCCGACGACCGAGTCACGGATGCTGGTGTTGCCGACGGCGTTGTCGTCGCCGTCGATCACGATGTTGCCGTCACCGACGGTGTTGCCTTCGCCAACGGCGTTGCCATTGCCGGTGGTGATCGTCCCGTCGATGTCACCGCCGGCCGCAACAGCCGCGCCGGAGGCGAGGACGGAGTGATTGTCGAAGGACTGGTTGACATCGCCGAGGGCGGTGATCGACTGGTTGACGGACTGATCGGTGATCACGTCGCGGTCATCGATCGTGTAGTAGCTGTAGTTGTTCAGGATGTTGGTAATCGCCTGGATCGCGGTCGGGGCGTCATCTGCGGCTGCCGCCGGCGCGACAGCTGCGGCCGCGGCCGGGGCAGACCCGCCGCCGCTCAATGACGGGTTGCCGCTGGTGTTGTACTCGCGGTCGAACGAACCCTGCGACGTCGGGCTGGTGGTGTTGCCCGAGTCGTGCACCGAGTTGTCGGAGTTGTCATTACCCGAGTCGTTGACCGAGTTGTCGCTGTTGTCGGAGTTGTCGCTGTTATCAGAGTTATCGGAGTTGTCGGTGGTCGAGTTGTCCGACGAGTCGTTGTTCGAGTCGTTCGTCGAGTTGTCGTTGCCCGAGTCGGTGGCCGTGTTGGTGGTGACCGGTGCGTAGTCCAGTACCAGCGGCAGGACCGCGTCGACGTCCGACGGGTAGATCCCCTCCAGTCCGGCGTCGTTCAGGGCACCTTGCGGATCCGCCAGGAAGTCTGCTGCGGCCTGCTGGTCGCTGAGCAAACCCAGGATCAGATTCAGTAGTGCGTTGGAACTGTCGAGTACCACGGCGCTCCCCCTCGGGGTCAAGGCAGGGCGAGCGCCCTGCTCGGTCGAACCTAGGAGGAGCCGAGCGCAGATTCATCGGGAGTTTTCCCTCGACCTCGCCGCGGTGGAGCGGGTTGCTGCGACACGGAGGGTCGGAAGGGGTTAGGGGAAAAACCCTGATTCATCGGCAGTCGTTGGGGGTATCGGTCACGAACAGTGAGCAAAACGGGTGGAATGCACGCCACCCCCTCCCTAATGGGCGAATGTTACGGTACGGTTTCGCTTGCCGCGGGGGATGTACGTGTACGGCGAGGGGTGACGATGGGGTACGCAGTCGGCGTTGACTTCGGCTCGGTGCTGTCCACTGCTGGAATCGTCAAGTGGGACAACGAATGTCCGCACGGAACGGAAGACGTGCGGGTCGCCGACCCGGTCCCCTCCGCTGCATATGTCAAGTCGGACAACGAACTGCTCGTCGGCGTCGCCGCTCACCAGCGGGGTGTGCTGAACCCCCAACGAGTGATCCGGGACTTCACCCGTCGACTCGGGGACCCGGTCCCGATCATGGTTGGCGAGTGGACCGGCCAGACCGAGGACATCATTGCCACCGGAATCCGGCGCCTGGTCGACGACATCGCAGCGGAAGAAGGTGCCCGCCCGGACGCGATTGCGGTGACCCATCCGGCAAGTTGGGGGCCCTATAAGCAGGAACTGCTCGTTACGGCACTTGCCAGAGCCGGACTTGCCGACGTCATGCTGGTCTCCGAGCCACGGGCGGCGGCCGAGGATACGGCGAGGTTCGCGCCGGGCGTCGGCCGCACCGTCATCGTCTACGACCTGGGCGGCGGCAGCTTCCAGGCCACCGTCATGGCCAGGGCCGGTGATGGTGGGTTCATCAGGATCGGCCAGACGCAGAGTTTGGATTGGCTCGGCGGGAGCGACTTCGATCAAGCCATCTTTACGCGGGTTCAACGCACTGCGGGATTCCAGCTCGCGGAGACCACCGACCAGGCGGTACTGGAATCGCTCGGTCAACTTCGTCGTGATTGCACCGTGGCGAAGGAATTGCTGTCGATCGACACCGAAGCGACCGTCACAGTTCTGACCGGGGGACGACGATCCCGCATTCGTCTTGTTCGCTCCGAATTCGAAGAATTGATTCGGGATGCAATCGACGACACCGTGGACGCTACCCGCCGGGCGATACATTCCGCCGGAATGACCGAGCGGGACATTGACGCCGTCGTGCTGGCCGGTGGCTCCTCGCGAATTCCACTGGTGGCCCAGGTGATCTCAGCCGAATTCGGGCTCCCGATCGTCGTCGGCTCGCGCCCGGAGGCCTCGACCTCGCTGGGTGCGGCGTGGCTCGCCGGGCGCGGTCTGCGGGCCAGGTCGGACGATTCCGCGGATCCGGCAACCGGCGACGACGACCTCCCGACCGAGAATGTGCTGCCCGACCAGTTCCCGCCGGACCAACTGCCGCCGGACCAACTGCCCGGCCGCCGCCGGACCAACTACCGCCGGACCATTTACCGGACGGATCCCCTGCCGGCGGGACAACCGGCAGGACGACCACCCGAGGCGCCGCGCCCTGCTGCGCCGGCCCGCCCCATCGGCCGGCGTGATCAATCCGACGGACGGGGTCGCCATCGTCGACGCGTCCGGCGCTACTGGCTCCGGGTGGTGGGGACCGTGGCTGCCGCTGCCGTCATCATTTCGGCGGGTTCGGCAATCGCCACATCGCAAGCAAGCGATCGGAATTCGCCAGGCGGCAGCCCGCTGCCGAACCCGGTTGGCGCACCGGCCACGACGTCGATCCAAGTGCCCGCGCCGGCCGCCGAGACCGCCCCACCAAACGCCGTCGGCGCACCCGCCGTGATCAGCGATCGGTCCGAACTCCTGCCGCAGGCGCCCGTCGGCGACCGAATGACTGATCCCGGCGTGACGGGGGTGTCCAGTGCCACCCCTTGACGCCGGTGATTGCCCGGTGGCCGACGATGTGGTCGCCGGGATCAGCAAGGCAGAGTCGCTGCTCCAACGGATTCGTGATGACAGCAGCGCGGGCCTCGTCCTCGGTGTGCTCGGCCCGGGCGGCTGCGGCAAGTCGGCCCTGCTCACAGCGGTGCGGTTGCAGTACGCGGCGGCCGGTGTTCCGGTCGTCGGCCTGCACGCCGTTCGCACCGGCAGCCTGCCGACGGGCGCGGCGGTTGTGCTGGACGACGTGCATCTGCTGCCGGCCGGTGACCTGGAACAACTCACCGAACTGGTGGCCGGATCATGGCCGAGGGTCGTCGTCTCGTTCCGGCCGTGGCCACGACCACCGGCGTTGACCAAGCTGGCGTCGTTGATCCGCCGCCAGGGTCCGCTGACGGTGCTGAAACACCTGGACCGGACAGAGGTCGAAAGACGGGCCGCGGTCAGGCTGGGGCAACCGCTGCCGGCGGACGTCGTCGACCTGCTCTTCGAGCAGTCAGCCGGGCACCCGATGGTGCTGGACGAGGCATTGGCCACCCTGCTGGAGAGCGGGATCGATCACGACTGGCCGAAGAACCGCCTGGTCTCGGACGTGATCGATCGGCTTCGTTTTGTCATCGACGATCTGGATTGCACGCTGCGGGCCCTGCTGCTGGGAATTGCTGCCGGCGCGAATCTGGAGATCGGCGTGCTGTCCGCCCTGCTCGATCTCGACCCGGTGCCCGTTCGGGAGGCGGTCGAATCGGCGAGGGCGAGCGGGCTGCTGCTGAGCGGCGGGCGGCTGATCCCGCTGATCCGGGCGGCACTGCTCACTGCGCAGTCCCTGGACGGGACCCGTGACCTGCAGGTTCGGCTTTTGGAGATCCACGCCGGCCACGGTCACGACGCTCTTCCCGTCGCCCGGGTGTTGGCGCGCAGCGGTATTCGTCATCAGCGGGCCGCCGCCTTGCTGGTGGCCGCGGGTGACGCTCGATTGCACCTCGAGCCGGCGGCCGCGGCGGCTCTGTATGCCGACGCCGTCAGCGCCGGCGCGGCAGAAGCCGATCTCGCCGTCCGGCGGGCGGAGGCTGCGTTGTCCATCGGTGAGTTCGACGAGGCGCTGCGGTTCGCCGACCCGGTCATCGCAGGGGACAACTGCGCCGACGTCGAGCGGGCCATCAACGTGGCTGCCGCGGTGATGGCCCACCGCGGGCAGTACGGCCGGGCAGCGGATTTGTACCGCTGGTTGGGCAGCGACCGGATCGGCGGTACCGCGCCAATGGCCTGCCTGGCCTTCGTCGCCATCGGCGAGCTGGCTGGCGGCACGGACGATTCTGGACGCGTCGACCGGGCAGCGCTCGCCGACCATGCTGGCCGGTGCCATGGCATCGATCATCGAGGGCGCTGCAAACCTCGCTGACCGGCTCATCCACGTCCGCCCTGTCCGCGCTCAACCGGGCCGCGGCATGGTTCGAATCATTCGGGAGCGGCACCGCGCTGCTGGATTCACCCGCGGCGCTGACCGCGCTGGTCGCGATCCACGTCGGCGAATTCGACCTGGCCGAGTCGGTCCTTCGCCGCACGCTCGACCATCAGGGCGCTGGACACGTCTCCAGGACGCGTCACCTGCTGTTGCTGGCGTTGGTCGCCATGCTGCGCGGCCAGGACGCGCAGCGCTCGGGAGCTACTGGCCCGAGCGGCTCCGGGTGATTCCGGTATCGAGCCGCGAGACGGAATCTTCGCCGCTGCTGTCGAGGTCGGCCTGGCCAGGCGCACCGGAGATGCGACCGTTCTATCCCGCACCTGGCAGGCAGCGCGGGAAGCGATACTGCTGCAACCGATCGATCTTTTCGTGTTGCTGCCGCTCGGCGAGTTCGTGGTGGCGGCCGCGGTCCAGGGTGAGTCCCGACCAACTCGATACCCAACTGGCGCAGGCGTGGGAACTGCTCGACAGACTCGGCAACCCGGAGGTGTGGTCAGGTCCGTTGCAGTGGTCGGCGCTGCAGGCCGCGGTTGTGGCGCATTCGACCGACGACATCGCGACGGCTTCGTCGGCGCTGGATCAGGTCGGCATGCACAACGGCTACGGTCGTGCGCTGGCGAAAGCCGCCCGCGCCTGGCTGGACATCACGAGCGGGGCGGTGCACGCGGAGCAGGTGCAGGACGCGGCCGCCGGCCTCCGGGGGTACGGTCTCGGGTTCGAAGCGACGCTCCTGCTGAGCGAGGCAGCGACCCGCAGCGTCGATCGGCGGGCAAGCACCGCACTGCTGCACCTGGCCCGGAACACCAGGGGCGGCCCGGAATCCGCCGCTGTGACGCCTGGCGAGCTATCGCCCGCTGCCGGCAGATCGGACACCTGGACGACCACGGCGCACTCGGCACCCCCGGGGCGATCCGCTCGACCAGGCCAGGATCACCCGGCGTCGCGCGCGGTGCTCAGCGGTCGGGAGCTACAGGTGGCCAGGTTGCTGTTGCGGAATCAGACCTATCGCGAGATCGGTGAGCGATTGTTCATCTCACCGAAGACCGTGGAGCACCACGTCGCAAGAATGAAGCAGCGCATCGGTGCGTCCCGGCGATCGGAGTTGTTCACCCAGTTGCGCGCGCTGACCGACAGTCTCGACGCCTGACCTGGGGTTTCCCATCGCCGGCGACGATGTCGCCGGCGCCGGACCTAGCGGCCCTGGGATTTCAGCGACGAGCTGCCGATCAGCACGGACGGCAGGGGAGCCCTGCTGCCCGGCTCGTCCTCGTCGCCTGCCGGTTCGTCATGAATGGCCCTGATCGCGGTTGACGACTCGGCAACTATCGACCGCATCGCCTGCTCTGCCGCCGTCCCGTCCCTCGCCTGGATGGACGACGCCACGACGCCGTGCAGGTGAATGGCGTCGGGCTCGGCGACGCTGGGCATCAGCGAGTGTCGGGTCCGCCCGGCCAGTACCTCGACGACGACGTCGGCCAGGCCGGCCAGCATCGGGTTTCCGGAGGCCAACAGCATCGTGCGGTGGAAATCGGAGTCGTGCGCCAGGTAGGACGCGGCATTGGCGGACCGGCTGGTCGCAGACATTCCGATGACGGCCGCGGTCAACGCGCCGCACTGCTCGGGCGTCGCGTGGTCCGCGGCCAACCGGGCGGCGAGCGGTTCGATCGCCGAGCGCAGCTCGCTCAGTGATTGCAGGTGCTGCAGCCGCTCCGGTCCAGCCAGCCGCCACCGAATGATGTTGAGGTCGAACGGATTCCAGCTCGACGGGGGCAGCACCGTGATACCGACCCGGCGCCGCACCGTGATCAGGCCCATCGACTCGAGAACCCGAACTGCCTCTCGGACGACCGTTCGGGAGACGCCCAGTTGGGCCGCGGCGTCATCGGCAACGATCCGGGTCCCGGGCGCAAGCGAACCGGACACGATGTCCCAGCCCCACCGCTGCACGACGGAGTCGTGCAACTGCTGGGGAGCCGGGCTCTCGGCCGGGGCATCGCTCACGAGGACAAGTATGCCTTACGCACCGTGCACACGTCTGACCCGACGGGTCCAAATGGCTGAATCATATGATGATTAGTACCAGATGGGTTGTATTCATGGGATACATGCGGGATCTTCATTGAAGTCATAGTCGCTGAGGATGCTGAATCCGGGCGGCAAACCACTACTTCACCGGAGACCCAATGACGCTGCCTCTACCGTTGACACTGCCGTTCCTGGCGGCGGCACCGGACCCGATCGTGCCCAGCGGCACCGATACCCAGCTGATCCTCGCCGCGGTCGGCGGCATCGCCGTGATCATCGTGTTGATCACCTGGTTCAAGCTGCATGCCTTCCTGGCCCTGATGATCGGGGCGATCGGCGTCGGCATCGCTGCCGGGCTCGGCGCCGCCCCCTCGGTGGCCGCGTTCGCCAAGGGTTTCGGCGACACGATGGGCGGCGTCGGCATTCTCATCGGCCTCGGCGCCATGTACGGGAAGCTACTGGCCGATTCCGGTGGTGCGGACCGCATTGTCGACAGCCTGGTCAGCAGGTCCAGCGTGCGGGCCCTGCCCTGGATGATGGCCCTGGTCGGTGCGCTGATCGGGTTGCCGATGTTCTTCGAGGTCGGGCTCGTGTTGTTGATGCCGGTGATCATCCTGGTCGCCCGCCGGTCCGGGCTGCCGCTGATGAAGATCGCCATCCCCACCCTTGCCGGCCTGTCCGCCATGCACGGCCTGGTGCCGCCGCACCCAGGTCCGCTGACCGCGATCGCCTCGCTCAACGCCAACCTCGGACTGACCCTCGCGCTCGGGGTTGCGGTGGCCATCCCCACCGTCATCATCGCCGGCCCGCTGTTCAGCACGTTTGCCGCCCGGTGGGCACCGGTACCGGTGCCTGACCTGTTCGTCACCGCGGAGGACGAGGGCGAGGACGTCACCAAGCGCCCCCGGCCGACCTTCGTCGCGGCGCTGATCAGCATCCTGATCCCGGTGGTCCTGATGCTGGCCAGTGCACTGACCGACATCGTCTGGAAGGGCTCGGATTCGCCCGCGAAGTCGCTGATCGACTTCCTCGGCCTGCCTGCCGTCGCGCTGGGCATCGCCGTCATCGCCGGGATCTTCATCCTCGGTCGCGGCGGCAAGATGAACAAGGACGCCATTGCCCATACCTTGGAGACCTCGCTGCCGCCGATCGCCGGCATCATCTTCGTGGTCGGCGCCGGCGGCGGCTTCAAGCAGGTGCTGATCACCACCGGGATCGGCCAGGTCATCGCCGACGCCGTCGAAGGCAGCGCCCTTTCCGTCCTCTTCCTCGCCTGGGGCGTTGCAGTGCTCATCCGGGTCGCCACCGGTTCGGCCACCGTCGCCACCGTCACCGCGGCCGGCATCCTGGCACCCGTTGCCGCCGACCTCACCAGCCCGCACGTGGCCCTGATGGTGTTGGCCATCGGGTCCGGTTCACTGTTCCTGAGCCATGTGAACGACGCCGGCTTCTGGCTGGTCAAGGGCTACCTCGGCACCAGCATCGGACAGACCCTGAAGACCTGGACGGTGATGGAGTGCCTGATCTCCGTCTGCGGCCTCGTCGGCGTGCTGCTGCTCAGCATCGTCATCTAGCCGTCTTGGCCATCCCGGTTCACTGCGTCCAGTTCACTTGCGTTCATGTCAGTGCGACCCAATTCACCGTGACCACGAAAGTCTGAGGAGCGTTATGACCGCCGAAGTTCATACCCAGCAACCGGTGCTTGTCATCATGGGCGTGTCGGGATCCGGAAAGTCAACCGTGGCAGGCATTCTCGCCGGCCAGCTGGGCTGGGACCTGGAGGAGGGTGACGACCTGCACCCCCCGGCCAACGTCGCGAAGATGCACGCCGGCGTCCCGCTCACCGATGACGACCGGTGGCCGTGGCTCGATCTCGGTTGCCGGCTGGATCAACGAGCACACCGCCGCCGGGCTGCCCGGCATCATCACCTGTTCCGCCCTGAAACGGATCTACCGGGACCGGATGCGGGGCGACAACGTGGTGTTCGTTCACCTCTCCGGCAACAAGGACACCATCGAGCGCCGGCTCAATGCCCGGATGGACCACTTCATGCCCAAGACGCTGTTGGATTCGCAGATCAACACCCTGGAGCCACCGGGTCCGGACGAGAACACGCTGGTGGTGGATCTCGGCCGCAAACCCGCGGAGGAGGCGGCCGAGATCATCGACCGGCTCGGCCTGACGGTCGAACGTGGCTCATCGACCCTCGGGTCGTCGCACCCGGGGACGTCCTCCGCGCCGCCGATGGGTGACCTGCTGAAGGACGACCTGCTGAAGGACGACACGGTCTGACCGGGCGGGTGACCCCTGAGATACCCAATCGGGAGATCAGGGACAAACCCGATATCGCCCGTGGTGGCCGGTGCCCTACCGTTTGTCCAACCCCCACCGCAGGAGAGTCCACGATGACCCATGCCGCGCCCGACCAGGACGACATCGCCACCGCCGGCACCGTCGACGTCACCGAGCTGGAGCCAACCTCGGTGCCGGCCGGTCCACCCGCGGCCAGAGCCGTTGAGCTGCGCAAGGTGTACGGCTCTGGGGACACCCAGGTCGCGGCGCTCGACGGGGTGAGCGTGGAGTTCTGGCCCGGTCAATTCACCGCGATCATGGGCCCATCCGGCTCCGGCAAGTCGACACTGATGCACTGCCTGGCGGCCTTGGACGACGCCACCTCCGGCAAGGTCTTCGTCGGTGACGCGGACCTCACCGCGCTCGGCGACAAGGAGCTGACCCGGATCCGCCGGGACCGGATCGGTTTCGTCTTCCAGTCGTTCAACCTGGTGCCGACGCTGACGGCGATGGAGAACATCACGTTGCCGATGGACATCGCCGGCCGGAAGCCGGACCAGAAGTGGCTGGACACCGTGATCAGCACCGTCGGGCTGGGCGATCGGCTGTCCCACAAGCCGAGCCAGCTGTCGGGTGGCCAACAGCAGCGGGTGGCCTGCGCGCGGGCGTTGGCCGGACGTCCGGACATCGTGTTCGCCGACGAACCGACCGGCAACCTCGACTCGGTGGCCGGCGCCGAGGTCCTTGGCTTCCTGCGGATGTCGGTCAAGGAGTTCGGGCAGACCGTGGTGATGGTCACCCACGACCCGGCCGCGGCCGGCTATGCGGACCGGGTGCTGTTCCTGGCCGACGGTCACATCGTCGACGAGATGACGGAGCCGACGGCAGACCGGGTGCTCGACCGGATGAAGGGCTTCGACGCCCAGCACCAGCCCCGGCCGTCCAGCGGCACGGGTCACTGAGATGTTCCGGGCCACCCTGAAGAGCCTGTTCGCGCACAAGCTGCGGATGGGCATGAGCGCCTTCGCCATCGTGCTCGGCGTCGCGTTCGTCGCCGGCACGCTGATCTTCACCGACACCCTGAGCAGCAGCTTCAGCCAGTTGTTCGCGCAGACCGCGCCCGACGTGACGGTCCGGCCGGCGCAGGCAGCGTCCGCGGCGTCCGGCGGATTCACCGGCGGCGATGCCAGGACGGTGCCGGCCGCCATTGCCGACGACATCGCCGCGCTCGACGGGGTCGCCCGGGCCGACGGCACCGTCAGCGACCAGGGCACCTACATCATCGGCAAGGACGGCAAGGTCCTCGGCAGCGGCGGCGGTGCCCCCGGCATCGGCGGGAACTTCAACGACGCGCCCGCCGCCGACGGCACGCCGATCGTCTCCATCACCCAGGGCGCGCCGCCCAGCGGTCCCGATGAGCTGGTGATCGACGAGAAGTCCGCCGCCACCGGCGGTTTCCAGCTCGGCGACACCGTCCAACTGGTGACCAGCGGCGCACAGCCGTCGGTGACCGGAACGCTGGTCGGCACCGTCAAGTTCGGCGAGACCGGCAACCTGATCGGCGCCACCCTGGCCCTGTTCGACACCGCCGACCGCCCAGCAGCTCTACCTCGGCGGTGCCGACGTGTTCAACGACGTTGCCGTCACCGGCGACGGCAGCCTGTCGAACATCGCCCTTCGGGACGAGATCGCCGCCACCCTGCCAGCCGGATTTCGAGGCCATCGATGACGTCGAATTCGCCACCGAGAATCAGAACCAGCTGGAGCAGGGGCTGTCGTTCATCACCACCTTCCTGCTGGTGTTCGCGGCGGTCGCGCTCGTCGTCGGCACCTTCCTGATCCTGAACACCTTCTCGATCATCGTCGCGCAACGGACCAGGGAGCTGGCGCTGTTCCGGGCGCTGGGGGCGTCGAAGGCCCAGGTCACCAGATCGGTGCTGCTGGAGGCGCTGATCGTCGGTCTGGTCGGGTCGACGGTCGGGCTGGCGCTGGGCTTCGGCCTGGCCGCCGGTCTGCAGGCGCTGTTCGCCGCCATCGGCCTCGATCTCGGCGCGGCCGGACTGGTCTTCGAACCCCGCACCGCGATCGCCGCCTACACCGTCGGGGTGCTGGTCACCCTGCTGGCCGCGTACCTGCCGGCCCGCAAGGCGGCGCGGGTACCGCCGGTCGCCGCGATGCGCGATGACGTGTCGATCCCGGAATCGTCGATGCACCGCCGGCTGCTCGGCGGGGTGGCGCTCACCGTCGTCGGCGCCGGCCTGATGATCTGGGCGCTCGCGTTCGACGGTGGCCTGCAGCCGCTCGGCGGCGGTGTGCTCGCGGTGTTCATCGGCGTCGCGCTGCTCAGCCCGGTGATCAGCCGGCCGATCGTCGCGGTCATCGCCGGCGGCTACCCGAGGATGTTCGGCACGGTGGGGCTGCTGGCCAAGGAGAACGCCCGCCGCAACCCCCGGCGAACCGCGGCCACCGCGTCCGCGCTGATGATCGGGCTGGCGTTGGTCACCACGATGGCCATCCTCGGGCAATCGACGAAATCCAGCGTCGACGAACTGGTCAGCTCCGACCTCAAGGCGGACTACGTCGTCTCCAATGCGGTCCAGGCCCCGTTCTCGGCAGCGATCGCACCGGAGATCGCTGCCGTGCCGGGTGTTTCGGCGGCCGTGCCGTTCCGGTTCGGCGCCGCCGAGATCGGCGGCGAGCAGACCTTCATCGCGGCGTTCGACGGCCAGGCGATGAGCCAGGTGGTGTCCATCACCGTCGATTCCGGCGCCCTGAACACGGAATCGGACGGCGTCATGGTGGTCAACGACCGGGCCACGGCGCAGGGCTGGCACGGTGGGGGATACCGATCACCGTCGGCCTGCCCGCCGGGCCGGCGGAGCTGCCGATCGTCGGGATCATCGAGGCCAGCCCGTTCATCGGATCCGAGATCGTGCTGCCGCCGGCCGCCCTCGAGGCCGGTGGCGTCGTGCCGGCCGACTCCATCGTCTACGTCGCCCGCACCGCCGGCGCCGATCCGGCGACCGTCCAGGCCGGGATCGAGGGCGTGCTCGCCGACCTGCCGACCGTGACGGTCAAGGATCAGGACGCGTTCGCCGCCGACCAGCGGGCGCCGGTCGACCAACTGCTCGGCATCATCTACGCGCTGCTCGGGCTTGGCGATCATCATCGCCGTGCTCGGCATCGTCAACACCCTGGCGCTGTCGGTGATCGAGCGGACCCGGGAGGTCGGGTTGTTGCGTGCCGTCGGCATGAGCCGACGTCAGTTGCGGTCGATGATCCGGCTCGAGTCGGTGGCCATCTCGGTGCTCGGCGCGGTGCTCGGGATCGGGTTGGGGCTGATCTTCGGGATCAGCCTGCAACGGGCGATCTCCGATCAGGGCATCAGCGTGCTGAACGTGCCGCTCGTCCAATTGCTGATCTTCGTCGTGCTCGCCGCGGTGGTCGGGGTGCTGGCGGCCGTCTGGCCGGCCAGACGGGCGGCGAAGATGGACGTGCTGCGGGCCATCACCGCGGAGTAGTGGGGTCCAGCAAGCAATCGACTCGCCGCTAACGGACCTTCGGAGCGAGCAGGAAGGTACGTCTGCGGCGAGTCGATGTGCTTGTTGATGCCGTCAGGCGTGCATGTCCTCCAACTGCTTGCCCTTCGTTTCCTCGATGAACTTGAGCACGAAGAAGAACGACAGCAGGGCGAACGCCGCGTACAGGCCGTAGGCCAGACCCAGCCCGATGTCCTTCAGGGTCGGGAAGCTGACCGTGACCACCCAGTTGGCGACCCACTGGGCGCCGGCGGCCAGCGACAGCGCGGCGGCCCGCATCCGGTTCGGGAACATCTCGCCGAGCAGCACCCAGACCACCGGGCCCCACGACATGCCGAACGCCACGACGAACAGGTTCGCCGCAACCAGCGCGACGTTCGCCGAAGCACCGCCGAGGACTGCGGTGCTCAGGTCCGGTGTGCCGTCCACAACCGTGGCCGTGCCGAAGATGATCGCCATCGTGCCGAGGGTGATCGTCATACCGGCAGAGCCGATGACCAGCAACGGTTTTCGGCCTATCCGGTCGATGGTTGCGATGGCGATCAGGGTCGTCAGGATGTTGATCGTCGCCGAGATCACGGTGATGACGAACGACTGATCCTCGGTGAAGCCGACGGCCTCCCAGAGGATGTTCGAGTAGTAGAAGATCACGTTGATGCCGACGAACTGCTGGAAGACCGACAGCGCGAGGCCGATCCAGACGATGGTCGCGATCTTGCCGGTCGCAGGGACCTTCAGGTCCTGCCAGGACGGCTCCTTCTCCCGCTCCATGGACTCGCGGATGCGGGCGATCTTGGCGTCGATGTTCTTCGGGCCGAGCAGGCCGGTGAGGATTGCCTTCGCCTCGGGGATCCGGTGCTTGGCGATCAGGTAGCGCGGGGATTCCGGGATGGTCAGCGCCAGCAACCCGTAGGCAACGGCCGGGATCACCATCGCGATGAACATCCACCGCCAGGCTTCCAGGCCGAGCCAGCAGTCCGCGCTGGAACTGCCGGCCACCGAGGCGATGATGAAGTCGACCAGCAGCGAGATGAAGATGCCGGTGACGATCGCGAGTTGCTGCAGGGAGCCGAGTCGGCCGCGCAGCTTGGCTGGCGCGATTTCGGCGATGTAGGCGGGTGCGATGACCGAGGCGATACCAACACCGAGGCCGCCGACGATGCGGAAGATGACCAATATCGAGAGGTTGGGCGCCAGGCCGGTGCCGAGAGCCGCGACGAAGAACAGGATCGCGGCGATTCTCATCACCATCAACCGGCCGATGTGGTCGGCGATCCGGCCGGCGATCAGCGCACCGGCGGCGGCGCCGAGCAGCGCCGACGCGACGGCGAAGCCAAGGGATGCGGCATCGGCGTTGAACTGCGACTCGATCGCCGAGTTGGCGCCGTTGATCACCGCGCTGTCGTAGCCGAAGAGGAACCCGCCAAGGGCGGCGACCGAGGCTATTCGGACAACTCCCTTGCCCTCGTCCGTATCGTCGTAGATCGACTCACCACTGAATGACGCGCCGTGCTCGCCCATGGGGTCCCCTTTCACCAACGCTGGCTGGGAGTGAAGCTTTCCACTCTTCGGATGATCCGCATCTCGAAAGTTCGACGTGTTGCGGCCGCCTGCTGTTTTCCCTGGTCAAGGTGCAAGCAAACGATCACAATTCGGTCTCGACGGGGCGGCCCAACTGACCGGGGATACGCGCTGGCTACCGTGGTCCGGTGATCGAACCCGATACCCCCGACGTCGTTATTCGCATCGAGAATTACCTCGGGCACATCACCTTGAACCGACCTCGGCAGCTCAACGCGCTGAACTTCGAGATGATCAGAGCCGTTCAGCGCGCACTCACCGATTGGGTGGACAACCCCGAGGTCCGGCTGGTGCTGATCGACGGCGCCGGGGACCGCGGCCTGTGCGCCGGCGGCGACATCCGGTTGTTGTACCAGGGACTCACCGGGACGGCGCCGGCACCGGCGACCTTCTGGGTGGAGGAGTACCGGATGAACTCGACGCTGGGCCACTATCCCAAACCGGTCGTCGCCTACATGACCGGGCTGACTCTCGGCGGCGGCGTGGGGATCTCCGGACATTCCAGTGTCCGGATCGTCACCGAGACCTCGCAGGTTGGCATGCCGGAGACGGCGATCGGGCTGAGCCCGGACGTCGGCGGGCTGTACCTGCTGGCTCGGGCACCGGGAGAGCTGGGCACTCATGCCGCCTTGACCGGGGCGAGATTCGGTGCGGCGGAGGCCATCCACGCAGGGCTGGCGGACCATTTCGTCCCCGAGGCAGCGTTGGCGGAGCTGACCGAGCGGCTGCGGACCGGCGTCATACCCGAATTCGACGGACTCGAATGTGGTTTACCGGAATTCAACGTCGGTCAATTCGACACTGAGCCACCGCCCGGGATGGCGGCGGACGCGCAGGGCTGGATCGATGAGTGTTACGCCGGTGACGACGTCGTCGCGATCGTCCAGCGGCTGCGGGCGCGGCCCGAACCGGCGGCGGTGGCGGCCGCCGGCGCGCTGTCCGCCATGTCGCCAACGGCGTTGAAGGTGACCCTGCAGGCCATCCGGCGGGCGGCGAGGATGTCCCTTGACCAGGTGCTGGATCAGGACCTACGGGTCGGCAGCCGATTCCTGGAGCATCCGGATCTCGTCGAGGGAATTCGCGCGATGATCATCGACAAGGACCGGCGGCCGAGGTGGAATCCGGCAACCCTGGACCAGGTCACCGATCCCGAGGTCCGTGCCTACTTCGAGCCGCTGCCGGGAGGCCCGCTGTTGACCTAGGGCTGCGGCGCAACGAGTGCGGCAACAAATGGCAGGCCGCGACCTAGCCTGCCTCCTCGCCGTCGTAATCGTCGTTGTCGAGTTCGCCGAGTAGGGGAATGGCGACATCGGCGATGCTGAGCATTCCGACGAGTCGCCCGTCCTCGACCACCGGCAACTCAGCGGTGGCGTACTGGGCAATCTGCAACATGACTGCGGCATCGACGATTCGGTCCGGGCGGATGGTCGACTGACCGGCCTGGAAAACCGCACTGACAGCAGTGGTCGCCGGATCAAGGCCCGCGGCGATGCACCCTTCGACAATGTCCCGATCGGACAGCATTCCCAGGAAGTCGCCGGCATCTCCGGTCACCGGTATGGACACCAGTCCCGATGCCCGCATGCGGCGAGCTGCCGCGACGATGGTGTCGAGGTGGTCGATGCTCGAGGGTCGCGGCGCCATGAGGTCCCGGACGGTCGATGGAATCTTTTTCATCGAAGCATGCACCAAGGTCGTATCCCCGATTCGGCACCCGGAAAGGATGCTGTCACCGGGGTCCGGGGCGACAAGTTGTCAGTGCATCGTAACCGCTGGTTCGGCGGGCGTCGCCGAGCAGCCCGCTTCGGGACGGTCGGCGCCGATCAGCCGGCGACGCGGGCGATCGCCGGGTGACCCGGCGAGACCTGGGTGGTCGCCGCGGTGATCCCGGCCAGCTTCATCAGCTTGCGAAGATCGGCAGCCTGGTCGGGCAGCATCACGGTGACGACGGTGCCGCCGTTGCCGGCCCGGGCGGTGCGGCCAGAGCGGTGCAGGTAGGCCTTGTGCTCGGTGGGCGGATCGAGGTGGACGACCAGCTCCACGTCGTCGACGTGGATGCCACGCGCCGCGATGTCGGTGGCCACCAGCACCTTTGCGCTACCGGAGGAGAAGGCGGCGAGGTTGCGCTCGCGGGCGTTCTGGGACAGGTTGCCGTGCAGGTCGACCGCCGGGATGCCCTGCTTGGACAAGGCCGCGGCCCACTTCTTGGCACTGTGCTTGGTCCGGGTGAACAACATCCGGCGGCCACCGCCCTGGGCGAGTTCGCGGATCACCTGCGGCCGGTTCTCGTTGCTGACGGCGAAGACGTGATGCTCCATGGCCTCCACCGGGGAGGTCTCGTCGTCGACCGCGTGCAGGATCGGGTCGGTGAGGAATTCCTTGACCAGGACGGAGATTCCGTTGTCCAGGGTGGCGGAGAACAGCAGCCGCTGACCCTTGGCCGGGGTGCTGCGGAGCAGTCGCCGGACCACCGGCAGGAATCCGAGATCGGCCATGTGGTCTGCCTCGTCCAGCACGGTGACCTCGACAGTGCTGAGGTCGCAGGCCCTTTGGTTGACCAGGTCCTCGAGCCGGCCGGGGCAGGCGATGACGATGTCGACGCCGCTGCGGAGCGCGGATGTCTGGTTGCCGTACCCGACGCCGCCGAAGATGACGACGGTGCGCAGACCGGCGGCGGCCGCGAGCGGTTCGACCGTGCGAGCCACCTGGAGCGCGAGCTCGCGGGTGGGCAGCAGGATCAGGCCGCGCGGCTTGCCGGCGACCCGGCGTCCGCCGGTGAGCCGGGTGACCAGCGGAATGGCGAAGGCGATGGTCTTGCCGGAGCCGGTCTTGCCGCGGCCCAGCACATCCCGGCCCGCGAGGGTCTCCGGCAGGGTCGCTTCCTGGATCGGGAACGGCGATACCGCACCGAGTGTGGTCAGCACGGGCAGCAGGTTGGCCGGCACGCCGAGCTCGGCGAACGTCTTCGTCGGCTCGCCGGGGACCACCGCAACCCGTTGTGCCGCAACGGGAAATGCGGTGTTGTTCGAATGCGCCTCGACAACTGCGGGCCGGTTCGACTGCCGCGCGGGGGCATTCTGCCGTTGGCCGCCCTGACGTGCCGCGCCCTGACGTGGTGCGCCCTGGCGTGGTGCACCCTGGCCGCGCGTGTTCTGACCCTGCGCGCCCTGACGTGGCTGGGACTGGCCGGCTGGCCGGCCGCTGGTCTCTGAGCCGCCCTGGCGACGCCGCTGGCCCTCGTTGTTGCGATTGCTGCGGCCCGCATGACTCGGCGTTTCGGTCGTGCGGTTCAGCCGGTCGGCCGAGCGGGACGACGCCGGACGATCGGTACGCGGCGCGGTGGAATCGGCGGAACGGATGCTGGAGGAGAAAGCGCCGACGGAGAAGACGCCGGTGGTGAAGGCGTCGTCACGGGAATTCGGGCGCGCAGAAGACTGGGAATTGCTCATGTAGTAGCTAGGTATCCATTTCGGTGGTGGAGCAGCGGTTGGCCGTGATGCCGACTCGCGATGCTCAAGCACCCGTGTGGAGAAGAGGAACGCCTTCATTGGCGTTCACAGCAGCGACCTCGACGCACACCAGGACGGTGCCGTCTGTAGCAACAGTACGGGTTCAACCACGAGAAGGTGCACCGCAGTCGCCAAGGTCACGTCTCGGCGGCGCGGTGCCCCTGTCCAAGCTGCCCTACGCGTCGACGATGGCGCCCGCGAACTGCGCGTTGTACAGCGCCGCGTAGGCGCCGTCCCGCTCCAACAACTCATCGTGGGTGCCCTGCTCGACGATCGCCCCGGACTTCATGACGAGGATCAGGTCGGCATCCCGGATCGTCGAAAGCCGGTGCGCGATCACGAAACTCGTCCGGTCCTGACGCAGCGCCGCCATCGCGTGCTGCACCAGCACCTCGGTCCGGGTGTCGACCGAGCTGGTCGCCTCGTCCAGGATCAGCAACGCCGGATCGGCCAGGAACGCCCTGGCGATGGTCAGCAGTTGCTTCTCGCCGGCGCTGATGTTGCTGCCCTCGTCGTCGATCAGCGTGTCGTAGCCGTCGGGCAGCGAATGCACGAACCGGTCGACGTAGGTGGCCCGAGCCGCGGCCATGATCTCCTCCTCGGTCGCGTCCGGCCGGCCGTAGGCGATGTTCGCCCGGATGGTGCCGGCGAACAGCCAGGTGTCCTGCAGGACCATGCCGATCCGGGAACGCAGATCGGCGCGGGTCATCTTCGCGACGTCGACGCCGTCCAGGGTGATCCGGCCGCCGTCGATCTCGTAGAACCGCATGATCAGGTTGACCAGGGTGGTCTTGCCGGCGCCGGTCGGCCCGACGATGGCGACCGTTTGGCCGGGTGCGGCGACCAGCGACAGGTCGTCGATCAGCGGGGTCTCCTCGTCGTACCGGAACGAGATGTCCTCGAATTCCACCCGTCCCCGCGGGGTCTTCACCCGCTCGGGGTTGGCCGGATCCGGCGACTGCTCGTCGGCGTCCAGGAACTCGAAAACCCTTTCCGCGGAGGCAACTCCGGATTGCAGGACGTTGGCCATCGACGCCAGCTGGGTGAGCGGCTGGGTGAATTGCCTGGAGTACTGGATGAACGCCTGCACGTCGCCGAGCGACATGGTGCCGGAGGCCACCCGGAGCCCGCCGACGACCGCGATCGCGACGTAGGTGAGATTCCCGATGAACATCATCGACGGCATGATGATGCCGGAAATGAATTGCGCCCCAAACGATGCGCGGTAGAGCTCGGCGTTCTTGTCGTCGAACGCCTGCTCGGCGTCGGATTGCCGACCGAACACCTTCACCAGGCTGTGCCCGGTGAAGGTCTCCTCGACCCGGGCGTTCAGTTCACCGGTGCTGCGCCACTGTGCGACGAACCTCGGCTGCGACTTCTTGGCGATGATCATGGTCACCGCCAACGACAGCGGGATAGCGACCAACGCGACGATGGCCAGCACCGGCGAGATGATCAACATCATCGCCAGCACGCCGACGACGGTCAGCAATGACGTCAGGGTTTGGGACAGCGTTTGCTGCAACGACTGCGAGATGTTGTCGATGTCGTTGGTGACCCGGCTGAGCACCTCACCGCGCTGGTGCTTGTCCAGGTAGCTCAGCGGCAGCTTGTTCAGCTTGTCCTCGATCTCCGCCCGGAGCTTCAGGATGGTCCGCTGGACGATGCCGTTGAGCAGCCAGCCCTGCAGGTAGGCGAACACCGAAGCCAGTACGTACAGCACCAGCACCAGCATCAACACCTGAGCCAGGGCGGTGAAGTCGATGCCCTGGCCGGGGGTCAGGGTCATCGCGGAGAGCATGTCGGCATAACGTGGTGTTGCCGGCAGCCCGGGCGCCGTCGATGGCCTGCTGCTGGGTGATGCCGGCCGGCAACTGCTTGCTGACGATGCCGTCGAAGATGATGTTGGTGGCATTGCCGAGCAACTTCGGTCCGATGACGGAGAACACCACGCTGATCACGCCGAGCAGGACCACGAAGATCAGGCCGATGCGCTCCGGGTTGCATCCGGCGCAGCAGGCGCTTGGCCGATGGGCACGAAGTTCAGGGACTTCTCGGCCGGCATGCCGATGCCACCACCGAACGGGCCGCCGCCGCCCCGGGCGGCGGCCACCGGGCGGTGGGGCGAACTTCGGGCGTTCCGGCGCCGCCGGCTTGGTCGCGGGTTTCGTCATGCCGACACCTCCGCGGCGAGTTGGGACTGGACGATCTCGACGAAGGTGGGGCAGGTCTCGAGTAGTTCGTCGTGCCGTCCGGTGCCGACGATCAGCCCGTCCTCCAGCACGATGATCTGGTCGGCGTCGGCAATCGTCGACACCCGCTGGGCAACGATGATCACCGTCTTGTCCCTGGTGGTCGGCCGCAGCGCCGCGCGCAGCCGGGCGTCGGTGGCCAGGTCGAGCGCCGAGAACGAGTCGTCGAACAGGTAGATGTTCGGCTTGGCGACCAGGGCCCTGGCGATGGCCAGCCGTTGTCGTTGCCCACCGGAGACGTTGGACCCGCCCTGCGAGATGGGGGAGTCGATGCCTTCCGGCATGGCGGCGACGAAATCCCGCGCCTGGGCGATCGACAGCGCCGTCCAGAGGTCTTCGTCGGTCGCCTCCGGGTTGCCGTAGCGCAGGTTCGACGCCACCGTTCCGGTGAACAGGAACGGCTTCTGCGGCACCAGACCGATACGGTCCCAGAGGGTTTCCGGGTCGTAGTCGCGGACATTGACCCCATCGACCAGCACCGAACCGCCGGTGGCGTCGAACAGTCGTGGGATCAGCGACAGCAATGTTGTCTTGCCGGCGCCGGTCGAGCCGATGATGGCGGTGGTGGTGCCGGGCCGGGCCAGCAGGCTGATGTCCCGCAGTACCGGTTCGCTGGCGCCCGGGTAGCTGAACTCGACGCGGTCCAGCCGTACCTCACCGGTGTTCGTCGTCGGCGTGACCGGCTTGGTGGGCGGCACGACGGAGGAATCCGTGCTCAGTACCTCACTGATCCGGTCCGCGCTGACCGATGCCCTCGGCACCATGACGGCCATGAACGTCGCCATCATGACGGAGAACAGGATCTGCATCAGGTAGTTGAGAAATGCGATGAGGGCGCCGATCTCGATGTCGCCGTTGTCGACGCGGTGTGCGCCGAACCACAGCACCGCAACGCTGGAGGCGTTGAGCACCAGCATGACGATCGGGAACATCAGCGCCATCAGCCGACCGGCCCGCACCGCGGTGTCCGTCAGTTCCTGGTTGGCGCCGGCAAAACGCTTGGTCTCCAACGGTTCCCGGACGAAGGCACGGACCACCCGGACGCCGGTGATCTGCTCACGCAGCACCCGGTTGACCACGTCGATGCGGGCCTGCATGAGCCGGAACTGCGGGATCATCCGGACAACGACAAGGCTGATGGCGATGATCAGCACCGGCACGCTGACCAGCAGCAGCCAGGCCAGCCCGAGATCGGTCCGCAGCGCCATGTAGATGCCGCCGATGCACATGATCGGCGCGGAGACCAGCAGCGTGCAGGTCATCAGCACGAGCATCTGCACCTGCTGGACGTCATTGGTGTTGCGGGTGATCAGCGTCGGCGCGCCGAACTTGGCGATTTCCCGGTCCGAGAACGAGCCGACCTGCTTGAAGAGGTCGCCGCGAACATCGCGCCCGAAGCCCATGGCCGTCCGGGCGCCGAAGTACACGGCGATGATGGTGCAGACGATCTGCAACACCGTGACGGCCAGCATGATCCCGCCGGTCGAGATGATGAACGCGGTATCGCCCTTGGCCACTCCGTCGTCGATGATCTCGGCGTTCAGCGCGGGCAGGTAGAGCGACGCGATGGTGCCGATCAATTGGAAGATGACGACCGCCGTGAGCGGACCGGCGTAGGGGCGCAGGTATCTGCGCAGCAGTGGAATCAACATCACGGGGCTCCGACTGGTTGGGCTTGGGTGGTTGCCGGGCGGGCGGTCTCGCGGGCGGCTTGGCGGCGGCCGACTGGTGAGTCTGTACCTGGTTCCGACTCAGCGGAACTTGTTTTCTGAGCGCTGATCCCGTGCAGCAGGAGATCGACTATCTCGCGTGTCGACAAGGGCTGCCCGTCGGCGATTCTGGGGTGGGCGCTGGCGAAGGTGATCAACCGGAACATCCGGGCCGCCTCGCCGGGCGGCAACCGGAGCTCAGCGCGATGGGGGGTCAGCAGGTCGGCAAGGGCGTTGGTGGCCTCGGTCATGTCCGGTGCCGGATTCTCCGTGCCCGCTGTGTTGGCACCCGTCACCACCACGAACTTCGAGGTGTCCCGCTCGTTCCCCGGTGGTCCGGAAACCCGGAGCATCCACATCATCTGCCAGACACTTTCGATGCGGCGGCGCATCGCATCGACCGCGTCGGTCAGCACCTCCTCGAGGCCCCCGTACGGGTCTATGAGGCGCAGTTCGGCGACGAACGGTGCCGGGTCGAGGACGCTGGAGATGGCGGCCTTGATGACCGCGTCCTTGTCGGGGAAGACGCGGAATATCGTGCCCTCGGCGATGCCGGCGGCGGCGGCGATCTCTCGGGTGGTGACGGCGTTCCCGTGGTCGCAGACCAGCGGGATGGCGGCAGCGATGATGGCGGCGCGGCGCTCGTCAGGAGGTAGCGGCGCAGCCCGGGTCGGAGCAGGGGACATGGCAGTGACGGTAGCTGAGTGAGGACTCACTCACAAGCGTGTCTGCCGACGGCGAACGCCGGGGCAGGCACGACGTCGGACGCTCATGTTCTGGACCCAGAGTCGTCCAGAACATGAGCGTCAGGGCGCGATCAGGCAGCGATCAGGCAGCGAGCATCTCGGACAGCCGCTTGAGGTTGGAGCGAACGGTTCTGCCCTGCGCGGATTGCACCAGCGGATCACCCAGCCGGCCGAAGACGCCGCCCAACCCGGATTCGGCGTCGATCCGGTACCGCAGCAGGGTCCCACTCTGGTGGGGGGTGAGTTCGTACAGCAAGGTGAAGGACAGTTTGCCCTCGATGGACTTGCTCTCCATCCGAGCGGGCCGCTGCGCGTCGGTGATCTGTGTTGTCCAATCGAAGCGTTTGCCGAGGATCTTGGTCACCCCGCGCCACTTGGTGCCGGTGGCCAGCGGAGCGTTGCCGATCTGCTCGGCTTCCACGATGGAGCTGTCCCACAGCTTCACGTTGGCGGGTTCACAGAGGAATTCGAAGACCGATTCCATGGGCTGGGCGATCACAACTGTTTCATCGATGACGGGCATTGAGGTTTCCTTTCGTCGGAACGTTCGCTGACTGCGAGCGCTTTTTCGGCAGGCGCAGGGATCACGGGCCCGACTGGGGGAGTGATCTTCGGGGTGGAAAACGCCGCCATCGGATTGAGGGTCGAACCCGCCGTCAGATACGTCGAGGTTCGGCCGGGCCGTTGTCGGGCCGGCGACGCCTACATGTGCTGTTGGACGAGATCCTGGCGATCGCCGCGCAGCGACGCGCCGCCGTCGACCGGCACATCGCCGCCCTTCAGTCGTCGTCAGCGGGCGGCAAGAGCACCAGGGGAGCGTGTTTACATAGAGGCAACAGCTGTTGGGAAGACGGGGGAGTCACGTGAAGTCCGTTCCGCTGGCGCCGAGCCACAACGTCCTACGGATCGGCGCCCGGCTTCGCGACGCCAGATTGCGGCAGGGCCTCACGATCGACCAGATCGCCACCAGCACGAACCTGACCAAGGGCTTCATCAGCCGGATCGAACGCGACCTGACGTCGCCAAGCGTCAGCACCCTGGTCACCTTGTGCGAGGTGCTGTCGCTGCCGGTCGGCGAACTGTTCGAATCCGCGAAGACTGCAGTGATCCGGCGCGACGAGGCGCCGCAGGTTCACCTGACGGGGTCCGGCGCGGACGAGCACCTGCTGACCCCACGCGGGCAGGCCCGCCTGCAGCTGATCCGGTCGGTGATCGAGCCGGGCGGCACCGGTGGCGAGGAGCTGTACACGCTGAACTGCGAACTCGAGGTGGTCCTGGTGCTCAAGGGCAAACTGCGACTGGAGTTCAGCCGGCACAGCGAGGTGCTGACGGTGGGCGATGCGATGACGTTTTCCGGGCGGGAACCGCATACCTGGGTGAACCCGGACCCGGCGCGCACGACAGAGGTCATCTGGATCGTCGCGCCGGCGCCGTGGGATACCTCGGCCTAGGAGAACATCTCCAGTGTTAACTCTGGATTTCCTGGTCATCAGGGGTTGTCAAATAGACATCAGAAGTTTAGTTTAAGACAACCTTGCTGATTCGCGAGGTCCAGGTGCGCGAGGAGACACGCCCATGACGCAAGATGCCGCAACGACTGGAGCGGTGAAAACCAGCGCTCCGCTGATCGAGGTCCGGTCGATCGACTGGGTGCCGGACGACGAACGACACGGCAAACTCTGGCATCAGACGCCGCTGTGGTTCCTGGGCAATTTCCAGTACTTCTCGATCCCGATCGGCTTCATCGGGCCCGCCCTCGGGCTTTCGCTCGGTTGGACCATCGTGGCCGGGGCATCCGGGATTCTGTTCGGCACGCTGTTCATGGCGTTCCATGCCTCGCAGGGTCCGACAATGGGCCTGCCGCAAATGATTCAATCCCGGGCCCAGTTCGGCTACCGCGGCGTCATCGTGCCGCTGTTCGCGACCCTTTTCACCTATCTGGCGTTCAACATCGTCGACACCGTGCTGCTGGGCGACGGGTTGGAAAGTGCCTTCGGGTGGAATCCAACGGTGGTCTCCGTGGTGGCAGCGGTGGGCGCCGGCGCCCTGGCGATCTTCGGACATGACTGGCTGCACAAGGCCTTTCGAATTCTGCTGTACCTGTCGCTGCCGTTGATGGTGATCGTGACGATCGGTATCTTCACCGGCGCCGCGACCGGCGGGGTGGACGCGCCGCCGATGGACCCGACCTTCACCTGGGTGGCATTCCTCGCGCAGTTCTCCGCTGCGGCCGCCTACAACATCACCTACGCGCCCTATGTTTCGGACTATTCGCGCTACCTGCCGTCATCGACCCCGGCGCGCAAGGTCATCGCCGCCGTCTTCCTCGGGGCATCCACGGCGGCGATCTGGCTGATCGCCCTCGGCGCTTGGCTGGCCACTCGCCTGGGTGCCACCGACGGACTTGCCGGGCTGCAACTGGCCGGCAACAACGTCTTCAACTACCTCGGCGACGCCGTTGCCCTGCTGTCGGCGATGGCGCTCTGGGCGACGATGGGGATGAACGCCTACGGCGGCATGCTGACCGTGCTGACCGCCGTCGACTCCTTCAAGAAGCTGCAACCGCGGCGCTTTCACCGGGTGCTGACCATTGTGATCCTGACGGTCGTCTGGTTCGTCATCAGCCAGCTGATCACCGGCGGCGCGGTGGCAACGGTCGCCACCAGCCTGACGCTGATGCTGTACCTGCTGGTGCCATGGACCGCCACCAACCTGGTCGACTTCTTCTTCGTCCGGCGCGGGCACTATGCGATCACCGACCTGTTCCGGCTCGACGGCATCTACGGCGTGTGGGGCTGGCGCGGCCTGACCGCCTACGCCATCGGGTTGATCGTGGAGATCCCGTTCATGGTACTGCCGGCCATCGGTGATTGGAGCTACATCGGGCCCATCGCCGCCGCCATGGACGACGTCGACATCGCCTGGCTGGTCGGACTTGTCGTCAGCGGCCTGGTCTACCTGCTGCTCAGCCGGTCGCTCGACCTGACCGCTGAGCGCAAGGCAGAGGTGGCCAGCGACGCGCTGCTCGGTCACGGCCATGGAACCTCACATGCCTGAAGCCGGCTCTGTGGCTGACCGGTCGGCCGCCCGCGGCCCGGTCGACGCCACCGCGACACCGAGATACGCAGGCCCGCCAACCTTCGCCCGGCTGCCCCGAGCCGACGAGGTATCAACGGTTGATGTCGCCGTCGTCGGTATGCCCTTCGATTCAGGGGTGTCCTACCGGCCGGGTGCCCGGTTCGGTCCCGGCCACATCCGGGCGTCATCCAAACTGCTGCGGCCGTTCAATCCAGCGCTGCAAGTGGAACCCTTCGGCGTGCAGCAGGTTGCCGACGCCGGCGACGTGGCCATCAATCCCTTCGATCTCGGCGAGGCGATCACCCAGATTCAGGCGGCGTCGGACGATCTGCGGTCCGATGGCGCGAAACTGCTGACGCTGGGCGGGGATCACACCATCGCGCTGCCCCTGCTCAGGTCGCTGTCCCGGGATCACGGAAAGATCGCGGTGCTGCATTTTGATGCCCATCTGGACACCTGGGACACGTATTTCGGTGCCCCCTATACCCATGGCACGCCATTCCGACGGGCCAGCGAGGAGGGTCTGCTCGACCTGGAGCGCTGCCTGCACATGGGCACCCGCGGGCCGCTCTACTCCGGTCGGGATCTGGAGGACGACCATCTGCTCGGTTTTCAGGTCATCCGCTCCGACGACTACGAGACCGATAGCGTCGCGTCGATCGTCGATCGGATGCGGACCCGGCTGGGCGATGCCCCGGTCTACGTCTCTATCGACATCGACGTGCTGGACCCGGCGCACGCCCCGGGCACCGGCACCCCGGAGGCCGGCGGGCTGACGAGCCGGGAGTTGCTCAACACGCTGCGCGGACTGGTCGGGCTGAACGTGATCGGCGCCGACATCGTCGAGGTGTCACCGCCGTACGACCACGCGGAGATCACCGGGATCGCTGCGGCACACGTTGCCTACGAGCTCTTGTCGGTGCTGGCGTGTAATCGGCTGGGCGGCGGGTGACGACCGGGTGAAGGAAACCGTCGCGGTGGCCTGCTGCCAGGTCGCGCCCAGGATCGGCGAACTCGCCGCGAATCGGGAGATGATCGCCGAGGTGGTCTCCGCGGCCGCGTCGGCCGGGGCGCAGGTCGTCGTGCTGCCGGAGCTCGCATCCAGTGGCTACGTCTTCGCGGATCGCGCGGAGGCAGTGTCAGCCGCGGAACCGCCCGACGGTCCGACCGTTGAGCTGTGGCAACGACTTTCCGCCGCATTCGGCATCGTCATCGTCGGTGGGTTCCCCGAGCTGACCGCGGCGGGCGAATTGTTCAACAGTGCAGCCCTGGTCAACGCGGGCGAGGTCGGCGCCATCTATCGCAAAGCCCACCTGTGGGACGCCGAACGGTTGATCTTCGCCGCCGGGGACGCCGCCCCACCCGTGGTGCGCACCCGGTTCGGCAGCATCGGCGTGCTGATCTGCTACGACCTCGAGTTCCCGGAGTGGGTCCGGCTGCCGGCACTCGACGGCGCCCAATTGTTGTGCGCGCCGGTCAATTGGCCGGCGTCGCCCCGCCCCATGGGCGAGCGGGCAGCTGAAGTGGTGCGGGTACAGGCGGATGCCGGGGTCAACCGGATGTTCATCGCCGCGTGCGACCGCACCGGCGAGGAGCGGGGCGTCGGCTGGGTCGGCGGCTCGGTCGTCGTCGATGCGGATGGCTGGCCCCTTGCCCTCGCTGATTCCGCGTCAGATCCCGTGACCATTGTTGCGGAATGCCGGCTCGCCGATGCGTCGGAAAAGTCGATCAGCAGGTACAGCAATGTCCATGCCGATCGTCGGCCCGAAATCTATGGCCGTCTCACCTGATCCCTTGGCCGGGTGCGGCTTAAGGTAAGCCCGGCAAGTCATAGCAGCCACCTTCTTCGAGCCCGATGAGGCAAACATGACGATCGAAGGCCAGCATCACGACCACGAGCGCGCCGTTCCCCATCCGCACGAGCCGCCGCACGACGGGCATCACCATCCGCAGCTCGAAAAGGGCTTGGCCAGCGGGTCTGTCGGCCTGCTGGGCGGCACCGTCCTCGGCATCTCGAGCGTCGCGCCCGCCTATGCGCTGACGGCCACCATCGGGTTGATCGTCGCGGTGGCCGGGGTGAAGATGCCGATCATCATCATCGCCGGGTTTCTGCCGATGTTTTTCGCCGCCTATGCCTACCGCGAGTTCAACAAGGTAGACCCGGACTGCGGAACGTCATTCACCTGGACGACAAGGGCTTTCGGTCCGTACGTCGGGTGGATGGGCGGCTGGGTCGCGGTGCTTGCAACCATCATCGTGCTGGCGAACCTGGCCGGCATCGGTGTGCAATTCCTTTATCAACTGCTCGGCAGTGTGTTCAACAATCCCGAGTTGGGTGACCTCTGGACCAACAGGTACGTGAATGTGCTGACCTGCCTGGCGTTCCTGCTGATGGCCACCTTCATCGCCTATCGGGGGATCACCACCACGGAGAAGGTGCAGTACGTGTTGGTGTTCTTCCAGTTGGCGGTGCTCGCGCTGTTCGTGGTGATGGCCTTCGCCAAGGCCGGCGGCCCCGACGATCCGGGCGGTATCCCGTTCTCCTGGGACTGGTTCAACCCGTTCACCGGGCTGACCGTGAGCGCCCTGGTCGCAGGCCTGTCGGCGTCCATCTTCTCGTTCTGGGGTTGGGACACCGCGCTGACGGTCAACGAGGAGTCGAAGGATTCCGAGAAGACGCCGGGCCGGGCCGCCCTCCTGTGTGTGGTGTCGATCCTGCTGACCTACCTGCTGGTTTCGGTCGCCACCCTGATGTACGCCGGCGACGGCGATACCGACCTGGGCCTGGCCAATGAGGACATCCAGGACAACGTGTTCGGCGCCCTGGCCGAGCCGGTGATGGGCTCCCCCTGGCACAACCTGCTGTTCCTGGCGGTGCTGGCGTCCTCCGCCGCGAGCCTGATGACGACATTCCTGCCGTCCACCAGGACGATGCTCGGGATGGCGACCTACAAGGCCCTGCCGGATCGGTTCGCCGCCATTCACCCGAAGTACCTGACCCCGAGTTTCGGCACGATCATCGCGGGCATCATCGCCGGCACGTTCTACACGGTGCTGACCTTCGTGTCGGAGTCGGTGCTGTTCGACACGATCCTGTCGCTCGGATTGATGATCTGCTTCTACTACGGGCTGACCGCCATCGGCTGCATCTGGTATTTCCGCAAGGAGCTGTTCACCAGCTTCTACAATTTCATCTTCAAATTCCTGTTCCCCCTGCTCGGCGGGTTGGGCCTCTGGTTCGTCTTCTTCGTGACGATCCGCGACAGCGCCGACCCGGAGTATTCGGGCTCCAGCGTGTTCGGGGTGGGCACCGTGCTGGTGCTCGGGCTCGGACTCATTCTGAGTGGGCTGATCTTCATGCTCATCTGGCGGATCAAGGCGCCCGCCTTCTTCCGCGGCGAGACGCTCCGCCGGGACACCCCGACGCTGATCATCCCCGAATAGCGCCGCGGGTCGTCTCCGAGCAGCGCCGCGAGTCATCCCCGGATAGCGCAGCGGGTCATCCCCGAGTAGGGCCGCGAGCGAATTGAGTGGAGTTTTCGCGCGTTTTCGGCCCGGAATGCGCAGTTTTCTCGACCCAACTCCCGCCAGAGCCCGGCTGTCGGGGTGGGCACGCACAATGTCGGGGTGAGTACGAGGAAGGCATCCAACGGCGACCCGGGTCCGGCTGCTGCGTTGAACCGGTTCGACCCGCTGGTGCGGGACTGGTTCACCGCTTCCTTTGCTGAGCCAACGACGGCCCAGGCGGGTGCGTGGGATGCGATCGGCAAGGGCGACCACACGCTGGTCGTCGCGCCGACCGGGTCCGGGAAGACCCTGGCCGCCTTCCTCTCGGCGATCGACGATCTGGTTGCCCGCGGCGCCGTTGGGGCGGCCGCGGGGACGGCCAGCGAGCGGTGCACCGTGTTGTACCTCTCGCCGCTCAAGGCGCTCGCCGTGGACGTGGAACGCAACCTGCGGTCGCCGCTGACCGGGGTCGGCGCGGTCGCGGCCCGCCGCGGGCTGTCGCTGCCGGAGATCACCGTCGCCGTCCGCTCCGGAGACACCCCGTCCGGCGACCGGCGGGCCTTCGCCCGCGACGGCGCGGACATTCTCATCACCACTCCGGAGTCGCTGTTCCTGCTGCTGACCAGCCGCGCCCGGGAGATGCTGACCAGCATCCGGACCGTCATCATCGATGAGGTGCATGCCGTTGCCGGCACCAAACGTGGTGCGCACCTGGCGGTTTCGCTGGATCGGCTGGACGTCCTGCTGGACCGGCCGGCGCAGCGCATCGGGCTGTCGGCCACCGTCCGTCCGGTGGCGGAGGTGGCCAGGTTCCTGGCCGGCGGTCGCCCGGTGACGGTTGTCCAGCCGCCGTCCACCAAGCAGATCGATGTTGACGTCGTCGTCCCGGTGCCGGACATGAGCGCGCTCGGAGCGGCCACCGACGACCTCACCGGGAAGGCGGCCGGCGAGGTCGCGCGCACCTCGATCTGGCCCCACGTGGAAGAACGGGTCGTCGACCTGATCGAATCGCACCGCTCGACGATCGTGTTCGCCAACTCCCGCCGGCTCGCGGAGCGGCTGACCGCACGGCTCAACGAGATCCACGCCGAGCGACTCGAAGCGCGTGAGTTCCGCGCGGAGGCGGAACGGGCCGGTCCGGCAGCACAGGTGATGGCACAGTCCGGCACCGCCGTCGGTGCACCCGCGACCCTGGCGAAGGCCCACCACGGGTCGGTGTCCCGCGAGCAACGGGCGCTGATCGAGGACGAGCTCAAGACCGGCGTGCTGCCCGCCGTGGTCGCGACTTCATCCCTGGAACTCGGCATCGACATGGGCGCCGTCGACCTGGTGATCCAGGTCGAGTCCCCACCGTCGGTGGCCAGCGGCCTGCAACGGATCGGCCGGGCCGGTCATCAGGTCGGCGCCCCCAGCCACGGCGTGATGTTCCCGAAGTTTCGCGGAGACCTGATCTCCTCGGCGGTGGTGGCCGGCCGGATGCAGATCGGCGCCATCGAATCGCTCGCCGTGATCGCGAACCCGCTTGACATCGCCGCCCAGCAGATCGTGGCGATCTGCGCGATGGAACCGATCGCCGTTGACGACCTGTTCGAGCTGCTGCACAGGTCGGCACCGTTCGCGGCGCTGGGTCGCGGGGCGTTGGAATCGGTGCTCGACATGCTGTCCGGCCGTTATCCCAGTGAGCAGTTCGCCGAACTGCGGCCCCGACTCACCTGGGACCGGACCACTGGGCTGCTGACCGGACGCCCGGGGGCGCAGCGGTTGGCCGTCACCTCGGGCGGCACCATCCCCGACCGCGGCCTGTACGGGGTGTTCCTGGCCGGCGGCGACGGGCCGGGTCGACGCGTCGGTGAGCTCGACGAGGAGATGGTCTACGAGTCGAGGGTCGGTGACGTCTTCGCGTTGGGCTCCAGTTCCTGGCGGATCGTCGACATCACCCGGGATCAGGTGCTGGTGCTGCCCGCTCCCGGGCTGCCGGGCCGACTGCCGTTCTGGAAGGGCGACACCCTCGGCCGGCCCGCCGAACTGGGTCGCGCCCACGGCGAGTTCGTCCGGGAGATCTCTTCGAACCTCGGAGCAGTGGCCGATGCCCGGCTGACCGCGTCCGGCCTCGATGAGTACGCCCGCCGCAATCTGGTCGAATACCTGGTCGAGCAACGCAATGCCACCGGCCTGGTGCCGGATGAGAAAACCCTTGTGGTGGAACGCTTCCGGGACGAGCTGGGGGATTGGCGCATCGTGCTGCATTCCCCGTACGGGGCCGCGGTGCATGCGCCGTGGGCGTTGGTGATCTCGGCCAGAATGCGCGAGCGGTACGGGGTGGACGTTGCGGCCATGCACGCCGATGACGGGATCGTGCTGCGATTGCCCGACGTCGAGTACGAAAACGGGGCGCCGGATTTCGCCGAGTTCGTGGTGCTCGACCCGCAGACCCTAGAAGCCGAGGTGACCGCGGAGATCGGTGGCGCGGCCATCTTCGCGGCCCGGTTCCGGGAATGTGCGGCCCGCGCGTTGCTGTTGCCCCGGCGGCAGATCGGCAAGCGGCAACCGCTGTGGCAGCAACGGCAGCGAGCGACGCAATTGCTCGAGGTTGCCTCCGCGTACCCGTCGTTCCCGATCGTCGCCGAGGCCGTGCGGGAGTGCCTGTCGGACGTGTTCGATGTCCCCGCTCTGGTGTCATTGATGCGCGAACTGGAGGCCAGGACGGTGCGGATCGTGGAGGTGACGACCCAGTCGCCGTCCCCGTTCGCCTCCTCGCTGCTGTTCGGCTACGTCGCGCAGTTCCTCTACGAAGGCGACTCCCCACTGGCCGAGCGGCGCGCCGCAGCGTTGACTGTCGACCCGACCCTGCTCGCCGAGTTGCTCGGGCACGGCGACGGGTTGGCGCTGCGCGACCTACTGGACCCGAACGCCTTGGCCGACATCGAGGCCGAGCTGCAGCGGCTGGCCGACGACAGGCGGGCCCGCAACGTCGACGAGATCGCAGACCTGCTCAGAATTCTCGGTCCGCTGAGCACCGTCGAGGTCGACCTGCGGAGCTCGGTCGACGACGTCTCGGCCGCGCTGACCGAACTCGCCGCAGCGCGGCGGGCCATCGAGGTGCGCATCGGCGGCGAGGTGCTCTGGGCCGATCCCACGGACGCGCCGATCCTGCGTGATGCCCTCGGCACCGCGTTGCCGCCAGGCATTGCGGAGTCATTGCTGACCTCGATCGACGATCCACTCGGCCGGTTGCTCGGGCGTTATGCCCGCACCCACGGACCGTTCGTCGCGGCGGAACCCGCCACCCGGTTCGGGCTCGGCGTTGCTGTGGTCACCGATGCACTGCGCCGACTCACCGGGTCCGGCCGGCTCGCGGAGGGGGAGTTCCGCCCGCTGGGGTCTACCGAGGTGCGCGGTGGTGACGCCAGCGGTGGGTCGGAGTTCGTCGACGCCGAGGTGCTCCGGTTGCTCCGCCGGCGCTCGTTGGCCGCCCTGCGCGCCGAGGTCGAACCGGTCGAGAAGCAGGCCCTGGCAAGGTTTCTGCCCGCCTGGAACGGGATCGGCATTCTTCGGGGGTCCGACGCCTTGCGCGGCACCGACGGCCTGCTGCGCGCCATTGAACAGCTGGCCGGCGCCCTGATCCCGGCGTCGGCCCTGGAGTCCCTGGTGCTGCCGGCCCGGATCTCGGGCTACACCCCGGCGCTGCTCGACGAGCTCACCACCTCCGGGGAGGTGCTGTGGACCGGGCATGGATCGCTGGCCGGTGACGACGGCTGGATCGCCCTGCACCTCGCCGAGACGGCCCCGTTGACCATTCCGCTGCCGGCCGCCGATGCGGTCCGGCCGGCCGGCCCGCTGCATGAGGCGATTCTCGAGGTCCTCGGCGGCGGCGGGGCGTTCTTCTTCCGGCCGTTGGCGCAGGCGATCGCGGTGGCCGTCTCGGCAAGCCGGGACCCGACCCGCGGAGGCCAGCCGGACAACGCGCCCGTCGATGACGTCTCGATAGCTGATGCCTTGTGGGACTTGGTGTTCGCCGGGATCGTCACCAGCGATTCTCTGGCACCGCTCCGCGCCAAGCTGATCGGCGGAAAGACGACGCACCGCTCCCGGACGCCCGCGCCGCGTGCCCGGCTGCGTGGGCCGTCCGGTTTGGCGATGCTGTCGGCCGGCCGGAATCGCGGTCGACCGACCGGTGAGGCGTCGACCGGGATCAGGCGCGGAGTGCCGCCCTTCGTGGTCGGCCGGTGGTCCCTGGTGCCCGACGTGGAGACCGACGCGACCATCCGGACGCATGCCGCCGCCGAGGTGCTGCTGGATCGGCACGGGATCGTCACCCGCGGTGCGGTGGTTGCCGAGGGCACGGTCGGCGGGTTCGCCGGGGTCTACCGGGTGCTGGCCGCGCTGGAGGAAACCGGCCGGATCAGGCGCGGCTACTTCATCGAGGGCCTTGGTGCTTCGCAATTCGCCTCCGCGGGAGCGGTCGACAGAGTCCGCGCCTTCGCCACCAGGCCGGGCGAGGACGGGGAGATCCCGCGCGGAGTCGTGTTGGCCGCCGCGGATCCGGCGAACCCCTACGGCGCGGCACTGCCGTGGCCCGGCGCTGCCGGCAGTTCGACGGATCCCGGCGGTGATGGCCGGGCGGGCGGCGTGGGCGGAGCGGGTGCCAGCGCCGGTGGGGTCGGCGGTGCCGGTTCCAGCGTCGGTGATTCAGGAGCCTCAGCCGCCGCGTCGGGTGCGGATCGGCATCGGCCCGCCCGCCGGGCCGGGGCGCTGACGGTGCTGGTGGACGGGGCGGCAGTGTTGTACGCCGAGCGCGGCGGCCGGTCACTGCTGTCGTTCACCGCGGACGGTGGCCTGCTGGCCGCGGCCGCCGAGGCCTTGGCCGAGCGCGTCCGGTCCGGCCGGATCGGCTCGCTGACGATCACCAAGCTCGACGGCGCTGACGCACTCAGTGCGGCAGGCCCGGTTGTCGAGGCGTTGACCACCGCCGGGTTCACGATGACCCCCCGCGGCCTGCGCCTGCGCAGTGGTGTCCGATGACGAGGCTGCAGAACGCGCTGCCGGCGGCGGTGCGGTTGGTGTGGGGCGGCGGGTCGGCGGCCGGCTCAAGGCCCGGGCTGCCGAACGGAGACTCCGATGCCCGAGGGTGACACCGTGCTGCGGACGGCCCGCCGGCTGCATCAGGCACTCGCCGGTCGGCCCTTGGTCCGCGCGGAACTGCGCTGGCCGAGCCTCGGCGAGGCGGATCTGGCGGGCCGCACCGTCACCGAGGTGGTGGCATACGGCAAGCAGATCCTGACCAGGTTCGCCGCGGCCGACCCCGCTGTGCCGGCGCCCCGCGTCCCAACGGTCGCCGCGGTACCGCTCACCCTGCGGTCCCATTTGAAGATGGAGGGCAGTTGGTACATTCACGCCCGGGACGCGGAACCCTGGCCGACCGCGGCAAGGCACAGCGTCCGAGCAGTGCTCGGCGGCACCGAATGGACCGCCGTCGGTAACTGGCTTGGCCTGCTCGACCTGATCCCCACCACCGCCGAGAGCGAGCTCATCGGGCACCTCGGCCCGGACATCATGGCGGACGACTTCGACCCGGCCGGCGCCCTAGAAGCCCAGCGCCGGCTCATCGCGGACCCCACTCGACACATCGGCGCCGCGTTGCTCGACCAGACGACGGTCGCCGGGATCGGCACCATGTACATGGCCGAAGCCCTCTTCGTGCAAAAGGTTTCGCCGTGGACTCCGATCGCTGAGGTGGACGTGCAGGCCCTGCTCGCGACCGCCCGAAAGCAGTTGCTGCGCGGCGCCACCCAGGCGAAACCGACGACCACCGGCAATCCTCGTCGCGGGATGGAGAACTGGGTGCACGGCAGGTCGGGCAAACCCTGCCAGCGGTGCGGCACCATCGTCCGGGTTGCCATGATCGGGCCGCCGCTGAAGGAGCGCACCGCGTTCTACTGCCCGCGGTGCCAACCAGGACCAACCCCCACCGACAACGGCAAACCGCTCAGCCCGCTCGGGTCGAACCGAGGCAGGGGCAACGACCAGCGAGCCGGCGGGTACCGCCGGCGCTGAGCGGACAGACCTGACGATTTCACCGGAGTTGCGCCCCGTTGCGAGCAGGGCTCAGCCGCAGGCCGCATGATGACCGGGCACTGAGCGAGCGGTAGCGAGCGAATCATCAACACCGTCGTGCCAGTGCGACGCGAGGAACGAGCGGAGTACGGGCACTGAGCGAGCGGTAGCGAGCGGTAGCGAGCGAATCATCAACACCGTCGTGCCAGTGCGACGCGAGGAACGAGCGGAGTACGGGCACTGAGCGAGCGGTAGCGAGCGAATCATCAACACCGTCGTGCCAGTGCCCCGCGAGGAACGAGCGACGCACCCGTCAACAGGTCAGGAGTTTCGCAATGGGCCCGGCCCGCTGGTTTCGGCTGAGCATCGGTCTGGTTCTGCTCGTCGGTGCGCTATGGGTGTTGTTCAGTCGGTTGGACGCCATCTGGAACGGCCATCCCGCCTACCCGACCGCCCTTCTGCTGACGGTCGGCGTCGGGTTGGCGCTCATCGGGTTCGCGATGTACCCGTGGCGGCGCGACCCGGAACCGAACGGTCCGCCGTGGGAGGCGGATGACCCGGTCGTTCCGGCGCCACCACGGCCGAGAAGCACCTGGCGGATCGTCGGCAGAGTTGTCATAGCCCTGCTGGCAGTGCTGCTCATCGGCGTCCTGGCCTGGCTGCGGCCTTACCCGGCTGGTCCGCAAGCGATGGCCGCCCTGCAGACCGACGACATGGTCGCCGTGACCGACACACCGACCACGATTGAGTTGCGGCCCGTGGTGCTGGCGTCACCTGCCGCTGGCCTGGTGTTCTCGCCGGGTGCGCTGGTCGATGCGCGGGCATACGCCGACCTGCTGCGATCCGTCGCCGAGGCCGGTTACCTGGTGATCATTCTGAAAGTGCCGTTCGGGGTGGCCATTGCGCAGATCGGTCAATCGGCGGGGCCGATCGCCGACCATCCGGAGATCGCGACCTGGGCCGTCGGCGGTCATTCCCTCGGCGGGGTGGCGGCATCGTCGTTTGCCGCCGACAACCCGGACAGCGTGTCGGGTCTGCTGCTCTGGGCGTCCTACCCGAACGGTGACCTGTCCGCGATGACGTCCCTGCAGGTCGAGTCCATCTTCGGGAGCAACGACCCGCTGGCCACTCCGGCGGATATCGAGGCCTCCATGGCGAACCTCCCACCCGACGCCACCTTCACCGAGATCGACGGTGGCATCCACGCGTACTTCGCGGATTACGGCGAGCAGGCCGGTGACGGGCAGGCGGGCGTGGACCGGGAAACCGCGTCGGCTCAGATCGTCTCGGCAACGACAGCCTTCATGGCGCGGATGGCCGCTGCGTGACCGGCCTACTGCCCCCGCAGACCCGGTGCATCGCCGGTCCCCGGTGGCGACCCGCGCGAATCCCGGGCCGGAGAGACGTGAGTTACACTCGGTTATCGACCGATCACGTTAAGCAATCAGTGTGTGTCCTGCTCGAACGTGAACGTCGTGCTGGTCCCAGTACTGCACTGTCCGTGACCAGCACCGCGCCACCCAGTGATCGCTGATCGGTAGACCCCATGAAGAGTCGCTCGAGTTTGGCCTTGTTACTGGCATGCGCGGTGATGGTGGGATCGGCGCCCTCGGCGTTGGCGGCATCCGCGCCGGTAACCACCAACGTCATATCGGCGTCGGCGGGCATGGTGTCGGCTCAGTCGGCGAGCGCAGTCGCCCCCGCAGCGGGCGCCGCCGGGCGCGACTACGCGACCGATACGTTCGGCGACCCGTGGGACTACTCGAACGCGGACGACCTGCTGCTGGACGGCGGTCCCGCAGGCAGCGCGACCAATGCCAGCATCGGCGCGGGGATCGCCACCATGCATTTCACCAATGACGGCTACGTCTCACCGCTGTGGGGTGGCTACCCCGGGTCGCTGCTCTCGGCCGAGACGGCGGCAAGCCAGGGAACGCGTTGGCCAGCAACAGGTACGCGGCCGTGGCCTTCCAGGCCTATTCGAATCGTGCCGTATCTGCCGGCCTGTTCTGGTTCAACTGCCCCGAGGGTGGCGTTCGAATCAATGCGGTGGCGGGCTGTCGTTCACGCTGAAAGCCGGATGGAATACCTACGTCCTACATCCCAGCGCATCGGTCTACACGGGATGGCCGCTCGGCTGGGGTGGCTCGATCAACGGTTTGCGGGTTGGCGTATCGCCGGGGGCCGGTGGCAGCGACTTCCGCCTCGACTGGTTTCGGGTTTTCGCGCCCAATACCGGTGCGACCGCACCGTGGTCGAATCCGGGCGGCGGCGCCGGCGACGTCGTGTGGGACCTGGACGGCAGCGATGTCAACAACATCGGCAGCAACACCAACTGGGGGGTGTTGGCCAAGGGCTCGGGTACCGCGCGGAACGGTCGACCTTTCCGGTTTGCCGGCCGGCAATTACCGGATCGGCTTTCGTGGGTCGAACGGCTTCACGGGTTGGACAGCGGTCACGGTGGCAGCACCACTGCCGAAGATTCATCACGCCCAACGTCGTCGGAGACCGGGATTACGCGACCACCGTGCTGGGCGACCCCTGGGACCTGAACGGTCCCGCCGACGTCTCCGGCGTCGGCGGCTCGACCAACCTGGTCTATGACGGCCAACAGCTCGCTGGGACAAATGTCAACAACGATCCCTTTGTCAATCTGCGGGTCGGGTCGGGCGGCATCGATGGCCGGGTGTACCGGAACCTCACGGTCACGTCCGCCTACGACGGACCGTTCGATCTTCGGGACATCGCGGGAGGCGGCACCATGGCCCGGGTCATGTGGGCGCAGGACCGACGGCGCCAGCGGCCAGACCAACGACATACTCACCTACTCCGGGTCACGGACGGTGACGATCGACCTGGGTCTGCCGGACGATCAGATCGTCGAACCCGGTACCGGCAGCTCGTCTTTCGCCTCGGCGGCTGCGGTCACCGCGCTGCGCTGGGACCCGAACGAGGATCGCGGCGCCCGGCGCTGGTACCTGCAGGATGTCCAGCTGCGATCGGATTTCACCACCAGCGGGATCGTTTCCGATCACCTGGCAGGACGCCGCCTATCAGCCGGGCGGCACAGCGACAATCATCGCCGACACGGATCGGACCGGTTGTGACGGGATCACCGTCGCCTCCGGAGTTGCCGGTGCAATCCGGGCACCAACACCACCGTCTGGAACACGGCGGGGCGTGCGGCCGGCCGGTACTGGCTGTGCCTGCGGATCACCAGAGGCAATGCGGTGACGAGCGCCTATGCCGGCGGCGTCCTGGCGGTGGCCGCGACCGCGGCACCGCCTCCGAATCCGATCGGAAACGTTCGACGGGGCGGCGCTTTCCGGTCGCAACTACCAGGTCGGCGGGCTGGGCACTTCGACCGGAACGCCCCGCACGCAGGCCATCAATGTCGACGTGTACGACATGCGCCCGGATGGCTCCCAGGGTGCCGTCAGGCTGATCACGAACGGCGCCCGGCCCGACGTCGTCGCCGCCTATCCCGGCGCCGGCGGCCGCACCGGGTTCACCGGCACCATCGCGCTGTTCGGACCCGGCCGACACACGGTGTGCGTCTTCGGGATCAATGTCGGCCCGGGCGCCAATGTCCTGATCGGTTGTCGCACCGTCGACGTACCAGGACCGATCGGATCGCTGGACAGCGCTGACGTCGAACGAGCAGGGAAAGCTCCGCGTCTCCGGCTGGGCCAGTGATCCGGGCGCGCCGAGCGTACCGGAGGCCGTGCACTTCTACGTGAACGGACCCGCCGGGACGATGGGTCGCGATCGGCAGCACGACCCAATTGCGGCCCGATGTGACCGCTGCCTTTCCCTGGGTGGGCCCGCAGATCCGGGTTTGCGCTGACGGTTCCCACGGCCGGTGCCGGAGTGAACTGGGTCTGCGCGTACGCGATCAACGTCAACCCGCCGAACACCAATCCGGTCATCGGTTGCCGGTCCATCAACGTCCAGAATGCCTTCGGCGTACTGGACGCGGTCACGGTCCAGGGCGGCAGCATCAGCGCCAGAGGCTGGGCCCTGAATCCCAACAATCGCGCGGGTCCGGTTGAGGTGCACGTCTACGACACCGGCCCGACAGGGGTTCGCGGTTACTCCGGATTCATCGGAAACAAGTCCCGGCCGGATGTCGCCGCGGCGTTCGCGGGTTATGGCCCTCTGCATGGCTTCTCGGCGTCAGTACCGGCAACGGGTGCCGGAGTTCACTCGGTCTGCGTCTTTGCGATCACCACCGCTGGCGGGGCGGGAAATACCCTGCTTGGCTGCACGAGTGTGCGGGTGCCCTGACGCCAGGCCGGTCAGACAAGCACTGTAACCAGACCTCGGACCCGACGATCGAGGGGCCGCCGTCCTAGGCGACGCGACAGAGGATCTCGGCGTTCAGGACGGCGAACCAGGCGTCGTCGTGCGTCGCCCAGTCCCGCAACCGGCGGCCAGGTCGGCCAGCTCCTGCTCGTCCGCGAACCCGGCGGACAACGCCTGGTGGGCGAGCGCGGACTGGGTGATCCGGTCCGCCCACAGGTCGCCCCACCAGAGCTAGTTCCGCCTTGGTCGAATAGCACCAGACGGTCGCCGTGCCGGTGACGTCCCGGTAGCCGGCCGCGCGTGCCCAGGCCAGCAACCGGCGGCCGGCGTCCGGTTCGGCGCCGTTGCCGCGGGCGACCTGGTGGTACAGCTCGAGCCACCGGTCCAGCCGCGGATCGGCCGGATACCAGGTCATCGCGGCATAGTCGGCGTCGCGCGCGGCAACGATTCCACCCGGCCGGCAGACCCGGCGCATCTCGATCAGCGCGGCCACCGGATCGGTGAGGTGCTGCAGCAACTGATGGGCGTGCACGACGTCAAAGCTGTCGGTCCGGGAAGTCCAACTGGTAGACGTCGCCGACGGTGAAGCCACGTTGTGCACGCCCCGTTCGACCGCCGCCGCCCTCGCGGAGATCAGCGGCTGCACCTCCCGGTCGACTCCGACAGTCTGCCCGGGCGCAACCAGCTCGGCCAGGTCGAGGGTGATAGTGCCTGGGCCGCAACCGATGTCGAGCAGGATTGGCCGGACCGCAGGTGCGGGAGCAGGTATCCGGCGGAGTTCTCCGCCGTCCGCCAGCGGTGCGAGCGCAGCACGCTGTCGTGGTGGCCATGGGTGTAGGTGTCTGCCGGGCTCATGACCTGCATCTCTGCCCCTCTCGGGGTCGCGTGCACGGTCGCGCTCGCTCTTACCTGGTCGGCTGACCGCTGACTGGCGCTGCACGGTCGCGCAGCGCGACCGGACGGACGGGCAATCGAACCGACCGGAACGCGCTTCGCCCAGACCTCGAACCACACCGTGAAGAACGGCGGGATCGACGCGCCGAGGGCGAATACCGTCGTCCAGAACGACCAGCGCTGCACCCGTGCGGTCAGCATGGCGAGCACGATGTAGGCGATGAAGACGCCGCCGTGAATCGGGCCGAAGATCTTCACGCCCGGCCTCACCGGTCTCGGCGATCCACTTGAAGTACATCCCGATCAGCAGGCCCAGCCAGGTCAGTGCCTCGACGAAGGCGATGATCCGGAAGGCGGACACGATGCGGGAGTTCATGTCTCGATCCTCCCATGGGGTGAACCAGCCTCCGGCGCGCGCAGACGTGGTTCACCCCACATCGAGATCGGGTGCAGTGCGTCGATCAGCCCGTGCGGCAGATCAGCCGTTGTCCGGCTCCAGCTGCAGCGAGACCCCGTTGATGCAGTACCGGTCGTCGGTCGGCGTGCCGTGACCCTCGCCGGAGAACACGTGCCCGAGGTGCGAGCCGCAGTTCGCGCAGCGCACCTCCGTGCGGACGGAGCCGAACGAGCGATCCTCCAGCAGCTCGACCCGATCGGCGGCCAGCGGGGTGTAGAACGCCGGCCAACCGCAGTGCGCGTCGAACTTGTGCTCGCTGCGGAACAGCTCGGAGCCGCAGCCGCGACAGCGGTACACACCGACGGTCTTGTCGGTCTCGTAGGAGCTGGAGAACGGCCGCTCGGTGCCGGCCTGGCGGAGCACCTTGTACTCCTGCGGGCTCAGCTCGGCGCGCCACTCCTGGTCGGACTTCTGGACGTCGTAGGTCTTGTTGGTGTTCATGCCCTTCATTGTCATATCTGGGTAAACAACGATCCAGCGTCCGACGTTCCCGGCAGTCTTACGGCTGTGTAACACTGCGGCGGCAGCGTGATCAGCGTCGGCGGGATAGGTTGCGCCGATGGCGAGGACGACACCGGCGGTGGAGTTGCAGGTGGGCGAGCGAAGCGTGCGGGTGAGCAATCCGGACAAGGTCTACTTCGCCGAGCGCGGGCTGACCAAGCTCGACGTGGTCCAGTACTTCCTGTCCGTCGGCGACGGCATCCTGGGCGCGCTGCGGGACCGGCCGACCACGCTGGAACGCTGGCCCAGCGGGGTGTTCGAGGGCGCGAAGCTGTCCACCCGGATGGACAACCGGGGTGACGCGTTCTACCAGAAGCGGGTTCCGCAGGGTGCGCCGGACTACGTGGAGACCGCGACCATCACCTTCCCGAGCGGCCGCACCGCGGACGAGATCGCGCCGACCGAGCTGGCGGTGGTCGCCTACTGCGCCAACCTCGGGACGCTGACCTTCCACCCCTGGCCGGTCCGGCGAACGGACACCGATCAGCCGGACCAGCTGCGGATCGACCTCGACCCGCAGCCCGGGACCGACTTCTCCGACGCCGTCCGGGCGTCGGGTGAGTTGCGGGCGTTGCTGAACGAGCTCGGGATGGAGGGCCATCCCAAGACCTCCGGCGGCCGTGGGCTGCATGTCTACGTGCCGATCGAACCGCGCTGGACGTTCGTCCAGGCCCGGCGGGCCGTCATCGCGCTGGGCCGTGAACTGGAACGCCGGATGCCCGACCACGTGACGATGAACTGGTGGAAGGAGGAACGCGGCGAGCGGATCTTCATCGACTTCAACCAGATGGCCAGGGACCGGACCATCGCCTCCGCCTACTCGGTGCGGGCAAACCCGCGGGCGCGGGTCTCCGCGCCGCTGCGCTGGGACGAGGTGCCCGACGTCGTGCCGAACGATTTCGACGTGCATCACCATGCCGGCCCGGTTCGCCGAGGTCGGTGACCTGCACGCGGCGGTGAACAACGAGGCCTACTCGCTGGACAAGCTGCTGGAGATGTCCGAACGGGACGAGACCGACCACGGCCAGGGCGACCTGCCCTACCCGCCGGAATACCCGAAGATGCCGGGCGAGCCGAAACGCGTCCAACCCAGCCGGGATACCGGTTTACCGGCAGAGCCGCGCCCACCGCGCCGAAATTGGTCCGAGGCCTGACCTAGATCGACGAGTCGACCGCAATCACGACGTTGCCAAGCTTCTGGCCGGTTTCGACGTACTCGTAGGCCTCGACGATCTGGTCCAGCGGATAGGTCCGGTCGACGAGCGGCGTGAACCGATCGGACTCGATCAATCCTTTGAAATACCTGATCATTTCCTGGTTGTGCTTCGGGATCGGAAACATGACCCGCTGCCCGCGGTAGCAGCGGGGCGGCGAGCGCGAGGAACGGGTTCTGCGAATGCGGACCCAGCTCCGAGGACAGGTAGATCCCACGTGGAGTGAGCAGTCGTCGACAGGCGCCGAAGGACGTCTTGCCGACCGCATCGATAATGACGTCATAGGTGTGCTCGTCGCCACCGAAACCCGGCAGGTCCATCACCCGATCAGCACCCAGTCCTCGGACCAGATCCAGGTGTTCGGCGGGGCAGACCGCGGTGACCTCGGACCCCATGTTCCTGACCAGCTGGACAGCGGCAGACCCGATTCCGCCGGTCGCGCCGTACACGAGAACCCGCTGTCCGCTGAGGATCCCGGCCGCATCGATCATCGAGAGTGCGTAGTGCGCACCTTCAACAGCCGGCGCCAGCTGCCCGTAGGACGAGTCGACCGGCATCGGTCGCCACCGAGCCGGTCTCCGGGATGACCAGGAATTCCGCGTGCGCACCGAACGGCCCCTCGTTATAGCCGAAAACCCTGTCGCCAACGCCGAACTCGGTCACCCCGACACCGACGGCCTCGACCCGCCCGGCGAATTCATTCCCCAGAATTGTTGCCCGCGGCCTGATCGGGCCGTACGCCGCTCTGGCAAGAAATGGCTTACCCGCACGGTAGGCGCAGTCCGTCCGGTTCACCGTCGTCGCGTGAACCCTGATGAGCACGTCGCCCGGCCCGGCGGCCGGCCGCTCGACCTCGGAGATCCCGACCACCGACGGCGGACCGTATCTGGTGTGCACGGCTGCCTTCATGACTGCTGAGCCCTTCGGGACAGTTGGGACGATTCAGTCAGGTGCCGCGAGCGGCGGCGGGCCGCGGCCGGACGACCGACCGATCTTCAGGTCGTCGGCAAGCCTACGGTGTCGTTGTCCCCCCACGCAGGGTCCACCACCTGACCGGACGGCGCCGGCGATGTCACGACTACGCTGCCGGTTCCGACTCACCGGCAAAGGCACCCACAACCCGCGGGTGCCGGTCGAGAGGACAGATGAATGAGTGATCTCCAAGAGCAGGTGCAGAGCCTCATCGACGGACTGGTCGAGTCCGGAACCGAGAACGGCCTGCAGGCCGCTGTCTACCTGCGGGGCGAGTTGGTGGTGGACGCCGTCGCCGGAGTCGCCGATCCGGCGGACAACCGACCGGTGACGCCGGACACGGTCTTCTACTGTGCGTCGGCGATGAAGGGTGTGACGGCCACCGTCATACACGTGCTGGCCGAGCGTGGCGTCGTCGACTACGACACCAGGGTCGTCGAGGTGTGGCCCGAGTTCGGCGCGCACGGCAAGGAGAACGCGACGCTCCGGCACGTGTTGACCCACTCGGCCGGGGTGCCCGCCATGCCGGCCGACCTCACCGTCGAGGGCCTGTGCGACTGGGACAACGTCTGTGGCCTGATCGCCGATATGACGCCGTGGTGGTTGCCGGGTGAACAGGTCGGCTACCACGCCATGACGCAGGGCTTCATCCTCGGTGAGATCGTCCGCCGTGCAACGGGTCAGCCGATCTCCCGGGTGTTGGCCGGCGAGGTGGCCGGACCGCTCGGGGTGGGTGATGAAGTGTTCTTCGGTGTTCCGGCGCCGGCTGCCGGCAGGGTGGCCACACTGCAGGACGACCCCACCGGCGCCGCGATCTTCGCGTCGCTGCCGGCGGATTTTCCGCTGTTCAAGTCCGGCCCCCGGGCGATCTTTCCGAGTGCGGCGCTGGCCAACCGACCGGACGTGATCGCTGCGGACATTCCGTCGATGGGGATCGCGAGCGCTCGTGGCCTCGCCAGGACCTACGCCGCGCTGATGGACGAGGTCGACGGCGTCCGGTTGGTCTCGCCGGATCGTCTTGCCGAGATCACCACCCAGTCGACAACCGGTATCGACGTCATGACCGGCGGCCCCGCGCAGTACGGATTGGGTTACACGGTGGGGTTTCTCGGCAACGGACCCGCTGCGCCGACGGTGTTCGGCATGGTCGGGATGGGCGGCAGCGCCTGCTACGCCGACACAGCGACCGGGATCACCGTCGCGGTCACCAAGAACAGGTTCAACCCCATCGAAATGAACGCCTACGAGCAGGTGCACGCCCTGGCCGTCGCAGCGCTCAGTGGGTAGATCAGCGGCGCCGGTTGGCGGCCCAGGCGAAGCAGTAGATCCCGAACAGGGCGATGCCAACTGCCTTGAGCACCAACAGCACCCCACCCGCGGGCGACAGGTTCAACAGCCGCAGCACCGCCTCGATGCCCGGTGCGCCGGTCTTGCCGTCGACCGCGGTGATGATCATCAGGGCGCCGACGATGCCCAGCGTGATGCCCTTGCCGATGAACCCGGCCTGGCCGAGCAGCACGACCTTCGCGTTCACCGATTCCTTCAGGTCGCCGACGAAACTTCGCCGTATGCCGCGGTAGACGGAGCGAACCGCCAAGACCAGAAAGACGCCGCCGATGACGATGATCAGCACCCGCAGCACGATCTCCTCGGTGGCCGATGTGGTGTCCGTCGTGCGCCGGCCGTTTCGGGCGGCGTGCCCGGCGAGGGCGACCCTGGAGGCGCTGACGCACAGCCCGAGATAGGCGATGGCACTGAACGTCGACCCGACCCGGCCGAAGACCTTGACCAACGGGCCCTCGTCGGGGGTGCGCCGCCAGACGGTTTCGAAGATTTGCCACAGCGCCAACGCCGCCAGGCCGACGGCGGTGATCCAGAGCAGCACCTCGCCGAACACGGTCTGCGCCAGGGCGGCCAGGGCGGCGTCCTGCGAATCGTTGCCCTTGCTCCCGGTCCAGGCGATCTTGATCGCGATCCAGGCAATCAACAGATGAACGATTCCGTAGGTCACCAGCCCGACGCCGACGACGACGTCAAAGGTGGTGCTCTTGTGCACCTTCCGGCCGTGCCGGCCGGCGGCTTCGAGCAGGCGACGGCCCTGCCGGGTCGGCGGTTCCTGCGCCGCCGAATCGGCCGGTGGGTCGTCGAGTTCGCTGATGACGTCCCCTCTCCGATTCAATGGTCGGATGGACGGATCGAACCTTGGGCAATCAGCCCGTGCAAGTACATCGTTCCTGACGACGACCGTGGGGATGGATTGGGACCGGCCGATCCCAGGGATGCTCTGGTCCGTGCGGGAGGTGGTGGCGCACATCTCGGAGGTGTTGCTCTGGGACGCCGGCAACCTTGCGGCGGGCACAAAGGAACTGACGACGCTGGAACTGAACGTGCATCGATCATCGGAACCGGAGCAATTGATCGAGACGTTGACCGCCAGCAGCGCCTTGCTGGGGTATGTCGTTGATGGGGTGGCTCCGGGGCAGCGGGGCTGGCACCCCGAGGGCATTGCTGACGCGACCGGCTTCGCCGCAATGGGTTGCGACGAACTCCTCGTGCACACGTCCGACGCCGCCCGCGGTCTCGGGTTGGAGTTCGAGCCGCCGGAGGTACTGAGCCAGATGGTGTTGCGCCGGCTGTTCCCCTGGGCGCCGCGGGACACCGACACCTGGGAGACCCTGCTCTGGGCGACCGGACGGACCGACCTGCCCGGCCTGGAACGGCAGGTGCACTGGCACCCGCACCCCGCCCCGCTGTCCGAATGGGACGGCGACGCCGACTGATATACCCCCTACTAGGTGCGCGGCAACGCCCGACGAGTGACCGACCTGGGTTCATTGGTCGGGCGAACGTTCTGCAGGGAATCGCGCCCACAACTGGGCCGATTTCCCTGCAGAACGTTCACCCGCCGGTTTCTATGTCAGCGATGTCCCAACTCGGAATTGCCGCGGCCAGATCTTGGGTCACCGTTCGCAGTGAATTTCTTGGGGTACCCGCTCAGATCGGTCAACGGCGCACCCGATAGCGCAGGTGAAGCACCCGGTTGCCCTGAATCACCACGTCCGGATCCTCCAACAGGTGCTGCGCGTCGACCGACCCGAAGTAGCGCTTGCCGGATCCGAACACGACGGGTACGACGTCCATGCGCACCTCGTCGACCAGGCCAGCGGCAAGCACCTGGCCACCGACCGCGCCGGCGGCGACCTCGACGATGCGGTCACCCGCAAGCTCCTGCGCCTTGGCTACTGCTGCCTCGACGCCGTCGACGAAATGAAACGGCGCCGCTGGGTCCCAGCCCTCGGGCTCCGGCCGGTGGGTCACGACGACCACGTGGTCGATCCCGCTCGGAGGTTTTCCGTCCCAGCCATCCGTCATGTCGAAGACGTGGCGGCCGGCGATGGTCACCCCGATCTGGTCCCAGTACGGCCGGATGTAGTCGTAGGACAGCTGCGAGACCTTGAGTACCCCGCTCTCATCCAACGGGACGTCACCGCTGGACAACCAGTCGAATAGTGGTCCGGGCTGGTCATTCTCGTCCGCGACGAAGCCGTCCACCGACACCGAGCTGTACATGACCACCTTGCCCACGGCGCGCTCCTCTGCTGTAGCCGCACGCGACGAAGTCGCCGGGTTGTCCAGTGCGGTCCTTTGGTTCCCCCAAAAATTAGCGTGTCGTGAGCTTTCGCTCTTGTAAGAAATCAATCGGCCGGCAGCGGCCAGCCGTCCAGTACGTGGCCGGGATGTTCGCGCAGGAACCGCCGCCGGACTTCGGCGTACCGGGTCGGCGTGAACCCCGTGCACGCCCGGAACTCGTGGCCGAGGTGGGACTGGTCGAAGTAGCCTGCGCCACCGGCGACGTCGCCCCAGTCGATGGGTTCGGCGAAGTCGATCGCGAGCAGGGTGGCGGCGAAGCGCTGGGTGCGGGCCAGCCGCTTTGGCGTGACGCCAATCAGCTCCTTGAACCGTTGTGCCAGATGAGTGCTGCTCACACCCGCCGCCACCCTCAGGTCGTGGATCGCCACCGCGCCGCTGGTTGCCGCGATGACGTTGCTGGTGTGGCGGACCAGCCCCAGGCCGGGGGTCTCGCACAGCCGTCGCAGGAGCTCCTCCTCGAGCAGCGTCAGCATTTCCTGCGGTCCATCCGCCGTGGCCAGCCGGTCTCGCAGGCCAGCAACGGCGGGCCGGCCCCACACCTGCTCTACCGTCACCGGCCGGTCACACAGCTCGGCGGCGGGCATCGGCAGGAACGGCGCCAATCCCCACGGCTTGACATGCACGCCGACGGACCGGGTCCGGGGTGGATAGCTGAACTCCCACGCGCGGGTGGGCGTCGTGACCACGCAGCCGTCGGCGTACTCGGCCGCCTCGATGTCGGTGCCGGCGCGGATACGGAACGGGGCCCCGAGGTTGACGATGAGCAACGCCGCAGGTGACGCCGGAAGCGTCAGCCGGGCGTACGGCGGCGCACCCTCCAGGTAGTAAAGGTCGTCGATCAGCCCGTCCAGCGGCGGTCGCGGCGCTCTGGACACATACTCCACGCCCACAGCATCGCTGCCGCCGTGTTCGCGATCAACCCCGCTGGCGTCGAACCAGCTCAGCCGACAACAGGACCACAGCATCGGCGGTACGACCGGCTTACAGGGAGACTGAAGCGGTGCAGCTACCAGTCATGCCTCCGGTCTCGCCCATGCTGGCCAAACCCGTCAGCGCCATCCCCGCCCAACAGCTCTACGAGCCGAAATGGGACGGGTTCAGATCAATAATTTTCCGGGACGGCGACGAGGTCGAGATCGGCAGCCGCAACGAGAAGCCGATGACCCGGTACTTCCCGGAGGTCGTTGAGGCCGTGCTGGCCAACTTCCCGCCGCGAGCAGTGATCGACGGCGAGATCATCGTCGCCAACTTCGAGGGCAACACCTTGGACTTCGAAGCACTGCAGCAGCGGATCCACCCGGCAGCCAGCCGGGTGAAGATGCTGTCCGGTGCCACTCCGGCCAGTTTCGTCGCTTTCGATCTGCTTGCCGTCGGCGATGACAACCTGATGAACACCCCGCTGATCGAACGCAGGGCCGCCTTGCAGGAGGCGTTGGCGAACGCGCAACCACCGATCCACATCACCCCGGCAACACAGGATGTCGTTGAAGCCCAACGGTGGTTCGAGGAGTTCGAGGGGGCCGGCCTCGACGGGCTGATCGCGAAGAAGCTGGACCTGCGCTACCAGCCCGACAAGCGGGTGATGAGCAAGATCAAACACGAACGCACCGCGGACTGCGTCGTCGCCGGCTACCGGGTCCACAAGTCCGGACCGGAGACCATTGGCTCAGTGCTGCTTGGCCTTTACGACGACCGCGGTGTGTTGGCGTCAGTTGGCGTCATCGGGGCCTTCCCGATGGCCACGCGGAAGCGGTTGTTCGAGGAGCTGCAGCCCTGGGTCACCACCTTCGACGGACACCCTTGGAACTGGGCGGCGCAGGAGCAGGGCGAACGCACACCGCGGAAGAACGAGACCAGCCGGTGGAACGCCGGCAAGGACCTTTCGTTCGTTCCGCTCCGGCCGGAGAAGGTCGTCGAGGTCCGCTACGACTACATGGAAGGTGTCAGGTTCCGGCATACCGCCCAATTCGTCCGCTGGCGCCCCGACCGCGACCCCGAGTCCTGCACCTACGAGCAGCTCGACCGGCCGGTCCGGTTCAACCTGGCCGACGTCCTCACCAGCGGCTGATTCGGCGCCGGCGATATCGGTTGAGTCGCCTGAGGGTGGCGGCTGCCGGGTGATCCCGCCTGCTGCGGTGCAGGTGGGACGGGCTCGGTCACCGATCGCCGGCCGGGCTCCTTCACCATGCCAACGGTACGTTTCGTTCGTGCCAGGTCGCCGGCGCGGGATGTCCGGGATCCGCCGCCAGCAACGACGTCTCCGGTGAAGGCACCGACCGGGTGCCGGGTTGAGAGGAGAACGACATGAAGTACATGCTCATGCTCTACGGCTCGCAGCAGGAGTACGACGCGATGGCCGGCAAGCCCACCGACAAGCCGGCCTGGACCGGCGAGGATTTTGCGGCAATGGGCGCATTCATGGAGAAGTGGAACAACGAACTGGTCGAGAGCGGTGAGTTCGTGGACGCGCGGGGCCTCGCGGAACCGGTGCACACCCGCAGGCTCGGTGTCCGCAACGGGGTGCCCTTCGTCACCGACGGACCGTACGCCGAAACCCAGGAGGTGTTGGCCGGCTACACCATCGTCGAGTGTGAGAGTTTCGACCGCGCAACGGAAATCGCTGCCCGACTGGCGGAATGCCCGCCTGGCCCCAAGGGGGACAACGACATTCGGTATGTGGATGTCCGGCCCCTTCTCGATGGCCACGACGAACTGGTCGTGTGACCGAGCCTCAAGTGGAGGACCTGCTGCGCGAGCTTGCGCCGCAGGTCCTCGGGGCGCTGGTGCGTCGGTTCGGGCATTTTGATTCGTCGGAAGACGCGGTCCAGGAGGCCCTGCTCGCTGCCGCGACGCAATGGCCGACGGAGGGCACGCCGGTCAACCCGACCGGCTGGCTGATCACCGTCGCCGGCCGCCGACTCACCGATCTGCTGCGCAGCGAGTCAGCGCGCCGGCAGCGCGAGAACGCGGTCGCGACCTGGTCGCTGCCCGACGAATGGCTGGCGCCCGCCGCCGATAGATCCTGGGCGGCAACCGGCGTGAATCCGGATCGGGACGACTCACTGATCCTGCTGTTCATGTGTTGCCATCCGTCGTTGTCGCCCACCTCGCAGATCGCCCTGACGCTGCGTGCGGTGGGCGGGTTGACCACGGCGGAGATCGCCAGAGCGTTCATGGTGCCGGAGGGCACGATGACACGGCGGATCAGCCGGGCCAAGCAGGTGATCAAGGGCAGCGGCGTGCCCTTCGGGCTACCGCCGTTCGCGGAGCGAGAACAGCGACTGGGCGCGGTCCTGCACGTGCTCTACCTGATTTTCACCGAGGGGTACGCCAGCACGTCGGGCCCGAGCCTGCAGCGCGTCGAGTTGTCGGATGAAGCAATCCGGTTGGCCAGACTGGTGCACCGACTACTGCCCGACGACGGTGAAGTGACCGGCCTGCTCGCGCTGATGATGCTCACCGACGCCCGCCGGTTGGCCAGGGTCGGGCCGGACGGCGCGCTGATCCCGATGGCCGAGCAGGACCGGACCCGGTGGGACGCCGACTACATCGAGCAGGGCGTTGCGCTGATCAGCGCCGCGCTGCCACGCGGCCGGCCGGGTCCGTACCAGTTGCAGGCGGCCATCGCCGCGATCCATGACGAGGCGCCGAACGCCGAATCCACCGACTGGCCGCAGATTGTCGCGCTGTACGAGGTGCTGCTGCGGACGGCCGACAATCCGATGGTCCGGCTCAACCACGCGGTCGCGGTGGCAATGGCGAACGGCCCGCTGGCCGGTCTCGACCTGCTGCGAAAGTTGGCGACCGACGATCGGATCGCCGGGGACCACCGACTGCACGCCGTCCGCGCGCATTTGTTGGAGATGGCCGGTGATTCCTCTGCGGCGTATCGGGCATACCTCGATGCGGCCGAGCGGGCGATGAGCCTGCCCCAGCAGCGCTATCTGCATGCCAGGGCGGGTCGGCTCGGACGGCACTGAAAAGGCGACGCGGGCGACTCGCGGTAGTCCCCGGTTCCACTGGGGGCAAGCGGCCGTCGTCGACGGCTCTTGTCGGTGATACTGGGCCGATGTGTGAAGGCCATGGTCGTCCGAGCCCGCTCGGGTCTACGCGTCATGCCGGGACGGGCTCGGCATGACATCCAGCAAGAAGAAGCACCACCCACAGCCGGCAAGTGGGCCGAGACCGACGCCGAAACAGACGCAACGGCAGCCAGTCACCCCGGCTCCGTTCACCCCGACCAGAAGGCAATTGATCATCCGGGGTGTCGCCGTTCTCGGGATGCTTGTCGGCCTCGGCATGGTGCTGCTCGGGGTCACCCCAGGGATTGCCGGCGGGTGGGGAAAGCTGCTGCTGATGGTGCCCGGCGCGATCGTCATCGCCGGGTCGTTCGCGGCATTTGTCGAGACCACCTCGAACGCAAGGAGTCTGCGGCGGCGTCAATGAATGGGGCGGCCGCTGGCGGTAACAGATGTATCTGCGGGTTCCGTTGGCCTTCCCATGAGTAGGGAGACCTTCGGATTGAGGAGTGTGCGTCATGCGCTTGGCGTCGTTCAACGTGGAAAACCTCTTTGCCAGGGCAAAGGCACTCGACACCGCAACCTGGGCCGAGGGCGAACCGGCACTGAATGCCTACGACTCCTTCAACACCATCGCCGCGAAGCCTGAGTACTCCGAACAAGACAAATCCGACATGCTGGCCGCACTGCTCACCCTGGACGTCCTGGTCGCAACACCGGCGGGTACGCGGCTGAACCCGACGCCGTTCGACGCCTGGGCGCTGCTCCGGGAAAACCGCGGTGATTTTCTGGTCGCACCCGACAACGCGGAACCGCGGATCAAGGCGACGGGCCGAGCCGACTGGTCGGGGTGGGTGGAACTGATCACCGAACCCGTCGACGAGGTGGCGATCCAGATGACGGCGAGGGTGATCACGGACGTCGGCGCGGATGTGCTCTGTCTGGTGGAGGCCGAGGACCGGCCGGCGCTGGTTGAATTCAATACCGAACTCCTGGCCGGCCGGTACGGGCACGGCATGTTGATCGACGGCAACGATCCCCGCGGCATCGACGTTGGTCTCTACTGTTCCGCCGACGTGGAGATCGTGTCGATGCGGAGCCACGTCGACGATCCGGACCCCGAACGTCCGGGGAAATCCCTGTTCTCCCGGGACTGTCCGGTCTATCGGCTTCGGCTGGCCAGCGGGGCGGAGATCTTCGTGCTGCTCAACCATTTCAAGTCGCAGTCATTTTCCTCCGGCAATCCCGATCCACTCCGCACCCGGCAGTCCACCCGGGTTCGGGCGATCTATGACCAGCTGCGTGCCGACGGCGCCACCCTGATCGCGGTTCTGGGCGACTTCAACAAGGGTCCCGACCCGCAGGACCCGACCCATCACCCCACCCTCGAAGCGTTGCTGGATCCCGGGACTCCGCTGGTGAACGTTTATGACCTGCCCGGATTCGACGTCGGGCCGCGCCCGGGATCATTCCAGTCCTGTTCGTTGCGAAATCGGCTCGACTACATCCTGTTGTCGCCGGAACTCGCCGCCACCGCCACCACCGGTGGCATCTTCCGAAAGGGACTGTGGGGGACTCCCAGCAATGTCAACCCGCCGAGGGACTGGAAGATCTACCCGGAAATCGATCGTTCCAGGCAGGCCGCGTCCGACCACGCCGCCATCTTCATCGACCTCGATATCTGACGCTCCATTCGCGCCCGACATTGCGAGGGCTTCGAGGATGGCGGTGAGACCGTAGTCGAATTCCGCGCCGAAGTCGTAGTCGGGCCGCATCACGTGCTCCGTGGTGAACTCCAGCAGGTAGGGGTAAGCGCCGGGATCGAAGAGCTGTTGCACCATCGTCTCGGCAATGTCGGCGACGGTGTCCGGGCCATTGATGGGCAGCGCCGCCTCGGACATCGCAAAGCCGAAGATATAGCTGTCGAGCAGCGCGAAGGCATGGGCTGTCAGCTCCATCGAGAACCCGGCCGTTCGCAGACAGCCGATGAACGCGTTGTGGTGTCGCAAGGTGAACGGGCCGGGATTGATCCGCGATTGCAGGAGCGGGGTCGCCCAGGGGTGGTGGCTCAGGACGCGGCGAGCCGAGGTCGCCCGCCGGCGCATTTCGCTGCGCCATTCGCCGCCGATGACCGGAAGGTCGATTTCGCTGAACACGAGATCGACGATGGCGTCGATGATCTCGTCCTTGTTGGCGACATAGTGATAGACCGACATCGGTTTGACGCCCAGTTGCTGGGCGAGCGAACGGATCGTCAGCGCGCCGATGCCACCGGCGTCCGCAACTGCCATGGCCGCGGCCAGCACCCGATCCCGGCTGAGTGGTGCGCGCTCCGCACTGCCGCCGCTCGCCGACTGAGCAATGACTGATTTGACCAATTTTCCCCCAGGGACTAGCGGCGCCTTACTAAGTACTATACAGTCTCGTACTAAGTAAGGCACTGGGCCTTGCCGGGTCCGGCAGAAATTGCCGGTCGCGTTCCGGTTGATACGCAACAGGCCTGCTGCACCAAGCACCGCCCCTCGTGAACTTCCCGTGCTCAGTTCGACGGCCGATGCCCGGCTGTCGCCCGCGGGTGGGACCCGACCAGCAGTCACGCCATCACTCAGACCGCCGATGCCCGGAGGTCGATGGTGCACAGCACCGTACTTAGTACGAGCCCACTTCATTCCTTCGAAAGGAAGCACCCATGCGAACCAAAGGTCAGCCAACCGCGATCACCAGCACCGACCCGAAGGCAACCGGCACGATGCAGGCAATCGTGCAGCACTCCTACGGAACTGCCGACGTGCTGCGACTGGAGCAGATCAACACACCCGAGATCGCGGATCACGAGGTGCTCATCCGGGTGCACGCCGCCGGCCTCGACCGCGGGACATGGCACTTCATGACGGGCCGGCCCTACCTGATGCGCATCATGGGCTACGGGTTCCGCAAGCCGAAGAACGACGTCTCCGGCCTCGATGTCGCTGGCACCGTCGTCGCGGTCGGTTCCGACGTCACCAGATTCGCCGTGGGCGACGAGGTCTTCGGGATCGGCCGTGGGTCGTTCGCCGAATTCGCCGCGGCCCGGGAGGACAAACTTGCCGCGAAACCGTTGAACATCACCTTCGAGCAGGCGGCCGCCGCGGGAGTGTCGGCGATCACCGCCCTGCAGGCCCTGCGGGATGCCGGTCGCATCCAGGCGGGTCAGCGGGTCTTGATCATCGGCGCCTCGGGCGGGGTGGGCAGTTACGCCGTCCAACTGGCGAAGGCGTTCGGTGCGGAGGTCACCGGCGTCTGCAGCACCGAAAAGCTGGATCTGGTGCGATCGCTGGGCGCAGACCACGTCATCGACTACACCCGCGAGGACTTCGCTGACGGCTCACAGCGGTACGACCTCATCCTTGACATCGCCGGCAATCCCACGCTGGCCCGGTTGCGCCGCGCGCTGACGCCGACCGGGACGGCCGTGATCGTCGGCGGTGAGAGCAAGGGCAACCTGACGGGTGGCATCGACCGGCAACTGCGTGCGGTGATCATGTCCGTCTTCGTCGGGCAACGCCTGACCGGCGTCGTCAACAAGGAAAACGCTGGCGACCTCGAGGTGATCGCCGAATTCATCGGTGCCGGAAGGGTGACCCCCAGCGTCGAGCGGAGCTACCCACTGGCGCAGGTGCCGGACGCGATGCGTCATCTCGTCGCCGGACGGGTCCGGGGAAAGGTCGTCATCCGTCTCTGAGGATCGCAGTTGTCCCCAACGCAATTCCACGCATCCAATGAGAGGCGAATGGCATGATCGAAGTTGAGAATCTCACCAAACGATACGGCAGCAAACTCGCGGTCGACGGGCTGAGTTTCATCGTGCAACCCGGAATCGTCACCGGCTTTCTCGGCCCGAACGGTGCCGGCAAATCGACGACAATGCGGATGATCGCAGGACTCGACGCGCCGACCGCCGGCCGGGTCGTCGTCAACGGCGGTGACTACCGGACCGCCGTCGTGCCGATGGCCGAGCTCGGCGTCCTGCTGGAGGCGAGGGCGGTTCACACCTCCCGCTCGGCCCGCAATCACCTGCTGGCCCTCGCGCACACCAATGGCATCGGCTCGCGCCGGGTGGACGAGGTGATCGACACGGTTGGGTTGCGACGGGTCGCCGGGAAGCGGGTCGGCGGCTTCTCCCTGGGAATGGGGCAGCGCTTGGGGGTCGCCACGGCGTTGCTGGGCAAGCCGCAAACCGTGGTGCTGGACGAACCGGTCAACGGCCTGGACCCCGAGGGGGTCAGGTGGATGCGAACCATGCTCAAGGACCTGGCCGCGGCCGGCCACACGGTGTTCGTCTCCTCGCACCTGATGAGCGAGATGGCGCAGACCGCAACACGTCTGGTGGTCATCGGTCGAGGACGGTTGATCGCCGACACGAGCGTCGACGAATTCGTGGCCACGGCGTCCCAGCATTCCGTGACCGTGCGCACGTCCCAGGCCGCGCAACTGCGTGACCTGCTGCGCGGCGGCAACGAACCGGTTGCTGTCACCCATGAACAGCCGGATGTTCTGCAGATCGACGGCCTGACCGCCGAACACATCGGAACCATCGCCTGGCACGCCCACGTGCCGATCTTCGAGCTGACGATCAAACAAGCATCCCTGGAGGAAGCGTTCATGAAGATCACCGGCGAGTCCGTCGAATACCGGTCCACCGAGCAGGCTTCGGCGGTGGCGGCATGATCACCACGCTGCCCGCTTCGCGCACAACGCGGGTCGTCCCGGAGGCGGCTGGTTTGCGGGTCACGCAATGGCGGGTGCTGCGCTCGGAATGGACGAAATTCCGCTCGCTGCGATCGACCGTCGTCACATTGTTGGTTGCCGCAATGCTGATGATCGGGCTGGGCGCGATGTTCGCTGCGATCACCGCCAATTCGCCGGACGGCTTCGGTCCCGGTGTCACGGCGATTTCCACCTCACTGACCGGAACGTTCTTCGCGCAATTGGCTATCGGAGTGCTTGGCGTGCTGCTCATCACCGGTGAATACAGCACCGGAATGATTCGAGCCTCCCTGACAGTGGTGCCGCGGCGACTGCCGGTGCTCTGGGGCAAATTGGCCGTCTTCGCCGGTGTGGTATTTCTGACCATGCTGATCGCCAGTGTCGTCTCGTTCCAGGCCGGCCAGGCATTGTTGAGCGAGAGCGGCCTGGAGGCAACCCTTTCCGACCCCGGGGCGGTGCGCGCGGTCGTCGGTGCGGCGCTCTACCTGACCGTCGCCGGGATGACCGCGCTCGCGCTGGGTGCTCTGCTCCGCAACACCGCGTCCGCGATCACCACATTCGTCGCGGTGTTCTTCGTGATCCCGCCGCTGACCAACCTGCTGCCCACCTCATTGACGGATCAATTCGTGCAATTCCTGCCGTCGAACGCCGGCGCGGTGTTGCTCGACGGAACCTACGGCGTGGCCAATGCCCTGGCGCCCTGGCCGGGTTTTGCGGTGATGTGCGGCTATGCGCTGGTGCTGATCGGTGCTGCAGCGTGGCGGCTGCGCCGAACTGACGCCTGATGTCGACAGTCCGTCTAGCGGCGTTTGATCGTCGCGAACGCGGGACCATCCTGATATGACGCGTCCCAGGGCCGACCGGACATCCGTTCGTGGCTGGTCAAGTCTTGGCCGGGGGTCGATTGGTCCGCCAGTCTCGCTGAGCGCTCCGCCATCGCCTGCTATCGTCCGGAGACCGAGAAGTGTTGGTAGTCAACAGGTCCGTTCCATGTCCCACCCCAGGTCCAACCGTGTTCGGCAAAGGCGGTGACGACCTCGTCGCCCGGTTCGATGACGCCGGGCGCAGGCTGCCGATCGACGTAGGGCCGTCCCTGTTCCGGCAATACCAGGGAGCCGCTGAGGTAGGGGTTCTGCACCGGGTTGAGGTCGATCGCGGTGCCGTAGGAATGCTCGGAGAAACCGCCGCCGCCGGTGACCGGTCGACAGTTGAACGCGGAACTGTTGTTGGCCGCCATCGAGTCGTCGTCGCTGCCGCCGAAGTCATCCACCAGCCGCAGGGACGCGATCGGATAGCCCGCGTCGTACAGCTCAGTGAAAATGTCGACCACATCGGCGGCCACCGAATTCGCCACCACCAATTCCCCCTGGTGGTCGGCGCCGTCGAAACCCCGGTAGGTCACCGTCACGTAGCGCAGATCGGTCAACTCGACCGGGCAGCCTGGACGCCAACTGGACGACATCCGCGCTGCGGTCACCGGGTCGATGTCGCTGATCGTGCTGACGAAGCCTGACGCCGGCAACGAGGTCGGCGACGGTGGCTCCGCCGCGGAGGTCATCGCCGACGGTGCAACCGTTGCGGAGTCCAGCTGCGCGGTGGGGGTCGACGGATTGGCCGAGTCTGTTGGTTCACCCGACGGGCCGGCCCTTGGCGCTGGGGCCGACTCACCAGCACGTGCCGCCGGACTGCTCGTCGTGCCGCTGGATGACGTGGATGTCGATGCCGGCGGCGTGACGGTACAACCGACAAGGGCGATCATTGCGACGACCCCCGCCACGACCCGGAAGTACGTCAGGTGACCGTGCATCGTCCTACTGTTGCACTTGAGAGGCCGTTGCACGGTCGGGTGTCTGACGCAGATCGGCTCGCGCCCGGCCCGCATTGATCAGGTTTTCGGCGGTGCAGCCATCCGCAGGGGCAAGCGCGATGCCGCAGTTCACCCGCACCGGTATGGCGATCTCCGGGGTTTCTATCGGTGTTCGCAGCGCGCCGCGGATGTCGTCGACGAGTTGCTGGGCAGACGCCTGACACGTCGTGGTTTCCCCGCGCCGAACGATGGCAAATTGATCGCCGGCCAGGCGTCCGATGATGTCACCCGGGGCGGCCACCGAACTGAGTCTGCCCGCAACGCCGGCCAGGACACGGTCGCCGGTCTCGAAATCGAAGTCCTCGTTGATGTGGTGGAAGTGGTCCAGGTCCGTGACGATGACCGCCAGGTTTTCGCCGTCGGGCGGCGGTAGCAGGTCGTCAAGTCGCTGCCGAAGGTGCCGCTGGTTCATGAGTCCGGACAGCGCATCGGTGTGCGCGAGCCGGGCCAATTCGCGCTCGTGGTTGATGCGTTCGGTGACATCGACGTGTGTTGCGATGAAGTGGGTGACCGCACCTGACGCCCCGTGCACCGGCGAGATGGACAACTCGTTGAGAAACGTCGTGTTGTCCCGCCGATAATGGGTGATCACCGCGGTGATGTCCTGTCCGGTGTCCAGTGCAGCGCGGATCGCGGCGATCTGCTCGGCACCGCTTTCCGGGCCCTGCAAGAAACTGCAGTTACGGCCAAGAATCTCGTGCAGCGGGTAGCCCGTCAACCGGACAAAGGCATTGTTGGCGTAAATGAGTCGTCGTGCCGGGGAATTGTCGGCAACAGTGATGCCCTGCTTCACCGCCTCGATGGCGCGCAACAGTACGTCGGGTAGCGCTACGTCCGGGAATGCCGGTACGTCGTCCGTCGTGCCCATGTGTCCTCCGCATCGGGCAAGTGCCCCCGACTGCGGCCGCGAAACACGGACGGTGGACGGGATGCCGGGAGCTGGGGAGGTGTGGCGGCACCGAGGGTGGCCGGGGTAGGAGCCGAACGCCTATCCCGACCACCCTGGTTGGTCGCCTGCGACGAAGTCGCCGGGCGCCATCGGACGATCTACTCGCTCAGCCGGCCGAATTCTGCACGGTGTCCTTCGCGTCCTGCGCTTGGTCCTTGACATCTGCGATGGCCTCGGTGCTGTCGGACTTGACGGCCTCAGCTGCGTCGACTGCGGATTCCTTGACGGAGGCAACGGCCTGCTGCGCCGGCTCTTTCAGATTGTCGGCGGCATCTTTTGCGACGTCGGTGATCTCGGAAACCAGCGGTTCTGCCTGTTGCTTGACGCTCTCGGCGGCCTGCTGCTCGACGCGACTCGCCGGGAGCAGGGAGGACACCAGCAGTCCGGCGCCGAAGGCAATCAGGCCGGCGGCGATGGGGCTGCCCTGGGCCCGTCGAGCAACGGCATTGGGAGCGTCGGACACGGAATTCTTGAGCGACGACGCAGCTTCGGCTGATGCTTGCGTTGCGTCGGAGGCCGAGCCCATGACTGCGTTCTTGACGCCGGAGGCGGCGTCCTTGACCTTGTCCCGCTGGCGACGGGCGATGCTGCCGGGGCTGACCTTGTCGCCGAGTGCGTTGACATTGTCACTGAGTTCACTGCGGGTCCGCTCAATTTCCAGGCGGATCTGATCGGGGCTCGTCGTCATCGTGAATCCTCGTTTCCTTTCAGTGCATCCGGGATCTTCTTCAGTGAGTCGCTGGTGCGGCGCAGGCCGCGAACTGATTGCAGTTCCTTCCGCCCGAGGACGAACAGGACTGCACCGATGACGCCCCAGATGGCGGCGACAATCAGTGCCGACCAGCCGAGGCCCGTTCCAGATCCGATGACCCACCACAGGGCGATGGTCAGGAAGAGCAGGACCATGTAAACGGCGAATCCAGCGCCACCGAACATCCCGGCACCGCGCCCGGCGCGTTGCGCGGATTGGGTGAGTTCGGCTTTGGCGAGTTCGACCTCCTGACGCATCAGGGTGGACAGATCTTTGGTGACCTCGCCGATCAGGTCGCCGAGCGATGCCGGCTCTGTCGACAGGCCCGGCTGCGTTTCCACGGGGGTGCTCATGAGAGGCCGTCACCGCGCGGCAGATCAAATCGGGTCGTCGACAAGGTTGGCGCCGCGACGGGTGCGGCCGGCAATTCCGGGGCGTCGAAATCCGTAGCGAACCCGGTTCGGAGTTCGGGTACCAGCGGTGCCGGATGTACGGCCGGAGCGGTCGAATCGGAAGGGGCGCTCGAGCTGACAGCGTCGTCCGCGCGATTCGCGGTCAGGCCGCGGGTCAGTCTGCCGGCCAGCACACCCGCACCGAGCGCCAGCGCCAGGTAGGCACCTGGTCGCTGTCGGGCAAACGTCCGGACTTCGTCGAGCAGTGCTCCCGGGTCCCGGTTGTCGAGCCACTGCGCGACCTGGTGGGCCTTGTCGCCGGCCTGCTTGGCCAGGTCCGTGGCGATGCCGGGTTCGGTGGAACCGTCCGCCATGGTGTGCAGTTCCTGCGCCACCGAGCGAAGCCCGGAGGCCACCCGCTGCTGCTGAACTGCAGCCTGCTCGCCGAGTTCCGACTGTGCCTGGTTCAGCAGGTCTTTCGCCTGCTTGCCGGCTTCGGCGGTGACCGACTTGGCCTGCTCCTTGACGGTGTCCGCCACCTGTTGGCCGGCCTGGGCGGCGCCGGCCGCGACGTTGCCGGCTTCCTGCTTTGCCACATCGGTGGTTGACCGCTCTGCGGTCGGTGGGTCTTCAACGACTGCCGTGCTGCTGCCGTTGCCCGACGTCGATGCGAACGGGGGCGGCGAGGTGAATCCTTCGCTCATGGTTGATTCCTTTGTTCGGGTCCGAGCGGACGCGTGCCTCAGGTTTACGTTGTAAAGATTCCCTGGGTCCGGGCCGTCAAACTCGACTCATCGGCAAATTCCCCCGCAAACGTGAGACGTCGAGCGATGCCGGCGGCGCTGCCGCCGTATCGTCAGCGAACAGCATCAGTCGGCGGAGGTTGGATGAGCGCGCACGATCCGGACAGCACGCCGGCGGCAGACGGTCCCGACGGGTCGTCTGCCGCTGCCGTGCCCGGTGCCGCACGCGGAACTCTCGACCGACGACGAATCCTCGACGCCGCAGTGGCTCTGATCGACGAACATGGCCTGCGCTACCTGACGATGCGACGACTCGGAACGTATCTCGGTGTCGAGGGAATGGCGCTCTACCACTACATTCCGGGGCGCGAAGCGCTGTTGGACGGCATCGTCGAGTCGGTCATCGACGAGCTCTACGGCGACCCGGACGTCCACCTCACCGGGGTCGACTGGCGGCGCTACCTGACTCGACTTGCGCACGGGGTGCGGCGGATCGCCCTGACCCATCCGCAGGTCTTTCCGTTGATCGCGACCCGGCCACCTGCTGCACCGTGGGTGCGGCCGCCGTTGCGCAGCCTTCGGTGGATGGAATCGTTTCTGGGGACGCTGCAGGCCTGCGGATTTTCTGATGTCGACGCAGTGGCGACCTATCGGGGGTTTTCCAGTTTTCTGCTGGGCCACCTCCTGCTGGAGGTCTCCGCTCAGGGTGCCGACATCGGGCCGGTCGAGCAGGAGGACCCGGGAACCCCCAACGCAATGGACCTCAGCAGCTACCCGCTGCTGGCTCGATTAGAGCCGGAACTTTCCCAGGATCACAGCGCGGCCGAGTTCGAAGAAGCCCTTCAGACCCTCCTTGATCGCCTCGCGATCAGATCCGATCGCTGACCGTCGCGCCCCGATAATTCACCCTTGGTGATGTTTGCCGCTCGTTCGGATGGGCATTAACTCCCTGTCGGCACGTCTGAGGTGGGAGCGGTCCGACGACATTTTTACAATGTAAAGATGTTGCGTTGCAACGCAGGTGGAGTCATCTCGAGGGCGGCTCCCGCTTGCGCCACCATGTTGGCCGGCGCTCCGCCGGTCAACGAACTGTGACAGACAGGGGCACCAAGAATGGTCAGCGCACAGCAGGCACAGCAACTTCTGGACGGTGGCATGGTCACCGGCAGCGACGGCGACACCGTCGGCAAGGTCGGCGAGGTGTACTTCGACAACGAAACCGGTGAGCCCAACTGGGTCACGGTGAAGACCGGCTGGTTCGGTACCTCGGAGTCTTTCGTCCCGCTTGCCCAGGCGACCATCGACGGCAATGACGTGCGGGTCCCGCTGGACAAGGAAACCATCAAAGGCGCCCCGAACAAGGAGGCCGGCGAGCCGCTGTCCGAGCAGGACGAGGACGATCTGTACTCCTACTACGGCCTTTCGGCCGATTCGGCTCCGGTCATCGGGAATCGCGGGACATTTGAGCATTCCGCCGATCCGGCCTACTCCAATGCCGCGCGTGCGGGCTCGTATTCCGACGCCCGGACCGCCAACAGCGATGAGTACCTGACCAGGTCCGAGGAGCAGTTGCACGTCGGAACCGAGCAGGTGCAGACCGGGCGGGCGCGGTTGCGCAAGTACGTCGTGACCGAACAGCAGACCGTTACCGTCCCGGTCGCCCGGGAAGAGGTTCGCCTCGAGCGCGAGCCGATCGCCCCCGATGAGGCAGTTGGTGACATCGAGATCGCCGATGGCCAGCAGGATGTCGTCCTCACCGAGGAACGGGTGGTGGTCAACAAGGAAACCGTCCCGGTCGAGCGGGTGCGGCTTGGCACGGAAACCGTGACCGAGAACCAGGCAGTCACCGAAGAAGTCCGCAAAGAAGAGGTTGAGTTCGACACGGACCTTGACGGTCGGGATGTGCGCGGTGGCACCGACACCGGGACCGGCTACGAAGGCCGCTGAACGTCTTTTCCGCACGACCAGCCGCGCATCAGCTCGGTCGGTTCAGCCAGCAGAAGGAGTTGTCATGGCATTCGGCGACAGGATCAAGCACGCAGGCGAAGAGGCAATGGGCAAGGTGAAGGAGGCAACCGGCAATGCCACCGATGACGAGCGCCTGAAGGCCGAGGGCCAGGGCGACCAGGCCAAGGCCAACGTCAAGCAGGCCGGCGACGACGTCAAGGACGTCTTCGGGAAGTAAATCCAATGAATGCAGGGCCCGCCCGAGTGACCGGGCGGGCCCCGTTCATGGCCGAAGGGAAGCGCAATGTCAGAGCCCACAGATCCAACCGGACGAACCGCACCGGATCCGGAGAGTCCGGAAAAGCCGGACGCGCCCACCCAACTGACGCAAGCCGTCGTGGAAGTTCATCCTGCGCAAGACGATCCGGGAATTCTCCGACGACCAGTGCACCGATCTCGCCGCCGCACTGACCTACTACGCCGTGCTGGCGTTGTTCCCGGCGCTGCTGGCCTTGGTGTCGCTTGCTGGGACTTGTCGGCCAGCAGGGCAAGACCGAAGAGCTGATCAACGTGCTGTCGGACATGGGCGCCGGCTCGGTCGCCGACACCATCCGGGGGCCGCTGGAGCAGCTCACCCAGACGTCGCGGCCGGGATCGGCGCTGATCATCGGCATCGTCGGCGCGCTGTGGTCGGCATCCGGTTATGTCGGCGCGTTCGGCCGGGCGATGAACCGGGTGTACGAGATCAAGGAGGGCCGGCCGTTCTGGAAGCTGCGGCCGCTGATGATCGTCATCACGCTGGCGTCGGTCATCCTGGCCGGGCTGGTGGCGATCGGCCTGGTGGTGTCCGGGCCGCTGGCCCGGGCGATCGGTGACGCCATCGGCCTGGGGGAAACCGCTGTGACGGTCTGGAATATCGCCAAATGGCCGGTGCTGCTGGTGCTGGCCGCGTTGGTGGTGGCGATCCTGTATTACGCCACGCCCAACGTGAAACAGCCGAAGTTCCGCTGGATCAGCGTCGGCGCCGGTCGTCGCGATCGTCACCTGGGTGGTGGCGTCCGCCCTGTTCGGGCTGTACGTCTCGCAGTTCTCGAATTACAACAAGACCTACGGGTCGCTGGCCGGCGTCATCATTTTCCTGTTGTGGCTGTGGATCACGAATCTGGCGTTGCTGTTCGGCGCGGAAGTGGACGCCGAGATGGAGCGCGGCCGGCAATTGCAGGCGGGAATCAGCGGCGGAGGAGGAGATTCAGCTGCCACCGCGGGATACCAGGGTGATCGACAAGAACGAGGCCAAGGACGAGAAGGAACTCGCGGCCGCCCGGGAACTCCGGCGCACCCAGGGTGAATCCGTGACACCGGGCCGGTAACGGGCCGTACCGGTCAACCGAGAGGTGTCAGGTGGTCGTTGTTGATGGCGACCACCTTGTCGACCCGGCGACGGTACTTCTCGCCGCCGGGCTCGGTGCCCAGATAATTGGTACTCATCCACACCCGGACGATCTCCAAGGCGATGGCGGAGCCGATGATCTTGCCGCCCAGGCACAGCGCGTTGGTGTTCGAGTGGGAGCGGGCGAGTTCGGCGCAGAATGGGTCCTGGCAGACCGCGGCGTAGACGCCGGCGATCTTGTTGGCGATCATTGCGCTGCCGTAACCGACCCCGTCGACAAAGATGCCGCGGTCAACCTCACCCCGACCGATCGCCAGCGCCGCCGGGTAGGCGAAATCGGGAAGGTCGCAGGCATTTTCGTCATGGGTGCCGAAATCGACCACCTCATGTCCGGCTGCCTCCAGTTGCTGCTTGATCTCCTGCTTGAGTGAGTAGCCGGCATGGTCGTTGGCCATCGCGATGCGCATCCGTCGATCCTCGCCCCTGCGCCGCGACCCGACAACACGGGACAGTACGCAAATATGGAAGCGGGGCTCGGCGCTTGCGCCGAGCCCCGCTGATTGCGGTGGGGGGCCCGGGCCGGCGCATCGACGCGCCTGCATCCGGACGCCGGTGTGACTCCCGGTCTCATCGCGGCCGCTCGACCCGGAGGGGTCCAGCTGCGCGACGTCCGCCCGCCGCGTCGAGGATCAGGGCCCGGACCCGCATCCGATGTCACCTCGGGGGAGCGAAGGTTTCCCATCGCCGACCGCCCGGTCCTGTTCTTCGACTCACTCAGGGTGGTGCGCCGCGCGCCGATGTTGCCACCGATGCGGTCGCGCCGCCCGTCGTGTGGAACAGGTCTACCCCTGTCGGGATGGGCTGGCAAGGGTCAGATAGTTCTTCATCGATTCACCACGGCTCCGACGATTCACTGCTGCGGGCCAGGTGGCCCCAGAATGGCGACCATGCCGCTTCCGCTGGACGACACCCTGGTCAGCTATCCCGCCGGGACGCTGTTCGAACGCGCCGTCGTCCTGTATGCCGCGATCCCGCCGGTCGCGGGCGCGGCCGACCGGATCTACCTGGTGACCGACCGTACCTGCGCCCATCCGGTCGACCCGCGCTGGCCCGACCAGGGCCCGGACCGCGGCAGCGTCGGCATCGGCGGTCAGCAGTTTGCACTGCTGGACTGCGTGATCGGCGCCACCGACGGGTCAACACTTTTCGTCGGGGAGGATGTCCCGGTGCGACGGGGCGAACCGGGCTGGGCGTTCCTTGTCGTCCATGCCGTAGCCGCTGATGCCCCGATGCCTGCCGAGGGCGATGAGATCGAAGTGACCGTTGACGGTGCCCACCGCGCGGCGTTGTCCGCCGGCCACACCGGCTGTCACGTTGCGGCGCTGGCGCTCAACGCAGCGATGGCGGGCAGGTGGCGTAAACCGGTCAACACGGACGGTCTCGGCCACCCGGACTTCGATCAGCTGGCCATCGTGTCGTCCAGGATCACGCCGCACGGAGCGATCGACAGCTACCGGATCGGCAGGTCGTTGCGCAAGAAGGGTTTCGATGTCGAGGGCCTCGCGGCAACGCTTCCGGCGATCGCCGCTGCAGCAAACCGGTCCCTGGCCGATTGGGTCGCGACCGGTGCGCCCGTCGATATCGACGTCAGCGGTCCCCGGTTGACCGATCTCCGGGAATGGGTTTGTGTGCTGCCGGAAGGGACCCAGCGAATCGCATGCGGGGGAACGCATCTGCGTTCACTGACGGAGCTCGGGTCGATCACCGTCGAGTTGGCAGGTGACGTCGCCGCCGGCGAGCTGGTCATGACGACGACCGTGGCCGCGGCCTGAGCGGGAAACGGTCAGGCGCCGAACCCCGGGTCGGCGACGTCCTCCGCGGACTGCAGCACCCGCAGAATGTTGCCGCTGGTCAACGCGGACAGTTCGTCATCCGACCAGCCGCGTTCGGCGAGTTCGGCCAGCAGGGCGGGGTACGTCGAGACGTCCTCCAGTCCGACGGGCAGGTTTTCGGTGCCGTCATAGTCCCCACCCAGCCCGATGTGCCTGACGCCGGCGACCTCTCGCGCATGTTCGACGTGGTCCGCAACCTGGGCGAGAGTGGCTGGGGGAGGCGGGTTCTCGGCCTGCCAGGCGGCAAATTCGGCGGCGGCTGTCGGTTCATGGTGCTCGCCGGAATGCTCGGTGTAGATGGTGACCTTGTCCAGGCCGAGCTCGTGCCGCTTCGCGTCCTCCGCGTGGGCATGGTCGGCGCAGGCCTGGGAGACGAAATCGGGCACAAAGGTGATCATGATGATCCCGTCGTTCCCGGCAAGTCGTTCCAGGACGGCATCCGGAGCGTCCCGTACGTGGTCGGTCAGGGCGCGACACGAGGAATGCGAGAAGATCACCGGCGCCCGCGAGACATCAAGTGCGGCATGCATTGTCGCCGGGGCTACATGGGAGATGTCGACCATCATGCCGATCCGGTTCATCTCCAGCACCACATCGCGACCGAATTCGGTGAGGCCGCCCACCGCTGGCACATCGGTTGCGGCGTCGGCCCACGGCACGTTCTGGTTGTGCGTCAGCGTCATGTAGGCGACCCCGAGCCGGCGGAGCGTTCGCAGTACCCCGAGCGAGCAGTCGATGCTGTGTCCACCCTCGGCGCCGAGCAACGCGGCGATCCGCCCACCGGCGATCACCCGCCGGACATCCACCGCGCTGCGAGCAGCCTGGAAGGTTTCCGGATGTGCGGCGACAATCCTTGCCACGCAATCGATCTGTTCCAACGTGGCGGTGACCGCTGCGCCACCCACCAATGTCCCCGGCACATAGACGGAGAAGAACTGCGCGCCGACGCCACCGGCTCGCAATCGCGGTATGTCGGTGTGCAGCAGCGGTTGGTGGACGGTGATGTCCCGCTGTGTCAGGTCGTAGGCGACCTGTTTGCGCAGCGCCCAGGCCAGGTCGTTGTGGCCGTCGAAGACCGGGGACCGGGTCAGTAACGACGCGATCCGATCCGTCACGCCGCTCGTGGTATCGCTCGTCACTGCATTTCTCCCAGTCGCTTGACGGCCTCGTCGATGACCTCGTCGCGCTTGCAGAACGCAAAGCGCACAAAGGGTTTGCCGTCCACGGGGTTGTCATGGAACACCTCGTCCGGTACCGCGACGACGCCCGCCCTGGCCGGTAGGTCGAGACAGAACTGCATGCCGTCGTCGGCGCCCAAGGGGCGGATGTCGGTCATGACGAAGTAGGTGCCCTGCGGCCGGTACACCCCGAAGCCGGCCGCCGCCAGTCCTGCGCAGAGCCGGTCCCGCTTGGCCTGCAGTCCGTTGCGCAGCCCGTCGACCCAGGCCATCTCATCGCGCAGGGCGCCGGCGACCGCCGGCTGGAACGGCGCCCCGCCGACATAGGTGAGGAACTGCTTGGCCGCCCGGATCGCCGCGATCAGCGGGGCCGGACCGCAGGCCCAGCCGATCTTCCAGCCGGTGGTGTTGAAGGTCTTGCCCGCGCTGGAGATGGTGACCGTCCGCTCCGCCATGCCGTCGAAGGTGGCCAGCGGAAGGTGCACGGCGTCGTCGTAGACCAGGTACTCGTAGACCTCGTCGGTCAGCACGATCAGATCATGGTTGATGGCAACGGCCGCGATCCCGGCCAGTTCCGCACGGGTCAGCACCGTCCCGGTGGGATTGTGCGGGGAATTCAGGATCAGCAGCCTGGTCCGGGGGCCGACGGCGGCGGCGAGTTCGTCCACGTCGAGTGCGAACCTGCCGGATTCGTCCGGTCGGAGTGGGACGCTGCGGTGCGTCCCGCCGGCCATCGCGACGATCGGTGGGTAGGAGTCGTAGTGCGGCTCCAGCATCAGCACCTCGTCGCCCGGTTCGCACAACCCGAGGACGGCGGCCGCGAGCGCCTCGGTGGCACCAACCGTCACCAGTACCTCGGTGTCCGGGTCGAACAGCTGACCGTGATCGCGCTGCCTGGCGTGCGCGATCGCCTGCCGTAGGGCCGGAATGCCGGGTCCGGGTGGGTACTGGTTGACGCCCGTCGGCGATGGCCAGCTGGGCAGCGGCCAGCAATGACGCCGGTCCGTCCGTGTCCGGGAAGCCCTGGCCGAGGTTGATCGAATCGGTTGCGACGGCGAGCGCGGACATTTCGGCGAAGATCGTCGTCGTATACGGGCGCAGCCGGCGGACCAGCGGGTCGGTCAAGCGGGCCGCCGACTGTTCGGACGCCAGAGTCATGGGCTATTCCTACCGTGCTCGCGGGTGACCGGGGACCCCGGCGGGGAGGCAGCGAGCAGTCGAAGAAGGACCTCGCTGGCCCGTGGAGAGCGTCGGGGGCGGCTCGGCGGGGAACAATGAGCCCATGAGTACCACGGAATCTGGCCCGACCGAGAAAGAGTCGACTGATTTTCCGCCTCCTTCGCCCACTCGATCCGCCTCGACGGCCGATGGGGGATCCGCGCCACCCAGGGCCAGGGTGCCGGCGCCGGTGAGTGCCGGTTTCGGGTCCGACGTGCTGAGCCCGGCCGACCAGGAGCGGCGCCGCCGGCTGAACCGGATGAAGGCCGTCGCCACCGGCGCGTTGATTTTGATGGCGATCATCTTCGTCATCGCCTTCTCTCTCGAGGAGCGTTACCCGTGGCTCGGATACGTCCGGGCGATGGCCGAGGCCGGCATGGTCGGCGCGCTGGCCGACTGGTTCGCCGTCACGGCGTTGTTCAAGCGGCCGCTCGGCCTGCCGATCCCGCACACCGCCATCATTCCCAACCGCAAGGACGCGATCGGCTCGTCACTGTCGGAGTTCGTCGCCACCAATTTCCTGTCCGAGGCAGTGGTCAGGGAGAAGCTGGCCGGCTTCTCGGTCGCCAGGCGGATCGGCGACTACCTGTCAAAACCGGAATCCGCCGAGCGGGTGACGGCCGAGTTGGCGACCGCGGTGCGCGGCATCAGCAACGTGCTGAGTGACGACCAGATCGCGGACCTGCTCGAATCGATGGCTCGGCGCAAGATCGCCGAGACCAAGATCGGGCCGCCGTTGGGGCGGATCGCCGCCGAGGTCTTCGAACGCGGCGACCATCACCCGCTCGTCGACTTCATCACCGAGCGCTGCTACGAATGGATCCGGGACAACTACACCGCGGTGTCGCGGGTGGTGTCCCAGCGGGCTCCGTCCTGGTCGCCGCGTTTTCTCGACGGGTTCGTCGCCGACCGGATCTACAACGAGGTGCTGGCCTTCGCCGAGGCGGTCAAGACCGATCCGAACCATCAGCTCCGGATCGCGCTCGACCGGTTCCTGGGGGAGTTCGCCCACGATCTGCAGACCGACCCGGCGACGATCGAACGGGCGGAGTCGATCAAGGACCAGATCGTCAGCAATACCGAGGTGCGGTCGCTGGCGGCAAGCGCCTGGAAGTCGATCAAGGACGCGCTGGTGCAGGCCGCAGAGGACCCCAACTCGCCGCTCCGCCGCTCGGTCACCAACGGGCTGGTCTCCTTCGGACAGCAACTGACCGAGGACGGCCCGATGGCGAAGAAGGTCGACGGCTGGGTCGCCGACGCCGCCGGGTACCTGGCCCGGAACCACGCCAGGAGCATCACCGGGATCATCGACGAGACCATCGCCCGCTGGGACGGCGAGGCCACCAGCCGGAAGATCGAACTGCAGGTCGGTCGGGATCTGCAGTTCATCAGGATCAACGGCACCGTCGTCGGGGCACTGGCCGGCCTGGCGATCTATACGTTGGCCGAGCTGCTGCTGCGCTGACCGGTCGATGGACAGCACGGTCGACTGTCGGACGCGGATGCTGAGATGTCGGTCATGACATCGCCAACTTCCCAGTCTCGCCAACTCCCATCGCCACCTTCGACCTGGTCGTCCTGGATACGCCGGAACCGCAGGTGCTCGCCGACTTCTACTGCGCGTTGCTCGGCTGGCGGATCACCGACCGGGATGACGACTGGATCACCATCCGCGGGGCCTCCGGAGCCGGAATGGCCTTTCAATTGGCGCCTGACCATGTCCCACCGACCTGGCCCGACAACACCGTGCCGCAACAGTCCCACCTCGATGTCACGGTTCCTGATCTGGACATCGCCGAGCGGCAGGTGCTGGCGATCGGGGCGCGGGCAACCGGCGAACCGCGGCAGCCCGGAAGTTTCCGGGCCTTCCTGGATCCGTCCGGCCACCCGTTCTGCCTGTGCCTGCACGCGGGTTGAGTGTGCGCCGGCTCCGCCTGGGTCGTAGCGGTCAGCCGCCAGCACCACCAGTGGCAGGCTGGGCCCGGTGCGCTTCGTCCCGGTGACCCCGACCCGACTCGAGGAGGACCTCGCCGCCTGGATCAACGGGCGGCCGGCAGAGCACCCTGCTGTGGGGTTCGACGGACCGACGGAGATCGGCACCGCGGCGCTCGCGGATGCGGTCGCGCTGCGCCTCCGGACGCTGGGCCGGCCCGTCATCAGGGTGTCGACCCGCTGGTGGTGGCGGCCTGCGTCGTTGCGGTTGGAGTTCGGCCGGACGGACATCGACATGTTGCTCAGTGGGTGGGTCGATACCGCGGCCCTTCGCCGGGAACTCTTCGATCCACTGCTGCCGGGCGGGTCCGGACACTATCTGCCGCGGTTGCGCGATCCGGAGACCGACCGTTCGCTCCGCGAGCAGCGGGTTGCCGTCGCGCCCACGGGCCGTCGTGCTGCTCGACGGTCCGTTCCTGCAGGCTCATGGCCTGCCGACGGAGGTTGTCGTGCACGTCCAGGCGACCCCGGGCACCATTGCCCGATCGCTGCCTGCCGATCGGCAGTGGTGGGTTGAGGGTTTCCGTCGCTACCGGGATGAGGATCGGCCGGCCGATACGGCATCAGTCGTTGTCGCCTATGACCACCCGCTTGCACCGGCGGTCTGCTGGCCGGACGGCGTCGAATCAGCGGGCCAGCGGGCGAAGAGCGCCGAATGAAACCCGACCCCGTTGTCGGGTCCGACCGTCGGGGTGACTCTCATCACCGCACCCACCTGCGCTAACCATAGTGCTTGCAATTGCAAGCAGGGTGCGTAACGTAGGAAGCATGACGCAGCGAAGAGCGATGCACCTGGCGCGCGGGTGATGGATCTGAACCCGGTGCTCACGCCCGTCCGTGACCTGGGCGAGTTCATCAGGGACCAGCGGACCGCGGCGCAGATATCGATCAGGGGCCTGGCCGCGAAGGCCGGCGTCTCCAATCCTTACCTCTCGCAGGTGGAACGCGGCCTACGGCGGCCGAGTGCCGAAATTCTGGCGCAGATCGCGCACGGACTGTCGATCTCGGTGGAGTCGCTGCTGGCGAAGGCGGGAATCCTGGAAACCGCGGACGCGCCGGGCGTCGTCGTTGCGGTGCACGCGGACGAGGTCCTGACGGAGCGGCAGAAGTCCGCGCTGATCGACATCTACTCGGCGTTTCGCAAGGAGACAGAGGCCGCCGTCGCCCTTGCCGCCGCGGCATCGACGGCCGCCGATGAACCGGTGGCAGAACCGCCGATCGACGGCCCGACGGTCGACGATCCCAACCCGGAATCGCCCGCAATACCCGCCTGACGGCTTCGCCGGAACAGCGAATCCTGCTTCGACCGCACCCCATTTCACCGAACCGCACGTCGTTACACAGACAGGCATCGAACCCGGATGCCGGAAGGAGTACCTCATGTCACTCGTCACGGATTTCCGCGCAGTGTCGGAAAACGCCATCGAGCAGCTCGCCGATCGTTTCGATGACCTGCCGAGGCCGTTGCTGGCGGCGATCGGCGCCGGCGACCTCGCGGTCGAGCAACTGGCCGCGCTCCGCGAGAGCCTGCATCGAGCAGCTCGCCGAGAACGCGCCCCGGCCGGTCGATCTGCGCTCCTTCACCACCGATCTCCCCGGCAAGGCGCAGCATGCCGCAGCCGACTACGTTGGCAAGGTCACCGAAACCGCCACCGGCTATGCCGGCAAAGTCCAGCAAACGGCCGCCGACTACGTGGGCAAGGTGACCGGGACGCTGACCGACTACGTCGGCAAGGCGCAGCAAACAGCCACCGACTACATCGGCAAGGCCTCTGGAAATGCCACCACGTATGCGGGTAAGGCACAGCAGATCGCGACCGGCCTACCGGCGAAGGCGCAGCAGGCAGCCGCCGAGTTGCCGGGCAAGGCCCAGCAGGCCGTCGGTGAGCTCCCCGACAAGGCGCAGAAGCTGGTCAGTGATCTCGGTCAAGTCGCCGGAATCGGCCGCGGAACTCGCCGCGCGCGCCCAGCAGATCGCCGCCGATGTCTCCGAGTCGATCCAGTCCTTCGCGTCGCAGATGCCGGCCAGGACGCAGGAACTCGTTGCCGAGTTGCCGGTGAAGATCGCCGAATTCACCGGGGACCTCTCGGTCGAGACGGTGCGGGACACCCTGGAGGCCTACACCCAGCTGGTCGGGCGCGATCTACGGCGGCCTGGCCGATCGCGGTGACCGAACCTGGTCCCGGGTACGGTCCGCGTCGCTCAAGCCCGGCACTGTCGTCGATGCGGCGGTCAACGTGCCCCGCGCCGCCAAGGCGGCGGCAAAGTCGGCAGCGCGCAAGGCGCCCGCCGACACCGCAGCCCCGCGCAAGGCGCGTTCGACGACCAAGGTCACCACAGCAGGCCCCGAGGCGACCCGGGCGGCCAAGTCCGCCGCTCCGAAGGCACCTGCCACCAAGGCGGCGCTCCGCGACACCGCTGCTCCGCACACTGCTGCTCCGAAAACGGCTGCTCCGAAGATCGCTGTTCCGAAAACCGCTGCGGCCAAGGCCGACGAAGTCGCTGCCCCGAAAACTGCTGCCCCGAAGGCAGCACGGCGAAGCCGGCTGCCACGAAGGCCGAAAGGGTGGCTGCGGCGCAGGAAACGGCCCCTCGAGCACCTCGCGCGCGCACCGCGAAGCCTGCCGGGTCCGCAGCAAAGCCGGCTCCGCGGCGCTCGCCTGCGGGCAGCTCGGACTGACGCCGACGTTCGGCAAAACGCCCACTGAGCGGGGGATCTGCCTCGGCGTGCTGGACCCGGCCCGGCTGGCACGTACCCTTACCGAGTGGGACTGATCATGCCGATCATCGAGATCGTGACCTTGTTGCTCGCCATCGGCGGCGCGATCACCGGTGTATTTGCAGCTGTCGATGCCGCGAGCCGCAGGTCAGACGCCTTTGCCGCCGCCGACAAGCAGACGAAGGGCACGTGGGCCGGGATCACTGTGGCCTGTGCCGTGGTGCTCGGCCTGGCCTTCTTCGGTGGGGTCTTCGCCCCCCAGAACCTGCTCTGGCTGGCCGGCCTGACCGGAAGCCTGGTGTACCTGCTCGACGTCCGGCCAAGGCTGCGCGAGGTCCAACGCGGCGGGCGCTGGTAACAGAGACCAGCGCTGGTAACAGAGAACAGCGAAGAGACACAGAAAAGCCGACCAGCTCAGCTGGTCGGCTTTTCTCTTGGCGCTGACGATCAGGCGTGTGCCTGGACTGCGTCGCCCTCGCGGTGCGTGTGCCGATCGCCGGTCGCGATGGCCGCCTCGGCCGCAAGACGCTTCTTCTCCCGGTCGTAGGAGATGCCGATCTCGATTTCGGCCTCCTCGCGGCCCACCCAGTTCGCGCCCTCGACGCTCTTACCGGGCTCGAGGTCCTTGTAGACCTCGAAGAAGTGCTGGATCTCCAGCTTTTCGAAGATGTTCAGGTCCCCGATGTCCTGCAGATGCGCCTGCCGTGGGTCGTTCGCCGACACGCAGAGCACCTTGTCGTCGGGGCCGGCCTCGTCCGTCATCCGGAACATGCCGATCGCCCGCGCTGTGACGAGGCAGCCGGGGAAGGTTGCCTCCGCCAGCAGCACAAGGGCGTCCAGCGGGTCACCGTCCTGGCCGAGGGTGTCGTCGATGAAACCGTAGTCGGCGGGGTACTGCGTCGCGGTGAACAGTGTCCGGTCGAGCCTGATGCGACCCGAGTGGTGGTCCACTTCATATTTGTTGCGACTGCCCTTAGGGATTTCGATGGTCACGTCGAAGTCCACGAGTGTCACCTTTCACAGATGCGTCGAAAGGCCGACGGTGGTCGAAGTACCCCCACCGCAGGCCCGAACCGCGGGCACGACTCGGGGTTGTTCCCGGATCGGTGGCCCGGAACGGGCCCGTTCAGACTCTAGTCTGGACCAGGTCGTCGGGCTCGCCGTACGTACCCTGATCAGTGACCCTGGTTGTCGGAGCAGAGGGAGTACCAGTGGCTGCGTCACCCGCATCCCGTCGGACCGGGATCATCGTCGCGGCCGTCGTTGTCGCCGCGCTGGTGGCCGTTGGCGCGGTTTTCTACTTCACCACCAGGGGTTCTACCTCGACGGCGTCCGGGTCACCGACCACGACCGCCGATGTCGTCGACCCGCCCGTCGCGCTGCCGCCGGCGAAGATCGCTCCACTGGCCGCGTCCGAAAAGGTTCCGACGACGGCTGGCATCGAGGCCCAATTGGCCGGTCAGTTCGCCAACCCGGCGCTGGCCCAGTTCACCGGAGTGATCATCGATCCGGCCACCGGTGCCGTCCTGTGGAACAAGGAATCAAGTACTCCGCAAATTCCGGCGTCGACGGCCAAGCTGCTGACCGGCGCCGCGCTGTTGACCTCGGTCGACCCGACAAGTCGCTTCACCACCAAGGTCGTCCAAGGCGACCAGGAGGGCGACATCGTGCTCGTCGGCGGCGGTGATGTCACCCTGTCGGCGCGTAATGAGGGCGTCGGCACCGTGTATGACGGCGCCCCGCTGATGGCCGACCTTGCGGCGCAGGTCAGGGCGAGCGGGGTGGACGTCAAACGGATCGTGCTTGGACACCGACTACTGGTCGGGTCCCGATCTGGCCGACGGCTGGCAGACCGGCGACATCCGCGGCACCGCCGCCAGCGCGCAGGGCTTCATCACCCGGATGTCCCCGCTGATGGTGGATGGCGACCGGGAAGATCCGGCCAACGAGAACTCGATTCGCACCGGCGACCCGGCGACCACCGCCGGCAAGGCGCTCGCCCGACTGCTGGGCAATCCGGATCTGCCGCTGGTGGAGGGCACCGCGCCCGAAGAGACGGCGGTCATCGGGCAGGTGTCGTCCCAACCGATGTCGGTGCTGCTGGCCCAGGCGCTGGAGAACTCCGACAACGTCCTCGCCGAGGCGCTGGCCCGGCAGGTGGCCATCGCCCGCGGCGCCCCGCCGAGTTTCACCGGTGCGTCGGCAGCGATCATCGAGGCGCTCGAGGACCTCAAGATCGACACCATCGGCATCGAGATGTACGACGGCTCCGGAATTTCCACCAAGGACCGGGTGCCGCCATCGGTGCTGGCGCAGGTGGTGTCGCTGGCCGTAAAGGGTGAACCGCCGGCAATGCGGAACCTGCTCACCGGGCTCCCGGTTGCCGGGGTGTCCGGCAGCCTCGCGACTCGGTACCAGGACCCGGGTTCCAGCGCCGGCGCCGGCTGGGTGCGGGCGAAGACCGGGTCCCTGGAAGTCACGTACGCCCTGGCCGGGTACGTGCCGGATGTGGACGGCCGGATCCTGGTCTTCGCGTTCGTCTCCAACGGCGTCGACCCGGACACCACCCGGCCCGCGCTCGACGCCCTGGCCGCCGGCCTTCGCGGGTGCGGCTGCGTCTGACCGGTTTCCGGGTTGCTCTACCGTGGTTCTGGTGAGTGCAGACGTGGGCACGACCCCGATCGACTGGGCGGCAGCGGTGCGGGCCGGGCAGAAGCTCGCGCCGACCGGGCCCGTCCGTCACGGTGGCCGAGGCTGCCTCGGTGGTCTCCGACCTGCGGGCATTCTCCGCCCGCGCGGAGCTCGCCGTCCGGGACACCACCGGGCTCGGCCACGGCCTGCCGGTCGATGACGCCGACGTGGTCGACCGCCCCGGTTGGGTCAAGGCCACCGCAGAGGGCATGGAACTGCTGGCGGCACCGTTGACCGCCAAGCTCGCCGCCGCCGGCGGCCGGACGGCGGGCGCATGGACCCGCGGCGTTGCCGGTTCGCAGGTTGGCTTCATCCTCGGGTTCCTGTCCGGCAAGGTGCTCGGTCAGTTCGACCCGCTCGGCGGCGATCCGGCGCGGCCGGGGCGCCTGCTGCTGGTGGCACCGAACATCGTCAAGGTCGAACGGGAACTCGGCGCTGACCCGACCGATTTCCGGCTGTGGGTCTGCCTGCACGAGAGCACCCATCGGCTGCAGTTCACCGCCGTCCCCTGGCTACGGGAGTACTTCCAGTCGCTGGTCGGCGAATTCGCCGACAAGGCCGATACCGACCCGACGCAGATGTTGCAGCGGGCGGTGACGGCGATCAAGGGCGGCAGGGACAGGACGTCCTGGATCGAGGGCATCCAGTCGCCGGAACAGCGCGCCGTCTTCGACAAGCTGATGGCGCTGATGACGCTGCTGGAGGGCCATGCCGATCACGTGATGGATGCCGTCGGCCCGACTGTGGTGCCGTCGGTCGCCCTGATCCGGGCGTCGTTCACCGAACGCCGCAAGCGGACGAAGGGCCCCATCGACCGGCTGCTGCGCGCCCTGCTCGGGATGGACATGAAGCTCGCCCAGTACGTCAAGGGTGGCGCCTTCGTCGGTGCCGTCGTCGATCAGGTCGGGATGGAGTCGTTCAACGCCATCTGGACCTCGCCGGACACCCTGCCGACCCGGGCTGAGATCGCCGATCCGGCGGCCTGGGTCCGCCGCGTCCACGGCTGACGGCACGGAAATGCCGAAAGCCGGTGACGGCCCCGTGCTGCGCGGACGATTGGCGGCCGGACAAGCTCAGGGTCGGCGAGGTCACCGCGGCCGTCACGACCTGGCTGGCCCAGCACCGTTGCGCCGACGGATCCGCTGATCGTTGCCTGCTCCGGCGGCGCCGATTCGCTTGGCGCTCGCGGTTGCCACCCGGCTCGCTGTCACGGCGGCCGCACCGGGCTCATCCGGGACTCGAGCCGCCGCCGCGTGCTGGTCGGCGCAACGGTCGACCACGGCCTGCAATCCGGTTCCGCCGAGCGGGCCGGTTCCACCGCTGCGCAACTCGCGCGCCCTCGGCTACCAGCGGACCGAGGTGCTGACCGTCGACGGTCGGCGGTCCCGGCGGCCCGGAGGCTGCCGCCCGACGGTCCAGGTATGACGCACTGCGGCAGCTGGCCGAGCAGGTGGGGACCGCCGGATCGGCCGTCCGCGGTGCTGCTCGCGCACACCGCAGACGATCAGGCCGAGACGGTGCTGCTCGGGCTTGGCCGAGGGGATCCGGCCCGCGGTCGATCGCCGGGATGCGGCCGTGGCGCCCGCCGTGGGGCCGACCGCTGCTCGGCGTGCCGCGGGCAACCACCGAGGCGACCTGCCGACTGGCCGGTCTGACGCCGTGGCAGGACCCGCACAACAGACGACCCGGCGTTCACCAGGGTGCGGCTGCGCCGTGAGGTGCTGCCGCTGCTGGAGGACGTCCTCGGCGGCGGCGTCCGGGACGCGCTCGGCCGGACCGCCGACCTGATGGCCCAGGACCTGCAGGCGCTTGACGAGATGGCGCGAGGCGTGCTCGAACGGGTGAAATTCGCCGGACGGATCAATCGACGTCGCCGGCGCTCGCCGGGCACCCGGCGGCCATCCGGACACGGGTGCTGCGCAGCCTGGTGCCAGCGCCGGGGGAGCCGGCCCGCTGACCTACGAGCACCTGAGCCGAATGGATCGCCAACTCGACCGGGCGGCGCGCGGCAGGTCCGACTGCCGGGCGGTTTCGACGCGATGAAGGACGGGCAACTGCTCATCCTGCAGCCGCATCGGGGGCGCCGACGGTGGCGTCCCGGCGCAGTGGCAAGCTCAGCAGGAGCACGCAGTCCAGACGTCCGAGCCACCACCCGGGGAGAGCCGTGACCGGTCCTGAGCTGTCGACATCCACTGCCGGTTGGTCGAGCCTGACCACGCATTTCACCAGTGCGGACGCCATCCCGGCCGGACCGGCCTGGGATCCGGGCGTCGAGCACGGCTACCCGGGCGAGCTGTCCGCGGTGCTGATCCCGGCCGCCACCCTGCAGGCCAAAATCGTCGAACTGGCGGCCGCGGTTGCGGCCGACCACACCTTCGACACCCCGCCGCTGCTGATCTGCGTGCTCAAGGGCGCGGTCATGTTCACCACGGATTTCGCCAGGGCGCTGCCCATCCCGTCCGAGCTGGAATTCATGGCCGTGTCGTCCTACGGGTCGGCGACGTCGTCATCGGGCGTCGTCCGCATCCTCAAGGACCTCGACCGGGACATCACCGGCCGGCGGGTCATCATCGTCGAGGACATCATCGATTCCGGGCTCACCCTGTCCTGGCTGCTGAAGAACCTGGCGACCAGGAGCCCGGCAGCGGTGGACATCGTTGCGCTGCTGCGCAAGCCGGAGGCGGTCAAGGTCGAGGTCGACGTCCGCTACGTCGGGTTCGACATCCCCACCGACTTCGTCGTCGGCTACGGGCTGGATTACAACGAGCGTTACCGGGATCTGCCGTTCGTCGGGCTGCTCGGCGAGCACATGTATCGCTGACTTCCCGCCCTGGGAACCACAGCCGGGTGGCGGGAGTTCAGCTCTCGGCTATCCCTGTGGTGAACACCGACGGTGACGTCGGGGCTGCGCGGTAGTCTGAAAAACACTGGTCGCGCCCTGCGCTGCCCGGATCTGCTGGGTTTTGCCGGATTTCCGTTGCGGAAATCCCGGTCGGCTCCCGGCATCCGGTCCGTCTGGCCGCACACTCGAGAACGTCAGGGAGGGTTGAGGCCGCACGCGGCCGAAAGCCACATGGATATGAAACGCCTTGTCCGCTCACCACTGGTGTGGATTGCCGCGGCATTGGTGGTGTACCTGACGTACTCGTTCTTCGCCGACGAGACCCGCGGGTACATCGCCCAGACCACCTCTGTCGCGCTCGCGCAGCTGAAGGACGGCAACGTCACGCAGCGCGACGATCGACGACAAGGAGCAGCGGCTCCGGCTCGACCTGACCAACCCGGTCGACGGGTCGAACAAGATCTACACCTCGTATCCGGCGCAGTCGACCGACGAGATCTTCAACGACGTCCAGGCCGCCAACATCTCCGGTGGCTACAACACCGTTGTCACCAGCGAGTCGACGCTGTTCTCGCTGCTGATCTACCTCATCCCGGTCGGGCTGATCATCCTGTTCCTGCTCTGGATGATGAACAACGCCCAGGGCGGCGGCAACAAGGTGCTGTCCTTCGGCAAGTCCAAGGCGAAACTGCTGACCAAGGACATGCCGGTGACCAAGTTCACCGATGTCGCCGGCGCCGACGAGGCCGTCCAGGAACTCGACGAGATCCGGGACTTCCTGGCCAATCCGACCAGATATCAGGCACTTGGCGCGAAAATCCCGAAGGGGGTGCTGCTGTACGGCCCGCCCGGCACCGGCAAGACCCTGCTGGCGCGCGCCGTCGCCGGTGAGGCCGGGGTGCCGTTCTACTCGATCTCCGGTTCGGACTTCGTCGAGATGTTCGTCGGCGTCGGTGCCTCCCGGGTGCGTGACCTGTTCGAGCAGGCCAAGGCCAATGCGCCCGCCATCATCTTCGTCGACGAGATCGACGCGGTCGGTCGGCACCGCGGGGCCGGCATGGGCGGCGGTCACGACGAACGCGAGCAGACCCTGAACCAGCTGCTGGTCGAGATGGACGGCTTCGAGACGAAGGGCGGGATCATCCTGATCGCCGCCACCAACCGGCCGGACATCCTGGACCCGGCGCTGCTCCGGCCCGGCCGGTTCGACCGGCAGATCCCCGTCGGTCAGCCCGACCTGAAGGGTCGCCAGGCCATCCTGGCAGTGCACTCCAAGGGCAAGCCGTTCGCGCCCGACGTCGACTTCCTGCCGTTGGCCAAGCGCACCGTCGGGATGTCCGGCGCCGACCTGGCCAACGTGATCAACGAGGCCGCGCTGTTGACCGCCCGAGAGTTCGGCACGGTCATCACCAACGCCGCGCTCGAGGAGTCGGTCGACCGGGTGGTCGGCGGCCCCGCCCGCCGCGGCAAGGTCATCTCCGAGAAGGAGAAGAAGATCACCGCATACCACGAGGGTGGCCACGCGCTCGCGGCCTGGGCGATGCCCGGCCTCGAGCCGGTCTACAAGGTGACAATCCTGCCCCGCGGGCGCACCGGCGGTCACGCCCTGGTCGTGCCGGAGGACGACAAGTCGCTGATGACGCGGTCCGAGATGATCGCCCGACTGGTGATGGCCATGGGCGGCCGCGCCGCCGAGGAGCTGGTGTTCGCCGAGCCGACAACCGGGGCGTCGTCCGACATCGCGCAGGCCACCAAGATCGCCCGCGCCATGGTCACCGAGTACGGCATGTCCGCGAAGCTGGGTGCCGTCAAGTACGGCCACGGCGATGACGAACCCTTCCTCGGCCGCACCTACGGCAGCGGACCCGAGTACTCGATCGAGGTCGGCAGCGAGATCGACGGCGAGGTGCGGGCGCTCATCGAGGCGGCGCACACCGAGGCCTGGGCCGTGCTGAACACCTACCGGGACATCCTCGACTCACTCGCCTCCGCACTGCTGGAAAAGGAGACGCTGGACCGCAGGGATCTGGAGGTGATCTTCGCCGAGGTCGAGAAGCGGCCCAGGATCACCACCTTCGACGAGTTCGGGCCACGCCTGCCGTCCGACCGGCCACCCATCAAGACCCCGGGTGAGCTCGCCATCGAACGCGGCGAGCCCTGGCCGCCGCCGGAACGTGTGCCGACAGCTGTCGACGCCCCCGTCCCGGTGGGCGCTGTTTCCGGATACCCGGGGCAGAGCGGTTACAACACCGGCCCCGGTTTCCCGCAATCCGGACCGGCTCCGATGTCCGGACCCCAGCCATCGCAACTTCCGCCGAATTGGACCGGCGGCGTACTGCCCGGTCCGTTGGCGCCGATGCCGGGCTGGCAACCCGGGCAGGACCCGGCGAACGGGTCCCGGCCGCGAATGACCAAGGACACGGCACCGCCCCCCTACCCCGGTGGCCCGGGCAACTATCCGGGTGCGCCCGGCGGCCCGTACGACGCCGGTCCCCACCGCGGATACCCGAACGGTGGTGGCCAGAACGGTGGTGGCCGAACGGTGGGGCCGAACTGGGGCGGCACCAACGGTGGCGGCTCCAATGGTGGCGGTACCAATGGTGGCGCCGCTCACGGACCCGGTCCGTCATGGCCAGGCGCCAATGGGTCCGGAAACGGTGGTCCCGGTGACGGCACTCCAGACAACCGCCCCACCAGCGCCGATCCATCCGATCCCTGGGCGCCCGCCGAAAGATCCACGGTCGTCGTGACGGATCGGCTCAGTGCCGTTGCCGGTGACGGCAATGGTTCACCGGCTGGTGCTGTCGGGGCTGCCGCCGGCTCGTCATCGCTGGGTGTCGTTGTGCCGTTCTTCGACGCCGCACGTGCCGAGGCAGCGGTTCGCGAATTGCTCTTCGCCATTGGTGAGGACCCGGATCGGGATGGCCTGCTGAACACCCCGGGACGCGTCGCGCGGGCGTACGCCGAGCAGTTCTCCGGGCTGCACATCGACCCGTCGACGGTGCTCAACACCTCGTTCGACGAGAACCACAACGAAATGATCCTGATGCGGGACATCGACCTGTACTCGACCTGCGAGCACCACCTGGTGCCGTTCTTCGGTAAGGCGCACGTCGGCTACATCCCGGGCCGGGACGGTCGGGTGACCGGCCTGTCCAAGCTGGCCAGGCTCGTCGACGGGTACGCCAGGCGACCGCAGGTCCAGGAGCGGCTGACCACGCAGATCGCCGATGCCCTCGTCGAACGGTTGCAGCCGGCCGGGGCGATCGTGGTGATCGAGGCCGAGCACCTGTGCATGGCCATGCGCGGCGTCCGCAAGCCGGGTGCGGTGACGACCACCTCGGCCGTGCGCGGCATCTTCCAGTCGCAGGACCGCACGCGCGCCGAGGCGATGAGCCTGATCACGGGCCGGTGACCGGCATGGTCACTCCGGTGGACGTCGAACGTGCGCTGGTGATGGGTGTTCTCAACGTCACGGCCGACTCGTTCTCCGACGGCGGTCGGTATCTCGACTTCGCGGCGGCCGTCGGCCGGGCCCGCGAGCTCGCCGCGAATGGCGCCGACATCATCGATGTCGGCGGCGAATCGACGAGGCCCGGTGCCCATCGGGTGCCCGCGCTCACCGAGGCGGAACGGGTGGTCCCGGTGATCGCCGAGCTCGCCCGGGCCGGAATCGTCTGCAGCGTCGACACCACACGGGCGACGGTGGCGGCCGCCGCGCTGGCGGCCGGGGCGCGGATGGTCAACGACGTGTCCGGCGGTTTGGCCGACCCGGAGATGGCAGCCGTCGTCGCCGACGCCGGCGTGCCGTGGATTCTGATGCATTGGCGTGGACACAGCGCCGACATGGACGCCCTGGCCACCTATCACGACGTCGTGGCGCAGGTCCGAGGCGAATTGCTGGATCGGGTCGGAGCCGCGGTGGCTGCCGGGGTCGAGGAGTCCGCCATCGTGCTCGACCCCGGGTTGGGCTTTGCCAAAACGGCTGAGCACAATTGGTCGCTGCTCCGGGCCTTGCCGGAGATGACCGGTCTGAGCGGTCCCGGTTGGGGCTTCCCGGTGCTGATCGGTGCCTCCAGGAAGCGCTTCCTCGGTTCGCTCCTCGCCGACTCGGACGGGCCCCGTCCGCCGGACGGCCGGGAGGCGGCAACGACCGCCATCTCGGCACTGGCGGCGGCCGGCGGCGTGTGGGGCGTTCGGGTACACGAAGTGGCCGCTTCCCTGGACGCGGTGCTGGTGGCGGCGGCGAGCAGCGGACACGGGCCGGTCCGTTCGCTGGCCTGGCCGCAGCCGTTGGCGGTCCCTCATGGCTGACCGGATCACCCTCACCGGATTGTCCGTCTTCGGTCATCACGGCGTCTTCGATCACGAGAAGCGTGACGGACAAACGTTTATTATTGACATCTCGGTCTGGCTGGATCTCTCGCTCGCGGCGGCGACAGACGACCTCACCAAGACCGTGCATTACGGCGAATTGGCCGAGCTGGCCGCCCGGATTGTCGGCGGCCCGTCCCGTGACCTGATCGAGTCAGTGGCCGGTGAGATCGCCAACGCGGTGCTGACCAACTTCCCGGTGTCCGCCGTCGACGTGACCATCCACAAACCCGCCGCCCCGATTCCGCTGACCTTTGCCGACGTGAGCGTGACGATTCGCCGATCGGCAGGCCAGGGATGAGCGAGCGTCAGCGAGCGATCAGAGGACCGGCATGACGCGCGCGGTGCTCTCCATCGGCTCCAACATCGGAGATCGAACGGCGTATCTACAGACCGCGGTGGCCGCCCTCGGACGCACGGTGCGGGCGGTCTCGTCGATCTACCGCACCCCGCCGTGGGGTGGCGTCGAGCAGGACGACTTCTACAACATTGTGGTCATCGTCGAGGACGGCGAGGACGGCTCGGCCCAGTGGTTGCGGCGCTGCCGAGAGCTGGAAGAAGCGGCCGGCCGGGAGCGGCTGGTCCACTGGGGTCCGCGGACCCTGGACGCCGACGTGATCACCGTTGAGCAGCACGGACATCCGATCGTCAGCGCCGATCCCGAGCTCACGCTGCCGCATCCGCGGGCGGCGCAGCGCGCCTTCGTCCTCGTGCCGTGGGCCGAGGTCGACCCGACCGCGGAGCTGCCCGGCGCCGGTTCGATCGCGGACCTGATCGACGGCCTGGACACCAGCGGCATCACCAGGGTTGGGCATGTGCACTGAGTTTCGGGTCGTTGCCCCGGCCTGCGGCACCTCGACTGCCGCTACGCGTGGTCGCCGTGGCTGACGCGAACCGGATGGGTTTCACCCGGCCGCGTGACCTGATCGTCGTCGCTGTCGTTGCCGCCTTGCTGGCCTATCTTCTTGTGCGCCTGAGTTATCAGCGAATTCCGCCGTTACCCAGGTTCGCCGGGCTGGCCGCCGCGCTGGTCGGCATCGGGGAGGCCGTCGCCGGGTTCGGTCTGCGCCGCCGGATCCAGCCGCCGGAGCGGACAACCGCCGGCATCCCGACACGAAAACCGGTGCCGCCGTTGACTGCAGCGCGCGCCGTGATGACGGCGAAGGCGACCTCATTGGCCGGCGCCGCGGTTGCCGGTCTCTGGATCGGGCTGCTGCTGTACGTGCTGCCGTCCTGGTCGGCGGTGGCCGCGGCGCAAGCCGACGGTATCACCGGGATCATCGGCCTGGCCGGCGCCGTCATCATGATCGGCGGTGCGCTCTACCTCGAATACTGTTGCCGCGCACCAGGTATCGAACGCTGACCAGCGCCCCGGTCAGTCAATCCGCAGCCAGGACAGCACTGAGATAACCCGCTCCTGCGTCGCCGGTTTCTTCAGTGCTGTCCACTGTGTTAAATGGCGGCCCCTCCTTCGTCGGGTCCCACCAGCGCTGCGCTGACCGTGTCCAGCAGTCGTCGCCGCAGCAGCTGCGCCTGCCGGGCGAATTCACGTTGGGCGGCAACGTATTCGGCCTTCCCGGCCGCGGTTTCGATCGGAACCGGCTGGTACCCCAGCTCCGTCAGGTCGTAGGGCGAAGCGCGCATGTCGAGTTCGCGGATCGACTTGGCCAGCGTGAAGGCGTCCAATAGCAGTTCACTCGGGACGATCGGAATCAGCTTGTAGGCCCACTTGTACACGTCCATCGACGCGTGCAGGCACCCCGGTTGCTCCATCCGCACCTGCGACTCCCGGTCCGGTTGCAGGCCGTTGAGTGGTCGCGCCGACGGGGTGAAGAACCGGAAGGCGTCGTAGTGGGTGCATCTGATCTGGTGCTCGCGCACGACGTCGTCGGTGCCGGCCTGCCCCAACCGGAGTGGCCAGTCCTGATGACGGCGGGCCGCGTCGTCCTGCTGGAACACCATCGCCCACTCGTGCAGCCCGAAGCAGCCGAATTGACCGGGCGCGGCCGCGGTCGCACCGAGCAGTCGGGCGGTGAAGGCGAGCTGGGATCCGCGCGCCAACCGGAAGGCGTTCAGATCGACCGCGACAAGCGGGCTGGGCTCACTGCTGCCGTTTGCCGGCGGTCCGCCGACGGGCAGTTGCCGGTGGAACCGCCAGTCAAGGCGGTCGGCCGCATCGGCCAGCGCGACCCCTACCCCTGGGTACCAGCGACGGAGAAGTGCCGGTCGCAACGAGTAGTAGGTGAACAGGAAATCCTCTACCGGGTGTGGGATCTGCCCGCCCGCCCTGGCCCGGTGACCGGTGGTGACGGCGTCGACCCGTTCGCGGTGCGCGTCCTGCAGCGGCTGCCACTCAGCGGCGGTCAGCACGGTCAGGGTGCCTGCCGTCACCGGCATGTCGACCGCCAGACCTGACAGGTCACGGGGATCCGCACCAGCCTGCTGCCGGGTTGATGCCGGTGCAGTATCGCCCGCACCTCGGCGTCCAACATCGCCCTTACCTCGTCCGCGGCCCTGATGACGTAGGAATACGTGTGCTGTAGGCCGACGTAGTCCTCGACGCTCTGTTCGCGGGTCCAGGTGATCTCGGTGAGTTCCGGGTCGGTGAGCAACGGATCGCCGGCGAACGGCACCACCCGGGACTCCAGCCATCTCGAGCTGATCGTGCCGACCGGATCCGCTGCTGCGGCACCGGTATCACCGCCGGCGGCGTCCGTTGAATCGGCCGGCCGCCCCACCGGGTCCGCCGCCGCAGCCCGTCCGGTGCTGCCGCCCGCTGGCCGGCCCGCTCTGTCGAGGGCGGACTGCACCTGCGGCTACCAGCGGATCGGTCTCGTCGTCGTGGTTCCACAGCATGGTCAGGGTCCCGCCCGGCCGTAGCACCCTGGCCATTTCCGGCAGCGCCCTGGCCGGATCGAACCAGTGGAAGGCCTGGCCGACCAGGATCGCGTCGACGCACGAATCGGCGAGCGGGATGAACTCAGCGGCGCCCGCGACGGCGCCGGCCGCGGGAAGGGCCCGGTGTAGTTCGGCGAGCATGGCCTCGAGCGGCTCGACGGCGATGACCTGCAGGCCGCGGTCCAGGACCGCTGCCGGTGAGTTTGCCGGTGCCGGCGCCCAGATCGAGGACCCTGGACGCTCCGGCCGGGAGGGCCAGATCGATTGCCGCTGCCGGATATCCGGGTCGCAGCCGGGCATAGAGAACGGCCTGGCCCGCAAATGAGGTGGCCAGCGAACGGTTCGCGAACGCCGATCGCCACGACTGCTCGGACGCCGGTTCCGGTTCTTTCGTTTCCGCCTGCCCCGAGTTGTTTCGCACCCGTTGATTGTGGACGCTGCGAGCCGGGAATCCCGCATCCGGATCCCGCCGCCGCTCGCGGGCGAGGGTCGGCGGCGCCGCCGCTGCAAAGTAGGATTCCCAGCCGTGACGAAGCCGACGAATCCTGCCCAGAGCGAGGGCGACGACCTGCCCGAACAGCTGCGAGTGCGGCGGGACAAGCGGCAACGCCTGATCGACGACGGTATCGAGCCCTACCCGGTCGGCGTCGAACGGACCACGACATTAGCGGCCCTAAGGGAGGCCTTTCCGGACCTGCCGCCGGACACCGATACCGGTGAATTGGTCGGTATCACCGGCCGGGTCATCTTCCAGCGAAACTCCGGAAAGTTGTGTTTCGCGACACTGCGCGAGGGCGGCGCCGGCGATACCGGCACCGAATTGCAGGTGATGGTGTCGTTGGCGAGCGTCGGCGCGGAATCACTGGCGGCATTCAAGTCCACGGTGGATCTCGGAGATCACCTGTTCGTGCACGGCACCGTCATCACGTCCCGCCGTGGGGAACTGTCGGTTCTTGCCGATTCCTGGTCGATCGCGGCGAAAGCGCTGCGACCGCTGCCCGTCGCCCACAAACCACTCTCCGAGGAGAGCAGAGTTCGACAACGATATGTCGATTTGATCGTCCGGCCGCAGGCTCGGCGGACCGTGGAAGTGCGAAGCGTGGTCAATCGGTCGCTGAGAGCCACTTTGCACGAGCGCGACTATCTCGAAGTCGAAACACCGATGCTGCAGGTGCTGCACGGCGGCGCTGCCGCCCGGCCGTTCGTGACCCATATGAATGCCATGGACATGGACCTCTACCTGCGGATCGCGCCGGAACTGTACCTCAAGCGGGTTGTTGTCGGCGGAATCGAACGCGTCTTTGAGATCAACCGCAATTTCCGCAATGAGGGTGTTGATTCCTCCCATTCCCCGGAGTTCGCCATGCTGGAGGCCTACCAGGCGTACAGCGACTACGACGGTATGGCCGAACTCACTGCCGCGTTGATTCAGCAGGCCACCATCGCAGTCCACGGCTCGACCACCGCCATTCATGCCGACGGCAGCGAGTTCGATCTTGGCGGAACGTGGGATTCGGTCACCCTGTACGGGTCCCTCTCGGCCGCGCTTGGCGAGGAGGTCACCGTGGACACACCGATGGCGAGATTGGTCGGGCTCGCCGAGAAGGTCGGCGTGCCGGTGGCGCCGCACTACGGTCCCGGGAAACTGGCCGAGGAATTATTCGACGAACTGGTGGTGGACTCGCTGGTCTCGCCGACCTTCGTCCGCGATTTCCCGGTGGAAACATCACCCCTGACCCGTGATCATCGGACAATGCCCGGTTTGACCGAAAAGTGGGATCTCTACATCCGCGGCATAGAAACCGCGACAGGCTACTCAGAACTGGTCGATCCAGTGGTGCAGCGGATGCGATTCATGGATCAGGCGCGTTTTGCGGGTATGGGTGATGCCGAGGCCATGGTTCTGGACGAGGAGTTCCTGCGGGCGATGGAGTACGGAATGCCGCCGTCGGGCGGGATGGGTATGGGCATTGATCGATTGATCATGGCGCTGACGGGTTTGGGGATCCGGGAGACGATCCTGTTTCCGTTCGTCCGACCCGGAGAATGACGCACCGCAACAATGCCCAGGCACCGAAACCTCAAACGTGATCGCCTGAGGGAATTGTCGACAGCGCTTTCGCTGGTGCCGTCGGCCGGACGCCGGAACCGTTCGCTCCGGGCTCGCCGCGATTGGTCTGCGCGGGTTTGAACCGTGCGCCGAGACTCGTTCGATGACATTTCGTAGATATGGTGGAAAGGCGAGAAATTAGGCACTAAGGTGAGCGTTCGGGGAAAAACGTAGTCTTTCTAGGAGGAACAAGCATGGCAACCCAGACCATCGTCACTCTGGTCGACGATCTCGACGGATCCGAAGCATCGGAATCCGTTTCTTTCGCCCTTGATGGGGCGTCGTACGAGATTGATCTGAGTGACAGCAACGCCGACAAGCTGCGCGATGCGCTTGCCGGTTACGTTGCAAGTGCCCGTCGGGTCGACGGCGCACGCCGCGGCCCCGGTCGGCCGCCGAAGGCCGCCAAGGCGCCGAAGGCCGCCCGTGGCGCCCGCACCGCTCCGGACCGCGAGCAGACCGCCGCGATCCGCGAGTGGGCCCGGTCGAACGGTCATGAGGTCTCCGAGCGCGGGCGGCTGTCCGCCAGCGTGCTGGCGGCGTTCGAGGCAGCGCACTGACCTGTGAGGCCATGGGCGCGCATCGCGTCCGGCCGATCGGCCCCCGTTCCGCACACCGCGGAACGGGGGCCGATTTGTATCCCGAGGCGGGTTTGCGCCGCCCCGTCCGGTGCTGTTCGCCCACGGCGTAGCCATCGATATGGCGGAACGAGACACGCTGGGGCAGCGTTAAACAGCAGTGACGGCACGGTGCGCAGTGTCGTCACCGGTCCGTGACTCGCATCGTCGGACCCGCTGGGCCTACTACAGTGAATCAACCCACTGTCGTCAGGATTGGCGGGCACGTCGATCTGGTGGCAGCGGGACGAGTGGAGCAATCGACCGCATAGCCGCGCACGCCCGTAAGGAGTGCAAATGTTCGAACGGTTTACCGACAGAGCGCGTCGTGTGGTTGTCCTGGCCCAGGAAGAGGCCCGGATGCTCAACCACAATTACATCGGCACGGAGCACATCCTGCTCGGCCTCATTCACGAGGGCGAGGGCGTTGCCGCCAAGGCGTTGGAATCCCTTGGTATCGCGTTGGAGGGCGTCCGTGCCCAGGTCGAGGAGATCATCGGCCAGGGACAGCAATCCCCGTCCGGTCACATCCCCTTCACCCCGAGGGCCAAGAAGGTCCTGGAACTGAGCCTGCGCGAGGCGCTGCAGCTCGGTCACAACTACATCGGCACCGAGCACATCCTGCTCGGCCTCATCCGCGAGGGCGAGGGCGTCGCAGCCCAGGTGCTGGTCAAGCTCGGCGCCGACCTCAACCGGGTCCGCCAGCAGGTCCTGCAGCTGCTTTCCGGCTACCAGGGCAAGGAGACCGCCGCAGCAGAAGGCGGCCGCTCCGAGGGCACCCCGTCCACCTCGCTGGTACTCGATCAGTTCGGTCGCAACCTCACCCAGTCGGCCCGGGAGGGCAAACTGGACCCGGTCATCGGCCGGGAGAAGGAGATCGAGCGGGTCATGCAGGTGCTGTCCCGCCGCACCAAGAACAACCCGGTGTTGATCGGCGAACCCGGTGTCGGCAAGACCGCCGTTGTCGAGGGCCTTGCCCAGGCGATCATCCGCGGCGACGTCCCGCAGACGCTGAAGGACAAGCACCTCTACACGCTGGACCTCGGCAGCCTGGTCGCCGGTTCCCGGTACCGCGGTGACTTCGAGGAGCGCCTGAAGAAGGTGCTCAAGGAGATCCGCACCCGCGGCGACATCATCATGTTCATCGACGAGATCCACACCCTGGTGGGTGCCGGTGCCGCCGAGGGCGCGATCGATGCCGCCTCCATCCTCAAGCCCATGCTGGCCAGAGGTGAGCTGCAGACCATCGGTGCGACCACGCTGGATGAGTACCGCAAGTACGTGGAGAAGGACGCCGCTCTCGAGCGTCGTTTCCAGCCGATCCAGGTCGGCGAGCCGACGGTGGCCCACACCATCGAGATCCTCAAGGGGCTCCGCGATCGGTACGAGGCGCACCACCGGATCACCATCACCGATGACGCGCTGGTATCGGCGGCCACCCTGGCCGATCGGTACATCAGCGACCGCTTCCTGCCGGACAAGGCGATCGACCTGATCGACGAGGCCGGCGCGCGGATGCGGATCCGCCGGATGACGGCGCCGCCGGACCTGCGCGACTTCGACGACAAGCTCGCCGCGGTCCGCCGGGACAAGGAATCGGCGATCGACTCGCAGGACTTCGAAAAGGCCGCTGCCCTCAGGGATTCCGAGAAGCAGCTGCTGGCCAAGAAATCCGAACGGGAGAAGGCCTGGAAGGACGGCGACCTCGACGTCGTCTCCGAGGTCGACGACGAGCAGATCGCCGAAGTGCTGGCGAACTGGACGGGCATCCCGGTCTTCAAGCTGACCGAGGAGGAGACCACCCGGCTGCTGAAGATGGAAGACGAGCTGCACAAGCGGATCATCGGCCAGAACCAGGCGGTCAAGGCGGTGTCCCAGGCCATCCGTCGGACCAGGGCCGGCCTGAAGGATCCGAAGCGACCATCCGGTTCGTTCATCTTCGCGGGGCCGTCGGGCGTCGGGAAGACGGAGCTGACCAAGGCGCTCGCCGAGTTCCTGTTCGGGGACGAGGACGCGCTCATCCAGATCGACATGGGCGAGTTCCACGACCGGTACACCGCGTCCCGGCTGTTCGGTGCCCCTCCCGGGTACGTCGGCTACGAAGAGGGTGGGCAGCTCACCGAGAAGGTGCGTCGCAAGCCGTTCTCCGTTGTGCTGTTCGACGAGATCGAGAAGGCGCACCAGGACATCTACAACACGCTCCTGCAGGTGCTGGAAGATGGCCGGCTGACCGACGGTCAGGGCCGCACGGTGGACTTCAAGAACACCGTCATCGTGTTCACGTCCAACCTCGGTACGCAGGACATCTCCAAGGCCGTTGGCATGGGCTTTGCCCAGGGCACCGACTCGGAGTCGAACTACGACCGGATGAAGCAGAAGGTCAACGACGAGCTCAAGCGGCATTTCCGTCCGGAGTTCCTCAACCGGATCGATGACGTCGTGGTCTTCCACCAGCTGACCACCGTCGAGATCCACCAGATGGTCGACCTGATGCTCAAGCGCGTCGAAGGTGCGCTCAAGAACAAGGACATGACCATGGAGGTCACCGAGGCGGCGAAGACGTTGCTCGGCGAGCGCGGGTTCGACCCGGTGCTCGGCGCGCGACCGCTGCGACGGACCATCCAGCGGGAGATCGAGGACAAGCTGTCCGAGAAGATCCTGTTCGACGAGGTTCGGCCCGGCCAGATCGTTCTCGTCGATGTCACGGGCGAGGGCAAGGATCAGGAATTCACCTTCCGCGGTGAAGACCGTCCGTCCGTCGTGCCGGAGACCGTCCCGGTGGGACTGGCAACGGATGCCGGCGAGGCAGTCTGATCGGTTGTGCCTACTCTGGCCCGGCCCCTTGACCAGGGGCCGGGCCAGAGTTGTCTTCGCAGTCGGGTCAGCCTTCGAGCTTGTCGCGCAGCGCCCTGGACCGCACCCCGGTCAGCCGGTCGATCAACAGGCCGATCGGAATCGCCAACAACCACAACAGAACGGCCAGCAGCGAACTGACAAAGGCAAGCGGTATCGAGATCAGGAACAGCACCGAGGGCAGGCTCGAGTTTGCCAGCCCAGCGCGAAAGACGGCTGGGGTCAGCGGTATTCGCAGCAGGCCGGCCCGGTGCGCATACCAGAACATCACCGTCTCCATGGAGCTGATCACGAACAGCGCGGTGGCGAACAGCGCGACCGACACCGGGTTGGAGAAGTACCGGCCGACCAGCCCGCTGGTGAACGGCAGCGACGCGACGAAGGCCAGATAGAACATGTTCATCGAGATCAGCGACCGGTTATAGGCGGCCAGCGACGACACGAAGGAATGGTGCGCAACCCAGAACCGGCTCAGCAGATAGAAGGCCAGAAAGAAGGCGAACAGCCCAGGTAGTTGTTCGTGGATCGCCGCCCACAGGGCGGCCGGGTCGTCCCCGACGTCCTCGGGCAGGTCAGGTACTTCGATCACCACGATCAGCAGCGTCATGGCGATCGCGTAGAGCGCGTCGCTGAAGAAGGCGACCCGATCGAACTCGAGTCCGTCGCCGTGCCGATATCGCCAGCCGGGCCGTTTCGGTGTGGCCGCCGGTGGTTGACCGGGTTGCTCAGCTGCTGTCACCGGAGGCTCCTTCTGGATCGGCTAGTCGGGGAGTGCCAGGTGGCCGGGCGATACCCGGATCGCCAGACCGTCTGCGAGGAGTGACGCGATACACCGGTGGAGCTGGTCGTTCCCGGGTGTCGTCGTCTCGAGCGTGACTTCCGCGATCGGCAGCGAGCTGTGCCGCAATGCCGCCATGATCCGGCCACGGACCTGACGATCGGTGCCGTGCCAGGTCTGCACCGCTCGTCTGGCCTCGCCCGCCACGGCGCCGGCCAGCAGCCACCGGCAGCGGTCGGCGAGCGGGCATGCGGAACAGGCAGGTGAGCGGGCGGAGCAAACCAGGGCGCCGAGTTCCATCACAGCAGCGGAAAACCTGGCTGCGCGCGCGGGCTCATCCGGCAGCAGGGCGGTCATGTCCGCGCGATCGGCGGCGGTGGCCGGTTCGCGGGGTTCGTCCCGGCCGCGCACGACCCGGGTCAGCACCCGGCGGACGTTGGTGTCGACCACCGGCGTGCGGGCACCGAAGGCAAAGGCCGCAACAGCCCGCGCGGTGTACTCGCCGATGCCGGGCAGTCGCAGCAGGTCATCGACGGTATTCGGGACGACGCCGCCGTGGCCGACGGTGATCGCGGTCGCCGCGGCATGCAGCCGCATCGCCCGGCGCGGGTAACCCAATCGCCCCCAGGCCCGGATCGCGGCCGCCGGGGAGTCCGCCGCCAGGTCGGCCGGCCGTGGCCACCGTTGCAGCCACTCGGTGAACACCGGCAGCACCCTGACCACCGGCGTCTGCTGCAGCATCACCTCGCTGACCAGCACCGCCCACGGCGAAGCCGTTGGATCGCGCCACGGCAGATCGCGCCCGTGGGTGTCGAAGAACCCGATCAGGATGTCGACATCCAGCGGGGACGGCCCATCCCGGTGGTCCAGCAGGGGCATCGCCCGGTGAGGCCGATCCCGTTGGGCGGCAAGCTCAGTGACCGTCGACCGCGCCATCGGCGTCCGCGGCGACCGCGCCGGCCACCACGGCTCTGGCCGATCCGGCCGGCGGTGGGGTGACGGCGGGGGAGAGCTGACCGGTCGGCTCCTCGCCGTCGACGAAGACCTCTTCCAGCAGGCCCGTGTTGACGTCGAAAATGAACCCACGGACCGCGTCGTGGTGCAGCAGGAACGGTGAATCCCGTATGCGGCGGAGCGATTCCCGCACCGAATCGTGCGGATCCTTGAACGCCTGCACCGCCCAGGTCGGCCGGTACCCGGCGAAGGTTGCCAGGTGCGACCGGAACTTGTCCTCCTCCAGACGTGCCAGACCGCAGTCGGTGTGGTGAATGATCATGATCTCGCGGGTGCCGAGCGCGTGCTGGGAGATCGACAGCGAACGGATGACGTCATCGGTGACGACGCCGCCGGCGTTGCGCAACAGGTGCACCTCCCCGAGGTTCAACCGGAAGGCCCCGTGCCCGTCGATCCGGGCGTCCATGCACATCAACAGGGCGATCTTCAGGGTGGGCATCGGGCCCATGCCGACCGGGTGGTACTCGGCGGCGGCCAGATTGCGGGCAAGAAGGTCGTCGATAGCCGTCACACTGCACTCCTCGGCGTTGCTCCCCAGAAACTCGACGCCCCGAGACTACCGTCGCACGAGTGATGCACCCCGTTGGCCCTCTGAATCCGAAGGTGTACTGGGTACGCCGAGTCTCGATCGTGGTGCTCGCAGTAGCCGTACTGATCGGCATGGTCTGGTTCCTCGCCAGCCGGACATCTCGCTCCTCGGCCGGGCAGGACGCCGCCGCGGCAGTGGCCAACACTTCGGCAGCGCCGACCCTGACCGGGGTCCTCGCCGCATCAAGCGGCGCGAGCCGTTCGACCGTGCCGTCCCCGAGCCCGTCCCCATCTCCGTCGGGAACCGTTCCTCCCGCTTCCAGTGGCGCCGTTGCCGGTAGTCCGGCCCCGGCAACCAGCCCGGCGGCTGCCGACCCGGCCGCAGCAGCCGCCGCAGCCGCAGCAGCCGAGGCCGCCGCCCAAGCAGCCGCCGCTGCCGCCGCGGCAGCAGCTGTGCCGGCCACCGATGCTGCCCCGCCGGCCACTGAAGCCGCGCCGCCGGCTGCGGTCGAACCGCCTGCCCCCCCGGCCCCCGAACCGGCGCCCTCCTTCGATGCGCAGGGCAAACTGATCTGCCCGGCCGCGGCGGTCACCGTCACCGCCATCACCGCGGCGCCGAGCTTCGCCTCCGGCAGCCAGCCGACGCTGGGAATGATCGTCACCAACGCCGGCACCGCGGCGTGCCAGCAGGACGTTTCCGGAACCCTTCAGGTGTTCACGGTCACCGCCGCCGACGGCAGCCGGGTCTGGTCGACGACGGACTGCTTCCCGGGTGAGGGCACCGAGGTCCGGGAGCTGACCCCGGGACAGAGCCTGAAGTACACGATCAAGTGGTCGGGCACCACGTCGACGCCGGGCTGTGCCGGGGAACGGGCCATTGTGCCGGCCGGCGAATACACGGTTGTCGCGCAGTTGGGCGGCCTGAGCAGCCCCCCAGCGGCCTTCACCATCACCGGCTGACCGGTACTCGTCGCCGAACTATCGGTCGCTGATTGCTACAGCGCGGCGCCGTACCGGTCGACAATCGATGACTCGGCCAGCCGGGACAGCCCTTCCCTGACCACCCGGGCCCGCGCCTCGCCAACCCCCTCGACGGCTTGCAGGTCCGCCGCGGTCGCGGCGAGCAGGCCCTGCAGGTTGCCGAAGTGCAGGATCAGCCGATCGAGCACGGCGGGTGGTACCCGCGGAATCCCGGACAGCAGCCGATAGCCGCGCGGGCTCACCCCGGCGTCCAGGGCGTCACCGTAGGTCGACAGGCCGAGCACCCGGGCAACGGCGGTCAGGTCGAGCAGCGTCACCTCGTCAAGGTCATCGAGGGCCGCGACGATCTCCTCGACCTGGTTCTGGCTCTGATCAGGCGGCAGATAATCACGGATCAACAGCTCCTGCAGACCCTGGGTACCGCTCAGCATTTCGTCGAGTTGCAGCCCGAGTAACCGTCCGTCGGTGCCGAGTTCGACGACGTTGCTGGTCAGCTCGTCGGCGATCCGGCGGACCATCAGGAGCCGCTGCAGCACCGTCATGGCGTCCCGCAGGGTGGCAAAGTCCTCGATTTCCAGCGCGGACAACGCCCGCGCGACCTCGTCGAGCCGGGATTTGTAACGCTGCAGGGTGGCAAGGGCCTGGTTCGCCCGGCCGAGAATGGTCGGCGGATCGGCAACGACGTGCCGGCGACCGCCGAAGTACAGGTTGATGATCGACATCGAGTGGCTGACCGCGATCACCGGATGGCCGGTTTGCAACCCGGTCCGCTCGGCGGTGCGATGCCGGGTACCGGATTCGACCGTCGGGATGGTGGAATCCGGCGTCAGTTGGACGTTGGCCCGCAGGATCCGGGTCGCGTCGTCGTTGAGGACGACCGCGCCGTCCATCTTGCAGAGCTCGCGCAGCCTGGTCGAGGAAAACTCGACATCCAGCCGGAAACCGCCGTCGCACAGGTCCTCGACCGCCTGGTCGAAACCGAGCACGATGAGAGCGCCGGTCCGACCCCGAAGAATGCGCTCCAGGCCATCTCTGAGCGGGGTGCCAGGGGCAACCCGCGCAAGCACAGCGCGATGCGCAGCAACACTCAATCGATCTTCCACCCCGACCTCCCCTACCCCCGCTCAGCGATCAGTTTAGGGCGGCAGGCAGGTGCCGACAGCGAGCCGCCGTAGATTCCTGCCGGCAGCGGCGGTTCGGGAGCTGAAATCACGCACCGTTGCGGCGCCTCAGCCACTGAACGACGCCATCATCGTTGCCGAGGGAGCGCAGGGCATCACCCAGGTTGGATGCCTCGTCGACCCGCATTCCCTTGGGCCGGTCCGCGCCAACCCCTTCGGGCACGACGGCGTGGTCGAATCCGAGCCGGGCGGCTTCCGTCAGCCGGCGGGCGATGCCGGACACCGGCCGAACATCGGCTGCCAGACCGAGTTCGCCGATGACGACCAGGCCAGGTGCCAACGGGATGTCGCGCACCGACGACCAGAGCGCCAGCGCCAGTGGCAGGTCGGCCGCCGGCTCCGTCATCCGGGCGCCACCGACCGTCGCGGCCAGCACGTCCTTGCCGCCGAGCGCAACACCGCCCCACCGCTGCAGCACGGCGATCACCATCGTCGCGCGGGCAGAATCCAATCCGGACACGGTCCGTCGACTGACTTCGCCGGCGCTCTGCGTGACCAGGGTCTGCAATTCGGCCGGTAAGGCCCGACGGCCGTCCAGGGTCACCGTGGCGCAGGTCCCCGGCACCGGCGCGCGGCGGCGGGTCAGAAACAGTCCGGACGGGTCGGCCAGCCCGACAATGCCGTCGGGGACCATCTGAAAGCAGCCGACCTCGTCTGCGGGTCCGTAACGATTCTTCACGCCGCGAATGGTCCGCAGGCTGGAATGTCGATCGCCCTCGAAGTGCAGCACCACGTCCACCAGGTGCTCCAGCACCCGCGGCCCGGCGATCCCGCCGTCCTTGGTGACGTGCCCGACCAGCACACACGCCATGTTGCGCTCCTTGGCGGCGGCGGACAGTGCCGCCGCGACCGCCCGCACCTGACTCACGCCGCCGGCGCTGCCGTCCACCTCGGCCGTCGCGATGGTCTGCACGGAGTCGACGATCAGCAACTTCGGCCGCACCTGCTCGACCTGGCCAAGGACGGCGGCGAGGTCACTTTCCGCTGCCAGGTAGATATCCGGGTGCAGCGCGCCCATCCGGTCGGCGCGCAGCCGCACCTGCGCTGCCGACTCCTCCCCGCTGACGATCAGCACCGGCCCCTGGCCCTTGCTCGCCCACTCCTTGGCGGCCGACAACAGCAGGGTCGACTTCCCGACACCCGGCTCACCGGCCAACAGGATGACTGCCCCCGGGGTCAACCCGCCGCCGAGGACCCGGTCCAACTCGGCCACCCCACTGGCCTGTGGGCTGACCATGTCCGCCGAGACGAGATCGATCCGCTGGGCGGGTGCGGTGACCGCGCCGGCCGTCAACCGACGGATGCTGACGGCCGCAGGTGCGGCCTCGATCAACGTCCCCCAGGCCTGGCATTCCGGGCAGCGACCATGCCATTTCGCCGCTTCCAGGCCGCATTCGTTGCAACGGAACGCCGGCTTGGGAGCGGTTTTACTCGGTCGGCTCGACCGGTCCGGCATGGTTGATCTCATACCCGGAACCATAGACGGGGGGTCCGACAGTTGTACTAAAACCCGCCGGGACCGGCGGGAAACACCAACCGCCGGTGCAGCTACAGGCTCAGCCGCCGGCCGTGCTGCTGGTGGTGGTGGCACCGTGGGTGGTGTCCCCGCCGGCAGCGGCTTCGCCGTGCTCGCCCTCTTCCCAGATGGGCGTCGGATGCGGCGGCAGGATCGCGATGGTCTCCCGATCGGTCGACCGCTCCGGCGGGAGCTGGATCGGGATGTTCAGCGAGAGCGTGCCAGCGGTGGCGAAGGAGAAGGTCATCGGAATCGACACGCCATAGTCCAGCGTCTGGGTGAAGCCGGTGACGACCACTTCGGTGCCGTCGTCGGTGGCGAAGTCAGCCAGGGTCTGGCCGGGCACGATCGGATCGCCGACGATCTTGACCGATGACGCGGCCGACGTGGTCACCCCGCTCAGGGTGTCCGGGTTGAGGCTGTCGTTGGAGATCCAGAGCAGCAGTCTGGCGTTGCTGCCGGCGGGGTAATCCGACCGCTCGGTCGGGGCCAAACGTGCGTTGAGGACTGCGATGTCGCCGACGGTGCCGTTGGCACCGTCGATGGCTGCCACCTGGTCCGCGGTCTGCGAATACTGCCCTGCGGCACACCCGCTCAGCGCCAGCGAGGCGGCCACCAGCAGCGCCATGGACGTCGGGATGAGCACGCGGCGCGGGAGGCGGGCGGTGCGGGACACGGCGGTTCCCCTGTTCTCGACAGTTCTTCACACGGCGGTTGCGGCAGGACACTTTCGATGATGACGCCACCCGGCACCGCAAGCGGTCACGAGCTTGGCATGAGGTTAGCTGCCGCAGGGGTGGCCGTGCTCGCCGGGCACACCTATCGCGCCTGGTCATTGGTGGGCAGGTTGCTGCGCTCCATAGCTGTCCGGAGTTGACCACGGCACGGATGCACGTATGCCGCAGATTTGTCAAGTATCGACATAGGCCCTGACCTGCGACAACAGGGAGGGGCCGGGCTGAACTCGTGCTAAACTGGGTACCAGCGAAAGGGGTCTTGAACGCTCATGGTTTTCAATGTTGGAGAAACCGTTGTCTACCCCCACCACGGGGCAGCACTCATCCAGGCCACCGAAACTCGGACCGTCAAGGGTGTCGAGAAGCTTTATCTGGTCCTCAAGGTCGCGCAAGGCGATCTCACCGTGAAGGTCCCAGCTGACAACGCCGAGATCGTCGGCGTGCGCGACGTTGTCGACCGGACCGGTTTGGACCACGTCTTCGAGGTGTTGCGGGCTCCGCACACCGAGGAGCCGACGAACTGGTCACGGCGGTACAAGGCAAACCTGGAGAAGCTCGCCTCCGGCGATGTGAACAAGGTTGCCGAGGTCGTCCGCGATCTGTGGCGTCGTGATCGTGAGCGCGGCTTGTCCGCCGGCGAGAAGCGCATGCTGGCGAAGGCTCGGCAGATTCTGGTGTCCGAATTGGCACTGGCCGAGGGCACCAACGAGCTCAAGGCCGAGGGCATCCTCGACGAGGTACTGGCTTCCTGATCTGGTCGGGCTCGGCGATTGCCGGGCCCGCAGATCGGAACACCGTGCTGACGTGAGCATCTTTGCTCTGGTTCCGGCCGCAGGAACTGGCGAACGCCTGGGTGCAACCGTGCCCAAGGCGTTTGTTCAGGTTGCGGGTCAGGAGCTCCTGCTGCATACGGTCGAACGTCTGCTCGCTGCCGGCGTCGATCGAATCGTTGTCGCGGCCTCCGCCGACCAGGTCGATCGCGCCACGGAGCTGCTCGGTACCCGGGCGACGGTCGTCATCGGCGGTGCCGACCGGACATCGTCCGTCTTTGCCGCGCTCGCGCTCGTCGAGGACGATGCCGACGTCATCCTGGTACACGACGCGGCCCGAGCGTTCGCGCCGGCGCCGATGATCGCCTCGGTCATTGCCGCCGTCCGGTCTGGACATGATGCCGTCGTCCCGGTACTGCCCGTCGTCGACACCGTTCGCGGCGTCCGGGAGGACGGCACTTTGGCCGGCACCCTGGACCGGGACCAGTTGCGGGTGGTGCAAACGCCGCAGGGCTTCGAACCGGCATTGTTGCGCCGGGCGCACGCCGCCGCCGCTGCCTGGGGCCAGTCGGCCACCGATGACGCGGGCCTGGTCGAGGCGTTGGGTGTGGAGATCGGCACCGTGCCCGGCGATCGGGCGGCGTTCAAGATCACCACGCCCGCCGACCTCGACGAAGCGGAGCGAATGATGTCCGAAGCACCGGTCCTAGCGCCGACCCTGCGGGTGGGTACGGGGATCGACGTGCATCCGATCGAGGCCGGCCGGGATTGTTGGATCGCGGGCCTGCTGTTCGACGGCGTCGATGGCTGCTCCGGACATTCGGACGGTGACGTTGCGGCGCACGCGCTGTGCGACGCATTGCTCGGCGCGGCCGGGCTGGGTGACCTGGGGGCGATCTTCGGCACCGACGATCCGCGCTGGGCCGCCGCGTCGGGTGCGACGCTGCTGACCGAGGTGCTCGCTCGGGTGCACGACGCCGGGTTCACGGTCGCCAACGCCTCCGTGCAGGTGATCGCCAACACCCCGCGGCTGATGCCCAGGCGGGCGGAGGCCGAGAAGGTGCTGTCGGCGGTGCTCGGGGCGCCGGTCTCGATCGCCGGGACCACGACGGACGGTCTCGGCCTCACCGGCCGTGGTGAGGGCCGCGCGGCTTTGGCAACAGCCCTGCTCACCACGGCGTCCGCCGCCCGAAGTTGATCATGGCAATCACTGCAGCTTGATCGGCGAGTCGTCGGCGTGTCGGGCAGCTTGCGTCATGATCAACAACGTCACGCGGGCGAGGCAGCCGCTGCTCAGGCCGGCATCGGTTCGAGTTCGTCCTCGACGAACCGGGGCCGGACCGCAACGCAGCCGGCGACTGCCTGAATCCCGACCACGACGCACATCGCGGCCAGCGGCACCGTCCAGCCACCACTGAGGTCGAACAGCAGACCGAAACCCAGCGGTCCGACGGACGCGATCAGATAACCGCAGCACTGGGTGAACGCGGACAGCGACGTCGTCGCCATCGAGGTTCGCGAGCGCAGGGCGATCAGGGTGAGCGCCAACGGGAAGGCCCCGGTGCCGATCCCGATCAGCACCGAGAACACCACCACCAGCTGCCCCGGGATCAGCATCAGCCCGAGAAACGCTGCGAGATAACAACTTGCCAGCGCAATCACCAGGATCGCCGGACGCCGCAGCCGGCTCAGCAACGGCGGCACGAACATCGCCAGCGGGATACCGACGGTGATCGCGATCCCCACCTGGAAGGCGGCGGCGGTGTCCGTCATTCCGGCGTCGGTGAGGATCTCGGCCAACCAGCCGAACACCACGTAGGCGACCATCGATTGGCAGCCGAAGTACAGGGCCAGCGCCCACGCCACCCGGGTCCTGGCCAACGCGGACAGTGGCAGCCGCCGACCGGTGGTGGCGCCGGCGGCGCGGTCCCCGGGCCGGCGAATCACCAGCAGCCACGGAATCAGCGCCACGCCGGCCGTTGCCGCCCACATTCCGATGCCGAGCCGCCAGTCCCCGCCGAAGGCCCGCTCGATCGGCAGGGTGGCGGCCGCTGCAGCCGCTCCGCCGATCGTCAGCAGCGTCGTGTACGCCGCCGTCATCAGCGGAATGCGATCGGGGAAATGCAGGCGGACCAGGCCAGGCAGCAGCACGTTGCCCACCGCGATCCCCGCGAGGCCGATCAACGAGCCGATGAACAGCGCCGCGGTGCCCGGCACGACCGATCGGACGAGTTGCCCGACGATCAGCGCGACAAGGGCGATCACCACGGTGCGATGTGCGCCCAGCCGGCTTGCCAGGGCCGGCGCGGCCAGGCCCATCACGGCGAACGCCAGTGTGGGCATCGACAGCAACAGGCCGGTGGTGCCCGCCGGCAACCCGGTGGCGTCCCGCAGTTCCGGAATGACGGCACCGAGCGCGTTGACCACCGGGCGCAGGTTGATGGCCAGCAGCAACACTGCCGTCGTCACCAGCACCCGCGAGCCGGGTGGTGCGCTGGCCTTGGTCACCTGCGGAGGATAGGTACCGGACATCGGGCGCCGTTCACCGGCCGCCACGGGTGCGGCCGATGCCGACGCTGATCACGCCTCCCGGGCACCGATCCCAGCAAGGATGGTATCGACGGCGGTGTCGATCAGAGCGGTGTCCATCCCGTCGTCGGTCGAGGGCAGCATCGCGATGCCGAACAGCATGGCCAGCATGACGACTGCGGTGCGTTTGGTGTCGACGTCCGCCCTGACCCGGCCGCGGGTTTGCTCGGCGGCGAGATAGGCCGCGACGAACGCGGGAGGTCCCGGCAATGCACGATCGCCTCCGTCGTCGCCCGTAGCGGGCGCTCTTTGATCCGGAGCGCCCAGCGGCGCCGAAAGCTCTGGATCTCCGCGGAGCGCGAGTTCCAGCGGCAGTAAATCGGAGCGGAGCTGCCCCAACCGGATCAAGGCCTCACGAAGATTGTCCCGCACAGTGGCTTTGCCGGCTCTTCCCGGCAGAGCCGTCACCCAGTCCAGCACGGCCGCATTCCGGTCGAAAACGGCCGCGAAGAACAGTTGTCGTTTGTCCGCGTAGTGCCGGTAGATGGTTCCCTCCGCGACCCCGGCCGCCTCTGCGATGGCGCGGGTCGTCGCCCGGCCGTAGCCAACCTCCGCAACGACGTCGATGGTGGCCTGGATGAGCTTCGCGCGAGTCTGGTCGCCCCGAGCGTTCATCGCTGGTGTCCTGCCGGATCGCGGTCGTCAGTCGGTGACATCGCGCCTGCTGAAGGTCACGCCGGCGACGACGAGCCCGAGCACCGCGTACCCGAGCCCGAGCCCAACCGCCGTCCGGTAATCAACGGCGGAAGAGCCTCCGCCGGCAAGAGCAGACAAGGTGGCCCCTGGCAGCCAGTGGGCGGCGTCCGGGGACACCAACCGAATCAGTCCCTCGATGACGAGAACGTAGCCCAGTCCGAGGCTGATCGCGATGGCCGAACTTCGGCTGACGATCGCGATGACCAGGCCGATCAGCCCCCAGACCACCAGGGCGAGGAAGGTATTGGCCCAGGCGGCGGCAACCTGCCGTGCAACGGCAGCTGTGCCTGACTCCCATCCAGCGGTCGACAACTCGGTGCCGCCGGCCATCACCGGGCTGACCAGCAGCACGATCGCGGTCGCGAGAGCCGCCGCGACCGCGGTCCAACCGACCAGGGCCAGCACCTTTCCGGCCAATAGGCGCCCGCGGCGCGGCTGGGCCTGCACGAGTAGCCGGATCAGCCCCGTTGAATAGTCAGCTGCCGCGGCCACCGCCCAGAAGGAGAGTGCGACGACGCCGAGGATGGTCGACGCCGCGCTGAGTCCGAGCACCCGACCGTCCGGCCCGAGTAGTTCGGCAGCCGACGGGAAGGTTCCCCCCGGTGCTGCGGACGGGATCGCGGTGCCATCGGCGGCCGCAACGAAGACGAACGTGGTGAACATGACGGTGAGCAGCCCGGTGAGCCCCAGCCAACCGATGGCGAAACTGCGCCGCCGCAGCCGGGTCAACTCCGAGCGAGTGGAATTCACAATCATGATGCCCGCCCGACGGCCCTTTCCAGCCGTGACCGCAGGCCGCGAGCTGGTGTACCCGACCCGGATTGGCCGGACCGGCCGGCGGCGAGTCCTCCGTCGGTATCGCCGGTGAGCCGCAGGAAGACATCCTCAAGGGTCTCTTGGCGGGGGATGAGACTGGCCAGGGTCAGGCCGTTCGCCGTCGCCGTCCGGTTGACCGCCGCAGTGTCGCTGACCCGGGTGGTAATCCGTATCGGCTGCGGTATTCGGGCCGACGAGGTGTCGATCGAGACGACCCAGCCTGCAGCACCGAGAACCTCGGCGAGCCGGTCGCTGTCGGCCTCATTTTCGGCGGCCACCTCGATGTACTCGCCGGTCTGGGTCAGCAACTCCGCCATCGGGCCTGCGAAGAGCAGGTCGCCGAAGCGGATGACGACGACGTGGTCGCAGATCGCCTCGATCTCGCTGAGCAGGTGCGAGCAGACCACCACGGTGCGGCCGCCGGCGCTGAGCATCCGCAGCAGTCGGCGGATCTCGACGATGCCGGCCGGGTCGAGGCCGTTGGTCGGCTCGTCCAGCAGTAGCAGTTCCGGGTCAGGCAGCAATGCGGCGGCGATGCCGAGGCGTTGCTTCATGCCCAGCGAGAAACCGCGAACGGGTTCCCGGTCGCGGCCGGTGAGTCCAGCGACGTCCAGTACCTCGTCGACCCTGGTCGTCGGCAGCCCGCGGAGCTGAGCCAGCGAGGTGAGGTTGGCGCGAGCGGACAGCGCTGGGACGAATGCCGGGCTCTCGATCAGCGCGCCGACACGTCCGGCGAATTGCATCGGATGGTCGATCGATGCACCGAGGACCTCGGCGGTCCCAGCGGTGGGACGGATCAACGCCAGCAACATCCTGATCAGCGTGCTCTTGCCCGATCCGTTCGGGCCGACCACGCCGATCACCCCGCCGGCAGGAAGCTCCAGGGTCAGTGAGTCAACAGCGATCAACGTTCCGAAACGACGGGTGAGGGTGTTGGTACGGACGACCGTCATCAGGTCTTCCTCTCGAGTCAGAATGTAATGTGAGCACTCACTTACATCTTGCTCGATTCTCTCAAGGTGTCAAGACCCGGGTATCAACCCCGGGTGCGGAAGTGATCGCTATATGCCTGGTTGATTCCCAGGGCGATCGCCCGATCGAAGGCCACTCCTGCTTCTTCGGCCCGCCCGAGTCGCTGCAGCAGATCCCCGCGGGAGGCGTGCCAGTACGGATAGTCGGTCAGCCCCTCGATGCGGTCCATCTCGGCAAGGCCCTGTCGCGGCCCGTCGCGTTCGGCAAGGGCGGCCGCCCGATTGAGCCGTACCACGGGCGTGTCGGACACCGTGAGCAGCACGTCGTACCAGGACACGATTGCTGTCCAATCGGTCGCGGCGTACTCCGGCGCCAGCGCGTGGCAGGCGGCAATCGCGGCCTGCACGACGTAGGGGTCCGGCCGATTCTTACTGCGCGGCAGGGCTTTCCCAACCAGCCGCACCCCTTCGATGATTTTGCCCTGATCCCAGTCGGTACGGGCTTGATCGGCCAGCAGCACCAACTGCCCCTTGGGATCGACCCGGGTCGACCGTCGGGAGTCCTGCAGCAACAGCAGTGCCAGCAGGCCGAGCACCGATCCCTCGTCCGGCATCAGTTCCCGCAGCAGCCGCGCCAGCCTGATCGCCTCGTCGACCAATTCGGCACGAACAGCGGACGGACCAGAGCTGGCCGCATAGCCCTCGTTGAAGATCAGGTAGACGGTGGCCAGCACTGCGGGGAGCCGATTCGGTAGCTCGGCATCGGTCGGTACCCGGTACGGGATGTGGGCAAGTGCAATCTTCTGCTTGGTCCTGGTCAGCCGCTTGGCCATGGTCGCCTCGGGAACCAGCATGGCCCTGGCGACCTCGGCCGTGCTCAGACCGCCCAACGTGCGCAGGCTCAGGGCGACCCGGGCGTCCGGCGACAGGCTGGGATGAGCGCAGGTGAAAACCAAGCGCAGCAAGTCATCTCGCACGACAGAGTCCGGCGGTTCGGCATCGTCCTGGCCCAGCAGTTGCATCGCCGCGGCCTCCTTGTCATCGCGCTGGGCTTCCCGGCGCAGCCGGTCGATGGCGCACCGGCGGGCGGTGACCGTGACCCAGGCCCGCGGGTTGTCCGGCACGCCGTCCCGCGGCCAGGTTTGTAACGCGCGCAGGAGCGCGTCCTGCAGGGCGTCCTGCGCGAACCCGATATCGCCGGTGACGCGAATCAGGGTGGCCAGGATCCTGGTCCGGTCCTCCCTGGTCAGCCCGCTCAGCGCGGCACCGGCGGTCGGGTGCAACTGCTCAGGCCATCGGCGGGATGAGCGGGCGCACCTCGACGGCACCGTTCCAGGCCGCCGGAATCTTCGCCGCCCACGCGATCGCCTCGTCCAGATCGGCGCAGTCCAGCAGGTAGAAGCCGGTCAGTGCCTCCTTCGTCTCGGCGTACGGGCCGTCGGTGCTGACGACGTCACCACCCTTGTGCGGGGCGCGGACCGTTGTCGCAGTGGACGTCGGGTAGAGCGCGCCACCACCGCGGATGACGGCTGCGGCCGCAGCACCGAACTCGAAGTATTCGGTCATCTCGGCGGCCTGGTCGGGATGGGACCAATCGACGTCGGCGGTGTAGGTCAGGGCAATGTAGCTGGGCATGTCCACTCCTGAAGGTGTTTGTGGCCGGCGCCGATCGCCGACTCCACCCTAAGGACGATCGGCGGGGGATCGGATGGACACCTCGCGCCGATCAGTTTGCCTCCGGCGGTTGGTCATCCCTGGGTAGCGCTGTCGGGGGTCATCCGTACGGTGACCTTGTCCAAACTTTCCTCGTCGACGGGAACGCCATGCAGAACCGAGCAGCAACGGAATGCCTCGCGCCATCCGGCCTTGCCCGCGGGGTGAGCTGATGGCTGCGGTCGAAGTCCGCGGACTGGTCAAGAAGTTCAAGGAAACGACGGCCTTGGCCGGAGTGGATCTGGATGTTCCCGAAGGCAGCGTGCTCGGCCTACTGGGTCCCAACGGCGCGGGGAAGACCACCATCGTGCGCATCCTGGCCACTCTGCTGACCGCCGACCAGGGCACCGCGCGGGTCTTCGGCAAGGACGTGGTGACCGATGCCAATGAGGTCCGAGCGATGATCGGGCTCACCGGGCAGTACGCGGCGGTTGACGAGTACCTGACCGGCCAGGAAAACCTGGAAATGATCGGCCGGCTCTATCACCTGGGCAAAGCCGATGTGCGACAACGAGCTTCGGCCCTGCTCGAGCGGTTCGACCTGGCCGACGCGGCCGGTCGGATCGCGAAGACCTACTCCGGCGGGATGCGGCGCCGACTGGATATCGCGGCATCGCTGATCGCGCGACCCCGAGTGCTGTTCCTCGATGAGCCGACGACCGGACTCGACCCGCGAAGCCGGATCGGGATGTGGGAATTCATCGCCTCGCTGGTCGCGGAGGGCACGACCATTCTGCTCACCACGCAATACCTGGAGGAGGCCGATCGACTGGCTGACAGCATTGTGGTCATCGACCACGGCAAGGTCATCGCCCGCGGAACATCGGATGAGCTCAAGTCCCAGGTGGGTGGGCACCGGTTGGAATTCACCGTGGCGGACGTCGCTGACCTGCCGATTGTGTTGGAAAGGACACGACCTCTTGCGGTCGATGAACCGGTCGTCGACGAGCAGGCGCGGTCGCTGTCGGTGCCGGTGCTCGGCGGTGCTGAGGTCCTCCGAGATGCGTTGCGGCGGCTGGACGACTCCGGAGTCACCCTGGTGGACGTCGGTCTCCGGCGCCCCGACCTGGATGACGTTTTCCTGATCCTGACCGGCCATTCCTCCGAGACATCCACGCCGGACGCAACTGTCGGCGACCGCGACGGCAAGAAGGGGGCACGTCGATGAGCGAGACCTGTCGAGCGAACAATCAGTACCGTCGTGCGGCGACCACACGAGGAACGAGTGAGGTCGAGGCATGAGCACGCTCGCTCAGACGATCGGTGACGGCGCGATCATCACCAAGCGAAATCTACTGAAGATCAAACGGGTCCCCGAACTCCTGGTCTTCGCCACCCTCTCGCCGATCATGTTCGTGCTGCTGTTCGCGTTCATTTTCGGCAGTGCCATCCCGCTGCCGGGGGTGGACTACAAGGAATTCCTGATGGCCGGCATCTTCACCCAGACCGTCGTTTTCGGCAGCACCATCACGGGCGCCAGCCTGGCTGAGGATCTGCAGAAGGGGCTGATCGATCGGTTCCGGTCGCTGCCGATGGCCAGGTCGGCGGTGTTGGTCGGTCGAACGACGGCGGACATCGGGAACAACGTCGTGACCATCACGGTGATGGCGGTGACCGGGTTGCTGGTGGGCTGGCGCATCCGGACCTCCGTGCTGGAGGCGCTGGCCGGGTTCGCGTTGCTGCTGCTCTTTGCCTACGCTATTTCCTGGCTGATGGCCCTGGTCGGTTTGTCCGTGAAATCGCCGGAGGTGGTGCAGAATGCCTCGTTCATCATCATTTTCCCGCTCACGTTCATCGCCAACACCTTCGTCCCGACCAACAACTTTCCGCCGGTGCTGAAGGCGTTCGCGGACTGGAATCCGGTCTCGTCGGTGACGCTGGCGGCTCGCGAACTGTTCGGCAACACCAGCCCGGCGTTGCCGCCACCGGACGTCTGGCCCCTCCAGCACCCGGTGGTCTATTCGTTGATCTGGATCGTCGGCATCCTGTTGATCTTCGTGCCGCTGTCGGTGCGCAAGTACGAATCGGCCGCGGGTCGCTGAATCGACTTCGCCAGCCTGACCTGGTCTGCCAGACGGGTCAGGCAGACAGCTTGGTGAGGCCGAACGTCACGCCGGTGAGTTCCTCCGACATCGTCCACAGCCGCTTGGCCGCCTCCGGGTCACTGGCCTCCGCGGTCCGACCGACCAGGGCGGGTTTGCCGCGCATCTCGAACGGCCCGTCCGGGCCGAGGTAACTGGCGCCCGGCAGGTCCTGGCTGGCCGCGTACAGGCTCGGCAGGGCGCCGTTCGCGTCGCTCTGCGCGAGTATCTTGTTGCCGACCTTCATGAAGGCGTCGGTCAGCGGTTTTCCGGAGTGCGACTGCAGGTTGGTGGCCGCGTAGCCCGGGTGTGCGGCCAGCGCACGCACGTGAGAACCGACCGCGGTCAGTCGGCGCTGCAGCTCGAGGACGAAGAGCAGGTTGGCCAGTTTCGACTGCCGGTACGCGGGCCACGGCTCGTAGTCGGTTGCCCAATTGAGGTCGTCGAAGCGCATGGTGCCGCGACGGTGCTCGCCGGACGACACCGTCATCACCCGGTCGGTGATGTGCGGCAGCAGCAGGTTGGTCAACGCGAAATGCCCGAGATGGTTGGTGCCGAACTGCATCTCGAAGCCGTCGACGGTGTTGGCCCGGGGGATCGCCATCACGCCGGCATTGTTGATCAGCACGTCGAGGTCGCCTTCCCAGCCGGCGGCGAACGACCGGACGGAAGACAGATCGGCCAGGTCCAGGCGGCGGACCTCGACGTTGCCCGGCGCGGTCCGGGCGGCCTTTTCGCCCTTGGCGACGTCACGGACGGCCATCACCACTCGGGCGCCCACGCGGGCGAGCTCGCGGCTGGTCACCAGGCCGAGGCCGCTGTTGGCGCCGGTCACCACCACGGTTCGCCCGGCAAATGAAGGAAGATCGGTTGCTGTCCATCCGGAAGAGGTCATGGACACCAAAGTAGGCATCGTCTACATTGTTGTCAATGCCTACATCCGAAGGGTCCGCATCCACACCCGCCCGCCACGAACCTGCCGGCTACCAACCCGCTCGGTACCACCATGGCGACCTGCGTGCGGCGTTGATTGCCAGGGCAGCCGAGGTGGTGGTCGCCGACGGGGTGGGTGCGCTGTCCCTTCGCGAACTGGCGCGCGATCTCGGCGTCAGCCATGGGGCACCCAGCCGACATTTCCCCGACAAACAATCGCTACTGGATGCCCTGGCGTTGAACGGTTTTGAGCGTCTTCGAATGGATTTGGCCGATGCGCTCGCGGTCGACGGCCCCGCAGTGCCATTCCGGGATCAGTTCGGCCGGCTGGCCGCCGCCTATGTGCAATTCGCCGTCCGGAACGCGTCGCTACTAGCAGTGATGTTCGCGGCCAAGCACCGGGAGCAATCGCCGCCCGAGCTACGGGCAGCGGTCGATCAGACCTTTGACGCACCGCTCAGGGCGATCGAACAGGCGCAGGGCAGGGGTGAGGTCGTCGACGGTGACGTCGAGGAGATCGCGACCGCGATTCTGGCCACGATGCACGGGTTCGCCGCGCTGATCGCTGCCGGGCTGCTGGACCCGGGCGCCTCCGGGGTGACCCTGACCGCGACCGTCGGGCGGCTGATCGAGGGACTGCGGCCGCGGTAGATTCCTCCGTCCGTCGGCCAGGATCGCCCACGACGTGGCACCCTGATCGCCATGACGACGATCGCCATTCTGGGCGCGGGCAAGATCGGTGAGGCCATGCTGGCCGGGCTGTTGGCGGCGGGCCGGTCGCCGGACTCGTTGATGTTCACCGAGCGGTACCCGGAACGGGTCGCTGAACTGACCACCCGGTACGGGGTGCAGGGGGTGGAGACCGACGATGCGGCGAAACTGGCCGACGTGCTGATCGTCGCGGTCAAACCGCAGGACATCGAACCGCTGCTGGTGTCACTGGCCGGCGCGATCACCCCGGGGACCCTGGTGGTCTCGCTGTGCGCCGGGCTGCCAACATCGCTCTACGAACGTCACCTGCCAGCCGGGACGCCGGTCGTTCGGGTGATGCCCAACACCCCGATGCTGGTCGGCGAGGCGATGAGCGCGATCTCCGCCGGGTCCCATGCCGAACCGGAACACCTGCAGCTCGTGCAGGATCTGCTGTCCACCGTCGGCAAAGTGGTCCGGGTGCCGGAATCGCAGCAGGACGCAGTGACGGCGCTGTCCGGATCCGGCCCGGCATACTTCTTCTTCCTGGTTGAGGCGATGATCGACGCCGGCATCCTGCTCGGACTGCCGCGTGCCGTGTCCGCGGAGCTGATCATCCAATCCGCGGTCGGTGCCGCCATCATGCTGCGGGACTCCGGAGAACACCCGACTCTGCTGCGGGAGGCCGTCACCTCACCCGGAGGCACCACCATCGCGGCGATCCGCGAGTTGGAGAATCACGGGGTCCGGGCAGCGCTGCTGTCCGCCATCGAGGCGGCCGCGGTTCGCTCGGCGGAGCTGGGCCGGGCGCACAACGGCAACTGACGACACGTCAGCTGGTGGTGTCGTTGCAGCTGTCCACCAGAGCCACTATCTGTAGCTGTCCACCAGGGCCACCACCGGCAGCCGATCGACTGGTCGACACCGAGCACCCTCCGGCCTGTGCCGCCATTGGGTCGTGGTCGTCGCTCATGAACCTGCAGGCGGTGGCCCGGGCGGCCCGAGCCAACTGTGTGCACAACCGGTCGGCCGCACCATTGCCCGCGGCTGGCTCGGCGCGCCTGGACTCGACCGGGGCCGGTCGCGGCCAGGATCGGCAAAATCCATCCGAGAACAGCAGCACACGAAAGGGGCGCGTTGTGGAGTTCGCCTCGGTGGTCGTGGTCGCCATGCTGTTCGGCGTTGGATCGGCCCCTTACGGGCTCGCCATCGGCTTGCCTGCCGCCGCCGTGGCGTTCGGAGTCTTCCTCGGGAGCGCCGGTTTCGCCTGCCTGACGGTGCCTCTGGTACTGAGCCTGATCCCCGAGGCCGCTGGGCGGCGAGCACGCTGGGCGCTGGTGACGGCGCCCCGGCTCGCCCGGATGTGGCAGCGTGCCGGGGCCCGCGCGGCCGGCGCCAGGACCGCGACCGTGGTTGATCGCACCTCCGTTTTGCTGGATCGGCTCGGGCGTCCGGGGAGTGGCGTTCCTGGCCCCGATGCTCGGTCGCTGGCTGGTGCCGGCCGCGGGCGTTGCCCTGGGCGGCAGCCGCCGTCAGTTGCTCTGCTGGGCTGCGCTCGGCTGCGCCTTCTGGGCGCTCACTCTGACGGTGGCCTTCGACATGCTGATCGCCGCTGTTCCGGTAGGACCTCCGGTAACGCTGGTTCCGCTCAGGCCATTTCCGGAACCGCGCAGGTGGGCGACCAGCAGGTCGAACTCCGCGACGTCCATGATGTCGACGCCCAACTGGGTACTGGTCGCTGCGCGCAGCTTCATCCCCGCATCCCGGCTGGCCTCCATCGCCGCCCTGGAGTCCCAGGTCACCGAACTGACGGCGCGCATCGTGTCCCGGTCGACGAACAGACTGGCGCTGCAGAAGCCGTCGATCTGTTCCAGGGTCGGCAGAGTGACGGTTCGGTAGAAGTCGATGCCCTTTTCCATCTTTTCGTCCGCCGAATCCCCGGTGCCGTGCATCCAGACAACGCGGACGCAGGCGCCCTGATGCGAATGGTGGTTACGGTGCAGGCCGGCGATCTCCCATTCTTCGACGTACGGGAACACCGCCGAGCACCTTGCCGGCCCGTTCGCGGAGCGGGGCGATTGCCGCGTCGCTGGCGCGCATCTCGTCCTGCGATTCCCAGGCACTGGTGACGATGCACCGTCCGGACTTGCGATCGGCCATCATCGACAGGCCGACACAGCCCTGCATGGCCTGCACGGCGGGTAGTACCTCGTCCCGGATCAGGTCGATCCCGGCGTCCATCGAGGACACCTTGGCCTGCAGTGACGTGGAACGTGCGTACATATGACGCACCCCCTTGGTTCGAGGATGCAGCGCCCCGGCGGCGCTGCCGGAAATTCCCAGATTCCTCCTGTCGGGCGGAACTGGCAATGGTCGATCGTCATCACAGGCCCCGCACAGCCGCGCACGGTCACCTCCGGACCGGATCCGGACACGTCAGGGTGAACCGCGCCCCCGACAGCGCCACTGCCAGCGAAAACTCGCCATCGCGTTATTCCCACCAGTAACGCTAGAGTTCAACAAGCACGTGCGTTAGGTGTTCGCCGGAGGGGAAGCCCGGCGGCGCGAAACGTGCCGGAAGACGGTGCCCTGATGCCCGCTCGTGACGATCGACCCCCGAGGGAAGTACCCCCTCGGGATCCCACGCTGGCCGAAATGCGGTTCCTGACGGTCGCCGAGGTCGCCCAGCTGATGCGGGTGTCCCGGATGACTGTCTACCGGCTGGTGCATTCCGGGGAGCTCCCGGCCGTTCGGGTGGGACGATCGTTCCGGGTACCGGAGCGGGCCGTGCACGACTACCTGCGGACCGCGTTCAACGACGTCGGCTGAGACCGCCCGGTGAGCGGTGCCGCCAGGTAGACGCCGGGGCTTGGCGCGGCCGGTAGAGTGACGCGGGTCCGGCAAACCGCCGGACTGGCGGGCGGACTCGCTCGCCTGCGTTCACCCCGGCGTCGACGCGGCCGCAAACCGCGCGGGCGGCACCACACCTGGAGAGACACCTTCATGGGCTCTGTCATCAAGAAGCGTCGCAAGCGGATGGCCAAGAAGAAGCATCGCAAGTTGCTGCGCAAGACCCGAGTGGCCCGTCGCAAGGCCGGCAAGTAGCTCCGGTCCGCGGCCGGCTACGGCCCGCCGCGGTCCATCTGCCGGTCGCGGACGACGGCAGGAGAACATCGAAGGGGTGCGAAGTGCGATGGCGGGTCTGATCGTCCTGGTGACCGGCGTCACCAGGTTCATCGGTTCCGCGCTGGCCGGCCGGCTTGCCGAGCATCCCGGTGTCGATCGGGTGATCGGCGTCGACGCAGCCCTGCCCGAACCGGCGGCCCGCACCCGGATGGGCGGTGCCGACTTCGCCCGGGTGGACATCCGGAATCCGCTGGTCGCCCGGGTGATCGAGGCCGCCGGGGTCGACACGGTTGTCCACGCCTCGGCGTCATCGACACCGGTGTCCTCAGCCGCCCGCACCATGGCCAAGGAGATGAACGTCCTCGGCACCATGCAGTTGCTGGCCGCGTGCCAGCGCTCGGAGAGCGTCCGGAATCTCATCGTCCGGTCCACCGGGGCCGTCTACGGGGCGTCGTCGACGGGATCCGGCGATCTTCACCGAGGAGATGTCCGCGCGGTCGGTCCCGTCGTCGGGTCCGGGTCGGGACGCCATCGACATCGAGGCCTACGTCCGGGGATTCGGCCGCCGCCGGCCGGACGTGCGGATCGCCGTGCCCCGATTCGCGGACATCATCGGGCCGACCCTGGTGACACCGCTGACCCGGTACTTCGCGCTGTCTCCCGTTCGTGCCGATGGTGCTCGGCCGCGATGCCAGGCTGCAGTTGGTGCACGAGCTCGATGCCGTCGGAGTGATGGAACACCTTGCGGTGGGCGACTTCTCGGGCACGGTCAACGTTGCCGGGGATGGCGCGATCACCCTTGCGCAGGCGATTCACCGGGCCGGCCGGGTGCCGCTGGCGGTCCCGGCGATCGCCCTGGACGGGTTGAGCAGGACGATGCGGACGCTCCGGATGGGCGGCTTCTCCCCGGGACAGGTCAAACTGCTGTCGGCGGGCCGGGTGCTGGACACCACCAGGTTGCGGGAGCGCGCCGACTACGTCCCCCGGTTCACCACCATCGAGGCGTTCGACGACTTCGCGAGACCCTGCGGCCCGCACTTGCGCCCGCAACGGTGCGGCAGGTCGAGGTGCGGATCGCCAGGTGCCCTCGGCGCCCGACCGCTGCCCGACGTTCCGGCCCTGGCCACCGGCAGCAGTCGCATCGCTGGCCGGTTCGGCCGAGGTGCATCGACGCACCGGACGACGACTCGACTGACCCGGTCGCCGATCCGATCGCGGCGGACGAACTGGGCATCATTGATGACCAGCGCATCGGCCGCCCGCGGCTGGTGGGGATCACCGGGGATGCGGCCGGCACACCGCGCCGCAGGAGAAGCCGATGACGGGAAGACACATCATGACCGGGAGGAGGACCTACCGTGGCTAACACCGAAATTCCGCTGGGTTCAACGCCGGCGGACCGGCAAGACAGCCGGCCCGGATCGCCGCCGGTTGCGCGCCGCCGGTGCTGCGCCGCCGGCTGCTGTACCGCCTGTTTCTGTACCGACAGTTGCTGCGCCGCCGGTTGCTGCACGCCCTGGCCGAGAATCCCCGGCGCTGCCAAGCCCCCAGCAGGCCGCCGCAACCGCCGAGACCGGTTGGAAGCGCGGCCTCGCGGGTTCCCTGGCCTTCGTCCGCCGGCGGATGACCGGTGACTACCAGGTCGACGACTTCGGCTACGACCCGGACTTCACCGATCACGTCATCGTGCCGCCGCTGAAGGTGTTGTACGAGAAGTGGTTCCGGATCGAGACGCTCGGCATGGAGAACATCCCGGACACCGGTGGCGCGCTGCTGGTGGCCAACCACTCCGGCACCGTCGCGGTCGATGCGCTGATGACGGCGGTCGCGCTCCGCGACCACCACCCGGCCAAGCGGCCGCTGCGGATGCTCGGCGCCGACCTGGTGTTCCAGACCCCGTTCCTCGGGTCCGTCGCCCGCAAGGCCGGCAACACCCTGGCCTGCAACCCGGACGCCGAACGGCTGCTGGCCTCCGGGCAGCTGGTCGCGGTCTTCCCGGAGGGCTTCAAGGGCGTCGGCAAGCCGTACTCGCAGCGGTACAAGCTGCAGCGGTTCGGCCGCGGCGGGTTCGTCTCGGCGGCGCTGAGGACCGGCAGTGCCGATCATCCCGGTGTCGATCGTCGGCGCCGAGGAGATCTACCCGATGATCGGCAACATCAAGCCGCTGGCGCGGGTGCTGGGCTTCCCGTACTTCCCGGTGACGCCGACGTTCCCGCTGCTCGGGCCGCTCGGCGCGATCCCGCTGCCGAGCAAGTGGATCATCGAGTTCGGCGAGCCGATCCCGACCGACGAGTACGCGGCGAACGCCGCCGACGACCCGATGGTCGTCTTCAACCTCACCGACCAGGTGCGCGAGACGATCCAGCAGACGCTCTACCGGCTGCTGCTCGCGCCGCGGACATCCTTTTCTCGGCTGACGCCGACGAGAGACGCTGGCCGCTGGTCGCCGCGACGCCATGTCGTCGGCGACGCCGTGAGGATGCTGGCCGGATTGCGCTGACGACCCTGGCGACGCGCGAGGTCGCGGTTCAGTGGGGTCCTAGTGCTTGCGGACGACCGACCGGCCGACCAGCACCGCGGCGCCGACCGCACCGGCGCCGACGACCATCGGCGCCCAGATCTTGGCGGCCTTGCGGCCGGTGCGGAAGTCCTTGATCTCCCAGCCGCGCTCCGCGCGCGACGTCCTTCAGGGCGCCGTCCGGGTTGATCGCGACCGCGGTGCCGACCACCGACAGCATCGGGACGTCGTTGACCGAGTCCGAGTAGGCGGTGCAGCGCCGCAGGTCGAGCCCCTCGCGGGCGGCCAGCGCGCGGACCGCGGCGGCCTTCGCCGGGCCGTGCAGCATCTCGCCGACCAGCCGGCCGGTGTAGACGCCGTCCACGTTCTCCGCGACGGTGCCCAGCGCGCCGGTCAGCCCGAGCCGGCGCGCCGATGATCTGCGCCAGCTCGACCGGAGTCGCGGTGACCAGCCACACCCGCTGACCGGCGTCGAGGTGCCGCTGGGCCAGCGCCCGGGTGCCGGGCCAGATCTTGTCGGCCATCAGCTCGTCGTAGATCTCCTCGCCGAGGTCGACGATCTCGTCGACCTCGCGGCCGGCGACGAACGCCAGCGCGCCCTCCCGGGCGTTCGACATGTCCTCGGCGTCCTCGCCGATCGAGCCGGAACTTCACCTGCTGCAGCGCGAACCGCACCAGGTCACCGGTGGTGAAGAAGTTCCGGGCGACCAGGCCGCGGGCGAAGTGGAAGATCGAGGCGCCCTGCATCATCGTGTTGTCGACGTCGAAGAAGGCGGCCGCAGTCAGGTCGGCACCGGGTGGGAGCGGGCGGTTCGTCCTCGTGGACGGCCAGGTAGGCGGCCTCGGCGGAGGCCGCACCGGCGATCTCCGCGGCCTGCGCCTGTTCGCCGAAAACGTTCGCCCTGCTCTTCTTCACTGCTGCCTTGACCAACCTCTCTGCTTCGCTGGGAGTGCAGGTAGCCGAGAGGCGCCGCCACACCCGGTGCCCGGTCAGACTATCCGCCGATCCGGCCGCCTTCGCCGGGTGGCGGAGCCGCGGTCCACGAGGGCTCAGCCGGTGCCCGCTCGGGCCGTGAACGACAATGGCGGGGTGAGTAGCCCCGGAACCGGAGACATCGGAATACCCAGCCACCCCGGAACCAACGTGGCTGACCTGTTGCGGGGTGCGGCGGCACGCCATCCGGACCGACCGGCGGTGATCGAGACAACCGGCACGCAGGACGTGGGCCGAGCTGGACTCCGCGGTCGATGCGGGGGTTGCCGCCTTCGCCGCGCTCGGCGTGCAGACCGGGGGAGCGGGTGGTCATTTCCCTGCCCAGTGGTGCCGACCTGGCGCTCGCGTTGTTCGCCGTCGCGCGGGCCGGTTTGATCGCGGTGCCGCTCGGCCCGGCCCGCGGCGACACCGGTGCCTTCGCCGATCGGGTCGGCGCGTTGGCTTCCATCTCGGACGAGCAGGACCCCACCGGCGAGCAGCCGGGCTGCCGGTCTCGTTGCACACCAGCGACCTGCAGGCCTGGTGGGCCGCGGCCCGGCACGGCCCGCAGCAGAATCCGGCGCCGGCGATCGGCGGCGGTGAGGACCTCACCCTGCTGGCCAGGGTCCGCGGGGACCGCGCCGTCATGCTGTCGCATCGGGCGGTGCTGGCGGCCGTCGAGGCCATCGGCGGCATCGGCGCACTGCGGTTGCGCGATCACGACCGGGCGCTGCAGGTGCTGCCGATGTATCACCTGGCCGGGCTGGGTGGTTGCCTTCCTGCCGCTGGCCATGGTCGGCGGAGCGTCCATCGTCCCGGCGGTCGGCTTCGACTCCGCGACGGTGGGTCTCGGGGTGCACGGCGGGTCGGCGCAGGGCGGTGACGCCGCCGCGGCCGGCCGGCTGGCCACCGAATCGGCACTCGAAGCCGCGCACACCCACCGGGCCACCCTGGTGCCGGGAGCGCCCGGTTTCTACCATCACCTGGTCGGTATACCCGGGTGCCGAGCGGTCACTTTCCTCGGTCCGGTTGCTCACCTCCGGCACCGCGCCGCTCGAACCGGACGACTTCTCGGTGGTGAGATCGCTGATGGGGCAACCGGTCTGGGAGGGTTACGGGCTCTCCGAGTCGGCCTCCGTTGTCACCAGCGCGCTGCGTACCGCGAAGCCGCACCACGGTTCGGTCGGCCGCCCGCTGGCCGGCATCGAACTTCGGGTGATCGGTCCCGACGGGCGCGACGCGAACATCGGTACAGGGCCCACAGACCGCCGATGACGCCGAACCGGTGCTGCACGACCCGCTGGATTTCGTTGCTGAGGTGCCCGATGCCGGCGAGGTCGGTCGGATCGTGATTCGCGGCGCCACCCTGTTCTCCGGGTACTGGCCGGATGGCGGCGGTGGCCCGGGGGCCGACGGCTGGTTCGTCACCGGCGACATCGGTTTCCTCGACGATGCCGGTGAACTGCATCTGGTCGACCGGGCGGCCGAGGTCGTCAAGGTCTCCGGCTTCACCGTGTACCCCAGGGAGGTGGAGGAGGTACTGGCCACTCATCCCTACGTCGCCGAGGTCGCCGTCATCGGGATGCCCGGGGTCGACGGCCAGCAGCAGATCGTCGCCGTGATCGTGCCGCGGCAGGGCAAGCATCCGACGCCGGACGACCTGGCCGAGTTCGTCGCCGAACTGCTGCCTGCCTTCAAACGACCCGCCGTGTATCACCTGGTGGCCAGGCGCTGCCCCGAACCGAGGTCGGGCGGCTGGATCGAGCCTCGGTGCAGCGCAGTTACGCGCGGGCGGCCGGACTGCCGCTGTCCCGGCTCACGGCCGCTGGGCGACGCTGATCGCGGTACCGAGGATGCTGACGGGGACCGGGCGGCCGTCCGCGCCGGACGATGGTCCGGCGGTACGGACGTCGCGCCCGAGGTGGCGGGCGACCTTGCCGAGCTCGGCGCCAGGTTGCCGGGCACCGGAAGCCGGGAGGACCGCGGCGAGCAGGACACCGACGAGGACCTCTTCTGATGACGGGCTTTCTGATGGTTGGCCATTCATGAGCACGACCGTGATCGACCGGGAGCTGCCCGAGCGTCCGAGGCCGTCGACCTGCTCGACCTGACCCGCGACCTGGTGACCCGGGAGCTCACGCCGCGCGCCGACAAGTCCGAGGCCGCGGGGCGTTCCCGCGGGAGTTGTTCGCGCAGCTGGGGGAGTTGGGGCTGCTGTCACTGCCGTACCCGGAGGAGCACGGCGGTGGCGGCCAACCGGCCGTCGTCTACCTGCAGGTGCTGGAGGAACTGGCCAGGGGCTGGGCAACGATCGCGTTCGGCACCAGCGTGCACGTGCTGTCCTGTAGCGGCGTTGCCGAGTTCGGCACGCCGAGCAGCGGGACCGGTTGCTGCCGGAGATGCTCGGCGGCGCCCTGCTCGGCGCCTACTGCCTGTCCGAATCGCACGCCGGTTCCGACGCCGGCGCGATGCGGACGAAGGCGGTGCCGGGACGGCCGACAGCTACGTCATCACCGGTGAAAAAGCCTGGATCACGCACGGGCCGGTGGCTGACTTCATGTTGGTCGCAGCCCGCACCGGCGGCGAGGGGACCCGCGGCATCAGTACCTTCCTGGTCCCGGCCACCGCAGCTGGGGTGAGCGCGGGGGTACCGGAGCGAAAAATGGGCTTCCGTGCTTCGCCCACCAGCAGCGTCCGGTTCGACGAGGTCCGGGTGGACGCCGATCGGCGGATCGGCGCCGAGGGTCAGGGCTTCCGCATTGCGATGGCTGCGCTCGATGCCGGTCGGCTCGGGCATCTCTGCGTGTGCGGTAGGGCTGGCCCAGGCGGCGCTGGACACCGCCGCCGACTACGCCGGGACCCGGTCCGCGTTCGGGCAGCCGATCGACGAATTCCAGGGTGTCTCGTTCCTGTTGGCCGACGCCGCGACCAGGATCGCCGCGTCCCGCCAGCTGTACCTGTATGCGGCTCGCCGTAAGGACGCCGGCAAGTCGTTCTCCACCGAGGCGGCGATGGCAAAGCTGACGGCAACGGACATGGCCATGGCAGTGACGACCGACATGGTGCAGGTGCTCGGCGGGGCCGGGTTACGTCGAGGACCACCCCCTCGAGCGCTACATGCGTGAGGCAAAGGTGCTGCAGATCGTGGAGGGCACGAACCAGATCCAGCGGATGGTCATCGCTCGATCGCTGAAGGCCGGATCGCTGAAGGCCGGATCGCTGAACGGCCGAGATCGCCGGAGGCCGGGTCGCGGTGAATCGGCACGTCACCGTGTACACCAGGGTCGACTGTCACCTGTGCGAGGTGGCCTTGGCCGAGGTTGCGGCGATCACCGCCGAGTCGGGCGCGACCTACGCGCAGGTCGACGTCGATGCTGATCCGGACGACCGGGCCGAGTACGGCGACCGGGTGCCGGTGATCCTCGTCGACGGTGTCGAGCACGGCTACTACCGGGTCGAGCCCGCCCGGCTGCGTCGTGCGCTGGCCAACTGAGCTGACCGGTGGGGGCCCGGGTGGGTGACAGAAGTCACGCGGCACGGCCGCACTCCCACATCTTGGGATTTCGGTCCCATCGCGACTTTGTGCGCGCGTTCACGAATGGTTAGGCTCCTCCGTACCGGGGACCTACCACATGTCGGTCGCCACGGCTTCGGTGGGGGCGCGTTCCCCACTGCGGAGGCAAACGGGTGACAGGTCAGGTCGGTGGTACTCGGGAGAGTGGCCGCGCGCGGACCATTCCCGAGGCCACCGTCGCGCGGCTCGCCGTCTACCTGCGCATACTCTCCGGTCTCGGCGACCGTCAGGGTGAACGCCAGTCGACGATCTCCTCCGACGAACTTGCCCAGTCGGCCGGCGTGAATTCCGCGAAGCTCCGCAAGGATCTGTCGTTTCTCGGCTCCTACGGCATCCGGGGTGTTGGGTATGAGGTCGGCACCCTGACCGAAGAGATCAGCAGGGCGTTGGGCGCCCACCGCGCCCACCGGGTCGCGCTGGTCGGATTGGGCAATCTCGGCCAGGCGCTGGCGGGCTATCCCGGCTTCGCCGGTCGTGGGTTCGTCATCTCCGCCCTGTTCGACGCCGACCCCGGTCGGGTGGGCAACGACGTCGCCGGGCTGCGGATCCAGCACATCAAAGACGCCGCCACCGTCTGCCGGTCCAGTGGGGTGACCATCGGGGTGATTGCCGTACCGGCCAGCGCAGCGCAGGAGGTGGCCGACATTCTGGTTGCGGCCGGTGTCCGCTCGATCCTCAACTTCGCGCCCGGCGTGCTGACCGTCCCCAACGGTGTCGAGGTCAGGCACGTCGACCTCTCCCTTGAATTGCAGATTCTTGCCTTCCACGAATCCCGCAGGGCGGGCGACGTTCCTGATGGGCCGCGACCAGTGGAAGGTCCGCTCACTGGGCCGCCTTCGCTGCAGGCTCCTGTGCACTCGCAGGCTCCGTTGATACAGGCGGTGGCAGTGACGTCATGAATGACGGCCGACCTCCATGGCCAACTGCCAGCACGAGTTTTTTCTGCGATCCGGTACGGATTGCACGCCCCCGCGGGATCTCCGCGTTGGCAACCCCCTGGTCGGTGTCGCAGGGTCTGCGCATCGGCGTACCTCCACCCGCAAGGAGCACGTCATGACCCGTGCACGCAGAACTGTCGGCCGGATCGCCTTCGTCGGCGCTGGGCCAGGTGATCCGGGTCTGTTGACCATGAGAGCCGCCGAGGCACTGTCGGCAGCATCGGTGGTGGTGACCGATCCGGAGGTGTCACCGGATGTCACCGCCCTGGCCTGTCAGGCCGAGATCCGGCCGGCCGTCGGTGAACCGGCCGAGGTGGCCAAGACGCTCGTCTCGGCGGCCCGGCTGGGCAGTTCGTCGTGCGACTGGTCGCCGGTGACGTGCTGACGGCCGACCCGGTGATCAAGGAATTGCAGGGCGTCGCCCGTAGTTCGGTGCTGTTCGACGTCATCCCGGGACTGTCCGCGGCCGCCGCCGCGTCCTATTCCGGTATCGCGGTCGGTTCGGTGCATACCATCGCCGACGTCCGGTCGACGTCCGACTGGGGCAAACTGGCCGCCGCCCCCGGAACCTTGTTGCTGCAGGCCGCGGCGGGTCACCTTGCGGACACGGCGACCCTGCTCGCGCAGTCCGGGTTGCCAGGTGAGACCCCGGCGTCGGTGACGTCCGGGGCGACGCTGCCCACCCAGCGCACGGTCGACGGAACCCTGGCGACGCTCGACGGCATCGGCGGCGACATGATCGGGCCGCTGGTGGTCACGGTCGGTGCTGGCACCGCGCAGCGCGGCCGGCTGTCGTGGTGGGAGTCGCGGGCGCTGTACGGCTGGCGAGTCCTGATCCCGCAGACCAAGGACCCGGCCGAGGGCATGCTCGACCTGCTCCGGATGCACGGCGCCATCCCGCAGCGGGTGCCGACCGTCGCGGTCGAGCCGCCGCGCACCCCGGCGCAGATGGAGCGGGCCGTCAAGGGCCTGGTCGACGGTCGTTACCAGTGGGTCGTTTTCACCTCGACCAACTCCGTGCGTGCGTTGTGGGAGAAGTTCAACGAGTTCGGCCTCGACGCGCGGGCGTTCTCCGGTGTTCGGATCGCCTGCGTGGACAGCGCAACCGGCGATGCCGTTCGGGCGCTCGGCATCATCCCGGAGCTGATCTCGGACAACCAGCAGTCGTCGGCAGGCCTGCTCGGTTCCTTCCCGGACTACGACGACGTGCTCGACCCGGTCGACCGGGTGCTGCTCCCGCGGGCGGACATCGCGACCGAGACACTGGCGGAGGGGCTGCGCGAACGGGGCTGGGAGATCGATGACGTCACCGCCTACCGCACCGTGCGCGCCGCGCCGCCGGCCGCCCCGATCCGGGAAGCCATCAAGACCGGCGGCTTCGATGCGGTCTGCTTCACCTCGTCGTCGACAGTGCGCAACCTGGTCGGCATCGCCGGCAAACCGCATTCCCGATCGATCGTGGCCTGCCTCGGACCGAAGACCGCCGAGACGGCGCGGGAGTTCGGGCTCCGGGTCGATGTGCAGCCTGAGGTCGCCGAGATCGGTGCGCTGATCGAATCGCTGGCCGAGCACGCCACCCGGCTGCGGGCCGAAGGTGCCCTGCCGCCACCCCGGAAGTCGCCGCGCCGCCGCTGAACATGATCAAACCGTGACCGCGGTTCCGCAAGATTCGCTCCGACGGGCACTACGGTTTTCTCATGAGCACACCAGGCCAGCCGAACTATCCGGGCGATAATCCACCGAATTCCGGTGGGCAGTCTCCGTACTCCGGTGGGCAGCCCAACCAGCCCGGACCCGGCAGCCCGGGTGATCCCTACGCGGCCGGCCCGCCCGGTTACCCGGGTCAGGGCGGTCAGCCCGGTTACCCGGGTCAGTCCGGGTATCCAGGTGGCTATCCGGGCCAGCAGCCTGGCTATCCGGGCCAGCAGCCTGGCTATCCGGGCCAGCAGCCTGTTTATCCAGGCCAGCAGCAGGGCTATCCGGGCCCGCAGGGCGGATACCCGTCGTCGCCAGGCGGGTACCCGGGGCAACCAGGTGGCTACCCCGGTCAACCGGCGTACCCAGGTGACCCCGCCGGATATCCCGGCGCCTATCCGGGCGGTGCGGGTCTGCCGGCCGCGCCGGCCAGGCCGAACACCGTGACCTACGCGTTTGGCTGCTGGATGGCCTCGATAGTGATCTCCCTCATCGGTCTGATCATCACCCTGACCAGCCCGATCTGGGATCTGGCGGTGTCTGCCGGGTTGCGCTCATCGGGCAACGTGACGATCGATGCGCAAAGCCTGGTGACCACGGCGAAGGTGTTCCTGGTTGTGGTTTTCCTGATTTTCGCCGGCGTTTATCTGCTGTTCGCGTTCAAGATGTACGCCGGCCGCAACTGGGCCCGCATCGTGTTGACCGTGTTCGGCGCGCTGGCTGTGCTGTCCGCCTTCACCCCGACCAGCCGGTCGGTGACCGTCAACTCGCAGGTGTTCGACGTCAACTCCGGGGCGTGGGCCAACTATGTGACCGCCGCGCTTGCCATCGCCGGAATCGTCCTGATGTATTTGGCCCCGTCAGCCAAGTATTTCACCGCGTCCAAGGCCTTTCGGCAGCAGATTCGGCGCTGACACCTGCACGGAAACGGTTCGGTGGGAACCGATCACACTGAAGTCCCGGTAGGTTCGTCCTCATGAGTTTCGGCATCGGCGACGGTCGCAAGCGCCCTGGGATCTTCGATTCGTTCCGGGCGGCCATGACGCCCCCGCCGCTGCCGGAGGACGATGGTCAGCCCATCAAGCCCCCAGGCCCGGTCACGGCGGCAACCGTGCTGGCCATGCTGGCCGGGCTGGTCTTCCTCGTCATCGGTGGCTTCTCCCTGCTGACCACCAACGATCAGCTGAACAGCGCGGTGGCGTCCTACAACCAGGCGATCTCGGAATGCACCACCAAATTCCAGGGAATCGGTGACGCTGTCGTCGTCCCTCCGGGCGCTTCAACTGACGACACGGCCGCCGCCGACGTCTGTAAGCAGTACCGGCCACTGACCGACGAGACGATCTCAGCGGCCAAGACGCAGAACATCATCATCAGCATCGTCATCACGGTCATCGGCGTGGTGGCGCTGGCCGGCGGCTGGTACCTCCGGGCCGGCGCACGCTGGAGCCGGCTCGCGGTGGCCGGCGCCGTCGTCATCTCGGTGATCCTCACGATGGCGTTCCAGGTCTCCAACCTGCTGACGCTGGTTGCCACCCTGCTGATGATCGTCGCGGTCATGCTCTGCTTCGTCGGTAAGGGTGCCGTGTACTTCGCCCGGCTGAAGGCCAGGCGCGCGGGGTGACTGCGACGGGTGCCGAGGCCGGGAGCGACCTGGCTCCGGTTGGCCCGGCAACGTCAGCCGGTGAATCTGTCGAGCCGGTCCCGGCTCGGCCGCGACTGGTTCGGGCGGCCATAGCCGTGGTGCTGGCGGTCCTGTGTGCGCTGGCGGCGTGGCTCCTGCTGCAGCACGGGATCCGGACAGATGACTTCCCGCCGTTCATCGGTGGCGAGCAGACGACCCCGATCACCAGGTATTCGGGGCCCTGGCTGACCGCGGCCGCCGGGATGGGCCTGCTCGCGGGGCTCTTCCTGCTTCTCGCGGTGGTCGACCTGGTCCGCTGGTCCAGGACCAACCGGGAGATTGCGTGAGGCCGAGCAGTGTTGGGACCGGGAGTGTTAGGACACAGTGTGCAGCGGCCCCGGTCCACCGGATCACCTGGAACAATTCAGGGGTGCAGGCTGCAGCGGGTGTGATCGTGCGCGATCGAGTGTCGCGTGAACAGGGCAATTCCGCCCTGTCGGGTGTTCTGACCCCGATGGCGTGTCACTCGTCGGGCGTCGCGCACCTGGACCGGTGCCGGTGAGCGTGACCGTTGTTCACCTGCTGCGGCACGGCAAGGTGCAGAACCCCGGCAACATCCTGTACGGCCGGTTGCCGGGCTACCGACTGGCCGTGTCCGGACAGTCGATGGCCGACGGGGTGGCCGACTACCTGAGCGGCTCCGACGTCACTCATCTCGTGGCGTCCTCCCTGCAGCGAGCACAGGAAACCGCCGCACCGCTGGCCCGTAGGTTCGGCCTGCCGATCGTCACCGACGACCGGATCATCGAGGCCGCCAACGACTTCGAAGGTCTCGAGTTCGGTCTGAACGGTGCAACCCTTGGCCGACCACGGACCTGGCTGAAGCTCCGCGATCCGCTCACTCCGTCGTGGGGCGAGCCGTACCTGGACATCGCGCACCGCATGCTGGCGGCCATCTATGACGCCGTGCACGCCGCCGACGGACATCAGGCGGTGCTGGTGTCGCATCAGCTGCCGATCGTCACGGTCCGCCGCTACCTGGACGGTCAACGGCTGTGGCACAACCCGCAGCGCCGGGAGTGCTCGGTGGCGTCGTTGACATCGTTGTCCTTCACCGACGGGGTCTTCACCGGGTCGCGCTACGCCGAACCGGTTGCGCACATCGCGGCGGTGAACGACCCGGACCCGGCCGCCGGGGAGCCCGCCGTCCCGCCGGGCGGAGCGGCCTCATGATCGCCATCCGCCGCCCCGGCGGCTGGGCGCGCAGAGCGGTGACAGCCGTGCTCGCCGGGTCCCTGCTGCTGACCGCTGCGGCCTGCAGCACCGGCAACGACGCGGCGGTTTTCGGCGGATCTTTCACCTTTGTCTCGCCGGGCGGCAAGACCGAATTCAGCTACCCGGTCGAGGAACGCGGCACGGTGTCCGACCTGTCCGGGCAGAACCTCGCCGGCGACGGCACCGTCGCCCTGTCGGATTACGCGGGCCAGGTGGTGGTGCTGAACTTCTGGGGATCCTGGTGCGGCCCATGCCGTTTGGAGGCGCCGGCGCTGGAACAGGCAGCCACGGCGCTCGACCAGCAGGGCGTCCAGTTCCTCGGCATCAACATCAAGGACACCAGGGAGGCCGGCGCCGATTTCCTGGCCAGCAAGCAGGTTTCCTATCCGTCCATCTACGACCCGTCCATGCGCACCCTGCTGTCGATCAAGGGTTTCCCGACCGGCTCGATCCCGTCGACCATCGTCATCGACCGGCAGGGCCGGGTGGCGCACATCTGGCTGGGCCCGATCAACGACCCGGCCCCGCTGATCGCGGTAGCGTCGGCCATCGCCGCCGAGAGCAGCTGAGATGGGCGTCAGGACCGGCATGTTGACCGGCCGGGTGGCCTCATGCCGGCAGTAACCGACACCATCATTTCCGGGCCTTACCTGCTGGCCGCGCTGCTCGCGGTCGCCGCGGGCGCGGTGTCCTTCGCCTCGCCCTGCGTTGTTCCGCTCGTGCCCGGCTACCTCGCGTACCTGACGTCGTTGGTCGGCGCGGAGGCTGCCGTTGCGGTGCCCGCCGGTGGCGCCGGAGCCGGTACCGGGGAACGGGTCTCGCTGGCCGTGCGGGGGAAGGCGGTGACGGCGACGGCGTTGTTCGTGCTGGGCTTCACGGTGGTTTTCCTCGCCCAGTCGGTCGCCGTGATCGGCTTCTCCAGGGCGTTGCTGGTGAACAGCGAGACCCTGATGCGGGTCGGTGGTGCCGTCACGATCGTGATGGGGCTGGCGATGCTGGGCCTGATCCGACCACTGCAGACCGAACGCAGGCTGCACCTGCGGCCGGCCGGCCGGATCCTCGGTGCGCCGTTGCTGGGCGCCGTCTTCGCCCTCGGCTGGACCGTCTGCCTCGGCCCCACGCTGGTCGGGGTGCTGTCGCTGGCCAACGCGACGGACTGGGGCGGGTCCGCGTGGCGCGGGCTGTCGCTGGTGATCTTCTATTGCGCCGGGCTCGGTATCCCGTTCCTGTTGCTGGCCTTCGGGTTCAGTTGGGCGACCGGCGCCATGGGATTCTTGCGCCGGAACACCCGCACCATCCAGATCGTCGGCGCGGTCTGCCTGATCGTGCTCGGCCTGCTGATGCTGACCGGGGTGTGGGGCACGTTCATCGCGTGGCTGCAGGGCCGGTTCGCCGGAATCGAGACCCTGCTGTGAGCGAGAAGCCGATGTGGAGCCTGCAATGACGGTCCGTGACGCCCGACACTTCGGCGGCCCGGGCACCGCGACCGGAACAGATGGCGAGCCGCAGGTCCTGGACACCCCCGAACCCCCGAGTCAGGGCGGTCTCGGCCGGCTGATCGCCTTCGGCCGGAACACCTGGCGGCAACTGACCAGCATGCGCACGGCGCTGATCCTGCTGTTCCTGTTGGCCCTGGCGTCGCTGCCGGGGGCACTGCTGCCGCAATGGTCGCTGAACTCGTCGAAGACCGCGCAATACATCATCGATTACCCGACGATCGGTCCGCTGCTCGACAGGTTCGGCTTCTTCGAGGTGTTCGGCTCGCCCTGGTATGCGGCCATCTATCTGCTGCTGTTCATCTCGCTGATCGGCTGCCTGCTGCCGCGCTCGCTGGAGTTCATCGGCCAACTCCGGATGCCGCCGGTCGCCACGCCCCGCAACCTCGGCCGGCTGCCGCACCACCACGTCACCGAGGTCGCCGGTACTCCGGACGCCATCGCCGATCGGATCGTCAAGGGACTCAAGGGGTGGCGGATCGCCCGGCGGGTCGAGGCTGACAGCGCGAATCCTGCCGCGTCGACCGTGACGATTTCCGCCGAAAAGGGTTACATCCGGGAGGTCGGGAACCTCGTTTTCCACCTGTCCCTGCTCGGCCTGCTGGTCGCGATAGCCGTCGGCAAGATGGTCGGTTACGAAGGCTCGGTGATCGTCAACGCTGGCTCGCAGTTCTGCTCGACCTCGCCGGCGTCGTACGACAACTTCCGGCCCGGTCTGCTGGTCGACGGCACCGATATGACACCGTTCTGCGTGGACGTGCAGCAGTTCACCGCGACCTACACCGATGCCGGTCAGGCCAGCGGCTTCGTCGCGAAGGTCCGTGCGCAGAGCGGCGCCGACGCCGGTACCGACCGGTGGATGTCGGACGACCTGCAGGTCAACGAGCCCCTCCGGATGTCCGGTGAACGGCTCTACCTGCTCGGCCACGGCTTCACCCCGCACTTTCAGGTGACCTATCCCGACGGCACGGTCCGCGACTACTCGCAACCCTTCGCCCCAGAACCGAACGACCCCAACTTCACCTCGCAGGGTGCGGTCAAGATCCTCGACCCACCGGGAGCGACCGGGGACGAGGTACGCAAACAACAGCTGGCCATCGTCGGGATCTTCGCGCCGACGGTCCTGCTGCACGGCTCGATCATGACCTCGTCGTTCCCCGCCCCCGACAATCCCGGGCGTTGCCGTCGATGTGTACCGCGGCGACCTGGGCATGGAGGGCGGCCGTTCACAGTCGGTCTTCGCCATCGACACCTCGCAGGTCGACAAGGGTCTACTGACCAAGCAGGCGCGCGCCAACCTGATGCCCGGCGAGTCCATCACCCTTGATGACGGCACCCGGATCACCTTCACCGGCTACAACGAGTGGGTCTCGTTGCAGACCTCCTACGACCCGGCTCAGGTGTGGGCGCTGATCTTCGCCGTGACCCTGCTGATCGGGCTGATGGTGTCGCTGGTGTTCAAGCGACGCCGGGTCTGGTTCCGGCTCCGAGCCCTATCAGAGCCGACTGCGCACCCTGACCGACAGGTCCGTACCGTGGTGCAGGTCGGCGGTCTTGCCCGCACGGACCAGGCAGGATACGGCGAGGAATTCGCGACGTTGGCCGGCCTTCCGGACGGGCCAGAAGGCGATCGAGTTCGGTGAACCAGCTCCATCAGCACGCGCAGGAATGGGTGAGCAGCACATGAACGAAACCTGGGCACATATCTCCGATCTCGCCTTCGAGGCGGCATTGGCCGGATATGTCGTCGCGCTGGTCTGCTACGCGATTGAATTCGCGTCCCGTCGCGGCGGTGACGTCCCGGCCGATCAGGTCGTCGGCGTCGCGGCCGGCGGGTCGAATCGCGCCGGCGGCACGTCGACGCTGACCAGAACAGGTGGCACGAGTCCCTCTGACGGGAACGCGATCGGCGCGCTTCCTTCCAGGGGTGCGCTGCCCTGGGGTGAACGGTTCGGCCGGGCGGCCGTTGTCGTCACCACGGTCGGCCTGGCGGCCAACATCCTGTCGATCGTTGCCAGGGGATTGGCCACCGGTCGGCTGCCGCTGGGCAACATGTACGAGTTCACCTCGGTCATCTGTGCCTCCGCCGTGCTGTGCTGGTTGATCGTGCTCGCCAGGACGGGCGCCCGGACCATGGGCCTGTTCGTCATGTTCCCGGTTGTGGTGCTGCTGTTCGTCGCCGGCACCGTGCTGTACGTGCCGGCGGCCCCGGTGGTGCCGGCGCTGAATTCGTACTGGAAGTGGATCCACGTCACGACGGTCGCGTTGTCGTCCAGTGTGCTGATGGTCAGTGGCGCGGCGTCGGCGCTGTATCTGCTGCGCGGCCGTTACGACCGGCGGCTGGCCGCCAGTCGCTTGAGCGTGGGGTCAGCGGCCACCGCGGGCCGAGTCCGGCGGCTCCGTGCAGGACGGCGAGCTCACCGCCGACGGTGCGCTGGTGACGAAGTCCGGCGGGGGTTCGATGCTCGGCAGGTTGCCGTCCATGGCGACGCTGGATCGCATTGCCTACCGGACCGCGATCGTTGCGTTCCCCGTCTACACGTTCGCGGTGATCGCCGGTGCGATGTGGGCCGAGGTGGCGTGGGGACGGTACTGGGGATGGGATCCGAAGGAGACCTGCGCGTTCGTCTCCTGGGTGATCTACGCGGCGTACCTGCATGCCAGGTCGACGGCCGGCTGGCGTGGTCGCCGGGCGGCGTGGATCTCGGTCGTCGGGTTCGCGTCCATCCTGTTCAACCTGTTCTTCGTGAACATGGTTGTCTCCGGCCTGCATTCCTACGCCGGTCTGAACTGACTGCCGCGCTCCATTCCGGTCCGCTCCGAAGATGAAGCAGGCCGAGTCTCCCGCACGGGAGGCTCGGCCTTTGGCGTGCGCATGGCCGTCAGGGTGCGCAAGGCTGTGACATCAGGGTGGATGGCACGCCCGAGGGTGGCCATCGCGGTTGTCGCGGCCTGGTCAGCCGCTCTTGTCCTCGCCCCGAAGCTTGCGATCGATCTCGTTGAGGAATTCTGGATCGTCGTCTGGCGCAAGGGTGCGGGTCTGACGTTGGGGCTTGACAGGGCCCTGGCCGGACGACTCGGCACCCGGGGTGCGTGCGCCGATACCGCGCCAGGCCAGTGCGATCACCAGAATCGTCACGGCGATCGCTACGAGCATGTACATCGGCCACCTCCTTCTACTGCTCATCAGAGTACGCACATACCGAGCGGTGCGACCTGTCCAATGTGGATGAGATCCGCTCGGTACCTCACTGCCCGCCAAACGGCCCAACGCCCCGGTTCGCAGCAGCAGCTGCAATCCGAGGCGTCAGGGATGACTGCGAACCCGGTACGGACGATCCGGCGGGTGCCGGAACGTTCCGAGATGGGGCTCTGAGCGTGCAGGTACAGGTCAGGCAGTCGATCGCGATGCATCCACGGTCAGGTCGGCGAGCAGTGCGCTCACTTCTGATTCGCGGAACCTCCGGTGTCCACCGGGCGTCCTGATCGATCCGATGCGACCGGCGGATGCCCACCGGGTCACAGTCTTCGGATCCACCCGGAACATCAGTGCGACCTCTCCTGGGGTTAGCAACCTCTCAGAGATTTCCATGGTCACGTGCCACCTCCATATTCGGGCCCCGACTGGCCTCGTCCGCCGGGCTGGCGTCTGTCCATTGTGCGACATTGCTGGTACTTCATCGAGCGTTGCGCCGAATCACCTGAATCCGACTCGGAGTACATATCGCCGGGACTACGTACCCTTTGTCCTGATTCTACATTGACACCTGGGTTAGTCGCGAGGGGACGGGCCCCCTTTTTTGTTGCTGAATGTTCGATTCCCGTCCGGCCAGGATCAACCAGTCACTTCGGCAGAGATTCTTGTCATGACCGCTGCAGTGTCCGCGACGGCTCGCCGGTACGTTTTCGGGTGGGACTGTTACTCCGGTGAAGGCGGTGAGTGGCCATGGATGCGGTCGATCGGCAGTTGGTCGATGCTCTTCGCCACGACGGACGGGCGAGCTACGCCGAGCTGGCCAGGCTGGTCGGGCTGTCGTCATCGGCCGTTCACGAGCGGGTCGCCAAGCTGGAGTCGACCGGCGTCATCACCGGTTTCCGGGCAACTGTCGACCTGGCTCGATCGGCCTCGGGGTCACGGCGCTGGTGGGCATCGAGCCGGGTGAGTACGGCCGGGACGAGCTGATCGCCGCATCGCTGGACGCCATCCCGGAGGTCGAGAGCTGTTACGGGGTCGCCGGTGACGAGGCGTTCGTCGTCCAGGTTCGGGTCGCCAGCGTCGACCACCTGCACCGGTGCATCGGCCGGCTGCGGGCGATCGAGGGCGTGGCGCGGACCCGGACGACCGTGGTGCTGGCCACCCGGTTCGAGCATCGCCCCACCCGGGATGTCGACCCGCTGGACCGGCCGTGACCGATCCTGCCCGGACGATCCGTCCGCGACGGGTACCCTGAGGTCGTGGAACCACCGGCCGACAGCCGCACCCGACGGGCGATACCCTGGGCCAGTGGACTCCCCAGGCTCGACACCGCACACCGGACGCGGGTCGCCGCGGCCGCGGCCTCGACCCGGCCCCGGCTGCCGGCGCCGGCCACCTGGTCAGGTACCTGGCCGTCTACACCGTGCTGCGGCTCGGCCTGGTCATCGTGCTGACCGCCGTGCTGGCGTTCTTCATGCCGCTGATCGTCGCGCTGCTGTTCGCGATCATCGTGCAGCTGCCGCTGGCCTGGTTGCTGTTCACCGGGCCCCGGAGCCGGGTCAACGACGCCATGGCGGTGTCGACGGCACGCCGGCGCGCCGAGCGGGCACGGCTGCAGTCGGCACTCTCCGGCGAGTCCCGACACCGCCACTCGAGGACCCCCCGGGACGTACGCACGCCCTAAGCTCTCGCGCACATGCCCTGCTTGCCTCGGTCGATCCGACCCGGTCGCGATCGACCCGAGCAGCGGCGAGGCCGTGCACTGACCGGTCCGACCCGGCCCATCGCGCCTGGGTGGCGCACGCCGTTCGGCTGATCGAGGCCGACCTGCAGCGCAGCGCCGACACCCATCTGCTGCGGTTCCCGCTTGCCGGCCGTTCGCGGTTCCGGTGGCGTCGATCTGTATCTGAAGGACGAGAGCACGCACGTCACCGGCTCGCTCAAGCACCGGCTGGCCCGCTCGCTGTTCCTGTACTCGCTGTGCAACGGCTGGCTGGGCTCGACCACCACCGTCATCGAGTCGTCCAGCGGTTCGACGGCGGTGTCCGAGGCCTACTTCGCCCGGATGATCGGCCTGCCGTTCGTCGCGGTGATGCCGGCACGCACGTCGCGGGAGAAGATCGAGCTGATCGAGACCCAGGGCGGCCGCTGCCATCTGGTCGACGATCCGGGAACGATCTACGCCGAGTCGCCGCCGGCTGGCCGACGAGTGCGGTGGGCACTACATGGACCAGTTCACCCACGCCGAGCGGGCCACCGACTGGCGCGGCAACAACAACATCGCCGAGTCGATCTTCGCCCAGCTCCGGCTGGAGCGTCATCCGGTCCCGGAATGGGTCGTCATCGGCGCCGGGACCGGCGGCACCAGCGCGACCATCGGCCGGTACGTCCGTTACCGCGGCCACCCGACCCGGCTGTGCGTCCCCGATCCGGAGGGCTCGGCGTTCTTCCCGGCCTGGCGGGACGGCAACCCGCAGCAGGTCGGGACGCCGTCGCGGATCGAGGGGATCGGCCGGCCGCGGGTCGAGCCGTCGTTCGTCGGGCAGGTGATCGACCGGATGATGCAGGTGCCGGACGCGGCCTCGGTCGGCACGATGCGCGAGGTCGAATGGGTGCTCGGCCGCCGGGTCGGACCGTCCACCGGCACCAACCTGTGGGCGGTCTTCGGGTTGGTGGACGAGATGCGCGCGGTCCGGCACCGCCGGGCTCGATCGTCACGCTGCTGTGCGACTCCGGTGACCGGTACGCCCGCACCTACTACGACGACGGCTGGGTGGCCGAGCAGGGTTGGGACCTGGCGCCGTACCGGGCGGCGGTGCGGGAGTTCCTGACGGACGGGACCTGGGTCGGAGCCGTCGTGCCGCCGCGGTCGGCGCGGCGGGAGACGCCGGAGCTGATGATCCGAGCCGTCCGACGACCTGCACCGTTCGGTTGCCGCACCTGCTGGCCGACCTGGAGCAGCTGGTCGTGCTGCGAATCACCGTCGGCCGATCTGGCCGCGGTGCGGCGCAGTGCCGAACTCATCGCCGAGATCGGCAGCCGCGCGGCTGGGTTTCGCGCCGGATCGCCTCGAGGTCGACGGCTGCAGCCACCTGCGCTGGCGGTTCGGGCCCGGACCGAACCGGGTCGTCATCCTCGCCCATCACGACACCGTCTGGCCGTTGGGTACGCTGGCCACCCACCCGTGGTCGGTCGCCGACGGGGTGATTCGCGGGCCGGGCACGGTCGACATGAAGGCCGGCCTGGTGCAGGCGATCCACGCGCTGGCGGAGCTGCAGGGAGCAGGGCGCCGACCTGACCGGGGTGTGCCTGCTGGTGACCGGTGACGAGGAGATCGGGTCGCCGACGTCCCGGGCGCTGATCGAGGACGAGGCCCGCGGCTGCGCGGCCTGTTTCGTGCTGGAGGGCGCCGGGCCGGGCGGCACGCTGAAGACCGGCCGCAAGGGCACGTCGTGGTACCGGATCGAGATCACCGGCCGGGCGGCGCATGCCGGCGGCGAGCCGGAGAAGGGCATCAACGCGAGCGGTCGAACTCGCCCACCTGATCCTTGTCGTCGCGGAGATGGGCGTCCCGGATCTGGGCACCACGGTCACGCCGACCGTGGCTGGTGCCGGCACCACCACCAACACCGTGCCGGCCGGCGCCTTCCTCAACGTCGATGTGCGGGCCAGGACCCAGGTGGAACAGGACCGGGTGCACGCGGCGATGCTGGCCCTGCGGCCACGCTTCCCGGTGCGGCGCTGACCGTGCTCGGTGGAGCCGAACCGGCCGCCGATGGAGGTCACGCTCCGGCGCCGCGCTGTTCGATCGGGCGCAGGCCGCTGGACCGGCGGCGCGGGCTCGGCGAGCTGGTGCAGACCTCGGTGGGCGGGGCCTCCGACGGCAACTTCACGGCCGGCATCGGGGTGCCGACCCTGGACGGCCTCGGTGCCGTCGGCGGTGGGGCGCACGCCGACGACGAGCACATCCTGCTGGCCGAGCTGCTGCCGAGGACCGCGCTGCTGGCGGCACTCGTTCAGGACGTGTTGGCCTCGGATCGGCGGACCTCCGGTGGGCAGTACCGAGGGCGGCCCGGGAGGTGCTGGCGCAGGCGGCCGCGACGCGCCGCCACCACCGCCGACCGGGCCGGCGTCGACATCCGGCCGCTGGAGACGCTCGAGCAGATGACCGCGGCCTGCGCCGTGCTGGAGCAGGTCTGGGGCGTCGAGCCGGGCGCGGTCTTCGACGTCCAACCGCACCTGCTGCGCGCGTTGGGCCACGGCGGGAACTACCTGGTCGGGGCGTACCCGCTGGGCAGCGGCGAGCTGGTCGGCGCCAGTTCGGCGTTCTTCACCGAGCCGCTGGGCGCCGCGATGCACTCGCACATCACCGGTGTGCTGCCAGGGACCGCCGGCCGCGGAGTCGGCGGCGGCGCTGAAGTGGCATCAGCGGCAGTGGGCGCTGGAGCGCGGACTCAGCCGGATCACCTGGACCTACGACCCGTTGATCGCCCGCAACTCCTTCTTCAACCTGACCCGGCTGGGCGGCCGGCCGGAGACCTACTTCGTCGACTTCTACGGCGCGATGAATGACGGTCCGAACCGCGGCCAGCCCACCGACCGGGTGCAGATCGGCTGGGACCTTGCAGCGCCGATCCACGATCGACTGCAGCGAGTCCGCGCGGCTCGGCACACCTGGTGGCGACGGACCCGACGTCGACGGCGCTGATCGCCGCCGGAGCCGCGGTCATGCTGTCGGTGGGAGCCGGACGGTGAGCCGGTCACCGGCCGGCCCCCAGCCGTCCGGCGAGACGGCCGTCCTGATCGGAATTCCGCCGGACATCGAGCAGGTGCGCAAGGCCGACGCCGCGCAGGCGCTGACCTGGCGTTACGAACTGCGCGCCGCGCTGGCCCTGCTGATGGCCGATACGTCCTGGCAGGTCACCGGTTTCGCTCGATCCGGATGGTACCTGCTGGAGCGGCGAGCGGTGACGGACAACGACCTGCTCGGCGACGTCGCAGGCAAGGGGAGCACACGTTGAAGATCACCGGTGTGGAACTACGGACGATCCGGATGCCGCTGAAGAGCCCGTTCGAGACGTCGTTCGGCGTCGAATCCGAACGGGTCGCCGTGCTGATCCGGGTGGTCGGCAGGGTGCCGGACAGGGGTCGCACCATGCCGGCCGGCCGGAGCACCACCTGGATCACCCGACGGTCGAGGTCCAGGGCTGGGGCGAATGCGTGGCCATGGAGCTGCCGCTGTACAGCTCGGAATACGCCGACGGTGCGGCGGAGGTGTTGCGGCGCTTCCTCGTTCCGATGCTGCTCGCCGAGAGTGCGGCCGGCCGGGACGTCACCGCCGAGCTGGTCGACCCGCTGCTGGAGCCGATCGTCGGCCATCGGATGGCCAAGGCCGCGCTGGAGATGGCCGTGCTGGACGCTCAGCTGCGCGGTTCCGGCCAGTCGCTTGGCCGCGCTACTTCGGCGCCAGGCGGACAACGGTGCCGTCCGGGGTCTCGGTCGGCATCCAGCCGTCGGTGCACGCGCTGCTCGATGTGGTCGGCGACTACATCGCGGAGGGTTACGTCCGGATCAAGCTCAAGATCAAGCCGGGGTGGGACGTCGCGCCGGTCGAGGCGGTGCGCGAGCGGTTCGGCGACCAACTGCTGCTGCAGGTGGACGCCAACGCCGCCTACACCCTCGCCGACGCCCGGGTGCTGCGCCGGCTCGATGCCTTCGACCTGTTGCTGATCGAGCAGCCGCTGCCCGAGGACGACATCCGGCAGCACGCCGAACTGGCCAGGCTGATCACGACGCCGATCTGCCTGGACGAGTCGGTGGTGTCGCGTGCGGGCGGCCGCCGACGCGATCGCGCTGCGCGCCTGCCAGGTGATCAACATCAAGGCCGGCCGGGTCGGCGGCTATCTGAACTGCCCGCCGCATTCACGACCTGTGCCAGGCCAACGGCATCGCCGGTGTGGTGCGGCGGGATGGTCGAGACCGGCCTCGGCCGGGCGGCGAACGCCGCGCTGGCCGCGCTGCCCGGATTCACCCTGCCGGGCGACATCTCGGCGTCGGACCGGTTCTACGACCAGGACATCACCGAGCCGTTCGTGCTCGACGACGGGCAGATCGAGGTGCCGACCGGGCCCGGGATCGGGGTGGAACCGATCCAGGCGGTGCTGGACAAGTTCACCGTCGCGACGGAATGGATCCAGGCGACCTGACTGCCAGCAGGCGGATGTCAGTACCCTCGCCACCCAGTTGTCTACGCCAGGGCCAGGATCCGCGGCCGCAGCCAGTCCAGGGCGTTGTCCACATCGGCGATCAGGTGCCTGGTCAGCATCAGGTGGTTGGGGGCCAGCACCCAGGCGTGCTTGGTCTGCACACCGATGACGGTGACCCGGAGGGCGAACGGCAGCGGTTTTCGTCCGAGGATCTTCGGCAGGTTGCTGACCAGGGCGTTCAGGCCGAGACCCGGTGCGGCGTTGGCGCTCTTCACCCGGGGGTCGTCATTGAGCCCGTCGGACCAGATCGAGGCGTTGTGGAAGTGCCGCTGCATCAGCGCGCGCAGGTCCGGTACCCCGGACAACGCGGGAAGCGCCGGCGGTCGGAGGTCGTCGATTGCGCTCGGTCCCGACCTCCAGCGCGTGCCGCCACCACCTGGCCCACTGGGCCGACGCGATCCGCAGGTCGACGTCCCGGCCGCCGAGCAGCTTGACCCCACCGGACGTCGGCACGTCGACCGGCCGGCGGAACCAGACCGGCCAGACGTCGGCGGACGGATCGAGGGGTGGTATCGCCGGGTCGGTGTCCGGATACCAGGCCGGCGACGTCGCGGACGTACAGGGCAATCCGCAGGGCTTCGGGCTCGGCGATGGTGATCTTCGCACCACTCGGTCCCTGCGATGAACATGCACTCCATGGTGCCAGCGGAACGCGCGCGAGATAGCAGCGTCCAGGCGCGGCTACCCGCACAGCCTACACCCAGACCTCCGCGGCCAGTCCGAATCGCGAGCAGTACGGCGTAGACGATCTCGACCCGGCCGGTGCCACCCAGCACGGCGATCAGAGACCGCCCGCTGGCACCGTCGAGCACCTGCCGGACCGGCGGCACGGCCAGCGGCAGGCTCAGCAGCGCGAGCAGGCACCAGGGATGCCGGATGCCGATCACCAGGACGGCCAGGTAGGCGCCCGCCGATCGTCAGGGCGAACACCTTCCGACTCAACGGCTCGCCCAGCAGCACGGCGAGGGTGCGTTTGCCGGACGTCGACGTCGGTGTGCACGTCGCGCAGGTTGTTGGCCATCAGCAGGGCGCAGGCCAGCAGTCCGATGCCGATCGCCGCGATCGTCGCGGTGAGCGAGATACGGCCGGCCTGAACGTATGTCGTGCCGAGGACCGCGACGAGGCCGAAGAACACGAAGACGAAGATCTCGCCGAAACCGGCGTAGCCGTAGGGCTTCGGGCCCGCCGGTGTAGAACCAGGCAGCGGCCACCGCCGCGACCCCGACCGGGATCAGCCACCAGGAGGTCAGTGCCGCCAGGATCAGCCCGGCCAGCCCGGCGACCCCGAAGCAGCCGAACGCGGCCAGCTTGACGCGTCGACGGTCGCGCCAGGCCCGGCGCCGACCAGCCGCGTCGGGCCGACCCGGTCGGCATCGGTGCCCCGGATCCCGTCGGAGTAGTCGTTGGAGTAGTTGACCCCCACCTGCAGGGCGAGCGAGACCAGCAACGCCAATCCGCCGCGCAGCCAGGAGAAGCCACCGAGCGCGATGCCGGCGCCGGTGCCGACCAGGACGGGTGCGACGGCGGCGGGCAGCGTCCGGGGACGGGCGGCCGAGATCCATTGCTGTGCAGTTGCCACGTGCACCGACCCTACTGTGCCTGCGAGGGCAGGCCCGCCGACTTTGCGTGCCGACATCGCCCTTCGCGACGGGCGTGCATCGGCGGTCGGCCCGCCGACTTCGGCGGGCGGGCCCGCCGACTTGAGCGGCACCCCCGCCGGCGCTACCGCGGCCGCCCGGTAGGCGACGGCCAGCGATACCGGGGTCTCATGGGCGTTCAGCCCGCTCGGATTGGGCAGCACCCAGAGCTCGGCGCCGGCCAGCGACGCCGGTCTGCCGCCCCTGGTCTGGCCTTACGATCGCCGAAGGCCTGCCGGTACGCGGTCAGTCCGAGGACGGCGACCACCGTCGGCCCGGTGCGGCGAACCAGCTCGGTGAGCGGAATCACCGAGGCATGTAGCTGCGCGGCGGTGAGTTCGTCGGCCCGTGGCGGTGGCGAACGGCACGAGGTTGCTGATCCCGATCGCCGGCGCGCGATCAACTCTTCCCGGTCGGCGCGGCAACAGCCCGCGGCTGGCGTCGATGCGCCGCGCGGTGATGCCGGCGAGCTGCAGGGCGGGCCAGAACCGGTTGCCCGGCCGGGCGAAATGCGCGTTGACCGCGGCCGTCCACAGGCCGGGGTTGATGCCGACGAACAGCAGCTCGCAGGCCGGGGCCGACCAGGTCGTCGACCTTGGCGCCGTGGAAGGACTCCAGCTCGGCCCGGGTGAACCGGCGGGCCCCGTCACCAGTCACAGGTCCGGCAGTTCCGGTTCCGCCAGCAGCCGGGCGGTCACCTCCGCCGTCGCCAGCTCGCGGATCGGCCGCCCGATCGGGCTTGCCGGGTCCGCGCAGCGGCAGTTCGTCGACCAGCACGAGGTGCTTCGGCGCCGCGGCCGCGCCCGTGCGCGTAGGCGGCGGCCTGCCGCAGCGCGTCGAGCGATGGCGGTCCGTCCGGCACCGGCAACCACAACCGCGGTGACCGCGGCGCCCCACGTCGGCGTCCGGGACCCCGGTGACGATCACTTCTCGGACCCCGTTCGACCCGGATCAGCACCGATTCGACGATCCCGGGGTCGATCTTGATCCCGCCGGTGACGATGACGTCGTCGACCCGGCCGACCACCCGCCACGTGCCTGCGTCCGAGCACGGCGAGATCGTCGGTCAGGAAGGTCCGGTAGCGATCGCCGGGCGCCTGCACGAACGACGGATGGTCGCGGCATGTCCCGGTAGCCGCGGGCGACGACCGGGTCCGGTGATGGATACCCGGCCGGGCCGGACGGCCTGTCCCGGCGCTGCCGACTGCGAGCCCGACACCATGACCCCGTCCAGCGGCACTCCGTCGTAGACGCACCCGCCGCAGGTCTCGCTCATCCCGTAGGTCGTCACCACCCGGACGCCGGCCTGGGCTGCGTCGTCCAGCAGCGCCTGCGGCGTCGACGCACCGCCCACCAGCACGGCGTCGAAGGTGGTCAGCGCGTCGTCGCATCGGGGTCGGTCAGGATTCGCAGCAGCTGGGTCGGCACCAGCGAGGTGAACCGTGGCGCCGGTCGGCATCGGAGTCGACGGCCCGACGAAGCGTTCCGCGGTGAATGACGGGGCCGTGTCCAGGACGGTGGGCTCGGTGCCTTCGGCGATCGCCCGCAACAGCACCTGCAGCCCCGCGATGTGGGTGGCGGGCAGGGCGAGCAGCCAGTGGCCGGGCGGCGGCTCGGCCGGCCCGGTCGCCGCCGGTCCACCGAGTCGACGCCGGGTGGCCTCGGCGGAGGCGATGAGGGCCGACGCGGGCAGCAGTGCGCCCTTCGGGACGCCGGTGGAGCCGGAGGTCGCCACCACCAGCGCGGTCGGGTCGTGCGGGTCGTCCTCCCAGTCGGCCATCGCCGTTCCGGCGGCGAGAGACGTTGCCAGCCGGGCGGTTTCCTTCTCGTCGTCGGCGGGAACGGGCAGCAGGACCGGACCGTTCCCGGCCATGCGCGGACCTGCAGACCGGGGAATGAGCGTCGAGCACCCGATCGCCGGTCGGGACCGGCAGCAGCTGCAGGAGTCTGGACATCGACGGCTAGTACGCCCAGGGATACGGCGAGAAATCCGCGGACCGCTTCTGCAGGAACGAGTCCCGGCCCTCGACCGCCTCGTCGGTGCCGTAGGCCAGCCGGGTCGCCTCGCCGGCGAACAACTGCTGGCCGACCATTCCGTCGTCGGTCAGGTTGAACGCGTATTTCAGCATCCGTTGGGCGGTCGGCGATTTCCCGTTGATCATCGACGCCCATTGCAGCGCAACGTTTTCCAGCTCGGCATGCGGCACGACCTCGTTGACCGCGCCCATCGCGTGCATCTGCTCCGCGCGTGTATTCCCGGCCCAGGAAGAAGATCTCCCTGGCGAATTTCTGGCCGACCATCTTGGCCAGGTACGCCGAGCCGTAGCCGGCGTCGAACGAACCGACATCGGCGTCGGTCTGCTTGAACCTGGCGTGCTCGGCGCTGGCCAGGGTGAGATCGCAGACCACGTGCAGGGAATGCCCGCCGCCGGCCGCCCAGCCGGGAACCACGGCGATGACGATCTTCGGCATGAACCGGATCAGCCGCTGGACCTCGAGGATGTGCAACCGGCCGGCGCGCGCCGGGTCGACCGTCTCCGCGGTCTCGCCCTCCGCGTACTGGTAGCCGGTGCGGCCGCGGATCCGCTGGTCGCCGCCGGAGCAGAACGCCCAGCCGCCGTCCCGTTCGCTGGGGCCGTTGCCGGTCAGCAGCACGCAGCCGACGTTGCTGGTCATCCGGGCGTGGTCGAGCGCCCGGTAGAGCTCGTCGACGGTGTGCGGGCGGAAGGCGTTGCGGACCTCCGGCCGGTGGAACGCGATCCGCACGGTGGGCAGGTCGACCGGTGGCCGACCCGGTCCGCGGACCCGGTCGCGGGCCCGATGTGCCGGTGGTAGGTGATGTCGGTGAAGTCGAAGCCCTCGACCTCGCGCCAGCGGGTCGGGTCGAAGATCGCGCTGACAGCGCTGGTGCCCATGGCCATCACCCTATGGTCGACGCGGCATACCGCGGTTCAGCGGGGCGGCAGCAGCAGATCGATCATCGCCGAGCCGAGCCATTCGGTGAACTCGTCGAGCGACCAGTGGCGGCCGGTGGTCAGCAGATTGCCACAGCGGAACGCTGTTCAGCGTCCAGATGATGTCCCGTGCCTGATCGCGGGTCATTCCCGGGCGAAGCGCGTCGAGTTCGGCCAACCGGTCGGCCACCCCGGTGCTGCCGATCAGCCGTTCCGCATCGGTGGTCTGCCAGATGTCGCACCAGGTCGGGTCACCGGCGGCGGCGCCGGCGCGACGACCAGCAGACAGTGGACCGAGCCGTTGGATCAGCGTCACCCCCGAGCCGGGCGTATGCGACCAGCAGCGCACGCGGATCGGTCATCGGCGGCCAGTGGCCCGGACCTCTGGTCGCTGCCCGAACGGGATCGGCTCGTCGTCACCGACCAGCCGGACGTCGTAGAGCCGCTTGAGCAGCTGGGCCTTCGAGCCGCACGAGTTGTAGATGGTCTGCTTCGAGACACCTGGCCGCTTCGGCGATCATCGTCGACCGTCGTCGCGGGATAACCACTGCTCGCAGGAACAGCTGCTCGGCGGCGTCAAGGATCCGCCGCTCGGTCAGGCGGGCGGCGTCGTCCCGGATCGGGCTGACAGTACGGGCGCGAAATATCCATTGGACTCCCGGTCAATTAGCTTTACTCTCAGTCTACCCAAGGCCGGATCGCCGGCCACGCGAATTGTCCGAAGGAGAAGATGTTGAGCACTTTCCTGTTCGCCAGCATCCCGGTACCGGCGCACACCTGCAATCCGCTGCCGTTCGCTGCGCGACTGGTGGAGCGCGGTCATCGAGTGCTCTGGTACGCGGGCGCTGTTTTCCACCCGCAGATCGCGGCCATCGGGGCGGAACCGTTGCCGTATCGGCGGGCCGAGGATTTCGGTGGCCGTGACCTCACCGCACATTGGCCCGAGTACCAGCAACTCTCGCCGATTCAGACGATCCGCCGGGCGTTCGCGGATGTCTTCGTCGGCCACGCCGCCGAGCGGGTCGCCGATCTACAGGAAATTCTGGCCGGCACCCGGGTCGACGCCATGCTGTGCGACGGCCTGATGATCGGCGTGGGGATGACCTCCGAACTGACGGGCGTGCCGTGGGCCACCTTCGGCGACGGTCCGATGCCCGTATGACGACGCCGACACCCCGCCCTTCGGGCCGGGCCTGCGACCCATGCGCGGACCGATCGGCCGACTGCGGAACGTCGTCGTCAAGGCGGCCGGTCGCCGGCTGATCTTTGCCGACGCCAACCGGGAGTATCGGCGCATCCGGGCACAGCTCGGCCTCCCACCGGCCACGGCATTTGTGCTCGACGAGATGGCATCGCCGTACCTGCATCTTCAGGGATGCACCCCGAGCTTTGAATATCCACGTCGGTCGTTGCCGCGACAGGTGCACTGGATGGGCGCGTTTCGACCTGACCCGCCCAAGGACTGGGTGCCTCCGCAGTGGTGGCCCGATGTCACCACCAGCACTCGACCGGTGGTTGTCGTCACCCAGGGCAGTATCCGGCCGGATGTCACCGAACTGCTGGTGCCGGCCATCAAGGGTCTGGCCGAGCAGGAGGTACTGGTTGTCGCCACGACTGGATCCGGTGATCCGGCTGATTTGCTGGCCGGACTGGGCGGAACACCGCCTGCCAATGTGCGGATCACCGATTTCATCCCCTACGACCTGCTGCTCGGCCAGGCACGGGTGTTCGTCACGAACGGTGGTTACTCCGGAGTGACACTGGCTCTGGCACATGGTGTTCCACTGGTTCAGGCAGGCACGACGGAGGAGAAGGTGGAGATCGCGGCACGGATCGAGTGGTCTGGGGTCGGGGTGAAACTCGGCACAACGCGACCAACGCCGGATGCTGTCCGCGCCGGTGTGCTCCGGGTCATCGACGAGCCGGGCTTCCGATTGGCAGCGGGTCGCATCCGGCAGGAGATGGCCGGTCACGACGCCGGCCGGGAAGGAGCCGATCTGCTGGAAACCCTCGCGTCGACGCGACGGCCGGTCCTGAGATCGGATCTGGGTGTCACCGTCTGACGCCGTGATGCGGTACTGATGAGTGATGCGCATCCTGGTGACCGGCAGTTCTGGCCACCTCGGCGATGCCCTCGTCCGGGTGCTCCGGGCCGATGGGCACGACGTGGTCGGGCTGGATGTCCTGCCCTCGGCCAGCACCACCGTCATCGGATCGGTCACCGACCGGCACCTGGTCAGGGCGACGCTCGGCGGGGTGGAGGCGGTGCTGCACACCGCGACTCTGCACAAGCCGCACGTGGATTCGCACCCCAGGCAGGCTTTCATCGACACCAACGTGACCGGGACACTGACGCTGTTGGAGGAAGCGGTCGCAGCTGGCGTCGGCCGGTTCATCTTCACCAGCACCACCAGCGCCTTCGGCCGCGCGTTGACGCCGGCCGTTGGCGCACCGGCGACCTGGATCACCGAGGACGTGCCACCGCTGCCGCGCAACATCTACGGGGCGACCAAGGTCGCGGCGGAGAATCTGTGCGAGCTGGTGCACCGCGACCACGGGTTGCCGTGCCTGATCCTGCGGACCTCGAGGTTCTTTCCCGAGCCGGACGACAGTGCAGACGTCCGCGGCGGCTATTCGATCGGGAATGTGCAGGCGAACGAGATGCTCTACCGCCGCATCGATCTCGCCGACGTCGTGGATGTGCACCGGCTTGCGCTGGCGCGGGCGCCGGACATCGGCTTCGATCGGTACATCGTCAGCGCAACCACCCCGTTCGGCCCGGCCGATCTGGCCGAGCTGCGCAGTGACGCACCGGCCGTCATGGGTCGGTATTTCCCGGACGCTGCGGCCATCTATGGCGAGCGGAATTGGCGGATGTTCCCGGGCATCGACCGGGTCTACGTCAACGCGCGCGCCCGCGCCGAGCTTCACTGGCGCCCGCGGTACGACTTCGCGCATGTGCTGCAACGACTATCGGCCGGTCAGGATCCGCGCAGTGCGCTGGCGATCGCCATCGGCGCCAAGGGCTACCACCCGGTCAGTACGGGGCCGTACACGGTCCGCTGATCCGACCGTCAGCGCGCCATCCGTCAGCGCGCGATGGCCAGCGCCGGCAGGCTCGCAATGGTCGCCACAACGTCGTCGCCCACGGCAAGTTGGGTGGCCGCCGACGACGGGACCTGGGCCAGCAGAGCGGTCCCGTCGGCCAATCGGGCGTGCACCCGGCCGTGCGCGCCCAGGAAGCTGATGGTTTCCACCACGGCTGAACCAGCGCCGGGTGTCGGACTTTCGAGGGCAGTGAGCCGGAGCGATTCCGGTCGGATCAGCACCGTCACCGGACCTTCGGACACCGAGCCGGGCAACAGGGGCACCACCGAACCCAGGACCGTCGCGGATTCGCCAGCGGCGACACCGGGCATCCGGTTGGTCAGTCCGACGAACTCGGCGACGAAGGCTGATCGGGGTCGGGTGTAGAGGATCTCGGGCACGTCGATCTGCTCCAACCGCCCGGCGCGCATTACCCCGACCCGGTCGGCGACCGCGAGTGCCTCTTCCTGGTCGTGCGTGACGAACAACGTGGTAGTTCCGAGATCCATTTGGATACGCCGGATCTCGTCCCGCAGTTGGACCCGCACCTTGGCGTCCAGCGCGGACAGCGGCTCGTCCAGCAGCAGCACCTGCGGTGAGATGGCCAACGCCCTTGCCAGCGCCACCCGTTGCTGCTGACCGCCGGACAACTGGTGCGGGTATTGCCCGGACTTTTCCGCCAGGCCAACGAGTTCCAGGTACTCGGCACTGATCTTGTTCCGCTCGGCGGTTCCGCGCCCCCGCAACCGGAGGCCGAACGCCACGTTGTCCCGCACGGTCAGATGTGGGAACAGCGAATAGGCCTGGAAGACCATGCCCATGTCCCGCTTGCTGGTTGGCATCCCGGAGATGTTGCGCCCGCCCACCTCGACAGAACCCGAGTCGATGTCCTCCAGGCCGGCCAGCACCCTTAGCGCGGTCGTCTTGCCGCAGCCGGACGGTCCCAGCAGCACAACGAGTTCGCCGGGTGCGATGTCCAGGCCCATCCCGTCGAGCGCCTGGACATCACCGAACCTTCGATGCAGGTCACGGAGATTGACGGCGACGCCGTCGGCGGACCGGGTTTGCGCGCCTGCGTTTTTCGCTGCGTTCATCTGCTAGTTCCCAGCTCGAGAGGTGCGCCGTCCACGGTCGAGAAAGGACAGCGCCAGCAACAGGATGAAGGCGAAAACCAGGGCAACCAGGGCAACTGCCACCGCGAGCCGAGGGTCGGTCGCCGAGATGCTCAGCAAGCCCGTCTGCAGGTTGTTGCGGCTCAACAGGTTGGCGATGGTGAACTCGCCGAGCACCAGCGCGACGCAGAGGAAGCAGGCCGACACCACCGCCGCTCGGATATTCGGTAACACCACCCGCCACATCACGGTGAACCAGCCAGCCCCGAGGCTGCGCGCCGCCTCGGCCAGGGTGCGCACATCAATGGCACCCAACCCGGCGTCCAGTGCCCGGTAGGCGAACGGCAGCACCAGGATCACGTAGGCGAAGCACAGCCAGACGGCCGACGTCGAGAAGACCGAGGCCAGCCCGCGGTAGATGGGGGCCAGTCCCACCACCAGCACAATGGCCGGGATCGTCAACGGCAGCAGGCAGATGAACTCCATCGGCCGGCGCAGACCGGGGAGTCGGAGCCTGATCCAGGTCATCGTCGGGACCAATAGCAGCACCATGATCGCCACCGTCAGCACGACCAGGATCAGCGACGTCTTCAGCCCGTCCCACAGTGGTTGGTACGTCGTTGACAGCGTGCCGACGTCCACCAGGGTCGCCCAGGCCTTGCCGGTCCGGGTGCCCGCCAGGGTCCGGGTCGAGAAGTCGAGCATTGCGATCAGCGGAATGACGAAGAACACGGCGGACACCGCCACGACGACCCAGCGGAACACGCTCTGCCGACGTCGCCGCGACGCCCGGTACTGCATCACCCCAGCCATCGGGCGCTCCGTCGACCCAGCAGGGCGTACAGGCCCATCACCACAGCGACCACAACGATCATGCCCAATGCCATGGCCTTGGCCAGGTTGGCCTGCCCCAGGTTGACCTCACTGATCAATGCACCACGAATCTGCAAGGGCACCAACGTGTTGTACTGCGTGATCAACGCGGCCGCGGTCGCGTAGGCCGAAAAAGCGTTGGCGAACAACAGCAGCGCCGACCCGAGGAAGGCCGGCGCCAGCAGTGGCCCACCGACCAGGCGCCAGAACGCCCAGGTCGAGCCGCCCAGGGTCTCCGTTGCCTCCCGCCAGGCCGGCCGCAGGCCGTCGACGGCCGGCAGGAAGACGATGACCATCAGCGGGATCTGAAAATAGCTGTAGACCACCACCAATCCCGGGAAGTCGTACAGCCAGCCACCGCTGGACTCGACGCCGAGCAGATCCTTCATCAGCTTGGTCACCATGCCGGTCGAACCGATGGTCGCGATGAATGCGAACGCGAGCATGATGCCGCCGAATTGGGCCAGCACCGCGGATGCCGATGTCATGGTCCTGCGCACCACCGAATCGGGGTGGCCGCTGGAAAGCACATACGCCAGCACCCCACCGAAGACTGCGCCGATGACCGCGGTGATGGCCGACAATGCCAGTGACTGCCCGAACGCGGCCAGCACGGACGGAGTGTTGAGCGCCTTGATGTTGTCCAGGGTGAAGGCGCCGTCCCCGGTTTGGAACGCACCGACCACCACGATGACGGTCGGCACCACCAGGAACAGCGCGACGTAGGCGAAGAACGGCACGGTCGGCAACGCCGGCACTGCGAACCGCCGTAGCTGCGACGACCGCAGTGGCGACGACTGCGATTGCGACGACTGCGATTGCGACGACTGCGGTTGCGACGACTGTGCCCGTCCGGTGGCCGGGCCCGCAACGTCAGTCACGCCGAACCGGCCGGGATCAACTGCCGACCGCTGCGGCCCAGTTGGCCTTGAGGTAGTCGTTGGCCGCCGTTGTCTGCGCGTCGGTGAGCGTGACCAGGGTGCCCTCGACCTTGGGCAGGTTGGGTGCGACGGCCGGATCGATGGTGCCGGCCTTGTCCATCACGTCGTACATCACCGGCTTGGCCCCGCCCTTGATCCACAGGTTCTGCGCCTCCGGCGTGTACAGGAACTCCTGCCACAGCCGCGCTGCGGCGGGATGCGGGGCATCGGCGTTGATCGCCTGCACGTAGTACGAGCCGACCGCCGCACCCTGCGGGACGAATGCCTTCCACTCGGTGTCCTCGGCGGCGAGCTTCGTGGTCAGGGCGGCCTGGTTGTAGGACCAGTCGAAGACCACCCCGGTCTGCCCGGACAGCACCGTCGCGTCGGTCGGATCGAGCGGCAGGAAGGTGCCCGCGTCCTTGAGGGACTTGAAGTAGGCGACGCCGGCCGAGATGTCGTCCGGGGTGCCACCGTTGGCCAATGCGGCCATCACCACCCCATTGAAGGCGGCGCCGGCCTCCGTCGGATTGCCGTTCAGCGCCACCGTCGAGGCGAATTTCGGATCCGTCAGCTGGCTCAGCGAGGTCAGCTCACCGAACTTGGTGGCGTTGTAGCCCACCGACATCAGGCCGGTGTAGTCGTTCACCCACAGTCCGGTCGGTTCCTTGTTACCGGCCGGGATCTGATCGAAATCCGCGACCTGGTAGGGCGCGAACAAGGCCACGTTCTGCAGCGCCACCGACGGGCCGAGGTCGAACACGTCCGGCGCCTTGTCGGTGCCCTTGTTGGTCTGGGCTGCGGTGATCTCCTGTGCCGATGACGCGTCCGGCTGCTGGGATTCGATCGCGATACCGGGGTACTTCGCCTGGAAGGCCGTGATGATCTCGCCGTAGTTCGCCCAGTCCGGTGGTAGGGCGATGACATTGAGCTTGCCTTCGGCCGTTGCCGCCGCGACCAGGCCATCCAGCCCACCGAAGTCGGTGGCGGACGTCGCCGTGGCGGCATCGGCCGTGGCGCCACCCGTGCCGGCGGGCGAACTCGCCCCACTGGACGCGGCGGCCGAGCTTCCGGAGCTGGTGGAACTCGCGGCGGTGGTGCCGCTGGATGAACACCCGACGGTCAGCGCCAGCAGGCCGATCGTTGCGATCCCGGCAACCCGCGTGAACAGTCGATTCCGGTGAAAAGATTTCCCGGTCCGGTGACGAATGGCGGCAACTCGCACTTGAATCCTCCTCGTCGAGTCGACGCCGGTCACCGCGACGAATGTTCGCAGCTGCCTAGGGCGCCGAGGGAAAGCCCCACCCGATAGTGGGCGGTGAAGATGACGAACCGGCAAAGACTGGCCATCGTTTTGGTGCTGCCAGCATCCGCACTGCCCCGACTCTCGCATAGTGAGCCCCGGTCATGACGCACCATGGGCACGAATCGCAGCATGCGGCCGGGAGGCTCGTCACCGGCGCCGCCCAATGAGAGTCTTTGCAGAATCCGAACATTGCCCTGACCGCCCCCGAAAGCGCGGCGCCCATGCTGATCACTACCGGCGCGGCACCGTGTCGGCGACAGGGTCAGGTCAGGGAGTTCGACAATGGCAAAGAAGGCAATCATCACCGTGCTGGCGACCGGTTTCGGGGCCGCCGCCGTGGCAACGACAATCGCGTTCGCGGTCCCGGCCGCGGCCGAAACAGGCGGTCAGGCAGTCACTGTCGGACAGGCAGCAACCGTCAGCCAGGCGGACCGGCCCGCCTACTGCGACCGGATCGACAAGGTGTTGCCGAAGCGGCAGGCCGTGGTTGCCCGGCTCGAAGGCGACGCGAACACCAAGGGGTCGATTGCCTGGCTGACCGCGAAAGCCACGACGGCAACGGCCGCCGGCAACGCCGAATTGGCCAAGCTCTACACCGACCGGGCCGCTCTGCGGTCGCAGGTGCTGGATCCACTGAAGACCGTCACCGCCGATCTCGCCGCCGTCCAGCAGGCTCATTGCAGTTGATCGTGGGCAAAATCCCGGCGACTGCACCGGCGCGTGAAGACGCCTGCCGCGCCGAGCGTGGTCAAGGCTGACCTCATGCCACCGCCAAGCGATCCGCGCCGGGCTGATGCGTCGGACACCGCCGGCGGCGACAGCCAGGCGCGCGGGCTCATCGTGGTGGTCGAGGACGAGACCGTGATCGCCGACGTCGTCCGCCGCTACCTGGTTGCGGCGGGGTTCGGGGTGCGGATCTGCACAACCGGGCAGGACGGCATGTCCGTGATCCGGCAGGACCGACCCGCGGCGATCGTGCTCGATATCGGCCTGCCCGACATGGACGGTCTCGATCTCTGCCGGCGCTTGCGCGCGGCCGGGGATTGGACGCCGGTGTTGTTCGTCACGGCCCGGGACGAGGACATCGACCGGATCCTCGGCCTGGAAATGGGCGGCGACGACTACCTGGTCAAACCGTTCAACCCGCGGGAGTTGGTGGCCAGGGTGCGGGCGGTGCTGCGCCGATCCGCAGGTCCCGGGGCGGTCACCACACCGATCTTTCAGGCCGGGCAGGTGCGGATCGATCCCGCCCAGCGCCGGGTCTGGATCGAACAGCCGCCTGGTGAGCAGTCGACAGGCACCCCCGGGTCCACTGCTGGGTTGCTGCGAGACGGTCCCGACGGCATTGTCAGGACCGCCACGGCGGACTCTACGCCCCACGAGATAGAACTCACCGCAACGGAATTCGATCTGTTGCTTTATCTGATCCGGCACCCTGGTCGGGTGTTCGAACGGTCGAGCCTGCTCAGCGCGGTGTGGGGATACACCTCGGCCGCCGGAGCCAGGACGGTTGACGTCCACGTCGCCGCGCTGCGCGCGAAACTCGGTGACGCCAGCCCGATCCGCACCGTACGGGGCGTCGGGTACTCGGCGGACAACCGGTGACCGAGTTGCTGGACCTGTCGGCGACCGGTGGGACATCACGGCCGCCGGCGGCCAGGAGCAGCCTGGCGGTGCGGGTCACGCTGCTCGTTATCGCGGTCGCCGTTCTGGTCGCGGTGATTGCCAGCGTCGTCGGGGTGCTCGTGGTCCGCCGAACGCTGATCGATGTGACGACCCAGGCGCTTTCCGACCGTGCGGACCTCATCCAGGCTCAGATCGCGGCCGACCCCACCGGCCAGGCCGCCCTGTCGACCACCGCCGAGGTGCTTGCCGCGCAGGGCATTGATGTCGTGCTGATCGGCCCGAAGGGCCGGCTGACAGGCCCCGACCGCCCGCCGGTTCGGGCCGCCCGGCAGGCCGGCGCCGAGCAGGCCGTCGACGGCAATGCGATCTCGGGTTCCGCTGTCGTCGGCGGGAAGTTGCAGCTCGTCGAGGCCCGGTCCACCAGCACCGGTGGGTTTGCCCTGGTGGCCCCGGCCGACGTCGCCGCGGCCACCCGGCAGGCCCTGGAGCGGCGGCTGCTGTGGGCAATTCTCGGTGGGCTGGTGGCTGCCGTCCTGGTGGGGCTGGTGGTGGCCAGAGTGGTGTCCAAGCCGCTGCGCCGGACGGCCGGATTGGCCCGCGCGATGGGTCGGGGCGCGCGTGATCTGCGGGCGCCGGTGGCCGGCCCGCGGGAGGTCGCCGAGGTCGCGGTCGCGGTTAACGAACTGGCCGATGCGTTGCAGCACAGTGAATCCCGGCAACGGGACTTCCTCACATCGGTGTCCCACGAATTGCGAACACCGCTGGCCGGGATCACCGGGCAGGCCCAGGCGTTGGCGGACGAGATGGTGGGCCCTGGCGAACAGGCCGAGGTGGGCAGGAGCATCAAGGGCGAGGCGGCCCGGCTCGAGCGGTTGGTGTCGGATCTGCTCGATCTCGCCCGGCTCGGCGCGGACAATTTTCGCCTCGACCTGGCGCTGGTCGATCTCCGTGCGCTGGTTGCGGAAATGGCACCCATCTGGCAGACCCGCTGCAACGCAACGGGTGCCGACTTGGTCCTGCAGCTACCGCAGACTCCTGTCGTGGTCGACACCGATGCCCGCCGGATCCGGCAGGTACTGGACGGACTGGCCGAGAACGCGCTTCGGCTGCTCGCACCAGGTCGACCGCTGGTGCTGCACGTCGGTCTGGACAACGGATGGGCCGTCCTGCAGGTCAGGGACGGCGGTCCGGGCCTCGCCGCCGAGGACTACCCGGTGGCGTTCGACCAGGGTGTCCTGCACGAGCGCTACCGCAACCGCCGGCCGGGTGGAGCCGGCCTGGGGTTGGCCCTGGCGGACGGCCTGGTGCGCAGGCTCGGCGGGACGATCGTGGCGTCACCGGCGCCCGAAGGCGGCGTTGCCATGACCATCCGATTGCCGCTGCGCTCGGCGCCGCCATCCGCGCGGGCAGGATAGGCCCCGTGTCCGCCGATCTCGCTGCGCTGCTGACAACCGCGCGAGTGTTCGCCATTCCCCTGGTGGAACGCTTCCGTGGCATCACCGTGCGCGAAGGCGTGCTGCTGCACGGGCCCGCGGGTTGGGCAGAATTCGCTCCGTTCAAGGACTATGACGACGCCGAATGTGTGCCGTGGCTGCGCGCGGCCGTCGACTCCGCGGCCAATCGGTGGCCGGAAAGGCGCCGCAGGCGCGTCGAAGTGAACACCACGGTCCCGGTGGTGTCGCCGTCGCGGGCAGCCGAACTGGTGCTGGCGTCGGGCTGCCGCACCGCGAAGATCAAGGTCGCGGACCCGCGGGTGACGCTGGCCGCGGACGCGGATCGGGTGGCCGCCGTCCGGTCCGCTCTCGGGCCGACCGGTCGGATCAGGGTTGACGCCAACGGGGCGTGGACTCCTGCCGAGGCGGTGGCGGCCATCGACGTCCTGGACACCGCAGCGAACGGCCTGGAGTACGTCGAGCAACCCTGCCGCTCGCTGGGCGAGTTGGCCCAGGTGCGACGACAGGTCGGCACGCCCATCGCCGCCGACGAGTCCATCCGCCGAGCAGATGACCCGGCAAGGGTGGCGCTGGCCGGCGCCGCCGACATCGCCGTGCTGAAGGTGGCGCCGTTGGGTGGGGTGTGGGCGGGGCTGCACATTGCCACGGCGGTCGGACTCCCGGTGGTGGTGTCCTCCGCTGTCGACAGTTCGGTCGGCCTCGCCGCCGGATTGGCGCTGGCCGCCGCCCTCCCGGAACTGCCCTATGCCTGTGGTCTCGGCACCGCCAGCCTGCTGTCCGCTGATGTCGTCGCCGGCCGCCTGACACCGGTCGACGGATTCATCGAGGTGCCCGCCCGTGCGCCGGAGCCGGATCGGTTCAGCGGGGTGGCCGCGGACCGGGCGACGACGGATTATTGGCTGGACCGCCTGCACCGCGTCGCCGCGCTGCTCTGAGCTTTGCCGCGCCTGCTGTGAGCTTTGCCGCGCGGCAGTGAGAAAAACGGGACCTTGGACCCTGTGACGGATGCCGCCCGGCCGGTCATGCTCGAACCATGACCGAAACCGTCAGTCCCGTCAGTCACCTTTCCGCAGCGGATAGCTGGAACCTGTTGGAGACCAACGAGTTCGGCCGTCTTGCGCTCAGCGTCAGCAACCAGCCGGAGATTTTCCCGATCAACTACGTGGTGCAGGACGGGACGCTGCTGTTCCGCACCGCGCCGGGCACCAAGCTCGCCGCCCTCACCGTCAACGAAGCGGTCGCCGTGGAGATCGACGGGCATGACAACACCGGCGGCTGGAGCGTGGTCGTCAAGGGCCAGGCGCACGCCGCCGAATGGGGCGTGGACTTCGAGGAGGCGCAGGTTTCCGGGCTCCGCCCGTGGGTTGCGACCCACAAGCCCGTCTTCGTCAGGGTGCAACCGATCACCGTCACCGGACGGCAGTTCGTCTTCGGCCCGGAGCCTGAAGTCCTCTAGCTCTTGTTGCTCCGCGCCACGAACCGGAACCGGTCACCGCGGAACACCGAGCGGGTCCACTCCACCGGTCGCCCGGTGGCATCCCGGGCGGTGCGATGGACGAGCAACATCGGAAGTCCGGTGTCGACGCCGAGCAGCGAGGCCTCCACCGGATCGGCCAACGCCGTCTCGACCACGTCTTCGACGTCGGTCAACTCGATGCCGTAGGCCTCGCGCAGCGTTTGGTACAGCGACCCACGGCGGTCCAGCTCCGCCCGCAGCCGCGGAAGCGGGCCTGGCAGGTAGGCGATCTCGTGCGCGATCGGCTCGTCGGCGACGCTACGGAGCCGTTCGACGCGATGGACTCCGGTGCCAAGGGGGAGGTCAAGGGCCGCGGCGACCTCCTTGTCGGCCGCCACGCGGCCGAGCGCCAGCACCACGTTGCTGGTGTTCCGGCCGAGTGCCCGCAGATCCTGGGTGAAGGACGTCAGTTGCCGAACATGCATCAGCTTCGGCTGTGCGATGAAGGTGCCGCGACCCTGGGTGCGTTCCAGTCGCCCCTCTGCGACCAGTTCGGCGATGGCCTGCCGCACCGTCGTCCGGGATGTCGAGAAGTGTTCGGCCAGTTCACGTTCGGTCGGTACCGGAGCGCCGGGCGGACTGTCCGCGGTCAACTCCAGGATCGCGCTCTTGACCTGGAAGTACTTGGGAACCTTCATCGAGCTGCTCGCATCGGTGGATGCTATCTCTTGACCAGGCGATTGGTCTATGCCAATCTACCTGAGTCTTGGTCTACACCAATCTTGGCCACAGACCCGGTTCCGGGGGTGAAGAACAGCATGAGCAACTCGCGGATCGTCGGGCTGGACATCGGCGGCAGCAAGACGCACGCGGTTGCCGGTGACCTGACCGGTACGGCACCACAGCAGGAGATCCTGGCCGGCAGCGCCAACATCTCCTCGGTGGGTGCGGCCGAGGCCGATCGGCAGTTGGGCTCGGTCTTCGACCGGCTGGGCAGGGACGGAATCATTGCCATCTGTGCGGGCGCCGCCGGCGTCGATACTCCTGAGCAGGAAGACCGGCTGCACGCGCTCGTGCAGGCCCAGGTACCGCGGGCGGCCGTTCGGATTGTGCACGATACGCACCTGATCCTGGCGGCGGCCGGTGTCGAGCACGGGATCGCGGTGATCTCCGGAACCGGGTCGGTGGCGTGGGGGCGCACCCCGGACGGAATGACGGCGCGGGCAGGCGGCTGGGGTTACCTGCTCGGTGACGAAGGCAGCGGCTACTGGGTCGCGCGGCAGGCCGTCCGGCACGCTCTAAGACTTGCCGATCGCGGCGAACAGCCCGACGTCCTGTCCCGGCGACTGGCCGCCGACTGCGGGCTGCAGGGGCCGGTCCAACTGCTCGACCATTTCTATGCCACACCCGAACGTCGTTACTGGGCCGGGCAGGCCGGGTTGGTCTTCGAACTGGCCGAGAACGGCGACCGGGTCTGCGCCGACATCGTCACGCAAGCCGGCGCCGCGCTCGTCGGTCTCGTGCAGACCGTCGGCGGCAGGCTGGGCATCACGGGCCCTGTCGTCCTTGGCGGCGGGTTGATCGTTTACCAGCCCCGGCTTCAGGACCTGGTTGGTGCAGGCCTGACGAAGGCCGGCCTCGGCGAGTGTCTCGTCCTGCGCAGGGATCCGGTGCACGGCGCGGTCGACCTTGCCCGCGTACTGGCCGGGTGACGCCGGCGTGGCGCTGTGTGGTGCGCCACGGCTGCTGCCCGCTGGGCCCCGCCCGGTCAGGCACCAAGGGAGAATGCAGGAGTGAACCCGTCGACTGCGTTGGCCGGTGTCCTCGTCGACGAGCTGATCGCGTGCGGGGTCACCGAGGTCGTGCTGGCGCCCGGCTCCCGCAACGCGCCGTTGTCGATGGCCCTGCACGAGGCCGATGCCAGCGGCCGGATCCGGCTGCACGTCCGGATCGACGAGCGGACTGCCGGCTTCCTGGCGCTCGGCCTGGCCCGCGGTTCCGGCCGGCCCGCCGTCGTCGTGACCACGTCCGGGACCGCAGTCGCGAACCTGCACCCGGCCGTCCTGGAGGCCCATCACGGCGGTGTTCCGATGGTCGTGCTGTCCGCTGACCGGCCGCCGTGGTTGCGTGATGTGGGTGCCAACCAGACGATCGATCAGCGTTCGGTGTTCGGCCCGGTCCTTCGTCTGTTCCATGAATTCGCTGCGCCGCAACGGATGTCGGGGCAGAATGCCGACTGGCGGGCGATGATCTGCCGGGCCGTGGCCGCCGCGCTGGGAGCCGGCGGAGTGCCGGGCCCGGTGCAGCTGAATGTTGCGCTGGCCGACCCGTTGCTGCCCGATCCGGTGACCGCCCAGGCTGCCCCGACTGGCCCGAATCGCTGGCCGGCCGGGGGGACAGCCCATGGACCCAGGTGGTGGGCGGCGAGGAAACCTACGGCCCGCCGGTGCCCGCGCCGCAGCCCGGCGAACGGGTGTTGTTCCTGGCCGATCTGACCCATCCGTGGACCACGGCGATCGCGGACACCGGACACCTGGTGATCGCCGAAGCCGGGGGAGCGGCCGGCAGTGCCGTGCTGGCGACCGGCCTGCACCTGCTGTCGATCCCCGAGTTCCTTGCCGCGGCGCTGCCGGACCGGGTGATCGTGCTGGGCCGGCCGACGATGTTTCGGCAGGTACAGCGGTTGCTGGCCGATCCGCGCGTCGTGGTTGATGTGGTTGCCTCGCCGCAGGGCTACGCCGATCCGTCGGGGTCCGCGCGCTTCGTCGCTGCCGGCTGGCCGGACCTGCGGGAGTTGCCGGAACAGGACTGGGCGACCCGCTGGCGGGATGCGGATCGAGCGGCCGCAAAGGTGATTGGCGCCGTGCTGGACGAGCTGGACATCGGATCCTCCACCAGGCTGGCCAGGGACCTGGTCGCAAACCTGCCCGCGCGGGCGACACTGGTCCTCGGCTCCTCGCAGTCGCCCCGCGACGTCGCCCTGGCAGCCGATCGCCGGGACGGGCTGCGGATCGTCGCCAACCGGGGGGTGGCCGGCATTGACGGCACCGTGTCCACGGCCGTCGGGGTGGCCCTCGCCGCCGGCGGCGACGACGGCCCGACGGTCGCACTGATGGGTGACCTGACGTTCCTGCACGACATGACCGGGCTCGTCATCGGTCCGCACGAACCACGACCCGACCTGACGATCGTGGTCAGCAACAACGACGGCGGCGCGATCTTCTCGACGCTGGAACCCGGGGAACCGCGGCACGCGCGGGCGTTCGACCGCGTCTTCGGGACGCCGCACGGCGTCCTGCTCGCGGGCATCGCCGAGGCCTGCGGCGCCGAGCACGTGTTCGTGTCCACCGCAGACGAACTTGCCGACGCGATCGCCGATCCGGGCGGGATCCGGATCGTCGAGGTGCCGACGTCCCGGACCGAACTGGCCGCCACCCTGCAGCAGATCGGCGAGGCAATCCGCATGGCACTGTGACATCGATCCGGAGTCATCACTCCAAGGCAGCGACAAATCGAGTCAACAGATCGGCAAACGTGGCACGCTCGTCCGCGCTCCAATCGGCCATTGCCTGTTCGAACTGGAACCTGCGGTTGCGCCGGATACCGGCGAGGACGCCATCACCGGCCTCGGTCAGTGCGAGCACGGAGCGTCGGCCGTCCCCTTGATCAGCGAGACGATCGAGCAGGCCGTTGTCGATTGCCCCTGCTACCAGTCTGCTGACCCTGGGTTGGTCCATGCGCAGGCGCCCGGCAATGCCGGTGACGGTGCGGTCGCTGCCGCGTGCCGCTGCCTCGTCCAGATCGTTCAGAATCTCGGCCGTGCCGAGCAGATTGCTCGAAAAGCCTTGCTGTCGAGCATCTTGGGCCAAAATTCTGCGGCTCTGCCGGCGGCGGATGGCGACCATGGCCCGTTCAACAGCATCCTCGGGTTCCTGGATCATGCACCGATGTTACATGCATTTGTACATGTACATGTCTGAGAGCATCCGGGCGTCAGGGTTCGACGACGGCTATTCCGCGATCCTGCGCAACCAGGGCGAGCTGAAGGTCGAAAGTGCCCAGCCCGGCACCGGATTCTTCCGCGGCCAGCAGCACGCAGCAATCAGGCGTGGTGCAGGTCGTGTGACTCGACGTGCGCGATGAGGACCGAAGCATCCAGCACGATCACTCGGGCCAGTCCGCCTGCCGGCTGGTCATCGCCCGATGGCCCTCTTCGTCGGGTCCGACCAGACATCAACCCGCGGAGATGTAGCCCATGAGCTGATCGTGCTCGGTCTCGAGTTCGTCCAACCGACCCTTGACGACGTCGCCGATGGTCACGATGCCACTCAACACACCGTCGATCTCGACCGGCATGTGCCGGAACCGGCGATCCGTCATTGTCCTTGCCAGGCTGCGGATCTCGTCACCCGGCCCGCAAGTCAGCACGTTCGCTGTCATGACCTCGCGGACGGGCGTGGTCAGCAGGTCGGCACCGCGGGTGTGCAACGCGCGGACCACATCCCGCTCACTGACAATCCCCTCGATGCGGCGTCCGTCGCTACTGACAACGAGTGCGCCGACGTGATGCTGCGCCAGCGAGGCAATCACCTCGGTGACGAGTGACCCGGGCGCAATGGTGGCGACGGCGTCACCCTTGTGCGCCAAGACATCTTTGACCTGCATGGCAGTCCTCCGGCCGCCGGACATCTTCGTACCGACAACTGCAACCCTAGCCCGGTGGACGTCTGTTACGTCGGGTTTGCGCGACTTTCGCGCGTCGGAGCGATTGCCGCAGCTCAGCTGCGGGCCTCCAGCGCATCGCGGATCGGGATCATCTTGATCTGCGCCTCGCGGGCCTCGATCGCCGGGTCGGAATCGGCCAGGATGCCGCAGCCGGCGATCAACCGAACGCTCCGACCCTGGACCTGTGCGCAGCGCAGTGCGATCGCGAACTCGCCGTCACCGCGGCTGTCCATCCAGCCGACCGGGGCGGCGTAGCGGCCGCGGTGCGTCGGCTCCAGCTCCCGGATCACCTGCCGGGCAACCGCTGTCGGGCTGCCGCCGACGGCGGCGGTGGGATGCAGGCGAGCCGCCAACTCGAGCGCGGTCGGTGCGCGATCGTCCAGCCGGCCGGTGATGTCGGTGGACAGGTGGGTCAGGTTGGCCAGCTCCAGCGGCACGGGCCCGGACGGCACGTCGAGGTCGACGGTGGCCCGCGCGAGAACCTCGGCCACCGATTGGACCGCGTAGGCATGTTCGACGATGTCCTTGGCGCTGCCGAGCAGCCCGGCGGACACCGCGTCGCCACTGTGTTCCTTCCAGGCGGTGCCGGCCAGCACCCGGGATGCGATCGATGCGCCGGTCCGCCGGATCAGCAGCTCCGGGCTGGCGCCCGACCAGGCCCTCGACGGCGAACGTCCAGCAGTCCGGGTACGCGGCGGCGAGATGACCGCAGCAGGAACCGTTCGTCCACCGCGCGCGCGGTGGTGGCCTCGAGGTCGTGGGCCAGGACGACCTTCTGCAGCTCGCCGGTCCGGATCCGCGCGGCTGCGGCGGCCACCGCGGTGGTGAAACCGGCCACCGAGAGGTCGGCGTCGGCGTAGCTGACCCGTCCGGGCGACCGCACTGGAGTGTGCGCGCGCGGAGCCGTTCGCCGGTGCGTCACCGATCCGGGTGACGAATGACGTTCCGCCGGACCTGCCCATCACGATCTTCGGCACGATCGCGACCGAGACGTCGTCGTCGTCGAATCCGAGGGAGACGAAGGCGATCGGCCCGCTGCCCGGCAGCCCGACCCGGTCATCGACCCGGATACCGGCGCTGACCTCGGCGAACCACCGCTGGATCTGCTGCGCGGCGTCCGGCGCCGGTCGCGCTGAACCGCTCGTGCACGCCCCAGCCGACGAAGCCTTCGCCGCCCCGCAGGAAACACAGGGTGCCGGTCGGGCTGGCCAACGCGGCCAGCAGGTCTGCCGGAGAGTCGAGCTTCTCGGACACCGCCGTCACCGTCAGTCGGGTGGTCGGCAGGGCAGTCACGAGCGCCAAGAGTAGTCGTCCGTCGGGCTGAACTCGTCGCGCATCGACGTGACGCTCACTGCACCGGCAATAGACTCGCAGCCGTGGCGTCACTGGAAGGTCCCGCCGACGCGCCGCCGGACCCCGCCGGTTCGGCCGTCGCCGAACCGGTCCCAGGTCGCCGACCCGGCCGCCGGCAACGGGGTTGGCGGTGGGCCGCCCGGGGGATCGCGCTGCTGGCCGTGGCCATCACGGTGATGCTGATCGCGCTGGGCATCGGCATGCGGTCCAACGACTCGGCGATCGACGAACACCTGGGCAGCGCAACGGCAACGGTGCTGTCGGTGTCCCCGTTGCGCACCGGGATCGAGTTCGTCGACGTCACCGGTACCACCATCCGGCCGGAGGGCGGCGTGCTCTACCCGGGCCTGCTCTCGCTCGGCCAGCAGTTCGTCGTCGAGTACTCCACCCAGGACCCGCAGATCGCCCGGGTCGCCGGTCGGACGGCGGCCGTCGGCAATCTGCAACTCGCGCTGGTCGCCGGCGTGACGTTCGTCATTGCGATTCCGCTGATCTGGTGGTGTTTGCGCCGGTCAAGGCTCCCGTTGTTCGATCTGCGGCGCGGCCCGGGACACGCCGCAGCACCGTGAACGGCAACGAGTCGATGCGCTCGCCCCGCGCTCGGTAGGCTCCGACCCCATGGGCACGGGGCAAGCTTATGAGCAGGGCCGGGCTGGAAAAAGAGCCACGCCAGGTCGCCGCGATGTTCGACGCGGTGGCCGAGCGCTACGACCGGACGAACACCATCCTGTCCGCCGGCCAGGACGGCCGGTGGCGCCGGCACACGGTCCGCGCGTTGCAGTTGATGCCGGGTCAGAAGGTGCTGGACGTCGCGGCCGGCACCGGGCGTCTCCACCATCGCCCTGGCCGCGACCGGCGCCTGGTGCGTGGCCACCGACTTCTCGTTCGGCATGCTGTCGGCCGCCAAGCCGGATTTCCGGCTGCCCCGGGTCGCCGGTGACGCGCTGCATCTGCCGTTCGCCGACGGCACCTTCGACGCGGTGACCATCTCGTTCGGGCTGCGCAACGTCGAGGACCCCAGTGCCGCGCTGCAGGAGTTCGCCAGGGTGACCAGGCCGGGCGGGCAGTTGCTGGTCTGCGAGTTCTCCCGGCCGCGGCCCGCGCCGATCCGCTGGGGCTACCGCTGGTACCTGCGCAACGTGCTGCCACTGCTGGCCCGCCGGGTCTCGTCCAATCCCGAGGCGTACCTGTACCTGCAGGAGACGATCGACGCCTGGCCCGATCAGCCGTCGCTGGCCCGGATGATCGCCCGCTCCGGATGGACGGATGTGGTCTGGCGGAACATGACCTTCGGGGTGGTCGCGCTGCACCATGCGGTGCGCGAGAACGCTCCGAATCGTCGACGGCGCGCCCCTTGGTACCTGCGTGTTGTGACGCGTCCTACACTGATGGCGAACTAGCCTCGTGAACGAATTCACAAACTCGATTGCCTGTCGCAGGGACTGCCGCCGCATCCCCTCCAGGCCTGATGTCACCGGTAACCGGGGGAGGTCCCGATGAGCCTGTCGAATGCGGTCAACGACCCGGACAGCACGGCCGATGTGATCGTCGTCGGTGCCGGCCCGGCCGGTGCGACGGTCGCCACCTACCTGGCCCGGTCCGGGGTCGACGTGCTGCTGCTGGAGAAGTCCACCTTCCCGCGGGACAAGGTCTGCGGCGACGGGCTGACCCCGCGCGGGGTCAAGCAGGTGCTCGCCCTCGGGGTGGACGTCTCCGGGTGCTGACTGGATCAAGAACAAGGGTCTGCGGGTGGTCGGCGGCGGCAACAGCCTGGAACTGCCGTGGCCGGTGCTGCAGGACTACCCAGACTTCGGCCTGGTCCGGCCCCGCCGGGACTTCGACGAGATGCTGGCCACCCTCGCGGTCAAGGCCGGTGCCCGGCTGCGGGTCGCCACCACCGTGACCGCACCGGTGCGCGACGACCGGACCGGCCGGATCACCGGCGTCATGGCCAAGACCGCAGACGGGTCCCAAGGAATTCCGCGCCCCGCTGATCGTCGCCTGTGACGGCGTCGTCCGCCCGGGTCGCGCTCGGCATGGGCATCAACAAGCGGGACGACCGGCCGCTCGGCGTCGCGGTGCGCCGGTACTACAACGCGCCGAGCCGGACGAACGACGACTACCTGGAATCGCACCTGGAACTCTGGGACCGGTCGAACCCCGAGAAGGCCAAACTGCTGCCCGGCTACGGCTGGATCTTCGGGCTCGGCGACGGCACGGTCAACGTCGGGCTCGGCATGCTCAGCTCGTCAAAGGCGTTCGGCAAGACCGACTACCGGGCCCTGCTGCGGACCTGGTTGGACGGCACTCCCGAGGAGTGGGGCCTGCGCGAGGAGAACGCCATCGGCTCGATCGGCGGCGCCGGGCTGCCGATGGGCTTCAACCGCACCCCGCACTACGCCGACGGTCTGCTGCTGGTCGGCGACGCGGGCGGTGCGGTGAACCCGTTCAACGGCGAGGGCATCGCCTACGCGATGGAATCGGCCGCGCTCGCCGCGGAATCGGTGCTGCAGGCGCTCGGCCGGCCGGACGGTCCCAGCCGGGAGGCCGCGTTGCACGGTTACGAGACGGCGATGAAGGACCATCTCGGTGCCTACTACCGGCTCGGCGGGATCTTCTCCGTGCTGATCGGCCGGCCGGAGATCATGAAGACCGCGACCCGGCTGGGCCTGCCGCGCAAGCGGTTGATGTACCTGGTGCTCAAGCTGCTGGCCGGGTTGTACGACAGCCGGGACGGCGACTGGGCGGACAAGGTCGTTCGCTCGCTGACCAGGCTGGCACCCAGTGTGTAGTCACATGACAGGGGGTGGCCGGGCACCGTCGCCGGGCCGGAGGAGGATCACGCCGTGCTGAGTTCCTATCTTCCGATCGTCATCCTGCTGGTCATCGTGGCGGGCTTTGCGATCACCATGGTCACTGTGGTCAGCGACGGCCTCGGCCCCCGGCGGTACAACCGGGCGAAGCTGGACGCCTACGAATGCGGCATCGAACCCACCCCGCTGCCGGCCGGCACCGCCGGCCGGTTCCCGATCAAGTTCTATTTGACCGCGATGTTGTTCATCGTGTTCGACATCGAAATCGTCTTCCTCTACCCGTGGGCCCAGTCGGCGATCCCACTCGGGGTGCTCGGACTGGTCGAGATCATCCTGTTCATCGTGACCGTCGGCGTGGTGTTCGCCTATGCCTGGCGGCGCGGCGGCCTGGACTGGGATTGATGCTGTCCGGCAACACCTTTCCGTCCGTCAGCACCGTTTGAAGTCCACATCGCGAAGAAGGGAGCAGGGCAATGGGACTCGAAGAGAAACTTCCCAGCGGGGTTCTGCTGACCAGCGTCGAGAAGCTGGTCAACTGGACCCGGAAGGCGTCGCTGTTCCCGGCCACCTTCGGGTTGGCGTGTTGCGCGATCGAGATGATGACGACCGGGGCGCCGCGTTACGACCTCGGCCGGTTCGGCATGGAGGTCTTCCGGGCCTCGCCGCGGCAGGCCGACCTGATGATCGTCGCCGGCCGGGTGAGCCAGAAGATGGCCCCCGTGCTGCGGCAGATCTACGACCAGATGGCGGAGCCGAAGTGGGTCATCTCGATGGGCGTCTGCGCGTCATCGGGCGGCATGTTCAACAACTACGCGATCGTGCAGGGCGTCGACCACATCGTTCCGGTCGACATGTACCTACCCGGCTGCCCGCCGCGGCCGGAAATGCTGATCGACGCGATCCTGAAGTTGCACGCCAAGATCATGGACGAGCCGCTCGGCCCGAAACGGGCCGCCGAACAGCTGGGCAAGCGCACCGACCTGGTGGCGTCGTCCGTCCGGTACGGCAAACTGGCCGCGCCGATCGGTACCCCAACGGTGAACATCCCCGAAATCACGGCGGGACGATCATGACCGGCCCAACGGGCTCCGTGCCAACCGGAGACGGCAAGACAACGGCCGCCGGCGGCTACAGCTCCGTCGATTCCCCCGCCGAGAAGCCCGAAGGCACCACCGACGATGCCTCGGCCCAGGGCAACGAGAGCACCGAAGTGGCCGCGCGCAGTCTGCACGACCCGACCCCGCCGGTCTCGGCCACCGGCGTCGAACGCACCGGCATGTTCGGCGTGCACGGTTCCGGTGACACGTCCGGGTTCGGCCTGCTGGTCAGCCAGCCGTACACCCCGGCACCGGCCGAGCGGCCGTACGGCGGTTACTTCGACGAGGTGGCCGACGCGCTGACCGCGGCAATGGCGGCGCGTTCCATCCCGCCGCAGGCACTGCTGCAGACCACGGTGGCGAACAAGGAGATCACCTTCTACATCGCGCGGGACTACATCACCGCGTTCCTCTGGGCGGTCCGCGACGACGAGTCGCTGCGGTTCGAGTTGGCGTCATCCATCTCCGGCGTCGATTACGGCGAGAAGGTCGCCCGCCGTTTGCATGTGGTGTACGAAATGACGTCGATGACGTACCGGCGGCACATCCGGCTCGAGGTGGCCGTCGACGTCGATGATGCCCATGTCCCGTCCGCCGTCGCGGTCTACCCGACCGCAGACTGGCAGGAGCGGGAGATCTGGGACATGTTCGGGATCAATTTCTCCGGACACCCGGGTCTGACCAGGATCCTGATGCCGGACGACTGGCTCGGGCATCCGCAGCGTAAGGACTACCCGCTCGGCGGGATCCCGGTCGAATACAAGGGTGCCGAGATTCCCGCCCCGGATCAGCGGAGGGCGTACTCATGACCAACGAATCGACACCCGATGGGGGCTCCGGCTTCTCGACGAAGTTCGCCGAGGATTTCCTGCCGCCGGATCTGCAGGACAGCGCGGCGAAGTACCGCGCGGAGGAAGACGGCCCCCGCCGCGCTCGTGGCACGGACACCACCGAGGGCCGGATGTTCACCGTCACCGGTGGCGACTGGGACGACCTGCTGGCCGAAACCCAGTTCGAGAACGACGAACGCATCATCATCAACATGGGTCCGCAGCACCCGTCGACGCATGGTGTGCTGCGGCTGATCCTGGAACTGGAGGGCGAGACCGTCGTCCAGGCGCGGTCCGTCATCGGGTACCTGCACACCGGCATCGAGAAGTCCTGCGAGTACCGGACCTGGACCCAGGGCGTCACCTTCGTCACCCGCGCCGACTATCTGTCGCCGGCGTTCAACGAGGCCGCCTACTGCATGGCCACCGAAAAGCTGTTGGGCATTGAGGTTCCCGTGCGGGCCCAGGTGATCCGGGTGCTGCTGATGGAGCTGACCCGGATCTCCTCGCACCTGGTGGCGCTGGCCACCGGCGCCATGGAACTCGGCGCGCTGACCGGGATGACGGCGGGGTTCCGGGAGCGGGAGGAAGCACTGCATCTGATGGAGTTCCTCACCGGGCTGCGGATGAACATGGCGTTCATCCGGCCGGGCGGGGTGGCCCAGGAACTGCCAGAGGGCTCGATCGACCGGATCAACCAGTTCATCACGATCATGGAATCCCGGCTGCCGGAATACGACAAACTGCTGACGGGACAACCGATCTGGAAGGCCCGGATGGTCGGCGTCGGCATTCTGCCGCTGGAGGCCTGCATGCAGCTGGGCATCACCGGCCCGATCCTGCGATCCGCCGGGCTGCCCTGGGATCTGCGAAAGGTGCTGCCTTACAGCGGGTACGAGGACTACGACTTCGAGGTGCCGACGTCGACGGATGCGGACTGCTACTCGCGGTTCCTGCTCCGGCTGGCCGAGATGTGGGAGTCGCTCAAGATCATGAAACAGGTCGTCAAGCGCCTCGAGGAGCCCGGCCCTGTCATGGTGCAGGACGCGAAAATCGGCTGGCCGGCGCAACTCTCGATCGGCTCGGACGGGATGGGTAACTCGCTCGAGTACATCCGCAAGATCATGGGCCAGTCGATGGAGTCGTTGATCCACCACTTCAAGCTGGTCACCGAGGGCTTCGAGGTGCCCGCCGGGCAGGCATACGTCGGCATCGAGAACCCCCGCGGCGAGCTCGGCTGCCACGTGGTGTCCTCCGGCGGCACCCGCCCCTGGCGGGTCCACCTGCGGGACCCCGGGTTCGTCAACCTGCAGGCGATGCCCGCGATGGCAGAGGGCTCGATGATCGCCGATGTGGTGGCCGCCGTCGCGTCAATTGATCCGGTGATGGGTGGGGTGGACCGGTGAGCGACTCGAATCGCAGGATCGGAGTTCCGGTCTTTCTGAACAGCGACGTCGTCTTCGACGAGTTAACGGAGACGAGAGCTCGAGACATCATTGCCAGGTACCCGGAATCCCGGTCGGCGTTGTTGCCGTTGCTGCACCTGGTGCAGTCGGTGGAGGGATTCGTCTCCCAGCCGGGGATCGAGTTCTGCGCCCAGAAACTGGGCCTGACCGATGCCGAAGTCTCCGCCGTCGCAACGTTTTACACGATGTACAAGCGCACCCCGTGCGGCGAGCACCTGATCAGCGTCTGCACCAACGCGCTCTGCGCGGTGCTCGGCGGGGACGCGATTTTCGCAACGCTGACCGCCCGCCTCGGGGTGGGTAACGAGCAGACGGCGGGGGAGCCGGGTGCGCCCGGTTCGATCACCATCGAGCACGCCGAATGCCTGGCCGCCTGCGACCACGCCCCGGTGCTGCAGGTGAACTACGAGTTCTACGACAACCAAACCCCCGACAGTGCACTGGATCTCGTGACTGCACTGCAGGCCGGTGAGCGACCGCACCCGACCCGCGGCGCGCCGCTGACCGACTTCCGCAGCGTCGAGCTGGAAATCGCCGGGATCTTCACCGACCTGCCGACCCGGGTGGACGCGCCGACGGCGTCGGTGCCAGACGCTGCGCGGTTCCGTGCTGGCCGAGCACACCGACCAACGCGCACCCACCATGCCGAACTCGGTGGAGTTCCCGCCGCTGCCAGAGAAAAAGTGAGGAGCCGGCGATGAGCACTCCGGCCAACCCGGCGCAGCCCGACCAGCCGCTGCCCGTCCGACCCGTGGCAGACAACCCCGTGGGGCACAGCCCGCTCGGCGGAGTGGCATCGTCCGAGGTCGGACCCGGCACAGTGAGTTCGCCCGCCACCGGCGAGCCCGCCGGTCCGGTGCCGGCCACCGTCGCGCCGACGTTCGCGCCGGCACCAGTGCGCGTCGAACACTGGCCGACGCCCGCGGACGGCGCCGCCCCGCTGACCCCGATGCTCACCCGCCGCTGGGCCTCACCGCAGTCCTGGACCATCGACACCTACCGGCAGCTCGACGGCTACCAGGCACTGCCTGTCGCGCTGGGCGTCGCACCCGGCCGGGTCACCGAGCTGATCAAGAACTCCGGGTCTCCGCGGCCGCGGCGGTGCCGGCTTCCCGACCGGCCTGAAGTGGTCGTTCCTGCCGCCGGCCAGCACCAAGCCCAGCTACCTGGTGATCAACGGTGACGAGGGAGAACCCGGCACCTGCAAGGACATTCCGCTGATGATGGCGGATCCGCATTCGCTGATCGAGGGCTGCATCATCACCTCGTACGCGATCAAGGCACCGTTCTGCGCGATCTACATCCGCGGCGAGGCCGTGCACGCGCTGCGCCGCGTCGCGAACGCCGTGCAGGAGGCGAAGGCCGCCGGATATCCTCGGCAAGAACATCCTCGGCTCCGGGTACGACCTGGAGATCGTCGTGCACGCCGGTGCCGGCGCCTACATCTGCGGTGAGGAAACCGCGCTGCTGGACTCCCTGGAGGGCCGTCGCGGCCAGCCCAGGCTCAAGCCGCCGTTCCCCGCGGTCGCCGGTCTCTACGCCAGCCCGACCGTCGTCAACAACGTCGAGACCATCGCGTCGGTGCCGGCGATCGTCATGGGCGGGTCGGATTGGTACCGGTCGATGGGCACCGAGAAGTCGCCCGGCCCGAAGATCTACTCGCTGTCCGGGCACGTCACCCGCCCCGGCCAGTACGAGGCGCCGATGGGGACCACGCTGCGGCAGTTGCTGGAGTCGGCCGGCGGCATGCTGGACGGGATCCCGCTGAAGTTCTTCACCCCGGGCGGATCCTCGACGCCGATCTTCACCCCGGCGCAGCTTGATGTTCCGTTGTCCTTCGACGACGTCGCGGCCGCCGGTTCGATGCTCGGCACCACCGCGTTGATGTGCTTCAACGAGACCGTGTCCGTGCCGTGGGCCGTCTGGAAGTGGCTGGAGTTCTACAAGCACGAGTCCTGCGGCAAGTGCACGCCGTGCCGGGAGGGCACCGGTTGGCTGGTGCAGATCCTGCGCCGGATCGTTTCCGGCAGCGGCACTCTCGAGGATCTGGACACCATGGCCGACGCCGCGTCGAACATCGCCGGCCGGTCGTTCTGCGCCCTCGGCGACGCCGCCGCGACGCCGATCCTGTCCAGCTTCAAGTACTTCCGATCCGATTTCGAAGACCTGGTCACCGGTCGGACTCCGCCGGTCGTTGAATCAAGATTGCTTGTGGGGGCGCACTGATGACCCAAGTTGCCGTTCCGCCGACCACCGCGCCCGAGCCCGAACCGGTACCCGAAGGACACGTCCGGCTGACCATCGACGGCGTCAGCGTCATCGCCCCCAAGGGTGAACTGGTCATCCGGGCCGCCGAGCGGATCGGCACCGCGATTCCGCGGTTCTGCGACCATCCGTTGCTGGAGCCGGTCGGCGCGTGCCGGCAGTGCCTGGTCGAGGTGGAGATGGGCGGCCGGCCGATGCCGAAGCCGCAGGCGTCCTGCACCCAGACCGTCGCCGACGGGATGGTCGTCCGGACCCAGATCAGCTCGCCGGTCGCGGAGAAGGCACAGAAGTCCAACCTGGAGTTCCTGCTGCTCAACCACCCGCTGGACTGCCCGATCTGCGACAAGGGCGGCGAGTGCCCGCTGCAGAACCAGGTGCTGGCCAACGGTTCCGCGAACTCCCGGCTGCGCGACCCGAAGCGGGTCTTCGTCAAGCCGATCAACGTCTCCACCGAGATCCTGCTGGACCGCGAGCGCTGCGTCCTGTGCCAGCGCTGCACCAGGTTCTCCGACCAGATCGCCGGCGACAAGTTCATCGACCTGCTGGAGCGCGGTTCGGCGCAGCAGATCGGGATCAACTCCGCGGCGCCGTTCCAGTCGTACTTCTCCGGCAACACCATCCAGATCTGCCCGGTCGGTGCCCTGACGTCGGCCGCCTACCGCTTCCGCGCCCGCCCGTTCGACCTGGTGTCCACCGACACGGTGTGCGAGCACTGCGCGGATGGCTGCGCGATGCGCACCGACCACCGGGCCGGTGCCGTCACCCGGCGGCTGGCCCGCACCGACCCCGAGGTCAACGAGGACTGGAACTGCGACAAGGGGCGGTTCGCCTTCACCTACGTCCGGGAGGGTGACCGGATCACCCGGCCGCTGGTCCGGGACTCAGACGGGGTGCTGCAGCCGACCTCCTGGACGGAGGCCATGACAGTGGCGGCGCGCGGTCTCCTCGAAGCGCGGGAGAACGGTGGCGTCGGGGTGCTGACCGGTGGCCGGCTCACCTACACCGACGCCTACGCCTACGCGAAGTTCGCCCGGCTGGCATTGCGCACCAACGACATCGACTTCCGTGCGCGGCAGCACTCGGCCGAGGAGGCGGCTTTCCTGGGCTCGAGGGTGGCCGGGACGTCACCGGACCGCGGCGGCGTGACCTTTGCCTCACTGGAGAAGGCCTCGGCGGTGCTGCTGGTCGCTGTGGAGCCGGAAGAGGAATCCCCGATCCTGTTCCTGCGGCTGCGGAAGGCTGCGAGACGAGGTCTTCCGGTATTTTCGGTGGCCGCGCTGATCAGCAACGGGCTGCACAAGTTGTCCGGCACCCTGATCGGGGCCGAGCCGGGCGCCGAACCCGGCGTGTTGGCCGGGTTGGCCGGCGAAACCGTCGCCGATGACGGGGTGCGGGACGCCGCGGAACGCAACAGGCTCGGCGCTCTGCTGCGGACGCCGGGCGCCGTGGTGCTGGTCGGCGAGCGCGCCGCGCAGACCCCCGGCCTGCTCACCGCGGTCGGTGACCTGGTCGACGCCACTGGTGCTGCGCTGGCCTGGGTGCCGCGCCGGGCCGGCGAGCGGGGCGCGCTGGACGCCGGCGCCATCGGCACGCTGCTGCCGGGCGGCCGGCCGCTGTCCGACGCCGCGGCCCGCGCCGAGGTCGAGAAGACCTGGGGTGCATCCATTCCCGAGACGCCTGGCCGGGATACCGCCGGGATCCTGGAAGCCGTCGGCATCGCCGAACCAGAGCTCACCGATTTCGGTGTGGCCGCGAACGCGTTCGACGACGAGCAGACGTTCCATGGCGAGGTCGACGATCCCGAGGACCGGGCGCCCGGCTTGGCCGGCCTGCTGATCGGCGGCGTGGAGATCTCCGACCTGCCCGACCCGGCCGCAGCGCTCGCCGCGGTGGCCAGCGCCGGTTTCGTCGTCAGCCTGGAGATCCGGGTCAGTGCCGTCACCGAACTGGCGAACGTGGTCTTCCCGGTGGCCGCGGCCGCCGAGAAGTCCGGTGCCTACGTGAACTGGGAGGGCAGGGTGCGGCCGTTCGCAGCGGCGCTGCCCGAGGCCGGCATGCTCGACGAGGCCCGAATCCTGGACACCCTCGGCGTCGAGATGGACGTCGATCTGTACACCCAAACCCCGGCCGCGGCGACGGCCGAGATCAACCGGCTGGGTGTCTGGTCGGGCGAGCGTCCTCGTCAATCCCGAGATGATCATGGCAATCCCCACCAGAATGTCGGCGTGTCGTCGGTGAGTCGCGCAGCGAACGTCATGATCAACACGGATTCGGGGCGATCAGGTGAGTTCCTGCTGACCAGCTGGCGGATGAACCTGGACGGCGGCCGGGCGATGGACGGCGAGCCGCACCTCGCGGGCACCGCGAAACCCGACGTCGCCAGGCTGTCGCCACGTGCCGCACAGGCCCTTGGCGTGACGGACGGTGATCAGGTGACGGTCCGCGGTGCGTCGAGTTCCATTACGCTGCCGCTCGCGGTCACCGGGATGCTGGACGACGTTGTCTGGCTGCCCGCGCACATCGACGGCATTGCCACCACCGGCAGGTTGGGTGCGGCGGTCGCCGACCGGGTCCGGGTCGAGCCGGCAACAGTCTCCTCGGGAGGGGTTCTCTGATGAGCGCAACTTTCGCCGCCCTCAGCGCGGCCGCACAGGCCGTGCCGCTCGGCGCCGACGGCTCCGTCGAACCGCTGCTGGCCGACGACCCGTGGTGGCTGGGGCTGATCAAGGCCCTGATGATCTTCGTGATGCTGCTGCTGCTCACGCTGTTCGCGATCTGGTTCGAACGCAAGGTCGTCGGCCGCATGCAGCACCGGCCGGGCCCGAACTGGAACGGACCGTTCGGTCTGCTGCAGTCGCTGGCCGATGCGCTGAAGCTGCACTTCAAGGAAGGCATCATCCCGGCCCGCGCGGACAAGGTCATCTACATCCTCGCCCCGGCGTTCGCGGCCATCCCGGCGTTCCTGATCTTCTCGATCATCCCGGTCGGCGGTGAGGTCACCATGTTCGGTGAGCAGACCGCCCTGCAGCTGATCGACCCGCCGGTCGGCGTGCTGGTGGCGCTTGGCGCTGGCGTCCATCGGGGTCTACGGGATCGTGCTCGGCGGCTGGGCCTCCGGTTCGACGTATCCGCTGCTCGGCGGCCTGCGCTCGGCCGCGCAGATGATTTCCTACGACGTCGCGATGGGCCTGTCGTTCGTCGCCGTCTTCCTCTACGCAGGCACCCTGTCCACCTCGGCGATCGTCGCGCAGCAGGAGCCCGGCTGGTACGTCTGGCTGCTGCCGGTGTCCTTCGTCGTCTACTGCGTGTCCATGGTCGGCGAGACCAACCGGGCACCGTTCGACCTGGCCGAGGCCGAGGGCGAACTGGTCGGCGGCTTCAACACCGAGTACTCCTCGATGCGGTTCGGGCTGTTCTTCCTGGCCGAGTACATCAACCTGATCAACGTCTCCGCGATCGCCACCACGCTGTTCCTCGGCGGTTGGCGCGCACCGTGGCCGTTCTCGCTGTTCCCGTGGGCCAACGAGGGCTACTGGACGATGGCCTGGTTCTTCGTCAAGGTGCTGCTGTTCATGTTCGCGTTCGTCTGGCTCCGCGGCACGCTGCCCCGGATCCGGTACGACCAGTTCATGTCGATCGGCTGGAAGGTACTGATTCCGGTCTCCCTGGTGTGGATCGTGCTGGTCGGCTCCGTCCGGGTGCTGCGCAACGCCGAGGGTTACTCCGCCACCGAGGTGCTGCTGTGGGTCGGCGTTCCGCTGGCGATCGTGCTGATCGCGGCCGTCGCCTGGCCTGGAAAGAAACGCGCCGATGACGACGAGGCGGAGGACGAGTACGAGGAGAGCCTGCTCGAGCTCGCCGAGGCAAGGTCGGGTGACCCCAACGTGGTGCCAGCGGGCAGCGGCGGGCGTTACCCCGTCCCGCCGCTGGATCTGAAGATCCCGGTCCCGCCGATTCGGGCCGTCCGCGCCGCCGAGCAACGGGCCGCCGACCAGCGCGCCGCGCTGCAGGCCGCCGGTGTCAGCACCGGTTCCCACGAACTGCCGGGAGGCAGCGATGTCCTTTCTTGATCCCGTCAAGGGGTTCGGCGTCACCTTCGCGACCATGTTCAAGCCGGTCGTCACGGAGGACTACCCGAAGAACCCGGAGCAGCCGGCACCGCGCTATCACGGCCGTCATCAGCTGAACCGTCATCCGGACGGGCTGGAAAAGTGCGTCGGCTGCGAGCTGTGCGCCTGGGCCTGCCCGGCGGATGCGATCTTCGTCGAGGGCGGCGACAACACCGACGAGGAGCGTTACTCGCCGGGGGAGCGGTACGGCAAGAACTACCAGATCAACTATCTGCGCTGCATCGGCTGCGGGCTGTGCATCGAGGCCTGCCCTACCCGCTCGCTGACCATGACGAACGAGTACGAGCTGGCCGATGACGATCGGCAGCGGCTGATCTACACCAAGGACATGCTGCTGGCCCCGCTGCTGCCCGGCATGGAGCAGCCGCCGCACCCGATGCGCCTCGGCGACGAGCACGACTACTACGCCAAGGGCCCGGAACTGTTGCGGGACGCCAACAGTGGACAGCAGGCTCCGGCCGCACCGCAGGCGGCGGGCGCCGCGTCGTGATCACCCAGGCTCTTACCCAGGTGGCGCAGGCGGCCGCCGACACTCCGGCCGACTCCGGCGGCGAGCTGATCGCGTTCTGGATCCTCGCGCCGCTTGCGCTGCTCGGCGCGGTCGGCATGGTGTTCTCCCGGGTCGCGGTGCACTCGGCGTTGTGGCTGGTGCTCACCATGCTCTGCCTCGGCTGCCTGTACATCGCGCAGGACGCCGAGTTCCTCGGATTCGTGCAGATCATCGTCTACACCGGCGCGATCATGATGCTGTTCCTGTTCGTGCTGATGCTGACCGGCCGGGATGCCGGCGACTCCGCGTTCGAGGTGCTGAAGAAACAACGCATCATCGCCACCGTCGTGGGCATCGCGTTCGTCACGCTGCTGGTCGCCGGCCTGCTGCGGGCGCTGAAGGCGGTGCCGTCGGTGGGGCTCGAGGGCGCGATGGCCGATCGCGGGCCGATCGGAGCCATCGCCGAACTGCTGTTCACCGACTACTTGTTCCCGTTCGAACTGACCAGCGCGCTGCTGATCACCGCGGCGACCGGCGCCATGGTGCTGACCCACATCGAGAAGGCGCCCGGGGAACGCAAGACCCAGCGGCAGCGGGTGCACGAGCGGATGCGATCCGACCGGATGTCGCCGCTACCCGGACCGGGCGTCTTCGCGACGTCCTCGTCCAACGCCACCCCGGCGTTGCTGCCGGATGGATCGATCGCCCCGGGTTCGGTCTCCGACCTGGTGGAGTTCTCCGAAAGCGAGCAGGTGGCCAAGCGGTTCCGCAGCGGCCGGTCCGTCACTGAGATCGACAGCACGGAACACCCGACCCGTCCAGAGGACGCCGACAGCACGTCAGGGGGGCAGCAGCAGTGACCCCGAACCATTACCTGGTGCTGTCGGCGCTGTTGTTCGGCATCGGCGCGGTCGGCTTCCTGGTGCGCCGCAACGCCATCGTGGTGTTCATGTGCGTCGAGCTGATGCTCAACGCGGTGAACCTGTCACTGGTGACGTTCGCGAACATGTGGGGCAACCTCGACGGCGTCATCTTCGCGTTCTTCGTGATGGTGGTCGCCGCTGCCGAGGTTGTCGTCGGCCTGGCGATCATCATGTCCATCTTCCGTAGCCGGCGGAGTGCCTCTGTCGACGACGCGAACCTGCTCAAGTTCTAGGGCGGACATTTGTGAAGGAATCACTGCAGTGACGGGAATTTACGGGGCATCGCTGCTGCTCATCGCCCTGCCGCTGGCCGGGGCGATCGTGCTGCTGCTCGGTGGCCGGCTGCTGGACAAGATCGGGCACATCGTCGGGTGCGCCACGGTGATCGCGGCCTTCCTGGTCGGCGTCGCCGTCTTCGCCACCCTGCAGAGCGAAGCGCCGGACGACCGCGTGCAGAACGTGGACATCTTCACCTGGATCAATTCCGGATCGCTGCACATCGACTTCGGGCTGCTGCTCGATCCGCTGTCGGTGACGTTCGTGCTGCTGATCACCGGCGTCGGTTCGCTGATCCACATCTACTCGATCGGCTACATGTCCCATGACGCCGATCGGCGGAAGTTCTTCGCCTACCTCAACCTGTTCGTCGCGGCGATGTTGCTGTTGGTGCTCGGCAACTCCTTCGTCACGCTGTACGCCGGCTGGGAGGGCGTCGGCCTGGCGTCCTACCTGCTGATCGGTTTCTGGTCCGACCGCCCGGCGGCCGCCACCGCCGCCAAGAAGGCGTTCATCATGAACCGGGTCGGTGACGTCGGCCTCGCGCTGGCCATCTTCCTGATGTTCAAGGAGCTGGGCACCGTCTCGTTCAGCGGGGTGTTCTCCCGGATCGGTGAACTCGCCGACCAGTCGCCCGGCACGGTGACCGTCATCGCGTTGTTGTTGTTGCTCGGTGCGTGCGGCAAGTCCGGCCAGGTCCCGCTGCAGGCCTGGTTGCCGGATGCCATGGAGGGCCCGACCCCGGTCTCCGCGCTGATCCACGCCGCGACCATGGTCACCGCCGGTGTGTACCTGATCGCCCGCTGCTCGCCGATCTACGACCTGACCGCGGACGGCGGACTGGTGGTGGCGATCATCGGCACCGTGACGCTGCTCGTCGGCTGCATCGGCGGTTGCGCCAAGGACGACATCAAGAAGGTCCTTGCCTACTCGACCGTCTCGCAGATCGGTTACATGTTCCTGGCCGTCGGGCTCGGCGCCGGCGTGTACGCGCTCGGCATCCTGCTGCTGCTGTGCCACGGCTTCTTCAAGGCCGGCCTGTTCCTCGGTGCGGGATCGATCATGCATGCGATGAACGACGACGTCGACATGCGCCGCTACGGCGGGCTGGCCAGGCGGATGCCGATCACCTTCGTCACCATGAGCTGCGCCTATCTGGCGATCATCGGGTTCCCGCTGTTCGACGGCTTCTACGCGAAGGACCCGATCATCGAGGCCGCTTTCGCCGCCGAGGGGGCCGAGGGCTGGCTGCTCGGCTCGGCCGCGCTGATCGGCGCCGGTATCACCGCCTTCTACATGACCCGGTTGATGATCATGACGTTCTTCGGCGAGCCCCGCTGGAAGGAACTGACCTCCACCGACGGGCGTGAATACCACCCGCACGAGTCCCCGCTGGTGATGACCGTCCCGATGATCATCCTGGCGGTCGGCTCGGTCGGCGCCGGCGCGTTCCTGGCCATCAACAACCGCCTGGCGGACTGGCTGGCTCCCTCCGTCGGTCCGTACGAGGAGCCGGAGCCGCCAATGGCGCCGATCCTGATCACCGTCGCCACGTTGGCCGTCGTCGCGGTCGGTGTCTTCATCGCGTACTGGTTCATCGGCCGGCGGCCGGTCCCGGTGGTCGCGCCGATGCCGGTCAGCCCGGTGGTTGCGTTGGCCAGGGCCGACGTCGGTGGCAACGCGATCAACGAGGCTCTGTTCGCCCGTCCCGGAATCTGGCTGACCAGGGCGTCCGTCTATGCCGACGCCAAGGGGATCGACGGTGCGGTCAACGGCACAGCGGCGGCCCTCGGCGGGCTGTCCGGCCGATGGCGGCACTGGCAGAACGGCTTCGTCCGGTCCTATGCGTTGTCGATGTTCGCCGGGACGCTCGTCGTCATCGTGATGCTGGTGTTGGTGAGGATCGCGTGAAGACGACAGCGAGAGAGCATCGCAGGGCCGCCAGGCCCGAGGAGCGGAACGAGCGCGGAGTCGAACAATGAGCACAGGACAATCCCTTTATCTCGTCATTCTGATCGTGCTGCCGGTGGTGGGCGCCGTTGTGCTCGCGGCGATGGGCGGCGCGCCGGTCAAGACGGTGAAGCTGACCGCACTCGCGTTCTCGCTGGCCGAGCTGGTCGTCGTCGTAGCCCTCTGGATCGCCTACCGCTCGGCCATGGGGAACGGTCTCGACCAGGTCGTCGAGCCGTTCCGGGAGACGTTCTCGGTGAGCTGGATCCCGTACTTCGGGATCAACTTCTCCGTCGGTGTCGACGGCATCTCGCTGACCATGATCGCGCTGATCGCGGTGCTGATGCCGATCGTGCTCGGCGCCTCCTGGGAGGAACGGCTGCCGGCCGGCCGCACCATCGGTGGCTACTTCGCGCTGCTGCTGGTGCTGCAGGGCGCGATGATCGGCGTCTTCGCCGCCACCAACGTGTTCGTTTTCTACGTCATGTTCGAAGTCATGCTGATCCCGATGTACTTCCTGATCGGGGCCTTCGGCGGGGTCCGCCGGGCGTATGCGGCCACCAAGTTCTTCCTCTACTCGCTGCTCGGCGGCCTGCTGATGCTGGCGTCGGTGATCGGCATCTATGTCGCGTCCGGCCAGGTGCTCGGCAAGGGCACCTTCGACTGGGTCGAATTGCGGGCCGTCGCCAGCCAGATCCCGGAGTCCACCCAGATGTGGATCTTCGCCGGCTTCGCCATCGCGTTCGCGATCAAGGCCCCGTTGGTGCCGTTGCACACCTGGCTGCCCGACGCCGGTACCGAGGCCCCGGTCGGCGCCGGCACCCTGCTGGTCGGCGTCCTGGACAAGGTCGGCACCTTCGGTTTTCTGCGGATCTGCCTGCCGCTGCTGCCGGCGGCCAGCGCCAAGCTGGCCTGGCTGATCATCCTGCTGGCCGTCATCGGCATCGTCTACGGCGCCATCGTCGCCGCCGGTCAGACGGACCTGAAGCGCTTCGTCACCTATACCTCGATCGCGCACTTCGGCTTCATCGCGTTGGGCGTCTTCGCGTTCACCACCCAGTCGATCGCCGGTGCGGCGTTCTACATGGTCAACCACGGCATCGCCACCGGCCTGCTTTTCATCGTCGTCGGCATGCTGACCACCCGCGGCGGGTCGAAGCTGATCGGCGACTACGGCGGCGTCTGGAAGGTCGCCCCGCTGCTCGGCGGCACCTTCCTGATCGCATCGCTGGCGACGATCGCCATGCCAGGCACCAACTCGTTCATCTCCGAGTTCCTCGTGCTGATCGGCACCTTCACCAGGTACCCGGCCTGGTCCGTCATCGCCACCGTCGGCATCGTGCTCGCCGCCGTCTACATGCTGTGGATCTTCCAGCGCACCATGACCGGCCCCGTCCGCGGATTCGGCGTGCTCGGCGGCGCGCACAGCGGTGACGACTTCGGCCTCGACAGCCCGACGCCAGTCCCGGTTGGCGCTGCTGCCGCAGTCGAAGGCGGCGGCGCCCACCACCGCGCGGAGCTGTCGTCCGAGGGCGCGGCGGACCCGGTTCCCACCGCTGTAGGGCAGCACGCCCCGTCCCGTATCCGCGCCAAGTTCGGCGACCTGACCGCACGGGAGATCACCGTGCTGACCCCGTTGGTGGTGCTGATCATCGTGCTCGGTGTGTACCCGCAGCCGGTGCTGGACGTGATCAACCCGACGGCCGAACGCACCATGGTCGACGTCGGGCAGAGCGACCCGCCGCCGGCCATCGACGCGCCGATCGTCGGAGGTAACTGATGAGTGTCCTGACGGCCCTTGCGCCGGCGGCAGCCGCAGTGACCGCCGCGCCGGCTGATCCGATCACCGCCCCGGTGATCAGCTTCAGCCAAACCGCTCCAGTGTTGATCCTGCTCGGCGGGGCGGTGCTGGCGATCCTGTTCGAGGCCTTCCTGCCGCGCAGCCTGCGCTACCCGGTGCAGGTCGGGTTTGCCGTCATCGTTGTTGCCGCAGCACTGGTCTGGACACTGGTCGGGGCCAGCAACAGCGACTACGGGGTGACGTTCGGCGGTGCGGTCGCGGTCGACGCTGCCACCTACGTGATGTGGGCCGTGCTGCTGGTGCTCGCCCTGCCGTCGGTGCTGCTGATGGCCGACCGGGTGTCGGAACCGGGTGGCTCGTTCGTCACCCAGGCCGCCGCCAAGGTGGGTTCCGCCCGGGATCGGGTGGCCACCCGGGTCGGTGCGCCGATGCAGACCGAGGTCTTCCCGCTGGCGCTGTTCGCCATCGGCGGGATGATGGTCTTCCCGGCGGCCACGGACACGGTGACGCTGTTCGTCGCCCTCGAGGTGCTGTCGCTGCCGCTGTACCTGCTCTGCGGGCTGGCCCGCCGGCGCCGGCTGATCTCGCAGGAAGCCGCCGTCAAGTACTTCCTGCTCGGCGCGTTCACCTCGGCGATCTTCGTCTACGGGCTGGCGCTGCTCTACGGCTACTCCGGGTCGACATCGTTCGCCTCGATCGCCAGCCAGGCGAGGGCCGGGGACAGCAGCGACGTGCTGCTGATCGGCGGGCTCGCGCTGGTGTTTGTCGGGCTGCTGTTCAAGGCCTCCGTCGGGCCGTTCCACCTGTGGACGCCGGACGTCTACCAGGGCGCACCAACCCCGGTCACCGCGTTCATGGCGTCCTGCACCAAGGTCGCCGCCTTCGCCGCGATGCTGCGGGTGACCGAGGCTGCGCTGGAGCCAATGCAATGGACCTGGCAGCCGGTGCTCGGCGTGATCGCCGGCGCGTCGATGATCATCGGCTCCGTCATCGGCATCACCCAGACCGACATGAAGCGGATGCTCGCCTACTCGTCCGTCGCGCACGCCGGGTTCATCCTGCTGGGTGTGCTGGCGATGTCGGAGAGCGGTGCTTCCGCGACGATGTTCTACCTGCTCACTTACGGCATGGCCACCATCGGTGCGTTCGCGATTCTCACCCTGGTCCGCAAGGGCGGCGGCGAGGCCTCGCACGTGTCGGACTGGGCCGGGCTGGCCAAGCGCTCCCCGGTGCTGGCCGCCTCGATGAGCCTGTTCCTGCTGTCCTTCGCCGGCATCCCGCTGACGGCGGGGTTCATCGGCAAGCTCAGCGTGTTCACCGCGGCGATGGAATCCGGCATGGGCGCGCTGGTCGTCCTGGCGATGGTGGCGACCGCGGTCACCGCGTTCTTCTACCTACGGATCGTCGTCGTCATGTACTTCTCCGATCCGGTCAGTACGCCCCTGCCGGTAGCGGTAGCAGTAGGTGCACAGTCGGCCGGCTCACCGCAGGGTGGTCGCGGCGATGCCGCCCCGGCCCCAGCACCAGTGCTCACCGACGCACCGTACGTTGTCGTCCCCGGCATCCTGACCGTGATCGTGATCGCGGTAGCGGTCATCGTGACCCTGGGCCTCGGCCTGTTCCCGGGCCCGGTGCTGGACTGGCTGACCGTTCCGCTCCCACTGTTGTCGTGAGCCGCCCATCAGTGCGCCCGCAAATAGTGAGGGCGGTGTTGCGTACCTCACCGCACGGACGGGGCACCCGCCGGCCTGACATAAGCTCGTCACTGTGAACGCCCCGACCATGCTCGCCGGCATCGAGCTTGCCGACCCCGACCTGTCGGCCAGGGTGGCGGCAGGCCTTGCCCGGGTCGAGGATCTGCTCGAACGTGAGCTGATCAGCGAGTTCAACTTCGTGACCGAGGCCGCATCGCACCTGATGCATGCCGGTGGCAAGCGGTTCCGGCCGTTGTTCACCCTGGTCGCAGCGGGTATCGGCCCGCAACCGGACGCCGAGGACGTGATCGTCGCGTCTGCGGTCGTCGAATTGATCCACCTGGCGACGCTCTATCACGACGACGTGATGGACGAGGCTGACCTGCGCCGCGGGGCGAAGTCCGCGAACGCCCGCTGGGACAACTCCATCGCGATTCTGACCGGCGACTTCCTGTTCGCGCACGCATCCCGGCTGGTGGCCGGTCTCGGGCCGGACGCGGTGCGGATCATCGCCGAAACGTTCGCCGAACTGGTGACCGGGCAGACCAGGGAGACCGTCGGGGCCGGCCCGGATGACGATCCGATCGTGCATCACCTGCGCGTGCTGGACGAGAAGACCGCCGCGCTGATCGACACCTGCGCCCGGTACGCGGGGATGTTCTCCGGTGCCTGTGAGGACGAGACCGCCGCGCTCCGCCGCTACGGCCGGGCCGTCGGGATGGCGTTCCAGATCTCCGACGACATCATCGACATCTCCTCGACAGATTCCGGCAAGACCCCGGGGACGGACCTGCGGGAGGGCGTCCGGACCCTGCCGGTGCTGTACACGCTGGCCGACCCGGCCGCCGACCCCCGGCTGCGGGAGCTGGTGTCCGGTCCGATCACCTCCGAGGACGAGCTGCGCGAGGCCGTCGAGCTGCTGCGGACCTCCCCGGGCATGGCGCAGGCGCAGCAGACACTGGCCGGCTACGCCGATGCCGCGAACGCCGAACTCGCCCTGCTGCCGGAGTCGTCATCGCGGGACGCGCTGTCCTCGCTGGTGCGGTACGTCATCGCCCGTACCCGCTGACGGGTCTTCCCTGCCGGCTAAGTGCCGTCCTGGGACTGCACTGAATGACCCGGCTCTTGTCGTCCCTGGGTTCTTTCAGCACTGTTCGTTTGCGCACCTGCTGCCCTTCGTACATGCCCTACTGCGTTTATTGGCGGCCCCTCCTTCGTCGGGTCCGACTACAGTGACCGGTATGCCGTTCCTTTGACTGTGACACCGCCGAAGTAGTTCGCTACCCCCGCGGGTCGGCCGGCTCGCCCGGCTGAGTACCTGGTGGGCGTTCTGCGCCGACCTGGTTCCGCTCTACCCGCTGTATGCGCTGATGTTCGCCGGCAACGGGTTGTCGGATGCGCAGATCTCCGCGTTGTTCCTGATCTGGTCAATGGTCGGGATCGTCGCCGAGGTACCGACCGGAGCCATTGCCGACCGGTTTTCCCGGCGCGGCGCGCTGGCGGCCGGTAGCGGGTTGCAGGCGGTTGGCTATGCCCTGTGGATCGCCATCCCCGGATTCGGTGGATACGCCGCCGGGTTCGTGCTGTGGGGGTTCGGTGGCGCCCTGGCGTCCGGCTCGATGGAATCCCTGGTCTATGACGGTTTGGCGGTGCTCGACGCCACCGCCGACTATCCCCGGCTGCTCGGCCGGATCACCGCGGCCGGGCTGATCGCGCAGATCCCCGCCGCCGTCGCCGCGACGGTGTTGTTCGGCATCGGCGGGTACGCCCTGGCCGGCTGGGTGAGCGTTGGATGTTGCCTGGCGACGGCCGCCCTTGCGTTGCTGCTGCACGACGTCCGGCCGTCCGATCAGCTCCCGGACGGGGAGGCGGAGCCGGATCCCGATGACGACCTCGGGTACTTCGCCACGCTGAAAGTCGGTGTGGCCGAGGCGGTTTCGAGCCCCGCGGTGCGCGGGCTGGTGCTGGCCGCCGGTCTGCTGGAGGGGCTGGACGCCCTTGAGGAGTACTTCACCCTGCTGGCCGAGGACTGGGGGGTGCCGACCGGCTGGATCCCGCTGGCCGAACTGATCATCCCGCTGACCGGAGCCGCTGCCACCTGGTGGAGCAGCCGCCGAATGGACGGTGCAGGCGCCATCGGGCGGCACACCCTGGCGGCGGCCCTTGGCGCAGGCGCAGTCCTGCTGGCCACCGGTCAATGGTTCGCCACGCCAACCGGACTGACCGGCGTCGCGGTGTTCTACGGCCTGTACCGGATCGTCCTGGTCGCGGTGGGCAGTCGCCTGCAGGACGCGATCGAAGGTCCCGCCAGGGCGACGGTCAGTTCGGTCGCTGCGCTGCTCAGTGAGCTGGCGGCCATCGCGATCTACGGTTTGTGGGCGCTGGACGGACTCGCGCCGATCACGGCATTGATCCTGCTGCTCGCAGCTCTGCTGCCCTGGGCCCTGCGTCAGCGGCGGCCCCACTGAACGTTCTGCAGGGTGCGTTGGTCCCGAAGGACGCTGTTGCCCTGCAGAACGTTCAGTCGACCAGGGCGTTCCTGACCAACCGGCGGCGTCTAACCCGCCGCGCGGGCCGCCTGTCGATCCCGCAGCTTCTGCCGCTGCTCGACGAACCGGGTCGCCTGCGCGTCCAGCTCGGCCAGGAAGGCAACCAGCTCCTCCCTGGCCTGTTCGCCGACGGGCCCGAAGTCGGTGCGGTCGAACACCTTCCAGTACTTCAGCACGGGCATGATGACGGCGTCGTGGTGCAGCCGCAGGTCGTAGATGCCGGCCTTGGCGATGGTCACCGAGTTCCGCTGGAAGTCCGTCATCCCGGCACCGGGCATGGTGAAGCCGACCACCTCGTCCCGGATCGCGGACATGGTCTCGTCCGGTGCCCGGTCGAGCGCGGCCTGCACCAGGTTCCGGTAGAAGATCATGTGCAGGTTCTCGTCCTGCGCGATCCGGCCCAGCAGCTGCTCGGCGACCGGGCAACCGGTGGCTGCGCCGGTGTTGCGGTGCGAGACCCGGGTGGCCAGTTCCTGGAACGACACGTACGCAACGGCCTGCAGTGCGGTCTTCTCGCCCGAGTCGTAGCCGGCCGTCATGTGTTCCATCCGGAGTGCTTCCAGCTTGACCGGGTCGACGCCGCGGGTGACCACCAGGTAGTCCCGCAGCGCAATGCCGTGCCGGCCCTCCTCGGCGGTCCACCGGCCCACCCATTGCCCCCAGGCGCCCTCGCGGCTGAACCTGGTGGCGATCTCGCGGTGATAGGACGGCAGGTTGTCCTCGGTCAGCAGGTTGACGATCATCGCGGTCTTGGCGACCGGGTCAAGAGGAGAATCCTCCGGCGCCCAGTCCTCGCCGCCGAGGAATGCGAAGTCCCGGCCGCGGCTCCACGGGATGTAATCGTGCGGCTGCCAGTCCTTGGCGATCGCGTAGTGCCGGTTGAGGTTCTCCTCGACGACCGGCTCGAGCTCGTGCAGCAGCCGGGTCTGGAAACCCTCCGGGCCAGTGGGCAGCCGGCCCACCGAGGCGCTCATCTGTCGTGCCTAAGGAGACTGAGGAACATAAGGAAACTCCGAACGGTAAGGGTGGACTAAGTACGTTACCGCCAACAGTAGATGAGCGCGCGCGGCGACGGCATAGGTCCAAGGTCCTTCTCACACCCGTTTCGTGCTCACCCGCGGCCGAGCACGGCGCCGTCGGGCCGGAGCCGGACGCTGCCGGTAGTACCCGCGCCGAGGGCCCGGGCGGTCATGGCGTCGACCCGGTGCACGGTGATCGGCGCCGTCAATCCGAGTGCCGCCGTCATCCCGTCCGGTATCGGGTCCCGATTCGCGGTGATGACGGAGATACCGCTGGAAACCAGGTCGAGTGTCGAGCATCGAGCGGCGGGCTCCGCACCGGCCCGATCCGCGTCCGGTAGCCACAGGTGCGGAATCCGCGGCCCGAGGTCGACGAGCACCTCGTTGATCGCCGGCCGACGACTGCCGGCAGGGTCGAGTGAACGCCGCAGATTGTGTTCGGCGACCGGGCGTCGCTCCACCTCGTAGGTGTCCAGCAATGATGTGGCGGCCCAACCCCGAACCACCCAGGACAGCTTCCACCCGATGTCGAAACCGTCCGCGACGGCGGTATTCAGGCCGGTGCCGCCGCGCGGGGTCACCCGGTGGGCCGCGTCGCCGAGCAGGAACACCCGGCCCTTGCGGAAGCGTTCGGCGATCCCGCCGACGAAGGAGAAGCTTCCGACCCGGTCGATCTGCACGTCGAGCAGCGGATCGCCGGCCGACTCCCGGATCAGTGTGGTCAACCTGCCCGTGGAGTAGTCGCTCAGCCGTTCTGTTGCCGGGTCCCAGCCGATGCTGAACACCCATCTGTCGGGGTGGCCGGCGGGCAGGAAACTGGCGAAGCCGGTCCGGTCCTGAACGGAGTAGATGCCGCAGCGGTGGTCCGCGACCAGGTCCCACAGCGGAGCCCGGACAACCATGCTGAGCGCTTCGTACTGGCTGCCGCTGTCCGGCATTGCGATGTCGAGCAGGTTGCGGATCGGGCTGTGCGCGCCGTCCGCCGCCAGGACGTAGTCGGCGCACTCTGTCCGGATACCCCCGGACATCAGGTCCCGCAGCAGGACTCGACACCCGGACGGGCCCGGCACCAGGTCCGCCAGTTCGACGCCGAGCCGGACCTCGGCCAGCGGCAGCCCGCGAAGGTGAGCCATCAGTACCGTCTCCAGGTGATCCTGCGGGACGTTTGCCGGGCGGGTCGGACTGATCAACGCGCTCTGCCCGGTTGTCGGGTAGCCCACCTCGATCAGCTGGCCGGTCGATGCCTCGCGCAGGGTGGGGCTGACCGACATCAGCCACTCGACGTCGTGGCCACCGGAAACGACGGCATCGTGCAGGCCCCAGCCGCGCAACAATTCCATCGTGCGCAGGCTGAGAACCGTTGCGCGGGGCAGGTTTGACGGCTCGCGGCGTCGATCGACCAGCAGGCAGGGCACGCCCATCCGGGCCAACGTGATGGCCGCGACCAGGCCGGCGGGTCCGGCGCCGACGACGAGGACCCGCCGGCCGGATGGTTGGGTGATTTCGTCAGGCAACATGTAGTTCAGAATACGACCTGTCGTTTGAAAGACAACCTGTTTGATGAAAAGCTAGAATGCGGTAGTGACCTCCACCCGGACCCCCGCCCGCCGATACAACAAGGTCCTCCGCGCGGAGAACGCCGAACAGACCCGGCGACGCATCCTGGATGCCACCGCGGAACGTCTTCGCGTCGCCCCAACGCAGCCGGTGAGCCTGGATGACGTCGCCCGGCTCGCCCGGGTGGCCAGGTCGACGATCTACTCGATCTTCGGCTCGCGGGCGGGTCTGTTCGATGCGTTCGTCGACGATCTGTGGAGTCGCACCGGCTTGCCGGAACTCACCGAGGCGGTCGCGACACCGGACGCCAGGAAACACCTGCGGGCGGGCATCGCGGCGGCCAGCGCGATGTATGCCCGGGACCGGGACATCTACCGGGTGCTGTACTCCATGGCTGCGCTCGACCCGGCGTCGGTCGGCGGTGCCGTGACGAAAATGGAAAAGGAGCGGGCCGGTGGCATGGCCCACGTGGCCGACCGGCTCGCCCAGGACGGGGCGCTCCGGGACGACGTCGACGTCGACCGGGCGACGAACGTGTTGTGGATGGTGTGCAGCTTCGACGCGTTCGACCAGCTCTTCACCACTCGTGGGCTCAGCCTGGCGGACACCGTCGACATCCTGACGGCCACCGCGGAGGCGGCGGTCTGCTCCTGATCGCCACCCATTTCCGTTGACCGGGGAAACGTGCCGGTCGCAGACTGCCGGTGTGTCACTCCGGATTCGACTCCTCGGCGGGGTCTCGATCGACCAGGACGGTTCTCCGGTCCGGTTGGAGTCCGGTCGGGTCGAGTCGCTGCTCGGCTACCTGCTGCTGCACCGGGATACCCCGCAGTCCCGGCAGCACCTGGCGTTCCAGCTGTGGCCGGACACCACCGATGCCCAGGCCCGTACCAACCTCCGGCACCTGCTGCATTCCCTGCGTCGCGCGTGGCCCGATGTCGATGCCCACCTCGACGTCGGCAACCGGACCGTGCAGTGGCGGTCCGCGGCCGCGGTGGATCTGGACGTCGAGATGTTCGATGCCGCCCTCGATGCGGCGCAGGACAGCGCGGGGGATCGCATCGGATCGCTGGGCGCGGCGGTCGACCTCTACCGGGGCGAGCTGCTGCCGGGGTGTTTCGACGAGTGGCTGCCGGCCGAGCGCGACCGCCACCGTCTGCGGTACCTTGCCGCGCTGCGCGAACTCGTCACCCTGCACGAGGCGAAACACGATGTGGCGAAAGCCATCTCGTACGCGGAGCGGTTGCTGGTCACAGATCCGTTGGACGAGCCGACCTACCGGATGCTGATGCGGTTGCACGACGCCCGAGGCGACCGGGCCCTGGCCGTCCGCAGCTACCACCGCTGCGCCTCCACCCTGGAGCGCGAGCTGGGCGTCGAGCCGTCGGCGCAGACCCGCCTGGCATACGACACCCTGCTCAGCGCCGAGCCGGCAACAGCTCCGGTGGGCTCGGCTCGACGGACCGCCCACGGGTCCGTTTTCGTCGGCCGGATCCCCGAGCGCCGCCAACTGATCGCCTCGTGGCGGAATGCGGAGGCCAGGCGTCCGGCGCTGGTCGCGGTGTCGGGGGAGACCGGCATCGGGAAGACGCGGCTCGTCGAGGAATTCCGCGCCTGGTGCGGTCAGCACGGCGCCGCCTGCGCATCGGCCCGCTCCTACGCCGCCGAGGGCGACCTGCCATACGGCCCGATTGCGGCCTGGCTGCGGTCGCCGGTGATCCGGCCGGCCCTGCTGCAGCTGGACCATGATCGGCTGACCGACATCGCCCGGCTGCTGCCACAACTGCTGACCGACATACCCGGGTTGCCGCGCCCGGAGCCGGTGCCCGACCCGGACCGGCGGCAGCGGCTCTGGGATGCGATCGCCGGTGCCCTGCTGTCGGTTCGTCGACCGCTGCTGCTCGTCGCCGACGATCTGCAGTGGGCCGACAAGGAGTCCCTGCAGTTCCTGCACTACCTGCTGCGGCGCAATGCCCCCTTGCTGGTCGTCGCGACCGTTCGCACCGGAGACGTCGACCCCGACTCCGCGGTCGCCGAGTTGTTCCGTGCCGCCGGTCTGCTCGAACGGTTCGTCGAGCTGCACCTGGGACCGCTGCCCGCGGACGACGTCGCAGCGCTCGCCGAGCGTCTGGGTGGAGCCGCGCTGACCGGTGCCGCGGCGGAGCAGCTGTACCGGGAGACCGAAGGAAACCCGCTGTTCGTGGTCGAGGCAATCAGGGCCGGACGGACGGAACCGGGGCTGGTGACGGCGAAGGTGCAGGCCGTCATCGAGTCCAGGCTGGCGCAGTTGTCGCCGCCGGCCCGGGATTTGGTCGCCGTCGCGGCGACGATCGGCCGGGACTTCTCCATGGACCTGCTCTCCGCCGCCGCGGGAACCGACGAGAACACCCTGGTAGCGGCCCTCGATGAACTCTGGCGGCGGCGCATCGTCCGCGACCAGGGCAACCTGCTGTACGACTTCAGTCACGACAAAATCCGGGCGGTCGCCTACGCGGCCGTTGGGCCGGTCCGTCGACGCCACCTGCATCGTCGGATCGGCAGGGCACTCGAGCAGGTCATCGGCGGCGAAGGCGCGAGCGCTGCCATTGCTGCCCATTACGAACACGCGGGCGCCACCGACGCTGCGGCACAGTGGTACGCCCGCGCCGGCCTGGCCGCACAGCTGTTGCACGCCAACGCCGATGCCGTGCGTTTGCTCGAGCGCTCCCGGGACCTGCTGCGCACCCTGCCGCCGTCCGCCGATCGGGATGGTCGGGAGCTGGCGGTGCTGACCGCTCTTCCGGCGGCGCTGGTTTCGGTCGAGGGCTATGCCTCGCCCAGGTTGGCCGCGGCGCATCAGCGTGCGGTGCGGCTGGCCGGCGGATCGACCGTCGAGCTTGCGCCTCCGCTGCTCTGGTCGCTGGCCTTCGCCAGCCTGGTGCTGGATGACTTCACTGGCGCCGAACGGTTCGCCGCCGAGCTCACCGGCAGGGGCGACCGCGACGGCGATGATGTGCTCGTCGTCGAGGGCAGCTGCCTGCTGGGACTCGCCGCCTTCTGGCAGGCCGACCTGCCCACCGCCCGAGTTCATCTCGAGCAGACCGTTGACCGCTACCGGCCCGCCCAGTGCACTGCACACCTCGCCGCCTACGGGCAGGATCCCGCCGTGGTCGCGCTGGCCCGACTGGGCAACACGCTGTGGTTCCTCGGCGATCCGGCCGGCGCCTGCCGGGCGCGGGCAGCTGCACTCAGCCGCGCCGAGGAGATCGGACATCCGCTGACCAGTGCCGCCGCGCTGATCTTCGCGGCGCTACTCGCCATTGACATGGATGACGAGCCATCGATGATCCGGTACGTGCGGGAGCTGACCGCGATCGACCACCCCGCGGCACCGATCCGGCACACCCTCACGGCGTTGACGGGCTATCTGGAGGTACTCGACCACCGAACCGAGGCCGGCCGCACCATGATTCGCCAAGCGGTCGACGACGCAAACATCAACCCGGCGGCGCCCGGTATGCCGGCCATTCTCGAACGCATCATGCTCGCGGCGTGCGTTTCCACGGCTGATGCCGACGCCGTTGTCGCCAGTGCCCAGCGGTTACTCGGGTTGGTCTCCGGTCTGGTGTGGGCGCCGGAGGCGCGGCGCCGGCTGCATTTCGCGACGGACGGCTGAGGAACGCTCCCGGAACGCCCGATCGGTCATGGTGGTGCGAACAGTGACCGGTAGTGCGGCGTCGAAGGAGACGACAGGTGTTCGGTAGCAAGGATTTCGGCGACCTGCGCGGTCGCTTCCGGGGTGCGTTGTTGCGCCCGGGTGAAGACGGGTACGACGAGACGAGGCGGGTCTGGAACGGGGCGTTCGACCGTCATCCCGCGTTGATCGCCCGGTGCGCCGGGCCCGACGACGTCAGGGAGGCGGTGCGCTTCGCCCGGGACAGCGGCCGGCCGGCGACGGTGCGCGGTGGTGGTCATTCGGTGGCCGGCTACGGGGTGGCCGACGACGCGGTCATGATCGATCTGTCGCAGTTGAAGGCGGTGTCGATCGACCCGGCGTCCCGCGTTGCGCGCGCCGCCGGCGGGCTGACCTGGTCCGAACTCGACCTGGCAACCCAGCGGCTCGGACTGGCCACCACCGGTGGGTCCGTCAGCTCAACCGGCATTGCCGGGGTCAGCCTCGGCGGCGGCTTCGGTTACCTGATGCGCCGCCACGGGCTGACCGTCGACAATCTACGCGCGGTCGAACTCGTGACGGCCGAGGGAAAGTCGATGCGGGTCGACGCTGCGAGCGAGCCGGAACTGCTGTGGGGGTTGCGCGGCGGCGGCGGCAACTTCGGCATCGCCACCGCGCTGGAATACGACCTGCATCCGGTCGGACCGTTGGTGCTGGGCGGGCCGATCTTCTGGCCGCTCGACCAGGCACCGCAGGTGCTCCGGTACCTGCGGGACTTCGCCCCGCAGGCGCCCGACGAGCTGGGCATCGCCATCGTGGCGAACCTCGCGCCGCCGATGCCGTTCATCGACCCGACCAGTTACGGCAGACCCGCCATCGGGTTGTTGCTGGTCTGGTCGGGCGACATCGACGAGGGCGGCCGCGTCGTCGCTCCGCTCCGGGCGATCGGCACACCGCTCGGCGATGCGATCCGGCCGGTGCCCTACCGGGCGGTGCAATCACTCCTGGACGGCACCGCGGCGCCCGGTCAGGGCGGGTACTGGAGGTCCCACCGGTTCCCCGGGCTGTCCGATCCGGTGATCGAGGTGATCATGACGCTCGTCACGACGGTGACCTCGCGGTTCTCGCTGTTGAACGGCTGGGTGATCGGCGGGGCGGCCAGCCGCGTCGACCCCGCCGCCACCGCCGTCGGCCAGCGCGAGGTGGGTTTCGAACTGCACGTCATCGCGAACTGGTCGCCGACCGATCCGGACGTCGAGCGTCACCGGGAGTGGGTACGGAACGGCTGGGAAGCGTTGCGGCCACACAGTTCCGGCCAGTACGGCACCTTCCTGTCCGACGAGGGGATTGCCGGGGTCCGAACGGTTTTCGGTGATCGATTCGATCGGCTTGTCGCACTGAAAGATCGTTATGACCCGACGAACTTTTTCCGTTTCAACGCCAACATCCCGCCCAGCACCTTTTCGACATCGCACACCCATCCGACACAGCAAGGAGAACTGTCATGACGGTATTGGTCACCGGAGCAACCGGGAATGTGGGCTCCGCAGGTCGTCCGGTCACTACAGGAGTCCGGCGCAGTGGTTCGCGCCTACGTCCGGGATCCACGCAAGGCCGAACAACTACTGGGTACGGACGTCGAATTCGCGGTGGGCGACCTGGCGAACCGGCAGGCGCTTGACCTGGCAATGCGCGGGGTCGATCGGCTGTTCCTCGGGTGTGGCAATGTCCCCGGCCAGGTCGAACTCGAGTGCGGAGCCATCGACGCGGCGGCTGCCGCCGGCGTCGACCGGATCGTGAAACTGTCCAGCCCCAGCCCGGAAATCGATTCGCCGCTGATCTTCGACCGCTGGCACGGCGACATCGAACGGCATCTGCTGGGCGCGGGAGTGCCGTGGATACTGCTGCGGCCCAGGACCTTCCTGACCAACCTGCTGGGCTACGCCGAGACGATCCGGCACACCGGGATGCTCTTCGCGCCGGCCGGCACGGCAGCGGTGTCGTTCGTCGATCCGGTCGACGTCGGTTCCGCCGCGGCAGCGGCGCTGACCGGAGCAGGACGGGACAACACCGCCTACACGCTGACCGGTCCGGAACCGATCACGTTCGATCGGATCGCCCTGGAGTTGTCCAGGGCAACCGACCGCACCATCGAGTACGTCGCCGTGCCGGACGATGCCGCCAGGGCGGCGATGCAGGACGCCGGTGTGCCGGCCTTCGTCGCCGACTTCATCATCGGCGTCTACCAGTCGCAGCGAGCCGGGACCATGACGGACACCACCGACAGCGTGCGCCTGCTCACCGGCCGGGACGCGCGGACCATCAGCCAATTCGCCCGCGAACACGCCGTTGCCTTCGGCGCCGTGGTGCCCGTCGCAGCGCAGGAATTGGCGTCGTCACCATGAAGACGTGTTGGGGGGATCAATGTTCGGGCTCGACATCCCTGTGTTGGCCGGTGCCGCGTCGACGGTGATCTTCGTCGCCAGCTACCTGCCGATGCTGGTCAAGGCGGCGCGCAGCCGGGATCTGTCGCCCCGCCGACGTGACAGTGCCCCGGCAGTCATCACGACCACCGGGGCACCGACGTTCTCTGCAGGACCTGATGTCAGGCCGGCTGGCGCGCGTCCTGGTCGCGCGGCACCCGCTCGGACATCCGCAGGTCGTCCGGGGTGATCGGGCCGGTGAGCTGCAGCGGCTTGTCGATCAGGTACCGGACGTAGGCGTACGGGGTGAAGAAGCCGGGCAGGTCCTCGCCCAGGGCGGACTCGACGAAGACGTCCTTGGCCTCGTTGACGTGCCGGCGACCGCGGTCGTCGGTGGCCAGCGCGGTGAGCCGGTCGACCTCGTGGCCGACCAGTTCGTTGACCAGTTCCGGGGTGACGACCAGGCCCTCGGCGAGCTTGGTCTTGTGGTGCAGCCACTGCCAGATCTGGGTGCGCGAGATCTCCACCGTGGCAGCGTCTTCCATCAGGTTGTCGATGGTGACGGCGCCCTGGCCGTTGACCCAGGCGGTCAGGTACTGCAGCGCGACCGAGATGTTGGTGTGCAGCCCGGCCAGCGTCACGCTGCCGCCGGCGGAGCCGACGGCGAGCAGGTCGGCGGCCGTGACGTGCACGTCCGGGCGCTGCTTGTCCAGCTGGTTCGGCCGGTCGCCCAGCACCGCGGTGAACGCCTCGATGCAGGTCGGGACCAGACCCGGGTGCGCCACCCAGGAGCCGTCGAAGCCGTCGGCGGCCTCCCGCTCCTTGTCGGCCTTCACCTTGGCCAGCGCCTGCTCGGTGACGGCCGGGTTGGCCTTGTTCGGCACGAACGCGGCCATCCCGCCGATGGCGTGTGCGCCGCGGCGATGGCAGGTGGAGACCAGCAGCTCGGTGTAGGACCGCATGAACGGGGTGGTCATGGTGATCTGCGAGCGGTCCGGCAGCACGTACTCGTCACCGCGCTGGGCGAAGGTCTTGATGTAGCTGAAGATGTAGTCCCAGCGACCGGCGTTCAGGCCGGACGAGTGGTCCCGCAGCTCGTACAGGATCTCCTCCATCTCGAACGCCGCCGGCAGCGTCTCGATCAGCACGGTGGCGCGGATGGTGCCCTGCGGGATGCCGAGCAGCGCCTGGGCCTGGACGAAGACGTCGTTCCACAGCCGGGCCTCGAGGTGCGATTCCAGCTTGGGCAGGTAGAAGTACGGGCCGGCGCCGTTGTCGATCAGCTGCTGCGCGTTGTGGAAGAAGAACAGCCCGAAGTCGACCAGCGCGGCGGGCAGCGGGCGCCCGTCGATGCTGATGTGCTTCTCGCAGAGCCGCCAGCCGCGGGGCCGGACGACGATGGTCGGGGTGGTCTCGCCGACCTTGTATTCCTTGCCGTCCTCGGAGGTGAAGTCCAGGTTGCCGCGGATCGCGTCGTACAGGTTGATCTGGCCGTCGATGACGTTGGACCAGCTCGGCGAGGTGGCGTCCTCGAAGTCGGCCATCCAGACCTTCGCGCCGGAGTTCAGCGCGTTGATGCTCATCTTGCGGGTCGGCGGCCCGGTGATCTCCGCCCGCCGGTCCTCCAGTCCCGGCGCCGGCGGGGCGACCAACCAGTCGCCGGAACGGATCTCGGCCGTGCTGGTCAGGAAGTCGACCGGTTCGCCGGCGGAGATGCGCTTGCCGCGCTCGCGGCGGGCGGCCAGCAGCTCGGCCCGGCGGCCCGAATGTGCGCCGTCGAGCTTGGCGACGAAGGCCAGCGCCTCCGGCGTCAGGATCTCCTCGAAACGGGGATGCAGCGAACCCTTGACCCGTGGGCTCTTCGGTGGTCCGAACATGACGTGCCTCCTGTGCGGCGAATTGAGCGGTGATGTGTGGCGAGTGTGTGTACTGGTGGAGCGAAAACTTTAGTGGAACTGCTCTTCTTCGGTGGAGCCGACCAGCGCGAGGGTGCCGCTGTCCGGGTTGAGGGCGGTGGCGACCTTGTCGAAGTAGCCGGTGCCGACCTCGGCCTGGTGCTTGACGGCGGTGTAGCCGGCGGTCTCGTCGGCGAACTCGGCCTCCTGCAGCTCGACGTAGGCGCTCATCCCGGTCTTCGCGTAGCCCTGGGCGAGGTGGAACATCGAGTGGTTCAGGGCGTGGAAGCCGGCCAGGGTGATGAACTGGAACTTGTAGCCCAGCTCGCCGAGCTCGTCCTGGAAGGTGGCGATCTCCTCGTCGGACAGCGCGGCCTTCCAGTTGAACGACGGAGAGCAGTTGTAGGCCAGCATCTTTCCGGGGAATTCCTTGTGCAGCTCGGTGGCGAACTCGCGGGCCAGGCCGAGGTCCGGCGTGCCGGTCTCCACCCAGATCAGGTCGGAGTACGGCGCGTAGGCCTTGGCCCGCGCCAGCACCGGCTCCAGGCCGCTCTTTACTCGGTAGAAGCCCTCCGCGGTGCGCTCACCGGTGAGGAACGGCTGGTCGATCGGGTCGATGTCGCTGGTGAGCAGGTCGGCGGCGAGCGCGTCGGTGCGGGCGATGACGAGCGTCGGCACCTTGGAGATGTCGGCGGCGAGCCGGGCGGCGTTGAGCGTCCGGACGTGCTGGGTGGTCGGCACGAGCACCTTGCCGCCCATGTGGCCGCACTTCTTCTCCGACGCGAGCTGGTCCTCCCAGTGCACACCGGCCGCGCCGGAGTCGATCATCGACTTCATCAGCTCGAACGCGTTCAGCGGGCCACCGAAGCCGGCCTCGGCGTCGGCGACGATCGGCACCAGGTAGTCGGTACCGGTCTTGCCGGTGCTGTGGTCGATCTGGTCGGCGCGCAGCAGGGCGTTGTTGATCCGGCGGACGACGGCCGGCACCGAGTTCGCCGGGTACAGGCTCTGGTCCGGGTAGGTCTGGCCGGACAGGTTGGCGTCGGCGGCCACCTGCCAGCCGGACAGGTAGATGGCCTCCAGGCCGCCGCGCACCATCTGCACGGCCTGGTTGCCGGTCAGCGCGCCGAGCGCGCGGGTGAACGTCTTGGTGTGCAGGGCATCCCACAGCCGCTCGGCGCCGCGGCGGGCCAGCGTGTGCTCCTCGAGGACGGTGCCCTGCAGCCGGACGACGTCCTCGGCGGAGTAGGTGCGCTCGATGCCGGCCCAGCGCGAATCGTCGGCCCACTCCTGGCGGAGCAGTGCAGCCTGGTCCGAAATCCGGGTGTCCCGGCTGAGTGGCAGGAGTGGTGGTGGGATCCAACGTGGCGGTCATCGCTGGCCGTCCTTTCTCGGTACTCGTGTGTGCGGGAGCAGCGGTTGTTAGCTGACTTAGCAAGAGTGTGTTCAAGAACCGCAGTACTCAACCAGCGCAACGAGTGAAGAAACGCGTTTCTTGCGCTATCGTGCAGCAATGACCGAAACTGCCCCCTCGAAGGCCGAAAAGGGCCCTTCGACACTGCGTGATCCGCATCACCCCGGATCGATGCTGCATCCGGGACAGCAAATGCCGCAGCGATTTTCGGGACGCTCATCACAACCGGCTAGATCAACACCGGAACCCAGGGTTTCCGTCAAGAAACTGCGAAATAGCGCAGAAAGCCCCACCCCGCACCTGGCCCCGTTGGAGACCGACACCACCGCGGCCCCGGACCCGTTGACGATCGGCCGGCAACTCCGGCACCTGCGCAAGGCAACCGGGAAGACCCTGTCCGACGTCGCCGACGTCGCCGGGATCAGCCCGTCGGCGCTGTCGCTGATCGAGAACGGCAAGCGGGAGGCGAAGCTGTCCCTGCTGACCACGCTGGCCGGCGCGCTGGACAGCACGCTGGCCGACCTGCTCACCGTCGCGGCACCCAGCCGCCGGGCCGCGCTGGAGATCGAGCTCGAAAAGGCCCAGCGCACAGATGCTTTCAAGGCCCTGGAGATCCCGGCGGTGCGGCCGGGGCCGCGGCTGCAGACCGAGGCGCTGGAGTCGCTGGTCGGGCTGCACCGGGCGATGGCCCGGATCCAGGCGGAGCGGGCGGCCACCCCGGAGCAGGCGCGCCGCGCGAACGCTGACCTGCGCGATCGGATGCGCCGGCAGGGCAACTACTTCGGCGAGATCGAAACCGTTGCCGCCGACCTGCTGACCGCCACCAAGTACGACGGCGGCCCGATCACCAGGACGGTGGTCGACCGGTTGGCCGCCCATCTGGGCTTCCGGCTGGTGCACACCACCGATCTGCCGGAATCCACCAGGACGGTCACCGACCTGGCGCACCGGATCGTCTACCTGCCGCAGCCCGACGCCGGCCAGCACGACTCCCGCTCGCTCGCCCTGCAGGCCCTCGGCCACGTGGTGCTCGGCCACTCGGTGCCGGAGGACTACTCGGAGTTCCTCGAGCAGCGGGTCGAGATCAACTACTTCGCCGCGTCCCTGCTGATCCCGGAAAAGGGTGCGCTCGCCCTGCTGAAGCGGGCCAAGGCGGCCAAGGACATCGCCATCGAGGACCTGCGGGACGCCTACGCCGTTTCCTACGAGACGGCGGCCCACCGGTTCACCAACCTCGCCACCCGGCACCTGGACCTGCCGGTGCACTTCATGCGGATCTCGTCATCGGGCGTCATCTACAAGGCCTACGAGAACGACGGCGTGCACTTCCCGACCGACGCGACCGGGGCCATCGAGGGGCAGCGGGTCTGCCGGTACTGGACGGCCAGGGTGGTGTTCGACCGTCCGGACCTGTCATCGGCCTACCAGCAGTACACCGACACCAAGTCCGGGACCTACTGGTGCACAGCGGTTGTCGATCGGACGCCGGCCGGCGTGTTCTCGGTCAGCGTCGGCGTGCCGTACGCCGACGTGAAGTGGATGCGCGGCCGGGAGACCACCGAACGGTCCCGGTCCCGCTGCCCGGATCCGGCCTGCTGCTCGCAGCCGCCGGCCGAGCTCGCGGGCCGCTGGGAGGGCAGCGCCTGGCCGTCCGCCCGGGTGCACTCCCACCTGCTGGCCGCGATGCCGCCCGGCGTCTTCCCGGGCGTCGACCAGACCGACGTGCTCACCTTCCTGGACCGGCACTCGGTTCAGTAGCGGTCGCTCGGCGCGCCGCGGCGGCGACGGTATTGCGCCGCGCGTGCCGCAGGGCATCAAACGTCAGCACCGCCAGCGCGCCCCACACCAGCACGAAGCCGACCCACCGGTAGGGCGGCATCGCCTCGTGGAACCACAGCACGCCGAGCAGGAACTGCGCGACCGGCGTCAGGTACTGCAGCAGCCCGAGGATGGACAGCGGCAGCGCCTGCGCCGCCACCGCGAAGGCCAGCAGCGGGACACAGGTCACCACCCCGGAACTGACCAGCAGCAGAAGATGTCCGACCCCACCGGAGGGCACGCTGGACGAACCCTGCAATCCCAGCACGGTGAGATAGCCCAGCGCCGGCAGCAGCAGGACCAGTCCTTCCGCGGTCAACGACGCGGTCGGCGGCAGCGGAATGACCTTCTTCACCAACCCGTAGCAGGCGAAGGACGCGGCCAGGCTCACCGCGATCCACGGGAACGACCCACCGGCCACTGCCAGCACCGTCACCGCTGTCGCGCCGAGCCCGACGGCGACCCACTGAGTCACCCGCAACTTCTCTTTGAAGATCACCACCCCGAACAGCACCGTGACCAGGGGGTTGATGAAGTACCCGAGCGCCGCGTCAACAACTCGATCGTTGTTGACCGCCCAGATGTAGATGCCCCAGTTGACCGCGATCAAGACGGCCCCGGCCAATACCAGGCCCCACACCCGTAGCGGCATGGCCCGGATGAACGGCCAGCCGCGCACCACGGTCAACACGATCGCGGAGACGACCAGCGACCAGACCATCCGGTGGGCCAGTACCTCGAGAGCGCCCGCCGGTTGCAGCAGCGGGAAGTACAGCGGAAACAGGCCCCAGATCAGGTAGGCGGTGACGCCGAACGTGATGCCTCGGCGCACGCCGTTCCCCCGTCTACCGGTAGTTCGTGAACTGCAGCGCGATGTCCAGATCGGCGTCCTTCAGCAGTGCGATGACGGCCTGCAGGTCGTCCCGCTTCTTGCCCGAGACCCGCAGTTGGTCGCCCTGGATCTGCGCGTTCACGCCCTTGAGCCCGGCGTCCCGGATCTTCTTGCTGATCATCTTCGCCTTGTCAGAGGCGATGCCCTGCACGAAAGATCCGGTGACCTTGTAGGTCTTCCCGGAGGACGCCGGCTCGCCGACCTCGAAGGCGCGCAGCGAAATCCCACGCTTGATCAGCTTGTCCTTGAAGACGTCGATCGCGGCCAGGCAACGCTCTTCGGTGCTGGAGGTGATGGTGACGCCGTCCTCGCCGGCCCAGGCGATGGTGGTGTCCGTTCCGCGGAAGTCGAACCGCTGGGACAGCTCCTTCCCGGCCTGGTTGAGGGCGTTGTCGGCCTCCTGGTGGTCGACCTTGCTGACGATGTCGAACGAGGCATCTGCCACTGAACTCTCCTTTTCTCTTGCCTGCCCCTGACAGGATGCCTCAGTGGGCACCCCCGAACCGACCGGCTCCCCGTCTCGCGTGATCGGGATGCTCGGTGGAATGAGCTGGGAGAGCAGTGCCGAGTACTACCGGCTGGTGAACGAGGTGGTCCGGGACCGGCTGGGCGGGCTGCACTCGGCCCGCTGCGTGCTGGCTTCGGTGGACTTCACCGTGATCGAACGGTTGCAGGTGGCCGGTCGCTGGGACGAGGCCGGTGATCTCCTCGCGGTCGAGGCAGCCAACGTCGAGGCGGCCGGCGCCGACCTGCTGTTGCTCTGTACGAACACCATGCACAAAATCGCGGACCACATCCAGGAGGCCATCGGCATCCCGCTGCTGCACATCGCCGACGTCGCCGCGCAGGCGGTGACTGACGCCGGGCTCAACACGGTCGGGCTACTCGGCACGGCCTTCACCATGGAGCAGGACTTCTACCGTGAGCGGCTCGCTGCACACGGGCTGACGGTGCTTGTTCCCCCTGCCGAGGATCGCGCCCAGATACACCGGATCATCTACGAGGAACTCTGCCTCGGGATTGTCCTTGACTCCTCACGCGAGGCCTATCGCGGCGTGATCAACCGCCTGGTGGCCGTCGGCGCAGCGGGAATCATCCTGGGCTGCACCGAGATCGAGCTGCTGATCCGGCAGCAGGACAGCCCCGTCCCGGTGTTCCCGACCACCCGGCTGCACGTCGAAGCGGCCGTCGATCTGGCGCTTGAAACCGGGTGAGGACGACCGATCCGGCGCCGATTCGGTTCTCCGGCATCTGCCTTGTAGGCTGTGCCAGCGCCAAGTTCGAGCGGGCGTCACGGCAGGTTGCCCGAGTGGCCAAAGGGAGCTGACTGTAAATCAGCCGGCATTGCCTACGGGGGTTCGAATCCCTCACCTGCCACCACCAGTGACTGTGGTCAGCACTTCGACCGGTGGACTCCCCAGTGAGCGGGGGTCCCCGGTCGTTTTGTCTGTTTGGACCCCCCAAACGCCGCAGATGACTAGACGCTCTGGGTGGTTGGTGTCACCCCTTTGGCATGACGATGCGACCGGATGAGGGTTCGCAGGAATTCGTTCTGCCATTTTCGGCCCGGAGGCGCTACGCTCCGTGCATGAACGGGGTACACCCTGCCCTAACAACGACGGCCCGATGGGTCGTTTACCCCGAATGCGACCCAACCTGAGGGGGAGGCGTTCGCTATGACGACCGATCTCTCGGAGACCGAAAAGCCGCGCCGCCAGTACACCGGCAGCCAGGTTTTCCCGATCGTCGCTGCCCTGATGTTCGGGATCTCCATCCTGGTGTGGATCCCGGTCCTGCAGTCGGGGCAGAGCGTCGACAACGAGCGGCTGCTGGTCGGCTCGGCGATCCTGCTGGCCGCCTTCCTGGCCGGCGAACTCTTCCCGCTACAGATCGAGGTCCGTCGGGAAACCCTGCTGGTCAGCGGGTCCGAGTTGCCGATGGTGCTCGGGCTGTTGCTGTTGCCCGCCTGGACGGTCGGCCTGACGCACATCGCTGCCGGCGCGCTGGTTTTCCTGATCCGCCGGGACAGCTGGCGCAACATCGCCGTCAACCTGTCCTTCATCACGGTCGAGACGGGCACCGCGGCGTTCGTCATGCTGGCCATCGTCGGGCCCGATCAAACGACGGCCGCCGTCGGCGTTCGCTACCTGGCCGTCGCGCTCGGTGTGCTGGCCGGCGCGCTGATGTCCGCGGTTGCGGTCGGGCTCACCTACCGGCTGCTCGGACCGGCCGAGCCACTCGCCCGGGTCATCGGCAGATCCATGCTGTCGGCTGCCGCGATCGTGACGTTCGCGCTGGCCGGCTTCACCGTCTGGGAGGCCGGCCCGTTCGGCCCGGCCGTGTGCATCGCCCTCGCCGGCGTGCTCGCCGTTCTCTACCGGACCTACTTCCTGTTCCTGCGCCAGCACGCCGACCTGACCAGGATGTACAGCTTCGGCCGGCAGGTCACCAATGTCGGCTCGTCGATCGACGACTGGCGCGGCGTGCTGGAGCAGGTGCGCGACCAGCTGAACGCAGAAGTCGGTGTGTTGCGGTTGAACGACGGTGACAGTGCCCTGCGCACGCTGGCGATCGGCCCGGACGGTGTGCTGGACGAGCCGCCGATGCGGGAGGACGACCCGTTGCTCACCACGGCCCGGATCACCGGCCGCGCGCGGGCATCGACGGATCGCAGTCCCAACCCGGAGGTGCTGGCGGCGCTGGCCGAACGCAAGGCCTGGGACGTGCTGGTCGTTCCGTTGCGCTCCGGCGACCGGGACCGTGGCTACCTCGAGGTCCGCGATCGGCTGAGCAGATGGGGCCGGTTCCGGGACGAGGACCTGCAGCTGCTCGAGACCCTCAGCGGTCACGTGGCCACCGCGCTGGACAATCTCCGGTTGCTGGAAACGCTGCGGCACGAGGCCTACCACGACGCCATCACTGGGCTGCGCAACCGGCTCGGTCTGCACGTCGAGGGCCAGGCCGCCATCACCCAGGGTTGGGGCGGCGCCATCCTGCTGGTCGAACTCGACGTGTTGTCCCAGGTCAACAACGCCCTCGGACATGATCGCGGAGAGCGGCTGCTGCGGATGGCCGGCGAGCGGCTGGTGGCACTGGTGGGTGAGGACCGCCCGGTGGCCCGCATCGAGGCTGACCGGTTCGCCGTTCTGGTCAACGCCATGCCGGAGGCCGAGCTGACCGCGCTCGGCACGGAGATCCTGGCCACCGTCGGCCGGGCCTACTCGTTGGACGGCATCGAGGTGGATCCGCAGGCCGTCGTCGGCATCGCCTTCGTGCCGGGCGGGACCGTCGAGGTCGGCGGCGACAGCAGCCTGGACCCGAGCACGCTGCTGCAGCGGGCCGAAATGGCGATGCTGGCCGCCAAGGCCAAGTCAGAGCCGTTGCAGATCTACCGGCCGAGCATGGGCGAGGTCTACCGGCGCCGCTTCCAACTGGTCACCCAGTTCCGGCAGGCCGTCGAACAGGGCCGGATCATCGTCCATTACCAACCCAAGGTCGACCTGGGCCGAACGCGAACTGGTCGGCGTCGAAGCGCTGGTCCGGTGGATGCACCCCGAGTTCGGCCTGGTGTCGCCGGCCGAGTTCGTCGAGGCCATCGAGGCAACGGGGTCGATCGACATCCTGCTCGGGCACGTCCTGGACACCGTCCTGCAGCAGTTGCGGGCCTGGACAGCGCAGGGCATCAGGATCACCGCGGCCGTCAACCTGTCGGTGCGGAACCTGTTGGCCGAGAACTTCTCCACCATGGTCGCGAATGCGCTCAAACACCACGACGTGCCCGCCGAGCTGCTGACCTTCGAGATCACCGAGTCCAGCGTGATGGCGGACCCGGAACACTCCCTGCCGATCCTGCGCGAGCTGCACTCGATGGGCATCGGCCTCTCGGTGGACGACTTCGGCACCGGGTACTCCTCGCTCGCCTACCTGCGCCGGCTGCCCATCGACGAGATCAAGATCGACCGGTCGTTCGTCCAGGGCATGGGCACCGATCTTTCGGATCTGGCGATCGTCCGGGCCATCGTCGACCTCGGGCACTCACTCGGCCTGCGGGTGGTCGCCGAGGGCGTCGAGGAGGAGGCCGCCCGGGACGCGCTGCGGGCAATGAACTGCGACCAGGCGCAGGGCTTCCTGATTGCCCGGCCGATGCCGCTCGACCGGTTCGAGGCCTGGCTGCAGGCTCGGACAGTAAGCATCTACGACCCGTCGTCGACCACCCATGTGCTGCGGATGATGAGCTGATCGTTCTCGTTTTCGCGCATTCGGCGGCCTGATGTAGAGTTGCCCAGGCTGTCAGCGGGGAGGGTTCGACCGAATCCGAACAGAGTTCCTCCCGGATATCAGCCAGCAGTACAGGCCCCTTTAGCTCAGTCGGTAGAGCGTCTCCATGGTAAGGAGAAGGTCTACGGTTCGATTCCGTAAAGGGGCTCGGGAACGGCGGTTGTGACGGGGTGGAATACCGCCGGTAGCGAAGTCGTTGGCCAAAGCGGGTAAGCCGGAGGGCCGGTCCCGCAAGGCGGTGTAGCTCAGCTGGCAGAGCAAGCGGCTCATAATCGCTGTGTCGCCGGTTCAAGTCCGGCCACCGCTACCCAGTACGACAGTTTGATCTGACCAACGCGGACGGCGAACCCCAGCCGACCGTCCGAGCACCTGCAACGAGAAAGAGGCAGCTACCGTGGCCGCCACAGATGTCCGCCCCAAGATCACCTTGGCGTGCGAGGAATGCAAGCACCGCAACTACATCACCCGCAAGAACCGGCGTAACGACCCGGATCGGCTGGAGATCAAGAAGTTCTGCCCCAACTGCGGTGTCCACCGCAAGCACAAAGAGACCCGCTGATCAGGTCCTGAGCCGTGCCTGTCGATCCCACCTGGGTGGGCAAGCCCTTCCCGTACCCGATGTCCTACATCGTCGGTGTGGAGAAGATCCGCAATTTCGCCGAGGCCATCGGCGACGACAACCCGCTTTACTGGGATCGGGCGGCGGCCCGCGCTGCGGGGCACGCCGACCTGGTGGCGCCCCCGACGTTCGGCGTCTCGATCATCACCCGGGCGCAGGACGAGGTGTTGTTCAACCCCGCCCTCGGCCTTGACTACTCGCGGGTCGTGCACGGCGACCAGCGCTTCGTCCTGCGGCGCCCGATCATCGCGGGTGACGAATTGTTCTGCACCTTCTTCGTGGACAGCGTCCGCATGGTGCAGGGCAACGAGTTCCTCGGGCTGCGCACCGAGATGGCGGATCCGGCCGGTGAGCCGGTGGGCACCGTCTTCGGCACCCTGGTTGTCCGGGGGCCGGACAAATGAGCGCAATGGTCCCGAAGTACGAGTCAGTGGCCGTCGGCGACGTGCTGGCCCCCATCACCCAGACGATCGACCGTGCCAGGTTGATCCGCTATGCCGGCGCGTCCAGCGACTTCAACAAGATCCACTGGAGTGAATCCTCGGCCACGGCTGTCGGACTGCCGGGGATCCTGGCGCACGGCATGCTGAACATGGCGCTGGCCGGCCGGGTCGTCACCGACTGGGTGAAGGATCCGGGGGCGGTTCGCGAGTTCGGCACCCGCTTCACCCGCCCGGTGTACGTCCCGGACGACGCGGACGGCGCGACCGTCGAATTCACCGGTGTGGTTTCCGCGCTGGACGCGGAAACCCGCACCGCCAAGGTCGACGTGACCGCCAAGTTCAACGGCCAGACTGTCTTGGGACGAGCCCGGGCGACCGTTCAGCTCGGCTGACCCGTCAGTCCTGCGCCGTCGCCAGGAACTCCGCCATCCTGGTCACACCGGTGACCAGGTCGTCATCGCTGAGCGCATAGGACAACCGGAAATACCCCGGGGTGCCGAAGGCCTCGCCGGGCACCACGGCCACCTCGGCCTTCTCCAGGATCAGCGTGGCCAGCTCGCCTGACGACGCCGGCCGCACCCCGTCGAAGGACTTGCCGAGCAGTCCGGTCACCGACGGGTAGACGTAGAACGCGCCTTCCGGGGTCGGGCAGCTCATCCCCGGGATCGCGTCCAGCAGGGCGACGATCGTCTGGCGGCGGCGGTCGAAGGCCGCCCCCATCTGTCGGACAGCGTCGAGCGACCCGGTCACCGCGGTGAGCGCCGCCTGCTGCGCAACGTTGTTGACGTTGGAGGTCAGGTGGGACTGCAGGTTGGTCGCCGCCTTGATGACGTCCTTCGGGCCGATCATCCAGCCGACCCGCCAACCCGTCATGGCGTAGGTCTTCGCAACACCGTTGACGACGATGCAGCGATCGGCGATCTCCGGGGCGACCACCGGCATCGACACGTGCTGGGCGTCCCCGTAGACAAGGTGCTCGTAGATCTCGTCCGTGATCACCCAAATGCCCTTGTCGGCGGCCCAGCGGCCGATCGCCGCGACCTGCTCAGGTGGGTAGACGGCACCGGTCGGGTTCGACGGCGAGCAGAACAACAGCACCTTGGTCCGTGGGGTCAGTGCGAGCTCGAGCTGGTCGATGGTCACCAGGTAGTCGGCCTTCTCGTCGGCCACCACCGGAACGCTCACTCCACCGGCCAGGGCAACCGCCTCCGGGTAGGTGGTCCAGTAGGGCGCCGGCAACAGCACCTCATCGCCCGGGTCGAGCAGGGTGGCAAATGCCTGGTAGACGGCCTGCTTGCCGCCGTTGGTGATCAGCACCTGGTCCGGGGTGACCTGATAGCCGGAATCACGCAGCGTCTTCTCGGCGACCGCCTTCCGCAGCGCGGGCAGTCCGGCGGCCGGGGTGTAGCGGTGATTGGCCGGCACCGAGCACGCGGCAACGGCCGCGGCGACGATGTAGTCGGGGGTGGGGAAATCGGGCTCGCCGGCGCCGAATCCGATCACCGGCCGGCCGGCCGCCTTGAGCGCCTTGGCCTTCGCGTCGACGGCCAGCGTTGCGGACTCGGCGATCCCGCCGATCCGGGCCGAGATGCGGTTGCGGTGCTGGGGCTGGGTCTGGGCTTGCGGATGGGGCTCGGGTGCTGCGCTGAAGTCGGCGACAGTGCCTTCCGGGGCGTCGATACTCATGCCGACCATCGTTCCACGCACCGACTCGCTCGGTCATCCGGGTTGCGGCCGGTAGGGTGCGATCCGCAGGGTTCGTCCACTCGGCGTCCGGTGGCTTACACTGGTCGTTCTGGGGTGTGCTGTCGCTTGCCCGCGCGTCGGGTAGGTGGGCACATCCCGGACTTGCGAGAGGGGTTCTGACGGCTGGTCCCGGTGACGGGACGGGCCAAAGGGGCGTAGCTCAATTGGCAGAGCAGCGGTCTCCAAAACCGCAGGTTGCAGGTTCAATTCCTGTCGCCCCTGCAGTACACCGAATGGAACAGCAACAAGGACGTGAGGTAAGTAAACGAGTGAGCAACGATCACGACGGAGTGTCGGAGGACGGGCAAGAGCCCGTTGACGCCACCCCGTCGGACGAGGCCTCGGAACAGTCAGCACCGCAGGCGTCGGCTGAGGTAGCGGGCGAGGGCTCCGACAAGCCTCGAACGGCCCCCGAGGCAGATCTGCCGGCCGATCCGATCGGTGCGGACGCTGCGGCGTTGGCGACGCCAGGACCGGTCTCGGCCGGTTCGGCACGGGCGGCGGCCAGGCGCACTGCGGCCAGGGCAGGCATCTCGGAAGCCAAGGGCGCGGCCACCCCGAAACGAGCGGCCGCCACCACGGTGAAGAAGCCGAATGTGTTCGCTCGGCTCGGCCGCTTCCTCCGGGAAGTTGTCGCCGAACTGCGCAAGGTCATCTGGCCCACCAAGAATCAGATGGTCACCTACACCATCGTGGTGATCGTCTTCGTGGCGTTCATGGTTGCGTTGGTCGGGGTCCTCGACCTGCTGTTCGCCAAGGGCGTGCTGGCGGTCTTCGGCTGACGCCGATCCGTACCAATCGAGAGCAAACAAGTAGCAGGAAGCGAGTACAACCGTGTCGAGCAACGCCGAACCAACAGCCGAGGAGCTTTCGGGCAGCCTCGTCCTGACCGACGGCGAAGAGACCGTTCTCGTCGCAGCAACCGAGACCGATGACGTCGAACACGACACCGAAGCCGAGACGGCCGAGATCGAAGAGGCCGTCGAGGCCCTCGAAGAAGTAGTGGCTGACGAAGTAGTGGCTGACGAAGTGGTGGCCGACGAAGCAGTCGCCGAGGAAGCCGAGCTCGACCCGACCGAGGAACTCCGCTCCGCCCTGAAGCGCGCGGCGGGCGACTGGTACGTCGTGCACTCGTACGCCGGTTACGAGAACAAGGTCAAGACCAACCTCGAGACCCGGATCAAGTCGCTGGACATGGAGGAGTACATCTTCCAGATCGAGGTCCCGACCGAAGAGGTCACCGAGATCAAGAACGGCCAGCGCAAGCAGGTACAGCGCAAGGTCTACCCGGGCTACATCCTGGTCCGGATGGACCTGACCGACGGATCCTGGAGTGCGGTCCGGAACACCCCGGGCGTCACCGGGTTCGTCGGTGCGACCGCCCAGCGCCCATCGGCCCTCTCGGTGGACGAGGTCGTCAAGATCCTCACCCCCGCCGCCCCTCGCAAGTCCGCGGTCGCCACCACCGGTGGCGGCAGCGCGCCGACCCGCACCGAGGTCGACTTCTCGGTCGGCGAGTCGGTCACCGTCATGGACGGTCCGTTCGCGACCCTGCCGGCGACCATCAACGAGGTCAACGCCGACGCCCAGAAGCTCAAGGTCCTGGTCTCCATTTTCGGTCGCGAGACTCCGGTCGAGCTCTCGTTCACCCAGGTCGCCAAGATCTGATCAAGCCGCCGGGTCCCTGACAACCCGGGTCCGTACAACACGAAAGAAGCACAGCGAAATGCCCCCGAAGAAGAAGAAGCTTGCAGCCATCGTCAAGCTGCAGATCAAGGCCGGTATGGCCAACCCGGCGCCGCCGGTTGGTCCCGCCCTCGGCCAGCACGGCGTCAACATCATGGAGTTCTGCAAGGCCTACAACGCGGCGACCGAGTCGCAGCGCGGTGACGTTGTCCCGGTGGAGATCTCGATCTACGAGGATCGCTCGTTCGAGTTCAAGCTGAAGACCCCGCCGGCCGCCCGGCTGCTGCTCAAGGCCGCCGGTGTGGAGAAGGGCTCCGGCACCCCGCACACGACCAAGGTCGCGTCGGTGTCCGCCGCTCAGCTCCGCGAGATCGCGACGCTCAAGCAGGTCGATCTGAACGCCAACGACATCGACGCAGCGTCGAAGATCATCGCCGGCACCGCCCGGTCGATGGGCATCACCATCTCGGACTAACGTCCGCCGGCAATCCCGTTGATCATGACGTTGGCTGCACGACACGCCGGTGACACGCCGATAAGTGGGCAGCGATTGCCATGATCAACATTGAATTTCACGTGGGAGGGCCGAGCGCGGCCCGCGGAACCACGACCTCCGCCAGGGACAACTGTCCCGGCATACCTGATCCAGGAGATGAACATGAAGCGCAGCAAGGCCTACAGGCAGGCCGCCGAACTGGTCGACCGCGAGCACCTGTACTCCCCGCTCGAGGCCGCCGAACTGGCGAAGAAGACCTCCGCCACCAAGATGGACGCGACCGTCGAGGTCGCCATGCGGCTGGGCGTCGACCCCCGCAAGGCCGATCAGATGGTCCGCGGCACCGTCAACCTGCCGCACGGCACCGGTAAGACCGCCCGCGTCATCGTGTTCGCGGTCGGCGACAAGGCCACCGAGGCCGAGGCCGCCGGTGCGGACGCCGTCGGCAGCGACGACCTGATCGCCCGCATCCAGGGTGGCTGGCTCGACTTCGACGCCGCCATCGCGACGCCGGACCAGATGGCCAAGGTCGGCCGGATCGCCCGCATCCTCGGCCCGCGTGGCCTGATGCCGAACCCGAAGACCGGCACCGTCACCCCGGACGTCACCAAGGCTGTCACCGAGATCAAGGGCGGCAAGATCAACTACCGGGTCGACAAGGCAGCGAACCTGCACCTGGTCATCGGCAAGGTCTCCTTCCCGACCGAGAAGCTGGTCGAGAACTACGCGGCCGCGCTGGACGAGGTGCTCCGGGCGAAGCCCGCCGCCGCCAAGGGTCGTTACCTGAAGAAGGTCGCCTTCGCGACCACGATGGGCCCCGGCATCCTGGTCGACCCGACCCGCACCCGGAACCTGTTGGAGAGCGAAGAGGTGTAAGGCCAGCGGTCTGATCGTCTGAACCGCCACCGACCGTCAGGGGTCCGTGGCGGTTCAGTCGTTTCCCGGGAGGATTTGGTCCCGACAGCCCGGTCCCGTACCCTGGACACCGATCCACCGAAGACCGTCGGCTCCTGTAGACGCTCATGACGAGCACATCGTGCTTGCCACTAGGCTGAACAGGTGAAGGTTCCGGAGAATGTTCCGGGCGGCCCGCGCAGGAGGACGAGGTCAGACCAGCAGCCCATCCCGGTCGCCATTCTCACGCCCCGTGCCCATGCGCATGGGGCGTTCGCCATTTCCGGGCCTTTTCCCGACCATCTCCGGTGGCCGGTGTCGGCAGTTGCCGCACCGATACGACTTTTGAGATGTCAGGAAGGAGGCGACGCATGCCGAAGGCCGACAAGGTCGCAACGGTCGCCGAGATCACGGACAGGTTCCGCACCTCGAGCGCCGCGGTGGTCACCGAGTACCGCGGTCTGACCATGGCGCAGCTCACTGAGCTCCGCCGGTCCCTTGGCAAGGACACCGCCTACACCGTCGCTAAGAACACCCTGGTCAAGCGGGCAGCCGCCGACGCCGGGGTGACCGGGCTCGACGACATGTTCGTCGGTCCCACCGCGGTCGCGTTCATCGCCGGTGAGCCGGTCGATGCCGCGAAGGCGCTGCGCGACTTCGCCAAGACCCACCCACTGCTGGTGATCAAGGGCGGGCTGCTCGACGGTCGCAAGATCGAGTCCGCCGAGGTCTCCAAGCTCGCCGACCTCGAGTCGCGCGAGATCCTGCTGGGCAAGATGGCCGGCGCCATGCTGGCCACCCTGACCAAGGCCGCGATCGTCCTCAACGCCCTGCCCTCGCAGGTGGCGCGGTTGGCTGCGGCGCTGCAGGACAAGCGGATCGCCGATGGCGAAACCCTCGAGGTTGTCGCTGAGGCGATCGCCGCAGTGGCTGTTGCCGAAGAGGAAGTCGTCGAGGAGGCGGCCGAAGAGGTTGCCGCCATCGAAGCGGCCGTCGAAGAAGTTGTCGTCGAGGCAGCGGTCGAAGAGGTCGTCATCGTCGAGGCCGCAGCCGAAGAGGTCGCCGTCATCGAGGCTGTCGCCGATGAGATTGCCGCCGCTGAGGTGCTCGCCGGGAATGACGAGGCCGCCGAGGCGGTCATCGTCGAGGCGCTTGCCGAGGAAGCCGCGATCGTCGAGGTTGCGGCCGAAGAGGTAGCGGTCGTCGAAGCCGTCGCGGAGGAGGCTGTCGAAGAGGCCGCCGTTGCCGAGGAGACGATCGTCGAAGAGGCATCGCCGAAGTCGACGACATCGAAGCTGCAACAGCAGAAGATCAGGACCAGGCCCCGCAGGCCTGATCCGACCAGCACCACCCGGTCGGCCAGGTACTGGTCCGATCGTCCCCCACCGAAATACTCACCCGTCGCGCAAAGAACGCAGCCGGGCAGTAGATGTGAAAGGACGCCCATCATGGCGAAGCTCAGCACCGACGAATTGCTCGAAGCCTTCAAGGAGCTCACCCTCATCGAGCTGTCGGAGTTCGTGAAGCAGTTCGAAGAGACCTTCGGCGTCACCGCCGCCGCCCCGGTCGCCGTTGCCGGTCCGGCCGGTCCGGCCGCTGCCGCCGAGGCCGTCGAGGAGCAGGACGAGTTCGACGTCGTCCTCGAGTCCGCCGGCGAGAAGAAGGTCCAGGTCATCAAGGCCGTTCGCGAGCTCGTCTCGGGTCTGGGTCTGAAGGAAGCCAAGGACCTCGTCGACGCGGCCCCGAAGGCCATCCTGGAGAAGGCCACCAAGGAGGTCGCCGAGGCGGCCAAGGCCAAGCTCGAGGACGCCGGCGCCAAGGCAACTGTCAAGTAGTCAGCAGCCGCAGCTGGTCACGCTGCACCGGAAACGGGACGGATCCGCATCGCGGACCGTCCCGTTTGCGTCCGACCCGAGATAGGGCACTCGCCCGATGTGCTGTCGACAGTCGCCGTTTGATGAGTGACAGTCGACCAATCGGCAGAGGGCGATATGCGAGCGCGCCTGATCGACCTGGTCAAGCGACTGTCAACGGCCGTCGCGGACCGCCGTGGCGCCGTCGACCACGATCAGCTCGCCCGTCTCGACGGGACGCTGCGGGTGCTCCAGCAGGACTATTCGACCGGCCGGCGTTCGATCATCGATGGCGGCGGCAGGACTCCGGATGTCTTGACCAGCTCGGCGACGTCTTCGGGTTGGACGAGACCGATCGTGACCTGTTGCTGATCGCCGCCGCCGCCGACCTCGATGCCAACATCGCGCTGGCCTACGGGCTGCTTCGCGGCGGGACCGTGCCCAGCCGGCCGAGCATCGGACTCGCGCTGGAGCTGATCGGGGTGTCGTCGCTGTCCGCGGCGGCGAGTGGGCGGCTGGGATCCGCCAGCCACCTGCGTGGAGTGGCGCTGATCGACGCGACAACCACCGGACCGTGGCTGACCAGGGAGTTCTGGTGTCCCGACCGGGTGGTGGCGCACCTGCGCGGACTCGACCTGCCCGACCCGGACCTCGCGTCCGCGGTGCTCGATCCGGTGCCGCTGCAGCTGGCCGGCCGGCAATTGCTGGCCGCGGCACTGGACAGCGGCGTCAGCCTGGTCTGGCTGCACGCCCCGCACGGGGCAGCCGGGCTGCCGATGGCGGTTGGCTCATTGGCCGAGATGGGCGTCCGCACACTGACTCTCGCCGTGCCGATGGAACTCGCCGATGGCCAGGCGGCGGTCTTCCTGCGGTCGGCCGTCCGGGAGGCGGCGCTGCTCGGCAGCTGCCTGCTGCTCGACGGTGCGCAACGACTGTTCACCGGGGACAACGGCGCCGTCGCCGCCGTGCTGTCCGGGCCCGTTGTGCCGGTGATCGCGGTCGGTACCGGGCCGTGGGATCCGGGTTGGGCACCGTCGGTGAGCCCGCTGCAGCTGGACGCGCCACGGCTGACCCCGGACGACGCCGAACAGCTCTGGGCGACGATCGCCGGTGCCCCGATTCCGCCCGGCGCTCTCGACGGACTCCGACTCGTCGCCGGAAACGCTGACCGCAGGCCGCGCGCTACGCCCAGTTGATTGCCACCAGCACCGATGTTCCGCTGACCGCTGACCTGGTGCGGCAGGCGGCCAGGAGGGTGAGCGGTGCGGCCGTCCCCGTTCCGGCGCACGACGTGGGTTTCGCCGATCTGGTGCTGCCGGAACCTGTCAGCGCGTCGATCCATCGACTGGTCGGCTGGGCCCGGCATCGGGAACGGCTGGTGGCCGGCGGGCTGATCGTCGAATCCGGCGGCAGCGGTGGTGGGATCACCGCGCTGTTCAGCGGCAGCCCCGGTACCGGGAAGACCCTCGCCGCCCATGTGGTGGCCGCCGAGCTCGGCATGGACATCGTCCGGGTCGACCTGTCGGCCATCGTGGACAAGTACATCGGCGAGACCCAGAAGAACCTGGAGCGGGTCTTCCAGCAGGCGGAGAGTCTGAACGTCGTGCTGTTCTTCGACGAGGCGGACGCGTTGTTCGGTCGACGCTCCGAGGTCAAGGACGCGCACGACCGGTACGCCAACCAGGAGGTCGCCTATCTGCTGCAGCGAATGGAACAGTTCGACGGCATCACGATTCTGGCCACCAACCTGCGGGGCAACCTCGACCCGGCCTTCAGCCGCCGGCTCAGTTTCATCGTGCATTTCCCGGACCCCGACATCCCCACCCGCAAGCGGCTCTGGGAGAGCCACGCCGCCCGGTTGGGCGCCCAGGACCCTGCCGATCCCGATTGATGCCGGTCACCTCGCTGCGGCGGTGGAACTGACCGGCGGCGACATCCGGAACATCGTGGTCGCCGCCGGATATGACGCGGCCATCGAGGGTGTGCCGCCCGGAATGCGGCACGTCGTGGCGGCCGCGGTGGGGGAGTACACCAAGCTCGGTCGGCGGATCCCGGCCACCGCATTTCAGTACGGCGGACCGCTCCGGCCAACATAGGGCGATCGCCCGATGCACTCCGGCGAGCGCAATGGTGGGCTCGAACCGATGTACCCGTAACCGTCGGGGGGCCAAATGACGACACCATTGCGCTCACCGGAGTGCATCTGCGCCGAACGCACGGCGGCGCCCACCGCATGATCATCCCGACCGTCGATACCGGACTGGAAGCGTTGCTGCGCAACGGACTTCCGCTGCCCGAAGCAGTCGGTGACGTCTCCTTCGAGTCGCCGTCCGGTACCTGGTCGGCGCAGCTGAGCCGGATCACCGTCAACCTGTTCCTGTTCGGCGTCGGTCGCTCGCCGCAGCCGCCGCGGCCGTCCGCCGACCGGACGGTGAACGGCCGGCCGCAGCGCCGGCACCAGATCCCGATGCTCGAACTGCACTACCTGGTGTCGGCCTGGGCCGGGGTGGTGCGGGACGAACATCAGCTGCTCGGCGATGCCCTGGCCTGCGTGATGAACAACCAGGTGCTGCCGGCGGAACTCCTCGACGGTGAGGTCAACGCCAACATCCAGCTGACCATCGCGCCCTACGACAACACCCGGGCCAAGGACGTCTGGTCGACGGTCGGCGGCGCGATCAAACCGTCGTTCGAGCTGATCGTGACGACGGCCGGCGACGCGTCGCCGTTCTTCGACCTGCCGCCGAGCGTCGAGCGGGTTTCTGCCCTCGTCGCACCCCTGCCTCGGCCCCTGCCACGGCCCGGCGGCTGAGACGTGCGCGTCACAGCCGGAACCACGCTCATCGATCTCGACCCCGGTTCTTCGGCGGCCGTCGACCTCGATGTGATCAACACTGGCCCGGTCATCGACGGCATCACCGCGCGGGTCATCGGTCTGCCCGAGCGGCAGGTCAGCACCTCGCCACCCGTGCTGGCACTGTTCCCCGAGGCCACCGGCCGGCTCACGGTCAACCTCGGCGTCCCGGCCGCGTTTCCGGCCGGCCGGCATCCGGTCACCGTCGAGATCCACTCCCGGCAGGACGGCATCGCGCCGGAGTACCTCGATCTCGACCTGATGGTGCCGACCAGGGCCGAGCACCTGCTGGCCGTTCGACCGAAGGTGGTCCGGGCGCACCGCACGGCGCCGGTTCGTGGTCACGGTGACCAACTCCGGCAACGCCCGGCTCGAGATCGCGCTGGCCGCCACCGACCCGGAGAAGGTCATCACGCCGCGGGTGACGCCGGAGCGGGTGCTGCTGGAGGCCGGCCGGTCCTGCGACGTGCTGGTCGAGGTCCGTGGTCCCCGAATGATCCTCGGTGCGGAACTGGACCGGCCGGTCACCGTCACCGCGACGGCAACGGTCGACGGAACGCCCGACCGGTCCCGCCGGTCGACCTGCCGGACGGACCCGGATGTCGCCGCTGCGCGCGACCGATCGGGGGCGTGCCCGCCGCAGACCGTTGTCGCTGACTGCTGCGTCAGCGACCCTGGATCACCCGCGGCATGCTGACCGCGCTGATCCTGCTGTCGATCATCGCGCTGTGGGCCGCGGTGTTCCTGTTCGGCCTGCGGCGAGGTGTTCGCGCCGACCCGCCGACCAAGACCGCGCCGGCGTCGTTCTTCGTCGCCACCGACATCGCCCCGGCCGCCTACACCGGCGCGACCGGCGAGCCGGTCCCGACCGGAATGATGCCCAAGGACGGCAGTATGACGTCCGGCCTCGGCGGCACGATCGCCGGCACGGTCACCGCGACCAGCAGCGGCGAACCGGTCGGCCGGATCCAGGTGGACGCGCTGCGGCCCACCCCGGACGGCGGCCTCGTGCTGGCGGCGTCGTCGGCGACCCAGGCGGACGGGTCGTACCAGGTCGCTGGGCTGTTCCCGGCCAGCTACCTGTTGCGGTTCAGCGCCACCGGCTTCGATCCGATGTCTACTACCCGGCGCTGCCGATCAGGCCGGCGCGGTCCCGGTGCTCGCCGCATCCGCCTCGGTCACCCCGGGGATCAACGTGGTCATCACCGGTCAGCCGGCATCGATCACCGGCGCGGTCGACCTGGGGGACACCCAGCACGTCGTCACCACGATCATCGCGCAGGGCCACCCAGGGCGCGAACGCCGGCCAGGACGTCGCCACCACCACCACCGACGGCAACAACGCCTACCAACTGTCCGGACCTGCCGGCACCCGCGGTCTACGAGCTCAGCTTCGCGGCCGCAGGGTTACCAGCCGTCGGTGGTGCAAACCACCGTGGACGGCGCCTCGCAGCGGATCCAGCCGACGCTGCTGCTCACCGCCGGTCCCGGGCAGATCTCCGGGGTCGTCACCGACGGCACCGCCCCGTTGGGCGGCGTCACCGTCACCACCACCGTCGGCGGCAAGACGGTGACCACCGGCACCCCGACCACCGGCGACGTCGGCCGGTTCGTCCTCGGCGACCTGCCGACGCCCGCCACCTACGTGCTGACCGTCAGCGGTGCCGGTTACGGCGGCACCACCGTCGTGGTCGATCTCGACCGCCGGTCAGCGGCGCGACGACCTGGCCGTTTCCCTGTCGTCCGGGACCGGTCAGCTCAGCGGGGTGCTGGTCGGTACCGACGGCGCCGGCATCGGCGGCGCGACGGTCACCGTCGGCGGCATGACGAACCCACCGGTCACCAACACCCTCACCGCGGGCACCGTCGGCGCGTTCTCCTTCGCCGGATTGCCCGCCGGCGCGTCGCTGACCCTGACCTTCGACAAGGAGGGCTTCGCGCCGACGACCGTGCCGGTCCAGCTCGGCGCAACGACACGGCGCCGCTGACCGTCACGATGGCGGACTCGCTCGGCCGGATCAGCGGGCACCGTCACCGACGCCGGCCGGCGCGCCGATCAGCGGTGCGACCGTCACCGCGACGGACGGCAAGCGGTCCTGGCCGGTCACCTCGTCGTCGGCGCTCGCCGGGCAGCGCCGCCGGCAGCTATGTGATCGCCGGTCTGCCCATCGGCGCCTACACGGTGACCGCCGCCGACCCGTCCAGCCTGGCCCGGACCACCCTGGTCACGGTGACGGCCGGCGGTCAGGCGACGGCCGATTTCGCCCTGCCGCCCGATCCAGCCGAGCAGCAGATCCGGCGGTGGGTAGCGATGCGCGTCTTCCTCACCCCGGACCGGGTCGAACTGGGCGACGGCAACGCCGTCGAGATCCACGTCACGGTGCACAACACCGGCACCCTGATCGGCGGCTACCACCTGCGGGTGCTCGGCGCCGACCCGGCCTGGGTGACGCTGGAGACCGAGAACCTGTCGCTGTTCCCGGACGCGTCCGAGACGGTGCGGGCGGTGGTGCGGATCCCGCCCGGCGTCGCGGCCGGTGAACGCCGGATGGCCGTGCAGGTCCGGGAACTGACTCCGCCGCAGGCGATCTCGATCGCCGAGATCGAACTGATGGTGCCGGCCGGCCGAGTCGCTGCGGGTCACCATGTCGCCGATGACGGTGATCGGCGGCGAGTCGCGGCACCTTCGGGGTGGTGCTGGAGAACACCGGCAACACCCCGGTCACCGCGGAACTGACCGGCACCGACGCCGAGGACGTCATGCAGTTCGTCTTCGAGCCGCCGGTGCTCTCGCTCGCACCCGGCGACCAGGCGATCGCCGATCTGAAGGCGACCGGCCCGCGGCGCTGGTTCGGGCAGCCGGTGGTCCGGACCTTCGGGCTGTTGATCCGGCCACCGCGCTGCACCCGGCTGCCGCAGCCCGGCCCACTGAAGCGGTTCCGACGAGGCAGTCCGATCGAGCCGCTGCCCGCCATCCGAGCCGCTGCCGCCACCCGCGCCGCTGGCCCCGCCGCCCGAGCCGCTGGCCACCGGCACCCTGGTGCAGAAGGCCAGGCTCAGCCGCGGCCTGCTCTCGCTGCTCGGCCTGCTGTTCGCGGCCACCGTTTTCGCCACCGTCATCACCATCGCGCTGACCGCGCTGGTCGGGCAGTCGGCGGCGGATCGCGATCTGGCGATCCAGGTGGCCGCCGCGCGGAACTCCGATGCGCTGGCCGGCTCGTCGTCCCTCGGGCGGCAGCGTGCTGCTGCTGACCAACGGGCGCCGGTCGCCGGGGTCTCCGTCGAGCTGTTCGAGGCCGCATCGAGCTGACGACGCCGGTCGCGCAACACCGCGACCGGGGACGACGGCAAGTGGGCGATCGGACAACCTGCCGGCCGGGACCTACAAACTCCGGGTGCGCGGCGCCGGCTTCGCCGAAATCTGGTACCAGAACGCGCTGACCGCGATCCGATGCCAAGGAGATCACGCTGAACGTCGGGCAGCAGCTCACCGACCTGCAGATCACCATGGGCGGGTTGCCGGCATCGGTGTCCGGTCAGGTGATCGGTACCGATGTCGCCGGGGCGGTGCTGACGGTGCAGGTGCCGGTCGAGTTCCTGCCCGCCGATCCGCGGCCGTTGCCGATCAGGAGGCGGCCGTCACCGGCCAGGCACCGGCCGGCGCCGTGCTGACATCGGTACCGATCGGCTCCGACGGGCTGTTCGAGGTCACCGACCTCGCCTCGCCGGGGATCTACGACCTGGTCGTCAGCAAGACCGGGTTCGCCACCGAATCGCAACGGGTCGACCTGACCGGAGGCGAATCGCGGACCGGGGTCCAGCTGCGGCTGCGCACCGGCGACGGCGCAGATCAGCGGCATGGTGACCGGACCGGACGGGCCGCTCGGCGGCGCGGTGGTCACCGCGACCACCGGCACGACGACGGTCGAGACGGTGTCGCTGACCGAGGGCACGGTCGGGGAGTTCATCCTGCGCGGACTGGTCACCCCGGCGACCTACTCGGTGACCGTGAGCTCGCCGGGCTTCAGCCCGCAGACCACGTCGGTCTCGCTGGCCGACGGTCAGCGGCTGACCGGGGTGCAACTCGCGCTGGCCCGGTCGTCCGGGTCGCTGTTCGGCGTGGTCACCACCCTGCCCGGGAACGCGCCGGCGCCGGGCGTGACGGTGACCGTCACCGCCGGGACGGCGACGGTGCAGACGGTGACCCAGTCGACCGGAACGGTCGGCGGCTGGACGATCGCCGGCCTGGCGATCCCCAGCCCGTACACCGTGACGTTCAGCCGACCCGACCTGGAATCGCAGACGGTCGCGGTGACCCTGGACGCCGCCGGCAACCTGTCACGTCGCCGGTTCGGGGGTCGGTCCGAGCGGCATCAGCGTGGCGATGACGTCGGCGTTCGCCAGCGTGTCCGGGAGTGGTCAGCCAGCGCAGCCCCGACGGCAGCACGCAGCCCGGTCGGTGAGGCGGTCGTCACGCTGACCTCCGGCGCCGACACCTACACGCGTGATCAGCGCATCGGAGCCGGCCGGCAGCGGTCGGTGCCTACCAGGTCGGCGGGATCGTGCCCGGCACGTACACGCTGTCGGTCAGCCGCCGCGGGACCACCCCGACCAGCGTCATCGTCACCGTCGTCGCCGGTCAGACGCTGGTCTACAACCCGGTGCTGATCCCGCCGGCGTCGATCACCGGCACGGTGACCGACCAGGCCGGCAACCGCTGCCCGGCCTGGAGGTCGTGCTCTACCGCGCCTCGGAGTACCCGGCGCAATCAGCCCAGACGGACCACCACCGGACGCGAACGGCATCGTACACCTTCGCCGACGTCGACGCCCCGCAGGCCTACGTGCTCGAGGTCCGCAGCAGCACGCCTGGGTGCCATCGGCTCGGCCACCCTGGTGCTCAACGCCAGCCAGGCTGCGGTGCTGAACATCACCGTCGGGAACAAGCCGCCTGCTGCCCGGCGCCGAGCACCATCAACCCGACAGCCGCTACGACAAGCACCGTCGCCCGCCGCCGCCGCCGGCGGTCGTGCCGAACGAACCGGTACCAGAAGTACCTGCACCCCGCGTTCCGGCAGGTAATCCATGACGCCCGGCCCCGGGGTGAACCCGGCAGCACCCGAGGTCACCATCGCACCCGCAGATCGCCACTGCGGTGCCGGTGTCGGCATCGTGCTCGAGGTGCAGGTGCGGCACCCCGGACCGCAACCGGCGCAGCTGACGGTGATGGTGCACGGGCTGGATCCCGGCTGGGTGCCGGCGCCGATGATGATCGCGCTGCAACCCGGCGAGGTCACCACGATCGCGCTGACGATCCGCCCGGAACCCGGCGCGTTGAGCGCCAGCTACCCCTTCGTGGTGGCCGTCGAGTCGCTCGACCCGTTGGGCACCGCCGGCCCGGTGATGAGCACCGCGGAGTCCACTCTGGCCGTCGGCAGCCGGGAGCGCGCCGATGCTGGCCGTCGACCCGGTGCAGGCCACCGCTGTGTTCGGCCGCAAGGTTCAGCTCCGGATCACCAATCCTTCCCAGCAGAGACCGCGAGCTGTCCCTGCAACCCACATGTGCCGCAGGGGATCTCGCTGCGGCTCGAGCACGACGTCGTCGACGTTCCGGCCGGCCGGACGGTCGGCGTGCGCGGGCAGTGCTCGGGTCCGCAAGCCGCGGCTGTTCGGGACCAGCGAGGTGCACACCTATGCCATCGCGGTCCGCGGCCAGGGCGCGCCGGTCGTCGTCGAGGGCGACCGTGCGGGCCCGGCCGGTGTTCCGCGGCGCGCTGGTCAGGTCAGTCGCGCTGGTGCTCGTCGTCGCGCTCTGGGTCGGTCTGGCGATCGTCGCCATCCCGCGGATCACGTCCTACTTCACCGGGGATACCAGTAACACGGCCGGGGCCAGTAGCACCGGCGCTGATGCCGGTGCGGCTGCGGGCGCCGACGGCTCAACAGGCGCTGATGGCCAGCCAGGAACCGACGGCGCCGCAGGTGCCGATGGCCAGCCGGGTGCCGATGGCGCAGCCCGGCGCCGACGGTGCTCCGGAGCCGCTGCCGCCGGCGAAAGCCTCCGCGGCCTGGTCACCGGCCAGGATCCGGCGGGGTCACGGTCATCCTCGCGCCAACCAGCCTGATCGAGGCCGCCGCGGCCGGCGCGCAGGCAGCAGCGGGCGTCACCGACGAGGCCACCGCGTCCGGCCTGCGGGCCGCGATCGGGGCGTTCGGCAAGGTTCCGTCCACCGCGCTGCGGCTGACCAGAGCCGATGATCCGCCGACAGTGACCACGGAAACCGCGGAGGACGGATCGTTCTCGATGGCGGGCATCCGGGCGCCGGGTTTCTATCTGCTGACGTTCGCGCGGGCGGGTTACCAGACGCAGCGGTTCATCGTGAATGCCGCGACGCTGGCCGACGCCGATCCGCTGAAGGTCGAGCTCGTCGCCGGCAAGGGCGCGCTGTCCGGGAACGGTCAACAGCGCCAACGGGCCGGTCGGCGCGGCAACCGTGACGATCACCGACGGCCGGGTCTCGTTGCAGACGTCGACCGTGTCGCCGGGCGGCGACGGCACGCCGGGGAGCTGGAACGTCAGCGGTCTGTCCACCCCGGGCACCTACCTGGTCTCGGTGGCCAGCCCCGGGTACGGCACCGCATCGTCGCTGGTCACGGTCGGTGCCGCCGCATCGGAGACGGCGGACCTGACGCTGGTGGCCGGCGTCGCGGCGATCACCGGGCAGGTGTCCGGTACAGGATCAGCTCGGCCAACTCGGCGGCATCGGCGGGATCGCGGTGGCGGTGACCGGCCAGTCCGGTGACGTCACGACGACCCGCACCGCGACCACGGTGACGTCCGGTCCGGTCGGCCGGTTCACCCTGCCGGATCTGCCGACCCCGGGCGACTACACGCTGACCGTCTCCGGCTCCGGCTACCAGGACCAGGTCCGGCAGATCAGCCTCGCGGCCGGTGCCGGGGCGGTCGAACTGGACATCACCCTCACCAGGGCGGACGGCGTGGTCACCGGCACCGTCTCGGCGATCCGGCGACGGGCAGCAAGCCGGCCGAGGGCGGGCTGGTCGGTGCCGGGCTGACCCTGACCGGCCCGGCCGGTTCGGTGAAGACGATGACCACCTCCGACCCACCCGGATCGTTCCGGTTCACCGGGGTACCGCCCGGGGTCTATGTGCTGACCGGGTCGATGTTCGGCCGGGTGCCGTCATCGGTCACTGTCGAGGTCACTGCGGCCGGCGACGCGGTCGCCGACCTGACGCTGCTCAGTTCTGCCGACACCGAGTTGCCGGCGACGGCGCACATCCAGGGCCGGGTCGTCGACGCTCGCACCGGGAGCACGCTGACCTGCGATCGGGCGCCGGACCCGAACGATCCCTGCGGGTCACAGCCTCGGTGCAAGTGCCGGTGATCGACCCGAACACCGGGCAGATCGAGGTCAACGCCCCGACCGAGACGGTCTCGGCCCAGTACCCGCCGGCCGATCCGTACGTGCTGCCCGCCGACGGCGACACCGACCATCCCGGGCTGGTGCCCGGCCTCTACACGGTGGATCTCACCGCCCCCGGTTACGAGCCGGCCGCCGTGACGGTGCAGGTCGCACAGGGCACGGTCACCATCGCGCCGCAGGTCAGCATGGCGCCTCTCGGCATGCTCGCGGGTCGGATCACCACTCAGGTCGGCTTCCCGACCGGCACCACCTGCGTGGTCGTCACCGCGGCCGGCGCCCCGGCACCGCCGGACGGCGCCACCTGTACGGCCGACGTCGCTGCCGGCACCTGCGCTGTCGGAACGGATGCCGCCATCCGCTGCGGGTTGGTGAAACCGGACGGCACCTATCAGGTACGCGGGCTGACCCATGGCGGATATACCGCGTATGTGTTGCTCAGCGATCCCGAGTACGTCGCGCCGGAACCGTTCAACCTTCAGATAGAGCTCGCCAGTGACGCCAACTACGACCCGGTCCTGAACCGGCTGGGCCGGATTTCGGTGACCGTCGAGCAACCGAATCCGGAAACGGCTGAATTGACGCTGGTGGCCGGCGCGACCGTCGTCGCGAAAATTGGTAACAACACCGCCGCGACGGCAATCAGCGGCCCTGATGGTATTGCGCTGTTGACGGGATTGGACAATTTGCGCTATTCCGTGACCGCAACCGGCGATGCGGGTACGGCAACCATTGATCAGTCCGCCCAGCTGAATCAGACCGCTGACGTCGTCCTGGTGCTGACCAGATCCATCGGGACGGTGATCGGCCAGATTGTGACGAATGCCGGGGAAATCAATCCCGTTGGTGTGGACGGTGCGCAGGTCACCGTCACCGGCGTTGTCGGCTACAACGGGCTGACTCCGGTCTTCGCCTCGGCAACGTTGATCACCGACATCAACGGCTGTTTCGCCGTCGTTCCGGATCCGTCCGTCACCCCGCCGACAGGGCCAACCGCGGGTTGTCCGGCAGGGGGAATCACGGATGCGGCAGCAATTCGCCCGATGAATATCGCCGGCAAATCCCTGGTCGCCCTGCCGGTGACGGTCTCGGTCTCGGAGACCCTCAAGACGGAAAGCGCGCTTGGCGCGAAGCTGCAGATCGTCAACGACAACTCGCCGGTCAAAACACTTCCCGTGATCACCGTGTCAGCGAAGCCGTCACCGACCGACAATCTGAAGCTGACCTCGAATCCAGTGAATCCCAGCCCGCCGCGCCTCCCGGCGGCTCTACCGGTTGGCGCCATCACCGTGCTCAGCAAACCGCCGGGCGCGGGTCAGGTCACCGTCACCGAGACCTCCGTCGGCCCAGACGGCACAGGCACGTTGCAATGGGTTGACCCCACGTTCAGTTCGAATCTGGCAGCGCCCGGCCGATATACCTTGCAAGCAAGTTTGCTCGGCTGGGGAACAGCGACGGCGGACGTCATCTGCCCCCTTGGTGAGCCGTGTGCCTTTGCATCGCCCTTCACCCTGGTTCGGAATCCGACCTTCAGGGGCACGGTGCAATTGCTCCCGACGCCGCAGGTCGGCGTCAGCCCGGCCGACGGGACCTATTCGGTGGTCTCCGGGCCGACACCATTGCCGGGGACCACACTGACAGCAGATGCCGCCGGTAATTTGATCTGGCAGGAACAGGGTGCGCCCACTGGATTAATTCGGCCGGGTACCTACCAAATCAGCGGCACGCTGGGTGGCTTTGAAAGCCAACCGCTGGATTTCACCTGCGGTGACGGCCCGGGCGATTGCACCCCGCCGCCGCTGATCCTCAGCCGATTCGCGCAGACGACCCTTGAGTTCAGTAGCGATGTCATCGGCCCGGGCTCTGTCCCACCCAACGGTGCCGCAGTTCGATTGACCGGCGGCAACGGCGAGCAGAACCTGCTCGCACCGGCCAACTCGTCGCAGATCGAGCTGGGGGCACTGTCGACGTTCAACACCGGCTACACCGTCCAGGTCAGGGCGGCGGGATTCCAAACCCGGACGGTGCAGTTGTCGGCGCTGACCTGCACGGACGCGGCGGGGGTGAATCCCACCAACGGTCTGCATCCCGGAGTCAACCGGTGTGCAATGACCCTGACCCAGCTCGGTCGCATCCCGCTGCGAACCTGGGCAGCCAGTTCCACTTCCCCGACCTCCGCCGTGCTCTCCTCCGTCGCTGTCTCGGCCCAGCAGGTGGCGTCCGCGGATCCGGCTGCGCCGCCCATCGGGGATCCATTCTCGATCAGCACGGCGTCCGACGGCACCGGCCTGATCACCGGATCGAACAGCCGGGAAGGCCTGCTGTCCGGGTTCTACCGGATCACTGCAAGCCTTCCCGGTTACGAGACCACGACTGGGACGGTGCAGATTCTCGGGGCCACCCTGCTCCCCGGCACCTTCCCGGTCGACGGCAATGGGGCGTTGACGATCTCTCTGCAGGTCACGCCCTTGACCTTGCCGGTGCAGCTGATCAGCGGCGGGGTCGCGATCCTGCCGGTCGGTTCGGTGACCGTACTCGGCAACGACGTGACCCGGACCTGCACGCTGACAGCCGTCGATGCTGCCAACTGCGATCCGGCCGACTCGGGTACCACCGTGTTCGGTGGTACCCCCAAGTCCATCAACTTCGCCGGGTTGATCCCCGCCGTGTACACCGTCGCGTTCACCCCGACGGACGACCGCTACCGTCCGGTCTCGCAACAGGTCCAGTTGTTCGCAGGCACACCGCCGCCACCGGTCAAACTGGACCTGGCTCTGCGCGCTAGCGGCCAATCGGGCACTGTGTTGAATTCGAGTGGCCAGCCGCTGGCGGGCGCCGTGGTGTCCCTGCGGCAGTTCGCCAACGTTGAGATTTTCGCTACCGATATCAACAATCAACCGGTCCCGGACGTGACCACGTCCACCACCGGCGAATTCGCTTTCAACCTGGTCAAGGACGGCACCTATACGGCGATGGTCGACGCACCCGGGTGGAATCGGGTGTTCTCCAGCGCGATCCCATTGAATTCGCAGAACGCACCGGTTCCGGTGACAGTCAGGGTCACCACCCGAATTACCCGGACGGTGACGATGACGTTGACCACGACCGCCGACCCGACGGTGCTGGCCGGAGCGCAGGTGACATTCCAACCGGTGCCCAACACCCAGCCGGCCGGGACGATCCCGCCTAACGCCGCGCTGTCCGGTTTCACCGTCTCCACCACCAGTCCGTACACCGTGACTGCACCTCAGGTGCCCACCGGAAGCTGGACCCTACTGGTCACCCCTGCTGGGTCTGGTTCCGCGTTCGGGCCGTTCGAGACCACAGCCTTCGACGTGCCGGATCCACCGCGCCCGACTCCCGCGATCCCGCCGGGCGGGGAAACGAACCCGCCGTCCGCGACTGTTGAGGTGTCTCGCGAGTTGCAACTCGGAATCGCCACGTTGACCGTCACCTGGCCGGAAGGCTGTGCCGCCCAGCCCGCCACCGGCACCCTGCCGATCGAGCTGACCCGTAGCGGGGTCACTGCGAGAGTCTCGGCAACAGTGACCCCCGGCGCGAACGGCGCCGGCTCCGCTGTCGTCAGCGTGCTGCTGCCGACTGGTTCGTACACCTGGGCGCCCACGTTGACCGGTGGATGGACCGTGAACCCCGTTCCGGCGGGCACCAACACGTTCAACGTGCCGGCCGACGGGACGCCCCCGGTCACCGTCAGCCGAACCGCGACGTTGCTGGCGCCGCAGGTTCCCGTCCAGGCGGCGTTGACCATCGACGGGAATCTTCAAAGCTCGCCGACCATTGCGGCGCTACGGCCGGGCACTGGAGCATCTGTCCCGGCGACGGGAACGGCGGCCGGTATCGTCAGCTTCTGTCTGGAACCGACGCCCGGCTGGACATTCCGGGTTCGCAACACGGCGACTACCCCACAGTTGCTGGTCCCGGATCAGACCGCGACCGTCGTTCGCGGGACGAACAGAGTGGATTTCGCGGGCTTCACCTTTACGCCGACCGTGGCGCTGACGGCGATCACCGGCCGAATTCCGGGCAGCCCGAGCCAAGCGGTTGCGCTGTCGATGCCGTTGGGCGACGGCAACACCTGGACCAGCAATGTGACTATCGCTGCCAATTCGACCTCGGTGGCTGCTCTGCCGGTGATCCTCGGCGGTGGCACCAAGACGCTGACCGCTACGCCGGCCGGCACGATCTTTGGTGTTCAGACCCTGGCCGTCAATCCGGCGACGACGCCGACCCCGACGATCACGCTGCCGTATGCCGCGGTCACTCTGACGGTGAAAGCGACGATCGCGGGCACAGCGACTGCCGGTGCTGTGGTCACTCTGACGCCGGCCGGTGGTACAACGCCGCAGACCACCGCGGTTCCGGCCGGCGGGGGGGATCCGGTTGCAATCTTCCGGGACATCCCGCCGGGGCCGTATTCCATGACCGCAACGGTGACAGCGACCGGGGCCACCGGGACATTGCCCACTGCAGCGCTGGACGTTGGGGCGCAGGCACGGAGCGTCGTCATGGCGGTTCCGTGACGCCCAGCCCTCGCACCCGTCGGCCGGCTTGCCCTTGACCTGTTTTGCCCTTGACCTGCTTTGCCCTTGACCTGCTTTGCCCTTGTCCTGTTTTGCCCTTGTCCTGTTTTGCCCGCTTGTCCTGGTCTCGCTTTGCCTTTGTCCCGCTTTGCCTTTGTCCCGCTCGCCCTTGGTGCTGCTTTGCCCCGCTCGCCCTTGGTCTCGCTTTGCCTTGGTCTCGCTTTGCCTTGGTCTCGCTTGCTGCCTTGGTCTCGCTTTGCCTTGGTCCCGCTTTGCCTTTGTCCCGCTTCGACCTTGGCCCGCTTTACCTTCGCCTCGCCGGCCCCCGGGTGGTTGGCCGTGATCTGCTCGGCCACCGCACCTCATGATCACCAGTGGGGTAGGCACCGGGTGAACTCGGATAACGTTGTCTCGTGTCCAACGCCGGTGCTCGAGGTTCGCTGGTCGCTGCGGTGTTGGGCCTGGCGGGTCTGTTGGGCTCGGTACTGGCCGGATGCGCCAGTCCAGCCGCAGATCCCACGCAGTCAACAGTTTCCGCCGGCGGTAGCGAGCAGCCGGGTTCGTCGCCGTTGGGTTCGTCGCCGTTGAGTTCGCAGTCGGAGTCGTCGCAATCGTCGGTGTTACAAGCGTCAACGTCGCCGGCCGCCCAGTCGGGTGCTGCTGCCGGGACCGGTTCAGTCAGCATCAGCCCGGCAACGCCCAGCCAGCCGCCGTCAACCTCCCGCCCACCTCCTGTTCGTCCTGATATCCCTTCCAGCCCACTACTTTTTCCGCAGGCCGACGGCACACTCACCCCTCGGTCCGGTCCGCCGTCGTCGGTCTCGCTGAACCCCAGCGATGGCCAGACCCGCGACGGCGATCCCTACCGGCCATTGGTCTTCACCGCAACCAACATGTGGCTCATCCCGACCGGCAGTACCACCGAGTTCGACCTCGCGATCGACGCCGGGGAAGCTGTCGGATCCGCCACTCAGGTGCGCGTTTCGTACGACCTGACGGGCGACGGCAGTTGGGACCGGATCGAGACCTATCGGTACTTCGCGACCGATCCGGAACGGGGCGACGAGCGCTATACCAATAATGAGGGTTTGTTGAAGGAGCAGGGTCAACTCGGTGAGCTAGCCGGCGGCGTGGTCCAACTGGAAGTCTGGTCGGCACTGGGGGAGGGCGGGACAACGCTAAATCTGGCTGATTCGTCTGTCCTGCTTCCGTTCTCGTAGTGGTACTGGTGCTGTCGCGCTGGTCTTGCCCTCCCAGCCACGATGGCTTCTGGTCCGTTGGCCACAATGACTGCATGCTGACGACGTCTGAATCCGCAATCACAAGCCGTACTGCGCCCTTGGCCGGCGCTAGGGCAACAGCGACTGGTGCCGCGTACGCCGGCGGTCGCGAGCGGATCACCCGATGACGATCCAGACCCGTTATCGAGCAGTCGATGTGCCGGTCCGTGGCGGCGAACTGCGCGTCGGTATCTGGGAGCCTGAACCCAGTGGAACGGAGATTGCAGGAACGTCGGCCGTCGACACCACCGTGATTGCGATCCACGGCGTCACCGCCACGCATCGTTGTTGGTTGTCGGTGGCGGACCAGTTGCCCGGTGTCCGTGTCGTAGCGCCGGATCTGCGTGGTCGAGGTCGCTCCCGCGATCTCCCGGGGCCATACGGCATGGCCCAGCACGCCGAGGACATCATCGCCGCAATGGACTTTCTCGGCATCCCGACTGCGGTGGTGGTCGCGCACTCCATGGGTGCATGGGCCGCACTCTCTATGTTCGACCGTTATCCGACGCGGACACTGTCGATCGTGCTGGTCGACGGCGGTTTGCCGTTGCCAACGCCAGAAGGAGTCACCCCCGAGGAGCTCACGACGCTCCGCCTGGGTCCCGCGAAGGAACGACTGTCGATGACCTTTCCCGACCGTGAAAGCTACCAACAGTTCTTCCGCGTTCACCCGGCCTTCGCCGACGACTGGAACGACGCGGTGACCGACTACGTTGACTACGACCTGGTCGGTGAACCTCCACATCTCACCGCCACTACGAAGTTCGCTGCAATGGCAGACGATTCCGTCGACTTGCAGGGCAGCGAAAGCTGGCTGCTCCCCGCTCTGCGGCGGCTTCCCATAGGCACGCCGTTCCTCCGAGCGCAGCGGGGCATGTTGGGTGCGGAGCCGGGCCTGTATCCGCCGGATTGGATAGACGTGTGGCAGCAACGTCTCCCGAACGTCGATCGACAGGATGTGCTCGGAGTCAACCACTACACAATCTTGTTCAGCGAGATCGGCGCAGCTGCGGTCAGTCAGGCTATTCGCGGCGCACTCGTCTAACCGGCGAGCGTGCGGGTACGAGCGGAGTAGCGGGTACGCGCGGAGTAGCAGGTACGCGCGGATGATCAGCGGTGCACCCGCGGAGTAGCAGGTACGAGCGGAGTAGTAGGCCTCGCAGTAGCGCACTCATGTGTTGGGTCGACCGCCCGAGCTCGTCCATGTCTGGTCAAGCATTGCTCCCCCTTGGTACATCGCTGAATGCAGCTGACGCTTCCGTGATGACCCCCATCGTAGCCGCTCTTGACCTCGTTGTCGAACATATGTACGATACTCTCAGGACCAGTTCGACGGGGGCGAAAATGGGTGTGAGCAGCGACGACACGACAGGCAACGACCGGAGTGCCCCGACGTCCCCACTGGTTCCGCCGGTTTCGCTGGGTCAGGTGATGTCGATGACGCGTCCGGATTCAGTGAGTTGGAGTCCGATTTCGCGCGGTACTTCCTGTCCTTGCCGGACGCGCCGCCGGAGGACGACGCCGCACCGGAGATGACGTTCGAGGACTTGGTGGAGGAGGCCGAGACGGTTCAGGGGGCGGATCGGGTCGCGGCCCGCGCCCGGGCGGAGGATCCGGGTCCGGCCACGGCGTTGATGTTGGACGCGATCGCCCGGCGGCGGCTGTCGGCGACCGGGTTGCTGGACGCGGCGTGCGCCGCGGAGCGGTTGGCGTCCTGGACTCAGGCGGTGCAGCACCGGTATCTGGCTGCGTTTGCCCGGCCGGGCGTCTGCGCGCCGACGGAGGATCTGACCGGGTATGCGTCCGCACCCGGTCAACCCCTGCATCAGAAGTCCACCGATCGTGCGTGCGGGTGGTCCGGGCCGTCGGACGGTTCACCCGGAACCCGTTCGGGGGAGGAGGATCTGGGCTGTTCGGGTGTCCAGGTTCATGGCGACCCGGCCGTCAGTGAGGCGCTGGGGTTGGCGGCGTTCAAGGTCGCCGCGGCGGAGGTCGCTGCGGCGCTGCGGGTGTCGCCGATCAGCGCGGACCGGCGGGTCAGTCAGGCTGTCGACTTCACCGACGGGCTACCGGTCACGCTCACCGCGCTGCAGCGCGGGGTGATCGACCGGGGTCGGTCGCTGGTGATCGCCGATCGCACCCAGAACCTGCCGCCGGACCTGCGGCGGCGGGTGGAGGACGTCGTGGTCCCGAAGGCGGCGACCCGTAATGCGGGGCAGTTGCGGGGCATCGTGGACCGGGCCGTGATTGCTGCCGACCCGGCGGCCGCGAAGAAACGTCAACAGGCGGCGCGTCGCAACCGCAGCGTTTCCCTGCGGGCCGGCGAGGACGGGATGTCGGTGTTCCGGGCCGACCTGCCCGCTGACAAGGCCTGCACGGCGTTCACCGTGCTCGATCAGATCGCGCTTATCAATTCCCGCTGCGCGACGGAGACCCGCACGATCAACGCGCTCCGCACCGATGCGTTCGCCGACATCTTCGACCAACTCGCCGACCACGGCTCGGTGCACCTGCACACCATCCTGGGCAAGGGACACACCAACGTCGACCCCAGGCGGCCCTGCCCGAACCACACCCAATCCGCCGCGCGCCCGCGAACCCGCCCTGATGCCCGCGACCTGCTGACTCCGCGCATCGCACCTGCTGATCCCGCTGATCGCCTGCGACCCGCTGATCCCGCACCTGCTGATCCCGCTGATCCCGAGCGACTGACCTCCGGCCGCGACGCCCGCTGACTGCCGCGCACCGGCTGAGCCCCGCACGCGCTGATCCCGCCGGCCGCCGCACCGGCTGGCCCCGCACCAGGTGACCTGGACGTGGCGGGAGCCGATGATCCCGGTGCCGGACCCGCCAGCACCGGCAGCACCCACTGCCTGGGATCGACGAGCCGGGAACGGCACGGTCGACCCTGGTTGGGGGGCTGGTGCTGCTGCCGGTCCCGGCGATCTTGTGATTGCCGACGATCCCCCAGTGAGTGCCCACCCGCGGTCAGGTGACGAACCCGCGGGTGGGCGACTCAAGGCACCGGTTGACGGCCCCGGTGCTGGCAACGCACGCCGCTGAGCGTGTGCCTAGCAGCGCTGTGACCAGCTGCCGATGCCATGAACCCGGTACGTCACCGGCACCGCCGATGTGGGGGCTTGGCACCCACCAGGGCCGAGCCACCGGGTTGAACGTCACCATCGCGGCGACCACCCTGGCCGGACTTGACGACCTGCCCGGGGAACTCGACGGCCACGGCACGATCCCGGCGGACCTGGCCCGCGCCCTGGCCGCCAGCGCTGCCACCATCACCGCTGTCGCGGTCAACCCGACCTGCGGCACCGCGCTCGACCTCGGCCGCACCGCCTACCGGCCGCGGCAGGCCCAACGGGACTACGTCAACCAGACGCGATCAAACCTGCCGGTTCCCCTCTTGCCGGCAACCTGCGTGGCGGTGTCAACTGGACCACTCCGACGAATTCTGCCCCGGCAAGCAAGACAGCGGGGTCACCTGTCCCTGCAATCTCGCGTGCCTGTGCAAGTTTCACCATGACCTCAAAACATTTGGACTGTGGGACACCGAACATCACCCGGACGACAGCATCACCTTCACCAGCCCGACCGGCCGGACCTACACCACCCACACCCGGGAATGGCTGACCGGGATGGTCGACACCCCAGCGGTTGCAGCAACTCTCGCCACCCATGGCGACACGAATCCCGCCAACGAGTCCAGACCCACCACGACCAACAACGACACCGACCCAGACAGCGACGATGGCGGCGACAATGGCGACGACAATGATGACCCCCCGTTCTGAGGCCGAAATTCACCACCGGAAATCACACGCAGATCACCGCAAATACAGCAAACCCACCAGCAGAGCGATTGCGACCAGAGCGGCAGCAATCGCCACAATCCACCACCAATCGAAACTCTTCTCAGGCAACGGTTCCGGTTCCGGCTCGGGCTCTGGTGGCGCAATGACAACCGGTGCCGGCTCAGGGATATCGACCGGGTGGAGACTGAGGGCACAACGGACGCAGATCTCTGCGGCGGGTGAATTCGGTTCGGAGCAGTGTGGGCAGATCAGTGCCGCCGTCGCGGCCCGGCCGACTGTCCCTGGCAGCCGGCGCAGCGATGCCCCGGACTCCGCACCCTCTGGCGCGATCACGGTGCCCCGCGCCCAGAACAAAGGGAAGTCACATCGTCGGCAGAAGTCGTCTGCCTGCCTGCGGGCCATGTCGACGGTCGCGAGTTGGCCGCATTCCGGGCAGGTCACGACATCGGTGCCCATCGCTGCTCGCGTCGGTTCGTTGGGCACCGGGAAGACAGCCGCAGGCCCGGATCCGAGCACAGCCTGTGGTCGCTCAGCCAGCGCAACGAACGGTCGGACCGGCACCTGCGCAGTGGACGTTGTTGCCGAGTCGGAGTCAGTGGCGACGTGGCCGGCACCACCCGCGAACGGAGATCGTCCGCCCGTCCAGGCCGCGGCCTCCGGCTCCGAAGATGGTGCCTTCTGCATCGAAAGAGGTCTGGGAATGGTCGGCTCTGGCTGGCCGGACGCCCGTGCTGTCTTGTCCAGTGCCGGTGGAGGGGCGACCTTGGTCCAGTGCCGGTGGCGGGGCGACCTTGTCCAGTGCCGGCTGGCCGGGGCGACCTGTGGCCAGCACGTGCCGATGGCGGGGCGACCTTGTCCAGTGCCGATGGCGGGGCGACCTTATCCAGCGCTGACGTAGTGGCGACCGGAGGGGGCTGGGGGGTGGCCGGTTCGGATTGCTCGGCCGCCGGCGTGGCCTTCAAGTCTCCGCCCTGGTCTATGAACAGTGGTCCGGGCGCCGCAGGTGCCGGGTCGATCGTCGAGTCGATCGGAGAACTCTTGCCCTCGTGGGGATCAAGGTCGGGATCCAGCGGCGCGGTCATCGATCGTCCTCCATTGTTGACAACACCCGGCGCGTGCCGACCCACAGTTCGACCCGGACATGTGCCGGGACTTCGTCCCGCACCAGGGCAACGAACTCGTCCTCCGAAAGATGTCCCGTGCCGGCCACCGTAATCGTCACCCAGGCGACATCATTCGGAGCCTCGCCCTCCGGCCAGATACCGCCCCCGTCAACCACTTCCGCCGGTCCCCCGGACAGCATCTCGACAAAACCACGCAACCCGGCGACCGTCCCTCGATGTGCCAATGACCGAGAGGAAGAGCGGACGATCGTCCGCTGCAGGTCCTCCGGCAACGACTTGTCGACGGACTCAACGCCGACCCACCCCGCCAGGTATTGCAGCATCGGCACGGGCGTCACGGTCACGTCGGCGATGTGTTCCACCAGATCGGCATCGTCCAGCAGTGTCGACGACATTTCCTGGAACAGCCCGACGAACCGGACGAAGAAGTCGCTCTGCACCATCCCGACCGGGAGTTGGTCGACCAGCCACCTCGGGTGCCGAGCGGGCCGGCTGACCCGCATTCCCCGGCGAACCGGAACACCGACACCGGCCGCCGGAACACCGACCGTCGGATGCACGCCAAGTGCGACCGCGGTGGCCGAAGGCGGAATGATCTCGACGGCGGTCGACGGCGCAGCGGAAATGGCGAGGGGGGAGTCGGAGGCTGCGTCGTCCGGAACCCGTGCCGCCCGGACCGATGCGCCGTCAGAATCGGTTGGGCCTGGGTCGGGTGGGCCTGGGTCGGGTGGGCCTGGATCGGAACCGGTCATCGAACAACCACTCGATGCGCTCCCGACAGGAACAGCGAATGCCGATCAAGCCTGATGACGTCCCGGCCACCACCAATCCGCTGCCCTGTCCGGAGGTCGTATTCGAACAGCTGCACCTCGTCGACCCGGTTGATTCCTTCAACGGTCTCGAGCAGCTGGGCAATCGCGGCCGCATTGAGATCTGCGTCGAAGAGCCACCCGGCACCGTCGGCACCACCGGTCAGCGGATGGATGTACCTGGTGAGTTCGTCGATGGCCCGTTGACGTACCAGCGCCAACGGGCGTCCGGCCGGCGCATGGACCAGCGCCGCGACCGAAACCCCCTGGTAGTACGGCGTTCCCACCTCGACGGCCGTGCCGACAATGCGGTGGGCGTCGAGGTGCTGGGTGATCTTGCGCATCAGCGGGGCGGCCAGTGCGAAATCGTCCAGCACCTGGGTCCGCGGGTCGGTGCGAACCGCAGGGACGACGAGCAGTCGCACCGGACCACGGCCGGTCGCCGACGGAAGGCAGCGAGCCCGCGCGACCTCGATCGACGATTCCAGAGTCAGCCGCTCGAAGTCCCCTGCCGTGACGGCGCGTTGACCGGTGCGGAGGGTCAACGGGCCGCGGATCTTCGCCTCCTCAACGGTTTCCGCGTCGACGCCGCCGGTCGCACCGCGCATATTGACGCAGCCGGAGATGTAGGGGACGGAACTGCGCAGCGCCGTCAACGTCCGCGCGCCGACGTTCCCGGCAGACCCCCCGCCATACCGGTAGCCGGTCACCGCGATCTCCGAGCCATCTCGAGGAATCCTGCCGTGTTGCCGAACGCTCCCGTCCGGATAACGAATCCGCGGGCCGAACCGCACGATCCCGGTCGCCGAGTCCCACACGAAATGATTGTCCGACGCGCCGGACCGCGAGAAGTCCTCCACCTCAGACCATTCCACCGAACTACCGGCATCGGTGACCCGCACTGTTTCGGAAGTTCCGTCGCGGCAGCACCGGCGGAAACGTCACCCTGAATTCCTGCCCCGGGCTGCCGTCCGATCGCCCGAGCACCTCAGCGGGGGAACCTGATGCGTGTTCGGCGAGCACCGTCGCACCGATCGTTGCGACCTGCAGATCGTCGATGATCGGCGTTGCCTGGTACGTCGGTTGATGAGGTTGCGGGGTGGTCAGCCGCACCCGGATCCAAAACGCGCCAACGCTTCCCAGCGTCAGCAGCTCGTGCTCACTGGGCACCATCAGCACAATTTCGCCCGACCGGTTGAGCCCGCCGGTGCTGTCGGAGAAGACGTCGGCCGCGATCCAGGCCTCGCCGTTCCACACCTCCCAGGCCAACGGCGGCCGCAGCGGGTCGACACCGATACCCTGCGCCACGCAGCTGACCGACAGCCGGAGAGCGACCCCGGCCAGTGACCGGGCAAAGCCCAGCATCAACGCGTCGCCGGGGACCAGGGCGCCGGAAGCGTCGACGGTGCTGAAGCACTCCACCGACGAGCCTTCGTACCGCAGATCGTCGGTGACGTCGGTGAACCGGACAGACTTGGCGTCGGTGGTGATCGCAGCGGTCAGTTCCGGGGGTCGGATATCGAGCTGGCCGACGGTGGTGAACACCACCGGCTGTTCGCCGGCGGTTTCGCGCGCGGTTGTCACCTGCATGCCGTCGGGAACGACGACGGTGTTCTCCTGTGCGGCGGACAACCAGAAGGTGATGTCAGCCCGCGCCACGGACGGCGGAAAGGGTTCGATACCAACAAGATTCAGGAAATGCACGAAGAGCCGATCCGGGACCTGATTGACCCGGAACAACACCATTTCGCTCATCCAGGCGAACAGTTCGATCAGTGCAACGCCCGGATCGGACAGGTTGTGGTTCGTCCATTCCGGTGTGTACCGGGGGATGAGGCGCTTGGCCTCGTCGACGATGTCCTGAAAGGTCCGGTCGTCCAAATTGGGTGCGGGAAGCGCCATCAGCCCTCCTCATGAGGAATCACGTAGAACGGGTAGACGAGATTGCGCCGATCATTCGTCGCCTTGACGCGGTACTCGATGGTGATCATGACCAGGGCCGAATCCCGCGGATCCGGGACCGCGTTCACCTGCTCGACCTCCACTCGGGGCTCCCATTGCGCCAAAGCATCCCGAACTGCCTGGGCCATCAGACCCAGCACGTTGGCGGTGACCGGCTCGAACAGCAGATCCCAAATGCGGCAACCGAACTGCGAGCGCATCACCCGCTCGCCGGGGGCGGTCGCGAGCACCACCTGCATCGCGGCGTCAATGTCGGCGGCGCCATCGGTGAGCCGGATCGACCCGGTGTGGTCGACCTGCATCGGCCAGAAGAACCCACGCCCGACGAATGACGCGCTGGACTGGGCGGGCTCCATCGTGCCGCCGGAATTCGCCACGATCTCGGCCATCAGTTGACCGCCACCATGGCGCCCTTGAGGGTCAACGCCCCGGCGGCCGAGACCTCCCCGGTGGCTGAGGCTTTGACCTCCACCATCGTTCCGGAGATGGCCGACTTGACGCTGGCCTTCGAGGTGATATTCACACCGGAGATTTCCACATCGGTCTTCGACTTGAGGGTGATCTTCTGGCCGGAAATGGTGATGGAGCCGTCGTTGCCGATCTCGATGGATGCGTCGCCGGATTTGACGGTGATCGGCACGCCGGCCGGAACGGTCGCATCGAGTTTGTCCTTGCCCAGCCGAACCTGATGGTTTCCGCCGGCCAGGGTGAGCCCGATGTGTTGATTGGCGGGGTCGGTACCGTCGGCCAGCTCCACGAAATGTCCCAACCGCGAGGTGATCCGTCGTTTGCTGACCGTTCCATTGGCGACGCCGAACTCGACCGGCACATCCCTGCCGTTGTAGACGCCACCCAGGATCACCGGTCGACGGGCGTCCCCACCTTCAAAGCCGACGATGACCTCGTCATTGACCTCCGGCAGGAACGTCATGCCGCGCTGAGCGCCCGCGCCCAGGGTCACCACCCGTGCCCAATTGCTTTCGACATCACCACCGAGCGAGGTGTACTTGACCTTGACGTCCCCCGATGAACCCTGCGAATTGCCGACGGTGGTGACCACGCCGATCACCAGTCCCTCTCGCCGGAAGCTCGAAGGCTGCGCCCCGGACAGCATGTCGACCAGCCCGGATGGCCGCCGATCGCCTGCGGTGAAACGGGTTTCGAATCCTCGCCGGTTGTAGGTGTGCTCCACCTCGCTGACTTGATACGTGCCAGATGCCGGTCCGGCGTTCTCGATCTTGACGGACCCGCCGGGCGTGATCCCGGGGTTCGAGGCGCATGACCCTTTGGCGGTGACGGCGCCCGCCGTCCACCGCCCGACCAACCGATCCGCAAGGTTCTCGGCCTCACTCTGGTCACCGGGCATGTCCGCCGTGCTGATGGTCTTGTTGGCGGTGCTGAGGCTCGTTGCCTTCAGGTACGGCACCACGAGATTGGCATCCGGACCGCTGGTCGAGTCCGCTCCGTCGGCGCTCACCGACTGCTTTGTTTTCGGCCACCAACCCCTGATGGTCGCCGTGCCGGGATGCAGGGCACTGGCCCGCACCGAGAACGAACGCAGGTCGTCGTCGACCGTGAGGATGACCGGAGTGGATTGCGTCCCATACGGTTTGACGACCAATGACCGACCGTCGACCCACCAGTCGGATCCGGAACGGTCGGCAATTTCGTTGAGAAAGCCGAAGTCGCTGTCCGCCTGCAGGAGATAGTCGTGACGCGGGGTGGTGAGACCGGTGACATCGTTCTGCAGGCCGTACTCGCCCGTGATCTGCGTGATGACCTCGGAGTAGCTGACCTGGGTGAACGTCCGCACCTTGGTACCCAGGGTGAGCTTGTAGGCCAGGTCGTCGGCGACGACGGTGAATTCCGGTTGGCCCCGCTCCAGGGTCATCTCGACACCGGTGACCTCACCGTCGAAGATCACCGTGTTCTGACCGCTGATCTCCACCGCTGTCCCGATGGTGAAGACCTGGCCGGCAGCAATGGCATAGCCGATATCGGAGAAGCGCAAAGTCGCGCGGCCGGGCAACCGCAGCGCTCTGGAGATCCGTAGATCGTCGAGCTGCATCAGGGCCAGCTCGGACAGGGCTTGTCCGTTGACCTTGATGACGGGTGCCGTTGCCTGAATCAGCGGAGTCGTCATTGGGTCGACCTCGGAATCGACAGCAGTGAGCCGGTCCGCAGCGCAAGGGGATCGACGACACCGTTGGCCTGCGCGATGGCCCGCCATCTCGTGGAGTCGCCGTAATACTTGGCCGAGATGCGGTCGAGCGTCTCGCCGGGCTGAACACGGTGCACACGGTGCGGGTCCGGTGTTCCGGACGTCGGGATTCTGCGGGCCGAACGCCGCCGACTCGGCGAACTGGGTGAGTAACAGATCCACCTGAGCCCGGAGCGGTACACCGGTTGACGAGAAATAGGTGAATCGCAGACTCAGGTTGCTGACCACCGCCTTGAAGGAGTGCAGGTTCCCCCAATGGAAAATGACATACGGCGGCCGGGCGTTGTTGGTTTGCGCGTCCGTTCCCGGCAGGGATTGGTCGACGTCCATCAGGGTGAGCACCTTGCCGGTGTGCTTGGTGACGGCCTCGCCGGTGTCGGTGGTGTCGAACGTCAAGTGCAGGGCCATCGCGCCGGATGCGGCCCCCAGGTATTTGATCTGCGGAACGCCCTTGCCCGCAATGGATGTGCCGGCCCAGGAGTTGGATCGGCTGACCGCGAGTTCCGCCGGGTTGAACATGCAGGGGATCGTGGTGGTGCTGCCCTCGATCTCCAGAAAGGCCTTTTCGGTCAGGGCCATCGGAGCTCCCAATAGTGCATCGGTGTCGTTGTCATGATCAGAAAACCCCCGGTGAGAAACGCCGGCCGCGGCGGGCGAGCTCGTCCCGGACCCGCTCTTCGATCCGCTCCACCACGAGGTCGACCAACTGGTCCCACTCCCGTGGGCTCAGCGCGTCGCCTACCGGACTGGTCGTGTTGGTTCGCAATGGGTTCGGTCATCGAACTCCCCTGTCGCAGTAGTGCACTCAACGAACGCGGGCGTTCGACGAGTTCGGTCGAGTGGGCTGGTGCATCCGGTGTGTCGGCCGGCAATTCCAGGCAATTGGCTCGACGGGTCGGCCGGACTGGGTGCCGCCGTTGTTGGTGCCGTTCGGGTCGGTGGTCGGGCTGTCCGTCGGTGCCGGCGAACCAGCTGCGGGCGCGCTCGAACAACTCCGACGGGGACGGCACGTCGAAGAAGCGCCTGATCGTCGTGTCGTGGGTGGTCGTGCGGACCGGCCGTCGGAGGCCTTGCTGCCTGCCGTGGCACCGGCGGCAGCGGCGAACCGTCTGGACGAGTTGCGTGGTCCCGGTCGCGGCGGCACCGAACGCTGCCAGGTTCGCCGGTGTCAGCGTCCCGGGCAGCGCGCCGGCGGCGCCCGTCGCCGGGACCGGCGGGGTGGCCCTGCCGCGCGGGGTGCCGACCGGCGGCGCCGCCGGTGATCGGCGGATCAGCGACGCGGTGGCCGGCTGGAATGTCAATGCCGGGGCGATGACGTGCCGCAGCTGCAGGGGCGATCCGGTGACCTGTGGATGGACTGGCGTCATGCCGGGGTGGACGTCGGATCCAGAGGGAACGGGTCCGGACCCGGGTCTGGTTGGCGGGCCGGCCGGGGCATTCGTCGCTGGGCCGGCCGGCGTGGATCACCGGTCGATCGCTGGGTCCCGGCGAACGATCGCCGTAGGTCGGAGCGAGGGTGGATTCGGCGCGAGACGCGTTGCGGTGCTGCCTGTCTGTTCGGATAGGCTGGCCACCGGGGTCAGCAGGGACCGGCGAACCAACGGCGCACCCGGCACCGGCCGACCCCCGACATTGTTCCGGACCGCGGCGACGGCAGGCGCGGACAACGACTGCCCGATCGACAGGGCGCTGACCGCTGCGGACTATCGCCGATGTCGTGACTCCACTCGGTCAGCAGTGAGTACGCCGAAGCGGGGCCGGCCGGCACTGGTCGGAGTGACGATTCCGCCGGTGCGCGGTTGTCGAAGGGCTCCGCTGCGGCGTGGTGGTCGGTACTACGGCGGGTTGCGGGTCGATGGTCGGTCAGGCGGTGCTCGGTGGTGCGGCGGACCGGTCCCGACGTGGTCAGGCCGCTCGTCGGCAAGGCGTACGTGGCGTTCGGCGCTGGCGGTCACGCCCACGGGTGACCGAGTGGGTGTGACGAGGCCCGGCCGGCTATTGGCTAGTCCGGCAGTACTGGCGCCGGCGGCGGTGGTGCGGATCTCGCGCAGTTGATCGGTGTGGATTTCGCGTCGTTGATCGCTGTGGCTTTGATCCGAGCGGCGTTGTTCTGTGCTGCGCTGGACTGGGCCGAGTTGGGCTGGGCCGAGTTGGGTTGTTGTCGCCTGAGTTGGGCCGGGTTGGATGTCCCGGCGAACGGCATTGCGCACGGGTCCGGTGCCGACTCCGTTGCCGGGCAACGACTCTCGCGAACGACGCGACCGAATGGCCAGCTCAGCTCCGGGTTGTCTCGCCGGTGCCAGGCTCGCTCCGACCATGCTCGCCGGCGGCAGCATCGCAGGCGGCAGTGCCGCCCTGATCAGGCCGATCCGTTGCTGCGAGGGTTGGGTTACCGGTCCACCGGGCGGGCTTGTTCTCCGCAGTACCTCGGGGAAACCTGCGCTGAGCGATCGCCGGATGGCGGTGGGCGGCAGCTGTCCAGAAGGAGTACCGCCGACGACAGGTGCGCGAAGGACGCTCGCGGCACGGATCGTGTGAGCGGCACCCGCCAGGCGTGCGCGGGGTTGCAGTCGGACCGGGGTGATCGCAGTCGAGCCCAGGACCGAACGGCGCAGGGGTGTCCGGCCTGCGGCCGGCAACGCGCCGGCGGCCGGCGACGCGGCGCAGCCGGCAACGCGGTCGCGCTGGCGGCTCGGCGGCAATACGCCGGCGGCGGGCGACGCGCCGGCGGCGGGCACGCGCAACGCGGGGAGCGGCCGGCGGCGGAGGAGTGACCGGCGGTGGACGGGTTGCCGGCGGCGGCCGAGCTCGTTGTCGGCGATAGGCCGGCTCTGGTTGGCCGGCCCGGTGCCGGTCGCTGGCCGGGCGTGGGTATCGCGTACGTGTCAATGCACTGGGTGCCGCTGGTGTGGGATCTGTATCGGCTGAGGTGCTGGCGGCCGTCCGCAGCCTGGATGCGACGACCCGCCCAGGACGCAGATCGGCGAGGACAGTCGGCCGCACCGCTGAATCCGAAGCCGGACCCACGCCAGTCCACTGCGCGGTGCTCGCGTTCTTCGCGATCTCGGGCGCCGCGGTCCCGCTGGACGCCGTGGCCATCCGCCGAACGGTCGCCCGAGCTGCAGCGGTCATCGCGCGCAGCACGACAGGTCCTCGCGAGCCGACCGGTGACGAGGCTGCGGTACGCGTCGCGGCGATTTCCTGCGCCTCGGCGAACGCCGAGATCGACCTAGCAGGTCCAGGAACGTCGGAGAGCAGAGACCGAACCGCCAGCATTCTGCGGACGTGAGGACGGCGCTGCTGGTTGAAGCCAGGTTCGGCATTGTGAGATCGGGGCCAGACCGAATGAGTCGGCGGAACCAAGAGGGTCGGCGGCGGTCAAATGCTCGCCGCTCCGCAACGAATCGGCCGCGCCTGAATCGGACTTTACATCGATATCCGGGTGATCCTCCGCGGTGCTCTTTGGGTATCGCTGAATCGCACCGGACGCTCCTGCTGGGGTTGCACTCGCCGAAACAGGTTGCCCCACAGGGGGTTGTGTCATTGCCGATGGTGTGACGTCGACCGAACCGACCGATGAGGTCGGTGTGGCGGAACTTGCTGTGGAGCCCTCCGTGGCGGAGGTCTGGCTGGGTGGAGTTCCGGTGACTGATGCGGTGGCAACCTGTCGCCGCACTGTTGGTGCGGGGGCGGCAGTGGGGGCTGGAGCGACAGGTACCGGTGCGAGGGCGGCAGTGGGGGCTGGAGCGACAGGTACCGGTGCGGGGTCAGGTGACAATGGGGCAGTTGACGACTGGGCGGCGGCGACCGGTCCGGGCGAATTGGACGCTGGTGCAGTGCCGACACCTGCGGGAGACCCAGTTGGCGTCGGGCTGGCAGGCACTGGTGTGGCGGCAGCGACGGGTGTCAGGGAACCGGGCGACGCTGGAGTGGCAGGCACAGATGTGTTGGCGGCGGCCGGTCGCGGCGGGGTGGGACCGGTTGGCTCGGCGGTCTGGCGCCGGAGGGGCGGAGCCAACTCGGGTGTAGTTGCCCCGCTCGAGGTGAATCTGGCGACCGTCGGCGCGACGGACAGGTGCTGAACACCCACGGCTCTGATGGGTTGCGGGGCAACAGGTCCGGCACCGAGGGGGCCGCTCTGGTCGAGATGTCGGCCGGTACAGCGCCGATCGTGCGGACTCAGGACCGGGCAGGGCGTCGACGGCCAGCGGTAGGCGACCGCGCATGGTGCGCTGGGCGAGCGGGAGTCGGCGCAGTGGGAGTCGGCGCAGTGGGAGCCGGCGCAATGGAGGTTGGCCCACCGGAAGTCCAAGCAGCGGCGCTGATTCGCCCCCGGCGATGGGCGGAGTATCGGGGTTCGGCGCAGGTACGTCGGCGGGTCCTGTTCCTGATGCTCCGGTTCTCCATCTGGCTGAGGCCGGTGGCGAAGCTGATACCGCTGTGGCAGAAGAGACGCGTCGGATGAGACCGGCCGACTCGTTGGGGGCCGAAGGGTGCTGGCTGTCGGGCGCTGCAGGTGCCGGCCGAGCTTCCGCGGGGAGGGACCCGCGAGCACTGGTGTCGGAGGATCTTGCTGCTGGCGACTGCGGTGGGACGACGTGAGGAACAATCAGCGGCTGGACCAAGGATGCAGTACCCGGCGGCCGGCCGGCCGCGTCAACCGCTCGCGCTGAGCCAATGATCGGCGCCGAGCTACTGGTCTGCTGGGAGCTACTGGCTGGCGGACGCGACCAGGCACGGCGGACCACGTTTGCTGTTTCGGCGGCTGACGGCTGGACCTGCACGGTCCGTTCGCGAGCTGCCTGCGGCGCTACCGGGGCCTGGGCACGAGCCGCACCAGACCAACGATTCCGGACGCCGGGCACCACAACAGCTGACGTTGGAGCAGGTCGGGTGCGAACGTCAGCTCCGACCCCAGTTGCTGCGCTCTTCGCTGGTTCCGCCGAAACCTGTTGCCTACGAACAGTTCTGGTCCGAGCCGCTGAAGCTGCACCGAACCGGAGTGCGTCTGACCGGGGGACGGCGCCGGCGGCGGGCCGGTGCGAACCGCCGTCCCCCGCGGTCGGCCCCGGCGGACCAACCGCCTTCGAGCGTGCCGAGCTGACCGGCAGCGAGCTCGATGGTGACCTGACCGGCCCCGGGCCGACGTCAGGCGCTGGGGCTCTCGGTGGAACCAGTTTGCTGGCAGCACCTTTCATGTTCCCGGCGAAGGTCACCTCGGGAACCCGGCGGACCGGAATGGTCTTGCCGGCCATGGCCGCTGTCGCGGCACCGGGGCGATGGTTCTGCAGGGTCGGCGCAGGGCCGACGGCGCGCCGCAGCAGCCGGCCGGTGCTGGCCGGTGCCGCATCGACAGTTCCGGCGCCCCAGGACAATTCCGTCAGCGCCGGGGCAGGCACCCACCACCGCGGTGGCGCCACGTTGCCGGCTGCACCAGAGGCGCCGGCGGCCCTGATCGGCTTCGGCCCGGCGAGTTGCCGTCGAACCTGCGGCACCTGACCGAGCCCGGCTGAGAACCGCACGGCCGCGGCGGCGACACTGCCGAGCGGCGCCGGCCGAGGGCGAGTCCGTGGACCGGGCGGCGCCCAGCGGCGGGCGACCGAGTTGCCGAACACGGAGTTGCCGACCACAGATTCGCCGACCGCAGGGGTATCGCTCGCCGCCACCGGCCTCACCCGTTCGGCGATGAACTACGAAACCCGTGGTGCGCGACCTCGAGCTCCTCGGTCAGCGGGTCTTCCTTGCCGGCGCCGAAGTCCGGGCCGGTCCATCGGACCGGAAAGACACCGTCCAGCGACCATGCACGCAATCGGTCTCCGTTGTTCGACATCGCGGTGATCGCGCCGGTCGACCGGGTCAGCTTGTTGCCGGCGGCGGCAAATCCCTCGCCGGACACCTTGTTCATCCAGTCGAACAGCGCATCTGCATCGGTCAGCCCGCGGGTGAAGGTGATGTTCGGCCATTCCAGCCGTCCGGGCAGTTTGTAGGTGTAGCCGTTCTGCCCGCCCTCGACGATGCTCTCGGTCCGCGAGGTCACCTGCAGACCCGCCACCGAGCTGAAGATGCCGATCTCGACACCGTCCACCTCGAACAGGAACCGCGAGCCGAGGGTCGGCTCACCGCCCAGATAGCGCGCTGACTCAGGCGAACTCACGGACCACCTCCCACGCTCGCTCGTTCAGGCCGGCCACCGCGCGCACCAGCCGCACCCGGTCCATGTGCTCGAGGTCGAGCAGGTCGTCCATCGACCAGTGCAGGTGGTACGCCAGGTACGCCACCTCCTGCCAGAGCACGTCGACCGGGTAGCGCAACATCGCGGATCAGACCGGGACGCGGGGGATTTCCTCGACCCGCGCCCGCGGCGGGCGAGGGGCGAGCGCGTCCGCCGCCTCCGGAGCGGACTCGAGCCGGTGCCGGTGACGCCGGTGGCTGCGAAACAGGTGCCTGTACGCCGATCAACGGGGCCGATTCCGCCTGTGCAGCAAGGAGTTCCTCGTATTCCTGCTGGTTGCCGAAGTTGATCACTCCGTAGAAGTCCTGCAGGAAGGCCAGGTCGGCGGCGAACAGCCCCTCGATCTCGTGCGGCGTCACCATGTCGAGGGTGCCGAGCTTCTGCACCACTCTGGCCAGGATCAGCACCGTCAGCCGGGGGTCGTCCGGACCCTGCACGGTCGGATCACGCAAGGGCTCCAGTTCATCCCGTGCAGTCGCCAGCCGCATCAGGCCCTTGCGGTGCACCTCTCCCTCGCGGTCGACATAACCGCGAGGGAGGGTGAACTCGTACTGGGTGGTCAGTTTCACTTGACCCGCGCCAGGCTCTCGATCGTCAGGGTGATGGTCTCCTTCACCGGATCGTTCGAATCGACCGACAGCTGGTCCGTCGAGATCTTGCTGGGCCAGCCGTTGGTGAAGTTGAACCGGGCGACCTCGACATGGGTCGAGTCGTACATCACGATCGAGCCGCTCTTGCGGTTGTTCGTCCGGTCGGACAGCAGGATGCCCTTGTTCATGATGTCCATGAACCAGCCCCACAGCTTGTCCTGGGTCGAATCCGGCGGGGCCATCCGCACCAGCGACAGGTCGGGGGCCTTGTTCCGGCCGGCCAGGGTCTTCACGGTCTGGCTCTTGCCGTCCTTGCCGACCTGCTGCATGGACGCGACCTCCATCTCGACGTCCAGGCCGGACACGCTGGCGAGGATGGAGACCACCTCACCGTCGATCTCGAGGAAGAAGTTCTGAGCAATGAGTGGATCGACGGCGATGAGGGCTTCATTGGGCATTCGGGGCTCCTGTTGAGAATGAGATCAGTGAGAATGAGGTGGGTGAAACTGAGGCGAAAACGGCGGTCAGGACTCACACGGGTCGTCATCAATTGGCGGTCTGCTTGTGCTGGGCGATGCGGAACACCACGAATTCGGCGGGCTTCACCGGTGCAATGCCGACCTCGACGATCAGCAATCCCTGGTCGATCGATTCGGGCGGGTTGGTTTCGGCATCGCATTTCACGTAGAACGCCTGGTCAACCGACTGGCCGAACAATGCGCCGGCACTCCACAGCCCCTTCAGGAATGCGTTCAACGTCCGCTTGATGCCCTCCCACAGGGCAACGTCGTTGGGCTCGAAGACCGCCCACTGGGTGCCCTCGGCGATGGTCGACTCGACCATGTTGAACAGCCGGCGGACGTTGATGTAGCGCCAGTCGGAATCACTGGCCAGGGTCCGCGCGCCCCAGATCCGGATGCCGCGGGTGCCGAACGGCCGAATGCAGTTGATACCGATCGGGTTCAGCACGGCCTGTTCGTTCTGCGTGACGCCGTACGCGACATCGAGGCAGCCGCGGATGGTGTCGTTGGCCGGCGCCTTCCACACGCCGCGGGTCTCGTCGGTGCGGGCCCAGACGCCGGCGATGTGCCCGCTCGGTGGGATCAGCACCTCGGCGTCGCCGTTCACCCCGATCGGGTTCTCCACCTTGATCCACGGGTAGTACAGCGCGGCGTAGGCGGAGTCGTACATCGCGACATCGCTGCGCCAGTCCCGGATCTGCTGCGGGGTCATGCCGGGCGGGGCGTCCAGCACCGCCATCCGGTTGCCGTTCTGCTCGCAGTGGCTGATCAACGACGTCTGCACGGCCTTCCACAGGCCGAGGTCGAGCGAGCCGTCGGCCTTGGTCGCCGCGGTCACCAGGTCGGGCACGATCACCATGGTCACGTCGTCGGCGACGGCCAGACCGTTGATGCCCTGCCGCGTCGTCTCGGATCCGGCGAACTTCCGGCCGGTGACGGGAACCGGTGTGGGCGTTGCCTTTTCCAGGGAGTACAGACCCGGCCGGAGCACCTCGATCTGGCTGGACAGGTCGGTCTTCTCGTCGAGCAGCACGTTCACCTTGATCCGGGTGGACGTCCCGTTGATGACCGTCGCGACGTTGCGCTTGCCCTTGTCCAGGGTCAGGTCCGGGAAGGACTCGACGATGGTGGGCCCGGAGAGCACGTCGATGCGAGAACGGGCTCGGCCCGTCCTCGTCGGTGTCCTGGGTGCTGACCTGGATGGTGATATCGGCGTCCGGCTCGATGCTTTCGACGGCGATCGGCAGGCCGAGGGCGCGGTCGGCGGCCGGCAGTTCCCGACGGGACGGCTCGCCGGACGGTGCGGTGTTCGGCACCCGGACGATGTAGGCCAGCGACCCGCCGTTGGCGAAGTAGCCGTACACCGACAGCGGCAGCACCGCGCCCGGGGTGAAGCCGCCGAACAGGGCCTCGAACTGGCCCCAACTGGTCACCAGCTTGGGGGCCAGGCCGTCCGGGTCGGTCGGGTCGTCGGTCGGGTAGCGCTCGGTGAAGCCGACGAAGGCCGCCACCGCTGTGGGTGCTGCGGACAGCACCTTCTGCGTTGACGCGACTTCTTCGACGTACACACCTGGTGCGGCGTAAGTCGGCATTCCCACTCCTGTCGTCGGGTAGAGCTAGGTCCGGATCGGTTGTGAAAGACAGTTCATGTCAGGCCGCCGTCGTTCGGACGGCGCCGGGCATGGTCAGCGAAATGTTTCCGCCGAACGCACACACACAGGTGGCGCCGGCGACGAGCACCGGGAATGCCACCGGCCGTCATCTGCGGTGCCAGCGGCGTCCAGGGCGCCGGAACGACCGGCACACAGGGCATCGGGGTCAGCACCCCGAGCGCGGCCGCCGTCGCGGCGGCCACCGTGGGATTCGCCAGCGATTGACACATGCCGAAGGGCGCGATGTTCGCCCCGGGTGCGACGTCGGCGATGGTCGCGACCGGACGGCCCTCGACCATCGGGCGCGGGGCAACCACCGACAGCGTCGACGGTGCCAGACCGAAACTGCACATGATCATCGCGCCGGACACCACGCACGGCTTACCCATGCCGCGCCCCCAGCCCGATCGGCGGTCACAGCCGTGACTCCTTCGCCGAGGCGGTCAGTTCCGCGCCGGTGGTGGTGACGAAGCAGACCACCGCGCGGTCGTTGTCCTGTTCCCAGCCGCGGGCCGACGGCATCAGGTAGGTGAAGAACAGCGACGAGTCGAGATAGCTGATCCCGACGTAATCCTGGAACTCTGCGCGCATTTTGCGTCGGCATAGTCGCGTGAGCGTGGCGTCGCCGGGAAAGGCATCGCCCTGCACGCCTTCCGGCGGCTGGTAGTCGACGATGGCGTAGGCCTCCTGACGGTGCGGCCCGTCACAGGGGACCGAGCATCGAGGGTGGAGAGTTCGACGTTGGGCTTCTCTGCTGCGCGGCGAAACACTGTCCGATCGTGATGTCGAAGACCGAGACCTCCGTCCGTCGGCGGTCCGTCGTCAGTGCCGAACATCCCGGACACCCAACTGCAGCCGCCGAGCGTCAGCATCATGGCGGCGGCACCGAGGGTTTGACCGGCCAGTCGTGCTCGCCGCACCTCTCGAACCAACGCCACCACCCCCGTCGGAACGAGCGCCCTCACCCGCGTTGCCTGGCCCGGCGCCGCTGCCAGTGAGCCCATCAGGATCGCCTCGGAGGGGCATCGGGCGATCGCCCTATTTCTGCCCGAGCGGTTCATCAGGGAGTACCGATCACCTGGCGAGGGTCTGCAGCAGGCCGGTCCGGTAGGCAAGAGCGACGGCCTCCGCCCGGCCGCCGACTTCGAGCTTGCGGTAGATGCTGGTGCTGTGATGCATCACGGTTTTCGCCGACAGGAAGAGTGCCGCCGCGATTTGGGCGTTCGTCTGGCCGCTGGCGATCGCGGACAGGATCTGCAATTCGCGGGCGGTGAGGTCGTGCCGGTTGGCCGATCGGGATTGCCGCGCTGACTGCACGGCGACCGGCTCGACCTGCGTTGCCTGGCTGCTGATCTCGGTCGCGAGCTCCAGCGCCCGCACCCGAAGCCAGCCCCAACCACGGCCGTCGAATTGCCGGGCGGTCGGCAGACCGGCTGTGGCTCTTGCGGTCTCGATCGATTTGACGTAGTCGAGGAAGATTCGCCTCGGCAGCCCGCGCTCGACGAGACCGATGTGCTCGGCGAGCGCATCGTCCATCGTCGCGGCGTCCCGGTGCATCCCGTTCCGGCACGCCAGGAAGGTGACCGTCCAGGCACCGTAGATCTCGCCGTTGCCGTAGCCGATTCGCCTGGCCTCGGTGATGGCCTGACGGAGATATCCGGCCGCCTGCACCATGTCCTCGAGTTCGACTTCGATCACGCCCATCGCGGTCATCGCATCGACGGCGCCGGCCAGATCGCCGGTTTCCCGGAGGTTGCCGAGCGCCGCCAGCATCGACGTTCTGGCGTGCTGGCCAGTCGCTCCTGGTCATCCGGCAGACGGCGACGAGGGCCTGGGACTTTGCCGAGATCCTGGGGTGCCTGCTGTCCTGTGAGACAGCGACCGCCTCCTCCGCGTAGGGCAGCGCGTCGTTGCCGGACATCCACTCCAGTTGCGCGCGCAGGAACAGGTAGTGGCTCAGCCAGTAGGAATCGCCGGCCGCGCGGGCCCGGGTGATTCCCTCGGCAACCAGCCCGAGGCATTCGTCCAGCGGGTCGGTCGGCACGGCAATCTCCGCCGGGGTGCTGGCGGACACCGCGCCGAGCCCATTGATGAGTTCGTAAACGAGGTGATCGGTCGTGCGCAACCACAGCGCAGCCGAACACGGGTGCGTGACGACGATCGTTCTGGCCGCCCTGGTTTCCCCGACATCCGGCAGGTCGCCGGCCTCCAGACCGAGGCGATTGGCCCAGACGATCGCCACCGCCCGGAGTTGGTCGGGCAACTTGCCGCCGGGCCGGTCGATCGCCAGGAAGGTGCGGAACCACTGCAGAGCCTCGACCAGTGGGCCCCGAATGGTCCAGAATCCGGCGATGCCGGCCGCAAGACAGATGCCCCGGTCGGCTTCGCCGTCCTGGGCGAATGCCGTCAGGGCGTGCCTGATCAGCGGTAACTCGTCATCGATGCGATTGAGCCAGCGCCGCTCGTCGGCGGAGTAGATCCCGCGCTCGGCCCGCCGGGCGAAGTCAAGGGTCCACTCCTGCATGCGGCGCTGGACGGCCGGTTGCTCGCCGGACATCTCCAGCAGTTCCAGCGCGTAGGCCCGCGGCGCACCGCTCATGGTGAAGCGTGCGTCCTCCGGGTTTTCCGTCCCGGAGTCCGGCACGGGTGCGATCAGGTGCAGATCGACGAGCGTCGCGATGCCGTTGAGCAACGCATCCGGCGCCAGCCAGCCGCCGTCCGGGCCGATACCCGTGCAGACCTGCTCGGCGGCGGCCAGGCAGAACGAGCTCGGGAACACCCCGAGCCGCCGGAACAGCGTTTGCTGGGTACCGTCCAGCAACTGGTAGCTCCAGGACATCGTCGCCCGCATGCTCAACTGCCGGGCGGGCAGGTCGACCGGGCCGTGTGCCAGCAGCCCGAGGACCCGGCCGTCGTCGGGCAGCCGCAATTGGCCGAGCAACGCGACGGGCGACATCACGGCGGTCCGCGCGGCGGCGAGCTCGATGGCCAGCGGCGACCCGCCGAGCAGTCGGTTGATCTCCACCACGGCCGATTCCGCGGGCACCGTACCGAGGGCGTGGTCACCGCCGACGCCCCGGCAGCGCTCGTGGAACAGCTGGACGGCGGGCCCCCCGGGGTCGACATTCAATCCGGTCAATGGAACGACTCGCTCGTCCGTGAGCCCGAGCCGGCTTCGGCTGGTCACGAGCACGGCGAGATCGGGGATGGCCGCCTGGATCTGGCTGACCAGGGTGGCGCCGCCGGTGAGGTGCTCGAACGTGTCCAGCACCAGCACCAGTGGATCGCTGGCGATTTCCGCAGCCAGACCCGCCCAGACAGCTGTCACCGTGTGCGCGCCCGACGCGATCGGGCCGGACAACACTGAATGGGTCCCCGCCGTGCAGGCGCGAAAGAGCGCGCCGGCGACTCCGGAACGATCAAGGTCGGCCAACGGAACGAAGACGACACGACGCGATTGTCGCCGGGCCACCTCGATCGCCACTCTGGTTTTGCCGATGCCACCCGGCCCGGTGATCGTGACCAGACGGCAGTCATCCAGCAGCCGGCCGACTCGCTGCACCTCGGTTTCCCGCCCGATCAGGGGCGTGCGAGGAAGCGGAAGGCCTTGCCGCAGTGCGGTTTCGACAGGTTGGACAATGGATGGGTGATCGGTCATGTAATTCGCATGTGCCTGTTCTGCTACCCGTTGTCCGCGTAACGGTACCCGCAGGTCCCGCTACTGTCAGTCACAGTTCGACATCGATGCTCGAAACGGCCACAGCCGGCGCAGTGCGCATTATGTGATGTCGTCACACTCGAATGAGTCAGTCTCAACCCGCTTGGCTGGTGCCGCCACTCGACAGGTCTGCGACCGGCCCGATCACCGGCCGTGAGAGCAACAGGTATTGCGCTGGTGCTTGACGGATGCCGATCCGGGGGCCACGCTTAGGGCACGACGTCGGTCATATGCAGGGCCGCGTCCTTCGGACTCAACTGTCCGTCGGCTTGATGGTTTGGTGCGATTCGTCGCGCTCCTCGCCGGTGGTGGTTCGAGCACGGAGGGTACGTCTAGACAGACGTGCTCTCTGGTGCTAAGCTGATTGTTTGCGCTGCCCTCTTTGTGCTGCCCAGGTTCCGGAACTCCTCGCCGACCCGCGAGGAATCCCCGCTGACCTGGGCAAATACACCGCAGGCCGGCCAGTTCGATGTCAGGTTCCAACCACCAGGAAGACAGTCCGGTAGTCCAGCACGACCAGAGCGTGTCCACACAGCGTTTGTCCTCGGAAGGACGCATCTTGGCAGTCAGCAGCATGTCCAGGTCAGCATCCGGAGCGAAGCGAGTCTCCTTCGCAAAGCTCCGTGAACCACTAGAAGTACCGAACCTCCTCGCACTGCAAACCGATTCCTTCGACTGGCTCGTCGGCGGCCCCGCATGGCGCGCCCGGCAGACCGAGCCGACACCGAGCGGCCTTGACGAGATTCTCGACGAGATTTCGCCGATCGAGGATTTCTCCGGGAATCTTTCACTGTCCTTCTCCGACCCGCGTTTCGACGAGGTCAAGGCGAACGAGGAGGAGTGCCGGGACAAGGACATGACCTACTCGGCGCCGCTGTTCGTCACCGCCGAGTTCATGAACGGCGAGACCGGCGAGATCAAGTCGCAGACCGTCTTCATGGGCGACTTCCCGATGATGACGAGCAAGGGCACGTTCATCATCAACGGCACCGAGCGCGTCGTCGTGTCGCAGCTGGTCCGGTCCCCGGGCGTCTACTTCGACAAGAACCTGGACAAGACCGCCGGTAAGGACGTCTTCTCGGTCAAGGTCATCCCGTCCCGTGGTGCCTGGCTCGAGTTCGACATCGACAAGCGCGACACCATCGGTGTGCGCATCGACCGCAAGCGCCGCCAGCCGGTCACCGTGCTGCTGAAGGCCCTCGGCTGGGACGCCGACCGGATCCGCGAGTATTTCTCCTGGTCACCGGTGCTGCTGGCGACCCTGGAGAAGGACCACATCGGCGGCCAGGACGAGGCGCTGCTGGACATCTACCGCAAGCTGCGTCCCGGCGAGCCCCCCACCAAAGGAGAGCGCGCAGGCCCTGCTGGACAACTTGTTCTTCAAGGACAAGCGCTACGACCTGGCCAAGGTCGGCCGGTACAAGGTCAACAAGAAGCTGGGCGTCAACAAGCCGACCAGCGTCGGCACGCTGACCGAGGACGATCTGCTGTCCACCGTCGAGTACCTGCTGCGTCTGCACCAGGGCGACGAGGAGTGGACCGTGCACGGCGAGCAGCGCCCCGTCGAGATCGACGACATCGACCACTTCGGCAACCGTCGGTTGCGCACCGTCGGCGAGCTGATCCAGAACCAGATCCGGGTCGGCCTGTCCCGCATGGAGCGCGTCGTCCGCGAGCGGATGACGACCCAGGACGTCGAGGCCATCACGCCGCAGACCCTGATCAACATCCGGCCCGTCGTCGCCTCCATCAAGGAGTTCTTCGGCACCAGCCAGCTCTCGCAGTTCATGGACCAGACCAACCCGCTCGCCGGGCTGACCCACAAGCGCCGGCTGTCGGCGCTCGGGCCGGGCGGTCTGTCCCGTGACCGCGCCTCGCTCGAGGTCCGCGACGTGCACCCGTCCCACTACGGCCGGATGTGCCCGATCGAGACCCCGGAAGGCCCGAACATCGGCCTGATCGGCTCGCTGGCCACCTTCGCCAGGGTCAACCCGTTCGGGTTCATCGAGACGCCGTACCGCAAGGTCAACGACGGCATCGCCAGCGATGACATCGAGTACCTGACCGCGGACGAGGAGGACCGGTTCATCATCGCCCAGGCCAGCGCCAAGCTGGACGGCGATGGCCGGTTCACCGAGAACCGGGTCCTGGTGCGCCGCAAGGGTTCCGGTGAGGTCGATCAGGTCCTGCCGGACGAGGTCGAGTACATGGACGTTTCCCCGCGGCAGACCGTTTCGGTCGCCACCGCGATGATTCCGTTCCTGGAGCACGACGAGGCGAACCGGGCCCTGATGGGCGCCAACATGCAGCGCCAGTCCGTCCCGCTGCTGCGCAGCGAGGCGCCGCTGGTCGGCACCGGCATGGAGGCCCGCGCGGCCAAGGACGCCGGCGACGTCGTCATCGCGGAGAAGTCCGGTGTGGTCGAAGAGGCCACCGCCGACTACGTCTCGGTGATGAACGACGACGGCACCCACCGCACCTACCGGCTGAACAAGTTCCGCCGGTCGAACCAGGGCACCAGCTTCAACCAGAAGCCCATCGTCGACGAGGGCGTTCGGGTCGAAGAGGGTCAGGTCATCGCGGACGGTCCCTGCACCGACGGCGGCGAGATGGCGCTTGGCAAGAACATGCTCGTCGCGTTCATGCCGTGGGAGGGCCACAACTACGAGGACGCGATCATCCTGTCCCAGCGCATCGTCCAGGACGATGTGCTGACCTCGATCCACATCGAGGAGCACGAGATCGACGCCCGCGACACCAAGCTCGGGCCGGAGGAGATCACCCGGGACATCCCGAACGTCTCCGAGGACGTGCTGGCCGACCTCGACGAGCGCGGAATCATCCGCATCGGCGCCGAGGTGCAGGACGGCGACATCCTGGTCGGGAAGGTCACGCCCAAGGGCGAGACCGAGCTGACCCCGGAGGAGCGGCTGCTGCGCGCGATCTTCGGTGAGAAGGCGCGGGAAGTCCGCGACACCTCGCTCAAGGTGCCGCACGGCGAGACCGGCAAGGTGATCGGCATCCGCGTGTTCAACCGCGAGGATGACGGCGCCGAGCTGCCCCCGGGCGTCAACGAGCTGGTCCGCGTCTACGTGGCCCAGAAGCGGAAGATCCAGGACGGCGACAAGCTCGCCGGCCGGCACGGCAACAAGGGCGTCATCGGCAAGATCCTTCCTGCCGAGGACATGCCCTTCCTGCCCGACGGCACCCCGGTCGACATCGTGCTCAACCCGCACGGCGTGCCCCGCCGGATGAACATCGGCCAGATCCTGGAGACCCACCTCGGGTGGGTCGCCGCGCAGGGCTGGATCGATCGACGGCGACCCCGACTGGGCGAAGAACCTGGGCGAGGACGCCCGTTCCGGCGAGCCGTTCACCAAGACCGCGACACCGGTGTTCTCCGGTGCCTCGGAGGCGGAGATCATCGGCCTGCTCGGATCCACCACCCCGACCCGGGATGGCGACCGGCTCGTCCAGACCGACGGCAAGGCAACGCTTTTCGACGGCCGTACCGGGGAGCCGTTCCCGTACCCGGTCGCGGTCGGCTACATGTACATCATCAAGCTGCTCCACCTGGTCGACGACAAGATCCACGCCCGCTCGACCGGTCCGTACTCGATGATCACCCAGCAGCCGCTCGGTGGTAAGGCGCAGTTCGGTGGACAGCGGTTCGGTGAGATGGAGTGCTGGGCGATGCAGGCCTACGGGGCTGCGTACACCCTGCAGGAACTGCTCACCATCAAGTCCGACGACATCGTTGGCCGCGTGAAGGTCTACGAGGCCATCGTCAAGGGCGAGAACATCCCGGAGCCCGGAATCCCGGAGTCCTTCAAGGTGTTGCTCAAGGAGCTCCAGGCGTTGTGCTTGAACGTCGAGGTGCTCTCCAGTGACGGTGTGGCCATCGAGATGCGTGATTCGGATGATGACGATCTCGAACGCGCCGCCGCCAACCTTGGAATCAACCTGTCGCGCAATGAGTCGGCCTCGGTCGACGACTTGGTGAACTAAGTGCGAGTGAACTGACTGGAATAGGCCACCTGGCAGGGCGGGACTCACCTCCCGCGAGCCCCGCCCTGCACAGGTTCCTGACTTCCACCCCCGGTCGCCGGGCACCGATTCGATCGGTACCGCGCGATCCTCCGAAATACAGACAGACAGGGACGTGCCACCAGTGCTTGACGTCAACTTCTTCGACGAGTTGCGTATCGGTCTCGCCACCGCGGACGACATTCGCGCGTGGTCCCACGGCGAGGTCAAGAAGCCGGAAACCATCAACTACCGCACCCTCAAGCCGGAAAAGGACGGGCTCTTCTGCGAGAAGATCTTCGGCCCGACCCGGGACTGGGAGTGCGCCTGCGGTAAGTACAAGCGCGTCCGGTTCAAGGGCATCATCTGCGAGCGTTGCGGCGTCGAGGTCACTCGCGCCAAGGTGCGTCGTGAGCGGATGGGGCACATCGAGCTGGCCGCGCCGGTCACGCATATCTGGTACTTCAAGGGCGTCCCGTCACGCCTGGGGTACCTGCTCGACCTGGCCCCGAAGGATCTCGAGAAGATCATCTACTTCGCGGCCTACCTGATCACCTCGGTCGACGACACGGCTCGGCACAACGACCTGCCGACCATCGAGGCCGAGATGTCGGTGGAGCGCAAGAACCTGGAGAACGCCCGCGACGCCGATATCGACGCGCGCGCCAAGAAGCTGGAAGGCGACCTGGCCGAGCTCGAGGCCGAGGGCGCCAAGTCCGATGTGCGCCGCAAGGTGCGCGAGGGCGGCGAGCGTGAGCAGCGGCAGATCCGCGACCGCGCGCAGCGGCAGATCGATCGCCTCGACGAGGTGCTCGACACCTTCCGCAAGCTCAAGGTCCGCGACCTGATCATCGACGAGGTCCTGTACCGCGAGCTGGAGGACCGCTTCGGCGACTACTTCCACGGCGGCATGGGTGCCGAGGCGCTCAAGCAGATCATCTCGGACTTCGACATCGATCGTGAGACCGAGATCCTGCGCGACACCATCAAGAACGGCAAGGGTCAGCGCAAGATCCGCGCGATCAAGCGGCTCAAGGTGGTTGCTGCGTTCCAGCAGACCTCCAACTCGCCGCTCGGCATGGTGCTGGACTGCGTCCCGGTGATCCCGCCGGAGCTGCGGCCGATGGTGCAGCTGGACGGTGGCCGCTTCGCGACCTCCGACCTGAACGACCTGTACCGCCGGGTGATCAACCGGAACAACCGGTTGAAGCGACTGATCGACCTCGGCGCGCCCGAGATCATCGTCAACAACGAGAAGCGGATGCTGCAGGAGGCCGTCGACGCACTGTTCGACAACGGTCGCCGTGGCCGTCCGGTCACCGGACCGGGCAACCGCCCGCTCAAGTCGCTGTCCGATCTGCTCAAGGGCAAGCAGGGCCGGTTCCGCCAGAACCTGCTCGGCAAGCGCGTCGACTACTCCGGCCGTTCGGTCATCGTGGTCGGCCCGCAGCTCAAGCTGCACCAGTGCGGCCTGCCCAAGCTGATGGCGCTCGAGCTGTTCAAGCCGTTCGTGATGAAGCGCCTGGTCGATCTCAACCATGCGCAGAACATCAAGTCCGCCAAGCGGATGGTCGAGCGTCAGCGCTCACAGGTGTGGGACGTCCTGGAAGAGGTCATCTCCGCGCACCCGGTGCTGCTGAACCGCGCCCCGACCCTGCATCGCCTCGGCATCCAGGCCTTCGAGCCGCAGCTGGTGGAAGGCAAGGCCATCCAGCTGCACCCGCTGGTCTGTGCCGCGTTCAACGCCGACTTCGACGGTGACCAGATGGCCGTGCACGTGCCGCTGTCCGCCGAGGCCCAGGCCGAGGCGCGCGTGCTGATGCTGTCGTCGAACAACATCCTGTCGCCCGGGCTCCGGCCGGCCGTTGGCCATGCCGTCCCTCGACCTCGTCACCGGGTTGTTCTACCTGTGCGGGCTCAAGCCGGAAGGCAAGGGCGCCGGATCGGTGTTCTCCTCGCCGGCCGAGGGGATCATGGCGCTGGATGCGGGTTACATCGACCTGCGGGCACCGATCAAGGTCCGGCTCTCCGGATCCGTCGTGCCCAGGTCCGGACGCTGTGCTGCCCGAGGATCACGAGCCGGGAACGCCGTGGATCGCCGACACCACCCTTGGTCGGGTGCTGTTCAACGAGCTGCTGCCGACCGGGTACCCGTTCGTCAACGACGAGCTGCCGAAGAAGCGGCAGGCCGCGATCGTCAACGACCTGGCCGAGCACTACCCGATGTCCGTCGTCGCGCAGACCCTGGACCGGCTGAAGGAAGCCGGCTTCCACTGGGCGACCCGCTCGGGCATGACCGTCGCCATCGGTGACGTCATCATCCCGCCGGAGAAGGAAGAGATCCTCGCCCGGCACGAGGTGCAGGCGGAACGCGTCGAGAAGGCTTACCAGCGAGGCAACCTCTCGCATGCGGAGCGCAACGACGACCTGGTGAAGATCTGGGAGGCGGCCACCAAGGAAATCGAGGAGGCCATCCCCGCGGCGTACCCGAAGGACAACCCGGTCTACATCCTGGTTGCCGCAGGTGCCGCCGGTAACTGGATCCAGGTCCGTTCGCTGGCCGGCATGAAGGGTGTGGTGGCCAACTCCAAGGGCCAGCAGATCCCGCGGCCGATTCGTTCCTCGTTCCGTGAGGGCCTGTCGGTGTTGGAGTACTTCATCAACACCCACTCCGCCCGTAAGGGTCTGGCCGATACGGCGCTGCGTACCGCGGAGTCCGGCTACCTGACCCGTCGTCTGGTCGACGTGTCACAGGACGTCATCGTGCGCGAGTCCGACTGTGGCACCGAGCGTGGTGTCGATCTGCCGATGGCCGATCGGTACGCGGACGGCAGCCTGCACATCAACGAGTTCATCGAGACCTCGGTGCAGGGACGCGTTCTCGCGGTCGACCTGGTCGATGCCAACGGGACGGTCATCGTTCCGCGCGGCACCGACATGAAGGAGCAGCACGTCAAGGCGGCCACCGAAGCGGGCATCACCAACGCCAAGGTGCGTTCGGTGCTGACCTGCGAGGCGGCCATCGGGACCTGCGCGACCTGCTACGGCCGGTCGCTGGCCACCGGGAACCTGGTCGACGTCGGCGAGGCGGTCGGCATTGTCGCCGCGCAGTCCATCGGCGAGCCCGGTACCCAGCTGACCATGCGTACCTTCCACACCGGTGCGGCTTCTGGGTCTTCGGACATCACGCAGGGTCTGCCCCGTGTGCAGGAGCTGTTCGAGGCCCGGATCCCCAAGGGCAAGGCGCCGATTGCCGACGCCGTTGGCCGGATCCGGATCGAGGACGCGGACAAGTTCATCAAGATGACCATCGTCCCGGACGATGGCTCAGAGGAGATCGTGTACGACAAGCTGCCTCGCACGCAGCGGCTCGCCACGATCACCGTCGACGGCTCCGAGCGTCTGCTGGTCGATGGCGACACCGTCCAGGTCGGTCAGCAGTTGCTGGAAGGCAACCCGGATCCGCACGAGGTGCTGCGCGTGATGGGCCCCCGCCAGGTGCAGTTGCACCTGGTCCGCGAGGTGCAGAACGTGTACCGCTCGCAGGGTGTGTCCATCCACGACAAGCACATCGAGGTGATCATTCGGCAGATGCTGCGCCGGGTGACCATCATCGACTCCGGCTCGACCGAGTTCCTGCCTGGTGCAGTGATCGAGCGCAAGGAGTTCGAGGCGTCCAACCGCCGGGTGCTCGCCGAGGGTGGGGAGCCGGCCGCCGGTCGTCCCGCACTGATGGGCATCACCAAGGCATCGCTGGCCACCGAGTCCTGGCTCTCGGCCGCCTCCTTCCAGGAGACGACCCGGGTGCTCACCGACGCGGCGATCAACGCCAAGAGCGATCGCCTGGTCGGGCTCAAGGAGAACGTCATCATCGGCAAGCTGATCCCCGCCGGGACCGGCATCGCGCGGTACCGCGACATCACGGTGCAGCCGACCGAAGAGGCGAGGGCCGCGGCGTACACGCTGCCGACCTTCGACGACACCTACTACGGCGCGGACACCTTCGGGGTCTCCGCCGGGGCGTCGGTGCCGCTGGATGACTTCGATCTGGGGCGCGACTACCGGTAGTGCTCGTGCTGTGACCGAAGGGCCGGCTCCCCATGGGGGAGCCGGCCCTTTCGGCGTTGCTGGCCTGGTGCCTAACTGTGCGCCCAGCATGGCTGTGCGCCCGGCATGGCTGTGCGCCCGGCATGGCTGTGCGCCCGGCCTGGCTGCTCGCCCAGCCTGGCTGCATGCCCAACGCGCCGTGCGGAACATTTGGTCGTGTGTAGCAGCCGGATCTTCCGCAGGAGCGCATTTTCGGGCTTCGGTCAGGCCAAGCGATCGACCGTGCACGCTGTGCCACATCGTCGTGGTCGATCGGCCCAACCTCCCAGTGTCAGCACCGCACTGACTTGTGCGGCCACGGAGCAAGGGTCGCCGACGACGTCCCGCCAGCCGTACCGCAGAGTGGTGTCGCCGGCGACTGCCGCCACGTTGTCCCGTCTCATGTCGCGAAACGCCCCATCGACCGGATGAGCCTCCCGGCCGTCCAGCTCGACGATGACATGCCATGCGCGGTAACGAACGTCGCGGTACCAGTGGCTACCGCTCCGCCCGTCTTCTGCCTCGTTCCGGGTGCCTGCAGGCAGGCGATGTCGCTGCTCGACATCGCGTCGGTAGGCGAGCTCCAGGTTCGAGGCCACGCCGATCTGAACCTCAGCCAGGACATCGAGCATCAGCGATCGCCACCGCTGGCGGGGCCGTTGACGCATGCTGCGCAGTAGGCGATCCGCTGTCGTGACCCGCCGTTGCGTCGCCCGCAGGACCAGGTCGATGGCTGCCGGCGAGGTGACAGCGTCACAGTGATCGAGCACCGCCTCTTCCACCCGGAGCCGCGATGGCTGAGCCGATGGATGGATCAGCGAGCTGACGTCGGGCTGGTTGAGGGCTCGTCGGCGATGGATCCGCAGGCCCGGCTGCCGCAGAACCTTTCGTGACTCGGGAACGACGAGGTCGATGACGGCGGGGGATTCGTCCTGCAACTGCCACAACCACAATGCGGTGCCGTGGCTGGCTGCGGCGCCACGACCCGCGTAGAGGAGCGCGGCCCACACCTCGCTGTGGGTTCCGATCGGGCCGGTGAAGGTTGCGTACACACCAGGATGCAGTACTCGCCATCGCCCGCTGTTGAGGTCCGACTTCGCCTGCGCCGGCGTAAGGGCGAGGCCCAGCACCTGGCTGCGGCTGATGACCCCGGCCTGGAGTTCGGCGATGTCCGCCCACCCGACTCGGTGCAGGGCGGGTCTGGGCGGCATGGGGAATCTTGGCCGATAGCGGGGTAGCGAAGACCTCGATGTGGACAACTATGTCGGCATCGCAGGGCGGGAGCGCCGGTTCAGCGGCGCAAGACTGGCATGCGGATGATCCGGCTGCTTATAGCGACCGGATCATCCGCGGGGGCGGTGTCAGCAGAGCCCAGGGGCTGACGGAATCAGGGTGTATCGGCGCCACGTACGCTCGCCCCGACCGACCGGCCGCCAAGTGCAGGCCGGTGAGCTGCGGAAACGGGGGACATTGTGGACGAATCAGCGCAGACGGGGCCGAACGGGGCGAAGCAGGGTTCGGGCTCGGAGCCAGATTGGCCGCCGCCGGCGCAGCCGCAGGACCAGCAGTGGCAGCCGCAGGACCAACAGTGGCATCCGCAGGACCAGCAGTGGCCGGCGCCAGGGCAGCACCCCCAGAACCAGCAGTGGCCGCCGCCTGGACAGCCCTACAACCAGCACCCCTATGGCCAGGGCAACCCTATGGCCAGCAGCCCTCCGTCCAGCAGTGGCCACCTCCGGCACCCCAGCCGGCCGGACAGTGGACGCCGCAGTATGGGCCAGGCGGCCAGGGCCCCTACCCGCCGCAGCCGATGCAACAGCTGGCACACCCAGCCGGCCGGGCAGCTTTCTCCGGTGCGCTCGATGGGCCTCGCCGTCCAGGTGCTGCTGTGCATTGCGTTCGTCATCGGCGTGGTGCAGTTGATCTCTGCGTTCGACCAGCTGAGCCTCCTACAGCGCCTCGCCGACGACTCCAGCGCCGTCGGACAGGCCGAGGCCGACAGGTCGGACCGATTCGCCCAGAACGTCGGCGTCGTCTGGCTGCTGAGCTATATCGTGACCGGCTTGTTCTTCATCATGTGGTTTCACCGGATCAGGACCAACGCCGGTATCTGGGCACCGACGATCCAGCGCAGGTCGAGGGGCTGGGCCATCTGGGGGTGGATCTGCCCGGTGGTCAACTTCTGGTTCCCCTATCAGATCGCGGCCGACGCACTGAAATCGTCCCGGCCCGACGGATCGACCGACACCACCGGCGGCGGCGTACTCGGGGTGTGGTGGGGGCTGTGGGTGTTCGAATTGGTCCTCGCACTCTCGGTGCGCGGGCAGCGGCAGGCCGACACTCTCGAAGGCATCACCAATGCCGTCCGCACCGACCTCGTCGCGGATGTCGTTCTACTGGCGGCCGCCGTCGCCGCCGTCCTGGTGGTGCGGAAGCTCACCGCGTTGCAGGAGGCCAAGCTGGCCGCGCCGCTCAAGCCGGGGCCGGGTCAGGGCGGGATGATCGCCGGCTGGTCCTGAGGGGTCCCGCGAGAGATGCGATCGGGTTTGATGCGCTCCGCACGACCAGGTCAGGCCCGGGCGCGAAGCCGGCTGACGAGCCTGCGGGCGATCGGGATCAGCAGCAGCCAGCACAACAGGGCGGCCAGCGGCGAGATGAATGCCGCGCCGATCGAGATGGCGAAGCCGGCGCCGGTGGTGATCGCGCCGGCCGTCACATCGTCAGCGAAGTTCTTGGTGATCGACGGGTTCACCAGTCCCCGCCGTCGCGCTACGAGCCAGAGCACGGTCAGCATCAGACTCGTCGCGGTGAGGCTGGCCGCATAGAACGCCATCGGTAAGGGGTCCTCGTCGATATCGAAGGCGCCGATGACGGCTGCCGGGAACGGCATGAACGACACGGTCAGCAGGAAGATCAGGTTGAGTACCAGCAGCGTGTGATCGAACCTGACGATCCGACCGAACAATTTGTGATGCACCAACCAGAACTGACCGATGACCAGGAAGCTGATCACGAAGGTCAGGATCTTGGGCCACAGCTCGTGCAATTCATGAGCGAAGGTGACCGTCTCGTCAGTGACCTCGAACTCGGCGGTCAACGGCAGGACGAGCAGGGTGATGACGATCGCGAACACCGCATCACTGAAGAAGACGATTCGTTCGAAGCCCAGCGCCCCTTCCTCGGATTCCTCGGACATGACGTCTCCCTCCACCTGGGCAGAAAGTGCCGAATGCGAGATTTGGGGCAACCTTTTCATATGACGAAGCACCCGTCTCGAGAGGTCTCGCCGGTCAAGGTTGCAATCCGGTAGCACCGGCGTGGCGTGCGTCACTCGCAGATCGTCGGGGTCGCAGGATATGTTCCTTCGGCGGTGCCGACCATTGGTCGTCGACAGCTGTGTCCACCGCTCGCTCGGCGTCGACCGCGGTTGACCACGAGCCCCCAGTGCAATCGATGGAAGGACAACGACGTCCGTGCGTATAGGAATACCGACCGAGAGTCGGCCCGGCCAGACCGTGGTCGCGGCCACGCCGAAGACGACCGCACAACTGGTCGCGCTCGGGTTACGACGTCTTCGTCGAGGCCGGGGCCGGGCGCGGACGCGAAGCTCCCTGACGAGGCCTACCTGGCCGCCGGCGCGAGCATCGGGATCGACGCCGACGTGTGGTCCAGCGACATCGTGATCAAGGTCGACGAGCCGAACGCGGACGAGATCGCGCCGGCTGCGCAAGGGCGCGGCCGTCATCGCCCGGATCGGGCTGGGCGACCAACCGGAGCTGTTCGCGGCGCTGAACGCCCGGCGGGCGACCGGTCTGTCGCTGGACGCGATCCCGCGGATCTCCCGGGCGCAGTCGATGGACGTGCTGTCCACGATGTCGAACATCGCCGGCTACCGCGGCGTGATCGAGGCCGCGGAGTCCTACGGCGGGATGTTCAGCGGGCAGGTCACCGCGGCCGGCAAGACCCAGCCGGCCACCGTGTTCGTCATCGGCGCCGGGTGTCGCCGGGCTGGCCGCGATCGGTGCGGCCGGCAGCCTCGGCGCCAATGTCCGGGCCTTCGACGTCCGGCCAGAGGTCGCCGAGCAGATCCAGTCGATGGGCGCGACCTTCGTCTCGGCCAGCGGCGGCGGTGCAGGAGGTCTCCACCGACGGGTACGCCAAGGAACTCACCCAGGACCAGGCCGCGCAGGACCGCCCAGGTCTACGCCGAGGAGTCGGCGAAGGCCGACATCGTGGTGACGACCGCGCTGGTGCGCGGGCAGGCGCCGAGCACCATCACCGCCGAGATGGTCGAGAACATGAAGCCGGGCAGCGTCATCGTCGACCTGGCCGCGTCGGGCGGCGGCAACTGCGAGTCGACCGTGCCGGGCGAGAAGATCGTCACCGACAACGGGGTGACGATCATCGGCTACACCGATCTGACCAGCCGGATGCCCGCGCACACCTCGCAGCTGTACGGCACCAACATCGTCAACCTGCTCAAGCTGCTGACGCCGGGCAAGGACGGGCAGCTGGTGCTCGACATGGACGACATCGTGCAGCGGTCGATCACCGTGACCGCGGACGGCGAGACGCTGTGGCCGCCACCGCCGGTGCAGGTCTCGGCCGCGCCGAAGCCGGCCGCCGACGGCGTCGACGCCGCCGGCCAGCCACACCGCGGCGGAACTCGCCGAGCAGGCGAAGCGCAAGCAGCAGCGCCGTTACGCGCTGTTCGGGCTCGCGGCGGTGGCGGTCGGCGCGGCGATCACCTTCTCGCCGCCGAGTTTCCTCGGCTACTTCACGGTGTTCGTGCTGGCGGTGTTCGTCGGCTTCTACGTGATCACCAACGTCAGCGCGTCGCTGCACACCCCGCTGATGGCCCAGACGAACGCGATCTCCGGCATCATCCTGGTCGGCGCGCTGCTGCAGCTGGGCAGCACGAACATCGTGGTCGTGGTGCTGGCGTTCGTGGCCGCGACCGTCGCCTCGATCAACATCTTCGGCGGCTTCGGCGTCGCCGGCCGGATGATCTCGATGTTCCGGAAGGACGCCTGAGCGCCGATGGACGACCGAAACCCTGTACTCGCTGATCCAGGCCGCTTACCTGATCGCCGGCGTGCTGTTCATCCTGTCGCTGGCCGGGCTTGTCGCATCAGCGCAGCGCCAAGGCCGGCAACATCGCCGGCAAGATCGGCATGGTGATCGCGCTGGCCGCGACGGTCGCGCTGTCGCTGCTGGAGTCGGAGCAGAATGCCGGGATCACCGCCGCGCTGATCGCCGCCGCGCTGCTGATCGGCGCCGTCATCGGCACCAGGGTGGCCCGCCGGGTCGAGATGACCCAGATGCCGGAGATGATCGCGATCCTGCACAGCTTCGTCGGCCTGGCCGCGGTGCTGGTCGGCGTTCAACTCCTACCTGACCGAGGAATCCTCGCGACACCGTGCACCTGGTCGAGGTGTTCCTGGGCGTCTTCATCGGCGCGGTCACCTTCACCGGCTCGATCATCGCCTACCTGAAGCTGTCGGCGAAGATGAAGTCCGCACCGCTGACGCTGCCCGGCCGGAACTGGCTGAACCTGGCGCGCTGATCGTCAGCGCCGCGCTGCTGGGCTGGTACCTGGCCGCGCCCGAGCATCTGGCCGTTGCTGATCATGACGGTGATCGCGCTGCTGCTCGGCCTGCACCTGGTCGCGGCGATCGGCGGCGGCGACATGCCGGTCGTCGTGTCGATGCTCAACTCGTACTCCGGCTGGGCGGCCGCCGCGGCCGGCTTCATGCTCAGCAACAACCTGCTGATCATCACCGGCGCGCTGGTCGGATCCTCCGGCGCGATCCTGTCCTACATCATGTGCAAGGCGATGAACCGCTCGTTCATCGCGGTGATCCTGGGCGGTTTCGGCACCGAGGCCGGCGACCTCGACCGGTGATCAGGACCTCGGCGAGTACCACGAGACGACCACGGCCGCGCTCGCCGAACTGCTCGAGGAGTCGCAGTCGATCGTCATCGCGCCCGGTTACGGGATGGCGGTCGCCAAGGCGCAGAACCAGGTCGCCGACCTGACCGAGAAGCTGCGGGCCATGGGCAAGCAGGTCCGGTTCGCCGTGCACCCGGTGGCCGGCCGGCTGCCCGGGCACATGAATGTGCTGCTCGCCGAGGCGCAGGGTGCCGTACGACATCGTGCTGGAGATGGACGAGATCCAGGACGAGCTGCCCGGACACCGACGTGGTGCTGGTGATCGGCGCCAACGACACGGTGAACCCGGCCGCCGAGGAGGATCCCGGGCTCGCCGATCGCCGGTATGCCGGTGCTGCAGGTCTGGAAGGCCAAGCACGTCGTGGTCTTCAAACGGTCGATGGCCACCGGCTACGCCGGCGTGCAGAACCCGCTGTTCTACAAGGAGAACACGGCGATGCTGTTCGGCGACGCCAAGGACCAGGTGGAGAAGGTCGCGCACGCCGTCGGGGCCGGCGCCCGAGCTCGCCAGAAGCTGATCGGCATCGCCGTACGATCCGCAGGTCAGCCGGCGCCCCAGAGCGACACCGAGAACCACTCCCGCTCGTCGGTCCACCAGCCGCGTTCGACGAACCCGGCGGCCTGCAGTTCGGCGGTCAAGCCGGCGCGGCGGAACTTGGCGGAGATCTCCGTCCGGATCTCCTCGCCCGGTCGAGCCGAACGGTGAGATCCACGCTCGGGTACCTGGGCGACGATCGTCGCGAGTCGCCCGCAGCCGCATCTCGATCCACTCGCTGCTCCGCGTCCCACACCGCGACGTGCTCGAAGGCCGTGCGGTCGAAGTCGGCGCCCAGCCGCTGGTTCAGCACGTCCAGCACGTTGAGGTTGAACTCGGCGGTCACGCCGGCCGCGTCGTCGTAGGCCGGGACCAGCACGTCGGCCGACTTGACCAGGTCGGCGCCGAGCAGGAAGTGATCGTCCGGGTCGAGGCCGGCTCGCAGAGCGCGCAGAAACGCGGCCCGCTCGGCCGGATCGAAGTTGCCGATGGTGCCGCCGAGGAAGGCGACGGTGCGGGCACCGCCCGCGCGGCAGCAGGTCCAGCTGGTGGGTGAAGTCGGCCCGCAGCGCGCCGACCCGCAGCTCGCGGATACACCGCGACCAGCCCGGCGCACGCTGACCGCAGGGCGTCCTCGCTGACGTCCAGCGCGACGTAGGGACTGTCCGCCGGATGCCCGCGACGGTCAGCGCGTCGAGCAGCAGGGGGTCTTCTCCGACGATCCCGAGCCGAGCTCGATCAGCGTGTCGGTGCCCGCCGCCTCGATGATCTCGGCGGCATGTCGAGTCAGGATCGACCGCTCGGTGCGGGTGGGGTAGTACTCCGGCAGCCGGGTGATGTCCTCGAACAGTTCGCTGCCGACCTTGTCGTAGAACCACTTGGGCGGCAGCCACTTTCGCGCTGCGGTCAGGCCGGTCGCGACATCGGCGCGCAGGCTCCGGTCGCTGAAGTCGGCGGGCAGGTGATCGTCGTAGGTGTAGCCGTGACGTGGTCATCAGGTCTCCAGGTTTGCGTCGAGCGGCGTCGGCGGCAGCGGGTCGACGCCGACGCCGGCGCGGCTCGGCGACGAGCAGCGAACGGTCCGGGACGTCGACCCAGGACGGGTCGTCGTCGTAGGGCTCGGAGGCGACGACGACACCGCCGGGCAGTCGGCGCCAGCACAGGCTGGTGCCCCAGGCGGTGGCGGTGATGCGCGCGCCCGTCGGTGAGCAGCATGGTCAGCCGGCCACCGCCGGCCTCGACGGTCCGGGCTAGCACCTCGGCGAGCGCCGCCTCGGGCGGTTTGCCGCGGGCGAGCAGGTCGCGGGTCATCGCCCAGAGCAACGCGGAGTCGGTCGGCGCCTCCAGCAGCGCCAGCGCCGGCCGGGTCCAGGCCCCAGGCCAACCGGACGGCGACGGCCGGCCAGCCGTCGACGGCGCCGTTGTGGCTGAACAGCCACGGGCCCGGATCGGAACGGTGCGGCCGCGGCCGGCCCGTCGGCCATCCCGACGGTCGCCGACCGCACCGCGGCCAGCATCGCGCCGTGGTCCGGATGACCCTGGCCAGGTCGGCGAACGTCTCGTCGGCCCAGATCGGCCGGCTGCCGCGGTGCCGGGCCGGCTCGGCGAGACCGTCGACGTACCAACCGATCCCGAATCCGTCGGCGTTGACCACGCCGTGCTGTTGGCGCCGCGGCGCCCAGGACTGCCGGACAAGCGAATGCGGCGGCTCGGTCAGCAGCGCGGCGAGCAGCAGCGGTTCGCCGACGTAGGCGAGGTGCCGGCACACGCTCAGCCCTCCCCGGGGCGGCGTCGCGGGCGCACCGGAAGCCGGCGAAGATCTGCCGGCGGATCGGGTAGTCCCAGTTGCGGAAGGTCCCGCGGCAGGCCACCCGGTCGGCGGCGAACGAGCCACCGCGCAGCACCTTGTAGTCGGGCCCGAAGAACACCTCCGAGTACTCCCGGTACGGCCAGGCATGAACCCCGGGTAGGGGGCGAAGTCGCTGGATGTCCATTCCCAGACGTCACCGATCAGCTGCTGGATGCCCAACGGTGATGCCCCGGCCGGGTACGCGCCGACCGGTGCCGGTTGCAGGTGGTCCTGGCCGAGGTTGGCCCGGTCCGCGGTCGCGTCGTCGTCGCCCCAGGGGTACTGCCGGGCGAGCCGCGTCACCGGGTCGTGCCGGGCGGCCTTCTCCCATCCGGATTCGGTCGGCAGCCGTTTACCGGCCCACCGGGCGTAGGCCTCGGCCTCGTAGAAGCACACATGCATGACGGGTTCGTCCCGGGTACCGGTTCGAGCCGACCGAACCTGCGACGCAACCACTGTCGGCCTTCCTGCCGCCAGAACAACGGCGCCGCAAGGCCGACCTGCTGCACGTGCTGCCAGCCGGCCGGGCTCCACCAACGCCGCGCTGGGTACCCGCCGTCGGCGATGAAGCTCTGGTAGTCGGCGTTGCTGACCGGAACGGTGTCCAGCCAGAAGGCCGCCACCTGCACCTGATGGGCCGGCCGTTCGTTGTCCAGCGCCCAGGGGTGCACCGATGTGCCCATGGTGAACGGTCCGCCGGGAACCAGCACCTCGGCCGGCAGCGGCGGACCGGTCGCGGGGCGGCGGCGGCGGCGCGATCAGCACCGGGTCGCCCTGGCGCAGCTGGTGGGTGGCCAGCATGGTCTCGGCGTGCTGCTGCTCGTGCTGGGCGACCATGCCGAAGACGAAGCCGCCCTCGGTGAGGCGGCGACCGTGCAGCGGGGTGCGCTCGAGCACGTCGATCACCCTGGTCCGCACCTCGCCGATGTACGCGCGGGAGGCGGCGGATCCAGCAGCGGCAACGACGGCCGGTCGGCCCTGGGGTGCTGGAAGGCGTCATACAGCTGGTCGACTGTCTCGGGCAGGATCGGCTCCCGGCCGCCCACGTCGCGCAGCAGCCACAGTTCTTCCTGGTTGCCGATGTGCGCGAGGTCCCAGACCAGCGGTGACATCAACCGGGAGTGCTGGCGCACGAGCTCGGTGTCGTCGAGTGCGTCGGTCAGTAGTTGGGTACGGGCTCGCGCTCGGTCGAGGTCAGCGACGATCCGGTCCTTGATCCGATCGTCGGTGAATTCCTGGAGTCGAGCCCCGCCGTCAGCTGGGTCGGTCATGATCTTCGTCTCCCTCCTGTGGTGTGGTCGGTGCGTCAGGTGGTGTCGTCAGTACTGTGTTCGTCGCTCGGCGATGGTGGGTCGTCGGCCGGACATCGACCCCGCGATGTCCACCGATCGAGATACCCCTCGATCTGTCGGCGAGCGGCACGGTCGCCGGATCGGCCGAAGCGAGTCGACGGCCGTCTGCAGCACCCGGTTCGCGGCCCGCTGCAGGTCCCGTCGGTCACCCCGAGCTGAGCGGCGGCGCGCCATCGCCCCTTCGTCGGTGCGCAGACGTCGCGGGCCTCGTCGGCCGCGGCCGCATCGCCCAGCAGCGCGGCGATGACGGCAGTCGGCACCGTCCACCAGTCACCGGGTTGGGCGTCGATGAACCGGACCTCGTAGTGCCCTCGCGGCCGGACCTGCGGAAACAGCGTCGTCAGGTGATAGGCGAGGTCGTCGGTGGTGGCCGGTGCCCGATCCGGCACGACGTCCCGACCACGTCGCAACCAGTCCCGGAAACTCACACCGGGCGGTGCTGCCCACGACCCATGGTCTCGCCGGATCAGCATCAGCGGCGCATCCAGCGCCCAGCGGGTGGAAGGCATCCTCCTCGTTCACCTGCTCGGGCGGCGAACGCCGGTCCGGGCCGGGTCGAGATCCAACCAGACGGCCTGCCGACTGCTCTTCCACCCGGTCCGCCGGCCCGCCCGCCACCCCGAGTTGGCGAACGCGGCGACCAGGGCTGGACCAATCGCGTGCAACAGCTCCCAGCGGTTTCCGCGAAGGTGGTCACCGGGCCGGGTATGCGTGACGCCGACGTCCAGTGGCCATCCCGGCCTCGACATTGACCTGGACCGACGCGGTGGAGCACATCATGGTCCGCCCGGCTGGTCCCCAGGTGTCGAGGTAACGCTCCATGGCGTCATACCTGGGCTGGAACGCCGTTCCGGCGCGGCGACCGGAGCGGATCGACCCCCATGCCGACCAGTCGGCGCCGTGCCGGCGGCCCGGTGGCGCAGGGCGGCCAGATCCGCGGGAAACGACATCGATGGCGTGCGGCCAGAGTCGACCCGGGGCGGGAGCTGAGCTCGACCTGCCCCCCTGGCTCCACCGTCAGCAGGCCATCAAGGCCGCCGCGGCCAAGTCCAGCGAGAAGTCCGGGAAACGGTGTTGCGGGAAATGCGCCGACAGACCGTCCGGACGGCGGGTATCGGCAAGGAGAAGTTCGAGTTCGACGCCGATTCGGGTCGGTGGCCCGTTCTTGAAACAGGTCCGCGGGATCCACGCCTCGGCCGCTGCCTCGGACAGTCGGGGTTCGATCGCGGTGGGGACGGTGGTGATGGACACGCTGTCGATGGAATGCATCAGTCGACCTCCGGGTGATCGATTGGCTACCTGCCCAGTCTTCCCCGTACCACCGACAGTCGGGTGAAAAATGCGATGAACAGACTCCTGCGGCTCTGGGTCGGCATTCGAACTCCTCGGCCGGTGGCAGCGTGTTCAGATGGCCCAGGCCGAGGATCCGTGAGCAGGAGGTGGGAGTGGCCGTTGACGGGGGTGAGGTCAGGGGCACGATGCCGAGTTGTTGCGCGCCCTGCACGACGAGCACGCGCGGCGCTGTGGGGTTTCGTCCTACACCTGACCGGCGGGGACCGGAACCGAGCCGAGGACGTGGTCCAGGAAACCCTCTTCCGGGCCTGGCGGCGGCCGGTGGTGTTGGCCCAGCAGGATTCATCGGCCCGCGGCTGGCTCTTCACCGTGGCCCGCAACATCGTGGTCGACGATTGGCGGGCAGGTCAGCGCCGGCCGACGACCTCGTCGGAATTGGTGCCCGAGCCGCTCGAACCGGATGCCACGGACACCGCGCGTGCAGTCGATGATGGTGGCCGACGCGATCCGCCGACTGAGCCGCGACCACCGAACCGTGTTGCTGGAGTGCTACTTCCGGGGTTGCACGGCAGCGCAGGCTGCCGGTCGGCTGGGGATCCCGGTCGGAACGGTCAAATCCCGGCTGCATTACGCGCTGCATGCGCTCCGGCTCGTTTTCGAAGAAATGGGGGTGGTGACGTGAGGGCGAATACTGCCGCAGCGATGCCGCCTACGTGCTCGGCGCCCTCTCCCCGGCGGATCGGCGGGATTTCGAGGATCACCTGCGGGACTGCCAGGACTGCCGGGAATCGGTTCAGCGACTCGCCGGTATGCCGGGTCTGCTGGCATTGACCACGGAGACCTCGGTACTCGAGAACGATCCACCGGTTCCCGCTTCGTTGTTGACCGGGCTGCTCGCCAGGGCCCGGATGACCCGCCGACGTCGTCGATGGCTGGTCGGCGGAGCGCTCGCCGCTTCGTTCGCCGTCCTCGTCGCGGTGGGCGGCACGCTACTGGTGCGGTCGCCCGTCGACGAGCCGGCGACCACGGCAGGAGGTGGGGGTGCAACCACGTCCGTCAGCGCGTCGCCGGTGCCACAGGTGCCGATGACGCAGCTGCTCCCGGGGCCGATGACGGCGTCGCTGGAGTTGGTCGACAAGAGGTGGGGGACCGCCATCACCGTGGTCTGCGAGTACGACCAGGACATCGACACGTCGCTGATCTATGACCTGACGGTCATCGACACGGACGGCAATCTCAATCCGGCCGGGACCTGGCGGGGGGTTCCCGGAGTCACCGCGAAGGTGGCCACTGCCACCGCGATTCCACGCGACCACATTGCCGCGTTGGAGATCCGGCTGCCCGACGGCGAACCAATCCTGCGCTCCGGGCCGTGAGCATCACCGCTCGGGCGAGGGATTCGCGGGAGGTGCGCAGAGCGCCGTGCGGCGCGCGAGATGTCTTTGCTCGGCGAGATTGTCCGTCAGCGTCATCGCCCGCGTGAACGCCTCCCGGGCGAGTTCGTTGTTGCCCATCCGGAGCAGCAGTTCGGCGCGGGCCGCGTGATAGAGGTGGTACCCGTCCAAGCCGGTGAGTTGATCGATCAACGCGAGACCCGTGTGCGGGCCATCGGCCGCCGCCACCGCCACCGCATGATTGAGGGCAATGACGGGTGACCGGGTCATCTGCGACAGCTGTTGGTACAGAGCAACAATGGCCGGCCAGTCGGTGTCAGCGACCGCGCCGATCCGGTGATCGAGATCAACCGGGATGCTCAGCGGAATCCTGGCATCGCGGATCTTCCTCTTGGCCCGCACGATGCGCTGCGCCAGGGTGGAAGGTGGAACGAGAAACGCTGCAGCTATTTCGGGTGTGCGCAGACCTCCGACCAGTCGCAGGGTCAGTGCGACCTGCGAGTCCCGATCGAGTGCCGGATGGCAGCAGAGCAGGATCAGCCGAAGGTGCTCGTCACCGACCTCCTTGGTGGTCGACGATCAACACTTCCCCTCCGTCCGCTACCTGGTCCGGCGCGATGCCGTCACCCAACAATTCGGGTGCGGACGCCAGTGTCCGGCGCCGCGCACTCGTCGCACGGCGGAGCCGATCGATGGGCCTTGGTGGCGGGCGACTCTGTCATCAACCAGCCGGCCGGGTTGTTCCGGATCACCCGTTCGGTCCAGCTGACGGGTGGCCTCTGCCAGGGCGTCCTGCACCGCCTCGTCGGCGAGATCGAGATCGCCGAACTGACGCGCGAGGAGGGCCAGGACATGCCCGGCGTCCTCGCGCGTCACCTGGTTGAGCGCGGCGCTCGTCGTTTTGGTCCATGGGGTCGGGGAATCCGTCAGCTCGCGGCATCGCGGCCGGAACGCGACGGGTCGCACTTCCAGGGCGGCGGCCGGCACCGGGATCGACGCGGCCAGGGCCAGAGCCTCGTCCAGGTCAGCGGCCTTGATCAGGTAGAAACCGCCGAGCTGTTCCTTCGTCTCGGCGAACGGCCCATCGGTGATGGTGGGCGGGGAATCGAAGGATTTGCGGACGGTGGTCGCGGTGCCCGTGGTTGCTCATTGGCGGCCGCGATCCAATGGCCGCCGTCGATCAACCGCTGGTTGTAGGCCATCCAGCCCGCCATCATCTGCTCGAACTCAGCGGTACCCGGCGCAGGCGTTGCAGAATTCTCGTCGCTGTGGATCAGGATCATGTATTCCATCAGCGTTCTCCTGGACTCTGGTGGTGGGTCTGTGACGGTTAGAGCTGAGTGAGTTCGCGTTCCCGGTTGACGGCGGCGGCGGCGAGGCGATCGACGTGGTGATCATCCCCTGCCGCAGGTGCTCTTCCCGATCCGTGACCCCCGCGGCCCGGCGCAACAGCCTGATCAGCGCAGGCGATGCTGCGGATTGGCTCATCGACTCGGTCACCTGGGTACCACCGGGTGTTGCGGATCAGCAGGTAGATCCACTCGGGACCGGACCGCCCCGGCACTGTGAAGGCGAACCTGACGCACAGCTTTCGGCTGCGGTGACGGTCGGCTTGGTCGACCAGCGGGTCCGGCCGATCGCGTTGGTGCCCTTGAACCGCGCCCCGACCGCGGCGTGGTCCGCACCCGACAACCATTGCGCGCTGGTCGTTTCCGGACTGAAGGTGCTCATCCTGGTGATGTCGCTGATCAGGTCGTAGACGGTGTCTGGTCGAGCGTGGATCGTCCTGGTGACCGATACGGACAAGGGTGCTGGCTTGCTCATGTTGGCGGTGCCTCCGATGTCATCGGAGCAGGTGTGGATCCTGCCTCCTGCACCGGTGACGCAGCACCCCACGCGGATCGACAGCTGTCCTGGAATTTTCTTGCGCGGCCGTGTGGAGCATCGGGGCTGGGTGACTCAGCTCAGAACACTGACCGGCGCGCCGATCGCCGCAGATGGGGGCGCTGTCGGTGTCCCGTGCTGTGATCGGTTCAGGGATCAGCCGACGCTCGGGGAGTCGTTCGACAGATGACCATTGACGGAACGAACGAGTGCCGGCCGCCACCGGCGATCGCTCGAGGATCGCCGCCCTGAGCCTGGCGCGGCTCACCGATCGGATGACGTTCTCCCGGGCGACGGACTACGTGGACATGGGTGCTGTTGTCGAGGTTGCGTTGCACGACAATCCGTTTCGGATCAGTGGCCGGGTGCAGGGCACGAATCGCGTTCCGTACACCTGCGCGGCCACAGTCGTGCAGGGCGGTTCGGGGTTGGTGACGTCCTTGAGCGGTGTCTGCAGTTGTCCGGTCGTGACGAACTGCAAGCACGTCTTCGCGATGGCCATCACCGCGTTCCGGGAGATGCGAACGTTGCAGGCGACGCCGGGTCGGCACCTTGCGCTGGCTGCGAGCAACGGCCGCATTCTGCTCCGGCCGGAGACGCCACCACCGCCTGCCGCGTGGCAGCGTTCGCTGGCGGACGCTGGCCGGGGACGCGCAGGCGCCGGACCGGACGAGTCCGGCGAACCGCTCGGACTTCAGGTCGAGCTGATTCCGGTCACGCGCGAGCGGCCGTCGCCTCGACGCCGGCCCGGTCCCGGCCGTGCGGGTGGGCCTTCGCCCGGTGGTCCGCGGGCGCAAGGGCGGCTGGATCCGCACTGGGATCTCCTGGGACAAGATCAGTACCCGACACCTTGCGCAGATCGGGCCACGGGTCGATCACCTCCGGTTGCTCCGCGAGATCAACCTGCTGCATTCGCTGTCGATCACCTCGCAGTACTTTTCCTACGACGTCAACTTTCTGTACCTGGACGGCATCGGCAGCAGGCGCATCTGGGATCTGCTGGCCGAGGCCCGCAGTTGCGGATTGGAGATCGTCCAGTCCGGTCGCGCCCAGCGCCCGGTAGCGGTCGTCGATGGTCGGACGGAGGTCGTGCTGCAGGCCGGACGGGTGGATGGCGATCTCCTCATCGAACCGGTCGTGACGGTGGATGGGCACCCGGTCGGTGCGGTCGAGTTCGCGTTCCTGGGTGACCCGGTGCACGGTGTCGCCTACTGGCCGCGGGGCGAGGACATCAACGGGGCCGGCTTGACGCTGGCGCCGATCGAGAAGCCCATCACCACCGAGCTGCGGCAGTTCCTGACCGGCGGGGCCATGCGGATCCCACGACAGGACGAGCAGAACTTTCTGCGGGACTACCTGCCGCAGCTGGCTCGACGGGTGCCGGTGGTGTCGACGGACAACGTCATCGCCGTACCGGAGAAGCACCCGCCGACGCTGTCCCTGACGGTCACGGGGTTGTCCGGCCATCGCGCCGGACTCGTGTGGGAATGGCGGTACCAGATCGGGGAGAACGTCAGCACGCTCCCGCTGTGGTCGTCGGGCGCCGATCCCTTGCCTCGCGACAGGGACAGTGAACACGCTGCACTCAAAGGGTTGTCGCTCACCCCGCTGGAGACCGAACGACTGACCGGGCCCAGTCGGCTCGGGCGGCGGCTCGCGTCCAAGGTCACCCTCGAGGGGCTGGCCGCGGTCGAGTTCTTCACCTCGACGTTGCCGCGACTTCGCGAGCTGCCTCGGCTGGACATCACCGTGATCAACGAGCTGACGTTCAAGGAGGCGGAACAGGCTCCGGTCATTTCGCTCGCCCATTCCTCCGGCGACGATCGGGACTGGTTCAATCTCGGCATCACCGTCACGATCGACGATGAGGAGGTCCCGTTCGACGAACTGTTCAAGGCGCTGGCCACGGGCGACGAGTACATGATCCTGCCGAGCGGCACCTACTTCGCGCTGGAATCGGGCCCCTTCGAGACACTCCGGCGGCTGATCGAAGAGGCCAGGGGGATCGAGGACGTGCCCGGCCGGACCCTCAAGCTCAGCCGGTTCCAGGCGTCGCTCTTCAGTGAACTGCAGGACGTCGCTGTCGTCACCGCGCAGGCGGCGGCGTGGCAGAAGTCCGTCGGCGGGCTGCTGGCGGGGGACCAGGTCGTCGACCGCACGGTTCCGGCCACGCTGCAGGCCGTCCTGCGCCCCTACCAGCAGGACAGGCTTCAACTGGCTCGCCTTCCTGTACGACCACGGCCTCGGCGGCGTGCTCGCCGACGACATGGGGCTGGGCAAGACCGTGCAGACCCTCGCGCTGATCTGCCATGCCCGACTCGAACGCCCGGACGCGCGACCGTTCCTGGTGGTCGCGCCGACCAGTGTGGTCGGCAACTGGGCGGCGGAATGCGCCAAGTTCGCTCCGGGCCTGCGGGTGGTCGCGATCACCGAAACCGCGGCCCGCGGCGGCGTCGACCTGCCGAGGCTGGTCCGGGACGCCGATATCGTCGTGACCTCGTATGCGTTGTTCCGGTTGGACTTTGCGAAATACTCCGCCCTGCCCTGGTCCGGACTGATCCTCGACGAGGCGCAGGTCGTCAAGAATCATCAGTCCAAGGCTTTTCAGTGCGCCATCAAGCTTTCGGCGCCCGTTCAAGCTCGCCATCACCGGCACCCCGATGGAGAACAATCTGCTCGAACTGTGGTCGATGTTCGCGGTGACCGCGCCGGGCCTGTTCCCGCAGTCCGCCCGATTCCGGGAGTACTACCAAACCCCGATCGAACGGATCCGGCGACTCGGATCGGCTCGCGCAACTGCGGCGCCGGATTCGGCCGCTGATGCTGCGCCGGACCAAGGAAGAGGTGGCGAAGGACCTGCCGCCGAAGCAGGAGCAGGTCATCGAGCTGGAGATGAACCCGCAGCACCGCAAGGTGTACGAGACGCACCTGCAACGGGAGCGGCAGAAGGTCCTCGGCCTGATCGACGACCTGTCGAAGAACCGTTTCGAGATCTTCCGGTCGCTTGACCCTGCTGCGGCAGCTCAGTCTGGACGCCTCTCTGGTAGACGAGCAGTACGCGACGGTGCCGTCCACCAAACTGGACGCCCTGATGGAACAGGTCGCCGATATTGTCGCCGAGGGGCACCGCACGCTGATCTTCAGCCAGTTCACCGGCTTCCTGGACAAGGTGCGCAGCCGAATGGACGCGGCCGGGATCGAGTACTGCTATCTGGACGGAACGACCCGCAATCGACCCGAGGTGATCACCGAATTCAAATCGGGCACGGCGCCGGTTTTCCTGATCAGCCTGAAGGCCGGCGGGGTCGGGCTCAATCTGACCGAGGCGGACTACTGCATCCTGCTCGATCCCTGGTGGAACCCCGCGACCGAGGCGCAGGCCATCGACCGCATTCACCGGATCGGGCAGACCAAGAACGTGATGGTCTACCGGCTCGTTGCCAAGGACACCATCGAGGAGAAGGTGATGGCGCTCAAGGCGACCAAGGCGAAGCTGTTCAGCAGCGTGATGGAATCCGGCACTGCGCAGGCAACCGCGCTGACCGCCGCGGACATTCGGGAATTGCTCAGCTGACGGACCCGTATCGGCCGTGACAAGCGGACAAACTGCCGGTTAACGGACTGTTTCGTCCATTGACACCGTGTCGCCGCTGCCTTGGACTGGGTGGTGTGGACTCCTCTGCTGGACCAGAAGTCGTCGTCGTCGGAAATGTCGGAATCGACACCAACGTGAATCTGCCGGGTCCTCCTGATCTGATCGACGGGCTGCGGGAGGAGGGCCACTTCACCTCGACCGTCGATTACCTGGGCCAGGCCGGCGGCTACACCGCCCGAGCCTTCGTCGGGCTGGGCTGGTCGACCGCGTTCATCGGGCACGTCGGCGACGACCCACTCGGCGCGTGGGTGCGGTCCGAGCTCGCCGCCGACGGGTTGGACCTGCGCGGTCTGGCCGTCGACCCGGCGGGGACCGCGCGCACCGTCAACCTGATGGGTCCGGACGGCTCGCGGATCTCGTTCTACGACGGTCGGGGGCACCGCGACCTCAGCGTCGACCCAGAGCTCGCCGCCCAGATCCTGATCGGGAGCCGGCTTGCGCTGTTTCACCTGCCCGACTGGGCGCGCCAGCTGTTACCGATCGCCCGTCGCTCGGGCGCGGTCATCGCCTGCGACCTGCAGGACGTCCGGGATCCCGGCCGACGAGTACCTGCAGGACTTCATCACCGGTGCCGACGTGTTGTTCGTGTCCTCTGCCCACCATCTGAATCCGGCGCCGATGCTCAAGCAACTGGTGCGCGGTAGCGGCGGTTCGCTGGTGGTCTGCGGCCGTGGCGGGTTGGGCGTTGCCGTTGCCTCCGCTGACGGGATCCGGGTGTTTCCACCCCCGCATGGCCGATCTGCCGGTGGTGGAATGAGGGCCGGGACGCCTGGCGTCGGATTTCTGGTCGCGCACGAGTTGGAAGGTCGAATCGATCGAGGATTCGGTGCTGCGCGGCCAACTGTCCGCGCGCTGGACCTGCGCGCAATCGGGCGACCAGTGCCGCTTGACCACTCACGAGCCGACCGGCCTGAGCGTGTTCGCGCAAGAGGCCTCGGAAGCGCTCCAGTCGGTGTGATTCCAGCCGCGACAGTCGGCGCGATCAGCGGCCGGGTAGAGTGATGGCAGAAGCACCCAGCGCTGAGGTCCGGCCCGCCGCTGAACGAACCGCGGATGCGCCGGCGGGAGTCGAGCCGACGCCGATGGTGTCGTTGTTTCACGGTCCACAGGGGACGCTGACAGACGCGCCGCAGGCGTCCAGCCCTGACCGTACGGCCATGCGATTTGCAGGCGTCCCGCTCCCGCGGGTAGCCTGAGCAACTGGCCCGGTCCTGCTGGGTCACCGTCGTATGCCGTATCTGCCGGGGTGGATCGGAACGGGGCCGGTGACGCACTGGCCGTCGGATTCCTGATCGCGCACGAACTGGAGGGCAGGCCACTGGAGGAGGCCGTGCTGCGTGCCCAACTGACTGCCAGGTGGACCTGCGCCCAGCAGGCGTCCAGCAGTGGCTCGATGACCCCCGATCAGCTCGAGAAGCTGGTTGTCGAATCCGGTGCGGTCCTGCAGGGGGTCTGACCGGGTAAAGTAACGACAGAAGCACCCAGCGCTGAGGTCCGGCCCGCCACTCGAACGACGTTCAGGTGGGAGCCGAGCCGACGCCCGATGTTACCGATGTCCGGTCCGCAGGGGACCGATGTCAGTGCGTCGTTGGCGTCCAGCCCTGACCGCACGGCCACGCGATTTGCAGGCGTCCCGCTCCCGCGGGTAGTCTGATCAACTGGCCCGGTCCTGCTGGGTCATTGTCGTGTGCCTTGAGTCGGTGGCACAAACCGTCATACACATTTTGTCGTCATGAGTTTTGCCTCGTCGCGAAATCGCGAAGGAAGAAGTCGCCAGCACATGCCCACGATCCAGCAGTTGGTCCGCAAGGGCCGCACCGACAAGATCGGCAAGACCAAGACCCCGGCCCTCAAGGGGAGCCCGCAGCGGCGCGGTGTCTGCACCCGCGTCTACACGACCACCCCGAAGAAGCCGAACTCGGCACTTCGCAAGGTTGCGCGCGTCAAGCTGACCAGCCAGGTCGAGGTCACCGCCTACATCCCCGGTGAGGGCCACAACCTGCAGGAACACTCCATCGTGCTCGTGCGCGGCGGTCGGGTGAAGGACCTTCCCGGCGTTCGTTACAAGATCATCCGCGGATCGCTGGACACCCAGGGCGTCAAGAACCGCAAGCAGGCTCGCAGCCGTTACGGCGCGAAGAAGGAGAAGAGCTAATGCCCCGTAAGGGTCCAGCACCGCGTCGGCCGCTCGTCGCCGACCCGGTCTACAACTCGCCCCTGGTGACCCAGTTGGTCAACAAGGTGCTGATGGACGGCAAGCGCTCCATCGCCCAGTCCATCGTTTACGGCGCGCTCGAAGGCTGCCGCGAGAAGTCCGGCAGCGACCCGGTTGTCACGCTCAAGCGGGCACTGGACAACGTGAAGCCGGCCCTCGAGGTCAAGAGCCGTCGCGTCGGTGGCGCCACCTATCAGGTGCCGATCGAGGTCAAGCCGGGCCGCTCCACCACACTTGCGTTGCGCTGGGTCGTCGGTTACTCGAAGGCCCGCCGCGAGAAGACCATGACCGAGCGGCTGATGAACGAGCTGCTCGACGCCTCCAACGGGCTCGGTGCCTCCGTCAAGCGGCGCGAGGACACGCACAAGATGGCCGAGTCGAACAAGGCCTTCGCGCACTACCGCTGGTAGCCCTGAGCAGTGCCGGGCAGGAATATCGCACCCCTGTTCGGCGCTGTATTGGTGCTGCCCTCTGACGACTCGAGCGTGCAGCACCCCACCCCTGAGCAATTGAGACGAGGAAGAAGCCACCGTGGCCACGAACGCCCTGGAGAAGGTCCGCAATATCGGGATCATGGCGCATATCGACGCGGGCAAGACCACCACGACCGAGCGCATCCTGTTCTACACCGGTATCACCTACAAGATCGGTGAGGTTCACGACGGCGGCGCCGTCATGGACTGGATGGACCAGGAGCAGGAGCGGGGGATCACCATCACCTCCGCCGCCACGACGACGTCGTGGAAGGGTCACAAGATCAACATCATCGACACCCCTGGTCACGTCGACTTCACCGTCGAGGTGGAGCGCTCGCTCCGCGTCCTCGACGGCGCGGTTGCCGTGTTCGACGGAGTCGCCGGCGTCGAGCCGCAGACCGAGCAGGTCTGGCGGCAGGCGGAGAAGTACCACGTGCCGCGGATGTGCTTCGTCAACAAGCTGGACCGCACCGGTGCGAACTTCTTCCGCTGCGTCGACATGATGGTCGAGCGCCTCGGTGCGACCCCGCTGGTCCTGCAGATCCCGATCGGCGCTGAGGGCGATTTCATCGGCGTCGTCGACCTGCTGCAGATGCGCGCCCTGACCTGGCGCGGCGAGACCGTCAAGGGCGAGGACTACTCCATCGAGGAGATCCCGGCCGACCTTGCCGATCAGGCCGCCGAGTGGCGCGAGAAGCTGATCGAGACGATCTCCGAGAACGATGACGAGGCCATGGAGGCCTACCTCGTCGGCGAAGAGCTGACCCTCGTGCAGCTGAACGCCGCGATCCGCCGGGCGACCATCGCCGGCAAGGTCAACCCGGTCGTCACCGGCTCCGCGTTCAAGAACAAGGGCGTGCAGCCCATGCTCGACGCGGTCGTCGAGTACCTGCCGTCGCCGCTGGACATCGGCGCCATCGAGGGCACGCTGACCGACGGCGAGACCCCGGCCGAGCGTCATCCGGACCCGAAGGACTTCTTCTCCGGGCTGGCGTTCAAGGTCGCGACCGACCCGCACCTGGGCAAGCTGACCTTCGTCCGCGTCTACTCCGGCACCTTGAACACCGGCACCCAGGTCGTCAACGCGACCAAGGACCGCAAGGAGCGGATCGGCAAGATCTACCAGATGCACGCCAACAAGCGTGAGGAGCTGGCCTCGGTCAGCGCCGGCGACATCGTCGCCGTCATGGGTCTGAAGCAGACCACCACCGGTGACACGCTCGTCCGATCCGGCGCACCAGATCGTGCTCGAGTCGATGAACTTCCCGGATCCGGTCATCTCGGTGGCCATCGAGCCGAAGACCAAGAGTGACCAGGAAAAGCTGGGCACCGCGATCCAGAAGCTCGCCGAAGAGGACCCGACGTTCAAGGTCAAGAACGACGAGGAGACCGGCCAGACGGTCATCTCCGGCATGGGTGAGCTGCACCTGGACATCCTGGTGGAGCGCATGCGGCGCGAGTTCAGCGTCGACGCCAACATCGGCAAGCCGCAGGTCGCGTACCGCGAGACCATCCGCGGCACCGTGGAGAAGTACAGCTATGTCCACAAGAAGCAGACCGGTGGATCCGGGCAGTACGCCAAGATCCTGATCACCGTCGAGCCGCTGGACATGGAGGCCTCCGAACGGGGCCACCTACGAGTTCGTCAACGCCGTCACCGGTGGACGAATCCCGAAGGAGTACATCCCCTCGGTGGACGCCGGAGCGCAGGACGCCCTGCAGTACGGCATCCTGGCCGGCTACCCGGTGCTCGGCGTCAAGCTGACCCTGGTCGACGGTGCCTACCACGAGGTCGACTCGTCCGAAATGGCGTTCAAGATCGCGGGTTCCATCGCGATGAAGGAAGCCGCCCGGATGGCCAAGCCGGTCCTGCTGGAGCCGTTGATGAGCGTCGAGGTCGTCACCCCCGAGGACAACATGGGTGACGTCATCGGTGACCTGAACTCCCGTCGTGGGCAGATCCAGGCCATGAGCGAACGGTCGGGTGCCAGGGTCGTCACGGCCCTGGTCCCGCTGTCGGAGATGTTCGGCTACGTCGGCGACCTGCGGTCGCGGACCCAGGGCCGGGCGTCGTACTCGATGGTCTTCGATCGCTACTCGGAGGTTCCGGCCAACGTGGCGAAGGAAATCATCGCCAAGCAGAACGGCGAGTAATTGCACTAACCGAGCGGTACGGATTGGCCCGAATGCGTGGCCATCCGTACCCTCCACAGTCGTAGTCGGCGGGGCGCAAGCCCCACCGGCACGGGTCCTGGTTCGACAGCGAATCCGGTCCAGATCCAACCACCAACGCCCTGACGACCTGCATTACCTTCAAGTCGCACGGCGCATCATCAAGTCCTGAGGAGGACCAGCAGTGGCGAAGGCGAAGTTCGACCGGAGCAAGCCGCACGTCAACATTGGCACCATCGGCCACGTTGACCACGGCAAGACCACCCTGACAGCGGCCATCACCAAGGTCCTGGCAGACAAGTACCCGACCCTGAACCAGGCGTCGGCTTTCGATCAGATCGACAAGGCGCCGGAAGAGCGTCAGCGCGGCATCACCATCAACATCGCGCACGTCGAGTACCAGACCGAGAAGCGCCACTACGCGCACGTCGACGCCCCTGGTCACGCTGACTACATCAAGAACATGATCACCGGTGCCGCCCAGATGGACGGTGCGATCCTGGTCGTGGCCGCCACCGACGGCCCGATGCCGCAGACCAAGGAGCACGTGCTCCTGGCCCGCCAGGTTGGTGTTCCTTACATCCTGGTCGCCCTCAACAAGGCCGACATGGTCGACGACGAGGAGATCCTGGAGCTCGTCGAGCTCGAGGTTCGCGAGCTGCTCGCCGCCCAGGAGTTCGACGAGGACGCCCCGGTCATCCGCACCTCCGGCCTGAAGGCGCTCGAGGGCGACCCGAAGTGGGTCGAGACCATCGTCGAGCTGATGGATGCCGTCGACAAGTCCGTTCCGGAGCCTGTCCGCGACACCGAGAAGCCGTTCCTGATGCCGATCGAGGACGTTTTCACGATCACCGGTCGTGGCACCGTCGTCACCGGCAAGGTGGAGCGTGGCTCGATCAACGTGAACGCCACGGTCGAAATCGTCGGCATCAAGCCGAAGTCCTTCCAGACCACCGTCACCGGCATCGAAATGTTCCGCAAGCTGCTCGACTCGGCAACCGCCGGCGACAACGCCGGTCTGCTGCTTCGTGGCACCAAGCGGGAAGATGTCGAGCGCGGCCAGGTTGTCGTCAAGCCCGGCTCGATCACTCCGCACACGGAGTTCGAGGCGCAGGTCTACATCCTGGGCAAGGACGAAGGCGGCCGGCACACGCCGTTCTTCAACAACTACCGCCCGCAGTTCTTCTTCCGCACCACCGACGTGACCGGCGTTGTCCAGCTTCCCGAGGGCACCGAGATGGTCATGCCCGGCGACACCACCGAGATGTCCGTGACGCTGATCCAGCCGATCGCCATCGAAGAGGGTCTCCGCTTCGCGATCCGTGAAGGTGGCCGCACCGTCGGCGCCGGCTCGGTCACCAAGATCATCAAGTAGTTCCCGGCGGGCTGTTGCCCGCTGCGTCTGACCTCAGGGCCCCGTTCGCGATTCGTCGCGAGCGGGGCTCTTTTGGTGTCCGGCCTCCAAGGTCACGTGGTCCACCCCGCCGGGATGTCACGATGGGCGGCATGAGCGGTCTTTTTGCCCTTCTCGACGACGTTGCGGCCATGGTCAAGCTGACGGCCACATCGTTGGACGACATCGCGGCCGGTGCGGGCCGGGCCAGTGTCAAGGCGGCCGGGGTGGTGGTCGACGACGCGGCCGTCACCCCGCGGTACGTGCAGGGCCTGAAACCGGAGCGTGAGCTCTCGATCATCTGGCGAATCGCCAAGGGATCGCTGCGCAACAAGCTGTTGATCATCCTGCCGGTTGCGCTGCTGCTGAGTCAGTTCGCGCCGTTCCTGCTCACCCCGATCCTGATGGTCGGCGGGACCTACCTTTGCTACGAGGGTGCGGAGAAGATCTGGGAGAAGATCTCCGGGCACGAGGCGAAGGCCCAGGACCCGGCCGAAGTGGCCGGCGCCGACGCGGCCGCCCACGAGAAGCAGGTGGTGTCGTCCGCGATTCGCACGGACTTCATCCTGTCCGCCGAGATCATGGTGATCGCCCTCAACGAGGTGGCCAGCGAGACCCTGCTGGCCAGGGCCATCATCCTGCTGGTGGTGGCGGTGCTGATCACGGCGCTCGTCTACGGCGTGGTCGGGCTGATCGTGAAGATGGACGACGCCGGTCTGGCGCTCGCCGGGCGTTCCGGCCGGGCGGTCTCCGGCGTTCGGGCGAGGGCTGGTCACGGCCATGCCGATCGTGCTGTCCACGCTGTCCTGGGTCGGGATGGTGGCGATGCTGTGGGTCGGCGGCCACATCCTGCTGGTCGGTGCCGACGAACTCGGCCTGCACGCGCCCTACGACCTGGTCCATCACATCGAGGTGGCCGTGCATGACGCCACCGGGGCCCTCGGTCCGGCACTCGGCTGGCTGACCAACACGTTCTTCTCCGCTGTGCTCGGGGTGATGGTGGGCGCCCTGGTGGTCGTGGTGCTGCATCTGCTGCCAAAGCGCCGCGGGTCCGCCGGGCACGCCGGAGAGGCCGGCGAGTCACACGAGGCGCCCGAGGCACCGACAGTGAGCGCTAGCGGTCGAGCCGGACGGAAGGCGGTGGCGCGTTGTGAGCGGATGGGGATGCGAGTCCGCCGGGTCCGAACAACACCTGGTGTCGGTGGAGCAACGTCCCGGACGTTGTCGCGGACACATCAAGCGTTGTCCGGAAGGCGGTCAATGGGCTCAGCGCGCGGATCAGCCGCAATGCGGATCGAGGGTCGGCCGACCAGGTATCCGGTGATGCCCGCGGTCGCGATCACCCGTCGCCCACGAGTCCAGCGCCGCGTTGATCTTCGGCAGCATTCCCGCCGGGTCGGTGAGCTCCGCCCAGACCAAACGAACCACCACGTAGCCCAGGTCGCGGATCCGTTCTTCGCGGATCTTCTCCGCCAACGACCACCTCGGGGGCGTTCTCTCCGGGCTCGAAAGCGGCTTGCGGTACTTGATCACACCGTCGAACTCGAAGAGCACGCCGAGCTCCGGGTAGCCAAGATCGACCCTGCGATGAAGGTGCCATTCGGGCCGATGATGCGGATCTGGAGCTGCGGCGGTAGGCAGCCGCAGCTCTGGTGCATCGCGACGCGCATCAATGATTCGCCGACGCTCTCGCATCGGCCGTCCGCGAAGGTGAGCGCCCGCCGGCCCGCCGCCGCACCGCGCCGGTGCCGGTGGTGGTCAGCGCTGCCGCCAAGTGCAGTCGGCGAGACCGGCGACGGCGAGCAGCGCCGCGTCCGCGGCGACAACGGTGGTGGCAAACGACTCGAGCGCACGCGACATCGATCGAGCGTTCGGGCAACGGCGAGTCACCTCGAGTGCCGGCGACGCGCTGCCGATCTCCGATGGCGCCAGGTCGGCCGATGTGCACGATCCGTCCGGCGGCCCGCTCGTCCACCGCTGTCGCCGATCCGATCAGGTGCACGCGATCGAGCGGGCGCCTCCCAGAGCTGGGAGGCCGAGCATGGCGGCGGCCGAGCTGGTGGCTCGATCACCAGGTGTGGCGAGCGGCGGGCCACCGCCTCGGCTCGCAGGCGGTAGTAGTTGCTCCCTGGTTCAGCGCCGGCCAGCGAATCCGTCGCGCAGTAGGCGCCGCGGCTGAACCCTGGTCCACGCCCGGATCACGCGCGCTCTTGATCTCGGCGTCGGTCAGACCGTCCGCGAGCAAGGCGGAACGGTGCATCACGGGCGGAAGGGCGTCGGCGCCGGTGGGTGGCCATGCGCCGATCGTGACCAGTGCTGAGGCCACGCACTCGATGACTGCCGAGTTTGTGGATGGTTTGCAGCTGTGGATAACCCGCAGCGACCCGTTCACACGGACAGTCGAGACAACCTCTGAGCGGTCAACTGCGCAACGTCCGCGATGTTGTCGCAGACGCACGGAGGTGTTGTCACCGATGCTGCGCAGCCGAGACGAGGAGATGGCGCGGTCGCACGACGATGCTCGGTCGGGCGCGTTGCGAACAGGTCAGGCGTTGACCGGGAGCACGGCCTGCACCCGGTCGACGGCGAACACCCGCTCGTCGTCGCGCAGGTGGCACCAGGCGTACATCAGCCCGGCGACCAGTTCGATGTCGGAGATCGTCCTGGTCGTGACGCCGCCGCTGGAGGACTGGTAGGTGATCCGGACTGGCGCCTGGTTGTCGATGGCGAACGCCAATTGCCGTTGTTCCACCGGGTCCAGATGCACTCCGAATGCCTCGATGACGGTTTCGGTCTCGGACGGCTCCCGCCCGCTGCCGGCGGACGAGGTCGTGGACAGGATTGCCTCGGCCAGCTCGCGAAGTCCGTGCGCCAGCTCGGCGCCGTCCTGGCCGGACGGCTGAGAGTCCAACGCGCGCAACTGATCCACCATGCGCTCAGCAAACTCGCCGCCATCGTCGGCGGACGGTTCCGCGACAGGCCGGCCGAGCTGGACGCCGCCGAACTCATCGGCCGGCACCGGCAGGTAGCCGGCGGCCCGCAAGGCGCCGAGCACCACGGTCGGGTCGGCCTGGAATGTCAGCACGGTCGGGGCCAGCAGGTACGGACGCAGCGCACGCAGGCTGCGGTGGGCGGCCACCTCGACCAGCAGTGCCTGGTCGGTCGAGCGCACGCAACACAGCGCCGGCTGTACCACCAGCGATCCGTGCCGCCGCTGCACGTCGCCGATCAGGTACGTCAGGGGCTGCGGTAGGTCAGTCTCGGCGATCGACCGGAGGGCGGCGACCAGCTCGTCCGCGGCGGCCCCCTCGTCCAGCGCCCGACGCACGCTCGCCGGGCGAGAACCGCCACACGACGGCGGCGCCCCTGCTCTCCCGGTCCGCGCAGGAATCCAGCAGGGCACTGACGGCAGCGGACGGCGACCCGGCGACCATCACCGTCAGGTCGGACCCGAACCGGCCGACGCTGGTCGCCGGCGCCAACAACGACCCGGCAACGCTCAGCAACGCATCGGGATCGCGCTGCAGCAGCGCGGTGCCGATCGGGGTGAGCGCACCGCCCGCCAGCACGCCAAGCGCATGCGCCTCCGTCCAGATCGCGCTGACCGCCGGGTCCGCGGCTCGATCGTTCCCGGTTGCCGCCAGTTGAGGTACTCGGCCAGGGAGTCCAGCGAGACCAACCCGGTGTCCGGCGGCAGCGCGCCGATGGTGTCGATGACGGCCCAGCGCAGCAGCATCGCCGCGCCGTCCGCCGTGCGGCCGCCAATGGCCGGAATCGCCTTGCCGTCCCGGTCGTGGGTGACCGACGGCGTGACCGGCAGCCCCCACCAGGCCACCGCCAGGTCGGCGAACCGGACGCTCGGTTGGTCGGCCCGCCAGGTGGCCCCCGCGGCTGCGTTGACGCCCGCACCCCGGCGCCCACTCCGGTGAGCAGCCCGAGCGAGCGGATCAGCTCGAGAGCCAGCCGGACAACCGGTTCCGCGATGCCCATCGACTTCGCGAGCCTGGTCACCTCCCGGGCGCCGACGCCGCCGGCCTTCAATTCCGGTAGGGGCGATCGGGTCATCGAATCCAGCAGTCCCGCAACGGTTTCGGTGAACGGGCGGCAGCCGCAGCCGGCACCCGCCGGCGAGGCGCCGGTTCCGAGCGGTGCAGTGACAAGTACTGGCGCGTCGGGATGAAAGCTGACGGTCACCTCGCCCGCGCGCACCGCGAGCGCGACCTCGACAGGCACCTCGGCGGCGTAGTACTGACCACCGAACAGCAGCCCCCGGCGGCGGGCCCAGATTCTCGCCCTCCTGATCCTGCTGACTGCGCCGGTGGTAGTCCCGGTTCGTCGGCCGCGCCCGTCGACAGTGCCCGCAACCGAACGCGCGCGGGCTCGGGTGCGGACGCCAGCAACTCCCGCACCAGTTGCTGGTCGGTGAGGAAGTCGGTCAGCGTCGACACGGCGTCCGCGCGACGAGAACGGTCCGGTAGCCCCAGGTTTCGCAGCAGCTGCCGCAACTGCTCGAGTGTCGTGTGGTCCAGGTGACCGGCGACGGTGCGGCCGATGCCCGAGCGGCTGATCGACGACCACCCGCACACCGGGATTCACCTCGATGGAGTCCCGACCGGTCAGCCACGCCAGCGCACTGCCCTCCAGGATGGACACGGTGCCCCGCGACGGTTCCGTACTGCTCCTGGGAGTTGCGGCAGCCGCGATCGAGCAGCGCCGCCGCGCCGGCGACGGTCGGCCGCGGGCCGAGCGCGGTCAGGGCGTGCAGCAGTTCGACACCCGGCAGTGGCAGCCGGGTGATCGCCTCGACGACGGACGCCGGCCGGATCAGCCTGGCGGCGAGATCGTCAAGACCGCGCAGTGGCGCACCCCAGTAGCCGTCAGGCCGGTTCTGCAGGATGTCGGCGAGCTGATCGGGAGTCCGCGCGGCCAGCCAGGAGTTCACATCCGGGCCGCCGTCAGTCACCCGCCTATTCAACCTGCAGACCCATCGGACTCACCCCGTGGGCTGCGGTGGCCAGGCAGGGGCGTCATACCCGGTCGGCTGTTGCTGTTCGAACGCCTTGCGTTCCGCGCGGCCCTGCATGCCGAGGATCAGCAACACCAACAACGCGACCCAGGCGAGGACCGTCGAGTAGACGAACAGCCGGGACAAGGCGTCCGATGCGTCGATCGTCCCGTCGCCGAACAGCCGGCTGAAGGCGGAGGAGTAGCTGTCCTTGCTGTCGCCGAAATCCACGATGAACAACCCGAACCCGAACATCGACACCCACAGACCGATCAAGGCCCAGAACTGGGGGACGGGTGAGTCTGCCGCTGGATTTGGGCAGGTGCTGCATCCGTGGCCAGCACGGTCGTCACCGTCAACCCGACGATCAACGCCGGAACCACGGAGCCGAGGAAGATCAGGATCCACCAGCCGCCGGAACCGAACAGCGCGCGACCGATCCACACCCAGATGATCAGGGCGATGCTGACCGGGATCGTGGCGGAGTAGGCGAGGTTTCGCTGGGCGATCATCGGACGAGGGTAGGCCCGCGGCGGGCCGTTCGAGGGGCCAACTTGAACTCACCCCCCTCACTGAGGCATACTTCTCGGGTTGCCCCTTGGCGGGGTCGTGCCTTCGTGCGGCCTTGACTCGGTTGGCAGCCGGGAAGTATCAGCAGGAAACAGCAAGTGTCGCGCTCAACCGAGCGCGGCCGGTCCACCAGCGTCCGCCAAGGATTCCGGGGCGGACGCGTGAGCTGTGAGGGCGACACGCCCGACCGCGTGGACCGGTGAACCCGGATAGATGAACAGTGACGGCGGATGTATGTCCGCTGGCGAGCGGCGCGGCATCGATTGGTGCAGTGCCGCTCGCCGGGCCAGGACGCGCGTGCGTTCCAGACCGAAGCAAGAACAGGCGCGGGGTCACCCGCGAGTGGCGACAAGCGCGGGAAACCGCAACAAATGAGAAGGACGGCAAGCGTGGCGGGACAGAAGATCCGCATCCGGCTCAAGGCCTACGACCATGAGGCGATCGATGCGTCAGCTCGCAAGATCGTCGAGACGGTGACCCGCACGGGTGCCCGCGTGGTCGGCCCGGTGCCGTTGCCCACGGAGAAGAACGTGTACTGCGTCATCCGCTCGCCGCACAAGTACAAGGACTCGCGCGAGCACTTCGAGATGCGCACGCACAAGCGGTTGATCGACATCCTCGACCCGACGCCGAAGACGGTTGACGCGCTGATGCGTATCGACCTGCCGGCGTCCGTGGACGTCAACATCCAGTAAGGGATTGCTCCACCGCAGTTCCCGAACAGATCACGTCCACAGCTCGGCACCGTTCAGGGCACATGTCTTCACAGGAGATGGGTACTTCCAACATGGCAAACACGATCAAGGGAATCCTGGGCCGCAAGCTCGGGATGACCCAGGTCTTCGATGAGGCGAATCGGGTCGTCCCGGTCACCGTCATCGCTGCCGGCCCGGTCGTCGTCACCGCCGTCCGCACCCCGGAAACCGATGGCTACAGCGGCGTGCAGTTCGCGTTCGGCGCCATCGATCCGCGCAAGGTGACCAAGCCGGAGGCCGGTCACTTCGCCAAGGCGGGCGTCACGCCGCGCCGGCACGTTGCCGAGCTGCGCACCGACGACATCTCCGGTTACACGGTCGGTCAGGAACTGACGGCGTCCGACGTCTTCGAGGCCGGTTCGCTGGTCGACGTGACCGGCACGTCCAAGGGCAAGGGCTACGCGGGCGTCATGAAGCGTCACGGCTTCAAGGGCCTCGGCGCCGGCCACGGCGTGCAGCGCAAGCACCGCTCGCCGGGCTCCATCGGCGGCTGCTCGACCCCCGGTCGGGTGTTCAAGGGCATGCGGATGGCCGGCCGGATGGGTGGCGACAAGGTCACCACCCAGAACCTGACCGTGCACGCGGTTGACGCCGACAAGGGTCTGGTGCTCATCCTCGGTGCCGTCCCCGGCCCGAAGAACGGCGTCGTGTTGATCAAGTCCGCCGTCAAGAACCACAGCAAGGTTGGTGTCTGATGACCTCCGTCCAGATCACCACCCCCGCCGGGGTGGCCGACGGCAGCGTCGAGCTGCCCGGTGACATCTTCGACGTCACGGCCAATCGTGCCGCTGATGCACCAGGTCGTGGTGGCCCAGCTGGCCGCCGCCCGCCAGGGCACGCACAAGACCAAGACCCGCGGCGAGGTGTCCGGTGGCGGCAAGAAGCCGTACCGGCAGAAGGGTACCGGTCGGGCCCGCCAGGGCTCGTACCCGCGCACCGCAGTTCAACGGCGGTGGCACGGTGCACGGCCCGACCGTGCACGGCTACGCCCAGCGCACCCCGAAGAAGATGAAGGCCGCCGCCCTGCGCGGTGCCCTGTCCGATCGGGCCCGCGGCGGCAACGTGCATGTGCTGTCCACCCTCGCGATCGACGGCACCCCGTCGACCAAGACGGCGATGGGCGCCCTCAAGGCCGTCTCCAGCGCGAAGAACATCCTCGTGGTGCTCAGCGCCGAGGACGTCTCCGGTTGGAAGAGCCTGCGCAACGTTCCCGAGGTGCACCTGATCACCTCCGGTCAGCTGAACACCTACGACGTGCTGATCAGCGACGACGTGGTCTTCACCCGGCAGGCGCTGGACGAGTTCGTCGCGAGCAGCCAGCAAGGGCGTCAGCGTTTCTGTTGCTGTCGACGCCGACGAGGCGCCGGCCGGCCGGCACTGCCGCGCGCCGAAGACGACACCGATCGCGGCTGACGACCACGGAAGGAGGTCGCGAAATGATCTACGACCCACGGGACATCATCGTGCGCCCGATCGTGTCCGAGAAGAGCTACGGGCTGCTCGAATCCGGCAGCTACACCTTCGAGGTGCACCCGGACGCGAACAAGACGCAGGTCAAGATCGCCATCGAGAAGATCTTCGACGGCGTCAAGGTCATCTCGGTGAACACGCTGAACCGGCAGGGCAAGCGCAAGCGCACCCGGGCCGGCTACGGCACGCGTCGTTCGACCAAGCGCGCCATCGTCACGCTGTCCAAGGACAGCAAGCCGATCGACGTCTTCTCGGGCGCCTGAGCGGGGTTAGGGAAAAACCATGGGTATCCGTAAATACAAGCCGACGACCCCCGGTCGTCGTGGCTCCTCGGTGGCTGACTTCGCCGAGGTCACCCGCGACACCCCGGAGAAGTCGCTGATCCGTCCGCTGCACTCCAAGGGCGGCCGCAACGTGCACGGGCGGGTCACCGCTCGGCACCAGGGCGGCGGGCACAAGCGTGCCTACCGGCTGATCGACTTCACCCGGTCCGAGAAGGACGGCGTACCAGCCGTTGTCGCGCACATCGAGTACGACCCGAACCGCACGGCTCGGATCGCGCTGCTGCACTTCGCCGACGGCGAGAAGCGCTACATCATCGCGCCGAACAAGCTGTCGCAGGGTGACCGCATCGAGACCGGCGCCAGCGCCGACATCAAGCCGGGCAACAACCTGCCGCTGCGCAACATCCCGGTCGGCACCGTCATCCACGCGATCGAGCTCCGCCCGGTGGCGGCGCCAAGATCGCCCGGTCCGCCGGCACCAAGGTGCAGCTCGTTGCCAAGGACGGCCCGTACGCCCAGCTGCGGATGCCGTCCGGCGAGATCCGCAACGTCGACGTGCGCTGCCGCGCCACCGTCGGCGAGGTCGGTAACGCCGAGCAGGGCAACATCAACTGGGGCAAGGCCGGCCGGATGCGCTGGAAGGGCAAGCGCCCCTCCGTCCGCGGTGTCGCCATGAACCCGGTCGATCACCCGCACGGCGGTGGCGAGGGCAAGACCTCCGGTGGTCGTCACCCGGTCAACCCGGGCGGCAAGCCGGAGGGTCGCACCCGCCGGCCGAACAAGGCCAGCGACAAGCTGATCGTTCGTCGTCGCCGTAAGGGCGGCAAGAAGCGATGAGCATCGTGACACACAGACCCACATCCAATCAGAGCAGGAAGGTAGGCAAGAGATGCCCCGCAGTCTCAAGAAGGGCCCGTTCATTGACGACCACCTGCTCAAGAAGGTGGACGTCGCGAACGACAAGGGCTCCAAGGCAGTCATCAAGACCTGGTCCCGCCGCTCGACGATCATCCCCGACATGCTCGGGCACACGATCGCCGTGCACGACGGCCGCAAGCACGTCCCGGTGTTCGTCACCGAGTCGATGGTCGGGCACAAGCTCGGCGAGTTCGCTCCGACGCGGACCTTCAAGGGTCACATCAAAGACGACCGTCGCGCACGGCGCGGCTGAGAAGGGACGGTCAGTCAATGAGTAAGAAGCCGGCAGTGGAAGAACTGCCCCGTACCCGGGCGTCGGTGCGCTATGCGCGCCTGACCCCGATGAAGGCACGACGGGTGGTCAACCTGATCCGTGGTCGCAGTGTCGCCGACGCCGCCGCGATCCTGCAGTTCGCGCCGCAGGCCGCGAGCGAGCCGGTGGCCAAGCTCCTGGCGTCCGCGGTCGCGAACGCCGAGAACAACCAGAGCCTTGACCCGGCCACGTTGGTCGTCGACACGATCTACGTGGACGAGGGTCCGACGCTCAAGCGGTTCCAGCCGCGTGCCCAGGGCCGGGCCTTCCGGATCCGCAAGCGGACGTGCCACATCACCATCGAACTGGTCTCGGTTGATCTCGAACTCGAGCCAGTCAAAGAGTGCGAAGGGAAGGACCCGCTAGTGGGTCAGAAGATCAACCCGCACGGGTTCCGTCTCGGCATCACCACCGACTGGAGCTCCCGCTGGTACGCCGACAAGTCCTACGCCGACTATGTCAACGAGGACGTGCAGATCCGCAAGCTCATGTCCAAGGGACTTGACCGCGCGGGCATTTCCAAGGTCGAGATCGAGCGCACCCGCGACCGGGTCCGGGTGGACATCCACACGGCCCGTCCCGGGCATCGTCATCGGTCGCCGTGGCGCCGAGGCCGACCGCATCCGCGGCCAGCTCGAAAAGCTCACCGGCAAGCAGGTGCAGCTGAACATCCTCGAGGTCCGTAACCCCGAGTCCGATGCGCAGCTCGTTGCCCAGGGTGTCGCCGAGCAGCTGTCCAACCGCGTGTCCTTCCGTCGCGCGATGCGCAAGTCCATGCAGTCCGCGCAGCGTTCGCCGCAGGTCAAGGGCATCCGGATCCAGTGCTCCGGACGTCTGGGCGGCGCCGAGATGAGCCGGTCGGAGTTCTACCGCGAGGGGCGCGTGCCGCTGCACACCCTTCGCGCGGACATCGACTACGGCTTCTTCGAGGCCAAGACCACCTTCGGCCGCATCGGCGTGAAGGTCTGGATCTACAAGGGTGACAAGTCCGGAACGCTCGGCGAGCAGCGCGCGGCAGATGCCGCGGCCGCTCAGCGCAGCGCCCGGGGCGACACCCGTCCCCGCACGGATGACCGTGCGGAGCGTCCGGCCCGTCGCCGTTCCGGTTCGTCGGGTACCACGCCGACGTCCACCGACGCCGGCCGCGCCGCAGTTGAGGAAAGCCCCGAGGCGACTCCTCCGGGCGATGAAACGACAGGGGTCTGATCGACGTGTTGATTCCCCGCAGGGTCAAGCACCGCAAGCAGCACCGCCCGAACCGGGTCGGCATGGCCAGCGGTGGTACCCAGGTCACGTTCGGTGATTTCGGCATCCAGGCGCTCGAACCGGCCTATGTGACGAACCGCCAGATCGAGTCCGCCCGTATCGCCATCAACCGGCACATCAAGCGTGGCGGCAAGGTCTGGATCAACATCTACCCGGACCGCCCGCTCACCAAGAAGCCGGCCGAGACCCGCATGGGTTCCGGTAAGGGTTCGCCCGAGTGGTGGGTGGCCAACATCAAGCCGGGCCGCGTCCTGTTCGAGATGAGCTACCCGACCGAAGCCGTTGCCCGCGAGGCCCTTCGCCGCGCAATCCACAAACTGCCGATGAAGTGCCGCATCGTGACCCGGGAGGGTGGTGATTCCTGATGCCGACCACTGACACCGCAGCCGGTGAGCTGCGTGAATTGGGCGCCGACGAGCTGGTGCTGCGTCTGCGCGAGTCCAAGGAGGAGCTGTTCAACCTCCGCTTCCAGATGGCCACCGGCCAGATGGACAACAACCGCCGGCTCCGTACGGTCCGGCACGACATCGCCCGGATCTACACGGTCATGCGCGAGCGCGAGCTCGGGCTGTCGACCGGACCGGACGAACTGGCCAGTGAAGGAGGTGCCGCGTGAGCGAGCAGCCAGAGGTGAACTGAGCCTCCGAGGCACCGGCCGCGGTCACAGCAGAGAAGAAGCGTGGCGACCGCAAGACCCGCGAGGGCATGGTCGTCTCGGACAAGATGGAGAAGACGATCGTCGTCGAACTCGAGGACCGGGTGAAGCACCCGCGCTACTCGAAGGTCATCCGCCGGACCACCAAGGTCAAGGCGCATGACGAGAACGGCACCGCAGGCGTGGGCGACCGCGTGCTGCTCGCCGAGACCCGCCCGTTGTCGGCCACCAAGCGCTGGCGCCTGGTGTCCGTCCTCGAGCGTGCCCAGTAATTAACGGATTCGGTGTCGGACGCCTCACCGAGCGGCCGGCAGTGCAATAGAGACAGAACCAGTGCTTGCAGGCGGAGAACCCTCCGGCGAGTGCACATCGCAAAGGTTGGGACTGACGTGATTCAGCAGGAGTCCAGGCTCCGGGTCGCCGACAACACGGGCGCCAAAGAGATCCTGTGCATCCGCGTGCTCGGCGGCTCCGCCCGTCGGTACGCAGGCATCGGAGACATCATCGTGGCGACCGTCAAGGACGCCATCCCCGGTGCAGGTGTGAAGAAGGGCGACGTCGTCAAGGCCGTCATCGTGCGCACCGTCAAGGAAAAGCGTCGGGCTGATGGCTCGTACATCAAGTTCGACGAGAACGCCGCCGTGCTGCTCAAGGGCGACGGCGACCCGCGTGGCACCCGCATCTTCGGGCCGGTCGGCCGTGAGCTGCGCGACAAGAAGTACATGAAGATCATTTCGTTGGCGCCGGAGGTGCTGTGATGGGCTTGAAGGTGAAGAAGGGCGACACCGTCCTGGTCATCGCTGGTAAGGACAAGGGCGCGCGCGGCAAGGTCATCCAGGCCTACCCCGAGCGCAGCCGGGTCCTGGTCGAGGGCGTCAACCGGATCAAGAAGCACACCAAGGTTTCCACCACCCAGCGTGGTGCGAAGTCCGGCGGCATCGTGACCCAGGAAGCGCCGATCCACATCTCGAACGTGCAGGTCGTCGACGGCGACAACAAGCCGACCCGGGTCGGCAAGCGCGTTGATTCAGAAGGCCGCAACGTCCGCGTCGCGCGCCGCACCGGTAAGGACCTGTAATGAGTGCACCGACCATTGAGCCAGAAGCGGCCGTCAAGCCGCGGCTGAAGACCCGCTACAACGACGAGGTCCGCGCTGCGCTGCAGCAGCAGTTCGGCTTCAGCAACGTCATGCAGATCCCCGGCGTCACCAAGGTTGTCGTCAACATGGGTGTCGGCGAGGCGGCTCGGGACGCGAAGCTGATCGAGGGCGCTGTCCGCGATCTGGCCACCATCACCGGGCAGAAGCCGGTCGTCCGCAAGGCGACCAAGTCCATCGCGCAGTTCAAGCTCCGCGAGGGCATGCCGATCGGCGCGAAGGTCACCCTGCGCAACGACCGGATGTGGGAGTTCCTGGACCGGCTGCTGACCATCGCGCTGCCCCGTATCCGTGACTTCCGCGGCCTGTCGGCCAAGCAGTTCGACGGCAACGGCAATTACACCTTCGGGCTGAACGAGCAGTCGATGTTCCACGAGATCGACATCGACCGGATCGACCGGCCGCGCGGGATGGATATCACGGTCGTCACCACGGCCAAGACGGACGACCAGGGACGCGCGCTGCTCAAGCAGCTGGGCTTCCCCTTCAAGGAGAACTGATCATGGCCAAGACCGCGTTGATCATGAAGTCGAAGAAGAAGCCGAAGTTCGCCGTGCGCGGCTACACCCGCTGCAACCGCTGTGGGCGTCCGCATTCGGTCTACAAGAAGTTCGGCCTGTGCCGGATCTGCCTGCGCGAGATGGCGCACGCCGGCGAGCTGCCCGGCGTCACCAAGTCGAGCTGGTAATCAAGCCCTCTCGCTGACTTCCGTCAGACGAGTTTCACACCAAGCGTTTCCGTCCGTACGGTCACCCGCGCGGGCACATGATTCGTCACAGGCCTGCCACCGGTGAACCGGGCGCAGGAACCAGGCGAGAAAGGCACGACCGAACATGACCATGACCGACCCGATCGCGGACTTCCTCACCAGGATCCGCAACGCCAATTCGGCGTATCACGACGAGGTCGTCATGCCCTTCTCGAAGTTGAAGGGCAGCATCTCCGACATTCTTGTCAAGGAGGGCTACATCGCCTCCTGGACCACCGCCGATGCCACCGTTGGCAAGTCGTTGGTCGTCAAGCTCAAGTACGGCCCCAACCGCGAGCGGTCCATCGCCGGGGTTCGCCGGGTCTCCAAGCCCGGCCTGCGGGTGTACGCGCGCTCGACCGAACTGCCCAAGGTGCTCGGCGGCCTCGGCGTCGCCATCATCTCGACCTCGACCGGTCTGCTGACCGACCGTCAGGCCGCCAAGAAGAAGGTAGGCGGGGAAGTTCTCGCCTACGTCTGGTAGGGGAGGCAGACATGTCACGAATCGGACGACTGCCGATTCCCGTTCCGGCGGGTGTCGACGTCACCATCGAAGGACCGAAGGTCACCGTCAAGGGACCCAAGGGTTCGCTGAGCCACGTGGTGGTCGAGCCCATCACGGTGCGAAGGACAACGGCGAGCTGGTTGTCACCCGGCCGAACGACGAGCGGGACGCTCGCTCACGGCACGGGCTGACCCGCACGCTGGTCAACAACATGGTCGTGGGTGTCACCCAGGGCTACACCAAGTCGATGGAGATCGTCGGCGTCGGTTACCGGGTCGCGGCCAAGGGCATCGAACCTCGAGTTCGCCCTCGGCTACTCGCACCCGGTGCCGGTCACGGCCCCTCCCGGCATCAGCTTCGTCGTCGAGTCCCCGATCAAGTTCCGCGTCGAGGGCATCGACAAGCAGCAGGTCGGCGAGGTCGCCGCGAACATCCGCAAGCTCCGTAAGCCCGACCCGTACAAGGGCAAGGGCGTGCGGTACGCCGGCGAGGTCGTCAGGCGCAAGGTCGGAAAGACAGGTAAGTGATGGCATCCTCCGTTTCCCAGGATCGGCGCAACGCGCGCGCTCGGCGGCACTTCCGGCTTGCGGAAGAAGGTCACCGGGACGGCTACCCGCCCACGTCTGGTCGTCACCCGGTCTTCCCGGCACATCGCGGTGCAGCTGGTCGACGACACCGTCGGTCGCACGCTGACCTCCGCCTCGACGCTGGAAGCGGACCTGCGGGCCGCCGACGGCAAGAAGAGCGACAAGGCGCGGACGGTCGGCGAACTCGTCGGTCGCCGTGCGGTCGAGCTCGGCGTCACCACCGTGGTCTTCGACCGCGGCGGGGATTCCTACCACGGCCGGGTCGCGGCTCTCGCCGATGGCGCCCGTAGCGCCGGGCTGGAGTTCTAAATGAACCTGAACAGCACTTTCGCAAGCATGATCGAGAGGGATATCTGATGCCCGGAGCACAGCGCACCGGCGGTTTCGGCGGCGGCGACCGGGCGGGCGGCGGCGACCGCGCCGGCGGTACCGGCGATCGTCGCGATCGCCGTGGCGGTCGTGACGGCAATCGTCGCGACGCCCCCGTCGAGAAGAACCCGTTGCTCGAGCGCATCGTCGTCACGAACCGGGTCGCCAAGGTCGTCAAGGGTGGACGTCGGTTCTCCTTCACCGCCCTGGTCGTCGTCGGTGACGGTGACGGCATCGGTCGGCGTCGGCTACGGCAAGGCCAAGGAAATTCCCGCGGCCATCGCCAAGGGCGTCGAAGAGGCCAAGAAGCACATGTTCAAGGTGCCCCGCATCGCGCTGACCATCCCGCACCCGGTGCAGGGTGAAGCGGCTGCCGGTGTGGTGCTGCTCCGTCCGGCTTCCCCGGGTACCGGCGTCATCGCCGGTGGTCCGGTGCGTGCCGTGCTGGAGTGCGCCGGGATCCATGACGTGCTGTCCAAGTCGCTCGGCTCGGACAACCCGATCAACATCGTGCACGCCACCATCCAGGCGCTGAAGAACCTGCAGCGTCCGGAAGAGGTCGCGGCCCGCCGCGGCCTGCCGATCGAGGACGTCGCCCCGGCGGCCATGCTGCGCGCCCGCGCCGGACAGGGGGTCTGACATGGCTGCCTCTCAAGGTCACCCAGGTCAGGTCCACCATCGGCAACAAGCGGCCGGCCCGCGAGTCGGTGCGTTCACTCGGTCTCAAGCGCATCCACCACACGGTCGTTGTCCCGGACAACCCCACGAACCGTGGATACATCAACCGGGCGACCCACCTGCTGTCGTTCGAAGAAGTTGACTGAGGAAGTGACTCGTAATGCCTATTAAGGTGCATCATCTTCGCCCGGCTCCCGGGTCGAAGACGGCCAAGACCCGGGTGGGTCGTGGCGAGGCGTCCAAGGGTAAGACGGCCGGTCGCGGTACCAAGGGCACCGGCGCTCGGAAGAACGTTCCGGCCGGCTTCGAGGGCGGCAACCTGCCGCTGCACATGCGGCTGCCGAAGCTCAAGGGCTTCAAGAACCGCTTCCGGGTCGAGTTCCAGGTCGTCAACCTCGGCCAGATCGCCACGCTGTTCCCGGCCGGCGGCACCGTCGGCATCGACGACCTGGTGTCCGCCGGTGCCGTTCGCAAGAACCAGCTGGTCAAGGTCCTCGGCGACGGCGACCTGGACGGCGTCACCCTGCAGGTGACGGCCAACGCGTTCTCCGGCTCCGCCAAGGAGAAGCTGGCCGCGGCCGGCGGGAGCGCCACCACGGTGTGACCGTGCCACACGGCTTTCAGCCAACTGCCGCCCTACCTGCCTCATTGCGAGGCGGGCACGGGCGGCAGAGCTGTTTTCGGTGCGCGCCTTTTCTGCGCCGGATATCCGTTTCGAGTTGCCGGTTCAAGATCAACGTGCTTGGTTCCGATGATGACGATCGTCGTCGGTTATCTGCCCGCCAAGGGTGGCCGGGCCAGTCTCGACCTGGCCGCGGTGCTGGCCCGCTCCGGCTCGGCCGAGCCGGTCGCCGTCGTCACGGTCGTTCCGCAGCACTGGGCGACACCGTCGCTGGCCAAGGTGGACGCCGAGTTCGCCGCCTGGGCGCACCAGCAGGGCGAGGCCGCCCTCGACCAGGCACGGCAGTACGTCGCCGGCAAATGGCCGGACGTGCAGGTCACCTTCCACCAGACGACCGGCCGGTCCGTCCCGTCCGCACTGCGGCAGGCGTGCGAGGACCTCTCCGGCGACCTGCTGGTCCTCGGCTCCTCGACGGACGGCCGGGTCGGCCAGATCATCGTCGGGTCGACCGCAACGCCGCTGCTGCATTCCTCCGAGGTGCCGGTCGCCATCGCGCCGCGCGGCTACCGCGCGCGCAAAGGGCTCCACCCTCGGCCGGCTGACCTGCTCGTTCGCCGCCACCGACGACGCGGCCGACCTGCTGACCGCGACCGCGCAGATGGGCGTCCGGCTGGGCTGCCCGCTGCGGATCGTCACCTTCGGGGTCCGCGGCCGCACCATGTACCCGCCGGAGGTCGGCCTGCACGCCGAGGACGACGTGCTGGCGCAGTGGCGCGAACAGGTGCAGGCCGAGCAGGCGACGGCCGTTGCCCGGCTGAGCGACGCTGGACCTGCTGCCCGGCAGCACGACGACCGCGATCGCCACCGGCAGCAGCTGGGGCGAGGCGATGGACGAGGTCGACTGGGAGGCCGGGGAGATCCTGGTCGTCGGATCGTCGCCGGGTCGGCCATCTGGCCAGGGTGTTCCTCGGGTCGGGCGCGATCAAGATCGTCCGGTACTCACCGGTGCCGGTGGTCGTCGTCCCGGCGGCGGTGGCTGCCGAGCTGGCCGAGGCAGTCGAGGCAGAGCCGACGACGGCACAGCCCGATGCCGGCTGACCAGCTGCTGGACCTGTTCCCGCCCGGCAGCGCCGCAGACGCCGACGGGATGCTGACCATCGGCGGCTGCCGCGCCGACGATCTCGCCGCCGAGTTCGGCACCCCGGTGCTGGTCGTCGCCGAGGACGCGCTGCGGGACCGGGCCCGCGAGTACCGCACCGCACTCGCCGAGCGGTGGCCGAATTCGCGAGTGGTGTTCGCCTCCAAGGCTTTTCCCTGCACGGCGATCCAGCGGGTGATGGTCGCAGGAGGGCCTCGGGCTGGACGTGGCCGGCGGCGGGGAGATCCTCACCGCGCTGAAGGCCGGCGTCGACCCGGCGCTGATCGTGTTGCACGGCAACGCGAAAAGCACCGAAGAGATCACCATGGCGGTCGAGAACGGGGTCGGCCTGGTCGTCGTCGACGGCCCCGATGACGTCGACCGGCTGGAGGCGATCGTCCCGGCCGGCCGCGACCCAGGACGTCCTGGTGCGGATCATCCCCGGCGTCACCGCCGACACCCACGCGCACGTGCTGACCGGGCACGAGGGCTCGAAGTTCGGGCTGGCACCGGCGGCCGCGGCCGAGCTGATCACGCGGATCGAGCACAGCCCGCAAGGTGCACCATGCGCGGGGTGCACGCGCACGTCGGCTCGCAGATCATGGAGCCGGAGCCGCTGGCCGCGGCGGTCGCACCGCTGCGGGCCCTCGGCGAGTTCGAGATCTACGACCTGGGCGGCGGTCTCGGGGCGCGGTACACCTGGACCGACCAGCCGGTGTCGGTCGCCGACTACCTCGACGTGCTGATCGGCGCGGCCACGCGAGCACCTGCCGGAGCAGGCGCAGATCATCATCGAACCGGGCCGCAGCATGGTGGCCGCGTCGGCCGCGACGATCTACCGGGTCACCACCGTCAAGCGGGGCTCGATCACCTTCGTCGCGGTCGACGGCGGCATGGGCGACAACCTCGAGGTCGCGCTGTTCGGCCAACGCTTCGAGGCCGGCATCGCGAACCGGCTGGACGCCGACCGGCGGACGAGATCGTGACGGTCGTCGGCCGGCACTGCGAGAGCGGCGACGTGCTGATCGACGGGGTCCCGCTGGCCGATCCGCGGGTCGGTGACCTGCTGGCCGTCCCGGCCACCGGGGCGTACTGCTTCACCATGAGCAACAACTACAACGGCAACCGGCGGATCCCCGTCGTGTTCGCCGCGAGCGGCCGATCGCGCCTCGTCGTCCGCCGGGAGACCTGGGCCGACCTGACCGCGCGCGACGTCGACGTGAAGTGCCAGACTTCTCGGCATTGTCCGATCCCTGTGTCAGGGCGACCAGGTGATGACGGTAGGAGGCAGCCATGTCTTCGCTGAGCCAGCAACTCTTCCGGCGCAAGCCCGTCGTCGAAATGGAGGACGAGACCGGGAGTGAGACGGGCAAGAGCGAACTCTCCCGCTCGATCGGGCTCTTCCAGCTGTCGATGTTCGGCGTCGGCGCGACCATCGGCACCGGCATCTTCTTCGTGCTCTCCCAGGCGGTGCCCATCGCCGGCCCGGCCGTCATCTGGTCCTTCGTCATCGCCGGGGTCGTCGCCGGGCTCTCCGCGGTCTGTTACGCCGAACTGGCCGGCGCCGTCCCGGTCTCCGGCTCGTCCTACTCCTACGCCTACGCGACGATCGGCGAGCTCCCGGCCATGGTCGTCGCCGGCTGCCTGCTGCTGGAGTACGGCGTGTCCGGCGCGGCGGTCGCCGTCGGCTGGTCGCAGTACCTGAACCAACTGCTGGACAACCTGTTCGGCTTCCAGATCCCGGAGGCCCTGTCCCAGGCCCCGGAGCAGGGCGGGATCATCAACCTGCCGGCGGTCATCCTGATCCTGCTGGCCGCGCTGCTGCTGATCCGCGGCGCCAGCGAATCGGCCACCGTCAACACCGTCATGGTGCTGATCAAGATCGGCGTGCTGCTGATGTTCATCGTCATCGGCATCACCGGCTGGAACTCCAACAACCTCGCCGACTTCGCGCCCTTCGGGCTGTCCGGCATCACCACCGCGGCCGGCATCATCTTCTTCTCCTACATCGGCCTGGACGCCGTGTCCACGGCCGGTGAGGAGGTGAAGAACCCGCACCGGACGATGCCGTTGGCGATCATCATCGCGCTGGTCACCGTGACCACCCTGTACATCGTCGTCGCCCTCGTCGCCGTCGCGGCGCAGCCGTACGACGCAGTTCGACGGCCAGGAGGCCGGGCTGGCGCAGATCCTGGAGAACATCACCGGGTCCACCTGGCCGAGCACCGTGCTCGCCGCCGGCGCCGTCGTGTCGATCTTCAGCGTGACCCTGGTCGTCATCTACGGCCAGACCCGGATCCTGTTCGCGATGGCCAGGGACGGCATGATCCCGGAGCTGTTCCACAAGGTGAACCCGCGGACCAGGACGCCGGTGCCCAACACGATCATCGTCGCCACCCTGATCGCGATCCTGGCCGGCTTCATCCCGATCAACTTCCTGGCCGAGATGACCAGCGTCGGCACGCTTGGTCGCGTTCTCCGTCGTCTCGATCGCGGTGATCATCCTGCGGGTCCGGCAACCCGACCTGCCCCGCGGTTTCAAGGTGCCCGGCTACCCGGTGACGCCGGTGCTGGCGGTGCTCGGCTGCCTGTGGATCATCAAGGACCTGCGGCCGATCACCCTGCTGGTGTTCGTCGTCTGGACCGCCATCGTGCTGGTCTGGTACTTCACCTACGGCCTCAAACACTCCCATCTCGGCCGTCACGAGCACGTCGGGCTTGCTCCACGACGACGAGACCCCGGAAAGGGACCGACCCCCCATGCATGAGGTCGACCAGACCACCGAACAGATGGTGCGCAGCGTCCTGGCGTACGCGGAGAACCGGCTGCGGATGGACCCGGTGCCGCTGGACAAGGGCACCCAGTCCGCGGCCGATCTGTACCACGTGCTGGACGGCGTCATCCGGGACCGCGGCCGGTCGCCCGACGAGGTGCTCGGCGTCTACTCCTCGGTGATCGCGCCGAGCATCATCTCCGCGGACAGCCCCCGGTTCCTCGGCTTCATCCCGGCCGCCCCGACCAAGGCCAGCCTGCTGTTCGACATGCTGGTGTCCTGCGCGTCGATCCAGGGCATCTCCTGGCTGGAGGCGTCCGGCGCGATCGCGGCGGAGAACACCGTGCTGCGGCTGATCGCCGACGAGGCCGGCATGCCGGCCGGCGCGGGCGGCTGCTTCGTCTCCGGCGGGTCCGCCGGCAACCTGTCGGCGATCGCGGTGGCCAGGGAGACCGGCAAGAAGCGGCTGGGTGACCGCGGCCAAGGGTCGCCGGCTGCGGGTCGTCGTCGGCACCGATGCGCACTCCTCGATCGTGAACACGCTGCGGCTGCTGGAGATGGACGCCCTGGTGGTGGACACCCCCGACCACCGGCTGACGGCCGAGACCGTCCGGACGGCGATCGACGGCCGACCCGGACGTCAGCGACGTGGTCGCGGTGATCTGCACGTCCGGCACCACCAACGCCGGCATCGTCGACGACCTGGCCGGGGTCGGCGCCATCGCCCGGGAGCGCGGCTGGTGGTTCCACGTCGACGGCGCCTACGGCGGCTCCGGCATCTTCGCCCGGTCGATCCGGTCGAAGTACGACGGCATCGAGCACGCTGACTCGTTCATCCTGGATCCGCACAAGTGGCTGTTCACCCCGTTCGACTGCTGCTCGCTGCTGTACCGCGACCCCGAGCTGGCCCGCGCAACGCACACCCAGGACGCGTCCTACCTGGACGTCATCCACACCGCCGACGGCGAGTGGAACCCGACCGACTACGCCTACCACCTCACCCGCCGGGCCAGGGGACTGCCGCTGTGGTTCTCCCTTGCGGTCAACGGCGTCGACGCCTACCGGGAGGCCATCGAAACCGCGGTGACGCTGGCCCGGGATACCGCCGAGCTGATCAAGGCGACCCCGCATCTCGAGCTGATCCGGGAGCCCGACCTCGGCGTCGTGCTGTTCCGCCGGGTCGGCTGGGAGCCGGCGGACTACGACAAATGGGCGCAGGCGCTGCACGCCGACGAGGTCGCGTTCATCCCGCCGAGCAAGTGGGAGGGGGAGACGGTCGGCCGGTTCGCGTTCCTGCACCCGCACACCACGATGGACCTGGTTCGGGAGATCCTCGATCGCACTGCCTGACGGCACCGCCTGAGCGGCTTGCCGGAAGGGTGATAGCCCGGTCGCCGGCGCTCGGAATGCCTGTCGTCCGGTCTGCGTAGGTTAGAGTCGAAGGCTGCAGTCGGCGCCTCGCCGGCACTGCGATGATGCCTGCAGGACTTCGTCCCTGGCATGTCGCGTGCCGACCGGACGTTGAGCGCACATCGTCACACGCAGCGCACGCAACACGTCAGGACACGGCGACAGCCGTGATGGGAAGACGGAAGACCGGTCACCGACCGGGCTTCCGCCACCGGTCCGTCTCCACCGGGGCCGGTGTAGCCAGGAGGATCATTGCTCGCCGCTTTCGCCTCGGCGCTGAAGACGCCCGATCTGCGCAAGAAGATCCTCTTCACGCTCGCCATGGTCGCCGTCTACCGGCTGGGTGCCACCATCCCATCGCCGGGTGTTTCCTACCCCGCGATTCAGGTCTGCATCGACGAGGCGGGCACCGGCAACGACCTGTTCACCGTGCTCAACCTGTTCTCCGGCGGCGCGCTGCTCCGGTTGAGCGTCTTCGCGCTCGGCATCATGCCCTACATCACCGCGTCGATCATCGTGCAGCTGCTGACCGTCGTCATCCCGCGGTTCGAGCAGCTGAAGAAGCAGGGCCAGGCCGGCCAGGCGAAGCTCACCCAGTACACCCGGTACCTGACGATCGGCCTCGGCATCCTGCAGTCCACCGCGTTCCTGGCGCTGGCGATCAACGGGCAGATGTTCCCCGGCTGCTCCACCAACGACGTGATCATCCCGAACCAGAGCGCGTTCGCGCTGATCACCCTGGTGCTCACGATGACCGCCGGCACCGCCGCCATCATGTGGATGGGCGAGCTGATCACCGACCGCGGCATCGGCAACGGCATGTCGATCCTGATCTTCACCTCCATCGCCGCCCGGATCCCGGCCGAGGGCAAGAACATCCTGGACAACCAGGGCGCTGTCGTCTTCGGCGTCGTGCTGGTGCTGGCACTGGCCATCATCGCCACCGTGGTGTTCGTCGAACAGGGCCAGCGGCGACTGCCGGTGCAGTACGCCAAACGCATGATCGGCCGGAAGATGTACGGCGGGACGAACACCTACCTGCCGTTGAAGGTCAACCAGGCCGGCGTCATCCCGGTCATCTTCGCCACTTCGCTGCTGTACCTGCCGTTGCTGCTGGTGCAGCTGCTCGAACCCGACGACGGTGAACGCCGCCGGCGAGCAGGAGGTCAGCGGCTGGGCGCAGTTCCTGCAGCTCTACGTGGTCAACCAGAGCAGCTGGGTGCACATCCTGCTGTACTTCGCGCTGATCATCTTCTTCACGTACTTCTACGTCGGGATCACCTTCAACCCGACCGAGCGGGCCGACGAGCTGAAGAAGTACGGCGGCTTCATCCCGGGCATCCGGCCGGGTCGGCCGACCGCGGAGTACCTGGCCGTACGTGCTGTCCCGGATCACCCTGCCGGGCTCGATCTACCTGGGCATCATCGCGATTTTGCCCAACCTGTTCCTGGACCTCACGGGTGACGGGAACAACCAGAACTTCCCCTTCGGGGGTACCGCTGTGCTCATCATGGTCGGCGTCGGGTTGGATACGGTCAAACAGATCGAAACCCAGCTGATGCAGCGCAACTATGAAGGGTTCCTCCGCTGATGAGAGTTCTGATCGTCGGGCCGCAGGGTGCCGGTAAGGGCACCCAGGCCGCTTTGCTCGCCGAGAATCTGAACATCCCGCACATCTCCACCGGCGACATCTTCCGGGCGAACGTCACCGCCGGCACCGAGCTCGGCGTGCTGGCCAAGAAGTACATGGACGCCGGTGACCTGGTCCCCGACGAGGTGACCAGCGCGATGGTGAAGGCCCGGCTGGAGGAGTCGGACGCCGACGGCGGGTTCCTGCTGGACGGCTTCCCGCGCACCGTGCCGCAGGCCGAGTGGCTTGACGGCGTGCTGCACGAGAACGACCACGACCTGGATGCTGTGCTGCTGCTGGAGGCACCGGACGACGTGCTGCTGGAGCGGATGCTGGCCCGCGGTCGCGCGGATGACACCGCGGACGCGATCACCCGCCGGCTCGAGCTGTACCACTCGGAGACCACGCCGCTGCTGGAGCACTATGCGCCAAGCTCGTCGCAATCGACGGTGTCGGCCCGGTCGAAGAAGTTCAGCAGCGGGCCCTGACCGCGCTGAAGCGCTGAATTGTTGCGCTGACTGATGGCCGAACGGGGCATCCAGCTCAAGACCCGGGGTGAGCTGCAGGCGATGCGCGCCTCCGGCCTGGTGCTCGCGGCGGCGATCGTCGCCGGCCGGGCGGCCGTCGCGCCGGGCGTCAGCACGCTGGACATCGACGCCGCCGTCGCCGCCGTCATCGCCGAGGCGGGAGCCACCAGCAACTTCCTGCACTACGGCGCCCGCGGTGCCGATCCCGGCTTCCCGGCGACGATCTGCGCGTCGGTGAACGACGAGGTGGTGCACGGCATCCCCACCAGGACCCGGATCCTGCAGGAGGGTGACCTGCTGTCCATCGACGCCGGCTGCATCCTGGACGGCTGGCACTCCGACTCGGCGGTGTCGGTGCACGTCGGCGAGCCACCGTCGATGGAAGAGGTCGACCTGATCGCCGCCTGCGACCTGGCGATGTGGGCCGGCATCGCTGCGGCGCACGCCGGCGGGCGGCTCGGCGACATCTCCTTCGCGATCGAGAATTCCGTCGTGCGGTCCGGTCACGAGGACGGTCGCCGCTACGGGTCCGTCGAGGGTTACGGCGGCCACGGCATCGGCACGGCCATGCACATGGCGCCATTCGTTCCGAACCAGGGCAAACGGGGCAAGGGCCCCAGGCTCAATGCGGGCACCGCACTGGCCATCGAACCGATGATCACCCTCGGCCGGCCGGCCACCCGGCAGCTGTCGGACGGCTGGACCGTCGTCACCAAGGACGGCGCCCGCGCCGCGCACACCGAACACTCCATCGCCATCACCGAGGACGGCATCTGCGTGCTGACCGCGGACGACGGCGGACTCGCCGGGCTCGCGCCGTTCGGCGTCACTCCCGTGTCGCTGGACTGAGTTGACGCTGTCGTCCGCACCGTCCGCGACCGGTTTCCGGGCCGCAGTGGCGCAGCGCGGCCCGGCCTTCGTGCTGATCACCATGTTGCTCTGCGCGCTCACTCTTGGCGCGGGTTACGCGAACAAGGTGCGCTGCGTCGGCCCGTCGTTCGACAGCCTGGGTCGCAGTACGCCGGACTACGGCACCAGAATCGCCCGTGACGTCTGCTACTCCGACATCCAGTATCTGTGGATCGGCCGGGACATCGACCGGCACGTGTTCCCGTACGTCAACGGCGGCTACAACGCCGCCACCGAGCAGCTCTACGGCGGCGCGGTGGAGTACCCGGTGCTGACCGGGATGGCCATCTACCTGGCGGCCATCCCCTCGTCCACCGACGGTCAATTCCTGTTCTGGTCCGCGGTGCTGTTGGCCGTCGCCGGGCTGCTGACCGCCGCGCTGCTGGCCTGGCTGGCCGGGCTGCGGTCCTGGTGGTTCGCGCTGGCCCCGCCGCTGGTGCTGTACGCGTTCCACAACTGGGACCTGTTCGCGGTCTGCGCCACCGTTGTCGCCTTCTGGGCGCTGCTGCAGGGCGAGCCGGGAGACCGGCTGGGATCGGCCGCCGCGGCCCGCTGGTGATCGCGGCAGTTGCGCTGGGCGTCGGTGCCGCGTTCAAGATCTACCCGATGATGTTCGCCCTGCCCGTCGCGTTGTGGCTGGGGTCCGGCGGCTGGCGGCCGCCGGGTTTCGTCGGCGCTGCCCGGCGGTGGCTGGTAGCCGCAGCCTTTGCCGCCGGAACGGCCGCGGTGTTCCTGGTCATCAACCTGCCGTTCATGATCGCCGGCTGGGCGGGCTGGTGGGCCTCGTTCCAGTTCCAGTGGAGCCGGCCGATCGACCTGACGACGAACACCATCTGGTTCTGGGGTTTCCGGCCGTACAGCAACTCGTCGAACCTCGCGGTGCAGCACGACCTCGGGTTGGCCGCCACCGCAACGACCCTCGCGGCCTTGCTGCTGGCCTGCACGCTGGGCTGGCTCCGATTCGGGCGGGGCAAGGCATATCCGTGGCTGCCGGTCTGTGCGGCGATGGTCTGCGGGTACCTGCTGTTCAACAAGGTGCACTCGCCGCAGTTCGTGCTCTGGCTGCTGCCGTTCTTCGTGTTGTTGCGGATCCGTGCCGGGTGGATCCTGGCCTACTTCGCGGCCGATGCGGCGATCGGCATCGGCTTCTTCCGCTGGCAGTACCTGATCGGCAGCGGCGCACCGAGCAACGCCTACGACGCCCTGTCGCCGCAATTCGTGCTGATCGGCGTGTGGGGCAGGGCGGCGTTGCTGGTGGCGCTGTTCGTGGTGTTCCTGCGGTCGCAGGTCGTCGAGTTGCCGGCGCCTCAGGTGCTGGCCCGGGGGTCGGCCCCGGTCACCCCGGAGCCGGCAGATCCTGATGACGTGGTGAGCGAAGTCGCGATGTGAACGCCCTGCAAACGACGCTGATCGTCGGTGCCGCTGCCTTGCTGATCGCGGCGCTGGTGGTCGCGGTCGGTCGCCTGTTGCGGCGGCGGATGCTCGACCCGCCCGGGGTGAAGGCCGCCGCCCAGGCGTTGCGGACCGCCGGTCTCGCCGCTCCGCCGCTGCGGGAGGGGTTGACCAGCGATTCCGCCGCGCAGGCGCTGCCGTATCTGCTGGCCCTGCTGGAAACCCCCGGCGTCGCGCTGTGCGGACCGGACGGTGCCGTTCTCGGCGCGCTGGGACCGGGCGCGCATCACGCCGGACAGGTTCTGGAGACGGTGGTGGTCGCGATGCGGGAGCGACCGGCGGCAGCTCGCCAGTTGCCCGCCGTGTGGCAGGCCGGGCTGCCAGGTGAGCCGGGCCGTCATCGCACCGCTGGGCGCCGGTGGCGGCTCGGCGGGTGGCGGGTCAGCGGGCAGCGGGTCGACGGGTGGCGGGTCGGCCGGTGCGCTGGTGGTGCTGGCCGAGTCTCCGGTCGGCCCGTATCTGGTCCGGGCCACCGACGAAACCGCGCGGTTCATCACCACCCAGCTCGAACTCGCCGACCTGGCCGTCTCCCGGGCCGATCTGGCCAGGGCCGAGGTCAGGGCGTTGCGCGCGCAGATCTCTCCGCATTTCATCTACAACGCGCTGACCACCATTGCCGCCTTCGTCCGGAGCGATCCGGACCGGGCGCGAGAGTTGTTGCTGGAGTTCGCCGATTTCACCCGGTATTCGTTCCGGCAGGCCGGCGAATTCACCACCCTGGCCGACGAAATGGGCAACATCGAGAAGTACCTGACCCTGGAACGGGCCCGGTTCGGCGACCGGCTGCAGATCCGCTGGCTGGTGGCCCCGGAGGTGCTCGGCGTCGTGGTGCCGTTCCTGTCGATCCAGCCGCTGGTCGAGAACGCCGTCCGGCACGGCCTGGCCGGTCGACCGGGCGGCGGCACCGTGTCGGTCACCGCGGAGGACGTCGGGCCGGACTGCGTGATCAGTGTCGAGGACGACGGCATCGGGATGGACCCGCGAGTCGGTCGGCCGGCACGCCGTCGACGATCCCCTCGGCAGTCACGTCGGACTGGTGAACGTCGACGACCGGCTGCGGGCCGCGTTCGGCGAGGACTACGGGCTGATCGTCGAGACCGCGCAGGGTGCCGGCACGAAGGTGATCGTCCGGCTGCCCAAGTTCGCGCCCGGGGTGACCGCGGACCGGTGACGGCCGGCCGGGCGTTGCGGCTTGTCCCCGGGGGCACGCAACCAGGATGCTGGGGGCCGACGGCACGCACTGATGCGCGGGAGGTGCCAGCAGTGGGCACTCGGGTCGGGTCCGGGTCGGGAAAGGCTCCAGTGACCGACACTCCGCAGTCCGCCCCGCAGTCCGCCCCGAAAGACAACCGGCTGGTGGTGCTGGCGGTCGACGACGAGGCGCCGGCCCTCGACGAGATCAGCTTCCTGCTCCGCGGTGACCCCCGGGTCGGCACGGTGCTGACGGCCGGCGACGCGGCCGGTGCGCTGAAGATCCTGCAGCCGAATTCGCCGAACCCCGATTCCGGACGCGGTGCTGCTGGACATCGCCATGCCCGGCTGGGACGGGGTGGATCTGGCCAGGGTGCTTGCCGGCTCTGCCGCAGCCGCCCGCGGTGGCCTTCCTGTCCGCGCATGACGACCGGGCGGTCGAGGCGTACGAGATCGGCGCCCTTGACTACCTGCTCAAGCCGGTCCGGGCGGCCCGGCTGGCCGAGGCGGTCACCCGGTTCTGCGCGGCCCGGGACGCCGCGTCGCGGGACCGCCGGCAACTGCGCCGGCGCCGGCACCGACGCCGGCGCCGCACCGCGTTCGACCGCGCCCCCGATGCGGAGGCGATGATCGCCGTCGACCTGGCCGGCAGCACCAGGTTCGTGCCGCGGGCGGCGGTGTGCTGGGCCGAGGCGCAGGGCGACTACGCGCGGCTGCACATCGCCGGTGGCGGCAGCCATCTGATCCGCACCCCGCTGGCCGTGCTGCAGGCCGAATGGGGGCCGGCCGGATTCATCCGGGTGCATCGCGGCTACCTGGTGGCGCTGAACCGGATCGTCGAACTGCGCTCCGTCGACGGCGGCCTACCGGATCCGGGTCAGCGGTCAGCCGGTCGTCGCTGACCTGCCGGTCAGCCGCCGGCACCTGCGGGTGCTCAAGCAGCGCCTGCTGGCCGGACGGCGGCCGGGCCGGTGACCGACCGGCACCCGCCGCGCCGGGTCCGGGTGGTGCTGGCCGACCGCCGGCCGGCGCCGCTGCCGGTGCTCCGCGGCGACGAGGTGGCCGAACAGACCGAGATCGGCCGGGAACTGGTCCGCGGCCTGGTCCGTGCCCAGCTGGCCGCGTCGCTGCGGATCGCGCGGGTCGCGTTGGCGCTCTTCGCGCCGCTGCCGGCGTTGTTCGCGTTCGTGCCCGCGCTGCAGGACCTGCGGGTCCTCGGCGTTCCGGTGGTCTGGTGGGTGCTCGGGCTGCTCGCCTACCCGGTGCTGTACCTGCTGGCCCGGCTGCACCGGCGGCAGGCCGAGCGGATCGAGCGGGAATTCACCGAACTGCTCGGGCAGGGCCCGGTGCCGCCACCGGGACTTCGCCATGACATCCGTTGACTCGTCGACACTCTCGCTGATCGCGATCGCGCTGGTGGTGATCGCCACCGGCGTGATCGGCGCCTACGGAGTGCGGTTCGCCCGGACCACCAGCGACTTCCTGGTGGCCTCCCGAACCGTCCGGCCGGCCTGGAACGCGGCCGCGATCTCCGGCGAATACCTTTCGGCCGCATCGTTTCTCGGGGTCGCCGGGCTGATCGCCGTGTACGGTCCCGATGCCCTGTGGTACCCGGTCGGCTTCACCGCCGGGTACCTGGCGCTGCAGCTGTTCGTCGCCGCGCCGCTGCGCCGGTCCGGTGCCTACACGGTGCCGGACTTCGCGCAGATCCGTTGGGGGTCAAGGCGTCTGCGTGGACTGTGCACCGCGCTGGTGCTGGCCATCGCCTGGCTCTACCTGGTGCCGCAGCTGCACGGCGCCGGCCTGGTGCTGCGGGAGGTCACCGGTCTGCCCGCGCTGGGTCGGCGTCACCGGGGTCGCGCTGGTGGTGACGCTGAACGTGGTGGCCGGCGGGATGCGGTCGATCACCCTGGTGCAGGCGCTGCAGTACTGGTTCAAGGTGATGGCGATCGCGCTGCCGGTGCTGGTGGTGCTGGCCGTCAACCGGCCCGGCGTGCAGGCCATGTTCGCCGGCGACTGGGCCGACGCCGGCCGGGGACTCGGCGGGACGCACCCGGCCGCGGAGATCTACTCGCTGATGCTGGCGACGTTCCTCGGCACGATGGGCCTGCCGCATGTGCTGGTGCGGTTCTACACCAACGTCGACGGCGGGTCCGCCCGGGCGACAACGGTCCGGGTGATCGCGTTGCTCGGCGTGTTCTACCTGTTCCCGACGATCGCCGGGGTGCTGATCCACCAGCTCCTGCCGCCGCCGCTGCCGGGTCAGGCGGACTCGCTGCTGCTGGAGTTGCCGGCGGCGACGGTCGGCGGACTGCTCGGCGAGCCTGCTGGGCGCGCTGGTCGCCGCCGGCGCGATCGCCGCGTTCCTGGCCACGTCGTCCGGGCTGGTGGTGGCCGCGGCCGGGGTGCTGTCCACCGATGTGCTGCCGGGCCGGGTGCGGGACTTCCGGGTGGCCGCGGTGGTCGCCGGGCTGGTGCCGCTGGCCATGGCGCTGCCGACCACCAGCCTGGACATCTCCCGGGTGGTCGGGATGGCGTTCGCGGTGGCGGCGTCGACGTTCTGCCCGCTGCTGGTGCTGGGCATCTGGTGGCGCGGGCTGACGACGGCCGGCGCGATCGCCGGGCTGATCGTCGGCGGCGGACTCAGCCTGGGGGCGCTGACCTTCTCGGTGGCATTCCCCGGCGTGTGCCCGGGGTGTTCGACTCGCTGCTCGGGCAGCCCGCGGTGGTGTCGGTGCCGGCGGCCTTCGTCACGATGATCGTGGTCTCGCTGATCACCAGGTCCCGGGTCACCCCGCGGGCCGACGCCGTGCTGGCGCAGCTGCACCTGCCCGCTGACCATTCGTGTTGACCGGCCCCGTCGCGCGGACCTGACTAATCGCGGTGGCCGGCCCACAGCTGAACCGGCGCTGCCCAGCTCCGCGGAATCTCCTGAGCCCCGGCAAACCCGGCGGCGGCTGAGCATTCCGATGACCTCGTCGGGCCGCCAGGGGTGTCCGCCGGACCGCACGATCCGCAGGTCGTTGAGCAGCTGGGAGAGGCGGTCTTCCGGGCCCGATGAACGTTCCGGGCAGCAGCCACCCGCCGGGCCGCAGGGCGCGGGCCGCCGCGGCGATCACCGGCTCGATGATCGCGCCCGGCAGGAATGGCAACGGCAGCCAGATCGCGTCGTACTGCGGGCTTTCCGGCAGGTCGACGGCGTCCTGTTGCAGTAATTGCACTCGGTCGTCCAGCCCGGCCTCCCGCACATTGTTCCGAGCGAGATCCAAAGCAGGCTCGAAGATGTCGATGCCGGTGACGGCCAGTCCGGGATGCGATTGGGCCATCGCGATGGCCAGCCAGCCGGTTCCGGTGCCGATGTCCAGGAACGTCGCCGGCCGTGCCGCAGCCGTGCGCCGAGGTCGGGCAGCAGACGCTCGGCCGCCGTCACGGCGCCGCTGATCGCCATCGACAACCGGCCGACGCTCTGCAGCAGCGGGACATCGACCCGATCCCACCCGCCGCTGCGGCCGGGGTTCTCGATCAGCTCGGACGCCTGCCGCAGGAAGGTGCGGGCCAGGCCGATCACCGGCGCCGCCGTTGCCGATTTCGCCGCACTCCCGTCATCGACCAGTTCAGCAGCAATGCGAGCGAGCAGATCGCGAACCGCGGGATCCGCCGGCAGGTCCTCGGTTTCCAGCCGGACGAACGCGGCCAGCGCCGCCAGCGCGTCCACCGAGGCGCCGAGCCGCACCGCCGCTGCCATCACATGCTGGGATGCCATGTCGCGAGCCCTCTCACCGAAGCTGGTCCTGACGACCTGGGCTCTACCCAGCTCGTTGGTAGCCTAATGGGATGAAGGCAACCATTGATAGTGCCGGGAGATTGGTGATTCCTCGGGCATTGCGGGACCGTCTCGGCCTGCGCCAGGGTGTCGTTGACGTTGAAGCGGACGGTGCTGACCTGCGCGTGCGGCCGGTTGCCGGTGACACCTTCGAGGAGCACGACGGTTGGCTGGTCATCCCCGAAACGGGTTCGCCGCTCACCGATGAGGACGTTCAAATGTTGCGCGATGCCGATCAACGATGACGGAGAGCGCTGGTCCTGAGTTCCTGGTGGACACCAGTGTCGCGGTGGCGTTGAGCGTCATGGGTCACGAAGGTCGCGCCGCCGCGGTGGCGGTGCTGCATGGCAGGCGGGTCGGCCTCGCCGGACACGCTGCCTACGAGACGTTTTCGGTGTTGACTCGATTACCCGGAACAGCGCGACGAACTCCGGCAGCCGCAACAAGAATGCTCGCCACCAATTTCCCGCACACGCGTTTCCTCAGTCCGGCCGGCGCGGCAAATCTCCTGACCGCGCTGGGAACGGCCGAGTTATCGGGGGGCGCGGTGTACGACGCACTGGTCGGCGCGACCGCCGCTGAGTGTGGCGTGCCGCTGGTGACTCGGGACCGGCGCGCGCTCGGCACCTATCGAGCCCTCGATGTGGACGTCATCGTCGTCCGGTAGCGGTGGGGTCAAGCCGCGGTTGGTGCGTCAGGCGACGCCGGCGCGGCGCTCGACGTCCTCGGCGGCGGCGTTCCATTCGGCCTTGGCCGCCCGCCAGCCCTCCTCGGTCGCCCCGGCGCGCCAGTAGCCGGAGATCGACACCCGATCCCTGGCCAGCCTCCGGTCGACCCGCAGATGCCGGCGCAGGTCGGCGACGAAGCCCGCCTCGCCGTGCACGAACGCCTGCACGTTCGCCGGATGTCCATCGAGCGCGTCCGGGAAGTCAACGGCGGCAACCCATTCCACCAATCGGGAGCCGAGCTTGGACGTCCCGGTGTGCACCCAGGTGAGCCCGACCCTGGCCGGCACGTCCAGCTCGATCTCCGATGCCGGCCCCGGCACCTCGATCAGCACGTGCCCCCGCGCTGCCGGGTCGAGCGCATCGATGGCGGAGGCGATCGCCGGCAGCGCGCTCTCGTCACCGGCCAGCAGATGCCACGCCGCCCGGGTCCGGCGCGTAGGCGCCGCCGGGTCCGGTCAGGAAGATCCGATCGCCCGGCTGGGCCGACGCGGCCCACGGTCCGGCGATGCCGTGGTCACCGTGCACCACGAAATCGATCGTCAGCTCGTGCCTTGTCGCGTCCCAGGCCCGCACGGTGTAGGTGCGGACCACGGGCCAGTCCGACTGCGGGAAGGAGGCCTGGATCTGGCCCATGTCCAGTGGTTCCGGGTACACGAACGCCAGGTCGCGGGAACGTCAGCTTGACGTAGGAGTCGGTGAACTCCGATGCGCGGAACCGCTGGAGATCGAGTCCACCGAAGGTGACCCGCACCATGGTCGGGCTGAGCCGACGGGTGCTCAGTACCGTCACCGGGATCGGCGCGGGACGGCGTGCGCTGGGTCGGGGCGGTGTCGCTCACGCGGGCTCCAAGGGTCGTTCGGTGCTTGCCATAGGTCTAGTTAGGGTTACCTTACTCCTGTGTTCACTGGCGGCCTCCTTCCTCGGGTCGCCGCGTTTGCCGGTGACCGCTGATCGGCAGAGAGCGACCGCTCGGCGCACCGACCGGGACGCTGCCCGATCGACGGGCGTCATTGGTCACAGTGTTCTTTAGCGTCCCTGCTGACAGCGACGCAGGCACCGGGCCGCGGCGCATGCGACAAGGAGGTCACATGGCAGATCCGCCCGCAGCACCGGTCGCCTCGCTGGACAGTGCGGTCGAATGGGAGACGGTCCAGGACTCCCCGGAGTTCGCCAAGCTGCGACATGCGCTGCGCTCGTTCGTCTTTCCGGTCACCATCGCCTTCCTGGTCTGGTACTTCACGTACGTGCTGTGCGCCGCCTTCGCCCGCGACTTCATGAACATCCAGGTCTTCGGGCACATCACCGTCGGGCTGCTGTTCGGTGTCCTGCAGTTCATCTCGACGTTCCTGATCGCGCTCTGGTACGCGAAATACGCCGACAAGAAGTTCGACCCGCTCGCCGACAAACTGCGCGGCCAGATCGAGGGGACGCACAAATGATCACGTTTGTCGCGGACGCGACAGTTCAGGCCCAGCAGGTGCGAGGCCGCCGCCGAGGACTCCGGCCATCAGACCCTGACGATTTCGCTGTTCGCGCTGTTCGTGGCGATCACCCTTGGCATCACCATCTGGGCCAGCCGGCAGAACCGCACGGCGGCCGACTTCTACGCCGGCGGCCGGTCGTTCACCGGCATGCAGAACGGCTTCGCGATCGGCGGCGACTACATGTCCGCCGCGTCGTTCCTCGGCATCGCCGGGCTGATCGCGCTCTACGGCTATGACGGCTTCCTGTACTCCATCGGCTTCCTGGTCGCCTGGCTGGTTGCCCTGCTGCTGGTCGCCGAACTGATGCGGAACACCGGCAAGTTCACCATGGCCGACGTGCTCAGCTTCCGGATGCGGCAACGCCCGGTGCGCACCGCTGCGTCGATCTCCACCGTCGTCGTGTCGATCTTCTACCTGCTGGCCCAGATGGTCGGCGCCGGTGAGCTTGTCGCGCTGCTGCTGGGCATCAGCTCGCAGGCCGCGAAGAACCTGGTGATCGCCGGGGTCGGCATGCTGATGATCGTCTACGTGGTGTTCGGCGGCATGAAGGGCACCACCTGGGTGCAGATCGTCAAGGCCGTCATGTTGATGACCGGCGCCGCGATCATGACGATCTGGGTGCTGGCGAAGTTCGGCTTCAATCCGTCGGCGCTGCTCGGCGCGGCCGCCGACGCGTCCGGCAAGGGCGAGTCGTTCCTGCAGCCCGGTCTGCGATACGGCGTGGAGAACGCCGACTCCGCCAAGGCTCTGATCTCCAAGCTGGACTTCATCTCGCTCGCGCTGGCCCTGGTGCTGGGCACGGCCGGCCTGCCGCACATCCTGATCCGGTTCTACACCGTGCCGGATTCCAAGGCGGCCCGGAAGTCGGTGCTGTGGGCCATCGGCCTGATCGGGATCTTCTACCTGATGACGCTGGCGCTCGGCTTCGGCGCGGCGGCGTTGGTGGGTTCGAAGGCGATATCCACGCAAAGTCCCGGCGGCAATACCGCGGCACCGCAACTGGCCGAGGCGCTGGGCGGCGTCGGCACCGGTCTCGGCGCGGTGATGCTGGCGGTGATCGCCGCGGTCGCCTTCGCGACCATCCTCGCGGTGGTGGCCGGGCTGACCCTGGCCGCTTCCTCGTCGCTGGCGCACGACCTGTACGCCAACGTGATTCGCAAGGGCAAGGTCACCGACAAGCAGGAGGTGAAGGTCGGCCGGATCGCCGCCGTCTGCATCGGCGCGGTCTCGATTGCGCTGGCCATTCCGGCGCAATCACTGAACGTCGCCTTCCTGGTGGCGGTCGCGTTCGCCATCGCGGCGTCGGCGAACCTGCCGGTGATCCTGTTCTCGCTGTTCTGGAAGAAGTTCAACACCCGCGGCGCGACCTGGGGTATCTACGGCGGGCTGGGCTCCGCGCTGATCCTGTTGGCCTTCTCGCCCAACGTGTCCGGCGGCGCGGTCAACGCCACCACCGGCAAGGCCGCCAGCCTGTTCAGTGACCCGGCGATCAATTTCGCCTGGTTCCCGCTGAGCAATCCGGGTCTGGTGTCGATTCCGCTCGGCTTCCTGTTCGCGTTCATCGGGGCGGTCACCAGCAAGGAATACAACAAGGCGAAGTGGGCCGAGATGGAGGTTCGGTCGCTCACCGGTGTCGGCGCCGAGAAGGCGACCAGCCACTGATCTTTGCTCGGTTCTGAATCGGTCGGGGGACGGCCGGTGGCGTGGGAGTCCACGGCACCGGCCGTTCCGTCGTCCGGTGATCGGCCAGGATCGGTCGGCCTACGTGCGGATCCGCTCGCCCCAGGCTGGTGGGCACGGGAAAGATCATCCACTGCGGATGAATCGCTGTCCGTTCGGGCGAGCAGCATGGCCGCATGCCTCCACCCAGCAAGAAGCGAACCCCGCCGCGGAGCGCGCCGAACCGCCCAGCGGCAGCGGCGTCACCGATCACCTCGCTCGAGGATCAGTTCATCAAGACGGTCGACGGACTTCAACGACACGTCCCAGGAGTGGCGCCGGCTGTTCTCCGAACTGCTCGGCACCTTCTTCCTGGTGCTGGTGGCAGCGGGCGGCGGAATGATGGGCCAGGCCTTCCCGGACACCATCAGCCGGACCGCGGCGGTCACCGCCCCGGCGCTGATGGTGCTGGGCATCATCCTGTTCATGGGCAAGGTCTCCGGTGCCCACCTCAACCCGGCGGTCAGCATCGCGTTCGCGCTGCGCGGCGACTTCCCGTGGCGTCGGGTGCCCGGCTACATCGTCGTGCAGCTGATCGGCGCCACCCTGGCCGCCTGGTTCCTGCAGGCCGTGATCGGCGTCTCGTCGTCCTACGGGTCGAACGTCCCGGCGCCGGACTACTCGAACTTCCTGGCCTTCGTGATGGAGGTGGTGCTGACCTTCGGGCTGGTCAGCGTCATTCTCGGCACCGCGTCCGGCGCGCAGAACCTCGGCGTCATCGGCGCGCTCGGGGTCGGCGGCTACATCGCGCTGGCCGGCCTGTGGGGCAGCCCGATCTCCGGCGCATCGATGAACCCCGCCCGCACGTTCGGCCCGACCTGGTCGGCATGGACTTCGGCGCCTACTGGGTCTACGTGGCCGGGCCGATCGCCGGCGCCGTCATCGCCGTCGGCGTCGCGTTCGTGCTGCGCGGACGCCGGCGGCGGTCGGGCCGGGTCCGGGGCCGCGCAGGGTGCGCTGTTCACCGAGGTGGCCAACCCCCAGGCCATGATTCGTGGACGAGCGCCGTTGACGGGCAACTGTGTAGGGTCAGGGTCGGGCCGCGATGCTGCGGTCTCCCTGAGAACCCCGCGGGAGGTCGGCCCGTGCACACCGGTTCCAGCTGGTCCCTGGCCCGCCGGATCCTCGCCCTGCAGGCCGTCGTGCTGGTCGTGGTGCTTGGCGCGCTGCTTGCCGCGCTGCTGGTCGATACCGACGCCGACACCGAACGCACCACCGCCGACCGGGTGACGGCGGTCGCGTCGACCGTGGCGGCCGCGCCCAGCGTGCGGGCCGCGGTGACCGCGACGTACCCGGCCGGTGAGGAGATCATCCGGGCCGTCGGCGGCCATGCAGGACTATGCCGAGGACGTCCGGGCGCAGACCGGCCGCGGACTTCGTCGTGGTGATGACGCCGGACGGCATTCGCTACACCCACCCCGACCCCACCCAGATCGGCCAGGAGTACCGGGGCAGCCGGGACGCCGCGCTGGCCGGCGGAGTCGGCATCGAGACCTACACCGGCACCCTCGGGCCGTCGGTCCGGGCCATCGTGCCGGTGCGGGACAACGGCGAGATCGTCGCCCTGGTCGCCGTCGGCGTGACGGTCGATCACCTCGACGAGGCCACCAACCGCCGGCTGTGGTGATCGGCCTGGTCGCGCTCGGGGCGCTGCTGATCGGCTTCGTCGGTTCGCTGCTGATCGCCCGGTGGGTCCGCCGGCAGACCCTCGGCATGGGGCCGCGTGAACTGGCCAGCCTGTTCACCTACTACGACGCCGTGCTCGCCTCCGTGCACGAGGGCATGGTGCTGCTGGACGGCGACGGCCGGATCGTCAGCGTCAACACCGAGGGCCGGCGGCTGCTCGGCCTGACCGACGACGCGGTCGGCAGACGGCCGGCCAGGCCGGGCTGCCGGAGCAGGTGGCCGCGCTGATCGACGATCCGGAGATCCTGACCGACGAACTGGCGCTGTCCGACGACCGGGTGCTGCTGATCAGCCGCCGACCGGTGCTGGTGCAGGGCAACCCGTCCGGCGCCGTCGTCACCCTGCGGGACCACACCGAACTCGAGTCGCTGACCGGCGAACTCGATCGCGTGCAGGGCTTCTCGGACGCGCTGCGGGCGCAGGCGCACGAGTCGGCGAACCGGCTGCACACCGTGATCTCGCTGATCGAACTGGGCGAAACCGACCACGCGCTGACCTTCGCGGTCGCCGAACTGCAGACCGCGCAGAGCCTGGCCGACCGGGTGCTGACCGGCGTCGGCAACCCGGCGGTGGCCGCGCTGCTGCTGGCCAAGTCCGCGCAGGCCGCCGAGCGGGGTATCGAACTGACCGTCCGGCCCGGTTCCTACCTGCCGCCGGACGCCGCGCCCGACCAGGAACTGGTGACGATCGTCGGCAACCTGGTCGACAACGCGTTCGACGTGCTGTCCACGATGACCGCCGTCCGACGGCGACCGTCGGGTCGAGGTGGCCGGCGAGGTCCGGGGCTGGGGGGAACGGCATCTCGGGGGTGCAGATCACCGTCACCGACACCGGGCCCGGCCTGACCGAGGCGCAGGCCGCGTCGGTCTTCGTCCGCGGCTGGTCGACCAAGACCGCCCGCGGCCCGGCCGGCGATCGCGGCCTCGGCCTGGCGCTGGTCGCGCAGGCCGTGGCGCGCTGCGGCGGAACGGTCACCGCCGAACCCGGCCGCGGAGCACGGTTTCTGGTCTGGTTGCCGTATCGGGTGACGGCCCGAGCCACCGATGACCCCGGAATCGCGAGCTCCGCGACCGGCGGCCGACCGGGCCACCCGATGATCCACGTGCTGGTCGTCGAGGACGAACCGATCGCCGCCCGCGCCCACAAGGCCTACGTGGAACGGGTCGCCGGGTTCTCGGTGGCCGCGGTCGTGCATTCCCGGATGGAGGCCGAACGGGCGCTCGGCCGCGGCGGGGTCGACCTGGTGCTGCTCGACCTGCACCTGCCGGACGGCAGCGGGCTCGACCTGTTCCGGCGGATCCGGGCCGCCGGGTCGACGGTCGACGTGATGGTGGTGTCGTCCGCGCGGGACGCCGACGTGGTGCGATCCGCGGTCGCGCAGGGCGCCGTGCAGTACGTGATCAAGCCGTTCGCGTTCGGCACGTTGCGGGACCGGCTGCTGGCCTACCAGGAGTTCCGCAATCAGGTGGCCGGCGACTCCGACGTCGACCAGGCCGCCGTCGACCGGGCGCTTGGCATGCTGCGGTCGCCGGCGGGCGGGGCACTGCCCAAGGGCATGACGAAGGAAACCCTCGCCATCGTCGTCGGTGCGCTCCGGGAATTCGGCGAGGCGTCGGCGACCCAGATCGCCGACTTCCTCGGTGTCTCCCGGATCACCGCCCGCCGGTACCTGGAACATCTGGCCGACACCAACGTCGCCGAGCGGAGCCTGCGGTACGGGCAGGTCGGGCGGCCGGAGACCCGGTACGGGTTGAAGCGACTCGGCTGATCCTGAGTCACGGTTGGCAGGCGATTGGCTTGGATCTGTCGCCGACGAGACCCAGCGCCGCACCCGGCGCACTGTTGTCACAGGACACCGTGTTGCCCTCGGCCGGGTACAGCCCGATCCCGAAACCGGGAATGGCACCCTCCACCGAATTGCGGCGGAATACGTTACCTGTCCCGTAGCCGGTGTACACCGAGTGCGATTGGAAACCGTCGGCGAATTCGCTCGGCTGCGGATTCCCGTCGTCATCCCACGGCTGGTCCGTCTCGGAAACGGAGTTGTCCTCGATCAGCCAATTGTTGCCCTTGGCGTCGACCGCGGAATCCGCGCTGTTCTGCCCCGACGTTCCGGTCCGCCGGAACACGTTGCGCCGCAGGGTGCCCGAATCGGTGCCCTCCTTGAGGTCGGCGCCTTCGGCCGTCACGTCCTCGAAGACGTTGTCCTCCACCAGCACCCGCTCGGTGTTGTCGCCTTGCGGCTGGCCCTCTTGCGGCGTCGGTGCATTCGTACTTGGACCAGTTCGAATTCGCCGAACCCACGTAAACGCCCTCGCCGTACTGCGGGCTGTTCCGGCCGGTGTCGTGGATGAACGAATTGCGCAGCACGCCGTCGCTGGAACAGGCCCGGAAATGCATCGCCTCGTCGCCGACGTCGAACACCTCGACATTGTCGATCACCGTGCCGACCGAACCATCCAGCACGATGCCCTTCGACGCGTGCGCGACGGTGATGCCCTGAATCCGCCAGTAATCACCGGTGATCGACAGGCCGTAATCCCCGGACGCGTTCTTCGTCCGGAAGATCGACCTGCCGGGATCCGGTCAGCGTGATCGGCTGCCGCAGCGGTGCCGGACGCCGACGCCACCAGTCGCGGCTTGAACTGATACTCGCCATCGGCAACCTGGATGACGTCGCCGGGGGACGCCGACGCAACGGCGTCGCGGATCTGCCTGCCACGGTGCTCGACCACCGTCCCGGCGTCTGCCGGCGACTGGGCCGGCAGCGTGATGCTGATGGCCTGGTCGGCACGGGTGGCCGAACTCTGGCGGCGACTGGGTCGCGTCGGTACCGGTGCACCCGACGAGGAGCACCACCGAGAGCCCACTGACCAGCGCACGGGCGCGACGACTCGCGCGATGATCGCGGACTGCTCCACGTGCCGAGTGAACCCGCCGTAACGGGCGGTCAGTTGATCTCGAATCCGCCCCGGCGGACCGTTGCCGGCGGCCCGGGCTCGCTGACCAGCAGTTGCCGGTCGCCCCCGGGTCTTGCCGCCACACCTGCCGCACCGTCAGGCACAGCGCCAGCCAGGCCAGCCCGGTCACCCAGCCGCCGATGACGTCGGTCGCCCAGTGCACCCCGAGATAGATCCGGGACAGCCCGATGGCCAGCACGAACAGGCCCGACGCCGACGCAGCATCGGCGATCCGTGCGCCGGTGCTCTTGATGAACGGCAGCAAGACCACCAGCACCACGCCGAGGATGGCCGCGGAGGCCAGGGCGTGCCCGGATGGGAACGACTCGTTGGTCTCGGTGACCAGCCGGAAGTCGACCGGCGGGCGTTCGCCGACCGACCGTCGCCTTGCCGAACCGTGACCAGCAGCCCGGCACCGGCGGCGACCACCGCCACCAGGACGGCGTCACCCCGCCGGCGCTTGATCAGCAGATAGATGATGGTAGCGGCCGCGATCACCGTCATCGAGATGGTGCTGCCGATCGTCGGTGACGAAGATCGCCACGCTGGTCAGCGCCGGGTGTGCGGTGGTCGATCATCCACTGCCAGACCGGCGGGTCGATCGAGGCCAGACCGTTGCTCTCCGTCGGCGCCGTCGGCCAGCCCGAGCACGATGGCAGCCAGCACGGCCAGCAGGGCGCCGCTGGTGAGCAGCAGTTCGGCGGTGCCCGGTGACGAACGGCGCCAGCGGACGGCGGCGATCGCGCCGAGCACCGAGCAGGACGAGCGCGGCCACGGCGTAGGGCAGCCAGACGTAGCCGTACTCGAAAAAGGTGTCGTCGTCGACGACGGCGCTGGTCAGGGTCGGCAGTGGCGAATTGGTCGGCAGAGATGACGGACCTCCTCGGTCAGGAGCACCCATCATCACCGGAGAAGATCAGAAATTGCTCAGTCGACACAAGCCCGCGCAGGTCGATCGCCAACTGCCAGCCGGCCGTTCAGTCGAAGAACTCTTCCAGGAAGGTCTTCTTGCGCTTCTTGCTCTTGCGCAGCTTGCGGTCCTCGCCGTACACCCGCTCGGAGCGCTTGCGATCGTCCGAGACCGGGCGGCGCGGGGCGTCATAGTCCTTGATCGGCGGTGGGGCCAGCGCCGGATCGATGGGTTCGAGGCCGAGGAATCGCGCCTCGGCGGCGATCAGGTAGCTCCAGCTCGCCACGGTCGAGGAAGATCGCCGCGGCACTCCTTGCACTGATCGACGGTGACGCCGCTGCGTTCGAAACTGCGCATCTTGTGCTGGCACTTGGGGCAGATCAGAGTCATGGTCCCGCAACGGTAGCGCGCTGGGGTGTCGGCGACGGCGGTGCGCACGGTGAAGCCCTGGTTTCGGGCGAGTTGGAGCATGCGCCGGACGAGCGTAGAGTAGAACGTCGGCGCGCGGGTCGTGTCGGCTTGGTGCTGCACGCATCCGGCCGGCATCGGATGAATGGCATCTGAGCGCGTCGTCCTCCCGTGGAGAAGCTGGTTCGGCATTGCCTGTTTCAGGCAGCGCCGGATCAGTTGCTTCGTGCGGTGGAGCAGTTGATGGGACCCAGCGGTCGTCGACGCACGGTGCGTCGACAGCGCACCGGTGCGGTGACAGTACTGACCAACGGAACGGATTGCGGAGGACATGGGCAAGAAAGACGGGGCCATCGAGGTCGAGGGTCGCGTGGTCGAGCCGTTGCCCAACGCGATGTTTCGGGTTGAGCTGGAAAACGGGCACCGCGTGCTCGCGCACATCAGCGGCAAGATGCGGCAGCACTACATCCGCATCCTGCCCGAGGACCGGGTTGTCGTGGAGCTTTCGCCCTACGACCTCTCGCGCGGTCGGATCGTCTACCGCTACAAGTAGTCGGCAGTCGACGCAGTGTTCGCAGTGAAATCCACCCCCGACTCAGGGGTGGGCCCGGGATCAGACCCGGGACGATCGGCCGGCAATTCGCCGGACCGATAGGGAGCGCACCAGCAGGTGCGCGTGGTCCGCCCGAAGTCGGGGCGGTACTAGAGAAGGCAGGACAGCAGTGAAGGTTCAACCCAGCGTCAAGAAGATCTGTGAGCACGTGCAAGGTGATTCGTCGCCACGGTCGCGTCATGGTCATCTGCAACAGCAACGCCTCGCCACAAGCAGCGCCAGGGCTGATGCCCGGCGACGTACGCCGACGGGCCGGAAACCCGCCGTCACGCCAGGTCGCCGGTTCGCGAACCGGCGGCAGCACACACAATCGCGTCACCACCCGCCCGCTCGGTCGTCAGGCCGGCCAGGCGGTACACCCCCGGACTACAGGCCGGGGCCCTGCTCAGATGAGCCGGGACGGGACGCGACCGACACCTGTGGGAACGACAAAGGAGTACCACGCCACATGGCGAGACTCGTCGGCGTCGATCTGCCCCGCGACAAGCGGATGGAGATCGCGCTCACCTACATCTACGGGATCGGACGTACCCGATCGCTCGAACTGCTGAAGGCCACCGGCATCAGCCCCGACCTGCGTTCCAAGGACCTGACCGACGAGGACGTGCTCACGCTGCGCGACGCCATCGATCAGGCCGACCTGAAGGTGGAAGGTGACCTGCGCCGCGAGGTGCAGGCCGACATCCGCCGGAAGATGGAGATCGGCTCCTACCAGGGTCTGCGGCATCGCCGTCACCTCCCGGTCCGCGGCCAGCGCACGAAGACCAACGCGCGAACCCGTAAGGGACCGAAGAAGACGATCGCCGGCAAGAAGAAGGCCAGGTAACGTCGATGCCCCCCAAAGCCCGTTCGGGAAACGCAGCCGTCAAGAAGGTGCGCCGCAAGGAGAAGAAGAACGTCTCCCACGGTCACGCTCACATCAAGAGCACCTTCAACAACACCATCGTGTCGATCACCGATCCCACCGGTGCGGTGATCTCCTGGGCGTCCGCCGGCCATGTCGGCTTCAAGGGCTCCCGCAAGTCCACCCCGTTCGCCGCGCAGATGGCGGCCGAGAACGCCGCCCGCCAGGCCATCGAGCACGGCATGCGCAAGGTGGATGTGTTCGTCAAGGGCCCAGGTTCGGGTCGTGAGACCGCGATTCGCTCGCTGCAGGCCGCCGGCCTGGAAGTTGGCGCGATCTCGGATGTCACCCCGCAGGCCCACAACGGAACCCGGCCGCCCAAGCGGCGTCGGGTCTGATCTGACGAATAGGAGGAATGGACAGTAATGGCTAGATATACCGGTCCCATGACCAAGAAGTCCCGTCGCCTGAAGACCGACCTCGTCGGTGGCGACCAGGCCTTCGAGCGCCGCCCCTTCCCGCCCGGCCAGCACGGTCGCGCGCGGACGAAGGAGAAGGAATACCTGACCCAGCTGCAGGAGAAGCAGAAGGCCCGCTTCACCTACGGCGTCATGGAGAAGCAGTTCCGTCGTTACTACGCGGAAGCCGCGTCCCGCCCCGGTAAGACCGGCGAGACCCTGCTGCAGATCCTCGAGTCCCGGCTGGACAACGTCGTGTACCGCGCGGGCCTGGCCCGCACCCGGCGCGCGTCCCGTCAGCTGGTCACCCACGGCCATTTCCTGGTCAACGGCGTGCGGGTGGACGTGCCGTCCTACCGCGTCGAGCAGTACGACATCATCACGGTCCGCAAGCAGTCGACGGAGACCTTCCCGTTCGAGCTCGCCCGGGCGACCTTCGGTGATCGGCCGACCCCAGCCTGGCTGAAGGTCATCCCCGAGTCGCTGACGATCCTGATCCATTCGGTGCCGGTGCGTGCGCAGATCGATTCGCAGATCACCGAGCAGCTGATCGTGGAGTTCTACTCCAAGTAGTTCGCTCGCCCGGCGTGCTGCGCCGTCCGGCTTGTCTGTGCCGGGCGGCGCCACGCGTCGGTTCACGGCCGTTGGACCGGCCGTTGCACCACCCCCACAGTGACGTCATATGGCGGATGTCACCTGCGAAAGGAAAGAACCACCGTGCTGATTTCCCAGCGCCCAGCATTGACCGAAGAAGTTGTCTCCGAGAACCGCTCGCGGTTCGTCATCGAGCCGCTCGAGCCCGGATTCGGCTACACCCTCGGCAACTCGCTCCGCCGCACCCTGCTGTCGTCCATCCCGGGCGCCAGCGTCACCAGCATCCGCGTCGACGGCGTGCTGCACGAGTTCACCACCGTCCCCGGCGTCAAGGAGGACATCACCGAGCTCATCCTGAACCTCAAGGAGCTGGTGGTTTCCTCCGAGGACGACGAGCCCGTCACCATGTACCTGCGCAAGCAGGGCCCCGGTGACGTCACCGCCGCCGACATCGCGCCGCCCGCCGGCGTCACCGTGCACAACTCCGATCTGAAGCTGGCCACCCTGACCAAGAAGGGCAAGCTCGAGATCGAGCTGGTCGTCGAGCGCGGCCGGGGCTACGTCCCGGCCTCGCCCAACAAGGTCGTCGGCGCCGAGATCGGCCGCATCCCGGTCGACTCGATCTACTCGCCGGTCCTCAAGGTCACCTACCGCGTCGAGGCCACCCGCGTCGAGCAGCGGACCGACTTCGACCGGCTGGTGCTCGATGTCGAGACCAAGCCGTCGATCTCCCCGCGGGATGCGCTGGCCTCGGCCGGCACCACCCTGGTGGAGCTGTTCGGCCTGGCCCGCGAGCTCAACGTCGACGCGGAAGGCATCGAGATCGGGCCGTCGCCCGCCGAGGCCGACCACATCGCCGCGTTCGGGCTGCCGATCGAGGAGATGGACCTCACCGTCCGCTCCTACAACTGCCTCAAGCGTGAGGGCATCCACACCGTCGGCGAACTGGTCTCCCGGACCGAAGCCGACCTGCTGGACATCCGCAACTTCGGGCAGAAGTCGATCGACGAGGTCAAGATCAAGCTCGCCGGCATGGGCCTGTCCCTGAAGGACTCGCCGGCCGGGTTCGATCCTGCCGCTGCCGCGCTGGCCTACAGCGACACCGACTGGAATGACGACACCGACGACAGCAGCTACGGCCGGTGGCGCGGACATCACCGCGAGCGCCGCGACGTTCGCGTCGACGACACCGATTACGCGGAGACCGAGCAGATCTGAGTTCTGCCCGACCCTCCTGGTCCACCCGCAGCTGTCGGGTGGGCGGCGCGGCGCTCCGACTCAGGTCGGCGGCGGCGCTCCGAACACGGATAGGAAACCGTCGGCGCCCGGGAGTTCGCTCCCGGGTGGCCGCCTCACCCGCGGAATCGCTCCGCGGACAACGATACGAAGGAACATCACGATGCCTACGCCCCCGAAGGGTCCCCGCCTCGGCGGATCACCGGCGCACGAGCGGCTGATCCTGGCCAACCTCGCCACCTCGCTGTTCGAGCACGGCAAGATCACCACCACCGAGACCAAGGCCAAGCGGCTCCGCCCGCACGCGGAGAAGCTGATCACCACGGCCAAGAAGGGCACCCTGCACGCCCGTCGCGAGGTCATGAAGACCGTCCGCGACAAGGACGTGGTGCACAAGCTTTTCGCCGAGATCGCGCCGTCGTTCGCGACCCGCGACGGTGGCTACACCCGGATCATCAAGACCGCTCCGCGCAAGGGCGACAACGCCCCGATGGCGATCATCGAGCTGGTCGACGAGGAGACGGTGTCCTCCGCCGCGTCCAAGGTCGCCCGCCGGGCCGCCACCGGTCGCAGCGGTGACCGCAGCGCCCGCGTCGCCGCCTCGTCCGGTGCAGCCGCTGCCGCTGGCCGTTGACGCTGCGGTCGTCGACAGTGCACGCCGCCGAGGACGCTCCGGACCGCGACAGCGGTTCGGTGCAGGCCAGTCGAGGCCGGTTCCGAGGCTCCGGCCGAGGGTGCGGACGTCGACGTCGTTGCCGACCGAGCCGAGACCCCGCCGAGTGCCGCCGCCGAGGCCGAGGACGCCCGCGACCGCGAGAGCGGTTCGGCGCAGGCCGTCGAGGCTGCCACCGAGGCTCCGGCCGAGGGTGCGGACGACAGAAGTAAGGCATGAGCCCGCAGGGGCGGGTTGGCGGCGACGTCGGCCCGCCCCTGTCGTGTCCGTGTTCGGCATTCGAGTCGCCAGTCCCGTGCGCATCAGTGGCCCCGGAAGGACACGCGACTGGCCACCGGATTGCGGGGAGGGTCTCGTGGCGCGATGCACCTGGTCCGGCTGCGGCTGGACATCTCCTACGACGGCACCGACTTCTCCGGCTGGGCGATCCAGCCCGAATCGGCGCACCGTCGCCGGTGAGCTGACCGACGCCCTGCAGGTGCTGCTGCGCGAACCCGTCCGGCTGGTGGTCGCCGGCCGCACCGACGCCGGGGTGCACGCCGTCGGCCAGGTCGCGCACGTCGACGTCAGCGACGATGCGCTGCAGAGCACTCGCGCCGCGGAAAACCGACGCCGCCACCGGACCCCGTCAATCCGACGACGACATCAGCTCCGGCCCGCACGGGCTTGCTCCGCCGGCTCGCCGGGGTGCTCCCGCTCGACCTCCGGGTGCGCGCGGTCAACCGTGGCGCCAGACGGGTTTCGACGCCCGATTCTCCGCGCTGCGGCGGCACTACCGGTACCGGATCGGCACCGCGCGAGTGGGGCGTCGAGCCGGCCGACCGGCGGTTCGTCGCTGGCCCGCCGGCGCACTCTGGACACCGAGGCGATGTCCCTGGCCGCCGCCGGGCTGGTCGGACTGCGGGACTTCGCGGCCTTCTGCCGGCCGCGCGAGGGCGCCACCACCGTCCGCGAGCTGCAGGTCCTGACCGTGTCGGCAGGTCGGTGACGAGGTGCGGATCGACGTCATCGCTGATGCGTTCTGCCATTCGATGGTCCGCGCGCTGGTCGGGTCGCTGATGACGGTCGGCGAACTCCGGGTCCCGGTCGACCGGCCGGCGACGCTGCTGGCGGCGCGGCAGCGGTCGTCCGAGATCCACGTCGCGCCCGCGCACGGTCTGACCCTGCTGGCCGTCGACTACCCGCCGGGCGCAGAGCTGGCCGAGCGCGCAGACGACCGCCCGCGCCCGCCGGGACGCCACGTAGGTCGGACGCCCGCGTTCGCACACGGGGTTGATCGTGCCGCGGAACCTGCCCGACCTGCGCCGCGGCCATGCTGATCGGGTGATTCGTCCCCGGGCTGCTACGTGGATCTACGGTGAGGCGGGCCGATGAGCCAGCGGGTCAGCGAGTGGAGAGCCGGTGACCGAGCACGCGGACGCGAGCATGAAGTCGACGACGCCGCAGCCGCGTCCGAGATGACCGATGCCGCCGCCGCCCCGCCCGCCACGGCCGACGCGAGGCCACCGGCAACGTTTGCCGCCGCGAACCCTGCAGGGCACCAAGTCCTGGCTGACCGGGATCCGCCCGCGCCGCAAGGACCTCAAGGCCGACGTGCTGGCCGGCCTGCCCGGCGCGATCAGTTCCGTCCCGGACGGGATGGCCACCGCGCTGCTGGCCGGCGTGAACCCCGCGTACGGGCTGTACGCGTCGTTCTCCGGCAAGATCGGCGGCGGCCTGTCCACCAGCACCAAGCTGATGGTCGTCACCACCACGACGGCCGCCTCGCTGGCCGCCGGTTCGGCGCTGGCCGACATCCCCGCGGACAACCGGGACAGCGCGATCATCACCCTGACGATCCTCACCGGTCGTGGTGATGATCGTCGGTCGGCCTGCTGCACCTGGGCCGGTACATCCGGTTCGTCTCCCGGTCGGTGATGCTCGGCTTCCTGACCGGGGTGGCGGTGAACATCGTCTTCGGTCAGCTCCCCGGACTGGTCGGCTCGCCGACCGAGGGCGGCGTGGCCGCCCAGAAGGCGTTGTACGTCATCACCCACCCGACGGGCATCAACATGGCGTCGGCGATCGTCGGGGTGTCCGCGCTGGCGGTGATGTTCCTGTTCAGCCGCACCAGGTTGGCGCTGTTCGCCACGCTGATCGCGGTGGTGGTGCCGACGGTCGTGGTCGCGGTGATGGGGTTGACCGACGTCGCGACGGTCGCCGACGTCGGGGCGATCCCGAGCGGGCTGCCGCCGCTGGTGCTGCCGCGGCTGTCGGATCTGACTGTCGGCGTGATCAGCGGGGCCTTCGCGATCGCCGCGATCGCGCTGGTCCAGGGCGCCGGGGTCTCCGAGGCGGCGCCGAACCCGGACGGCTCGCCGACCCGATGAACCGGGACTTCATCGGTCAGGGCGTCGCGAACCTGGCCTCCGGGTTCTTCCACGGCACCCCGGTCGGCGGGTCGGTCAGCAGCACCGCGCTGAACGTCGCGGCCGGTGCCCGGAGCCGGTGGGCGTCGATCTGGGCGGGCATCTGGATGCTGCTCATCCTGGTCGCGTTGTCCGGGGCGGTCGGGCTGGTGCCGATGCCGACGCTGGCCGCCGTGCTGATCTTCGCGGCGGTGATGTCGCTGCGGTTCGGCGACATCGGGGTGGTCTGGAAGACCAGCCACACCGGCAAGATCGGGATGGTCGTCACGTTCGTGTCGACGCTGGCGCTGCCGGTGGCGGCCGCCGTCGGGGTCGGGCTGATCTGCTCGCTGCTGCTGCAGCTGAACAAGGAGCTGATGGACCTGCGGGTCGTCCGGCTGGTCCGCAACGACGACGGGCTGTTCGTCGAGCAGCCGGTGCCGGCGGTGCTGCCGGACGCCGAGCCGGTCGTGCTGGATGTCTACGGCAGCCTGCTCTACGCCGGGCGCCCGGACGCTCGGCGCGCACCTGCCCGACCCGCGCGCCAGCAAGCGGCCGGTGGTGATCCTCCGGCTGCGGGGCCGGACCTCGCTCGGCTCGACGTTCTTCGGGGTGATCGCCGGCTACGCCGAGGCCCTGGATGCCGCCGGCGGGCGGCTCTACCTCTCCGGCGTGCAGGACGACATGGTCGATCGCTTCCACCACAGCCAGGTGCAGGACGTGCAGGGCCGGATCAAGGTCTTCAACGCCACCGAGGTGCTCGGCGCATCGACCATGGCCGCCGTCGACGACGCCAGGACCTGGCTGGTCGGGAGCAGTCCGACAACGGACCCGGAGCAACCGAGACGCCGTGACGGTCGAGGCGGGGCCGCGTCCGGTGCGTTTTGACCTTGTCGACGCCCGCGCGGTACTCTGGCTAGTCGGTGTGCCGCGCGGCTGCGTGCGGCGGTTTTTTTTGCTGCGTGCATTCGCTCGCGTGCAGGGAATCCGCATTGTGCCCCGGCAAGACCCACCGTGGACGACCCACCTGATACTGAACGAAGAGGCATATCCGTGCGCACGTACAGCCCCAAGCCCGGCGATGTGACCCACGCCTGGCACGTGATCGACGCGACCGACGTCGTGCTCGGCCGGCTCGCCAGCCAGGCCGCGCAGCTGCTGCGTGGCAAGCACAAGGCGATCTACGCCCCGCATGTCGACACCGGCGATTTCGTCGTCATCATCAACGCCGGCAAGGTTGCCGTCTCCGGCAACAAGCGGGACGGCAAGTTCCTCTACAGCCACTCCGGCTACCCGGGTGGCCTGCGCAAGCAGACCGTCGGCGAGCTGCTCGACACCAAGCCGGACCGGCTGGTCGAGAAGGCCGTCATCGGGATGCTGCCGCACAACTCGCTGGGCCGGTCGATGGCTCGCAAGCTCAAGGTCTACGCAGGCCCCGAGCACCCGCACACCGCCCAGCAGCCGCAGCCGTTCGAGATCGTCCAGGTTGCTCAGTGATGGTGGCCGCCCGCCGCCTGCGTTCCAGCCTTCCGCGCACCAGCCTTCTGCACACCACCCCAAGAACAGCGAGATGAGTCAGTCCGTGAGCCAGAACCCCGAAGCCGTCGTCGAGGAAGAACTCGAGCTGGCCGAAGAAGCCGAGATCGAGGCGGTTGTTGACGCCGAGGTCGCCGAGATCGACGACGACGTCGCTCGCCGATGACGAGGCGCCCGAGGTCGTCCCCGCCGTCGTGGTGCCGATCGTCATGGAGCGCCCGATCCAGACCGTCGGTCGCCGCAAGGAAGCCGTCGTCCGGATCCGGCTGATGCCCGGCAACGGCACGTTCACGCTGAACGGCCGCACCATGGACAACTACTTCCCGAACAAGGTCCACCAGCAGCTCATCAAGGAGCCGTTGGTGATCCTGGAGAAGGCCGAGAGCTTCGACGTCATCGCCCGGCTGCACGGCGGCGGCGTCTCCGGCCAGGCCGGCGCACTGCGCCTGGCGATTGCCCGCGCGCTGATCGAGCTGGACGAGACGGACCGCCCGCCGCTGAAGAAGGCCGGCTTCCTCACCCGTGACGCCCGCGCGACCGAGCGCAAGAAGTACGGCCTGAAGAAGGCCCGCAAGGCTCCTCAGTACTCGAAGCGCTAACGGTCGTGGGGGGACGACTGTTCGGCACCGATGGTGTACGAGGCCTGGCAAATGCCGACCTGACCCCGGAGCTCGCCCTGCGTCTGGCCACTGCGGCCGCGCAGGTACTGGGCGAGCGCCGGGGTTTGGCGTCTCCGAAGCCGGCGGTGGAACGTCGCATCCGGCCCGGTGGGCGCCGCCGCGGTGACGTCGCCCGGGCGGTCGCTACCGCTGCCCGACAGGCCAGTCCCGGCCGTCCACTGGCAGTCCTCGGCCGGGATCCGCGGGCCAGCGGCGAGATGCTGGAGGCCGCCGTCGCGGCCGGCCTGGCTTCCGCCGGCGTCGACGTCGTGCTGCTCGGCGTGCTGCCGACTCCCGCGGTTGCCTTCCTGACCGTGGAGATGGGCGCCGATCTCGGGGTGGTGATCTCCGCCTCGCACAACGCCATGCCGGACAACGGCATCAAGATCTTCGCGGCCGGCGGGCTCAAACTCGATGACGCCGTCGAGGACGCGATCGAGGCCAGGATGGCGAATCCCGGCCCGCTGCCGACCGGTGAGGGGGTCGGCCGGATCACCCGCTCGGTCGACGCCGATCGGCGTTATCTCGATCACCTGCTGGTCGCCACGCCGAACCCGCTGGGCGGGCTCCGGGTGGTCGTCGACTGCGCGCACGGCGCGGCGTCCGATCTGGCGCCCGAGGTGTACCGGCGGGCCGGCGCCGAGGTCGTCGTCATCGGCGGCAGCCCGGACGGGCTGAACATCAACGCCGGCGTCGGATCGACCTATCTGTCCGGCCTGCGGGCGGCCGTCGTCTCCGAGCAGGCGGACCTCGGCATCGCGCACGACGGTGACGCCGACCGGTGCCTCGCCATCGCGGCGGACGGCTCCGATGTCGACGGTGACGTCATCCTCGCGCTGCTGGCAGTGTCCCTGCGGGACCGCGGCCGGCTGGTCGACGACACCGTGGTGGCCACCGTGATGGCCAACATCGGCTTCCACCAGGCGATGGAAAAGGAAGGCATCACGGTCAAGACCACGGGCGTCGGCGACCGGTATGTGCTGGAGGACATGCGCGCCGGCGGGTACTCCCTCGGCGGCGAGCAGTCCGGGCACCTGATCCTGGCCGACCACGCCACCACCGGTGACGGGCTGCTGTCCGCGCTGCACCTGATGGCGACGGTCGCAGCGTCGGGCAAGTCGCTGGCCGAACTGGCGACCCTGGTGACGAAGTTCCCGCAGGTGCTGATCAACGTGCGGGTCAGCGACAAGCGGGCGGTTGCCGGTTCGCCGGCCGTGCTCGCCGCGGTGGCGCGCGCCGAGGCCGAGCTGGCCGGCTCCGGCCGGGTGCTGCTGCGACCGTCGGGCACCGAATCGCTGGTCCGGGTGATGGTCGAGGCAGGCACGTCCGAGGACGCGCAGCGGATCGCCGAACAGGTCGCCGAGGTCGTCTCCAACGTCTGACGGGCCTCACGCAGCGCCCGTCTCACCCGCACGCCCTGTTCTGCGCGACCCGCCATGCCCCGCTCCGCCGAGCGCGCACGCCCCGCCGCCCCGCCCCGCCCCGCGCGCCCGCTCCGCCGAGCGCGCACGCCCCGCCCGCCCCGCCCCGCCCGCCCGGCCCCGCCCCGCCCCGCCCCGAGTACCGTCGACTTTTCGACGGAATCCGGCCAAAAATTGCTCGAAAAGTCGACTCAACTTGGGGTTCCGCTCATCACAGAGCGCCGCGCAGTTGCAAGTCAGCCCGGAGGTCGGCCACCAGTTCGGCACGACCGTGCCACACCATCGGCGCAGTGACGGACTGGATCGTCCAACCGGCTCTGTTCAGGGCGCTGAGCCGCTTGCGGTCACTGGTCAGTGCCCTACCGGTGTGGACGTCGACCCCGTCATATTCCAACCCGAACCTGATGGACGGCCAGGCGAGGTCGACGCGGTACCACTTCTGGTTCCGGCATTGCACCCAGAACTGCGGCACGGGTGGTGGGAAGCCGGCGTCATGACAGACCCAGCGCAGCCAGGACTCAGGTGGCGACTCCGCTCGCCGGTCGGCGATGGCGACCAACGATCTGACCCGGCCAATGCCGTCACTGTGCATGCGTTCCGCCATCTCATGAAGCAGTGCGGCCGATGTGTAGTTGGTCCGCAGTGCGGCGTCCAGCACTGCCAAGCTGCGGGGCGGGTTGGCGGCCAGCGCAGCCAACCGCACGGCCGTCTCCGCAGCGCCGACCACCTCGAACCCGTGAGCCCGGTTGGTCGGTGACAGTGGTGGAGTCCGATGAATCGCCAGCTCGCGTCTACGCGAAGGCGCAGTCCCGATGACATGTGTCCGCGCGTCGGGGTCGGTCGCGAACCCGTAGAGCTCGGCGGCGGTCTGCAGGCAGGCGGTGACGGGCCTGCGAAGGGTCAACTCGGCTGCTGATAGCCGGCTGACAACCGAAACGCGGTGGACCGTCGAGGCGAGCAGAGCCGCGGCGGGTGAGCGGGCCGCGTTCGAGGACGTTGACGGGGACGGGGACGGGGACGGGGGTGAGTACGCGCCCTGCCACAGCTTGATCAACCGACCGTCGGCCACCGCCCGCCGGAGACCCCACTCGCCGAGCACCCCCCGCACCTGCGACCCGGCGAGGGCGCCGCGTTGGGATGTCGCCAGCTCGAGGAGTTCGGTGGGCAGTTCTACCTGTGTCGGCACGCGATCACTGTGATGCCAGATCGGCTCACCGTCGGGGCGCCGGGGCAGATGGGGACAACCTGGCCGACCGCGCCCACAGTGAGGTGGACTTATCTGCGCTTCTCGGGCCAGAAACGTTCGAAAACGCTACCCAACAACGCGCAGGGGTGCAGACCAGATCAGATCAGATCAGATCAGATCATCGCGACCGCGGCCACGTCGGCCGGATCGAGTGGGCCGTCCAGGTCGGGATCCTGCAGGTCCTCGATCGTGGTGCCGCGTGACCTTGTTCTCCATCTCGTCGGCGAGCTGATCGGCGTCGGTCAGGTGCCGGATGAAGAACGCGGACGCCAGGATCCGGGTCGCGTGCTGCACCCGCTTGTCCGAGTCGGCGCCGATGATCCCGTTCACGAAGCTCTTGCCCTCGGCAAGGCCGAGGTGCCCGGCGCCCTTGACCATCCGCAGCTGCGCCGGGCCGGTGCAGGACCGGGCGATCTTGGCGCCGTCGGACTCGGCCATGTCGTCCTTGGAGCCGATCAGGTGCAGGCTCGGCACGTACGACCTTGCCGGCCGCCTCGATCGCCGACGGCCGGGTCTCGGCGGCGGTGACCGTGACGACGGCCTTGATCTGGTCGTCCTTGGCGGCCGCCAGCATGGCGGCGCCGCCGCCGGTGGAATGCCCGAGGACGCCGAGTTTGCGCAGGTCACCGCGCACCCGGCCGGCCGCCGAGATCGCCGTAGGCAACGATCCGCAGTGCCCGGGACAGGTCCAGCGCCAGGCCCTGATGCGAGGAGAAGAAGCTCCGATGGGTGTTCGGGGCGACGACGATGATCCCCCAGGACGCCAGGTAGCGCATGGTGTCGGCGTACCGCTCCGCCGACTGCAGCCAGCCGTGGCCGACGGCGACGATCGGCAGTCGCCGACCCGACGTCGGGGCGAAGATCAGTCCGGGCATGCCGGCCGGTGCGAGGTCGCCGATGGCGACGCGGTGCGGTCCCTGGTACGAGAAGTACTCGAACGTCGGGTTCTTGATGCTGGGGGGCGGGCGCTTGGCCATCGGCTCCTCCAGTTCGGCGCGTGCGCAGGCGGGGGACCGGCGCAATTGCCCTCGTACAGTAGCCCGTGGCCGGGTGACGGTTCCCGGCGTGGGCCAGCGTGCGGTGACCGACGCAGTGCAGGAAGCGACTCGGTGAACGACCAAGGGGCAGACCGACGTGGCAGACGACTTCGCGACCACCCTGCGCCGGCTGATCCGGGCCCGGTTCCCGTTGCTGTCCATCCAGACGGCCGAGGAATCAAGGGCGCTGGCCGAGATCGCCGCGGTGGTCGGCAACCGGACCCAGGTGGCACCCGCCCGGCAGGTCTACACCTGGTCGACCGCGAACGGATTCGCCGCGCTGGGACAGCCCGGCAACCAGGACACCCGGACCCCGCACGCCGCGCTGACCGCCGCCGCGGCGCTGACCATGCCCAGCGTGGTGGTGCTGCTCGATCTGCATCCGTGGATGGGCTCGAACTCCACCCCGCCGGACACCCAGCTGGTCCGGGCGCTGAAGGACACCGTCCGGTACTACAAGGACGGCCCGGTGCCGCGGACGCTGATCCTGATCTCGCCGACCCCGCAGATCCCGCCGGACCTGGAATCCCTTGTCACCCTGGTCGACTTCCCGCTGCCGACCGAGCCGCAGATCAGGGCGACGCTGGACGGGATGATCGCCCGCAACACCGCGGCCGGGGCGCTGAAGGTCGAGCTCGGGCCGGCCGGCGCCGAACGGCTCGCCAAGGCGGCATTGGGGCTGACGGCCTTCGAGGCGGAGAACGCCTTCGCCCGGTCGATGGTCGACGACGGCCGGCTCACCGATGACGACATCGCGCTGGTGCAGGAGGAGAAGCGGCAGATCGTCCAGAAGTCCGGCGTCCTGGAGGTGGTCCGCGGGTCCGTCAGGATGGACGACATCGGCGGCCTGGAGAACCTCAAGACCTGGCTCCGCAAACGCAACGGATCCTGGCTGGACGAGGCCGCCGCCTACGGGCTGCCCGCACCGAAAGGTGTTCTGGTGACCGGTGTTCCGGGCTGCGGCAAGTCGCTGACCGCCAAGGCGATGGCGTCGGCGTGGTCACTGCCGCTGGTCCGGCTGGACATCGGCCGGGTGTTCGGCGGGCTGGTCGGGGCCAGTGAACAGAACATGCGCAAGGCGCTGGCGCACCGCGGAGGCGATCGCGCCGTGCGTGATGTGGATCGACGAGATCGAGAAGGGCTTCGCCTCCGGCGCGTCCGGGCAGGGGACAGCGGGACGTCGGCGCGGGTGTTCGGCACGTTCCTGAGCTGGATGCAGGAGAAGACGGCGGCGGTGTTCGTCATCGCCACGGCGAACAACATCTCGCTGCTGCCGCCGGAGATGATGCGCAAGGGCCGGTTCGACGAGATCTTCTTCATCGACCTGCCCACCGACGTCGAACGCCGGGTGATCTTCACGATCCATCTGACGGCGCGGCTGAAGGCCGGCCCGGCATTGGGTGGATTGCCGGTGACGGCCGAGCTGCTCGATCGGCTGTGCACCGAGACCGAGGGGTTCTCCGGGGCGGAGATCGAGCAGGTGGTGATCTCGGCGTGCTTCGACGCGTTCAACGAACGGCGCGCCCTGACCACGGACGATCTGCTGCATGAGATCGGCAACACCGTGCCGTTGTCGGTGACGCAGGCCGAGCAGATCGCCGCCCTCCGGGAGTGGGCCGATGTCCGCGCGGTTGCCGCGTCGACGCCGGAGGCGAGGGCGGGCTACTCCACCCCGGAGCCCGGCGATGTCGCCCCGGTGGTGCCCGCTGAGGCAGTGCTGGCCAGGGGCGGCCGGGCCATCGAGGCGTGACGCGTTGGTAGCGGTGCGGGGGAGGGCTGGCCGTGGTCGGCGCACTCCGCGCCACGGTTGGTACTCCGCGCCACGGTTGGTACTCCGCGGCCCGGGTGTGTTCCTCGCGCCACGGCGTGCTCGCGCCACGGCTGCGCATTCTGCGCCACGGCTGCGCCTTCTGCGCCACGGCTGCGCTTCTGCGCCACGGCTGCGCACTCCGCGTTTTCTGGAGCAGTCGCGGCGTGCACCTACTTGTCGATGCGTGCGGAGACTCGGCGCGGAGTGGCCGAGACCCATTCACTTCTCGTCAACAGCCCCCCGTAGCGCGCTGAACGAGGCCACGAGCAGGCGTCGTTCCTCCGCCAGCAGCGGGTCGTTCCGGTCGCAGCCGGCGGCCACCCAGCGGTCGGACACGTCCATCGCCCTGGCCCGCTGCTCGGCCGCAGACCGGACGGTCTCTGCCGGCACCTCGTAGACATAGGAATACAGCGCGACAAGGGCCTGGGTCAGCTCGTCCTCGGTGACATCCGCGGAGTGCTGATGCTCCCGATGCACGCGCCACCACTCGACCTCGAGAGCGGCCGCCCGGGCGGCGTCCAGGCCAGGGTGATCGGGCGCGACCAGCGCGTAGAACCGGCGCATGTGCTGCCGTGCGGCGTCCGGGTCGTTGTCCGGGTACGGCGCCCAGACCTGGTTGGCTCGCAGCACGTACCAGGCCCCCCGCAACGTCCGAAGGCGTCCCATTCCGAAACCTGCGCGCACCATGCCGACCGCCGCCCGCAGGAACGGGATCCATTCGCGACGGTAGTAGGCGGCCCAGGCGTCGCACTCCAGCCGTCCCACCGCCACCGGGTCGAAGGTCCGGGCAGGGTGACGTGTTATTTCCGGCATCAGTGCCTCCCAGCTGGCCAACCGATTGGGTGATTTGCCCTGATCTCACTGAGATATCCGGTGCACGGCAATCCCCGGATGGCTGGTCATCGAAAACTGGTGATGGAAACCACCCAGACCCCCACCATCGAGGACGTCCTGACGGACCTGCCTCCGGTGCTCGCCTCCCGGGTCGCCGCCGAGGACGACGCGGTGGGGGCGCACTTCTTCCTGGACCGCGTCCCGCAACCCTTGAAAAGGCTCGACGTGATACCTCCGCCCACGGCAGAGCGTCCCTTGGGTATCGGAGAGTGACCATCAGGCCGGTCCGACCCGCCGACGGTACCGGTCGGGTTGCAGATGCCGGCCGTCGGGCGCCGACCCATTAGCCTTTGACCTATGTGCGGCATCGTCGGATACACCGGTCCCCGTCAAGCCCTGCCATTTGTCCTGGAGGGGCTCCGCCGGCTGGAGTACCGCGGCTACGACTCCGCGGGAGTGGCCATTCTGGACGGTGCAGGCGGCCTGCACACCGCGAAGAAGGCCGGGGCGCTGGCCAATCTCGAGGGCTACATCGACACCGGTGAGGTCGCCCTGAACGGGCAGACCGGCATCGGGCACACCCGGTGGGCCACGCACGGTGGTCCGACCGACCGCAACGCGCACCCGCACACCGACGCCAGCGGGCGGGTGGCCGTCATCCACAACGGCATCATCGAAAACTTCCCGGTGCTGCGGAAGGCGCTCGAGGCCAAGGGCGTCGAGATGCGCAGCGACACCGACACCGAGGTTGTCGCCCACCTGCTCGGCGCCGCGTTTGCCGAAGGCCCGACCGCCGGTGACCTGCCGGCCAGCATGGCGGAGGTGTGCCGCGGCCTGGACGGCGCCTTCACCCTGGTCGCGGTGCACGCCGACGTCCCGGACATGCTCGTCGCGGCCCGCCGCAACTCGCCGCTGGTGGTCGGCGTCGGCGACGGCGAGATGTTCGTCGCCAGCGACGTCGCCGCGTTCATCGCGCACACCAGGGACGCCATCGAGCTCGGCCAGGACCAACTGGTGGTGATCACCCCCGACGGTTACGACATCTCCTCGTTCACCGGTGGCGAGGTCATCTACACCCCGTTCCGGGTCGACTGGGACCTGTCCGCCGCCGAAAAGGGTGGCTACGACTTCTTCATGGACAAGGAGATCGCCGAGCAGCCGGCAGCGGTCGCCGACACGCTGCTCGGCCACTTCGACGGCTCCGGCATCGTGCTGGACGAACTGCGGCTGTCCGATGACGACCTGCGGACCATCGACAAGGTCTTCGTGGTGGCCTGCGGCACCGCCTTCCATTCCGGGCTGATCGCCAAGTACGCCATCGAACACTGGTGCCGGATCCCGGTCGAGGTCGAGGTGGCCAGCGAGTTCCGTTACCGCGACCCGGTTCTCGACCGGGACACGCTCGTCGTCGCGGTCAGTCAGTCCGGCGAGACCGCCGACACCCTGGAAGCCGTCCGGCACGCCCGCCGGCAGGGGGCAAGGGTGCTCGCGGTCTGCAACACCAACGGCTCGCAGATCCCCCGGGAGTCCGACGCCGTGCTCTACACGCACGCCGGACCCGAGGTCGGGGTGGCCTCGACCAAGGCGTTCCTGGCGCAGCTCACCGCCAACTACCTGGTCGGGCTCGCCCTGGCGCAGGCCCGCGGCACCAAGTACCGGGACGAGATCCAGCGCGAGTTCGAGTTGCTGTCCGAGATGCCGCTCGCGGTGGAAAAGACGCTGGCGCTGATGGACCCGGTCCGCAAGCTTGCGCAGGAGATCGCCCAGTCGAAGGCCGTGCTGTTCCTCGGCCGGCATGTCGGCTACCCGATCGCGCTGGAGGGTGCGCTGAAGCTGAAGGAACTGGCGTACATGCACGCGGAGGGTTTTGCGGCCGGCGAGCTCAAGCACGGGCCGATCGCGCTGATCGAGGAGGGGTTGCCGGTCGTGGTGATCACCCCGTCGCCGGTCACCGACCCGCTGCTGCACTCCAAGCTGCTGTCCAACATCAGGGAGATCCAGGCCCGCGGCGCGCGAACGATCGTCATCGCCGAGGAGGGTGACGACACCGTCGCCCCGTTCGCCGACTTCCTCGTCGAACTGCCGGTGGTGCCCAAGCTGTTCGCGCCGATCATCACCACCATCCCGCTGCAGGTGCTGGCCGCCGAGATCGCCAGGGCCCGCGGGTACGACATCGACAAGCCGCGCAACCTGGCCAAATCGGTGACGGTGGAATAGATATCGCATGACTCTGCCCGAGATGCCACTGGGCGCAAGGGTTGTCTCGGTCGGCATCGACGTTGTCGCAGTCGAGCGGTTCGCGGCCTCGCTGCGCAGAACCCAGGGTTTGGCGAACCGGCTGTTCACCGCCCGCGAGCAGGTCACCCTGTCCGGGCACCCGCGCGGGCCGGCCTCGCTGGCCGCCCGGTTCGCCGTGAAAGAGGCCGCGGCGAAGGCGCTCGGCGTGCCGACCGGGATGGACTGGCACGACTGCCAGGTGGTGTCCGAGGATTCCGGAAAGCCGCGACTGGAGGTCAGCGCCACCGTCGCAGCGGCAGCAGCGTCCATGGGCGTGACCGATTGGCGGATCTCCATCTCCCATGACGCCGGGATCGCCGCGGCCGTCGTCATTGCGCTGGGGTGATGTCGACCATGGTGATCATGAGCTCGACCAGACCCCCAGTTCCGTGCCGCTCGGGTCGGTGAAATGGAACCGCCGCCCGCCGGGGAACTCGTACGGCCCCTGCACGACCGTTCCACCGGCCGCCTTGACGGCCGCAACGGAAGCGTCGAGATCATCGGAGTAGAGCAGCACCAGCGGCGCTCGACGATCCGGATCGGTGCCGTTCAGCCCGCCGACCTCGCCGTCGCCGGTCGCCGATTTGATGCCGGCGTACTCGGGTCCGTACTCGTTGAACTGCCAGCCGAAGGCCTGCTCGTAGAACGCGCGGGACCCGGAGAGGTCGGCGGCGGGCAGTTCGATGTAGTTGATGGCGTGGTGGGTATTCGTCATGGCGGACACCATAGGCACGCACCCCGACAGTCCGGTCCCGGTCGCAGGTGAAGGCCTCCGCGATCGACCAGGACTGGCCGGAAGGACTGCCCCGATCCGTCGAATCAACCCTGCTCAAGGGCGGGATGATCTGCACGACCACCCGGGAGCGGCTGGCCGACGGCCGGGACGTCGTCGTCAAACGCTGCCCGTACCCGGCTGAGATCGAGGCCGAGGGCCTCCGCGCGCTGGCGACCGCCGGCGCGCCGGTACCCGACGTCCTCGCCGCAACCGGGCACGTCCTTGTTCTCGAGTTCGTCGAGGGCCCACCGGCCTGGGCCGATCTGGGCCGGGCGATGGCCCGGGTGCACCGGACCACCGCGGACCGCTACGGCTGGCACCGGAACAACCCGGCCGGCGTGTTCGACCAGCAGAACGACTGGTGCGACGATTGGCCGACCTTCTTCGTCACCAACCGGATCCTTGCGCACCTGCACGATCCGCAGGTCCCGAACTCCATCGCCGACCGGCTCCGCGACGCATGCGAAGGCCCGCTACCCGACCTGCTGCCGGCGCACCCGCCGGCGTCGCTCACCCACGGCGACCTGTGGTTCGGCAACGTCGTGGACGGCCACTGGCTGGTCGACCCGGCCGTCAGTTACGCCGACCGGGAGCTGGACCTGGCCTTCATGCAGACCGGTGGACTGCCCGACGAACTGTTCGATGCCTACCAGCAGGAATGGCCGTTCGAACCCGGCTACGAACGCCGCAGGCCGGCGTTGCAACTCCACAAACTGCTCGTCGGTCTCCGGCATTTCGGTCCCGCCAGATTGCCTCGCATCGAGGCCGTTCTCGACCACTACGGCTGGTGAGCCGGCGATAGCACGAACCGTCGCAACGCCGGGTGGGTGGCCGCAACGGCAGCCACCCCGGCCACGCAGAGCAATCCACCGGCGACCACCCCCAGGCCGGCCGACGTCAGCCCGGCCAACAACCCGGCACGGACATTGCCCATTTCGGGACCGGCCACCCCGACGATCTGCTCCACCGAACTCACCCGGCCGCGGTAGGAGTCGGACGTCGCCAACTGCACCACCGTGCCCCGGGCGATCACCGCAACGGTGTCGGCGGCGCCTGCGACGGCCAGCCAGCACAGGGCGGCCCACCAGGTGCCGGAAAGCCCGAAGCCCGCCAGCGCGGCGCCCCACAGGGCCGCCGCGGCAAGCTGAATCGCGCCGGGCCGGCCTGCCCGGGTGACGGTTCCGGACAGCAATCCGGCGAGCACGCCGCCGACGGCGATGGCCGAGAGAAACAACCCGAGGGTCTCCGGCCGGCCGCCGAACCGTTCATCGTTGATCATCGGGAACACGGCGATCGGCATCGCCAGCACCGTCGCGGCCAGATCGGACAGGAAGGACCCGCGGAGAACGGGGCGCCGGGCGATGTACCGCCAGCCGGCCACCATCGCACCGATCCCGGCGCGCTGCCCCTCCCCGGAGGGCGGCATCGCGGGCAGGCTGGCGACCCCGAACAGCGCGACGCAGAACGTCAGGACATCGACCAGATAGCAGGCCGACAGACCCCAGCCGGCGATCACCAGACCCGCAATGGCCGGACCGATCAACATCGAGGCCTGAAACCCCAGATGGGTCAGCGCGATGCCGGCCGAAACCTGATCCTGCTTCAGCAGACGCGGCACGAACGTCCGCCTGGCCGGCGAACCAAGTGCCGCAAAGCCGGCGGACGCGGCGACCAGACAGAACACCACGGGCAGCGAATCCATCCCGACAACAGCCTGGGTGGCCAACACACCGGACACCGCGATCGACCCGAAGGTGCTGATCAGCACGAGCCGGCGACGGTCCATCGCATCGGCCAGCGAGCCGCCGATCAGGCCGACGACGACCAACGGCACCGCATGCGCGACGCCGATCATCCCCACCCAGACCGGACTGTGAGTCAGTTCCCAGACCTGGAACAGCACCGCGACGGTCGTGAGTTGGCCGCCGAACGACGATGCCGATGTGCCGATCCAGAGCCGTCGGAACGACCGACTGGACCGCAGAGGGCGGGTGTCGACGAGCCCGCTGAGCATGGTCATGGCACTCCACCCTGGTCCGTGAGGTGATCGACGATCCGATCGTGGAACGAGCGCCGCGCAAGCGCCGCCGCCATGTCCCGCACCACCTGGGTCAGCGCGTACGGAAGCTCGGATTCCATTGCCGTGTAGGCACTTTCGGTCGCACGCCACTCCGCCTCCAGGAACGGCACGACGGCGCGCCCCCTGGCGGTGAGGGCGACTGTTCTGGTCCGTGCATCCGCACCGGGGGAACTGTCGACCAGACCCTCGCGCCGCATCGCCGTGATGGTCTGGCTCATCGCCGAGTGGGTGACCTCGACCTCGGTGGCCAGCTGGCGGATGGTCAGCGGGCCGAGGTGATGGAGCCGGATCAGCGTCATGCTGAACCTGGGCCGGACTCCCGAGATGCCGCGTTCGGTGTACAGCCGGCCGATGTCCTCATCCATGTCGTTCAACAACAGCTTGAGCGGCCGGAGCGCGCTGGACCGGGTCGGGTCAGAAGATGTCACAGCGCTAATATAACAGCGCTAACACAAACAGGGAACAGATAGCCCGGCAGCGAGCTGCGCAGACCCGGTGGGCCAGGATGGGCGAATGATCCAGGCCTATTCCGTCGAACAGATCCGGGCCGTGGAGGCCGTCGCGCTGGCCAGGGACGGCGACGGCACGCTGATGCGCAGGGCCTCGTACGCCATCGCGTTGGTGGTCGCCGAGCACACCCCGTCGCCGCATCCCGGCCGGCAGGTGGTGCTGCTGGTCGGCTCCGGCAACAACGGTGGCGACGCGCTGTACGCCGGCGCGTTCCTGCGGGCCAGGGGGATGCGGGTGACAGCGGTCCTGACCAACCCCGACAAGGCCCACCAGGGCGGACTCAAGGCGTTGCACCGGGCAAGGGGCAGACTGCTGCTGCACGACGACCCGGCGGTGGCCGACATCATCGACAACGCCGACGTCATCATCGACGGTCTGGTCGGGCTGGCCGCGAAGCCGCCGCTGCGCGATGACGCGGCCGACCTGGTCGGAAAGGCCAACACCAGTCACGCCTTACGGGTCGCGGTCGATCTGCCCAGCGGCATCGAGCCGGACACCGGCCAGGTCCGCGGGGTGGCCTTCCTGGCCGATCTGACGGTGACCTTCGGCGGCATCAAGACCGGTCTGCTGATCGCCGACCAGCAGGTCGGCACCATCGTCAGCGTCCCGATCGGGATGGAGATGACGGACCAGCCCGCCGACCTGATAGCGATGACGGACGGCTCCCTGCAGCGACTTCTTCCCGGACCAGGCCCGGGCTCGGACAAGTTCACCGGCGGTCTGGTCGGCATCGTCGCCGGTTCGCCGGGGTACCCGGGGGCGGCCGTGCTGTCCGTCGGTGGCGCCGTCCGGACCCGGCCGGGGCTGGTCAGGTACGCCGGTGCGCAGGCCCCCGCGGTGCTGGCGCACTGGCCGGAGGTGGTGGCCGTCGACAGCCCCGCGGACGCCGGGAAGGTGCAGGCCTGGGTGGTGGGGCCGGGACTCGGCACCGATGGCCCATCGATCACACTGTTGCGCTGGGTGCTGAATCAGGACGTCCCGGTGCTGGTCGACGCGGACGGGCTGACGATCCTCGCGGCCCTGCCGTCGCTGCTGTCCGTTCGCCGCCGGACCGGCAACGCCACCCTGCTCACGCCCCACGACCGGGAGTTCACCAGGGTGTTCCCGGACATCGACCTCGACGACCGGCTGGCGGCGGTCCGCCGGGCGGCACGAGACAGTGGTGCGACCGTACTGCTCAAGGGGCACCGCACCCTGATCGCCGACCCTGCCGGGCAGGCGGCGGTCAACCTGTCCGGATCGTCCTGGCTGGCCACCGCCGGTTCCGGTGACGTGCTGTCCGGGGTGATCGGGTCGCTGCTGGCGACCGGCTTGCCGCCGCTGATCGCCGCGGCCGCGGGCGCCCACCTGCACGGCAGGGCCGGGGAGCGGGCCGAACGCACCGGATTGTTCGGCGCGCAGGTGCTGTGGGAACACCTGAGCTCCAGAACGTGATTGCATCGTGGAGTGAACACGGTGCAGACCAAGGCGGGGCAGATCAATGCCGCGCAGGTCAGGGTAGAGGCGGTGATCGACACCGACGCGATCGCCGGCAACACCAGTCTGCTGCTGACCAGGCTGCGCGAGCACAACCCGGTCGCCGACCTGATGGCCGTGGTGAAGGCGGACGGCTACGGGCACGGCGGGGTCGAATCAGCGCAGGCGGCCCTGCGCGGCGGGGCACGGTGCCTGGGGGTCGCCACCCCGACCGAGGCCCTCGAACTCCGATCCGCGGGGATCACCGCGCCGGTGCTCGCCTGGCTCTGGCCCGCCGGTGAGGACATTCGACCCGCGCTGGCGGCCGGGGTCGAACTCGGTATCTCCAGCCTGGCCCACCTCGACGCGGTCCTCATTGCGAGCACAGTCGGCGGACCCGCCCCGCCGAGCGTGCATCTGAAGATCGACACCGGGCTGGGCCGCAACGGCGTCGGGCCCGCCGAACTGGCCCCGTTGCTGGCCGCGCTCGCCGCGGCCCAGGCCGCCGGCCGGGTCACCGTCGGCGGCCTGATGAGCCACCTGGCCAGCGCCGATGTGCCCGATGACCCGTCGGTCGCCGAGCAGACGGCCGTCTTCCGGGACGTCATCGAGGCCGCCGAGCGGGCGGGGATCCGGGCCGCGACCCGGCACCTGGCGAACACCCCCGCCGTGCTCGACCATCCGGCGACGTACTTCGACCTCGGCCGCTGCGGCATCGGGATCTACGGGATCAACCCCGTCGCCGCCCCGGCCGGGCTGCGGCCCGCGATGACCCTGCGCGGCACGGTCGCGCTGACCAAACGGGTCCCCGCCGGGTACGGCGTGTCCTACGGCCTGACCTACCGGACCACCGCCGACACCACGCTCGCGCTGGTCCCGCTGGGCTACGCCGACGGCATCCCGCGGGCGGCCAGTTCGGTGGGGGAGGTGCTGCTCGGCGGCAAACGGCGGCGGATCGCCGGCCGGGTGGCGATGGACCAGGTGGTCGTCGACTGCGGTGACGACCCCGTCACCGCGGGCGCCGAGGTGATCATCTTCGGCCCCGGTGACCAGGGCGAACCCACCGCCGACGATTGGGCGGCAGCGTGCGGCACCATCGGCTACGAGATCGTCACCCGGATCGGCCCGCGGGTGCCGCGGCGGTACGTGGGTTCAACGACGGTGGCATCAGCGGCAGCGCTGACGGACTCCTCTCTCGTGACGAGCGGAGGCATCCAGCAATGAGCGCGGAGACGAAGGCGAGCGAGCATCGCAGGCGCGCCGGCGCCGAGGAGCGGAACGAGCCGGGAGTCGACCAATGAGCGCGGAGACGAAGGCGAGCGAGCATCGCAGGCGCGCCGGCGCCGAGGAGCGGAACGAGCCGGGAGTCGACCAATGAGCACCGTCGGGAAGATCCTCGGCGCCGCCGGCATCGCGACCGGCGTCATCGGCGCCGCCGCGCTCGGCGGCGTCACCGCGCAGCGCATCTCGGTCCGCAAATACCAATCCGCGCAGTCGGCGCTGATGACGGACCCGCACCAGGAGGACGGTTACGGGCTGCTGAAGGCGGACCGGACGTACTCGGTGGACACCGACGACGGGGTCGCGCTGCACGTCGAGGAGGTCGGACCGGTCACCGCGCCGATCACGGTGATCTTCTCGCACGGTTGGACCCTGCGGTCGGGCGCCTGGCATTACCAGCGGCTCGGCCTGGCCGGGCCAGGGTTCGGCGAGGCCCCCGATACCGCCGAACATGCCGCGCCGGCGGGGCAGCAGCTCACCCCGGCGGCCCGCCTGGTCTTCTACGACCAGCGCTCGCACGGAAAGTCGACCCGGTCGCCCGAGGACCACTCGACGATGGAGTTCCTGGCCGCCGACCTGCGGAGCATGATCGCGACCGCGGCGCCCGTCGGTCCGGTGGTGCTGATCGGGCATTCGATGGGCGGAATGGCGATCCTCGCGCTGGCGGCCGCCGACCCTGGGCTGTTCGCCGAACGCATTGCCGGGCTCGGGCTGATCTGCACCGGCGCCACCTACCTCAAGGCCTCCGAGCTCAACCGGATGCTGATGGTGCGGGGGAACTCGGTGGTGCGGGCGATCACCAACGTGGCCGCCCGTTATCCCGCGGTGTTCGAACGAGGCCGGGCCAGCAGTCGGGACGCCGTGTGGTTGCTCACCCGCAGCCTGGGCTTCGCCCGCAAGGACGTCCCCGGCGCGATGGTCGACTACCTCGACGAGATGATCTCCGGGACCCCGGTCGAGGTCATCGCCGAGTTCACCCCGGCGTTGTTCAGCCACGACCAGAGCGCCGGCGTCCCGGCGTTGGCCGGTATCCCGACGGCCATCATCTGCGGCGACAAGGACCGGATGACGCCGATCGACCGGTCCCAGGCGATTGCCGACGTGCTGCCCGACGCCGAGTTCGTCATCGCGGAGGGTTCCGGTCATATGGCGATGATGGAGGACCCCACGCTGACCAACGACGCATTGCGTCGAATGCTGGTGGCCGCCGCCGGCTATGCCGGGCTGGGCGCCAACAACAATCCCGAGCAGCCGCCCGCCGGGTCACCCAAGGCCAGGGTGCGCCGATGATGATCACCCTCGACTCGGTCGAGCAGACCATTGCCCTCGGCTCCGCGCTCGGGACTGCGCTCCGGGCAGGCGATCTCGTCATTCTCAGTGGTGCGCTCGGTGCCGGCAAGACGACCCTGACCAAGGGCATCGCGGCCGGGATGGGGGTCAGCGGGCGGGTGACGTCACCGACGTTCGTGATCGCCAGGGTGCACCGTCCCAGCTCCGACGACGGCCGATCCGTTCCGCTGGTGCACGTCGACGCCTACCGGCTCGCCGGTGCCGTCGAACTCGACGATCTCGATCTGGACACCGATCTCGACGGCGCTGCGGTTGTCATCGAATGGGGCGAAGGGGTCGCCGAACGGCTGTCCGACGAACGGCTGATCGTCGACCTGGTCAGGCTCCCGGACGACACCCGAACCGCGCGGCTGACCCCGGTCGGCCCGTCCTGGCTGGCCAGGGTCCCGAAGCTGCTGACCGCGTTGGCCGCCGCGCCCGATCCTTACGGTTCTGAGTAGGAACCCCCGGATCGCTGGTGCCAGCGGTGCCGCCCGGCCTACCGTTGGACAAGTGACCGGTCAGGCAAGGGTGTTGGTCGTCGACGACGACGACACCGTTCGAGAAGTGTTGCGTCGCTATCTGACTCGTGACGGTCACCAGGTGCTGGAGGCCGCCGACGGGATCACCGGGCTGGGCCTTGTCCGCACCGCGAAGCCCGACCTGCTGGTGTTGGACCTGATGCTGCCCGGCATGGACGGCCTCGAGGTCTGCCGGGAGATCCGTCGCACCTCGACCATCCCGGTGATCATGCTGACCGCGCTGGGTCAGGAGTCGGATCGGGTGGTCGGGCTGGAGTACGGCGCCGACGACTACGTCGTCAAACCGTTCAGTCCGCGGGAGCTGGCGCTACGGGTCGGGCGGGTGCTGGAACGCAGCCGCGGCAACCTGTCCGCGGCCGGTCAGGGTGCGTCAACCCTCGTCGTCAGCGCCGACGGCGAACTGTCCACCGACCCGGTGTCCCGGACCGCCCGGTGCCGCGGCGCGGAGTTGACGCTGACCAGCCGGGAGTTCGACCTGTTGCATTTCCTGCTGCAGCACCCCGGCCAGGTCTTCGGCCGGGCGGAGATGATGGAGACGGTCTGGGGCTGGTCGTTCGGCGACCAGTCGACGGTCACCGTGCATGTTCGGCGGCTCCGGGAAAAGATCGAACCCGACCCGGCCCGGCCAACCCGGATCGTCACCGTATGGGGAGTCGGCTATCGACTGGACCCGGCGCCCGACGCAGCAGTCCAGGGTCCAAACGCCGCGCGGGGTCTGGGCGCGACGCCGGACCAGAACACCGTCCCACCTCCCGGCAGCCATGGGACAAAAAAGTGATGGACGACATTCTGCACATTCTGCCGTGGGCACTCCTCGCGGCGTTGTTGACCGGAGCATTAGAGCTCGCCATCCTCCACATCATCCGAAAACGTTCTGTCGCAGCCAATATCGCCGTGCTGGTGATCATTCCGATCATTGCGGTGTTGATCTTCGTCGTCGCCATCAGCGGTTTCATGTACACCTCGGCGCTGGCCGTGACGGCGACCGCATGCGTGCTCATCGCGGTGGTCGTCATCCCCGTCGCGGTGTTGCTCGGCCGCCGCATCGCGCTCGGCGCGCTGGCCGCCGAACAACAGCGAAACGCCGAACGCACGGCCGAGGCGTCCCGCCGGCAACTGGTGGCCTGGGTCAGTCACGACCTGCGCACGCCGCTCGCCGGGATCCGGGCGATGAGCGAGGCCCTGGAGGACGCTGTCGTGGTCGAGCCGGCCGAGGTCGCCGACTACGCCAGGCGGATCAGTCAGGAAACCACCCGGTTGTCCACCATGGTCGATGACCTGTTCGAGTTGTCCAGGATCAACGCCGGGGCGCTGGCGTTGACATTCGGGCCGGTCTCCACCGAGGAATTGGTCGCTCAGGCGATGGAAACCGCAGCGCCGGCGGCGAATCAGCGCGGTATCCACCTGACGGCCTCGGCCGATCCGCGGTGGCCGACGGTCCGTGGATCCGACAACGAGCTGATCCGGGTGCTGCGCAACCTGCTGGTGAACGCCATCCGGCACACCCCGTCGGACCAGACCATCGAGGTGGTCGCCGGGCAGACCGCCGACTATGCCTGGCTGGCCGTGCAGGACGCCTGCGGCGGCATCGACCCGGACGACCTGCCGCGGGTGTTCGACGTGGCGTTCCGGGGTGCGGCGGCCCGGTCGCCACAGCCGACGCTGGCCGGTCAATCAGTCGCCACCGCCGAGACCGGTGCCGGACTGGGGCTGGCCATCGCCCGCGGCCTGGTGCAGGCACACGGCGGCGAGATCAGTGTGCGTAACCACGGTGGCGGCTGCCGGTTCGAGGTGCGGTTGCCCGTCGCTGTTTAGTCGACCGGTGGTGTCGTGAACGGACCAGGTCAGCCGGCCAGGTCGGCAGCGTGCCGGAGCGAGGCGAGTGAATCCCCCGCGTGGTAGCAGTGCTCGTCCGGTTCGATGTTGTCCAGGAACCTGTCGTACACCGCGCCCCCGTACAGCGCGGCGACCGGTCGCAGCAGTGCTGCCGCCCGATCGGCGTCACAACCGGGGATGACGGTGCGCCATTGCCGGGCCCACTCCCGTTCCGCAGCTGCACGGTCAGCCGCGTCCATTCGCTGTCCGAAGGCGAGTTGGTCGAGCATCGGATGCCCGACGCCGCTGTCCCCCCAATCCAGAATGGTGAACCTGCCGGGCCGACCGCGAACGTTGCCGGGATGAAAGTCGCCGTGCACCAGGGAATCCGGCAGCCCGCACCCGGCGATTGCGGCGAACCGCTCCGGCAGGCCGGTAACCAGCGCATCGACGCGCCGCTGCTCGGCCGGGTTCAGCTCCGCCCGGTGCCGGGCCACGGTCGCCTCGATCCGGCCGATGAGGGCCGGACCCCGCAGATCCGGAACGCCGAATGGCCAGCAACTCAGCCGTCCGGTCGACCCAGGCGACCTGCAGTCGGACGAGCATCCGCACCATCTCCAGCAGCGACTCGCGGGTGGCGTCGTATTGATCCTCGCCCGGGAACGTCGGCCAGCAGCAGCCGCCCGGGTTCGGCACCCAGCACCGGCGGCACCACCGCCGGATCCAGCAGCGGCATGACGACCCCCTCGTGCGCGAAGAACGGCGGCACCACCTTGAGCCAGGCATCGCCTGCGCTGGTCCGCAAACGCCAGACACTGGACAGATTCCAGGTCCGAATCTGTTGCGGGGCACCGATGATCGACGCACCGCGACCGCTCAGCACCCCCTCGGCCCAGGTCAGGTCGGCCTGGTGACCGCCGGGCCGGGCGTAACCGATCCGCAGCGGATGGTCGATCACTGGATCGCGCCGACTGCCACGGTGTCAGGGGCGCCGTCGGCGGGATGTCCACCTCGGCGAGATAGGCGACGTGCCCGCCGCCCGGGTAGTACGGACCGTCACAGGTCAGTAGCCGAAGCACCCGAACCTCCACGCTGCATGCCGTCCGGGCCGCGGCAACAACGTCGTCGACCTGTCGCCACCATTGGGACGGCACCACGAACTCCGGCAGCGCACCGAGCAGTTCGCCCGACGGCGTGCACAGCACCAGGGTGACGTGGCGTTCGGGCATAGCGGGCACCGTAGGGGTGCGGGCGACACCGACCAAGGGATTTTCCGCCAGGTCGCACGATGGCGCTGGGCGACTGATGTACTGGCCCGATGAACTCACCTGCCGCCGTCGCCGGGAAGGTCGCCGGCCTGATGCCGGGGCTGATCACCGAGCTGTCCACCCTGGTTGCGATCCCGTCGGTCGCCTTCCCCGGCTTCCCGTCCGCGCCGGTGCATCGCGATGAGCGAGGCCGTCGTCGATCTGCTGCAGCGCAGCGGCGCCACCAACGCCCGACTGCTGGACATCCCCGGTGGTTATCCGGCCGTCTGGGCGGAGATTCCCGCCCCCGCCGGCGCCCCGACCGTGCTGCTGTACGCGCACTACGACGTGCAACCGGCCCCCGTCGAGCAGGGCTGGGACACCGATCCGTTCGTCGCGACGACCGGGACCGGACGGCCGGATCTACGGTCGCGGCGCCGCCGACGACAAGTCGGGGCTGATCATCCACGCCGGCACCCTGCAGGCGTTCGGCGGCGACATCCCGGTCGGCGTCAAGATTCTCATCGAGGGCGAGGAGGAGACCATCAGCCACCTGGAGGATTTCGTCGACGCCAACCCCGAGATGTTCGATTGTGACGCCTTTGTCATCGCCGACATGGGGAACCAGTCGGTCGGCCGACCGGCGCTGACGACCGCGCTGCGCGGCGAGGTCTCGTGCACCGTCCGGGTCCGCACGCTGGCCTTCCCGGTGCATTCCGGGGTCGCCGGTGGCGCCGCCCCCGACGCGCTGGTGGCGCTGATCAAGATTCTCGCGACATTGCACGACGATGCGGGCAACACCATCGTTCCTGGCGTGGCGTCAGGTGAGTGGGCCGGCGCCGACGTCGACGAGGCGATGTACCGGGAGAGCTCCGGTGTGCTGGACGGGGTCGAGTTGATCGGGTCCGGGACCCTGGCCTCCCGGCTGTGGGCGAAGCCATCGGTGACCGTCATCGGCATCGACGCACCCACCGTGCAGGCAGCGTCGAATGTGCTGATACCCGAAGCGACGGCGAAGATCTCGATGCGGATCGTGCCCGGCGCAGACGCCGAAACCGAACTCGCGCTGCTGATCGCCCATCTGGCGTCGGTGGCGCCGTGGCACGCCCAGGTCGAGGTCACGCCGCTGAAGGCCGGTTGGCCGTTCGCCGTCGACATGTCCGGAGCGACGGTGCTGGCTGCGGAGGCCGGGCTGACGGCGGCGTTCGGAACGCCGGTGGAGACCATCGGGTCGGGCGGGTCGATCCCGCTGATCAATTCGCTGAAGAACGCCTGCCCGCGGGCCGACGTCATCCTGTGGGGCGCGGAGGACACCAAGCTGTCCCGGATCCACGCGTCCAACGAGAGCGTCGACCCGGCCGAGATCGAGCGGATGATCACCGCCCAGGTGCTGACCCTGCAGCAGTTGGGATCGGCGTGATGGGGCTGACCACCCGGCACTGTGCGGTCAGCCTCCTGGTCGTGCGGCGCCCTGCGGGTGAGTATCGGTAGGGAGCGGAGGTGACCCCATGACGACCGTGCGGGTGTTGATCGTCGATGATCAGGTGCCGTTCCGCCGGGCCGCGCAGGCGGTGGTGGAATCGACCGACACCTTCGTCGTCGTCGGGGCGGTAGCGACCGCGGAAGATGCGCTGACCGCCGTCGCCGCCCTGGATCCTGACCTGGTTCTGATGGACGTCAACCTGCCCGGTATCGACGGGATGGAAGCAAGCCGCCGGCTGCGGGCGTCCCATCCGCGGACGGTCGTCATCCTGTTGTCGTCCTACGACGAGGCGGAGTTCGCCGACCTGAGCTGCGATTGCGGTGCGTCCGCCTATGTGCCCAAGTCCTCGTTCGGGCCGGACCGGCTGGAAACGGTCTGGGCCGCAATCTCCGAGGCCGCCGGCAGGCCGTGAGCGATATCGGGCCCCCACACTGGCCCCGCGTGTCACTCGTCCCCCGCGTGTCACTCGTCCCCCGCGTGTCACTGATTGACGAGCGTCGCTTCCTGTTTCGCGGACTCCTGTGGCATCGGAATCTCCGCCCGAACCGCCACCGATCCGTCGTCTGCGCGTTCGACAAGCACTCGGCCGTCCAGCGCGGCCACCCGGTCCTCGGCGTGTTGCCAGGACACAGCCGTCGTCGATGGCGTGACCTCCGCGACGTCGGAACCGGAGTCAACCCCGCGCCCGCCAACAATCGCCCAGGTGATGGTGACGACGAGTCGGTCGTTGTGGACCCGAAGGGCGATCACGCAGGGCCTGTCGGTGGGCGCGACGTCGATACAGAATTGGTACGCGGCGGCCTCTACGGCGCGATCCAGTCGGCGGTCGGCGCTGACGGCGACATCCAGTCGAATCAGCGGATGTGACGCGTCCAGTTGCGAGATCAGCGCCGGGACCAAACCGCGCCGCTCCAGGAGCGCTGGGAAGACGCCGCGGCAGACGCGGCGCAATTCCTCGAGCGCGTGCTCGGTCTCCGCGATCAGTGGCTCCAGCCGGTCGAGCAAGACGGTGGCGTGGGCACCTCGGCCGTCGCCCGGCCCCGCCGCACCGTCCCGGGCGGCATCGGCAAGGCCGATGTCCACCGCGGCCAGGTGGGGGATCAGGCTGCGCCGGATCGTCGCGGCCAACCTTTCCCGTGCCTCGTCCTCGACGCCGACCAACCGGCGCCGGGAGTCCGCCAGTTCAGCCGACCGCGCCTGACCCTCGGTCACCCGGGCGGCGAGTTCTGCCTCCAGCAGCGCATTGCGGAAGGCGACACCCGCCTGCGCGGCAACGTCCTGCAGCAGACGATGCTCGAAGGGACGCAGGGCCCGGCCAGGAGCCATCCACACCTCGAGGCTGCCGACCTGTTCGCCGCGATCGAGCACGGGCAGGCGCAGCGTTGGCGGGATCCGGGGCCGGCTGACCGTCTTCGGCCCACGTTGCCACCAGGACGGGTGCTCCGTCATCCGGCGAGCCGAGGGAGACAACGGTGTGCGAAGCACCCACGGCCCGACCTGCTGCCGTCGCGACCCTGCCGGGCAATGCGTCCGGCGACGGGCTGTCCGCTAGCCCCCGGCTCAGCGCGGCCAGCGCCTCGTACGGCGCGGCCCGGCTGCCGTAGACCAGCTGGTCGGCCAGCCGGAGCACGTGCCGGCGGAGCGGTTGGAACGCTGCGGCCACGAGCGCGCTGGCCACCAACGACGGCCAGTACGGCGTCGATCGGGCGGTGGTGACGGCGGCCAGCACCCAACCGATCGCGACCACCACCGCGATGTAGCCGACTGTGACAAAGACCGCGAGGGTGCCGAGGACGATGGCCCTGCTCAGGATGACGTCGATGTCGTAGAGCCGGTACCGCAGGATCGCCACACCGACCGCGACTGGCAGGAAGATGTACGCCAACAGGGTCAGTTCAGTCAGCAGCCAGACCGCCGGGCCGCCCACCAACTGATCCAGGGCGAAGACGACGAAGATCCCGGCAAGTGCCGCACCCGCGGTGGAGATCCAGCGCAGCTGCAGCCGTTGCTGGCCGGTCGAGCGGCGCAGCCGCAGCACCAGTGCCACCCCGCCGAGAGTGACGGCGGCGAGCAGTGTGAAGAAGCTGGTGATCAGCAACGGCAGACTGACCCCGGTGTATCGAACTGGCTCACCGGGGATGAAGCTGCTCGGCTGCTGACCGGCGATCGCGCCGATGCGGAAGACGACGGCGAGGATCGCGAGCCCGACTCCGGCCCGCCAGCGCCGCGACAGCAAGCGCCCGTCGGGGACCAGCATGAAGATGACCGACATGATCGCGACGGTGAAGGTGGCGTCCAGGAACTGGTTGGCGTAGAGGGCGACCCGGCCGGCGAACGGCGCCTCGACAACGCCGTCGGCGACCAACGCGGCGAACGCCGCGGCCGCTAGCCCGAACGCCTGACCGAGCTGGCTGACCAGAAACAGCCACCCGATCAGATTTCGCGGGTAGCGGGAAACGATCAGCGCGCCAACCCCAGCGCCGACGATCGCGCCGATGCCGAGCAGCGGGAAGGCCTGGTCGACCAGGACGTCATAGGACAGCAGAGGGGTACTGGCCGCGGCCAGCAACACACCCTGCAGGACCACCAGCACAACCGTTGCGGCGAAGGCCAGCCAGCTCACCATCCGCATGTCAGGCGCCGCCCGCGAGAGGGATCAGGGCCCGGACGGTGGTGCCGGCGGGAATGTTCGACAGGACGGACACGGTGCCCTGAACCGATTCGATCCGGTCGCGGATATTGGCCAGTCCGCCGGTCGAGGGTCGATCAAGAGCGAATCCGTGACCGTCATCGGTGACCGTCAGCTCGATGGGTCCGGTGCCGCTGAGCCTGCGGATGTCAATCGTGATCCGGTCGGCGCCGGAGTGTTTGGTGGCATTCTGCACCGCCTCCAGCGCGCAGAAATAGATGGCCGCCTCAACAGCAGGTGCGCAGCGCGGCACGTCGCCGGACGTCAGGTCGACCGGTATTGGTCCCGATGCGACCGCGGCGGTCAGGGCGGCGATGGGGCCGGCGTCGGTGAGCAGCCGCGGGTACAGCCCACGGGATAGTGCGGTCAGGGTGTCGATGGTTGCCCGCGCCGCCGCGGCCTGCTCGGCGAGCAACCGCGCGCCCCGTTCGGGCGACCGGCGGAGCAACGTCTGGGCCAATCTGAGATTGACCAGCAACGCGATCACCTCTTGTTGGGCACCGTCATGGATGTTGCGTTCCAAGCGCTTTCGCTCCGTGTCTTGACGGGCCACAAGATCCCGACGGGCGGTGCGGAGTTCGGCGCTGCGGCGGTGCAGCCCGTCGAGTTGCTGTTCGAGTTCAGCGCGCAGGCCGGCGACCCGCAGGGTCAGCCCGGATTGAGCGGCCAGGCCCGCGAACAGTCGCTCCTCGACCGGCGTCAGCTCCTGTCCCGCCCGCAGGACGACCGTCAGCGCGCCGAGCAACTCACCGCGCTCGCGGACCGCGAGGCTGCGCCGTCGACCCTCGTCGACGATGAGCGGAGCCGCTCCGGGCCGATCGAGGCCGAGTGTCGGCGCGGTGGCTTCGCCCGCCGCGACCGGCATGGACACTGGATCGGAGAAGACCGTGCCATCAGCCCGGACCAGGTCGGGCGGTGGTGGCCACACGGCGGCAAGTTCCAGCCGGCCGTGTACCACTAGCCAGACCTCGGCCTGCTCGGCCGCAGTGCCCTCGGCGAGCACCGCGGCCATCCGCAGGGGTAGCTCCGCAGCCGGGAAGCTGCCGGTCACCGTCGTCGGGAACCGGGCGAGCACCTGGTACGGCGCCACCCGATCCTGGTGCAAGGCCCGGGCCAGCAGGGTCTTGACGAAGCGCCGTACCCGCTCGAACGAAAGGGCGACGATCGCGGTGGCCAGGACAGACAACCAGAGGCTGGGTGTGCCGGCGGTGCCGACCACCATCCCGACGCCCAACACGATGACCGCATAGACACCGACCACGAATACGGCCATCGCAAGAGCGGTGAGCAAGCCAAGACCACGGTCCTGTCGGATCCGGTCCAGGGCTGACCCGGTGCGGGCTTTCGCCATCGACACAGCATGCTCGCCCGGAACCGGACATGGCAGGGGGCTGACCCTCTCCGTAGGAGGGGGTCAGCCCCCAGTCTGTTGATTTCCGCCATCGGTACTCCCCGTTCGGGGCTTACCGGGCGTCGCGAGCCATCCGCAGAAGACCGAACGAGATCGCGGCAAGCAGCAGGATCTCGACTGCACCGGCCGTCCGCTGCAGAAGCCCCGGCGGGAGCATCAGCTCCGGCATACCGATGACACCGGGCATCCGATTCAAGATCAACGCCAGACTGAGAACTCCGCTGATCACCGAGATCCACTTCGTGACAATGGTTGTCGAACTGCGACCGGTGAGTGCGCGTTGCCGGCGAACGACCAGGAGCCCGATGACGGGCAACACGGCGAATACCACAGCACCGGCGATCAGATGAATGTTCGAGGAGACGTCTTGCGGTGTTCCGCGCATGTTGGTCGGGAAGATCGACAGCCCGAGCATCGCTGCCGCCCACACCGCCAGCAGCACCCGCACGGTGCGGGTTCCGGTGATCGCGACCAGCCCCCGGGTCAGGGCAACGGCCCCGATGGCGAGTGCTCCGGTCGTCATCCCGAACAACGGCGTCCCGTAGGGCAGCGTCACGACGTAGTCGCTGATGGTCCAGGTCGTCGGCTCGACGGGTCCGGTTGCGCTGAGGTGCAGGACGGTGATGGGCGGCACCGAGGCGAGGGCACCGACCAGCGCGACCTTGGCCGGGCCGGCCAGCGCGGCCGGGACTTCGGCGGTCACCGGCTGGGTTGCCCGCGGTGCAGCAATCGAACGGGAGGCCAGTGAGCGGGGCTTGGGCAGTTCGATGGTGGTCATCTGCGGCTTCCTCGGTGATCAACATCCGACCCTCTTGCCGGACACCGATGACGTTATGGATTCGCAAAGCCGCAGGTCAGGGCGCTAACCGCCCAATCGGCAGGGCAAAGGTCGCCTCTTTGAGGTGGTTCTTCCCGGCCTCGCGGTGGGCATTTCCCGACCGGCTGGGGGTACACGCCTACCGCCGAATGAGGTAGCGCCCCGTTTGGTGGCAGGGTTCTTCGGTACTGGGTGGGGTGGGGACCGGTCGGGAGTGGGACGGCCGCCGCACCTGGGGTGTGGTGGCCCCCCATCGCGTGGTCTACCGGCTTCGCCAGGAACCGAGATGGCACCGTTGCGGACTTCGGCCGATCGGAGCTTCGAGCTCCCGCGCCTGGCCCGCTACGGTCAGCTGCGTCGCCCGGTGCTGTTGGCCTCCAGGAAGGCGAGAACCGCCATCACCCGGCGGTTCACCTCGCCCTCGTCGATCAGCCCGAGCTTTTGGAAGACCACGCCGATGTGCTTCTCCACGGCTCGGTCGCTGAGGAACAGGGCCTTGGCAATTGCCGCGTTGTTTCGCCCGGCGGCCATCTCGGCGAGCACATCCCGCTCGCGATCGGTCAGCCCGTTCAGCGGTGACTTGGCCTCCTTGGATCGCCGAGACATCAGTCCCTCGACGATCTTCGGGTCCAGTGCGGAGCCGCCGCGACAGACCTCCTGCAGGGCTCGGACCAGCTCATCGACCTGCGAGATGCGCTCCTTCAGGAGGTAGCCGAGACCTGCGACCCCGTCGGAGAGCAGCTCGAATGCCAGGTCGTCCTCCGCGTACTGGGAGAGCACCACCACACCGACTTTCGGGTGTTCGACCCGAATTCGCTTGGCCGCGTCGATGCCCTCTGAGGTGAAGGTCGGCGGCATCCGGATGTCGGTCAGGACGGCATCCGGTTCGAGGTCACCGACGGCCTTGAGCAGGGCCGGTGAATCCTCGACCACGCCGACGAGCTCGATCTCGGGCACTTCGGCCAGCAGCGCGGAGGTGCCCTCGCGCACCAGGTAGTTGTCCTCGGCGAAGATCACTCGAAGCGGCACAGACCGGACTCTAGACCCGAGAACTCCGGGCGGCGATAGGTCCGCCGGACAGGATCCCGCGCGGGATCCTGTCGATCAGGCGCTGGCTCACAGGGTGACCGCGGCCGACCCGAAGGCGACATTGAACCGATCGCACCAGATGACCACGGAGCTGAGCCCGGACAGATCGGCGTCGGCAGGAATGGCGTAGTTCTGGTTGCCGTCCGTGCCCTTGAGGCTGCCGAGGGGGATGTAACGGCCGTCGTCGTACTTGCCCCAGTCATCCCCACCAGCCTGCTGGTCGGTCACCCAGACATGCACATCCGGGCCGTCGCTCGTCGAAAATCCTTCCAGCCGAATGAATCTCGAGCCGTCGGGCAATTGTAGAACGCTCGCGGTGCCGGACGTCGAATGCTCGCCGTCCACGAAGGTGCCCGAGGCAAGCACCATCGGTTCGGTAGTGACCGAGACTGTCTCCGGGGCGGGTTGCGGTGGGGCCGCCGGCGCTACTTGTTCGACTGGCGACACCTGTTCAACCGGCGGCGCCGCTACCGCAGGGGTCGGCGCCGCCGAGGCTGTCGTTCCGGGCTCGCTGGCGGCGGCGGTCATCACCTCTGGCGTCACCGCTGGGGTTTGGGCGGCGGCCGCGACGGGGAGCGCCTCGTCCACGGTGTTGCGCGTGAAGATCCGCCAGGGTTGAAAGAGTGCAAGCCCAACTGCGACGCCGATGACCGCAAGAACCGCGACCGTGACCCACAGCGGTTTCCGTCGGAAACGCGGGCCATCCGGCCGGCGGGTGTCGAGGTCGGTCATTTCTCGCTCCTGGGTGGCTCGGGTGACGCCGACTCGTGCACTGCGTCCGGCGGCATTCGTATCAGGACACATCAGAAACTGATAACCGATCAAGGTCGAAACCATGACGGAAATCTGACGTGCTCGCACCCGGGTCGAGGACCTCGACCCACCTTTGCCCTGCCTTCGGTTGTTGCGCCGCGCTGGCCGGCGCATCCGGTTCAGGACCGGCGGGGAGTGCTGTCCCTGACAACGACCTCGCCGGGCACGGCGACCAGGATGGGGTCACCCGCGGCGCCGTCGACGCTGGCACCCGGCCCGCCCAGGGCGAGTTCGAGGGCCCGTCGTCCGATGTCGACCAAGGGAAGTCGAACGGTGGTGAGGGCAGGGCGGACATCGCGCAGCGTGGGAATGTCATCAAAACCCGCAACAGCCATGTCGCGCGGCACCTGAAACCCCTGATCGCGAAGGGCGGCGGTGGCCCCAACGGCCATCACGTCGTTGACCGCAAATACTGCTTCGACGTCGATCTCCCGGTCCAGGAGTTCAGTCATCGCCACATAACCGCCGTCGCGGGTGAACTGCGCCTCGATGACGTTCTCGTCGGGCAACAGCAGACCCGCGGCAAGAACCGCAGCACGAAAGCCCGCAACCCGGTCTTCGGACGTGACGAGCGCTCCCGGCCCGGCAAGCACCGCGAAGCGTTGGTATCCGAGCGAAACCAAGGTCTGTGCCAAACGCGCTGCGCCGCCAGCGTTATCGATGACGATCGTGTTCAGCGGCAGAGTGTGCTGACCGATCACCGCCACGTGCCCACCGCCGACCGAGAAGCCGAGCAGTTCCTCGGCCAGTCGCTCGGAGGATTCCGCATCGTTGAACCGGGACCCGGCGAGGATCACTGCCTTCGCGCGTTGACTCCGCAACGCCTCCACGTGCCGGATCTCCACAAACGGGTCGGACAGGGTGGACGCGATCGTCACGATCAGGTCGCGTTCCGCGGCGGCGGCCATCACACCGGATGCCAACGCGGCCGCCGACGGGTCGCCGATATCGTGCACGATCAATCCAACGGTGGTCGTCGTCCCGCGCACGATGGCCTGCGCATTGGCGTTGGGGGAGTAATTGAGCTCCGCGGCCGCAGCCCTGACCCTGGCCCGCATTTCCGGTCCCACGGTGCGGCCGCCGTGGAGCCATGGAGCGCCCGGGATGCCGTTGCCAGCGAGACACCCGCCCAGCGCGCGACGTCGGCGAGGGTGACCTGCTCGGACACGCTCGACCTCCTCGCTCCGCCAGTCCGGGGCGACCGGCCAAGAAAGCCTATCCGCCCACTTCAGCGGCATTGCGTGCGCACGGATCGTGCATCAGCGGTCCGTACCCGGCCGCACGCTCCGTAGGATGGTTCATCGTGCTTGTGCTCGCCCTGGATACCTCAACGCCGTCGGTCACCGCCGGTGTCGTGCGGCTGTTACGACCCCACGAGTTCGCCGAAGCGGTCCACCGCGGCGCGGCCACCGCTCCGAAGCCGTCAGAACTGCTGGCCGAAGAGTCGGTGACCAACCCCTACGCCCATGCCGAACGCCTCATCCCATTGGCCACGGCAGCGCTCGCCGAAGCCGGAAAGACGATCAAGGACCTGGACGCCGTCGTGGTCGGACTCGGTCCCGGCCCGTTCACCGGACTTCGGGTCGGGATCGCGACCGCGGCGGCGTTGGGCGACGGCCTGGACATTCCGGTGCACGGAGTGCCCAGCCACGACGGCACAGCGCGGTCGCTCACGGCACTGCTGTCGACAAGATCTCCGGGTCAGCTCCTGGTGGTCACCGACGCGCGGCGCCGTGAGGTGTACCTGTCGGTGTACCGGCCGGACGGCGTCAGGGAGCTGGGACCAGTGGTTGTCGCACCGGTGCAGGTCCCGGCCCTGCTGACCGAGCACGGCATCACAGCTGATTTCATCACCGGAGCCGGCGCGCAACTGTTGGAGTCCCAGCGGGGCCCCGAGTTCGACCCGGAATCACTCGAGAATGCCGGCATTGCCATCAGTCTCGGCCTGGTCGAGCGGGCCGCTATCGCCCTGCTGACCGGAGCCGTGCCCGGCCCCTTGACGCCGCTCTACCTGCGCCGCCCCGACGCGACAGAGCCAGGGGCCCGCAAGTCGGTGCTGGGCCGGTGATCCTGCACATGGCCACGAACCGCCGAGTCATCCCGGTACACCCGGACCTGGAGATCCTCGACCCAGCAGACATTCCCGCGCTCGTCGACCTGGAGGCGATCCTGTTTCCCGGTGATTCCCCATGGACCTGGGAGATGTTCGCCTCCGAACTGGAAGTCGGCCACCATTACGTCGTGCACCGCGACGCCGACGGCGTGATCGACGGCTACGCGGGCCTGGCGATCATCGGTGACGAGGCCGAGGTGCACACGATCGGCGTGCGACCAACCGCGCAAGGCCGCGGATTGGGCCGAAAACTCCTTCGCCAGCTGATGTCCGCGGCAGCGGATCGCCGACTGCTGCTCGAGGTGCGCACCGACAACGTCGCCGCCATCGCCTTGTACGAATCGGAAGGCTTCACCAAGTTGGGCGTTCGGCGACGGTACTACCAACCGAGCGGTGCGGACGCCTACACGATGGCCAGGCCACGATGACGGTGAATGCGGCAATTGGCACCATCGTCCTCGGCATTGAATCCTCCTGCGACGAAACAGGTGCCGGCCTGGTCCGCATCACCGACGGCGCCCCGGAACTGCTCGGCCAGGCGTTGGCCTCCAGCCAGGATGAGCATGCCCGGTTCGGGGGAGTGGTGCCCGAGATCGCCTCCAGGGCGCACCTGGAGGCGATGACGGCGACCGTGCACGCTGCCTTCGCCGATGCCGGGCTGACCTACCGGGATGTCGGTGCGGTCGCGGTGACATCGGGCCCCGGCCTGGCCGGGGCGCTGCTTGTCGGAGTCGCCGCGGCAAAGGCCTACGCGGCAGCCTGGGACGTGCCGTTGTACGGCGTCAACCACCTGGCGGGGCACGTCGCCGCGGACACCCTGGAGCACGGACCGCTCCCGAAACCGACACTGGCGCTGCTGGTTTCGGGCGGCCACACCCAGCTGCTGCGGGTCGACGACCTGGCCGGCGACATCACCGAGATCGGCAGCACCGTCGACGACGCGGCCGGCGAGGCCTACGACAAGGTCGCCCGGTTACTCGGCCTCGGCTACCCCGGCGGGCCGATCATCGACAAACTGGCAGCAGGCGGCGACCCGGCCGCGGTGAAGTTTCCCCGCGGGCTCACCGGCCCCCGGGACGCCCCGTACGACTTCTCCTTCTCCGGTCTGAAGACCTCGGTTGCCCGGCACGTCGAGGCGGCGGAACGTGATGGTCGAGTCATCAGCATTCCCGACATCTGCGCCTCTTTCCAGGAGGCGGTCGTCGACGTCCTGACCGCGAAGACCGTCAGGGCTGCAACGGATCTGGGCATCGGGACCGTTGTCGTCGCCGGTGGTGTCGCAGCAAACCGGCGCCTGCGATCCCTCGCCGAAGAACGTTGCGCGGCGGCGGGTCTGCACCTGCGGGTGCCGAGAATCAGTCTGTGCACGGACAATGGCGCCATGATCGCCGCCGTCGGTGCCCACGTGATCGCGGCCGCCGGTCAACCGTCCAACGCGCTGCTCACCGGCGATCCGGGCCTGCCGGTGTCAGTTGTGCATGTCGACTGAGCGAGCGCAGGTCGTCTGAGCGCGAGATCACGACTCCCGATGCCGGGCCGGCAGAAACACCAGGACGCCGACAGCCGCCAGGCCCGTCGCCGCCGCAGCCACCCACGAGCCGGCACTCAGGCCGTCAACAAAGGCCTGGGAGGTCGCCGCGACGACGGATGCGGATTCAGCCGGCGGAACAAGCGCCGCGGCCTGGAAACCGGCGCTCACCGATCGGCCGGCAGCCGAGACCTGTTCCGGCGTCAATGATGTCCCGCTCAGCGCGTCGAGCAGACGAGCACCGTAGATCGAATTCATCACCGACCCGACGATGGCAACGCCGAGGGTCCCGCCGATCTCCCTCGTGGTGTCGTTGACCGCGGAACCGGCACCGACCCGTGCCCTCGGCAGCGCGCCCATGATCGCTTCGGTGGACGGGCCGGTGGTCAACGCGAGCCCCGCCGCCATCAGCACCATGGACACGACAATCCGGCCCCAGTAGGCCGAATCCACCCCGGAACCCGCGGCCAGCACGAATCCGGAACTCATCAATCCAAGTCCGGCAGCGACGACGGCAGTGGTGCCGAATCGCTTCATCAGCACAATGGCCACCGGGGACAGCGACCCGATGACGACGGCAAACGGCAACGTGGCAACTCCGGCCTCGAGAACGCCGTAGCCGCGGACGATCTGGAAATACTGGGTGATCAAGAAGATGAACCCGAAGAGCCCGAAGAACGCCGCTGCGATCGCGCCGCTGGCCGCCGAGAACCGGGCGTTCGTGAACAGGGTGACGTCGAACAGCGGGTCTGTCCGCCGCGCCTCCCACCACACGAACAGGCCCAGCGCCGCCGCCGCGCCGATCAGCGCAACGATCGTCACTGCCGAGGCCCAGCCGTTGGCCGGCGCCTCGATGATCGCCCAGACCAGCAGTCCGACACCCACCATCGAACCGAACGCGCCGAGCGGGTCGAACCGCCCCGGCTTCGGATCCCGAGACTCGGCGACCAGCAGTCGGGTCGCGCCGATCGCGACGACCGCCAACGGCACATTGACCAGGAACACCGCCGCCCAGCTGAAATGTTCGACCAGCAGTCCACCGCCGATGGGGCCCAGCGCGACGGACAACCCGGTCACGCCGGACCAGATGCCGATGGCGGCCGCGCGTTCCTTCCGGTCCGGGAACAGCGAGACCAGCAGGGCGAGGGTGGCCGGAAAGATCAGTGCTGCACCGACACCCATCGCGGCGCGGCCGGCGATCAGCCCGGTGGTGCTGGTGGCGAACGAGGCCGCAACGGACGTCAGGGCGAAGATCGCCAGCCCGGTGATCAGCATCCGGCGCCGGCCGAACCGATCACCGAGGTGGCCCGCCAGCAGCAGCAACGTGGCGAAGACCAGCGTGTAGCCATCCACCACCCACTGCAGGTCACTGGTGCTCGCATCCAGGTCCCGGCCGATGGTCGGCAGCGCCACGTTGACGATCGTGTTGTCGATGCCGACCAGCAAAACGCTCAGGCACAGGGCGCCCAGACCCCACCAACGGTGGCTCCGACGCCCTGCGGTACCGGCGACGGTGTCGGCGGCAGCCTCCGGGGAAGTAGCGGAAACGGGTGTCGCCATCGGATCTCCTCAATAGAACGACGTGCTACAACTACAGAACAACGTTCTACCACGAACCGGATCGGTGCGGAAGCCCCTTGGCCAATGGGTGGGAGAGCGGGAGGGTGACAGGTGGGGACGGGAGCGGGTGGGCCGGGCGATGAGGCCGAGAGCGCGACCGGGCAGGGAGAATGCGTGAATGACCGCAGCGGGTAGCACCAGCCGAACGCCCAGCCGGGATGTCGAGTTGGCGCTGATCGATGCCGCGGAGCGGGTGCTGGTCTCCCGCGGTCCTGATGCGGTCACCGTGCGCGCGGTCGCCGCCGAGGCCGGCGTCGCGCCGATGGGTGTCTACAACCGATTCGGCGGTAAGGACGGCCTGGTCGATGCCGTGTTGACCCGCGGCTTCATCGGCCTACGCGCGGCCATCGCCCCGCATGGCGAGTCGGATCCGGCCGAGCGATTGCTGGCCTCCGGGATCCGTTACCGCGAGTTCGCGCTCCGCCATCCCGCGCACTACCTGGCGATGTTCGACGACACGCTGCACCAGGAAACCACCGCCAAGGAGGTGATGCAGCACGCTCGGGCCACGTTCGACGAGTTGGTCGGGCATGTCCGGTACGGGATTGTCGGCGGCGCGCTCGCCGAGGGTGACCCAGAGGAAGTGGCGCAGCAGATCTGGAGTGCCGTGCACGGCGCCGTCCAATTGGAGATCAAGGGAATCATCCAGGTCCCGGACGCCGAGGGGACCTACCGCGCGCTACTGGACACGCTGGTCCGCGGACTGCAGCCGCAGAAGTGATCGCCTCAACCACGCCCCGTGTTCGACCGGCCCGCCCGGTGGCCGATCGAGCCGCCGGCCGCTGGCTGCTCGTCACCCAAGAGGGCGCCGACGTCTGCATCGTCGACCGCTGCGAATTCGTCGACCGGTGCAGGTCTGGCGCCGGAGTCCGGCCCAGCGCCGGAGTCAGTCCCAGCAGGGGAGTCAGTCCCGGCATCGGAGTCAGTCCTGCGGCCGAGCTCCGCCACGTCTGTGGCAGGGTCGTCATCCCGGCCGTCAGCCGTCTGCTCAGCTTGTCCCTCGGCCTGCTGCTCCGCCGGCAGCTCGGCTAGATGGCCGTCAACCGCGTCACCCCGGCGCTCCAGCAGTGCCTCCTCCAGATCGAGATCGTGCTGCATCTCCCGCAGCACGTCCTCGGTCAGCTCGCCCCGGTTGCGCATCGACACGATGACGGTCCGCTCCACCCCCAGCAATGACCGGCGCCAGTCGGTCAGCACGCTGAGCCGGCGACCGAATTCCCGGGACTGGTCGCCGTCATCCCAGTTCCGCCAATCCCGCAGGCCGGCCCACTTGCGCATCAGCTCGGCCTGCCGCTCCGACAGCTTCCCGTCGTCGACCATGGTGTCGACCTGTGACTCGATGGCCGAGCTCACCTCGGCATGGGCCTTCGCCCGCTCCGCCTGATCGTCGGCCCGGTGGTCTTCGGCGATCCCCAGCCGGCGGATCACCCACGGCAGCGTCAGCCCCTGCACGACAAGGGTTCCGATGATCACCGCGATGGTGCAGACCAGCAGCAGGCTCCGGTACGGCGTGTCCATCGGCAGTGTCTGCGCGGCGGCCAGCGACACGACACCGCGCATCCCCGCCCAGGACAGTGCGGCGACGCCGGTCCAGCCGACCACCTCGGTTGACCGGCCGAGTTTCGACACCAGATGGATGACGGCCAACCAGATCGGGCGGCTGACAATGACGGTGAGCAGCACCGCGCCGACGGCCAGGAAAACGACGCCGTCGCCGGTGTCGAGAGATGCCACAATGCCGCGCAACTGCAGCCCGATCAGCGCAAACACCACGCCCTCGAGCGCGAATCGCAGGGCCGCCCAGGTGGCTGTCTCGGTCAGCCGGACGGATGCCGGCACCTCGATGGGCGATCGGTACCCCAGCACCAACCCGGTGACCACGACGACCAGCACTCCAGAGGAGTGCACAGCCTCCCCGACCAGGTACGCCGCGAACGGCGTGACCAGCGACAACACGGTGATGACCAAGGCCGACGAGACGGTGCGGCGGACGTAGGACAGCCCAAGTCCGAGAACAGCGCCGATCGCGATCCCGCCCACCGAGGCCCAGGCGAACTGTCCGATCGCCGGCGCCCAGGCCACCGAGCTGGCGCCGATTGCGCCGATCGCCACCTTGAGGGTCACCAACGACGTTGCGTCGTTGAACAGCGACTCACCCTCCAGCACGGTGACCAGTCGGCGGGGCAGACCGATCCGCCGCGCCAGCGCCACGGCGGCCACCGCGTCGGGTGGCGCGACGATCGCCCCGAGGGCCAAGGCCGCCGCAAACGGCACACCTGGGACCAGCGCCGTCAGCACAATCGCGACGGTGAAGGCCGTCAGCAGCACCAGGACAACGGCAAGTTGGAAGATCGGGCGCAGCAGTTTCCGGATGGCGACCGCCGACGACTCGACGGCGGCGGCGTACAACAGCGGCGGCAGCAAGACCGCGAGCACCAGCTCCGGGCTCACCTCGAACGACGGCACGCCGGGAATGAACGACACGGCCAGCCCGACGACGACGAGCGGGATCGGAACCGGCACGGTGAACCTGGCCGCGACCACGTTCACCAGCAAAACGCCGAGCACGAGACCGATGATCGGTAGGAGCGGATCCATCGAACCTCGTTTCTGCTGTCGGAGACGCCGGTGTGCAGGTGCCCAATGGACGGCGCTTCGACACCTCGCCGTTCCCGGCGGACCGTGCCAGGCTGGTCACGCCGGGCGCGACACCGACGTCAGCGCCACCTGAAGGGAACAATGCGATGGCGACAACCAGCCCTGGATATTCGATCACTGTGCGCGCGGAGGCCCCGTCGGCCATCGGTGCCACCGCGGATCTCGCCCGCGCGGTGATGACGGCCGGCGGCTCGCTGACGGCCCTCGACGTGGTGGAATCCGGCCCAGATTTCATCGTCGTCGACGTCACCTGCGATGCCATCGATGCCACCCACGCCGACCAGGTGACGAAGTCCATCGAGGATCTGCCGGGGGTGAACGTCCGCAAGGTCAGCGACCGGACGTTCCTGCTGCACCTCGGCGGGAAGATCGAAGTCGTCCCGAAGGTGCCGCTCAAGCACCGTGACGACCTGTCCCGCGCCTACACGCCTGGGGTGGCCCGGGTGTGTATGGCGATCGCGAAGAACCCGGCCGACGCCCGCCGGCTGACGATCAAGCGGAACACCGTCGCGGTCGTCACCGACGGTTCCGCCGTCCTCGGGCTCGGCAACATCGGGCCGGCAGCTGCGATGCCGGTGATGGAGGGAAAGGCCGCGCTGTTCAAGCAGTTCGGCGGTGTTGATGCCTGGCCGGTGGTGCTGGACACGCAGGATTCCGATGAGATCGTGATGATCGTGAAGGCGATTGCGCCCGGGTACGGCGGGATCAACCTGGAGGACATTGCCGCCCCGCGCTGCTTCGAAATCGAACGCCGGCTGCGCGAAGCGCTGGACATTCCGGTGTTCCATGACGACCAGCACGGCACCGCCATCGTCGTGCTGGCCGCCCTGACCAACGCGCTGCGGGTCGTCAAGAAGGAGCCGAAGGACGTCCGGGTGGTCGTCAGCGGCGTCGGCGCCGCCGGCCGCGCGATCATCCAGCTGCTGCACCACCAGGGCTTCGCCGACATCATCGGCTGCGACCGGCACGGCGCGATCCGCCCGGACAATCCCAATCTCGACGAGTACCGCCGGTGGATCGCCGAGCGGACCAACCCCCGCCACGCGCAGGGCACGCTGGCCGAGATGCTCGTCGGGGCAGACGTTTTCATCGGAGTGTCGGCACCGAACCTGCTCACCGGTGACGACATCGCCAAGATGGCGGACCAGGCGATCGTCTTCGCGCTGGCCAACCCGGACCCGGAGGTCGATCCCGTTCGCGGCGAGCAAGCACGCCGCGATCGTCGCGACCGGCCGCTCCGACTACCCGAATCAGATCAACAACGTGCTGGCGTTCCCGGGATTCTTCCGCGGCATGCTGGATTCCGGCGCCCACGAGATCACCGACGAATGCCTGCTGGCCGCGGCCACCGCGATCGCCGACTGTGTCAAAACCAGCGAGTTGAACGCCAACTACATCGTGCCGTCCGTGTTCGACCCGGCGGTCAGCGCCGCCGTCGCAGCAGCGGTCCGGAAGGCGACCAGCTGATCGTGGGGTCTGGGCCTACCCTGGCGGTGGGCGGCCGCGATCCGGTCCGCCCAGGTGCAAAGGAGCCCAAGATGAGCGCGGCAACTGCCCACGACCCCAATCACCCGTCGGCGAATCCGTTCCTCGGGACAGAGGCCGCCGTCGGGCTGCTCACCGACCTGCGACAGGCGACGGATGGTCGGACCGGTGACCGGCTGTCCGGCGCGATTCGCGCGGTCACCACGTCCGGCACCACCCTGCCGGTTGCCCAGGTCGACGCCGCGATCGCGGCGATCACCCTGTTGTTGAACGAGTCCGACCCGTCGCTGCTCGACGGGGCCGCGGACGAGGAGGCGCTGCGGCACTGGCTGCACGACGTCGACACCGATCTGACGCCGGGCCGGCTGCTGGCCGCATCCGCGGCCCTCGCCAGGATCGAGCTGAACCTGGACAACGAGTGGTACGCCGCGCATCAGCAGGCCGGAACCCTGCCGGTCGCGCTGCGCTCGCTGCGCCGGCTCCGCGACGGATTGGCCGACGCCACCTGATCATGAGAACTTCTCCCGCATGACTGAACAGAACTTCCTGGGAGACCGTGCGCCGCGACCTGGTGGGGTGACCCTGCTGGCCGTGCTGATCGTGATCAGCGGGCTGCTCGGCCTCGTCGGAGCCATCATCGTGATCATCGCCCGCAGCGACAACGACTTCGTCAACAGCACCAGCGTCAGCTCCGACACGCTGCTGTGGGTGGGCATCATCGGCCTGCTCAACGCCCTGGTCTACCTGGCGGTGGCTCGGGGGTTGACCAGGGGCAGCGGACTGGCCCGCGGGTTGTGCACGCTGGTCGCCATCCTGTCGCTGGCCTCGGGTATCTACGGCTTCGTCATCCACAGCGGAAATCTTCGGTGGAGTTCACTGAGCTCGGCGCTCCTTGCCGTCATCGTGCTCGTACTGCTGTATTCGCCGAAGGCGAACGCTTTCTTCGCCTCGCGGTGAGCGCAAACCCTTCGGCCGAGCCAACTTATTCCGGGGCCGGTGGTTGAGACCTGGCACTCGCATGGCTAGAGTGCTAGTCGAACGGCACAGAGACGGCCCGGCTCCCGCGACGACGGGCCCGATCCTCGCCGGGCACATCAAGACAACCCACACGGCAGTGGCTCGCGAGGCTGCTGCCACAGAATCGAACCCCAGAAGGGGGAGGTCACACCGTGGCGAGCGTGAACATTAAGCCGCTCGAGGACAAGATCCTCGTCCAGGCCAACGAGGCTGAGACGACGACCGCGTCCGGCATCGTCATTCCTGACACTGCCAAGGAGAAGCCCCAGGAGGGCACCGTCCTTGCAGTCGGCCCAGGTCGTTATGACGACAATGGCAAGCGAATCCCGATCGACGTCGAAGAGGGTGACGTCGTCATCTACTCGAAGTACGGCGGCACCGAGGTCAAGTACAGCGGCAAGGAATACCTGCTGCTGTCCGCGCGTGACGTGCTGGCGAAGGTTGCCAAGTAATTCTGCAGTGATCGTGTAGTACGGATTCATCTGTACTCAAACAGACGCGCCCCGGCGGCCCGCACCCGCGGGCGGTCGGGGCGCGTTTTTGTGTTGAAGCCCCGATCCCGCACTCATTTCCTCACAACAACTGACTTTTCGACAGACTGGAACAACACATGGCGAAGCAGATCAGCTTCGATTCTCAGGCCCGTTCCGCGCTGCAGCGCGGCGTGGACAAGCTGGCCGACACGGTCAAGGTGACGCTCGGCCCGCGTGGCCGATATGTGGTGCTGGACAAGAAGTTCGGCGGCCCCACCATCACCAACGACGGTGTGACGATCGCCCGTGACATCGAACTGGACGACCCCGAGGAGAACCTCGGCGCACAACTGGCGAAGACCGCCGCGACGAAGACCAATGACGTCGCCGGTGACGGCACCACCACGGCAACCATCCTGACCCAGGCGCTCATCGCCGAGGGCATCCGCAACGTCACGGCCGGCGCCAACCCGCTCGCGCTCCGCTCGGGCATCACCCAGGCGGCCGACCGGGTCAACGAACTGCTCACCGAGTGGGCCACCCCGGTCGCCGGCGACCGGGACGCCATCGCCCAGGTCGGCACCATCGCCTCCCGGGACGAGCTCATCGGCGCACTGCTCGGTGACGCACTGCAGCGGGTCGGCGCCGACGGCGTCGTGTCCGTCGAGGAGCACTCCGGGCTGAACACCGAGCTCGAATACACCGATGGTGTGCAGTTCGACAAGGGCTACATCTCCCCGTACTTCGCAACGGATCCGGAGGCCGGCGAGGCCGTCCTGGAGAACACCTACGTGCTGCTGGTGCGGGAGAAGATCTCCGCTCTCGCCGACCTGCTGCCGTTGCTGGAGAAGGTCCTCGAGTCCAAGAGGCCGCTGCTGATCGTCGCCGAGGACGTCGAGGGCGAAGCCCTCTCCACCCTGACGGTCAACGCGATCCGCAAGACCTTCACGGTCGTCGCGGTGAAATCGCCCTTCTTCGGTGACCGGCGCAAGGCGTTCATCCAGGACCTGGCGATCGTCACCGGTGCCGAGGTGGTTTCTTCCGAGGTCGGGCTGAAGCTGTCCGATGTCGGGCTCGAGGTGCTGGGCACCGCACGGCGGGTCACCGTCACGAAGGACGACACCACGCTGGTCGACGGTGGCGGATCCGCGGAGGCGGTGGCCGAGCGGTCAGCGCAGCTGCGCAAGGACATCGAGACCACCGATTCCGACTGGGACCGGGAGAAGCTGCAGGAGCGGTTGGCCAAGCTGGCCGGCGGCGTTGCGGTGATCAAGGTCGGTGCCGCCACCGAGACCGAGGCCAAGGAACGCAAGCACCGCATCGAGGACGCCGTGCATGCCACCAAGGCAGCGGTTGCCGAGGGCATCATCGCCGGCGGCGGAGCGGCGCTCGTGCACGCGGCCGCCAAGCTGGCCGAGCTCGAGGCTCAGCTGACCGGTGACGAATCGACCGGTGTCGCCATTGTTCGCCGGGCCCTGTCCGCGCCGGCGTTCTGGATCGCCGCGAACGGCGGCGAGGAAGGTGCGGTGGTCGTCAACGCGATCGCCGACCTGCCGATCGGACACGGGTACGACGCGAACACCGGCGAGTATGTCGACATGGTCAAGGCCGGCATCATCGACCCGGTCAAGGTGACCAAGTCGGCGGTGTCGAACGCGGCGTCGATCGCCGGCATGGTGCTCACCACGGAGTCCACCGTGACCGAGATCGTGAAGCATGACCACGAGCACGCTGCCGCTGGCAACGGTGGCCATCACGGGCACAGCCACTAACTGGCACTGTCATTGACCGGCAACTGGCGCTGACACTGAATTCGGAAACAGATTGATGCAGGCGGGTGGTCACCGATGGTGGCCGCCCGCCTGTTCTTGTCCGGCCGGATGACCGGCCAGGGTTCGCACCGACGGCTCAGCGCAACGATCTGGTCTCGGTTACTCTTCGGCGCCACCATGGGGCTGCCAATGGTGCGCGAATAGCCGATCGGAGCACTACCATCGAGTGATGGCGCGCTCAGGGGTGGTCCATTCGCGGACCAAACACCAACAGGTGCGCTCGTCTGGCCGACAACGTTGGCCTCGTTCGGGTGGTGCGGGCACCACCGAAGCGACGATCTCAGTGCGCTCCGGTGAGCGTCAGCATCTGGGCGCGTTCGCCCTCGGAGAGCCCGCCCCAGATGCCGTAGGGCTCGTGCACCTGCAAGGCATGTGCGCGACAGGCCACCATCGCGGGGCACTCGAAACACACCGCCTTGGCCTGTGCCTCGCGGCGCGCCCTCGCGGGTCCGCGTTCGCCTTCCGGATGGAAGAAGAACGAGCTGGCCATTCCGCGGCACGCGGCGTGCAACTGCCAGTCCCACAGATCAGCATTCGGGCCGGGAAGGCGCCTGGTATCCGCCACTTCGATCCCCTCTGGAGCGATCAGATCTCGAGTGTTCCGACAATGCCTGGGATCGGGGCGCGGTCGGTAACGCGATTCAGCCAGCACTGGGCCGCCCGAGCCATGAATTCGGGACGAGGCCTGTGTGGTGTACCGCGTTGGGGCCGGATCCGCGCTGATCCCGGCGCTGATGTTGACCAGACACTAGAGCGCTTCAGCTCCCGCGACAAGACCTTGATCTTGTTTTTTGTCGATCTTGGTGAAGATCCATTTCGGGCCTTGCGAACAGGGACCTCGCCGACTGTTGGTACAGCGCGGTGTGGTATCGCTCACACAGCCGGCGACACTCTGTTCAGTACCGGTCCGTGTCCCATGGTGAACATACGACTACTCTCCGCAGTAGCAGCCGGTGTTCTAGCGCTTGTTTGTCCGAACTATCCCCTTTGGGGACCGTATTGTCGTATCGCCGAAGGTCAGGGGTCCGGCGATCCGAGCAGCGCATCGATTGTCGAGAAGTCTGTTGCTACATCCACACCGTCCGCAGGGGGAATCACGTGACAAGCGTGCTGATTTGCGACGAGCGTCGCAGCGCTCGCGATGGTCTGACCAGAGTCATGACGGCTGTGCCGTCGGTCGACGGCGGCATCGATTGTGTGGCCAGCGGTGACGAGTTGCTATCGCGCTACGGACGGCAGCCGGCCGACGTCGTGCTGATCGGCACCCAGCGGGCACTGACCAGCGGGATCGAGGCGACCAGGCGGTTGCTGGCCATTCACCCGTCTGCGGTCGTGATCGTCTTCGGCTCGCCGGACGACACCGCCTCGATCGCCGCCGCCATCGCGTGTGGCGCCCGGGGGTTCCTGCGTTGGGACGCCACCCAACCCGAGATCGTGGCGGCGCTCGCGGACACCCTGACCACGCCGCGGCTGCCCGCGTTGCGGGACTCGGTTGACGGTGAGGCACCGCTGACCGAACGTGAGATGCAGGTGCTGCGGGGGATGAGTCAGGGCCAGTCCAACGGCGAGATCGGGCGCGAGTTGTTCCTGTCCGAGGACACCGTGAAGACCCACGCCCGCCGGCTGTTCCGGAAACTGGGTGCTCGCGATCGCGCCCAGGCGGTCGCGCTGGGTTTCCGGCGGGGCTTTGTTGCCTGAATCTTGAACTGTGATACGGATGCGGCGATATCAGTGCGGCGATACGAGTGCGGTCATTTCGGGTGCTGAGTGACTACCATGAAGGAACTGTGCCGTCGGGGCGCGTCGGTGAAGAAAGTCGTAACTTTCCGTCACCGGATGTAACGGGGGAGTCGCCGAAGGCGATGAAGCAGGTACACGATGCGGCTGATCAGAACGACCTGGAATTGCTGGTCGATCGGGCAGTCAACGGGGATGCGGTTGCGCTGGATCGCGTCCTCGGCCGTATCCACCCTGTAGTCGTCAGGTACTGCCGTTCTCGCATGTCAGCTGGACACCGTTCGTCGGCGTCGGCTGACGATGTCGCCCAGGAGGTGTGCATGGCCGTCCTGACTGCCCTGCCCACCTTCCGACATGAGGGCAGACCATTCCTGGCCTTTGTCTACGGCATCTGCGCGCACAAGGTGGCGGACGCGCATCGGGCCGCCGCACGTTCCCGGACGCATCCCGTCGCAGAGGTGCCCGACGCCCCGTCGACCGCGCGCGGTCCGGAGCAGTGTGTGGTTGCCAACTCCACGGCGCTGGTCGTCGACGACATGCTCAGCACCCTGCCGGAAGCACAGCAGGAGATCCTCCGGCTGCGAGTGGTGGTCGGGCTCAGTGCCGAAGAGACCGCCGAGGCGCTCGGCATGAGTGCCGGCGCCGTCCGGGTCTCCCAACATCGTGCGCTGGCCAAGCTCCGACAGCTACTTGCCAAGGACGCCTTGCTGTCAGAGCAGTTGGTCTGATGGCCGGCCGGTCCGGGCGCCGACGGGTCGATCCCAGTTCACCATTGGTCGATCTGGATGCCGTTTTCGCCGATGACGCATTCATCGACGCCATTGCCGCGCAATCCTGGGGTGCGGATCCGCACCCGCTCGCCGACTCGTCAGCTGGCCGCTCCATCGGTTCCCCGTCCGGCGCCGTGCTCACCGTCACGCCGCCGACGATGCGTCCGCGGAGCGTCGACCCGCTGACCGAGATATTCCAGTCGTGGCGGCAGGAACTGGCCGTCGAACCGCTGCCCGCCCCGCCGAAGTCGGTGCGGACGCACGGTCCTGCACAGCAGCGGCGGCCGCCGTCCAGGAATCGCGCACTGCGCCCGGCATTGGCCATCGCAGCGGCGATCGCGGCATTGCTGGTCGGTTCCGCGTCCATCGCCTCGAAGGACGCCCCGCGGGACAGCCCGCTTTTTGCGCTGACTCAGGCGCTCTGGCCCAGTCGCGCTGCGTCTGTCGCGTCCGCTGATCAGGTCGGGGCCATTCTGGTCGAGGCCCGCTTCGCCCTGGACGACGGCCGGCCGCAGGATGCGCAGCTGGCGCTGCTCCGGGCCGCCGCCGAGTTGGGTCGAGTCGATGATGTCGACGGCAAGAGCGATATGCAGCAGCAGGTGGCCGCGTTGTGGGTGCAGGCTGCGCCGCAGGAAACCCGCGACACCCGGGGACAGGACGACAGTCCAACAACGACCAGGGGACCCCGCCCGTCAGCCGGCCAGGGCAGTTCCACGCCCGATGCGCCTTCCGCGCAGGCCGCAGTTGCCGAGCAGGCCGCCATTGCTGCACTGGCTGGCGGGGTCGCGCAGGCCGCCGGGGCCGCGCAGGCCGCCGCGGCGGCCGTGCCCGGCGGGTCGCAGAACGCCGCGCAGGTTCTCGCGCCAGCACAGGCCCCGCCCACCGACGTCCTGCAAGCCGCCCTCGGCGCCGGGTGGCCGAGCAGTACGGACGTCGCTCCGTCAACCGCCGGTCCGGTGGTGAGTTCCGTCGACACACCGACCACGGACGCGGCGGCCATCAGTTCGGCGGGCGATCCGAGCTCCCCAGCAGAGACGGTGGCCGTGGTCCCGTCCGTCCCGTCGACCCCACCGGAACCCACCGCACCGGCGGAGGTTCCGGCATCCGATCCGCCAGTGGCAACCGAGCAATCCCCGCCGTCGCCGACACCATCCGGACCCACCCAGTCCGTCGACACCGTGCCCCCGGACGGCGCCGGCCCGCCTTCGGCGGACACCGCCGCAGTGAACTCTGCAGCAAATGCCCCGGCCGACTCGAAGGTCGCGTCGATCCCACTTGACCCGGCGGTCGCCGGTACCGGCTGAGAGCGGCCCGCTTCCCGCACGGAGCGCGTTTCGGGGCAGCTGCGCCCTCGCCTACGATGAACGGACGCGTTGCCCGGGGAACAACACCCAGCTCGGCCCGCGGGAGCGTCAGCGGAAGGTGCGTCATGTCGTCGTCATTCGATGAAAAGTTCGCCACGGTCGGGTTGACCTATGACGACGTGCTACTACTCCCGGACGCCTCGGACCTGGTGCCCAGTGAGGCAGACACCAGTACCTGGCTGTCCAGGAACATCCGGCTCCGGGTCCCGCTGGTCTCCAGCGCGATGGACACTGTGACCGAATCCCGGATGGCAATCTCGATGGCCCGCGAGGGCGGCCTCGGCGTGCTGCACCGCAACCTGTCCATCGAGGATCAGGCCTCGCAGGTCGAGATCGTCAAACGCTCCGAGGCTGGAATGGTCACCGACCCGGTGACCTGCCGGCCGGACGCGACCCTGCGCGAGGCCGACGCGCTGTGCGCCAAGTTCCGGATCTCCGGGGTGCCCGTCACCGACTCCGACGGCCGGCTGGTCGGCATCATCACCAACCGTGACATGCGGTTCGAGGTCGACATGACCAGGCCGGTCCGGGAGGTCATGACGCCGATGCCGCTGGTCACCGCGCCGGTCGGGGTCAGTGCGGAAGCGGCGCTCGGCCTGCTGCGCAAGCACAAGATCGAGAAGCTGCCGCTGGTCGACGGCGACGGCAAACTCCGCGGGCTGATCACCGTCAAGGATTTCGTCAAGACCGAGCAGTACCCGCAGGCCACCAAGGACGCGGACGGACGGTTGCTCTGCGGCGCCGCGGTCGGCGTCGGCGAGGAGTCCTACAAGCGCGCCATGGCGCTGGTCGACGCCGGCATCGACGTGATCATGGTGGACACCGCGCACGGCCATTCGATGCGGGTGGTGGAGATGGTCGCCCGGCTGCGCGGCGACGTCGGCAACCGGGTGGACATCGTCGGCGGCAACGTGGCCACCAGGGCCGGCGCGCAGGCGCTGGTCGACGCCGGGGTGGACGCGGTGAAGGTCGGTGTCGGGCCGGGTTCGATCTGCACCACCCGGGTCGTCACCGGAATCGGCGTGCCGCAGGTGACTGCTATCTGGGAGGCGTCAAAGGCCTGCCGACCGGCCGGGGTGCCGGTGATCGGGGACGGCGGGCTGCAGTACTCCGGCGACATCGCGAAGGCAATCGCGGTCGGCGCGGACACGGTGATGCTCGGTTCGCTGCTGGCCGGTGTCGCCGAGTCGCCCGGCGAGCTGATCTTCGTGGCCGGCAAGCAGTACAAGACCTACCGGGGAATGGGCTCGCTCGGCGCCATGCAGTCCCGCGGTGAGGCCCGGTCCTACTCCAAGGACCGGTACGCCCAGGACGATGTGCTCTCCGACGACAAGCTCGTCCCCGAGGGCATCGAGGGCCGGGTGCCGTTCCGGGGCGGACTCTCCGATGTTGCGCACCAGTTGGTCGGCGGGCTGCGGGCCGCCATGGGCTACACCGGCTCGGCAACGATCGAGCAGCTCAAGGACGCCAAGCTGGTCCGGATCACCGCCGCGGGCCTGCGGGAATCGCACCCGCACGACATCGCGATCACCTCAGAGGCGCCGAACTACATCGACCGCTGAGCCGGAACCGCTCTTTCTTGGCCTACCCTTCGGGGCGAGATTGGCGTGTCTGTCACCACGCGGTCGTCACAACCGCGGTCGTAACAACAAGGAGCAACGGTGCCTGAGGTCGAGATCGGCATGGGGCGCACAGCCCGTTCGGCATACGAACTGGAGGACGTGACGATCGTGCCGTCCCGTCGGACGCGCTCGTCATCGGACATCTCCACCGCCTGGCAGATCGACGCCTACCGGTTCGAGATCCCGATGCTGACCCAGCCGACCGATGCCATCGTCTCGCCGGCCGTTGCCACGGCGGTCGTCCGCCCTCGGTGGTCTCGGTGTGCTGGACGGCGAGGGACTCTGGGCGCGCTACCCGGATCCGCAGCGGGTGATCGACGAACTGCTCGAGATCGGCGCGGCCGCTGAGGACCCGGACGAGATCATCGCCGCTCTGCAGAAGGTCTACTCGGCGCCCGTGTCACTGGACCTGCTCACCGAGGCCATCCGCACGCTGCGGGACGGCGGCGGCACGGTCGCGATCCGGCTCTCGCCGCAGAACGCGTTCGCCTTGGCCGGGCCGGCGATCGCGGCCGGCGTCGAAATGCTGATCATCCAGGGCACCATCGTCTCCGCCGAGCACGTCCAGGCGAACGGCAACGCGCTGAACCTGAAGTCGTTCATCGCGGACCTCGACGTTCCGGTCATCGTCGGCGGCTGCTCCAACTACCAGACCGCCACCCACCTGATGCGGACCGGGGCGGCCGGCGTCATCGTCGGCACCGGTCACGGGCGCACCACCACCACCGATGACGTGCTGGGCATCGCCGTCCCGATGGCCACCGCGATCGCGGATGCCGCGGCCGCCCGGCGCTCTTACCTGGACGAGACCGGCGGCAGGTACGTGCATGTCATCGCGGCCGGCGGCATCGACTCGAGCGCCGACATCGCCAAGGCCATCGCCTGCGGAGCGGACGCGGTGATGATCGGCGAACCGCTGAGCTGGGCCGCGGAGGCGCCGGCGGCGGGCTGGTACTGGCCGACGACCGCCGCGCACCCCGTGCTGCCACGCGGGTTCGCCGCACCGTGCGGGCCTGCTGACGTTCCGCTGCAGCAGTTGCTGTTGGGCCCGGCGCTCGGCGCCGACGGCCGAACCAACCTGTTCGGTGCGCTGCGCCGGGCGATGGCCAAGGCCGGGTACTCCGACCTGAAGGAGTTCCAGAAGGTCGGGCTGAGCGTGCACGCCTGAATTCTGGTCGCCCGCCGCCGGCTCCTGTATCGATTGGCGGCTGGCTCCTTCGTCGCCGGCGACTATAGCCAGTCGCTGCGTTTGAACAGCACGAACAGGGTGACCACCGCGCTGATCATCACCACCAGCGCGATCAGAAATCCGGTGCCCTGCTGGAAACCCGGGTACGGCACGTTCATCCCCATGAACCCGGTGATCAGGGTGGGCACGGCGATGATCGCGGCCCAGGCGGACAGCTTCTTCATGATCGTGTTCAGGTGCACGTCGGACAGCGCGAGGTTGGTCTCGAAGGCGGAGTTCAGCATTTCCCGCAGCCCGCTGGTGCTCTCCGCGGCATGCCTGGCGTGATCGGCGACGTCGGAGAACCGGCGGGCGGTGGCGTTGCCGAGCAGCGTGGCGATCGGGTCGTCGACCTGTTCCTCCTTGGCTCTTGCCGATGCGCTGGCCAGTGCGGCGGTCACTTCCGTCATCGGCGTGGCGACCTTGCGGAGCCTGCCGATCGCCTGGCGCAGCCGAAAAGCCCTGAGCTGCTCGGCTTTTCCCATCGGCTTGTCGTCGAACAGGGACGCGGTCAGCAGGTCCGTCGCCTCCTCCATGTGCTTCCAGAGCGGCGGCGTAGCCGTCGACCAGCGACTCGAGGACGATGTGCACGCCGGCTGCGATGCCGTCGGTCCGCATCCGGGCCTCGCACTGATTCAGCAGCGGGATCAGCGTTTCCAGCGGCCCGTCGTCGGCGATGACGACCAGCACCCGCTCCGTCGCCAGAATGGACACCCGCTGGATGTCCAGTTCGGCGGGCGGCACATCGAAGGACAGCGCGGCACTGACCACGATCATGGTGTCGCCGATGGTGTCCAGCTTGGGCGTTTCGCGCGGCGCCAGGACGTCATCGATGGCGAACTGATCGAGACCCAGCAGATCCGCCGTCCCGGCCAGTGCCGCTGCGTTCCGCGGCAGGCACCACCAGGCCTTCGCCGCCGGGTTCTTGGCCAGTTCATCGGCGATCCGGTCGGCGGACAGATCGGACGCCACCGTGTGCCCGCCCACCCAGACCACCGATCGCGGTGGCCGGCCGGACCCCGTGATCCGCTCGTGCGTCGTCACACTCATGTGATCATGATGGACCGCGTTCATGTGGGATGGGCCTACCGGCGCTCTCGTACGGTCCCGCTTCGGTCGCCGTAAGCCCGCGGCACCGATCCGCCGCAGCAGTTCCCGGGAATCGACCGGGACGGCGCCGGCGTCGATCAGCAACTGGTACCGCTCGCCGGGGACGTCGTAGTGGTCGTGGTCGAAGCCGCGCGCCGGGATGCCGTTCGCCGCCGCGAATGCGTGCAGCTCGTCGTGCGAGGCGTCGCTGACCAGGTGCGACCACACCCGGCCGTGCGCCGGCCAGCGGGGCGGGTCGATCAGCACGGTCATGGGGGTGACTGTAGGGCCATGCCGGGCGGGCGAGCGCACGGAGCGGACCCGCGGCTTGGATAGACTCCGGCGGGCTGGGGGAGTGCTCCTAGGGCGCAGACGCGCAAGACATGCATGACGAAAGGCGGCCTCGTGCCCGGCGAAAACCCAGAGGGCCAGGCCCACCCGGTGTTGGTGATCGACTTCGGGGCGCAGTACGCCCAGCTGATCGCCCGCCGGGTCCGCGAGGCGAGCGTCTATTCGGAGATCGTGCCCTCCAGCATCACCGCCGCGGAGATCGCCGCGAAGGAACCGGCGGCGATCATCCTGTCCGGTGGCCCGTCCAGCGTGTACGCGGACGGCGCGCCGAGCATCGATCCGGCGCTGTTCGACACCGGTGTGCCGGTGTTCGGGATCTGCTACGGCTTCCAGGTGATGGCCCAGGCGCTGGGCGGCCGGGTCGATCAGACCGGGCGCCGGGAGTACGGCGCCACCGAACTGACCGTCACCGACCCGAAGGCCGCCCTGTTGCACGACCTGCCCGGCACCCTCGGGGTCTGGATGAGTCACGGCGACGCGGTGTCGCAGGCGCCGGCCGGATTCGCGGTGACCGCGACGACCGCCGATACCCCGATCGCCGCCTTCGAGAACGTCTCCCGCCGGCTGGCCGGGGTGCAGTACCACCCTGAGGTGGTGCACTCGCAGTTCGGCCAGGAGGTGCTGCGCCGGTTCCTGCACGACGTCGCCGGGATCGCCCCCGACTGGACCCCGACCGAGATCCTGCACGAGCAGGTGGCTGCCATCCGAGCGGTGGTCGGCGAGGAGAAGGTGATCTGCGGGCTGTCCGGCGGGGTGGACTCCGCGGTCGCCGCTGCGCTGGTGCACCGCGCCGTCGGTGACCAGCTGACCTGCGTGTTCGTCGACCACGGTCTGCTGCGGGCCGGCGAGCGGGAGCAGGTCGAGCGGGACTACGTGGCCGCCACCGGGATCAAGCTGGTGACCGTCGATGCGGCCGAGCGGTTCCTGACCGCGCTGGCCGGGATCACCGAGCCGGAGACCAAGCGCAAGATCATCGGCCGGGAGTTCATCCGGGTCTTCGAAGGCGCGGCAGCGGAGATCAGCGCGGAGGCCGGCGGGGTGAAGTTCCTGGTGCAGGGCACCCTGTACCCGGACGTCGTCGAGTCCGGCGGCGGCACCGGTACCGCGACGATCAAGTCGCACCACAACGTCGGCGGGCTGCCGGACGACCTGACGTTCGCGCTGGTCGAGCCGCTGCGGACGCTGTTCAAGGACGAGGTGCGGCTGCTCGGCGCGGAACTCGGGCTGCCGGCGGAGATCGTCGCAGCGGCACCCGTTCCCCGGGCCGGGTCTCGGCATCCGGATCATCGGCGCGGTGGACGCGCAGCGGCTGGAGATCCTGCGGGCCGCCGACGCGATCGTCCGGCAGGAGATGACGGCCGCCGGGGTCGACGCGGAGATCTGGCAGTGCCCGGTGGTGCTGCTGGCCGACGTCCGGTCGGTCGGTGTGCAGGGCGACGGCCGCACCTACGGCCACCCGATCGTGCTGCGCCCGGTGTCCAGCGAGGACGCCATGACGGCCGACTGGTCCCGGCTGCCGTACGAGTTGCTGGCCAAGATCTCCAACCGGATCACCGGCGAGGTTCCCGAGGTCAACCGAGTCGTGCTGGATGTGACGAGCAAGCCGCCGGGCACCATCGAGTGGGAGTGACCGAGCAGCCCGCCGGGAATCGCGAATCGGCCGGGCAGCAGCCGCGGCGGCCTGTGGCTGATCATCACGCTCGGCGCGCTGTCGGGCTTCGGCCCGCTGTGCCTGGACATGTATCTGCCCGCGTTGCCGGAGTTGCCGGCCGCGCTGTCGTCCACCTCGTCCGCGGCGCAGCTGACGTTGTCGGCCTGCATCATCGGGCTGGCCGTCGGCCAACTGATCACCGGGCCGCTGTCCGACCGGCTCGGCCGGCGCGGACCGCTGCTGATCGGCGTGGCGTTGTTCGTCGTCGCTTCGGTGATCTGCGCGGTCACCACCTCGATGACGGTGCTGATCGCGGTCCGGTTCGTGCAGGGCGCCGCCGGTGCCGCCGGCATCGTCGTCGGCCGGGCGGTTGTCGCCGACATGTTCGCGGGAAAGGCTGCGGCAGCGTACTTCTCGGCCATCGCGACGATCAACGGGCTCGCCCCGATCCTGGCCCCGGTGATCGGCGGGCAGGTGCTGCGGGTCGGTACCTGGCGGACCGTCTTCTGGGTGCTTGCCGGTGTCGGGGTGGTGCTGCTGATGCTGTCCGCGGTGGTGCATCAAGGAAACACTGCCCCGTCGAGCGTCGATCCAGCGGGGGCTTCGGCGGCACCCTGCGGGCGTTCCGCACGCTGCTGGCGCGACCGCGGTTACGTCGGCGCCGTGCTGGCCGGGTCGATGGTCACCGCGGCGATGTTCGGCTACATCTCCGCGTCGCCGTTCGTGCTGCAGGACCGGTTCGGGCTGTCCGCGCAGTGGTTCAGCGCCTGCTTCGCGCTGAACGCGATCGGCATCGTCCTGGCCACCCAGATCGGCCGGATCCTGTTGCGCTGGACGACGTCGTTCGTGTTGCTGACGGTCGGCGTCGTGCAGGCCCTGCTGGGTGCCGTCCTGCTGACCGTCACCGTGCTGGCCGGCTGGGGACTGGTGATGATGCTGGTCTCGTTGTTCGTCATGGTGTCGGCGGTGGGGTTCGCGTTGCCGCATGCCTCGGCCATCGCGATGGACCGGCACCGGCGTGATCGCCGGCTCGGCGTCGGCGTTGCTCGGGTTGACCCAGTTCGCGCTCGGCGCGGTGACCGCGCCGCTGGTCGGCATCGGCGACGTCACCAGCGGGCTCGCGATGGCCGTCGTCGCGCTGATCGCGACACTGATCGGGGTGGCCGCGCTGCTGTTCGCCCGGCCCGCCGTCGTCGGCCATCCGCAGTTGCCCCATCATCTGGCACCGAACACCAGGCCGGCGGGATAGTTTCACCGTCATGACCCCTGTCACTCCAACGACAGTCGACCTGAACAGCGACGTCGGCGAGTCCTTCGGCCGCTGGGTGCTGGGCGATGACGAGGCCGTGCTGGCGTCGGTGACCAGCGCCAATGTCGCCTGCGGCTTCCACGCCGGCGACCCGACGACGCTGCGCAGGACCTGCGAGCTGGCCGCCGCCGCCGGCGTGGTGGTCGGCGCGCAGGTCGGCTACCGCGACCTGGCCGGCTTCGGCCGCCGGTTCATCGACATGGACCCACGGCGAGCTCACCGACGACGTGATCTACCAGATCGGCGCGCTGCAGGCGATCGCCGCGGTCAGCCGGCAGCTCCGTCCGCTACGTCAAACCGCATGGCGCGCTGTACAACGCGATCGTGCACCACGAGATCCAGGCGTCGGCCGTGGTGGACGCGGTGCTCGGCCGTCGACCCGGACCTGCCGCTGCTGGGATTGCCCGGCTCAGCGTTGCTGGCCATCGCCGCCGAACGGGGCCTGCGGACGGTGCCGGAGGCGTTCGCCGACCGCGGCTACACCGCCGGCGGGCACACTGGTGCCTCGTTCGGCGCCGGGGGCCGTGCTGTCCGATCCGGCCGAGGTCGCGCAGCGAGTGGTCCGGATGGTCATCGACGGCACCGTCGTGGCCGTCGACGGGACCGCCAGTCGACGTCCGGGCCGAGAGCATCTGCGTGCACGGTGACAGCCCGGGCGCGGTGCAGATGGCCCGCGCGGTCGCGGCGGCGCTGGGCGAGGCCGGGGTGACGGTGCGGGCATTCGGATGAGGGTGCGGGTGCTGCCGGCCGGTGATGCGGCCCTGCTGGTCGAGGTCGAGGATCCCGGGCGGGCGGGTAGTGATGAGGTACTCGCGCTGACCGCGGCGCTGCGGGAGGCCGCGCTGGGCGGGGTCGCCGATCTGGTGCCCGCTGCCCGGACGGTCCTTGTCATCGGGTCGGGTGGCGTCGACCTCGGGGAGCTGGGATCCGCGGTGGCGGCAATTGCCGATCGCGCCGAATTGCGGGCCGGCGTCGACTTCGAGGCCGCCGACGACATCGTGATCCCGGTGCGCTACGACGGCCCGGACTTGACCGACGTGGCTCGGTTGTCCGGGCTCAGCGCTGCCGAGGTCATCGCCCGGCATACCGGGACCCGTTGGCGGGCAGCATTTATCGGGTTCGCGCCGGGGTTCGCCTATTTGACCGGGGACGGGCCAGGGTTGGACGTTCCCCGCCGGGCCGAATCGCGGACCACCGTTCCGGCCGGGTCGGTGGCGTTGGCCGGTGGTTTCAGCGCGGTGTATCCCACCGCGTCCCCGGGTGGCTGGCAGCTCATCGGCAGCACCGACGTTCCGCTGTGGGACATCGACCGCGATCCGCCGTCGTTGATCGGGCCGGGTCAGTGGGTGCGGTTCGTTGACGGCGGGTCGACCCCGCGCCCTGATCCGGGCGAGGTTGCCGAGAACGCCGATGACGCAACGGGGGTGGACGCGGCCGGCATCGGAGCGCTGGAGGTCCTGCGAACCGGTCCGTTGAGCGTGTTCCAGGACCTGGGGCGGGTTGGTCTCGCGGACGTGGGGGTTGGGCGTTCCGGGGCGGCGGATCGATCGTCCTACCTGGCCGCGAACCGATTGGTGGGCAATGACGACAACGCCGCCGCCGTCGAGTGTGTGCTCGGCGGTCTGTCCCTGCGCGCGATCGTTGACGTGCGGGTTGCGGTGACCGGGGCGGCGGCGCCGATCACCGTGGATGGCGAAGCTGCTCGGTTCGGAGTGCCGGTCAACCTCGCCGCCGGTCAGATGATCAAGCTCGGCACTCCGAAAAGTGGCCTACGCACGTACCTTTCGGTGTACGGGGGATTCGACCCGCCGCGGGTGTTGGGTTCCTGCAGCACCGATACGTTGTCCGGCCTCGGCCCGAAGCCGTTGCGGCGGGGGGATCTACTGCGAGTCGGGACAGCTTCCGGGTCGACGAACGAGATGCCGGCGGTGGAATCGAGGGTGCCGGATTCCGGGGTGGTGACGTTGCGCGCGGTGCTCGGACCACGCGATGACTGGTTCACCTCAGCCGCGGACCTGGCCGTCGGCGAGTGGGTGGTGTCACCGAACAGCAACCGGGTCGGCTTACGCCTGGACCGGCCGCAGGGGGAGTCGCTGCAGGAGGCGCCCCTGTTGCGCCGCAAGGACTCTCGGGAACTACCCAGTGAGGGATTGGCGCTTGGTTCAGTACAGGTGCCACCAAGCGGACAACCGGTGCTCTTCCTCGCCGACCACCCGGTGACCGGCGGCTATCCGGTCATTGCTGTTGTGCCGCAGGACGATGTCGATCTCGCCGCGCAGATCAGGCCCGGTCAGCGGGTGCGGTTTCACGTTGCGTCCAAATAGCAGAAGGCCCCGCCATAGACCCTTGTGGGGTTGGAGGCGGGGCCTGCTGTGACGCCGGCGGGGAGGGGACCCGCGGCGCGGTCCTAGATTTCCTTGCGATTCCGGCTGGGCAGGGCGGTGACCAGCAGGCCGATCCCGACGACCGCGACCACGCCGGCGACGACCCACTTGGTGGCCTCGTTGAGCAACCACCACGGGTCACCGGTGAAGCCGACCGACGCCACGGCGAGGAACACCAGCGAGAACAACAGGCCGATGACGCTCACCCGCCGCTGTGGTCTGAGTTGACTCAGCCATGTCGCACCTCCGCCTGTCCGGCGCCGACGTGCACGCTCAGGTTGATCTGTCCGTTGTCCGACGAGCCCGGCTGGGTTGCGGTGGTCTCCCGGTGCAGACCCTCCTCGATGGTGCCGAGGCAGTTGATCTCGCCCGCGTTGGTGGTGCAGGTGACATCGGCCTTCGTGTCGGCCGGCAACAGGACCGTGGCCTGACCGGCGCGGACCTCGACCTCGGTGGTCACCGTGGCACCCGCCGGCACCGCCAGGTTCCGCAGGTCGAGCGTCCCCTGCCCGCCATTGAGGACGTACTCGGTCTGCACACCACTGGTTGTGGTGGGCGCCCAGGTCTGCTGGCCATAGCCCGACGTGCCGTCGATCCCGGTGACGGTGAGCGCCAGCGTGACCGCGGAAAGGAAGATCCCGGGTCCGATCAACGAGTGCCCACGGCCGCGCAGTGATCCGATCAGCAGCCCGATCGCCACCACGGTCAGCGCGATGGCCGCGACGGCCGCCCAGGTCAGGTGCCACCAACCAGCGATGGTGCCGACTGTTGCGAGGCCGCCGATCAGCAGAACGGCGCCCATGGTGACCCGGCCGACGACGCTGCGCGCCCGGCGGGCCGGCGGTGCCGGCGGGAGCGGGGTCGGCTCCGGCAGGTCCCAGGCGAACGGTGCAACGCCCAGCGGATCCCAGGCAGGCGGGGTCGGTTCCGCAGGTTCGGCCGGTGCTGACGGGGCGTCCTTGCTCAGGTTGACCCGGCCTGACCCGTGCCGTTCGGGTGCTTGGTTGGGCCGAGGTCTCCTCGTCCCAGAACGCCGGCTTCTCGAACGGCGACGCAGGCCCGGATTTGCGCGAGGACTGTGCCGACCCGGCATGACCGGACCAGGGCTGGCGGGCCACCCACTGCTCGGCCTGGGCACCCCAGGACTCCGCCTTCTGGCTGACCTTGGCCGACCATTCGTCCGCCCACTGCTGATGTCGAACTGCTGTCCGTGATCTGAACTGCTGTCCGCCGGGCTGCTGGCCATGCTGGAATCCCGACGACATCTGATCGCGGCTTCCCGCACAGCTGCCCATCCGAGCGCGCTTGCGCAGCATCACAACGGCGATGATGCCGCCGATCACCAGCGGCACGACCGGAAGGCCCCAGCTGAAGGTTCCGCCCGCAAAGATGATGGCCGCGATGCCGAGCCCGACGGCCAACGCCGGTGGCGTCGAAGACTGTCCGCGACCCAACAGTGCTTCCCCGGGCGAAACCTCGTCACCGTCGGCCGGCAGCAGGAGCCAGCCCAGGACATACAGCAGCAGACCGAATCCGGTGAACGCCAGAATCGCGAACGCCACCCGGAACAGCACCGGGTCGACGCGGAAGGCGCGGCCCAATCCACCTGCGACGCCCGCGATCTTGCGGTCGTTCGTGGATCGACGTGGGCGCCGCGACCACCAGTCGCCGCCTTGTCCAGTGCCGCCGGGGGCGCCCGATCCCATACCTGATCCCACAGGGCGTTCGTACTGCTCGTTGCTCATGGTTCAAGCGTGGCGGTGGTGCCTGTTCGACACCATCGGGGATCACCCTGGTTTGTCCTTCCAGGGTGAACCCCTATACCGCCCGGCGCGGGTCCGTGTGACCCTGGAGAGGTGAAGTTGCATCCGTCTGCCCGACGTGCGCCCTCGACCGGGACCGACCCGGTCGTCGGTGAGCTGGGTCAGCCGCCGTTGGATCAGCCACCGCCATTGAATCCGCCACCGGGCCAACCACTGCCGCCGCCCCCCGCCGGGCGGTTCACCCCGGACGGCATCCCGAAGCTGACCCGCCGACGGGAGGGTTCGATCCTCGGCGGCGTCGCCGGCGGCATCGCCGAGCACCTCAAGGTGCCGGTGCTCTGGGTCCGAGTCACCTTCGCGGTGCTCGCGATGATGGCCGGCTCGGGCGTCATCGCCTACGCGTTGCTGTGGATCTTCGTGCCGCAGCGCCCGAGCACCGATCAGGAGCCGATCCTGCCGGCCAGCCGGGTCGAACGGCGACAGGCCTACGGCGTCGCGGCGCTCGGCATCGCGTTGCTGATCGTCGCCACCGCGCTGGGTTTCGGGCAGGCCCTGACCTGGGTGCTCGGCCCGCTGGGACTGGCCGCCATCGGCGCCGCCTTCATCTGGCGGGAGGCCGATGACGCGCGGCGGGCCCGCTGGCGCCGCACCGCGGCCGGGATCGTCGGGCCGACAACGGGATCCTGGTGGCGACTGATCGGCGGCTGCCTGCTCGTCGTCGGCGGGTTGTCGGTCTTCGCCATCGGGCAGCTGGATTTCACCGCCGTGCGGTCCGCGCTGATCGCGGTCGTGCTGACCCTGGTCGGCGTCGTCGATCATCACCATTCCGTGGTGGCTGCGGCTGGTCCGGGACCTCGGTGACGAGCGTCGCGGCCGTGTCCAGGAGCGCGAACGCGCCGAGATCGCCGCCCACCTGCACGATTCGGTGCTGCAGACACTCGCCCTGATCCAACGGCAGGCCGGCGACGCCCGGGAGGTGCAGCGGCTCGCCCGCAGTCAGGAGCGGCAGTTGCGGACCTGGCTGTACGGGCCGGCCGGCTACGCGTCCGCCGGCGACGCGCCGGCGCCGGCTTCCAGCTCGCTCGCGGTGTCACTGGCCGAGGCGGCCGGCGAGGTCGAGGACACCTACGCGATCGTCCGTCACCCCGGTCATCGTCGGCGATGTGCCGATGGATCAGCACCTGGCGGCACTCGTCGCCGCCGCCCGGGAGGCCATGGTCAACGCCGCCAAGCACGCCGAGGTCGAAGAGATCAGCGTCTACGCCGAGGTCGAGGACGGGACGGTCAGCGTGTTCGTCCGGGACCGCGGCATCGGCTTCGACCAGTCGGAGGTCGGCGCCGACCGCCGCGGGCTCGCGCAGTCCATCCGCGGTCGGATGGAACGGCACGGCGGGACAGCGACGGTGAAGTCGAAGCCCGGGGAAGGCACCGAGGTCGAGCTGACGATGCCCGTGACGGCGACCACCGATCCGGGCAGCGCGTCCGGCGAGACGACCAACGGCGCCGATCCCGGTACCGTCAGGGCGCACGCCGACGCGAAGGGACCCTCGTGAGCCATCCGGTCAAGGTGTTCCTGGTTGACGATCACGCGCTGTTCCGCACCGGGGTGAAGGCCGAACTGGCCGGTCTGGACGACGACCGGATCGAGGTGGTCGGCGAGGCCGGTTCGGTGGGCGAGGCCGTGGTCCGGATCTCCTCGCAGCCGCCGGACGTGGTGTTGCTCGACGTGCACATGCCGGACGGCGGCGGCCGGGCCGTGCTGGAGCAGGTGCATGCGAAACTGCCGGACGTGGTGTTCCTGGCGCTCAGCGTGTCCGACGCGGCCGAGGACGTCATCGCCGTCATCCGCGCCGGTGCCCGCGGCTATGTCACCAAGACCATCTCGGGCCGGGAACTCGCCGATGCGGTGGTTCGGGTCGCTGCCGGAGACGCGGTCTTCTCGCCCCGGCTCGCCGGGTTCGTGCTGGACGCCTTTTCCGATCGCGGCGGCCCCGCCCCCGTCGCGGACCCGGAGCTCGACCTGCTCTCGCCGCGGGAGCGTGAGGTGCTCAAGCTGCTGGCCCGCGGCTACGCCTACAAGGAGATCGCCGCGCAGTTGTTCATCTCGATCAAGACGGTCGAGACCCACGTCTCCAGCGTGCTGCGCAAGACCCAGAAGTCGAACCGCTACGAACTGTCCCGGTGGGCGACCGATCGCCGACTGGTGTGACCAGGGCCCTGCTGCGCCGGCCGGCTATGCGCCGTGCTGGGCACCGCTGATCCCGCCGAGCAGCAGGTCGGTGACGGTGTCGACGACAACCTCGTCGGTGAACCCCGACGCATCGGTCGGCAGCACCGCGTAGGCCAGCATCGAGAGCATGCCGCCCATCGCAGCCGCCACCAGCGCCGGATCGCCGGGCAGCTGATTCCCCTTGTCCCGCAGGTATTCCAGGTGCTGCCGCAGCATGACGGTGTCGTCGCGGAGCCGCGCCCACGCCAGGCCGGAGCCCGGTGGCTGGGCGATCGACGATTCGAACAGCGCGACCATCACCGGCAGGTTGCCGCGCATCACCTGCCAGGCGATTGCCAGGTGGGCCCTGAGCTGTGCGCGATCGGTGAGGTCGTGGTCGGCCGGGTGCTGCTGGCCGCCGAGAGCGGCGCTGCCCTCGGCATGCATATCGGCGAGCAGCGCCTGCAGCAGCGCGTCCTTGCTGTCGAAGTGGTCGTAGAACGAGCCGGTGGCACGACCGGCGGCAGTGGTGATGTCGGTGATCTTCGTGTTCAGGTACCCACGTTCGAGAAACTGCCCGCGCGCGGCGTCCTTCAGCGCCTGCCGGGTCTCGGCGGCCTTGTCCTGCCGGACGCCCACTGTTTCCTCCCTTGACCTACTCCTGCCTCGGTTAGCATACTGAACACAGATTCGCTGAATTAAGATTCGGTGAAGGTCGATTCAGGAGGCTGGCATGGATGCTGTGGTGGTGGGTGGCGGCGTCGCCGGCGCAGCGGCGCGGTCGCGTTACGGCTGATCGGCGCCGACGTCACGGTCTACGAGGCGTACCGGAATCCGGCAGGCCCCTACGGATCCTTCGTCAGCCTGGCCAGCAACGGGCTCCGGGCGCTCGACGCGCTCGGCTGCCTTCCCCAGGTCCAGCAGGCGGGGTTTCCCGTTGCGCGGCAACGGATGTGGTCCGGCAGCGGAAAGCTACTCGGTGACGTCCCGCGCGGCCGCCGGGCAGCGGACCAACTGCTGAGCGTCACGGTGATGCGATCGGATCTGGTCTCTGCGTTGCGTCAGGAGGCGGTCAGGCTGGGCGCGCGGGTCGTCATTGGCGAGCGCGTGGTCGACGCCCGAGATGCTCGGGTGACAGTGGCGGACGTCGTCGTCGGCGCCGACGGGATCTGGTCGACCATGCGACGGGCGGTTGACCCGGCCGCGCCGGAGCCAACCTACGCCCGGATGTCCACGGTGTCCGGGATCTCCGACGGACTCGGTCTGGAGTCCGGTGCCTTCAACATGATCTTCGGGCGGCACGGCGCGTTCATCTATCTGCCTGCACCCGACGGTTCGGTCTGGTGGTCGGCACAGGTGAGTCACCCGGACCAGCCGGATCTGGACCTGATCGGCACAGCAGAACTCGCCGCGATGTTCCGGACCGAGCCGCGGGCCGCCGAGATCATCGGTGGGTCCAGCGGGTCGTTGGTGGCCACGCGCAATCACGTACTGGGCGAGGTCGCCAGGCAGCAGGACGGTCGGGTGATCCTGATCGGCGACGCTGCTCATCCGGTCGGCGCAGGCCAGGGTGCGTCGATGGCCCTCGAGGACGCCGTCGTTCTTGGGCGTCAGTTGGCCGGGTCGCCGTCGGTGCCCGCCGCGATGGCGTCCTTCGAGACTGAACGCCGCGGCCGGCTCGGCAAGATGGCCAAGGCCGCGAGTGCGAATCGCGATGCGAAAACCGCTGGGCCGGTTGCCTCTCGGATGCGTGACCTCGTCATGCCGCTCACCTTCAACCGGTTCTACGAAAAGGCGACCGGCTGGCTGTACGACTACGACCCGGGAAAACTCCCGGTGGTCCGCGACCCCAGCTGAGGTCTACTTGCGGCCGAGCTTGCCGCGGCCCATCGCCAGCAACAGCATGCCGAGGTCGGTGCCGGCCGGACCCAACGCGCGGAACCGCTCCAGGATCGCCATCTCCCGGCTGTACACGATCTTCGGCCCGCCGAGGGTCTTACGGGCGGTGCCGATGGCGTGCGAAATCGCGGTCCGATGCAGGATCAGCCGGACGAGTTCGGCGTCAACGGCGTCGATCTCCACCCGGAGCTTGTCGATGCCGGCCTGGTCGGTCGGAACCGGGACCTCTTCCGGCCCTGCTCCGGGGTGGTGCCGTCGGGGGAGGTGGCAGTGGCGTCGATGGCCTGCTCCAGGGTCGCTCGGGTTCGCTGATGCACCGGGATGGTGGCGAGGGTGCTGGTCATGATCGATCCTCATTCTGCCCCGGTCCGCTGGAGCCGGGCACGAAAAACGCCCCGGGTCTCTGCGGACCTCGGGGCGTGTCGTGGGCGGGTGGTTCAGCCGCTAACAGGCACCGGGATCCGGTACCCATAAAAAAACTCGGGCCGCGCGAGGGCGCAGCGGGAGTTCGGTTGGCTGGTCATGACTGGTAGTAGACCACAGTCGATACGGCCAGCACCAGACAGCTGCGCTGCCGATTCGACCACGGACGACGGCGCGTGTGGAGTTCTGGGCCAGGCTGTCGGCCTGTCCGGGTAGCGTTATGGCCGTTATGACGAGCCTTTTCGACCTCCCGCCGCCGCGCTGGAACCCACCGCCGGCGACGCCGAGGTCGACCGTGCCCGGGAGCGAGCGCAGCGGGCCAAGGGAGCGCGCGGACGAGCTGCTCGAGGGGCTGAACCCGCCGCAGCGGGAGGCCGTCGAGCACCGCGGCGCGCCGCTGCTGGTGGTGGCCGGTGCCGGGTCGGGCAAGACCAGGGTGCTGACCCGCCGGATCGCCTACCTGCTCGCCGTCGGCGGCGCGCAGCCCGGTGAGATCCTGGCGATCACCTTCACCAACAAGGCCGCCCGGGAGATGAAGGAGCGGGTCGGTGACCTGATCGGCAACCGGGCGCGGGCCATGTGGGTGTCGACCTTCCACTCGATGTGCGTGCGCATCCTGCGGGCCGAGGCCGGCCAGCTCGGGATGAAATCGACCTTCACGATCTACGACTCGGCCGACTCGCAGCGACTGGCCCAGCTGGTGGCCTCCGGCCTGAACATCGACACCAAGAAGTACCCGGCCCGGTCGCTGGCCGCGCAGATCTCGAACCTGAAGAACGAGCTGATCGACCCGGAGACGGCGCTGGAGCGGGCGGATTCGGATCAGGCGAAGATCGTCGCCAAGGTCTACGAGGGTTACCAGTCCAGGTTGAAGGCCGCAGCGGCCTTCGACTTCGACGACCTGATCATGCAGACCGTGTTCCTGCTGCAGGCCTTCCCCGCGGTGGCCGAGCACTACCGCCGCCGCTTCCGGCATGTTCTGGTCGACGAGTACCAGGACACCAATCATGCCCAGTACATGCTGGTCAAGGAGCTGGTCGGCGGAACGCACGACGAGCGCGAGGTGCGCACCGCCGACGGTGAACTGGTTCGCGGCCTGCCTCCCGGTGCCGCCGGCCGAGTTGGTGGTGGTCGGTGACGCCGACCAGTCGATCTACGCCTTCCGCGGCGCGACGATCCGGAACATCGTCGAGTTCGAGCGGGATTACCCGCAAGGCCCGGACGATCATGCTGGAGCAGAATTACCGCTCCACCCAGACGATCCTGTCCGCCGCGAACGCCGTCATCGCCAGAAACCCGCAGCGCCGGGCCAAGAATCTGTGGACGGCGCAGGGCGGCGGAACGCAGATCATCGGCTACGTCGGCGACAACGAGCACGACGAGGCGCAGTTCGTCGGCAAGGAGATCGACGCCCTGGTCGACAAGGGCGACGCGATCTTCGGTGACGTCGCGGTGTTCTACCGCACCAACTCGGCGTCCCGGGCGCTGGAGGACGTCTTCATCCGGACCGGGATGCCGTACCGGATCGTCGGCGGCGTGCGGTTCTACGAGCGCAAAGAGGTCAAGGACGCGCTGGCCTATCTCCGGGCGATCGCCAATCCCGATGACGAGATCAACCTGCGCCGCATTCTGAACACCCCGCGCCGCGGGATCGGCGACCGGGCCGAAGCGTGCGTCGCGGTCTTCGCCGAACGTGAACGGATCGGCTTCGGCGAAGCGCTGCAACGGATCCCGGAAGTACCCGGGCTGGCCGCCCGGTCGGCGAACTCGCTGGCGTCGTTCGGTGAACTGCTGGCCGGGCTGCGCGCCGAGGTCGGATTCGGGATGGAACCGGCGGACCTGCTGACCGCCGTGCTCGACCGCACCGGTTACCGCGCCGAGCTGGAGGGCTCGGACGACCCGCAGGACGGCTCCCGGCTGGAGAACCTCGACCAGCTGGTCAGCGTGCTCCGGGAGACCACCGAGAACCTGCGTGGCAGGCGCGGCTCTCGCCGCGGTGGAAGACGGCGTCGCGCAGGACGGGAACGCCGAGCAGATCGACCAGTCGGACGTCGACGATGCCGAGGCCATCGACGACCGCCGACGACGAGGACGTGCCGCCGGACGCCAGCGATCTGCTGATCGCGGTCATGGAACAGCTCTCGTTGGTCGCCGACGCCGACGCGGTGCCGGACTCGGCGGACGGCGTCGTCACCCTGATGACGCTGCACACCGCGAAGGGCCTGGAATTCCCGGTTGTCTTCCTGACCGGTTGGGAGGACGGCATTTTCCCGCACCAGCGGTCGCTCGGCGACGACGTCGAACTGGCCGAGGAACGTCGGCTGGCCTACGTCGGGATCACCAGGGCGAAGCAGCGGCTCTACCTGTCGCGGGCGATGCTGCGGTCGGCGTGGGGTCAGCCAGGGGCGAACCCGGCCTCCCGGTTCATCGACGACATCCCGGCGGATCTGATCGACTGGCGGCGGACCGATGTCGATGCCCGGTCGGGCGGGTTCATCGGCGACAGCTCGTTCGAGGGCGACTTCGCCTACGGCGGAAGGTCTTTCGGTGCTCGTCGGTGGTGGTAGGACGTTCGGTTCCGGGTCGTCGACCTACGGCGGCCGGTCCGCCCCGGTGACGGCCAGCCGGTTCGGCGAGAAGTCGCCGTCCAGGGCGGGTAGCCGGCGGCCGCTCGGGTCCGGCCCGGTGCTGGAACTCGCGGTCGGGAATCGGGTGTCGCACGACAAGTACGGTCTCGGCACGGTTGTCGCGGTCGACGGGGTCGGGCAGCGGGCGACCGCGACCATCGATTTCGGGACGACGCGGCAAGGTCCGGCTGATGCTCATCGGCGGCGTCCCGATGACCAAGCTGTAGACGTCCAGGCAATCAGCTTCGGACGGGACAATCGTGACGGGGAAGGGCTTCTCGAGCGTGAGTGCTACATCGCCGACGGCCTCGCCGACGGTGACGTACTGGCCGTCGACCAGTTCCAGGGCGGTGATCGACGGTGCCTCCGGGTCGACGATCCAGTAACTCGTGATGCCCGACGTCCTCGTACTTGGACCGCTTGTAGATCGCGTCCTTGCGCCGCGTTGACGGGGAAAGAACCTCAACGGCCAGGATCATCGAATCTTCGGCCGGCGAATCGAGGTTCCTGTTCGCCAGCACCAGGACATCCGGCTGCAATGACGTTCGATTGTCCGGCCGCCAATCCAACGGCGCGACCAGGACTTCCATGTCCGACGGGCAGACGGCGGTCAACAAAAGACCAGCTGGAAGGCAGCCCGTTGGTGCCGGCGCGTCGGTGCCGGGCTCACGAGCAGAGTCCCGTCGAGGAGTTCGTAGCGCAGGCCGTCCTCGGGCAGCAGATCGAGGTCGCGCACCGTCCACTCGACGGCATCACGGGGCATCACGGTCATAGCTGTCATGGTCCACTCCTGCGGCTGGGTTGTCACGAACGATCACGCGGCGAGATTGGCAGACCCGGACCGAACGGCAGCCCGGTTGTCCACACGCAGAGCTCAGCCCGTGGTGGTAGCTGGTTCCTTCTGACGTGGCCGGCGTCTGCCAGAGCCACATCAAACCGAGCACCGGCAGGATGATCGGCACGTAGCCATAACCGGCGCCGAACCGGGACCAGACGGTGTCGTGCGGGAAGGCGGTCGAGTCGAAGATCGACGCCAGCCCGATCGGTCACCACGCCGACCATCTCGGTGCCGACGGCGGCCCAGGCCAGCGGCCGAGACCAGCGGCGATTGGTGACCAGGCCGATCGTCGCGGCGATGTACACCAGCCCGGAGAACAGCGACAGCAGGTAGGCCAGCGGAGCCTCGTCGTATTTGGTGGCGATCTGCACGATGCCGCGGGCCGTCGCGGCCAGCGCGAAGACCGCGTACAGCGCGATCAGTACCCGACGGGGACCGGTGGGCGGGGTGTCGTCCTCCGCGTGCCGGCATCAACGCCCGGCTGATCGGCACACGGGCTGCTCGGAGAGATTCTGTCAGCCAAGGGGGGCCTGCCAGAGCTGCATCAGCCGGAGGGTCATCACTGCTACCACCACTGCAGTGAAGCACAGCGACAGTGAACCCCAGCGGGTCCGCTCGATCCGGGCCAGGTAGAAGCCGAGCGGCAGTGGCAGCAGGATGCCGACGGAGTAGGCGATGAACGTCACCGGCTCGTTCAGTTGATGGCCGCCGGCGAGCTGGACGATGGCGATGACGGTCTGCACCAGCAGTGCCGCTTCCACGACGATCGCGCCGACCATCTGCGCCTCGGTGGTCGGCCGTCGCCGCCACCCCTGGATACCCGTCCACGCGCCCGAGCAGCAGGCCAGCGCACAGGACGCCGATGGCGAGACCCTGGATCATCCTTCGATCATGACTGATGGCGCGGTGGGCGCCGGCAGCTGCACCTTCAGGGGGTGTATTCCGGCAGCGCGACCCCGCGTTCGGCGAGCCACGGCGCCGGATCGATCCGCTGCGCCCGATCACCCGCCGGCCACACCTCGAAATGCAGGTGCGGGCCGGTTGAATTGCCCTGAGCGCCCATGGTGGCGATCAGCTGACCAGCGGCGACCGACTGTCCGACGCTGACCTCGATGGTGTCCATGTGGCCGTACACCGTGACCGTCCCGTCGTCGTGGCGGAGTTGCACCCACTGGCCGAAGCCGCCGGCCGGTCCCGCGACGATGACCGTTCCTGCACCGGCTGCGAGTTCCGGGGTGCCGTTCGCGTTGGCCAGGTCGATGCCACCGTGCATCTCGCCCCAGCGCTCGCAGAAGCAGCTGGTGTAACGGCCCTGGGCGGGCAGCACGTAGCTCGGGGCAGGGTCAGGGGCATCGGCAGGAGCAGCGGGCGGCGGGGTCGCGGGCGCGAGTGCGGGCGGCTGTGGGGTTTGGAGTGTGGGTGCTGTTGCACTGTTGGTCGGGCCGGCGACCGCCGTGGCTGCTAGGTAGGGGCTTGCGCTGCGCGACCGGTTCGCCGCCCGGTCAGTGTTCCCGAACCGGCCCGCCGGCCTGATCGTGAGCTGACCGATGACGGAAGCGGGGGACGACGGGTTCGCAGCGTCGGCCGATGTCGCCACCGATGCCGATGTGATCGATTCGGACGCAGTGACTGGCGCCGCCATCGCGACGATGACCACGACGGCAGCCGTCGTCAGTACCGCACGGCGGCCCGCCCGCGGGTTGTCGGTGGCCCGGCGATGGCGAGGGGTCACGAAGCGGTTCCGTCCGTCCTCGTCATGGGTTCGTCGGCCAATCGGCCGCGGCAAACGGTAGCCGATTCGGTCACCGAACTCTGAATCGCGGAAACGCACTGTCGGCCGGAGTTGCTACGGTCGGTTCCGTGCACAGTCGTCGGGTTCCGGTTGGGTGGAATGCGGTGCGTCCGCTGAAAGCGGCGACATCGCGATGACGACCGTCAACTCGAACCCGGCGGATCGGCGGTATGCGCTGGTGTTGGCCGGGTTGCTGCTGGTTGCCGGGGTGTTGGCGGGGCTGAGCCCATTGATCGGTGTGGTGGTCACCGCGGACGGGTCGCCGACCACCGCCGCAACGGTTGCGGCATTCGTTGCGGTGCTGCCCGGCGTGCTGGCGGTGGTGCTGGCGGTCAGGCGACCCTTGCTGGGCCTGGCGGCCACCGCCGGGGCCGGCGTGATCGGCGTTGTCCGATTGCTGACCGACATCGCCGTCGTCACCGAGGCCGACCGGATCACCCGCCCCGAGTTGTTCGCCGAGACGACGGACCGGGCCAGGCCATTTGCGGCGGGTGCCGGCGGGTGGCTGCTGTTGGCTGCCGACGTCCTCTGGTTGGTCGTCGGGGTGCTCGCCGCCGTCCGCACCGCGGCCCTCGTCTCGGGATTGACCGGCTCGCGGACGGACGCCATCTTCGGTGGTTTCCACGCGACAGGTGACCCGGCCGATCCGGAGCACCGTGCCGATGCTGATGGCCCAGCGGTGGCCGCTGCGTTGGGCGAGCCGCAGCCCGGCCGGCGTCCGCTCAACCTGCCGATGGTGTCTGTCGGCTTCGTCGGCGCTGTGTTGTTGATGGTGGGCGCACTCGGAACCCCTTACGTCGGTGGCTATCTCGACCTTCGGGTGCTGCCTTTCGGGTCGAGCATGACCGGTTTGTTGGCCGCGGCGCTGCTGGGGTTTCTGGCTGCGGTCATCGTCGTCGTGGCCGGTGCACTACCAAGGGCCATCGCCCAGGCGTTGCTGGCCGGCACCGCGATGGCCGCAGCGGTCCCCGGCCTGACCGCGGTCGTTGCCGTGCTGACGGGTGCTCCGACGTCCCTGTCGCCGGTGGTCTGGTGTGGGTTGGTCGGCGCCGCGATCCTGGCGCTTGCCGGTCTGCTTGGCCCGCAGCGGGGCAGCGTCCGGAGTGCTCAGGGACCCGGACGGCACGCCGCCGCGGCAATGGCTGACCATCGGAACCGGGGCGCTTGCGCTGCTGGCTGCCGGTGCCCTCGCCGGCGCGTCCCAGTCCGCGTTGCTGTACCTGGATGGTGCGGCACCGGACGGAGTGTCCGGTGCCGCCCTGGCACCTGCCGGACCCCCGCAGCTGATCGCGGCGATCCCGCTGGCCATCGCCGGTGTGCTGGCGCTGGTCCGGCCGGTCGCCGCGATCGGGCGGGCGGCGACGACGGTCGTCTGGGCGGGTGCCGTTTACGCCTTCGGTCAGGCGTTATGGGCCAGGTCCCTGGTGCTCAGCACAGCCGGCGACGCGACGACCAACCAACACAGTTGGACGGCCGGTCCGGGCCAGTGGCTGTCGTTGTTCGGGACGCTGCTCGCGCTGGGCGCGGCGGTGCTGGCCGTGCTCACCACCCGCCGGATCGACCAGGCATCACTCGAAGTGGTCGACGACGTCACGCTCGCCGAATCCCGGGCCCGTCGACTGTGGCCGGCGGTCGTGCTGGCCGCCGGGATCGTCGTCGCCCTCGCGCTGCCGGTGCACACGGATCTCACCGGTGCTGCCCCGACCTTGCTGCACGGTTATGACCTGGATACCTGGGGTTTCTGGGCGCTGGCCATCGGCGGGCTCGGTGCAGTCTGGGCGGCCGCGGTGACCCACCGGGCCGGACCGGCCGCGGCCTTGCTGGTGTCGGCAGCTGTCCTGGTGGTCCAGCCATTGATCGTGCCGACCGTCGTGCGTGACGTGACCGGGTACGCGTGGAGTGCCGGTCTGTGGGCGGGCATAACAGTCGTGGTCCTGCTTGCTCGCCGCCGCGCCCTACTTTGCGGTGGTGGCCGGCCGCGTCAGAGCATCGGCACCGGCGCCGCTCGCTGAAGGTCCGGCACCCAGTCGGACTCGACCAGGCTCCGGTCGGAACGAAGAGGCAGATGATGCGTCCGATCAGGGTGGTGGTCGCCAAACCCGGGCTCGACGGGCACGATCGCGGGATCAAGGTCGTCGCCCGCGCGCTACGGGACGCCGGTATGGAGGTCATCTACACCGGCCTGCACCAGACGCCGGAGCAGATCGTCGCCGCAGCGTTGGCCGAAGATGCCGATGCCGTAGGGCTTTCGGTGCTGTCCGGCGCGCACATGACCCAGTTCCGCCGGGTGGTCGCCTTGCTGAAGGAGGCGGACGCGGACGACATCGTGGTCTTCGGCGGCGGGATCATCCCGGCCGATGACATCAAAGAACTGGCCGAGATCGGAGTGACCGGGATCTTCACCCCGGGGGCACCGACCGCCGACGATCATCGATTGGCTTCGAGAAAAGGTCGCCCCCCGGCTCGCCGAGGACTGAAACGGCGGTTCCGGCCAGACCAGGTCTGTCCACCACTACCAGGTCAGTCGTCCTTCTTCGCCAGCCGCTTCAACAGCAGGTCGATCGCGGCCGGCACCAGCGACACCGTCGGCAACTCGCCGACCTGGTCCAGCGGCACCCACCGGGCCTCGTCGGACGAACCACCGACTTCATGGGTCAACACGCCGCCGACGATCCGGGCGACATAGATGATCCGCAGCGCGTGGAATGCCTCGACCGTTCGGCTCCCACCGGTCCGCCGGCTTGATGAACCTGGAGTCGATGCCCAACAGGGTGACCAACTCCGCGTCATACCCGGTCTCCTCCCGGATCTCCCGAACGGCGGCATCCTCGGCCGTTTCGTAGTCCTCGAGTCCGCCGCCCGGCAGCGTCCAGCCCGGTGCGTCCCTCCTCGTTCCAATGGGTGAGCAGCAGCTCGCCGTCTTTGACGATGACCCCGTAGGCAGCGATTCGGACGTCCACGAGGACTGACGATACGGCCGGACGTGGGAGACGTCTCACGTCCCGGGCTACTCGGTGTCCGGCAGGGTCGCTAGGGTAACGACGATGGTCTACGGCGCCCGGGTCTTCGGCAGCGCCAGGCCCGATTCCGGCAAAAGCCGCCCTGCGAGGGAGAACACGTGGATCTGTACGAGTACCAGGCGAAGGAACTCTTTGCCGCGCATGGCGTTCCGGCTCCGGCCGGGATCGTCGCCCGAACGGTCGACGAAGCGGTGGCGGCTGCCACCGAACTGGGTACACCGGTGATGGTGAAGTCCCAGGTCAAGATCGGTGGCCGCGGTAAGGCCGGCGGGGTGAAGTTCGCCAAGACCCTGGATGACGTGCGGACCCATGCGGGGAACATTCTCGGCCTGGACATCAAGGGCCACATCACCACGCAGATCCTGATCACCCCGGCCAGCGACATCGCCGAGGAGTACTACGTCTCCTTCCTGCTCGACCGGTCCAACCGGACCTTCCTGGCGATGGCCACCCACGAGGGCGGCATGGAGATCGAGCAGCTCGCCGAGGAACGCCCGGACGCGCTGGCGAAGATCCCGGTGAACGCGCTGACCGGTATCGACGCGGCCAAGGCCGCCGAGATCGCCGACGCCGGCAAGTTCCCCGCCGAGGTTCGCGACCAGATCATCGCGATCCTGATCGGCCTGTGGGACACCTTCGTCGGTGAGGACGCCACCCTGGTCGAGGTCAACCCGCTGGTCAAGACCCCGGACGGCACCGTGCTGGCGCTGGACGGCAAGGTCTCGCTCGACGAGAACGCCGATTTCCGGCACCCGGACCACGCGGCCCTCGCGGACATTCCTCCGCGGAGAACCCGCTCGAGGTCCGGGCCAAGGAAAAGGGCCTGAACTACGTCAAGCTCGACGGGCAGGTCGGCGTCATCGGAAACGGTGCCGGCCTGGTGATGTCCACCCTCGATGTCGTGGCCTACGCCGGTGAGGACCATGGCGGCGTGACCCCGGCGAACTTCCTGGACATCGGCGGCGGCGCGAGCGCCGAGGTGATGGCCAACGGGCTGGAGATCATCCTGTCCGACCCGGACGTCAAGGCGGTGTTCGTCAACGTGTTCGGTGGCATCACCTCCTGTGACGCGGTCGCGAACGGCATCGTCGGGGCACTGAAGATGCTCGGTGACGAGGCCACCAAGCCGCTGGTGGTGCGGCTCGACGGCAACAACGTCGAAGAGGGCCGGCGCATTCTGAACGAGGCCGCGCACCCGTTGGTGACGCAGGCCCAAACCATGGACGAAGGCGCCGACAAAGCGCGGACTCGCGGCAGCGTCGCGAACGCATGGAGTCTGAGCCAACATGGCTATCTTTCTGACTGAGAACTCCCGCGTCATCGTGCAGGGCATGACGGGTTCCGAGGGCACCAAGCACACCCGCCGGATGCTGGCCTCCGGCACCAACATCGTCGGCGGGGTGAATGCCCGAAAGGCAGGCACCACAGTCGATTTCGACGGCACCGGGCTTCCGGTGTTCGGCAGCGTGGCCGAGGCCATGGAGAAGACCGGCGCCGATGTGTCGGTGCTGTTCGTGCCGCCGGCGTTCACCAAGGACGCGATCATCGAGGCCATCGACGCGCAGATCGGGTTGGCCGTGGTGATCACCGAGGGCGTGCCGGTGCACGATTCGGCGAAGGCCTGGGCGCACGCCGTCGCCGAACCGGGCAACAAGACCCGGATCATCGGACCGAACTGTCCCGGCATCATCTCCCCCGGGAAGTCCAATGCCGGGATCATCCCGGCGAACATCAGCGGCCCCGGCCGGATCGGTCTGGTGTCGAAGTCCGGCACCCTGACCTACCAGATGATGTACGAGCTGCGGGATCTCGGGTTCTCCACCGCGATCGGTATCGGCGGTGACCCGATCATCGGGACCACCCACATCGACGCCCTGGAGGCCTTCGAGGCCGACGACGAAACCGACGCGATCGTGATGATCGGCGAGATCGGCGGCGACGCCGAAGAACGCGCCGCCGCGTTCATCGCGGCCAACGTGCGCAAGCCGGTCGTCGGGTATGTCGCCGGGTTCACCGCCCCGGAGGGCAAGACCATGGGCCACGCCGGCGCCATCGTGTCCGGGTCGGCCGGCACCGCGCAGGCGAAGAAGGAAGCCCTCGAAGCCGCTGGCGTCAAGGTCGGCAAGACGCCGTCGGAGACCGCCCGGCTGCTGCGTGCGGCGATCGGCTGACACATGAGCGGCCCTGACGGCAGGTACGGGCAGCCGGCCTACCGTCCGGCCTGGGCAGGCCGCCCCGCCGCGGCCGGTACCCGGGCGGGCAGCCGGTCGCCGGCGGGCCCGCCCGGTGGGCCCGTCCGGCGGAACAGCCATCGCGCCTGGACCCGGCGAAGCTTCTCGGGCTGGCGGTCGCCGGCCTGGGTGGGCTGAACTTCATCTGGGGGTTCCTGCCCCAGCTCAAGGCGCCGCGGATCGACGCAGAACCTGTCGGTCTTCGCGGTCGGGCCCGCCTACGTCCCGATCCTGTTGCTGATCGCCGGCCTGTTGGCGATGGCCGCCTTCCTGCCCGGGAGCGAGCGATCGCGACTGGCCGTCGCCGCGGTGTCGGTCGGCGGCGCCGTCTGGGGCGATTGTGTCGCTGGGCATGACCGGACCGGTGGAGTTGGTCGCGACCGGTCAGGTGAGCAAGGGCCTGGGCGCCATCCTGTTGGTGATCTTCGGCATCATCCAGGCGGTGTCGCCATCGCCGGATACGTGGTGGGCGCGGACTTCTCGCAGCCGTGCCCCGGGACGCGGCGGGTCCGGCCGGTCGTTCCCGATCCGAGCCGCCGGAGGCTCAGCCCGGGTGGTGTCAGGGCCGGCCGCGGCGGCACCAGTCCCGCGGGGGTCACCGCTCCGCCGGGAGACACCTTCGCCAGGGACCGGTGCCACCGCTCGGTCCACCGCCCGGTCCGGTCCAGCCGGCGGGCCAGCAGCCATGGTGGCCGCCAGCTCCAATGCCGGCGCCCATGCCGACCCAGGTGCAGGCGCCTGACCCCGCTGCCTGCTCCGGAGCCGGACGAGGCAGTGACCGGACCGCAGGTCGTCATCGGCCCCGAGTTCCGCAGGGACAGCGAGCAGCGACTGATCTCTTGGGCATCCGGCGGCGTGCCTGGACGGCATCGACAGATCCTCGTGTGACAGTTGCCAGGTGATTCGCCAGCTGGCTCCCGAACGACCCGCTGCGCTGCAGTACGCCCCGGACGCACCGAGCCCGACCGGGCTCGTTGCCGCGGCCGCGGCCGTTCGCGCCGTGGCGGTCGCCGCGTCCGGGCTCCTCCTGACGGCCGGCCTGGCCCTTGTGCTGTGGGCGGTGACCCCGTCGTCGGGTGCCGACGTCGGAATTGCGCTGCAGAGCGGGGTCGTCGCTTTTGCCGCGGCCAACCTGATGCCGGTGCTGATCGGCGGGATCACGCTGACCCTGCCGCCGCTGCTGCTGACCCTGACGATCGCTGTGCTGCTGGCGGCCACCGCCCGCCGCGGCCGCTTTCTGCCGCAGGGCCGTTACCAGGAGACCGTGTCGATTCTGGTCACCACGGTGGTCTACGGGATCGTCGTGGCCGCGACCGTCGCCGCGGGCCTCGGTCCGCCGGGGGCCGTCCCGGCCGGCTGGGTGTGGACCGCCCCGGCCCTGGCACTTGTCGCGACCGCGACGGGGATGCTCCGGCCGCGGATCGGCCTGGCACGAGTGGTGGATTGTCGTTGCGCCCGACTGGGCCAGGGTCGGCGTGCGCGGCGGCGGGATCGGTCTCGGTGTGTTGATCGCCGGTGGCGGGATCGCCCTGTCCGTCGGTCTGGTCACCCATTTCGGGTCCGCTGTCGGGGTTGCGGCGCTGGCCGCGCCGTCATGGCTGGACGGTCTGGGTCTGGCGATGCTGGGTATGGCCTACGTACCCAATGCGGTGATCGCCGCAGCGGGATACGTCACCGGCGTCGGTTTCGAGATGGGCGCCGGGACCTATTCACCCTTCGGTACGACCACCGTCGACCTGCCGGCCGTGCCCTTGTTGGCCGCTGCTCCTGATCAGGCCGGTCGATCCTGGGTCGGCCTGGTATTCCTCGTCGTTCCCGTCATCGCCGGTTATCTGATCGCCCGTCCGGCGATCAAGCATCTGGTGACCAGATCGGATCGGGTCCTGGCCTCCGCGGTGGGCGCCGCGCTCACCGGTGGTCTGCTGGCCGGGGTGGCGGCGATCGCCCGCGGGGGGATCGGCGACGGTCGGTGGTCGACGTTCGGTGCGCCACCGGCGTTGCTGGGCGCAGTGGTCGCCGTCGAAGTCGGCGCCATTGCCATGGCCGTCGCCGGACTGGCGGGCGGCCGTTCGGTGCCGTGGCGGCTCAGCTCACCCGTCCGCGCGGACGAGCCAGTCGAACCCCCTCGGAGCTCTCGCAAGGCCGGGATGCGGAAGGCGAGAACGCGGCAGGACCGACCGACGAACCCGCCGGTGGCTGACCTGGAAACCGCCGAAGCCGATGGTGCCGCGACCGGCGCAGACCTGGCCGAGGAGGAGATCGGGGCCGAGGAGATCGAGGCCGCAGGACGCGATGCAGGCCGAGGACGAGACCGAGGTCGTCACCCAGGACGAGATCGAAGCCGTCCCCGAGGACGACGCCGGGACCGACGCCGACGCTGAGGACGACGCCGGGAGCGACGACACCACCCGTCACACCGAGACCTGAAAAGCCCTCAGCAGCTCGGCCGGCACAGCCGCTGACCGACGGCGTCCAGGAAGATCTCGCCGATCTGCCGCGGGTCCTTCGACTCGTACGACGCGCCGCCGGTGGCCTTGCTGATCGCGCTGAGCGCGTGCGACGTCGCTGTCCGGACCGAAGGCGATCGAGATCACCGGCACCGGCCGGTTCGCGTCCTGCTCGGCGGTCAACGTGCTGATCAGACCGTCCAGGCTGATGCTGCCCTGATCGTCGTTCTTGCCGTCCGTGAGGACCAGGACGACGTTCACCCGAGCCGGGTCGTAGGACGCGCGCATCGTGCGGACGGCGTCGAGCACGGTGTCGTAGAGCCCGGTGCCGCCCTCCGGGACGGCCTGCAGGCCGGCCATCGCCTGGGCCAGTCGCTGGGCACCGCTGCCGCCCTGTCCGTCCGGTCCCAGCGGGCTGACCGGGATCAGTTCCTGATGATCGCTGTCGGCGGTCAGGGTTCTGGAGAACTCCCACAACCCGATGTCGCTGTCCGGTCCGTACAGGCCGAGCCCGCGGGTGGCCGCATCCTTGGCCAGGTCGAGCCGGGTGGCCCCGCCTGCGTCCGGCACGACCCCGAGCATCGAACCCGAAATGTCCATGACGGCCAGCATTCTGGTGGGTTCGTTGGTGATCTGAACGCTGGCGATCGCGTCCTTGACCTGTTGCGCCGCGGGCAGCGGCGCGGTCACCCGCAGCGTCGGGTTGACCCCGTTGGCGGCCGTGAGCGACGGGCCCGGCGCGCCGTCCGGAGCTCGGAATCCCGCCGCCTGCAGGGCCGCCCGACCTTCCGCGCCGACCAGCAGGCTGATCAGGTCATTGGCGGCGGCGACGGAGTCCGGATCGGTCGCCAGGGTGACCACCGGGTAGTCCAACGCCGAGTCGCTCCTGGCCCAGGTAGACGGCGACCGCGGGCGCCGCACCGGCGGCCGCGTTGTGGCTGATCGCCGCATTGTGGTTGATCACAGCCTGCTCGCTGACCGGTACGGCGGTGTTCGGATCGGTCGCCAACCGGTCGAGCAGGTCGCTCTCATCGATGGGCATGCTGGCCGGACTTGATCGAACGGCCCAGGTCAGGGCGGCGCGAGCATCAGGTGTGCCGGTGACCGCGGCGCGGGTGGCCAGGATGGTGGCGACCGCCGGGGCCGATTTGGTCGGATCGGGCAGGCCGACCCGGATCGGGGTGGCGGTCGCGCGGCTGGCCAGGATGCCCTCCACGCTGGGAGTGCCGCCGGCGGTCAGTGGAGCCGCGGCCGACGGGGAAAGAGCGAGCACCACCGGGCTGGTGGCAATTGACGGGTTCTGCGCCGGAACGGTGATTCCCGCGGCCTTGGCCTCGTCGATCCACATCGACGAGTCGGGGATCCAGACGGCGGCACCCGACCCCCCGCCGGCCACCACGTCCGCCGGATCCACCGGGGTGATTGCCACCGCGCATCCGCCGCCGATCCCGTTCGACGTCGTCCCGGACGTGAGTCAGTGGTTCGACGGCGTCGGCGATGTCGGGTGAGACGGCGACGGTCAGCGCGCCGCCGGGCAGCGTGCAGCCGTTCTGGGCGGCCGAGTTTCCACTGGTCTGCAGGCTGCCGGCACCCGATGAGTTGCCGACCAGCTGACTTCCAGTTGCCGAGGGACGAGCTGAGCTGGTGGCCGCCGCTGGGCTCGCATCCGCGCTGGGGGTCGAACCCGACCTGACGAACCAGGTGACCACACCGGCCGCGACGACGATCCCGACCACCAACGCCAGGATGATCAAGGTCCGGTTGCGACCCGGTGACCCGCCGGTCTGGCGATGGTGGCGTCCGCGTGGAGTTGAACTGTTCGACTGCGGTTGCCCTTGGTCTTCGGTCATCGCGACTATGTCACCCTTCGGGAGGCGGGCCACCGCTCATTCTCGGCGCTTGCGGTCGGTTCCGCAGCCAGAAAGCTGCTCGACGCCCACCATGGGGATGGTGCCGGTTGCTGGGTGATACATGTCCGCCCATCCTCGTCCTGAGCGACCGGGCCGGTCGATTACCCTTGACCCGCCTGCCGCCCGCCCGATTCTGAGAGAAGCACCAGTGACCCTCGTCAAGAACGTCGTGGTCCTGGCGTCCGGATCAGGCACCCTCCTGCAGGCTCTGCTGGATGACCCGGCACCCAAGCCCTACCGGATCGCCGCCGTCGGCTCGGACCTGACCAGTTGCGGCGCCCTTGACCGGGCGGACGCCGCGGGTGTGCCGACCTTTTCCTGTCGCATCGCCGACCATGCGGATCGGGCAGCCTGGAATCGCGGCTTGGCGGTGTTGACCGCGTCCTTCAACGCTGACCTGGTCGTCCTCGCCGGCTTCATGAAACTGGTCGGACCCGTTTTCCTGGCTGCCTTCCCCGACCGGGTGGTCAACGCCCATCCGTCCCTGCTGCCCGCATTTCCGGGCATGCATGCCCCCGCCGACGCCCTCGCACATGGGGTGAAACTCACTGGTTGCACCGTGTTCCTGGTCGATGGCGGAGTCGACGCCGGACCGATCGTCGCGCAACGCGCCGTCCCCGTCCACGACGACGACGACGTCGCCGCGCTGCACGAACGGATCAAGGTCGCCGAGCGAACGCTGCTGGTCGAGGTCGTCTCGGCGTTGACCAGTGCCCCCTATGCGGTGACCGGACGAAAGGTGAGCGTCGGATGACGACGGATGGTGTGACCTCAGCGACGAGCGCGGATCCGGCGAGCACCCCGGATCCGGCAGGCGCCACTGATGCCGGCCGACGGCCGATCCGGCGTGCCCTGCTGTCGGTGTCGGACAAGACCGGCCTGATCGAGCTGGCCAGGTTGCTGGACGCCGCCGGGGTTGCCCTGGTGTCCACCGGCGGCTCGGCACGCGCGATCGCCGACGCGGGCCTGCCGGTCACCCCGGTCGAGCAGGTCACCGGATTCCCCGAATGCCTCGACGGCCGGGTGAAGACCCTGCATCCGTCGATCCACGGCGGGCTGCTGGCCGATACCCGGCTTCCTGCACACCTGCAGCAGATCGCGGACCTGGGCATCGAGCCGTTCGACCTGGTGGTGGTCAATCTCTACCCGTTCCGGGAGACGGTCGCCGCCGGTGCGTCGCAGGACGAATGCGTCGAGCAGATCGACATCGGCGGGCCGGCGATGATCCGGGCGTCGGCGAAGAATCACCCGTCCGTTGCGGTGGTGGTCGATCCTGGCAGGTATCCGGAGATCGAAAAGGCAATCGCTGCAGGTGGTTTCACCCTTGCCGAGCGGACCTCGCTGGCGGCGGCGGCATTCTCGCACACCGCGGCCTACGACGTGGCGGTTGCGTCATATCTGAACGGTGCGGTCGCTCCGGACGACGGCTGGCCGGAATGGACGGGCGCCACCTGGGACAAGGTCTCCGCACTCCGCTACGGCGAGAACCCGCACCAGCAGGCTGCTCTCTACCGGCACTGGCGGCCCGGTCTGGCCTCCGCCGAGCAATTGCACGGCAAGGAGATGAGTTACAACAACTACGTCGACGTCGACGCCGCGTGGCGCGCGGCGAGTGACTTCGCCGATCCGGCGGTGGCGATCATCAAGCACGCCAACCCCTGTGGCATCGCAGCCGTGGCCGGCGGCGTCGATGCCGACGTCGCCGTCGCCCACCAACGGGCACATGCCTGCGATCCGGTGTCCGCCTTCGGCGGCGTCATCGCCGTCAATCGTCCGGTGACCGCGGGACTGGCCGGGCAGATCGCCGAGGTGTTCACCGAAGTGCTTTTGGCGCCGGGCTTTTCGCCCGAGGCGCTGGAGATCCTGACCCGGAAGAAGAACATTCGACTGCTGGTGATGCCGGCCGACAGCGCCCCGGATCCGGCGGAGTTCAGGGCCATTTCCGGTGGTCTGCTGGTGCAGATGCGGGACCGGCTGGACGCGCCCGGGGACGATCCGGCGTCCTGGACCCTGGTTGCCGGGCCCGCGGTCGATGCCGCGACCCTGGACGATCTCGACTTCGCTTGGCGCGCTTGCCGTTCGGTGAAGTCCAACGCCATCCTGCTCGCCGCCGGCGGTGCCAGCGTCGGGATCGGGATGGGTCAGGTCAACCGGGTCGATTCGGCGCGGCTGGCCGTGGAGCGAGCGGGGGAGCGGGCGGTCGGTTCGGTGGCGGCCTCCGATGCGTTCTTCCCGTTCGCCGACGGGCTGGAAATCCTGATTGCCGGTGGTGTGCGGGCCGTTGTCCAACCGGGCGGATCGGTGCGCGATCCGGAGGTGATCGCGGCGGCCGATGCGGCCGGGGTCAGCATGTATGTCACCGGCACCCGGCACTTCTTCCACTGAGAATGACGCTACAGCTGACCGAGAGTGTTTACTCGGAAGAGGATTTCGCCGACGTCGACCTAGCCGGGTCGACACTGGAAGACGTTACTTTCAGCGACTGTGATTTCACTGATGCGTCATTGGTGGACGTCCGGACCAGGCGGGTGACGTTCGAGCGGTGCCGGTTTGTCGGCACCGAGCTGTACGGCAGCAGTCACCAGGCGAGCTCGTTCTCCTCCTGCACCTTCGAACGGTCCGCGCTGCATCGCGCGTCGCTCACTGGTTGCCGGCTGACCGGTTCGACGTTCACCGACTGCCGGATGCTGCCGATCTCGCTGCGGGATTGCGACCTGACGCTGGTCTCGCTGGCCGGGGCGAAGCTGACCGGAACGGACCTCTCCGGACTGCGGATGCGGGAGGCGAACCTGGTGGGCGCCAATCTTTCCGGCTGCAACCTGCGCGGTGCCGATCTGATGGGGGCGCGCACCGAGCGGTTGGATGTCACCGGCGCGGATCTGCGCGGGGCGCGGATCGATGCCGGGCTGTGGGTGGGTGCGGCCCTGGCCGGGGCCGTCGTCGATGTCGAGCAGGCGGTGCTGTTCGCCACCGCGCACGGTCTGGTTCTGCAACCCCCGCCGGAATAGATCGCGCGGCATGGTCACCGGCGCAGGCGGGCCGAAATTCGCTTGAGCAGACCCTTTTCGGGTGTCCGAGCCGCGACCGGTTCGGCAGCATGATCGATGGTCGCGGCGCGTTCGTGCAGCCGGGCCCGGACGTCATCGGGGGTGTAGGCCCGTCGCTGACGCTCGTTCCGGGCGATCACCGCACCGGTCGCCGCGACGCCGGCCACTCCGGCGACACCTATCCATTTCCAGACCCGCATGTCGATAACCTAGCCGGATGCCCCACACCCGACCCGGCAGCAGCCTGAGCCTGAGGGACGCCGTCGACCTCACCCGGACCGGGGATGTGTGGCTCTTCCGTGGATCGACGCCCGCCGACCGGGCCATTCAGACGCTGACCAATTCGCCCGTCAACCACGTCGGGATGGCGGTCGTGCTGGACGACCTGCCGCCGCTGCTGTGGCATGCGGAGCTGGGTCGGTCGCTGCCGGACATGTGGACCGGTCAGCGGCAGCGGGGCGTACAGCTGCACGATCTGTCCGACGCGGTGACGCTCTGGAACGAGCGGTACCACGCTCGGGCCTGGATGCGGCAGCTCTCCTACGACGTCACCAAGGAGATGGAGGACGCCGTCCTCAAGACGATCGCCAGGCTGGACGGAAAGCCGTTCCCGACGACCCGCGGTTTGGCGCAGGGCTGGCTGACCGGACGGTTGCGGTACCACCGGTCCGCCGAGACGATCTACTGCGCCGAACTGGTTGCGGTCACCTACCAGGCAATGGGCCTGCTGCCCGCGGAGCGGCCGCAGAACTGGTACGACCCGGGCAAATTCTGGAGCGGCGACCGGCTGGAATTCCTGCTCGGCGCCAGCCTGGGTGACGAGATCGCGGTGGGCCCGCACTGACTGAGCGGCTTAGACGAAAGCGGATTTCCCGGTGATGGCGCGGCCGACGATGAGCGCGTTGATCTGCGCCGTGCCTTCGTAGGAGTACAGCGCCTCGGCATCGGCGAAGAATCGCACCGCGTCCCGGTCGAGTAGAATGCCGTTGCCGCCCATGATCTCTCGCGCCCACGCGGCGGTTTCCCGGAGGCGGGTGGTGGAATACCATTTCGCCAATGCGGCCTGCTCGTCGAGGAAAATGCCCTGCTGTTGCAATTGCGAGACCCGCACCGCCATTCCCAACGATGCGGTGATATTGCCGAGCATGCGGGCCAGCAGATCCTGGATCAGCTGGAAATGGCCGATCGGTTTACCGAATTGATGACGCTCCTTGGCGTACGCGACTGCCGCGTCGTAGGCGCCGATCTGACAGCCGACCGCCGACCAGGTCACCCCACCACGGGTGGTGCGCAGGACCCGGGCGGTGTCCCGGAACGAGTTCGCCTTCTGGAGGCGGTTGGCCTCGCCGACCCGGCAATCGGTCAGCACAATGTCCGCATTCTGCACGGTCCGTAGCGACGCCTTGTTTTCGATCTTGGTGGCGACAAAGCCAGGAGTGTCCTTCTCGATGACGAATCCCTTGACCTGGTCGTCGTCGACATCCCGAGCCCAGATGACGGTCAGGTCGGCGAAGGTCGCGTTACCGATCCACCGTTTCGCGCCGTTGATCACCCACTCGTCACCAATGCGTTTCGCGGTGGTGCGCATGCCGCCGGCGACATCCGATCCGCCGTCCGGTTCGGTCAGTCCGAAGGCGCCGATCAGTTCCATCCGCTGCATTGCCGGAAGCCAGCGGTCCTGCTGTTCGGGTGAGCCGCACAGCACAATGGTGCCCATCGCCAGGCCGCTGTGCACGCCGATGAAGGTCGCGATCGACGGGTCGACCCTGGCAATCTCCAGTCCGATGAAACCCGTGAGAAGTTGGCTGGCCGCGGGCGCGTTGTCGAGACCGTAGGCCCGCCCGATGATGCCGACCTTTGCCAGCGGCTCGATGATCTGGAACGGGAACTCTGCTCTGGCCCAGCAGTCCTGCGCGATGGGTGCGACGTGGGTGGCCATGAATTCACGGGTTCGGCGCACGACGTCCCACTCGTCGGGGGCCAGCATGGCCTCGTAGCCGAACAGGTCGGCGGACAGCAGGTCCGGCGGTTGCTCGTCGAGGGTCTGCGAGGGTGGGGTTCGGGGGTTTGAGTTCGGTAGGCGCGGCCATGTCCCCAAGGTAGGCGTGGAAGCGATTCGCGGCAGGGATCCATGGGATATGGACTGGGCACGCGGTGCTGCTGGAGCGACGGCCGGGGATGGAGGCGTTCCGGTTCTGGGGAGCGCTGGTTCGGCGAACCTGGCGTTCGAGGATCCGGCCATCTTGAGACCCGCTGCGGCGCCGACAGGCATGCTGATTCCCCTGCCACCTCATGCCCTGGTAGTCCCGACCGCAAGCCACGCCAATGACTGCCACTTGAAACAAGTGTTCGGAATTACCGCTTGATCTGCAGCGATGTGTCCGATAGAATCGAACACATGATCGAGGCGTCGGGTAACGAGCAGCCGGGTTCCGGGCTGTCTTCTGGTGATCTGGCGGGGTGGGTGGAGCAGCTCGGCGGGATGGATGTGCGGGCTGATGATGTGGAGCGGATTGACCGGATCCGGGAGTTGGAGCGGATCAAGGCGGCGTGTGCGGCGGCGCAGGCGGAGTTGACGGTGGCGTTCGTGGCGTCGCAGACGGCGGGGTTGTCGACGAAGCGGGCGCGGGATGAGCGGGCCAGGCGGAGTGTGTCGGCGCAGGTCGCGGTGGCGCGTCAGGAGTCGCCGTTCCGGGGTGGCCGGCATGTGGGGTTGGCGCAGGTGCTGACGGCGGAGATGCCGAACGTGTTGGCGGCGTTGCGGGCGGGGGTGATCAGTGAGTGGCGGGCCACGTTGGTCGTGCGGGAGACAGCGTGTCTGGAGGTGGGGCACCGGCGGCAGGTGGATGCGGAGTTGGCCGGGAAACTTGGTGGGCTCAGCGATCAGAAGACGGCGCAGGCGGCGGCGCGGATCGGGCAGCGGCTGGATCCTGGGGTGTACGTGGCGCGGGCGGCGAAGGCGGAGAGGGATCGGCGGGTGAGTTGCCGGCCGGCGCCGGATTTGATGACGTATGTGACGGCGTTGGTGCCGGTGGCGTGGGGTGTTGCGGTGTACGCGGCGTTGGTCAAGCACGCGGCGGCGGCGAAGGCGGCGGGGGATCCGCGGTCGCGTGGGCAGGTGATGGCCGATGAGTTCGTGTCCCGGATCACCGCACCGGACGCGGCGGCGTCGGGGGTTGCCGGGTTGCCGACCCGCCCGGGTGGCCGGGTTGCTGCCGGTCGTTTCACCGCTGCTGATAGCGACGTTCCCGCAGGCTCTGCGGATGCCCTGTCCCATGGTGTTGGTGCTGGTGTTGGTGTTGGTGTTGGTGTGCGGTCCTGTGGCGCCCGGAGCGGTGAGAAGGTCGGTACCGCAACAGGTTCGGTCACAGCCGCCACGGGTGTAGCTGCCGGGTCGGGCGAAGTTCGTGGTGCCGATGCAGATCCTGATCTTGATCCCGGCGCCGATTCGTCTGGACCGACCGGTGAAGACATTGCTGGACCTGCTGCTGTGGGGGTGATCCCGCCGGGGGTGGGCTTGGATATCGGGTTGGTGATGAGCGACCGGACGCTGTTCGACGGGGATAACGAACCGGCGTTTCTGACCGGGTACGGGCCGATCCCGGCGCCGTTGGCCCGCCGGCTGGTCCGGGGCGCCTCACCAAAGATCAGATCCTGGATCCGCCGGTTGTACACCGACCCGGGGACCGGGCAGTTGATCGACGCGGACTCCAAACGCCGGGTGTTCTCCCCTGCTGCCCGGCAGTTCCTGGTGGCCCGGGATCAGACGTGCCGTGGCCCGTTCTGTGATGCCCCGATCCGGCATGCCGATCACGTGGTGTCCCACGACAACGGCGGCCCGACCAGAACAACGAACGGTCAGGGATTGTGCGAGCGGTGCAACTACACCAAAGAGGAACCCGGGTGGCGCTCCGAGGTCGACGAGCACGGGATCACCATCACCACCCCGACCGGGCACACCGCCAGGAGCGTGCCGCCCATGCCACCACGATCAACACCCTGGGCCGAGGACCGGCCCATCGAATACCGGCCCACCGGCTCCCGGCGGACGCGGCTCCCGGCAGCGACGACCTCGATCGAACGCCGGTTGCTGATCAAGGTCCTGGCGGCATAGTCGCTCTCAAACGGCCCACTGGTGGGCGGGTTGTCCACAATCTGGTTGTCGCATCGTGCTGGTTGGCCCAGGCGGCTGAACCAGGCATCGGCGAGCAAGACCACCATTGCGCAGGTGGCATCATGACCCCTCGTGACCGCGACGATCCTGGACGGCCGAGCAACATTGGCCGCGATCAAGGCCGAACTCCGTGGCCGGGTACAGACCCTGGCGGCCAGGGGCGTCGTCCCGGGACTTGGCACGGTGTTGGTCGGTGACGACCCGGCCAGTCGCTGGTACGTCTCGGCGAAACACCGTGACTGCGCCGAACTGGGCATCGCCAGCATCCAACGCGAGCTACCCGCCGGCACCAGTCAGACCGAGGTGGAGGCGGTCGTCGACGAACTCAACGCGGATCCGTCGTGTACGGCGTTCCTCGTGCAGCAACCGACCGGCCTGGACGAGTTCGCCATCCTGAGCCGGGTCGACCCGGCGAAGGACGTCGACGGCCTGCACCCGTTCAACCTGGGATCGCTGGTGCTCGGCAAACCGGCGCCCCTGCCATGCACCCCGATGGGCATCATCGAACTGCTCCGCCGGTACGACGTGCCGATCAACGGCGCGCATGCCGTCGTGGTCGGGCGCGGACTCACCGTCGGGCGGCCGATGGGTCTGCTGCTGACCCGGCGCAGCGAGAACGCCACCGTCACCCTGTGCCACACCGGCACCCGGAACCTGCCGGCGATGGTCTCGCAGGCGGACATCGTCATCGCCGCTGCCGGCGTCCCCTGGCTGATCACCGCCGACATGGTCAAGCCCGGCGCCGCCGTGCTCGACGTCGGGGTGAGCAGGGTGAACGGCCGCATCGTCGGCGACATCGCCCCTGAGGTGGCGGAGGTGGCCGGATTCATCGCGCCCAATCCCGGCGGTGTCGGCCCGATGACCAGGGCGATGCTGTTGTCCAATGTGGTGGACGCCGCGGAAGCCCGCGCCGCCTGAACGCTCGCGTCGCCCCTAAAGTCCGAGCAGTAGCCCACCAACATCTGCCGGCGAGAGGATGCCATGGACGTCGCATCGCGCCGACCGATCCTGCGTGCCATCCCGATCACCGTGGTGCTGTCGATCGTTGCGGCCGCGTCTGCTGCTGATCGCGTTCGCCTACTGGCGCCGCGGCACCTTCGCTCTCGGGGTCTCCATGGTGCTCGCCGCGCTGTTTCGGATCGTGCTCAGCGAGCGGACGATCGGGGTGCTCGCGGTCCGCGGCAAGGGCTTCGACCTGCTGTTCTACTTCACCGCGGCAGCGATGATGATCGCCTTGGCCGTCGGTATCCCGTAAGCGGGTCAGGTGTGCGGCAGGTACTGCGCAGGAATGACGCCGAGGCGTCCGGCCTGATAGTCGGCGAACGCCTCCTGCAGTTCCTGACGGGTGTTCATCACGAAAGGCCCGTACATCGCGACCGGCTCGTTGATCGGCCGCCCACCGAGGATCAACAGCTCGACTCCGCCGGCGTGGCGGGCGTCCTGGCCGGTCTCGGCGCCGATCGTCATGGCAGTCACCCGCGCCGAAGACCGCCAGTTGGCCCTCGAGCAGCGGCTGTCGCGCTTCACCGACGGTCGCCCGCCCACCCAGGTTGAAGACCAGCGCGTTGCGCTCGGCCGGCCAGGGCAGCCGCAGTTGCGCACCGGGATGCACCGTGGCGTGCACCAGGGTGATCGGGGTGTGGGTGGAGCCGGGGCCATGGTGTTCGCCGAGCTCGCCGGCGATCACCCGCAGCAGCCCACCGCCGTCGGCGCTGGTCACCAGCGCAACCTGTGCGGAGCCGATGTCCTGGTAGCGCGGATCGGCGAACTTCATCGCCTTCGGCAGGTTGACCCACAGCTGGAAGCCGTGGAACAGCCCGCCGGACGTCACCAGATGTTCGGGCGGGGTCTCGATGTGCAGGATCCCGGCTCCGGCCGTCATCCATTGCGTGTCGCCGCCGCCGATCAACCCGCCGCCACCCTGCGAATCGTGGTGCTGCATCTCGCCGTCGATCATGTAGGTGACGGTTTCGAAACCGCGGTGCGGATGCCACGGGGTGCCCTTCGGCTCGCCCGGCGCGTAGTCGACCTCACCCATCTGGTCCAGGTGCAGGAACGGGTCGAGCGTGGCCAGGTCGACGCCGGCGAAGGCGCGGCGAACCGGAAAGCCCTCGCCCTCGAAGCCGTGGGTGGAGGTGGTGATGCTGCGTGACCGGCCGGGACACCGCTACGCGCCGGGTCCGGGCTCGGAACACGTGGCAGCGTCAGCACATTCGAGACGGTGACCGTTGGCATCCGGACCTCCAGCTACAGGGTGTATGACACAACAGCGTTTCCATGCACTCGCATATTCCCCGAACCGGACGGGCCGACAAATGACCCGGGTGGTGCCGCCAGTACCAACAGTGTGACGCGCGTGCTTGCCCGCCACAATGCGCCAGGCGATCTGTTCTACGCGGATTCGCTCTCCTCCAGCAGCCGGGCGAACACCTTGGCCAGGGTGGCGGCTTCTTCGTCGGTGATCCGGGAGGTGAACTCACGCTCGACGCCGGCGATGTGCACGATCGCCGCACTGCTCAGCGCGGCCCGGCCCGATCTGGTCATCCGGACCAGCACGCCCCGGCCGTCGTGCGGATCGGGCAGCCGCTCGACCAGGCCCTCGTCCTCCATTCGGGCGACCTTGCGGGACAGGCCCGGCTGGGAGAGCAGCACCCGTTCGACCAGATCCCGCAGCCGGAGCCGCCCGCCGGCCTCGGTCAGCTGCACCAGGACGTCGTAGGTGTTCAGCGGAATCTTGCCGGCATCGTCGAGCTCCTGGCCCAGCCGCTTCATCGTTCTGGCGTGGGACGTCAACATCCCGGTCCAGGCCGCTTTGCGATCCCCTTCGAAACGACCAGAACCCACGGCTTTCGTCCCCCAGACGGTGCAAGCACAAGCCTCATCGCGGCAGGCCCCGACCCGCCGCGTCCCACGTTCGAGGCCTGACGGTACGGTCAGCCCGGAGATTTCGCACCACGATTACCGTCCGCGCCGCTGAACAGTTGCAGGACGGTTACCAAGACAGATGACGCCTTCGAAAGGGAGACGACAGCTCATGTCGAAGATCAAGGTGACGGGCACGGTCGTCGAGCTCGACGGCGACGAGATGACCCGCATCATCTGGCAGTTCATCAAGGACAAACTGATCCTGCCGTACCTGGACGTGAACCTGGAGTACTACGACCTCGGCATCGAGAGTCGGGACGACACGAACGACCAGATCACCATCGACGCGGCGCACGCGATCCAGAAGCACGGCGTCGGCGTGAAGTGCGCGACCATCACCCCGGACGAGGCCCGGGTCGAGGAGTTCGGCCTGAAGAAGATGTGGCGCTCGCCGAACGGCACGATCCGCAACATTCTCGGCGGCGTCATCTTCCGCGAGCCGATCATCATCTCGAACATCCCGCGGCTGGTCCCGGGCTGGACGAAGCCGATCATCGTCGGTCGTCATGCCTTCGGCGATCAGTACCGCGCCACCGACTTCAAGTTCCCCGGCAAGGGCAAGCTGATGATGTCGTTCATCCCGGAGGACGGATCGGCGCCGATCGAGGCGCTGGTCTACGACGCGCCCGCCGCCGGTGTCGCGCTGGCCATGTACAACCTGGACGACTCGATCCGGGACTTCGCCAAGGCCTCTCTGAACTACGGCCTGGCCAGGAACTACCCGGTGTACCTGTCGACCAAGAACACCATCCTGAAGACCTATGACGGCCGGTTCAAGGACATCTTCCAGGAGGTGTTCGACACCGAGTTCGCCGATCTGTACAAGGCGGCCGGGCTGACCTACGAGCACCGGCTGATCGACGACATGGTCGCCTCCGCGCTGAAGTGGGAGGGCGGCTACGTCTGGGCCTGCAAGAACTACGACGGTGACGTCCAGTCCGACACCGTCGCGCAGGGCTTCGGTTCGCTCGGCCTGATGACCTCGGTGCTGTCCACCCCGGACGGCAGCGTCGTCGAGGCGGAGGCCGCGCACGGCACCGTCACCCGGCACTACCGCCAGCACCAGGCCGGCAAGCCGACCTCGACCAACCCGATCGCGTCCATCTACGCCTGGACCGGCGGGCTCAAGCACCGCGGCAAGCTCGACTCCACCCCAGAGGTGATCGGCTTCGCCGACGCCCTGGAGGACGTGATCATCAAGACCGTGGAGAGCGGCGCGATGACCAAGGACCTGGCCGGTCTGGTCGGCCCGGACCAGGAATGGCAGACCACCGAGGACTTCCTGAACACCCTGGACGAGAACCTGCAGGCGCGGCTCGGCTGATGGGTTCGTCCGCGACCTGCCCCGCTGGCACCGGGCCAGCGGGGCATTGCTGTGCCCTGGTCGAAGAACATCCACTCGTAGCGGCTGGACCGCTCGAATGCCGTCGTCATGGTGCGGAGCTGGTCGGGCGACGCGCTGCACGGCTGCCCGGTCGGTGAAGCCGATCGCCGCCGTGGTGAGCCCGGCGAATTCCGGGTCGGCGTAGGTGTCGATCCAGGCGGCGTAGGGGTGTTCGTTGCCGGCCTCGGTGAAACCGCCGGTGGAACGGCTCGATAGCGCGAGTTGCTCGCCGATGTGTTGGTACAGCCAGAAGCAGGGCAGCACGGCAGCGATCGCTTCTGGGTAATCGCCCGCTGCGCAGGCCCGGTGCAGGTGGTCGACATACGCCGCGGTGATGGGTGAGACCTCAACTCCGGCAAGGGTTTCGCCGTGTTCGCTGAGCAGCGATCGGTGCAGCGACATTTCTGCAGTCAGGGCTCCGGCGGAGGCTTTCGCGAAGAATTCCTGCGCATCCTGGTCGGGCGCAAGGGCCGCGACCCTGGCCAGGCAGCGGGCGTACTCCCGGAGGTAGTGGGCGTCCTGCGCCAGGTAGAACCGGAAGTTCGGCCACGGCAGGCTGCCGTCGGCCAGCGCCCGGATGAAGGGCATCGTTTCGATGGCTTCGCGGATCGGCGCGATCTGCGCCCACATTCGCGCAGAGAACGTCGTCCGCTGCCGGCCACAGGTGGTGAAAGTGGTGGACCGGTCCGGCGCCAGACCCGACGTCGAGCTGGTCGGAGGCGGCCAGCGCGCCGGAGAGCCACGCCTTGGCATCCGCCGCCGCCGCGGCCCAACTGTCCCGCTGCGGCCGCAGGGCGGCCAGCGCGGAGGACAGCGAGCAGCCGGTGCCGTGGGTGTTGTTCGTCCTGATCCAGGGTCCGGGCAGCAGCACGTGGCTGCCGTCCGGGTCGACCAATGCGTCGGTCGAGGTGCCGGACCCATCGACGGAATTCGCGTCGGTGGTAGGGCCCGGCAGGTGTCCGCCCTTGACCAGCACCCGGGCACCCGTTCGGGCGGCCAGCCGACGGCCCTGGTCGATCGCAGCCGTCAGGTCGGTGACGGGCTGCTCGTCGACCAGGACCGCGAGTTCGGCGAGATTCGGGGTGATCACGTCGGCGAGCGGCAGCAGCGCCCGCATCGCCTGCTCGGCGTCCGGATCCAACAGCCGGTCCCCGCTGGTGGCCACCATCACCGGGTCGAGCACCACGAACGGCGGCCGATGCGCGGTCAACCAGGCCGCGACGACGCGTGATGTTGTCGGCCGTCCCCAGCATGCCGATCTTGACCGCGTCGACCGTGATGTCGTCGCTGATCGCGTCGAGCTGCTGCGCCAGGAAGTCCGCGGGTGGGGTGAACACGCCGCCGCACCCCGCGGGTGTTCTGCGCGGTCAGTGATGCGATGGCGGCCATCCCGTACGCGCCCTGCGCGGCGAACGACTTCAGATCGGCCTGGATGCCCGCGCCACCCGATGGGTCGGAACCGGCGATCGACAACGCCCGGACGATCATGATCGTGCCGAATTCATCACGAAATCCCGTCGCTCACATCTCCACCGAGTCGGTCGGCAACCTACCAGGGCCTCCGACCACGAAGATCTGACGCGGACCGCTGATCCGCGAACATCACAGTGGGGCGCGGGCCAAGATCGTTGACATGCACGTCAGGGTTCCCTAGGTTCCAGGTGTGCGGATGACATCGGTCAAGCGGAGCGCCCTCGTGGTGCCGCTGCCCGCACGCGCGGTTGAATCATCGCCGCCGGCATGTCGACCTGCAGCGGGTCGCCAGCGCCTTGTGTCTGCGCTGACGCGCTGATCCCGGCAGCACCTGTCGGAATTCCGACCGATCAGCGACGTCCGATTTCTCGCCCCGGTATTTCCGCTGCTTGCTCCTGACCGCGGTGTGGTCGGTAGCCCCTCGAACGGAACCCCATGACGCCGTCCCCGGCGATCGACGTGCACCAGCACCTCTGGCCACCCGAGTTGATCGAGGCGCTTGCGCGCGCGCCGGCACCCACCCCGGCTCGACGGCTGGACCCTGCTGCTGGACGGGGAGCCGCCGTACGACGTCACCCCCGACGATCACCTGACGACCGCGCGGCGAGCCCTGGACGGCGGGCGGATCGTGCTCGGCTTGTCCAGCCCGCTCGGCATCGAGGACCTGCCCGCCGACGAGGGAGCGCAACTGCTCGACGCCTGGCACGACGGCGCCGCTGCGCTGCGGCCGGACTTCGACGCCTGGGTCGTCGGTCAGCCGGCAGGATCCCGATCTGGACGGCGTGGCCAAGCTGCTGGCCGACGGGTTCGTCGGGCTGCAGATTCCGGCCACCTGGCTGTCGACGCCATCGCAGCTGGAGAAATTGTCCGACCGTGCTGGCGGTGGCGGCGGCGGCGGACCGGCCGGTGTTCGTCCATCCCGGTCCGGTCGCAGCCGGTCGACCGACCCGGCTGACGTTCGGCCGTCGTGGTGGGCGGCGGTCGTCGATTACCCCGCCAGATGTTGGCCGCCTGGTGGTCCTGGCACGCGGTCGGCCGGTCGTTGTTCCCGGACCTGCGGATCTGCTTCGCCGCCGGCGCCGGACTGGCGCCCGTGCATCACGAGCGCTTCCTGGCCAGGGGCGGCCGACCGCTGGTGGTCGACCAGAACACCTTCGTCGACACCTCGTCCTACGCCCGGCAGGGCGTTGACAGCCTGATCCGGGTCCTCGGCGTCGACCCGATCGTCATCGGCAGCGACCGGCCGTACGGCCTGCCCTTCGTCACCGATCAGGGTGACGCGCTCGATCAAGCATTCCGGCACACCAACCCGCTCCGACTCCTGGAAGGAACACGCTCATGACCGCGCCAACAACGTCCGTCGACTCGACACTCCGCGGCGATTCAGTCGTCCGATCCCAGGAAGTCGGGCCCTGTGACCCACTGCCGAAATACAGCGCCGCCGACATCGCCGGCCGGGTCGACCAGGACACCGTTCCCGCCCGGCAGGCCGTCACCATCGACGCCATCGCGGCCGACCGCGGCGCCCTCACCCTGGACACCCTGCCCGGTCGCGATCTGGACCAGGCAGAACTGCTCTCGCTGGCCGGGTCCATCGCGGCCAACGCCGCAGGCCTGCAGCAGCACGTCGCCTTCAGCGACGACAAGCGGCACTACGTCAGCCTGCACCGGGACACCCACGTCGACGTCTGGCTGCTCTGCTGGACGCCGCAGAACGACACCGGCTGGCACGACCACGACATCTCGTCCGGGGCCGTGGCCGTCACCCAGGGGACGCTGACCGAGCACAACCTGGCGATCGGCACCCCGAGCATCGAGACCGAGATCCACGCCGGGTCGGCCTTCAGCTTCGGGCCCGACCACATCCACCGGCTGACCGGGCGGGACCCGGGCAGCGTCTCCGTGCACGCCTACTCGCCGCCGCTGTGGCGGATGGGTCAGTACACGCTGGGCGCCAGCGGGCAGTTGCGGCGCAAGTCGGTGTCCTACGCCGACGAGCTGCGACCGTTGGACGACATGGCCTGACGCACCGTGCGCCGGCGGGCACTGCCGCCTGGTCGACGTGCTGCGCCGTACGATCTTGAACCGTGGATCCACCGAACGCCGTCATGAGTGAACTGGTCTGGGACATCGCCGTCGTCCTGGTGTTCATCGTCATCGGCGGCATCTTCAACGCGGCCGAGGTCGCGATGATCTCGCTGCGGCAGAGCCAGGTCGAACAGCTCGCCGCGACCAAGGGACGGAACGGGCAGCTCCTGGAAAAGCTCGTCTCCGACCCCACCCAGTTCCTGGCCGCGGTGCAGATCGGCGTCACCGTCGCGACGATGCTGTCGTCGGCGTTCGGTGCCGCGACCGTGTCGGAGAACGTCTCGGCGTGGCTGGTCGAGATGGGGATGGAATCGACGGTTGCCGAACCGGTCGCCCTGGTCGGGGTCACGTTGATCATTTCGTTCTGCTCGCTGGTGTTGGGCGAGTTGACCCCCAAGCGACTCGGGCTGCAGCGCAGCGAGGCCATCGCACTCGCCGGCGCCCGGCCGCTGTCGGTGCTGGCCCGGCTGTTCACCCCGGTGGTGTGGTTGCTGGGGCGCTCGTCGGACCTGTTCGTCAGACTGCTCGGCGGCAACCCGAAGGCCCGTGGCGAGGTGATGGGTCAGGACGAACTACGGTCCCTGGTGCTGGCGCACGAATCCCTGACCAGCGTCGAGCGGCGGATGATCGTCGACGTCTTCCACGCCGAGACCACCCGGGTGCGGGAGGTGATGGTGCCCCGGCCGGACGTCGTCTTCCTGCCGGCGACGATGTCGCTGTCCAGGGCGTCCCGGATCGCCCTGACCCACCCGCACTCCCGGTATCCCGTCATCGGGCACGACTCCGACGAGGTGGTTGGCGTCGTGCACCTGCGGGACCTGCTGTCGCCGAGCCACCCGCTCGGCCGGGCAGCGTCGGTGGGCGACGTCTGCCATCCCGTCACGGTGATGCCCGGCACCAAGGGCGTGCTCGATGCGCTGCAGGAGATGCGAACGTCCGGGGATCACCTGGCGGTCGTGGTCGACGAATACGGCGGCACCGACGGGATCGTCACCCTCGAGGACCTGGTCGAGGAGATCGTCGGCGAAATGGTGGAGCAGGGGGAGCGGCAGCGCGGCGAGCCCGATGGAGCAGGGGGCATGTTGGAGGAGGTCGACGGTCGGCTGAACCTGGACGACTTCGCCGAGGTCACGGGCATCGTGCTGCCTGCCGGCCCGTACGACACGGCCGCCGGATTCCTGATGGCCGGGCTGGGCAGGCTGCCCGAAGCCGGGGATTCGGTGGTGTGCGCCGACCGGGTGCTGACCGTGACGGCGATGGAGGGCCGCCGGATCGCCCGCATCGAGATCCGTGCGGCGGCAGAGTGAGCCTCGTGCGGATGGCAAGATCGCGTTCATGCCTGACGTCAAACCTCGCGTGCTGTCCGGGATCCAGCCGACCGCCGATTCTTTTCACGTCGGCAACTACCTCGGCGCGCTGCGGCAGTGGGTCGATCTGCAGGCCAGCCACGAGACGTTCTACTCGATCGTCGACCTGCACGCGATCACCGTCGACCAGGATCCGGCGGTGCTGCGGCAGCGCACCAGGGTGGCCGCCGCGCAGTTGCTGGCGCTGGGTATCGACCCGCAGCGGTCCACGTTGTTCGTCCAGTCCCATGTGCCGGCGCACACGCAGTTGTCCTGGGTGATGGAGTGCATGACCGGATTCGGCGAGGCCGGCCGGATGACGCAGTTCAAGGACAAGTCGCAGAAGGGCGGCGCCGACCGCTCCAGCGTCGGGCTGTTCACCTACCCGATCCTGCAGGCAGCCGACATCCTGGCCTATCAGGCGGACGCTGTCCCGGTCGGCGAGGACCAGCGTCAGCACCTGGAGCTCACCCGAAACCTGGCGCAGCGGTTCAACTCTCGCTACGGACCGACGCTGACGGTGCCGGAGCCGTACATCCTCAAGGAGACGGCGAAGATCTACGACCTGTCCGAGCCGAGCGCGAAGATGAGCAAGTCATCGCCCGGTGGTTCGCTCGACCTGCTCGCCCCGGTCAAGGCGTCGGTGAAGAAGATCAAGTCAGCGGTCACCGACGCCGAGCGGGAGATCCGGTATGACGAGAAGGCCAAGCCCGGCGTTTCCAACCTGCTCTCGCTGCTGTCGGTGTTCACCGAAACACCGATCCCGACCCTGGAGAAGCAGTACGAGGGCAAGGGATACGGCGACCTGAAGGGTGACCTCGCCGACGTCTGGGTGGGCTTTGTCGAGCCCGTGCAGGCCCAGGTGGCGGTTTACCTCGACGATCAGGGGGAACTCGACAGGGTGCTGGCGGCCGGGGCGGTGCGGGCTCGGCAGGTCGCAGACGCCACGGTCGCCGCGGTGTACGACAGGGTGGGTTTGCTACCAACTCGCTGAGACCACCAACGTGCTCGTGCAGTCCGACCCAGGAGGTCCCATGGCCGGCACCAACGGTTCGTCCAAGGTCTCGATCCAGAAGCTCGCGAACCAAGAAGCGGCGCAGGCACCTATTCCGCCGAAGCCGTCGCTGATCGGCCGGTTGATCCTGCGCGGCAAGCGGATCGCGTCACACAAGAGCGTCAAGCACCTGATCGCAGCGATCACCCGGTACGGCGATCGGCTGGGCAGCCAGTTCGCCGGGGCCATGACGTACTTCTCGTTCCTGTCGCTGGTGCCGATCCTGATGGTCGGCTTTGCCATCGGCGGGATCGTGCTGCAGAACAACCAGGACCTGCTGACCGAACTGGAGAATCAGGTCGCCATCCTGCTGCCGGAGGAACTGGCCGCACCGATCACCGGATTGATCGACAGCGTGGTGGCCAACCCGCTTGGGCGTCGGGATCGTCGGTCTGTTGATCGCGCTGTACTCGGGCATCGGCTGGATGGGCAACCTCCGCAAGGCGACCAGGGCGATCTGGCGGCCGGAGTTCGAGGAGGACAAGGCCACCGTCGACAACTTCGTCATCGCCACCATCAAGGACCTCGGCTCGCTGGCCGGCCTCGGTGTGGCGATCGTCGTCTCGTTGGGACTGAGCACGTTCGGCGCGCAGTTCGCCACCCAGGTTCTGGACTGGTTGGGGCTGGGTGATCAGGCGTGGCTCGGCCCGGTGATCACCGTCGTCACCCTGCTGATCGCCATGGCCGCCGACGTGTTGATCTTCATGTGGGTCTACACCATGCTGCCCGGCAAGGAATTGCGGTCGCCGTTCAAGGCACGGTTGCGCGGCTCGATCCTGGCCGCGGTCGGCTTCGAGATCCTGAAGTACGCGCTGATCGTGCTGCTGCCCGGAGCCGGGTCGACGTCGAAGACGGCGGCCATCTTCGGCCCGGTGATCGGGCTGCTGTTCTTCTTCAACCTGGTGGCGCAGCTGGTGCTGTTCGTCGCCGCCTGGATCGCCACCGCGGAGGGTGGCCCGGAACTCGACGACGGCCCGCTGCCGGAGGTGCCGGAGGCCACGCTGCTGGTGCGCAAGGACGTCTCCGCGACCCGGGCCGCCGCGCTGGTCGGGGTCGGTGCCGCCGTGGGCTGGGGTGCTGCGCGCCGACGGCGCTGATCTCAGCTCTTCGGGTCCGTCGTGGGTGCCTCCGGCTCGGTCTCGACTGACGGATCCGATTCGGCCGGGACTGTTGCGTCCGGGCCTGGTTCGCGTCCGGGGCTGTTGCGGCTGGCGCTGTTGCGTCCGGCACGGTTCAGTCCGGGGCTGGTTCGGCCGGGTCAGCCGTCGTGGAGTCGGCCAGCGGGTCCGCTTCGGCAGCCGGCTCCGGCTCCGCCTCGGTCGCTACCTCGGCAGGGGTCTCGGCCGCTGTCTCTGCATCAGCCTCGGCTGGCTTGGCGTCACCGGCAAACACGGGGCGCTTGTTCAGGTGGCGGCGCCGCAGCAGCAGGCCGATTCCCGCAATGACGATCAGCAGGCCGATACCGGCCAGGATCAGCGCAGTCGGCGTCCCGCTCGAGGTCGACGATGACGTCGTTTCGGGGGCACCTTCCGAGGTCGATGCGCCTGAACCGGAACTGGTGGCGCTGGCCGACCCGGTCGATGCCGCACTGATCGGGGCGGTGGTGCTCGGGGTCGGCGCCGCGGCGACGGCGGTGGCCTCGGCCAGCGACTTGACCAGGGTGCCGACCGGCGGTGTGTTCGCCGGCAGCGCGAAGCCCCAGTCGAGCAGCGACGCGCCCTGCATCCATTGCCGCCGCGGCTGCTGGGTGCCGTGCATCATCGTGACGACCAGGCGCCGGCCGTCCCGCCCGGCCATTCCCGACGTAGGTGTTGCCGGCGTCGTCGGTGAAGCCGGTCTTGCCGCCGAGCGCTCCCGGGTACTGGTAGAGCAGCTGATTGTCGTTGGCGGCGATGTAGCCCTCGCCCTCGGCAGCCGGCACCCGCACATCGACGCTGGACACGATCTCCGGGAACAACGGGGTCGCCATGTCCGCCTTGGCGAACAGCGCCAGGTCGTAGGCCGACGTCGACTGCCCGGGGCCGTCCAGCCCGGACACCGTGGCCGCCCTGGTGTCCAGCGCGCCCAACGCCTGCGCGGTGGCGTTCATGTCGGCGATCGTCTTGTCGTAGCCGCCGTTGGTCCTGGCCAGCGCGTTCGCGGCGTCGTTGCCGGAAATGATGATCAGGTACGTCAGCAACTGCTGGACGGTGTACTTGCCGCCGGCCTCGATGCCGACCCTGGTGCCGTCCTGACCGGCGTCGTTCTCGGTGCCGTCGACGATCAGATCGAGGTTCTTCAGGTTCTTCAGCAGCGGCTGCACGGTCAGCAGCTTGAGCGTGCTGGCCGGCCGGTACCTGCCGTGCGGATCCTTCGCGGCCAGCACCTCGCCGGTGTCCAGGTCGGCGATCAGCCAGGCGCCCGCCGAGATGTCCGACGGCAGCGGGGGAGCGCCGGCCGGCACGATCAGCCCGCATTCGCCGAGCCGGCCGCCGCCGACCGGGTTCGCCGGCACGGGCAACGGTGCGGGGCGGTCGCGCCGGGCGGCACGTCCTCCGAGGTGTCGACCGCCGGTGGCGGCTGGGTGCGCTGCGCGCAGTCGTCGGTCGACGGGGTCTCGACGGTCACGCTGGGTGGTACGTACGGGTCGCCGTTCGGCGCCGCGGCGATGACGGGCACCGAAGCGCCCGCGACGGGCAGCCCGATCGCGGCAGTGGAAACCACCAAACAGGCAACTGCTGCGCTGAGCGCAAACGCTCGGCTCCGGACCTCCGCCGCGTGCTGCCGGTGAGGGTGTGCGCCGATCGGCGGGGTTTGGTGGTGATCATCGGGCCCGACTGTATCCGGCCCCGGATGAGCTTCCGGTGATCCGCGCGCTGGGATACTGCTGGGGCGCGCCGAAATGGGGGGGTGATGGTGTGACGGCGGATGTGATCGCCGGCCGGTTCGCCCTGTGCGATCCGATCGGGTCCGGCGGGTCGGGCACCGTCTGGCGGGCTTACGACCAGAAACTGCAGCGGTACTGCGCCGCAAAGCTGCTGCGCCAGCGGGATGCCGGTGACCTGCTGCGATTCGTCCGGGAACAGTCCGTCCGGCTGGACCACCCGCACATCGTCAGCCCGTACAGCTGGGTCGCCGAGGACGGCACCGTGCTCATCGCCAGCGAGTTGATGACCGGTGGCTCGCTGCACACGCTGATCGGGGATTACGGCCCGCTCGCCGAGGAGACGGTGACCGCCGTCCTGAAGCAGGTGCTCTCCGGTTTACAGGCCGTGCACGACGCCCAGCTCATCCACCGGGACGTCAAGCCGGCGAACCTGCTGCTGCGGGCCACCGGCGCCGCTTCGCTGCACGTCGTGCTCACCGATTTCGGGCTGACGATCAGTCGGCTGGACGCCCGGCTCACCCAGGTCGGCATGGTGATCGGCACACCCGGTTACGTCCCTCCGGAGGTGCTCAGGGGCGGGGTCGCAGCCGGATCCGCGCCATGATCTGTTCGCGGTCGGCCGACTGGCGCTGACCATGATCGCGGGCGCGGAATCGGTCGGGAGCGGTGCCGACATGATCTGCGTCCATCAAGGATCACGATGTCTGCGCCGGACCGTCGATGCGCTGCTCCGCGACGACCCGGAGGAACGACCGGTCGACGCGCGAACCGCGGCCGACCTGTTGGACGGCACGCTGGTCGCAAAACGCCCCGCGAACCCGTGACGGTGACCCGATCGAGGTTCTCGACCAGTTACCCGAGCTGCCGCCGGGGTGGGGCCCACGTGGACCTGCCGAAGCGGCGGCAGCTGTTCCGGCTCGGGCGGTTCCGCGGGCGACGATCATCGATGTCGAGGTCACCGCGCCGAGAGAGGTTGCTGATCAGCCCAGACCAATCGGTGAGCGCTCGCCCGATGCGCCCGCAGCCACCTCGGTCACTGCGCGATCGACGCGTCGATGGGGATGGCTGATCGTCGCCGCGACGGTGGTGGCCGGGCTGGTGTTGGCGGTCCGGCTGCTGCCCGGTGCATCCGGCAACCCGTCCGAGACGCCGCCGTCGACCTTTGCGCCGCCGAGCGTCACGCAGCAGACGTCGACACCTCCAGCGACTCCGACCGCCGGTCCGACTGTCTCGGCAATCCTGGAGACGGTCCAGGCCGGCACCGGTTGCACCTGGCAGCAGGAGGGTGACCGGCGCGCCGACATCGAGGGCGTTGCGTTGGTCTGCACGCTGGCCGACGGCACCTACCAGTGGCGGCTGCCCGGCTGATCGGTCCCATCGGGACCCGCGGCGTCGGTGGTCCGGCGTCGGGAGCGCACGAGGAGGAAAGCCGCCACCGCGGCGGCCGCGACGACGGCCACCGCAGCCCAGACCCAGCCGGGAACTGCCGGCTCGGAGGTCGGCGCCGACTGCCCGGTCAGTGCCGCCAGGTCAGAGCTTGCCGAAGTGCCGGCCGGCGGGGTCGCTGACGGTGTCGCCGGCGACGAGGTCGCCGATGCTGCCGGAGAGGTCGCTGGTAGGACCGAAGTGGACGCCGAACCTGTTGCAGTGGCGGTTACGTCGGCGCCTGCGACCTGGTAGACCGGCCCGGCCTCGACGTCGCCGCTGACCACCACGGTGATCAGGAAGGTCGTCGAGGATGGCTCTTTTTCGTGTCGATCCGCGTTGACCCGCACGTAGTAGTCACCGTCCAGCGAGAATTCGCGCTGGCTGGTGCCGTCGCGGTTGGTGTAGCGCGCCGGGTACGGCGTCGAGGCGCTGAAGGGTCGGTCATCGACCGCATTGGCGAACCAGGACGATCCGCTGGTGTTGGCGAGATTGGTGATCCCGGCGCGCACCGGGTTGTACGTGTCCACCCAGACGGTGGAGCCATTCGCGCCGAGTGGCGGCTGTGCCGGCCCGACCTCGCGTGATCAGGTAGGTCATCCGCTGACCCCATTGCAGCGGGAACCCGGAAGTAGCGACTTTCGCCCGTGATCAGGGTGTCCGAGTAGGTGCTGCCGCTGGTGAGCCGGGGTGCGTCGTTGAAGCTGTTGCCGCCGGCCACCGACGTGGGCGTGCCGTGGGTGGGCGCGGCCAGGACGTCACCCTCGGACGCGGGCGGGAGCAGGCCGGTGGCGTCGGCCGGGGGTTCCATCCGGACCACGATCTCCATCTGCAGCGGCTTGTCGGCCCAGGCGGTGCCGATGCGGGAGACCTTCAGAATTGCCACTCCATCGGTCGGACAGGCGGCCGGAGCCTGTTTGCTACCGAACGTCGGGCCGTCGAGCACGCCGGTGGCGGCCTGGTTGCGGATTCGCGTTCAGGACGACAGATCCCCGGTCGCTGTTGCACGACTTCAGGTCTCGACGCATCAGGTCCAGATCGACGCCGAGGATCTGCGTCCCACCGACGTTGTCGTCCGGCGGAACGATGGTCGCCGAGATGTACGGCCGCATTCCGTCCTGGACCTGGACCGTGTAGTACTTCGTCGTCCCGGCGGAGGCGGTGTCGGCCGTGCCGCCGACGGCGAAGGTGTCGACGTACTGGCCGGGAGTGAGCAGGGGTGCTTGCTCGGAGGGCTGGTCGGCGCCGGTGACGGGGGTGCCCGAGGTGGTGTAGCCGGTGATGGCGTAGTCGACCTTGCTGGCCAGGGCCTGGGTGAGCTGGCCGGCGTCGGCGGCGTCGCTGTAGGTGCCGCCGGTGGTCTGGGCGATGCAGGAGAGTTGTTCGCGGGCGGTGGGGTCGACCTTGAACCCGACGGTGTGGATGGTCAGGTCGATGCCCTGCTGGTGCAGTTCGCTGGCGACGTCGCAGGGGGCCGGCGGCGCGCAGGTGTCCTCGCCGTCGGAGACCAGCACGATGGACCGCGGTCCCTCGTTGGGCAGGGCGTCGGCGGCGGCGCGCAGCGCGTTGCCGATGGGGGTGTAGCCGGCCGCGATGACCGTCGGCGACCTGGGACTTCAAGGCTGCGGCGTCGAGTGGTCCGACCGGCGCCAGGGTCTTGATATCGGTGCAGCCGGCCTGCTTTTCGGCGTCGGTGGATCCGGTTGCGGTGCCGTAGACCTGCAGTCCGACCTGGGTCTGCGGTGGCAGGGTGTCGATGAGGCTGGTGACGGCGGCCTTGGCCGCGTCGATGCGGGGGCCAGGGGCGTCGGTCTGGTTCATCGATCCGGACGCGTCCAGCACCATCATCACCGGCACGGAGGCGTGTTGCCGGGTGCATGTCCCGGCCGCGGGTGTTGTCGCGTCGGCACTCCCGCCGGTGAGCAGCCCGATGACGGCAACAAGTGAGACGACAACGGCTGCGACTCCCGATCCTGGCGATGGTCGTCGCTGCCGATGGCTCTGCGAGGCCGACCTGTGAGTGGTGACATGGTTACCCCTTCGCTATGATTTGCAGGTGCAAACGAGTAGATGTTTGCACATGCAAATGCGATTGGCAAACCAGTGCCACCCCTGATCGCCCCGACGTCAAGGAAGAGGCTAACCGTGTCCGGACAGGTGAACCCCACCGTCCATCAGCAGTCGATCAGCGCGCAGCAGTTGCAGATGTACGGCGAGAACTGGGCCGATCGGTTCGGCCGGCTGCTCAGGGGCTACGAGATCTCCCAGTCCCGGCTGGCCGCGGTGATCGGGCTGAGCGCTCCGATGATCAGTCAGCTGATCACCGGGGCCCGGGTGAAGATCAGCAATCCGGCCGTCTACGGCCGAATCGTCCGGCTGGAGGAGCTGTTGGCCGCTCCGGGGACGAACTCCGCCGACGCGGGGGAGCGGCGCGGATCCTGGACGAGGTGGCGGCGTCACACCCGGCGTTGACCACGGTCAGCATGCACCGTCGGAGCCTCGGTCCGCTGTCCGCGACAGCCTCAGCGGACAGCGCCGCGATGACCGGCCAATCGGTGCTCGCTGCGTTACCTGAACGAACTGGCAAACGCGGAGATCGTCTGCGGGGCGGCGGCGGCCGCCGAGCGGCTCGGCGGCGGTGCGCTGGCCGCACTGCTCCTCGAGGCCGCCGAACCGGCTCGGGCGCAGCAACGAAGCCGGCTGCTCTGTCGACGCGGACGACGAAGAGCAACCCGGCTGAAACGCATGGTACCCGATCACCGGGCGACGGGACTTACTGGGCGGCGGTCTGAGCCTGCGCGGTCTGGGCCTGTTCCGGCCTGAGCCTGCGCAACCTGGGCGCGGACGTCATCCATGTCCAGACCCTTGACACCCTCGATGACCTGCTCCAGCTGCGCCGGCGGCAGCGCGCCGGGCTGGGAGAAGACCAGGATGCCGTCGCGGAAGGCCATCAGGGTCGGGATCGAGCGGATACCGGCGGCGCCGGCCAGTTCCTGCTCGGCCTCGGTGTCGACCTTGGCGAAGGTGATGTCGGGGTGCTTCTCCGACGCCTTCTCGAAGGTCGGCGCGAACCGCACACACGGCCCGCACCAGGCCGCCCAGAAGTCGACGATCACAATGCCGTCGGCGTCGACGGTCGGTTCAAAGGTGGTCTTCGTCAATGCCTGCGTGGCCATGCCAGCGGTTCCTCTCGGTTGAAAGCAGATGTGCTGCCTGCTTCAACCAAGTAACGGCCGCAACTAATCCCGGGCACTGCCGAACCCTCGGGATCAAGGTCAGCGGCGGTCAGCCGGGGCGCCAGCAATGTCGCCACGCGCCGTGGAGTGCCACCACGCGCCGTGGAGTGCCATCACGCGCCGCCGAGTGTCACCCCGCGCCCCCGAGCAGCACTCCGCGCCAAGGGTGTGCACTCCGCGTTGGCTGGGACCGGCGCGGCGTGCAAGTTGCCCGGGCGGGATGCGGAAACCTGGCGCGGAGTGCCGGCTCCGTCTCGATCGGCGGCGTGCGGGAAGCCGGGCAGCTCAGATGCGGCGGAACATCAGGGCGCGCTTGACCTCTTGGATGGCCTTGGTGACCTGGATGCCGCGGGGGCAGGCGTCGGTGCAGTTGAAGGTGGTGCGGCAGCGCCAGACTCCCTCGGAGTCGGACAGGATCTCCAGCCGCTCCTGGCCGCCCTCGTCGCGGGAGTCGAAGATGAACCGGTGGGCGTTGACGATGGCCGCCGGGCCGACGTAGGCGTCCTCGGACCAGTACACCGGGCAGGACGTGGTGCACGCCGCGCACAGGATGCACTTGGTGGTGTCGTCGAACCGTTCGCGGTCCTTCTGGGACTGGACGTACTCCCGGGTCGGCTCGTGGCCGTGGGTGATCAGGAACGGCTTGACGGCCCGGTAGGCGTCGAAGAACGGCTCCATGTCGACGACCAGGTCCTTGAGCAACGGCAGGCCCTTGATCGGCTCGACGGTCACCTCGTTCTTCTTGTCGCCGATCAGGTCCTTGACCAGGACCTTGCAGCACAGCCGGTTTCGGCCGTTGATCCGCATCGCGTCGGACCCGCAGACGCCGTGCGCGCAGGACCGGCGGAAGGTCAGGGTGCCGTCGATGTACCACTTGATGTAGTGCAGCACGTTGAGCAGCCGGTCACCGGGCAGCGCCGGCACCCGGTAGGACTCGGTGTGCGGCAGGTCGTCCAGTTCGGGGTTGTACCGCTGGATGTGCACGGTCAGCATGACGGCGCCGGCCGGCACCGGCGGCAGGTGAGGTCGGGTCCGCCGGCGCTCGGCCGGGCCGGTCGGTCTCCAGGACGCGATCGTCATCAGTACTTGCGCTCCATCGGCTGGTAGCGGGTCTGGACGACCGGCTTGTAGTCCAGGCGGATGTCGGCGGTGAGTTCCATGCCCTGCTTGTAGGCCATGGTGTGCCGCATCCAGTTGGTGTCGTCCCGGTTCGGGTAGTCCTCCCGGGCGTGCCCGCCGCGGGATTCGGTCCGGACCAGCGCGCCGACCACGAGGATCTCGGCGAGTTCGAGCAGGAAGCCGAGTTCGACGGCCTCGAGCAGGTCGGTGTTGTACCGCTGGCCCTTGTCCTGGATGGACACCCGCGCGTAGCGCTCCTTGAGCAGCCGGATGTCGTTCAGCGCCTCCTTCAGGGAGGCCTCGGTGCGGTACACGGCGGCGTTGATGTCCATCGTGTCTGCAGGGCGGTGCGGATGTCGGCGACCCGCTCGGTGCCGGTGGACTCCCGCAGCTTGCTGCACCATGTCGATCGACGATGGCGGCCGGCTCCTCCGGCAGTCCGGTGAAATCGGTGGTGGCGTTGGCGTAGTCGGCGGCGGCGATGCCGGCCCGGCGGCCGAAGACGTTGATGTCCAGCAGCGAGTTGGTGCCCAGCCGGTTGGAGCCGTGCACCGAGACGCAGGCGCACTCGCCGGCGGCGAACAGCCCGGGCACGACGTCGGTGTTGTTGGCCAGCACCTGACCCTGGATGTTGGTCGGGATGCCGCCCATCACGTAGTGGCAGGTCGGGAACACCGGCACCGGCTCGTCGAGCGGCTCGACACCCAGGTAGGTGCGGGAGAACTCCGCGATGTCAGGCAGTTTCGTCTCCAGCACCTCCTTGCCGAGGTGGGTGACGTCGAGCAGCACGTAGTCCTTGTTCGGACCGGCGCCGCGGCCCTCGCGGACCTCGAGAACCATTGACCTGGCGACGATGTCGCGGGGCGCGAGGTCCTTGATGGTCGGTGCGTAGCGCTCCATGAAGCGTTCGCCGTCACCGTTGCGCAGGATGCCGCCCTCGCCGCGGACCGCCTCGGAGATCAGGATGCCGAGGCCCGCAAGGCCTGTCGGGTGGAACTGGAAGAACTCCATGTCCTCCAGCGGCAGACCCTTGCGGAACACGATGCCCAGGCCGTCACCGGTCAGGGTGTGCGCGTTGGAGGTGGTCTTGAAGATCTTGCCGGCGCCGCCGGTGGCCAGCACGACCGACTTGGCCTGGAAGACGTGGATCTCGCCGGTGGCCAGCTCGTAGGCCACCGCGCCGGTGCAGATCTCGCCCTCGTCGGTCTTGGTCAGCAGCAGGTCCAGCACGTAGAACTCGTTGAAGAACTCGATGCCCTGCTTGACGCAGTTCTGGTACAGCGTCTGCAGGATCATGTGGCCGGTGCGGTCGGCGGCGTAACAGGCCCGGCGGACGGCGGCCTCGCCGTGGTTGCGGGTGTGCCCGCCGAACCGGCGCTGGTCGATCCGGCCCTCCGGGGTGCGGTTGAACGGCAGCCCCATCTTCTCCAGGTCGAGGACGGCGTCGATGGCTTCCTTGCACATCACCTCGGCGGCGTCCTGGTCGACCAGGTAGTCACCGCCCTTGACGGTGTCGAAGGTGTGCCACTCCCAGTTGTCGTCCTCGACGTTGGCCAGCGCGGCGCACATGCCGCCCTGCGCCGCACCGGTGTGCGAGCGGGTCGGGTACAGCTTGGTCAGCACGGCGGTGCGGGCCCGCTTGCCGGACTCGATGGCGGCGCGCATGCCGGCGCCGCCGGCGCCCACGATCACCACGTCATATCTGTGGAACTGCATGTCCGTCAGGCTCCCGTCAGCTCATGTTCGGGTCGAAGGTGAAGATCACCAGGGTGCCGACACCGAGGATGAGCACGACCGACGCGGCGAGCATCAGCTGCAGCCAGAACCGGGTGCCGTCCTTGCGGGCGTAGTCGTTGATCACGGTGCGCAGCCCGTTGGCGCCGTGGATCTCGGCCAGCCACAGCATCAGCAGGTCCCAGATCTGCCAGAACGGGCTGGCCCAGCGGCCGGCGACGAAGCCCCAGTTGATCCGGTGCACGCCGCCGTCCAGCACGTTCATGATCAGCAGGTGGCCCAGCACCAGGACGACCAGCACGATGCCGGACATCCGCATGAACATCCAGGAGTACATCTCGAAGTTGCTGCGCCGGCCGGAGACCCGGCGGCGGGGCGCCCGCGGCGCCTCGATGCCCCGGGTGGCCGGCGGATCGAAGGCGGCGGTCACGCCGTCACCCCCTGCGGGCAGGTCGCAGGCTCCGCTGCCCGTGCGGGGCTGACGGCGCGGTGTCGATGGTTCGCTCGGCAAGCCTCGCTCATGAGGCACCCCCGAACAGGTCGCTGACGGTGCGCTGCAGCATGAAGTACACGCCGGGGATCATCACGACGAACCAGATCGCCCAGCAGGATCCACAGCATCAGCCGCTGGTACTTCGCGCCCTTGGACCAGAAGTCGACCAGCATGATCCGGATGCCGTTGAGCGCGTGGTAGAGCACCGCGCCGACCAGTCCGACCTCCATCAGGTTGACGAGCGGGTTCTTGTAGGTCTCGATGATCTTGTTGTAGGCCTCGGGCGACACCCGCACCAGGGCGGTGTCCAGCACGTGGGCGAACAGGAAGAAGAAGGTCAGCACACCGGTGATCCGGTGGGCGACCCACGACCACATGCCGGCGTCGCCGCGGTAGACCGAACCGCGGCGCGGTTTCGGCACCCGCTCGCCGGAGGCGAATGCAGTGGGGTTGGACATGATCGTTCTCGACCTCCGGCATCGACGGCGGACGCGCCTGATTGGGACCTGTTGATTACACTGCTGTTCGGCGGTGCGACCGCCGGGCCACCACGCAGCGATCTGTCGCCAAGGCTAACCCTGAGTTCACATCGGCAGCGACCGGATGCAGGTGTGACGAGATCGACACGGGCGTGTGTTGGCGCACACCGCGCTGTCTCCAGGTGAATTCCGCGGCAGATGGTAGGCGCGCACCCTGCACCCGTTCGGTGACGGTCTGCAATAGACGGTGGCGTCAACGGTAGGCCGAACGGCGGAAGTTACGGTTTTCGCTGGGCTAACGGAACAGGATTTTCTGCGGCAAACGGACGAATCACCCAATTTCCGGCACGATTCGGTTACGGAGCGGCGATGGGCACTCGCCCTAGTCGACTACCCGCGGGTAACGTCCGTTCGATGCCGGACCCACCGGCACGGGAGTCGGTGGGTCCATCGATCGGTTCCGTCCCCCGTCCGGGGTGACGTGCAGTGAATGAAGAGGAGAACAACGTGCGTCGAGCTCGAAGCCTGAAGCTCATCGCCGGACTTGCGGCGGCCGGCCTCGCGCTGGCCGCCTGTTCGTCCGGCAGCAGCACCACTACCAGCAGCAGCACCAGCGCGGCTGCGTCGTCCGCCGCGGCGTCGTCGGCCGGCTCGTCAGCCGCGGGTCGTCGGCGCGCCGGTCAGCGGCCAGCGGCAGCGCGGCTGCTTCGGGTGCCGCCTTCACCGGCGATCCCGTCCGCCGTCAAGCTGGGCCTGGCCTACGACATCGGTGGCCGCGGCGACCAGTCGTTCAACGACCTGGCGGCCAAGAGCCTGGACGAGGCCAAGGCCGCTGGCGTGACGGTCGTCGGCGAACTCACCGCCGGAGCGGGCGAGCCCGACTCGGCCAAGGTCGACCGGCTCAACCAGCTGATCGACAGCGGCGCCACCGACATCATCGCGGTCGGCTTCGCCTACGCCGGGCGCGTTGAAGGAGGTCGCAGCGGCCAACACCGAGGTCAACTTCGCCATCGTCGATGACAACTCGCTGGCTGCCGTACCGAACGTCGCATCGCTGACCTTCGCCGCGAACCAGGGCTCGTACCTGGTCGGTGTCGCGGCCGGCAAGAAGACCACGACCAACAAGGTCGGCTTCATCGGCGGCGTCAACGTGCCGCTGATCCAGAGCTTCCAGGCCGGCTTCGAGGCGGGCGTCAAGGCCGCCAACCCGTCCGCGACCGTCACCGCCAAGTACATCACCGAGCCGCCGGACTTCAGCGGCTTCAACGACCCCGGCAAGGGCGAGACCATCGCCACCGGCATGTACAACGACGGCATCGACATCATCTACGCCGCGGCCGGCGGCTCCGGCGCCGGTGTGTTCAAGGCGGCCAAGGCCACCGGGAACCTGGGTATCGGCGTCGACTCCGACCAGTACAACTCGCCGACGTCTGGCCGACGTGAAGGACGTCATCATGACCTCGGCGCTGAAGAAGGTGGACGTCGCGACGTACGACTTCATCACCAGCGCGGTCAACGGCGCGCCCCTCACCGGCGACAACGTGTACGACCTGAGCAACGACGGGGTCGGCTACTCGACCTCGGGCGGCCAGATCGACGACATCGTCACCGATCTGGAGAAGGCGAAGGCGGACATCATCGCCGGGACGATCACCGTTCCGACGACGACCGGCTGATCGCCCGAATGATCGCGCTCGACCAGCAGTGATGCAGGCGGCCCCGGCGGGAGTTCCCGTCGGGGCCGCGGCATTTCTGCTATGACTGCGATCAAGATCCGTCCGATGTGCCCGACAAAGCCGCGGAAGCAGGACCGATGAATCCCAGACCGCCACCCGCCCGCCCGTGAGCCCGCGGGGGACTGCGCCGCTCGCTGTTCAGCTGGCCGGGATCACCAAGCGTTTCCCGGGGGTGGTCGCCAACTCCGACATCAACATCAGTGTCCGGCGCGGCACGGTGCATGCGCTCGTCGGCGAGAACGGCGCCGGCAAGTCCACGCTGATGAAGACCCTGTACGGCATGCATCAGCCCGACGAGGGCACCATCACGGTCAATGGCGTGCAGGCGACCTTCCATTCACCGGCTGCCGCGATCGCGGTCGGCATCGGCATGGTGCATCAGCACTTCATGCTGGCCGACAACCTGACCGTCTGGGAGAACATCGTCCTCGGGCGCCGAGCAGATGGGGTCCGGCGGTCGGCTGGATGTCCGCGGGCGCCAGGGCGAAGATCGACGATCTGGCCCGGCGGTACGGGCTGGTGGTGGATTCCGGAGCACTGGTCGAGACGCTCGGCGTCGGTGCCAGGCAGCGGGTGGAGATCCTCAAGGTGCTCTACCGCGGCGCGCAGATCCTGATCCTCGACGAGCCGACCGCCGTGCTGGTCCCGCAGGAGGTCGACGAGCTGTTCGGCAATCTGCGCGAGCTCAAGGCCGAGGGCCTGACCATCATCTTCATCTCGCACAAGCTCGACGAGGTGCGGGCAATCGCCGACGACATCACCGTGATCCGGCGCGGCACCACGGTGGGTACGGCCGATCCGAAGTCCGTCACCAATCGGCAGTTGGCCGAGATGATGGTCGGGTCCGCGCTGCCGGTTCCGGAGCTTCGCGAATCCACCGTCACCGACCGGGTGGTGCTGCAATTGTCCGGGGTGCGCGTGTTGGCGGCCGGCCGGCGGCCGGGATCTGTTGTCGGACATCGACATGACGATCCACGCCGGAGAGGTGCTGGGCATTGCCGGGGTCGAGGGCAATGGCCAGGCGGAACTGGTGGACGCGATCATGGGCATCCGGCCGATCGCCGATGGCCGGATCGAGCTCGCGGGTCAGGACATCGGGCAGCTGTCCACCGGCGCCCGGCGGGAAGCCGGCGTCGGCTTCATCCCGGAGGACCGGCACCGGCAGGGGCTGATCCTGGAGGGCTCGCTCTGGGAGAACAGGATTCTCGGTCACCAGACCAGACGCCCGTCCGCGCGGGGATTCCTGTTGGACCGGCGTGCGGCAAGGGCGGATACCAAACGCATCGTCGACACGTTCGACGTCCGGACGCCCGGTATCGAGGTCACTGCGGCATCGCTGTCCGGTGGCAATCAGCAGAAGCTGATCGTCGGGCGGGAGATGAGCGAGGACCCGGTGCTGCTGATCGCGTCCCACCCGACCCGAGGAGTGGATGTCGGTGCCCAGGCGGCGATCTGGGAACACCTGCGCAACGCGCGGGCCGCGGGCCTTGCCGTGTTGCTCATCTCGGCGGACCTGGAGGAACTCATCGGCATGTCCGATCGGCTGACGGTCATCCTGCGCGGCAAGCTGACCGGGACCTACGATCCGCACAACGTCACGCCCGAACAGCTCGGCGCCGCGATGACCGGTGCCGGCGACGACCAGGTCGGGGAGGTCGCCTGATGACCGGTTCCCGGACTCGACGAATACTGCTCTCGGCGGCCGCACCCGTCGGGGCCATCATCTTTTCGCTGCTGATCACGTCGTTGCTGCTGATCGTGACCGGCCACAATCCGTTCGAGGCCTTCGGTGCGATGACCAGCGCCTTCGAGCGGATCAGGGTGGTGCTCGGCGCGGTGAATCAGGCCGCGGTGTACTACCTGGCCGCGGTTGCCGTGGCCATCGGCTTCAAGATGAACCTGTTCAACATCGGTGTCGACGGCCAGTACCGGCTCGCGGCCATGCTCGCGGCCGCGGTGGCCGGTGCCACGTGGATGTCGTCGTTGCCGGGCTTTCTGCGGATCGCCATCACGCTGATCGTCGCCATGGCGGTCGGTGCCGCCTGGGCCGGGATCGCAGCGCTGCTCAAGGTCACCCGCGGGGTCAGCGAGGTGATCAGCACCATCATGCTGAACGCCATCGCGACGTTCATCGTCGCGTACCTGCTGACGCCGCAGATGTTGGCGTACTGGACGGCAACAACATCAGCACGCCGAAGATCACCGAGGGCGGCCAGCTGCCGGTGATCACCTTCGAGGGCTCGACCACTCCGCTGTATTCACTGGTGATCCTGGCCGCCCTGGTCGGCGTCATTTACGCATTGGTGTTGTCCCGCACGGTCTTCGGGTTCTCCATCAAGGCGACCGGGATGAGCGAGACGGCGGCGGTGGCCAGCGGTATCTCGGTCAACAAGATGATCGTCTCGGCGATGCTGCTGTCCGGCGCGGTCGCCGGGCTGGTCGGCATGCCGGAACTGCTCAACGGAACCGCTGCCTCCTACTCGCTGAACTTCCCCACCGGCATCGGCTTCACCGGGATCGCGATCGCGCTGCTGGGCCGTAACCACCCGGTCGGCATGATCTTCTCGGCGCTGCTCTGGGCGGGCCTTGATTCGTCGGCCAACGCGCTGCAGGGCGTTGGGATACCCCGGGAACTGGTGACGATCATGCAGGGCATCATCGTGCTGTCGGTGGTGGTGGCCTACGAGTACGTCCGGCGATACCGATTGATCCTGGAGGCAAGGGATGTGGCCCGGGCCTTGGCCGCGCACCGGACTGCCGAGGTGGCGGCATGAGCGCAGATTCAGAAGTCTTCGTCCCAGCGCTCGACATATCAGCAGCGGCGGTCACTGCCGCCGGCGGCATGGTTGGGCATTGTCGCCGCCGGTATTGCCGTTGTCTCGCTGGTGCGGATCTGGACCGGCGCTGACAATCTCGATTCCTCCGGTGCCATCCAGGCCGCGATCACCGCGGCCGTGCCGATCGCGCTGGCCGGGTTGTCCGGTCTCTGGTCGGAGCGGGCCGGGGTGGTCAACATCGGCATCGAGGGCATGATGATCCTCGGCACGTTCGGTGCCGGATACGCCGGTTACCAGTGGGGCCCCTGGGCAGCAGTGTTTTTCGGGGTGGTGTGCGGGCTGCTCGGCGGCCTGCTGCTCGGCCTGGTGACCATCACCGTCGGCGTCGACCACATCATCGCCGGCGTCGCGATCAACATCCTGGCTCCCGGTTTGACGCTGTACCTGTCCCGGCTGCTGTTCACCGACGCCCCGGGCGGTGGGCAGCGGCAGTCGCCGCCGATCCCCGATGTCGGCCGGATCACCCTGCCGCTGATCTCCGACTGGCTCGGCGATATCGAGGACAAGGGCTGGTTCTTCGTCTCCGACCTGGCCGGCATCATCCGCGGCTTCACCACCAACCTGTCGCTGCTGTCCGTGCTGGCCGCGGTGCTGATCATCGCCAGTACGTTCATCCTCTGGCGGACCAGGTTGGGTCTGCGACTGCGGTCCGTCGGCGAGGCGCCGTACGCCGCGGAATCGCTGGGCGTCAACGTTTTCCGGTACAAGTACATCGCGGTGATGATCTCCGGATCGCTGGCCGGGCTGGCCGGCGCTTTCCTGGTCGTCGGACTCAAGTTCCAGGACGGCCAGACCGGTGGCCGCGGGTTCATCGGGCTGGCGGCGATGATCTTCGGCAACTGGCGGCCGTACGGAATGGCGATGGGCGCAGGCCTGTTCGGCTACACGGACGGGGTGCAGCAGTACGACTCCTCCGGTACCGCCATGCACGCCTTCCTCATCCTGGTGGCGCTCGCGCTGATCGCGGTGGCGATCCTGCAGTACCGCTCGAACCACAGGGTGGTGGCTGCAGTGGCCGCGGTCATCGCGGCGTTGTGCCTGTGGTGGTTCTCGGCGACCGATGAACTGCCGGAGCAATTGGTGAAGGCGGCGCCGTACGCGATCACCCTGTTGGTGATGGCCCTCGCGTCGCAGAACCTGCGAATGCCGAAGGCCGACGGCTTGATCTACCGCAAGGGCGGCGGCTGATGCGGGGATTCCTGCTCTGGCGATCGGCCGTCGAGGGGGAGGTCCCCCACGATGTGGCCGGAATCCGGGTGAAGATCAACTTCTGGGAACTTCTGGAGTTGTGCTGCGACGCCGGATCTTCCGAGAAATTGATCATGCTGGGGATGGCGGCGGGTGTCGGCAATGAGTGAGCCACCGGGAGTGGACTGGGAGCTGTTGCGGTCGGCGGCCGTCGAGGCCGCGGGTGCGGCGTATTGCCCGTACTCGCGCTTGCAGGTCGGCGCCGCGGCATTGGTCGACGACGGTCGGATCATCACCGGCTGCAACGTCGAGAACGCCTCGTACGGGCTGGGATTGTGCGCCGAGTGCACGCTGGTCGGGCAACTGCGGCTGACCGGCGGCGGCAGACTCGTGGCGTTGGCCTGCCGTTCCGGGACCGGCGAGCTGCTCATGCCCTGCGGCCGATGCCGCCAGGTGATCTACGAGTTCGGCGGCGAGGAACTGATGGTGGACACTCCGACCGGGCCGGAGACGATGACCTGGATCCTGCCGGCCGCATTCGGTCCCCAGCACCTGCCGCCGGCATGAGTACCTACGCAGCGGTGGACATCATCATCGCCAAGCGCGACCGGCACGAGCTGACCAGCGGGCAGATCGAGTGGGTGATCGACGCCTACACGAACGGCGACGTGGCCGAGGAGCAGATGTCGGCGCTGCTGATGGCGATCGTGCTGAACGGCATGAGCGCCACCGAGATCGCCTCCTGGACAACGGCAATGCTCAACTCCGGGATCCGGATGGATCTCTCCCGGGTGGGTCGGCCAACCGTCGACAAACACTCAACAGGTGGCGTCGGGGACAAGATCTCGCTGCCGCTCGCGCCGCTGGTCGCAGCCTGCGGCGCAGCGGTTCCGCAACTCTCCGGACGAGGACTCGGACACACCGGCGGCACGCTGGACAAGATGGAGTCGATCCCCGGCTGGCGGGCAACTCTCACGCCGACCGAGATGGCCGCGCAACTGGCCTCTGTCGGGGCCGTCATCTGCGCCGCGTCGGCCGATCTGGCGCCGGCCGACCGCAAGCTGTACGCGCTGCGGGACGTCACCGGGACAGTGGAATCCATCCCGATGATCGCCGCGTCGATCATGAGCAAGAAGATCGCCGAGGGCACATCGGCGCTGGTTTTGGACGTCAAGGTGGGTTCCGGCGCGTTCATGAAGCGGGCCGACCACGCCGCGGAACTTGCCAGGACGATGGTCGAACTCGGTGCGCGGGAAGGGGTTCGGACCACAGCGCTACTCACCGACATGTCCACCCCGTTGGGTGTCGCGGTCGGCAACGCCATCGAGGTCACCGAATCGGTCGAGGTGCTCGCCGGCGGCGGGCCGGCCGACGTCGTGCAGCTGACGATTGCGCTGGCCAGGGAGATGGTCGCCCTTGCCGGTCTGGACGTCGATCCAGCGGACGTGCTGGCGTCCGGTCGGGCGATGGACAGCTGGCGGGCGATGGTCGCCGCGCAGGGCGGGGATCCCGATGCGGCGCTGCCCATCCCGCGGTTCCGGGAGATCGTCGTCGCGGACACCGCCGGTGTCGTCTCCGGGTTGGACGCCCTGTCGGTCGGCGTCGCGGCCTGGCGGCTCGGTGCCGGTCGGGCCCGCCGCGAGCACGCCGTCCAACAGGCGGCCGGGATCCTCTGCCTGGCCAAACCGGGGGACGTCGTCGCGGTCGGGCAGCCGCTGTTCGAATTGCACACCGACACACCGGAGCGGTTTCCGCTGGCTCTCGCCGACCTCGCCGACGCCCTGCGCATTGCCGCGCCGGGCACCCCCGTCGAACGATTGCCCTTGGTGCTGGACGTGATTCGGGGCGGTTGAGATTCGGTCTGCTGGCCGTGCCGGGGGCCGGGTCGTCGGCAGTGTTCACCCGCGGCAGGTAACGTCCGCCGGATGCCGACACCACTGACCGCCGAGACCATCGCCACCGCACCGAAGGTGCTGTTGCACGATCATCTGGACGGCGGCCTGCGGCCCGCGACGCTGATCGACCTGGCGGATCGGGACGGGTATGACGGCCTGCCGACGACGATCGTCCCCGACCTGGCGCGGTGGTTCTCCGAATCCGCGTACTCCGGGTCGCTGGAGCGGTACCTGGAGACGTTCGTGCACACCACAGCGGTGATGCAGACCCGTGAGTCGTTGATCCGGGTGGCCTCTGAATGTGTGCAGGACCTGGCCGCTGATGGGGTGGTCTACGCCGAGATCCGGTTCGCCCCGGAATTGCACACCGAGCGCAACCTGACCTTGACCGAAGTGGTACGGGCCGTGCTGGACGGCGTTGCCGCCGGCACGAGGGCGGCCGCCGAGGCCGGTCATGTGATCCGCGCACGGCTGTTGCTCACCGCCATGCGGCACGCTGCCCGCTCCCGGGAGATCGCGGAATTGTGCATCGCGTTTCGCGACCAAGAGGTTGCCGGGTTTGACATCGCCGGGGCGGAGGCCGGTTTCCCGCCGACCCGGCATCTTGATGCCTTTGAATACATGCGCAGGGAGAACGCCCATTTCACCATCCACGCCGGGGAGGCATTCGGGTTGCCGTCGATCTGGGAGGCCATCCAATGGTGCGGGGCTGACCGGTTGGGGCATGGGGTCCGGATCGTCGACGACATCGACATCGCGCCTGACGGCACGGCCACGTTGGGCAGGTTGGCCGCCTATGTCCGGGACAAGCGAATCCCGTTGGAGATGGCGCCGACGTCCAATGTGCAGACCGGTGCTGCCACCTCGATTGCCGACCATCCGATCGGCCTGCTGACCGCGTTGAAGTTTCGGGTCACGGTGAACACCGACAACCGGTTGATGTCCGGCTGTTCGATGACGAGCGAGATGACGGCGCTCAGCGAGGCTTTCGGCTACGACTGGAACACCCTGCAGTGGTTCACGGTGAACGCGATGAAGTCGGCATTCCTGCCGTTTGCCGAGCGGCTGACGATCATCAACGAGGTGATCAAGCCCGGCTACGATCGGCTGCGCGCCGGATGACCTTGTCCAGGCCGTTCTTGATCGCAGTGAGTTCGGCGAGCGTCATGGCGTCCCCGAAGTGCGAGTCGATGCCGGCCAGGTAGGTCGGTGCTGCCTGCCGAAAAACGTTGCGGCCCTTGGTGGTCAAGACCGCGTAGGCGGAACGCCGGTCGTCCGGGTTGGCATCCCGGCGGACGAGTCCAGCCAGTGACATCTCGTCGACGAGCCGGCTGACCCGGGTCCGGCTGAGGGTGACGCGTTCGCCCAGTTCGCTCATCCGCAGTCGCCGGTCCGGGCCGTAGTTGAGCTCGAGCAGGACGTCATACCAGGCAAGCGGGAGCTGGTGCGCCGCCTGCAATTCCCGATCGAGCAGCGGAACCAGTCTGGCGTGCACCTGTAGCAGGGCGCCCCAGGCGTCGGCGGCCGCGGTGTCCGTTGCGGGTTTCGCGTCGCGCGTCGAATTTTCCGGCATCGGGTCAAAATACCACTTGCGTGCGTGCGCACGCACCTGTTAGTGTGTGCACACGCACCTAAAGCAACCACGTGGAGGATGGAAATGACAACCCTGCTGCACATCTCGGCCTCGCCCCGCGGGGAGCGGTCGGAGTCACGCGCACTTGCCGACGTTTTTCTGGCTGCCTACCGGGAAACCCACCCGGAGGTAGAGATCGATACCTGGGACCTGTGGGACGGTTCGCTGCCCGCGTTCGGGCCGGCGGCGGCGCACGCGAAGATGGCAGTCTTCGCCGGTGCCGACCCGATGGGGGAGCAGGCGACCGCGTGGCGGGCCGCGAAGGAAGCCTTCGAGCGGTTTTCCGCTGCCGATCAGTACCTGTTCAGCGTGCCGATGTGGAACGCGGGCATTCCGTACATCCTCAAGCAGTTCATCGACGTGGTGAGCCAGCCTGGGATGGTGTTCTCCTTCGACGGAGAGAAGGGCTACACGGGTCTACTGACCGGCCGGAAGGCGGCCGTCGTCTACACCAGCGCTGTTTACGGACCTGGTCGGCCGCCCTCCTTCGGATCGGACTTTCAGGCCCCCTACCTGCGCGACTGGCTGACCTGGGCCGGGATCGACGACATCACCGAGGTGGCGTTCCGGCCGAACCTGGCCACCGCCGACGCCGAGATGGGTCGACAGCGGGCTCATGCCGACGCCAGGGATGCCGGCAAGGTGTTCTAGAACATCCGGCGGATCCGTTCCGCGCCGTGTTACCCGCGCTCGCCGTCCCAATCCAGCGTGCCGGCGAACCGTTCGACCAGGACCGTCCAGGCCGCCACCTCGTCGTCGAACGGCGGCGCGGGTGCCTGGCGTTCCGGGTCCGGCTTGATGGTCGCGCCGACCAGATTGCCCAGCGGGCTGGCGGATCCCACCGCGTCGATCGTCTCCTGGTCGTCGCGTTGAATGGCCGCATCGACGAGCAGCTCGACGGCGAGCTCGAGCTGCCTGCGGTCGACCGCCTCCGGTCCTTCCAGCAGGCTGCGATCGAGATCGTCCATCAGGTAGGTGTTCTCGGGTCCGGCCAGGACCGCGGCTTCGCCTTCGACGACGGCCTTGCGGATGTCCGGCCAGACGGCCAGCGTGGCCAGCGCGTGGTCGGGGTCGGTCTCGGTGAGGTAGTTCTCCAGGTCCTCCGGCAGGGTGTAGATCTGGATGCGACCGCGTTTGGACAGAAAGACCGGTGTCTCGCCCAGGTAGCAGCGCAGGGTGTAGCCGGTGCGGCCGCCGATGGTGACCTCCAGGCAGTCGACCCCGGTCTCGTCCCAGAATTCCAGGTCCTCGTCGCGGTCCTCGTCGAGCTCGTCCTCGACCGCCGCATCCTCCGGTTGCTTCTCGGCGGCGCTGATCGCGGCCGCCTCTGCCTGGCCCATCTGCAGGGCCTCGGTGTCCACCTCCGGCGTGGTGACGATCGCGTCCAGGGCGTCGACGACCTCATCCCAGCGCTCGGCCACAACGGCACCGATCTCGTTCCAGAGCTTTTCGCCGTTACGACCGGTGAAAGCCAGTTGCCCGGCGGAGAGCAGGTTGAAGCCCTCGGTGGCGTTCAGCACGTCGTCGACCGCGTCCAGACCGCACACCTCGGACAGCGACCGGAGGATCGCGATGGTGTCGGTCAGCGCGGCCAGCGTCCAGATGTCGGCCGGCTCCGCCACCAGGTCCGGGACGCCGACGATGTCGAAACAGTGATCGTCATCGGGGTTCAGCTCGTCCACGAGCAGCTCGGCGGCCGTCTCCCACTCCGGGTGGTCGAGCAGGTCGTGTTCGGTGCTGGTGCGGATGAAGGCGGCCAGGTGCGCCGCGGTCGGGAAGACGTACAGCTCGTCCCCGTGACCGAGGAACGCCTCCCAGTCCTCGCCGTCCTCGCGCCAGCTCGGTGCCCACAGGGTCAACCCGTTCCCGGCGGTCAGGCCGAGTTCGATGGGAATGATGTCGGCTGCCACCGGTGGTCCTCTCAGTACTGATCTTGTGACTGGACAAGCGGGCGCCAGCCTAACGGGTCAACCCCTGCGGCGAGGACGAACGGCGCTGTCCAGTCCCCATGAAAGGTGTGCGGACCCGATGAAAGCTGTGCCGAGCCAAGGACAGCGGGGCAATGGAGTGGCAACCGGACGCTGGATCAGGCAATGATGGGCACGTTCGGTGATGACGACGTTCGAGTAATTGCAGCCTGGAGGCCACCATGCCAGACGTATCCGCAGATCAAGAGCCGGCAGTCGATCAAACAGCTGAGAACGAGACGGCTGAGAACGAGACGGACGAAGCCACCGAGGGGCCGGTCACCGAATCAGCGAAGGAGATCTTCGCTGCGGCGCTGGAGAAGAAGAAGGCCGCCGGGCAGGCCCGGAGCGCGCATCTGGACGGTCACGGGGGCGTCGGCGGTGCGACGGCCAGCCACAAGGCCACCCGGACGTTCCGGCGGAAGTCCGGCTGACCCGCGACCTGCGGTTCGCCACCGATCAGTGCCCTGAAATCAACAGTGCCCTGGGATCAACGGGGCGCTGACATCAGAGCACCACGACGGACCGCAGCACCTCGCCGCGGTGCATCTTCTCGAACGCCGCTTCGATGTCGGTGATGGCGATCTTCTCCGAGACGAATTTATCCAGCGGCAGCCTGCCCTGCAGGAACAGCTCGCTGAGCACCGGAAAGTCCCTGCTGGGTAGGCAGTCTCCGTACCAGGAGGACTTCAGCGAGCCGCCGCGGCCGAAGAAGTCCAGCAGCGGCATGTCCAGCGTCATGGTCGGCGTCGGCACTCCGACCAGCACGACGGTGCCGGCCAGGTCGCGACCGTAGAACGCCTGCTTCCAGGTCTCCGGGCGTCCGACGGCGTCGATCGCGACGTCCACCCCGAAGCCGCCGGTCAGCGCCTGGATCTGCTCGACCACGTCGCCGTCGGACACCAGCACGGTGTGGGTGGCGCCGAACTCCTTGGCAATCTCCAGTTTTCGCGGATCGGTGTCGACCGCGATGATCGTGTGGGCGCCAACCAGGCTGGACCCGGCGATGGCCGCATCCCCGACGCCGCCACAGCCGATGACGGCCACCGAGTCGTTGCGGGTCACATTGCCGGTGTTGATCGCCGCGCCGATGCCGGCCATCACACCGCAGCCCAGCAGGCCGGCCACCTCCGGCGGCACGGCAGGGTTCACCTTGGTGCACTGCCCAGCCGCGACCAACGTCTTCTCGACGAAGGCGCCGATGCCGAGGGCGGGGGACAGTTCGGTACCGTCCGCCAGGGTCATCTTCTGCGTCGCGTTGTGGGTGTTGAAGCAGTACCACGGCCGGCCGCGCAGACAGGCCCGGCAGGAGCCACAGACCGCGCGCCAGTTCAGGATCACGTAGTCGCCGGGGGCGACGTCCGTGACGCCGGCGCCGACCGCCTCGACGATGCCGGCCGCCTCGTGCCCGAGCAGGTACGGATAGTCGTTCCCGATACCGCCGAGCTTGTAGTGCAGGTCGGTGTGACAGACCCCGCACGCCTGGACGTTGACCAGCGCCTCACCCGGTCCGGGGTCGGGAACGAGGATGGTGGTCAACTCGACCGGGGCGTCCTTGCTGCGGGAAATGACGCCCTGGACCTCGTGCACCATTGCTTGCTCCTTTTGCCCGCACCCGGGCACGCCGTGATCACTGTGGAAACCCCCGCGAGGGTAACCGGTGATCGCGGCAGGGCCCTGGCCGCGGGCTGATCGGGCTCAGCTGCGGGCGGCGATCTCCGTCATCCCGGCGCGGGAGTGATGCTTGATCCGCGTCCGACCGTGCGGTGCACCGGACGCCAACTCGTGCGCATCCAGCCGATCCCAACCGCCGAAGTCGGTCACCGGCAGGCCTTTCGCGGCCAACAGGGCATCCACCGCGTGGCCGTCCCGCTGCGGGGCGGGTGGCAGGTCCGGTGCGTCGCTGAGCAGGTGCGCAACTGTTTCCGCGGCGTCGGACTTGGTGTGCCCGATCAGCCCGACCGGTCCCCGCTTGACCCAGCCCGTTGCGTAGATACCGGGCAGCGCGTCGCCGTCCAGGTCGATGACCCGGCCGCCGTCGTTCGGCAACACGAACCGGCGCGGGTCGAACGGCAGATCCTCGATGGCCTCGGACCGGTAGCCCACCGCGCGGTAGACCGCCTGCACGTCCCAGTCGGTGAACTCGCCGGTGCCGCGGACATTGCCGTCACCGGTCAGTTCCTGGCGCTCCGTTCGGAGCCCGACGACGGCGCCGTCCTCGCCGATCACCTCGACCGGGTTCTCCAGGAAGTGCAGGTGGATCCGGCGGTGCGGACCGGGCTCCGGATCCCGCATGGCCCAGTCGCTGAGCACGTCGACGACCATCCGCAGCGACTTGCTGGTGGACAGGGATGCCTGCGACCCGGCGTCGAACTCCATGCCCTCGGGAACGACGACGACCTGGACATTCGGCGAGTGATCGAGCTCGCGCAGCTCGACCGGGGTGAATTTGGCCTGCGCCGGCCCACGCCTGGCGAACATGTGCACGTCGGTGACGGCGGAATTGGCCAGCACGTCGTGGACATGCTGCGGGATGTCGGTGGACAACAGTTCATCGGCGGTCCTGGCCAGCATCCGGGCGACGTCCAGTCCGACGTTGCCGACCCCGATCACGGCGACCGACCGCTGCTGGGAGAGGTCCCAGGTCTGCTCGCGGTCGGGATGGGAATCGTAGAAGGCAACGAAGTCGGCAGCGCCGTAGGACCGGTCCAGGTCCTCGCCGGGGATCCGCAGTGGGCGGTCCCGCTCGGCGCCGGTGGCGAAGATGATCGCGTCGTAGAACTGCCGCAGTTCGTCGACCTTGAGATCGACGCCGACGTGCACGTTCCCGACGAAGCGGATGCGCTCGTTCTCCAGCACCCGGTGCAGGGCGACGATGATCGCCTTGATACGCGGGTGGTCCGGCGCGACGCCGTAGCGGATCAGGCCGTACGGAGTCGGCAGCCGGTCGAAGATGTCGACCGTCGCTTCCGGATCTTTCGTGGTGAGAATATCGGCGGCGTAGATACCGGCCGGTCCGGCGCCGATGACGGCGACCCGTAGGGGCAGGGGCATAACGACTCTCCTGGGTAGTCGCCCGCGACGAAGTCGTCAGGCGCATTGCGACACAGAGCAGGTTGGCCGCCTTGGCCAGACCTGCTCTGGTTAGGGCACCCTTTGCCAGGGTAGGGAGCCGTCGGTGTTGGTCAGGACCATCGTGATCAAGGTCGCAGGGCCGCTGAGCGTGCGCGGTGACGCCCGTCACGCGGGTTCGGCCGGCTCAGGGCGCGATGACGTGAACCGTCGGGAAGTGCGTGCGGTACCTGGCGGCATCCCGGGTCAACAGGCTCAACTCGCTGACGGCAGCGTGGGCTCCGATGTAGAAGTCCGGCGATGTCGATGTCCTGGTTCCACCGCGCCGGCGATCATCGACGATACGCCTTCCCGGCCAGAAAGCCCGCAACAAAGGGGAGGGGGGACCGGGTAAAGATCTCGGCAGGAAGCGCATCTTCGAGGTCCTCGATCCGGTCGTACCCGACGGAAACCTCCGCGTAAACAATCGGGTTGACCAACACCGGTCCGGTTCTGACCGCCTTTGCCAACGCGTTCGCCGACCAGTCGAACCAGGTCGGATCCTGGGTGGAGACATCCAGCAGCACGCTGGAATCAACGAGGGTGCCGGCCATCAGGAACCGCCGCGGGTCAGCGCGAGTATCTCGTCCGTGCTCATTCCCGAACGCGCCGACCCCCTGAGCCGGGCGACGGCACGGGAGCCACGATCGGTGTCCTTCGATGGGCTCGGAACCAGGGTCACCCGGCCCCCGGATTCCACGAACTCCACCTCGGTGTCCGGGAGTAGGCCGTACCGCTCACGGATTGCCTGCGGAATGGTGACCTGACCCTTGGACCCGCTCCCTCAGGGGTCATGTAGCACATGAAGTGCTATTCTTGATGGGTGGAGCGAATCGGTGTTCGAGAACTCCGGCAGAACGCCAGTAAGTACTTGGACAAGGTCAAAGCCGGCGAAACCGTCGAGGTGACCGAGCGCGGTCAGTTGGTTGCGCTTTTGGTTCCGCCAAGCCCCGCGCTGACGGCGAGGGATCGGCTGATCGCCGAAGGCAAGCTGTTGCCCGCGGAATCTGGCGGGCCCTTCCGTTTTCCTCGTCGCGTCAAGGTCGACGTGGACAGCGGAACTGTGCTCGACGAACAACGACAGGAACGGTTCTGATTTACCTCGACTCATCCGCCCTGATCAAATTGGTGATCGACGAGCCGGAGAGCGCCGGACTGGAGCAATGGCTCTCGGGACGAGCCGATCAAGGTCTTACCAGTAGTGAACTGGCGAAGGTCGAGGTACTTCGCTCGATACGACGCCTTGACAGTGACGCTCTACCAGCGGCTCGTGCCTTGATTGGCGATCTCCACCTCATCCCCCTTTCGGGTCGGATCGTCGATGAGGCCGCAAATCTCGGCGATCCACTGCTGCGAAGCCTGGACGCGCTGCACCTGGCGAGCGCGGTGTCTGTCGCCAGTGAGCTGACGGCATTCGTTGCCTATGACCGCAGACTCGCTGCGGCGGCTGCTGCCGCCTCGCTACTGACCGTCGCGCCCGGAGCGGTGTGACGCGAAACTGGCCGGCGACCTATGGAGCCTGATCAGTAGCCGGTGCCGCCGGACAGCGACACCGCGCCGGTGGGGTGCCAGACGGTTTTGATCTCCAGGAACGCGCGCAGGCGGGCGGTCCCCGGCCGGCGTGAGAAGTCCTGCGCGGCAGGTGCATAGACCCGCTTGATGGTGCCGGCTGCGGACTTCTCCAACGAGGTGCGCAGGGCGCCGTCGGTTCCGGTCAGATCGAGCGCATTGACGTCACCGTGCGCGGCCAGGTGCGGGGCAATCTCGGCCGGGTCGCCGGTCAGGATGTTCACCACGCCACTCGGAACGTCCGAGGTGGCCAGCACCTCGGCCAGGGCGACGGCCGCGAGTGGCCGGTCCTGCGACGCGATCACCACCAGCGTATTTCCCGAGGTGATGATCGGTGCGATGACGGACACCAGCCCGAGCAGCGGGTCCTGCTGCGGTGCGATGGCCGCAACGACGCCGGTCGGCTCCGGCGTGGAGAACGAGAAGTACGGCCCGGCAACGGGATTGGCCCCGCCGAAGACGGCAGCCAGTTTGTCGGTCCAGCCGGCGTAATGCACCAGACGATCAACGGCGGCATCCACCGCGATGACGTCGTCGGCGCTGCCGCCGAGCAGGTCGATGAACTGGGCGCGTCGTCCTTCGAGCATTTCGGCGATCCGGTAGATCACCTGGCCCTTGTTGTATGCCGTCGATGACGACCAGCCCTTGAACGCCTTGCGGGCCGCGACCACCGCGTCCCTGGCGTCCTTACGGGAGCCCTGCGCGACGTTCGCCGTGATGGATCCGCCGGGCCCGCCGGTTGCCTGATAGGTCCGGCCCGATTCGGAGCGCGGGAAGGCGCCGCCGATGTAGAGCTTGTACGTCTTGGTGACGGGGACCCGGTCGGCTGGTGTGGCTGCGACCGGTGCGGCGAGCGCGGCACCGGCCACGACCTCGACGGCGTCGGCCAGCGCGGCGGCGTCCGACAAGTCTTCGGCGTCCGACATCGCCTGGTCGTCCGACAGCGGCTCGGTCGAGTCGGTGCCCGCTGCGCGGGAAACAGCTGCTCTGCTTGACTTTTCGAGCGGCTGGACGGGCTGGTCGTCGTCATCGGTGTTCAGGTAGGCACCCAGGCCCGGCCGGCCCGCCCTCCCGGCCGAACCCGGATTCCTTGTACCCGCCGAACGCGGCCGTCGGGTCGAACCTGTTGAACGTGTTGGCCCACACCACGCCGGCGCGCAGCGATGCCGCCATTCCCAGGATGCGTGAACCCTTTTCGGTCCACACCCCGGCCGACAGGCCGTACGGGGTGTTGTTGGCCTTGGCCAGTGCCTCGTCTGGCGTGCGAAAGGTCAGCACCGACAGCACCGGCCCGAAGATCTCCTCCCTGGCGATTCGCATCGACTGCGAGACCTGGGTGAAAACCGTTGGTGCGAAATAGAATCCGCGGTCCGGGACGGGGCAGGGCGAGGTCCAGCGGAGCGCACCCTCGGCCTCGCCGGTGTCGGCGAGGGCCCGAATCGTTGCCAATTGCGATGACGAATTGATCGCGCCGATGTCGGTGTTCTTGTCCATCGGGTCGCCCAGTCGCAGGGTGGCGATTCGTGCGCGCAGTTTCTCGTTGACCTCGTCCGCGATCGACTCCTGCACCAGCAAGCGCGATCCCGCGCAGCAGACGTGGCCCTGGTTGAAGAAGATCCCGTTGACGATCCCCTCGACGGCCTGGTCGATCGGGGCGTCGTCGAAGACGATGTTCGCGGCCTTGCCGCCGAGTTCCAGGGTGACCTTGCGGCCGGTACCGGCCAGCGAGGACTGGATCTGCCGGCCGACCTCCGTTGAGCCGGTGAAGGCGACCTTGTCGATGCCTGGGTGATTGACCAGCGCGGCGCCGATGTCCCCGGCCCCGGTGATGATGTTGACGACACCTGGCGGCAGGCCGGCGTCCGCGATGATCTCGGCCAGCACCAGGATCGACAACGGTGTTGTCTCAGCGGGTTTGATCACCACAGTATTTCCGGCGGCGAGCGCGGGAGCGATCTTCCAGGCCGCCATCAGCAACGGGAAATTCCACGGGATGACCTGGCCGGCAACGCCCAGCGACGCCGGGTTGGCGCCGAACCCGGCGTGCTGCACCTTGTCGGCCCAGCCCGCATAGTAGAAGAAGTGCGCCGCGGCAGTCGGCACGTCGACGTCGCGGGACTCCTTGATCGGCTTGCCATTGTCCAGCGTCTCGACGACCGCGAGTTCCCTTGCCCGCTCGGCGATGCCACGCGCGATGCGGTACAGGTACTTCCCCCGTTCGGCGGGCGAGATCCTCGACCAGACATCGTCATAGGCGGACCGGGCGGCCCGGACCGCATCGTCGACATCGGCGGTACTGGCGGTGGTCACCGCGGCCAGTGGTTCCTCGGTCGCCGGGTTGATGGTCTTGACGTCATCGCCGCGGCCGTCGACAAACCTGCCGCCGACATACATCTGGTACCGATCGCGGAGTCGGCCGATCGCGGCGGACTCCGGTGCCGGGGCGTAGTCCCAGTCCAGATGCGTTGGCGCGCTTGGTGTGCTCGTCATCAGAGGAATCCTCAGTCCACGGTCACGTAGTCGGGCCCGGAGTAGTGGCCCTGGAGTTGGGTGCGGCGCTGCATCAGCAGGTCGTTCAGCAGGCTGGACGCACCGAAGCGAAACAGGAAGGGGTCCAACCACTCCGGCCCGGCGACTTCCTTGACGGCGACCAGGTACCTGATCGCGTCCTTGGTGTTGCGGATCCCGCCCGCCGGTTTCACCGCCCGTCGTTCTCCGGTCTGCTCGTACCAGTCCCGAACGGCCTGCAGCATCACATGGGTCACCGGCAGGGTGGCCGCCGGCGAGATCTTGCCGGTCGACGTCTTGATGAAATCGCCGCCCGCCAACAGGGCAAGCCAGGACGCGCGGCGGACGTTGTCGTAGGTGGCCAGTTCACCGGTTTCCAGGATGACCTTGAGCCGCGCGCCGCCGCAGGCCTGCTTGACCGCGACGATGTCGTCGAAGACCCGGCCGTAGTGACCGGCCAGGAACGCGCCACGGTCGATCACCATGTCGATCTCGGTGGCGCCGGCGTCGACCGCGACCTTGGTGTCCGCCAAGCGCACCGCGAGCGACGTCCGGCCGGTCGGGAAAGCCGTTGCCACCGATGCGATTCCGACCCCGGAACCGGCCAATGCCTGCGACCGCGACGGCGGCCATGTCCGGGTAGATGCAAAGCGCGGCGACGTGCGGGGTGTCCGGATTCTCCGGGTCGGGCCGGCGGGCCTTGGCGGCCAGCGTGCGGACCTTGCCGGGGGTGTCCGAACCCTCAAGGGTGGTCAGGTCGACCATGGAGATGGCCAGGTCGATGGCGGCGAGCTTGGCCGCCTTCTTGATCGAGCGGGTGGCCAGGCCGGCGGCGCGTTGCTCGACCCCGACCGGGTCCACCCCGGGCAGGCCGTGCAGGAACCGACGCAACGATGCCTCGTCGGTGGCGACGTCACGCAGGTGGGCAGGCAGGGCCTGGGGCGAGGTCGCCGGTAGCTGGATGTGGCGGGGCGACGATGCTCATGGCAGCCATCCTAGGGATGCAGACGCCCGTTCGGTGCGGCGTCGGCGCTGCCGATACGGTTCTGACCAATACGCGGGGACCGATCCCGCCGAAAGTGAGTGCCGCTCATGACTCCGCAGCAACTCGCACCGCATGCGATCCCCGACGACCTCGACGTCACGGTGGTCGATCACCCGCTCGCCGCGGCCAGGCTGTCCACCATGCGCGATGCCCGGACCGACAACGCCACCTTCCGGGCGGCGCTTCGGGAGCTCACCCTGATGTTGATCTACGAGGCGTCCCGCACCCTGCAGACCGAGCAGGTTCCGATCCACACCCCGGTGGCCAGAACGACCGCGACCCGGTTGTCCAATCCACCGTTGCTGGTGCCGGTGCTGCGCGCCGGGCTCGGCATGGCGGACCAGGCCCACGCCCTGATCCCGGAGTCGCAGATGGGATTTGTCGGGCTGGCCAGGGACGAAGAGACGTTGCTGCCGACGCCGTACATGGTCTCGTTGCCCGAATCGCTGGCCGGGCGGCCGGTCTACGTGCTGGACCCGATGCTGGCCACCGGTGGGTCGATGGTGCACACCATCGACCTGCTCATCGCGCGCGGCGCCACGGACGTCACCGCGATCTGCGCGCTGGCGGCACCGGAGGGGTTGCTCACGCTGGCGGCGGCCAAGCTCGGGGTGCGGGTGGTCACCGCGTCGGTGGACGAGCGCCTGAACGATTCGGGCTACATCGTCCCCGGGCTCGGTGACGCCGGTGATCGGCAGTTCGGCGCTGTGTGAGTCCGACCCGTGAGCCTGGCTCGGTGTGAGTCGGGCGCTGTGCGAGTCGGGCGCGTGTGATGGCGAAATGTGCTGACTGCTGCAACCATCCGGTTGGGGCGATACGTCCTCGTTGTGACTAGGTCAGTCTGAAACAGCTCGAACTGAACATCCGGCGTCCGACGGGCGCTGCCGCTCCCGATGGGGCGAGCGGAATCAACAGTGCCGCGACCGCGGCGGAATGAGGGCAATGCACAGGTGAGGACGACGATCCGGACGACAAGTCTGTTGGGCGCCACCGCAGCAATGGTGCTGTTGGCCGGACTGACAGCGTGCGCCAGCAACAGCTCAACCCCGCCCGCTGCGGGGAGTTCTTCGGCAGCGGCTTCGTCGACTGCCAGCTCGTCGAGCGCGAGCGCGAGCATCGAGCCCGGCAACCGGCTCGTCGACCGCCGGTTCGGCCAGGGGTGGCGCGGCCGCCGGCGCCGAATATCAGGACACCGAGTTCATCGCTACCAGCGTGACCGGTTCGCACACCATCGCGCCCGACTCGCAGATCTCGCTGACCCTGGCGGCCGACGGAACCCTTTCGGCGCGGGCGGGCTGCAACTCGATGTCGGGGAAGTACGTCGTCACCAATGACGTCCTGCTGTCCCCGCTGCAGGCGTCGACGATGATGGCCTGCGACCAGGCCCTGATGGATCAGGACACCTGGTTCTCGGCTTTCCTGTCCTCGAAACCAACCCTGAAATACGCGGACGGGATCCTGACGCTGAGCAACGGCACCGACACCATTGTCTTCGCCGCTGCACCGAGCGGTGCGGCCGCGGTGGAGGGGACGGGCTGGAAACTGACCGACCTGATCAGCGTGTCCGGCAGCACCGTCGCGGCGGTCGACCCGACCCTGACCGCGTGGATCCGGTTCAATGCCGGCGAGGTTGTCTTCAACAACTCGTGCAACACCGGTGGCGGGTCGGCCGAGATCGGTGACACCGACATCACTTTCGGTCCGTTGCGGAGCACGCTGATCTTCTGTGACGGTGCCAGCGGGGCGCTGGAAACCGTGATGAATGCGGTGCTGCAGGGCGTCACCCCCTACACGGTGACGACCGATCCGTCCGGGACCCGGCTGCGCATCATGTCCACCGACGGGGTGACCGGCCTCGGGTTCGTCGCCGACCCGACCGTGGGAGTCGACGCCTTCCCGTCGGCGTCCGCCGTCGGCCACGACCACGTCCTCGGGCTGATAGCTCGCCGCCATCGATTCGCCGATTCCGGACCCTCATTGTGCACGACGAGGGTCCGGTTTCGGCTTTCGATCGCGGATCAGAGCCCGATGACCGCCGCGATTTCGGCGGTGAGGACGGCCATTTCCGCGGCCGCGGTGGCCCGCAGTTCGGGAAGGTCGGCGCCGTCCGGTACCGGGGTGGTCAGCTGCAGATAGGCCTTGAGCTTGGGTTCCGTGCCCGACGGCCTGATGACCACCCGCACCCGCCCGGTGCGCAACCGGAGCCCGTCGGTCAGCGGCAGCAGGTCGGTCACCTCGGACACCGGCTCGCCGAGCAGGGTCGTCGGGCGGTCCGTGCCGCAGCCGGGTCATCGCGGCGGAGATCTGGGTCAGGTCCTGTACCCGGACCGAATGCTGGCCGGTGATCCACAGCCCGTGCGTTCTGGCCAGGTCGTCCATCCGGTCCTGCAGCGTGTGGCCCTGCGCGCGCAGGCTCGCCAGCAGGTCGCAGGCCAGTACCGCCGCGGAGATGCCGTCCTTGTCCCGGACCCGGTCGGGATCGACACAGAGGCCGAGCGCCTCCTCATACCCGAAGACCAGGCCGGTTCCGGCGCCGTCGCCCGCGCGGACGATCCACTTGAACCCGGTCAGGGTCTCGTCGTAGCGGGCGTTGTGTGCGGCCGCGATCAGCCCGAGCAGCTCACCGGACACGATGGTGGTGGCCACCAGCGGATCCGGGTGGGCAGCCCGGTCCAGCGTCCGCAGCACGTGATCGCCGAGCAGGGTGCCGGTCTCGTCGCCGGTCAGCATCCGCCAACCGCCGCCAGGCGACGGAATGCCGAGGGCGCACCGATCGGCGTCCGGATCGAGGGCGATGGCGATATCGGCGTTGACCCGCGCCGCCAGCGCCAGCAGCAGGTCGGTCGCGCCGTGTTCCTCTGGGTTCGGAAAGGGCACGGTGGGGAAATCGCCGTCCGGCGCGGCCTGCTCCGGCGACCACATGGACGTCGGTGAAACCGGCCAGATGCAGGGCTTTGACGGCTGTTTCGCCGCCGACGCCGTGCATCGGGGTGATCGCGACGCGAAGCCCGGCGGCCTGCCCGGGCGACGACCTGGCCAGCGAAGCCGCCCGGTCCAGGTAGGACTGCAGGAGGTCGGCCGGCCACGGCGATGGCGTGCCATCGGCGTCGATGCTGCGCGCCGGCCGGGCGGCGGCGATGGCCGATTCGATCTGGGTGTCCTGCGGGCCGACCAGTTGCGCGCCGTGCGTCAGGTAGACCTTCAGGCCGTTGTCCTGGGGCGGATTGTGCGACGCCGTTACCTGCAGGCCGGCGGCCGCACCGAGTTGCCGGACGGCGAACGCGGTGATCGGAGTGGGCAACGCGGATGGTGCCAGCAGCACCGAGAAACCGGCCGCGGCAAGCACTCCCGCCGCGTCGGCGGCGAATTCGGCGGACCGGTGCCGGCCGTCGTAGCCGACAATCACCGGCTGCCCGCGCTGTCCGTTGCGTCGATCAGGAAGGCGGCGATCCCCGCCGCGGCGCGGCGCACGACGGCCAGGTTCATCCCCGCCGGCCCGGCGCGCAACGGCCCGCGGAGACCGGCGGTGCCGAAGGTCAACGGCGCCTGCATCCGTTCTTGCAACTCGACGACCGCCGTCGGCGCGCCGGCCATTGCGTTCGCCAGCACCGCCTGGAGTTCCGCTCGGTCCGCGGGTGACGGGTCGTCGGCGATCCACCGAATCGCCCGGTCCCGCAGTGCGGGTGTCAGATGTGGGTTCGCCTGGTTCATGGTGCGGTGTTGGAAGCTGTCGTGGTCGCGGGTTGGCCGGCCCGTTCGCTGGCGCTCACTCATGCCTGGGCGATCAGCTCGGCCAGCAGGTCGCCCATCGCGACGGCGGCGGCACGCCCGGTGGCCAGCACCTCTTCGTGGTTGAGCGGCTCACCAGTCATCCCGGCCGCCATGTTGGTCACCAGGGACAGGCCGAAAACCTCGGCACCGGCCTCGCGGGCAGCGATGGCCTCCAGCACCGTCGACATCCCGACCAGGTCGGCGCCCATCGTGCGCAGCATCCTGATCTCGGCTGGGGTTTCGAAGTGCGGTCCGGGCAGCTGGGCGTAGACCCCCTCGGCCAGTTCGGGTTTGATCGTCCGGGCCAGGGTGCGCAGGCGGGGCGAGTACAGGTCGGTCAGGTCGACGAAGTTCGCGCCGGCGATGGGTGAAACAGCCGTCAGATTCAGGTGATCGGCGATCAGTACCGGATCGCCGGGCGACATGTCCTGCCGCAGGCCGCCGGCCGCGTTCGTCAGCACGACCAGTCGGGCACCGGTGGCAACGGCCGTTCGCACGCCGTGCACGACCGCACCGACGCCACGACCCTCGTATAGGTGGGTGCGACCCAGCAGTACCAGCGCCCGCTTGTCACCGATCGGGATCGACAGGATCCGACCGGAGTGCCCGGCGACCACCGGTGCGGAGAAGCCGGGCAGGGTGGAGACATCGATGTCGGCGGTCGGCTGCCCCAGCCGCTCGGCCGCCGGCACCCAGCCGGAACCCATCACCAGGGCGACGTCGTGATGCAGCACCCCGGTTGCGCGGGCTAGTGCGGAGGCGGCCTCTTCGGCCTTGGCTCTGGTCTCGGTCGCGGCATCCACAGGCATTCCGGGAGCGTAGTCGGCGCCCCCGGTGTCCACCGCGTGACGCCTGGGGGATGCGCCGCGGCGAATGCCGGGATTCACCGGTCAGGTCGTGCTGGTCGGCAGTAGCAATTCACTGGCCGATGCTGCGGGCGATGATGCCGTCGCGGCGTCGTCACTGGCCATCGCGGCGATCACCCGGACTCCGAAAAATCCCAGCACCGCGGCCACCAGCGCAACCACAATCGCCGCGACTATCCTTGCCCGGCGCGGGGTTTCGGCTGCGGCTAGCGGGAGCGGGGCCAGTGTGGCCGAGTCCGACTGGGCCCATGGCGGGGGCGGCAGGGCCGGCGGTGGCGTTGCAGCCGGTGACGATGCAGGCGGTGACGATGCTGCGTACTGCACGAACGGTCGGGAGATCTGCTGGGAATTCTGTGGATGCGGAGAGTGCTGTGGATTCGGTGGACGGTCGATCGGGGGAACGGGGCGCGCGGGTACCGGGTACCCGGTTGCGGTCGGTCCGACCGTCGGTGCCCCCGGCGGGTGGGTCGAGGCGTCGGCGGGACTGGTGGCCGGCGGCCGCGGGGTTGGTCGCGGCGCGGGGCGGGGGATCCTGCCCTGCTGGGTGGACTGCATGGACCGGTCGGCCGGTGCTCCAGGTCGGCCGCTGGTAGCGGAACCCGTTGGGGACGGGGCCGGTGGCACGGCGCCGTCGCGCGGAATCCGGGCAACGGCCGCAAGGTTGGTCCCCGACGGGTCGTCGGCGATGCCCCGCATGATCGTCAGCGCCCGGTCGATCCGCATTCGCAGGTTGGGGGTCTTCACCAGCAGCCCGGAGATCACGGCGCCGAGCCGTCCCGAGTGCGGGTGCGGCGGGACGGGGTCCTTGACGACCGATGTCAGCGTCGCTATCGCGGTCCCCTGGTCGAACGGTGGGCGGCCCTCGACGCTGGCGAACAACAGGCCGCCCAGGCTCCAGGCGTCCGAAATCGGTCCCGCCGGAACACCATTGGCGACCTCGGGGGCGATGTAGGCGGGGGAGCCGAGGAGCAGGCCGGTCGCCGTCATCGTCTGATCTGCGGAGCTGCGGGCGATCCCGAAGTCGGTCAGCTTGATCCGGCCGTCATCGCAGATCAGCACGTTGCCGGGCTTGACGTCCCGATGGGTGATGCCGGCCGAGTGGGCCGCCAGCAGGCCCGATGCCACCGCGACGCCGATCGTCGCCGCCTGCCCGTCCGGCAGTCGGCCGACCTTGCGCAGGATCTCCGCCAGCGACCGGGAATGCAGCAGTTCCATCACGATCACCGGACCGTTGTCCAGCGTCAGGATGTCGAAAAGCGTGATGACATAAGGGTTTGACAGGGCGGCGATGGCTCTGGCCTCGCGCAGCGTCCGGTGCTCTAGCTGCGCCCGTTCGGCGGCCGGGGTGCCGACCGGGAAATCGATCTCCTTGATCGCCACCTGCCGGTGCAGGATCTGGTCGGTCGCGGACCAGACGGTGCCCATCGAGCCCTTGCCGATGACGGAATCCAACCGGTAACGCCCGACCAGCACGCGGGGATGATCGGCCGGTGAAGGGCCCCGGGCGGGCACGCCGCCGGCGCCTGTGGGGTCCGGTTGCGGCGGGCTGGGCGGGGTCACCACGCCATCCTGCCAAACCTGCCTCGATTCAGGAGAAGCCCGCAGCTGTGTGATCAGTGATGTCGCGCACCAGACGCCGGAATGCTCATCGGGACGTCACCACCGGCTCAGCGGAAACGCACAGCGCGCGCTGCCCGGTCGACGGAACGCGTGGTTTGCTGAACGGATCGCTCGACGAGGGTCTCACTCTGCGGAGGTTGTGATCATGACGGATCCGGTGGTGGTGGACCGGGTAGCGCGGCCGTACGTGGCGCTCCGGGCGCGGGCTTCGATGCAGACGCTCGGCCCGGAGTTGGGACCACTGGCGCCGAGGGTTTTCGAGCTCCTCGGCCAGCTGCGGGTCGCGCCGGATGGCCCGCCGTTCTGGAGGTATCTCGTCATCGACATGGCGCGTGAACTGGAGGTCGAGGTCGGAGTACCGATTGCCGACGCGATCTCTGTTGACGAACCGTTCCATTCCGGTGTGCTGCCTGCTGGTCGCTACCTGACCTCGATCTACACCGGCCATCCCAATGGATTGGCGGATGTCACGAGGACTTTGCTCGAGTGGGCCGCGGCCGCCGGGATCAGCTGGGACATGTCCGAGGATGCCGGCTGCGAGCATTGGGGCTGTCGCCTGGAGGAATATTTCTGGGACCCGATGACGCGTCCGGATATGAATCAATGGCAGACCCGGCTGGCTTTCCGGGTTGCTGACTGAGCGTTCGGCGCATCATTGCTGTCGCACTCATGAGTGGTCGACAGTCGTTACCAGGCTGCTGATCTCGTCGGCGAATAGTCTCTCGGCATCGACCTTCATCCCGGCAAAATGACCGGCCAGCTCCAGGCTGAGTACGCCGTGGAGGCGGGTCCAGAATGTCACCGACCGGCGAAAGGACAGGGAGCCAGGATCGCCGTCCTCGGAATGGCCGTCGCTGGAGTCACCGGTGAGAGCGGCAAAGCCAGTGAGGATCGGGTCAAACATCCGCTTGGCCAGCTCAGTGGCCGCCGACGGGGCGTGGTAACCGGGGACAGGCGTGCCGTAGACCAGGAGATAGCGCTGCGGATGAGCGACGGCCCAGGTCCGAAGCGCCTGCGCGATGTCGTTGAGCTGACGGCCCGGGATGGTCGCGTCGGCCGCCGCCGTTTCGGTCAGTTCGGCGAGGTCCTGGTAGGTGCTCAGGATCAGCTGGGTCAGCAGTTCGTCGCGGCTGGCGTAGTAACGATAGAGCGCAGGGGCCGTCATCCCCATCTGGGTGGCAATCGCCTTCAGGGATAGTGCGGAGGCGCCCGCCTGGCTGATCTGCTCCCAGGCGCGGGCCTGCACCTCGTCCCGCACCTGCTGGCGGTAGCGGGCGCGTGGTCCCTCGGTTGGCTGCGTCAAGGTTTCTCCAAGTTTTGCTTGTGAGATGGACTCTACTGGAGTTATAGTCTATAACGAACGCACACGGCTTTTACCGTCTCGATCGAAGAGGACACCACCATGACCGCATCCCAGGCCGCCGAGCCCAACATCGCAGCGCACGCCGAGTCGGTGATCGCCACCGAAGTGCTGCTGCCGGGACTGGTCGAGCCGGACGGGCTGCAGATCCGGCAGCGGCACGCTGCCCGCGCCGGCGGCCGGCCAAGCTCTCGTCCGGGTCGAGGCCACCGGAGTGTCGTTCGCCGAGCAGGGCATGCGGCGCGGCCGCTACCCCGGTCAACCGAAGTTCCCGTTCGTCCCCGGCTACGACCTGGTCGGAACGGTGACCGCGGTCGGGTCAGGCGTGGACACCTCGCTTGTCGGCACCATGGTGGCCGCAGCTACCAAGACCGGCGGTTGGGCCAGCCATGCCATCGTTGCTGCTGCGGATCTGATCGCTGTGCCCGCCGGGCTCGATCCGGCAGAGGTGGAAACCGTGGTGGTCAACGGCATCACGGCCTATCAGATGCTGCACCGGAGTGCCCGGGTGCGGCCCGGCCAGACGATCCTGGTCCATGGCGCCAGCGGAGGCGTTGGCAGCATCCTGGTCCAGTTGGCTCGCCACGACGGAATTCGGGTGCTCGGCACCGCGGCCCCGCGCAACCACGATGCGCTCCGGGCGCTCGGTGTCGAACCGATCGACTACCGCCAGGATGTGAGCGGGCAGGTCCGACGGCTGGCCCCCAACGGCGTTGACGCCATTTTCGATCATCTCGGGCTCGACAGCTTCCGGGTTTCGTTCCCACTGCTGGCGCCCGGCGGCACGCTTGTCGGCTACGGGACTGCCTCTCGGCTGGATGACGACAACTCCATGCTGATCATGTTTCTCGGCGTGCTCGCCCGGCTCTACAGCTGGAACTTGCTGCCCAACAAGCGTCGGGCGAACTTCTACAACTTCTGGGCCGGACACGCACTGTCGATCCGGAGGTTCCGCCGGCGTCAGCACGCCGATCTGACGGCGGTGCTGGATCTGCTCGTCCGACGGCGTGATCAGTCCGCAGATCGCCGCCCGGTTCCCGCTCACCGACGCCGCGGCCGCCCTCACATTGGCCGAGTCACATACCACCAGCGGCAAGGTTGTTCTGCTGCCGTAGTCGTCGGTAGCCGATTCCATGAGGTTTGCACGACATGTCCGGCCGACACGCCGTCAATTGCGCACTCCGCGCCAGGTTTCTGGCGAGAGTCGTTGGTCAGAAGGCATTGTCGGTGGTCTCGGCTAGGTTCTTGGTATGGGGATGGACACCGTTCTGGACTCGGCGCAGGCCGAAGTCACGACCGCGTGCGCCGCCCTGCGGGACTTGCAGGACCTGGAGTTCTGGAAGATCCCCGAGCTCGATCTGCTGGCCTTGGCGCAATCGATCGAGGGGCTGGCCCGGTTGGGGTACGCCGCGCAGGTGCGGGTGGCCGGGGAGATCGACACCCGGCACATCGCGGCGAACTTCGGGTCCGCGTCCACCGTCGCGCTGCTGCGGGAAACGTTGACGATCTCCGCGCCGGACGCCCGGGCCCGGGTGAACACCGCGACCATGGTCCTGCCCCGACTGCAACCCTCCGGCGGTGTTGCGGACCCGGTCCTGCCCGGAGCTCGCCGCCGCGTTGTCCGACGGGCTGATCGGTGTCGACCAAACCCGGACCATCGTCGCCACCATCAAGGGTGCGTCCGGGAAGGCTGACCCCGGGATGCTGGCGGAAGCGAAGAAGGTCCTCGTGCAGGCCGGGTGCGGTGACCGAACCGAAACCGTTCGCGGCGTTCGCGAAATCCGTGTCCCACGCCTTGGACCTGGACGGGAAACCCGACAACGAACCCGTCCGACCGGGTCGAACTCACCATCGGGGTGCGGAACCCGGACACCGGGATGACCGGGTTCAAGGGCCAGTTGGACGACGTCGGTGTGGAACTGCTCGGCAAGGCCATCGAAGGACTCACCAACACTGAGCCCGATCAGGACGGCACCCCGGACCGCAGGACCCCGGCCGTGCGGCGGGGGCAGGCGTTCAAGGAAGTCCTGACAAGGTATTTGAATGTCGGGGAGGCACCGACGCATGGTGGGGAACGACCGCACATCACGCTGACGATGGACTTCCAGGACCTGCGGAACCGGATCGGCTCCGCCTACCTCGAACTCGGTGGCGTCATCACCGCCGGGGAGGTGCGGTTACTCGCGTGCGACGCGGAGATCATCCCGATGGTGCATGGGCGGCAAGTCCGAGGTCCTGGACGTCGGCCGGGCCCGGCGGTTGTTCACCGCCCCGATCCGCAAGGCGATCACCCAACGCGATCGGGGGTGCTGCTTCCCCGGCTGTGACCGGCCACCGGCCTGGACAGACGCCCATCACGTCTTATCGTGGCTGGACGGTGGGATCAGCTGTTACGAGAATGGTTGCCTGCTTTGCCGTTTTCATCACACAGAGGTCCACAAGGGGTATTGGAAGATCAAGTGGGGAGCCGACGGCATCCCCGAGTTCATCCCCCCACCGTGGGTGGATCCGGAGCAAAAACCCAGACGCAACAACACCCACCGCGTCACCGACCTACTCACGTGAGTGAATCGGGGTCGCAACTCCGTCTGCCCGGCCGGGAAAACCCCCGTGAGGTTCGGAACACCCGCGCTGCGGTAAGCCCCGGCCTGCCGAGGATCGGACGCACACCGAGCCAGCTGCTTGCGCAACGGTTGGCATGCTGCAGCCATCGCCCGAACGCGTCCCACCGCGGGTGGACCACAGGGCAACGTCGCGTCGGCTGCCTGCCGCGCGGGTGAATGATCTAGTGGAGGCGCACATCCAAGGCGCACACCTTGGCTTCCATCGGGAGGAGCGGGCCCGTGTTGCAGCTGAACCTCCCTCTTGCCACCCTGCCGAATGGCTGCACCGACGGCACCGGGGGCTGATCCGGCGATGACGGGTGTCCCGGAACGTGCCCAGCCGCCTGCCCAGTCGCGTGACGAAAGCCGGCGGGGCGGGCGGCAATCCGGCGAGACCCGTACTCGTGGCCGGCTCCGCGTCTATCTCGGTGCCGCTCCCGGGGTTGGCAAGACCGTTGCGATGCTGTCCGAGGGGCGCCGCCGGGCCGAGCGCGGGACGAACGTGATGGTTGCCGTGGTGGAGAGCCACGGCCGCGACTTCACCGCCGAACAGATAGGGGCATTGCCGGTGGTGCCGCGGCAGACCGTGTCCTACCGCGGCATCGAGTTGGCGGAGATGGATCTTCGTGCGGTGCTCCATGCGCGTCCGGGTGTCGCGCTGGTCGACGAGCTCGCGCACACCAATGCGCCGGGTTCGGAGAACGAGAAGCGTTGGCAGGATGTCGATGTGCTGCTCGAGGCTGGCATCGATGTGATCACCACGGTGAACATTCAGCACCTGGAATCGCTCAACGATGTGGTGGCGGCGATCACCGGCGTCGTGCAGTCCGAAACGGTGCCGGACGAGGTGGTCAGGGCCGCGGAACAGATCGAGTTGGTCGATATGACGCCGCAGGCGCTGCGACGCCGGATGGCCCACGGGCACATCTACCCGGCCGATCGGATCGACACCGCCCTGGGCAACTACTTCCGGGAGGGCAATCTCACCGCGCTGCGGGAACTGGCGCTGCTCTGGGTGGCGGACCGCGTGGAGGAGGGCCTGGATCGGTACCGGGCCGAACACGGTATCCGCGGTACCTGGGCGGCAAGGGACCGTGTCGTTGTCGCACTGACCGGCGGTCCGGAGGGCCCGCTGCTGCTCCGGCGTGGGGCGCGAATCGCGGGCCGGGTCGCCGGTCGGTCCCTCATCGCGGTCCATGTTGTCCGGTCCGACGGCAGCGTCGGGACCTCGGTGAGCGAGATCGAGAAGCAGCGACTGCTCGCCGAAAACCTCGGCGGCAGCCTGCAACTCGTCGTCGGGGACGACATCGCGGCCACTGTGCTGGAATTCGCCAGGACGGTGAACGGCACGCAGATCGTGGTGGGTGCGTCGCGGCACGGCCGGGTCGCGCAGTTGGTGCGGCCGAGTACGTCCAACGCGATCGTCCGGGGTTCGGGCGATATCGACGTGTATGTGGTGACCCACCAGAAGGCGGCGGGCAGCAGGCGCGGCTGGGCGTTCCCCCGGCTCGGTAGGTCCGGCCCGTGGCCGTGGATCGCCGCCGTGCTCATCCCGGGTGTGCTGGCCGCGCTGGTGCTGCCGCTGCGGCATGACCTGGCGCTGTCCACGGTGTTGTTGATCTTTCTGCTCGGCGTGCTGGCCAACGCACTCATCGGCGGTGTGCTGCCGGCCGCGCTCGCCGCCGTGATCGCCGGCGTGCTGGCCAACCTGCTGTTCACCCCTCCGTACGGCTCGCTGACCATCGCGCAGCCCGAGAATGCCTTCGCACTGGTGGTTTTCGTGGTGGTCGGGGTGACAGTGGCGTCGGTGGTCGATCGCAGTGCGGTCCGCGCGAGCCAGGCAACACGTGGCCGGGCCGAGGCGCAATTGGTGGCGTCCGTCGCGACCGGCATGGTGGATGCCACCGACGCCGTGCACGCGGTGCTGGAACAGGCCAGGGTCGGCTTTGGGATGACGTCGGTGGTGCTGCTGTCAACGGCAGACCCAGGGCTGCCGCGACCGATCAGCAGCGCCGGTGTCGACGTCCCGACAGCCCCCGACGGAGGGATCAATCCCGATGGTGCCGACGTCGCGGTGACGGCCGGCGCCGACTGGATTCTCGCTCTGTACGGGCGACCGCTGACGCCGTCGGACCGTTCGCTGGTCGAAGTCTTCGCGGCCCAGGCGGTACTCGCCGTCGAGCGGGATCGGCTGACGTCACAGGCACGGCAGGGCGAGCGACTCAGGCAGGCGGACAAGGTGCGAACCGCCGTTCTGGCCGCGTTGTCGCACGATCTGCGAACCCCGCTGGCCACCATCAAGGCGTCCGTGTCCAGCCTGCGGGACACCTCGATCGCCTGGACCGAGGATGATCAGCGCGAGTTGCTGGCGGCCACCGACGAGGCCGCGGATCAGCTGGACGCGCTGCTGTCGAATCTGCTCGACCTGTCCCGGCTGCAAACCGGTGTGCTGGTGCCGATGCGCCGGCCGACCTCGGTGGACGAGGTGGTGCACCGGGCGCTGATCGGCATCCCGATCGGCCGGATCCACGATGCGATTCCCGACGATCTGCCGTTGATCGACACCGATGCCGGACTGCTGGAGCGGGTGATCGCCAACATCACCTCCAATGCCGTCCGACATTCCCCGGACGGATCGCCGGTGCGGTTGCTGGCCGGTCAGGTCACCGACGAGCAGGGTAGGCGGGTGCAGATCCGGGTGGTGGACAGCGGGCCGGGCGTCCCGGAGGTCGACAAGGAGGCGATGTTTGCGCCGTTTCAGCGACTCGGCGACGTCCCGCTGGGCTCCGGTGTCGGTCTCGGGTTGGCCGTCGCCCGCGGGTTGGCGGAGGCGGTCGAGGCCACCATCGAGGTCGAGGACACCCCCGGTGGGGGTCTCACGATGATCGTCACCGTGCCGGTCGCGGTCGCATCATGATCCGGGTACTCGTGGTTGACGACGATCGGCCGTTGGCCAGGGCACTCGCGATCAATCTGAAGGCGCACGGCTACGACGTCACCGTCGCCCACGATGGCCGGACCGCGTTGACCGAGGTGGCCAGGGCGCATCCGGCGGTGGTGGTCCTCGATCTCGGTCTGCCGGATGTCGACGGCATCGAGGTGCTGGCCGGGATTCGCGGCTGGTCGGCCATTCCGGTGATCGTGCTGTCCGCCCGGTCGACGTCGGCGGAGAAGGTCGAGGCACTCGATGCCGGCGCGGACGACTACGTGACGAAACCCTTTGGGATGGAGGAACTTCTCGCCAGGATCCGGGCGGCGGTACGCCGGTCGGCGCCGGCGAAATCGGACGCTGTCGACGTGGTCACCACCGACGAGTTCACGGTGGATCTCGGCGCCCATCGGGTATCCCGCGGGAAGGAACCGGTGCGGCTGACACCGACGGAGTGGTCGCTGCTGGAATTGCTGGTGCGCAATCCGGGCCGGCTGGTCCCGCAGAAGCAGTTGCTGGTCGAGGTCTGGGGGCCGGCGTACGAGCACGAAACCCATTACCTACGGGTCTATCTCGCGCAGTTGCGGCGAAAGCTCGAGCCCGACCCGGCGCACCCGAGGTACCTGATCACCGAGCCGGGAGTCGGGTACCGGTTCGAGCCGTGAACGGCCCAAGGGTGTTAGGTAGACCCATGACGGGAACTCCGATGCCGGCCGCCTTTCTCGGGCACGGCAACCCGATGAATGCCCTCGACCGGAACAAGTACACCGAGGCGTGGCGGGCCTTCGGCCGGGCCGTGCCGAAACCCCGCGCCATCCTGGTGATCTCGGCCCACTGGTACACCAACGCCACCGCCGTCACCGGGATGCTGCGACCGCGTACCATCCACGATTTCTACGGATTTCCGCAGGATCTGTTCGACGTCGAATACCCCGCGCCTGGCATGCCGGAGATGTGCGAACAGGTCGCGGACGCCGTCAAACCGCGGTGGGTCGGGTGTGACGTCGACAGTTGGGGACTCGATCACGGCACCTGGTCCGTGCTGATGCACGCGTTCCCCGACGCCTCCATCCCGGTGGTGCAATTGTCGCTGAATGCGTTCAAGGGCATGGATCACCACATGGAACTGGGCCGCCGGCTCGCCCCGCTCCGCGACGACGGCGTGCTGATCATCGGCAGCGGCAATATCGTGCACAACCTGCCGGCCGTCGACTTCGCCCAGCCGGACAGCAGTTTCGACTGGGCGCAGCGGTTCGACGAAAAGGCGCGGGAGGTGTTGGAATCCGACCCGAGCAACATCGCCGCGTTGGACGGGCACCCGGATTTCGCCAAGGCAGTTCCTACTCCCGACCACTACCTGCCGATGCTGTACATCGCCGGGCTGGCCAACGACCAGGGCCTCGACCTGCTGGTTGACGGTCATGTCGCCGGCTCGATCTCGATGGCCGCCTACACGCTGGGACTCGACAAACCGGTCAGCGGCGTGGCGAGTGATTCCTCGGGCCCGGCCTCCGCACTGCCCGATATGCCGATGACGGAAAGCAACGTGTAGCCGGCCTCGGATCCGCAAGTGGGTTGTGCCTGGCAACGGCGATCCCGGATGCGTGTTCGGCGGTGATTGGCAATGACGCAATTCCCTGCTCCGCCAGGAGGCTCGCAAAATCGTCCGGCAGCGTGAGTTTGCCGAGCATCCATTTGATGGTCAGCTCCCAGACGGTGCCCGCGGAGACATAGACAACAGGCGCGTTCTCGATTCGCCGGCGGGCTGACGGGCGGAGCGGTACTTGGTCCGACTTAGTCCAGTCAAAGCGGCAGCACGAGGACAATGTCAGCCCTCGTCGAAGGCCCGCAGGATCGCGTCGGCGGCGCTGGGCGCCGGTGTGCTGTCGGCCAGCACCTCGGCGCGGAGTTTCTCGGTGGCGGCAAGGACGGCCGGTGAGCGGCGCAGTCGCTGGTCGAGCTCGTCCCGGACCAGCGCCCAGGTCAGCTCCCAGCGTTGCCCGGATCGCTTGTCCGCCAGCCCTTCTGCACCGAGTGACGCCCGGTGTCGACGACCGCCTGCCACAGTTCGGGCACGCCGTCACCGGTCAGCCCGGAGCAGGTCAGCACCGGTGGGATCCAGCCGGCATGGCCGCGGACCAACCGCAACGCTCCGGCCAGGTCCCGGGCCGCCGCCTTTGCCTCGATGACCCGGTCGCCGTCGGCCTTGTTGATGGCGACGACGTCGGCGATCTCCAGCACGCCCTTCTTGATGCCCTGCAGTTGATCCCCGGACCGGGCCAGTCCCAGCAGCAGGAAGCTGTCGACCATGCCGGCGACGGTGGTCTCGGACTGGCCGACGCCGACGGTTTCGACCAGCACGACGTCATACCCGCCGCCCTCGAGGATGGTGATGGTCTGCGCGGTCGCCCTGGCAACCCCGCCGAGCGTGCCGGCGGTCGGTGAGGGCCGGATGTAGGCGCGGGGATCGGCGGCCAGCGTCGGCATCCGGGTCTTGTCGCCGAGCACCGAACCGCGGGTCCGGACGCTGGACGGATCGACCGCCAGCACACCGACCCGATGCCCGGCCGCCGTGAGCAGGCCACCGAGCGCCTCGACGAAGGTCGACTTACCGACACCCGGAACACCGGAGATGCCGACCCGGACGGCGCCGCCGCTGCTCGGGGCCAGCGCGATCAGCAACTCCCGGGAGGCAGCGCGGTGGTCGGCACGGGTGGATTCGACCAGGGTGATCGCCCGGGACAGCGCTGTCCGGGAACCGGCGAGCACCTCGGCCGCCAGTCCCGCCGGGTCGGGGCTCGTCATCGGGACACGCCAGGTGTTCAGGTCGGCACTTCCCAGGTGTGCACCGGCTCGTTGGAGTGCATGCCCGTCGAGTACAGCTTGAGCATCTCGGTCAGCGCGGCATCCCTTGTCAAGGCCCCGTCTTTCGAAGGCGGCCACCGTCTCCACCTGCCACCAGGCGCCGTTCCGCCTGGTCTTGCAGCGGTCCCGGACGATGCCGAGGTACCGGTCCCTGGCCTCCTGGCTGACGCCCCAGCGGGCCAGCCCCTCGTCCGCCTTGGGCAGCAGGTGCCGCAGCAGCAACTCGTCCCAGGTGACCTCGCCGAATCCGGGCCAGTAGAAGACGGCGTCGACGCCGAGCCGGGCGCCGGCGTCGAAGTTGGCCTTCGCGGCGTCGAACGACATCTTGGTCCAGACCGGCCGGTCCTCGCGTGGCCAGCACGGTCAGCGCGCCGTAGTAGAAGGCGGCATTGGCCAGCACGTCGACGACCGTCGGACCGGCCGGCAGCACCCGGTTCTCCACCCGCAGATGCGGTCGGCCGTCGACGACGTCGTACACGGGCCGGTTCCACCGGTAGACGGTGCCGTTGTGCAGCCGCAGTTCCTGCAGCCGGGGCGCCTTGCCGGACGCCAGCACGGCCTCCGGGTCCTCGTCGGTGGTCTCCGGCAGCAGCGCCGGGAAGTAGCGGACGTTCTCCTCGAACAGGTCGAAGATCGAGGTGATCCACCGCTCGCCGAAGAACACCGGCGGCCGCACTCCCTGGTTCCGCAGTTCCGGCGAGCGGGTGTCGGTGGCCTGCAGGAACAGCTCGGTCCTGGTCTCGGCCCAGAGCCGTTTGCCGAACAGGAACGGCGAGTTGGCGCCGAGGGCCAGCTGCGGGCCGGCCAGCGCCTGCGCGGCGTTCCAGCTGGCGGCGAAGTCGGCCGGGGACACCTGCAGGTGCAGCTGCACGGAGGTGCAGGCCGACTCGGGGGCGATGGTGTCGGCGAACATCTTCAGGTGCTCGTGATCGGGCCCGGAGATGTCCAGCTCGAGGTCCTCCCGGCGGGCGGCGAACACCGCCTCGTCCAAGCGCCTGGTAGCGCGGGTTGGCGCTCATCCACTCGGTCTCGAAATGCTCGGTCCGCAGCGTCGGCAGGATGCCGATCATGATGATCTCGGAGCCGGTCTCGTTGGCCCGCGCCTCGGCGTGATCGAGCGAGGCCCGCAGCATCTTCTCCAGGTCGAGCATCGAATCGCCGGACAGGCCGCGCGGCGGCACGTTGAATTCGATGTTGTAGCGGCCGAGTTCGGTCTGGAAATCGGGGTCGGCGATCGCCTCCAGCACCTCGGCGTTGGTCATGTCCGGCTGCCAGTGCTCGTCGACCAGGTTCAGCTCGATCTCCAGGCCCGTCATCGGCTGGCCGAAGTCGAAGGAGTGCTCGACCAGCATCCGCTCGAAGACGTCCAGGCAACGGCGCACCTTCGCCCGGTAGGCCTGTCGCTGCTCGCGGGTGTAGACGCCGGACGCGATGTCGTCGCCCATGGGTGGACCTCCTGCGCGGCGAGACTGGCGGTGCGGTCGCCGTAGCCAACCACATGCCCGGTCGTTCGTCCTGGGCGGGACCCAAGCGGGAAGATCCCGACCGGTCGGACGGCGGCTAAGAGTGCCCTGAATAACCTGACTCCTTCGTAGCGAGGTTATTCCAGTGCGATCCTGCTGTATCGATTGGCGCCTGGCTCCTTCGTCGCGGGCGACTCCAGCCGCCGTCTAGGCTCAATGGGATGACTGACACCGTGACCGCCGTTGCTTCGTCGGCGACCCCGGTTCCTGGCGCCCATCAGGTGGCGGACCAGGGTGCCGGTCGGGGTCCGCGCTGGCTGGACGACATGCTGCGCACCGATCTGACCGAATTCGTCGACCTGCGCCGTCGGGTCCACGCACACCCCGAGCTGGGGCATCGCGAGTCCGCCACCAGCGCGTTGATCATGCGCACGCTGGAGGCCGACGGGATCAAGGCCAGGCTGATGCCGACCGGCACCGGCGTCATCGCCGAGCTCGGCAGCGGCGACAGGGTGGTCGGCTTGCGCGCCGACATCGACGCGCTGCCGATCGCCGAGTCAACCGGCCTGCCGTACGCCTCGACCCTGCCGCAGGTCTCGCATGCCTGTGGGCACGATGTGCACCTGACCGTGTTGCTCGGGGCCGCCCGGGCGCTGGCCAGGGCGGGTGACATCGGCGGCCGGGTGCGGCTGATCTTCCAGCCGGCCGAAGAGGTCTTTCCCGGCGGTTCGCACGACGTCATCGCCGCCGGCGCTCTGGACGGCATGAGCCGACTGTTCGCCCTGCACTGTGATCCGCGGTTGCAGGCGGGTCGGGTCGGGCTCAAGGCCGGTGCGATCACCTCGACGTCGGACGAGGTGGAGCTGCGGGTCTTCGGGCCGGGCGGGCACACCTCCCGGCCGCACCTGACGACCGACCTGGTCTACGCGCTCGGCACCGTCATCACCGGACTGCCGGCCCTGCTGACCCGCCGGTTGGATCCGCGCGCCGCCGCCGTGATGGTGTGGGGGGCCGTGCATTCCGGTGACGCGGCCAACGCGATCCCGCAGGACGGCGAGCTCCGCGGGACGCTGCGGATGATGGATCGGGGTTCCTGGGACATCGCGGAGCCGCTGGTCCGGGAATTGGTTGCGGAACTGCTGGCGCCGACCCAGGCGGGTTTCGAGCTGACCTATCACCGGGGAGTGCCGCCGGTGGACAATGAGGTGTTGTCCACCGAGATGATGCGCACCGCCGCGCAGCGAGCGCTCGGTCCTGATTCGGTCGCGCTGGCCGAACAGTCCACCGGCGCAGAGGATTTCGCGGTCTTCCTGGATCAGGTACCCGGGTCACTCGCCCGGCTGGGGGTGTGGGACGGGATCAGCCGGAAGGTCGACCTGCACTCGTCCTCGTTCACCGTCGACGAGCGGGCCATTGCCGCCGGAATCCGGCTGATGACGCACACCGCAATGGCGGCGTTGCGGCAGTAGTTGGCGGCGCGAGCGCGCCAGATCACCCGCGGGTCAGTCGCTCGGTGACCACCGGTATGACCGGTCGATCAGTTCGCGCAATGCGGCCGGGTCGGCGTCGGCGACCTTCTTGAGGTATAGGCAGCCCTTACCCGTGGAGTTCCTCCCGAGCCGCGGGAGTAGATCCTGATAGGCCTCGAAACCGCCGTTGATGTACAGCACACTCTGCGCCTTCCGCGGCGCGAACCCGACGCGGAAATACTCCAGCTCCCGCCCGGAGGCATAGGTGACGTGCTGGGTGCCGAAGCCGACGATCGACGGGCCCCACATCGTCGGTGGTTGGCCGGTCACCTCGGCCATCGCGGTGATCAGCAGTTCCGCCTCTGTCCGGCGGGTGTCGTCCTCGATCGCCGCCACAAACGCTGCCACATCGCCACCGGTAGGGGTGGTCTGGTTGGTTGCTGCCATGGGCAGAGAGCCTATGGCCAGTCGGCCTCGGCGAGAAAGGCCGTCTCACGCTGAGTAGCGGGGCAAGCGCATAGGGTAATCTTGGCGGAGCCGGGACGGGTGGGGGCCAGTCCGCTGACGGAGACCACTGCGGGGGGTCTGTGACATGAACAGGACGACGCGAACGCGAGACAGCCAGTGACGACATGAACACAGTGACGACATGAGTACGGCGTCATGAACACTGCAACGGTGCGCGGCCGGGCACCGGGAATGCGCGCGACCGAATATTCCACGCGTACAGGGCAGCGCGGGCTGATCGGTTGGATACAGGGATTCGCCACCGACCCTAATTCGGTGCTGGAACGGCAGATCTGCACCGCGTCGGTATATTTCCTGTCGCTGGTCTTTCTGCTGATTCCCGGTATCGATGTCACCCAACCCGGCATGGTCGTGACCGGCTGCGCATTGACCACCGCCGCCACGATCGGCGCGTTCGTCCTGCGCGCACCGCATCTGCCGCCGCGGGCGGCCATGGTCATCCCGCTCGTCGGTATTCTCGCCGTCGGCTGTCTGCGTGCCGGAACTGGCGGCGCTGCTTCCATTTTCACCATCATGATGGCGCTGCCGGTGATCTCGCTCGGGGTCGAGCCGGGTCGGCTGCCGATGTTGCTCGGCGGTCCGGTCACGGTGCTGGCGCTACTGCTACCGGTGATTGATGACCCCCAAACGCTGGACAACGGCCAGTGGAGCCGGGTGATCTACGTGCCCATCATCATGGGGCTGATCTGCCTGTCGGCCAATGAACTGACCCGCCGCCTGCGGTCCAGGGTGCGGGCCGTCAAACATCTGCAGCGCGAGCAGTCGCTGCTGCTGGCCGCCGCCCAGGACCACGCCGACATCAGTTCCGCCGCATCCACTTTGCTTCGCGAGTCCACCAATCAGCTGGCGAGCGTGATCGATGCCGTCACAGAACAGTCGATCATCGCGACCGATCGCCTTGGACGAATCGAGGTGTTCAACGCCGGTGCGCAAAAGATGCTCGGGGTGGCTGCGCACGATGCGATCGGTCGATCGATCACGGCGTTCCATCTCTCGGAGGAACTCGTCGTCGACGACTCCGGCGAGCCCGGCCGCGCGGTGAGTCCGTTCAGTGCCTTGGTCGCGGGAGTGAGCACCGGTGAAGCACGATTGGGGGACTGGACCTACGTCGCTCGGGACGGCAATGAAATGCGCGTCCAGGTCGCCGTGACGTCGCGCAGTGACGCCGGCAATGAGATCGATGGCTTCCTCTTCGTGGCAACCGATGTCACGCGGGATCGGGAGCAGGCCAGGATGAAGGACGAATTCGTCAACTTGATCTCCCATGAATTGCGGACCCCGCTGAGCTCGATTCTCGGCTATCTGGAATTGGTCATCGACGACGAGGACAATCCGTTGTCGGTCGAGCAGATCAAATATTTGGGCACCATCGAACGCAACGCCAACCGATTGTTACGACTGGTCTCCGATTTGCTGTTCACCGCCCAGGTGGAGGCCGGCCGATTCCAGTTGGTGGAGCAGGAAGTCGATCTGCACGCTCTGGTCCAGGCGTCGCTGGACTCCGCAGCTCCGGTGGCGAGTACTCGCGACGTGCGGTTGCACTTGTCCGCAACCGACCAGGTGGTGGCGGTCTGGGGTGACCCCGTGCGCCTTGGCCAGGCGGTCGACAATCTGATTTCCAACGCGGTGAAGTTCACCCCGTCCGGCGGTCGGGTTGCCGTCACGGTCGGGACCGGCGGCGATGACGACGACCGGGCGTCGGTCTGCGTGAGTGACACCGGCGTCGGGATCCCCGCCGATGAGATGGACCGGCTGTTCTCCCGGTTCTTCCGGGCGTCCACCGCTACCAAGAACGCGGTGCCCGGCGTTGGGCTCGGTCTCACGATCACCAGGGCGATCGCGGTGGCGCACGGCGGCCGGGTCGGTGTGGCCAGCACCGTCGGCGAGGGGACGTCATTCACCCTGGAATTGCCGCGATTGGTGTCAAGCTACGACGGTTTGCCGGGTTAGTTGCGGCGCGGGACTCAGATGCCGGCGGCTCCGACGAGCTGCCCGATGCCGTAGGTGACGGCCATGGCCAGAGCGCCGCCGACGACCAGGCGGACCACAGCAGGCGCCCAGCGCGCGCCGCCCAGCTTGGCGCTGAGCACACCGGTCAACGCCAGGGCGAGCAGCACCACGACGAAGGTGACCGGCACCCGCAGCCCCGGCAGGAGGCAGAGGATGGCCACGATCGGCAGAATCGAGCCGACGGTGAACGCGATCGCCGAGGACGATCGCGGCGTGCCACGGGTTGGTCAGCTCGTTCGGGTCGATGCCCAGTTCGGCGTCGACGTGCGCGGCGAACGCGTCGTGCGCGGTCAGCTCCTCGGCCAGCTTCGTGGCCGTTGCCACGCTGGCGCCCTTGGCGACGTAGATCGCGGCCAGCTCTTCGAGCTCCTGCTCCGGGAAGTCCGGAGCTCCGCCCGTTCCTTGGCCAGCAGCGCCCGTTCGGTGTCGCGTTGGCTGCTGACCGAGACGTACTCACCCAGCGCCATCGATACCGCTCCCGCGACCAGCCCGGCGATTCCCGCGGTCAGGATCGGCCCCGGTTCTGGGGTGACGGCCGCGACTCCGACCACCAGACCCGCGGTGGACACGATGCCGTCGTTGGCGCCGAGCACCCCGGCGCGCAGCCAGTTCAGGCGCTGGCCGAGGCCCGCCGGCGTGCGGCTCCGCGGAATGCAGGGACGGGGAGTCGGGTGCATCGTTATCGTTCATCTGATCCTCTGCTGGTCATTGATCGGTGCCAATCGGACGTCGGTTCAGCGATGACGCGGTATGGCTCGCTGCTCCGTCGGGTACGAGGCTGAACGCGCCCTCTTCCTCCTGCGCATTGTGCAGGCGGAGCACGGCGTAGAGCCCGTAGAGCAGGCGGCGGAGTTCGATCGCGTCCTCGGGCTGGGCGGGGTCGCCGTCCAGTGCGTGCAGCAGTCGGTGCAGCCGGGAGACCTGGTGTTCGATCTCGGCATGGGTGCGGCTCATCGCGGCGGTAGCGTCGGTGCCGCCGAGGGCCCGGTCGACCAGCGGAACGAGCAGTTTCTCGTCGGCCCGCTCGTGCGGTAGCAGTTCGCCCTTCGAGCCGGCCGAGCAGGACCCGCACCGGCTCGAGGTCACAATCGCTGCGAGGACAGGTCGTCGGCCACCGTCCGGATCTGCTCGATCAGCGGCAGCGTGGCGTCGTGCTCGGCTCGCAGCTTGGATCGCGGTGGCGATGTCGTCCGCAGGCATGGCGATGGTGTGTACCGGACCCGGCAGCACTGCCCGCAGCGCGATGCCGATGGCCAGCACGTCGATGACCTCCTGGACGACCGCGCCGACCGCAGGTGGCAGCAGCCCGACGGCGGCCGCGACCATCGCGACCAGCGACAACCCCATACCGACCAGGACGGCCTGCAGCGCGATCCTCTTCGAGCGGCGGGCGATCAGGATCGCGTCGCCGAGGGCGTCGATCCGGTCAACCGTGAGCACGACGTCGGCGGCCTCGGAGGACGCGGTCGCGCCGCGCGCGGCGAGCGCCACGCCGACCCCGGCCGCGGCGAGCGCCGGCGCGTCGTTGACGCCGTCGCCGACCATGATGGTCGCGCCGTTCGGCGGACTTCCCGCTCGATGGCGGCCAGTTTGTCCGCGGGGTCGCAGTCGGCAAGCACGGCGTCCACGCCGACGACCCGACCGACCATGTCCGCGATGTCGGATCGGTCGCCGGTCACCAGCACGACACGGGTGATGCCGGCCCTGCGCAGCGCCCGGACCATCCTGGGGCGTCGGGCCGGATCGCGTCCTGCAGCAGAAATGCGCCCGCCGGCTCGTCGTCGACGGCGACGAAGACGGTCAGCGAGCCGTCCAGGTCGGCGCGCCGGCGGACCTGACGGACCCAGGGCGGCGCGGTGTCACCGACGATCCAGGAGGCCTTACCGAGCCGGACCCGGCGGCTGCCGACGGTGCCCTCCAGACCGTAGCCGTGCACCTCCCGGACGTTCTCCGGCATCTGCAGGGCCAGTCCCGCGGCGGGTGCCGCCGGTGACGATCGCGCTGGCCAGCACGTGCGGCGACACTTGGTCCAGCGACGCGGCCAGGCGCAGCACGCTCGTCGGCATCGAATCCGCCGGCGGTGATCACGTCGGCCAGCACCGGGCGGCCCTGGGTCAGGGTGCCGGTCTTGTCGAACAACATGACCTGCCCGCCGGCCAGCGCCTCCAGGGCGCCGCCGCCCTTGATGACGACACCGACCTGGGCGGCCCTGGACAGGCCGGACATGATGGCGATCGGGGCGGCGAGCAGCAGCGGGCACGGCGTCGCGACGACCAGCACCGCAACGGCCAGCACCGGGTCACCGCTGACCGCCCAGGACACCCCGGCCAGGATGAGCGTGAGCGGAACGAAGTAGATGGCGAACCGATCGGCCGCACGCACGAACGGCGCCGACGAGGCCTGGGCCTGCTCGACCAGGCGGACCACACCGGCATAGGTGGATTCGGCAGCGGCCGCGGTCGCCAGCAGGTCGATCGGGTCGCCCTGCGTTGACCACGCCGCTGCGCGACGTCGTCACCGGCGATCCGCTCGACGGGCAAGCGGCTCACCGGTGAGCGCGGACTCGTCCAAGCACGGCGGCGGACAGCAACCGGCCGTCCACCGGGACGATCTCTCCGGTGCCGACCAGCAGTCGGTCACCGATCACGACCTCATCGACCGGGACCTCGACGACCGCGCCGCCGACGCGGCGGCGAGCCGTCCGCGGGGCCCGCTGGACCAGCAGGCTCAGCTCCCGACGTGCCCGCGCCGCGGCCCGGGCCTCCAGCAGTTGACCGCTGGCCAGCATCACCGTGATCATCGCCCCGGCGAACGGCTCGTCGACCACCAGTGCACCGGCCAGGGCCAGCACCGCGATGACGTCGACGCTCAGCTGGCCGCGGCGGATGGCAGTGACAGTCCAGCCCACCGAGAACACCAGGCCCAGTACGGTGCCCGCGATCCAGAATGCTGCCGCAGCGGTGGCTGCGGACAGCAGCCACGCGGCCCCGCCGGCGAGCAACAGGACCGTGGACACGACAAACAGCGCCCGCTCCTTGTTCGCTGCCCAGATGCTTTCGGCGCTCTCGATCACCACCCAGCGGCCTCCCCAGATCGGAACAGCTACCCGGAGTGTGCGCGAGGTCGTGCTCCTCGGTCAGAGGCGAAGGTCCCCACTTGCCACTGCAGGCTGATCAGTCGGTGGCGATCACCGCGCGGCTGATCAGTCGGCGGCGATCAGTCGGCGGCGGAGCGCAACCTGGCAGGCCAAGCGGTGCCGCCTGCTGCGACAGCCTGAACAGCGGCGATCAGCTCGGCCGGATCCCCGCCCTTACCCACGAAGCCCGCTGCGCCGGCCAACGCGGCGTCGGTCCCAACGGTCCCACCGCCGGCCGCCGACAGCATCAACACCTTGATCGTGGGTTGCCGGGCGAGGAGCCGCCGGGTGGCCTCCAGTCCGGACATCACCGGCATCTGGATGTCCATCAGCACCACGTCGGGATGGACGGTGGCGGCCATCGTCACCACCTGGTCGCCGTCCGAGCAGAATCCGACCACCCTGATGTCAGCGGTCCCGCTCAGCAACTGCCGGAGTCCCTCGCGGACCAACGCGTGGTCGTCCACGATCAGGACCCGGATCATTGTTCTCCTCATTCGTCCGCAGCGGATTGGCCCAGCCCTGTGGGTGTGGGTGCTGTCGGTGTCGGTGCTGTCGTTCTCAAGGCGGTCGGGGTGAGTGTGCTGATGACCATGGCGCAGGCGCCCGACACGCTGGTGCCAAGGTACCGCCCGGGCAGCTCGTCCCGGCCTGGCACCGGTTGAAAGGCGGCGCCCGCCACGAACACCGGAACACCCAGCGCAGCAACGGCCAGCACGGACAGGATGGCCTGCGGTAGGCCCTTTCGGTCGGCGGACATGACAACGACGGCGGTCGCGTCGGCCGCCCGGGTGGCGATCGTCAGGGTGAACGTCGAGGTCCGGGCGCCGAGCACCCGGCAGGGCCAGCGTCGATACCGCAGCAGCAGCGCCAACGACTCGAGCTCCGCAACCTGCCGATCACGTGGCCCGCAGGCCAGCAGGATCGGTTCGATGTTCCGTGGGGCGGGTGCGAATGATCCCCGACCGTTCAGCCACGCGCGAATCGCTTCGGTTGCCATCAGGTCCCGCGTCGTGTCGCGGCCACCTGTCAACGGCGGTCGGGACATTTCCCGGGTGGCCGGAATCACGATCTCGTCGACGCATCGATCGAGTCCGAGCAGGGTGGCTGCGACATCCAGGTGGGCCTGCAGGCCGCGCGGATCACGATCGTCCGAGGCCTGCAGGACGCGGCGGATGAGTTGTGCTGCTGGGGCATCGGTGTCTGGCTTCGCCAGCGTCGATCCGTCGACCCGACCCGGCTGCCTGCGGTCGGTGGTTGCGCCGCCCCCGACCGTTGATTCGTCGCCCCGGGCGGGCTGCCGACGGTCGGTGGTTGCGCCGCCCCCGACGGACGGCGCCCACTCCGACAAGGCAGGCCCCCTTCTGGCGAACGAACGCTTCTTGACAGCGATCCGGCCCGAAAGGGTTTGGGTGCCACGCCCGTCTCAGCAGCGCCGAATCGCCGACTCGTAGGGGTTGCAGGGCAACTTGCATAGTTTCGGCACACCTGCCGCACCGAGCCTTACTGCGGGGACGCGGGATCTGCTTCAGGTCCGGTTGGCCGGTGCAGTGCCGGTCCGGGTTCGGCCGACGTCAAGGTATCGGTCAGTAGGGCGCAGGCGTCGTTGATGTCGGCGCCGAGGTAGGCGCCGGGTACTGCCCGCCGACTTCGCGGGCTGGTAAACGCGTTTCCGGCGTAGAAGACCTCGATGCCCAACTCGTGGACGGTGCGGATCGATTCGACCGCACGGAGTCGCCCGGTGGCCAGATGCGACACCACGACGACACCGGCTAGGCCGTCGCCCGCGCCGCGGCCGCGATGGTCACGGTCGATGTCCTCGCGCCGAGCACCCGGCAGGGCCAACCCTGGTAGCGCAACAACAGCGCAATTGACTTCCAGTCCGATGGTGGGCAGGTCCGCTGGGTTCGCAGGCCAGTAGCAGCGGCCGCGGCCGTGTTGGGGCCGGCGCGAACGCGCTTCGCCGATCGATCCACGCGCGAACAGCCTCGGTCGCCATCTGTTCCTGCACGACGTCGCAGTGGCCCGCGGCCCACCACACACCGACCTGTCGCATGGCGGGCAACAGCACGTCCGCGACGCAGGCGGCCAGACCCAGCGTCGCCGTCGCCTCGTCGAGCCGGGCTCGGACAGCGGCGGCGTCCAGTCGTTCTGCGGCGTCCAGGATCAGCAGGATGAATTCCTGCGCCGGGCCCTGCCCGCCCAGCAGTCGGCGCACGGTTTGGGCGGCCACACCGGCTTGCTGTCCGCGGGCGATTTCGTCGCGCATCAACCGCAGGGCGTTGACCTCCGCCGGCGGGTACCTGCGGTGCTGGCCGCGGCCCCGGCTCCACGACGGGATGCCGTAGCGCAGCTCCCAGGACCGCAGCGTAGGCATCGGCACGCCGAGGATCTGGGCCACGTCCTTGATCGGAACGCCCCGAGGATCGCCGAGAGCGATATCCAGACTGTTCGACGCCTCCATGCGAGCCTCTCCATTGCTGCCGGTCGACCTAGCGATCACCTCCGACCGGCCTTCTATTCCGACAATAAGCCCAAATCGCCAATGCTTCGAGAATGCCTGGTGACGGTGTTCGGGTCCATCTGGTCGCTCCGGGCTTGCCAACCCGGCGAAGGTGGTGCCGATCGCACAACCACGGTGGCGCCGTTCAGGGTGACCGGCTGACCGGTGACGCCCCGGTCGCCCTCCCAGGCAACGTGAAGGGCGTGCTCGCGGCGCCCGCCGGACCGGGGATGATCGCACCGACGCCGATCATCGCGACGAGAAGGTCGAGCACGGTGGCGACGGTGATCAGCCGCGGATTGCCTTCGTGGCCAGCTACCTGACAACGTTGCCCCCCGCCGTCGGTGTGCTGGGAGCGCGCCCGAATGGCCCGCATCCGGACGAATTCTGACCCGAAAAGGC
>CAVOJB010000023.1:0-120000 GCA_963696175.1 uncultured Actinomycetota bacterium
CTTTCGCGGTCCAGAGCGCGGTCTCCCTCCCCGTTACGGGGAGGGTTCAAGGTTTGGTGGGTGCTGGGCCCAGCTCTCAGGCTGATGTGACGCGCCAGATGACGTCGCCGACGTCGTCGGCCATCAGCACGGCATTGTCGGCGGCGAGGGCAACGCCGACCGGGCGGCCATAGGAGTACTTCTCGTCGGGCGAGAGGAAGTCGGTGAGGATGTCGCGCGGCAGGCCGGTGGGCTTGCCGTTGTCGAAGGCGACGAAGGTCATCTTGTAGCCGCTCAGCTTGCTGCGGTTCCACGAGCCGTGCTGGCCGATGGCCATGCCGGCGGGAAGCCGGGCAGGGTGCCTTCGGGCAGCCAGCAGAGGCCGAGCGAGGCGGTGTGGCCGCCCAGTGCGTAGTCGGGATGGTCCTGCGGCGACGGCGAGCTGTGGCGGCGTCCTGCGGCACGCGGTCGTCGACGGTCGCCCCAATAGGAGTAGGGCCAGCCATAAAAGCCGCCATCGCGCACCGAGGTCAGGTAATCGGGCGGGGTTTCGTCGCCGAGGCCGTCGCGCTCGTTGACCACGGTGCAGAGGCGTCCGGTGCGTCGGCTCCCAGGCCATGCCGACCGGATTGCGCAGGCCGCCGGCAAAGATGCGCGACTGGCCGGTGGCGAGGTCGAGTTCGATGGATGCAGGCGCGGTCGATTTCGGCTTCCATGCCGGCATCGCCGATATTGCTCAGCGAACCGACGGCGACATAGAGCTTGGTGCCGTCCTTGCTGGCGATGAGATTGCGCGTCCAGTGGCCGCCGGGCTTGAGGCTCATCAGCTTGCTTGCCGGGCGCGGTGATGCTGGTGGCGCCGGGCTCATAGGGATAGGCGAGCACGGCATCGCTGGCGCCGACATAGAGCGTGTCGCCGATCAGCACCATGCCGAAGGGCTGGCGCACGTTTTCGATGAAGGCGTGGCGGATTTCGGCAACGCCGTCGCCATCGGCGTCGCGCAGCAGGGTGATGCGGTTGGGGCTGTCGCCCGAGGCGCGGGCGCGCTTCATGGTGACGGACATGGCGTGATCGAACAGCGAGCTGGGCTTGCCCGATTCACCCATGGATTCAGCGACCAGCACGTCGCCATTGGGCAGGACATGCATGTGGCGCGGATGATCGAGGCCCGTGGCGAAGGCATTGACCTTGAGGCCTGCTGCCGCCGTTGGGCTTGCGACCGTCTTCCCAGCCCTTGGCGGTCGGCATCTTGAGGGTCGGGATGCTTGCCCTGCGGCTTGGGCGCGGGAATGGCGGGCGCTGGCGCCATAGACGGCGGGCGCGGACCATCGCCGCGAATGGCGGATGGCAACGGCCATGGCGCCAATGGCGGCGACGATATTGGCGAAGATGGAATTGGCAGACATGGGCACCCTGTTCGGTAAGGCTTTGCCATCTAGTGGCACATATGGCGGCGCGAATACTACCCCGCGCCGCCGCAGTACTCTCTATTGCGCGGCCTGCATGGCGGCACGGGAGCCCGAACCGGCGGGCATCCAGACGATCCAGGCAAACATGCAGCACGCCGACAAAGGTCACCAGCGAGCTGGCCGGCAACGATGGGCACCATGGCGGTATTGCCCTGCAGCAGCAGGTAGAGCGAGACGCACATGACGGCGACGCCCAGACGGTATAGACGCCGTATTGCAGCATCGGCAGGCGGCCGGCGGCCTTGGCGGGGTTCAGCGCGAAATAGCCGCCGAACAGCGCGCTGGTGACCCAGCCGAGCAGGTTGATATGGGCATGCGCGCCGATGACATTGTGGTTCTCGCTCATCGACATATGGATGCCGATGGCAATGCCCACGATCAGAAAGACTATAGCTGTGCGGAAATAGTATTCGGACAGGCGTGGCATGATTGGTTCTCCCCCGAGAATGCTGGCCATTCATCCCCTCACGGACTCGGTCCAGCTGGTGGACGGTAGGCCGGTCCCAGAGCAAAATCCACCCGGATTCCGGGAATTCCGACGAAAATGCCGCCCGGTGGGCGGCATTTGGAGGATGGGGCGTAGCTTTCGATCGCCTAGTAGATCGCCGTGCGCGTTGCTGTCACGGCTCAGCAAAGGCGGCCTCAGTGCACCCGGATCGAGGACAGGGCGCGGCGCAGATAGCGGTCCAGCACGGGCTGGGAGGCGTATGATGCGTTCGCAATAGCTCTGGAAGTCGCGATCGCGGCAGACAGAGACGGAACGCACTGCCCTCGACGCGAACCGAGGAGAAGGCGTTGTCGAGGCCAAGCAGGGCGAGATCCTTGATGACACGGCCGCGACGGACGCAGAACTCGCCGCCGGTGAAATTGGTGCCTTGATAGAAGCAGACGCTGCGGCCGCCGCTGGGGTAGTTGGACTTGATGCGGGGCCACTTCGTCCGGGGTCAGCCCGAAGGAAATGGAGTGCTTGTAGGTCCAGCCGCGACCGCCATCGCCATCGACCAGGCACCACAGCTCTTCGCAGCGCAGCACCTTGATATGCAGTTCGGCTCCAAGCTCGCCGGTGACATGATACTGCGTGCCGGGACCGTCGCGCAGGACCAGGGGTCGGTGCTCCAGGCATGCGTGCCGGACAGCGAGAGCGCGTAGGCGGGCGCTGGCGGCGATAAAGGCGAAGCCGACGAGTGCAATAACGAGGCGACCGAAACGACGCATGGGTGAAATCCAGGACTCTTGAGCGACGGGCAACACTAGCCCGACATGCGCCATAGTCCAAGGGGACAAAAGTAAAGGGCGCAGCCTGCTGGCTACGCCCTTGATCAAGACTTGGTGTGACTCGTGCCGTCGCGATTAGCGCAGGCGGATCGAGACGACGTAGTCGTCGAAGTCGCCCAGCGTCGAAGCGCTGGTCGTGTAGGTGCGGCAGTTGCGATAGTTGCTGTCCGAGCAGAGCTGGACCTGCACGCCGTCCGGATTGTCGATCGAGGAAATGCGGTCGGCCCAGTCGCCCAGGTTGCGCACGCTGTCGCCGGGCGACATGCAGAAGCTGTCGCCGCGGAAGCGGGCACGGTCAAAGAAGCAGACGTCGCTATAGGTCGGCGGAACAGGACGGCCCACTGGCGGGCGCGGGGGCTGGCGGGGCGGCTGAACCTGGGGCTGCTGGCCGATGCCGAAATTGATGGTCGGGCCACCGGGGCCAGTCGAGAAGCCGAAGCTGAAATGCCAGGCTGGCTCGGATTGACGGGCGCACCGCCGCCGGCGCTCAGATAGGTGGCGGAAACCCAGCCATCCGGACCGGGCTTGGCGATATAGCACCAGGAGCCCTGGCACTGCTGCACATCGACCGTGGTGCCGCGACGCACGGTGTCGACCACGGCATAATTGGTGCCCGGACCGGAGCGCACGTTGACATTGCTGGTGATGGTGCCGGGCGCTGCATAGGCGGCCGGCAGGAAGACGACGACAGCCGTGGCGGCCACGGCAACGCCGGTGGCAATGTTCAGCAGCATCTTGCGGGTAGTGCGGTTCATGGTCTGGCGCTCCTGTGGTCTGGCTCTGCCGGTCCCGGGATGGAACGACGCTTGGCGGCGGCCAGAAGTTGTTTGCTCTGGAAACGGGGACACGAAGAAAAGAGTTCCGAGCGCCCCAAATTTGGTTATGTAGCGGCTACTAGAGTGGCGCGGCACCCAAGGTGCGCTTGAAGGCTAAACTGGCGATGAGCAGACCGAACTTCATGATGCACTCCGGCAACCGGCTGTTCTGCCGTGACGCCAAGAAAACATCTCCCGCCTGAACGCAATCTGAACAAGTTTGTTCAGGCTTCAGGCGTGGATCAGGGCTCGATGCGGCGCTTGTTGCCGTTTTCGTCGAGCGAGACATAGACGAAGCGCCCTCGGTGACCTTGACGCGGTCATCGAGCCGGTTGCGGCGCGCCCAGGCCTCCATGCGCGATGGTGATGGAGGTGTTGCCGACCCGCTCGACGCTTGTATAGACGCAGAGGATGTCGCCGACCTTGACCGGGGCGATGAAGGTCATGGCCTCGACAGCGACGGTCACGACGCGGCCCTGCGGCGCGCTCGACGGCGGCGATGGCGCCGGCAATGTCCATCTGGCTCATCACCCAGCCGCCGAAAATGTCGCCGGCGGGATTGGTGTCGGCGGGCATGGCCATGGTGCGGATGGTCAGGGCACCGCTGGGGTCGGTCGAACTCGACTGCATCATTAAGGTCCTTTCACCGGCCAGCGGCCGACTGCTTCTTCCCAATGCTTGCGGCACAGCGAGACATAGACCGATTTTTCGATCGAGACCTGCTCGCCATCGGTAAGTACACGCCCATCGGTGTTCTGGCGCACGACCATGGTCGCCTTGGCGCCGCATTCACAGATGGTGCGAATTTCGCGCAGCACATCGGCAATGGCCAGCAGTTCCTGCGAGCCGGGGAACAGCTTGCCCTGGAAATCGGTGCGCAGGCCAAAGCACATGACCGGGATGCTGCAGCCGGTCGCTGACGCGGGCCAGCTGCCAGACCTGGTCGGCGCGTGAGGAACTGGGCCTCGTCGACAAAGACGCAGTCGACCTTGCCGGTCTCGGTCTCTTCGCGGATCGAATGAAACAGGTCGTCGTCGGCGGAATAGAGCTGCGGCCGGTTCGGAAATGCCGATGCGCGAGGAAATCAGCCCGACGCCGTTCTCGGCATAAAGCGAGGAGGTATAGAGCAGCGGGCGCATGCCGCGTTCGCGATAGTTGTAGGCGGCCTGCAGCAGCAAGGTGGACTTGCCGGCATTCATCGCCGCATAGGAGAAATAGAGCTTGGCCATTTGCGGCTGGGTTCTCGCGGGTTGCGGCAGGGGTGTGGCTAGGCAATAAACCCTGCGCCGCCGAGCATGAAGCGCCCGCAGCGCAACCATCAACAGTTCATTGTGGAGGCCACATGACCGATCTCGTGATCCGCACTGCTCGCCCGGACGATCGGGCTGCGGTGGAGGCGCTGCTGGAGACGTCGTGGCTGACCCATTGGGCGCCCCATGTCGAGCCCGCGTTCGATCGAACGCTTCAAGCGCGAACAGCCGGTGACGGGCTATGTGGAGACCTATATCGAGCAGTTCGTGCTGGCCGAGCGCGATGGCGTGATTGCCGGCATGTACCATCTCGAGGGCGACATGCTGCATGCCATCCACGTCGCATGTCGCTGTTCATCGGCAGCGGCGTCGGGCGGGCGCTGATGGATCACGCTGAGGCCGGTGGTGCGCGTCGGCTCGACGTGCGGGCCTTCAACAGCCGGGCGAGGGCATTTTACGAGCGGCGCGGCTGGCGGGCGGTGGCCGAGATCGCCGATACCGAAATGGGCACGCCGGTGCGGTCGATCCAGATGGAGCGCGACTGAACAAAAAGAGGCCGCCCGGCGGGCGGCCCAGAATGCCGACTGGTTCGGCGGGAAAGCAGGGGTGGGCGGCCCGCTTTCCAATGGCCGGCGCGACGTGGGTACGTGGGGCACGGCCGGTTCGGGTCCATGGGGGACGGACCGGAACGATGACAGCATTAGCCACGAGTTGTGACAAGAGCGTGACAAAGTCGGTCGCTATCCGTTCAGGCAGAGTTCAGCTTGGCGCTGGCAGGGTGGTCGCTACACAGTATGGAGTATTTCGCGATGCATAAATCGGTTCTGCGTCGTTGGCGCCCTGGCCATGCTGGCCCAGCCTGCGCTGGCCTCTCCGGTGGGCACCTGGGAAATCGAGATGCGGGACTCGCGCTATAGCGTCGAGATGTGCGGCGACGGCACCCAGTTCTGCGGCACGCTGATCTGGCTGGGCAATGGCGCCGACAATGCCGAGAACCTGCCCTATCTCAACACGATGATGATCGACCATGCGCGCCAGGTCGCGACCCAACCAGTGGAAGGGCGACCTGCAGCATTTATGGCCAGCGCGCCAGCGGCACGATCACCCAGATGAGCGCCAACCACATCACGCTGCAGGGCTGCGTGGTCCTCGTGATCTGCAAGACCTACCAGATGTATCGGTATGCCGAGTAGGCGCTAGTTGGTCGTTCGTGCGCATGTGCGCCTGTCGCCGTTGCCCAGAGCGGGGGCAGGGCTTCGACGGCGAGGATGGCGGCAAAGATCAGCGCGGCGCCGGCATAGCCGACCAGCGGCAGGCGTTCGCCCAGCAGCAGCGCGCCGCCCAGGGCGGCGAAGAGGCTTTCCGCCGACAGGATGATGGCGGCATTGGCGGGCGGCACATGCTGCTGGCCGATGGCCTGGAAGGTGAAGGCGACCGCGGTGGAGAGAATGCCGGCATAGGCGATCTCGATCCAGCCGGCCGAAATGCCGGCCAGCGTCGGGGTTTCGAGCACGAAGGCAAAGGACAGGGCCAGCGACGCCGGCGATCAGGAAGCTGACGGCGGAGACGAAGATCGGCAGGCCGGTGGCGCGGGCGATCACGCCGAGCAGGATGACGTGCATGGCCCAGAACACGGCGCTGAAGACGATGAGGCCAGTCGCCGCCATTGAAGCTGGCGAGGCCGCCGCCATTGAGAAAGTAGATGCCGATCAGCGCCAGCGGCACGCAGACATAGATGATCGGATGCGGGCGGGTGCGGAAGATCAGGAAGCCCAGCACGGGCACGAAGAACACATAGAGCCCGGTGAGGAAGCCGCCATTGGTGGCGGTGGTGGTGGCAAGGCCGGCCTGCTGCAGCCAGGAGCCGATGAAGAACACCAGGCTCATGACGAGGATCAGCATCCATTGGCGACTGCTGAGCACGAGCGTCGATCGGCGCGCTTTTCCCAGATCGCCAGCGGCAGGACGAGCATGCCGCCGAGCAGATAGCGCACGCCGGCAAAGGTCAGCGGACCCATGCGAATCCATGGCCGATTTCTGCGCGATGAAGGCAAAGCCCCACAGCATGGTGCAGATCAGAAGCAGGAGCGTGGCGAGGGGGCGGGACATGGGTGGGCTCAGTGTGGGCGAGTGCGCTCACCTCTCCCTTTGGGGGAGAGGTCGACCCGTCTTCGGGTCGGGTGAGGGGGCCTTTGCCTGGCTCGGTGCGACGAGGAAGGCCCCCTCACCCGGCCTGCGGCCGACCTCTCCCCCAAAGGGAGAGGTGAAGACGTGACGCGGCTACTTCAATTCAGCATCCAGCGCCGCGATCAGCTGCTGGATTTCCTGCGGGGCTGGTGTAGTGCACGAAGGAGAGCCGCAGGACGCCGTGATCGGGGTCGATGCCGACGGCTTCGAGCAGGCGATAGGCGTAGAAATGGCCGCCGCCGGCCATGATGCCGTGTCTGGCGAGGCGCGTCGGCGACGACGGCGCCGGGCTCGTCAAGGCCGAGGGCGATGGTGGGCGCGCGCAGGGCCGGATCGTCGGGGCCGATGATGCGGACCGAGTTCTTCTTGCGCAGATAATCGAGCAGCGGCGTCGGCGAGGGCGATTTCCTGGGCCCGCATGGCGGCGTGGGCGCGGCGGAAGGGATCGGCACCTGCGATCGCTGTTGCCGGCGATTTCGGCGACGGTTTCGAGATAGTCGACGATGCCCGAGGATGCGGCGATCTGGGCGTGGTCGGGGCCAGCCGGGGTCAGGCGGTAGCGCGGCTTGCTGTCATTGAAGAAATGGCCCTGATTGGGCAGCGACATGGCCAGCTCGGGCCGCACCGCCATGATGCCCTGATGCGGGCCATAGACCTTGTAGGCCGAGAAGAAATAGATGTCGGCGCCGAGCGCTGCCAGATCGGGCAGGCCGTGCGGCGCGTAGCTGACGCCATCGATGACGGTGACGGCGCCGACGGATTTGGCGCGGGCGGCGATCTCGGCGACCGGGTTGATTTCGCCCGACACGTTGGAGCAGTGCGGCGCGGCGATCAGCTTGACCTTGCTGTCGAGCAGCGCATCGAGATCGGCCAGCGACAGGCGGCCGGTCTGCGGATCGACCTTCCATTCGCGGATTTCGACGCCCATCTTGGCCAGCTTGCGCCAGGTGCCGGTATTGGCCTCGTGATCCTGATTGGTGACGATGATGACGTCGCCGGGCTTGAGCCATTCGCCGAAGGCCTTGCCCAGCACATAGGTATTGGCCGAGGCCGAGGGGCCGAAATGGATCCAGTCGGCGGTGACGTTGAGGGCCTGCGCCGATGCGCTCGAAGCTCAGGTCCATCGCCGCGCCGGCCGCGCTGCGAGGCGGGATAGAAGCCATAGGGCTGCACCTTGGTGGCGCGATAATAGTGGTCGAGCTTGTCGAGCACGGCGCGCGACGTGTAGGAGCCGCCGGCATTTTCGAAGAAGGCCTGGCCCTTGAGCGATGGTTCGGAAAAGGCGGGGAACTGGGCGCGGATGCGGATCGGATCGAGGGGCAGGGCGGTCATGGTCTATCCAAACACTGGTATCCGATTGGTAGTGGATGGCCGCACAAAAGCAAACCCCGGCCGTTGAGGGCCGGGGTTTTGCGACAGCCGAATGGGGCGAGGCTGTCGCGATCAGCGCTGCCGACAGGGAGAGGCCGGCAGCGTTGATTGTCAGTTGGTGGTGGCGGGCGCGTCGGTCGGGAGCTGGCGCAGCCGGGCCGCCCTGGCTGGCGCGGGCCACCGGACCTGCCGCCAAACATTGCCGCCGCGGTCGGGGCGCTGCGGCGTCAGCTGGGCCTTCTGCTCGTCGCTGAGGCTGTCGAAGAAGGCCGTGAACGCCGGCTGCACGGATTTGAGGGCATCAAGCCGGGCGGTATCGACCGCGATGCGGTCTTCGAGGCGCTTGGACATGTCGGGCATGACGGCGGTTTCGCCCTCGGCTGGGGCGGCAGGGCGCAGGGCCTCGGTTGCCGTGGCGAAATCGGTAGCGGCCGTCAGGGCGCTGGTCTTGAGGGCGTCAAACAGCGGCTGCTGCTCGGTGGTCAGCTCGACGCGCATGGCTGAGGCGGACCAGGGCGATCTCGATAGCTTCGGCGCCGCGTTCAAAGCTGAGCAGGTCAGAACCGCCGCGCATGCCGCCGCGCAGGCCGTCGCCCCGACGCGGGCCCTGATCGCGCTGGTGCATGTGGCGGTCGCTGCCGTCCTGCGGCTGGACCTGGATCAGCCCCTCGGATTGGGCGAAGGCCGGGGCGACGGCCGAGAAACCGAGCGTTGCGGTCATCAATGCCACGATGGCGGCCGTGGTGATCGTCTTCATGGGTGGGGTCCTTTGCATGGGAGCCGGTTTGTCCGGCAAGGACGACAATAGCTTGGGTCGCCTGTTGCCGACCTTGCGGGGGGATGAAGACTTGGTCAGGTTGGTAACATTAGGGAGGCCAATTTGATCGAAATCGTGACCGACCCATTTCCCGACGACGATGGCGTTGCGAAACGCTGTGGCGCGTGGCCTGGAATGGCGAGGGGCCAGGCAGTTTCCAGCCGCTGCTGGCGCGCAGCCTTGCCCATGTCGGCGCCTATGCGGGGGCAGAGCTGGTCGGCTTCGTCAATGTCGCCTGGGATGGCGGGGTGCATGCCTTTATCCTCGATACCTGCGTCGACCCCGCCCATCGTCGGCAGGGCATTGCGCTCAGGCTGGTCGCGCGGGCGGTCGCGGTGGCGCGCGAGCGCGGGGCAGAGTGGCTGCATGTGGATTTCGAGCCGCATCTGGAGGGCGTTTTATCGGCAGGCCGGGTTCGGGCCGACGGCGGCGGGCCTGATGCGGCTGGTTTAGGGGCGGAGGTCGCGGATGCCCGAGATGATCAGCGTGGCGCCGAGCAGGCCGAAGGCCGTGCCGAAAGCAGCCTCGATCCAGCGCCAGAAGCGGGCATAGCCCCGGCTGGCAAGCCCGGTGGAGAACATGACGCCGTAAAAGCCATAGATCAGCGTGGCCGAGAGGGCGACGACGGGGCCAAGGCCGAGCACCTGCAATGCGCCCAGCCCTTCGCCGAACATGAAGGTCGCCAGCGCCAGCCACATCAGCAGCGCCTTGGGGTTGGTCATCACGACGAAAAAGCCACGTCGCCAGGCGGCGAGGTCGGAGACGACGCGGGTTTCGGCACGCAGGGCTGCCTCATCGCCCCGCAAGGCGGCGCGCAGGCCACGCATGCCCATATAGAGGAGATAGGCGCCGCCGATGAATTTGAGCGCGGTGAGCAAGGCCGGCACCGCCGCAAAGATTGCGCCAAGGCCGAGCGCGGCCAGGGCCGCCCAGACCAGCGATCCCGTCGCGATGCCGGCGACGACCAGCAGGGCGGCGCGGCGGCCGCGACCGAGCGCCATCTCGATGACGGCGAACATGTTGGGGCCGGGCGAAGCCTGCGCTGCGGCTACACCGATGGCGACGAAGAAGTAGGTCTGCAGCATCGGTACGGCCGGGTGATCAGGAGGCGATATATTCCCTTAGCACCTCGGCCTCGTGTTCGGCTTCCTCAATCTTGCGTTTGACGACGTCGCCAATCGAGATGATGCCGACCAGCTTGCCATTGTCCGCCACCGGCATGTGGCGAATGCGTTTGCTGGTCATGCGCTCCATGACCTCGTCCAGCTTGGTGTCGCGGCTGCAGGTGATGACGCCGCGCGTCATGCAGGCGCCGACGGTGAGCGCAAGCACGCCATCAGGCGACTTGCCCAGCCGACGCACGATGTCGCGTTCCGACAGGATGCCGACAATGGTGCTGGCGCTGTCGGTGACGACGATCGCGCCGATATTGTGGGTGTTGAGCATGGCCACGGCGTCAGCCAGCGTGGCGGTTTCGGGCAGGGTGTGAACCACGATGCCCTTGGTCTGCAGGATGGTATCGACAAACATAGTGACTATCCTCCTGTCGATGAGGATGGACCTCGACCCGGCATGCCGCAATAGACCCTTGGTAGGCCCTGGCCAAAAAAAGGGCCGGCACGAGGCCAGCCCAGGGGACGTAGGTCAGGAATGGAGGTCAGCGCTCGCCGCTGGTGGAGGTCCAGGGCCGAGGCGCAGGCTGGCGCACGGGGGCCTTGGCCGGCATCGGGCCGCGCAGGGCAAACCGCGTGGCTTCAAACAGAACGGCGAGGACAAGGATGGTCAGCGGCACCATGAACACCGCGATCTGGGTGTCCGGCTGGGTCGCCAGGTTGGCGGCGGTAGCGGGCGTCACGCCTGCCATCAGTGCGGCTACCGCGCCAACGGCGAGGGTAGCCGTCGAGGCAACTGCATAGAGCTTGAAACTTTTCCGCCGGGGAGACGTAGATTTGTGCATGGGATCGACGTCTGCCTTGTCTTCGCTACGGGTTCGATAAAGCCATGCGAATGCGGTTCGAGTTTGGATCGAATGGGGTGCGCGGCGTACCATTTGGCGGCGAAAATGTGGCGACGTGATCGAGGAGACCGGGCATGCGTATGATTTTCGCAGTGGCGATGATGCTGGCCGCGCTGGTCGCGCCGGCGCTGTCGCAGGATGAAGCCGAACCCTGGCAGGCGGTCATTACCGGTCAGATCGAGGCCTTGCGCGCTGGCGATGGCGTTGCGGCACTGGGCTTTGCCGGGCAGGGGTTCCGCGAGCAGTTTGCCGGGCAGGAAGCGGCGTTTCTCAGTGCCATCGCGGCGTCCGGGCTATCAGCCGATCATCGAGTTCGCGCTCGCACAGCTTTGGCGAGTTCAATGCGGTCAGCGATACGGCAGTGTTGCAGGTGGTCAAGTTCGTCGGGCGAGACCAGAGCCTTTATGAGGCGCTGTACCAGATGGCCGACGAGCCCGATGAAGGCTGGCGGGTGCAAGGCGTGGCGCTGCGCAAAGAGGCCGGCGTCGGGATTTGAGCCGAGACACCGGCCGGGGCGACAGGGACGCTCAATCATAGGCATGACGGCCCTGATGGTGGTGCAGCTTGCCGCGACGGGGCCGCATGGCGGTGATGGCTGCCGTTAGCGGACTGACCAGGCCATCGAAGAACCGCTGATTGTGCTGCGCGACGACTGGCGCATCGGGCTCTTCCCAATGCTGGTGATAGACTTGCTTGAACAGATAGCTTGCGGGGATCATGTTGCCCTCCTGTTGAATCGGTTCAATCCGGCGCAGCAGAAGTGCCTTGAACCGGTTCAAAATATGCGCTTGCTCGCGGTGGATGTCAAGGAGCAGGTCGTCGAGCCCGAGCTCGCGGCGTTGGACATCGACACCTCCGGTTACCGGCTGCTGGTCAACCCGACGGGCCGGTTCGTCATCGGTGGGCCGATGGGTGACGCCGGATTGACCGGCCGCAAGATCATCGTCGACACCTACGGCGGGATGGCCCGGCACGGCGGCGGCGCGTTCTCCGGCAAGGATCCGTCGAAGGTCGACCGTTCGGCGGCCTACGCGATGCGTTGGGTGGCCAAGAACGCGGTGGCCGCCGGGCTGGCGGACCGGATCGAGGTGCAGGTGGCGTACGCCATCGGCAAGGCCTCGCCGGTCGGGCTGTTCGTCGAGACCTTCGGCACCGAGCAGGTGGATCCGGACAAGATCGCCGACGCCATCCGGCAGGTCTTCGACCTGCGGCCCGCCGCGATCATCCGGGACCTCGACCTCAAGCGGCCCATCTACGCGCAGACCGCCGCCTACGGCCACTTCGGCCGCACCGACGTCGACCTGCCCTGGGAGAGCACCAGTCGGGCCGCTGATCTCAAGTCCGTCCTGGGTATCTGACCCTCCGCAGCCGACCCGAGACGACGTCGGCGGTCACCGGCTGACGGTGGCGTCTGATATTCATCAGGACATGACCGCCCCCGCCCGCCCGCGTCTGCCCCAGGCGCGAGCTGGGTTTCGCCGGGCATCGCCGGGCGCGAAGGAGCCGGCCGCGGAACTGCCCGTCGCGCGGGTGCTGGTCGATGTCTCGCTCGCCCACCTCGACCGGCCGTACGACTACCTGGTGCCCGAGCCCGACAGCGCCGTTGCCCAACCGGGGGTGCGGGTGCGGGTCCGGTTCGCCGGTCGGCTGGTGAGCGGGTACGTGCTTGCCCGGCTCGCCGGATCCGAGCATGTGGGACGGCTGGGTTTCCTGGAGCGGGTGCTGTCGGCCGAGCCGGTGCTGTCGGCCGAGGTCGCCGAGCTCGCCCGGGTGGTCGCCGAGCGCTACGCGGGGTCGACGGCTGACGTGCTGCGGCTCGCTGTTCCGCCGCGGCACGCCAAGACCGAAGCGGACAACGCTGCCGGTGCACCGCGGTCATCGACGGGTGCGGAAGCCGACGCGAGCGCGTCGACCGGTGTCGAGGCAGGACAACGAGTCCACCGGCGCCCGGTCGACGGATCGCCAGCGGCAGGAGCCGAGTCGGGCGACGCGTCGGGCAGCGCCCCCATCGGTCCAGCTGTGCCGGTGAATTCCGGTGACGCGGGTTGGGGTAGATACCCGGCCGGAACGTCGTTCCTCGGTGCGATCCGCGACCGCCGGCCCGCCCGAGCGGTCTGGCAGGCGTTGCCCGGCGAGGACTGGCCGGCCAGGCTGGCCGAAGCAGCCAAGACCGCTGCCGACGCCGGGTTCGGCGCGTTGCTGATCGTCCCGGACGCCCGCGACCTGGCCCGACTGGATGCAGCACTCTCGGCCACCCTCGACGGCACCCCGCACGTCACGCTGTCCGCCGACCTCGGGCCCGCCGAGCGCTACCGACGGTTCCTGACGGTCAGCCGGGGGCAGGTCGGGGTGGTCGCCGGTACCCGGGCCGCCATGTTCGCACCGGTCGGCGACCTCGGGCTGGTTGCGGTGTTCGACGACGGTGACGACCTGCTCGCCGAACAACGCGCCCCCTACCCGCACGCCCGCGAGGTGCTGATGCTGCGGTCGGCAGCGCGCTCCTGTGCCCTGTTGGTCGGCGGCTTCGCCCGCACCGCCGAGGCCCAGCTGCTGGTGGAGAGTGGTTGGGCGCAGCCAATTGTCGCGCAACGGTCGACGGTCCGCGGCGCCGCGCCGCGGATCGAGGCGGCCGGTGACGAGTACGCCGTCGGTGCCGATTCCGCGGCCGCCCAGGCGCGGCTCTCACCGGCCGCGTTCGCCGCGGCCCGGGCCGCACTGAAGAACGGCGCCCCGGTACTTGTCCAGGTGCCCCGCAGTGGTTATCTGCCGACGCTTGCCTGCACGCGATGCCGAAAACGCGCCCAGTGCCGGCACTGCCGCGGACCGCTCGCGCAGGCCGGCGCCAATGCCGGTTCCGGCGGTCTGCTGAGCTGCCGCTGGTGCGGCGTCGCCGAGGCCAACTACAACTGCCCGGCCTGCGGTTCCGACCGGCTCCGTGCGGTCTCGGTGGGCGCCGGCCGCACCGCCGAGGAGATCGGCCGGGCGTTTCCCGGCATCCCGGTGATCAATTCCTCGGGCCAGAAGGTTCGGGTCGAGGTGCCGGATCAGCCGGCCCTGGTCATCGCCACTCCCGGAGCCGAGCCGTTCTGCAGGGCTGGCTACGGCGCCGCGCTGCTGCTGGACGGTTCGGCGATGCTGGCCCGACCCGACCTGCGGGCCGCCGAGGAGACCCTGCGGCGCTGGATGGCTGCGGCCGCGCTGGTTCGATCGGCCGGCGCCGGGGGCCGGGTCGTCATCGGGGCGGACGCGTCGCTCCCCGTCGGTGCAGGCGCTGATCCGCTGGGACCCGGTCGGGCACGCCGCCGCCGAACTCGCCGCCCGTCGGGAGCTGGGGTTTCCGCCTGCCGCGGCCATGGCGTCCATCGAGGGCGATGAGCAGGCCGTCCTGGAGGCGTTGGACCGGCTCTCGGTGCCGCCGGACGGCGAAGTGCTCGGGCCGGTCGCCCTCGATGATCTCGGCACCGACGACGCGCCCGTCCGAGCGTCGTCGAGCCGAAAGAGTCTGCCCGCCAACGCGAACGCGCCCGACCCGGCGACGGACGGGATCAAGTTGCGCGCGCTGATCCGGGCCCCGCAGGCGCAGCGGAAGGTGCTCAGTGCCTCGCTGCACACCGTGGCCGCGGGCCGGTCCGCGCGAAAGGAGGGCGGCGGGGTTCGGATTCGGGTGGATCCTCTCGATTTGTTCTAGTGGCGGCGGGTCTGCAGCCGAGCGACCAGACCGGCGCGCACGTCCGGCCACTCGTCGCGCAGGATCGAGAACACCACGGTGTCCCGGAACGTCCCGTCGGCCCGGACCTGATGACGGCGCAGCACGCCCTCCCGGACCGCGCCGAGCTTGGCGATGGCGGCCTGCGAGCGGGCGTTCAGGTTGTCGGTCTGGATCTTGACCCGACCGAACCCGCAGTCGTCGAAGGCAGTGCGCCAGCAGCAGCAGTTTGCATTCCGGGTTCACCGCGCTGCTCCAGACTGCGGGGGAGTAGGCCGTCCAGCCCAGGTGGATGCGCTCGTCGGGCAGGGACACGTCACCGAGACTGGAGGTCCCGACGATCGTCCCCGCCGGGCCGCCTTGCCGTCAACCAGCAGTCGCACCGTGTACGGGGCAACCCGTCGGTGATCGGTGGCGGCCGCCTGCAGCCACCGCGCCATGTCCGTGACGCGCGGCCGGCCGGCCGGCCGGTCCGCCACCGAATCCGGCGGCGTAGACCCGCGGATCGTCCAGCGCCGCGAACAGTCCGACGGCGTCGGTCACCGCGACCGGATCGAGTCGGACGAAGGACCCGATCAGCGGTCGCCGATCCGGAGTACCACGGTCATGACGGGCGCTCCTTCGGTGACTCGCGGTGTTCCATGCGCCCAAGCCTGTTCGGTGCGCCCGCTGGTTCGGAGGACACTATCTAGACCGCCGGTCGCTCCCGTCCACGCATCGGTCGGCGGTATTCGTGCAGCGCGAACGTTGTTCGCCAACCGGAAGGCAGGACCCCCTGCGCATCGTCTTCGCCGGCACTCCGGCGGCAGCCGTGCCGTCCCTGGCCGCCCTGCTCGACTCCAGCCACGAGGTCGCCGCGGTCATCACCCGGCCGGCCGCCCGTCGTGGACGGGGACGCACGGTCAGTCCGTCGCCCGTCGCCGAGCTCGCCGAGCAGGCTGGCGTCCCCGTACTGACCCCGGAATCCCCTCGGGACGCCGATTTCCAGGCCGAATTGGCAGAACCTGGCGCCGGAGGCCGCGGCCGTGGTCGCCTACGGTGCGCTGCTGCCGCAGCCGGTGCTGGCGATTCCACCGCACGGCTGGGTCAACCTGCACTTCTCGCTGCTGCCGGCCTGGCGCGGCGCCTCCCCGGTGCAGGCGGCGATCCGGGCCGGTGACGACATCACCGGCGCCAGCACCTTCCGGCTCGAGGCGGGCATGGACACCGGGCCGGTGTACGGCGTCATCACCGAAGCGATCCGGGCCCAGGACACCACCGGTGACCTGCTGGAGCGGCTCGCGACCGGCGGCGCGCAGCTGCTGCTGGCCACCCTCGACGGGCTGCAGGACGGCACCATTCGAGGCCCGCCCGCAACCGACCGACGGCGTCTCCTACGCCGGGAAGGTCACCGTCGCCGATGCCAGGATCGATTGGTCCACCCCGGCCGTCGGCATCGACCGGCTGATCCGGTCGGTCACCCCGGAACCGGGCGCCTGGACCGACTCACCCTGGGGTCGAATGGGTCTCGGCCCGGTCGCAGCCGGACGGACCGGACTGATCTCGGCCCGGGCGAGTTGGCCGTCAGTAAGACCGAGGTGCTGGTCGGCACCGCCACCGAGGCGGTGCGGCTCGGCACGCGTGACGCCGCCCGGACGGCGCCCGATGGTGGCCGCCGACTGGGCCCGCGGCGTCCGCCCGGCCGCTGGTTCGGTGCTGGCGATGACGCCCGCCGGATCCGCGCCCGCAGCCGCCGCGGCCGTCGAGCGGGCAACCCGACCGCAACCGCCAGCGCGGCCCCAGCGGCCCGCCGAGGCGGCCGCCGACCCGCAAGCCGCCCGAGCCGGATCCGGCCAGGCAGGCCGCGCTCGACCTGCTCGCCGCCGTCCGGTCACGCGGCGCCTACGCCAATCTGACCCTGCCCGGCATCCTGACCGAACGCGGACTGTCCGGTCGCGACGCCGCGCTGGCCACCGAGCTGTCCTACGGCAGCTGCCGGGCGCTCGGCCAGCTCGACGCGGTGATCTCGGCGTGCGGCGACCGGCCGATCGCCGACCTCGACGGGGTGGTGGTCGACGCCCTGCGGCTCGGGCGCCTACCAGATTCTGCGGACCAGGATCCCACCGCACGCCGCCGTCTCGGCCACCGTCGATCTGGTCCGGGCCAGCGACAAGCCAGGCGGCGCAGGCTATGTCAACGCGGTGCTGCGCAGGATCGCCGACGCGGACCTGGACACCTGGATCGAGCGGCTGGCGCCCGGACGCCGAGCAGGACCCGCTCGGCCACCTGGCGATGGCCGTCTCGCACCCCCGATGGATCGTCAGCGCGCTGGACGATGCGCTGCGGCGGCCGGTCCGACAGCGGCGGCGAGCTGGAGGCTGCGCTGCGCGCCGACGATCAGCCGCCCGCCGTGCACCTGGTGGCCAGGCCCGGCCGGATCAGCCGGGACGAACTGCTGGCGGCGTCGGGTGGACTGCCGGCCCGGTACTCGCCGCTTCGGGGTCTACCTGGAGGGCGGCGACCCCGGTGCCATCCGCGCGGTCGCCGACGGCCGCGCGGCGGTGCAGGACGAGGGATCGCAGCTGGTGGCCACCGCGCTGACGCTGGCCCCGCTCGATGGACCGGACACCCGCTGGCTCGACCTGGCGGCCGGGCCCGGCGGCAAGGCCGGTCTGCTCGGGGCGCTGGCGGCGGAGCGCGGTGCCACGGTCGACGCGGTCGAGATCACTCCGCACCGGGCCGAGCTGGTCCGGCAGACCGTTCGCGGGCTGCCGGTCACCGTGCACACCGCGGACGGCCGGGACCCCGGTCTGCCGGCGGCGTCCTACGACCGGGTCATCCTGGACGCGCCGTGCACCGGGCTGGGCGCGCTACGTCGCCGGCCGGAGGCCAGGTGGCGTCGGCAGCCGTCCGATGTCGGCCAACTCGTCGACGCTGCAGCAGGAACTGCTGGCGTCGGCGGCCAGGCTGGTCCGGCCGGGCGGGGTGCATCGCCTACGTGACCTGCTCGCCGCATCTCGCGGAGACCGCCGGCGTCATCGGCGGCCGGCCCGCGGGCTGGAGCTGATCGACGCGCGGCCGCTGCTGCCGGGCGTGCCGGACCTCGGGGAGGGCCCGACGGTGCAACTCTGGCCGCATCGGCACGGCACGGACGGGATGTTCCTGGCCGTCATGCGCAGGACGTTCCTGACGACTGCTGCGGCCCACGTCACATTGCTGTGCCACTGGCCGGTACAGGTGTGTTGTCCTTCGAATCGAAACTTGCGAGAGTCATCTCCAGCAAGGCGATAACACTTTCGAACAGATGCAAAGTCCACGCCGGGCCGAGCGCAGAAAAGCAGCAAAGAAAATGCAGAGTGCGGCCCTCCGCATCGGAAAGAGTCCAAGCCGGACTTCTTCGGATGGGCGGGCCGCACTCTGCTCAGTCGCCGAATCGAAATGCCATCAACCATTTCTGGCAGCAATTCAGCAATGCTGGCGGCAGTCATTCAGCCACTGCGGGAGGTCACGCCGACCGAAACCCCGCGGGCGAATGACCGCACGACAGGTGGGTCAGCCGCTGATGGCGCCGCCGATGAGGGCGACGACGGTCGAGGCCGCCAGAATGGCTCCGGCGACGATCGCGCCATACTTGTAGGTCTGGGTGATTTCGCTCATGGTGTTGGTGCTCCTTTTGTGATGACTGCACTGTGAATGCAGCGCTGGTTGATTTCTTCTCAAGACGCGATGCAGAACTCCGGTTGGAGTTCTCGCGCATCTTCCACATCTGCATCGATCGATGACTGGTGGCTGGTCCTCGATGACCGGTGGTCCGGTGTGGATCACTTGATCAATCATGCGCTCCGAAAGAGCCGAAATCGAGCTATCTCGTTGTGACCAATCCTGAGTGTGGTGCGCGCAACTTCCAGACAACGCCATTCGTGCTCAATTCCCGTTTTTGGCGACCTTTCGGCCCGTTGATGTGACCAAGCCCGTGCCGCTCAGCGGTACGCATGGCAGGAGAATTCGGCTGCCCGCAGCTAGAACGGCGCGCCTGGATAGGCTCTCCAACCGTGGCTCCCCTGATCGCACCGAGCATCCTGTCCGCCGATTTCGCCCACCTCGCCGACGAGGCCGACGCGGTGATCGGTGCTGACTGGCTGCATGTGGACGTGATGGACAACCACTTCGTCCCGAACCTCACCCTTGGCCTGCCGGTCGTGCAGTCGCTGCTGAAGGCAACCAACATCCCGATCGACTGCCACCTGATGATCACCGAGCCGGACCGCTGGGCCATCGGCTACGCGGAGGCCGGCGCCTACAACGTCACCGTGCACGCCGAGGCGGTGGCCGACCCCGATCTCGATGGCCGCGAATCTGCGGGCGGCCGGGTGCGAAGGCCGGGCTCTCCCTCAAGCCGGGCACCGACCTGGCCGACTGGGTCGACGTGCTCAGGCACTACGACACCCTGCTGGTGATGACGGTCGAGCCGGGCTTCGGCGGCCAGTCGTTCATGCCGGAGATGATGGGCAAGGTCCGCCAGGCCCGGACGCTGGTCGACACCGGCCACCTGACCGTTGTGGTCCAGGTGGACGGCGGGATCAACGCCGACACCATCGAGCAGGCCGCAGAGGCTGGCGCCGACTGCTTCGTCGCGGGCTCCGCGGTCTACTCAGCGCAGGACCCTGCCGCGGCCGTCGTGGCCCTGCGTGCGACCGCGGCCGCCCACCGGCACTGATCCAGCGGGCGTCGCGGGCAAACCTGCCGCGCTCCCGGCTCGCGACAGCGGGCCGGCGCGATGGGGGAGGATGGAGTCGTCGCCGACGCCGCACGTGTCGGCACCCCGACGAGGCGGTCGAGCGAAGCGGCGAGAGGAACAACATGTTCACGGGCATTGTCGAGGAACGCGGCGAGGTCGTCGACCTGCGGGTCAACGACGCAGACGCCGGATCGGCCCGGCTCACCGTCCGCGGCCCGCTGGTCACCCAGGACGCCGGACACGGCGATTCGATCTCGGTCTCGGGGGTCTGCCTCACGGTCGTCGACCGCACCGCCGACACGTTCACCGTCGACGTGATGGCCGAGACACTCAAGCGATCGACGATCGGTGAACTGGCCGCCGGCGACGAGGTCAACCTCGAGCGGTCGGTCACGCCCACCACCCGGCTGGGCGGCCACATCGTGCAGGGTCACGTCGACGGCATCGGCGTCGTCACCGTCCGCACGCCGCACCAGGCCTATGACGAGATCCGCATCGCCGTCGGCCCTGACCTGGCCAGATACCTGGCCGGCAAGGGCGCCATCACGGTCGACGGAATCTCGCTGACCGTCATCGACGTTGTTGATAACGACGAAGGTGCCGAGTTCGGTATCGGCGTCATTCCGGAGACCCGCACCGCCACGACGATCGGTGCGGTCAAGGTCGGCTCCAGGGTGAACCTCGAGGTCGACGTCGTCGCCAAGTACGTCGAACGGCTGCTCGCAGCCAGGGATCGGGAGTCGGCATGAGTGAGCGTCAGCGAGCGAATAGTGGGCCAGTTGCCGGCAATCTGCGAGGAACGAGCGGAGAGCAGGATGAGCGAGCGTCAGCGAGCGAATATGGCAGTGCCGGCATCGCAGGCGAGCGGAGAGCGGATGACGAGCTCACGAGCGATCGTCCGAGCGGAGCGCAGGCAGCTGACGGCACGATTGACGGGCCGAGCCAGGTGGATCCCGATCGGACGACCCGATCGGACGCGCCGATCCGGACCCCGACGGCGCATGGAACCCGGAATCCAGGGAGAAGACGCCGACCGGCTTCGACACCATCGAATTCGCGATCGCCGAGATCGCCGCCGGCCGGGCCGTCGTCGTGGTCGACGACGAGGACCGGGAGAACGAGGGCGATCTGATCTTCGCCGCCGAGCTGGCCACCCCGGAACTGGTGGCGTTCACCGTCCGGTATTCCTCCGGCGTGATCTGTGTCGCGCTGGCCGGCGCGGACTGCGATCGACTGGACCTGCCGCCGATGTCCAGGGTCAACCAGGACCGCAAGGGCACCGCGTTCACGGTCACCGTGGACGCGAAAGATGGCATCACCACGGGGATCTCGGCCGCCGAGCGGACCAGGACGATCAAGCTGCTGGCCGATCCGGTCGACCACGTCGGACGATCTGACCCGACCCGGCCACGTCTTCCCGCTGCGCTCCCGCGAGGGCGGCGTGCTGGTCCGGCCCGGACACACCGAGGCGGCGACCGATCTCACCGGCATGGCCGGACTGGCCCCGGCCGGCGCGCTCTGCGAGATCGTCAACGACGACGGGACGATGGCCCGGCTGCCGGAGCTGCGGATCTTCGCCCGCCGGCACCGGCTGGCGTTGATCTCGATCGCCGACCTGATCGCCTACCGGCGGCATCGTGAGGTGCAGATCCGCCAGGTCGCGGCGGCCCGGTTGCCGTTGCCGCAGGGCGAGTTCCAGGCCGTCGGCTACCTGAGCACGGTGACCAATCGCGAGCTGATCGCGCTGGTCTACGGCGACATCGGCGACGGGCAGGACGTGCTGGTCCGGGTGCATTCCGAATGCCTGACCGGGGACGTCCTCGGCTCGCTGCGGTGCGACTGCGGCCCGCAACTGCACGCCGCGTTGCACGCGGTTGCCCTCGAGGGACGCGGCGTCGTGCTCTACATCCGCGGTCACGAGGGCCGGGGGATCGGGCTGCTGGACAAGCTGCGCGCCTACGAACTGCAGGATCAGGGTGCCGACACCGTCGATGCCAACCTGCAGCTCGGCCTGCCCAACGACGCCCGGGAGTACGGCACCGGCGCACAGGTGCTGGCCGACCTCGGCATCAAGTCCATGCGGCTGCTGACCAACAATCCGGCCAAACGCGCCGGCCTCGAGGGCTACGGACTGACGATCGTCGGCCGGGTCGCCCTGCCGGTGTCGGCGAACCCGGAGAACATGAAATACCTGACGACCAAGCGGGATCGGATGGGCCACGAGCTGGACGGTCTCGACGCGCTGTACGGCGAGGGTCACGCCTAGGCCGCGATTTCGTCAGCGACCGGCGCGACCATCAAAGAAGCACATGCGAGAGGGAACACAGCAACATGAGCGGTGACGGACGACCGGCGCTGGAGATACCGAAGGCTGACGGGCTGCGGGTGGGGGTGGTCGCGGCCTCCTGGCACGGCGAGATCACCGACACCCTGCTGGAGCGCGCCGTGTGGCTGGCCACCCAGGCCGGCGCGACAACGCCGACGGTCGTGCGGGTTCCCGGGACGATCGAGTTGCCGATCGTTGCGCAGGCCCTGGCCACCTCGCATGACGCGGTAGTCGCCCTCGGGGTGGTCATCCGGGGCGGCACCCCGCATTTCGATTACGTCTGCGATTCGGTGACGGCCGGGCTGACCAGGGTGGCCCTGGATTCAGGGGTGCCCGTCGGGAACGGGGTGCTGACCTGCGACACGCTCGAGCAGGCCGTCGACCGCAGCGGCGCGCCCGGTTCCGCGGAGGACAAGGGTGCCGAGTCGATGGCGGCCGCGCTGGCCACCGCGCTGGTGCTGCGCGGTCTGCGCGGCACCGGTGGGCGGATGGGCTTCGGCAGATGACGGAGCAACCGTTGTCGCAACCGGAATCGGGCGACCGCTCAGCGCCGGTGCTGTTGCAGGTCCGACCGAAGCGGATCACCATCTACGCCGCGATCGCCGCCAGCCTGGTGGTCGGGTTGATGGTTGTTGTCGGGATGCTGCTGCGGGACACGAACGAGGGCGTCGAGTTCCGCACCTCGGACCAGATCGGGTTGATCGGCGTCGGGCTGATTCTGGGCGGCCTGATCATGACGGCGGCCCGTCCCCGGTTGCGGGTGGATCGCAACGGTCTGTGGGTGCGGAACGTGCTCGGGGACCAGTTCACCCCGTGGGCGTTGGTGGTCCGCATCGCCTATCCGCAGGGGGCGAATTGGGCCCAACTGATGATGCCCGACGACGAGACGAAGCCGATCATGGCCATCCAGGCAATGGACCGGGGTCGGGCGGTCACGGCGCTGGAGACGGTTCGGGAGTTGCAGACGAAATACGCCCCGCCGCAACCCACTCCGACGGTGATCACGCCCCCGCTGACCGAGGACCCGCCGCGTCCGCTCGGCCGACTGGAGATCATCGACCGGCAGAAGGCCGCCGCCCGGGATCGCGACCGTCAGGCCAAGCAGGACCGCAAGTCGGCACAACCGGGTGGCTCCGCCGGGTAGCCGGGACCCGGCTCGAGAGCGATGACGTCACCTGGCGTGCCCGGCTCGTCACCGCGGGGTGATGACAGCACCGCATCGGAATCGGTCAAGACGACAGCTTGTTGGTTCGACGCGCAAACCTCCGAGAATCGTCTTACGGTCCGTGAGTCGGCGTTAACCGTCAATGGCGCCGCGGACCCATGATCGGTGGTGCTGGCGTATGGCTCGGATCGGCGTCAAAGTGGACGGCATCCAGCGTGAAGACGATGTTGAACCCCGGTTGCTGCTCGTGCACTGGCTGCGCGACAAGATCGGCCTGGTCGGCACCCCGATGGGGTGCGATACCTCCAATTGCGGTGCCTGCACCGTCCTGCTCGACGGTCGCAGCGTGAAGTCGTGCAGCGTCCTGGCCGTGCAGGTCGACGGCAGCGCCATCACGACGATCCAGGGTCTGGCCGGCGCCGGACCCGGCGGTGCGTGGCACCCGGTGCAGACGGCCTTCAAGGAATGTCACGGCCTGCAGTGCGGGTACTGCACCCCCGGCATGGTGCTGGCGGCCGTTGACCTGTTGTCCGAGAATCCCGAACCCGACCGACCTCGAGATCCGAGAAGGGCTGGAGGGCAACCTCTGTCGTTGTACCGGATATCAGAACATCGTCAAGTCGGTGGCCTATGGCTGCCGACCTGATGAAGGCGTCGGCGCGGCAGGAACGTCAGCTCAGAGGCATCGGCCGACAAGGAGCTGGCCCAGTGACCATCGCCGACCACCCTGCAGTCACCACCCCGTCGATCGGTCAGTCCGTCCGCCGTAAGGAAGATGCGCGGCTGTTGACGGGCGCAACGAACTGGACCGACAACATCCAACTGCCCGGCACCTTGCACATGCAGATCGTGCGCAGCCCGTTCGCGCACGCGAAGATCACCCGGATCGACCTGGCGCCGGCGCTGGCCATGCCGGGAGTGGTGGCCGCGTTCAGCGCGGCCGAGTTGGGCGATGACAACGCGAAGGTCATCTGTGTCTGGCCGGTCGTCGACGGACATCGTGATGCCGGAGTTCCCGTCCCTGGCGGTCGGTGAGGTCCGTCATGTCGGGGATTGCGTTGCAGTCGTGCTGGCCACCGATCGTTACCTGGCGGCCGATGCCGTCGAGGCGATCGAGGTCGACTACGAGCCGTTGCCGGCCGTCATCGACATGGAGGCCGCACTGGCCGAGGGTGCGGCGCTGGTTCACGAATCTGCCGGGACGAACCATTGCTACACCAAGCATTACGTCTGCGGCGATTACGAAAAGGCAGCTGTCGGCGCGCCGATGTCGTTGTCAAGACGCCGGTTCGTCAATCAACGGCTGATTCCGTCGACAATGGAGACCAGGGCGGTCGTCGCCTCGCCGATGGGGACCAGTGGCGAGCTCACCATCTGGTCGGCCACTCAGATCCCGCACGTGCTCAGGGTTTTGATGGCCCTGGTCACCGGGATCCCGGAGAACAAGCTCAGGGTGATCGCGCCCGACGTCGGCGGCGGATTCGGCGGCAAACTGCAGCTCTATCGCGAGGAGATCCTCGGCGACGGTGATCGCCAACCGGCTCGGCCGGCCCGTGAAGTGGACCGAGTCCCGCAGCGAGAACATGGTCGCAATGCACCACGGCCGCGACCAGATCCAGTACATCGAGATGGCCGCCACCCGCGACGGCAAGATCCTCGGGATGAAGGTCGAACTGGTCGCGAACATGGGCGCCTACCTGCAACTACTCACCCCAGGGATCCCCGTGCTCGGCCAGTTCATGTTCAACGGCATCTACAAGATGGACGCCTACGACTGGAAGAGCACCGGCGTGTTCACCACCACGACGCCCACCGATGCCTACCGGGGGGCCGGCCGGCCGGAGGCCACGTTCGGCCTCGAGCGGATCATCGACGAGGTCGCCACCGAACTCGGCATGGATCCGATGGAGTTCCGTCGGCGTAACTGGATCAAGCACGAGGAGTTCCCGTACGACACCATCTCCGGCCTCACCTACGACAGCGGTAACTACGAAGCCGCGACCGATCGGGCGATGGAATTGTTCGACTACGACGGCCTGCGCGCCGAACAGGCTCACGCGCAGGCAGTCGAAAGACCCGGTGCAGCTGGGCCTCGGGATCTCCACCTTCACCGAGATGTGCGGACTGGCCCCGTCCCGCACGCTGGCCGCCCTGAGCTACGCGGCCGGCGGCTGGGAACACTGCACGATCCGGATCCTGCCGACCGGCAAGGTCGAGCTGGTCACCGGCACCTCCCCGCACGGGCAGGGCCATGAGACGGCCTGGAGTCAGATCGCCGCCGACTCGCTCGGCGTCCCGGTGGACGACATCGAGGTCATCCACGGAGACACCGGGCGGTCGCCCTACGGCATGGACACCTACGGCTCCCGGTCGTCTGGCCGTCGGCGGCGTGGCCATCCTGCGCGCGGCCGAGGCCGCGGTGGCGAAGGCGAGGGTGATTGCGGCTCACCTGCTGGAAGTCAGCGCGGACGACCTGGAGTTCGTCGACGGCTCGTTCACCGTCAAGGGCGACCCCGGTTCGTCGAAGACGATTCAGGCCATCGCCTGGGAGGCGTTCACCTCGCACAACCTGCCGGACGGCACCGACCCGAACCTGTCCGGGGTGTCGACCGTTGACCCGCAGGTCTTCTCCTTCCCGCACGGGACGCACCTGTGCGCGGTGGAGGTGGACACCGAAACCGGGATGACGAAGATCCGCTCGTACGTCGCGGTCGACGACATCGGCGTGCAGGTGAACCCGATGATCGTCGAAGGGCAGATCCATGGTGGCCTGACGCAGGGCATCGCGCAGGCGCTGTGGGAGGGCGCCGCCTACGACGAGGACGGCAACCTGACCACCGCGTCGCTGGCGGACTACCTGCTGCCGACCGCCGTTGACGTGCCGTTCTACACCACCGATCGGACCGTCACGCCGTCCACGACGCACCCGCTCGGCACCAAGGGCGTCGGCGAGGCGGGCACCATCGCCTCGACTCCGGCGGTGATGAATGCCGTCATCGATGCCCTGCGTCCCCTGGGCGTGACGGACGTATTGATGCCCGCCACCCCGCAGACCGTCTGGCGAGCGATACAGGTTGCTGCAGTCCAGCCGCAGCTGCCGGGAACGGAGGCGCGGCATGATCCCGGCCAAGTTCGACTACGTCAGGCCCACCACCGTCGATGACGCGGTGGCCGCGCTCGTCGCCGGCGGCGATGACGCGAAGGTGATCACCGGGGGGCAGTCACTGCTGCCGCTGCTGCGGATCCGGTTGGCGGCGCCGACCGTGCTCGTCGACTGCGGCCGGATCGCCGACATGCTCGGCGTCACCGACGCCGGTGATTCGCTGGTGATCGGCGCCGCGACAACGCATCACGACGTGATGACCGATCCGTTGGTCAAGCAGCACGCGCCGCTGCTGTCGCTGACGGCTGCCACCGTTGCCGACCCGGCGATCCGGCACCGTGGGACGTTCGGCGGGTCGCTCGCCCACGCCGACCCGGCCGGTGACATGCCAACGGCCGCACTGGCTTTGGATTGCGTCATGGTGGTCGCCGGACCCTCAGGGCGACGCGAGGTGCCGGCTGCCGACTTCTTCGTCGACTTACTTCACCAGCGATCTGTCGTGGGACGAGGTGCTGGTCGCCGTCCGGGTGCCCAAGCTGGGTCCCGGCTGGGGTTACGAGTACACGAAGTTCCACCGCACCGCCCAGTCCTGGGCGATGGTCGGGGTGGCCGCTGCGGTCCGCAGGGAGAACGGCTCGATCGCAGAGGCGCGGGTCGCGCTGACGAACATGGGGCCAACGCCGCTACGGGCGTCGTCCGTGGAGGATGCCCTGAGGGGTGCGTCCGCCACCGTCGAGGCAGTCGGCTCGGCCGCCGCAAACGCCGCCGACGGCACTCATCCGACCAGTGAACTGCACGCGCAGGCCGACTACCGGGAGCACTTGGCCCGCGTGCTGTCCCGACGGGCGGTGATCGCCGCCGCCGGCATCTGACGACCCGCCGGCATCTGACGACCTGCCGGCATGTGACGACCCGCCGGCATGTGACGACCCGCCGGCATGTGACGACCCGCTGGCATGTGTCGACCCGCTGGCATGTGTCGACCCGCCGGTATGTGACGACCCGCGGGCTCGTGACGACCCGCCGGCACGTCACGACCCGCAGCTCCCAGTTCGGCCTCCCGTCCCGGCCCTCCGCGGCCGGTCAGGTCGGTTTTACGCAACCCGTATCGGCCCCAGATCCCGCCGAGTGAACGTTCTGCAGGGTTTTCTGGCCTCGGCGGGTCGGTTTTCCCTGCACAACGTTCAGTGGGGGCCGCGCCGGCTGCCTCGGGCCACCTTGGCCGCCCCGGCCGCATTGGCTGCCCCGGCCGCATTGGCTGCGCCGGCCACCCGGCTGCGCCGGCCACCCTGGCCGCCCCGGCCGCCCTGCCACCTTTGGCCGACTGACAGTCCCGGGCGCCGGTCGCTCTCAGGCCATCGGCCTCCGCCGCGGTCTCTACCGGCTCGCAGATCCCGCCGAGTGAACGTTCTGCAGGGTTTTCCGGCCTCGGCGGGTCGGTTTTCCCTGCGGAACGTTCAGCGGGGGCCGCAGCCGGCCGCCTGGCTGCCCGGCCACCTTGGCCGCCCGGGCCACCCAGCCGCCCGGCCCCGGGTCACCGGCCATTGGGCACCGGCCGCCCCGGGCCACACGTCCACTCGGCACCGGCCACCCCGGGCCACCTTTGGCCGCCCCGGGCGACCTTGGCCGCTCGAGCCCCGGCCCCGGTCCTTACCGGCCCCAAGTCTCGCCGACTGAACGTTCGGCAGATGGTGACCGCCCCCGGCGGGCCCGTTTCTTGCAGAACGTTCAGTGAGCACCAACGTGAGTTGTGCACATCCCCGGATTTGGTCCACATCGCCGTTGCGGGCGTGGACTGTCCCTCGGGTAACCGGTGGACTGAACCGGTGCAGCCAGTGGCCTTCGCCCGCATCCTTGGGCTCGATGCGATCCTCCAGGGTCAGAACGGCCTGATCAGGCGAGACCAGGCCTTTGCCGCTGGCGTCAGCAGAGCAAGACTTGATGATCTTGTGCGGCGCGGCCGCTGGCGCGCGGTGCTGCCTCGCGTGTACGCGGCCGGCGATCATGGTGACGACCCGCGGGCCCGGGTGCGGGCATGCTGGCTCTGGGCCGGCGACCGTTCGGCGGTCGCAGGCTCCGCTGCGGCCTGGTGGCTCGGGCTGACCCGGGAGCCCCCGCGCACGATCACAGTGATCGTCCCGCCTGCCGTGCGTCGCGATCCGCAGCCGGGTGTGCGGGTGATACGTGGGGTGATCGATTCAAGGGACGCCGACTTCGAAGACTGGATCAGGGTCACCAGGGTGCCGCGCACGTGCTTGGACCTCGCCCGGCAGGCGTTGCCTGACAGCCTGGAGACCGCACTGCGGTTGCGCCGCACCGACATTCCACGGCTCGAACAGTCGCTCGAGCGCGGCCGAGGTCGGCGGGGGCAGGTGATTGCTCGGCTCGCGGTCGCCGAGGTCGTCCGGAATCCGTGGAGCCACGGCGAGCGGCTCGCTCACCGTCATTTAACGGAAGCCGGCATTTCAGGTTGGGTTGCCAACCCGCCCGTCCAGTTGCGCGGCGGGATCAGGCATCCCGACATCGCCGTCGAGGACATCAAGCTGGCCATCGAAATTGATGGCCACGAACACCACAGCAGCCGGCAGGCGTTTGAGAACGACCGGGCCCGGGACAACCAGTTCGTGGAAGCCGGCTGGACCGTCCTGCACTTCACTTGGAAGCAGATCACCGAGGATCCAGACCTGATGATTTCCACCGTCAAGGCCACCATGAACAGACTCCGTTCGCGGCCAGCGCCCGACTGAACGTCCTGCAGGTTTGCCCGCAGCCAGCGGCGTATTCGCACTGCACAACGTTCAATGGAGGTCCCGCGCCCGCTCTCGCGCGGATCGCGGGCGGCAGCACGGGAGTGGGCATCAGCAATGCCAGTGACGAGCGGAGGGGTCACGATGACGAGCTGGGATCCGGCGCTCTATCTCGACTTCGACGACCACCGCGCGCGGCCGTTCCACGATCTGCTGGCGCGGATCGGCGCAACAACGCCTCGCCGGGTGGTCGATCTCGGGTGCGGGCCGGGTCATCTGACCGGACTGCTCGCACTTCGGTGGCCGGACGCAGAGGTCACCGCGCTGGACTCATCACCGGAGATGGTGGCGGCGGCCACGGAACGGGGGATCGCCGCCGAACTGGCGGACGTGAACGCGTGGACGCCTGCGCCGGACACCGACGTCGTCATCAGCAACGCGGTCCTGCAGTGGGTTCCCGATCACCTGCGACTGCTACCCGGCTGGCTGGCCGCCCTGCCCCCGCGGGCCTGGTTCGCGCTGCAGGTACCCGGCAACTTCGGGGCACCGTCACATGAATTGGTCCGCGAACTGTTGGACGAGCCGCGGTGGCGGGGGCGGGTGCCGGTCCGCGGCGGCGACGCGGTGGCTGAACCGAGCGGTTACGCCGAGTTGATGGCGGCCGCGGGGGCGGATGTCGATGTCTGGGAGACCACGTACCTGCACCGCCTGGCCGGTGACGATCCGGTGCTGAACTGGATCAGTGGGACAGCCCTTCGTCCGGTTCGAGATGCGTTGCGACCGCACGACTACCGGGAGTTCCGGTCGGAGCTGGCACCGCGACTCCGGGCCGCCTACCGGGCAGGTGCGGACGGCACCACCTGGTTCCCGTTCCGCCGGATCTTCGCCGTGGCTCGGACTCCCTAGAGGTTCGCGAAGCCAGCGCCCCGCGTAGGAACGTTCTGCAGGGTTTGCACCGCACGAGAGAGCGAACTGCCCTGCAGAACGTTCAGTCGCGGTGGCGTCGCACTCCCTAGAGGTTCGCAAAGCCAGCGCCCCGCGAATGAACGTTCTGCAGGGTTTGCACCGCATGCGAGAGCCACTTGCCCTGCAGAGCGTTCAGTGGACCCGAACCGTCATTCGCCTGGTCCCTTGCCTGGCTCGTCGGGGTGGATCGAGTACTCCCGGAACGCCCCCTGCAGACCCTGCAGCCCGTCGCGGAACGCGGCGGCGTGCGGACCGAGGTCCGGCAGCGACGCCTTCAGCAGACCGGCCAGTGCGGTGATCAACGTGCGGGCCTGGTCGAGGTCCCGATGCTCCGGCCGGTCCGGGTCCGACGCCGCCAGCCCCAGTTGCTCGGCGGCGGCGCTCATCAGCAGCACCGCGGCGCGGCTGATCACCTCGACCGCCGGAATGTCCACCAGGTCGCGCGAATCGTCGGTGAAGTCGTCGTCGGTGAAGTCGTCGTCCGTGAAGTCCGTGGTGCCAGTGCCGCCCGCCCGTGGATCAGCGCGGTGGCGTCCAGGACCGCGTCCGGATCGGCGGGTCTGGCATTCTGCTCTGCAGCTGGCGTTTCATCGGGAGTGCTCACATCCTGTACGCTGTCATGTGCGACTAGCTCCCGTGCAAGCGGGGGAACAAGTGGAGCCCGACTCCCACCCGAGCAGCCTCACGGCAGCCGGGTACCGGTCCATCGACGGAAACGTCGTTGGCGCGCGCCTGCATTCTGGCGTGCGACGGATTCATTCAGGGCCCCACGAGTTCACTCGTAGGGCCCTTTTTGGTGTTGATCGGCAGGTCAACACCGGCGCGGGCCGCTGCGGGAGCAGTCGTAGCAGGACTGATATCAACCGTCTTCCAGGAGGACTCAATCAGCGTCGAACCACGCATTAACGACAGGATCCGCGTTCCCGAGGTTCGCCTCGTCGGAGCCGAGGGTGAGCAGATCGGCATTGTTGCGATCGGCGAAGCCCTGCGACTGGCGCAGGAAGCCGATCTCGATCTTGTCGAGGTCGCTCCGGATGCCCGCCCACCCGTCTGCAAGCTCATGGACTACGGAAAGTTCAAGTACGAGAGCGCGCAGAAGGCCAGGGAGGCCCGGCGAAACCAGGTCCTGACGGTCATCAAGGAAATGAAGCTCCGGCCGAAGATCGATGCGCACGACTACGAGACCAAAAAGGGTCACGTCGTTCGCTTCCTCAACGCCGGGGACAAGGTCAAGGTCACGATCATGTTCCGTGGTCGGGAGCAGTCCCGTCCCGAACTCGGGTTCCGTTTGCTGCAGCGGCTGTCCGCCGATGTCGCCGAACTGGGATTCGTGGAGAGCGCGCCGAAGCAGGATGGCCGCAACATGATCATGGTGCTGGCTCCGCACAAGAAGCCAGGGCAGCGTCATGCGCAGCCGGCGGCTCCGTCAGCGGAGACAGTCTCCTAATCTCCAGGCCAGCAGGGTGGCGGAGGATCCAACCGGATCCGCCGCCGGCACCGCCCCTGCGCATGCCCGCGACACGCGGTGTTCGACCGGGCCCCTTTGGTGGGCACGGTGCTGACCGCTGTCCGCACGACCGAATTTGCTGTCAGTCACCAACCGCACCACCCAGATATGCACGACCGAAATCAGCACCACTCCAGTACGACGACAACGAATGTGAGCGAAAGAAGCCATGCCGAAGAACAAGACGCACTCCGGTACGAAGAAGCGGGTCAAGGTCACCGGTAGCGGCAAACTCACCCACGCTGGGTCGGGAAAGCGCCACAACCTGGAGAGCAAGCCGACCAGCCGCACCCGTCGCCTCGACGGTGCCAAGGAAATCGCGAAGGTGGACGCGCCGCGCATCCGCCGGCTGCTCGGTATCTGAGCCTCCGCCTGCGGCCGCGAATCATTTCGCCGGCCCGCCCCATCCGTACCCACAGTCCAAACCCGGTTTCGCAAGCACCGGGTCGAAGTAGAAAGTCAGGTGTCCCGTGGCAAGAGTGAAAAGGGCCGTCAACGCCCAGAAGAAGCGCCGCGTCGTCCTCGAGCGCGCCAGCGGTTACCGCGGCCAGCGTTCGCGGCTGTACCGCAAGGCCAAGGAGCAGGGTCTGCACTCGCTGACCTACGCCTACAACGACCGGCGCAAGCGGAAGAACGATTTCCGCAAGCTCTGGATCAGCCGGATCAACGCGGCTGCCCGCGCCCACGGAATGACCTACAACCGGTTCATGCAGGGCCTGAAGGTCGCCGGCATCGAGGTCGACCGCAAGGTGCTCGCCGAGCTGGCCGTGTCCGATGAGGCCGCGTTCGCCGCGCTCGTCGTCGTTGCCCGTGAGGCCGTTCCGTCCGTTGCGGACCAGTCCGCGGCCTCGGCCGAGGCTGAGTCATCTAAGGACGCAGCCTGAGCCCGCAGGACGACCCTCGTCGACGCCCGGCCGGATCTTCGTCGGCCGGGCGTTCTGCTGTCAGCGGTCCCACTGACGACGGTGGCCAGGACGAGGCCGTCCTCACCGAGCGGTCCGCACGCATCGTCGCCGCACACCGACTGTTGCGGCGCTCGCGGCGCACCGAGGTCGGCGAATTCCTCGCCGAGGGTGCCCCCGCGGTCACCGAGGCGATCGGGTACGCCAAGGAGCATCCGGGTGAGGTGCTGGAACTGTTCATCACCGAGGCCGCCGCGGCCAAGCACAAGCGGCTGGTCCGGGCGGCGTTCGGCGCCGGTGTCGAGGTCACCCAGATCACCGAACGGGCCGCCGCGTCGCTGACCGACGCCGTCACTCCGCAGGGCATCGTCGTGCGCTGCACGCTGCCGGCGGTCACCGTTGCCGACGTGCTCACCGGGACGCCGCGACTGATCGCGGTGCTGGTTCGCGCCAGTGACCCCGGCAACCTGGGCACCGTCATCCGGCTGGCCGACGCCGCCGGCGCCGGTGGGGTCATCCTGGCTGGCGACTCCGTCGACGCGTTCAACCCCAAGGCAATTCGGGCGTCCGCGGGCAGCCTGTTCCACCTGCCGGTGGCCCGTGCCGCGGACCCGGCCGCGCTGATCACCGAACTCTCCGCGAGCGGACTGTCCGTCCTGGCCACCACCGGCGCCGCCGAACTGGATCTCGACGCAGCGGCCGCCGACGGCATCCTGGACCTGCCGACGGCCTGGCTGTTCGGGTCCGAGGCGCACGGGCTGCCCGACGACGTCATAGCGCTGGCCGACGAGGCAGTGCGGGTGCCGATCTACGGTCAGGCCGAATCGCTCAACCTTGCCAGCGCTGCCGCGATCTGCCTCTACGCCAGCGCTTCTGCACAACGGCGGGCCACAATAGACGCGGCCATCTTGGCCGACTGAATCACTCCGGCGTGCGTGACCTGCAGCCGGGCCGGCGTCTGACGGAGGACCGCGATGAGCGCACTTGACCAGCCGCTGATTTCCGTGGCGGTGCGCCCAGGACCGCGCCGCGAGCGCCACCGGATGACGGTCGTCGCCGTCACGCTGGGCCTGGGTCTGCTCGCCGGCTGTGGGGGCCAGGACTCGGCATCTACGTCGTCGACCTCCGCTCCCTCCGGTCCAGTCGGCACAGCGTCCGAGGACCCCGCCGACAATGCAGGCCTGGTGGAAACCGGTTCGGTGGCCACCGCAAGCCTGGGTGCGCCGGCGTCAGATGCGGTTGCCCCGTCGGCCGCTCAGGACAATGCGGACACTCCGTATCTCATCACCTGGGACGTTGCCGGGAAATATCTGCTGGTGACCACCTTCGGGAGCAGCGGCTGTCCCAACGCGGTGCTACGCGTCGCTCAAACCGACGAGCAGCAGCTGGAACTTTCGTCCACCAACAGCGAAGCGCTGCTCCTGGGCACCGCCCCGAAGAGCTGTACCGCCGACTACGCGCCGTTCACCAGTTCTGTGGTTGTGCCGGCCGGGATCGTCCGGACCGAACCGTTGACCGTCATCATCGATGGCAACGAGATTGAGGTCCCGGCGGCGCCCTGAGCACTGCCAGGCTGGCTCAGCGCCAGCCGTACCGCTGCCGCAGCCGTGCCTCGACCGCCGCGAAGGACGACGCCGGCAGGCCGGCGGTCTCCCGGCGCATGCCCGCGGCATGCAGCCGGAACACCCGATCGATATTGACCCATGACGGCCGTCCAGCGGAGTCCCACTTTCCCGATCCGATCGGCACGAACTCGGCATTGCCGGTGTGCGCCTTCGATGTCAGCTGCACCGCGAGGAATGTCCCTCCACGTTCCTCGGCCACCACCAGCACCGGCCGGTCCTTACCGCGTCCGTCACGCTCCTCGAACGGCACCCAGGTCCAGACGACCTCGCCCGGGTCGGGGGTGCCGTCGGTGGACGGCGAATACGTCATCCGAACGGCTCCGATCGACCGTGGGTCGATCTCGACGGTGGCGGACGGACCGGCCTGGCCGGGGGAGATGACCTGCCCCGTCGGGCTCTGACCGCGCGCGGGTGATCCGGATCGGCCCGGCTGCGCGCGAGTGGGCGCTTTCGGCGCAGTTTTCGATGGACTGGAAAACGCAGATCGAAGGACGTCGCCGATCCGGGAGAAGAAGGACATGTCCGCAGACCCTACCCAGGGTGCAGCGCGACGCAGGTTGCGTCCTCGATGCGGGTTGTCGCGCTGACGATGTGCGACGGTGCGATTGAAATCGGCGACTGCTGACCGGCCGAGGACAAACGAAGTTGCCGGGGGATGGCAGACTGTCGGCATGCTGACAACGACCGGTGCCGCGCGCGACACGCGCCGATTTCCCGGGCCCGTGCCCGGGCGCTGTCGCTGACAGGCATTCCGGGGCGGGCTCACACGCGGACGAGTCACACCGGCGGGGCCGGGGCGCAATTCGATACCGCTCGGAGTGCACTGAATAACCAGGTTCCTTCGTCGCCGGGTTGTTTCAGTGCTCTCCTGCCGTTTCGATTGGCGGCCCCTCCATCGTCGGGTCCAACTGAAGCGTGTCTGAGGCTGTGAGCAGACACGCTCTAGACTCCCTGCTGGCCACCGCGGACATCTAAGCCGCAGCTGCGCGTGCTGGCCAGCCTCGCCCCTGCCCGGAAGGTCTCCATGTCCAGCCCCACTGATGTCGCTGCCTCTAGTCACGACGCCCATCCCGACCCGACCGACGGCGTCGCCATCGAAGCGGCGACAGCCCAGGCCTTGGCGTCCATCGCCGCCGCGGTCGACCTCGATACGCTGAAGGCCGCCCGGCTCGCCCATGCAGGCGACAAGAGCCCACTGGCCCTGGCCAATCGAGCCATCGCCGATCTGCCCAAGACCGACAAGGCCGCCGCCGGTCAGGCCATCGGCAAGGCGCGACGACGGGTCAACGACGCCATCACGGCCCGCGAAGCCGAACTGGTCGCCGAGCGGGATGCCCGCGTGCTGGCCGAGGAAACCGTGGACGTCACGCTGCCCTACGACCGGCGCCCTACCGGTGCCCGACATCCCATCTCCACCGTGATGGCGCAGATCGAGGACGTCTTCGTGGCGATGGGCTGGGAGGTCGCGCAGGGACCGGAACTCGAGGCGGAGTGGTTCAACTTCGACGCGCTGAACTTCCCGAAGGACCACCCGGCCAGGGCCATGCAGGACTCGTTCTACGTCGCCGGCAATGCTGCGACCGGTGAGACGGCGCAGGAGACGGGCCTGGTGCTGCGGACCCATACGTCCCCGGTCCAGGTCCGCACCATGCTCGACAAGGAACCGCCGATCTACGTCGTCTGCCCTGGCCGGGTCTACCGGACCGACGAGCTGGACGCGACACACACCCCGGTGTTCCACCAGGTGGAGGGGCTGGCGATCGACCGGCACCTGTCGATGGCGCATCTCAAGGGCACGCTTGACCATTTCGCCCGGGCCATGTTCGGCCCGCAGTCGCGGACCCGGCTGCGGCCGTCGTTCTTCCCGTTCACCGAACCCAGCGCGGAGATGGACGTGTACTTCCCGGACAAGAAGGGCGGCGCCGGCTGGGTGGAATGGGGTGGCTGCGGGATGGTCGACCCGGACGTCCTGCGGGCCTGCGGCCTTGATCCCGCGGAGTGGAGCGGGTTCGCGTTCGGCATGGGCATCGAACGGACCCTGCAATTCCGCAACCAGATCCCGGACATGCGCGACCTCGTCGAGGGCGATGTCAGGTTCACCGCCGCATTCGGATCGGAGGTCTGAGCGATGCACCTGTCAGTGGAGTGGTTGTCCGACGCTGTCACCCTGCCGCCCGGAACGTCGACCGATGACGTCACCGATGCGTTGCTGCGCATCGGGTTCGAGGTCGAGGGCGTGCGCACCGTGCCGCCGACCACCGGCAAACTCGTTGTCGGGACGGTGCTCTCGATCGAGGAGCTGACCGGACTGAAGAAGCCGATCAGGTTCTGCATGGTCGACGCCGGTCCCGGCAACGGCCCGGACGGCAGTGACGAGCCGCGTGGGATCATCTGCGGCGCAACGAACTTCGTCGTCGGCGACACAGTTGTCGTTGCGCTGCCGGGCTCCGTGCTGCCCGGCGATTTCGCGATCGCGTCGCGACAGACCTACGGCCGGATTTCCGACGGAATGATCTGCTCCACCCGGGAACTCGGCATCGGTACCGAGCATGACGGCATTCTGGTCATCGGCCCGATCGCCCCGCCCGGTACCGACGCCCGGGCACTGATCGGTTCCGATGACGCCGTCGTCGAGCTGGCCATCACCCCGGACCGTGGGTACGCCCTGTCCATCCGCGGGTTGGCCCGGGAAATGGCCGCCGCCTTCGACCTGCCGTTCACCGACCCCGCTGCGCACGCCGTGCCCGAGCGCCCGCAGGGTGGATGGCCGGTGACGATCGCCGACCCGGACGGCTGCGGACGCTTCGTCACGGTCAGAGTGGAGGGCATCAACCCCGCAGCGCCAAGCCCGTTCTGGTTGCGCCGCAGGCTGTCCGCTGCCGGGATCCGGTCCATCTCGCTCGCTGTCGACGTCACCAACTACGTGATGCTCGATCTTGGTCAACCGCTGCACGCCTTCGATGCCGGCAAGTTGACCGGCCCGATCACGGTGCGCCGGGCGGTAGATGGCGAGACATTGCTGACATTGGACGGCGCCAAGCGCACCTTGGTGGCGGACGATCTTGTGGTCGCCGACGAATCAGGGGCCATCTCGCTGGCCGGCGTGATGGGCGGTGAATCCACCGAAATCTCGTCCAGCACAACGACTGTGGTGATCGAGGCGGCCTACTGGAAGCCGACCGTCATCGCCAGAACGGCCCGTCGGCACCGGCTGCCGAGCGAGGCGTCCCGGCGTTTCGAAAGGTCGGTCGACCCGTGGGTGGCCGTCGTCGCGGCCGAAGCAGCGGCGGAATTGTTGGTCCGGTACGGCGGCGGGGTGATCGTCGGCCGGTCCGACGTGTCCGGAAACCCGTTGCCGCAGGCCGTGATCGCGCTACCGCTGACCGAGCCGGAGCGACTGACCGGACGACCCTACGAACCGGCCGTCATCGCCAGCCGGCTGCAGCAGGTCGGCTGCACGGTATCGGATGGGCCTGTCACTCAAGGGCGCGTCGGAACCCTCACCGTTGTCCCGCCCAGCTGGCGTCCTGATCTCACCCGACCCGCCGACCTGGTCGAGGAAGTGGCCCGGCTGGAGGGATTCGACTCGATCGGCTCGGTGCTGCCGCAGGCACCGCCCGGCACCGGCCTGACCGCGGGTCAACGGCGGGAGCGGCTGATCGCCGCCGACCTTGCCTCCGCCGGCCTGACGGAGGTGCTGGCCTTCCCGTTCATCGGCGCCACCGAGTTGGACGGGCTCGGCCTGCCCGCGGACGACGCTCGGCGGAACACCGTGCTGCTGGCCAACCCGTTGGACGCCGACCGGCCGTCGATGCGCACGACTTTGTTGCCGGGATTGCTGGATACCGTGCTGCGCAACCTGTCACGCGGCACCCGCGACCTGCTGGTGTTCGAAATCGGGTCGGTCTTCCTGCCGCGGAGCAATGCGCCGCGCCCGCCACAGGCCGCCGTTGACCACAAACCGGACCCGGCAACGCTTGCCGCCCTGAATGCCGCCTTGCCCAACCAGCCGGTGCACCTGGCTGTCGTGTTGGCCGGCTACGAAGAGCGCCCCGGCTGGTGGGGCGGCGGGCGGACCGCGGGCTGGGCCGACGCCGTCGAACTCGCTCGACGGATCGGTGCCGTGTCCGGGGTCGAGCTGCGGGTGGTCGCGGCCGAGCAGGCGCCGTGGCACCCGGGTCGGTGCGCCAGCATCCGGGTGGGGGACTGGCCCATCGGCTACGCCGGCGAACTCGCCCCGGCCGTTGTCGAGCGCCTCGGCCTGCCGCCGCGGACTTCGGCGATCGAGCTGAACCTGGACGGTTTGCCGGAACGCCGGCCGCCCGTCGCTCCGGTGATCAGCCCCTACCCGCCGGTGCACCTCGACGTCGCGCTGGTGGTGGACGCTGCCACACCGGCGTCCGCCGTCACCACCGCGCTGCGGGACGGTGGCGGGGAACTGCTGGAGTCCGTCCGGTTGTTCGACGTCTACGCCGGTGATCAGGTCGGGTCCGGGCACAAGTCGTTGGCGTTCTCGATGGTGGTCAGGGCGCCCGACCGGACCCTGACCGCCGCCGACGCGACCGCTGTCCGGGACGCCGCCGTTGCTGTCGCGGCGGAGCGGGTGGGGGCTCAACTGCGGGGGTAAGAATCTGAACGGCGTCGACCCGCGGCGCGGAGGCTGAGCGGCCCAGGCTCTGCTGGGCGGGTGCTGAGCCCGTTGATCATCCGGGCCTTGGACGTCCCTGACGCTGCGGCTACAGCACGTCCGGCAGTTCCTGGCCCTGCCCGTCGAGCAGGGTGAGCCGGTGCAGGTCGAGGGGTGCCGGGTAGACCAGTACGGCGATCCGGGCGCCGAGCTGCTCGATGTCCCCGTGCAGCGTCAGGTCGTCGACCGTGCCGTCGCTCAGGGTCGCCCGCACGGCCCGAACCTCGGGCGCGACCCGAACGATCACCAGATGCGAGCTCTCGCCGGACCTGCCGACGAAGGTGGCCACCCGGCGATCGGGCGGCACCGGTCGACCACCGAACCCGGCGCCCCAGCGGCGACCGTCGGGTTCGACGACCTGGACCATCGTCCGCACCCGGTTGCGATCGAGCTGGGTGGTGAGCGTCCATTGCTCGCCGCCCACGCCAAAACCCTGCGCCAGCACAGGAAGTTCGCGGTCGGTCACGCCCACCATCATTGCGTCTCCGGCGACGACGGTGCCAACCGCGTCCCTGAGCCAAAGCCCCCGACCATCGATCGGCAGCGTGGCCGAACGTGTGGATAGTTCACCACCCGAAGTCCACAGATCCTGTTCCAGTTCGTGGTCAGCCGCCTCGGAGTGCCACGATGTGCTTATGCCCTTGAAGCAACCGACCGACCTGGTCCGCAAGATCGAGAAGTCGGGTTACTACCCCGCGCTCGTCGCGGACGTCCTTGACATCGCCCTGGCCGACGAGGAAGTCCTGGCTCACCTGGTGCACGGCGAGACGACGTTCGATCTGGACACCATCCGCCGCCACCTGTCGGTGGTCGTCCTCACCCCGGGCCGACTGATCTTCGTGCATGCCGACGATCACGGCGGCGACGAGGAGCACGGCGACGAATCCCACGGCATCGCCACCAGCGAATCGGTGCCGCTGTCAGCGGTGCGATCGGTGATGGTCGCGCACGTGGTGGCGAATCCGGAGAAGTACCGGCCGGGCACGCTGGGCCGGGAACTGACCCTGACGATCGGCTGGGGCGCGGTGTCCCGGATCGATCTGGAGCCCGCCACCTGCGGTGATCCGCAGTGCGAAGCCGATCACGGAATGACGGGCAGCGTCACGGCGGACGATCTGTCCCTGCGGATCAGCGCCGACGCGGAAGGCGAGACCGCGCTGCGGGACGCGGTCGCGTTCGCGAAGTCGCTCTCCAAGATGACGGCCGCAGCATTTCGTCGGTGACGGACGGGTCGCCTTCTGGTGTGCCCGGCGACACCGCTACCGACCCTCTCGTGCCACGTTATGACGGCAGCAGCCTGGGTGCGCTGCTGCCCGGCGTAGCCCGTTCGCTGGGGGTCGCCATCGACCTGCCGGCCGTGGTCCTTCCGCCGGCGAGCAGGGTCTGTGTCGTCATCATCGACGGGCTCGGTCGGCAATTGCTCGAGCAGGAGCCCGGGTCGGCGCCGTTTCTGACGTCCCTGCTGCCGGACGGCAGGACCTTGACCGCGGGCTGCCCGAGCACAACGGCGACCTCGATGGGTTCCTTCGGTACCGGCCTGCCGCCGGGTCGGCACGGACTCGTCGGATACGAGGTGATGGACCCGGACCGCGGGGTGTTGCTGAACGAGCTCAGGTGGGACCCGGCCACGGATCCACTGGCCTGGCAGCCGCACCCGACGGTCTTCCAGTCACTGGTCCGGGCCGGTGTCCGGGTCCTGCAGATCGGCAATCCGGAGTTCGCCGGCTCCGGGCTGACCACGGCGGCGCTGCGTGGCGGCGAATTCGTCGGCGCCAAGCGACTGCGCTCCAGAGTGGAGATCGCGGTCGACGCCCTGGCCCGATCCGGTCCGTCCCTTGTCTACCTGTACTGGGGCGAGGTCGACGGAGCCGGTCATCTGTACGGCTGGCGGTCCCGCGAGTGGCGGCGGGCCCTGCGCAGCGCCGACCTGGAGCTGGCCAGGTTGGCCCGCCGGCTGCCGACAGGCACCCTGCTGCTGATCACCGCCGACCACGGCATGCTTGATGTACCGGCGGCCGATCGGCTGGACCTGGCGACAATGCCGGAACTCGACGACGGGATCGCCGTTCTCGGCGGGGAGGGCCGTTTCGCGCAGGTGTACTGCGACCCAGGGGCCACGCCGGACGAGGTGACCGCGGTGCGAGACAGGCTGGCCGGTGTGATCGGCGAGCGGGCGTGGGTCCGAACGAGGGAGCAGGCGGTCGCCGCGGGCTGGTTCGGGCCGGTCGACGACCGGGTACTTCGCCGGCTCGGCGACGTCGTCGTTGCGGGCCGCGGGTCGTTCATCCTGGTCGACTCCCGCACAGCCCGGCCGCAGGTGCTCAAGCTGATCGGCCAACACGGGTCGCTGACCGCGGCCGAGCAACTGGTGCCCTTGCTGTTGCACCAGTGATCACCACAGCTGCACCACTGAACACCACAGGTGCACCAGTGATCACCACAGGTACCCGTTGATCGGCTCGGCGGCCGGGGGTAGGTCTTTCTCGCCCAGCATGCTGCGCACATCGCGTTCGAGTTCCCGGCACAGGGCCGCGACGGGAACATCGGTCACCTTGCCGGTGAACGGCTCGTCGTTCGCGCTGCCGACGACGGCCATCACGATGAAGACACCCGACAACGCCAGGGACAGCGGGACGGTCCACCAGATCGCTCCCGGGACCAGGCTGAGCACCCCGAACGGCACCAGTGCGGCGAAGAGCAGCACGAACCGGCGGGTGAAGTAGTCGTACTGGCGCGGTGTCGGCGTCGTCCTGATCCGCTCGATCACGCCCTGGGCCGCACTCAGTGCGGCGAACTGTGGTTCCAGCGATATGGGATCGAACTGCCCGAGCACGCCGGCGCGAATGGCGTCCTTGATCCGGACGGATTGCCGTGCCAGCACCGCGTTGGCCGGATTGCTCGACGCAGCCGCAGCCGCGATCTCGTCGGCAGCCAGCAGACCGTCGAGGTGGACCATCCCTCGGGGCCGGACCTGCTGGCCCAGCAGGTAGCCGAAGGCCGCCAGTCGGAGGACGAGCTCGCGGGCCATTGCGGCGGCCACCGCGGCGTCCGTCCCGGCCGCGACGGCATTGTCGGCCGCGGCCAGGATCTGTCGGCTGCTGATCCGGCCGGCAACGAGAATGCCCTGCCAGGCGCTCCTTGCCTCGTTCCACCGGCCGAAGGCGGTGTTGTTCCGGAAGGCGATGAAGATGGCCAGCGCTGCACCGAGTGCACCGATCGGTGCGAACGGCAATGCGAGCCAGTCTGCGCCGGTGACGGCGAACAGCACGGGAACGGCCAGCGACCAGCCGACGGCCCAGGTCAGCGGACCGGCGGTATACCGAAGGACCTGGACCGGGCTCAGGTTTCGTTTGATGATCATCTCGCCCGCCCGGCCAATTCATTCACCCGCCGAGGGCGTCGATCAGCAATCTGGCCGCCGCCGTTCCGGAATACTGCTGCTGACCGGTGATGAGATTGCCGTCACGGACCGCGAAGGCCTTGAACCTGGAGTTCACGATGAAATTCGAGGCCGTGATCTTGCGGGCTTCGTCCTCGATCCAGAACGGCTGGATGCGTTGCCCCGCAAATGAATCCGCGAACTCCTCCTCGGAGTTGGCGAACCCGGTCCAGGTCTTCCCGGCCACCAGCAGGGTGCCGTCGGTCGAGGTTGCCGTCAGCAGCACGCAGGTGGCGTGGCAGACGACCGCCAGCGGCTTGCCTGCCTCGTCGAAGTCCGCCAGCAGTCGATGGACCATCGGGTTGTCGACGAATGTGATCATCGGCCCCTGGCCGCCGACCAGGAAGACAGCATCGAAATCCGCGATGTCGACATTTGCCAGCGGAATGCTGTCGTCCACCAATGCCCGGTGGCTGGGGCTGGTCGCGAAACCCAGGCTGATCAGGTCGTGCGCGGAGTAGCCCGACGGGTCCGTCGGATCGGAGTAGTTGTCCGCCAGCAGCGTGCCACCGTCGGGGCTGGCGATGCTGACCTGGTAGCCGCGCTCGACGAACTCCCAGTAGGGATGGGTCAGTTCCGCCCACCAGAATCCGACCGGCCACCCGGTCTGTGGTGAGGTCGCTGGATTCGACGCCACCATCAGCACTCGTTTGGGTGTGCCGAGAACGTCCTTCTCTGCCGTCATGAGATCCCACTTCCGTTACAGGTGTGTCTTGAAATAGCGTTTCCGGACGGTACATCGCGCTTCGTCGACATGCAAGACACACCTGTCACGTAATACGTCGCGGCGGCTCTATCCTGGGTCGATGCGCCAGATCGCCCCGCTCCGCTCCGGGCGGCCGCGGGACACGGCTATCGATGCCGCAGTACTGACGGTCGCCCTGCGCCAGCTCGCCGAATCGGGGCTCTCGGGTCTGTCGGTGGCGGCTGTTGCGGAGGAAGCGGGTACCACCAGACCGGCCGTCTACCGGCGATGGCCGACCAAATTGGATCTCGCTGTCGCGGCGGTGGCCAGCATGGCCGAGGCCGCGCCGCCCAGCCCCACCGACAATCCCTACGCCGACCTCGTGGACGAGATCGCCCACTTCCGGCGGTGCATCTCCGATGCGGGTGCCCTTGCCCTTGCCGGGGTGATCCTGCAGGACGGGGTCGACCCACTGCTCCGCCGGCAGTACCGGGACCAGTTGGTCCTGCCTCGCCGGCTGCGATTGCGCAGTTGCCTGCAACGGGGGGTCGATCAGGGCCAACTGTCTCGGGACGCCGACCTGGACGTCGCGGTGACCATGCCGACAGGATCCTGGTACGCCTACGCGCTGAGCGAAGATCCGGCCCCCGGAGACTGGGCGCCCAGAGTCGCGACGCTGATCTGGCGGTCCTGCGGCGGCCGGATCCCTGCCGGTCCCGCGCCGAACGATCAGAAAATTGGATGATCATGCGTTCATCTGTATAGTCCCTGATTCGGGTCTGTTGGGTGAGAGGTGTGCGGATGACGTACCGCGTTGCAGTGGCCGGAGCCAGTGGCTATGCGGGCGGCGAGGTGCTGCGCCTACTACTCGGCCATCCCGAGGTCACCATCGGCGCCGTCACGGCCTACAACAGCGCCGGCGACCGGCTCGGGGTCCACCAACCGCACCTGGTGCCGTTGACCGATCGGATCATCGAGCACACCACCCCGGAGATCCTGGGCGGCTACGACGCGGTCTTCCTCGCGCTGCCGCACGGACAGTCGCACGCCCTCGCCGCCAAGCTGGGCGCCGACACCATCGTCATCGACTGCGGAGCCGACCATCGGCTCACCGATCCCGCCGCCTGGGAAAGGTTTTACGGCGGCGAGCATCCCGGTTCCTGGCCCTACGGCATGCCCGAGCTACCGAACGGCCGGGACGCCCTGCGCGGCGCCAAACGGTTCGCCGTTCCCGGCTGCTATCCGACGTCCGCCTCGCTGGCGTTGGCACCGGCGCTGGCCGCCGGCCTGGTGGAACCCGACGTCGTCGTTGTTGCCGCCTCCGGCACCTCGGGCGCCGGCAAGTCGCCGAAGGTGAACCTGCTCGGCTCCGAGGTCATGGGGGCCGCGTCCGCCTACGGCGTCGGCGGGGTGCACCGGCATACCCCCGAGATGATCCAGAACCTGTCCGCCGCCGCGGGTGTGCCGGTGACGGTCTCCTTCACCCCGGTGCTGGTGCCGATGTCGCGGGGCATCCTCGCGACGGTCAGCGCGCCGGCGCGGGCCGGTGTCACGGTCGACGATCGTCCGCGCTGTCTATGAGAAGGCCTATGGTGATGAGCCTTTCGTTCATCTGCTGCCGGCCGGACAGTGGCCGAGCACAGCCGCGACGCTGGGTGCGAACACCGTGCTGCTGCAGGTCGCGCTGGACGCGGCGGCGGGCCGTGTTGTCGTCATCGCCGCGTTGGACAACCTGACCAAGGGCACCGCCGGCGCAGCCGTGCAATGCCTCAACCTTGCCCTCGGCCTGCCGGAAACGACGGGCCTGTCGACCGTTGGAGTCGCACCATGACCGAAGGATTGAGCTCAGCCGGCGTCGGAGTGACTGCGGCGCAGGGTTTTCGGGCGTCCGGCGTGGTCGCCGGTTTGAAGTCCTCCGGTCTGCAAGACGTCGCGCTTGTCGTGAATGACGGTCCCAGGTACACCGCCGCCGGGGTGTTCACCAGCAACCGGGTCAAGGCCGCGCCGGTCCGTTGGTGCGAGGGCATTCTGGCCGGCCCGGGTGCCGAACTCGTCGCCGTCGTGCTGAACTCCGGCGGTGCCAATGCCTGCACCGGCCCGGACGGGTACGCCGACACCGTTGCCACCGCAGAACATGTCGGTCAACTACTGGTCGCCCCGGCCCAGCGGGTAGCCGTCGCGTCGACGGGTCTGATCGGGCTGCGACTGCCGATGGACAAGCTGATCCCCGGCATCGACAGGGCTGCCGCCGCGGCGACAACCAGTGGTGGGCTGGATGCCGCGACCGCCATCATGACCACCGACTCTGTGCCGAAGACCGCACAGGTGGAGGTCGGCGGATTCACCGTCGGCGGAATGGCCAAGGGCGCCGGCATGCTGGCACCGGGATTGGCGACCATGCTGGTCGTGCTGACCACCGACGCCGTCGCCGACTCTGCAGCGCTGGACACCGCGCTGCGCGCGGCGACCCGGGTGTCGTTCGACCGGCTCGATTCCGACGGCGCCATGTCCACCAATGACACCGTGCTGCTGCTCGCCTCCGGGGCGTCCGGCGTCACCCCGAACGCCGAGCTGCTCGGTGCCGCGGTGACCCGGGTCTGCACGCAGCTGGCCGAGCAGTTGTTGGCCGACGCGGAGGGGTCCACCAAGGAGATCGCGATCGAGGTGGTTCATGCGGCCAGCGAGGACGACGCGGTCGAGGTGGGTCGCTCGGTCGCCCGGAACAACCTCGTCAAGACCGCCTTCTTCGGTCAGGATGCGAACTGGGGCCGGATTCTGGCGGCGGTCGGCACCGTGGGACCGCACGTTGCCTTCGACGCTGATGCGATTGACGTTGCCATCAACGGCGTCTGGATCTGCAAGGGCGGTGCCACCGGCGAGGACCGGGATGGCGTCGACCTGACCGGCCGGTCCGTGCGGGTCGTCATCGACCTGCATGCCGGGTCCGAAACGGCGACCATCCTGACGAACGACCTGTCGCATGCCTACGTGCACGAGAACTCGGCGTATTCGACATGACCGGCGCTGCAGTAGATGTCGAACCGACGCCGACCATCCGAACTGGAGGGCGCCAAGGAGCGCGCCGCGGTGCTCGCCGGGGCACTGCCCTGGCTACGCAGGTTCGCCGGCTCCATCGTGGTGGTCAAATACGGCGGCAACGCCATGACGGACGATGCCCTGAAGGCAGCGTTCGCGGCCGACATGGTCTTCCTGCGGACCGTCGGGCTGCGGCCGGTGGTCGTGCACGGCGGCGGCCCGCAGATCAGCGCCATGCTGAAAAGACTTGGCCTGCAGGGCGAATTCAAGGGCGGCTTCCGGGTGACAACACCCGACACGATGGACGTCGTCCGGATGGTGCTGGTCGGTCAGGTTGGTCGTGAGCTGGTCGGGCTGATCAACTCGCACGGCCCGCTGGCGGTCGGCATGTCCGGCGAGGACGCCGGCCTGTTCACCGCGGCCCGCCGCACCGTTCAGGTCGACGGTGTTGCCACCGACATCGGTCTGGTCGGCGACGTCGTCGCGGTGAACACGACGGCAATCATCGACCTGATGGATGCCGGCCGGATCCCGGTGGTCTCCACGGTCGCGCCGGACGTCGACGGGGTGGTGCTCAATGTCAACGCGGACACCGCGGCCGCCGCGCTGGCCATCGCGCTGGGTGCGTCGAAACTCGTCATGCTGACCGATGTCGAGGGCCTCTACGCCAACTGGCCGGACCGGAACTCGTTGCTGTCCAAGGTGTCTGCCGACGCACTCGAGGAAATGCTGCCCGCCCTGGAAGCCGGCATGGTGCCGAAGATGGAGGGCTGCCTGCGCGCGGTGCGCGGCGGGGTCGCCGCCGCGCACGTCATCGACGGCCGGATCCCGCACTCGGTGCTGCTGGAGATCGTCACCAACGAGGGTGTCGGCACCATGATCGTCCCGAACCTGGAGGGTTCGCCATGACAACGTCCGTATCACCGACACTTTCGGGTAACCAGGCCGCCGCGGAGCGCTGGTCGCACGCGCTGATGAACAACTTCGGTGTGCCGCCGGTCGAATTGGTCAGTGGGCAGGGCGCCGTCGTCACCGACGCCGACGGCAAGCAGTACCTGGACCTGTTGGGGGGTATCGCGGTCAATGCCCTCGGCCACGCCCACCCGGCGATCGTCACGGCGGTCTCCGGGCAGGTGGCCACCCTGGGCCATGTGTCGAACTTCTTCACCCACCCCACCGTGCTCGCCCTCGCCGAGCGCTTGCTGGACATCAGCGGTGCCCGCGATCCGCACCCCGGCCGGGTGATCTTCTGCAACTCCGGCGCGGAGGCCAACGAGGCCGCGTTCAAGATGGCCCGCCGGACCGGCCGGCCGCGGATCATCGCCTGCGAGGGCGCTTTCCACGGCCGCACCATGGGAGCGCTGGCGATCACCGGTCAACCGGCCAAGCGGACACCGTTCGAGCCGATGCCGGCCGGCGTGGAATTCGTTCCCTACGGCGACATTCCGGCCCTGCGGGCCGCCGTCGACGACACCGTCGCCGCGGTCTTCCTGGAACCGATCCTGGGGGAGGCCGGCGTTGTTCCGGCACCGGACGGCTACCTCGCCGCCGCCCGCAGCATCACCGCAGAGCACGGCACCCTGCTGGTCATCGACGAGGTGCAGACCGGCATCGGACGGACCGGGAACTGGTTCGCGCACACCACATCCGGCATCGTCCCCGACGTCATCACGCTGGCCAAGGGGCTCGGCGGCGGCCTGCCGATCGGCGCCGCCATCGGCATCGGCGACGCCGCGCTGCTGCTGCAACCCGGCGACCACGGCTCCACCTTCGCCGGTAATCCGGTCTGTGCGGCCGCCGCGCTCGCGGTCCTTGACACCATCGAAACCGACGGCCTGCTCGACCATGTCGACGCCCTTGGCAAGCACATCGCCACCGGCGTCGACGATCTCGGACACCCGATGATCGACCACGTCCGCGGGGCCGGCCTGCTGATCGGCATCGTGCTCACCGAGAACATCGGACCGGCAACGGCTCTCGCGGCCCGGGAGGCCGGCTTCATCATCAACGCGCCGGCTCCGGGGGTCCTTCGCCTGGCCCCGCCGTTGATTCTCACCACCGAGCAGGCCGACTCGTTCGTCGCGGCCCTGCCCGGAATTCTGGATACCGCCAGTTCGCCACATGGAAAGGTTTCGTGATGACCACCGCCCTGAGACATTTCCTGCGTGACGACGACCTGTCGCCGGACGAGCTGCTGACCGTGCTGGATCTTGCAGACACCTACAAGACCGACCGCACCGGATACCGCCCGCTGGTGGGCAAGGCCGTTGCCGTCATCTTCGAGAAGAACTCGACCCGCACCCGGCTCTCGTTCGAGGTCGGCATCTCCCAGCTCGGCGGCCAACCGGTGATCGTCGACGGCCGGATGTCCCAACTCGGCCGCGAGGAGACCATCGAGGACACCTCCCGGGTGCTGTCCCGCTATGTCGACGCGGTGGCGATCCGGACCTTCGCCCAACGCCGGATCAACGCGCTGGCCAGCACGTCCAGCGTCCCGGTGATCAACGCGCTGACCGACGAATTCCACCCCTGCCAGGTGCTGCTCCGACCTGCAGACCATCCGGGAGCGCAAGGGCCGGCTGGCCGGCGTCACGCTGACCTACCTCGGCGACGGGGCCAACAACATGGCCCACTCGCTGATGCTCGGCGGGGCGAATGCCGGTCTGACAGTGCGGATCTCGTCGCCGCAGGGCTTCGACCCGAACGGCGACATCCTGCTCGACGCCAAGCGTCGGGCCGCCGAGACCGGCGGCGCCATCGAGCTGATCGGCGACCCGCGACGCGGCCGTCGACGGCGCCGATGTGCTGGTCACCGACACCTGGACGTCGATGGGCCAGGAGAACGACGGCCTGGACCGGGTCGGCCCGTTCCGGCCGTACCAGATCAACGCCGCGTCTGCTCGGCCGGGCCGACGGCGATGCCATCGTGCTGCACTGCCTGCCGGCGCATCGCGGTTGGGAGATCACCGACGAGGTCATCGACGGGCCGGCGTCGGCGGTGTGGGACGAGGCCGAGAACCGCCTGCACGCGCAGAAGGCGCTGCTGGCCTTCCTGGTCGCCGAACATGCCGGCAGCAGTTCGCTGCGCGAGTTCGCCGAGGCGAGGCCTTGACCGCCGGCAGCGCACTGGCCACCAAGGCGGCCCGGCACGGCCGGATCACCGAACTGATCCGCAGCCACGTCGTCCGTTCGCAGACCGAACTCGCCGAACTGCTTGCGGTGAGCGGACTTCAGGTCACCCAGGCAACGTTGTCCAGGGATCTGGAGGAACTGGGCGCGCTGAAACTGCGCGGCGTCGACGGTGGCGCGCCCGTCTACCGGATCCCGGAGGACGGCGGCCCGCGCCCGATGGTCGGCGGCACGTCCAGGCTGTCCCGGCTGCTCGGCGAACTGCTGCTCTCGCACGAGGGTTCGGGCAACCTGGCGGTGCTCCGAACGCCGCCGGGTGCCGCGCAGTTCCTGGCGTCGGCCATCGACCGGGCCAGCCTGGTCGACGTCATCGGCACCATCGCCGGTGACGACACCATCCTGGTGGTCGCCCGGGACGGCCTGACCGGCGCCGAGGTCGGCCGGACACTGGCCGGTTACGCCGCCGGGGATACCTGATCTGGGGCCTGGCCAGGCGCCCCCGGTTCTCCCGGATGGGCTCAGGTGAATCACTGTCAGCCGCCAACGGTGCGGCCCAACCCGCACAGATAGGCTCCCACCTCGTGTCCAAAGTTCTTGAGTCGCTGCCCAAGGGGCAGAAGGTCGGTATCGCGTTCTCGGGCGGTCTGGACACTTCGGTGGCCGTGGCCTGGATGCGCGAGAACGGCGCCGTGCCCTGCGCGTACACGGCCGACCTCGGTCAGTACGACGAACCCGACCTGTCCGGGGTCCCGGGCCGGGCGGTCGAGTACGGCGCCGATATCGCGCGCATCGTCGACTGTCGCGCCGCGTTGGTCGAGGAGGGGCTCGTCGCGCTGGCCTGCGGCGCGTTTCACATCCGGTCCGCCGGGCTGACCTACTTCAACACGACCCCGCTCGGCCGGGCCGTCACCGGCACCCTGCTGGTCCGCGCGATGGCCGACGACGAGGTCGACATCTGGGGCGACGGGTCGACCTACAAGGGCAACGACATCGAGCGGTTCTACCGCTACGGACTGCTGGCCAACCCCCGGCTGCGCATCTACAAGCCCTGGCTGGACCGGCAGTTCGTGGCCGAGCTGGGCGGCCGGGCCGAGATGAGCGAATGGTTGCTGGCCCGCAACCTGCCCTACCGGGCGTCGGCCGAGAAGGCCTATTCCACCGACGCCAACATCTGGGGCGCCACCCACGAGGCCAAGCGGCTCGAGCACCTGGACGCCTCCGTCGAGATCGTCCAGCCGATCATGGGCGTCGCACACTGGGACCAGTCGGTGGCGATCGCGCCGGAGGACGTCAGCCTGCAGTTCGAGCGCGGCCGGCCGGTGGCGATCAACGGGGTCCGGCTCGACCCGGTCGCCCTGGTGCACGAGGCCAACGCGGTCGGCGGCCGGCACGGACTCGGCATGAGCGACCAGATCGAGAACCGCATCATCGAGGCCAAGTCGCGGGGGATCTACGAGGCGCCGGGCATGGCCCTGCTGTTCATCGCCTACGAACGGCTGGTCAACGCCATCCACAACGAGGACACCGTGGCGTCCTACCACGACCAGGGCCGGCGGCTGGGCCGGTTGCTCTACGAGGGTCGTTGGCTGGACCCGCAGGGTCTGATGCTGCGAGAGTCGTTGCAGCGCTGGGTCGGCTCCGCGATCACCGGGTCGGTCACCCTGCGGCTGCGTCGCGGCAACGACTACACGATCGTGGACACCACCGGCCCGGAGCTGTCCTATCACCCGGAGAAGCTCTCGATGGAGCGGGTGGCGGAGGCCGCGTTCGGTCCCGGCGACCGGATCGGTCAACTGACCATGCGGAACCTGGACATCGCCGACACCCGCTCCAAGCTGGAGCTGTACGCGAACTGGGTCAGCTGGACACGGAGCACACCCTCGTCGGCACCCTGCGTCCCCGGGCAGGCGGCGGCCATCGCCGGCCTGCCGGCCGAGGCCGACGAGCAGGAGGAGCAGGCTCAGGAAATCGGGCAAGCCATCGAACAGGCCAGCGAGAGCGCCGCCATGGACGCCGGGACCGACTGACCCCGATGTCTGAAACCAACTCTGCCGACAACTCATCGTCAGCCTCCGACCCGGCAGCGGGACCCACTCCAACGGGATCCACTCCGGCAGCGGCCACGCCGCTGTGGGGCGGGCGGTTCGCCTCCGGGCCGTCGCCGGAAATGGCCGCATTGAGCGTCAGCACCCATTTCGACTGGGTGCTCGCGCCCTACGACATCGCCGGATCGAAGGCGCATGCCCGGGTGCTGCATGCCGCCGGCCTGCTCAGCCATCTCGAGCTCACCGGGATGCTGTCCGCCCTGGACGATCTCGCGCTGGACGTGAGGTCCGGTGCGTTCGCGCCGGTCCCCGCCGACGAGGACGTGCATTCCGCGTTGGAACGCGGATTGCTGGACCGCGCCGGCAAGGAGCTGGGCGGCAAGCTCCGCGCCGGCCGGTCCCGCAACGACCAGGTCGCGACGCTGTACCGGATGTTCCTGCGGGACCGGGCCCGTGCGGTGGCCACTGCTGGTCACCGACCTGCAGACCGCGTTGGTCGGCCAGGCTCTGGCGCACCCCGGTGCGGCAATGCCGGGCCGGACGCATTTCCAGCACGCCCAGCCGGTGCTGCTGGCACATCACCTGGCCGCCCACGCGCAGGCGCTGGTCCGGGACGTCGACCGGATCCGGGACTGGGACCGCCGGGCAGCGGTGTCGCCGTACGGGTCGGGTGCACTGGCCGGGTCGTCGCTGGGGCTCGATCCGGCGGCCGTCGCTGCCGAGTTGGGCTTCACCTCGGCGTCGGAGAATTCCATCGACGGCACGGCATCGCGGGATTTCGCCGCCGAGTTGGCCTTCGTGCTCGCCATGCTCGCGGTGGACATTTCCCGGTGGGCCGAAGAGGTCATCATCTTCACCACGGCGGAGTTCGGCTACGCCCGGCTGGACGACGCGTTCGCCACCGGGTCGTCGATCATGCCGCAGAAGAAGAACCCCGACATCGCCGAACTGGCCCGGGGGAAGACCGGCCGGTTGATCGGGAATCTCACCGGGTTGCTGGCCACGCTGAAGGCGCTTGCCGCTGGCCTACAACCGGGATCTGCAGGAGGACAAGGAGCCGCTGATCGACTCGCTGGCGCAGCTGGAACTGCTGCTGCCGGCGGTCACCGGGCTGACCGCGACGCTGACGTTCAACACCGAGCGGATGGCCGCGATGGCTCCCGCCGGCTTCTCGCTGGCCACCGACATCGCGGAATGGCTTGTCCGGCAGGGTGTTCCGTTCCGGGTCGCGCACGAGGTGGCGGGGGAGTGTGTCGCGCTGGCCGAGTCGACCGGCCGCGAGCTCGACGAACTGACCGATGACGAATTCGCCGGCATCAACCCGGCGCTGACCCCGGACGTCCGGGACGTGCTCACCGTTGCCGGATCGTTGGCCTCCCGGGACGGCGTTGGCGGTACGGCGCCGGTCCGGGTGGCCGAGCAGATCGCGGCGCTGCAGGACCAGGATCGCCGCCGACCGGGGTTGGGCGACCGGCTGAGCAGGTCCAGTTGCAACCGGACCCGACTGAGTTGATCATGACGCTTGCTGCTGCTTGATCGGCGTGTCGCCGGCGAGTCGTGCAGCTTTTGTCATGATCAACTCCGGCGGTCCGGCTGGCGAAGTCAGGCGTTGATGCTGACCCGGCCGCGTGTGGTGATCAGTCGATCGAGGGCGTACGCACCGGCCCCCAGGCCGGCGAACACGACGCCGAGGGCGCCGATCACCAGGACCAGCTCGTAGCCGCCGGCATCGACGAAGACACCGTTGGGTGCGTGCACGAAGATCAAGCGCGCCGACCATGTCGACCGCGACCAGCAGGCCGATCAGCGGGACGGCGAAACCGACGATCAGCAGGATGCCGCCGACGAGTTCGACCACTGCGGCGAAGACCGCGGCGGCACCGGCGGCCGGAATGCCCATCTGCTCGAAACTGGCTGTGGCGCCGGAGATTCCGTAGGTGAAGAACTTCTGCCAGCCGTGTGCGATCAGCACGATGCCGAGGGCGATGCGGCCGATGAGCAAGTGCGATGGACTGGCGGGTGGATGATGCGCTGGAGCCGAAAATGAGGTTTGTCATGGGTGGGTCCTTGGCGGTCGGGGCGCGCGGCGGCGCCGGGAGGGTTACGGACCGGCGACCTGAGAATGACGCGACCGATATATTTACTTGAACGTTCATCTATTACTGTACTTGTTCGCGCTCCGACGAATCAAGCCAGCCGGCCATGATGGATTTCACAATTTGTGACCAGAGCTCACCCACGGTGACCGCTGTCACTGCTCGAAGCGGCATGAACCGTCTCCTGGGAGGATCTGGCGGGTGCAGCGATGTGGCCGGCGTCTCCCGCGCTCCTTCTTCGACCGTGACGTCGACGACGTTGCGCGGGACCTGCTCGGCCGGGTGATCGCCGTCGATCGCGACGGCCGTCGCGTTGCGGTCCGGCTCACCGAGGTCGAGGCCTACGCAGGGTTGGACGATCCGGCGTCACACGCGTTCCGTGGTCTGACACCCCGAACGGCGATCATGTTCGGCCCCGCCGGTCACCTGTACACCTACTTCGTCTACGGAATGCATTGGTGCGCCAACATTGTCACCGGGGCGGACGGGGACCCGTCGGCGGTGCTGCTGCGGGCCGGCGAGGTGGTCGACGGCGTCGACATCGCCCGGCAACGCCGACCGCGGGTGACGCGGGACCACGAGTTGGCCCGCGGTCCGGCCGGCCTCGCGACCGTCCTCGGCTTCGACGCGTCGTCCAACGGCGCCGACCTGTGCAGCCCCGCAGGGGAGATCTCGCTGTTGAGCGGGGAAACGCCGCCGGCGAGTGCGATCCGCGTCGGGCCACGAGTGGGTGTCGCTGCCGCAGCCGAGATCGAGCGGCGCTTCTGGATCGAGAGCGAGCCGAGTGTGTCGACTTTCCGGGCGTGGACGCCGCGCAAGCGGTCGGCCGGGCTGGGGAACGTGCTGCGGAAAACGTCATCGGGTCCGACGGAGGAGGGGCCGCCATTCAGCGCAGTGGACGGCGCTGAAGACTCGGCGACGGAGGAGCCGGGGTATTCGGCGCGGTCCTAGCCGCGTCCGATGGAAGGATGGCTGCGTGCCGAATTCTGACGACGAAGTGCCCGAGGACGAAAGCCCCGCTGTTTTCACTGAGCCGGGAGCCGCTGCCGATCCGCTGCCGCCGCTGTTGGCGGAGCTGAACGATCGGGGCTGATCTCGCAGAGCACCGGCCTCCCGGCGCTGGCGACGGACCTCGCCGCTGGACCACTGACTGCATACGTCGGGTTCGACCCCACCGCGCCCAGCCTGCACATCGGAAATCTCGTCCAACTGCTGACGATGCGCCGGATTCAGCAGGCCGGGCATCGCCCGCTCATGCTGGTGGGCGGGGCGACCGGCCTGATCGGCGATCCGCGGATGTCCGGGGAACGGGTGTTGAATTCACCGGAGATCGTCGCCGGTTGGGTGGAGCGGATCCGGAGCCAGGTCGAGCATTACGTCGACTTCGACGGCCCGTTCGCCGCGCGCATGGTCAACAATCTCGACTGGACCGCGGATCTGTCCACCATCGGGTTCCTGCGTGACGTCGGCAAGCACTTCCGGATGGGCCGCATGCTGGCCAAGGAAACCGTGTCCGCAAGGCTGAACAGCGACGAAGGGCTCTCGTTCACCGAGTTCAGCTACCAGATCCTGCAGGGCATGGACTACCTGGAGCTGTACCGGCGCTACGGCTGCACGCTGCAGACCGGCGGCAGCGACCAGTGGGGCAACCTGACCAGCGGCACCGAATTGATCCGCAAGGTCGAGGGACGTGCAGTACATGCGGTGGCGACCCCGCTGATCACCAAGGCGGACGGCACCAAATTCGGGAAGTCCGAAGGCGGGGCCGTCTGGCTCGATCCGGAGATGACCAGCCCGTACGCCTTCTACCAATTCTGGTTCAACACTGACGACCGGGACATCGGCGGCTACCTGAAGGTGTTCTCCCTACGGCCGCTCGACGAGATCGCCGAACTTGCCGCGTCGACGGCGGAGCGACCGCAGGCCAGGGAAGGGCAGCGTGCGCTGGCCGGCGAGCTGACCGCACTGGTCCATGGCGAGGCCGCCCGGGATGGGGTCGTGCAGGCCAGCGGCGCGTTGTTCGGCCGCGGCGAACTCGCCGGCATCGACGAGGGCATCCTGCAGGCGGCTTTGACCGAGGCAGGGCTGACCGAACTACCGGCCGGCCTGACCGTGGTGCAGCTGCTGAAGGAATCCGGCCTGGCGTCCTCCCTGTCGGAGGCGCGTCGAGCGGTTGCCGAGGGCGGAGCCAACATCAACAACGTCCGGATCAGCGATCCGGAGCATGTCCCGGATCCCAGCGATCTGCTGCACGGGCAAGTACCTGGTGCTGCGACGAGGGAAGCGGGCCGTCGCGGGTGTCCTCGTCCGCGGGTAGTGACGGCCCTCGGTCGTTCCTTGCACGGGAACCCGAGGGAATAGCACATGGCCGTCGGCGCGCCTGACGGAACAGCTATGAAGGTGATCACCACGATCCGTGTCCAGTCGTCACCGGGTCGCCGGCAAACCCACCACCCCTGACCTGCACCGATTCAGCAGCAAGATCACGCGAAAAGCCGCTGACCTGCGGGTTTGACGCGAGCGGCAATCAGCCCGTAACTTCGTCCATGCCCCAAGGGGAACCGCACAGCGGCCGGATCGCCAAGATCCACTGCAGCTGGACGGCCCAGGGACAACCCCGATGATCAGACTCCGCGAGCCGGAGTTGGCAGAGCTTGCGCTTCGCCAGGGAGTCGGGAACGGCAGGCAGCGACGATTTGGAATTGTCGAGGCCAGCCGGTAACGTAGATCAGGTTGCCCCCAAGCCGGTTGAGAGACTGGGGAGGGTGTGCGTCCGTTCTTTGAGAACTCAACAGCGTACCGAAAGTCAGTGCCAACTGATTGAGTGTTCTGCCGCCCATTTGGTGGGGGCAGGGCATTTTTTTGGTTTATTACGAGATCATTTTGACGCCTCCTTTTTTTGGGGTGTTGTTGTGCTAGCTCGTGTGGACCAGGTTTCATCGCATGCCTCTTTTTGGGGTGTGCGCTTTCCTTTGTTGATTCCAGCGTTTTGCGCTGTGGATTATATGGCATTCAATGGAGAGTTTGATCCTGGCTCAGGACGAACGCTGGCGGCGTGCTTAACACATGCAAGTCGAACGGAAAGGCCCGCTTGCGGGTACTCGAGTGGCGAACGGGTGAGTAACACGTGGGCAACCTGCCCTCAGCTCTGGGATAACTCCGGGAAACCGGTGCTAATACTGGATATCGACTTCTGCCTCGCATGGGGTGTTGTTGAAAGTTTTTCGGCTGGGGATGGGCCCGCGGCCTATCAGCTTGTTGGTGGGGTGATGGCCTACCAAGGCGACGACGGGTAGCCGGCCTGAGAGGGCGACCGGCCACACTGGGACTGAGACACGGCCCAGACTCCTACGGGAGGCAGCAGTGGGGAATATTGCGCAATGGGCGGAAGCCTGACGCAGCGACGCCGCGTGAGGGATGACGGCCTTCGGGTTGTAAACCTCTTTCAGCTCTGACGAAGCGAGAGTGACGGTAGGAGCAGAAGAAGCACCGGCCAACTACGTGCCAGCAGCCGCGGTAATACGTAGGGTGCAAGCGTTGTCCGGAATTATTGGGCGTAAAGAGCTCGTAGGCGGTCTGTCGCGTCGAATGTGAAAACCCGGGGCTCAACCCCGGGCCTGCATTCGATACGGGCAGACTAGAGTTCGGTAGGGGAGTCTGGAATTCCTGGTGTAGCGGTGAAATGCGCAGATATCAGGAGGAACACCGGTGGCGAAGGCGGGACTCTGGGCCGATACTGACGCTGAGGAGCGAAAGCGTGGGGAGCAAACAGGATTAGATACCCTGGTAGTCCACGCCGTAAACGTTGGGCGCTAGGTGTGGGGTTCCTTCCACGAACTCCGTGCCGCAGCTAACGCATTAAGCGCCCCGCCTGGGGAGTACGGCCGCAAGGCTAAAACTCAAAGGAATTGACGGGGGCCCGCACAAGCGGCGGAGCATGCGGATTAATTCGATGCAACGCGAAGAACCTTACCAAGGCTTGACATGCACGGGAAAGTTCCAGAGATGGTTCCCCCGCAAGGTCCGTGCACAGGTGGTGCATGGTTGTCGTCAGCTCGTGTCGTGAGATGTTGGGTTAAGTCCCGCAACGAGCGCAACCCTTGTCTTATGTTGCCAGCGGGTTATGCCGGGGACTCATAAGAGACTGCCGGGGTCAACTCGGAGGAAGGTGGGGATGACGTCAAATCATCATGCCCCTTATGTCTTGGGCTTCACGCATGCTACAATGGCCGGTACAAAGGGCTGCGAAACCGTGAGGTGGAGCGAATCCCAAAAAGCCGGTCTCAGTTCGGATTGGGGTCTGCAACTCGACCCCATGAAGTCGGAGTCGCTAGTAATCGCAGATCAGCAACGCTGCGGTGAATACGTTCCCGGGCCTTGTACACACCGCCCGTCACGTCACGAAAGTCGGTAACACCCGAAGCCAGTGGCCCAACCCGTGAGGGAGGGAGCTGTCGAAGGTGGGATCGGCGATTGGGACGAAGTCGTAACAAGGTAGCCGTACCGGAAGGTGCGGCTGGATCACCTCCTTTCTAAGGAGCAACTGGCCCGCATCTGTTGTGCTTGCTGTTTACACAAGTGGCAGGGTGCATTCATGGGTTCAGGCCCACGCGCAGGCGTCCGTTCTGCGGTGGAGCTCACGGGTGGAACGCTGACTAGTTCGGTCGATCATTGATCACGCAATGTCTAGTACGACGTGATGCTGTTTCTTTCGGGATTGTCGGTGTCCACTTCCTTCAGTGGGGTGAGTTGGAACGGGTTGTTGGTGGGTGAGGAACTGTAGGTACGCTGTTGGGTCCTGAGAGGACGGGCAGAGGGGAGTGGGCCGGAAGGTTTGCTCCTTTGTTGCGTGTTTCTTTCTCGGGCCTTCCTTGTTTCTGGACCAGCCGGCGTTGCCGGTGTTGGCGGGGCGTTGTGGGTGGGTGGTTTCGGTTGTTGTTTGAGAACTGCACAGTGGACGCGAGCATCTTTGTGGCTAAGTTTTTAAGAGCACACGGTGGATGCCTAGGCACCAGGAGCCGATGAAGGACGTAGGAGGCTGCGATAAGCCTCGGGGAGCTGTCAACCGAGCTGTGATCCGAGGATTTCCGAATGGGGAAACCCAGCACGAGTCATGTCGTGTTACCCGCGCCTGAATATATAGGGTGTGTGGAGGGAACGTGGGGAAGTGAAACATCTCAGTACCCACAGGAAGAGAAAACAACCGTGATTCCGTGAGTAGTGGCGAGCGAAAGCGGATGAGGCTAAACCGTTCACGCGTGATACCCGGCAGGGGTTGCGTGTTCGGGGTCGTGGGAGTGTTGTTGTTGGGTCTGCCGGCCTGACGGGGAGTGAGAAAAACAGTGGTTAGTCGAATGGCATTGGAAAAACCAGCCGTAGCGGGTGATAGCCCCGTAGACGAAAACTTCTGTTCTCCTTTCAATATTTCCCAAGTAGCAGCGAGCCCGTGAAATTCGCTGTGAATCTGGCGGGACCACCCGCTAAGCCTAAATACTACCTGGTGACCGATAGCGGACTAGTACCGTGAGGGAAAGGTGAAAAGTACCCCGGGAGGGGAGTGAAATAGTACCTGAAACCGTGTGCTTACAATCCGTCGGAGCTGAGCCCTTGTGGTGAGGTGACGGCGTGCCTTTTGAAGAATGAGCCTGCGAGTTAGTGGTATGTGGCGAGGTTAACCCGTGTGGGGAAGCCGTAGCGAAAGCGAGTCCGAATAGGGCGGTTGAGTCGCATGCTCTAGACCCGAAGCGAAGTGATCTACCCATGGCCAGGATGAAGCGACGGTAAGACGTCGTGGAGGTCCGAACCCACTTAGGTTGAAAACTGAGGGGATGAGCTGTGGGTAGGGGTGAAAGGCCAATCAAACTTCGTGATAGCTGGTTCTCCCCGAAATGCATTTAGGTGCAGCGTCACGTGTTTCTGACTGGAGGTAGAGCACTGGATGGTCTAGGGGGCCCACAAGCTTACCGAAATCAACCAAACTCCGAATGCCGGTCAGTGAGAGCGTGGCAGTGAGACAGTGGGGGCTAAGCTTCATTGTCGAAAGGGAAACAGCCCAGATCGCCGGTTAAGGTCCCTAAGCGTGTGCTAAGTGGGAAAGGATGTGGAGTCGCCCAGACAACCAGGAGGTTGGCTTAGAAGCAGCCACCCTTTAAAGAGTGCGTAATAGCTCACTGGTCAAGTGGTTCCGCGCCGACAATGTAGCGGGGCTCAAGCACACCACCGAAACCGCGGCATTCATACGTAAAGCTAGGCCTTCGTGGTCCAGGTGTATGGATGGGTAGGGGAGCGTCGTGTGGCGAGTGAAGCGGCGGAGTGATCCAGCCGTGGACGCTACACGAGTGAGAATGCAGGCATGAGTAGCGAATGGGGAGTGAGAAACTCCTCCACCGAATGACCAAGGGTTCCTGGGCCAGGTTAATCCGCCCAGGGTGAGTCGGGACCTAAGGCGAGGCCGACAGGCGTAGTCGATGGACAACGGGTTGATATTCCCGTACCCGCGAAGAAGCGCCCATGTCGAACCCGGTGATGCTAAACGCCCGAGCCAAGGATGACCCTTCGGGGAGTCTGCGGGGAGCGCGTGACCCGATCCGGTAGTAGTCAAGCGATGGGGTGACACAGGAAGGTAGCTCCGCCAGTCAGTGGTAATACTGGTGTAAGGGTGTAGGGAGCTCGGATAGGCAAATCCGTTGGAACATTATTCTGAGACCTGACGCATAGCCGATTGAGGCGAAGCAGAGTGATCCTATGCTGTCGAGAAAAGCCTCTAGCGAGCTTCGAGCGGCCCGTACCCCAAACCGACACAGGTGGTCAGGTAGAGAATACCAAGGTGATCGAGCGAACTATGGTTAAGGAACTCGGCAAAATACCCCCGTAACTTCGGGAGAAGGGGGACCGAGGTGTGTGAAGCCCCTTGCGGGCTAGCATGTTTTGGTCGCAGAGACCAGGGAGAAGCGACTGTTTACTAAAAACACAGGTCCATGCGAAGTCGCAAGACGATGTATATGGACTGACGCCTGCCCGGTGCTGGAAGGTTAAGAGGACCGGTCAATCACTTCGGTGGTGAAGCTGAGAATTTAAGCCCCAGTAAACGGCGGTGGTAACTATAACCATCCTAAGGTAGCGAAATTCCTTGTCGGGTAAGTTCCGACCTGCACGAATGGCGTAACGACTTCTCTACTGTCTCAACCATAGGCTCGGCGAAATTGCAGTACGAGTAAAGATGCTCGTTACGCGCGGCAGGACGGAAAGACCCCGGGACCTTTACTATAGCTTGGTATTGGTGTTCGGTTCGACTTGTGTAGGATAGGTGGGAGACTGTGAAGCGATAACGCCAGTTATTGTGGAGTCAACGTTGAAATACCACTCTGGTCGTACTGGATATCTAACTTAGGTCCATGATCTGGATCAGGGACAGTGCCTGGTGGGTAGTTTAACTGGGGCGGTTGCCTCCTAAAGAGTAACGGAGGCGCCCAAAGGTTCCCTCAGCCTGGTTGGCAATCAGGTTTTGAGTGTAAGTGCACAAGGGAGCTTGACTGTGAGAGGGACATCTCGAGCAGGGACGAAAGTCGGGACTAGTGATCCGGCGCCACATTGTGGAATGGGCGTCGCTCAACGGATAAAAGGTACCCCGGGGATAACAGGCTGATCTTGCCCAAGAGTCCATATCGACGGCATGGTTTGGCACCTCGATGTCGGCTCGTCGCATCCTGGGGCTGGAGTAGGTCCCAAGGGTTGGGCTGTTCGCCCATTAAAGCGGCACGCGAGCTGGGTTTAGAACGTCGTGAGACAGTTCGGTCCCTATCCGCCGCGCGCGTAGGAGTCTTGAGGAAGGCTGTCCCTAGTACGAGAGGACCGGGACGGACGAACCTCTGGTGTGCCAGTTGTTCCACCAGGAGCACGGCTGGTTGGCTACGTTCGGAAGGGATAACCGCTGAAAGCATCTAAGCGGGAAGCCTGTTCCAAGATGAGGACTCCCACCCTTAAGTGGGGTAAGGCCCCCGGCAAGACCACCGGGTTGATAGGCCGGAAGTGGAAGCACCGTAAGGTGTTGGAGCTGACCGGTACTAATAGGCCGAGGACTTACCACAAAAATGCTACGCGTCCACTGTGCGGTTCTGGAACAACAACCAGCACCCTGTCCTTTAGCCAGGCAGGGTGAAAAGTGTTGATAATTCCATAGAGTTACGGCGGCCATAGCGAGGGGGAAACGCCCGGACCCATACCGAACCCGGAAGCTAAGCCCTTCAGCGCCGATGGTACTGCACCGGCCACGGTGTGGGAGAGTAGGACACCGCCGGACAATCATTCCCAAATAGGGGGACCTCTAGAGGTCCCCCTATTTGCATTTCCGGATCATTCTCGGCGCAAAGCCGTCGAAAAAAGAACTGGACCTGGCTGCATATTCGCTGCCATTGTCAGCCAGATGAAACAGAATGAGATCTGGGACAGCGAGGCCGCGGCGCGTTACGACACCCCGGGCATTGGAATGTTCGCAGCTGAAGTTCTGCAACCGACGGTCGACCGTCTCGTCGAACTCGCCGGCGCCGGCCGGGTCCTGGAGTTCGCGATCGGGACCGGCCGGGTGGCCGTTCCGTTGGCGGAGCGCGGCGTTCCCGTCACGGGAATCGAGCTCTCCGAGCCCATGATCGAACAATTGCGCAGCAAGGTGGGACCAGACCAGATACCGGTCGTCATCGGCGATATGGCCAGTACTCGCGCGCCCGGCTACTTCACCCTTGTATTCCTCGTCTTCAATACGATCTCCAACCTGCTCACGCAGGACGAGCAAGTTGACTGCTTCCGCAATGCCGCCCGGCACCTGGGTCCCGGTGGGCGGTTGGTGATCGAGTTATGGGTTCCTGAACTGCGGAAACTCCCGCCCGGTCAGGAAGCAGTGGTCTTTGCGGACGAACCTGGGTACATCGGCGTTGACACCTATGACGTCCTCAACCAGCAGCTCGTCTCGCACCACTTCCGGTTCGGTGATGGCCGGGAAGCCAGGTTGACGCGAAGTCCGCATCGCTACATCTGGCCTGCGGAACTCGATCTGATGGCCCAACTCGCCGGCTTCGAGCTGGAATCCAGACACGCGGACTGGATCGGTTCGGAGTTCACCGCCGACTCGCGGTCACACGTCTCGGTCTACCGGTTCGGCCCGATCCGCTCAACGTCCACCGGGTGAGGCCGCTCACCGATGAGAGTATGACGGTCCGTTCGTCGACCGAATGAGATCGGTACAACCGGAGGTAGTGAGCATGCGGAAGATTGTGGTGGGCCTGTTCATGTCCCTCGACGGCGTCGTCGAGGATCCCGGCAAGTTCCTCACCGACTGGGATGACGATGTCATGGACGCGTTCTCGTCCGAGGCGCACGCCAAGCAGGACGCCGTCATCCTCGGCCGGCGCAGTTACGACGAATGGGTGGGGTTCTGGCCCGACAGCACCATCGAGCCATATGCGTCATTCATCAACGGCGTTGAGAAATTCGTGGTGACGTCCACACCACTCGATCAGGAATGGGCAAATACTCGAGTTGTCGACGGGGATCTGATCGAGTTCGTCCGTCAGTTGCAGAATCAACCCGGCAGCGACATCGGAATCCACGCCAGCATCTCGGTCGCTCAGACGCTGCTGGCTGCTGGCCTGGTCGACGAACTCAGCCTGGTGATCATCCCGGCGATTGCCGGCACGGGCCGACGGCTCCTTGACGGGCTGCCGCCGCAGCGGCTCGAGACGATCCGCAGCGTCACGTCACCTACCGGGAAGCTGCTCGTGGACTACCGCGTCGTTCGACAGTTGGCACCACACTGAACAGTGGACGACGCCGCCGTCGAGCGGTCAGTGGGCCGCTCCGAGCTCGAGCGCCAACACGCCGCCGGCGACCAACGCCAAGCCGCCCACCTGAACCCAGCTCAGGCTCTCGCCGAAGAACACGACACCGGCGATTGCGACCAGCGCAACCCCCACTGCCGCCCAGATTCCATAGGCAATCCCCAGCGCCATCCCGCGCTTCAACACCTGGGAAAGGAAGAAGAACGCCAGTACGTAGCCGACGATGACCACGATGCTGGGCAGCAGTTTGCTGAAACCCTCAGAGGCCTTCAACGCCAGGGTCGCTGTCACCTCGGAAATGATGGCGCCGGCCAGCAAGATCCATTCCATGGCAGTTCCCCCTGAGAACGCGACCGTGGCCACCGCGACCCCGGCGCAACGAGGCTATGTCACCGCGTTACGGGAGAGCCCGGTCGCGTCGCCGGAACACGTCACGATTGCTGCTGGGCAACGCCGGTGGAATCCCGGATCCGCAGCCGGGTCGGAAGGGTGAGCTGCTGACCCGGGGCACCCGCGAGTGTCCCGAGCATCAGGTCGACCAGCGTCCGGCCGGCCTGTTCGAGGGGACCGGTCACCGTCGTCAGCGGTGGATGGCAGAAGTCGGACCCGAAGATGTCGTCATACCCCACCACACTGATCCGTCCGGGGACCTCGACTCCGCGACGCTCCAATCGCTGCAGGACGCCGATCGCGAGCAGATCGTTGAACGCCACCAGCGCGGTCGCACCGCTGGCCAACCCGACATCCGCCGCGGCCGCCCCCTGGTCCAGGGTCGGCAGGAATGGGCCGAGCCGGGTGAACTCCGCCCCGGCGTCAGCCGCGGCGCCGGCCAATGCCCGCCACCGTTCGTCCGTCATCCAGGCGTTGCGCGGACCGGCGAGGTAGGCGATGGATCGGTGTCCGAGCGCGACCAGGTGCTCGACGATCTGCCGGCTGCCGTCCACCGAGTCCATGACAACGCCGGACATGCCCGGCGCCTCGCGGTTGAACAGGACAACCGGTGTCCGGGCGGCGATCTCGTTCAGTTGCTCGTCGGGCAATCGGCTTGCCCCGAGCACCAGACCGTCGACGGCCGATCGCAAACGCTCCGCGTGCATGGCCTCCAGGTCAGGGCTCTCCTGGACGTCGCCAAGCACGAGCGTGTACCCAGCGGCCCGTGCCTGTGCCTCTGCGCCGCGGATCAGCTTGAAATTGTGCGGATTGGTGATGTCGTTGACCAGCATCGCCAGCATCTGGTGGCGAGCGGGGGCGCGACTGACCTGATAACCCAACTGACGCGCTATCGCAACGACATGTTCCCGGGTCGCGCGGCTCACCCGATCAGGATTCGAGAGCGCCCGAGAGACGGTCGACACCGCGACATCGGCCTCTCGGGCCACGTCATGCAAGGTCACGGACCCTGGCCGCACCGGTCTGTCGATGCTCATCGCCACGCGAATCCCGGCCGGCGCGCCCTGTGACCCATGACCTATTTCTACCAAACCCTGGCAACAGATGGCAAAAGTTGCCATACTTCTTGCCAATGACCATTGACGTAGCGGTATCCGGCAGGAGCGACGACGTGACAGCGACCACGGGTGCGCCCCTGGTCCGCCCGAGAACGGCGTGGATCGTGCTGGGTGTCGGCGTCCTCGCCTACGTCCTCACGGTGATGCAGCGGACGACGTTCGGGGTTGCCGGCATCGATGCCGCAGCGCGGTTCGAGGTCAGCCCAGGTGCGCTGTCGATGTTCGTCTTCATTCAGGTGGCCGTGTACGTCACGCTCCAGATCCCGGCCGGTCTGCTCGTTGATCGCTGGGGCTCCCGCACGATGATCGTCAGCAGCGGGCTACTGCTGGTGGCCGGCCAACTGCTCTTGGCCTTCGCGTCGGATATCGGCACCGCGATCCCGGCCCGCGTGTTGGTGGGTGCGGGCGACGCCATGGCATTCGTCGCCGTCCTGGCGCTGATCCCGCGCTGGTTCCCGGCCAAACGCGTCCCCCTGCTGACCCAGCTCGCCGGCATCACCGGTCAGCTGGGCCAGGTGCTCTCGGCGATTCCGTTCGCTGCCCTGTTGCACAGCGCGGGGTGGTCGGTCGCGTTCACGACGGCCGCCGCGGGCAGTGCGTTGGTGATCGTGCTGGTGATCGCGGTCGTCCGCAATGCCCCCGGTGATACCTGGACGCCGGCGCCGACCATGACTGCGCGGGCGATCGCCGGGCAGTTGCGGCAGGTGTGGATGCGCCCGGGTACCAGGCTCGGATTCTTCGGTCACATGGGCACCCAGTTCTCGATGATGGCCTTTGTCCTGCTCTGGGGTGTGCCCTACCTCGTGTCGGCGCAAGGCCTGACGACCGCTCAGGCCGGGGTCCTGATGACGGTCTTCGTGGTGTGCACCATCGGAATCGGACCAGTCATCGGCGTGCTGACGATGCGTCATCCGATGCGCCGCTCGTGGTTGTTGCTCGGTATCATCGCCGCGAATGTGACGATCTGGACCGTCGTGCTGTCGTTGTCCGGTCCGGCGCCGATGTGGCTGTTGGTCATTCTGGTCGTCGTGCTGTCCGCGGACGGGCCGGGATCGGTGGTGGGCTTCGACATCGCGCGCACATCCAACCCGAGTACGAATCTCGGCGTTGCGCAGAGCATGGTGAACACAGCGGGGTTTCTGGCCACCCTGCTGGTGCTGGCCAGTATGGGAATGATCCTGACCGCACTGGGCGGATTCACCCCGGAGGCCTTCCGGGTCGCCTGGCTCGTGCAGTACCCGATCTGGGCATTCGCGGTGATGGCGGTGCTGATCACCCGGCGAAAGGCCCGGAAGATCTACGCCGCGCGCGGCGTCGTTCCGCGGCCATTGCGTGAGGCGATCTCGCAGGTTCGGTAAAGAGGCATTTACCATTTCTTGAACCGCTCCGGACAATGGCTGCACATCGAATGCAGTCGTGTCAGGGTGCGTCGGGCGCCTGGTGTATTTCGCTCATCCAGGACGCGCCGTCCAGATCGGCCTCATGCAAGAGCCGGACGACCGAGGAGGACGGGGCCAGTAACTCGAGGGTGCCGGAGGCCGCTCCCCATCGGTCCTGCAGATGCAGCAGGGCATCCAGTCCGGCATGGTCCAGAAAGGTCACTCCGGACAGGTCGAGCATCATCCGGGCGGGTGTCAACTGGCCAATGTGAGTGGCTTCGAACAACTGTCGGTCGAGGTCGGGCGCCGTGAACAGGTCGATGGCGCCACTCACCTCGACCAGCAGGGCGCCGCCCAACAGCCGATGTACCTGCACGGTCAACGGATCATGAGCCGGCAGCGGCGTCGCGACAAGGCGGGTCGGCGGCTGCCGTTCGACTTCCGCCATCTGCCCTCCTCACGATGAGGCGTCTGTCGGCACCCAGGCTTTCGACTGTCCCGCCCCGGTATCAGTCGAATTCGATTCCTTACCTGTGCACCGGCCGCTCGCTCCGGTTCAGAAAATGGTAGGCACAGTGGGCCCCGCGAAGAATGGGTCCGGCGCACAGTTGCCGCTGGGTGGGAGATAGGTCCCGACGACGATGAACCTTCGCGCGGTCCGGGCCACCCAGGGCAAACGCGGTAAATCCAGGCAGCAGGCGCCATGACTTCCACCGAGCGGGAACGTTCGGCGCCGCCAACCCGTGGGCACGGTGGGTCCCCAATCATGATCAGCGTGAGCGTGCAAAAGGCAATCGACCTCAGCGGTAGCGGCGAGACCATCCAGGATGCTGTCGCGGAGGCCCTGGATCGCGCACGAGAATCCTTGGAAGGGATCACCGGTTTCGAGGTGCAGCGGATTTCCGGGGTGGTGGACGAGTCGTCGACCACCTACAACGTCGAGCTGAAGGTCTGGTTCACGTTGCTGGAACGCCTGCACGGATGAAGCCGCTTCCCGAGACCATTCCGGGCGTGACCCGGGTGGAGCTGCCGATCGGGGTCAACGCGATCGAGAGCGTCAACATGTACGTCCTATCGGACGGCGACAAGGTGACGGTCGTCGACTGCGGGGTCTGGCGGCCGGATCTGCCGGACGGTGGACTGGCGTCCATGGAGGCGGGCCTCGAGGGCGCTGGCTACGCGCTCGGCGGACGTGTCAAGGGTGATCGTCACGCACGCGCATATCGACCATTACGGGCTGGCCGGCCGGGTGATGGAACTGACCGGCGCCGACCTGTCCATGCACACCATGACCGACCTCGACTGCGAGAAGTACCGCCACCCGGATACCTCACGGTCCAGGCGGAAGGACACCTACGCCGACCACGGAATTCCCGAGGACGAGCAGGGTGACCTGGCCGACCACCTGACCCGGTGGTTGCCGTATCTGCATTCCGTCGTCGAGGCATCGACCCGGCTGCGCGGCGACGAGCAGATCGAGATCGGCGGCGACAGTTGGGAAGTCATCCACACGCCGGGGCACTCGCTGGGTCATGTCTGTCTCTACTCGTCGACCCGGAATCTGTTGCTCTCCGGGGATCACCTGCTGCCGGGTATCACCCCGCCGGTGACGTTCGAGCGGGGCTTCGACGCCGACCCGATGCGCAGCTACCTGCAGTCGCTGCAGCTGATCAGGGACCGGCGGCCGCAGCTGGTCTATCCCGGCCACGGTCGCCCGTTCGGTGACGCGGTCGGTCGGATCGAGGCGATCATGCGGAACAAGGTGCGCCGGCTGGACCGGATCCGCAAGGCGATCCAGGAGGGTCCGTGCACGGTCGGCGCGCTGACCGACCGGCTGGTTGCGCGGGCGATCCTGGCCCATCAACGGCAATTGGCGATCAACGAAACGCTCGCTCACATCGCCTATCTGCGCTGGTCCGGCCTGATCGAACGGCGCATCCGGCCGGATGGCGTCTACGAATGGTTCAGCACCAGCGATGCTCCGCTGGACATCGGCGGTTTGATCACGTCCTGACCCCGCCGGGTCGTAGACAACCCCGTTGTTCGCGCGATCGGCCGCAGTGTCACAGTAGGGCCGCGCACCGCTCCCACTCAGCAGGAAACAGGCTCCCGCCTGCGGGTTGGTGCCTCGGCCGGTGTTTGACTCGACCGGCGAGAACCGACCCGAACCCCCGCAGGATGCCGTGCCGGATTGAAGGACGAACATGACTGAACCGATCACCGCTGACGCGGACGTGGCAGCCGGGCCGCTGGTGCTGGACGGGCTCGAAGGGCTGCAGGCCCGCCTGGGCACGGACCTCGGAGTCAGCGGATGGCGTGACGTGACGCAGTCCGACATCAGCACGTTCGCCACGCTCACCGGGGACGAGCAGTGGATCCACGTCGACCCGGAGCGGGCCAAGGCCGGGCCGTACGGCACCACCATTCAGCACGGATTTCTCACCCTGGGCATGTCGACGGGATTCCTGTGGGAGGTCTGCACGATTTCCGGTTTCGCGGTCGTGCTGAATTACGGCCTGAACAAGGTGCGTTTCCCGGCGCCGCTGAAGGTCGGCAGCCGGATCCGCATGCATGTGCTGCTGGCTGAGGTGAAAGACCTCGACGGCAAGGGCGCTGAGGCTGTGTACCGCCTCACCTATGAGGTCGAGGGCGAGACAAAGCCCTGCTGTGTCGCCGATCTGGTATTCCGCTACTACAACTGACAGTTGCCCTCGCGGGCTTTCCATGGCCTACCGACAAGTCAAAAATGCAATCCGGTACAACTTTTCCGGTCAATGCGCCTCCAGTGCGACGTAGTGCCGCCTGATCAAAGAGATGGAGCTCAACATGACATCCACGACTGAACTGACCGAGGTTGGCCAAAGTGTGGTGGCCAACGGGATTCGGACCAACTACCTCGAGGCCGGCTCTGGGGAGGACGTCGTCCTGATCCACGGGTCCGGACCCGGTGTGACGTCCTACGCGAACTGGCGGCTGGTGATCCCCAAGCTCGCCGAGGACTTCCACGTCGTGGCGCCGGACATGGTGGGCTTCGGATACTCCGATCGCCCAGAGGGCGTCAAGTACAGCCTGGACACCTGGGCCGACCAGACGGTCGGCGTGCATGGACGCGCTCGGCATCGAGAAGGCCAACCTGGTCGGCAACAGCTTCGGTGGGTCCATCGCGCTGCGCATCGCCACCAAGCATCCGGACCGGATCAACAAGCTGGTGCTGATGGGCAGCATGGGTGTGCACTTCGAGATCACCCCCGGTCTGGACAAGGTCTGGGGCTACGACGGCACCTTCGAGGACATGCGCAAGGTGCTGGATTACTTCGCCTACTCCCGCGAACTGGTCAACGACGAGCTGGCCAAGGTCCGGTACGAGGCCAGCAACCAGCCGGGCTTCCAGGAGTCCTTCTCCTCGATGTTCCCGGCCCCCCGGCAGCGCTGGGTCGACGCGATGTCGACAACTGAAGAGGAAATCAAGGCGCTGCCCCACCGGACACTCATCGTGCACGGACGGGAGGACAAGGTCATCCCGCTGGAGACCTCGCTCAAGCTCATGGAACTGCTGGACAACGCCGATCTCTCCGTCTTCTCGCACTGCGGGCACTGGTCGATGATCGAACGCACCGCCGACTTCAACCGGCTCGTCCGCGACTTCTTCCTCGGTAAGTAAGCGCACCTGACGTGGCGACATCACAAAAGACCGCCAGCAACGGGTCGAACGGCGCGGCGGCGCGCAACGACCGCGCCCTCCGTGGCCGATCGCGATCCGGCCCTGCTGCGCCGGATCTACGAGACGATGGTGCTGACCAGGGCCGTCGAGGACCGCATGGTCGCCATGTACAAGGGCGGCGACCTGCTCGGCTCCCTGTACACCGGGCATTGGCACGAGGCGATCAGTGTCGGTGCTGCGTCGACCCTGCGGCCGGACGACTACATGGCCCCGATCCACCGGGATCTCGGCGCCCACCTGTACCGCGGGATGGAGCCGTGGCAGGTGATGGCCAGCTTCATGGGCAAGGCGACCTCGCCGACCGGTGGTCGGGACGGCACCCTGCACTACGGCCGCCTCGACCTTGGCCACTACAACCTGCCCAGCCACATCCCGGCCAACTTCCCGGTCGCCACCGGGATGGCCTTCGCGGCGAAATACCGTGGGCAGGACAAGGTCTGCCTGGCGTTCTGCGGTGACGGCTCGACGTCACGGGCGGACTTCCACGAGGCGCTGACCATGTCCAGCGCCCTCGGTCTGCCGAATGTCTTCGTCATCGAGAACAATCAGTTCGCGTACTCGACACCGGTCCGGATGCAGTCCAATTCGGAGAAGTTCTCCGACAAGGCCGTGGCCTACGGCATTCCGGGCGTCACGGTCGACGGCACCGATGCGCTGGCCGTGCACGACGCCGTCGCCGAGGGGGTGGCGCGGGCGCGAGCCGGGAACGGACCGTCCATCGTCGAGGGCGTGACGATGCGGATGCACGGGCACGCCGAGCACGACCCCGCCGATTACGTCCCGCACGCGATGTACGAGGAATGGGCGAAGAAGGACCCGGTCGAGTTGTTCGAGAAGGTTCTGCTGGAGGCCGGTGTGATCGACGCGGATACCGCTGCACAGGTCAGGAAGGACGCGCGGCAGGTAGCCATCGACGCGCGCAAGCGGGCGCTCGGCGATCCGATGCCGGATCCGAGCACGGTCGAGGAGGGCGTATATGCCGACTGATACGGGCCAGGCCACCTACCTGGAGGCGGTGGGACTCGCGCTGGACCACGAGATGGAGCGCGACCCCGACACCTTCCTGATCGGCGAGGACGTCGGCCAGTACGGCGGCGCCTTCAAGGTCACCAAGGGCTTCCTGGAGAAGTACGGGCCGCGCCGGGTGGTCGACACCCCCATCGCTGAAACGGGTTTCACCGGGCTCGCGGCCGGCGCCGCGCTGGTCGGGCTGCGGCCGATCGTCGAATACCAGTTCGCCGACTTCATCTCCTGCGCGTTCGACCCGATCGTGAACGTGCTGGCCAAGCACCACTATCGCACCGGCGACTCGATGCCGGTCACCATGCGGGCACCGTTCGGTGGCCGGCTCCGCGCCGGGCCCTGCCATTCGCAGAGCGTGGAGAGCTATTTCGCGCACGTGCCCGGCATCAAGATCGTGATGCCCGGAACGCCGCAAGACGCTGCGGGACTGTTGATCTCGTCGATCCGGGACAACAACCCGACGCTGTACCTGGAGAACAAGTACCTGTACCGGCGGCTGAAGGCCACCGGCAAGCTCTCCATGGATCCGATCCCGCTGGGTGTCGCGAATGTGGTCCGCGAGGGCACGGACGTCACGCTGATCACCTACTCGGCCGGTGTGCACCAGGGCCTGGAAATCGCCGATGAGCTGGACAAGGAAGGCATCTCGGTCGAGGTCGTCGATGTGCGGACGCTGGTCCCGCTGGACGTCGAGACGATCGTCAACTCGGTGAAGAAGACCTCGCGGGCAGTGGTGCTGCACGAGGCCGCGACCCGGATGGGGTACGGCGCGGAGATCGCGGCGACCATCCAGGAGGAGGCGTTCTTCTACCTCGACCAGCCCATCCTGCGGATCGGGGCGAAGAACACCCCGACGCCGACCAGTCCGGGACTGGAGGATGCGGTGATCCCACAGCCCGCGGACATCGCCGATGCGATCAGGAAGGTTGCAAAGGCATGACCGAGCGCGCCAGCGCACTGACCATCACGAGCGGAGACGACGCATGACGGATTACGACGTCGTGGTGTTGGGCGGTGGGCCGGGTGGTTACGCGGCCGCGCTCTACGCCGCGTCCGCCGGGCTCAAGGTCGCTCTGGTGGAGAAGGAGAAGGTCGGCGGCACCTGCCTGCACCGCGGCTGCATCCCGGCCAAGGCCCTGCTGCATGCCGCCGAGGTGTTCCGCACCGTCAACCACGCGGGCGTGCACGGCGTGAAACTGCCGGAAGGTGTTGTCCCCGAACCGGACTGGCCGGCCGCGAACGCCCGCAAGGCAGGCATCGTCAAGCAGTTGCACGGCGGGCTGTCCGGGCTGCTCAAGCGCCGCAAGGTGCAGGTCATCATGGGCACCGGCACGCTGAAGCCGGACGGCACCGTCGAGGTCGACGGACAATCGCTCAAGGGCAGGGGCGTCATCATCTGCACCGGCTCCGTGCCGCGCGGCATCCCCGGCATGGATATCGACGGCGTCAAGGTGATCAATTCCGATCACGCCACCAACAGTGACGCCAGCGAGCTGCCCAAGCGGGTCGCCGTCATCGGCGGCGGCGTCATCGGTGCCGAGTTCGCCTCCGTCTACACCGATCTCGGTGTGGACACGACATTGCTGGAGGCGATGAACGACGGCGTGCTGCCGATCGGACCCGGATCGCGACGTCGCCAACGTGCTGGCGAAGTCGCTGGCCAAGCGCGGCACCAAGATTCATGCCGAGGCCCGGGTCGGGGCGCTGCAGCACACCGAAACCGGTGTCATCGTGCCGTTCGAGACCCCCAAGGGCTCGGACAAGATCGAGGTCGACCAGGTCCTGGTCTCCATCGGCCGCCGGCCGGTCACCGAGGGCATCGGCGCCGCCGAGGCGGGCGTCGAGATCGATGAACGCGGCTTCATCAAGGTGGACACCAACACCATGTTGACCACGAAGCCCGGTGTGTACGCCATCGGCGACTGCGTAGCGACCCCTGGCCTTGCCCATCTGGCCTACGCCGAGGCGGTGGTCGCCGTCGACCACATCCTCGGCGAGACCCCGGTGCCGGTCGACTACGGCAAGGTGCCGTGGGTGGTCTACACCTACCCGGAGGTCGCCTGGTCGGGGCTGACCGAGGCGCAGGCGAAGGCGGAAGGCCACGACGTCGTCGTCCACAAGCACTCGTTCGCCGGCAATGGCCGGGCGATGATCCTCGGCGAGACCGACGGCCTGGTGAAGATTGTCGCTGCCAAGAACGGCCCGATCCTCGGCTTCCACATCGTGGGGCCATGGGCCAGCGAACTGCTGCACGAGGGCTACCTGGCCGTCAACTGGGAGGCGTTGCCCGGCGACGTCGGCCGGCTGATCCACGCCCATCCGAGCCTGTCGGAGGCCATCGGCGAAACCATGATCACCTTCTCCGGCCGGTCATTGCACGGCTGAGAAGTCCTGGCCCGCAAGGGCAACGGATTGATGACGCTGCTCCGCAGGGGCAACGGAATGAGCACCATCGCGAGACACGGGAGCGCTGCATGTCGAACGACGAGTGGATCGTCACCATGCCCAAGCTGGGCGAGACGGTCACCGAGGGCGAAGTCACCAACTGGTTCAAGGCGGTCGGCGACACGGTCGAGTTTGACGACCCGCTGTTCGAGGTGTCGACGGACAAGGTCGACTCCGAGATCCCCAGCCCGTATGACGGGGTGATCGCCGAGATCCTTGTTGCCACCGGCGGTGTCGTGCCGGTCGGCACGCCGCTGGTGCGCATCGTGCCGCCGGGTGGCGCGGTTGGCGCCGCTCCGCTGGAGAACCGGCTGCCCGGCACCGGGCATCATGTGGCAGCCGCCGGCGGGCCAGCGCTCGGCGATCCGGCAGCGCCGCAGATGGGTGGCTCGGAGGGGCCGTCCGACGAGGAGCCGAACGTCACGGCTCCGGCCGACGTCATCCACGACATCCTGATGCCCAAGCTCGGTGAGACGGTGACCGAGGGAACCATCAGCGCGTGGATCAAGAAGGCCGGCGACACCGTCGAGATGGACGACTCGTTGTTCGAGGTGTCCACCGACAAGGTCGACTCGGAGATTCCCAGCCCGTACGACGGCGTGCTGCTCGAGATCTTGGTCGCCGAAGGCGAAACCGTGCCCGTCGGAACGCCGTTGGCGCGGATCGGCGAGGCCGGTACTCATGTGCCCGCGGCTGCCGGTAAGGCGCCTGCACCTGCGGCTGCGGTCGCCGCCTCGGCACCCTCGCCTGCCCCGGCGGCGGGCGGTGCGATTGGTGGCGCGGCCCCCGGACTGATGCTCTCGCCGTTGGTCCGCAGGCTCGCCGCGGAGAACGGACTGGACACGGCGTCCATCCCGGGCACCGGTGTGGGTGGCCGGATCCGGCGGGAAGACGTCGAGAAGGTGCTGTCCAACGGTGGGGCCAAGGCGGCCCCGGCCGCGGCCCCGGTGGCCGCTCCTGCTCCGGCAACGGCTACCGCCGCGCCGGGACCGGCCGCGAAGACCCAACCCATCCCGGCCGGCACGAACGATCCGCGTGACGAGGTCGTGACGCTGTCCCGGATGCGGCTGGCAGTGGCCGGCGGCATGATGGCGTCGCTCGCGAATTCGGCGTCCGTCTGGACGTCGATCGAGGTCGACTTCGACAACGTCGACAAGGTGCGGCGGAAGTTCAAGGACGTCTTCAAGAAGGAGACCGGGGCGTCATTGTCGTACCTACCCTTCGTGTCTCGGGCCGTTGTCGACGCGCTGCGGGCGTTCCCCACCGTCAACTCCTCGATTGATATCGAGGCAAAGACGATGACGCTGCACCCGTACGTCAACCTCGGTATCGCGGTCGATCTCGACCAGCAGGGCCTGGTGGTCCCGGTCGTCAAGGACGCCGATTCGCTGAACATGCGCGGTATCGCCAAGAAGGTCACCGAGCTCGCGGGCGCCGCCCGGTCGAAAAAGCTCGGCGCTGAGGACATGAAGGGCTCGACGTTCACCATCACGAACCCGGGGCCGTTCGCCAGCTATGCGTCCTCGCCGATCATCAACCAGCCCAACGTCGCCATCCTGTGCACGGACGGGGTGAAGCGCCGGCCGGTGGCGATCGGTGACGCGATCGCCATTCATCCCACCGGGATCATCGGCCTGGTCTACGACCACCGGGCATTCGACGGGTCGACCGCGTCGCTGTTCCTGATGCACATCCGCGACTCCCTCGAGCAGCGGAACTGGGAGCCGGAGGTCGGCTGACGTCTCGGAAGACGGGCGGTGTGCCGTGACGGATCGGTGGCTGCAGCCGGAACCCGTCACGGTCACCGTGGCCCGCCGCGTCGCCGCCGGTCGGGAAGCCGACTTCGAGGACTGGAGCGACGAGCTCACCGCCGCGGCGGCGAACTATGCCGGGTTCCTCGGCGCCGGTCGGCTGCGCCCCAGCCACCTCGGCGATCCATGGCACGTGGTCTTCCGGTTCGACAGCGCCGAGCATCTGGGCGCCTGGGAGGGCTCACCCGAGCGCCGCGCGATGCTGGCGGTGGGGGAGGAGCTCATCGAAGAAACCGACATGCACCGGGTCAGCGGCCTGGAGACGTGGTTCTCGCTACCCGGCCGGACCGCGCCGGCCCCGCCGAAGTGGAAGATGTTCCTGGTCTCCGCGACCGTTTTCTATCTGCTCAACCTGACGCTGTCACTGCTCTACGGGTGGGCCCTCGACGGCTGGCCGCTGGCCCTGCACATCATCGTCATCTCCGTGCCCGTCACCGCCATCGCCACCTGGCTGGTGATGCCGAGGGCGGCCCGGCTCCTGCAGCGCTGGCTCTTCGCCCCGCCCAAACACTGACCCCGGCCCCCAAGTCCGCGCGGATCAACTTCCACGGCGCGGCTGCACTCGTTGATTCACGCCACTGTGGTCACAGTGAGGCAGAGTTGATCCGCGCAGGGATGAGTCAAAGCGCGGACGGTTCCCCCGGCGGTACGGTTTTACCGAGATGCTCTGAGGCCCAACAGCTCCGCGGCGTTGTCCCAGAGGACGGCGCGATTGCCGGCGTCGTCGAGGCCAGCCGCGGCGACCGTCTCGCGCGGCGTGAAATCGCCGAGCTCGAAGGGGTGATCTGTGCCCAGCATGACGTGCTCCACGCCGACGTCCTCGATAATCCGGCGCAGCAGCGTGGAGTTGAAGACGGCGGTGTCGTAGTAGAGCTGGTCGGTGAATTCGCTCGGCGGCACCGCCGTGGTGTGCGCGACATCCTTGCGGTTCCAACCCATGTCGAGTCGGCCTCGGAGTGATGGTAGACACCCGCCGCCGTGCGCCAGGCACAGCTGGAACGGTGTCCGCTCCAACACGCGGCCAAAGACCAGCCGGGCCACCGCAATCGCCGTCTCCATCGGATACCCGACCAGCTGCGGCATCCAGAAGTCCTTCAACCTCGGCCCATCAGGGACGCCGCTGGGGTGCATGAAGACAAAGGTGTTCCGTTCGGACAGCAGGGCCCACAGATCGTCATTGATCGGGTCGTCGAGATCCTTGCCGCCGCCGCGGCTGCCGATGGCGATGCCGGCCAAGCCCAGGTCGTCAAGGGCTCGCCTGGCCTCATCCGCAGCGCCCGGCCAGCCGATCGGGACATGACCAAGCCCGAGTAGCCGGTCGGGGCCGCCGGAGACGTACTGCGCGAGTTCGTCATTGCCCTGCGCGACGATCCCGGTGACGAAGGCTTCGTCGTCGGCGGTCGAACAGAACAGGAACGGCGGCAGCGAGACGGCGTGCACCTGAACGTCCTCGTCGTCCATTTCGCCGAGCCTGATCTGTACGTCATGCATCGACTTCGCCAGCGGTAGCGGTGCATTTGGGCCGACGCCGCTCACCCTGGGGTCGAGCCGGACAATTCCCTTCGGCACGCCGGACAGGTCCGCGAGCCCTCGATCGGCCAGTGCCTGCAGCAACGGCATCGGCATCGCGTGCGCATGCACGTCGAGGGCCGGAATGGCCGAACCACTGCCGGCGCCGTCCGGTGCTGCGTCTGTTGGTGCGGTGACCGTCATGGCGACTCCTGTTGGTGGCCTGCGACTCACGGGGCTGCGCGGCTGAACTCGGCGTCTTTGGGACGGGGGCGACGGGAGTCAACGGGTTGAGCCGCGCGGGCGAAGATGATCCGCGCGGGATGGGGGATGGTCGCCGGGCCGGTCGAGTCGGGTCGGTCCCGGCCCGGCGACATCGGATTACGCCTTGGCGGCCACGTTGTCGCCGTCGTACAGCACGACGCCCATGCCGTTGATCCACTCGTAAACCGGTTCGTAGGACAGGACTTTCCCCGGCGCACTGCCCATTGCCGCGGCCAATGCCACCCACGCCCGGAGTTCGCCGGTGCCGTTACCGGCCAGCGCGAGCTCGTCGTTCGGCATGCTGAGAATTTCGCTCAGGTCTCCTGTCGCGAGTCGATCAAGGAACCAGTGGTCGAATTCCTCGTCGATATCACCCACCCGGGGTTCACCGACGAAGTGCGACAACCCGCCGCCGGCCACCAGGCCGACGCGTTCCAGACCGGTGTACGACCGGATCGCATTGCCCAGCGTGACGCCGAAATCGTAGAACTGCTGCATGGTCATCAACGGCGGCGTCGTGCAGTTCAGCACGATCGGCACCATCGGCAGTTCCATGCTGTTGTCCAGCCAGTAGTAGACCGTCATGAAGCCGTGATCGATTTTCATCCCGTAGGACAGCGCCGGTTGCTGCCCCTGTTCGATCAGGCTGGCCGTGATGTGGGCGGCCAGCCCGGCGTCCGACGGCACCATCTTCTTCGGCACCTGGAGCCACACCTCTGGCGGGCCAAGGTGTTCGTCGTCAAGCCCGATCGCGATCTGCGGCAGGCCGTCGAGGAAGAAGTTGGTGAAATGCTCGCCGGTCATCATCACGATGGCCTGGACGCCGGTCTCCTTGGCGGTGTCACGCACCTTCTCCAGGGCGCCGAAGAAGTTCTCCGCCTGCTGCCGTGGCGCGGACCCGGGGTCCGCCGTCATCATCGGGGCGTGCGCGGCCGCGTAGGCCATGACTATTTCTGCCATCGTGCCTTCACTTTCACTGAGGTGGAGCTGTCGTCTTGCAGCAGCGGGCGGTAGTCGGCCCGCTTGTAACCAAGGGCTCGACAGAATCCGTTGATGATCACCGGGTGCACGCCCATGCGATAAATGGCGCCGATATCCGGCTCGGTGACGGCGCGCACCTCTTCTGGCGTCAGCTTGTAACCATCGGTGACGATGGCCGGCTTCGGCCCGTCACCGGCGGCTTCCAGCCTCCGCAGGTGGTCGAACAAGCAGCGCTGGACCATGTAAAGGCTCATCCCGCTCGGTCACCTCCCATTCCTTGTCCTCCCGTAGTGGCCGGTCCCTGAGCGGGCGTCGCCCGCGCCGGACGCTAGAAACGCACGGCTCCCCAACGCTAGAAGGTGGCCGACCGCCCCGCCAAAAGATCATGGCGAGTTCCGTCGAGTGGACATCATTCGGGACCTTTGGACCGGTGTCCACGGTTGACGCACCCTTGAACAGGTCTCGCGCCGACCAGCTCTCACTGGTCGGAACAGCGTTGTCAACACGTGACCACCCTCCCGCGAAGTGGAAACCTCGACGGTCTACGAGAAGGAGCCCGCCATGACCGTGCCGGATGTCACCGCCGACCTCGAAGCCGCTGCACAGCGCGTGAAGGACCTCAGCGACAGGGTCGCAGCGCAGGCGAAGGAGAACGGCCTTGCCTGGTTGGAGGGCTACGAGAAGGTGCTGAAGAACCTGCTCGACATGGAAGAACAGGCGGCCAAGGGAACCGGGGTCGAGTGGGCAACCACGCTCGCGACCCAGCACGCCAATTTCGTTCGGGAAACGTCAGAGGTCTGGTTCTCGGCCATCAGCAAGCAACTCAAGAGCTGACCCGTTCCTCAGCAGCTCGTCAGTTCGCCCACCACCTAGCCCTGCCGGACGGTTGCCGGCAGGGCCGCAGGCACGTCACGCCCACCATCGAACGACACCCCGAACACCAGGAGATTCCCATGATCACCGGAACAACCACCTTGATCGCGCACATCGGGTATCCGACCTTTGCGTTCAAGTCGCCCATGATTTACAACCCATGGTTCGAAAAGCGCGACATCGACGCGGTTGTCGTCCCGATGGGGGTCAAACCCGAGGAGTACAGGGAGATCTTTCCGCTGCTCTTCAAGATGTCGAACATCCGCGGTGCGCTCATCACGATGCCGCACAAGGTGGTCACCACCGAGCTGGTCGACGAGCTCACCCCGATCGGCCAGGTGGCCGGCGCGGCCAACGCCGTCCTGGTCCGGGAGGATGGATCGCTGCTCGGTGACCAGTTCGATGGGGCGGGATTCACCCGCGGCGTCGCCCGCAAGGGTTTCAATGTCGCCGGTAAACGCGCGCTGGTCGTCGGCAACGGCGGCGTCGGATCGCCGATCGCCGCGTCGCTGGTCGGTGACGGGGTTGCCGCCATCGGGCTGTTCGACCCGTTCATCGCGGCTTCCGAGGCGCTGGCCGAGCGGATCGGCAAGCACTATCCGGACGTCGAGGTCATCGTCGGTTCCAAGGATCCGGACGGGTACGACCTGGTGGTCAACGCGACCCCACTGGGAATGAAGGACGACGATCCGCTGCCGATGGACGTGGACCGGATCGCGCCGACGACCTTCGTCGCCGACGTGGTGATGAAGCAGGAGATCACCCCGTTCCTGCAGGCCGCCATCGACAAGGGCTGCCAGATCCAGGTCGGCAAGGACATGCTGTTCGAGCAGATTCCGGCCTACCTCGAGTTCTTCGGGTTCGGCTCGACAACGCCGGACGAACTGCGGGCCGTCGCACAGATTCCCGAGTAGGGATGGCGCCTGTTTATCGGTGGATCCTGGCCATGGGTGGCAGTGCCTTCGTCATCGTGGCCGGGCTCCTCGTGGTGTGGCGGGGCGGTCCTGACTACGGTGCCTTCGGGTGGTTCATCCTCGCCATCGGGGTTGTCTCGTTGCTGGTCAACCTGGTGATGCGGAAGCAGTTCCTGTGATGCGCCCCGGGGGCGGCTCGAGGGTCTGCGGGCGCTCGCCGTCGCGCTGGCCATCCGGGAATCCAGCAGGCTGGAGCGCACGGTGACCGTGCGTGTCGACCAGGAGCAGTGACCGGAATTTCTGCGTTACGGGTCGACATCACCTGCCGTTGGCCGTGTTCGATCTCACGCTTGTCTCGGTGCCATAACGTCCCGCGGATGTGCTGCCGTCCAGCGGAAATGCTGGCTTTGGTCGTTGACCAGGCCAAATCGGAGCGATGCACTGACTCCACATCCGCCGCAGGTAGCGCCGGCGCAACCGTGACGAGGAGAACTCATGGACGACAAGATCGTCGAGCCCCCGGGCTCACACGAACCAACCGAACACGCTAAGACGCCAAAGAAGGCGGCGGCCAGCGGCTGGATCGGCAGCGCCCTGGAGTACTACGACTTCTTCATCTACGCCCAGGCCGCGGCTCTGGTCTTCCCGAGCATCTTCTTCCCGTCGGACAACCCGCAGGTCGGCATCGTCGCGTCGTTCGCGACGTTCGGCGTCGGCTACGTCGCCCGGCCGATCGGTGCCTTCGTCCTCGGCCACTGGGGGGACACCCACGGCAGGAAGACCGTGTTGGTCCTCTGCATGTTGCTGATGGGCGGGTCGACATTCCTCGTCGCACTGCTGCCCACCTACAGCGCCATCGGCATCTGGGCGCCCATCCTGCTGGTCACCCTGCGGTTGATCCAGGGCTTCGCCGTCGGTGGCGAGATCTCCGGTGCCAGCGCGATGATCCTGGAACACTCGCCGTTCGGACGGCGGGGTTACTTCGGCAGCTTCACCCTGCAGGGCGTGCAGGCCGGCCAGATCATCGCCGCCGCGGTGTTCCTGCCGCTGTCCGCCGTCATGTCGAAGGAAGCCTTCGAGTCCTGGGGCTGGAGAATTCCGTTCCTGCTCAGCGCCCTCGTGGTCGTCGCCGGTTACGTCATCCGTCGCCGGGTCGACGAGACCCCGGCATTCGTGGAGGAAGCCGAGCACGGCGAGGTGCCGTCCGCGCCGATCGTCACCGCTGTCAAGGAGAACGGCGCAGACATGCTGCGCGTGATCTGCATGGCGCTGATGAACGCGATCCCGACCGCCGTCACGGTGTTCGGCGCGACCTACGCCACCAGCGCCGCCTACGGTGTCGGCCTGACCTCGACGAACTACCTGTGGATCTCGGTGTCCGGCAACATCGTTGCCGTCATCCTGATCCCGTTCGTCGGCAATCTTTCGGACAAGATCGGCCGTCGCCCGGTGATGATCTTCGGCATGTTGGCGTCCGGAATCCTGGCCTACCCGTACCTGTACTTCGTCAGCGCCGGCAACCTGCCGGTGGCGTTCTTCTTCGCCATCCTGATGTGGGGCGTCGTCTACCAGGGCTACAACGCCTGCTTCCCGGCGTTCTACCAGGAGCTCTTCCCGACCAAGAACCGGGTGACCGCCTTCGCCGTCTCGCAGAACATCGGCACCCTGATCACCGCGTTCCTGCCGGCCATCTATGCGGCCATCGTCGGCCCGACACCGGGCGCCTGCGTCGTCGACAAGAAGTTCGCCCCGGACGTCACCGTCGACGGTCAGACCTGCCGGGAACTGGCCGACTCCATCGACAGCAACGTCATCGTCGTGGTCGGCAGCATCACCCTCGGTCTGGCGATCATTGCCGCCATCGCGTGCTGGTCGGCCCGCGAGACATTCCGGGTGCACCTGAACGACCTTGGTGACAAGAACGCTGTGCCGCTGTCCAAGGAGGAGTACGACCGCATCCGGGCCACCGGTGTGGACGTGGCAGTCTAGTCGGACCCGTAGCAGGGACCTCCCGGGCATGACCTGATCTTGAGTTCTCTCGTGAGCGGCCGGTCGGCATCAGTCGACCGGCCGCTTTCGTGTCCGGTGCACCCAGCCGGACCAGTACCGTCGGCCGTCGAGCCCGGTGGATGGAAACCCCTGGTCAAAGCAGATGCTCGCGAAGAAAGTGGATCACATGACATCGATCACCGTGTTGAACGGACCGAACCTCAACCGTTCGGCACCCGCAAACCCGAGGTGTACGGCTATACGACGCTGGCCGACGTCGAGGTGTTGTGCACCGAGCAGGCGGCGAAACTCGGCCTGGAGCTCGAAGTTTCTGCAGTCCAACTACGAGGGCCAGTTGATCGATTGGATCCACGAACTCGGCCCCGCCTTCAAGTCCGGTGAATCGATCGGGGTGGTTTACAACCCTGGGGCACACACCCATTACTCGTACGCCATCCGGGATGCGATCGAGGCCGCGCAGGTGCCGGTGATCGAGCTGCACATCTCGAATGTGCATGCCCGCGAGGAGTTCCGGCACCACTCGGTGGTCTCTCCGGTCGCGCGCGGGATCATCGTCGGGTTCGGGGTGCCGGGTTACTCGCTGGCGATCCGGGGCCTGTACGAACTGCACGAGGCGGACATCAGTCACCAACAGAAGCCCGGTGTCCGAACGTGAGCGGAGCGACCCCAGAACGAGCCATCGGCGAGGAGCGGAGCGAGCCGGAGTGACCGGTGAGAACGGTGCGGATCGCCGTCGCCGGCGCCGGGCTGATCGGGCAGCGGCACATCGAGGAAATCGACGCGAGTTCGTCGACGACGCTGGCCGCCATCGTCGACCCGTTCGCGGCGGCAGCGGAGATTGCGGCGAAGTACTCGGTTCCGCTGTATTCGTCGTTGGCCGAGCTGTTCGCGGCGGACCAGCCGGACGGTGTCATCCTGGCCACCCCGAACCCGTTGCACGTCGCGGGCGGACTGGAGTGCGTCGCGGCCGGGGTACCGGTCATCGTCGAGAAGCCGATCGGCGATTCCGTCGAGTCCGCGACCCAGCTGGTCGAGGCCGGTGAGGCGGCCGGGGTCGCGGTGCTGACCGGGCATCACCGCAATTACAGCCCGATCATGGCCAAGGCCCGCGAGATCGTGCAGGGCGGCGCCATCGGGTCGGTGGTGGCCGTGGTCGGAACCGCGTTGTTCTACAAGCCGGACGACTACTTCGAGACCGGCGGTGGCTGGCGACGGCAGCCCGGCGGCGGCCCGATCCTGCTGAACCTGATCCACGAGGTCAACAACCTGCTCTCGCTGGTCGGGGACATCGTCCGGGTGCAGGCGGTGACGTCGAACGCGACGCGCGGATATCCGGTGGAGGACACCGCGGCGATGGTCTTCACGTTCGCGAACGGCGCGCTCGGCACCTTCCTGCTGTCCGACACCGCGGCGTCCCCGCGGTCCTGGGAGCAGACGTCCCAGGAGAACAAGAGCTACGACAGCCATCCCGACGAGGACTGCTACCACATCGCCGGTACCAGGGGGTCGTTGTCCGTCCCGACCATGCGGCTGAAGGTCTATGACGGAGCCGCCTCGTGGTGGGAGCCGTTCACGTCGTCGACCGTCGACCTGCGAGCGGACCGATCCGCTGGCCAACCAGATCGAACACTTCGCCGCGGTGATCCGCGGCGAGGTGGCGCCTATTTGCAGCGGCCGGGACGGACTGAGGACACTGCTGGTGGTCGACGCCGTCCTCGAGGCCGCCCGCACCGGACTCCCGGTGGACGTCGCACACTGACTGCCATCGGAGGTTGGGTCACCGCTGCGCGACCTGGGTGAGGACGGCACGGGCTGCGCGATACACGGTCTGTGCGGCCGCATCGACCCCGCGGGCGACCAGCTCGTCGGAGATCACCTCAACGGCAACGACTCTGGGCCGTACGCCGTGCCGATCGAGGGCCTGAACCAGGCCAACCGCGTCCCCGTGACCAGCGCCCGGCGGCAACCGATGGCCGAGAGATTCCGACCGCAGCGGCGTCATCGGCTCGGCGAGCACGTCGCACAACTGAACGGAGACAATGCGATCGGCGGGCACGCCGACCAGGTCCGCCGGCGTCATGCCCGCCCGCGCCCAGTGCCAGACGTCGACGATCAGCCCGCTGTTCGGCCGGCCGGCGCCGTCGAGGATCCGCCACGCGGTCGGCGAGATCCGGCACGCCGCTGTACGGCATGAATTCCAACGCGACGGTCAGGTCGTCGCCCGCCCGATCGCACAACGCGCCGAAGGCATCGATCATGACGTCCAACGGCAGCTTCTCCAGCAGTCCGGCGTTGAGGTGGCCGACGCCGAACGTCCTGGCCATCTCGAAAACGGTTCGCTCCTTCTCCTGCTGATCGGCAGTGCGATCGGCCTGCGGTGCCCCAGCCGGTCAGGTACTCGACCTCGAGCACCGGAGTGCCTGCCTCCAGGGCGATGTCGGCCATCGCCCGCCCGTCGATCCCGGAAGCCTCTGCGTCCCAATAGTTCTCCGCGCGCAGGCCGATGCCCTCGAAACCGGCGGCCGCCGCGGCCCTGACCCGTTCGCGGTAGGGGACGACGGTCCCCAGGGTGTAGGAGCTGATCACCAGCGGCTGCCGGTCGCCAAAAGGTCAGGGCGGTTTCGGTGCCGGTTGAATTCATGGGGGAGGTGCTCACCCGTCAAGTCTGGCGACCGGGAAAGGCTGCGGGCCAGCCCTTCCGACGTGCGGAATCGTCTGGACGACGCCGCTTCGGCACCGTCTACTGGATCGCTGACGGAGGGTGCGGAATGTCAACGAAGAATCAGCCAACGACGCACGGATCGGTCGACGGGACCACCGTCGACTGCGACCTGTTGGTGATCGGCGGCGGCGCGGCCGGTCTGTCGGCGGCGGTCACCGCGGCCTACCACGGGCTGAAGGTCATCGTCGCCGAGAAGGCGTCGGTGCTGGGCGGGGCGACGGCCTGGTCCGGCGGCTGGATGTGGGCGCCGCTGAACCCGTTGTCGCAGGCCGACGGGATCGTCGAGGACATCGACCAGCCGCGTACCTATCTCAAGCATGCGCTCGGCGCGGACTACGACGAGCCACGGGTCGAGGCGCTGCTGCAGAACAGCCGGCACATGGTCGCGTTCTTCGAGAAGAAGACGTCCCTGCAATTCGTCAGCGGCAGCTGGATCGCCGACATTCAGGGTGAGCTGCCCGGCGCCGGTACCGGCGGGCGGTCGGTCGGACCGAAACCGTTCAACGCCCGCAAACTGCGCAAGGACCTGCGGCCGTTGGTCCGGGCGCAGCTGTACGAGACGTCATTCCTGGGTATGGGCATCATGGCCGGCCCAGACCTGCAGGCCTTTCTGCACACCACGACCTCAGTCGAGGTCGTTCTTCCACGCGGCCTGGCGGGTCGCCTTCCACGTCTTGGATCTGATCACCTACCGGCGCGGCATGCAGCTGGTCAACGGTCCGGCGCTGATCGCCCGGCTGGTCAAGTCGGCCGACGCCCTCGGCGTTTCGATGTGGGTGGATTCGCCGGCGACAAGACTGATCACCGACGACTCAGGCGCCGTCACCGGCGCGGTCCTGCACCGGCCCGACGCCCAGGTCACCGTCCGGGCGCGTAAGGGTGTGCTGCTCGCCGCGGGTGGGTTCCCCAACGACGTCGCACGCCGCCGCGAGCTGTTCCCGAAAACCCCGACCGGCAAAGAACATTGGACCCTCGCCCCCCAGGAGACCACCGGTGACGGAGTCACGCTGGGGGAGTCGGTCGGCGGTCAACTCGACACGACCCTGGCCTCCCCGGCCGCCTGGTGTCCGGTGTCGTTGGTGAAATACCGCAACGGCAGGGTGGGCACCTACCCGCACATCGTCGACCGGGGCAAGCCCGGACTGATCGCGGTCACCGCCAACGGCAAGCGGTTCGTCAACGAGGCCGACGGCTACTACCAATTCACCACCGGCATGATCAACGCGACTCCGGACGGCGAGCCGGTGCAGGCCTGGCTGATCTGCGACCGGAAGTTCCAGCGCCGCTACCCGTTCGGCATGTCCAAGCCGTTCCCGATACCCACCTGGCCGTACGTGCGGTCCGGCTACCTGAAGAAGGGCAGGACGCTCGCGCAATTGGCGGCCGCCTGCGGCATCGATGCCCGCGGTTTGCAGCAGACGGTGGCGGACTTCAACCGGTTCGCCATCGTCGGGGAGGACCCGGAATTCAAGCGCGGAACCACCGCGTTCAACCGCGCGTCCGGCGATCCGGAGCACCTGCCCAACCCGTCATTGGCACCGCTGACGAAAGGCCCCTTCTACGCGATCAAGGTGCTGCCCGGCAGCTTCGGCACCTTCTTCGGTCTGCGCGCCGATGCGGAGGCCAGGGTGCTGGACCCGACGGGCGAACCGGTTCCAGGGTTGTACGTTGCCGGCAGCGACCAGGCCAATGTGATGGGCGGCCACTACCCGTCGGGCGGCATCAACATCGGTCCGGCGATGACGTTCGGCTACATCGCCGCCCGCACCATTGCCGGGGTGCGGGACTACGAGAACGTCGTCCCACAGCTGCAGAACGACGGCGTCTGACCAGACCAGCCCCCCAGTCCGTGTTGATCATGACGATCACTGCTCGAAAGTCGGCGTGTCTGCGGCGTGTCTGACAGCCACCGTCATGATCAACACCGAGGGGAGACCGGCGCCTGATCAGTCCGGCACGCTACGCGGAATCCGCAACCTGAGCGTTGCGCTGACGGCGGTGGGCGGCCATCCGGACGGGCGAATTCGTCTCCCCGTAACCCTGGTAATCGCCGATCCGCTGGACGACCTCGAAGAACACCCGGCCACCCAGAACACCGGTGTAGAAGTGCAGAAACTCCCCGTCCGCGCTGCGATCCAGGAGCACATTGAGTTCGCGCAGGTCGCTGAGCTGGGCAGATGGCACCGCCAGCCGTGCATCGAGGTCGTCGTAGTAGTTTGCCGGCACCTCAACGATCAATGCGCCGGCGGCCCGTGCGGCCCGGGCGGCCGCGAAGATGTCGTCGGTGGCGAAGGCCACATGTTGGGGATCGGTCACACCCGGCTGCCACTGTGTTCCGCGCCGCAGCACCGAGACGCTCAAACACACCCGCACTGCGCCGTTCGGGTCGGCGACTGCACGATTGCGCACCAGGCCGAATGGTGCGGCGATCTCGGAACTGTGCTGGGTTTGCAGGCCCAGCACCGTGCGGTAGAACAACGCGGCCTCGTCGAAGCGGTCGAACGGCTGGGTCAGCGCGATGTGGTCGATGTGGCTGATGCCGGTGGCGGAAGATGCGGTGCCGGACGCACCGTTGGTGCCGGCCGCGGCCCCGCCCGCGGTCGGCTCGAAGTCCGACAGCCAACTGGTGTCGTCACCGGCCCCGGTCCGGCAGAAGAAGACGGCGGTCTCGTCCGGCGCGGCAACGGCGGACAGATCGGCCTCCGCCGGGCCGCGGCGGCGCGGCAGCACCGGTGCCAGCAGGGCCTGCGCGCGGGTGGCGGCGTCCGGCGGGTTCGCGGTTTCCAGTCCCATGGCGGCAACGGCGGCCCCGGTCGGGTGCTCGTCGAGGCCGATGGAGGAGTTCAACAGCACCCGGGCACCGCCCTGCGACCACAGCTGTACCGGCTTGGTCTTGTGCTGACCGGAGTGGGTGAACCCGAGCGCGGCCAGCGTGCCCTCGACGGCGGGGCTGCTGTCGTCGTCGACCGCCAGTTCGGCGAAGGCGAATCCGCCCAGTGACGGGAGCGGCGGCGCAACGGCGGACCCGCCACCGTTGCTGCCGCCGTTGCCGACGCGGGAGCGACCCGACGGTGGCCTCGTGCAGCGCCAGCAGCGATCGGTGCGCGTCCACCGCCGACCGGGTCGGGTCGGACTGCCGGAAGACGTCGTTGAAGACCTCGAGCGACAGCGGCCCGGTGTACCCGGCGGCCAGCACGTGACCGAGGAAGGCCTTCAGGTCGAAGGCGCCCTGACCCGGGAACAGTCGGTAGTGCCGGCTCCACTGCAGCAGGTCCATGTCCATCGACGGGGCATCGGCGAGCTGCAGGAAGAACAGCTTCTCGCCGGGAATGTCCCTGATGCCGGCCGGATCCGACCCGCGGGACAGGATGTGGAAGCTGTCGATGCACAGCCCGAGCGCCGGATGATCGGCCATCCGCACGACGTCCCACGACTGCTCATACCGGTTGACGAACGTCGACCAGGCCAGGGCCTCGTAGCAGATCCGCATGCCCCGTTCCTGGGCGCGGACGGCCAACCGGTGCAGTTGTTCGGCGATCTGCTCTTCGTTCTCGACGGCGTCCGGGTAGTTGGCCGAACACACCAGCACCAGGTCGGTGCCCAGCTGTTCCATGACGTCGAACTTGCGGTCGGCCCGCCGCAGGTTGTGCTCCACCGCCTCGGGATGCACGGAGTCGAAGTCCCGGAACGGCTGGTAGAGGTCGATGGACAGTCCGAGGTCGTCGCACCGCTGTTTCACCTGCGGCGGCCGACAGCGGGGACACCACGAAGTCCGGCTCGAAGATCTCCACCCCGTCGAACCCGGCGGCGGCGGCGGCAACCAGCTTGTCCTCCAGCGTGCCGGAGATGCAGACGGTGGCGATCGCCGTCTTCGGCCGTGTCGGTGTGACGTGTTCCTCTGCCGTGGATGGGACAGGAGCAGCGGAAGTGGACAAGACTGACATGATCGCCCCCAGGGGTCGGTTGACCCTCACAGTTACCGCGCACCATGGCAATTCCGAACACGTCCGGCCGCCTGTTCCGACCAGCGGGAGGGCCGACGCGCACCGACCGGCAACACACCAACCCGACGCGAGGATGAGGACATGGCTCCCGAACTGCCCGAGGCACTGCGTGAAGTAGCCGAACGCGCCGTCAACGTGCTCGCACCGGAAACCGACCTGTTCGAGGACATGGACTCGGCCGGCTTCGGCGACGCGCTGACCAAGGCGTTGCGCTCGGCCGTCACCCACCCGGTGAAGCCGGCCAGGTCCGCGGTGCACCTGGCCACCGACCTGGTGAAGATTCCGCTGGTCGCCGGCGCCCGCTGGTTCGGCCGCGAGGTCGAGCCGCCGGTCGAGGTCGATCCCAAGGACCGGCGCTTCGCCGCACCGGCCTGGAGCACCAACCCGGCCTACTACTCGGTCCGGTTGGCGTACCTGTCGACCGCGAAGTTCGCCCGGGACGTCGTCGAGTCGGCCCCGATGGACCCCGAGACCGCGCAGAAGGCGGCCATGGCGCTGAGCCTGCTGACCGACACGCTGTCGCCGACCAATTTCCTGCCGACGAACCCGGCGGCCCTGCAGCGGGCGTTCGACACCGCGGGCGGCAGCCTGGTGAAGGGCGCCAGGAACTTCGTCGACGACGTGCGGCACAACGGCGGCAAGCCGCGCCAGGTGGACAGCAGCGGCTTCGAGGTCGGCGTCAACATGGCCTGCACGCCGTCAAAGGTGGTGTACCGCAACGACTTGATGGAACTGTTGCAATACGAACCGCAAACCGAACAGGTGCACGCGACGCCGCTGTTGTGCAGCCCGCCGTGGATCAACAAGTACTACGTGATGGACCTGGCCCCGAACCGCAGCTTCATCGAATGGGCCGTCAAGCAGGGCCGCACGGTCTTCGCGATCAGCTACAAGAACCCGTCGGCCGAGATGTCCGGCACCACGATGGACGACTACCTGCTGCACGGCCCGCAGACCGCGCTGGACGTCATCGAGGAGATCACCGGCGCCGAGACGATCGACATCGTCGGGTTGTGCCTGGGCGGCGCAATGACGGCCATCACGGCGGCCTACCTGACCCAGCAGGGCGACAGCCGGGTCGGCACCCTCACCCTGCTGAACACCATGCTCGACTACGCCGACCCCGGCGCGCTGAGCATGTTCACCGACAAGCGCACGGTGGAAAAGCTCGAGAAGAAGATGCTCAAGGCCGGTGCCCTGGAGGGCGAGACCATGGCCGGCACCTTCGACATCCTGCGGGCCAACGACCTGATCTTCAATTACGTGGTCTCGAACTGGCTGATGGGCCAGGACCCGCCGGCCTTCGACATTCTGGCCTGGAACGCCGACAGCACCCGGATGCCGGCCGCCATGCACGCGTTCTACCTGCGGAACTTCTACGTGGAGAACAACATTCCGGCCGGCAAGCTCGAACTCGGCGGCGCCGCCATCGATCTCAGTGTGATCAAGAATCCGACATACATCGTCAGCGCGATCAACGATCACATCGTGCCGTGGGAATCCGCTTACAAGACAGTCGGTCTGGTGTCCGGGCCGGTCCGCTTCGTGCTGGGCAGCGGCGGCCACATCGCCGGCATCGTCAGCCCGCCCGGGCCGAAGGCCTGGCACATGGTCAGCGACAGCGATTCCCTGCCGGCCACCGGCGCGGAGTGGAACGCCACCGCCGAGCGCCGCAAGGACACCTGGTGGAAGGACTGGGCGGTCTGGTCCGCCAACAGCTCGGGCCCGCTGCAGGACCCACCGCAGATGGGCAGCAGGACCTACCCGGTGATCGAGCAGGGTCCGGGCGGTTACGTCAAGACCTGACCGACGGCGACCGGAGTTCGCCGTCCGTTCGCCAGGGCCGGCGTGGGGGTTGGCCACTGATTCCGGATCTCCCGGCTGAGGCTGCGGGAGGCGATGGCGAGGGCGGCCATGACGGGTTGGAGGTCTTTGGCGAGGTCGTGGACGGCGAGTTCGATGGCGGCGACGACGTCGCCGCCTGGTCCGAAGACGGGCATGGCGACGCCGCAGACGCCGGCTTCGAGTTCCCAGCGGGTGACGGCGACGCGGGTGAGTCGGGTGACGGCGAGGGCGCGGCGGAACCGGTCGGGTGAGGTGATGGTGTGTTGGGTGTAGGGGCGGAGGCCTCGCATGATCGTCATTTCGACGGTGCGGGTGGGGGAGAACGCGAGGAGTGCGCGGCCGAGTGCGGTGGGGTGGGCGGGCAGGGTGGCGGCTGGGGTGAAGGCGGTGGCGGGGCGGGGTCCTGGTTGTTTTTCGATGTAGGCGACGTCGAGTTCTTGCAGGACGCCGAGCCGGGCGCGGGCTTTGGTGGCGGTGGAGAGGTCTTCCAGGACGCAGGGTGCGCGTTCGGCGATGCTGGGTGGGCAGGCGTCGACGGTGCCGATCATGCGGAGGGGCAGGCCGGCCCGGTAGTGGCCGTCGTCGGTGCGTTCCAGGAGTCGCCAGGAGGCGAGTTCTGAGGTGAGTCGGTGTGCGGTGGAGATGGGAAGGCCGGCGAGGCGGGCGATTTCGGTGAGGGAGTGTTCGCTGCCTTCGGTGAAGGTGAGCAGGATGGAGGTGATCTTGCTGGTGACTGATCGTCCTGATTCGGTGGAGTTACCCGCCATTGGATCTCATCTCACTGTCGATGCACGCTGATGATTGCCTGGATGCGGCGGCGTTCATGGTCAACTGACCGCATCAGGTGCGCTCGGGCTGAGCGATCCTATGAAGGTGCGGATACCCACTGACTGGGATTTCGAAACGGACAACGGCCGATCGATGACGCGCCGTGACCCCGCGGAATCGAAAGATCAAGGAGGTGCGGGCGGCGAGATCGGAATCTCGTGGCGTCGCGGCGCAGGGCGGCGGCGCCGGTCCCAGGCCGGCTGTGTGACCAGCACACCTGACACAACGCCGAGTCTGCGGCGATGTCAAGCTGTCGAGTCGCGAGGTTCGTTCGGCGTTATGAACTGACGGCCAACGTCCGTTCCGCCAGCCGGTGCCAATGCCTGCGCCGGAACCGTGCTGCCGGGCGTCGCCGGCCAGTTCCCGGGAGAGGCTGCGGGAGGCGATGGCGAGGGCGGCCATGACGGGTTGGAGGTCTTTGGCGAGGTCGTGGACGGCGAGTTCGATGGCGGCGACGACGTCGCCGCCTGGTCCGAAGACGGGCATGGCGACGCCGCAGACGCCGGCTTCGAGTTCCCAGCGGGTGACGGCGACGCGGGTGAGTCGGGTGACGGCCAGGGCGCGGCGGAATCGGTCGGGTGAGGTGATGGTGTGTTGGGTGTAGGGGCGGAGGCCTCGCATGATCGTCATTTCGACGGTGCGGGTGGGGGAGAAGGCGAGCAGGGCGCGGCCGAGTGCGGTGGGGTGTGCGGGCAGGGTGGCGGCCGGGGTGAAGGCGGTGGCGGGGCGGGGTCCTGGTTGTTTTTCGATGTAGGCGACGTCGAGTTCTTGCAGGACGCCGAGGCGGGCGCGGGCTTTGGTGGCGGTGGAGAGGTCTTCCAGGACGCAGGGTGCGCGTTCGGCGATGCTGGGTGGGCAGGCGTCGACGGTGCCGATCATGCGGAGTGGCAGGCCGGCCCGGTAGTGGCCGTCGTCGGTGCGTTCCAGGAGTCGCCAGGAGGCGAGTTCTGAGGTGAGTCGGTGTGCGGTGGAGATGGGAAGGCCTGCGAGGCGGGCGATTTCGGTGAGGGAGTGTTCGCTGCCTTCGGTGAAGGTGAGCAGGATGGAGGTGATCTTGCTGGTGACTGATCGTCCTGATTCGGTGGAGTTACCCGCCATTGGATCCTCCTCGTCTCATGGGCACTGCAGTAGCATCGAGTGCGCAGAGTGAGCCCGCTCTTCGGTGATCAAGTCCACACCTAGCAAACACAAGGTAGTGCCATTTGCACCAGCGCGTCATCCCAAGGAAACAATCCGCGACACGGATGGAAGAACCTGTCCCTTGGGTGCGCCTCCGGCGATCCCAGGGTGTATCACTGGGGCGAACGTCGGCCTGCGGTCCGAATCATGTTGGGGTGGAACTGGACTGGCTGGAGACCTATCCTCGCGGTCGTCGACCGCGGTGGCTTCACGGCAGCGTCTGCGCAGGTCCACCGCTCGCAGTCGCGGGTGAGTGCACATATCGCGGCACTCGAGCGGGAGCTCGGCGTGCTGCTGATCGACCGGACCCGCAGGCCGGCGAGTGTGACGCCGGCCGGCCGGATCTTCGCCACCCACGCGCGGGACATCCTCGCCGATGTCGGCTCGGCTCGATCCGCAATCGGGGTACTGCGGGCAATGGACGAAGAATCGTTGGCCGTGCTGACCACGCCGTGTATCGGCGGCGCGATGTTTCCCGACGTGCTCGCGAAATTGCTGGTGGCGCACCCGCGGGCCAGGGTGGCGCTGTCCGAACACGGCTGGCAGGACGACGGTGAGCGACGGCATCCCGCGGACGGATTCGTGCTCGCGGTGCTGCCGACCCTGGCGCACCCGCAGGCCCCGGGAATGCAGGAACAGCTGCTGTGGCGGGAACCGCTGCTGGCGGTGGTCCCGGTCGACCATCTGCTGGCCAGGGCGGGCGCTCGGCCGGCGGTGGCGACGGAGCAACCGACCGTGCCGCATTCCGCGACGGATCGAAGGTCGGTCATTTCGACCCAACAGCTGGCCGGGTTTCCGCTGGTGGTCAGCGGGATGTCGGCGAACGCCGAGCCGGAGATCGTCTCCATGCTGGCCGACCGGGGCCTGGACACCGCTCCCCGAACCACGGTCGACGCCCCGCAGACCCTGGTCGCGATGGTCCGCAGCGGGGTCGGCATCGGCATCGCCAATGCGGTTGCGCTGGACAACACCGACACCACCGGCGTTGTGCTGTTGGGCTTCGACGACCCGGAGATGGTCCGGGAGGTCGCCGCCTACTGGTACGACGAGCTGCTGGTCTCCGAGGTCGGGCGTGCGCTGCATCAAGGGGTGCTCGAGGCGGCGCTGCCCCGCGGGGCGGTCGCCGTTGGCCCCGCGTCACCGCACTGACGTCATTCATGACGTCGCATGACCGGTCCCGGACGCGGTCGTGATGCGGCGGTCGACGGGTGCGCCGGCGGTAGGTCGCAGTCGCCGGGCGGACAGCGCCCAACCGAGCCGGTGCGCTCGCGGACCCACAGGGATGTGATGGCTCCATTCGTCGGTCGCCAGCCCGAGCTCGCGGTTCTGCGTGCCCGTCTGGTTGACGCGCTCGCCGGCCGACCCCAGATCGTGCAGATCCAGGGCCCGGCCGGGATAGGGAAAGACGGCCCTGCTCGAGCATTTCCTGGCCGAGGTCCGATCCGAACCCGGGCCAGTTGTGGTCTGGGCGAGCGGCGAGGAAACCGAGGAACTGCTGGCCTACGGCGTCGTCGAGCAAATGGCCCGGTCGGTGGACAATCGACCATCCAGCGGCGGCCAATCTCAATCCGCCGAGCCGCCGATCTATCAGAAGTCCAGACCGGTGGCGCCGCCGGCCGCGGCGGCCAGCTGCCGGCCAAGACAGCGATCGGCTCCCGGCCGGACCGGCCGAACGCCGTCGACGACCCGGTCACCGTCGGCACCCGGCTGTTGGAATTCCTCGACCGCCTCGGCGGCTCCAGCCAGCAGTCGAACGCGGTGATCCTCGCCGTCGACGACGCGAACTGGGCGGATCGGCCGTCCCTGCAGGCGCTGATCTTCGCGCTGCGCCGGCTCGCCGCCGATCAGGTGCTCACCCTCATCGCGGTCCGCGACGACAGCATCACCGATCTGCCGGAGAGCCTGGGTCGACTGATCAGCGGGCAGCGCGGCACCGTGCTCCGGCTGCGCGGCCTCGATGAGGAGGATCTGCGGGATCTCGCCGCCGAGATGGGCATCGACGGTATCGGCGCGGTGGCCGCTCGGCGGCTCCGTTACGGAACGCAGGGCAACCCGTTGCACGCCAGCGCGCTGCTGGAGGAGTTCCCGCCGTCCGAATGGGGCAACGAGGACCAGCTACTGCCGTCGCCGCGGTCCTTTCGCCGGCTCGTGCAGGACCGGTACGCGTCCTGCGCCGAGCCGACCCGCAGGCTGATCGACGCCGCTGCCGTGCTCGGCCCGCACTGCCCGCTGCCGACTGGCCGCCGCGCTCGCGGAGGTCGCCGACCGCGCGGACCCGGCTGCTCGAAGCCATCGACGAGGCGACCCGGCACGACCTGCTGCGGGTGTCCGAGGCGAGTTCGCCGTGGACGCTGTCCTTCCCGCACCCGTTGGTCCGGGCGGCGATCTACGAGGCGCTCGGTCCGGTCCGCCGGCATGCCTTGCATACGGCGGCCGCCGCGGTGATGCCGGACGAGTCGGCGGTGTTGCGACACCGGGTGGCCGCCGCGGCCGAGCCGGACGAGCTGCTGGCAGCCGATCTCACCGCGTTCGCGGACCGGGAGGCCCGCCGACAGTCCTGGGAAAGCGCTGCGGCGCATCTGGTTTCGGCCAGTCGGCTGAGCCCGGACCCGCAGGAAGCGCAACGCAGGGTGATGCGGGCCGTCCTGTGGACGATCGTCCGTGGTGACGCGGCGGCCGCTGCCGGCTATGCGACCGAGATCGTCGGTTACCCCGACGGCCCGCTGCGGGACGTCGTTCTCGGCTCACTGGCCATGGCCGCTGAACAACCTGGCGAGGCCGAGCGGCTGCTGACGGCTGCCTGGGCGGCACTCGACCCCGCGCAGGATGCCGAAATCGCCGCGACCGTCGCCCTGATGACGGCGATCCACTGGTACGGGCGACTGGACGCCACCGCCACCGTTGCCTGGTGCGAGCGGGCGCTTGCAGTCATCGCAGCGGGCCCGGATGATTCCGGCGCCGCCATCCGCGCCGTGGCCGTCACCTATCTCGTCCATGGCCTCGGCTATGCCGGCCGGACGACGGAATCGGTCGCCGCGGCGGATTCCGCCCGCGAGCTACCCGGCGATGCCGACCAACTCTGGCTCAACCCGCGATCCGCCCGCGGCGTGCTGCGACTGGTCGACGACGACCTTGATGCGGCCAGGGCCGATCTCGAATCGGTCGCCACGACGGCGTCCCGGCTGGGCATTCTGAATACCTCGGCGTTCAGCTTCGCCTACCTCGCCCGGACCGAATGGGTGGCCGGCGCCTGGGACGACGCCCTGTTGCACGCCGATCGCGCGGTCGCGATCAACCTGGAATCCGACTTCGGTTTCATGCAGACCGCGGTGCTCGGCATCGCTGTGCTGGTACCGGCCGGACGCGGCGATTGGGCGACGGCGGATTCGTATCTCGCCGCCATGACGGCCGCGGCACCCAACTACGAGCGATCCGTTGTGGCGCTTGCGATGTCGCGGGCGCGGGTGGGCGAGGCCAGAGGCAACCCGGCCGATGTGCTCGCCGCGCTGGAGCCGGTTCTGCGATTCCCGAACCGGGACGCGGCCGACGAGCCCGGCTTCTGGCCCTGGCAGGACCTCTATGCCGATGCGTTGGTCGCGGCCAGGCGGCTGGACGAGGCCGACGAATTCCTGCTCGGCCACGAGAAGCTCGCCGAACACCGGGGACGCCGCACCGCAATCGCCAGGTTGGCCAGGGCGCGCGGGACACTCGAGGCGGCGGCCGGCCGGCATGATCAGGCCGACGCGGCGTTCGCGCTGGCGCTGCAGGCAACCGAGGGTCTGTCGGTGCCGTTCGAGCGGGGGCGGATCGAGCTGGCCGCCGGACGATTCCTGCGCCGGGCCGGGCAGCGCAGGCGGGCGGCTGACCTGCTGGACTCGGCGCGGCAACGGTTCGTGGCGCTCGGCGCGGCGCCCTACGCCGACCGGTGCGTGCGGGAACTTGCGGCATCCGGACTGCACCCCGCCGCCAGGATCGGCCGGGACCGGGCCGGGCTGACGTCACAGGAACTGGTCGTCGCGCGGTTGGCCGCCCAGGGGCGCAGCAATCGGGAGATCGCCGACGAACTGGTGGTCAGCATCAAGACGATCGAGTACCACCTGCGGAATGCGTTCGCCAAGTTGGGCGTGACCTCGCGCCGACAATTGCCGGACCGGCTCCGCGACCTACCGGACGGGCGCTGACACACCGACGGGTGAGAGGCAATTCGCGGGCGGAAAAGTTCCCACTGCCCGGAAGCGCCAACGGGTCCGGTTGCTCCGCGCCGGTGGGGCCGGAAGTCTGCACAGGTGACCGATGACTCTTTGCATCAACAACTCGCCGACGAGCTCTGGGAGGCGGATCAGACGGCCAAGCCGATCTCGCCGCTGACCGAGCGTTACCCGAGCCTGGTGGTCGAGGACGCCTACGCGATCCAGACCATCAACATCGATCGCCGAATCGCCCGCGGCGAGATCGCGATCGGCCGCAAGGTCGGCCTGACCTCGGCGCCCATGCAGCAGTTGCTGGGCGTCGACGAACCCGACTTCGGCGTGCTCACCGACGCGATGTTCGTCGAGGACGGCGACCTGATCGACCTCGGCCGGCTGAACCAGCCGCGGGTCGAGGCGGAACTGGCCTTCCTGATGGAGACCGACCTGGCCGGCCCCGGAGTGACCACCGCACGCGCACTGCGCGGCGATCGCCGGTGCACTGCCGTCGGTCGAGGTCGTCGACAGCCGGGTCGCGGACTGGAAGATCAAGCTGGTCGACACCGTCGCGGACAACGCGTCGTCCGGTCTGCTGGTGGTCGGCGGCCGGATGCGCAAGGTCGAGGACCTCGATCTGCGACTGCTGGGCGTGGTGGTCGCCCGGCACGGTGAGGTGATCGACACCGGTGCCGGCGCAGCCGCATTGGGAAACCCGGCCCGCTGCGTCGCCTGGCTGGCCAACAAGCTGGGCAGCCTCGGCGCCGGACTCAAGGCCGGCGACATCGTGCTGCCGGGCGCCGTGCACAAGATGGTCCCGGTGCAGCCGGGCGATGTCTTCCGTGCCGATTTCGCGCACCTCGGTGGGGTCACGGTCCGGTTCTCCGGAAGCCGCGAACTAACAGCGGTGACGATCACCGCCGAGGAGATCGCCCAGATCCTGATCGCCGGCGAGCGGGATCGCCAGGAGGTCCCGCAGATCAGCGAGACCTACGGCGACCCGGACATCGCGACCGCCTATGCGGCCCAGCGGGCCTTCGTGCAGTCCAAGCTCGACGCCGGCGACCGGCTGGTCGGCTACAAACTCGGCCTGACCAGCCGCAACAAGCAGCGGGCGATGGGCGTCGACTCGCCGCTGTACGGCCGGGTCACCGCCTCGATGCTGTCCACCTACGGCGACCCGATTGCCTTCGACCGGTTCATCCACCCTCGAGTCGAATCCGAGATCGCCTTTCTGCTCGGCGAGGACATCGAGGCCCCGGCGACGGTGACCTCGGTGCTGGCGGCCACCAAGCTGATCTACGGCGCCGTCGATGTGCTCGATTCCCGCTACCAGGGCTTCAAGTTCACCCTCGGCGACGTCGTCGCCGACAATGCCAGTGCCGGCGCCTTCTATCTCGGCCCGATCGCCCTGCCGCCCCGACCAACTCGAGCTGCATCTGCTCGGCTGCGTGGTGCGGGTCGACGGCGAGGTGGTGATGACGGCGGCCGGCGCGGCGGTGATGGGTCACCCGGCCGCATCGGTGGCCTGGCTGGCCAACCAGCTGGCCGCCGAGGGCGAGAGCCTGAAGGCCGGCCAGCTGATCTTCTCCGGTGGCGTCACCGCGCCTGTTCCCGTGGTGGCCGGTGGCAGTGTGACGTTCGAGTTCGACGGCCTCGGCGCGATCGAGGTCTACGGGGCGTGATCCGCAGTCGGCAGCCGGCGAGGGCTGGCTATCAGGTGAGCGAGGGCTGACATGTTGCTGTCGATCGCGGTCGTCACGACCGATGCGTCCGCGCGGTACGGCAAGCAGTTGCTGTCGCACCTCGGCCACAAGGTGAAGATGGAACCGCTGCCCGACCAGCCTGCGCCGGCCGGTCGGCTGCTGTTCGCCTACGGCGTCGGCACGGTGCTGCCGATGCCGGGTGAGCTGGTCCTGCGGGCCACTGCCGCCGACCTGGAATCGCTGGCGCACGTGCAGGACGTGCTGCAGCGTCATCTGGAGAAGTTCGGTGCCCGCAAGGAACTCGTGGTGACGTGGGGGCCCGCCACGACCGAGCCGGACCCGGCAGCGGAACCCGTCGCAGGCGTTGCGGTGGCCGACGGTGAGACCTCCCAGCCGGCCAGCGGCAAGGGCTGATCGGACCAGCAGGCCGCTAACCATCTGCGAGAACCGTTCACGAGAAGAGGCTTTCGTGGAGATCATCCACACCGACGACGCCCCGCCGCACACCGGTCCGGTGCCGCAGGCGGTGTCGGCGGGCGGCTGGATCTTCGTGTCGGCATTGTTCGGCGTCGATCCGGCAGATCGGGCGATCCCGGCGGACGTCTCCGCAGAGGCCCAGCAGGTCTTCGACAACCTGGTCGCCATCCTGGCCGCGGCTGGGGCACAGCTGACCGACGTGGTGCGGGTCGGCATCGTCATGCGCGATCTGCAGCGCGACCGACCGGCCTTCAACAAGGTCTGGGCCGAGCGTTTCGGCGAGCACCGTCCGGCGCGGTCGGCGATCCAGTCGGCCGAGTTCGGTCGGCCGGGCGAGAACGCCAAGATCATGATCGAGGCCACCGCCTTCCGTGGCTGATGCCGTGAGTCGCACGCCGGATCTGGTGGCCAGTTTCTTCACACTGTCCGGCGGCGGTTTCGCCGACCCGCCGCGCAACACGTTCATCGAGCGGTGCGAGGCGGCCGCCGCGGCCGGGTTCACCGGGATCGGCCTACACGCGGACGATCTGCCGCGAACTGTCGCGGCCGGCGTCGACGTCGGCGAAATGCAGGCCGTGCTGCGGATCAACGGACTCGAACTCGTCGAGATCGAATTCCTTGGCGGCTGGGCGTTGGCCGACAGTGGTTCGCTCGCACCAACTCTCGGCGGAATAGAGGCGGTAGCCGAGGCATTCGGTGGTCGCCATGTCAGTGCCGGCGAGTTCCGTGGCGACGTTTCGCTGGACGGCGATGGGATGTTGGCCGCGGCCGCGGCCTCGTTGCGGGCGAACGCGGACCGGCTCGCGACGCGCGGGCTGCTGGTGGCGGTCGAGGCCTTTCCGTGGTCGGCGTTGACGAACATCGGAATTGCGACCGAGATCATTCGCCGGGCCGGCGCGTCCAATGCGGGGCTGATGATCGACGTCTGGCATTTCTTCAACGGCGGCGCGACTGTCGACCAGCTGAACGACCTGCCGGGCGCCGGGATCGCCGCCGTGCAGCTCAACGACGGCCCGTTGGTGCACGACGACTTCCTGACCCACGCCCGCGGCGCAGCGCAAGCTTCCGGGAGAGGGTGACCTGGATGTCGTCGGGCTGGTCCGCGCCGTGCAGCGGGCCGGGTACGCCGGACCGTACTGCGTCGAGGCGAACACCCCGGAATTCCGCGCGCTACCCGTCGCCGAAGCAGCGCGGTCCGCGGCCGACACCGCGACCGCGGTGCTGCGTGCGGCCCGCGAGTGACAGGTTCCTACCTGCGCTTTCCTGCCTGCGCGTCGTTACCTGGGTTGGTCAGCGCGGCACCGCCCACGACGGCGCACTCGCCGGCCCGCGGAGCTGCAGATCCCGGCTCAACGCCAACGCCGCCGTCTTGACCGCCGGGCCGACCCGACGCAGGTCGAGTGTGCCGTTCCAGCCCGAGATCGACATGGCCGCAACGGGTTGACCGTCCGGTCCGAGGATGGGACTGGCCGCGCAGCCGACGCCGTGGGCGGACTCCTCGCTCTCGTAGGCGATGCCCGAATCCCGGATCCGGCGCAGTTCGCGGAGCAGCAGACCGGGCGCGGTGATCGTCCGCGGACCGACCGCAGGCAGGCCCCGATCGATGACGGCCTGGACGACATCGTCGGGCGAGAAGGCCAGCAGCGCCTTACCGACCCCGGCGGCGTGCGCCGGCAACCGGCCGCCGACCTCGGACGGCATCCGCGGTGCGTCCCGGCTGCGGACGATCTCCACGTACATCACGTCGGTATCCACCAGCACGGCCAGATGGACCGTCTGCCGGCTGACCTGACGCAGGTCCGCCATGTAGGGCAGCGCCACCTCGCGGAGCTTGCGCTGCCGGGAGGCCAGCTCGCCCAGTTCGAACAGCTTGGTGCCGAGTTTGAGGTCGGTGCCCTCGGCCTTCTCGAGGAATCCATGGGTGGTCAGTTCGGCCGCCAACCGGGCGGTCGTCGACTTCGGCAGCCCCGATCGGCGGGACAGTTCGGACACCCCCATCGACAGGTGCCGGGCGTCGAAGGCACCCAGCAGGGCGGCTGCTCGACCGACCACAGAGTCGAAAGTGTTCCGTTCACCGGTACGCATGGCTTGATGATGGCCTGCGCTGTGGGCACAGTGCAACGACCTACGCAAGGAGGCAACGCATGACCACCACCACCCCAACCCGCCGGTCGCAGCACGACGGCCGGCCAAGCCGACCGCGGCCATCGTCGGTCCCGGCAACATCGGCACCGACCTGCTCGTCAAGCTGCAGCGCAGCGACGCCATCGAGGTGCGCTACATGATCGGTGTCGACCCGTCCTCCGACGGTCTGGCGCGGGCCGGCAAGCTCGGCGTCGAGGCCAGCGCCGGCGGTGTCGACTGGCTGCTGGCGCAGGATGAGCTGCCCGACCTGGTCTTCGAGGCCACCTCGGCCAAGGCGCACATCGCCAACGCCACCCGCTACGCCGACGCCGGGATCATCGCCGTCGACCTGACGCCCGCGGCCGTCGGGCCGTTCGTCTGTCCCGCGGTGAACGTCGACATCCACGCCGGCGCACCGAACATCAACATGATCACCTGCGGCGGCCAGGCGACCATCCCGATCGTGCACGCCGTCTCCAGGGTGACCCCGGTGCCGTACGCGGAGATCGTCGCCTCCATCGCCTCCCGCTCCGCCGGGCCGGGCACCAGGGCCAACATCGACGAGTTCACCGAGACGACCTCGCACGCCATCGAGGCGGTCGGCGGCGCGGAGCGCGGCAAGGCGATCATCATCCTGAACCCGGTGTCGCCGCCGATGATCATGCGCGACACGGTGTTCTGTGCGATCGGCCCGGACGTCGACCAGGACGCGATCACCGAATCGATCCATCGCGATGGTCGCCGCAGGTGCAGAAGTACGTGCCCGGTTATCAGCTGCGCAGCGACCCGCAGTTCGACGACCCGAATCCGTTGTGGCACGGCAACGGCCGGGTCGCGGTGTTCCTGGAGGTCAAGGGAAACGGCGACTACCTGCCCGAGTGGGCCGGAAATCTCGACATCATGACCGCCGCCGCGGTGCGCGCCGGCGAACTGATCGTGACAGCAAAGGCGGCGAACCGATGAGCACCGACGACGACACAAGCCAGCCGTGCGGCTGACCGACAGCACCCTGCGCGACGGCAGTCACGCCGTCCGGCACCAGTTCACCGAGGACGACGTCGTCAAGGTCGCCGGCGCCCTGGACGCCGCCGGGCTGCAGGTGATCGAGGTGACGCACGGGGACGGGCTGTCCGGCTCGTCCTTCAACTACGGGTTCGGCGCCCGCACCGACGTCCAGCTGGTCGAGGCGGCCGTGCAGACCGTCAAACAGGCGAAGATCGCCGTGCTGGTGCTGCCGGGCCTCGGCACCGTCGAGGACCTGCGCGCGGTGCACGGCGTCGGCGCCCGGGTCGCCAGGGTGGCGACGCACTGCACCGAGGCCGACGTCTCGGTCCAGCACTTCGGGGCGGCCCGCGAGCTGGGCATGGAGACTGTTGGATTCCTGATGCTGTCGCATCGGATCGGACCGGAGGATCTGGCCAAGCAGGCGCGCATCATGGCCGACGCCGGCTGCCAGTGCGTCTACGTGGTCGATTCCGCCGGTGCGTTGCTGCCCGATCACGTCCGGGACCGGGTGCAGGCGCTGGTCGCCGAACTGGGTGACGACGCGCAGGTCGGCTTCCACGGCCACCAGAACCTGTCGCTGGGTGTCGCCAACTCGATCGTCGCCTACGAGAACGGCGCCCGGCAGATCGACGGCACGCTGTGCGCGCTGGGTGCCGGCGCCGGCAACTCGCCGACCGAGATCCTGGCGACCACCTTCGAGTTGCTGGAGGTGCCGACGGGTGTCGATGTCGACCTGGCGCTGGCTGCGGCCGAAGAGGTGCTGAAGCCGATGATCACCAGGATGCCGGTGGCCGATCGTGCCTCGATCGTGCAGGGCCGGTTCGGCGTCTACAACTCGTTCCTGCTGCACGCCGAGCGGGCCGCCGACCGGTACGGGGTGTCCGCCCACGAGATCCTGCGCCGGGTCGGCGAGGCCGGCTACGTCGGCGGGCAGGAGGACATGATCATCGACGTGGCCATCGACCTGGCCAGGGAGAAGAGCGCCGCCCGGTAGTCGGCGGCGGTTCGAGTCAGCGATGAATTAGCCTTGATAAGCCCAGGAAACGCCGTATTAAACCGCAATAGAAAATAATCAAACAAGATCGAACATTCGACGTGGTGGTTGTCACTCCGCACTGCTTGCCGCTCCATAAGCCTGTTGGGCAGCAACGAATCTCGATGCGGAGATTGCACGCCGGTCGCGCAGGAAATAGTACAGTGTGGCCCAGGCCACACTGTATTTCCTTTTTCCGAGCTGCTTCGACCCCTATTGTCTCCAGAACCGGTAATGCCCAATGACGGGATTGCACGCGAATCATCCGCGTCCCCTTGGCGACGCTGCCGAGCGGTTCGGATCCGCCCAACATGTTTGCCCACTGAAGAAGTCCGCCGCCTGATGATGTCCGCCCAACTCACGAAGGACGAACCAATGACGACGAGCTACGTATTCGATTTCACCGAGGGCAACAAGGACCAGAAGGATCTGCTCGGCGGCAAGGGTGCCAACCTGGCCGAGATGACCAAGCTCGGCCTGCCGGTGCCGCCCGGGTTCACCATCACCACCGAGGCCTGCCGGGAGTACCTCGCGCAGGGCAGCGAGCCGGGTGCGCTCCGGGTGCAGGTGACGATGGCGCTGCGTCATCTCGAGGACAACATCGGCCGCCGGCTGGGCGATCGGCATGACCCGCTGCTGGTCAGCGTGCGTTCCGGGGCCGCGTTCTCGATGCCCGGGATGATGGAGACGGTGCTGAACATCGGGCTCAACGACGCCAGCGTCAAGGGCCTCGCCGAGGAATCCGGCGACGAGCGGTTCGCCTGGGACTCCTACCGCCGGCTGCTGCAGATGTTCGGCAAGACCGTGCTGGAGATGCCGGGCGAGGTCTTCTCCGACGCGCTGGACAAGGCCAAGTCCAGCAAGGGCGTCTCCAGCGACGTCGACCTCGACGTCGACGATCTCAAGTCGCTCGTGACGACGTTCAAGGATGCCGTCCGGGAGCATTCCGGCCAGGAGTTCCCGCAGCACCCGCGCGAGCAGCTCGACATGGCCATCCGGGCCGTCTTCGATTCCTGGAACACCGACCGGGCGCGGCTGTACCGCCGCCGCGAGCGGATCCCGCAGGACCTCGGCACCGCGGTGAACATCTGCACCATGGTGTTCGGCAACCTCGGCGAGACCAGCGGCACCGGTGTTGCGTTCACCCGGGACCCGGCGTCCGGCCAGACCGGCGCCTACGGCGACTACCTGTCCAACGCGCAGGGCGAGGACGTCGTCGCCGGTATCCGCAACACCCTGTCGCTGGACGACCTGAAGGCGCTCGACCCGTCGTCGCACAAGCAGCTGACCAAGGTGATGCGCCGGCTGGAGACCCACTACCGCGACCTGTGCGACATCGAGTTCACCATCGAGCGCGGCAAGCTGTGGATGCTGCAGACCCGGGTCGGCAAGCGCACCGCGGCCGCCGCGTTCCGGATCGCCGGGCAACTGGTCGACGAGAACCTGATCACCATGGACGAGGCGCTGTCCCGGGTCTCCGGCTCGCAGCTGGCGCTGCTGATGTTCCCGCAGTTCGACCGGTCGGCGGCCCGCGAATTGCTGACCAAGGGCATGGCCGCCTCGCCGGGCGCCGCGGTCGGCCGGGTGGTCTTCGATTCGCCGACCGCGAAGGCCTGGGCCGAGCGCGGCGAGCAGGTCGTGCTGGTCCGCAAGGAGACCAACCCGGACGACCTCGAGGGCATGATCGCCGCGAACGGCATCCTGACCGCCCGCGGCGGCAAGACCTCGCACGCGGCCGTCGTCGCCCGCGGCATGGGCAAGACCTGCGTCTGCGGCGCGGAGGCACTCGATGTCGATGCCCACTCGCGGACCGCCACGGTCGGCACCGTGCTGATCAAGGAGGGCGACGAGATCAGCATCGACGGGTCGACCGGCGAGGTCTTCCTCGGGCGCCATGCCCGTGGTGCCGTCACCGGTGGAGACCTACATCGAGTCCGGGCTGGCCGCCGCGCTGGACAGCGTCGACGACGAGACCACCGCCCTGGTCAAGGCGGTCGACCGGCTGCTCACCCACGCCGACGTCCGGCGCCGGCTGGCGATCCGCGCCAACGCGGACACCGCCGAGGACGCGATCCGGGCGAGATCCCTTGGCGCGCAGGGCATCGGGCTGTGCCGTACCGAGCACATGTTCCTCGGCGACCGGCGCACGCTGATCGAGCGGGTCATCCTGGCCGGCACCACGCGAGGAACGGGACGACGCGCTGGCCGCGCTGCTGCCGTTGCAGCGCCAGGACTTCACCGAACTGCTGGACGCGATGGACGGGCTGCCGGTGAACATCCGGCTGCTGGACCCGCCGCTGCACGAGTTCCTGCCCGACCGCACCGAACTCGCGGTCAAGGTCGCCCTCGCCGAGGCGACCGGCGAGACCGGAGCGCAGGTCGACGCCGACCGCAAGCTGCTGGCCGCGGTGGAGAAGCTGCACGAATCGAACCCGATGCTGGGTCTGCGCGGCGTGCGGCTCGGTCTGCTGACGCCGGGCCTGTTCGCCCTGCAGGTCCGGGCGGTCGCCGAGGCGGCCAGCGACCAGATCGCGGCCGGCAAGGACCCGAAGGTCGAGATCATGGTCCCGCTGGTCGGCTCGGTGATGGAGCTGCACCTGGTCCGGGACGAGACCGAGCAGATCCTCGCCGAGGTCGCCGCCGAGAAGGGGGTCACGCTGACCATCCCGATCGGCACGATGATCGAGCTGCCGCGGGCGGCGCTGACCGCGCACCGGATCGCCGACGCCGCGGACTTCTTCTCCTTCGGCACCAACGACCTGACCCAGACCACCTGGGGCTTCTCCCGCGACGACGTCGAGTCCTCGGTGTTCGCCGCCTACCTGGAGAAGGGCGTGTTCACGGTGTCGCCGTTCGAGACCATCGACGGCGACGGCGTCGGCCGGCTGGTGGAGATCGCCGCAGCGGAGGGTCGCAAGACCAAGCCCGGCCTCAAGCTCGGCGTCTGCGGTGAGCACGGCGGCGACCCGGAGTCCATCCACTTCTTCCACAAGACCGGGCTGGACTACGTGTCCTGCTCGCCGTTCCGGGTACCGGTCGCGCGGCTGGAAGCCGGCCGGGCCGCGGTCAGCTGACTCACCTGTCCGCTGGGATCGGCGCCGCAGCGCTGCGGCGCCGATCCCGGTGTCGGGTCAGGCGATGTGCGCTGCTGGCAGTCGCTGCGGCCAGGCCCCGACCTCTGGCGTGTTCTCACCGGCGATGTGCAGCCGAGCAGGCGCCTTGGTGCCGTACAGCACGTCGATGGCGTCGAACAGCAGGTGATTGACGATCGGAATCGATCCGGTCCGGTAGGCGAATCGAAGCGGCTCCCGGGTTCCGATGAGGTCGTCCTCCACCAGCAACGGCGGCAGCAACGGCCGGGCGGTGGTCTCCACGATCCGCCGTGCCTGGGTGGCGAACGCCAGGCCCCGGTCTCGACCTGTCGGGCTCAGCCAGTTCAGCAGCGGAACCGTCAACGTCACCAATTCGTCGTCCTGATCGGTGACGACGGCGCCGACCGGCACCGTCGGCACGTTCTCCCGCGGAATGACCACGATCGGCGCCTCCCGCTCGAGCAGCACCAGGGTCGGCTGGCCGTGCTCGATCTGCCGGCGCAGGCGAGCGCGCGTGCTCTTGTCCGGCCACAGGTCCGCGATGATCCACTGCTCCACCATTTGCGGCGGCGGGGTCTTTGCCACCTGATGATCCCACCGCAACCGGCGGGTGCTCTCATCGATGATCACGACACCGTTGACATTGATCATGCTCACAATCTCCTCTGGGTAAGTGCGGTTGTCGAATTCCTGGAAATATCAGGGGATAGTGCTATATACAGTTGAGCGCCGGCGCGGCCAATAAATACCGGAAATTGCACGGCACCGCACGGCGCACCAGAATCAATGGACGCGCGAAAAGGCCCCGTCCGCTGGAATTTGCGGAAGGGGCCTTTTCGTCATCGGGTGGTCCGGGCACGGGCCCGGCCGGGTTCAGCTCTGGGTGGCGGTGCGCAGCGCCCGTCGACTGCTGACCTCACGGGACAGCCGGGTGAGGCGCTGCTCCGCAACGGTGGCGAATGCCGAACCGAGCAGTGTGGCGACGGGTCCGGAATTCTGGAAGGAGTGGGTGACAGTAGTTGTGCCGTCGCCGCTCTCGGCGAGCACCCACTGATTCGACTCATGGAATCCGGGGAAACTCCAGGAGCCCTCCAAGCGTTTCGGCTCGACCAGGTCGTACCGGAAGGTGCCCTTGACGATGCCCCGTACCGTGACGACATAGCTCTCGGGTGACGTCGCCGAGCGCTCGATCGCGGTGAATGCGGGATTCCATCGGGGGAGCGCGTCGGCGTCCAGCAGGCAGGCGCGAACGTCTGCAAGTCCGGCCGGAATCGTAATGCTCAATGTGTGCTCGTTCATGTCATTTTCCTGTTCTCAGACGTGGCTTGCGATGGCGAATTCGCGGGATTCCTCGCGGCGGTGCCGGGCGAATTCGTTCGGTGCTACCCGACGTTCCGGCCGGGCCTGCGGAGCGGTTTGCAATTCTTCGGTGCTCGGTTCGGAATTCTGTGCGGCCGGCTCCACCGGTGCAGGGGATTCGTCAGCGGCGGATTCGGTGGACCCTGCGGGCTCCGCCGGGTACTCCTTGTCGATCTCCAGATTCGGCAGCAGCCGGTCGAGCCAGCCCGGCAACCACCAGTTGGCCTGGCCGAGCAGGGACATGCTGGCCGGCACCAGCACCATCCGCACCAGCGTCGCGTCGACGAAGACCGCGACGGCCATCCCGAAGCCCATCATCTTGACCGTGATGTCGGCGTCCAGCGCGAAGCCGATGAAGACGGCCACCATGATGGCGGCGGCGCTGGTGATGATCCGGCCGGTCAGTGCCAACCCGCGAACGACGCTGCCGTGCGCCTCACCGGTGGCGAGCCAGTCCTCGCGGATCCGGGACAGCAGGAACACGTGGTAGTCCATGGACAGTCCGAACAGGATGGTGAACATCAGGATCGGCACCCAACTGGACACCGGAACCGCATGCGGCAGGCCGAGCAGCGACGAACCCCAACCCCACTGGAACACAGCGACCATCACCCCGTAGGCGGCGGCCACCGACAGCAGGTTCATCACCGCTGCCTTGACCGCGACAACGACCGACCTGAAGATGCTGGTCAGCAGGATCAGCGACAACGCGACGACGAAGGCGACGACGACCCACAACCGATCGGCGAGTCGCTCGGAGATGTCCGCGTAGATCGGGACCAGCCCGGTCACCATGACGCCGGACGGCAGCACCTGGGTCCGCAGTCGCTGGAGCAGCTCGGTGGTTGCCTCGTCGTCCGGGGCCGTCGTCGGCTGCACCACGATCAGCGCGGCATCGCCGGCAGCATTGACAACCGGCGGCGCGACAGCGGCCACCCCGGGTTCGGCGCTGACCGAGCGAACAGGTCCGGCAGGGCGCTGACCGGGTATTGCGACGTGTCGACGGCCAGCAGCGAACGGGCCATTGGCGCCAGGTCCGAATTCCGCGGCGACCAGGTCGTACGCCTGGCGGGTCGTGTTCGATTCGGGCTGGCTGCCGGCGTCCTGTGGCCAGGTCCGCATGTTCAGCACCGGCGCGGCGAGCAGCAGCAGGATGGTCAGTGCCCCGAGTGGCCCATGGCCACGGCCGGCGTCCGATGCGTGCCGCCCACTTCGCGGTCAGCGTCGGCGCGAAGCGGGCCAGCATCGGCCGGTGCCGTCCGATGTACTTGCGGCCGTGCACCGCTGTCCCGCTCGCCAACCGCTGGCGCAGGATCAGCACTTCCCGGTCCTTGCGGCGCAGCAGCCGGTAGCCGGCCAGACCACACAGGGCCGGCACCAGGGTGACCGCGGTGACCATGACCGAGCTGACGACCGCCAGCGTGGCGAACCCGAACGACGAGTAGATCGGCAGCCCGGCCAGCCGGAGTCCGAGCAGCGAGGCCAGCACCGTGGTGCCGGCGAAGATCACCGACACACCGGCGCTGCCGTTGGCGCGGGCGGCCGCCTCGGGAATGGACAGTCCTTCCTTCAGCCCTTCGACGTGTCGACTGACCAGGAGCAGGGCGTAGTCGATGCCCACCCCGATCCCGACCATGGAGGCGATGGTCGGTGCGGTGGTGCTGACGCTGGTGAAGGCGGCCATGATCGCGATCAGCGACGAACCGATGCCCAGCCCGACCATCGCAACGGCCAGCGGCAGCCCGGCCGCGACAACGGAGCCGAAGGCGATGACCAGGATGATCAGGGCCGCGATGATCCCGACGGCCTCGGCGGTGCCGCTGGGTGCCGAGAAGTTCTCGGCGACCTGACCGCCCAGTTCGACCTGCAGTCCGGCGTCCCGCAGCGGTGCGGTCGCGGCCTCGAGGGCGTCGATGCCTTCGGACCCGGTGAAGTCGGTCACCGGGATGTCGTAGGAAATGTTGATCAGGGCGGTGTCGCCGTCGGCCGACATTCTCGGCGGATCGACGACGCCGACGCCGGTCAGTTCCCGGAGCCGGTCGGACACGCTGGCCAGGTCGTCGGCGGCGACCTGCCCGTCCTTCGAGTGGATGACCACCCTGGCATCGGTGCCGGATCGCTCGGCGAAATGGCCTGTCAGGAAGTCCGTTCCGGCCTGCGCCGGTGATCCGGGGACGTTGTAGTCGTCCCGTGGACTTCCGCCGACCAGCAGCGAGAGGGTGAATATCGCCGCCAGAATGCCAAGCCAAGTGCTGATGACCCGCCACGGGTGTTCAGCCGCGGCGCCGCCCAGGCGGAATAGCAGGGTGCGCACAGTGTCCTCCAGAGGAAATGCTGTTGACGTTGTTGCGGGAGCTTCGTGGACCACCATCGCCGGTGGCTCTTGTAGGTGACTTGCAGCCAGCTGACGACGGCAGATTCGTCCCGGGTGCGCGGTCGCTGGGACCGCTCAGAACTTGAGGCCGCCGTCGGCCTTGACGACGGTGGCGTTGATGGCAACGGCCTCCGGTTGGCACAGGAAAGACGCGATCGAGGCAATGTGCTCGGGCTTTGATCCGCCGGCCAACAGCCGGTCCAGCTTCTTCCGGCGGTAGTCCGCGTCCATCCGAGAGCTCATGCCGATGTCGACGATGCCGACGGCGAGCACAACGGCACCGATGTTGTAGCGGTAGTACTCCTGGGCAACCGATCTGGCCAGACCGTCGAGCCCACTCTTGCTGGAGGAATAGTTGGTCTGGCCCTCATTGCCGGTACTCGCGGACACCGAGGAGATATAGACGAAACGTCCGTGTTTGCGCGGCATCATTTTGCGAACCGCATGCTTGGTGAGAAAGAACGCGCCGCGGAGATTCACCTGATGGGTTTCGTCCCAGTCCGCCGCCTTCATCGTCACCAGCAGACCGTCCCTGGTGGCACCGGCATTGTGGATGACGGCGTCGGGCCCCCCATGGCCGGCGGCCACTCGACAGAGCTGCACACTCGTTTCCTCTTCCCGGATGTCCCCCTGGACCGGGATGAGCCGGTCGGCGGGCACCTCGTCGACCATCGCAGCGAGCCCATCGGCCGACCGCGAATAGTTCGCGATGACCCTGGCCCCGCTGCCCAGCAACTGCCGGGTGATGTGCAGGCCGAGGCCGCTGCCGGCGCCGGTCAGGATCACTGTCGACCCGCTGAGCGGGCCGTCGGTTCGGCGGATGATCCGGCTGTCGAATTCGTCCGGGCGATCACTGCCGGCGTCATCTGCACTGGCACCGGCAAAGTGGACGTTGTGGTCGTGGAGGTACGGCGTCGTGGTCATCGCGTCAACTGGCCAATTGTTCGGAGGAATGGGGGAAAGGGAATGCGGAATGGGCGAACGGGGAATGGGCGAGGGTCGCGACCTCGGCCTGCCGACCTGGAACGGGGCCGGCAAGCAGCCCGTTGAGCTGCTCCATCGCCTTGTTGATTCGGCTTTCGCCTCGTCCGGCGGGCGGAGTTTCGGCGATCACCCGGCGGAGGGAGGCAACGGCGTCGGCGTGCCGACCGAGGGCCACCTGCGCCTCGGCCAGTCCCACCAGGGCCCTGGTATCCCCGGGTGCTGAGTTCTCGGCCGAACGGTTCAGGTGGACAACAGCCTTCGTTGTCCGTCCGCCGAGCGCGGTGGGCATGACCAGATGCCAACGACCCAGGAGATAGTTGGCCAGCGAGTGGTCCGGATCCTGTCGCAGGATCCGATCGAGTTGACGGCGCAGGTCGAGCGCGAGCACCAATCGGGCCAAGCCGCCCCGGTCCAGCGCCCGCAGCCCGACGAGCCGGGCACGTTGTGCCGCCAGGTCCAGGTTTGTCGCGTCCATTGCCGCGACGAACTTGGTCAGCAACCGCGCCCGGCGCTGCAGGTCCGGCGAGAGCCGGCCGTCGTCGGAAAGGTTGCTGGTGATCAGCCGATCCAGCACCGGAACAACCGCCGCAGCAACAGTTCCGGTCGCTTGCGCAGCCCTGGCGCCGGACGAGGCCAGCAACTCCTCGATCGAGACTCGCGCCAGGGTGCTCATGGCAGCAGCCCGGGCCGGCCGCGGACCGACCGAGCTGGTCGGCAGCGGCGGACCGAAACTGACGTCCACCTTCGCGGGAAAGGTCCGACGCGCACCCCGCGGGAGAACCAGACCGGCCCCGTGAATGCCCATCGGTATGACGGGCACCTCGGAGTCGATGGCAAACCGGAAGGCACCGTCCTTGAACGGCAACAGTCCGGGACCGTCGCCTCGGGTTCCCTCCGGGTAAACGGTCACTGCGTGGCCCTGGGACAGCGCCGAACGAACCTGGCGGAGTGTTGCGCTGCCTGCCCGTTCCCGATTGACCGGAATGCTGTACCACGCCTCGTGCCAGATTCGGCTGAGCAGATTCTGAAACGACTGTTCTTTGGTGAGGAACCACGTCGGTGTATCGCGCACGGCCAGCATGATGGCACCGATGACGAAATGATCGTAGTAACTGCTGTGATTGGCGACGAGAACAAATGGCCCGGTTGGTGGAATGTTTTCGAGTCCGTCGATGGAATGCAGGTGGCGGTGCACGTGGCTGCTGCCGAGACGACCCGTGAGCCTGCGGACCAATTCAGCAGACCGGATCATGACGCGATTTCCGTCAACAGTGCTCGGTAGTCCTGCAGCTGCTTGATGCTGGTGATGGCCAGCTGGTGGCGATGCGCGAACTTGATCAGGTCCGGCAGCCGCAGCATGTTGCCGTCCGCACCGATGATCTCGACGATCACCCCGGCGGGTTCGAGGCCGGCAAGCTCGGCGAAGTCGACGGATGCCTCGGTGTGTCCGGGGCGGACCAGGACGCCGCCGTCCCGCGCGATCAGCGGAAAGATGTGCCCGGGACGGCTCAGGTCGGTGGCCGTGCCGGTCAGTGCGAGTTCGATGGTCTTCGCCCGGTCGAAGGTGGAGATGCCTGTCGTCACACCATGTTCCGGAGTTCCATCGATGCTGACGGTGAATGCCGTGCCCATGTGATCCTCGTTGCGGGCCAGCATCGGTGGCAGGTTCAGTTCGGCGGCGCGGCGACCGGTGAGGGAAAGGCACACCAGTCCCCGGCCATGGGTGATCATGAAGTTGATGACCGCGGGGGTGGCGTGCGCCGCTGCAACGACGAGATCTCCCTCGTTCTCGCGGTCCTCGTCGTCGACCACGACGACCATCTCGCCACGGGCGATCCGGGTGATGGCCTCCTCGGTGGAGGCCAGGACGTGTTCGGAGCCGGCTGCGGTGCGCACGACGTTGAGGTGGCTGTGGCGGTTGGTCATGATGTTCTCCTGTGGTGAAAGTGGACCGTGCTGAAAATGGACCGTGCTGAAAGTGGGTAATTCAGAAACTGGGTGGTGCAGTGGATATGGATGGATATGAATGGTGCTTGCCCGGGTCGCAACTGCTCCGGCCCGCGCAACTTGTTGGCTAGATGGATCGTGATGGCCGGGATCGTGATTCGGCCGAATATCGCTGTTCAGCGCGAGAAGGCGCCCGCCCCGAACAGGGCCTGCACCGGCCGGGTCGCGCGGAGTTTTGCCAGACACCTGGCGCGGGTCGGGCCAATGCTGCCGATCGGAATTCCGAGCCTTTCGCTGATCTCCTGATAGGGGATTTTCGGCTCCGCGTGCAGCATGATCAGCAACTCGCGTTGCTCGGTTCGAAGACCTCCCAGCGCCTCGTGCACTGCCTGCGCCCGCTCGAGACGCTCGAGGTCGGAATCCAGATCGCCGGAGTCGACGCGGTCGAACCGGTAATCGGACATGGCATCGACGGGCTGGGTACGCCGGCCGGATTTGACGACCTGTAGCGCCTCGCGCTTCGCCGTCGTCGCAATCCATCCGGGTAGAGCCCGCGGCTCACGCAGGTGCTTCAAGTGCTGGACCAATCGCAACCACACCACTTGGCTCACGTCTTCCGCGTCGGTGCCGAAGAGGCGGAACTGCCGGCAGACGCGAGAGATGAGCGGGGTGAAACGTTCGTGCAGGACACCCCAGGCTCGTTCGTCGCCGTCCAGCGCAGCGACAACCAGATCATTGATGGTCGAATTCCCGTCGATCGCACCCTCGGTGTGACCACCGGTCAAACAAGCTGGGTTCTCCATTGTTATTGACATGAGCTCTCCTGAGCTTTTTGGGTCAGCTGTGTGCCTCAGCCGCCTGGACAGCGGGGCGTGTTGGATGGCGCCCGACGACTTCGTCGCGGGCGACCAGACGTTGCGGTCAGGGGATCAGTGAGCGGGGAAAACCGTTTCGGCGCCGTTGATGTGCCCGGCGCCGGGCACATCAACGGGGCGTGGTCACGACAAGTGGTGACCTGCACACGGGCGGCATGCCCGTCGCTTCAGCCGATCTTCAGCGCCATACGTCGAGACAGTCATCGACCGAGCCGGTCGCACCGGGTTCGGGCGTGGCCCGCGCCCCGGTGCGATGGCCCGGTCGTTGCTGGTCTCTGGCATGGATAAAGCATGGGCGCTTCGGGCGGCGGACACATCTGGCGAACTACTCAGTTCGCCGGTGGATTCCCTTAGGTACGGGTATTCCACTCCTTACCGCCCTTACCCGGGGCAGCACTCAACCCTTATTTCGACGGCAATCGGCGCTGCGTCAGGGCAGGGATCGACCCTTTGAGGGTGGCCGTCGCGAAGGGACGCTTGCCACGTCTGGTCGGCCGGGGTGACCGGTGTGCCGCTGGCCCCCAATCCGGAAAGTTGCCGGCCGAAGCGGGCCCTGGGGTTCTCCGCCCACGGCCACGTCTTTCTGAGGGACGACGCCCAGCGCCAAGGCATTGACAGCTGGACCGAATTGGACCTGCAGAATTACCGGAGCTTGATCGTCCGAGCGTCGGTTGCGTAGATCTTCAACATGTCGTTCTCGTCCTGGATGACTGCGCTCACTGTTGCCTCGCCCCGCTCGAACGGCACGAAGTCGTAGATGTGCACCGCCACGGTTTCGACATGTTGGCGACCGTCACAGATGCCCCCAGCGGAACCAGGAAGGAGATTCAATTCGGTGCCACCCCCAACCTCACCCTGAGTGGCGACGAGAAAACCTTCCCACTGAATGCCGTCAATCGGTCGGCAGCAGGATGCGCACTTTCAGGCTGAACATTGCCCCATCGGCAGCGAGTTTGCCACCCGGTAATATCTTGACTTCGGCCGGTGGCCGTACCGGGGAAGCCACCACCGTCTGGGCACCCAGCCCCAGGGACGCGGCCACCATGAAGATCACTGCTGGGATCGCTTTGCGCAACATCGAGTCCTCCTCGTCACGTTGTCACACTTCGATCCTGTACCGGCTGGGGCCAGCACCAGAAGGGCCCAAAGTCCTGACAAGCCGCGGCGAGATCGACGACTGAACGCCGGTTCTGATGGAAACCCTGGCGTTCGTGGCCGGCTAGCCGTTCTTGCTCGGCCGTTTGCGGCGGGGCGCCGGAGCTCGGCGGTGTTTGTCGACCCGGTGCGGGGACTTGACCACCCGCGGCAGGGACCTGTGGACGCGGTGTCTTGGTGTGCGGGACCTTCAAGCGTCGCTCTGGGAACAGCGGTGACTTGCTCGTCCCGCCCGGCTCCCACACGAGTTCTGAATCGGGGGTCGCCGGTGCGACAGTGCTTTCCCCGGACGGATTGGCAGCCCAGGTCATGACCTCGATCGTCTCGCCCAGTCGAACGGCGGCGATCGACCCGCCGGTTCCGGGCGAACCGAAATGCACGAGCAGGAACGACTCACCCGGGCGGTCGAGTCTCCTGACCTCTTCGGTCGTCACCGGTGTTGCCCGCTTCTCACCCGTCGTTGCGCGAGCCAACTCAACGGCTTTGTCGATCACCGATTGGTCGATCATCGCGCCACCACCCGCCGTTTGTCGGCCAATCCGCCCCATCCGGCGGTGAGCTGACTGAAAACCCTACCGTCGCTGCGCACGAACAATCGTTTCGAGCCGTATCTGAAGACCTTGAAAGGGTAGTAGGGCGACAACGATTCAAGGCAGGGCGTCCACATCCAATGCCGGCTGATCGGCTCGAATTCCGGTTGGATGGTGTGTTCGCCTCGGCCGGCCAGTAGGCGGGTTTGTTGGGCGAGGACCTGTTTGGTCTGCCTGGCATTCAGCGTCAACAATCCGGCACCCTCGTGGTGCCTTGCTGCGCGCGCTTGCTGAAATTCTCCGGTCGAGGCGTCGATATTGGCATATGCGCACGTCTGATCGGAGCGGGCGAGGGGTGTCATCCAGTAAAAGCTGTTCCGCCGATCGAGTCGTTGTACCAGGGCTGGCTTGACCGCGCAGGTTTTGTCCAGAGCCTGCCGCCACCCGTCCCGATCCTTCAAACCGGCGTTTTCCAGTCCGCGCTGAGCAAATTCATCCACCAGCGAACTCGGAACCAGACCCGGCTTCCGATAGGGCATGTCGCGCTTTGTTCTTCGCCGCCGATGCGGGGGAACAGGCGGTGGCGCAGCGGCGCAGACCGCGATGAATTTGCCCTGCCAATGCCCGGCCTGGGTAATGCCCGTCATATAATCCGTTTGCCAGGTGTTGTACGAGATGTGTTCATCGGCAACTCCCCGGAAACCGCCGGTGCCGCAGAGGTCGTCTGCGGCGTGCGGGGCGGGTGGGCCGGGTGCCGGGGTGACCGGAAAAGGATTGTTGATGTCGAATCCGGTGATCGAATACGTGGTGTCGTCCGGACCGTCCGGTGCTTCGCTGGCCGTGTAACCCCTGACCAGAACCCAATGCTTGGAGCCGAAGACCAGGGCCGGCGCCAAGAGTTGGTCATGGATCGAGGAAACGATGGTCCGGGACACATCGTCGGCGCTCGAGCCCTCGGCGATCGCATACGGCGTTGCGCCCAGGCGATCGTTGAGAACCTTGGTCAATCCGTCCGGAGCGGTCGCCCAGCCCCGTTCGATGACGTTCCCGGCGCTGATCTCGGTGCTCAATAGAGGCTGTTCAACCAACGACTTGGTGCGCTGCGCCAAGATCATCTGAGCGCAGGCCTCACCACAGAAATGATCGTTGTCCTGCTGGTGATAGCTGGTTTCGAGACTGACATGAACGCTCACGTGACCACGGTCCCTCGAGCCTGCATTGTGCCGACGCGATTCTGAATGACCCGACTGTCAACTTCGGTGAGTACGGGCATGCCCATGGCGCGGCAGTTGACGCGCCGGCTAGCGCAGACCGGGTGGTCCGCCGCCCTGGGACTGATTCTCACCAAGTGCGACGGTCTGAACGGTGGCCCCGTTGATCAGGACAACCACACCCTTGTCTGTGACAAAAGTGAAGACCGCCTTATCCGCTATCGCTTTCGCCAGATTCTTCTTTATGGTCTCGATCTTCGGTGTGGCCGGAAGTTCCCACACCACACCGTTGACTTCCAGCAGGCTCATGTGACCAACTCTCTGCGCTGTTACTCGGTCAATAGACCGAGCCGACGACCGAGTGCGGCCGCCTGGCCACGACTCGAGACACCCAATTTGGAGTTGATGTTACTGACATGGACACTCGCTGTCTTCTCAGTTATATGCAGCGCCCTGGAGATCTGTCGATTGGAAGCGCCCTGCATGACGAGCGCCAGTACTTCCTGCTCGCGTTTGGTGAGGGAAAGTTTGCGGATGCGCGACGTGGGCGTTTCTTCGGTGTCGCGGAGATTGACCCGGTTGCGAGCCGCCAACATCTCCACCTGCCGCAGCAGTGGGACAGCGCCGAGCGCCCGCGCCATTTCCGCCGCCCGATTCAGGGTCCGATCCGAATCAGGATGGTGCTGGGTCTGCTGCACGTCAGCACACCGATACATGGCGTAGGCAGCGAGGTAAGGCCAATGAGATGTGCTGGCCGCATCGACGAGCTCGTTCCACGGGGTGTCGTTGGCCTCGCCGAGCGCCCGATGCCGCTCGGCCACCATGTGCATCAACATCAGCCGGCAGGACGGCTCGCGAGTGGTGCTGGTGGCGTGGCCGGCAATGCGATCAGCCGTCTCCCGGATCCACTCCTCCGTCCTACCTTCGAACAGCCGCAACGGGTCCCGCGCATCGGCGAGCGACCGCATCGCCAGGGCCGACAATCGCACGATCGTTGGCCCGTTCGCGGACCCCGCGATCGAATCAAGCGCCGCCAGGGTGACGGGCAGCGCCTCCAGCGGCCGGCCGTCCCACAGCAGTACTTCGGCCCGGCAGGCGGCCAGCAACCCGGCTGACCACGGTTCGTTGAGGGCGGCCACTCGGTCGGCCCATTCATCGAGGGTGTCAGCAGCGGCCGGATCCCCCTCTGCGATATCGATGTCGAGCCGGACGAGGGCAAGGTAAACGCGGTGGCCGTTGGGTGCTTCCCGTTCGGTGCCGGCTGTGAGCAGGGTCCGGGCCTGCGTCCACCGGCCGAGGGTGATGAGGACGGTCGCGGCGTTTGCCTTCAGCAGCGCGCCGGCTCGATGCTCGAGTCCGTAGCGGCGGGCGAAGTCCAAGCCCTGATTCGACGCGTCGAGCGCCTCGTCAAGTCGATCGGCGATCTCCAGAACGTGCGCGAGATTGTAGTAGGCACGGCAGACGTCCTCCAGTGCCCCCGAGGAGCGGGCCAGGCCGAGAGCCTCGCGAAGCGCGTCGATGCCTGCGTCGATCTCACCGGTACTGGCCAGGTCAACGCCGAGGGTGTTCAGGGCGTCACTCACCTCCCGGACGGCAGACACCTCCCTGGCCATCGCCACGGCCTTCTGCGACACGTCCTTGGAACCGGTGAAGTCACCACGGAGCATCAGGATCCCGCCGAGCACACTCAAGGCCCGCGCACGCTGTCTGGACGGGCCCTGGTCGACGAGCACGTCACAGGCGCGCTGACCCGCGGCCAGCGAGGCGGTTCCGTCTCCGCGCTCCCAGTGGTAATGCGCAAGTCGCTCCCAGACCGAACTCTCGGTGAGCGTGCGACCCGATGGGGGGAGCTGTGCGAGTGCCATGTTGGCAAGTTCGACGGCCCGGTCGAGTTCGCCGGTCCAGCGGACCGACTCGGCGTATTCGAGGTAGAGGTCGGCGATCGAGGTCCCATCCATGGGGAGCTGTCCGGCGCGGTTGGAGCGGAGCGCAACAGCCTGTTCGTACAGCAGGGCGGCGTCGGCATGGGCCTGTCGTCGGGCCGCGGACCGGGCCGCGACCAGGATGGGTATCTGCGCCTCATCCGGTCGGCCGGCCAGCAGCCACTGCGCTGCGATTGCCCCCGCGGTTTCACTTTCCAGATGGTCGCCGGACTCCACCAGCAACGCCTCCGCGAGCGCGGCGTGAATCTCGTGTTTCTCCGCGGGCAGCATGTCGTCATAGATGACCTCGCCGAGCAACACGTGCCGAAAGCGCAACCTGTCATCGGTGGGTCCGACCTGGACCAGTCCGGTCGACACCGCGAGGCGGGTTGCAAGGGCCGCCTCCCGGGCATCGCCACAGACACGATCGAGCAAGGACAGTGGAAGTTCCAGGCCGCCGGCGGCGAGAGCCTGCAGCAGACGCCGGGCGGTCGGGGGGAGCGGGGCGATTCGGGAAGCGACGTGGTCGCGCAAGGTCTCCGGCAGCAGCCCGTCGGTGCTACTGAGTTCCTCGGCCAGGAATGGATTCCCGCCGCACCGTCCGGCGATCTCGGCCCGCCGTTCGGCAGCGGCGTTGGGCAGTAGCTCGGCCACCAACCGGAGTGTTGTCTCGGCATCAAGTGGTTCCAGGATGAGACGGTGCGCGAATCGCTTGCCCGCGCCGAGGGCGAGCAGGTTCCGCAGTGGATGACTGAGTGCGAGCTCGTCCGAGCGATAGGTGACGACGACCTGAAGACGTTCCCGGGTCACATTCCGCAGCAGGAAGATCAACGCGTCCAGGGTGGCCAGATCCGACCAGTGCGCGTCTTCGACGGCGAGTACGACCGGCGTGCTGGACGTCAATTCGCCGATCATTCCGAGCAGCAGCTCGAACATCCGTATGTGCGAGGTTCCGTCGCTCTCGGGATCGGAACCTGCCAGCAGCGGGAAAACTGATGACATGCCACTGATTCGAGTGGGATCCAGCCACGTCCGCAACGCAGGGTGACGATCGACACCGCGGAGCGCCGCGGCCAGCGGACCGTAGGGCAGGGCGCCGGCGCTGATCGGATAGCAGGCACCGAGCAGAATTTCGACACCCTGCAGTCGGGCCTGGTCCAGGTGCTCGGCCAGCAGTCGACTCTTCCCGGCTCCCGCCTCGCCGCCCAAGAAGACGAACTGGGGGTGCCCGTCGATTGCTGACGCCAGCGACTCCGCCAGCTCAGCCATCTGCTGATCTCGTCCGACGACCCGACCAGTAGCGGACACCAGTTCATTATGGCGCTCGGCCGTATGTCCCTTTCGACCGACCCGGCGCATCCTCAGCTGGTCGGAGCGACGATCGAGTCCGCTGTCGTTCGGCCCGGCAAGGTGACCGGGTCGATGCAATGCTGAACCGGGCCTACCGAGCGACAAGCTCGGTAGGAACAGTGCAGGGTCGGGGTTGACCGCGCGGGGGACTGCAGAGCTGGTTCCAGCGGAGTGAAGGGGGAGTGTCTTGACGGCAACTCGAAACGTCGTCGCGGTGGCGCTCGCGTGCGGTGCGTTGGCCCTGGCCGGATGTGGGTCCAGCGGAGACAGTGCGTCCACCGCGACCGCAGGGGACACGTCGTCGGCCGGGTCGTCGGCCGTGGCCGCATCGTCGTCGACCGCCTCATCGGCTGGAGGCTCGGCAACACCCAGCGGTTCCGCGACGACCACGCGTTCGTCGCCGGCGTCGACGTCTGCTGTTGCCGGGGTGGACCCGGAGGCTGCCGACTACTGCCGACAGCGGGGTGGCGAGGTTCAGTCCAGAACTGCCTACTACGGCACCAACGGCGACCAGGCGAACTGGCTGGCACTCGGCGAGACGACATCGATGTGCCGTTTCCAGGCCAACGATGAGGCGAACTCACGCATCTACGTCGACTTGACCACCCTGTCTTCGAAGGAGCCGACGCTGGCCGCGTTGGCCTACCTGGCGAAGGTGCCGATGCCCCCGTCGTCCGGCGGGGCCAACCCGGCCAGTGGCTACTGCACCAAGGAACTCAGCGCATCGTCGACCTTCGGCGCCATCGGTGCCTCCGGCGGCGGTT
>CAVOJB010000023.1:122500-230614 GCA_963696175.1 uncultured Actinomycetota bacterium
TCGGTTCACGATGGTTTTCTCGTGTCTAGTACGACTTTTCCTGGGTCTTTGATTCGGGGTGCCTGTTGATTCAGGTGTCATTGCTTCGCTCTTCGGAGTGGGTGGTGGAGGTTGGAACGGGCGGGGAGGGTGTTGGTGGGCTGTAGGTACGCTGTTGGGTCCTGAGAGGACGGGCATAGGGGAGTGGGCCGGAAGGTTTGCTCCTTTGTTGCGTGTTTCTTTCTCGGGCCTTCCTTGTTTCTGGATCAGCCGGCGGTTGCCCTTGGGTGTTGGCTGTGTTCGGCGTTGGTGGGTGTTGGGGATGGTTCCGGTTGTTGTTTGAGAACTGCACAGTGGACGCGAGCATCTTTGTGGCTAAGTTTTTAAGAGCACACGGTGGATGCCTAGGCACCAGGAGCCGATGAAGGACGTAGGAGGCTGCGATAAGCCTCGGGGAGCTGTCAACCGAGCTGTGATCCGAGGATTTCCGAATGGGGAAACCCAGCACGAGTCATGTCGTGTTACCCGCGCCTGAATATATAGGGTGTGTGGAGGGAACGTGGGGAAGTGAAACATCTCAGTACCCACAGGAAGAGAAAACAACCGTGATTCCGTGAGTAGTGGCGAGCGAAAGCGGATGAGGCTAAACCGTTCACGCGTGATACCCGGCAGGGGTTGCGTGGTCGGGGTCGTGGGAGTGTTGTTGTTGGGTCTGCCGGCCTGACGGGGAGTGAGAAAAACAGTGGTTAGTCGAATGGCATTGGAAAAACCAGCCGTAGCGGGTGATAGCCCCGTAGACGAAAACTTCTGTTCTCCTTTCAGCGTTTCCCAAGTAGCAGCGAGCCCGTGAAATTCGCTGTGAATCTGGCGGGACCACCCGCTAAGCCTAAATACTACCTGGTGACCGATAGCGGACTAGTACCGTGAGGGAAAGGTGAAAAGTACCCCGGGAGGGGAGTGAAATAGTACCTGAAACCGTGTGCTTACAATCCGTCGGAGCTGAGCCCTTGTGGTGAGGTGACGGCGTGCCTTTTGAAGAATGAGCCTGCGAGTTAGTGGTATGTGGCGAGGTTAACCCGTGTGGGGAAGCCGTAGCGAAAGCGAGTCCGAATAGGGCGGTTGAGTCGCATGCTCTAGACCCGAAGCGAAGTGATCTACCCATGGCCAGGATGAAGCGACGGTAAGACGTCGTGGAGGTCCGAACCCACTTAGGTTGAAAACTGAGGGGATGAGCTGTGGGTAGGGGTGAAAGGCCAATCAAACTTCGTGATAGCTGGTTCTCCCCGAAATGCATTTAGGTGCAGCGTCACGTGTTTCTGACTGGAGGTAGAGCACTGGATGGTCTAGGGGGCCCACAAGCTTACCGAAATCAACCAAACTCCGAATGCCGGTCAGTGAGAGCGTGGCAGTGAGACAGTGGGGGCTAAGCTTCATTGTCGAAAGGGAAACAGCCCAGATCGCCGGTTAAGGTCCCTAAGCGTGTGCTAAGTGGGAAAGGATGTGGAGTCGCCCAGACAACCAGGAGGTTGGCTTAGAAGCAGCCACCCTTTAAAGAGTGCGTAATAGCTCACTGGTCAAGTGGTTCCGCGCCGACAATGTAGCGGGGCTCAAGCACACCACCGAAACCGCGGCATTCATGCGTAAAGCTAGGCCTTTGTGGTCCAGGTGTATGGATGGGTAGGGGAGCGTCGTGTGGCGAGTGAAGCGGCGGAGTGATCCAGCCGTGGACGCTACACGAGTGAGAATGCAGGCATGAGTAGCGAATGGGGAGTGAGAAACTCCTCCACCGAATGACCAAGGGTTCCTGGGCCAGGTTAATCCGCCCAGGGTGAGTCGGGACCTAAGGCGAGGCCGACAGGCGTAGTCGATGGACAACGGGTTGATATTCCCGTACCCGCGAAGAAGCGCCCATGTCGAACCCGGTGATGCTAAACGCCCGAGCCAAGATGACCCTTCGGGGTTGTTGCGGTGAGCGCGTGACCCGATCCGGTAGTAGTCAAGCGATGGGGTGACACAGGAAGGTAGCTCCGCCAGTCAGTGGTAATACTGGTGTAAGGGTGTAGGGAGTTCCGATAGGCAAATCCGTTGGAACATTATTCTGAGACCTGACGCATAGCCGATTGAGGCGAAGCAGAGTGATCCTATGCTGTCGAGAAAAGCCTCTAGCGAGCTTCGAGCGGCCCGTACCCCAAACCGACACAGGTGGTCAGGTAGAGAATACCAAGGTGATCGAGCGAACTATGGTTAAGGAACTCGGCAAAATACCCCCGTAACTTCGGGAGAAGGGGGACCGAGGTGTGTGAAGCCCCTTGCGGGCTAGCATGTTTTGGTCGCAGAGACCAGGGAGAAGCGACTGTTTACTAAAAACACAGGTCCATGCGAAGTCGCAAGACGATGTATATGGACTGACGCCTGCCCGGTGCTGGAAGGTTAAGAGGACCGGTCAATCACTTCGGTGGTGAAGCTGAGAATTTAAGCCCCAGTAAACGGCGGTGGTAACTATAACCATCCTAAGGTAGCGAAATTCCTTGTCGGGTAAGTTCCGACCTGCACGAATGGCGTAACGACTTCTCTACTGTCTCAACCATAGGCTCGGCGAAATTGCAGTACGAGTAAAGATGCTCGTTACGCGCGGCAGGACGGAAAGACCCCGGGACCTTTACTATAGCTTGGTATTGGTGTTCGGTTCGACTTGTGTAGGATAGGTGGGAGACTGTGAAGCGATAACGCCAGTTATTGTGGAGTCAACGTTGAAATACCACTCTGGTCGTACTGGATATCTAACTTAGGTCCATGATCTGGATCAGGGACAGTGCCTGGTGGGTAGTTTAACTGGGGCGGTTGCCTCCTAAAGAGTAACGGAGGCGCCCAAAGGTTCCCTCAGCCTGGTTGGCAATCAGGTTTTGAGTGTAAGTGCACAAGGGAGCTTGACTGTGAGAGGGACATCTCGAGCAGGGACGAAAGTCGGGACTAGTGATCCGGCGCCACATTGTGGAATGGGCGTCGCTCAACGGATAAAAGGTACCCCGGGGATAACAGGCTGATCTTGCCCAAGAGTCCATATCGACGGCATGGTTTGGCACCTCGATGTCGGCTCGTCGCATCCTGGGGCTGGAGTAGGTCCCAAGGGTTGGGCTGTTCGCCCATTAAAGCGGCACGCGAGCTGGGTTTAGAACGTCGTGAGACAGTTCGGTCCCTATCCGCCGCGCGCGTAGGAGTCTTGAGGAAGGCTGTCCCTAGTACGAGAGGACCGGGACGGACGAACCTCTGGTGTGCCAGTTGTTCCACCAGGAGCACGGCTGGTTGGCTACGTTCGGAAGGGATAACCGCTGAAAGCATCTAAGCGGGAAGCCTGTTCCAAGATGAGGACTCCCACCCTTAAGTGGGGTAAGGCCCCCGGCAAGACCACCGGGTTGATAGGCCGGAAGTGGAAGCACCGTAAGGTGTTGGAGCTGACCGGTACTAATAGGCCGAGGACTTACCACAAAAATGCTACGCGTCCACTGTGCGGTTCTGGAACAACAACCAGCACCCTGTCCTTTAGCCAGGCAGGGTGAAAAGTGTTGATAATTCCATAGAGTTACGGCGGCCATAGCGAGGGGGAAACGCCCGGACCCATACCGAACCCGGAAGCTAAGCCCTTCAGCGCCGATGGTACTGCACCGGCCACGGTGTGGGAGAGTAGGACACCGCCGGACAATCATTCCAGAGGAGGTCACTTGCGAATCAAATCGCAGGTGACCTCCTTTGGCATTTTTGCGTTTCCAACAGAAGATGGAAGTTTAGATATGTTTTACGACAATGGCCCACGATGAATAGCCCGGACGATTCCCGTAAGGATTCTGCGCGCGGCGATTCACCCGGTGCCGACCGCGGCGCTTCCGATCGGAGCGAGCGAGCGACCCACCGTGGCGACCATTCGTCGGATCGTTCAACCGGATCGCACGATCGCGGGAAAAAGCCGCCGAGCGCCGGCGGCTATCGCGGATCGAACCCCAGGGATTCCGCCGACCGCCCCTATCGAGAACGCTCCCGCGACGGCGAGCGTCCCGCTGCCGACCGCCCTTACGCGGATCGACCTCGCCGGGACGGCGACCGCCCGTCCGGCACTTGGGCACCCCGCCAAGATCAAGGATCCGGTGGCGATCGTGGTGACCGGAACCGGGCGTCGAACGAGCGGCTCCGCGACGACATGAACGCGCCGTACAGCACCAGGCCCCGTGCTGACGGCGGTAGCCCCTACGGTGACCGCCCACGACGAGACCCGAATCAGCCCTACGGTTCTAGGCCCCGGTCCGATTCAGATCGACCCGCCAGCACTGATCGGCCGCGTCGCGACGGTGATCGGCCGTCCTACGGTGATCGTCCACGCAGCGGTGATCGTCCCCGCGGCGATGGCGACCGCCCGTATGCGGATCGTCCACGCCGCGATGGTGATCGGCCGTCCTACAACGATCGGCCGCGCACTGATACCGACCGGCCTGCGTACAACGACCGCCCGCGCCGGGATGGGGACCGCCCCGCATACAACGATCGACCACGGCGGGACGGCGACCGGCCGACCTACGGTGATCGGTCCAGGAGCAGCCAGGATCGGCCGCCCTACGGTGACCGGCCGCGCACCGATACCGACCGGCCTGCGTACAACGACCGGCCCCGCCGGGACGGCGACCGGCCTGCGTACAACGACCGGCCGCGGCGCGACGGTGACCGGCCTGCGTACTACGACCGGCCGCGAAGCAGCGACCGACCCACAGGCGACGGCGACCGTCCGTCGTACGGGGACCGGCCCCGGCGTGACAGTGACCGGCCTTCGTACAACGACCGGCCCCGGCGCGACGGTGACCGGCCTGCCTACAACGACCGGCCGCGCCGGGATGGCGACCGGCCTGCGTACAACGACCGGCCGCGAAGCAGCTGACCGGCCGCGCCGCGACGGCGACCGACCGTCGTACGGAGATCGACCCCGGACCAGCCCGGACCGACCGTCCTACGGTGACCGGCCGCGCCGCGATGGCGACCGACCGTCGTACAACGACCGCCCCAAGACCGGTGGAGATCGACCGTCGTACAACGACCGACCCCGGCGCGACGACGATCGTCCGTCCTACGGAGATCGGCCCACTCGGGATGAGGGTCGGTCCTACGACCGCAAGCCACGACCCGTCGACGACCGCAGGGATCGTCCGGATCGGGAGCGCGCGCATCAGGACCGCCCCCGCCGCGACGACGCGACGCGCAGTGAGCCCCGCGCCGAACGAGCCGCACGGCCGTCGGCCTTCGGCGGCGACCTGAGCGAGGGTTTCCGCGATCCGGCAGCCGCGCGGAATGCCGGCAGCGAGCAGACGGAGACGCGTCCGTCGTCGGATGAGCGACGCGATTCACCGGATCGACGCCAGGAACGCCGGTCGGATTCAGCTGATCGTCGTCCCAGCTACGGCGATCGCCGGCCGGATTCGACCGACCGTCGCCCCGCATACAACGATCGACGGTCGGGTCCGCCGCCCCGCCACGGCGCGAACGACAGGCGCGAGAACCGCGACGCGCCGGCCTTCGTCAGACGCGAACCGGAACGCGGCTCCCGCCGGCGTGAAGAAGACATCGGCGAGACCTGGCCGGACCTGCCCGAGTGGGCGACCGCAGACGCATTGGATGTCGAAGTGCGTCGCGACCTCCGCGGGCTGAGCAAGGAAGGCGCCGACTGGGTTGCCGCGCACCTCGTCGCCGCCGGTGCGCTGGCCGACGACGAGCCCGAAACCGCCTGGCGTCATGCCAGGGCGGCGCGGGCCCGCGGCGGGCGGATCGGTGTCGTCCGGGAAACCGTCGGACTCGTCGCCTACCGGGCCGGCGAGTGGGCGGAGGCCATCGGAGAGCTCCGCGCCGCCCGTCGAATGGGCGGTGGCCCAGGGCATCTCGCCGTCATGGCGGACTGTGAGCGGGCTCTCGAGCACCCGGAAAAGGCCATCGAACTGTCCAGGTCCGCCGAGGCCGACGAGCTGGATCCGGATGCGTCCATCGAACTGAGCATCGTCGTCGCGGGGGCACGCTCCGATCTGGGTCAGATCGACGCCGCGCTGGCACATCTGGAGCGGATCGGCCTGGACAAGGCGGAGCAGCACCCGCGGCTGGCATACGCCTACGCCGATCTGCTGCTCAAGGCCGGTCGTGGTCAAGAGGCGCTGAGTTGGTTCATCAAGTCCGCCGACGTCGACAACGACGAAGAAACCGATGCGCTGGACAGGGTCGCCGAGCTGAGTGAATCCGAGATCCTGGCTGACGGCGACGATTCAGACCGCGAGTTGGTGGCGACCGAGTCGATCGCAGGAGATCTCGATACTCCCGATCCGCAGCATCGATAGCGACCTCGAGCCGGCAACCGATGCGGTGTCCGAGTCAACTGTCGACGTGGTGGCCGCTGAATCCGGCGATGCCGAATTGGGCACCACGGTGGACGAAGAATTCGAGAACGATGATGCCTCGGTCGTTCCCACGGCCGACGATGACGCCGCCGACGATCAGCTCGACGATGACGCCGCCGACGATCAGCCGACGATGACGTCGCCGTCGCCGCCGACAACCAGGTCGACAGTGTCGAGGACAGCTCCGCCGCCGACCGAAGAGAACGAGCAGTTCCACATCCGCAGCCGACACAGCAGGGCAGGACGATGCGCCCGCTCTGCTGTTCTCCGACGACCAGCAGGCAGGCGATCGATGAGCACCCTTGCGGAAACACACGACGCCCTGATGCTCGACCTCGACGGCACGGTCTACCTCGGCGGCCAGCCGATCGACCATGTCGCGCCCGCCCTCGCCAGGGCGAAACAGCAAGGTGCACGATCGGTTTTCGTCACCAACAACGCCTCCCGGCCACCGGCCGAAGTTGCCAGGTCGCTCACCGGCATGGGGGTGGCCGCCGAACCGGACGACGTCCTGACCTCACCCGCAGGCGGCCGCGGTCATGCTCACCGACCGGCATCCTGTCGGCACGAAGGTGCTCGTCATCGGGGCGCCGTGGCTCGCCGAATCGGTCTCCGCTGGCCGGTCTGACGCCGGTCCGGTTGGCCGACCGACGATCCGGCGGCCGTCGTCCAGGGGCACTCCCCGGAGACCGGCTGGCGCGAACTCGCCGAGGCCTGCATCGCGCTGCGCGCCGGTGCCGACTGGGTGGCCTGCAACGTCGACAGCACCCTGCCGACCGATCGTGGTCTGCTGCCCGGCAACGGCGCCATGGTCGCTGCCCTGATCGCCGCCACCGGGCTGAAGCCGAGGGTGGCCGGGAAGCCGGAGCGACCGCTGCTCGACGCGGCGATCCGGCTGGTCGACTCCAGACGGCCGCTCGTCGTCGGTGATCGGCTGGACACCGACATCGCCTGCGCCGTCGCGGCCGGCTCGCCGAGTCTGCTGGTGTTCACCGGGGTGTCGACCACCAAGGACCTGCTGTCGGCCGTTCCGGCGCAACGCCCGACCTACCTTGCGTTCGACCTCCGCGGGCTGGTCGAGGAGGATCACGCGGTCCGCATCCCGGCCGCGTCGGCGACGTCCAGCAGCCTGGAATGGACCGTCACCACCGACGGCGGTTCGCTCGTGCTCGCCGGGCACGGCGGCACGGATGGCGCCGTCTCCGACGCCAGCGCGCTGCGTGCTCTCGCCATGCTCACCGCTCGGGCGTGGGCGTCCGGCGTGACAGCGGTTCGCGCGCAGGACCCCACCGCGGCCGCGGCGCTGACCCGCTGCGACATCACCGCGCCCGGTCCTGCCTGACGGTCCTCCGCCAACGGCATCGGGTGCGGTCGGCTCGCCACGTGCTGCACTAGCGTTGTCACCAGAATCAGCGACCACCGGCATCGGCGTCGTGGTTCTCGGGATTTCGGGAGACAGCCCGAAGGCAAGTACCGCACAGCTCGGGAGGACGAGCATGAACCAGCCGGACAACAGGCCGGTCGGCGTACCGGGCGGCGCGCGGCGCTCGGATGCTCCCGGTCCAGCCGCACCCAGTCCAGCTGCACCCGGCACCGACCGGCAGACCTCGGACACCGAACGGCTGCTGACCGGGGTCGAGGACGACCTGGCGTCGGTGGACGACAAGAGCACCCAGGAGCAGGTCCCGGTGTTCGATCGAATCCACACCACACTGGCCGACGCGCTGGCCCGCACCGCCGACACCGGGGGATCGCCGACCGGCGGACAGCCGGGTGCGTAGAGCCCGGCTTGATGCCGAGCTCGTGCGCCGGGGTCTGGCCAGATCCCGCGAGGACGCCAGTGAACTGATCGCCGCCGGCCGCGTCACCATCTCCGGCCGGTTGGCCACCAAGCCGGCCACCGCGGTCGATCCGGGTGCGCCGCTGCTGGTCAAGGCAGACGTCGCCGACGAGAACTGGGCGTCCCGCGGTGCGCACAAGCTGATCGGCGCGTTGGCACGCGTTCCCGGACGTCATGGTCGAAGGGCGGCGGTGCCTGGACGCCGGTGCGTCGACCGGTGGTTTCACCGACGTGCTGCTGCGCCGCGGCGCGAACGAGGTGGTCGCCGTCGACGTCGGCTACGGGCAACTGGTGTGGCGGCTGCAGACCGACGAGCGGGTCAAGTTGCACGACCGCACCAACGTCCGCACCCTGACCCCGGAGGCCATCGGCGGGCCGGTCGAGCTGATCGTCGCCGACCTGTCGTTCATCTCGCTGGCCCTGGTGCTGCCGGCGCTGACCGCGTGCGCGGCGCCTGGCGCCGACCTGGTGCCGATGGTGAAACCGCAGTTCGAGGTCGGTCGGGAGCGGCTCGGCGCCGGTGGCGTGGTGCGCGACCTCGGCCACCGGGCCGATGCGGTTGCCGGGGTGGTTCGGGCTGCTGGTCTACTGGGGTGGGGCCTGACCGGTGTGGTCGCCTCGCCGTTGCCCGGACCGAGCGGCAACGTGGAGTTCTTCGTGCATCTGCGGCAGGACGCGCCGACCGACGACGGTGCGACTGGAGGCGGGTCTGCAGGCGATCGCCGAGGCTGTGGAGAAGGGTGGGCCATGACGGATCGGCGGATGCTGCTGGTCGCCCACACCGGCCGGTCGGACATTTCGGAGATCGCGGACACGGCGGCCAAGAAGCTGACGGCGGCGGGCATCGACCTGGTCTCGCTGTCCCGGGAGAGCGGTGAACTCGACCTCGCGGTCTTCGACCCCACCGCAATCGATGAGAGCCCGATCGAAATCGTGCTGGCGCTGGGCGGTGACGGCACCCTGCTGCGGGCCGCGGAACATGCCCGACCGCTGCGCGCACCGGTGCTCGGCATCAACCTGGGCCGGGTCGGCTTCCTGACCGAGGTCGACGTCGATCAACTGGACGAGGCGCTGGACGCGATCATCGACCGCAGGTACCGGGTGTCCTCCCGGATGACGGTCGAGGTGACCGTCGAGCATGACGGCAACGTGATCGCCGTCGACTGGGCCTTGAACGAGATCAGCGTCGAAAAGGGCACCCGGGAAAGGATTCTCGACGTCGTCGTCGAGGTCGACGGACACGGCGTCTCCGCCTACGGCTGTGACGGGGTGCTGATCGCGACCCCGACCGGGTCGACCGCTTACACCTTCTCCGCCGGCGGACCGGTGCTCTGGCCGGGCGTCGACGCGCTGCTGATCGCCCCGTCCAACGCGCACGCGTTGTTCGCCAGGTCGCTGGTCGTCGCACCGGAATCGACGGTGACGGTGCACATCAACCCGGACGGGCCGAGCGCGGTGCTGGCCTGCGACGGCCGACGCATCCACGAGGTTCCGCCCGGTGCCCGCGTGCACGTCCGCAAGGGCGAGAAGCCGGTCACCCTGGTCCGACTGAACGACCGGCCGTTCACCGACCGGTTGGTCCGCAAGTTCAAGCTGCCGGTGCACGGCTGGCGCGATCAGCGGCACTGATCCGTCACGGGCCCGACCACCGGGCCAAGCTCCGCGATGACCGGCCGAGCTCGGTAGCGCACCTGCCGAGCGTGGCCGCCGGCCGGGTGCCCGGTTGTTGATCATGACGGCAGCTGTACGACACGCCGGGGACACGCCGAAAACTGCGCAGCCAACGTCATGATCAACGACGCTGCGAGCGCAGAGCATTCGGACGGGTGTTCCAGGAATAACCCCTCAGCAGTGCGTGTGGGTTTGTACAAACGTTCGACCTGCGGTCTACCGTGAGCCAGCGTGCTTCACGAACTGCGGATCAGCGACCTCGGCGTCATCGACGACGCCGTGCTGGAGCCGCATGCCGGTTTCACCGTGGTGACCGGCGAGACCGGCGCCGGCAAGACGATGATCGTCACCGCGCTCGGACTGATCACCGGTGGACGCGGCGACGCGGCCCGGGTCCGCGCCGGCAGTGACCGGGCGGTGGTCGAGGCGCGGCTCGCCATCGATCCAGCCGGAGCGCCGGCCACCATCACCGCGGCCGCCGGCGGCCGGCTGGACGAGGACGGCACCGTCATCGCCGTTCGGTCCGTCGGCGCCGACGGCAGGTCCCGCGCGCATCTCGGCGGCCGGTCCGTGCCGCTGGCCACGCTGTCGGAGCTGACCGACTCGTTGATCGCGGTCCACGGCCAGTCCGAGGCGATCTCGTTGCTGCGGCCGGCGCAGCAGCGCGCCGTCCTCGATCAGTTCGCCGGCTTGGACGACGAGCTGCGGGACTACCGGGCACTGCGCGCCCAGTGGCAGCAGTTGGCCGCCGATCTCGCCGACCGCCGGGCCCGCGCGCGGGAACGTGCCCAGCGCGAACAGCTGCTGCGGCTTGGTCTTTCCGAGATCGCCGCGATCTCGCCGCTACCGGGCGAGGACGTCGAGCTGATCGCCGAGGCCCGCCGGCTGGAGAACGTCGACGGTCTTCGGTCGGCCGCCGAGGTCGCGGTGACCGCGCTGTCCGGGTCCGAGGTGCTCGCCGACGCGCCCAACGCGGTTGGCCTGGTGCAGGCGGCCCGTCACGATCTGGAATCCTCGGCCGATCCCCGGCTGATCGAGCTCGCCGGTCAACTGCAGCAGGCATCGGTGACGCTCGTCGATGTCGCGGCCGAACTGGCCGGCTACCTGTCCGGATCTGGACGCCGACCCGGCCCGGCTGCAGGAGGTGCTCGCCCGGCAGGCGGCGCTGCGGACGCTGACCCGCCGGTACGGCGAGGACGTCGACGCCGTGCTGGCCTGGGCGAACGAGGCGGCCGCCGAGCTGGAGAACCTGGACTCCTCCGAGCATCGGCTGGCCGAATTGCAGACCAAGCTCGACGCGCTTGCGGGCCGAGGTCGGGCGCGGCCGCGGACAAGATGTCCCGCCGGCGCACCGAGGCGGCCGAGCGACTCGGCCGGCTGGTGACCAAGGAACTCGAACAGCTGGCGATGGCCCGGGCGGTCGTCCGGGTGCGGGTCGCGCAGCGGGAGTCCGGTCGGCAGGACGCCGACGCCGTGCAGGTCGACGGCCGCTGGGTGACGCGCCGGCCCGGACGGGGTCGACCAGGTCGACATCGTCATGGTCGCGCACCCGGGCGCCCCGGAACTGCCGATCGCGCAAGGGCGCGTCCGGCGGCGAGCTGTCCAGGGTGATGCTCGCCCTCGAGGTGGTGCTGGCCGACGCCGACCCGGTGGCCACCATGGTGTTCGACGAGGTCGACGCCGGCGTCGGCGGCCGGGCGGCCACCGAGATCGGTTCCCGGCTGGCCGCTCTCGCCCGCACCCACCAGGTCATCGTGGTCACCCACCTCGCCCAGGTCGCCGCGTTCGCGGACCGGCACTACGTGGTCGACGCGTCCAGCAGCGGCCGGGTCGGCACGTCCGACGTGCGGGTGGTCGCCGGGCCGGACCGGGAGGTGGAGCTGGCCCGGATGCTCGGCGGCACCGACGGGGCCAGCGCCCGGGCACACGCCAGGGACCTGATCGCCACCGCGACCACCCCGGTCGGCACCGACGAAATTGCAGCAGCGCCGCGCCGCCCGGGTACCGCGGGCGGCAGCCAGCTGACCAAGTCCAGCGACGGTCCAGACCAGGTGGGGCCGGTCGACCGCGCGTGGCGGCCGGTAAAGCCTTGCGCGGGTGGCCCAGTAAAGCAGCGACACGAGGCGGCACCTACCGCCTTATCACACGGTCAACTGTCACGATCGGTCCATGAAGCTTCTGTCACGTCAGTCACGTGCGTTACCAGGAGTCACAGGAGTCGCACGGGTCTCGCGGCGCAGTGACACCCTGCTTGGCCGGGTCGGGCACAAGGACATCGTGGTCATCGACCACACCGATATCGACCGCGCGACGGCGGATGCGCTGGTCAAGGCCGGTGTCACGGGTGTGGTGAACGCCGCCGAGTCGATCTCGGGTCGGTATCCCGAACCTCGGCCCGGAGATCCTGGTGTCCTCCGGCATCATCCTGATCGACGGCGTCGGCGAGAAGATCTTCGGCCGGCTGAAGGACGGCGCCAAGATCCGGCTGGACGGCGGCAACGTCTACGCCGGCGAGGAGCCGATCGCCCAGGGCATCGAGCAGACCCCGGAGTCGATCGCCGATCTGATGATCGAGGCGAAGACCGGGATGTCCGCGCAGTTGGAGGCATTCGCCGCCAACGCGATCGAGTACATGAAGCGCGAGCGGACGCTGCTGCTCGACGGTGTCGGCATCCCGGAGATCAGCACCGAGCTGGCCGACCGGCAGGTGCTGCTGGTCGCGGCGTCCGCGGACACCAAGGCGCAGCTCAAGTCCCTGAAGAAGTACATCTCCGATTTCCGGCCCGTGCTCGTCGGCGTCGACGGGGGCGCCGACGCGCTGCGGGCCGCGGGGTACAAGCCGGCGTTGATCATCGGCAACCCGGAGACCATCGATTCGGAGACCCTGCGCTGCGGCGCCGAGGTCGTCATCCCCGCGCACACCGACGGCCACGCGCCCGGTCTGGAACGGCTGCAGGACCTCGGTGTCGGCGCGGTCACCTTCCCGGCGAGCGGCAGCACCGAGGACCTCGCGCTGCTGCTGGCCGACGGCCGGGACGCGTCCATGATCGTCACCGTCGGGATGCGGACCACGCTGATCGACCTGCTCGACCGCGGCAACGGATCGACGGCGTCGACCTTCCTGGTCCGGATGCGGGTGGCCAACAAGGTTGTCGAGGCGCCGGCTGTCGCCTCGCTGTACCGATCACGCATCTCCTGGTGGGTGGTCACGCTGCTGATCCTGGCCGCCGCGCTCGCGATGGTGGTGGCCCTGATGGTGTCCGATGTCGGCGGTAGCTACGCCGACCTCGTCCGGCAGTGGTGGTTCGAGCTGGTCGATTGGGTCAAGGGGCTCTTCTGATGATTTCCATGCGGTATCACATCGTCTCGCTGGCCGCGATCTTCCTGGCGCTCGCGCTGGGCATCGTGCTGGGCGCGACCAAGATCTCCTCGCCGTTGATCACCGGTCTGGAGAGCAACAACGCCGACCTGAGCAGCCAGCACGACGAACTGACCACGACGAACAAGGACCTGACCGACCAGGTCGCATCGGACGAGAAGTTCGCCGGCGACGTCGGGGCGCTGGCCGTGCGCGGCACGCTGCCCAAGGCGAACGTCGTGCTGATCACCACCGCCAGCGCCGACCCGGCCGACCGGGACGCCGTGCTGTCCCTGCTGAACCGGGCCGGTGCCACGGTCACCGCGCAGATCCAGCTGACGAACGACTTCAGCGATCCGGCAAGGGCCGACGAGCTCCGTTCGGTGGCTGCGACGACACTGCCGACCGGCGTGACGCTGCCGGAGGTGCCGCAGGCCGGTGCCATCGCCGGCGGCTTGTTGGGTTCCGTGCTGATCGCCCCCGCCGGCGGGGCCGCTCCGGCCAGTCCGGAACAGGCGGCGGCCGTCCTCGCCGCGCTGACCAGCGCCGGCTTCATCACGGTGACCGGCACCCCGGTCGCCGGGCAGTCCGTCATCGTCCTGACCGGCGGTGAGGTCACCGGTGGGTCCGAGGCGGACAAGGCAGCGGCGGCCGCCTACCTGGCCAATCAGCTCGGGCAGACCGCGACCGGCGTCGTCGTCGCCGGTCGGACCGGGTCCGAGAACGAGACCGGCACGGTCGGCGTCATCCGCGGCGACACCGCACTGAGCGCGACCGTCACCACCGTCGACAACGTCGATACCGCGTCCGGGCGGATCGCCGCCGTGCTCGGCCTGGTCGAGCAGAACGGCGGCGGGGTCGGGCGTTACGGGTTCGGCGACAACGCACAGGCGCAGGTGCCGACGCTGGCGGTCGGCTGACTTCGGACATCACAACAGACCGGGAGCGCCGGGTCGGTCGGGGTCACGAGCCCCGGCAGGCCCGGCGCTTCGCTGTATCCGGAAGATCGAGTGTCCACTACGGGGTCCTTCAGCCGCCGGGGAAGGGCACGATTGTGGCGACTCGATTGGCCGGTTGGGGGACACCGGCGCGTCGTCGGCCACCGCCGGCGGGGCCTGTGATGTTAGGGTGAAATCCCGTGGGGTGGTCGCCGGAGAGCCGGCGCAAAACCACAGTCGGCGTGTTGACGAGGCTCTAGTCCCTGGCGCAGGGCGAGGTCGGATCACCCGCAGACGACGAACACGGGAGTCGCATTGGCGCAATCGCCGCGCATCACCAAGCACATCTTCGTCACCGGCGGCGTCGCCTCATCCCTGGGTAAGGGACTGACCGCCTCGAGCCTGGGACGCCTGCTGACGTCCCGCGGCCTGCGGGTCACCATGCAGAAGCTCGACCCGTACATCAACGTCGACCCCGGCACGATGAACCCGTTCCAGCACGGCGAGGTCTTCGTCACCGAGGACGGCGCCGAGACCGACCTGGACATCGGGCATTACGAACGGTTCCTGGACCGCAATCTGTCCGCCGAGGCGAACGTGACCACCGGCAAGGTGTACTCGCGGGTGATCGCCCGAGAACGGCGCGGCGAGTACCTCGGCGACACCGTGCAGGTGATCCCGCACATCACGAACGAGATCAAGGACCGGATCCGGGCGATGGCCGAGCCGGACGCAGATGGTCAGACTCCCGACGTGGTGATCACCGAGATCGGCGGCACCGTCGGCGATATCGAGTCGTTGCCGTTCCTGGAGGCGGCCCGGCAGGTCCGTCATGACGTCGGCCGGGAGCACGTCTTCTTCCTGCATGTCTCGCTCATCCCGTACCTGGCGCCGTCCGGCGAGCTGAAGACCAAACCCACCCAGCACTCGGTGGCCGCCCTGCGGAACATCGGCATCCAGCCGGACGCCCTGATCTGCCGCGCCGACCGGGACATCCCGGAACCGCTCAAGCGGAAGATCTCGCTGATGTGCGACGTGGACGCGGAGGCGGTGATCTCCACCCCGGACGCCCCGTCGATCTACGACATCCCGCGGGTGCTGCACCGCGAGGGGCTGGACGCCTACGTCGTGCGCCGGCTGAACCTCAGCTTCCATGACGTCGACTGGACCATCTGGGGCGAGCTGCTGGAGCGGGTGCACCACCCGGCCGAGACCGTGCGGATCGCCGTCGTCGGCAAGTACATCGACCTGCCCGACGCCTACCTGTCGGTCACCGAGGCGCTGCGGGCGGGCGGGTTCGGCAACAACGCCAGGGTCGAGATCGTCTGGGTGCCGTCCGACGATTGCACGACCTACGCCGGCGCGACCGCCGCGCTGAGCGAGGTGCAGGGCGTGCTGATCCCTGGCGGCTTCGGGGTGCGCGGCATCGAGGGCAAGATCGGCGCCATCAAGTTCGCCCGGATCAACAAGATCCCGGTGCTGGGACTGTGCCTTGGTCTGCAGTGCATCGTCATCGAGGCCGCGCGGAACCTTGCCGGGCTCGGCGGTGCGAACTCCGCGGAGTTCGACGCCAACGCCGCAGATCCGGTCATCGCCACCATGGTCGATCAGCACGACGTCGTCTCCGGTGCCAAGGACATGGGCGGCACGATGCGGCTTGGCTCCTACCCGGCCCGGCTCGCCGATGGCTCGCTGGTCGCCGAGATCTACGGCAGCACCAACGTCACCGAGCGGCACCGTCATCGGTACGAGGTCAACAACGCCTACCGCGAGGCCCTCGAGCAGGCGGGTCTGCACCTGTCCGGAACGTCGCCGGATTCGTCGTTGGTGGAGTTCGTCGAGCTGGATCGGGAGCTACACCCGTTCCTGGTCGCCACCCAGGCGCACCCGGAATTCAAGTCCCGGCCGACCCGGCCGCACCCGTTGTTCGCCGCGTTCATCCGGGCCGCGCTCGACTACCTGGAGTCCGAGCGGCTGCCGATCGCAGACGACGCGTCGTTATCCGTCAGGCCGCGCGATGAGCTGGTGGCCGGTACGGTCGCCCGATGAACTCGCCGGACGCCCCGTCGACAGCCGTGACGGAGACGAAAGACTCAGCCCCGCAGGTGTTTTCGGTCGTCTCGAGTAATCGGGTCTTTGACGGCGTTGTCGCATCGGTGCGGGTCGATGAGGTGGTGATGCCCGGCGGCGGGACCGCCAAGCGAGAGGTCGTCGAGCATGGCGGGGCAGTTGCGATCGTTGCGCTCGACGAGGCCGGACCGCTGGATCAGGCGGCGGACTTCGACGTCGTCGACGCCCAGGACTCCGCCACCATGGTCATCCTGATCGAGCAATATCGGCACCCGCTCGGTCGCCGGCTGTGGGAGCTGCCCGCCGGGTTGATGGATGTCGACGGCGAACCCGGCCAGGCGGCCGCAGCCCGCGAACTGATCGAGGAGACCGGGTACAGCGCGGATCATTGGTCGGTGCTGCTGGACGTGGCGACCTCGCCGGGCTTCACCGAGGAGACCGTGCGGATCTTCCTGGCGACCGGGTTGACCGAGGTCGGCCGACCGGACAGCGAACACGAGGAGGCGGACCTCCGGGTCGTCCGGGTGCCGCTGAGCGTCGCCGTTGAATCGGTGCTGGCCGGCCGGATCGTCAACGTGATGGCAGTTGCCGGCATTCTCGCGGCCGACGCCGTGCTCCGCGGCAGCGCTGTCATCGTCGACAGGTCCGACGAAACGCAGTTCGACCAGGATCGCCCGTGGACGGTCTACCCGGGGCCGGGGGCGCCGGCGGCCCCACCCCTGGACGGATCCGCGCAGCAGTGACGGCGGGCCAGGCGACGGCCGACCCAGTGCTGCCGGGCGACCCGGTCGAGCCGGTCGACTCGTCACCCGAGCCGTCCGCCGAACTCTCGGCCGCACTGCGCGGCTACCTGGATCACCTTGCCGTCGAACGCGGAGTCGCCCGCAACACCCTGCTGTCCTACCGCCGGGACCTGCGGCGATACCTGAACTTCCTGGCATTGTCGGGCCGCACCAGGGTCGATGAGATCACCTCAGCCGACGTCTCGGAATTCCTCGCAACCCTGCGCATGGGCACCGACGGGCACCCCCCGCTCGCCGCATCGTCCGCCGCCCGAGCGGTGGTCGCCGCCCGCGGTTGGCACCGCTTCCTGCTGGCTGAGGGCACGGTCACCGCGGACGCGTCGAGGGACGTGCATCCGCCCGCCCCCGCCAAGCGACTACCGAAGGCGCTCCCGGTCAGCACCATCGCCACGTTGCTCGAGGCGGCATCCGGTGACGATCCGCGAGGGCTGCGGGATCGGGCGCTGCTGGAATTGCTCTACGCAACCGGTGCCCGGATCAGCGAGGCCGTCGGGTTGGATGTCGATGACGTCGACGACCTGGGCCGGCGGGTCGGGGCGGCGGCAGCAGGCGCCGGCGCATCAGGCGTCGGCACAGCGGCTGCCGGCGGAGCGGGCGTCGGCACGGTGGATGATGCCGCGACGGGTCAGTCGTTGGTGGCCGTTGTCCGATTGCGCGGCAAGGGTTCCAAGGAGCGACTCGTGCCGGTCGGGTCCTACGCGATTGCGGCACTGCAGGCTTACCTGGTCCGCGGCCGACCGGACCTGGCCAGCGCCGGGCGGTCCCGCGGTGCGCTGTTTCTGAACAATCGCGGTGGCCGACTCTCCCGGCAGAGCGCCTGGCAGGTGCTGCAGGACACCGCCGAACGGGCCGGTATCCGCTCCGGCGACGCCGGGACCGGGATCTCTCCGCACACCCTTCGGCATTCCTTCGCCACCCATCTGTTGGAGGGCGGTGCGGACGTGCGATCGGTACAGGAACTGCTCGGCCACGCGTCGGTGACGACCACGCAGATCTACACGATGGTCACCGTCGACTCGCTGCGTGAGGTCTATGCGACGTCGCATCCGCGGGCCAGGTAATCGCACAACTGACGAATCGCACTTTGCCGCGCGGATGGCACCCGCATGACCTGCGCCGTACGCGGGGGTATCAACCGACGGTCTCGGCGCTCTTCCTGTCATCGAGCTCGCGCCAATTCGGCGCCATCCGCTCGGCCCGTGATGAATCTGCGCTGTCGTCAAAATCTGCACTGTCATCGAACCCGGCTCCCGGGTGATCGGAGGATTCGCCATGTCGTCGGGCAAGGTGATGGTCGCCAGAACGATCCGGACCGAGGCCGGTCCCGCCGCCCAGGGCGGGCATCTGACATCGGATCTAGTCCTGGTGCACAAGGTCTTTCGCCGCGAGTTCCGGCTGCTCCCAGCGCTTGTCGCCGGCGTTGCGCCCGGTGATTGCGCCCGGGCTGGCGCCCTGTCCGCGCATTGTCGCGAACTGACGACGGCCTTGCGCCATTTCCAGGCGGCCGAACGGGAGCTGCTCTGGCCGCGACTGAATGCCCGGGCAGTGTTGGACACTGCCGCGGCGGGGCGTATGGCCGACGGGCATCGTCACCAGGCTGCGCTGATGTCCGAACTCGACGGCCTGTTGCCGTTGTGGGAGCAAGACGCCGCCGTTGACCTGCGCGCCGTGCTGACGGACATTTTGATCGAACTCGCTGCGGCGGTCGTCGACCACCTCGACGCTGCGGAACAGTGGGTGCTGCCCGCGGTGGACGGGCATTTCACCTCGGCGGAGTGGCTGACCCTTGGCCTGCGCGCCGCGAGTTGGATTCCGCTGCATCGAATGGCCTGGATGCTCGGTGCGCTGCTGGAGGACGCCACGTCCGCGGAGCGGAAGAACTTGATGGGACGCGTTCCGTCGCCCGCCCGAGTGCTGTTCAGAATGGTCGGCCAGGAGCGTTACACGCGGGAAATGCTGGCGCTGCGCGCCGGTCCCGGCCAACTCGATTGACGAGTAATCGGTCAGCGCGTGATGGCGGGATCGATGTCTGGGATTCGGCGACGAGTCGATGGGGAGCAACGTGACAGAAGGACTTTTTGACCCGAGCATTCCGGCGGACCCTGAGCGGGGCGGTTCTTTTCGTCCGGAGCAGCTCGATCGCTCGGTGATTGCCATCCCGCTCCTGCAGCAGATGAAGGTGACACCCGAGACGAACGCAATTTCTGTCGTCATCGACCTGAACCTGCAGTTCCCGCGCGACCGAAACGAGTCCGGGCTGGATGCAGCCGCCAGGCGAGTGCGCAGACTGCTCGACGATCTGGCGAAGGACGCGCCCGGCCTGCCATCGACGCTCGGACCGCAACGGTTCGGCAGCCGTTATCTCTTGGCCAAGCTCAGCCCCGCCCTGATCCGACGGCTAGTCGACGCCGACCAGCAGGCGGCCGGCGGCCGTCGCGCGATTTTCCGGGTGTGGCCCGATTTTGAGGTGACGTCCCAGCTCGACGCCTCGGTGGCCACCGTGAAGGCGGACGCGGCCCGGGCGTCCTTCTCGGCGACCGGTGCTGACATGGTGTGGGCCGTTCTCGACTCGGGCGTGCAGGCCGACCACCCGCACTTCAAACTGCATCGCAATTGCCTCGACCTGCCGGCGGGTATCGACCACGTCAACTTCATCGATGGCCAGGTTCCGGCGACGGTCGATCCGTTCGGGCACGGCACGCATGTGGCCGGGATCATCGCCGGCGAGGGCCGGGCCGCCAGGGGGAAGTCCCTCGCCGCAGCCAGGGCACAACGTGATTCGACCGACAATTCAGTGGCACAGCCGGTGCGCATTTCGAAGATCACCGGGGTGGCTCCGGAATGCAAAATCGTCAGTTACAAGGTGCTGAACGACAATGGCAGCGGCAACAGCGGGGCAATCCTCGAGGCACTGAATGCCGTTCATGAGGTGAACAATCATGGCCAATTGCTGCGAATTCACGGGGTGAATATTTCGGCCGGTTATCCGTTCAAACCCGAATGGTTCGCCTGCGGGCAGAGCCCGATCTGCGTCGAGGTCGACCGACTGGTGCGGAGCGGTGTCGTCGTGGTGGTGGCGGCCGGCAACACCGGATATGCCTACTCGCAGGACGGAATTTCGTCGGCGCAGATCCCGGCCGGACGCGCCATGACGATCAATGACCCGGGGAACGCCCAACTGGCGATCACCGTCGGCTCCACGCATCGCGACAGCCCGCACATTTATGGGGTTTCCTACTTCTCGTCCAAGGGACCGACCGGTGACGGGCGGGCGAAACCGGACCTGTTGGCGCCCGGCGAGCGGATCCTTTCCGCTGCTGCCGGCAAACTGCAGGCCAGGGGTTCCGGCGATGGGCTCGCCATGGATTACGTCGAGAGCAGCGGGACGAGTATGGCCGCCCCGCACGTCTCGGGGGCCATTGCTGCGTTCTTATCGGTGCGCCGTGAATTCATCGGACGCCCCGAACAAATCAAACAGATCTTCACCGCCACCGCAACCGACCTGGGGCGCGTTCGGGATTTCCAGGGTGCCGGGCTGGTCGATCTCATGCGAGCGATTCAGTACGTGTAAAAAATCATTCACCGTTGATTGGACGACTGAACAAATGACGAGAGCCATTCCGGACAACCTCAGCGGGTTCCGCTACCGCGAACTCCTCATCGATCGATCGGGCGACCTCGTCGACCCCGGACAGGTCGATGGCATACGGGCCATGCTGGCCGGCGGCGCGACCGATCTCGTTGTCCTGTCGCATGGATGGAACAACGACGAACGGGAGGCCTTCGACCTCTACGCCAACCTTGCGGCAGTGCTGAAAAAGGGTATCGACCGGCGGCCGAGCGCCTGGCAGCACCGGCGGGTGTGCCTGCTCGGGGTGTTCTGGCCGTCGAAGAAATTTGCCGATTCCGACCTCATTCCCGGCGGTGCTGCCGCGTTGGACAGCCCGGAGGATGCACTCCGGGAAGCGTTGCTGGCGAGGCTGACCGACCTCAAAGGTGTGTTCGACGCCGACGACGCAGATGAGCGGCTCATCGCGGCGGCGGCGGTGGTGCCAACGCTCGAGGGTTCGCCCGCCGCGCTGGCCGCATTCATCGCCGCCATCGAGGCCTCATCCCGCAGTCGGAATCGGATTCGGAGGAGGGGTCGGCGTTATTGGCCACCGAGGACCCCGCTGATGTCGCCGACAAGATCAATGACCCGACGCTGGGTGACCCGTTGCTGTGGGGCGTCCGGCCGTCGGAGGACACGGGCGGGGTGATCCTGATCGGTGATGGGCCGGTTGATCCGGTCGCGGGGGAGGCCGCCTTCCTCGGATTACCCGACAGCCTGACGAACGCCGCAAGAATGGCGTTGAACGCCGTCACCTACTACCAGATGAAGGAAAGGGCTCGCAGCTGTGGGGAGCGCGGGTTGGCCCCGGTCCTGCAGGATGTCGTGCCCACCAACCTCAGGCTGCATCTTGCCGGGCACAGCTTCGGCGCACGGCTGGTCACCGCGGCCGCGGCAGCTCCGGGTCCGGCGGTCACTTCGATCAGCCTTTTGCAGGCCGCGTTCTCGCACTACTCCTTCGCCAAAGACTGGGAACCCGGCCAGGACGGCGCCTTCCGGTCGGTGCTGACCTCTGGTCGGCTGACCGGACCGATGATCATCACGCACACCCGCAACGACAAGGCGGTTGGATTGGCGTATGCCATCGCGTCCCGCCTGGCCGGTCAGGTGGCGGCCGAGATCGGCGACGCGTCGAGCCGGTTCGGTGGGCTGGGCAGCAACGGCGCCCAGCGCACTCCCGGCACCCTGGAGGGTGTCCTGCTCAATTCGTCCGCCGACTACAAGTTCAGTTCCTCGGTGGCCAACAATCTGCTGGCCGACGCGTTCATCACCGGCCACGGCGACGTTTCCGGTCCGGAGGTCGGCAACGCCGTCGCGGCGGCAATGTCCGCGACGTTGCCTGGGTGATCTCCGGTCTGAGTCACCGCTGGAAACAGACCGGGGCCGCGGCGGATCCGCCGGTTGTGTCGACCCGTCAGCCCGCCGGAGGTTCCGCGGCACCGGCGATGGCGGCCGGCGGTTCGGCGGCCGAGGCAATGGCGGCCGGCGGTTTCTTCCCGAACCGCTTGGGCCGGTTCGGGTCTTTGACCTTGAAGACCGGTTCGTCGCCCAGGAACAGCTGCAGCCACTTGGCGTCCGGATCGACGTCGACGAGCAGCGCCTTGAACAGCAGGCTGGCCGGGATCGCCAGGATCGCGCCGATCGGACCGAGCAGATAGGCCCAGACGATCAGCGACAGGAAACTCACCGTCGTCGTCAAACCAACTGCGTCGCCGACGAACTTGGGCTGCAGCACCGACTGGATGATGAAGTTGAGGACGCAGTACACAACGATGACGGTGATCATCAGACTCGGTCCGCCGGTCAGCAATGCCAGCAACGCCGGCGGCACCAGGCCGATCAGGAAACCGATGTTGGGCACGTAGTTGGTGACGAAGGCCAAGAGCGCCCACAGCCCGGCGGCCGGGATCCCCAGGATGAGCAGCGCCGCACCGTCCAGGATGGCGACGATGCCGCCGAAGATGGTCGCGACCCCGAAGTACTTGCGGGTGCCGAGGGCGAAGGTGCCAAGGGCGGTCAGAACCGGCTCGCGGCCGGGTCGCCGGCTGATCATCCGGTCGCCGAACACGGAACCGTCGACGCCCATGAAGATCACCAGGACGATCAGGAAGAACACCGAGCTGAAGATGCCCTTGATGCTGTCGAGTAGGGCGCCGGCGGCCGACAGAATGGAGCTCTTGTCGATACCGCTGACAGCTTTCTGGACGTCCGCCTGGGTGACACCCATGCTGCTGAGCCAGGACTTGAACCCATCCAATTGAGACTGGAACTGATCGGCATACTGCGGCATCAGGGCCGCCAGTTGCGCAATTCCGATGATCGCGGCCGCGAACAACCCGATGACGATGGCGTAGATGCCCAGGATCACCGCCAGGGTGGCGAGCCATTTCGGGGCGCCCTTGCGAATGAGACCGGACCGGATCGGATCAACCGTGACGACCAGCACGACGGCCATGAAGACCGGCCCGAGGATGTTCGGGATGGCGTGGATACCGCCGGCGACCACGACGCCGGCGGCGAGCCCCAGAATGATGATCAGGCCGCGGGGCAGGCCGTATCCGTCCTTCGGGTGTGGCTGCAACTGCGCCACTTCGGTGATGTATTCCGGATCTGGGCTGTCCGAGGTGGCGGGGGTGTCCGTCATGATGTCGTCCGTTTCTTCAGGTGACACTTTCCAGCCGGGTGGCGCTGGGTGAGCGGCAGACCGGGCGCTGGGCACCAGTAGCGCCGGCACTCAACGTCCATCGGCGGTGCCGATCCCTGTGATCCTGTCGGGGCTGATGCCGATGCTCCCAGCGTCGTTCAGACCCTTTCAGCGACATCGTTGAGTGACATCATCCTGGACGGATGAAGCGCAGCCGCCTGCCACGCCGGGAACATGGGTCACACTGGTCACAAATTGACCATTTCGGAGGTTAGCGATATGGCGGATCACCACATACCGGAAGAGACCGGCCCGGACACCCCGGCGTCGCCGACCGAGCCGTTGGCCGTCAGCACTCCGGTCAATGCCGAGCAGCCGAGTTCCGCGGCCGAGCCGGCCGCTGCCTCTCCGACCATCGCGCAGCCGGCCACCGCTGGGGCGGAGGCAGTCGCGGAGCCGGCGACCCCTGCGCCGGCGACCGGTGCGGCCGGTGTGTGGCGCGCGATAGATCGTGGCCCACAGGGCAAGCCGTGGCGCGTGCTGTCGATCGTCCTGCTCGTCATCGGCTGCGTGCTCGCTCCGATCGGGGTCACCGCGAGCTGGGCCAAGAACCTGGTGGTCGACCAGGATGCGTATCTGGAGGCGGTTGCGCCGCTGATCACGGATCCGGCGATTGTCAGTGCGGCAGAGACCCGCCTGGTCGCCGGCATCGACGATGCGATCACCAACCTGCAACTCGCCGACAAGATCGGCACCGAATTGCAGTCGCTCGGGCTGCCGCCCAAACTCGCCTCACTGGCCACGACCTATCTGGCGACGTTCCGTGCGGACGTCACGACCGCCATCACGAAGATGGTCGATGAATTACTGCAGAGCCCCAAACTCGCGACGATCTGGGATAACGCCAACGCCACCCTGCACACGAAATTCGTGCAGGTCATGCAAGGTGAGAGTCCCGGGAAGTTGCACACCCTGAACGTCGATCTCAGCGCGGCGGTGGCCGAGGTCAAACAGAAACTTGAAGCAACCGGGGTGGAATGGGCCGCCAACATTCCCGATGTGCCCGTGGTCATCGACATTGCCGGAAATGCGAATGTGCAACGCGTTGCTGGCTATTACGACCTGCTGGTGGGGATCGGCGACTGGGTGCCGATTGTGGCGATCCTGTTGTTGCTGATCTCGATCCTGATCGCGCCGAGCAGGCTCGGCGGACTGTCGAAAGCGGCCGGTTGGCTGGCCGTCTCGATGGTTGTGCTGGCGCTCGTGTTGATCATCGGGCGGCAGTGGCTGATTTCCAAGTCGCCGCTGCAGCCGGATGTAACGCAGGCGTTCACCCGTCAGCTCACGGTCAACCTGCAGGACACTGTCCGGTTCATCGTCGTTGTCGGCGCGGTGATCTCGGTCGCAGCGTGGTTGTTCGGGCGGTCGAAGAGCGCGGTCGGATTGCGCGGCGAGGTGCACGGGCTGGTCGGCCGGGTGCGCGACTCGCGGTGGCATCTGGCAGTCCGTGCCATCGCCGCGATCGTCGCGATCGCGCTCGTGCTGGTCCTGCTCAACCTGGAGAACCCGAGTGTGCTGTGGGCGGTGTTCCTGGCTCTGCTGGCCGGGCTAGCCGCGGTCGTTGCGGTCAGTCCGCAGCGAGCGACCGCGTCCGTCGATGGTGGGTCGATCGATGGGGACCCGCCCGTCGACAACCGCCCGGCCGAACACGCGGTGGTATAGCCCGCTTAATTGACTGTGAAGTTGGCCATCATTGCCATGTCCTCGTGTTCCAGGTTGTGGCAATGGAAGACATATCGGCCGGGATAGTCGCCGAATCGCATGATGATTTCGGCGGTCTCCCCCGGAATGAGATCAATGGTGTCCTTCCACCCCAGATCCCCGGCGCGCGGTGCCCTCCCACCGCGCTGCAGCACCTGGAAGGGATTCAGGTGCACATGCACCGGATGGTGCAGATCGGTCATCAGTCGCCAGATTTCGACGTCGCCGCTCCTCGGTGAGGCGAGGTCGACGGCCGGATCGAACGACTGGCCGTTGACCATCCACATCAGCGGCTCGGCACCACCTCCCTGATCACCGCCCTGGACGGAACCGCCCTGGACGGAACCGCCCTGATCAGAATCGCCGCCCTGCCCGGATCCGTGATCGTGCGAATTCCCGGCCGATTGCCCCATCGACCCGCGACGCAGTTGAAACGCGAATGTCCTGGTCACCCGGGCCTGCGAGCGGGCCAGTGGTTCGATCACGGACAGCACGTCCGGGATGGCCGTGGTGGTCGCCGCGGCCCGGACAACGGCAAATTGCATGACGTTCCCGGTCGAACCGGTGCCGAGCCGGTTCACCAGGGTGACGACGGTGCCCACCGGATAGGCGCTGAAATCGACGATCACCTCGGCCCGTTCGGCGGATGCCAGCGTCACCGAATCGCGGGGGACCGGGCCGGCCAGGAGCCCGCCGTCACTGGCGATCTGCACGAATGAAGGCCCCGCCGGCGGCGGCGGCTCGAGCGCGAACTCGTAGCGCCGGGCGTTGGAGCCGTTGAGCAGCCGGATCCGGTACTGCGTTCCGTCGACCTCATGTCGCGGCCATGGAATCCCGTTGACCAGCAACACGTCTCCGAGAACCCCTGCCAGATAGGCGGTCTGCACGCCAGCGGAATCCTGCTCCGGGGACAGCGCCGGGTAGCGAAATGAACCGTCGGCCCCGAAGGCCCGATCGCAGATCATCAGCGGCAGGTCGTGATCACCACGCGGCAACGGCAGCGCGTCATCGGAGTCATCGCCGATGATGAAGAATCCGGCCAGTCCGCGGTAGACGTTCGGCCCGGTGAAATCCATCGTGTGGTCGTGGTACCAGAGCGTGGATGCGCGCTGCTGCAACGGGTACCGGTAGTCACGTTTGCCGGGCGTGACGTTTCCGGCTGCGCGGCGGGAACCCCAGCCGCCAGTGCCGCCCGTAGGCAGGATCAGGTCAGTGGGGTAGCCGTCGGACTCGGCCGGTGTGTGCCCGCCGTGCAGGTGCACCACTGTCGGAACGGTGAGCCGGTTCTCGACCTGAACGGTGACCGGACGGCCCGATCGGGCCAGGATGGTCGGGCCGGGGAACCGACCGTCGAACCCCCAGATCTCCGTCGGCAGGCCGGGAATGATGTCCACGGTCGCTCGCCGTTGCATCAACTGGTAGGTGTCGGTGCCCGCGACCGGCCGGGCGATCGGCGGCACGGTCAGTTGCCGGGAGAACGGTTGCGGCAATGGCACCTCGCTGGTCACTTCGACACCGGTCGACGTACTCGGCCCGAGTGTGACCAGCCCGAGTGACGCGGTCGCGGCCACCAGGCCGACACCGCCGGCCAGGCCAAAGAAGTCCCGGCGACTGAGCCTCATCGTTGCCGCTCCGGCCACCAGGATCGAACAGCAATGCTGAGCCCGGCAGCAGCCAGGGTGACACCGAGCGGTACGTGCACCCCGAGATTGCGCTGGTAGCCGGCCGCGATCTGCACGACAGCGCCGACCACCATCGCCGCACCGACGGCCACCACCCAGCCGGGCAGGCCGCCCGGTCGCCAGGCCGGGATCACCGTGAAGAACTGCACCAGCGTGATCGCGACGAGGCCGCCGCCGACCGCGGCGTGCACGGCGAGCTTGTCGAAATCGCCCCCGAGAAACAACCCGATCAGCAACGGCTGGGTCCACAACATCAGGGTCAGGATGCTGGCGACCACCCGCAGCGGCCAGCGCCAACCCGGCCTGACCCGGCGTCGTTCCGGCCTCACCAGGCGCTGATCCGGCGAAGGTGGGGGTGGTGCGGGCGGGCGGTGGATGCTCACAAGGTCTTCCTGACGTGACGATGACCGGCTCGGCGGCCGTGCCGCGGAGGCAGCTGGGGGACGTCACCAAACGCTAGGAAGGCCTGGGTCGGCTGTCGTCCGTCATCGGTCTCTTCCGTCCTACGGCACCGGGCGTAGACCGCTCGCCGGCAGCTACGCCTGCCGACGGATGTCCCCGTAGGGGTCGCCTTCGTATGCTTCATCGGTGGCCGATGCACCCGCCGGGGACGCGGCGGCACCCCAGGTCGTACCGCGGGTGCCGCCGGCCCTGGTCGACGTCGCGCTGGCCATTCTGGTGACGGTTGCCGTTGCCCTGGCGATCTCGGCGAAGGTGGAACCCGAGGCGCTCGAGCCGGACGTGTTCGCGTACCTGTTTGCGGTCGGCCTCGGCGCGTTGATGCTGGTCAGGCGGCGCTGGCCGGCCGGTGTGCTGATCGCCACCATGGTCCTGCTCTTCGCCTACTACACGATCGGCTATCCGGCGGTGGGGGTGTCCGTGCCGATCGCCGGCGCCGTCTATTCCGCGGCGGAACAGGGCCGGTTGCGGCTGGCGATCGCCGTCTCCGCCGTCGTCATGGTCGTCACCACCCTGTACCGGATGCAGGAGGAGCCGCTCGCCAAACTGCTCGGTTTCGAGGCGGCGCAGAACCTGGTGCTGCTGGTTGCGGTGATCGCCCTTGGTGACAGCATTCGCGCCCGCCGGGAAGTCCGCCGGCAATCCTGGCTGCGCGCCGAACGGGCCAGGATCGACCACGAGCGGGACGCCCGCGAGCAGGTGGAACAGGAGCGGCTGCGGATCGCCAGGGAGGTCCACGATGTGCTCGCCCACTCCGTATCGGCGATCTCGATCCAGAGCGTCGTCGGGCTCGAGGCGCTGCCGGACGAACCCGACAACGCGGCCGCGGCATTGCGGAGTATCCGGCAGGTCAGTACCTCGGCGCTGGCCGACCTCCGCAGCGCCGTCGGAGTGCTGCGGGACCCGGCGGGTGATCGGCAACCGGCGGTCACGCACGGTCGCGACCGGTCGGCGGGCTGGCGGACCTCGACCGTGTTGTTTCCACGGCTGCCGACAGCGGGCTGCACGTCACTGTCGTGCCGCGCGGCCTGGTTCCGACAGCGCTCGGAGCCGGCCGGCCGGCCGGCTCCGCGGGCAATGCCTTGGCCGTGCCATTGGTCGTGGACGCCGCGGCGCATCGCATCGTTCAGGAGTCGATCACCAATGTGCTGAAGCACTCCGCCTCCGCCGAGGCGCTGGTCGAAGTCGATTACCGGCCAACGGAGATCAGGCTGCGTGTCTGCAATCCCGCTGCCGGCGTTGCCGTTCCGGTGGGCGCACAGGTCGATCCCGCAACTGGCAAGGCCGATCGGTCGGGCGACTCGGAAAGCGTCCCGGCCGGCGCGGGATTCGGTATCGCCGGGATGCGCGAACGGGTGGAACTGCTGGGCGGCACCTTCAGTGCGGCACCGACATCGACCGGCGGATTCGAGGTCGCCGCGGTGCTGCCGTTCCCGGTCCCGACCGCGGTTCCGAACCGATGAGCCGCAGCCCGGGTCCACCCAACCCGTGCGGCGGGCAGGACGCGTGATCAGCAGATGATCACCGTGCTGATAGTCGACGATCAGCATCTCGTCCGAGCCGGCATCCGGGCTCTGCTCGAACGCGCCGACGACATCGAGGTGGTCGGGGAGTCACCCGACGGTGAGTCCGGGCTGCGTGCTGCACTCGAGCACCGGCCGGACGTGGTGCTGATGGACATCAGGATGCCCGGCCTCGACGGCGTTGCCGCCACCCGCCGGATCACCGCCGACCCCCGACTCTCCACGGTGGCGGTCGTCGTGCTCACCACCTTCGACGCCGATGAGCACGTATTCGAGGCGATCCGGGCCGGCGCCCGCGGATTTCTGCTGAAGGACACCGAGCCCGATGATCTGCGCCGCGCCGTGCGGGTCGTCGCCGCCGGTGGGTCCCTGCTCTCACCGGCGGTCACTGCACGGGTGATGCGAGCCGCCGCGATCGGGTCGCCGGCACCCACCCGATCGGATCGGTTGACCCCGCTCACCGAGCGGGAGCGGGAGGTGCTCGTCGAGGTGGGTGCCGGCAGGTCCAACGACGAGATCGGTCGACGGTTGCACATGAGCGGTGCGACGGCCCGCACCCACGTCAGCAGGGTGATGACCAAGCTGGGGGCACGGGACCGGGCGCAATTGGTGGTCATCGCCTACGAGTCCGGATTACTCGTCCCAGGGGCCGAGTAGGCGCCGCCGACGCCGGCACGGCGCGCCATTCACCGACCGGCCGACCGGGTTTTCGGGAGAGCAGCCCGGATTTCCAGCGTGATTTCGGTCATTGGCGCGGCGGGGAATGGACCATTCAGGCCGGGGATTGGAGCTACCTGGCGGGTCGCATTGTTCAGATTGCGGCATCGTCGCTTAGGCTGGGCCCCGTCGTCGGGATGACGACGTTTTCCAGTAGGCAGGAGTTCGTAGGTCGATGAGCGAACCGGATGACGCGGCTTGGATCGCGGCGGCCGGTGCACCCCGACCCGACAACGGGCCCGCCGAAGATCCAGAATCGGCAGCCACCGGGTTCGACAGCACCGAATATTCCGCACCCGACGCTGTTCTGACGGTGCTCCCCGGGACCGGTGCGGGGGTCGCCGACGGCCTGCACGCTGTGCCGGGGGAGCCCGCGTCCAAACCGTCCGCGTCGGATGTTTCTGAGCCCGATGGCGCTGCCCCTGACGTTGCTGTGCCCGGTGTTCCGGTTTCGGATGTTCCTGTCCTTGATGTTCTGGTGCCTGATGTTCCTGCGCCGGAGACCACCGGCCTCTGGGCCGACCCAACTCCGGCCACCACGGTGCGGGCCGCCGACACCAACGCCGGGGTCGCCGGTTCGTCATCACCGGCCCTGCGCGCGATGCGCGGCCGTGACCCCGAGCCGGCCCCGGTCGCCAGCCATGGTCCGGCGATCGTGTTGGCGATGTGCAACCAGAAGGGCGGCGTCGGCAAGACCACGTCGACCATCAACCTTGGCGCCGCGCTGGCCGAGTACGGGCGACGGGTATTGCTCGTCGACCTCGACCCGCAGGGCGCACTGTCCGCCGGGCTCGGCATCGCCGCGCACGAACTCGAGCGCACCATCTACGACCTGATGCTGTCCCCGTCCACCCCGATCACGGACGTGCTGATGCCGACCGGGATCGAGGGCGTCGACCTGATCCCGGCGAACATCGACCTGGCCGCCGGTGAGGTCCAGCTGATCAACGAGGTCGGCCGAGAACACACTCTGTCCCGCGCGCTGCGGCATGTCCTGCACGCCTACGACTATGTGCTGATCGATTGCCAGCCGTCGTTGGGTCTGCTCACCGTGAATGCGCTGGCCTGTGCGCACGGCGTGATCATTCCGCTCGCCGCCGAGTATTTCTCCCTCCGCGGGGTCGCGTTGCTGGTCGACACGATCTCGAAGGTGCAGGACCGGATCAACCCGGACCTCTCGCTGGAGGGCGTGCTGATCACCATGTACGACGGGCGCACCGTGCACGCCCGCGAGGTCGTCGGCATGCTGCACCAGCGGTTCGGTGACACGGTTTTCGACACCGTCATCGGGCGCACCGTGAAGTTCCCCGAAACCACCGTCGCCGGCGAGCCGATCACCTCCTACGCGCCGACATCCCCTGCCGCGCAGGCGTACCGGGCGCTCGCGCGCGAGGTGATTGCGCGATGACCGCGGCCCCGCCGCAGACCGGCGCGGGGTCGTTCGTCCCACCACCCCTTGACCCTGCGCACCTCGATCCTGCGCACCCTGACGCAGAGCGCTTGGGCCCTGCGCATCTCGACCCTGCGCACCCTGACGCAGAGCACTTCGACCCTGCGCGACTTGACCCTGCGCACGCCACCCCGGCGTCCCCGGACCCGGCTGATCAGGCCACGGCCCTAGACCTCGCAACCCGAGAGCTCGCAGCCCTAGACCTCGCAGCCCAAGACCCTGCGCCCCAAGATCTTGCAGCCGAACAGGTTGTGCCCGGGCAGCGCGCCGCTGCTGCCGATGTGGCCAAGGGTGCGGATGCGGCCCAGGGCGCCGCTGGACAAATGGACGACCCGTCCGTCGCGTCGGCCCAGGGCCGGCGGGCCTTTCACGTCCGACTGGACAACTTCGACGGCCCGTTCGACCTGCTGCTGCAACTGATCAACCAGCGCCGGATGGACGTCACCGAGGTCGCCCTGCACCAGGTGACGGACGACTTCATCGGGCACATCAGGTCGATGGGCACCAACTGGGACCTCGATCAGGTGACCGAATTCCTGGTGATCGCCGCGACGCTGCTGGATCTCAAGGCCTCCCGGTTGCTGCCGAATGCGTCCGCGGACGACAGCGTTCTGGACGACGACATCTTCCAGGCTCGTGACCTGCTGTTCGCCCGGTTGCTCGCCTACCGCGCCTATCAGCAGGTCGCCGCGTTGTTCGCCGAGCTGGAGGCCGGCGCCCTTCGCCGCTACCCGAGGGCCGTCACCCTCGAATCCCGTTACCTCGGTCTGCTGCCGGAGATCACCATCGGGATGACGCCCGAGCAGTTCGCCGCCATGGCGGCCGCCGTCTTCACGCCGAAACCGCCGCCGACGGTCAATCTGGACCACATTCACGCCTCACCGGTGTCGGTGGCCGAGCACACGGCGGCGATGCGCGCGATCCTGACCGACCGGGGCACCGCGACATTCGGCGAACTGGTCGCGGGCTGCTCGGCGACGCTGGAGATCGTGGCCCGCTTCCTTGGGTTGCTGAACCTCTACCGCGAGTCCGCGGTGGCGTTCGATCAGCCGGAACCGCTCGGCACGCTGACCGTCCGGTGGACCCTTGGAACTGCCAACGGGAGCGCACCGGTCGGCGCCGTCGCGTCGCTGTCGCCGACCGACGAGGAGTACGAGTGAACGGCGAGCCGGACATGGTGACCCGCGCTGGAGTCGACGTTGACGTCGACAGTCGGTGTGGACGATGGGGTCGACACGGTCAGCCAACTCCGCGACCGCTGACGGCTCGACGGAGGAGTCCGCGCCTGGCCCGTCGTCCCCCCGGGCCACTGAACAGCCGACCGAACAAGTCACTGAGCAGGCGGTCGGACTTCCTGGTTTCGACAGCCTGCTCGGTGAGCTGCCGGTTCGGACCGGGTCGACGAGACGTTCGGCGCGCCAACGGTTCCCGCTCTCGACCGAGGTCGTCCCCGAGCACGATCTGACCGGCGCGCTCGAGGCGGTGCTGCTCGTGGTGGACGCTCCGGTCACCGAGGCCGCGCTGGCGACGGCGGTCGGGCATCGGACGGCCCGGGTCCGCGAATTGCTGCTGGAGATGGCCGCCGGTTACACGGCGGCGTCATCGGGTATCGAACTCCGCGAACTGGGCGGCGGCTGGCGTTTCTACACCCGCGACCGGTTCGCGCCGGTCGTCGAACGGTTCGTGCTCGACGGCGCGCAGGGCCGGCTGTCCCGGGCGGCCTTGGAAACACTGGCGGTGATTGCGTATCGGCAGCCGGTCACCCGGGCACGGGTCGCCGGGGTCCGCGGGGTCAACGTCGACGGTGTCGTCCGGACCCTGATGTCCAGGGGACTGATCGAGGACGTCGGCGCCGACCCGGACACCGGCGGATTGTTGTACCGCACCACGGATCTATTTCTTGAGCGACTTGGTCTTTCGGACCTCTCGGAATTGCCCTCGCTCGGCCCACTGCTACCCGATATCGAGGGAATTGATGATGTCTGACAACAACGAACCCACCAAAGAACCCCGGAAGGCCCGACCGAAGACGACGGTGCGGCCCAGGCCGGCCACGTCCTCGGCGCGTCCCCGCCCGGCGGACCTCGACGACGAGCAGGACGGCCCCGACGGCATCCGCTTGCAGAAGGTCCTTGCTTCGGCCGGCATCGCCTCCCGGCGCAAGTCCGAGGAGCTGATCAAGGCCGGCCGGGTGAAGGTGGACGGCATCGTCGTCAAAGAGATGGGGATGCGCATCGACCCGGAAGAAGCGGTCGTGCACGTCGACGGCAACCGGGTGGTGCTGCGTGCCGATCAGGTCTACCTGGCGCTGAACAAGATGCCCGGGATGCTGTCGACGATGTCCGACGAGCTGGGTCGACCTAACATCGGGCAATTGCTGGAGGACCGGCCGGAGCGGCTGTTCCACGTCGGGCGGCTGGACATGGACTCCGAGGGTCTGCTGCTGCTGACCAATGACGGCGACCTGGCGCACCGGCTGACCCACCCGTCCTACGGCGTCCCGAAGACGTACATGGCCGAAATCCCCGGCCCGGTCCCGCGTGACCTCGGCCGCCGGTTGCGGGCCGGCATCGACCTGGAGGACGGCCCGGCGAAGGTCGATTCCTTCGAGGTGGTCGACGTCCACAACGGCCGCGCGGTGGTCGAGGTTGTCCTGCACGAGGGTCGCAAGCACATCGTCCGCCGACTGCTGGATGCGGTGGATCATCCGGTGTCGCGCCTGGTGCGGACCAAGATCGGCGAGGTGCAGTTGGGCCATCAGCGGCCAGGGACCTTGCGCAAGCTGAACCCGGTGGAGATCGCGCAGCTCTACAAGGCGGTCGGGTTGTGAGCGGTACACCCCATCCCGGGAGTGGTGCGGGGCCGAGCGGACCGTTCGTCATCGCGATCGACGGGCCCGCCGGCACCGGTAAATCCACCGTCGCCCGCCGGGTGGCGCAGGCGCTCACCGCCGGATATCTCGACACCGGTGCCATGTATCGCATCGTCACCCTGGCCGTACTGGATGCCGGGGTTGATCCCGACGACGCCGATGCGGTGGCAGAGTTGTTGCCGCAGTTGACCTTCGAGACCCCGGTGAACCCCGGGATGCAGCACCACCGGCTCGGCGATCGTGACGTCTCGACCGAGATCCGTGGAGCGGCAGTCACTCTCGCCGTCACGCCGGTGTCGGCCAACCCCGCGGTGCGGGCCTACCTGCTCCACCGGCAGCAGGTTCTCGCCCATTCCGGTCGCATGGTCGTCGAGGGCAGGGACATCGGCACCGTCGTCGTTCCCGACGCCACGCTGAAGATCTACCTGACGGCGGACGCCGGTGAGCGGGCCCGGCGGCGGCACCAGCAGAACGCCGGCATCCGCGCCCGCGCCGAGGGTGGATCGGGCAGCGTTGCATCCGGCAGCGGTTCATCCGGCGGTGCTGGGGCGGGCGGTGCTGGGTCGGGCGGCGTCGGGTCCGGCGCAGGTCGCGCCGGGCTGGCATCGGTGGGAACTGCGGCCGGCGGAACTGGCACGGCGACGACGCAGACTGCCGACATTGCAGCCGATCTCGCTGCTGTCGCGCAAGATTTACATCGGCGCGACACCAAGGACAGCACCCGGGCCCACGCCCCCTTGCAAGCCGCCGCCGATGCCGTCGTCATCGACTCTTCCACCCTCGAGGTCGACGAAACGGTGTCCAGGGTTTTGGCGCTCGCCAAGGAACGGGGCGTCCGGTGAGGTGGATCCATCTCGGCGGCACCCACGACCCCACACCGGAGCAGAGCGGCCCCAAGGGCATGGATCGCGGCCGCCGGATCGGGATCGCACTGAGTGCGGTGATGTACAGGATGCGGATTCAGGGCATGGGTCGAGTGCCCGCCCACGGGCCGCTGGTGGTGGTCGCCAACCACCAGAACTTCATGGACGGTGCGGTGCTGTTCGGTGCGCTGACCCGTCGGGTCTCCTTCCTGGTGAAGGCAGAGGCGGTGAAGGGCCCGCTGGGCTGGTTGCTGATCAACGTCGGTCAGTACGCGGTGGTCCGCGGCGTTCCGGATCGGCAACCGTTGCTGCAGGCCCTGTCTCAACTGAAATCGGGCGGCGCGATCGGAATCTTCCCGGAGGGCACCCGCGGCGCCGGGAATGTCGAAACGGTCTTCGCGGGGGCCGGGTGGCTGGCGGCCAGGTCCGGCGCGGCCGTCGTGCCGGTCGCGATTCGTGGCACCGACCGTCCTGACAATGGTCGTCGGCGTTTCCGCCCCGCGGTTCGGGTGCTGGTCGGAGAGCCATTTCCGGTTGAGCAGGGCGGCGGCCGCAAGGCTGTGGCAGCCGCGACCGATGCCATCCAAGTACAACTGGCCGCATTGGTGGCCAGCCTTGACGCCGAGATCGCTAAAGACTCGGCGTCCTTAGTGAGGACGAAGACGTGAGCGAGACCTTTGACGATGCAGGCACTGTCGGCTCGGCCGACATCGGCGCCGACGGAACCTGGAGTGACGAAAGCGAATTCAGTGGCTGGGAAGGTACGGACGGCGACAGCCCCGACGATGACGGCGTTGTCGTCCCCACCCCGACGCTTGCTGTCGTCGGCCGGCCGAACGTCGGCAAGTCCACCCTGGTCAACCGGATCATCGGGCGGCGGGAGGCGGTCGTCCAGGACATCCCGGGAGTGACCCGCGACCGCGTCTCGTACGAGGCGCTGTGGCGCGGCCGTAAGTTCACGGTGGTCGACACCGGCGGCTGGGAACCGGATGCCGACGGGCTGCAGGGCGCGGTAGCCGCGCAGGCCGAACGGGCAATGCTGACCACTGACGCGGTGCTGGTGGTCGTCGACGGATCGGTCGGCGCGACCGCCACCGAAGAGGCAATGGCGAAGGTGCTGCGGCGGTCTCGCCGCCCGGTCATCCTGGCGGTCAACAAGGTCGATGATGAGCGCACCGAGGCCGACGCGGCATCGTTGTGGTCGCTCGGGCTCGGGCAGCCGTATTCGGTGTCCGCCCTGCACGGCCGCGGTTCCGGTGACCTGCTGGACGCGGTGCTCGACGCGTTGCCGGCAACGCCGTCGGAGTTCGCCGCGACCGGAACCGGACCGCGCCGGGTTGCGCTGCTGGGCAAGCCGAACGTCGGCAAGTCCTCGCTGCTGAACAAGCTGAGCGGGGAATCCCGTTCGGTGGTGGATTCGGTGGCCGGCACCACGATCGATCCGGTCGACTCGCTCGTCGAGCTGGATGGTCAGGTGTGGCGATTCGTCGACACGGCAGGACTGCGGCGCCGCGTCAACCAGGCCAAGGGGATGGAGTTCTACGCCTCGCTGCGCACCCAGACCGCCTTGGAGGCAGCTGAGGTCGCGATCGTGCTGATCGATTCCTCGGTGCCATTGACGGAGCAGGACCAGCGGGTGATCACGATGGTGATCGAGTCGGGCCGGGCGCTCGTCATCGCGATGAACAAGGCAGACCTGGTCGATGCCGACCGGCGCGAACAGATCGAGAAGGAACTCTCGCACGACCTCAACCGGGTGACCTGGGCCGAGCGGATCAACATCTCGGCGCAAACGGGTCGCGGTGTCCACCGGCTCGCGCCGGCGATGCAGAACGCACTGAATTCCTGGGATCGCCGCATTCCGACCGGCCGGTTGAACTCGTGGCTCGGCGAATTGATCCAGGGGACACCACCGCCGGTGCGCAGCGGCAAGCAGCCCAAGGTGCTGTTCGCCACCCAGGCCGCGAACCGGCCGCCGACATTCGTGCTGTTCACCAGCGGATTCCTGGAGGCCGGCTACCGCCGGTTCATCGAGCGTCGCCTGCGGGAAGACTTCAACTTCACCGGATCTCCGGTGCGGGTGAATGTCCGGGTGCGCGAGAAGCGTGGCGGGCGCAAGGGGTAGCCACTCCGGGCGGCGGCGGGTCCGGTGCGATCCGGTACGCCCCGGATGACTGGACCCCGCTCGGGCCGAGAGTGCATTCCATTTCGGGTTGTCGAGCGGAATCATCATGGGTCGCTCGGGACGGTCGAGTCGCGGGTGAGCAGGTCGGCGATGCGATGTGTGTTGTTGCGTCTGGGTTTCTGCGCCGGGTCCACCCAGGTCGGTGGCACGAATTCGGGGATACCGTCAGGGGCCCAACGGATCTGCCAATGTCCCTGGTGGATGACCCGGTGATGGTGGCCACAGAGTAGGCACCCATTCTGGTAGCAGCTGATCCCGCCGTCGAGCCAGTGGAGCACATGATGGGCTTCCGTCCAGCCCGGTGGCCGATCACAGCCGGGGAACGCACATCCTTTGTCCCGCTGCGCAATTGCCTTGCGGATCGCCGTGGTGAACAGCCGGTTCGCCCGGCCCACGTCCAGGACCTCGGACGTGGAACCCATCACCATCGGGATGATCTCCGCATCACAGGCCAGGACCCGGGCTTCGAACGGGCTGATCACCCCACCGAGTTCCAGGTACGCGGCGCCGATCCGGTTCCGCAGGTCCTGCAGGTCCATCGTCAGGGTGATGTGCGGGCGCTCGCCACCGTGGGTCGGGGCGTCCCCGAGGTTCAGGTACCGGCGCAGGACTTCCTTGATGGCGTGCCCGCGGCGGACGGCGGCGGACCGCCCGTCGGGGGTGCCGTCTTCGGCGGGTCGGGGTTTGCTGAACCCTTCGATGGCCTTGCCGAGTAGTTCGACGCCGATGTCGTCCAGTTGACCCTTGAATGCCGGTCATGCCGGTGTCCGGGTTGCGCACCCCGATGGTGAGTTCGACGCGGTCGTGCGGGTCCTTGTCGTTCAGCTTCCCGTCGGGGTCACAGGACAGGGCGACGGATTTCGCGAACAGTGCGAAGGGTTTCGGTTCGGTTGCCGTTCCAGTCTGGACGAGGATGACTTTGGCCGCTTCGAGCATGCCGGGGTTCACGTCGGCGGGCAGTCCTTTGATGGTGGCGACGATGGTGCGGGTCTGTTCGATGCCGATCAGTCCGTCCGCCAGTGCGGCGGCGAGCTCGGGGAGGACCGGGTCGGCGATGCTGCCGGATGGTTGCACCTGGGGGTGGACCATTTTCGCGGCGTTCACCCTGGCCCGGGCGTCCGTGGCGGAGATCGTCAGCGTTTCCCGGAGCAGCGCGACGGTGGAGGCGGACCCGAACCGCTCGGCGGTGCTGCGGGTGTCGATTTCTCCGGCCAGCCGGACCTGCGCGGCGTACCCGAGGCGGGTCAGGCCCTCCACCGATTGCGCCAGCGAAAGCAGGTCGAGCTCCGGGATCTTCCAGAGCTCCATGCCCTGTAGCTGTTTCAGGGCGGCGCACGCGACCGCGACCTCGGCCTGTGCCGAGTCCAGTGCGGTGTCCATCCCCATACCAAGAACCATAGCCCGGGCCACCGACAGTCCCTGTTCAGCAACGGATCTCGGGCCGTGTTAGCGGAACCAGCTGAGGCTTGCTAGCGCTTTCGGCAGTCTGCTTTCACGGCGGGTTTGCCGGACACGCCGCTGGAACTGCATTCATAAGGTTAGCCAACAACCTCGGCGGCCAGCTAACTCGCGACCTCGTGGCCGAGTCGGCGCAGCGACGCCGCCGTCGGAACGACTCCGTCCGGCCGCGGCGGCAACGGCGCGTCATGACTGCACGCGCTGCGACAGCCGACGCGGGTTGCGTTGGGGCGTGTTCCCGTTCAGCCGGAGCGACGCCGCCGCCGGAACGACTCCGTCCGGCCGCGGCGGCAACTGCGCGTCATGACTCCACGCGCTGCGACACCCGACGCGGGTTGCGCTGGGGCTTGTTCCCGTACAGCCGGGGCGGCTGCGGAGGCCCCAGAAGGGCTCTTGAGATGGTGCGTCCCGTTCAATGCTGCTTCCGGCTCTGCACAAGCCCGCCGATCACCAGTGCGCAACCCGCGGCGGCGAGAATCACTTGCACGTAACGGAAGCCGACGATGCTGGACGTGTCGACCTGGCTCCAGCTCGTCACGGCTCCGAACAGGCTGCTCGCGGAGATGGCCAACAGGACGAAGCCGGTGATCATGTACCGCACGGCATCACTCGAGCGGGTGATCCGATGTCCAATGCGAGCCGGCTGAGCAGCCAACGTGCGGGTTGCGGTGGTGATCATGATTCTCTCCCTTGATCTCTGGCCACCCTGTTGCGGCCGTGGGATCACCATCCCGCGGCCGCCACTGCCGGGCAGTCGACCGATCGCCGGTCACGAGGGCTGATTTCGGCGTCCACCGATCGGGGGATGGAACCGCAGTTACGGACGATGCACGACTGTTATCCGGTAGAGAGGTTCGGCGAGCCGGCAGCAGCCGTGTCGCTTCGGTCGGGTAGCGAAACCGTTCTGCCACAACGGCTATCGAGATCGAGGCCGGCTCACCAGCCGATGGCCGCCCCGGTCAGGGCCCGCGGATCCGTTGCGCCGGCGAGCATTCCGTCGCCCCGAACGACGATCGCGTGGGCGTGCCCGACGTTGAACCCCGGATCCTCCCGCACCACCCGGTGGCCGCGTGCGGCCAACCCGGTTTCCCACGACGCCGGCGCCGTCGATTCAAGAGTGGTGACCTGTGGCCCGTCGCCCGACCAGGTCGAGAAGCCGCCCGCACCCAGGGTCCACCGCGGCGCGCCGATCGCCTGCCCCGGCGTCTCGCCATTGCGCAGCATCCGGGCCAGCAGCTGCAAAACCACCTGTGGCTGAATGTCGCCGCCCTGCGTGCCGAGTACCGCCACGAGTGCGTTCCCGTCAGTGACCAGCGCCGGTGCGAGGGTATGCGGGGGTCGACGGCCCGGGCCGAGCTCGGCGGGATGGCCGGGGGTCAGGCTGAACCCGATACCGCGGTTCTGCAGGAAGATGCCGGTGCCGGGGACCACCAGCCGGCAACCCCAACCGGCGGCGTTCGACTGGATCAGCGACACGCCCGTCCCGTCGGCGTCGACCGCGCACAGGTGAATGGTGCCGCCCGCCGCCGGCGGCACCGCGGGTCCCGTTCGCCGAGCCGGGTCAATCGCGGAGCGGCGCTCGTCGAGGCGGTCCTCGTCGAGCAGGCAGTGGCCGCAGGCACCGTCGAACAACTCCGCTTCCCGGGCGAATCCCGCCCATCGTGCGGCCTCGGAGAGTAGATGTGCCCAGGCCGGATCGTCCGGGTCGTCCGGCAGGTCGAGCCCGTCCGCGATCCGGGCGCCGGCCAGATTCAAGTACCCCTGGGAGGGCGGCGGCACAGTCCAAATCTCCCGATCCCAGGCCGTCACGTGCAGCGGGTCTTCCCAACCTGCCAGCGACGACGTCAGGTCGGCAGCGGCGAAAAGCCCACCGCCGAGAGTCAGCAGTCCGTCGCCGAATGTGCCGCCATAGAAACCCGACCGGCCGTCCCGGACGATCGCATCCAGGACCTGGACCACCAGTGGGCGGCGGACTCGGTCGCCGGTGTGCAGACCACCGGCCGGCAGGTAATCGTCGGCGCCGGCCACCTTCATGACCAGATGCGCGGTGGCGCGCGCCAGCATCGGCGACGCCGGGAAGCCCTGCTCCGCATAGGAACGGGCCGGCGCCAAGACGTCGGCCAGCGGTAGTCGACCGAATCGCTCGTGCAATGCCAGCCAACCGTCGACGCAACCTGGAACGGTGGCCGACCGGACGTCGTCGAACATCGGCATTGCCGTCATGCCCTCGGCACGCAACGCCGCGGCATCGGCTCCGGAGCCTGCCCGCCCGACGGCGACCAGGGCGGCTGGGACGGCCTCGCCGTGATGCACGAGGGCGAACAGATCGCCACCCATTCCGCACATGTGCTGGGTGGTGACGGCCAGCACTGCACTGGTAGCGACCGCGGCGTCGGCGGCGCTGCCACCGGCGCGTAACACTGCAACACCCGCCGCGGAAGCGAGATGATCAACCGAGCAGACCAATCCCTGCGGGGCGTAGACCGTTCGTCCTGCATCGGGAGGTGTCATGGCTGAACCGTAACTCCGGCCCGATCGCTCGACGGCGGTGGCGATGGGTTGGCAGCAATGCCGCCGTACGGGAGAGCTGGCGATCGTGTGCTGCCTGCCCCTTTTGGCCGGCGGCCCCTCGTCGGGTCCAACGGGACGTAGGGCGGAATCGCTCTGAGTGAATAGAATCGGACTCTGGGCCCGCCAAGTGGCTAGAAAGGTCGGCGACGTGACCCAACCGACGGACAACAGTGAGTATGTCTCGCTCACCATCGACGACGAGGGACTGCTGATCCTGGTGTGGCCCGGCGGGGTCAAGATCACCGGCCCGTCGGCCCGGCGTGCGTTCGATGAGGTGAACCGCATCTGTGGTTCCGTTCGCCGCCCGATGCTCGTCGACATGGCAACCACCAAGTCCGTCGCCCGGGAAGCGCGGGCGGTGTTCGGTGAGCCCTGCGCGGCCTCCAGGATCGCCCTGCTGGGCAAGTCGCCGGTCGACCGGGTCATCGCCAATTTCACGTTGGGGGTGAGCACGGTTCCGTGTCCGACAAAATTCTTCACCGATCGTGCCCGAGCGATGGCCTTCCTGCGGGAAGGCCTGGATGAGCGAACAGTTTGACGACGGACGCCTCGACGAGCTGGTCGACTTGATCGTCCAGCTCGCTTCCGGCAACCTCTCGATGCGGTTGGAGCCGTCACCGGCCCGGGATTCGCTCGATGCGGTGATCACCGGAATCAACCTGCTGGCCGAGGAACTCGACCTGATGACGCAATCCCTCGAGCAGCGGGTCGCCGAGCGCACGGTCGCGTTGAATCAGGCGCGGGTGGCGCTCGAGCGAATGGCCTTGAATGACGGTTTGACCGGGCTGGCCAATCGCACCTTGCTCGGCGACCGTATTCGGCAGGCCAGCGCAAGGGCCGAGCGCGGTGCCCGCCCGCCGTGTGTTCTGGTGCTCGATCTCGATGAATTCAAGACCATCAATGACGGTCTCGGGCACAGCGCGGGGGACCGGATTCTGGTCGAGGTGGCCCGCAGACTGACCAGTGTCGTCCGGGAGACCGACACCGTTGCGCGGCTGGGCGGCGACGAATTCGCCATCCTCACCCCGGACTCATCCGAGGATGACGCGTTACGGGTGGCCGAGCGCGCGCTCAAGGAGCTGCAGCGCCCGTTCTCTGTCGGGGACCGGGCGGTCTGGGCGGGGGCGAGCATCGGCCTGTGTTTCGGTCTGCGCGGTCAGAGCGCCGAGCATCTGCTGCGCGACGCGGATACCGCGATGTACGCGGCAAAGGCCAATGGCCGCGGCAACATTCAGGTTTTTCGGGCGGAGATGCACCACGCGGCTCGGGAGCGACTGCAGGTCGCCTCCGAGTTGGGATCGGCGATACCGCAGGGTGAACTTGTTCTGTATTACCAACCCGTCGTGGAACTGAGCAACCGGCGGATTATCGGCGCCGAGGCCCTGGTGCGCTGGCGGCACCCGATCCGCGGATTGCTGCAGCCGACCGACTTCATCACGATCGCCGAAGACAGTGGCCACATCATCGAGCTGGGGCATTGGGTCGTGGCGGCCGCGATCAGGCAACTGCGGGTCTGGAGCCTGCAGTTTCCGGAGCAGCCCTTTCAGCTCCATGTCAACCTCTCACCGGTCGAGGTCCGGTGGCCGGGGATGGCGGAGTTCATCCGGGAGACCCTGGATCTGAACGGGGTGGATCCCCACCGGCTGGCCCTGGAGATCTCCGAGACGGGATTGATGACCGGCGACGTCATCGGCCTGGACGCGTTGATCAAACTCAAGGACCTGGGCGTCGGGATCGAGATCGATGATTTCGGCACGGGCTATTCGTCCATCAGCTACCTCCGCCGACTGCCGATTGACACGGTCAAGGTCGACCAGTCGCTGATCCGGACGATCGCCAACGACAGCCAGCAGGTGGCCTTCGTGGCAGCGATTCTGCGGTTGGTCGAATCCGTCGGACTCCGAACGGTTGTCGAGGGCATCGAGACGTCTGAACAAATGGTCCAGCTCCAGCAGATAGGCTGCGTGTATGGCCAGGGTTACTACTTCAGCGAACCCATTGTGGCTGACCGGATGACCCACCTGCTCTCCGACCAGCAGATCAAGTCCCGAGGCTGAAGTGGCCTACGCCGACACGGCTCCTCACGACCGCCATCCCAACCGAATACGTGATTCCCTGACCAGGGCGCTGATGGTCCCGCGGGTGGCCTGGTTGGGCAAGAGCACCCCGAAGGACCTCGTAGTCGGCTGGAATCATTACTGGTCCAACGTCCGATCGACCGGAGTCGGCGGTGACGTACTGTGGGACACTGGTGATCTCGCTGAGATTCCGGCCTACCTGCCGATCATGCGCGCGCATATGGATATGACGCTGCCGGTGATCGACGTCGGCTGCGGGAACGGCCGATTCACCAGGCGACTGACCGAATGCTTCCCCTCGGCAATCGGAGTCGACCTTTCGACGAGTGCGATTGCGTTGGCCCGTCGGGAATCGGTTGACATTCCTGGTATCCAATTCGAGGCAGTCGACGCCACCGTCGCCGGCGCGACGGCTGGCCTCGCCGCACAGCGAGCCCCGGTCAACGTGTTCGTCCGCGGCGTTTTCCATATCCTGAGCCCGTCGGCGCGCATCGAAATGGCGCGCAATCTGCTGCCCCTCGTCGGGACGACCGGTCGGGTCTTCCTCTCCGAGACCAACTTTCGGGGCAGCTCGCTGGAGTACCTGGAGTCGCTCGGGGCGACCCCGCTGTGGGTACCGGAGCCGTTGCAGCGGGCGATTCGTGACCTTCCGCGGCCGGGGCATTTCGGTGCAGCAGAGACCGCTGCGACCTTTCCTGCCGCGGATTGGGAAATGTTGGTCGACGGACCGTCGGTGATCGAGACGATTCCCCTCCGCGGGCCCAGCAAGCCGGAAACCATTCCGGGTTACTACGCGGTGATGGCGCCGCGATCAGTGAAATCGAATCCGCCGGCTACTCCGGCAGCGGCTCTGCGCCGATGGGCAGCAGGCCGGCGGAGATCAATTCGACGGTGACCGTCACCGCCAGCGCTTGTACTAGCAGTAAGCCGATCAGCACCAGCAGTTGGACCGCGCCGGCCTGGACGGGTGATGCACCGGCCAGCAGAACGCCGACGAACGCGCCGGGGAGCGTGACGAGCCCGACCGTCCTGGTCTGATCCAGGCCGGGGATCAGGGCCAGGCCCGCGGCCTCCCGGGCGACCAGCGTGACGCCGTCGCGCCGGGTCATGCCCAGCGACAGCACCGCCTCGTAGGAACCGCGCTGGGCGGTGAGTTCTTCGGCCGCGCGGCGCCCGGCGATCGACGTTGCCGTCATCGCCCCACCGATCAGAATGCCCGCCGTCGGCAGGATCGCGATCGGCTCCAGCGGCATGACCCCACTGAGCAGAATCGCACCCAGGGTGGGGACGATCCCGGCCAGGATCGGGACCGCGGTCCACCAGGCGGCGGGTCGCAATGACCCGGTGATGCGGTGCGCGGCTGTACCGGCCGCGACCAACACCATCAGGGCGAGAAAGGCCGCCGTGAGCGCCATCGACCGGAGCACGAAGCCGATGACCAGGCTCACCGCGGCCAGTTGCAGGACTGCCCGAACTGCCGCGACCACGATGCCGCCGGCCCGGCCGAGGCCCGCCAGCCGAGTGGTGGTTGCGGCGGCTGCGGTCAGCACCCCCAACAAGGCCGCCAGCGGCCAACCGAGCGTGACGGTATTCATCCTCAGTCCTTCGTTGCTGCGTCCGGAAAATGGACAAGCGATGCCGCCCGAGTGTGTCAGCCGGAGCGTGCTGCTGAGGTAGTCTTCATGCGCCCGGTTCGCCCGGGTGGCCGGGATGTGGCGCAGCTTGGTAGCGCACTTGACTGGGGGTCAAGGGGTCGCAGGTTCAAATCCTGTCATCCCGACAAGCGGCCCCTCACCCGTTTCTACAGGTGAGGGGCTCTTTCCGTTTCGGCGTCCGCCAACATGTCGCTCCTGGGTGTCGAAATGCTGATTCGGCGCAGCCCCGCCATTTTCAGCACTCACCAGTTGATCCCAGTTCGTCGCCCGCCGGAGCGTTGCCGTCGAAATCACTCCGCCACGTCGCCCACGGATCAATGGGGCGCCTTGTTCCCGAGCGGCAGTCAACCGCGATCACAACAACCGTGACCCGCTCAGGGGCTGCCAGCACTATCTGTAGATGATGGTGGCAGTCTGGCTCAGCGGTGCAGACAAGGGGCGCCATCACCGTTCGCCTGGAATCGACGGAACGTGTGGAAGCACATACGACCCGCGAGGGTCAGCTCAACGGGAGGGTTGCTATGACGGAGACTAGGTCCGATACCGTCGTCGACCGGATGGTGAGTCAGAGGGCAGTCGAGGCTGTCGTCTGGGGTATTGCGGCGGTGAACTATCAACGGATGTACGAGGCCTCGGCGCGGGCGGGTGGCCCAGGGGACAACCAGATCGTGTTCTGGCCCGGGCTTTTGGATTGGCGCAACCAGACGCTGACGCCGAATCCAGACGTCATCTATCTGATGCCGTTCTTCACTACCAAAGACGTTGGACCGGTGGTGCTGGAGATCCCGCCCGCCGATGACGGCAGCCTCAACGGCAGCATCATGAACTACTGGCAGGTCGCGATTGAGGACATCGGACCGGCTGGGATCGACCAAGGCAACGGCGGCCGTTGCCTGATCCTGCCTCCCGACTGGACCGGCGACATCCCGAGCGGATACATACCGCTCCGGTCGGACACCTACCAGGGTTACGGCTTGATCCGCTCGGTACTGCGTAGTGGCAGCGACGAGGACATTGCCGCCGCGATCGCCTATGCCAAACGGATCAAGCTGTATCCGCTCGCCGAGGCGGACGACCCGCCAGAGACGGCCTGGGTCGACGGCTCGAACGGGGTCTTCGACGCGGCCATCCCCTACGATCTGGAGTTCTTCCGTGCCCTGGACCGCATCGTGCAGGTCGAACCATTCCTGCACCGCGATCGGGTCATGATCAATCAACTGCGTTCCATTGGCATTGAGAAGGGCACAACCATTCGACCCTGACCCGGACACCCGGCGGATCCTGGAATCCGCAGCGACCGAGGCCAGGGCGTGGCTCGACAATGAGTACGAGAAGGTGTTCGACCCGTTCAACCCGGGCAGCCACTGGGCGCTGCCCGCCCGCCCCGAGCTGATCACAGCGTCCGAGGCGAACTTCGAACTACCCGACGCATATCCGGTGGACGCCCGAGCCGTGGCCTACAGCATGGCGTTCTTCAGCACCAAACACATGGGCAAGGGTCAGTACTACCTGATGACCATCAGGGACAATCAGGACCAACCACTCGACGGCAGTCGGAGTTACCGGCTGACCGTGCCCGCGGACGCACCGGTCACCCAGTACTGGTCGGTCACCGCCTACAACCGGGAGACCCACACCCTGATCCGCGATGTGCCCCGCGCCGGGCGATCCTCACAAAGCCCCGGCCTGCAGTCCAATGCCGACGGCAGCGTCGACCTCTACTTCGGTCCGCAGGCACCCGCCGGTGGTGACAGCAACTGGATACCGACCGACCGAGCAGGTCGGTTCGAGGCTCTGGTCAGGTTCTACGGACCCACCCCGAGCCTGTTCGACCACACGTGGCAACTACCCGACATCGAACCGATCAAGACCTGAACGAGCTCTCCCCGTGCATCAAGGGTGTTCGACGTGGGCGTCAACAAGGCTGCGACGCCCGAGGCATACCTTCGACGGGTCAGGGTGAGATCTGCTCAAGATTTGCTCGACGATCAGGAAGATCATTCCTCCGCCATTCCCCCATGGGAAGATGCGTCCGTGTCACGGACCTTGGTCGCGGTCTTCGCCCACCCTGACGACGACGCCTATGGGATCGCCGGCACCGTCGCCCTGCACGCCGGCGACCCCGAGTTCCGGTTTGTCCTGGTGCTGGCGACGGACGGGGGCGCGGGAGACATCCGCGAGGGGTTTGCGGCGACCCGGGAGACGCTCGGTGCGATCCGGCGCGGCGAGGACGAGGCCGCCTGGCGGGCGCTGGGGCGGCAGCCGGACAGGCACGAGTGGCTGGGCTACGACGACGGGGCGGTGGACCGTGTGCCGGGCGACGTGCTGGTCGAGCGGATCACCGACATCCTGGCCGAGGAGCGGCCCGACGTGGTGGTCACGTTCGGCCCCGACGGCATCTTCGGCCATCCCGACCACATCGCCATCGGTGCGGCGACGGACACGGCGTTTCACCGGCTCGCGCCCACCGCCACGAGCGGGTTTCGGCGGCTGTGCCACGGTGCGGTGCCGGAGTCGGTCTTCAGCCGATGGAATGAACAGCGAACTTCGATGGGGCTGTTCGCCTTCGAGCCGACCAGGATGTACCACATGCGGGGCGTGCCGGACGACCGGATCGGCGTCACGGTCGACTGCCGGCCGGTGGCGGACCGGAAGGTCGCCGGCCTCGGCGAGCACCGCAGCCAACACCACGTGATGTCGGACGATCCGTCGAACACCGAGCGCTGGAAGCGGCTGGTCGGCCGCGAGTGGTGGGTCGTCGCCTGGCCGGAGTGGCCGCCCGGCGCGCCCATGCTCGGCGACGTTTTCGAGGGGCTCGACTGAGCACGAACGTCATCGGCACCCCGCTCACGCTTCTGGGGGTTCAAGGGGCGCAGGTTCAGATCCTGTCATTCCGACGGGAGATACGAAGAGGCCCAACCACTCTCACAGGGTGGGTGGGCCTTGTTCGCGTCCGGAGCTATCCGGTCCGCACTCCGTTGGACGTCACGCCAACGAGCGGTCGCGACGCAGCATGCCGATCACGGCAACTTGGATGGGGTGCCGGCGGCGGCGCCGTACGTGCTTTGCGTGTCGGGCGACGACGACCGCCGCACCACCCCGATGATGATCAGGATCAGGCCGATGATGGCGACCAGCGAACCAAGGACGACCGCGACGATCCAGGCGATCCCCTTGGCGACGGTGGACAGTGCCGGGGCTACCGCAACGACCGAACCTTTGGTGGCGACAGCGATGGTGTAGCTGTCGGTCGTCGGCGGGTCGAAGGTCGCGACCTCGGCATAGTTCTTGTTGTCGGCGCCGGTGGTGTTGACGGTGCCGTTGGTCTCTGGTGACCGTCACCGGTCCGGACGGTCCGGTCACGACGATGTCCCCGGCCTGCACGGTGGCGCCAGCGGGGGTGACCTCGTAGATCGCGTAGGTGGTGCCCCCGTCAAGTTGGGTGGTGAAGGTGGCCGGCGCGGTTTGCGCGGAGCTGATCCTGCTGCTGTCGAGGACAGAACTCACTGCATTGCCGGCCAGGATGATCCCCGTGATGATTGCCACGGCCCCGATCGCCAGGAGCACCAGGCCGGTGATGAGGGTGCCCTTGCCGCGCGTCGGGGGTGCAGCCGATGCGCGGGTCTGGTCGTAGGTCATTTCTTCTCCTCTGGCTCGATTCGCAGTCCTGGGTGGGAGCTGTCGGCAGTTCCGGATCCAGGTCCCAGGGCCTCCGGATCAGCCACAGCAGGCCCCGAAAGTTGTCGGAACGAGAACATGCAAACATCCGCCGCGCCACCTCCGGCAGGGACTTTGGTCCCGTCCTCGGCCGGGTCACCCGGCAGGAGGAGCGCCGCCGTCCGCAGCTGTCGGCCACCGGCCGAACAATGACCGCATTCGGCTCTGCGCTACGACAACTGTGGGTGCACGGGCGTTCGCGGCCGCGGCGCCCGGGCGAGGCCATCAACCGACTACGGGCGTGGCCGCGCGGTCCGGCGCCCGCCGCCGATGCCCTGATTGTCGCTGACCAGCCACGGTTCGGCGTGCTGCGCGTCGACCGATGCGGCGACCGCCGCGTGCAGTCGTTGGCGGTACCGCAGCAGCGGTGCGTGGCGTTCGGCCGGCAGGTCGGCGAGCAGATCGCCGAGCAGCGCGCTGATTCTTCGGGTCACCTGCGGTGCGGTCAGACCCGCCTCGAGCACCTCCCAGATCGCGAGGTCGACGATGTCACTCCACGTCGGCCCGGGAACGACGACGCTGCCCGCTCCGGCCCGAACCCGTATCGGGCCGAGAGGCAGCGGCGCAGCGGTTCGCAGGACCGCTTCGACCTCGTCCAACGCCCGGACCGCGGTCGTCGGGTCGTTGATCGCCGAGGACAGTGCTCGAAGGCCGACATCGGTGAGGATCCGTAGCGCGTACAAGCGGGTCGTAGCTCAGGGATCGTTCGCGATGCACGAGTACGCACTGATCGAACGGCTCGACAACCGATTCCGCTGACATCAGAGCGACCCGGGTGCCCGGGGCGATCCCGTCGCCGATGCGCACCTGAAAGACCACGTCCGACACCCGACCGGGCGGCCATCCGTTCGGCCAGTGCGATGTCGATCCCGACGATCTGACCGGTGTCCCCGCGGTGCCGGACGACGCCGCCACCGTCGGCCGGGTCTGGCACCGCGTCAAGCAGCGCGGCCTGCTGGCTTCCCACGATCGAGGAGTATCGGAGCAACGCGCGGCGGGCAGATCCTGCCCAGATCGGACAGCAGGGCATCCACCCTGATCCGGCCCGCGACGCTCTGGATCAGGGCGAGGAAGGCCACCAGGCTGGCGATCAGGAAGATCAGGCTGACCAGCACCCCGAACAGGGGCACGTAGGTATCCCGGCCCGCCGACCCGATGGAGATCAACGCCAGGAACGCGTAGGTGCTGGTTGCGACGAATATCGCCAGCACCGACTGGGTCACCCGGGATCGCAGGAAGTAGGACACCGTCCGCGGGGAATAGCTCGACGATCCGAACTGGATGATCAGCAGCACCAGGGAGAACACGAACCCGGTGAACGTGACCATCCCGCCGCCGATCGAGGCCAACAACGTCACCGCCGAGGACGGCGAAATCAGGGTCAATTCGGCGGCTGACTGGGCGTAGGACTCGTCAACGGCGTCGGACGAGCAGATCGACAACGACAGCGACCAGCAGGCCGGTCAGCGGAATCACCCAGAATGCGTTCTCCCACCACATCCGCAACCGGATGACATACGTGCCCACGATCACCTCTTGCCGCTCGTTACGTGTTTCTTTCGATGCTGCCCAGGCGGGATCCTCGGTACATCCTGACGGGCCCACGGGACTTGTGCCGCACCCCGGCTGTCAATGGCTGGAGGGCGTCGCATGACCACGGTCAGCCGAAAAGCACGACAAGCGCCCAGATGATCGCGATGATCACGGCGGCCCCCAGCGCGATCAGCACGGCAAACAGCAGTTGAGCGCCGATCCGCACCGCCCGGGATGGGGTCACGTCTTCCATGCGTTCAGCCTCCGAATCCCGTTTCCGTTCCTGGTGCTGCACTGGGTCGTTCCATGCTCGCCGAGAGTGAGAAAACTCGTTCGGCCGTCCCCAACTTTGGGGAGTGGGGGTGTCCCTAAGTTTTGGGTGCCGTTATTCCGGCAAACCGCCCAAGGTATAGGGGACGGAGCCGGTGTAGCGGTTCCGGCCGTGATCGGACATCGAAGTCCGCAAGGTTCCGTCACGGAAGCCGTGGGCTTCCGTGTTGGTCCGGACTGCGAATCGCTCACTGATGTGCCCGTCCCCTTACATGTCGCTCCGAGCAAGGAGTCAGTTCACCATGACTGCCCAGGATCACCTCGAACCACAGGACAGCAGCGCCGGCCAGGACGGTTCTGCCGACCGTCAGCTTCTCATCCCGACAAGTGACGAGATCGCGACGTACGCACCACCGGAGTCCGATCGAGGCGGGGTATCCCGCCGCACCGTGCTGCGGGTCGGCGCACTGGGGGCGGCCGGCGTCGCCCTCACCGCCGGAAAGGTGCTGGGCGAGCCCTATTTGGCCCAGAAGGGCCTGCTGTCGACGGACGGGGTGTTCGCCGCGGCTGCGACGGCGCTCACCGACCTGATCTACATCGAGGCATTCCCGACGAGTCCACTGATCGTGGAGCCGTTCAAGGACACGCTGCCGATTCCGCCTGCGCTCAAGCCGGTTCCGTATGAGGAGTACACCGCGTGGCCGAAGCCGCCCGGGCCCGGCCTCGACCAGCAGAACTCGATGAGCGGCAGCAATGGCGAGCGGCACCAGATCTGGCCGAGTGACCTCGGGTTGCCGGACCCGATCGTGTACAAAATCGATGTGAAGGTGGACTCCCATTCCTTCACCACGTCGCAGGTGCTGCCGATCACATCGAAGGGCAAGCCTGCGGTGTCCTTCGATGACGCCGGCAAACCGGTGCCGGCCGGCACCAAGCGCACTCTGCCGCGCAGCACCATCTATGGATTCAACGGGACGTTCCCCGGCCCGCGGATCAATGCCGAATACGGCAAGCCGTGCCTGGTGCGCTTCGAGAACCACCTGGACGAGAATCCGATGAACCTTGACCGCGGCGACTTCGGCACCAAGGATCTATCGTTCCTCACCCATCTGCACAACGGACATACCGCCCCGGAGAGTGACGGCAACCCGCACTACTCGATGACTCGCGGCCCCAAGTACGAGGGCTACCTGCCGAAGATGTTCTGCGACAACCTGTATCTGAACTGGCCCGCGGGCAATGACGACCGGGAGAAGCAGTCCTTCTTCTGGTTCCACGATCACCGGATGGACCAGACCGGGTCGAACGTCTACAAGGGCATGGTCGGTCTGTATCCAATCTATGACCCGAAGATTTACCCCGGCTACTCCGGCGGCTTTGACATGGGCGACGAGCGGCAGGGGCTGCGGTTGCCCGGCGTCCGGCGGGACAATCCCGACGGTTCGTTCGAGGTCGACTACGACATTCCGTTGGCTTTCTTCGATTGTCGGCTGGATGACGGGGTCACCATCCACCAGGACATCCACGACCTGCAGGGTGATTACCCGGACGCCAACAACCCGAAGACGCATCCGGAATGGTGGGGGAAGACCTTTTACAAGCACTTCCCCAACCACGGGTTCGTCGGTGACATCTTCACCGTGAACGGCACCGCGTACCCGACCCTCGAGGTCAAGCGGCGCAAATACCGCTTCCGTTTCCTGGATGCGTCGATCTCCAGAATCTACGAATTCAAGCTGATGAGCTCGACACAGGGCCCGAAGTCGGCCATGTCGCTGGGGTACACCGGTGACGAACTGGAGGGCCAGTACCGCATCCCGGACGGTCAGCAGAGCATGAAGTTCGTCCAGATAGCTTCCGATGGCGGCTTGCTGCCATTCCCGGTCACCCGGGACTCGTTCGAGTTGTGGCCCGCGAAGCGGCGCGAGGTGATCATCGACTTCACCAAGTACCAGGACAACACCCCGACGACGAAGGGTGATGTCGTCTACCTGACCAACGTGATGAAGATGCCGAACGGGCGGATGTGGACCAACTCCTCCAGGTTCACCCCGGACGCCGCCTACAAGGTGCCCCTGCTGAAATTCGTGATCGGCGACGACGCGCCGGATGAGAGTCGGATGCCAACGTCCACGACGAAGTTGCGTGATCTGCCCCCGCTGCCGAGCAACTGGCAGAGCATGCTGGACAACCGGCTGATCTTCCGGGTGGAACGCGGCGCGGTCGCCGGCGAGACCGAGTGGCTCATCAATGGCAAGCCCTTCGAGCCGGCCACGGTATCGACCAGCCTGAAGAACAAGGCCGGCAAGACGCCGCCCGCCCAACAGAAGAAGGGCAGCTTCAATCTGTGGGAGATCCAGAACGGCGGCGGTGGTTGGGTGCACCCGTTCCATCTCCATATGGAGGAGCACCGCACCGTCGTGCGGAACGGCAAGGTGGTCACCGCGCCAGGTTCAGATTCGGCCCATCCGGACGACTACTCCAGGGAAGACCTGGTGGCCCTCGACCCCGGTGAGTCGGTGATCGTCTACCGCGGATTCCGCGACTTCGTCGGACCGTACGTCGCGCATTGTCACAACCTGGCACACGAGGACCACGCCATGATGTTCGGCTGGGAAATCACTCCGTAACTGCAATGGTCTCAGTAAGGACCCGATTTCCCGAGAACCACAACGGCAGGCCCGCTCTCGCTCACCGGGAGCGGGCGATGGCCGTGAAGAAAGAGCGGATCGTCATGTCTACCGAATCACTCACCGAACGCCCGTTTGTACAGCCCAGTCGGCTGGCCGTCCCCTGGCTAACGGTGGTGTCGCTGGCAGCTGTGATGGCCTATGCCGACGGCTTCTGGATGGTGTCCGAGCGGGGCGCAGTTGGGGCCATTGAGCGCACGCAGGAACCGTTCTCGAGTTGGTGGCGGGAGTCAACCCTGTCCCTTCCGCTGTTCGTGCTCGCCGTTCTGGCGGCGTCGATGCTGGCGATGCGGCTGTTCGGGCCGGTTTTGCGGACAGCCAGAGCCGTGCTGGCGTCCGCGGCGTTGATCGCCCTGGCCGGGACGGTGGTCGGGATCGCCATCATCGTGGCAAACACCTCGTACGACTATTCGCTGGAAACCGACCTGCTGCGGATGATGGATACGATGCACGGCGGTTGCAGCACCAATTGCATTGCGCTGCAACAGCAAGCGACCTTCGCGGCGTTGACCCGCGGGGTCCTCTTCACCGGGCTGTTCCTGCTCATCACCAACCTGGTACTTGTCGGTTGGGTGGTGGCCGTCCGGGGCGGCCGGCTGGCCGTTGCCACCATCAGGCAGCCGTCCGGTACCGCGGTCGCCTGGGCCGACCGGATCACCGACACCCGGATCACCAACGCGCGACTGCTGTTGGTCGTTGCCATGATCGGCAGCGCCGTCATCCATGCCGCCGTTGTTCCCGACCATCTCGCTGAATGGACTGCCGCCGGGTTGTTCTTCATCGTGCTCACCGTCGCGCAGATAGCCATCGCAGGTCTGCTGGTGATCAGGCCCGACCGCGCGCTGCTCTGGTTGGCCGTCGTTGTGAATGTCGGCCCGCTCCTGCTCTGGCTGTGGTCGCGCACCGCTGGTCTACCGTTCGGTCCGGAGCCCGGAATCGCCGAGAGCGTTGGAGTCGCAGACGTTCTCGCCGGACTGTTGGAACTTCTCGCGCTGGCGGCCGCCGTGGTCCTGTTGCGCACCAACCCTTCGGCCCGCCGCGAGCCCGTGTCCGCGCACCGCCGCGGTCTGATCCTGGTCGCGGTGCTGGCCGCCACCGTGATCGGCGTGGCCGGTGCGGTTCCCGGTCTGGTCACCGGTTCCGGCGAATTGGTCAGCCACTCGCACTCGACCGACGAGTAATCCCGCTACGGCAGAACGGATTCCGTAGAGAGCGAACCTGCGAGCGAACCTGCCCGACAGCAGGTTCGCTCGCTACGCGTCTGTGCGCCTGGGGATCTCGGGTCGCGAACCGATGGGCTGTCACTCGGGTCCGCCCGGATTCAACAACTACCCATTGCGCTGCAAGCAAACCGGGTGGCGAAGAGGCGCCCGGATCGAGGGGTTTCCCCGGGCGCCTCTGCGCTGGTCCCGACGCTCCGCGTCGACCTGCCGAATCATGCGGTATCCGCGAACCCTGCGACACCCGAATTTTCGGGGGTCGGAACCCCCAAACCTAGGGGACGGCAGAACATCTCGGGGTCCACCCCAAAAACAGGGGGGTACTACGTCCCCAATTTTTCGGCTACCCGCGGAAGTGGACATGTCGGAATGTGCTAACCGACAACCGGACGAATCGGCTGCGGGATGTAGTCGACGAACGGGCGATGGACCGCAACAAAGGGGATCGAGCAATGAGAAAAACACCCATCGGTGGTGCAGTCCACCATCCGGTGCAACCACACCCGACTCGGCAACACGGCAGTCCGTTCCGAGTGATCATCACGGTGCTGAGTCTGCTGATCAGCTCCGTGGTCATGGTCAGCATGACCGCTGGAGTCGCAGCGGCCGCCGGCTCGGTGTCGGGCTCCCTCGACCCGGTGGGCGGCTTCCCGACCTGGTATCAGGACTCCGCCGGCAACCGCGTCGAACCCTGTATCGACCCGAACGACCCCAACTGCGTCCTCGCGGCCGGGACCGCGTTCGACGCGTCGCAGCCGGTGGTCTTCCCCGACCAACTTACCCGGACGAGTTCTTCTACGCGCTCGCGGATTCCGACATCGTCGCAACCCCGGGCTGTGCCGGCACCGCGCCCGGAAAGGCGCTCGGTGCCGACTGGCGCTGGAGGGCGCCTTCGTCAACGGGCGACCGGCAGCCGGTGACCAGATGGTCTTCGGCCGCATCCGCGTCCGCGTGACCAGCGGTCTCTGCCCGAACACGACCTACCAGTTCCGGCACCCGTTCGGCACCGAGATGTTCACCACCAACGCCGCCGGCGGCATCCCGGCCGAACGTCGGCACCCAGGACATCGGCTGCGTCGCCCGCCCGCACCGGCCGTGCGACTTCACGCTGGCGAACGCGAGCCGGGTCATCGGCAGCGCGACGAACGGCTTCCTGCGCTGGGACGGCGGTCGCACCGGCCGCCCCGGCCGGCTACCTCGGTGACGGCGCCACGCCGCACACGATCACCGGCGGCACCGCCGGCAACGACTTCGCGATCCTGGACAGCAACGGCAACGCCATCGTCGATGAGGCCGGAGCACCGACGAGCACCCAGTTCACCGTCGCCGGCAAGCTCGCCGGCTCGCTGGCCGCGATCCCCCGCTCCGTCGACTTCGGCGGCGTGGCGGTCGGTACGCACCAGCCCGACCAAGACGGTCACCGTCACCAACCTCGACAAGGCCGCGGTCACCTCCCGGCCGGCGGCTCACCGTCACCGGGACGCGACGCGGCCATGTTCTCCGTCGCCGACCGGCACCGACCTGTGCGCCGGCACGCCGTGCTCACCCGTGACCAGACCTGCACGATCGGTCCTGTCAGTTCAGCCCGACCGGACCAGCGGGTCAGCGGTCGGCGACGCTGCAACGTGGCCTCCACCGGCGGCGTCCACTCGCCGCTGACGGTGGCGCTGACCGGCACCGGCAGCAACGTGGTGACGCGCCGCAGTCTCGGTCGCTGACCAACGCACCGAACGCCGTCGCTGCTCGCCTTCGGCTCGGTCCGGGTCCGCACCTCAGCAGCCAAGCAGCCCGTGACGATCACCAACTGACCGGGACCGCGCCGCTCGAGATCACCAAGGTCAGCTCGACCAGGCGAACCGTCCGAGGGTTCCAACCATTACGTGATCTCCGGCGAACACCTGCTCGACCGGGACCACTCGTCCCGGCCGGCGGCACCTGCACGTGCGGTGCAGTTCGTACCGCTGACCGTTGGCGCCCACCCGACCCAGCTGATCTGCTGGACCAACGAATCGCGGCCAGTTCGCCGGACTTCGATCCCGGTCACCGGCACCGGCATCGGCGGTGTGGCCGCGGTCGGCCCGATCGAACCCGGACAACGGCTTCCCGGAGTGGTATCGGGACGAGAACGGGGTCACCATCCAGGCTTGCCTCGACCCGAAGCGACGCCGACTGCATCTCTGGCGGCGGACGAGTTCTTCGACCCGGCGCAGCCGGAGGTCTTCCCGACGCAACTTCCCGAGCGAGTTCTTCTACCAGCTCGCGACGTCGGACAACGTCACGACGCCGGGCTGCAACGGGTCCGCCCATGGGCGGGCGCTGCTGCGGACCGGCGTGGAGGGCGCGTTCGTCAACGCCGGCCCGGTGCCGGGTGAGCAGATGACGTTCGGCCGGATCCGGATGACGGTCACCGGCGGGCTCTGCCCGGGTCAGCACGTACAGACTTCGTCACCCCGTACGGCACGACCCACCTGGTCGCCAACGCGAACGGCGGCGATCGCCCGCAACGCCGGTACCGAGGACGTCGGTTGCGTGCCGGTGGCTCCGGACACCTGCGACTTCACGGTCGCGCTGTCGAGTCGGGTGCTGGCCAGCTTCCTGCGCTGGGACCCGGCGGTGGCCCCGCCGGCTCCGGCCGGTTACATCGGTGACGGTGTGACCCTGCACAAGGTCATCGGTGCGCCGTACTCGCCGGACGGCATCACCCCGGCGAACTACTTCCAGATCAAGGACGCGACCGGCCCGTCAGGTCGGTAAGACCGACGTGTTCAGCGTCGTCGGCAAGCTGCAGGGCCCGCTCGAGGCCGACCCGGCCAAGGGCGACCTGGGCGTGGTGCCGATCGGGACCACCTCGCCGACCCAGACGATGCTGCTGAAGAACACCGGCGTCGACCCGCTGACCATCACCTCGGCCGACGTCAGCGGCGTGGACGCGGCGGACTTCACCGCGACGGCACGACCGCCTGCGTCGGCACCACCCTGGCTCGTCGGGGCGAGCTGCTCGGTCACGTTGAGCTTCAGTCCCGACCGCGACCGGGGACCGGTCGGCCAGCCTGATCGTCCGGCACACCGGGCTGAACGATCCGTTCTCGGTGCCGCTGGTCGGCACCGGCGGGGCGGCCGGGACGACGGCGGCGATCAGCTTCAACCCGAGGTCGGTCGCCTTCACCCCGCTGCACGTCGGGAAGACCAGCAAGCTGTGGACGGTCAACGTCTCCAACGCCGGCGGCACCCTGCCGCTGGACGTGCAGTCGGTCACCCTCAACGGCACCGGGGCGGCGCAGTTCGCGGTCGTCGAGAACCGGTGCACCGCCAACGTCGCCGCCGGGCGCGAGCTGCCAGGTCGACCTGGCCTTCAGCCCGACCGCAGCGGGGAACTTCACCGCCGGGATGCTGGTGGTCGACAACGCGCCGGTAACCGGCACACCCTGGCCCTGTCCGGCACCGGCACCAACGCCAACCCGGCCGTCTCGGCCGCGCTGGACAGCGACAACCACTACCCGCGCTGGTACCAGGACTCGACCGGAACCCGGGTCGAGGCCTGCCTGAACATCGCCGACCCCAACTGCGTGGTCCTCGGCGACCAGCTTCTACGACCCGAACCAGCCGGTCAGGTCTTCCCGAGCAACTTCCCGGGCGAGTTCTTCTACGGCCTGGCCGACTCCGAGCAGATCAGCACGCCGGGCTGCGGCGGCACCGCACCCGGCACCGCCCAGCTGCGGGTGTCCATGGAGGGCTCGTTCGCCAACGCCGCTCCGGCCGACGGCGACCAGATCACCTTCGCCCGGCTGCGGTCGAACGTGACCAGCGGCCTGTGCCCGAACACGCCGTACGTTCGGAGACGCCGTACGGGACGATCAACTTCACCACCAACGCCGCCGGCGCGCTACCCCGCAACGCCGGCACCGTCGACATCGGCTGCGCCCCGGTCGCACCCGCCACCTGCGACTTCTCCCAGGCGCTGGCCGCCGACGGCCGCATCGCCCCGAACGGCGACACCTACGCGCAGAGCTTCCTGCGCTGGGACCCCGCGGCGCCACCTCACCGGACGGCTACCTCGGCGACGCCCGGGCGTTCCACAAGGTCATCGGAGGCACCTACGTGCCGACCGGCGATCCAGCCAGCCGGTCAACAAGTTCGCGATCTTCGACACGGCCGGGAACGTCGTCGGCCAGACCGACACGTTCACCGTCTCCGGCAAGCTCGCCGGCCCGCTGCAGAGCGACGTCGCGTCCGTCGACTTCGGACACCAGCCAGGTCGGGCAGACCAGCGGTAACCGGACGGTGACGGTGACCAACGTGGCCGACCGCCACGACGGTCTCCGCGATCACCCTGTCCGGCGTCAACGCGGCGACTTCCGGCATCGACCGGCGGCACCTGCGCCGGGGCGACCGTGGCAGTGGACGCGACCTGCACGGTGACGGTCGCCTTCGCGCCGTCCTCGGCCGGGACGAAGAACGCGACGCTGCGCATCACCCCGGCGACGGGGACCCGCGCTGGTGGCGCTCACCGGCAACGGCGACACGGCAGCGGCTCCGGTCGCCTCGGTCACCCCCGGCGTGCTCGCCTACGGCACGGTCACCGCACCCGCGACGCTGTCGCTGAGCACGGTGCAGCGAACACCGGCAACGCGCCGCTGGTGGTCGGCAACCCGACCATCACCGGCGCCGCAGCAGGCGACTACGCCGTCACCACCCCGGCGTGCGGCTCCATCGCCCCCGCGGCCCAGTGCACCGTCACCGTTCGGTTCTCACCGACCGCAATCGGCGCTCGCACTGCAACCCTCACGCTGCCGCACAACGCGGTGGGCGGGTCGTCCTCGGTGTCGCTCACCGGAACCGGTGCGGGTTCGCAGTTCACCCTCGCGCCGTCACCCGTCAAGTTCGGCACGGTGAATCTGGGTAAGACCGGCACCAGCACCATCTCGATCAAGAATTCCGGCACCATCGCCTTCCGGCTCGGTTCGGCCTCCGTCAGCGGTGCGCCGGCGGGAGTGTTCAGCGTGCTGAACAACGGAACAGGGTGCATCGGCACCACCCTGGCGGCGGGCAAGTCCTGCAGCATCACGGTGAACTTCAAGCCGGCCGCTGCGACCAGTTACACGGGGCTGCTGACCGTGGCCGGTGATGCCACCAGCCTGCCGGCGACTGTGACGGCGTCGCTGACCGGCTCCGGCAAGTAGTCGCCGTACGAACGAGAAAGTAGCTCGAGGACCAAGTGGGCCATGCACCTTTCGGGGTGTGTGGCCCACTTTGGTGTGGTGACTATCCGCCGTTTTCTGTCATCAAGTTCAGCGATGCGAACGAAGTCAACCCACACGGATGGCTCACATATGTCCGAATTGAGTTACCCTCGGTGCAAACTCCGTGGGGGTCAGTGCCAGAAGGGGGGGCATCGGATGGTCGAGTCAGCTCAGGCTGAACAAATCCGATCACCGACGACGATTCTCATCGTCGACGACCATCGGTCTTTCGCTGATCTGCTCGCCGGCGCACTGAACACCGTCCCGGGAATGGTCTGTATCGGCACGGCGACAACGGCTGCCGAGGGCGTCGAGATGGCCATTGCCCTGAAACCCTCGGTGGTCGTGATGGATATCGAAATGCCTGGAGAAGACGGGCTGACCGCCACCCGTCGTATTCGCGAAGTGGCTCCCGAAGCCGTCATTGCGATCATTACCGCCCACCGTGATCCGGAATGGGTGTCGCGGGCGGCGAATGCCGGCGCAACGGGTTTCGTTCCGAAATATGGGTCGCTTGCTGAAATGATCGACGTTCTGCAGCACATCGGACCCGGGCAGATGCTGGTTGCGCCGTCGACCTTCAGCGGGCCGCCCGTTCAGGCGTCGGTGCCGCAGTCGACCATGATCGGCGAGTTGACCCAGCGCGAGTTCGATGTGCTGCGTTGCCTGGGTAAGGGCATGCACGCCAAGGAGATCGCCCTCACCCTCGGGGTCACCCTGCACACTTGCCGCGGGTACATCAAGACCCTGCACAACAAGCTGGGTGTCCGCACCCAGCTGGAAGCGGTGATCAAGGCACAGGCCCTCGGGATCATCGGTCAGCCCGATGAGAGGTAGTCCGCGGTCGACCGGTGCAAAGTCCCGCGTCGGCGTGCGTCGGGAACTGACCATCATCTACGGTGTCGCCGCCCTCGTCTTCGTCGTGGTGGCGATCGGCGCGCTCTTCGCCAGCCGGGCGGTGGCCCGCGCGAACGCGTTGCACGACGCCGAGCGGATCACCGCACGACTCGCCGACCGGGTCATCGGGCCGCTGTTGATCAACGCCCAGGACGGCGACCCGGCACACTGGGCGGAGCTGCAACGGGCGGTCGCCACCCGGATGGGCGACGGCTACCTGATCGAGATCAGCGTCTGGGGACCCGACGGCAAAATCATCTACGCGGACGAGGAAGACCAGATAGGTCGGCAGTTGCCACCACCGGCCGAGGTGACCGCTGCCATTTCGGACGGGGTGGTGAGTTCGGATTTCGAGGACGAGCCGGAGGTCGGCCAGCCGGTTGCTGCGGACACCGATGGGGACCAGAACGAGGGCTTCGTCGAGGTCTACGTCCCGTTCGACATGCCGGACGGTCAGGTGCTCGCCTTCGAGGCCTACTACGATCCCGCCGGAGTGGAAAGCGTCGCCGACTCCATCCTGTGGTACCTCATCCCGTTGGTCCTGATCCCGCTGATCGTCCTGCAATTGACCCAGGTGCCGATCGCCGCGTCGCTGGCCAACCGGGTAAGGAGGCACGAATCAGAACGCGCCAGGATGCTGGAGCTCACCCTGTCGGTGTCCGAGCGCGAGCGGATACAGATCGCCGCCGACCTGCACGATGGACCCATCCAGGACCTGGCCGGGATCGGCTTCGCGCTCGACGCCGTTGCGCCAACGGTCCCGAAGAACAGTGCCTCGCTGATGGGCGGCGCGCAGCGCGCGCTGCGCCACGCCATCGAATCCCTGCGCTGGCTGATCTTCGACGTCTACCCGCCGGACCTGAGTGGGCCGGCACTGCCGCACACGATCGAGACGCTCGCGGCGCCGCTGCGCAGTCGGGGTATCGACGTGACCATCGATGTCGAAGCACTTCCGGACCTGAACCGGGACATTCTGACTGCGCTCTACCGCGTCGCCAGGGAAACGCTTGCCAACGTCGCCGAACACGCCAACGCCACCCTTGTCGAGGTCACGCTCGGGATCCGGTGCCCGGACGGCCCGGACGGACCCCGGACCGTCGAGTTGACCATCAGTGACGACGGAATCGGCATCGACGCCGCGGCCGGTGACCGCCGAGCGGAGGGGCACTTCGGGCTGCAACTGCTCAGGGACAGGGTGGAATCCCTCGGCGGCTCCTGGGCGATGGGGCCGGGACCGCACGGTGGAGCTGAGGTCCACGTGGTTCTGCCGCTGATCGATAACCCCGTGCTGATGGACGCCCACAGTGATCGAAGCCCGATCTGATCGAAGCCCGCTCTGATCGAAGTCCCGATCTGATCGAAGTCCGTGGTGATCGAGACCCGTGGTGATCGAGACCGCGTGATCCAGAACCGTGGTGATCGAGACCGCAGTGATCCAGAACCGCAGTGATCCAGAACCGCAGTGATCCAGAACCGCAGTGACCAAGGCGCGGCGGTCATGGCTGAGCGCTGGCTGCGGTCGCCCCACCGGGCAGGCTCTTGTAGGTTCGCCGAGTGCGAACTCTGCCGGTGATTGCCGTCAACGCGACTGACACCGTGGGACCCACCAGGCTCCGACTGCTGACCGCGGGGAGTTCGAAGCTGCCGGTGGTTGTCGTCGGAACAGTCGACGGAGCCCCCGCCTACTACGTCTTCGACGTTGCAACGCTACAGGCGGCCATGACGAATCAACTGTCCCCGACCCCGCTGACCGAGGCTCTTGATACCGGCGCACTCCTCGCCAGGGCAGCGGTCACAAAGGCCGAGGAACGGAGCGCGGAGGCCGGTTCGCCGGTGGTCGAGAACGGTCGGCTGATCGGCGTCATCGCGGAGGACGAACCGGAGCGGAAGGAGCCGGGGGAGGAGGACATGAACCGCGGGGCCGCCACCTCCGATGCCGATTCCGGCCGGAAACGCGGCTTGTGGCAACGGCTGTCGCGATCCGGCGACTAGGTCTGGACACCACCCGATGTGTCTGGACAACGTCCCGGGCGTTGTCCTGACCGACGAGGGTTTGTCCAGATGAGCCCTACGGCTCGACCAGGTCATCAGTTGGCAGGACTCAACCCGCGAGGTAGCCAACGGCGTCGATGATGATGTTGGTGAGGCCGCTGGAGTGGTTGTGGATCTCGATCAGTCCTTGTCGCGTCGGAACAACTTGTTGCCCAGCCAGACCAGCGGATCGTACTTGCGGTCGACGACGCGCTCCTTCATCGGGATGATCGCGTTGTCGGTGATCTTGATGTGCTCGGGGCAGACCTCGGTGCAGCACTTGGTGATGTTGCACATGCCGATGCCCTGCTCGGCCTGGGCGAACTCGCGGCGGTCCGTCCGGGCGTCCAGCGGGTGCATGTCCAGCTCGGCGGCCCTGATGAAGAACCGTGGCCCGGAGAACGCCTGCTTGTTCTCCTCGTGATCCCGGGTGACATGGCAGACGTCCTGGCACAGGAAGCACTCGATGCACTTGCGGAACTCCTGCGAGCGTTCCACATCGACCTGGGCCATCCGGTACTCACCCGGCCCCAGACCGACCGGCGGCGCGAAGGCCGGGATCTGCCGTGCCTTCTGGTAATTGAAGGACACATCGGTGACCAGATCGCGGATCACCGGGAACGCGCGCAACGGCGTCACGGTGATCACCTCGTCGTCGGTGAAGGTCGACATCCGCGTCATACACAGCAATCTCGGCCGGCCGTTGATCTCGGCGCTGCAGGAACCGCACTTGCCGGCCTTGCAGTTCCACCGCACCGCCAGGTCGCCGGCCTGGGTCGCCTGCAATCGATGAATGATGTCCAGGACGACCTCGCCGTCGTTCACCTCGACCGTGTAGTCCCGCAGTTCGCCGCCGGCCCCGTCGCCCCGCCACACCCTGAATTTCGCGTCCCGGCTCATGACTTGACTCCACTCGTGCTTCTGGGGTCACGTCACGACGGTGTCCATGATTCGTTCGGCAAGCCTCACTCATGTTTTCAAACCTCCTGGTGCGGTGCCTGCGGGGGTTCATCGGTGCCGACGAAGCCGACCAGCTCGTCCTCGGTCAGGTATTTCTCCAACTCGGATCGCTCGAACAGGGCGAGCAGATCCGGTCGGATGGGCGGGCTGGCCTGCTCGATGACGGTGATCCCGTCCCCTTCGAGGTGCTGATCAACAGCTTGCGCCGCCAGTCCGCGCTCATCCTCGGGTAGTCGTCGCGGGTGTGCCCGCCGCGACTCTCCTGCCGGATCAGCGCGGACCGGGCGATGCACTCGCTGACCATCAGCATGTTCACCAGGTCGAGCGCCAGATGCCAGCCCGGGTTGAACTGCCGATGCCCCTCGACGCTGACCGCTGCCACCCGTGCCTTCAGGGCCTCGATGGCGTCCAGGGCCTGCTGGATCTCGGCCTCCTTGCGGATGATGCCGACCAGGTCGTTCATCAGCTGCTGCAGCTCCCGGTGCAGCGTGTACGGGTTCTCGCCGACCCCGGTTGCCGGCGGCTGGAACGGCGCGACAGCGCGTTCCGCGGCCGCCTCGATGGTGCCCGGCTCGACCTGCGGAATGGCACCGGCCAGCGACCGGACGTAGTCGGCGGCGCCGATGCCCGCGCGCCGGCCGAAGACCAGCAGATCGGACAGCGAGTTGCCGCCGAGCCGGTTGGAGCCGTGCATGCCGCCGGACACCTCACCGGCCGCGAACAGGCCCGGAACCCTTGCGGCGGCTGCGGTGTCGGGGTCGACCTCCACCCCGCCCATCACGTAGTGGCAGGTCGGCCCGACCTCCATCGGCACCTTGGTGATGTCCACGTCGGCCAGTTCGGCGAACTGATGGTGCATCGACGGCAGCCGGCGCTTGATCTCCTCGGCCGGCAGCCGGGTGGAGACATCCAGGAAGACGCCGCCGTGCTCGGTGCCCCGGCCGGCCTTGACCTCGGAGTTGATCGCCCTGGCCACCTCGTCGCGGGGCAGCAGGTCCGGTGGGCGCCGGTTGTTCTCCGGGTCCTTGTACCAGCCGTCCGCCTCCTCCTCGGTCTCGGCGTATTTGGCGCGGAACACGTCGGGCACGTAGTTGAACATGAACCGTTGCCCTCGGAATTGCGCAGCACACCACCGTCGCCGCGGACCGATTCGGTGACCAGGATGCCCTTCACCGACGGCGGCCAGACCATGCCGGTCGGGTGGAACTGGACGAATTCCATGTTGACCAGGGTCGAGCCGGCGCGCAGCGCCAGCGCGTGGCCGTCACCGGTGTACTCCCAGGAATTGCTGGTGACCTTGAACGATTTGCCGATGCCGCCGGTCGCCAGGATGACGGCCGGCGCCCGGAAGATGACGAACTTGCCGGTCTCCCGCCGGTAGCCGAAGGCGCCGGCGATCGCGCCCGAGGCGTCGGTGAGCAATTCGGTGATCGTCACCTCGGCGAACACCCGCAGCACCGGTCCGCGTCGTCGACTCCGGCGCCCGGTGCCGGCTGCTCGCGTCGGCGGCGCGCTTCCTCGTCCTGCCGCAGCGAGACGATCTTCTGCTGCAGGGTGCGGATCAGTTCGAGTCCGGTGCGGTCGCCGACGTGCGCGAGCCGCGGGTACTCGTGGCCGCCGAAGTTCCGTTGGCTGATCCGACCGTCCGGGGTGCGGTCGAACAGCGCGCCGTAGGTCTCCAGCTCCCAGACCCGGTCCGGCGCCTCCTTGGCGTGCAGTTCGGCCATCCGCGGATTGTTCAGGAACTTGCCGCCGCGCATGGTGTCCCGGAAGTGCACCTGCCAGTTGTCCTTGGAGTTGACGTTGCCCATCGACGCCGCGATGCCACCCTCGGCCATCACGGTGTGCGCCTTGCCGAACAGCGACTTGCAGATGATCGCGGTCCGCATGCCCGCCTCGCGGGCGGCGATGGCGGCGCGCAAGCCCGGCCCCACCGGCGCCGATGATGAGGACGTCGTACCGGTGTTCTTCGTGGTCGGTCATGCGTCACTGTGGCCGTTCAACGGCGGTGAACCGACGATGGTGCCGTCGGTGAGTGCTTCGTTCAACAAAGGGGTTAGCCTCCCGGGCTGTGCCGCGTCAGGTGAGCGTATTGCTGGTCAGGTCAGAAGAAGCGGAGGTCGCTGATCGTGCCGCAGGCCAGCACCACGATGTAGAGGTCGGTGACCACCAGCCAGATCAGCGATACCCACGCGAGCAGCATGTGTCTGGCGTTGAGCTTCGAGATCTGTTGCCACGTCTTGTATCTGATCGGATGCTTGGAGAAGTGCTTGAGTTTGCCGCCCATGATGTGCCGGCAGGAATGGCAGGACAGGGTGTAGAGCCAGATCAGGCGCCGCGTTGATCAGCAGGATGACGGTGCCCAGGCCCATGTGACCCCACTCGCCGTCCGCGTTGCGGAAGCCGAGGATCGCGTCATAGGTGAGGATGACGCCGAAGACCATCGCGGCGTACCAGAAGTAGCGGTGGATGTTCTGCACGATCAGCGGGAACCGGGTCTCGCCGGTGTAGCGCGGTGCGGCTCCGCGACGGCGCAGGCCGGCGGCGACAACCAGAACGACCGGTAATAGGCCTTGCGGTAGTAGTAACAGGTCAGCCGGAACCCCAGCGGGAAGATCAGGATGATCAACGCGGGGGACAGCGGCCACCAGCTGATCGGCTGACCGAAGTCACTGGCCTCCGGTGTGCAGCTGGTGGTCAGGCACGGCGAATAGAACGGCGACAGGTAGGGCGCGGAATAGTAGTAGTCGAACTGGAAGGCGCGGATGGTCGCGTAGACGGCGAACAGGAACAGGCCGACGCCCGTTGCGGCAGGGGCCAGCCACCAGTTGTCTTGCCGCAGCGTCTTTGCTGCCAGGAGTGCACGTCCTGGGGTATTGACCCCGCTCAACGGGTGTAACCCTTCAACGCTGTGCCCGCTTCAACGGCTGTGCCCGCTTCAACGGCTTGCCGTGGTAGCCGCCAAGACCCTCTTGGTCGTAGTCGTTGCCCCACATCGACGGGTCGTACGGCTCGTCACTCATCTGGAAGACGGCGGTTCCGGCGTTCACCGCGGTAACCGAACCGATCGGCGTGTCGGCGAACGCAGCGCCTGCGCGTCGGTGGCGTCGAGTTGCAGGCGCTCGAGGTCGTTGCACAGTCGGGCGACGACGGAGATCTTGCCGTGGGTGTGCGACAGCATGGCAACCGCGGACTTCAGTTCGTCAATGGAGCGTTGCAGGGCGAGGAGAGCGGAGTCGGTCATCAGACCTCCCGGTCGGCGGCGAGAGTGTGGTGCAGTGTGAGAATCGCCACCTAGTAGCGATCTTGTTGTGACCCTAGCCCCGCAGCCCGGTCGCTGTCAGTAGGACGGACCGGCGGTCTGCAGGCCGGGCGACCATAGGCTGCCGCCGCAAGCAGTCGAGGGAGCGGAAGCAACGATGGCAAAGCAGAAATCGATCCGGCCCGGCGCGCTGCTGCTGACCCCGGGCGCCGGGCGCGACCCGCGATCAGCACACCCTGGTCGCCGTCGAGAACGCGGTCGCTCCGCTGCCCTGCCGACGGGTCGACTTCCCGTACCGACTGCGCGGCAAGCGCGTCCCGGACAAGCCGCCGGTGGCCATCGCGCACCTGGTCGAACAGGCGGCGGAACTGATCGCCGAGGCCGGGGTCGAACCCGGACGACTGGTGCTCGGCGGTCGGTCCTACGGCGGGCGGATGTGCTCGATGGCCGTCGCGGAGGGCCTGCCCGCGGCCGGCCTGATCCTGCTGAGCTACCCGCTGCACCCGCCGGGCAAGCCGGAAAACCTGCGGGTGGAGCACTTTCCGGCGATCACGCGTGCCGGTGCTGATGATCTCCGGCAAGAGCGACCCGTTCGGCTCGCCGGCCGAGTTCGAGACCCATCTGGCGGCCATCCCCGGCCCGGTGACGCAACTCTGGCTGACCGGCGGGCACGATCCGCGCAACGCGGATGCCCGCATTGCGGCGGCGGTCGTCGAGTGGCTTGCCGCCCTCTGACGCGGGAAACCAGCTACCCGCTCCGGTACCGGCAAACACGCCAAGGACGGCCGAAACCGTCGGCGGTGACGGTGCCATCCGGGTGGCCTTTTCGTCGAATACTGCCGCTCCAGGTCCCGGCAGGGCAGGCTGCCGTTACGGTTCTGCTAACGCTGGGAGGCCCACGGTGGTCCGTCGTCGTGCCATGTTGTGCATTCTCGCGCTGTCGCTTGCGGCGACCGGTTCGGTCGTCACCGCTGCGCCGGCAGCAGCGGCCTTGCCACCCCCGACCCTGGCGGTGTCGGTGGTGGTTGGCGGTCTGCACAATCCCTGGGATCTCGCCTTCACGCCGGACGGCGGAATGGTGTTCACCGAACGGACCGGCCCGATCAGGTTCCGGGTGGCAGCAACGGCCGAGCTTCGGCAACTCGCGCGGCCGGCCGATGTGGTCGTCCAGGGCGAGGGCGGGATGTTGGGGGTGGCAGTCGATCCGGCCTTCACGACGAACCGTCGCATCTACACCTGCTTCCTGTCGAACAAGAGCGGTTCGCTCGACGTCAGGCTCGTCCGCTGGCGGATGAACGACGCGGCGACGGCGCTCACCGATCGCGCCGATATCGTGACCGGGATCCCGGTGAGCTCGGGCCGGCACTCCGGTTGTCGGCCCAGGTTCGGTCCTGACGGCCGCATCTGGCTGGGCACCGGTGACGCCGCGATCCCAACCGTCCCGCAGAACCCTGCGTCGTTGGGCGGCAAGGTGCTCAGGGTGGACACGAACGGTCAGGCCGTCGCCGGAAATGCACCGGCACCGTTCGACCCACGCATCTACAACTACGGTCACCGCAACGTCCAGGGCATTGCCTTCAGCCCCGGTGGCAAGGCCTTCTCGATCGAGCACGGCACCGGGCGGGACGACGAGGTCAATCGGTTGGCTGCCGGCGCGAATTACGGCTGGGACCCCCGACCACTGAGCGGTGCGGTCTTCTATGACGAATCGCGGCCGATGACCGACCTGGTCCGCTACCCGGGCGCGGTGACCGCGGCCTGGTCGTCCGGCAGCCCCACCATCGCCCCGTCCGGGGGTACCTTCCTGAGCGGCCCCCGATGGAAGGCCTGGGAAAGGTGCCTGGCCGTCGCCGTGCTGAAGGGCCAACAACTACGGATTCAGTGCTTCAACACCGCGGGCACCCTGGTCACCACACAGACGACGCTGATCACGGACCGCGGTCGATTGCGTTCCGCAGTCCTGAATCCCACCAACAACAATCTGTACATCGCGACCGACCAGAATCCGGGTGTCATCCTGCGGGTGGTGGTCACCGGGTGAGCAACGAGCGTTGGCTGACCGCCCGGACGCCGGTTATCCGCCCGAAATGACGCCCAGCGAAACGAAGCAGTAGGACGCGATCACCGGCAGGATGATGAACATCAGGGCGGCCTGAATCGGGTTTCCCTTCAGGCCGTCCGTCCCGCGGACAGCCAACGCTCCCAGCACCGCGACGCAGACCGCCATCACCAGCACCGGAACCCACATGCGACCGACCTCCTGTGCCGAAGTTGGGCCGGGCTTCACCCGCAGCTGGCCCGTCTTGCGTCAGAAAAGCCTACTCAACCCGGGCCACCGCGATTCAACTCGGTCCACTGTGGTCCTCGCTGTGCGGGCGCAGGTCGCTCCACTGCTGGGCGATCCGGGCGATCCCCAACTGCCGCACCATTTCTGCGCCGCCATCCCGACCGCCTCGGTGAAGGTGGGAAAGGCGAACGGCAGGTCGGCCAGTTGCTCGACCCGCATGTTGGTGGCCATGCAGGCCGCGACCATCTGGATCAGCTCGGCCGAGTACTCGCCGAGGACGTGCGCACCGAGGATGTAGTGCCGGTTGGACTCGACGATCAGCTTGCAGAAGCCGCCCGATCGGGCGTCGACCACCGGCCGGAGCAGGTCGTCATAGCGGACGATCGCCACCTCGCAGTCGAACCGGGCCCTGGCCTCCTCCTCGGTCAGGCCGACGCTGCCGTACTCCGGGTCGGTGAACGATCCGGTCGGCACGATCTCGTGACTGTTCCGCCGCCGGGTCCCCATCACGGCGTTCTCCGCGGCGACCAGCCCCTGCTGCCGGGCGCTCGGCACCAGCATGCTGACGCCGTTGACGTCACCGGCCGCGAAGATGTGCGGGATGTTGCTGACCAGCCGGTCGTTGACCTTCAGGTACCCGCGTTCCACCTCCAGCCCGATCGCGGCGGGGTCGAGGTTGCCGACATTGCCCGGCCAGCCGACGGCGAAGAAGACCTGGTCGGCGGCCAGCTCGTGATCGACGCCGTCACGCAGATGGTGCACGACGAAGACGTCGTCGCTGCGCTCGATGGCTGTTGCCCTGGTGCCGGTGATCACGTCCATCCCCTTGGCCTCGAAGGCGGCCGTCAGCCCGGTCGAGACGTCAAGGTCGGAGCGGGGTTTGATCCGATCGGCGAATTCCAGCACGGTGACCTTGGAGCCGAAGTCGACCAGGATGGACGCCAACTGGCAGCCGGTGTCGGAGCCCGCCGATGACGACGGAGGACACCGGCAGTTCGGTGAGGTCACGAATGTCCTCGTAGGTCAGGGCGAGTTCGGCGCCGGGAATCGGCAGCCGGCCGGCGTGCCCGCCGACGGCGACGACGATGGCGTCGCCGGAGAACCGCCGGCCGTCGGGGACCTCGATGGTGTGCTCGTCGACGAAGTGGGCGGGGCCGGCGTTCTGCACCAGTTCGACGCCGCTGCCGGCGATGTAGTCGCTCATCCGCTTGACGTCGTGCGAGTAGTCGGCGACCCGGGTGGCGTTGGCGACGGCCGCCTTCACATCGACGGTGGGGGCCGCACCGCGCAGGCCGAAGGTCTCCCAGGATTGCGCGTCCCTGGCCAGCCGGGCCGCCCTGGCCAGCGTCCGGATCGGGGCCGGCCCCTCGTTGATGCTGGTGCCGCCGACCCGTTTGCTCTCCACCAGGGTGACGGTGGCGCCGAGCTCGGCGCCCTGCAACGCGGCGGACACTCCGGCGGGTCCGCCGCCGATCACGAGCAGATGCATCAAGTCTCCAGTGCAGTCGATTGCCCCGTCCGCTCGCGCGGACTGGGCGGGGTTGGGGTGCTGCTTCGTCGCCGGGGGAGCGGGCGACCGCTTCATAGTGCCTGCCGTTTCGGCCCGTGCTGACCGTCCTGGCGAACATCCGGTGAGGTCGGTCGCATCGGTGGCGTTTCCTCCGGTGGCGTTTCGAACAGCGAACCTTCCGAGTGAACAGGCTGGACAATTCCAACGCCTCGCCCGATGCTCACCCGGTGACCTCCGGCGAACCGACCCCCCAGGTCCGTCGCCGACCCTGGAGGATGTCGCCGCCGCCGCCGGTGTTTCCCGGTCGACCGCGTCCAGGGCGATCAACGGTGGCAGCCGGGTCAGCCCGGACGCCCAGGCTGCCGTCGATGCCGCGGTACAGAGTCTGCAAGTTCACCCCGAATCGGGCCGCCAGGGCACTGGTGACGCAACGGGCCAACTCGGTCGCGCTGCTGATTCCGGAACCGGACGATCGGGTTTCGGGTGATCCGTTCTTCGCGCAGGTCATTCAGGGTCTCGGACAGGCGTTGGGGCAGACGGACTTTCAGCTGATGCTGCTGATGGCCCGGAAGGGGCAGGACGCCGACCGGACGATCCGCTACCTGCGGCACGGACATGTGGACGGTGCCGTTGTCGTCTCGCATCATCAGGTCGACGACATCGAACAGATGTTGCTGTCCGCCCGGATGCCGAGTGTCTTCGTCGGCCGGCCCTGGTACCTGCCGGATCAAGCTCAGTTACGTCGACACCGACAACCGGTTGGGTGCGCGGCTGGCGACGGCTCACCTGCTCGATCGAGGGCGGCGCCGGATCGGCACCGTTGCCGGTCCCGCTGACATGATCGCCGCGGTCGACCGGGTGGCGGGCTGGTCGGACGCACTGACCGCGGCCGGGCTGCCGGCCGATGCCATGTCGCACGGCGACTTCACCACCGATGGCGGCGCGGCGGCCACCCGGGTGCTGCTCGAGCAAGTTCCCCGACCTGGACGCGATCTTCGTGGCCAATGACCTGATGGCCGTGGGTGCCCTTGCGGTCCTTCGGGCGACCGGCCGGTCGGTGCCGGGCGATGTGGCGCTGGTCGGTTACGACAACGGTGCGGTGGCGCTGGTCACCGACCCGCCGCTCACAACTGTGGTCAACCCGGTCGTGCAGATGGCGCGTACCGCCGGGCTGGTGTTGCTGGACCGGATCGTGCGGGACGAGCCGCTCGGGCCGCCGATGATCTTTCCGCCGGAACTGGTGGTTCGGGCCTCGTCCTGAGGCCCAGGAGGTCCAACGGCGCACCGTGAATCCTGATCGGATTGCGTGGGCGGGTGGTCTTTCCTGTCGAATCGTGAGACGCTATAGCTGGTTACCGTTCTTGAGTCCGTTACACGCGACTCCAAGATGTCGCCACGGGCTTGGCTCCATGGGTGTTTGCATCCGAAGGTGTCGAAATCGTCGACTAGCCCGGACCAGCGCACAGTGTGCAGGTCCGTATCGGATTCACCCCGCAAGGAGAGCACCATGGCACAGGGCACCGTCAAGTGGTTCAACGCTGAGAAGGGCTTCGGGTTCATCACCCCCGAGGGCTCCGGGCCGGACGTTTTCGTCCACTACTCGGAGATCCAGGCGGGCGGCTACCGCTCGCTCGAGGAGAACCAGAAGGTCAGCTACACCGTGACCCAGGGCAACAAGGGCCCGCAGGCAACTGCGGTCACCGTCATCTGACGGTTCGTCCAGAATGACCTGATCTTCAGCACCACCTGATCGACCGAATGGCCCCCGAACCGCGCTGCGGATCGGGGGCCATTTGCATGTCCGGGCGAAACCCGGGTGCGCGCGGGGAACCGGTTGAGCGCTTTGTGGGAGGATCGCAGCCGGAAAGACGATCATGGAAGTGTCTTTTCTGAAATGGGGCTGGTCACGTTGAGCACACCTGTGAAAGTCGAACCAGCGAAGGTCGTTTCGCCCGCCAAGCGAACGTGGGACGGCGTTCGGGGCTTCATCACCACGCAGGTGCTCCAGGCGCGCAGGGCCCCGGTGACGCTGGCGTTGGTACTGATTCTTGTGGGTGGTCGGCGCGATCACCGGCAGCCTGCTGGACGGGCCGTCGGAGACGCTGCTGCTCAAGGTGGGTGCGGGCGTGCCGGCCCTGCAGGACGGCCAGTGGTGGACGCCGCTGACCGCCGCGTTCTTCGCGGCCGACCTGCTCACCTATCTCGGTGTGACGGTGCTGCTGCTGATCATCGGCAGCCTGTGCGAGCGCCGCTGGGGCAGCGTGAAGATGGCCTGGATGACGCTGCTGGTGCAGATCGTCGGGGTCGGCGCTCGGAGTCGGCGTGGTCGCGCTGTGCAATGCGCTTTTCGACTGGGCGTGGGCCGAGTACCTGGCCGACGACATCGCGGTCGGCGCCACCACCGCTGATCGCCGGACTGCTGATGGCCTTACAGCGGCGGGCTTTCCGCGCTGTGGCGGCGGCGGATCCGGATCGGCGTCCTGACGGTGTGCCTGGTCGCCATGCTCTACGGCGGACAGCTGCAGGACGTGCTGCGGATGAGCACCGCGCTGGTCGGCCTGCTGGCCGGCGCGCTGTTCCTGCACACCGGCGATCGGCAGCTGGTCGGCCACGCAAGCCGGCGGGAGACCCGGGTGCTGGTCGCCGTTGTGGTCGCGGCCACCGCGCTCGGGCCGATCCTGGTCGCGATCACCGGCAGGTCGAGGGTCCACTGTCGGCGCTGGCCGACCTGTACGTCGGGCCCAACGCCTACTCCGACACCAGCCCGAACCGGGATCTCGCGGACATCCTGATGTCGGTGATGCCGGCACTGCTGGTGCTGGTGCTGGCCGCCGGGCTGCGCCGGGGACGCCGGTTCGCCTGGTGGGCCGCGATGGTCTTCCACGTGCTGTTGCTCGTGCTCGGCACCTTCTACGCGATCGACTACTACCACTGGGCCGTCGACAACGACCTGCTGGACCAGGGGTTCGAGCTGGATGGCCTGGCTGGTGCCGCTGGTGCTGCTGCCGGTGCTGATCATCATCATGCTGCTGCTGACCCGCCGGTCGTTCACCGTGCAGGCACCGGTCGGGATCTACCGCAAGTTCGGCCTGACCGTGCTCGGGCGTCCTGGTCGGCCTGTGGGCGATCTACGTCGTCATCGGATCCATCTTCGCCGACCAGTTCACCCCGACCGCCGAGCTTCGGCCGACTTGCTCGTCGACTTCCCGATCCGGTTGCTGCCCAACGGCTATCTGTCGATCATCGACCCCGCCTTCAGCCGATCGACGGGGTCGCCCGGTTCATCACCGACTGGATTCCGGTGGTCGTTCTGGGCCGTCATCCTGCTCGGTCTGCTGCGCACCTTCGTCGCCGCCCGGGTGGAATCCGACGACGGCGGACCGGGCGAGGGCCAGGGTGCATGCTCGAGCAGAACGGCAGCAACGGCGCTGTCCTACCTGACCACCTGGGACGGCAACAGCTACTGGTTCTCCAAGGACGGGAACTCCTTCGTCGCCTACCGGGTCGAGGGCGGGGTGGCGATCACCACCGGCGATCCGGTCGGGCCGCCGCGACGACCTGGCGCGCACGACCGAGGAGTTCGTCGCCTTCTGCAACGCGGAGAACTGGACCCCGTGCCTGTACAGCACCACCGAGGCGGTCAAGCAGGTGACCGACGGATTCGGCTGGCCCAGCCTGCAGGTGGCCGAGGAAACGGTGCTGCCGCTGGGCAAGCTGGCCTTCACCGGCAAGAAGTTCCAGGACATCAGGACGTCGATCAGCCGGGCCGGCAAGGGCGGCATCACCGCGGAGTGGATCTACTACCACGAGGCGCCGCTGTCGATCCGCGACCAGATCCAGGCGATCTCCGAGGAATGGGTGTCGGACAAGGCGCTGCCGGAAATGGGCTTCACCCTCGGCGGGCTCGACGAACTGGACGACCCGGCGGTGCGCTGCCTGATCGCGGTCGACCAGGACCGGACGATCCACGGCATCACCAGCTGGATGCCGTGCTACCGGGACGGGGTGCCGGTCGGCTGGACGCTGGACTTCATGCGCCGCCGCGGCGAGGGCTTCAAGGGCGTCATGGAGTTCCTGATCGGCACCGCCGCGCTCGACCTGCAGAAGGAGGGCGCCGAGTTCGTCAGCCTGTCCGGTGCCCCGCTGGCCCAGGCCAACCCCGGCGAGGAGCAGGTCGGGGTGCAGAAGCTGCTCGGAGGTCGTCGGCAAGACGATGGAGCCGGTGTACGGGTTCCGGTCGCTGCTGAAGTTCAAGGCCAAGTTCCAGCCGGTGTACCAGCCGATGTACATGTGCTACCCGGAGGCGGCCGTGCTGCCCCGGATCGGCCTCGGTATCTCGCATGCCTACCTGCCGAACATGACCGTTCGGCCAGGCGGTCCGGATGATGGGCCAGCTCACCTAACGTCACCGGCTGTCATTTGGTTCGAACCACCCCTAACTTTAGGGGGTCGGGCACCCCCCTTATCGGGGTGTCCCCAGGCACCGGGTAAAGGGACGCTGCTCTGGCAGTTGGTCAACCCCTCGGGTCGATTCGCTCCACACCCGGCCAATGCCTGTCCCGGTGGGAGCGGATCGGTCCGAAGTCGCCATTCTCTCGCCAGCCCGGACGAACGAGGTACTGTCATGCCATTTTCCCGCAGGGATGCTTTCAAACTGGGCGGCCTCGGCGCCCTCGGCGTCGCCGGACTCGCCATCCCATTCGGCAACATGGTCAGTGCGAAGGACCCGAGCCAGCTGCCGCAGGCCGACGTTCCGGTTCCCTACGAGACGGCTTCGGCAGCCGGCCATCTGTTCCAGCGACGTGCTGCACGCGTCGGCACACGCCAATCCGGCGTGGACGGCGAGGGCCCGATCGATCGCTACGACCAGAGCGAACGTCGGAACGACTCAACGTCGTCCCTGGATCCGTCGGCGGTCTGGCGAGACTCCGGTGATGGGATACGACGGGATCCCGGTCAATCGAGCGTCACTCGTGTTCCCGGATACCGCATCGACGTCGAAGCAGGGCACCCGACATTCGAGCTGACGATGCACAACAACTTGCCGGCAGTGCACTCCCACCTTCGGACCCCGATGCGAACCGTCAACCCACCTGCACGGGTCGGCGTCCTTGCCGCAGTACGACGGCTATGCCAGCGATATCACCGCACCCGGACAGGTGAAGACGCTACCAGTATCCGAACTATCCAGCCGGCCCGAACCCTGTGGTACCACGACCATGGCATTCATTACACCGGCGCAGAATGTGCTATTCCGGGTTGGCCACCCAGTACCACCTGCACGACGATGGAGGAGCGGGGTTGCTTCCGACCTACGACTCGACCCTGCCCGGCGGCGGGCACTTGCCAGCCTGAGTACGACGTCGGCCTGATCATCAGCGGACATGATGTTCCAGGCCAATGGTCACTCAGCTGTACGACGATCGCAATCACTCCGGTCTCTGGGGTGACGTGATCCTGGTCAACGGAACGCCCGTGGCCGGTGATGAAGGTCAAGCCGCGGATCTACCGGTTCCGGGTGCTGGACGCGTCGATTTCCCGGTCCTACAGGTTCATTCTGTCCCCGCAGGTTCCGATGTTCATGGTCGCGACCGATGGTGGACTGATGCCAGAGGTCGAGCCCGATCACGCAAGCTGGCGGCACGGCACGGCGGAGCGGTACGAGATGCTGATCGACTTCCGTGGTGTTCCGGCCGGGCACACGGGTCGAATTGCAGAACCTGAGCAACCCCGACAACCGGGACTTCACCAACACCGGCAAGGTCATGGCTTTCGACGTCGTCGCGTGATGCCTTCGACACGGGCAAGCTCGACCTCGACCGTTTTCCGGAACATCGCTCAATCCGGGCCAGGAAACCATGGCGCTGGTCGAGACCGGCTCGAATGAAGGTCCGAAATATCCGGGTGGAGCACAACGATGTCACCAACGTCTGGAATCTGAACGGCCATGACCTGGGACGATATCGTCGCGTCCGGATTCCAGCACGGTGCATCGCGGATCCCGGCCTCGGTGATACCGAGGTCTGGGAGATGGAGAACAAGTCCGGCGGCTGGTTCCACCCGCTGCACATCCACCTGATCGACTTCAAGGTGCTGAGCCGGAATGGGAAGGCACCGTTCAACTGGGAGACTGGGACCCAAGGACGTCATCTACATCGGTGAGGCCGAAAAGATCCGGCTGGTCATGAAATTCGGCACAAGGACCCGGCCAGTCCGTTCATGCAATACAGGTCGGCCGATACATGATTCACTGCCACAACCTGGTCCACGAGGATCACGACATGATGAGCCAGTTCAGCGTCGGTCTCAAGCAGAGCGACATGGACATCAGCATCGGGGAGTCGAAACGGAACCCGCAGGCTGCGGTCGACCCCTACACACCACCCGCGGCAACCGACTGGAATCACCCGGTCAAGGCTGCGCCGCCGCGGCTCGAGCCGATCCTGATGTTCCCTGATCGGCCTGCCGAGGGCCGAGCGTTCCGCCGTGAGGTGGAAGCTCGCCGTGGCGGCGGTGGTGACAGTTGTTGTCGCCACGGTGATCATCCGGGCCGAGTTCGTCGAACACGGTCACGGTGTCCTCCGACAGCATGTCGCCAACCGTCTGCAACGGCGACCTGTTGGTGATTAGCGCGGCTTCATGACGGTGAATTCGGTGCAGGACAACGACATCGTGACGTTCACCAGCCCGGAGGACGGCGCACCGACGATCAAGCGGGTCGTCGGGACCGCCGGTCAGACTGTGGTCATCAAGGACGCTGAGTTGTACGTCGACGGACAGAAGGTGGATGAACCGTATGTCGACCACGCCAGCATCGACGGGGTCTACACGCCGACCGTCACGGTCCCCGACGGGATGGTCTTCGTGATGGGCGATCACCGTGAGATGTCGATCGATTCGCGGGTCTACGGGCCGATTCCGACCTCGTCGATCGACGGGCGGTTGTTGTGGAAGCTCTGGTCCGGCTGCTGATCGCATGAACCGCTGATCGTGACCCGCATGCGACCGGGCCGGGAAACGTCCCGAGGCGAGCTGAAGGTAGTCACATGGTGCAGCTGAGCAATCGGGTCGAGGGCCGAGGCCGGCTCGTCGATTGCCGGCCGGGCGGCTGCTGATCGGTGCAGTGCTTCTCGCCGGTGTCGAGGCGATCGTCATCGCCAGGTGGTGGACCGGCACCGGCTATCTGGCTCCGCGCCTTCGGCATGCACTGACCCGGGGGAGTTCACCGCGGTCGGCACTGCCGATCGTGCAGTTCGTGCACGAGATGGCCGGAGTTGCGGTGGTCGGCCTGTTGTTCACGCGATGCTGTCTGCTCGGGCCACCCGATGCGCTGCCGCGCAGCAGCCACCTGGCCGCCATGGCGATTCGCTGGGGCTGGTCTGGGTGGCGTCAGCACGGTGGTCTGGATCGTCCTCACGATCTCCGAGCTGATCGGCATGCCGGTCACGCCAGCTGCCCGGCCAGACTCAGACGGTCGTCGATCGTGCTGGGCCTCAATCGGATGCTCGCCGAGTTCGCGACGCTATGGGTTGCCCTCGCCGATTGCCCTGTTCGCCGGCCGGTTGACCGAGTCGGGCGATGACCGGGGCCGCGTTGCGTCATCGCCGCGGCCGCATTGCTGCCGAGCGCCCTCACCGGTCATGCCGGCCATCACAACTAACACGGAAATCGCGGTCGGCGTCCTCGGCATTCATCTCGTTGCCGCCGTCGCTCTGGGTCGGCGGTTTGCTGGCGCTGGTCGTCCACCTGCGGCGGTTTCCCGATCAGCTGCAGGCTGTGCTGTCCCGCGGTTCAGCATCGCTGCTCTGATGCTGCGTGCATTGCGGTGGGGGTGTCCGGCGTCGTCGAGAGTGTTGTGTTGCTGGACGGATGGAAGGCCTTGTGGGACACCGAACGGGGCCACCTGATGATCGCGAAGGCGGCCGCGCTCGCGGTGCTGGTCGGCATCGGCTTCTGGCACCGGCGCCGAACCGTGGGCCCAGCGGCGGCCAGCGGCCGGTCTGCTGCCGCTGCTTCAGCTGGCGGCCGGCGAACTGGTGGTCATGGGCGCGACCATCGGTATCGCGGTGGTGCTCTCCACCACGGCGTGACGTTGAGGTCATTGCGACACGGCTGTCGCAGGCGATTATGCCGTAGACGAGTGGTGCGTGCACCGGCAGCACGGCGGTGACGGTGGTACCGCCTGCGTCGGCCGATCGCGACCGTGACAGTGCCACCGAGATCCTCCACTCTCGACCGGAGCAGCCGTAGGCCGAGGTGTCCCTCGGACCGCTTGTCGAGCTTGCGTTCGTCAATGCCGACACCGTTGTCGGCGATGATCAGGACGATGCCGCTTCGGTGTGAGAGCCGTTTCCTCGGTGTCGGTTTCCAGATTGATACGTGACGGCTGGACGCGTTGGCGTGGGTCGCCACATTCGCCAGGGCCTCATGGGCGATGCGGTAAATCGTGGTGACGACGTCGATGCTCATCTCCGGGCAGCGGATCGACGCTGAGGGACACGTCGATGCCCTTCGTTGCGCAGCGGCTCGGCGAGATCGGACAAGGTGGTCGGCAGCTGCCCGACACTCAGGTCCGGCGGATAGAGATCCACCATCAGCCGCCGCAGCGAGTCGATCGCGCTCAGCATGGTCTGCTGCACCGTCTGCATCAGTGATTGTCTGCTCGTCCGGAACCGCCACCGCGACCGCGCCGAGGGCATACCCGATGCCGGCAAGATCCTGGATCGGACCGTCGTGCAGATCGGCGGCAATCCGGATCCGTTCCTTCTCGGACACCGAAAGACTGTGTTCCAGCAGTTCCGCACGCTCGGCGTCGTTGCGCCGGATGCGACGCGACAGGGACAGCGCGATCGGCACCAGGATGATCAACAGAGCGACCAGCGGGATGAGCACCAGTGGGATCAGTTGGGCCATCAGGTTATTGGCGTTGTCGTCGACTCGCGCGTAGTCGTAATACGCCTCGAAGGCCAGCGGCGGCTCGCCCTTCATGTCGAGCGGTACGTAGACCTCGACGAAACCGTCGTCCATCTCTTCCGGCGGAATGGTGGACGCCTCGGGCTCGTCCTCGAAGTCCGAGGAGATCGTGCCGTGGGTGATCGCCTCGGTGACCTCGGGCGGCGGCGGCAACTGCTTGCCGATCTCCGCTGGATCGTCCGCCCAGATCACATTGCCGGCGGCATCCCACACCACGACCTCGCGTAGGTAGCCGTCCTTCATCCGGTGCTCGATCGCGCTGACCAGGGCCGCGTGCTCCTCATCGCCGCCGTTCATCGACGCCAGAAGCAGCGGCCCGAGCACCAGGTCGGCCAACCGGGTCGTCATTCCCTCGGACTCGGTGAGCGCTTGCGATTGCGCGACCGATCGGCTCGCGATGACGGCGCCGATCGCGACCACGATGAGTGCCAACGCGGCCGCGCCGTAGAACAGGAACAGTTCGCGACGAATGCCGGTCCGGCGTTTCGCCGTGCGTGGTGGCCCTGTTCTCATACCGGGGAGTCGATGAGGCCGAGGCCTTTCGCCTTGATCACGGCCTCCAATTGCGTGCTCACCCCGAGCTTGCAATGCAGAGACTTCATGTATCCGCGACAGGTGTGCAGGGTGATTCCCAGCACCCTGGCGATGCCCTGGGTGGGCATTCCTTGCCCGAGATAAGTCAGTACTTCGAGTTCACGCTGGGTCAGCACCGGTCGATTCTCCGCGAACGGCTTGGGTGTCAGGGCCGGCCCCGAGTTGAAAGCCGAAGGTGCAACAAGCATCTGACCCTGCCGAACACGGCGCAGGACGTCGATCATTTCGACAAGGGAGCCGTTTTTCGGGATGAATGCAGAGGCGCCGGCCTGTGCCGCCCTGGATATCCATTCCGGGTCCCGGTAGGCGGTGACCACGGCGATCACCGAGTTCGGTGTGAGCTCGCGGATCTTGCGAGTCGCCGCCAGCCCATCCTGCCGAGGCATCTGGATGTCCATGATCACGATATTCGGCTTGAGATCGGCCGCCATGGCGATCCCCTCTGAGGCGGTGGAAGCGGTACCAACGCACCGCATACCGGTGACCGAGTTCAGAGCGGCCGATAGCAGATCGGCAAACGAACGGTGATCGTCGACGACGAGGATGGTCGAAACGCCAAGCCCACTGGCGTCCATGAACACATCTTCGTCAGCGGATATTTGGCTCGTCATGGCGCTGACCCCCATTGGTCCCTGGTTTCACAAGCAACAACTACACAAGGTTACCGTCGCCCCCGAAGACGGTACCTGAGTGTGCTTCAAACCGGGCATATCTGTCTACACGGTCTTCGAAAGCGTCAATCTGATGACTGATTGAGTCGAAGCCGACCCGAATGGAGTATCGGATGGATCAATCCACTTGTCGTCAGTAACCTGTTAAGCCCAGTGTCGGCGACGGTTCCACCGCCAGTTGGACTCGATCGGACGACCAGGGTTTTCCAGTCTCGGTACCGTCGAATTCCGCTGACGCCACCCTCAGATTGCACAGGGCGAGCGAGGAATAACTGAGTGCAATATTGACATATTCGTCAGACGGCCACCAGCGACAAAGTCAGCCGGAGTGAGCTGGAGAGTGCGCGGTGCGCAGCCGCCGATTGCGCCCTGCTGGTGTAGTCAGCGCAGAGTTCATGGGCGCCGGCCGTCAGCTGGTGCAGGCCGTTGGTGTCGGCGATCTCGGCGGCGCGTGCGGCCGCGGCGGCTGCGGCCGCTGACCTACCACGGGCGGCGTGGATCGCGGCGATCGCCATCAGCCGGAGGAAGGCCTCCCGGGGGAACAAATGCTGGCTGTTGACCGTACTGTCGAGCCGGCCGATGTGTCGTTCGGCCCGGGCGACGTCGCCCAGCGCCTCGAGCGCGGCCAATCGGGCCAGCGTCTCCGGCAGCATCAGCCGATGGCGCGGTCCGTCCAGCGTGCTGAGCAGTGCATCAAGGACACCGATCGCGGCACCGACGGCACCTTGTGCCTGCAGGACGCTGGCCGTCGAAAGGCGATGCAATTGCTGCGCCAGCGGTCCGGCCTGACCGGCCAACGGCAGCCTGCTGGCCAGCTGAGCGGTGTCGAGATCATTTCGCTCCACGGCGATCCGCATCATCAGCCAGGCCCAGTTGACGTCTGATTCGGACTCGCAGTGCTGCGCGGCGTGCGCCCATTGGGCGGCGAAATCCGCTGCCCCGATGTCATGGGCAACCAGGCAATTCGAGGACGGCGATCCGGCTGATCAGCAACCGATCACCGGCCCGTGCGGCAATCGCTCGTCGCGTGCGCAAGTGGTTCGCGCGCATCCCGGGCACCGCCGAGCAGAATATTCGGCAGCCAGGAACTGACGATCGCCCTGGCCCGCAGGTCCGGCAACGCAGCCGTACGGGCCACCTCTTCGGCCAATTCCTGCGCTCGGGTCAATTCGCGGCGCAGGGTGCAGTCCCGGGCCATGAGCAGGTTCGAAACGGCCAGATCGTCGCCACCATTCGGTTCGGTGGTCAGCGCCTCGGTCGTGCGGGCGGTGCCGACCAGTTGCGCCGAACGCTTGCTGATGATGTGCCGCGGTACGCGACGTTGGCTGCGCAGCAGTGCCAGGTGGACCTCCCGGGTCTGCGGCGAGGGGTCGATGCCGAGTTCGTCGGCCAGCAGGGCGCGGCACCGCTCATATTCCCGCAAGGCGAACGACAACTCGCCGACGTCCGCGTGGCTGGTCATCAGCAGCCGGCTGGCACGTTCGCTGAACGGGTCGAGAGTGACTGCGCGAGAGGCGAAATCGACCGCGTCCTGACCGCGGCCGAGGGCGGACGCCGATTCGGAGGCGTCGCAGAGCAGTACCTGGTAGGCGCCGATCAGTGCGCGTCGCTCGTTCTGTACCCAGTCCGCGCCGTCGTCATGGGCGGTCAGATCGCCCCGGTAGAGGGCATCCGCCTGCCGGGCAACGGCGTCGCGCGGCGGCGATGTCGCCCCGGCCGATCAGCTGATGGGCCCTGGCTGCCAGGTCGCGAAACTCGGTGACGTCCACCCAGACGTCGCGCAGCCGAATTCCGGCGAGGCTGCGTTCGAGGAATTCGGCGCCGACCACCCGTCGAACCTGCGAGGCGGCAGTTCGCAGGCTCGCATTTCCGTGACTGCGATCCGAGCCGGGCCACAATGCCGCCACCAGGCTGGCCGGCGGCACCGGTTCGCCGCCGCGCAGGGCGAGCAGCCGCAACAAATCCGAGACCTTGCCGGTTCGCCATTCACCGCGGTCGACAATGGTCCCGTCCTGTCGCCGGACCTGAAATGGGCCCAGCATTCTGATCTCCAGCGTCGGCTGGGTGACCGCAACCAAAGTGGGCGCAACGGAACGGACGTCGTTGGCTGCGGAATCCAGAGCCAAACCTGTCGTCACATTCCCTCCCCGGTTGCATCGCGTGACTGCGTCATTCGGTATTCGGACCTGTCTCTGCTGGGTCGCATTGACGCTAAGCGATGCCTCGGATGGACCTGAACCCCTAATAAGGGGGGTCTCGGCAACCGGACGGCTCAACCGGTGGCGTCGCTGCCTGTGCTGCACGGGGCTCTCATGCATTTCACAAATCTTTGACGCCTCCGCCGCACACTCCGGACCGTCAGGCCTCCGATCGAGGGGACTGGCACCCAGGTCGCTGCTTCGTGACCCAAATCTCGTTCCGCCGAAGCGGTTTGGCAGCACGGACCGTCATCCCCACGGAGGTCGCAATGAGAAAGACCAAGAGATTCATAGCGGCAGTGGTCGCCTTAGCGATCTCGATACCTATGGCGGGGGTGGTCGCGTCGACCAGCGGCCGGTGCGCCGGTCGGTGAGGGCTTCACCGATCACCGCATCGGACCTGTCGTACATCCTCAAGCAGATCAAGATCGCCGAGGCATCACGTAGTGAACACCACGTCTGCGACAGGCCCGTGTGGAGCACTGCTCGGCACGGGACCGAATCAGCTCGCCAGCCCGTTGCTCTCGTTCGGCCTTCGAACAGTGGATGGGTCCTGCAACAACCTGGTTCCTGGTCAGGAATTCCACGGTGCAGCCGACCAGCTGTTCCCGCGCTTGGCGGCCCCAGGAGTGTTCCGCGAGGCCGAGGGGGTCGGAGCCAATTTCTTCGGCCCGGGCAGCCCGGCGATCGAGTCGTCGAGCTACGCGGACAAGGACCTGGACAACCTCGTCTTCGACACCGCAGCCGCGAGTCATCAGCAACCTGATCGTCGATCAAACCTCGACCAACCCGGCGGCCATTGCTGCGGCCGGGTTCCCCGTGCGTACCCAGGGCAACCCTGGTGTTGTACCGTGCACGACGGATCCTGACCCCTTGGCGGTTCCGCCGGTCGAGGCGGCTCCGACGGACTGCACTCCGTCACACGAAACACTTCTTCATTCCGAATGTGACGACCGACGTTGGTCTCTCACCGCCGTACAACTCGCTGTTCACCTTGTTCGGCCAGTTCTTCGACCATGGCATCGACCAGACGGTCAAGGGTGGTGGCACGGTCTTCGTTCCGTTGCAGGCTGACGACCCGTTGATCGCCGGCAAGGATCACATCTTCGGAAACAGCGACGATCTCCCTGCGAGTCTGCGATTCATGGTGCTGACCCGCGGCCAGAACCAGCCGGGTCCGGACGGCCAACTGGGCACTTCCGACGACATTCAGGACGCCGAGAACACCGACTCACCGTGGGTCGATCAGAGCCAGACGTACACCTCGCATCCGTCGCATCAGGCGTTCCTGCGTGAGTACAAGACGGTTGGTGGCGTGCCGGTCGCGACTGGCAGGCTGCTCGGTGGTGAGCTGCCTGTCGGCGCTCCCGCCGACCAGGACGCCGGAATCTCAACGTGGGCCACGACCAAGAAGCAGGCTGCGGTAGTGCTCGGGCTGCAGTTGACCGACGCCGACGTCACGAATATTCCAATGCTGGTGGCCGATGCCTACGGCAACTTCGTGCCGGGCCCCCATGGCTTTCCGCAGTACATGACCACCGGTGCCCCGGTGGAAGGCGATCCGACCAGCCCTGTGCCGGTCCCGGCCAACGCGCTGCATTTCGATACGCCATTCCTGACGGACATCGCGCACAGCGCAGTGCCGACGGCCGGTGGACCGGACGCCAACGCCACCGCGGGCGAGAGCCTCGATAAGCCGTTGCCTGCTGGGACCTATGACGACGAACTGCTCGACGCGCACTTCGTCTGTGGTGACGGGCGGTGCAACGAGAACATCGGTCTCACCGCGATCCACCAGGTCTTCCATTCCGAGCACGACCGCCTGGTGGCCGAGATCGACGGCATCATCACTGCCAACTCCAGCCTGAACACGGCGTATCACGCGACCAGCGCCACGACCTTCGAGTACGGCGAGAGGCTGTTCCAAGCCGCTCGGTTCGTGACCGAGATGGAATACCAGCACCTGGTTTTCGAGGAGTTCGCGCGCAAGGTACAGCCCGCGATCAACCCGTTCGAACCGTTCGCTTTCACGCAGCCCGATCTCAACCCGGCCATCCGGGCGGAGTTCGCGCACGCGGTGTATCGCTTCGGTCACTCGATGCTGACCGAGACGATTTCCCGGACCAACGAGGACGGATCGAGTAATGAGATCTCGCTGCTCGACGGGTTCCTGGATCCGGTGGAATACACAAACGGCGGCACCGCAGGCACGCTGACGGCCGAAGAGGCCGCCGGCAGCATCATCATGGGTATGTCGGATCAGGTCGGCAACGAGCTGGATGAGTTCGTCACCGATACCCTCCGGAACAACCTGCTGGGTCTTCCGTTGGACCTTGCCACGATCAACATGACGCGTGCCCGGTCCGAGGGCATCCCGCCGCTGAACGTCCTGCGCCGGCAACTGTTCGGTGCGACGAACGACGGCCAGTTGACCCCTTACACCAGCTGGGTCGACTTCGGGGAGAACCTCAAGCACCCGGAATCCCTCGTCAACTTCGTCGCGGCCTATGGCACGCATCCGACCATCCTGACTAACGTCGGCCCCGATGGTGAGCTGGCCGACGACCCGGGGACGGTCGCCAACGAAACCGCGGACAACGGTCCGGCCACGTTGGCCTCGCGGCGGGCCGCCGCAAAGCGGCTCGTGAACCCAGTGCTGGGCGAGCTTCATGTCCCGACCGACGCAGCCGAGTTCATGAACAGCGTGAACGGCGACGACGGCAACTGGGCCAACAACGGCACCAACTCGATCACCGGCCTGGACAGCGTCGACCTCTGGGTCGGCGGCCTCGCGGAGAACACCAATCCGTTCGGCGGTCTGCTGGGAACCACCTTCAACTACGTTTTCGAGAACCAGCTGACCGACCTGCAGAACGGGGACCGGTTGTACTACCTGGCCCGCACCCCGGGAATGAACCTGCGGGCCCAGCTCGAAGGCAACTCGTTCGCGGAATTGATGATGCGCAATACCAACGTGCACACCCTCAAGGCCGACGCGTTCGCTACCGCAGACTGCAAGTTCCAGCTGAGTAACCTCAACGGAACGCCTGCTGGTTTCAACTCCTTCGGTAACACAGTGGCCAACGATCCGAACTCCGAGTGCGACGAGTCTGCCGTACTCATCCGGCAGCCGGACGGGACCATTCAGTACCGCGCTACCAACACAGTGGACCCGCCCGGTATCAACGGACAGGCCGTGTACAACGGCACTTCCGGCACCGATCGGATCCGCGGCGGCAACGACAACGACACCTTCTGGGGTGGCGAGGGACGGGACTTCATCGAGGGTGGTTCCGGCGCCGATATCGCGCTCGGCGGTGAGGGTGACGACATCATCACCGATCTCGGTGGCGACGACGTTCCCAAGGGCGGTCCGGGCAACGATGCCATCGATGCCGGCCCTGGGCTCGACATCATCATGGCCGGCGACGGCAAGGACTTCACCAACGGTGGCGCCAACGCCAACGAGACCTTCGGTGGATCCGGCGACGACTTCATCTATCTGGGCCAGAGCCTCGACGCCGCCCTCGGCGACAGCGGCAATGACTGGGAAGAAGGCGGCGACCAGCCCGACCTGTTGATCGGCGACAGCAGCAACCTGTTCTTCCTCGACGACTCGCAAACGCCGGGCCACGACGTCCTCATCGGCCAGGGTGGCGATGATGACTACGACATGGAGGGCGGCAACGATATCGGCGTCGCGGGTTCCGGTATCGAGAAGGTTGCCGGTGCTTCCGGGTACGACTTCGAGATCGGATTGGGCGAGACCGTCGCCCAGGACGCTGATCTTGCGCTGCCGATCATCGGCCTCGACATTCTGCAGGTCGGTGTTCGAGATAAGTTTAACGAAGTCGAGGCACTCTCCGGCTGGGACAAGAATGACAAGCTGCGGGGCGACGATGCAGTGCCGTCAGCAGTAGGAGGCGGCGGCTTCATCGGCTGTGATGTGCTGGATCAGGCGGGGATCGACCTCATCGCTGGCCTTGACCCACTGATTCCACCACTGACCACGCCGTTGGCTGACGTCGTGAACGCCTCCGCATCCCAAGACTGCCCGATCCTCAACGGACCGGTCTGGGGGGCAGGCAACATCCTGCTCGGCGGGCGCGGCGTCGATCTGATCGAAGGACGGGGCGCCGACGACATCATCGATGGTGATCGCTACTTAAACGTCCGCCTCAGCGTTCGCACGGATCCGAACAACGCGGCAACCGAGATCGGTAGCGCCAGCGTCGAGGGCCCGGGGCAAAGTGCGATGACCAGCCAGTACAAGCGGGATGGTGCCGGAAATCTGACGGGACCAACCCTGCAGCAAGACGTCTTTGCCGGAGTCGTAAACCCCGGTCAGATCGTTGCTGTCAGGGAGATCGTGACGCCAACCCAGCCGCTGGATTGTGGGACTACTCCAGTTGGTGGACCTGTCAACTGCGATACCGCACTGTTCGGTGGCCCACGGGCGAGTTACACGATTACCGGCTCGGCGGCAGCGGGCTTCACGGTGAACCAGATTGGTGCTCCGGTGACCCCGCAAAAGATCAGTGACGGCATTGACACCCTGCGAAACGTTGAGAAGTTGACGTTCACCAACGCCAACTTGTCGCTCCAGACGATTGTTCTGGTACACAACGCTCCGTCCAACGTCACGGCTGCCGCTGGGACTGCGGCGGGTACGGCTGCGGTGAGTTGGACTGCTCCGGCATCGAACCTCAATGTCACTGCAGCCAACGGCCGAATCACCGGCTACCAGATCGTTGCTACCCCGGTCGCGCCAAGTACGGCTCCGATCGTCACCCGGAACAGCAACTCGGCGACGGCGACGACGTTCAACTTCACTGGTCTGACTGGTGGGGTCGCTTACACGTTCCAGGTAGCGGCGGTGAACCAGTTCGGCACCGGGCCGCTGTCGGTACCGTCCAGCGCATTCACCGCGTTGAGTGCACCTAGTGCTCCGACGGCGTTGCTCGCCGTTCGTGGCGATAGCCAGGCCAGTCTCTCGTGGACACCTGGTAGTGACGGTGGTTCCCCGATCACCAGTTACACCGTCACGGTTCGGACCGGAGCCACTGTTGTTCGGACGATCACGGGCGTGGCTCCGGGAACCAGTACGACAATCACCGGGCTGACGAATGGGACGGCGTACAACTTCCGACTGCAGGCGGTCAATGCTGTCGGCACAAGTGCGTTGTCAACGGCGTCGAACAATGTCACGCCGGCCACGGTGCCGGGTGCGCCGACGATTGGAACGGCAACGCAGGGTGCGGTCGGCGGTGCTCGAACTGCGAGTGCTGTGTGGACAGCACCCGCTTCCAATGGCGGCATAACGATCACCAATTACCAGGTATCGGCTTTCGACGCTGTCACCGGAACGTTGTTGCAGCAAACGGTGTTCAACGGCACCGTGACACCGCGGTCCTTCACTTTCGCGACGGTGAACCCCCAGCCCGCGGTGCAGTTCCAAGTGGTGGCGATGAACGCTGCAGGCAGTAGTGTTGCATCGCTGAAGTCCGCGCCCGTGGTTCCGCGGTAATCGGCCAGGGTCTGTGAGGACACAACCCCGGGTGCGGCCCGCTGTAGGGGGCGGACCGCACCCGGGATTGGTCAAGGAATTCTCCCGCATGCCGTGGGTCTGAACAATCAACCGTTGACTGCGGGACCTGACGCCGAGCGCCCTCGGCGTCCGGTCCCGCAGTCTTTTCGTGCAAGAAGACCGACTTCGCAGTAATACTCAGTGATCCCGATCGGCAACCGGCCGGTCCTCTGGCACGTGATGAAGTACTACGCGCACTTCGGGTTCACCGACTTCGTACTCTGCCTCGGCTACAAGGCCGAGGTCATCAAGCACTTCTTCCTGACCTATAACGAGGCGCTGGCCAACGACTTCGTGCTGTCGGAAGGCGGCACGAAGGTCCATCTGCTCAAGACCGACATCCACAACTGGAACATCACCTTCGTCGACACCGGGCTTCACGCCTGCATCGGCGAGCGGCTGCGCGCGGTCCGGCACCTCCTGCGCGACGAGGAGATGTTCCTCGCCAACTACGGCGACACGCTGACCGACGCCGACCTGCCGGAGATGATCGCACGGGCCAGAGCGACCGGCGCCACGGCCAGCTTCCTCGCGGTTCGGCCGAACTACAGCTTCCACGTCGTGTCGATGGACGACAGGGGCATCGTCGATGGCATCCACGACGTGACACGGTCGGACGTCTGGATCAACGGCGGCTACTTCGTGCTGCGCTCCGAGCTCTTCGATGGACTCAGGCCGGGCGAGGACCTTGTCGAGGAGCCGTTCCATCGACTGCTGGCCTGCGATCGGTTGCTGGCCCAGCGCCACGAAGGCTTCTGGGCACCGATGGACACGCTCAAGGACAAGCAGTGGCTCGAGAGCCTACACGACAGCGGTCAAGCGCCGTGGCAGCTGTGGGCTGCTCGGCCGAGAGGCTGACGCGCGATCTCGTCGCAGCGGCCGGCTGATGTTGCCGCTCCTGCTGCGCCGCGCCTGGCGACGGGCCCCTGAGGCTGCTTGCGATCGGCGCCCATTCGGACGACATCGAGATCGGTTGCGGAGGCACCGATCCTCAGGCTGATCGAACAGGGATCGCTGTCAGAGGTCTGCTGGGTTGTGCTCACCGGAGAGACCAAGTCGTGCCGCTGAGGCAAGTCAGAGCGCGGACGCACTCCTTGGTGACGTTCCCGGGCAAGCGCGTGATCCTCAGGGACTTCCGGGACGGGTACTTCCCCTATGACGGTGCGGAGATCAAGGAGTTCTTCGAGGAGTTGAAGGGCGAGTTCTCGCCGGACCTGATCTTCACGCACCAGCGGTCCGATCTCCATCAGGATCACCGCGTGACGTGCGAGCTGACGTGGAACACGTTCCGCGACCACCTGATCTTGGAGTACGAGATCCCGAAGTACGACGGCGACATGGGCGCGCCGAACCTCTTCGTCCCGCTCGACGAATCGCTGTGCCGCCAGAAGATCGACCACCTGATGACGCACTTCGGGTCGCAGGTCTCCAAGCGGTGGTTCAAGGAGGACCTGTTCTCCGGACTCCTTCGGCTGCGTGGGATGGAGTGCAACTCGCCGACCTCGTACGCCGAGGCGTTCTACTGTCGCAAAGCGATGCTGATGTGAAGGAGTGGCAGCGATGCGACGTGCGGCGCTACTAACTGGCGCGAGCAGTAGGATTGGAGCGGCAACATGCGGGCCGATCCCCGACTCCTCGGCATCACAATGTCCTGCGAGTCGTACTTGCCGGCCGACTTGCACGAGACGGGGCCGCTTGACCATGCACCCAACGAGCGGAGCCCCATCGGATGCGGCGTACTCGAGCGTGTACGCCGCTTCCAACGCGGGCGGCGAGGGCCGTGTTCGCTTCGCTACGACCGACGAGAAAGGCATCGCTTGCGCCACCGCCTTGCTCGCTCGTGCAAATCCCCGAGACGCCAATGCGACGCGGGCTGCGCTCGCACGACTTCCCCAACCGGGATCGTTTCGTTGGCGCGCACGAACCGCGGCTCGGGCGGACCGCGGAGGAGGTCGCGGTCGGCATCTCAGAGCTCTCAAAGCACGACCCAGAGTAGTCACCGGCCAGAGGCTTCGCGGGGTGCGCTGTGATGGACCTGGACGCGATTGGGACCGACGGCGTATGAGCTCATGCGGCGGCTCTTCCCGCTCTGCCGCAGCCTGACCGGCAGCGGGGTGCGGGCGACGTTCGACGTGCTCGAGGAGCACATACCGCTTGAGCGGACGGAGATCGCCAGCGGGACTCAGGTCTTCGATTGGACGGTGCCGGATGAGTGGAACATCCGCGACGCATACGTCGCCACCGCCGATGGAACGCGCGTCGTCGACTTCCGCCGTTCGAGCCTGCACGTCGTGTCCTACAGCGAGCCGGTGCGCGCGCGAATGTCGCTCGAGGCTCTGCGCGAGCGGTTGCATACGCTCCCCGACCAACCCGACGTGGTGCCCTACCGGACGTCTTACTACCACCGCACCTGGGGGTTCTGCCTGTCCCATCGCCAGCTGCTGGAACTCCAGCCGGGGGAGTACGACGTGCTCATCGACTCGACGCTCGAGCCCGGTCACCTCACCTATGCCGAGCTTCGGCTCGAGGGGGCGAGCGAAGACGAAGTGCTCATCTCGACGTACGTGTGCCATCCGTCGCTTGCCAACGACAACCTCTCCGGCATCGCGGTCGCGACGATGCTCGCGAGGGAGCTTTCGCAACGCCGGCTACGGCACTCGTACCGCTTCCTCTTCGCGCCGGGCACGATCGGACCACTGGCCTGGCTTCACCAGAACCGCGACACGCTGCATCGCGTCAAGCACGGCCTGACGGTGTCCTGCATCGGCGACGCTGGCGGCTTGACGTACAAGCGCAGCAGGCGCGGAGACAGCGAGGTCGATCGCGCCGTCGAGCTCGTGCTGCGCGACTCCGGCGCGCCGCATCGCGTCGTCGACTGGGAGCCGTGGGGCGGCGACGAGCGCCAATTTTGCTCGCCGGGATTCGACCTTCCCGTCGGCTGCCTGATGCGCACGCCGCACGGCGAGTTCGCGGGATACCACACATCTGCCGACGGGCTCGAGCGGATCCGCCCGGAATCGCTCGCCGAGTCGGTGCGCGTCTGCCTCGATGTCGTCGACGTCACTCGAGACCAATCGCACGTGCATGAACCTCAGCCCGTATGGCGAGCCCCAGCTCGGACGCCGCGGCCTCTACCGATCGACCGGCGGCGCCGTGGAGTCGCCCGATGACGAACGCGCGCTGCTGTGGGTGCTCAATCTCAGCGACGGGCATGCGTCGCTGCTCGACATCGCAGCGCGATCGGGGCTGGCCTACGCGGTCATCCGGCGAGCAGCTGAGCGGTTGGAGCAGGTAGGGCTTCTGGAAATCGGTGGAGGTGCGGCTGGAAATCGGGTCACGCCCGATCTCGCTCCGAGATGATGTGCCGCTCCGTGGGCGGCCATTCGATTCCGAACGCTGGGTCGTCCATGAGCGTCTGGCGGCCCATGGGCGAAGCCTTTCGGGAGAACAGGAGCGGCCCAGTCCCCGGACTGAGCTCGACGCCCAGCCATTGCGTGTACAAGGCGGGGAGGCCGTCACATGTCCCTATTAGGAATGATGTGCGTGTGACGATCGTGGACCTCCGGCCCGACTCGTCGACTTTGCGCGTCGGGCAATACCCAGATTGGAGCCGTCGTCCGCCGCGCCGACGCCCACCGACCGACGTACCAGCAAATAGGCCGCGAACGACGGGAAGCCCCCGTCAGGCGGCGGCGACGTGCCACCCTGGAAGGTCACGTCTGGCCCGTTGTAGTTGTGGTCGTTGCGAGCGGCGGTCGCACCGTCACCGGCGACTAGTTGGCAATGTTGTCGTACACTTGCGTGCCATGGCCGGCTTGGCTCGGGCAGGAAAACTCGCTCGGCTTGCAATCCAGCGAAATGTAACCGCACTGCATCCCGTATTCGCAGCCGCCAGCGCCGGCAGCGCGGTAGACGACCGTGTTATGGCGGATTATTGAGTTCACGTCGGCGTAGAACTCGATCCCCCACGGACGGCCTATGTCGACGACGTTGTCTTCGATCAGCACGCCGTTGGTGCCGCCGTCGTAGGACGTGAGGCCTTGGGTGATGCAGTTGGCGATCTCCTCGTGGAAGTAGTTGCCTGCGATCCGGCCGCCGACCGCGCCCTCGAACTGCATGTTGTCGGTGTGGGCTGGGTCGCTGTTGCTGTCCTCGCAGAGGTTCGAGAACGTGTTGTTCAGCACGTCGATCCCGGTACCGGTGTGGATGCCGTCGCAGTCGGTGTTCCCGATCGCGGAGTTCTCCACCGTCACGCCGGAATGCCCGGCGCCCGAGTAGTGCAGGCCGATGACAGAATTCGCGCCACCGTTCGAGCAGTCGAGGCCGGTGTGCGCGAAGTCGTCATGGTTGAAATCCACGTTCCGATGGTTCGTGCTTTGAATGTTGTCCATTTCGGCGTCGTTCTTGAACAGGTCGTTCGTGATGGCAATGTTGGTGGGGTTGCTGAGGATCGACACACCGTCAAGCCCACTGTTGGGCTGCCCGAGCGTCAGGTTGTCGAGCGTGATGTTCTGCGAGCCGCCGAGATTCGCGGTGTTGAAGATCACGTTCGCCTGCGTGCCACCGGCGCTTGCATCGGAGGTGATCGTCACGCCGGGCGCGGTCTTAGAGCCGCCGTTGAACGTCCCATAGTTTCCCGGGGCAAGACACAGTACCGCGCCGGCTCCGGCGGCCGAGAACGCTGACGCGAACGTGGCCGTCGTGACGTGCTGGGTGCAGACGAGCCCACCGCCACTGGTGGCAGGTCGCGGCTGGTGTGGTTTCGAAGGGGTTGACCCGCCGGCGTTGGCGGCGCTGACGACCACCCGCTTCTGCAACCGGTAGACCCGCCGAGCCCTCGGTGCTCTAGGCACGTAGGTCACCCGAAGCCGCAGCCTGAGTCGGGAACGCCGTCGCAATAGACGAGCTCCGAATCGGTTCGGCACGGCGGTCATGGACAACCTGCCAGCGTGCCTGGCGGTAGCGTGCGCGCGAGCGAACACCCGCCATACCCGCTTGCGGCGTGTCTGCTTTCGAGTCCTCGTGTGCGTCGCCGTAGTCTCAACGATGTCCACCGCCCCCCGCCGGGGCACCGTCACCCGGAAACGCACCCTCCCGCCCGCATAAGCTCTAAGACCCGAAATCCTGAATCCGGCGCGCGCAACGCCACCGTGCGCTGCCGGCACGTACGCGTGCACAGTGCCCACGTAACCAACCAGCACGAGTGCGATGCCCGCGACAAGCCTGGCTAGCGACCGTACAGAGAATAGGTCGGGTAGAAGCAAAGGGGGGCATCAATCGACGCGGCCGCAGTCTGGCCGACCCGCGGTCGTGCGAGCGGCGGGCAGTCTAGCCCATTAGGGCAAATGCGAACCTCCCGCCCATCGGGCGTCCCGCGCTCGCCGCTGCGGCGGCGCGCGACGAAGTTGCACTGGAGACCCCCCGGCAGCCCTGCTTCTGCAGGCCGGTGCGCTGGCGTGGCGCGGCGCCGCCGACAACCTGCCGGCCCAGCGCCTGGGCCGCTCATTGGGCGTCTATCCCGACGATGGGTAGTCGGCCGCTAGCAACTATGCCAGGGTTGCAGCGTCGATATTCCTTGCCTTCACGCTCGCCTCCGTTAGCACGGGATTTGACATCACCACTCGCTGGGACGGCAGGTTGGCGAGCACCCCGGTCACGTCCCTAGGGTTGGTGTAAGACGCGGTCGGACGGAATTCGGCGGGTTCCTGATGGGATCGACGCTGTGTAAGCCGTTCTGAGGGCTTGGGCGATGGCGGCCAGGGGTTTGGGTCGCCGGGATTTCGGGCCTGGAGGTGGTTCCGGCCACCGCGGCGCTCATGATCGTCGGACTTCTTCACGGTTCGACGAGAAAGGAGGCCGGCGATGGCCGGTAGTCACAGGATGACGATCGAGGAGGTCGTCAGGAAGGTTCTGTTGGAGGATCACGCGGATGTGGTCCGCGAGTCGGTGCGGTGGGTCGCTGAGCAGTTGATGGAGTCCGAGGTGTCGGAGCTGATCGGCGCGGAGCTCGGCGAGCGCCGGCCGGAGGATCGGGCGACGCATCGCAATGGGTATCGGCCGAGGCGGTGGGACACGCGGGCTGGGGAGATCGAGTTGCAGATCCCGAAGCTGCGGCAGGGCAGCTACTTCCCGTCGTTCTTGCAGCCGCGCAAGCGCTCGGAGCAGGCGTTGGTGGCGGTCGTGCAGCAGGCGTATGTGTGCGGGGTCTCGACCCGGCGCGTCGATCAGCTGGTCGAGAGCCTCGGGCTGCGTGTCAGCCGCAGCGAGGTGTCGCGGATCTGCGCTGGGCTGGACGAGCAGGTCGAGGCGTTCCGCACGCGGCCGCTGGAGGGCCGCTACCCGTACCTGTTCGTTGACGCCAAGGTCGAGAAGGTCCGTGACGGCGGCCGTGTCGCGCGCAAGTGCGTGGTGATCGCGCACGCGGTGCACGAGACCGGCCGTCGCGAGATCATCGGCCTGGACGTCGGCGAGGCCGAGACCGAGGCGTTCTGGCGCGAGTTCCTGCGCAGCCTGGTCAAGCGCGGGCTGGTCGGGGTGCAGCTCGCCATCAGCGATGCCCACCCGGGCCTGAAGGCCGCGCTGGCGCAGGTGCTCGGCTGCCCGTGGCAGCGCTGCACAGTCCACTTCCTCCGCGACGCACTCGGGCACGCGCGCAACGATCAGCACGGACTGCTCGCGGCGCTGATCCGCCCGATCTTCCGCGCCGAGTCGGGCGAGGAAGCGCGCCAGCGACTCGGCGAGGCGGTCGCCCAGCTCGAGCGGCCGCTGCCGAAGGTCGCCGCGATGCTCGAGGAGGCCGAGGAGGACATCCTCGCCTTCTACGCGTTCCCGGCCGAGCACTGGCCCAAGCTCCGCAGCACCAACCCGCTCGAGCGGTTCAACCGCGAGATCGGCCGGCGCACCGACGTCGTCGGAATCTTCCCCGACGACGCCTCACTGATCCGGCTGGTGTCGATGCTCGCGATCGAAGCCAACGACGAGTGGCTCGTCGGCCGGGGATACATCAGCCTGCAGTCGATGGAGCCGCTCCTCGAGGAGCGGCTCCATCGAGCCCAGACCGAGGAGGTACTCGAACTCACAGCGGCCTAAGACGCCAACAACAACAACACCGACGAGGAGAGCGTCAACCTCTTACACCACGTCCTGGGACTTGACTGCGACGTAAAGGACGCGAGGGCAGGAGCGTTGCTTTCAGGTGGACAGCGATCTCTCGCGAGTCGGTGTGGCCGCGCGTGAAAGAGACGCGCGGCCTCGCGCGGCAAACTCACCGAACGTCATCGTCGCCGGCCTCCTACTGACAGGCGCGGTGGTGTTAGCCCAGGCAGCGGGCCAGTGGATCGACTTCCGCTTCTTCGATCTGAAGCTCAGGGCACTCGACTCCAATCACCACGCGAGCGTGTTTGGAGCCGCGAGCCTGTTGGCCCAAGCGGGCGCAGCGTCGGCGATCGCTGTCCGTATCGCTCGGTCGCCTCGTCGCCTGCACTGGTTAATCGTGGCGGGGCTACTCGCAGTTCTTCTTGTCGTACGAACGTTTGTCCGACCTCCACCGGCGGTGCTGCTGCTTCCGTTGGCTGTCGTCTTCTTCGCGGTCAGCAGCTTGACGTGGGAGGACCCGGCCGCCATTCGATTGACGGTCTGGGGATCGCTCTCGCTGCTGTTGTGCTCGTTCGCGTTGCACGTGGTGGGCCCGCAAGCGGACGGGACCCGCAGTAGCCTACCCGAAGACACTTGGACGTTCCAGCTAACTGGCATGCTCAAGCACGGCGCGGAGCTCGCTGGTTGGATGCTTCTAGCGACCTGCATGGCGGCTGCTCATAGGTCATCCTGTGGTTTGCCTCGACCGCGGTCGGGAGATGGCGACGGCTGCTTGCCCTGGTGAGGGCCGGAAGCAGACCTGCCCCTCCCGGCGGAGGTGAGGTGCCGCGAAGCGGTCAGGACGTAGCCCCGTGTGAGGGCCTGTCTGTGAGCGTCCGCAACGGTACCTCTTGGTCGGGGTGACTGTCGAGTTGTCCTCACCGAGGAGGTGTTACGCATTGGGAGTTACGCAGGGGTTGATTGGGCGTCAGAAAAGCACGACGTGCTTGTGGCTGATCCGGCGGGCGGGGAGCTGTTGGCGGCCACGTTCGTGCATAACGAGCGCGGGTTACGGTCGTTGTGCCGCCAGCTGGTGCGTTTGCAGTTGAGGTGGTGGCGATCGAGCGGCCAGACGGTCTACTGGTGGAGCGGTTGCTGGATGCGGGGCTGCGTGTGCTGCCCTCGCATCCGAACCAGGTGGCCGCGGCGCGGGGTCGATTTCGGGTCTCGGGCGGGAAGTCCGATCGCGTCGACGCGTTCGTGCTGTGCGAAACTGGCCCGCACCGACCATCACCGCTTCCGGGTGCTTGAGCCCGACAGTGATCAGAGCACGGCGCTGCGAGCGCTGACTCGGGGACGGGAGGATCTGGTCGGCACGCGGACCGCGCTGACCAACCAGCTGCGAGCCGAGCTGGAGCGGTTCTGGCCGGGACCGCTTCACCTCTTTAGCGAGTTGCACAGCCGGATCTCGCTGGCGTTCCTCGAGCGTTATCCCAGCCCGGCCGACGCGCACGGGCTGGGCGAGGCGCGCCTAGCAGCGTTTCTGGCCCGCGAGCGCTACTCCGGCCGGCAGACGCCTATGCAGCTGCTGGCCAAGCTTCGGCGGGCGCCCGCGGGTCGTGTCGGCGAGCTCGAGCTGAGCACTCGTCGGCAGCTGGTGCTGAGCTTGGTCGCGACGATCAACTCCGTCAACGTGCAGATCAAGGACCTCGAGCGCCCGATCGCGGCCGCGGTCCGCCGGCATCCCGACGGCGCCATCTTCCTGTCGCTGTTCAAAGGCAGCGTCATCATCGCCGCCGAGTTGCCGGAGATGGGAGACTGCCGCGCTCGATACCCAAACCGTGACCCGCTCGCCGGCGATGCGGGCCACGCCGCGGTGGCGATCGAGTCCGGCAAACGCAAGGCAGCCTGCTTTCGCTGGGGCTGCAACAAGCGCCTACGCTCCGCGTTCTGCACGCTGGCCGACAGCAGCCGCCACTGGCACCCCTGGGCGCAGGATCTTTACGCCGCTGCCCACGCCCGAAACCATGACCATCCCCGCGCGTTGCGGACCGTCGGTCGTGCTTGGTGTCGAACCGTGTTTGGCGCTGTTGGCAAGACGGTGTTCTCTATGACCCCGCTCGCCACCGCGCATTGCAACGACACATCACCGTCACCATTCCCACACCGCCGGGCTCAGGGCCCGACCTCGCTGCCACCCAGCGGAAGCAGGGCGCCGCTGTCACCCCAAGGCGGCCCGCAAGGGCCGAGCGCGAAGCGCTTGAGGGCAAGCCGACATCCGCTATCGACCGCCGGGGAGTTGACACAGGGCGTCTGCTTGGTCGACCTTCGCCGCACGCGACCCTTGTCTGGGCTGCAGTCGCGCGCAAACCTAGTTTCGTCCGGCGGTCAGGCGGCCGTGAACGTCGCCCGTCCGACGACGAACAGCCCCTGCTGGGGGAGGCCGGAGCCACGGGGGCGCGCCACGTAGCGGTTGTTATGCAGGTCGTCTATCAGCCGCGCACGTCCGTATCGTTCGCCCGGTGACGTTGTTGCGGAGCCGGATCACGCCGTCGCGGCTCGTCGGCCGGGCGGGCGCCAGCATCGACCGCGCAAGCCTGCTCGCGTTCAACGCGGTGCAAGGCACGGCGATCGTTCCGCGCCTTGTGCGCCTAGCGCTACTGCGCGCGTACGGCGTGCACGCCCGGACGCACCGGATCGACCACGGCTGCTGGTTCGGCGGGCGCGACATTCACATCGGGCCCAGCACTTTCGTAAACCTCGGCTGCGTGTTCGACAACCTTGGCCCGATCCGCGTCGGCGCCCGCTGTCACCTCGGCATGCGGGCAATGCTCGTGACCTCGACTCACGAGATCGGCCCGGCCTCCTCGCGCGCCGGCGCGCTCGCCGGCGCACCGATCACCGTTGGCGACGGCTGTTGGATCGGCGCGGGGGCGATCGTCCTGCCCGGCGTCGACATCGGCGCCGGCTGCATCGTGGCCTCCGGCGCGGTCGTGACGAGGTCATGCGAGCCGAACGGCGTTTACGCGGGCAACCCCGCGCGCCGCCAGCGCGACCTCTGGTAACCAAGGCGTCCGTCGCTGCTCGACATCGCAGCGCGATCGGGGCTGGCCTACGCGGTCATCCAACGAGCGGCTGATCGCTTGGAGCAGGCAGAGCTACTGGAGACGGCTCGAAAGCGCGGCTGGTAATCGGGCCACGCCCGATCTCGCTCCGAGATGATCCGCTGCTCCGCCGGCGGCCACTCGATGCCGAAGGCGGGGTCGTCCCAGCGCACGCCGCTGGCCGCCTCCGGAACGTACTCGTGCGACATCTGGTAGGCGACCTCGGTGTCGTCGGTGAGCGTCTGGTAGCCCTGGGCGAACCCCTCCGGGACGTACAGGAGCCGGCCATTCTCCGGGCTGAGCTCGACGCCGAGCCACTGCATGTAGCTCGACGAGTCAGGCCGCAGGTCCACGATCGTCACATGAGCAGCGCCGCGAGTGCACCGCACGAGCTTGACCTCGGCATGAGGCGGCTCCTGGAAGTGCAGGCCGCGGAGCGTGTCGCGCTTGGGACTGAAGATCGTGCTGGCCTGCACGAAGCGAGTCGACGAGGCCGTGGTCGGCGAACTCCTGCTCGCAAAACGTGCGCGCCAGGTAGCCGCGTTCGTCGCCGCGACGCTCGACGTCGATGATGAGGGCGTCCTGCAGCCGCGTCGGCGTGAAGATCATTGCTCGGCTCCGACCGGCACCAGCCAGCGCAGGTCCTCGTCGACGCGGCCCGCTGCCTGAAGCTCCTGCACCCGCTTGATCCGCAGGTAGCGCGAGCCGGTGAACTCGTCGAAGGTCAGGCCGTGGCGGACATACGCCTCGATGCAGCTCCTCGACGCCGCGCGGCACGCTCCACTGCGGCTCGAAGTCCGGCAGCACGCGCTGCGATCTTGGAGCAGTCCACCTGATAGGAGCGCTTGTCGGGACCGCCGCCCTCGGCGAACGACGCCCGCGCGCCGGGCACGACCTGCTCGATGATCTCCGCGATCTCGCGGATGCGGTAGTTCTCGCCGCTCGCGCCCACGTTGAACGCCTCGTTGTGCACGAGCTCGCGCGGGAGCGTGGAGCACGGCCAGGAACGCTCGTGAGATGTCCTCGATGTGGACCAGCGGGCGCCACGGCGTCCCGTCGCTCTGGATCAGCACCTTGCCGGTCGTCACCGCAAACCCCACGAGGTTGTTCACCACGATGTCGACGCGCAGGCGCGGCGACACGCCGTAGGCGGTCGCGTTGCGCAGGTAGGTCGGGCTGAAGGTGTCGTCAGCCAGCAGGGCGATGTCCCGCTCGGCCAGAACCTTCGACTGGCCGTACGGCGTCACCGGAGCGAACGCCGCGTTCTCGTCGAGCAATTCGTCGTCCGCGCCCTTGCCATACAGGCTGCAGGACGAGGAGAACAGAAACCGCGACACCCCCGCCTGCTTGGCCTTCTCGGCGAGCCGGACCGAGGCCAGATGGTTGATGTCGTAGGTCGCCTGCGGGTTCAGATCGCCGACCGGATCGTTGCACACCGCCGCCAGGTGCAGCACCGCGTCGAACCCGACGAGATCCTCCACCTCGACGTCGCGCACGTCCTTGCGGATCGACTCGATCTCGGGCGGCGGATCGCCGAACGTGCACGCAGCGAACAGATCGAAGTCCAGCCCGACCACGTCGTGGCCGGCCTGCTCGAGCAGGGGATCATCACGGAGCCGATATAGCCGTTATGACCGGTCACGAGTACGCGCATAGGGGGATCTCCAGATGTCAAAGGAAGGTGTCTTCGAGCAGACGCTCACCACACCAACGCTCGGCGGCCAGCGCTACTGCCGCCGAGCGCCGCGTGCGCTCAGCACAAGCACCCAGTCATCAGCCCCCTCATGATTCGTGCCAGGCGGGAAGAACCATCGCTCACCACTCCGCCCGAACGGCGAACCTGCGGAAGTCAGGAATAGGTCGAACAACCCGGTGATGCAAGAACAGGTGCTTGCCGATGCTCATCGGAGAGGCCGCACGATGCGGCGAGCTAAGGCTGAGTCGTCGGTAGCAGGGCCGAGAGCTCGATGCGGTCTGGCCGCCGTCCTGGAGAACGATCAGCTACCCGACCAGTTCCGCAATCCGGATCGAACGGAAGTTCGTCCAGCGTGGCCGGCTTGCCGATCGGCAGCTCGAAGAGGCTGGCGCTCCTGCGCAGTGGCGAGCGCCATTCTCGCTGAGGAATGCCAGCCTGCCTCCGTCGGCGTGCGATACGTCGGTGGCCAATCCGCCCTGTGCTGCGACGGGCCACGGCGCGAACCGCGGCGAGCGGCTGCGGTCCGTCGCAATCGAACACACTTTCCCAATTTGACCCAGCGGCCGGACGTCGGGCCGTTGGATAGTGCTCCACCAGGCAGGTGGACCCGACTGCGTTCTACGTGGCGACGGACGGCCCCGGTTGTTTCCCTCGCCGGCAGGATCGTGAGGCCGCCCGTTAAGAGCTCGCGCGCTATGTGCCTAACTCGATCCCAGCGTTCGGTCCTTCAGCCCATCGATGAGCGGCGACATGCCGTCCTCGAAGCGGATCTCCGCATCAAACCTAGGATCTCATTGGAGCGTGTCGGATCCGCGTCACAGCGACTGATGCCGCGCGCGGTCGCGGCCGCCGCGGTCGCCCTCAATTCGAGGTCGAGTCCGGCCGCAATGACCCCCGTTGCGTCGTCGACCGTGATTGACCGTCTGGAGGCGAGGCTGATCGTAGTCCTAGCGCGCTTTTCCGGGTCCAACGCGAGGATGCCGCGGACTGCATTCGAGACGTATTCCTTCCAACCTCCGGCCGTCGGCGGCGCGGGCCTGTCACCCCGGCGTGCCGCTGTTTCGGGGCATGATCAGACGTTGGCGCCGCGGACTATGTGACGAGCAGTTCGGACCAAAACTTTGACGTCGAGCCACAGCGACCAGTTAGCAACATACAAGTAGTCAATCCCAACCATTTCCTGCATTGGCACACGCGAACCAAGGATCTGCCACGGGCCTGTCATCCCCGGGGTCAGATGAAGCCGGCTTCGATCGAAGCCAAGTACGAGGGCGTCCTCGTCGACGACCAGCGGCCGTGGGCCGACCAGGCTCATCTCGCCACGAAGGACATTAAACAGCTGGGGCAGCTCATCGAGCGATGTGCGACGCAGGAAGCGGCCAACACGCGTAATGCGTGGATCCTCCTTGATCTTGAACAAGCCTTGGCCGGCCTCATTGCGTGAACGCAGAACCTCCTTCTGCGCTTCAGCATTGGCCACCATCGACCGAAACTTGAAGATGTGGAAGTGCCGGTCGTCGCGTCCTACCCGGGTCTGGCGGAAGAAGATCGGACCCTTCGACTCGAGCCTGATACTGAGCGCGATCATTGCGATGATCGGACTGATCACGACTAGCCCGATCGACGCGATGACGATGTCGAAGATTCGCTTGAGGAGCCGCGAGGAACCGGACAGGCCGAAGCGGCGAACCCCGAGTATCGTCATACCGTCGACGTCCTCGAACTCGACCGCAGACCCGACGACCTCGAACATACGGGGTAGCACGCTGACCCTCACGCCCGCCGCCTTCGCCATCCGGATCAGGTCGATTACGCCCTCGGTGTCGGTCGTGGTCGGCGCAATGATGATCCGGTGAATATTCATTTCGCGGACGAGGGGCTGGATCGTGCCTGGACTGTGGACGAACCAGTCGATGTCCTCCACGTCTTCGCCCTCGAGCGTTAGCGACGCGACGACCAGCGCATGCGCCTGGCTAGCCGCGAGCTTTTCACGGATACGGTCCACCTGCTCGGGTTCTCCTATCACCAAGCAGCGTTCCGTCGGAACTGTGCGCGCTGCTAGTGACCGTGCCAGGACCCGTCCGCTGACAATCGCAGTCAACGAGCTCAGCCATAGCACGGCGACCTGATCAGACGCAAGAGTGCTGGCAAAGGCAATGTCATGGACTACCGCGACGCCCAGCGCGAAGAGGGCCGTGAGCTGTACCACTGCCGGCACTTCGTCGAGCGTCGAATGCACGATCCGTAGATCATCGCGGTCGTAGAGTCCGGCGGCCTTGAACAAGAGTGAGATGACGATGGCCCCGGTCAACGCGGCGAGCGCAACGTGATGCTTCCCGAACGCAGTCAGCGTGAGGGACACCGCAAGGGCCACGGCTGATACATCCGCCACTCCAAGCAAACGCCGATGCAGCGATTCGCGCCACTGGACGGACGCTGCTGCGGGACGGTCGAAACCTTGACGCCCGAACTCGCCCGTCCCTGCGGCAACGGCGTTTTCCGCCGCTTTTAGCTCATGACGCTCCGCGAGCTCGCTTGCGCCCGCGTGTTCGTGAACCTTGAATTTCGTGGCCGTCTGCGGCGTCATGCCCTCAACTCAATCAACGGCTCGGGTGGTCTCTCCTTTTTGTCGGGTCGGGTTCACAAACCTGAACGGGCGTTAGGCCGCATGCTCCATTGATTTCGATGTGCTGATGGAGCCTTGTCAGTCAAAGGGGCCTGAGTCGCCGATGGCGACCTAGTGAGTCGCTTCATTCAGGTCTGGACGCGCTGGAAGGCCCTGCACTCCCAGGAGCCGCTTCATTCGACGTCGATGATGACGGCGTCCTGCAGCCGCGTCGGCGTGAAGATCACCGCTCGGCTCCGACCGGCACCAGCCAGCGCAGGTCGTCGTCGACGCGCCCGGCGGCCTGAAGCTCCTGCACCCGCTTGATCCGCAGGTAGCGCGGGCCGGTGAACTCGTCGAAGGTCAGGCCGTGGCGAACGTACGCCTCGTAGAGCTCCTCGACGCCGCGCGGCACGGTCCACTTGAGCTCGAAGTCAGGCAGCACCCGCTCGATCTTGGAGCAGTCGACCTGATAGGAGCGCTTGTCGGGACCGCCGCCCTCGGCGAACGACGCCCGCGCGCCGGGCACGACCTTCTCGATGATCTCCGCGATCTCGCGGATGCGGTAGTTCTCGCTGCTCGCGCCCACGTTGAACGCCTCGTTGTGCACGAGCTCGCGCGGAGCGTGGAGCACAGCCAGGAACGCTCGGGAGATGTCCTCGATGTGGACCAGCGGGCGCCACGGCGTCCCGTCGCTCTGGATGAGCACCTCGCCGGTCGTCACCGCAAACCCGACGAGGTTGTTCACGACGATGTCCACGCGCAGCCGCGGCGATACGCCGTAGGCGGTCGCGTTGCGGAGGTAGGTCGGGCTGAAGGTGTCGTCGGCCAGCGGGGCGATGTCGCGCTCGGCGAGAACCTTCGACCGGCCGTACGGCGTCACCGGAGCGAACGTCGGCGTTCTCGTCGAGCAGCTCGTCGTCCGCGCCCTTGCCGTACAGGCTGCAGGACGAGGAGAAAAGGAAGCGCGGCACCCCCGCCTGCTTGGCCTTCTCGGCGAGCCGGACCGAGGCCAGATGGTTGATGTCGTAGGTCGCCTGCGGGTTCAGATCGCCGACCGGATCGTTGCAGACGGCCGCCAGGTGCAGCACCGCGTCGAAGCCGACGAGATCCTCCGCCTCGACGTCGCGCACGTCCTTGCGGATCGACTCGATCTCGGGCGGGAGCCTCGCCGAAGGTGCATGCGGCGAACAGATCGAAGTCCAGGCCGACCACGTCGTGGCCGGCCTGCTCCAGCAGGGGGGTCATCACGGAGCCGATATAGCCGTTGTGGCCGGTGACGAGTACGCGCATATGGAGTTCTCCAGGTGTCAGAGCAGAGTTTGTTCGGAGCGGACGCTCATCGGATCAACGGTCGGCGGCCGTGTCTTGCTGCCGCGAGCAGCTAGGTTGCAGTCAGCACGAGCACCCAGTCCGTCATCCCCGTCGTGGTTCTTGCCAGGCACCGTGAAGGTACGCCGGCCGCTGCGCGCGAACGGCGAGCCCTGCGATCGTCGTGTACTTTCCGCTCGTCGGGTCGTACCACTGCGCCCGCACACGACGGCCGGCCATCCTCGTCATGTCGACTTCGACCGGCTGACCGGTCGGCAGGTAGGCGATCGCCAGCCTGCCGTCCGGAGTGCGAGCCGCGGTGACGTAGTCGTTGTCGTTGACGTCGCCGCTGCTCGAGTAGGTGCCGTATCCCGACACCACGAGCCTGTGCCTGGTGTCGGGAACCAGGTCAAACCACCGGCGGTGCGAGAACAGGTTGGTGACGAAGGTCATCTGCCGCGACCCGATCGTGTCGACGTAGCTGGGCCATCCGCTCGAGAACTGCCAGGTGTACTTGTTGCCGTAGAACTGCCCCGTCGCTCCGCTCAGCATCGTCCAGTACTCCTGGCGTCGCAGCGTCGACGGGCCCGGTGTACGCAGTGCTCGCCCTCGTAGTTGGCCTCGATCATGAACACCGGGAGATGGTCGCGGCGACGCGTACGCCTTCAGAACCTCTGCGTACGTCGGGGCATAGGTGTACGCGGCGTCGAGCCCGATGATGCCCCTCCACCTCGGGTCGTCGAGGGAGGTGCTGGTCAAGTAGTTGAGTTCAACGGTTTGCAGTGCGTGTCGGATCGGCGGACCTGATGCCCTTGGCGACGGCCAGCACCAGAGCATCGTCGCCGGGCTGGCTCCACGTCTGGAAGTCGTTGCCGTTGAGCCAGACGATGTTCGGGTACCGCCTGTAGCGCCGCCCCAGGTAGCGACCGTAGTCGTAGGCCTTGGCCGTGCCGTTGCTTCGCAGGACGCTTGAGCCAGCCGCCGGTCTCGATGGGATCGAGAAACACCGCGAGCCGGTGCTTGGCGGCGAGGCGGATCATGTCGTCTACGCGCGCGAAGTAGGCGGGATTCGGGGTGGACAGGTCGCCGGGCCTGGTGAACGGAGCGATGCCGTCGTAGGTGGTCGCCGTCGGGGCGACCGCCCGTGTAGTCGTTGCAGAGGAGATTGATCCACACCGAGTTGAATCCCGCGGCCTGCCGGTTGGCGAAGAAACGGTCAGCTTGCGTCTCGGACAGGTTCGCGATCAGCGCCTGCGGTGAATCGCCGACGATCAGGAACGGGCGACCGTTCCGGTCGACCAGATAGCGTCCCGTCGGACCGACCTTCAGCGGGTAGACGGGCGGGCGCGTCGACAACGGCGTCGCGGGTCTGGCTGGCCGAACCTCGCCGGCGGTCGCGCTCGAAGCCCTTACGTGCGTGGACCACCAGGCCGACGACCGCCACGCGCGCCAGCGAGCACCAACGAAGAGCCAAGATCATCGCACGCCTCGCAGTCTTCGATTTGGCGCGACCGCGTGTGCCCGATTCCCGCGGACCGCTCGGTGTTTCGGCCCGTCGTCACATCCACTAACGTCGAGGGCACGTCTGTCTGCGCCGACTAGCGTCACGTGATCGCACCCGGTTCGTCGTCCTGCGCGGCTGGTACGATTGCCGCCAGCGCCGTGGTTCGAAGACTCGGGTTACGGCGTCGCAGCCAGATGCGGCGCTGTCCTGACTCATAGCGCTCAACGCGATCGGCACCCACCCGCTGTCCCACCTGTGAGCCATCAGCTGTCGGCGTCTCGGTCGTGTGCGCGATCCCCTCAGAGGTCAGGAGCGCGTCGTAGTCGGCCATGTCCGGTCTGGAAGGCTTCGATACCCGCCGATCCAGATCCGGTTCGTGCTCAGGAACGGCGCCTTGTGGCTGTCCACGAAGCTGCGGCGTCAGGCGGTAGTTCGCCTGGAAGTTGGCGTCCGTCCCGTAGTTGTTCGCGGAGCTCGATCCGAATTGGTCGTAGGTGGCCATGTCCGCAGGGAAGTCCCAGGACGCCGCCACCGCGAAGACGTCGGGGTGCTTCAGGAGGAGATCTTCCCCGCCGATGCCCGGACTTCGAGAAGCCGATCAGCCAGTTCTGCTCGTGTCCCGGCAGGGCGCGAACGGCTGCGAGGCGGCGGGGGGTACGAGATTCTGCGTCACCCACGGCACGAGATCCTTCGTCATGAAGGTCTCGTATTGGAGGTTCGGGTCGTTGGGGTTGTCCGCGTACCAGGGGTCGATCGGCGAACGAGGGCTCGATGATCGTGAGGTTGTACTGGTTCTGCGCGTCGAGGCTGCGCAAGGTGTCGATTCCGTCGCCGTAGACGCTTCCCAGCTCCGGCTCGACCGGGAGGACGTAGAGGAAGTTGTGGGGGACGCCCGGGCGCCGGGTTGGTCGGAGCCAGGACCCTCAGGATGTGCGTGCCGTATCCGTCGTCGGGCGACGTGAAGTTGTAGTACGCGACGCCGTTCGCGTCGGTGCCGAGGTACTGGATCTGCAGTGACGGTCGAGCCGCCGCGGTGCAGGTCACCGCGACGTTCGTGACGTTCGCCGACCCGACGGTCCCAGCACCGCCAGACACCTGCACGTCTGACCACTCGGACTGGTCTTGACCGTCACGTTATAAGCCGCGCCGCTCGCCAGCCGCGTCGCGAACGTAAACGCGCCATTACCGCTGACGCTCAGATCATCTCCACCGTTGTCCTGCAACACCACCGTCCCCGACAACCCCGACACCGTCCCACCAACCGAATACGTGGTCGGCGGCGGCGGCTCCCGGTCGCCGCCGGCCCAGTTATCGCCGGTCGCCGCGCCGAACGTCATCACGCCCGGAGCGCCCCCGGTGACCGTGCTGTCGGTGACCGCGATCCGCGTGGTCCCGTCCTGCTGCAAGGAGATCGTCGAGCCCACCGCGGTGAGCCTCAGCTTAGTGCCCGCCGGCAACGCGCCACTGTTGTAGCTGCTGCCCAGCTGCGTAAACGTGCCCGCGCTGCGCTTGTACAGCTGAAGCTGCGGAGTCCCGTTGTTCCAAAAGTAGATCCCCAAATACGTATCCTGCCCGCCGTTCTGGCTGCGCACAGCTCGGGCCGATCCACTGACCGCCGCTCAGCTGAGTCGAGGTCACCTCGATCTGCGAGTACTGATCGCTGCCATAGCTCTCCGCCACCCGGATATCGCCCGCCGTCGCTCGCCGTCCCCACCACCTGCTGGGAGACGATCGACAGCCCACCATCACTCATCGCCGACCAGCCAGCGCCCAAACCACCATCCGCCCGATTGAAATCATCCAAGCCGGCAGCCGCACGGGAGCCCGTGCACGACACCGCCACGCTCGTCACATTCGCCGACCCGACCGTCCCGGCTCCGCCCGACACACTACACGTCTGACCACTGGGATTCGTCTTCACCGTCACGTTATAAGCCGCCGCCGCCGCCAGCCGCGTCGCGAACGTAAACGCGCCATTGGCACTGACGCTCAGATCATCCCCACCGTTGTCCTGCAACACCACCGTCCCCGACAACCCCGACACCGACCCACCAACCGAATACGTGGTCGGCGGGGCGCCGTGCCCCACCCGCCCAGTTATCGCCGGTCGCCGCACCGAACGTCATCACGCCCGGAGCGCCACCCGAGATCGTGCTATCGGTGACCGCGATCCGCGTCGGTCCCGTTCTGCTGCAAGGAGATCGTCGAGCCGACCGCGCTCAGCGTCAGCTTCGTGCCCGCCGGCAACGCGCCACTGTTGTAGCTGCTGCCCAGCTGGGTAAACGTGCCCGCGGTGCGCTTGTAAAGCCGAAGCTGCGGAGTCCCGTTGTTCCAGAAGTAGATCCCCAGATACGTATCCTGGCCACCGTTCTGGCTGCGCACGCTCGGACCGACCCACTGACCGCCGCTCAGCTGGGTCGAGGTCACCTCGATCTGCGAATACTGATCGCTGCCATAGCTCTCAGCCACCCGGATATCGCCCGCCGCGCCCGCCGTCCCCGACCACCTGCTGAGAAGCGATCGACAACCCACCATCACTCATCGCCGCCCAACCAGCACCCAAACCACCATCCG